>NZ_VNJK01000009.1 GCF_007786455.1 Paenibacillus agilis | reverse complement strand
CTGAGCCAGGATCAAACTCTCCATAAAAGTGTTTGACTTGCTCATTTGTAATGCTGACGAAATTCATTGCTGAATTTCTTATATCAAACGTTTCACTCGTTGTTCAGTTTTCAAAGAACAATTTAGCTCAGATCACTCATCTTTCGATTCGTTTTCTTTCGCTCTCGTTCGCCGTGTTTCTCAGTGGCGACCTTTATAATATATCATTTTGAAGTTTCGATGTCAACAACTTTTTTTCAAAAACTTCATTGCTTCTTAGCAATTTGTTTTTTAATTTTTGTTACGCACCGAAGCGACTTGATTAATTTATCATATCAGTGCTACTAACGTCAACCTTTCACAACCGTCCATATTAAGGTAAATATACTACAAAGTTAATCTGTGTTCCGATCCTACACAAATGTTAAAGCCCTACTTCTATTTTAGCGATTCAAACTCTAATTAGCACTTAACGATTCTAACACAACATTATAAATAAAAGACCGCGTCTCGACGACGCGGTCTAAACCATTTATTAATTGTTAGAACGATCCCGCATATGCGGGAACAATAGTACATCACGAATGGACGGTGCGTTAGTAAGTAACATAACGAGTCGGTCTATTCCGATACCAAGTCCACCTGTAGGTGGCATACCATACTCCAACGCACGGATGAAATCATCATCCATTTCGTGTGCTTCGTCATTTCCGTGTTCGCGTTCTGTAAGCTGAGCTTCGAAGCGTTGACGTTGATCGATTGGATCATTAAGCTCTGTAAACGCATTTGCGTGTTCACGAGCAACAATGAACAACTCGAAACGATCTGTGAAACGCGGATCTTGATCGTTTTTCTTTGCCAATGGAGAAATCTCCAATGGGTGACCTGTAATAAACGTTGGTTGAATAAGTGTTTCTTCAACAAACTGTTCGAAGAAAGCATTTAGGATGTGGCCGAATGTCCAATGTGGCTCCACATGCACCTTATGCTCTTTCGCTAGTTGATGAGCTTCTTCTGTCGTCATTTGTTTAGAGAAATCTACTCCAACGACCTCTTTAACCGCATCCACCATGGATACACGGCGCCATTGTGGTGTCAAATCAATTTCGTGACCTTGATAGTTCACTTTTGTTGTACCCATTACCTCTTGGGCAATGTGAGCAACCATGTTCTCTGTCAAACTCATGATATCTTTGTAATCAGCATATGCCTCATACAATTCAATCATCGTGAATTCAGGGTTGTGGCGTGTTGAAATACCTTCATTACGATATACACGACCAATTTCATATACCTTTTCCAAACCGCCCACGATAAGACGCTTCAAATGAAGTTCAATCGCGATACGCATGTACAATGTCATATCGAGTGCATTGTGGTGCGTTACGAACGGACGAGCAGCAGCTCCACCTGCAATCGTATGAAGCGTCGGTGTTTCAACTTCCAAGTAGCCAAGTGAATCCAAGTAACGACGCATCGATTGAATAATACGAGAACGTGCAATAAACGTTTGTTGAACGTCTTGGTTCATAATTAGGTCTACATAGCGTTGACGGTAGCGCAGCTCGACGTCTTTAAGGCCATGATATTTCTCAGGCAGTGGATACAAAGACTTCGACAACACTTCCAAATCAAGTACCTTGATGGACGTTTCGCCAGTCTTTGTTTTGAACACAATACCACGAACGCCTACGATATCCCCTAGATCAAGCATATCGAATGCAGTGTATTTATCTGTAGGAACTGTATCTTGACGCGCATAAATTTGAATACGGCCAGACAAGTCTTGAATATGAGAAAAGCTTGCTTTACCCATACCACGCTTCGCCATAATTCGGCCAGCAATACTAACTTCTACTTTAAGTTCTTCTAACTCTTCTTTTGTTGTTTCCGCATATTTGCTCAAAATATCATTTGCCGTATGTGTACGCGTGTACTTCGCACCGAACGGATCGATTCCAAGCTTACGCAGCTCATCCAACTTGTTACGGCGAATCTGTAACAATTCACTTAACTCTACTTCTTGATTAACGACATCCGTCATCATCGTTCACTCCTTACCTGCAGCCTGCCCACTTCACAATGGCCAAGGCTAACTAGTTTAGTCTTATAAATGCATAAGGCGGTAACGGCTTGTCCCTCAAAATAAAGAACAACCGAATACCGCTCTAATGCGTGTCAAAGCCACCAGTTAAGGGAGTAGCTATCAATCTCATATGACAACCACGGAAAAAAGCCCCCTGATGGAAGCTTCTTCACCTCGTTCTCATTCCCTAGCTATAAAACCTCTTAACCGCGGCAACGATTTTTTACAGCTTAATATCTACAATTTTGTATTGAATAACGCCCGCCGGAACACTCACTTCTACGACTGTTCCTTTTTGTTTGCCGAGAATCGCCTTCCCAACCGGGCTTTCGTTTGAAATTTTATTCTTCAACGGATCAGATTCAGCAGTACCTACGATTGTGTACTCCATCGAGTCACCGAACTCCAAGTCTTCTACAATGACAGTAGATCCGATGCTTACTGTATCTGTGTCGATCTCATCATTGTTAATAATGCGCGCATTGCGAAGCATTTTCTCTAATGTAAGAACACGACCTTCGATAAACGCCTGCTCGTTCTTCGCATCTTCATATTCGGAGTTCTCACTAATATCTCCGTACCCGATAGCTACTTTAATCCGTTCTGCCACCTCGCGACGTTTAACGGATTTGAGGTTATCTAGCTCTTCCTCCAGCTTCTTCAGACCGTCCTGAGTCAGAATAACTTGTTTATCGCTCATCTTACCGATTCTCCTGTCATGATCAATATTTTCGCACTCCGACCTACCTAAGGCCCGGTCGTATTGGAGCGGTTACCCGCACATCCATGCGAATCCCTACTCTCATCATATGGCGTCAAGCTATCATGATGACTGCCTTGAACATGGTTGGAACGCGGAAGCATGTCAACCTTTTACACTTCAAGGTATGAGGCGAATTTTCTAATGTTGAATTATATGGGATGGATTAGTAAAAGTCAATGAGCGTAAACACCCATCTGTGTAAACGCTTCATCACGGTGTAACCTACTAATGAACAGCCGAAGGATCTACAGCTGCATTTGGGTTCGCCTGACGGTCAAATACCCCAGCTTTTACTTGTTCGACATATTCACCCAGCATGCGCTCCACTTCGTCACGATGACTCTCTTCCATAATAGCGTCCTTCACACGAGCAGCGCCAGGAAGACCTTTCAGATACCACGCCAAATGCTTACGCATCTCTTTTACAGCAACCTTCTCACCTTTTAGGGCGATAAGGCGGTCCATATGCACCAAAGCAATACGAACTTTCTCTTCTGGCGCAGGATCAGGCAACAGCTCTCCTGATGTCAAGTATTCGATCGTACGATAAAGCATCCATGGATTTCCGAGCGCACCTCGTCCAATCATAACACCATCGCAGCCGGTCGTATCCAACATACGCTTCGCATCTTCTGGCGAGAAGACATCTCCGTTTCCGATGACTGGAATGTTAACCGCTTCTTTTACTTGCTTGATGTAGCTCCAATCCGCCGTTCCAGAGTATAGTTGCTCACGTGTACGTCCATGCACACTTACAGCTTGTCCACCAGCACGTTCAACAGCTTGCGCATTTTCGACTACATAAATGTGGTCATCATCCCAGCCAATACGCATCTTAACCGTTACAGGTTTATCTACAGCATCAACAACGGATGACACCATCTCGTATATTTTATTTGGATCAAGCAACCAACGCGCCCCTGCGTCACACTTTGTAATTTTCGGTACAGGACAGCCCATATTAATATCAATGATATCGGCATTAGAATCCTTATCTACAATTTTCGCTGCTTCAACAAGCGACGCACGGTCGCCTCCAAATATTTGCAAGCTGAGTGGCTTCTCACGGTCGTCAACATACAACATTTCTCGTGTTCGTTCATTACCGTGAACGAGTGCCTTGTCACTGACCATTTCTGCACAGACTAAGCCCGCTCCGAATTCTTTAGCAATTAGACGAAATGCCGGATTGCACACGCCCGCCATCGGGGCAAGCACTACCTGGTTTTTCATTTCGATATCTGCAATTTTTAACACTGTGCTCTCCCTCCTTCCCCTGTCAGCATTCTATGCTGTCTTATCCATTCATTATTTTAGCTGCCAACGAGTTCTTCTACTGTTACGCGCAAAGCTTGCGCAATACGCTGAAGGAGACGATCATCGATTGAGCGATTGCCACGCTCAATCTCACCAATTACCGTGATCGATACATCTGTCATTTCGGCAAGTTCAATTTGCGTCATTCCACGAAGCTTTCGGAACGCACGAATTCGCTTGCTGAATCGATTCGCTTCCACAGCCGAATTCCTTCCTTTCCTTCCATTGTGCCCAAGGCATCATGGACGAATGCGTACAGTTCATCCGAAGAAGTTACAACATCAGCAAGCGGAACTAGTACGAACAACCGCTCACCCATTCGAGGGTGAGGCAAAATAAGTTTCTCAGTTTCCATCTGCACTTCCTGCACAGAAAGCAAATCCAGATCCAGTGTCCGTGGACCCCAACGAATCTCTCGAACTCTTCCTAGCTGTTGTTCAATATCGAGCATGATATCAAGTAGCTGCTCGGGACTTAGTGTAGTCTCTACCGCAGCAACCATATTTAGAAACGCTGGTTGATCAACATAACCAACAGGATCGGTTTCATATAATGAAGAACAATGAAGGACATTCACATCTTCATTTTTGTGAAGAAGGTGGAGTCCCTCGCTTAGCGTATGCTCACGATCTCCGAGATTAGCACCAAGCGCAATAAACGCTTTTACCCAACCTCGATTTGATGAAGAAGTATGCGCTTCGGGCATCTAGCCTTCGCCCCTCTCTACTTCTTCCGCACGTGCACGCACAATCTCCATGGTAACACCTTCGAAGCGAATGTCAAACGGCGGGTTGGGCTTGGTCACACGCACTGTTATTTCCTCAATCCGATCGTACGTATCCAGCAATACCGAAGCAATACGCTCAGCAAGTGCCTCGACTAGCAAATACGATTCTTCCTCCATAATTACGCGAACGGTTTCATGGATAAGCGCGTAATTGATCGATTGTTCCAGATCGTCATAGAGACCCGCTTCCTGCAAACTCATTTGCATGTCCAAATCGACGTACCAGCGTTGTCCTAATTTTCGCTCTTCTTCAAAAACACCATGCTTACCGAAGAAAGACATACGATCCATCTTCATTCGATCTGGACGTATCACTCTTTTACGCGTAGTTGAAGGCAGATTGGACTGCTGGTCGCTTCCTTTATGTAACATGAGATTACGTTCCTCCCTTATCATTCCGAATCTATACTCCACCATTGACGGTTGTTGCTCTCACCATGTTTCACATCTTATTGATTGAATCTAAATCTTAATACTTTCTTTATAAAGCATTGCATCACACATTCGAGCTGTGCGTACCATTTGCTTAACATCATGAACGCGTACCATTTGACAACCTTGAGCAATGCCTAAAGCAACTGTTGCCGCTGTACCCTCTGTTACATCATTAGCAGGAGCTTCTAATACGTTCTGAATGAACCGTTTTCGTGATGTTGCAAGTAGCACTGGATACCCCAAAGCAACCATTTCATCAAGATGATGCATCAATTGCAGATTGTCTTCACCTGTTTTGGCAAACCCCATACCTGGATCAAGCCAAATGTTTTCGCGCTTTACTCCCGCTTCCAGCGCCAACGCAGCACTTTCACGCAAATCCTGCATTACATCCTCTATATAGCTCTCGTAATTTCGTTCCGGTCTATTATGCATTAATATAATCGGGCACTGATAAGCAGCTGCTACGCGCACCATTTCTGGATCTAGCTTGCCGCCCCAAATATCATTCATGATATGTGCACCCGCTTCCAGTGCTTGCCTTGCAACTTCCGCTTTGTACGTATCAACGGAAATAGCAATGTGCGGAAGCTCACGCTTCAGTGCCTCAATAACTGGGATCACACGACGAAGTTCTTCTTCCAACCCAACTGGATCCGAGCCTGGGCGGGTGGATTCCCCACCAACATCCAATATGTCGGCTCCCTCAGCCGCCATGCGATGCGCATGTTCCAGTGCTCGTCCCACATCTGTATAGCTACCACCGTCCGAAAAGGAGTCGGGTGTTACATTTAGTATTCCCATGACTAACGTCCGCTCTGCAAGTGTCAACCCTAACTCGCCCTGCTTACCTAATGCATACTGATGAGTATATATAGTCGGCTTCAGCACAAGCTTCACCCCTTTACTGTCATTCTTGTTGCTTAGCCGCTTGTCGCCATTTGACGATATTGCTCAAGCAGCTTCTTAGTCAACCTACCAATTCTCCCATCCCCAACAACATATCGCTGCTGCTCTGTATCGCATAATAGTGTGACGGGAACCAATTCTTGAATGGAAGTTGTCAGAAATACCTCATCCGCTTCTAATAGATGAGACCAAGTATACGCCCCTTCTTCATATCGAACACCTTGCTGTTCAACCAATGCCAACACAGCAGCTCGAGTAATCCCAGGCAATATTCCTGTTTCAATTGCAGGCGTGTACAACTGCCCTGCTTTGATCCAAAATACATTACTTACAATACCTTCTGCAATATTACATGCAGTGTTCAACATCAGCCCTTCTGCCCCTTGTTGCGCCGAAGGGTACTTACTTAATTCACGCTTTGCAATGATATTGTTCATGTAATGGCCAGATTTTACTCGAATTGCAGTCTCAGGACTGCTACGCCTCGTACTCAACAGCTGTAATGGCTTACCTGTCTCGTATAAAGATTCAGGCAGCTGAGGTAACGGCCTAGCAAATACAATTACTTGTGGATTGGTATAATCCCCAATTGGTAGTCCCTCTCCATGCTCACCTGCACTGATGGTCAAACGAATATATGCCTCCGGCAGTTGATTTGCCTCCATAACCTCTCGAATATGTTGACGCAATTTCTTTTCATCAAGCTGCAATAGGATACCCACTTCATCACAGGCGCTGCATAAACGCTCTAAGTGTCTCTCCCACAGAAATGGCTTACCACCATAAGTCCTTATCGTCTCAAATAAGGTCATGCCGTACAAAAAACCGTGATCCGCTACTGAAATCATGGCTTCGTCTGTCGACTTTAATTCTCCATTCCAACCTATCGTCACCATCTATCTACCCACTCTCCTGCTAAGGAAGTTTTTCAACATATGATGGCCGTGCTCTGTAATAATAGATTCCGGATGGAATTGTACACTTTCTATTGAGTACTCTCTATGACGCATACCCATAATTTCACCTTCGACAGTTTGCGCCGTAATTTCAAGATCATCTGGCAATGAATCAAGCTCTACAATAAGCGAATGATATCTAGTAGCTGTGAAAGGATTTGGAAGTCCTTCAAACACAGAAAGCCCCTCATGATAAATCGGTGAGGTTTTCCCGTGCATCGGTCGTTCCGCACGGATGACACGTCCACCGAATGCTTGTCCAATAGCTTGGTGTCCTAAGCAAACACCCAAAATCGGAATCTGGCCTTTGAAGCGTTCAATGACAGCAAGCGTTATTCCTGCCTCATTCGGTGTACTTGGTCCTGGCGACAGTAAAATATGGTCAGGAGCCAATTGTTCAATTCCTGCGAGATCTATTTCATCATTGCGATAAACGGTAACTTCTTCACCAAGTTCCGATAAATATTGTACGAGATTATACGTAAAGGAATCATAATTATCGATTACGAGTATCACGACGACACCCCCAGCCTATCCTTATCTATACGCCAACATTTTTGATTGCTTAGCGAATACTAATATTTAATGCGATCTCATCGCTGTAGTCAATCATTCTAGCAAGCATTATAAAATAAAGAAGAAAATGTATAATGATGAAAAATCCCTGTTGGATAGACACTCATCATACTCAGTGCCTGCCCAGCAGGGATGTTATCGTAAACGATATATTATAGAATGACGTTAAAATGTATTAGTTCTCGAAGCTGAACAATGGCGTGCTCAAGTAGCGTTCGCCGTTACTTGGAACAACAGCCACGACACGCTTGCCAGCGCCTAACTCTTTAGCGAGCTTCAATGCCGCTAGAATCGCTGCACCAGAGGAAATGCCGCACAAAATGCCCTCTTCCTTAGCTACACGACGAGCAAGCTCGAAAGCATCGTCATTTTCGATAGCAGTTACTTCGTCATAAATATCACGGTCCAAAATATCAGGGATAAAGTTAGCACCGATACCTTGAATCTTATGTGGTCCAGGCTTGCCCCCAGACAAAATAGGAGAAGCTGCAGGCTCTACTGCAACGATACGGATGTCAGGGAAGTTCTTTTTCAATACTTCGCCTGTACCAGAGATTGTACCACCTGTACCAATACCAGCTACAAATCCGTCCAATTTACCATCAAGTGAGTTAATCGCCTCAACGATTTCTGGTCCTGTTGTTTCACGGTGGATCTTTACATTCGCTTGATTCTTAAACTGTTGTGGAATAAAGTAATTAGGATTCTCTGCTGCAAGCTCCTCTGCTTTGCGTACTGCACCATTCATCCCTTCAGATCCAGGAGTCAATACAAGCTCAGCGCCATAAGCACGAAGCAAATTACGACGCTCCAAGCTCATCGTTTCAGGCATAACAAGAATGGCACGATAGCCCTTTGCAGCCGCCACCATTGCGAGACCGATACCTGTATTGCCGCTTGTAGGCTCCACAATCGTATCACCTGGCTTGATGATTCCCTCTTGCTCCGCAACATTAATCATGCTAATCGCGATACGGTCTTTAACGCTAGCACCTGGATTTTGATACTCCAGCTTCACGTAAACTTCAGCACTGCCTTCCGGCACTACACGATTTAAACGTACAAGTGGCGTATCCCCAATCAATTCCGTTACATTGTTCACGATTCTTGCCATAAGTAACCCTCCTACTATGACCATATAATGTTATTTCCGACTAATTCACTTGGTTTTAATTACTAATAATATATCAACGATAACCGTTGATGTCAATAACTTGTTTGTAAAATAAGGAAAAGAGCTCTTATAAGAACGACTGCCGTTTTCTTATAAGAGCTCTTTTCTTGTTCTATGAATGCGCGCCCTTCCATTGCGCAGCGTACTTTTCTCGAAGTTGATTCTCTACCTCTCGTAGAGGAGGTGCCTTTGAAAGAGCCAAGTCACGAGATACCTGCTCTCGTATCGTCATTCGATCCTCAGGTTCAACATCTCTTCTGCCGGACAATAAAATAATGGCATAGCCGTCCTTCACCTTAATTGGCCTCGAATACTCACCGACCTCCATAGCTGCTGCTGCCGCAAGCTCATTGGAATCAATAAATGGATCATCATCCTCAACCCAACCTAGCTTGCCTTCTTGCTCAACTGTGTACGGATCGGTTGATATTTGACCAGCTAGTATGCCGAATGAGATACCCTCACCCAGCCGTTTCAGGGCTTGCTCTGCATCTTCAAATGTATCGACGATTATATGCGACAATTCATAAGCGACAGGATGATACTCTTGACGATTTTCTTTTAGATACTGACTAATCTCTTCTTCTGTTACGCTGATGTCCCGTATTGCAATTTTCTCAAGCAGCAAATTATACGTTGCATCCTCTCGAATCTGTTCAGGCGTCAATCCTAATTGCTCCTGCATGGCTAAATAGTACGCTTCCATACTTTCATAACCTGCCATCTGTTTGCGAATCTCTGCCTCAACTTCCTTGCTCGTTACTTGCACACCAAGTGCTTTCGCCTCCTGATCCACCGCCCGCTTGTTAAGCATTTGCTCCATTACAATTGAGCCATACTGCTTCTTAAGCTCTTTTACCCACTGTGATTCTGTAATCTCGTCGCTGCCAACAGAGGCAACAACCGATGAACCACCGCCTGGAAGACGAATCGGGCCAACATCTGACCGATCAATAAGACGAAACAAGAGCACGCATCCTAGCACAAGCACGCAAGTAAACAACACGATAATACAGCCCCATAAGCTTTTAACTTCCTTTGTCATATGGCAGCTTCCCTGTCCTTGTGAATTGGCTTCTTTATCTCTTACTTCCTAAGTATCTAGTCGCTCAACCAAAGCAGTTAAATCTTCTTTATCAAACTGATATGCCTCATTGCAGAAATGGCAAACGACTTCTGCCTGACCTTCTTCTTCAATAAGCTCGTTCAACTCTTGCTTCCCTAAGCTGATTAATGTCGCCTCTACTCGATCACGGGAACATTGGCAGCGGAACTCAATCGGCAGCGTATCCATGATTTGTACATCATCTACGATCCTGCCAAGCAGCTCTTCAAGCTCAAGCCCTTGATCCAACAACGTCGTCAATGGTGGTAGCGTGCTTAGCGACTTCTCAATCTTCGTAATCTGCTCATCGCTCAATCCAGGTAGCAGCTGTATAATAAATCCGCCTGCATGAAGAACCGTATTGTCGGTATCTACCAGTACGCCTAATCCCACAGCTGATGGCGTTTGCTCAGATGTAGCAAAGTAATACGTAAAGTCTTCACCCAACTCACCTGAAATAATAGGGGAGCTTCCGCGATAAGGCTCTTTAAGACCCAAGTCTTTAGTAATGTGGATGAATCCCTCACGACCAACTGCACCTGCAACATCAAGCTTACCTTCACTGTTGCTTGCAAGATGAACTTGCGGATGCATAGCATAACCGCGTACTTCCCCTTTAGCGTTAGCATCGGCCACAATTTGACCAATCGGGCCATCGCCCTTTACTTGTACTGTCAGCTTTTCATTACCTTTGAGCATAGCTCCCATCATTGCAGCTGCAGTAGCTGTACGACCAAGCGCAGCTGTTGCCGTTGGATAAGTCTCATGACGGCGCTGTAATTCATCGACTAGCTTTGTCGTGCGAACTGCAAATACACGTACCTGTCCTTGCATAGCCATACCACGCACAAGCATATCTGAACGATCTTTTGTTGGTGTTTGTTCTGTAATTACTTCTGTCATTTCAATTGATGCCTCCCGTTCCTACATACACTTAGACGCAAATAAAGCCAATTAGGTTACGCATCTATAAGCTTTCTTTATATTTACTATTTGTTATGTTTGTTATTTATATCGACTTTATTTATTCCGAAGATAAATTAAGCGCAGCCCTTCCAACGTTAACAGCGGATCTGTTTTCTCGATGGATTTGGACTCACTCGCTATCATCTCAGCTAACCCGCCAGTTGCAATCACAAGCGGCTTCGTGCCAAGCTCTTCTTCAATACGACCTATAATACCATCAACCTGTCCAGCATAACCAAAAATAATACCCGCCTGCATTGAGTGCACCGTATTTCTTCCAATGACAGACTTAGGCTTCGTCAACTCGATACGAGGCAGCTTGGCCGCACGTTGATAAAGCGCCTCTGTTGAGATTCCAATACCGGGCAGAATGGCCCCACCCAGATAGCTGCCCTGCTCATCAATCACATCAAAAGTTGTTGCTGTACCAAAGTCAACAACTACAAGTGGCCCATGTCCACCATATTGGTCAATCGCAGCAACTGCATTCACGATGCGATCTGCGCCTACTTCTTTCGGATTCTCATAGCGTATGTTCAATCCGGTCTTGACACCAGGACCTACAACAAGCGGCGTGTACTTCAAATATTTCGTGCACATTTCCTCAATCGTACGCATAATAGGCGGAACAACAGATGATATGATTACCCCATGGAGATCGCTAATAGCCACTCCCGCCATCGAGAACAAATTGTGGATCATAACACCATACTCATCTGAAGTGGCTTGACGATTAGTCGATAAGCGCCAATGATGGAGCAGCGTGCTCTCTTCATACACACCTAGTACTATGTTGGTATTGCCTATATCGACGACCAATATCACAACGTTAACCTTCTTTCTGTTCATTCAAATCAAGACTTATATCCAAAGCATGGAACGAATACGTAAGTGCACCTACTGAAATAATATCTACGCCAGTTAGTGCCTTATCACGAATTGTATCCAGATTCACTCCCCCAGATGCCTCAATTAATATATGAGGAGAATGGGATCGGATAATTTGGACTGCTTCACGCATCTGTTCAAGCTGCATATTGTCGAGCATAATAATATCAGCCTGTGCTTCCAGTGCTTCCTGTACTTGCACCAATGATTCTGTCTCTACTTCCACTTTCATCGTGTAAGGGATTTGCTCCTTGGCACGAGTAACCGCCTCGCGAATGCCGCCAGCACCCTTAATATGATTATCCTTGATCATGACCGCATCATACAACCCATAACGATGATTTGAGCCGCCGCCAACTCGAACTGCGTACTTTTCCAACGCACGATGACCAGGTGTCGTCTTACGAGTATCAACGAGTCTAACCTCAAGATCAGCTATCGACTGTACATAAGCAGATGTTTTAGTAGCAATGCCAGACAAACGCTGCATCATATTTAATGCTAACCGCTCACCTTGCAAAATACTAGCTGTATTGCCTTCCACCTCAGCCAGTACCGTCCCTTTGGAGATACGATCTCCTTCTTGTACAAGGGCACGAAATTGCAAACTAGGATCAACTACCTCAAATACAGCTTCTGCAACAGGCAAGCCAGCAATGATTCCATCTTCTTTCGCGTGAATGATACCTTTCGATTGATGGCCTTGAGGAATGGTAAACGTAGTCGTTACATCCCCTGTACCAATATCCTCCCGCAACCATGCTGAAATTTGATCACGCAGCATAAGCCGTTCGACATTAAACATGAGCAATTCTCTCCTCTGTTATCCCTTGTTCCCGTTGAACAAGAGTATGCTTCAACCAATGTTCATCCATGCGCTCTGGATAATCCAGCCGATAGTGAGCGCCACGGCTCTCTTGCCGCCACAGTGCACTATCTGTCGTTAGCTTGGCACAAGTAAGCAAATTCGCAAATTCAAAATCTTCTCGTCGCGTTAATCGAGTTTGTAAAAATCCAAACTGACGCTGCAATTCTTCTTGACCTTTGCTAAGGCTTTGTTCATCACGATGCAGTCCAACGTAACGAACCATAACCTTTTGCAGCTTCAACCGACGCTCAACCACAGCCTGAATAGACAGGTCCTTGCGACCATCATCATACTCAAGCTGTGTGTTTAATTCCAACAAGGGATCAAGCGTATCAATACATTCCACGATCCGACGTCCAAATACGATTGCCTCCGACAATGAGTTGCTGGCTAGACGATTAGCACCATGCACGCCTGTAGATGATGCCTCACCACAAGCAAACAATCGCGTTAGATTGGTCTCACCATTTAAATCTGTCTTTACGCCACCCATCGTATAATGAGCAGCCGGTGCAACAGGAATCCAATCACTAGATAAATCGAGCCCATACTGCAGGCATGTTTCATAAATAGTCGGGAAGCGATGCTTTACCATCTCTTCTGATTCATGCGTCATATCTAAGTAGACAAAGGTTGACTTCGTCGCTTCCATCTCACTTACAATAGCTCGCGCCACGATATCCCGCGGGGCCAGCTCCAGCTGAGGGTGGTAGTTACTCATGAAGCGCTCACCCTTAATATTGCGCAAAATGGCTCCCTCACCACGCACAGCTTCCGATACTAGAAAGCGCGGAGCGCTTGGATAACAGAGAGCGGTAGGATGGAATTGAATAAACTCCATATCCTGAATAACTGCACCAGCTCGATAGGCCATCGCAATACCATCTCCAGTAGCAACCTCCGGGTTGGTTGTATAGCGATACATCTGTCCTGCTCCGCCTGTACACAACACCGTGGCTTTCCCAGTTAAGTATAAACGCTCTCCTGTTGGACGCTGAATAAGAGCACCCCGACATTCGCCCTCATGGACCATCAGATCAATCGCAAAATGCTCATCCCATACTTCAATATTCGGGATCGTTCCTACTTTATCAGCAAGTGCACGGACAATTTCATAGCCCGTAGCATCACCTTGGGCATGCAGAATACGACGATGACTATGAGCTCCTTCTTTTGTTAATGCCAGCTCGCCATTTTCAAGATCGAAGGTCGTGCCCATCTTCATGAGCTCTTTCACACCTTCTGGTCCCTCGTGTACAAGTGCGTCTACTGCCCCTTCTACACAAAGACCTGCTCCAGCAAAAATCGTGTCCTGTCGATGATATAATGGCGAATCATCATCTGCAATAACAGCGGCAATGCCACCCTGCGCATAACGCGTATTGCTGTCGAATAGCGATTTCTTCGTAATGAGTGTTACATAATAGTGCTTGCTTGCCAAAATAGCGGTATATAAGCCAGCTATACCAGCTCCGATAATAATAACGTCTGTCTTCACTTCTGGCAGGGTATCTAAGGAGAAATCAACTAAGTAACGCGGTATCATGACCGTTTCACTCCTTCTATTTTATACCTCTACTAACATACGATAGGCTTGAACAGAAGAGTAGCGCATGCTACTTTACCTGTAACATGCGCTCCAATGATAGCCGTGCTTGCTCAGCAACTTGCGGCGGCACATAAATCTGCGGCGCCATGTTCTCCAAACACTTCACTAGCTTCTTTAAATTGTTAACCTTCATATTCGGACATACCAAATACTTTGTAGCAAAGTGGAAAGACTTATGCGGACTATCTTTACGAAGCTGATAACCAGTTCCGTCCTCCGTACCCACAATAAATTCGGTACAATCAGAATCTCTACAATATTCAAGAATAGCTGTCGTACTGCCTACAAAGTCACCCATCGCAACCACTTCAGGGCGGCACTCTGGATGAACGACGAATTGGGCATTCGGATACTGCGCTTTCATCTCCACAACATCTTTGACTGTGAGCATGTCGTGTGTATTGCAATATCCTTCCCAAATAATCATTTCTCGACCTGTCTTCTGCTGTACATAATGACCTAGATTCTTATCAGGTACCCATATAATTTCTTCTGCATCCAACGATTCGATGACTTTCACCGCATTGGAAGAAGTACAGCATATATCTGTCTCCGCCTTTATATCAGCAGATGAATTAATATATGTAACTACCTTAGCATTTGGATGCTGTGCCTTCAACTTGCGAAGACCATCAACATGGACCATATCTGCCATTGGACAGCCAGCACGTTCGTCAGGAATAATGACCGTTTTATTCGGTGCCAGTATTTTGGCGCTCTCCCCCATGAAATGAACACCACAAAATACGATTACTTCCGCATCTGTCTGTGCGGCTTTTTGAGCCAATAAAAAAGAATCCCCACGAAAATCTGCCACTTCTTGAATCTCATCTCGTTGATAATAATGAGCTAAAATAATAGCGTTTCTTTCTTTCTTCAACTGCTCAAGCCGCTCGCGCAGCTCGCGATTCTGCTCTTCTTTGCGCGCTAATGCCAATGCTTCCAATTGCAAGTAGACCCACTCCTTGGCCTTGTCATTAACACTTAATTTACACAACGGTAGTACGTGTGTCAATTCACAAATACAGCTCATGCAATAGCTAATCACCTAATAATTCGCGCTTAATCAACCTCAACCGCCCTGATGCGCCGAAAACTAATTTTTTCTAATTGGACAAATATAAAAAAAATAAGAGCACGCCCCGCAGGGTGTGCTCTTATCAGAATGATCAGCAGACTAAGCCGCTGTTACTTATCTTCATCCTTCTTCTCCACTTCAGGAGTTGAAGAATCATTCGTAGGTGTTGTGTCAGGATTAACGGCTGGTTCTACCTCATTGTCAGGCTTACCAACCAAATTAATCTTCACATCGCTTGCACGAGTCTTATCCGTTGGAGGAAGAATATCCACATGCGGTTCTGCTTTAGATTCCGTTGGTTGCTCCACAGAAGTTGGAGCTTTCTCAGCGTTATCTTCAGATACAACCGTTGTTTCCTTCTTGCTCAGTGTTACGGATGGACCGTTAGATGTTGTTTCCGAATCAGCCAACTTACCAGTGTCGATAAGTTCTTTAATCTGTTCGAAATCAAGCGTCTCTTTCTCAAGAAGCGTCTGTGCGATAAGATGAACTTCACGCTCATGCTTCTTAAGCAAGTTTCTTGCAATATCGTAGCAAGAAGTAATCATAGCTTGCATCTCTTGGTCGATTTGATAAGCAATCGTATCCGAGTAGTTCTGCTCATGTCCAATATCACGACCGAGGAACACTTCGCCTTGACGATTACCGAACTGCATCGGACCAAGCTTATCGCTCATACCGTACTCCATAATCATGCTGCGCACGATGCGAGTTGCTTGTTGGAAGTCACTGTAAGCTCCGGTACCAATCTCGCCGATGAAGATTTCTTCAGCGACACGACCACCAAGAAGACCTGTTACTTTATCCAACAATTCTTGCTTCGTAACGAGCATACGATCTTCCTTCGGAAGCATGATGACGTATCCGCCTGCTTTACCGCGTGGAATAATCGTAACTTTATGAACCATATCAGCATGCTCTAAGAAGTAGCCAATAATCGTATGACCAGCTTCGTGGTACGCCACAATACGCTTCTCACGGTCACTAATCATGCGGCTGCGCTTCTCAGTACCAACGATGACGCGGTCAATTGCTTCATCGATGTCTTGCATAATAATTTCTTTATGGTTCTTACGAGCGGCTAGAAGCGCTGCTTCATTCAACAAGTTCTCAAGGTCTGCACCTGTGAACCCAGTTGTCCGCTTCGCGATTGTGTTCAAGTTAACATCCTTAGCTAATGGCTTGTTGCGTGCATGTACATGCAACACGGATTCACGGCCTTTAACGTCTGGTCGATCTACCGTAATCTGACGGTCAAAACGTCCTGGACGAAGCAAGGCAGGGTCCAAAATGTCAGGGCGGTTCGTTGCTGCAACGATAATAATACCTTCATTAGCACCGAATCCATCCATCTCAACAAGCAATTGGTTAAGTGTCTGTTCACGCTCATCATGACCGCCGCCGACTCCAGCTCCACGCTGGCGACCAACTGCGTCAATCTCATCAATAAAGATGATACATGGTGCATTTTTCTTTGCATTCTCGAACAAATCCCTTACACGGGAAGCACCGACACCGACGAACATTTCGACGAAGTCAGAACCAGAGATGCTGAAGAATGGCACACCTGCTTCACCTGCTACCGCGCGCGCAAGAAGCGTCTTACCCGTTCCGGGAGGACCGTTCAACAGGACACCTTTTGGAATACGCGCTCCAAGTGCTGCAAACTTACGAGGGTCTTTAAGGAACTCAACTACCTCAACAAGCTCCTGCTTCTCTTCATCTGCTCCAGCTACGTCCTCAAACGTAACTTTCTTCTTCTCTTCATTGTACAAACGAGCACGGCTCTTACCAAAGTTCATAACCTTGCCGCCGCCACCTTGGGCTTGATTGAACAAGAAGAAGAACAAGATGAACATAATAATTAACGGAAGGAAGGAAGTTAAGAGCGTTAACCAGATGCTAGGCTCCTTCATCTTCACCCAATCAACCTTGAGATCCTTCTGCGTATCAGTAGCTTTTGTAATCTCTTCCACAGCCGAATCAGTATCCGGTATGTAAGTAACAAATTCCTTGGATTTAGTCCCTGCAGGGGCATCTTTAGGAATGCTCTTATATTTACCGATGACTAGGTTGGATCGACCTTCATATTGAACTTTAAGTTCTTCTATATTACCGGCTGCTAGTTCTTTACGGAACTGGTCGTATCTTGGATTGTGAGCGGCTTCTTTCCCACTGCCTAAAAACTGGGCGATCCCCACTACAACCAGAAAAATAATTAGATAAAAACCAGAGTTCTTGATGAAGCGACTCATCCCCTACCTCCTCTCAAAGACACGAAATTATTGTATCATAGCATGTCTCGCCATCACAACTCGATGCGCAAGCAAATATAAATGACATGCAGATGATTATTTACTATAGATGTGTGGCTTCAAAACACCGATGTAAGGGAGGTTACGATATTCTTCGGCATAATCAAGACCATAGCCTACGATAAACTCATCAGGAAGTACGAATCCTTTGTAATCTGCTTCCATATTCGCTGAGCGTCTTGCAGGCTTATCGAACAAAGTTACTACTTTAATAGAAGCTGCCTTACGTCCTTCTAGAATATTAATCAAGTAGCTCAATGTAAGGCCAGTATCAATAATATCCTCTACAATAAGTACATCTCGATCTTCAACTGATACGTCCAAATCCTTCAAAATACGAACGACTCCAGAAGACTCTGTAGATGCGCCGTAGCTGGAAACAGCCATAAAGTCCATTTCCATTGGTACTTCAATACGCTTAACCAAATCAGCCATAAAAATAAATGCGCCTTTTAATACACAAATGACGAGCGGCTTCTTGCCCTCATAGTCGCGAGTTAGTTGTGCGCCCAACTCGTTCACCCTCGCCTGAATTTCTTCTTCACTTATTACTACTTTCTCAATGTCGTTATGCAATGATGGGCCCCTCCTAGAGTGAATACTAATACTTATGTAGTCCATTCCACCTTGATACGCCATTCACATCGATAGACGATACAAAAATTAGAAATAGACCCATATAACCAGCAAGCAGGCATCTGCCGCGCTGCATACAAGATAACGGGAATCCGCCAAGCACATTACCTAAATGTTAGGCTCCAAAGACAAATAAAGCATTGTGTTGGTATGAACCTGCACCAGTGCCTGATCAGAGCGACGTATGCCCGGCACCCAAAGTACCGTTCCATTACAATCCGTTACGATCGGATAAACCTCTCGTAGTGATGCAGGAACTTTAGCATCGACGAACATATCTTGCACCTTTTTGCTTCCATTTAGTCCTTGAATCCGCATCCGGTCACCAGACTGCCTTGTGCGTATGTGGAGTGGCCATTCCAATGCATCTGCATCGAATGCTGCATCATATATCCCAAGTGCTGTTGAGCTGCTTAATTTCCGCGATGTAATACGCCAATGAAGAGTTGAGGCGTGAAATGGAATAACCGTATAACCTGCTTTATTAGGACGCAGCAAAGTTATGGTTTGTTCCGCATTCAACTGTTCCATGCGGGGAAATGGTCGTAGCCAGAGCAGTTGGCCATATTCGCGTCGGCATTCCATGCCTTGACCTATATCCGTCTTCCAAGTGGAAGGTACGTCACGCAGCGCTGATAGTCGAACGCGCTCAATGGTGTCATAATCAATCGGATCCGCTACTTTATAAAGATAATTTAATATTAGTTTAATCAATCTGCGTTGTAAAGCGACATGTAGCTTCAAAAAGTCCTCTCTTGCCACGATACAGCCCGCTTCATAGAGCGTTCGATATACCTCAACCCTCGAAACACTATTTCTGACACTAGAAATATGTACGTTTGCTTCTGCATCCCACTTCTCAACATAGCTGTTATACCATGCTTGTGCTTCCTGCTCCATCCAATCATGATCAGCACGGAGCGTATCTGCAATTCGACTAATGGATTGTACAGCTTGTGGGTTCTCATGCTCAAGCAGAGGCATAATATCCATCCTTAACCGATTGCGTAAATAAGTACGCTTCTCATTGCTGCTATCCTCAGCATACTGAATTTGCTCTTGCGTGCATAATTGAATGATGTCCTTCTTTCGCATATCCAGCAGAGGTCGTATGTAATGGAGTAAAGGTTCCTTATCAGAAGAAGCGCTGTTTGCTTGCGTGTCATCTGCTCGCCGCCAAGACATCCCCGACAAACCACCCGTTCCTGCCCCGCGCAACATACGCATAAGGACCGTTTCTGCTTGATCGTCTGCATGATGAGCTAATGCTATGTAGGAAGCCCCGTGCTTTTCTGCCATTTGACGCAAATATGTATAACGCAGCTCTCGTGCTGCTGCCTGGGCATTCATCTTTTGTTTTGTTGCATAAGAAGGTGCATCTACCCTTGCAACCTCACAGGGGAGTCCGATCAACTGTGCTTCTTTACGGACAAGCTCGGCTTCTGCATCCGATTCTTCTCCACGAAACCCGTGATGGACATGTGCGACAATGACATGGCTAGGGGCAATCTCTGGATGTTGACGCAGGGCGGCAAACATATGCATCATTAGCATTGAATCAGGGCCTCCGGATACAGCCAGCACTACACTATCTCCTTGCTTCCATAAGCAATGCTGTTGGAGTAATTGCGCCCTTTCCTCAAGCCAATGCGCCCATTCTGTCGTGTGATTTGCCTTGCTTGCTGTCATCGTTGGTCCTCCAGCCTATTAACCAATACTATTATAGTTTATTCATCCATGCCTAAATTTTAATTGCATACTCAAGACATCAACAGATCTTGTACCCAACGTTCATGCCATGCCCAGTATCCAATGCTGATTAACAACAAAAGAATAGAAACGCCGAACGACCATTTCAACCAACTTGGAGTGGGTATAGCTCTACGTGGTATGGTTCGCCCTACTTGCCTTGTTATTCGCTGCCATTCCTGAAAAGCCCTTCTTGAATCATTGAATTTACCTGACAATGCCCTATAGTACCATTCTCGATATGGGATAAGCACAGCGTTCGAGTCAATGATATGAAGCAGTTCTTCCGTTTGACGAGTCTGCGGTAGAGACCCCTTCATTACCCGCTTAAATGCGCTGTCCTGACATAAATGAATCGTCATCACGGCAAATGAAAACAGATCATATCCGACGTCAGCAGCTCGGGAGCCTGCATTCCAAAATCCACGATCGTACCATTCTGTAAATTGCTTAACACTTTTCCCCAGCTGAGTAAGCCCACCGTAATCAATCAGATCCACGTCACCGTTTGGCTTAACCTTAATATGCTCCAGCTTCAAGTCTCCAAATATAAAACCTTGCTCATGAAGCGTTGCAAGCCGTTCTAGCACCTGACCGCACAGTGGCCCAAACCAGTCAGAGCCTCGACTGCTTACAAATGACTGCACTGATTGCCCTGATACGTACCGCATCACATAAAAGGGACGCTTGCCGACACCCGCCTCCCAGTCATCTGCTTCAATGAAATAGGGTAATTGGGGGTTGCTTCTGTCACGATTCAACCCCTGTTTTAGTCCTTGCTCTAAGGCACGTATAGCATTGATCTCAGACTGAAACTCAATCGTATCAGCCCCCAGCTTCAACGCATAGCGAGTACTCCCTGTCTTAACGGTTTCATCCTCTGCTAACGCCGCGACAAGATAGACGACTCCATTAGATCCTTGTCCAAGACTTCGCTCAACACGATAGCTCCGTTTATTCCATATTCCTGTAATGACAGCTCCTGCTCGAAGCTTATCATTGCGCAGCTGGTTCATTTGAAGACTTCTATCATTTCGATTATAAGACGTAGTCACTCCATACCCCGTCCGTTCCATGTTCATGTTGGCGAGCAGGTAAGTCGCCGTATTGTTCACTATGAATATAACTACTATCATATTGGCAATAGTCCAACACATGCAAGAGGGCAGGCCCTGTCGGCGTCGTTCCTCGCATTGGAATTCGATGAAGCAGTCGCTTCATCCTACTCAAATCACTCGCCCATTCGACATCCAATTTAGCCGGCTCGTCACTATGATTGCCTGGAAAATGAAATACCGCAATCTCACTCTTGCCCTGCCGTGCCTGTAAACTAAGCATCAAATCACGGATTGCCTCTTCCACAGATGGAAGCTTAGGCTTCATACTTGCACTTGCATCAATAAGCAAAGCAACTCTCAAGGAGGATTGCTCACTCATTTCATCCATAACTCGAACCACCTCTGCTCGCTGCGAAGGCGGCAATGCTTCAACAGTCGTTCCCCCCTCCTGTTTCCCTAAAATATGCTTCAGTTCATGATTAACAACTTGATGAATCGTTTGTACCACAGTCTTACGAGTCATCTGCTGAATCGTATAGGACAGGTCTCTCTGATGCACAATTCGACTGACACCGCCTCCCATTCTAGCAATCTCTTCTATTTCAGCCGCTCCATATTCGCCAATGGTACCATCGTCCACAATCCCCACTACATTTACAGTCATACCAGCCTCACGTGCTTGAGATGCGGCTACTGCTGGCTGAATACCAACGTTTGAGCATCCGTCCGTAATAAGTAGTATTTGTTTCAACATAGGTATTGCCCTCCTATCGATAGTTACTAGCTTCTAATACGCTACTAGTGTTGCCGATTAGAGAGAGCTTTAACCTTATAACACCCTCACCTCTATTCTATTCCTATTGGTACCCATTAATAGTCGGCCTAAAATATCTAAATCTAACTGACCGTAAGCGGCCTGTCCAACGGCTGCCCCTTTCCTGCCCATTGCAGCGTAGCCCATTGTGGTATATGCCGATCAAGTCGCGCCACAACTACGGTCATGTCATCAACAATATCGCCTTGGGAATAGCGAACAACCGTATCAAGGAGCACGTCTGCAATTTCCTGCGGATCGTCTGTCTCCATCTCAGCAATAAGACGCTTCAGCCAAATATCTTTATTCAGCGCTGGGCCTGGGGCATCATATACGCCATCTGACATCATAATGAGCAAATCGCCTGGCTTCAATGTCATGTGCATGGCTTCCACATCTATATCTTGTAAAATACCGAGCGGCAAATTGCCGATTGCTACCGCATGAACATCTCCTCCGCTCTTCACAAAGCTTGGTATAGACCCATTTTTCATCAAGGTGGTTTGTGCAGAATATAGATCAATGACGGCAAGATCCACCGTCGCATATACCTCCTCTGGTGAACGCACCATTAGAATCGAGTTCACAGACTGAATGGCTAGCTTCTCATCCATGCCAGACTGCAGCAGCTGAGACAATACGGTTAACGCCGTACTACTCTCTAATTGGGCTCTCTCCCCATTTCCCATTCCATCGCTTAATGCAACTGCATATTTCCCTCCACCGAGCTCTACAGCATGATGGCTATCTCCAGATAACATCCCTCCACCTTTGGCCGCTGCTGCTACGCCTACAGCCACTTCATATGATTTTGCTGATACAAATGAAACAAGCCCTTCTCCCTCCACAGTAGTTGATCGTTCATCTCGAACCGATATTTGTTCACCTAAAATATCCGATAATAAAGGCGCAATTAATTTACGGCATTCATCATATCCTTCCGTGAATGAATGCACCATTTCAATTTCCACATGACCTCTATCAAGCGATAGAATATCTACATGATGAACAGATAGGCCTAACTCCTCCATCGCATGGCGAATCTGTTCCTCTTGCATAAACATTTCTCGTCCTTCCCGCTTAATTTCTTGCGCAAGATCATCCATCACTTTGGACACTCCCGCTAACTGCTCAGATACAAACGTACGGCTGTCTTGTATTTGCTTGCGCCACACTTGATCAGATCGATAGCGCTCCACTTGATCCTTCATGACATGCAGCACTTGTCCTGTTTTCGGGCAAGCATCTTTCCATCGTCTCGGAATTTGCCGCTCACGGAAATCCGGATCGTCCTCTACGGCATGCAGCATTTCATTCATCCATGTTACGGTTTGCAAGTACTTACTGCTCCAGCAAGCATTTTGACGTGGGCAGCCACTGCATGTCTTATCGCATGCAGCCGCAATGAACGAATTGTACTCCTCCTCTTTACGGCGCATTTCTCCATATCCAGTAAGCTGATTGAAGCTTTTGGATAACTGCTGGAACAGCTCAGAAAACTGCATGACACGTTCAGCAGTCATATCCCGGACTCTTTTTGCATATTCATGTTGGGACTTAAGATGTTCCTGTGTCCCCGGTATATATTTTGCCAAGGTAAGGGTTAGTCCTCGCGGAGTAAGTAGGAATAAGGCTGCTGCTGCGATCGTCTCCCATGTTGAAGTCAGCGCTCCATTCGCTGGGCCCAAATAAACGGATAAGATGGCAGTCCCTAGAAGCATGCCGAACGCGACTGCCCAGCGTCGGCCTTCTCTCATTAAACCAGCTAACAAACCAGCAAATGCCAGTAAGCTCATCTGCATCATCGAACCTGGTGCGGCCAGGCTCAAAATAAGCCCTAGTACGACGCCAACAGACGCTCCTAATGGAGCTCCGCCAACAAAAGCAAAGAGCATGACGAGATAACGGGATAACACATGATCAACTTGGAGCCCTTGTATAATCCATCCTACAGCTCCTGTCATTAATGAGGCGAGCAAAATCATCAGGCAGATAACTTCATCGATACGAAGAGTGTAGTTACGCTTAGATAGCGTGAGGACAGGAAGCGCTTGAACAAATACAAGCGTAAGCATAAAGCCGAGCATTGCATCTGTAACGTCCATCGCAAACCCATACCAGGTGAAGCGATCTACAACAAACGTCATAAACAAATGGACTAATAAATTAGCTCCAAACACCATAAACGGGGCATAATTCAATTCAGATTTCTCATAAGCCTTTAAGCCACGCTGCAAAAGAACAATAACGAGAAGCTGCATAGCAATCATGACAGTCGTTGGCTCTGAAGCAAACAAGCTGCCAGCCAGTACAGCTGTCCCGCTCCACACGGCCATTTCTGGTCTTGTAAAATACATAACCGCAAAGAAGGCAGAAGCAAACGGGAACAAGTCTTCTAAAATGACAGCCCTTCCTAGTAAAAATCCAACGCATAGAATGATAATGGTCCATTTGCGTGTGCCGATCAACTGCTTAAACCGTTCATAACGCCAACGCTTAGCCCCGGCCTCCAATGTAGTAGCATGCTGCTGGAATGCCTCATTCAATCTATTAACTGGAAAAGGAATCACTTTTGTCTTGCTCATGTTCGATGCACCACCTAATCTCTTAATTTGTGTCTCTATTATAGATAGACAAATAGGAAACGTTTGTCAGAACATGAATTTGTATTCCAAAAAGTTTCCGACACGTACTGAGCCATTAGCGCGCAGCCGTCGATTATAGATGCGTCAAGGGATTACAGCACTTCAACAAAGCATTCTTATTCTTGGAAGCGTTATCTATTTGTCGCAATTCGCTTCACCCTAGAACAGTAAAACGCCCCGATCTTGCAAATTATCAAGGGAGAAGCTGTCGCAAAGACCAAGCAGGACGACAAAACTAGTGTTGTGACACTTTGTCACCGCCCTTAGTTGTCGTTACTTTTACGTGTAGACGGGAGGTTTCCCTATAAAGCGCCTAACGATAGGACACATCGCATATTTTTGGTTATTCATGTAAAGTCTTGTGGCCACTGTTAGCATGAGACTGCTAATCCACAAACATTGATCGTTTGCTGAAGAAAAGGCGAAAAATAAGAAAAAACCGCTAAGGGCATAATCCCTCAGCGGTTCTGTGTGTTATATATGGAATGCGGTAAACTAAACCGAACTACACTCGGCGAGCGCCACGGCCACCGCGTTTGCCTTCTGTGTTCTTCTTGAGCGATGAAATGCGCTCTTCGCTGTCCTTAAGGAAACGTGACATTTTATCCTCAAAAGAAGGGGTGTTATATGACGGTCTACGTCCTCCCCGATCCCGATTCCCAAATCCTCCTGGTCTTCCACCGCCGCCTTCTCTGCCGCCGCCACTTGGACGATCCATACGTGGACCTCTTGGTGGTCGTTGCTGCTGTTCAGATGCAGGTTTATCGACCGCTTGCTTAATAGACAAACCGATCTTACCGTCCTTATCGACGTTAATAACTTTGACCATAACGACATCGTCGATCTTCAGATGGTCATTGACGTCCTTGACGTAGTTATCGGCAATCTCAGAGATGTGAACCAGTCCCGTGACACCTCCCGACAGATCAACGAACGCTCCGAAATGCGTAATGCCTGTCACTTTGCCTTCTAACTTGGTGCCCACTTCAATTGTCATAGAATAAAACGTTCCTCCCTTAAAATGTTAAACGGCACATTGCTCTGAATACTCAGAACTTTCGCTCACTGTAAATCCAGATGAACAATGAGGTCTGTATATCATATGCAACGTACAGCTTATGTCGTGATTATACTGTAATGGCGCAAGTTTGGTCAACTGACGCGTGTCCTGATTGTGAGCCTATTCTTCCTCAGTACGGATTAGTCGCTCATCTGGTAAAGTCATTCCTTTGCTGCGTGCGATATCAAGTAAATACTCTGGATCATCTAGTCGATTCACTTCGTGTTGAAGATCATTACGAATCTGCTCGGCTTTCTTTTTTTCAACCTCATTCTGTGCATACTCTTTCTGCATATCCTCTAATTGGAAAACTTGGCTCACATAAGTATACCCTGCCCAACCCAAGAAAACGACCATGAACAACAGCCACAGTTGAAGACGGCGCTTCACTGTTTTATGCACACCAGAAGGTGCCCCCGCATTGGATCTGTTCGATGTTATTCGTGCTGTTGAACGGCTGCTTTTATTATCTTTCCGGTAGTCTCGCATAGGTTGTCCCCCTTTCAAGCTTGGTTGTTCCGGTTAGGCCAGTTGCGCAATCGGTTCCAGCATTTTGCACACCATGTTGTTGCTCGTCTGCACAATTGTGAAGCAGCACTTACTCTTCTTCCCCCATATTGCTTAAGACGAATCAGTCGCTCAGTCATGCCAAGGCGACGCCATACCGGCTCTACAAGCGGGCGCAACAACCATTGCAGCAGCCACCATAAGGGCTGAATACATTTTAGCACAACTTTTCCGAGGAAAATAGCCACCTTTACCAATATACGGAATATATAATATATGAAAAACACTACCCCTTTCAAGGGGAGAAAGACCGTAATATATAGCAATTTTTGTATCATTCGCACGATTACTTTAATCGCTTGGACAAGCCAGTTTACAACAGCAACCGTCATTCGGCTAAATAAAACGACATAAGCCCATCCACCAACAGCTAGTCCAAGTATGACATAGAACCGAAATTCTCCCTGATTGCCCTTAACAAGCATATGAAAGACGAACCAAGTCGCCGCTACCCAGTATAGGATGTCCATAACGGGCAGTGTCCATCGAGGAAATCGAAGCTGGCCTGCAACAACTCGACTAGCATCGTAGGCGATGCCAAGTGTAAGCCCACTAATGAACATAAACAGCATCGTAATCCATTGGCTATGCAGAGAGAGGCTCACTTAAATAACTTCCCAAAAAAGCCTTTTGATTTATCTGTTTGATTCGCATCCAAATAGGTCAGGGAGTTGACCACGCCTTCGATCGCTACAAGGCCTTGTTCCAAGCTCAAATTTTTAATATGAAGATTATGACCCTTAATCGTTAAGAAACCACTATCGGTCTCCAGCAGAAATTCCTCACTATCAAAGCTTTCGACATTACTAACGCCACTTATTTCTAATACTTTTCGATTCATCATCTTAATTTCTTGCCGCTTGCCAGCCTTGTTCGGTTCTAACATGGCATGTACCCCTCCTTCTCTTTACTAGCCTATGAAGGAGGGGAGCGGAAATAGAACTATTTGTCTATCCCATACCAAAAGCAGCAACTATATAAGCCAAACAATTTCCAATTTCTACACTATCGATTATCGATCTTTTCAGGATAAAGATCATGCTGTATCAAACGCTGCTCAGCCATCTGCTCATACTTCGTTCCTGGCTTGCCATAGTTGCAGTAAGGATCTATAGAAATGCCTCCACGTGGTGTGAATTTGCCCCATACTTCTATATAACGCGGATCCATAAGCTTAATTAAGTCATTCATAATAATGTTGACACAGTCCTCATGGAAATCACCTTGGTTGCGGAAACTAAACAAATACAATTTTAACGACTTGCTCTCTACACAGCGCTCATCCGCAATGTAGCTAATGTAAATGGTCGCAAAATCCGGCTGGCCTGTTATAGGACATAAGCTGGTAAACTCCGGGCAATTGAACTTGATGAAGTAGTCCCGATATGGGTGTTTATTCGGGAATGATTCTAGCACCTCTGGTGCATACGTAGACTTATAAGCTGTATGTTGACCTAAATGAGTTAGTGGAAGCTCTGCTTCCGTACGTCCTGCCATTGTCATGATTCATACTCCTTTATTTATCGGAAATATTGCTTCGAAAATACAGACCCTCTTTAAACCTATACCCCTCGCTTATTGCCCCATACAAGTGTATGCAGCTGGGGCAATACTCTAGCATCATTCAACCTTGATTCTGCTGCTACCTGCTCAATAAGCCATTCGTAGCGCCGCAACAAGCTTTCTACTAACGCCATATCCTCGTCAGCCTGTACAGCGTCATTACCCGTTTGAAGAACGAAAGGTACGGCCGGGTAACGCTCATGAACAGTAATCGCGTAATGGAGGTCCTCTTCATTGAATACGACAACTTTCAAGCATACCGTAGTTCGCTCAGCATAGGATAAATGATCCATGACTTCATCGAGCCGCTCCCAATCCGTATTCATACCTGAACTAGGTGGCTTCGGTGACACGGTCACATCGTCTATCTCTGCAAGCCAAGGCTGCCACTTGGAGCCCTGCGTTTCGACAGCCGTGCGGACTCCGCGCTGTTGTAGAAGGTAAACAAGCTCACCAAGCTGCGGGAGCAATGCTGGATTGCCCCCGGATAGTGTCACATGCGAGAATCGTTCAGCAGCTAGCTGCTGTAACTGCTCCCATACTTGTTCTGCTGTGAGCATCTTTATCTCATCCTTGGCGCTCCCATCCCACGTAAATGCAGAATCGCACCAAGAGCATCTGTAATCACAGCCTGCTGTTCGCACGAACATTGTCTTTTGTCCAATAAGCAGACCTTCCCCTTGTACAGTAGGGCCAAATATCTCAAGCACGGGGAGGCGCCCACTCTGTTTATCCCTGTCCCGCAGTTCCCGCTCTAACACACTCATTCCATCATCCACTCCCGTCTAGCTTCCGCATAGCTGGTCGGGGTTTCATACAAACGAACAAATTCTGTTCTGCCTCCTACACAACTGCTCTTGTGTGGCTCTACGGCTAATGCAGCATCCATCTGCTCAAACAGCCAAATGACCATATTTTCTGCGGTCGTATTCATAGGCGGCAGTGTTTCATTCAAATAGCGGTGATCCAGATAAGGCTCGATCCGCTCTTTCCATATATGTTTAATGTCGCCGAAATCAAGCGCCAAACCAATATCATTAATCATGCTGCTAATACCAAATTCAACTTTATACGTATGGCCATGCAAATTTTTGCACTTACCCTCATAAGCATGCAAGTGATGTGCAGCATCAAAGGTAAATGCTTTGCTGACCATGACCCGCTTCTGCTTGTAACACAGCTGATGTCCCTTAATATCTACATCATAGCGTTGAAGCTGATCAACAATATGAAATGCCCCTGGCTGTTTCATCGACCCGCCTCCACTGATACCACTGTAGTTGTTGAGCCCTTTTCGCCTAGTTGCTTTATCGCACATTGCTGGTCCTGGTCACGCTCGTTCAAGTAGGCATCCAAGCCAGCTCGACGCAATTTGCACGCTGGACATTCTCCACAGCCGTCTCCAGCCAATCCCTCGTAGCACGTAACCGTCTTTTCACGAACGAAGTCGAGTGCTCCTAATTCATCTGCCATACGCCATGTTTGTGCCTTATCAAGCCACATGAGCGGTGTGTGAATAACAAAGTTCGTATCCATCGATAAATTAAGCGTGACGTTCAACGACTTAATGAATACATCTCGGCAGTCTGGATAGCCACTAAAGTCTGTTTCACAGACACCGACGACAAGATGCTTCGCTCCTAACTGCTTTGCATACACAGCTGCAAAAGAGATAAAGAGAAGATTCCGCCCATCTACGAATGTATTCGGTAGCTCCCCATCTTCATGTTCAATTTCCATATCACTGCGTGTAAGTGCATTTGGGGCTAGTTGATTAAGCAGGGACATATCCAAAATACGATGGGGAATGTTCAACTCCTCTGCGATGCGACTTGCATGCGCCAGCTCCGTATGATGCCGTTGGCCATAGTCGAATGAAATAGCCTTAACTTCTTTAAATTGCTGCAACGCCCACCATAAGCAGGTTGTGCTGTCTTGACCGCCGCTAAAGACGACGACCGCTTTGTCTTGTTTCATCTTGATTGTCTCATCCTTTCGTTTCCCTCAATCGGTGAAAGGCAGACCTGCTATGTAAACGCAAAAAAGGAGATGCGCATCGCACATCTCCTTAAATAAACGTCAACAAATACAGCGTGGAATTGAGTAAAAATTTCACCCTTCCAGAGCTGTGGCCTTAGTTTTTTATAGAGGGAGATTGCGAACCTCTCCCGTACGTATACGTACGGATTTGATGAAGTTGTAAGGGTCAGTATAACATACCCTCGCAATCATCTGCTACCTTTCTAACCTTTACGCTACGAATATATTGTCTTGATGATCTGCTTGCAGCACAGGCAAGAGATACAAAATCAATAATAACAAAAATTTCCGACCCTCTTCCAACAGAGGTGATAAATAAGAGCGCAAGGAGCAGGATTAGGGCAATCGACGATTTTCGAGAAGCATAAAGTGTTCCTACAGCAATGATAACAGGAGCGATCAACAGGATCAGGTAATAAGAAAATTCAGATTGATATTGCTCAAATGAAATACCAAAGGCACCATACACCCATCCCTCGCGAAACACTCCCCATATTTCTTGTTCATACGGAATTAGAATGGATGTCCCTAACAACAAGAAAAGAACACTAACTAATAAATTAAACCACAGTATAAACAGGACGGCTGAGTAAGATTTGGGCTTATCATAATTGATGTCGATCATAGAAGCTACCCACCCTCTCAATCAATTTAAGTACTTCGATTCGGAATCCCCATATAAAACCTATTACAGATTAATCTCATAATAACAAAAAGGCAACCGTGAGCCGCCTTCCAACAGCATCACGATTGCCTCTATTCTTTACTCATTTACCATCCAAAGTCATCTTGCTTTGGAATCGGTTCCTCTCGTAGCAGCGTATACATGCCAGCGGCCTCATCCTTCTTGGTCGTCTCCTGGAGACGTTCAACACGGATGGTTACGTATTTCTGCCCGAACTGAACCATAATTTCGTCGCCTACTTTTACGGCACTGCTAGGCTTCGCTTCGCGGCCATTCAACACAACGCGCCCTTGTCCAGACACATCCTTAGCGACAGTCCGTCGCTTGATGAGTCTAGATACTTTCAGGAACTTATCGAGTCTCATTACTTAACTGCTTCTTTAAGCTTGTTACCTGCTTTGAATGCAGGAATTGTGGATTCAGGGATCTCGATTGTTTTACCTGTTTGCGGGTTGCGACCAGTACGGCCAGCGCGTTTGCGAGTTTCGAATGTACCGAAACCGATCAATTGAACTTTGTCACCTTTAACAAGTGCGTCAGTTACTTCGCCGAAGAAACCATTCAATACTGCTTCTACGTCTTTCTTAGTCAAACCGCTTTTCGTGGAAATGTTGTTCACCAAATCTGTTTTGTTCATGTCTATTGGCCTCCCAATTTTTTAAATCAATAATAGAGTCGTTGCGGCAACCGCAGACCTGCAATCGTCTTTACTAACAAGCAGTATGAAATACGTTGCATGTATGTATTCTTGCTTAATTAGTAAATTCCTCCCCAAGCACGGCACTTTTTCGAAATTTGACGAAAATTAAGGAATTATAAGAGCCAGCGCTCGCTTGGATTACGATTCTATCAGTTTAGCCTCTTGCCACCACTTCTCCATTTCTAGTAAATCAGTCTGGTCAAAAGATTTTCCGTTTATACGAAGTTGTTCTTCTATATAGCGAAATCTTTTTACAAACTTGCGATTCGTGCCTGTAAGGGCTTCTTCTGGATCTCCCTCGATAAAGCGCGATACATTCACAGCAGCGAACAGCAAGTCGCCCAGCTCTAGCAGCGTATCCTCTTGACTTGTGTCGTCTGAAAGAATAGCCTCTCGCAATTCTTGCAATTCTTCTGCTACTTTGTCAAGTACATCTTCTACGCGTTCCCAGTCAAATCCAACTTTTGATGCCTTCTTCTGGATTTTGTAAGCTTTCATAAGGGCTGGAATATCACGCGGTATACCGTCTAAAACGGACGCAGAAGCCTGCTCGGCTCCCTTCAAACGCTTCTCTTCTGCCTTCATTTGCTCCCAATTTTTGAGCGCAGCTTCAGCGTCATTCGCTGTTTTGTCGCCAAATACATGAGGATGACGGAAGAGCAATTTTTCATTCAAGCTTTGGATGACGTCATATACAGTAAAGCTTCCTACTTCTTCTTCCATTTGGGAGTGAAGCATAATTTGGAGCATCAAATCGCCAAGTTCCTCCTGCATCGCAGTCGGATCATCATCATCAATTGTCTCCAACACTTCGTACGTTTCTTCAATTAAATTTTTACGAATCGATTGATGAGTCTGCTCCTGATCCCACGGACAGCCATCTGGGCTGCGCAAAATGCCGACGATTTCATGTAATCGTTCAAATGTCCTATTGCGCACTGCTTCATCTTCTGTACGCGGGACATAAATAAGAGATAAGTTCCCATATCCTTCTACGCGATCCAGCTCATACAGCGGCACGCGAAGAATTTGCTCTGCACCGTGTATACCTAGAGCATGTCCTACAACGACCTCATAGTCATCAGGGTATACTTCCATGAGACTAAGCTTCACATCTGAGGCCGTAAACATATCGTACACCTGTCCGATGACGATATGCAAATTTGGAGATAAGGACGCTGGATTTAGCATCGTTGCATCAAGTAGTTGGAAACCATCGATTGGATCAAAGCCAAGTCGAACAAAGGCTTGATCAAGGAAGCTTTCTCCCCCAAGTACAGTTAATTCGATCCCTTGTGATGGACAGCGCTCAGACAACAGGCTGACCGTTGACTCCGCAACTCGCGGATGCCCCGGTACCGCGTAGACAATCGTTCCTTCAGTAGCATGCGCTTGCGCAATAAGTCGCTCAGCGATATCGTCGTACACCGCTGGGAAGCTGTCATGCTCTGTATATACGCTATCAAAGGTTGTATATGATATTCCTTCTGCACGGAGCCATTCGACAACAGGATGGTCCTCTGTACGAAGGTAAAGATGTGCTGCGTCGCGCAGCTGCCTTGCAATGCCAAGTGTCAGCTGGCTCTCGTCGCCGGAACCTAGGCCGACGGCGATCAATTGTCCGCTCATCGTGAATGCAGCCTCCTTCTAGGGCTTAAAGGTAGTAGATATAGAGCTGTGGCGCACCGTATAACGATGCGTACGAACTATTTTAAAGCAAGTAAGCGTTAAGCCGCAGCCGCTAGCTCTGCGGCGTTTAAGAGGCATTCCGCTTGAGCTTACGCTTACATGCGCTGAAATGCCTAGGCTGTGGCGCTGTGCATCACAGCCTATTTGTCGCGCGTTAAGCGCGTGGCCAGCGCAGCTAGACGCTGGCCTACTTTAGGCAGTGCGGCGAGCTCAGCCGGCCGCACAAGCCGCAGCGTCACTGCGAGTGCGCCGAATAGCAGCGCGCCGAGCAGTACGCCTATAGCGGTAGCGGCGCTAGCACCGCCACGGCCGCCGTCGCAAAGGTGGGCAACTGCGGTGGACGTTAGCCACACCGCGCCGCCCATGGTGGCTAGCGCCAGCGCTAAGCGCGCTGGGCCCTGTGCCCATACGCTAGGGCCTGCGCCGCCTGCACGCGCAAGCGAGCGTGCTCCCAGCATCGCAGCAACCGTAAGCGATGCCAGCGCGGACAACGCCGCGCCTTCCAAGCCCAACGTCGGCACCAGCCAGACGTTCAGGCTCACCTTCACCAGCGCCGCTGCTAACAGATGCAGCGCTGGTGCAACAACAGCACCGACACCCTGCAGCATCGCGGCACACACCGCCTGCAGGGCGCCTGGCAGCGCCGTAAGGGACACGAGCACGAATACAAGCGTACCCTTGTCCTCCATATACAACGCGGCGTTCACATGCGCCGCTAAGGCGGTCAATCCGACCGCAGAAGCAGCGGCAAGCAGCCACGTCCATTTCATCGCGGCCGCAGTCAAGGCTTGTACCTGCTTGGCGTCACCATTCCGCCGAGCCAAAACAAGCGCTGGCACAAGGCCAACGGCCAGCGAGCTAGCAACCATCGTCACGAGCTGAACCAATGGGAATGCCCGACTATATACACCGAACTGCTCCATCACTTCCAGCTCACTTACTCCGCTTCCTTGCAGCAAGCGCGGAAGCGTGAACGTATCTACCACATTCATCATAGGTACGACAACCGCTCCAAGACAAATGGGCAGCGCCGTCCATGCGAGCCGCTTCATCCACAGCCAAACACCAGACACATTCGATATCGAATCCAGCAATGTGGGTGCATGAAGGTTACCTTTCGCACGCATATCTTGTACGGTTCTCCATCTTCTCCGTCCCATTACAATTACGAGCACAATGAATGCAAATAATGCACCAGCAAAGGAACCAAAGGTAGCTCCTGCAGCCAGTTTCGCTTCGGTTGATTCATAAAGATATAAGAGAAGCAGCAGCATGATCATCACGATAACACGAGCCGTCTGCTCAACAACCTGCGATACAGCCGTTGTTGCCATGCGACCCCGACCTTGATCATACCCGCGCAGAACCGCCAATACCGGCAATATCAGCAGGGCATAAGACGATGCACGAATCGCTGCCTCGGTTTGCGTATTTCCAATCCAGCCCGCGATGGTTCCTGACCCCATATACATGGCCACGAACCCAACAACCCCAGTAACAGACATCATCACAAGGCCGGCAGCAGCTATTTGATACGAGCTTGCCCGATCATAAGCAGCCTCCGTGTCTGCAACCAATCTGGCGACTGCTACAGGAATGCCTGCTGTCGCAATCACCGTTAATAAAATATAGAACGGGTATACCGTGTTATAGATACCGAATACACCATCGCCCGCAATATTTTGCAGTGGAATCTTCTGCAGTGTTCCAAGCAGCTTGGAGGTTACTGTAGCCAAGCCAAGCAATAAGGCTCCCTGCACAACAACCCCTGTCTGGGCCGTTTGTTGTTCCTTCACGACCAATCACGCCTTTAATAAAGTTCGAATCATTTCGTGAAGTATTATAAGCATTTACACCGCCCACGTCCACCAACGACACCAATCCAGGAGATAAAGTGTCATTCAAATAAGATCGATTTCTCACCTGCATATGTTCTTATCTTCAAGATGTGTTAGTGCAGACAGCTTTATACGTTCACGTATGTAAATACTTCTGCAAAACTAGGTTAAAGAGCTTCATGTACGATGCACATCATATCATCCGTTCTAACAGATACATGAATTTGTGCTCGTAACATGCAAAAATGCAAAAACTCCCGTCGTATTAACGCTGGCGCCTTCGCGCTCGCTTACGACAAGGAGTTTAATTTGCTTAAGTATAGGTTGAATCACTCATCATTCCAAATACGAGTGTTTCTGGCTGTTTCAAAAGTGGAATCTTATTGTTCCATTTGCTTGCCCAAGAAAGCAGCAGCTGTTTCAGCCATTTTTTGTTCCATAAGTCCCATTTTTACGGACTCGTCTTTGTTCATCAATACAACTGTACCAATTGGGTCTCCACCGGAGATAATTGGAGCGATAACATAAGAAGACAACGTCTCGCTGCTATCTTTTACAATTTCATAAGAACCAGCATTTGTTTCTGTAACCGTCTTACGGTTTTCCATGCAGTTTTCCAACAACATACCGATCTGCTTGTCCAAGAATTCTTTCTTAGATCCGCCAGCTACTGTAATTACAGTGTCACGGTCAGAAATAAGTGTAATGTGGTTTGTGCTCTCATAAAGAGATTCTGCGTACTCCTTAGCGAAGTCGCCCAACTCACCAATTGGAGAGTATTTCTTCAAGATTACTTCCCCATCACGATCAACGAAGATCTCAAGCGGATCTCCCTCGCGGATACGCAACGTGCGACGAATTTCCTTAGGGATAACGACACGTCCAAGATCATCAATACGACGAACAATACCAGTAGCTTTCATGACATATATGCCTCGCTTTCACAATGTGTGTGGTTAGGACTTGCTTAAGTATTATTGGTAATCAGAGGCGATAACGATATGGACTGTTAAACTGACCATAGTATTCAACTGCCTCCATGTTCTTATACATACTTCATAATACGTAGGGAAACTGATCCAGGTTACAAATAAAATCACATTTTTCGACACTGTGCGACAAAAAACATTGCTGTTTTCAAAAAGTTTTCACATATTCATCTATCATTTATGAAAAAACCAGAAAATAGGTCAAGTATCCCTTTCAAAAATCCACCTTTGACATCTTACTCGATTATCCCAAAAATGTCCACCTTTGGAGGACGATTTTTTTACATTCTTGCATAAATAACGTAAGTTTTATACCGATAAATCAACAGTGTTACCAATTTCAATCAATAGAGTGTTTACCTGGAATGTATTTTAGTCCATTGTGAGTAGACAATTTTTAGGTGATATTTTGTTGCTTATTTATATTTCCCCTTCTGTGCATAAAAAAACAGCCACCCTTTCGAGGAAGGATGGCTGTCGAATTTTTTAGAACCATGTAGTAATAATTATTCACTAATAGGTCTAAAGAACTATTTTTTATCTGCTTCTTCAGCTGGCTTGTCCGCTTCTGTACCTGCAGCAGGTTTGTCAGCTTCTTTTTGATCAGCTGGCTGCTCAGTCTTAGGCTCCTCAGTTTTAGGTGCCTCTGGCTGTGGAACAGGAGGAAGCTCAAGCTTCTTGATAAGTTTTGGCAACTCATCTTTCATGAACTTGTCCATGTATTGCGTAGCAGCAGTTGCACGCACCATGTTCATTTCTTCCTCTGTCAACTTATCAAACTGTTTCTCTGTACGCTTTTCGACACGCATAACATGATAGCCATACTCTGTCTCAACCGGCTCAGAAATTTTATTTAGCTCCAATGTCAATGCAGCTTCTTTAAATGCAGGTACCCATTGGCCTACTTGCGCATCAGCATACAAACCGCCATTTGCCTTAGAACCGCCATCTTCGGATACTTCACCAGCAAGCTTCGCGAAGTCTTCACCCTTCTTCAGACGAGCCTCATACCCTTTAGCAATTTTCAATGCTTCTTCCTTTGTACGCTCTTTACCGCCTTCAGGCTTGAATTGTACAAGAATGTGACGCACGCTCGCTGTAGTCATTTCCTTCTTAACTTTCTCGAACTCAGCCTTCAACTGCTCGTCTGTTACTTTTTGATTCATATCTGCTACAACCGTCAAAATACGGGCTGTGAAATCTCTCATTTCAGCTTCTGTTACTTTTTGAGCTTCAAGCATTTTTTTGAACTGCTCATCACCAAGCTGTTTTTTAATTGCGTCGATTTGCTCGTTCGCTTTTTTCTTTCCTTCTTCTTTCGCTTTATCTGTTGCTTTCTCAGCTAGATACTTATAAGCGATCGTTTCTTTTGCAAAATGCTCACGGAATTGCTCAATTTGAAGCAACTGTGCAGATTGCGGATCGAAAATAGAGCGAATTGCAATTTCTTTATTGAACTCGTTTTCTGTAAGTTGGCCGCCCTCATACGTAGCAACCACTTTGCTGTTGTCTTTTTTAGCTTCTGTCTTTGTGCCTTCTTTAGTCTCTCCAGCGTTGTTATCAGAACCAGCTCCACAGCCTGTTACGACAAGCGCAAATACAAGCGTAAGTGTCATCAGCATTCCCTTCCAGGAACGTTTCTTGTTATTTTGTGACATTTTGGAGTTCTCCCTTCGATTTTATTGCATCTTTTGCTTCTTGCATCAATTGCTCTAGCTTCATCAAGAGCTGCATTCCATCGTAGCCTCGAGCTTGCAACTTAATTGGACCGTTGACATTTTGGTCTACGACGAAGCGTCTGTCGATACCAGTGGCTAAAGCAGCCATCTTCTTACGATCAAGACGCGCTTCTGCCAAAGGATGTACCTTCAGCTGCACATCATCCCCACGCTGTGACAGCGCTTCAAAGCCATACTGCTTCGCATACCATTTTAGGCGTGAAACAGCTAGCAATTGCAGCACTGCAAGCGGTGGCTCACCGAAGCGATCGACCAACTCATCACGCAGCCCCTCAACTTCATCAAGTGAAGAAAGGCCAGCAACTTTTTTATATATTTCAATCTTTTGAATACTATCATAAATATAATCGCCGGGCAAATAGGCATCAATGTTCAGATCGATCAACGTTGTCCAATCCTGCTGCTCCTCCATAACAATGCCATCCAACTCCGCTTTGCGCTTCGCCACTTCATCGCTCAACATTTGAGAGTACAAATCAAAGCCGACTGACGCAATAAATCCATGCTGTTCTGCACCTAATAAATTGCCAGCACCACGAATAGACAAGTCGCGCATCGCGATCTTAAAGCCCGACCCTAGCTCGGTGAACTCTTTAATGGATTGGAGACGCTTCTCTGCTAATTCGTTTAGCACTTTGTCGCGCTGATACGTAAAGTACGCATAAGCAATCCGATTTGAGCGCCCAACGCGGCCCCGCAGCTGATACAACTGAGAGAGGCCCATCTTATCAGCATCATGAACGATAAGTGTATTTACGTTAGGTATATCAACACCGGTCTCGATAATGCTTGTGCTTACCAATACATCATGCTCGCCATCCAAGAAATCAAGAATCGCCTTCTCCAGCTCTTGTTCAGACATTTGCCCATGTCCGACCGTTACTTTTGCTTCAGGAACAAGCATTTTAATATGATCCGCCATTTGTGTTATCCCTTGTACACGGTTATACAAATAATACACCTGTCCACCGCGCGCCAGCTCACGTTCAATTGCTTCTCGTACAAGTGCATCACTGTGTTCCAAAACGTACGTTTGGACAGGGAAACGATTTTCTGGCGGTGTTTCAATAACAGACAAATCTCGAACACCAAGCATCGACATATGCAACGTTCTAGGAATTGGAGTAGCCGTTAACGTCAGCACATCCACGTTCATTTTCAGCTTTTTCAGCTTTTCTTTATGCGTAACACCAAAGCGCTGCTCTTCATCAACAATCAGCAAGCCAAGGTCCTTAAATACAACGTCTTGGGATAGCAAGCGATGCGTACCGATAATGACATCAACAACACCTGACTTAACGCCCTTCATCGTTTCATTTTGCTCCTTACGAGAGCGGAAGCGGCTTAATACCTGTATGTTGAATGGATAGTCGGCAAAGCGCTCACGGAACGTTTCGTAGTGCTGCTGCGCTAAAATTGTTGTAGGAACGAGCACAGCTACCTGTTTACCTTCAATAGCTGACTTGAAAGCAGCACGAATCGCTACCTCCGTCTTTCCGTATCCTACGTCTCCGCACAGCAAACGATCCATTGGACGCGGCATCTCCATATCTTTCTTAATTTCCTCAATGGCACGAACTTGATCCCGTGTCTCGTCATAAGGGAACATATCCTCAAACTGCTGCTGCTCGGACGTATCTTTTTCAAAAGCATAGCCTGGTGAAGACTGCCTTGAAGCATACAATTTAATTAAATCATCTGCGATATCTTTAACCGAAGAACGAACTTTATTTTTTACTTTCGTCCATTCCGTACCACCAAGCTTATTGATCTTCGGTTCTTTTTCTTCAGAGCTTACATAACGCTGAATGAGATGCAACTGATCAACAGGGACGGATAACTTATCTCCGCCAGCATACAAAATATGCAGGTAGTCTTTATGGATACCGTTAATCTCAAGCGTACCTATACCCACATATTTGCCGATTCCGTGATTGTGATGAACGACATAATCGCCCACCTTCAATTCAGAGTAGCTTCTGATTCTCTCAGCATTATCTACTTTGGCATCAGTTCTGCGCACTGTTTTTCGCTGCTTCTGCGAGAACATTTCCGCTTCAGTGATGACGATTAAATGGATCGAAGGAAGCTCAAAGCCACTTTGCAAATTCCCCTTCATAATGGTTGGTTCAGGAATTTGATAGTCTTCTAATACCCGACGAACTCGATCTACACGCTCGTCTCCATTAGCTAAAATAATGACGTTCGCATTCGACTTTCTCCAACGCTCCATCTCTGCTTTTAGCACATTCATTTGCCCATGGAAGTTCTGCATGGAACGGCACATGACATTGACGATATTTTGAGGATGTGTATTAGGTACTTGGCGAAGGAACAATGCAACGAAAATGGTCTGGAATGGTCTCTTCGTCAACACTTCATCCGAAGACTTCCCAAGCCCCAGTGCAGGCAGTGTCTTGCCATGCTGAAGCAAATGAGTATTCCACTCTACTTCATCCCGCTCTAGCTGCTTAGCCGTTTCCAATACGCGTGCAGGCTCATCAATGATAAGCAGCGTGTCCTTAGGCATGTAGTCATACAACGTATGTCCTTCTGGATACATCAAGGTTACATATTTGTACATCTCATTGAAATACATACCTTCACGTAAGCGTTCGATCTCATGATGAATTTCTTGGCGCAGTCGATCTTTTACTTGACGATCGCTCATCTTCGCAAGCTGCTCCTCCAGTAATTGCGCTGCTCGATCAGCAGCCCGTTCGAACTGGCCGCGTTCGCCAATTAGCTCTTTGCTAGGGGTAATAAGTAAACGGTCCAATTTTTCCAATGATCGCTGATCGGTTGGGTCAAAAGAACGAATAGACTCCACCGTATCATCAAACCATTCCAAACGATATGGCAATTCCGAGGTGTATGGATAAATGTCCAATATTCCACCGCGAACACTCATCTCACCCTTGGACTCAACGCGTTCTGTACGCTCATAGCCGACTGATACCAAAAATGAAAGTAATTGTTCAAGCGGCTGTTCTTGATCAACAGCAATCGTCATTTCTGCCTTTGCCATTACTTCCTTAGCTGGTAAATATCTGCGTAGCCCGGCATAAGGAGTTACAACAATCCCTCGGAAACCTTTCGCCAAGCGTGTCATTGCTTCAATTCTCTGGGCAATTACTTCTGGGCTTGAAATGGCTGCTTCAGCCGCTACCAATTCATTGGCAGGGTATAAGAGGACTTGGTCTGGAGATAGACACTCTTGTAAATCTTCCGTTACTTTCTGTGCAGAGAACATATTATGTGTCACCACAAGTACTGGACGGTCTAGCTGCTCTGCCAATGAAGCCATCATCACTTGACGTGCAGAGCCCGATAAGCCAGATACAAGTTGTTCTTTCATACCGGCACGAACGCCGGATACGATAGAATTCATATCGCTCTCAGTAGATAATGCTTGCATGAGTGCATTTAACAAAGATAGGCACCTCTTTCTGTAACCAACCAAGAAATAACGAGCAAAGCCCCCTCGGGGACTCCATGCTCCTATATCATTACGAATATGATTGCGATCATCATCGCCATATTCAATTGACTAACAACCATGTTGTGCTCCGTCTCATGAAAGCCTATCTTGCTGTAGTACGGATAAACAATAGGTACATGCTTATGACATTCGCACCAAAAGAGCCTCGGCTAATTAGCCAAGGCTAGCAGAACGACCTTAACGAAAATAGGCGAAGCCATATCACTATTGAAGGGGAGAAGCTAGAAATGCTAGTTCTGGATGTCTGGTATAAGCCTCCTGACATAAATCACATGTCATTCGCACCGTTATGTTGCCATCTTCTTGATGCTGAACATAGTGACGGCGCTCCTCCTCCGTGAGCTGATGGAATCCAAGCCTCTCATCATCTGCTATTGCTGCTTCTAGTCGACCTAGCAGCGAGTGGCAATGCTCGCAAACATAATTCACCGACATGTATATGCCTCCTCAGAACGCAATATACCGTCTATTATGCCCCACAGTTGCCATCATTAGCCGATTAACCGTTGTATTTTGCCATCGTCTGCTCAAAGCTATTGGTTAATGCATATTGTACCGCGTCACAAGTACGCTCGACAGTCTGCTCCAATAGAGAAGCATCTGCCTTCGGAAACGCTTCCAGTACATAATCCGCAATATCGCGCCCAGGCGTCGGACGGGAAATGCCCATACGCACTCGATTAAAGGACTGCGTCCCTGTATGCGCAATAATAGACTTAATCCCATTATGTCCACCTGCGCTACCTTGATAGCGGAGACGTACTTTTCCAAGCTCTGTATCCATATCATCATACAATACGATAAAATCATCAAGACTCGCTTTGTAAAAATCCATATAAGCACGGATCGATTCACCTGACAAATTCATATACGTCATCGGCTTGATTAATACAACCTTCTCCGTACCTACACGTCCTTCTCCCATTAAAGCCTTAAACTTATTTTCTTTCACTTCAATATTGAATCTTCTTGCCAATTCATCGATCGCCATAAATCCAATATTATGGCGGGTATTCACATATTTTGCACCCGGATTACCGAGTCCAACAATCCACTTCATGCTCTCTCACCTTTCTAAGCATTTTGCATCCCCTAGCTCCTAAAGGGATTCCTATTGGAGCTACTGGAGAATGCTGACAAGGGTTACATCTACCGATGATGAACCGGTTGATGTAACCCTTCTGCTATGGGAATAAATCCCTATACGGTATTACTCAATCTCGAACAATTTACTGATCGAAATTTCTTCATGAACACGAATGATAGCTTCGCCCATAAGCGGAGCTACAGACAACGTGCGAATTTTACTTGATGGGTTCGGATGGGTAACCGGAATTGTATCCGTTACAACGACTTCCTTAAATGGAGAGTCTTCAATACGCTGCATAGCAGGACCTGACAATACAGGGTGAGTACAAGCAGCATAAACTTCTTTCACACCAGCTTCAACAAGTGCATTTGCACCAAGTACAATTGTACCTGCTGTATCGATAATATCATCGATAATGATAGCTGTTTTGCCTTTAATATCTCCGATAATATTCATAACTTCGCTCACGTTTGGCTCTGGACGACGCTTGTCAATAATCGCAAGCGGAGCGTTCAAGAAGTCTGCCAATTTACGTGCACGAACAACACCACCATGGTCAGGAGAAACAACCACAACGTTCTCCATTTGTTTGGAGCGGAAGTATTGTGCCAAGATTGGTACACCAAGCAAATGGTCAACCGGAATATCGAAGAATCCTTGAATCTGTGTAGCATGCAAATCCATCGTAATGACGCGATGAGCTCCTGCTGTCTCGATCAAGTTCGCAACCAATTTCGCAGTGATAGGATCACGGGAACGTGCCTTACGGTCTTGACGAGCATAGCCATAGTAAGGAATAACGACGTTGATGCTCTTTGCAGAAGCACGCTTCAACGCGTCTACCATGACGAGAAGTTCCATTAAGTTATCGTTTACAGGTGCACAAGTTGATTGGACAACATATACGTCGCAACCGCGCACACTTTCATGCAAATTCGTCTGGATCTCACCATCACTAAAGCTATTTGTATTCGCATCTCCTAATGGAATACCAATATAATCGGCAATTTGCTGTGCTAGCTTAGGATTCGAGTTACAAGTGAATAGTTTCAGCTTGGAATCACAATACGTCATAATCGTTGTTTACCCTCCGGCTGGTTTAAATTCAATTTATTTTAAAATTACTTATTACTAATAGCAATTAAGAATCTGTTCTTGCTTTCTTCGCTTTCGCACGAGAACGAAGCTTCTCAGCATAACCTGACTTGTTTACTTGTCTTTCACGCGCAATCGCCAAATCATTGTCTTCGACATTTTGCGTAATTGTAGATCCAGCAACGACGTAAGCACCATTACCGACTGTTACAGGGGCAATCAAGTTGACATTGCTGCCTACAAAAGCATCATCGCCAATCTCTGTAACGGATTTATTATATCCGTCATAGTTTACGGTTATTGCACCACAGCCAATGTTTACATTCTTGCCTACCTTAGCATCGCCAATATAACTAAGATGCGATACTTTGGAATGATCATCTATTGTCGCATTTTTGATTTCTACGAAGTCACCTATCTTCACGTCTTGTCCAATATGTGAACCTGGACGCAAGTAAGCATACGGACCAATTGAGCTGTCATGCCCAACCTCAGCCTCTGTAAGTACAGACTGTTTCACGCTCACTCGATCACCAATTGTAGAATCTGCAATCTCGACGTTAGGACCGATCGTGGAATCAATACCGATTACTGTATTGCCTTTAAGCATCGTTCCAGGATACAGAATCGTATCTGCTCCAATGCTTACAGTAGACTCAATATACGTCTGAGCTGGATCGATAATGGTTACCCCATTCAACATATGCTGCTTATTGATACGCTCTTTCATGAGTCGTTCTGCTTCAGACAGAGCCAGGCGATCATTTACTCCAATAGACTCTCCAGCATCTGCCGTGCAGTACGCACGAACAATATCACCTTGCGCCTTCATGATGCCGATGACATCTGTCAAATAGTACTCTTGCTGTGCATTCGCATTCGTCACCTGTTCAAGCGCGGCAAACAGCTTAGCATTATCGAAGCAATACGTACCTGTATTAATTTCGTTAACGAGTTGTTCTTGCTCTGTCGCATCTTTCTGCTCAACAATTTTCATGACCGAACCATCTTCTGCTCGAATAATACGCCCATATCCTTGAGGATTATCCAGTTCAGCCGTCAAAATCGTTGCCGAAGCGCCTGATTCTTGATGCAGCTTCATTAACATCTCTAGTGTAACAGATGTAACGAGCGGTGTATCACCACAGATCACAATTGTCGTACCTTGCTCTTCATCAAGAAGAGCCTTTGCTTGCTTGACCGCGTGACCCGTACCAAGCTGTTCGGCTTGAAGGACGAATTCTGCTCGATCCCCCACGTAGCCTTGAACGGCTTCTGCACCATGTCCTACAACGACAACCTTACGTTCACACTGTACTTGCTCAACAGCCGTCATAACATGACCAACCATCGGCATTCCGCATACCGGATGCAGAACTTTATACAATTTAGACTTCATTCGCTTGCCTTGTCCTGCGGCTAGCACAATGGCCATTCTTTTCAAAGTATCCGACCTCCTGCTCCTGTATCCATACTAGAATATATCCTATTATAGCAAAAAAGAAAAGAGAGCCCCATGATTGGCCCTCTTTCTTTGTAACCCCAAATATTCCCTTGATTAAGCGCCCTCTTCAATAACTTCCTCTTCTGTTGCAGCACGCTCATATTCAGCCAGTACCGCAGCTTGAATTTTTTCGCGAGTTCCTGAAGATATAGGATGGGCAATGTCGCGGAATTCGCCATCTGGCGTTCGTTTGCTAGGCATTGCCACAAACATTCCGTTGTTGCCGTCGATAACTCGAATGTCATGAACTACAAACTCGTTATCGATCGTAATTGATGCGATTGCTTTCATTCTCCCCTCAGTGTTGACGCGGCGGAGTCTAACATCAGTAATTTGCACGTGTGTTCACCACCTTTTTCCATACAAGACTTGGTGTAATATTCCACACGCGCAAACAAAATCCTTCTTTATTTTGCCAAGAAATTAACTTTTGTTTGAACTTTTATTCCGATTTTAATTAATTCGACAGCGTTCGATTCACTTCGTAGCAATCAATTCGATTTCGACAAATACATCTTTAGGCAGCCTCGCCACCTCAACGGTTGAACGTGATGGCTTATGCGAACCGAAATAAGTTTCATAGATTGCATTCACTTGTGCAAATTGATTCATATCTTTCAAAAATACGGTCGCCTTTAGTACGCGATCGAACGAAGAGCCTGCCTCCTGTAGAACCGCCTGCAGATTCTGAAACACTTGGTGAGTCTGTTCTTCGATGCCGCCCTCTACAAGCGAACCATCTGGACGCAAAGCAATCTGACCTGAAGTAAGAATCAGGTCACCATAAGTAACCGCTTGCGAATAAGGACCAATAGCTTGCGGAGCATCCGATGTTGCTACTGTATGAATCGGTTGAGACATCTTAAAACACTCTCCTTTGGATAGTTTAAGCTTCTTCCGTACCAAACTCCATATTCTTGTCAAACAAGTTGCCAGGCTTCACTGACATCTGACGTGTTCTTGTATCAATTGTTCCGACACGCATGAGCGACACATAATCATGCAGCAAACGTTCATCATTTGTCACGTCCTTGGACTCTACAAGCACACCTACACCCGCTACGGTAGCATTGAATTCTTTGAGCAACTCAATCATACCGTTTATCGTTCCACCTGCGCGCATAAAGTCATCAACAACTAATACACGTGAGCGCTCTTTCAGCGCACGACGAGCCAACGTCATCGTATGAATGCTCTTCTGCGAGCCAGATACATAATTAATGCTAACAGCAGAACCTTCCGTCACAACATGATCTCGTCTAACAAGCACAACGGGCAAATTGAGATGAGCAGCAGTTGCATATGCAATCGGAATGCCCTTTGTCTCCACTGTCATCACACAATCGATCTCGTGATCTGCAAATACAGAAGCAAACATCCGTCCAATTTCATTCATTAAGCCCGGCTGGCCAAGTATGTCAGTCAAGTAATAGTATCCACCTGGCAGCATACGATCTGGCTGCTGCAATTCGTTACAAAGCTCTTCGATAAGTTCGAGTGCTCTTTCTTTAGAGCACTTCGGGATAAACTTAACTCCACCTGCTGCACCCGCTAAAGTAAGCAGCTCACCCGTGCCTTCACTCTCGCACACTTCTTTAATGATTCCCAAGTCCTCACTGATAGAAGACTTTGCTGCACCATAACGCTCTGCAAACGTAGTCAGTGGAATAAGCGTATGAGGATTGGACATTAAATATTGTGTCATTTCCACGAGACGAGCACTTCGCTTTAATTTTTTCATCACGTTCTTCCTCGCTAAAACCGAATATTATATTCGGTATAATACATTAATGTTCGTTATTTTTCAAGGAAAACCGCATTGTCGTTTTCATTTATTTACATATTTAAATGACCTAACATTTACCTTACGTAAGCATACGCACCGCATACACTTCTTTGCAGAAACCGCGCAGCCCATTATAAATTCTTGCAACTTTTGATTCTTTTGATACAAGTCCAAACACAGTAGGCCCGCTTCCGGACATCAATACACCATCAGCACCAAGTCGAATCATCGCTTCTTTGAGCTGCAGTACCTCAGGATGCATCGGTAATGTGACATCTTCCAATACATTACCTAAATGCGTACATATATCTGCAAAAGATTGCTGTTCAATCGCTTGTACCATATTAGCCAAGCTTGGATGCTTATTAATCCGATCTACCTTGAAGTTCCCGTACACATCTGCCGTAGATACGTTAATAGGTGGCTTTGCTAGAATGACCCAGCATTGCGGGGGATTGATGATCTGCTCTAACTGTTCACCTCGTCCGCGCGCAATTGCTGTCCCGCCTGTGACACAGAATGGTACATCCGAACCAAGCTCAGCTCCTAGCTTCAACAGCTCTTCTTGCGGAATATTGAGTTGCCACAATCGATTTAGTCCTCGCAGTGCTGCTGCTGCATCACTACTGCCACCAGCAAGTCCAGCTGCAACGGGGATATGCTTATCCAAGTGAATGTATACTCCCTTACGGACGTCGTAGCGTTCCTTGATGAGTTTAGCAGCTTGAAAAGCCAAATTCTTCTCATCAAGAGGTATGTAGCCTGCTTGGCTGGATATGATAATGGTGTCTCGCGGAAGTTCCTCCATTTCCAATCGGTCTGCCAAATCGACCATCGTCATGACCATTTCGACCTCATGGAAGCCATCTTCCCGCTTGCGCAATACGTCCAGCATCAAGTTGATCTTAGCTGGCGCTTTCTCGTATATTTTCACCGGCCTTCACCCTTCTTTATCCTACGGATCGCTTTCGTTATTATAACAGACTCTCCGAATCAAGTCATTCGAGAACAGCCTACCCAACGACCTGTCATACAACGAAAGCGAACCCGCTCTTCTTTTTCAAGAGGCATGGCTCGCTTCCACTCCAACCATTATCCTTTACGTGCAGCTGCCTCCTCCGCCATTTGGATAGCTCGCTTGATCATATTGCCTGCATCCTTGGCCCGGATACCTCCCCAACCTTCCTTTTGCACCGTATCATAGAAACCTAACTCTTTAGCTAATTCAATCTTCAGTTCTTCTGACATGATACTGCGCCTGCGTCGACTCAAGGTACAACCCCCTCAGGATAAAAAAAGTATTAATACCGTATGCCAAACAGAGTAAGCGTACCCTCCTGTATTAGTTTGCGCGTCCATGCGACCATTATGTATGGATTGTTAAGCTAGTTGCGCTGACCCAAGTCACCACACCATATATAAGAAAAAAAGCAGCCCAGAAGGGCTGCAACTGAAACGGGTTATACTAACCGCGAATATATTCGATCTTTAATTCGCCGTTATCTGCGCAGACGGTAATCTCTACCGACTCCGTCAATATATCTGCATAGCTGTAGGATACTCGTTTGAACGCATTCTGTTCCTCATCCAGCTTAACAATAAAAACAGAATGGTAGGTCTCTTCCAATACGCCTGTACGCTCAATCGTCTTGCGACGGCCACCATTTGCGCGAAGCAAAATCTTCTGACCGACGTGAGATTCCAGATTGCGTCGTATTTCCAAAAGCGCGTTTTTCGCCATTGGTACTACCACCTCTTTTCTTGTCCTATTATAACGAACAAAAGAGGTTATGTCAAATTAAACAAATAATTATAGCAACAACCATGTTTTGATGTCAATAAAATTTTTTATCCAATTTTGTAGCTTGCCCGATGACTACTAGTTCTATTCCTAACTCAGATCATGGATGGAGTAACCTGCAAGCTTGAAAGGTCTTTCCACTTAGGCATACCTACTCGGTAACTGCCTCTTGTCTCTACTCCCCCCAGACCCTCCATACCAGTAATCATATGCGGCGTAATATCAGCCATCTGTACCGTATCCTTCACAGATGTATACGCTGCTTTAGCAGCTACATAAACAGGATCGAGCGCATGTATCATAATACGTCCAGGCGAACTGGCGAAGTTAGCTCCAACTTGCAGTAATGCTTCAAAGTGAGACTGGCATGCCCCTGCAACAATATTGAGCAAATCATAATGCTTCTCATATTGTCGAGCCGTTCTTACAGCATTCACGAAGTGCTGCGAGTTTTTGTAGCTTTGCAGGCTGTATAGATCGCGATGCTTCAAACCCTTCAGTACACCATCATGCCCTGTAATAACGATGATATCCGGCTTCACACGAGGAAGCAGCTGTGCAACAGTATCGGACATCTTTGACTCTGGTACATAATGCCCTTCAGCAGGTACACGCAGTTGATGATATACAGCCATACTTTTACGTAAATAAGAAGCATCTCCATCCAAGTGAAGAATTTTACCTGGCATCTCAAAATAGGAGGCCTTGCTCGTTGTTTCTGAAGATTGGATATCATTCTTACGGCGTTCTGTTTGGCGCTTGCGATGCTGTTGGATTGATTCAACCGACTGGATCATCTTAATTTGCGCTTGTCTTGTGCGACGCCTTAGTGTCGTATCTGACACGGTAAGGAGGTCGTTCAACGGAGAATCTGCGATCAAGCGATAGTCCGTTCCTTTAAGGACCGTCATCTGGTTCATAACGTGCTCTACACGAAATGTAATATCTCCGCCGTAGGACTTGCGCACGACCAAGTCTCCTACCTTCATAGGTTCATCACCTCTTTGACTATGGTATGGGCAAGAGCTTGATTTGGTTCATGGCCATAATAAAAACGCACAATGGTATAAGCAGATACTGCTCTCCCATTGTGCGTTCTCCGTTTATTTCTATTCAGGTTGCTTTATTAATGATCCAATAGCGTCGCTAAGGCGCGCAAACTCTTCAAGCGACAATGTCTCTCCTCGACGCTTTGGATCAATTCCTGTGGTTTCAAGAGCTCCCTGAAGCCCTTCTATACCTGCCTCAGCACCATAACGGGCTTTAAGGTTGTTCCACAGCGTTTTACGGCGCTGTGCGAAGCTAGCCTGTACCACATCAAAGAACAGTTTTTCGTCATTCACTTGTACAGGTGGATTTTCACGAACCTTTAGACGAATAACAGCTGATTCTACGTTCGGCTGCGGAATGAATACGGTATGAGGCACCGTGCATACAATTTCCGGCTCGCTGTAATATTGAACAGCTACCGTTAAGCTACCGTAATCCTTGCTGCCTGGAGACGCCGCCATACGTTCAGCGACTTCTTTTTGGATCATCACGACGATATTTTTAAGTGGCAATCGCTCTTCTAACAATTTCATCATAATAGGCGTTGTCACATAATAGGGCAGGTTTGCTACAACACTTACCTTCTCCATACCGGAGAACTGCTCTTCGAATAAGGCCGATAGGTTCACCTTAAGAACATCATTATTTACAACACTCACGTTGGCATACGGCTCCATTACCTCACCGAGGATCGGAATGAGTCGCTGATCGATCTCAACCGCTGTAACCTTGCCCGCTTCACGAGCTAACTGCTCGGTTAATGCTCCAATACCAGGACCAATCTCCAAAGCGCCTGTCTTGTCATCCAGTTCAGCAGACTGAACGATTCTGCGCATAATATTCATATCGACAAGGAAATTCTGCCCCAAACTTTTCTTAAAGGAAAATCCATGCTTTTTTATAATTTCTTTCGTACGCGACGGTGTCGCGATATCCATCATTGAACGCGTCATCTTGTATTCCCAGCCATCCTCTCTTACTTCCCTTACTACTGTTCTTCTTTATGCTTGGCTTGCTCAATCTCTCGATACAAATGAGTTAAAGCATCCTCGAACTCTTCACGACTAATCTGGAATGCCGTACAACGCTTTAAAAATTGCTTAGCATTGCAATAGCCAATACCGAGCAGCTCCCCGAGCCGCATACGGCGATCGGCAGAACCAGGATGTGTGGTTAATCCCGCTTCGATCAGATCGGTCCACGACAACACTGTACCCTGGAAAGCTCCCATTTCACTTTTTACACGGGACAATGCTTCTCTTATATGTTCAGGGGAGGCATTTTCCACCCCAATATCTCCGTTAGCTGTTGCTTTGTCTCTTGTGATAAAGGCGTGCTTGCAACCAGGCACTCTTGCTGCGATCGCCTTTCGAATCCGCTCACCTGCAAAATCAGGATCGGTAAAAATAATAACACCTCGTCGCTCCTGTGCGAGGGCAATTTTGCGGAAAGTCATCTCATTGAGTGCAGAGCCTCCAGTCTCAATTGTGTCCGCCTCTACGGCACGCTTAATGGCAACGGTATCATCTCTGCCTTCCACTACTATTAGTTCCCGAATCAAGCAAATAGTACCCCTTTCCTTTGTCAACTCCATTTACGCAAAAAAGAAGAGGGAGTCCCCTCTTCTTAGCATGACATAAACCGTTGTGAATTACTATATGTTAAATCAACAGCTGCATTTTACAGCGACGTGCAGTCTGTATCGTTTAGTTTGCCTCCGGTTTCACAGGGCCGATAATGTATACCGTATACCCTTTCTTACGACCGAAGCGATTTACTTGCTTAGAGCTGTCAAAGTATAAGTCTATAATCTTTCCTTTAACGGCACCGCCTGTGTCCTCAGCACGACGGAAACCGATACCTTCGATATAGACCCACCAGCCAAGCGGGATAACCTTCGGGTCAACAGATATCGTTCTCCCTGCGGTTACTTTGGTACCGGAGGCAGTTGTTGCCCCAGCCGATCCTGGCGTTTCTGTGTAGGCAGTCAATTGGAAATTGCCTAGCTTCCGCTTATAGTCGAAGTTAACACCATCTTTAAGTACATTGCCTTCGATATCTCCATCTGCCGATAAAACAGATACTTCAGGAACTTTCTTCGTTCCATACGTAATGACTTGAGGAACTGCTTTCGTCTTTACATCTTTATTAATCATCTTCTTATATACGAGCTTACCATCTTCATACGTCTTTTCAATCTGCTGAACGACAAGTCCTGCTTTACCCTTTTGAACCGTCTTCTTCGTTCCCTTTTTCATATTCGAGTCTGCTTTCTTAACGACCGTATAAGGAACTTTGATTTCACGCTTCACAATATCCTTCTTCACACGAACAACTCGGATATGCATGTCGCGCTTGATGGCTGCATCTTGGCTTGGATACACCTTATCTGCTTTATTAAGCTGAATCTTATTCGATTGAAGTGCTTCCCCTACATCATCCTTAGTCGTAAACAGTTTCTTGCTCTTGCCGTCTACTGTTACTTTAATAGGCTGCGCACGCTCAATCGTAATGCGTGACCCCTCTTCTACTTTCGTATCCAATCTAGGTGACACTTCATCATGTGCACCTACAACGATGGCATGCTCATCCAAAACATGGCCAATCGTCTGCTTACGGGACTCTACCTGTCTTTCAACATCGTCAATGACGATGGAGACGGATTTCTTTGCGTAACTGAACCCGACTAAAAAACTAACAACTGTTATAGCAACAACGATAAGTGTTATAACTGAAATAATACGCATATTTTCATGCTTCCACCGCATTGCGAATGACTTGCTGGATGATCGGGGTTCATGGGGTTCGTTATGAACGAGTTTTCCCACTTTCTCGGACCTCCTTACATAGTCCCGCCGTCGAGAGTTGTGCATGATACATCTGACGCGACTATAAAGTATTTTTGCAGAGAGCCTACTAGGTTTATGCTGCATAACTCTCCACACCAACTAGCAGCTAAGGTCTAGTTCACCTCCTGTTTCTTACAACCTATGAACTTGCTGTAACTATTATGCAAGCTTTTGAGGCGTAAATAACAAAAGAAGCCTGTCTCAAGAGGTGTCTCTGTGACGGCTTCATAGGTGACCCAAACGAAACATAACCGTTTAGGGACTCAGAAGAGCGACCTCTCTCCAAACGCTTGCGAGGTTAGCTGTCGGGTTCGGGCTATGAGAGTCGCCCTAAGCAAATGCCCGGCTCATGGCTCGGCCATTCACAATTCACCCCAAGGAATCAATCCTACCGATGCGTGGCACTCGCATCAAGCTTTTGGTTCCCCCGCTCTCCATAACTGGAGACTCAGCGATACTGGTTAGTTGGAATATTATTCAAGTTGTTTCGAATATCTGTGAGCATCATAACGTTTTTATGACAAAGTTGTAAAGTTCCCCGCAATTCCGTTTTTCGTTAAAAATGATTAAAAAAAAGTAACATTTCGGCTTTTTCTTGAAGAAATCCACTTATCTCTTGCCGTAGAACTTTTTTTCATACTGTTTTCATCGATTTTCATTACATGTCAAAACATGTTAGAGCATTAGCCGTCGTTATTTTGCAAATTTCTTCAAATTCCATACTTTTAATCTCAGCAGCTACCTCTGCTACATAGCGAACATAAGCGGACTCATTTCTTTTGCCTCGGAATGGATGGGGTGTTAAATAAGGCGCATCTGTTTCCACTAATAAACGATCATTTGGAACCTGTTTAAGCACTTCTTTTGGCTGTTTAGCATTTTTAAAGGTTACAGGACCGCCAAAGGAAATATAGAAGTTCATATCCAAGCATTGCTTGGCCGTTTCCCAGCTGCCAGAGAACGCGTGCATAATTCCGCCGACTTCATGTGCCTTCTCTTCTTTTAGTATACGCACAACATCCTCATGCGCGTCGCGGTTATGAATAATAATAGGTAGTTTCAACTCACGTGCTAGCCCGATTTGCTGACGAAACACACGCTGTTGAACATCTTTCGGAGACGTATCCCAATAGTAGTCTAAGCCGATCTCTCCGATAGCCACTACTTTTTCATGTTCCGTTAGCTTTGCGATCCAATCGATATCTTCTGGCTTCATATCAACAGCATCTACTGGATGCCAACCAACAGCTGCGTAGATAAATGGATACTTTTCAGCCAACTCCATAGTTGTTGGGATCGTTTCTCGATTGAATCCGATATTGACCATACGAGTTACGCCCTGCTCATAAGCACGAGTTATTACCTCATGGCGATCTTCGTTGAATTTATCATTGTCTAAATGGGTGTGCGTATCAAATAACATGAACGATCTCCTTTACGTTGTGTTTCTCCGTGATGAACAATGGGTATTTATTTGATGTGTCGATCAAATCGAAGCAATTGCTTTGCTTCTTCAGACAGCTTGTCTCTTACATGCATCAGCTTGTCTACCGGGTAATAAATATAGGCCTTACCTCGTCTTAAGCCGCTAATCGAATGTACAATATCTGATCGCTTTGACAATTCTACTAGTTCATACTGGCGATCAAGCAGCAATATATGCTGTTGAGAAGGAACTTCACCCGAGCGATACACATCATACGGCATATCGGTAGGATAATCAAACCATAGATCATAGTCAGGATCCAAGCCAACTCGCTCCCATTGCTCACGAAGAAGCGTTTTGTACGATTCTTTCATTTCATCAAGTTCCACGTACTTGTACAGCTTACGTTCCATAAACCGCTGACTTAGCTCTGCTAAGCGCTCATCTTCTTCTGACATCCACTGCGTAAACATTGTTTGTACAAATGCTTCATCCAGCTGCACGTATTGCTGTGCGGTAAGAGTCCCTTCAAATAAGGAATCAAGCGGCGGTAAAAAGTATTTAAAACGGTATCCTGATCGATACAACTCTGTAGCCCGCTGGAATATGAGGCGCAGCATAAGTTCTGAGCTCCGTGTGACGGGATGGAAATACACCTGCCAGTACATCTGATAGCGAGACATTAAATAATGTTCAACCGCATGCATGCCGCTCTCTTTCACGACTACTCTGCCCTTATATGGTCGCAATACTCGCAATATGCGATCAAGATCGAACGTACCATAGTGAACACCAGTATAATACGCATCCCGCAGCAGATAATCCATACGATCTGCATCTAATGGACCCGTCACCAGATCAACTACAATTGGATTTGGATATGTTTTGCATATAATAGAAGCAACTCGTTTTGAGAACCCTTTCTCAACCTGTTCTAGCACTTGGTGTACTTCAGTATTTTCGAGTAAAATACGGCAAGTCCAGTCCTCATGATGAACATCGAACGCTTCCTCAATGGAATGAGAGAATGGGCCATGGCCAATATCGTGCAGCAATGCCGCACATAGCGTGACCAACCGTTCTTCCATAGACCAATCCTCATAGTTTTGGCGTTCGAACTGAGAGATAATGCGTCTTGTAATTTCATATACACCTAGTGAATGAGAGAACCGACTATGCTCAGCTCCATGAAAAGTGAAATACGACGTCCCTAATTGACGTATCCGCCGTAATCTTTGAAACTCCTTCGTATTAATAAGATCCCAGATAGTCTTATCTTGAACATGAACATAATTATGAATTGGATCCTTAAATACTTTCTCTTCTGTTAATAAAGAGTGCATGACGTGTTCCTCCTTTGTGCAAATTAGGGATTCCTTGTGTAATTTGGCGCCTAGATTCGACAATCTCATATAAATGTTGACGTTACGACAAAATTGTCATATTATTCTTGCAGTTCCTGATTTTTCGCACTATTAACCTTCTTATTTCCTGATATTTCAATTCATTGACTCATTTTACCCGTCCATCAACTTAAAAATATGATAAAAACCATAAATTAACACAAGAACCTATCATTTTGCATGTTGACTAATATGGGAATGGTTGGTACGATATAAAGCACAGAACATCAAAATTTGTCGAATAATGACACTATTATGTGTTTCTAAAAGAGGAGAGCGATGATTCATGATGAAGTCAACAGGTATCGTCCGTAAGGTCGACGAACTCGGTCGTGTTGTCATTCCAATTGAACTACGCCGGACATTGGGAATCGGTGAGAAAGACGCGCTAGAAATTTATGTAGATGGTGAGCGCATCATGCTTAAGAAATATGAGCCTGCGTGCATCTTCTGTGGTAATGCAGAAAAAGTTACATACTTCAAAGGTAAGATTGTTTGTCACGAGTGCATCTCTGATATTCCACAACCTGTGACAAAATAAAAAAAATAGGTTATAATAGTTTTATCACATATGTTAATTCTAACCTTTTTCATATCTTCCTTGCGCCTTCACGGTTTTGAACCCACCGTGAAGGCGTCTTTTTTTGCAAATATGAAGAAATGAACCCATTCAGACGACGCTAAATAACTCAAAATCATTATGAAAATTCGTGGATAAGTGCTTTTCTCTAGACTTTTTAGCTTTTTCACTTATTGTTCACAAATCGTTCACAATTAAGCCCTCTTTTATTTCATGACAATCGAATTTATCATTGCCACATTATCATCCTATACCCTTGTTTATTCTTATGCCTCTTCTCCAGCCAGCAGTTGCTGATAAATATCACGTCTGGAAACCCCTCGATCCTTCGCTGCAAGCTTCATGGCTTCTTTATGCGTTGCTCCCTGCTCTTCTTCGTAGCGCGCTACATGCTCAGCTACAGACAACGATTCCCACCATGACGATTGTTCCGGTGGAAGCTCCCATTTCCCCACTGCACCCTGTACAACAATACAGCATTCACCTATCGGGGCTACTTCTTCAAATTGACGCAGACAAGAGCTAATTGATCCACGTACAAACTGCTCATAACGCTTGGTAAGCTCTCTTGCAACTGCTATTTCACGATCACCCAGCTGTTCAAGCATACGCTCAAGTGTCTTTACAATGCGATGAGGAGATTCATAGAAAAGCAAAGTACTTGTATCCCGTTGAACAGACTGTAATATTTCCTCCTGGCGTTTCTTATCGCGTGGAAGGAATCCGACAAAAGTAAATCGATCGGTAGGCAACCCGGAAGCGATTAACGCGCTGAGCGCTGCGTTCGCACCCGGTATAGGAATAACAGATACTCCCGCTTCAATAGCGAGTCGTACAAGATCTGCACCAGGATCTGATATCGCCGGAAGACCTGCATCACTAACAAGCGCTAACTTGCGCCCTTCTTGCATGAGTCTCACTAGTTCTGGACCGCTCGCGTCCTTGTTATGCTCGTGATAGCTGTATAAGGTCTTTCCTTGAATATCAAAGTGAGAAAGCAGTTTCCTCGTTTCACGTGTATCCTCTGCAGCAATTAAATCCGCTTCCTGCAGCATCCGTACAGCACGGTATGTCATATCCTCCAAGTTGCCTATAGGAGTAGCGACTAAGTACAGCTCACCCTGCTTGCTATCCTTGGACGAGTAACTATTTTGGATTGTGCATTCTTTATTCATGATCACCATTCCTCAATTCACTACGTCTGCCATAATAAATATCGTTTAATTCTTCAACATACTCGTTGGTATCAGTATATACGATCAGTGGCGGCAGCAAACGAACATCAGGCTTGCCATTACGAATTGCTTCTACAAGCACCATATTCGCTTCCGTATCAATACGAGAGTGCACAAAGCGGATGCGTTTGGGTTCTAATCTATAACGGCGCAGCAGGTCCAATATATCCGTTAGCCGAGCTGGTCGATGCACCATCGCCAACTTGCCACCCGTTTGCAGCAATCTTGCTGCACAAGCAATAACATCCTCAAGCGTGCATCCAAGTTCATGTCGAGCCATCGCTTTGTAGACATTCTCCTTCGGTTCGCCCGTCGTAAGCGGCATATAAGGCGGGTTTACCGTTATACAGTCATAATACGACTTGTCGCCTTCTGGCATTAGCTCCTTCAAGTCCCCTTGCTTAATCTCAATACGAGACTCTAAACCATTTAGCTGAACACTGCGCTGAGCCATATTCGCAAGACGCGGTTGAATCTCGATACCACCAATATGAGCTGATGTTCTTGTGGAAAGTAATAATGGGATAACCCCATTGCCTGTACAAAGATCAAGTACTCTGCCACGTGGAGGAAGAGAGACAAATCGAGCCAGTAGAACTGCATCTATTGAAAAGCTAAATACCTCATCGCTTTGAATAATACGCATATCATGGGTTAGTAAATAATCTAGCCGTTCAGACGGCTCCAACATAACGGAATCTTCAGTCATTTGTATTGCGCTTCTCCTTCATAAGTAGTTAATCAGTACGTACATCCCTATCAATACACAAAAACCGTAGGCCGAGGAACGCCATGTTCCTTTACCTACGGCATTGTTTATTTGTTGAGGAAAGAAAGGCAGAACAAACAGTCGCCTTCTGTCCGCAAGTGACCGTAATATACATTGCAAATATGGAAGCCTTCATAATACAATCTTGCCAAGTTATCGTAACCTTCACCGACAACATTATCTTTACCCAGTTCGTCTGACTGAAGATTAGCGATTGTAGAAGGGACGGATTGCTGTGAGCCTTTCAAGGCCTGCTCAGAATCATGATGATCATGCTGCAGCACTTTACGCAGCTGCTCATTTTCCATAAGAAGACGTTGATTCTCTTCTAGAAGTTCCTTCACAATCATCTTCAATGAGCCAAGCTCTTCATGAACACTGCCCATCTTTGTCTCCAAATCATGTATTTGTGCGAAAATATCTTTCTTCTCCAAGTTCCCACCCCAGAGCACTATGCGTAGTTCATCATCGTTACTTGACGACAACATCGTCGAACAATAGTTCTTTTACCTTGCCGATTTCAAACAACTGAACGTGCACTTTGCGTTCGCTTGCGTTCATTCCAACAACTTTGCCGTCCCCTAATGAAGTGACAACAAGTTTTCCTACAGTTGGTAGTTCTTCTTTTGCACTTTCATAATTATCATGCTCATACTTTAAGCAGCACATGAGTCGACCACAGAGACCGGATATTTTAGTAGGATTCAACGATAAGTTCTGGTCTTTCGCCATTTTAATAGAAACTGGTTCAAAGTCACCAAGCCATGACGAGCAGCATAATACGCGCCCACATGGACCGATACCACCTAGCATCTTCGCCTCATCTCGAACACCAATCTGTCTCAATTCAATTCGGGTGCGGAACACACTTGCCAAATCTTTGACAAGCTCCCGAAAATCAACACGGCCCTCAGCTGTAAAGTAAAAGATGATTTTGTTACGATCAAACGTATATTCTACATCCACCAGCTTCATTTTCAACTGATGGGTCTTAATCTTTTCCATACAAATGCCGAATGCATCTTTTGCTGCCTTCCGGTTAGAATCAACAAGTTCTCCATCTGTATCCGTTGCAATGCGAATGACTTTCTTCAGTGGAAGTACCACATCGTTCTCGCCGACCGTCTTAGGACCGATCACTACTTTGCCGTACTCGATGCCGCGCGCCGTTTCGACGATAACATGCTGATCCTTCAGGACAGGCCATTCAACCGGGTCGAAATAGTAGATTTTGCCCGCTCGCTTAAACCGGACGCCGACCACATTATACAATTACGTACCTCCTTGCATACCCACCAGGAACTGCTCAAACACCAGCTGCGGATTGACGTTTGCACGCAATCGCTTCTGAGCCTCTGCTGCCGAATCCATCACATGAACCCATTCTTGAGTCGACTTCGTCCATGCGATCTTGCTAATGGTATCGACTTGGTCAGAGAAGATGAGATGGTCTTGTCGGTTCAATTGGTAATTTAGCATATCTCGAAACCAAAGATGGAACAAGTCAAAGAGCATGTCCGCGTGCTCGGCAAGTTCCGTCTTGAATACTTTCTGTTGTGCAATGAGAAGTGCAGTACCTAGCTTAGATGTGCACTCCTTTCCTAATTGTAACATTACGTTTCTTAATTCTGCAAACCAATTCTGTTGGCATAATTCCCTGCCAGCATCCAATCCATTTACCAAATGTACAGATGTACGCACCAATGCAACCGGATAACCCTCCTCCACTAAGCGCTGGAGCATCATTTGTGGAGCCTGTGGCGTAAATGGTACCAGCTGCGAGCGTGAAATAATGGTAGGAAGCATAGCCTGTCCATTTTCAGTTATTAGAATGGCAACTGTAGGGCTTGTCGGCTCCTCTAGAAACTTTAGCAGGCTGTTAGCTGCCTGAACCGTCATTTTATCAGCCTGTTCCATAATATATACCTTGCGTCCCGTTGCCTGAGTTCGATAGGATAATTCTCGCTGTAGTCCTCGGATCTGATCAATTTTGATCGACTGACCTTCCGGCGCTATAACATGTACATCTGGATGGTTGCCATGATCGATCTTACGGCATGATAAACATGAGTCACAACAGTCATCCTGTAGGCGCTCACAGAACAGTGCCTTCGCAAACGTTTGTGCAAATAACTTACGTCCTGTACCGATTGGTCCACTAAATAAATAAGCATGGGACACCTTGTCGGCACGCAGCCCATGCTGAACAATTTTCTTGGCTCTTTCTTGACCAAGAATCGTTTCAAAAGACATATGCCGTTTCCTTTCCATACCTTGCTGCTGTGAGAGCAGCACACATAACATAATTACTGCTCTAATCTAGAATGACAGATTAATTAGCATTCCTCGAATTTCACCAACTTTATTCAGGAGCTGCATCTTGCCTTCTTCCGTTTGCAATAATTGCTCCGCCATTTCCAATAATGCTGTATCAATCTCTTCAATAATCTTATATCGCTTGCTGCGTCCACGTCGGTCCCAGCCCGTTACCTCACGAATACCGATTCCACGCCGAACCGTATCCTCTAAGAAGCGCTTTACCATCGTTCGGTACATTCTCAGCTCACGTACTGTCATGGACTTGCCTAAGCGCTCACCTTGGCGATAAATATCTTGCAATCGCTGCTGCAGCTCATCTCTAGATGCATTGCCGTCCTGCTGCTGCATCATATCTGAGAAAGATCTACTGGCAACAGGCTTTGGGGCTGGATCACCCATACGAATATCTTTACCGAATGGACGGAAACCTGGATTTATCTTCACTTATCTCACCGCCTTAGAAATGCTCGAATCGCTCCACAGGGAGGACGAACACCGTTGCTCCACCAACCTGTACCTCTACAGGCATAGGCATATAAGAATCGGTTGTGCCGCTCATTGGCGTAACCGGAGTAACCAATTGATCCCGAACTTTGCAGTTCGAACGGATGACATGCAGCGCCGCTTCAATTTGTTCATCTTCAACACCAATCATAAACGTCGTGTTGCCTGAGCGAAGAAATCCGCCAGTACTCGCCAGCTTGGTCGCACGAAAACCTTCCTTGACAAGAGCTCGACTGAGACGATTGCTGTCTTTATCCTGAATAACCGCGACTATTAACTTCATGCCGTCATCCTCCTTATATTTTATCATAAGAGGCTTAAGCTAGATAAGTTGGTAGTGGGTATTTACCTAATATAGGCTCTTATATACTCCACATGCTATACCGATATCTGCCTCATGAACTTATTAGACATTATTAACCTTAATTCCTTGTTCGGACGCGCAAAATATCTAACATTTGTGTTGCAATCGCCTGCGGCTCCGCTGATGCATCTATGCGAACAATTCGTTCTGGATACTTTTCAGCTAGAAGTTGATAGCCTGCTCGTACCTGTTCATGGAATGAGAAGCCCTCTTGATCCAGACGATTAATCTCACGCTCTGCATTAGCAGCGATTCGTGCAAGCCCAGCTTCAGGATCAATATCCAACCAAAACGTAAGATCAGGCATCAGATCATGTATAGCAAAGCGATTAATCTCCCACACGGCATCAACACCAAGCCCTCTTGCATACCCTTGATAAGCCAAGCTGCTATCTACGAAGCGATCACACAGCACAATTGACCCTGTTTCTAAGGCTGGTTTAACCTTTTCAACCAGGTGCTGGCGACGGGCTGCCGCATAGAGTAGTGCCTCGGTACGAGCATCCATTGCTGTATGTTCTTTATCTAAAATCACTTCGCGAATCCGCTCAGCAATGTGAATACCACCTGGCTCGCGAGTAACAACTACAGACTGACCTAACTCTTCTAGCTGCTGCTGCAGCAATCGAATTGCTGTCGATTTGCCTGCCCCTTCTCCACCTTCCAACGTGATAAATAGCCCTTGATTCATCATTCCAAACTACTCCTTTTATATCATATGCACTTTACCCAATGCGGTTCCTATTGACTATCCTCATCATTGTGGCCATCTTCATATACAATAAGGCTGTTAAGCTGTGGATCACTTACATCTTGGCACTTGGCGCCAGCATGAGCTAGCTTGCGAAGTTCATCAATATGTGCCTTCGTAATCCGCTCACCTGCATATATAAGTGGAATACCAGGCGGATATGGAATAACGGATTCTACCGATTGCTTACCTATAGATTGTTCCAAGCTTACCTTATAGGAAGGCTTGTCTTCCTCAAAAATAGAGAAAGAAACGGGTTCAGATATACCCTGATTATAATCGTTCATTTCTATTAATGGATGACAGCCATTAGTAGTAACTGGCCCTAATTCATCCAATGACTCAGACATTAACTCCACGCAGCTATTACTTTGTAAATAATCATCCAAATTGCGAAGGGCTACCATTATTTTTTCAGCGTCAGCTTGCGAATTAGCTAGTGTAAATAACAGAACAACATATTGCATGTCCGCCATTTCTGCCACAACGCCATGTAAAGTCAGCTGATTAAGCAGTTCATACCCCGTCATTTGACCCGTAACATCTCGTATAACGAGTTTAAAAGGATCTTGAGATTCATATGCTGCTGAACTTTCCTTAGACATGTCTATAACATCAAATGACTTCAACCCATGCAATAATTTACGCACAGTGCTCACGGCTTCTAGACCCATCGTAAATGCATCCTCACCTTGTGTTTGAATCCAATGTCGGCTCATATCCAGTGAAGCCATTAATGGATAGGATGGGCTTGAGCTTTGTACCATAGCAAGCATACGCTGCAAGCGCTCGCGGTTAATACGAGGGCCTTGGACATGCAGCATCGCACTCATAGTCATCCCGAACAGCATCTTATGTGTAGACTGCACGACAAGGTCGGCACCTGACTGAAGGGCAGATTGAGGCAATGCTGGATGGAGCCCATAATGCGCGCCATGGGCTTCATCGATAAGCAGAGGCACACCATGCCGATGCACGGCTTCTGCCATGGCTTGTATATCCACGCCTAGCCCATAATAGTTCGGGCTGCAGAGGAACACTGCCTTCGCTTGTGGATACTGTATTAGCCCTGCCTCCACCGTCTCAACGGATGGGGCTGTGAGCAGACCGCTAGCATGATCTTGTCGCGGGCTTACAAATATAGCCCGCGCTCCTGCAAGCTTCAAGCCGTTAATAATAGACTTATGCACGTTCCTCTGCACAAGTACGATATCTCCCGGCTGAGAGCAGCAAGTTAGAAGGGCCGCCACATTGCCTGCTGTGCTGCCCCCTACAAGGAAATGCGTCGCCTCCGCCCCAAAGCAAGCGGCAGCAAGCTCCTGCGCCTCACGTATAGGCCCAGTCGCCTGATGCAGGTCATCCGTGCCTTCTACCTCCGTCACGTCCTGTCTTAACAGTGCTGCATAGCGTCGGTACAACTCAGCCCTGTCGCTATCAGCTTCTTGTTCAGCGGCTCTAACATAAGCCGCTCCATCTTTATGGCCAGGCACATGCATCGATACGTGCCCCTGCCCTTCATAACGAAGCAACGCCTCTACAAGTGGGAGGCGATTATATGAATTACCGTTACCCATAGTTTCCCCTTTGTTAACATGCCAAAAAAGTATATTTAGTTACTCGATACAACCATTGTACCCTATCTCCCTGTCCTAGCAAGGACCAAGAAACAAGAAACACATACGAAAAAGAGCCCAGTGGGGCTCTCCGCTAACAGCAATAATTATGCTAAACAAGCATTTAACAACAACTATTTAAACCATTCACCATAAATGACTAAGCTTGAAGCTGCATCCATAATTTCCTCATTCGATCGATAAAAATAGGGTACTTCGCATCTTTAACATCAGTACGAACTATTTCTTGTTCACAGCCCGAACATATAAATTGATGGACAACGACAATGCCTTCCGACTTCATTTCTCCGCAAATCATGCAGCAAGACTCCGACTGGCGATCCATGACCATCCCACCTTTACACATTTTCAATAATACTAGCATGCCCGATTAATAGAAAATTAAACAGTTTCATAGCTTATTTTCAAATAGTTCTCCATTTTTCCTCAGGCTGCATCCTATGCACAACATGGGCAAATGGTGCCTGCACTCATCTAAAAGCTGATATTTAAATCTATATCTTCATTCTAGCAGTCGAAGAACCGATATAATACTTGTTCTAAATCTCTGCGTGAAAGGAGTGATTCCATGCAGCCACCACAAGAAAGAACATTTTATCATTACAAGCTGCTGCGCAAGATCAAATATGGACCTTGGGTAAACAGAGTCTATATTTTACTTGGATTCGCTGCGTGGATGGCGGCCTTATGGGCAGATGGATTTATCGGTCTCACATATGGGGGACTTGCCTTGCTCGTATTATTTTGGATTCATTATGTGATTCCACGTTCCTTATTTGTAATCGATCGATACCATTATCGTAAACGCTGGGGATTCCAATTCAGGTTGCCTTGGATCGGTTTCTTACCGTATGAGAAACAATATGTAGGCTTCCGCTACTGGATAAAAGTGCTCCTATATATAACACTTATTGGGTCCTTAATTATTGGAGTAATGAGCATTTGGCTTCCAATGGGATTTACTCTACAATTCCTATTTTGGCATATTTGGTTCTTGGGACCGCGCTGGTATGCTACCATAGTAGCCCTTAGCATTTCGGATGACAAGCTCATCAAACTCGGGGTACAGGAGTTCTCAATTTACAAAGCATAGCAAAACATTTAACCAACCCATACTAATATGACAAATTAAAGAGCCACTAGTAGATATATACTACTAATGGCTCTTTTTATTTTCCCTATAGTTAATAGCAATCAGCAATAACAATCTAGAAGACAGATTTCTCTCAAAATAGATGTGACAGCTATAAATACTCATAAGAATAAAACAAAACCCACCGATGAAATCATCAGTGGGCTGTGTTTGCTTGGCGACGTCCTACTCTCCCGGGACCCTGCGGTCCAAGTACCATTGGCGCTGGAGGACTTAACGTTCGTGTTCGGGATGGGTACGCGTGGAACCCCTCCGCCATCGTCACCAAACATGATTTTCCGATGCTAAGCATCTTCGAATCGCTCCAGGAAATATCATACCTTTCGGTATGTTCCTAAAACAAGGTTATACCTTGAAAACTGACCGCAAAGTGATTAAAACGCTTCTTCATATTCATTAGGATAAGCCCTCGACCTATTAGTATTCGTCAGCTCCACACATTACTGTGCTTCCACCCCGAACCTATCAACCTCGTCGTCTTCAAGGGGTCTTACTAATTGGGAAATCTCATC
>NZ_VNJK01000008.1 GCF_007786455.1 Paenibacillus agilis | reverse complement strand
CTTGAAGACGACGAGGTTGATAGGTTCGGGGTGGAAGCACAGTAATGTGTGGAGCTGACGAATACTAATAGGTCGAGGGCTTATCCTAATGAATATTGAAGAAGCGTTTTAATCACTTTGCGATCAGTTTTCAAGGTATAACCTTGTTTTAGGAACATGCCGAAAGGTATGATATTTCCTGGAGCGATTCGAAGATGCTTAGCATCGGAAAATCATGTTTGGTGACGATGGCGGAGGGGTTCCACGCGTACCCATCCCGAACACGAACGTTAAGTCCTCCAGCGCCAATGGTACTTGGACCGCAGGGTCCCGGGAGAGTAGGACGTCGCCAAGCAAACACAGCCCACTGATGATTTCATCGGTGGGTTTTGTTTTATTCTTATGTTTGCTTAATTTATATAACTTCCTTTCCTGGAAAGGTTTTTGATGTCTGACATTCGCTGTTTGATATGAAACTAATATGATTGTTAAAAATGAGAAGATATATATAAATAAACAAGCCATTGATCGGATTAGATCAATGGCTTGTTATTATTGACCTGTAATATTTTTAACCATACCGTCCACGGATTGGCTAAATTGTTGATATCCTTCACTTTCGACCCATTGCTTGAATGTGTCTAGGTTAGTACTATTAATTGCTTCTTGTATGGAGGTGTTAAATTCTACACCAAGCTGTTCCCAACTTATAGCGGAAGTTAGATTTTGATACTCTTGTCTTAAAGGTTCAATCATTTCATTAAAGGTTTGTTCTGTAGCCGTTGTGTATATTCGATCAATTTCTGTTGTTATGTTGGCTACATTTTGAATGGATTGAGCACCCTCTTGGATTGCTTTTGTCCCCTCTTCAATTGCCTGTTTACCGTCTTGTATCGTTTGATCTACCAGGCCGCAGCCACTAAGTAGAAGAACACCCAGCGCCACACATAAGAACCTTTTTTTCATGAATAAAATCCTCCTTATATATCGCTATATCCAGTAATACGTAGTTGCTGTTGCTATGGACTCACTTTTAGGTAAGTAATACAGATCATAACATAATTTTGGTACCCATTTTTTGTTTATCTTTGTTGAGGTGCTTTGTTTCTTGACACGCTATAGAGCCTCTGCTAATATGGGCATAATATCTAAGAGCCTATAGACAAAATAAAACCTTTGTTTTCGCTGAAAAGACAACATTTAAGAGGAAAAAAGGATTAGGAAAAGGGAGGGACTTCTTCTGTGTGGGAGTCTAAATTTGTAAAAGAAGGTCTAACGTTTGACGATGTATTGTTAGTTCCACGTAAATCAAGTGTATTACCTAAAGAGACAAGCGTTGCTACTCGTTTGAGTGACAATGTTAAACTTAATATCCCTTTGATTAGTGCGGGTATGGATACAGTTACGGAAGCTCCGCTTGCGATTGCTATCGCACGTGAAGGCGGAATGGGTATTATTCATAAGAACATGTCGGTTGAGCAGCAAGCTGAAGAAGTGGATCGTGTTAAGCGCTCGGAGAGCGGCGTTATTACGAACCCATTCTCTTTGTCACCTGATCATTCTGTTGCAGATGCGGACAAATTAATGGGCAAATTCCGTATTTCTGGTGTGCCGATTGTTGATGAGAATCATAAGCTTGTTGGTATCATCACGAACCGTGATATGCGTTTTGTTACTGACTATAGCATTGCTATTAAAGATGTAATGACAAAAGAAAACTTGGTAACTGCGCCAGTTGGTACAACATTAGACCAAGCTCAAGTTGCGCTGCAAGAGCATAAGATTGAAAAGCTCCCGTTGGTGGATGAAGATAATACTCTTAAAGGCCTTATCACAATTAAAGACATTGAGAAGGCAATTCAATATCCAAACGCAGCAAAAGATGCTCAAGGACGTTTGCTTGTTGGAGCAGCAGTTGGTATCTCGGGCGATACGTTTGATCGTGCTGAAGCATTAGTACAAGCTGGTGTTGATGCTATCGTTGTTGATTCTGCGCACGGTCATCATATTAACATTTTAGATGCGGTTCGCAATCTTCGTGCACGTTACCCGGAGCTAACGATTATTGCTGGTAACGTAGCTACTGGTGAAGGTACTCGTGACCTAATTGAAGCTGGTGCATCTGTTGTTAAGGTTGGTATCGGACCAGGTTCAATCTGTACAACTCGTGTCATTGCTGGTATTGGTGTTCCTCAAATTACAGCAATCTATGATTGTGCAACGGTTGCTCGTGAGCTTGGTATTCCAATTATCGCAGACGGCGGTATTAAATACTCTGGTGACATTACGAAGGCACTTGCTTCTGGTGGCAGCGCAGTTATGTTGGGCAGCTTGCTCGCTGGTACGGAAGAGAGCCCAGGTGAATCTGAAATTTACCAAGGCCGTAGCTACAAAGTTTACCGTGGTATGGGTTCCCTTGGTGCGATGAAGAAAGGTTCCAAGGATCGTTATTTCCAGGACAGCAGCAATGAGAAGAAACTCGTTCCAGAAGGAATCGAGGGTCGTGTTGCTTACAAAGGTCCATTGGCAGATACAATTCACCAACTTATTGGTGGTTTGAAAGCTGGTATGGGATATTGCGGTACGGAGAACTTGGAGCAGCTTCAGAATGATACTCATTTCGTTCGTATTACAGGTGCAGGATTGCGTGAAAGCCATCCGCATGATGTTCAAATTACGAAAGAAGCTCCAAACTATTCCTACTAACTTAAGCATTCAATATAGCATTTCATAGGCAACCTAAGCGTTTAGGTTTATGAAATATTTAATACGAATTATTGGAAGACAGGGTATGTTTACCCTGTCTTTTTTCGTGCTATCGGCTGTGATAGAATAAGGAATAGGTTCAATCTGGGAAGGAGTTAATAAAGTGTCTAATATAAACCAATCAAGTACAAAACGTCCACGTTGGAAACGTGCTGTTGCGTTGGCAACAGCTTTGCACATATTATCTTATACAATGTTACCATCCGTAGGTATGGTAGCAGCTGAACAAGCTGCACAGAAAGAGGTTAAAGCTGCAACGACTTCAGCTACAACTAGTGCGAAATCTACAGAAGCAGCTAAAAACATGGGAGCTTCTTTGAAGACGAAGCTTAATCTTGATGTTTCTTCTGCAATTATTGTGGAAGCGAGCACAGGACAAGTTTATGCAGAATATCAAGCCGATACTGCACTGCCGCCGGCTAGTATGACGAAGATGATGACAGAGTACATCGTCATGGAGAAAATTAAAGCTGGTGAGCTGTCTTGGGATACAGTAGTGACTACGACTGAGCACGCATCGCTAACGGAAGGATCTCGTATTTTCCTAGCGAAAGGGGATCAACATACAGTTGAAGAATTGTACATTGCGATGGCGATCGGGTCAGCTAACGATGCAACAGTAGCATTGGCAGAGCACATTTCACAGAGCGAAAAACAGTTCGTAAAATTAATGAACGAGACGGCAAAGCGTCTTGGGATGGAAGATACGCACTATATTAACTCGACAGGTCTAGGAAAGGCGGACATGCCTGAAAAGTATCAGCCTGCTAGTAATGAGGAGACGGTAATGTCTGCACGAGACGTAGCGAAGCTAGTTCGTGCTATCGTGGTTGAACACCCTGAGTTTAGTAAATACACAACGATTCAACAACATAAGTTCCGCGAAAGAGATACGGCTCCAATCATTAATTTGAATTGGATGCTAGAGGCTAATAAAGATGTAACCAACTTCCGTCAATATGCTTATGAAGGTTTAGATGGAATGAAGACAGGCTTTACAGATGAAGCGAAATATACGTTTGCGGGAACAGCTGAGCGTAATGGTATGCGTCTTATTACCGTAGTAATGGGTGCGCCTACTAAGGCAGCACGCTTTACAGAGACGAAAAAGCTATTGGATCATGGCTTTAAACATATTGAGTTGAAACAAGTTATTGGCCCTAAGCAAGTAGTTGCTGGTACGGAAACAGCCCCGATTAAGAGCGGCGTAGAAACAGAAGTCCCAATCGTAACGGAGAAAGAAGTTGCCTTTGTTGTGGACAAGGGTGCTAAGTTTGATGCAAAGAACTTGAAGCAAGAAGTGAAGCTGACTCCTGAAGATCAGCTTGAAGCACCTATTAAACAAGGCCAGAAGGTAGGTACGGTTACGTATACGTACAAAGGAACAGCAGGAGAAGAGCAGCAAACTGTTAACTTGATCGCTTCTGAGGAAGTAGAAAAAGGAAGCTGGTGGCGTTTATTCTTCCGCGGTATTAAAAATTTCTTTGTTGATCTATTCAATTCTATTGGCAGCTTGTTCTAAATTGAATTAAAATAGATACACATATTGCTATAAATAGCTGATCTAATTCCGACAAAAGCGGTTGCCTATGTAAACGTCATACGTTACAATTAGTGGGTAAAATGTGTAAATCGCGTATAACGCAAATATGCTTATAATATTGGGGGTTGCAGGAGACATGGCAAACGTTGAGACAGGAACATTTCGAGTAAAACGTGGTATGGCTGAAATGCAAAAAGGCGGCGTCATTATGGACGTCATGAATGCTGAGCAAGCAAAAATAGCTGAAGCAGCTGGTGCTGTTGCTGTAATGGCATTAGAGCGCGTACCTTCGGATATTCGTGCAGCAGGCGGCGTTGCCCGTATGGCGGACCCGACAATTATCGAGGAAGTCATGAAAGTTGTCTCCATCCCGGTTATGGCTAAAGCCCGTATCGGACATTATGTAGAAGCTAAAGTACTGGAATCGCTTGGTGTAGACTACTTGGATGAGTCTGAAGTGTTGACGCCAGCAGATGAAGTATTCCATATTGATAAGCATGAATTTACAGTACCTTTCGTATGTGGTGCGAAAGATTTAGGTGAAGCTTTGCGTCGTATCAGCGAAGGAGCAGCTATGCTTCGTACGAAGGGTGAGCCTGGAACAGGTAACATTGTAGAAGCTGTTCGTCATATGCGTCTTATTAACGGCCAAATTCGCAAAGTACAAAACTTGTCCAAGGACGAATTGTATGCTGAGGCGAAAAATTTGGGCGTATCTTATGAGCTATTGAAGAGTGTTAGTGAAGCAGGCAAGCTGCCAGTTGTTAACTTTGCAGCAGGCGGAGTAGCTACACCAGCTGACGCAGCTTTGATGATGCACCTAGGTGCAGATGGCGTATTCGTAGGTTCTGGTATTTTCAAATCAGATAGCCCTGAGAAATTCGCACGTGCGATCGTAGAAGCTACAACGCACCATACGGATTATGAGTTGATTGCTAAAGTATCGAAGAACTTGGGTGCACCGATGAAAGGTATCGAGATTTCCAAGCTTTCTCCTGCTGAGCGTATGCAGGATCGCGGCTGGTAATCAACAACTTCATAGGCATTTCAGGGAAAGAAGGTTGCACCTATGAAACAGATAAAAATCGGAGTACTTGCCCTGCAAGGGGCAGTAGCTGAGCATATACGAAGCCTAGAGTCTGCTGGTGCAGAAGCTGTGGCGATTAAGTGGCCGCATGAGTTGGATGATCTGGACGGCTTAGTCATTCCAGGCGGTGAGAGTACAACTATCGGCAAGTTGATGCGTCGCTACAATTTTATTGAAGCGATTCGTCAATTTTCTGCACAGCAGAAGCCTATTTTCGGCACATGTGCGGGACTTATCGTTTTGGCCCAGCATATCGAAAGCAATCATGGCACAGAAGAGCCGCATCTTGCCCTAATGGATATTCGAGTGAGACGTAACGCATTCGGTCGTCAGCGTGAAAGCTTTGAGACGGATTTGCAGGTCAAAGGAATTGAAAGTCCTGTACGAGCGGTATTTATACGCGCTCCTCTTATTGAAGCTGTTGGTGAGGAAGTCGATGTTATTTGTGAAGCTAATGGTGAAATGGTGGCTGCTAGACAGGGACACTTGCTTGTTTGCTCATTCCATCCGGAATTGACAGAGGATTCACGTATGCATCATTATTTTGTTCAAATGACAGCTCAATCTTTGCAGACGAAGGCTAGTCGCTAACGAATCAAATCCGTTGAATAGTATATATATATCGAAACAGTACGTTTTTAAGAAACACCTTAATCATGAATTCCATTTTGGAATGTGATTAGGGTGTTTTTTCTTAATTTTTGTGCTTGTTCTTGTTTGAACATTTGTTTCATTGTTGAATCTAACTAGAGCATCTGTCATGTCATTTATTTAATTGAATGGTGATGAGGCTTAAATGATGTAGATGTAAGTTTTTTCATGTAAATTGGACTTGATGAATTGACCGAGGATATTTCCTTGATTGACGGACAAGTGCTATAATGAACTAGCACAATTCACCTGCGCTGCTGATGATTGTATGAAATAAAGCGCAGGAATGAGCGGCAACTTAGCTGGGATTCAATCCAGAGAAGTTCAATATATTTACATTTTAAAATTGAGATATACGCACACATGTGCTTTTTATACCTGTAGGAGGGATTACCCGTGTTAGATATTAAACGATTACGTACCGAGTTCGAAAGCGTGGAGCAAGCGTTGAAGAACCGTGGGGCTTCGCCAGAAATGATTGCGGCATTTCCCGAATTAGATGCAAAGCGTCGTGAAATGCTTCAAGAGACGGAGCAATTGAAAAACCGCCGTAATGTTGTATCTCAAGAAGTTGCTAAACTTAAGAAAGCTGGTCAACCGGCTGATGATGTCATCGCTGAGATGAGAGAAGTTGGCGATAGAATTAAGGTGTTGGATGAGCAGATCCGCGAAGTGGAACAGCAAATGGATGAGCTGCTGCTTGCTATTCCTAATGTTCCGCATGAATCCGTACCTGTTGGGTTGTCAGAAGATGAAAATGTTGAGCTTCGCCGCTGGATGGAGCCAACTACATTTACCTTTGAGCCAAGAGAGCATTGGGATTTAGCTACTGAACTAGGAATGTTGGATTTTGAAGGCGCATCGAAGGTAACGGGATCTCGCTTTGTGTTCTATAAAAATGCAGGTGCTCGCTTAGAGCGTGCATTGATTAGCTTTATGCTGGATGTTCATGCTGTGGATCATGGCTATGAGGAATTGCTTCCTCCTATGATCGTTAACCGTGACAGCTTGTATGGTACAGGTCAGCTTCCTAAGTTCGAAGAGGACCTATTCAAGATTCAGGGAACCGATTATTATTTGATTCCTACAGCAGAAGTGCCTGTAACGAATTATCATCGTGAAGAAATCTTGAATAACGATGTTCTGCCGAAGAACTACACGGCGTACAGCTCTTGTTTCCGTTCTGAGGCCGGCTCCGCAGGCCGTGATACACGTGGTCTTATTCGCCAACACCAGTTCAACAAAGTAGAGCTTGTGAAAATTGTAAGACCTGAAGATTCATATGCAGAGCTAGAAACGCTAACACAGCACGCAGAGCGTATTTTGCAGCTGCTGAAGCTTCCGTATCGTGTTATGAGCCTTTGCTCCGGTGATATCGGCTTTAGTTCTGCTAAGACTTTTGATCTGGAAGTATGGCTTCCAAGCAGCAATAGCTACCGTGAAATCTCGTCTTGCTCAAACTTCGAAGACTTCCAAGCACGCCGCGCAAATATTCGTTTCCGTCGTGACACGAAGTCTAAACCTGAGTTTGTGCATACGTTGAACGGTTCTGGCTTGGCGATTGGTCGTACGGTTGCTGCGATCATGGAGAATTACCAGCAGGAAGATGGGTCCATCGTTGTTCCTGAAGTATTGCGTCCTTATATGCGCGGTGCAGAAGTGATTCAAAAATAATCAAATTTTTTAAATATCAATTGCTTGCATATTTTAAATGTAGTGTGCTATAATAATGATTGTCCGATGCTAAGTCGGCCAATCATATACGGAGAGGTACCGAAGCGGTCATAACGGGGCGGTCTTGAAAACCGTTAGAGTGCAAGCTCACGTGGGTTCGAATCCCACCTTCTCCGCCATAACTTTACTAATGATACAGCCTGTTGAGCAAATGCTCAGTAGGCTGTTTTTGCATTCTGCTTCTTTATTCAAATCTCGGATTAACTTTATTGTATTCATTGATAATTACTTCTCCTACTAATCCTGCTCTTGTGCCTCTTCTTCTTCAACTTACTTACTAATGAATGAAATACCATGCAACGAATAGATTACCTGTCTGTTACAAACATTAACTACAAAATTTAAACTTTCAACGTTTAATCGATATGGATGATGTAAAAGACAGGGGATGGTTGGCTGTGTTCAAATCAATATTTGGAGTGCTGCAAAAAGTAGGTAAAGCACTCATGCTGCCTGTTGCAATCCTACCTGCGGCGGGTATCCTACTTGGTATAGGTAATGCGCTCAGTAACCCAGATCTCATCGCGAGAATGCCAGCGCTTGCTGGTCCGTTCTGGACGACTGTGTCCAGCGTAATGGAGCAATCCGGTGGGATTGTATTCGATAATTTATCGCTTTTATTCGCTGTAGGGGTGGCAATTGGGCTTGCAGGCGGAGATGGTGTGGCAGGGTTAGCTGCCATCATCGGATATTTCGTCATGAATGTGACCATGAAGGTTATCATGAATGTCACACCAGAGTTAGTAAAAAGTGATTTTTCTTATGCCATATTGCAGGGGGTACCTACGCTTCAAACGGGTGTTTTTGGGGGTATCATCATCGGTATATTGGCCGCATTTTTGTATAAACGTTTTTACAATATTGAGCTGCCTTCTTATTTAGGTTTTTTTGCGGGAAAACGGTTCGTACCGATTATTACAGCGGTAAGTTCCTTGTTGCTAGGTATTCTGTTGACCTTTATTTGGCCACCTATTCAGTCGGGTTTAAATACATTTTCTCATTCTTTGTTAGATTCAAATTTGGCTGTAGCTGCGTTTATTTTTGGTATATGTGAGAGGGCGCTTATTCCTTTTGGACTGCATCATATTTTCTACTCGCCGTTCTGGTTTGAGTTTGGTCAATATGTAAATAGCGCTGGGGAGCTGGTACGAGGCGATCAGAAAATTTTCTTTGCCCAGCTCAAAGATGGAGTGGAGCTGACCGCAGGTACATTTATGACGGGTAAATTCCCATTTATGATGTTTGGACTGCCAGCAGCGGCGCTTGCGATGTACCACGAGGCCAGACCTGAGAATAAAAAGCTTGTAGCAGGATTGATGGGTTCGGCGGCACTTACGTCCTTTTTGACAGGTATTACGGAACCTTTAGAATTCTCCTTTTTATTTATCGCACCATTATTGTTTGCAGTTCATGTTCTATTTGCCGGTTTGTCGTTCCTAGTCATGCATTTGTTAAATGTAAAAATAGGGATGACTTTCTCCGGTGGTGTAATTGACTACATGCTGTTTGGTGTATTGCAAAATCGAACGCCATATTGGCTCGTTATTCCTGTAGGTTTAGTGCTGGCGGTTATTTATTACATCGTGTTCCGTGTCGCGATACGGAAATTTAATCTGCGGACGCCAGGACGCGAGGAGGCAAAGGCAGAATCCAAAGCCGGAACAGGAAAAGCAAATACAGATGAGCTGCCGGGGAACATCCTTAATGCGTTAGGTGGGAAAGATAATATTGCTTCACTGGATGCTTGTATTACAAGGCTGCGTGTACAGGTAAAGGATAAAGAAGATGTGGACAAGGATCGCTTAAAGGAGCTCGGAGCCTCTGGAGTACTTGAGGTGGGTAATAATGTTCAAGCTATATTTGGAACACGATCAGAGACGATTAAGCATCAAATCCATGAAATTATTAAAGCAGAGGATATGGAGCTGGAGGACAGCAAATAAAGTTGACGATCGATGCAGTTCCATGGGCTGACGTTAAATGGTGCATGAATACATGCCCTCTTTTATCGATAACGAAGTGCTTTGTATAAAAAGGCTTGTTCGTCCACACAATGTAATTGAACTCAATGGAGGTGTTGGTTCATGAGTAGAGAAGGAGCCATTCCTGTCCAACAGGACGTTTTGGTGCAAGCTTGGCAGCAGACGCTGCCTACGACGTTAGATCCGTCGGACAAGGCTACGGTAAATGCTGATGAGGCGAATCCGAGTGGCCTACGCATTCATATTGATACAGCGGGTCGACAACAGTATTCATTTGACTTCGCCTGTTCCTACTTGGATCCCCGTGAAGTCCGCGTACAGTTGATCGATGTAGAACGTGATGGACAAAATGTAGGTGAACACACACCGGTCATTCAAGAGCTGGCACAAAACTATGTGCGTCAGATTCATGAATGTGCCCAGACATTGCAGAGTATCACTCATACACGTTCCGCAGATGATGGTGATTACCACGTGCATTAATGGAATCAGGAGGAGCAATCATGACTCAAGCAAAAAATCATGTAGATAAGAACTTGTCTAATGTTGTGAGCAGGCTGGAAGAAGAGGCTGTTAACAGTCATCATGCTCAACAATTGCAGCAAGATCATGACGACAGACGTCACCAAGATGAATTGAATCATGACAGCCCTGCATCAGATTCTCGATAGAGGGAGAGGAGCTAGTACAATGGCGGGTAAATCAAAAGCAGTGCCTGTACCAGAAGCACAGTCCCAACAGAAACAGCATCATTCAGGTGGCGATCATGGAGCTTTACAAGAGCCGCTGTCTGGTTCTAAAAAGGTAAAGAGTAAAAACCATGTTTCTCATCATAATCCAGAAGGATAGTTGGCGTTTGTAATAAATCAATTCAGCAGCTTCCCTGTAATTTATCCGTGAAAATGGATACGCAGGGGGCTGTTTTTTATTTCATATTTCTGCATACACAATGCGCCTATCCTTGTAATCCGTTATAATAAATACATATAGATGAAAAGGGGTGGCCTTTTGTCCGACACTAAAGTTAAGACTAAGAAAGCAAATTCTTCGATGCCGAAGCCGAAGCGGATGCATCAGCACACAAAAACGAGTATAGGCAAAATTATGCAGCGCGTCTTTTTCGTTACACTAGGCGCTATTCTTATGGCAGTCAGTCTAGAGCTGTTCCTTGTACCGAATCAAATGACAGATGGCGGGATCGCAGGTATTTCAATCATTTTGTCTTATTTGACGGGCATACCCTTGGGTGTGTACTTATTCTTGCTCAACCTTCCGTTCCTCATAATCGGCTATAAGCAGATTGGTAAGACGTTTGCCTTATCCACACTTCTTGGTATTTCTGTGATGTCTGTAAGTACGGTCCTTTTACACAATGTAGAACCATTCGTGACAAACAGCTTCTTGGCCGTTGTATACGGAGGTATGATTCTCGGAATTGGCGTTGGTCTCGTGATTCGATTTGGCGGATCGCTAGACGGAACAGAAATCGTAGCTATTTTATTTGATAAGCGCTCGCCATTTTCCGTTGGTGAAACGGTTATGATCTTCAACTTGTTCATTATGGTTCTAGCAGGTTTCGTGTTTGGCTGGCAAGAAGCAATGTACTCACTACTTGCTTATTACATTGCCTTTAAAATGATTGATATTACCATCGAAGGTCTTAATGATTCCAAGTCAGTTTGGATCATTAGCGACAATTACAAGGAAATTGGGGATGCGCTGCAGTATCGTCTTGGACGTGGCGTTACGTACCTAAATGGAGAAGGTGGCTTCTCAGGGGATGACAAGAAGGTCATCTTTACGGTCATTACACGTTTGGAAGAGTCGAAGCTGAAGACTATCGTCGAAGAATTGGATGAGCAAGCGTTCCTTGCTATTGGGAATATCCATGATGTTAAAGGCGGCAGATTTAAGAAGAAGGATATACATTAGAATCATCTCTATCAGAGATAATCTAGAAAAGAGGTATCTTCATTGTTCAGATGAACAGTGAGGTGCCTCTTTGTTATTTAACTTTTATAAATGCTTCAACCGCATAATTGAAGAAGGAAGTTTATATTTGTAAAATAATATGTTTTTGTAATATTTTAGATTTGTATAACTTATAAAACTGAGGCTAGTACAGTGAAAAGGGGACAAAAGTCCCTAAATTTCACAAAAAAATATTCAAATAGACGGTTTTCTTTTTAGGTAAATTAGGGTAAAATCTAATGGGCATAAAGAGATGCTGATGAATTAGATATTTTATAAGGATGGGAGATCTGATTGTGAATAAAAAATGGATGAAGAGCACACTTGTGCTTCTATTTGCAATGACGTTAGTAATTGCTGGTTGTGGTCAAAAGGAAAGCCCAGCGGCTGCTTCTAAGACTGCTATGCAGAAAATGACTGAAATGAAGAGCTACGGCTTTGAAACAACGGTAAAGGTTAATGACCTTCAACTTCCACCATCATTGCTGCAAAGTGATCCAAGCTCCGCAATGATCGTTCAAATGTTGAAAAATGCTAGTCTTTCTGTGAGCGGTAAAATGCAAAATGAGCCGGTACAAGCTGAAATGGATCTAGATGTAAAATTGGAAGGCGACATGTCATTCAGCTTCAAGCTTCCAATTATGATGAACAGCGAGAAAATGTATATGAAGGTTCCTAGTCTTCCTATACCTGGTTTCCCAGCAGAATTGACTGGTAAATTCATTGAAATGGATATGAAGGAACTAGCTAAAGAAGCAGGTCAAGATATTTTGCCTACAGCTAAAGATGTAGAGCTTATGAACAAGTTCTACAATGATGTTTATACAAGTTTCGTAGCTAAGTTCGATGAGAAAACATTCTTCTCTGATGTAGCTGTGAAGGATGCTAAGCTTCCTGGAGACATCCAAGCGAAGCAAGTTGTGAAATTCTCCATTACGAATGAAAATGTTGATCAAGCAGCGAACACGCTTGTAAAAGATGCTTTGCCGGCATTGCTTGATGTAGTGGCGAAGGCTGAGTACAGCAAGTTGCTAGGCGGCGAAATGACAGCAGCAGAGGTAGAGAAAGCGAAGAAAGAACTTAAAGCACTTACAGAGGGCGACCTCAAAAAAGGTTTGGAAGAAATGAAGAAAGTGCTTAAAATCAATGATATCAGCTTCACTACAGCAATCGATAAAGATGGTTACCCTGTGTTAACTTCATTTGTTATTAACGTTGATTTAACACAAGAAGGCGAAACAATGAAAATCGGTGCTCAGATCGATACGAAGCTGAAAGATATCAACAAGAAGCAACAATTCAAGCCAGCACCAACGGACACAATTACAATGCAAGAGTTGGAAGCAGGTAACTTCTAATACAGCAATTATATAATCATAGTAATTAAGAAAGGTGCTTAGGTTATTCTACAGAATGACCTAAGCACTTTTTTTATTAAATATGAGATTGATTCCAATGCTTTAAGTTTCTCGGGAAGGCAATCTAGGGTTGAGTGTTATCGATAAAGTCGCTTATCAACATTAATTAGTAAAAGTGACGAAAAAAATCATACATAATCATTTGCCTAACCTATTTACAAATTATTGAAACAACGTAAAATACCTTTAAGACGATTCTATTTCGTTATCTAGCTATTTTTCTTTTCTATTCTGTGTACGTGTTAATAAAGATATGGGTAATAAATCGTACGGTGAAAAGTAGCAAGTTAATATAAGAGAAGGAGTGGGTGATAGGGATGCAATGTTCACTGCTGAAGCAACTGGACGAGCTTCGTGCGAAGCTGTGTGAGGTAGCTCTTCATTGCGAAGTACTGACTGACCCACGTGTATTGCGCATTAGTGAAGAGACTGATCAAGTCATAATCAGGTATTATCAACATCAAAGAGAGCATAAGCAAGCAGTTGTACAGACCTAGTCCACTATGGGCTAGGTCTGTTGTTTTCTTTTATGGCGCAATTTACGGAAGAATGAAGTAAGCAGTGAAGCGCACTCTTCTTTTAAAACGCCTTCTATAACTTCCGATTGGTGATTGAAGCGGGACTCCTGAAGGAGATTCATGAGCGTACCTGCACATCCGGCTTTGGGATCTGTTGTTCCGTATACGATTCGCGGTATACGTGACTGTACGATAGCGCCAGCGCACATTGGGCAAGGTTCTAGCGTGACATATAATGTGCAGTCCAATAGGCGCCAAGCTTGCAGTTGCTCGCTTCCTTCGCGAATGGCAATCATCTCCGCATGAGCAGTAGAATCATGTGTGGTTTCCCGAAGATTATAGCCTCTCCCGATTATGGTACCTTCATGAACAAGGATAGCACCTATAGGAACTTCACCTATGGCCTCTGCTTTGTTTGCCTCTTCTATAGCTAGTCTCATCCAATACTCGTGATCATCCATTTGATCAGGAGGTAAAGGATTGGATGGGTTTAGAATCATGCAATTATTTCCTTCTTTCTATTAGCAGTTATGCTTTATCGTATAGGTCTATGTTATCAAAAGTTTGCAGGCGATTCGACATGAACTAGGTCTTATGCACCGAACAAATATTCGTTGTTAACACAATGTTGATAATCCTGTGCATAAGTGGAGGCTTATCCACAGACTTATACACATATTATCCCTAATTCACACGAACTGTGAATAACTTGTTGATAACAACTTTAATTGTAGGTAACATATCGATCAATTGCAACTCTTTACACACAAGTGAGCTTTATAGAAATCGATAGACAAATAGGGGTGGACTAGGTATGATCATAGTTGTTCCATAATAAACCATAATAATTTTATCGTGGTTGCTTTGTGTTCAGAGGTGAATTATGCGGTTATCGATTAAAGGAAAGCTATCATTATCTATATCATGTACTGTACTAGTTGCGTTATTGCTTCATATGGTACTCAATTATTATACTACGAAAATAAAACTCGTTGATGCATTAGAAGACCAAATGGCTGCGCTAACACAGCAAATATCTTTATCTGTTGAGCAAGCTTATGAGACCGAAAAAGTAATAGACGACTTATTAGCTATGCAGTTGTACACGGACTCCTTATATATTAACGCACGACTTCCTGCTGATGTAGAACAGATTAGCAGCGAGCAGCTGAAGGAAATTAGTCAGGAACTAGGAATCGCTCATATTTCGCTTCTACAAAAGACCCCCGATGGCAGCGATATTGTTATTGTACAATCATCAGACCCTAAAGAAATTGGTTTATCCACAAAGGGCTGGGGATTTTGGTACACCGCCATGCAAGAGCTGTTTGAACAGCGAGAGGTCACAGTAAGCCAAGGCCAGAAGTTCAAAAATTTCTGGTCAGGTCCATTTGCTGCTTCGACATCAGATCCCCAATATGATGATAAATGGGGATATTATTACGATGGTTCACGGGATTATATGCTCAATCCCTTCATTCGTAATAATAACCTAGAATCTACTTTACAAATTACGAGGCCAGATACGGTTATCAAGCAAACGCTGAAGATGCAGCAGAATTTGCTGGAAGTTACCGCCTTCAACCCAGTAACGTTTGATAAACCCCCTGTTATAACAGAACGCAGTGACGGTATTCGTTTTATTAAGGTAGAGGACCAGCCGATCAGATTTGGCTCTCATCTCTTCAAGCATCAGGAGGACAAGCTTCATATTCAAACAGCATCAGCCGGAGAGCCTGTATTTATACAGACGAATATTCAAGGTATGAATGTAATGAAGAGCTACGTTTCCATTGAAATGGATGGGAAGCCTCCGTATGTGCTAGGAATTGTGATGGATGCGGAGCCGCTTCTTGCGACCTTGCATGAACAGCTGATGCACAATATTGCAATTGGGCTAGTGCTTATTGAAATTGTACTAGTTGGCTCTTATATTCTTGCGGGAACGTTCATTCGTCCACTGCAGTTTATTCTGCAAAAGGTTAATATGATGGCCGTGGGGCAGTTCCACAGCCCTCTGGAAATTGAGCGTAATGATGAACTAGGTACATTGGCTTCGAGAGTCAACCTAATGGCAGATAATTTGGATCAATCCACGACACGGCTTCGTTCTTTATATGAAGAGAATCGGGCAATGAAAGAGCAACTGGAGTCCTTTATCAATCAATCGACAGATGCTATTCATGTTATGGACTTGAATGGGAAGCTAGAACGGATGAATCAAGCTTTTGTTGATATGTTTGGGTGGTCTCAGGAGGAATTGTTAGGAAAGTCGTTGCCTAACATACCGCCAATGCTTAGTGATTCACATAGTGAAGTCGAACGGCAGTTGCTAGCTGGACGGGCGACAGGAGCGCTTGAGACACAAAGGCTTACGAAAGATGGTCGGTTGTTAGAAGTGAGTGTTAGTACATCTCCAATTTATGATGAGTACGGCAATTGTATTGCATGGGCTAGTATCACGAGGGATATTACGAATCGCAAGCGGATGGAGGAGTTGCTGCGGCGCTCTGAAAAGTTGACGACGGTAGGTCAGCTTGCTGCAGGGGTAGCTCACGAGATTCGTAATCCGCTTACCACGTTGAAGGGATTTTTGCAGCTTCAACAGCAGACACACAAAATGAATGAATATCATACGGATATGATGCTATCTGAGCTGGATCGGATTAATTTAATTGTCAGTGAATTTTTAATACTATCCAAACCACAAGCTGTACGCTTTATGGAACAGGATCTTCGCGTCATTCTAAGTGAAGTTCAATCTTTACTGGATAGTCAGGCTCATTTGCATAATATTGAGTTCACTACGCATTTTGATGACGTACCGTTAGTGCTATGCGAGGAAAATCAATTGAAGCAAGTATTTATCAATGTAATCAAAAATGGTATAGAAGCGATGCCTACAGGCGGCAATATGGTCATAAGGCTTGAAAAGCTTAATGAGGATTACGTTCGAATTAGCATTCAGGACTTCGGGGTAGGCATTCCACCGGAGCATCTAGGGCGTCTGGGAGATCCTTTCTTTACGAACAAAGAAAAAGGAACAGGGCTAGGCCTAATGGTTTCACAACGAATTATTTATAATCATCGTGGAACGATGGAGATTACCAGTGAAGAGCACGTAGGTACGATTGTTAAGATCGTACTTCCAACAGCGCACATGACGTCTCAGTACTTATCGGAAGAGCAGGTACAGCTCCAAATTCGTTAGGAGTGGGATTCCATGAATTTGGGAAATGGTAGATTATTCGTCGTGGTGTCCAACGGTTTCAGCAAAGAGATACAAATATGTTTACAAAAAAAAGGCTGCTCTGATGAGCAGCCTTTTTTTTAATTAGCTGGTGTTGTAAGTGTTTTGGTGTGATTGCTGTATTTACGAACAATAGTAACCTCAACACGGCGATTCTGTGCACGTCCCTCAGCATTGTCGTTAGAAACGATAGGGTGGTATTCACCCATTCCGACTGCTTGGAAGTGTTTCGGGTTAAGCTGAGAGCGCTCCAGTACAACTTTCATAAAGTTAAGTGCACGAGCAGAGCTCAAGTCCCAATTCGATGCAAAGCGGCTATTCTTAATCGGGACGTTATCCGTATGTCCGCGAATAATAATTTGGTAGCCTTTATACGGCTTCAGCATACTGCCGATAGTCTCGGCAACTTTCTCCGACTCTTCTTTCAATGTAGCATGACCTGAGTCGAATAGAGCACTGTCCTTAATCGTAATTCGAAGCTCGGAATGATTAAGCTTCGTACTCAATTGATCGGATAAGCCGTTCTTCTTCATATATTCGTTCAATTGAGCTTGCAGTTGCTCTAACTGCTCTTGTTCTTTCTGAGCCTGCAAGTCTTTAGCGCGTTCCTTCGCGGCTTCTATCTCCATATTATCCGTCGTCTTCGGCGTCTTCGATGATTGTTCGAGCGGGACAGCTGAATCATGATCGAGAATATTGCTACCCCCGCCAGTGCTGTTGAATGCTGAACTGAAGGCAGCACTCATCTGTTCGAACTTCTGTGCATCGGCAGCGCTCATCGCATAGAGGACAAGGAAGAGAGCGAGCAAGAGTGTCATTAAGTCCGCGTATGGAATAAGCCATGACTCATCGGCGTGTTCTTCATGGTGTTCCTTGCGGTGCTTCTTACTCACCTCGGCCTTCCTCCTTCTCATTCATCATTGCGCGCTCCGAAGGTGTCAAGAAGACGGAGAGCTTCTGATTGATAGCAATCGTAGATACGCCAGATTGAATGGACAATAGACCTTCAACCATCATAAGGCGAATTTGTATTTCTGCTGAGGACAGTCGTTTCAGTTTCGTCGCGATTGGGTGCCACAGTACATAACCTGTGAAAATACCCATTAGCGTTGCAACGAATGCCGCTGCAATGGCTTTAGCGAGCTTGTCCATCTCTGACATATCAGAGAGGGCAGAAATTAGACCGATAACAGCCCCGAGAACCCCTAGTGTCGGTGCGTACATACCTGCTTGCGAGAAGATAAGTGCGCCGGCACGATGACGTTCTTCGGTAGCGTTAATATCCTCCATGAGCACGTCACGAACGAAATCTTGATCGTTGCCGTCTATAATCATTCGCATTCCACCACGTAGAAAGTCGTCGTCGATTTCATCGATACGTGATTCTAGTGCTAGCAAGCCTTCGCGACGAGTGATGGACGCCCACTCCATAAATAATTGAATTAGTTGTACACGATCGACCAATTGCTGCTGTTTGAAAAGAATTTTTACCAGCTTCGGGAACTTCTTAATCTCTTTCATAGGGAAAGCCATGAAGAGAGAAGCAGCCGTACCGACAAAAATAATCATAACTGCAGCAGGCTCGATTAGGCTGGAAAGCGGGGCTCCTTTAAGGGCCATACCTACCAATACGGCGGCAAGACCGAGTACAATGCCTATTACCGTAGATTTTTCCATAATCCTACATCCACCTCATCCATGAGTATATTGATGCTTCCTGCCGCTGCGATCGCTTTTAATCTTGTGAACACAAAATTGCGATGCAACACCCTATTTATCGGCAAATTGTGAGCAAAAATTTAGATGTGAATCAAGGATGACCGAGGAAGGTTGTCAAATTTGGGGGATAGATTGAACATATGCTACAATATCGACAATAAGATGTTGCAGCAGGAGAGGGGTTATACGGAATATGGCAGTTTCCTTTACTCGACCTTACAAGGCGATACTCGATGACATGTCCGAGGCGCTCATTCGCATACCGAACGCTTACGTGAGCCTAGATATGGAGCAAGTAGATTGGGAAGGCTTAACTCCCGAGGAGCAGAAAGAAGTTATGGAGGCGCTGGCGGATGATTTGTTCTACGGCTTAGGCAAGGAGCGTCTACAGTTTATCGGGGATGGTAGTATTCATTATGATCGCGATTTTGGTCATTTCGAGTTTATGTTTAATAATGAGACAGTTGCTACAGTTGGATTGAAGGAAGAAGAGTAATTTCAATTTTGATACATATGCAAGATTTATAATTTTTGTTGTAAGTGGTTGTTAAAGCTGCATGAGGAAGGGATGAGTATATGGTTAGTCCAAGAATCAGTGAGCAATCTTTGTATATGGAAGTGTCTGAGTTACATCAGCGGTTGAACAGGCAAGGGCAAGATCAGGAGCAATTGCACGTTATCGATTGTCGTTTCTGGTTAGACCAGCCTGCCAAAGGCTATGAATCTTATTTGATTGGCCACATTACGAATTCTGTTTACATGGATCTTGATCATGACTTGTCTTCCTCACGGAAGAAGCATGGTGGTAGGCATCCACTCCCCGAGCCAGAACAGTTGGCACGCTCTTTAACGCTTCGTGGAATCAACAAGCAGGATACAGTGGTTGCTTACGACGATCAAGGCGGCGCAATGGCAAGCCGTCTAAGCTGGCTGCTGCAATGGATAGGCCACGAAGGAGAGGTATACGTACTTAATGGTGGATACGCCGCTTGGCAGCAGGCAGGGTTTGCGAGCGAGATAGGTGCAGCAAAGCCGCATGTGGGGCTTGAACAACCCTATGAGCCTAATGTTCAATCTGAGCTGGTAGCGGATATTGAAGAAGTACGCTCCAAGCTTGGTGATTCTAATGTGCGTCTAATCGATTCACGTGAACATGCACGTTATATCGGTGAAGTAGAGCCAATCGATCCCAAGGCAGGCCATATCCCCGGGGCATTAAATCGGTTTTGGCGTGATGGGTTGGATGGAAAAGGATATGTTCGTAAGAATAACGAAGAGCGGGATGCCTGGCGGAAGCTAGTAGATGGGGCTGAAGAGATTATTGTATACTGCGGTTCAGGTGTGACCGCTTGCCCGAATGTACTGTCACTGTGGCGTTCTGGTTATAACAATGTGAAGCTGTATGCTGGTAGTTGGAGTGATTGGTGTTCGTATGAAGAGGAGCATACTCCAGTTGCGACACTTGAGGAATAGCTGTTTGAAGTCGGCCCATTTGTGAGTTGAAGGGTAAACGCGACAAAAATACGTCGAATAAGGGTAGTGACACCTATACTAGTTAGGTTGTTACACCCTTTTTAGTTTGTTCTATAAGCATCCTCGAACCATTTCAACATGAATTGAATTTGATTTCTTATTACAAAGTAACTAAAATAGTTAGGTGCTATTTTTCTAAACTTGTTGCTTACAATAATTGTTGATATGATACTCTAGTGAATGGGTTTCATTTCATGTTTATTTCTATTTCATTTATAACGTATTGAATGCAAGGATACATCTAAGAATACGCAGATCGTATTTAATATCGATTATTTAAAGGAGTTTAATAATGGAAAACTGGATTACAGGCATTATGAATGATTTCGGTTATATAGGTGTCTTCCTATTGATCGCAATTGAAAATTTATTTCCACCGATCCCCTCAGAGGTTATTCTAACGTTCGGCGGCTTTATGACAACTTACTCTGATATGAGTATAGTAGGTGTTGTCATCGCTTCTACATTGGGATCTATCGCGGGAGCAATTGCTCTTTACTACGTCGGTTATCTTGTTGATGTGAATAGGATGGAGCGTTTTGTCGGCAAGTATGGCCGTTTCTTGCAATTGACTCCTAATGATGTGACGAAGACCTACAGTTGGTTCACGAAATATGGCGTATGGGCGGTATTCCTTTGCCGCATGGTTCCATTGCTTCGCAGCCTTATTTCTGTACCAGCGGGCAGCACGCGTATGAACTTCGGATTGTTCATGGTACTGACAACGGTCGGTTCATTAATCTGGAATATCGCGCTAGTTTCGGTTGGTGCTGCTGTAGGTGCTTCATGGGAAACTATTGTTTCTTACATGGACACGTACTCTAATATCGTCTATGCACTTATCGCTCTAATTGGTCTAGGTGTTCTCGTGTTCATATTCAAAAGAAAGAAAAAAGCAAACTAGTCTTCTACATGAATAAATCTGCGCTAGCTGTGGAATTTAAAGGCTGTGATTGGTCGCCAAGTGATGATCGATCACAGCCTTTTTACATACCATTCCATTCATTTTAAAATCAAAGCAAGCCTCTGTACACCTGTCTCTATTTGCTCCTCGGATAAATTTCCATATCCAAGAATGATGCGATGAAGATGTTTTCCTTTTTCAATTGCATGAATTTCGACAGGATATACTTTCACACCACATTGCTCTAACCTCTCTAATAGTTGGGTTGTAAATAGGATATCTGCAAACTCGGCGATAAGATGAAGCCCAGTAGAATGTCCTAACACCGTTACCTGCTCACCAAATTTTTCGGTTAGGGAGTCAATTAAATGATTTCTACGCTTACGATATATTTTTTTCATTTTAGCAATATGACGTTCTAAATGGCCTTCTTCTATGAAACGTGCAAGAATCATTTGCTCCCATGTAGGTGTATGTAGATCGGTCAACCATTTCAGGTTACGTCCTCTTTCTATAAGTGTCTGGGGCAATATTAAATAACCAATTCGCAATGCAGGGGATAATATTTTGCTAAATGTTCCGATGTAAATGACTCGATCGGGATCTAGTCCTTGCAAGGAGCTGATAGGAGCGCTTTCATAGCGAAATTCACTATCATAGTCGTCCTCAACGATATAGCAGTCGGTTGTTCTTGCAAAGTTAATAAGCTGAACCCGTCGCTGTATAGGCAATACCCCACCCAATGGATATTGGTGTGAAGGTGTTACGTAAACAAAGCCTGGTCGTGTATGAAGCGGGAGAGCATGCGTGATCATGCCCTGCTGGTCTACTGGGACTGGACACAAACGAGCTCCAGGTTGAGTAAAAATGGTATGAATTTCATGCGTAATAGGATCTTCTAAAATGACGTCGGATGTAGGTGTGAGCAAAAGCTTAGTGATGAGCGAAATAGATTGTGTAGCACCGGTCGTAATAATCAACTGTTCAGGATGGCACACTACCCCTCTTGTGCGAAGTAAATAACGGGCGAGTATGCTTCTAAGTTTCAGCAGTCCTTCTGGTTTACCATATCCCCAGGCTTCATCAGGTGCATGCGTACATTCTTGTTGAGCTAGCTGCATCCATATTTTGCGTGGAAATAAAGCTAATGCAGGAATACCGGGACGAAAGTCGACCATATCGTGTTGTTCAGAGCTTAGCCTTATTGTTGGCTCTGGATCAAGCATTGATAACATTTGATTGTGATGACGAGTTTCTAAGTAGGTTCCTTCCGCTACAAAAGTACCCGATCCATGTCGCCCCACAATATATCCCTCCGCAAATAGTTGTTCATAAGCTTCGACGATAATATTTCGTGAGACTTGCAGCTGAGTGGAAAGCTCTCGCGTACTAGGGATACGTTCTCCGCTTTGGAGCTCTCCCTTAAGAATTTTAGTTCGATAGCTTTCATAAATTTGACGGTATAGAGGAGTGCCTGATGAGCGATCTAGCCCGATCCATGTCATACGATCAGTCCCTTGTTTTAAAAGTGGTACTCTCTGTTTTGTTCTGGATTGGTCCTGTTATCATCCATTTTAACACGGTAAGCTCATAGCTAATAAAGCTCATTTGAGTGTGAAGGAGATGATAATGATGTTGGAAACAGCAACTGTTTCGTCAGTAGCATCAGCCTGGGAAACTTCAGCTTCACAGGCATTAAAGGCTATGGCTCGCGATGAACAAATGAAAGCGCAAGTTCAACGCGCTGAAGGTTTATATCCATTATTATTAAGTGCTGCAAAGCGGTTTGTCGTAGGTGAAACTAGAGAGGAGGCTATATCAGAAGCGTGCAATTTGTTATCGAAAGGGTATAACGTATCTTTAGAATACATCTGTGAGAACATCCGTGATATACAGGATTGTATCTCGGCGAAGGATGAATTTCTTGGGCTCATTCGCATTGCTGGCCAAGCCAATCTGAAATCTACGGTGTCCCTTGATTTATCCTATATGGGCATGAATGCTGATCCACAGCTTGCTTATGAGCATTTACTAGAATTGGCCCAAGAAGCTGAACGTTGTGGTATTACCATCATGATCAGTGCTGAAGAATCAACTAAGATTGATCAGATTCTTGGAATTTATAAAAGAATAGGTGAAAGGTACGCAAATATAGGGATTACGTTGCAAGCTCATTTGCATCGGACAGTCCGTGATTATTTAGATATTCAAGCTTATCCAGGAAAAATCCGAATTGTAAAAGGAGCTTATCAAGAAGCGGCAGATGTTGCACTCGCGCGATCGGAGGAACTGAATGAACGGTATTTAGATATAGTCGAGATGATAGTGGCTACAGGACGTCCTATTTCCATTGCAACGCATGACGAAACTATTATTGAGGAAGTTGTGAAGAAGGGATATTTAAATCAGCCGAATGTTGAAATAGAGATGCTGTATGGAGTTAGACCAGAGCGACTAAAAGAACTGAAGGATGAGGGGTATCAAACAAAGGTTTATGTATTATACGGGGTGGAATGGTATTTATATGTTTGTCATAGGCTCGCAGAATTTCCTCCGAATATATACAAAGCAATCGCGGATATGGCTAATCCCTATGCTGAGAAAGAGTCTCCCTATTAAGTAGTTCTGCTTAATGCATACAAAATTCCATATTTATCGGAGTAAGCGAATAGAGGAGCGAGAGTAGGCTAGAATACGTAAAGGCCGGAAGTCTCCTGTTGGGGGCTCCGGCCTTAGATACTTTAAAACGATGATTCATTCACTTTGAATTTTCCGATACTTGCAGAGACAACTTCACTAAGTGAATGCAGACGCTCCGCCGATGTATGCAACGACTGGAATGCCGCAAGCTGATCAGAAGAGGAAGCGCCGATCATTTCCGTTGTTGCAGCCGCTTCCGCAGCGACATTGGATATTTCTTTGATGGCATCTACAACGTGACTTCGTAACTGTTCAATTTGTTGAATGTCACTGTTGACCGTATGAATGGAGGTCACGATCTGTTCGAAAGTGACAAACATCGATTCGAAGACAGTACCAGCTTCAGCGACAATTTGGCTTTGTTTGCTCGCTATTTGTTCCGTCGTTTTCATAATGGATAACGTATTGCTAAACTCATTATTAATATTGGAAATGGTATTTTTAATTTGTGTTGTAGCATCAAACGATTGTGTCGCAAGCTTGCGGATCTCAGTGGCTACTACTCCAAATCCTTGCCCTGCTTCACCTGCACGAGCTGCTTCAATGCTAGCATTCAAGGCAAGCAGCTTCGTTTGTTCAGTAATATCATTAATCGTTTGTACGACGACACTAATATTTTTCATATTATTAGCCAGACGGGCAATTTCTACAGTAGCTTTGCGTTGTACCTCGTCGGCTTGCGCAGTATGATCTTGAAGATCACGGACTTTATCCATACCGCCGCCTAGTACTTGTTCAGCTTGGGAGGATAGACCATTAATTTCCTTGCTCTTCTCACTAACTCGCTCGATGTTATTAGATAATTCTAACGTGCGCTGGTGTGCAGCTTCTGTTAATGAAGCTTGGAGAGTCGCTCCGTCTGCAATATTTACGATGGCCTTTTGGATGCTTTCACTCGTAGCCGTTGTCTCCTCAGAGATTGTGCTCAACTCTTCGGCAGATTCACTAACATCTTGTATTGAGCTTCCTACGGTAGCAATCAGCGTTTGGGTTTGGTCGATCATCGTTCTAAAGTCTTTAGATAACGCTCCGAGCTCGTCTTCCGCCATAGACTGAATTTGTACCGTAAGATCTCCCTCGGCCACTCGTTTCACATTGTCACGTAAGTGGCTAATTGGGCGGTTAATGGAACGAATTATGCCCCAGCCTAGAAGTGAACTAAATAGTACACATACTAGGATAATGATAACGGTATACCAAAGTAAAGATTGATAGTCTTGTTTGACTTCGGTACGCATTCGTTCATTTTCCTCGTTGTATAGTTCGCCGATCGCATCCAAGTTCTCTTCCATGCCATTGAATTTTTCATATCCCTCACCGTATGAGAGCTGAATACCTTGTTGGCGCACAGCAGGATCTGTGGACGATATATCCTTTAGAATGCGTTCCGCCACTGCCTCAAATTCTACCTTGGACTTGTTATATGCTTCGATAAGCTCTACTTCTTTGGGAAGAGACAGATTGTTTGCTGCATATTCGTTAAATCTGGAATGGGCCTGATCTTTTTGCTTTTCATAATATTCGAGCTGGCTCTTAAATTTGTCAGTGCCGGGCTCATACATATGAAGCGATCTTTCAGCCGTTATCCATTGGTACAGATCGATACCTACTGCCCTTATGAGCTCGGTATTTTGTGCGTGAACATTCAAACTTTTTTCCAAAGTGCTTTGTACTTTATAAAGATTGTACAGGCCTGTTCCCCCGATAATAAGGTTTGTTAAAAGGGCTACAGCGACTGCAATTAGTATTTTGGCACGAATAGATATTTTCTGAAAAACCTTTCCTGAGCGAATTGGTTGCCCCTGTTGTTTCATCTCTCTATTATCCCCTTATTTTCATGGTAATTGCGCAAACGTAATTAGTAGTAGTGTAGTTATAATATTTCATAAATAAAAATATTATGGATGATAAATATATGTTAATGCTAACATAGTAAATTGGGTTAATCTAGTAAGTAGGGCCATTGGCAGAGAATCATTTGCCATCAGTTAATCATTCGTGTCCGCCCCTCCCAAAACTTCCTTCTAATAGCCGCTTTATTCAACTTTCCTACCGCTGTTTTAGGGAGATTATCGATGATTTCCAGTCGAGTAGGAACCTTATAACTAGCTAGTTTTCGATAGAAGTATTGCTGCAACTCACTTAACGTAATCCATGATTTTTTATTCAAAGTAACGACGGCCGTAACTTCTTCTCCTTCGTCAGGCAATGGAGTACCTATTACAGCAATTTCACGAATGGAAGGGTGTTTGCTGAGTACTTCTTCAACTTCAGAACAGTAGACATTTGAACCATTTACAATAATCATATCTTTTTTTCGATCTACGAGATATAAAAATCCATCTTCATCGAATTTTCCTAAGTCCCCCGTGTATAGCCAACCGTTTCGAATGGCTTTCTGTGTTTCCTTGGGATTGTTCCAGTAACCCAACATCATCTGCTCGCCTTTACAAATAATTTCTCCTACCCTCCCTGATTGAACGTCGTGACCAAATTCATCAACGATACGTATTTCAAAAGGTTGTTGGCCCCAACTAGTAATATTTGAAGGGTTACCAACGGATAGTAGCCGCTCTAATTTACCATCTATAAAGCACTGGTTTACTGGCAAAAAACTAATACATTGACCACTTTCCGTTTGCGAATAGACTTCTTTAATTTGAGCATTAGGAAAAACTTTACGTGCTCTATGTAGTGTGTTCACACTGATTGGAGCTCCTCCACACGAGATCACTTCAACGGATTCCATACATCGGTCTTGGATACTGTCCATCGTAACGATATCTCTAAGTAAAAGCCCGACCGTGCCAAGATATTTTATTTGCTCGCGCTCAATAATATCAATGACATCCTTAGCTCGCAAAGGATAAGATTCTGCATAAATCAGACAGCCACCTTCATATAGGGTTGTCCACAGCATAAATTGTCCGGTTATATGAGCCTGATTTAACACAATAGCCTTCTTTGTAGGATTGTGACCTCCCCTTTTTATTGGGTCCATAAAAGACCAATGACTAATACTGCGATGAGAATGCATGACACCTTTAGAATGACTGGTTGTGCCCCCTGTATAAATGATGAGTGCTATGTCATCCGGGTCAGGCTCATACCATTGTGTTAGCGGTGGGGACGTGGCAATAAAAGTTTCTATGGAATGTGTATTACCGCTACCTTGCAAGGGAATAGCATAGGTATTGTTTAGTAAAGAGAAACATTCCTCTACTTGTAAATGATGAGAGTCGTATACGATAGCGATAGGGTCTGCACTTTGAAGTATTTGATTGATTTCATTCGGTACTAGGTTGGGGAAAATAGTAACCGGAATAGCACCTATTGCTATTGCAGCGCATTCGGCAATAACGAGATAGGGAGAAGGATGGCTTAGCAAGGCTATTCGATCTCCAGATTTGAAGCCTAGTCCGTGAAAGCTATAGGCGACGCAATTTACTTGATGCAGCAACTGCCCATAAGTAAGGATGATGTTCTGTTGTTTGATTGCGCAATTGGTGGGATGCATCTTTGCAACAGTGGGTAATATTTTTGAGAGCAGCATGTTTTTCCCCCTATTTAAGGTAGCTCCATTATTCATCACAATCACTCTTGCTGCATAATTAGAACGTATCATCATAACTGATTTACAGCAATGACTTTTTACGACCTTACGGATAAATTTTGTCGCTGGGTGGTCTTAAGTTGCATGGAGCTTTCATTGGGGCTTATTTATTATCTTTCACCCTGCTGGCAAGTGAGGTCGTTCTATGTATACATAAAATGGCCGCAGGTACCTCAACCAGGTGCCTGCGGCCATTTATGGTTATGACTTATCCGTTGAGCCTAAGGGATTACCTTCCATACATCAGCGCTGCCTGGTGTTTCACCTTGTGTCCACCATTTAGCCTCATAGTTTAGTCCGTTGTGCGACACTTTACTGCCGCCTACGTAAGCTGTTGCTGCACTCCATGCGGGATAAGTAGTTGATGCTGGCATTGTGGTGACATTCAATACATTGCTTGCTGCGGATACATTTCCAGCGGCATCAATGGCTTTGACCGAGAAGGCATAACTCGTATTAGGCGTTAAGCCTGTAACGAGATGTTCGATTGCTGTTCCTGGGACAGTCGTTATCAACGTAGTACCGCGGAATATTTGATATCCAGTAACTCCAACATTATCTGTTGAAGCATCCCACATTAATGGGATCGTTGTCGTTCCAATCATGCCCATGACATGCAAGCTGCCCGGAGCTGTTGGAGCTGATGTATCTGGGCCACTGGCAGCAAGCGTTTTGAAAGTTACTGTGTTGCTTGCCGCGGATACATTTCCGGCAGCATCAATGGCTTTAATTGTAATGTTGTAGGTTGTATTGGCAGTTAAACCGGTCAAGGTAGTAGTTAGTGCTCCGTTTATAGTCGCGATTTGGTTAGCACCATTGAAGATACGATACCCGACAACGCCAGTGTTGTCTGTAGACGCATTCCAATTGATTTTGGCGCTTGTTGTAGCGATATTGGATGCTGCAGCACCTGTCGGAGCAGTTGGAGCCGTAGTGTCGGAGCTTCCGCCTCCAAAGTTAACATCAATCACATTATAGAAAGCATTTAGTGTATCGGAAATTTCCCAAACTGCGAGGATTACTTGATAGCCTGACCGGCTAGGGACGTTACAAGTATCAGAGTAAGTGCCGCCTGGCTTCTGTCCATTGGAAGATACGCTGCAGAATGGTGTTAAATCGAATGAGGCGCGAGTAAGTGGGGCATTAGGGTCCCAATTTTGTTTTGTAATGTAATATTTCCAGCTTGCTGTTGCGTGAGGGACTTTGATGCTCCAGTTAAAGGTATTCGAACCTGCGCTTATATTAATTTTTGACCAGCGAGTGGAGGATTGTTGATCAAGTTGAGAGAACATGCCAACGCCAGCGCTTGCAATTTTCCCATCAGCAGGCCCGCCAGAAGGAAATCCTTTAGTTCCTTCTAGACTGTATGGCTCATAAATAATCAATCCACAGTTTGCATTTACGTTATTCGCACAAAGACCTGCACGACTGTTAGTTACGTAACCGTGTGCGGAAGCTTGATCCGCCAGTATGAGTGACATGGTGTAGAGGAGTACGAGTGTAATACCGCCAGTGATAAGAAATTTTAACGGATTGTTATTTAATAAGCGTAAAGAAGACATCATAAATCCCTCCATTTTCATATTCATGAATAGACAAACATAACCTGTGGTTGTCAGGTGCCAGCATTGGCTCTAGCTACTTAGAGTCAAAGACTGCCTGTTTGTTAACGAAAAAAATAGCCGCCTCCCTTCGTCAGTACGAATATATACAAACTTTTAGTAGAGTCCATACTCCCGATCCTTACCATTCAGTAGAAAGCGATTTCACTAGTAAATATGCAAGAAACTAGAAGCAACACTATCATATCCATGCTATAAAAAATGAGCAATACCGATCTTGCCGCGATTACAATTTTGATTCTATGGATACAGATAGATTAGCGGGTTCATTGAGCAATATGACTTAGATCTAAGTTTCTATACAGTTCTTGAAAACTACCATTTTCGAGATATGTCGGATTTTCAATGTAAGTAAGGAAAGGAGAAGGTGAGGATGCTCAGCTTTATATAAATTTTCAGGGGTAAGCTTCGTGTTCAATCCCTCCAGCTATTTTTTAAACGCAAAAAAGACCGCAAGGCTATACCTGTGGTCTACATGGCCCTCGATGGAGGGCAGCTTAAATAAACCAATTAGGATATTTATGGAATAAACTTATCATGCAAAGTTAACGTGTATTTCATTTTATTTTCAGGTTTATGCTTCATAATAGCTAATAAGTTGCTTCAAACATCATGATCTGGTTAATAACGTATGGGAAAAACATATGGCGAATTGTATGGTCTATAAATCGAATTTTTAATAAATAAAAGTTAGTTTTGAATCGGAAAGGTGGAAATAAAAATGAAAAAATCGACAAGTGCGGCGGCGGCGTGGTCTTTTTCAATGATGATGCTATTAGCGCCAACAATATCTGCTCAGGCGGATTCATCTGTACCAACTGCGCCGTCTGTCATCAAGATGGCAGAAGTACAAAAGCGTGTCGATAATCCGGATAAACGGCTACTGACGCGGGAAAAAAGCAATTTGTTCCACGAGAAACATGTCGAATCGGAACGTAATGCCAGCGAGAAATAATAAAAGTGTCGAAGAGGGCATTTGCAGTATATAAAGCTACTTAGGTGAACATAATTCCTTATTGCTGCAGCAATAGACCACATAGAAAAGCAGGCTATGAACGGATGATCAAAAGTCCGTTAAGCCTGCTTTTTCATTTATTTTGCTGCTTGTTTTGCTTCAGCAGTAAGCTATACTGCTCAATTGCACGAATACGAGCTTGTTTCAGATCGACAATGGCATTTGCTTGTGGTTGATGTATCGCTTTGTCGGAGAGATGAGCGATTTGTGGCAGCCATTGGCGAATATAAGAGCCGCTTGGATCGTATGTCTCTGATTGGCGTACTGGATTCATAACGCGGAAATAGGGGGCAGCATCATAGCCTAGCGAAGAGCTCCATAGCCATCCACCCCGATTGAGTACGTGATCGTAGTCAGCTAGTTTGTCTCGAAAGTAAGCTTCACCATAGAAAAATGGACAGAGTAGCTGCTTTGTTAAGAACATAGCTGTGACCATTCGAAGGCGATTGGGCATTGCTCCTGTTTCTTTTAACTGTGTCATAGCGGCATCAATGATCGGTATCCCGGTTTTTGCTTCCGCCCAATAGTTGAATGCATCTGTGTTGAAGCCAGACCAATCAAATTTCTGCTCATACGAGAAATAATCTGGGTTTCGCAATGCTTGATAGAGATAGAAGTCACGCCATGCGAGTTGGCGAACCCAGCTGTCTACATAAGAACTCTTATCTTGAGCAGCTACTTGTTCGTATACTTGTCGAATGGAAATAGCTCCTGTGTTTATATATCCGCTCATTTGACTTGTATGGCTCCACCCATACCTATCTCTTCCTCGCTCATAGTCGGGGAGCTTTTCTGCTAAGAAGTTTTGCAGTTTTTTCTGCGGTTCCTCTTCTGAAAATGAAGGGGATGTCGACTGTAGAGCGTCATACAACCATAGAGGGATCGAAAAATCTTGTATAGTACTTGGCGAAACTTGTACCGTTTCAAGGTCATTTAGCGAAGTAAGCATAGGCGGTTCCGCAAAAAGATGCATAGCCTGTTTCCATTTGTTATAAAATGGGGTAAATACTTTGTAAGGCTGATCACGGTTGGCAAAATGATCAAAGGAATCAGCATCAATAAGCATATGATCGATATCGGTTATTGTCTTTAGCCCGCAAGCTTGAGCCGTATCGATTAATGTCTGGTCGCGTTGTTTGGCATAAGGAGTTAAATCCTCATGAAAAGCGACTATCTGCAGAGGGTAATTAGCGGCTAACAAGAGTAGAACTTGATCAGGTGAACCATAGGCAATCACTAAATGTTGGTTGGCTTGCTGGTAGTTTTGTTGCAGGCGACTAACCTGCTGCAAGAAATGTCGACCACTATGCTCACGAGCGCGGCATTCATCTAGCAGCGCGGGATCTAGAACGAGTATATGAATGCCAGGCATGTGCAAGGAGCGAAGTTTATCGAATAGTCGCATGTCTGTCGTACGTAAGTCACGCCGATGAAACCAGACGTACATGGAAATTCTCCTTTCGAATTGAAGGTGAGGGGAAAATAAAAACCCGACAGGATGTGTTAATCACCTCCCACCGGGCTTGGTATCACGTATTCATATAAAAGAAATAAGTACTATTTAGCGTGTTTCTCGAATTGTGTGTCGCTCATTACGCGACGAGCACCCAAGTAACGATCTTCGTAATAGTTCATGCTAAGCTTGTCGATTGTAACGCCCTTATTCGTAGCAGAGTGAGCGAACTTACCGTCGCCTACATAGATACCAACGTGGGAAACGCCTTTGCCGCTAGTGTTGAAGAATACAAGGTCTCCAGCGCGAAGCTCGTCTTTGGAAACTTTAGTGCCTTCTTCAAACTGAGAGCCAGACGTACGAGACAAATCTAAGCCTAGTTTGTTAAATATGTAGCTAGTAAATCCTGAGCAATCAAAGCCGCTTGTTGTTGTACCGCCGTATTTGTAATCTACTCCGATTACTTTGTCGATTGCGCCATCCATTGTCGTTGCTGCGAATGCACTTCCTGCTCCAAATGATAGCAGTAGGCTTGTCGCCAGTGCGGCTGTGATTAATTTCTTCTTCAAGTATAGGTTCCCCTTCCGTGCCTGCGAGGTTAGCTGTAGGGTTCGGTTGAAGGTCTCCCTATGATCCCTGTGCAATCCGAGATCAATTCACCCAAAAACTTGGTTCCCCCGCTTCCCGGATGTCTCGGGAATTCGGCTTTCATAATAGGACATCTTACATTCCGTCACACGTAATTACAATTTTGCAAGAAATTCATCGTCGTTCATGACAAACTTGTAATAAATCTACGGTTTATTTTAACAGACATTTTCGGATTTTACAAACTGCTTATGTCCAAAAACGCAAAAAAACTTGCTTAAACCTATCATTTAGGCTCAAGCAAGCGTTTTCTTCATTCTTTTTTGTTCATTTTCTAACTATTTCTCGATATTACGCATGCAATCTGTTTTAAATAGGCTTGTTGTCGGTCTTTTGCCACAAATCAAACCGACTTGAAAGGCTCCATATTTGTAACAAAGTCCTTATGGCTGGATAAGCCTGTTGTAACAAAAGGGCAGTCATTCCTGTCCAAAACATAGCTGCTGCTGTAACTAATGTACTTCCGATCAATCCTATAGCGAGAAAGAATAAAGATATTCCGAGTATAGGCAGCAGAGCGCGTATACCCGTAAGTAGGGCTGACCATATTGATTGCTCACTAGCCTTTCCAAATTGCATAAATAAGAATAAGTGATGTACAATCCATCCACCAACAAGCCAGAGAATGAGTACGGGTGCTGCCTGTTGTAGGAGCTCATTTGCACTCATGGCACTTTCTAGAAGAGCAATTAATTTAGGTACGATCCAATATGCCGGGAGAAGTACGAGAATCAGTTCAAATATATATAGTAAGCTGATCGGTTTCCACAATGCTTTCATACCGCGAAAGAATGCAAGTCCTTTGCTATTGCGTTGTGAATAAGACATGCTGTGCAGCAATCCCGCATGAATGAGTGGAGTAAGCAGCATACGCAGTGCTACAAATCCGACGAGTGTCCATAAATAGGGCGCATACTCCGTTGTTTTAGTTAATTGAAAATGCGCCTCGATATGGAATAAAGAACGACTTAATTCTGTGGGAGCGGGCTCAGGATAGCGTTGCAGCAACGGAACGACGATATGATCAATGAAGCGGTACAAGAAGAATCCCCATAACAGCTGATAAATAAATAGAATAATCCAGATGTATAGATGTTCTTTGACCCAATCCCAACCCGCGTGAATATGAGGTTTTATTGTCATCAACTGATCACCATCCTAACAGCTTACTCATCATTTCGATCCATTTCATTGCCGTCCAATCAACGCGAGTACGTACGGGTTCTTTTACAGATGCCTTCATATAGTTATTAATTTGCTTATTGTCCAGCACGATCGTATGTAGAGGATCGACGAATACCCAAGCGAGCGGTGAAGAATGGGTCAGCTTGTATTGAATACGATCTCCTTCACCAGACCATACTTTGCGGGTTGTACTCCCATCTTCGAATCGGAATACAATGGGTACTTCAGGGTAATCGGCACCACGTTTGGAAATATGAACGATCGACTCATATTGGTTGCCAGTTTTGTTTAATTGAATGGACTCTACTGCAAAGTCAGCCATCTGCCGATCGTACACATACTGACTGAAAAATGAAGTCCAGCTGCGCTTGGTAACGGATTCCACAACGCGTTGAAAATCGGCAGTAGTAGGGTGCTTGAAACGATATTTTTCTGTATAGGTTTTTAATATTCGTTTCATTGTCTTCTCGCCTACTTGGCGCTCCAAGGCTACTAGTACGAGCTTTGCTCTTACATATACATTTTCTGCATAGTGTTCTTGATTATGATATTGCCAAGCTGACTGCTTTAACGGGGCAGGAGAAGTAATGTAGCTAGACTCCACCATCAAATTTGGGACAACCCCAAATTCCGATTCCATCAGCTTATCTTCAGCGTAAGACGTAAAGCCTTCATCCAGCCAGGCTTCCTCAAATTCGTTAGAAGCGAGTAAGCCGTAGAAGTATTGATGGCCGATCTCATGTACAACCGTTCGCTCTAAATCATAGCCTGGACTATCGTCACCGGCTCCGAATGTCGTCACTAGTGTAGGATATTCCATACCGCCAGCTCCGTTGGCTTCAAGCGGAGGTACTACAATAGATAGTGTTGAATACGGGTACTCTCCGTACCATTCGCTAAATTGATTTAGAGCTGCTTTGGCCGCATACATATAGCGTTCTTTTAGTGCTTGGTGTTTTGGATCTAAATAGAGCTTAATGCGCACGCCAGGCACATTTTTGGACGAGAAAGGTTCCTCAGCATAGATGAAATTAGGAGATGCTGCCCACGCAAAATCGTGTACATCATCGGCATAAAAGTGATATACCTTGCTACCATTCGCGGTCACAGGCGTTTTCGTTGGAAATCCAGTCGCTGCAACGATATAAGACTCAGGGACCTGAATCCGGACATTAAAAATCCCATAATTCGAGTAAAATTCGGAGTTCCCATGATATTGATGTACATTCCATCCATCTGCATTGCGTCCCCTTGTACCTGCCTTTTCATAGGCGGTGAGCTTCGGGAACCATTGTCCTGCCATAATGAAGTTGTCAGTAGCACCCATGCGTGCAAATATGCTTGGCAATTTCACTTCATACTTCATTTTTAACGTAATGCTCTCACCAGCTTTGACTGGTTGGGGCAGGCGTAATTTCATCACCGTTCGATCTTTCGCATTGCCATCATCTGGCTGAACGTATTCCAGTCGATTCATCAGAGGCAAGCCATCTTCTGTCTGAATCGCGGTGAGTCGCATATTGCCGTAGCCATTTGTAGGCATTGTATCTCCGCGTAGTTTCCCCCCAGACTCTTTCATGAAAGTGGTATCTGCTGATTCAAAGGCATTCGGATAAAGGTGAAAATAAAGTTCATTCACGGTTTTGCGCCCTGGATTGTTCCAGGTTACTGCCTGCAATCCGTGTAGGGTCTTAGACACCTCGTCCAGTTTCACGTCAATATGATACTCTGCAATTCGCTCTGAGCGCGGAGTATCGATTGGAGGTGGTGGGGGAGCAGCGGGCCCCTCTTTCCTCGTAATCTGTTCGGTTGCTTCAGGTCCGACAGAAGGGACTAGTTCATTAGGCAGCAGCCATATTAGCAAGCAAAATCCCGTTGTCATCAATACGATAGCATATAAGGCGGAGCGATAAGCATGAGCTCGGGTCATTGATTCGTACCTCCCGTTGACAAGCATCTACCGCATGTATATGTTGGCTTTTACCCGATTATTAGCTAAAATAAAAAATGATTGTGATCCGGTTGTATGCTGCTATCTAGACAAGTGGGGAGCATTTGCATACGAGGAAGGAGAATAGACTATGGAACAAGAAAAGAAAGCTAAGAAGCAGCTTGCATTCAATGTTGTAAGCAGCAATGATAAGCATAAAGGATTCGGTGCAGGCAGCATCGATCTGAATAGTGTATCACCGGTTATTATCGATGAGGGTCGAGCTTACATCGATATGGGTGCCATGCACGCAAAAAGTAAGGTAGAGCGTGGCATTAAATTTTCTATGAATAAGGAAGACGTGCCGAACGGTCGCCAATGTTGGATCGTTTGGGTTGCGGTGGATCGCTCACCAGAGGGTTCTTTCTATGGAGGCCTGACAGCTTGTGAGATGCTGGTGGATACAGAAGCAAAGCGTGGATGGAAGATCCTTGCTGACCATGTAAATAAGATGGATTATGCGATGAAGCGCCGTGTGATCGTTGATGGACTTGGTGCTGAAGAAAAAGCAGCCCTTCGTCAATTGCTTGAGACGCATAATGCAGAGTGGTGGGAACGTACTCCTGCTGAATTTAAGGCGGAGCTGGAGGCATAACGTCTCGTAATATGGATTTCGCGGGGAATTAAGTTCTTCTGTCCATATATGTAACTGCTCATTGTATACAGTGGCATCCTGTCATGAATAAACAACCTTTGTTCCGTAGCGTGCTGCGGTAATGAGGGTTGTTTTTTCGTTTTTATCATCTTTAAGATTGTGGGCTAGGTTAAAGTGTTGATGGGAAAGCAGACAAAAAAAGTCCCACCCCATAATATAAAGTCGCGGGGTGGGCAAAGTCTGTTACCTAATGAAGGGATTTAATTCAACGCAAAAATGTAACCCAAAGCATTAATTCAATGGTGAATCATGTCTAAAGGCTACGTTACAAATATTAGCAAAATTCGCTTTCGAGGGCAATAGGTAAAATTCGACAAAGTTCGCGAAATTTCACGCAAGGTGGTCATTATTCCGACCACCAGCGTTTAAAATGCAATTTAGCTACTACTTTTTCATTGCTCCTTGCCAGAAAAGATCTACGATGGATGCAGCCAGCTGTTCATGGGATGAGAATAGTTGGCGTGCGCTATCGCGGTTGCCCATCATGAGTAATGAGGAGAAAGCATGAGCAAGCAGCATAGGCGATCCTGATTGCAGTTGTCCTTGTTCCATAGCTTCCTCGAAATGTTGTGCAAGCAAATCATACAACATATGCTCAGCTGAACGAATTCGTTGTATGTGTTCCTCAGACAACTGTTTCTCTGCCTCTTTTAGCATGGTTTCCAGGTCGCTGTGCGGCTGTGCAATCTTTACATAAGCAACACGTTCCAATCGATCGCGCAAATGTCCTTCACTGTCCATAAGAGACTTAGTAGCTTTATGTGCAATCGTCAGCATAAATTCGATAGCCGCGGTGAACAATTCAGCTTTGTTGGAGTAATAGTAGTAAATAGTGGCTTTCGTAACGCCGCATATAGCAGCAATTTGTTGTAAAGATATAGCTTCATATCCCTGTTCCATAAATGTCTTGGCAGCCGTTTGAATAATGACCTTCTGAATAGGCATTTCTTGTTCATTGAGTTTTGGTCTGCCAGGGGTACGAGAAACTCGTTTTTGTTTCGACATGTATAGGTCACTCCATTTCTGCGTTTCGTGCATCTATTGATCAAAAAGTAGTTGTTAAAATATTAACCTTCGGGTATATATAATATTAGAGTTCTTAGTTAATACTTTTTACACATTAGATGAAATCAGCCAGTAGTTACGGTCTAGTATACCTTTCCAAGCTGTAAAAATCACCCGCAGCATAGGCGGAGAACGACGTAACTAATGGTAAATACGTGTAACCGTAGAAGGAGGAGCGTAATGGAAGGTTATCGTGGATTGACCAAGTGGGTTACTGGAAAGTATGGCAGATGGATAACTCTTGCGTTATGGATTGCTGTCGTACTCGTGTTAAGCTTCATTTGGCCAAATGTAAATTCACAAGAGAAAAATAATGAACCAAGCTTGCCAGAGTCGGCTCCGTCCGTTCAGGCGGAACAAATGGCAAATAAACAATTTCCAGGTGAAGATGGCTCGCCAGCCCTTATCGTATGGAAGCGTGAGGGAGGCATCGAGGTCGGAGATATTCATAAGCTGCAGACATTAACGAAGCAATGGCAGCAAAGTCCTTTGCCGTATATGGAAAAGGTTATACCTTTGCATCAACTCCCAACCCCTGCGGTGATGTCGCAGTTATCGGAGGATCGTTCTACACTTGTGTTCCCAGTTATTTTTGATGAACAGGCAGATCCTGATCAATTAAAAGAGGGCATAACACAGTTAAAGCGGGATGTCACAGATCAGTTCGCTGATGATCCATTTAGCGTAAGCTTAGATGATAAGGAGAAGCTGTCTGCACGTATTACGGGGCCTGTTGGTATTCAAATTGATGCTACAGGATTGTTTAAAAATGCAGATGTATCTTTGCTTATTGGAACGGTACTGCTTGTTGTGGTCATATTACTGCTTATTTATCGCTCGCCGATACTCGCACTCATTCCATTAATTGCTGTAGGGTTCGCTTTTGGTGTTACGAGCCCAATATTAGGCTATATGGCTCAACAAGGCTGGATTACGGTAGATGCGCAAGCCATTTCCATCATGACCGTACTCTTGTTTGGCGCAGGTACGGATTACTGCTTATTCCTAATTTCGCATTATCGTCAAATGTTGACGATAGAAGTTGATAAAGTCCGCGCCTTAGTTGCTGCTTTCCGTGGTTCGGCAGGTGCTATTGCCATGAGCGGCCTTACGGTTGTGCTTGCACTATTTGCCCTGCTGCTTGCTGAATATGGGCCTTATCAGCGTTTTGCGGTGCCGTTTAGTATTTCAATATTTATTATGGGTCTAGCTAGTTTGACGTTAGTGCCTGCTATGCTTGCTATTCTAGGAAGAGTTTCCTTCTTCCCATTCGTTCCTCGCACGCCACAGATGCAGGAAGAGAGAGCGAAACGTACTGGAAAGATAGGGCGGGCTCACAAGAAGCAGGCTAATCCTTCAGACAGTCGCATCGGAAGACTTGTCGTGAGCAAGCCTTGGAGCGTTATTGTTGTGACGCTGCTTTTGCTAGGTGGGCTTGCAAGCTTCTCACCACAAATCAAGTATACGTATGATCTGTTGTCTTCCTTTCCATCCAACATGGAATCCAGAGAAGGGTTTACAGTAATCGGGGAGCAATTTGCCGTTGGTAATCTGGCTCCCGTTCAAGTCATCTATGATTCAAATGGTAAGCCAACTTCAGTGGCAGAAGCTCTGCGTGCCTTACCGTTTGTATCTACTGTTTCCGAACCACAGGTGGGAAAAGAAAACAAAGAGATTATCGCTCACAATATCGAGTTCAATATAAACCCTTATTCCGTTGAGGCGATGGAGCACATCCCTGCCGTTCGTTCAATAGTGGAACAAGCGCTTCAGCAAGCTGGAGTGTCGGAAGTAGAGCAAAAAGTATGGATAGGCGGTCAAACTGCTGCACAGTATGATACGAAGGTAATAGGCCAACGAGATACACAGCTTATTATTCCAGTTGTTATCGGTCTTATTTCCTTACTGCTGCTCGTTTATTTGCGCTCCATTGTCGCGACTATATATTTAATTGCTACGGTAGTCTTGTCGTATTTCTCTGCACTTGGTCTTGGGTGGGTTATTTTCCATTACGGATTCGGTGTAGAGGCGATACAAGGAGCAATACCGCTCTACGCATTCGTCTTTCTTGTTGCCTTAGGTGAGGACTACAACATCTTTATGGTGTCTCGTATTTGGCAGAAGAGTCGGTATTTGCCGCTAAAGCAAGCTATTCGTGAAGGTGTGAGTGAGACGAGTTCGGTTATCACTTCGGCTGGCATTATACTAGCTGGCACATTCGCGGTCTTGGCCTCTTTGCCGATACAAGTGTTGGTGCAGTTTGGCACGGTTACTGCGTTAGGTGTGCTGCTCGATACGTTTATTGTACGTCCTCTACTAGTGCCAGCAATTACCGCTGTGTTAGGGCGTGCTGCTTTTTGGCCGGGATTGCACCGAAAGGTTGATGCAGCGCAGTTAAATAGCTCTACTGCTACGGAACAATCATAGTTGGCAGGATGTTAATAAAGGCAGATTGGTATCCAAGCTACTTTTGAATAAATATATATACAAAATAAAGCCCTGAAGATGCTGCATCTTCAGGGCTTACTGCTTAGATAGTACAATTTTAATGTTATTCTGACCACCAGCGTTTAAAATGCTGCCACCAAGACTTTTTCTTGGCTTCGGCTTCAGGGAGTACGGTCTCTGATTTGGACTTGTCGACTTGTTGCTGATCATGTTCATTGCATATTTCTTTAGGCTCTGTACCACGGACAAAGGTTTCAAGTTGTTTTGCGGAACAGCCTGCGCCAGCAAGCTTGCCGGTATTAGGATCGATATAGGTACTTACAATGTTATCTGGTACAGGGAAAAGCTTTGGTGGCACATTAGCCAATGCTTTTTCCGTGAATTGGGCAAATATCGGTGCGGATCGACGAGCATCTGATTGTGTTATCTTTTTGCCTTTGTCATAACCTACCCATACCGCAGTAGCTAGCTCAGGCGTATAGCCTACGATCCAAGAATCGGAATCGGTTGTCCCTGTTTTGCCGGCTACAGGTCGTTTAATCAGAGTAGATACCCGATTGCCCGTTCCTCCTGCCTCAAATACACTTTCCATAAGGTTGGTGAGGATGTAAGCCTCCTCAGGGAGTACCACTTGCTTCTCCACAGGTGTAGGAGCTTCATACAAGAGACGACCACCCGCATCTGTTACCGCTAGCACGGTACGCGGGGTTACTTGTCGCCCCTCATTGCTAAGTACAGCATAGGCAGTTGCCATTTGAAAAGGGCTGACAGGAAAAGTGCCTAATGCTAAAGATGGCAGCGGCTTTAGTCCATTTTGAATGCCTAATCTCTCCGCCATATTAACGACTTGCTCAGCTCCTACCTGCATCAGTGTGTTCACGGCATAAATATTATCGGATGCTGCAATTGCTTGTCGAAGCATAATATCGCCATAATATTTATCTCCATAGTTATTAGGCTTGTACACTTTGCGGCCTTCGTCATAGGTGAAAGAAGTCGGTTGGCTGACGAAGCGCGTGGCTGCCGTTATGGCTTTCTTCTCAAGTGCAGCTAGATATACAATCGGCTTAAACGAAGAGCCAGGCTGCCTTGTCTCCGCAAATACGCGATTGTATTGATTGGTGCGGTAGTCCTTGCCCCCGATCATCGCCTTTACATCACCTGAGCGAGGATCAATTGCGACCATAGCTGCTTGCAAATCGCCTTCCTCTGGGACATGCTTGGCTATTGCCGCTTCAGCGGCTGCTTGTACCTGACGATCCAGCGTCGTATAAATACGCAGACCTCCTGTGGCGAGCGTAGCTTCAGAAATACCTAATGCATTCAGTTCTTTTTTCACATAATCACGGAAAAATGGGGCCACAAGCAGCTCAGAGCGATCGGTGCGTGAGCGGAACGCAAGTACTTCGTCATAGGCTTCCTTTGCCTGTGTATCTGTAATTTGACCTAGCTCAACCATGCCGCGAAGGATAACTTGCTGTCGATCCTTCGCATTTTTCATGTTTAGCCAAGGCGAATAATAGGAAGGACCACGCGGGATGCCGACAAGCATTGCGCTTTCAGCAAGTGACAGTTTACGTGCTGACTTGCCGAAATACATTTGTGAGGCTGCCTCAATTCCGTAAGATCCGTGTCCATAGTAGACGTTGTTTAAGTACAACGCCAAAATCTCATCTTTGTTATATTTCATTTCCAGCTGTAAGGCGAGTAATGCCTCTTTCAGTTTGCGCTTCCATGTTCGTTCATGCGACAAATATAGATTGCGCGCCAATTGCTGTGTGAGTGTGCTTGCCCCTTGTTTTGTTGACATGTGCTCTAGGTTAACAAGGGTTGCTCTAGCGATGCCGCGTGCATCTACTCCCCAATGATGATAGAAATTACGATCTTCCGTTGCGATGGTGCCTTGAATGACATAGCGTGAGATCTGATCGATTTTAACGGATTGCCGCTGCATCGATCCTGATGTAAGCATGGCAACAGGCTTGCCCTCTCGATCTAACAGCTCGGAATCCTGCTGAATTTGCGATGGGGGCAGGTCTGTCATATATAAGTAGCCAATTACGGTCACTGTCGTGCCTAGGCCGAGTACGAATAGAGTGATAAAGCCGGTCAGCAACCATCGGAGCCAGCGGTTTTTGATTTTGCGTTGCGTTGTGACGGCCATTTCGAGTTCCTCTTTTCCTGATGCGACAACGATGCCGCAACTGATCTTAGTAATCAGTATGGAATAGGAACATTAAGGATATTCATTTCTGCTGCATATATTCGTGATTATTCCTGTGTTTAGAAACCAAACTCTACTTGATTCACGTTCAAGGATTCATTGAATTGAACATGGATAATAACCCCGTCTTTCTTATACAGACTCAATTGATACATTTTCTTGTCAAAGAAGGCTGTATACCCGGTAATATCAACGCCAAGTATCTTATCAATCAGAGGCTTGGCAGCTTGGACTGCCTCTTCTTTCGTGTATTTGTTATCTAGGCCTTTAAAATAAAGGACGTTGGAAAGGCCGGCTGAAAGTACTTTTCCACTCTCACCATGAATGTAGACCGATTGCAGCTCGTTCCCTGAATAAACGATATAATTTTCGTTGGTATCTCCTTCTTCTTCATCCAAACTTACGATGGTTTGAAAGTTCCAATATTCTATCCCGTTCTTGTCATTGGTACGCACTGCATAGTTAAAAGGTACCGGTTGTTTTGGTGTGAGGTGTCCAATGGCCACCTCAGCAGTTTGTCGATATTTATTATCGAGGGTATGTATAGGATGAATGAACTGATAGGCAGTACTTACTTCATTGCTTTTTAAATCATGCTTCATAATTAGGTATTGTCCCATATAAGTGCTAGAATCCACTATCTGTATGTGTTCTTTTTTGCTTAGAAAATCTTTTTCAAAATAGGCTTTCTCGATGTTAAATCTGGGTGGTGCGAGATTTTGAATCAACTCGTTTGCTGATTTGAAGGTAACAGCTGCAGGGCTTGAGATTTCCTTCTTGGAGAACTCTAATTTAATCGATACTATTTTAGCTGTTTTTCTATCAAGTATGATGACAGCATCCTTACTCTTTGATTCTAGGTACCAGCATGACATTTTTGTTTTGTTTTCTATCCAATCAAGTTTGTAAGCCCGGCTCAGAGTGAAGGTTTTGCCATTCCCATAGTTCTTTAGGGCTTGCTCAGCAGCGTTCAAGTATTCTTTATCCAACTTGGAGATATCGATACCTTCATCGTATTCATCTTGATAAGAGGTCGATTCAGCCGAGACTGAAGTGGTGGAGATAGTAAAGCTCAGGATCAGTGCTAAGACAAGTGTGCAGAGAAATGACTTTTTACAGTTATACATGGTGTATTAATCTCCTTTTTAAGTGGTAAATATAAACTACGGATCGCTAGCTCTATTTATTAAGGTACATAGTGGATAGCGTTTTCCACTTTACTACAAATTTCGGGTCGTGTAATGATAAACATTTCCTGCAAATTATATAAAATGGTTGATTTTTGGGGGGGATTCTATATAATAGCTTTTGTTTGGTGCAAATTGGAGATGAAGTGTTACGAATGTTACACCTGAACCATTACGAGCATTTCTAACTGGGACCAACGATACCATCACCCGAAGAAAGAAGGTTGATTGTTATGGAATTGTGGTTTACGGAGAAACAAACGCCGGCATTCGGCATTACGGCAAAGGTTCGCGAGACTTATGTAGATGAACAGACGCCATTCCAACATTTATCAATGGTGGAGACCGAAGAATTCGGCAGAATGCTCGTACTGGACGGCATGGTCATGACGACAGTAAAAGACGAGTTTGTATATCATGAAATGGTCGCTCACCCTGCGCTTGTGACGCATCCGAATCCGAAGAAAGTGCTCGTTGTGGGCGGTGGAGACGGCGGCGTTATTCGCGAAATTTTGAAGCACCCTTCTGTAGAGAAGGCTGTACTTGTTGAAATTGATGGCAAAGTCATCGAGTACTCCAAACAGTACTTGCCAGAAATCGCTGGCGAGTTGGACAATCCTCGTGTAGAAGTCATTGTAAACGATGGCTATATGCACATTTTGAACAGCAAAAACGAGTATGATGTTATCATGGTAGACTCTACGGAGCCTGTAGGCCCTGCAGCACCGCTCTTCGAGCGTGGTTTCTACCAAGGTATTTATGAAGCATTAAAAGAGGACGGCCTGTTCGTTGCACAGACGGACAACCCTTGGTTCAAAGCGGACTTGATTCAGCAAGTTAACCGTGACGTAAAGGAAATTTTCCCGATCGTACGTGTATACGGCGCGAACATTCCAACTTACCCAAGCGGCTTGTGGACGTTCACAATGGGAAGTAAGACGCATGATCCGCTTGAAGTGGATGCGGCTACGATCCCTGATATGCCAACAAAATACTACTCCTCACGCCTTCACCATGCAGCATTCTGCTTGCCGAAGTTCGTTGAAGATTTGACGAAGTAAGCGGAGCGCAAAGGAGAAGACGACGATGAGATTAGATCAAAAATATTCGGGTAACGTATTTATTCTAAGCTCTGACAACTACGAGGAATCCAAAGCAGTCATTTATGGTATGCCGATGGATTATACGGTATCATTCCGTCCTGGCTCCCGATTCGGCCCTGGCCGTATTCGCGAAGCATCTGTTGGATTAGAAGAATACAGCCCTTATCTCGATAAGAGCTTGGAAGAAGTAACATACTTCGATGCTGGCGATCTGCTGTTGCCATTTGGTAATGCGGCACGCAGCTTGGATGTTATTCAAGAGTATGTAGCGGGCTTGATGAAAGACGACAAGTTCCCAGTTGGACTTGGCGGCGAGCATCTTGTTTCGTGGCCGGTCATTCAAGAAGTATACAAGAAGTATCCGGATCTCGCGATTATTCATATCGATGCGCATGCTGATTTGCGTGAAGATTATGAAGGTGAGCCGTTGTCTCACTCAACACCACTGCTTAAGGCAGCGAAGTTGATTGGCAGCAAAAATATTTATCAGTTCGGCATTCGCTCTGGTTCCCGTGAGGAGTGGGCGTATGCGCGCGAGAACATCAATTTCTATCCGTATGAAGTAGCTGAGCCTTTGCGTAAAGTACTTCCTGAGCTTGCTGGTCGTCCGGTATATGTAACGATCGATATCGACGTACTTGACCCTAGCTGCGCACCTGGTACAGGTACGGCGGAAATTGGCGGAATCACGACGAAAGAGTTGCTGGAAGCGATCCATCTTATTGCTGGTTCGGAAGCGAACATTATCGGCTGCGACTTGGTTGAAGTAGCGCCGATTTATGATCCAACGGAGCAAACACAGATTGCAGCGAGCAAACTTATTCGTGAAATGCTGCTTGGTTTCGTAAAATAATAATCTAACGTAATCTTAACCACCTTTCTCGACTATGCATCTTATTTGTATAGCAGGAAGGTGGTTTTTTAGTTTGAAGTAGTAAGAGAAAGCGGCTGCCCCTTATCAAGAGGGGGATAGGGCAGCCTACTGCGTGCTGTCCTACTTATTTAAGTAGGAGTCGGCTTACAGTTTAGCGATAATAACGAATTGTGCGGATCTTGTATAGTTGTAAGGGCTGAAGAGAGACGTAACCCAATTATAATCGCCAGAAGAATAGTTGGTTGTAACATATAAGATGTCTCTTAAGTTATTTTCAACCCACCATCCACCACTGACAGGTTTGTAGTTTCTTCCACCTATATTTCTCCCGTTAAAGAAGAATGTAAAGAACGAGTTTGGATCAATGTCATAGGTGTACGAAAAACGATAGAACCCGTTGCCGAGATTTTGTGTAGCTTCTGCATCATCGGGAGTTACGGTTATTGATTGTTTATTTACGTCTTCAGGTATAACAACCCCTGCGTTCTTAGCCTTTACTGTTCTGCCAAATCGGATCGAGCCTCTTGGTCTAACTACTCTCGTATTCAGTGTATGGCTCATCTGAATCCCTCCTTATTTACTGCTTATAGTAAATGCATTTAGATTGGTAAGGGATTGGACTGATAATCTAATATATTTGCATGATTTTCATAGGGGGGTATCACTAGAGAGATATAAGTAGGATATAAATAGAGTTTAAAGCAAATGAAAACGCCCAGCATATCCATCTTGGAAGAGGAATGCTGGGCGCATTGTGTCTATTTGTAAATTCTTCATTAGGAGACGTATTAAGGGCTGTTTTATCTTTTTATATTTTCATTAGCCCGGAATTGATAAGCAAACGGTTTAGCTCGGCTTTTTTCTCATTTGAAATCGTATCTGGCTGAAGGCCCTTCTGTTGAATCTTGGTCATGTCTGGTGCAAAGAACTCTTGCGTCGTCAACATCAAGTAAGACCCATCGCTCAGCTCATAAGGCATTTGCATAACGCCTTTACCGTATGTTTTTGTACCTACGACAGTTGCTAGATCATAACCTTGCAGGAAGCCTGTAAGAGCTTCTGATGAGCTTGCTGTATATTCGTTTACAAGCACAGTCATCGTGTAATCAGGCTTCTTGCCTTTATCAAGGGTAGAAGAAGACACCAACCCTGCTGGACTCTTGTAGTAAGTAAACACGCCTTTGTCACGCAGCAAGGAAGCTACTTGTCTCGTTTCTTCCATCAATCCGCCTGTATTGTAGCGCAGATCGAGAATGACAGATTTCATGCCTTGTTTGCGCAGTTCATTCCATTGTGCTTCGAATTGCTCATACACCATTTGATCCATAAAGGTGTAGATGCGGATATAGCCTGTGCGCTTGTCCAGCATTTGGCCTTCTACAGCAGCCATCGGAAGAACAGCACGCTTAATTGTCTTCGTCAATTTGTCCTTACCACGTTGTACGACGAATTTAATCGACGAATCTTTTTTGCCAAATAAAACAGAGAAGATGTCTTGCTTCGTTTGATTCTTTACAGCTTTTCCATCGATAGAAACGATAATATCTCCTTGCTTAAGGCCTGCTTGTTCAGCAGTAGACCCTGGAGTAACTGTAACAATGCGGTATTGACCTTGCAGCTTTGCAAATGTAATTCCGATATGAGCCATTTCTTCACTCTCAGACCAGTTATTCATTTGCTCCCACTCTTCAGCCGTAATATGGCGGGAGAATGGATCTTTTAGCGTAGCAGCTAATTCTTGCATCGTGCTGTTTTTAATTTGCTCGTCTGTAAATGTGATGCCGTAATGCTCTTCAATGAGCCCTGCAGCTTCTTTTTTAACTTCTAGAGAAGTTGAGGCTGCCTCTGTATTTGCATATGCCTGATCAGGTTGAATAACGAATACACCTGTTAATAAGGTAAATGTCAGGACGAAGCTAATGATCGTGCGCATGGAACGAAGTTTCATTATAATTCACCGCCTATTACCGTAGTTGAGATTTCGTCGATGGAAGAGACTTTCCATTTGCCATCTTCCCCTCGCTCCAACGAATAGAGCATAGTTGATTCCATAGGTGGTGTATCCGTTTGATTCAACATGGTATATTTCTCGACTGTTGCGAAGAAGGCATGTTTATCATCTGCGGCAAGCACAACCTGCTGTTTAAGCTCAGCTTTCATATCAACTTGTGCAAATAATGTTTTGAATTTGCTCGAGAACATCATTTTTACAAGATAATTATCAGCTGTGAACAGGCTGTTCAGTTTATCCCAGTTCTCGCTGTTAATGGACTCTATGACGATATTAGCTACATCTTTAAACGCTTGCTGATCTGCTTCAGGCAAGGTTACTTTCGTTTTCTCCCAGCCCTCTTTTAGTTGATAGGAAACGAGATTCGGCGTTATAGAAATAATGCTCTCCAGCGATTCTTCGTTTTTACCTAGCTTCAATAAAAATGAAGAAGGCATAGTCATAGATGCAACTGCTTGATCCCCGTTATAAACACTGGAAACGACGGTTGCACTGACGGAAACACCATTTTCATTCACATCTGCAATCGATACATCTTCATAGCTTGACTTAATAAGTTTGTGGCTATATTGATTCTGGTTCTTCTCCATTAGCTTGTAGAAGTGAGATTGCTTGTCGAACATGTTCAGGTAAGCAGTTCGATCGCCACTATTCTCATACAAAGCTAATTTGGTGAAGAAGTCTTTTGTTTCTTTAAGTCTTCTCTCTTCTAGTGCTGCGGCTTGTTGATCATGCAGGGTATATGTATGTTTAGCACTATTGGATTTTAGTTCAAGCCCAATGATATCGCTCACAGAGCGCAGCGGGACATAGAGCTGGCCTTTTACTAGCGTAGCAGGGGCAAGCATTTTATGGTTAGTCTCCACATTGCCCTTATATTGCTTCACTTTCGCTGTATTCGTTTGGAATACGACGGTTTGTGAACCGTTGCTTGCTGTTAGGCTTTTGTTGGTTGTGCTCCATTTGAGCTTATAGCCGAGCTGCTGCAAGAGCGGGCGTACTTCAACTAAGGAAACTCCATTTTTGACAATCGGATTTACTTCACTAGTCGTAGATTGATTGTAGTTAATGATGATGCTAGGTGCTGCACTTGCGGTCAAGCTTCCAGTAGCGATGGCTATTGCTAGTGTGGCAGCAGTAACGGTCTTCTTCATGCTGACGTTGAACATGATGTCCCCTCCAATTAAGATATATGCGCATATATTCATGAAAAATATCCCAAAATACTAGTTTCATGTTATGTTATGACATGAAATAGAGTAAGTCTTCTTCATTAAGCAAAATATATAAGTTGAAAAATTAAGGTTTAATTTACCAACTTATTTTATCAGGAAATATGATGAAATAGGTTAAAAATCTATTAAATACAAAAATTATTACCTAATATTCGTAGAGTTAAATATATTTTAAACGAGGTATCTGTATCGATTCGCTTGTTATGTCTAGTAATATACATAGAAATCAGCAATTTATATCTTGGAAGAGGTGGAGATGAAATGGCTGTTTATACATATAAGTCACATTTTTACAAAAAGAGCACAAAAGAAATAGAAATTTTGGATGAGAATAATAATAGAATTGGCTCTATGCAGAGATATCATAAAAATAAATGGATGCGTGTTGTTGATCATATTATAAATGAATACGAAGTGAACCTCGAAGCGTTTCATGTGGATGGCGGCTCTATGATAAATGTTGTTGATATTACCCCACTCACAAAATTGATTGGCGCTGAATGGAAAATAGAGCATGCGGATGGGGAAATCAGCCTTATCTCAGATAAGACGAAAATAAAGACAAATATCCGTTATGAATTACAATATAAAGAAAAAAGATTTAGTTTTACGAAAGATCTAGGCGATCGAATTATGCGCTTGCGAGATGAATCGGATATGCTCCATGCAGAAATTACATATGATAAAATGCTCCCTCCTATTACGATTACGATAAAGAATCATACGGAAGAAGTAGATGTTCGGATGATAGCATGCGTGTATTATCTTTATTCGCTTCGAACCTAACGTATGGCCATTTTGGAGCATTATAGGCAGTAAGGTAGAAATGGACTACAAAAGCCTCCAAGAGGTTGCAAATTGCGGTCGTTTCCCGGATAATTGATGGAATCAGATTATTTAAGGAAATGGGAGTTACACGATGGCAGACAAGGTGAACTTGTCGAACGGGAATCCGGCGGCAGCGAACAAATATCGCACCCATCTTACGATTAAGAGTGTGCAGAATAAGGAACAAGTTGAGCATACTGTGGATGCGGACGTATACTGCAAGGGCAATCATATCTACATTAGATATGAGGAGCCCGTCTTGGCTGCTGAAGAGGATCGTTCTCAGGCGGTCAAGCGACGAAGTAGCTCAGCTGGAACGGCAGAAGATCAGGTCCAAGCAGTACCGGCTACGAATGTGATGCTGAAGCTTAGTGCGAATGAATGGAAGCTGACTCGACGCGGGGTCGTGGAATCGGAAATGTCTTTTACGCCGAATGTGCGTCTGAACGGCTACTATCGCTCTGCTGCATTGCGATTTCCACTCGTTACGGACACAAAGCAGTGGACACGACGTGATCAAGCTGTTGAAAAGAACGGAGTTATTGCGCATTTACCAGAGTATGTCGCATGGGCATACGATTTATATATAGAAGAAGACTGCGTTGGCCAATTTGCTTTGCAATTGACATTTAATTGGCCGAGCACATCAGAGAGGGAGCATGGAATATGAGCACAGGAGTTATTGAACGGATTAATCAAGGGGTTATAAAGGCTATTGAAGAGGCGATTTTGAAGGCAGGTATCGTAACACGTGAGGAAATGCCTGCATTTGTTATAGAATTTCCAAAAGATAAGACGCATGGTGACTTGGCTACAAACGTAGCGATGCAGCTTACTCGTATTGCCAAGCGCAATCCTCGTCAAATCGCAGAGGCGATTATCGAGAATTTGGATACAGCTGCAGCTTCCATTGAGAGCGCGGAAATTGCAGGCCCAGGCTTCATTAACTTCCGTATGAACAAGAGCTATTTGTACGATGTAGTAAAAGAAGTAGCGGAACAAGGCGACAACTACGGTCGTATTACGGCAGGTCAAGGACAACGTGTACAAATGGAGTTCGTTAGTGCGAACCCAACAGGAAGCCTTCACCTAGGCCATGCTCGTGGTGCAGCTGTTGGTGATGCAATTTGTAACGTACTAGACTTCGCGGGTTATGAGGTAACACGCGAATACTATATTAATGATGCTGGTAATCAGGTTGTAAACTTGATTTTGTCTCTTGAATGTCGCTACAAGCAAGCGCTTGGGCTTGACGCAGAGATGCCTGCAGATGGTTATCACGGTGAAGATATTAAAGGCTTTGCTCAAGAGCTGGTAGAGCAAGAAGGCGATCGTTTGCTTCAGCTTTCAGAAGAAGAGCGCACAAAGTTCTTCCGTGAGTTCGGTTTGAAGAAAGAATTAGACAAAATTAAACGCGATTTGGCACGTTTCAAAGTTAACTTCGACGTATGGTTCAGCGAGACTTCGTTGTATGAGAGTGGCGTAATTACGCAGGCGTTGGACGAATTGAAAGCACGCGGAAAAGTGTTTGAAGAAGGCGATGCTACATGGTTGCGTACGACAGAGTATGGCGATGACAAAGACCGTGTATTGATTAAAAATGACGGTACTTACACGTACTTGATGCCGGACATCGCTTACCACCGTGATAAATATGCTCGTGGCTTCGATCGTGTTATGAACATCTGGGGTGCTGACCACCATGGTTATATTCCGCGTATGAAAGCAGCTATGGAGGCGCTTGGCAATGATCCGGATAAATTGATCGTACTTGTAGCGCAAATGGTAAGCTTGTTCCAGGACGGCGAGAAAGTGAAGATGTCTAAGCGTACGGGTAAAGCCGTAACGATGGAAGATTTGATGGATGAAGTAGGCGTAGACGCAATTCGTTACTTCTTCACGATGCGTTCGACAGATTCTCATCTCGATTTCGATATGGACCTTGCAATCTCCAAGTCCAACGACAACCCTGTCTTCTACGTACAATACGCACATGCTCGTATTTGCAGCATCTACCGTCAAGCAGAGGAGCAAGGTGTTGCTTTGAAGCCGCTAAGTGAAGTTGATCTCAGCACATTGACAGCTGAGCATGAACTTGACTTGCTGCGCAAGATGGGTGAGCTTCAAGCGGAAATCGAAGTTGCAGCACGTGACTATGCACCGCATCGCTTAATCCGCTATGTATATGAGCTAGCATCTATGCTGCACAGCTACTACAAGGCAGAGCGCGTAATTACAGAAGATGCAGAGCAAACGCAAGCTCGTTTGGCACTTCTCGGTGCAGTTCGTACGGTTATTGCGAACGTTCTTCGTCTTGTGGGTGTATCCGCTCCAGATCGTATGTAATTTATAAATTCTAGCATCGGGCTAGTACTTCTATAGAATGATGTAACGGACGGTATCACCTTAATGGTGGTACCGTTTTTATTATTCATTCTCATTCCATATATCCCCTGTCATATATCTCCTGTAGTTTGACCTCCTCGCATTTGTCCTGTTCTTGTATAATGAAGTCACAGAATGTAAATAGAAGCACGGGGGTGCCTATTCGATGTTACAATTACTTCCTCTTATGCTAGAGAGAGTAGGTATCTTGCTTATTATCGCCTTCGTCCTATCTCGGATGAAGTCTTTCCGACGGATTATTCACTATGAGCATGGCTGGAAAGAAAAAGTGCTGCTCATTGTCGTGTTTGGTTCATTTGGCGTTGTTAGTAACTATACAGGGGTTCATATATACAATGAGCTCGTATCTTCGCAAGCATGGAATGTAGCTGTTGATCCGGATAGTGCGATTGCGAATACCCGAATTATGGGTGTCGTAATTGGTGGTTTGCTAGGAGGGCCGCTTGTCGGATCGGGTGTCGGTGTGATTGCAGGCTTGCATCGCTTGTTCCTAGGAGGATTCACGGCCATTGCCTGTGCCTTTTCCACCATTGCGGCAGGTGTTGTAACCGGATTCATCGCACGAAAATTTCGGATCCGCAATCCGCATGCGCCTTGGCATGCAGCCGGGATCGGTATTTTGATGGAATGTGCCCAAATGGGTATTATTTTGCTAGTAGCGGCACCGTCAACGGAGGCATTTGCACTTGTTCAGGTTATCGCTGTACCGATGATTGTGGTAAATGGCTTCGGAACGTATTTATTCATGACGATTATCCAATCCATTTTTCAAGAAGAAGAACGTTCCAGAGCCGTGCAAACGCATAAGGTACTGCACATTGCGGATCAAACTCTACCGTATTTTCGTCAAGGCTTGAATGCAAGCTCTTGCCGCGAAGCGGCGCTTATTATATTGAAAGAAACGAATGCGGATGCCATTTCGATTACGGATAGAACACGAATCCTCGCCCATGTAGGCGTCGGTGCTGATCATCATATCGCTTTGCAGCCAATCACAACAAAACTAACTCGGCGAGTATTGGACGAGGGGCTTGTGCACAAGGCATGTTCTCGCGAAGAGATTCAGTGTTCTAGTGGCCACTGTCCACTCCACGGGGCATATGTTATACCGCTTTATGTACGGAACAAGACAGTAGGCACGTTGAAGCTATACTTCAAAAGTCCATCTCGACTAGATCAAGTCGAGAAAGAGCTTGCGGAGGGCCTAGGAAAGCTATTCTCCAATCAGTTGGAATTGGCAGAAGCAGAGCTGCAGAGCAGATTGTTAAAGGATGCTGAGATTAAAGCGCTGCAAGCGCAAGTACATCCACACTTCTTATTCAATGCGATTAATACCATTTCGGTACTCTGTCGAACAAACCCGGAACAGGCTCGCAAGCTGCTGCAGCAGCTCAGTGTCTTTTTCCGCAGCAATCTTCAGGGTGCTCGATCGATGCTCATTCCGCTTCATAAGGAGCTGGAACATGTAGAAGCTTATTTATCGCTGGAGCAGGCTCGCTTTCCAGGTAAGTACACAGTTGAATTTTGTATTGATCCTTCTTTTAAGGAAGTGCTCATACCACCATTTACCTTACAGCCGCTGGTGGAGAACGCAGTGAGGCATGGCTTCGGCAAAGGCTTTAAAGGAACAGGGCATGTTCGTATTCGCTCGGAAGCGGAGAGAGATACGATGGTGCTTATAACCGAAGATAACGGCAAGGGGATTTCGACAGATGCTATCGGTGCGCTTGGTCGAGAAGTGGTACCTTCACAAGAAGGAACCGGAACGGCACTTGTTAATATACGAAGTCGAATTCAAGAAATATACGGCAGTCAGGCTACTTTTACGCTGGATAGCAGACAAGGAGAAGGGACTACCGTTGTCATAAGATTGCCACGAGATGACACTAAGGAAGGTGCATAGGCGTGATTAGAGCATTTATTGTTGATGATGAGCCATTAGCAAGGGATGAGCTCATGTATTTGCTTCGCAGAACGAAGCGCGTGGACATTGTAGGAGAAGCTGAGTCGTATGAAGAGGCGCTGGATGGCATTCAGGAAACAACGCCTGATGTGATCTTCCTCGATATTCAGCTGTCGGATGCAACAGGCATTGAGATTGCAGAACGACTCAAAGAAGACGGATGCCAATCTGCGATCGTATTTGCAACAGCTTATGATGAATATGCCCTGAAGGCATTTGAGTTGAATGCTACAGATTACATCTTAAAGCCATACGAAGAGGCGCGTATACAACAGACGGTGGAGAAACTTGCTCAGCGGTTAGCTGTTCCTGCGTCTCAGCCTGCTGCGGCTAGCGGCTCGTCTGTCTCGGCAGCTTCTAAAACTCTTGAGCGAACAGAGCGATTAGCTGTGACAGTAGATGAGCGAATTGCGGTACTGCATGTTGACCGCATTATTTTTATTGAATCGGAAGAAGGTAAGGCTGTCGTCGTGACGGAAGGGCAGCGATACAAAGTAAGTGAAGCATTGACGGTGCTGGAGCGCAAGCTGAATCATCCTTCTATGCTTCGCGTTCATCGCTCCTATTTAGTCAATGTAGACTATGTAAGAGAAATTGAACCTTGGTTCCATTCTACGTATGTGATGAAGATGAAAGATGGTGCAAGTATACCGGTCAGCCGCACGTATGTGAAAGACTTGAAGCAGAAGCTTGGTCTATAGGAGATCAAGCAAAATATTGATGCATAATTACACGCGCCTTGCTATAATAATGCTTGCAATCTAAGCCACTTCCCATAGAAGGCAGTGGCTTGTTTTATGTACAACTAGAGTGGCATATAGATTGTAATATCAAAAGATGCTACCTGCTCAAGCAGGCGCGCGATAAATCCATATTGGAGAAGAAAGGGTGAAGATGATGAAGCAATCCATTTTCAACTTGGACACGAGGACTGTTGTTGCGATTGGAATCGGGGCTGCATTGTACGGTTTGCTTAACTGGGTTTCCATTCCGGTGGCACCACAGACTGGACTGCGTCCAGCCATTGCAATCTTGACGGTATTTGGAGCTTTGTTTGGTCCTATCGTTGGTTTTTTGAGCGGAGCTATCGGTCACATTGTGTTTGATTTATCTTCTGGCACGATTTGGTGGTCATGGGTATTGGGATCGGCGATTAGCGGTCTCGGTATGGGACTCGTATTCATGAGCAAGTCATTCAGTATTAAAGAAGGGCGCGCAACTGGAGGGAATATTGCTACTCTAGCTATTGTTGGATCGTTGGCATTGATCGTCGGATTCGGCATTTCTAGCGTACTTGATATTTATCTGTTTGGAGAAGCGCCAGATAAAATGTTGTTGCAATTTATAGCGGCTTCTTTGTCTAACATCACCGTGCATGTCATTCTAGGCGTTGGTGCTGTACTTGGATTGTTGAAAATGAATCGCAGCAATTCCAATCTCAAAGTATCAAAGTAATAGGATTACAGTAATCCTTGAATAAAGGCAAATAGGGGCAATGAATAAGATGGCAGAATCCATTCTTTCTTTTAATCAATTCAGCTTTCAATATAGTAGCTTGGCTGAGCCTACCCTTCATGACATATGCCTCGATATTTACCCAGGGGAAAAAATATTAATAGCTGGCCCGAGCGGTTCCGGCAAATCCACGTTAGCCCATTGTATCAATGGGCTAATTCCATTCGCCCACAAAGGGAAAATATCAGGCGATTATACGTTGAAGGGTTGCTGTCCGGCAGAGCAAAGCATTTTTGAGATTAGCCGCAGTGTCGGTACAATATTGCAAGATCAAGATAGTCAGTTCATTGGATTGACGGTTGATGAAGATGTCGCCTTTGCTTTCGAAAATGATTGTGTTGCTCCCGAGGAGATGAAACCGCGGGTGGCCCGAGCGCTTAGCATGGTTGATATGCAGGAGCACATGAATCAAAGTCCGCATGAACTGTCTGGCGGCCAGAAACAGCGTGTTTCTTTGGCAGGGGTCATGTCTATGGAAGTTGATATTCTGCTGTTTGATGAGCCGTTGGCCAATCTGGATCCTGCGAGCGGTAAACATGCGATGAAACTAATTGATGACATTCACCGCGACAGCGGCAAGACGGTCATTATCATTGAGCATCGAATTGAAGATGTACTGGAACAGCCAATTGACCGAATTGTTGTGATGGCAGAAGGTAGAATCGTTGCTGTTGGTACGCCGGATGAGATTCTTTCATCGAATGTTATGCAGGAAAATGGGCTTCGGGAGCCTTTGTATATTTCGGCATTGAAGTATGCGGGCTGTGGGCTTACGCCAGATGCTCAGCCATCTTCTTTGGAAAAATTGAGTGACAATGAGCAAGTGCGTCGAGCACTTGGAGAATGGATTGAAGTGAGCGATAACTCGCCGCATGAACATGAACCCGTTCCTTTGGCAGAACTGCAAGATGTTCGTTTTGCCTATGGGGAAGGCACTGAAGTGATTAAAGGTGTTTCATTAAAAATTGGAGCAGGCGAACGAATTGCGTTGCTTGGTAACAATGGAGCGGGAAAAACGACCTTATCTCAGCTGCTGACGGGCATGGTTACACCGACATCAGGTGATATTCTTCTTAACGGAGAGTCCATTCGTCAATGGTCGATCCGCCGCCTTGGCGAGCAGATTGGTTATGTGATGCAAAATCCCAATCATATGATTACCCAAACGATGATCAGGGATGAAGTCGGCTTGGCACTGCGTATACAAGGAGTGCCTCAGGCAGAAATTACAGCCAAAGTAGAAGAAGTGCTGCGTATTTGCGGCTTGTACAGTTATCGTGATTGGCCTGTATCTGCGCTTAGCTACGGACAGAAGAAGAGGGTTACGATCGCTTCTATTATGGTGACGGAGCCAAAACTGATTATTGTGGACGAGCCAACGGCTGGTCAAGATTTTAAGCATTATACGCAATTTATGGACTTCCTATCGCGATTAGCGGAGCGAGGCGTCTCATTACTCTTTATTACTCACGATATGCATCTGGCACTAGAGTATACAGAACGAGCAGCTGTACTTTGCAATGGCGAGATTATTGCGTCAGGTTCTACAGCAAGTGTGCTGACCGACACGGAGATCATGAAGCGTGCGAACTTAAAGGAGACATCTTTGAGCATGCTTTCTCGTTCGACTGCAGTGGCAACTCCTGAAGCGTTGGTGCGTCACTTTATCCAGTACGAGAAACGGAAGAAGCAGGTGAGTGAGCATGAGTAAAGCGGGAATGCTGTACATCGAGCGGGATACATTGTTCCATCGATTAGACGGTGCTGTTAAGCTGATTATGCTGCTTGCCTGGACAGTAATCGTCTTCTTGTTTCAGGACATTCGTGTCTTTATTGTACTTTTCATCATTGGGCTTGTACTCCTTATGAGTGCGCAGCTGCCTTGGAAGCGAATAAGGTTGCTCGTATGGGTAATTATCGTATTTAATATCTTCAACTCTATATTTACGATACTCGTCTCGCCTGCATATGGAAGTGAAGTGAACGGGACGACGACCGTACTTATTGACTTAGGCTATGAAGTGCTGACGCTAGAGACCGTATTTTATATCCTAACATTATCAATGAAATATATGTCGTTGATGCCTATTTCGATACTGTTTGTCTATACGACACATCCGACTCGCTTTGCGGGCAGCTTGAACCGTTTAGGGGTACCGTACAAAATTGCCTATGCATTTAATATTGCGTTTCGCTACATCCCTGACTTGAAAAAGGACTTCATTAGCATTTCTCACGCAATGCAGGCGCGCGGAGTGGGTTTAGCACGTGGAGAGGGCACGCTTATACAGCGAATGAAGCATTTTGCAGCGATAGCAATTCCACTTGTGCAGTCTTCGCTTGCACGGATTGATACAGTAGCGAATGCAATGGACTTGCGCGGCTTTGGCAAAAATGCGAAGCGTACATGGTATTCCTCTTCTCCTTGGGGAAGAGCGGATATTGGTATCGTCATTGTCTGTGTCATTGTATTAGCTGTGTCCATTACTGTGCGTGTACAAGGCTTCGGAACATTCTGGTATCCTTTTAACTCATAGTAACTATTTAATTGCAATGGGAGTATAGAAGCTACCACTGATGGATTTTCTCATTAGGTATTTAGCTCCATAGTAGATGTTTCATTGTAAATACAAAGGGTCGAGCGAGGGTTCGTATAGGAACCTGAACTCGATCTTTTTGTTTTTCCGCTGTTTTATCAATTCTTACCCCACCTATTTGCATATCAAGTCAATTTTATTGCAACTCAACCCTCGATTTTTGCAAGTGGAAGCGAATCTTGCGCATTTTATTTTGAAAACGCTTTATTTCCATTTTCATCTCATAAAATACAAGTATAGAAAGTTTAGAAGGGAGTCGATCTCCATGAACGCGGTAACGATAGTAATCGGTTCTATATGTATTCTTATGATAGCTTATCGTTTATATGGAACATTTATGGCAGCAAAGGTACTCAAGTTGGATGATTCTAAGCCAACTCCTGCACATGCTTTAAATGACGGCAAAGATTATGTTCCATCTAATAAATGGGTGACTTTTGGACACCACTTCGCAGCGATCGCTGCAGCAGGTCCGCTCGTTGGACCGATATTAGCAGCCCAGTTCGGTTATTTACCAGGTTTGATCTGGCTGTTGGTCGGTGCAGTTATCGGGGGAGCTGTGCACGACATGGTCGTGTTGTTCGCTTCGATGCGTAAAGAAGGAAAGTCGCTTTCCGAGGTAGCAAAAGAAGAGCTTGGACCTGTAGCTGGTTTTTGTACAGGGTTGGCGATGTTGTTCATCATTACGATAACAATGGCAGGTTTGTCGATGGTTGTCCTTCACGCATTGGAGAACAATCCATGGGGAACATTTGCAGTTGCGATTACGATTCCGATTGCAATCGGAGTTGGTTTGTTCCATAAGAAGACAGGGAACTTGAAGCTTGCAACGACAGTCGGTTTTATTTTAATGATGATTGGTGTATTCGCTGGTCCTTATATTCAAGGCACAGTGCTTGGCGATTGGTTAACACTTGATGCGAGCACATTGGCAGTCATTTTGCCGATATACGCATTCTTTGCAGCAGCATTGCCGGTATGGCTATTGCTTGCACCACGCGATTACTTGAGCAGCTTTATGAAAATCGGCGTATTTATCGCCTTGATTATTGGTGTATTTGTTATTAACCCGGCGATTCCTTTCCCGGCTGTTACCGAATTTATTAATGGCGGCGGTCCAATTCTGGCTGGTCCGGTATGGCCGTTCATCTCGATTACAATTGCCTGCGGTGCGATTTCTGGTTTCCATGCCTTTGTTGGTTCTGGAACGACGCCGAAAATGATTAACCGTTGGAGCGATATAAAGAGCGTCGGTTTTGGTGCGATGTTGGTAGAATGTATTGTAGCGATTATGGCTCTTATTGCAGCAACTGCATTGCAGCCAGCTGACTACTTTGCAATTAACTCGACACCTGAAGTGTTCAAGACACTCGGTATGGAAGTTGTTCATTTGCCTGAATTGGCACAACAAATTGGCTTGGATCTAGAAGGAAGAACGGGCGGCGCAGTTACGCTAGCGGTAGGGATGACGTATATTTTCACCCAAATTCCTTGGTTTGAAAACTTGGCAGCGTTCTTCTTCCAATTCGTTATTATGTTCGAAGCAGTATTCATTCTAACAGCGATTGACGCAGGTACTCGCGTATCTCGTTACTTGATTCAAGACTTCTTCGGAGAAATCTACAAGCCGCTTAAGCGTGTAGATTGGGTACCTGGAGCAATCTTTGCAAGTGCATTGGCTTGCTTCATGTGGGGCTACTTGCTCTTCTCTGGCGATATCGGCTCGGTATGGGCATTGTTCGGTGTATCGAACCAATTGATGGCATCGATTGGTCTTATTATCGGAGCGACGGTTATTTTGAAAATTGCGGATAAGCGTTGGTATGTACTTACTTGTCTCGTCCCGCTTGCATACTTGTTCATTACAGTAAACTATGCAGGCTTCTGGATGATTAAAAATGTGTACTTGAACGAAGCTGCAAAAGGCTACAGCGTTCTAAACGCAGCATTGTCCATCATCATGCTTGTTCTTGGAATCATTATTATGATTTCTGCGATTAAGAAATGGACACAGATGTGGAATACACCGCGACCTATACTAGAAAAAGTATCTGTGACTTAGTGTAACCCCAAATTACTATATATCATCGGGTACAGTCATCTTAGATAAACAAGGCATCTCTTCGGAGATGCCTTGTTTGTTTTTATAGACATGCTTCCAGAGCTGCTTGCTACTTACATGACAGTATTGTAAGTTTCATATCTCATACTGCAAGGATAATCTAAGGTACATCATGATGGGCACATCTATAATGAAGATAACAAGTACAACGAAAATGTTTGTTACATCGACAACTAGATCGACATACATGGGGGGTCAATTTTTTATGAAAAAGAACAAATCATCGCGAGTATTGCGAATGGCAGCAGGTCTACTATCGATTACGATTGCTTCTCAATTTCTACTAGCTCCATCCATAATTGAGGCATCTACTAGTGTAAAAGAGGTAAAGACGACATCTTCTAGTAATACGGTATCCTCAAGCACAGGGAAGCACGTTCAAGATGGACAACGGACGAGCCCTATTCAATATACAATTGATCTCAAACTAGACGAAAAACAAATGAAACTTTCTGGCACACAATCTGTTTTGTTTCGCAACACAACGAAAGATGAACTATCTGAAGTCGTGTTCCATACGTTCGCGGATTCCTATCGTTCAATCGATACGCAAACATCTATGTTTCAGACAAGCAATAAGGAAATTGCCAAGGAGTATCCTAATAAGAAGCCTGCGGACTTCCTAGGGGGCATAGACATTAAACGAGTAACGGATAAGTCTGGGGAGGGGAAGCTTTCTTTTGAAAATAAAAACCAATCCCTGTCCGTTAAGCTTGGTAAGACTTTAAAGCCAGGTGAGGAAGTCGTTATGGAACTCGACTATACCGTTGATTTGCCATTTGGCATGCAGCGTTTAGCTTATTATAAAGACTTGATTAGTGCCGTTCACTTCTACCCGGTTGTTGCTATGTATGATGAGGAAAAGCAAGATTGGAGTCGGTTGCCATACAGCAAGACACTGGAAACGGACTATTTTGAGTCTTCCGATTATAAAGTTAGCCTGAATGTGCCGGAAAACTACAAGGTAAGCATGCCAGGAAAACTGCAAGAGACGGCTGCGGACAATGGACGAAAGGTAGTTACCGCTACTGCAGATAAGACACGTGAATTTGTGTTTTTTGCTAGTCCGAATTATAAAGTGAAGTCTAAGAACGTGAACGGCGTAAACATTGAAATGTACTATTTCGGAGATAGCAAGGAAAAAGATGCAGTTGCTGAGCGCTATATTAATCAAGCGGCGAAAGCAATCGACTTCTTCGGAAAGAAATTTGGAGCCTACCCTTATCAAGATTTCCGCATCCAGGAAACCTATGTAGAAGGTGTGGCGATTGAATATACACGAGTCATTCAGATGGGGCAGATTTCGGATCATACAGTAGTGGAAGACGATTCCGTATTTATTCATGAGGTAGCACATCAGTGGTTCCATGCTATTATCGGTAACGACTCTGAGACAGAAGGGTTTTTGGATGAAGGTCTAACGAACTTTGCAACTTCCTACTTCTACGAAGAACAGAAGGACGAGATGCAAGGCTTTAACGGTATGCGTATGGCATCGGCTCCTTCGGAAAAAGCAATTGCCTCTAATAATGATGAAGCTGGGGATGAGGCGCATCCGCTTTACTATGAACGCGGTCGTCTTGCTGTGTATGAGTTGTATCGCAAAGTAGGACAGCCAACCTTCGACCGCATTATGCAAGAGTACTACAACCGTTACGCACTTGGTAACGCTTCGATTGCAGATTGGCTGCAAACGATTGGAGATATTGCCGGTAAAGACATTCAGGAGCATATGCGTAAATCTTTATATGAACCCAACTTTGATCTTTCGGATGCGTATAAGTTAACTCCTGAAGAAGAACAGCATCTTACGGGACTTATGATGAAGTCAACGTACGATCAAATTTTTGAAAGCAACGCTAACTTACCGCAAGAAGTGTTTGCTCGTATGTACCACCGTGCTTATAACGGGGAGCCTGTAACGATCGTGCTTAGCGATGGAGTATCGAAAAAGGCGATGGAACAACAAAAGCAGTTGGCAGAACAGATTCAAACCCTGATGCAAATGGGCGGGGCCGAAGCGAAAATCGTAACAGAGCGCTCGTTAGTGAAGAAACAGCTGGAGAAGGAACTTTCGAAGAGTCATATTATTGCGATCGGCAGTTCTCGCCATAATCCGGTTATCCAAGCATTGAAGCCTGGCATTCAAAAGGGATCAAAGGCTATTCAATTGGATTGGAACAAAGCGATGAAGCAGAAAGATACGTCAGGAGTTTATATGGTAAAGCATCCTTATCATAAAGACCGCCTACTTATGCACATTTACTGGACGTCAGAGCAAGTAAATGCTAAAGCTTGGCCTACTATGATGCAAACCATGATGAAGACATCGAACTTTAGCAGCGATTTTTATCAATGGTTCCAAATGAATGGACAAGGTAAAGTGACTGCACAAAAATTTGAAGTTAACCCAATCTCAAAGTTTTTTGAATAATAGGGCTAGCGTCTAGAAAAAAATGAAGCAAGACAACGAATACCCGTCTCTGGGATAACAGGGACGGGTGTTTTGTGTTGGTTAGCATGCTTATCTACATTCATTAAGCAATCTTGCAATATCAATTTCTCCTGCTGGACTTTCTTTGGTGCTGCTAGCGCGTCCGCGAAGCGGTTGAATAGGGTTGGCTGTACGACGAAGCAATGCTTTAATTTCGGGGGGCTTTAATTCTGGTTTAAGTGCAAGCAGCAAGGCGATAGCGCCGCTTACATGGGAAGTAGCCATTGATGTTCCGCTCATCTCATGATAATTGCCGTGAAGCCACGCCGATACAATTTTGTCTCCAGGTGCATATATATCAACATAGGAACCTCGGTTACTGAACGGGGCAATACGGCGGCTGTTATCGGTAGCTCCTACAGAGATGGTTTGACTGTAGCGGGCAGGATAGTCGATCGTTTTTCGCTTGGCATCATTGCCAGAGGAGGCTACTACGGCAATGCCGGCGTTGGTAGCTTGAGTTACAGCATGCAGCAGTGACTTGCTGCGAGTCTTCATGCCGAAGCTCATATTAATAAGGTGAAGCTTGTTGCGCACACACCACTCGATGCCTTGCACGATATCAGACACATAGGCTGACCCATTTTCATCAAATGATTTGACGGGGTGTATGAGAGCACGCGGCGCCACTCCGATGATGCCATACATTTGATTGGCTGCTGCGATCGTTCCTGCGATATGAGTGCCGTGCCCGTTATCATCTTGTGGAGGGCGTCCAGGTTGAACAAAATTGATTCCTGATAAGAGTGAGTGACGTAGATCAGGGTGGTGGTAATCAGCTCCGGTATCAATAACTCCAATCCGAATCCGATGACCAGTCGTGGTACTCCATGCATGAGGGGCTTTAATGTGGCGCACTCCCCATGGAATACCTCTTTCCCCAGTGGAAGTGGTGCGGAAGGTGGTGTTGATCATCATACGAGTATCCTCTTCGACAGTGAGCGCTTGTTTGAAAGGGCGCCAACGCTGTTCCAACCCCTTTGGAAAATGAAAACGTAGGCTGGAGATAATCGGCCTTTCTTCCATGTGAGCCAATGCAGGATGGGTATTGCACAGCTCTTTTAGGGCTTTCCGACAGCGCTCGTAGAGACTTCGATCATTGAAGCCGATAAGGTATGGGCGTAAGCCTTGTCCGCCAGAGGAGATCTCTTGAAGTAATAGGTGGAGAAAGACAGACACATCCAATGTGCATTCCCCTCCCGACAGGTCTTGTGAATGTATCGTATGCGGTTTGGAGCGGGGTGGACTGGTATAGCTGCCTTTTTTATTGAAGTTAGGCCTTATTCCGTGTCAATCGAAGACTCAGGACATAGTATGGAGTAGAGCTTTATTAGGCTCTGCAGGCCACAGCTGGAGCAGCGAATTGCCCTCCGGCGCGGATACAGTCGAACGCGAAGGGGAGCCTTCGCGTTTCTTTTTTTTGACGAAATTAAGCGCAAATGGTCCTAGATTGGCATATCGGCTCATTTGTAATAAGAAAACTTGCATTTTCACTTCAAATCGGTTTTACTAAGGTGTGAACATGGATATGTTTGTAGATAAAGCAGTGTTTTATTGAACTTTTGCGAGAGGATGTGTACGTATGAGCACCCCGTTGGAATTGAAGCTGGATCCCGACAAAGTACAAGAAATGCCGATGGTGGATCTTGCTTTTGAAATATTGAAAGCAGCCAACACGCCTTTCTACTACCGTGACCTTATGAATGAAGTAGCGAAGCTTCGTGGATTGACAAAGGAGCAAATTCTTGATGTCATCGCTCAGCTATATACCGAGATTAATATCGATGGTCGATTCGCTTGTGTAGGAAGCAACATGTGGGGCTTGAAACGCTGGTATCCAGTTGACCGTGCTGATGAGAATATTACAGGCGGTACGAAGCGTCCACGCATTATCAATGATGATGATGATGATCTAGAGGATGATGACTACACAGAGGAAGACGATTCCTATAACAATGACGACTTCGACTTCGCAGATGATGACAGCGACGATGCATTCAGAGACGAAGATTCTGAAGTGGAAGAAGAAGAAGAAGAAGACGTCATGATTGAAGAAGAAGATCTAGACGAGGAAGCATCGGAAGATGAAGACTCTGAGGACGAATATGACGACGAGGAAGAAGAGAAAGCATAGGCGGTAAGCCTTGTCTGTTCTCGGGCCATCCAACTACTGGAGCATTGATGCTTCTGTAAGTTGGATGGCTTTTTTATACTTATTTTTTCCCGTTCACCTTCCCTTGACATTGGACAACCTAACGAGTAAACTAGCATATGGGCTTTGGATTTATCTATTAATTATATATATATTGTGAGTATAAAGTGCCCCGTGACCACGGGAGTCACTTTTTTGTTTTTTATAGGTATTGATTTGTGGAAATGAGCGAAGGAGGCATGATAAATTTCATGTTCCCCAGCATCAATTTTTCACCTGCAAATGGGTTACGATAACAACATGCATCAAATGGCATCGAACCTGATTCGCAATCAAAGCCTCCCGAGGACTTGTCATGAATGCACTTGATCATAGGAGGGTTTCACCAGTGACAAAGTATATTTTTGTAACGGGCGGCGTCGTATCATCTTTGGGTAAAGGGATAACGGCTGCATCCCTGGGCAGATTGCTCAAAAATCGCGGATTGAAAGTTACAATCCAAAAGTTTGACCCATATATTAACGTGGACCCTGGAACTATGAGTCCTTACCAGCACGGTGAAGTATTCGTGACGGACGATGGTGCAGAGACGGATCTCGATTTGGGTCACTACGAACGTTTTATTGACATTAACCTTTCTAAGAACAGCAATGTAACTACAGGTAAAGTGTACTCTTCGGTTATTTCCAAAGAGCGTCGCGGTGAATACTTGGGTGGTACTGTTCAGGTTATTCCTCACATTACGAACGAGATTAAAGAGCGTGTGTTCCGTGCAGGCAAAGAATCCGGTTCTGATGTAGTCATTACAGAGATCGGTGGTACTGTTGGTGATATCGAAAGCTTGCCTTATCTAGAAGCGATTCGACAAATCAAGAGTGATGTAGGCCGTGAAAATGTGATGTACATTCACGTAACGCTTATTCCTTACATTAAAGTTGCGGGCGAAGTGAAAACGAAGCCGACGCAGCATAGCGTTAAGGAATTGCGCAGCATCGGTATTCAACCGAACATGCTTGTATTGCGTACAGAAGTACCAATCACAGAAGAAATGAAGAAGAAGATTGCGCTATTCTGCGATATTGATGCAAATGCAGTTGTAGAATGCCAAGATGCTTCTACTTTGTATGAAGTGCCATTGATGCTTCGTGATCAAGGTATGGATGACATCGTTGTAAATCACTTGAAGCTTCAAACACCAGAACCGGATATGGGTGACTGGTTGCAGCTTGTTGATCGTGTTAAGTCGCTCGAAGAGCAGGTTGAGATTGCAATCGTGGGTAAATACGTTGCGTTGCATGATGCATACTTGTCCGTTGTAGAAGCATTGTCTCATGCTGGCTTTGAAGCGAACTCGGATGTTAAAGTTCGTTGGGTTGATGCAGAATTAATTACTGACGAGAATGCAGCTGAGCAACTTGGCGGCATTCACGGTATTCTTGTACCAGGCGGATTTGGTGATCGTGGTGTAGAAGGTAAAGTATCTACGATTCGTTATGCACGTGAGAACAAGATTCCATTCTTCGGTATTTGCTTGGGTATGCAAGTGGCAGTAATCGAGTACGCTCGTTCTGTTGTTGGTCTTCAAGGTGCGAACAGCTCTGAGATTAATCCAGCTACAGAGTACCCTGTTATTGATATTTTGCCAGAACAGAAGGATATTGAAGATCTTGGCGGTACAATGCGCCTTGGTTTGTATCCTTGCAAAGTGCAACCAGGAACACTTGCGATGGATTGCTACAAGGATGAGCTTGTATACGAGCGTCATCGTCATCGCTACGAATTCAACAATGAATATCGTGAGCAAATGGAACGTGCAGGATTTGTATTCTCAGGTACATCTCCTGATGGACGTCTTGTTGAGATTGTGGAGCTTCCAGACCATCCGTGGTTCTTGGCGGTTCAATTCCATCCGGAATTTATCTCCCGTCCTAACCGTCCACAGCCACTATTCCGTGAATTCGTCAAAGCTGCAATTAAGAACCGCGGTTAATTATTGAACCAAATATATAGTGCGGAAGCGAGTGTTTGCCTGATCGTTATTAGGGCATGCACTCGCTTTTTTATTACATAGGCTTTTTAACAATAATGATGTTCCTTCGCATTGTTTTGGAAACTTTAAGCGATTTCTTTTTCAAAGAAGGAATTTTAAGGGAAGACGCGAATATGTACTTTTACGACGTTTTTGCCCATCATGAAGATAATATGGTGAGGCAAGCGAGGGATAGTCATTTGGCTACCATTGCTCGTTCGTGAAACACAATGGGAGGGGTACCAGTTGGATAAGAAGAAAGTATTGATCGTAGATGACCAGAACGGTATACGTGTTCTTCTCATGGAAGTGTTCAGCAGCGAAGGGTATTTAACCTATCAGGCATCCAATGGCAAGTTGGCCTTAGAAATTGTGCGCAACGAGACACCAGACATTGTGCTGCTTGATATGAAGATCCCCGGCATGGATGGCCTTGAAATACTGAAGCAAATCAAAGAAATGAAGCCAGACTTAAATGTCATTATGATGACTGCTTATGGTGAACTCGATATGATCAAGGAAGCGAGTGATCTTGGAGCACTGATGCATTTTACGAAGCCGTTTGATATTGATGAAATGCGTGTTGCTGTCAATATGACACTAGAGCGTTCTTCAGGTTCGTCGGTATCTATATCTTCGTAAGCGCTATAAATGGCATACTTAGATACAGTTTGATGAGATAATTAGGGTTAATATCCATCTATATATAACAACGGTCATTTTAACCATATACTCCTTGGCAAAAGTCGACTTTAAACTTCGTTTGCTGTCAAGAGTTTGTATATTTTTTGATGTGCAATTGTGGTATAATAACGACTGTAAAGATGTCGGCTAGCCTTAACAGAAACAGACGACAATCCATAGGAGGAAGTAACCATGCCATTAGTATCGATGAACGAATTCCTGCCTAAAGCTAAAGCAAACAAATTTGCTGTAGGTCAGTTTAACATCAACAACCTTGAGTTTGTACAAGCTATCACAGAAGCTGGTATGCTTGAGAACTCCCCACTTATCTTCGGTGTTTCCGAAGGTGCATTGAAGTACATGGGTATCGAGTACACTGTAGCAATGGCTGAAGCAGCTGCTAAGAAATCCGGCTTGCCAATCGCATTGCACCTTGACCACGGTAGCACATTTGAAGTAGCTATGAAGTGTATCCGTGCAGGATTCTCTTCCGTTATGTTTGATGGTTCCCACCATGCATACGAAGATAACATCCGCTTGACTAAAGAAGTTGTTAAAGCTGCACACGCTATGGGCGTATCCGTTGAAGGTGAATTGGGTACAATCGGCGGTACAGAGGACGACTTGACAGTTGATGAAGCGCATGCACAATTGGCTGATCCAGAAGAAGCAATCCGCTTCTATGAAGAGACAGGCGTTGATGCTTTGGCAATCGCTGTAGGTACTGCTCATGGTATGTACAAAGGCGAGCCTAAGCTTCACTTTGATATTATGGAAGCTGTAACAAGCAAGATTCCAGTTCCAATCGTTCTTCACGGTGGTTCCGGTGTTCCTGACGACGCAATCACGAAAGCTGTTGCATGCGGCGTAGGTAAGATCAACGTAAACACAGAGAACCAAGTTTCCTTCACGAAGACGATCCGTGAATCTCTTGCTAAGCAAGAAACGGTTTACGATCCTCGTAAATACTTGACTCCAGCGCGTGAATCTATCGTTGAAGTCGTTCGTGAAAAAATCCGTTTGTTCGGAAGCAGCAACCAAGCATAACAAGCGATGATCGCATTCGCACGTTAACGGATATGGGAATGACACTGGTACGTTCCAGTGTTCTTCCCATTTTCTACTTATCTAACATTTTTCATAAAGCTAGTTATTGTAGTACAATTGTATAGATATAGGTAGAGATACCGAATTCATAGGGAAGACTGGAGAACGGAACAATTACAATCAGTTACATGTGCGTAATGGGTTCCGTTGTGTTGTATCGTAGAAGTATGTTGCCGTGATCACGATATGAGTTATTATTTCGAGCAATCTGGGTAAGCAGGTATGCAAGGCGTAGGAGGAGCATTTTACAACTATGGAAAAGATAATGATTCAGGGCGGTCGTCCGTTGCGCGGTACTGTGCAGATTAGTGGGGCTAAGAATAGTGCAGTTGCGCTCGTACCGGCTGCTATTTTGGCAGAGACAAAAGTAGTATTGGAAAACTTGCCAGTGATTAGCGATGTAGAAACGTACAGCGAAATCCTTGCTGAATTGGGCGGGGACGTAAGCTGGGACGGGAATACGATGCATATTGATCCTTCTCGTATGATTTCTATACCTATGCACAATGGTCTTGTAAAGAAGTTGAGAGCTTCTTATTACTTGATGGGCGCTTTATTAGGACGATTTGGAGAAGCGACAATTGGTATGCCTGGTGGTTGCAGTTTCGAACCGCGTCCTATCGATCAGCACATCAAGGGATTTGAAGCATTAGGGGCAACGGTTACGAATGATCATGGGTCGATTCATATTTATGCGAAAGAACTTCGCGGAGCTAAAGTTTATTTGGATGTAGCGAGTGTGGGTGCTACGATTAACATAATGCTGGCGGCAACAAGAGCTAAAGGCATAACAACGATTGAAAATGCGGCTAAAGAGCCTGAAATTATAGATGTAGCCACATTGCTTAACGCGATGGGGGCGAAGATTAAAGGTGCCGGTACAGGTACGATTCGTATCGAGGGCGTTGACAGTTTGCATGGCTGTCGTCATTCGATTATTCCAGACCGTATCCAAGCGGGAACTTATATGATTGCTGCTGCGGCGACACGAGGTAATCTTCTCGTTGATAATATAATTCCGAAGCATATGGAGGCATTGACTGCAAAGTTGGAAGAAATGGGTGTGGAGATTCTTGAATCAGGTGAATCGCTTCGTGTCATTGGCAAGGAGAACTATGAGCCTATTGATGTCAAAGCACTAATATACCCTGGCTTTGCTACTGATCTGCAGTCGCCTATGGCAAGTTTGCTTACACAGGCATCAGGTGTAAGTATGCTAACGGATTATGTTTACAGTAACCGCTTTAAATACGTCCCTGAGCTAATGCGTATGGGAGCTAAGATTCGTGTAGAAGGACGTTCAGCTATTATTGAACGCTCTAAGTTGCATGCTGCTACAGTCAAGGCCGCCGATTTGCGCGCTGGGGCGGCATTGGTTATCGCGGGATTACTTGTAGAAGACGGTGTTACCGAAGTGTTGGGTGTCGAGTTTATTGACCGCGGGTATGATAATCTTGTCTCTAACTTGACTATGCTGGGCGCAGAAATATGGAGGGAATAAGAATAAATTTTCACATTACGGGTAATCATATATAAATAGTCTACGCTGTTCATTCTATTGTGCCTGTCATTCTTCTCAGAATGATTGAAAATCTACTAGGCGAATAGGTACCCGTTATTCCCTTCACGAATCCAGACTACCATAAGATTTATATTTGGGATGAATTTATTCGGCACTCTAATAGTAGGAACAGAGCAGCTAGTGGAATTCATTCTCGTTTTCACTTAGACATCAATGTTATTTCTTGAATAGAATAGGAGTTGTATTCATGGATTTGCAAATTTCCGATTTGGAATCGAAGAAATTGACGGAGCTGTATAAGCTAGCCAAGCAGTTACAGATTCCTAGCTACGGACAACTTAAGAAAAAAGAACTTATTTTTGCAATTTTACGCGCGCAAGCAGAACAAGGCGGCTTTATGTTTATGGAAGGTGTCTTGGATATTCTTCCTGAAGGATTTGGATTCTTGCGCCCTATTAACTATTTACCAAGCCCAGAGGACATTTATATTTCCCAATCACAGATCCGTCGTTTCGATCTTCGTACTGGTGATCTCGTTTCCGGGAAATGTCGTCCGCCGAAAGAAAACGAAAGATATTTTGGACTACTGCAGATTAATGCGGTTAATGGTGAAAATCCGGATGAAGCCTCACAGCGTCTGCACTTCCCTGCCTTGACTCCTCTATATCCGGAGAAAAAGCTCGTACTGCAAACAACCCCTGAAAAGATTTCAACTCGTACTATGGATATGCTTGCTCCTGTTGGATTAGGTCAGCGTGGTCTTATTGTAGCGCCTCCTAAGGCAGGTAAGACATTGCTATTGAAAGAGATTGCGAATAGCATATCGACGAATCATCCTGATATTGAATTGTTCGTATTGCTTATTGATGAGCGTCCGGAAGAAGTAACGGATATGCAGCGTTCCGTCAAAGGTGAGGTTGTCGCTTCTACATTTGATGAAGTGCCTGAGAACCATATTAAAGTAGCTGAGCTAGTACTAGAGCGTGCTTTGCGTCTTGTGGAGCACAAGAAAGATGTTGTTATTTTGCTTGATAGCATTACTAGATTAGCGCGTGCTTACAACCTAGTTGTTCCTCCATCTGGTAGAACACTAAGTGGTGGTATCGATCCTGCTGCTTTCCATCGTCCTAAGCGTTTCTTCGGTTCGGCTAGAAATATCGAAGAGGGCGGAAGCTTGACGATCTTGGCAACAGCTTTGGTCGAGACAGGTTCTCGTATGGACGATATCATTTATGAAGAATTTAAAGGTACAGGCAACATGGAACTTCACTTGGATCGCAAATTGGCTGAACGTCGTATTTTCCCAGCTATCGATATTCGTCGTTCTGGAACGCGTCGTGAAGAAATGTTATTGACGAAGGATGAATTGGACAAACTATGGTCGGTTCGTAAAAACATGAATGAATCGCCAGAGTTCGTTGATCAATTTATTCGACGTATGCGTGACACGAAGACAAATGAAGAGTTCCTAGCGACATTAGATTCTAAGGAAACCAATCCAACACCAACTCGCCGTACACGCAGTTCCTCTGTCAGCTGACGTATGTACCGAAATATAGGGAGGACTTGCTGACAATGTATGTAGTATATGCTGACCAAGATGGGAATATGTACGATCATGATCAATTGATCGGACTAGCCCGTAGCGGGGAAATGATTGTAGAAATATTTGAAGATGAGCTAATTCCTTTGCCGGAAGGGGCTACGCTTGTAGGTTTGCCAAGCACTCGTCCCGTTGGGCTTGACCCAGATACAGGTGAAATGGTTGTTATACCAGGTGATGTACAGGCGGTAGGAGCTTTGCTACCACAAGGCTATACTCGTTTGCACATACCAAGCTATGTAAAGACAGATAAGGAACAGAAATTGCCGCTGTTTGGTTACACGGCTGTCGTCTGGAAAGATGGCGGATTTTATGTGGCAGCTCATGCAACAGATGACCCTCATAAGTGGGATCCGTTGAATTGTGATACGAGACAACTTCGTGTGCAAGTGTCTGAATTGTTAGAGCGCTATCCTGAAAATCGCTTATATCAACATTTGTCACATTGCGCACTGCAATATGAGTGCTTGACTGCTTCCAACACCTTTTTACAACGTTGGGAAGGGGCGGTACCGGTATCTTATTCATGCAATGCTGGCTGCTATGGATGTATTTCGGAACAACCGGATGATAGTGGTTTCCCTGCTCCGCAGACACGTATGAACTTCAGACCGATGGTTGATGAAGTTGTAGAGATTATGATGGAACATTTGAAGACACCGGAATCGATCATTAGCTTTGGTCAGGGTTGTGAGGGTGAACCTTCTACTCAGGCTAAAATTATTATTGAAGCGATTAAAGAAGTGCGACGTCAAACAGATATGGGCTACATCAATATCAATACAAACGCCGGTCTAACGGATCATATCCGCGGTATTGTTGATGCAGGGCTAGACTTAATGCGCGTGAGCACAATTAGTGCTTTGGACGATCATTACAATGCTTATTATCGTCCGCGTGCTTACAATTTGGCTAATGTCGAGAAATCACTCCGCTACGCATCAGAGCAGGGTGTTTATACGTCTATTAACTATCTTGTGTTCCCTGGTGTCACAGATCGTGAAGAAGAAGTTGAAGCGATGGTCGAATTTGCTCGTCGCACGAAGCTTCGTCTCATCCAAATGCGTAACTTGAATATTGACCCTGAAAGCTACTTGGAACTCATTCCTAAGGCACAAGGAGATATTCTCGGTATGAAGACTATGATCGATATTTTTAAGGAAGAGCTTCCAGATGTCGTCATTGGATCTTACTCGCATGTTCCTCCTGAATTATTACAGCGGGCGAAAGCAAAGTATTGATGGGATTGCATTCCCTTCATTTTTTGCAAATGAGTTTCCGATAACATTGAGTAAATGGAACGGAAAACGTAAGTCTTTCAATATAAAAATGCAAGTTGCGTACCCTATATCGGTGTGCTATAATCCATCTATGTGTCATTTATAACTCTGAGAACGCAAAGGGCTCAGGGCGGAAAGAGGTGAATTCGATGAAAGAAGCAATTCAACCGAAATACTACGTAACGACTGTATCTTGCGCTTGCGGCAACACATTCGAAACAGGTTCCGTTAAGGAAAACCTTAAAGTAGAGGTTTGCTCCAACTGCCATCCATTCTTCACAGGTAAGCAGAAGTTCTTGGATGCTGGTGGTCGCGTAGACCGTTTCAAAAAGAAATACGGCATGTAATTTATATGAACAAACTCCCTTGTGTGTATATGCAGGGGAGTTTATTTTTTTGCCCATTTTTAGTGAGCACAAAATGTCAAAACAATCTTTTCCTAATCTTGTATGATAATGCTGTGGATTTGATCGAGAGAAGGTGCTGTTCATGTGGGTGGAACATAAAGAGTGGGTCCGAGAAGCGATACGCTATATGGAGTTTCATCTAAAAGAAGATGTGGAGTTCGAAGACGTTGTCCAGCATACAGCAGTTTCAAGGTTCCATTTTCATCGAATTTTTAAGGAGCATGTCGGTATTAGTGCATCTGCCTATCTTAGGGAGCGGAGATTGACCTTGGCGGCAATGGAATTACTTTCGACGAACAAGCGCATATTGGACATTGCCTTAGAGTATCGTTTTGCTGGACAAGATTCGTTCTCTCGGGCGTTCAAGCGTCAGTATCAAATGACTCCGCAGCAGTATCGTAGTGGATTTAGGCCGTTTCAACGGACACAGGAGGAGGTTGGTTCTTATATGTCTAAAAATGAACATCAGACAGGTTCTGGTCAAAGCTACAATGAATATGTAGAACAACAGGAAATACAGAATGTGCAGAGTAAGCTTCCCGTAGGATGGCTGTTTACAGGGATGTTTCCTAACCAATATCAAGCTGAGTTGGATCGACTAGTTGTGCATCGCGGCACAGTATCCGCAACCGTTAAAGGGATAGCTAATGCTAATCCACAAGGATTTGGAACGTTGATGCAAATGTTTAAGGCGAAAAAATATCAAGGTAAACGATTGCGACTAACTGGATTTCTGAAGACGAAAGAAGCACAAATGGCTGGTTTGTGGATGCGTGTGGATGGTAAGAATGAGGAGCCATTGGCTTTTGATAATATGATGAATCGACCAGTAGTGGGTACGAAGGACTGGGCACAGTATGATGTTGTGCTCGATGTCGACCCATTAGCTGAAGCGATTGCGTTCGGCGTTATATTGAGCGGGGAAGGTCAAGTTTGGGTTGATGGTATTCGAATCGAAGAAGTGGATCAATCGGTTCCCACTACCGACTCTTTTATAAATGAGGATCAGACTTTGCCGGACGATCCATTTAATCTAGATTTCGAAGTGATTCGTGGTGAGGAAGTTTGATGTGGGAAAAGATTATTGAGATGTCACTTGGATTTCTGTTGGATCTAGTGAACCTCAAATATCCAATGGAAGTGGTGGCCTTGTTTCTGGGTTTGGCTATTCTGTATGGCGCAGTACAATTTATTGCCTTACGTTGCTTTAGGACCAAGGACAGTATGCCGAATTGGGCTAGTGCTTTAATTAGTGCGTTCGTTTCTCTACTTATGGTAGGGATGATTCGGTTCATTTTGAAAATGGTTCAGAGTGCATGGCCAGATCTGGGGCTTCCAAGAGAATTATCGGAATATATTCCTCTTATCGTTCTATGTATGCTCATCGCTTTGTTTGCTTGTCTACATTTGTTTATTATCGCCGTAGTATTTCGTGAAAATGCAATGCATTGGAATGGAACTTCCTACGTTATCCTACTCGCCTTAGCTACGTTAGTTAGCTCAATACTTCTAAAAGCTGTGTATTCTACCTCGGGTATGACATGGAATGGTTACTTAGTCGCGGGGGGAATAACAGCTTTGATAAGTACGACTTGGTACAGCTTGCATGCATTGTCTCACAAAAAATCATTGGAACTAAGTGGCTAAGGAAACTCTGGAGTCGAAATGGCTATGATGAGTCTACAATTATATGACTCTCTAATAGTTATTAATAGGCCGGCTAGGTTGTTAAAGTTTAACTTGAGTTGCAACTTGTCTGTAAATAGTCTATACTAGGTCTTGCCGTGCTAGACGGGGAGGTAGCGGTGCCCTGTAACTCGCAATCCGCTGTAGCGAGGTTGAATTCCTGTTAGAGGTTTTGTCGATGTGAGGCTGGAGCCTATGTGTGGTGTTGACGGTTTGGTCCTTCGCAATATGCGCTTATGAACCTGGTCAGGTCCGGAAGGAAGCAGCCATAAGTAAGTTAGCGTATGTGCCGGAGGGAAGCCTAACCTGAGCTGTCGCATAGGAGTGCCGCTTGGATCGCAATTATCAATAACAGGTGCACGGTTCTATCTTATAATTTAGACTAGCGCGTTGACACCGATATTGCTCGGTGTTTTTTTATATGTAAATATATGATGGGCACTGATTGTGAGAGAAAGATACATAAGAATAATGATGCTATGAAGCTTGGTGAGAGGTTTTTCTACAGAGTGAACATGCATCATTGAACATACACTTCAATGAATATATATATGGGGTGAGCGCGTGCATAACGGACCTATAACACCACTGGAAGAAGCTGTCTCGAAGTTGGCAGAAGGGCGAAGATCTCCTACTACTGGTGAACGAGATGCTGTGACATTGTTACAGCGTTTTGCTGATACGTTTTTACGTGATGTCAATTTAGGCGTGCTGCTCATAGATCTTCAATTTAGGCTGGTTGATATAAGTGATACGGCTTGCAAATTGTTAGGGTGGAGTCGGGAGCAGGTGGTGAATCACCGTATCAACGAGTTGTTTGGAGCGATGCCGAAGGAGCATCATCCGATCAAGCGATCGCTGCTAGGGGGAGTGGTTGCTACTAACTATGCTTTTTCCTGGCAGAATGGAACCTACCGTCATGAGCTGTTAATGGATTCGAATGTTGTTCGATGTGAAGATGGTCAGATTTTAGGGGCATATGTACTATTTAAGGATGTTACTAATCTCAAATCGTTAGAAGAGCAGGTTCAACGAAATGATCGATTGGCTATGGTTGGGCAAATTGCTGCTGGTACAGCTCACGAGATCCGTAATCCGCTAACTTCAATTAAAGGGTTCCTTCAAATGTTCAAAAGGACGCTAACGGAACGCGGGATGAACAAAGAAGTTGAGTTCGCCGATATTATGCTTACCGAATTGAATCGTATTAATGAATTAGTGGGTGAGTTCTTACTTTTGAGCAAGCCTAAAGATTTAAACATCGAACAGCTTCGTATTGAACAGGTAATGGAAGAGATTGTTCCCATTATTCGAAATGAAGCAGTTATGCATAATGTGGATGTTCGTGTAGTCCATACAGTGCCGCTACCGCCTGTAGTAGCTGATCGGGAGATGCTGAAGCAAGTATTCCTTAACATAGCCAAGAACGGAATTGAGGCTATGGTTGATGGAGGGCATTTGTCGATCTATTTGAAAATAGACGAATCGTGTAAGTGCGTTCTGGTAGATATACACGATTCTGGGCCAGGGATTCCGGGATTCCTTGTAGACAAAATATTCGATCCTTTCTTTACAACAAAGCCCAATGGAACTGGATTGGGATTGTCCGTGTGTCAGAGAATTATTTCTGATATGGGAGGCGGCATCCGTGTTGCATCCAAAGGATACGGCACAACCTTTACAATAGCCATACCTTACTAATACCCAATAACAGGTGTTAGAGGGTGTGGCTGTTTTTTTTGTAATTGTGATATAGTATAATATAACAAGCTTCGCATGAAGTGATGTTAGTATAAACGTTTCGAGGTTACAGTATGGGTCATATTGCATTGTATCGCGCATGGCGGCCACAGTCATTTGGTGACATGGTTGGCCAGCAGCACATAATTCAAACGCTACAGAATTCGTTGCGGGAGCAGCGCTTTTCGCATGCTTATCTGTTCAGCGGCCCGCGTGGAACGGGGAAGACGAGTGCGGCCAAAATATTAGCCAAGGCGGTTAACTGTGAACGTGGTCCGAGCACTGAGCCTTGTAATGAATGTGAAGCGTGCCGACGTATCACAGCTGGAGCTGTTATGGACGTCGTAGAGATTGATGCTGCGTCTAATCGTGGTGTCGAAGAAATTCGAGATCTCCGCGAGAAAGTTAAATACGCTCCTACCGAAGTTCGTCATAAAGTGTACATTATCGATGAAGTACACATGCTGACAACCGAGGCTTTCAATGCACTATTGAAGACATTGGAAGAGCCTCCTGCGCATGTGATGTTTATTTTGGCAACTACGGAGCCGCATCGGCTTCCTGCCACAATTATATCGAGATGTCAGCGCTTTGATTTCCGTCGAGTATCACTTGAAGAGCAAGTAGATCGGTTGGCACAAGTCTGTTCAGAAGAAAAGATTGAAGCGGATCGAGACGGCTTAGAATATATTGCGAAATTGTCCGATGGCGGCATGCGTGATGCAATAAGCCTATTAGATCAAGCGGCTTCCTTTACAGATGGGCGTGTCACTTATCAACAAGTGCTTGATATTACAGGGGGCATGCCTGAGGAGCAGTTCGCTAAGTTGGCTCTAGCAGTTCGTGAGCAAGATGTAGCAACCGTACTAACTGTAATTGAACAGATGATGCAAGAAGGTAAAAGTGCGGACAAATGCATGGAAAGTTTGTTATACTTCTTCCGTGACCTGCTAATGGTCAAGCTGGTGCCTGATGGGGGAGTGATGACAGAACGTTTGACACAAGTCAATACGTTCCGTGATATTGCTGAGTCATACGGTGCTTCGGACTTATTTGCAGTCATTGATACGTTAAATCGTTATCAAACAGAAATGAAGTATGCAACACAGCCTCAGACATTATTTGAAGTTGCGCTATTGCATATAGCGACTCAACGTTCAGGTACAGTATCGGCTTCTTCATCGGCAGCGAAAACGGGGAATGTTCCTGTTGAAGCCTCTGGTATTGTTCAACAGCTTCAACGCCAAGTGGCCGCACTTGAAAGTAAGTTAAATGATGCTTTGAAGCAAGGTGTTCATACGGAGGGATCGTCCGCTGCAAGTTCTACACGTGAGCGTACGGCCGCTGCTGTTCGTCAAAATGTTCGAGCTTCTGTACATGCTAAAAAGCCGCCGCAGTTCGAACAATATGTAGCAAATCGCAACAGTCCGCAATTCCAACAAGTTCGTGGTCAGTGGGGTCAAGTACTCCAACGAGTTAAAGAAGTGGGTGTAACCATCCACGCATGGCTCGTTAATGGTGAACCGGTATCTATACTTGAAGATGGCCTATTGGTTGCATTCAAGAACACCATCCATCGGGACACGACTGAGAAGCCTTCCAATCGCGAGGTTATTGAGCGTGTGCTGCAGGAAGTGTTGGGTAAGCCTTATCGTTTGGATACGATGATGCTCAAAGACTGGGAAGTGACGGATAAACCTTCTGATGCTCCGAGTGAAGCGTTTCAGTTAGAACAAGAAGGGGCAGAGGATACAAAGGGAAAGTGGATTGACGAGGCTATCCAGATGTTTGGAGAAGAACTCGTTATCATAAAAGAATAACATTCTAATTGGAGAATAAAGGAGAGTATACGGCGATGAACAATATGAATCAAATGATGAAGCAAGTTAAGAAGATGCAAGAGCAAATGTTGAAGGCACAAGAGGGATTGGCTGACAAAATCTCTAATGGTACTTCTGGTGGCGGCGCTGTATCCGTTGAAGTAAATGGTCACAAAAAAGTTCTTTCCATTAATATCAAGCCAGAAGTAGTAGATGCAGACGATATTGAGATGCTTCAAGACTTAATCATCACAGCTGTAAATGATGCTTTGACTAAAGCAGAAGATATGGCTAATGATGATATGGCTAAATTCACAGGTGGTATGAAAATTCCAGGATTGTTCTAATCCAGGGGTATTAGGTGCAATGCTAAATGAATGAACGACCATAGTGGTGTCACGCTCCATCTTGGATGCAGGGCACCACTATTTTGTATCATGGACAAGTTCAAGAGGGAGCGGGATTATGTATTATCCAGAACCGATAGCGAAGCTAATTGAAGCATTTTCGCGCCTTCCAGGGGTAGGACCCAAGACAGCGGCTCGTCTTGCTTTCCATGTGCTTCGCATGCAGGAAGATGACGTGATTGATTTCGCTAAGGCGTTGGTCAACGTCAAACGCAATCTAACCTACTGTTCGGTCTGCTGCAATATTACGGATACAGATCCTTGCCGAATCTGTCAGGACAAATCAAGGGATGTTTCTGTTATATGTGTTGTGCAGGAAACGAAAGATCTAGTGGCGATGGAGAGAATGAAGGAATTCCAAGGGCATTATCATGTGCTGCAAGGTGCGATTTCTCCTATGGAGGGTATTGGACCTGAAGATATCAAGTTGGCGGAATTACTAAAACGCCTTAGTGACGAACGAGTAAAGGAACTCATTTTGGCGACAAATCCGAATATCGAGGGTGAGGCAACTGCGATGTACATATCGCGCCTTGTTCGTCCTTTCGGTATTAAAGTGACCCGTATTGCGCACGGATTGCCTGTGGGCGGAGATTTGGAGTATGCAGACGAGGTTACGTTATCAAAAGCGCTAGAAGGACGTCGTGAATTATAGATAGCCTTTAGTTGTCTGGGTGCTTATATGCTGTTTATGTGCAATACGCTAATATAAACCGGTACGTAGATTCTGTTATGAATCCATGTATCGGTTTTCGTTCTATATAGAAGTTTTCATCCATAAGCTTAAAGTAGACGAGCTTATGGAGGTGTTGGTATGTTCAACATGATTTGGTGGGACAATCTTAATAAACAGTTGCGGAAGGTAGTAAAAAGGCATACTGATTCAAATTTGCAAGCAAATCATTCGAAAGCCGCGGAACTCGAGCTCGAGCATCAGCGTTTAATTGAGGAACTTGATGATGCTTTTATGGAGTGGAAGCAAGCTCAGGTACGATTCGAATATGCTCTTGGTATGGACGAAACGGATTATGCAATTTGTACAATGGAAGCATCGGAGAAGCGATTAGCTATGTTGCTGAAAAGGGCCAAGCAGAACAATCTTCGAACGAATGCCTATCGCCAATTGATAAAGAGGTGCTCGTAATGAGGTTGATTGTTATCGTTGTGCTGGCTGTTTCCTTGCTGCTTTTAATGGGGATGCTCTTACGAAACAAAGAAGCACGTAGGGGGATGTCCTGGTTTATGCTTCATGCTATCGGTGCGTTTGTTATGTTGTATTTAGTTAATTCGACAGGTTTAGGGATGGATGTAGAGGTTGCTGTTAACCCTCTTACCCTAATAACAGTAGGGCTATTTGGGGTGCCTGGCTTAGCGGGAATTGTATTCCTTAAAATGGCAGTATTAATATAGTTGACGAGGTGGCTTGTGTATGATAAATTAATAAACGTCGCTTCGGACGAAACAAAAAAACAAAGACAAACGATGTCGAAAGACAACGAAAAAGTTTTTGAAAAAAGATGTTGACACTGAAACGACAACATGATATATTATAAGAGTCGCCGCTGAGAAACACGGCGAACGAGAGCGAAAGAAAACGAATCGAAAGATGAGTGATCTGAGCCGAATTGTTCTTTGAAAACTGAACAACGAGTGAAACGTTTGATATAAGAAATTCAGCAATGAATTTCGTCAGCATTACAAATG
>NZ_VNJK01000007.1 GCF_007786455.1 Paenibacillus agilis | reverse complement strand
CAGGTAGTTGCTGCGAGCTCCTTTCTCCTGAAATTTTCATCGCACATCCGTAGACGTAACGTATTGGTCAATCTTAGCCAATCACACCGTAAACAGCCCTGCAAGGGCGGCTACGCCGTCCCTAACGGGCATACCCTTGCACGGCTGTCTCCGGTGTGAAGACCTTGGCTATGACCACAACGTTACACGGATGTCTGCTCTTTGAAAATTCCATACGAAAGCAGCAAGCTCTCTAGTAACACTTTTGTTCTCAAACCTTAAAGGATTCCGCTCATCGCCGCTAGGGCTAGACACACAGCCGTTGCCGGATGTGGGGTAGACCCAGTCGGTCTTTCCAGCTTGGAATCAAATTTATATAAAAAGGATGGATGTACGATGGAAAAACAATTTATTTGCGGGAAAGAAACGAAACGTCACATTGTGGAGGCACTTAAATTAGTGTTCCCAGGAATCAAGTTCAGTTCTCGTTCCAGTTACGATTCGGTTCGAGTGTCTTGGACAGATGGACCGCTGGAGCATGACGTGGAAAAAGTTCTGAATCGCTTTCAGAGTTACACCCGTATTCTTGATATCGATGATAGACACGAAGCTACGGGATATGAATGGAAGGGGATTGTTTATGTGGGGGCGCGACATTTAGACGCTTCTCGTCAGCTGTCAGATGGGCGTAAGCAAGCGCTTATCGATTACATGGAATCATGGGAGAAGACGTACTTGGATGCCAATAAACCTGAACGTGCTGCAGCTGAGATGGAGTTAATTACACAAGGCAGCCTTTCAGGCATTACACCTATGGATTATCCCGATTTAATGAGGGACAGCTATCCGGTCATCGATAGACGGAAAACAAATCCAAGTAAGGTGCAGGCAGGACAAGCATTGGGTATCGGTCATCATCTGATGAAAAGTACAGAGACATGTACGATTATTCCTTTCCCTAATCGAAGAAAGATGGCCGTCACAATGGATTCATTGAATCCGGATCAATTGCTCAAGTTGAACCTACTTGCGGCCATGCAAGGGAAGGATTCAGCAGAGGAGCTATTGATCGAGTCTGTAAAGTCTGTAGATGAAATGTTTACAGAGTATGCAAATCTACTATTTAAGAAGCAAGGCGGCATTTAATGCCACCTTGCTTCTTGAAGGGAGTCTTATATGTATCCAATGCCGAAGAAGAGTACCCCAGAAGATGTGAAACGTCTCTATGAAGAAATGGAAAGTATGAGAGCTGAGCTGAATCGTATGGGAAAGGAATTTCGCGGTGTTACAAATGACTTGCTTCGTTTATCGCAGGATTTAGATGTAGTAACTAACAGGTACCATACATTAGTTGCAAGGTTAAAAAATAAGTAAAGCCATTCGCTCAATCGCGAATGGCTTGGGGCGAAAGAACTTAGCCGGTGCCTTCGCTCCTTCATTCTAACAAAGGAAGGATGAAGAAACAATGTCCAATTCAACAGTGAAATTTTTAGGTGAGGTAGTAAATTCCCCCTGGTTCAATCTTCTCGGTGTTCTCTTATTCATTGGTATGGTCGTTATATTTCGTCAGATGTGGAGCGAGACTAAGCAACAAGAGAATGAGACCGATCAAGTGTATTAAGTCACATTCATTGGAGGGATTGAACGATGAAGTATGCATTTGAGTATCTTGGAAAAAGCAAAGACGGCCTTCGCTATTTTGTAGTAATAACCGATGATGGGCGTGGTCTTAATCAGCAGGGGATTGATATCTGTTTTCATAATTTTGTATTGTCACAAGATCGATCGATAAAAAAGGTTAACTATATGGAGGTTCCTACTTTTAAGGGGAAGCCGAGCTTAAGCGAAATGGAGGAAGTTTATGATTTAGTTAGGCGTCAACTTGCTCCATTCGTACCATCTTCATTCCCTCTAGTACGCGATGGTTATAAAGCGTATAAGAAGGCTCAAAAACGAAAGGGTAATGAGGAAATTAAAGTCATCCAATGGAATAGACAAACCAACGAACAAGGATTAATCAGTATAGATTCGTTTTTGGAAAGGGTAGGCTCTGGACCAAAGCGTCGAGAGAAGGCCTTGAAGGCCCTTATACAAGGCCAAATGTTTGAAGGGTCTGAATATAGCTATTATCTTTCAAAGCTAGACAACTAACCTTATATTCGCTGCTCATGCTGTTTTAAAGCATGAGCAGCACAACGTGGAGGCGTTCATCATGGCAGCGAGCAAAATTGAGGTGTTTCAAAAGGGGTGTTTATCACTCTGGTATGGAAAGGCACGCAAGAATCCAAGGAAGATCGAGAAGCTAAATGCCCAGGAGGAAAAAGAGTTCTATGAACTATTAGCATCCAGGGTTGCCTTTGTAACAGATGAGCGTAAACGTGATATTATTTGCCGGCATCTCGGGCTAAATGGATATGAAAAATCTACTTATGCAGAAATTGGGCTTTTACATGGGATATCAGGATCCCGTGTTCGTGAACTAGAACGTAAGGCGCTGCCTATTATCTTCCGAAGCATACACGAGAAGTGGCGCTCTTTAATCAATCATGCTGGAGGTTATTCATATGAATAAAGAACAGGTCGCAAAATTATTAACGAAGGCACACCAGAATTACTTGCTTGGGATATACTTCATTAACGATACATGCGTAATTATCGATTTTACTCAAGATGATGCGTTCAAAGGTTATCGTTCAGCTGCAGCGCGTACGAAAAATGAAAATCTATTAGGCTGCGTCAATCTAAAAAAGCCTGTATTTGAATGTAAATGGAGTGATGGTGAGCATTTATGTTCGCTAGTTACTAATAACATTAAGGATTTGATAAATAAGCTATCTCCGACAGAGATCCTTTCATTTGAATCGCTTATCGTAAAAGCTAGGCCTAAAAAGAGAATGCCAATAAAAAGAAGGAGAGCACAGTAAAATTGTTGATTTGTCAGTTTTGCGAGGAGTATTATCCGCTACTAGAAACGATTGATCATAGTGATGAAGGGTTTTGGTGTGATCATTGTGATGGATTTACGTATTACAGTGGAACACAGCATCACCGATTCACATTAATTCTTGAAGAAAAGGGACAAGCAGTCACGCCGGTTCCCAGCGTACCTATCAAGCTAAAAAAACAGCTTTCCCCATTGCGGTATCCTGGCGGGAAAAGTAAGTTTATTCCCGTACTGTATCATAAGCTGCAGGAGGGGAAGTATAAGACGCTAGTAAGCCCATATACCGGCGGCGGCAGTGCCGAATTAGCATTACTAGAGGCTGGCGTAATTGATAAGCTCATTTTGAATGATAAAGATGTTGGGATTTATGCTCTGTTTTGGGTTATCAAGCATATGCCTGAGGAGCTGGTAAAGCGAATACGCAGCTGCAAGCCAACCCACCGAATGTATTTTGACGCTCAGCAAGTAGTAAAAGCAGATTATGTGGGCTGTACGCTAATAGAGGCGGCCTGGATTACCTTGCTTGTGAACCGATTGGCATTTTCGGGTATCTATTACGCAAATCCGCTAGGTGGAAGACACGGGGCAAAGGAGGAGCTGCTTTCCAGATGGAATCCAGAACAACTCTGCAGCAGAATTGAAACGATACACCATCTGGCCGATCGATATGAGATCCTGAACCAGGATGCATGCGAATTAATCGAAGAGGAATATTGGCGGCCAACAACAACAATCTTCATCGATCCGCCGTATGTGGCGAAAGGAAAAAGCTTATACCGGCATTATTATGATGAGTCTGAGCATTATAGGCTGCAGCTTCTCCTGGATTCTCTTCATTCCGGAACGCCTGGCGCTGATATCATCCTGACGTATGACAATGCGCCTCTCATTGAAAGGATATATCAGTATCCATCGATCGAGAAATTATGTCGTGTATACTCTATTTAAAGCAAAGGCCGCATGATTATTCATGCGGCCTTGGTAATAGACCCAAGTATTTTTTGCGAACGGGATTAGCTTCTTTGTACTCTCGTAGGAGCGTCACCCAATCTTTTCTGGTCAATACGGGTGGATTTGTATTTTGCTCAGTGAGATACAAATCCCATAATTCTTCCCTAGCGTTAAACTGGAGCCGGTGTTCATCAAGTTGATTCGAAAGCTCAATATTAACGCTTGCTTCATAGGCTACAAGCTCCGCAAATTCTTCGCGTTTATACTTATTCCAAGGTTTAACTAACTGTAAGAACTCAGCCATTTTCCTCTTTGGCATTTCATCATTAAGCAAGCTAATAATTACTTCTTCTTTAGTCCACAAAATAGGAACCCGTCTCCTTGTCTTTTGTTTATACTAGCTTTCTCTGTTTAACGAAGCTTTAAACAAGGGGGGGGATTTTGCCTCTAAAAGATTCTAACATCAAGTGCTTCATTCATCTTCGGAGTCTTCAACGACCATCTTCTCATCACAGTCATCACAGCGAATATTTACTTCCTTTGAGGCTCGTACGGAAATACCACATAACGAACAAACGTATTTTCGTATATGACTCTTTTGTTTTACAGGAGATTCATCTTCATCTTCTGGAGTCCGTTGCATGTTACCAAACGTATTCCGTGCTATAACAAATACCTCTCTATCAATATCAAATCCATCGATAATCCGCTTTGTCTCTTCTGTGATTTTAGCGAATGACCAACCCAGGCGCTTATCTGGCTTATTCGACTCATAGTAGAAACCTCGTCGTAAACACTCATCACGAAAACGTTTGTTATGATATTGGCCGCCTCGAGAAACATCTTTCACATTGTTTACGAGATTATAGAGGTGGACCATTTCATGAAGCATCGTGTCCATCGTTTCATAGAACTCGATATTAAGGTACTCTGCAGCAATATTAATCTCGTACATCTTGATCTTTGCATCATTATCACGCCAAATAGGTTTTGTGGTGCACCAGCCCATCGTCAAGCGTTTACCACCTGATTGAATCGTTATAGCCGGTTCCGGCAGCGCAGTATTGAAAAACTCTTTATTCAAACAACGAAAGGCAGCGTGCAGCTCCTCGGTAACTCTCTCGATCGTAATCATATGTAATAGGCTCCTCAGTAAGAGATACTAATATTCTATCATTTTTGAATGTAAACATTCAATTTTATAGCATTGAAAAACATCATTTACAGGTTATCTACAGGTATTTATGAGAGATTGACATGAAAAATGGTAAATTATTTTTGTTATTGTTGATAACTTCCCAGCAATATGCAAAATTCGACTTCTCTTGAAACTCGTATTATGATATAGTTAGATCTAAAGGATGATATCTTTTTATCGATAGACATCCTTTTCTTCGGACAAATGAAAAAAGCCACCGTTTCAGCGGCAAGGGTTTGGCGACCCTCAGCTGCTCCGTTCGATCACTTCCATCGACGAAACAGGCGCTACACGATGACTCTCCTAAACAAAATAGGTTTATTTGTTGTTGTTTTCAACAACTTGTTAAGCTTATTCTATCATATTGAAAGCCTTAGTATCAAGCTTTCTAATGAAATTAGGAGTAGTTTCATAGGTCATATTACTGACATTCGTGAGCCCTGATTCCACCGACGTTAAGATCGGACGGAATCAGGGCTCTTTTAGTTGTTTGAATGTAGCTTACAAGGGATTAAGGCTACTAGTACCAGTGTACATAGGCTTTGAGCCCATCTAAGTGAATAGGATTTACTGTTCTAACCCTCCCTATTTTCAATTTTTTTGAAGACGAGGTTATGAGGGCCTAATTTCCTATTGTCTTTTTTAGGATTCTAGTATTTTACACTTGTCTAGTAAAAAAGGATCAGAAAAGAATACGCCAATTGCTCCGGAAACTTTTTTGAAATCTCGATTTTTTCAAAAAAGTAGTGTCCGAGGGCTTAGTTTCTTATTGCCTTTTTTCCTTCAAGACAAATTTTCTTTTAATGGAGGTGTGCTGGTTATGCCCAGATATCACAAGGGCTCTGCTGGAACATCAATGTTTATTGAGAAACGTCGGAAGTCAAAGAAACCTAAGCAAAAGAAGAGTAAGCCTAAACGCATTCATTACTATAAATACGCTTGTCCTAATGGTCATATTCGCACAGAAAAGATGCAGCTGCAGGTTGAACCTTTGCCCTTCTGCACTACATGCCATATGACTGTTGGATTATATGTTCGGATTAAATACATAGGTGCGAAATGAAAGAAAGCTTTACAGCTGAATATTGGGCGCTCAATGCCACCCAAAACGACTATAAACAAACTCGGCAATTTATTGCCGTTGATGGTGATGGTTCCAGTCGTCCCACCCCCCGCGAAGTACCCTCCCCGGCGGGCTAATAAGTCAGGACACAACGTCCGGGGAAGAAGAGCTGCGGGTGTCCTCCGTTAAATGGGTAAAAGTCTATTTGTGTTCATAAGCCCACAAGGCATTCCAGAATTGGCGTTGTGACTCCAACGACCAATATACTCATTCCTACACGCTGCGCCGTGATAGGATGATGTATGACCCGTCCGTGTACGCTTCGGCGTAGGCTGGCTGTTGTAGTTAGTGATGAGACTATACGTGGTAAAGCACGACCTGGACACGTTGTAACAACAGCTTTGGTAGACCTACTACCAATGGACGCTCCTTTAGTTAGGAGCCTGAGGGAGCCGTTCCCCTATGCGTGACGGCAGACCGATAATCCATCAGCTCTTCTTTGATGTAAGACGATTTTGCATATATATCGTTTTATATTAAAGGGGGGCTGTGGCTGCCGCAATCCCGATTATCCCCCCAACCCGATCGATGTCAAGCGATTAGTGCAAAAATTCCTTATAAATATTAAATCCAGCAGCCACATAATGCAGGGGTGGGCGTGGGGAGATATGTTTAATATCAATATTTATATAGAACGCGTAGCGTTGTTACCTTTTTACACGGGGTGTGGATAACCTTTGATTGAAGAATAAAGATATCCACAGTTTGATGATGTTTAATTGGGAGTCCCCCCGGTATACAGTAGCTTAATTGCACTATTGAGGCGCTATACTCTAAGAATCTCTTATTTCATAGTTTTTTTTGTATCGGAAGTAAGTAGTCTCTAGTAAGCTTAATGATTTCATCGTCATGTTCTCTTCTTATGATGTATTCTATTGGATTGTTAGAACGTTTTACCTTAGAAAGTACAGTACCAGTCCAGTTGTGCATGCTAGTAGGTGCATTGTTACCCTCCCAGATGTTGAATCTTAGTTGCTTCCCTACAGCTGCAGCGTGCATAGTTGGTGTTGAGCTGCTTAGAATCGATTTTGAGTGAAAGAAATTGATGAGCAAATGAGGATAGATAATGGGATGAATATAGAAGTTGTTATGTCTGAGTTCAAGGCATACAGCTCGGTGCTTAGCCAATAGACGCCAGGTATCGTAAATCAAGGTAAAGATCATGGGCTTTCCTACGCAATACCTCTGCGTTGAAGGGATTTTTGAAATTTCAGCGTATTGACCAGCAACTCCATTACGAATTAAAAAATTGGCCAATTCTTCGCAATTATAAATGCTTTCACTGCACCAAAAGATAGAATGCATCAAGTATCGAAGATCTGACATTCAAACCCTCCCTTCTTACTATTATTATTCCCGAAATGCTTGTATTTAAACAAAAAAGCCCTATTAGTAAGAACTAATAGAGCAAAATTGGGTTATACTTCAAATGGATTCGTTTTTGGCTTATTAATTGATGGGTTTGTAGTAATAGTATTAGCAGGCTTTGAAGCTGCTGTTAAAAATGGATTTCCACCAGTAGCTCTACGAGTGGTAGTACGGGAACTAGATTCGATTATGGCACCCATATCAAAGCCGGATGTCCGTTGTCTACTCTCTTCTTCTCGTTTTGTAAGCTCTTCAACTTCTTGACGAAGATTTTTTGCTCTTTCCGGCAACCCTTCTAATCTTGCCATTGTATAAACTACGGCATTTCGTTTGCTTCCCCATGTTACAAAGCCAGGGTAGAAATTAATGTTAGGCAGCTCTTCCATAATACGAGTACGAATTATTTCAAGTGTATCCTGGTTCAACACATTCTCTCGTTCACGAGGAATGACAACGACCATTGCCATAGCACGCATATCATTTTCATAGTCGAATCCGTTAGCAAGTACATTATTTTCCTTGTATGTAGTAATAATTTCTGAGATTAGATCTTCTTTATTCCTTACCTCATCTAAATTAATACGCTTTTTACCGTAAGTAATAAGTCCTCCGCCAGTAATTATATGGTTAGAGAGGTCAGCAGCATCTACAGTATATTGACTTTCAAGTGTGCTTAGTACATTCCATTCATGTGTGATACTTGCAAATTTATAGTTTGAGTAAAAGTCCCATGTAAGACCAGTAACTTCTGGATTATTTGTGTGTTCAAGAATAATTTTTTCGTTATCTAATAGTACAAGAGATTCGAGAGCACGATATGTACGCCCTTCATCATCTTCTCTTAGTTCTCTTAGTTTTGGAGCAAGCTCTGCTAATGCATTATAAGCATTATGGCTCTCAATTTTATTTGGTCTAGGCATTGAACAAATTACAGAGACAGGAACACCAAGATGATCTGAAATTGCATTGACTAGTACATTAAGAGCACCAGTTCCTGTACCTCCACCAAGAGAGCAAACAACATAAATCATATTACAATGTCCCATATTTTCAATTATCGCATTGAAGATGGGAGCGCCATTTTCTTGAAATGCTTGCTTGCCAACGGCCGGGTCTTTACCTACTCCTTTGTCATAGCCTTTTAGGGCAAATTGAAGTCTCTTTGGAATGTTTTTTAATGAAGTCATATCACCAACATTTGAATTAACAATCATTACTGGATACATTGGATTACCAGCTTTATTCTTAATACCAGCAATGGCATCAACCATTTTAGACCCACCTTGACCAATCCCAACGTATCCATTAAGTAGCCCAAGTTCCGCATTTTTTTGTTCAACAATACCTTCTAAAGTCCAAACGCCATCTATCTTATTAGTCATTAAAATCCCTCCAAATATATTAAGTTGCATGAAGCATAACTTTGCTGCCATAGGATTTAGATAAATCTTTGTATAGATCTTTGATGACCTCGTTTGCTTCATGTCCAAATGTAGTCAGCGCATAAGGGTAATTATAAATATTGCCTCTTCTAGCATGGATACTCGAACATCAACATGCAGTTTAGACTTGGTAAAAGGTATACCCATACAATCCGTTATGGCATCAATTAAAACATTATGAGTACCCATTCCTGTACCGCCACCAAGAGAGCAAACTACATAAATCTTGTTACAGTGAGCTATATTTTCAGAGATTGCATTAAAGATATGAGCACCATTTGCAATAATGGATTGTTTATCTATTCCTTTTTCATATCCTTCCAGGACGAACTGAAACATTTTCGGAACGTTTTCTAATGAAGTCATATCTCTATCATTGGAATTAATAATCATAATAGGATTCATCGTATTACCAGCTTTGTTCATCTTACCGGCAATGGCATCAACCATTTTAGACCCAACTTGACCAATACCAATATAGCCAGTAAGTAGCCCAAGTTCCGCATTTTTTTGTTCAACAAACCCTTCTAGAGTCCAAACGCCGTCTATTAATTGAACCACTGAAATCCCTCCATTGGATTAAGTTGCATGAACCATAACTTTGCTGCCATAGCACATAGATGAATCTTCTTCAAATAGATTTCTCATGATTTCTTTTGCTTCATGTCCATATGCGGTTAGTGTATATGGGTGATTCTTACCTTCTCTCCAGCATTCAATCAGCATGGCCCCTTCAAGCTTGGCTATGCCAACATCAACAAGAAGCCTGTATTTGGTAGCCTTTGCTGTTGTATCAGTGTCATAGTTTAAGAAGTGCTGAATAATCTCTTTTTTTGAAATATTATTGTTTAGCATAATGATATAAAAAATATCTAGTACAGTGCCTTTGAGATTTCTCCTACATATATCCTCAAGGCTAATTGCTGTACTTCTATCAAAGTTCATTTAGCAACCCTCCTTGATGCAATTGATGTGTTATAATGTGTTACGGTAACACATTATATTAATAATATAACATGAATAGAAGCAAATATCAATATAAATCTACGGTAGTGCTAGAATAGACAATAGGGATAGGATAGATTTATTTAATAGGGGTAGACTAGTGAATAGTGCTACTATAGCGATATAAAGTATAAAAGACTCATTAATTCCAATTTCTATAATAGGCATAGAGTAGGTAGTAGGGGAAGAATAGGTATGGTAGAATAGGAATAGCATAGTGAATAGGCATTTAATAGGAGTGAGGAGTTTTGATGATGGATGAGGAACAATTTTGGCAAGTAGGAGAATTTTCAAAGAAACTAGGGAAGCATCTATCTACTGTCACAGAATGGTTTAACACTCTTGAATTGCATAACATTCATTATGTAAACAGGTCAGAGGCAACGAAAAATCGAATTTTCACACAACTTGATCTAAACATAGGTGAGTATATAGTAAAAAGACGAAATGAAAAGTGGTTAATGAACGTTATATTTGATGAAATAGCTAGAGGTGCTGTTGAAACAAGGCCCTTTCCTGAGGATTATAATAAGGATTCCACAGGTGTATCTATTGAATTATCTGATCGTTTCAGTGAGAAGTTCCAAAATGAAATGCAACAAGGTATGAATGCGCTGCTTGAACAAAAACTAGCTGAAATGCAGGACGCTAATAGAGCTTTGCTTCTTTCAAGAAGACAACAAGAAGTAACTGATGAAATAACAAGAAGCAGAGTCCGGTCTAAATTAAGAATCGAAGCATTACAGAAATGGGGGGAACTACCTGCAGGTGACCGAATGATAAAGGTAGGTTTCTTTTCAAAGCAAGAAGATTCAGTGAAAAGAGACATTTTTATCGAGGAATATATTCTACAGCACTATCCAGAGCGTTATAAACACGAATGTGAGCTAGATTGAGGCCATTTTAGGCCTCTTTTTTATTACGTGTTATAATAACACATTATAACACACCATAACACATTGTGTTTTTGATGAAGAAAACCTTGATATATAAGGGTTTTTGGAGTTTTCAGAAGGGGTTTAGAAACACATGATAACACATTATAACACACCATAACACAATATATAATTATGGCAATCTTCGTATTTCTAACTTTCAAAGTTGTTTTGATTACATAAGACATAGGAATTAAGTCTATACAGGGAATGGCGCATTGTTTAGATAGGCTGCTTCGACGTACTATCTCTTTTTTATGCATCATAATACTGCTTTACATTATCAGAAATTATTCAGAATCTTTTCTGAACTTTTGCAGAACTGAAAAATGAAAATCCTATTCTACCCCTATATGTATAGTCCTATGCTTGCTTCATTTTTTCAGAAACTTTTCTGAAGTTATTCAGAAGTTAATCTGAAACAAGTCCTGAAACTATAATAGGAGAGATCAAGCCTTCGCATATCTATAAGAATAAATAGTGAAAGAACATGTTTGGTTTAACAAATCAGGATGAGAATCAGAAGAATGGGAGCATGCTGTACTAAAGTGTGAGTCAAGAAACAGTAAATCCTCTTGTAGTACTATGTCTGGAATCAAATTAAATGGGGTTCACTATCATAGAACTACCTATCTTAACTACTAGACCTATTCTCGGCATAGTTTGACTAGGAGAGGCATCCAGTTGATATTTCTATAACCGAATGACTCTCTTACATCAATAAACATCTTAATCCGATTCTCTTGTTACTATGAAAGGCGGTTACTTCATAAAGTAGTTTTCCCAAGATACTAGGGGAGTATACATGCTGGTTAGCTATTTTAAGTAGAGTCAGGAGGTTTGAATTCATAACAAGTACGATGCAAAACAGATAAAGTACGGACCAGGTCAGAGCGGCAGCGAGGCATTTACAGAGGGCGACAAAGGAGCTAGATGTGAATGCAGGTTAAGGCGCGTAGTCGCGCAATGCTACACGTCACAGGCAAAGCCTGTGATATTAGGGGTTAAGGTGTACTACATTACATACTACATTGGTACTTTTTTTGTTCAAATTATACTACGCAACAGGTTTTTATACTATTATAATCATATGTTAATAGACTACATATTAGGAGGATTAATTTAAAATGAGTGAATCTAAATCTAAAGGCAAATCTAGAACAAGTTCCAATGATGGTTATGAAAAGCTTTTAAATCCTGTTCCATTACGATTGGATGAGGATACTGATATTATGATTACTGCACTTGCTCAGAAACGTAAAGAAACCAAACAAGATGTAATGAGACGAATCCTAAAGGAGGGTGCTCAAGCAGAGTTCCTTGAGAAGTTTGCTGCGGATGAACTTCTTTCTCTTATTAGAAAAGCAATGCTTGAAACTTCAAAACCTACAGAGGAGAGAATCGTTAAATTGCTTGCGAAAGCAGGCATAGCAGCGTCAACATCGCTGTATTTAAATCTAGAAGCACTAGGGACTATTGGAAAGATGACTGTTACGGAGACAACAGCTCTTCATCAAAGGGCACGTCAAAAAGGTATGGCATTCGTAAAAACACCAAACCCAGTAGACAATGTACATAATGAGGACAATTAATGGCAGATCGAATAGATAGCTTGATTTCGGAACACAACAAAATGAAGGCTCCCTTTATATGCAAGATAAAATTTAACGCACCTTCTCGATTCAAAGCTGAGAATGCCATGATCCAGCAAAAGAATGCAGCTCATATACAGTACATTGGTACTCGACCAGGTGTTGAGAATGTAGATGAGAGTCAACTTAGAGAAAGTATAGCTGGTACGTCTGCAGGGCATGTTCGATACATTGATGAGAGACCACGGTCACATGGTTTATTCTCAGGTCTAGGAGAGAAACCCGATATGGCTGCTATTCAAGAGGAGCTGCTGCATCACAAGGGCGTAGTTTGGCGTGTGGTACTTAGTCTGACGGAAGAGGATGCAAAAAAACTGGATTACACCGATCGTAAGAGTTGGGAGACGGCTTTGCGTGCAACAGTTCCCGATGCAGCTGCAAAGATGGGAATAGGAGAAACAAACTTACGTTGGGTAGCTGCGTTCCACCAGGAGCAGGGACATCCTCATGTTCATTTGGTAATGTGGGAGAATCAGCCTAAGCGAAGAAAAGGGAAATTATCTCATGCAGAACGAGTTGATGTGCAGAAGACTTTTCAGAATGTAATCTATGCAGAAGAACGTTCTAGACTTTTTCAAGAAAAAACAGCGACTCGTGACTTAATTCGAGATCTAAGCAAGAACGAGCTCGTTGATGTTGTGTCCGTCCTTCGTGATCTTCGTAAGGCACATAAAGATGTTGAATTGGAGCTGCAGAGTATGGGAGCCGGTACTACAGGTATTTCGCCTAAGATAACGAATCCATATGCAGCAGAACTTGCTAAACGTATTGATGAAATAGGTGAAGCCATGCCTCAAAAGGGACGAATTGCATATAAGTTCATGCCAGTGGAGGTAAAGGCTGCCGTTGACGAGACGACAAAGTGGTTATTAAATCAACATTCCTTTAAAGAAAGTATAGAAAAATACAAGGGTGCAGTTGAGGATATGACCAGACAATACACATTTAAAGAGGCAGATATAAAAAAAGCAATTGATAAGGCAATGGTCGATCTTGAGAAGCGAGTATCACAACATGTATTACGAGCAGCTGCGGAGTCGCGTAAGTTTGTAGGAAGAACAGTTATTCCAGAAAAAGCAGCTCAAGTAGTAGAAGCTTTTTCGCAAGCAATGGGTAAACCGGAGCAGAATTTAGACCACGAGGTTGTAACCAAATCCGTCGAAGCACTTAGTAGATATGGCTATTTTCCTGATCGTCAGGAGCAAATAGTCCGAAAATGGATGGATCAAGCAAAGTTGAATGTCAGCGAAGAAGATTTAAAAGCAATCATCGCAAAAGTAGAAACTTTTGACCATTCTGAATTATCTGGTAAGGAAAAGGTTCAAAATACAGCTGCTGTTATGAAAATTCTTAAACTCAGTGGCCATGAAAATGAGTACATATCGAGATTGTTGGATCGAAGTGGATTAAATGAGGAAGATGTCACTTCTATAAAAGCTAGTATGAAACAGCTTGAAAAGAAGGCAAATGATATTTATTTGGGTGAAGTTGAGTGGAACAGGCTAACAAAGAATATGGGAGTGACAGCAGCTTATCCATGGGTTCCAGGAGAGGAAGTAACACTCTTACACGACCAGAAGGAAGCTTTCATAAAAGAGCTTAAAAAGGCTAGTTTTGCTGCAAATGTTTCAGATAGTGAAAAAGGATATACAACATTTTGCGTTAATGTAGCATTAAAACAATTGGGAGTAGCTGATAATGAACGTTCTGATATCATCTTAGACCTTGCTCAGCGGAGTGGTGGCATTAAAGGAATAAACAATATCCTACAAACCGTGAATGAAGCAGAAACCAATTATCTTAAGAAGCAAACGTGGTCTAGATTAAGTGCAAATCTAAACCTTAAGTCAGATTATCCCTGGCATACCGAAGATATAATGGTACGTGATACAGATAAGTTTCGCGCTGCAGTCGATGAATTCAAGCAGGCTGCACAAAAATTAGTCGCTCCCGATGAAAGTAAATGGACGGCAGAGACATTAGCCAAGTGTCTAAGGCTTGAACATACGGGAGAAGATGTTAAGCTCGAAGTCCAACAATGGGCTAGTAGAACGGGAAATCTAGATGAATCTCAAGTAAATGAGCTAGATTTATTAAAGAAAAGAACAGATGATTCTCAAATTCTATCCAAGCAATTTGGGATTAAGGACCAGGTCAATGAGCTTATTACGAATTTTACGAAAGTGTTGATTGCTGCTGGCTTGGATAAAGAGCAGTTAAAGAAAATCATACTGGATTGGAATAAACGATCAGGCGCAGGAATTGATGAAGATCGGATAGGTAAGCTTGTAGATAGTGTTGAGAAGAGTTCCCGTGATGCAGAATCTTGGGGACGGCCACCAGTAGTATCCAAAAAAGATTTCAAGAACTTATGTGATACGTTAAAGGTTAACACCGATTATATCTGGGAAGGACGAAATTCAAAGGATTACCGGAGTTATGAATCGGGTCATTCGATGGATTTTGCGAAGCTTCTATGGAAGCAAGCTTGGGATGCAGTTGAGCAAGAAAGAATGAGAACACACGCTCAGGGAGAAATGCTAAAACGTCAAATGGAGCGTCAACGCATTTATCAAGCTCAACGGGAAAGAGATGAATAATAATTTACTGAAAACATTCTGAATTAGCACAATTCAGAATGTTTTTTTCTTGTCATAAATAGCCATACGAGCTTTTTTAAAGTATGAATTCCTATTCTGCAACTACTAAAAGATCATAGTTTCCTACTATAAAAATATCTGAATAAAGATGATAAGATTTGTTCATGAGAATAGCTGTCAATGTAGGTTGTGGGTTTATTACCGGCGTCGAATGTAAAAATCACAAATCTATCTCTTTCCCAAGTATCATCGTACCCACTGCTGACGAACCAAATATGGGATATGGAGTAAGCAAGTATCAAGTAAATATAGAAGGGAGTAGCTATTACATAGGCGAGAAGGGCCTGTCCAAAGGTGGAAGTCGAGGATGGGAGACTACCGAACGAAGATTTGAATATGTGAGGTGTTTTATAGCTACAGCTGTACATCAGTTAGTAGATGTTGATGAACCAATTGAGTTAATCCTAGGTCTACCTAAACATTTATTTAAAGCGATGCATGAGTCTGTTCAGGAAATACTCCAGGGTACGAAAATTGGAATTCAGATAAATGATGAGGAAAAGTTACTGAATATCAGAACGGTTGTTGTTTATCCCGAAACGATTGGAATGTATTATGCAACTTTGTATGACTCAAAAGGAAATATTACAGCTCGAAGTTTGTTTAACAAGCCCATTGGAATCATACAAATCGGCTATCAAGGAGTCGATTTGCTTTACATGAAGAAAGATAGTGTAGGATTGACACCTTTAACGACTATGTCGCCTAACAATTACGGAATGAAGGAATCCTATAGATTTATTCAAACCCAATTAAAGTCTATGTCTCACGGAGAACCAGATCTCATTGAAATTGAAAAGGCAGTAGTTTTATACAATGGGGAATTAGATTTTAAAGGCAAAACGTATGACCTCCTTGAGCTACAAAATCAAGGAGAGATTGAACTTGCATCTCAAATAGCCAATTGGGTAGATGACACATGGGGTAACGAGATAGGGGACTTGGAGGACATATTTATCATTGGTGAACAATCAACAACGTATTACCTGAAAATCAAGGAGAAGATATCTAATCTTCAATTGATTAATCATACTCAAACTCCCCAAGTACTTGGATTGTTAGCAGCTCATGTTTTAGTCATCGAGATGTATAAAGATCTTGTCTCGAATAAATAGAGAGGAGGATATCCGTGCCCAAAAAGCGCATAGGGCAAGTATCAGTTACAGATAGTACAACAAAAGTTAAGGTCGGTGTTCTAGTAGAGCTATCTCCTACAGCATACACGAGATTTACTGAGGCTTGTCAAAAATATGGAGGTCAGACCGATTTCATTCAAAACTCAATTGAGTTTTATACTGCGTATTCGGAAGATGGGTACGTAAAAAAAAGAGACGTTCTACTTCGTCTTGATCAGATTGAAAATTATCTCCATTTATGGTCTGAGAAAAAGGTAGATTACGTAGAAAGAAGTACCGATTTTAATTCTACTGAGCAGTACCAGCAGGCTAATGAGATCTTACCGTTAGAGAATGACAATACGTCACATGTGCCTAAAGAAGTATCCGTAGAATCGCAACAACGCGCTACATTAACCGCTTTCTTAGGTAATGCTTTGAACCCTTAACTTATTACTAGACAGGTGAATAGCTTTAATTTCCAATCAGGAGGCGAAACATCTGAAAAAGCTACTTAAACCCAAGTACTTATCTGCTTTTTTATTATTTCTACTGGATCTACTATTACTGCCGACTATGTTGGTGTTTCTCGTAACATTAATTATTAATCCGAATGATGCATTGAATCTTTTTTCCAATTACAGCCCATTTAAGGCATTTGAAACCTTGTTTGAAGAGCATCTACTATTGCGCACTTATGCCATACTTCAAATTCCTATCATTATTTTTTTAGTCATTATCATCATAGGTAAAAACTACATGCCTAGTGCAACTCCATTAACAGGGATTGGTGGACCTCCAGCTGCAGGGAATGGTCAGTACGGTTCGGCCCGTTTCCAAAATAGAAAGGAAACAAATAAGACATCCAAAACATGGCCCCTTGGTTCCATAGTCATTGCCGGTGGGATTGTGTTTGGTGCTATTTTAAAACGCCGAAAGTCTAGTGCTTGGATAGACGTTAATGACACTAACACTTGTATTATCGGAACCACACGCTCTGGTAAGACAAGAAGGCTAGTGTACCCAACAATTTGGATGCTGGCCCATGCGGGCGAATCCATGCTGTTAACGGATCCAAAAGGTGAACTCTATGATAGGTCATCTACATACCTAATGGAAATGGGATACAAGGTCAAAGTCATTGACTTTAGAAAGCCTGGTTGGGGGAACTATTGGAACCCAATGCAACCGGTCCTAGACGCCCTTAAAGACGGCGATATTGCAACAGCTACCCAACATGCATGGTCAATTGCAAACATGTTTGTGTACCAGAAGCCTGGAGACAAGGGCGGAGAGTCTATTTGGAAAGACGGGGCAGAATCTGTTATTGCAGCATTAATTATGGTAGTTGCAATGGAAGCGCCAAATGATACTCAAAAACATATGTACTCGGTTTATCGAACTTTAGGAGAGCTCGGAAAAGCAAGGAAAGTTAGGATAGGCAATCAGATTGTAGATTATGTAGCACTCAATGACTATATGGAGAATTTACGATTTGATCACCCTGCTAGGGACGCATACAACACGGCTACTCTAGCACCAGAGCGTACAAGGGGAAGTTTTTTCTCAAACGTTGCATCATTATTACGTCTTTTTTCGGATCCATCAATTCGTTATCTTACATCCAAACAAGACCACAAGCTTGATGAGTTAGGTAAAGAAAAATCGGCAGTATTTTTGATTATTCCTGACGAGGATAAGACAAGGCATCCATTGGCTGCTTTGTATGTTGACCAATCGTATAAGGCACTTGTTGAGTGCGCGAATGTGAATGGTGGTAGACTACCTGTCCGTGTGAATAAGTTGCTTGATGAGTTTGGTAATATGCCTCCACTTAAAGACTTTGATACAAAATTAACGGTATCTCTTGGTCGAGGAGTTCGATGGAATATTATCTTGCAAGATTTTAGCCAACTTGATTCAGCTTACGGAAAAGAAGTAGCTAATACGATCCGTGGTAATTGCCAGAATTTAATTTATCTCTTAACCACTGATCCAGCCACAGCAAAAGCTATTAGTGAAAGATGTGGAAAGTATACGGTTTCAACTCAGTCGTCTTCTTACAATGTTGGGAAAGGAAGTAGTGTAAGCCGTGGTGGAAGCTTTGGCTTAACAAGTAGAGATTTGCTTACTGCCGATGAGATATTAAGATGGCCGGAAGGATTCTCTCTTGTTATTCGAGCAAGACAGTACCCTGCTTACTTACCACTTCCTGATTTAAGTCAATGGCCTGCTGATAAGGACTTGACTCCAGATGGAGGTGAGATTAAACGAAAAATTAAAGAAGTAGATGTGTTCATTCCTGACGTTAATGCTGATTCTAATCATCAAAACGAAGTAGAAGAAATTAACGAGGGAGAAAGATCGGTGCCAAGCTTTATGGAGGCAATCGATTAAAAGAGAAAAAACGGAGGTACAACATGAAAGATATGATATCAAAATTGGTTCGCTCTAAAAAAATGAAAGCATTATACGTTGTCTCAATGATGTCACTTTTGTTTGCAACTGCAGCAATGGCAGCTGGAAAACCAGCAGATCCAAAAATTATTAAAGGGACTCAAGATGTAATTAAATGGTTTTTTACAATATTGAATGGAATTATCCCAGCAACAACAGGTCTTAAATTTGCCTGGCATGCATGGCAAAAATCGTTGTCCGATGCTGATGCTGGAGAGGTACAACAACATAACTCTGCAATGAAAAGAACTCTTATCTGGGGTGGTATAGCTCTAGGCGCAAATGCAATTGTAACGGTTATCCTTTGGTATCTTGCTCCATCTAAATAAAGGAGTGAGTAAAATTGATAGGAAATTTGATCAATGATGCTGTAGCAAAGTTTTTCTCCGACTTGGCTGAATCGTGCATCAATATGTTTTTGTCTTTGCTGGCAGCCATGAATTCCATATCAATAGATATTCTTAATATTCCTGTTGTAAACCATGCCATTCTATATTCACAAGTCCTTGCAGGTTCTATATTGGCAGTAAAGTTTGCTTACGAGATATGGTACAACAATTTGCTTCGTGATAATGGTGATTCCGAGGCTGATGTGAAAGGAGCCATTGTTAATGTTTCTCAAGCAGCAGCAATGATCGGGGCGGTACCTTGGGTAACGAAACAAGTTTATGTGTGGGGGACAAGCATAGCAACGGATGTTGCAAACTTACCAGGAACGGATCTAAATAGTGGCTCTAACCTAATGAAGAATCTGTTTACGACAACTTTGCAAACAGGTGGTGGTTCCATAGTCATTGTTGCTGTAGCAATTGTATTTGCACTTGTGATTTTTCTATTGGTTCTTGTGCAAACCTTTATTCGTTCGGCTGAATTAGCGGTTGTCGCAGCTGTAGGTTCCTTTATGGCACTTGGTTTAACTAACAATGAAAGTCAAGCATTTCAGGGATGGTGGAGAGAGTTGCTTAATATTTCACTTGCTCAGGCCATCCAGCTATTCCTTATTAAATGCTCGTTTTTCACTCTAACATTTGGATTTAACAACGATGTCCCAATGTTCAATATCATGGTTTTCGCTGGGTTTCTCTGGGTTACGTACAAGTCCCCAAGTATTCTTAAGCAGTATATCTATTCTACGGGCATAGGAAGAGCTTCTGCACAGGCAACTCAAAGTGTTGGATCCATGGTTATGATGCGAAGATTCATGATGAAAGGGGCTTAATCGTAGATGAGTGACCTGTTTACAGAATCAGAAGACGATTATAAACCCTATATAGTACCTAAGAATGTTAAAGCAAGATTTGAGTTTTTCCCTGGAATTGGTGTGCGCGAAATTGCCATGATTCTGCTTGCTGGTATTGTTGGTTTAAGTGTGGGTTTTATTTTCAACTTTATTACTGGCTCAATTTTATGGGTAGGCTTGGCTATACCAACAGGGGCTTTTATGACCTTGTTGGTTAAGCCTAATCCCCGTACAGGGAGAAACACCCTCGATATATTGAAAGATATGCGAAGGTTCAAAGCTAGTCCTAAAAGATACTATTATCAGTTTGGTGAAGGAAGAGGCAATTAGCCTCTTCTTCTCATCGTAGAAAGGAGAATATTTATGTTTAACCGATCCAAAGAGAAAAAAAATTCTAAAACGGCTTCTACTACTAAAAATCCATCTACTCAAGAATGGATGCCTATTAAAGATATACAAAACAATCTATTGTATCGAAAAGATAATCATATTGTAGCTGCTATTCGTGTACAACCAGTTAATTTGAATCTGTTAAGTATCAAGGAGAGAATACGAAAAGTAAAGCGCCTAGAAGAGGCATTGAGCGGACTAAATTATGAATATCAAATTATCTCAATTGCAAAACCTGTTGATCTGGATTCATACATTATGAAATTAGAGCAGATGAGAAGAGATACAGATAATGTAATAAAGAAAAAGCTTTTAAGTATTTACTCAAATCAAGCCGTCGCTAAGGCTTCAAGTGGTGAAGCTTTAGAACGTCATTTCTATATTCTTATTGCTCATCAGCTTGGAAAGAACCCTAAGCTAGATGAGCAAGTAATACTTCAACAAGCTACACAACTCGCGGCAGCGATGTCTAGCGCAGAATTACTAAGTTCAGTATGCGGAGATAGTGATTTGCGGACACTACAGTTCATTTTTTCAAATCCTGCTCAAGCTGCCTTCGAACGAGCACCAATAGATCGCATTTTCTTACCAACTATGTTGTTTGCAGAGGAGGATGAAACTTGAGTCAAGAAACAGCTCTTAAAAGAAAAAGAAAAAAAGAGTCTTCACAACCAAGTACAGCAGTAACAGGTCTATTGGATATTATCAGTCCAACAGCGATAGATTTCCAACCGAAAGTTATAACAAATGGAGAAATGTATCAGAGAGTATTAGCAATCATCGATTTTCCAGATCGAGTAGGGCCTGGATGGCTCTCTAGAATCGCTAATATGCCCGGTATTGTCACAAGTATACACGCAACCCCAACCGATCCTCACGAACTGTTAAATCAGATCAGAGTATCTATGGGAGAACTTGAAGCCAAATTGCTACAAGGCGGGAATGCCATTACTCTTAACCGTGTTGAACAGCAATATAAAGGTACTAAGCATCTTATTAAAAAAATTGATAATGAAAGCCAAGCTGTTTTTTTAGTTACTGTCGTAATGCTAGTTACAGCTCCAGATATGGATTCCTTGAACGAACGATGTAAGCGAGTCGAGTCTGCACTAGCTGCTAGTAATATGAGAGGGCGAACACCTATGTTTAAACAAGAACCAGGTTTACGCTCTGTAGGTCCATATCGAATTATTGCCCCTGAGATAAAAGAACTTGCGGCTCGCAATATGCCTGTTGAGACAATAGCAGCTATGTATCCATTTGTTTATTCTGGGATTAATGATGGAGATGGTGTATTACTTGGTAGTGATAAAGACGGAGGTATACTTCTCGTAGACTTTTGGGTGCGAGATGGAAGCCGTACAAACTCTAATGTGACACTACTTGGGCGTCCTGGAGTTGGTAAATCAACTGTTTATAAAAAAATACTGACAAACGAAAACGCTCGAGGAACAAAAGTAATTATGATTGACCCAGAACGTGAGTGTAGGGATCTTTGTAAAAACGTTGGCGGCGATTGGATTAATTGTGGTGGAGGAGGTAAAAATGGACTCATAAACCCACTGCAAATAAGACAAGTTCCTTTAGATGATGACGAAGAAAAAGATGAGGATCGTTTGTTCACTAAAGAACAAATTAACCAAGGTCCATTGGCTTTACATTTCCAAATACTGCGGACATTCTTTAAATTATATTTTGGTAAAGAAACAACGAGGCTTGATATAACCTATCTTGAATTAGCTCTAGAAAAGGTCTATACAGCGAAGGAGATTTTCTGGAATACAGATATTTCAAAGTTGTCGAACACCGATTACCCACTAATGCAAGATTTGTTTTACTGGTTAGAAGATATGGCAAGAAAAGAATCGACAAAACCTATTTGGGAAAAACTCATGATGCTTATGCGTCCTGCAGCAGTTGGGGCAGATAGTGCTTTGTGGAATGGATACACAACTATTAACCCAAGTAGTGATTTTATTGTGTTAGATACTCACAATCTAATTGAAGCAGATAAAGAAATTCAACAAGCTCAATATTTTAACGTTCTGGGTTGGAGCTGGAATAAAGTTGCTGAGGATCGTATGCAAAAGGTAATTATCGGCGGTGATGAATTCTATCTAAATGTAGATCCAGAAAATCCAGAGGTTTTGAAGTTTGCTCGGAACACGTCTAAACGAATACGTAAGTATGAGGGAGGACTCATGGTCATCACTCATAATATGAATGATTTTATGGATAAGTCAGTGCGACGATACGGACAATCTTTATTAGATAATCCAGTCTACAAGATTATTATGGGACAAGGCGAAAATGATATTAAATCTCTAACTGAACTTATGCATTTATCAGAGAAAGAAATTGAGACACTGCAAACAGGAAACCGAGGTGAAGCATTATTTATTGCAGGAAATCGCCGTCTGCATGCCACCTTTGAAATTTCACCAGAGGAACTTCTCCTGTTTGGTAAAGGAGGAGGCCGCTAAATGTGGGTCACACTCGCTAGGATTGCAGCTACTATCGTACCCAAGGATAAGTTGCTGTACATTGTAGTATTTGTGCCACTCGGTTTCATTGTATTTTTAGGATTGCTTATATCAGGGCCAGGAAACGTATATAAGCATGTTCCACTCGGTCAGAATGATGAACAATTCAACTACTATATAAACGCAGCCAAGCAAATTCAAACAGAAACAACGATATTGTTAAACTGGCAAGAAATCATGGCTATCGATGCAGTACTGTTAGAACAAGATTTCTCAAAATCATCTCAAAGTAGGGCACATAGCTACAAAAGGTATTTTGTCCGAGAGGAACAACAAGCTTATCCATGCCCTGTATCAACAAGCAGCCCAGGTAGTTCATCATCAAAAATTAATAGTGGCGGAGCTGCACCACCCCCGCCTACTTGTTATCGAACCGTATACTTTCAAAGAACATTCGACGAAGCATTACAACTGCTTGTCCGAGACGGTCTCATCAAGGCAAATCAAATTGAAGACGTGAAAAATTACACCTTGTTCGTCCTAACTGCAGAACCAGAAGGTGACAATGATATCGGCGGAATACATATGGAAGGAAACTTCACTGTCAAATCCGGTAAATATGCTTGGCCCTTACCAGCAACACATAAACGTGTCACGTCACCGTTTTCTACACGTAAAGATCCTTTCACTGGTAAGATTTCTTACCATAAGGGAGTTGACTTTAGGGCAGCTATTGGCACAGAAATATACGCGATGGATGACGCGACAGTTAGTCATGCAGGTGATGCAAATACTGCAGGAATAATGGTAATACTCAACCATGGTAATGGAGTGGTATCAAAATATATGCATTTAGATGAAGTGAAAGTTAGCGCTGGTCAGAAGGTAACAAAAGGTGACTTGATCGGTTTATCAGGAAATACCGGTAGATCAACAGCCCCACACTTACACTTTCAGATCGAAATTAAAGGTAAACCAGTAGATCCGCTTAAATTTTATTAATCGGTATCTGAAATAAAAGCGTTTATCAAAGTAATTAGACTACGACGTTGATCTTCATTTAATCGATGAAGCAATACAAGTAGTTCCTTTTCTTCATCTGTTAACGAATGACCATTTAACGGATGAAATTCTAATGGAAGAAGTTCTACCAACGATAAATTTAATGCTTTCGCAATTTTATCAAGGGTATCTACTTGTGGACTTCGCTTGTCAGTTTCAATCTCACTAACAGTAGATTGCGTACAGCCAGCTACTTGCCCAAGATGTGTCGTAGTCCATTTACGCTCTTTACGTATAGCGCGTATTTTGGATCCTAGAGACATAAGCTCGACTCCTTATGTGTAATAAGTTTACTTTAATATATATCATGATGCGTATTAAAACCAATACGTCAAGTTTTAACACTCAATAATCAACGTATTTTTTATCTTTATAAAGATTTTTCGTTGTACTTTATCTTTTTATTATATAAAATAAAGATAGAATTGATATCCAATATAATATCCATTTTTGCTGGAAATCTTTCCATTTTGAGTGGAGGTAATTGCAAGATGTACGGATTACTGATTAATCGCGAAAAGATTAAGGATGTTCGAGATGCAGTGATTGGAAGTCAAATATGGTTTGAAGAAGCAGGCGTTTTTAGCCAAGAGGAGTTCCTTCAACACTGCCAATCAGCATCTAACGTAGAACTACAAACACTCATAGTGGATATGGATTGCACGGATGAGACAAGTTTGATTAAGGGACTTCGAACTTTTCGAAATAAACGATTATCTCGAATTATTTTGATTGCACCAGGTAGAAAACCAGGGGACCCAACGATATCATCACTGCTGTCTTTACAGGTATGGGATATTGTTGCGCCAGAAGAAATCGATCCGGATCCAGATGAAGAAGATGATTTTGAAGAAGGTGACTATGAAGAAGAAGATCCAAATTCTGAATCTTATCTAACAACTTTATTGAAGCTACAGATTTCATCCGATTTCGGTTATGGGAACGCTGCTAGATGGGATGTTCAGAATCAACAGCTTGCTGATCCTGAAAAACCTAAAACAAAAGGAAAGAATGAAGACTCGTCTAAAGCCCAGAAGATGGTTACAGATCCTTCTATTATAGAACATATTCACTCTATTACGGTTGATCCACCTACCGAGAAATCAAATAAAGTGACTCTTCTAGAAACGATAATAGGAACTGTGCTTGTGTCGGTGATCGGTGTAGAAACCAATGCAGCGACAACACATACGGCACTTTTAGTCGCGAATTACTTAGTGGAGCGAGGATACAAGGTTGCCATCGTTGAGGCTAATCAGAATAAGGACTTTGAAAGAATTGAATATGTCTATGAGGGAATGAAGGGCTATAAAAGCAGTGAACAGACTTTCTCCATACATGATGTTGACTACTATAAGTCAAGTTCGGCTCTTGATATGGCCCAATTACATGAAAAGGAATATGACTATATTGTTCTTGACTTAGGCGCATATGCGGATGCCGAGTATATTGAAGAGTTCTTTCGATCTAATGTACAAATTATCGTGGGACATGGAAGTGAATGGCGACAAACCAAGTTGTTTGATTTCAGCCAGAGCTTTAAAGATAGGGACCAAACCAAGTGGATTTATGCGGTACCGTTTGCAGATGAGCTCACCATATCTGATATCAAAGAAGAATTGAAGTCGGGTGTAGTTACGCTCATTCCTTCTCATCCAGATCCATGGACTTCCAATAAAGAAACGGATGCAGTACTTGATTCGATCCTTCTTGAGTACTTAGGACAGCGTATGAAAAAGGGAGCTCCATCCTATCTGTATGGAATTATCATAGCAGCAGCTGTTGTAATTGTAATTTTGGTGCTGCTGCTGTTGCAACAATAAATTGAAAGGGGATTTATCATGGCAAGATTAAGGCCAAGGACAAAGCAGTTTCTCACGGTAGGAGGAATAGGCGCTCTCAGCATGCTTTTTTTATGTATGATTGCCGGTTACTTCATTTATACCTATCTCAACAATGTCCAGAATGAGAAGCGATATGCAGTTGAGCAAGAGTTGGAAGCAACAAAAAAGAAATTAGATGAGCAGCTGGGTCAGAGGCGAAATGTATCTGTCTTGAAACAAGATGTGAAGGCTGGGCAAAAAATCACAGCAGACATGATACAAGTATTAGCCGTTCCTAAGAATACACTTCCAGAAGATATTCTTCCAGAAGAAGATGTAGTCGGGAAGCATACTAAGTTCAATATGTTAAAAAATACGACTTTATTAGAACCTATGCTTTATAAAGAAGGCGTTACACCGAATGATTTACGTATTCAAGAACTAAAGGTGATCATGCTGCCATTAGAGCTTAAGAAGGATGACTTTGTTGATGTTCGTATTGTCTTTCCAGACGGCCAGGATTTCATCGTTCTTTCTAAAAAGAAAGTTAAGAACTTATCTAACGGTGTAGTTTGGCATCACATGGATGAAACAGAAATCCTACGAATGAGCTCAGCTATTGTAGATGCTTATATTAACGACGCTCAGATCTACGCCATTAAGTACGTTGATCCATACATGCAAGATGAAGCGATTGTGACTTATCCAAGTAATGAAAAGGTCTTAGATCTCATGCAGAGAGATCCTAATATCGTTAAAGAGGCATCCGTAGAGTTGGAGAAGCGTTTAAGAGTACGTCTTGAAAAGGATCTGAATGCTATTGATCCGATGGATTTACAGAAATACGTATCTCGTAAGACTGGAGAACAATCGATTCAAGGAAATATAACTCCACCGCAGCCAGAAGGGGAGCATCCGCCAGTTATCGGTTCCGACCCAACATCAACGATGCCAGAGAACATAGCAGAAAAAGTAACGGAACCATCATCTATTGATGTTCCTTCACCACCGAGTCAACCAGAGATTCAAACACCGTCAGTGAAGGGGCCTAACAACGGTTCACCTACCATTACAGAAACACCTGTATTTGAAAAGGGCATCGAGGGCGTATCTACTAACGGGTAAAGAGGAGCAATTATATGAAACGTATTTTATTCGTCGGAGCATGCGAGAAGTCAGACTTGCTGGTTTATATCAGCAAGGTTCTGACTACTGCTGGACACAAGGTTTTACTTATAGATGCCACCATGTTACAGAGATACTTTTATAGTATCCCTGCCATCTCTCTAGAAACAAAACTAACTGAATATGATGGTTTTGATGTCATACGCGATTGTATTGATTATCGAGATGTAGAAACCTGCTTTGCAAATAATAAAGAAGATTTAGAAGCTTATGATTTTGTCTTAATCGATACAGATTGTGAAGCAGCAGTTTCCAACTGGGGAGACCTGGATATGCAATTTATTGTTTCGAACTTTGAGCGATACACCGTTGAAAAAAATGAACGATTGTTGAATGCCTTCTTTGCAGATAGAGAGAAGAGTCTTACCGAGTTTGAACTCATTATATATCCGTTTGTGAAATGTAACCTTGATGAAAAGTATCCGATCCAAAACCTAGACCATTTTCCGATTTCATGGTCCGAAGAGCCGTTTGAGTTCTACCTTGAGGAATCAGATTATATTGTCCGCGTTAACAATCAGCATGACTCAAGAGTTTCGATTAAAAAGTCAAGTCGCTATACGAAAAATGAAATAATGGCGATTTGTCAGCTGATTAGTGGACAGTCACAAAAAGAAATAAAGACAGCATTTCGCGCTGCAGAAAGGAACAAGTAAATGGGTCAAGTTACATTTTGGTCCAATAACATTGGACAAGCTGGTACAACATCGAATACAGCAGCTGTTGCAAGCATTATTGGTCTGGAATATGAAATTCGTTCCTTAATTACTCAAACTCATTTTAATGGATCTTATCTAGAAAGTTCCTTTCTAAGATCAAAAGAGAAGAAGTTAGGAACCATGTATGACTATTCAGATACCGGCATTGATGCTTTAGAACGTCTCATCCGGTCTCAGCGTCTAACGCCTGAAAGTGTCCGTAATAATACGATTTCTCTAGAACGAAACCGTCTCGATTTGTTATTAGGAACGATGAAGCAAAATGAAGAACTATACGATGGCTTAAGCAAAGTTATTCAAGACATCTTTCATACGGCAGGTCAGTACTATCACTCCGTACTAGTTGATCTTCATCACGGTAATAAAAACATGATTACGAATGCTTTATTAGAGAGTTCTGATTTAGTCGTAGTTAATTTATCTCAAAACATGAATCAGCTTGAGCAGTTCTTCGAAAAAGAAGACTGGCCAGCTGCACTAGACAACAAGAAGATGATCATTGTATTAGGACATTATGATCCTAAATCTAAGTACACAATCACTAATATCAAGCGACATTTTAAAGTTCAAGTTCCAATGTTCGCGGTTCCGTACTGCTCAAGTTTCAAAGACGCATGCAACGATAAAGATATCTTAGGTTGGTTCATTAAGAATCAGAATATTAATAAGAAGCATCCTAACTACTACTTCATGTCAGAGGTACGGAAAATTGCAAAAGCAGTACTTGATGAAGTTGGAGTGAACACACAGCTTAAGAATATTGAGAGGGGAGCTTAAAATGATCAACCTTATAATCATTTGCTTGATCATTTTAGGTCTTATAGCGTTCTTAATCTATAGGCTGCGTGATCCACACGGAAATGTGAAAAAGAAGGCCGTTCATATTGATTATGAACAGTTTACTGTTAAGGCAATTACGGACTTCATTAAAAAGTCTATCAATGATGTGACAAGTTCTGATCTCTACGATGAAGCACTAGATCAAGAGGATTATGAACGAAGACAAAATAAGAAGGCGGAGCTTAAAAACGCATTGAAGGGTTCCACTTCTGGAAATATAAACGACAAATTGTACGTTAAAGATTTTATATTTGACCGTTTAATCAAAAACTATGACTTTAATGAACAAACGATCGATCTTGTCATACCATTCAGTGATCCAGACAAGCTAACCGTACAAGACAAGTTTGAAATCTTAATGAATGAATGGAAGAAAGAACATGGATATAAAGCATTGGGAGCTCTTATTGAAAAGTATAAGCTGGACGGAATAAAAAGCATTATTGAAAATGGCGAGACACAGTCTTATGGAATAACAGAGACTGAAATCGCGCAAATCTTCAAGAAGGAAATCAAACATTCACTAAGTTTTGAAGATAAGCTACATGTCATTACACAGCGTATTTATCAGCAATTCAAGGGACTAGGTGTTATTGATGAAATCCGAGACATGGAAATCGATGGAGTATCTGGCGGCGTTTCCGGATCGTTCAAAGTAAACGAAGTAGAGGATGAAATAAAATTCTTAAATGGAATGTCTTCATCCAAAATGAATATTAACTCCGTTTGGATTCTGTATAAAGGTAAATCGATACACCTGTCATTCTTAGGATTTCATTCAATGATGGAGCTCAAACGTGTTTGCCAAAACATTTATAAACACAACAATCCTGGACCACTTAACGAATCAAACGGATTTATTGTAAATGATATGTGGGATGGTTCGCGTATTGTTGTATTTCGACCACCATACAGTGAATCTTGGGCATTCTGGAATCGTAAATTTAACCCGTCTTATACGGCTCCAGAAGCATGGTTTCAAGCTAAAGATCCTGTACAGCAAATTAGGAATGAAGAGCTCCCACTTACTTTCCTCAAGTTTTTAATGAAAGGTAGTCGTACTGTCGCAATCACAGGTGAACAGGGGGCAGGTAAAACCACACTTATGATGGGCCTTGTTAAATTCATTTATGGATATTGGACACTTCGAGTCTTGGAAATGGCGTTTGAATTGCATCTAAGAATTCGATATTCAGGCAGAAATATTAACTCGGTACGTGAAACGATTAACGTTTCGGGTCAAAAAGCCATGGATAGCCTCAAAAAGACCGATGGGCAAGTCAACATTACAGGTGAGGTTGCAACGCCTGAACAAGCAGCTTGGGCCATACAAAATGCAGGTGTTGGTTTCAAATTCTCTATGTTTTCACACCATGGTAAAACACCAGCGGACATGATCTATTCTTTGCGTAATTCTGTTATGCAGACAGGTCATTTCTCAAATGAAAGAATAGCAGAAGCTCAAATCGTTAGATCGATTCCATTCAATGTGCATGCTTGTAATAACTCATTTGGGGATGCAGCTGGAGTACGCTATCTGGAACATATTACTGAAATCATTCCTGTAACAGAGCAGCCTATTCCCGATAATTTTGAAAAGGCAGCCATTGAGTACTTTAAAGCTATGATAAGTCCAAAATTGTTTGAGACTCGCGTTTGTATTGCTGTGGAGAATGGGAGCTATGTTGCAAAATCAAGACCAAGCGAAACGCAAATACAAGAAATGAAGAAAAACATGGAGCCGCAGGATCGCATCGCATTCGAAGAATTTCTTGATAAGTATTGGGCGGTGAGTTGTTAATGTGGCTATTATGGATATCTGTAATAGGAACAGTATTATGTCTCGGTGCATTCATAATCATTACGATGCAAAGAGAAGGAAGTAACTCAAATCCTATCACTGTTTGGAAGAAAAACATCAATAAAAAAGTTTTTACGGCGCAATTTAATTTGTTTCTACAAAAGGCATATGTCATTAGCGAAAGACTACCATTACTTAATGGATACAATCGGAAGATACGAAAACGACTAGAAGTATCGAAAACATTTAATGAATATAGCATAAGACATGAAACTATGAAGATCTCGTTACTCGCATTAAGTGCAATAGCTGTTGTTTCTATATTGCTTATTATCTTTAATCCGGAATTTACAACTATATTTTTTGTGATTCTCGGAGCAGTGGTTGTTAATGGGATGATTATAGATCTATTTGTTCATAGATTAGAAGATAGGTTGCTAAGACATTCCGTTCACTTCTTTGAAGATACTCGACAAGACTATCAAGAGTTAGGAATTGTGGAAGATGCCATTTATGAGGCGACTCAGACCGCACATCCAGATGCCGCGAAACATGGGGAACGGGTATATGAAATTCTCGTGTCGGAAGACTACAAAAAGGCTTTGAATTCGTTTCACGAAGTATCCCCGAATCGTTGGTATAGACTTTTTGCAGGTATTGCTCTGTGGATTAAAGAGTATGGAGATAGAGATGTCAAAAATGGATCGCTCTTTATGCATTCCATTGGTCAGCTTGTGTCCGAAATGAACTATGAGATTCGTAGAAGAGACAAATTGAATTATCTTCTACAAGGCCTAGCTACAATAGCCTTAGCGCCAATTTTGGTAACAGGCCTTTTGAGAGACTGGGCCAAGACACACTTTCCTATCATGATTGATTTTTATAATAGTAAGGCGGGTCTTACCATTCAAGTATCGTTCTATTTAATTGTACTCATTGCTTACCTATTAATAAGGAAGATTCAAGAGAACGATCAATCCAGATATTCTGGAAAAGCCAAACGAATAGAGTGGGAAAAGTTCCTGTATGAAAAAACTCCAATGAACTGGGTTGTCGATAGAATCAAGCCTAGGCCGTTTCAGTCGGGGCATAAGAAACTAATTTTATTGCTCAAGCAAGCTAATTCATCATTAACCCTGGAGTGGTTGTATATTCAACGAATTACGGTCACTGTTTTAAGTTTCTTACTTACGATCACATTATTTATCATGATGCACGTAAACACAGCCAATCACATTCTTCATAATCCATTGCAAGGTATGGGAATGTACGGGAAGCTATCTGAACAGGAATTACAGAAAGCTATGGAGACTACTGCATTTGATCGTGAAGTGATTCAAAAGTTAGAGCAAATTAAACATGTAAATCATGAAACTGTCATACAGGTTGTAAGCGATGATATGAATATTGCTATGAATGATGAAGCGATATTCACAGCAGCTGAACGCATTTTTACAAAATACAGTACACTCCAGAACGAATACTTTAAGTGGTGGGAGCTAGTTATTGGATTACTGATTAGTTTAATTGCATATCACTGTCCGGTATGGTTACTGGAAATGCAGAAACGGATCAGACATATGGAAATGCAAGATGAGGTTGATCAGTTCAATTCCGTTATAACAATTCTTCGAGAATTTGAACGTATGGATGCAGAAACACTATTAGAGTGGCTTGAACCTTTTGCAGTTATCTTTCAAGACACGATTAAATACTGTCTTAATGACTATTCTAGTGGTGCAATCCAGGCTCTTGAAAACATGAAAAGAGATTCTCCTTTTCCAGAGTTCGAAAGATTGGTTGACAAGCTAAAAAACTCAGTGGAAAAGGTACCATTGAAAGTCGCATTCGATGATTTGGAGCGTGCTCAAGAACATTACCGCGAAGTTCGAAAAGAACATCATATGCGAGTTATTGAAAAGAAATCTTTCTATGGGAAAATTATCGGATTTACACCTATGACCTATTTGGTTGTAATGTATCTCGTTATTCCCATGTTGTACCTAAGCACTACCGAGATGGGTAAATCGATGTCGAACATTCGAAACATATAAATGGAAGGGGTGCTGCCTTTGTTAAGACTTTTAATTTGCATTCCTCCATAACATCGATAGGGAAGATGCAAATAAATAATACAATTTAAAAGGGAGACGATGAAAAAATGAACGTAGCACCAAAAGCACTAATACTAGCGGCAGCCTTATTTCTATCCATTGCATTTATTACAATAGGTGTCTACTTATTTGATTCAGCCTCTGAATCATCCAAAGTAGCACAAAATGATTTTAACGAAATGAATGAGCAATTGGCTCAAACCAAATTTAATACGTACGAAAATGGGATTCAAACGGGAAGCCAGGTAAAAGCAGCGATCCGCAAATTTGCGAAAATAGAGAGCTTCGGAATCCATGTTAAAACAGGCAAAAACAAAGTTGCTAATCAAGATGGATCTTGGTATAACAATACAGTTTCTGTAGCTGGTGGACCATCTGACCCTACCTACGGAACTGTAGTCAAAGGTGCTAGTGGAACTATAGCAAATGCAGAAGATCAGTTGAAAAATGATTATATTAATCCTTCTGGTCGCTTTAAAAGCCAGCTTGTACGAGATTCCAATAATGCGATTCGAGGAATCATTTTCGTTCAAAATTAGAAAGTTGAATCAGCCTCCTTCCTTTTGGAGGGAGGCTGATTTATTTGGAGGAGTTCTAATGTGAGCAACGTTACTAGAATGCTGTTATTTGCTGTAGGTTTCATGCTCTTTATTATTGCACTAGGGGGAGCTGTGGAAGCCCATACCGAGAAGACAGACATGTTCGATAAGGCGGATCAATTTATATACGAGCAGGATTTAGACTTAACACCTGACCTAATAGTTGAAGAGCCGTATACCGTAAGTGGTGATGTAATTAGGCAATCCATTTATAACATTGATGAAATGAATGTAATTATAAAAATTCACTATCCAAACGGAACGTTATCATATGCTCCAGGATTAGAAATAGAAAAAACGAGTGTTACTGATATCGATATATACAAAGAATATCAGCCAACGTACACAAGAGCAGCTGACGGTGCCATCACTCAAATTGAATATATGCCGTTATAACTATTTGAAAGGAACGACGCAATGTCAAAATATCTGACCTTAATCTTTGCAACAATTGTGGCACTTGGTTTGCTGTATATCTACCCTATATTTAAAAACTATGACCAAATGGACCAGATAGCCTTTAATATCACGCAGAAGGCTACCACGGAGTTCGTTGACGCTGTACGAAGTAAAGGATATATTACTCCGGTTATGTATGAAGATTTTATGGAAGCACTAGACACTACGAATAATATGTATGACATCCAAATGCAGCATGACGAAAAAAAATATAATCCCAAGTACGGTGATCCAGCTGATCCGAACAGCTTCCAAGGAGATTTCGATGTGTATTATGATTCTTTCTTCACAGACGAAATTATGAACGTTTTATTTCCTGACAATGAAAAGGACATGAATGATCCCAGCAGGCGTTATGTCCTAAGAATGTACGATTATTTTGCTGTTACGGTAAAGAATACAAATACAACGAATGCAACACTGATGAGGGACTTTCTTACTAACTCCATAACTCCTGATCCTACACGTATCTATATTCCTTACGGAGGCATGGTGTTAAATGAAAATAGCTAGTATGGCCCTCATATTTGTAATCATTGTTTTCCCTATGTTTTTTCATAGTGATATGAGACTAAATGCACAACGTGTGGCTGCAGAAACAATTGTTCAATACGATTGGGCAGTTCGAACAGCTGTACAGGATGCAGGTGTAGCCTTGACCTATCAGGAAACCAAAACAGATGCACCTAAGTATGATTTCATGAAGAAGTTTCAAGTAAATAAAGAGACGGCACTAGATTCATTTTACAAGTCACTATTCCTTAATCTAGGTCTAGCAGATGACCAGCTTACACAAGATGTTGTAAAAAGATATATCCCTGCTATAGCCGTTATAGGCTACGATGGTTTTTGGATACATACCGAAGAGATGTTCCAAGATGGAAATGGAGAGAATGTCATACGTCCGGTTTGGAAGGAAAAGAAGCCTTATGCGTATTCAGATGATTATGGTAACAGCCTCACTTTTACTTTAGATGATTATGTATACGCTTATGATGCAGCAACAGGACAATGGCATGAAGGAAAGAGAGAAGTCGTTGATCAAGAAGTCTTAGGTAGAATTTCACTTTTAAACGATCCCGATGTCTTTGACCAGGTAAGGCGAACAACGATCGTAACGGCTATACAAGATGATTTAGCCCATTTTATTAACGCACATAATCAATATTCCAGGCTATTAGGTATATCCTATACCTTCACGCTCCCTGAGATTAGCGAAGAAGAGTGGAACAACACCATAGATGACGTTGGTTTTATCGCCTTTATACAGGGGCTGCCGGTAGGTCAAAGAGAATACAATCGTTATGCTTTTGGCGGAGGAAGACTTGTAAAAAATGATCCAATACATGGGGCAGTACGTGACGGTTTGAAAATTTATTATAGAGCTTCTTGTAATTATCCCGATCAGGTCATTGAAAAGTTTACAAGTGAAAAAGATGCTGCAGCTGCTGGGTACTTCCCAAAAAGTTGTACAAACAATAGGTAAACAAACTTAGGTACTAGGATGTCTGACGGTAAAAATGAAAAAAGAGGAGGATTTTTATGAACTCATTTACAGTAACAATTACACCTGGAGGCTTTACAGAGTCATTGGTTTATAACGGAGCTGTGATTATAAAAAGATATGAAAGAGATGAAACAGGATGGACAGGAGTCGATTTAGCTTGGGATTGTGAAGATCTTCCTGCGGAACTCATAGATGCACTTGAAGAGAGAGACGAGATTGCAATTATGGATGTACTGTCTGGAAGATAATCAAGATAGTCGGTAGAAACATTATGAATGAAATTGACCGTCAGAGTTCCTAGTGCCTAATGGCATGGTTGGCTTCGGCCAAGTCCGAAGCCTGCGGCCTAAATATGTCACTTGCCGCACCGGCTCAGCTTATCAGGGCGCTTGAAATAGTCAAGGATTTGCCGTTAACACGTTCCTCCTTGACTATTAAGTTCAACTACTCAGCAGCGCTTAACGCGCTTATCTGAGCCTCTAGTTGAACTACGCGCGAAGATTATTCACGAAGCTATTCGACCTGAATAGCTTGTGCCAAGCGGCAAGTCTACCGGCCGCCGATTAAATACCAATCATTAAGGGTTTCATGGAAGGAGGCATATGGACATGAACATCTTTAAGAGAAAAGTGAAAATGCAATCCAGGAAGGATATATTGCAGCAACTAGTAGCAGCTGATAAGCATGGTAATTCAATTAGTGAAAGAGAAATTAATGACCTGCTTATGTATCTACTAGAAGCGTTGAAGATTAAGGTAGTTGAGAATGTAGAGCTGCCTTCCAGAAGTAATTTCGATGCCATTACTCAATCACAATTACATCATGCCTTGACCTGTATTTCATATACAAGGCAAAATAGGGTGTTCCAGGCATTCCACGAGCTGTATGATTTTATTCAAGACAATCAAATAAGAAATGACACTCCATTTTCACGAGAGGAAATAACGATTGTGGAATACTTATCTTATTTGATATTGAAGAATACTCGAGCATTGTCTGATTGTTAATAGTATGGAGAAGCAATTTATAAAACAAAACTATGATACGTGGGGAGTTTAAGTCATGAGTGAGCAGGAGTTACTGGAGCTATTGCTTTTAAAAATGTGGAAAGATAACGGAATAAGTGAAGTTTTCAAATATAAGAACAGAATCCATATTTATAGAGGAGACTTGCCTTCTATTGAACTATTTAATGATTTAACATATCGGCTATTCCAAGATGTAGAAGACATCGCTAAACATGCAGATTCTATCCCTGATGATTATAAAGTCAGTATCGAAGAATTAATTAAAGTTAGAGTGTAAAATCAACATTTTGAAAACAAACAATAGGATGGTGTAGACAATGAAAAAGACAATGTTGTGCGTACTAGCTAGTTCAATTATTGCTGGGTCAATTTTAGGGGGAGTAAATTACTCTTACGCAGCTGCTCCCACTGATAATAAAGTTCAGATTATTAAGGATGGAAAGAAGATTCATTTGGGAGATTCTAAGCCCTTCCAGGATAAACAGGGGAGTGTAATGGTACCTATCCGATTTGTTTCGGAGGCTTTAGGAGCGAAAGTAGGCTTCCAAAAAAGCAAAGGCAGCATGAAAGTTAATGTAGCTGATGAAAAGAATACTGTTGAGATGACAGTTGGTCAAACTACTGCTAAGGTCAACGGTAAAAACAGAAACTATGGTACACAAGTAGTTTTGAAAGGTAATCGCACATATGTGCCACTTCGCCTGGTAGGTGAAGGGCTTGGTCAAAATGTTGAGTGGGATAAAATAAACCGCTGGGTTTGGATAGGAAAAAAAGATGTAAAAGCACTTGATGAGATCGGGATAAAGCCTGTGGATATAGCACCGTATAAAAAGTTCTTCTCAGGTAAGCCAGTAATGATGAAAAAAGTAGGATTGAAGGATGACTACACTAAAGCTGTTATCTTTGAAAGGTCCCAATTACCTTTAACGTTTATAGATGATTTCTATAGTTTAGATTATGTGAAAGAGAAGGACGGGAATTTTTATATCAAAGCACGTACAAAGACACGGACTTCTACCCCAGGTGATATTTTCTTCCTAACAAAAGATAATAAGCCGAAGCTAAGAAATCCAGTATTTAAGAAAACCATCGATCATGGCGATGGAACAAAAACTTTCTTCTATCCTGTTGTATCTTGGTTAGATGAACTAGATGGTGATAATAAGTATAAAAGTTTGACTATAAAAGATGTACTATATATTGGATTTATGCATGGAGGAGATGACTATATTCCACTAATGAAAAATTCATGGAAGTGAGAATAAATTATGATTAAAAAATCGTCTCTATGTCATAAAGTGATAGTCATGTTTTCTCTGTTTACTTTAATTGTAGCTTCCTTTCCATCATTACTTGTAAAAGTACCAAGTGCAAATGCTGCTACACCAATAACGCCTTTAAAATATCATCAAACTGATCCCTCATATAACAACCGATACTTTGTCGGGATGATGTACTACGAAATGTGGAGGAACAGTGCAGGATATTGGGTTCCTGACGGAAAAGCGCCAGGAAAAGGAATGAGCGGAGAAGCATCTTTTGTATACAGCTTTCAGTTTCCAGGAAGAAAAATTAAAAGTGTTACACCTTCACTTTATATTTGGACACCAGACAACGATATCATGTTTACCGATTCAAGAAGTGATAATTATAGCAAATATGAAAAGGCTATTAGTGCTGGATTAACTAATAATAAAATTAAGAGTGTTACACCTTCTGGAATTGGAACAGACACTACTGTGGTTCCGATAACCGTGGATATGCTGTTAGATGCAATGGTTACACCTGAAGATATTACTCAAGAATCGTGCGCTGGGTGTGCTCCTAATGTCAGAGGTGTACGTGTATATGTACCTATTCTCTTTAAGATTGAACTAGCAACACAGTACAATGTTCGTTATTATACTCAGGATGGTAAGAGCCTGAATAATGTCTTGAACCCTATCGAAGATGAAGAAATGGTAGTGAATAAGGAATATAAACCAGTTCCACCTAAAAACGCAAAGTATGAATATGTTGGATTTAAAAAGTCTACAACAGATAAACCACCATCGGGAGATATTATTGCTGGTAACCCATGGCCTTACGTCTATAACGGAAAGCATGAAAAGTACACTGTTCATATGTACTACAAAGAAGTAAAGGATGATCCTTGTAAAACAAATCCAAAAGATCCTAGTTGTACACCACCAGAAGATTGTAAGCCTAATGATCCAGTATGTAATCCCCCAACAGGACAGCAATGTACGGTATCAGTAGCTGAAACACTTGATGGTAAGTATATGGATCCGTTGGCAAGGGCAGTAATTAAGGCAGACCAGCGCGGAAATGAACGGTTTGATGTTGGACTAGGGATACCTACAAGTGAATCTTTGTACGGGAACACCTTTGGTCGAGACTATTTATTCGAAAACAAATTCAATAAAATGCAAGGCAAATGCACTTATAAAGTAAATGTAGAAAAGAACTATACGCTCAAATGGGACCCTGGTAAGACCGTTCCGACTCCAGATGGTAAAGGAACGATGACAGTACCTGATCCTAAGCAGACCACTGTGCGAGAGGTGTACCCTCATACAGTAGAACGCCCATTTTCATATTATAAAATCGATATGCTTCACGTTTACAATATCGCCCAAGCAGCACTAAATAACTATGCACTCCCTAATGGCGGAATCATATTGACGCCAAAAAATTACTCGCCACCAGCATATGCTGCTTCAACACAGGGAAATTATTATGCGGCAGATGAACCTGGAGTGTTAACTGCACCACCACAAACTATAACAGGTGGATCTACACCGCCATCTGTTCCAAATGAGAATGGTGCATTTCAGAGTATAGCTGAACGAGCTATCAAAGATGTGGAGGTTGAAAATGATTACTTGAAGTTTGAAAATCAAGTAATTATGGACAAAAAGCGTGTAGCTAAAAATGGTCCAAGTCCAGGGAAGATACCGGAACCCAAAATCATTGGACAAGATGTTCTGTATAGCCCTAATAATATGATTTCATCTAATAAGCAAAACAAAAAAGATGAACCAAGTAGTGGAAGTATTAAATATGAATTGATGAATGGAAATATTAACGGTGGAGATCCTGATAAGTCATATCCGATTTACGGCATTAATACAGTAACGGTACATACTCCTGTCGTGATGTATCCAACCATAACGGATGATAAGCCGCATAATCAGCGAGTAGAACCGGACTCAAATCGAGCTGCTTTGATACTGGATAGACCATTCACTGTTTCCCTACCTACAGTGGGGCAGCATAACGGATACCCTGGTTATGGTCATCGAGATTATGCGAAGTATACGGACCGAAAGCAAGTCTCGTTCCCATTTGATGTTTTCAATAAGTCAAAGAGTGCGTACATTCTGAAAAACACATGGATTGATATTCCGGTGGGGCAGCTTGAGGAAACCTTTATTATGCCAATGTGGATTGATGAGGGAAATTATACTGTGAGCTTTAGATCGATAGCTGAGAATACACCAAGTGACTTCACTTATGAGACATCAGCTAATAGACAGTGGCAAAATCACGTAGCTGTTAACACGATCGATGTCAATGTTATCGGGAGGCTCTATGATTTTAGGATAACGGACATTTCAGACTACGATTGGGAGACGGTCTTCCGAACGAAGAAGGGCAGCTCGCAGCATTCTCAAAACCTATATTGGGTAGGGGATCGAGATATCAACGGTAACTTCGTTGGAAACCGTAATCTAAACGGGAATCCAGTAAGTAATGCGAAGCCATTGCAGCTCCCAATTAAGCCAGGTAGTCATACGAATCCAGGGTATAAAAACGTGAGTGTGAAAACCGGCTATCCATTCAAGTTTGACTTTAAAACGATGGGGAACATGTTCGGGGCTAACGATAAAGTGCGCATTGTACCTACGTTTTACTTTGTGAACAAAGACGGTACAGGACGTAGGCCAGTTGATCTGTATTACCATGATCATTCACGTAAAAAGTACTTTGTTAAAATTGGTTCTCCAGATGACAACATCAAGCAAACAGTTAAATTGAATGATCCGATGCGTAATGTGCCGGCACACGAGATAACGGACTCTGCGAATTTTGCATACGACAACTATGGCTCAAATGGGCTATCTCGTAATGCATTTATCATGGATTATCAAAGCAAAGCTAAAAAGGAAATGTTATCAGGGTACTATAGCCAGCTCACGCTGCCGTATCAGCTGCGTACCTTTATTGGACCAAAAGCAGGGCTTCCTAGTACTGTTAGTCCACAAAGAGCAAATGCATCGATTCAGAAGTGGTACGGTGAATACTATTTGCCACCTGCAGTATACGTCGTTGATAAAGGGACCAATATTGCTGAGTATGGACGAAAAAATGGGGGTCTACACGATAAGTCGCCCATCTTCTTGAAGAACGGATACATTGTAGTAAACTTCAACATTGAGACTGTCCGTAATAATGATACGAGAAACCCATACTTGCGGTATTATCGTTTGCCAGGCCATTCGACACCATTGAATAACCAATGGAAGATGGAAGGTTTTAAGAATACACAGAAGGACAGTTATGGTCATACCTATCAATTAAGCGATGGAGACGTTATTTTCTATCATGGGGACTTGTCTAGCTATGACGACTTCAATACATCCGTACCACACTAAAATTCGTATACCGGGGCATTTAATGCTCCGGTATTTTTATAAGGGGAGAACCTGAGTTGAAAAGAATATCTCATTATATCTTATTTATTCTCTTTATTTCATTTGGTTTATATTCCGTTCCAGCAGCTGCAGCTGCTCCCGACAATGCCAGCTTGTCCTCACTTACAATAGAAGGGATAAAGCTTGATCAGCCATTCCATGAGTCTACTACTCAATATTCAGCAAAGGTTAATAGTGAATTGCAACAGACCACAGTTACTGCGACAGCAAGGGATACAGGAGCAACCATTACGGTAAATGGGATGAAGATTAATAGTGGTAATCCATCCCAAGAAATACAGCTAGCAGCTGATTCAATTACAAGTATAACTGTTTTAGTAAAAGCTGATGGCGCAGAGAAATCATATACAATTAATGTGACGAGAAATCCTGTTCCTTCCGTTCTATCAGCATCGATTAAGAGTACGGGGGAAACAGCAGCGATCGTAACATGGTCTATTCCTGCAGGAGTTACAGATCTAGAAACGGTTTTCGTTTCTCAAGATGGGAACACTCTTGGTCAAGTTAAAGCAAGCGATGGAGAGTTTAGGATTACTGGTCTGAGCCCAGGACGACAATATCAGTTTAGTATCGTGGGGTATAACAAGATTGGTAAATCAGGTTCACCTGTAATATTGAGTCATACGAGCAGCGGTCAATCAGTAGGGGATGTAAAACTAACAACTTTGCGACTAGACATTCCCTTACATGAAACATTTTCGCCAGCAAGATTGTCATATACAGCTACGGCAGCCTATACCAAAGATAAGATAACCATTTATCCAGTCGGCGTTTCTGGATCTAAAATAAAGATCAATAATACCGAGATATCAGGTCAGATGACACTACCTTTAATAGTAGGATTAAATGAATTTAAGGTAGAAGTGATCGGGTCCAACACCCAACAATCCACACACTACATAGTAAAAGTTACGAGACTTAATCAATCAACGAAGTCTGATCTAATCTCACTGTCTCTTCTAGACGTAAAGTTGAATGAGGCTTTTATGTCTGGAAGAACTTCATATACTGCTCATGTGCCCTTCGAGAGAGCAGATGCGGCAATTGTAACAACAGCTGATACTTCCACCGTCATTAAGATAAATGGAAGTCCTATTGCGTCAGGAACAGCTCATAATACAACCTTAGTAGTAGGAGATAATCATTTCAATATTACAGTAACGGATCCGGAAGGAAGAATAAATAGCTATAACTTAAAAATCACTCGTGGCACTCCTAGCAGCTCATCGCCGCTTAGAAGTTTGTTTGTAGAGGATGTCAAATTTACAGAATGGTTTGATCCTGCTCGAACAAATTACACTGCGACCGTTCCGTTTGAAAAGGAAACAGCAAAGGTATTCGCCTTTGTAAATGCTCCGGCGTATGTGGTGATTGGAAACAGTTATGCTCAAGCAGGTAATTTTGTAAATGTCTCATTACAAGAAGGATCTAATGTAATCAAAGTTGCACTTCATGATGGGTATGGAAAGCAAACAACCTATACGATACATCTTATTCGCTTAGGTTCTACAGGTACAAATACGAACAATGGAAAAACTACGGAATCTAAACTTGTAGGAAGTGTTGTACTAAAAGGAGATACGTTAGAGCTAGATATTCGAGAAAAATCAGGAACAACTCCATATAAGGTTAATTTGGAAGATATCAAAAAAGTATACTCTGACAAAAGTAAAAAGCTTGTAATAAAAGTAGGGGAAGCTAATGATAGCCAGCATGCTATTACTCTAGATAACAATACATTGGGGTTTCTTAAGGATAAGAAACTTGCGCTTCGTTTAGAGGTAGGCAAGATAAGTGCTAATTTAAAATCTAATGAGCTACCTGTAGATGTGTTAACCTTGTCCTTAAAACGGTTATCGTCCATGGGATCTCAGCTGCCTAAAGGATCAATACCGGCTATGGTAGATTATCAAGTCTCAACGGGTAATCATAAATCGCTTCACGTCGATATAGAGCTGAATCTAGATCTAACGCTTGAGAACACGAAGAGAGCCGTTGTTTATCAAAACGAAAAGCTTGCGAGAACCAGTGCTCACAATAATCTCAAGTATGTATCTGTATATGGAGATACCATTTTATCCGCTGGAATGATAGAACGTCGATTTAATGATATTCTGGGCCATTGGGCTAACGAGGACATTCAGTTAATGGCTGCACGCCAGTTGATTGGGGGATATGAAGACGGAGCATTTCGCCCAGATCAGCAAATTACAAGAGCCGAGTTTATTCAAGTGCTCGTTACCGCACTTGAGCTCAAAGGCGATAAGTCTATGCAATATGCTGATGTACAAGAAGATGCTTGGTACTATGATTCAGTAAACAGAGCTAGTGCTGCAGGTATTGTAAAGGGTGACAAGAAAAATCAGTTTAGACCTAATGAGAAAATAACAAGAGAAGAGATTGCTGCTATCTTTGGCCGTCTTATTGAAAATACAGAAAACTTCTCTTATACCAACACCCTTAATATTCACTCATTTAAAGATGTTAACCAGGTTAGCCCATGGGCCAAAGATGCCTTTAATATTGCCATACAAGCTCGTATTATATCTGGGACATCTGAAAAATTACTGTCACCAAAAGCTAGTGGTACAAGGGCGCAGGCCGTGGTTATGGTGCGACGTTTCATTGAATTTACACAAGGGTTATAGGAAAGAGGAATGGGACAATAAAACGCCAACGAGAGTCAATTACACTCGTTGGCGTTTTCGTTCATTTTTTTAAGGATTTCTAAGCCCGTAGCGAGCTAGAACATCATTTTCAACTTTATGGCCAGTCTGTGCGTAATATACCTCTTTGATTTGATTAAAGTTGGCATCTTTATAATGAACAACGCTTTCGACGTATTCGTAGTATCCAAGATAAGAATTATAGCTAACTCCAACACGAATATTAGCATAAACATAACGACTATCGCTCAATTTCGTGTTAATGAAATTGCTAAGTGCAGTAAGTCCAATAATGTATCCAGCCGAATTAGTGACTTTCTCCAGTTTTGTTACTTTTCCAAAGATGAACGCTAGTGCTGCAGAGAGGACGTTATTAACAATGGTGTTATCAAAAGTCTCTCTTTTTTCACCAATCAAGGTGAAGCTTGATCCTGGATCTGGAATAGATAGTGTGGTAATAGCTGCGGGTTTAGCTTGAGCTGCAAAGGCTTGCAGAGGGGATAAAAGTGTTGTTAGTGCTAGGGTAGAGGCAACAAGTACATTTAATTTCATTTTCATTTTAATCTTCTCCTTTAAATTTAATACACGGAGAATAATCTAGTTGATATTAAGATAATAGCACATGATTTATATTATTGGAAGATTCTTTAAAAAAAGTTCTTATTCTCCTTTAAGTATGATAAGTATTCTCCATATATCAGATATGACTTAATTGTTGAATCATTTTCCGTTCCATTTATTAACCGCTTGTTGACTGATATGCAGCTGCCTGGTACTTCTGATTCTGTTAGTTCTTCTAAATATAAATCTTATACATAATTAACTTCCCCTGGGGTGGAACAATATCTAATAGGTGCTTGATTAAATTAGTAGATCATCAAGTTTTTCAGAAAGTTTGTTTTACTAGGTTAATTTCCTCAGTTTTTAAATGAATTCTTTATAAGGAAAGCTTTCGATAAATCGGAAGCTAGCGGCCTAAAGATGGACACTTGCCGCGCCGGCTCAGCGTACCATGCAGGACTCTATTGTCAAAGGTTTGCCTGTTTTACAGTTTACCCTTATGACAATAGAGTTCCACCGTTCCAGCGCCGCGAAAAACGCGCCTGGTGGAACCTTGGTGGAACTAGCCTTGCATAGTCCTTATGTGCCAAGCGGCAAGCATTACCGGCCGCAAAAAAAATGTATTGTGGATCTTATCTCAGAGATGGGGGAACTCCGACTTATAGTTTGTGCAAAAACATAGGAGGTTGGTTCTATCAACCTTGACGGTGTAGGCACATTTTGCTAATCTGAATATAGATAATTTGAACTATTTATATGATATTCAGATAATCTAAAATACCTGAGGTGACTAATAGTGAATATTCGTTTTGAGCAAACTTTTGTCAATAATCTACTCGGTCAAGTAGAAATGATTGATGTGATGGCTAACTATGGTGTTGAAGTAAAAAGAGGGCAAGGGCTCAATCATTTCTACGTAGCGAAATTTTGCTGTGGCAAGAGTGATATGGACAATGGTCGCATCAAAATCGAAACACAAAAATTCATGTGTATGAACTGTTGGTATGGTGGAAATGCCATTGATTTTTTGAGAACCGTAGTCGGAATGAGCTTTTATACGGCTGTAGTAGAACTGGCTAGAATGGCTAACGTTGAATTACCTGTCGTTGATCCGAAAGAGTTGGAGTCTCTCAAACGAAAACAGGATGCATTCCAGCTGGCTGCAACGTTCTATGCTGAGTATGAAAACGACTACTTAGTCACTAGGGGAATAGCTAAAGAGGTTATTGAAAAACATGGAGTCGGTTATGCTCCTGGAGGTCGTGCGTTACGGTCTTTTTTAGAAGGAAAAGGCTATACAAAAGAAGAGCTTCTTGACTATAAGCTGATTAATTCAAAGGGCATGGATACGTTGTTCCATCGTGCTGTTATTCCTGTTAGTCGGAACGGAAAAATAATCGATCTTTACGGAAGATCGATTAATGATGAGAACACTAGTTTGAAGCATCTTTATATCAAAGGTGACAATATTCTAGGCGGCATTGATCAGATCAATCCCAAGCATATTGTTCTATTATTTGAGGCTGCTATTGATCGTTTAGTAGCCGAAAGTCATGGTGTGCAGAATGGAGTTGATGCCGGCGGTGCAGGAAAGTTTACGAAGGAACATGCCAAGCTTTTAAAAAGGAAAGGTGTAAAAAGAGTATTCATCGTTTATGACGGTGATGCTGCAGGAAGAAAGGGCTCCTTAAAATCAGGGCAACTCCTTTCTGACGAGGGCATGGAAGTTTGGGTGGGAGAGCTACCTGAACAAATGGACCCAGCACGCATGATTATGGAATGTGGAAAGGATGCTTTTGTTAGTGCTTTGCAGCAACCTAAAACCTTTGAAAAGTTCAAAATGTATCAAGAATTATCCAAGTATTCACTCACAGATGTTGAAGAGTACTTAAAGGTAATGAAGCTAAAGCAAATTTTTTTAGGAGAGTGAAAATTACAATATGACAATTTTAAGAAAGCGATTCACCGCAATGTTATGTTCTTTTATAGTAATATCGGGTATTACTCAGCCATTTGGGATATCACGTGTTAATGCATCTCAAACAGATGTCTTAAGTTATGAATTAATAACAGAGTCATCTACTTATATTCCTTACAATGATGGTGGAGATCGCTGTCTATACTACGATTTAGATCCGTCCATTCAAGGAAACAAAATGGTATATTATCACGAATACCAAATGCACACAAAGATAGCAGAGTTTGATCCCTATCTTTTGAACCAATATGATGTTTATTACCAGCTTGAGTACGATAAAGGATACGAAGGACTAGAAAAAAAAGAGCTTAGAAAAATGGAAGATCCGTATCAAACCAATCCTACGTTTACGTGTGGAGACTTAGTAAATAAGGAAGGAATATTACTAGATAGTGGATATGTTCAAGATTACGTTGGTTACAAAGTGTATTTTTATAAAAAAATAAAAAATGAAGCTCCACGAATATATCCATTTCATGAAGATCGAATGGTATCTCATAATGGTACGATTCGAATTGAAGGCACGGCCATTGATCCGGATACTCATACCGATCATGCTGATGACAAAATTACTATTAGTGCAGAGTTAAATGGGGTTCGCAAAGAAACAACTATTGATACTAACATTAGTCAAGTATGGGCATTAGAATGGCATGTTGATGAGCTGCCGGATGGCGTTTATAAAGATTTCAAAGTTATTGGGAAAGATCAACATGGTGAACAAGGCGAGGAAACATATTATGGAACTATTACTGTTGACCGCCAAGCTCCTTCTGCTCCTGAGATTTTGCCGGCGACATCAAAATGGGTTAGTCAATCAGTGCCGGTTACAATAAAGCCTGGTATTGATGATCATTCAGGTATCGCCTACACAGAATATAAACTTACTAATACATATGGTGATATCAAGCAAGACTGGACTAAGTATACTGGAGAATTTAACATCACAGAACAAGGATCAACATATATACAAGCTCGCTCAGTAGACAAAGCAGGGCTTATCACTGATGCACCTGAAAGGGCTGTTTATATCGATCAAACCCCACCTGAATCACCTCAACTTCGAACAGATCATAATGAGTGGACACCTAATAATGTAATAATTACTATGCTTCATGGATCAGATTCAGAAGCTAGTAGTCCCACTGGTGCTAAACAGAGTGGTCCAAAAAAGAGTGAATATAGTGTGGATGGGGGCCCTTGGAAGGAGTACATTACACCTTTTGAAATAGCCAAGGAAGGAATTTCTCGAATTGTTGGACGTACAATTGATAATGTTGGATTAATAGGACCAGAATCTGAGATGTTGGTGTATATTGATAGAACCGCGTCAACAGCGCCCAAGTTGGAGTCGAAGGTTGGAACAGATAATAACGTGACGGTCACTCTCGAGCATGGAATCGATGCTCATGGTGTTAAAAAAAGTGAATGGAGTATCGACGGACAAACGTGGAATGAATATACAGGTCCGATCGAACTTACTAAAGATGGTGTAACTCGTGTACAAGCCCGCACGATAGATAAGGCCGGTAATGTGAGTGCACTATCCGAGTTGATGGTGAAAATCGATCGAACGGATCCGACTATTGTTATCGATCCAATGAAGCGTACTTGGCATGAAGGACATATTCCAATTGTTATACATTATAAAGACGATCAAGGTATTGACGAAAACAATCGTTTTTATGCGGTTACGAACAGTCCGGCAGCACCTTTACACTGGACAGCTGCTACAAAAAATGAACAAGAGCTTACAATCACAAACGAGGGTGTTTGGTACGTGCATGCGAAAGTAACGGACTTGGCTGGGAATACACAGCAGATGACAAGTCAAGAATTACAGCTGCAGTCCTTACCAGTTGCACCAAATTTAAAAATAGATTCAGCAGAAGAAAACAAAATTAAGTTGTCATGGAACCTACCTGGTAACGTACTAACAGATGGATACCAATATTTCATTGAAAATATGACGACAGGGCAAGTTTGGAATGTTGCATATCCTACTAATACTCTGATTGATAGTACGATTAGTCCTGGGAACGAATATCAATACAGGGTGATGGCTAAGAACCACAGTGGAAGCAGCGCGTTTAGTTCACCGGTATCTGCAAAAACAATACCAACTGCACCTAAGCAGTTAACTTTGTATTCTATTGAAAGAGATCCAGCGAACGCGAACGTGTATTTCGAATCAGTTCCATTAGCAGATAAGTATCATATAAGTGTAATAGAAAATGTATCTCAACAGGCTGTTTTTGAAAATACAGTCACATCAGCAACGTATCATCCTGTAAACAATTTGCAGCCAGGTAGATACTATACGGTTAAGGTAGCTGCAGAAAATAGCGCAGGACGAGGAGCTGCAGCAACAGCTAGTTATTTGTCGCTCCCAAGTGCACCAGGAAAGTTTTCAACGTTACAAATTTATAATGATGGTGTTCATTTGAATTGGGATTCAGTAACGACTGCTACGTATTATGATTTAAAGAGAGAACAACTCACGATATACAATGGTAATGAGTTGTCATTTAGGGATCGTGGGCTTGCTTCAGAAACCGAGTATAATTACTTTATTTCAGCAATCAATCAAACAGGAACCGGACAAATGGCAGATTTATTAAATGTGGTTACGTTACCATCACGTATTAGTGGTATACGGACGTTAGAATATGGATCTGATCATTTGATTATAGAATGGGATAGTTTGAAAGGGACAAGTACTTATTCAATTCTTGTGGATGGTCAAGTAGTTGGGAACACTCCAGCAACAACATTTGAGGTGAAGGATCTTAACCCAGGAGAGCGTTATAAGATTAGTGTTCGACCTGAAAACAGAAGTGGACATGGCGAAGAAGTATCTACTTCGTTAAAAACGATCCCAGCAGTAGTAGAAGCTGACTCCATGCAAATATCGAATATTAATGAAACAAAAGCTGTTCTTACATGGAAAGCAGCTACTGGTGCTGACAAATATAGAGTGAAGGTTGGAGATAGGGAAATAGAAACTTCTGATACGGAGTTGGAGGTAACGGGTTTAAATGCAGGTCAGCATTATAAGGTAAATGTAGCAGCTGGCAATGAATCGGGGTATAGCCCAAATACGTCTGCTTCCTTTTTAACTTTACCTTCTCAAGTTGGGGTAATCAAAGCTATTGAAGATGGTCAGAACTTAAAACTTTCTTGGGAGCCTACCCCTTCTGCGAAAACCTATGTGATTAAGCAAGAAGGGAAAGAAATTGGCATTGCTACCAATGCTGAATGGACGGTTAAGTCATTGAAGCAAGGTGGAACTTATAGGTTTACAATTCAAGCTGTTAACGAAACTGGCATAGGTGCAGAAACACCATTTGTTTGGGTTATGCGTCCAGGTATGGACAATCAACAAGTAGTAATGAAAGAGATATCAGAGAATAGTGTGAAAATCGATTGGGAAGATGCAGCTGGAGCAGATGGTTATCGAGTGTATCAAGGAGGTAATCTACTCGTAGAAACAAAAGATTCATTTGCTACATTAACAGGATTAGAGAGTGCTAAGCGATACAAGGATATAGTCTTAGTACCATTCAATTCTACTGGAGAAGGTTCGATAGTCAAAGTGCCATCGTTCGATACCTTGCCATCTGGAGACCTTAAAGTAGATGTTGATGCTGCTCAGTCTCAAATAACTTATCATTTCAAGATCGGTTCTAAAAACGAAATGATTATTATGACGAAAGATAATAAGGAAGTTTATCGCGGGAAAGAAAAAACATTCACACTTCAAAATCTTAAACCAGATACGGATATCCAGGTTGAGGTTTGGACAGAAAATGAATCCGGTGATCGATCTAAAGTTCAAATGATAAAATCACGGACTGCGAAATCATCGGATACTTCGAGTAATACTGGTAATGGCGAGTCGAGTACAGAGGATTCATCTTCTACTAATGATGGCGATAACAAACCATCCGATGGTAATGATAACAAAGTCCCTGACGAACAAGATAACAATAAAGAAGAACAGAAAATTGAAGATGTCGTATTTAAGGATATTGAAGGGCTGTACAACAAAAATAAGGTCTTATCCTTATATGACAGAGGTATTATTGCAAAACCCGTAAATGGATTGTTTGAGCCGCATAGAGCCATTACACGCGCGGAGTTTATGACGTTCATAGTCAAGACGCTTGGTTTAGAAGAAAAAGGCTCATCAACGCCTATGGCGTTTAAGGACATTGAATCTGATGCGTGGTACTATCGAACATTGCGCATTGCGCATGATCATGGAGTAATTAAAGGGTTTAGTAAAACTGAATTTAGACCGAACACCTTAATTACACGAGAACAGGCAGCTAGAATGATCGGCAGCCTAATGGAAAAACATGAATTGAAAGGCATGGCTTATCGTGACACATCTAATATCTCTAGCTGGGCAATGACAGATGTTCAGTTGCTGTCTGCAGCTGAGATTGTGAAGGGCTATCCAGACGGTACGTTCCGTCCTAAACAGAATGTTACACGCGCTGAGGCTGCTTCTATCATCTATAACTTTTTTGAAGTTTCAAAGAAATAACCATCAAAAAGGAGCTACTTTGTAGTTCCTTTTTTTTTGTTCTTCACCACTTTAGGAACGGTGTGTCTATGGGCCACTTTTTTCATGATATGCATTAATTCCATTGCTTCCTTTTTAGTGACGCTACTCATCAATTAAACACCTCCTTCTATGTAATATTCTCTCCATAAAAACCACGTCGTAAACGTTCTAATTCATAGATTGTCCTCATAGGTTTTATTAATAGAAAAATGGAAAAATAGCAAAATGACCATGGGATATTTAAGGGAGGCGAATTGTAAGTGGAGAAAAGGGGAGGGCTTAACTCAATTTTCTTTCAAGAACCAGAGTCTATTCCTGTGAATGAAGCAGAACGGAAAAGGAAAGTACGTTCGGATAAATTAAAGTCAATTAAGTTTCCTGTCACACTAGAACAAAGGAAGAAATTGCGCGGCCTCGCGAAAGAAAAAAGGCAGATCGTTAGAAATGAATCCGTTTCAAACACCCTTGTATTCATAGCAGCGCTAGACCATTACAAACTTTATCCTGACCGCTTGCATCAAATTGAATACCAGGACACAGGTCAATACATGCACATAAAACTTGATCAAAAAACCTTTGATTACGTAGAGGAGCTGGCTTTCCAAAGTAATTCTTCAATTAGACGATTTGTTCATCGGTATATTATGAATTACTTAAATTGCGGTCAGGTGGTGATTCGTTTTGCTGAATATGAAGCGTAAAAGTTTTATCCATGCATTCAGTGGTTTTTTTGAAGGGAATAGAAAGAAAAACTCTACTCCGGTTCGCATTAAAGCTAGGGAAATAGATTTTCAGCGAGCTGAAATCTTTCTTGATGATATGTACAGCTTGACTGGTGAAGATCCCGATAATCTCATTTCAGTTGCTTCGCTGGTACAAATGTTATACGAAGACTTTTTGCTGCAAATACGAAGTCACTATCAGACAGAGGAAATGATAAAGCGACTTTTAGAAAAGAGATCGGTTCATCACAGACACCTAACTGTGGAATCGGAAGAAGATTGGATTGATATGAAGTGGAGTGCTCTTGAAATTGATATGAAGAGACAGCTCGCTCTTAGGGGTGAAGTGTTTTTACAAGATTTAAGGCTTGCCGACTCCAAATTTAAAATGACACTTCATGAGCTCATTTCAATTCTCTTTTGGGATTTTATTATTGAAGTACGAAAAGGAAATCAGCGAAATTTGATTAAGCTGCTCCTATCGAGGATGAGAGATTGGGACTAACCATATAGAACGTTTGTAACTACAACCCCTTCCGTTATGTAAGGGGTCTCTTTATGAAGTTAATTCCTTGGAATGAATTTACTTTGGGTACAAAACGGGGTATAATGGGTACAAATGATACTCATTTGGGTACAAAATGATTGATGATCAGAAAGGTGATGAAATTGAATAACAAAAAGGACCCTAGAAAGAGTGTGAAAGCAAAGCCACATGTAAAGGATGAAGTGGAACATTTAAAGAAAACGCTTGATTTGCCTACCGAGTCGCATGTACTTGATTACTTAGTAAGGTTTCATAAAATGAACAAAGGAGTGATTAGTCATGTTAACCATTTAAAGCTATTAAAGGAAGTAGATGAATCACACAAACAAATAAGGCTGCTTTAAGTGAGGGGCTTATAATGAGATATAAGAAAGTTCTAATCTTAAGCGCAGCTGTGCTTCTATTAGTATGGCTTGATATATTGATACCCCAACAGAGTCGCACATATATAGGTCCAGGTGGAATTATAAGTGTCGATGAAATGCTTGACTCAAGTATGTTTACTTCTAAAAAAGTACCATCAAACTTCAACATAGTGTACAACAAAAGTTACATTTCCTCTAAAAAGATTAGTGATATTATAAATGCGATCAAAGGTTATGAATTAGAAGCAGCGCAATATGAATTCGACTTATCACCAGAAGATCAAAGGAAAATATCAAGAAACATTCTTCCTTATATGAAACAAGAAATACTCCATTCCGTCTTCTCTTACTTAGATATGGATGTTCCTCGTACATTGAAATCACCTGTGGTGATATTAGTTCCTGAAATGAAAGAGGTATCGGTATTCTTAGAAGGAGATCATCTTATTTCCATTGATGAATATCCGATCGACATTGTTTCTGACATCCCAGGTGCTTTGAGGGAAAAACAAATAGGAGAAATTATTGAAGTGAAGCTTCTGCGAGAAGGGGAGACAATGATTCTTAAGTCTAGATTGATCCCGGGTAGTGACGGTCAGCCATCTATAGGCATTATGCTTGCTAATAACACTCCCTACACAGAACTTGACGAAGACAGAATTATTAATGTTCCAAACGACATGATAGGCAGCTCCTCAGGCATGATCCTTGCTCTTGGGCTGGTTCAACAGCTCCAACCTGATATGATGCATTTGGGTGATCTAAAGATTGTTGGTACAGGATCAATAAGTTCAGAGGGAGAGGTTAAAAAGATTTCAGGATTAAATACTAAGATGAAGGTTGCAGCAGAGTCAGGAGCAGACCTATTTTTGTATCCCTATTCAATGAAAGAACAAGTTAAGAACAACAGCATAGGTCAAATGAAATTGATTGCAGTAAAAGATCTTAAAGATGCTATCGAAAAACTACAACATGAACGAACCGATTACATGAGGTGAACACGGTGAACATACAATTTGTCATATTGCTTCTGATTCTTATCTTATTCGTTCTTGTATTCATCGAAAAACTCATTTTTAAACAACATAAAGTATCCAATGTATTAAATGTACTATATAAGCATTTTAATGAGCGCAAAGAGAAGCTTGTAGAGTTTCGGATCAGTGAAACGAAAGCCAGGCAACGGATTAGAGAATTTGAGGTAAAAACGATAAGACAAGAATATTATCTAGTTTCTATTAATGGTTTGAAAATTAAATCAGCAGAATCCATCGATGGTTTTTCGTTAGAAGAGGACAATTGCCTTTTGCACGGAAAGATTCACCCGATTAACTTGGATCGCTATGAGTTGTTTATTCGAGAAGCAAATGAAGCCGATAGAAGGTGAAAGATGTGCGCAATTTGATGATAAGAGCTATGAAATGGATCAGTAATATGAGGAATATAGCTAATAAATGTATCTGTTTGCATAGATAAATTAGAAAAGGAGTGAGAGGACTGGATAAGAATAATTCCAAAACTATTGAGAATGATCTCAAACATGTAATGAATTATATGGAGGATGTGTACAAGTCCGGCATGCCAGGTAAAGGGGGGACGGAGTGGCCTTTAGTGATTCACCGTTGGTATGATGCTAATGTAGTTTATCACTACCCCTACTCATACTTTTCAAATTTAAAAATCAAAAATCGACTTCGTCTTCATGCGGATACAAAAACAGACCGCATTAAAGCTCTGAAATTATTATTAGATAAGTTGATGTCTGGGGATATTGATATTCACCTATATCACTTAGGATTATATTTGTTATATCCATATCTAGGAACGAGTAACCGGGTTCATGACGTAGAGTCAATTGGGAAGAGAAGGGCCGATTTTATATCTACTTTACCAAGATTTGAATTAGAGAGTAACGATGATTTTATTTCACGTATTTGGTCAAGTCTAATTGAGCGGTATTATCCTGAGGTTGGCGAAGAGGTAGTTAGATTACCTGATTTTTCAGAAGTTCGAATGCTATTTAATACAGAACGATTTGGTAATTATACTGGCACCTATTATTTTGATGCGGATTGGTTAGAACCTATACCTGGATTCAGAATGAATGTAAAGAAGTGGGTGGGGGAAAAAGACCCAATGACACCTGAACCTACTAAAGAAGGGATGATTGAGGGGTATATCACATTAGGACATGAGGGAGGAGGCAGCCTAAGACACTTTGTGTCTGGAGAAAAAGTACATGCTGGGAGTTATATTGAAGTAAAGTTTGGTGATGGGTGGATTAAAGGTCGTTATGAATGGAGTTTTTGTCAAGGAGACCCTATTCAAATTCGTTCTGGTCGCAATGAAAGTTTCTACATTAATGAAGGTTCCTTAGTTCGTATACGTAATTAATATACAGAAATGAGGCGATTACAGTGGATGGAAGATATGATGCAGAATTTGTTCAGAGGGTATATGAAGAGGCAAGAGCTTTGAATATAAGAATTACTGAAACTCATAGTGCATACAAAGCAATTGGAGGATGGATTCCATTTAATCATATTACAAACGAGTTGATTCCAAGTATTTCTAGCTATGATGAGTATGGTAATATATTTGGTACTCTAGAAGAGTGTGAAGAATTTGTTAAAGACCATGAAGAAGGTCGTATTTAGGGTTTCTCAAGTGTACGAGTAAGTCAAAGTTATTAGAATAATTGAATCTATTACGTGTTCAGGAGGATGGTAAAATGCATTCTTTTAAAAAGAAAAGCGCAACGTTTATATATCATGGTGATTTTGGGGGTGAGGTATATATTGTTGGAAATACAGAAGAAGGAATAGAGACTAAGATTAAAGTGGATTCTGAGGATATTATCGATTTCGTCGCAGAATATGTGAGGAAAGAGATGATCGATTGTATTGAAAGTATGGACTCACGAGAATTATTGCGTACTCACATGCAATTTAATAAAAGAAAAATTGAGATTAAAGAATGAAAGGTGGATTCAATCGTTGATTAAGGAAATTTGGAGAAGTCTTTGGATACTCGGACTGATAATTTTCTTGAAAATAATAATGGTCATTTTTGAAATAGTAAAATTGCCAAGCCTAGCTAATGAAACTAATATAGAAGCTTTTAAAATTCTAGATTACATAGGTGAACTGATAGTTCATCCTGGTTTTATTGTATTGTTTAGTACTATAATTCCCATGCTTATTTTAATTGGGCTCAGGGCTGCAGATGATCCAAATATAAAAAGGATTTATTCAAAGCAATTAACTTTATTGTGTACATTTTGGTTCGTTCTATTATCGGCTCCGTTTTTAGGCGACTTTCTTAGGTAATCTGAAAGGTCCAAGAGATCTAACACGAATAGCCGAAAACCCGTCGGTTTTCAGCTAATAATTTACTTCCTATCGTTATGGCCAAAGTAAATACTACGGCGCGCGCCATAATTCGTGTGCGTTATGTACGGGGGTCGGCCGACTCACCAACGCTTAATGATTAGTATGATCAAGAAAAATAGTTTTTATACTTTAGGGGAATCGTTATGAATAAAAAGCTAGAAAGATTAATAGATATTGCTGCTGAATTGGAAGTGGATACATCTAGATTCTCAACAAGTCACGCAAGGCCTGAATCTCATTGTAGAGATGCTTTGATACAAGCATTGCGTACAGTGACCAATAACACCCAATATGAAATGATGGCAGAAGATATAATAAAGACTTGTGAAAAGCATTTCTATAAAGAAAGGGACTAGTATGGCCGGCTTAATTTTGATTTCAATGGGGCTAGTCTTAGTGTACGTTATCTTTTCTTGGTACAAGAAAAGATTTATAAGTGAACACATAGACGCTATGAGTATTGTTTTGGCGAAAAAGATTTTAGAAAAGTATAAACCTGATAGTTATTTGAATCTAAAGGAAATACAGCATTTAAAAGATGCAGTACAAAGTGCCTCTAACATTTTTGGACATAATGAAAGATTAGTGGAATTAATTGCAGCTTTAGAAACAAATAAAAGTTTCAATGAAGACCAAGTACTCTGTTTTTTAAGCTATATCTCAGTCGATAACTTACAGAGGGATAATTAGGATGTTTAAGTATTTTAGTGTGCACTTATTTGTTATTGCAGTAGTTCTTACTTGTTTTGTTTTTATATATCAAGTTAAGATGGCTTGGTCGGATGCGCTTGAGAAAGCAGATGAGCAGCATGCTGTGATCATGGAAGAAATGGAAAGTAAGTCAAAAGAACGTTATCAGATAATGGGTATCGTAAAAAATAAAATCATAAAGCAAGAAAGTGTAGTATATGTAGACAGTATTCTTCCCATTACGTATTCACATGAGTCTCATGCAAAGATATATACTATAACGGTTGAAGGTGAAGAATTAGCAATGAACGAAGACGATTGGAAATCTGTAAAAGAAGATATGGAGATTGTGGTTGTTTACAATGGAATGAATCAAATTGTTGACTACGATGTAACATATGAAAAGTAACTACATTATAATAGGAAGAAACTCATCAAAATAAATAGGGGTGTAACGGATGGTAGTAAATTCCCTTCCAAGAGCATTAGAAATAATAAAAAAAATCGGACCGAAAATGTTCAAGTATATTGCTCTACTAATCTCCATTTTTACAGTTATTGCAGGTACTGTAGCTACAGCGGCATTTTTGGGTTCAAATGAATCAATTACATTGGATCAGACCCTACAGATATATCAAGTTATTTTGCTTAAATATGTAGTGAATTTCGGTTCAATTGGAGCAAGTATATTGGTTTTAATTGCATTGCTCTATAAAGGGAAGGACAAATAGTAAAAGGAAGAAAGAGAACTTTGGAAAGGTGGTAACTAAATGTATGATAAAGTGGCAGCGCAGTTGATGAATGATATGCTAGGTATCTGGGTAATTTTTTTACTCATAGGAGTCGCTGTAAAAATTGGATCTAAGTTATTGAAAAGCAAAAAGGTCGAATCACTTATCGATAATTATGCACGGAAGTTCGGCATGGATGATAAAGAACTTAACACTCCGGAAGGCTCCCTCTTTTTAATATTAATTATTGGAATACCCGTAATTCCAGTTTTGCTGGGTATGTTTATGGGGATAGTTAGTATTGGAGATATTGTTTCCGATCTCAGTCTCTTTTAAGTTGTTGGTAATACTTTAGATAACAGAACAATGATTGTGTCGCAAATTTTCTATGGAACAACTTTTGTGTCGCGAATGGAACAATGATTATGTCGGCACGGCTCTCTACGCAACAACAAAAAAATACAGAGAAGAGAACTACATTATAAAAGGAAGAAACTCGTCTGATCATATTCGCAACAGAATGTATGATCTGTTGCGTAAAACGATAAAAAACCCTCTATTAACCCTTCGAAAGTGATATAATGAGGAGAGAATATTCGCAACAGAAAAAATGAGGGGTTAACATGAGTAACGTACTAGCATTTTCAGATCATATTCCTTTAATGGATGACTTCAAAAATCATTTGGATATGAATTCCAAAGATCCGTCTACGATCGATGCTTACATACGAGTGATGCGTCAATTTATGGAATGGCTTCTTCAACGCCCAGGTAGTGGCGGTAGGTTTCAGACGGATTTACTGACGAAGAATGCTTTACAAACTTTTATAAATGAATTAGAAGATCAAGGTTACTCCGTGAGCCATCGTAATCGTGTAAAGACAGTTGTTGGACAATTTGCAAACTGGATGTTGGAGGAAAAGGGTATTCATGTTAAGAACCCTTCAAAAAATATTGTAATTCCTCCACAGGAGCAGCTTGCACCTAGAGAACTTTCTCTGGACCAGCGCTATATATTAAAAAATTTGATCGAGCGTGCAGGTGACGAGCGAAGTGCAGCGATGTTTGCTTTAGGGTATTGGGCGGCCTGTCGTTCATCTGATGTTACAAACTTTCTTGTAAGAAATGCCGATATCGGACCTAAAATAGGTGTGATTACGGTTGGTCACAAAGCCGGAAAGATGAGGAAGCTAGATATATTAAATGAAGTTAGAGGGCCATTGTACAACTATCTAAAGAGTGAGACTAGAAAATTTCCCGATAGCCCATTTGTATTCACTTCCAAACGCTCCGAACGTTTGACTGAAAACGGTCTTCACAGATGGTTTAATAAAATCAAAACAGATTCTCGAAAGGACGAATGGATACTCATAGAGGATATTACTTTCCACGATCTTCGTCACGACTTTGCTCATCGTGCAAGAAAGGCTGGATGGAAACTTGAAGAGATAGCATTATATCTTGGACACATCAATAATCAAGGGACGGCAGCCATTCAATCTACAGTCAGATACACGCAGCCTACCCGGGAGCAATTAAAGCGAAGATTACTTGATATTAAAGGATAGTAATTAGAGAATTCGTTTCTGAGAACTATTTCAATAGCAATAAGCAGTAATAAGGTTACTTATCAACCTGCAGAAACTGAAAGGGTGATAGATATGGGGAAAAGAGAACAAACATTAGTTATGCCACCTTATCAAATTATCATTGAGAAATATATTCATCCTAACCATGAAGAAGCCAAAGCATTCAAACTGCATTCATTAATTGTGAGAGTAGTTTTTAAAGATGACGATCTGCAGGCGGATTTAGATACACTGTTTTCTCGTCAGACCTATGGTTTACATCTATATCGTCGTGCTCATTATTCATGGTTCCCATTTTGGAAAAGACCTTATGTAAGTGTGATGGATAAGGTTGACTTAAAAACGTTGATTTTCTCAACCACAAGTTCGAGGGCGATGGCTGTCGTAGAATCTGCAAATGCGAAGTTTAATATTAGCCAGCTTAATGGACTCAATCCTGCAGAATTGATGTTCTTTACAGAAAGTGAACTTAATATCGCGAAACCCTTAATAGAAAAGGCAATTCAACGCTTTTTAGACAAAATGATTTCAAAAGGTCCTTATCCCGAGAATATGAGGCTTTTTTATCTTGAATTCTAAATGAATATGATTTCTAACCTGAATACATAAGGAGATGTTCTAAAAATGAATCTAGTTAATTTAACAAGTGAAACAATAAATCTAATACCAGAAGGACTAAATGGACCTATTATTACAATACCTCCCTCTGGACAAGTTGCAAGAAGCTCAACAACATATCAAGAAGCAAAGTCAAAAAGGAAAGTTATCAATATGATAGAGGTCGATGGAACACAAATCCCTGTGCTTAAACCATACATGGAGATTGAAGGTATTCCAGATCCAGTTGAAAATACAATCTACATTGTTCATGCCATGGTTACTCTGCGAATAAATAGGTCCGATGTCGTTTCGGTATACGAACCTATTAAAAATCTAAAAGGTGAGATTATTGGATATAAATCACTTGGGTGTGGCCCCAGCGTTGAAGACCTGAAAGTATGATTTCAAATGAAGCTTCATCCATGAAAGAATTACGATTTACAAGAAGGAAAGAGAGAAAATGTGCTGAATGCGGGTCTGACTCAATCCCTTACTTGTGCAAGGGATGTAAAGGAAGAAGGGACGCAGCTAAAGAAAAACGTACTAAGGATCGCCTGCAGCGCAAACTCTGCATCTCTTGTGGAAAAAACAAAATTATGAAGGGTAATGATAAGAGTACTTGTAAAACGTGCTCTTCTATATATCCGAATCTTCCTATTCGGAAATTAAGAACCTGGTCTATAGAAAATGATAATCTTTATGAATTGATGATGAAGAAACCATGTACAACTAAAGAACTTTCACAGATTGTAGGAGTTAGTGCGCGTAATGTTGATCGATGGCTTTTTGAAGGTGCGAGTCCGAAAAAGGAAAATGCTTTAAAAGTAGCAGAGTTCTTTGGAAAGACAATCGAAGAGGTCTTTTCGAGATACGTTTGATTATAGAGAAGGTTTTAATTCTATCCAAATTTATAAAGGAAGTGTTACCGGTGAAGTATAAGGGGTCGGTTTGGTGCGATGTTCCTAAACAGCCTAAAAAGTCAAAACTTCATTTAAGAGTGGAACGAGTAATTAAGAAGGCTGAAAAAATAAATTATAAGTTTAACGATATTGAGCTAGGAATGTTTTCAGCTCTAGCAAGAGACGAATGGGATGAGAAGAAAGTAAATTGGTTAGCTCTTGAACAGTTTGACAGACTATATTATAGATTTTATCCATAGATCAGTCATGTTTTGGAGGGGCTTATGAAAAAACTAATTGGAATAATTTCAATAGCAAGTCCAATATGGTTCTGGATTGTTTTTCTCATTCCGACAATTGTATGGGCCATGTTAGGAGGATTAAGTTTGACAGAGCTTCCTATCTCTCGGGTTGTATCATATTTCTATTTTCTAGACATTCCAGTAACTGAACAAAGTTTTCCTGACAGAGCTTTTTTATACTCAAACATTGGTTTATGGATCAGACTAAGTATGTGGCTTGTTGTGTTCTATTTAATTTTTATGGGGTTTCGATTATTAAAGAGAAAATCTAATTGAAAGATAACTCTTCGTAAGGAATGTGATATTAATGGGTTGGATTAGTCATAATTTCATTATTGTTACTCATGATAAGCTTGAAGAAATTAACGAAGTACGCAACTTAGCTATCCAGCTATTCAATGTAGATCAATTTCCACTTAAGACAAACCTTGTATCTGAAATACTCCCTAGTATTGCTCAAAATGCTTTCTCTTTCTTCATTAATTGTGATGGATCAAGTGAAGGGAGAGAAACGTCGGATATGTATGATGAAATAAGATTAAAGTATACCAATTATCTATATGAAAACTTTATTCATTTTGTAGAGATATCAATGAATATTGACGGCCTGAAATCGAAGGTTGTTAAATCATCACAGGGAAACATATTAAAGCTTAGGTCATACCATGATTTAGATGATGAAAACAGCCCATATTGACTTAAAGGGGAGCATTAATTTGAACTTAGTTCATCAAATTAAAAGTTCATTCTTAGATTTTTTCTCAAACAAAAGGAAAGTTGCATTTTATTTGTTTACCTGTGTGTTAGCAGTAATGAACTTAACTATAATGCATTCAGAAAACTATTTGATTCGAATGTCTATACGAATACCTCAAGTTCTGATTATGCTATGGATTTACAAAAAATTTGTTGATCCAAGTCCGATGAGAACGATGTTAACTAAAGTAAGAGTTAAAGGCCCTCTACACCATGTTTTAATTATTTTTGGAGTGTTATTGTACGTTACCTTTATAATTGTAACGAATCAGCTAAATGTCCCTACAAGTCAGCCAGTAGACGTGCAGCTCATCGAGTTTCAGAAAAATATAAGTAAATTTGGTGTAGTTGAAATTTCATTGGCTTTTGTGTTGTCTGCCTTGCTTGCCATTCCAATTATTTATGCAATTCTACAAACTATATTTTACTGTAGAATATTTATAGTGTGGGTGTACAATAATCACGTGAAGTATCTATGGGTAGCTATTATCTTTGAAGATATTTTTATTTTAGGAATTGTCTCTGTTATTAGATAAAGGGGTGGTTTAATAGTGTTTCCTGAAAAAACAGTTTTTTCTCATCATGCAAAGTTGCGCTGTAAACAAAGAGGAATAGATATGCAACGCATAAAAAGGCAACTATTATCTAAACCATATGCAGAAGGTTCTCATGATTGGGTTGTACCAAATACACCTTTACAAATAAGTTATCAAGACACTGGATACAATCGAACCATTATAACGGTGATTCTAGAACATACTTCCGTAAGAAGTTATAACAAAGATAAAAAGAAAAATTCCAATCAATAATAAATAACTAGTAAAAACTAGACATTCTTCAAAAGGAAATGAAATGTCGTTTTTAAGCCTTCTGCGGCTTTATATAGCAATGAATCAAGGAGGATTAATATGTGGGGCAAGGCTCAAGCGTTTATTAATCGCGGTGATTTTACCCGATTGGTATATGATACCTCAACTAACGGAATGTTAGAAGAACTGCTTAAATACAATTGGCGACCAACGTTCTTATTATTAGAGCACGTTGATATTGGTCAGGATGTCATAGATGCACTAGACAATATGTCAATCGAAGAGATCAATTTATTTGCAGGCAGACATGGCCTTAATTATATAGTTATAGAATAACAAATAGATTCAAGGTATAGGCAGTCTCACTCTATAATATTTTATGAGGTGAATTACAATGAAAAATGCGTCTCGAGATCAATTTGATAAGGAATTTGATAGCATGAATGCTTCTTGGGGATATGAAAATGCAGATATCAGTGATGAAGGGAAAGAGCTCATTTATAAAATGATAAACGGCCAATTAACTGAGGACGAGTTCAATGAAGCTGTTCGAAAAATGAAATAATTCATCATATCAATGGGGGAGACGAGATGAGTAGTCCTTATTGCTATCCAGATTCAAAAGTATTGATTAATCATCTAAATATTAGGAATCAAGAAGAGCTGCATCACTTCGAACGCTTCCATACGGCAAGACGTGCGATGGAGATGAGGTTCAACCCGATAAAAGGAGATTTCGACTTAGACCATCTTAAAGCTATGCATCAACAGCTGTTCCAGGATGTCTATCCTTTTTCAGGACAGTTACGTAACGTTAATATTGGTAAAAGTGGCTTTTGGTTTTGTGAGAAAGATATGATTAATCGATTAGCTGACCAAACCTTTCCCCAATTAAAAGCAGAAAATCATCTCAAAGGTCTTTCTAAAGAGGAGTTTGCATCCAGGAGTGCTTACTACTATACGGAAATCAATTATATGCATCCGTTTAGGGAAGGTAATGGACGAACTACCCGAGAGTTTTTTGGGCAACTTGCTAAAGAAGCCGGCTACGAGTTGAACTGGCAAGAGGTACCGAAAGAAGAATATTTTCAGGCTGTAAAACAAACAGATAACCCTACAAACAGAGAAGCACTCGTTAAAGTATTCGAAAAATGCTTAAGCCCGGTAAAGGATGATTTTCAAATGGATAAATGGATACAACCAGAGCAGCCTATGAAGCTTATTGATGTCTTGAAGATACCTAACGGGGTACCAGATCAAACGGCTAAAATTGATGCTGCCGAGCTCGCCAAACTTGTTGAGCGATACAGTATCGATCAAATCGGACATAATGAGCGCGTAAAAGTTAAATTCAAAGATGATGATACGATACATACAATTCCACTCGAGAATCACCAATACTTAAACAAAGAGCTGAAAAATAGCCTATTGGATGATATTGCAAAACATACTCAACATACGATCCAAAATCAGTTTGAGATGGGGCAATGATGAAGGAGAGATTAATGCTATGAACTTTCTAAATGTACTGGCAAGTATTCTATGTTCTGCTCTGCTCATTTTTATCGGTTACGACTTAATAAAAAGTGCCATCCGTAAATATAAATCATTTCGTACAGTATGGGGAAAACCTAAACAACAACATAATTCCGAAACCTAAAGATCCGCCTTATCTAGGCGGATTTTTTTATTGGTTCATGCAACAGGTTCGTCATAAGAATAGATATGGTCTATTTAGATCATAAGAAGCAAGAAATAGGGTGTAAAGAGGGATTTAAAAACTGTATAAAGATATAATTGATATTTTTTTGATAAAATAATAGTAAAATAGGCATATAAATATCTCTAAAAAGATTGAGGGTGTAGGACTATTGTGGTATGATGATAGCGAAATTAACAGGAAATTACTCTATTTCGCGAGTGTGAAAAGGGGAGTGAAAATGCAATTTAAAGGAACCAAGACTGCGTATACAACAGGATTTAGTATCACATTATTGATATTTGCGTTCGCTAACATATGGGATCTAATTACTGGAGGTACTGGTGACCTAAATGATTACCCATTACTGCTATTTGTACTATGGACATTAGTCGTATCGTCATTTTTGTATTTAGGTTGGCACATTGTTGCTAGTGTCAATGGAGTAACTTTTATCGCTTTCATGCTTTATACAGTGTTTAAAAAAGGGTCTTCTCAATATAAGTTCCCTGGAGGATGGGACTGGCTGCTAGGAAGTTTTCCAGTTCCAACAAGCTGGTTAATCGTTGTTCCGGTCCTACTTGTAATTAGTATATTGGTACAACTTATCTATTTGAGAATGAATCGAGAAGTAGAGGTTATTGAAGAAGACTGAATTGGGAGGTTCACATGGAAATAAAGATTGAAGATTTTGCTAAAGAACACAGATTTACAAAAAGAGAGACTGAAATCGTCAATTACCTAGCTCTTCATGGCTATTCAAATAGAGAACTCGCGAGAAAGATAATACTTTCTGAAAGTACCGTTCTAAGTCATTTAAATAATATTTTGAGCAAAGCCAAGGCATCATCTTGTAGGGAATTACTATCAAAGATTATAGTGTTTAATCTTCAAGACTCGCCCCAAAAACAGGAGGTAAAGGACTGAATGAGTAAGGCGCATAAACTTTTTTCTCAGTTATTGATATTATTCGGTATTTGGGGGGGATTGAAGGCGAGTTTTACAGATGGTTTTTTGAACGAAGCCCAAAAAATTGTCTTTGTTTCTAGCTTTGCAGTGCTTTTATTAATTGGAGTCCACCAACTACTTCGCTATAAACAAAAGGGGTGAACCTAGTGAATTGTTCAAATTGTGGTATGGGGATTTATGAGCAAGTCGGATTTATAGAGATTAAAGAAGGACCGCTCGAATTTAATTTATCTAAATACAATCCTAACAAGCCAGCTCTAATCATATTGGTCTGTAGTAGAACTCCGTCATGCGGCCATGTTGATATTGAGGCAACTCCTGAAACTCTTCCTGTCACGAAAAAGGCAATAAGGGATAGTCTTTATAGTTTGGCACTTCAACATAAAAAACCGTCTTGAAAAAAGAATATAGGAGGATATTTTATGAAATCTCCAGACAGTAATTCAAAGGATAAAGGAATTGTGACTCCTTTCAATGGACCTCTTATTAAAAAAGGTGATGGAATTGTTATAGGAGAAATATCAGGTGAGTCGGCTTATTCTAATACGAAGAGCCAGAGTAACCATAATGTAGTGACTTTTGGTCAACTAGGTTATGGGAAGAAGTATCGATCTGGTGAAGAGCTAAGAAAGGAATGGGAGCAACATGGGTGAATGGGCACCTACACTTATTACAAGTACGCTAATGGCTTCATTAAGCGTCATTAATTACTTGCTTTACGACCGATGGAGAACAAAGAACTATCAGTATGTATACCTTTTAAGCGGAGCTGCAGCAGCTTGCTTTTTAATGATTTACCTATTAGCGATTGCTCTAGATAGTACATTGCTCAGAGGGATTTTTTCCACTGCATCATTGCTAACCTTCATATTGCTTCAAGCAACATTCTTCAACTTCTTTAATCCTGGGCAATTTAAACACTTAAAACTGCATGCTGGTCTTGCAGTTGCTTGCTTACCAATAGGAATAATATTGATTTTGAATACAACCATTGGCACCATTTTTTTGCTCATCCTAATGGTGAGCTTTATTTGTCTCTCCTATGTACAACATATTCCGAAGTTACCAAAGCAATTATTGTTCAAAATTGTGCATGTATCATTTGCTTCTGGATTCTTAATACAAGCAATGAGCGGATTTGAGTTAGGGGGAGCGTTGCTTGTTGGTGGAATGATTATCGCAGCATCCTATCTTGTAACACTTTTGCTATTTTACCAACGCATCATAGACATGGTAGAAGCCGTTTCGTACTCTGCCGTTACGGATGGGCTTACAGGTTTGTATAACAAACATTACTTTATCGGTAAGTTGAAAGATTTTATCCTTCAAGACCGAGTTTATGCCCTTATTTTTGTTGACATAGATCATTTTAAGCAATTAAACGATACCCAGGGGCATCAAGCAGGAGATGAAATACTAAAGCTTGTAGCGAAAATCTTCAAAGATACATGTAAGGAGCATGCACTAGTTGCAAGATATGGTGGAGAAGAAATGGTTGCGGTCGTTGTCGATAATATAGACCCAGGTGATTTATCTGAACTCTTTCGTGAGCGAGTGGAAGAGCAGTCGCCATCTATTACACCAGTGACAGTTAGTGTCGGTTACAGCCTTTATAAAGAAGGATTAAGCGCGGAACAGATTATCAAGCAGGCTGATGATGCAATGTATAAAGCTAAGGATAGAGGAAGGAATCGCGTCGTGTCTTACCAGGTATTTGATTAATTTCATTAGGAGGAAATCTTCAATATGTATAATCGAGTCATTATAGCAGAGAAACCTGATATGGGAGATAACATTGCACAAGCTCTTGGAATTGCAAAAAAAATGAGAGGGCATATCATTCTTAAGAATGGGGACGTAGTTACTTGGGGAATTGGACACCTCATACGTTTGAAAACACCAGATACATATCCCGAATTTAAAGAATGGACGTGGGATGCACTACCTGTCATTCCCCAAAAAATGCTTACAGAAGTAGATCCTAAAAAAATAGAACAATTTAACGTAGTTAAGGAGCTGCTTGCAAATAGTAAAGAATGTATTCTTGCGCTAGATCCGGATAGAGAGGGCGAGTGGATTGGACGCCTTTTGCTTCGACAATGTGGCTATCAGAAGAAGTGGAAGCGTTTATGGATTGATGATCTCACAGAATCAACCATTCTTGCTGGTATGAATAATTTAAGAGATTCAGATGAATTTAACTCACTTGGAGACGCAGCCGAAGTTCGCTCTTACGCAGATTACTGGCTAGGATTCACTGCTTCACGATTTTTTTCACTGCTTGCTCAAGATGTAACCGGTGGTAAAGCAAATCTTTCTGCAGGTCGAGTACAAACACCAACGCTTCGGTTGGTGTATGATCGGGAAATCAGTATGGAGAGCTTTAAGCCGAAGCCGTTTTGTCATCTGATTGCTACGATCAATACCGACCAGGGATCGTTTAAGTCACAGTGGTTTAAAGAGGAGTCTGGCAAAAAGGTTAGTCGTTTTGAAGATCAAGCAAAGGCTAATCAAATGAAGGATAAGATAATTGGGCAAACGGGTATTATTGAAAGCTTTACGATTAAAGAAGTGAAACGGTATGCACCAAAGCTTTTGAATTCATCTGGACTTAAAACACAGGCAAGGAAGCAACTTGGTTTTAGTACGGTTAAATCAACGGCAGCCTTACAAGCACTTTATGACAAAGGATATGTATCCTATCCAAGGGCAGATAGTAATCATTTATCTAGTAATAAGGCTGACGAGTTAGCAGCTCATTTGATTGTTTTACGTGAGAAGAGCGAATATGCAAAATTTTTTCCATCCGAGATATGTAGTCTTAATGGAAACACACGTTTTGTAGATGACAAGAAGGCAGCCACTCACCATGCGATCGTTCCAACATCAAAGAACCCATTACTGCAAGCTAAGGACTCGAAAGATGCACTAAAACCGGATGAAGCTAAATTATATGAATTGATTCTTAAGCATACATTGGCAGCCCATCATCCGGTAGGAATGGATCGTGAGAAAGAAGTCATTACCGAAATAGCTGGTGAGACTTTTTATACTCGTTCTACTGAGATAGTTACACCTGGATGGCGCATGTTTCTTAAGGGAGAAGAATTAGACGTTCATCAAACAGAGCCTGAACTTGGCACGATACCGCCGTTACAAGAAGGAATTGAAGCAGCTGCAGCTGCAGCTGAGTTTATAAAAGGCCAGACTTCAAAACCAAAGCGGCTCAATGATGATGAGCTAGAAGTACTTATGAAAAATGCAGGTCAATATGCAGAAGAAGGCATAGATGATGATGTCCTAGAGGCTATTAAAGATAAGGGCATTGGTACTGCCGCCACTAGAACGAATATTGTACAGAAGCTTGTTTCACAAGAGTATATCGAAATAACAAAGAACCTCGTTTACCTGACTAAAAAGGGCCGTTCCTTTATGGAAATGGTGTATGAGCATCCTATAGCAAGTGTGGAGTTAACTGGAGAGTTTGAAGCAAAGCTCGCTCAAGTTGAAAAGGGATTAATAACAACTGAATCACTGATACAAGAGTTTAAACAACTTGCTCACGATATTTTGAAGGATAAAGAGGCATTACGTAAACGCATTCAAAGCTTACCCAATGGGCATACATTTGAGAATATCGAAGAAGTTGGTCAATGTCCTAAGTGCCAAAGCATCGTCGTAGAAAAAAAGCAACTTTACCATTGTATAGCAGGAAAAGAAGAATGCGATTTTGTCCTGTGGAAAGAGTTTAGAGGGGTACCTATTAAGAGTAAGCAGGCTATTTCTTTGCTGGATGGGAAAGAAGTACTTCTCAGTAAAGTACCTGGTAAAGAAGGTAAAGAACCATACGACCTCTACATTAAATTACTTAATGGGGTTATAGAAACTCGTTTACCTACCATTGATGACAAAAGCTTAGGTTCTTGTCCCACTTGTAGCAAACCAGTTATTGAGGGGCCTAAAGGATATGGCTGCAGCGGATGGCGCGAAGGATGCAAGTTCGTACTCTGGAAAACGTACCGAGACATTGCAATACCAGCGAATGCAGCTAAAATGCTTCTTGCTGGAAAACAAGTATTAGTCAAAGACATTGTCGGGAAAAAAGGAACTTACGACCTTATTTTCTTCATGAAAGATGGAAAAGTGGAAACACGCTTTCCAGAAGCAGCTGATCAAAGCATTGGTATTTGTCCGCTTTGCAAAAAGCCGGTGATTGAGTCAGAAAAAATCTATGGCTGCAGTGGATGGCGTGATGGGTGTAAGTTTAAGCTCACCAAAGAGTTTCTAGGAAAGAAAATAACCCTTTCTCAAATAAAGAAGCTTTTGAAAAATGGAAAAACGGATAAAATCGAAGGGTTCACGGGAAGTAAGGGGCTATTTGATACAGCGCTTGGATACGATAGGGAAGCCAATCGATACAGTTTTATCAAGTAATAAATTGAAAGCAGGTTAATCCATGAAATCAATGACGTTCCATGGGTGGATTTATATTTATAACAAGACAATGATTTTAAAATGGAGATGATAAATGTGAATTGGGATGCTAATAAAGTCCAAATGCGAGAACTGTACGTAAAAAGTCGTTCATCACATAAGTGTCCTAAATGTGATGGTCCTACTATTATACAGGGACAATATTGCTCTGCTAAATGCGGTATAGAAGCGGCAAAAGAAAAGAATCAATCTGATAAATAAGGAGCGATTAACCATGCTATTGCCTTTTGAATTAGACACTCAGATTATTCACCATATTATTTATAATCAAGCTGGATCAATAGGGAAAGCAATAATTGAATTGATCATGAATTCCGTTGATGCAAATGCAAAATCGATAAAACTCAAAATGACTCGAGAAGGGTTCAGCTGCTCAGATGATGGATTAGGTTTTGCTTCTAGAGAAGATGTTCTTCGTTACTTTGGTCGTTTTGGAACTCCCCATATAGAAGGGGATGCTACATATGGTCGCTTCCGACTTGGCCGTGGTCAAATAATGGCTCATGCATCGACAACCTGGATTTCAAACCATCATCAAATGATCGTGGATACAAAAGAGATGGGCTACAACTATGAACTAGATGAAATAGAAGAAGTTCAGCCAGGATGTCATATTTCAGGCAAATGGTATGAAGCATTGACGGAAAGCGAGCTCTTGTCCTCAATCCAAGAGGTACGAGATCTCATTCGATATACACCAGCGACAGTAGAACTTAACGGACGAATACTTACTAGAGATCCTTCACAAGAAAAATGGGACTATGAAGATGAGTATGCTTATTATCGCGTTAAAGTGGAGGGTGCTGTATCGATTTACAATCAAGGTGTATTGATTCGTCATGACGCTTCCCATATATGGGGGGCAGGAGGGCTTATTGTTTCTAAAAAGGCAATAGGACTAAACGTTTCTCGTACAGAAATTCTAAGGAAGACATGTTCAGTTTGGAAGGTAATTGCTAAGCAGTTTGGACAAATGGCAGATGATATTTCATCGAAGCTCGGGGATCATAGAAAAACAGAAGCACGTCGGGAAAAATCAGCAAGGTCATTGTTAGCTGGTGAAGGGGACCTCTTTAAGATATTTAATCATGAGGAAGTCATTACAATTTTACCTGGAAGTAGACATGTAACCCTGTCTTATTTATTACACAGAGTTCGTTGTGAGTATAACAAAAAGTTTTGTATAGTTGAAAACCATATGGATATACCAAAAGCAGAGACTATGGCTAAAGCCAAAATTACTATGTTTGTACATCCTAGAACAATGGAGCGATTTGGAGTTTATTCTCCAGCTCAGTTTTTAGAGTGTCTAGAACAAATCGCGGAAAACTATCTGATTTATTGTCAACACAAAGCTACTTATGTTGTTAAGAACATTATAGAATTTGGACCAGAGCTCGTTAACTATGCAGCCCTTAAGGATGCGTTTGTTGAACGTATTCAAATCATTCAAGAAAAGGAACATCTAGATCATGAAACTCGTAGAGTATGGACTGCTTTAAGATGGTGTCTACAGCAATATGCAGGTGCATGCTTACAGAAAAGACGTTATAAGAACGGACGGATTGCTTATGGAGAGCATATGTACAGTATTCTTCTGGGGCAGTCTAATACAGCCGAGGCTTGGACGGATGGAGAAAACTATATCGCTTTTAACGTAAATATCGTAAAAAAGCTTAAAGGAGATCCAATGAAGACAGCTGCCTATCTGTTTTCTCTTCTAGAACATGAAGTATCCCATCAAGGCGATAGCCTCGATGCTGGGCACGATGAAGCTTTTTATCAAAGATACCATGATATATCTCTAGAAATGAGCTCAGAGAGACAGCGTTATATGCATATGTGGCTTTATAAGTATACGAGCAGTTTAGAGAACGAAGGAAAGAAGGCTTCTGGTTTTGCCTGGAGAGAAAGATTGCTCATCGATAGAGTTGGAAATGGACGTGAAAAAAAAGGACTTTCTCGACCTATTGAAGATGTAAGTCAGGATCCTATTGTATTAGCTCATGTTCCTGAGCAAGATCCAGTACTAATAAATTCAATAAACGCTAGTTTGTATGCTGCAGGCTTATGCCCAGAAGAGCCGAACTGGAGAGAGATAGTAAAACAATCTACTTATAGTGAAGAGCAGAAAAAATACGAGCTAAATCAGCATGCTGAGTATGATGAATATGAGATCCACTTTCAACAAGAGCGTGAACGAATAGTTCAGATTTTAGGTATCACGATTACAGAATTAAATAGTAGTCGTGCCTTTGGATATCTCTTAGAAGAGGAAGAAGATGTTATAAGGGAATTATGGAAAGAGAAGCCGTGGGAAGAGGATGTAGATACAGATTGGTTCTCAATACTAAATGAATCGGAGGATACACAGGAAGTAGAACAGGATCCACGAGAAGTAGTCGATGAACAATATCGTTATCTCTTACAGCCAGGTGAAACAGTGTGGTCCTTAGAAAGAAATGCTGCTGCAGCTGGATTTTATAATATAAATAATTACTTACAATGGAGAGCAGAATCCATTCAGTAAGGCATCATTAATAGTAAAAAGTTATGAGAGGCAATATTTACAAGTAAGTACTTATACATTACAATCGAATTAGAGACGTAAGGTAAAAGTACTTACTTTGGAGGTTTATCTATGTTACGAGCAAAATTAACTGAAAAAGGGCAATTGCAATTTACGCTGCCAAAAGATGAGCGTGCACGTCTTGGCTTAGTTCCTGGGGACTTGGTAGAACTAGCAGTAAATCAAGAAACTAGTGAAATCGAATATCGAAAAGTAATACATGAAAAAAACTGTCCTTTTTGTGAGGGTACCCGTACTTTCTATAACGAAGGAGATTGTTTTATTTGTGAGAATGGCAAAATAGTATCGGATGCTTCTGTTTGGGATATTATTAGTCACAATAGGTTCGGAAAGTATAAAGTTGGTATGACAGTTACTACGCAATTCACTGACACTGAATATCCAACATTCAAGCTACAAAGCAAGAACTATTCCTATGAAGCCCTATGGTATGCAGAAGATATTTTTTTACTATTGTACATAGTCTATTATGCACCTAAAAGTGTTTTAGCCCCCCAATATTACCAACAGCCATCTACCGTATTACTTGAAGACTTTGCTAGCTTATTTAAAACAGAATTAGGAAAAAAACGGCTTCGACAATTTTTTAGTGAAAACAGTGTTTTTCCTAAAGCTTGAAAGTAATCTATACGATCAGGGTGCAAGGGGGCATTATGGAGATTATTCAATGGAGTGACCTAGCGAATCCTCGATATTTGGAGCTGCTTTCTCATAAGAATGTTGATGAAGCACAAGAATACTTTGATCTCGATATCCAAGCAGGTTTTTTCAGCATCGTAAGAGCTGAAAAAAGAGACTCTTTTCTCTCTTACTTGAAAGATAATTCAAACAGACTGAAATTGAGCCGAAGAGCCAAAATTGAAATGTTCAAGTTATGGCTAGGAAGTAAACTAATGAGAATTGACAATAGTACTGTTCTTGAGAAATTCATTGTACGACCTATATCTGTTCAGTCTAATCATGATGGTAGCCTTGAAGTCGAATTCAAATGTGTTACCGGAGATATTATTAAAACTAACAAGGTTCACGTCATAATCGATAAATCTGTAGAGAACAGTGAAATTGTGCTTGAGTATATGATTCCCAAAATGACCTTTACATTTGTTTCGTACTGGGATCAAAAAACGAAGAAAAGCATTATATATTATGAGCTTAAAAATATTCATGGGATTCGTATAAGGATGTTTTCTATGGATTATGAATAATGAGTACTTGCAAAAAAAGTCAAATGTATCACTAAATATGTGGAACTCTTTGCTCACAAGAACTATTTTGAGGAGGACTAATCTTTATGAAGAAAATATCAAAAATCCTTAACCGGAATATTTCTGAAACAGCTATCAATGCTATCTTTCCTTATATTAAGGTGTTTGACTTGATTCTATTAACATACTTGGTATTATTCATTGGTGCTTTAATTACAGATAATTCACATTCAATTGATACTTTAATTATCGCATTTTTGATTGTATTTATAGGTGTAGTTATTGTTTTACGATGTATTAGTCTGAAGCAAGAAATCAAAGAGACTGATTAAATTTTAAAATGAAATAGGAGAGATACTGGGAATGAATGTTCTTAAAAGGGAAGATAAACATCAATTTATTGTTGGTAAACCGGGGCGCGGAGGAGGAATGCGAGCATTGCGTTCATATGCAGAATATTGGGGTATTCAAATTCCAGATGAATATATAGCTCAGCAGGATGAGTATTTTTTCGCTTCTGACGCAGCTAGGATATTGAAAGATACTTAGTGTACACATCCGATCTTAGAAAAGGAGAGAGAGCCTAGTGGTTAGTTGCGATGAATGCTTAACAACTGGTGACCAAAAGGAAGCGACTTTTAAGGTTCCAATAACACAAGATGTTTCAGTAAATTTGTGCAATGCATGTTTAAATAGTTGGGAAGAAGAGGTTGTCGGAAGCACTCTAACGGAAAAAATACCTTTACTATCAAAATGATAGGAGAATGTATAATGGAACAATTATTTCTTGTAGAAATGCGTGATACCTGTTTAGAAGTTTCCATTCGTGTGGGTAAGCATCATGAAATTCTTGAAGAAGTCGAGCGGTGCGCGGTCGAAACTGAGAAACATTCAGTTAAAGTCACTCCAATAGTAGAAGTTGATGGATATAAAATCATTATTAAAAAAAGCGAAAATGAAGCTAAAAGTTACGATCAATACTTTGAAGGTAAGTTACAAAGTAATAAGATTCAGCCTGCGTACGATCCAAGAGACTTATTACTTAATCTACTGGTTGAAATAACATCTAATGAAAAAAATGATGATGAGTTGGTAGGTTCAATGGCGAAAGATTTAGTAAAAGCATTTAAAGCTATTTACTGAATAGGAAGTGTTCAAATGATACAAAGCTGTATCATTGTCGTTGCGATATAATGAAAATAAAGAAAAATTGAATATGGAGGTATATATAGATGAGTTCATTCCTTTCAGAAGAAGATATTCAAGGTCTCAAGGATTTACAACAAAAACTAAAAATAGTGGACCTAGATATTTCATTAGAAGAAGCAGAGATTGTTTGGGTCAATTTCTGTACGGATTGTTATTATGCTTCCTGGATGCCGGTTGGATTCTTGAGAAGAGATTTTGAAGAAGAATTGATTCCTATTGCAAGAGAGATTATCAGTATGCGTGAAGCTCCATCTACCACCACATTATAATGTATAGGAGGAGTTAATATGGATAATATTGAAGTGCTGTATGATAAGGTACTTTATTATAAAGGAAGGGTGTGGACAATCTATGCCCTTGACGGGAACCATCATGGTGTTTTCGCTTTCCAAGGTTTGAAACCGTATGCTTCATTCAAATACGAACCAGATCGCCACGATAAAAACATCTCGTATATAAAGATGGAAGAAGCATTGGAATGTATTATCGACGAAGAAAAGATTGGAGAGTGCGTCCATCTTGAGAGGAAAGCTGACGCTAAGAAGTTGAGCAAAAAAATGGCTGTGGACTTTCTCGCCAAACTTACTGGTCATACTGTTGGGAAGATCAATGGTGAAATCGAAGAGCAACATAATGGTTTCATGGTCGTGCTAGGACAGGTTCGTTATGATCTATGGAAGATGGACGGTAGATTACACCTGCACCATAATATGCATGGGACTACCACTGGAACGACTTTTGACTTTATTACATGGAAGGTAGACACCAACTATGAGGACAAGCAGCGTAGACAATCTCAGAGAGAAGAAAAAGAGTTGATTGTCGAAGAGTACAAACATTATCACGATTGTAAATGTGATGAAACATAAATATCTGAATGAGGAATATAAAACAGCAATCCGAGAAAATCGGATCGATGCAGCGGACAAGATCGAACGTCTTCAGTATGGTGTTAATTTCATTTTAGAAGCCCGTCGCGAGGGTTACAAAGTTAGCTACAAAACCAAGTATGTAGAACAAATCTCATGAACACCGTCTGAATATTATATTGTTAGAAAGGTTAATCTCCAATGCGAATATTTACAAGTGAAAGTTTAAGTGAGTATTACATCATGGATCATGAACTATTCGAAGAGATGACAGGTATTGATATCGATTGTAGAAAAGGACTCGTAGAACTATCCAATGATCAAATCATTGAATTGATCGAACAGGGAGTACTTAGAGAAGAGGCATTTCCATCATTCCGACGCATGAACACCATTACCTCCCTAAATAAGAACTAAACCTATGAGCACGAATCCTCATCACCCATTAAAAGCCCAAGCGACTGGCTTCTGCCGTTCCATAGGGCTTTTTTTTGCTGCGCTTAAACTACTCAACTACGGGTATCTGAGTACATGGGCAAGTTAATGTACTCGATATGGAAGCTTAAGCTTCGCTTAAGCCGTCGGCCTAAAAAGAGTGGCCCTTGCCGCAGCTGTCCCAGCGTACCATGCAGGACTCTATTGTCAAAGGTTTGCCTGCTTTGCAGTTTACCCTTATGACAATAGAGTTCCACCGTTCCAGCGCCGCGAAAACGCGCCTGGTGGAACCTTGGTGGAACTAGCCTCACATAGTCCTTATGTGCCAAGCGGCAAGCACACCGGCCGCCATCATACTAAGAGGAGTGAAAATCATCGTGAGCATTAAAGAAAACGAAATTAGCAATGGATGTGGAACACGGGGGATGTTACAGGAAACGGTATTACTGTATAAATGGACATCTTACTTTGACGACGGGGACGTACTGGTTATTTTTATGTTAAGACCAGTATGTGAGGATGATTCTACAGATGGTGGAGTTATAGATGATGGTGGTAAGTTGTATATCATGCCTCAAGGTTATAGCTTAGAAACATCAAGATTTAGCGGAGAGAAGTATATTGTTGATACAATTGGTACTTCGGTAGAATATATCGATATGGACGATAATGGGATGCCTGTATTGATGAGTATAGAAGGAGATAAAGTGTTATGTCTTGCTTGATAATAGCAGAGTGATCAGTCTACATTCGATAATCTTGATAGGACATTTGATGATTTAAGAAGCAGCTGTCATAATTAAATTGATTGTAATAAAATGAAAAGGGGCGAATTTTGATGAGTTTTATATCAGTTACAGAGGAAACAACAAAAATTAGCGCAGCTAATGTTAAAAGGGAGCTACAAACCAATAGGAGTACTGTAGTATCACAAATTGATCCATTTTTACTTCATGATTTTTCTTTAGCAATTGAGGGGAATTATCGTCTCCAAATCATGAATAATCTTGATGGAAAAACCGAAACTTACAGATTGCGAGATGCACTAATTAATATTGATACTTTGGTACAAAATATGTTGTTACCACTTAAGCTTGAAGTTGAGTTAAATGGAAATATTGTTACGCTTGATTTTAATATTTCTAGAATAGATCCTGATACGAGTCCCGGAAGCCATGAAAATCCTAAGTATTACATATATTGCGATAATTCAAACCAAATAGGATTTAGATTTTGGTTCATAAAGAATAATAAGTAGATATAATTCCTTTAATTGAAGCGCCCTCAAAGAGGGTGCTTTTTTATGATATAACAAATTTATGTAGAATTGATTTTGTCATAACTGATAATCTATGGCCCGTTAGCTTGAGAATCCGTCTTTATTTTCAGTCATAGCTTTATTTTTCTTTGAACAGCAGCTGTATGGGGGAGTAACCATGCAGCTGCTTCTTTGTCTTTAATCAATAGTAGCAATATAAATTAATCTCTTTCTTATTACTCTTTTTATTTACTTAGTTAAATTTTAGGGTTATAATATAAGTAAGCCAAGGGACGCTTATATAAATGAGGTGACATGAAATGATGTGTGTTAAAAATTTTGTTCCTTTGATGACCGTGCAGGGACATCAATGGACGTTCCTTAGAGATTCAGACCATATAATGATTATGTTATGTGCAGAATCTCTTAATAGTGCTATTCAGGGATTGAGTATTGTAATAAGCCCAGCTATCATGCGTCAGGCTTCTAACTATAAGCTAACGATAAGATAATCGGTTTTTGAGTCTCTTGGCCCACATATAGCAAAGAATGTGGAGGGATTATCTTGCAGGTCTTAGAAAACATCAATTATAAGACGGTAGCTTGTCTATTTGGAGGTATTGGCGGTGGGTCCGCTGGACTTTTAAAATCTCAAGTTGAGTATGGTGGGAATGTATATCGATACAAATTATTGTGTTCGATCGATAGTGATCCGATTGCATGTACAAATCATGATCTTATCACGGGAGAACAAAAAGCAGTTGTAATGGATCTTTTCCGCCGCTGGCAGTACATAGATTGGCACGGGCATGAGCCAACAGATGATTGGCGAGAGATGACGCCGTGGGATATTTGGAAGGCGTTTGGTTATCAAGTTCCTTCTTATCTTTTTTCTTCTCCTCCCTGTAAGGGATTAAGTGGACTATTACCACAAGGAAAGGCGAGTTCGAAGAAATATCAAGCTCTTAACTATTTAACACTTAGTGGACTAGAGTTGGCATTAGAGGCATGCGAACAGTACGGAAAAAGCGTACCAGCTGTCATACAGCTTGAAAACGTACCACGCATCACATCTCGTGGAAAGTCACTATTAAAACAGATCAAGCAGCTGCTTGTGAAATATGGATACGTTGTAAGTATAAGAGCTGACCATAATCTGGGCGAAATAGGCGGTCTAGGGCAAAACAGGGTACGATTTTTAATCATGGCAAGACATGAAGAACAGATGCCGAATGTGATTTATTACCCTGAGCGTAAGCCACTTCGTAGTATCGGTGATGTACTTGAGTCTTTACCAACTCCAGGTGATATGGTTGCAGGCGGCCCGTTGCATCGACTTCCACGCCTACAATGGAAAACATGGATGCGTCTATCGTTAATACCACCTGGAGGGGATTGGCGCGACCTGAATAAGGTAGATTATCAGAATCTACGAGTTGTTCATGAGCCAAGAAGTGGAGCGTTTGAAGTAGCTGATTGGAATAAATCAAGTAGAGCCGTCACAAGCACTGCAGGACCTGGTCGTAGTAACGGTGTAACTGCAATATCAGACCCGCGCTTAAACATAAGCGGTGAAGGAAAGACCAATATACTCCGAATTCAGAGAGTTACTGAGCCTTCCGTTTGTGTTACGGGTGCTGCTGGACCGAACCAAGGAGCTACTTGTATTTCAGACCCACGTGTAAACACCAAATTACATCCTGATAGCTACGGTGTTCAGGATTGGGATAGAACAGCAAAAACAATACGATCAGCTAATCGAATTATGCAGGCTGCAGGTAGTATTAGTGATCCAAGAATAGCTGACCGTCCAGGTCGCTACACAGATAAGTTTCGTATGCAAGATGCGAGTGAGCCTGCAGGAACCGTAACAGGTGTTACAGATGTTCAAAGTGGAGCACAGCTTCTAGCAGATCCAAGGATTAAAAGTACTCCTCGCGCTGATACGATGGGTGTTCAGGGCTGGGATCATGTAGGTAAGACGGTTATAGGGAGTGCTGATGTTCATGCCGCAGCTGCAGCAGTCGCTGATCCACGAATCCCAGCAGACAATGAACAAGGAGTTTGGATCATCATTGCTCAAGATGGTACATGGCACAGGCCGTTGACGACTTATGAGTTAGCAATGTTGCAGAGTTTCCCGACTCATTTGCCTGATGGTCGTCCTTTTCAATTAGTTGGTTGTTCGGATGCAAAAGCAAGGGAATATATCGGCAATGCTGTTCCTAGAGACGCAGCAATTGAAATGGGCAATGTTGTGTTACTTGCTATAGCACATGCTGAGGCAGGCATAGGTTTTGAAATGACATGGAATCAGGTGTGGATTGCTCCATTAGAAGAGATTGAATCGGTTGTTGTTCATTGATGGCTAAACGGATAGTTGTATAGAAAGGACAGGAAATAAAAATGAGTATTCCACGCATTTTACATTATCCAGGAGCGAAGTGGAGTATGGCTAATTGGATTTTAGGCAATATGCCGGAACATACGATTTATCTGGAGCCTTATTTCGGATCTGGAGCGCTGTTATTTAGTAAACGTAGATCTTCTATTGAAACAGTAAACGACCTTGATGGTGATGTTACAAATCTCTTTGAAATTGTGAGGACAAGTCCTGAACAGCTTGCATACGCAGTTTACTGGACACCGTATTCTCGTGAAGAGTATTACAAAGCATACGAACCAACCGATGACAGATTTGAAAAAGCAAGACGCTTCCTGGTACGCACGTGGCAAGCTATTGGCGCTAAAACGAGTGATCGGACTGGTTGGAGAAGTAATATTAAGACGGATAAATCACCCAATAAGATGGCTGCAGGACAGTGGAGAGACTTGCCTGAAAAGTTGATCAAAGTTGCTGATCGATTAAAAGGTGTACAAATTGAGAATAAGCCTGCGTTAGCGTTAATGGAGCGCTATAACCAAAAGGATTGTTTGATTTATTGCGACCCACCATACATCCTTTCAACTCGTAACAAACGAATATACAAGTATGAAATGACGGAAGAAGATCATGAAGAACTACTTGAAATGCTGGATGCACATTTAGGACCAGTGTTGCTTTCGGGATATGCACACTCGTTATATGATGAACGATTGAAACACTGGAAACGCGAAACAAAAAGAGTTAAAGCAGAAGCCGGCGCATTTCGCGAAGAGGTGCTTTGGATTAACCCATTAGCAGCTGCACGCGTTGGGCAAATAAGTATGAATCTATAATTAAAGGGGGCGGTAAAATGTCTGTGAAAATAGAAAAAGTATGCCAAATTATTAAGCAAAGCGAGATCTTTACGATCGCATCCTATTATGATAAATGATAAATTTAAGGCAAGCAAAAAAGTAATGGCCATGACGATTGTGCAGATCGTCATGGCCACATGAAATGATGTGTATTTAAGATAACATTTTAATTAGTGATGTGCAACGGGAGGACTTTGTCTTGAATAAAGAAGAAATTAATAAGTTATTGGGTGGAGAGATTTTACCACTCTGTACGATGGCCGGTCTTGCACATCGGTGGAATATGACTATACAAACGGTATACCAACGTAGCAAGTTTGATGAGACATTTCCTAAATCTTTACCATCTTCATTTATTTTAGATGGTATCAAGGAAAAATCGTTATACATGTACAAAGATGTTCTTGCTTATGAGCAGTTGCATCGCATTGGCCCAGCTGCAGATGGTCCCCTTGAAGATATAGTAGACATTGTTAATAATCAAAAAATATCGAATACCGAAAAGATTCGTAGACTTTCTATGCATGCACTAACACGTAATCAGATTGCTGCTTTACTGAATGTTAAATATCAACTAGTAGCTAATACTCAAGTTAAAAGTGGAATCGATGGAGCAAGAGAACGAAAGAAAAGTAATAAGAATTAGATTCATGGAGGCGTATACCTTAAAAAATTAAGGTGTAACACGAAGCGCCTGAAAGCAGATTATTATGATAGGAGGAGCATGTTATGAAAAGTAAATCTTATATGTTTACAGCTTTTTCATACCCCGTAATGGTTGGTTTTGTAATCTATCAGCTTGCAAGTGCTGTAGATTTCTCTAGAAATGGATTATTAACCATTTCTGAAAAAGTAGTAACGGTTAGTGGATTAATGATTGCATTATGAGTGCTAATCCGAGGATCTTGGGAGATATTTTATAAGCCTTTGAGGAAGAAAACATGATGCACCGATCAATAAGGATCATCGTATTGGTGCAAGTCCTAATGCTGGTATTGATTAGAGTGAATTATGGATACATAACTGCACTTTGGTTGTTAACTCCAATCATTATGGTCGGCCTAATTCTCGCTCTATTTATTAATCGGTTTCGCACAACTACAAAATGATTACTTGTTTGTCAGTATGAAAGGAGAGAATAGCATGGATAAAGAGTTGAAAGGTAGATTAAATAAAGGAGCTTATACAGAAATGGAGATTAAAGTTTTTGAAAACGGTAGTAAACAGAAACTTATAGCTTATCTTGTAGAAGAAAACGGCGATAAACGCGAGCTAGTAAGAACAGATAAAGGCCGAGATGACTTGTTGAATCAAATCGACGACATGAACCTGTCTCACCTGACAGTCGAGTTTATGTAGATTATGAAATACAAGAAACAGATGACCTCGAGTGAGTTTTTGGACAATAAGCAATTGAATAAATTATTCAGATCTCCAAAACGGTTTTCTACTCTATTGTTTGAAATGTCAAAGGTTTTACAAGGGGATACTAGTAACAAAGAAAAGCTATCTATCCTATCAGAAATTTCTAACATAGCAATGGAGACTCTTTGTCATATCTGTTTGCTCGATGATGGTGATGAGCAACCAACGAATGTTAAAGGACTGTGTAAGAAACACTATTATGAGCACAGAAAACAGTTTGTAAAAACAGAAAGAAAATATCCACTCATTTGTTCAATTCCAGGTTGTGAGGATGATCATTCAGCTAAAGGTTATTGTGGCTTGCATTATTCGAGGGTTGTAAAGCAAGGATTAAATCCTTTTGATTTAAAAGCAATGCATGCTCCAAAAAGAACATATGGGAAATCAAATGGTAGTACCACATCAAAATTATGAAGATAGTGTTCTTAAAAGGAGTTTTGCTATGAAGAGATATGAATTACTGGAATATACTCAATTCACAATAAATAAGGATATGCCAAAAGAAATTCAGAAGGCGTTAATTACCTTCCTTCAAAACCAAAATTACGAGTGTAACTTGAAGAATGGTCTTAAAAAAGTCTCCTATGGACAGCTCCGCAAGGAACTTATGACGGTCTTAAGTCCACCGGCAAGAGTCGAAGATATCTATAGACTCTTCCCTTGGAATGATCGAGAAACGGCCATTCATATTCGCTGGTACCTTGAAATTGATCCAGCTCATATTGGTGATGTTCAATCATTCCTGAACAATCAGGTGACAGAACATACTTTTCCTCTAATCCTAATAGAAGATAACTGAGCTATTCTTGATCAAGCAATTAGTGGATATCCTTAATAAGGAGAATATGATGGAACATATAGAACGATTGCTTGATGTTATTCAAAAGGAAGGCATTAACTTAAAAGTCTCGGCTATTCATTCGATGACAGGCAGTTTTTCATTGATAATCAATAGTAATAATGCACCAACAATCTATCTTCCTTCAGAAGCCACAAATGTCACTAATGACTACGCTCACTCTCTATCGCATGAATTAGGTCATTGGCTATATATTAAAAAAATGTCCTTGGCAGGAAGGAAGCTTCACTTACTCCGCCGTCAGAAGTGGAAGAATGGTGAATATCGTTACTTCCTATTTATCTGGTGGGATGAAATAATGGCTTGGGTTATTGGATACAAAGTATGCAAACACCTTGGTTTGTCCACCGATGGTTTTGAGGAAACCGCTTGGAAAGCTTTCCGAACTTATTTAAAACGACCGATTCAGCTTAATATACAAGTCATAAATGATATGGAATTGAAGAAGCTAGAAAGAGAATGTATCAAGTGTTTCTTCGACGGGATTGAAGAGGAAATGATGTTTTGTCCCTATTGTGGAAATCAAACTCTCAAAAATCGAATGAACACGAATTTAACCTTAAAATAATTATGCTGATTGCTTATGAAGCCGGTTGGCTGGACTAAAGACAAGAAAAAAGGAAGTGTCTACTAGGATGAAAAATAACCCTAGCAAAACATATCTGGATGAAGGCTATAGGGTATTACCAAATCCTTCACAAGAACTGAGAAAACACATAAAGAAGATTAAACTGGTCACAAATCAGCACTTATTAAATGATGATAAGACTGACCTTAAATCCTCTGCAATCATTGGACAGTCGTTTAAAAATTTTCAATGAATAGTAGCCTGCTGCTAGAAGGAGGTTAAAATGACCATTCTATATTTCTGTATCTTGGTTCTTTCTTTAAGCCTGTTACTATATATGCCGAATAGATCAAAGAGATTTCCAAATGCCTTCAACTTCATACTTTTGATAGTATTATTTGGTTCAATAACATTATTGAACTATTAAATGAAAATGAATTTGTTGAACTAGGGGCGAGAACAGCATGGCTGTAATAAAACGAATCATGCTTGAAAAGAAATCAAGAAATGAGGAGTAAAATTGAATAAATATAGCTGGAAGAGAGGAATAATCATTGCTGTTATTGCATTTCTGATTGGCTATTTTTCTGGAAAGGTATGAAGCAGTAACGACTTTTAATATAAAGGAGTAATCATATGGACAATATCATAAATCTCACTACATATTACGTTTTAAAAGAGTATATGCCAGAGGTTAAAGCAGTCGATGTAGAAGAAAGACAAGCTGTAGTTGAGAAATTAGTTGAGATGGGGAAAGCCGTAAAGCAGCCGGATTTAGGGTATAACAACAATGGTAAAAGCTTCAATGGGACAAAGATAATCCTTGAGTTTCTTATACGCTATGATGGAGATAGTTCGTATGAAAAGTTCCAAATAGGGATTATTTCTTAAGACAAAAGCTACTGCGAAGTCGTCATAGAAATTCATAAAAATAATAAGGTAAGGTGAAGCATGATGGGCTATTTGAATATCTCAGGTGTAATAATAGCAATAATTCTTCAAGTTCTAGGTTTTATAGGTCTACTGTTTAGCCCCTTTACAGTAGATGAAGGTAGATCGAAACTAAAAAAGCGAATCTCAGTTACCATCGTTATCATTGGAACGTTATTGTTAATGGCCGCCGGCTTGATGGACTTTACAACTTAGAGATGTGTCTCTAATGCTCACCATCGATTATTTTGTTGATAACAGCTAATTATTCACGAGTTTACTTCCTTTGGTAAACGGATTTATAAAGTGGTGTTAAGGGTGGAAGGTGTTACTGATAAACTGCATATCATATTCAAATAGATGTAAAGCTCCTTCGCTGCCCGAAGGGGCTTTTTTTTATTTCCTCATAACTAACTGCATGCTGCAGCTCATATAGGGATCGTTCTGCAGCAGCTGTTCCTATAAGAGATATTCCTTCTCTATAACTTCCTATTCTTTTCAAAGACGGTCTTGAAACAACAGAACAAAACAAAGATGAAGGTCAAGGGCAAGGTAGACAACCGGCTGCGCCAGTTGTCACGGTTGCTCGGCGCCCAGGGCATGCGCCTCACAAAGGGATTGGAAACGAAAGTGTTGGTTGCGAAACTAGCGTGCTCCTCCATGTTTTCATCCGCTTCTTCCAAAGCCATGTCGTATCCGTCAATGTTAGCCAATCACACCGCATACAGCCATGCAAGGGCGGCTACGCCGTCCCTAAAGGGTAAACCCTTGCATGGCTGCCTTCGGCGTGAAAATCATGGCTATGACGGCTACGACATGTGGAAGAAAGCTCCTTGAAAACATAATACGCAAGCTAGTAAGTTCGCAAGTCACTTTTCTGTTTCCAATCCCTAAATGATTCCGCTCATTGCCGCTCGGGCTAGACCGGCAGCCGAAGTTGGAAGTGGGGTTAATCCATAAATCTAAAGGAGATGGTTTCCTTGACAACAAAGTCACAGCAAGCAATCGCAATTTCCAAATTACAGCGTCTTCAAGCGCTTAAGAACTTAACGGTTCAAGGGTCTTTACTTCTTCGCTAATTCCGATAAGGGCAGGATGACATCCTGCCCACCATATTTCATATAGAGGAGTGTTCATCATGAGCAACAATCAAAAGGTAAATGAGCTTTACGCAGTTTTGAAATCAGGAGTTGATAGCCTTTATGATTCGCAGGCATGGAAGGAGTTTTTGAAGGTACAATCGCTGTTTCATAAATATTCATGGAGGAATACCATTCTTATCTACTTACAATGCCCGCATGCAACGCGAATTCTCGGATTTAAAGAGTGGAAAAAAGTAAAGAGATTCGTTCAGCGCGGTGAAAAAGCGATAAAGATATGGGCTCCTTCTATCAAAATCGAGAAAGACGAAGAAACGGAGGAGGAGGTACCAAAAGTAAACGGCTATTATCCGGTTTCTGTTTTTGACATCTCCCAAACGGGGGGAGAAGAGCTGCCTACCTTAACGCCAGAATTAAAAATGGAAACAGAAGAGCTAAAAAGCTTTTACGAAACGCTTAAGTCCATATGCGAATTTCCTATCGAGGAAACTACATTGTCGAAAGGGATAAAGGGAAGCTATAGCCCCGTAACGGATCAAATCAAAATTAAAAAGGGAATGGCTTCTCTTCATAAGTGTAAAACGCTTATACATGAAATGTCACATGCCTATCTACATAAAAATTCCTCTAAAACGCGAGGAATGGAGGAAGTAGAAGCAGAAGGGACAGCCTATGTCGTTCTTTCCTATTTTGGATTTGATACAAGCCAATACTCATTCGGCTATGTTGCTGGGTGGAACGGCTCCAAGGAATCCAAAGATATCGAAAGTGCTGCAAGCACTATTCAAAAAACAGCTTGCCAGATCATTGAAATGATTGAAAAAGAACGTAATCAATCAGCAAAGCAAGTTGCATAGATGAAATAAGCCAGCCTTTGGATAAACCGAAGGCTGGGAATCTCCTACCACCAAATGAAAGGATGAACAGCATGAGTAAGATACATAGGAGCTTGATTGAGTACAACGAGGGGTATACAGAAGATCCTAAAAGCTTTTACGGGCTGAGTGCGGGGGACAATCAAGAGCATGCAGTTGATATTACCAATGCTTTAGTTGAAATGCTTGGTTTCCAGTCGGCCCGATTCATTGGGTTGACCAAAGAAGGACAACTTGCGTTCATGGCTAAAACGGATAGAGCACAATGGCAAGTGAGCGTTGACTATGACAGTAATTCCGGTTACGCCTGCGTTCGATATGTACTAATGGAACCAGGTAGGCAAGAGATACACGAAAGGAGTTTGTACATTACTTAGAAGCTGTCAATCGGATCTCGGATTCACCGAGACCCGATTGAACTGGAATTTTCAACATCGAGGAGGACATTCAATGATTCTAGAACAACTGACATGTACAAAACCTGAAATCGGCAGCCTGGTTATCGTAAATGATGATAAAGCTTTATTAATTGTAGAGGATGACGGTTACATCCGAATCATGAACACAGATTGCGCTCAATTGTGGGAAATTCAGTTTGATTCCATCGATGAAGCCATTAGACGGATAGAGTCCTTTTATCACATCATACAATTTATTCATCCAGGTGCTGTGCGCGTTGGCTATTACTAAAGGGGGGAAGCGTTGAACTGGTATCACGGCACGTCGAAAACGAACAAGGAAATGATTTTAAAAACAAGATTTCATACCAGTTTGGGAATATGGGGGGATGGAGTTTACTTCTCTTCTAGTAGAGACGGTGCTTCACTCTTTGGTGGAAGTATTATTCAGGCACATATTCCGGCGGCAGAAATGAAGCATATAGATTTCAAGTGCTGGGAGGTCGAACACCCTAATGAAGAGACTTGGCCAGAAATGGTCAAGGAGTTTAATTGTAAAGCAATAGCTATTCATTATCCTTCAGGAGAAATTGAACTCTGTGTATTTGATCCAGATGTAATCCGTCAGATTAACTTATCTGTAACAGAAGGTGGATAGCCTGCTGCAAACAACACAATGAAAGTACCTGGGAAGGGGTAGCATCCCTTTCCAGGCTTAAAGGAAACTTGGCTTACGCCAACTCTTGATTGAAACGTGCAGCTGCTCGCTGCCCTGGATGTCGTTCAATCGATTCAGGAAGATCTCTGAAAGGATTGTTATGGAATGCCTTATATATCACAGAATCCCTGTATGCATAAAAGGTATGTCAATATTCGAATGGATGCTAGAAGTAAAAAGAGGAGGGACGAACTTTTAAGCCACGGCAGCCGATGGGAGTTTAGGCGCTCCATGTATGGTAATGTGTATGCAATTTACGATCATTTACGGATGATTTGGTATCGTCAGGATATGAATGTAAATCCGGCGGGGGATTTGTTTGATGGGTATTTGCCGTTCTATTGCGATTACTGCGATACGGTGGTGCCACGTATTACGCGCATAGCTTATCAGCTCACGTTCGAGATGATTGTCCGTCCTAGAATTGATCCTTCGTGGGTTAAAAACCAGGTACACATTAAGTTTGCTTGTTGTGAATCATGCCGTTATGGTCCATTAGCGTTGCCGCAGCAGCTGATAGGTTATCACTTAACGGAGCTTAGACAAGACGGTAATCTAATTTACACGCAAGAGAGGAAGGAATAACGGGAATCGATTGCGGATTGGATCCTGATGTGCAAAGCCTGAGATGGGTTAGTTAATTGGTGAGTGAATATCGATCTTCTATGAAATAAAAAAACCGCGCCTTGGCAGGTACGCGGTTTCGCTCAAACATTTCTATACAAGGAATTAGAGAACTAATTATCACATAAGTAATTGGTTATTGTCAACAGCATGCTGCTTATTCTGTTTGAGGTGAAAGGATACCTGGCTTACACCAGCTCTTGATTGTAAACGACAGATGGCTGCCGCAAAAGGTTGTTTTCCTTCTGGAAATCTTCTATTCATAGAAAAACTAAGGGCTCTAAGCAAAAAGTCGCTAAGAGCCCCTAAGATTAAAACCAGTCTAGAAGAAAAAAATCATCTATATGAACGATGTGTCATCGATTATTCGATTACATCTATGCATCTATTTACTTGGTTAAGAATATTTTCGCTGTGGATCTCTAGTTGCTCCAGATGTACCGAGTGTAGTTTGTACACGGGACCTTCTTTTATAACCAAACGTTGAATGTTCTTTTGGAACAGGTTCATACTTTGTTTTCTTCACTTTATGGGTATCGATTGCTCCTGGCTTGTCCCATATCATTCGCATACGCATAAGCTTATATTTATCTTCTATGGAAGAGGCTTTATCTCCCCAGAAGGCTTCTTTCAATTGTTGGTCAGTTGGGTGTTTGATGCCTTTGATGTCCATTATCTTTTTTAGCAGCTCGTAGAATTGACGTAGGGTGTTGGGGTCTGGGGTGATAAGCAAAACGTCATTTACCATAGTTTGAAGATTATGAAGATGTACAAATTCATTGGCTTTGTTCTGTAAAAGAGTGATACCACTATCTACATCAACTACACCTTTTCCTATATTAAAGCGGACAATGCAGGTTGTCCCCACTCGAAGCATTTCATTGGTGCTGGGGTTAGACAAGACGAAATTATATTTTAGACCCGTCATGTTGCATAATTCACAGCTTGATGAGAAGCCTTCACTGTCTTTATCTACACAACGATCGATGTTCCATTCTGTCTTCGCGTCTGTAAATTCATGGGACACACTTTTAAAAACGAGATTGGCTTCTACATGACGACGAGGTCTACTACTTTCTTTCGCATTTACTCTAATTCTGAGGGCTTTCTTTTTCACTTTATTGTTCAGATTATTTTCCTCCTTTGGAATTAAATATGGTAGAGCACTAGACAATATATCATACTCAATCAAAAAAGTCATCTTTTTCAGACGCACAATATATAGTTCACTCTAATAGACTATAGCTTTGCAAAATCTATATGTAGTGATAACACTATTCCCCCAGCTCGTGCAGGAGGGCCAGTTCAGCGACTTAGGGAGACTAAGACAAGTCTGTCTAAGTCTCCCTAGATTCCATGAACCGTCTGATCCCCCTTTGCGTGCCGATGTCTTTAAGGATTCTAGGGCATGGTAAGCAGGCTACGCCTGCTCTGATCGCAGTACTTTTTTTCTTCTGCCCCTCGCATGGTACCAACCGGATCGATCTAAGCAAGAATTGTGTGGAGCCTCTCGCAAGCTCCTCCTCACAATTCTTACTAAGATCGAGACGCGACCTGTCAAGGGCACTCTTTTTTTCTCTTGGATGATTAATAAGGTAGAGAAAAAAAGAGCTGCCAGGAACCTTGACAGCTCGCTCACCGTTTGGTTCCAGGTCGTGTCAAAAGGAAAAAAAGTTCCCCTTTTGGGGACCCATGCCATGCGATGGGCAAAAGAAAGGAGCAGAACAAGGATGAGTACAACGGCAATAGGAAAAAATCAAACCCATGCACCAATGAAAATCATCGATGCTTATTCCAGAGCACAATTTATAGCGGACGGTGGCCTTATTGATGTGACGGCCACTGCCAAAACAGCAGGACTTTCATTTCCTGTAGGAGTAACTAGAGCCGTTTGGGATACGTATATCGTACCTTCTGAGGGCGATAGGCGGTCTGGTGAATCAACGGCTGGGCGTCTATGGGATACTCTTTGGATGCTAAAGATTGCCGCAAAGAAGGTGATAGGAAAGCATGAACTTGAGTTCGGTGTACTTTATCCTCTACACGGTAGAAACGAAATCATCTTTTTGAAATGTTGTCTTGGATCCGGTGATCTAGGAGAACCTGTTCTAACGATCATGCTTCCTAAAGAAGAAGAATAGAGGGGCTTCGGCTCCTCTACAACTAAAAATAGAGGTGGGGCTATGATGTTGTTACCAGGAGTCGAAGCTTTCGATAGATTTGAAAAGGAATTCCAACAAGTAAATGCGTCTTGGGCTTACGAAGGCCTAGAACTAAGCGAGGAGGAGAAGAATTATTTACGTGATGAATTATTCTTCATATGTCAGCAAAACTAAAGTAGATAGATTGAAGCTTACTGCAGAGCAGCAAGCAGCTTTACAGCTGTTAGCCAATGCATATGATTTATTAACTCATGTTGTATGGACTGATGAACTAGGAGAATTTTTAAATGATAGACGTCTACTGCCTATGCGTGATTTAACTGATGCAGAAGCCGAGTGTAGATATTACGCCATTAGCGGATTGATTGATTTAAACGAGGAAGAGGTCTCTGTAGCTTTACAAGATACCAAATATCAAGAGATCAAGAACGAAATGTATCTTGCTGCTCAAGCTGCAGCTCGTGTATCTCAATTATTGGACCAACCATAACCACCCCTTACTTGTAAAGGAGAGTTCAGCCATGCAAGTTAGTATACAAAATTATTCAGAAACACACGATCTCGTTATAGTAACAACCCGAAAAGGGTATAGCTATGCTTCTACTTGGGCGAAAGGAGAATGTGATCTTAAGACGGAAGATGTAAAGCAAGCATGGAGAGATAACCGTAAAAGCTTCCAGCCTTGGTATGGGAAGCTCTATGTTTAACAAGGAGTTAAAGATAGGAGGAATGAAAAAATGGATATCAGAGTAAAACACATTGGAAGTTGTTTATGATCCTCTCTTTTGCATTTTCAACAACAAAAAAGATGCCTATATAAAAAGACGGGTTGCGAGATATTGTCTCTGCAACTCGTCTTTTGTTTGAATACATAGTGCGTACAAACAGGACACCTTTCTTAGTTGGTCGCACAACGACAATTACTTCTTCTCCATTAATTATGCGGATAAATTGGAGTGATCCGTCCTCGCGTGGCTTTACTAAGTCTGGGTTCTTTAAAATGCTTCGCATCGATTTGAAGTACTTGCGATAATCTCGAGGATGGCGCTCTTGAATGTGATGAATATTCGCGCTGCCTATAATAATTGGCGAACCAGGTATTAAGGGTAGCTCCAGATTACGTACCATTTTGGGAGTTAGTTTTAAGATTTGTTTCTTCATTATCGATTCCTCCTATAGTGTGTTGGTCTTTTCACCATAGACATCGCTCTATATCTCAAAAAAATTGCTTCTATGATGAAATAACTTTTATAGGGGTCTAATAACGATACACATGTTTCTGTGTGACACGATTGAATAAAAACATCAATATCGGTTAGCCCCTTTCAGAGGTTTAATATCGAAGTGAACGCTCATTTGTGGCACAGATCAAAAAAATAAAAAAAGAGAACTCGACAGTTTGTCAAATCCTCTAAAAGGAAACTTTCCTAGCGGAAACTTCTGATTGAAATTGTCGCAGAGCTCCTGTTATAAGAGATGCCCCTTACGTTCCGACCTTATCACTCCACGCCTCTAACAATGCAAGGCCAAGCACTCCGTGTGGCCGAAAAGCATTCACTGCACGGGCGACACGCCACAAATCAGGCGTTTCACTCCGTTACGTTCATTCGTCCAACCTTGCATTGCCGGCGCTTCATGATCGGTTCTCCACGTAAGGAACATCAAATACAAAATCTCATAGAAACGAAAGGAGCAATAATTAATGTTACGAAAAACGTTTTTTGAAGCGCGACCCGTATTGATATGTGAGGGTTTAAAAATCCCTAATAATGAAAGGGTGCCGAACAAATTTTATTATGATATTCGACATGGCGATGATTCGGTCATTCCAATATCGATTGAGCGTAATCAGGTGATAGTAAACCATTGGGGGACACTTGTTGCAGACTATATGATTTTATCTTCTAAATTTCCTTCCCTTGATCTATCGTCTTACTACAAACGTCAATTTCGGTTCTCAGGTGAGGAAATATATGATCAACAAATAATAAGGAGAATATTATATTCTCCAATAACAAGAGATTCTTTTAAAAAGGGGGAAATCTGAAAGTGGTTGTATATCAGATGCATTACATTCTACTTGGGGTCTATGACGTAGTATTTGATGTTGAAGCAAAAACGGATGCAGAAGCTTCTACACTCGCAATTCAAGAAATGAAAAAAGACCGTATTTATCATGAGGATTCCACTGTTCTATATCAAGTGAGTGTTCGGTTACCAAGGAGTGATGACTCATTAAATATATTTTAAATGGTGATGAAGTTGAAATATTAGCCGAATACCTACATTGCAAGTTAGAAGATATACAGGCATGGTCCGATGGAAGTTTAACATTTCGATATGAAGCAGAGTATTGGTTACTTCCTAAAAACATCTATATGGATCATTCCCATGTTAGATTATTAGAAAATTCAGGCGAATACACAATTTATAAGACTATCTAGTCTTGAGAAGGAGAGTTACAACATGAATCAACCGCTATATATTTTACAGATCATTGATGAGGGATTTTCTCAACGAACAATACCAGATTACGATATGGAACGCTTCTTGCATTCTGCAGCATTGGCAATTACGAAATACCTTGAACTTTATGGTTATAAAACCGCTGAGGATCAGGAGTTAAGAACAGAAGACGGTTATGCAAAAGTTATAGTAGCTCATGTAGATGATCATGATGCCGAAGAAACAATTTGGTCTTATCCTTTTGATGGGGAAATGAGAAGTGATCTCGCTATTCAGCAGCTGCGTGATCAAATAGTTATTCATCAAGGTATTCGTGCTTATTGTCTGCTGGGGATTTAAAATAACCTGATTTGGTGGGGAATTTGGTTATGAAATTTAATGAGTAAAATGAAGTCATAGTAATAATAGAGCCTAACAAACGATTAATCTATTTGTTGGGCTTTATTGCGATTCTGAAATATATAATCGCTGAAAAGGAGACCTGGCTTGCCAGCTCTTGATTGAATAGTGCAGCTTCGCTGCAAGATCTGCCACTAAGCAGATTTTCTAAATGGCATACAAGTTACAACACTTTAAATGATAAGCTTGCAATTATAACCCTTTATTCGTGCAGCGAGGGGCGCTGATCCAAAAATCACGGACCAACTGCCCGTTGGTAAAATGTAATTCTGAATGGTGCTTCATCGTACGACGTCGCGCCTTCATATCATTTATAGATTGAAAAATAAGGAAGGGTGTAATATATTATAAGTATGAAATACATACTTATATGAATTTCATACTTAATTGGGATTTAGGGGAGTGATAGTCTTGTCGAAGTCATTAACTAGACCTGTGGGAGAACGTGGACAGGTAACGATTCCTAAGAAAGTACGAGAAGATTTAAAACTTGCTCAACAGGATGAAGTTGTATTTATAAAGGTGGATGATAGTAGCTACCTTATAAAAAAAATCAACCAAGAACAGCTTAATCAATTTTTGCTTTTAGATAGCAAGGGATCACATAACATATCTTTTAATAAAGATGAATAGGAGAGATGATCGGATGAGTAATGGAGAAATTCTGCCTGCGACTCAAAATAAAATTGGGAAAATCGTAATCGAAATGACGAAAACTCATTTAATTGACCCATTTTGGGAAAGATCAGATGAACACTTTATGTCTGTTATAGGTCTTTACATCATTAAGGAAAAGAAGCTTGAAGATTTTATAGATATCGTAATGGAAGCTCAATGTCTTCTTAAAGACTGTGGAGAATGGAAATCGCTATCAGAAACACTATTGAGTACAAATGATGAGGAATTAAAGAATTACTTGCTTAAAGATGCATTATTTCACACTGAAATAGGATGGGAAATAGAAGAAGAAAGAAGAAATAATATGGTTCTTGGAAGGGTACAAAAACGCTTAGAGAAATTGATACATTCAAATCAGGAGGTTATTCACGATTGATTTTACATACTCAAGAAAGAGATACATTGTATGATCAACTATCATCGGAACAAAAGATGTACTTACTTCATTTACTACTAAAGCCCAATATACTATCCAAAGAGCACTGATGGTCCTTTACGGACCCTGATTACATAGAAAAACAAATACTTCTTCAGATTAGGTAGAGTAACGAGTCATCGTTACTCTTTTTTTGTATATAGGTGGACTTCAGCCGAGCTGAAGCCTGCAGCCTAAAAGAGTGGCCCTTGCCGCAGCTGTCCCAGCGTACCATGTAGGACTCTATTGTCAAAGGTTTGCCTGCTTTGCAGTTTACCCATATGACAATAGAGTTCCACCGTTCCAGCGCCGCTTAAGCGCCTGGTGGAACCTTGGTGGAACTAGCCTTACACGGTCCTTATGTGCCAAGCGGCAAGCACACCGGCTGCTATATCATGCAGGCAAATACATTCTTAGAAAGAAGGAAACTATAATGACTAAACAATATATTCTTAATCTTGATAGTTCTAAAATCGAATTACAGTTCTCTAAAGAAGAGTATAAATCTTTAAGCACGGATGAGAAAAAAGCAATTACTCGTGCATTTATGTTCTCGGGCGCTCGTTCTGCTTGGGTATCCCGTTCAACCAAAAATCATTTCTCAGCTATACGAGTAGCTCAAAATCTAGGCTTTACAGATGGCGGCAAAATTGGTGAGCGTTTGTCCTACGCTCAAGAAATAGATAGACAAGTAGAAAAAGCAGAAGCACGTATTGAGCGGTTAGAAAAGTATGCTGACAATGCAGAGACAAGAGCAAAAAATCTGCAATCAGATATTAACAGTATGCACGGTGACATTGCCTTCTTTACGCAGCCTATTATTGCAGGACATGCAGGATCTCAACGGTTCGCACGTAGAAGAGAAAAGATGTTTGACCGTTATCACAAAGGATTTGAAGAGTACCGTAAAAGTGAATATTTCCGTGATAGGGCTTTAACAGCTGAACAAACTGCAAGTATGAGTAAATTTACGGACCGATCATACTTGAGCAATCGAATTGAAGAATGTAATAAAAATATTCGTACTTACCAGCGTCTAATTGAGAAGACTCAAGATGATTCACGCCTAGAAACTCTTATAGAGAAAATGGAATATGAAGTAGATAAACTTGCGTTCATCCACAATAAATTAGAAGAGTTAGGCGGCGTTCAATATAACAAGGACAATTTGAAACCTGGTTATCTTGTTAAAATTCGCGGTAGTTGGGATAAAGTTGTTAAAGCAAATGTAAAAACTGTAGAGGTTAAGCCCGATGTTGTTCCATATACACTCAAATACACGTATGCAGAAATTCAGGATATGAAAATTCCAGAGGAATGGATAGAACAGAAAAAGGAAACAGTTAATCCTTTTGAAATAGACGATATTGTAGTTCGTATAGAAATTGGTGGGAAAAAAATGATTAAAGCGTTCCAGGTTATTAAGAAAACTGAAAAAAGCGTCACAATAAAAGAAATATGTATAGAAAACGATGTTCCCCAAAAAAATAACTTTAAATCATGGTTTCAAGAAAGACGTGGAGTAAGACAAGACCGAGAAGGCAGGTTTGTAGTAAATTATGAAGACTGCTATCTATACAAATATGAGAACGGCAGTGTACCAGTCATCAATTGGTGGAACTAATATAGCAAATAAAAGGCCCAAGGAATAAAGATTCTTTGGGCCTTTTACGTTCATTGATTTCATTGCTGCAAACGTGCAGAAAATAAAATGCGCTTGAAATGTTGCTCTGCTAAAAGCAGACCTTTGAAATGAAGCAAGCAGCGCAGCTGCTCAAAAGGTAAGCTTCCTTCCGGAAACTCTTGATTTACTTTGTCGCGTTGCTCCGAGTAAGAGAGATGATCTTACGCTCCGACCTTATCATTCCGCGCCTCCATCCATGCAAGTCCGAGCACTCCGTTTCACTTCGTGGTGGACGAAAAAGCTTTCACTCCAGGGGCAAAAACGGCCAAACCAGCCGTTTCACTCCCTTACGCTCAATTCGTCCAGACTTGCATGGCCGGCGCTTCATGATCGGTTCTCCACGTAAGATCATCACAACCAAGGGAGCTGAAAGAATTGAAAATCACATATAATGACTTTATTCATTTCTGTAGAAAATTTGAGGAAGCAAATGAATTCGAGTTCAATGAAGAGAATCTTATTGATTTTATTGATGAAAAGCATTACAGACACAAAAATGCTAAATATATGTATGATGCCACTTACAGAAATGATAATGAGAATAAACTTGCAGTAACCATTTATTTATTGGAAGACGACACAATAGCTTGGGAGCTATTAGCTCACTGGTACGATGCAAAAGAAAAATTAGATCAAATCTATGACTCGATGTTCTTAATAAAAGAGAAGCAGAATCAATTCGACTCTTTAAATAACGATCGGGAACAAGTTCACCAATTACTACTGCAGCTAGAAGATTATCTACAAAAGGCAGATAACGGGGAGATGTTTCACTCGGATATTCTAAGCAGAATAGGCCTTCGAAAATTCATACCTAAGCATACAGTGCTTGCAACGACATGGCACATTGATGATATTCGAGATCGTTTTCCTTCCAGTACAACGGATGATGCTTTATATGATGCACTTTCTGAGATTGAAGCAGCTCTATCAGACGCAGCGGTTCGAGAAGGTTGGGAAGTTATATCCCTTTTGATAGGAGCTGAACACGATGAAGAAAGAAAATAATGAGCTGCAGCCATACTGGTATGATGTTTGGTCAGATGACCAAGGGAACTATGCTTATATCAACACCAATATATCGCCAGAGCAATTCATAGAATACGAGAATGACTTTACATCTACATGTAGCAAAGAAGTTGATCAAGAATGGGAAGAATATGAGAACCAATTTCTTTCTTATTTACGAGAACGTAATCATATCGTTCATGTTATTAATCGACCCAATCAATTTTTAGATTTAGGGAAACACTATCGTTAATTTTTCTCCAATAAGTATTGTCGTTTCAAATGTACAAAAAGTTGCGAATTCAAGTAAAAAACTTCTGGAAGGAAAAGATTAATGGAAAAGGCGCCAATTGGCGTCTTTTTTTAATGTGAAAAGCATGGATGCCACGCGCCAGGAGGCGGTGGCTCTGATTGAAGCATGCAGGCGTGGCCCATGACAGCCCAAATCCGCTGTCATCCTGCCACGCCTGCATGCCAAAAGAAAGACCGCGGGCTTCGCCCGCACAGCCGGTTGCTGTACGTCTGAGTCTACCTCGAGTGCTTTGCTCTATGTCGCCTTTCAAGGGCTCACATCCGTAGACGTAACGTATCGGTCAATCTTAGCCAATCACACCGTATACAGCTCTGCAAGGGCGGCTACGCCGTCCCTATCGGGCAAACCCTTGCAGAGCTGCCTCCGGTGTGAAAATCCTGGCTATGACCGCTACGTTACACGGATGTTTACGCTCCTTGAAAACTCCATAGGCAAAGCAAGTTACGAGGGCAATTCGACTGTACAGCAAACCGGTAAACCTTAAAATATTCCGCTCATCGCCGCTAGGGCTAGACACGCCTTAGTTGCCGGATGTTCGAAAAAAGAAGGGATGGATGAAAATGATGAATCGTAAAAATTTGAATGTTGCTTCAATAATGTGGAATGGGGTTGGGCACAAGCTTGATCGTGCTTATGATGCGTACCAGCGCGGCTATATTACGCGCTCTAAATATAGCGAATGTGTTTCATACATCTTGTCTCTACGTTAAGTGGTACGAAAAATCTACTAGGAGATGATGAATGTGGTAAACATGCATGAAATTCTGAATTCATTAAGCAAAACGTATCAGGACGTTGTCCTGATACGTGAAAACAATGAGTATTGGTTCTTTAATGGAGTAGATGCGAAATATGCAGAACAAGTGAAGCTAAAGCTCAGCAAGGAAACGTTTCAATTGTTTGACTGTGTATTAGATGAAGAGAATCCCGTTAATTTTATGATGCCAACTACCATTGTGATGGAGTCAGTACACGAGAGGCTGAACGATGTCTGCAAAGGACTTATCAAACTTTCCATGGTATTGGAAACGAATGATCCCCAGACAAACTATCATTTTAGCTTAGCGTATGGTCAACACTTGATACCAGATGTTGAGTCCATGGTGAGAGTATTCTTCGAAATTCGTGAAAGTTTCGCAGAACAAATGGTACTAGAAAAAGGGAGGAATAAAAGGAGTAATTAGTACTAGCTATAACTTACAAAATTAAAATTTTGTTCGTTTTACTTAGTAAAGTGGATTGTTTATAGTTAATTTATCAATAGAGATTTTAACTTTTAAAAAACATATTAAAGGAGCGAAAAAAATGATAGTACAAATTAAAGAGACAGGTAATCAAGCTACGTTGGGCATTATTGACAGTGGTACGGGTGTTAACTTCGTAACAAACTTCATCGGAAACACTGGTGCGCTAAATGATGGACAGTTTACATGGGATGAAGACAAAAAAGCTTACATTTGCTTACAGAAGACGTACGATTGGTGGAAGAAGGTCGTAAGTGATAACCAAGCTCTGAATGATAGAATCGAAGAACTTAAAGAAGTTCACGGTGCAGCTCGTGTACAAGAAGTAGTAGAAAGTGCAGACGAAACCGACCTAGAAGATTACGCTGCTGCTGTAAACCGTGCACTAGACGAAGCGTTCGAATAAAAAAAGTCCCCAAACGGTATGCAGACCGTAAGGAGACGCTGAGCTTACGGTCATTGTATCGCACTTTATGGTGTGCTGCAATGCCGTAGCTCTCCTACCAATAGGCCGTAAATAGCGGATGAGGACGAGAGGGGCTAATTTAATGCAAACTATTAACTCTCTATTAAATACATTCAAAGTCGTAACTACTGGATTTCCTGCGGTTGCTGCTCTAGGTGCACACAGCAAAGGAGTGCAGGAAGTGGTGTTGTCCACGCTGGCCCCTGCTGCATTGCTTGACAAAGGGATTACAGAGTTCTACGCTTTGGAAATCCCGCGCGACGCTAAGCTTGCGTCTGCAGAGGAAATTATCGCAGCAAACCTCCCAGTACGCAAGTTTAGCGTATCAGTTGCAAGCATTGTAGATCTCGATACTGTCATCGTCTCAAGGCATCAAGGCACAGTCGATATACTTAAAGAGACTTACCCTGATGCTATAGTCCTGGCTAGCATCGATGCCGAGGACATCAAGGGTAAACATGTTGTAGGCACCTTACCACCGCATCTGATCGCAGCATGCGCAGCGTACACCTCTGTAAGTATAAAAGATTATGATTTCGCCAAAGACGGGGATATCTCAGGGCAGGAGCTGCTTGACCGCATTATAGTAGCTCCAGACGCTATCTGCGTAAAAGAAATAGTCCACACCATCTTCATATCGCTATTAGACCCCCGTGACCCTTCCTATGGAGCACCAATGACTTATACGTCAGGAGATCATGAGTATTTAAAAGTCGTCTTGGGGCAATATCTTGATTCTCTCAATTATGTGATGTATACGCACCCATCGGGTGTGCAAGTGTCGGCAGAAGGGACAATCTCTTATGGCTGGTTTTCAGACGGAGACCTCGCGGAGCTGCTAGGTAAAATAGATAATCTAAATGGGATGTAGTAAGTATTCCCCTACAGGAATTTGAATAACTTTGTAGAGTGACTTTAAACATTGAAGGGATGAACAACATTGAAAAGAACAGACAGACTTGGTTTCATTAACGTTTCAACGACAACAACAACCATAACAGACACGAAAACTCTTCGCTCCGTGCTAGAGGCTCGTATCAAGACTAATCAGGTGGATATCAATAGGCTAGCTCATTCAGCAAAACCGGAGGACAATTATCTGCGGCTTCAACTTATCGGTGCAAACGATGTTATGTTCCAAATTCTCGCACAAATAGGCTAGTTTAACTCAATACACAAGGAGGCTACGGTCTCCTTGTATTTTCATTCTAGGAGATATGTAATGAATAATAGAAAACGAAACAATGTAAGAAGTGTCAAAAATACTACAAAGGTCGTACAAAACCATGAGAAAACTAGACATAACAGGAGATAGATACGGTCATCTTGTTGCTTTAAAAAAAGCCGAAAAAGATAGAAGGGGCAAGACACAATGGCTATGTCGCTGTGATTGTGGAACCGAAAAACCTGTATTATTATCAAACTTGAGAGGAGGTCAAGTAACTTCATGTGGTTGTATGCGTCCTAAGAAAAAAGAATCCGTTACAGTTACACTAGAATCTCAGAGTTATGACCCTTGGATATCTTCAAGAAAAAGAAAAAGTAGACCAATACCCAAAATTGATATAAATTGCCGCCAATGTAACGATATATTTCAGGCCTCATCAAGAGCTCGCTACTGCGAAAAGTGCAAAAGGGCACGAGCAAACGAATCTAGCAGCGCGTCTTTCAAGAAAAGGAAGGCAGGAAAAGCAAGGAAAATGGGATCTTTGGATTTTTGTGATGTTTGTCGGAATCCATATCAGGTAATGGCATGGCATCAGCGCACTTGTCCTGGATGCACACCAATAAATAGTTTCCCAATGGTAGACCGATATACAGAAAGAATGAGTAAAAAAATTAGTTTGCCTAAAGACATATATAACCGACCACGAATTAGTAAAGAATTTGGAATTCCAGAACCTACTCTACAATACCAATACCATAATAATAAACTACCTAAGCCAGATGGTTATAACGGTAAGAGTCCGTATTGGCTGCCTGAAACAATAATTGCTTTTTACAAGTCCAAAGGAATTCGAAAAATTAAGCGTGTTGACTCTCGCCGCATCGATTTAAAAGGTCAGCAGTTTGGTGAGCTTACTGTCATCCAGCTCAGTGAGAAACGAGATAAGCATAACGTGCTCTTATGGGAATGCAAGTGTAGCTGTGGTGAAACTAGTTATGTTGCAGGTATCAGTCTACGTGCTGGGCATTACAAAAGCTGTGGATGTAAAAAACTAGCTAAGCGAGATGAGGGAGTTAAACGTCACATCGAATCTGACAAAGTAGACGGTACACGGAAGTCGGCATTAAAGGCAAAGCTTCACAAAGACAATAAGAGTGGTATCAAGGGCGTGCGCTGGAATGAATCACGGCAAAAGTGGACTGCACATATTGGTTATAAAGGCAAACAGGTATCTCTTGGATATTTTGTCGAGAAGGAAGAGGCCATTGAAGCAAGAAGGAAAGCCGAGGATAAATATCATAAACCCTACTTGGATGAAGAAAGATAAAAGAGCCGTAAGGATTAATCCTTAGGCTCTTTATTTTTGCTTTCGCAAAAGTAATTTTGTTACAATCCACGCTAGTGCATGACCAGCGACTATGATGTAAAGATATCATCACTATACAATGATGTCAACAACATTCCCTTGTCGTTTGAAATACATACACAGACTAAAAAATAGGAAATGGCCGCGTGCCCGTCTTACACTTTTCCGGTTTCCTCCAAAGCGTAAGACGGATTCGTCCGTTCCGGACGCAAAAGGTAATCGGGCAGCGCCCGATCTTGATTAAGATAAAAGCAAAGTCAAAGGCAAGGATCGATCACCAGGTAGTTGCTGCGAGCTCCTTTCTCCTGAAATTTTCATCGCACATCCGTAGACGTAACGTATTGGTCAATCTTAGCCAATCACACCGTAAACAGCCCTGCAAGGGCGGCTACGCCGTCCCTGACGGGCATACCCTTGCACGGCAGCCTCCGGTGTGAAGACCTTGGCTATGACCACAACGTTACACGGATGTTTGCTCTTTGAAAATTCCATACGAAAGCAGCAAGCTCTTTAGTAACACCTTTGTTCTCAAACCTTAAAGGATTCCGCTCATCGCCGCTAGGGCTAGACACACGGCCGTTGCCGGATGTTGAGGGGTTCCAGCCAATAAATCAACTTTATAGGAGGAAATTTATTAAAATGAATAAGCAGACCATCCTGAATGAAATGAAAACGGTATTTGGTACATTTAATCGTGCTACTTTTGTTATTAATGGGACTGAGATAGAGATCAATAAATGGAATAAACAGCAACTTAGAGAACACCTATCACAATGGGGAGAAAAAGCAATTTCATCTTTCAAATTCGAAAGAATGGGGATGATAGATGTTAATCAGCCTATCTATCTGTGCTTCTTTAAAAATGATTACATGATTACTAACGCTTTGGAGTCTGTTATACATGTATTGCAAGTAGAGGATGTTTACAGCTTTACTGGATTAATAGAATCGTATAAATATGTGGAACCAGAAGTTCCTGAGGTTCCTGATCGGAGTGTTAGGTTCGAATATTCCTATGACTTTAATCGTTGCAGTTGGATGCTTACGATGGGGATTTGCATGCTCGGTGGTTGCGATACTGAGTTTGTATATTTCGAGAACAAAGCAGATGCAATAGAAAAAGCCGTACAGTTCACAAATGAAGGGAAAGAAGTGATTAAAGTATCGGCTTGTGAAGATTGCCATCAGGAGCACATGGATTGGTCAGAAGCCTATTAAAGCTTATAAATATGGTGAGGAGAGATAGAGATGAATAAGAAAACGATCGTTAAAGAAATGAATATGGTGCTTGGCCCATTCAACCAAGCATCCTTTATCTTAAATGGAACAGAGGTAGAAATTAGTAAATGGAATGAACTACAATATGAGATGCACCTGGCAGCGTGGGGGGAAGATGTTCTAGAATCCTTCCAATATGAAGGGATGAAGCCAATCGATATTGACGAGCCAATCTATTGCGCATTGTTTAAAAGTGAGTTTATGATCACGAACTCATTAGAATGTATTATTCAAGCCTTCCATACAGAAGGTACATATAGTTTTGTTGGTCTCGAAAATACATATAAAATAGTTGACCCTGAAATGGATGAGGATGAAGATCCTGAGTTAAATTTCATCTATTACTATCGCTTCGATCAATGTTCTTGGGTGATACCTACAGGACTTTGTAAGCTTAATGGATGCTATACAGATTTTATTAAGTGTAAGAGCAAAGCAGAAGCTAGAAAGAAAGCCATTGAGCTCACAGAAGAAGGTAAAGAAGTAGAGCAGTCTGCCCCGTGTCCATCTTGTTGCAACGATTATATGCAGGAGTACTGCTGAGTAAAATCAGCAGTTTCTATTTTATAAAATATAGTGGGGAGGCAGGTATAACATTGCTATGTTATACCGTATACGATATAATGAAGACAGTAATTGAGTTTCTACATGACCCGAATACGGGTCAACAACAGGTTCTGGATTTCATCCGTCAGCTAAAGTTAGAAGCAGAAAAGGAACAAGATACAGGGAAGCTACAGTTGTTTGCTTTCATCATCCGTGGGCTTGAGTTTTTAGAACTGCATGGGGTAACGCATGCTTTTAAAAACTACTTCCAGACTCATCGTGAGGATGGACGGCCATACACCATAATGCTGCTGAAAGAATTGCGAGATCATGTTCCACTACTAGAATTTCGTGTGAATTGGAAAGGGTCAGGGGCATTTCGAGCGGTATTCTTTGAATGGGAATATGAAGGAATGCAGGTACTTTGCTTCACGCGAGCGGTCATTAAACAAACAACATTTGATGATGATTTTGAACGGATTGCCAACGAAGCCGAATCGGTATATGCCGATTTTACGGCGAATCCAGAAAAGTACATCAAAATAGGAGTTGAAGAACATGAATAAGAGATTAGGGCAAGATTTCAAAGCGCTGGCACAGGAAGCGCGCGAGATTCCAGAGGTGAGAGACTACCTAGATAGTTTCTCCGTAGTTATTGGAAATATTGTCTTTGCTAGAAGAATGCAATTGAAGCTATCTCAACAACAGCTTGCTGCTTTAGCCCAAACCACTCAAGGACGTATTTCACAGCTGGAAAGTGCGACGGGGAATATTCGTCAGGATGTAATGGATAGAGTCTTCAAAGTTTTAGAGCTTCAAGATTTGAAGGCATCATTTGATGAACAAGCAGTCGCACGGGCATAGTGTCCGTGCTTTTTTCTTTTCTCAGAAGGTTTAAGGGGATTTTGCGCGGCCCGCATGGCTCATCGCCGGTTCCCGTCAAATCGCCATGCGGGCGCGTCCGTACCGGACGCTAGAGGAAGCGAGACATTGCGTCTCGCAATAGCTAAATTATTCTCAAATATACATATAACAGTTCAGGTACATTGTAAATTTTATAAAATAAAGGTGCTTAGTTTGTCGAGCTACGATATTTGACGTTGCGTTATTGGATTATCTACGGTTCGTAGCTAAAAAAAACCGCGCCTTCGCCGGGCGCGGTTTCAACGGTTTCACTCGTTCATTGTTTTACAGGAAAAGAAGTATTTATTAGCCCTTCCAACCAACTGTTTGGAGCCAGCTGTTTGGAAAACCGCGTACCCTACCAAGGCGCAGTTTTATTTCCCTATGAAAAAGAATCATGGATCACTCAAGGCTTATTATTTCAAATGATCACTACAATGTCAATAGCGAGCAAATCATTAAAATCCGAACAAAATTCCCTGAGTAGCTTGCGCAAATTGCCACTTTCAGAGATGCGTTACATGCGCATTAACAAAGAAAATCTTCCCATAGTTGTATGATTAGTAGGCGTTATTAGCTATATAGCCATTGTTGAAGGATACTTCCCTAAAAGTTACTGTTAACGGAACTTCAAGAGAAGTTCTGGAAGGAAAAAGGACTGCTTAAAATTGGTTCGATTTGAGTTTCCTTCTAACAGTGTTCGATAATTAATTGACAACACCTCTTGAAGAAGTATAATCTAAAATGGATATTCAACCATAAACTTCCTCTATGATTCGTTCCTCATAATTCTTCATCATGAATTTCCCATGTTATCAGTTCTAATAACGAAAAAGGACGTGAATGTAAGATGACTGTAGTTACGACACTTACATTTGGAGATCTGATTCGACAACACAGAAACAAGGCGCAGTTATCTCTAAGTGAACTTGCAAGTTTATCAAACGTAAACAAAGCAACTATTTCTAGAATTGAGAGCGGTGAGGTAAAGAAGCCTGAGTTTAAAACTTTAAAAGCAATAGCCGAAGCACTTCAAATACCCTATGAAACGTATTTAATTTTTTATATTGAAACTGAACAAAGTCCTAACGTAATTCACGGTATTCTTGAAGACGCTATCAAGGATATGAGGCCAATAGCAACCATCACCCAAATCGCTATCAAATTCCTAGAATCCGAACGTTTGGACAGTTATGACGCCACGGAACAACTATTTAATTCCACACAATCCCTAGACAATTCCGAATTGAAACTCTCTCTACACCAAACAATTATTAACTACTGCCGTGGTCGCGGTGTTGTGCCCTTTTTGGCTCGTTCTTTGTGCCAGGTATATTTCATCGAGCGAAACGAATTTAGCAAGCTAAAAGATACGTATCAATCTGGAAAGTATGTACTCAAATACAAAGAGCAGTTACCTCCTGGGGAGTACATAACGTTGCTCTATTGTCTTGCTGTTCATGCTTTTGTAATAAGGGAATATCTAGATGCCGTGAAATATAGTAAGGCCGTTCTTATAAGCAATGAAGAGGAAGCCATTGCAGTCAGAGCTTATATGACAGATCTTTTACGTGGTTCTCACTACTACTTAGGTAATTACGATTTAGCTGAGAAGTACGCAGAAGAATACCGGAAGTGTGTTCCATCTGTAGAAGGAGATAATGATCGATTGCTAACGGCTATGATAAATGCAAAACGGGGTAAGTTAGATCTTGCTGTAGAGCAGTTCGAGAAGTCTCTTCAGCTTTGTGACCAGAAATTCGTGGTGCATATAGTGCCTGAATATATATCATTATGTTTCGAATTAGGTCATATAAATAAAATACAGAATCTTCTCGTAACCTATGAAAGTAAGATCTTAGCACAAACCTATACGACTCCTATGGAAAGGAGTGACGTTGCAAGATTTTATAAGCTCAAGGGGGATTATTATTCAAAAGTAAATGATATTAACCAAGCAGTTAGCGAGTATATCGAAGGGGCCTATGCCTATGCGTGCATAGATGACGTCGATAATGAGCGCGAAAGCTTGAGGCTTGTCTTCAATATAGGCAAGCTACCGCAATTATCAGCTGACGTAATAGAGAAGATCAGTAACTACTATAACCGATTTTTGTGAACAGGAGGGTCACCATGAAGAATAAAGCTATCAAAGTGTTGTACTCAGCTACTTTATTGGGACTTATCATCACTATTCTACCTATTGTTGTTGGAGGATCTAACGGTGGGAATGTAGTTCCCTACAATGTAGGTATCCCATGGTTTCCAAAGTAATTCGGGTTGAAAAGACGCCAATTGGCGTCTTTTTTTGTTGTTCTAAATTCAAATCATAGGATCACAAACAACGTGATGTATGATAACACTGGGGAACTGATGTAATGGTAGGTGAATGGGGAGATTCACCTACCAATGTAAAAAGGATTGATATCCATGATTAATGAAATTGAACACCTACGAAAACAAATGCACGATGCTTTTGAGACAGGCCTGTCACTGACCGATGTTCGAATGATCCACATAAGTCAAAACCTCGACAAACTTCTTACGAAGTTCCATACTACACACAAAAATGAAAGCAAATCATTTCACTTAAAATCAATTAATGGAAGAGAAAACGTTATTATGTTAGGAGGTGATGCCTCTCAGAATGAACTAAAATAGCATCCTACCCAGCAACTACCCGATGAAGGCGCTGGAATCATCCATAGGAGGCGTTATTTTGAAAAAGCTATTGTCGTTATTGCTATTTGTTGTGCTTATTTTCACATCGTTAGGCAGTGCGTTCGCCCTTGAGGCGGAAACGAGTTACTTCGAAACAGAATCTAGCGAGTTACAAAACTTTTCTAGGGAAATACCAGTCACCTTTTTTAAGGACCACACTCCAATAGTAGGGGAAGAAGCACACAATCAATTACTTAGCGAAAACCCTAGCCCTTTGAGTAGGGATTCAATAGCCGTTATGGTGCGAATCAATTCAGTTAATGGCATACTGTCTTATGGCTACCGAGTCACCTCAATGACGGGCAGTCCCCCGAATAGACTAACGGTTACGGTCACACCTCAAGTAAATAAACACAAAAATAACGCATATTCGCAATATGGATCTCATACGTGGTATGTTAATACCAATAACCTCCGCGTTGGCTATCAGGAAACCGTTGATACGTATATCGGCGGAACAAACTATTGGCGTTTCCAAATGTCCGGTGAAATTTACTACACAGGCTCTACAAATTTCCCGGTGAATTACCCGGACTACGGTCACAGTCTGATGAATAAAAAGGGGGAGGTATATCCGAATATTTGTAGCTCTGTTGTGCCGCAATGTGTCCCAGAACCCGGTTCATTAAATTGGGTAAAAGCACCCCGTGACTCTTATAACAAACTACGCTCTGCATGGGATAATACTGTTAGAAACAAACAATGGAGGCCGTACATCCAACAAAAGTACAGCTTAGGAGCTAACTTCAATTGGGACGGCATCGAAGGCCACCATGTGCATCCTCTCGACTTAGGGGGAACAAACGGCCCTTTCGATAGCATAATTCCGCTAAGAAAATCGGAACATACTCCTTTCACAAGTTGGTTTGTAAACTATTAATCATCGAGGTAAACGCCTATGTCAATAAATATAGAACACCTAATAAACAACTTCAAAAACAGGTTCAACAGTTCGAATAACCTGCTAATCCAAGATTATGATGGCGATCTTCAAGAAGTTTCATACGAACTTAATCCTCCTGCAACATTGGATGAAATTAAGTATTTTCAGCAACAGGCAGACATTCAATTACCGCAAGAGTATATCGATTTTCTTTTATTACACAATGGCGCTAGATTCTTCACCAGTAATAGAGGAGAAGATACATCCGTTTACTCCCTTAGCCAATTGAAAGAAACCCTTTCCTTCCTTGACTCAACGAACAAACAACTAATGCCGATTGCTTACGGTGGTTCGACCGAATACTTCTATGACTTATCTAGGGTTAACGAAGACTCTTATATGTTCTGGAGTGGGGGAAGTACGTTTTTCTGGATGAACATGAATTTCGGAGAATGGTTATCCTTGCTGCTAAGATCTAATGGCAATCTTCAAACTAATACGTTTGAATGTAGAACTATAGAGAACAGAAAAATCATCTATTATGATGACCACGTTGAGGAAATTAATAAGCGCCAACAAGAAAGTTAGAGTCTAAAACAAAAGGGGATCAGCTCTCAGAGCCGATCCCCTTTTCATTAGTACATTCGATTGTTCATTGTCCCTAGTATCCCAGCCGTCTGATTGCAGCTGCCAGAGTCCAGTTATATTCGTCAGGGTGTCTTCGATAGAGTATTCTAGGCCTTACACCTTTCAGATATGAAGGCATCAATTGATGAATAGGAAGTCGCACGGGCATAGTGTCCGTGCTTTTTTCTTTTCTCAGAAGGTTTAAGGGGGCTTTTGGGCGGCCCGCATGGCTCTTCGCCGGTTCCCGTCAACTCGCCATGCGGGCGCGTCCGTACCGGACGCTAGATGTAGTAGTGTCACTTGGGCTACATAAAAAAATAATTTTTATGCAAGAATCCTTTCATATCAAGGCTCTTTGGAGTTTATCAAGTTTATTCACGTTAGGAATACATGCAAGTCCATTGACATCCCCTATATATTGATATAATTTGACTAGTAGGATATGGGTTTGTCCTTCTGGTGCCTCCATGTAGAGGAGGTGATCCAGATGATGAACTCCGACTTGCTCGTGATTCTTGCAATTCTTACTTTTATTCGAGATTCGGTAAAACTAGCCCTGGAGTATCGTAATAAAAGCAAAAAGTAGCTGCACCCTTTTTCCCGAGGAATGTACAACTACTTTTGGTAAACATCGGAGAGCCATTAGGCATCCCAGATCCTTATGAACCATTAACGGTTGCAGCCGTTAGTGGTTTTTTTCATTTTTATGAGCTTGATTGTATCATGAGTTGTTCGGTTTTTAAACCATCGCATACGAAAATTTTTAAAAATGGGGGATTTGCTATTCTGGATATCTGCAAAAATTCTTTACTTGCAGAATTACAAATACCCCAAATTGGGGGGAATTGATTTCGCCAAAAAAACCATTACCATCCAATATCCAGTAGTTATTTTATTCTTCTTAAAGAGTAGAAAGTTATAAAATAATTTACTGGAAGGAAGAACCAATAACATTTATGGAGAGATTTTATCATAAACAAAATCTTTGGGTTATATTTTTAGTTCCTTATTTTAATCTAAGATTGCATCCAGGATGTCTACGATTTTAACCCATTGGATCGTTTCGCATTGAATTTTTATTCTTCGGCCAACGGTATCGAATCCAATAATAATTCCTGAAATGCTTATTTGTTCAAACGGATGAAAAACCTGCAAGGTAATACGCTGCATGTTTTCAAACGACTCCTGGATGTAATGATTAAGCTGCTCCAGATTATCTTCATTAAGCATGGGTTTTTTACGTCGGTTATATAGTCCTTCGCGAAGCTTAATGGCTTCTTTGTGTTCCGGCAGCATCATTCGGCTTGATTCCCACAAGCCATTTCCTTTTAGTTTCAAGCTCATTTGAAATGTCCTCCGATTTTACGATCTCTATCTAAAGATTGTCCTGCGCTAGTAAAGCTGCTTGCTCTTAGAATGGCAGTTTCTCCGAATTTATCTTTAATGGAGTCCATAACGGCGTCCAATTTACGTTTTTGCTCCTGGTTATCGAATAGGGTAATCTGATAGACCGAATCGTCGGATAGGTCAGATACAGAAACCCCTAATCTCCGAACCGGCTGTCCATCCCAATGTTTATGGAACAGTTTTTTTACTGCTGCGTAAATATCATCCGTTGAATGGGTTGGGTCGGGCAATCTTTGTTGCCTAGAAAAGCCTGTTGGCCGATCCCAATCCGCACCTACACAGCTCACGGATACCACACTTGCCATAAGTTTTTTTGAACGGCAGCGTCTAGTTACCCACGAACTGATCTCTAATAGACAAATCTCTATATCAGCTGCTTCCACAAAATCAATCGGTAAAGTGAGGCCGTTCCCAATCGCTTTCTGATGAACGTGGGATGAAGTGGTTACCTCAGATTCATCCAAGCCATTCGCTACTCTCCATAGAATTTTTCCGTTAACGCCCCACTTGGCTAATCTCGGCAGCGGTGTATTCGCAAGATCCCCGATCGTTCGAATACCTATTCGATTAAGATTTCGCTTCATTCGTGAGCCAACGCCCCACATTTTTTCTACCGGATGAGGCCAAATTGCTTCCGGCAGCCTTTCTTTCGTCAATGTGAATATACCGCTCTTATTCTTTTTTGCGACTAGGTCCGTTGCCAGTTTCGCCATAATTTTGCAATTTGAAAGTCCAGCTCTGATACGGACTCCCGTCGAAAGTAGTACAGTTTTTTGGATGTCTGCAGCAAGTTCTTCGGGCGTCATCTTAAACAAATGAATACTGTTCGTCACATCGATAAACACCTCATCGATGCTATACGGCTCCACCAAATCGGTATACGTTTCCAGGATCTCTGTAATTTGCATGGACACCGTAATATAGAGCTGCATGCGCGGCCGAACTACAATCACATCTGGACACTTGTTAAGGGCTTCCCATAGCCTATCTGCTGTTGAAATGCCATAACTCTTAGCAATTGGACAAGCAGCGAGCACGATGCCATTTCGTCTGGCTGGGTCGCCGCAAACAATTAGTGGAAGATGCTTGAATTGTGGTTGGTGCGCCTTTTCAACACTCGCGTAGAAACTTTCGCAGTCCAACAAATAGATGATTCGCTCCTTCTTTTTTGCTGACACATTAAGACCTCCAAAAATAGAACGTGTGTTCTTATTATATGGGATCAAGAGCAGATTATTCAATATACATATTATTGGATCACAGTCATTTTGCCTTTATTACGTCCTTGCATGCTTGTTTGCTCTATTTTACGAACAAAGGGCTTTTTTTGCGGCCTGAAATAAAATCTAAAATCTTCTGGAAGGAAAGAGATAGGATCTAACCCTTAAAACATAATTATTTGGCCGCGAAACCCCGCCACCCCCCAAATTCGGAAGCGAACAGATAAAGCATTCTGTTCCATTCCGAATTTTTTGCTACGCAAAAGGGGTACCCGGCGGCGCGGAAGGTCAAAGGATAAAAGAGATGCAAAGGCATGCAAAAGAGCATTCCCGTCCCAGCAAGCCACGGGAACAGAGCAGAGAAAAGAAATAGTTACGCTAAACGGCGACTTGGTGGTCGCCAGCGCTAGGGTCAAAGGCATTCCCGTCCCAGCAAGCCACGGGAACAAAGCAGGGAAAAGAAATAGTTACGCTAAACGGCGACTTGGTGGTCGCCAGCGCTAGGGTCAAAGGCATTCCCGTCCCAGCAAGCCACGGGAACAGAGCAGGGAAAAGAAATAGTTACGCTAAACGGCGACTTGGTGGTCGCCAGCGCTAGGGTCAAAAGCGTGGAAGACGGGATATGTCCCGTCACTTATTCGATAAAAAGTCAAAAGCAAGGTTGATCACCAGGTAGTTGCTGCGAGCTCCTTTCTCCTGAAATTTTCATCGCACATCCGTAGACGTAACGTATTGGTCAATCTTAGCCAATCACACCGTAAACAGCCCTGCAAGGGCGGCTACGCC
>NZ_VNJK01000006.1 GCF_007786455.1 Paenibacillus agilis | reverse complement strand
TATACTCCAAAGCACTCTCCAAATAATAATCAAATGCCTTTTCTACATCTTGGCTTATTAAAGCATTTCCAGCCAGTTGATAGAAGTAAGCCATTCTAGCCTTTTTATCTGGAGTAGTATATTTGTCATTCAAAGAATCTTTCATTTCTTTTTCATATTCAAGTAAATTTCTAGCGTTGTTGAAATCGGATTTTTTTAAATATAAATCCATTAGTATAGTGACAACATATACAAGATTAAATTGAGATGTAACTTTTAAATATTGCTCTAATTGCTGTATACCTAAATCAATTTCTCCACATCTTCCATTAATACACCCGATCATGAAATCAAGATTGTCTTGTACGAACGGGAACGAATAATTGCTATATGCAGTTAAATAAATGTTGCTTGTTTCATAATCATTAAGATAGTAATAACAGTTGCATATAAGAAACGTAGCATGTGCCTTAAAATGGCTGTTAGCTTTATCAATTTCAATTACAGTTTGGCAAAAATTAATGGAATCATTGTATCTTAGAATGCCGTAAGCATGATTTGCTAAAGAGATATAAAGGTTTAATTGTTCATGAATGTTGAGTAGTTCGACATAGGCTAAAACGCTTTTACCCGATTGGTAGGTAGCCTCTAATTTGCTAAAATCATTTCGCTCAATCATGTAAACCTGATACATGCCTTTAGCAATATAAGTCATGACCCCATGACTACGCGAGTAATTTACTACTGTCTTAAATAATGGGAGTTTAATGGAGGCATCATTCACATCGTTTGCTGTGTTAAAAATTTGTTCAACAGCTTCGTGACTATCTATGTTTGGAAGTTCTAAATACCTTGTGGCAATTTCTGTGATAAGGGATGTGGGACTGGAAAGTGAAATAGCTTCTAATAAAAAATTAAGTATAGCATCTGATTTACGCTCTAAGGATAAGTATATCCTTATGTATTCATAATAAGGTATTTCCAGCTCCTCTGCAAGCGATTTTATTGTCTTATACTCAGGCTTTTTGACTTCTCCATTTTCAATTTTGGAGATAGTGCTTTTATTTATGTTCGCCTTCTCAGCTAATTTGTCCATTGTAAATCCTAATTTTAACCTGTGGTGTCTGATCATGTCTGCAAAAGTATCAATCATCTCACTTTCACATCCTTTATTATTTTAAAACAAGCAAAAGGGTTAGAATTGTGATTATCTAAGAAGGGGAAAAAATGAATTATAAATGCAGTGGTTTCGAGGTTTGTAGATTAAGATCTTTGAGGGAAACACCCCCGAAAGTCAATTATAGCATATTTTGACAGGTTGTCAATTAATAAAATCTCTCTAAATTTTAGAAACAACCATATTAAATGACAAAAAGCACCCTCTCTAAGAGGGTGCTTTTTCTTTGTCAACAAGAATGTCGGAAGCTACTTGAATCGTAAAACTTACAATCTGAGCCACTGTCTGAGAGTCAACTTTACTCTTAATATTGTCTGGTAACTTATTGTATAGACCATGAACAATATCAGCTTCTTTTGCGCGAACTTCATCGATAAGGGAAGTCATTACTACATCGTAAACCTTGTTTGGTTGCTTGAAAAACAATACAGCAATTAATGCTACAATCAGTAGAGCAATAAGATATTCCATAATATCATCTCCTATTTAAGTTGTACTAAAATTTTTTGAAGCAATTGAACATAATCTCGCAAATCTGATTTACTCATCGTCTGAGAAATTGAGAAAGCTACTGACTCATCAATGCTTTCCAGCTTGACTGTATTAGTATCAGGATCAACCTCGATGATATTTCGTCTCTCAGTGTCAATAGGAATCTGAACTTCCTTGATGACTTCCGAAAAATCGGAATAACGAACCACTACTTCCATTGACGTTCACCTTCTTTATTAAATTTTCTTCAAAAGCAAGAACAGCTTGGACACAAGACCTTTGTCTGTGAGCCATTCATCGCCTTTGTCTTCGTAAATATCAACCTTCTCACCTTTCGCAATCTCATTAAGGTTCGTAGTAGCGATACCATGCATGATTGCTTTCGGCTTCACATCAACCTTCGGCTCATCAGTAGAGCCTTTACGTCTTCCCTGTACTTTCTCTGTCATATGAAGACCTCCTTTTATTTCTCTGTTCTGTTTAGAATAGTGAACGACAAACTAGCCAACTCGCCAGCGGTAAGCGTTCCATCTTCTACCTTCTTCACCCATACTTCTGGGCTGTTGATAACAACATCGCCATCAGTACCAATAACTTTATTGAACTTACGAACTCCATTAATGATTTCAGTCTTTTGCCATTGTTCCAGCTTCATAGGTTCATCATCCTCATCTTTCTCTTCGATATTTGACCAAACCCAACTGCCATCAGTAATCTTACGGACGTTAGCGTTAGTCCACTTCTCAGCGTGTTTAACTGCGTCTGCGTAAGTCGCAAAGTCCTTTAAATGATTGTTACCTTGATATACAGCGTAAATCATCTTTGGTGGTTTTGTGGCTTGACATTCTGCCAATTCGTCAACAACATCTTGAATGAACTTAGCTTTACTGATACCCATAATCTTCAAAGCATTTTTAAATGGGTCTGTCTTACGACTAGGGTCAAGTTCGTTGTGACCTACAATCTTCTTACGAGGGTCAAGCTTGAACTTGTAGCAGAGGTAAGCGTGATACCAAACGAAACGTTTGTAGGCTTCTTTGTTGTTGATGCTACCCTTCTTGTTGGAGTAACACAGTTCAACACCTATTGCGATATCATTAGAATCTTCACCAAACATTGTGTTATCCATGATAATGTCATATAACACATGCCACGCCTTCTCTGGTGCTCCTGTGGTTGCAGGAATACATTCGATAATATCTAAATGGTCAATAAATGTATGTGCCGAAGCAGACATTTCATTGCGAGAGCGTTCATAGTATCCTACATTGCCCTTCGCTGTACTTCCATCATTTCCTGTATCATGAGACACGACAAACCCAACGTATGGCATCTTGATACCAGAGCGTCTTTTGGAATTGGGTGTAAGGTACTGCTTCTTGATTTCGTACTTCATCTTGAATGACACACCATCACCTCCTTGTTGATATACTTTCTTCGGCTTCCAAAGAGGCTTTATTATGGTCGGCGTATCCATAATCTCTGGTAACTCATTACATGAGCGTGTGGGGAACCTTTCCCACCTATAAAGCCTTTACATTACTATGGAAGCCTTGGTTCTTCTTGCTTTTGAACACCTTCTAACCTTGGTACATTCGGGTCATCATCCTCGCCTTCACGCTTGTACGTAGTGATTTTCTCGACAACTTTGATACCTGTAAATGCTCCCAATTCATAAGCAAGTAACATCAGCATATTGTTCGAAATATCACCGACAACGATGGATTGATACAGCGCAACGCCAAGCGTGACAAAGAAGGCTATGATGATGGCTGATACTCTTGTCTCATCAAAAGATAATCCATCCTTTAGCCATTTCATCACTAATCACCCTTCTTTCTTGTCGCGGAACCATTGAAGTTCTGTACGCAAATCGTCAACCTTCACCTGTAAACGCTTATTCTCCAATGTCAATTCAAGATTGATTTTATGAAGTTGTGCAACTTCCTCACTTAGCGTCCTAATTTCTTCTCTTGCTTCTTCAAGGTCATCCTTGTAGCTATTGATGATTTCTTTTAGCTCCTGTCTAAAAGCCTTTTCATCCTCAGACAAGGATTTTCTGTCGTTCACAGTAACATCCTTTTTGTTAGTACTCTTCGTCGCTATGAGTGTACCAATAGAAGCGATAAGAGCTGTCAATATAGGCACAACAATTTGTATAACCTCTGGTGTCATTGGGAATCACCCCTTCTCTACAAAAAATTTAGTATCACACTCCCTCTCTCCCTATAAAGTGTCAAGAGGTAGTTCTATTCGGTAAATAGACAACAACTTATGTAATAAACAAAAAATAAGGGAATGTCACTTGGACATTCCCTTATGGTCTTACAGCACTACTTCCGAAGTACCTGTGAAGCTGTCTTGCTTCGCTTTCATAGTGGTGATCGCTGTCTCAATGCGTAATTGAATTGTGTCTGCAAACGCTGTTGCAACATCTACTGCCTTCACACCATACTGTGCTTGTGTGAATACACGAGTAATTGGGAAGTCTGTTGGTAGATACTTGAATGCGTCACCAATCGTTGCTTCTGGTGCAGTTCCACCTTTCTTCGTCAGTTCGCCACCAATATTGATGGATACTTTACCGAAGTCTGCAAACAATTCTGTTTCTTCTGGCTGAACATCAGCAATAGAGATAACAACTTCATAGTTGTTGCTTACCAATTTCTTGTCAATAACCAGTTTCATATTTATCAACCTCTTTCGTATTTGTTTTAGTGGGTCATTATATAAAGTGTTATTGAGGGTTAATGTTTTCCATTTTTCACCCTCAATGTTTTACTGCATTTTTCGTCCATTAATACTCAATAAAATCCAGATTCAATTGAGAAATCACCACGTACCAACTTCTATAGTTCCATCTTCTAAAATGCTGTGATAATCAGCATCTATGCTGTCGTTGATTGCAATAGGTACACTGGAGCATGTAAATCTAAACTCATTTGCCTCTTCTACAGTGAAGTAAGCACCATCAAATAACTTATGATGGTCATCCTCGTGAAATTGCTTGTATGCGTTTTTAAGGTTCAATTCAATTCTAATAACATCCATATATAATTCCTCCCAATATAAATACCCTGTGTCAATTTGACACAGGGTACATTGATTAAATAATAAAGTAGTATGCTCCTCCTGTACTTCCCCTAGCGCCGAATCTACAGTGAAGGTCAGCTACATCTCTTTTCCTGACAATTGCATTACCTTCTTTGTCTGCGTCTTCAGCATAACGCCTGAAGATTGTACCAACAAATTCTGGTCTACTTGCAGAAATGTCAGCTTCAACTTCTGAAGTTTGATTAATGATAATTGAACCTTCAATTTCACTCTTATGATGAACAATCAGCGATGAATTGAGGAATGAAGAGCCTCGCACATTAATTGTAGCGTCAATGCTGTTCGCAATCTTAGTTTGCATGGTAACATGCAATTCAGGCTGATTTCCTGCGATTACAGAAGTGAGTTCTGTTCTTTCAAAAATTCGAATTGTTGCGTCTCTTTCTTCATCTTTCGGTATATAGATGAATGTTGTACCAATGATTTCTGGAACACTATTCCAGAATACTGCCTGAATGTCACCATCATCTCTACCAACTGGGGATTTATCACCAACGTAAGTTGGAATGCCAATCGTCGCATCCCTTTCATCAACTTTGTTTGGTTTAACAGTAATGAACGCATCCAAGTATGCTTTACTCTTAATTTCAATAAAACCTTTTGTTTCAGGATGATTAATTGATAGAGTTGATATCAACTGAGCATTTGGATCATTTTCTACTAACGCTTTCGCACGAATTGTCGAGTATAAATGAGCTTTGGGGTCAATGATTATTGATGCACCCAACTCTGGTTTGTTTGCGTTAATCGATGCTGGTCTTTCAGAAACTTTACTGTGACTTACAGTAAGACGAGCATTTCTTTCCTGTCTTCCTTTCTTGTAGGTGAAGATTGTAGAAGCAAGCTCTGCTCTATTAACTATAAGTGTTGCCGTTTTCTCCATGTAGACAGGAGACTCAGGTCTGTGTACAAATAGTTCTGCATCTCTTGTACTTATGCCTACATCGCTCTTTACCAAAAGTGTACCGTTTCTCTCTTCGCGCCCTGTTCCAATTATGTTAATCATTGCGTTTTTATCATATCTAGTAGATGTAAACGATTTGGATAAGTCAATATACTGGACATATAATGTTGGAACTTTGTTTACACTTTCTCTCGTATAAAATGCCACTGTTTTGTCCGCTGAAGAGTAAATGTTAATACCATAGTTCGTATCTGTTCTGTTAAACCATTTGTTAACAACATCTGTCAAATCAACATCAATATACTGTTGCCGTTTATTTATTGTGTATTTATCTGTGATAAATTCTTTTTGATTTGGTTTATTGATATTAGTAATACCCATTTCATTCCAGTAAGTATCATTTGTTCTAAATTCTAATGGTGTACTTTCCTCAAAAACACCAGAATAATGGAGTCTCATAGTCGCTTTTTCAATAACCTTATTCGAACCAAGGTTGCTAATATCAAACTCAACGAATGATTCAAATTTCTCATGGTGTGTCGGATTACTATGATCCACACCAACAGTCATTCGTTTATCATCACCCCAATTGACAGATTGGTAATCAACATGGTCGCGTGTAAAAGCGTCTTTTGTAGCTCCTAAAGATTCAATAACACGAGGAGCTTCCATAAGTTCATAACTACCAAACATTCTGTTGTTAGGCTGCACTTCCAAAGAAGCATCAAGAAAGTTGCCAGCAATGGCTTCAATCCATGTAGGAAGATCTCCATTATCTCGATATTTAATCATAGCGGTAGAGATCAATTCTGTCGCATCGCCTGTTCTCACTTTAAACGAAGCACTCTTATCGCCATCTTTGGTTTGATAAATAAAAATTGTTGCGTCACGATCTCTATCTGCACCTTTAAAAACCTTGTATGTACCATACATACGGTTTTCAGGCTCATTAAAACGTCTCACATTTATCCGTGAAATTAAATCAGCCTTTGGGATATTATCGACCCAAAGGCTTGCGCTGAACTCATAGTTTTCATCTTTCATCATTTGCTACCTCCATTGTATTGGAAGATTAAATTTTCTTAGCCTTCGCTCTAATCTCAAATTTTCCGTTAGGAACTGAATTGGCTGTATGTACAGTCGCCAATCGAGCAAAGAATTCAACTGCTCTATTATTATCAAGAATAGTGTTCCAACTTAATTCTTGTTCAGGAGTAAATGGGAATTGAGTTTTAGATAACTCAAGTTTCACACCTGTTGGCAGATTAGAATTTATTGCGTTGATTTTAATATCCTGCACCTTATAACCATACATGTTGGTTAACCTAATTTTATTCTCAACAGAAGTTTGTCCTGCTGTTAAAGATCCAACTTGAAGATACTTTAACAAATCACCAATATCAGTTGTGTAATATTGTCCTGTTGGGTCACTAAACATTAATCCAGCCCATGTGCCTATGAATGATCTTTCCCAAAAATCCATATTGCCCCAATAGTCCTTAAATTCAATCCGTATCTTATTGGATTGCCCCATTTTTAAATCTTTATTTTGAACGTTGATAGCGATAGGTTCAGGAGATTGAAAGAACTTCGAGAAATCGCCAGTTTCAGGGAAGTATGGTTTATCATTCAGAATAACGCGATACTGAACCATACCCATGTCATAATCGCTCAACGTTCCAGATAACTTATTTCCCTCGAAAGAAATATTAATCGTAGAAGTTGTGTTTAGAATATAGAACGTTGACGAACTGATTTCAGAGCCGATCATAAATGCATTGATGAATGCTTTTATACCATCTACATCAACGATTTCCTTCTCGTTCTCATCAATTTCAACCATAAAACCTATTTTAACAAACCCATAAACAGCTTTTTTTGCAAAGTCTTTTGTTCGGAGTAATTCGAATTCAGAAATTTTCATCCCATTTTGGATGATATCTAATTCATTGTGTATGTCTATATTTCTCCAAGAACCCTTTTTAAATGAATCCCATGTCATACCATTATCAAAAGAAACGAACAATTTAAACCTCTCATGATATTCTATGTTCATGGTGACATCAAATTTCTCAATATCTTCATTGATTGATATATTTGAAAGTGGAATCGCAATCTGATTGAATGGCAGAAACTTCGAATACAATTTACTATTAACAGAATCTTTTACTTGTGCTACATCCTCTTTTTCTTTAGCAAATGATGATAAATTTTCATTACTGTACCTTATTAGCTTTATCTTTGGATTTTTGTTTGATAGTATCGCCCAATCTTCCAATTTAATATCGTCAATGTTTTTAATACCTTTGTTCAAAATGTCTTTATAATCTGATGGTGTGGCTGTAGAATAATCGTACCATCCACCCTGACCATCATTAATATTGAATACTTTAATAGTATTAACACCAACATTCGGTTGTTTGTTTCCGCTATTCTGATATATCTTCCAACGTATTTTTTTATACGCAACCCCATTGGGATTTGAAATCATATGAACCACACCATCATGACTCCAGTTTTTCACTTCTCGTCTTTCGTCAACAGTGATCCATTTCAAGCCATCCCATACTTCTACATCCCAATTTGATGGATCAAAGCCCTCCGCATAAAATGATGATTGTATGTGATACGCGTTGAAGATCATAGGCGAAGGAAATTCGTATGATATCCATGATATTCCGTTTTTTAAAGGTGGTGTCCAGTATGTTGTAGGGTTGTCATCAAACACTCTAAATGCACCAGTATTTTGGTCGAGAGATGCACTTGCAGAAGCTATTCCATGAGAGTTGTCAGATGTCATTGTTGGAATTAAGCTCTTTAAACCTTTCACTTTCAATCTTGGATTAAAGGTTTTATATTTCCCATCGTGTAGAATAAGATGTCTTTCAGAGTTATTATCATTTCCAGTGTAATTTTTCATACTACTCCAGTAGAGTTTTTTGTCATCAGCTTGATGTCGAGGGGTAAAAATGAATTCACCGACTGAAGCCATTCCACAAATGTAGTTTGTAGGAAAGAGTTTCACTGATTTAAAATTCATTCCTAAAATCTTGTTTGCTGTAACATTATTAAACTCTTCTACTTTCGCATAGAGAAAGAAACTGGATGGGTAAGTTAAAACACCAATATATTCGTTATTTATTATCGAAATCGCGCTGGTGCTCTCTACACCAACTCCTGTTTTAACCCCTAAATTTGCTCCGCTAGTTAAGTCGAACATAAAAATTCTGGCATCATAATTCGGCATCAATATCATATTCCACTCTCTTACAATACAAAATGAAGCTATACTATTGCTTATATTTGTAGCTGGCTGGATTAAATCTCCTAACTTTGCACCTGTTTGAATATCTATCTCTTTGATCATGAATTCGCTTCCAGACTCAGCTAATCTCGTATATAACTTTTCCCCATCTGTACCAAGTACTCCATTACCAAAAGGTAAGCTTGGCAAAACCAAAGTTCTCTTGTATTTAAGTGTTTTGACATCGTACACATGAATATTTTTTGATTTATGCATATGTACAAACATCTCTCCCTTTATAATTACGTTGCCCCATGGAATCTCATCAAAGAAAATAGGGGTGTCTCCACCCCTACCTCTCAATATCTGAGGTAGCATCTCTTTAGTTGCCACATCAAACACATCCTTTACTATTAGTAATTGATTATTTTTTTCGTTACTCCACTTAGACTCAAATCGATATCTATACTATCAACATATGAGCCATCCACCTTATGACTAATATCTTCTTTAAACTTATTTTTAGAAATTGTCTCAACGCTTCTCTCTTTTTCGCTATATTCTAAAACTTCAACATCTCCACTAATATCATCTAATGGTGTATGATCTTTGGTCAGTTTAACTCTATTGTTTACTATTTCTTGATCTTCGGAAAATATATTAACTTCTACCTCACTACTCAAATGCTCTTGAAGTGTTCTTTTCCCATCATCAACTATATACTCTTTTCTATTTTTCAATAGATTCTCACTATAAGTAATTACATCAAATTCTGTCCCTATTACATTCTCCAACCAAATATGCTCATCCATGTCTTTTACAATGCTCGGAGGTTTAACATTCAAATTTTCGTCAAATACATTTACAGAATAATCTCCAATGAGCATAGCAAGCTCATCTACAGATAAACTTCCCACGTCAAACTTAGACATTCCATGACTCATGTAATCATCACTCGTTGCACTCTTTCCTATTGACTCCCAATGAGCTGGAACATACCTCATTAAACCAATGTAAACCAAACCAACTGAATAATCATAAGGTGCGCTTATATGATATCTAGCATTATAAAATTCAAATTTATAGTATCGATAAACTGGCTTTGTCCCTGTAAAATTCACATATCGAAGATGACTCCCATTCCCTAAGTTAAAATTATCTCTATTAATAGGAGTGGTTGTATCATTGATTTTATAAATTTCAGTCCATTTAGCATTATCATTTGACCCCAATAGCGTCCAATCTCTAAGCCCATAGGTTTTTGAGAACTTCACCATCTCCATTGCCCTTAGTTCAACGCGATCAATCATAGTTGGATTACCAAAGTCATATGTCACATGCTTTGGGAAACTGTTTCCAGAAGCACTTATCCAACCTGACTTATCATCACCATCAAAACAATTCCAAAGGGTATCTGGATGATTTGGATGAGTAGCACTTGATGATATATGTGTACTTGTTTGATTGGCTTTAGCCATATTAACATAACCATCTTGTACAAATTTTTTAAAGTCTCCTGATTCATCTTTAAAAAGAATTTTAGATTCAGAATATGATTCGTATTCAATTTCCATAGGAAGATGCCAACCACTAGTTCCGTTCGCAACAACTTTCGTGTCAAATGCAAATCCTTCTTTAAAGTGATCTAGATTGAATTGCCCTGTTTGGTATCTCAGATACATAGGTTGATTCAACTCATCTGTATATGTAGCTTTAAAATCTTGTTGAGACCCTTTTGTGACGATAAATCCAAGATACGTATTTTCAGGACATTTTATATTTAAGTTTTCTGCATATCGGATATCGGTTCCATATTTTCCATCAGTGGACAATTCACCAGACCAAACTATTTTAAACTCTCTAAATTTGTTCGTCTCCTCAAATATAAGAAAAATGAATTTATTTGGTTGTGTAGTAGTATTAACTACTTTGATAGATTTAATATAGTTCTTGTTTAATTTGTTAAATGGTCTATCAAACCACCAAACATGGTCATTTCCATAGTTCGTAATCCTCTGTCCTGTCCTATACGAAAATCCGTTATCTAGCTTTAATGATTGCATTACGAATCACCTCATTTTAATCTATTCTAAGTCTTGTTATCGATTCACTACTTGAATTTATGCTAAAGCTATGAACTACACCATTACCATTGGGAATCACTTCTTTAGCTGAAGGGAATGTTCTCACTTTGTTATAAGGTTTATCGAAATCAACGACTTCCCCTGATTTTACTCCGTATGCTGTGAAATCTTCTAGCTTTACGTGTTCTGGTAGTTCAACAACTATCTCTTCATACATTCTTTTAGTAATAATGTTACGATATCCTCTAGGAGTATATTTGGGTTCAGGAAATAACGATATATCAGCGTTAGATGCTCCACCAACTACGAATGGTATAAGTGGTTTTGGTAAATCTCTAGTTTTTAATTCTCCTTGACTTATACCATCATAAAATATCTCAATTAAGTTGTTGTCAATATCAAAAGCGATTCCAATTCTTTCATCAATTAAATAATTAAATCCTCTCGTCATTTGGAGATTATCTGCTCTATGGTTAACTCCTGCAATTATGCCTTGTCCGCTAAATTGAATATTGTCTGAGTCCCAATTGCGTTCAAACTGGAAGCTGTATTTTGATCTCCAGCCTACAGCAATATCTGCATCTGCTCGATTGTTTACTCTGTACTCCATATACCATTTTCCTGAATTGTACTCCTCTTCTCCAATCGTACTAAGAGAATCAGAAAATCTTGTGTCAGCATTCCAAAGCAATTTGACATTGGTATAACGAGTTTGTACAGGGAAATCCTTCCTAGTTTCATTTCTATCAAAAATGCTAAGACCTCCAAATGGAGTTTCTATTCTTTTTTCAATTGAAATATGTTTCTTGTCTATTTCTCTCTTAATCAGAGACCTGTCTTTCTCAGGAGAATAATCATATACTTGCATGTCTCTAATTGAGAATTCGTTGCTACCCAACCAAGCACCTTGCTTCCCTGTCATGAAAATTACAAAGCCAGAATAAGGCTTCTCTTTGGGGTTCTTTAAAAACCATTCTTTTGTTTCGGATGGACTCCAAAAACCAGCACCTTCATTAACCTCTAACAACAAATCACAAGCGAACCAAAGTGGTTCTTCTACAGTTCCACTTGAAAATACAGAGTAAGCATCATGAAGCTTTCTCATACTCATATTGATACCATATACTCTAAAGTTTGTAGGCATTTTATCTGTTCCAACCATATCTATAGGCGAAGACAGAGAAAACTTTTTTAGTACGTATGGGACTCCTGCTGGAAATAGAATATTTAACCACGCAGTTTGTTTTGTACCACCACTAACCCATGTTGTATTTGGATTGTTATCTAACACAAAAGTTGAGTGATTTGCATTGGAAGCCGTTGTACTATGGTATATGACAAATCCTTGATTAGTGATCGTTGTTGAATGATATATTGGTACGATAGGATTAAACATATTTTCACCACCTAATATTGAATCAAGAGCATCAAAGTGTGATACTCTTGATATTGTCTTTTATTGAAAATCTTTTTGAATACATGTTTCCAGATCCAAAAGGAACCTTAGAAGACTGCACTACAAGTTTTCTTAAATTATTTGTTTGATATAATTCATTTGCATTCATGCCTTTAGTTTTATAATCTTCTTGATTTGCAACAGTAATCTCTTCAACTAAATTCTCACTCTCAATGAAATTGATGTTATTCATCCCTATCTTTTTTAATGCTGTGCCAACATAGAGGTATCTAACTCTATAAGTGTGATAAAAATCGTTATTCTCAAAATCCACTCTTAAAAAAGAAAGTTCTGGAATAATGCTAGTATCATAATTGTGTAGCTCAATCCATTTCTGCTCATGTTTGTTAAATGCCTCAACAACGAAATTTATGCCTACATTAAAATCTATTCCAGCAGTATTCATTTCTAAGGCACACAACATTTTAGGTTCGGTGAATGTTACTGAGATGTATGGATGATAAGCCCCATTAGCTACCAGAAGTGATCTATAATATGTAACATCTTGATACATTTTTTGGGGATAACCCATAAAAATGTTCTCTACATAGCAAGTAGTCTCATTCTGCGTAGCATCTAATTTCGAAACTATTTTGTCATAATCATCACTCAGATACAAAGGAATGACGCTCTTTTCTCTTTTATGAATAACGAAGTTTTTTACAATTAAATTTTCTTTCTGTGATAGGACACAATACTTTTTTTTCTGATTTAACTCAGGAGTATCTATAGTTATTTTTTTATATTGCGCTTTTTCGCCAAAATAAAATTTCGGATTAATTTCATATTTCGCAATCAGTTCATCATTTTCATCAAAAAACAATACTGTAAACACCGATTGAATCGAAGTATCGTGTCTAGGTTTAACGTCTATTTCGAATTTACTTATATGATCAACAGGAGTTTTAAAAACTACTTGAGCATATGTGTCAGGATTATGTCTATAAGCCCCTAAAGAAGCAAAGTTTTGATGGTCTCGATGCTCTGGAAGTGTGCTCATACCAGAATATATTGACCATTGAGCAGAAGTAGTTCGGGAAGCGAAATGATCGAAGTAAGCAAGCTCGGATTGTTCAGTATGACCATAATTCCAACCAAGGCTCTTCCCCATTTCTATGAGATTTCCAGCCTTATCAAAAAACCAAAATCCACTGAAGCCAACATAAGCATCCAGACTAGCTAAATTTTCTATTCTAACCCTTTTTATTGCCACATATATTCCTCCTCTTATTCAATTTTAATTGAACCAACATTTTTCAAGTCCACTTTACCTTTGTATATGTTTCCACTTCCAAATACTTCACTATGTTTAACCGATTCCATAAATACTTTATACCTTCTATCCAATATAGATAAGTCTTTAATTCCTTCATTCTTAATAGTGTTTTCTGAAGGCATATTTGTCGTTAATGACTTCCAGTGAGCATCTACTTTGCTAGATTGAATATCATATAGATTGAGGTATTTAATAGCAATGTTTTTCAAATCACTGTTGTTTCCATAAAAGACAAATTTGAAGAACCTGTATGTTTCAGCTTTGTTGAAATGAAACTTTTTCAACTCACCTTGACTCCATGTGACTCCTCTTCTTTCATCTATCAGATCCCATTTGTCACCTAACGTGGAAGCATAAACGTTCCAATCTCTTGGAGACGCATAAATATCTTGAGGTATCTTCTGACTTAAAACTTCAACACCTTTTCCATACTCATACTCCATTACGTATCCTCCAACACGTTTATCTTGCGTAATCCCAAAGTCAATAACAATCTCTGCGCCTGTTTGGTGATCTGTGGAAGCCCATGAGTCAGAATTTCTATTGAATAACTTCCACACGCTTACTCCTGTATTCGCTTTGATGGTCATTCCGTGTTGTGTGCTTTCAGTAGCTATTCCGTCATCAGTAAAATCTTGTATCCATGGAGATGTCTTAAACTCCGATTCCTTGCCAATGCTGTATGTTTTGTATTGACCACTTTGATTAAAAAATACAGAAGATTCTACGAAATCTTTTCGTTTGAGCGTCAACTTCAATCTCAATCCTGCGCCATCAGCGACATTATTAGTTGCTTGAGTTGCAATAGCTAAAGAATGCCATCTACTCACATCTCCATTATTTCCACCTCTTACAACAACCATTGCATTGTTTACTGATGAGAGTGCATTTGTGTAACTAGGGTAATTCATATTCCAAATAGAATTGTCTCCAGCTTTATCAAGCATCCCATTCAAATCAGAAGCTATGTATCTATCCCAATCACTAAGCTCTATAATTCTTTCATTTTCCTGAGAGTTGCTTGAAATTCCAGAAATAGTTGCTTCAAAAGAGTTGAAAACTGAAGTATTTTCATAAATACCTTCATACATCTCCAACTCACTTATAAATAACCCATAACTAGCACTTGTTCCTTTCCCAAACCGTAATCTCCAGTAATTATGTTTGACTTTATAGTTATTACTAAAGTCTAAAAATTGAACCCATCCTGAAGACACATTATACTTAGAGACATCTACAGACGAAACGTTAACCCATATTACACCATCGTCAGAGTAGTCAAGATATAAATCCCTCACTCCTATGGCTTGCAAAGTATACGTTGCACCTTGTGAGTTTATTAAGCTCATATACTGTATGTTAACTGGCTCTAAAAATTGATATCCAATATACTCTTTATCAAACTCAGGGTTGCTTGGCATTGGCTTGGGGTAATAATGAGTATTATTCTTTCCGTCAAACGCATACTCAGTTAGATATGAATTACTATAAATTGAGTTAGATAAAGCTGTTCCTCCAACACATTTGTTTTCTGTTTTAACTTTATAGGTAAATTCAGAAATTGGCGCGCCAGCTTTCATAAATCCATTTTTAAGCTCGTAAGCATTGTAAGTGTATTTATATGCTAAGTTTCTATCTGAAATAAGTACAATTTCCCCATTTGGCTTTACGTCAACTACAATAAACTTAAAGTATCCATGACATTTATTTGCCCAATCTGGCGATAGCTCTTTGCCCACAACATCATAGTCTGTTTTGGTTGCAATCTCACCTAATCCAAATCGTAAAGTTGAAGAGTGGTTTTTTGGTGGGCTATCATAGAAAAATGATTTCGGAAGGTCATAATCCATACTGTTGAAATAACACCAAAAGTAATTTCCCACTTTTAATGTACTCATATCATTATTAAGAGTTAAAGCCATAAAATCACCGCCTTATCTATTTTTATATCCATAATCAAATACTGGTCTAAAGCCTGCAAGTTTATCCAAAGTTCCTGAACCAATAGTGGTTATAACGGTTTTTCCACCACCTTCGCCACCTCTGCATATCGGAAATCTTGGGTCTGCCCAATAAAGATTTTGAGTTATCGTTTTATAAGTGAAATGATTCCAAACATTATTATCGTTTGCTTCAATTTTTCCATATAAATTTGAACGAACCAAATACTCATCATATTCATTGTAAATTGGATATGCACCATACTGTATGTTTGGCATCAGGTTAGGGTCTATTAAATTTCCGTTCGCATCACACCAACCAATCCCACCTGTAATGCTTCGTATAACACCTTCCACTCCATCAAAGGAACGCAATTCCCCTTCTAGGTAATTGTTGCTTAGGTGATACTTCAGGTCGTTCATAGTGATGTTTGATTTAACAATGCGGTCAGAAATAAGCAAACCTTCAGCCACTTTAATCATATAAAAAACACCATCTGCTATGATTGTTTGACCAGTAGGAGACAGTTGAATTTCATCTTTCCAACATCTTTTTCCCCACGCTTCCCAATCTTCATTAAATAAATTGGCGTCTACTCCAGAACCATAGGTACTATTTTCTCCTAGCTGAATAGGATAGTAATCACCAATTTCCATATCTAAAATATGATCTCTTTGAATGCCTTTTGTTTTTGGGACTGCCATTTTCAAATCACCTCTTCAGAGCGGTCTTATTTTTTTAAATAGTATTAATACAATAAGTAGAAAAAGTAGTGGAAGCCATAAGATGTGAATAATCACCTTATATAAAACATTCCAATCATCAGGTTTCGAAAATAAGAATCCCACCATCAAGTAAATTACTAGTATAATAATCCACATCATATAACTTCCTCTCTCTCAATAAAATGTTTCTTCCATTTACATAACTATCGCTTTCTAACACCTAGTCCATTGAGTCTTTTAATGCCATTTGCGAAGAGCTTTGCTTTGTACAAGTGTCCTCCACCTGTATAAGTTTCTTCTTTTACAAAATCGCGCTCCATATTCATTTTGATATTGATTTGTTGTTCATTCATAACTAAGAACTCAGACTTATCATAATCAATCTCTCCGTTAAACCCCTCCACTTCTGATTCCTGTCTGCGCCTTCCAGCACTCATACGCACCTTTACTTTTGCATATCTGGCTTTCGGACTCATGACAGAACCATCAGATCTCAATGGTACATACTGACTCCAATTGCTTCCATCCTCAGATGTTTGGGTGTAGATTTCAATCTTTGAGCCTTCATTAATGTTTTGAACATTAATTAATTTATTAAGCAAAGTATACCTATCTTTCATATCAAGTGCTTCTGACTCCCATTCACCACTTCCAGCAAGTGCAAAAATGGACTTGTTGAATATTTTCATTTTAGGCACGTTGTGCATAGATATGCTCCAAACACTCTTATCCCAATTGCTGTACAGCGAAGCATCCTTTAACTCAAACTCCTTCTTTCTAGCATTAGAAAAAGAGTTGTTAGTAGATCCAATATAGCCTTGGTTATTTACATGTCTGAATGTTGAAGTAACCTTGTCCATATTAATAAATACAGTGTCTAAATTATGCGTATAGTTCAAACCAACAATAAGTCCAATATAGTTTGCATCGTGATTAAGTCCAACAATATCTCCTTCTATGAGGACATTGTTAAATTTATTATCTGAATTACTATATCCAGCCAAAAGACCTACATAACGTCTCAAAATAGGCTCATCAATATCAATTTTTACATTTAAGTTCATGTTTGTGATTGAAGCCTTATTACCTATACTTCCTATAGTTCCAATATATACATCTGTTCCACCTCTGGATTTTATTGAACCAGAAACGTGGACATTTGTAAGAGATGAATTTTCTAACATAAGCCCGCAAATTATTCCTTGGTATTGAGAAGAACCTTTCAATTCAATATAAGCATCTTCTATATAGAGATTTTTAATTGCCGAATTCCCTAACATTCGTCTGAAGATACCAGTACAAAATTGGGAACGGAATATTTGCTTGAAATTCTTTATTTTATGCCCATTTCCGTCCAATGTACCGTAAAAATCAAAACCATAGTAAGTGCCATCTAAAAAAGGCTCTACTCCAAAATCTATATCTTGAATCATCTTATAGTGACTCGATGCCTTATCTCTCATTGAATAGAAGTCTTGAGCGTCTTTAATCAAATATGGTCTTTCTAAACTACCATCCCCAAAACTTGCACTTCCTCCATTTGCTCTTATTTCATATAACTTTTTTAATTGTAACTTTCCATCTACATACTCCATACGATCAAACGTTCCAGTAGAAAGGTTCACAGGTAATCCGATTTCTTCTGTTTTTTGACCAGATTGAAGGTCTATTTCGCCTTGAACTATTGTTGCACCTTGATATAAATCCAAATGATTAGCTGAAACAGTGTAATCAAGAACTTTTGTACCACCTGAAGTTTCCTCTGTTCTCCAATATGAAACAAGACCTGTTTCTGATCCTGTTAGTACTTTTTTCATAGCGTCTTTTATTTGATAGTCCACGCGCTCTGTATTCCATAATCGAACCTCATCTACGACACCCTTGAAGTAATGACCATTATGTCTACACCCAATGTATCCTACAGGAAGAGTGGTATCCAAAGGAGTTGTACTATCAACTCCATTTATAGGAACTATTTCTTGACGAATACCATCAATATAAATTTTAAGTCCTGCTGACAATCCTCCACCAACATATGATACAGCTACATGATACCACTTGTTCCAATCTACAATAGCTGGATTTTTGGTTCGCATTTGAGAGTCTACAGCCCAAATTGAAATACATCCACGGAATGATGGGTCACTTCTTGTGTTTAAGGCTATTTCAAAAGATGACCTAGCCTTGTGAATATCCCCATAAGAAAAGAAATACACCTCATTAACACCTGTATCTTCTGGCTTAATCCACATCTCAATCGTTCGAGGGGAATCACCAGTTGGAAATCCTTTTAATCCACTCATCATTGCGTAATCATTAACACCATCAAATTTCAATGCTCCAATATTCTGTAAAGCCATTTCCTCACCTCATTTCATTATTTAAAGATAAGGCTCTTCATAGTACCTCTAAAGTTAGTGATCTTCCCATTAGGATTTTTATGATTGAAAACAATGTAATTAACTTTCCCCTGATCATCCAAAGAGCCACCTAATAGGACATCTATAGGTATCTGTTGGGCAATTACCTTCTGAGATAGTGCTTCTACAAATTCCGAAGTATGCAATTCACGTACAGTTACATATGTACCTGTATCCAATGTAATGCTGTATGGAATACCATCAACATCAAAGCTTAACAAATCATTTATACCTAACTCTATCTTCACTTCTCCGCGAATGTTAACATTTCCCCACTCGAATGTAGCCATATTCACCCTCCTTTTTATTTCATAACCCAATTAATAATAGAGCTATGATCTTTCTGTAGTGGAGCATCAATCTCTCCAACTTTAATTCCACCACGACGAATTATCACTTTCCCATTTAAGTCCACATCAGATGCAATCTTAATATTCATATACGCCTGATTGTTACATGGAATTGATACAAGCGGTTGAAATTTAAAAGCTATCCCATCCATTACAAATTTCTTTTTGTATCCAAAGCTGTACTGAACAATTTTGTTTGTAAATTCTCCACTGCCTCCCCTAAATAATTGAGGAATTGCTTCGCTTACACAGTCTTTATATGTGATAATATCGTTATAAATTAAGCAACGACCATTAAGGTTATACTCTTTTCCATTAACGACATAGGATATTCCAAATTTATGACCATTAATGTCAAATACTCCATCTGCTATATTAAAGAATAATTTTGAACCATGACCAATCAAACCAAATTGCACAAGTTTAGATTTATCAATTTGGTAGAATCGATGTGGGCTTGATTCTTGTGTTTCTAGATTGTACTCAGTGAGATAACCACCATCATAATAATTTGCCAACCAAATAAAATCTTGCGTCTTGATTGGATGTACTCCGTTACTTTGGTTGAATAGCATACGATCACTCCCATTGTATTGTGAGATATAAAAAGCCTTTCGCAACCAGTAACGATTGCGAAAGGCTCTATTAGTTTTACTTTAATAAATTTTACACATAACGGTAACTTACACGTATTTTGAAATCTTGTTTACCTGCACTTGCAGTAAGAGGTACATCTGCTCTAAGTGTTACTGTAACAAAGTTACCACCAGCATCAGCAGGATTACCGTTGTTGTTAATTCCTAAAATTTCTTTAGCCTTTGGTGTTATAGGTGTTATTGGAGCACCAGCATTATTTACAGAGGTAGATAGAGTTGTCCCAAGATCTTTCGATGCATCTTTACCAATCTTAGATGTTGGTTGGTCAAGGTCTGTCTCACCTAAAGAATCTACTTGAGCGTGAAACCATTTATCTCTAACTACTTCTACAATTTTACCAACTGTATCACCAACACCACCAGACATATCTCGTGTTGTGATTGTGCATTCTTCCATATTAGAAGCGTCTGATGTCCCTGATTTGTTATTCCAAATATTAAACTTATAAGGCTGGCTTTGATCTCCAGCATCAATAACTCCAAAGTTAAATTGAGTTATTTCGTTCATGTGAAGTTCATCGAACCACTTAACTGTAGGTGCTGCCATATTATATCGCTCCCCTTTATTGTGTAATTTTTATAATGATTTCAAGAGTAATATCTTGAATGTCACTTCCAACTTGTAATAACTCAATACGAAAAATATCATCTTTAACAACATTTAAGTTGTCTATCACTTTCAACCCATCGTCGAAATTTTCATCTTTTTTAATAACAAGCTGTCGAGACATAAGATTCGTCCATGTCTTCATATCTCTTGATTTTTGAACTGCAATCTCTGTGTCTGCTGTTGCATCTGTCCAACCAACCATTGCTCGAATATTTTTTATCTCTCCCTTAAATGGAAATCTAGCATTGATATGTTGAACACCAATGTCTGGATATTGTGGAATGACAAATACAACGACTCGCTCTTTAAGCCTGTCGTCGAACGATTTTAGCTTTTTATAATCATCTTTGTTCATTAGTCCATTTAGATTTTCATTAGCTAGTGGCATATTCCCACCAAACAAATCAATTGGAACCCATCTTGCTCCATCCCATCTATAACGAATACCAGTATCATAAACTTGAACTGTCCATCCTATCTCTGGATTTGGATAGTTCGTGAGAATCTGATTGTACGTATTTACGAATGGTTGGAAAACCAATCTTGTTGTCTCATATGCATTAAGAGCCATGTCAGTAGCTATTTCTGACTTTTCGGTACTTTCTTTTGACTCAGTAATAGCAGTCTCCATCTTGACCATCGTTAGAAGTAATTCATCTCGTATCTTCTGATAGTCTGTTGTCTTAATATCTATCTCTCTAATCTCGATGATTGCTCGATTAATAATGTCTTCTAGAGACTCAACAACATTATTAAACTCATCTTGATGGTAGATTCGACTAGATGGATACTGAATAAATCCTCTACCTTTGTAGGTTACATTAACTGATTTAGATTCTTGAGAAGCATGGAACTCTATTACACCTGTAGAATAGTTGACACTAAACTGATTTGGCATAATTACTTTCTTTGGCGTTCCCTCATAATTAATCTCGAACATCCCCGCAACCTTCACTCTTGTAAACCTATCTGGAATCTCTGACAAAACGACTTTGTGATTTAATATCTTCAAATATTCTGCTCTATCGACATATGGGTCATCTGGTGTCCCGTTTCGCCACACAATATGTAGTGGGTCAAGATACGAGTGATTGTTATATGGCATCTTTTCTCACCTCCTTTAAAAATCAACAAAAAACCACTAGATCGTATCTAGTGGTTTAGCTTCTCATATATGGACGAATATGCTATATTTAAATTAGACAACTGAATGGCATAAAGGCGGTCGGCTAGTCTCCACAGGTTGGAGGTGATGCCCATGTCAGCATACGAAGCCCTAACGCTAATGATAGCATTCGGAACTTTCGTTGTTGCACTCGTTGCGTTGATGGTATCCATTAACAAACGAAAATAGACCGCCCCGTGACAAGGTATCGGTCTATAATCTGATCTTTGCACAGCCGACCGCTCTTCATGCGGTTACGTTGTCGAGACGGTGTTACAGCACCGTCTCTTTTGCTGTCTTTATTATACAATACCCGTTTTGTATTGTAAATATGCGTACATTATGACTATTAACCTACAAACACTGAAGTACTACCTGTGTCAATTCTAGCTTGTGTTCCTAAATGTGTTCTTACATCTGAACCTATAAAGGCTACGGCTTTTCCTCCAACAAATACTTTTGTGCTCCCACTAGAAATAGAACCACTACCACTTCCTGACGTAGAAGGGCGAATATTTACTATTCTTGTATCTCCTCCACCAGATGGGACAGGTGGATCAGCTCTCCAATTTTCAGACGTGCTTACGTCTCCAACACAAGCTATAGGCTTCTGATTAACATAAACATTAGAATTGCTTTGTACTTTACTTCCAGTAATCTTCGCTCCAGTTGAACCTGAACCAGCAGAAGTCCAATAACCTCCTCCTGTGCTAATACAATTTCCGTATTGATCCCAACCAGTACAATATGAAGGAACCCATCTTTCAATATCATAGGTCACATGACCTGATTTGGTTGAATCTGAAATATTCGAGCCATTAAAAGCAACTCCTGCCATGAAATCACCTCATTTTGAGAATGCAAAAACCACTAATCAATTGATTGGTGGTTTTTGCATTTTTATATTATTTTATCGATTATTAAGGTAAGGTCTCACGGTCTGTAGATTTTCATTGTCAGTAAAATCTTTATCTTCAATATAATTGCCTTCTTTATCATACATCTTAGCCATTCCAATCATATAGCCATTGACGTATTCACCGATGATATAGTCTCCGTTTGGATAACTGTACTTACTCCACCCATAGATTGATCCATCTTTATAGTAACCTGATTTCCCTTGTATGCCACTAGGAGGATTGGTTGACTCTTTAAAAATGCGACCTTTTCCATCATATTCTTTTCCTACGCCATGGGGGATAAAGTCCTCACCTTTAATATAACCTTCTCCGAAGTAATAGGAGCTACCATCTTTATAGTGCTTGCCAATAGTTTCTCCTTCTACAACAATGTCTTTACTTGTACTATTAGGATACTTTGGCTTAACAGTAAGTCCAGTTCCCTTTTTACTAACATAATTAACTGGCATGTAAGTAACACCATTCTTCACTAGTGTTGGGTCAGCAAGTGTCTCAACTCCGTTGATGTAAATCTTGGAGTCTCCAAGTTTGAACTCAATAGTCAAACCTTCTTTTGTGATACCTTCACGAGTAGCTTTAACTTTCTTGGTATTAGCATCGTACTTTACATCCATGTACAGAGCTTCAAAGACTTCTTTGAAGGGTGCATACGATCTTCCATTTTCAATAAATATATCTATTCTTTTGTGCAAATCAGATTTACCACCTGAAATGAAAACTATTGGAGAATCTGAAGCAGAAGCAAATCCAGCAAACATGGTTAAAGACATAACTAACGTTAGCATAATAGCAGAAAGCTTTTTCATTATTTGATATACCCCCTTATTGACTATATGTTCATATTATCATATAATGAAGATTTTATCAAATGTTTTTTCGATATTAATTCAAGTCGATTCTAGCGCCTTTTAGTTTTATTCCGCTAGGAGTAAGTCTTATTTCACTATTCCCTGCCTTAATCACAATCTCTTGATCTGAGTCAAGCACAATCTGACCACCTGAAGCTCTTATTTTAATTGCATCAGTTTGAGTGCCATTTAATATAATTTCCCTCTCTTTGTGAAGGTCATTTTTATAGTGGATTATAAAAGCATCATCTACTTTTTTAATTTTACCAACATCACCATCAGTATTTCCACCACGCCCCCATATCATTTCAGGAAAACTATAAGCTTGTTCAACCGTATTTAATTGTAATGTGAATTTAGTTATATCTTGCGCCGAAGAAGTTCCAGTCATCAATTTTAAGAAATGGTTCTTAATGTGAACATAGTCTTGATTTGATTTGTTTTTACTTATTGTTTTGACGGTATTAACCATTAAATCAGAAACGAATCCATCTGTCTCCTCATCTAATATAACACCACCAATCTCTGGTTCAATGATCAATTTTCTTGCACGAAGTGTACCAGAATCAGTATCAATCCATAAACGCTTATCTTGATTAATATCAATAGCGATACCCTCGTTAGCATTCAAGCGAATTTGTTCACCTTTAAGACCATTGATCGTGATACCATCTTTATGGTCAAATGTAATTTTCTCGCCTAGTCCAGCATCAAGAATACGTAATCTATGGGTACTCATATCAACTGCAAACAAGAACCCTTTATCATCGACATAGAATTTATTTTCCCATCTAGGATTATGAAAATCTCCTACGTTTTGAGCGATGCTTATTCCAGCCGTAGCATTTAGAGTGGTTTGAACTTTCTTATCTCCACGAGTAACAACTACACCATTCTCTGCATCAATAACAGTGTTATTATAGTTGCGACCTAACTGAAGTGAACTCCTCTCTAAGAATTCTCCTAAACGAACTCTAGCGGTCTCATATGCTTTGTAGAAATCTTCCCACTTAGTATGGAAAATAAATCTGGTTGAACCTAAATCTCGTACAATATGAGTTGTGACATTCATGTTCACAAAGACAGGTTGCATATAACTAGTTAAAGCATCAAAAGATGAAGTTAATTGATTGCCTGCATTCACTAGATTGTTCTTAGCTTGATCTAGACCAAGATAAGATTTATCCCTGTCATTATATATAGTCGTTGCTGTGTTATTAATTTGTCTATTCAGCTCACTGTACTGTTTACTAATACTTTTGTACTGATTCAATAATGTGATTTTTTCCATTGAAACAATTACATCGTCAAGAATAATAGAGCTTAACACACTGAAATCGAAGTTTAGTGCATCAGCGTCAAGCAACGTATCTCCTGCTTTTGTCTCAATACGTAAACGTTTAGCAACCAAGTCTTCAGCAATGAGTGTTCCATCTTCGTAACTGGAGTTGCCAATAGAAGCATAGACTTTATTCACCCATTTGTTTCGTTCCCACTTTTGAAGAGCAAGACCATTCGTTGCATTAAGTACAGAACGATATTTGCCATCATTACGAAGAGCGATAAAACCATAGTTGCCGATAACAACGTTATTGTAGAACTGTCCCATGTTAAGACCAGAATAGAACTGAGCATCTTCAATCTTATTGCGAAGATTCTTCTCTTCATCGTAGTATGTTTTGAACTTCAGCACGAATTCAGCTCTGTTATTAATCTCTTGTGTTTGGCTTGTTATTGGAGCGTTTATGTTAATGTCCAATGGACTTTGAGAGCGTATGTCGAGGAATTTTGACATGTAGTTTAGTAATGCGTAGTACGCATCTGTTAATGGTTGTGTTGAGAATAGGTCAGTTGAACTTGAGGTCTTAGCGAAGAACTGTGCGTTTATATCGAATACATCGTCACGTTGCGATTTCTGATACTCTACAGCTTGTTCAATCATTCGCTTGTATCCTGCCTCAATTTTGTACAGCTCAGTGATAAGTTGCATCTTCTCCATCGTAGTGATTTTGTTGTCCATTACGATAGAGTTGAAGTCGCCAAGATCAAGATAGTTATTTTCAGAGTCCAAGATTGTTTGACCAACATCATTTACAATCTTAATGTTTTGAGCAACCAAGTCGTGAATATAAAGTGTTCCATCGCTTGGGTCAGCCCACATAATCTTCTCCCAACCATCTGGATACTTATTCTTGTCTGCACTTACACGGTCGATAACAAAACCTTCTCTGTCATCCATTTTCACTCGTGTAACATCATTAAAAGACCATAGACCAAATTTATCAGGATTCTCATCAACCAAACCAAGCTTCATTACAAGCTTTCCAGTACGGTCATATATTTCTCCCTTCGATCCTTGGAATTTTAATACTCCATCTTCATCTTCAAGCGCAAGATTCACTCCCATAAAAATTTTTCCATAAATTCTCTCGCCCACGATGCCTGAACCTGTGATTGCGTGTTTCCAAGTGTTTCCTCCGTCATTGGTGATCGCTATCAAACCGTTCAAACCAACAAGATAAGTGTTTGGGTCTTTCGGGTCGCGTATAATAAGACCGCGATCAGAAATCTCAATAACTTGGTCTTTCGCACCAAGGATAGACTGTTTATTTGCATCATAATGATTATTGATAATCTCATTAATAGAGCCTTTGTTTTCTAATGACAAATCCCATTTCCACGAGTCTATCGACACCTGAGTAGATGAGTTGTATGACTTATAAAGCATATCCAAGAACTTATCTGTATTAGCATACAAATCTTTAACGTTACTTATCGTTATATTAATTGGAGCTTCATCTTCAAACTCATATTCTACTTCCGTAATTTTTGCTTTAAACAAAACGTTTGCACGTTCGTGATCGATATAAACCAAGTCTCCCATACCTAGCTTTTCCCAATTGCGCTGTTCAGTTACCATTGAGAGGAAGTTGACAATATTAACTTTAACTGTGACCTTCTGCTCTTTAAGTTCATTAAATACCTTAATTCCTTCTTTGAGCAAATCTTCAGGTTTTTCAATATTCGAGTCTTGCCACTCTTTTTCGATGATGTACTGATTTCTCTCATCAATAAGCTCTGAAGTAAAGTTGTTTCTTATATCCAACAACACTTTTAGTAAATTGATTTCATGCAAAATATCTTGATAGTAAACTTCTTGAGTTGTAATTTGAGCTTCTTTACCTTTTACTTCAGATTCTTTTGCTACGATTTCAATCAACTTAGTATTCAGCTCTGTTATAAGCGCTTGAAGATCTCCCTCTAGCATAGAAGTATCTTGAAGCTGATTATCTGTATGAGCAATATCATCATTCATCTTTGCGATACGTGTGTTAAGTACATCACGCTCATCTAGTAAGATTTTCAATTGAGCTTTCAGAGATGCCAACTCAGTTCTCATAACATTAAGAACAGAGCTAAACCCTTCTCGCTTTTCAATTAATTTCGAGAAATTATCTTTATTCTCTTGAAGTAACATGTCATACTCAAGCAATGCATGACAAAGCTCACTTGACATGTAGTCGCTAACTTTTATAACTTCATGTTCTTTATTAGTGACTTCCACATCTTTCACAACGAAGGGCTGACTTTCACTATAGAAGCCAAATCCACCTTTGGAGAACGTTTCATCATCAACATTTAATACAAGTCTGTTATCAATCCAAACTCGTATGCTTTGGTTGTAGGTTTCGACCGCCATCTTGTAGTCAATATTCATACTCCAACCATCAAGAAGTGATGTTTTAGCAAGCAATGTTTCTTGACCATGTTCAACTTTGTAGATACGCAAGTGTTCTGTACCCCACTGCAAACCACCCTGAACTTTCCCAGAATGCCAACCAATGTAATAATAATTGAATGAATCTTGATATCTTACAATCATACCCATTACATCATCGTCACTTAACGCTCTTAATGTTGCTGTCATTTTGTAATCCTTATGATTCAATGCTCCAGTATTAATAATAGAGGTTTTACCTGATCCATTCGCAATACATTGAAGTGTATTTCCACTTTCAACCCAATCGACATCATTGTGTAACCAGAAGTATTTCATGTCAGAGCTATTGTAAATCTGTTTAAAATACTTACGCTCTTCTTTATATGGATATATAAAGTAACTAAAATCTTCAATATACGTTGTACCAGTTGGATTAATCTCACGAATTGAGATGTCTTCCTTCCCATACATTCTTAAACGAGTGAAGATTTCTTCTGCATTATCCTCTTGATTCAAGGATTCGAGATACTTTCCATACTTAATCTTCAAACCTTTGTCTTGACCTGTTAATTCTGGTCTGACAAAGCTCACTGTGCGTTTAATGGTATCCCATACAACCAGTGCATTAAACGTCTTAGCTACTTCGAAAACCGATTCAAGCACAGTGTTGGAACTAACGTTAAATCCTCTTCGCTTCATATCAAATTCAGAATCTACGTACCCTACTCTCCAAATCGTATCAACTAAAACTTCATTTAAAATTTCAGTTGCAGATTTAGATACAGCTTCATAAGAACGAAGGATTTTGTCATTCATTTCATATCCCAAAGACATAGCCTGAATATCAATCGTTTCTCCTTCTTCTGCTGAAATACTTAGATTGTTGATCACGAAAAATTCAGTGTAATGCCCCAATACCATTTTCACCAAATACCTTCCTTTGATAATACTAGCGTTATGATTTCGCATGTATGTGTGGTGTTTATCAGAGAAAACAGGAAGAGTAAAATTAAGTTCATTTAATGCACCTAGCTTTTGACTATATTTAACACCATAAGCGTCACTAAGTTTAGATATAATCAATTTATTGGGCTTACATAAAAACAATTGTGGAACAACAGGCTTCTTTCTGTAGTCAATATCTCCTAGCCTTAACATATATCTACCACCTACCCTTGTAATGTCTTAAATTCATGCCTAATGGTTAAATCAAATTCACCTTCACCTGTTAGCAAATTCTCTCCAACGTCCAACTCAAGAAACACATCATTGTGATCATCGTAACGATATTTCATTGGAAGGCTTGTCATGATGTCTTCATTCTCACAATCCACATAAACTTCTTCGTTGTTATTCAAATTTTCGAAAACAAGAGTTTGTCCGTTTGTTTCATTAGTTAATTTAATAGTTCCAGCACCATTTCTCTTAGTAATCCAAAGCTCTGGTTTGCAAATTAAATCACCAGTATTTATTAACAGATACGACCCTCTCAACATGTACGAGAAACTTCTGAATATTGGAGTAAAAACTCCATGATTAATAAGCTCTATTTTGTACTGAAACTTTGCATATTCCATGTTGTAATATTCGTCTCTAAACAACTCAAGATAAGCTGAATTATTTACTTGCACCCACTCTGTCCAAGTACTTGTGTCATATGACATTCTGACAAAAACTTTTACTTCTCCATCATTTAATTCATAATGATATTTCAATTCATCTCTATAGACTTCAAAATTTGAACTAATATCAAATTCTCGTGAAATATACACACCTTTTTGAATATATAAATCTATCCATTTCATTAACGTCACCTCATATAAAAGAAAATGGCTACCCGAAGGTAGCCTTTATTTATCCAATAATTGTGACTCGATATTGATTGAAAGTTGGAACAGATACAAATGAAACAACCACATTATTATCGTCAGTCATATTTATTTGAGCATCCACTCGTGCGAATGGAGCACTGGCTTCTCTAACAGAAACAACTACGTCTTGACTACCTAACTTGTGGTTCAGTGCAAAAGTAGTCGATACGCCATCTCCAATTGTTTGCGAGAACTTACCTGTTGCTGAAAGGTTCTTACGCGCATCTAGTGCGCTTGTCGCACCTGTTCCACCATGAGCTACATCAATTGCACTAGCATTCCAAACACCGCTTGTAATTGTTCCTAGAGCCTCTATGGACTCGCCTACAATGCCGAAAGGAACAAACTCACAACTTGAACCCATCTCTTTCCACTCTACCGTTTTGTACACATACCAATGAACACTGGTATCAACGATTGTTGTCCCACTCACATTATTCCATTGAGGTTCGAAGATATCCGAAACACCATCAATAATACATTTATAGTAATAACTCTTATCACCACTAGTGGCTACTACAATATCATCTACTCTATAGTGAGTGGCAGGCTTCCATTCTGTATGTCCATACAAGTCGTGAGTAATGCTTCCACTTATTGTTGACAATGCAGGTTGTTTCAATCCACTTGTGCCACCAACAACACATTCATAGTAATGACCATTGTCTGGATTGACTACGATCTTATTCCCCGCAACATATGTCTCTTGTTTCTCCCACTTTGGAGCAAAGACACCAGCACGAATATTCACCCATCCTGCAAAATCTCCTCGCGTTGCATTCTTGTTCCAAAACTTTTTACCAGAATTAAAAAACTCACCCGAATCAGGGTGAGTTGATACTTCCGAAATAATCTCATCATAATTGTTATCTATAGTCTGAAAGTTATTTGCTAAATCTACTATTGTATCTTGAATATCATCCGTTACTTCTGGCTTATTCAAGCCCATACGACGTGTAGGAATCATATAATGTCACTCCATTTCTGTCCTGCATATTGTGTCCAATTAGTCGCCTTTCGACGAACTCCCATTGCACCATTGATTATTTCAATGTTTTGCATGGAACCCATCCCACTATTAAAAGTGTTTTCAGCACCCGTTTTTGTTAATTTCGTGCTATCAAATTTCATATCTTCTTTCAAAGTTTTTTGAGTGTAAGAATATGGACTATCGCAACGCATCGTAACAGTAATATAGCCTTGCTTTATTCCATTATGGAATAGTTGAGAGTCACCTTCTGCCATACAATAAAAAACACGATTAGGATTATCAATCGTGTAAAATGGTTTGTAGTATGGCTGATACAGCCATCTAGCAACATCTCGTAACAACTTTTCCGTGTATCCATGCTCAAATGCAAACGTCAATCCAAATCTTAATGGCTCAACATCTAGAGACTGGAAGTAAGGTTTATCTCTTCCACTAATTTTTGCTTCTGTAATAGACCGAGTAGGGAGAAATGTTTCTTCAAACATTCCTCCATCAACTTGGCAATTTAGCAAGCCCATGTCTACTGAGTAAACACCATCATATGCAAAGTGAATGCCCTCTAGCATTAGAATCGTCCTCCTTTGGTACGCTTGATTTTGTTAATGATCTGGTCAGCAACAGTATCTGCTACTTTCTTATCTGCATTTCCATTAATGTTCACTTCAATGTTATACTCGTTATGTTCCGAACTTCCTGCGGAAGAAACAACTGGCTCAGATGTTTTTGGAGTCGATACGTTTAAAAGATTAGGTACAAATGACTTCATACGCTCGACAATACGAGCAGTATCAAGAATGTTTCTTGTTTGGTCTTCGTTAAGAACAAGTTCTTTTTTGTGGAGTACTGCAAGTCGTCCACCATCACCACTCCAATCACCAGTGTAACCACCACTTCTCAACTCATATAGTTTCTTACCGTTTTTATACCACGAACCATTTTTGTATGTCGCACCTATATCAGCACCAAGTTTTTGATTCGCTTTGTAGTAAATATCTTTCTCTGCTTTTGACCCCGCGTTCTTCCATCTCCAACTGTTTCTCTTCATCTCGTCGATAACATCATCATCATTCAACTCGTTATCCTTTGGTGGAGTAGATGGCTCTTTTAATTCTCCATCTTTATTTTTTGTTCCAGAATTGTTTTGAGAGTGAGTAACAGATTTGATTTTCATGCTGTTTAATTGTTTGATAGAATCAATAGCTTCGTTTACTTTCTTAGTAAAGTTATCAGTAACTTGTTGCCCAAGGTTGCCCATTTCGCCAGCTACATTTTCCGACCATGTTTTAATAGTAGCTTCCATTTCGGCAAAGTTTCCTTCGAGAACTTGTTTACGCATCTCTGCGAACTTCTTCTCGTTGATTAACTCTGCTTCCCAATATTCTTGTTTTTTCTTAGCTTGTTCTTCGAGAGATTTAATGTAGTTGTCGGTATCTTCCTCGTATTTTTCTCTTCTATTCTCCAACTTCTCCTTTTCAGCGTCCAAGTCATCTTCAAGGTTGTCTTTTCTCAGTTCAACTTCTCTGTTATGCTCAGTCTCAGAGAGTTGAAGCTCCTTTTCTGTTAGCTGTTTAACCAATTCAGCTTTCTTGGCTTTCGCTTCATAGGAATCGTCCATCGAGAGAAGGTCGATTTGTTTTTTCAGTTCATCTGCTTCTTTTTGGAGCTTAGACACATCGTTTTCATGTGTTCTTGCAGATTCTGCTCTGTCAATCATTTTCATTTGTTTAGCATACGCTTCTTCCAAAGCTTCCATCTCTTTATCAAGCTGTTTCATGCGTTTCTCATGCGCTTTTTGTTCTGCTTCGATTTTGTCAGCGTAATACTTCTCATCAGCCTGTTGCATTAGTTCTAGCTGTTCTTTGTATAGTTCAACGTAATCATCCGCGAGCTTTTCATAAACCTCTTTGATTTCAATGTTCGTGTCTTTGATTGCGTTTTTAGTATCTTTCAACTGTTCTTCTTGCGATTCAAGTTCGGAAGTTATTTTCTCGACCACTTCTTTGTTGTCTCTGTTTGCTTTAAGTTGTTCTTTCAGATACTTAATGTTATTTTCGATATCAGCTTGTTCGCCTTTACGCAGCGCAACGATTTGCTTGAGGAAGTCGATATGTTTACCCATATCCTTATCATCATCCAAGTCATACTTAATTTTGTCTTGGATATCGGAAATTGCATCGGCATATTTCTTGCTTTCGCTGGACATTCTATTCATTTGCTTGTCAAGTTTGGAATTGATAATGAGCGTGTTCATTTCATCAATCATCTTAGCCATATCCCAAATAGCATTTTTTTTAGCACGAATCAGTTCGTTCAGTTCGTTAATTTGAGCGTTAGTAAGACTTTTGTTTGTATCTCGTTCCTTAAGGAGAAATTCAAGTTCTTGTTTATTGTACTTTTGCTGTTCTTTAATTAAGTCCAATTTTTCTTGTGCATGTTTACGATAACCTTCCGTTGTTTCATCATATAGACTCATAGCATACTCTTGGTACGCAATATCATCTGTTAACATCTCACGTTGAATATTGTAAAACTCAGTCATCGTTTGAATCTTAACCATCCGAAGTTCATTGATTCTCGATTCAACAGCATCAGATTCAGAAGCAAGCTGATTCAGTCTGTCTTCGGCTTGGTCAATCTCTTGGTCAAGTTCAGCGGCAATTGCTTGCTGTGTTTTGTTTTCATTTGCTTTAGGGTCGATGTTAATCATACCCTTTTTCGCAATGCTATTCTTTCTGATTTGTTCGTTTAGCGATGCAATCTCAGCGTCAATAGCCTTCTTTTTCTCCACAGTAAGCCAAGTCTCTTCGTTCAGAGCTTTCTTATATTCGGCAGTCCAAGTGCTATTTTCACTTTGAAGTTTTTGTTGTTTCTCAATAGAGCGATTCAGCCAATCAATACGCTTCTTATACTCATCAACAACATAAATGGCATCTTGAAGCTCTTTTGCCTTATCTTCTTTTTCATCCTTACCGCCACCACCAGTAATATTACCGATTTGTGCGCTCCAATCCTGTGCAATGAACTTGTCGATAGCGGCAATCGCATCTTCCGTATCTTTTATGTTTTTCTCGTTTTTAATCATCACATCTTGTTGTTCTTTTAGCTTCGCTTGCAGTTCTGCTTGTTGTTTTTTCGCTTCTGCGTTCGCCTTTTCTTGAAGCTCTTTCGGCAATGGCATCATTGGGAAATCAAGACCGAATTGATTCTCTGGCTTTTGGTCTACGAACATCGGGTTTGTACTCAACCCATTGATTTGATTGTGGATTTTTAGTTTTTCTCTCAGAACTTCCATCTCTTTTTTTGCGGCTTCAATATTTTGATTAGCAGTATTAATTGCTTCAATTCTCTCTGTTTTCATTCGTGCCAGATTCGCCTTAAATTCTGCTTCCCTGATTTTAGACAAATCTTTAAGTGCATCTCCTGTTAGAGTTAGAACGCCATTCTCCATTTTCATGTGTTTAATAAGTTCTGGATGTTTGGAGACCAAATCCATTGTTGTTGATAATGAAAGCTCCTGACCATCTGCCAGTGTTCTGTAAGCAGAGTCAAGATCACTAATGTCATCAATCAATGAATGCACTTGACCCATTACGTCCTTCTGAAATTCAAAAGGAACTATCGGGGCAGTATCGACTGCATTCTTTGCGGATAGATGTTTCGCAATCAGAGCGTCATACACTTGAATGATTGGGTCTGCCGAATCAGAAACTGATGCTTTAAGTTCTTCCAGTTTCGCTTTTGTTAATTCAAATGTTTCATAGTTAGGAGTCATAATATCATCAATCGTAATCCCTTTGCTTTCTACATTGGCAACTGCTTCTTGAATGTAATCAGGAATTTCGTTAATAGTTTTTTCCATATCTGTCCCAAAGGCTTCCATGTTGTCTAACATGTTTCTTCTCAATTCCTCAATAAACAGGAATTTATTTGATTTAGTATCAATGTTATTCTCTCTAGCGAAGATGTTAAACGCGTTGTCGATGAGTTTTGCTACATCGTCAGTACCAGTTTGGAGAGAAGCTTTCATTTTCTTAGTTTCGTCCTCGTAGTGCTTGCGAAGTTCTTCGTTGTTTGCAATGAAGATGTCAAGGTTTTTCAAAGCATCTTCTTTACTTTGAGATGTGGGGATTAAGGACTGTAAGCCTTGCATAGCCATATAGTTATTATCTTGTTGTTCTTGGGACATTTTAGAGAATTCTTCTCTAACCTTATCGTTAAACGCATTCAGAACTTCAAAGTAATTAGAGTTGTCAATCTGGTCAATTTCGTTTTCAATAAAATCCTTCGCAACACTATGGACATTTTTCATACCTTCTGATGCGGAAACTTGGTCTTTAGCGTTTTGGATTTCTTTTAGTTTTTTGTTTGCATTTTTGAAGCTTGTTTCATCCATAGTTAGCTTAAACTGCTCTGTCTCTTTGTCTAAGAGAAGTGCTTCGTTAGCCTCGGCAAGTTTACGAATTTCTTCTGCACTCTTAACAACAATTTCGTTTTTATCGTTGTAATGCGAAATCAGTTCTGGCATTTCAGATTTGATTTGCTGAATTACAGAAAGATATTTCTCTTCTTCTTGCGTTGTTCTTCCAGTAGAACCTTTAGCTTGAAGGTCTGCGAAGTCATCGAGATTAAAGTCCTTTTGTTCGAATGTGTCTTCGTAGGATTTTTTGAACTCTTTATGTTTACTAATTTCATCATCAAGCGTCTTCAATCTTTCTTTGCGCGCTCTCGACTCTGCGGTGAATGCTTTGTAAACAAGTGTTACTGCTGTACCAATCGCGAGAAGAATACCTACAAATGGAATCAAACGAGGTATGAATTTAATGAAGTTCATCACAAACCCACCAAGACCCTCAAATGCCCTTCCTAACGCACCCACAGTTGTAACGGAATCTCTGAGTGGTTTACTTGCCATGACAGCTACAAGACCAGCTAGAAGTACAGTAATGTTCGTTGCGCCGAAAGTTTCAACCAACCACGTAAGTCCATCAACAATTGCTGTGATAGCATCAATGATTCCTTTAACAGCGTCATCATCAATGACAGTTGTCCAGAATTTTTCCAGAGCGTTTTTCAGTTGTCCGATTTTGTACTCGAAACCATCCATATATGCACTAAACTCTCGCGAAGCAGAGCCAGCGGAATTGGAAGCTGTATCACTTGCCTTTTCAGCATCTTCCCAGTTCTGAATGATTGCAGATACAACGACACCCTGATGCTTTCCACCCATCGTTTCAACGAGGTTCGCTTGCTCCATATCGGAAAGCTTATCCCACATTCCTACGACTTCTTCAAAAATATCATAGGTAGACTTAAATGTACGCTTGTCTTTTTCCATAACATTTAAAGCTTCTTCGCCAATAAGTCCAAACTCTTTATTGATGCGGTCAAATGTTTGTTGAAGTTGTGGAACAATCTCTTGAATATGCTCTCCTTCTTCACTCACACCACGAAGACGCATGGCAATGGTCTTCAAACCATTACCTACTTTCTTAGGGTCTTGTATAACAGCATTAGCGGCAGTCACCAATCCAACGGAATCTTCAATCGAATTTCCTGCTTCTTTAAATACAGAAGAAGAACGTTTCAATGCTTCACCGATTCCTGCGGAAGAGATTGCGAAGTTGTTACCAACTTCGTTGAACATGTCAACAAGATTACGAACGTTGTTCCCTTGTACATCGACTTCAATGCCAAAACCTTTGATTGCGGATACGAGGTTCGCACTCGCTTCCTCAACGCCCATATCACCAACGTTAGCGTAAATGATACTATTCTTACCAAGTGATGTAGCCTGTTCAAGAGAGTAGCCAAGACGTTGGAATTCTGTCGTAGCTTTAATTACTTCGGCAGATACAACACCCAAATCTCTACCCATTTCTATAGCTGTACTCTTAAACTCATCCAATTGTTGTTGACTGGCTTCGGATACTTTTGCCAAGTTAATCATTGCTTTGTCGATTTCAAGAATAGACTGAAATCCCTGTCTAATTAACTCGATTGTTCCGTACACAGCACCCATAGCCGCTGTCCAGATAGGAACTTTTCTTAGGGCGTTCGCAAGTTGACCACCCATAGAACCTCTTTCACGTTGGTCTTCGTCACGAAGTCTGCGAGACTCTTCATTCAATCGGTTCATAGATTCCTCAATCTCTCTAGTAGCCTGATTGAACTCATCTCCAACCCTGCCAGAAAGACCATTAACTTTAGCTTCAATTTCATCAATCATAGATTTAATCTTTTTCGCTTCGGCAGAGTTCTCGCTGAAACCTCTCGTTGCACGATAACTAGTACTGTTGAACTTGTCTCTGATTTTTTGTTCATCTGAATCTCTATTGTTACCTGTCGAGTTAGCTTCCCTTTGAATTGAAGCAAGTCGTCTTAGAGCTTCGATTTTTTGTTGGATTTCTCTTTGTTCATCGTAGGAAAGTTGCAGTCCTCTTTCTTTCAGCCTATTGATTTCTCGCTGAATACGAGTTGCATCTTCTTCGATCTGGTTTTGTCTGCTTTGATTCACCATTTCTTCCTGAGAAATACGTTGTAATGTCTGTCTCTTCTGTTCTAACTGCTTTTGTTGTTTTTGTGTGATTTTATTTCCGTAAGACTCTAAATCGTTAATCTCTCTTTTCAATCGAGCGGAATCGTGTGCTATTCTCTTTTGTCTCTCATCGAAGCTACTTTGCCTCTTAGAGTCTTGAAGGATAGATTTTACAGTATCGCCATACTTGTCTACAGACTTTGTTGCACTTGCCTGATGGTCAGCAATGGCTTTGCGTATCTTCTCTTCATCCTGTCCAGCCTTCTTAATTTCGTCTTCCAGTTTTGCAATCTTCTTCATTTCATCTTCAATAAGAGCAACGTCTTTTTTTGAAGAACTGAAATCAATCAGATTGTTTAATCCTTTAACATCATCAAGCAAGTTGTCTGGAACTGTACCCCTCATAGTTTCAATCTTAGCGTCATTTCTACCTTTTGTTATATCACGCGATTCTTGTCTTTCAGAACGTTTTTCGGACAATGTATTAATGCGAGTAATTAACGTTTGAATACGCTTCAAATCGTGCTCATATGTTTTGGACTCTGCACTAAGATTACGCATTGCTTTACGAACACCATCAAAGTCGTTTTCGTTTGCGAAGCCGCCGCCTTTAATTGATTCAATTTCTTTATTCCAATCATGCGTTCGTGCGCGAATATTCTGTTGTTTACCCTCTAATTCTCTCTGTTCCAGTACTTTCTTTTGCTTTTTAAACATTTCGTCGTAAAGATGGTTTACGCGCCTAACAGCATTCTCAAACTGCTTAACAGTTTCAGCATCAAAGACTTGCTTAATTTTAGCTTCAAGAGTATCCATCGACTGTTGACCAACCAACTCAGGGTCGATATTAGCCTTTACTTTGTCGTTAATTTTTTCTCCTTGTGCGGCTGTCTTACGTTTAAATTTACCTTTATCCTCTTGACCATTGATAATCTTCAATTGCTTCTCAATAGCAGAAAACTTTCTACGTGCTTCATCCAATTTAGAGAAGTCTGCATTTTCAAACGTATCCATCAAGCTTTTTAGCTTGGTAACAGAAGCATTGTTCGCAAGACCTTCACGTTGGATTTTAGCAAGCTTATTTTGCAAGTCGATAATCTTTTCCAACTGGTATTTTTCGGCGCTACCCTTTTCTTTAATCTTTTGCTCTAGTTCATCATATTTCAGGATAGCCTTTTGGATTTGTTCCAGTTCTTTATCGAATACTTGTCCATCACCACTAGCAAGAAGTTCTGGAAGCTTGTCGATGCTAGTTTTAACCTTATCAATGCTGTTCTTCGACCGACCATCCTTCGAAACATTTTCCAATGAGTCGATTTTAGCTTTAGCTTTGTCCATATAACTGTTGAGCGAAGCGAAGTCCCTAACATTGTCAATAGTAGTACCTGTCTTCGAGTCCTCAGAAACAGTTTGATTATTAAACTTATTTCCTGTCTTCGTCGTCTTAACAGTGTCCTTGTTTGGCTTTATTTTATTCGAAACCTTCATGAGCTTGTCATAAGACTTCGTAAGGTCATCTGTTGCCTTCTTAGCGTCTTTCATGTCTTTGGCAAGCTTTTCGCCTACATCATTAAGATTCGTATTTGCAACTTCTTTTAAGGATTTATTTATATTTTGAACATCTTTGGCATCGTCCTTTAAACCGAAATCAATATCCAGTTTCCCAAGATTAGAAAGTAAACTTTGGATTGTTTTTATTTGTTTAAAAAACTTATCCTTATTTCCGATGATAAGATTCAATTTCAAATTGTAGTTGTCACCAATACTCTGAATAGATTTTTTAATCTCATTCTCTGCATTAGTCATGTCTACGCCAATTAAAATATTGAAATCAGATTTTCCGCTCATGAATATACACTCCTTTTTATGCTAAAAATAAAAACAAAAAGGAGTGTATAAACACTCCCATTGCACTATTCGTATTTAATTTCCTCAATAATATCGCACCATCTGTCGTACTCTAGCGCTTCTCTACCTTTAAAAGTCTTATCACAGTTCAAAATTACATCTTTTATAAATAGCAACATTTCCTTACGTTCTTCATTCTCTTCAATTACAAAGTCTTCGTTTAGTAGAAGGAAGTATTCCTTATTGAATGCCGCCCTGTCAGGCACATCGTAAGCTTTTTGTCCTTGAATCTCCACTACAATCGGTTCACCATTCTCATTAAATCTTGCAAATTGTCGAAGCAATTCTTTGTGCTCTTCTCCGACAAGCTCGATTCGCTCTGCAAGCAACTTAACGAATCGTGTACGCATACGCGATTCTCGACCCTTCAACTCAAAGGTCATTAAGAAATTGGCAAAATGTTGTACTTCTTCATTCTTCATTCTCAACATTTAAAACACTCCTTTATCTCTTATAGCTCGAATTTTTTCTTAGCGTCTTGAAGCTTTTTCATGTCACGCTTAATGTAATGCTTCAATGTTGTATCAGGACTCCTGTGGTTTAAAAGCTCTTGAACATCTTCTAAAGACATACCTTTATTGAAGAGAAGCGAACTTCCGCTATGTCGGAAATCATGGGGATGGAGTTCTGGAATGTCGATAATCTTGCCAATCTTCTTCGTCCACACTGTCTGCAATGTATTCTTACTTACTTGCTTCCACTCTCCTGAGTATTTTGTAATAAACAAATATTCGCTTTCGATATCATTTTCTTTTCGATAATCTAGCCACTTCTTAATCAGCTTCATCGTTACATCTGAACAATACCCATCGACAATATATCCTTCTTTCTCTTTGATGCCAGTAATCATGCCTGTCTCAAAGTCAATCTGGTCAACCTTTATATTTGATATCGCATTCACCCTTAACATAGTGGACAATGACAACTCGAAGTAGAGTTCCAGTTGTATATCGTCAGTCTTCTTAAAATGCTTTCTAATCTGTTCTACTTGTGCTTCGGTCAAATAGGTCTGTGTAATCTGCGGCTTCTCTCCTGCGCGAACTGAGGGTCTTTCAATGTAGTCCAGAGGGTTGGATTTGATTCTCCGTTTTTTAAGAAGATATAAGAAGAATGAGGAAATCGAACTGAGCCTTCGTTGAATCCTGCGCTCGTTATTGCCTAATACAGTGACACAGAAGGCAATATAGTCCTCAATCAAATCTACCATATCCTCAATGCCATCTTCGTCTTTCAGCATTCTCAGAATATCTTCTGTAGCAAGACTACCTTTACCGAATTTATCGTTGATAAACACAAGCCATTGATTGAAGTCAGACTCATAACTAACCTTTGATGAATCACTAAGATTCATATTTTTATAGTTGAAATATTTTTGGATGTGTATTTTATTTTCGTCCGATACTTTCTCTAGCTTCTCTTTCGTTACGTACCGAACGTACTTTCTCTTTGTCATGTGAATCACCTACTTGTTCATGTAGTCATTTAATTTCTTAGCTAATTTCGTTTTTTCGAGATTGTCTTTCGTGTGACCAATGAAATCCCTTGGCTCATAGAAAGGTGTGAATCCATATGAGTTTTTTAAAAGCATTTTTTCGTAACTTGGGATTTTTGTGTGCTTCAAAATGTAGTTGTTTGTTATAGCCCATAGTTGACCTTTAATGATGAGTGGAGCAACCAAACCATTACCTCCACTTGCTCTCGCTTCGTTCTGAACTAAGAAGTCAAATCCAGTTTTACCCTCATTTAAGGCATAACCTTTCATGACATTCATATCGCCCAAACCTCCATTTGAATACTCTCGACGATTGTATTCAATAGGTGTATAAACACTGTAGACCTCAGATTCTATCGAATCCTTCATCTGCTTTTGCACTACAGGGAGGACGCTGTTTTGCATCCCCTCTTTTGCTTTTTTCATAATCGCTTTTCTTAACGCATCAAAATTTTTGTACGACATGCTCATCACTCCAACAAGCTTTTATCAACGAGTTGTTCACGAATCTGATTCTTAAACTCTTCAACCTGTTCCATATTGTTATTGAAATTGTCAACAACAAATGCAACTTCTTGTTGAATCAAATTGATTTGTTCTGCATCCATGTTCATAAAAATCTGGAATAGAACACCTGTATTCGTCATGTGTTCGATAGCCTTCAACTGCTCTGCAAATCGGTTTGGCAGTTTCAGTGTAGTGAAGTGCTTGATGATAAGGAAAACCATATAAGGAACCATAATGGTAGTAACTTGCCCCTTGTTGTGCGCCCGAACATGGTCAAGTTTCTCAACCAATTCTTGTACGCACATCTTAATTTGAACTGGACTGAAATATCTGTAAATCTCGACAATGAAACTCTCAATCTCATCGTTCTCAATTTCCATTTGGACAACTACTTCGCGTAGATTAGCGTACTTTTCACTTGCCCTTTCGATTGTCTGGAAATCAAGACTACGAATTTGTTCTGTCATTGATTTTTCCTCCTTTAATCTCTAAAGATGAAATTTTAGTTTTATTTAGAAGACAAAAAAAATGGTGAAAGGGGAAATTACCCCCTCTCACCATTAAAGTGTTTTTACCGATACTTTTTTCAGCTTCTATAACTTTTAGTATCGAACGATTTTTACCATATCGGTACTGGAAGAATCTTTAAAAACATCCAGATTCATGTCAAACACAGATGGGTCGCCATCTGGTTGCATCGTCAGCGTGAACGCAGAACTGATTTTAGCTTTAGGAATGACGATTTGAACTTTCTCGTCTTTACCAGTAGCTTCTGAACGCCACAGCGTTTTACCAACAACGCGGTAGAAACCACCGAACTTGTCGGATTTCAGAGTGATAACTTCTGCGTCAGCAGTCGTTTGATACGTAAAGTAAACAATTACTTGCTTACCAACAGCCAAAGATGCGGAAGGAATAGTAACATCGTTACCAGTTACAGTAATAGACGCCTTCGTCACCTCTTTGTCTTGACTATATCCATCAGTTGTCTCGTAGATTTCTACAGAGCCAACATCAGGAGTTTGCTCCAACGTAATCTTGGAGTTACCAGAACCATCGTCAGTTGAAATAGCGACAACGCGCTCGTAAATCGTTTCAACTTTCTTCTCCAAGTCTGTACCAGCTTGCATTGCGATTGCTTTCGGGTTCAAAAGAGCATCCTGTACGTTAAACGTAGCAGTACGACCGAAGTCCCACGAAATCAAACGAGGTGCTCCTTTACCACCATTAGCGTAAACTGTTTCAGCCGCATTTTCGAGATTGGACAACTTCAATGTGTCCAAGAATAGGTCAACTTTGTTAGTGAGCAGATTTATTAACATTACGTCTGCTACTTCCTTAACACCAAAACGTGCCATGTGCAATCCTCTCCTTTTGAGAAATAATATTTAGTGCGCTCAATATTAATAGTGGTTAACGCATTGAAACTTGTCGATTTTGGACACAAACTATGCCTTACTAGACCAGTGTCTTAACTTGACATCTTTTGCTCCTGCTAAAATCGACTTGATGCTTATGTCATATTGGTCGATGATTTCCATACGTTTGAATTTCCTGTACACTTGGTACACAGTCATATCAAGAACGTTTAATTCGCTAATTCCATATGACTTGGAAGATATAGCTGAGAGAATGTCGTAAAAGTCAATGTCAGATTCCTCTTCGTTCAAATCAGCTTGATTTTGCTTTTTCTTCAATTCATCCCTTCGCTTCGCAACTGCATCCATTTGTTCTTTTAGCTTTCGAGTTTCCTCGTCAGCAGGGTCAAAATTCTTATCAAGTTTCTTCTCGTCAAAGCTATTGATATAGTTCTGCCACTTAATAACTTCTTGAATTTCGCGATAGTTATCTTTGTTAACAATGTTGATTGTGTCCTCGCTAACCTTAACGAAGATACGCAAATCATCCCTATCTACGACTATCTCCCCTTTCAAAAAAAGGGATAAAGCCTTTTCAAAAATACTCTCTATTTCTTCTCCACCATATAAAAGAAGTAGGTCAAAAACGCTGATATCATCAGTTGCGTCTTCTAAGAAATCTTTCGTAGTCAAAGTCATAATATTTAAACACTTCATATATTCAGAATAGCCAACGTCAACTATCTCTCGTATTGTGAGTGGAATTATGTCCCCATAACCTTCCGCATTTATTGCCCTACCAGAAAATAGCTTGAGTTTCAAATCAATCTCTTCCATTGATAATCACTCTCCTTAAAATTCTGTGGTAGTAGCAACGAGACGAAATCCTTCGAACTGTTCATTGACAACTGTGTGTTCTGCACTAATGAAATGAATTTCTCCTAAACCCTCAACGTTCTTATCTTTGAAAGCGTCAAGGATTAATGTCGCGATTTGATATGGGCGAATGATTTTCTCTCCTTTGTCAGTAAGCAACCAAATGTCTTTATGAACAACAATGTCGAATAGGATTGCCGCCCTTCCTGCATTGCCATTATTTTCGAATTTCAGTTGCGGATAATAGATGTGCAACTGAGTTCGAACATCATCTTTAAATGTAGTATCGAATGGATACGGAAAGATTCTCTCGCTTGTTCCCCTTGGAGCAAGCAATGCAGGATTAATCATTTGGGTAGATGGATTGTCTCCATTCCAACCCAAATGATTAATGAGTTGTTGATTTCTCAGAACTTCTCCGATAATTGCGATGATGTTCGATGATAATCTTTCAAAGTTCATTACCATCCACCCCATCCTGAATTGCCGCTAGAATCAGCAATTTGATTGTCTTTATCATCTGTATCTGTCGTATTAGTGAATTTCAGAATAAGCTTCATGAAGCCTTTGCCATTGTAAACTTTCGATGCAGTGTCAATCGAAGTAACTTCATAAACACTTTCATCAAAAATAAACCTCATTTGAGGTTTAATGGCTTTTGTGTCGTCATTGAACTGCACTTGAACAGTGAGTTCTCCATCAGAGTTATACACAATCTTTGCGTCATCCTCTTCGTATGTCGTACCTGTGACGAAACACTTGTATTCTTTAATCTCACCCTGACTATCTTTCCAACGCAATGACCTATTACAAAGATTGACGTTAGCCTTCGGATATATTTCATTTTCGATAAAGTCCATAACGATAAAAGTATTTAGACCAAGAACCACATACGAACCTTTGTCGATAGTAAAATTTGGTCTGAGAAGTAAATCCATTTGATGAGACTTTTTTCGATTGATAATACAATCAGAATCGACTCCATCAATCACGACCTTTCTGTAAGAGGGAGACTTACTAAACATATCGTTAACATGAGAGATGGAGTCGTTAATGTAAGCCTGTGTCATATTAGAGTTGTTTGCGCCAATCATCTTTTGATATAGAGTCAAGTCCATTTACTTCACTCGCTCTCTTGCTTTTTCGATTAGTTCAATCGCTTTGAATACATCACTTTTTAATAACCTGTGGTCGCTATAATCAAGACCCTTTAGTGTTCCGCACACCGAAAGCAATTCTTCTCCTAGAAATAGCTTCGAATTCCCCATCAATTCTCTCAATAGAGAGTCCACATACGCTTCAAGTGTGCTTACTTGTTCCTCGTTCATTGGAATAATCTTAAAGACTCTTCCAATCAACTTTGACATATAAGCATCTAATTGATTTTCATTGATTATTCCATATTGCGTCTTCATTCTAAATCGTCTAAGCCATTCCGATATGAATAGCTAACCATTAGGTTGGAAGCTTCTAAATTTAGGTCTTTCTTCAATGAAAGCAATTGACTCAAATGATTTGCTGTGGAGTAAATTTTGTATTCTTTGTCGGAGAGGATTTGTTCCATGTTTTTGATGTGCGTAACCTTGCCTGATGTATAGCTAATGGTCATTAAAGTAGCGAGTATTTCCTTCTCGAAATCATCAAGAGTTGATAAAAACTGTTGTTCTCTCTTATCAACTGTCAAGTCTTTCGCTGAACCAGTAAATCGAACAATTGCGCTCCTAAGATGCTTGTACAAGACTGACTCCAAATCGCCAGTCTCATTAAGGCTGATAAACGAATAATCAGTGACCTTCGTTAAAAAGAAGTCATAGACTTCCGATAGGGGAGTTGTCATTTACATTACCCCCTTTGACCAATATCTGTCTGGAATCGACTATTGATAAAATTCAGTTTTTTAACCGAATCCAATTCTCCACTGTCATAAAGTTTTTTTGCTCTGGAAACAATGAGATGCTTAATTCCCTTTGGCGACTTATCAACAATTTCTTCAAACTCAGGTTGATTCATTTTGAAGATTACGTCGATTTGTTCTGGATTCTTAATATTTTGATACATCTTCGTAAGTCCGAGATGTTCAACTACTCTGTCATCCATAACCAACAGGAAAGGCTCGTCAAAGAATCGACGTTGAGAACTACGCATTGTAAGAAGCTCTTGGAATTCCATGTACTCAATGTCGCCATAGTCAGTGAAAATCCATTCTGCACCAGTTTTGCGAGATGCGTAAACCAATGTGCCATTCGTGATATTCATCACTGGAATCTGCTCAAATCGGTCGATTTCTTCACGCTTAACAATATTTTTTTGGACGGTACTTTTTTCTGCTTTAGGTCGCTCTGCTTCTACTTCCTTGCGCGCTTGCTCCAACAGGGCTGGCATCAACTCGCGCTTCATCTGTTCCATAAGCGCTTGCATGTCCACCTGTGGTGTTGCCTGTTTCGTTACAAGGTCTTCTGAAGGTGTTTGTACCAGTTCGTCTTCTAGCTCGCTTAGAAGTGATTCTAGCTTTGCTAGAGACAGCTTCATGAGATTGGACTTCGTATCCACTTCTTTGATGCTCAAAATCTCTTCAATCAACTGTGCCTTTGTTTTCATATTAAAACATCTCCTTTAACTCTCTTTTGATAAATAAAAAAGCAAGGAAGACCTAAGTCTCCCTTGCGTATGATCTCCCAATTAGGAGATACGGTAGATACCGTACTTAGCCGCAGACAGCACCGCGATACCAGCCTTTTTAATGAAGGTGTACTCACGTTGCATATCTTTACGGTTGGAGCCATCTCCCTCGATAATCATCGAGTCGCCTTCCATTACAAGCTTAACGAACTTGTCAGGCGATTTAGGAACGACCATGATGAAACCATTATCAATTGCAAAGTCGTTAGAACCAACTTTGTGCGCTTGCTTGATAGCCATCATCGGTGTACCATGGAAATTGCCATAAAAACCGAAGTCGTTACGTGCTTCTTTCGATTTCTCAGACTCAGTACCATAGTTGATTTTAGCCAATGCCGATTTCGTACCAAGAATCATTGCTTCCATGCCAGTTGCGGCTTCTACGTGAGCAATCAATTCATCCAATTTAGCTTCGCTGAATGTACCAGAGATAGCGTAAGTGGAACCCAATTGATTGTAGCTGTTGTAAACAGCATCGTAGATTAGATTCTGGATTTTGTTCTCGTAAGAACGAGCTACATTCTCAACCAATTTTGCAAAGTCTTGACGACCAGCAAGCAAGCGAGAAAGTTCTTCGTAGACAGCTACACCCATCATGTAAGTCTTAACTGTCAGTTCGCCAACGTCCAAACGGTCACGACGAAGGTCGCCATTACCATCGGAAACGATGGCTACGTCAAACAGACGATTCTCTTCGATTGTGAACACTTTCGCGTCACCATGCTCAATTACAACCGTTTCTACAAACGTGTCGAATTGACCTTTGATACCTTCCTCAACCAAAATGTCGAGTGCTTCTTCCAGAATTGCAAACAACTGTGGGTTGTTACGGAAGGATTTAGGTGTCAATTTATCAGAACCACCATTAGCTTCCACTAATTCTTTCCGAAGAACTTCCATTGCGTCTGTGCGAGAGAATTTAGTTGCTTCTCCTTGGTTCTTGTATACGTCAATTGCCAATTTAGCGATTTCGCGCATCTGTATTTCCTCCTTAAAATAAATCAAATATTTTTTGTGTGACATTCAAGTCATGACAAATAACCCTATACAAGATAGGGTTATTTAATCATTTCAGTACTTTCTTTGGCTTCTATTAAGCCTTGATTACACGAAGTTGGAACGCGTCAGCGTTGTCAAAGCCAAGTGTAGTCTTGCGAACTACTTCGAGTACCAGACTAGTTTCGTCAGTACCCTGAAGACCATCAGGGGATGCTTCAAGTTTCAGAGAGTTTAGTTGTGGTACTACAAACTGGTCAACTACAGGAGTGCCATCAATGAGGTCTGCTGTCAAAGTGATAACATCACCTTTTACCAAGTGGTAAGCGCGTCCTGCTTCGCCAGCTTCAACTTGGAAGTGTTTAAGTCCAGCTTGACGAGGGTCAGCCATAACCTCTGGCGTAGCATGAAGCAAGAACTCTTTCTTCAAGTCTGCCGCAACCTGTGCCGTTTCAACTGTGTACAACTCTGTTTCGCCACTCACAAGGGAGCCTAGCTGAACAAAATGACCATTCTTCAATACTGCTGTGTGACGGATTGACTCTAAGTGTCCACCAGTAATCTTATCCAAACGAATAACTGCCATTGTTTATTTCCTCCTTTAGAAAATAAAAGATTAATTTGTATTAGGAAAGCCCATGCTTTTTGAAGAGATGAGCGTAACCACTTGGGCTAGGAGAATCTTGGTTTGCGTTAACACCAATCTTCATGCTGTATGTGGTTTTTGGTGCAGAGAATTTTGTAGTCTTACGACCAACCATCTCAAAGCACTTAGATTCGATTTGCTCTAAAGTAGAGTTGTGAATATTCTCTCGAATCTCCGTAACATCATCTTCTGTAAGCTTATCGAATTGAGCAATAACCTCTTCTGCTAAAGCTTCATGCTGTCCTTTAAGAACGTTCGCTTGGAACTCTTTCAGTTCGGTATTCTCTTTCTCGTACTGTTCGAAGCTAGAGCGCATCAGTTCAAGTGCGCCTTTCTCATCGCTAGTAAGGAACATTGCGTATACTTCGCTTACATTGCCAAGAGCGATACTGTCGCCTTCTCTGCTGTATTCGACCTTATGGAACTTTCGACCATAATCATCTTCTGTAATGAAGTGTGTGTCATAAACAGATACGATGTAGTTCCAACTCCACTCTTCTTCACCACCAATTGCTGTTGCAATGTGTTGGTCAAGACCAGTATATAGTTGACTACGAATGTCATCATGAGATAATTCAAAGTTCAAAGTGAACTTGTCAGGTATTGATTCAGTCTCGGAGTCTTTTTCTTGAGAAAAATCTTTCTCATCTTTCTCTTTCTCATCGTCCTCATCTTCATCACTGTCAGAACCTTTTTCATCATCTTTGTCAGAGTCATCTTCGTCGTCTTCCTTGCTGGCGAACACTTCTGCAAGCTTCACATCCAAGTCCTCAATAGAATAAGTGTTTACCTCCACGCCTATTTCCGATAATGCGTCAACAGTAGTGGCGTACTTAGCCAGTAACTCTTCAAGTGTCATTTTTTGTTCCACCTCCTTGTCTTGATTTTTATTACTGAAAGCCATCTGAAATTCTTCAAGCTTCCGAGCAATTTCTTCTTGATAGACATTAACGTTTGCCGAGAACGATACCTCGACACTCGCTTTCTGCATGGCAGGAAGAACATCTTGACCTAGTAAACAAGCACCATAGAATGAGAATCTTGTAAATACGAATACGCCTTCGTCATTAAAGTAGCCATCGTAATCATCATGTAATTCCATCGACTGCGGAACTCCACCATGAGTATTTAGGATGTTGACTCCATCATCGAATTTCGTCCACATCAATCCATCGACTACTAGGTACTCCAATTCATTATCGAAGTCACCTTTCTTTATCTCGAATCGAGGATTACAATTCTCAGGGATTACTCCAAATGCTTGTCCGATGTACTTGGTTTTCAGTTCTCCACCTTCAACAACAAGCTCAACTTCGTGTCCTCTAAAATCTTTGTCTCCCAATCTCGACTCTTCAATATAACCAAGTATTGGAGTGTTTTTTAGAGTACTCATTGCTTCTTCTACTGACTCTTTCATGAAGATACTATTATTGTAGTTCTGCCCTATGTGCATGAGCCAAATCTTCACCTTCTGAAAACGAGTATCAATTTGGTCTACCTTCTCGAACAGAACAGGAATAGATTTGAGTACATTCTTCATTGTTTCTCACCCCCTTTACTCTCTATTAGCGTTGTTTTCTCCTTCTCGTTGTGCTTCGCCTTGTTCAGAAAGTTCATCGTCTTTCATCTCTGGTCTGCCGCCCTGAGAGTTGGAGTTATCCCCTTCTACTCCACCACTTTGGGTATGCGAAGAGGAAAGTGGAACGAAACTACTTGAAAGCATTAGCACTTGTTCTTCGAGGAAGTTCATAGAAACAACTGCGCTTGGAGAGATACCAAGACACGCACAAAGCATCAACTTAACAGGAAGACCATACTGAGCATTCTTTAGAAGAGTCTCTACATTTTCTCTCCAATTAAAGATTGTATTATTGAGTATTCTGAGCCTAAACTTGAAAGAGCCGCTAATCTCATTTTTGAGTTTTCCACTTCCGATTCGTTCAAGCTGTCTCAGAACACTTAACACTTCTGCCTCGTCAACATTGATAGATTTAGCCAGTGTAGAAGACGAACTTCCTTCTGGATTGAACAATTGCTTCGCTGTTCCTGCCGCTGTATAAAAAGCATTTTCAGAGTTCGCAACATTGTCCACTTCTGACTTATCTTTACTAAATTCAATCGTGTCGATTTCAAAGGGAGTGCTGAAAATTCCTATTTCGTCAGGAAGAAGGCTCGAAGTCTTGTTATGGAACATCGAAACAGTCTTCAAATCAATCTTGAAATCATTGTTCTTATCAGAATCTTCTCTAATTGGAATCTTCTCGATAATAAACTTGTAGTTTCCGATTACTGCGCTTGCCATTCGCAAAGCTTTATAGTCTTCAATATCAAAAATATCTCCGAACAATCCTGCGAATGGAGGAATGTCGTAATACGTTTCCTCATTGACCTTAATGCAAATAGACCTTGCAGGGTCAACTTCTTGCCACTTCGGTTTACTGCCAGATTTATAAGAGTTAAACATCTTTTTAAACTCTTTTGGATACAACTCTAACTCATTGGCATTGCGTTCGAAGAAGGATACATCAAAACTAAAAGTGTAAACTCCATCGGCAATTCCACTAATTTGGCAAAAGTCGAAAGGCAACTCTTTAATGAAATAAGAGTCTTTCGTGTACAGCTCGAAACCATAGAAAGTTCCAAGCTTCCACGCGGATACGAGAGCTTTACCAAATTCGTGACGAATGTTCATCAACTCAACAAATTCCATTGCTTTGTTGTAGTTATTACGAAGAGTCTTCGTATTCACATTCTTTGATGTGTCTAAGCCATAAAGCTCAACATAGTAGTCGAGTGTCGGCATTTTAGCGTAATAGTTAATCAGTCTCCGATAATGAGGACTCACATCATACAAGTATGCACTCATGCCTTGCAGTTCTTTAGAATAACGTTTCGGATTCCCTAGATAGGTCGAAACGTTATTCTTCGTGTACGTTTTAGTGGTTGTATTATTGTTTTTACTAAGGTCTTTAATGACCAATTCGGTCAACTTAGCATAATCCAGTACAACACTCTCTCGCACAAATTGTGGATTTTCGTTCATGGAAAATCCTCCTTTCATCGTGATGGTTTTTTAACACCCCTTCCCATAAAGAAAGATGAGATATCACCAATATCCTCTTCGCGCAACGTTTTATTACGTTGTTCTTCGAGGTAGACCCAAAATAACCCATATTCTAACGCAGAGAATCGGTCTTTCTGGATAGATTTCGATACTTGCTTTACTTCCGTTCTGTGACCAGATTGTCTATACTCCAAATTCATGATTTCTTCTTGGAGGAAGTCTGTCATCACATGTGGGCGCAACAGTTCAGCAAGTTTTTCGATATCTTTGTTCTTCATCTTCGCTTTGGCTTGGGATTCCGATTCGAGGAACTTAACTTGATTGTTAGCCATCCATTGTATAAACAAGTTATGGATATCACTCGCGTTAGTGTCCTTCATTTGCGACTTAATCGCGAAAATCATCGGTACACTATTAGAAGTCTTAAACTTGGCGTATCTTTCGTCATTCACGACTTCGTATGGAGGATTGGAGTCAATTTCAAGGATTAATTGGTCAATCAAGCCTTGACCCAAACCATTGGCATCGACAACAAGGATTCTTGCGCGGAAATCATTAACCTTCTGCTTCAAGAACAACGCTTGCTCCCTAAAATGAGTGCCTTCAAACGTATAGATGTTTACTACGTGTTTGGAGTATGTGCCATCGCCCTTTGGACTCAATTTAATGACAACCAATGCCGATTGAGCATTCGCATTTCCTTCGCTACGAGCAACGTCATACGCAAGGACATATTCGATATTTTTGTCATTGACAGCCTTTTCTTCTGCATGATTCAGAACCCTTGCTTTACGGAATGTTTCAAGGTCAACCAAAGAGTTTTCGCTTGAACCAGACCAGATAGAACCATACTCTCGCAAGAATGAGATTGGGTTGAAGTTTGGAGATTCCTTCAAATCATTGATGTAATCCAGAGACAGCAATCCGAATCCTGTCGCCAACTCATATCCTGCCCCAAGAATATAAGCAGATTTCCCATGTGCCATATCGTATAGATATTCTTTCAAGACACTGAATGCAAAGCTTTGTTTCGTCCCTGCTGTTGTAACAACAGTAATAGGCTTATGCAATTCATATGGGTCTTCTCCACCGCAAGCCGCTACACGATTGTTTGCCATGATTGGAAGGAGTACAGAGTTGTAGCTTTCTTCGTCAAATCGTTCATGGATAATTTCCTCTACGCTAAGTCCATTTGCACGAAGACCACGCGAAGACTCACTATTGGCAACTACGTGAAGAACAGAGCCATTGTGAAAAATCAATTTTGTGTAATCTTTCTCGAACCTTATACTTCTACACTCATTTTTCAGCAATGGTAGGAACGACCAAATTGACTCTATATTCTGTTGAGCAATTTGAGCCGCCATCTGCTTTTGTGGTGCGGTAATCGCCAATTTGATTTCGGGATACATGATACAACGAAGCATCAAAGCGAGTATTTGTAGGAAAGACTTTGAACTACCGCGAGTAAGCGTGAAATACGTTTTGCGGTAGCGAAAGATAATCCTCAGAATCAATCTTTGATAAAAGAATAATTTGAATCGCTTTGAATCAGGGTTAATCATGTCGATAAACAAATCAGGATAGCTTCTGAAAAGAGCAAGATACTTCTTCCATTCGGGTTGCATCTGCTCAAAGGACTTCGCTCTACTATCCCTCATCGCTCTCAACTCCTAACAAAACACCATTTGCACTATTTACCTCTTCCGACACATCAGCAGGAAGGTTTGCCAATCTCTCATGACCAATAAGCTGGCGTACATAATTGAGATGCGCCAATATTGCCATGTCAACCAAGTCCATGCGTTCTTCAATAGGTTTAGGCTCAACATAACCACTCCTTTCAACTTGCTCAAATAGTTGTGAAAAACTCAAAAGTCCTGATGTTTCACTTGCACTCTTCCTGTCAATAGGTCGGAAACCAGATGATTGAAGAATCTTCTCATAGCGGTCGTTGTAGTTCTTGAATGCGCTATCGTTCCCTGACTCTAGCGACCTGTCCATCCAAATTTGAAGCTTGCAGAGATACACCAACTGCTTCTTCAACTGTGGAGTATTGATGTCATGGCTATAAGACATATCCTTATAGAATTTCTCCATTGTCAAATACTCGCGGTTTGTGTAGCCAGAACCGAACTTCATTGCGATATCTTTCGACAGCTTAATTACGCCATCATCCGTAGTGATTTCGTCCATATTGTCGATATCATCAAATTTATGTTTGTAGATATCTGTCTGATTTTCGCCTTCAAAATCACTGTCAGCCCAACTCGAATTTTTGTATTGCTGTAAAGAATTAATCATTCGGAAGTATGTGCCTACTGTATCGCTCTCATTTTCCTCTGCCGATTTCCACACCTTTGCAATAAATGGCTTGTCGATACGTTGCAATGTAGTCTTCACTGACTCGATATTGTTTTCGTCAATCATATCTTTTAAACACTTTTTACAAACTGGAACATGACCATCGAACATTATGCTCAAAGATGTATAGAAGTCATTTAACAATTTGTTTTTTCCACACTCACCTTTACACACTTTTCTGTTTGCCATTAAATCACCTCTTTCAAATAAAAAAAATGACTGCCAACATAATTGTTGACAGCCCTTTTGTTGGCATCCATTAAACATTCTGTAAATCAATACGCTTAATATCGATTTCGCCTATTTCATTGACGATAATAATGCCCTGTGAAGCGTTAGAAAGGAATTTACCTTTCATTGCGTAGTTATTTGCACCTTGGAGAGAGCCAACGTAAACTTCATATTTGTTCTGTCCAACCTCTTTTACAGAGTGATGATGCAAATGACCCATAGCCAATACATTGTAGTTAGTGTTATCAATGTCGGCATGGCTTGCAAGCTTCTTATTACCCTTCTCGTTATCTCCATGGACAAACTTCATTTGATATCCATTCACGATGAACGATGTGCTGTAATTGATGTGGTCAACCTCTACATAAGAAAGTCGTTCAGCTTTCGACTTCTCGACAAATTCTTTAACCATAAAGTTGATGACGAAGATTGTGGAATCTCCGTCAATATTGTCACCTTTATCTCCGTTCATGCGGTCATGATTGCCACCTATTCCGCGATATGTGACGTTAAATTCGTCCGACAAATTGACAATAAAATCACGAATTAATTCGTATGCTTTGACAATTTGAACAGCAAGAGGAAATTCAGCTTCGTGTGCTTGATTCACCTTACGCATCGCTATGTGTTCTGTCATATCACCCATGCAAACAACGTCAATCTCAGTTATGCCTTCGTAGTTAGCAATCTTCTTAATACGAGTAAGATATTTGCTTACACGCGCTTGGGCAATCTTAAAATTAAAACTGTTTCCTTTGACGTTATCGACAGTTGCGCCAATATGCCAGTCAGAAAGAAGGACAACCATGCGACCAGCACTCGTTGGAAGTCTGTCTTTGTAAGTATAATTCGGGATTATCTCATTTAACTCTGTGAGCAAAGCTTCCCGAACCTGTTCTGCGATTACACCAAATAAAGTCATTTCGCGCTTCAATCTTCCAAGTTTTAAGCTCTCCATCTGTACTTCCCTCTTAGTGAAGTACATCTCGCCAACAGCTTCTTTGATTGAATTTAGCTTGGAATCAGCAACCAAATCAGCTTGCTTCTCGCGGCTCTCAATTGTGCCTGTGGAAACTTGATATGACTTAATCATCTGGCGATAGTTCTCGCTGAATTCACTGTCATAAAACCCTTCTGCTTGCATTAGACGCTGATGAGTGACCCAATTGGTTCGATGGCTTGGAGAAGCCATTTGAAGTTCGCGTTTCAACTGGACTGCTATGTCCAAATGCTCTTGCGATACCTCAACAACTTCCCCTTCCTTATTAGTATAGGAGCGCATTTTTATTCACCTTCCAGCTTGTCTTTCATGCTGATAGAAAGCGCAACTTCCTTGTCATCATATTCCGAAAGAATATCTTTTAAGTCGTGAGAAACCTCTTCACCTTCGTCGAGAATTTCAACAACCTTCATTTCTTCCAAATTCAAAAAACCCTTTACTGCATGACTCAGTGTGCGTGTGGATTTCGGTTCTTTTGCCATTAAAATCGCCCCTTTTACTCATGTATTATATAAAATAATTTAAAAGTCTTTTAAATTAGTTTTTAACTACATTAAACTATTTAAAGTATTTACCCTTTTCTAATCCCATTCGATATCCATGTTTGAAACCTTCATTGTAGATACTAGCATCATGTGCCTTCTCTGCGTTCCGAATATATTTCGGCTTTTTCCGTTTCATCTTAGATTGACTTTCTTTCATAAAAGCCACCTCCATGAATTTTTAAAGTTCATACAACAAAAAGGGCAAGCCACTCAAAAGTGACTTGCCCTTTTTGTTAAATTATGCTTTCACAGCGTTTTTGAGAGTCGCTTTTACGCTTGCATTTACCTTGCGAGTTGCACCCTTTTCAACTTCTTCACCAGTCTTCGGATTACGAACTGTGCGAGCCGCAACATCCTTAACCTTGAAAGATACAATGCCTGTGATATCAAGTTTCTCACCATCTTGAAGAGTAGGAACTACTGCTAGAATATGGTCAAAAACACCATTTACTTGCTCACGAGCTTCCTTGATAGATACACCTTTAGCTTCTGCATACGAACGAACGAATTGGTCTTTTGTCATTTTAAAACATCTCCTTTTATCTCATAGATATAATTTTGTGAGTTTTAGTAAAAACCAGTACTTTCTTTGGCTTTCTAACACTCCTACATTACTAATAGAGATTTGATGCGAACTTTTTATTCACTTTTGGCAACACTATCATTTTGGTACTTATCTTTCCTACAGTTTTTGCAGATTGGTCGCAATCCTGACTTCGACCTTTTGTTAGGGCTGAAATACTTTTTGGTAGCAAGATAGTTGTTTTTACAGCAACTGCAAGTCTTGTATTCTCCGCGAAGAACATATGTATAAATCCAATCTTCGCGCTTCTGTCTGTACGTATCCGCAATCATAGTTGGAATCGTTTCTCTCGTAATCTTGCTGAGCCGAGGTTTAGTCATCTTGATATTGTACTTCTCTTTAAGAGAGACAATCATATCATCGTAGGACTGACCTTCTACCTTCCATACCAAGATATCTTTCATGTAGTCATTGATTTCGGTCATCTCAATCAATTCCTCGAAAACGAACATGATAATCTTCAAATATCCGAATGTATCATCGCAGGAATACTCTTTTAGTTCAGCGTAATCTTCCAGAAGTACTCGCATCGTTTCCACATCATCAAAGCGGATAAACTCCATTTGGTGGAAATCAGGGTCAGACTTCGTGATATTCTGGAATCGAATGTAACCCTTCAATTCGTTCTTGACAGCAATCTCATCTTTCTGGATATCTGTTCGAATCCATTTCAGCTTCTTGATTTCCGATACAGTTAACTTTCTGCCTGTCGAATCTATGCCACTATTAATGAGATGAGTGATTCGTTTGATGACTTTACCTGTCTCCGCAAGTTCTGGATAACGCGCTCTATCTCTGTCGTTGATTTTGATTTTTGGAGTCTTAATGATAGAGCGATTCGTCTCCTTGCGAACCTCTCTTACTTTCATAAGCTTTTCAATGGAAGCTTCTCTATTGTTGTTGCGCTTCTGGCGGTAATCTGTAATTGTATCATCAGAAGCATCACTGTCTTTTGCATATAATAGGTAGCTTGCTAATGATTCAAGGTCTTTAGCTACTCTTGTATTCTCGCTCAATAATCCAGTTTGATTGATATGAGGATTGTAGTGATTGTCGTAGTAATCAACCAATTGCTTGTCGTTCTCTACTACGATTTTCATCACAAGCTCCATTCTTTCTTCGATGTTAACGAGTGTGTAATTTAATTGGTCAGATAGTTTATTCATATATTCAAGCACCCCTTGGTGTATTATTGTTGTTTGTAGTTCTATTATAGTACTTTCTTTAGTACCCGCAAACTACCTATTTAAACTTTTTTACGATAAATAGCCGCACAAATTTGGCGGCTACTATCTTCGGTATCTTATGCACATTTAAGCATTTTTGGCAGGAATGTTTGTCGCTTTGTAGACTTGTTCGTTTCAATAGAGAATTGTAAAGCTTTCAACTCTACTGGCATAAACAACGCCTTACTAGCCCTTGTCATAGCTGTATAAGTCAACTGGCGGTTTAGCATTCTATAAGATGAGTAATCCATTGCGAATACAACATACTTCCATTGACTACCTTGACTCTTGTGAACTGTTATGGCGTAAGCTAAGTCAACCCTATTCATCTCAGCCTTTGTAAATCTAATATCGCCAATGCCCTCGAAATCAATTACGATTTCCCCTGTGGATTCCCCATCTTTGCTTACATATGTAGAATCGATGTACTTGATGATTCCGATCGTTCCATTGAAGACACCCTTGTCGTAGTTATTACCATTGAGAATTATTTTGTCACCTTCGAGAAACGAAACATTCTTCTTCTCGATTTTGTTTCGTAGGTCTACATTCTCAGGATCTTGGTTGAATAACTTCTGACATGCTTCATTAATATTCTTAGCACAATTCTTTCCTCTGGTCTTCATCGGAACAATGATCTGGAAATCAAGAATATTACCTGTTCCGAATTTCTTGGCAATAGCCATTGTCTGCTTAAATATTTTGTCGCCATCATCATAAGACCAAAGATACAAATCTTGCAACTCGCCAAGTCTCTGAAACCCATAATCCTTATTGCCAATAAACTTCTTGCCTTCCCTTACGAGATTGGCACAAGATAGGATGCCAGATTTTTGGGCTTGTCTGTGTACAATCGTCAGTTCTACTTTCGGAACCTTATTACTTTCCAATAAATCTACGAGTACATTGCCCACTCCAATAGGCTCCAACTGCGCTGTATCACCTGTGATAATAAGTTTGGCTCCATCCTTTATTGCTCTCATCACATAATAGAACAATTCGGAGTTTACCATTGATGCTTCGTCGAGGATGATAATGTCTTTTTGTAAATGATTATACTCATCATACATCCATCCCATTTGAGGGTTATATCCGTATAGTCTGTGGATCGTATAAGCGTCAAGACCAGTTGATTCCTGAATTCTTTGACTTGCCTTTCCTGACAGAGCACATGTAGCGTATTCAAGTCCCTCAATCGTTCTAAGTACTTCAACGATACCTTTTATTACTGACGTTTTACCTGTACCAGCTTTACCATTAACTATAAGAATATTATGCTCAATAGCATAAACAATCGCTTGCTTCTGTTCATCGGTAAACAGGAATCCTTGCCTCTCTTCCACATGAGCGATAATGGCATCCAGATTATGAACCTTATGCTCAAACTTTGCGTTCAGCAATCTAACTACATTCTCCTTAATTTGCAGTTCATACTTGTGGTATTCGTGTAGATAGATAATGTTTTCTTCTTCATCTACAACATACTTCTGAGAATGTGCTTCCGAAATCAATGCATCCTTAATGCTATCAATACTTAACTCCAAAAGTTTAATAGATTCATTAATTAACCTAGTTAACTTCATCCAGCAATGACCATTGCTGGATTCTTCACTTAGTACATATTCAGTACAAGAAACTATTCTATGCTTTGAATCTTTCGCCATACCCATATTTAACGCCATCTCATCGACCTTTTTGAAGCCGAATCCATCCAATTCAGTGAGTATATATGGATTCTCGCTTATCTTGTCGATAAGCATATCTGGTGAGCCATACTTGTCACAAAGCCTTTTGACGGAGCTATACGGTATCCCATATTCCCCTGTTAAAGTGATAATTGCTCTCTGGTATTTCTCATTTGCCAGTATCTTATCCTTTATCTTCGCCAGAGTAGCTTCCCCAACGCCTTTTACGATAGCTAAATCAAGCTTGTCTTCCTTGATTAAGTCAACCAAGTTGCCACTAAGGTAGGCAGATGTGAGGGCTTTGATTTGAAAGTCACTTAATATAGAAGAAAGGAATGTAACCTGTTCTTCGCGAGTGGTGAACATTTTCATGTAGATCTGTCCATTGACCACTTCGTACCCTAAACCGAACTTAGGGTCTTTCTTTCGGCTGACCATAGCCGTATACTGCTTCCCGATTTGTAAATCAGGCATTCCACCTTTAATAGTGATATTTCCATAAGGATTAAGTTCTACTAAATCCCAATTTTGCGATTCTACTACCTCTACTCCAAAGATACCGAAGTCATTGTATTCAGCGAAAGGTTTTGGGAATAACCTTCTTTGCGGAATCAAGACTATCTCAAATTGTTCATCAGACATAGTTTACCTCCAAACATAATTGTTTACTGTATTATAGTACTTTCTTTGGCTTCTATCAAGTATTATTTGCAAAATCCCTTTTATATTATGTGAAAGGTTTGAACGGTTTTAAATACTTTTAAAGTTTTTTGTTGACTCCCACTCTTCTCGATGATATATTGTTCACATAACCGATATGTGAAAACGGAGGGATTAATTATGAGTAACCTTGCATTAGCAACAACAGATAAGGTTTCGTACATTACATATGACAAAAAGTTTGTTTCGTTTTACGAGCAATTTATCAAGAGTCAGCGTTCTAAAAATACATCTGGTGCGTACAGAACTGACTTGAAACAGTTCTTTAAATTTACTTTTAATAAGGAGCCACAATTCGTTCGCATTTCTGATATTGAACAATTGACAAGCGTTGATGCTATGGCTTATCATACTCATCTAAAAGATCTGAAATTATCAGGAAAACTAAAAAATGCAAGTATTAAGAGAAAAATTTCTACTGCGAGAGAATTTGTGAAATCTCTGAAAGTTGATTACCCTGCAATCAACGAATATATCTTCGAAAATATTAAGCTCGATAGCATAGACCTTGATAAAGAGGGTTACGGTAATCTAGATTGGGAAGAAGCATTTCTATTCATTGAATATGCTCACATTGAACAGATGGCAGAAAATCAGATGGCTATGCTATTGAAGCTTGCTTGTATCTCTTCTATTCGTCTGGAAGCTCTGTTAGAGCTAACTTGGGAAGATAGTTTTAGAACAAAGATGGAGAAAGGTGTTTTGGTTAATTACATCGACATCAGTGACAAAGGGACTCGCAACCAGACCCCTATCTCTGACAAGTTGTACAGTGAATTGAGAGAAATGTTAGGTGTGAGCGGCAAGCTGTTCCCTAACCTATACAAACACAAGGTTGGAAGGCTGCTGAAAAAAATTAAGGAGTATTTCGAAATTGACCCGAAACGGAACATCAAGTTTCACAGCTTCAAGAAGTGCGGCGTGAACCGCGTATTGGAGAAAACGGGAGATTTGACGAAGGCACAATTACAAGGAAAACACAAATCAATCATCACAACACAGAGCAGTTATATCGCTCTTAAAGATGATTTAACGTTAAAGCCATCGTATACGCTAGACCAAGAAATAGATGTTGTAGGCGAGATTAAACATCTCTCCAATGATGAATTGTTGAATGCGATAGCGAAGTTGAGCAACAGCGCACAGTTTGAATTATTGAGAATCATTCAGAAAGGGTAGCCCGAAGGGTTGCCCTTTTATTTTTGTTATTTCTAAAAGTAACATATTTTTCTGGTCTTATTTAATTAGTAAAGTATTATATATAGTACTTATTTAAGATATATAATTATATATTATACTTCTATTTATATAAGAGCGGAAAAAAATGATACTTTTAGGAAAATGAACGTTAAAACCAAAGAAAGTTCCGTCTTCGTTATTTTACGCATTTTAAGGCGCTTTAGAGCGACTTTCGTCTCCCGATGAAGAACTACCCTCTTTAAACTGTGCAATGCCGCTATGACCAATTGTAGTTTGTCTGAGAGCCAAAAAGAAGAGTCCATGACCTTCGCCATGAACTCATATCACCGAATACACCTTATACAAAAGCTTGTTGTCAAAGATTCTTCTTGTGCTTTTAAGCAAACCAATCTCTTCTAATCGCAAAATGTAACTCTGAATCGTTCTGTCACTACACCCTACTATCTCACCCAACTCTACATTCGAAATCTGATAAGCATTTGAGAACTTGTCGCACATCATGCTTATATATCCATAAATGAATAGCCCAACATGTCCAAGCTTGTCGTCGGATATTATCTTTATGAATCGTTCAATGCCGATTCTATGTGTGTTTTGTAGAGAATAAAATGTTCCTGTATAGTCCTCCCCATCAAATCTACTCATACATTTAAGTGGTTCCTTGATAGAAAATCTCGGACTGTGATTCAATTCTAATTGCGGCATCTTCTTGCGTAGTTCCTTTATTAGCCCAAATTCCAATATTCCATTATCCATATAACAGGCAACAGGATAATCAGTCGTTGTCTTAGTGTACCCCAACTCGTCAAGCAATCCATCATTCTTCGTTATATATGAAATGACAGTCTTGTTGCTAGTAAACAACTTGATGATATTCTGCTGACTGTACTGTTCAGTATTTCCCCCATACAGTGTATTCCTGTACAGATGGCTTATTAGATAATAGTAAGAATAAGCGAAGCACTTATGATTGAAGCTTTTGAAATCAGCTTTATCGAAGTCTTCGAATATTTCGTTTGGCATTTGGACATTAATACATTCGCTCGCATTGAGCCATACTTCTAATCTTGCTTTGTCCATGCCGATACCTCCGTTCTTCATACGAATTATATAATACTTTCTTTTGTTTCGGTAGTCAAGTTAAAAAGTAACATATTTTTCTGGTCGCAATTATTTTAAAACCTTTGAACGCGTTTATACCTTTGCATCATATTAAACAATTCAAACCTTTAATTTCGTTCAATTTCTTTTATCCGTCTCAAAGCTTTCATACCTTTAATATTATGGCGACTGTTGTCGAACTTTGAATCAATTTAAAATGTTTAAAAGGCATTGCCAAGCTATGGTTATCTATGATAATATACTAGCAGATAGATAATTAATCACACAAAGCTGACTAAAGGAAAGGATGAATCTAAGTGGCACAATCAACAGTTAAAAAACAACAACCCTCCCCTGTCGTCGTAGCAGAGAGTGAACCAACAGTAGGCATCATCGTTATCGACAATGGAGGATTCAACACAAAGATTTTATCGCAAGATATGGAATCTCCTATCGTAATTGATAGCAAAAAGGCGTTTGGTCACAATAACTACAATAACTTCAAAAGCGCAAACGATTATCCAGAAGGTACATACAAGATCAAATGGAAAGGGAAGTATTATTTCCTTGGACTACTTGCTCTTCGTTCGAGAAGGGAATTAACAGGTTTCACTTCGACGAAATCCACTGATTTTTTCATTCTTTCAGTTCTTCAATCTTGTGCCTTGTGGGGGTACGATATAAACTATATCATGACTTCCACTCCGTACTTGAGATACAGCATTGAAGAACAGGAATTAATCAACTCGCGTCTTCGTGGTGATCACGAAATTGAAATAAATAACAAGGTTTATATGTTCTCTATTGCTGAATCTGTCGTTGCACCAGAAGCTCTTATTGCTTCCTATGCTAATAAGAAGCAAGGTATTCATAGATGGCTTGACTTGGGAAGTAGAACAGTAGGTTTTGCTTCTACACAAGGATATGGAGATTTCTTCGATTCTATTGGTGGTGATTCTTGCGGAACCATCGAAAAAGAAGGATTGGAAATTACGAGAGTACTCGAAGACAAAGAAGGCGAAGAACTGAGAGAACACTTGTCTGAGTATGTCGAGAATATTTACAACTACCTCTCTCCTATCTGGGATGACAATGACAATATTACTGCTTTTGGTGGTGGAGCATTGGAGCCAATCTTGATTGAAGAGTTGCAAAAGCGTTATCCAAACCTTGAAGTTGATGAAGATCCTCTTACCCTTCAGGTTCGCGGTATGATGGCATACGCATTGACGCCAGAAGTCTATGGAAGTGAAGAAGAGTATGACGAAGAAAATTAGTAGAAAAGAAAAGTGGAGAAACCACTCTCTTAATCCATCTAATATCGACGAATACCTTACTGACTTGATAGAAGATACGAAAAGCCAGTATATCACACAGGGAGTCTCCTTTAATAAGGATGACTCCTATCAAATGGGTCTTCTTAAACAGGCTTTATTGCAACACAGTTCATTTAGTGGTTTGATGAAACATCTATTGACGCAACACTTTGCAAGCCAACAACAAGTACACGCACATATAGGACAGCAAACGATTGCAACACCTGCGAACTTTGTACCTATGACATTCACGCATACACGAGTAGAAGCTTCTACTCAAACACAGGTACAACCTGATGTAGTAAAGGAAGATAATCCTTTATCGTCGCAAACAACGCCAAGACAACCACAAGCACCAACACAACCGAAGCAAGGTAAAAGTGGTCAAGGCGGTAAGCGAATTGTTCCTAGTCGTCCTGCTGGTGGTGGCTTATTAGCACCGAATCCAAATGCTAAACCACCAACAGCCCCCTCTGCTGATTAGCGGAGGGATTTTTTTAGTCGTTATCTTTTAAAGCTTTCAAATACTTTTATATAATATGAAATACTTTAAAATCATATAAAGAACTTTTATAAAGTTTAATGATATTTTATAATTATATAAAAGAAAAACTATTTTTTCTTAGATATTTACACCAATCTTAACCTATGATACAGTTAAAAGTAGATTTAAGAACATCATTTCCATAGTTTTGGCACTAGATTTGATACCGTCATCTGATGACCTTATCAATGAGAATGTAATGAGAATAATAATGTTGGCATCAATAGAATCTTGCGGCTAACCTTTAAAACTTCTTAAAACCTTTTAAATATATTTCAAAGCTTTTGTAGTGTTTTATAGAGAGGTGATGAAGTGGGTTTTGTGCCACACGAAGTATCAACAGCCTTGTATGGTGGTATAAGTGATATTATTAAAAATTTGCGATCTAAACATAATAGAAAGTCTTGGAACGACTACGACTCACACGATTATTTAAGTCTGTCTGTTGCTATCGAGTGGTACAAGGACAATTGTGTCCTCTCTGCCGCATGTCTCGATGAAGACTATCAGAAGCTAACAGAAGAGATTCGAGGCAAGTACTTTCTCTACGATTGGTATAAGCACTATAGGTTCACTCTAAGATATGAGTCTATTGAAGGTGAGATAAAAGAAGAAAGCAATCACCTGATGGACAGAAAGAACGTTGATAGAGACTCGATTGTCGTCGGACGAATATTCAAGGTGAATGGACTCTACATAAAAATAATAGAGACATTCAAGCCCATCGACGATAAGTATGGCGTGTTCGTAGCAAAAACATTATCGGTTTCAGAGCTTATCAAAATGAAAAAAGGAGGATATTAGGCAAAAAAATACCCATATCGTATTACCAGTACGATAAGGGCGACAAATAAGGTAAAGCCAAAGGGTCTCCAACCCAAAATTGCGATTATCACACAAAGCTACAGGAAAGGCTCGTCAAAGCCACATCTGTAGTCTTGTTAAGCTATTTCTTATTATAGCAGAACGTGATGAAATTGCAACCCTTTTTAAACATTTTAAAGTAATATTTTTCAAGGAATCTCGTTAAAACCTTTTAAACTCCTTGAAATAACTTTAAATTGTTTAAAGCAATGGGTTCAAATCGCTATTAAAATCTTTAAAACCCTTTAAAAGTGATCTGAAATCACTCAAAAATGGCTAAAAATCGCTCGAATTGGGGCAAAAAATCACTAAAACTGCCCAATATGTCCGATTTCCTGTTTGTCGTGAGTATTAATGCGCCTAATTACGACATTATGACCAATACACGCAAGATTTCAAGCCTAGAGGTCAATTATTTGAAGAGTTTGACCCCATATGTAACCAAAAAGGACAAAGATAGCTACAAAACGCTTAAAACCACTCTGCTAGATTCTATGAAAGGTGTATTTGACGATTTGGGCATCAATATCAAGAATAAGACCAGAGATGCGCTGGAACACATGTGTTTCCGCTCTATGGAGCAAGGATTCGTACATACAAGCCCTGCATACCTCGAAAAAGAGTATGGTGTCGGGAAATCTACCATATATGCCAACCTAAAAATACTAATTGATGCAGGAGTTCTGTGTAAAAAGAACTTCTCTTCGAAGAACCATAATGGTCTTGGTGCAGGAATCTACTTCTTTACTGGTCACCCTTATTTCGACCATATCAACGATTACCTTAACCTTAACTGGAAAGCTAACGAGAAAGCTAACGAGAAAGCTGAGAATCCTGAAACCCCTTGTGAGACAAGGCTTCCGAGCGTTTCTGAGACTCCTACCTTTTATTTACCTTCTCTTGACCTAGAAGAAATTAAAGATATAGATTTACATATAAATGTGATTGCTGACGCGAATCGCAACTTATCCACAAAGTCTATTATTAAATATGTTCCAAAAGAGATTAATAAATTATATGCAGGAATCTTCGACTTTAGACTAAGATTTATTTGGGTCAAAATTACGCAAGCGTGGAAGACCATACATAATAACACACTAGACCGAGAATTCCAGCTTGATATTGGTTCCAGAGTCATTAAGCGAATCTATCAACTTTGGAAAGAGAAAACACACAACAATTCTGACATGACTATTGATGAGATGTGTGCGTTCGCATATAAAGCAACGAGAGACATGGTGTTTGGCATTCTAGCAGACGAACACATGGAAGACTACGATTCTGACGAAGTTGCAGTTATGGGCGAAGCTGTAAGCATGATTCCTGCTTATGAAGAGATATGCAAGCGAGTGTATCCTTATTACACTTTTTCAGAAGTTAAGGAGCATGTTGTAGGCTGTATTATGTGGGCATATCCTCAACTATCAACTGACGCATTTGATAGAATAGTAGATAAATACCATTGGTATACGACGATTCTGGAAGAACCTAGATTTTCTATGTGTTCCTAGCGACACCTTCTATTTTATATTTCTAGCATTACCCGATAGAATGACATTTATACAATCCTTAACAACATTTTTTATATGAATTAAATCCAACACGAATAGCCAGAAATCCGTCGATTTCCAGCTACCTATCGGCTCTCCATGGAGTAAAACCAGAGCAAATAGCGAGGTGTTCACCTCTGTTCGTGGCATTGTATATGAGCCTGTCGCGCAACAGCTAATGCTATTATCTAGTAATATCCAAGAAGATTTGTGGCTATACATTCGATAATAGATTGCTAGATAAGATTAAATTGAGAGCCTTATCGGAAGATGGTAGGGATTTGATATGTAATAGGGGTGGAATAGGGTTAAAACGTCACCAGAGAGTGTAGAAAGCCCCTCTGAGCCGTTAGGGGATAATACTGTGTAGTATTGCTAGTTTGACGAGAGATCTTTATCGTGGCTACGAGAGGGGATTTTAGAGGTCGTCGCTCGTAAAGTGAGGTCGGAAGTCTGGATGTATGTGATAGGGGTTTATGAAATGGAAGAATATGTCTTTCAACTGTAAACCTAGCCCCTCCTATCCTTCAAATATTTTCACATAATTGTAGTTATGTGAAAATGAACGGTTAAAAGTTTAAAAAAGGTAGATTAATTGCATGATGTAAAATATTTTGAGTAAGGTAAACAATGTTGCACTAAGGAAACAATCATGCACTTGTCCAACCTTCTAACGAAAAACATTATTGTACATGATTAAAAATGTTTCTCTAGTGCAACATTTTTTTATTTCGGAAAATGTTTTTCGTCTCGTATGATAATTAGTGTAGGTGTGAGACTCGAACACTTATTTGTACAACTACAAACACCAAACCAAAACACTCCAAGACGCTCCAAGCGCCATTCTAACGCCTTTGTTTTGTGTTCCCTTGCTAACTATCGACCAACGCAACAAAACGCCTTACAATCAAAATTAAAAAAATCGAAAAAACTTTAAAAAACATGCTTTTTTACATTTATTGTACTGTACTTTCTTTGGCATGAGTGTTATTATTAAGTAGTCGAGAGGGACACAAAACAAACAAATGGAAAAGGATGGTAAACATTATGAACAACTTTAAATTAGCTCACGCAATCGCAAAAGTACTAACTGGTAGTTATGCGGCAAGAATGGCTTATGCTTGGGAAATCATTAAAGGTAAACGCTTGAATGAAGTATCTGAACTATTTGACATTGAAACGCTAACGCCTAAAATGTACGTATCCAAGTATGAAAGCATTAAACCACAATCGAAGCAAAAGAAAGTACTAAACAAATCATTACAAACTAATGCAAAAAAGGTTCAACCAATCGAAGAACCTGCACAAAAAATCGTATATAATGGTCTTCCTTCATCCATCGCTGAACATTTCAACGCTGAACAATCCGCAACTATCCAAACGTTTATTCTTCGCTATATTGAAGAATCGAACAAGATGGAAGGCGCACACATGGATAAGGCACGTTTTAACTATGAAGATGGAATAAAGGCATTAGCGAACGTTTATGACATACAAAGTCTTCAAGCGGTTATGATTGCGTATTTCCTTCGCTCATACGTTCAAAAGACTGTAAAACGTTTCTTGGATATGGGTGTTAACTTTAAACAGCTTGAAAACGTTAAAGCTATGCAGGAAGTAGAAGCTCGTAACAGTTATATGAGGGCTTCAAGTAATAGTGGTAGCGTTGTAGCGTTCGACGTTGACGACATTACAAACGAGTTGATTGTTGACGCATACCGATTGACATTCAACGAACAAATGTTTGATAGCGAAAACCATGTCATTCCTACAATTTTCTTACGCATTAAAAACGTTTTAAAGGTTCAATTACGTAAATTGCGCAATCAAACGTTAGTTGTAACAGCTTCAAAAAACTATGTGCAAGAAGAAGGTGCTACACGCTCAACAGAAGAAGAAGCGGTAAAAGTAGCGGAAGAAATGGGTATCTTTTCGGACGCTGAAATGAATATCATTAAATTACGTCTTGCAGGATTCAAGAAAACGGAAATTGATAAACAAATTGGGAAACGTACTGACCGCGATTTTAAGCGTATCGAAAAAGCATATAATGCCGCTGTATAAAGCGGATTAATCGAGGATAGATAAAAATCTTATCCTCCAAAAATAAAATTTTTATAGTGTGTGTGATATAGCAAAACTTTTGTACAACTAATATTAGAAAACGAAAAACGAAATGGAGGACATTACAATGTCATTACAAGAAAAATTCGAACGCCTATATGAGCAAGAACAACGCAAGAACGCAAGAAAGCCACAAAAACAAATCAATATTCATAGCTCTGTAATGATGACACAAAAGGAAATTTTGATTATGAACCGCACGAAAAACGCTGTAATTGCATAATAAGCGTGTTAATATGTAAAGTTTTTGTACAACTAATATTGGAGGGCTTGAACATGAAAAATCTTGTATCAACTATCATTATTGCAATCTGTCTTTTCGTTGGAACGAACAACGCAAACGCTTGTGAATGGCAATTAGAAACGCCTATTAGTACCGAAGATATTTCCATCGTAACCGAAAAAGTACAATACGTTACTTTCCATGATGGATGGTATTACCTTGTAACTCAATCAGACGAAGATGGAGGCAGATGGGTTCTTGAAATTGAAGAAGCTGAAAAGATGGATAAAAAACGACTTGCTAAATTGGAAAAGGAGCACTATGGGAAGTTGGTAGATATTCAATATACAGGCGACTATGAATATATATCATGGTACTGGTTCGCGATGGAATGAAGGATAGACGAATCTTGTCTATCCTTTTTTTGTTTGGCTTTAAAATGACATGCTAAAAATAATTTAATTTTGGTGTGTGATTTTTGAATCAAACTGTACAACTCTATATGAGGGACAAACACATATAGAAAAGGTGATATGCGAATGCAAAACAAAGTAATGGAAATCGTAAAGCGTATTTGCGATACTCAATCGAATTGCAAAGGATTATCAAACAATCAACAAAATATAAGCGAGTTGTTAGCGTTGAAAGGCATTAACGAATCTGAAATAAATGTCTATGAAATGCCTATCAATTGGGGAAATCAAGCTTTAATTTGCTATGAAGTAAAAGCAACGAACGAACATAGAGAATTATTTGCTGGAATCGGTAACGACGGAATTTTTTACTTTGAGGATGGCGAACAAGAAGAATAATAATATTTTTCATAGGTGTGTGATTATATACGCCTTTTGTACAACTCTATACGAGGGACAAATAAACCGAAAAGGATGATACACAATGAAAACAGTACAAGATTTAGTAAACGCAACTAGAGAAGTGAAGAAAGGCAATCATAGAGTTAAGCTTGTTCTAGGATGGGAAGGCGTAAAATCTATCATTAAGAAAAGATATTTCATCTACTTTTCAACCGCTATTTGTACAGTGGATGAAATAAACAAAACTTTTTCTATTGATTCCAGCTATGGAAGTCAGTCCACAACTAGAGTATGTAACGCATACCGCAAACATTTTGCAGGAATGGGATACAGTGAACAAAAATAAATTTCAAACAGGCATGTGATTTAGTCATACGCCTGTATAACTAATTATGAGGGACAAAAAACGAAAAGGATGATAAAAACATGAGCAAAAAAGCATTGATTGAAAAGTTTAACAAAGGCGAATTGCGACCGATTGGCGTTACACATATCACGAACACAAGCGGAATCGCTGTATGTCATGTAGAACATGGAATCAATGATAAGGTTTTCGGATACATCACAGTAGGCGAAACGAAACGATTCTTTTTCGTGACGCTAAAATATATGGCTGAAAAGATTGTATTCAATGTTGGAAAAATGCGCTTTGACATAGGCGAATTTATGCGCGTATAGATGATTTATAGGTGAGGTGAAAATGGGTAGGCGAAACGCTTGCCCATTTTTTATTCAAGCATGAAAACATTCATCGAGAGATTGTTGTTTTCGGTGTGTGTTTTTGGTTTTGAATTGTACAACTCAATATGAGGTGAGGATATGTTTAATTTTAATTTTCTTGGAATAGCATTCATCGGTGAAGAAGTACCGAAAAAGAAAGCTGAACAAGTAGAAAATAAAATGCAGGAAATTATCGAAAGGCATAAAGAATTAGCACAGGCTGAGTTTGATGAGTATCTAGCAAGTAAAGGGCTGGAAAGTGCTATGGGTGTAGTAATTAAAATAGAAAAGGCGAGGTTGAAAACTTATGATTAGAGATTTGAAATATAAGATTGACGAATATTTTGGTCTGGATGGAGATTCAGAAGGGCAATTACTCTATTATGGTTGTATTGGAACTATGGTTATTCCGATAATTTTCGGAGCGCTTGGAGGTTTGTTCGCATGAGTAAACAAGTTCGCTACAATAACGAAACACGCAAGCTTGAAACTAATCATAACGCATGGTTAAGTGATTATGAATTATATGTACTTGAAGAAGCTTTAACCATACGCATAGCACAAGCAACTGCAACACGCAACAAATGCGGCATTCCAGCCGATGATATGGCGCGAGATATAAATCAGAATATACAGGCAATGCGTTCTATTGCTGAAAAATTCGGCATGAAAATAATTATTTGAATGTGTGGGATTCCATAAATGTTCTGTATAACTATATATGAGGACAACGAAAGGAGAAGGAAATGCAATCAACTGAAATTAAAAGCGTAAGGATTGGATGGCAATGTACTTGCGGTATTCATAGAAACAAATCTACTGAAACATGGGACGCTTGTGTGTGTCGTGTTGAATATACGAAAGAACAAGTCGAAGCATCGAACAACGAATACTGGAACAGATTTTGGAATCGCTAAAAGGAGAAATGACGAATGACAATGCCAAAAGCATATGACCCACAAGAAGGATACATGTATCAAATTCTAGTTATGTGTCCAAATGATAGAGAATATGAGCATTGCGACTATGCGGTAGGCAATGCCGACAAGAAACATCTTATTCAAAATTACAAGCTTGCATATGGTGCAGGATTCAGATTCAAAACAATTATGTTACCACAAAAATACTGGACTAAAAAAGAAGTGAAAGTCGTGTGATTTGGTTTAACTTCTGTATAACTAATATTGAAAGGTGGTGGAGGGATGGTTGAGATATTCGGATTCACATAGCGAATTACATAGACAATCAATAGGCTCTAGTCAGTCAAAGGCTAACCTAGAAAGGGGAATGCGATATGTGCTAGTCAACTGAGACGAATGAGGAAATCGGACGAACTAAAGGAGGGATGATATACATGATTGTCGAATAGTAATATGTCACCAGATTGCTAGCATAACGCGCGGTGTTGGCAATCTTTTTCATTAGGCACGAAAAAGCTACATAAGAGCTTGTGTATCTTTTTGGCGTTTAGTGTGTGATTTACAAACGCTTCTATATAACTTATAGTGTGAGGGACAAAAAGGAGAAGATAAGCATGCAAAAAGAATTGACATTCACGAAACACACACATGAGGAAGCGAAATCCAAAGAACTTCCAGTTTGGAATGGATGCAATCATTACGAAGTAGATATGTCACACTTGCAATCATCAACAGAAGATTATATGAATACGATTGTTGTCAAGTTGCCAAATGGTAATGCTATTACAATGTGCGTAATGCAAACAAGCAAGGATGAAACTTGTATAGATACCGCATTCCATGGCGACAATATCGAGAAACATCGGGTTTATGCAATGGGCGGCGAAGGTAAGGATGAAAATGTTTACAACAAAAACATTTACGCGCTAATTGCGAAGGCTAAAGAAATCAAATAAAAACTTTTCGGGAGTGTGGGAAACCACACTCCTTTTGTATAAGCTACTACTGAGGGACGAAACAGGAAAGGGAATGGTGAACATGGGAAGAGGAAACGCATGTGTTCATGGTAAATACGAAGGGCTTTATTATGTGGATTGGGATAATTTTGTAGGCGAGTTGGATGGTGAACGAGATTATGAACTTGAACGCGAAGATTGGGAAATGTCACTAGAAACATTTGTAGGTGATTTTACCGAGAAATACAAAACGTTCTCTGAATGCGACATATGGACAAGTAGGGATGAAAAGGCTGTACTTGAAAGTACGCTGTTCTATATTGTCGTTCAAGATAATGAATGGAGCATGGCAATCAAACTAATTCAAAAGGAACAGGATTATTGTAGCAAGGGTAATTTCGAAAACCTTCAAAAAGGATTATATCAAAAATACCTTGAAGGAATTAAACAATGCTTATTCAATCAATTTGAAGAATTGGGCATATATGGCGGTGCATGGACAAGCGGAACAATCCGAAAGCAAGAAGTTGCATAATTTTTTACTAAGAGCGTGGGGAACCGCGCTCTTTTTGTATAACTGCTAACGAACAATAAAACAAATTCAAAACTAAAGGGGAAATTAATTATGATGAACGCAACTAAACAAAACAAAAAAGCAAATAACGAAGGTAAAACATTTGAAGAGCTTCTATTTGAAATGCTTGGCGGTGGAATTCGAAAAAAGTTAGCAATGGCAATCGCAATCGAGGAAGCGAAAGAAGAGATGCGCAAACAACTTCAAGCAATGGGCGATATGGTAATGAGTTCGGTAGAGGTGGAAGAATGCCCATGCGAACGCAATTGCGGAGCAGTCAAAATTTCGGCAGAGTTTCTAGCCCTTGCATTTACACGATCTGGAATTGAAGTCAAAGAAGGAAAGATGGAAAATATCCTATCATTCAACAAGTAAACAAAATGCTAGCCAACTACGGTTGGCTAGAGAATTAAGCACATAAGGCGTGTCCCTCAAAAACACCTTTTCCCCTTGTGTGCTTAATTCTCTATACATAGCTCTGAAAATTAATACTCAATGAGGTTGTCCCTCAAACCTTTTCCTTCCTTATTGAGTATTAATTTTTGAAGCTATGTGGTTTTGCTTCAACTTTGTATAAATATAATTAGGAGGGATTAACATATGAATTTCTTAAATGGTGTTGCGGTTCTGGAAGCATACGAACTTGTGATTGATGCTATCGAATCTTCTAAAAAAGAAGGCTCTGACAATATCGAGTGGGATGACGCTTATACATTCCTGCATAATTCAATGCGCGACAAAATCATGAACGCATACAATTGGGGCAATGAACAACCATCGTATGTAAAAGATTTGTTCTTGCTATTCGGTGAAATGCTTTCGATTATGCAAGATGGGAAAGAACGAGAAGTCGCATATAAATCAATTATCAATTCTGTCAAAGAGCGCATTCAATACTTGAATGGCGGCGAAGTGATGGTATGGGTAAATGTTTATACAATAACTAGAGAATATGGCGGTGCAGAAGAAGGTGGATGGTTCTATGATTGGCGTAAATTATCAGACTCAAAACATTGCAAGTACGAAGAAGCTGAAAGCGTCGAAGCTTCATTGCGTGAAGAACATGGCAATGGAGAAGGCAATATTTCCAGTGTACTTGGAGGTTACGAAGTTGATATTTGCATCGAAGGTTATCGTGGTGCGTCACGTTCGACATGTAGACCGCATTATGAATAGTTGTAGCAATGCGTGGGATTTTGCAATTTTTCTGTATAACTAATATGGACAAATAATCTGGAGGATGATAAACATGGAACACACAATCGTAACGAAATTAGAAAATATCAAATCACAATGCGACAATGAACTGATTCAGCGCGTCATTGAGGATGCGATTGAAAATAACGAAGATGCTCAATCATGGCTGGAAGATGTTCGCCAGTATGGATGCCAAAGCGGTGCGGTGTCTGGTCTGATTTATCACTCTGACACAAAAGAGTTCTTTAAGGAATACGCCGTTGAGATTGGTGAAGCGTTCTTTGAGAGTGCGGAACTGATTAACATACAACGAGTTAAAGATAGTATTAATTCATTCGATTGGTTTGCATGGTTCGGTTATGAATGGGCGGTTGGCGAAGTGTTGAGCAAGCTGGAAAATTACGATGCAAGTGAGTATCCAGACAGCGAAGAAGAACAGGGATAATCTTACACATGAAGCCTATTGATATGATATAATATTCATGGGCTTCCTTGTTTGAAATTAGTTTATAAATCGTTTGTGAATTAATTTGAAGCAAGTGTGTGATTTGCTATTGAACCTGTATAAATATAAATGAGGTGATGATATGGCGAAACAAATAGCTAGAGAAACTGAAGTCATATTTTATGAACGTGAAACCTATATGTATGAATCAAAAGAAGAAGCGAGTCAACATGATTCGTTTATGATAGCGGCTGGATGGTTGAGAGTCGACCAATACGAATGGAAAGGAGCAGAAGGAACAGAGGAAACTATGTTTTTTCAAATATTTACGAAAAAATTTTTACAAAGAAGTGAGGAAAGAAAATGAGCGCGACAAAAACAAATTCTAAAATCGTATCACATAAAGGTTTTTAATTACATACTAATAGGCGGTGATAATAATGTCTGAGATTTACGAAAAAGAACAAGGACATACATATCTCATGGCTGGAAATCAAGTTGTTGCTATCTTCGTGCCTGATGAAACCGATGCCAAAATGGAAAATGGCGTTAGCGGAAATATTTATGAAGTAACTGCTTGGGAAACGGGTGACATACCTTTTGAATTGGATTTCTTTTGTCGCTTTTCGGTTAAATGGGATGGATGTTCTCACTTCTGGTTTTTCGGCAACGAATATACAGTTGAAAAAGGAATGGAACCGCAAATGGAAGCATACTACCATATATGCGGAGCAGAATACTTTGTCAAGCATATGCGGTTAATGGCATTTGCCTATGAACTAAAAGTTTTAAAGGCTGGAATGAATGAGAGATTCGTGCATGAAAACAAGGATTATGAATCCTTGAAAGCGCTTGGATTGCTAAATGGTTATACAATCGTGAAAAATTAATTTCGGTAGAGTGTGGGATTTTATCCTGCACTCGTACAATAATAAATGGAAGTTTACTTCCATTGAGACAGGAGAATAAAAATGAGAGAACCGAAATTTAACATCGGACAACAATATGAAACAATGGGTAAGCATCCGAAAGTATGTACAATTACTGATATTCACAAGACATATAATTCAAATGGTGAAATGGTGAAACTTCGATATGTTTCAGAGCATGAATTTTGCGGACAAATGTTGAAGGATGATGATGTTGTAGAAACAACTATAGCAAGAGGATTAATAAATAATTAAACGAAGGCGTGGGATTCACGCCTTTTGTTGTATACATATATATGGAGGGGTTAAAAATGACAAAAGACAACTTGGGAAATCGCATGAAAGGATACGAAGATGTATCACGAATTTACCTTATGAAGAGGATGCCTGTTATCCTTCGAATTGATGGCAAGGCATTTCACACTTACACAAAAGGTTTGGAAAAGCCATTCAGCGACATGTTGGCAGGATTCTTTTGGGAAGCTTCGAAATATGTTTCCAAAGAGATGATGGGCGTGAAAGTCGCATATCACCAAAGCGACGAAGTTTCATTTTTGCTTACTAACTATCACAAATTGACAACTGAATCTTGGTTTGACAACAATTTACAAAAGATGGTTTCTGTCGCGGCATCACTGTTCACATACAAATTCAATGAGTTGACTCGCGGTATTATCGACAAGCCAGCACTATTCGACTGTCGAGCTTTTGTCTTGCCGAAAGAAGAAGTAAATAATTATTTCATTTGGCGACAACAAGACGCAAGTAAGAATAGTATTTCAATGGTTGCACAATCCCAATTTCCTCACAAGTCCCTACAAGGTTTGAATGGTAATCAAATGCAGGACAAGCTGTTTAACGAGCAGGGGATTAACTGGAATGACCTTCCTACATGGCAAAAGCGTGGTGTGTGTATCACAAAGACCCAATACAGTAAAGAAACTGAGCAAGGTATTGCACAGCGTACTAAATGGGATGTTGATATGGATATTCCTATATTCACACAGGATAGAAATTATATCGAAAAATTTTTGTAGAGCGTGTGATTTATATCTTCTCTTGTATAACTATTTTACGAGGGAGGTGAAACAAACTTGAACGAAAAAGTAGTTTTTCAAATGATTTGCTCTATGATACGAGATGGAGCAAAAATAATTGAAACAAGCCATGCAACGCAACGCATGGACGAAAGAGGTATTGATAAGCATGACATTGTTGAAATTCTTCTAAATCCTACATACATAAAAGATGAAAGAAAGTCCAGTGAATATTATGGGAAAGATAACTACCGAATCATGGGTAAATATGATTGGTCTGTTGTTGTTTCTGTGTATTTTCCTGAGAAGCTAATTGTGGTGACAGTCATTGATTGATTCTCTGCGTTGTAATATAATGGAGATAGGAGGTGGGAGCAATTGTTTACAATCGAAGAATGTGTAATGTGTGGTTGCAAAGATGTTCCCAACAAGAAAATTGAACTTCCTGTTGGGGTTGGCGGTATTGTTAGTGTAATTGTTGAAGGCGCAGAATGTACTAAATGCGGCGAGAAGTATTATGACTCTGATGATACAGAAGCTATTCGTGAATTGAAAAAAGGATATAAAGAACAAGCTGTAGGAGCCTAGCAATAGGCTCCTTGCTTTGTCGATGTGATTCTCTGGTGTTCCTGTATAATTATTAGTATAATAATAAGGAGGTTATTGAGATGAAAGTTATTGCGAGTGTTAATGAAGATAATGTTATCAGTTTGAATGTACACCTAGAAGTTGGTACGCTAAATCAAAAGACATTTCTAGGTAATTATAGAGTTGTTCGTGAAGCATTAAACGAATCGTTGATCAATCAAATCAAAGAAGGAAATAGGGAGGGCGCTTTAGAAACACTAGATGAAATGTACAAGCTTCGTTTTTGGGAAATGGTTGGCGTCGAACAAGGCACAATTGAAATTCGAGATGGCGAATTGTTCGGTTTGAATAAGAGAGTTGAGCTAGATGATACACTGAAAGCGCGTGTAGTTGGCGCAAAGCGTTTCATTGAATTAAATGGAAAGGGTGCTGAATAATGTTTAGCGTTGATGAGAGAGGTCTTCCAAAACATTGTTTCGTTTGCTTGAAAACAACAAATGAAGTAGTTATGATAGCTCGTGACCAAAAGGGGTATTTACCTGTTCGAGAGGGGAATGAGCCATTGTGGGGGCAAGAGACTGCTGATCTTGCAAACAAAGAACGCGGAATCAATAAGGCGCAATCAAAAGCTATGGAAATGGGTTCGATGTTTGGTTGGGACACTCCAGCCGCTAATCCAGCCATGTATGACGAAGAAACTGGGCTTCCAAAAAAGTAAATGTGTTTTGAAAGCGTGTCATCATCTTAGTATGTTGGCACAACTTGAACACACATTTAGGAGGGTTTACATGGGAAAGGTGTTGTATATGAACAAACGCGACGAGGGTATCGCTAAATATATGAAAATTAACATTGATACAAGTAAGTTAAAAAGGGGAGTTGACTTCCACATAGCATCCATTTTTGTTGTGGATGAAAATTTTGGTGTCAACTCACTCGGTGGCTTTCTTAAAGAAAGTAGCAATGAATTATTCCAAAAACTTGAAAGTGATTATATCGGAAAGGCTAAAAAATTACTTGATGGTAAAGGTTCGGAAGGTTTCATGGAAACTCCACACCATGAAGGTGTTCCATTCTATAAGGTGAATGGTGATATTAATATTGATTTGGCAACTGAGATTGGATTGGGTGTTGTTAACTTTCAAGGCGAATATATGCTCTATGCCCCATCTAGCAAAAATGATCCAATGGATGCTGTTACGGAAATGCTTATGTTAAAAGTATACTTTCAGTTAATGTATCCAAATGAAATTGACCAAAAGCTTGGCGAATCATTCTCTAGGCTCCGAAACACTATTTTGACAAATATGACAGCCAATCAAGCAAAACATATAAATCGTTTGAAAGAAATTTTTAAAGTTGTGTAATTGTGTATGTATTCTGTATAACTATAATTGAAACCAAACTTTGGAGGGATTAGAATGGGAGTCAAATTCGATAAAAAGAAAGCTGTTGGAACTGCTGTTATCAAGAAAGAGATTACGGAATCAGATATTGAAAATATTATTGTAACTTCTTTTGAAGGCGGTAGCAATTCTTGGTTAGGATTGGATAATATAAGCGAAGAAATGCAATCGAAGCCAAAAGGTGTACCATGGTCAACGTGGACTGCAAGGCTTTTGATTGATGGAAAATCAATTAAGCTGTACGATGTGACTGGTGAGATAGAAGATGATAGTGAATGGATTCTAACGCTAGAAAAGATTATCAAAGGCTTTCAGTTAAATTGTGAAAAGCGACCGTTTGATTGCGATCTTGAACAAGGTGATGCAATCACATCTGATTGTATCGTTCAGTACGCTTTATTTGACAAACTTGTCTTTAATTAATAATTCGACAGGAGGTGAGGTGTTGAGCGACGAAGGTTATGTTCGAGAAGAGTGGGTTTACATTGGTATGAGTATAAACAGTAAAGGAAAGAAATCTTACGGATGGGCAAATGTTAGCAACGTTGAAGATGAACATTGGTTCGATAAGAATCTAGCAACTGCTTCCGTAGGAAATACCTTTTATGTTTATGTGATTCATAAAGGCGAAGGTGCGCTATCGGTGAGAACGAGTGGTGTAAATTCACCAGCTTGGTTCGGAAGATTCGACAATAAGGAAAAGATTAGAGAGTGGGCTATACGAGATGAAGCCGCAAGACAACAAGCGGCTACGAAGGCTATGAACACAAAGGCAAATAAAGAGGCGCCACTTGATGTGGAGTTTGAGAATCTTCGCAAAATTTCTACAAAACTAAACACAACCGAAAGACTTGCATTGATTGCCAAGCTGTCGGAAATTGTTCTAAGGGCGTGAGTGTGTGAGTGGTGTGATTGGTATGATTATTGGAACAAAAAACATATCCTTGAAGAAGATACAGGGAAAATCCTTCTAACAAAAGGTAGAGGTTATGCGGCAAGAAAAGATGGTGACACAATCACAATTCATAACAACGATGTTGGTCTACCAATGGTAGTTTCTACAAATGGCGTTAGCAAAGAGTTTCGTGGGAACTTTGTAGTATATGAATAGGTGTGTGTGATTCGCACCTAAATTTGTATAATATTAATATGGGGTGACGGTGATGGACTATAATAAATTAAATAAAATCATGCTTTCAAATGATGATGCAGTTAAGATTCTTGAATGGGATAGTGAGAATCATAAAAGATTTTCTTCTATTGAATTTCCTTTGGCAGAAGGGGTTCTATTGTTGTCTGGTTATGTCGAGATGGTAAATATGAATCTTACAACAGGAGTATACTTCAAGGTTGAGTCTGATGGAATGTTATTTGCGATTCTTGATTGGCAAACAAGAACAGAACTTGCATCATATAAAATGGATGCCAGTATGGTTGAGACAGGGAAGTTTTCCAATGTAAAGGTGTATCAACAAGGAATTTCAGATGAACAGATGGAAAAGGATTTCAAAAGACAAGCCCATCTAGTTATGGCGATATTTCAATACATGAACCACCACAAACATATCGTCGAATCAAAGATTGTGAGAACGTCTAAAGTAAAGAAAGCCAAACACAAAAGCGGTTCCAAAAATCGAGTCGTCAAACTGACAAGCGTTGAATATAGAATTGACTTTGCCAAAGAAAATACTGATGAAAAACGAAGTTATGAAAGGAAAACTGAGTCTTGGCATCAGAAAGGTTTCTGGAGATATTATAAGAAGAGTGGTAAGACTGTATGGATTGCTGAACAAATTAAAGGTAGTGGCAAAAATATTGAACCTAAAACCTACAAAATGTAACAAAGGAGGGCTTGTTCCTCGTTTAAGCGCATGAAGATTCGTGTGTTTAAATGAGAGAACAAGTCTTTTAAGTTTGCGTGTGATTTAAGCAACTTTCTGTATAACTAAATTTAAGAACACATTCGAGAGGGGCAGATAACTATGGCAGGACAATTGGAGAGAACGATGTGGGGATTCGATCATTATATTAAGGATGCGGTTCTTAAAAGGCAATTCCAAGAATTATATGCGAAGGTTGTCGAAGAAAATAAAAATAACGTAGTTGCATTCATTCCTGTTACGAAAGTTGATGTAGACAAGATGGATATCAGCGAACGTAAGATTTTTGAGGACTATGAAATTCGCTCTGGTACTCGTAAGGATGGCGACGAGGATGAGTTTGATACTGAAGCTGAGTACATTACCCATTTAAAGGAAAAGAAAGAGGAAGAATTTAAAGACTGGAAGGTTGTTGAAAAGACTGATGAAGCTTTTAATACAATCTATGTTCTGCTGGATGCAGATGGTGACGAATATAGTTGGAACTACAGTCAAGGTGAATCTATGCAAGATCTTGAAGATCTGAAACAAGAATGGATTGATGAGCAACCTGAATTTGAAGATCTTGAATTGGAATGCCATGAGATATACTGGAACACTGTATGGCGGTTTAACAATGATTTAGATAGAGAAGTCGCTGATAAAGTTGGTCTTGGATATCTTGAAATGAATGAGTCTGGTGACGAATACTTATTCTTGCTTGGATGTGGTATGGACTTAACTCCTAAAATTGTTGCATATCAAGCATTAGCGCATGGATACATTGATGAATCTTATTTGCATTATTTTAAAAGTAAAACTAGTTACACTAAAGATGTTATGGGTAAAAACGTTTGGAACGAAGTGGTTGAAAAGCTTGGTATTAAACGCTTTTTTCGAGAATGAGAGGTTTGGTGTGTGTGATATGCTACACTAGACTTTTTGAAAAATCACCTAAATATTCCCTCATACACTGTATACAGAATAAAATTATGTGCTATAATGTTTTTAGATGTAAGGGGGCTGTAGCTTGCAAATACTTGAAAGCATAGAAAAGTTCTTAAACAAGATATGCGATATTCATCAAAGTATTTTAGGTTATCCCCTTAATAAGAATGTTTTTACTGCTTATATGTGGATTTTCTTTATTGGAATGTGTATGGCAATTATTAGTGGTGGAAGATAGAAACCTAAGAAAGTATTAAGAATCGTGCGATATTACAACTGTGTTGTATAACTATATTATGAGGATTACAAATCGAAAGGAGAAAATAAATCATGGTAACTCAAAAACCACAACAAAACGCAGAAGGTACTAACCCCCCTAAAGCTGGCGGTATTCGCAAACCACAAACTGGTGGCACAAGAGGTGGGAAAGCAAAAGGCAAGAAAGAGGAAAGATTAACGCAAGACCCCAAACTAACACTTATTCAAGGCGAAGAGGGCGAGAATCCTTCTGGTGCTGATACTGGTACTAGTTTTGAATCAGAAACTGATGACACAAAGATTGTGGTTCAAGAACCTCAAAATTCTGTTGGCGAAGGTACTGACGACCAACAAGAGGTTGTTGGTAACAATGATAATAAAGAAGAAGAGAGTAAAGGTCAAGAATCTAGTGCTGAGAATCCTGCCGATGATTGGGACAAAGGCAAGCGTGATGGAATCGTTGAGGAAGGTGACGAAGAAGGCGATGGCGTACAGCTTAAAATGGATGACAGTGGCGGCGTAACCGAAGACGACAGCAAAGAAGGCTCCAATCCAATGCTGAAAGACACAATGAAAAAGGAAGAAATCGTTCCATTCTCTCGTGCTACAAAACTGGAATATGCGTCAAGCAACGTAAGCGTCAAGTCGCTTTTCAAAGAATGGAAGAAAGACCAATTAATCAAAGCTAACCGTAAACAAGAGGTTGAAGAAGCTGAAAAGGCTGGACAACCTATCCCTGAATGGGAAGATGAAACAACGCTTCGTTTTGACCTTGCAATCCAACGTAACGAAGCTTGGAGTGATTATCAGAAGAGCGACTTGATTCATACTGTTTTATATGGATATTATATTTTCCCTGTTTTGGTTCAAGACTCGAACGATGGCAAGAAGTGGTTCCTTGATGGTAAACAGCGTATCACAACACTCATGACATATATTAATGGTGACTGGCAATTGAGCAAGAAAACAAAAACTGTTTATGGTCACAAAATCGCTGGCATGAAGTTTAAAGACTTACCTATGGAAATGCAGGAAGAAATTCTTGATAGAACCATTACGCTCGTTCGCATGAAGAACATGACTGAGCCAGAGCGTGATGAGATGTTCGTGAAGCAAAACAGCGGTTCACCATTGACTCGCATGGAACTTACAAGAGCCATGCACAGTGAATTGATTTCTTCTATTAACAAATTAGGTAAGTTGCCATTCTTCAAGGATGATGTTGAATTATCGAAGAAAGCGCGTGACCGCTTTGTTGACCAAGAAATTATCATGCAAATCGCTATGTTATTTGAAGAAGGGAAAGAGAAAATTAAGGGCTTTGGTGCAGGACATATTGAAGAGTATGTGCTTCGCCTGAAGGAAGCTGAGAAGACTATCTCCGACGAGTTGATGGAGCGCTTCGAGGATGTTTCTGCGTATCTTACACTTGCCTTTGAGGATTACGAAATGGACGATGTGAAAAAGGCATTGAAGAAAATTCATGTTCCTATAATATTCTTTATTGCGGAAACAGCAATAAAAGACAATCTTCAACCGAAGTTGTATGGTGACTTTATTCGTAGTTTCCTTGTTACAAACTATAGTGTAGAGAGCAAGTATGGCAAGTCTTGTCAGTCTGGTTCATCTAAGAAAGAAAATGTCTTAACTCGCCTTGATGAAATGTCATCATCACTTGCAGACTTCTTCAAGATGATTAAAGAGTCCGCAAGTATGGAAGAAGGTGTAAAGGCTTTTGATAGACATCTTGCAGACGTAAATGGTATAGAGCGCCAATTGGATGCTGATGATATTGGGTAAATCTGTGATTTTAGTCACGAATCCATTGGGGTAAAGGCAAATAGAACAGCTATTGTACCCAAGTGTCTTAGTGTTTTTTTTGGGTATTGAGGAATTAGCCTCAATACCCTTTGCCTTTTATACATACATATATTATAATACTTGCAGTACGTGTATAACTTTATTAAATAGAGAGATAATAAATAAAGAAAAGGGTAAAGGGTTTACCAAAAAAATAAACTAGGGGAAGTGTGTATTGTCATGTATGTATTCAACATAGAGAAAAAGTCAATTTACTTAGAGCAATTTGAGAATCAGGATACAAAGGAGGTATATACTAGATTATTTAGAAAGTCTTTTGAAACAGAAGAAAGTATGCAAAAAGATTTATATAATTTCGATGATAGTGAATTTGAAAATTTCTTCTTGAACACTCTGAAGCCGAAAACCAAAGAAAGTGCAAGAACATATTGCAATGTTTTGTCGGCTTATGTCCAGTGGGCAATTGATAATAAATACTCTAATCATCTAATAAATCCTATAAAAAGAAGGCAAGCATATTTTTATGAATTTGTGCAGAATGACAATAAAATGTATATTTCTCTTGAAGAAAAGGATGCGATTATTAGTACTTTGATTAATAAACAAGACAGTTTTATTGTAGAAGCGTTGTGGAATGGAATAGAAGGGTCTCAAGTTCATGAAATAACAAATATGAGAATTGATGATTTAAATTTAACTGAAAATACAATTACGATACGTAACAATGAAGGCGCAAAGAAGAGAGTTGTAAAAGTTGATAAAGAAAGTAATCTGATTGAATTAGCTATTTTAGCTAATAGAGAACAAGTGTACTATAAAATGAATGGAACTGTTGATTACTCCGATAATCTCAAAGAATATGTTGAACTTTCCTCATCTAAATACATCCTCAAAGGCGCTAAGTTAAATCAGGAAAATGGAGGTGAAAAAGTTAGTCGTTATACAGTTTATAATCGCTTAGAAAAAATCAGAATGCTCGAAGATAATGAAGAGTACACTAAAGCCCTCACATCAAAATATATTATGCGTAGTGGTATGATATATATGGCATTACGTTTATATGAACGTGATGGAGAGTTAGGGAGAAATCAAATTGAGAAAATTTGTGCAAAGTATAACATGAAATATAAATGGTCTTTGCGGGATTTCTTGAACGTTGATATTTTGAGTGAGCTATATCCGTCTGAAATGAAAAGGATTCAAGCAAAAATCGCAACGGAAGAGTAAGTCTTCTTTTGCGATTTTTCATTCATTGCTCTTGGGTAAGATGCTACAACATTAAGTATAAAGAAAACAACCAATATCATAACAAAGATGAGAATGAATAATAAGTAAAATGGTTAATCGTGAATATCACTTCGCTTGCATTTCAGACAATTTGTCTTTATTGACTAGATGTAAGATTACAAGCCCAAACCTTTTAATTATTTTTGTGTCATAATAATTTGGCTTAACCAAGAAATCGACTTCTTAATTGTCCTAATTCATATGCTAAAAGGAGAGTGCTAATAATCATGAGAGAATCTTCAATCCGCACTGCAACTTTGTATACCCAAAAGTTAGCAAAAGTTTCAATGAACAATTCTTTAAGTCGCTGTATGTATATCATTTTTTTGTTTACTTCCTTTTATTCGAGATTATTTCGTTTAAGGAAATCAACATACACATCATATACTTCCACATATAGTTGATTCCTCAATTTCTCGTCCTTAACCTTCTTGGATAATTCACCGAGAAGTTCTCTAAATCCATCATGTTCATTTATAACACTGTTTATGGAAGGAGGAATTTTATCCAACATCTCAAATAGAGAGTTTTCATCTAGTTCTAGGATTTCAGCAAGCTTACTAATCACCTCATCTCGTGGTGACTTTAACCCACGTTCTACAAGACTAATAAAATTAGTGGATACTCCACAGAATTTGGCAATATGTTTTAATTTTAAATCTAATTCATTTCGCCTTTGATTAATAAGTTCGCCAAAGAGTATTCTATTGCTTGCGCTTTGTGGCAAATGGACACCTCCTTTATTCAATATTGCTGGTGAAAGGCAATGTCTAATTGCTACATTGCATAGGTACATTCTTCAAATAAATATAATAGAAAGCACTGATGTTAAATGGTAAAAATTACAGATTGCGCTTTTTCAACCAAAAGAATATGATGGGAAAGACTCTTTAAACCAAAGGTTTAATAACTGCTGTGCTGTGTCTCTTTAGCCTTAAATGTTGTTAAGAACGGGTAAAAAATATTTAAGTGTTGCAATAATCATAAAAGGTGTTCACTGTCAATAGTTTATCTTTCCTCTTGAAGATTGATTATACCCTTGGTTTAGTATATAATCAAATTGAGGAAAAAGCAAACACATGTTCCCATTACATCGAACATCAAAGACATTGGAGGATGAGGGTCAATGAAATTAACGAACCAAACGATTAAAGAAGTGCTTTTCGAAATGGGTTTTAAAGGATTACTGCTTAAAAAATTAGAATGTATTGTAGTAGATAATGACACTCTTCATGCATTATATAGCTTCATATTAGAGACAGAAGAGGAAAGAATGACAAAGATGCTATTAGTACATAAATTTGTGAAACAAATGCAGGAAAGGGCTTCATATGCAAGTTGCGAAGAATTTGTTTTCGCATATGAAGCCGCTGAGACAGAACATGAGAAGGGAGAAATTGTAGAGAAACTGATGACAGTAAGTTTTAAACCATCGATACTCACAAAAGTATTAGCAGTTTTGGATGACGATACTAACAACCTCTCTTGCCTATACGCACAAATGGTTAAATATCGCAAAATGCAATACAAACCAGAGGAATTCCTTCAACTGCTGGAATCGTTGCCCATGTAATATGGGTATATTCAAATAAATATAGAGGGGAGTAGGTTGGATGGGTATTAACAGTACATGAGTATAGGGTGAAAAGCCTGTACCGACTTGATAATTACCGATGCAAAAAAAAGTACAGAAAAATTGTTGACTTTTGATTTCGCATCGCTTATAATAATAATTGTCGACAGGGTGAAACAACCATGAGACATTAAAAAAAATGCGATGCCAAAGAAAGTACTTGCAATGATTCTTGATGGAATTATTATTAAATAGTCCCATCTGAAAGACACAACATGAACAATGAAGGAGAACAAGCAAACATAAACCTATGAAAAAATAGGTTGAACCTTCTGAAACATGAGAACATGAAGCGAGAAGATTGCTCCATGTAATCACAATCAGGGGAGATGTTTGAAGAATGGCAAAAACAAACTTGGAGCAAACAAAAGGCAAAATTAAATTGGTAGGTCGCGTTAAAGGTATCGGAAACGATAATTCCAAAAAAGAAGGATTCACGAAGTCGGACAAGCAATTCAAGTCGCTTCAATTCTTCTTGGAAACGTCAGCAGTAAACCAAGTTCGAGTTGAATTGTTTGGTATGGAGCGAGAAGAAGTAGTTGCTTATTCCAGCAAAGCGAAGCAATCGAAGAAAGTTCCTTGGAAAAATCGTAAGAATGATTTAGGTGATTACAAGGTCTTGGGTACTGGATGCTACCTCGAAGTAGACCCTAACGATTCCAGCAAGAAATTGCGTATGGTATTGCCTGAGTTTGATGCAGTCGAGTACATTAAAGCCAACCTTAAAGATGGCGATGTTGTACGTGTGAATGGCGAGATCGACTTCCAAGAGTACGTGAACAAGCAAGGAAAAACAGTAAGTAGCAAGAAATTCATTATCAAGTCCATCACGAAGCTTGATGAGAAGCTTGACTTTAACTCTCCTGAGTTTAAAGAAGAATCGAAATTCGAGCATGAAATCATCATTTCTGATGTAATGCTGGACGACGAAAACAAGCGTCTCCACGTAAATGCAAAGACGATTAAGTATGGCGGCGATATTGTAGATACATCATTCACAGTAGATACTTTTCAGTATCCAAAGCTTGCTGGTAATATGACGAAGCGATTTGGTTTTGGTGACTTCATCAAAGTCTATGGACTCGTAATCAACTCAGTTATCCTCAAAGAAGCAGAAGAAAGTCTCGATGACGCTCCTGTATCTGATGATGATTGGGGCGGCGACGAAGAAATCCAAAAGGACTTCGAGAATAACTACATGAAGGACTATATCCAAGAACTGCAAATCATCTCTGTAGATTCCTCGACTTATGAGCCGAAGAAATACAAAGAAGAAGATCTGATTAGCGAAGACGAAGATGCGTTCAATGGTGACGTAAAAGGCGGCGCGAAAACAGGTGGCGATGACTTCTCCGATGATGATGAAGATGGAGAAGGCTTGGATGAACTTCCTTTCGAGTAACTTTAATTGACATGTAACTTGTGCCAATGAAAGTACCGAGGGGAAGAATCGAAAATAATCCTTCCCCTTTGGTACTCAAATACCAAAACCAAAGGGGTAATGCTGAATGATTAATGTACTCAATATCCAACCTAACCTACCGAAAGCTTTGATTTACGAATATATCTTCCTTGTATATGGAGTTGGAAAAGCTGGTAAATCAAGCCTGTTCTACAAACTCGCACAGACTGAATACATTGGAGGCTTAGACAAAGCACTTCTGATTGCTTTTGAGAAAGGCTACAAGGCTCTGCATGGCATTCATGCAGTACCTGTTCCTAATGATGATCCAGAAGACAAACGCGATTCTTGGGTGCAATTCCAAGACCTTGTAACGCAGTTAGTCGAACACCGTAAGGCGGTATCATACCGAATGTTGGCATTCGACACACTGGATTACATGTACAAATACGCTACTGAATACATCATCAAGCGTGAACGTATCGCTCGTAAAGATGCGAAGATTAAACAAATCAACGACATCCCTTGGGGGCAAGGTCATGCAATGGTCGAAGAAGAAGTTGATAAGCAAATCAAACGACTTGTCAATGCTGGATACGGCATCTTCATGATTACGCATGATAAGGAGAAGAAGATTGAGACTAAGAGCGGTCAGTCTTATGACAAGACGACTGTAACGCTTCCAGAACGTGCGAAGAACCTGTTCGTTAATATGTCCGACTTCATCTTGTACATCAGCATCGACAAAGAAGTAGTGAGCGGAAACGTCAAAGAAACACGCTATATTCACTTCCGTTCTGATGGTGATATCGAAGCAGGAAGCCGTTTCGAAAATGTTCCGAACAAAATCGAATACGATGTTGATCTTATGGTTGAGACGTTTGAGAATGCCGTCTTGTCATCGTACAAGAATGATGCTAGTGCAATGAAAAAGGCAAAGGTTGAACAAGAGAAACAGCTTGAAGTACGTATTGAAGAGTACGTGAGTGACGAGGTAGAAGGCGCGGAAAAGACTTCTGAACAGTACATTGAAGAAATCTCTCTTATGATTACTAAGATGGATGCAGAACAACAGACTGAATTGAAGAAGCAGTTCAAGGAAGCTAATGGAAGCATCAATTATAAGAAATATACAGAGATTGAACAGCTTCAACGTGCATCTGAAATTGCAACACAAATTCTTGGCTAAACAGATGCCAAAGAAAGTACTTATGGAGAGCCAAAGCTCTTCATAAGTACAAACAATAAAACATGGAGGAATTTAACATGAGAATCAGTGATGTAGCTATTGGACAATGGAATCAAATTTGCAAGAAAAAAGAAGGTATTCGACGCACAAAGTACAAACTTCTTCGTGCCATTGTAATGGGTAATGTGGCACACACCTATATGTCAAAAGACTACATTATTCGCTACCATGACATGAACATCTTGGTCAGTCGTACTGGTCTGATTCTTACAATTTGGCGCGATAGTGTTAGTAATCCTATCATGGTTTACGATGAGGAAAAAGCTGAATACGATGCAAGTACTACACACAAAGAAAATAAAATAAAAGCTAATCACAGACACAAAGACATAATGCGCGAACAATTGAAAAATTCAATCGAAAGAAAACAACTAAACTAACCTAAAGGGGATATAGAAAATGTTGAATAAAATCGTAAACAAATTCCGCAAAGCAAAGATTGTCATCCTTTCCAATGAAGATAAGGTAAAAGAATTGAGCGATAAAGCTATTGGGTTGTTCGACCACATGAAAAAAGCGCATAGTGAACTTGATGTAATTAATAATGAACTTGACTTAATTATCGTTTCCGAAGAACAAAAGATTGAAAAGGAAATAGAAAATCACCAACGTAAGATTAAGCAACTTACTGACAATAAAATTCGTGCCATTGAAGAGAAAGGTATGAATACGAAAGTGCAAGAAAAACTTTCAGACTTCATTCGATAATTACGGGTAAAACTCTATAAATTAAAACCAAAAACATATATAAGGGAGCTAATACAAATGACAACAATCTACACTTCTACGGACAGCCATAACGACAACTACCCACAATTCAGCAATGCAATCCAAGAACGTTTCGCATCTTTCAGTGATAAGCCGCTGTTCATGACGAGTGCCGCAGAAGGACTGTTCGATGTATTCTTGGAGAATCTTCCAGAACACGCTCGTCAACACTACACTTGCCGTTGTTGCAAACAGTTCATTGAACGTTTCGGTGGCTTGGTACATATCAACGAGAATGGCGAAATGGTTTCCGTCCTGTGGGACGAGAGTGAAACGCCTAAATTCTTCTCTAAGTCTGTAAAGGCTATGAAGCGCAGCATCCTTAACTCTCGCGTAACTGGCATGTTCATTTCGAGTGAGAGAGTACTTGGAACACCATCATCTGGCGGTTGGAGCCATATGTCTGTAGAACTTCCAAGAGCGAATGTATTCAACAATCGCTTGAAGACTGCTGGACAGGAAATGGCTGAGAAGAAAGAAGACTTCCGTATCTTAATTGCTGGATTACTGGCGTATCCTATAGAAGCTGTTGACCAAGCATTGGCATTACTTCAATCCGAATCTCTGTATCGCGGAGACCGCTATGTAGGTATCGCACAATGGATTAAAGAGTTGCATGAGATGCGTGAGAACGCAAAGAACAGCCGCATACGCGACAACATCACATGGTTGGCTGTAGCAACTGCACCAAATGGCTTCTGCCACATTAAGTCAAGCATGATTGGTACATTACTTGATGATATTGTATCTGGATATGACACTGATTCGATTGTTCGACGCTTTGCAGATAAAATGAATCCAGCAACATTCCAACGTTCACAAACTGCTCCTTCGCAGGGTAACATCCAGCAAGCAGAGAAGATTGTTGAGAAACTTGGCATTGCAAATTCCTTGTTACGCCGCTATGCAACAATCGAAGAGATTCCGCAATTCATCTGGAAAGGGAAAGAAGTTACTAAAAAGCCTGTTTCTAAGTCTAGTGGAGTATTCGGAAACATTAAACCTCGTTCCAATGCCGAAGAAAGTACTAATGTTAACGGTCTAGTTCTGCCGAAAACAGTGATGACTTTTGATAAGTTCCAACGCACAGTGATGCCAACAGCGGATAGTATTGAAGTGTTGGTTGACAATGCAAATCGCCTAATGGCTCTGGTTACAGCCACAGACGAAACAGCACCAAATATCCTGCAATGGGATAACACATTCTCTTGGTACTACCATGGCGGTATTGATGGTGAAATCAAGCGGCGTGTTGAGAGTCAGGGTGGTAAGTACGAGAACAATGAAATTCGTTGCTCCTTGATTTGGGAGAACTACACAGACCTTGACTTGCATGTAATCACTCCAAATCGTGAACACATCTACTACGGTGATAGATATGGTCGTTGTGGTGGGAACCTTGACATTGATATGAATGCAGGAGGTCGTACTTCCTTGACTCCTGTCGAAAATATTCGTTGGAGCAATGGTAAAGCGCGTGAAGGTCGCTATCAGTTCTATGTTTATAACTTCTCTGAGCGTGGAAATGGTATCACACCATTCAAAGTTGAGCTTGAAGTAAACGGAAAAGTCTTCACATTCAATAGTTCCTTGCAAGACAGCCAAAAGATTAACGCATTCGAGTTCAACTACATCAAAGGTCAAACACCTACAATATCTGGTACAAATTACTCATCTGTTGACGCATGGGACATTTCAGTAAATGGTTTCGTGAAGGTTCAAGGAATCACTGAATCTCCTAACTTATGGGGCGAGAAGAAAGCTACGAATGCAGGTCATCATGTCTTCTTCTTACTGGAAGGATGTAAAGACACTTCCGAGGGTAAGGGTCGCGGATTCTTTACAGAAACTTTACAACCTGAGTTGCGTGAAGTTCGGAAGACGCTTGAAGCGTATACAGCGAATACACCAATCGAAGGCGCGGAAGACGCAACTGCTTGCGGCGTAGGATACAGCAAAGACAGCGAGTGGAATCTGATTATGAAAGTAACGACAGGTAACTCCACACGCCTTATCAAGATTGACCGTTGGGATTAATAATTAATCACACAAAACATAAATCCTAAAAAACATAAAGGGAGCTAATAAACATGAACAGTTACGAGCATGATGCGATTGAAGAACAGGTGGAGAGATGGTTTGAAGGTTACTCACTCGAAAGGGTGAGCAACCACCTCCGACGAGTAGTGATTGGTACAACTTCCGCTCTAACATCGTATAAGAGTTTCCTTGGATTAAAATATGCAAAAGAGTACGATGTTTCTACAATTGAATTGGACTTCACAGAAAGTCTTCAATATACACGACGAAACATCTATGGGCATACACTTTCTTGTTACAATGTCGAATGTGCGATTGATGAAGGCGAAAAAATTGTGTACTGGAAGGCTGTGCCTATGGAAGATTGAATGAAAGGTGAGTGGTGCAATGGATGCAATAGTAATGAGTAGTAAAGTTTTAGTGGTAACGCAAATTAATCGTAAAACAAAAGCGCAAATGTTTCAGAATCTTAAATTAGGAAGTAAGATTCAACTTTCAATTCCTGTTAAAAGAGCTGGCACTGGTCGTGGCACATACGCGAGTTATATATGTACAGAGAACGTAGATACAAGCGAAACAAATTACAGTTCATTCAACCAATTGCCAGCATTGTTAAGCGCATTTGAGTTCGAAGAATTAAACTAACAAAACAAAAACCAACCTAAAAGGGGATATAACAAAATGAAAATTGTTAAGACAGGCGAAATTACGAGAATTTTTTCTGATGACTTGAAGACTTTCGATAAGATTCCAGTGGGTAACTACAAGGTTTGTTTCCATCCTATGATGGGCTTCTACTTAGAAGATGCTGATTCATTTAAAATAAACGAGAAACCTTACGGCAAGCATCCACAGAAAATCGCTAAAGTTGTTAGCCTGTATAACAACATCGAACGTAGCGTAGGCGTGATTCTGAGCGGTAAAAAAGGTATGGGTAAATCAATGTTTGCTCGGCTTCTTTCTGCAAGCTTTGCTGAGACGCATGAAATGCCAACAATCATTGTTACAGAAGCTTATCAAGGAATCGTTGAATTTATTGAATCAATCAAGCAAGAATGCATCGTAATGTTCGATGAGTTTGAGAAAGTGTTCGACAACTCCGAAAAGAAAGAACATCAAGATAAGTTGCTTAGTTTGTTCGATGGTGTTTCTCAAACAAAACGCCTGTATGTAGTGACTGTGAATGAGATTAGACGAGTTAATCAATACATGATTAATCGCCCAGGTCGTTTCCACTATCATTTACAATTCAATTACCCTTCTGCCGAAGAAATCGAATTGTACCTAAAAGATAAGTTGAAGCCTGAGTATCATAACCAAATTACTCTTGTACAACGCTTCTCCAATCGCTTTGACTTGAACTACGATTCATTACGAGCAATCGCCTTTGAACTGAACTTGGGTTATAGCTTCTTAGAGACAATGGAAGACTTGAATATCTCTTCCACAGAAAATGAGTCTGTTCGATACGATGTAACTATTCACCATAGCAATGGACTTGTTGTTACCACAGAAGAAAGTATTAACTTGATGAGTGCTTTAACTCGAATTGGATATCATACCTCTGGGGACTTTGCTTCTGTTATGTTCTCACCTCTTGAAGTTGAAATCATTGATAAAGAAGTATTCACAGCATACTCTGAAAATGTTGACTTCGATGTGCGATACGATAACGACAATGAAGTTCTTACTGACGAGAGTGAAATTACAGTCGATAAGATTGTATTCAAGAAGCGTGTCGTAGGTGGAGCACAGTATGGTAAAGAATTTAGAGACTTGGTTTAATAATGGCTGATATTATTCTGAAACAAGTTAGCGAGGACGAGGGTGAAGAGTTTGCATCTACACCCTCGAAACCCAAAGCAATGAGAGTGTATCATCTGAATGATGGAGATATTTTCACTGTCAAAGGGCATACCTTTGAGCTTGAAGAGAAGTTGTTTTACGAAGTGAAGCAATGTGGGTATGACAAATTTATGCAAACTATATGGGAAAGAACTGGAAGCGTGTTTTCGATAAGCGAACTAAATACCTACATTCAGAAGACTTAGAATGGAGAATATCATGAGAAAAGAAAGTATTATACAGGAAATTCAAGCATTAAGACCTTCTATACGTGAAGTCCGTAAGACAATTGTAGAAGAGGTCAATGCGGAAAGCAGTCTTGATAAGGAATCTTATGCTCAAATCGCAAGTTATCTAAATTTTCTTGTACACGATGTAGAAGAAATAAGGAGAATTGCCTTGCATAGAAGTAAATAAAATACGTGTTCCATTTAGAACAAGGGAGAGAATTTGAATGAATGTTTTCTGGTTGGTCGTGTATGCCTCATGTACATTTTATGCTGTAAATAACACGATTAAGATAATTAACGAAAAGCCAATTGACAAAAAAATCATAGTGCTTTACTTCGTATCTGCGACATTATTCTTCATTACTTTATTCTTAGAACATTTGACTAAAATGCTTGGAAGCTAATAGCAACATTAATCAGACGATTAACCCAATCCGCGAAAAACTAGGAGGATTTATGGAAAAGTATACACTGAGCAAGACGGAAGCGAGAAACATCTTTATCGTAACTATCGTTGGTGATTCGAATGATGCGGATTACATTACGACAGAGGAAGTCTATAATAAATCTGACTTCGACGAATACGTTGTTAATGCTCTAATTGACTTGATGACAAATTACAGCAACAATCATCAACTGGAAAACTATCCTAATAAGTTCGACTTATCAATTCCTCATAATGGATGGGATGGGTACTGTCACTCTCTGGAATCTGTAACCATTAAGCATATTGACGATAATGGTGAGCATTGGGACGTAGAAATGATTCTTCCAGATGACGAAGAGGATGAAGAAGAAGGAGAGTGTGAAGAATGACACAACAGAATCCGCAAATCGAGAATATTTTTAACTACCATCCTCCGAAGGAAGGACAGCCTGAGAAGTACACTGAAATTCGCAACAAGGCAAAAGAACTAGCTTACCTAATCGAAGAAATGTGTCCGAATAGTCGAGAGAAATCGTTGGCTATCACAAACTTGCAACAAACTACCTTTTGGGCGAATGCTTCAATTGCGATTAATGAATAGGAGAGTGTGACATATGGAGTTTCTAATACTAGTATTGGCGACTGTCAATTGGTTCTGGCAAGGTTTTGTATTCATGAAGGTGTGGAATTGGTTCCCTACTGAACTGTTTGGCGCACCAGCGATTAGTTTGGCTGGCTCGATGGGATTATTACTTGGACTCGTATTCTTGCGAAGTATCAACATCGGAAAGAAACATGAAAATCCAACCGCAGAAGACCGCTTAAAGGATGTAATCTCTATGTCCATTTCATATGCTTTCGTCTTGTTGTTTGGATTCATTCTTCAAGCATTCATTTAAAATTATATAGAAGCCAAAGAAAGTAGAGTGATAAAATGAAAAAATCAAAGCTTGACGAAGTGAGCCGAAGGTTGAATCAAGAGAAGAATAATCTCATAGCGGATTTGCCAGCACATTTGCAGGATGATTTCGCTAAAGAAGGCTATATATCTGGTGGTTGCATCTACAGTCTGTATAACGACAAGGAGCCGAAGGATTACGATTTCTTCGTGCGTAGTCGATCTCTATCTGATAAGCTTCGCGAGTTCTTTATGAGTCTCGTTGTACAAGAGACAACTGATGATGGAGAACCGAAGAAAAAAAACATCTACATTGTACACTACAAAGGAAATCGTGTTGTCATCACGAAAAATGCGATTTCTATCGGCAACAAATACCAAATTATTACCAAGTTTATCGGGACTCCAAAGGAAGTTGTTATAGAGTTCGACTTCAAGCACAACATGTTCTACCACCAGAATGGCAGAATTGACACTCTAAGCGATTGGGACTACTTAGACAGTAATTCCCTATTCTACAACGAACAAAGGGCTAGGGATATTTCTGGAACGATTATACGAGTCCACAAGTTCTGTGAGCGTGGCATGACGATTACAAACGCCGAAATGTGCAAGATGTTGCGGAAGCTTCGTGATGTCGGCTTTACCGAAAGAGAAAACGAAATCATCGAGAATATTAGTTCCTACTAATCAAATAAATCACACAATAGGGAGATGTTTATACATGGCTAAATTTACAGTAGGTCAATTGGTTAAGGTTCGCGAAGGTCTTAAAGGCGGCACTGATATCGGAGATACTTACTTCAGCGAACAAATGGAACAGTTTTGTGGTCAGGAGTTTACGATTGAGGATGTATGTGACAATAATTACCATCTTCAAGGGCAAGATTGGACGTTCAGCGAAGAAATGCTTGAAGATGCTATTCCGTTGGTTCCGTCGAGAGTGCTGGAAGTTGGTCAAATTCACCGAATGGAAATCTATGTTGAACGCATCATCCTAAACGACCCTGCAACTATTATGTTCTATAAAACAGCAATCTACAATACAACATCTGGTGTATTCTCTGAATGGAGCGAAACGAAGAAGGTCGTTGCGAAAGCAAACAAATCCATTGGCGACCAGTTCACTGAGCAAAAGGGTGTTGATGTTGTGCTCTTGAAGGCATACCGCAAGGAAATTGAACGTCTGCTACGTAAAGCATAATCAGGCAAACTAAAGAAGGTATGGTCTACGGACTATACCTTTTGAACTTTAATTAGGGGTGTGTCAGATAGATGATTAAGTACATTACAGAAGAGAGTAGTAATAGTTGTAACGTGTTTCTGGTCGATGATGAATATGATATTAAGGTTCTTGTAGCTGTGGTCTTTGACAAGGCACATGCAAGCATTATTGCGAGAAAGCTTAATGAATACATTCAATCCAAAAACAAATAGGAACGGCTAAAATAGTTTTATATTGATGCCAAAGAAAGTATTGACTTATATATGGTTAACTTCTATAATAATAAATAGATGTTAACCCCTTTTAATTTATATAAAAGAATTTAAAACACAAACATTAGGAGATGATTAAATGCGTCAACTGGTATTGCTTCGTGGAGCTATGGGTGCTGGTAAGACTACATTCATCAAAGAAAACAAACTACAACAATATGTATTGAGTGCAGATGATATTCGATTGCTGTTCCAAACGCCTATAATGACAGAAACAGGGAAAACAGCTATCAGCGCAAAAAACGATGGCAGAGTGTGGAAGTTGCTGATGGAGTTGTTAGAAGAACGAATGAAGCGTGGAGAGTTCACCATCATTGATGCGACACACGCTAAACAAGAAATGATTGCACAATACAAAAGCTTGGCGCAACGCTATCGCTATCGTGTTAATGTACTGGACTTTTCAGATGTTCCTTTGGAAACATTGTTGGAACAGAATCGTAAGCGTGACGAGCATAAGCATGTTCCAGAACATGTAATTATGAACGCTCATCAGCGTATGCAGACTGAGCATGTACCTAAATGGGTAAATCTTGTAAAACCTAACGAATATCACGATACAATGCGTTTCAGTACAACAGATTACAGCGACTATAAGCGTATCCATCATATCGGTGATGTACAAGGTTGTTTTGATGCGTTGATGAATTACTTCCATGAAACAGGTCATACGTGGGGTAAAGATGGTGAAGTTACTCTTTATCCAAACTTAAATGACGATGAACTGTACATCTTTGTTGGTGACATGCTAGATAGAGGGATTCAGAATGCAGAAGTGTTGAAATTCTTTCTGCATATTTGTGAACGCAAGAATGTCGCTATCGTCGAAGGAAACCATGAGATTCACTTGTGGAATTGGGCTAATGATGAGAAAAGCTTTAGCAAAGAGTTCGTCAATTATACACAGCCGCAACTTGAAGATGGTTTGAGCGAAGAGGAAATTGTAGAGTTGAAGAAAGCTGTACGCCAGCTTTACCGCCGACTTCGCCAGCTTGTCTACTACACATATAAAGGTAAAAAGGTAATCGTTACTCATGGCGGTTTGTCTAAGTTGCCAGAAAATCTGATATACATTTCGACGCACCAATTCATTAATGGAGTTGGCGATTATGAAGTTGATATCGACAATCATTGGGATGAAAACCTTCCTTATGAAACGCTGTACGCACATGGAGGTCGTGGGAATCCTCGTCTTATAGCCATTTCGATGCCAAAGAAAGTAGAGATATATCAAATCCATGGACACCGCAATATTTTCCGTCTACCAGTACAGGCAGGGGAATACAGCTTTAATCTTGAAGGTCAAGTCGAGTTCGGTGGTCATCTTCGCGCTGTCACATTGACCGATGAAGGATTTGAGACGCATGAGATTAAAAACCATGTCTTCAAGATTCGCAAAGGAAATACGCCTAAAACGATTGACGAAGATATCAGCATGGAGCAGTTCATTGAGTATCTAGCGAATCACAAGGAAATCATTGAGAAGGATTTGGGTGGAAATATCTATTCATATAACTTCTCGCGAGACGCATTCCGAGATAAAAATTGGGACGATATTAATGTCAAAGCGCGTGGTCTGTTTATCAATAAGAACACAAAAGAAATTGTATCGCGCTCGTACAACAAGTTTTTCAATGTTAATGAACGTTCATTCACGAAGTTGAATGCACTTGCCGACAACCTTGTGTTCCCTGTTCAAGTCTATGATAAGCCGAATGGCTATCTTGGCACAGTAGGATATGATTCGGAATCTGATTCCCTGATTTTCACATCGAAATCGACGAATCAAGGCGACCATGCTGGCTGGCTGAAAGAACTGTTTGTGTCAAAACTTAGTCACACTCAATTAGAAGCAATTAAACATGACTTGAAGGATATGAATGTTGCTCTAGTATTTGAGGTAATTAAAGCAAAAGAAGACCCTCACATCATCGAGTACACAAGTGACAATCTTGTACTGCTTGACGTTGTGAATCGTACAGTCCAGTACGGAAAACTTCCGTACATTGATGTTGTAGGACTTGCAAGTCATTATGGCTTCGAGCACAAGAAACTGATGCACACATTCGATAACTGGACTGAGTTCTACTACTGGTATCGTGATGTTACTGCCGATATGTCCATCAAGGATGAAGGTTTTGTAATCGAGGATGCGGCAGGATTCATGACCAAAATCAAACTGCCTTATTATAACTTCTGGAAGCAATTCCGAAGCATTAAGGATAAGTTCGCGAAACGCCATGAACACACTGTAAGAGGTGGAAGCTTGTACACTCCACTGCACAATAAAGTGTTCAAGTGGATGAAAGGGCAAGATGGTCATTGGCTCAAGGAGAACAATATTATTGCAGTTCGCAAGGCATTTGATCGTGACCAATCTGTAAAAGATGCCTAAGAAAGTACTAACGTAAGCTGTGAATAACAGCCTTCCTAACATGAATGCGTGATACGAGAAAATCGTACTCATAGCAATCATTCAAGGGAGATGTTCAAATGATTTTTTGTCTGATTGGTCATTCATCTAGCGGTAAGTCTACAGTGGAGCGAAATCTGGAAGAGGTGGGTTATCCAAGGATAATCTCATATACAACTCGTCCAATGCGCGAGAAAGAGAAAGATGGGGTTGATTATCACTTTATAGAACGCTCCACTTTTGCGGAGTTGGAGAAACAAGGGTTTTTCGCTGAAAAAGCGAGATACCGCGATTGGTATTATGGCTTGTCTCTCAATGGTATCGACTATAAGAATAAGGATTACATCGTTGTAGTCACAACGCATGGCTATGACGAACTTGTTCGAGTTGTTGGAGAAGAGAATGTTATTGCCATTCACATCAAAGTTGAGGAAAGAGAACGCATCATTCGCCAATTGAATCGTGGTGATGAAGTGGATGAGGTTTTCAGACGCATCTACACAGACCGCAAGGACTTTGCAGGAGTAGAAGACATTTGTCACTTTACTGTCATCAACAATGGTATGACTGAAACGATGCAAGATGTGACCCATATCATCAATCTTCTTGGCAACGCTAAATAAAACAAGGAGGTCTGTTCATGGCTGAACGATATGTCAAATGTCAGTTCTGTGAGCAGACAGCACCCTTTAAACAAAGAGACACTTTGGCTCATGAAGTCAAAGTGTCTAGCAAAGGGAAGTCTGTGAATCAATACTGGCATCGTGAATGTTATCCAAAAGAGTTAGAGAAACGTGAGTTTTTGCTGAACGAACAAAAGCAGAAGGACGAAATGTTCGAGACAGTGAAAAAAATATACAAAATCAACTTCTCTCCGTCAAAGAGTTGGTGGGAGATGATTGCTGATTTGCGAGAAGGAACGAATAGATATCAAAAGTTTTGGAAGAAAAAGTATAAGCAAGGCGTTCCATTCAACGTCATCAAAGAAGCGTTTCTGCTGAGTGTTCAAGACATTGAATGGGCGAGAATGTCAAAGAATTTCAAGACTTTAGAACATGAAATGCGCTATGGCTTGATTGTTATGCAAGGTAAGGTGAATGATGCTTTCCGCAAAATGAAAACGCGAGAGCAACAATCAAAAATTAACGAAGCAATGGAAGCTGTCCACATAGAAGATATGAGGGACAACAGGGAAGTGTCATTCAAGAAGACACAACAAGATAGAGACTACAGCTATCTTCTTGGAGATGACTAAGGGGTTGATTTGATTTGAGTATTAAGCAGTTATCAACGGAAAGTTACAACAAGGAAGCTATGTTAGTGGGTATCCTTTGGAACAATCCTGATATGTTTGACATTTATAACGAGGAAAAACTTAACAAGAAGACTTTTGGTAATGTGATTTGGGCTTTTTATATGGGAATTGCAAGGAAGCTTCACAAGGAAAACTATTCGGTTTTCGATGATATCACAGTTCAACAGGCAGTTACAGAATTGAAGTTGAATGAAAGATATGAGAAGTATGGTGGTTATGAAATCATCGAAGAGTTGATGGAAGAAACAAAGGAAGCATTAGAAAACTTCGAAGGTTACTATGATGAGGTCAAGAAATACGCATTACTTCGTGAGTATTATAAACTTTTCGGAGATAAGGTTATCGAGCAGAGAGACAATTATGATTACAAAAAACTATCTCGAAATGAAATCTCGATGTACTGGAATGACAAGTTAAACAATATTGACATAGATCACAATGAGACAAATATCGTCGCATATAACCTTTTGGCAAACCTCAAAGATTTCATTAATAAGTTGGATATCAATCCTGACTTGGGAATGCCATTTTACAAAGGACGAAAGCTTACTGATATTATCAATGGTTGGGCTACTGGTACATTAAGCATTATTGGAGCCTTCTCTGGTAATGGTAAGTCCAGTTTCGTGATGGAAAAGCTGATTATGTCTTGCATCCAAGAAGGCGAAAAGCTTGCAATCATTGCGAACGAAATGGACTTAGAACAGTACCAGAAGATGTTGCTCATTACTGTAATGGGTGCGGAAATGTATGAAAAGTTTAAAGATTACTTTGGCGATAAGGTTCGATTTAATCGGAAGTCTATCAATAAGGGTAACTTTACAGCCGAAGAGAAGATGAAGCTTGAATTAGCTGTTGAATGGGTCGAAGAAAAAATTGATGGTAACGATAGTCTGATTAAGCTAATTCCTCTCGAAGAATACACGATGGATAATGTTGAGAAGGTTGTTAAGAAATTCGCTCGTCGCGGATATCATCGTTGGATTGTCGATACAGCGAAGCCATCTGAGGGTGGTGGTAGCAAGGAGCGCTGGAGAGTGTTCGTCGAAGACTTCGACAGACTCTACAAGTTAGCTCGTAAGCAAGGTGGAGGTCTTAACCTTGCGATGATGGCTACTGTTCAACAAGCAGATACACATGTTGGCAAGTACTGGCTCAATGAACAATGTCTTGCTGATGGTAAAAAAATTAAGAACGTAGCAGACCTTGTATGGCATTTACGTCCTGTGCATCCACAGGAATACGAAGGTGGAGCCAACGAACTTGAAGTAATTAACTGGATTCGCAAGAGTGATGATATGTTCAATCAGGATGAAGGCGTTGACGACGATGTATCGTTCCAGACAGACGATGGAACAACGCTTATGAAACAGAAGGTTACATTGAAGCAAGGAAAGGTTTATTACTTGTTGTTCACCAGTAAAAATCGGCGCGGCATGACTAATCTGACTGGTCTTGATGTTCTGGTGTTAGAGGTTGACTTTAACTCGAACAGATGGAAAGAGATTGGTTGGTGTAAGAATGTCCGAAGAGATGACTTCATGTAATAGGGTGATACGATGAACATAAACGACTTGCCTATTATAAAGGAACGAATTTATGAAGAAGGCTTAGTAGAGCCAATACTTGAAGCTCTCGAATGCGAATATATCACACCTGTTGGAACTAGGTGGGAAGCACAACTTCCTGAAAGATTCCACAGTAATAATCGTCGTTCAGTTCAAGTATATCTATCTGAATCACTTCCCTCGAAGGTTAGAAGTAAACAGATTTCGGGCGATATTTACATGCTTGTTGGATATATCTTGTACGAAGTTGAAACTTTTGATGAATTGAAAGATGTACTTCATCAAGTGAAAGCGTGGATTTGCAATCTGCTTGGATGGCATGAGTACCTTGAAATGCGTGATGATTTCGAAGAAGTCATTGAGAAGAAAGATTATCTATCCTTCCTCAGACCAACGCAGAAGGCTCGTAAGAAACGGAAGAGAATGCAAACCATGAGAGATAAAGAAAATCAAGTTTTGGACAAAGACTCTGTTTTCAGTTGGTATCGTGCGATTCCGCACGAACACTTCATTGAGGATGGAATCAGTGTTCGGACGCAACGGATTTTCGAAGTGATGTTCGATGAAACGACGATGCGAGTTGTGTTTCCAGTACATAACTCGCAAGGAGAGTTGGTTTCGATTAAAGGTCGATATGTTGGAGAGGATGAATGGGTTCTTGATGAAATCAAGTATCTCTACCTGTACAGCTATGACAAGAGCATTGAATTATTCAATTATCATAGAGCATTACAATATATCAAAGAAACAGGTGAAGTAATTGTCTTCGAATCCGAAAAGTCCTGCATGAAAGCATTCCAATATGGTTTCAAGAATTGCGTAGCGATTTGCGGCTCCGAGTTGAGTCCAGTACAGGCACATATGCTCATTATGCTTGGCGTTGATATAACTTTTGCATTCGATAATGATATGGATGATGAGCATGTAAGAAAGCAAGCGAAGCAGATACGAACACGAAAATGCTTCTGGATTAAAGACACTATCGGACTTCTCGGTGAGAAGGACGCGCCTGTCGATAAGGGGAAGGTAACGTGGGAAAATTTGATAAACGAGTGTCGAAGTGTCTTATAGCACTTCCTGTACTTTCAGTTCTGTTAGCGGCTCTTACTACTGGCAGTAGTCAAAGCCATGAAGAAGAAATAAAGGCACAAACAGTTGAACCAAAGACAGCAATGTATTATAATCCTTTGATGGAGAATGCTCTGCAAATCATGATGCAGGAGCAGAAGAAAGTCGATGAAGAGAAAAATGTTCAAGAGAAAAAGAAAAAGGCGGTAGTTATAGCCGCAGAAGTAAAACCTGAGCCAAAGTTTGTGGCGAAACCAGTTGTTAAAAAGAAGAAGGAAGAAAAACCGAAAAAGGTTGTTTCTGATGAAGGCGAATGGGAAACGTACAGACTTACTCATTACGGAATGGATTGTAAAGGTTGTAGTGGCATTACAGCGGCAGGAATTGACGTTAGAAATACCACAGAGTATCTAGGGTATAGAGTTCTGTCTGTTGATAAGCGAAGAATCCCTCTTGGTTCTATTGTTGTAATTAAAGATGGAGATACCACATATGAAGCAATTGCCATAGATACTGGCGGCGCAATAAAGGGCAATAAGCTTGATTTACTTGTAGGTAGCGAGAAGGAATCTAATAAACTTGGTGTGAAAAATGTTCAGCTAAAGGTCGTGAGAGAAGGATGGCAAGAAAAAAGGCAGAAGTAGCAGTCGAACCAAACAAGGCGAGGACAGTATTAGCTTTTATAGAAAGATGTTTTAGAGATGGACAGGTAATGTGTATCAGTCTTCGGTTCGACGAGATATATACCATCGACGGTGTTGAGTATAAATTTACCGAAGAAATCTTAGAGGATATGTTGGAAAGTGGCAAAGTACGTGCAACGTATCGCACAAATAAAGAGGTTAATCTTATGGGAGTCATCTCATAATATTCCTTTTTACGAATGCCAAAGAAAGTACTATAATGAAGGAGTTGCTTTAATGGCTAAATGGATTAAGCGCAACAAAATCAAGGTGAAAGATGACCTTTTGTTAATTGAGAAATTAGCAAAAGTCAGGAACATCAAGAATCTTGAAGAGTGGATGAATCCTCCCTCGACCTCCTTAAACAGTCCATATAATCTCTTGAACATGGATAAGGTAGTTGAGATCATCATCAAAGCCATCCATAAGGGGATGAAGATCTGTATCGTTGCAGACATTGATACTGATGGAGTTTGCTCTACAGGAATTATGTTTAATTATCTTCGTGAATTGACTCCAAACGTTACCTACATACACGCACAGCGTAGTCAAGGTCATGGTTTGGAAACTGTTCTCGACCAAATCGAAGACGATATTGAATTGGTTATCATTGTGGATTCGTCCTCAAATTCTGTTGAAGCTTGCAAGGAACTTCATGATAAAGGTATTCCTATTGTTATCATCGACCATCACAAAATTGACAGAGACAATCCATATGCTGATATTGTCAATTGTCAAATGGGAGACTATCCAAACAAGCATTTGTCAGGTAGTGCAATGTGCTACAAAGTTTGTCAAGTTCTTGATGAATATCTGAACATTGAACTTGCCGATGATTACCGCGACCTATCTGCTATCGGAATCGTTGCGGATATGATGGACATTAAGAACATGGAGAATCGTTATCTTATCTACAATGGCATCAATAACATAAACAATCTTGGAATTAAGGAGATTTTAAAACAAAGCAAAATCGACTTTTCCGAAGGGATTAACACGATGAACATAAGCTTTAAGATTGCACCAATCATCGGCGCGTGTTCTCGTTTTGATAAAATTGAGTTGGCTCTTGAACTGGTTACATGTGCCGATGAAGTTCGCGCAAAAGAACTGGTTGAAGAGATGATTACAATGAACGAAGAACGTAAGGCGAACCAGAAAAGGTATGTCGAGAGTGCCATAGAAAGTATCGACACTTCAAACAATATCATAATCTATGTAGACAATGATATTGACTCTGGTTTTCGTGGATTGATTGCAACAGAATTTGTTGAACGATTCCAAAAGCCAGTCCTAGTACTCACGCATTTCACATATGAGGGTGAGGAAAGTAAGAGCAACAAATACATGGGAAGTGCGCGTAGCGTTGGCGTAATACCGCTAAAATCGCTCTGCATGGACTCTGGATTATTCCACTTTGCACAAGGTCACGAAGGGGCATTTGGTGTGTCTTTTGCAGAAGAAGACCTAGATAAGATAATTTCCTACTTCAATGACACTTTAGATAGTACAGACCTCCAAAAGAGTATCGAATATGACTTGGAAATGGAAGCTAGTGACATTGAAGAGATGGACATTAAACAGGTTGAGAAGTTTGCAAAAATTGTTGGACAAGGCTTTCCAGAGCCTAAATTCCTAGTAAAAGGCTTGGTTGCAGAAGAAGCTTTCACCAAGAAGCTTGGCAATCATGTTCGAGCAGTTATGGGTAGTAATAACGATACAGTTAAGATTAATTGCGAAGATAGCTTTGCTTTGATGAAATTCCGTACACAGGATAACTATGCACAGGATATCGAAGCTCATTTCAATGATGAGAGCAACTTTGCAACCGAGATTGACGCAATCGGAAGCCTTAATTTGAACCGATTCTATCATGGCGGTCATAAGCGATGGATTACAACGAAACAAGTCTTCTTGGAAGACTATCGTGTGACTGAATAATGTTAATCGTTTATGCGTCTAAGACAGGTCAAGTTCAGCGTTTTGTAGACCGCCTTGACATGAGGGCTGTTAAAATTGACGATACCATTGGTGTCGTCAATGAGCCTTTCGTGTTGATAACTTATACAACTGGCTTCGGAGAGGTTCCAGCAGAAGTGACGGAATTCCTCAAACACAATAAGAAGAATCTTGTTGCTGTTGCCGCCAGTGGGAATATGAACTGGAAAGAGCATTTTGCAAGAAGTGCCAATACAATTTCTTATCTGTACAATGTTCCCATCCTTCTAAAATTCGAGTTACAAGGAAGCGATACAGACACAGAGAATTTCAAGGAAAGGGTGCATAGAATCAATGAAGTATATCGAGCTAAATAATAAGATGGCAAACCAATTTAAGGAGAACTTTGACTTTGAAGCGTTGCTTCTGGATAAGATTGCTGTCGAAGAGTTCCTAAAAACAGTGGAAGCCAAGTCAGTAAAATTTTCCTCGCTTAAAGAGCGCATGGATTTCCTTATCCACAACAGTTACTATATCAATTTCTACGATATGTACAACTTTGAGCAAATTCAAGAAATTCACGATTTTTGCTACAGCTTCAAATTCGAGTTTCAATCCTTTATGGCTGTTAGTAAGTTCTATAATGACTACGCGCTAACTAGCGATAACAACCTAAATTTCTTAGAATCCTATGAAGATAGGGTTGCGATTGTTGCCTTATTCTTAGGTCAAGGTGACTTTGCTAAAGCAATGCGTATCTGTCACGATATGATGTTGCAGAATTTACAGCCAGCAACGCCAACCTTTAAGAATGCTGGACTGGTTCGTGCAGGAGAATTAGTAAGTTGTTTCTTGCTATCTCTTGATGACTCTCTCAATTCAATCGCATACAATGCAAATGCTTCGATGCAACTGTCCAAGATTGGTGGCGGCGTAGCAACAAACTTCACTCGTCTTCGTGGTCGCAACGCACCAATCAAAGGCATTGATAATTGTGCCTCTGGCATCTTGCCAGTGTTGAAGATTTGGGAAGATGTTTACTCGTATGTTGACCAATTAGGGCAACGTAAGGGTGCAGGGGCAGGATATTACAGCATCATGGGATGGGATATTGAAGAATTCCTTTCTACGAAGAAAATCAATGCTGACGAAAAGGTTCGTCTTCAATCGTTGTCTATTGGGGTTATCGTTCCTGACGTCTTTATGCGTAAGGCTTGGAAAGGTGAAGATTACTATGTCTTTGAGCCATACAGCGTAAATAAGACGTTCGGCGTACATCTCGATGATATGAACATGAACAAATGGTATGAAAAACTTGTTGCGGCTCAGACAGTTAAGAAGAAAAAACTGAACGCTCGTAGAATGTTGGATTTGATTGCAGAATTGCAATTCGAATCAGGCTACCCTTACATCATGTATATCGACAACGCTAATAAGGTTCATGCTTTGCGTAACATCGGTTCTATTAAGCAATCCAATCTGTGTACAGAAATCATGCAACTGCAAGAGGTTTCGTATATTGACGATCCGAACGATATGAATCGTTTGAACGAGTATAATCGTGATATTTCCTGCAACCTGTCTTCTGGTAACGTTGTGAATATGATGGAGACTAAACGCATCAAGGAAACAAGTTATTCGGCAATGGACGCGTTGACAACTGTTTCTGATGAAACCAGTATCCCACAGGTTCCTTCTGTCAAGCTGGCGAATGATGAAATGCACAGTGTAGGTTTCGGAGCGATGAATCTTCATGGCTTCTACGCTAAAAATCAAATTGACTATGAATCGGAAGAAGCGAAGGATTTTGCTAATGTATTCTTCATGATGGTCAACTACTTCACAATTGAACGTTCGATGCAGATTTCACTAGAGAAGGGTAAGGTCTTCCGAGACTTCGATAAATCGGATTACGCTGATGGCTCTTACTTTAAAAAATATATCGAGAACGATTACTTGCCGAGGTTTGAGAAAATCGCGAAGTTGTTCGATGGAATGCACATTCCAACAAGAGAAGATTGGAAGGCTCTGATGAATGTTGTTATGAAAAATGGTATGTATCACAGTTACCGCTTGGCAATCGCACCAACGCAATCAATCTCTTACATCCAGAACGCAACTCCATCTATTGCACCAATCGTTAACGTTGTTGAGAACCGCATGTATGGAACTGCTCAAACGTACTACCCAATGCCATTCCTGTCGATGGATACGTATTTCTACTACAAGACAGCGTATGACATTGATATGTATAAGATGATTGACCTTGTAGCAGTTATCCAAGAACACGTAGACCAAGGGATTTCCACAATCCTTTATGTAACAAGCAACACGCCATCTAACGAACTAGCAAGCATGTACGCTTATGCTTGGGCGAAAGGATTGAAGTCGCTATATTACACTCGCACCAAGACATTGAAGATAGATGAGTGCGAAAGCTGTTCTGTTTGATGCCAACAAAAGTACATGTAATTATAGTATAACCTGTTATACAAAGGGATGTTCGAAAATTGAAAGAGGTGTTGAATAAATGTCAGCAGAAGTAATTAATTGGGATGAATTATCGAAGCGAAGAAAAGCGATTAACTGGAATGAATTATCGAAGGATAGTGTAGGTCTTCGTTTCTGGAATCAAAATGTTCAACAGTTCTGGTTGCCAGAGGAATATAGCCCCTCTAACGATAAAGCTATATGGGACTTGTTGACACCACAACAGAAAGAAGCATACAAGAAAGCATTGATTAAATTGACGCACCTTGACACTGAACAATTTAGTCAAGGCATGCCATTGTTAGTGTTGCATACGAAGAATCAACACATCTCTTCTGTGTTTTCATTTATGCAGATGATGGAAGCTGTTCATGCAAAGTCATACAGTAACATTTTCCAATCCCTTATCACTGATAAGGCAGAGGAAAGAGAACTGTACGAATATCAAGAGAATCACAAGAACCTTCAACGTATCGCGGAAATTATTGTTGGCAAATACCATAAGTTGTTCAATATCAAACCTAGCAGGAAGGACTTGTATATGGCTATGGTAGCGTCAGTTCTTCTTGAATCGTTCTTATTTTACAGTGGGTTCTTTTATCCATTGTACTTGGCTGTTGGACAGAAGAAAATGATTAATTCTGCTGAAATCATTTGGGCTATCATTCGCGATGAATCTATTCATGGTGTATTGGTCGGTCTGGAAGCACAGAACGTTTATAAAGAATTGAATGACGAAGAAAAAGAAGAAGTCGATACAGAGACGCGAGAGTTGCTTATCGAGCTGTACGACCATGAAGCAGAGTTTACAGAAGAGGTTTATGGGGAAATCGACTTGGTTGATGAAGTTATGGAGTTCGTAAGATATAACGCGAATAAAGCTTTGTCCAATCTTGGTATCGCTCCTTACTTTGATAATGTCGTTGTGAATCCAATTATCTTGAATGGTATCGACACTGAGACAAAGAACCATGATTTCTTTAGTGCTAAAGGAAATGGCTATGTTCGTTCTATCAATCTGGTTCCTATCGGAGATAGTGATTTTGCAAGACTTGAATCAATGCTTGGCAAAGCAGTAGCCTAAATTAAAATTATTGGAGGATGATTAGTAATGAATAAAGTAATTAAGTTTGTACAACCGAGTTGTGTACCTTGTCGTGTAGTGGATGGATTGTTGAATCATTTAGGTTTGAAAGTTGATGAATCGCATGATATTGCTATGGATAATGCGGCGTTTGAATTGGCACAAAAGCTTGGAGTACAAAGCACACCGACAATTATGTTGCTAGATGAATCTGGCAATGTGTTGGATAGAGTTTCTGGTGCAAATCAGGATGCAATCAAAGCACTGTTTGAGAAACGTGGATAGTACGCAGGGGAGGGCAAAACGCCTTCCCTACTTAATTCATTTATAGGGGGTTTAATGATGAAGGGTTATTTGGCTAATGGGCTTTTCTCATTGGGAGACAGAATGGTGAATCGAGTTATTGCAACTCAATTACGAGGAGCCTATCGAGAGATAACAGGTGAACAGCTAGACTTGTTCGTGCCGCAAGAGCAAACGATTAATGATAAATCAAGTTATGCTGATAGTGTAATGATTGCGAAGCTTGATTCAGAATCGTTAATGACTTCCGATTTCTTAGTGGCAGTTATTGATGGAGTTGAGATTGATTCTGGCGTAGCCGCAGAGATTGGCATGTATTCTACTACAGGGAAGCCTATCTTTGCTTTGTATACAGACATTCGTCAAGGTGGTAGAGACAATACGCAAAAGATTGGCGCTTTGATTGAGGATTGCACAGAGAATCAATTCATGTATCGAAATCTGTTCGTTGTAGGTCTTGTCAAGCAAAATGGTGCTGTATTCTTAGACATTGATTCGCTCATCGAGGACTTTATGACTTATGTCAAGGAGGATATTAACAATGGATAGTTTTCTACTAGATATCGTACCAATGTTGGCAACCATCTTTCTAACTATTTGCTATTTCCCACAAATAGTTAAAAACTATAAGACGAAAGATGTTTCAAGTATGTCTATGCCATTCTGGATTTTGCTCATCGTAGCAATCTCACTATTGACTGTCAATGCGTTTGTTATCTTCATCAAGTTCGGAACGTTTGGCTATCTGGTTACAGAGATTTTGAATTTAGCATTGGCTGTTACTGTGCTGGCGCAGGTTATTATTTATCGCAAGAAGAAGAAGTAGTTGGAGGGCATAAGCCCTCCTTATTTTTTTTTGCCTATTAACTGCAATAGAGTCGAAATGGATGATTCAGGAGAAGTTACAGATACCACTAGACTACCGTTTTGTGTAAAGTGCGGCAAAGCGCCGTCTATGATAGGACAAGACCTATATTACTTCTGTGCGCCTATCGTTAAAACCCTTTAAAAGTATTATAAAAAACTTTTCAAAAAGCGTTGACAGATGCCAAAGAAAGTATTATTATATTACTTGTAAGGCAAACGAAAACAAAACATAAAAAAGAGGTGAACATTATGATGGCAATTGCTTGTGCCATGGGAGACGAAGACAACAATGGAATCGACAATTCATACTTGAATTATCAGAAGCGTTGTGAAATGGAAGGTATGATTGCAATGTCTGAGTTCGAGTATATCAATCGAGTTGTTGTAAGAAATCCTCCTATAAGTTTCCCTCAATAATAAGGAGTGATTTATTGGTTGCCAAAGAAAGTACTCAAACTAAGGTCAAGGAGTTGAAGGATGTTATTAGGAATTTCGGCTACGAGAAGTATGAGGATTATGGAAATGGTCGATACATTCCGAAGGACAAATTGATTGGAACAATGTATATGGTAGAACGCATGGATTACGGTTTCCACATCTACTATATTCATGAACCTAGCGAATCAAATAAAATCGCTGGAAAAGATGGAATTGTAACTGAGATGTATTATGACCTAAGAAATAAGATGTACTGGATTAAACGCAACACGAAAGATGTTCAATTCAGCGCAAGAAACGTTGACAGCATCTTTCCGTATGACCGCATGAAACGAAAGGAAGTATTCGATTTCCTTTCCACAAAAGGGAATGAAGGTTTGTATGAATCAGCATATCAATATCTTGGTGCGATGGGGATGGAACGAACAGAGATGTTCGGAAGGTTCTTTCATAGACTCATAACCGAATACAGCTACTACGAATTACTGCATAAGGCAGGAATTAAGGTAGATAGCAACTTGTGTATCGTAAATATTAATGGAAAATCTCCAATGGAGATACTTGGATTATCGAAAACGCAATGGAAGATGTTTAATAAGTTTGGCATTTCCATTGGAAATCTACAATGTTACAGGCATAACGAAACTGGCGACAATAGAATGATAAATCAACTTAACCACATTAAATCTCTTGATGTTGAGTATGGGATTGAGAAGATAAAAGAGTTCTCTTCTAATGAGATGAGCTATATCTATACTCAAGGTACTTACTATGACTCAGCGTTACAGACTGCAAAGAGGTATGGATTGCCAGAGAAACACTTGATTAGATACCTCTATTACGAGTGCGATGTATCTCAAGGACTTTCTGTTGGTACAGCGTTATCCCAATATAGAGATTACATTAGAATGGCTAATGAAATGGGATATGAGCGATTCGATAGATACCCTAAGTTCCTGAGAACATATCATGATATCGTTGCAAGGAACTATAAGGTTAAGTTGAATGCGGAAGAGCAAAAGCAATGGGATGAAATTTGTGAGAAGAACGCGATCTACAAATACGCAATGGATGGCTTTAGGATATTCACTCCAATGACAACTCAGGATTTGGTTCGTGAAGGAAATGTCTTAGGTCATTGCGTAGGAAGTTATGTTGGAAAAGTGAGACAAGGTACATCGGTTATTGCGTTCCTTCGGGATGCAGACGATGTTGACAAGCCACTTGTTACCATAGAGATTCGCGATAAAGCTATTGTTCAAGCAAAGGCGAAAATGAACAACCCTCCAACGACAGAACAAAAAGACTTTATCGAAAAATTCGCTAAGAAGTTTGAATTAGAAGTAAAGTCATACTAAAGGAGATGTGTAGATGGGAGCAAGTATTGGTCAATCATATAAGCAGACAAAAGAACTTGATGGATTTCCATTCAATGCTGTTGGTGAAACATGGAGAGTCAAAAACATGCAGGGTAAATACATTGTTTTAAGGAATGAAGGGGTAGGGCTTGGCGTTAGCGAAGAAGAGTTAAAGGAACACTTTAAGCTTGTTGGAGATTATTCATATGACAGCGACTATGATGTGAGCGAAGATTGTGAGGATGAATATGAAGAAGATGAGCATGAGCGTGACGACGAAGAAGACGAGGAAGTTGAAGAAGATTCCGAGGAAGTAAGTAGATTCAAGTCATTTTTGCGAAAAATCGGACTCAGTAAATCTTAATTAGATGCCAAAGAAAGTACTAAATAACATTGGAGGAATAAAAATGAACAACATGGTTAAGGGTTGGACAATGTTTGAGAAGATTTGGATTACTGTATTCACTGCGATTAACATTTATCTATTCTTCGCATTCGATGACTCTTTGCTTGGATTAATTTCGTCGATGACAGGTATGCTGTGTGTGGTATTGGTTGCCAAAGGGAAGATATCAAACTTCTACTTCGGTATTGTACAAGCAGGAACTTATGCCTACATCTCTTATACATATGGATTGTATGGTGAGTCGATGTTAAATGCTTTGTTCTACTTCCCATTGCAGTTCGTTGGACTCTATCTGTGGAATAAGAATAAAACGAAAAACAGTGTCAGTGGGGAAGATGTTGTAGCTAAGAAGCTGACAGCAAAAGGTTGGATTAGCGTTGTAGTGATTGCAGTTGTTGCTTCTGTGGCTTATGCACAATTACTTCATAGTATTGGTGGTCAACAGGTACGACTCGATTCAGTGGCAGTAGTGTTGTCGGTAATCGCACAAATCCTGATGTTGAGACGATATGCAGAACAATGGATTCTATGGATTCTAGTAAACATCTTGTCGATTGCACTTTGGGTCATCGCTCTTACGCAAACAGGCGGTAATGATTGGACGATGATGGTTATGTGGACAGCATTCTTGTTTAACAGCGTTTACGGATACATCAACTGGATGAAAATTTCTAAAAAACAGGCGGTGAACTAACATGACAATCGGAAAAGTTGGTATGTATGGCGGCAAGTTCCTTCCGTTCCCTCACTTGGGACATGTATACGCAATGATTCGTGCATCAACGATGGTTGATGAGTTACATGTAATCGTATCTTTTGATACTGAATATGAGAAGATGCTTTGCGAAAAGGGTGGAAAGGTTGAACACGTTGATTACGCTATGCGACTTCGCTGGTGGACTCAACTCACGAAAGACCTACCGCACGTACATGTTCATGCTGTTTACGAAGAACAGACAGGACAACTTGAGGATTGGGTGAAAGGTGCAGAAGGAATTCAGAAAGAAATTGGTAAGCCAATTGATGCAGTATTCAGTTCCGAGCATAGCTACACACCAATCTTTGAAAAACTGTATCCAACTGCAAAACATGTAGTCATTGATTCTGAACGCGAAACCTACAGCATTTCTGGAACAAAGTTACGTGAAGAAGGTGTCATGAAACACTGGAACATGATACCGAAGATAGTACAACCTTATTTTGCTAAGAAAGTGGTTATCGTAGGAACAGAAAGTTGCGGTAAAAGTACGTTGGTTAAAAACCTAGCCAATCTATATAACACAACTTATGTTGAAGAGTTTGGTCGCACTTACTATGAACGATTGGGTGGATGCGAAGGTATTACTCGCGTAGAAGATTACGCTGAGATTGCTTTTGAGCATAAGTATCATGAAAAAGTTCAACTGCAAAATGCCAACAAAGTAATGTTCATTGATACAGAAGCAGTTGTAACTCAATACTTCTCACAACTGTATCTATCTGAAAAACAACCAATCTTAGATGAGATTATCAAGTTACAGCAATATGACTTGTGGTTGTTCTTGGAGCCAGATGTTAAGTGGGTTGATGATGGTACACGCTCTTTTGGAGAGCAAGAGGTGCGTGAGAACAACAATAACTTGCTTAAAGAAATGCTTACACAGTATGGAGTTCAGTTTGTAACTATCAGTGGAAATTATCAAGAACGCTTAGAGAAGGCTGTTCATTATGTGAATGAGCTAACTGAGATGAAAGGGTTGTAGAAGATGACAGTAAAGCATGAATCGCTACACAAGACTAAATGGGTCGAACTGATGCAACGTACTTCGGAAGAACATGGAACATACATTTACATTCGTGAGCCTTGGCTTCTTAATGGGAAAGCTGTCTCAGTTCTTCCATACCGAAGAGATGAATCAGGATACGTTCAATTCCTTCTTCGTGGTGAAATGGCTGATTCGCCTGTATTTGGAACAGTCAAAGGTGGCATGGATAAAGAAGGCGAAACACCTCGTCAATGTGCAGTTCGAGAACTGCTTGAAGAAGTTGGCTATACCGCTGATGAAGTTAACCTGATTGCATTAGGGATGGCTCGAACATCGAAGCTGAACACAACAAAGATGTATCTGTTCGCTGTTGATGTGACGAATCTTCCGTATGAAGAACCAAAAGGTGATGGTACAGCTAATGAAGCAAATGCCTACTGCCAATGGGTTTCCGAAGCTGATGCAATAGGTTATGAAGACCCTGTGATTCATACTACAATGTTGCGACTTTACAATTGGACTAACCAGCAAGAAGGCGAGTAAGAAGAAGTAAGGATTCATTGCCCTAAAAACTAAAATAACTTAATGAATGGAGAATGCAGAATGGTAAAGGTATACGCTAACGAGGTAGGACATGTAATTGTAAGCGAGCAATTGGTAGATTTGATTTTGACACTTCAACTCTTAAAGAGTCAAGAAGAAAGAGTTTATCGTGCGGCATTGAAGGAATTGTCTAATCAAGTGCGTGAAGAACTTGAAATCGACAATCTGATTAGCCTTCTCATTTTGAATGAGTCAACTGTTGGAGTTCTTGTGTTCAACATCATGGCTGATACTGACGATTTCTACAAGCAAGGCGAAGATGAAATTGGTGTGTATCTGGCAATCGGTGAAGAAGAGGAAGAAGATATGGTGTGCGGTGTGGATTGCGACTGCTTCATCTAAAATCGTTGATTTTCTAAAAACGCGGTTTTGAAACACCTGAGAAAACCACATTTTAGTGGTGTGGTTTTCTCAATAAAACTGCGATTCCATTTACAATTTGGAGGGTGATACGCTTGTCACTTATCGACGCTCTAAAAGAGCAAGCTGAGATACTTAAATCAGATGGATATACAGTAGCATTTATCGGTATCTATGGCTCTCAAAACTACGGATTAGATTTGAATACAGAGGAATATCAATCGGACATTGACATGAAAGCCATTGTAGTTCCAACGCTAGACAATCTGATTCGAAATAGTAAGCCTGTTTCTACTGTGGTAGATACGAAGTGGGGTCAATGTGACATTAAGGATATTAGAGTGTTTTTCGAGACACTTCTAAAAGCAAATCCATCGTTCATCGAGCTTTTGTACACTGACTACTACTATGTGAATCCTAAGTTTGAAACAGAATTCAATCAAATACTGTCGCTCAGAGATGAATTGATGGAAACTTTATCTCCACAATTCATGAGAGCAATGTATGGAATGATGTGTGAGAAAGCGAAGGCTATGTGCCATCCATACCCATCAATCATACACAAAATCGAGAAGTATGGTTATGATGGCAAACAGTTATCACATGCGTATAGGTTGCTTGTAATGATTAAGGATTACTTCAACAAAAAGAAGCCATTGAAAGAATGCTTTTATCCTAGCATTCCCGAAAAGAGAATCATTCTAGGAATGAAGCTCAATAACGCTACTCTTGAAGATGCCAAGGAAAGTATAGAATGGATATTAGAAGATGGGAAAGAGGAAAGGGACAAATACCTTTCCAGTGTTGACAACACTAAAATCGATTTTTCCATTAAGGATAGATTCCTGATGTTGTCGCAAGAAATTATCAAAAATAAAATAGTAGAGGAAATCAAAAACAATGACTGAACAAAAACTTCGCGAAATACAGGAATTTATAGCAAAACAGGTTGGTCACAAGGTTGATATTTATCATAGCGAAAAACATAGAGTAGTTGGTGTGTTCCATCATAACACAACTCCTACGCCAGCAACAGCAATTGAAATATTTAATTATTAGGAGTGGAATGTATGAGCAAACAACGTAAATTGCTTTTAGTGAAAATTACTGAATCTGATGGTGCAACGCCGAAGGTCGCAAAGCCAGCACAGAATTTCTCTTATGACGAACTTCTTAATCAAACATTTATTGAATCCTATGAGATTCAGTTAGGTTACAGCGCGGTATTCATTCCTCAATCCGCTAATGTTCTTGAAGGAATGAATCTTCGAACTTCAATGGTGCAAGATGTTAAATATAGCGAGTCAAATTTCGTTGAGAAGATGGTCGTTAAAACTATGAATACAATTTACTTCTTTGAAGTAATCGGATAAGGGAGAGAAACATATGACAATCAAACAACAGTTGATAGATGAGATGAAGGACGCAATGCGTAACAAAGATAAAGCGACACTGACGACAGTACGCTTGGTTATCGACCGAGTGCAGAAAAAGGAAAAAGAGCTTCTTCGCGAGATTTCAGAAGAAGAAGCTGTACAAGTGCTTCAAACATTCAAAAAGCAAATCCAAGAGGAAGCCGATGCTTTTGCGAAAGCAGGGAAGTTAAGTAGAGAAGCAGTAATTATTGATTCTCTTGCTTTCATTGACAAGTTCCTCCCACAGCAAATGTCTGAGCAGGAAATCAATAGCATCGTTATCAGAGTAATCGAGGGTATTAGTGGAACACCAAACAAGGGTGCGGTAATGAAGGAAGTAATGCCTTTGGTTAAAGGTAAGGCTGACAATAAGCTTGTAAATCAAATTGTAACAAACCTTCTGCAATTATGATGACAATGCGCGAACAGTTTCTTGCCGAAAGTAAGGGTGTGAAGGATTGTGTGAAATGGCTGAATAAGCGTATCAAAGAGAAAAATCGAAACATGTGTCGCGACTTCTACTCTTCTGATAAAGCTGTGATTGAAGAGCTGGTGAATTTGAAAGTTGGTATGGAGAAGTATGCGAAGAAATTGAAGCATATGGCTAATGAGGTGTAAGCATGTTCTGGAAAAGGAAGAAACCCGAAGACAATTGTGAGCATGAATGGACGATTGTTCAATCAGGGATTGGATATTACTCTGAAATTTACTGCCCTAAATGTAATTGTAGCAAACACCTTCGGAGTGGTGATGCAGACGCTTATGTAAGGAAATCAAAGCTAAGAAAAGAATATCTTGAAAAAATCTCAGAAGAGAGTGGGGATACAATATGAGCGAATACGCAACGATTTACGCACGAATTGAAGAAGGTAAGTATAAGACCCATGATGGCATTGGCTCCTTCCGCAACGATTTGATGGAAGTTTATAGGCTGAAACACAATACGAAATTCGAACTGTTGTTCGACATTTCATGGGAGCATGGACATGCACATGGTTTAACTGATGTTCTTGGAATGTTTGAAGACCTTGTGGAATTAGTCCGATGAAAATCACTGAGTTAGAGTGGCTAAAGAAAAACGTCGAGAAGGTAAGTCTTACTGATGTTGAGCGTCTAAGAGAGCTTGGTGCTTTTCGAATGATTGAGCAAGGCTTAATAAGTATGCCACTATCAAAGTTTGTCTCCATAGCGGAAGAGATTGCAAACATTGTGGGCAGATACATGGAGGGTGAGAAAAATGTTCTACCGCCACCACAAGGGCAATGATTATTACGTATTAGGCATCACTAAGTCTGGTGTTGACACTAATAAAGCAGGGAAATATATCGAAGCAAAACACACCGAAACAGGTGCGACAGTAAATGTCTTCATCTATGATGGGCAATTCAATGTCCAGTACGAAGAAAAGCTTGTCTTGTATATCGACACTCAAGGTCAATACTGGCTTCGTCCAGAGGAAATGTTCTTGGGTGATGCATTGGTTGATGGTAAGGAAGTTCGTCGATTCAAGCCTTTCAATCCTCGTACAATGATTAAATAGAAGATAAAGAAAGTATTGGAGGAATTAAATGCAGAATATTGTTGATGTATTCAAGCGAATCAAAGAAACGTCAAGCAGGTCAGGCAAGGAGTCTATTTTGAAAGCGAATGAGGGTAATGTTGAGTTCCGTAGGATTTTAGAGTTCATGTACAACCCATTCGTCCTTACTGGAATCAAAGCGAAGAAGTTGCAGAAATTCTCTGACTTCCAGAGCAATCATTATCATATTCAGTTTTACAACGTTTTCGAAGCAATGCAGTATATCGTTCAGAATAACTCTGGACGAGATGAAGATGTGAAGGCGATTGCCAACTTTATCAACGAACATGAAGACGAAGAGCATGACTTTCTCCAAGACATGTTCACGAAAGATTACAAGTGCGGCATTACTTCTGGAACAATTAATAAAGTATATGGCAAGGGAACAATCCATGAGTTCGATGTTTTGCTGGCAAAAGCGTTCAAAGACCATGGACACAAGCTTAAAGGTATCTTCTACATTACGTTGAAGCTTGACGGAATCCGTTGCGTAGCAATCAAAAAGGATGGAGTTGTTCAGTTTTACACTCGTCAAGGTCAACCGATTGATGACCTGATTGATATCGAAGCTGAGATTGCACAGAAGTTACCTGACAACTTCGTTCTTGATGGAGAATTATTGCTTGAAAATCCGAAGAGACTTCCAAGTGACGAACTATTCCGAGCGACACAGAAGGTAGTACGTAAAGATGGCATTAAGCAGAATTTGGAGTTTAATGTGTTCGATGGTCTGCCGCTAGAAGAGTTCTTGGAAGGGAGATCCAAGTTGAAGTATGAAGCGAGACGCAAGGAAATTGGTGAACTCTTCAACAACGCCAAACCGCAGTTCATTCGTCAACTACCAGTTCTATACATTGGAGATGATAAAGCTGTAATTAGCGAAATTCTGCAAGAAGTCGTTGCCAATGGTCACGAAGGATTGATGATTAATACGGCAAATGGGCATTATGTCACCAAGCGTTCAGACGTACTCTTGAAGGTTAAGGAAATGCACACAGTTGACCTTCAAGTCCTTGAACTGGAGGAAGGTAGTGGTAAGTACAAAGGAACTCTAGGGGCTATTGTAGTAGATTACAAAGGTTATAGAGTAGGTGTAGGTTCAGGGTTTACGGACACTGAACGAAATATGCTCTGGAATACTAAAGATATTAAAGAATTAAGTCTTATTGGTAAGATTGCTGAAATTCAATATTTCGAAGAGTCTTCGAACGAAGATGGCGGTATCTCTTTACGGTTTCCTGTATTTAAACGAATCAGGGATGACAAAGATGAGCCTAGTCTGCACTAATGAAAGCCGAAGTGCGTCGAGAGCGCGTAAAACTGCTGATGGAGATTGACCGTATACAACAACCTTGTGATGGTTGTCGGACACGCGCACATTTCAATAATTTGAAGGATGCAACAGGATTGTCCCACGCTTGCAAGGCTTGCCCTGTGGGTAAAAAGTTGTCGCAATACGGAAATAAGCTGTTAAAACTGACATAAAAATATATTATTGTCGAAACCAAAGAAAGTATTGACTTATGATAGTGATGGTGATAGAATATTAGATATAAGAAAGAAGAAAGTCATAACGGATTTGATGCCAAAGAAAGTATTATATAATGGAGGAATGCAACAATGCAGAAACGAACAGATAAGCGGTACTATAAGGTAGATGAAACGGTTTGGGTTAAGTCTGAGAGTACTCTTGGAGTAATCAAGGAAATGAACATCAAACCAGATGAAAACATTTACGAAGCAATCGTAGAAATTAAAACGGAAGAACAAGGTACTTCGCGTCTGAAGGTTAATCTATGGGAGATTGACAAGAACAAGAAATCTCAGTTCAAAGGAAAGCCGAAGGTTGCGGCTACCGCTAAGAAGCCAACGATTCTCTTTGCAAAAGTAACTGAGGATGCAATTATTCCTTCTAAAGCTGAAGAGAACGCTGGATACGATATCTACGCAAACTTCGAGCAAGAATTCCTGACATTCGCTCCACATGAGACGAAACTGGTTCCAACAGGAATCGCGTCCAGTGTGACGAAAGATTATGCTCTCATCGGAAAAGAGCGCGGTTTAACAGGTTCTAAGGGAATGGCATTACGAGCAGGGGTAGTTGACTCAGGATATCGTGGTGAAATCTTCATCGGTCTGACTAATGAGAATGATAAAACTTTAGTAATTGCAAAGAATCCTGACTTGTTCGATGCAGAGAAGAATATCATATATCCTTATACGAAAGCAATTGCTCAACTTCTTCTTGTGCCTGTAATCGACGCAAAAGTAAAGGAAATCGCTCTGGAAGCACTTCGAGCCATTCCATCAGTTCGTGGTCAAGGTAAGATCGGCTCATCTGGCAAATAATGATGCTAAAGAAAGTACTATAAACATAAATTAAAGGTGGTTATAAAATGAACAAGATTGAGAATGAACTTAACACAGTGAAAGACTTGGTGCTTCATGTGCTTAGTTGCAATCCTGAGACAAGAAGCAATGATACTCTTCTATATCTTGAATGCTGTAAAGTGTTAGGCGCGACTGACATGACTGACCTAGAGAGCTTAAATCTTAGCATCGTTAGTGTTCACAAGATGCGCCAAGTCATTCAAAACAAGGATAAACAGTTTATGCCCGATGAGGAAGCAATACAAGTGCGTAAGCGTAGATCGCGTGAGGTTCGCCAATATATGAGAAAGACTTCTTAGGAGGAAATTGAAGATGGCAAGAATTACGGTAAAATCGAGAAATCGAATCGATGTTCGACTAAATATCCAAGAATTAAATACATTGACTATTGCCCTAGCCTTACTAGACATTCCAACAATGGAGCAAGAGTTAAAGGATCAAGGATTGAGTCATGAAAAGGCTGAATATGACCACCTCACAATGTTCAAAACCTTGACTGATATTACTGGTTTGTATCCGCAAGTACAACTTCAACAGGAGGACGATGCAACATGAAACTCTGTGGAACATGCAAAGGTGAGGGTTCAATAAACTTCGAGATTTGTCGGGCTTGTGATGGAGAAGGAGTCTACAATCGTGGAACTTTCACTGTTGGCAAAGTTCAGCGTCGAAGAAGTGCAGAATTTGAAGTCGAACAAAAGAAGATCAAGTTCGACAAGAAGAATGCAAATAGGAGCGTGTAGCAAATGTATACAACTTGATGCAACAATCCATCACACCAGAACTTCTGAAAAAGATGGAAATGGAAGCACGTTTGAAGCATGGTTGGGTTGAAATCAACGGAGCAAGTGCTGTAGTAACTAAGTAATAACAGATACCAAAGAAAGTAGTCCGCTTGCATATGTGAGTGGGCTTTTCTTATTTTAAATAGACCGTCTAAGCAAAAGATTTCCATTATTATTTCTTATTTAATACTTGACTGTTGCTAAAGAAAGTACTATTATAAAGAAAAGAGTTAAAATAAACTGAAAGGGGAGCCAAGATGAGCAAAGAGAAGGAATATCGTTATACCAAGAGCAAAGGAGAGTTCGAAAAGGAGTTCAATATGCACATTCGCGAAATGATTGAAATGATGAAGAACGAAGAAGTAAAGAATAACCTGTATGTAAAAGCAGTAAAACTGTCCACTCACGCCTTTAAACGCATGAAACAGCACTTCAATAGTGTTGATATGGTAGTGGCTACTAGAACAGCGAAAGAGATGCTTAAACACGCTGTACGTATTGGCACAGTCCTGTCTTACGATGGACGAATCAACGTTCTTTACGCATACCGACAAACGGCATTCTTTTTGTCTCCTGATTTGAAGACGGTTGTTACTGTAAACAGATTTCCAGAAGTCACTTACAAACCGTTACTAAAGAATGTGCGAGAAGGCGTTGAAAGAGAAGCGATGCTTGAATTGCACTTCGACCATCTTCGTGAAATGGAACGAAAAGAAGAGGAGCAAATTCGCCTGATCCTTTCTATTGAGGAGAAGGTGAGGGAGGCAACGGAGCAATGTGCAATAATGCTACGAATTGTGAGGGGTGGAGGTCGAAAAAAGAACATCAAAAAATTGATTTCTGAGCAGAACAATCACCTGAAGATTGAAGGTAGAAAACTATTCGAGCTAAAGATTAAAAAGCGTCATTTGTGCAAATCACTTGTTGCTCTTTACTAGACTGATGCCAAAGAAAGTACATTAATGGAATCATTTCTCTTACTGATATTCTTTATATTTTGAAGAACAGCAAGAAGGATGGTCACAACAGATATCAAGGCGTTGGCGACAAAGTGAGAGCAACATATAATCACACATGGAAGGAAAGGGATGTTTGATGGGGTTTTTATTGTCTTGGATTATATCAACAGCAATCGTGTTCTTCATACTTTTTATTGTATTCAATCTCGATGAAAAGTATCTATATGGAGATGTAAGAGATATAGCAGAAGAGATATGGGTTCTTTATATCATATTAACATTTGTACCAATCATCAATATTATATTGTGCCTTGTAACGACTGTTGTCTTTATCGTTCTAATGATATGCAACTTCATGGATAGCCACAATATGGATGGCGAGAAAATGCTTAAAAAAATATTTTTAGTGAAGGAAGATTAAAACTAATGACAAACGATAAAATTTTAGCTTTCGATGAAATCATTACACACCCATCTTATGTTCAAGAACGAATTGGCGATTACATTCAGGTAAACTCTGGACGACATTTCTATGTCCTTGACCCTCGACCAGAAGACATCACTATCAATGATATTGCTCATTCATTGGCTAACATTTGTCGATTCACAGGGCATGGTGACAGATTCTATTGTGTAGGTGAACATTCCATTTTGTGCGCGAGAGTCGCACGTAAGCTTGGATATTCTACACTTTTACAGCTTTACTGCTTGCTTCATGATGGAAGTGAAAGTGTAGTGAATGACTTGGCTAGACCAGTTAAGCAAAACATTCCACAGTATAAAGAAGTAGAAGACCGCATTATGGAAGTCATTTGGGAAGTCGCTGGATTGCCGAAACCGACAGAAGAAGACTACAAAATCGTCAAGCTCATCGACAATACTCTACTTGTCAATGAGATGGAGCAGTTGATGAAGCGTAGCGACATTCCAACTAATATCGAACATGAAAAGATGTTTGTTGACCTTTCTGTTGGATACAACGCAGGAGAGTCAAAGATTCCGTTCTTGACTATGTTTGTCACACTGATGGAGGAATACATTTATGCAAACAATTCATAAGTTTAAGCTTGATGATGAAAGAGAGATGATTCGCCTTCCTTTAGGCGCAAGAGTTCTTTCGGCTAAAGTACAACGAGGTCGAGCAGTTGTCTATGCTTTAGTTGATACAGCCATTACAGAAACAGAAGATTATGAGTTTGTTACTGTTTCAACTGGTGAAGATGCAGAGGTGTATGCAGATGGAATTGTAAACTATACATTCCTTGATACTCTACTCTTTGGAGACAATCATGCCTTTATATCGCACATCTTTTATAGAAAGTTTTGGAAGGTAGTGAATCCATGAGCAAACAGATGACCAAGAAGCAAGCAATTGACCTGTTGGCGACACTGACATTCATATCAATGAGTAAGAATGGCGAAGAAGTCATTGAAGCACTTGGGTTGACCGAAGAACAGACAGATAAAATGATGCGTGTAGTCGTAAGCCTATTCAATAATAATGAAGTAGAAGCAAACAAATTCATCGTAAAGGAAATGAGAAAGCTCTTGAAAAAGCTTGATGTTCATGATGACACTGATGCCAAAGAAAGAACTTTTAAAGGAGTGGATAACCAATGAAAATATTCACAACCGCTGAGATGGTAGAGAGAATCGACATTGCACAAAAGGCTGAAATGATTGAGCCTGTACAGGACATTATAGTTCAACGAAAATCGGAGGGGATTGTTGTGTTAAAGGATGCTATGTCCACTAAACATATTGGACAATGGTTGCCACTATCTCATACAGTTCTTGGTGCAAAGTGGGTGCTAGAGCGCAAGGAAATTCCATTTTTGCGCGCTGTTGAATTGATTCGCCAAGGTAGAACTGTTTCTTGTGAATACGATGGAAGACCACCAGTAGTTTACGACAGTCTCGATGACCTGATTCATCTATATGAAATCGTTGAAGGAAAATGGTACTTGGAGGATTAAATCATGGAAAAAGAAATCCACCTTTGGGGTGATGGTTCAAGCGTCAATAATGGCGAAGAAAAAGGTCTTGGTGGATATGGATACACTCTCTTATTCGGTGAATTTGAGGGTGTAGACATTAAGACTGAATATGGCGATAAAAACAAGATGCTTACTGGTTGGGATGGATTCGAGAATACAACCAATCAGAAGGAAGAAATTAAAGCAATCATAAATGGGTTGAAGCGCATCAAATCAAACATGAATTATCCGATTCAAGTCTTTTCTGACAGTGCATATCTTATAAACTGTATGAATCAGCGTTGGTATGATAACTGGCGTACAAATGGCTGGAAGAACAGCAAGAAAGAGCCTGTCGAGAGTCCAGAGTTATGGAAAGAGCTTCTACAAGTGATTGAGGATGGTTTCTTTAAAATCACTTGGAACAAGGTTAAGGGTCACTCAGGAGTCTTTTACAATGAACAATGCGACAAACTGGCTCGTCAAGGCTTAGAAAAGATGAGGGAAGTCAGAAGAGGTGAAGGCTGATGCCTAGACAACAGTGTACGATTTACGAAGCATATGATGCTGTGAATGTAAATACAGGAGCAGCTATCCTTTATACGAATCAAAAGGGTTTAAAACAATTTAAAGAAGGAAGTTCTTTTTATGTGTGGACTCAGGCTCATTCATCTGTAAATGATGTAAAGCTTCGAGTCTTTGAGAAGGATTTATCGGAGGACAGCGAAGGCAATGTTTATTGTGTTGATGGATTGGATGTGATGGTCATTGATTAAGAGTGATTTCTTCCCGATGTTCCTGTTCATGGTGTTTGCAGGATTGCTTTTGATGCTTGGTGTAATAGGTATGTTTTTATACTTCTAGAGGAGTGATTTAATGACAAAGAAAGAACGAACAGAAATGCTTAGAGTAGAGAGAAGCAAGCTATTACGAGAGATTAATGAAGCACTTCCAGAATTTCGTGCGACGAAAATCTCCAACATCGAGAGTAGACGCATATTCATTGAAGGCGGTATATTCCCTGCATCTTACGACAGAGACGAGAAAAAGCTGTATATTTGGGGTCGCAGTTCTCGCAGTTCTGGTGGAGTAATGAGTGTTGAAGAGCTTATTAAGCTAGAAAATGCATTTCGTCTTTGGGATGCAGAAACTGTGATTGAAGATGCCAACTAAAATTGGTGTTAAGGACGTTGCCGAAATAGCGCTGATTGATATCACTAATAACAACAAACCAATCTTATTTCTGAAGACTTTAAAACTTTTCTCTGAGAGTGAAGTGTACGTCAGTGGCGGCAATGGAAGTAAAACGATTAAAGGGCTTGGTGATAGTAATGGCAAAACTAATATTTAGATATGGTTCTATGAATGCCAGTAAATCAGCTAACTTGATTATGGACTGGTACAATCATAAATCAAACGACAAGAGTGTACTTGTCTTCAAGCCTGTAACAGACACAAGAGACTATGGATACGTTACATCTAGGGCTATTGAGACGAAAATCCCTGCAAGTCTTATAACACCAGACATTGAGGGCATTATGTTTGCAATGACCAAAACATTTATGCCACGCATTGTTTTTGTTGATGAGGTTCAGTTCTTTACAACTAAACAAATTGACGAGCTTTCAAGCGTTGTTGACGAGCTTGGAGTTACAGTAATAGCTTATGGTCTTATGACAACCTTTAAAGGAGAGTTGTTTGAGGGTAGTAAAAGATTGGTTGAAAGAGCAGATGTGATAGAACGGATTCGTTCTGAATGTACCGAATGCTCTAACGAAGGTGTTATGAATGGTCGATTTGTTAATGGCGTAATGCAGACCGAAGGGAAAACTGTTGTAATGGGGAAAGAGAAAGACGAGGATAAGCATATTCCTGTCTACAAGGTACTCTGTCGGAAATGCTACGAAAAGGAGATGAGTAAATGACGAATAGATGGCAATTGACAGAAGGTGTTAAGGAAAAGTTTCTTCCGATTGTACAAGGGTTCATCAACAAACTTGAAGCATCGAATCCCGACGAAGAGGAAAACTTACTTGAAGTGGATTTGAGCGGAACAGAGCTTAATCCATTCACATTGCAAGAGTTGTTAGAGAGTCTTGGCTATAAAAAGGGTGATGCTGACACGAACGGTTGGGAGATGGACTTCTGGATTCCTATGAATAAAGAGGGCTTTAAAACTCTTTCTGTTGATGGTACAGGAATGATATTTGCATTATATTTAAGAGAAAAAGAATGACCGTTCAAGAGGGAGACATTTGTCTCTCTTTTTTGTTATAAACCATTGACCGATACCAAAGAAAGTACTATAATATAAGTATAACATTTAGCGGAAGGGTGATGAGATGTACGAGGTTGATAAAGTGAGTATTGTAGTCTTCACAAAGACAAAAGAAGATATTGGGAAATACTTTAGATTATTTCGGTTGATGATTGGCGATAAGGTTGAAAGTGCTTTTCTGAGCAAAGACCATGCAAGAATCGACACTGAGAAATTTTTTATACGATTCTATGTTGGTGGCTTGCATATGAAAGGTGTGAGAGCGCATTATGTCATTAATATGATGCAAAATGAAGAGTGGGATTCCATTTGTGCATTGCCAATTACCACACCATTCCACTATCTCAAAGAAGACCCGAAATGGAGCGTCTTGACTGGAGGAATTGAATGAGCATGCAGAATAAACCTTATTTAGAGACATTACACTCGATGAAGGCGACTTATGAGAGTCAGATACAAAAATTGAAGGAAGACAAGAAAGTTGGATTGGTTTGTGACAAGCAATACAATGCTCAATTGAGCATTTGGAAGAAAAGAATAAAGCAGTATGAGAGGACGATTATATATGAGTCGATGTTGTGCTAACTGTTTCGCTCAGTCTGTCGATGAATCAAAGCAGAACTTCTATTATCGTGATTGGCAAGGCAACAAGTGGGATGCAAGTTGTCGTCCAATATGTGACCTGTGTATTCAAGCAGGAGAGCATAAAGATGAGGAATTTGCAGGAGAAAAACTAAAAAGGCTGTACCTTGGCTCGTCAAGGCTATATAAACCCAAAGAAACATCAGGATATGGTTGGTATTGAAACTCAATTAATATATTTCATTGAAAGTGGGATGTCGAATGATATTGTCTTGGGGTTCTCCATTAAAGTCAAAGTCTTTAACAGCGGTTTATGGCTCTGGTTGGGAGAAGGGTGAGTTTAAGTTTATTGAGTACAGAAAAACACCACTTGGTTGGGATTTTAATTTATGGCGCTTGTCATTGTCTTATGATAATTTCGGGAAAGTGAAAAGAGGATGATTTTATGGGTGTTGCAACTTCATATGATGAGAAAAGGAATGAATTACGGCTTGCTCTTGCAGATTGCTTAGATATGGCTAAAGGTTTGCTTGATGAAAATATATGGGGATATGAAGACATGAGAGAAGATTATGCTTTGGATGTTTATGTTGCGGTCAAAAAAGCAAGAGATGAAGTTTAGTTAAAACAAATCTTCTATTTAGAAAGGTTGAAAAGTGAATGAATGAAGAAAATAAAAGGTTAAACGCTGTATGTGATGTACATTCCAAGGATTTATTGAATTTTGAGCTGTCTGATATGAATTATGTAACTGTAGATATGATTTATATTGAAAGACCTGTAGGAACTATTATTTTGAACAGGAAAGAAGCTGTAAAAATAAGAGATTTTCTAAATGTGTTTTTGTACGAAGACTCAATAAAATAAGGGTTCCATTTAGAGTTAGGAGAGTGATTTGGTGTCGTTGCACCCATTAAACTTCACATCAGAAGAGTTGGAGTCAAAGCTTAAAGACAAGAAAAAGCATGTAGCAGAGTTGCTTTCGCAGTATGCAACCAGTAAAGATATTAAAATAAAGAATGAAATAGAGAAAATCGTACACTCTGCCTTTGATGAAATTGTAAAGGAAAGAATCAATCATTTCTTTGATAATCTAGCATCAATTAATGAATTAAGTGTCAAGAAGAGTGAGCCTGTCGAAAAGAAACATGGAAACTCATGTTCTTGTTGGAATTGTGTAATGGTGTAAAGGGAGTGATGACAATGGGTATGTACGATGACGATACTGCACATAGAAGTGCGAACACTCACAAGGAAGTTGTAAACCTTTTTAATGAAGTATTAGAAGAGTTAAAGAGGGAGTATTCAGGGAGTAACTTTGAGTATGGCATCACAGGGAACAAGGATGGAATTACAGAAAGACAAAGAATGATTCTTCATAGATACAGAGAACGACTTCACGAAATCCATATAACCTAACACGAGAAGGGTGATGAGCAAGTATGAATGCCAATATAGAGGACATTAATCAGCGTTTTGCAGGGAAGGTTTTCATGAATATTGAACTTCATGAGGATAACGAATCAGCAAAAATCAATTTCACAGATGGTAGCTTCATCAACGTCGAACTGGATTATGTGAATGAAAGTTGCCATTGTCATCCTGAATATAGATACTACTTGGAAATCCAAGCATCGGAGGACTTGCATGAGCCAAGCAGTTAGAGCCTTAATACGCTTATTGATATACAAAGGCGTATTTACTCAGAAAGAATTTGATTAGTCTTTGTCTAGTGTGGAGTACGACGATACGCAAATCAAATTATGCAGTAGAAGGAGATTTGAAGATTTATGATAATAATTGAGGGCAAGGCTGGAAAGTCGAGAGTATTGCAAGATATCATCAACAATCAAATGCGAAATCGTAGTGTTGTAGTTTTTGATTCTGTTGGCATAAGAGGGTTGCGTGTTCCCGATGGAGTTCAACACTTCATGTTGGATGGAGCCAGTGTCGAAGAAGTTGTTGAAGAGTTCATGAATAATGCTTTTCAATTCTATGAAATAGACTGGATAGTATTTTCAGTAAATGCAGATATCATGAGTTTTGATTTGGGAATCTTCAAAAACTTGGACAGAAGATACAATCACAATTTCATTATTACTGTCCAAAACAATGCTCTCGATGAAGTGAATGTATACTACGCATAGGAGGTATGACAATGGCTTGCAGTAATTGTGGCAAAGAGTCCACTTGGACAAAGCTTCCCGATGGTGGATACAAGTGTAACACAGATGATTGTGGAAACATTTCATATGAAGCAATAAACTCGCGCATTGAACGGATTGTGGCGGTAGTTAGGGGCAAAGCCGAAGATTTACGCATGACAGCCGCTTATAATGGTGAGCGTGGAGATGGTGGTTCTGGCAGGATTATCGAACAAATCCAATACTTTGAGTATGGTAGACAGGGCGTTATTCCTCCTGATTGGGAAAAAACTTATGGTCATTTTCTTGATGAAGAGTGGAAAGAGTATGAACGACTAAAACGTAAATTTGGAGGTAAATAAAGATGAGTCAGATGCCTAAGAAAGTACCATATGAAGAACATATTGAACAAACAAGAGCGAAGCATACAAAGTCACCTTATCTTGGTGATTACACACCAGAAGAAGTGTTGAAGCACAAAATTGATTTAATGAAGATGTGCATCAGACAATATAGTGAAACATTGGAAGAATACAGACTTTTTACGGAGCAGTACATGGCAACTGAAAACTACTTTGTGTCTGTTGTATTGACAATCGCGCATGAAGAATATGTAAAAGCTGATGAAATTGAGAAGTTCAACAGCAACCTTGAAGAACTTTACGAGGACGCTAAGATCATGGGAGTAGAGGTGGAAAAGTAATGTCTGTACATCTTGCACATACGCACTCAGGCGAGAAAATTATGGTTGGCGAAGGGTGTGCTGTTGAATGTTAGATTTGGCTATCAAATATGAACAGGAATTACAGCTTAAATTCACTGACCTTTGGATGAATGATACGTACAAATTCTTTTACAACTATTCATATCGAGACAAGTACAAGGCGAAAGAGTCTACTTGGACAGACCATGAATTTGTAAGTAGAGATAAGGATGGCAAGCTTCTTGGGTACTTGGCTTATTCCATCGACAGAGAGTTATATTCAGCAAAATCATTACGTATTATCAACTTCTATAATGATGCTAATATGGTTTTCGTTAAAGATTTGCAGAAATTCTTGTCCGATATCTTCGAACGATTCGGCTTCAATAAGCTAAGTTATTCTGTTGTAATCGGTAATCCGATTGAAAAATCTTATGACAGGATGACCCATAAGTATGGTGGAAGAATTGTCGGAGTTAATCGGAATGAAGTGCTGTTATCCGATGGGACACTCAACGATTTAAAGCTATATGAAATATTGAAGGAAGACTATAACTTTATGAAGACTAGGAGAGATGCTAAATGAATACAAGTGGATGCATTCCTAAAGACAATCCTTTTCTGGCTCATCTAGATAGAAGCTGTTCTGGTTGTCATTTGCTGGCGAAACAATTAGCTGAATTGAAGATGATTCCAAATGTCAATGTCAATATCGTCATCAATACCTCATCGGAAATTGATCCGAAAGAAGTTGCCAAAAAAATCTCAAAAATGATTGCCGATGCAGTTAAACGAGGTGGGACAGCCTAAGACGAAAGGAAGTAATAAACATGAAAGGTTGCGTAGTTTGTGATGTAAAACATCAAGGGTTTTATGTATCTTCTGATGAGGTTTATATGTGTCCGAGACATAAGTTGATTTTGTCAGAAGAGGACGAAGAACTGTCAAAGCAATTCAAAAAGAATCGTTTTGTTATTGAAGGCATGATAGCGAGAATGTCTACTTACAACAAGCAGTTTCAAGAAAAACATTATAAGTTCATTGTCGATACAGAAGATATTCCACTCCTTGAGCATCTTCGTTGGAGAGAAGATGAAAATGGTCATGCAGTAGCAAGTGTCAGGAAGGGAAAGAAAGTACTTACTTTAAAATTAATGGATTATTTGATGTATTTACGACATGGCATAAAATCCCCTTCATATCATCCTAACTGCAACAACTATGATTGTCGGAAGTTGAACATAAGAGTCATGAAAGACAAACGAAGAGAGCGTTCAACTGTCAAGAATATCATTTAGGAGTTGGTTATGAAGTGTGTCAAACTTGCGGTAATGTCTTAATCAATCATGCCACACCAAAGGGCTATGATGGATTCGTAAACCTTCACTTACATACTGCTTACTCGTTGCTAGATGGCATGAGTAAGCCAGAAGATGTAATTCAAAAGGTTGCAAGTCTCAAACAAACTGCTGTGGCTATTACTGAGCATGGTAATGTATTTTCTGCTGTGAAAGTCCATAAGCTGGCGAAGAAGGAAAACATCAAGCACATCTATGGGGCAGAGTTCTACATTACTGATGATAGGTTCGTTCAAGACAAAACAAAGAAATACTACCATTTGACTGTTCTGGCGAAGAACGAGCAGGGTAGACGAAATATTAATAAGCTGGCATCTCTTGGCTATCTCGAAGGCTTCTATTTCAAGCCACGTATTGACCACGAACTGTTGGAAAGGTACAAAGAAGGACTCATTGTTATGTCAGGGTGCATGGCAAGTGAAGTCCAGCAAGCATTGGCAGGAGGTAAGATTGGTGATGGCGAAATCGAAATCACAGAAGCGAACAAAGAGTTGGCTAGGGGGGTTGTACGAAAGTATCGTCGAATTTTTGGTAGAGATTATTACTTAGAGGTACAAGCGCACAGAGACTTCCGTCAACAACAGCTTAATCGGGCAATCGTTGATTTGGCTGGCAAAGAAAGTATCGAGTACGTAGCAACGACGGACTCTCACTTCGTTGAGGAAGACGACCTTGAACTGCATGGTATTTTCATTCAGATAGGTACGAATCGCGAAGCAGGAGAAACTTATCAAGATACTCACATCATGGATGCTGGCGAAGTAACGAAGAAACTTCTTGGTTCAATGACCTACGATGAAGCTGAAATAGCTGTTCGTACATCGTTAGTTATTGCTGATAAGTGCAATGTTGATCTTCCATTGTCAGAACCTATCATTCCTCACGTTGACATTCCAGAAGGCTTCAACGATGAGATTGCTTATTTAAAGGAATTGATTAACAAGGGTTGGGCGCGCAGAGAAATCAGGAAGAAGAAGGATGTTCAGAAGTATAAGGAACGCCTTAACTATGAGTTCAATTCAATTACGAAGATGGGCTTTGAAGGTTACTTCTTGCTTGTAGAATCTTACGTAAACTCTGTTAAACGAAGAGGTATTGCGCGTGGTTCCTCTGGCGGTAGTCTCATCGCCTACCTATTGGGAATCACAGAGATTGACCCAATCCCATATGGTCTGTACTTCGAACGTTTCATCGATGTAGGCGCACTTGACCTTCTGGAATCTGGACAAATCACTCGTAAAGAGTTGAAGATTCCCGATGTAGACTCTGACTTCGGAACGAGTGATAGAGATAAGGTAGTCAGTGATATTATTAAGAAGCATGGCGAAGATAAGTTCGCCGCTATCGGACAGTTTGGATACATTTGGGATAAATCAGCAGTAAAAGACGTTGGTCGAGTGTTAAATATTCCTTTCGCTGTGACAAATCAAATGACTCAGCAAATGGGTGACCTAACAATCACCTACATGCGAGAAGCAGGATTGTTCACTCATTGGTTCGAGGAATATCCAAAACTGTTTGAATATGCTGAAAAGATTGCAGGATTGCCTAAAAGCTTCGGTGTTCATCCATGCGGAAAAATCATCTCCATTAAAGAAATTGATTATTACACAGCTATTGCTTCCAACGATGGAACAATCGTCTTCCAAGGAGACATGGATGATACTGACGACTTAGGCTTAGTTAAGGTAGATATTCTTGGTCTGAAATCAATTGACGTTATCTATGACACATTAGAGATGATTGGCAAGGATTACGACTACATTAATCCTGACAAACTTAACTTCTCAGACGAAAGCATCCTTAAGCTCTTCCGCGAGGGTAGGACAGATGGCGTATTCCAGTTCGAGTCAATCGGCATGAAGGAAACGCTTCGACAGGTTTATCCTGACGGCATTGAGGACTTAGGAGTGTGTAATGCGCTGTTCCGACCAGCATCAATGAAGCATATCGAACATTACGCAAAACGTAAGAAGGGGCTTGAAAAATACTCCTACTTGCATCCTGACTTGGAACTGGTTCTAAAAGCAACAAAGGGAATCATGACGTTCCAAGAACAGCTTATCGAGATTGGTTGGATTGCCAAGATGAAGAATCCAGATAAAATCCGAAAGGCGACAGGCAAGAAGTCTATGGCTCTTATGACTGAGTGTAAAGCTGAATTGTACGAAGGATTAGGTCGAAGAGGATGGAGCGAAGAACAGCTTGAAACATTATGGGAAGTTATGATTGACTTTGCATCGTATTCCTTTAACAAGTCTCACGCAATGGCTTACGCAATAATCGCATGGCAAATGGCGAAGCTGAAGCACTACCATCCAGTAGAGTTCATGACATCATTGCTCAATAGTAAGATAGGAGACATTGCCGATATCTCGCACTATGTCAGTGAATGTAAGCGTATGGGTATCAAGGTGAATGTTCCTGATATCAACGGAAGCCAAGGAAAGTTCACAGTGAAAAATAACGATATTGTTTTCGGTCTTCTTGCGATTCGTGGTATTGGTGAGCCAACTGTTACGTTGATTGAGCGTCTTCGCAATTTGTATGGCAAGCCTTTCGCTTCCTTCAAATCCTTCTATGACTTCAATGTGATGATTAACAAGGATAACGAAGAAGCAAAGGAATATTGGGGAGAAATGTATGACGCAACAATCCCTACGTTTGAGATGATGCCGACAGACGCAATAATCAACCTTATCAAGTCTGGAGCGTTTGGGATAGATAAACATAATTGTTTGGTCGAATATGCTGAAAACACTTACGTACCACTGAAATGGATTCCGAAGAAGCCTATTCCTTCTAAATCTGATTTTGTGAAGGCTGGATACCCAATCTCTGATGAGCAGTTTGCAGACAAGTTGGCTCGTCGAGATGTATTCAATGAGTTCAAGTACAAGGATTACTTGAAGAAAGATGCAATTCGTAGACAGAAGCATATTGACGAGTTCTTTGAAAAGTACGTTGGGGATGCTGAGTTTTATGAGTTTGATACTATGGGTGCATACCTCACAGTCAGTCCTTTTGATAAGTATATCAAGTCAATTAAAGACTTCTACACTTATGAGGATGGCACAGACAAGGTTTTAGTTGTAGGCACTATCATCGGTAAGACAGTCAAGAAAGGGTCTAGAGGTGGGCAGTATGCGAAGATTCAAATACTGACTCCACATGGCGTTGTACAATCGAAGGCTTACTCTAACGCATACAGCGAATATAAGCACATGCTGGACAAAGGTTCGACTGTCGTTATTCTTGCTAAACGTAATAAAGATGAAGCAATCATTTCTAAGATGAAGACCTTTCAAGATTGGAAGACTCTCATCGACAGGAAATATGCGAAGAAGTTGCAAGATGCGAGGAAGGGGAATGCTTGATGGCTAAGTATGGCGTTTTTGTTTCATTCGATTTGGAGGTTAGTTTTCACGAACTAATCTCCAAGGCTTTACATTCTTTTAATAGTAAACCCGAAATAGTTGCAGTCAGGAAGGTAGCTTCATCAGACCTAAATATCTCTATTGATGCCTTTGATGGCAAGAACTACATCACTTTAATTTCGGTAGAAGTATGAACAAGGAGATGGTTTAAATGAGCGAAATCAATCAAGGTAGCATAGTTACTGTCGTGGACAAAGGTTTTACGTATTCTAATTATACTGAATTGTTCAACCATGCAAGGAAGCTAATAAAAGTAGACATTTTACACGCCTATAATCAAACACCAACCGAAGGTGAAACGTATCGCGTTTTGACTGTTGTACACCATCTCGATTCTATGACTCCCACTCCGATTGCTTTGATACACAATGACAATCTATACGCATACTTGGTAGAGGTTGATGGTCTTAGATTGAAGTAAGGTTGAACCTCCTAGTATTTTCTTGGCTTCTACACTCCTACAACAGAATGCCAAATGAAACTCTAGGAGTGATTATAAATGGAACTTAATCTATTATTACCTGTACCAACGTCAATTAACAAGCTTTATATTAATGAATATCAGTATCAAAAGAATTTTGTCACAAAGAAGGTAGAGCGCGTACCAACTGGTCGAAGAATCCTTTCCAAAGAAGGTCGCGCTGTCAAGGCTCAAATTCAAGGTCGAGCAAGAGTTCAGTTGAATGAACAGCCGCATTGGGATTACGAATGGACGAAGGAGAACTTTGTTTATCAAGACACCATCATTTACTTTGCTCGTCGTGGTTCAGATGACAATAACATTTACAAGCTACTGAATGATAGTCTGGAAGGTATAACATATGATAATGACTCTAGGGTGCTTGTACGTACTCAACGTATCGTGTATGACTCTCAGAACCCTCGTATTGAGGTTTCAATTAAGCCTGTTGAATTCATCGGAATCTTTGAGAATGCAGAAACGCTTGAAGGGTTCCAAAAGGACTGTGAAGGATGCTCTAAGTATCGAAAGGGTAGCTGTTCAATCTTAAAGGACTCCATTGCTGGAACCGTTCGAGAGGAAATCGGAAGCATCCACAATCCAATTTGTACAGCGTATAAAGAGAAAAAATAAGAATTCAGGGCTGCCATCAAAGGCAGTCCTTTCTCTTTAGTTGGGAGTTTGACATGTAATTAAGCAAAGGATATAATCTAGTTACCATAGTTACTATGGTAACTACTACATACAAAGTCGAATCAGAAACGAGGTGAGCCTGTCATTGGCGAAAAATATTAAGAAAGATGTTAAAATATTTCCTCTTAGATTAGAGCCTACTTTCTCGAAGGAAGTTGATACATTGGTCTTCTATACTGATGCGGATTCAAAGCATCAGTACATTCTTGATGCTATTATTGAAAAAATGGAAAGAGACAGGAAAAGCCCAAAGTTTAAAGAAAGGCAAGCTTTAAAGGAAGGTGAAGAAATTACATGAACGAGTCCGAAATTATGCGAATACTTGCAGAAGAGACAGAAGACGAAAATTACGGTGCGCCTGTTCATCAGGACAAGGTGTTTATCATAATGTGGCAATCCTCCAAAAGTGGTGGAACTTATACAGAATTACGTAAGTCTGTACGAGGAAAGAATCGCTTTCTACAAGGTCTCAGCTTTCATGGTGTAGACCTAAGAGAAATTCAAGTGATCGAACAGCCAAAGCTATGGATTCCAGAGCGTAAAGTTAAGACTAAGAAAAAAGGGGGATTTATTGGTGGGTAAGTCTTTTACTAAAGAACAGGATGTTATAATTTTAAGTGTTGGAAAGGAAGCGCAAGAAGAAGGAACTTCACTTCATATTGCTTTTATTAAGATAGCAGACGAATTGGATCGTAAAGTAAGTTCAGTTTATGGTCGTTATAAACGTCTGACTACATCTTTAAAAAATGGTAATACCAGCGCCCTCACAGATAGTGAAAAAGTTGTTCTCAAACTTAAAGCCCTCAGTAGAGAAAAAGAACGAAATGCAGAAAAATTTGATTTATACAAAGAGAAGTTCGAAGCACTGCAAAAAGAACATGATATTCTTAAGCGGAAACATAGAAAACTTCAGCTTGAACATCAGACGTTAATAGATACTGTCAATAAGGCTATTGGAGAAGAAGTTATTCTTGGAGGTACAAACATTGAAGTTGGGTAGACCGCTATTCCAGAAGATTCATGAAACTGCTATAAATGTCTTTGCTAGAATGCAACAAGTAGCCAAATAGAGGGGTATACGATGAGCGATATTGAGCTGATAGATATAAGGGTAGGCAAAAAGTTTCCTCTCTTTTCTGAAAGCGTAGAAAAGTTAAAGGGTATTGATGGAGCATTCTTTGAAGCAAATGAGTTCAATCAAGGTTACTTTTTTTGTGTCCATTTAGCGAACATTAATTTTATGGATAAACAATGCTTTCGTAACGATAAAATTTCAGTGAGGATTTTACAGGGTAGTGATGGGCTCGTTCTTCCTCTTATGAAATTTGGAAAATCGATGATTTTTGATATAAATTTTGACCCCACATTGTATGCTGATGAAAGAGTGTTTCAATTTGTTGATACAAATAATATACTCACTATTTTTCTTATTGAAAGCAATACTGGTGAAGTAAAGGCTATTCGTCAATGCAACTTCCCCCTGAAGATGATTCAAATTTGTAGAGAAGCTTGGGGTAGAGCAATGCTCGACCTTAACTTTTCTGAAAAATATACCGAATGGATTGGTCGCATGAACAACTACTCACAACAAACATTGTGGGATAGAGCAACTAAAGTTGGTGATATGGGCGAATCTTTTAACTTGCAAGAAATCAAAACTCCCAACAACTACAAGCCACAAGGAGATATTCTATGAGGACTCCTATACCATACGTAACCAATTTAAAGGACTTTTGCGAAGATGTTAATGATACTCTATCTTACTTCGTTACGTTTCGAGTTTTAAATGGCTATGACAGTATAGTTTCAAACGTAACAATTCCTTTTTGTCGGTTTCGTCCAATAGAAGAGGGAGTTATAGAAGTACGTAGTTGCGACTGTAATGGTTCATTATGTGGTCATCCACCGCAGAAGCTTTATATATCTGAAAACCAATTGCAAAACTATACATTTATTGAGCAAAACAACATACACTACATCTTTGTATATAATGTTCTTAGCGCAGAGAGGGTATGACGATGAATAGAGAAGAGCGTAAGAAAGCGATGAAAATGGCAACAGCGATAGCAGAGATGGGATGGAGAGCAGATATTGTTCCAGCCAGTGAGTATGATGGAATCCATGCCAACTACCATACTCATGGACTTCAAGAGAATTTTGGTCACATAGACTTCCAAGTCGTACTCCCTATTGACCCAAGCAAAACACATGCAGTTATGTTTCAGATTATCGAGAATATTAAAGAAGGAAAAGTATACGAGGAAGGCAAGCTATATGATGATATAATTCCTATGCCTATGGGTTTCAAAGTATTCAAGGAGTGCGGTAGAGACGTTCTTCGATTGCTGATTCCAGACGGTCAAGGAAGGCATCCTGACGATCCTCAATGCGAACCGTTCTTCAGGCTTCAGCTAGATGATTATCCTTTTGACTCATGATACTCTATAGTCTACAAAGAACGGAGTGTAAAATTAATGGACAACACCCTATATGCCTTCCAAATACCTAAGTCAGAAGTTGTAAAAAAAGATATTAGCACTATAGCTCATTATATTAATCAATTAGAAAAGATAGAAGCTCACAGCCAATGTGTAGAGATAATTTTTGATGGGTATGACGATACAACCGACGAAGTGTTTGAAATTCAAGACATTAGAGAATGGGTAACAATGCTTCTAAAGAAATCGCCTGAAATATTGTATTATACTTCTTTGTCGTTAGGTACAACTACAAGGCTACTGGCTTGTGCCTATGATGTTGAAACGGTTTCTCAGAAACGTATGAATGGCTATGAAGCAAGTGAATATTTTGAAGTCCATGGTGAGCTTCCGCAACAGCCAACGCTCATTACTATACCAGAAGATGAACGTTTACGATTGTATAATGCCATTAAAAGCTATGGAATTAAACGAAAAGACTTAATTGGAGCCGGAGTAATTGTTGCGGCGCTGAAAGAAGTATTTGGCTAATTGTAACTAAACACGAACAATATCATTCCTGGTCAGCTCCTCAATTCAACCTATAACCGTACAATTAACGTACACATTTCATTATAACGTTCGGATTTTCTCTGTTTTTAACTGGTTCGTGCAAAATATGCACAAACCACTCATCTTACGAATTGCTGAAAGGAGCCATGTTATGAATAAGGACGGAAACGTATCTCCTTGTTGTGGTCAACCGATTATTATGCCTGATAAATTATGTTCTCAATGCCTACAAAAAGTTAAAACCGTGTAGTCCTCATATGAGGACTATTTTTTACGTCTAGGCTATTTCATAAAAGTCGTCTTTTGTACATATGTACATATACTCAGATTTTATTAATTACACAAAAAATGCCTACCCTATGTAAGGATAGACATCGTTTTGTTTTGTTTGAAGTGAAGCAAAATGTTTGTTACAATCCACGCCAGTACATGACCAGCGACCATTGCTTCTTGAATTTATTATACAACAGAATGTGTTCCAATGCAAATTATACCAACTATAAGTGGCGCATAAAAAACTATTTCTTCTTCGCACACTTAGTAAATTCCATTATCACAGATTTCGATTCAAAGCTACACAAATACTTATTCGCTTCTATATGTCATTAGTATTTCCTTAATTAGTTAAGATACTCTAGAAATTGAGACAGCAAATGAAAAGCCTGTCCAATTAAGAACAGGCTTTACTCTAACGGATTAAAATTTACGATCTTCTACACGCCACGTCCAATATTTATTACCTTGAGCCATAATATAACGATCAAACCAAGTCTGGAAATCGCAATACAATGAACGTGCATCATCATAATCACTAATACTTTCAAGTACATACATGTATTCTGACTTACCTGATCTCACATCATCAAGATCAATAATAATGTAATCATCAGAGATATACGCAACAGATACTCTGGTTGGGTGTTTGATTGGAGCATTAAACTCTATGACTGAATTTATCCGATATATATCTCCTCCACCAAAAAAATCAGTCTCAGTGAAAGGAGCAAGTCCGTTCGTTACCGACAAGAACTCAAGGTAATCTTTAGGCATATCAGGATACTTTTCTAATAAACGAGAAATATCATGAGAAGTAGCTGAGTCTTGAAATACGCATATGCTCTCAAAATTATTGCCTTCTTCTCTAAGAACAACCCTAGTACCTTGTGCATACATATCATGAAGTTCCTGTAGAGTTTTTTTAATAAACATTGATACTCACCCTCAATTATCTGGATATCCTACCCACCACGGCGAAACTACTCCTCTATGGAAGCTGTAAGGTAATGGCATTAAGTTATAAAAACTATTGTCCCCACCCCAAAGTCTTGGTCTAATGTGGTGTATTTCAGTTACATATTGACCCCAATCGACAGTGTGGTTAGGGTATGCTGTAAGGTAGTCTGCTCTAAACTGTTTTCTTTGAGTATCTCCCCAACCCAGATTAGGTAAATACCCTCTTGGATAATTAGTGGTTGCTGGCTCATGCATCACACGGTATGCGTTGTAATCATAATAGAATGGATATACTGTTCCATCTCTATTTAGCAGAGTGATAGTTGTTAAAGTATCTCCTTCTGCCACCTTAGAAGGAATAATGTAACCCTCGTATACTTTTACAGTTACTACAGCGAAATAAAAGCCTGTTTTACGTACTGGGAAATTGTAATCGGCGGATTTTCCAGCCTGAACACCTAGTATTCCCGTTAAAGCCATTTCTACTGAGCTTACAGGGTAACCAGTATGTCCTCGAACATCTCCTCTGTAAAGTTTCATATCAAACGCTACTTTAGAAGGTTGACTACCAGTTATTTCTAGTATAGTTGATTTAACATTGACTTGTCCATTGTTAGGGGACAGTTCCGATTTAGCTACTACCCCGCCTACTTTTAGCGACAAACTATTATTTTCTGACTTTTTCTGCTCTATGAATTCTTGTACTTGGTCTTTTGGAATATGTGTTATTTTGGAGGTTTTATGTGTTGGTGAATCTGTGGAAAGAGCTGTGTTAGGGTCTTCTGTGGAATACTCGATGTAGTAATACAATTCTCTAGGTGCATTGGGGTCTGATTTAAGTTCGTCATAACTTCCAATTGTTACACCAAGTGACTGGGCAAGTTGTTCATGACTGACACTTATTTCTGAATTGATTTCAGAGGTGGGTACAGTTGTTTGTAGTGTTTCACTATGTGAGGTTGGAAGTTCTTCAGCAGATACTAACGAAAATGGAATAACTAGTGTAATAAGTAAAGCAATTGTTAAGAAAGATAATAGCATTTTTTTAAGTTTCATGCAAATTCTCCTTGTCAATAATTAGTTTAATTTTATGTAGGATTTTGCAGGCTTTCACGATTCTATTAGTTAGCATCTCTCACCCCTCTCATATGCCCACTTGAATATAGATCGTTTTTACATAAATGTCAAATACTTTTATTTTACCAACATTTCATTTGATTGGTTGTCCATGCCCCACAAGAACAAGCAAAAACATCAATAAATGTTTCTTCAAAGTCAAAACGCTTGTAATAAGTTTTCTTATAAGTACAACCACACCTAGTGTAATAATGAGCTTTGTTCGTAAAATCTATATTATCAATCTCTTCTCCCACCAACTTACTACGTATGAGACGTATATTTGCTTTTGCAAATTCGTCTTTACGTAAATGATTTAATCTTAACTTCATTGCGAAGACGCTCCTTTTGATACTTTAACAATAACTTATCTAAATCCTGACTCATTTCAACCATCTTACCATCGGTCAATTCTAAACCCTTTTCATGTGCTTCATTTATTTGGAACCGCAAGAATTCAATCTCTTCCAGCATTCTCATCAGTCCTTGCAGATTAATCTATAATGGTGAACGAATCTCCCCATTCGTTCACCATTTATGCTGAGTCCCCTAGCCTTCCGACCCCTAGATATAATGTAACACTTGTTGACAGCTTTTCCCGTATAAGAAAATCACTGGCAACAAAAAAGTAGACACTTAATTAAGTGTCTACTTAAATTTGAATTAATTATTTAGGTAATATCCAAGGAGTCGTCAAACAAATAACAACTCCTACTGATTCGATTCAACCACCAACTTACTTGTCAATAATCCAAGGAATACCGCCGCCAAAAGGTATAACAGTATCATTTGAACTAGATAAACCTACAAATATTAAAGTCAACATTAAAAGAATCGGTAATTTTGACAACAACTTCTTCATGCCAACCAATCCTTTCTTTCTATAGATTATTATTAGCGATTTGCTTATATATATCATTAATTTTCATTATAACCTTAGTGCTTAAGCGTGAGTTATCTTCAAGAATAGCTTCATTAATTAAAACTACACTTCCTAAAGCATTCTCAAATAATCCTATTTTCATATACTCCAAAGCACTCTCCAAATAATAATCAAATGCCTTTTCTACATCTTGGCTTATTAAAGCATTTCCAGCCAGTTGATAGAAGTAAGCCATTCTAGCCTTTTTATCT
>NZ_VNJK01000005.1 GCF_007786455.1 Paenibacillus agilis | reverse complement strand
GATGAGATTTCCCAATTAGTAAGACCCCTTGAAGACGACGAGGTTGATAGGTTCGGGGTGGAAGCACAGTAATGTGTGGAGCTGACGAATACTAATAGGTCGAGGGCTTATCCTAATGAATATGAAGAAGCGTTTTAATCACTTTGCGGTCAGTTTTCAAGGTATAACCTTGTTTTAGGGAAGTAACATTCCTGAATCGATTTAGATGATGTGATATTTTGCTGTAGCAATGCAGGAAGATATACATCGCAAAAATCATGTTTGGTGACGATGGCGGAGGGGTTCCACGCGTACCCATCCCGAACACGAACGTTAAGTCCTCCAGCGCCAATGGTACTTGGACCGCAGGGTCCTGGGAGAGTAGGACGTCGCCAAGCAAAATAAGAAGTCCACTGACTGTAACAAGTCGGTGGGCTTTTTTGTTGTTTACGATAAATTAGCCAAGTTTTGTTGAATGTTTGTTACATTTTACGAAGTCTGTACTGGAATTCAAATGGATCGCATGAAACTCTTTGAAACTGGGGAAGCTTATGGACATGCTTTGATCATCACTTATATCGGTAATAAGCAAAGATTTTGGAAAGGACAAGGATAGATGTCGAACGTTAAGCTTGCTGTTATTTACTACAGTGCTACAGGTACGAACTATCAGTTGGCAGAGTGGGCGAAGGAAGGAGCGGAATCGGCTGGCGCAGAGGTGAAACTATTCAAAGTGCAGGAGCTAGCACCACAAGCAGCCATCGATGCGAACCCCGCCTGGAAAGCACATGTACAGTCAACGGAAAACGTTGCAGTTGTTCAGCTTACAGATTTGGAATGCGCGGATGCGATTATATTTAGTGTCCCGACTCGCTTTGGCAATGTAGCAGCTCCATTTAAGCAATTCCTCGATATGACCGGCGGATTGTGGTTCCAAGGCAAATTGATGAATAAAGTCGTGAGTGCGATGACGAGTGCGCAAAACCCGCACGGTGGTCAGGAAGCTACATTGAATAGCCTCTATACTTCTATGTATCACTGGGGTGCTATCGTCGCTGCACCAGGCTATACGGACCCTTCCGTATTTTTGGCAGGTGGTAATCCATACGGAGTGAGCGTCACCGTTGATCAAAATGGAAAGATGCAAGAGGATGTACAGCAAGCGGTGAAGCATCAAGCGAAGCGGACGGTTCAAATTGCTGCTTGGGTAACTCAAGGGTTACAGCTGGTACAGCAAGGCCAACAGGGTCAGCAGCAAACTAATCAACAGTCACAAGGGTCGGGGCAATCTCAGAGCCAGCAGCAAACTAATCAGCAGTCACAAGGGTCGGGCCAATCTCAGGGTCAGCAGCAAACTAGCCAGCAGCCGCAAGGCTCGGGGCAATCTCAGGGTCAGCAGCAAACTAGCCAGCAGCCGCAAGGCTCGGGGCAATCTCAGGGTCAGCAGCAAACTAATCAGCAGCCGCAAGGGTCGGGCCAATCTCAGGGTCAGCAGCAAACTAGCCAGCAGCCGCAAGGCTCGGGACAATCTCAGTCTCAGCAAGAGCAGCCACAGTTTCAAGGCCAACAGCATCTGCAATCCCAGCAGCAGCAACAGTTCCAGTCCTACTAATGGAATCGATTCATAAAGAATGAGCTTGGATCTAACAATAGATTCAAGCTTTTTATTTTCTGGTGTAGTTTGCAGCATGTAATATTTTAATCTTTCATAAATGTAAGATTACTGTTTGGTAAATCGATAGCACCAAATTCATAATTTGGATACAGTTATCGTATAGAAAGGAGGTCGCATGACAATGAACAATAAATATCACCACAAACGTAACGCTACGGTGCAAGCTACTGTGTTAATGCCGATGCGTCATACGAGTCGTATAGGTAACAGAAGCAAATTCGCTCAAGCAGGTATGAATGCTACAGAACAGCAAGATCGAGCGCAACATACTTCTGCCTCCAATAACCCAACTCAATGGAAGAAAGCTATTGCCGGCATGTTACTCGCTGCTATTCTGTTGCCGTTAGTGGGATGGTTCGCACTTGCGGGCCTCGGGAACGTATGGATAGATAATAAGCAGCTAAATACATTTTATACACAAATACAAGAAGCTTCGCATTTACCAAATGGTCAGCCGATCGTACGGACAATAGATATGCCTAGTTATGTGGCGGATACGCTGCTAGCGATTGAAGATCATCGTTATTTTTTGCATCCAGGTATTGATCCGGTTGGGATAGCTCGTTCTATATGGGTTGATCTTGTAAAAGGGAATAAAGCTCAAGGTGGTAGTACGGTGACGATGCAGCTTGCGCGTAACATGTTCCTTACTCATGAGAAGACATATATCCGTAAAATGAAAGAGATAGCGATATCGGCAAATCTGGAATTCCGCTATACGAAGCAAGAGTTAGTGGATATGTATATGAACAAAGTGTACTTCGGACATGGAAAGTATGGAATTGAGAGTGCAGCACGATTTTATTTTGGCAAAACAACGAAGAGGAATGGGGATATTCCAACGATTAATTTAGCAGAAACAGCAGTACTGGTTGGCCTTCTCAAAGCGCCAGAGCATTATTCTCCATTTAAAAATAAAGAGTTGGCAGAAAGGCGGCAAAGTATTGTGCTGCATCGTATGAATACCCTTGGTTGGATAACCAATATGGAGCTTGAGCAGGCACTCAACACGCCATTAATTTATGCTCAACACCCTGTTAAACAAAATAAGACGGCATAGAAGGCATGGTAATGAATTTGGCTGTAGTAGGTGTAGTAAAGGTATAAAGGTACAAAGTTAAACATCGGACGAATCAAAGTAAAGTAGTATGGAAAGCACAAGGGGTTCATCTAAGGTGGTTGAAGTCGCGGAGCATCATCTGCGGCTTTATTTTTTTGTGAACAAGTGTGAATTAACGGCGAAAGCTTGGTCGTGTCTTGTATAATAGAAATAGGGAGGGCGATGAAGAATATGACGATTATCGTATTTGTTTATATATGTATTTTGAATCTTGTTGGGTATGGGATGATGTCTAATGATAAGCGTCGCGCCACTCGCAATAAACGCCGTATTCCTGAACGTAATTTGTTCATGGTAGCATGGTTAGGCGGTGCATTAGGTGTGTTATCAGGGATGTACCACAAACGTCACAAGACACAGCATACGACGTTCACGGCAGGCATACCTTTTATATTGCTTGTAAATTTATTTGTATATGGTTTCGTCATTGTAAAGCTCGGGTAATTAGCCTTTAAGCAGAATATGCAGTGCATGTTGCTTTAGCTATGGATGAAAAGTGGCAAAGTGAGATGCATTCATATATACAAGCTAGCGGAGAGGTGAGAGCAATGGCATTCAAACGTATTTTAGTAGCGTATGACGGATCGAACCCTTCACAACTTGCACTTAGGCAAGGAATGGAACTTGTTCAAGCAGATGCAGAGGCTAGTCTCCATGTCGTGCATGTTTATCAACTACCGCAATATTTTCTTGGTGATGCATTTATGACAGGCTCCCCGAAGGTGAATCAAGAATTAGTTGAGTTTTCTACGAAGGTTGAGAACCGTGCACGGGAGGAAGTCGTATTTCTAGGTGGGAGAGCTATGGTAGAAACGGTTCAAGGACCGTTGGGACCATCTATTGTTGATTATGCCGAGAAGAACCAGATCGACTTGATTGTAATAGGTAGCAGGGGACTAAGTGGACTAAAAGAGTTCGTACTTGGAAGCGTCAGCCATCATGTCGTTCAGAGTGCAAAGTGTCCTGTCCTTGTTATTAAAGAAAAAGAATAAAGAATGAGCCAGTTTCTCCATATGCTTAATGTCTTTAGGTTAGGGCATGCAGCGTGTGTGAGGGACTGGTTCTTTTTTTGCTGGGATCACTGGCCATGAAAATGTAGAGATGACGATATGTAAACTAACATGTTACGTATAAAAAAAGCTAAATGGCGAACATTGAATCTAATTAACTTTTTAATGTTCGTATTATTGGTTGACACATACAAATGGTGATTGATAAACTAAGACTATCCTAAGAGATTGTCGAATAATTCAAAAGTTGCAACAAAAGATTCTCGTATAATTTCGTAAATATGGACGGAAGTTTCTACCTGAGGACCGTAAATCTTCGGACTACGAGAATGGCAGACGTTGTAGGGTGCTTATGCTGTGCGTCCTCTCATGTATGCAGACGAAAGATGGGCATGAGATATGCGAAGGTACGGTTATAGGCTCGCTGTGAGGCAGTTGCTGTCATTTCTTCGATAGGCGAAGGTTCAACGGGAGGATGTCCGTTGGGCTTTTTTGTGTCTTAGTTGAGCTTACTTAAGTCCGTCTTCATGATAAGACACTTCGTAAACTGCGTATTTTGTATTGATATATCAGTACATTCTTATAGCAAGCATCTCAACGAAAGCGGGTTGAATCGATGAGTAACGTGTCACAGCAGGAAGCATTACAGCAGCAACAGAATGGACAACAACAAGGATTAGAACAGGATGTACAACAGAAACAACATCATAGTAATCAAGAGCAGGCTCAAGTTGGTGTCATTATGGGAAGTACAAGTGACTGGAACACGATGAAGAAGGCATGTGACATGTTGGAAGAGCTAAACATTCCTTATGAAGCACGTGTTGTATCTGCTCATCGGACACCTGATGAAATGTTTCGCTATGCAGAGCAAGCAGAAGAGCGCGGCATTCGCGTTATTATTGCGGGAGCAGGAGGAGCTGCGCATCTGCCAGGAATGGTGGCTGCGAAGACGGTAGTTCCCGTAATTGGTGTGCCTGTGAAGTCTTCTACACTTAGCGGATGGGATTCCTTACTGTCCATCGTACAAATGCCAGCGGGTGTTCCTGTTGCGACAGTAGCGATCGGAGAGGCTGGAGCTGCGAATGCAGGTTTACTGGCGGCACAAATACTTGGTATTACAGATAAGCGGATCAGTGAACAATTGAAGCAACTTCGTGAACAGAAACGTGAGCAGGTCGTGGCGTCGGGAGTGCTGGCGTGATGACAATGGGTACACTGGAGATGAATGATAAATTGGAATCGGCCTCACAGGCTAATATTGTGGGTATGAATACGGGTGCACAGAGACAGGATGCAGAAAATGTACTGTTGCCTGGCTCTAAAATAGGTGTTTTGGGCGGCGGGCAGCTTGGTCGAATGCTTGCTTTGGAAGGTTTGCGTATGGGCTATACGTTTGTTACGCTTGATCCGGCTGACTCTCCGCCGTGTGCGGAGGCTGCGCAGCATATTCGAGCCGAATATAACGATCACGAAGCGGCAAAGCAGCTAGCAGCTAAGGCAGATGTCGTGACGTATGAATTCGAAAATGTTTCGCTGGAGATTGCGGAGCAGCTGGAGCGGGATGCGTATTTGCCGCAGGGGAGCCGCTTGCTGCATTTAACGCAGCATCGTCTGCGCGAAAAAGATGCCCTTACGGCGGCAGGTATTCCGGTTGCACCTTATGCTCAGGTGCAATCGTTGGAAGAGCTGAAACACCATCTTGAAGCGTTTGGCGGTCAAGGGGTGTTGAAGACGGCAACAGGCGGATATGATGGCAAAGGCCAACAGATGATTCGTACGGCGGATGCAGCTGAAGGAGCATATGAGGCTTTGGCTTCGCTTGGAACGGAGCTTGTACTGGAAGCGTATATACCATTTGAGAGAGAGTTGTCCGTGATTGCAGCCCGTAATCCGCGAGGAGAAATTGCTATCTTCCCGATTGCTGAAAACATTCACGTTGATCATATTTTACACTTATCTATTGTACCTGCACGTGTACCAGATAAGGTTATAGAAGAAGCGGAACGAATTGCACGGCAAGTTGCATCGTCACTCGAAGTAGTGGGGCTTATCGCTGTTGAATTATTTATGACCGCAGACGGCACGCTGCTTGTGAATGAATTAGCACCGCGTCCGCACAATTCAGGGCATTACACAATGGATGCGTGCCGCACATCGCAATTTGAGCAGCATATTCGTGCAATCTGCAATTTACCGTTAGGTGATCCGTCACTCGTGACACCAGTCGTCATGGTGAATTTGCTCGGAGAGCATGCTCAGGACATGTTACAATGGTTCAAGGTAGAAGATGCAGCAGCGCAATCACTTGGTGTTACGCCGAAATTGCATTGGTATGGCAAGACAGAAGCAATTGCCAAGCGTAAGATGGGACATATCAACGTATTGGCAGATGATATAGATGCAGCGCTGAACTGGGTGCAGCACAACAAGATGTGGAGGAATCAACAAAGATGATCGAACGTTATTCACGTCCCGAAATGCGGGCTATTTGGACAGAAGAGAACAAATTTAAAGCATGGTTGGAAGTAGAATTGTGTGCTTGTGAAGCATGGGCAGAACTAGGTGTAATTCCGAAAGAAGATACAAAAGTACTTCGTGAAAAAGCCAGCTTTGATATGGATCGTATTTATGAGATTGAAGCGGAGACTCGTCATGACGTAATCGCATTCACTCGTGCTGTGTCTGAGACATTGGGGCCTGAACGTAAATGGGTTCATTACGGTTTGACTTCTACAGACGTTGTAGATACAGCGCTTGGCTATTTGTTGAAGCAAGCAAATGAAATACTAGAACGGGACATTGTGAACTTTATTGAGATTTTGAAAAATAAAGCTCTTGAATATAAAGATACACCGATGATGGGGCGTACACATGGTGTTCATGCTGAGCCGACAACTTTTGGCTTGAAAATGGCTCTTTGGTACACAGAGATGCAGCGTAACCTTGAGCGTTTCCGTCATGCGGCAGACAGCGTACAGTTCGGTAAAATGTCTGGTGCGGTAGGTACGTATGCGAACATTGATCCATTCGTAGAGAAGTTTGTATGTGAGAAGTTAGGCACGAAAGCTGCTCCAATCTCCACTCAGACGCTTCAGCGTGACCGCCATGCCGAATATATGGCGACGTTGGCGCTTATTGCGACTTCATTGGATAAGTTTGCAACGGAAATTCGTGCTTTGCAAAAGAGTGAGTTCCGTGAGGTAGAAGAGGCATTTGCTAAAGGTCAAAAAGGCTCTTCCGCTATGCCGCACAAGCGTAATCCAATCGGCTGTGAGAACATTTCTGGCTTGTCCCGTGTTATTCGTGGTCACATGGTGTCTGCTTATGAGAACGTTCCGCTCTGGCATGAGCGCGATATTTCGCACAGTTCAGTTGAGCGTGTTATTTTGCCAGACGCAACGATGCTGCTTAACTATATGTTGAACCGCTTTATGAATATCGTGAAGAACTTAACGGTGTTCCCTGACAACATGAAGCGCAATATGCAGCGTACGTTTGGAGTGCCATTCTCCGGCCGCGTGATGACAAAGCTGATCGATAAAGGTTGGAACCGCGAGCAAGCTTATGATACCGTGCAGCCGCGTGCCATGCAGGCGTGGGAGGAACAGCGCAGCTTCAAAGACATCATCGAACAAACTGCTGAGATTACAGAAGTATTGTCTGCTGAAGAGATCGAAGATGCATTCAATCCAGCTTGGCATTTGAAAAATGTAGATACAATCTTCCGTCAAGTAGGCTTGCTTAACGAATAGTGCTGGGTTAGAAATAGTGAATTGTGAATTTGTGAATTTCGCCTAGTTAAAATAGAACGTACGCTACTAATTGCTTGCTGTAATAGAGCAGAATCATATGGAAGAGATAAAGGTGTCTGCGATTGCAGTCAAGTTCTAACTATTGTTACTGAATGCAAAGTGCTTGACTGCAACAGCAATCAGAAATATGATGTGCTCAGATGACAAATTAGCAATTGCAATGTACAGCATTTTATAACATGCTGTTGTGCATGTAGGCGTAGGTTATTGTAACGGAGCAAGTCTATAGAAGCATACGCTCAGGGAGGATGTGTATTGTGCAAACGACCGCCGTAATATCTACCGCAGTGGATCTAGTGAAAGCCCCGCTTATTTACAAAGGCAAAGTACGTGAACTGTACGATTTGGGGGAGAACTTTCTCATCGTAGTGACAGACCGCATATCTGCATTTGACTATGTATTGGAGCCTGCTGTTCCTGAGAAAGGGAATGTGCTCAACCGGCTAAGTGCATTTTGGTTCGAGAAGACGAAGTCCATCATTGGCAATCATGTTGTTCATAGCGACGTAGATCGTCTAGGCGATATCCTTGTAGATAAGGAGCAATTGCGCGATCGAATCATGGTTACGAAAAAGGCAGATCGAATTGATATTGAGTGTGTCGTACGAGGATACATAACTGGCGGAGGATGGCGGCAGTACGCACAAACACAAGCGGTGAATGGTATCGGGCTTCCAGCTGGATTGCGGAAGAACGAACGTTTTCCGGACCCGATTTTTACACCAGCAGCCAAAAATGACATCGGTCACGATGAAGATATTTCGTATGAGGAAATGCAGCTGCGGGTTGGCGCAGAGCTGGCTGAAATGCTGCGGGACAAGAGTATCGCTCTTTACGAATATGCACGTGATTATTGCGAGGCTCGTGGCATTGTGCTGGTCGATTGCAAGTTTGAATTTGGCATCGTTGATGGTGAAGTCATCTTGATTGATGAAATATTTACACCGGATTGCTCACGCTTCTGGGCGCAAGATAAAGTGGAGCTGGATATTGAAATCGACAGTATGGATAAGGAGCCTGTACGCACGTACTTGGCTAATTCCGGCTGGGATCAAAACAGCCGACCTAATCCGCTGCCAGAAGAAGTTATTGCGGAAACGAGTCTTCGTTACGTAGACATCCGTACGAGATTGATGGGTGACAATAAGTAACGTAAACATCCTTTTAGGCAATCTATTTGTAGCAAATTATAATTTATGTTTATTAACTATAACCTGTAATTACAGATCTCCTTTCTTAGAATCGTATAGGTGAACAAGTTCATTTTTGGCTATGGCTATTCGTTATTTCGTTGGTGAAGACGATATCGAATAACAGCGGAATAGTTAGGTAAATGGACTTATTTATCTGATAGAGAGGAGGTCTGTTTTTTGTGTTTATGATCAAAATAGAGGATTGACAGAAAATAATGGTATCGTTATGCTAGTTATGCAATCGTTTTCATAAAGAGGATAGTCAGAATAGGATGATGTGAACTAGCATGATCATGCACCTATGATGGGGTACTAGTAATGCATTACTATGCATATATGATCATGTACTTTATTTTTGTGGACAGAAAGTATAAGGTCAGGATTCATGTGCTTATCGTATTTTTGTACTGCTTACACAACGGGCTGGATCGTGGATTATGATTCGTAGCAATCAATCACGCTCATTCATGCAAACGTTTGCAAAATTAAAGGGAAGAGGGTCGTGGCATGACGAGGACATGGAAAGCTAACATTTCTCGACTGCTTGTCTGCATGATGCTGTGGAGTACACTTTCAGGTGTATTCGTTACAAATACTCATGCTCAAGCAACTACTCAACAAACATCAACGAAGCCTAACATCAATTGGAGTATGGTTAAACCGCTTGGTCAATCACCCGAGTCAGGCTGGCAAGGTTACCAGCTTGGGCAGTTGAAGCTGACAAATGACGGCGACCATCTTCACTTCCAGTTGGAAGCTGCCAATGCAGAAGAATGGCAGCATATTAATATTGCATTGAATGTGAATGATATTGATTCGAAAGTATCTACGAATCCTTCCAATCATCGATATAACTATGAGGGAACGACAGCTAAGCCAAGCTACCATATCGCGATGGAAGCAAAGGCTGGAGGCAAAGCATCCCTCTATCGCAGCGGCTCTGCAAGCCCGTTGTTGTCCTCATCCGACTTGAAAGGTGCTTCGTTTGAGGTTGCACCAGATCGTAGTCGTTTCACAGGTTCTATTCCTTTGAAGCAGCTAGGCTTGCAAAATGGGGATAAAGTAAAAGCAATTGCTATATTGAGCGGTGATCGTGCGGATGAGCACGGGGTATTTGATGCTGTGCCTGAGACAGCTAAAAATACAGTGGCAAACGATTGGAATATGAAGGCCAATCCAAACCAGATGACCGATTATAGCGAAGCATATGTAATCAAGCATAAGCCGAAGATTGACGGCTCGAAAGATAGCCTATGGGATCAAGTACCCGATTTAGGGATATCGGTAACAAATACGGCGCATGGCATCCCCGGCAAGCTCGGCAGCATCAAGTTGACGAATGACGGCAACCAACTGTATGTATGGGTGGATGCAGAGCTGCCCAACTGGGGCGATCAAGGTCAATTTATTAATATCGCGTTGAATGTAAATGAAGCAGATTCTGCTGTGGAGGGCAATCCATGGAATGCTCAATTTAACTTCAGCGGTGCAGATAAGAAACCGCAGTATCATCTTACGATGCGTTTGAAGCAAGATCAGGGTATTGAGGGAGCAGCTTTGTATGATGCGAAGCGAATGTCCGATCCGATCTTAGCAACGTGGACAGATACGAAAGGCTCTCAATTTGCAGCTGACGGCAAAGCGGGCTTTGAGGCAGCGATTCCCCTACATCATTTGCAACTTAAAAATGGGGATCAAGTTCGTCCGCATGTTGTATTGAGCGGCAATAAGTCGGCCGAACACGGAGCCTTTCAAGTTATCCCGAATGCGGCAGGTAATGAACTTGCTGCTGGTTTGAATCAAGCTGGCACACAAAATGTTCAGCGTGTTTATGGTAACGCTTACGCGATCAATCAGATGAATGACAAATTGGAATTGATCAGCACAGTGCCTGCAGACTTTGCAAAGAAAATCGAAGTCGAGCAGCCGATTACGCTAACGTACAGCGAAGCTCTTACAGTTGTGAATAGCTCCGGTGTTACCCTTACGGATGAAAAGGGCAATGAAGTTGCGGCAGACGTGAAAAGTGACGGGCAGCAGTTGGTTATTAAGCCAGTTAAGCCGTTGGCCTACAAGACGCCCTATCAAGTAAAGATGTCCGCTCATATGCTGGAAGGTATGGATACCAAGACGCGAAATGAAGCCTACTCATTCTCCTTCACGACGAAGGAGCAGCCGGCGTTAGCTGCAGCTATCGCTGATCAGAACAACGTTGTGTCTGTAGCGCTGAAAGATATCGTTCCTGGGATCGACTATGGGGCGTTTGCTCTCTACAACGGAGGCACGAAGCTCAAAGGTACGTCCATGAAAGGCAGCGATGATCAATCGATCATCATTCAATTAAACGATCCTATTACGGATGTATCTCAACCTTACATCGTACGCTATGAGGGCGCACCGCAAGGCATTTATGCTGATCAGCCAGTTACGATGCGCGGCATATTGGATACGTATGTATATTCAGGTGATGATTTAGGGGTTACGTATACGAAAACAGGCAGTACGTTCAAAGTATGGGCACCTACTGCTGCTAACTTGACACTGTCTCTCTATGACACGGCGGATATGCCGAAGGAGACGCCTACGAGAGAGATTCCGATGCAGCGTGATGCAAGTACAGGCGTATGGTCTGGAGCTGCTGAAGGTGATTGGAACAACAAGTACTACATGTACAAAGTAACATTCCCAGATGGAAAAGTACTGTATGCGATCGATCCGTATGCGCGTGCTTCAGCGGTAAATAGTGCAAAGTCTGCGGTTGTCGACTTGGCAGCTACAAATCCAGTAGGCTGGGAAAATGACAGCAAGCCAGAAATGCTGGAATCAACCGATGCGATTATTTATGAGCTGCATACGCGTGATTTCTCCATTGATTCAAATTCTGGAGTTTCCGAGAAAAATCGCGGTAAATTCACTGCGTTTACGGAAGAAGGAACGAAGCTTAAGGGAGATGCAACTGTTAAGACGGGCATCGATCATTTGAAAGAACTCGGTATTACGCATGTACATTTGCTGCCAACATACGATTTCGGCTCAGTTAATGAGAAACAGGTAGACGATCCGAATGCAAAAGATCGCAAGTTCAACTGGGGCTATGATCCGGTAAATTACAATGTACCGGAAGGTTCTTATGCAACGGATTCTGCACAAGAGGACCCTGCGAAGCGGATTCGTGAGTTCAAGCAAATGGTGCAGGCGATGCACCAAAATGATTTGCGACTCGTGCTGGATGTGGTGTACAATCACACATTTGTAACAGGACAAGAATTGGACTTATCCGTGTTTGATAAATTGGTGCCAGGCTATTACTACCGTACAAACAATAAAGGCGAGCTTTCCAACGGTTCTGGGGTCGGCAATGAAGTAGCTACAGATCGACCGATGGTTAGCAAATATGTACGTGATTCCGTGAAATTCTGGGCAGAAGAGTATAAAGTGGACGGCTTCCGCTTTGACTTGATGAAGCTGATTGATTTGAACACAACTCGCGGTATTGTGAACGATTTAAAAGCAATTGATCCTAGTATTATCGTGTATGGGGAACCGTGGGCAGGTGGGAGCACACCATTACCAGCCGACCAACAGATTGAAAAAGGCACGCAGCGTGGTGAAGGTTTTGCTGTGTTCAATGACAACTTCCGTGGCGCGATTAAAGGCGGAAGTGATGATGGTTCGAAAGGGTTTGCTACAGGAGAAGGCTCCCGTGAAGCAGGAATTGTAAACGGTGTAATCGGCTCGACGAATGACTTTACAGCTGCTCCGACAGAGACAATTAACTATGTAACCGCCCATGATAACTTGAACATGTGGGATAAAATGCTGAAAGCTCAAGGCAAGGATAAAGATATTCAACGCGATCCATTCGCAACGCTGACGGAAGCAAATATTCTTGATAATCCAACGGTGAAAAGTTCACTGCTTGCAAACGGGATTGTCTTGACGTCACAAGGTATTCCATTTATCCATGCTGGAGATGAAATGCTGCGCAGCAAGTTTGGCGACCACAACAGCTATCAGAGTCCGGATACGATTAACCAGATGCTGTGGCAGCAGAAGAAAGAGTATAAGCCTGTGTTTGATTATACACAGGGACTTATCGAACTGCGCCGATCGCATCCTGCGTTCCGTATGACATCGAAGGAAGCGGTCGCTTCGAGCTTGGAAGTGTACCGCCAAGACAGCAATGTTGTTGCATTTAAACTCAAAGAGCATGCGAACGGTGATGAGTGGCGCAATATCGTCGTTATTTACAACGGGAATGCAGATACGAGTAATGTAGCGTTGCCGACGAGCGGAAAATGGAATGTTGTTGTTGATCATACGGCAGCTGGTGTGAAGACAATTCGTACCGTTGAAGGCGGCAAAGTCGATGTAGCAGGAACATCGATGATGGTTCTGTACGATGAAGCAAACACATACACAGCGACGCCGACTAAGATCGTAATAAATGAAAAGGATCTTGCGTTGGAACCGACTGCTTCTAAACAGGTTACTGCGAAAGTGATCGATCAGAAAGGCAATTTGATTCGTACGGCAAAACCGACATGGAAATCATCTGACGATTCCATTGTAACGGTTGATAGCAAAGGGAAAGTAATGGCTTTAAAGGAAGGCAAGGCAGTACTGACAGCTTCCTTCGGTTCCTTGCAAGCTCAAGTTAATGTGAACGTTGCGAAGCTAGTACCGACGAAAATGGATTTGAAAGGGAAGTCTACGGTATGGCTGAACAACACGGTTCCATTTACAGCTGAAGTGAAGGATCAATTCGATCAGTTAATACCGAATGCGGTTATAAAATGGACTTCATCCGACCCGGCTGTTGCACAAGTGGACCGTATGGGCAAGGTGACTGGCCTTAAAGAAGGAACGACAACGATTACAGCAACGATTGGCAGTATATCGGCAGATATGAAAGTTACAGTGAAGCCGCTGCTGAAGCGTTACATTGAGCTGAACTATGTGCGGCCAGACAAGAACTATAAGGACTGGAGCTTATGGGTATGGCAAACAGGGGTGAAGGATGACGAGCACCTGTTCAAGAAGTTCGATAATGGCATGGCTACAGCGATGATTGAGATTGGACCGGATACCGAAAAAATCGGATTCATTATTAAAAAAGGTAACTGGGAGCAAAAAGATACAGATTCCGATCGCTTTGTCGTTACGAATGTGAATGATGCGCTCACGAAAGTGTACGTATACAGCGGTAAAACGGAAATGCGCACGATTCCTTCGGTTGCAGGGCCTGTGCTGGAGAATGGAAGCATTAAGTTCTACTATCGGGATCAAGAAACGTTCCAGAGCGGAGAACAGAACCGTATCTCTGATGTGAAAATAAATATTAACGGCACGCTGCATCCGATGAGCTATGATGCTGAAAACGAACGCTATACGTATACGCTTAAAGACGCGGCTAGCGGCAAGTATGTGTACACGTTCCATGTGACGAAGGACGGTAAGACAGCGGAAGTTACAGATCCTTATAACACGGACAATGGTCAGTCTGTAGTGGAATATAAGAAACCGACAATCCAAATTACGAGTAAGGTTAAAGGGGATTCCATTTATGCTGGTCAGCAGCGTTTGCTGCAAGTTGCTTATCAATCCGGTGACAAATTTGCTGTAAGAGAGATTGCAGCAGACTTGTCTGAATTGGGCGGTCTTGCTCATACGAAGATTGATTTGGAGCTAATGGAGCAGTCCATTACGGTAGCTGAGCATGTGAAGCCTGGTAAGAAATCGATTCCGATCACGCTTATTGATGAGTATGGAAATAAACATACGTCAGCAGCTAGTGTAACGGTGAAATCGAAGCCGAAAGCAAACGGCAAGCTGGACTTTGATTGGGATGAAGCACGCATTTACTTTGTGCTGACAGACCGCTTCTCTGACGGCGATAAGAAGAACAATGGCACAGCCGCGGAAGGTTATGACAAGAACCATCTTGAAGCTTACCAAGGCGGTGACTTCCGTGGGTTGATCAATAAGCTGGACTACTTGGAGGATCTAGGTGTGAATACACTGTGGATTACACCAATTGTTGATAATATCGATTTCAACCAAGGAACGAGCTTTAATGGTAAGCAGTATGGATATCATGGCTACTGGGCGAAAGACTTCACGAAGATGGATGAGCATCTAGGCGATGTGGAAACGTTTAAGGAACTGATCAACAAGGCACATGATCGTGGCATCAAAATTATGGTCGATGTCGTGTTGAATCATACGGGCTACGGCTTGAAGCCGGGCGACACGCAGCCGGGTGTTACAGAGCAAGACAAGAAGCGTTTCGATGGAATGCTTCGTACAGACGCTGTAAGCGGTGATCCTGTTCGAGGTGAATTGGCAGGCTTGCCAGATTTCAAGACAGAAGACCCTAAAGTTAGGGAGCAAATTATTGCTTGGCAAACAGACTGGATCGAGCGCACTCGTACCAAACGCGGCGATACGATCGATTACTTCCGTGTTGATACGGTCAAACATGTGGACGATACGACATGGAAGGCGTTCCGTAATGAGCTTACTAAGATTGACCCTGAGTTCAAGTTGATCGGTGAATATTTTGGCGCATCGGTTGATAACACAGGTTCTTATTTGAAAACAGGACAGATGGATTCTTTGTTGGACTTTGACTTCAAGGGCAAAGCGAAGGACTTCGTGAATGGACAGCTGGATGCCGTTGAGAAAGCAATGCAGGAGCGGGAAGCTCGCATGGATGAAACGGCTACGATGGGACAATTTTTGAGCAGCCATGATGAGGACGGATTCCTAACTCATTATGTGAACGGGGACAAGGGCAAGTTAATGGTCGCTGCAGCTCTGCAAATTACAGCCAAAGGCCAGCCTGTTATTTATTACGGGGAAGAGCTTGGACGTTCTGGCGCAAATGCTCGCGATATGTCTAAGGGTGAGCTGAGTGAGAACCGTGGTGCTATGCCTTGGGATCAGCTGAAAAAAGAGAAAAAGCTGCACAACCATTACAGCAAGCTGCTGAACATTCGTGCAGACTACTCCAAAGTATTTTCTAAAGGAGATAGAACGAAGCTGGCGGGAAGTGACGCAGAAGGGTTCATGGTATTTGCGAAGAGCTATCAAGGGGAATCTGTTGTCGTTGGCTTGAACCCGAGCGCACAAGCGAAGAAGCAAGTTAAGATTAAGGTTCCTTATAAGCCTGGTACAAAAGTGAAAGACGTGTACAACAATAAGCAGTACAAGGTAGAGAAAAATAGAACAGTCACTGTAAATATTCCTGGTAAGGATGACGGCGGTACGATTATCCTTGCTAAGAAGTAAGAAGTAAGAAGTAAGAAGTAAGAAGTAAGAAGTAAGAAGTAAGAAGTAAGAAGTAATGGCGAGTAGTAGACGCTATGAGATGATGAAATAAAAATGAAGTAGAAGTAGAATTTGAAGTGGTGAAGTAGAAATAAAGTACAAGTAAAAGTACAAGTGAAGTGGCAGAAGTGCATATGTATAAAGCAGCTAAACGCCCTGCCGTAAAACAAGGGGGAAATGGCGCTAACGGTTGCCACAGAGATTATCCAGCGTAGATTGATGTGTTTTGAAATGTAACGGATGTCAGAGCGCTTATTTACCAGATAGAGTGGTCGAACCCGTCATTTTTACTAAAATAAGCTCGCCTACAACCGTTACATTTCTACGATGGATAATTTCATGGAAATAACGTCAATGGCGCACGTTAGAGGAAGCCAAGGTAGGCTACCTCACGTTGATTCGCAGCGTTAGAGTATATCCGAGAGCCGTTGGTATTCGGTTGGGTAATCAACAACTATGATACCTTGCAATCAACAGTTATGATTCTGCATCGAAGCTGAAAAGCTCCTGGACGGCTTGCGCTGTTCAGGAGCTTTTTTTTGTTATCGTATAAAGCTCCCGAATGGTTGGTGCTGTTCAGGAGGCTTTTTTGTTATATCGTATAAAAGCGTCTAAATGATTTACGCTTTTTAGAGCTTTTTAGCATTTATTTTGCATGAGCGGAATACAATTATCATTTATGCTTTAATGCATTAAAAGCGAACTATATTTTTATTTTATATTGGAATGTTCGTGTTTTGCGATTGACATGGGCGTTTCAAACTTGTTACACTATAGCCAAACTTAAATATGACGTATGATGATAGCTCTCGTATAATTCCGGGGATATGGCCCAAAGTTTCTACCCAAAGACCGTAAATTTTTGGACTACGAGAGAAAGCGTCTAAGTACGGTATGGCCAATTGCGATTACAGGCCATTTTGTACTCGCGTTTTCTTTCTTTTGTCCACTTGGTCTGCGGTTGAGCTTTCATAGCTATCTGCGGACTTTTTTATTTATTACCCAGTCAGTCATTTATCCCACCTATCTATTTGCTATACGTTGAGCTATCGAGCAATCTGCATAAGTCTAAACAAGAAAGATGCACAATCGTTCTGGGGAAACGATTGAAGCAAGATTCATAGTCTCGTTTGATTTTTAATTTCTATAGCAAACCTCTCATCACGACTTACATCAAGAGCACGTCCACGCGGCAATTAGTCGCTAATCAATCAACCATTTCTACACTCATTCTGGGGAGGATACCTACCGATGTTCAAAGCAAAGGTGTATGTCACTACGAAAGCAAATGTACTTGATCCGCAAGGAGCTGCTGTGCAGCAAGCACTTCATACGATGGGCTATGCAGCTGTGGATGATGTACGTATCGGCAAATATATGGAACTTTCTTTTGATACGGCAGACCGTGCACAAGCGGAAGCGGAATTGGAGCAAATGTGCAAGCAGCTGCTCGCGAATCCGGTGGTTGAAGATTATCGTTACGAGCTGGAGGATTGAGCGATGAAGGTAGCGGTACTTGTATTTCCAGGCTCGAACTGTGATTGGGACTGCGTGCATGCAGCAGAACAGACTATTGAGGGAGCCGTTGTCGATCGCGTATGGCATACGACAGATACATTGGAAGGCTATGATCTCATTATGATTCCAGGCGGATTTTCTTACGGAGATTACTTGCGCAGTGGGGCAATCGCTCGCTTTGCTCCTGTTATGCAGGCAGTTGCTAAAGCTGCGGCAGAAGGCGTGTACGTATTAGGCATTTGCAATGGATTCCAAATCCTTACCGAAGCGGGATTGCTGCCTGGGGCGTTGCGCCGCAATACAGGCTTGAAATTCCGTTGTCATTCGTCGCAATTACATGTAGCCAATGCTGATACTGCATTCACGTCAGGCTATGCAACTGGCGAAGTCATTGACATTCCGATTGCGCATGGTGAGGGCAATTACTACTGTGATGATGCTGTGCTGGAACAATTGAAAGCACGCAATCAAATTGTGTTTACGTATACCGATAATCCGAATGGATCGGTTGCAGATATAGCAGGCGTCATCAATGAGCAGGGCAATGTGCTTGGCATGATGCCGCACCCAGAACGAGCGGTGAACAGCTTACTTCGCCATGAAGATGGCATTCGTCTATTTACATCCATTATGAAGGCTTGGAGGGAACGTCATGCAATCGTTGGCTAAGACAAAAGCGGAGCAACAATCGATGGAGATGGCAAAGGCCGTCATAGCAAAAGAGCCAACCCCGGAGCAGATAGCAGAGGAACGCATCTATGCCACGATGGGTGTATCGGACAGTGAGTATGAGATTATTTGCAACTTGCTCGGCGGCCGCAAGCCGAACTATACCGAGATTGGTGTATTCAGCGTTATGTGGTCGGAGCATTGTGCATACAAGAACTCCAAACCTTTGTTAAGACGGTTTCCAACAACAGGTGAGCGCGTATTGGTTGGTCCAGGAGAAGGTGCAGGCATCGTTGATATCGGTGATGGGCAAGCGGTGTGCTTCAAAATAGAAAGCCACAACCATCCATCCGCTATCGAGCCTTTTCAAGGGGCTGCGACTGGTGTAGGCGGTATTTTGCGTGACATCTTCTCGATGGGGGCCCGCCCTGTTGCATTGTTGAACTCTTTGCGTTTCGGTCAGCTTAGCGATGATCGTGTTCGTTACTTGTTTGAGCATGTAGTGGAAGGTATCGCAGGCTATGGCAACTGTATGGGCATTCCAACGGTTGGCGGCGAAGTGATGTTTGATGCAAGTTACGAAGGCAATCCGCTGGTGAACGCAATGTGCGTTGGACTTATCGATCATAAAGACATTCAGAGCGGTGTAGCAAAAGGAATCGGCAACCCTGTTTATTATGTTGGCCCGCCAACAGGACGCGACGGTATTCACGGTGCTACTTTTGCTTCGGAAGAGCTGACAGAGGAGTCTGAGGCAAAGCGCCCTGCAGTTCAGGTTGGAGATCCATTCATGGAAAAGCTCGTGATGGAATCTTGTCTAGAGCTCATTAAGTCAGGAATCGTCATCGGTATTCAAGATATGGGTGCAGCGGGGCTTACTTGCTCCAGTGCGGAGATGGCGAGCAAGGCGGGCAATGGTCTTGAGTTGAACTTAGATGAAGTTCCGCAGCGCGAGCGCGGTATGACTCCATATGAGATGATGCTTTCTGAATCACAAGAACGGATGTTGTTTGTCATCGAAGAGGGAAATGAACCAATTGCGATGGAGATATTCAATCGTTGGGGTGTCATTTGCCGCAAAGTAGGCCGTGTAACGGATGATGGACGTTTGCGTCTTGTATTTGACGGAGAAGTTGTGGCGGATATGCCAGTTAAAGGCTTGGTCGATGATTGTCCTGTTTACGATAAGCCAGCAACAGAACCTGTTTATTATCAGGCTAATGCATTAGTAGATACAACGAGCTATCCAGCTGCTGCTGACTTGAATGATGCATTGCTTCGCGTACTTGGATCGCCAACGGTGGCGAGCAAGGAGTGGGTATACAGCCAGTACGATCATATGGTTGGTACAAATACATCGGTATCACCTGGTTCGGATGCAGCGGTTGTACTCGTTCGCGGCACGCGTAAAGCGCTAGCCATGACAACGGACTGCAACGGACGTTATGTATATCTTGATCCAAATGTAGGCGGAAAGATCGCAGTGGCAGAAGCAGCACGCAACATCGTTTGCTCGGGTGCAGAACCGCTTGCGATTACAGATAACTTGAACTTCGGAAGCCCGGAGAAGCCAGATAACTTCTGGCAAATGCAGCAATCTGTAGATGGTATGGCAGAAGCTTGCAGTCATCTGCAAACACCTGTTATCGGCGGTAATGTCAGCTTGTATAACGAAAATGCTAAAGGTGCTATCTATCCAACTCCTGTAGTTGGCATGGTTGGTCTCGTACATGATGTCGATCATATTACGACACAAGGTTTCAAGCAGGAAGGAGATATCGTCTTGCTGCTAGGCGCAACGAAAGCGGAGCTTGGCGGCAGCGAGTTCCAACTCGTTATGCATGGTGTGACAGAAGGTCGCCCTCCTGCTATCGACCTTGATGTAGAGAGCCGCTTGCAGCGTGCAGTGCTGGAATCTATTCAACAAGGATACATTCAATCGGCGCATGACTTGTCAGAGGGTGGCTTGGCAGCAGCTTATGCAGAATGTTGTATTAGTGGTCGTATTGGTGCTACTGGCGATGCAATGGTAGAAGGTTTACGTGCAGATATTGTCTTATTTAGCGAATCCCAATCGCGTGTATTGCTGTCGCTTCGTCCAGCACATGTTGAAACGGTTAGAGCTGTATGTGCGAAATACGAAGTGCCGGTTCAGCAGCTTGGTGTTGTTGGTGGAGAACGTATTCAATTGAAGGTAAACGGTGTATCTGCAATTGATGTAACGCGTGAAGAAGCGGAGCGTACATGGAAGGATGGAATCCCATGTCTGATGCGATAATTCGCCAGCAGTCAGACGGAAAGGAAGTCCGGATGGATGGGAGTCATATTCACAATCAGAGTCAGGTAAGCGAGCAGCAGCTTTTTGCTGCATCTGAGATAGAAAGCGCATATGGCTTTGCTCAAATGGAAGCGAACGGATCATACTTTAATGAAGGCGGCGGTCAGGATGGTCCATTTGATCGCCTGCGTGAAGAGTGTGGCGTATTCGGTGTATTTGGTTATGAGGATGCTGCTTCGCTTACGTATTACGGACTTCATACGCTGCAGCATCGAGGAGAAGAGAGCGCAGGGATCTGTACGTCTGATGGTCATACGTTCCGCTATCACCGCGGAATGGGGCTCGTAAAAGAAGTGTTCGATAAAGATCGCCTTGCTAGCTTGGAGGGTGATCGTGCTATCGGGCATGTGCGGTACTCCACATCTGGCGATAGCCGACTTGCCAATGCACAGCCACTCGTATTCAAGACACGTGACGGCGATCTGGCTGTGGCGACGAATGGGAATATTGTAAATGCCCCCATGCTTCGCCGTGAATTGGAGCAGAAGGGTTCGATCTTTCAGACGACAAGTGATACAGAGGTTATCGCACATCTTATCGCTCGCTCGGAGTCGGACTTCGTTACAGCGGCCAAAGATGCACTGCGTCAACTGGTAGGCGGATTTGCTTTCTTAATTTTGACGAATGATAAATTGCTCGTTGCTTCAGATACGTATGGGCTTCGCCCGATCGTGATGGGTCGTCTCGGAGATGCATGGGTTTTTTCATCCGAATCTTGCGCTTTGGATACGATCGGAGCGGACTTTGTTCGTGCAGTGGAGCCAGGCGAAATGCTCGTCTTCGATGCTATGGGCTATCGTTCGGAGCGGTTTGCACCTGTAGCGAAGCGGGCATTGTGCTCGATGGAATTCATTTATTTCTCTCGCCCTGACAGCCAGCTGTACGATGTTAACTTGCATACGGCACGGAAGCGTATGGGGATGCGATTGGCAGAGGAGTTTCCTGTCGAGGCTGATCTTGTATCTGGAGTACCGGATTCAAGCATATCTGCGGCTATCGGCTATGCGGAGAAGGCTGGAATTCCTTATGAGATGGGTATGATCAAAAATAAATATAGCGGTCGAACCTTCATTCAACCGAGTCAAGAGCTTCGTGAGCAAGGTGTGAAAATGAAGCTGAGCGCCGTGCGCAGCGTCGTAGAGGGCAAACGAGTCGTATTAATCGACGACTCGATCGTACGAGGGACGACATCTCGCCGCATTGTGAAAATGCTGCGGGATGCAGGCGCCAAAGAAGTTCATTTACGGATCGCATCGCCTCCGTTCAAAAATCCTTGCTTCTACGGTATAGATACACCGACAAGCGACGATCTTATCGCATCTACGCACACGGTGGAGCAAATATGCGAAATGACGGGGGCGGACTCGCTGGCATTTTTGTCCCAGCCGGGCATGATCGAAGCAATCGGTGGTGCATTTACTAAAGAGGCTAGTGGCGGATTGTGCCTTGCTTGCTTCGATAAGGAATATCCAACGCCAATTGGTGTATCAGCAAATATGACTAGTTGCGGGTGCTAACCATTGCGGTTGAGATGATTACGCAGCAAGTGGCGAGGCGCGGTGGGCCTTATTATGAAGTTAAAGCGTGTAAATCGTTAGCTATAAGGAACTGCAATCCAAGTAGATTTGAACGATTTCAAATAATTGAACTTGTAAGTTCAATTGCATAACGAAAAGGGGCAGAATCTTATCCAGAAACGTCAGTGGTCGCCTTTGTAGTCGAGTTCTAACCCTAGAACTTGTCATCGAAAAACTCGACTACAACAGCGCGGAAATAAGATCTGCCCCACAACGATGAGCAAATGAAAGGTTTATATCTTTGTACTTATATTTTTGTACTCATGAAGAGGAGAGAAACCATGTCTGAAGCATACAAGCAAGCAGGGGTTGATATAGCAGCTGGCAATGAAGCAGTTGAACGCATGAAGAAACATGTTCGCCGTACGTTCCGACCAGAAGTATTGACGGACGTGGGTGGTTTTGGTGCATTGTTTCAACTGAATGCGAAGCAATACGAAGAGCCAGTGCTCGTCTCTGGTACCGATGGAGTTGGGACGAAGCTGATGCTGGCATTTGCAGCAGATAAGCACGATACGATTGGAATTGATGCGGTCGCGATGTGTGTAAATGATATCGTCGTGCAGGGGGCAGAGCCGCTTTTCTTCCTTGATTATCTTGCTTGCGGCAAAGTAGAGCCAGCGAAGATCGAGAGTATTGTGAGCGGTATAGCGGAAGGCTGTGCGCAAGCAGGATGCTCGCTGATTGGCGGAGAGACAGCAGAGATGCCCGGGATGTACGGTGCTGAGGAGTATGACATTGCCGGTTTCAGTGTCGGAGTTGTAGACAAGAAAAATGTCATTACAGGCGCTAATATTCAAGCTGGTGATGTCGTGCTTGGACTCTCCTCCAGCGGATTGCACAGCAATGGGTACTCACTCGTGCGTAAACTGCTTTTGGAACAAGCAGGCTACTCGCTGAAGGCCGTTATGCTAGAGCTTGATACAGAGCAGACGTTGGGGGAAGTATTGCTGACACCGACTCGTATCTATGTAAAGCCGCTTTTGAAACTTATGGAGCATGTCAAAGTGAAAGGGTTGGCGCATATTACCGGGGGAGGTTTCTTGGAAAATATCCCGCGTGTACTGCCTGAACATGTTGATGTTGAGATCGAAGCAGGTTCATGGCCTATACATCCGATATTCCAGTTGTTAGAGCGTGAGGGCAGCTTAACAGCGGAAGAATTGTATATGACGTTCAATATGGGTATCGGCATGGTTGTTGTCGTAGCGGAGTCAGACGCTGCACAAGCAATGGAGCTGTTGGAAGCGAGCGGAGAAGCGGTGTATCGGATCGGCACAGTACGGGAAGGTGCACGAAAAGTTCGTATTCCTGAATTAGGACTATGAGTTTACAGGGGTTGCAAGGTGTGAATGGGGCGGATAAGAACGGTACGGGTCAAGTTGGAGTTGTAAACGGAACGGTACAAGATGAGAAACGTGGGGAACCGCGCGATCATCATGTTGAACAAGGGAAGAGCACGGAACGTCGTCCGAGAATTGCAGTGTTTGCATCTGGAACTGGTTCTAACTTTCAAGCTCTTGTTGATGCATTTCAAGCGGGGCCAGCTCAATATGAGGGCGATATTGTGCTGCTCGTATGCGATAAGCCGCAAGCTTATGTTGTGAAGCGTGCCGAGGCTGCGGGGGTACCTGTGGCATGCTTTACACCCAAGTCTTATTTGAGTCGAGAACAGTATGAGGAAGATGTATTACTGAAGCTGCGCGAAGAGCGGATTGATTGGATTGTGCTGGCTGGGTACATGCGTCTTGTAACACCTGTGCTGCTGAGTGCTTACGGCGGCCGAATGCTCAATATTCATCCTTCTCTGCTGCCTGCATTTCCAGGATTGAATGCGGTGAAGCAGGCGCTTGACTATGGGGTATGTGTGACAGGGGTTACCGTACATCTCGTCGATGAAGGGGTGGACACAGGGCAGGTTTTGGCGCAGCGGGTTGTCCTCGTGGAGAAGAATGATACGGAAGAGACGCTAGCTGCTCGCATTCATGCTGCTGAGCATGAACTTTATCCGGCTGCGGTAGCTGACGTAGTGGCGGGGAAATTGAGTCCTAGTAGATTGTAGTCGTTTAGCGGCGATGCAGCTTATAGATTTGGGGAATAGAAACCAGAAACTTAAAAGCTATCGAACTGCCGATTGCTATTTTCAAGAGAGAGATTCATATAGAAATAATTTTAGTTACTAGAAGTAGATATAGCATGTTAAGGGATATGACATGTAAAATGATAGAAAATCTCAATCTATATTTATCATGGAGGAGAGAAAGTAATGTCGATTAAGAGAGCGCTTATAAGTGTATCAGATAAATCTGGTGTGGTAGAGTTTGCGCGTGCGTTGGCAGATGCAGGTGTAGAAATTATTTCGACAGGCGGCACAAAAACGTTGCTGGAGCAGTCTCAAGTACCTGTTATCGGCATTTCAGAAGTGACAGGCTTCCCTGAAATTATGGATGGGCGAGTAAAGACGCTGCATCCTGCGGTACACAGTGGATTGCTTGCGGTGCGCGACAATGCTGAGCATCAGGCGCAAATGCAGGAACTGGGGCTTTCTTATATCGACCTTGTCGTCGTGAATTTGTATCCTTTTCAAGAAACGATTGAGAAACCAGATGTAACGTATGAAGATGCGATCGAGAACATCGATATTGGCGGTCCAACGATGCTTCGCTCTGCGGCAAAGAACCATGCCTTCGTAACGGTCGTGGTGGATGCGGCAGATTATGGCCAAGTCATTAGTGAGCTTCAAGCAGGCGGCGACACAACGCTTGAAACACGCAAGCGCTTGGCGGCGAAGGTATTCCGTCATACAGCTTCGTATGACGCGCTCATCGCGGGCTATTTAACAGAACAAGTAGGCGAGACATTCCCGGAACGTCTAACGGTAACTTATGAGAAATCTCAATCACTTCGCTATGGAGAGAACCCGCATCAGCAGGCAGCTTTTTATCGTGCCCCATTAGCAGAGCGTGGTACGCTGCCAACAGCTGAACAGCTTCATGGTAAAGAATTGTCCTACAATAATATTCAAGATGCGAACGCGGCGATTGCAATTGTGGGTGAATTTGAAGGCCCAGCTGTTGCGGCTGTTAAGCATATGAATCCGTGCGGAGTCGGCATCGGCACTAGCATTTATGAGGCTTATCGCAAAGCGTATGAGTCCGATTCTACTTCGATCTTCGGTGGCATTGTGGCAGCGAATCGCCCTATCGATAGTGATACGGCACAGATGCTTAATGAAATATTCCTTGAGATCGTAATTGCCCCTGATTTTACAACAGAGGCACTTGATATATTGAAGCAGAAAAAAAATCTACGCTTACTTCGTACGGGTGTACAACCATCGCCAGAGACGCGTCGTGCAGCTTGGCAGTATACTTCCATTGCAGGTGGGTTGCTTGTTCAAGAAACAGATGTTCATACGCTGCAAGCTGACAAGCTGCAAACCGTTTCGGGTCGTGAAGCAACAGAGTCTGAGCTGGAGCAGTTGCAATTTGGCTGGAATGTAGTTAAGCACGTGAAATCTAATGCAATTGTAATCGTGAAGGATGGTATGACGGTTGGAATTGGTGCAGGTCAAATGAACCGTGTTGGCGCTGCAAAAATTGCGATTGAACAGGCGGGAGAGAAGGCCCGCGGCGCAATCCTTGCTTCTGATGCCTTTTTCCCGATGGGAGACACACTTGAGTTGGCTGCGAAAGCAGGCATTACAGCGGTAATTCAACCTGGCGGCTCTATTCGTGATGAAGAGTCCATCCAAGTGGCGAATGACTACGGAGTGGCAATGGTATTTACGGGCGTACGTCATTTCAAACATTAATGGATCGAATAACGGTTCAATTAAAGGCTTAATTAAAGTCGGAGGTGTCGACGTGAGAGTATTGGTTATCGGCAGCGGGGGACGTGAACATACATTAGTATGGTCTTTGCTGCAAAGCGATCAAGTTAGAGAAGTTATCTGTGCGCCTGGCAATGCAGGCATCGCAGAGATGGCTGAGTGCGTGGACATTGCAGTGAGCGACTTTGATGGAATAGCGGAATATGCACTGGAAACCGGAGTCGAGCTAGTCGTTGTTGGGCCAGATGATCCGTTAGCTGCAGGAATAACGGACGTATTGGAAAGTCATGGCCTGCGCGTGTTCGGGCCGAATAAAGCAGCAGCAGAAATCGAGGGCAGCAAAGTGTTTATGAAGCATTTGCTTCGCAAATATGAGATCCCGACAGCCGCTTATGAAACGTTTGACGATGTAGATACCGCATTGGCTTATGTACGGCAACAAGCATTGCCGATTGTCATCAAAGCAGATGGGCTAGCTGCTGGTAAAGGGGTCATCATCGCACAAACGATGTCAGAGGCAGAGCAAACTTTGCAAGATATGATGATCGACGGAAAATTCGGTGCATCTGGCAGTCGAATCGTTATCGAGGAATTCATGCAGGGACAGGAAATGTCGATTTTGGCATTCGTTGATGGCGAAACGGTACGCGCTTGCGTGCCTGCGCAGGATCATAAACCGATATTCGATGGTGATCGTGGACCTAATACAGGTGGTATGGGGACGTACAGCCCTTTGCCACATATTTCAGACAGCATTGTAGAAGAAGCGATTCGTACGATTATTGAGCCAACCGCTAAGGCGATGGTTGCGGAAGGTCGTCCTTTCAAAGGAATATTATTCGCAGGTCTTATGATTACGCCGCAAGGCAAGCCGAAGGTTGTGGAGTTCAACGCTCGCTTCGGAGATCCAGAGACACAGGTTGTGCTGCCGCGCTTGAAAACGGACTTGTTGAGCGTGTTTAATGCGGTTGTCGATGGAACGTTAGAGCAAGTCGAGTTGGAATGGGATCAAGAAGCTGCTGTATGTGTAATTATAGCTGCAGAGGGCTATCCAAATACACCGCGCAAGGGCGACGTCATTACTGGATTAGAGGCAGCGGCTCAACATGCACTTGTCTTTCATGCTGGTACGAAACGTAATGGGGAAGGCCAAGTTGTGACGAATGGCGGCCGTGTACTTGGTATTGTAGGACGCGGTGGAGATGTCCGTGCAGCACAGCAAGCTGCTTATAAGGCAGTCCAAGCAGTATCATTCCAAGGTATGCAGTATCGGAAAGATATTGCCGAAAAATCGCTAAACGGTGTTGTTATTGGGTAAATTAAACGAGAAGTTGTTTCTCTCTATTGCCATTTTGGCATGAGGGAGACAGCTTCTTTTGCTTTGTGGCTTGTGGCGATTTTGTGTCAGTGCGCGAAAAACTTCTCCATTTCTTGAGCATAAAGACGAATAGCTGCAGCATAACCATCTCATACTAAGCCTAATCTAACGACGGGCACACGCATAACTTGGTTTAACATCATATCCTTGAACCATGTGATGTATTCGTGCAAAAGTGTAAAAATGGAGGGAACTTCGTATGATGAATGATGGACATGACAACTACGATCAAGATGGCTGGGCGTTAACTCAGCAATTTTTATCAGAAGAAAACTTGCGAGGTTCCGATGAGGCAGTTCATTATAAGTCCTTCTTGCAAAATGAACCTGGTCAGGCGTTGAGCATTGATACGGAAGGGGCAGCAGGATCTTCCATGCATGCTGCATCAACGGCCTCCAGTGGAGCGGCTGCGATAAGCTACGGTACAGGACTTAGCGGTTCGGAACAAGCTGGAGTCAGTCTTAACAGTAGTGCAGGTCAACAAGCTGCTTTATCCACTTCTGGTGAGCATGCGCCCCAGTTCGGTGCAGCTGAACCCGTATCATCTAACGTATCTTCGGAAGATGGCTGGCAGGCAGGGGCAAAGGAAACCCAGCATATGCTGAACTGGTTTTATGGGATGCATGACTAATAGGACAATAGGACATTCCAATTTATATTTTATATTCCTAGGTTGATACAATGAGATGCAAATTGGAATAGCATTGGAATGACAGATGTAGAGGAAGTTTGAAATAGTAATATAGAGAAGTCGTACTTTCTTTAAAAGAAAGTGCGGCTTTTTTAGTGACCTTTTGGGTGCTTAAATTCATGAAGTGGACGAGTTTCTTTGTTGTAGTAAAGGAGTTAACTTATGGAAATATGCTTGTTGACACCGTTCATTCGAAATGATAAGATGCTAATAACTTAAATACAAGTAAATTAATCGGAATTATATGATATAAGCGGAGGCTGGTGTGACGTATGGAGCGGGTAGTTGATTTGAAATGGAATCAGGAACGGATCGTCGCATCGATCCATTATCCAGAGAAGCGCGGACCTTATGAGGAGCGATCAGATGAAAGTTCAAGTCGTCGGATACCTTTGACAGTCATATGCCACGGCTTTATTGGCAGTCGGATCGGTGTCGATCGGTTGTTCGTGAATGCTGCGCGACGTTTGGCTAGTGAAGGGCATATTGTCGTACGCTTTGACTATGCAGGATGCGGAGAGAGTACAGGATCATACGGTGATCTCGGTATCGATGCGATGATCGAGCAGACTCAGGCCGTGCTTGATTATGCACTAAGCTGCGGCGATGTGGACCCACAGCGTGTGACGCTGCTCGGACATAGTCTGGGCGGAGCAGTTGCCCTGCTTACAGCGGTGCGCGACCAACGTGTAAAGCGCCTTGTCCTCTGGTCTCCTGTTGCCTACCCGTTCAATGATATTGTCAACATTATTGGTCGTGCACGGTACGATGAATCGATTAAACGCGGCGAGACCGATTATGCGGGCTATTCGTTTACACCTAGATATTTTGATACACTTGGCAAGCACCAGCCGTTTCAAGAAGCAGCTAGGTTTGCAGGTGATGTACTGTTAATTCACGGGACATCAGATGATGTCATTCCTGCGGACTACAGTTTCTTGTACCAGAAAATTTTCTGGATGCGCACGGATGGACAATGCGATAAGGAGATTGTGTTCCAAGCCGATCACACGTATTCGTCGGGAGAGCATCGGAGTGTGGTGTTTGAGCGTACGGTGGAATGGTTGAATCAATGGGAACAACGCCAGAAGCATTGGGCGCATTGGAGTATTTAAAGATGAGCGGTGCAAAGTGGTTCGACATGCAGTTCGCTAAGCTAATTAATGAAGATGAGCATATGTTGAGTACCTTGCATCCGAATTAACGGTACTACAGTGAGCAATTCTCTGACGAGGATTGCTCTTTTTGCTGTTCGTAGACAACGCCTTGTTTTTCCCCCATAATTAGGCGTGAATAGGCTGGAAATGTTCGACAGTATAAACATGGAGGTGTCACATTTGGCTGCACCATTGTCTTATTTGTCTCATTTTATGCAGCATAGAAAAGGGTTATTGTTCGTGTTGTTAGGTGTGTCTATCTTACTGACAGCGTGCAACAGCAAACCACAATCTCAGGAAACAACACCTGTCATTCCGCCGCAAGTTGTGGAACCTATACCAACACCAGACGAACCGCAAGATGAGGCGGTGCTTGCACCTTTAACTGGCTTGGCTTGGGAAGCGGGTGAGCCTACCAAGCGCCCTATCGCAGTGATGATAAACAACCAGAAGCGAGCACGTCCGCAATCTGGCCTGCAGCAGGCTGATCTATTAGTTGAGGTGCTGGCGGAAGGCGGCATAACAAGGCTGGTAGCTATTTATCACAGTAATAACTCTTATACAGGAGAGATTGGTCCGATTCGCAGTATTAGACCTTATTTGATCGATATTGGAGAGAGCTTCGGTGCTGCGCTCGTTCATGCAGGGGGAAGTCCAGATGGCTACCGTATTTTGCAGCGGGAAAATAAAGATTATTTAGACGAGATCAGCAACGCAGGACCTTATTTCTGGCGAGACAAGCAGCGTCGGGCTCCTCACAACTTATATACAAATGCTGAAAAGATCGCCCAAGGCATGACGAAGAAAAAGTATGAGATGACCGCGGACGTTCCTGCGTTCTCTTTCATGAAGAGTGAACATGCTGATAATTATACAACCGTGAATAGCGAGCCTGCAAAGCATTTGCGTGTCGCTTTTTCCAATCACTCTGAATTGGTTGAGTATCAATACGAGGAACATAGTGGACACTATATTCGATATATGGCAGGAGCCCCGCATACGGATAAAATTAGCGGCGAAGCAATAAGGACAGCAAACCTTGTTCTTATGTATGCGAAGCATCGAGTTCTAGATGATGTCGGACGGCTTGAGGTTGATGTGCGTGCAGGCGGTCGAGCTGTTATTATTCGTGATGGACAAGCGGTAAATGGTGAGTGGCTGCGATCAAATGGGGCTTTTGAATTCAAAGCTGATGGACAAGAAGCATTGCTCAAACCTGGTACGACTCATATGTTGATTATTCCTGATGATAAAACGAGTAAAGAACGTGCTGTGTGGAAAGCGCATTAAGAGGCGATTTAACACGATTTTCAGCCATTTTTCGTAATAATGTCGATAGAGTTGGCACTTAATTCGGGGCATTATCCGTTAATCTATAGAAAATCGTCAAATTTTGCAGAATTATGCGCATATAATTCTTTACAAAGAGGCTATAGTTTGTGATAAGATAACCTATGGTTTGACCAACAAAAACAACACATGCAATTTGATTGCAAAGGAGATTTCAGAAATGTTCAAGAAAAAGGACGTGTTTTTTGAAACGCTGCAAAATATGGCGGATACACTCGTACAGGCATCTGAGATGTTTGTAAAAGGTGTAGAAACGATGGACAATGTGTCTGAGTTTGCAAAAAACATGAAAGAACTTGAAAGCAAATGCGATGTATTTACTCATACGATTTTGAAAGAGTTGAACAAAACGTTCATTACTCCTATCGAACGTGACGACATTATGGCTTTAACTACTGCGCTTGATGATGTACTAGACGGAATGGAAGCTTGTGTTTCCCGTTTTGATATGTACCAGGTAACAGAGCGTGATGAAATCTTCATCCTTTTTGCAGATGTGTTGAAACGCAGCACATATGAAATCCAAAAGGCGATTCGTTTGATGTCTCAGAAGAAGCTATTGGCTATTCGTGAGCACAGCATCAAACTGAACGATTTGGAAAATGAAGGGGACGAGCTTCTTCGTCGCAGCATTAAGCAATTGTTCGCTACAATTACAGATCCTATTACTTTGATTAAGTATAAAGAAATCTACGAGCGTCTTGAAGAAACAACAGACAGCTGTGAAGACGTTGCACATATTCTTGAATCGATCGTAATGCGTAATTCCTAAGCAGCCCTTAGCAGGTATTTTAAGGATTGAAGGAGGTCCTGGGATTGCGCGGGCAGCAGCTCATTAGGGCGTTGCTAAGCAATCGTTTAATATGACAATAGATATGGGTTTAATCGTGATTTCGTTCGTCATCTTCTTGGCTTTGGCGTTCGACTTCATCAACGGTTTCCACGATACAGCTAATGCAATCGCAACTTCTGTATCGACACGAGCGTTGACACCGCGTCGAGCAATTATTTTGGCTTCGGTGATGAACTTTGTTGGTGCACTTGCGTTTACAGGTGTTGCGAAGACGATCGGCGGTAGTATCGCTGACCCTGCTAAGCTTGAGTTTGGGGTAGAAATCGTAGCTGCTGCACTTATTGCAGCGATTATTTGGAACTTGGTTACATGGTGGTTCGGTATTCCATCATCCTCTTCCCACGCACTTATCGGTGCATTGGCAGGTGGCGTATATGCCGGAGCAGGTATGGATGCACTAAATATGGCCGGGTTCAAAAACATCGTAATTGCGCTAATTGTTTCTCCAATTCTTGCATTTGCCATCGGATACACTGTTATGACGATTTTGAAATGGATCTTTGGCAGACGTAGTCCACACTCTGTGAATAAAGGTTTCCGTTCGATGCAAATCATTACAGCTGGATTCCAGGCGTTCACGCATGGTACGAATGATGCGCAGAAAGCGATGGGTATCATTACATTTGCACTTATCGCTGGCGGATTCCAATCTAGTGGTGATATGGAAATCCAAACGTGGGTTAAACTTTCTGCGGCGACTGCGATGGCATTAGGTACAGCTGTCGGTGGTTGGAAGATTATCAAGACGATGGGTACGAAGATCTTTAAAATTGAACCGATTAACGGCTTTGCGGCTGACTTCTCCGCTGCGTCCGTCATTATGGGTGCAACGTTTATAGGACTTCCAGTAAGTACAACGCATGCGATCACATCTTCCATTCTCGGTGTAGGTTCTGCAAAGCGCTTCTCTGCTGTTAAATGGGGCGTGGCAGGACGAATCATCATTACATGGTTCATTACGATTCCGATCTGTGCGGGACTAGCGATAGTTACCTTTAAATTGATTGATCTTATATTCCTACGCTAATCTCATTAGAGTGCGGTAGGTATTGAAATAGATTGTAAAAAGAACCTTCGAACCACTATTTGTGGAGCAGAAGGTTCTTTTTGTACGTATAGATGAGATGATAGGCCCTGCGAATGAATTGGAATTGTGTATCTTCTATTAGAAGATTTGAGGTTGCCCCGGTGCGGACTTTGGCCGGCTGGATGCTTTAGCAGTCCCTTTTCTTGGTCGCTGCGTATTCGGACTGGATGCGGGCTTTTTATTCGGACGACGCTTGTTTGCTGGAGGCCTTTTTTTCGGACGTTTCTTGGTCGGTGTGTAGAACATTTCCTCGTTGTCTTCATCCTTGTTCTTAGATTTGCCTGATGCAAATGACCCAACCAGTAGTTTGGCTACAGGGGCAATTTGTTGGAAGCCCTGCACGACTTTCTGGACTTTTTGCATTGTGCTGACGAGACCATCAATACCACCCATTCGATCGATAAAGCCTTTAATATCCCCAATATTGAAATTACTTGATTTCTTAGACGGTGTGGTTGTCTCGGCAGTTGCTGCAGGCGTTACCGCTGTTTCCGGTTCTTGATACGGGACGACCTCGGTTGTAGGTGGTGTGATGGGGGCTGGATTGTTGTTCGGATGTGGTGTAAAGCTTCTCGCTGATTGAACAGGTGCTGCAGGAGGGTAATTGTATGTCGACGGAGCAGGTTGGTTCCGTATGTTAGTTGGCGCCGGCGAGTAGTTAAATGAAGGGATCGTGTAGGCTGGCTGCGGCACTGCGGTAGGATGGGAAGACTGCATCGTCGGAATATGGGGAATACCCGGGATAGATGGCGATGCATACGGGGGCCGCGACTGATTCATTGTATCACCCTTTTCAATTAGAATTAGGGGTTGGCAAATGCCCCTGTTTGCTATACTGTATGTCGTAGGCGAACAACTCGTGTGGACGTTCGCCCGTGGGTGAACGCCCAACGTAATTAGTACGGTCAAAACTGGCCTGAATGGGTACGGTAGTTCACTAACGCATAAAAACTTTACCGCTTGAAAAGGAATTCTAAAGGACGTACAATATTGGTAATGAAGTACATATTTTGTACACTAGGAGTGAACGATGTGCAACTGAAAAAGTTGAATGATAAATCGATTGAACAATTATTTGAAGCGGTGCTTACACTTAAATCTGTAGAAGAATGCTATATTTTCTTTGATGATCTGTGCACGGTGAACGAGATTCAATCTCTTTCGCAGCGTCTTGAAGTTGCACGTATGCTCGGTAAAGGCAGCACGTATAACCAGATCGAAGCAGAGACAGGTGCGAGTACAGCGACGATTTCTCGCGTGAAACGCTGCCTGAACTATGGCAATGATGGATATAAGATGGCATTAGATCGTTTGGGTAGATAAGGGATGCGAATCGGCTTATTAATTGTCAGCCACGGTTCGAAAGACAGTTCATGGGTTACACTGGTTGATGAAGCGATTGCAGGGGCACGATGGCCGGAAGGCTTGCCAGTCGCTTCTTCTTTTTTGGAGGGCGTTCCTGATCGGAGCATTCAAGATGGCATTGATCAGTTGGAGGCTCAAGGTGTGGATCACATTGGAGTCGTCCCTTTATTTGTTTCATCTGGCAGCACACATGTAGATGAGATCGCATATGCCCTTGGCGCTAAGTCCGAGCCTTTGTGTGAGACAGACTTGGAGCCGTTTCATACAAAGGCGCATATCATATATGGTCAACCTATTGACGATGATGACACGATGATCGCTATGGTGAGTGACCGATTACAGAGTTTAGGTGTAGTGGCAAAGCGTGATACGGTGCTGCTGGTAGCGCACGGGAGTCCTCATATGCCATTTCAGAATTGGTGGCGACAGGGCTTGGATAGCATTGCAGCTAGACTTATAGAGGAAGAGAGATGCATAAGTGCCGCTCATGCTCTGCTATGCTGTGATTCGCTGCCTGATGCTGTGCAGCAGCTATTGAGCAAGCTGGATTCTTCAAAGCGGAATATGCAAGGAGAACAGCAGGGGGCAAACGATGAGGGGCATGATCAGTTTGGAAGTGCTGTGGTAGCGGTGGTTCCTATCTTCCTTAGTAAAGGTTATTTTACGACTAAGGCGATACCTGAGCGTCTTCAATTTCAGCCTAACTCTGTTCGTGTAAGTGCGTCTGCTGGTAGTGGTGATATTCTGCCACACTCATTGGTTACAGAATGGGAAGGGCGAATCCTTTATGACGGTGAGCCGTTGCTTCCGCATCCGGCATTGTCGGTGTGGCTGGAACAGGAGAGCCAGCGTGTATTAAGCAGGCTAAAAGAGTCGCTATCTAATGGATAAATGAGCATTAGAGGTTGTGGAACCTATAGGTTCTGAATAGATTGTAAATGGGTGACGTAGGATGGTTAAAAGAGCGAGGCTTATCTATAACCCAACGTCGGGACGCGAAGAAGGAAAGCGGCGATTGGCTGATATTTTGCAGCGGTTGGACGCAGGCGGCATTGAGACGACAACGCGTGCGACTGAAGGAGAAGGCGATGCTATTACTAGTGCCGGTGAAGCGATAGATAACGGTTACGATATCATTATTGCTGCCGGTGGGGACGGAACGTTGAACGAAGTAATCAATGGCATGGCTGCCAAGGCGCATCGTCCTCCGCTTGGTATTATACCGCTCGGCACGACGAATGACTTTGCACGGGCATTAGGCATTCCTCGCCAATGGGAGGAAGCTTGTGATCTGATTGTGCGTCAGCAGACGATGCCGATTGACGTTGGTCAGGCGAATGATAAGTATTTTATTAATATTGCCGGGGGAGGCTCCCTTACTGAGCTCACGTATGAAGTACCCAGCAAGCTGAAGACGTTAATGGGGCAGTTAGCTTATTATGTGAAGGGGCTAGAGAAGGTAGCTCGATTAGCTCCGACAGAGCTTCATTTTAATATCGAAGGGCACGGACAGTTCAGCGGTGAGTTCATGCTGTTCTTGATTACGAATAGTAATTCGGTTGGCGGCTTCGAGAAGCTGGCTCCCGATGCGCAGATTAACGACGGGCTGTTGGACATTTTGATGATGAAGAAATGTAACCTAGCGGAATTTTTGCGTATTGCAACGCTGGCATTGCGCGGGGAGCATTTGAATGATCCGCATATTATCCATCTGCAGTCGAAGCGTATTGAAGTAACGTCCCCTGACTATGTCCAGTTGAATCTGGATGGCGAGCTAGGCGGAACGCTGCCTGCTGTATTCCAGGTGCTGCCGAGTCATTTGCATATTTTCGCGGATCCGACAGGTACTTCTTCGTATCGCTAGTTGAGGATAGTGAAGTGGGGCAGTTTGCCATCTGCTGCATTGGGGCATTGGCTTACTTGTGGATCTTCATACAATCTGCCACTGCCGGTGGGCAGAACATATGCGCATGTGGTGAATGTAATGAACCTGAGATGATGACACGTCTACTTTTTGTGAAGTAGGCGTGTTTTTTTGTGGGTAGCTTTTTTAGGTGAGAGAATTTGATGCTGCTTATGCGACTGCTTTTTAATGGTGGTGTTGTTATCGGTACTCTATATGGTAATTGTTAAAGACGAGCGCGACTATAGTATGGTTTGTTGATTGTAATGCTGCTAATGCTAATGCTAATGCTAATGCTAATGCTAATGCTAATGCTAATGCTAATGCTAATGCTAATGCTAATGCTAATGCTAATGCTAATGCTAATTGATGTTATCGATATCGTTTTTGATTTATTTGACTAACGATGGTTAGCATCGAATAAAAGTCAGCTAGTATACGAAGGAAGCAAGTTAAGGTATGATAGAAAGAACGGAACATGGCGGTCGATCTTATGAAATCCTATGCTGATACAGCGCAGGATGAAGGAGATGGCCGCTTCTTGATGTTCATAGTCGCAATCGCTGTCTATACTTTAGTTAAACAGAGCGTATGGACAAAAATGCATCTATTTTAGCTAGAAATCATCATTTTTAGCTAAATAAGGACAAAAGTGCAGTTATTTTTCTCAGTATGGGCTTAAAATAGGAAATGGTACTAAAATAACTGTATTTTTGCCGATAATATCTCAAATGAGGGTACTTTCAGATTAAATAACTGCAAATTTGTCACTAATTAAACTAAGAGCCATAATCGAACTTCGGAAAAGGATTGCTGACGAACGGTCGGAGTCTTATGGAACGCACAGACACAGATGTCTATTGCGCCTTAGTGGGGTGTGAAATACCATAGGGAAGTTAAAAACGGTTAATTATATGAAGACACAAGCCAGATAGGTTTTGAAAATGACAGAAATCGAAGTGTAGTAGCATACACTTTTTTAGTTGATACATCATGAATTTGATTCTAGTTACCATGTTTGTTTACAAATAGAACTAATGAAGCAGCAGCTTGGAGGACGGTATGAATAATCAAGGCGAGAAACGTGGCCAGTCAGGCAGACGAGGTCAAGAGCAGGCAAAAGGAAGAGTGCGTAATAACGGTGGTAGAGGAAGAGGCAGTTCGAGTGCAGCTTCAAAGGCGGTATCAACAGCTCCAGTGCAAAAAAATGATGAAGTTACACTGGATATTATCGGTTTGACTCATGAGGGCGACGGTGTAGGGCGTGTTGAAGGATTTACGCTGTTTGTAGAGGATGCATTACCAGGTGAGCGTATTGTTGCGCATGTACTGAAAGTGAAGAAGCAGTATGGATATGCGAAATTGAAGCAGCGTCTTACAGATAGTGTGGACCGGGTAGAAGTGACCGGGCGTCCTGAACACTATGGCGGTTGCCAGTTGGAGTATATGTCCTACGATGCGCAGCTGCGCTGGAAGCAGCAGCATGTGGTAGATGTGCTGGAGCGGATCGGGAAGTTTGAAGTGAGCAAGTTGACAGAGGCAGAGGTGGGCACGTCGGTAGGAAGTGCAGCTAAACTTGGATCTATGGAAAAGAGCGAAGCTGGATCCGGAGTGGAAGCGCTAGAAGCGAACAGTGTGATTGATGCAGAGGGAACGGAAACTTCTGTAAAAGCTTCTACAAAATCTGTTCAAGTTTTGCCTACACTCGGGATGGACAACCCATGGCGCTATCGGAACAAGGCACAGATTCCGATTGGAAAAGATGTGCGTACAGGTGAGTTGATTGGTGGTTACTTCGCGCGTGCCAGTCATCGCATTATTGATACAGATGCATCTTTGATTCAGCATGAAGCTATGGATGCAGCGATGAAGACAGTGAAGGAAGTAGCGAGACAATATGGTGTAGAGCCGTATAATGAAGAAACGCACACAGGATTGCTACGTCATGTCGTTATCCGTTACGGATTCCATACGAATGAAATGATGATCGTGCTTGTGACAAATGGCGAGCGTTTGCCGCAAAAAGAAGTGATCGTTGATGCGCTGGTGGAACGTTTGCCGCAGTTGAAGAGTATTTGCCAAAATATCAATACAAAGCAGACGAACGTTATTATGGGTGATAAAACAAAAGTACTGTGGGGAAGTGAGACGATTACCGATTATATCGGAGACTTGCAGTTTGCGATCTCGGCTCGTTCATTCTATCAGGTGAACCCGGTACAGACCGAAGTGCTGTATGAGGAAGCAGTGAAGTTGGCGGGCTTGACCGGTCAGGAGACGGTCATCGACGCCTACTGCGGCATCGGCACGATCTCACTCTTCCTCGCCCAGCGCGCGAAGCGCGTGCTAGGCGTCGAAATCGTCGAGGAAGCCATCGCCGATGCGCGCCGCAACGCGGCGCTGAACGGGATCACCAATGCCGAGTTCGCCGTTGGCGCCTCGGAAGTGGTAATCCCGCAATGGAAGTCGGCTGGCATTACCGCCGACGTGATTGTGGTCGATCCGCCCCGTAAGGGCTGCGACCCGGCATTGCTGGACACGATGCTTGAGATGCGCCCAGAGCGCATCGTCTACGTATCGTGCAACCCGTCCACGCTTGCACGCGATTTGCGTGTGCTAGCGGACGGCGGCTACATGGTCAAGTCCGTGCAGCCGGTAGATATGTTCCCTCATACACCACATGTGGAGTGTGTAGTGTCAATCTATCGAATAGACAAGTAATGGGTCACCTAAACCGCAATTGATGCTTATAAGATGAACCGTTTACTAAATTAATATAGATAGCACATTTGAATCGCACTTATGAGTTGCAAGGACTGCCAATCAGTCAGGATTGCGACTTATAAGTGCGATTTTATTTTTACAATGCCAATTTTCACTGGATACAACAGGCAGGCTATGCTTTTTTAGAAAGAGCATTTATGAAACAGATTCATTCAGGCAAGTCTAAGTTCGCTACAACGTTAAAATGCAGGGAAATCGTTCTTGAGATTAATTTTTTGTTATGGAGTCAGACAAAAAATTGCTAACCTTCGCGGCATATGCATCTTTATTCGCATATCCGTGATACAACCGATTAGCCACCTTAATGGCATCGCCGAAAAAGAACCGTTCGTATAAGCATTGTCGTCCGGCGAACGAGCTCGTACTTAGTTCCCAGACGAGCCGGAATAGGCCTACATTCTGCTTGGCATCCAGATTGATACCCCTCAAATAACGGTTAATATCTCCGGCCGCTTCGGATGCGAAATCTTGCTCGTTCGGAATCATAATGATGCTGCTCGCGCCTAACAGTTGTACGATTTCCATCATCTGAGGAAACAACTTCGGAAATAAGTAGTTAGCGGCATACAGTGGTCTGGAATCTGGCAGCATTGAACCCCACTGATCCAGCCGTGCGTTTGCTTCGCAAGCGATCAGCAGCCCCTTTAGCGACTCTAGCGTAGCGATCACCTCCGCTACTTTTTCAATAACCTGATTGTACGTTCGCAAGCCTAACGTATCTATCATTAATTCAATCGTCCCGAGCAAAAATTCGGTCTTCGCAATAACGCGGCACAATACCTGGTGTCCTGCATGCGTATGAAAATGGCTTTTTTCGAAAAAATGCGCCATTATCCGCGCATCGCCATACATAAATACCCGATCATGCGGTATAAGCACATGATCAAGCACAACCAGCGTATCCATTTCCTCAAAGCGTGAGCTTAACGGATAATCGTACCGCGATGTTCCGGAGACGAAGCTTTCCCGACAAATAAATTTGACGCCAGGCAAATTATTCGGAATGGCGAAACCGAAGGCATATGGATTTTCTATATGAGGCGAAGGCAGCGGTGTCGGGTACACCAATATTTCCTCAGCCGTAACCCCTTGTGTTGCGAGCAAAAACGCGCCATTCACGATCAAGCCTTCTTTCGTCTTTTCGACAACCGTCGGAGCATCTGGCAGCTCATGCGTTTTCAGCAAAGTTCTCAACCTTGCCTTATGAGGCAAGATGAAAGCGTGAGACAATGTAATGTCGTTTTCGCGGCAATATTCATAGTAAGCTTTCATGTTTGCGGTATACGATGGATTATGCTCGGACAACAGCTCCGCCGCTGCGCCGAACGCCATCATCGTCGTATTCATATAATCCGGGGAACGACCGAGGAACCCATGATGAATGTCGGCCCAACGTCCGAACATTATTCTTCGTTTCTTTAGGTCTGCCTTCGATTTAGGAATGAGAAATGACATTCCTACCGGATCTCCTGTTGTCGGTGATTTATATGTCATACTCTGTTGGAATGTTGATTGACCTTGCATATCGTACAATTCAGCCTGAGTAGAGATGAGTCCGGCAAACGCAGGATGGCTCGATACGGGAACGGTAACTTTATTTCCTTGAATCCAGACGCTGGCTTTCGATGCATCGAGACGCTCGACATACTGCTTGCCGTCTTTTATTGGCATACAACCATCTCCTAAAAGTTTTATGTATAGTGTACGCAGCTCAGAAAAATTGGATATGGGCAAGAGTAATAGCTAGTGTTGGTAATATGGGGTCAAAACGTTATTCCAGATTCATGTTATCTATATCTTGCAGTGAAATTATATGAAAAAATTGATCGTGTCGAATATATAGCATAGTAGTCTTCCTCGGTTATTTTCTTTTTATCATTCGTAACGGAAGCGTACAAACGGGCTTAACAAAACTACTATTGCTAGGTTGTTGACTTGTTCATTTTCTTGCATGAGGCATATGATGCATTACTTTGTATGCCGTAAAACGATCTATCACTGTCTGTATGCATGATTGCTTGTACAAGATGTTGTCACCGTTTTTCGCCATAAAGGAGCGCGTCGTAATCCTGTAGAAACTCGCGAGAAATTCAATATGATTTTGCCACGGTTACAGAAGACGAACTATCACATACACTTGACCTCATAAAATCATCGACCAAGAAAATGCCTTGGATGGAGAACAGCTTACGAATCGTTCAGAATCATTCATGAATGAGCTGTCGCAGTTGGCTTGACAATTCGTCTCACTAAAAAAGGAGGGAGCCATTAATGTCGCAGGCTAACTTACCTAATATTACTCCAGGGATCACTGTAAATCGTGATGACGCTATCAACTTACTGCTCGCGTCTATCGCACTAGAAGAACTAGGACTAAGCCACGTAATTAACGCGGAAGCGGAGAAACTCCAGTATGTTATAGGTACACTTCCTGGATTAACCACTCCTGCCACTATCAGCGATATTCTTGCTGTTAACGAAAGTGTCAGAGACATGATGAATGTGCTGACGAAGAAAGAACTTTTGTTGGAAACGATGCTCTCCAGCGTACTTAATTCCGAAGTGACAATCGGAGCGACGGGCGCAACCGGGGCTACTGGAGCTACAGGTACGGGACCGACAGGAGCCACAGGAGCGACAGGGCCAGCCGGAGCGACAGGGCCTATCGGAGCTACAGGAACAGCCGGGGTAACCGGAGCTACTGGGGTGCCGGGACCGGCAGGAACGACGGGTCCAACGGGTGCGACAGGTACGACTGGAGCTGCGGGAGCTGTGGGTACAACGGGTGCTACTGGGGTTACAGGACCCTGTCCAACTTGTCCGCCAGGACCGACAGGCCCAACAGGAGCCACTGGAGTTGGAGCGACGGGGGCAACGGGAGCTGCAGGAGCAACAGGCGCAACAGGGGTGACGGGTGCTACCGGAGCAACTGGGGGAGTCGGTGTTACAGGTGCAACAACCCCACTTGCAGCTGGTAACTTCATCACCCTCAATAGTCAACCCCAAGTCGTAGCGAATGGAGCTCCTCTTATTCTACAAGGAAATAATGCCATTTTTGGTACATTAATTTCAAACACTTCTGGTACCGGGACGATTAATCTTGCTGCCAACCACACGTATTTTGTCTTTTATGCTGCCCAAGGGACCCTTACAACGACATTGTCTACGGCTCTTTTTTTGGACGGAGTTATTGTGCCGGGAACGACGAGCTCATTTACGCTCACTACGGGGGCACCAATTAATAGACAGTTGCAAAACCAAACCATTATTCAGACTGGAGGCACACCTTCAACGCTGCAAATTATAAACACATCCGGAGTTTCGGCTCAGTTCTCCACTATTTCTATATCTATTTATTCACTTCAGTAAATTTAGAAAGGAGTAGTGCCATATGTCACAGGCTAATTTGCCTAATATTACGCCTACAATTACACTGAGCCGGGATCAGGTTATCCCATTGCTGCTAGCTTCTATAGCCAGTGAGGAACTGGGACTCAGTCATATTCTTAATGCCGAAGGAGAGAAAATTCAATATGCGGTCGGTACACTGCCTGGATTAACACCAGGGGCTACAATAAGTGACCTTCTGTTAGTAAATGATTCTGTTCAAGATACGATACTTGCTTTAGCCAAGCAGGCTATTATGTTGGAATTCAAGTTAGACAACATTTTGCAGCAGGATGTGTCTACAGGCGCTACTGGAGCAACCGGAGCAACCGGCACGATAGGACCTACTGGCCCAGATGGAACAACTGGAGGGGTAGGAGCGACAGGAGCGACAGGAGCTACGGGTGCAGTCGGCACTGCCGGGGCAACAGGAGCAACTGGTGTGACAGGCACGGTGGGTGCTGCGGGTACTACTGGCGCGACGGGAATTACCGGGGCATCCGGCGCGACCGGTACTGTTGGTCCGACGGGACCAACGGGTACTTGTCCAACAAACTGTCCACCTGGACCGACAGGAGTAACAGGGGTACCAGGACCGGCAGGCTCGACAGGCTCGACAGGTGTTGCTGGCACTGCTGGTACTACTGGCGCTACAGGCTCGACAGGCGCAGTCGGAGCAACAGGAGCAACAGCCCCTGTAATTACGAATTTCCTAAGTGCTTTTTCAACGGGGCTATCTGTAACTGGTTCTAATGCACCTATACCAATTAACACAATCAGACTACAACAAGGGTCATTGATTTCACTTGTTCCAGGCAGCAATTCAATAAATTTAACTGTTGGACACACCTATTATTTTGCAGTTACATTTGCATTTACCACGGTTGTTAATCTTGAAGCTAGCGCTATTGCAACTATTAATTCTGCGTTGCTCCTTAGATTTTTTGCGGCTGGGGCGACGGGAGATACTACGGGTGCGGGAGGTAGCGCTATCATAAATGCTACTTTTCCTACAACCTTGGCATTTTCAACGAATACGGGTTCAATCGGATCGATTAACGCTATAAATGTCTCTGTCATTGCCTTAAGTTGAACTGACAAACTCGACGCTTAAGAGATTGGAGTGATTATGGTGTCACAAGCGAATATTCCCAATATCACGCCCACGATAACGATTGGTTTAAATGATGCTTTAAATTTGTTGTTAATATCTGTTGCCCTTGAAGAGCTAGGGTTAAGTCATATTATTAATGCTGAGGCAGAAAAGATTCAATATGCGCTTGGAACCCTTCCAGGACTAACTCCGCCTGCATCTGTTAGCGATCTGCTGAATATTAACAGCAGTGTAAGGGATACGATTACGCAAGCTGTAAAATATGAAATGCTGTTATCCGACAAATTATTGTCCGTTATAAATACACCGTTAAAGGGACCTACTGGGGCAACTGGGGCTGGCGGGGCAGCCGGCACGACCGGTCCTGCGGGAGCGACAGGGCCGAGTGGTGCAACCGGCATTACAGGCAGTACTGGAGCTAATGGCGCGGCAGGTGCGGCAGGCGTGACAGGCACAACAGGTTCTGCTGGAGCTACGGGTAGTCCAGGGAATGCGGGAGCTGCTGGTAGCCCAGGAGCTACGGGAGCTACTGGTGCAATTGGAGCTACAGGAGTCTGTCCGTGTGTAACTGGACCTACAGGTGCCACTGGAGCAAGTATTGCCGGAGCGACCGGAGCAACAGGGGCTACAGGAACAGCAGGAGCAACAGGAGCTACAGGAGCAACAGGAGCAACAGGGGCTACGGGAGTAACAGGTGTGCAGGAAGTAGTGAATAATTTATATTCGGATAGTATTTTCGGTCTTGGTCCATTTCCACCAGGCGCTGCACTTACATTTCCAAATAACGTTGCGGTTAATGGTACTGCGATATCTCATGTACCAGGTTCAACGGATTTCGTACTCGCGCCTAATCAAACCTACTACATCGACTATCATGCGAAACCATTTTTATTTACTTCGCAACTTTACACTGGGAACCTGGCATTACAGTTGAATGGAGTTACGATTCCTGGCTCGGATACAACGGATACGTCATCGTCTGTGTCCGCTGAAGCGGATAGTGTGTTGGTATCGACCACAATCATCAACACACCTGGCGGGGGTCCAAGTATACTAACCGTAATAAATAACTCTGCTATAGCTCAAGCGTACGATAGCTATGGCATAAGTATTATTAAACTCGCATGAGACCGCAAGGAAAGGAGGAGGATCTGAACAATGAGCAGTAGTGCAGACTTTTCTTGCTCGGGAGGATGCGGAGCCATCTCTGCCAATGGATCGCCAGCTATCTTGTCTACGGTTGTTCAAAACGGCTCTTCTATTCAATTGCAAGGATTGTCTAACATTTTGCTGGCCCCAGGCAAAGCTTATTTGGCTGAATACAACGTTCAGTTTAGTACGCCAACTGCGGGGTTTGTTTTATCATCTCAGTTAACTCTTAACGGCACGCTCGTACCCGGATCGCAAACCCTTTCCTTCCCGTCGACAATCCCTCGGGGATTAACTGCACCGGTTTCAAGCGTATCGGGAGGAGTTGTATTTAATACGCCACCCACGCCGAATCCAAGCGTATTGCAATTGATCGGCTATCCCCCTTCCGGCGTGGCGGGATCAAATTTTAACACCGTTAACCTCAGGATTGTGGAAGTCAGTCCTTCTGGGAATTCCACAACCAACAATAATGCTGGAATCTACGGATTTGGGTATGCAGATATCGGCTCTCAAGAGCCATTTCATTTCCTGGAGGCAAAACCGGTTAACGGTACTGGCATCATTCTTTCGCCAAGCGAGCGAACGTCTATTTTGTTAGAGCCCAATGCCACCTATTTTGCTTCCTATAATTTCGTTGCTGTCCCCGGAATCACAGGGGTATCTGTCAGCATGGTATTAACCTTGAATAACGATGTTTTAGTACAGAGTTATTCGGTGGCCCCAGCACTTGCAAACGAATTATCCATGTACACTAGCGCAGCGGGTTCAGCCGTCTTTAATACAGGGCCAGAACCCAGTCAAATTCTGCGATTAGTCAATAATACAAATAGAACCACAAAGTTTTATTCAGCCGTTATAAACATGATGCAAATTGGATGATGAACCATCTTCCTTGTTTGTAAGTAGTAATAACATTAAGGGCTGTTACCTGTTACCAAAGCAAGCAGGCGGGGCTTATTTGTTGCAAGCAGTTGACGGCTTGAAAGCCCAAACGAAAAATCACTAACGTTCTATAACTGCTAAAAATCTGTAAAATGTGCAATTAACATGCTAAGATGACATCATTCGATAAAATTGAATTTGAAGGGAAAGTGCTCTTATAGACAGGATGTTACAGCATATAATAACTATTGGTTGCAAAAAAATTGAGGTGATTAGTTGCCCCTTGGTATTAAGACCCAAAGGGGCAATGCATTTATAAATTATTGTTGTGACTTGTGATGGGGAGACTGGTAGATAGAGGTTAGTTTGGAGAGGGACCTAAATTGGAGATGTATCGGCGAGATAACATAGCTATAGGCCTAATTATCGAAAATACTGGCAGTAGGCCTTGAGAACATAGGAGGATATATGTCCTGGAGCAAATTAAAGCAACATTTAGAGAGTTTTCTCTGTCCTGCGTTAGTTGGGAGAGTCGAATACCGCGCAACTAGCTATTTTTATTTACCTGGGAAGTCTGGAATTTGTTATATTGCCGTAGATAAAAAGAATGTATTCAATATGAGTGATATAACTACTTCGATCAGATGGTATCAGACGGAGCAAGAAATTAAGAATGATCCAGATATCCAAGTTCCTATCAACGATGAAGAAATTGAAGCGGTGAGGAAAGATACGAAGGGGACCGTTCCGGAGGATCGTCTAAAAGTAATTGCAAGAAATAGAAAAATAACGGAATGTGCTAAGGGAATTTTGTCAGCACAAGCAGCATTAAGTAAATCAAATTTTATCGTTGTGGCTAATAAGTTTTTATCTACTTCTATAGAGGAAAGCTTAGAGAGTGATGATATCATGTTGAATATTCTAGCTTTGGTGGACAGAAGGGTAGGGAAAAAGCGGATTCTAAACATGGCCGAGAAGATGAAGTTAAAGCATCCCATTGTGCAGTATTTTTATGAACTACGGCGTAATACATAATAAAAATAAATAACTTCCATTGAAAAATATTCAAGGCTAGATAAACCGTCTGGAATTGTCTTGACTCTTCTTAAAGTGGATTTTTGTAAAATGCGATCCGTGAAAGCCCCTCTTTCCTCACTGCTGAATGCTGTGGGAAGGAGGGGCTTTGTTGCAACGTCGACCTTTAGGCTAATTATCAGCCTTCCATCGAACCGAAAAAAGCACACCCTCCTCGATATTGGACAGGCTGTATTCCGACTGATGGATATTCAGTATCGTATTGACGATATACAGCCCCAGGCCGCTGCCTCCGGTCGTGCGGCTCCGGGATTTCTCAATGCGGTAGAACGGCTTGAACAGCTTGGGAATTTCGCTTGGCTCTATATATGCCCCGGTGTTTAGCACGCTTAAGTGCACAAGTCCTGCCTCAGCATGCAGGGTGATCCGGATTTGCTCACCGCTCCGCGTATAGTAGACTGCATTGCTCAGCACGTTGGAGACAGCTTTGGACAGCAGACGAGTGTCTCCTGTCACCCATAGGTCGGGTGCGAGGTCAACCTCCAGCTTAATGCCGTTCAGCTCGCATATGTACTGAATCTGCTCGGCTGCATCCCGAATGAGCGCAGACATATTCACAGCGGCCATGCTAGGCTGGAAGCGATGGTTCTCCAGCCGCGAGATATCGAGAATTTCGTAGACCAGTTTCTCCATCTCTTTCAGAATGTGATGGGATTGCGCCAAATATTTGTCCCGATTCCTATAAGGCCCCACATTGTGCAGCATCGCTTCAAGCTGTCCAGATACGGCCATAATAGGCGTTTTCAACTCATGGGAAATCATGTCCATAAATTCTCGCCTTAATGCCTCATCTTCCTCTTTCCGCTGAATATCATCTTTCAACTGTACATTGGCCTCAGTAAGATCCTGCATGGCATACTGCAAATTCATGGAAAGCTCGTTCAGAGAGCGGGAAATATCGCCAATCTCATCACGGGAATCATGGCGGGAGCGCTCCGAGAAATCCAGTTGAGCCAGTCGCTTGGCTACTTGGCTGATGCCGATCAGCGGCCGGGCGATCAGGCGTGTGTAGACAAGTGCTCCCAGTATGGCAATCACCAGAATGATAAGTGCCATATACGGGAGGAGCCGCAGTAGCATTTGCATCGCTTCATTAATCGGCTGCAGAGAAGCTAGTACAGATAACGTATAACCGCTAGATTCGTATCCGGGCAAGGGTAGATTCGAATGGGAAATGATCTCCATGCCTTTAGCCGACTGTGTACCCAGATTCTCCTCAGTAGAAATGAGTATAGTGGAAGCAACGTCCTTCTTTTGCGTGGTCGCTTCCCATACCTGACTTCGAAAGAAAGGAACTTTGGTGAAATGGACAGGGTACACCCATTTGCCCTCGCTGTCTTGTACGGACAACGAGGCGTTGTAACGCAAGGAGAAGTTATCCAGCCGTTTGACAGCTTCTGTCCAGTCTTTTTGCGGGAAGGTTTCTAGCAAGCGAGTGATGCCCTCATTTAAGTCAGCAGATTTGTTCTGCAGATAAAAGGACGGCAAAATAAAATACAAAGTTATATACAACAATAGCGCGAAAGCAATAAGGACGAGATTGGTTAACACAAAAATTTTAAAAGCAATGCTTCTATACTTGCTCATGTCAGCCGCCCTTCCATTAAATAGCCGATGCCTTTAATCGTTTCAATGCATGAGATTTTCATTTTTTTTCGAATGTTTTTGATATGGGCATCGACTAGACGCGTATCGCCAAAAAAGTCGTATCCCCATACGCGATCCAGAATCATCTCGCGGGTAATGGTTCTCCCTGCATTTTCAATTAGGTAGGCAACGATTGAGAACTCACGGACGGTCAATTCAACCAACGCGTCATCGACAAAAGCCTTATAGCTGTCGCAATCCAGACGAATGCGGCCGTATAACAATTCCCTCGGTTTCGATTCCGAGCGCGATCTTCGTAAGACTGCTTCGACCCTCTTGACAAGCACATTGAAGGAGAAAGGCTTGGCAATATAATCATCGGCCAGAAGTTCGAAGGCCTGCAATTGATCCTTCTCCTCGCTTAAGGCAGTCATCATAATAATCGGTGTCTGGCTCTGGTTGCGAATCATTCGGCAGATCGAGTATCCATCCATATTCGGCAGCATAACATCCAACAGCACAAGATCGAATGTCCCCTCTGTAAACTTTCGGTATCCCTCGGCTCCGTCGCTGACAACATCCACATCGTACCCCTGCGCTTTCAGATATTCCGCGATCAACTCCTGAATATAGCGGTCGTCTTCAACGATTAATATGGCTTCAGACATAAGGCACCTTCTTTAATGGGTGATTTTATTTCCTGATCATACCATGTTGATATGAATTTTATATGAAAAAAGAGCCTTCCAACCATCTTCTTGTGAATTTCAAACGGTTTTCATACGGATTTCACAAGGCCGCCGTAAGATGGGTTCCGAGGAGGGATGCCCATGAGGAACATAGTGAAAAAGATATTTTATCGCGAGACGAACATCGCCTTGTTATTTCTGGCGCCCAGTCTGGTGGGATTTGCCCTGTTCTATTTGCTGCCGTTTGTCGCCGGATTTTATTATTCCTTGATGGATAGTCCTATACAAGGTTCGTTTGTCGGCTTGGCCAACTACAGGGAACTGCTGCAGAGCGACTCCTTCCGCCTTGCCGCACAGAACACCGGACTGTTCACCGTAATGGGTGTACCTCTCGTGATGGCGATCTCGCTAGCGCTGGCGCTGATGCTCAATCGCGCCCTGCCCTTGCGCAATTGGCTCAGGGCCACGTATGTGATGCCGCTTGTAGTGCCGGTGGCTTCGATTGTTCTGGTATGGCAGCTGTTGTTCGATCGCTCTGGCGCAGTCAATGCGCTCTGGACGCTATGGGGAGGCGAATCTGCAGACTGGATGAACTCGCCTTGGGCTCGCGTCGTTGTGCTGTTGGTTTATCTGTGGAAGACGATTGGCTATAACATGATCCTGTTTCTGGCTGGATTGCAGAACATTCCGAAGGACTATTACGAGGCGGCCGCTCTGGATGGTGCCGGGCCGTTCCGGCAATTGTGGTCCATTACACTGGTTTATTTGACGCCAACGACGTTTTTTGTGGCGATCATGTCGATCATTAGTTCATTCAAAGTGTTTCGGGAGACGTATTTGATCGCGGGAGATTATCCGCATGAAAGCATCTATTTTCTCCAGCATTACATGAATAACATGTTTCAGGCGCTGGATTACCAGAAGCTTACCTCTGCGTCCTTTCTGATGGCTGTGGCAATTATCCTTGTGGTCGTGATCCTGTTCCGTTTCGAACGGAAATTTCACGGAAGCGTGTCGTAATGGAGGGACGTATGAAGGAGTCGTTGAAAACAGGTGCGCGCTTCTCCGTTCTGCTCATCCTTGCGTTGATCATGCTTTTTCCGCTTGTGTTTACGGTCAGTAATTCCTTTATGACAGAAGCAGAAATCCGGTTTAATTACAGCATGGAAAAAAAAGATACCGGCTATGTCAACCTAAAATGGATTCCCGACTGGGTCAGTCTGGAGCAGTACAAGGTGCTGTTATTTGATCGCATGCAGTTCTTAATCATGTTCTGGAATTCCTTGCTGTTGGTCGTGCCTATTGTGGTGGGGCAAGTCGTCGTGGCGACCATGGCGTCATTCGGGCTATCGCAATTCCAATTTCGTGGCAGAGAAACGTTGTTTTTCCTTTACATAATAACGATGTTGATGCCTTTTCAAGTGACCTTAGTGCCGAATTATTTGGCCATGGACTGGCTTGGTTTACTGGACAGCCGCGCGGCGATTATTCTTCCAGGCATCTTCTCTGCTTTCGGTGTCTTCCTGCTTCGGCAGTTCATGATCGGAATCCCACGCTCCTATGTGGAGGCCGCGAAAATCGACGGCGCCGGTTACGTGACCATCTTCGTGCATATCATTGTCCCCATGTCGCGTCCCGGCATTGCCGCGCTGGTCATTCTGATGTTCGTTGATTATTGGAATATGGTGGAGCAGCCGCTGATCTTCCTGCATGACGCGTTCAAGCAGCCGTTGTCCATTTATTTGTCCCGAATTAATGAAGGGGAGCTTGGGCTGGCCTTTGCCGCAGCCGTGTTGTATATGCTCCCGATGGTGTTCGTCTTCTTGTACGCAGAGAATGATCTGATTGAAGGCATTCAGTTATCGGGTGTGAAAGGGTAGAAAGGCAGGTTGAATGATGGAAATCGGGAATGTACTTCGTACCAAGCGTAAACGAAACATCCGCATCGCTGCAGCTCTGTTTTTCGGGCTGATGCTGCTGACAACCTTCTTCTCCAACACCATCCAGCAGTTAACGTATCCGAAAGTGCGAACCGAGAAGGCGGTGCATCAGCAGTTGAGCTATGTGATCAAAGGCGAAGGAACGCTGACGCCGCGAAAGATCGAATCGGTATATGACAACTCCGGTTGGAAAGTGGCGCTAATCGAAGTGAAGGTGGGGGATAAGGTGAAGAAAGGGCAAAGGCTGCTGACGCTTGATACAACCGAGGCTCGCAACGCGTTACTCGATGGAGAGGCGGAATACAAGCAGAACCAGCTGAAACTGGAGGGGTTGCAGAACGAATTTAAAGCCGCCGTCTATGCTCAGTCGTCGGAAGAGGAACTGCGTAAGGCGCGAGTGGCCTTAGAAGATCTGAAGCTGGGGATGCAAATTAAGGAGCGAAAGTTGAGCGGGATGCGGGAAGCCTTAAGCAAGCAACAATTTGTTGTTGCACCGCTCGACGGAATCGTGACCGAAGTGAATGCCGACCTTGGAGTGCCCGCTGCTGTGGGGAGGCCTGTCATCCAAATTGCGGATCTTAGCCAAGGCCTTGGCTGGAAGCTGACGGTTGCGAACGAACAGGTTCGCGGACTAAAGGTTGGCGAAGAGGTTGAGCTCTATATGAACGGGGACCAGCGAGATTTGATACCAGCCATCGTGACTGACATCAAGGATGCGGAAGCCACCGAGAATGCTGCAGCCGGGAAACAGCTTTCCTTTCGGGTTACCGTTGCGAAGCTGAAAGGGGGTGAAGCTGTAGGCATTCATTGGGAGCGAAAGTCCGAACTAGCGATGGCGACGGTGCCGAAAAAAGTCGTGCATAGCGATGCGCAAGGCCATTTTGTATACATCGTGGAAGAACGGAAGGGACCGCTTGGCAATAAATTTATGACCCGGAAACGTTATGTCAAGCTTGGAGATATGGATGAGCGGAACCAGGTGATACTGGACGGATTGATTGGGGAAGAGAAGATTGTGGCGGAAAGCAGTGAGCCTGTGAATGATGGCGATCTAGTCAGAATGTAGGTGGAAGAATAGGAGAGGAGTTTGTGAGATGAGAAGATGGACTTGGGGAATTGGCTTGCTTGTGCTGGCTGTCGCTGTAACGGCTTGCTCGAGCTCGAATGATAATAATGAGATCAATGGGAATAAGACATCGAACGAATCAACCGGAGGGAAAACGGTTGTGACGATGGCCGTTGTGCAGAAAGACCCGGGAGGGTGGCTGGAGCAAGCTGAGAAGGCTTATGAAAGCAAGTATCCGAATGTGGATATCGTCATCAAGGAGTATGTGGCGCTGCCTGAGCGCTCCCCCAGCAAGGTTATAAACGTACTGGGCGAGGTCAGTCCGGCTGACCTAGAGAAATATAGGAACGCGATAAACACCGATCTCATGTCTGGCAAGGGAGCCGACATTATCTCTGTTAGTGAGCTGAATATTGAGAAATATGCGGACAAGGGAGTGCTTGCCGACCTTGGAGCTCTGATGGAGAAGGATCAGGATTTTGACTCCGCGAACGTGTTCGGCAATGTCATGGACGCGGCCAACGGAGGGGGCAAGAAGGTGGTCGCACCGATCTGGTATGACATTCACTTCGTGAGCAGTGCGCTGGAGCCGAAGCAATTGAAGGTGGAGGACGCAAGCTGGAAGTGGAGTGATCTGCTGCTTCAGGGGGCGGAGCTGGCGAAGGATCTGCCGGGCGATCTGGAAATTATGGGGGGCGTTGCGCCCACAGCGCTGCTGCGGAAGATCGTGATGTCCGACTATGACCATTACATCAACCAGGAGGAGAAAACGGCCAGCTTTGATACCGAGGAGTTTGTCGGGCTATTGAATCAGTTGAAGGAACTGTATGGCAAGGGAATGCTGTCCGACAACTTTGACAAGGCCATCGAAAACCGGGATATTTTTCGCGATCAGTCGCTTGCCAGTCCCCTGATTGCTCTGGAGACGCTGCAGTCCAAGCGGCAAATTTGGAATCCGCCCGGGAACGGCAAGCATTCGGGATTACGCTTCTCATCCAACATGATGCTGGCGATCAATTCCAAATCCGGAGTGACCGAAGAAGCATGGAAATTTATAAGCTACTTGCTATCGGAAAAGGCGCAGTCGAATCCCGGCATGTGGGCGGGGTTACCGATGAATAAAGCTGCCGTCGCCAGTAAGCTGAAGAGGAACGGATCAGGAATGATGGTGTTTGGAACCACGGATAAATCGAGCGTGAAAACGAAGGAACCGGCAGAAGTCACGGCACAAGAGAGGGAACGACTGATGGCCTATATCGGGCAGCCCGGGTATTTCCATGGCAGCGATCCCCGATTGATGGACATCGTAGAAACCGAAACGGCCGCATTCTTTGCCGGAGAGAAGACAGCGGATACTGTCGCAAAGCTGATTCAGAATCGGATCAAAACCTATTTGAACGAGTAACGGCAACCGGACATCAGACAAGGTCTGTTCGATAGTTTATCTGCAGACCAGGCTTTGTCTCTGGACTACGGAGGAGGATGCGAAAGTGGGAATCGTGTGCGTCTACTAGAGTTTGATTGTTGTGTGGGCCTAATGGTTAAAAGAACGGCAAAATGAATGTTGTAACCTGCACACGAAATAGTGTACAGGTTATTTTGTTATATGCGTAGTTAAAAGATATTCAATGCTTGTCTACCCCTTGTTAATTTGGCGCAATGGTGAATAGTATTCTTCCTTTTGCAAAATATTAGTTAACAAAAAGGGGGCATTGGTAGTGTGGAATCAATTGTATGACCCATTCGATCATATATGGATATCTGCGTTAGTAGCTGCTATTCCAATCGCGGGATTTATTATTCTGTTAACGGTAGTAAAAATGAAAGGGCATATTGCTGGGGTGATAAGTGCACTTGTTGCTGCTGTCATTGCTTTCTTCGTTTATGGCATGCCTGCTTCAAAAGTTGCCTGGGTTGGTGTATATGGCATTCTGGCAGGACTGTACCCCGTTGCTACCATTGTTCTGGCTGCTATTTTCTTGTATAAGCTGACAGAGAAAACCGGGAAGTTTGATATTATTAAGAAAAGTATTACTTCACTAAGCCCGGACAAACGAATTCAGGTGATACTTGTTGCTTATTGCTTTGGAGCGTTTCTTGAAGGAGCAGCGGGCTTTGGTGCGCCTGTGGCCATTACAGCAGTTATCCTAACAGGATTAGGCTTTAATCCAATAAAGGCAGCGGGATTGTGCCTAGTGGCAAATATCGCGGGGGGCAGTTATGGCGCAATGGGAATTCCAGTGACAACACCTGCTTTGCTAACGGACTTGTCAGCATTGGAAGTTGCAGCACGGACATCATACATAATACCGTTAATTAGCTTTATATTACCGTTTCTGTTGGTGTTCTTGATGGATGGATGGAAAGGAATAAAAGAAACGCTGCCAACGATTGTAGTTGCTGCAGCTTCCTATTCAATAACTCAATGGATTGTATTAAATACGATAGGCGCACCGCTGGTAGACATTCTGTCTGCCTCAGTCAGCCTAATTACCTTGTACATTTTTTTGAAGCCGACCCAGCAGGCGAGTGTGAAGACATTGGTGAACGCATGGATGCCTTTCATTCTGCTTACGGTGCTTGTTATTCTTTTTTCCAAAGTGAAATTTGAAAATATGATGGTCAGCTTCCCTATTCCAAGTGTGCATGAACTGATTAACAAATTACCGCCTGTTGTAAATGCACCCGTTCCATTCAGTGCTATTTTTAGTGTGGATCTGCTGTCTTCGACTACAAGCGCAATCGTCTACGCATCGATACTTACCATTATTATTTACAAGATCAGGTGGAAGACAATAAAAGAAACGATAATCGAAACGGTCAAGGAACTGGCAATTCCGATCGCAACCATTTGTTCCGTGTTGGCATTTGCTTATATTTGCAACTATTCAGGGATGTCTTCAACCCTTGGGCTTGCGTTTGCTTCAACAGGGGGAGTGTTTCCACTGTTCGCTCCGGTGCTAGGATGGATAGGGGTATTTTTGACCGGCTCCGTTGTAAACAGCGGTTCATTATTTGCTCCGCTTCAGACTATAACGGCCAATCAAATCGGCATTAACCCTGCTGCGATGGTGGCCGCTAACGTCATAGGGGGAGATATGGCAAAAATGATTTCCCCACAGTCCATAGCCGTTGCTGCTGCCGCTGTTGGTATGGTGGGACAGGAAAACAAAATATTTTCATTTACGATAAAGATAAGCCTAATCTTATTAGTTTTTGTAGGTGTAGTGAACCTGATTATATATTGAAATTAAACTAAGAGCCGTTCATGTGTAAGATGGAATGGCTCTTAACTGTTTCTTCGGGTTACAATAGAAGCAGCATAGATAGAGTAAGGAGTTGAGAGAGATGAAATTGGTAGTAGAAACAATGGCGGCACGTTGGTACAGAGAGCAAATGGAATTAGTAGATGGTGACAACTTGCGGATTTTCGTAAAGATGGGTGGCTGCGGAAGTGTGTGCCCTGGATTATCACTCGGTATTACGAAGGATGAGCCTAACAGTCCAGGACTTACCCATACGGTAGAGGGCATTCATTTTTATATGGAAGAAGATAATCTCTGGTATCTTGACAGCAAAGATCTAACCATTTCTTTCGATGAAAAGTTGGAAGAGATCAATATGATCGTTGGGTAAATGTTGACCGTGTCTGGGGTATGATATATTCATTTGAGTGTCTGTGATATAACATATACTGCCGTTTGAACTACATTGCTGAAACATGCTATAAGTGAAGAAGAAGCAAAGATATGAACAGGTTACCTTCACCATGTAGGGATGAAGAGATGTCCTGGTATGTATAGAGAGGTATTTGATATAATGGATAATTTTTGGCGTAATTTACCACGACCTTTTTTTGTACTGGCCCCGATGGAAGATGTGACGGATGTTGTGTTTCGCCATGTTGTAAGTGAAGCAGCCAGACCGGATGTGTTTTTTACGGAGTTTGCAAATACAGAGAGCTATTGTCACCCGGAGGGGCACCATAGTGTGCGCGGACGGTTGACTTTTACAGAGGATGAACAGCCCATTGTAGCCCATATTTGGGGAGATAAGCCGGAATTCTTTCGTCAAATGAGTATCGGCATGGCGAAAGAAGGGTTTAAAGGTATCGATATCAATATGGGTTGTCCTGTAGCGAATGTAGCTGAGAATGGGAAGGGAAGCGGTCTAATCTGCCGTCCCCAAGTTGCAGCGGATATTATTCAGGCCGCCAAAGCCGGAGGATTGCCCGTCAGCGTAAAAACAAGGCTCGGCTTCACTGAAGTAGACGAATGGCGCGACTGGTTAACCCATATTCTGAAACAGGACATTGTTAATTTGTCCATCCATTTGCGGACAAGAGAGGAAATGAGCAAAGTAGACGCTCACTGGGAGCTGATTCCGGAGATCAAGAAACTTCGTGATGAGGTGGCACCAGATACACTTCTTACTATTAACGGGGATATTCCTGACCGTCAGACCGGATTAAAGCTCGTTGAACAATACGGTGTTGATGGAGTTATGATTGGACGCGGTATTTTCCAGAATCCGTTTGCTTTTGAGAAGGAGCCAAAGGAACACAGCAGTGAGGAATTGCTTGGTCTGCTTCGGCTGCATCTGGATCTCCATGATCACTATTCAGCACAGGAGTCACGTTCGTTCAGCGCTCTTACGCGCTTCTTCAAAATCTATGTTCGTGGCTTCCGAGGAGCAGGTGAATTAAGAAATAGCTTAATGAACGCCAAGTCAACAAGTCAAGTGCGTGCGTTGCTCGATGAATTTGTGGTGGAGGAACTGTAAAGGTTCAGTTAATGGGCCGGTTTCCGCATTGGGTACATGATGGAGAGTGAGTGTGAGGCCGAAGGGTAACAACTAGAGCTACCGCTACCATTGGGACTTACATCATTTTGCAAACTTTTATGATTACGATTAGTTCGATGTGAAAGCCGCCAATGTTACGTTGGCGGCTTGTTTTGTTTCACAACGTATCTTTTTATTTGTTTTAACCCAACTAGCATACAGTCATTTTTCAGTAACTCTACCATTGACTCAGTGGATGCCTTGTTTTAATGTAATGCTTTCATCATTTTTATCGATCCATCAATGATCTAATTTCTTAAAAAGACCGGGCTCAACTTTGTCTGAGATTGCAACTTAATTACAATCGATGTCAATATTTATCGTGCTGTTGTAGCAATTCTTCATATGCAGTAAAATGATTTCAAAGCCATTTTTTTACTGAAGGTGATCATATGAATTCAAATGAAGAGTTAAAAAATCTATTGGATTTCGATTTATTGAGTAAATTAGTTGTCGGGATTGGTGAAGTATCTGAAATTACAGGTGTTCCAACCAGACAAATCAGGTACTGGGAAGAGAAAGGGATTATACATTCATCCCAAGAAGCCGAAGGAACAACCCGAAAGTATGATTATTTGAACGTTAAAAAAATAATCTTAGTCAAGGAACTCCTAGATGATGGATATACGTTAGACGCGGCGGCGAAAAAAGTGGGAGATCGAATGAAGCTTATAAACGAAGCGTTTGCGAAGTTGGCACAACGTTCAGAATAACCGTCAGCACTCATCCTATGTAGAATCATTGGCTTTGTTAGTAAGAGAGGTTGTCACCAATAAATAAGTTCTACTAAAATGGAATAAAGACATGATGATGTCGGGGGACGAATGAATGGAGAACGGGGAAAACCTAGCTCCATCAAGCTGTTCCCTATTTTCATATCAAGAATGTTGCTGTTCGGTACTACATCAGCTTTTGTATTGGTGTACATAGGAAGGAGAGAGGGTTAGCCTCTCTCTTTTTATTTTTTGGCGAAGGGGGTATTAAAGGTTTAGGGGCACGTTTTAGAAAAAATGAGAACAAGTATAATAGAATGAAAAGCAATCATACAACAGGAGCTGACTTAGCATGAACAAACTGGTTATACTATTATTTGGGGCAGCAACTATACTGACTGCTTGCAGTGGTGATCAAACAGATATCAGTAATAACGTTGAAGGAAATCAGCAATCCGTACAGACAGAAGCTTTGCAAGAAAACAAACAACTTGCAAAAGAAAGTACGAGCCATGATAAATGGTCTTCATTACCTGAATATGACACTATTATTCAAAATATCTATAAGCAAGACTATACTATCAAAACGGTAACCGATAACGAGAGAGAACGAATTCTTCTGCTTATGAACCAAGACGGTAAAGAGCAATACAAGACCATATTTATTAAAAACACGAATCGCTTTAAAATTATTAATATGGATGGGGAAGGGCTAATTTTCAATGAAATTTTGGAAAGTAAATAAAGGGGGAAATGAATATGACAACGGGTCCAAGCAGCAGTAAAAAGGAGTTATCGCTAGAACAACATGAGGAACTACTCACATTATTAAAAGCACGTTTCGAGAAAAATATGGACCGCCATTCAGACCTTGAATGGGCTAACGTTCAAGCGAAGCTCGAAGCGAATCCTGACAAACTGTGGTCACTCCATGAAATGGAGAAGACCGAAGGCGAACCGGATGTTGTTGGTTATGATGCACAGTTGGGCGAATACATTTTCTATGATTGTTCCAAAGAAAGTCCTAAAGGTCGCAGAAGTATTTGTTACGATCTTGAAGCACTGGAGTCAAGGAAACAACATAAGCCAGAAAATAACGCGATTGATATGGCTGCTGCCATGGGCATTGAGCTGCTAACGGAAGAGCAATACCGAGAGCTACAGAAGCTTGGAAATTTCGATTTGAAAACATCGAGCTGGGTGCAAACACCTGCTAATATTCGAAAGCTTGGTGGGGCTATCTTCTGTGATCGACGTTATGACATGGTCTTTGTGTACCATAATGGAGCAGAATCGTATTATGCGGCTAGGGGATTCCGTGGCTCGCTAAGGGTTTAAATACAATTGAAAGCTGCTTTTGGCGAGTTCAAGGTGCAGCAACGTTAACGTCAAAGTAGCTACAAGCGGGGGAGTGATTTCCCTCGCTTATTTTTATTCCTAAAGGGTAAGGCTGGGAGTTTGTAGGGAAGCGGGTACCCATTGTTTGGACACTTCAAAAGGGTGTGGGGTATGGGTGCCTTTTTGTATAATAGAGAGAGCAATGAGGATAACATGATAATAGAATTAATGATTATCATTTTAATAATTTTAGTGGAAAACTATCCAAAGAAAGAAGTTGATATACGATGAATCTAGAAACGGTCATGCAAGAGCTTGAAGCGCTCGGTAAGGAACGAACAAAGAAAATATATATGTCCAATGGCGCTCACGAACCGCTTTTTGGTGTGGCTACAGGTCAAATGAAGCCAATCGCAAAAAAAATCAAAATCAATCAAGAGTTGGCTGAGCAACTTTATGCTACAGGCAACTATGACGCTATGTACTTTGCGGGTGTTATTGCAGACCCAAAAGCAATGACGACGGCGGATTTTGATCGTTGGATGGATACGGCGTATTTTTATATGCTGTCTGACTATGTGGTTGCTGTTACGTTAGCAGAAGCAGATATTGCACAAGAAGTTGCAGATGATTGGATCACAAGCGGTGAAGAGTTGAAAATGTCAGCAGGTTGGAGCTGTTATTGCTGGCTTTTGGGCAATCGTAAAGATCATGAGTTTTCCGAAATCAAACTCGCCAACATGCTTGAGATGGTGAAAAATACGATTCATGAAGCTCCTGATAGAACGAAGTACTCGATGAATAATTTTATATACACCGTAGCAACTTCCTATACGCCGCTTCACGATCTGGCGGTTGAAACTGCAAAGGCAGTAGGTCCAGTTGAAGTTCAAAAAGATAAAGCAAAAAGCAAGTTCATTAACGCGTCTGAAAATATTCAAAAGGCTGTTGATAAAGGGCAGGTTGGATTTAAACGCAAGCATGTAAGGTGTTAATCTCGTTGGCTACTAGATGAAGTAAAAGAGTTACCTGGAGTGCGTGCGTGGTATCCATGGTTCGTAAATGGTTATATCGTGCTGTCGATAGCAATTAAATACTTGTACGATACTTGCAAAATATATAAGGTCCCATCAATAATAATTAAACCTCTCGGCATAGTTCGAGAGGTTTTTCATGTTCGCACGGAAGAACGTGTTATGGGATATCCAGTTATTTCATGGAAACATGATAACTTCTACCTTTATGATTAGGAGTATGTACAACAATGACGAGATAATTGCTGCATACGGATGGTGAAAATATGTCAACAAGATGGCATGGACTCGAACCTGGTGACGTCCTAGATAATGATCAATTACGAAAAATATTTAAATGTTCTCCCCAAGGTGGGATGAGAAGATCGAAGGAGACCAATTCCTTAGTAATTGTATCGAATCACGTAGAATCGCTATATGATGACCGATGGATTGATAATGTACTGCATTATACGGGTATGGGTAAACGCGATGATCAAAGCTATACCTTTATGCAAAATAGAACATTGTTTGAATCAAATCAAAACGGTGTCGAGGTACACCTATTTGAAGTATTTAAACTTCGGGAATACATATATAGAGGAAGAGTTGAGCTTGCAGATGATCCTTATCAGGAACAACAAGCTGATGAAAAGGAGAATATGAGAAACGTCTGGGTATTCCCCGTGAAATTGAAAGACGAGGGATTTGTCTATGAACCATCGAAAACCTTAATTTATGAAGCATTAGTTGTGCGAGAGAAAAAAGCAAAACGTATGACTGATCAGAACTTGAAGATCCGAGCAGGAGCTTCTAGGAGAAAGGTTAGGAGAAAGCAAGTTGTCACTACAACTTTTGAACGTGATATCTATGTTGCTGAATATGTGAAACGATGTGCCAAGGGAGTTTGTCAATTATGTGATAAGCCAGCTCCGTTTGAAAATAAACAGGGAGAGCCATACTTGGAGACACATCATATTGTTTGGTTGGCAAGAGGCGGAGATGATTCTATAGATAATACCGTAGCTTTATGTCCTAACTGTCATCGAAAAATGCATATTCTTGACTCGCCAGATGATATTTCCAAACTTATAAGTGCTGCTAAAGGAAGGAATACAGAATGAAACAAGTCGACGTTGTAGGGGCTGTCATCATTAATGATCGTGATGAAATTCTTTGTGCACTTCGGTCTATGAAAATGTCTCTTCCAGGTTACTGGGAGTTTCCAGGAGGGAAAATTGAACCAGGTGAAGACCATCAGGCCGCACTGGTAAGGGAAATTAAAGAAGAACTACTGTGTGAGATAGAGGTTGGGGAATTTATCACTGATATAGTGCATGAGTACCCAACGATTAAAGTTAGATTGATTACATATGAAGCAAAAATTATTTCTGGATCACCCGTAGCAACTGAACATGAGAAGCTTGAGTGGACTGCACGAAAAGATATTAGAAATCTACACTGGGCTCCAGCAGATATTCCAACTATTGATATTCTTTGTTGCGAGAGTAACGGTTGGGAACGGTCGATTCTCCTTTAGGTTCCACTAAATACAAAAAACACGCCATTTGTTGGCGTGTTTTTGTGTTTAGTGGCTGAACAGGATGGATACAACAGCCTACAAAGCTGTAGATCATATAAGAAAACATGGCTCGTATCATTTATGCATTTATGTCAGCTCATAATCAGCTCTTTGGCTTGCTTCTTACCTGCAGAGAGAAAGTTATTGCTCAAATCAGTATCACTAACAGTCCGTGCAAGAATAAGAGAGCCGACCATGGAACTGAATAGTGAGCTGCCTTTGACTGTGTCAATTTCCGCTAGATTAGAAATAAAAGCAATCATCCGCTCCAACTCATAGGTGAATACTTGGCGAATTTCTTCTGAAGAACGGGATATCTCGCCAGAAAGGGCAGGAATAATACAACCCATCTCTGTGTTGTCGCGATGATACGGACTTAAATAATAGTCAATGACTGTATTGATCTTCGAGTTCTGTTTCTCCTGGTCAGCGTCAGCGGCTTGCTGCAAAAGCGCAATGGTGTCACTGATGGCATACCGGCATGCTTCGGCGACCAGCTGTTCTTTGTTGTCAAAGTGTGAATAAAACCCTCCATGAGTCAATCCGGCCCCTTTCATAATGAACGGAACACTTACATTGTGGATACCATGGGTGCGAAAAGCCTTGGCAGCACTTTCGACGATCTTATTCCGCACTTTTAGCTTATGTCCTTTGGGATACGGTATTGTAATCACTCCACAGCTTTATCATTCTATTTTTAAAATATTATAGGCGTCATAATAAAGCCTGTCAATTTAGCAATTCGGTAGTTGTTAGTTCAAGAAAGGCTAAACACAGATGTTGACGTTTATAAAATATGATGACTATAATATATTATGATCATCATATTTTAAAAGCAACTTCAACTGGAGGTATTAGGATATGAGTAAGCTTGAGTCCGTAGAAACATTGGTCATTGGATCTGGTCCGGGAGGCTATGTGGCAGCACTGCGATCTTCACAGCTTGGCATGAAGACGGCGATTGTTGAGCGCGGTCAGCTTGGTGGAGTATGTACGCATGTTGGGTGTATTCCATCCAAAGCATTAATTGCAGAATCGCATCGTTATAGTTTGCTCAGACAGTTCAATCATGAGGATCCGGCAGTGTCATTTAAGACAGCTCAGGATTTCAAGCAAGGGATCGTGAATAAGCAGGCTGGTGGGGTTCGTTATTTATTACAGACTGCTGGTGTAATCATTCTAGAAGGAGAGGCTGGTTTCGTTGATGAGCATACGGTTGTTATCGAACAAAATGGTCAGAAGCAAACCATTTCTTTTAAGCACGCCATACTGGCAACGGGATCTCGTCCCATTGAGCTGCAAGCATTTCCGGTTGGAGGGCGTATTTTGTCTTCGACAGAAGCATTGTCGCTCCCTGACGTTCCGACCAGCTTGGTCGTTATAGGTGGCGGATATATAGGGGTCGAGCTGGGGCAAATGTATGCGAAATTCGGAACAAAGGTAACGATTCTGGAGGGAGGCAATCAAGTGCTTCCAGGATTCGAGGCGAATATTATGGCCCCTGTTGTACGTCAGTTGAAAGCCGATGGTATTACTATTATTACCGAGGCAACGGCAGAAAAAGTAGTACAGAATGCGAATGAAATTACTCTGCATTATTTGAAAAACCAGGAGCGGCATCAGGTTACAGCAAAATATGCATTAGTCACTATCGGTAGAAAGCCAAACACAGACGGAAAGCTAGGGCTGGAGCGTATTGGCTTACGAGTAACGAGCAGGGGACTAATCGAGACAGACAAACAGTGTAGAACTGCTATCCCGCATATATTTGCGATTGGAGATGTTACGGCTGGTCCGGCTCTCGCTCACAAGGCGTCCTATGAAGCAAAGATTGCGGCAGAAGCTATTACAGGTCTTACCTCTGAGATTGATTACAAAGCTATTCCTCTTGTTGTCTTTTCTAATCCAGAGCTAGCCAGCGTTGGCTTAAGTGAAACGGAAGCAGAGGCGAAAGCTATCCCGATCGTTATAGGGAAAGCCTCTTTTGCGATTAACGGAAGAGCATTGGCGCTCGGGGAATCCGAAGGATTCGTCAAGATTGTGGCGGACCCGACCTCGGGCATCGTGATCGGTGCACAAATTGTTGGGGTAGAGGCATCAACACTTATATCGGAGCTTGCACTTGCTATCGAGATGGGCGCCACCGTAGAGGACTTGTCTATGACCATTCATCCTCATCCCACATTGGGTGAAGTAATTATGGAGGCTGCCGAAAACGCGGCAAGAAAAATGAAGTAGAGAATGGGAATAGAAGAGATGAAGTTGATAGATAGGCGAATAAAATGATATGTATATAGTATTGAGATTTAATAAACGATAGAGGTTCATCTTATGCCAAAAAACGATAATATGCTGGCCATTCTATGGATGTTGAATTCAGGCGGAAAAATAACTGCAAAACAAATAGCCGAAAAGCTAGAAATCAATATTAGGACCGTTTATCGGTATATCGATGCATTATGTGCTAGTGGAGTGCCTATCATATCCGACGCAGGTCATCATGGCGGGTATAGCTTGTTGAATCATTTTATTAAAGCGCCGCTGCTATTTGATATGGAAGAAAAAAAGGCTCTGCTTCATGCTGCTGTATTTGCAAATGAAGCGGGATACCCTTTGACTGAGGCATTAAATACCGCGACATCAAAATTGAAAATGTATTCGAATCAGGAGCAGGCAAGTAACCTTAGCCGTCAGTTAACTGGATTTGAAGTTATAAATCGGACGGCAGCTCCTCCTTCTGTTCAGCCGATATTGATGGAATTGGAGCAAGCTGTAGCGAACGAATATTCTGTTGAGATTGCATATCGAACAAGCCGTGAGGAGCAGTCCAAGAACAGGTTGGTAGATCCTTATGGAATGGTTTACTGGAATCATAAATGGTATACGGTTGCCTTTTGCCACCTTAGAAATGAGATTCGCTGCTTCCGAGTAGATCGGATTCTACAAATCAAGGGTACTCAACACCTATTTAAGCGTTCTGAAGATTTTTCGGCCCGTGCATTTTTTATGCAAAATCTGCTGCCCGATATAATAGGCAAAGACAGCTTAATTTCTGTAACTGTTGGAGGCAGGACAGAGGCATTAGATGATTTATGTCTGCATTGGTACTTGGGGCATCATCTGAAAGAGCGGACATCTGAGCACGCAATCTTTTTGCTAGAGGAAGAAGCCGTTCATGCCTATGTTCCTTATTTGCTCCTATCCTACGGAAAGTCCGTCCAAGTAATCGAACCCCAGAGTGTGAAGGATAAACTTGTTGCTATTGCATCGGAATTAATGGAACATTATCAACGTTAACAGCTTCACTGACAGCAGATGTCAGTGAAGCTGTTTTATTATGAAGATCAATCATTGAGTACTGATGAATGTGGTTGGCATCATCTAATGGATGTGAAAATAAGGGGGATTTAAAAATGAACAATACAGTATATCTTTATGTGTTTGACTCCATGGCGGATTGGGAAATTGGTTACGTAACTGCTGAGCTGAATTCGGGAAGATATTTTAAAAAGGGGCTGTCCCCGATAAAAATCGTTACGGTGGGCATTGATAAGACTCCTATAACTACAATGGGTGGATTAAAAATTCAGCCTGATATCAAATTAGATGAGTGCAGTATGGCTAGCATTGATGCATTGATTTTACCTGGAGGAGATACATGGACAGAAGCTATACACCAGCCCATTATAAAAATGGCAGAGGGTTGTTTAAAGGAAGGTATATTAGTTGCTGCAATTTGTGGCGCTACAATGGGACTTGCTCAAGCAGGAATACTAAATTCACGTTCGCATACTAGCAATGATCTAGAATACCTTAAAATGATCTGTCCTACTTACAAGGGCGAAGCGTATTACAAAATGGGGGCTGCTGTAACAGATGGATCACTGATTACCGCATCTGGAGTAGCTTCGTTGGAATTTTCCGTACATATTTTAAAAGCTCTAGGTGTGTTTTCATCTAAAAGTTTAGAAGCCTGGTATAGTCTTAATAAGACTCGTGAACCCCAGTATTACTATGAATTGATGGACTCCATTCAATGAAGGTATCCTCAAGAACGATAGTAAGAGGAGAAAAAGCAAGGGACGCAGTTGAACGTTGAGTTGAACGATGTGGATGATGAAAGGGTCGGAGAATTTTAGGGGCTAATGTTACCTTTAGATAGGCGAATGCATAGGATGGAGGTAAACGATTCATTCATGAGAGGAACATATACATGAGTATGAATTTGTACTGTAAGTCATGTAATGGCTATCAATGGCATAGCCCCGCGAGCCCTATCAACGGGAGTAACCATCATTCCATCTACAACTGGTATCCTCATCAATATAACTGGAACCATAATGAGCATGCTGCAGATAGACTTATTCAGCTAAAGGACTATGGACCAAATCCTTTTGTCGTGAATATTGATCAAGCTTCTGAGCAAAATCGCAATTATCGTACTGTTCTATGGACGGGGAAACATCTGCAAGTCGCTTTGATGAGCATTAATGTTGGAGATGATATCGGCTTAGAAGTCCATCCTAATACGGATCAATTCATACGAATTGAAGAAGGAGAAGGACTTGTACGAATGGGTGATAGAAAAGATAACTTAACAATTGAACAAAGGGTTGATGATGACTATGCCATTTTGGTCCCTGCTGGGACATGGCATAATGTAATAAATACAGGGAACAAACCACTCAAAGTATATACGATTTATGCCCCGCCAGAGCATCCGTTTGGTACCGTTCATGAAACGAAGGCCATTGCGATGGCTTCTGAGTAAGCGCCACAAGATTCTAACCGAAGCATGGCAAATTGGCAGGAAATCAAAAAGATAAAGAAAGAGGGTCATGGTGCGAGCATGACCTCTGATACAATAGCCGCTTTTAAGGGCGGTTGGCTTAACAAGATGATACTTCTATCTAAAGTAGACCGTATACCTTAGCACAAGGCGGTCTACTTTTTATTTCATATGTGCAATGTGTGGCAAGGAGCTAATCGACGATTAGTTTAGTTTTTCCAAATGTTAAAAGTAGGCCAACGTAGATGCGAAATGGCTTGTATTTATTCCGTGCTCAGTCGTTTATTTCGGCGTGGCAGGATGGTATGGACAAAAGTGCAGTTAATTTACTCGATCAGCCCCTATAAGGGGAAAAGAAACAAAAATAAATGCATTTTTGCCGATATTCTCCCTAAAAGGCCACTTTCAGCTTAAATAACTGCATAATTGTCACTAATCTAACTTGCTTCCACTAATGCAGCTTTGGCTGTGCCGAAATAGTACAGTCGCATGGTTTAACGCGAATGAAAATATAGTTAATGCAGAAGCAATTCGAAGTAGAGCAGCATACACTTTGTTAAGTTGATACATGGGAATGGTGACAGCAGGATGAAGAAAAACATTTACTTCAACCATGACGGTAGCGTTGATGATTTGACTTCGTTATTTTTGTTGCTGCAAATGGACAATGTGAATGTGACGGGGGTTTCGGTGATTCCAGCGGATTGCTACTTGGAACCAGCTATGATGGCAAGCCGTAAAATTATCGATCGTTTTGGTGATGGCATCAATCTGGCTGTGGCAGCATCTAATTCCCGGGGGAAAAATCCTTTTCCAAAGGATTGGCGTATGCATGCTTTCTATGTAGAAGCACTTCCGCTTCTTAATGAGTCTGGCAAAGTTGTTACTCCAGTAGCGAACAAGCCAGCACATCTACATCTTATTGACACGCTGCGTGCAAGGGAGGGTAAGACAACATTGTTATTTACAGGTCCGTTGACTGATCTTGCTCGCGCTTTAGATATCGATCCAACCCTAGAAGAAAAAATTGAGCGGCTTGTGTGGATGGGCGGAACGTTTCGTGAAGAAGGCAATGTGGAGGAGCCAGAGCATGATGGAACAGCTGAATGGAATGTTTATTGGGATCCTGAAGCTGCTGCGCGTGTATGGTCGAGTGGCATCGAGATTGTTCTTGTAGCATTGGAGAGCACGAATAAAGTACCGCTTACGTTAGATGTTCGCCAACGCTGGGCGAAGAAACGGAAGTATACGGGTGTAGATTTTCTTGGCCAATGCTACGCGATAGTGCCGCCACTTGTACATTTCACAACGAACTCTACGTACTTTTTATGGGATGTACTAACGACAGCGTTTATCGGCAAGACCGATCTAGTAAAGGTGCAAAAGGTAAACAGCATTGTCATAACAGAAGGTGCAAGCCAAGGTAGAACAGTTGCAACGGATGTAGGACGGTCGGTACATGTTGTTTATGACGTAGATCGGGATGCGTTTTTTGATTACATAACAGATTTGGCGAAAAAAGCGAAGTAACGAGTTTCCTCATAACCGAGAAAAAGTGAGTTATTTTCTTGAACAAGGTGCTGAATTGAATTATGTATGATGTTAGAAGCTATCGTCTGAAAAATAAAGTGGATAGGATTTCAGACTAGCTCTGATTCCTATCCACTTCTTTGCCGTGGGGAAGTAATAAGAAAGACAATGAGAATATTACCAACATGAATAATGAATAATAATGAAGCTGAATTGATTTAGTGAAATAAATAATGAAATGATTAACGCCCATGTTGAAAAGAGTTGAAATGGTAACAGGAACAGCATCTTGGAGTTTAACTCCGCAGGAAAGTAGGAACACACCACACCATGAAATTATTAGGTCTAGGCAATTTATTTTTGTACAGTATATTTATTGGCGGGATTACAGGACTTCTGACTTGGAGCTTTCTAGCTGTCGTTTCGGTTACAACTCATCTTATCTGGTCTGATATACCGAAGATGATGGATATGAAATACTGGACGATCCTCATTTGTTTAATTGGAGGAGTGTTGGTTGGCTTATGTCAAAAGTACTTTGGCAATTACCCCCGTACGATGGATCAGGTAATGGCGGAATTTAAGACGACTAAAAGAATCGATTACCGTTCTTTATATAAAAGTGTAATAACGGCTATATGTGTGCTTTCATTTGGGGCTAGTCTCGGTCCCGAGGCGGCTTTGGTTGGTATTGTTGGGGGACTTGCTACATGGTCAGGAGATGCTATTAAGTCATTTGTGAAGAAAAGAACGGTGCTAAAAGAACATGGTGAAATCGTAATCGAGTATAGTGTTGAAGCTGCTGTCGGTATGATTTTCAGATCACCGCTATTTGGAGCTTCTACATTATTGGAAGATAAAAAAGATTCCAAGCGCATGAAATGGATCAAGACGTTAGTCTATGCCGTTACAACGGCTGCGGGCTTTATTATTTTTATTTTGCTGTCCAAAATAGACAACAGACAGTTTACGTTAGCGGATTTTGGAGCGGCACATGTGGGTGTGAATGAATTAGTAGCGATCATCCCACTAATCCTACTAGGAGTACTGTTTGCAAAATTGTATGAGTGGTTTGGTCATATACTGCATAACGTTCTTAAACCGCTAGAACAGTACAAAGTAATAAAAGCGGTTATTGGCGGTTTGATGTTAGGGTTAATCGGAACGCTCCTTCCGATTACGATGTTTTCCGGGGAGCATGAGCTAACAGAATTAGCTGTAGAGTGGACGCATATGTCTGCTTATTTATTGTTGGGGATCGGTATCGTGAAGTTATTTTTGACTGAGTTTTGTTTAGCCTCGGGTTGGCGGGGAGGACATATTTTTCCCATTATTTTCGCGGGGGTAAGCATAGGGTATGGGATTGCGATGTTATTCCCTGTAGATCCGGTGACCTCTATTACGGTTGTTACGACTGCGTTATCTAGTGCCGTACTTCAAAAACCAATAGCGGTTGTATTACTATTTGTTATGCTATTCCCGATAAAGTTGATCGTATTGATCGTGCTAGCAGCATATTTACCGATGTTTGTGTTCAAATTGAAATGGCGAACACCCAAGGTCTCCTGATGCACGAATAAAATGAAGAAAGAGCCGTGCGTGAACACGACTCCTCGTGGTATCCGCTTAAAAAGAGGGCGACCGCAATAGTGATTATTAGTGATAGACCGTTTCCCTTGCATTGGGCGGTCTATTTTTTGTTTGTTAAGGACTTACACCAACACATGAAAATGTTTGCTAGCATCAAACGCAATAAACTCCTCACCTTGGCTCACTCGGCTTACTAAGTCTGGGTTGGCAAGGAAAGGGCGTCCGAATGCTGCTGCATCAATCGTTTCTGCTTCCACTGCCTGTTCTGCAAGCTCAGGATTTAAATTTCCAACGCCTATAATGATGCCATCCCAATATTTACGGGCAATCTCATGCAGGGTAAGACCGTCGGAAATGACTTGACTAAAGTCCATTGTCGAAGGATGAATCATCGTTAGTCCACTTTCTTTAAAAGCCTCCACAAACGTTTGAATAGCCGCATCGGGATCTTCCCACATATAGTCACGCACATCATCTTTTAAGGCGGAGAAGCGCATAATGGTCCGGTCGGCTCCTATTTCAGCAATGACAGCCTGCGAGACTTCTTTCATAAAGGTTAAGCGCTGGCGCAAGTCGCCGCCGTATTTGTCTTGTCGGTGATTGGATACGTCCGAATTGAACTGGTCAATTAGATAGCCGTGCGCGCCATGAATTTCAACACCGTCAAAGCCAGCGGTTATGGCATTTCGTGCTGCCGCCGCATACTGCTGAATGACTTCTTTGATATCAGCAATAGACATCTCTTCTGGGGTATCGTATGGCTTGCCGAGCCTATGAACATGACCGTCTGCCTGGATGGCAGAAGGTGCTTGCGGCGGAAGTCCGCCTGCAATCTCATGGCGCGTAAGTCTCCCAACATGCCATATTTGCGCAATTATCGTTCCGCCTACTTGATGGACCGCATCGGTGACCTTTTTCCAACTTTTTATTTGTTCCTCTGTATATAAACCAGGTAAACCAATCGTACCCTTTGCACGAGGACTGATCGTAATTCCTTCTGAAATAATGAGCCCAACACCATCTGCAGCTCTTTTGCGGTAATATTCGACCACGTCGGGGCCGACAACTCCTGTCTCATTATCGGCAAAGCAGCGTGTCATTGGTGCCATGACAATACGGTTGCGAAGATTCCATGCTCCCATTTGAATCGGCTGCAGTAATTGCATTTTTCCTATACGCATAAAGGTATCCCTCCGGTTTTATTATCGTCTTTTACGATTTATTTTCCTTACGATTTATGGTAAAGCATTAATACTTATTTTTACAGGTGACATTGAAGGAATTGTGCTATAGTGAACTTGAAATTCAAGTAATTAGGAAGATATTTCTTTTAAATTAAAGGAGTGCTTTCGAATGGACCAAGTGGATAAGGAAATTTTAATAATTTTGCAAGATCAGGCTCGGACGTCGATGACGGAATTGGGGAAAATGATTGGCTTGTCTCAACCCGCAGCTACAGAGAGGGTTCGCAGGATGGAGGAGAAAGGGATCATTAAACAGTATCGAGCTGTTGTTTCTCCAGAGAAGATGCATAAATGCATAAGTGCCTATCTACTTTTTCATACGAAGCGCTGTGAAAAGTTTGTTGAATTTTGCAAGGAATATCCCGATGTTCTGGAACTGCACAGAATAAGCGGACAATATAACTATTTGCTAAAAGTCGTCACGGATACGATGGAAACACTGGAGGCGTTTATTAATGCCAGTGGAGAGCATGGAGATTCTACCACATTGATCGTCATGTCGTCGTTAATTGATCAAAAAAATATCATTCCTTCGATCCAAGAGGATTAAGTTTGTGTAGAGGACGTATATTTTCATTTACCGAGCAAGTCCAGCCAGATAAACCAACATGAGTGAGGACGAGATTATGATACTTATAAATGAACGAAACGAGTGGTTGGCAAGTAAGCTAGTTACGAGTGAGAGCGACATGATGTTCGCAGGTGTTGTTGTTGGCAATAATCCCGGAGAAGTATGGGTGGATGATGCGTTGAACCCTTCATCCGCGTTAGTGTGGTCCAGCGGGTTGGGATGCTTTACGTTCATGGGCAATGCTAACAATAGGGCATTCAATCAGTCTTTGGCAAAGTTGATAGAGGATGAAGTTATTCCATTTTTGAAAAAGAAAGATACTTCTTACTTTGAGTTCTCGGTAGATTCGGAGGATTGGTACTCCACAATCTATCAACATATTGGTAATCGGAAGATAGATGAGAGCTATCAGTATGTATATAAGTCTATTATTTCGCAACATAGTCAGGTATCTTACGATGATAAGATAGGGTCATTTAAGGTTGTAGAGATTGATGAAGCGCTGATGCTTGAGCTGGATAAGCGAGAAATCAATAATGCAGATTTCTTAGTTAATTATATCAAGCAGTATTGGGGCACGGTGAGCAATTATATAGGCAAAGGTTATGGTTATGCCGCACTTACGGAATCTAACGAAGTAGCAAGCATAGCGGTTTCCTCTGCCAAGTTTCAATCGACACATACGATTGGCGTAGAGACACTGGAGTCTTATCGGAAGCAGGGATTGTCCAGCGGTTTGGTTACACGATTGCTGCAAACGTTCCGTGATCACCACATTGATGCATGGTGGGATTGTATGGATAGCAATCTTGCTTCGCAAAAAACAGCGGAGAAGGCAGGCTTAAAGCAAGCCCATCGCTATAAAATTAGTTGGTTTCATTTTTAGTTATGAACGAAATAAGTAGAATGCTAATTTGCGATACTCTTAATAGTAGACACGATCAAATAGTCCCTGTCCATAGAAAGAACGGGAACTATTTGTTGGCTGCGATGTGTTTTTCTTTATCTAATTGATTAATATACGGGGCTGGGAACATAGCATCCTGGAAATGGGTTGATGTCTTGGATCGCGGCAAATGGATATTGTTTCGCTGCAAATTGATTCTGATATAAGTACTCTTGAATCACGACCGTACCTCCGCTAATGCTGCATAAAAGTCCGCTTATACCTTGCCCATTCGCCAATGATACGCCTACTGGCTGACCTTGCAATTGAATCGCTTTTTGATACCAAGGTGGCATTTGTCTCACCTCCTTAGGCATTGTATGCAAATGATGCAGGCTGGTGCAGCAGTTTGAAGATGAAGATGTATGTAAACCTAAAATCGAATCTTCCTGCCTACATAATTGGATGGGCTTGGATTCCTTTATCCTATTTTTATTTGGCAGCAGCTCTGCTATGATCTTGGCGAGATTAGAAGCACTGCGGAGTAGGCGAGTTTAGGGTGGACAGGGGGATATTTTATGGTGAAGTGCAATTCGTCTGAACAGGATGAGAATGCGGAAGAACAAGCGGCATCCCATATGGACACGGTCAATCAGGAGAAAGATGCTAGTCATTCGGTAAAAACAGATAGACAATTTCGTACGCAGGTCGGTGTGGTGGGAGCAGGGCCTGCTGGTCTCGTTCTTGCACTCTTGTTGCAGCAAGCAGGTATTGCATGCATCGTTCTGGATCGCCAGACAAGGGAGTATGTGGAGACACGTGCGAGAGCTGGTTTCCTTGAGCATCGTATTGTGGAGTTTCTCCGCAGGAACGGATTTTCTAAAGGATTGGATCTACGAGGTGTACAGCATACAACATGCGAATTCCGATTAGAGGGTCGGCAGTACATCGTTCCGTATGGAGATATGGCAGGTTGTGCTCATACTGTCTATCCCCAGCAATTCGTGGTCAGTGATCTTATTGAGTTGTTTATTGCACGTGGTGGCACGATTTTGTTTTCTCATCCGGTGGTTAAGATCGAAGGGCTTGAGGATGATAAAGCGGTGATTCATTGTCATGCGCAAAATAATATCGATCATTCACCTGTTGTGAAACAGGTGGAGTGCGACTTTATTGCTGGCTGCGATGGGTTTCATGGTATTGCCCGAGCTTCTATTCCACCAGACCGTTTTTCTGCGGTAACGAGGCAATATGGCATTGGATGGCTTGCGCTTTTAGCCGAAGTCCCGTCTTCGACGGAACGAGTGATCTATGCGCTGCATGAGTCAGGCTTCGCTGGGCAAATGCCGCGTACACCACAAGTGACTCGATTTTATTTGGAGTGTTCTCCACAAGATAAAGAATCTGATTGGCCCGAAGAGCGCATTTGGCATGAGCTGCGCAAGCGCATGGCTGTTAATAGTAATGATGGTGATCGTAGTGGAAATGATGAACTCGTCCCTGGAAAGCTTATCGAGCGCCGAGTACTGGATATGCGCAGTGTTGTCACCGAAACGATGCAGTATGGCAACCTATTTCTAGCTGGCGATGCTGCCCATATTATTACTCCAGTCGGGGCGAAGGGGATGAACCTTGCCATTGCTGATTCTGAATTTCTGGCGGAGGCTTTTATAACTTATTACCGAGAAGGAGATGGAACGCATCTAAGTAAGTACACGGAAACAAGACTGCCTCATGTGTGGCAGACGATTGAATTTTCGGATTGGATGCTGCGCTTAATTCATAACCTTGATGAAAGCGGAAGTCGTACTTTTTCGGATCGTTTACGGCGGGCCAGACTTGAGCGGCTGTGTGGGCAGGGAGATTATGCGAACACATTTGCAGCCAATTATGTTGGTAAGTAGAGGAGCGTTGAGATGTATCAAGGTTGGCAAATCGACACAGATGAAAAAAGACGAGCTGTACTAGCGAGTGTACGAAATGCTGCTTTAGCGGCAGTGCAGCAATATGATCTAGCGTGGAAACGAATTGAGTTTAATAAAATATCTGATACGATTACATTTAAAATTGAAACAGAATTGGATGAGTGCTTCTTGCTGCGCATTCACAATAATAGTAGAGAAAAAGCAGAAATTCGCGCTGAAATGATGCTGCTTCAAGCATTGGGGAGCCGTGGTCTTACTGTTCCTGAAGGACAGGTAAGCCGTAATGGCGAGTATGTATTGGAGCTTGTATCTGATCAAGGCGAGACGCTATATGTAACGCTGATGAATTGGTTGGAGGGAGAATTGTTAAACGAGGCGCCTACAGAATGTCAGGTTAGCAATATGGGCCAGCTGATGGCACGACTTCATATTGCTGCAGCGGAATTTGTTCCTGACACGGATCATTCCTTTCCTAGTTGGGGAGTGGATAGCTTCCGTAAAAATATGGCCAAGCTCGAACAGTACTATCCCTGCTTCTTATCTGAAAAGGGATGGAGTATGTATCAAAGGGCAGCAGACAAAATCATAGCAGATTTAGAGGCGATGGAGAAACATGCGCGTAGCTTTGGCTTAATCCATGCTGATTTGCATATGGAAAATGTTATTTTCAGAGGGGAAGAGGCTTTCCCAATCGACTTTGCAAGATGCGGCTATGGTTATTATTTATATGATATTGCAGGTACGATACTAGGGCTTGGCGGGACATATAGAAAGCTCTTTCTGGAAGGCTATGAAAGTGTTAGAAGGCTGGAGGGGGACTATGTTGGACCGCTTGCGAGTATGTTCGTTATGTTTATGATCGAGAATTACTGCCATCATTCCTCTGATCCTAGAGAAACGGCTGGTCTGAACGCAGAACAGCCGTTTGCACAGGCGATTATTCAGAGCTATTTGCAGGAACGTCCATTTTTATTCGAACCGCTTGAACCGATAGAGGTTGAATAGTCGAATATTGGAGCCTGGGTATTGAGCATTAAAATTTCAAGTTTCTTATTTAGGTCTCATTCAAGCAATAATCATTATTTTCTAACCGCCTCAAATGTATAACATTGTTGGGCATTGCTTGGTTGACGCCCATCTACATAATCTGCGGATACTACGATATCGGTAAAACCAATGCTTTCAAGAACGAGCTTGAATTCTTCTACACCGTACCAACGTATGGCGAAGCGCTGTAATTCCGTTTGGACGAGATTGCCGTTTCGCCATTTTTCATATTTTAGATGAGAGACTTTGAATTGGTTGAATAAATCGGCTTCGACGAGCTTGCTTTCCATCGTAATCAGATCACCATTAGGAAAATGGAACGTTGAGGTTCCTTCGAATGTGCCCAACTCAAAGTTAGCATCAGGCAAGAAGAGATCGAGAATGAGCCTACCGTCAGGTTGAAGGTGCTCATAAAGTCGCTGCAAAGCTTGAATCGATTGTTGACGATCCTCAATTAATAGAAACGATCCGCAAGGAATAATAATGGCCTCGTACTGATTGGGCAGGGAAAGCTGTAGTAAATCGGCTTGAACTAAATTAGCTTGAAGTCCGCGCTCTTCACAATGTTGGCGGCAGACAGCGAGCATTTCTGGAGAGTAGTCCATTCCGTCTACAGTAAGACCTGCTTCGAGTAATGGAATCATGACACGCCCTGAACCGACCATCACCTCTAAAATGCGTCCTTCGCATGCTGCGAGTTTCTGCTTATAAAATTCCAGATCACCATTAATAGAATGTCCGATTGGCTTGGTCAGCTCGTATACTTCTGTACAAAGTTCCCCATAGAAACTAAATGACATTGTAGTTCTCCTTTGTCTGTATGTAAATTTAACCCAGATTATAAGGTTGATATAGATAATGGTCAAGGGGAACAGTGCCAAAGGTAGTTTGAGTTCTTGTATGAAATATTCTCTGAGGTCGACAATAATAGACAAAAAAACGGATAATTCTTCAAAATCTACTTTACGCCAGATCCAACTAAAACTATAATGATTAATAGATTTATGCAAACGTTTTCATAGATTAGACTATCAAGAATAGACAAAAGGGTGTGACTGGCATTGAAAATGATGAAACGAATACTCGTAACATGTTTAGCGCTTGGAATGCTTATTCCTTACGTTTCTACGGGTCAACAAGCAGAAGCAGCAACTAAAGCTCACAACGGAACGATGATGCAGTATTTTGAATGGTATCTCCCTAATGATGGACTTCATTGGAAACGTTTGCAGAGCGATGCTGCGAATCTAGCGGATAAAGGAATTACAGCGGTATGGATTCCTCCTGCCTACAAAGGAACGCAGCAAAACGATGTCGGCTATGGAGCCTATGATTTGTATGACTTAGGGGAATTTAACCAAAAAGGTACGGTTCGTACTAAGTATGGAACGAAAGGCGAACTGAAGTCAGCGATTAATACGCTGCATACGCAAAATATAGATGTGTATGGCGATGTGGTTATGAACCATAAGGGCGGCGCTGACTTTACGGAGAGAGTAACTTCTGTTGAGGTCGATCCTAACAATCGTAACCGTGAGACATCTGGAGATTATCAGATTGATGCTTGGACAGGCTTTGACTTTAAGGGACGCAACAATACATATTCAGATTTCAAGTGGAACTGGTATCATTTCAACGGGACAGATTGGGATGAAGGCAGGGACTTGAATCGTATTTATAAATTTAGAGGTATCGGTAAAGCATGGGACTGGGAAGTATCCAGCGAAAAAGGAAACTATGATTACCTAATGTTTGCCGATCTTGATTTTGATCATCCTGATGTTGCGAATGAAATGAAGCGTTGGGGTACATGGTATGCGAATGAGCTGAATCTGGATGGTTTCCGTTTAGATGCGGTCAAGCATATTAAGCATGATTATTTGGGTGACTGGGTGAACCATGTTAGACAGCAAACCGGAAAAGAAATGTTTACGGTAGCGGAGTACTGGCAGAATGATGTTAATGCGCTGAACAATTACTTGGCGAAAACGAACTACAATCAATCCGTATTTGATGCGCCGCTGCATTATAACTTCCATTATGCTTCAAATGGAAACGGCAATTATGATATGAGAAATATTTTAAATGGAACGGTTGTAGCTAATCATCCTACGTTAGCAGTAACGTTGGTTGAAAACCATGATTCTCAGCCTGGACAAGCTTTGGAATCCGTTGTAAGTCCATGGTTCAAGCCGTTGGCATATGCGTTTATTTTGACACGTGAGTCGGGTTATCCTTCTGTATTCTATGGTGACTACTATGGTACTAAAGGCAGCAGCACGTATGAAATTCCAGCGATGAAAGATAAGCTAGATCCGATGCTGAAAGCTCGTAAAGACTATGCGTATGGTAAGCAGCATGACTACTTGGATCATTGGGATGTAATCGGCTGGACTCGTGAAGGCGAGACCACTCGTGCGAAGTCTGGCTTGGCGACACTTATTACAGATGGTCCGGGCGGCTCCAAATGGATGAATGTTGGTAAGCAAAATGCTGGTGAAGTGTGGTACGACCTTACAGGCAATCGTAAGGAGACGGTAACGATCAACCAAGACGGTTGGGCTGAGTTCCATGTAAATGGCGGTTCTGTTTCTATTTATGTGGAGAAGTAAGAGTTTAAGAGAGTTGTACTGAAAGTAATAATAGAGAGCGTCAAAGACATTAGCAAGTGTCTGTCCCTGTTTTTGAGACAGGGAGAGCTTGGTGTCTTTGACGCTTTTTTTTCTACTATATTAAAATGTGTAACTTAAGGTAAGACTTTAATAGGACGAATTTGTGTAATTCCACTCTTCGGATGAACATGGACCACAGCATCTCCAGGGCTCAACGCGGTAGCCTTCCCGTACTGGTCTAGACTTATTACTCCATGTCCGCTGATCAACTGCGCGCTGAACCCCTTACCAGCAAACTGATACGTCTCACCTACTCTTAACTCAAGAACAGGATGAACGGTACTCGATTGAATTCCAACAGATGATTGACTTACGTTTTCAGCGCCAAGAGCGCCAACGGAGCCTGACAGAAGACCGAACGCTAATACAGTGGACATCAACACTTTGCTCATATATTTCATTTTCAAATACCTCCATAAGTAAAATGATGCCGATGTTCGTGGAGTATGAGCGTTATGAGTGCATCGATCTTCCTACTCGATGCGCAAGAGCAGGAAGATCCGAACTCGACCACTTCATTGTACATCAAAGGGGAGTTTTTACTGCTAAAGAAATGGTAAATATTTGATAAAGATTAGTTATAGATTGATGAAAATGATAGAAGAGCGAAAACGCACGATCCATAGAGTGGCGTACCTTTTGTGCATATTGCTCTTTTAAATTTTGATAGTAAATGTAAAGAACAATTGTAAAAGTCGTTACTCAATGACCTCTAGTTCGATAATCGAGCGAATGGGTGGGTAAGGCTCCAACTGGTCGAGCTCCGCCTTGATTTTCACCTTCTGTCCAATTTCCAACTTATCGTACAACTTCTTATCGACAACATAGTAAGCGATGTCCTGTTTCCCGTATTGTTCGATAAGTTCATTGGGTTTCTTTGTAACAGCTTCTTCTTTGGATAGGTTAGGGATAAGAAGAATAAGAAGAGTATTTTCCCATCTTATCGTTTTCTCTGCAATTCTGCCCTCATAGATACGAAAATCTTTATTCTCAGCGCCCTGTTCATGTTTTGGAGGTTCAGTTCCTTGCGAACTCGTACATCCTGTAACGAATAAAAGAGCAATGAGCAATGCCGCAATCAACCGATTCATCATTTCCTCCTCCTTGTGAAGTAGATCATTAGCAAGATTTATCGTGCGTACAGCAACAAAGTTTCTATTTATTATGACGGAATATATTTCTTCGAGGTTGCAGTTCATTATTTTTAGTTAGCTATGATTACCCTGATGAATGTATTCGAAACGTAAATATTGGGTTAAGTGATGTTGTTGTGGGAAAATATTCAAGGAGGTAGCATGATGAGAATGAATAAGATTCTGTGTTTGGTAGTGTTTCTATTTATAGTGTCTATTTTTGTAGATGATTCCTATGTAGACGCTAGACCTTCTGCGCTAAATGTCGAGCATGAAGTATCCGAGGAACAAATTGCTGAGGAAATGGTTTATCTCATGCAGATGCAGGAGAAAGTTTCTGAGATTTTAGGTTCCTATGAAGCGATTCAAGATTATGGGACAGTGCATATTGACCGCAGCAACGGATTCAAAATTGTAATTGGATTCAAGGTAGAAGATAGCAAAACAGCACGCATCAAAGCGGAACTTGGTGAATTACTCTCTAATCGGGTTGCTTTTGTACCTTCTAAATTTACGTATCATGAACTAAATGAAATAAAGGATCAAATTATAGATCAGAAACAACAGCTGGAGAGCACTGGAACTGTGATAAGTTCTGTTGGGGTTGATGAAGCACAACAACGAGTTAATGTTACGGTGACAGAAGCTAAGGATTTGAAGAGCTTGAATCAATTATCCGAAGTTTCTAAGGCAGGGAATGATGTGATTCATATCGTGATAGATCCTGAAGCCAAGAACTACACAGAGTTCTCAAGAAGAGACAATCATACTATATTGGGTGGCGGGATTGGCTTTCTATTTTCCCCATATGCTACACATAATTATTGTACAACCGCTTTTACTGCTACTAAGGATGAGAAAAAATTTATAGTTACAGCGGGTCATTGCTTAAATGGCAACCAAGCAATTGTGAAGCAATGGGATAATAATGTAGGAAGGGATCATGTGAGTTATTTTTCATCAAAGGGAATAGACGTAGGTTTAATTGATGTTACGAATTCAGGAAGAAAAATTTCCAATTCAATTTTTAAAAATGCGGTTACGAATTATGATGCTAAATATACGCAGTCGGGGTCATTTGTAGCTAATCAGTATGTATGTAAATCTGGACTCACAACAGGATATACTTGTGGCCAAGTACAAGAAACTTCAACTAGTTTTGAAGATAGTATAACCGGAATAACCGTACGCGATGTCGTTAAAATTGTTGCTACAGGAAATTATAAAGATTATTCTCAAGGCGGGGATAGCGGTAGTATCACATGGGCAGGAGATGTATTGTTAGGCATTCATAGCGCAGGTGGAGATTCGCAGAATCAATCATGGGGATATGCAGCTAAAACGAGTAAAATGACGGAATATTTCGGCACAACATTTAAAATTAATAAATCTTCAACGCCATTTTAGATGCACTTTGGTTAATTTCCGTCCTTATCATAAAAAAATCCGTTTTACCGTAAATGCGCTCCGTTTCAAGGTAGCTGCGTTTGCGGTTTTTTTTTATGATCAAAGCCAAGAGAAAGTATCGTTTTCCATTGGAAATGGGAGCAACGACTACATCTAGGGGGAATGAAATATGAAGCGAAAATCTGATCTATCGAATTTACTAAACATAGCGAGTGAGAAAAAGGGGCTTTTGATCGTATCGGTGATATTGTCAGTGCTGTCGAGCTTGCTGCAAATTGTTCCCTTCATCGCTGTTTATAACATCATTAAGGAATTGTTCGAACATGCTCAACATGCTGCGGCTATAGACGGTGAATTGATTGTATATTGGGGAATCGTGAGCCTTGTCAGCTTAATTGCTGCTTTGATTGCGATTTACATAAGTGCAATGAGCTCTCATATCGCGGCCTTTCATATTCTCTATCAACTACGCGTACGACTTGCCGATCATATAGCTAAATTGCCGATGGGCTATCATACGAAAACGGCAACAGGCGAATTGAAAAAAATTATTGAAATTAGTGTGGAAAAGGTTGAGAAGTTTATCGCGCATCAAATACCAGACCTGCTTAGTGCGGTTATCGTTCCTTTATTATTCATTGGCTATTTATTTTGGCTGGATTGGCGTCTGGCATTGGCATTGGTCATCCCGATGATCGTTGGCATGTGGCTGCAAACGAAAATATATGGTGGTGCAAAAGGTCAGCAAGCGTACCGCGACTATCAATATGCGATGGAAGAAATGAATGCAACGGGAGTGGAGTATGTTCGAGGAATGCCGGCCATTAAAGTATTTGGGATAAAGGCAGCTCGATTTTTAACGTTTAAGCAGGCGGTTACGAAATACAGAGATATATCGATCGGCATTACAGACTTATACAAAACACCTTACGGTATATTTTTTATAGTCATCAGTTCTTTATATACGTTCGTTATTCCAATTGGTATATGGCTCATTAGTGGTCATGCTAATGCTGGTAGCCAATCGTTTGCGATTACGTTTATTTTGTTTTTACTCGTTTCACCGAGCTTGTCTGCACCAGTGCTCAAGTTGATGTATGTTGGCTCTGGGTTGAGAGAGATTGTGGAAGGCAATAAGCGAATTGAAGCTGTCTTTTCAGAGGTAGCAGTGAAAGAACCAGCTCATCCCCAAGTTCCAACTACCTATGATGTTGCTTTCCAACAGGTCACTTTTACATACGAAAATAAAGATGATAAAGATCATAACGATGATAACGATGTTAAATATGTGTTAAAGGATGTAAATTTCATGGCGAGAGCAGGGGAAGTAACCGCACTTGTCGGCCCTTCTGGAGGAGGGAAATCTACGATTGCGCAATTACTGCTGCGCTTCTGGGATGTACAGCATGGTGTTATTACGATAGGCGGAGTTCCTATAAGTGAGATGGGGACGGAGCAGTTAATGGATACGGTATCGTTCGTGTTTCAAGATGTTCATTTGTTCTACGATACGATCGAAGCAAATATCAGGATGGGCAATTCAACAGCATCCCAATCGGACGTTATTGCTGCTGCCAAACGTGCTTGCTGCCATGAGTTTATTGAGAAGTTAGAGGATGGTTATCAGACGAAAATAGGTGAAGGGGGCACTCATCTATCTGGCGGTGAAGCGCAGCGTATTGCAATCGCTCGGGCCATTTTGAAAAATGCTCCTATTTTGGTTCTAGATGAAGCAACTGCTTATGCCGATGCAGAAAATGAAAAGAAAATTCAACAAGGGTTGATGGAACTTGTAAAAGGAAAGACCGTGCTGATCATTGCTCATCGATTGTCGACGATACGTTCGGCAGAGCAAATACTTGTTGTGAATAAAGGTGAAATTGTAGAACGGGGAACGCATGATGAGCTGTTGGGGTTAGATGGTTTGTATCAAAAATTGTGGCGGGCACATATAAGTTCAACGACTTGGAAATTGGGCGTGAATAAGAGCATTTCAACGACGAAGGTATAAGGGAGGGAAATCGAAATGATGCAATATTTCACAAACATTTCAGGTGGAAATGTCCGCAGCTTATGGCCAACAGGTTTAGCAGCAATCCTAGATGGAATCGTCAGAGTATTTCCAGCGGTGCTGCTGGTTGATATATTCAATACGATGTACATGTACTTCGCGGAGCCTCAATTCGGTTTGGATACAACTCGATTGTGGACAGTTAGCATTTTGTTATTTGGATGGATGTTTATCTCATATTGGACATTCTCCATTCTGTACGATAAATCGTACTATGTGGCTTATCGTCAGGCAGCATCAGGGCGATTAGAATTAGCAGAGCACATTCGTCGTCTATCCTTAGGATTTTTCAATAGGCGTGATCCTGCTGATATGACGAACTTATTGCTTAGTGATTATACGCAAGTGGAGACGACAATCTCTCACAATGTGCCACAGCTGATCAGCGGCATCATTATGCCTGTATTTGCATTCGCGGGCCTTATGTTTTTGGATTGGAGAATGACGCTAGCAATGTTTGTTGCTCTTCCATTCGGCCTGCTGTTGTTATGGTTAACAAATTCCTTGCAAGAACGGTTATGTGAGAATCAAGTCCGAGCGAGAAATGAAGCAGCCAGCCGCTTGCAAGAATATTTGGGAGGCATACGAGAAATTAAGGCACACAATATGGGAGGAGATCGTTTTCAAAGATTACGATTATCGTTCCAACGTTTGAAAGAAACGTCGATTCAGTTGGAGGCGATTCTTGGTCCTCTTATTATGGGCGCCATGCTGCTAGCTCGTTCAGGCATGACGATTATGATTTTAGTAGGCAGCTATTTACTGTTGGACGGATCGTTAACATTGCCGATATTTTTGCTCTTCCTATTAGTAGGCACTCGAATTTTTGATCCGTTAACTGCGGTGTTAATGAATTATGGCGAGATGAAATATTCTGCATTTAGTGCACAGCGCATTATGGATGTAAGGCGAGAGCAGCCGTTGCAAGGGGATAAAAATATCAATCCGAACGGGTCCATTGTATTTGAACGTGTTACTTTTAGTTACAATGAGCATGCATTACCGGCTTTGAAAGATGTGTCTTTTACGATTAAGCCCAAAACGATTACGGCACTCGTTGGCTCTTCGGGGAGCGGGAAAAGTACGGTGACACGATTGATTTCGCGATTTTGGGATGTGCAGCAAGGTGAAATTCGTATCGGGGGTCAAGCCCTTCACGAAGCAGACCCTGAACGCTTATTGCAGCATATCGCGATCGTGTTCCAGGATGTTTACTTGTTCCAAGATACAATCGGTAACAACATTCGTATCGGAAATATGAATGCGACACAAGCAGAAGTAGAAGAGGCAGCCAGACGTGCTTGCTGTCATGATTTTATAGCTGCTTTGCCGCAAGGGTACGATACTCCTGTGGGTGAAGGCGGATCGACACTGTCAGGTGGAGAAAAGCAGCGTATTTCTATTGCTCGTGCACTGTTGAAAGATGCTCCGATTGTATTGCTTGATGAAGCCACCGCCTCTCTCGATGCCGAAAATGAGTCAGCTGTACAACAAGCGATAAACGAATTAGTAGCTCACAAAACGGTTGTCATTATCGCTCATCGGTTAAAGACGATACAGCATGCTGATCATATTATTGTACTTGAGCAAGGGAGTGTCTCTGAAGAAGGAACACATCAATCGTTGGTCTTAAGTGGAGGTATTTATGCTAAGTTGTGGGGATTGCAGCAAAATGCGGAAGGTTGGAATGTACGAGCTTAAGTTACATTTCGAATTATAAATCGATGATTACAGCATGTTGAGGATAACAAAATAAGATTGTTAGCCAGTCTCTTCTATAAGAGCTGGTTTTTTTGTTGTGAGTACTATTGCTTGGAGGAGACAAATGACTTGCTGGAGTGGGAATAATGCAGTACACTATTTTAGTGAGAATGATTCTCAATTTATACCGGAAACTAGGAGGTGAGGTTACAACCTTGAACATTCAGATCGTAAGCCGTCATTTAGATGACGCATATGTTGAATCTGATTTCACTACGATGTTCAAACGTCAAAGTGAACAAGATCGTTATTTGATTCCATCCCATTTAGGGGAGGGATCGATTCAGAGAATTCCTTTGCGCAAAGGAATGGAGCTAGTTTGGTTCGATACAGCGTTCAGCAATGGTATCCAGTTAGATTTTGATGTTCAATATCCTCATTTGGAAATCTCATATACGGTTTCTGGTAAAGGTGTGTACGAAGCAGTAGCACAAGCGCATGCTTTTCAACTTACTTCGGCTGTTTCCAGTCTTACTTATATGGACGGCACTCGAGTCCACACAGAAATTTCTTCTGAAGAGCGTATACGTCATATGGAACTCCGAATCGATCTGAACGTGCTGGACATGATACTTCCTGAACTTGAACCTATTAAGCAGCATTCATTTTTCTGTCAGCAGTTAGCTGGCGTTCCTGATATCTCTCTCCTAATTGAACAAATGCAAAATTGTCCTTACCAAGGTACCCTCCGCAAACTTTTCTTAGAAGGAAAAGCGCTCGAGTTGTTGGCTCTACATTTGAGTAGACTAGATGACCATCCAGGTGAATGTTATACGACGAAATCTAAATTAAATGCTCACGATATTCAAAGTTTGTACAAGGCAAAGGAAATATTAGATCACACTTGGATACAGCCTCCAATGCTAAGTGAACTAGCTAGAATGGCTTGTCTGAATGACTATAAGCTTAAACTAGGGTTTAAGGAGTTGTTCGGTACAACGGTATTCGGCTATGTGCGTGCCCTCCGAATGAATACAGCAAGAACATTACTTGAGCAGGGAAAAGTAAATATAAGTGAAGCAGCGACTATGGTAGGGTACAGTAATATGAGTCACTTCTCCTCCCTGTATAAAAAAACATTTGGTTATAATCCAAGTGAATGCGGGAAGAAGTAAGCGGAGAGATTCAGAGCAACGTTTAATATACTATGCTAGGTTTTAAGCGGACTGGGCTTTGGGAGTGCTAACTAGTTGCGCACTTGCTATTCAACTCGGACTGTGACAGTATAAGAGGAATGTCATGCAATATCATGTATTTGCTGTAATGCAGAACGATGTATTTGCATATATCATTTGTCATCAGAGTTAGAGTAGAGTGGAGGAATAGCAGTAATGGAATTGCCTAATTGTCCAAAATGTAATTCATCATACACTTATGAGGACGGAATGTTACTCGTATGCCCGGAGTGCGCGCATGAATGGTCCCCGCAAGCAGAAGGGACGCAGAGTGATGGCGAGCGTGTCATCAAGGACTCAAACGGAAATGTGCTGCAAGATGGAGATACGGTATCGGTTATTAAAGACTTGAAAGTAAAAGGTAGCTCTTCGGTTATCAAAATTGGTACGAAGGTTAAAAATATCCGTCTTGTAGATGGCGATCATGATATTGATTGCAAAATCGACGGCTTTGGCGCAATGAAGCTGAAGTCGGAGTTTGTGAAAAAAGTGTAGTTTGCAGCATTTGCAAACCTATAAGATTTCAATCCGTACAAAGAAACCGGGCAGCGCGATAGGCTTCCGGTTTTTTTGGTGTCCCTATTCAACTAGTTACGAGAACATTTACGTGCGCAAAAATAAAATAGCGGCAAAAATGCAGTTATTTAATTTGCATTTCGCCATTTTAGGGGTTTAGTGACAAAACTGCATTTATTTTTGTAACATTTCCCCTTAAAGCACATAATCGGGAAAAATAACTGCACATTTGCCGATATTTACGTCTATACGCTATTTTCGAGAGAAAATAACTGCATATTTGCGCAACTTGGATGGTGTGTAGATTGGTGTGCAGCTTGAAGTATATCGCATCTCAACCAATCTAATCTAATCCAAGCCATCAGCCAATGCTCAATTAATCACGCTGCTTAGAAGGCAGACGCAAAAAGATAAATACGAGCATCCAAAGGATGCAGCCTAATAAAATATAAAGCCCGTTCCCACTTGCAGAAATGCCCATACCTTCAGGGCTAAGCAGGATTCCCGTAAAAAAGCCCAGCACCAAACTAATGATGATCTCCAGCACTTTTAGCCTCATACCAAGTCTCCTTTGCTATAAGTAACACACATCAGCAAATCGATAGCTTCTATATACTATCTATATTCAAAAGTACGGCTACTATTGTGCTCAAAAGCAGGTTTTCTATCTACATATCTACTTATCTATGTTCAATGTACGATTTCTATCTGTTGCTTCCTAATTGGACTAATTGGATTACATACCATTTTCCCATGCCTTTTTCCGATAAACGGCAGGTGTGCATTTCTCAAATTTCTTAAACGTTTTTATAAAATAGCTAGGCTCACTAAATCCAAGTTCATTGCTTATTTGACTAATAGCCGAATCAGTCGACTCCAACATTTGCTTTGCGCATTCCATTTTCAGGCGCGGGACAAACGTGGAGAAGCTTTCACCCGTTTCTTTTGTAAATAGGCGGCTAAAATAGCTCGGACTAACGTGGCAAAGATCGGCCATATCCGTAAGCTTTATTGTGACGCTTCTATGTGTGTACATATAGTCAAAAGCAGGCTGAAGTATGGAGCTAGCTGCCGTCTTTTTAATACCTAAATCAGGAGGCGAAATACATTCAACAACAAGGTCTTCACTTGACGACGGTTCATTAAATAATGGTTTATTTAACAACTGCTCGTTAACTAACTGCTTCATTAACGATTTGTTCGATGTTTGCTCATATTGCTCCGGCAGCCTCGAAGGATTCAATGGATCAGCAGATGGATCTGGCACCACAGAATGACCTTGTAGCCCGGAGGCATTTGCTTGCACCACAGAACGACCTTGCAGCTCGGAGGCATTTGCTTGCACCACAGAATGACCTTGCAGCCCAGAAGCATTTGCTAGCACCGCAGAATGCTCTTGCACCACAGCAGCATTTGTCTGCATCGCAGAAGAGTTCGCCGTTAACGCTTGGCGGTAGCTCTCAATCACTGCATTTTTATCAATCGCTTCTTCCACCATATAATTGCACAAATGATACAGCATATCGGAAATCGTCGTTACCTCGTCATAGGTCAGCACGGGAAGCGCAGTATAATCTTGCTCTAAGCTGCGGAATTTTTCATCTGTAACCTTACTAGAAGGACGAGTTACGATCTGTTCCAGCTCAACCGAATCATCCTTCAGCAGCACTTGCCCTGCCATAATCGCACCGACATATTGATTGTGTACAATGATTGGAATAGCGATATCTATAATATTAAAGTGGCATCGATAAATGTAAGGCTTATTCAGCCGCACGGCATCCAGCCCGCCCCTGGCATCACATTTTTGACAGTAGGGTGACAAAGTTTCATCTTGGCGTACTGCCTTGCAGAAGCTTTGGCATTGGCTGTGCTGAGAGACAGGGACGCCTTTGTAGTCGGTCGTAATGATGGCCATTTTTGTGACAAGAGACAGGGAATCCTGCAGCTTCTGCCACTTTTCTAGGTCGATAATGTTGTCCAATTGAAATTGCTGCGTGCTCATGCTGTTCACCATCTTCCATTTATGCGCTTGAAATAAGTATAGCATGATATTCCTATGGAAGGACATGATAGTCCTATTTGCCAGTGAGATCTCCTAAAACAAGATATGAAAACGCTTTATTTAGACTTCATTATTCAATGACCTTCGGATTGGGTAATCCTATAATAAAAGTACATACTATTTAATCGTATTAACGAATGACGGTGTAATGAAATAGTTTATGCATCGACTAAAACGGTTTGTACTATATCGCGTGCCAAATTGCGCAATTTACATGTATTACCTACATTTCACTTGCTAACTAACTTTTAAATAACAATAATTTTTTACTACACAGGAGGATAAATAACATGAGAAGAGCGTTTATTAGTCCGGCTAAATATGTTCAAGGTGAAAATGAAATTTTGAATCTAGGGTATTTCATCAAAACATTTGGTGAATCCGCTTTATTGATTGCAAGTAAAGATGACGCAGCACGTGTTAAAGATAAATTAGTACACACAATGAAAGAGTATGGCGTTACGATTGTTGAAAGCGGTTTTAACGGGGAGTGTTCTCGCCAAGAAGTTGCTCGTTTGCAGCAGTTAGCGAAAGAGCATAATTGTGCTTGTACGATCGGTCTAGGTGGAGGAAAAGCGATTGATGCGGCGAAATGTGTAGCTGAGGGCGAGGCGCTTATTATTGTACCGACGATTGCAGCAACAGATGCGCCAACGAGCCATTCCGCTGTATTGTACACGCCAGAAGGCGAGTTCGACGACTATGCTTACTTCAAGCAAAGTCCAAGTGTCGTATTGATCGATACGACAGTTATCGCGAATGCACCAACGCGTTTCCTCGTAGCGGGCATGGGTGATGCGCTCTCTACGTATTTTGAAGCAAGAGCAACGGCGAAATCCTACTCCAACGTAAATGCGGGACTCCCTTGCGGACGTATTGAAGGTGTAGGCGAGCCTGCTAAAGGAACAAAGGCTGCACTTGCATTGGCTAAATTGTGTTATGAAACACTACTTGAGGATGGCTACAAAGCGAAGCTGGCTTCAGATGCAAATATCGTGACTCCAGCGCTTGAAAATATTATCGAGACGAACATTTTGTTGTCTGGTCTAGGGTTTGAGAGCGGCGGTTTAGCAGCTGCACATGCTATTCATAACGGCCTTACAGCGTTGGAAGGCGCGCACCATTTCTTCCATGGTGAAAAAGTTGCATTTACGACAATCGTCCAATTGGTACTTGAAAATGCACACAAAGAAGAGCTAGACGAAGTATTGGGCTTCTGTGTATCGGTAGGATTGCCAGTATGTCTCGCAGATATCGGTGTCCATGAAGTGACGAGAGAAGAATTGATGAATGTAGCTGTGAAAGCTTGCATTCCAGAGGAATCTATTCATTCGATGCCATTCCCGGTAACTCCAGATGACGTGGTAGGGGCAATGATCGTGGCGGACCAACTAGGGCAACAATTCAAAGCAAGAATATAGAGCAAGAGGGTGAATGTGATGAAAAAAATTATGAACCAACCAGAAACGCTCGTACGTGAAATGTGTAGAGGCATCGTGCTGGCGCATCCAGAATTGGAGTTCAATAGCAAATATAAAATCATCAAAAAGAAAGATATTAACCAAGACAAAGTAACGTTAATTAGTGGCGGCGGCAGTGGACACGAGCCTGCGCATGCGGGATTTGTCGGTCAAGGCATGTTGGATGCAGCGGTATGCGGCGACGTATTTGCTTCCCCTTCCCAAATACAGGTGTATCAAGGTCTGAAAGCTTCTGCTAGTAAAAAAGGGACTTTGATGATTATTAAAAATTACAGCGGCGATATAATGAACTTCAAAAATGCTGCGCACCTTGCAGGTGAAGACGGATTGCTTGTCGACTACGTTAAAGTCGATGACGATATTGCGGTAGAAGACAGCTTGTACACGGTTGGCAGACGTGGCGTAGCAGGTACAGTATTCGTACACAAAATTGCTGGCGCAGCTGCGGAAGAGGGCAAAGAGCTGAGCGAAGTGAAAGCGATCGCACAGCAGGCAATTGATAACACGAGAAGCATTGGCTTTGCGTTTACTTCTTGCACGGTTCCAGCGAAAGGCACGCCAACGTTCCAATTAAACGATGACGAGATCGAGTACGGCGTAGGCATTCACGGTGAGCCAGGCATTCGCAGAGAGAAGATTGCATCTGCTGATGTACTTGCGAACAAGATGGTAGCGGATCTCCTTCGTGATATGAAGCTTAGCGACAGCGACCATCATGAGATTGCGTTGCTTATCAATGGATTCGGCAGCTCGCCATTGCAAGAACTGTACTTGCTTGCTAATTCCGTTGTGAACGCGTTGAAAGATAAAAATATTACGATCTTTAAAGTGTTCGTCGGCAACTATATGACGAGTATCGATATGGCAGGCGCTTCTGTTACGTTTATGAAGCTGAACGACCAGCTGAAACATTACTTGCAAGCTAGCTGTTATACGCCAGCACTTCAAGTGAACGGTGAGTTCTTGCCTGTGCATATTGAGGTAGCAGAAACGTTGGAGTCACAGTCCGATGCGGAGGTATCGTTCCGCTGTGAGACAGATTCGAAATATGCAGTTGTACAAGACAATAAATTCTCCTTGAACAACTTGATCTACCTCGTCGATAAGATGAGCGAGATCATTATTGAGAACGAAGTTCCATTCTGTGAGCTGGATTCGCATGCAGGTGACGGCGACTTCGGCATGAGCGTAGCGAAAGGCTTCCGCCAATTGAAGCGTGAATGGGCGGAAATTATGGAACATCACACGACGAATATCGGTGATTTCCTGCATGCGTGCTCGCTTATCATTATGGAGCACTGCGGCGGCGCTTCCGGCCCGATCTGGGGATCGGCGTTCCGTGCGGCGAGCAAATCAGCTGGAGACAAGGCAGAGCTGTCTGCTCCAGAATTTGCGGCGATGATGCAAGCCGTTGTGAAAGGCATTCAAGACACAGGCGAGCGTTCCTTCGGACGCGGAGCTGTTGTAGGTGATAAGACGCTAGTAGATGCGCTAGCTCCGTTCGCGGATGCTTGGGTGCAAAGTGCGGAAGCGGGCGATGACATCAAGACAGCGGCAACGAAAGCGGCGGAAGCAGCTGTGCAAGGTGCGAAGCATACGGAGACGATTGTAGCTCGTATGGGACGCGCAGGTACAGTGGGTGAGCGCAGTCTTGGTTACCCAGATGCGGGAGCTTACGCGTTGGGAGTTATCTTTACAGAGTTGGCTCAAGTGATCGAAATAAAATAGATACTAAAAGTGAACCCCTCTGGCTAATTTCAGTCAGAGGGGTTTTTAAGTTTATTTCGCAGCAGTGATAACCAATTCGATTATTTAATCATATCAGGTTCTGCTGAGCAATTCATGAACCATGTGGAAGTAGAAGGTTCTTTTTATCCCCATGAAATTGTAAGGACAATATTTGTAGGCAAGTGTCTCTGAATACAATGGAATCATATTATCGTTGGAGGTGCTGCTATGACAGAACAATCCACACAGTCCCAACCCTTTATCGGGGATCGATTTCCGAGCATATCGGTTCATACGACCATTGGCCCTCTTTCCCTCCCAGATGCTTATCAAGGCCGTTGGTTTATTTTATTTAGCCACCCTGGTGATTTCACGCCTGTATGCACAACAGAATTTGTTGCCTTTGAACGGTTAAAGCCTGAATTTCAGCAGCGCAGCACCGAATTAATTGGACTATCGGTGGAGCAAGTTTCCTCTCATATCAAATGGATCGAATGGATCAATCAGCATCTTGGCGTCCAAATCACGTTCCCGATCATTGCAGATGGGCTTGGTGCAGCAGCAAAACGTCTAGGCATGATTCACCCCATCCACGGTACACGCACAGTACGCAGCGTCTTTTTCGTCGATCCAGAAAGTACGATTCGACTTATACTTACCTATCCAGAATCGGTAGGGCGCAACACGTATGAAATATTGCGTGCACTGCAAGCTTTGCAAACAACAGATGCGCACAAAGTGGTCACACCTGCTAACTGGCCCAACAATGATATGATCGGCAGCAAGCTGCTGCTGCCTGCAGCCCGGACGGTGCAAGCTGCGCAAGAGCGAATGGAGAAGACGAACGCAGGTCAGATGGATTGCCTCGATTGGTGGTTCTGCACGAAAAAGGTATAGGACATTCTGTCTTGTTCATAGCGTAAATCATAGAAGCAGGTAAAGAGAATAACAGCTAGGAGGATGACGATGATGGCCCAAGCAGGTGAGCCAGATAACCGCTCGAAGAAACCAGAAAATGCAGCTCTCTTGCCGCAATCGAATAACAGTGTCGCTCCGTATCAAGAAGTTCGCAAATATATCCCATTTCGTGGATTGTATGATCCATGCCCGCCACTACCCTATAAGTCCTATGTAGTTCCGATTAATCAATTCATTAACTTTCAACCACCTAATTGGCCTCAGTTTACATTAAGCCAAGCTTTGACGCACGGTACCTTGTGGCCAGCCCTGTACAGCTCGTACCAATCGCAGCGGGGAGGGAACGGGACATGAACCTAGAACTTTTCCAAACGCCAGAATATCATCGGGATTTAAGGCAGCTGCAAGAGGTCGATTTTGTACTGCTGGAGTTGAATTTATATTTGGATACGCACCCTGGTGATGCTCAGGCTATTCAGCAATTTAACCATTATGTGGTGGAACGAAAAAAAGTAGCTGATGCCTTCCAAGCACGCTATGGTCCGCTGATGAACTTTGGACATTCTGCTTCTGGCACCCCATTTACATGGGTAGAGACGCCGTGGCCATGGCAAATATAGAGACCGAGAAATAGTGCAGGTATGAAAATACCGAATAGGTGAGGTGACTACCGTTGTGGGTATATGAAAAAAAGCTGCAATACCCTGTGCGAGTAAGCAAATGTGACCCGCGCATGGCGAAGTTTTTGTTGGAGCAATACGGTGGAGCTGATGGAGAGCTGGCGGCAGCTCTTCGTTATATGAATCAGCGCTATACGATTCCGGATAAAGTTATCGGATTATTAACGGATATCGCAACTGAAGAATTTTCGCATCTGGAAATGATTGCTACGATGGTGTTTAAGCTCACGAAGGATGCGACTCCGCAGCAAATGGAGGAAGCGGGACTAGGGGCAAATTATGCTTCGCACGATAATGCGCTGTACTATAGTAACGCTGGGGGTATCCCTTGGTCGGCTACCTATATTCAAGCTAAGGGTGATCCGATCGCAGACCTCTATGAGGATATTGCCGCAGAGGAAAAGGCTCGTGCTACATATCAATGGCTAATCAACATGACCGATGATGTTGATTTACAGGATAGTTTGAAATTTTTACGTGAACGTGAAATTGTCCATTCATTACGTTTCCGTGAAGCGGTAGAAATTTTAAAAGGTGATCAAGGGGCGCAAAAAGTATTTTAATGCAAAGATAGGTAATGTTCATATAACATATAGACCCGCAGATGAGCGTTTGAGAACATCTCTGCGGGTTCTTTGGGTTTGACTGGTATGTAGGATATTTAGGCATGATGAACAGTATTCAAAACTTTCAAACAGTTTTGAATAATTTAGTATATATTTAAAAATAAGTATTTTTATGTTTGGACAAGATACGGCATATTATCTATACTTAGATGGCTAACATCAATTACTAAAGGGGAAATAACTTTGAAAAAAATAATAATTTTATTATCAGTTGTGGTTCTTTTGTTTGTAGCAACTCCAATTTCTTCAATTTATGCATATCAAGGAGGTTTATTAGATAATAAGCCTATGGGAATTGGGACGGGTACGGGATTAGGTACAGGGAAAACTACAACAATTACAGATAATGATCCGAATACATATTTTGAATTAGCACGAAGTGAGGGGACATTTACAGATAATGATACATTATGGTATGAATTTGATTGTTCGAAAAATATTACAGGGTATCGCTTAAAAGCAGATTCGTCGAATCCTGCAATCTATTTAAGAAAAGCCGACAATACATTTATCGAGTTACAGCATGCAAAAAAAGACGAGAGTTATGTAAGTATTGATTATAAAGACATCACTGCAGTTAGTATCCAAACACTAGGTGCGAAATCTAAAATATATGAACTAGATGTCTTTGGAACTGATGGCTCTAACTGTGAAGCAAAGCCTGAAATCGGAAATCGCGCCATCTTAGTTGTAACCATGATGACAGGACTCGAGAAAGAATACGATCTATCTATGGATGAAGTTAATGCATTTCTGAACTGGTATGAAGCGAAATCTAATGGAGTAGGTTCTGCAAAATTCGCAATTGATAAGCACGACAATAATAAAGGTCCATTTAGTAGCCGAAAGGATTACGTCATCTTCGATAAAATTCTTACCTTTGAGGTAAGTGAATATACAACGAAATAGTAGATTAAGAGCCTCGGGAGTTATTCCGAGGCTAATTTTTGCTTTGCATTACGTTCGACTTGAACTGAGAGTATATACGATTAGTGAAGCAGCGGTTAATTGTTTATCGAGATAAGAAGATATACTCGATATCTCTGTCCGATATGTTAGCGAGCAGCGTTTTATATAAGTCCGTTTAGCATGATATACTAGCTGATGAAGGGGATTTTATTTCACACTTAACTCCTTCTAATCTAATTTTCGGAGATGCTGTTACTTATGATCATCAAATTCATTCGTTTGCGTTAATGAGAGGTACAGAGATATAGGCTCGAGTCATTTTTAAAGGATATGACCTGAGTTTATTTAACTGTGCCTTTTTCATTCTCTCAAATTGAATGAATGGGGTGTTTTTTTGTGCTTACAAATAAAACGAAATTAGATGACAGTATCTGTTTGCTTACTAATCATCAGCATATTTTTGCATGTCCAATTTGCTCGCAATCGATGATGGTACAATCTCGAAGCTTAGTTTGTGGGAATCATCATAGCTTTGATATTGCGAAGCAAGGCTATGTGAATTTGCTTTCCCGTGCCCATACAACGAAATATGACAAGCAATTGTTCACAGCTCGCTCGGCAATAAGCGCAGATGGATTTTTCGAGCCGATGCTCGAGGGAGTACATGCGGCGATTAAACGTGCAATTAGATCAACAGTTGGCGGGGTGAAAATACTAGACGCAGGCTGTGGCGAAGGCTCACATTTGTCCGAGATACTTTTTAGATTGAATGAGCATTCGAATGATAAACATTTCGGAGTTGGCATCGATATTGCGAAGGCAGGAATTAGCCTGGCTTCTAGAAAAGGAGCACGAGATTCAGGCACTTCAAGAACGCTTAAAGGTTACGGAGAATATGGAACTCTGGATACAATCTGGTGCGTAGCCGATCTTGCCAAGTGTCCATTTGCAGATCAATCGTTTGACGTGATCGTAAATGTAATGTCTCCTGCCAAATACACGGAGTTTCAACGGTTGCTTGCCGATGAAGGATTAATTATAAAGGTGGTTCCGGAGAGCCACTATTTGAAGCAGCTCAGAGGCGAATTTTACAGCCAAACGGATAAAGATGTATATTCGAATGAACAGACGGTAGAGCTGTTTAGACATCATTTTGAATTGTTGGACATTCAGCGTGTTCAGTATGAAGCAACCTTAAATAAAGACCAACTCCAGCAACTGATTCAAATGACGCCATTGTCGTGGGGCGCGCCTGAAGAGACTCTAAGGAAGATGACGGATCTACATCAGTCGGAGGTTACGTTTGATTATTCTATTTTGATAGGATCGAAAAAAGAGAGGGAATAACTCCCCTCTCTAGGCTGCCGAGCATAATATCGGCAGCTATTTTTATATCCGACCATGCAGTATCATACGCTTTTCGATCATCACTTACAGCTAACGACAAGCCTCTATTTGTATGAATTCAAATTTATTTTTTCATAAGTAGTTTTTTCCCTTCAGCCTGGATTTGATGCAGGGCTTCATCAGTAGTAATCTTACCTTCGAGGACTTGTTGCGTTTGAGTATTGAACAGTTCCGAAAATGTGGTGTGAAATGGGTAGAGCCAGTTTTTCCATACCGCTGATCTACCCTCTCTGCCTGCTTTGAGCATATAGTAAGTGGCGGAGCGCGTAGTATCTTGCTTATTAATCGACTGTGGCAGTGTAGGAATTGTTAAGGAAGCATAATTTGAATTAGCCTTAGCGTATTCATCACTATTTACAAATTGGATATAAGTCCAGGCTTCGTCCACATGTTGAGATGCTGCATGAATGGAAGTGATATCCGTTGGTTGTATTTGTGCTGAAGAATTTGGATAGGCTTCGCTCGTTGGGATGGTTACGAATCCCCATTCAAATTTCTTTCTACTTTTTCGGGAAAGCTCTAATTGGCCGCTCAGACTCGCAGAATCAATCTTCATCGCAGCTCGGCCTTCTTCAAACATATCTTCTATAGACTCCCCAGGGGGCTTACTATTAATCGTGTTGGACTTGATTGCATCGATAGTAATATTGTAGACATTCTTCCATTCTTCACTGTTTAAGAATAGCTGCTGCTCCTTCGTATCGAAAAGTGAAAGCCCTTTTGCTGCTCCAATCTGAGAAAAAAGATCAACTGGTCCATAAAAGCCAGTAATTCCAAATATACGATCAGTGTCTGAGCCTTCTGTAGGAAAACGTTTGGCAAGCTGTATGAGCTCTTCCCACGTCATTTTATGCTGTGGTGGATCAATGCCAAACTGCTGGAACAAATCTGCGTTATAGTACAGCACACTAGTATCAAAAAAAGGTGCTAGACCGTAAATCTTTCCGTCGGATTCGGATTTCAAATTTTCCACGATATGTGATATTTGTTCGAGCTTATATTCACTATTTTTAATGTGTATATCCAACTCCAGCAGTTTGCCTTCACGGGCAGCCCGCTGATAATCTTGGGGATTTTCAAATACTACGAGGTCTGGACGCTGCTCATCGATGAATTCCATCCGCTGCTTAGCTTGCTGTTCACGCGTTGCGTTAAAGTCGAACGGCAACTCAACAACTTCGAGTTCTATATGTGGATGCTTGATTTTAAACATCGTACTGAACTGATTATTGAACCCGTCCGCATAATCGACGAGTATTTTCAATGTTACTTGTTTAGGAGCGTCAGGGCTATTACTCCCGCATGCACTAATGATGATTAGAGTGAGCAAGAGGATACCAATGAGTATTTTTCGATATTTACCCATCATAATCACATCCTTATCGATTCGAATTGTTCTTTTCAGTAACGTAATACTCGGTCATTTTCTCTGTTAATTGATGCTGGAGATTTAGAATTGTTTCATGCAGAGTAGATGGATTCGCAGTTATTTGTTCAATCTTCTCATTAATCAATGCTTCAAGATTCCAAGCAGCATAATGCTCGGCTGCCGAGGGTTGATTCGGATTAGGTTTTAACTTCGTTAGCGCTTCTAATTCCTTGCTAGGAATTGCTTTAATATAGGCTGTTCGAGTAGATATGCCATAATAGGTGAGATACGTTTGGGATTTTGCCATAACATCACTGTTAAAGTATTTAATAAACTCCCACGCCGCTTGTTTGTGAGCTGATGTTCTGGAGATGGACCAAATGCTCGTTATTTGCATCCCACTTGCTATATCTGGATTGGAAGAATGGACGGGCATCGTTACCATTGACCATGAAAAGCGTTTGTTCTGATCTTCGAATGCGCGAGAGCTCTCACTTAGAAAAGATGCGAAATCAGAAACTCTTTCCATAGCAACGTTTCCCTCTAGGGTTTTAAAATAATAAGATGGCTCTTCTTTAGGAGAGTAGACCCCACCCTTTAAATAGGCTTGAATCGCTTCTTCAAAAAGTTGCTTCCATTCCGGCGTATTTAACCGTGGCTGTCCAGTGGCCTTGTCAAGAAAGGCCAATTGGTTTGTTCTGCCCATCTGAACAATGAGCTTGCCAAGCTGCTCTTGATAACTGATCGACAGTCCATCCACTGAGTCATTGCTCGCAAGTTCCATTTGATGAGCCAATTGAAGTACTTGCTCCCATGTCATTTGATGATGCGGAGGTTCAATTCCATACTTTTTAAACAAGTCAGCATTATACAGCAGAGCTTCGGTCTTGAAATAAGGAGCCAGACCATATAATTGCCCACCACCTTTTAGTCGTAGTTCCTCAGTAATGGAAGGTAAAATATTTTGTACATCAAACTCATCTTTCTTAATAAGATGTTCGATTGACTCTAGCAGTCCTTGGGATGCAAGCTGCTTATATTGTGGAGTACTAAGTATAATAATGTCAGGTTTATACGTTTGTGTGAGTTGTTGGAGGGCTTCATTATCCAATGGTTCTGTGTAATCCATACCGATTTCTTCTCTATTAATAAGCTCGAATTCTACGTTTGGATATTGCATGCTGTATATTTTTGCGTAGTCGTTCCAGAATTGATATTCACGCTCCACAAGTACCTTCAACTTCACTTTCTCGGCTTGTTGCTGAGGTTTATCTGGGATTATTAAGCATCCACTAAGCAGCATAGATAGAACGATGAAAGTACAAAATGAACGCTTATACGTAAAGAGGAGGTTTATCATAAAGGGTTATCTCCTTTTTGGATTACTTTTGTAGTCCGTTAATGCATACGAATGGCTTGTTTGGTTAGACTGAAGCAAGGTCGATCGTTTCTACTATAAAATAGTTCGACCTTACTCCGTCTAAAGCTACTTTTTGCTTGGATCAATTGGGATTTCCCAATCGACGTCCTCGTACGTGTTTGCCAATTGATTCATTTGAAATGTAATCTGAGTTGTATCTTTCAGATCTTTAAAGTAATAGTACGTAGTATGTTTAGTTGAATGGACTCCTTTTTTCCAATTCTCCAAGAATAAATCTGATGAGTACAGCATATTACCTTGGATATCTTGTAGATAGGAATTGGTCCAAGTATCTATTGGGTATTCTTGCTCGATCTTCAACACGTTTAACTTATCAGGAAGTTTAGGTGTAAGCATTTTGTTTTTGATATCGTCAGCGAAGAATCGTTCAGCTTCTTCTTTTTTCATCTGAACGGTGCTTAATTTGATTTGAACGCCATGCTTCTCCGTTTGTACGGGTTCATGCTGAAGTTTTGCGATACTAGTAGGTATTTGGAAATTAATCGGTTGAACGGTCATTATGCTCTTTAATTCCAATGTGAATGGTTCTGTAAGCCACTGTTTCATAGGATATATGGAGCCGCTCCATTTTTGTGCGGGTTTGAGCTTTTTATTTTGTATTTCAAAAGAATAATAATCTGTTGTCGAAGTATTTAATTGGGTTCTAACTTTACCTTGCTTATCTTTTACATCAAAAACGGTGTACAAATCGATAAGCTCTTCGCCTACATTTTGCAACTCAAAGTTGAATTTTGCGGAACTTGGGAGCAGGTCCACCGCATTTATTTTCATTTGAATGCCACTTTTATGTGTATAGCTGTTACTAACAGGAATCGTACGAGTGGAGGATGCAGCTAAACTGCGATCAATGGAAAAGCTTTTCTTCCAAGTTCCTTTAACATGCCCGATACGAGTTAGGTTTACATGAAAGAGCAGTGGATCGGTTGAAGCTTTGTCTGACACAGTTAGGAAGATAACACCCTCATTTTTATCTTGATATTGACTGTGACCGACTATTTCTCCAGTCGTATTAGCCAAGTAGAACGGGCCTCCTTTGATACCACGTTTCCAATCCCAATAAGTTAATATATTTACCTCTCCTTGCTCGCCATAGTACCAGATTTCTTTTCTCATCTTGGAGGGATCAAAGTTCTCAAAGGTTCCATACCAACGGTCTATGACTTCTTGCTCCACTAGTTTTAGCCCTGTCGTATCATATTTGACAGGCAGTAGTGTTCCGTCTTGTTGCTCCACTCGATAATGCAGTCCAACGACGTTGGCATCGGCATAAACTTCCTTGAAGCGTAAAGTAACTCCTTGATCGGTTATTGCTTCATTTATTGGAATAGACAAGCCAGCAGCAGCGCCTAATCGCACACTTTCATGCTCTGTATTGAGCTTTTTATCAGCTAGCCAAGAGGTGAAGTTACGGTTGATGGAATCTTCTTTTGATGTACTAATTATGTCCTTGGTCTGTAATAAGTTTCTATCCACATTAGCAGTTACATTGGCATTCGTAAGTGTAAGAGAGCAGATCAGTACTAATGTTATTACACCTGCCAAAGAGCGCCGATTGGATGGCTTATAATTCGCAATCGTTAATATTCGTTTCTTTAGTTCCTTTTTATTACCGGACAATTGTGTCAAGTTAGATAGGCGAAATGGGCGAGGTTGCAGCAAACTAATGATGGTGTGGCCGTATTCAAATTTTTGATCTTCTCGGATATAGGAAAGAGCAAGTGAATCACAAGCCATCTCTTGATCTTCGCGCATTCGTTTGTATGCATACCAGAGGATCGGATTGAACCAATGGAAGATGAGCATGACGTACATGCAAGCATTGACCAATATATCTTTGCGCTTCAAATGAGCTAATTCATGTAGAAAAACAAAGGGAAGCTGTGCAGTGTTAAGGCTGTCTATCACATTTTGATTTAAAATAATATGCGGCCGAATAAAGCCAAACAAAGCAGGACCTGGTAACTTTTCTGATAATACTAATGGAATATTTCTTGAAATGGACATCTTTTGCTTGCATTCCTCTAATGTGCCAACGAGCTGTGCGTCCGTAATTACAGGCTGCTTATAAAGTAGTCTATAGATGCGTACATTCGCGAAAACAAAAAAGCTAGCAAACACAGTTACTCCGCTCAACCATAGGAAAAAAGCAACATCGAACCAGGAAAACGGAATGGATTCAGACTCGATTGCTGACGGTAGAGAAGGTACGGAAGGCAAAGAAGTAGGGACGTGATGAGGATCTTCTTCTAGAGATGTGGATTTTGTTACTATACTTGTTGGTTCAGGAGCAGGAGCAGATTCTGGAGATGTGATATCAGGTGATGTTACAGTTGGGCTCTGATTATTCGCTTCGTGTGTGATAAGCGGAACGGTTGTATTCGTAGTAATGGTTGCATGTGAAGAATCTTTACTACTTTCCATACTTGATGGGTTTGCAGCTGGTGTTTCGATAGTATTATTGAATACGAGCAAATTATAAATGCTAAATGAACTTTCCGGAGCCCAAGGTAGTATAAGTCGAAGTCCTACGGCAAGCCATATTAGGTAATGCCATCTTGGGCTTAATTTATTTCGCAGCATGGCTTTAATAAAGACAATAAGAATAACCAGCAAGCTCGCCATAATCGTCGTTTCTATAATCCATTCAAAGGCTTGCTGTATAAGGAGAATGAATTGACTCATAGACAATGATTCCTTTCCTAGTCAGATGAGGAGCCAGATGATGGTTTTTCTTTCTCATCTAGTAGTTGCTTTAGTTCCGCGATATCTTCGGAAGATAGCTTTCGTTCGTTGATAAAGTTCACCAGTAATGGTTTAATGGCTCCACCATATAGACGCTGGAGAAGAGAATTCGTAACCTCCCGTACACACTCATCTTCCGTAACCAATGGATAATAAGAGTAAGAGCGATTGGATTCTTGCTTAAAAGTGATCACTTCCTTCTGAACTAAGCGACTGAGCAACGTACGGATCGTTTTAGGGCTCCATTCCTTTGGCTTAGCCAGTGCATCGATAATTTCCGCTGACGTTCGTGGTGATCCTGCCCACAGCACCTTCATTACTTCCCATTCTGCATCGGATATGTGAGGGGTTTGCTTCATGACAATCAACCGACCTTTCTGTGAAAATGGATTACATAAGTAGTCATGTGATGTATTCTAAATGTAAAATAATCACATGTCAACAAATGGATTTAACAGATGTGTTATCGAATGAAATATCTGTTGCTGATTGCACGTTTTCTCTCTCTAGGAATTGGGGTTGGTTCGGCTCTTGGCTGAGTCGTGCTGGAATACAATTCGATCTCCAATCCTGGATATAAGCAGTCTTATGCAGCTTGCTGCCTTAATTACTGTATTGGTTCATAGTAAATTACTAGCGCGAAATAGAGTGAATGGGTGATCGTTAACTTTAGCAAAACTTTATGTAATTTAATTAACAATCTTAAGCCGTGTTCGGGCAAAGCTTAGTATAATGTTAATGCGCTTTAACTAAAGGAGGCTAAGCGTGTGTAGTAGAGAGCAATTAGAAAGAGTAGAAAAAGATCCATGGCAGTGAAAGATGTACACTATTCGTAGAAATGGGAGTGACCATGAGATGAGAAAAATGATAACCGTTCTAACTACGCTTGTTCTTCTGCTATTTGGTGCAGCATCTGCTTTTGCTGTAAGTCCAGGTACTAGTACTTCGAGTAGTATCGTGAATGACCCTGCATTTGGAATAACGGCTACCTATACGGGTAAAGATGCGAATGGCAATCATCATGTGCAATTGTCTTGGGACAATCGTGGCAGCAACGTTAACTCCTACACGGTGTATCGTTATCCGACTTTATATCCATGGGGTGGAGAAGTCGCGGCAGGATGCTCGAACTTGACGACGACAAGCTGCGAGCATGTTAGTGCGGCATATGGTCAATATGGCTATGTAGTAAGAGCCTATTATCAGGATGGTAGTATTGTTCAATCCAAACCAGCAATCGTTAGTATTCATAAATACTCAGGTCCTCCAGCAACGCCTATCATCTACGCAACTGAGCCTGTGAATGGCAGCTTTACCGTTGGTTTCAACATCGCGTCCGGCAACAACGCCGATAGATGGGAGTTGAAAGAGAACGGACAAGGTGTCCTCTTATCTCCTAATTACACCGGCTCATTGATTGAAAATGGTCAACAGCCACAGCATGCTTCTAATCATTTTTACAACAAGCCCCCAGGAACTTATGTATATCAAGTAAAGCTAGTTAATTCTTATGGAACTTCATTATCATCGACGATAACAGTAGTTGTGCCTTAATCAAATCGTTTTCTTGCTGCATGTTTGTTGTATGGAATGCAATTAGTATGAGACAGTTCCTGCCTAGGCGGGGACTGTTTTTTGTTGATGCACAATTACGTTCATGTTCGTGCTTGCAGTGCGCTATAATGAATGAAAAGATTCCATGTATTTCATTTGATGTGCAATCGAATAGAAAGATAAAGGAGCCTTCTATGCATTCGATAATAAAGAGTATACAGAACGAAGACAGTGTGAATCACATACATATCGTTTCCTTGGGGGATCGGGCGCTGCTCGTCGATTGGGGTGGTGGCATTGAACGAAATACTCATGAGCAAATTCGTGCCTTCTGTTTGCAGTTAGAACGTGCTGATATATCAGGCATTATAGAACTTATACCTTCCTATACAACGGTTACGGTAGTCTACGATCCGATGGAGCTACGCGATCCAGCGACTGGTGCATGCTGTTATCATCGTGATGGTCAACTCACATCTTCTCCGTTTGAACTCTTAAAGGGGATTATTGAGGGAATGCATAACTCGCTGGACCCGAAGGTGGAGACCATCACTGCAAACATAGTGGACATCCCTGTTTGTTATGGAGGAGAGTTTGGACCAGATTTGCAAGAGGTAGCGGAGCATACGGGATTAAGCTCGCAGGAAGTTATTAAGCTTCATTGTGGTCAATCTTACTTGGTTTACATGGTCGGCTTTGCACCAGGTTTCCCGTATCTCGGTGGCATGTCTGAAAGGCTCAGCGTCCCACGGCGTAGTTCCCCACGGACAGCTATTACGCCAGGTTCAGTTGGTATTGGCGGCAGTCAGACGGGAGTCTATCCATTGGCTACTCCAGGCGGATGGCAGTTAATCGGCAGGACGCCGCGCAAGTTGTTTCGCCCGCATCACGCAGAGCCTAGTTTACTGAAGATGGGCGATATCGTTCGTTTCTACCCGATTGAACCAGAACAATTTGCGGAATGGAAAGAGGATGAGCAATGAGCCTTTTAATCGTTAAGCCAGGTTTGCTTACAACTGTGCAAGACTTGGGCAGGTATGGTTACCAGCAGCAAGGTATAATTGTGAGCGGAGCCATGGATACATTTGCGCTGCGGGCAGCGAATATATTGACAGGCAATGCACCAGATGCAGCTGCATTGGAGATTACGCTGCGCGGGCCAATGATTCGTTTTGAGGCGGATGTGCTTATCGCGATTTGCGGCGGGGATCTATCACCGACGATTAACGGGAAGGATGTACCTTTGTGGCGGCCAATTCTCGTGAGGGCAGGTGAGATCTTGGAATTCGGCGAGTGCCGCTCAGGTGCACGGGCGTATTTGGCTGTAGCGGGCGGTATTGATGTGCCGATGGTGATGCATAGCCGCAGCACGTATTTGCGTGCAGGTATTGGGGGCTTTGAAGGCAGAGCTTTGCGAGCGGGAGACACGCTGCCTATTGGTGAAGCTTCAAATGTTGCTGTTTTTTATATGGAGGAACGTCAGGCTGAACTGCAAGCAGTCTCATTCCTTGCTTCTTCATGGTTTATTGGCTATACATCTCACCCAGCTTATCGCTCTGACCCCGTTATTCGTTTTGTACGAGGACGTGAATTCACGAAATTCACGCCAGATAGCAGGGAAGAACTGGTCAATCGAAGGTTCCGTGTTACGCCCCAATCTGATCGGATGGGATATCGCCTCGAGGGATCGGCCCTTCGCTTAGAAGAACCTGTTGAGATGCTGTCAGAAGCCGTAACCTTCGGAACGGTTCAAGTCCCGCCAGATGGGAATCCGATTCTATTAATGGCAGATCGGCAAACCGTAGGTGGCTATCCGAAAATAGCACAAGTAGCAAGCGTAGACCTTCCGATACTCGCTCAAATAAAGCCTGGAGAACGAATCCGATTTACCGAAATTTCAATGGAAGAAGCGCAGCAGTTATACATATCATCGGAGCTGCTGCTCGCAAGGGTAGCAGCATCCGTTCAGCTATATATGAAGACAGGAGGACCCCGTTAAATGTATACAATTGACTTGAACTGCGATATGGGAGAAAGCTTTGGCGCCTATACGATTGGCAATGATGAAGCCATTCTTGATCTCGTCACATCTGTAAACATCGCTTGCGGCTATCATGCGGGTGATCCGCGTACGATGCGACAAACGGTAAACATGGCACTGAATAAGCAGGTAGCGATAGGAGCGCATCCAGGGCTGCCCGACTTGGCGGGCTTTGGTCGCCGCAACATGGCGATTACACCAGCAGAAGCGTATGATATGACCGTTTACCAGATCGGCGCCCTAGATGGATTTATTCGTGCAGAAGGCGGAACGATGCAGCATGTGAAACCGCATGGAGCACTTTACAATATGGCGGCTCAACAGGAGAAGCTTGCGGAGTCGATTGCCGAAGCGGTGTATCGAGTGAATCCAGAACTGGTTCTGTATGGGTTATCTGGTAGTCGATTAATTCAAGCTGGTGAACGTATTGGATTGCGGACAGCGAGCGAAGTGTTTGCGGACCGCACCTATTGTCGAGATGGGAGCCTTACACCAAGAACAGAGCCAGATGCACTGATTAGTGACCCAGCCCAAGCGGTGGCTCAAATTCTACAAATGGTCACATCAGGTACAGTTTGCTCGCGTGATGGTGTAGAAGTAAAGTTGAAGGCGGAGACAATCTGCATCCATGGCGATGGGGAGCATGCGCGAGTGTTTGCCAGCCACATTCGGGACATGCTGATAGCGAAAGGGATTCAGCTGCAAGCTGCTGGGCATCGTGCGAGGTATTAAAAGCGTTAGGCGAGCAGCATGTGGCACGTTAGTGCTAGCGGAACGGAATCGTTTTGAAATTAGCATTGAAGTTCGCATGAGCATTTTGTGAGCAAACATCATTATTTTCCTCATTCTTATTGACATGGAAAATTAGGGTGTGTTATATAAAAAAGAGGGTTTAGCACTCTTTGTTATCGAGTGCTAACAGAGACGAGATGACGAGTTGATCCGCATCTAAGATTGAGAGCTTCTATATCTGCTCGCAGCCCTATACAACGAACAAGACAACTACATACACATATACATTTTATTTCTAATTTGAAAGGGGACTTCTTACATGGCAAAAAAACAGTTCAAAGCAGAATCCAAGCGCTTGCTGGAAATGATGATTAACTCTATCTACACGCAGCGTGAAATCTTTTTGAGAGAGCTAATTTCCAACGCAAGTGACGCAATCGACAAGATGTACTACAAAGCACTTGCTGACGAGTCCGTCGTATTTGAAAAAGAAAACTATTACATCAAGGTCTCAGTAGATAAGGACAAGCGCATATTGACGCTTACCGATACAGGTATCGGGATGACGAAGGAAGAGCTGGAGAACAACTTGGGCGTTATCGCGAAGTCTGGCTCGCTTGCATTCAAGACGGAAAATGAAATCAAAGACGGACACAACATCATCGGTCAATTTGGTGTAGGTTTCTACTCTGCTTTCATGGTAGCTGATGTTGTAACTGTAGTGAGTAAAGCAATTGGCAGCGAAGAGGCATTCAAGTGGGAATCCAAAGGTGCAGACGGTTACTCAATTGCAGCAGCCGAAAAAGCGACTGTAGGTACAGAAATTACGCTTCGCATCAAGGAGAACACAGAAGAAGATAACTATGATGAGTATTTGGACGAGTACCGTTTGAAGGCGATCATTAAGAAGTATTCTGATTTCATTCGCTATCCGATCAAAATGGATGTGACGAGCCACCGTCCAGTTGAAGGCAGCGAAGATAATGAGCTTGAGACGTACACAGAAGAGCAAACGGTTAACAGCATGGTTCCGATTTGGCGTAAAAATAGAAGCGAGCTGACGACGGAGGACTACGAGAATTTCTATAACGAGAAGCGTTATGGCTTCGACAAGCCGTTGAAGCATATTCACATTAGTGCAGATGGTGCGGTCGTGTATAATGCAATCTTATTTATCCCGGAAAACACGCCGTTCGATTACTACACAAAGGAATACGAGAAAGGTCTTGAGCTCTATTCCAATGGTGTACTCATCATGAACAAATGCGGGGACTTGCTGCCTGACTACTTTGGCTTCGTGAAAGGTATGGTCGATTCCGAGGATCTGTCGCTTAACATTTCCCGTGAAATGCTGCAGCATGACCGTCAATTGACGCTAATTGCGAAGAACATTAAGAACAAGATTAAAGGCCAATTGCAAAGCTTGCTGAAGGATGAAAGAGAGCAGTACGATAAGTTCTATCAAGCTTTCGGCAGACAGTTGAAGTATGGTGTATACAGCGACTACGGCATGAACAAAGACGTGCTGCAAGACTTGCTTATGTTCCACTCTTCTACAGAGAAGAAGTTAGTTACATTGGATGAGTACGTGGCGAGAATGCCAGAAGATCAAAAGTACATTTACTATGCTTCTGGCGAGTCCGTTGAGCGTATTGAGAAATCGCCACAGACTGAGCTTGTATCGGATAAAGGCTACGAGATTCTCTATTTCACAGACGATATCGATGAGTTCGCGATCAAAATGATCATGAGCTACAAAGAAAAAGAGTTCAAAAACGTATCGAGCGGAGATTTGGGCATCGAAGCGGACGAGAACGAAACTTCTGCGGAAGAAGAGAACGACAACAAAGATCTGTTCGAAGCGATGGCTGGCTTGCTGTCAGGCAAAGTGAAGAGCGTTAAAGCATCCAAGCGTTTGAAGTCCCATCCAGTGTGCTTGTCCACGGAAGGTGAATTGACGATTGAGATGGAGAAAATATTGAAGGCTATGCCGAACAGCCAAGATGTGCAGGCTGACAAAGTGTTGGAGATTAACGTCAACCATGACGTGTTCGCGTCTTTGAAAGCTGCGCATACATCTTCTGACCAAGAGAAGCTGGCATTGTACACGAACTTATTGTACAGCCAAGCTCTACTGATCGAAGGCTTGCCGCTGCAAGATCCTGTGGAGTTTACGAACAACATCTGTAAAGTGATGGTTTAATACAGTCATTAAGGTATAATAAAGATAATCCGTGTCTGGTACATAACTGGGGGCGGATTATCTTTTTTCTGTACATATGGTATAGGATGAGGTATATTTCAACATGCTTGGATTAAGAGCATAACAGCATGGATTTAACGTAATGAGTCTACATGAATGGACGTTTCCGTCGATTCAAAAAGGTAACGGAGTGATCATTTGAGTAAAAGCAAAGGTAAGGGCGGAACGGGCAGAGGAACAGGCAAAAAGGGCTGGAACCGCTGGCAGGCTAGTGAGAAGCGGAGACAGAATGCGCCAAAGCCTTATAAAAGTAAGGGCACTAAAAATGCAAGTGAAAATAATGCTAGCGCTAATAAAGGTGACTAATCTGATATAAAAATCAATTTGCGCTCTCTTTATGTGTAAAGAGAACAAGCATATTTTGATACAGCAGTAAAAGGAGATGGAGTAAATGGAAATGGAATTGGACAACCAAGAATTGCAACAAGATGCAGCTTCAAAATATGAGGAATTAAAAAAGGCGGCAAACCGTACATCTAACTGGAGAGAGCGTTTGGATGCTGTTGAACAATTGGGTCAATTGGACAACCCTCAAGTCATTGATGTACTCAAACATAGATTGATGAATGATACGGTGTATCAAGTTCAAGAAGCGGCTTACCGTGAACTGAAGAAACTTGGTGAAGATGTTCAGTTGCCTCCAAGAAAAAATGGCGAGCTCGTTAAAGGACTTACGAAATTATTGGTCCGAATTAAGAAGAGCTTGCCAGCTGATCATACGTATGAGCAATTCAAAGAGAAGCTTCAAAAGATGCGTTCCGATGTATATGATATGTACGAGGGCCAAAAGGGCGATGACTTTGATCAATGGCTGGAGAGCACGTGGGATTCGCTATCTAAAAAATAAGCTGTCTCCACGTATGTTATTTTACGAACATATGAAATAGAAAGAAGAACGATTGCATACAGCTGCAATCGTTTTTTTTATGGACTACCATCAAATGTATTCCTTTAAGGATGGGAGTCCCGAACAGGGCTGTGGAAGAAGTACTTCTCCATAATCAAACGGGTTATATTTGTCGGTATTATGGTATTTTTTACTTACTATTTTGTTGAGTTAGCGCTATAATATAACATTGTGTGGAAAATTTATCATATTAATTGGGGGATATTCATGAAGAAAGTAATCGCTTTGATCGCAATGTGTGTATTTGTACTAATAGGATGTGCTGAAAAAGAGCCGAGTGCACAAACTTCTCCCCCTCCGAAAGGGAGTAAGCAATTGGAACAGAGGCAAATCCTTGATAATAAAGTTAACGTGCTAGTTCCAACAGGATTTGAAATTATGTCAGAAGAGATGGCTGCAACGAAATACCCTGGCGAAAATAGACCTACGTTAATTTTTTCGGATGAAGACGCTTCTATAAATGTAGCATTTAATCATCTGCCTACTTCTATCAAAGAAGATGAGCTGGATGAATTTATAGCCGCTACGAAAAAACAATTTGAGCAAATACATCCAAATGCTACATGGTACGATGATGGTGTAACTACGATTAACAACAAGACCGTCGGCTATTTAGAGCTGCTTACACCAGCGGTAGATACAAACGTATACAATTTAATGTTCGTAACGGAATTAGACGGCAGAATTCTACTGGGGACATTTAACTGCACCGAAGAACAAATGAAGGAATGGCAGCTAAGTGCCAAGGAAATTATGCATTCCTTGCAAGTGAAGTAACTGTATAACATTTTATAATTAAGTACATTTATGGCATGCCGCGAATCGGCATGCTTTTTTTAATACGCTCAGCACCTATATGACATATGTCATGTCCCCTTATGACGTTTATGACTATTGCCCATGACACCTTTTTTCTATAATGACTATAGATAAATACGTCTATTGAGAATAGGTTCGTTATGCGTCATATATAGGAGGAATACATGCGATGACTCAAGCTCAACAAGCGAAGTTAAGAAAAGACATGATGCCTTATGAAAAATCAGATACGAAAAAAAGTATCCGACAAATGATCAACACACTTGTTCCTTTATTTGTACTCTGGTATGCGGCATACGCAAGCTTGTCCATATCGTATTGGCTTACACTGCCGATCACGATCATTGCAGCGGGCTTTGTCATTCGGACGTTTATCATTTTTCATGACTGTTGTCATCAGTCGTTCTTTAAGAGCCGCAAAGCGAATGATATTATCGGCAACATTACCGGTGTAATAGCCTTGGTTCCTTATCAACAATGGAAAAATTGTCATGCGATTCATCACGCGACGAGCAGTAACCTTGATAAACGTGGAGTCGGAGATATGTGGGTGCTGACGGTCGAGGAATATGAGGCAGCTCCATTAAAGACGAAAATAGCTTATAGAATATATCGCAATCCGTTCGTGATGCTCTTCATTGGGCCCATCGCTATCTTTTTAATTGCTTATCGCTTTAACCGTAAAGGTGCAAGAACGAAGGAAAGAATAAATACGATTTTGACGAATGTCTCCATCATAGCTTTATATGCATTTATGTGCTGGCTCATTGGTTGGCAGGCATTTGTTCTTGTTCAAGCACCAGTCTTCTTTTTCTCCGGGATGCTTGGCATTTGGTTGTTCTATGTGCAGCATCAATTCGAGGAGTCTTACTTCGAGCATGAAGATGAGTGGAGCTATGTATTGGCTGCGGTAGAGGGTAGTTCGTACTACAAGTTGCCGAAATTGCTGCAATGGATTACAGGAAATATTGGATTCCACCATGTGCATCATCTAAGCCCGAAAGTACCTAACTATAACTTGGAAAAGGCTCATGATGAGACGCCGCCGCTTCAACGTGCAACTACAATTACGCTGCGAACAAGTTTAGCTTCCCTTCGTTTCAGCTTGTGGGACGAAGAGAGCAAGACCTTTGTCAGCTTCAAAGATCGCAAGCGCATTATGATGCGTAAGAGTGTTTCGATGAAGTAGCAGCTTTTTTAGAACCAATTATAATAGTCAAATACAATTGAATATGGACAAGTTTCATCATGAATATGGTACGATACAAGTAACATTAAGCAGCTCAGAGAAAGGGAGGGTTAAGATGCAGAAGTGGTATCATATTTTTCAAAGAAGTACGGGTCTTAGCCCTTATGTATGGGTTATCTTCTACATCCTCCCTTTCTACTTTATTTTTAGTTCTACTTCTATGTACGAGAGCATCATTGGCATCGCTCTGGTGTTGATGTTCTTTGCTTGCTATGTACTTTCTTTTGTTTCAAAAGGGCGGATCATGTACTTCTGGACAGCGGTGCAAATCTTAATTTCGGTTACGATGACGGTGCTGTTCGGCTATGTGTATTTTTCGCTCTTTTTAGCGTTCTTTATCGGAAATATTCAGCATAAAGTAGGTTTTATTACTATGTATTGCATTCACCTCGTGACGACTTTCGTGACGATTAACTACGGATTTTTAACAATGAATCCAGTCATGCTCTCTCAGATACCCTTTATCCTTGTCAGTGTGCTTGGTGTCGTGCTCCTTCCGGTTACGACGTACAATCGAAATAAGCGCGAGAAGCTGGAAGTGCAGCTAGAGGATGCCAATAAACGTATCTCGGAATTGGTGAAGTTGGAAGAGCGTCAGCGAATTGCACGTGATCTGCATGATACATTAGGACAGAGGCTCTCGCTAATTGGCTTGAAAAGCGATCTGGCAAGCAAGCTTATTACGAAGAATCCGGTTCAAGCACAAGCTGAGATTAAAGATGTTCGACAGGCAGCTCGCAGCGCGTTAAAGGAAGTCCGCGAGTTGGTTACGCAAATGCGTGGAGCTAGATTGGACGAAGAAATGTTCCGAGTGGAGCAAATTTTAAAGGCAGCCCAAATTGAGTTCTCGCTTAAGGGAAATGTGAAGCTGCCGAACACGTCATTATTGAATGAAAATGTGCTAAGCATGTGTGTGAAGGAAGCCGTTACGAATATCGTGAGGCATAGTCATGCTGCAGCATGTTCCATAGAGATCGAATCATCTGCAACGAAGGCAACGATCAAGATCGAGGATAACGGGGTAGGATTACCGAAGTCCTTCAATCTTTCAAAAGGGAACGGGCTTCAAGGGATGAAAGAGCGTCTCGAATTCGTCAATGGAACGATGGAGATGATAGTTGATAAAGGAACGACGCTCGTTATTAGTGTACCGAACGTATTCAAAGCATCTGAACAGGAGGTAGGGAAATCATGATTCGTATCGTAATAGCTGAAGATCAGCGGATGCTGCTTGGTGCGCTTGCTTCCCTGCTTGATTTGGAAGAGGATATGAGTGTCATCGGTCGAGCGAGCAATGGTGAGGAAGCGGTTGAGCTAGTGCGCCAGCATAAGCCGGATATTTGCGTCATGGATATTGAGATGCCGGGCATGAGCGGGCTGGAAGCGGCAGAGGAACTGAAAGGTTCTGGCTGCAAAGTGCTTATTTTAACTACATTTGCTCGCACTGGGTATTTCGACAGGGCGCTCAAGGCGGGGGCAAATGGCTATTTGCTCAAAGACAGTCCGAGTGAAGAGTTGGCGAGCGCGATTCGCAGCATTATGGCGGGGCGACGTATTTACGCATCGGAGCTTGTTGATGAGTCTTATGGAGAAACGAATCCGTTAACAGAGCGTGAGAAAGAAGTTCTCGAACTCATTGCAGACGGCAAAAACACAAAAGAAATTGCAAACCAGCTGTATTTGACAACAGGGACGGTTCGTAACTATATTTCGGTGATATTAGATAAGCTCGACGTCAGCAACCGGATCGAAGCGATTATGCGCTTCAAGGAAAAAGGCTGGTTTAAATAGTTTGAAACGAAAGAAGACCGTCTAGAGGTGAACAACATCTCGACGGTCTTTTCTCGTTTTATAAAAATCAAACTAATCATACCTTTTAACTATGGTATAATTGTGTTTAAATATGGAAATGAGGTGCTGCAATGCCAGTTGAAACGTTTAAAGCTACTGCACATTTGCAAGATGGAATGGTTGTAAAAGCAAAATCAAGACATTTTGAAATCACCATCGATGAGCCTCGATCCTTAGGCGGAACAGATACAGGAATGAATCCCGTAGAATTGATACTCTGTGCTCTGGGTGCCTGCCAATCCATTGTCGCTAGAGCGTATGCAACTAAGTTCAACATTGAATTAGAGCAATTTTGGGTTGAGGTGGAAGGGGAGCTGGATACCGACGGATTTATGAATAAATCCGATGTACGACGCGGTTATTCAGAGATCCGGTATGACATCCACGTCAAAAGCAATGCTTCTTATGAACAACTAGAGGAATTCGTAGCATTTATAGAGCGTACTTGTCCTGTAGGCGATACGATTCATGATCCGGTGAAGCTTGTATTGAATAAAATTATCGCGGAGTAGAGTGCAGTCTCTGAACGTATAAAGGCAGCAAAAAGCCTCCATTTCCGCGTCTAAGCGGATTTTTGGAGGCTTTTCTACCTGTTTTGCCTACCCGATGAAAAAAAATTGGACATGCCGCATTTTCTATTCGTCCTGATACTCCTGCTCAAAATATTCAAATTGCTGCTCTTCTTCTGCAACGGCTTGAATTTCTTCTGAACCGATAGCGAGGTAGCGATAGCCGTCTTCCGCGTGCTTTTTTAGAGCTCGTTCCTTCACAAACTTAGGGCTGGCCTCTGCTGCCTCTTCGTCATACACAAGCAATATCCCATCTGTTTTGCGAAATAACAAATCATCACGCGCAATGAACTGCCATTTTCCAATATAGGGCCCGTTGCTTACTGCGGCATAATGGTCAACTTGCTGCAGAACCTGCTCGTAGGCTGATTTTTTGTCATCGCTCCATTGAGGATCGGGCTGTATGAATGCCGTAATAATAGAGCATTTCAAATGGGGGTACTGCTGCCGAAGTGAAATTGCAGCTTCAATGGCCCATAAATCGACACCATGCTGTCCTGGGGTGATGACCCACTCTAAGCCTTCTTCCACCAGTGGGATTAAACGGTTTGTAATCGCTTTGCGAATATAAGCGATTCCTTTATGTTTCTGACTGTAAATGCCAAGCTCGTGAGCACGATAGCCAGTAATAAGTAGGTTTTTCACTACAAGTTTCCTCCAACTTAACGATCGATTTCATCTACTAAACTTATATTATTATAATGTACTGCAAACAGCAGTATACAATTTATCCCCATTAGATTGGGGTAAGGTAGGATAAGTGATGCTTTAAAGGTAACAAAGTGTATCGATATTCAGTTCTTTAGCCCATATGAAAATTGTAGAATGAGACAATTAGTTCCAAATAACTACATATTTAGTACTCGGATTTTGTCTTGTTGGGCCTTAATTACCTGTGTTCCTATCGAAAGATTGGGTAATATTAGGTGAATACAATTCTTGGGAGGAACTTGTTTTGAAGAAATGGACAGTAGCACTACTTAGCGCAATTCTCGTATTAGGTATTACGGCTTGTGGAAATGATAAGGGGGCAACTGGCAGCACAACTACAGACAATAAGCCAGCTGCGACAGAGACACAACAGCAGCCAGCTGCAGCACTACCAACAGCTGATGAACTTATCACGAAGACAGTTGAAGCAGGTAAGACATCCAAGAATTTTGCAATGGAAGGTACGATTAAGCAAAATATTACCGTTGGTGAAGGCGATCAGAAGCAAGAGCAAAAGGTCGAAATCTCGTTGAAGAGTGAGATTACAAAAGAGCCAATGCATCTCTATCAAGAAATGAAAATGTCTATCGCTGGTCAAGAGCAAAATATTAAACAATATATCGCTAAAGAGGGTATGTTTGTAGAAGTAGATGGTGCTTGGGTGAAGCTTCCTAAAGATGCTGAAGCTGAATTGTTGGCTCAAGTACAAGGACAAATTAGTCCGGAGCAGCAGTTTGAAGCTTTCCGTTCCGCTGCAAAAGATATGAAAGTAACTGAAGAAGGCGATCAGTATGTTATGAATGCTGACTTGTCCGGTGACGGAATGAAGGAAATGGTTAAGAAAGTAATGAGTCAATCTGCAAGTGGTAAAGATCCGCAAACATTAGCAATGATCGAGCAAATGAATATTAAGAGTGTAAAGCTTTCATTTGCTGTGAATAAAGAAACATTCTTGCCCACAAAATCTGACATGGTTATGGATTTGACAATGGAAGAAGGCGGGCAAAAAATGAGCTTGGTGATGGATATGAAATCAACGTTCTCCAAGCATAATGAGATTGGTGAAATCAAAGTGCCGCAAGAGGTTATTGATAGCGCGAAACAATAATAAGACGAACGAGACCGCTGAGCCTATCAGGCTTGGCGGTTTTTTGTTTGCCAAATTGAATGTAACACTTACTTTTAAAGAGAAAGAGAAGGTAATAGGTGGGGTTTTTGTATTTAAATTCATTAAATTCTTTTGTGAAGCCGATATATGTAAGGATAAGTTTGGTTGTGATTAGGTTAAAACAGATTCCAAAAACGGAGGTATTCAGATGACTCGAATTGATAACTTTTCTAGTAAATCATCGTATCGAACGAATACATTGAGTATGGCGGACAGAGAAATTCAAGCTCTAGTGAGGCAGAAGAATAATATTCATGAACAAATAGCTGAAGTGAAAGCGGACCAAGAGTTGGATGATAAGCTGAAGACGCAGCGAGTTGAGACGCTAACAACTCAACTACAAACTATCGAGGCGCAAATGACACAAATAAGAATGGAACAGGCCGAAAAACGAAAAGAGGGAGCCTCGTCTTCATTCCCCCAGAGCAAATCGTCCAATGAGGTAAATATGGAGCCATCATCCACTCCGGCTATGGAGCATCTAATAGAAGTGGGTTCCTTATACAATAGTTTAGGACAACTTACAGGTGTTCGAACGAAGCTGCATGGGGAAGCGACCAATTTGAAAGGTGAGGTTAGGCTAGGGCGGTTGCAGATGAAAGGCGGAGAAGCAGGAGAAGAAGCTGCCACTAGATCGGAAATGAGAGCAAATGCAGAAATGACGATATTTAAGCAAAAAACGGAAGAAGCGCTCGAAGTCGAGTCTAAAATAAGGAGCCTAGATCAGAAGATCTCCAAGACGATGGCAGACATTCAAGAAGCTTTGCAAGAAAACGGAGATAAGAATACTGAGCAAAATAATCAAATGGATAACTATCAGGTTGGAGGAACGGAGCAAGCTCAGCTCTTAGATCAGAGTAATTCATCAACAAAGAAAAAAGAAAACAATATCAGTCACGAGCAGGATTCTGCAAAAGGGAGTCTTGATATTCGTATATAAATTTTAAAATGATATAGATAATTAAAAGGGGATTTATCATGAGAAAGTTGTTTCGTATGTTTCGCACAGGATTGACTTTGTTATTAGTTGTAATAATTTCCTTCATTGTACCTATAGAGTTGGTAAGTGCGAGTAGTAAGGGAGGAGCGGGTGCCTACACTTTTTTGAAGCCTGATGGTTCAGGGAAGATGAAGGCCGCTGCCTACTCCACTGCTTGGAAGATTCCAATTCCGGAAGGCTGGAGTATTACAGATACACTTGTAGATAAGAAGCTCAACATCGTAATGGTTATGTACGATACGGAAAGCCAAGATCACGGTTTAGTTGTTTATGATCTTACAACAGGCAAGCAGAAATGGAAAAAGTCATTAGTAAACATTTTTAAGGGAGATTACGAAACATCCACAGAGACATTAAAGCTTGAGTCTAATGGAGAAGTTTTTATCACAGGCGATATCTATGAAGAGCGGACAGTATTCGCTAATACAGAGTATGCCTTAGAAAATCGGACTCGGGTTAGCAAAACAGTGTTAGCGATACAGGTAACAACAGGCAAGATAATAAGAAAAATTACTTATCCAGCACCGGACTATACTCCTAAATTTTTAGAGGTAGGTCCTTGGCTTTTACCCGACGGGAGATTAATGGTGGCGGGTTTGACGAGTGGAACATTGAATAATACAACATTAGGATACTATGATGACAAAGGAAATCTGCTGAAAGTAGTAGAGCGTGATGGTCTGCTAATGCATGTTTCTGCTAATGAATATGTGTATTTATTAGATACAGACAAATACAGCTCGACAGATGCGATAATAGTGAAAAATGAGGCGGGCAAAGTTCTCCGTCAATATACTTACAAGTACAAGCAAGGAAAATTACAAAAGAATGAAGAAGAAGAAGTAAGCGGACCATTTTTCATGCCAGATGGACGATTTTATTTGTATGCAGAGATCTCTGACAAGACAAAAGAAAATGCACGACCAGATTCACTAATATATATGTTTTCAAAACAAGGTAAATTGTTATGGATGCATAAAACGAAATCAGCCTATCTAACCTATAAGACTATAGGCACTCAATTGTACGCTATTAACCATATCGCTGAAACGATAGTGGAGATAGATAATGGGAAAATGTTGGGTCCGGCCAAACTTGCAAATGAAGGAATTAGGGAGTTGGAAATTCTCCCTGATGGCTCGTTCTTCGGACAGGGACTTGAAAAATATAATAGCGGTGCAGATCAAAATGACTACTATATTGGCGCAGTTAAGCCATCGTATTACCTTTATAAAGCGACAGTTCCAAGTGAAATAGAGCTGGCGTGGGCTGATAAGGATAAGGTATTGTTAATCCATTATAATAATACTATCCAGATTAGCTTGCTTAGGATTGCGAAGTAAGGTAGCATTTGCCACAAGTTGAGCATACTAGCTCGCAAAAAAGAGGAAAAGCTCAAGCGTAAAACAATGTGTGGTCATGCCCCTGTCAAGTAGACATTAAAAAAGCTATGCCGCCAACGCGCACCGGTATTCGTACGGTGCGCGTTGATTCATCCAATGGCCAAAAGGCGTGCAATGCTGTGCTGATGTCGTAGCCTTTCGATTATTTCATAGTTCTCCCTCTAAGTTCACTCGTTACTCATGATAACATGCGGTTTTTTTACAAAATGGAAGTGTAGGAGAAGTGAACCAGGCGTTTGAGTTGGTAGGACATAGCGGGACAAATACCAAAGAGATTAACAGAGTGAAGCACCAAGCACAAGAGGCTATTTGAACTAGTATCGATGTTCGAGTGTAAAAAACCAAGCAGTGCCACGGGATGCGGCATCCTATGATATAGATCACAACTAGATTATGTGCCGCATTAACTACTATAATGTTCATTCTATTTAACCATTGATCTAATAATAGTAGGTCATAAATAGGCCAAAATGAGGAATTAATTATCTAATGCTGAAATACTATTGTATATTATTTGCAAATAGATATACTATGATCACGGCTCCACTAATTAGGATTTTTGTTTTAATTTTGTATTAACAAAACTAATATTCTAGGAGTGTGTATCTATGGCTATTTCTAAAAAGTGGAAAGCTACTATGGTAGCAGCAGTTGTATCTTTAGTTTCTGCAACATCTATTTATGCAGCAGCGGGATGGTACCAAGTAAATACGAATTCCGGAACCCCAGTTAATCTCCGGTCAGGTACAAATACGAGTGCAGGAGTAGTTACATCTGTTCCTAGTGGACAAAATGTTTACCTCTATTGTTATGACAGAGGTCAAACAGTAACTGGTAAGTACGGCACAAGCAACGTTTGGAACTGGGCATATTACAATGGTAAATTCGGATACATCTCAGACACATACGTGTATACAGGCTCTGACCAACCAGTTGTACCTAAGTGCTAAATCTCCTCTTAGAAAAACCTTCTTATCCTTTCTTCTTTAACACTTTACTTCTTTAACTTCTTTCATTCTCATTATTGTAAATTCTATGGTGTGGGGCCGTAGAGTAAGACATGGTTTAAAAGGCTGGAAATGAGATGCAGAGAAATCTGTATGCTTATTTCTGGCTTTTTTATATAGTAACTATATTTTGCGAAATAAAACCGATATATTAAGAGTTGTGAGTTAAAAATATCCAAATGAAGTTGTAGTTCAGTCACATCATGAGTGAAAAGGGGATGCATCATGAGAAAGTTACTTCGTAGGTTTCGCACAGGATTAACTCTGTTATTAATCGTAATTATTGCTACCTTTGTACCTGTAGAGTCAGCAAGTGCGAGTAGTAAGGGAGGAGCAGGAGCCTACACTTTTTTGAGGCCTGATGGTTCAGGTAAGATGAAACCCGTCTACTATTCCACAGCATGGAAGTTCCAACTTTCAAAAGACTGGCAAATTGAAAATACGCTTGTAGATAAGAAACACAATATGTTGGTTGTCATGTACTCTGTAGACAATGAAGAATACGGATTAGCAAGTTATGATTTTACAACGGGCGAGTTAATATGGACAACATCTTTAACAGGAATTTTTGAGGGAGATTACGAACCATCTACAAAAGAATTGATCATTCAGCGTAACGGAGAAATATTTATATCCGGTGTCATTTTTGAGATTCTTTCTAAAGGGACTAACGAATTTGGAAATGAATTCGCCCATATTAAAGAGGTCAATGATGCGCTGCTAACGATACAGTCATCAACAGGTAAAATTACAAGAAAAATCATATCTCCATTATCAAATAAAATCTATTTTGATGGAGCAGGACCAGGACCATGGTTATTATCTGATGGCAGTTTAATGACATCGTCTTTGCAAGGTTTTGATTATATTAAAACCATTTTGAGATACTATGATAGTAAGGGAAATCTATTAAAGACAGCAGAACGTCATGGTCCCTTAATCCATTTTGATAAAAATGAATATGTGTACGTAGTACGTTGGGATGAAGATAATTCGAAGTCAACGATTGGTGTGCGAGATGAAGCTGATAAGGTATTGTGGAAGTATACATACAAACATAAACAAGGGAAGTTGAAAAAAAATGAAGTAGAAAAAATGCGGAGAACTCAATTTTTTCCAGATGGCAAATTCGTAGTGTTTGCAGATATCTATGACAAAACAAAAGAAAAGGCGCCTCGCTTTGCCCAAATAAGTGTTTTTTCGAAGCATGGTAAATTGTTGTGGACGCATAAAGCGCAGACGCCAGATTCTATGTCCTATAAAATTTTCGGTGATCAATTATATGCCTTTGATTACAAAGCCGCTACGCTTGCAGAGGTTAACGATGGGAAGCTGACGAAGTCTGTTAAGCTCGCAAAAGAACCAGTAAATGAAGAAATGACTATTTTTACAGATGGCACATTTTATACAGAGAGATATGTAAGTGGTTGGAATGACAAAAATAACAAATTTCATTATTATGTCGGCGTTATAAAGCCTATACGTAATGTACTTCAAGTAATCGTTCCCGATCATACACGTCTGATATGGACTGATTCTACACAAGTGATGCTGATTAATTATACGAACAATCAGATTAGCTTGCTTCGTACAGGTCAGTAAGAGGGGCATACATATATATTGCTATGCACAATAAGGTGGAAATAGGAGACAGCTCAAGCAGAAGATACTGCTTGGGCTTTTTAGCTGTTTATAAAGCCAGTTCAGAGCCGTACACTTCATATTACAGCCAGACTATAGTAAAGTTAGGTGTAGTCATTTAAAAAATAACGTTATGCGTACACATATAGAGACAGATGAGGAATGAGGAACTGCCGTTGAGACAATTTAAAAAGGTTTACATTGAAATTACGAGCATATGCAATTTGGCTTGTACCTTTTGCCCACCTACCGAAAGGGCGAAAGGCTTCATCAAGCTCGATACGTTCAATCACGTACTTGATCAAGTAAAGCCGCATACAGATTTTATTTATCTCCATGTTAAAGGCGAGCCTTTGCTTCATCCGAAGATTGATGAGCTTCTGGATGCTGCACATGCGAAAGGGCTTAAGGTCAATATTACGACAAACGGGACGTTAATTACGAAAAATAAACATAAGCTGCTCGGCAAGCCTGCGCTGCGCCAAATGAATTTCTCGCTGCACAGCTTCGATGGTCATATCGGTTCTGAGAATCGGGAGAAATATTTGCGTGAAATTCTCTCGTTCGTTCGTGAAGCAGAAGAACATAAAGTTATTTTCTCGTTCCGTTTGTGGAATTTGACGCAGGACAATATGACGAATCTGGAGAAGCAGCGCAACCGCGAGACGTTGGAAGTATTGGAGAAGGAATTTGACCTCGACTTTAAGATTGAGGAAAAAGTCGTTCCAGGCAGTGGTGTTAAAATAGCGAATCGCGTGTATTTGAATCAAGACCATGAGTTCCAATGGCCGAGTCTGGATGCACCAGAGGATGATGGGAAAGGGTTCTGTTATGCGCTGCGCAGCCAAGCGGCTGTACTGGTCGATGGTACGGTTGTTCCGTGCTGTCTGGATGGCGAAGGTGTCATCAATTTGGGCAATGTGCATGAGAAAACATTTACGGAAATCATCGATGGGGAACGAGCGAACAATTTGTATTACGGTTTTTCCAACCGTGAAGCGGTAGAAGAATTATGCCGCAGGTGCGGATATAGACAGCGTTTCGGAACGTAATCGATAAATGTGACCGAACGAAACCCACAAGATTTTATTTAAAAATTTTGATTGACAACTTTTTCATATGTGTGTAATATTTCTTTCAATGCAACTTCATATTTTTACCTTATCAAGAGTGACTGAGGGAATAGGCCCTGTGACGTCCGGCAACCTTACCATCGAGTAAACGGTGCTAAATCCTACGGAATGTGAACCATTCTGAGAGATAAGTTAGCCAATGACACAAGTCTAACCTCTTTCTCTAGCGAAAGAGGTTTTTTTGTATACAGAAGGGACTATACGTACTGGCTAAGCAGCGAGAATGAAGCAATGGGGTGAGAGAGATGATCGAGATACAGAATCTCGTAAAAGAGTACAAGAGCAAGAAAGCAACGGTGCTCGGAGTAAACAATGTCTCCTTAACAATTCAAAAAGGAGAGATTTTCGGCATCATCGGACGCAGTGGAGCGGGGAAAAGCTCGTTGCTGCGCTGTATCAACTTGCTGGAAGAGCCGACTTCAGGGCATGTGTTCGTAGACGGTGTCGATCTGACGACGCTCAAGGGAGAGCAGCTGCGCCAAGCACGCCTGAAGATTGGGATGATCTTTCAACATTTTCATTTGATACGTGCGAAGACCGTCTATGAAAATATTGCATTCGCGCTCAAAGCGAATCGTAAGTCTCCGCAAGAGATCGAAGCGCGAGTTACTGAACTTCTCGAGATGGTTGGACTTGCGGATAAGCGGGATGCATATCCTGCGCAGTTGAGCGGCGGACAGAAGCAGCGCGTTGGTATTGCACGGGCATTGGCAAATGATCCGCATGTGCTGTTATGTGATGAAGCGACTTCAGCTCTTGATCCAGAGACGACGCAGTCGATTCTAGAACTGTTGAAGAAGATTAATCGGGAACTTCAGCTGACGATTGTACTCATTACACATGAGATGGAAGTTGTGAAGGATATATGTGATCGGATGGCTGTCATGCAAAATGGTATTATCGTCGAAGAAGGGAAGGTATATGATACATTCTCTGATCCGAAGCATTCGACTACGCAGTCGTTTATGAAGAGCTTGTTCCAATTCGAGCTGCCAGAACGCATGTTGAAGCAATGCCAAGGAACCATTGTCAAAATTCACTTCGTTGCTCCGCAAGCAGAAGAAGCAGTCATTACTGAAGTGCTTCGTGCGTTCGATGTTAGGGGTAACATTTTACACGGCAAGATTGAGTACATCCATGACAATCCTTTAGGCATTCTTATTTTGGAGTTATTAGGAGACGATGCTGAAGTACAGCGGGCGATTGATTATATTGCGAAACGAACGCATCGCGTGGAGGTGCTGCATCATGTTTGACTTTTCATCTGTGATTGAAATACTGCCGGATTTAAATAAATCATTTTTCCAGACACTTTACATGGTAGGGGTTTCGCTTGCGGCAGCCATTGTCGTCGGATTACCGATTGGGATTGTGCTGTTCGTGACGGATCGTGGATTATTTCTTGAAAATGTGGCTGTAAAGAACATTCTAGGTTTCGTTGTAAATATGATTCGTTCCATTCCATTTATTATTTTGATGGTGCTATTGTTCCCATTGACGAAGATGATTACAGGGACAACGATTGGTCCTACGGCTGCATCGGTATCCTTGTCGGTCGCTGCAATTCCGTTCTTTGCTAGGTTAGTAGAGCAAGCTTTGCGTGAAATTGATAAAGGAGTCATTGAAGCTGCGGTTTCAATTGGCGCAACCCCATGGATGATTATTAAAGACGTGCTGCTTCCTGAAGCAAAGCCAGGTATTATCCAAGGTATCAATATTACAGCGATTAGCTTGGTTGCTTACTCAGCTATGGCTGGTATTATCGGTGGCGGCGGTATCGGGGATTTGGCAATTCGCTTCGGCTACAATCGCTATGACGACACGATTATGTTTACAACCGTTGTCATTCTTATTTGCTTAGTACAGCTCATTCAATACGGCGGTGACTTCATCGCGAAAAAAGTGGACAAGCGTTAAGGCACATATATTTTACGGTTTAATAAAAGGTGGAGGGGTATTATCATGAAAAAATTTGCACTTATTTTATCCGTCATTTTAACGATTGGCTTGCTGGCAGGTTGCGGTTCATCTGACAAGTCTGGCTCTACAAATGAAGATACGAAAGCGCTGAAAATTGGCGCAACAGCTGGACCGTACAGTGATATGGTTACGAAAGTTATTAAACCGATTATGGAGAAACAAGGGTATACGATCGAAGTGATTGAGTTTGCTGACTATGTTCAGCCAAACCGTGCGCTTGGAAATGGAGAATTGCATGCGAACTTGTTCCAGCACAAAATTTATATGGAAAACTTCGCGAAAGAAAACGGTCTCCAGTTGTCTGAGCTTGTTATCGTACCGACAGCCCCAATGGGTATTTACTCGAACAAATATAAATCTCTAGAAGAGATTGCCGAAGGAAGCACTGTAGCGGTAGCGAACGATCCGACGAACTTGGCTCGTACGCTCGGTTTGCTGCAAGATGCAGGCTTGGTTACAGTAGACAGCAACGTTGATCCGCTGCGTGTATCTGAAAAAGACGTGAAAGATAATCCGAAGCAGCTTGTTTTCCAACCGATCGAAGCGGGACAATTACCGCGCGCGGTAGATAGTGTTGACCTGTCCTTAGTTCCAGGTAACTTCGCACTTGCAGCGAAGATGGATTTGCTGAAGGCTCTACAGTTGGAAGAGATGCCGGACGACTATCGTAACCGTGTCGTTGTAAACACGGCTGACCTAGAGAAGCCATTTGCAAAAGCGTTGAAGGCAGCTGTAGAATCACCGGAATTCGAGAAAGCGATTGATGAGAATTTTAAAGGCTTTGGCAAGCCTGAGTGGATGTTGAAAAGGAAGTGAGTGACATCGTGACAGCGTCAGCGTTGGATCAACGAATTGTCGTCAGAGGCGCGCCTGCTCTTTACTATTGTGAAGACGGGATTTTGAGCAGGTTGGAGTCATTGCTGCAGCCCTATAGTTTTCGCAGAGTACTCGTCATTCACGGCGATCGCTCTTTACAGGCTGCGCAGCCTTATCTGCCTCAACTGAAGCAAACAGAGGAGCACAATCAGGATCAGGAGCTCCAACGGGCTTTCGAGCATGGGCTGAGTGAAGAATTGATAGATGAGCTTGTTAAGGAGGGGGATGATCCATCCCTTTCCCTTATCTATGTTCGCTATCAAGGAGAATGCACGTTAGCCGAAGCATCTCGGCTAGCACAAGCTGCTCGAAATGAGCGTGCAGATGTAATCGTTGCGATTGGTGGCGGTAAAGTACTTGATGTAGCCAAAGCGGCGGCGTGTGAAGCAAAGTTGGAAGTTATTATGGTACCGACGCTGGCTTCGAATTGTGCGGCTTGGACGCCGCTGAGCGTATTTTATAACGAACAGGGGCAGTTTACGCACTATACGATATTTCCAAAAAGCTCGTTAATGATACTTGTAGAGCCGCGTATTTCCTTGGAAGCGCCTGTTGATTATTTACGTGCGGGCATCGCGGATACATTGGCAAAATGGTATGAGGCAGATGCACTTATACGCAAGCTGGAAGCGCCTGTTGCTGCGGTGCAAATTGCTCATCTTACGGCACGATTATGTCAAAGTGTGCTTTTGGAACATGGTTGGCAAAGTATCGCCGATGCGAAACGCGGAGAGCTATCATTTGCATTTGTAAAAGTGCTGGAGACGATTATTATGACGGGTGGTATGGTCGGTGGCTTTGGTGATCATCTAGGCCGCATTGCAGGAGCGCATTCCGTTCATAATGGACTGACAGTTGCTCCATCTACTCATCATCTGCTGCATGGCGACAAAGTTGCCTATGGCATTCTTGTGCAGTTGGTGTTGGAGGGAAACCTAGCAGAAGTAGAAAAGCTGCTCCCATACTATCAAAGCATGAATCTTCCTTATCAATTGTCGCATCTAGGGCTATCTGTTCAGGATGAGTTGTTATTGAGACAAGTGGCGTCTGGTACGACGAGTCCGCAGGAGTCTATTCATTTGATGGGTGATAGAATAACGGCGGAGCGGGTATATGAGGCGATATTGCGTCTGGAACAAGTTTCTCAACATTTTGATAGTGAAAGCGATGGGGAATAGCACGAACCGGTTGCATGAAAAGTTACTTAATTATCGGTAAAATAGGTGGCATGTTGTATCCGAGGGCAAAGGTTATTTTCCGCATAAGAGAATAGTCTGATCGACATGTTATTTTATTGGAAAAAGATAAGGCAGAGCATCCTAGCTAGTTGGCTAGAAGGAGCTCTGCCCTTTTCTATTTACTATGTAGGCTTAACCGCGGGGCGGAAATACACCATTCATACAAATGATAAAGGTTTGCGCAAGATAAGGCTGCATATTGTTGTGCGGTTGAGAACCGCCTGTTGGATACAATGCGTGAGGTGACAATGTTGTATTGATGGTCGTATCATACAGCGGATTTTGCTCTTCACGTCCTGGGCGACCTTGCTTAGGTGATTGTGCCCATATCTGATTCGCAGGATTGTTGCTTGAGCCCACATCATTAATTGCTTGTGGAATATGGGTATGTGAAGGTATTGCAGTCTCTAGTAATGTAACTGTTGGGCTTCCATTTTGTTCACCAATGGTTCGTGGTGTCAAGCCAGGTCCATCACCTTGATGCATGGGTGCTTGTCCCATGAGGTTAGGGAGAGCAAACGTTGATCTACCGTCTCCACCGTATTGGACACCGAGAATAGAGTATAGCGCAGTATATTGTGCAATTGGCATCAATTGTCCATTGCACAATTCCCATCCCTGTGGAGCAAAGTTTCCTGAGAAAATGCGAATTTCACCAAGATATGCTTCAGCCATAATAGTACCCTCCTAATATGATTAACCGCGGGATGGATATATCCCGGTTACTGCAATACAAAATTGTAAAGCAAGGTAAGGCTGCATATTGTTATGAGCTTGTGATTGACCAGCAGTAGAAAGCGCGTTGGCCGCCATCGGCACACTTTGCGGTAATGTGTCTTTGTAATTGTCTGCTGCATCGGACCAAGCATTATTTTGTGCTGAAACAGCAGTTGCCTGATTGGATGATGCCTGAGCCATATGAGTATGCATAGGCATTTCGTTTATAGTAAGGGTATGTACTTCTTCCCCAGCCGACTGTCCTAGTGGAATTTGTTGTGAATTGTGGATCGGAACACGACCGCGCAAATCGGGCAGCGCGAAGGTTGTTCTTCCGTCCCCTCCATACTTGTTTCCTAGTAATGAATAGAGTGCTTGGTTTTGATTAATTTGAAGGATTTGGCCGTTGCAAGCAGCCCAGCCTCGTGGGGCATAATTGATGGGGAATAATTTGATTTCTCCTAAAAATGGCTCAGCCATAATGAATGCCTCCTTTATACGTGTTTAGCCTTGTGAGGGATAATATCCATAAAGCGAGATAATAAATGAAATTGCTGTGGTAGGCATCATGTTGTCATGAGGTTGGTTGCCGCCAACTGTCCAAATGGATTGATTGTTCATATTAACTGTCGTGCTTGATTGTCCGTAGATGGGAGCTGGAGACGCAGCCCATAACATATTAGTAGGTGACGCACTTTGTCCAGCTGCGCCAACTGACATGACTTGATGCGTATGCGCGGGCAGTTGACTGCTAATTAGAGTTACGGTTTCGGTTCCTGCCTTGCTGCCAAGTGGAAGTGTATTACTGGTGTGAAGCGGAATACGTCCACGCAGATCAGGTAAAGCAAATGTCGTTCTGCCATCTCCACCGTATGTGGTGCCTATTAACGAAAATAATACTTCATTTTCCGCAATACTTATTATCTGTCCATTACATAATGCCCAACCTTGGGGTGCAAAGTTGCCCCCAAACATTCGAATTTCTCCAACATAGCTATCCATAATTGAACGTCACTCCTTAATAGGTGGATGAGGGGTCCATGTCATTGTTGCATATAGTCCTGTGTTCTGGATTATACAGAAACCAAGTCGTTCATACAGTCGTTTCGCAGTAATGTTGTGCTCGAATACAGATAGAACGATAGGTTTGCTTGTATGTATGGCTTCAGCTTGCAGCATCGTAAGAATAGATGTCCCTAGGCCTTGGTTGCGATACTGATGATGTATGGTGAGATCTACTAGGATGATATGCTGGTTGGAACTCCACAAAATATAGCGACCCACTGGAATATGCTCTTTTGTTGCTATGATGAAATGCTGCGCGTCTGGATATTGTGCGGCATAAGAGAGCTGCTGAGCTTTCCACTGCATTTGTAGAAAAGCATCTCTAGTTAATTCGTCCCATCCCCAGGTAAGGATTTCTTCCCTACGACTATCAGCATAGAGCTCAAATAAATACGGCTCATCTTCGCTGCAAGCGGGTCTGCACTGCAAAATGTCACCTCCTGTCGATATTGATAGAAAAATGTGGAATTACAATATGAATATATCATAGTTACCGATGAAAAAAAGTAGGAAGTATATATTTTTTTGCGTGAATAAAGTATAGGTGTCGTATATAATGAGTGTTAACATCACTGGAAAAAGTTGTAATATGTTAAGTTGTACATATATAACTGTCACATCTTGTCGAAGCAATCATACTAGTACGAGGTGGAACAAAGATATGAGAAGAAGTAGAGTTAGCAACTATCATTTATGGCGACGGATAGGGATTGGGGCGCTATGTTTTATTACGGTTTTAGTAGGTAGCTTAGGAGCAGTAGGCGGGGTTGCACAGGCAACTACATCTTGGTCGTCATACTCTTCAGGCACGAGTACGATGCTCAACAATGTAGCTTATGGCAATGGGCGTTGGATCGCGGTGAGCAATAACCGTGAAGTGGTTACGTCTATTGATGGAATCTCGTGGAGCAACCAGGCAACATTACCAACAAATACACTTGGTGTGCAGTATGTGCGAGATCAATGGCTTACGGTCGGTTACAGTGGGAGAATGTATAGTTCCTTAGATGGACTGACTTGGACACTAAGGAATTCAGGAGTAACAGAAACATTGAGCGCTGCAGCAACCGATGGTCAGAGATATGTTGTAGTAGGGGATACCGGTAGAATACTCACCTCTTCTGACGGTCATACATGGACGAGCTCGAAGCATGGTACATTGAATTTTTATTCTTTGACCTACGGTGGTGGGCAATTCGTAGCAGTTGGAGATGCAGGTATTATTTATACTTCTACGGATGGTGTTAGTTGGACGCAGAGGAATTCAGGTGTAAGTGAGTGGCTGCTGGGAGTGGCTTATGGTAATGGCACTTACGTTGTTGTTGGTGGCAATGGAACATTACTTACGTCAACGGATGGAGTTAGATGGAACAAGCAATCGGTTCCATCTGGGAGCAATAACTTGTATGCGGTGGCTTATGGTAACAACAAGTTTATAGTACCTGGTGACAGTGAGCTTATTTTAGCTTCAAACAATGGCGTGACATGGACGCAGGAGCGTTCAGGGGGAACTATCGGATTTACACATGCTGCTTATGGAAATGGTCGCTTTGTTGCCGTGGGACAAAATGGATTTTTGCTATCGCAGGCACAGCCATTATCAATCAATGCGGATTTGAGCAACTTGGTGCTAAGTACGGGCACATTAAATCCAGCCTTTGCGTCAGGTACGGTGAATTATACGGCAAGTGTATCGAATAGTGTGACGGAGCTTGATGTGACGGCAACGGTAGTAGAGAGCAATGCAACTGTAAAGGTGAATGGAGCGAGCGTGGCGAGTGGCAGCGCATCGCGAGTAGCGTTAACGGTTGGGGTAAATACAATTGCAGTCGAAGTAACCGCACAAGACGGAACAACGAAGAAGACGTACACGGTGATGGTGACACGAGCGCAGTCGAGCAATGCAGACTTGAGTAATTTGACGATAAGCGCAGGTGTGTTAAGTCCGGTCTTTGCGTCAGGCACGCTGAACTATACAGCAAATGTAACGAATGGTGTGACAGATTTGAATGTGACACCGTTTCTATCGGATAACAGGGCGAGCGTAAAGGTAAATAGTGCTGCCGTGACAAGTGGTAGCGCAATACGAGTGCCACTGAATGTGGGTCTAAATACGGTTACGGTAGTCGTTACAGCGGAAGATGGAACTACAAAGACGTACACCTTAATGGTAACGCGAGCGCAGTCGAGCAATGCGGATTTAAGTAATTTGACGATAAGCGCAGGCACGATAAGCCCAACCTTCGCGTCAGGTACGGTGAATTATACGTCAGGTGTATCGAATAGTGTAACAGAGCTGGATGTAACGGCAACGGTATCAGACAGCAATGCAACTGTGAAGGTGAACGGAGCGAGAGTGGCGAGCGGCAGCGCATCGCGAGTGGCGTTAACGGTTGGAGTGAATACAATTGCAGTCGAAGTAACAGCGCAAGATGGAACAACGAAGAAGACATACACGGTGACGGTGACACGAGCGCAGTCAAGCAATGCGAACTTGAACAATTTAACGCTGAGTGAGGGAACGTTGAGTCCAGCCTTTGCAACAGGCAACACGAGCTATACGGCAAGTGTATCGAATAGTGTAACAGAGCTGGATGTATCGGCGACGGTATCAGACAGCAATGCAACTGTGAAGGTGAACGGAGCGAGAGTGGCGAGCGGCAGTACATCGCGAGTGGCGTTAACAGTTGGAGTGAATACAATTGCAGTCGAAGTAACAGCGCAAGACGGAACAACGAAGAAGACGTACACGGTGACGGTGACACGAGCGCAGTCGGGCAATGCGGACTTGAGTAATTTGACGATAAGCGCAGGTGTGTTAAGCCCAGCCTTTGCGTCAGGCACGGTGAATTATACGTCAAGTGTATCGAATAATGTTACAGAGCTGGATGTAACGGCGACGGTATCAGACAGCAACGCAACTGTGAAGGTGAACGGAGCGAGTGTGGCGAGCGGCAGTACATCGCGAGTGGCGTTAACGGTTGGAGTGAATACAATTGCAGTCGAAGTAACAGCGCAAGATGGAACAACGAAGAAGACATACACGGTGACAGTAACAAGAGCGGTGCCGTTGTCGAGTAACGCAGACTTGAGTAACTTGGCGTTGAGCGTTGTGGCGCTAAATCCAGTGTTTGTATCTGGAACAACGAGCTATACAGCAAATGTGGCAAATCATGTGACCGAGCTGGATGTGACGGCAGATGTAGCGGACAACAAGGCGAGTTTGACAGTGAATGGTTCTACTGCAGTTAGTGGTGGTGCAGCACGTGTGGCGTTGAATGTGGGTCCGAATCCGATTACAGTAGTCGTTACTGCGGAAGATGGAACGACGAAAACATACACAGTAACAATAACGCGAGCGAAGTCGAACAATGCGGAGTTAAGCGATCTGATGCTTAGTGCAGGCACGTTGAACCCCGTATTTACACCGGGAACAACGAGCTACACGGTAAGTGTAGCCAATAGTGAAGCGGGGCTGGATGTAACGCCAACGTTAGCAGATAGCAAGGCGACCGTAACGGTAAATGGAGCAGCGACAGTAAGTGGAAGCACGTCTCGAGTGCCATTGAACGTAGGTCCGAACACGATAACGATAGTCGTGACAGCAGAAGATGGAACGTCTAAGACGTATACGGTGACAGTGACGAGAGCGGTGCCGCCGTCGAGTAATGCGGACTTGACCAGCTTGACGCTAAGTGCCGGAACGTTGAGTCCAGTGTTTGCGTCTGGAACAACTAGCTATAAGGCAAGCGTAACGAATGCCGTATACGATGTGCACGTGAGTGCGACAGCATCTGATGCAGCTGCCACCATTACGATAAACGGAACGGCAGCAGCAAATGGAACTGCTGTAAAAGTCCCGCTCACCATTGGGGCGAACACGATTAGCATACTTGTTACAGCACAGGATGGTACGACGCAATCATATACGGTAACGGTTACGCGATCAACGCCGCCATTACTAAGCAATGCAGACTTGAGCAGCTTGACGTTGAGTACAGGAACGTTGAGTCCGTCATTTTCATCTAGTACAACGAACTACACAGCAACGGTTACGAATGCTGTGTATGAAGTAAACATTAGTGCAATTGCAGCAGATGTCACTGCAACCATTACGATAAACGGAACGGTAGCAGCGAATGGAAGTGCAGTAAAAGTTACACTAAAAGTCGGAGTGAATCCGATTACGATACTCGTTACCGCACAAGATGGATCATCGAAGCTATACTCAGTAACACTTACTCGTGAAGCTTCAGCATCGAATGGTGGATCCAATGGCTCAGGTGGTTACACACCAAAAGACAGTAAGGGCAGCATTCAAGTAATTGATGCAAATGGTTCGATACTTCAAGTTCCTGTCGGACATTTAATTGATGCCAACCTGCCATTATCTGCGGATATTTACGATTCAACTAGCAACAAACAACTGCAGCAAAATATTGTGATTGCCTCTGATGGCACCTTTACATTTAAGCCCTTATCAACAGGCACGTATCGTGTATATTTATTGATAACCTCAGCAAATGGGGAAAGACTTGTGGGCACAGAAGGCGAGCTAGTTGTTAATTCCTCAGATAAGGCAGTCATGAAAGTAAAAGCCATCGATCCATTTAGTATCGTACGAGATGCTAAAACGCAACAGCCTATTGCTGGAGCTAAGGTGAGCTTATATTGGGCTGATACGACACTTAACAAACAAAAAGGTAGAGTTCCAGGTACTCAAGTGGTGCTGCCGAGAATCGATTCGAAAAAATTATCAAATAACGAGAATGTTCAGCACAGTGATACAGAAGGTCAATTCGGCTGGCTGCTCTTCCCTGAAGGCGACTATTATGTCATCGCTGAAAAAGAAGGATTTAAAACGTATGACAGCCGAAAGGAACAATCTGAACAATCCATTCACGTTAAAAATACGGCTGTGAAATTAGATATCCGTATGATTAATGAAGCTAAGGAACATGCACCATATATACTTGGCTATAAAGATGGAACGTTCCGACCGAATCAAGGAATTACAAGGGCTGAACTTGCTTCCATATTAGCTCGTCTGTTCCTTCAAGCAGGAGAGAGTAAACAGCAGACAGCAAATGTGGCATTTACGGATGTAGAAGCATCGCATTGGGCGAAAAAACATATTACTGCAGTTGCACAAAGCAAGCTCATGATCGGTGATAAAAATGGTCAGTTTCATCCAGAGCAAATTGTGACGCGTGCTGAAATTGCTATTATCGTGAGCAAGCTGAAGCAGTTGAAGAATAGCGGTGCTTACCAATTGAGCTTTACAGATGTGAAAGGTCACTGGGCTGAGGAGTATATTAAAACAGCTTCAGAAGCTAACCTATTGAAAGGCTTCCCAGATGGAACGTATCGTCCACAGCAATCCCTGACACGAGCAGAGGTTGTTGTGCTAATCAATAAGATACTTGGACGTACGGCTTCATCTATAGATGCGCTGCCAAAATGGAAAGATGTCCAGCCAACTTATTGGGCATACGACGACATTATGGAGGCTTCAACGACTCATCGATTTTTGCTAAAAGATGGCCAGGAAGTATGGCTTAAGCAGCAATAATAAATGAAAAAGCGCTGTTGACTGGCATCATGCCAATAATCAACAGCGCTTTTGTATTTCCTAGGCATGTTCGAGGAACCCCGATTTACGTCCAGCCCCAGAAAAATCCGTCGCGATCCCATGCGGCTCTACCGCGGTGCATTTTTTTAAATGCTTTCTTTACTTCTTTCTCGATCGATACATTTCCATTCTCATGTGCATATATAAAAGACTCGCCAAAATGCTCACGAATGTAAGCGACTGCGTGGTCTTGGTGCAGCGCGCCTGAAAATTGAAGTTCCTTCAACATCCAATCCGCAACTTGTTCTGCTGTATATTCCATCAATATTGCACCTCTTTCTTATCGTACATCGGTCATTCGCTCATTTATATGTGAGGCAAGCGATGTTTTATCATCATGATTCAACTTACTCATCATATCGCTGCTGCATGGACAAATCAATTCTATAAGCAGATTCAATGTATCCCTGTTTATGTGAAATACGTCGAAGGAAATCGAAACATGTATTATTATGGTGAAGTTTTCTCGGAAAATTCTACATTTATCATTAGCAATATGCTATATTCTTTCATGTTACAACAAGGTAAAATATCGCTTGGAATGAATAAAGATTAATAGTGAAGCATTTATCACAAGGCATATGAACAGGATTGTCGTTTATTTCCTTAAATCATAAATGCCTAAGCCGTGCTATACTCGGAGTACATTATTTGAAAGGACGGACTTCATGAAGATTATTCGCACCATAGTTTGGTTTATCTATTTCTGGATTTACTTAATAGGTCTGATTCCTCACCTTAACAAAGCTAAGAGGCTGCAGCGAGAAGGCCGAATAGAAGAACTTGATGCCCACGTAGCTAAGCATGTTGTAAAATGGGCGCGTTCTTTATTGCGAATGGCGGGAGCCAAAGTAACGGTACGCGGTGAAGAGAATTTACCTGCGGGGACAGCGGTTTACGTTTCTAACCATCAAGGAAACTTCGATGTGCCGATTTTACTTGGCCATCTTGGCAACCCGAAGTCGATGTTTGCCAAACAAGAAATTGGTAAGTTGCCACTCATCCGTGATTGGATGATGCTGTTCCGCTGTATTTTCGTTGATCGGAATAATATGCGTCAGGCGATGAACAGCTTGAAGGAAGCGACTGAACTTGTTGCTAACGGATACCCTGTTGTTGTGTTCCCTGAAGGAACACGCAGTAAAAGTGATCAAATCGGCGAGTTCAAAAATGGTGCTTTCCGCATTGCAACGAAGACAGGCGCACCTATCGTGCCGATCCGTATTTCAGGTTCTTATAAGCTCATGGAGGCTAATGGAGTCTGGATCTCTCCAGCAGAAGTTGAGCTAACGATTCTACCTCCTGTGCAGGTTGAGGGTCTATCTAAAGAAGAGATGGCTGAATTGCCAGAGCGAGTAAGAGCGATGATAGAAAGTGCTGGTTAGTTAGCATTTTAAAATAGTTGGCGATGTTATGTTTAAGCACTGCTTGTTATCCAATCAAAGGCTTATATAGATGCCTACAGGACTATAACCAAAGTCTGTATATGCGTGATTCGCATGTGCAGGCTTTTTTTACATCAAGCAGAAAATGCCATTCAATTTCCGAACATTGGCACCGATATAGGACTATATACAAATAAATGATAATATATGTATATATTCATTTATTATTTATATAGGTACTTTCTACTATAGGGGGATCTTGTCATAATGAGGAAAGCACTATTTGGTATGGTAATCGCAACACTAGTCGTCCTAAATGTTCTTGTCGTTACCGTAATTATGAAACAAATTAATGATGCTTCATCAGCAAAAGTAGAGGCCACATCGGCGCAATCGGACTCAAAAAAGGAGTCGAATAAGTCAACAGCTGATCCATCCGCAGACACTGTAAAAGAAAAAAAGAATGAAACTCAAGAAATAGAAGAAGCAATTGAGCAACAGCGTGAAGAAAGTAACTCGAATGATTATGAAACTGACGAGACAGGGACAATTAGCGGAGTTATAACATGGCAGTATAACGATGTTATTGGCACCAAGCCCGATGTCGGAGCTAAAATTGTACTCTTAAAGCCAAATCCTAAAGAAAAATATAATGTTCCTTTGTTGGCAGGAAGTTCAACAGGTGAATTGGTACATGGCAATGGAGTATATGAAGCAAAGGCTGATGGATATGGTAATTATATAATCAATGATATTCCTGTAGGGGAGTATATTTATATTATAAACTCACATAAAACGACAAGTGAGTTTGATAATAAACTACCTAAAGCAGATTCAGATTTAATTAAACAATTATTAACTGAAGAGCAGATTAAAGATACAGTTACATTTTTAGAAATATTTAATTATAAGATTGGGAAAGTTGAGATTAAGAACGGAAAAACCACAACGATTAGTCATGATTTTGGTTATACGCATCATTAAAAATTTTCTTTATGGGGCTGCTTCGTAGTTATCTTTTCTAACGGAGTCAGCTCTTTTTATATTGATAGTGATATTTACATAAAAGGAAGGTTGTTAATGAATGAATTCCATGGGAAACGCTAAAGAACAAGTTATTGCAGCGGCTGAACAGTTTGCTAGATCAGAGCTTGAGCAGGATTCGACAGGGCATGATTGGTGGCATGTATATCGCGTGGTGAAAATGGCGGAACGATTGGCAGAGGAAGAAGGGGCGGACATCGCGCTGTGTAAAATTGCGGCTTTGCTGCATGATGTTGCAGATGAGAAGTTGAATCCGTCGAAGGAAGCGGGGCTTCAGAAGGTTAGTGATTGGTTGCATGGAAAACCTCTCATCGAGGAAGAACAGGATCACATTATGGAGATTATCGCTACGATGTCCTATTCAGCAGGGAAGAATCCGCCGATGCGAACGCTGGAAGGCCAAGTTGTGCAGGATGCTGATCGGTTGGATGCGATAGGAGCCATCGCAATTGCGAGAGTCTTTCTCTATGCAGGCTGGAAGGGAGATCCGATTCATGATCCGATGCTTCAACCGAGGGAATCGATGACGATGGAGGAATATCGACATGGAAAGAGCACAGCCATTAATCACTTTTATGAGAAATTACTTAAGCTAAAGGACAAGTTGAACACCAACGCGGCGAAGCGCATGGGGGGAGAGCGGCATCGATATATGGAAGATTATTTGGAGCAATTCAAGCATGAGTGGGAAGGTGAGTTGTAAACAAACTTTAAAGACCAAGTACAATGTTTTGATCAACAAAATCTCGTAAATAAAGGATAATAGAACCTTAACCTTATCATTTGCATGAATGTAGTATGATAAGGATCTATTTTAATTGAGTTGCGAATTTATCCACATAAGGAATGACCGCTGGGTTTATCCGCGAAGCCTTCTACGCACATTTCACACGCTGGACTTCCGCAACCGTAATCAAGGAGGGGTATCATTTGTTCGAGACGATCAAGATTAAAGGTGCTAGAGAGCATAATCTGAAGAACGTAACGTTGGAAATTCCAAAGTATAAGTTTGTCGTGTTAACAGGACCGTCAGGATCCGGTAAATCTACACTTGCGATGGAAACGTTGCAAAAAGAGTGTCAAAGACAGTATATGGAGTCAATGGGGATGATTACGGACTCCTTCACGAAGCCCAAAGTTGATTCAATTTCCGGCCTTTCTCCTTCTATAAGTGTAGGGCAGCATGTGACAAACCGAAATCCTCGTTCAACAGTTGGGACCGTCACCGATATCCATCAATTTTTACGGTTTGTTTATGCAAGAGCAGGTAAGCGTCCGTGTCCATCCTGCGGTGAAATGGTCGGACAGGCAACGGATACTACAGCAGGTAACAGTATAAATGAGGAAGAAGAGCTAGAAGGGATGACTACCTGTCCTTCTTGCAGTGTATCTCTTCAAAAACTAACGATGAGGCATTTTTCCTTCAATACTCCTGAAGGAGCTTGTGGAGAGTGCGCAGGCTTAGGTGAAGTTGCTAGTTTGAATATAGATGCGGTGTTTGATTTGGAGAAAAGCTTCCGCGAAGGCGGAGTTGTCTTCCTTAATGAAGGGTTGATCGAATATTACGGTCATGTACTAGCAGCAGCAGGCAAGCATTACGGGTTCGAATTTGATCTGGATCTTCCTCTTGGCACTTACACAGAAGCTGCTAAGGATTTGCTTTACTATGGGGCAGAAAGTGAAGAGTTCTCCCGTCATTATCCAACCGTTCAGCAGCCGAAGACCGTGTCCAAGGGCAAGTTTGAAGGGATTATTACAGGCATGTGGCGCAGGTATAAAGATAAAGATGGCGATGCGGCAGGTGCATCCTATGGCCACTCGGGCGTATTGTTCACACAGCAGACATGTGAGTCCTGTCACGGCAAAAAACTAAATGCAGAAAGTCGATCGGTTCAAGTATATGGGGCATCCATATCAGATTTATCTAGTTGGTCCCTTTTGGATGTACATCAGTGGATTGAGGATTTACCTAATCAACTAACAGAGCAGGAACAGATCTTGCTTCAACCGATTATGGAAGATTTACCGAATCGGATTAAGCGGATTGTAGATGTTGGCCTTAGCTATCTTTCCTTGGATCGTCAAACGATTACACTATCGGGAGGAGAAGCGCAACGGCTTCGCCTCGCTACTTTACTTGGTTCTGGCCTAACGGGTGTCCTGTATGTATTAGACGAACCGTCTAGAGGGCTTCACCCGAAAGATACCGAAGGTCTTATTTCAGTATTGCTGCAGTTGCGCGATATGGGAAATACGGTATTGGTCATCGAGCATGATCCAGAGATGATGCGTGCTGCTGACCATGTTATTGATATGGGGCCTGGCGCGGGAAGCCGTGGTGGTGAAGTAGTGGGTGAAGGAACGTTGGAGCAGCTAAAGGCGATCCCTGCATCGGTTACAGGAGCTTATTTAAGAGAAGAGGAGCTTCCGTCTCGACCACGCAAACGTAGAATTGGAAATGGGCGCAGGTTAACGATTCATAATGCCCATTTGCGAAATTTGCGTAATATCGATGTTTCGTTCCCGCTAGGTGCATTATCCTCTGTAACCGGTGTTTCTGGATCAGGGAAATCGACACTAATGTTTGATCTGCTTGCAGAAGGCGGTATCGAGCATGCAAAGCGTCCTGGATGCGACCGTATTGATGGCTTGGAGCATATTGGTGAGCTTATCTTGGCTGATCAATCTCCGATTGGTCGGATGCAGCGCTCCAATGTGGCCACATATACGGATGTATTTACACAGCTTCGCAATTTATTTGCAGGCCTGCCTGAGGCAAAGAAGCAGAAGCTGACATCCAAACATTTCTCCTTCAATACAGCAGGCGGTCGCTGTGAGAATTGCCAAGGATTAGGCGTAGTTACGCTGGACATGAACTTCCTACCTGATATGGAGGTTACCTGCACGGCTTGTAAAGGTCGCCGCTTCAAAGAGGAAGTATTGGCGGTAACCTACAAAGATTACTCCATTTCCGATCTGCTTGATATGTCTATTGAAGATAGTTTGGAAGTTTTTGCGACGGAGAAAAAGGTTGCGAGTATGATCGAGCTGCTGTGCGAAGTGGGGCTGGGTTATTTGCACTGGGGGCAATCTGTTCGAACGCTTTCAGGTGGAGAAGGTCAGCGATTGAAGCTCGCGAAGGAGCTAAGCAAGAAAACGAAGAAGCACACATTATATTTACTGGATGAGCCTTCGACAGGGCTCCATCCGAAGGATGCGGAGCGCCTACTTATTTTGTTGCAGAAGCTAGTGGATGCAGACAATACGGTCATTCTCGTTGAGCACAATATGGATCTCGTTCGCGAATCCGACTGGGTCGTTGATCTTGGTCCAGAAGGCGGTGCAGCTGGTGGACAATTGATGGCCGCAGGTACACCTGAGCAGGTAGCAGAGGTCGCTGATTCACAAACGGCTGCATTTTTAAAAGCAGCATTGAAGTAACTTCTATGAAACTAAAATAAAATTATATAACTGTATTTTCAACGCTAATGATATAGAGTTATTTTTGCTCATGATGAATTGTCTAGCTCGGGGACATAGCATAGGAAAGCTCATCCCTCCTTATAGGACTATCGGATACTGCCTAGATCATTTGTTGGGTTTACATCACTCTGCAATTGATGTGTAATTATATAGAGGTTAACGCGAGGCATTAAGAACACGGCAGGTGAGAAGATGAGTGAGCATTCCGTTACGGTTCCGAAGTCAGGCAAGACAGCTTTAGTCGTTGAAGGCGGAGGGATGAGAGGGATATTTTCCACAGGAGTGTTGGATGCTTTCATTCAGCATTCCTTCAATCCCTTCGATATATGTATTGGTGTATCGGCTGGTGCTAATAATACAGCAGTTTATCTTGGTCAAATGTATAAGCGTAACTATAAAGTCATTACGGATTATTCAATAAGACCTGACTTTATTAATTGGAAAAAATTCATGCGTGGCGGACATTTGATGGATTTGGACTGGCTGTGGGATACGACCACGCGGGAGCTTCCCGTGCATCGGGAGCTTTTATTTAACGGTCATTCTCAATTTCTAATTGGGGTTACAGAGGTTGAGACGGGGAAGCCTGTTTATCTTGAACCTAACACGAATAATTTAGAACAGATGTTGAAGGCATCTAGTGCGATTCCTGTTCTTTACCGTGGGTTTGTTGAAGTGGATGGGATTCCTTATGTCGATGGTGGGGTTACCGATTCGATTCCCGTTTTGGAAGCGTACCGTAGGGGGGCGAGTACGATCATGGTGATTCGTTCTAGACCACATGCATTTACAATGCGTTCTAGTAAAGTCAATTATCCAACTCGCTGGGTACTGCGTCGATATCCACGGCTGGTAGATGCACTAGACAATCGAGCAAATAAGTACCAAGAAGCGATTGACTTTATGCGCAATCCACTTGAGGATGTTCGTATTATTGAGGTGAATCCTCCGGCTGAATTTAAGACGGAGCGCCTTACGAGGGATATAGAAGTATTGAATCGAGACTATATGCTTGGTTGTACGATTGGCGAACAGTTAGTCCGTGAATGGAATGGATAGAAAATAGAATCAGACCCTCCCATGCAAGTAGAATGTCGTACTTGCATGGGAGAGTCTTTTTTGTATATGAATGATTCAACTACATGTAAGTTTTATATATGTTATGGATAAGTAATTTGAATGAGTTGATCGTTTTTGAATAGTAGATAGGTAGTTCCGTTGTCACCTTTATATTGCCACTCCTCCAATTCACTCTCATAGTGCTGTAGAATTCCATACGAATCATATTGCGATTCACGTTGAATGGTTACTTGCTTATGATGAGGGGAGCCTAAGTTTGTCCCCAGAACAACATCCTGCTTGTTCATCTCAATTTTCGGACCGGGCAATATCTTTCTTGCCATGAATGGGAGTGCTTGTTTGCTATGTTTCTTATACAACGCGTCCCATTGGTTCTTCGGGACATACTGCTTCTTAAACTTTTCCATTTCTTCATGTGCTAAGCTGTTGATCTCGGGAGATATTCGGTAAAGAAAATAGTTAGCCGCCTTCTGGTTCCCCTGTTGTATACTGTACTTGGCTTTTAAGTAATTGTAGACAGGTTCGTGATAATAAGCATAATATCCGCTTTCAATATTCGTAAACACCTCTTTGTAATCGCCGTTTACAACAGCTGAATGAATATGTTCAATGTCTCGCAACGACGATGATAAATATATGATTTGCTTGTGGGCGGCTGTCTTAATGTGTTTAAGGTTTTCGCTAACATCCCAGTATATCTTGTCACAGTGATCATACACAGCCTCATAGAGATTCAAAGCCTCTCTATACTTTTTATCAGCTTCAAGCTGTTTTGCTTCTTTCATTCGCTGTTCCATATGCTTTGTGGCTGCAGCGGTCATTTCTTGTTCAAAATCAATATTGATTTCTATAAAAAAGGCACGCTCAGCTTCCTTATAGTGAGTATAGGCAAGCTTGTACTGTTGCTGCTCCATAGCTTGTTTCCCTTGCTTTATTAAATCTAATATTTGTTGATATTTGTTTGCATCGTACGGTGAGAAAGAGGAATCTTCCTGTTGTAAATAAATTTCCGCTTGCTGAAAATCTTTCATATTAATGAGACGATTGAGTTCTGAACTTGATTCCCTTAACGCCTCGCCCTCTACCATAATGTAACGGATGGCGAATACAATCAAGATGAGAATAATGGCCTTTTTTACATTGTCGTTTTTTGAGTTTCGACGTCGTCTGTAGTTATTGTTCCGCGACATGGCAGCCCCCTATGATAGCATTTTCTATGTAATTGAATACTTCTATTTTACAATGATACAAATAAATGTCCTGCCTATTTTTGTATGTGTTCGGATGAGCTTAGTGCTGTTTATACGAAATAAGATAACGAATGAAAGATATTATTGCTTTTTAATTGTTTCGTTTCGACCCCAGCTCAATTTCAAAAATCAATGAAAGCTCTTATATACATAATGTACAACTAGATACATATATTTTTCCAATTAAAGCAGGAGATTGTCGGAGTATGACGAAAAATCTATATAACATTTTATGATCCAAATTATGGATTGTAAATAGCTTCAATTCAGAGACAGAAATAGTATGGGGGATGGTAAGTAGATGCGCTCACAAATTTACAAGACACTAAGGCTCAGCACATTTGCAATGATATTGCTTGTCTTAGTTGTCTTATTTCCAAGAGATTTGGATATTAGTGTGGTGGGATTCGGAATGCATGTGGAATATCATTTTACTTGGGAGAAGTACGCTGCCAATATTAAAACGTTTTTTAATGGTCTTTTTTATGAACAGACGCTTGGTCCAACTCGTTTTGTAGGAGAAAAAGCGGAAGTTGCAGTAATAAGAACAGTAGGAAATAGCCTTGCCGTTATCGTTACCGCCTTTATTCTAAGTATGGGATTAGGTATTTTAAAAGGTATTTTCGATTATCAAAGCTCTGATCGCAAGACAAAATGGCTGGGCGGTATGACAACCTGGTTATTTCAGTCAATACCTGATTTTTTATTCATTCTGTTGTATCAATGGATCGCTATTAAATACTTTCCGTTTATCCGTGTTTTTGCAGATGAAGGTTGGCAGGCGTGGTTGATGCCTTCGTTATTATTATCGATTTATCCTACCTTTTATATTGCTCGGATCACTTCAGCTTCAATCGCATCACAAGAAGGCATGTTATATATTAAAGTCGCTCAGGCTAAGGGGCTAACTCGCACGAGAATTATGTATAAGCATGTGCTAAAAAATTGCATGAGTACGATTTTAAGCCATCTATCTTCTTTATTTGTATACATGCTCTCGAACTTACTGATTATCGAGTACTTTATGAATTATCCTGGGGCGGCCGATCGCTTATTTACAGCGATTGACTATGACATCCATTACGGGGCAGGAGCCAAATATGAGCCAGGTGTTATTATCGGGATTTGTTTCTGTTTTATGCTGCTGCTTGTAGCCGCTCAACTTGTAAGTATTATTTCAAAATATAAAAACGGGTTGCGTTGAAAGGGTGGTTGAGTTGAGAAATTTACCATTATGGATTGGTGGAACGATGCTCGCTTTCCTTTTGTTCGTTATGTTTGCTGGCCCGCATCTACCGTTTATAGATAAAGAGTTAACACCCGAGAAGCATCGCTGGAATGCAGATCGCACGAAGCTGACGATGCCTCCCTATAAGCCGTCTGAAAAAAATCCACTGGGTTCAGATAAAGCGGGTGTCGACAATTTAAGCAAGTTAGTAGTGGGGGCAAAAACAACGGTATTATTTGTGTTGGCAGTTACTTTAGTTCGATACCTCATTGCCGTACCGCTTGGTCTTCTTGCCCGTAAACAAAAAGGATTTACTTATTCAGTCGTGACTAGCATGAATCAGGTATTTTCTTTTTTGCCTGCGCTCTTCTTTGCTGCACTGCTGTTAAGTAGCCCGTGGATTCAGTATGGGGATTATCGCTTATTAAAAGTGATTACCATATTAGCACTTCTAGAAGTAGGCAGGGCGGCTTATGTCATTCAACAGCAAACATACCAGCTATCCTATGAGCCTTATATGGAGGCAGGAACTTCGCTAGGGTTAAGCAATAAGCGTTTGGCTGTTGGTTATTACTGGCCAGCGCTGCTGCCTGAGGTATTAATTAATTTTTGTATCGATGTAGGCAAGGTCATGCTGCTTGTGGGACAGCTTGGTGTACTTAGTATTTTTCTTACACATGATTGGGTAGAAGTTTCGCAATATACGATGCAATTTCTGAATTCCAGTACCGACTGGATGTCCTTGCTCGGGGAGCATCGTAAAGATATTATGTACAAAAAGTTTGGCTTTATTTTCTTCCCAGCATTAGCTATTATGTATGTGATTTTGACGTTTAATATATTAGGAGAAGGTTTACGACGTTATTTTAGCAGGCAATCTAGAGTTCAAATTGGAAACTAATCTATAAAGTTGTACCCTTTTCGTGTTTAAAAGATTGCCAGCATATTTGAATGGAAATAGACTCACATTTAACCTGCTGCTATAACATGTTAGAATATAAGCTACTCTACAGTTGGCGGGCTATATAGATGCTCAGTTGTTATCGGTTCTCCGTCGCTGTTAGCAGTGTAGATGTAAAATAGCAAGCAGGTGAGTAAGCAGATGAATATTTCAATTTCTATCGATATTGCCGCTCCGAAGGAAATGGTGTTTGAATCGTATATTCGTGATTCCTATGTTATGGAGTGGAGCGAGTTTGTAGTTGAGTATAAGTTTAAAGAGGAAGAAGACCGTGAATGTATCAAAAGAGGCGTTACATATACAAGAGCGGAAGAGTATCTAGGGAGATTTGTAGACATCCAATCTGAAATTATGGAGTATGAACCGAATAGACGTGTAACGGTAAAAGGCGCCTGCGAAGATTGGGAAGTATGGACGAATTTCCAGTTGGAACAGCATGAGCCTGGTGTTATGCGTGTAACGCTTACTCATACACGTGAAGTCGTTGCGTTGTGGGATCGGATATCTTCCCTTGTCACGAGATGGGTATTGAGAAAGCAGCTGAAGCAGGAATTGACTCGACTAAAAGCGTTTGTGGAGCGGCGTTATCAAAATAGCCTTAAGCCTCCGGAAGTGCCCGAGCCAGTGGAACAGGCTGAGAGCGGTGAAGATTGATAGCGAGATTACTAACAGAATAGAATTAGCAGTATACAACCTCTTACTATCAGAAGATGAATTATATTTTCAAATAGTAAGAGGTTTTGTTGTATATACTTAGATCTATGAGTGGTATTATACATAGGTAGATTTTTCTTTTTATCCATTTTTAGATACATACAATCACTAGTAGAATGGGAGATATTTTGCTTGCAAATTACGGTATCTGCGGAAATGAACGCATCAGTGGATAGAATCTTTCGAGCAATGAATGATGAAGAGGAAGTAAAGCGTTGGAGCAAGTTGGTTACCGGCTATATTTATGAAAGAGAAGAAGATCGCAATCAATGCTATCCTGGTTTAACGTACATTTGCGTGCAGAAGCAATTTGGTCAAGTTTTGGAAGTAAAGGCCAGAATTGTAGAATGCAATTTGCCCCACAGACTAGCAGCCAGAGCTATCATGGAAGATTTTACAGCCTTGATGACGTATTCTTTTGATAAGCAAGGTGAGGTAGTGAAAGTAACTCATCATCAGGAATATGACTTTCCATCGGGGAAGACAAAAGTTCTCTTTGTATTAACGAGCTGGATATCTAAAATGATGCTGCAAAATGAATTGAATCGTTTGAAAAAATATGTAGAGGCTCATCCGCATTTGGATTAGTTATTGTGATTGCACATATAGGTTTATGAAAAAGGACAGCTATCCTGTTGGAAGAGCTGTCCTTTCTTATTTACTTAGGTTACAGCCTTAGCAAGGCTGGATCGAATTCAGGTACGAGCCCTTCAGCAGCAGCTCTGCTAAGCAGGGCTTCTACAGCGTTAAAGCCATCTTCACCTAGATCAGCGGAAAAATGGTTCACATAGAGATCGATATGCGCTTGTGCTACTTCAGGCGACAGCTCTTGAGCATGCTGCATGACATAATCACGAGATGCTTCGGGCTGTGCCCAAGCATATTGCACCGAAGCACGCACCCATTCAGAAATAGCATTCAAGTCGAGTGTGCGGCGAGCGATAATGGCTCCAAGTGGGATTGGCAGCTTTGTATCTTCCTCCCACCAGTTTCCGAGATCGACTAGCATAGATAGTCCGTAGTTCGGATAGGTAAAGCGCGCCTCATGGATAACGAGGCCTGCATCGATATGGCCATCTCGTACGGCGGGCATAATTTCATGGAATGGCATCACGACGATCTCGCCAACGCCGCCTGGCACATGCTTCGCTGCCCACAGTCGGAACAACAAATACGCAGTAGATCGTTCGCTCGGTACGGCAACACGTTTGCCAGTTAACTGAGCAGGATCGTTGTCTTCGGTGGCCTGTCCTTTCGTAAGGACGAGTGGTCCGCAGCCTCTTCCTAAGGCACCGCCACATGGTAGCAATGCATACTCTTTGAGTACCCATGGCAATGCAGCATATGAGATTTTAAGAATATCTAGATCATTTTCACGCGTTGCCAATTCATTCGTGATATTGATATCCGCGTAGGTTACATCCAGTTGAGGAGCACCGGGGACTAATCCATGGGCCCAAGCATGAAATACAAACGTATCGTTTGGACATGGTGAATATGCAATTTTCATCGTAGTACCTCCTTCAAAATGGAACTAGCGACTTGCAGCGCTGCTAATGCGTCGCCGATCCGCCATGCATCCCGATCACGAGGGCCGATCGGGTTCGAAATTGCACGCAGCTCCAGCACGGGAATTCCGCTCTGCTGAGCAGCAACGGCTACGCCGTAGCCTTCCATCGCTTCGGCTGCGGCTTCAGGAATGCGCTGCGCTAATGCCGCAGCAGTCTCGGCTGTGCCGGTAACGGTAGAGAGCGTTAGCACCGGAGCAAGTGCAACCGTCTGCTCTGCAGCTTTCAGCGCCGCCGTTAGTCGGCTAGCCAACTCTGTCTCTACGGCGACAGAGGCGGAGCCAAAGCCGAGCTCGTCCACGCGGCGGAAGCCTTCAGCCGTCTCTACACCGAGGTCGGCAGCGATAATCTCGCTCGCTACGACGAGTGTGCCAACTGCGGCGCGTCCTGTGAAGCCGCCGGCTATGCCTGCACTGACGACTAAGTCATAGTTGTCTCGTGCAAACTTGGTCGCGGTACTTGCTGCAGCGGAAGCAGGCCCGACCCCGCCTGCGATAACCTCGAAGCGGCTGTCGCCTTCGAGTCCGCGCAGGACAGCATCTCTCTCAACGTCAACAGCGGTGACGATGAGGACGCGCTGGTAAGCGACGGACTGGTGTATATGTTCATGCTCAGAATGAGATGTAGGAGAGCTGTTGTTTGTATTCATCAGATAAGCTCCTTTTATCGTTTCATGTGGCTGTTTTAATGTATATCGATACATATAAAATAGCAGTGATAAGCAATATCATTATATATAATGCATCTTGCAACATGCAATGCGGATGTCCGATTGTTGGATAAGTTGGGAGCCATACTAATCTATCGTAATAGCGCGAATCTCAATACAAACTCTCAGTTTAGTCCTATTCTGGACCGTATATAACATGTAAAAAGGAGCTCCAGATACTAATCTGAAGCTCCAACGCTTGCAACGTATTTGTTACGGTTATTCATCCACCTTAATAACATTCATTTCGTATTCTCCACTGGTGTCTCTGGCACCACTATAGGAGAAGCCTAAGTAGCCGTCGCTATTAAATAGTTTGGATGTAATGAGACGATCCGGTGAATATTCCGTCACGGTTCCACTTACAAGATCTAAACAATAGATTTGATACATAGAATAACGGTAATAGACCAGGTCGTTATAAATAAATGGAGTATCTAACGTTAGCTCTGGATCCGGTCCTTCTATAATATGTTTAATTTCTCGAGTAGATCGATCCGCAGCATAAAGCTTGCCAAATGTCGTCCATACAAACCACTTATCGTTTGCAGTAAAATCAATTACTCTATCCGCATCCTCTTGCATAAGTTCAGGAGCTTTCGATTTGTCATATGGATAGAAAGCAACTTGAATACTTTTGCCTTCATTTTTTTCAATTTTAGGATTAAACGTAGACTGTTGTATAAGCATTCCGCCTTGTATAGGCCGTTGAATAATCATAAATATGCCATCGCGCTTTTTCATTGTTTCATCTAAAGTTGTTTCTGCGATTATCTTTGTTTCTTTTTTGCTAGGGTCATAGGCGATGGCCGAACTGGTAATGACTTTATTGTGCACACTTTTTCGTATCCAGGTCACGATTCCTCCCGACATACGAAGAACAGGCGGTTCTAGATCAGGGAGAAGGGCTCCGCCTTCAATACGGATGACTTTATTCGTTTTTAAATGTAAAGATTTTACTTCCCAATTCCATTCTTCATCAACTGAGCGATCATATTCAACCCAGAATAATTCATTTTTTACACCAACTAAGGCGTTAATGATTTTATTTTTTTTAGCCGTGTATACGACTTGAAAGGACTTCTTTTCACTACGATTCATTACGGCTATTGCGCTTGTTCCCACATTTTCTGCTTCGCTAATATCATACTCGAATGCTAAGATAGTATCACTAATATAGCTAGGGGCAATTGGAGCTGATTCAAATCTTTTATCCTTAATCATATATTTTATAGGCTCTACATGTTTGATTTTTGCTTGTGTAGGCTTCACTTCTTTTTCATCGATCTTATTTGGAGGTTCAGTAGCGATTTCTTTTTGTTCTTGGTTGGAAGGTTCGGGTGGTGCATTTTCTATTCCTTTATTAAAAAGTAGATAACCTCCAATACTCAGTAACAAAATACCACTCGCGAGTCCGATCCTATACTTTTTATTCAAAAATAACCCTCCAGTCTTTTGTGACAATGGAGGGCGCAGAAGCACCCTCCACATAAATTTATTACCAAATTACCGCTTTACGGAAGTGATCTTGATTTGCGTTCCAAACGCCATCAAATGGATGCCATACATTTCCGAAAGTTACACCGCGTTGACCTTGATCAAATGGATCTGTTAGACGAATTTGCTTCTTGTTAGCATTGACTAGATCATACCCAGAAGTATTCAATATATGCCCCTCCACTGTAGCAGTGTACAGCGGCATATTCTTTGATGTTATTCTAAGATCAAGTGCTGTCGGATATCCCCAGTCAGTAGTAAGAATGACAATGGATTTCCATGTTTCATATTCATGTGCAGCGAAGTCACGGTAGGTATAATTATGTTTGCTTTGGTGACTGTTTAATACATTATCTATAAGTGAGAAATCGGTTCCATCTGTAGTAGTACCAAGCTTTTGTGCATAATAAGTTTGAGAGTTTGAAGAATTGTTGAATGAATGCAGCATTTGCTTTACAGTAGCAGGGCCGCACCAATAATTTGTTTCCTGTTTGAAAGCTGAAACAGTAATCGTTCTTTTTTCTGTATCTTTCATGGGGCTAACAATTGAAGCATCTTTAGCTGCTAGCTTAACTTTATGCTCTTCGACTAACTGCATTTTATAGGCTTCAGCAGCTTTTTGTGCAGCAGTTGGCTTATCTGGTGTAAATAATGGGTTGTCTCCAGTTCCCGCAGAAAAAATGGTTGATGGTCCAAGAAGTGTAAACATGAGTGCGGCAGTTGTAAGTACTTTTGCAGCTTTCGTTACCATTTGTTTGGACATGGACTTTGCTCTCCAATCAATTCGATATTGATAGTCATCATTTCAGTTGCGCGCGCGAATACAACCTTAACTGGGCTACCACTACAATAAACAACAAAAAATAGCAAAAGGTTGCATATCAATTCCATTTTTTTATAAATTAATTCTTGTAATGATGAATATATCTTTTAATGTATACTGTTTCGATATCATTACGTTTGAGTTCCGCCTGTTTGTTGGACCGTTATATGAGAATCTGCTACTTATGAACTAATTTTAAATGACAGTACTTCTATATGTTGACAAATTATCATTGAGAAAAATATACTCTTGATTACAAATGAAGGTAAATAAAACTATATCTAGATTTTTTTGTGAGTGCTGTGTATTGTTTAATGTTACTTTTCGTTAGTTGTGAAAATGAAGGAGACTGTTTTCATGGTAGAGAAATTATTACTTTTACAAATCCATGATTTTAAGTCCATGGAGACAGAAACACAGGGTGAAATCTACGCTCAATATTACCACTTGTTCTATACACAGATTTTTTATATGACACGAGAGCATTTTATGACAGAAGATATTATTCAAGAATCATTTTTAAGAGTAATTAAGTATTTTCCAAAAGTTTGCGATAGCGAAAAACTTAAAGCCTGGCTCAAAACAGTTATAAAAAACACGACTTTAAATTACTTGAAAAAAGAAAAGAGAGCCAGAGAATGTATAGAAAATGACATCTTAGATCACATTGCTATCATTGAGGGAGTTGAAAGGGAATTTGAGTTAAAAGCCATGATAGAGGTTGTAGAAAAATACTTAATTGAATTGAAACCCGAATACCGTCAGTTGATCGAACTGCGCTGGAAGGAAGAAATGAGCCATAAAGATATTGCCAATATGCTAGGGATATCGGAACAAAAAGCAAAATATACATTATGCCGTGCTAGAAAATCAATAAAAAAACGAGTTGTAAAGGAATGGCCATTTTTCAATTCATCAAAATAAACATTCATAATAAGTGTAAGTTAGTTAATAATGAAAAAGACCAACCGATACAGTTAATGGCTAAGATAATAGCTGACATCGATTGGTCATATGGTTTAAATACTACATTTTATAATTGCAGACAACATAAATTTCAAGTCCTTTAAGCGGTTTTTATTATAGTCTTTATCGCTTGCCACGCGAACCGCCACTACTTTTACTACTGCCTCCACTGCTAGAACGGCTGCTGCTCTTCGAAGAAGATTTGTTTGAAGACCTTTTATCCTGCTTGTACTTTGTTTGTTTCGACTTAGATGATTTTTTGTCTTTTTTCTTTTTATCGTTGCTCTTCTTGTTCTTATCCTTGCTATTGCCATAACTATTGTAATCATAGTCATCATCGTAATCTTCTTCATCGTCCTCTTCAAGCGCGCTTTCAGCTGCTTTTTGCTCTATCTCGGCTAGCCAGTTTTTACGTGCATTCGTAAACAACTTCTTTTGACTCGATGTTAGGGCGACTTTGTGATGCTTGTTATATTGTTTCTCCCATTCACTTTTTGGCACATGCTTCTCTTTGAAACCCAAAATTTCTTTGCTGTACTGGCCAGTATAATCAACGGGAATTCGGTAAAGAAAGTTTTTAGCTGTGGAGATGGAGCCGGACTCTTTACTCTTTAGTGCAAGTATGTAAAGGACGACAGCTTCCTCAGCATAGTTTTTCTCATCTTCATATTTCGTTAAAGCATAGTCATAATCACCATCGTGTGCATAGCTCAAGGCTGAACAATTACGCTCCAATTCCTCAACTTCTTGCTCTACATATTTAAATTTAGGGTAGGCTTCGAGAAGTTCGTTTAATTTCGTCTCCTCCATATAATTAGCGGAACAATAATCTGTATCTTGTAGCTCTGCTCGAATTTTTTTCATTAGCGCTTCGATAGGGTATTTTACAAGTTCATCTGTTCGTTTCTTTATTTCAGAATCTTTGAAATGCATTTTATGATATTGTTCAAATGCTTCTACATAGTGTTTAGCCTCATAGTGCGCATCGCCCGCCTTCTTTTCTCTTATCGAATTCTCTATATAAACGTAGCTAGAAAAAATGTCAGGAAGGTAATTGTTTAGAAGCTTCTCTGCCTCAGTCCACTTGCCGGTCAACAATAAGTTTTCAATTTCCTTTAACTGATCAGTTTAGGCAAACGTTTTTTCTGTTGCAACAGGCATTTTAGGTTTCTCTGGTTCCTCCTCCATAGTAAATAATCCAAAGAACCATAATATGATCAGAAGAATAATTAAATAGACCCATTTCATGATGTAGACCTTCCTTTATTTCAGAATATATCTTTTTCTCTTTTTACGAATGCTAATTTATAATCTAAAGTAGTTATGCATTACAATAAGCTTTCGATGGGACAATTCTGAAATTATCTGCGCCCACCACCGCCGCGTGAGCCGCCGCCACTGCTGTAACCTCCGCTATATCCGCCTCTACTACTGCTGCCACTACTGTAACTGCGGCTACTCGTACTACCACTGTTACTACTACTGCCTTTGTAGCTGCTTCCGGAACTGCTCTTACTTCCGCTACTTCCTTTCGAACTACTACTAGTGCTCCCATTTGTACGATTCGTACTGTTACTGCTCTTGGACTGGCTTCCTTTATTGCTGTTCGTGCTACTATTTACTTTGTAGCCGCTGTTACTGCGTCCTTTGTTAGTACTGATCTGCTTGTTCTCTTGCTTCTTATTGATATAGCTGCTTTTGTTCGTTATAGTACTCGTAAAAACGGCCTTTTCATAAGCAGTAAATGCTAATTTATGATACTTGCTATACTGCTGCTTCCACTGGTTTTTCGGTATATATTTCTTTTTGTAAGAAAGAATCTCCTTATAATACGGTCCGTTATAATCAGCAGGTATGCGATATAGGAACTTTTTCATCGTCGAGTAGTAAGCGATATCTTCACTCTGTAGAGCAAGAATATAGAGTACAACAGCATTAGTTGAATAGTTTTCTACTTGTTCAAAATACGATAAGGCTTCACTATAATCACCAATCTCAACTGAACTCATAGCTTTGGAATGGAGGAAGCAATCCTTTAGCTGTTGTTCAAGTTTGGCCGGACTGTATTTCACATAAGGATGGGAGTTGGCGATCTCTTTTATTTTGGAAATGATACTTTCAATGTCATGGCATAAGCCGGTTTGTTGAGATTTGAATATTTTCTTTTTCAGGTCATCAACCCGATATTGTGCAAGGTTTTTGCTTCTTGTTACTACAAGCTCGTCTTTAATCGGCATTTGATCGTATTCAATAAATGCGTCAGCATAACGCTTGTTTGTGTAGTGTTTGTCCGCTTCTTTCTTGTGTGTAATAGAAGCTTCTATATTTTTATAAAGAGAAGAGTGCGGTTGTCTGGTTGTTTCAAGGAGCTTTTCTCCTTCTTCCCATTGGCCTGATTTTATGAGAGATTCGACATTAACTAGGTTTTTATAGTCGGATTGCATACAGCCTGACAATATCCCTAACATCACCAATACAATTACAATTATTTCAAATAAACGTTTCATCATTAAGACCGCCTTAAATAAAATAGGAACATATCGAATCGTAGTTTCATTGCATATTTCGGCATTATTTGCCTATATCCATTAAGGTAGTCTACACTCGCAAAATGTCGATGTAAAGGTAGATTATGGAGATGTTGACAACGGTGAATGATTTTGATCATAATAAAACTATCATTGAAAATCATTATCATTTGCAATCTCACGCAATCCATTACGCTTTTATCCAAATGAGGAGGGCATCACATGGAGTACAGATTGGAAAAGGACACACTAGGCGAAGTAAAGGTACCTGCTGATAAGCTTTGGGGGGCGCAAACACAGCGCAGCTTTGAAAATTTCAACATTGGTACAGAGCAGATGCCTAAGCCGTTAATTCGTATGTTTGCGATTTTGAAAAAGAGCGCTGCTCTAGCCAACGAAGAGTTGGGCAAATTGGACAGCCAGAAGGCTCAAGTTATCGTTACAGCGGCTGATGAAGTTATCGCTGGGAACTGGGATGAGCATTTCCCGCTAGTCGTGTGGCAAACTGGTAGCGGTACACAAAGCAATATGAACGTAAATGAAGTAATTGCACACCGTGCGAATCAATTGCTAGAAGAGAGTGGGAGCACACTTCGCGTCCACCCGAATGATGATGTCAACAAATCACAAAGCTCGAATGACACGTTCCCGACAGCCATGCATATGGCGGCGCTAGTCGCTGTGGAAGAGGAACTGCTGCCATCTATTCATAAATTAAAAGAAACGCTTCTTCAAAAGAGTCAACAATTTGAGTCTATTATTAAAATAGGTCGTACCCATTTGCAGGATGCAACACCATTGACACTCGGTCAGGAAATCAGCGGTTGGCATCGAATGCTGGAGAAAAGTGAACGCATGATTAGTGATAGCGCGTCTTCTTTAAGCGAGTTGGCAATCGGCGGAACAGCGGTAGGTACAGGGATTAATGCCCATCCACGCTTTGGGGATATGGTTGCAGAGCAAATTAGTCAACAGACAGGCAAAGCATTTACTTCTGCAAGCAACAAATTCCATGCGTTGACGAGTCATGATGAGCTTGTATATGTGCACGGTGCGCTCAAAGCGCTTGCAGCAGACTTGATGAAAATCGCGAATGATGTCAGATGGCTCTCCAGTGGCCCGCGTAGTGGACTTGGCGAAATTCGCATTCCTGAAAATGAACCGGGAAGCTCGATTATGCCAGGTAAAGTGAATCCGACGCAGAGCGAGGCACTGACCATGGTTGTCTGTCAGGTGATGGGGAACGATGCTACAATTGGCTTCGCTGCCAGTCAAGGCAACTTTGAGCTGAACGTATTTAAACCAGTCATTATTTATAACTTCCTGCAATCTTGCAGATTGTTGGCGGATGCTATCGTGTCGTTCAACGATAACTGTGCGGTAGGTATTGAGCCGAATGTAGACGTGATTAAAAGTCACCTTGATCGTTCGTTGATGCTCGTAACTGCTTTGAATCCTCATATCGGGTATGAAAATGCAGCTGCGGTTGCAAAGTTAGCACATAAAGAGGGGATAACGCTGAAAGAAGCAGCATTACGCTCCAACTTGCTGACGGAAGAGAAGTTCGATGAGGTTGTCCGACCTGAGCTGATGATTCATCCGAAGGCGTAATTTTTTTAAAACTAGCAATAAGGCGGGTATTCTATGGTTCATAGAATCTCGCCTTTTTAATTGTGTTATACTGGAAATGTTTATATTCATTTCTACATATGAAATATACTTCTCAGGGATAGTCAGGAGGCAATGCAAATGCTACAACTAGAACTGCATAATGCAATATGGTTATTTGTCGTGGTATTTATGCTTCATGATTTCGAGGAAATTATAACGGTAGAACATTGGGCGAAAAGAACGGAGAGCTTAGTACGGAATAAAAATAGCAAATTGGCGGTAATGATCTGGAAATTTTGGAACGTAAACTCGTATTCTTTTGCCAAACGCGACGTGTTTATCTTTTTAACCATGTCTATGATTACGTTTCTAAAGGTTCAATATATAGACAGTACATGGAGTGCGGTGTTGTTTATAGGGTTTCTTCTATTTGTACTTATACATAATATCGTTCATATTTTGCAGACGATTGTATTACAAACCTATACGCCAGGATTATATACGTCTATCTTCTTAGTAACACCTTATGTCATTTATTTGCTTAATCGAATCGTTTGAAGTTAGATGGCGCAATCTGCATTCATTTGTTTGTCTCATTTTAGCTGCTGCCTAAATTAAGATAGCATTGGACTATACTACTTATACATCTATATAAGATTCGAGGGTCTTGATACTGGAGGGATCGATATGAAACAACGCTGGACAGAAGAGCATTACATACATTCAGATAATTGTGATTTTAAACGAGTGTGCAAGTTGTCGACATTGCTCGAATGGATGCAGCGGGCAGGGGATGCGCATATTGCTGCGCTTGGTGCGCCCATTGACGAAATGATGCAGCAGCACGGGATGGCTTGGATGTTGACGACCATTGATCTTGAACTTATTCGGATGCCGGAGTATGGTGAGACAATTACATTGGTCACGTGGAACAAAGGTGCTAAAGGCGTGCAGTGGCTGCGTGATTTCCGTGTTTATAATGCGAAAGAAGAGACTATTGGACAAGCGAGAACGGTGTGGATACTCGTTGACTTGAACAAGAGGCGCATTTTGCGTGCTTCGGCGCTCCCTTATGTTGTTGAAGCGAACGAAGAGGACTCGGTCGGGGATATTCCAGAGCGTGTAAATATAGCAGATGATGTCGAGTTAGAGCATACGTACACATTGCAAGTGCGCCAGAGCAGCATTGATATGAATGGGCATCTAAACAATGCGCGGTTTGCAGATATTTGCTTGGATGCACTGACTCCGCCAGAACTAGAGCAGAGACTTGTACGCTTCCGCATTAGTTATTTGCAAGAGGCAGTACTAGGGGATGAAATTCAGATTCATCGAGCTCAAATACCGAATGGAGAAAATGAAAATGCCCTCAACATCACTGACCTGACAACAGAATGTTTCATCACAGGACAAACGGTTGAAGGCAAACGGTATTTCGATGCATATGTGCAGCTAACTGCCGTCTAAGCGATAGGGGTGCCATTTGGGAGGGTGATGTCAGGTTTAAGCAGAACTACATCACCTTCACTGGGAACGCCGCCTAAGACTAGAACCTCCGACTTAAAGCCAGCTATGCGCCTTGGAGGAAAGTTCACGATAGCGACAACTTGATTCCCAATCAGCTGTTCTGGTTCATAGCGCTGGGTAATTTGGGCTGATGATTGCTTCATGCCGTACTGACCGAAGTCGATAGTTAGCTTGATGGCAGGTGTACGAGCCTCGGGGAAAAATTCAGCTTGAATAATGGTACCGACGCGGATGTCTAGCTTTGTAAAATCTTCAATTGTAGCCATAGTAATTTCCTCCGATTTGTCCGTCTTTTAAAAATGCGCGTAGTTGCTTATTTGCAGTATATTTTATACCATTTATTGATGTTTGGCCTATTATGCAGAAAGAAAATAAATGATCGTTCTTGCTGCATATGAACGATCCTAGTGATTCCAGCGAAACAAGAAGCTGCACAGTTTTATAGGTGCCGTTTTTTTCGATCTTATTTTACATAGAGTTAAAAAATAGTAGGAACCATTCCTCCGTCCACTCGGATTGGAGAACCTCTAAATGCTGATGCATAAGGGCTACACAAAAATGCTGCGAGTTTACCTATTTCGATTGGCTTAATAAATCGCTGAATTTCAGATTGAGGCAGGTTTGTTGTCATAAACTCTTTTTCTTTTTCGGAAAAAATTCGGTCATCATTAGGGTACATGTCCTCGATGATTTGCTGCACATTTTCAGAAAGTGTCGGGCCTGGCATAATCGTGTTAACGGTAACTTCCTTTCCTATTGTTAATTTAGATAAGCTTTTGGACAAAGATAGCAGCATTGATTTTGTCATACAATACTGTGGCATTAATCCTGACGGCATAATAGCTTCTTCACTTGCTATAAAGATAATGCGGCCAAAATCATGTTTCAGCATGCTCGGTAAATAAAACTTAGCTAAACCATTTGCAGCAAGAACATTGGTACGGAAGTAATGCTCCCATATTTCATCATCAATATCCTCATATTGCATAACTTCATAAATCCCCATGTTGTTAACTAAAATATCAATAGTCGGGAATTTACAAAATAAAGCTTCTCTATGTTGAATGCTAACGATATCGGATGCAGCATTTTGAGGGAACGTAGCTGGAAAATTGGACTTGATTTCATTTACAGTTCGTTCTACCTCATCATGATCTCGTCCATTAATAAGAACATTAGCGCCTTCTTTGGCGAGTTCAATAGCAATTGCTTTACCTATACCTCGTGTTGATCCTGTAACTAAAGCAGTCTTGTTGCTCAATCCCATATCCATCGTACATTTCTCCCTTACATTGAATGTATACATTTGAAAAAGGTAATAAAATAAGTTCATAGTTTATTGCAGTCATTTTTCCGGATAGGGTTATATTACTTTGTCAGGATTGTAAGGTAACTAGCATGGTGCGCCAAAGTTCTTGCATCATACGCCAACTAATAAACATAGTCATTTTTCTTTCGACATCTTATCGTATCGGGTTTTTACCTACATGTTCATTCCGCCATGTTAAAGGAGTGATCCCTTCCCACAAGTGAAAAGCACGATAGAATGAGTTTTGGTCTTCATAGCCAACTAAAAACGCGACATCTTTAATATCAAGTGTGGGGTCTTGTAAGTACACCCGGGCTTGCTCATGCTTAACTTGTGCTAAGAGATGTTTAAAGCTCGTGTCTTGGGCAGCAAGCCGGCGCTGTAAAGTTCGATCACTCATACTCAGTTGTTTGGCGACAGCTTGAATGTCAAAGTTCCCTCCTGCCAGATTGCGTTTGATGATCCATGTGACCACCTCAGTAATAGAGTGGCTGTATTGCTGTTCATGTAAAGATTGATCCAGAGCAGGAGTAAGGATTTCTAGCAATTCCTCGTTATACGTTGTAAAGGAACGATCCAAGTCGCTGCGATGCAGCGTAAGTCGGTTGCATTTTGCACCTGTCCGGATACGGCAGCCGAAGTATTTTTCAAGAGTCCGCATATCTCCCATTACATGTGAAAATTCGACAAATTGAGCTGTCAAAGGTTGACCTGTTCCTCGGCGTCCAAGCTCCAAGAGAAATGCAAGCGTGATGCCAATGAGAATCTGCGGACCAGTATGTTCTTTATCCAACCATTCCAATTCTATTTTACAGATATCATTCTCCTCGGTTATACGTAGGCTTTCAGGGGGACACAGTTTTTTGTATCGAACCATTCGGTTTAGCGCATCGCGATAGTCACGAGAGTGGTAGGTGGCTAAGACGGTTGGCGGATAGGTTGCTGTATCAAAGACAGTCGCGAGTTTGATAATGGCTTCAGGAGTATCACCAATAAGGTCGGAATAGGCTTCCCAAATGGAAAAATATTGGGTGGTGGTGACCGTTGGTTTGGAAACAATGGAAAAAGGAAGCTGTGCTTTTCGAGCCACATCGTGGGCTGTAATACCTAATTGGATTAATCCCGTCCAAAATCCTGGAGCAATTTTAATATAGTCAGAGGTCGGAGACTTCATATACATACTCCTTTATGTAAACAAATTTTTATATATCCATAAGCAAGATGCTTCAGCATCTTCGCTTTGATCGATTTTCTCCTCATACGTAGCGTTTCAACCTATTCATTCAGAGATATGGTGATCAATATGCCATTCTTTTCATGGTAAAACAGATGTAAGCACGAAGAAACTACTTGTTTTCTACCAAGAGGTTGTTCAGATCCGCGAAAACGATGTCTACGAATGGTGCTCGAGTAGAATAGAGTGGCTATCGATTCTCATATATTGAACCCTGCTCAATAAAGCGAAATGAACTAGGCGACATAATAAAAGTAACAAAAATGTTACTTTTATTCTAAATACAATTTTATTAAAGCGCTTACACTTAAGTCCTGTCTCGTTTATTTAGATTACTAACATGTAATAATTTTTGTTGATCATCAGATCAATGCAGGTTATTATCAGAATAAGCCATTGCCCAGCAATTGTTAAATCTAAGAGGTGGTAGAGAAAGTAGTAGGGGAGTCTTACTACAATATTTTGCTCATGAAGGAGAATCAATATGATGAAGAGAAAGATGATCATCGGCTTATCTATGATGCTCTCACTTAGTCTGCTTGCGCCCGCAATTCAGCCAACAGGTTACGCAGAGCCAGGAGCTGAGCCAGCTCGAACGGTATTTTTAAAGTCGGGTCAAATTGATTTGAAGGATTACCCTGCGCAAGAAAGCATGTTTCATGAAACGCCTTCACAGTCTCCCAAGCTGTACATCGTCCAATTTAAGGACGTGATTACGAATGAGTCCAAGCAGCTGTTGAAGCAGCATGGCGCTGAAGTTGGTAACTACCTTCCGGATTTTGCTTATCTCGTACGTATTACAGATCAACAAGCTATCAGCCTCTCCACAAGCAACCTCGTATACAGTGTGTCCCGCTTTCTACCAACTTGGAAAGAAGGAACTTTCGCAACAGTTGATAGTATCCCCAATGAATATGTGCTCTCTACATTTAAAGGCAGCGAAGCAAGCGTAGCCTCACTTATCCAAACCATTGCTCCTCAGCAGTTATCGGTTTCCTCCGGAAGTATAGAAGCCACTCTAACAGATGCCCACATTCAAACGCTAATTCAGACGGAAGAAATCACCTATGTTGAACCCAAGCTGCAAACCGATATATCTAATGATTTCATCGCGGCTCAAGTTAAAGCTTCTACGCCAAATGGAATGTGGAGTCGCGGTTTAACTGGGACAGGGCAAGTTGTAGCTGTTGCAGACAGTGGGTTGGATACAGGAGATGTATCCACTTTGCATGGTGATTTCCAAGGACAGTTGCAAACGACACCTTTCGCGGTAGCGGTGCCTGGAAACTGGTCTGATGCAGATGGACATGGGACGCATGTAGCTGGAACGGTGCTTGGCACAGGAGCTTTGTCGAATGGACAATATAAAGGTATCGCACCTGGAGCTAAGTTGGTATTTCAGGCAATAGGTTGCGGTACAAAAATTTGTCCAGGCGATCTGAGAACCTTGTTTGGACAAGCTCAAAGTAACGGTGCGAAAATCCACACGAACTCATGGGGATCACCTGTAAATACATACAACAGTATGGCGGCACAAGTGGATGAATATACGTTCGCCAACAAAACGTTCAATGTATTGTTTGCAGCTGGAAACTATGGGAGCGAAGCCAATACACTAGCTACACCAGCGACCTCTAAGAACTCTATTTCTGTAGCCAATCTCTCTAAGAAGGCTAATAATATCTCTATGACATCCAGTCGAGGATACGCTTTTGATGGACGAGTGAAACCAGATCTTGCCGTAACCGGCAGCGACATTATTTCTCCGCGTTCTGCCGTTTCAAATCGACCAGCTGACCCGAATACTTATTATACGAGGATGTCCGGTACTTCAATGGCAACGCCGGCAGTAGCAGGTGCGATTGCTATCGTACGTCAACATTTTATGGATGTGAAACAGGTTGAGCCAACCGCTGCACTGGTTAAAGCGATATTGATCAATGGAGCGAAAGATGTCGGCTTTGGATGGGGCAGCCGTGAAATAGGATGGGGACGTGTAGATTTGGAAAGTTCACTGTACCCGACAGATGGTATTAAAGCGCAGCATGAAGATCATACAACTGGCATCCAGACTGGTGATGTGAAAACGTACTCAGTCACGATAGGAAGCGGACAGCCACTTAAAATCTCAACCGTATGGACGGACTACCAAGCAGCAGTGCAGTCTGCTAAAGCATTGGTAAATGACCTCGATCTCGAAGTGACATCCCCAACAGGCGAGGTATTTAAAGGGAATTGCTTTGTCAGTAATAATGCAAGTTCAACCTGTGCTGCTTTCGACCGTATTAATAACGTTGAAAATGTATATTTCAATACAGCGAATGCGGGTACGTACACCATTAAAGTGAAAGCTTACAACGTTCCTCAAGGGACGCAACCATTTGCTTTAGTGGTATCTGGTAGTAATGCCTCACTGAGCGTAGGAGGCGGATCTCAGCCGCAGCCAACTGACTTGCAAGCTCCGATCAATGTGAGCGTATCCGCTAAGACACAAAATAGCGCGACATTGACATGGACGGACCAAAACGTACACACGACTGCACCTACTTATGAAATATTCAGCAATAACCAACTGGTAGGCGCTTCTGCTACGACCTCTGCCGTTGTTACTCAATTGCAAGCGGGCACTACTTACAGCTTTACTGTTAAAGTACGAGCGGGCACCCTTTTATCGCCAGCCAGCCTTCCCGTTTCGGGGACAACGGATTCGACAAATCCGAATCCTGGATCGGGCGCTTTGCCTTGGAAAGCGGGGCAGCAGTATAAAGTCCATGATCTTGTCACTTATAACAATGCCACGTATCGGGTTATCCAAGCTCACTATTCCCTAACAGGATGGGAGCCTTCTAATGTGCCAGCCTTATGGGCTAAAGTCAATTAAACGATTTGTATGGTTATAAAAATGTGCCTTCTAAGAGTTAATTGATCTAGTATGAGCCCTTCACATCATAGTTTCATATGATAGGGAGGGCTTGCTTGTAAGGCCCATTTCTTATGCACAAAATAGAACGATGTACAATAAAAAATAGCCGCTATTTATCGAAAAATGGTAGACAAGATTAGGGTTATTTCTCATTTTTCATTGTGTCGAAAGTTGAAAGTGTTTTCATTTTTTTGATAGATAGTATCGCTAAAGCCTTGATATATAAGGGTTATCGATGTAACAAAATTAATTTGATAAAACCTATTGATCTAGTGAGAAATAACAGGTATGATTCTAAACAAGCTATAGCCCATTAAATGGTTTTTGTGGAAAGGTGGTGGATTGAAAAGGTTCTGATTATTTTCACTAGTTTTATAGTTGTTCCATTTTTGTAAGTTCAAATTTAATATGATGGAGGTATGTGTATGAAAAGAAAGCTTGCTATGGGTCTATCGATTGCACTTACACTGAGCCTGTTTGCTCCCGTGTTCCAGTCAAATGGTTTTGCCGCCGAACCAAGTCCCTCTCTCTCTCGTACTCTATATTTGAAGACAGGAGATGTGAATCTGCAAGACCTCCCTCAACAACAGAGTTTGAGCGAACAAGCTCAATCTAATGAGTCAGCGTTGTATGTCGTTCAATTCAAAGATGTTATTACTCAGGCATCTAAAGAACTTTTGAGCAAAAATGGAGCAGTTGTCGGCGATTATTTACCAGACTTTGCTTACCTCGTACGAATAAATGGTAAGCAAGCACACCAAATTTCAACAAGTGACCTCGTATACAGCGTTACACCTTTCCAAGCAGATTGGAAGATAGGAACGTTCGCGACCCCAGACAGTATCCCAAATGAGTACGTTATCTCCACATTCCCAGGCAGTGAATCCAGAATCGCTTCCCTTATCAATCCTACAGCCCCACAAGATGTCCGAGTATACGATGGCAGCATTGAAGCTACGCTGACCGATCAGCAAGTATACACCTTGCTTCAAGATAAGGACATTACCTTTATCGAAACAAAGCTTCGTTATGAAACGTCGAATGAATTTATTAACCAACAAATCGGTACTTCCACACCTGTTACAGGCGTTTGGGCGAAAGGTTTGACTGGTGCAGGACAAATCGTTGCAGTTGGCGACAGCGGCCTCGACTCCGGTAATGTGTCTACGGTACATCAAGACTTTACGGGTCAATTGCACGTAACTCCGATTGCCAAAGCAATCCCTGGCAACTGGTCCGATCCTGGCGGACATGGCACGCATGTAGCGGGAACGGTACTTGGAACAGGCAAACAGTCGAGTGGCAAGTACAAGGGTGTCGCTCCAGGCGCTAAGCTTGTCCTTCAAGCACTTGGTACAGGTGGAGGCGGAATTAACCCTGGTGATGTCCGTCAACTATTCGCTGAAGCAGAAGCACTAGGCGCCAAAATCCACACGAACTCATGGGGAGCTTCCTCCAACTCATACAATACCAATGCTCAACGAGTAGATGAGTATACCTTCAAGAACAAACACTTTAACGTATTGTTCGCAGCAGGTAACTCTGGAAGCTTTGGCAACAACACCATTGCAACTCCAGGCACATCGAAAAATGCAATCACAGTAGGTAGCTTGGCCAAGACAGCTCCTAACTCCATTGCATCTTATTCCAGCCGCGGCTTTACCTTCGATGGTCGCACAAAGCCAGATGTTGTTGTGACTGGTACAAGCATTATTTCTCCTCGCTCTACGATTTCAACTCTTACAGGTAATCCAAACCAGCATTATGCGACACTGTCCGGTACTTCAATGGCAACGCCAGCAGTAGCAGGTTCAGCTGCTCTCGTTCGTCAATATTTCAACACTGTGAAGAAGATTGAGCCTACTGCTGCACTTGTAAAAGCTACCCTCATTAATGGTGCTCAAGATGTTGGCTATGGTTGGGGCAGTCGTGAAACAGGTTGGGGACGTGTCAATTTGGAAGCGACACTCTATCCGACGAACGTAACGGCTCATCATGAAGATCATACAGCGGGTCTAAGCACGGGCAATGTGGCTACTTATACGGTAGATGTGGCAAGCGGTCAGCCGCTTAAGATTTCTACAGTATGGTCAGATTTCCAAGCTGCTGTATCCACTACAAAAGCGCTTGTAAATGATCTTGACCTTGAAGTTGTTTCCCCTTCTGGCCAAGTGTACAAAGGAAACTGCTTTGTAAGCAACACGGCTAGCACAAGCTGCGCTTCGTTCGATCGTGCGAACAACGTTGAAAATGTATACTTCAATACATCGGAAGCGGGCAAGTACACGATTCGTGTTAAAGCGTATAACGTTCCACAATCCACGCAACCATTCGCACTAGTTGTATCCGGTAAAAATGCTGCTCTTACAAAAGGTGGCGCTGCTCCTGTCGAAGGTCAATTGCTTGCGCCAACGAATTTGACGGCAACACCAGATGCTGCTGGCGGTGTGGTACTATCATGGACAGATTCGAACAATCATGCAACACCAGCTTCCTATGAGATCTATAACAATGCAGAGCAAATAGGCGCATCTTCTTCACCAACACTTGTTATTAATCAGGGGTTAGTAGAAGGGGCCACATATACGTTCACTGTTAAGGTAAGGAATAGTCAAAATGTTCTATCACCTGCCAGTAACGCCGTGACGTTTATCGCGCAACCGATTGAGGAACCGGAAAATGAACCAGAAGATGAATTGGAACAACTGCCGGTGAAAGATTTGAAGTAGGACCTATTAGGTTCTCCTCCTCACTTAGCATTCATGATTGTACAGGCAATTAACAGCAAGCTCTGTTCGCTGACACAACTTCTGTGGATGCGAATAGGGCTTGTTGTCATATTTTTTTTGAATATTGGTCAAATTACTGGACTTAAAGTGGGAAATAACATATACAATATAAGTTATGTATAACCTTCACTTTACATAAAAGGAGAATGACCAATGACGCAGTTCGAACAAAACCTTGAAAAATATGCAGAATTGATTGTAAAAGTAGGCGTTAACGTCCAGCAAGGACAAGAGGTGTTCGTGAATAGTACGATTGAGTCAGCTCCATTGGCTCGCCTGGTGGCAGCTAAAGCTTATGAAGCGGGCGCAAGCAATGTACATGTTGATTGGACAGATGAGGCTTTGTCTCGCTTGAAGTATGAAAAAGCACCAGATGAAGTGTTTACAAGTTATCCAACTTGGGAAGTGGCAAAGCGTGAAGCGTTCCTGGACAAGCGTGCAGCATTTATCTCGATCGTTTCGTCGAATCCAGATTTGTTGAAGGGTATTGATCCTCAACGCATTGGTAATCATCAGAAAGCGGCAGGCCAAGCATTGACCAAATACCGTCAATTTATTCAGTCTGACAAAGTAAGCTGGACAGTGGTAGCAGCAGCTTCTGAAGCATGGGCAGAAAAAGTATTCCCGAATGCATCTGCGGAGCAAGCAGTAGAACAGTTATGGACGGCCATTTTCGATTCTGTTCGTCTTCATCATGAAGATCCGGTTCAAGCGTGGGAAGCGCATAACAACAATCTTCATGCGAAGGTTGATATTTTGAACGAACAGCATTTCCACAAGCTGCATTACACAGCGCCAGGTACTGACCTGACGATTGAGCTTCCAGAGAAGCATCTGTGGGTTGGAGCAAGTAGCACGAATGAGCAGAAGGTGAACTTCATGGCGAATATGCCTACAGAAGAAGTGTTCACTGTGCCTTATCGCGATGGAGTGGATGGTTACGTATCCAGCACAAAGCCGCTTAGCTATGGTGGCAACCTGATTGACAACTTCAAGCTTACGTTCGAGAAGGGCCGTATTGTGAAGGTTGAGGCAGAACAAGGTCAAAGTATTCTTGAGCAGCTTGTTAATACGGATGAAGGAGCTCGTTATCTTGGTGAAGTGGCGCTAGTGCCGCATCAATCACCAATTTCGGAATCCAACATTTTGTTCTATAATACGTTGTTCGATGAGAACGCATCGAACCATTTGGCAATCGGCAGTGGTTATGCGTTTAACGTTGAAGGCGGCAAGCAGATGTCACAGGATGAGTTACGCGCAGCAGGTGTAAACACGAGTATTACACATGTTGACTTCATGATCGGCTCGGCTGAAATGAACATTGACGGCATTCTTAAAGATGGAACGTCCGTGCCTATCTTCCGTAACGGAAACTGGGCAATTTAATACAAACAGCGGTACGGGGGTAATTCCTGTACCGCTGTTTTTGTTGTAGGGATGACTTTTTGTCATTTCCTCGAATTGAGATATCTTCATTTTTAAATAAATTGTCGATTGTCTATATTGCTTCCTCGTCTCTCTATCCTTACAATGACCATTATGGGGGGATTAAAAAGCAATGGATACGATAACACATACACTATTCGGATTATCCTTATATGCGGCTGTTGATAAAAAGCGATTTACGACGAATGAAAAACGAGCGCTGCTTCTTACGACAGTCGTAGGTTCTAACATACCTGATATCGATGTCATTTCTCAGTGGTGGGATACAGCAGGACGCTATCAAATGTGGCATCGCGGCATTACTCATTCTGTCTTTCTTGTGCCAGTGTGGGCAGCACTGCTAGCTGTTGTGAGTTGGTTACTGTTCCGGGTTAAGGACTGGAAGCTGTTTGCGATGGGAATTGTGGCGGTGTTTATTCATAACACGAGCGATTTATTTAATGCGTGGGGAACAGGATATTTGGAGCCGTTCTCTTCGATACGGGTTACATTCGGTACGATTCCGATTATAGATTTTGTGTTCTGGATCATTATGTTGGCAGGCTGGTTGCTAGTTCGGTACAAGCGGAATGTATCGTCATCACGTGTATTCAAATGGGTCTGGGTCTTGATGATCGTTCATCTTATTAGTCAATCGGTTCAAGGCTACGTGATTCAGAATCAATATGCGAAGCAATATGATGAGTTTGCGCTGTCAGCAGGCTTTATTCCAGGACAGTTTCAAATGATCGGCAAAGAAAGCGATAAGGTTTCTATCCATAACGTAACCGTATTTAGCGAGCCGAAGCTTCAAGTTGAGCTGAAGTCGGATGAGAGCGTCAGCCTTGATAAGCTGTTTGCAGAGAACCCGGAAGCGAAGACGTTGTATGAATGGTCGCCATTCATTGTTGTTGTAAATGATGATAAACATATCGGCATCTATGATCCGCGTTTCTATCGCAATGGTGCATCATTCCTATACGAGAAAATAGATAAATAAGTAAAGTTATATAAAGTGGTATTCAAAAAGACCGTTCCCATAAAGTGAAGTGCTTCTCGTTTGTTAGAAATGAAATGACTAACGATGGAGCTCACTCTATAATTGGAGCGGTCTTTTATGTATGGTTGAAATGAAGTTACAACTGTAGATGTAAGTCGCAGCTGTAGATTAACGTATCATATGCACAAATTACATCGAAAAAGGTCGCTTTTTCGATAGAGTCGTTTGTAACATTAAAAGATTCGAAATAGAAAGCAGCAACCGTATGACACAATTTGCGATGCTAACTTTAGAGTTGTATAAATATGTAATTATGGTGGGCGCGTAATATTTAGAGGAGCTAAAGTCTTCTTTTGTGCTGCGATACGTTATCAAGTTACCTGTGTACAGAATTTGTTGTAAGCCGGCGCTTTCTCTAACAAGCGCTGTTGACGTTATTTCTCCTAAATCGACCATAGTAGGGTTTTAACGGTCATCAGAGTACTTATTTTAGCAATTATGACGAATTCATCGCTAAATCTGACAAATAAGCTCTCTGACATCCTTTATGTCTCCAAATAAGTGAAAGTAAGCCAGATAGCCTCTGTGACAACCGTTAGTGCACGAATGGTACAATATTCAGCATCATTAATGCTGTCTCCACACCTCGGTGCAGCCTTCTAAATGATATCTAGTTTCCTCTACCTCTAGCATCTTCAAGCATTCCCGAGCATGTACATATTCATTTAATGCAAGCCCAGTCCCTCTGTGCGTGCTTTCTCAATCGCATCTTCCCGATTACTCACCCCGAGCTTGGAATATAGCGTTGAGCAATAGTTGCGTATCGTTCCTTCCGACAAAAATAACTTGGCCGCAATTGATTTGTAGCGCAGTCCATTGCTTAAATGCTGCAAAATTTCTAGCTCTCGTTTCGTAATTCCATACGGATTATTTTCCGGGGAATAATTTTGATTGCCCAACTGTTCCCGTTGACGCTTCATCTCCTCGAATACTTGAACGGTAATGTTCTGATCAATCCATGTTCCTCCGTTATGGATAAGTTTTATTGCTTCAATCAAATCTCGCGGATGAATCGATTTAAGCATGTATCCTTCTGCGCCAAGTTCTATCGATTTGACAGCTTGCGACACATCTTCAAATGTGGTTAATAGAACAACTTTCATCTGAGGCCAGCGCTGTTTCATTTCACGCAGCGCTTCGATACCATCCATTTCTGGCATGCGCACATCCATAAGTACGATATCGGGCAGAGCTGTCACGCATCTCTCCAAAGCTTGCCGTCCATTTTCGGCTGTTCCGATAACTTTGAGATCGGGTTGTTGTTCTAGAATGCGCTGCAAACTTTCTGTAATAATAGGTTGATCATCGACGAGTAGAAGCCGTATTCCTGTGTGAGCAGGTTCTGCTTTTAGAGGGAGAGTACAGATGATGACCGTACCTTCATTAGATCGAGAATGTACAGCTAGATTGCCTGTGCATTCATCTAAGCGTTCCTTCATGCCGGATAACCCGAAGCCAAACCGTACTTGCTCCATGCCTATGCCGTTATCTTCAATTTGCAAGCGAAGTTGTTGGTTGTCGTAAAATAACTGAACTTGTATCGTGCTCGCTTGCCCATGTCGAACGGCGTTGGTAATAGATTCTTGCAGGCAGCGATACAAGCAGAAGCTGATTTGTTTCGTGATAGGAACTTCATTTCCAAATGTACGGAAACTAACCGTTACTCCTGTTGCATTTGTGAATTCTCCGATAAGTTGTTGCAGAGAATCACGTAACGATTGGCTCATTGGCGTTGCAGCTAGATGATGCAGATGCTGGCGAATATCATCCAACCCATGGCGGGCCAAATCGACAAGGGTATCGATTCGCTCGCTTTGATTGGAAGGGAATGACGTTTTCAATGACTCCATGCCTACAATTAGCGAGGTTAGCGTATGGCCGATCGTGTCATGCAACTCATGTGATAGTCGGTTCCGTTCCTCTTTCAAAGTAAGTTCCTCGATCTGATTAATGTGCTGCTCCAGCACTTTTTTCTGCTCCTGAATAATCTTACTTTGTTTATGGTTCAAGGCAAGTACTTGAAAAGCATAGCCTAGCGCAAATACAGCGCCGTGATTAAACATATAGTTTAAAATAATAGCTAGAATAGGCTGGTCAGCCAGCCATCCGTTGATACCAGGGATGATAAAAATAGTGGGTATTGCTGTCCACAAATAGTTGCTTTTGTCACTGTAAAAGCCAATTACAAATGCGATTATAATAAATTGCCAAGAGAGAAGTGGTTGATCGGAAGTAAGAAACATATAAAATGATCCAGACAACACAATTTCTGAGACTAAGTACCACTTTTTACTGAACTGTTGGATGAGAAAAGGAATCGAATGAATCAAAATAGCTGCTACAATGATAACCCATGACGGCACAGAAAATGGTATTGGATTAACTAGCATATTTAAAACTATGGCTATCAAGAGTAATAACCGAATAAAGAAACACATCCAATCGTACCAAAACCAATGCCTCGTTATATTCCACATTAGAAGTTCTCACTCCATCTTCATAATAAGCACCAATTCGGTACTTTACTGTTTTGTTTTATATAAATACCCCACTTCAATCATACGACGTGTGTAGCCGACTAAGTACTTCGCAAAGGCATTGCCTACTCGTGTACTAACGACCAACCATAAACAAGCCAGGGCGCTTACCGCCAATGCGGCTGGGAGTGTTTCAATTTTATTTAAAAACACATGGAACGGGAGGATCTTATACAGCAGCGGTGCAGGTAATAACATAAGAGGTGCGACGTACATCAAGACTGAAAGGATAAGACTACCCATCCCAATTACCAATTTATACATCAATAATCTAATCATGATCCAATAACTGTGATTCGTCAATGTCGCTCTCATCTGTTCCCATGAATCTTGATTTGGCTCGTTGTAATGGAAGTGTTCTTCATTACTTGGCAGGTGAATCAACGGTAAGGATGTATATTTCTCAATGATTCGAGCGTCTAGGCGTACGAATTTAGGTGCTGTTTGCAGCACATAGACCAGGATTGGAATTCCCACAACAGTGATCGATAACCCCACACCTAATGTGACCCCGACTGAAAAGAAAATGAAATAAAATAATCCGCTCACAAACGTATACAGCATAAGTTGTGCATGTTTCAGGTTTCGAATGAAATGCTCTTTCATCGTTAACTTCTCCTTTTTCATAGATAGTAGTAAGTACAGCAGTCGCATGTCCGCTGATTGATAACCCTAGCATAGATGAGATGCTGTCACAGCGGGTAGTGAGGGACTGTCATATGACATCAATCATAAGAATTATGACGAAGGATCATGTTAAAATGATCGTTTTCATCACTATGGGATATGACTTATCTAGCGTTAATGTCAGGTCAGGAGGTGACGGAAGTTACGATGCATGTTCGCTAAACGAATGGAAGAATTACCGAGTATCCAACTAATATGAAAAAATATCGTGTGAAAAGATGAAGGGTTATCTGTTTATGTGATGTCAGATTATAGTAATTCCGCTTCGATGAAAAAGGAGGAGAACCTATGAAGTTTAAAGGATACAAATTAGGATTAATTACATTATCCGCGTTAACAGCAGGAACTGTGCTTTTACCTACGCAAGGAACATTACACGCAGAGAAAGCGAATGCAGCACAGCAAATTTCGCAGCATTCTACTAATAAGCAAGTGGCTAACGCTCATGACAATAGAAGCTCCGTCAAAAAGATTATCGATCAAGCTGCTAATCAGAAAGACATTCCAGGGGTCATCGTCGGTGTTACAAAGAACGGTCAAAAGTGGTCTTACGCCTCAGGCGAAGCAACTATCCACGACAAAACCCCAGTGAAGACAAATTTCCACTTCCGAATCGGAAGTACAACAAAAACATTCACAGCTACAGTAATCTTACAGCTCGCTGGGGAGAAGAAGTTGAACTTAGATGACACGGTGGAAAAGTGGCTTCCAGGTGTTGTGCAGGGCAATGGTTACGATGCAAGTAAAATTACGATTCGTCAGCTGTTGAATCACTCAAGTGGGATTGCGAATTATACATCGGATGAAACATTTGGGAAAGATATGCTTGCCAATCCATATAAGAGCTATACGGCTGAAGAGCTTGTCCGGATAGGAATCAGCATAAAGCCGTCATTTACTCCAGGAACGAGCTGGGAATACTCCAATACGAATACCGTGCTTGCTGGGCTGATTATCAAGAAGGTTACAGGTGAAACGTATGGTCAGCAAATTAAAAAGCGCATTATTGATCCGCTGCAGCTTAGTGGGACTTCAGTGCCGGGAACCTCTACTCATGTGCCCGGACCACATGCAAGAGGATACAATTATCAATCTGATAAGCTCGTTGATATGACTGAATTTAATCCTTCTACTGCAGACGCGGCCGGAGGTATGATCTCAACCGTGGATGATTTAAATACGTTTTTCCAAGCACTTCTAGGAGGGAAACTGTTGGAGCCTGAAATGTTACAGCAAATGCTGACAGGGGTACAGTCACCACTTGGAAAATACGGACTTGGAATCTACGAGACAAAATTAAGTAACGGTGTTTCGCTCTGGGGACATGGGGGCAATATTCCTGGGTTTTCTACGATGGCAGGGGGCGTTGAAGGAGGCAAGCATGTTATCGCGTTGAACACAAATGTGCTGTCCGAATCAGCTGGCATCCACCATATTAACATTATTACAGAAGAATTCAATGGAACGGAGTCCAAGACGAAACGCGTGCAAGAGCAGCTAGATAACATAACGAAGCACGGCGTTGTAGGTGCTGCTGCGGTTACGTACAATCAGGGCAAAGTTCAAGGCTACGCATCTGGTAAAGCGGACATCACAACAGGTCGCAAAATGGGATCAGATGAACGCTTCCGTATCGGCAGCATTACAAAAACATTTGTAGCGACGGTCGTACTTCAATTAGCAGGTGAGAACAAACTCAATTTGGATGACTCCGTAGAAAAATGGCTGCCAGGTGTGGTGAAGGGCAACGGTTATGATGGAAATAAAGTTACGATTCGCCAACTGCTCAATCATACGAGCGGTATTAATAATTACACAGCCGTTCTTTTTAAAGACCCCAACAACCTAGATAGTTTATATCGCAACTATAAGGCAGAGGAATTAGTGGAAATTGGATTGAAAGAAAAACCGTTATTTAAGCCAGGGACTGCCTTCAGTTACTCGAACACGAATTATGTGCTGATCGGTCAAATTATTAAAAAAGTAACAGGTGAGACGTATGATCAGCAAATCGAAAAACGCATCATAGAACCTCTCAATCTTAATGAAACCTTCCTGCCAGGAAGTAGTACCCTTATACCCGGTTCTAAGCATGCTAGAGGATACGTTTATTTTCATCAAAAGTTAAAAGATGTAACACAAATGAATCCATCTTGGGGTAATGCAGCCGGAGATATGATTTCCACTGGACAAGATTTGTCTACATTTATGTCCGCACTTCTTGGCGGTAAGCTATTGAAAGAAGAGCAGCTAAAGCAGATGTTGACGGCTGTGAAGACAGAGCAAGTTGGCGACTATGGACTGGGCATTTTCTCGATGAAGCTGCCAAATGGTCAAGTACTTTGGGGACACAATGGTGGCATACACGGATATGGAAGTTTTGCATTTGGATCAGTAGATGGTAAGCATATTATGGTTTTGAATGTAAATTCAAGTCCAGATTCGGAAGAAAAAGCAAAGGCAGTAATAGATTCTGTTGATTCTGCGTATGCAGAGGAGTTCAAATAAATCACGAACGGTGCTTTACCATTATTTAAATGTTCCACATCATCAAGCGGAGTAACTGTCTGCCTCCTATTTTCCAGGGGGAAGTAACTTGATAATTAGTAGGAGGCAGTGCTCCGATGGTGTGCCAAAACAAGGAGGAAAAACTATGAAGTTTAAAGGCTACAAATTAGGAATGATTACTTTATCCGCATTATTAGCAGGAACCTTGCTTTTGCCCGTGCAAGGAACATTGCACGCCGAGAACGTGAATACAGCACAGCAAACTTCTCAGCATTCTACTAATAAGCCAGGGGCTAACGCTCACGACAATCGAAGTTCCGTCAAAAAGCTCATTGATCAAGCTGCTGATCAACAAGACGTTCCAGGGGTCATCGTTGGTGTTACAAAGAACGGTCAAAAGTGGTCTTATGCCTCAGGTGAATCTACTATCCACGACAAAACTCCAGTGAAGACCAATTTCCATTTTCGAATCGGAAGTACCACAAAAACATTTGTAGCGACGGTCATTCTTCAATTAGCAGGTGAAAATAAACTCAGTTTGGATGATTCCATTGAAAAATGGCTGCCGGGTGTTGTGCAAGGTAATGGATACGACGCAAGCAAAATTACGATCCGTCAGTTGCTCAATCATACGAGTGGAATCGCGAGCTATACAGCAAATGAGTCCTTTATGAAAGGTCTTCAATCGAGCTCGAACAAAAACTATACAGCTGATGATCTTGTTCGTGCAGGCATTAGCGCAAAGCCTTCGTTTGCGCCAGGCTCAAGCTGGGAGTACTCGAACACGAATACGGTGCTGGCGGGACTTGTTATTAAGAAAGTTACAGGCGAAACATACGGTGAGCAGATTAAGAAACGTATTATCGATCCACTAAAACTCAAGGGAACCTCAGTCCCAGGCAGTTCTACACATCTCCCTAGTCCTCATGCAAGAGGATACTTCAAGCTTGAAGGCAAGCTTTTGGACACAACAGAAATGAATACTTCATGGGCAAATGCAGCCGGAGATATGATCTCGACGGTAGATGATTTGAATACATTTTTCAGTGCACTACTAGGTGGGAAATTATTGAAGCCAGAGTTGCTTAAGCAAATGATGACAACGGTTGAAGCTCCTCTTCTTGGGAAATACGGACTTGGTATTTATGAAACGAAACTGCCAAATGGAACTTCATTCTGGGGACACGGCGGAAATCTGCCTGGATTCTCTACTATGGCAGGAGGGATCGCTGGCGGTGAACATGTGATGGCATTGAGCACCAATTTACTTGCGGATAAAGATGCCCTTCATCATGTGAATATCATTGCAGAAGAATTTGGCGGAACTGCTTCCAAAGTTGAACGAGTACAGAAACTCATTGATAACTTCACGAAGCTTGATATTGCAGGTGTCACAGCAGTGACATACAACAACGGCAAGTTCCAAGGCTACTTAGCTGGCAAGGCTGATATTAAGACAGGACGCAAAATGGAGTCTGATGCACGTTTCCGTATTGGCAGTATTACGAAAACATTTGTAGCGACTGTCGTGCTTCAATTAGCTGGGGAGAACAAGCTTAATTTAGATGACTCCGTGGAGAAATGGCTCCCTGGAGTTGTACAGGGCAACGGTTACGACGGTAGTAAAATTACGATTCGCCAACTACTTAATCATACAAGCGGGATTTATAACTATACGAGTGTTCTTTTTAAAGACCCTAATAATCTAGAACTTTTGCAGCGTACCTATACAGCAGAAGAGTTAGTGGCGATGGGTCTGAAAGAAAAGCCCGTATTCAAGCCAGGAACTGACTTCCAATACTCCAATACGAACTATGTGCTGCTTGGCCAAATTATTAAAAAAGTAACAGGCGAGACGTATGATCAACAAATAGAAAAACGCATCATAGAGCCGCTTCATCTTAACGATACTTTCTTGCCAGGCAGCAGTACCCTCATACCTGGATCTAAGCATGGAAGAGGATATATCACACACAATCAAACGTTGTTAGATATTACAGAATTGAACCCAACCATTGCAAATGCGGCAGGAGATATGATTTCAACAGGAAAGGATTTGTCCACATTTTTGTCTGCGCTGCTCGGCGGCAAGCTATTGAAGGAAGAGCAGTTGAAGCAGATGTTAGCGACCGAGAATGGTGACGGTAGAACATATGGATTGGGTATCTATCAAACGAAACTCCCAAATGGTCAGGTTCTCTGGGGTCATGATGGAGGAATTCATGGATTTGTAAGTATGCTACTTGGAACGTCTGATGGCAAGCGCATTATGGCTATGAATATAAACTCACAGCCGAATTCGGATGAGTTAATAAAAGCATTTAACGAGAATATGAGCAATTTACTTACGACTGAATTCAACTAATCCTTATTCCCTTAAGAAGAAAATGCCTCCTATTTCAGAGTTAAGTTACTTGGCGTTAAGTAGGAGGCAGTCTTTTCTAGACAATGAAAATATGGAGGAGAAACGATGAAATTAAATAAATTTAAAATGTTGACGGTATCGGCGATGGTTGCAGCTTCAGCTCTACTGCTGCCTGTGCAAGGAAATGTACAAGCCCAGTCGGATAAGATAGCATCCCAGCAGACACAAGGTATCCAAACTTCTTTACAGCAGCAATCCACTCGTGCAGCAATTGAAGTAAATAGCTCCGTTAAGCAAGTTATTGATCGTCTTGCTAACCATAAGAACATTCCAGGAATCATTGCAGCAGGCATGAAAAATGGAGAGCGGTGGGCTTACGCATCAGGGGAAGCGAGCATCTATGATACACGGCAAGTGAAGGCGGACTTCCATTTTCGAATAGGTAGTGTGACGAAAACGTTCGTCGCGACTGTTATTTTGCAGCTAGCTGAAGAAGGGAAGCTCCACTTGGATGACTCTGTAGAGAAATGGCTGCCAGGTGTCGTACAAGGAAATGGCTATGATGGCAGCAAGATTACAATTCGGCAGTTATTGAATCATACGAGCGGCATTGCGAACTACACATCGGTATCATTTATAAGAGATAGCATAGTGAAGAATCCGTATCATGGATATACGCCTGAAGAGCTTGTCCGTAAAGGATTAGCTGAAGCACCATTATTCGCTCCAGGAACGAATTGGAGTTATTCAAATACGAACTATATTTTAGCGGGACTTATTATTAAGCAGGTGACAGGTGAAACCTATGCGGAGCAAATTAAGAAGCGCATCATTGAGCCGCTTCAGCTAAACGAAACATCTATACCGTTAAGCTCTTCTTATATTCCGGATCAGCATGCAAGAGGGTACTTTAAAGAGAACGGCAAGTTTATCGATATGACAGAGTTGAACCCTTCATGGGGAGATGCAGCGGGTGATATGATTTCGACAACGGCTGACTTGAATACGTTTTTCAGTACCTTATTAGGCGGCAAGTTATTGAAGGCTGAATCTTTGCAGCAAATGTTGACGGGGGTTGATACGCCTGTTGGGAAATATGGACTGGGCATTTATGAAACAAAGCTAGCAAGTGGTAATTCCATTTGGGGACATAGTGGGGGCATTCATGGATTTGCTACGATAGCTGGCGGTCTTGTAGGTGGAGATCATGTGTTGGCGATGAGCACGAACATACTCGATAATGATATGAATGAGGAACAGGCCAATTTACTAGAGATTTTCGAAGAGGAATTCAGATCAGTAAGTTTTAAGTAGAGGGTTTATGTAAATGAACTAGTTATATGTAATGGATGTGCAGCCATCAATCAGTACAGCTTGATTGATGGCTTTTTTTGTTTGAGAAAAAGGGAGGGTGACACTTTTAAATTCGACAGAAATGGATACTAATGAATCTTTCTTTATGCCTCTTTCATCTCGTTTTCAGGTTAGAGCGATAACATTATGCACGAAGCTGTTATATGGATAACGTGACAATGAGGTGAATCTGTGACCGAATCGAACCTGCAAGGGAAGACAACGATGAATACGATTGCTGTGATGGACGATACCACAGAAGTAGAGGCTGTTCCTTTCGAGAAACAGGAAAAAGATAAGAAAAGTGCAAATACAGATGCTGTACCTAACCATACATCGTCTACGTCGAAAAAAAGAATAGAAGAGCTCACGATACTACGAGCGTTCGCCTTTTTAGCAATTGTGCTGCAGCACAGTATTGGTGAATATATTGTCCGTGAAGATATCAATCGGACTGACTCGATTTTGATCAGCCTGCTCTATCACTTTACGAGATTTGGTACGCTGACTTTCGTATTCATATCAACCGTCCTTTTATTTTATAGCCGTCATTCCTCTATGAAATACGGCGCTTTTTTGAAGCGGCGAGCACAGGGACTGCTTGTCCCATTCGCATTATGGACCTTGATCTATTGCGCATTTATTTTGCAAGGAGATATGTTCACTTTAGATGGCTGGATGAAAATGTTGCAGCAGTTTGTTAACCCGACATATGGGTATCATCTATGGTTTATTTTAATGATATTCCAATTGTATCTTCTCTTTCCTTGGTTACTCAAAATTGTACATAAAGTACAAATAAAAATACGTGCAATAACTTTGGAAAAGGGAATGAAGATAAGCAAGCGTTGGCTAGTTTTGTTGATGATAGGGATCGGCCTTCTCCATCTAGCCTTGATGGACTGGTCTTACCGTATCGCGCCCGGATGGACGTCCGATGCGAGTGGGGCTGCAGCATATATGTTGGGGCACCGTACCATGTTTGCAGGCATGTATATACTCTATATTGCAATGGGCATTCTCTGTGCGTACCTCCTCCCTGAGTGGCGGCGATGGGTACAGCGTGTGCTGCCGTGGAGTGCGATGGTGTTTGGCGCTGCGTATCTGTACAGCAGCTATCGTTTGTTAGCAGGTGGTGTGGAACCAGTAAACGTAAATATCTCAACGTATTTGAAACCGTCTATCGCTATATTGGCCGTTTCACAGATGCTGCTTCTGTACGTGCTTGCGCTGAATATCGTAAAACGCCAAGGCATGCTGTACCGTTGTTTGAAATGGATTGGATCGTACTCTTTCCCTGCTTATTTAGTACATGCACTTGTGTTGTCAGGGGTTGCTTTGTGGACGCGAACATTGATGCTTGAAGGACAGCATTTTATCGTGACAATAATAACGTGGGTGGTTGTTGCAGTGGGGTCTTTACTATTGTCCAAGATGATGGAGCTCATGCCATATGGGAAATGGCTGACAGGTAATGTGAGCCGAAGAAATCCTCAAGCGTCGTTGGTAAGTGGAGAACAGCAGAATGGTCTTGAATCGATAGAACAAAAAGATAGGTCAAAACCTGTTTTTTAAAAATGGGGTTGACAATGTTTGGAATACCGCTTTATGATAAGTCCATATTACACGAAAGGAGGCCGACGATAACATGATGATGCTTATGTTTAATGAACTCAGAAATGATAAAGGTACTGGTAATTGGCTGCGTAATGATAGCCTAGGTAACCGACAATCGCATACATTCATACGTTTCTCGTCGGTCTCGACGGAATAATCGGTGAGCAGAAGTGCTACTTCGCACATGGTGAATTACTCGACATTAGTTGGAGTATATACCTGCAGGTGAGCTGTACTTCGCATAACATGAACGGATTATCATGAGATCATAGACGAGAAGTCTATGGTCTTTTTATATGTTCCTAAGGACGCTCATCCACAAGGGTGAATGAGTGTGTTCATTAGAGATGGATAATTATCCCTCTATTAGGATGGAAATGACCGTAGACAGAAGAGTCTGCGGTCATTTTTTTATGCACAAATTTGATATTGGCAGTAAACGAGAGGAATGAAGTTAGTAATGCATACATGGAATAAAGATATATGGAATACGGATTCAAAAACAGAGACAGCGTTTTATCGCACGGTTGCACTTCCAGCAGGAGAATTGCACGTTTATGCCAGTGAGCCTTTATTTGCGGAGCTTCCTGCAAAAGTATTTGAAATGGCAAATAACAATTTACTGATTCCAAATGCTTCTTACATGAGCTATACACCAGATGTTCATGTTGGTGTTGGAACGTGCATAGGTACGACAGCGGTATGGGAGGCTGAGAATGGTTATGTGTCTCCTTCTATTGTCGGTAACGATATCGGCTGCGGTATGCGAGTCCATTTGACGAATATGCATCGTGATGAACTAAAAGACGTAAAGGTACGGCGTAAGTTGATTAAACGAATGGGGAAATACGTGCCTTTGAACATGCATGAACGCGGCTATTTTTCGGATATTCGTTTGGAGCATGTTCTGAAAAAAGGTGTTCACGGCTTGCCTAACAAGTATGTGCCGGACATTTACACGCCAAAGAAGACGACATCCTTGACGCATCTAGAATGCGGTAGATTTTCGTTTGATGAAAAGGTACTGGATGAAATTCCAGAACCGATATGGCATAGAGCGCATAGACAGCTTGGAACCCTTGGCAGCGGCAATCACTTTGCCGAAGTGCAAGCGATCGAGATAGATAAACATAATCGGGAAATTGCAGAAGCATGGGGACTATTTGACGGGCAAGTCGTCGTTATGATCCATTCTGGATCACGAGCATGGGGCGGAGCGGTCAGTGAGCATGGGATTAAGGCGATGGCCCAATGGATGCGTGCGTCTGGTCAAGGAACGCCAGATCCGAGATTAACGTTTGCGCCGTTGGAGCATCCATTTGCACAATCGTATGTGAACTTGATGTACTCGGCGTTGAACTATGCAGTCGTGAATCGACATTTGATCGCATATGGCATTCGCGAAGCGTTTCGTGATGTATTCGGGACTAAGGTTGAGATGCGGACGCTGTATGATCTCATGCATAACTACGCATGGGAGGAAGTACATGATGGACAGCGGATGTTCGTTCATCGAAAAGGAGCTACACGTGCTCTGCCGCCGCATCATCCAGATAATCCGAAGCCATACTTGGAGACTGGGCATCCAGCGCTTATACCTGGATCGATGGGCAGCCGTTCTTATTTGATGGTGGGGCGCGATGGCGGAAGCGACAATTATTATTCGATCTGTCACGGGGCTGGTCGGGTTCGATCACGCAGTGCAACGAAGCAGCTAGTGACCGTGGATGAGTTTGCTGCCTCCATGAGAGTAGGTAAGGAAGATGAAATTGTAGTCAACCAACCGATGCTGGAAAGCATCGTTGATGAATCACCACAAGCATATAAAAATGTTGAACATATAATCGAGAGCGTTGTCGGCGCAGGGCTTGCTGAAGTAGTAGCAGTATGCAAGCCGTTGGCAGCGTTAAAAGGAGCCTAATATAATGAGTACAAACTTACATGCACAACACCCTGACGAACGGGTTTTAGTATTATTTGAAGCGGGATTAACGGTATTTGAACGCTACGCACAAGCGGTGCAAGCGATTCAAGGTTTATTGAAAGAGCGATTCGGACGTACATGGTCAATCGTATCCAGTCATGGGCAAGAGGATGTTGTGTGGAAGCAGCTAGACGCTGATGTGCGCTCGGGAAGTGAAAGTGTAGAATGCGCGGCACGAGTATTTGATATTTTCGAGGCAAAAGAATGGACAGTCGTAGCTGATGAGAAGGGGGATCGCAAAGCATCCCGAATCCAGCTTATGCCTTCTTCGCGCAACTTGCTGTTCGTGTATCCTAAGGATCGAGTAGCATTTGTTCGTATCCCAGTATGGAGAGATGATCGTATTGATCATGAAAGCATCTGTTTGGTAGAAAACGAGGAATCGCTTGTTAGATTTATGGAGCGAGTGAACGTAGGCGATTGCGATCAGCACGCTTCGACGATGACGAATATGACAGAGATGCACGGTTCACCGGAAATACAAGCAGCATCTGTAATGAAGTCGCTGGAGACTGCGCAATCTGTAACTATAAATCAGTATGAACTACCGCGATCAGAGTTCGGTATCGTTGCCGATCGTACCAACTGGGAATCACATCAACCCCAACAGACGATGGATTTAGCACTGGATACGTTACAATTTAAATTACAGCGTGACTGTTCATAATCAAATTTTTGCAATAGGAGCCTAATTAAAAATGGAAGCTAGCATCAATAAAAATTATCAAACCATTAATGGAGTCCGTGTCTGGGGAGAACCAGATGCGGGTGCTCTGTCACAAGCACAAACTTGCGCAGAGACTGGTAGAGTGATTCAGTCTTTGCTTATGGCTGATCATCATAAAGGATACAGTCAGCCGATAGGCGGTGTAGTCGTATATGATGAACAAATTTCCCCGTCAGGTGTCGGTTACGATATTGGATGTGGTAATAAGGCGGTGCGAACGAACTTAATGGCATCTGACGTTCTGCCGCGTATTTCAGAAGTGATGGACCAGATTGCTCGATCGATTTCGTTCGGTGTAGGGCGTGTAAATAATGAGCGAGTGGATCATGAGTTGTTTGATGATCCGGATTGGGCTGTTTATCGAGAAATCGGACAACAGGAGCATGACAAGCTGTTTGCGTTGGCTCGAGCACAGCTTGGCACAGTGGGCAGCGGCAATCATTTCGTTGACTTATTCGAGGAGACAGAAACAGGACGTCTGTGGATTGGTAATCACTTTGGAAGTCGAGGCTTCGGACATCGGACGGCGAGTGGATTCATTAACTTAGCGGCGGGACGTGAGTTTTTTGCAAAGGCCCCGGGAGAGAAAATGGATCAGCCGCCTGTGCTGTTAGAGTTAGGGCATGAACTTGGAGAGATGTATTATCGCGCGATGCAGTTGGCTGGACGATATGCTTATGCGGGCCGCGACTATGTGATGGACCAGGTATTGTCCATATTAGGGACAGAAGCTGACTTTGAGGTGCATAATCATCATAACTATGCATGGCGTGAAATGCATAACGGAAGGGATACAATCGTTGTCCGCAAAGGAGCGACACCTTCTGCTCCAGGTCAGTTAGGCTTTATTGGCGGCAGTATGGGTGATATTTCAGTTATTGTACGCGGCAAGGATACGGAAGAGAATCGGGATTCGTTTTATAGTACCGTACATGGAGCGGGTCGTGTTATGAGTCGTACCGAAGCGGCAGGTAAAATGAATTGGCGTACACGCAAACGTACTGGCGGCAAAATTACAACTACTCAAATGAATCAGGCTGTGCATGCATTCGGTGTTGAGCTGCGGGGAGCAGGTACAGACGAAAGTCCATTCGTTTACCGTAAATTGCAAACGGTGTTGGATGCGCATCGCAACACGATTGACGTTATGCACGTATTGAGGCCAATCGGGGTTTGTATGGCTGGTGCTAACGAGTTTGATCCTTATAAAGACTAAGGGTGGACTTCCTGAATGAGAAACCTATTCGGGAAGTCTTTTTTTGATTGTTATGAATAGAGGATCAGCTATAATTAGCATGAAGGAAGTAAATTGAAGTAAAATATGGGTAGCGATGAGAATGGGCAGCAGTATATAAATGAAGCAGATAGTAATGTTCTTAGCGTTCTTAACAAAGGACAAGCTTATTTAAACGGTGTATAATAACCATTTCACATGCAAATAGTTGACACTTTATAATAAATGTCGTATTTATATTATTAAATAGACAATTATACATAATAAATAAAGGTAACGTTATTAGTCCGTTATATGGTTTAAGATAACGGAACAAGTAGGGCGATATCATGTTTTATATGGAAGGGATAGATACAATCATGAACGGTAACGAAGCCGACTCTTGCCAATCCAGTGCGTCTGAGCGTAAGGTATCTGATGCAGACACTGCGACATCTCATGTAGAAGAGCAGAAAGCATCCAATTTGGCCTCATCGCTAGAGCAGCCATTAGATGATTATGAGAAAAATTACTCACCTAACCGTTACCGTACTCCAGATGGTGCTCCGGCGGATATTGTGATATTTACAATTACGACTGAGGAACGTCCTACTGTGAAGAAGTCGATGCCGAAGCGACAGCTCGAAGTATTGCTTATTCAACGCAAACGCTGGCCGTTTGCAGGACAATGGGCTTTACCAGGTGGTTTTTGCAGAGAGACGGAGACATTATATGAGTGTGCTCGACGCGAGCTTCAAGAAGAGACAAACGTAACAGATGTTCATATTGAATATTTGAATATATACAGTACTCCAGGTAGAGACCCGCGTGGTTGGATATTGTCGCACGCATTTTGTGCTCTCGTACAGGAGGAAGTATTAGCTGCCCGTCGCGCTTCTTATGATGCGGCAGACTTGAAGCTGATTCCGGTTGAAGAGGCTCTGAATATGGATTTGGCATTTGACCATCGTCTTATTATTCAGGATGCCCTCGATATGATACGAGAGAAGATGATGACGACAACGATTGCGAAGCAGTTTTTATCGGAAGCATTCACGATAAGTGAGCTGTATCAAGTGCTGCAGACGGTCGTACCCACGTTTGAGGAACCGAATTTTGTACGTAAGCTGACATCAACTCGTACTCGCCAAGGGCTTATTGAGGAAGTGCGCGGAGACAATGGGGGGCTGCTCACTTCGAATCGTTATTCGCAGCGACCAGCACAGCTGTATCGATTTACAGATTATACGCCTAAGTTATCTTTATATAATTAGAGTAGTAGTGAGGCAGTCCGCTGTATTGCGGAGATGGTGCCTACCTATTTATAAGATTCTTTATAATTGTAATTGTACTAAAAGACCGCATTATACAAGCATATATCTGCTTGATAATGCGGTCTTTTTTAGCATCAGTTGGTCTATTTATAATCTTTCATATTCTCTGCAAGATAGCCCTCCCATTGAGAGGCAGGATTCAAAACAGGTGCGCCATGGCAAACTTCAAGATGTTTCGGCTGCAATTGAGTAATGATCGAGCCGCTTTCGATCGCTTCTTTCATATTAGCAGTAAAGGCAGACATAGGGCGCTTCAAGCGACCGCGCTTGGAGGTGAACAAATCACCTGCCAGTAAGACACCGTCCTTTTCGTGCATGTATACGGTATGTCCAGGAGAATGACCAGGTGTCAAATAGGGCTGTAATCCAGCGAACGATTGTAGATGGCCATTTTCAGTAGTCGGAAGAGCAGCAGCTAATCCTTCTCGTATATTTTTTTCAATTTTGCGACGGCGAGGATATGTAAGTTGACCTTCCATATAAGGAACTTCTATTTCGTGAGCATATATCGGAACATTATAAGCACTGTGAAGCTTATGCACGGAACCAACATGATCGCTATGGCCATGGGTTAGTAGGATGCGCTGCAAGGAGCCTGCATTCAGTTGATCGATCGCACGATGAATGCTGCGGGCCATAAATGGCATGCCAGCATCCACAAGAGTAATGCCTTCTTCGTCCTTAACTAGCCACACTCGCATCGGAAACAAGAACCACGTTTTTAAAGACCATATATGAGTAGAAATTTGTTCTAACTTCATAAGAAATCCTCCTTTAAGTTGTTTTCTATTAAGTCTCGTTATTTATCGTTGTATATGATGTCGAATCCCTGTTAGAAAGAGATCAATTGTTAATTCAAACGTATCATCCAAACGAACATGTAGTTCAGAATCAGACTCATCTGATTCGAGGTACGTAGTAATAATGCCATGCAAACAATAGTAGAAAGCACGTGTATACGCCAATGTTTGTGTATCTTCTTCTGGAGCGTTAATCATGTCAGCCATGGATGATCGTAGTACAGAGAATAGATCGTTCCGCAGCTTCTGTATGACTAAATTAGGTTCTTTTTCATCAACTCTGGATGAGCGAGCAAAGAAAAATAAATGATACATGCTGCGATAGGTAAGTCCAAAATGGATGAGAGCTAGTGCCATTTGCTTCAATGTTGCATCAGGAGCAAGATTCGTATCTTGCTGAAGTTCATGCAGGCGGTCTTGCAATTGTTGTAATGGCTGTTTAGCTAATTGGAAGAGCAGTGTTTCTTTATCTTGAAAATAGATATAAATGGCCGTGTGTGAACATCCTGCCTGCTTTGCAATCTCTCGCATGGTAACCTTCTCAAATCCAGTACTCGTGAAAAGATCAGCAGCAGCGGATAAAATCGCTTGCTTCGTTAACTCTGAGCGTTGAGCTTTGTTCATGAGATCACTCCTATTAGCTATGTTTTTATGTATAAAAATGGAGATAAACATTTTATAACCATTGGTTACTAACCGTTGGTTATAAAATAGCATGATTTTCCTATTTCGTCAATGCGGATAATCACCGAACCAACAACGCAATTTTATTGTGGTAATTACAACACTAGTTGTCGGTGAATAATGCCGAAAAATCGTATATGATGCAAATAAGACAACCTTGCAGTTACGTCAGGTTCTCCTCATTCAACAGTTGATAAGGTCGTCCCTCTCCCCTAGCGACCTTTACTGTTGAAAAACTGACCCCTCTGCTACTAGAGTGACGATGCTGTAAACGGTGACCCCTGCCGTTTCAGCATCGTTTATTCATTTATAGGGGGTATCTTACTGTAGGTGATCAGGAAAGGAGTTCCCCCGTATGTGGAAGTCAATGCAAGTCTACTATTATGAAGATGATAAGCAAGCTTTGTTGCTTGATGGTATTAGACCTGTCCTCCAGCAAATGAAAGCGAATGGCAGCTTCGTACGAGCCTATGTGCAGCGGCATTGGAGGTTCGGTCCTCATATTGCTATTCATGTAGAATTCGAGCAGGAAGAAGCTGTTGAGGGTTGCTTTTTACAAATTAAAGATCGATTGAAAGCATATTTGTCGAAATATCCTTCACAACGTCAGCTTGATGAAAGCTCTTATTTACAATTATGTGAGCAGTGGGAGAGTGAGTGTCCTGGTGTTGGTCCACTTGTGCCCCTACAGCCTGACAATCAGGTAGCTGTAGTTGAACACAATTGTGTATCTGGGATGTGGAAGCATCCGTTATTATCTGAATTGCTTCGTAGTTTTTACGCTTATACGTATGAACTCGTACATATAGAAATTGAGCGCACACGTTCTAATCGACAAGCCCGTTATGTGCAGCTTGTGCGAATGATGGCATCTGTCAGCATGTTGTTTCCGAGCCGTGGCTTGGATGCAGGCTGTAGCATTTATAAAGAGATTGCTTCGAACTATGTGGAATATATGAAACGTTCTGAACAAAAACAGTTTATTATAAAGCAGTTTGAGGAAGTAGATGGCCAGTGGGGCGTTGTTTTTGACGAAGCTGTGCAAGAAGTTGTACAGTATTCATCTCAAACGGGATTGTATGAAGGCAAGGATGAGCTGTTGCGAAGATGGTCGGCTGCTTTAAAAGAATTGTCGAGCGCTGTCATGAAGCTTACGGAAGAAGGACTGCTTCAGACTGCAGAAGTAGAAGAGCTTTGGCTAGAACATCTTTACCCGTTGTCGGGGGGAATTACTGGGCAATTTGCATCCAAGGCGGAGCGTCTATTGTCTGCGGTAACGAAACTAAGGCAAGATCAAGAGGAAGAGCAATGCTCCGCGATGAATGCCTATTGCTGTTTAATGGGGGTTCTAGATGGGCTGCTGCCTTTATTCCATATTAGTGCGCATGTGAAACATTTGCTTGCTTACTTGATGGCGGGAAGTGCTGAACGAGTTCTATTGGCGAACAACCAGTATCGTATGCAGCGTGCTGAGCTAAATTAGAACTATGATTTTAGATATAAAATGCAATGATTTGATACGGTAGAATTTGTCCAAATGGGTAGCTATAAGTCCACGTATTGCAAATGCGCGGATTAATAGTTGCCCATTTTTTCCTTCATGCGCTACAATAAATGTCTGGCAAGGTAGGTGGGATATGGATATTGCAGAATCCTGCAAATCGCGCAAGTATAATACCGCAATAATATTGCGGTAAATACAACACCGAATTGCGGAGTGAAAACGTTACCTACCTGTTAGATTTAGAAGTGAGGCACTGAAAGAGATGAATATGGGGAGGCAATCGAGACAATGATGCTAAATGATATTATTCAATCCTTATTAAAGGACCGCGATCTGATGGAGAGCTTCTTGCAAGGTAAAGTGCAGTTCGCGGGGATAAGTGAAACTGAAAGTAAGGCGCTCTTTGATGTTATGGGTAGCAATATAGCAGCAGAGAACGTCTACTACGGGGTATCTAACAATTGGAGATAAAAATAGACCGTGCAGAAAATCAGCATACTACGCATAAGGCATACTTTATGTCAGTCGTGCTGTTAATCTGCACGTTCTTTTCTTATATTACGTTCGTTATCTTTACGGTGCCAATAATAGGTATATTTGGAGAGCCCGACAAGTTTGGGAATGTGATAATTACAGAAATCTCTCCATTGGGAAAAGCGTATGTGAATGGATTGCAAGTTGGAGATCGAGTAATCGAAGTAGATGGCAAACCCGCGGCCGAAACGGATATATTTATTAAATATGGGAGGATTGAAAATGCTAATAGTGTATTAGTTGACTCTCCTATAACCGGCCCGAAATTGTATACATTTGTCGCAGATGGTATAAGATCAATGCCAGAGAGTGAATTGATTTTTGGCTTTATAGTACCGTTATTTTTCTTTATAGCTAATTTGATTATATCCCTTATCTTGTATGTGAAGTGTAAACATGACAAGGCTGCAGTTATCCTTGTCATGTATTTTCTAATGATTGGTTTTTCCTACTATGCTTCTTCGCTTGCTATTCGTATTGATCCAATTGGAAGATTTATTATGTCAGGGCTTCTTCCAGTGATTCCATTTGTTTTTCTTTATTTTATGAATGTATATTTGCGACGTTATGATATTGAATTTATATATAAATCCAAATTTACGTTCATCGCTTTATTATTTATTGAACTCGTGGTCATTATTAATTTCATATTAGCAGTGACAGATGTTTTTGCTTCAACAACTTTCGATGCAAGTTCATTTTTAACATATATAACTTTGATTATAGGTTATGGGCTTTGTTTATATTGTTTGATCGATGTTTACCGTAAACCACGGCATGCTAAGCTAAAACCGTTGTTTAAAATTATGTTAGTATCACATGCGATAGCGTTTACACCTTTTGTGGTATTGAACTTAATCCCACTTCTTTTATTTAATACTCAATTAGTTGTGTATCACTTTACTACACTGTTCCTTATCGCTCTGCCGATAGGCTATTTGTATTTATTCACGTCGAAGCGGCTCTTTGACGTTGATTTTGTCGTTACACGATTTAAGTACTATGCAGCATTAGCGTTAATTCCTTCTCTTATTGTAACGACATTGTTAGTAATCAGTTTACAAACGGAGTCTTATTTTTGGGTAGGATTCAAATTTTTCATTATCGTATACAGCAGCATGATGCTACTGCTCTACTTGAAAGAGCAAATAGACTATCGCTATCGCCCAAAAATATTTAAGCAGATGTACTCTCTACAAGAGGGATTGGATCGATATTCTAGCGCACTATCCAAAGTCATGAAGCACGATGATCTGGAGCGTTCTCTATCACAAGAAATTCGCACTTTAATGCCGGTGGAAGATATCCACTTCTTTACGATCGATAAGGGAGCAGGTTCTATAGAGCATCCTGAAGATATGCAGCTATGCGAAGAGGATCACAAGTTGCTGCTTGGGCGTCGTTCCTTGAAGGTGGCTGATATCGTTACTTTGGAAGATGGCTTATGTCTCATAATCGGGCGGCGTAACGATCAGCTATATGCGATCTGGATCGGTAACAAAGTGAACAACACAACGTTCAATGTGGATGAACTAAGATGGTTTAAGACTGTAGCCAATTATACAAGTATCTTAAATGAGAACTTGTATTTGATTCAAAATTTGCTAGATGATCTGGAGACGGAGATGCAAAAGGGGCGAGGAGCTTCTCCATGGGTATTGCGGTTAATCTTCTGTCTATCCGAAAATGAACGAAGACGCTTGGCTTCTGACTTGCATGACTCTGCGCTGCAAGATCAACTCATATGGTTCCGCAAGCTGGAAACATTCTTGACGGACTACAAGTATGAGTTGTCATCGGAATCGATGCAGCAGCTCTATGACATTAAAGAAGGTTTGCTCGATGTTATCTTCCAAATTCGAGAGACGTGTAATGAGTTGAGGCCTCCTTTGTTAAAAGAGCTAGGGCTGCAGCAGGCACTTGATTCCTTGCTCGATCATATGCGTCTCCATGTGAATTTCGATGTGCAATTTAAAGTAGAGCCACTGCAAAGCATGCTTAGTGAAGAGCAAATTACAGCTGTCTACCGAATTGTACAGGAGCTGCTTCGAAATACATCGAAACATGCTCAAGCAGATAAAGTATGGATTGAACTGAAACAGATGAACGACCAAGTCTATTTTACATACAAAGATGATGGTGTAGGTATGGACTTGCATCAGACGGAGTCTTCATTTAGTCATATGGGAATGTCAGGAATTCGTGAGAGAGTCATTAGTTTGGAAGGTGAGATAGAGTTCCATTCTGAGAAAGGGCAAGGTTTTGAAGTCCAGATCATGCTGCCAACTATATTATCTAGCAGTAGAGGGGAAAATGAACATGAGCGAGATTCGTATCTTATTAGTTGATGATCATCCGTCTGTAGGTGAAGGAACAAAGACGATGATTGAACAAGACTCCAATATGAGTGTTCATGTCGTTCTTTCTGCCATGGAAGCAATAGAAGCGCTTAAGCAGGAATCGTTCGATATTATTTTATGTGATTTGAATATGCCAACGATTACGGGTTTGGAGCTTACGAAGCGATTGATGCAGGAAGATCCGGACAGGCGTGTAATCATCTATACGGGCCACGACATCATCTCTCATTTTAACTTGCTCATTCAATACGGTGTGTCTGGCTTTATTTCTAAAACCGTATCTCGTGAACAACTGCTAGCTTCTATTTATTGTGCTATGCGTGGGGAGGCGGTTATTCCTGTTTCTTTGCTTAAGCAGCTTCGACGTGGAGAAGTGAAGGTAACTCGCAGTGATGGGACGGTTGAAGAAGCTTCCATTAATGAACGTGAGCAGGACATTTTGCAAGAGGTAGCAGAAGGACTGAGCAATAAAGAGATTGCCGTGAAGCTCCATATGAGTCAGCGAACGGTAGAATACAATTTAACTCGTATATTTGATAAGTTAAGCGTGCGATCCCGTTCGGAAGCTATCGTGGAGTCGAAGCGACTTGGACTTATTCGATCAGAAACATTTTAGTGGCATAGGCCCTTTGTCTTAATGACAAAGGGTCTTTTTGTTTTTGTTTAATTTCGACAAAATTGAGAAGAAATGTTCGAAATATGTTGTATATTGTATAATTATGTCTTATAATGCCTGTGTAGAGCCATTGTGTAATAAAATGGGTTGAAATATTAAAGGAGGAATTAAAAATGCCGAAAGTGTATGAAATGAGTCTTACTAGACAATTAAGCCTAGTATTTGAACAGTTAGAACCTGAACTACTAGGGTTGTCAGGCGGGACTTTAGTCGTGTGTCTTCGCAATGATGTGATTGGTAAGTTTGGAGTTAAGCATGATCCGCTAGAATGTCGAGACGGTGTAGTTGTACAGTTACGTAAGGGAATGCAGAAGCGCCATGTCGCCTCTTTCCGTATGATGGCTATCGAAGCTTTGAAGCATAAAAAGAATTGGACCCATGGTGAGATGATTTTTGATTTTGCGATGAAGCAGGATAGCCTTGTTATTAGCACTTGGTTCGAATCCAACTACAATTTAACGGCACTACTGGAAAAAGAAAATGAGAGTTATGAGCGGCAGCCAAGAGCTTCGAGGCAGTAAATTAGCTTCATTATTAATCCTTCTATGATGGGCGATATGCATGTACATACTGAAGCTTAATTGCAGGTAAAGCTCTTGGCACGAACAGCAATGCAAGTAAGAGTACTGCGTTAAGAAATTATTCGAGTTAAAATATTGAGATATAACAATGCTCTACGTCTTAATTTATGTATCGAATCTAGCACTAAGCTTAGCTACATGCCCATTCATAATTTCATCTAAGGATATATCATACTTATCGGACAAGATTAACATATTTGCTAAAATATCTCCCAGTTCTTCAACTAACTGCTGTCGAGCATGATCGTAACACATTACCTCTTCATCAGGTCGGTCTCGCCCTATTTCAATTGCCCGAATGGCTCTAGCCAGTTCTCCTACTTCTTCCATCATGAATCCAGCGCGAATAAAAGGATTATATTGAGACCATTGACGTTGCTCATAAAACTGTTGTACCCATTGCTCGAATTGTTGAATATTTTCTATTCTAGGCATGGTCATGTTTGCTCCTCTTTTTGTTCCAACATCTGTATAATATACTTTATCTGATAGAAAGTGAGTAAGCAACGGACAACGAATGATGGGAGCGATAAGGATGAAACGCATCTGTGTTTTTGCTGGGTCGAATACAGGAAATCACCCTAATTATGCAGCGCAGGCTCGGAGATTAGGAAACGAAATGGCGGTTCGCGGTATTGGACTTGTGTATGGAGGTTCGAAAATTGGCTTAATGGGTGAATTGGCTGATGCTGTACTCCAACAGGGTGGAGAAGTTATCGGGGTAATGCCCCAAGGGCTATTTACTGGAGAAATGGCTCATCGTGGATTAACTGACTTCATAGTCGTAAAAGATATGCATGAACGCAAAGCCAAAATGGGAAGTCTTGCAGATGGTTATATTGCATTGCCAGGTGGTTTTGGTACATTTGAGGAATGGTTTGAGGTATTAAGTTGGGCTCAGCTAGGAATACATCAGAAGCCGGTTGCTTTGTTAAATATAGAACACTATTATACTCCCATTATGCAATTGATGGAGCAATCGATCGAAGCGGGCTTTGCTTTACCTGGCCATCATCATTTAGTTGTATGTGAAGATGATGTTGTTCAGCTATTGGAGAAGATGGCTGCTTATCAACGTCCTCAGTTAGGTAATAAATGGTCAGAGTTAGAAGCTAAGGTCTAATTTAATAAGGATAGAAGAAGCGTCCGCACAACAAGCTGGTTCCGATAACATACTCGGGCCAGCTTGTTTCTCTTTTTTTGAAGCTGATCAATACTAAAGATAGTACGTTTCCAAAATATAAGTTAAAGATATTATAAAAATTGAACGCATCCCTTTTACTTTTATATCGAAACATGATGTTATTAAGGAAGTAATGCATCCTAGTCAGGTTGTAACGGAAGGAAGCGTGTAGAGAGAGATGAGACAACGAAGTACCTATATCCTAATTGGAGTAGGCAATTTGCTCATCGGAATTGGGTTTATTATGTTACTTTTACACGGACTAAAGTGGCCCTATATATGGGCGACTTTTGTTGGTAACGCATGCGGAATTGTGTGGAGTTATATGGTTCTCCGGCCATATATGAACCATATACAATCTTTTTCAGTTGTAGCCGTAGGCAAAATAGTTGGAGTGTATCTTTTCAGTCATGCCGTTGCTTTTATTGTCATTCATCCTTGGGTTTATCACGGTATATCCATATGGGCACCTGATTGGGATCCTAAATTACAACTAGATGTGGTTCTTTTTTTGGAAGCTAGCGTTTTTTCGATGTTATCGATTGTGTTGGAGAAGTTTATCCTATTTCCGAAAGATGTAGAGACATATAAGAAACCCCCGCTAGTATCACCTGCACCAGTGCCTGAACAAGAGGTATAATCGCCGACTGTTTTTATTTCTTTATGTATGAATGAAGTAAGCTATAGCCAAACTGACGAGGTTGAATCTTAAAAATTGCGCAAACCCGAGGTGCCAAGATGGAACCCACATGGAGAGTTTTTATAGCGATTGAGCTTCCACTTGCGTGGAAGCATATGCTGCATAATCAGGTTGATGCATATGCTCGCTCCTCAGCGGTAACCTTCCGTAAATGGACAATGTGGCAGGATTATCATATCACGGTTCAATTTTTAGGTGATATTGAGGTAGAAAGAATCCCAGATATTCAAGCAAGAATGAATGAAGCTGGGGCGAACAGCTCACCATTCGAGCTGCGATTAGGAGGATGGGGGACATTTGGAAGACCCAGCTTGCCACGAGTATTATGGAGAGATGTTCATGGTGAGAAGGAATCTTTATTAGGCATTGCTGAGATTGTTGGAAGGCATCTCGCGCTGGAGGGGTACGAGAGGGAATCAAGGCCGTACTCTCCGCATATAACAGTAGCGCGACAATTTCAAGGTAATGAACCTTTTATACTTCCTTTTCAGCAAAATGATGAGGAGTATACTAATTGGTCAGTCGACCGTCTTGTACTTTATCGAACACATATGCATGAGCGTCCTATGTATGAGGCTATACATGTTGCTCAGATGAGAAATTTGAATAGCTGACGATGAACGTTAATGAAATAGGATGTATCTTAATGTGAAGCTTCTCACTGCTTTGAACGTTGGGTGGGTGATGGAGCTTTTTTCTGTATTGTTTATATTTGATTATGGTTATACAATACATATATATTACTTCCTAACTTATTGTAAGTTATTGTGTGGAAGTTGGTTATCCATGAAGCGTTGACTTAAGCTGTAGAGCAGAATGGAGGGAGATGGATTGGCGAAGAAAAAGAAATCATGGTTACTGCGCATCATAATCAGTGTATTCCTATTGGTTATTGTGGCAGGAGTCTGCCTATATTTTTATATTCAGCCAGATAGGCCAATAGGTTGGCAAGCCGTACCGGACAATAGTCTTCCTTCTATTCTGAAGCGTGTTACCCAGGAACGCAGTCGAGAAATAACGATTTCCGAGCAAGAATGGAATCAATATGCTTCTACATATGTTCAGCAATTGCTGAAGCAGAAGCCGGAGTGGACTCAATGGAATGTTCAAGGGATGGATATTCAGCTGTTAGAGGATCAGTTGGATGTCACACTTCACCTCCGTCCGTGGGACATGCTTGATGCAGAGTTTCATATTTATTTGGACGTGAATTGGAACACGCAGACACAGACCCTGCTCTTGACGCCTTCACGCATGACGCTTAAGCATATTCCAATTCCTGAACGTTGGTTGGAGTCACAACAGAAGCCAATCGCGTTTGATCTTCGTGCTTATTTGCCAGCTCTTATTCAAGTTGATGACATCCGAGCAGAAACAGGTCAATGGACCATCCGCTTTGGACTGCGCAAAGATAAGTAAAAATGAAGAAGCCAAAGTTGTTTAAGCGGGGAAAGGAATACAAGCTCGTCCTAATGCTAACATTAGAAGTGGATAATTAGGATTTGGCGTACGGATTGGATATTCCAAATAGGTGTAAGTAAGATAAGGAATATAGTTATACAAACTCAATATACAGAATGTTAGTAAGGCAAGGAGATGTTAGTTATGACAAACTTATGGATCGTGCTGCTATGCTTAGCGGCAGCAGGGCTGCTAATCGGTCTGTTGTACCGAATGCAGCGCAAGCATGTGCCTTTTACTAAGCGTGTGTTTGCAGCATTAGGTATCGGTATTGGTTTTGGTGCTTTACTTCAATTCATATTCGGTGTTGATCATTCCGTTGTAAAATCGGTCAATGATTGGCTTAGTATTGTGGGAACGGGATATGTAAAGTTGTTACAAATGGTCGTTATCCCGCTCATTTTTGTTTCGATTATTTCTGCTATTATTCATGTGCAATCCAAAACAGGTCTTGGTAAGATGAGTGCTACGATCATTGGGATATTGGTCGGGACGACAGCTATTGCAGCTGTTATCGCTATCTCTGTCTCGCTGTTCTTTGGCTTATCCTCTCTCGACATTCAAGCTGGTGATCAGGAAGTAGCGCGAGGCGAATATTTGGATACGAAAGTTGAAGAAGTAAAAGATCTTACGCTTCCGCAGCAGGTGTTGGAGTTCCTTCCAGTTAATCCGTTTTTGGATATGACGGGAGCACGTCGTACCTCTACGATTGCAGTTGTTATTTTCGCGGCATTTATTGGGGTTGCAGCATTAGGGGTAGCCCGAAAGAAGCCAGAGCACGGCAAAATGTTTATGTCCATCATTGATGCATTGCATGCGGTTGTAATGAGAATGGTGACGATTGTATTGAGGCTTACACCATATGGCGTATTTGCTTTAATGACGAAGGTGGTTTCAACAACTGCCCCCGCTGAAATATTGAAATTGGGAGAGTTCGTGGTTGCTTCTTATGTTGCATTAGCACTTATGCTGCTTGTACATGCGTTGTTGTTGGCTGTTTCGGGAATATCGCCGATCGGATATTTCAAACGTTCATTATCTACGCTTGCCTTTTCATTTACATCACGTTCAAGTGCAGGTGCGATTCCGATGAATATCGAAACGCAAGTAGATCGTTTAGGTGTTCCGCAATCGTTTGCGAACTTTAGTGCGACATTTGGAGCTTCAATAGGACAAAATGGATGTGCGGGTATTTACCCAGCCATGCTGGCAATTATGATTGCTCCTAGCGCAGGCATTAATCCGTTGGACTTAGGATTTTTAGCTCAATTGGTCGCGGTCGTCGCTATTAGTTCCTTTGGCGTAGCAGGTGTTGGAGGCGGAGCAACTTTTGCAGCGCTTATCGTCTTATCCTCCATGAATCTTCCTGTCGCACTGGCAGGGTTGCTCATATCGGTTGAGCCGCTCATTGATATGGGTCGTACACTTGTAAACGTTAATGGCTCTATGACGGCCGGGGTGCTGTCCTCTCGCTGGCTTGGCCAATGGGATCGTGAGAAGTTCAACAAAGGACTTTAATGAACAAAAGGGGTATTCGTTAGTCTGTAAAGACTGCGAATACCCCTTTTGTGTTGCTTTCATCTATGATGTGCTCATTCGCTGCTTGCAACATTAGACCGTTATGTCCTTCTTCCAGTTAGAAGAGATGCAATAAATAGGATTAAGAAGATAAAGAAGACTATCTTAGCAATCGAAGTCGCAGCTTCCACGATCCCAAAAAAACCAAATACACCTGCAATTAAGGCGATGATTAGAAACAGAAATGCCCATCTTAACATGATTAACCTCTCCTTTGTCGCTTGTTGACACATTCATAACCGTCCTTGCAGATCTTTGAAACATGCAACATTATCGCATGTTGTAGTTGTTTCAGCCTTAGTTACACAGGGTATATCATCATATAGCACCGCAATAATGGCGCGGCGGATAACGTAAGATTAATAATCATATTTGATGGCTTTATATGATGGAGCTGATAGTGATAGAAAGACAGAAGAGCGTATGTGTTTACAGCGTGTGTAGAAAGAGAGGGACTATCTATGATATGGCAAATAAGTGTTAGTATTGCGGCTATCGCATTCGTTGTACTCGTCTATTTTATGATTCAGACCTTAAAGGCTGCTAATCAGTCACTGGAACGCGCCTCTGCTACCCTTGAAAATGTGCAGCGTACGATTGAGTCGTTAAATGCAGATTTACAAGCTGTGGCACGCAATGCGAATGAAGTTACGGCAAGCATCCAGCATCAGATGAGCAAGCTGGAGCCGATAACAGATTCGATGCAGCATGCGGGCGAAGCTTTAAGTGAAGTGACGTTGGCAGTCAAAGAAGTATCAGCAGGATTTGCACATGGTCTTCGCGGGAAGGCAGCAGGGGGCAAGGGGCGAGTTTCCGAACATCCTAATCCGCAACCGCCTATGAGCTCAACACCTATTGGTCCATTGGAATCCGCTTCTTCATCAGCGCCTCAGCAGCCCAGTTGTCAGCCGAATTGGTATTCGTGGGTAGATGCAGGTGTGCAAGTGTGGAAGGTGTACCGTGCTGTTAACTCGAAATCCTAGCTGGCAAGTATCCGTACACAGTCATAGACTATCGATCATAGATACGTTCAGAGGAGGCCGATTATCGCAATAAGATAGTCGGTCTTTTATGCTGAAATTGGTGGGGTAATATATCATTACACATATGATTAGTACCTATGTAATTCAGTGATAAAGTGGCTCGATATAGTTGTGCAGTGTATCATAATAAAATAGAGGGTAACAGAGAAAGGAGGATTTTTCTATGAACATACTTGTTGTAGATGATAATCCAACAAACGTCATGCTTATCCGAGAAATATTGCGTAAAGACGGATACCAACGCATCTCTACAGCTTCTTGCGCACAAGAGATGTACCAGCACCTAGGACTCGATTATTCGGGTAAATCTGAAGATGCTCATCCGAAAGAGCCGGATGTTGATCTCATTTTATTAGATATGATGATGCCTGAAATCGATGGTTTGCAGGCTTGCAGACATATACAGCAGTTAAATCATTTGCGTGATATACCCATTATTATGGTGACTGCGGTAGCGGATTCGAACATACTAGCAGATGCATTGGATGCAGGTGCTGTTGATTATGTAACGAAGCCCGTTAACCGCATCGAGTTGTTGGCGCGAATCAGGCTCGCTCTTCGATTGAAGCAGGAGAAGGACTGGCATAAAGAACGAGACTATCACATCCGGCAGGAGCTTCGACTTGCTGCAAAGGTCCAAGAATCTGTATTAACGGAGCCTTATGAAGATCAGGCCATCACGATCAAGGCAATTTACAGGCCTTCAGAAGAACTGGCGGGAGACTTGTATGCATGGTTTCCGCTTAGTAACGGCAAATATGGTGTACTCATTTTAGATATGATGGGACATGGTGTGTCTTCAGCATTGTTGTGTATGTATATTGCATCAGCATTGCGTACAACGGTCAAAAGTGAGGCAGCACCAGATATTGTACTGCAGCAGTTAAATGCTAAGTTCGATCAGCTTTATATGAATGACAGCTTGACGCTATATTACATGACGGCTATATACGTAATTGTAGATACGAAGAATGATGTCATTCGCTATGCGAATGCAGGACATCCTCCTGGCATTGTAGTTATGGAAAATGGTGAAGTGATTCAGATGGAGACGACGGGTCATCCAGTCGGAATGTTCCCTGAACTCCACATTGATGTAAAGGAAATCTCATGTACCCATCGTTTCCGAGTTGGTCTTTATACGGATGGGCTGGTAGAGTCATCCGTTCAATCTTTAGATATGGCGATAGCGGATTTGACTGAATTGGTTAAGACAGAGACGGATATCGATGATTCATTGTCATGGCAGCAATTGTTTGAAAATGAAAGCTTGCATGAAGATGATAAGTGTCTTGTATGGGTGGATGTACATCATAGACAGGGCGTGTAGGAGAGGAGGATAACGAGACCGAGTGAATGAACTTAGGCAAGAAGTAGATAATAACAGCATGGATCAAGAATCGGTTCGTGAGAGAATTGAGATCGAACTGCTGTTGGAAGGTGTGTATCGAATGTATGGATATGACTTTAGAGACTATGCGTATCCATCACTAAAACGTCGAATATGGCATCAAATTTTCCGTGAGCAGCTTCAATCGATTTCGGCATTACAAGGCAAGGTGCTGTCTGATCGACTGTGTGTAGACAGATTTGTACGCAATTTGTCTATACCCGTGACAGAAATGTTTCGCGATCCCTCCATGTTCAAGGCGTTTCGGGAGAAGGTGGTTCCTAAGCTGAGGTCGCTTCCTTCTATACGTATTTGGCATGCGGGCTGTTCGACTGGAGAAGAAGTGTACTCAATGGCTATTCTCCTTCAAGAAGAAGGCTTATACGAGCGGACGCGTTTATATGCGACTGATATGAATAGCTTATCCTTGCAGACAGCCAAAGAAGGGATCTGTTCTTTGGACAAGATGAAGCAATATACGAAAAATTACTTGGAGGCAGGGGGCAAGCGATCATTCTCGGAATATTACTCTGCGACAGATGAAGGAACGGTCATTCTAAATCCTTTTCTACGTGAAAATATGATTTTCGCAGATCATAATCTTGCAACGGATATGTCGTTCAATGAGTTCAACGTAGTGTTTTGTCGCAATGTCATGATTTATTTTAATGATCAGCTGCGTAATCGTGTACATCGGCTGTTCTATGAGAGTTTGAGCCACAATGGTATATTGGTACTTGGTTCAAAAGAATCTTTGCATTTTACACAATGTGAATCTTCTTATGAAGAGCTGGATTGCAATGAGAAGATCTATCGGAAAATAAGATAATTCATTGAGGGGGGCATGGAGGCAGCATGCCTACGTTGGAACCTATTAATATTTTGCTGGTAGACGATTATCCTGAGAACTTATTAGCGCTCGAAGCAGTGTTGTCAGATGAGAATTACCGTTTAGTTACGGCGTCGTCGGGTGAAGAAGCACTTCGTCATTTGATGAAGGAACAATTTGCTGTCATTGTGCTGGATGTACAGATGCCTGGGATGGATGGAATTGAAACAGCTAAGTGGATTAAGTCGCGTGAGAAGACACAGCATATCCCGATCATCTTTATTTCAGCCAATTATACGGATACGGAGCATTTATTTGCCGGCTATTCAGCCGGAGGGATCGATTATATGGTTAAGCCATTCATCCCTCATATTCTTAAGTCGAAGATTGCTAGTTTCGTAGGGATGTTTAAAGCTCAGAAAAGATTACAAGCGAAGAAAATGCTGCTGCAGCAGAAGACAGAAGAACTAGAGCGAATGAATAAGGAACTAGAAATAGCAAAAGAAGAGGCTGAACGTGCTGCATCCGTTCGTACGCAATTTCTTACGATGATGAGTCATGAAATACGCACTCCGATGAATGGAGTGATAGGTATGGTAGATTTGCTGCTTGATAGTGATTTGACGGAAGAACAGCGGAATTATGCTAAATATATTTATAACAGTGCAGATTCGCTAGTAAAAACGATAAATCGCATTTTGGACTTTACGAAGCTGGAATCAGGCGGGCTTGAGCTGGATTTATATCCATTTTCCATTCAAGAAATGGCGCATGAGGTATTGGCTTTGTTCGCTGCTGAAGTCATCCATAAAAATGTAATCTTATCCGTTGATGTAGATGAGCAAATTCCGACTTACCTTAATGGAGACAGAGAACGCCTGCGCCAAGTGCTAGTTAATGTAATTGGCAACGCAGTTAAATTTACAGCAGAAGGTTCAATTGAGCTAGCAATCAAGTTAGTGTCCCTTGACCAAGAGCATGGCGATTGTTGTATACAATTTGAGATAAGGGATACGGGAATAGGGATACCAGAAGGGAAAAAAGCAGGCATTTTCCAGCCATTTTTCCAATTGGATTCGTCCTTGAGCAGAAAATATGGTGGAAGCGGATTAGGCTTAGCTATATGTCATACGATTGTACAAGCGATGGATGGTGCAATAAGCATTCTTCCTAGTGAAAAAGGGACGTCTGTGCAATTTCACGTCCGTATGCAAATTAATAATCAGGAAATGGATAAATAGTGTTTCAAACGTTATGAAGCATGTTTATATAAGAAGAAGAGATAAAGCACAATGAAGGTATTTGAGCAGAACATAACTATTCATGTCGTTTATTTAGGGGAGAGAATATATGAGCCACAAGTTTACAGCAGTGACACTAAAAGAAGCAGACGGTATTCGTGTTAAACTTCAAGGTGAATTGGATTTGGCAGCCGCAGGAGAATTTCGTACGATGATGGAGCCGTTGGCGGTAGACCCTAGCACTAAACTGACGTTGGATTTAAGCGAGTTGTCGTACATTGATAGCACAGGGATTGGAATACTTATCTCCATTCTAAAAGTGCGTCATGCCGAACAGGCGCCTTTCTTTGTAGAGAATGTACCATCGCATGTACAGAAATTGTTTGATGTCACAGGTATTTCAAAATTTTTAATTCCGCAGCATTAGCAGCGTTAATAGAAATCGAATATGAGAGTGAAAGGATAGAAAATCATGGCAGAAGTGAAAACGAAGCAGCAAGTGAAGTTATGCTTGCCTGCACAAGCTGATTATGTTGATGTCGTGCGACTAACTTTGTATGGAATAGCGAGCAGGATCGGATTTTCCTATGAAGAAATTGAGGACATGAAAGTGGCCGTTTCAGAAGCATGCAACAATGCGGTGTTATATGCATACAGCCAAGAGGGCGGTATGGTGGATATCATTTTCGAAATTGGCGATCATGACTTAGAATTGACGATTCGTGATCAAGGTTCGAGTTTTATGGCAGAAAATAAACTTGATGATGCAACAGGGTGGCATGACAAGTCGTTGGATGACGTTCAGGCAGGTGGATTAGGCTTTTATTTGATGCAGGCATTAATGGACGATGTGAGCATTGTTAGTCATGAAGGTCGTGGTACGGAAGTGAAGATGATGAAACGTGTTCAGGCAATTGGGGAGGTCAAATGACAATTCCACATCCCAAAGTTAACGAGGATGCGAACGAACTAATCCGCCTGTATCAACAAAACCACGACAACGACATTGCTACCGTTCTCATCCAAAAATACGAGCCGATGGTTAAGATGGCCGCAGGTAAAATATCACGTAACCGACCAGATTTGTATGAAGATTTGATGCAAGTAGGGAATATGGCTATGATACGCTTGCTGCAGCAGTTCGATCCTCTTTTGGGAGTACCGTTCGAGGCATATGCGATGAAGAGTATGATCGGTCATATGAAAAATTATTTGCGAGACAAGTCCTGGTACATCCAGGTACCGAGGAGAATTAAAGAAAAAGGTGCAATCGTTCAGCAGACGATTGATGAATTAACGATTCGATTAGAGCGTTCCCCGAGTATTGATGAAATTGCTGGTTGCTTGGAGCTGTCTGTAGAAGAGACCGTTGAAGTTCTGGCAGGCAGGGAGTGTTACCATTATGTATCATTGGATACGCCTCTGTCTCAGGATGAGAGCGCAGCTACATTAGGGGAATTAATCAGTTCTGACGCAAATGATTATGAGTCCGTTGAACATAAGATGGATTTGCTTGAGGCGATGAAACAGTTGAAGCAAGAAGAAGTGAAAGTACTTATGCTTATATTTGAACAAGGATTATCACAACGTACGGTAGCGGAGGAGCTTGGTGTATCGCAAATGAGTGTATCCCGCATCCAGCGAAGAGCTACTGAGAAGCTGAAGAAAATTTTGACGAATCATGATCTTGCCCGATGATAATGAAGCAAGCTGCGTTGAATACGTCAATCTATTTTGGTAATTATTTTCAAGTTATCGAGTCCGTTGAATCCATAAAATCTACATAAGCATGCTGTTCTTGCATAGGTGCATAGGACAAGCATGCTTTTTTGTGTTAGGGTAACCCCCAACATTTGTAGGCTTCTTCGAGAAAGATGGGCATGATAAAATATGACCTTAAAACTACTTGGTGGACATCTAGAGGGGTGCAGCAAATAACAATGACAGATTGGTTTCGTAAAAAAGATGTAAACACGCTGCTTGCTCAAAGCAACGAAAGAAAAGGTTCGAAAACATTAGGAGCACTTGACCTAACTTTGCTAGGTATGGGTGCAATTATCGGGACAGGCGTTATGGTACTTACAGGCTTGGTCGCAGCAAGAGACGCAGGCCCTGCAGTAATTCTTTCCTTCATTTTGGCCGGAATCGTATGCGCATTTGCAGCATTGTGCTATGCGGAAATTGCTTCGGCTGTTCCAGTGGGAGGAAGTGCTTATACTTACGCCTATATTACAGTAGGTGAATTAGTGGCTCATTTAATGGGCTGGACGTTATTAGCTGTTTACGTCTTGATGATTTCAGCCGTGGCAAGTGGCTGGACAGGCTATTTGAACAATATATTAGAGTCGTTTGGAATAGGTATACCTGTTGAGTGGATGACCATTCCTGCTGATGGAGGGGTTGTGAATCTTCCTGCCGTCCTGATGGTGTTGTTTATGACATGGCTGCTTTTGCGCGGTACCAAAGAAAGTAAGACCGTCAATAACATCATGGTGTTTGTTAAGCTAGGTGTAATCTTGCTCTTTATTATCGTTGGAGCGTTCTACGTAGAGCCTGCGAACTGGACTCCATTTATGCCATATGGCACAAGCGGAGTGCTGGCAGGTGCAGCAGCTGTATTCTTTGCATTCCTCGGCTTTGACGCGATTTCCACTTCTGCTGAAGATGCCAAGAACCCGCAGCGAGATATGCCGAAAGGTATTATTGGATCATTGGCTATCAGTACAGTCATTTATGTATTGGTATGTGTGGTTATGACCGGAATGGCCTCCTATAAAGAGCTAAATGTGCCTGAAGCGATGGCTCATGTTCTTCACCTTGTAGGGAGAAATGAAGTAGCGGGCATTATTGCGATTGGTGCAGTAATCGGCATGATGGCTGTCGTACTAGCGTACATATATGCTGCGACACGAGTAATGATGACTATGAGTCGTGATGGCTTGCTGCCGCGTTCCTTCACCAAGCAAAACAAGAATGACGCACCGTCAGTAGCATTATGGTTTATAGGTGGGGTCAGTGCCTTCGTCGCAGGATTTATGGATTTGAAGCAGCTTGCGGATTTAGCTAATATCGGAGCATTGCTGACTTTCGTTATGGTCGGTCTCTCTGTTATTTTGCTCCGTCGCTCCCATCCGAATTTGAAGCGCGGCTTTGTTGTTCCATTTATGCCGATCATTCCGCTATTATCGATTGCAAGCTGTGTATTATTGATGGTGAACTTGCCATTCAGAACATGGATTATATTCGGTATTTGGCTTGTAATTGGTGTAGTGTGGTACTTCGTGTATGCCAAAGTTCGGGGTCCCATTCATAAGTAGAACATGGAAGTATAAATAAAGAAGCTCTAGGCAGCAATATGCTGTTTAGAGCTTCTTTTTATATGGTGGATATTATGGTTTAGGGAAAGGCATGCGTTCACTGTCCAATGGTTTGTAAGAGTGTGTCTCTTCCCTTGGAACAGAGCGGTCGTCATTTAACGCAGCCAATATCTCGTTCAACTGTTCGTGAGCTTGCGTTTGGATGTACTCAGGTACTTGTCCATATCCAGAAAAGGACGCCTTCTCAGGTTCAATTAACAGTTTGCCGTCAGGCAAATAGATGGCAGGGACCGTAAAAACATGCGAGGCACGCAGCTCGTCCATGTCTTGATCGATCCAGCCTAGGACGAACGTTTCTTTCTCCTGGCAGCTAATGCCTGTGAAGCCATGTTGAATGAATACATGGCGCACACGTTGCGCTGGAGCAGTTATCATCGAAGTTGTGTTCATAGCTGCACAGCCTCCTTATTTAACGATCGATCCTGGAAGTTGAGCTTCAGGCGGTGGAACGATCCTAGCATTCTGCAGTGGCTGAGATGAAGCTGCAATGTTATCTGCTGCATCCGCAATAACTTCTTTCGTGTGCATTATCGTTTCATGATTAGCATCCTGAACTTGTTCAGCGATTGCTTGTGTTGCGCTTTTTACATTCGTAACAACGGTTTCAGCTCGTTCTCCCACCGATTTGACGATTGTAGCTGCCTTGTTGCCTAAGTCGCAAGCAGCGTCCTTTGTCATCTCGCCAACGGATTGGGCTTTGTATGATATATCTTGTCGCAGCTCACGACCAGACTTAGGTGCAAATAACAGGGCTGCAGCAGCACCTACAAGTCCGCCAATAAGAAGTCCTTTTGCAAAGTTATTCCCATTGTTTTGGTTGGTTGTGTTATATCCTGTATCATGGTTATAAGCGGGTGATTGATTCGTAAATTGATTTGTATTCATATTTCATCTCTCCTTAACGTTAAAATCGAATTTGTTGTTAAGGAGGATTTACACGGTAGCGGTGATTTTGAAACAATCCCATTTTTTAATCAGACGAAATAATTTGTTTGACCAGCTAACAATGCTTTTAGCGTCAGACTTGTTATTTGATTCGACGATACACGTAAATACATACGAAAAACCACAGCATACCGGCGAAGATGCCTGCTACAACATCTGTAATATAGTGGACTCCCAAATAAACACGGCTTAAGGCGATACAAATAATAAGGATACCTGCAATGAAGCCAATTCCCGTCGTTGTCACGTTAGAGCTAATGCCTCTATCTCTTAGCCATTGTACGAGTAAATAGGCAAGAACTCCGTAGAAGGCAGCTGCGACCATAGCATGTCCACTAGGAAAACTATAACCGTCTGCAATTACCCAATGCTCCCATTCAGGCCTTGTTCGGGCAAATATTTGCTTCATCGTCTCGTTTAGCAAATATCCACCGCCTAAGGCTAGCATGAGAGTGAAGGCAGCTTTGCGATTTTTCCAGACTAGGATGAAAAGAACTGCCATGACAACTGCTAGTGAAATAATAAAATAATCCGTTGCCATATGTGTAATGACTGTCACGATATTCGTTAATGTCGGTGTTGCCCATTGTCTTAACGTGTCCGTAACGGCAATATCGATAGGCAGGAGGACGTGTTTTAATACTCTTCTTGTTATCCATGCCAGCAAAAATAGCAGCAGTGGGATGGTAATAAGGCCCCACCACACACTTAACGTCAGTTTGGTTGCCTGCTGCGTTGATTTATTACTCATTACGTTTACATCCTTTCCGACTTCCATAACCGTAGTATGTATAATCTGCGAGAGCAAATTCGTTGTAATTTCGGTATAATGAGAAGTGATTATAACATAAATACGATTATAAAGATAAAGGGTGCCACATCATGTACAAACGATTAGTTGAAGAAACACGAGGTGGCTGGGTAGAGTGTGAGCATTGGGGTGCTATTTGTGCAGTTGATGCCTCCGGCTCGATTCTACATGCCATCGGTGATATGGATAGACCTACGTTTCTTAGATCAGCAGGCAAGCCGCTGCAGGCGATTCCTGTTGTGAAAAGCGGAGTTCTTGAGCATTATGGTTATGGAGACCGTGAGTTGGCTTTGATGATGTCTTCGCATCGTGGTGAAGATATGCATATGCAGACGATTGATGGCATGATGACAGCTAGTGGATTGGTTCAAGATACATTAGTTTGTCACCCTTCCTATCCGCTGCATGAATCCTCTCGTCATGACTGGATTCGCGAAGGTGGGAAACCCGAGCGGCGATTCCATAATTGTTCGGGCAAGCATTTTGGTGTGCTAGCTTGGTGCAAGCAGGAAGGCTATGAATTGGAGACGTACACACATCCTACTCATCCAGCCCAGATTCAGATTACCGAAGCGGTTCTCGAAATGGCTGGAGTATCGCCTGACGTTATAGGTGTGGGTACAGATGGCTGCGGCTTCCCCGTTTATGCCCTGCCTTTGCCAGCGATCGCTGCTGCTTATTTGAAACTAGGAAACCCTGCGTTGATTTCGGATGAAGAAACGAGACAAGCCGTTACGCGTATCAATCAAGCGATGACAAGCTACCCGCTGTTAGTTGGCGGTACAGGCCGTTTAGATTCCATATTAATGGAAGATGACAACATCGCTGCTAAAGGTGGATTTAAAGGTATATTTGGCTTCGCTTTGAAAGAAGAGCAGCTAGGTTTCGCTGTGAAAATTGCAGATGGTTCTGATGAAGAATGCGCCTATGTCATTGCCGAACTACTAAGGCAAATAGGCTACAAACACGCTGCAACGATCCAGCGTTTGGAAGAAGCGTTCCCAACTATCATTAAAAATGACCAAGGGTTGATTGTTGGAGAGCGGCATACCGTATTTAAGCTATAAGGTTTATGAGGTGGATAAAATGAATCGAGTACATTTAGAAGTAATCGCAACAACGCTGAGTGATGTGAAAGCAGCTCAAGCTGGCGGAGCAGATCGCATTGAGCTCATTACGGCTGGAGCTGAAGGGGGACTGACCCCTAGCTACGCGCTGATTGAACAAGCGGTTCAAGCTGCTCATATTCCAGTGCGCGTGATGATAAGGCCGCATGCTCGTTCATTCGTGTATGATAAGGATGATTGCATGACGATTGTGCGCGACATTCAAATGGCAAAGCAGGCCGGTGCGGAGGCGATTGTGTTCGGGGCACTTACTGCCGAAGGAAAAGTAGATGAGCATTTGCTTGCAGAGGTTCTTAAGCAGGCAGAAGGCATGTCGATCACCTTCCATCGTGCTATTGACGAAGTGAGCGATCTATTGGAAGTTCTGCAAGTATTGAAGCGCCATAGTTCGATTACTGATGTACTGACTTCGGGCGGCCAGTCGACTGCCCAAGAGGGTGCTGCGCAATTGCAGCAGCTTGTAAATGATGCGGGTCCTAACGGCTTGCGTATTGTAGCGGGAAGCGGTATTGGCTCAGACAATGTACAAACACTCATTCGTGAAACTGGAGTTCCATGGGTTCATGCTGGTTCTTCGGTTCGACATGGCGGCTTGATGGGGAACGGTGTGGATGCTGAGCGAGTGAAGCAGCTGCGATCGTTGCTGGATGAAGTGAACATGTGATAATAACATCTAAGGAGCTGTCCGAAAAGTAGATGATTCCGCTTGTTGGACAGCTCTTTTACTTAGTATGAAAGAAATCGTGCTGGACTGTATTAAGAACGACGCAGCTTGCCAAGCTCTTGGACAAGCGCTTCAATTTCACTAATACTGAAGTTTGGCTTGCTAATGACGATTTCATAAATGTCCTTAATATCCTCATATTGATCTACAGAGAAGGCTGAAGCTTGCATCGCAGCAGCTGTTGCCATTTTCAAACGGTCCTTAATTGCCTCAATCATCATTTCTATTTCTGCTTGTGTTCCTGCTTCTACACTCATTAGGATCCTCCTCATCGGTTTAACAACCGTCGTTGAACGTATTGTAACATGGTGAAAGACTTCGTGCACGACTTGGCAATGAAGCTTGTCATACAGTACAATAAGGCGTCACCAAGAGTATGCGTTTTATTCACAATGTTCTATTGTTCTATATAACAAATCGATGGATATAAATGAAGGGGGAGAGCTCATGGTTGATCATATGCAACAAGAACGCCTGCCTACAAATAAGCCTCAGAAATGCACATATGCTGGCTTAGTATCCTTCTTGCAGGGAATCGTTAGCCGGTATGAGGCTGATCGCCTCGTATTTGTCTGTATTGGTACGGATCGCTCTACAGGTGATGCGATAGGTCCTTTAGTAGGTACAAAACTTCAGGAGCTAGGATATACGCAAGTCATCGGTACGTTGGCTGATCCATGTGATGCGTCTAGCTTGGAACGTTATCTTGCTTCGATAGATGATGAAAAGATTGTGGTGGCGATAGATGCCTGCTTAGGTCATCCCTCTTCGGTAGGGCATTTCCTCGTAAACAATCAATCTCTACAGCCAGCGGAATCCGTAGGTACATCGCTGCCAGCAGTTGGTCATTACAGTATTGCGGCAGTTGTGAATCAGTATGGACCGAAGCCATATATTACGCTGCAAACGACTTCATTATTCCAAGTTATGCGCATGGTTGATCAAATTGTAGATGCGATTGCTGCGACTGTATTGACTGTAACGGAGCGTTCATAATTAGTGTTGTTATCCAATCATAAAATAGATACCACCACCATAAATTGAAATTGTGGGCCTAAAAAGAAAAGCCGGATGTGGGGCATCCGACTTCGTCTAGCACAAGCATGAGTTGGGAACTGCAATGCGTGGGTACACAATGGTCCGTTCTGTGCGGAGCGGACTACTTTTTGTTTCGATCAGATAAAACGATCATCAGTTGAACCATTCCAATCATGAACGTACAAGTGCCGAGAAACAGTTCGAACCCTTCCATTATCAACACCCCCTTACTTGTAAGGTATGCCGAGTCCAATAGGCGGAGGAGTAGGTTAGCGTTAGCTATGTTTCATCGGATATGCAATTAGTGTATATACTCAATAACTATGGAACATTTATGCATACTAGAATCAACAACTGTGTATCCATGAAATTTTTTTATGAATACACACAAAAATTGGATGTTTTTTCGTTTCGTGGCATACAATATAGAATGGAAAGAGGGAACAGGATGACGAAGATTGAAATCCAAAAGGAATTCCATTTACATATAGGGGATAGCGGTAAGGGAGAGGCTGTTATTTTGCTGCATGGTTTTTGTGGCAGTAACCAATACTGGTCAGACGTCGTTCCTCAGTTACAGCAGCAATATCGAGTTATTACGCCGGACTTGCGTGGTCATGGCAAGTCTGCCGCTCCGAAAGGGGCATACACCATTGAGCAGATGGCAGATGATATTATTGCGTTAGCGGACAGGCTGGAGTTGGACAAGTTCGTGCTGATTGGCCACTCTTTAGGTGGGTATGTCACTTTGTCCGTTGCACAGCGCTTTGCGCATCGTCTTCATGGCTTTGGTTTGATCCATTCTACAGGTTATGCGGATTCGGAACAGGCTAAAGAAAATCGTCTAAAAGCCGTCGAGCGTATTCAGTCACAAGGGATTGTGCAGTTCGTCGATGAGCTAGTCCCAAAACTGTTTAATCCAGATAAGCTTGAGGAGCATAAAGCATCTGTCCATAGAGCATTAGAAATTGGCTACCATACACCTCCACAAGGAGCGATAGGAGCAGCTTTGGCGATGCGAGAGCGAGAAGATCGTACAGCAGTTATGACTGCGACGAAGCTGCCGCTTCTGCTCGTAGCGGGTGATAAAGACCAAGTCGTGCCGGCAGAACGGTTATTTACAACAGAAGGTCCTCATGTTAGTCAAATCTTGTTATCCGAAGTCGGGCATATGGGTATGATGGAGAAGCCGGAGGAAATGGCGCAAGTAATCGGCCGGTTCATGGAAAGCTGCCCTCAACATTGATTAGCGAATAGGACGATTGGAACTTATTTAACGGAGTAATCCACTTATAGCTTTATCAGGCGATCCTTAATTGTAAGGGTCGCCTTTTTGACTGCTGGAATCACTTTGGATATTCCATACATAAAACCTCATAAGAAGCTTGCACGAAAAGTGGTTATGCGGATGGCTTTCGTGTATGCTTAACATATTCATCCTTCCTATCAAGTTTTAACGTTGAAGTGAATGGATGTCTCTGTAACGTTGATAAATGAAATATTCCAATGGAGCGGCGGCAAGTCGCCGTGAATGAATGACCATTTCAATAAAGTTTACTCGTAAAGGAAAGTTGGGAGTTATTAAGGTGGAACGTTTACGCGAATTAATAAATGAATGTATACAATCTGGCAGCTTGCATTCTGCTGTATTTAGTCAAGTTAGGCAGCAGCCTGAACCTGGATGTACGAAGGTTGCAGCTAAGCCGGTTAAGTTGAGAGAAGGCGTAGTCCTGCAATTGACTTATCATTATGCCAACAAGGTAGCTCATGAAAATATTTTGATGTCGGAGGCTGTGGAGAAACTGATGCAGCTGCTTACCGATCATTTTCAGCAAGCCTTGATTCGCACTACAGATGGGGAGCATCATATACTCATTAGCAAGAAGTACAAAGTTAATATTAAATCTAAGACAGATAAAAAGTCCAAGCAGGTCGACTTATCTCATAATCGCAAAAAGCAGTACATTATCGAAGATGGAGTTCCAGCCGCATTTTTAGTTGAGCTTGGCATTATGAGTGCTTCGGGTAATGTTCTAGGTGCCAAGTACGATAAGTTCAGACAAATTAACCGCTTTATTGAGATGGTGGAAGATGTGCTGGACCATCTGCCTGCCGATAGGCCGATTCGTATTATTGACTTTGGATGTGGCAAATCATATCTAACCTTTGCGTTGTATCATTATTTGCATGTATTGCGAGGACGTGAAGTTCATATTACGGGTCTTGATCTAAAGGAAGATGTTATCGCACACTGTGAACAGCTTGCCCGTACGCTTCAGTATGATGGACTGCATTTTGCTCTTGGAGATATTGCTCAGTATCAGTGGGCCGGCAATGTAGATATGGTTGTTACTTTGCATGCTTGCGATACGGCGACAGATATGGCTTTAGAGAAGGCAGTGCGTTGGGGAGCAAACGTTATTTTGTCAGTGCCATGCTGTCAGCATGAGCTTTATCAACAAGTAGATGCTCCTCAATTAGAGCCATTGCTGCGTCATGGCATACTTAAAGAGCGTTTTTCTGCATTAGCTACAGATGCTGCACGTGCTAAATTGCTGGATGTGGTAGGGTATAGCACGCAGCTGCTTGAATTTATCGATCTAGAACATACGCCGAAAAATTTGCTAATTCGTGCAGTTGCGGCAAAGCGCAAGCAGGATGAAGTAGCCGACATTTGGGCTGAATATCAATCGTATCGTCAGTTTCTGCACATCCGTCCCTATTTAGAGCGCGCGCTGCAGTCGGAATGGGACCGCCTTGGATTAAGTGAAGGCAGCAGCTAAAGAAGATATCCAATTCGTTTGATGTGAATGTTAGATTTGGTTGCCCCTAACGTAGGTATGGAATGACGGTTGCTGTTGTTAAGCAATCATTACGTTAAGGGCAACTTCTTATTAGCGATCCCTTTATCATACTAGAAGAGATCAGGTTGTTTCGATTGTGATGGTTCGTAAACCATGCAGTAGAACGAGGCTACTCCAGTAGGAGTAGGGCGTTCATATTCATCGGTAATTTGAAATCCTGCTCGCAAGTAAACATGAATGGCACGTTTATTCCATGTTAACACTTCTAAATCAATTTCATTTTCGGGAGCGCGGAGCAATGCTTCCATTACAATTGCTTTCACAAAATCTACTCCATACCCGTTTCCACACCATTGGGGCCGCATGCCGAGCCCAATACGGGTAACGTTCACAAGTGGGAAAAATTGAGCGAACCCTGCGAGCTCTTTACCGAAGCGAACAGATGTATATTGAGACGTCCGCAGGTCAGGATCGCCGAATTCGATGCCCTGTAGTTTCATTTCTGACCATGGTAAAAAGCGATAGATATCAAATGGCGGTTCATATTGCCATGAACAGATGTCGTCAGCATTTTTCTCAGTCATTGGTTCTACCGTAAAATGATGTTCCATACAGCGTACCTCCTTTGCAGCCCTCATTATAATGAATATACGAAACAGTAGTATCAAGAAAAAGTAAGCACGATATCTTCTAAATCTTTACTCTAGATAGTTTGTTGACGATAACATACTTATAACAAATTATCTATTTGTATAAATAGGATGAAACGACTAGAAAGGGAGCTGAACAACGTTCATGTTTGAAGCATCAGCACAAGAGTCATCGCCATCTATTCAGCAACCGTTGAGGGTTCTCCTACATAGCCGTACGGTTATAGAGGGGGAAAGCACCGTTGCTACAGGTGTGCTATCTTATATCGAAGGGGATCTAATGGAAGTTGAGCTTCCTGAATATGAACAGTTCGAACTGGGAGAGCAGGTTAAAATCACGATGTACTCGCCGGTGGGCATGTTTACGTTTATTACAAAAATAATAGCAAGACATTTAGGTTCGCTTTTATTTGTTAATCCGCCACAGCATCAGAAAAAATTTGCGGACAAGCGGGAGCATCCTCGGGTTGAAGCCAGGAACAGCGGAATCGCCAGCATTTTTAAAATCACCGATGAGAATGGGCCAGACCAATTGTCACAAATGACAATCAATCTACTGGATATTAGTATGAACGGATTGGGTTTTCTTGTCGCGCCTCATTGTGAGTGGAAGATCGGTCATAAGCTGAATGTCGAGCTGGATTTAGGTTTTAAGCTCCAGGGGGAAGTTTATATTATTCGCCAAGAACAAAAAGAATCAACGTTGATGTGCGGCGGAACGTTGGAACTCATGGATAATTTGTCGTCAAGAGCGCTGCGAGCTTTTATCCTACGCAGGCAAGTTGAAGTTTACGTACAATCTAAAAAACCAACATTAAGCTAATAGGGTATTCAGTATTAAAGTTGTTGATAAAGATATGATTAGTGCAATACATAATGGGAGACGATTGTAATAGACGGGCTTTAGGTAGTTAAAACATATGCATAGTTCGAAGGACAATATGGATGTTATTGTGTGGAAGAAACTATATCACTATAAATGATGCTGAAGGCCTTTCCGGATAGGGGGGTCTTCTTTGTTGGATTGTACACAGGGTAATTTTAAATAGGAATAGTACTGTACATGGTGAGGAAGGAGGTGGTTGTATGTGGAGTGCTTATCAAAAGGTACGACAAATGAAAGCGGCATTTTGGAACTTCCGGGATAATTCTATTCTGCATTATGTACTTATGTTGTGTACTTATTGGCTGCTGCTTGGTGGGATGCTGAACTATGGATGGTTTTATGATCGGGATTATATGCGAGCGGCATTTGTTATTATGCCTATTGCTTTATGGCTCGTATGTAGGGCCCTAATGAATAGAGGACATCTCGAAAAGAAGAATAGAGTTGCCATCCGAGCTGCTATCCGCATACCGTGGCCGCTGTTATTTCCTTTCGTAGCTGCGTTATTTTATGCCATTGGACTGCTAGGCAATCCTGTAAGTGTGCAAGGAACATGGATGCAGATCATACGCTGGATCGGAGCGGGTGCTTGGGTTATCGTACTCGTATATCTTAGCTCATATACAAGTAGTACTGAGTCGAGAGTAGCAAATTATAACGGGATGTTTTGGCGTGAGAAGCCACAATGGCTTCATAGGCTAGTGACAGCTTCCGGCCTAGTTTTATCTGGAGGATCATTGTTTCAATTGTATGGATGGATCAAGCTTGATGGGGCTGTCTATTTTAGTTCGAATGCAGAAATATCTGCACTTGGTTTTCGGCTAGGAGGGTGGTTGCAATACCCGAATACACTTGGTGTGATCGCCGGGGCATTTGCAGCCTATCATCTATTGGACACTTATCGGCGCTTACAGTGGGTACAACCATTATCGCAGATACAATCACCGCAGGAGCCGCAACAGCAGGGCGCAAAGCATGTTTATAGAAGGTTGCTGCACAGCAAATTGTTCAAGGCTGTGATAGCAAGCGGGCTTATTTTACTTCATCTTACGGTGTTGGGCTTAACAGAGTCTAGAGGAGCTTGGTTGGTTACTGTTTTTGTTCTTCTCGCTGTTTGGCTGATGTCACCAAGGAAAGAGAAGCTAGGCTTGCTTCTATTCATGTTATGGCTGGCAAGTTGGGCACTGCTGGCTGTGCTTGCAACTGCATCGCTATGGCTGTCTGATGCTTTACGCTTTGCTGCATGGATACCTTTAGTCGGCTGCCTGCTATGCAATTCTCTACTGCTGCTGATTGTCTCTTATGTTCAACAACGTGTGAAGAAGGAACGGATGTTGCTCGTTATTGGGTCAAGCATTGTTATCCTAGTGGTAACATGGTTAGCTTGGGCAGTTGCGCCAGAGCAGGCGTCTAATCGTTTAACTGGCGGGCATTACGAAACAGCCTCTGCACGGGTACTCATTTATCAAGATGCATGGCGGTTGTGGCAGGAGCAGCCGTGGACTGGGAGCGGCGGAGATGCATGGCGACAGCAGTTTGCTAGCATTCAGCATGAGCCATATGTAGGCAAGGAAGCACATAGCGTATTTGTTGATAGTCTATTAGATATCGGACTGGCAGGCACTTTCGTTGTGGGAGGCATGATCGCTTTCGCCGTGATTGGTGCTTGGAGACGACATCAAGGAGCGGCCGCAGCTGTACTCATCGTTATTTTGCACAGCTTAATCGACTTTGATATGGCATACGGCTTAGTCATATGGATCAGCTTAGCCTGGCTTGTCATTGCTTGGCTATCTCCAAGAGCTAATCAAGTGATGACTGATAAGAGATATGCTGCTGAGGCTCAGTCGCGTGAAGGTTCTATAGATACAGGCCGCAATAGCGGCAATATACCTCCTTCAGAGGGGCAGCTTGTTCTTCTATTCAAGTATAGGATTTCCTTGAATCAGCGCTCGATAGCGGTGCTCCTTGCCATCGTGTTGGGCACCGGAATCGTCATGAATTTGCTTCAGGTGGCTGGTCATATGATATACAACGTTGGGCGCCATGTTGATAATCCATCCTATCTGCGTCTCGCTGTAAGCGTATCGCCAGCCAGTACGGGAATGCGGCTAGCGGTAGCGGAGCAGCTGCCGCCTGATGAGTCGCTTGCCCTGCTGCGCGAGGGCTTGCGCTATGAACGACGCGGCAAAGCGCTCTATCGTGCGCTAGCACTCGCGTCCGAACGCAGCGGACGCGAAGAAGATGCCGCCGCCTGGTGGAAGGCGGCTGTACAAGCAGACCGCTTCGATAAGGCATTGCAGACCGAAGCGGTCGAACGTCTCGCCGCCATGAGCCATAAGGCGGCGGAGCAAGGGCACGTCGCCGAGGCGCGTAAGCTTGCCTTGGCGACGCAAGATTGCTTCAGCCAATTTAGGGCTGAAGTGCGCCGCATTGAGGCGCTTGTTGACCCGGCGAACGATAAGCAATTCGCCATGACGCCAGAGGCGCTTCGTGCATCAGCTTCCGTTGATAGATTGACGTGGCCTTGATCAACAGGATGAACGTGCCGGTAATATTACCGTACCGGCATGCGTTAACCATACCATAGGGTACATTTCCCCAATTTATGCTGGCCTCTTGCTTATTAGGTGTAACGTCCATACAGGGCGAGACTCACAAGCATACGGTATACAAATCGCCATAAGGGGGAATCCATGGTATGAGCAAGCAGCCTACCAGGCATGTCGCTAAGCCAGTCGTCAAACAATCTGTAAAGCAAACGGTTAGATCGACGGCGAAGCAACCGCCATTAAAAGAATTGAAACCTACTAACAAAACGGTAAATCCGACTACTAAAAAGACAACCAAATCAACGAACAAAACAAGTACGGTATTTCAAGGGCCATATTTAAACCGCTTTACGGTGGTTTGGGTCCAGCGCAACGGTATTCCTTTCAACACAAGGGGCTTTACTGCACGCGCATTCGCTAACGGCGTGCTGATTGCTACTGCGCCATTTGATAATTTTGGTGTAGTCCAGTTTAGAAATATAGGAACACCAACCAATGTGCCTTTAGTGGTACGTACATTTAATGCTAACGGTGTTCAGTTCCGCAGAAGTAGAGTGATACCACCTGGAAATGAAGCATTTGTATTTATTGGGTAGCGTTTAACGTAGGTAAAAGAATAACTTCTCTGTTTCCCCCTGTAGTCAACATCCATATGAGATGCACGAAAAGGCTCATGCTATACGGCATGAGCCTTTTTACGGAGCAAGGAGTACATTGTTATCTGTCTTACTTGCTGCTCGTTTTAACCTCCGAAGGTGTGTCGAAAGTTTTGTTTCAGCTTTTCAATATCTACATTCCACAGCTCAGCGAGCTCTGGAGCAACCTGTTCATCCCACCAGTCACAGAGCTTTTTACGATTTTGACCATGTTCATGAACAAACAACAGATTAGCAACAACCTTCTTTACATACAGCTGCTCACCTTGTTCAATAAGCGGCGCTGGAATATACACATTCATCCGTTTCACCGTTCGGTACAATTCTGTAGCACAGGCACGGCGTATTTTTCGCATCGAAGGAAGAGGAGTAGTATGACGTTCTTTCGGCTTCACAGCAGGCAAGCTCCTTTCATACGTCAAGATGCTAACAACATATGCGGAAAAAGGCGTCCTGCTACCGTTGGAATTTTGCCTAATGAAAGCTGCAACAACGCTATGCTTATGTAATAATGCAAATCAGCATTTGCATTTGCTTATTTACATCATGGAGGACATCACATTTCTTTTTAATCCACAACGATATAGCCTATCATAGGTCCTTCATGTGCGGCATCTGCATGATTGGCACAAATGATTCGATAGATGCCTTCCTTAGCAACGAAAGTGACGACCGTTTCTTTATTTTTGTAAATCGTACCTTTGATGTCCATTCCCTCAATAAAAAAGTCATGCTGTTTGCCATTTACGCCGCGAATTCGCAATTCAACGAGCTCTCCGTCGTTCGCAGGTACTGTACCTGGATCGAAGCGATACACCTCTAGCTCTTTACCGTCTTCGCTTTTCCCTTTTACCTCACTCGTAATCATGTGGATGACACGTTTTTCTGTAGGTTGGGACTGAGCTGTGTTTTCTTGCATACGATTCGTTTCATAGCGCCAAAATGCGGTCACACACATAATAGCAGCAACAGAAATCAATCCAATCCGCCAATGTTTCTTTGTTACGATCCACCAAGTTGCCATACGACTCCTCCTTATTGCTTGTCTATTGCATTGTATGCGGACAGGCAGACTGCGATGACAAGCAGTAGCAGACATGTCCTTGGGTATGCTAGAATAAAATGGGTTTATACCTCTCTGAGTTGGTTTGAGAAGCTCGCTTTTTAAACGCTCGATTATATAGGGGAGAAACCGAGGCGAATGTTAACCGTGTTACATGATCTTGTATCGACCGTACTTGAATGGATTCAAAGTTTAGGCGGATTTGGGATTATGATTGGTCTGATGATGGAAATGATCCCAAGTGAACTTGTACTGGCTTATGGCGGGTATTTGATTCAACAGGGGCATATTTCATACTTCTCCGCCCTGTTTTTTGGAGTTGTGGGCGGCGTTGCAGCTCAGTTTATCATCTATGCAATAGCACGGTATGGAGGGCGACCTTTTTTGGCTCGTTACGGAAAATACTTGCTTATCCGTCAGCACCATATCGACATGTCTGAAGAGTGGTTCAATAAGTACGGTACAGGAGTTATTTTCACGGCAAGGTTTGTTCCGATCGTTCGTCACGCGATTTCAATTCCCGCAGGAATTAGCCGTATGCCGGTATGGAAGTTTGTCATGTTGACGACACTGGCAGCGATACCCTGGACGATTGGGTTCTTGTATCTAGGATACGTATTAGGTGATCGTTGGCAGCATATCGATGAGGCGGCGGCACCATATATTCAGTCTTTTATTTTAGTAGCTCTAGCAGTGCTTATTATTTATTTTGTTATCAAATACACAATATCTAAGAAGAAAGAGGGTAAACCGATATGAGCAAATCCGTAGCAGCAGTTCTAGATCAAGGAATTACGCCACAAGCTTTTATTGATGGGATGGAGAAAAATAAAGATACATTTCTTGGCTGGTACGAAGGTTTCGAATGGAGCAATGAAGAAGACAAATCCTTCTTCGAGTCACTTCAATTCCGTGATGATCTTCGTTGTCTAATCTTGATGGCAGATTGGTGTGGGGATGTTATCCGCAACGTACCAGTTGTTTTCCGTGCGACAGAAGCAGCAGGTATTCCTACAGAAGTACTTATCGTAGAGAAGTTCCCTGAAGTGATGGATCAATATTTAACGATGGGTGGCCGTGCGGTACCAATTGTTATTATTGCAGACACTGGTGGACATGTACTTGGTCAATGGGGTCCTCGCCCTAGCGATGTACAAGCACATATGATTGCCTTCAAGCAGGCGAATCCAGATCGCGAAGCAGCAGACTATCAAGATAACTTGAAAATTGCTCGTCAAAAGATAATAGAACAGTATGGTGAAGGTACAGAATATCAAACGCGAGTTCTTAAAGAATTGCGCGAGCTGCTCTCATCCTTTTAAAATAGAACAATGGCTCTAGTTTGATTAGATGAGAGTCTTGAAACCTTATAAAGGCGGTGTTTAACAACTATGCTGCGCATCATTGGAATTCCACTTGGACCTTTCGAGACGAATGCATACATTCTTCATCAGCAAGATACGAACGAGGCGGTCGTAATCGATCCAGGCATGAATCCTGAACCGTTGTTCCAAGCACTTGGAGACATGCAGGTTAAAGCAGTATTGCTTACCCATGCTCACTTGGATCACATCGGTGGTTTGGGCCTTATTCGCGAGCGCTACGGTTGTCCTGTTTATATTCATGAACAGGAACAGGAATGGCTAACGAATCCCGAGCTTAACGGTTCACTTCGTTGGCCGCAAATAACCGGGCCGATGAGCTTTGCTCCTGCTGAACATTTGCTTCAGGACGGGGACGAGCTTGAATTGATCGGATTGAAGCTTAGCGTACTTCATACGCCAGGTCATTCTCCTGGCAGTGTCAGCTTTGTATTTGATAAACAATGCATTGCAGGTGATGCATTGTTCCGCATGTCGATTGGCCGCACTGATCTTACAGGTGGCGATCATGCTGTTCTGATCAATTCGATTCGTACGAAGCTGTTCACGCTAGGTGATGATGTCAACGTCTACCCTGGTCACGGTCCGGCAACAACGATCGGTTTTGAGAAAGAACACAATCCATTTCTGTAGCTTGAGTACGCGACAGACTACAGTTAGCTGAAATAGGAAACGAACATAGTCGACATTGATTTTTTATCATCATCAAAAAAGCACGCATGCCGTAAGGGATCTCCCTTTATGGCTTACGTGCTTTTTGACGTTTAGCTTATCCCTAATTTCGTAACATGTATATGTTTCTAGTCGTAAGCACAATCTGGAATATAATTTCGTCGTATTCGACATTGGACTACGCAACATCTTTCCGCTGGAAATAGAGCAGTCCAGTGACGAAAAATACAAGGAAGCTTCCGCCAATAACGAGCAATAACGTCTCTAGTGAAATATTTAAACCTAACGTATTCATGGAACTATCACTCATCGGCAGCATGGCAAGAGCAGGCTGTGCCCAAGGATAATAAGGGCCGTAATCTGCTGACTGTACAATAAGCATGTTCGGCAGCGTGAAAATAACAGTAATCGTTAAGGCTGCTGCAAAGCTTGCCCACATCGTGGAGACGAACAATTGCAAGGCAGCAAGCGGCAATGTAGCAATCCATCCGCTAATAACGAAGGTGATAATCTCCGTGGCAGGCATCGGACTTTCAAATCCTTTGAACATCCCTGCTGCAACTACCGCTAAGAAGAACAAAAGCTGCATCGTAAAAGTCATGAAGCAAATAATTAGAAATTTTCCTACGTATAGATGGGTTCGAGAGATAGGTAGAGCTAGCGTTTGCTTCCAACCGCCGTTGGCATGCTCATAGCGGCACATCAGTGCGCCAATGATTCCTGTCATAAGCGGGAGGAATAGTATAGCGTGAGATAGCGCCATCATACTGTACATCTCAAGCCATGGCACGTCACTGCGGGTATTATACATAACGCCGACTGAGAGCGAGAGCAGTGGACTGATTAGCAGCAAGCTGCTTAGTTTTGAATGGCGTAATTTAACTGCTTCTGAACGTAGTATTTTGAAGATGCCCTTCATTTAACTCACGTCCTTCCGTGTAAAGTGAATAATACTGAATAGGAGAACGAGCAGCCCTGTGCTTACTCCTAATGCGATTGATAGTTCTGTTGAAATTGAATCTTTCATCAGCAGCGGCCATTTCAATGGCATCCAGTCAGGCATGCCTGCAGCAGACAAGCTCATAATGCTCAGTACGATTCCGATCGAGAGAGGAATCGTCTGGTTGGCTGTACTAATGGATAGCCATAGCTGAAGTGCTAAGATTGGACCTGCTGTCAGCCAAGGATAGAAACTGCGAGCAAGGAGGCTATCCCATGGAATATTCCCACCGAAGCCGAGCAAGTAACCGAGCAGGAGCATACCCGTCATTAATAGGATACAAGCTAGCAGCATTAGTGTCTGGCAAACAAGCCATTTGGACATATATACAGTCCGGCGTCGAATAGGCAGTGCTAGCGTTTGCTTCCATGATCCATGCTGATGTTCCATACCTGCAAGCATAGAAGCGACGAGCGTAATTCCTAATAACAGCGCAGGAACGGATAAGAAATGGACATCCTTTAACAACGTTTCCCACAGCATTCCTGCATATCGATCCGTCAAATAATCATAGCGAAGTCCCCAGTTGACTGCTTGCAATCCGATAACGCCTGCTGGTCCGAAGATTACCAGTGCAACAATCCATGTATGCCGCAGCTTAAGCCAGTCCGAGGCAAATGCCCGTGTGAGCATTAGAAGCCCCCCTCTCTCGTCATCGCAAGGAAGATATCCTCTAGCGACTCGCGCTTCTCTGTAATGCGATAAATATCATGTCCGTCATGGACAAGTAGATGGACAGCGGAAGCAATTTTCGTATCTGGCACATAGGAACAGTGCAGCAAGCCTTCAGACTCCAGATTAGTGCGAATCCCTGCTGCATTTAGAGTTGCAGCTGCGCGTTCTGGCTCGGATACAGAGAGCATGATATGCTGCTTAGCTTGCTGTACTAATGTCTCAATGGAATCTTGGAACAGCATGCGTCCGTGTTGGATGATACCAACATTCGTAGCCATTTGCTCCACTTCACTCAACAAGTGGCTTGAAACGAGCACTGTAATGCCATATTGCTGTGGCAAGCTTTTAATAAGCTCACGGATTTCCAATATTCCTGAAGGGTCCAAGCCGTTCGTTGGTTCATCCAGTACGAGCAGCTCAGGAGAACCAAGTAGAGCGGCAGCGATACCAAGGCGCTGCTTCATTCCTAGCGAGTAGCCTTTTACAGGGCGCTTTGCATCGGCAGTAAGCTGCACAATGGAAAGTACTTCATCAATTCGTGACTTTGGCACGTCGATAATACGGCGTATCGTTTCCAAGTTCTCAATCGCGTTCAAGTGACCGTAGTAAGACGGATATTCAACGAGTGAACCTATTTTACGAAGAATGGACAGCTTGTCTTTCTTTAGATTTTTGCCGAAAATATGTACTTCTCCGTCTGTTGGTTGAATTAGGCCGAGCAGCATACGAATCGTCGTTGTTTTACCTGCACCATTAGACCCTAAGAAACCGTAGATTTGACCTTTTTGAATTTGTAAGTTTACTTGATCAACGGCAATTTTGCCTTTGTATGTTTTCGTTAATTGCTTCGTCTGAACGATAAAGTCGCTCATGTTCATCACCTCACAACCTACTTTATAGGCTGAAGGTTAAACAAGAGCGACTTCAAGGTTAAATCGAGTTTAAATATTTGGATTTTTTAAATTTCCCCGTTTCGGAGTCAAGACCAATGTCGTACCGTTGCTGCTGCTAAACACCTCTTGTTCCAGTTGCATCTCTTTCAGCATCATTTCAATAATGCTAAGACCAATACCAGCACCTTTATTGGAAGAAGTGACTTTCATGCCAGGACCTTTATCTTGAATGACCAGTTCGCTGCTGCCGTTAGGGAGTTGATTCATTTCGATTCGAATATAGCGCCCAGATGACGCGTGTCTTACGACATTCTGGTACACATTATCGAGAATACGCTTCATCCACATCTGATCGACATCCCAAGTAATTGGCGCAGAAGGCAGATTAACTTCAACTTCAAACTGATGCTTCTCCCACATCGGGTACCAAGCCGCCGCGCTTTCCCTTACAAGACGAACGACATCCACAGCTTGGGGGTGGAAGGTATAGCGCTTTGCTGAAAGCAGTGTATAGGACAGCAAGTTATCGACGAGATGTGCAAGGTCCTCACATTTTTGCACGATTACACGCAAACTTGTCTTGCTTCGTTCCTGTAGTACGTCATTTTCCTGCTGTATCGTGTGGACATGCGTTCGAATGGTTGTCAGTGGCGTCCGAATATCATGAGACAAATTGGCGATTAATTGCTTGCGCAGTTCCTCTTCTTCTTGCTCACGTTTGCGGCTTGCCCGCAGCTCAGATGTCATCCGATTGAACGAATGCTGCAGCTGGCCGATTTCATCTTCTTTTGCGACCGATATCGTGACAGGAATTCCTTGCTCGTCTGTCATTGCCATGGCTCGTTCCAGTTCTCTCAATCGCCGTTGAATTCGATAGAAGAAGCGCCATGAGAAGAGAATGAATAGGAGAGTCAGGCTCATCATAATTGCAAATGCATATTCGCTGGTGTATAGAGGCTGCAGCCCATCGTATGTCATCAATTTCCGTGGGATTTGAATGACGACAAATCCTTCTTTAGCCGCTTCACCACCTATAAAGGAAACGACAGTAAAGGGGTCTCCGTCATGGCTATTTTTCATAAAGGCAATACTGTCTTGCGCGGTCCACTGTTTTGGCAGTGATTTTTGCTCAGGCAGCATGCTACGCGTCATTCCTTTTTCATCTATCCAAAATACGGATGCTTTTGGCAGTTTAACCTTCCAACTGGCAAGAAGTTTTTCAATGGCCTGCTCATTGCTACCTTTAAGCAGCTTTGTCTCGGCGTGCCACGCTGTCATGAGTGTATGGCCATTCGCATACGGATTTTCCTTTTCTTTCATTTGATCGTTCCAATACATCGGTATTGCAAGAATAATGGTAGCCAAGGGCATAAGGAAAAAGAACAACATCATGGCGCATACGACGAGTGAAAGATATTTAACGAGCAAGGAATGACGCCAACGTACGCGAGAGTCGGTTAAACGCCACCATCTGCTTTTTGTATGTTTCTGCATCTTGCTCATATCCATCTGCTTTTTGTTCTTATTAAATGATAGCTTCATTATCGTCTTACCCTGTAGCCGATGCCGCGTATCGTTTCAATAACAAGCGGCTTGCTCGGATCCAGCTCAATTTTTTCACGTAAATATCGAATATGTACTTGCAAGGTTTTGTCGCCTTCTATGTACGGATCTCCCCATACTCCCTCGTAGATCTGCTCTTTAGTCAAAATTTGATTGGCGTTTTGGATCATATATCGGAAAATATGAAACTGCTTGCCTGTAAGTGTCAGATCTTCGTTCGTACGGCTATCAACAATACGATTTTGTTTCGGATACATATGTATATGGTGCAGAGTGATGCATTCCTCTTCTTCCTTTTCATACCGGCGCAGCAATATTTCGATTCTTGCAGCCAATTCATCTGGATGGAAAGGTTTCGTAAGATAATCGTCTGCAAAATTTAGACCTTGCAGCTTATCATCGATAGAACTTCGTGCAGACAACATCAACACAGGAATATGAGGTGCGTTCTTTTTTAAACGTTGACCAACGGTAAATCCATCTAGGCCAGGCAGCATCACATCTAGTATGACCAGACTATAAGAGCCGGCCTCATGCAGTGCATTCTCGCCCGATTTTCTCCAATCGACCTCATAGCCCTTGTCCTTGAGGAATTGATTGGTCCATTCTCCGATTTCTAAGTCGTCTTCTACATACAAGATAGTTGGTTTCATCGAATAACTCTCCTCGTTTTGGTAAGGTATGGAATCTATTATAGCAAATTGAAAAACGAAGTAGACAGAAAGTTATGGGTTGAAAATATTTACATAGAAATAGACAATTACAGTGTTCTACACGATAACACTCTGGAAAATAACTGGTTACGATACGTCATACCTAACGTTTACAGCAGCTCATTTTTCTAGTAACATAGTGAAAAAAGCAAACGGCTGGGAGGCATACCAATGCTGCCATTAGGAGAGAAAGTAGTCGTTGTCGCAGACCGTTTCGAGCAACATTTGCCGATTGGGGAATACGGCTATATTATTGCATATGACCGCAATGCGGATAATGCTTTTGATTATGTGGTCCGGGTTCCGCGTGCGAACCGCAATTTTTTAGTACCAGGTTCAGATATTGAGCTTGAAGATGTGCTGCTTAAAGAAGAAGTGGAACGCATTGAACGGGAAGCGCTGATCGACTACGCATTAGCTACACGTAACGAATCATTGTTCCGTCAGCTGATGCAAGGCGAAGAACAGGATGAGGCGTCTGAGGAAGAGGAACCACAATCTCTTTCCCCGGAAGACTTTATCCGACAAGTAAACTTGCGAGCTTGGATTTAGAGCTCATACACAAAGACACTCACAGATATCAACCCGAACCCGGGATGAATCTGGAGTGTCTTTTTTTGATGCAAGTGTCATTTATGCTTCTATTTCAATGTCGATGTTTCCATTTCATAATTATAGATGCAGTTGATTAATCGATATGTTAGTAATTAGTGTTGATACGACGCAAGAAATAATTGGTATTTTGGCTCTATGAAGGATAATACGCTTCACCTTATTGTGGGTTTCACTTCTTTACATAGACAATACAAGTTGTTTCCACTACAATTGAGATTTTTCAGTTCTTCGCTATAATAAAGGGATGACTATTTGCCGAACGAAGGAGGACATGAATCCCCATGAGCATTAATTTACATGATGTTGAGCATGTAGCTAAGCTTGCACGCTTGCTGCTAACGGATGAAGAGAAAGATCGTTACACAGATCAGTTGAATGCGATTTTGAAATATGCAGATAAACTGAATGAATTGAACACGGATGATGTACAACCTACAACGCACGTATTGCCGATCCGCAATGTAATGCGTGAAGATGAAGTTCGTCCATCTCTGGATAGAGAACGTGTTATGAAAAATGCGCCAGAAGAAGAAGACGGTCAATTCCGCGTACCTGCTGTACTGGAATAACGTTTTAATACGATAAATTGCGTAATAACAGGCTATAGCTTTGTATCCTGTACAAAAATGAAGGAGGATGTTCGAATTGACGCCATTGGATTATACATTAGCTGAGCTGAAACAGCAGTTGAGCGCTCGCACGCTGTCTGCAACGGAACTAACCGAAGCAGTCTTCGCGCGCATCGCGGCGACAGATGGAACTGTTCAAGCATTTCTAACGCTAAATGAAGAACAAGCGCGTGCAGAAGCTCGCCGCTATGATGATAAATACGTACAAGGGGAAGGTATTGGTGCATTAGCTGGTATCCCTGCGGGTATTAAAGACAACATCATTACAGAAGGATTGCGCACAACTTGTGCAAGCCGTTTCTTGGACAACTTTGTGCCTGTGCATGATGCTTTTGTATCTCGCAAGCTAAAGGAAGCTGGCGTAATTACAGCTGGTAAGTTGAACATGGACGAATTCGCGATGGGCGGCTCCAATGAGAACTCCGCTTATCAAGTGACTCGCAACCCTTGGGATGTTGAACGTGTACCTGGTGGTTCCAGTGGTGGTTCAGCAGCAGCAGTTGCAGCTGGACAAGTTCCATTCTCCCTTGGTTCAGATACGGGTGGCTCGATCCGCCAACCAGCTTCTTACTGTGGTATTGTCGGATTGAAGCCTACGTACGGACTTGTATCTCGCTTCGGCCTTGTTGCATTTGCATCTTCCCTTGATCAAATCGGACCATTGACGCGTACGGTTGAAGATTCTGCACTTGTACTGCAAGCGATTGCTGGTCATGATGCGATGGATTCAACTTCTGCTAACGTCGATATTCCTGACTACACAGCTGCATTGCAAGGCGATGTTCGCGGCTTGCGTATCGGTGTTCCAAAAGAATATATGGGTGAAGGTGTAGACCCTAAAGTTAAACAAGCTGTGCTTGATGCCTTGAAGACGTTTGAGTCGCTTGGCGCTACATGGGAAGAAGTATCGCTTCCGCATACAGAATATGCAGTAGCTGCTTATTACTTGTTGGCTTCTTCTGAAGCTTCTTCGAACTTGTCTCGTTTTGATGGCGTTCGTTACGGCGTTCGTGCAGAGAACCCTGACAACCTAATTGACTTGTACTTCAAGTCCCGCAGCGAAGGCTTCGGATCTGAAGTTAAGCGTCGTATTATGCTTGGAACGTACGCACTTAGCTCCGGCTACTATGATGCGTATTATTTGAAAGCACAAAAAGTTCGTACACTTATTAAGCAAGACTTTGATCAAGCATTCCAAAAGTATGATCTATTAATCGGGCCAACTGCTCCGACTACTGCATTTAAAATTGGGGAGCAAATCAACAACCCGTTGCAAATGTATATGAACGATATTTTGACGATTCCGGTAAGCTTGGCTGGCGTGCCAGCGATTAGCGTTCCATGCGGAATGGCAGACGGTCTTCCTGTTGGATTGCAAATTATCGGTAAGCCATTCGATGAGTCGGCTGTACTTCGCGCCGCACATTTGTTTGAACAGGCAACCGAACATCATAAGCTGCGTCCGCAGTTGTAAGAGGAGGAGAATCTGACATGCCGAGTACAACCTTTGAAACGGTAATCGGATTAGAAGTGCACGTAGAGCTGCACACGAATTCGAAGATTTTTTGCGGATGCTCCACATCCTTTGGTGCACCGCCTAACACACACACTTGCCCGATTTGTTTAGGACATCCAGGCGTACTGCCTGTACTGAATAAACAAGCGGTTGAGTATGCAATGAAAGCTGCAATGGCACTGAACTGTGAGATTGCAGACATTAGCAAGTTTGACCGAAAAAATTACTTCTACCCGGACTCTCCGAAGGCGTATCAAATTTCACAATATGATCAGCCGATTGGACGTAACGGATGGATTGATATTGAAGTAGATGGCAAAACAAAGCGAATTACGATCGACCGTCTTCATCTTGAAGAAGATGCAGGGAAGTTGACGCATATGGAAGGCGGCTTTGGCTCCCTTGTGGACTTCAATCGTGTCGGCACGCCGCTTGTTGAGATTGTATCCAACCCGGATATCCGTTCTGCGCAGGAAGCGGAAGCTTACATGCAGAAGTTGAGAGCGATTATGCAATATTGTGACGTTTCGGATGTGAAAATGGAGGAAGGTTCGCTTCGTTGTGACGTGAACATCAGCTTGCGCCCAGTTGGTCAAGAAGAATACGGCACGAAAACAGAGTTGAAGAACATGAACTCCTTCCGCGGCGTTGTGCGCGGTACAGAATATGAAGTAGAACGTCAAACGGATATTCTCGAAGATGGCGGCACAATCGTACAAGAGACAAGAAGATGGGACGAGTCTCAAGGTCGTACGTTGTCTATGCGCAGCAAGGAAGAAGCGCATGACTATCGTTATTTCCCAGATCCGGATCTTGTCACGCTTTATATTGATGAAGAGTGGAAAGAGCGCGTTCGTGCGACGATTCCTGAGCTGCCTGATGCTCGTAAAGCTCGCTATGCATCTGAGTTTGGTTTGTCCAACTATGATGCAGACGTGCTTACATCCTCGAAGAAGCTTGCTGATTTGTTGGAAGAGAGCTTGAATTACACGAAGGATGCCAAAGCAGTGGCGAACTGGATTATGGGTGACCTTCTCGGCTACTTAAACCAGAACAGCAAAGAGATTGATGATGTATTGTTGAATGGCCAAAATCTTGGCGAAATGATCGGTCTTATTGAAAAGGGAACGATCAGCAACAAGATTGCTAAGACTGTCTTCAAAGAAATGTTGGAGAGCGGTAAAGCTCCTCAAGCAATCGTTGAAGAAAAAGGTCTTGTTCAGATTAGCGACGAAGGCGCAATCAGAGGAATTGTTGAGAAGATTGTAGCTGCGAATCCGCAATCTGTAGAGGATTATCGCGCGGGTAAAGAAAGAGCGATTGGTTTCCTTGTAGGCCAAGTTATGCGTGAGACAAAAGGTAAAGCGAACCCGACACTTGTTAACGAACTTCTTGTTGATGTGCTGAAACAAGCGTAAATCGTCTTTGTTGATAAATGTTTATAAAAGATGGAGCAGGTGCCCCGATGGATCGACTGATGATCGTTGGGGATCTAGCTCCATTTTTTATAGGCAAACGCCCCTTTCTTAAGCGTATTTCATATAAAATGGTCCGCAAATCTCCTGCTGTGCTGATTAAATGCCGTCCATTTGGAGGGAGCCTACCTAGACCAAAGTCTGTGAACCACAACTAGACTCCGGCAGGTTTTAAGCCCTTTTCTATTCCGCGTACAATAATAGTAACTTAAGTGAACGATGAGAACATGACATTGCGATGTATGTACGGAAGAATAGAAAGGGTGTTAACTGCCGTGAACCTATTGAACAATCGATTATATAGTCAAGAAAGTACGAAGCAAAACCAGTCCGATGAGCAGCTTGTTCAGCAAATTATTGCTGGAGAGCAAGAGGCGATGAATACTTTAGTGGAAAGACATCGTCGATTTGTGTTAACTTGTATTTGTCAGACTGTTAAGGACAGATATCTGGCTGAAGATATCGCACAGGATGTGTGGATCAAAGTATACCGCTCGCTGCACACGTTTCGTGGGGAAGCGAAATTTACAACTTGGTTGTATCGACTTACACGTAATCAATTGATTGACACTTTGCGCAAGTGGAAGTTTCATCTCCAATCCGATTCCCTTCCTTATGAGGATTATCGGATGAACTTAGATAATGAGCTAATTGCTTCAGAAGAGTTGCCGGAAGAGCATGTGTTGAAGCAGGAGCGATGTGAACAAGTACGAGAGACGCTTCGCAATATGCCGTTAAAATACCGTTCTATTATGGTTATGTATCACTTGCGTGACCGTTCTTATACGGAGATAGCGGAACAGTTATCCATGCCGGTTCGTACGGTTGAGACGAGATTATATCGTGCAAAAGCATTATTTAAAAATGGCTGGGGCCAAGCAGCAGAAGTGCCAGTCGTTTAAATAAAAAATAGAAATCGGTTAATCGTAAGAGGGAATAGAAAGGAGGCGAGAAGGGTGACTAGACAGAAGAGCTTTATGGAGGAAAAAGAAGAAGAACGCTTCTTGCGTGAGCGTATGTATGAGATGGATATGGCATATCGCGCACGGCAAGGGAAAGAGGAGTGGGACGGAATTCCAGATACCCCATATCGGCATGTTCAGGAGCCGCCATTTGCTGCACAGAAGCCGCCGAAGAAAAGTAAGTTTGTCGCGATACTGCTGGCATGTCTTTTCCCTGGAGCGGGTCACTTTTACTTAGGGCTGATGCAGCGTGGGTTATTGATGATTATGCTGTTGGTACTTGATATTGTGGCTGTGGTTTATTTCTCTACATCCAATATGGGTACTAATGTACCTTTAATCGTACTACTGTCATTACTGATGCCTGTTATCTATTTCTTTAATCTATTTGATGCCATGCAGCATACTGATAAAGTTAACTTACACGCACTATATGGTACTCCTGTGCCGATATCACAGGGGCCTTGGATCGGTGTTTTGCTTGTAGCGATAGGTGTAATCATGGTGCTGTTTGCTTTGGATCCAACATGGCTAAGTTGGTTGTTCCAATACGTAGGTTCCTTTCTCGGAGCAATTGCCCTCATCGGCTTTGGTTTGTATATCCTCCTAAAGGAAACGAGAAGCAGACGATGACAAAGGAATTTGTCTCCACCTCATTCATACGAGCGGGACGATTTACTGCTGCAATGTCGCTTGTATGCATTGGGGGTCTGCTTTTATGGGATGCTCTGAGTACGGGTTATTCCCATATTAAGTTGTTAAAAGTATGGTGGCCGCTTATAGCGATTAGCTGGGCCTTTGAGGTTTTAGTAACGGGATTGCTTAAGCGCAGGCAGAAGAAAAAATGGAAAGTGGACTTTGTTGGCATTAGTGCAGCATTAATTGTAGCTGTCAGTGTTTTCTTGATCGCTCAGCCTAATCTATTTCACAACTGGGTCCGTAGTATTCAATTCGACTTCTCCATGATGAAGCAGATGGTGCTTGAAGGTGGGGTGCCTATAACGAAGCCAACCATTGAGCAACAGCTTTCAGAGGACATCGATCAGCTTACAATCGTGCATGAGACCGGTGATATTTATATTGAGACTGCTGAAACAGAGACGATTGAAGTGGAATCTATTGTGACGATATATGAGGCAACGCAACAAGAAGCGGAAGTGGCTGCCGCTGCTGTCGATTTGAAATTAGAACAAGCAGCACCAAATAAACTTGTTCTAGATGGTAAAAGCTATACAGGCAGCAATAAACCACGACAGCCTTTTCAGTTCGACATTAAGATCACGATTCCAGAAGAGAAATTTATAGAATTAGATATTCAAGTGAACAAAGGAAATGTGTATGCGCAGCGGCCAGTTGCGCCTATTTATGTTCATGCGAATGAAGGTGATATAAGGATCGTGGATGCATTGGATCGTGTAGAGGCAAGAACGTCAAAAGGCGATATTGAATGTAATGATATAAAAGGAATGGCTGTTCTGCATACGATGAAAGGAAATGTGTATGGCCAACGATTAGAATCCGGTGTAGAGCTGCAAGTGCAACAAGGGAACATTGAGCTAGATGAAATAAACAGCACGCTTCATGCGGTAGCTCATAACGGAAATGTCAATATCAGTTCCTCTAAGCTAAGCGGTTATTGGAGTGTTGAGAATTTGAAGGGTGACGTCAATCTCGTTTTACCGCAGGATGTGAATATGGCTGTGGACCTGCATTCGCTTAAAGGAAGTATCATGACTAACTACTCATCACTTGGTTCTGATGAGTCAGCTGTTATTGACAGTGTTGGTGAAGGTGGAGTTGGCTTGAGAGTGAGGGCATCGGGCTCCATTTCATTGCAGCACAAGGGATAGTTTTCCTGAATTGTTTCATATGACATAATTGACGATTGACAAATGAAAAATATTAGTCGTACAATGGATGTAAATCAATTATTTGATGAGAATTGTTATAATGTAGAATGAATGAACCTAGTGCAAGAGGATTAGGGAAAGGATGGTGGTCAGGATGAAGACGCGGGTTGAACATGCTTTAGAACATCTTAAAGAGTCTGGTGTGCGTATTACGCCGCAGCGTCATGCAATCTTGGCATTTTTGATGGACGCCATGACCCATCCAACTGCAGATGAAATATACCGAGCGCTTGAGCCTAAGTTTCCGAGCATGAGCGTAGCAACGGTGTACAACAATCTCAAGATGTTCATTGAGGCGGGACTTGTTCGTGAATTAACTTATGGTGATAGCTCCAGTCGCTTTGATGCGGATATATCGGATCATTACCATGCGATTTGTGAGAAATGCGGCAAGATTGCTGACTTCTCGATGCCTGCTCTTGATGAAGTGGAGCAAACAGCGGCATCACGGACCGGATTCCACATTCGTGGACATCGGATGGAAGTGTATGGGGTTTGTCAGGACTGTTTTAAGGTAGAACAGCCCTGTTAAGTGAAGCATGTAGAGTAAGATGACGCGCAGCGATATTCATATCGGTGCGCGTTTTGTTTTTATATGTTAGGATCAGCTTGATATAACCATCACAACGAATATCGAATATTGAATTATTGTACTGCATGACGTAATGGTAGGATGTGAATGCGTCTATATAGTAAAGAGGAGGAAATATGCGAAGAGATAACCGTAACAATCAATATTCAAAATATGCAGCCAGATCGAGTCGGCGCTCTAAGCGTGGGGGATGCCTCTTTGTGCTTATAGGCTTAACGATATTGCTATTTAGTTTATGGCAGGGCTGGAAGGCCTGGTCCCCTAATGAAGAATATCCAAAGTTAAAGCCTTCAATCACACAACCAATTACATGGAATGGTGAGTACACCAAGTATGGTGCCAGAGGCAAAGGGGAGCAATTACTGCTTCCGCTCACAGCTATACAAGAGCGGATAATGCCTCAAGCGATATATGAGGAGAAATCTGAACTTGTCATTTTAACTAATGATCATCATGTGGCAACAGTATCTATAGATGATGGGACAGGGACATGGAATGGTAAATCCTATAACTGGGGAGTTGCAGCGGAGCGTGTTAAAGATGAAGTTTATGTGCCATATACCATACTTAAACAATTAGGTGTTGTGGATGTCCGTGAGTACAGTGACAATGACGTTGTTCATGTTATGTTGCCAGGACAGAAGCTTCAGCTCGCGAATATTGTTGCTGGCAATCATTCTAATGATTCTAATGTATCCGTTAAATTAAGAGAAGGCGCAGACGATAATGCGCCAATCGCTGCAGATCTGAAAGACTCAACACAGGTATATGTGTGGAAGAGTGAAGGGAATTGGAGTCGAATTCAGGACGACCAAGGACGCATCGGCTATATAAAGCAAGATGAGTTAGTCATGGGCGAACAATCCACGATTCCAAATATCCCAGCAGTTAAGTTGCCTGAATTCGTAGAGAAGCAGACGCCAGTAGCGTTAGCTTGGGAAGCAGTTTACAGTCGTAACCCTGATCCAGCTAAGCTGCCGCAAATGCCAGGGATCAATGTGATTAGTCCGACCTGGTTTAGTATTGCTGATGGCAGCGGGAAGATTGATAACAAAGCGGACAAGCGCCTTGTGGAATGGGCACATTCACAGCAAAAGTATGTATGGGGTTTATTTAGCAATAGTTTTGACCCAGAACGTACAACAGAAGCATTAGCTACTTATAAGAATAGAAGTTATATGACGGAGCAACTGCTTGCATTCGTGAAGCAGTATGATCTTGATGGAATTAATATTGATTTTGAAAATGTAAATGTAAAAGATCGCGATCAGCTTACTCAGTTTGTGCGTGAGCTCACCCCCTTGTTGCGTAAGGAGGGGATTGTTGTTTCTATTGACGTTACGGCTAAGTCTGGTAGTGGCAACTGGTCAAGGTTCCTTGATCGTGCTGAATTAGGTCGTTCCGTGGACTACATGATTGTAATGGCATATGACGAGCATTGGGCTGCAAGTCCGAAAGCGGGATCAGTGGCATCATTGCCTTGGTCTCGTGAGGCTGTAACTCGAATTATGGAGGAAGACGGTGTACCAGCTAAGAAGATGGTGTTAGGAATGCCGCTTTATACACGGATTTGGACGGAGACACACGAGAATGGGGAAGTAAAAGTGTCATCCAAAGCGTTGGGAATGAAGTCTACAGAAGAATGGATGAAAGAGCATAGGGCTAAACCTGTATATTCAGAATCAACAGGACAGAATTATGCAGAAGTAAGTGAAGGTAATGTGAAATACCGAGTTTGGCTTGAAGATGAGACATCTATTAAAGCTCGTTTGAAAATGGCGAAGGAGCTTAACCTTGCTGGATTTGGAGTTTGGGTACGTTCATTGGGGAATGAGAAAGCTTGGGAGTTATTGCAATACTAATTATTTTTACTAAAAAAGAGCCGTTCTCCGGTAAGGGGAGCGGCTCTAGTTGTATCTGGTCATGTTTCAAATAATAATTCAACTACAATATTATAAAAGTTATTGTTACTGACGTACTTCATTATGACGATCTTCAGATTCAAAAGTGTCACTTATGGTACTAGATAATTCGGATGGTTGCTTTTGTTCACTTTCATATTCAGGAACATCCGTTGCTTGTGCAATATCCAAAGTAAGAATGGTTCGGCATCCCATGCAGCGATCTGTCTTGCCTAGCATCTTGGTTTGGCGGCCACACTCTGGACATTGGAGCATAACAGCGCTTGTCGAGAGCATCCCTGCCCAAAAGTAAATGGCTACGCTAGCTAGCAATGCAATCATGCCAATAATCATAAATACGGCTGCGAAAGGCTTGCCTGCCTGTCCCCATTTTACTATGCCTGCTGTCCCCAAAATCATGATTCCCATCCCGACCAGTGTCAGAACGAGGCCCCACAATCGAAATTCATTGATCTTGCTTGTACGAAATACTCGCATCGTTGTGCGTGTTGTGAGATTCGTCATCGCTATGCTCTCCTATCGTTGAATCAGAATGATAGTACTTTAGAGAAGGAAAGAGACAATCTATGTAGAAGTATAAACTATCATTAGCTGTTAAAGAAAGCCAAAAAGTGTGGGATAATTGTGAAAAAAGATACTTTGCCATTGTATTTCTCGATCCAGCATCTTTCCCAAGATGAAGATGTTAGCGGAATACTAGCAGTATACCGAAACCAACTTGAGGATGATTGGCAGTCTACACTAAGTTGGGATGTGCTTCTTATGGTAATAGGCTCACATCCTGAATACCCAGCATGGACACCTGTTTATTTAGAGGGAGAAAGTCAATGTAACATTGTAGTTCTTCATATAACACTGCATGATTTGTTGAGTGACGATGTTTTGGAATATGAAGAAATGAGACGTTGGTTGTTCTATGCTTCGGTGGAATATGATCGTGACGGCCAAATGGTACAGTATCTTCGAGATTTCCCCAAGCTATGGGATAGGTGTCAAGAACATCGTATATTAATGAAATTTAGCGCGTTTGTGCGAGCATATGTTGAATTGAAGCGTTGTGTGGGGAGTAGAGCATATCTTGATGCATTTTCAGCAGCGGAGCAAGCGTTGTTGGAACTAGCCAGGCTGTCTATAGTCGAACATGGACAAGTACCGAGTTCATCATTGTGGCAGCATGTTAGGTTGCTTGATTTAGGTATCCATAAACTATACGAAGAATTAGTAATGAGTACAGAAACATTAGATAAGCGAGTGGAGTTAGTGTTGTTAGCGTGTGAATTTATCATTTCGACACGTATGTACGTTTATTTAAGTCCGCTTGTTCGTATTTTGCACGAATCCCATAAAGGTATGAATTTGTTGGAGCTATGTGGTCATCCTGATTTAGTATGTATTGCGAATGAAATTCCTTTATTGTTGGATAAGCTTGTGAGCCGGGGTTCTGTAGAGCTGTCATTGGTGGAATTGGACAACACGTTCTCATCAATAGGTGCAATGACTTATTATCGGTGGATAGACGGGCGAAGCCGTGCATAAAGACAGGGCGGTAGGTGTGTTGATGCGTGACTTAAATGTAATAGTACGAAGCTATGGAAAATGCAGAACTAAATTACCACAAACTGGACCATTAAAAGAGTTGACTTTCATTTGTGTTCTGTGATAAATTAAAACACGTCTTCTTCGGAAGTACACAACAGCAAGACGGACAAGCAGATGAAAGACACATGTTTGAATCGCTTCATTTTAATTAAGAAGTGATTGTTCGAAAAGAAGGTACGTTACAAACGAACTACATCGAAAAACAAACTAAAAAAACTTTCAAAAAAATGCTTGACGGAAAATGAACAACATGATATATTATAAGAGTCGCCGCTGAGAAACACGGCGAACGAGAGCGAAAGAAAACGAATCGAAAGATGAGTGATCTGAGCTAAATTGTTCTTTGAAAACTGAACAACGAGTGAAACGTTTGATATAAGAAATTCAGCAATGAATTTCGTCAGCATTACAAATGAGCAAGTCAAACACTTTTATGGAGAGTTTGATCCTGGCTCAGGACGAACGCTGGCGGCGTGCCTAATACATGCAAGTCGAGCGGACTTGATGGAGTGCTTGCACTCCTGAAGGTT
>NZ_VNJK01000004.1 GCF_007786455.1 Paenibacillus agilis | reverse complement strand
AAAAGTGTTTGACTTGCTCATTTGTAATGCTGACGAAATTCATTGCTGAATTTCTTATATCAAACGTTTCACTCGTTGTTCAGTTTTCAAAGAACAATTCGGCTCAGATCACTCATCTTTCGACTCGTTTTCTTTCGCTCTCGTTTGCCGTGTTTCTCAGTGGCAACTCTTATAATATATCATGTTATTTCTTTCGAGTCAACACTTTTTTTAAAAAGTTTTTTGAGCTTCATTTTAAACTCAGCTGCAATTCACTTTCCTTCAAAGTTTGTCTCATCCGTACCTCTCGGTGGCGGAAATAAAATATATCATGCCTGCACAACTTTGACAACAGGAAAAAAAAGCCACGAAATTTCGCATATATGCGATATCGCAGCTTATTTCAATATACTTGTATTAGCCGTTAATCCACGGCATACTTTTTCCCTTTTGCCGTGCACTAGCCTGCGTATAAGAATCATATTCTTTATAGTTACGCGCACTTACATTTTTACGCTGCTCTTTAGTCTTCTTCTTTCCCTTACTTGCAGAGACGCTGTCACTTGGATCAGCCTGACCACCATCGGACTTCTGTTCTAATTCAAATTCGTTTCCAGCACCTGAACTTACATCTCCCCACTGAGACAACCAACTGCTATCCGGTGCAGGATGATTCATTCTATAAGGAGATCCGCATTGATGACAAAACACACTATAATCCCCATAAGGAGAAGCACCATAAGCTCCATATTCCTGAGCTGCATATGGCATATTACTGTAATTCGCTTGCAGGAATCCATATGCCTCAGCATTTACAGCCTGTTCGTTTACATTTTTATCCCACATTTCACCGACACCACTTGGAGAAATGCTCTGATTCGGTGTCGACCACACAAACGATGGACCATAATTTGCATTAACTTCCTGAGGCACAGAAGTTGGACCATAGTTTGCATTAGGCACTGGCGAAGCAGACGTCGGACTATAATTCGCATTAGCACCTGGGGATACCGAAGCCGGACCATAATTCGCGTTAACATCTGGCGAAACAGCAGTCGGACCATAATTCGCATTAGCACCTGGGGATACTGAAGCCGGACCATAGTTCGCATTTTCGGAATAAACTACATTCTCACTACCCCAGATTGGATTGGCTCCATCCGTGTAGGTCTGATAAGGCATAAATGGTATTGAAGCTGTACCATATGACGGATATGCACAAGGATTGCAATGACCACCAAAAGGATGAACAGGATAAGGATTACAAAAATTTGAATATGGTGATATATCCGTTGAACAGAACCCTTCATATTGAGGCACGTTCGGATATACATTAGGCGGCGAAGTAGATTGTGTTCCGCCAACATCTTGAGACTGCCATTGTACATTGCTTTGAGATTGCCCTACATAATTAGGAACAAAAGAATTCGCATATGGTTCTACATTAGGCAGGTTTGCCGAAAAATTTTCATAACTCGCCGGTAAAGGTGCGAAATTCGGCGCCTCGCCTTTTAATGTAGGCTTAACAGGACTAACATTGCCTGTTGCAGGTTTAACGGATGGTGGATTCGGTAATGGAGCCGGAGCTATTAACTGTTCTGCTTGCGGCTTAAATTGTGGTTGCAACTGCGGCTTTGGCTTTGGTTGAGACTGGGATTGTATTGGAGGTTTGGCTTGTGCTTGTGGTTGAGATGGTAGCGGTGCCGGCTGTTTCGCTTGAGGCTGCAGTTTAGTCTCCGGCTGGATAGGTGGTTGTACAGGTGGCTGTATGGGCGGTTGTACTGGTGGTTGCGGTGATATCGGCTTTGTCAGCTCCGCTTTGGAAAGAGGTACAACACCGGTATTGGCTGCATTCGCCCCCCAGCCTGCACTCGTACTCGGCCCACCCGATTCATTAACATTTAATTTAGGAATATTCACAACTTGCCCAATAAGCAGCACATTCGGATTTGTCAGTTGTGGATTCGCAGCAATTAACGCTTGAAGTGGTAATCCCCAAGCTTTCGCCAACTTCCACAGTGTGTCCCCTTCTTTAACGACATGCTTATGGACAATTTCGTAGCCTCCAGTAGAAACAGGAGTAGAAGGGACTCTAATCTTCATACCAACTTGAACCTGATTTGGATCAGCTAATTGTGGATTAAGGGCTATTAATTGATCCAAAGATACCCCGTATTTTTTGGAGAGAGCGTACAAAGTTTCGCCCTTTTTAATAATATGAATTTTCACGCGCGGTACCTCCTAAAGGGAATCATCCTCGTAACACGGGACAATCGCCCGCGTAGTCATTTATACATCCTATGCAGGAGCTGGGCATTTGACATCATTTTTTTCAATCCAACACATAATCTTCATAATAAACAATTCACAACACAACCACAGAGCTTATATTAAGAAAAAAAAGAAGCCCTCCCCTCTTCGGAGAAAGCTTCTTAAACGATTAAGATTCGTATACTTTAACGCCATCCTGCGATACGATTTGACGGAACTTGTCCAACAACTGCAGTGTGATTGGCCCAGCTTGACCATTACCGACAATACGTCCATCGATCTCGCGTGCCGCAATAACTTCCGCAGCAGTCCCTGTAAAGAATACTTCATCGGCGACATAAACATCATGCATGGAGAACGGCTCTTCCTTCACAGTGAAGCCTTGCTCCTTACAAATATCGATTATCGCATTACGTGTAATTCCCTCAAGGGCACCCAAGTAACAAGGCGGAGTATATACTACTCCTTTTTTTATAATGAAGATGTTATCTCCGGAACCTTCTGTTACATAGCCTTGTGCATTAAGCATGATCGCTTCGCCTACGTCAGCCAGGTTTGCTTTGATCTTAACTAGAATATTGTTCAAGTAGTTCAAAGACTTAATCTTCGGATTCAATGCATCCGGAATGTTGCGGCGTTCTGCTACGGATACCGCGCGCAAACCGTTTTTATATGCTTCTTCTGGATAAATAGCCAGTTGCTCAACGATAATAATAACGCTCGCTTTTGGGCAGCGATTCGGATCTAATCCAAGATTGCCCGCTCCACGAGATACTACAAGACGAATATATCCGTCACGCAACCCGTTGCGGCGGATTGTTTCTACCAAAGCATCCTGCATTTCTTCAATTGTAAGCGGAATGTTCAACATAATTGACTTGGCAGAGTCGTACAAACGAACTAAATGCTCATGGCATTTAAAAATATTTCCGTCATAAATGCGGATACCTTCAAATATACCATCACCATATAAGAATCCATGGTCGTATACCGATACTTTTGCTTCTTCTTTAGTAACAAATTCGCCGTCTAAATAAATCCACTGCGTCATGCTTACACCTCCGAATGATGAGGCTCTTCTCTTTGACTGGTTGAATACGCATAGGTTGGATATGTACCTAAGATGCGAACTTGACAGCCAAGCGCTTCAATTTCTGCAAAAGCAGAAGGAAGCAGCACTGAATCTAGAGCCATTTGCAAATCGATATAAAAATAGTAATTTCCTAGCTGAAGCTTGGTCGGACGTGATTCGATTCGAGATAAGTTGATTCGTCTCCAAGCGAATGCCGACAGCACCTGATGCAGGGCACCAGGGAAATCCTCTGGCAAAGTCACTAAGATCGTCGTCTTATGTGTCGTCGTTTCCGCAAGCTCAATCGGGTGAGACCCCAGCAGAATAAACCTTGTATAATTATTATGATGGTCCATGACCTCACTGGCAAGTACATTTAAGCCAAATGTTTGCGCACCAAGCCGAGTACCGATTGCCGCCCATTTCTCCTCAGGGTGCTCTTTTACAAGCCGCACCGCCTCCGAAGTACTGCTGACATGCTCTTGAACTACTTGAGGTAAGTGTTTTCGCAAAAATTGTTGACACTGCGCCATCGCAACAGGATGTGATAACACCTTTTTAATAGAAGAATAATCTTCTGTTCCCTCAACACCTCGTCCTATTAGATGTTGAATTGACGGATAAACCCATTCCGCTTGAAACGGTAGATCCACCTCATGAACGATCCAATCCAGATGCAAATTGACAGAACCCTCTATCGTATTCTCAATTGGAATAACAGCGTAGTCAGCCTCTTTGTTCACGACGGCCATAAACACTTCAGAAATAAGCTTAAAATGATGGTATTGATGATGATCACCAAGCAAATGAACTGCAGCTTCATGAGACACGGAACCTTGCGGCAATAAAGCAATACGAGCCATACTTCACTTACTCCTTTACATTCAAGTACCTATACTTCTGCGGCTAGATCAGACCGATATTTCTCAGGGATTAATCTATGAATATCATCAGCCGATCCTTCTAAGCATACCGCACCAACTGAGCTAGGTTCTAGCAAGAACACATCTGCCTCAACACCATATTGTTGTAACGTGTCTTTCATAAAAGTAATTAATTCACCGTTGTCTTGCAACATATTAACAAGTGCCAATATCGTTGGACCCGCACCACTTAATGCAACACCATACGCACCGTACTTGCGAGCTCCCTCCAATATCCGTGCCATCCCAGGCACTAAAGACATACGATACGGCTGATGAAGTCGATCCTGCATTGCATCATACAACAATTCGAATTGCCCCGTCGATAAAGCAGCAACGACCAACGAAGAATGACTCACATTATGTACTGCATCCGCCATTGATACCTGCTCAGGCAACACCCCGCGGGCAGCCTTCGTTTCCAGCTGAAACTTCGGTATCGCCACGACCGTACCCAAGCTGCTATGAGGCTCCAACCTCACATGTCTCGCCTGCTTCCCATCCCAGGATGCTACGACGATTCCACCGAATAAGGATGCACCAACATTATCCGGATGACGTTCCCAAGCAGATGCCATATCAAATAATTGTTGATTAGACAATGGGTAATTCAATAATGCATTAGCTGCTACGAGCGCACCTACAATCGCAGAAGCACTGCTTCCAAGACCTCTTGTTAAAGGAATTTCACTATATACATCCATTTCTAGTGGACAAAATTCCACTCCCGCTTCAATAAATACCCGCTTTGCCACTTGCACGATAAGATTCGTTTCATCTGCTGGTAAACCGCCTAATTCAGGACCATACATACGTACAGTAGTACTTTCAGCAGGCTTCATACCAATCCAAGTATATAAGGAAAGAGCCATTCCTAATGTATCAAAGCCCGGCCCCAAATTTGCCGTACTTGCAGGAACTTTTACTAATACACCATTTTGCTGCATCATCTGTTATTCACCCTTCTAGCTTACGAATCGCGTCCATAACCGCCTCTTCCGTATCAGGAACAACAAGCGGCTCGACAGCAGCCGTTTTAATCGCAATATTCGGATCTTTCAGACCATTCCCTGTTAGCACACAAACGACAGACTCTCCGCCTTGGAAATATCCTTCCTGATGCAATTTAATAACTCCAGCCAAAGAAGCAGCAGAAGCCGGCTCTGCAAATACACCTTCTGACGCAGCAAGCAATTGATAAGCGGACAAAATCTGCTCATCCGTTACATAGTTAATCTGACCTTCTGATTGTTGAGAAGCTTCAACTGCCGTTTTCCAACTTGCAGGATTACCGATACGGATAGCAGTCGCAACGGTCTCAGGCTCTAGAATCGGCTCGCCCTTCACGATCGCCATTGCCCCCTCAGCCTCAAAACCAATCATTTTCGGCAGCTTATCTACTTTTCCAGCCTCATAATATTGCTTAAAACCTTTCCAATAGGCAGAGATATTCCCCGCGTTGCCTACAGGAATCGCCAAGTAATCCGGAGCCGCCCCAAGCTGCTCACATACTTCAAAAGCAGCAGTCTTCTGACCCTCGATGCGATAAGGGTTAACAGAATTCACTAGCGTAATAGGATGCTTAGCTGTAATTTCACGGACAATTTCCAATGCACGATCGAAGTTTCCTTCTATCGCAATAACCTTTGCACCATATATCATCGCTTGAGCCATCTTACCAAGCGCAATATTATTATTAGGAATAAGAACGATACAATTCAAACCGCCACGTGCCGCATAAGCAGCCGCTGCCGCAGAAGTATTGCCTGTGGAGGCGCACATGATTGTACGACTGCCTTCTTCCATCGCTTTAGCAACAGCCATAACCATACCACGATCTTTAAAAGAACCCGTAGGATTTAAGCCTTCATATTTAAAATACAAATTCAAGCCAAGCTGTTCTGACAGTTTTTCCGCCCGAATCAAAGGTGTGTTTCCCTCATGAAGTGTAATCATCGGAGTCGCTTCCCCAACCGGAAGATATGCTTTATACGTTTCCAACAGTCCCATATATCTCATCGTTCTCTCCTCCATCTCTATTCCTTACGCTGGAATGAATGTTTAACCCTCTACGCGATATGCACTCTTAATTTCCTTTATAACATCCAAGCTCATAAAATGATCCAGTACTTTTCTCATGCTTGCTTGGCTTGCTTCATGTGTAATAATGATAATTTCAGCATCAGGATTGTTCGGATTAGGCTGCTGCACAACAGATTCTAAGCTTACACCGAATTCTGCGAACACTTGCGTAATTCTCGCCAACACCCCTGCACGATCATGAACATCTAAAAGAATAAAGTTTTTATAATGAATCTGGTCGTCTGTCTTGAGCTTCTTAGTACGATAAGCATGGTGACCTTGCTTGCCATTGACACCGATGCGCAGGTTTTTCACAACTGCTACCAAGTCAGCTACAACAGAAGTAGCAGTAGGCATCTCGCCCGCACCTGGACCGTAGAACATCGTTTCCCCAACAGCTTCACCATACACATACACCGCGTTAAACACTCCATTAACAGAAGCAAGCGGATGTGAAGTCTTCACCATCGTAGGCTGCACAACAACGCTAATTTGATCATCTTGCCTCTCTGCAATACCTAGCAGCTTCATTTCGTAGCCAAGCCGCTTCGCATAGGCAATATCCTCTTTAGAAATACTGGATATGCCTTTCACTTCCACATCCTCAAGACCTATCGTCGTATGGAATCCTAGCGTAGCAAGAATCGCCATCTTGCGAGCAGCATCCAATCCTTCTACATCTGAAGTCGGGTCAGATTCCGCATAACCTAGCGTTTGCGCTTCTTTTAGTACATCTTGATAAGCTGCGCCCTCTTGGCTCATCTTCGTTAGGATATAATTTGTAGTCCCATTCACGATACCCATAATCTTCTTAATACGATCGGAAGAGAAGCCTTCCATTAATGTGCGGATAATTGGAATACCACCTGCTACACTCGCCTCGTAAAATACATCGCAATTGTTAGCACGTGCTTGTTCTAAAATTTCTGGCCCATGAAGAGCCATCAAATCCTTGTTTGCAGTTACAACATGCTTACCTTGTGCCAAAGCATCGAGAATGAGCTGCTTCGTAGGCTCAATCCCTCCCATGACTTCAACAACAACATCGATCTCCGGATCATACACAACCTCAGAAGCATCTTCAGTCATAAGCGCCGGATCGATATTTAAATGACGTTGCTTATGCATATCCTTTACGAGTACTTTACGAACTTGAATGGGAGAACCAACCTGACTCATCAAATCTTCCTGATGCCCTTCTATAATTCTTACAACACCAGTTCCAACCGTCCCTAACCCTAATAAGCCTACCTGTATTGGTTTCATCTTTGTTCCTCCCCTTCTTATGTGCGCAGCTATATTCCTAGTTACCTAACCTTGACCGATAAGAACGACTCGCTTCACTCCCGGTATATCTCGAAGCGTATCCATCATCTGTCCAAAATTTTCAGCAATTAACGCCGTTTCAATTGACAATACTACGTTAGCCATACCTTGCAGCGGTATCGTCTGGTGAATGGTAAGTACATTCCCCTCAAATGTAGCAACCGAGCCGAGCACTTTAGATAGAATTCCTGCACGATCTTCTAAATCCAATGAAACCGTGACAATCCGCTCACGCTCCAATTGATTCAACGGAAAAATACCATCTTTATATTTATAGAAAGCACTGCGACTCAAATCAACTCGCTCCGCCGCTTCATGTACCGTTTTTACTTCCCCAGCCGCTAGCAATTGTTTCGCCCTCACGGTTTTCACTACTGCTTCAGGCAGTATATCCTCACGAACTAAATAATATCGTTCTGCCATAACCGTCCTCCATATAGAGACTATTGTTTAACTATAGAGGACATTATAGCGAATAAGCGCCGCAAAAACAATAGGTTCATGTCAAAAGTTGAATCTTATTATACATGATGTCCCACGCATAAATCTCAAAATTTTCTTACTTGAGAAAATAGATGAACATAAAAAAGTCGTATGACGCAATAACGCCATACGACTCTTGTTTATTCTTAGTAGTAACTGCTGCCTTCAACAAACTCAAACTCGAAATCAGCGATACGTATAATAGTGCCGTCTTTTGCTCCGCGCTTACGAAGCGCATCATCAACGCCCATTTTACGCAGCGTGTTTGCAAAACGCAAAATCGCATCGTGCGTGTTCATTTGCATACGTTTCATCATGCGCTCAATCGCTTCACTCTCGACAACGTACGTTTCATTTTCACGACGAATTGTGAATTGCGGCTCATCACCTTTTTTATCAAAGCGATAGATTTTGCGCTCTTCAACTTGAGCAACTTCTTCCACTTCGATTTCATCTGGCAACGAATCCAGCACTTGAATTGCTTTAAACATCAAATCTTGAATACCTTCTCTCGTCAGAGAAGAGATAGGCAAAATTTCGATATCCGGCCTTACTTCTGCTAATTGTGTACGGAAGGAATCCAAGTACTCCTTCGCCTCCGGCATGTCCATTTTATTGGCAGCAACAATTTGCGGTCTTTCTGCCAACTTCTCGTTGTACAGCTTCAGCTCATCATTGATCTTAACCCAATCCTCGAATGGGTCACGACCCTCTGTCCCCGCCATATCTACCACATGAACAATAACACGTGTACGTTCAACGTGACGTAGGAATTCATGACCAAGTCCAACACCTGTGTGCGCCCCTTCAATAAGACCTGGCAAATCCGCCATAACAAAGCTCTGGCCATCACCCATATTAACTAAGCCTAGGTTCGGTGTAATCGTTGTAAAGTGATAAGCACCAATCTTCGGCTTAGCAGAAGTAACAACCGACAGCAATGTCGATTTACCCACACTCGGGAAACCAACGAGACCTACATCTGCCATTACTTTAAGCTCAAGGACCACCCAACGTTCTTTTCCTTCTTCACCATTCTCAGCAAGCTCAGGCGCAGGATTTGTCGGAGTAGCGAAGCGCGTATTACCACGACCACCACGTCCGCCCTTCGCAACAACAACTTGCTGCCCATGACGGGTCAAATCTGCTATTACTTCCTGAGTATCATCATCTACAACAACAGTTCCAGGAGGAACGCGTACGATCATGTGCTCTGCATTTGCACCATGCTGACTTTTATTACGCCCTTTAATTCCACGAGGAGCTTTGAAGTGCTTCTGATAGCGGAAGTCTACCAACGTACGCAAACCCTCATCAACACGGAAAATAACGTCGCCACCGCGTCCGCCATCTCCACCTGCCGGCCCTCCATTTGGTACATACTTTTCACGACGAAACGCCACGAGACCATCCCCGCCGTCTCCGCCTTTTACATATATTTTAGCCTTATCTACAAACATGAAGTTTCACCTCTCTAGTCCCTTACCTTACATGGTACAATCCATTCATATATAGAAGCACCAGCTTGTAGCTCGTTCGCGGGCACCTGCTCCAGCCGCACGCCATGCTCAGCTGCCAGCCTGTCAAGTTGAGTTCTCACATCGTCCGGTTGAAGCAGCTGTCCTTCATATAGGAATCGAATGCCAAGCGCATTATCTGAACGAATATCTATTATAAATTGAAGCGGAGCTGCCACATCTGCACTCGCCTTTGGCGCTAAGCGCATGACTTGAACTCCCTCTTTAATCATATCCGTTAGTGCTCGTCCTTCCATCAACAACCCGATTTCGGTCAAGTCAATCTGTCTTGGAAGATGTACATACACAGGCATCGCATGCCCTGATACACGGACATGAAGCAAGAATAATGTCAATTCCGGAATGCCTAGTTTAGCAATACGTCCTTCTTCGATCATTTTACTCTTAATGCCCTCAACACATAAACGGAGCTGTTCCATTCGATTCAGTCGAACATATCCATAAAGCAATTGCAGTTCATTCATCCAATCATGTCGCTGATGATTCATTAATTCAAGCGCAGATTGATGAGCCATATGAATAGCGCGCTCATGTTGATGTCGCTGTTCGCGAAGCAATATAATACAACCTGCCGCTAAACTTAGGATGAGTAGTATGACAGCGAATATACGCCACGGCAAATATAAAGGTCCCCATGCCAATACCACTGCGCAAATGAATGCACAAGCACTGCACGCAAACACCCAAAGTCGGCTTCCCCTCATCGTTCACCCTCGCTCCATTCCCAAATAAATGCTCACTCCCACCCCATAGTATAGCATGAGTTCAGAAAGTCGTCCAAAGCGATTCCAGTCGAACAAACGCGAAAGAAGGCAAGAAATGAATCAAAAAACCCTCGGCCTAAGCCGAGGGTTTCACATGACGTCTATTACACTTCCACAGCAGCTGCAACTGGTGCAACGTTAACTGGGTAGACGCTCACTTTCTTGCGGTCACGACCCCAACGTTCGAACTTAACAACGCCTTCGATTTTAGCGAAGAGCGTGTCGTCTTTACCAATACCAACGTTGTTGCCTGGATGAATCTTTGTTCCACGTTGGCGCACCAAGATGCTACCACCTGTAACAGTTTGACCATCGGCACGCTTAACACCAAGACGTTTGGATTGGGAATCACGACCATTCTTCGTGGAACCTACACCCTTCTTGGATGCGAATAACTGAAGGTTTAATTTCAACATGTTGTCTACCTCCTTTTTGAATTATTTTCTTTTATCTGAATATACGAACCGTATGAATCTTCCATCGTATTCAGACTGACAACCATCGACTCCAAGAGCAATTGAACTTGCTCCGAACGATGAGAGTCATTCAGAACCGGCACAGAGCCGTTCAGGAAACCATCCTTCATCTGGCACTCCAACTCAACGCCCGTCAATGCTTCAATAGCATTGACTACTCCGATCGAAACCGCAGATACGCCAGCACATACAATATCTTCTCCGTGAGGAGCATAATTGGCATGTCCCTTAATGGCGAAACGCTCGATGAGCCCTTCAGAATTCCGGTAAATGGTGACGCGAATCATTCGCTACACCTCTTATGCTTTGATGCTTTCGATTGTCACCTTAGTGTAAGGTTGACGGTGACCTTGCTTACGACGGTAGTTTTTCTTAGCTTTGTACTTGTACACGATAATTTTCGCGCCTTTTCCATGCTTCTCAACTTTAGCCGTAACAGCAGCACCTTCTACCAATGGAGCACCTGTTACGAGGCCACCCTCGTTAGATACTGCCAATACACGGTCGAATGTGAAGCTCTCACCTTCAGCAGCGTTCAACTTCTCAATGTAAAGAACATCACCTTGTTGAACTTTGTACTGCTTACCACCTGTTTCGATAATTGCGTACATTGTGTTGCACCTCCTCATGTCTCAGACTCGCCTGTAGCCAGGTGATGGATTAAATCCATGCTTATGACCTGTTCCGCGCGGTTACAGCATGTGTGCAGAAAAGAATACTAGACACATACCTGATGATTTTAACACATGCTTTCTCAAAAATCAACGTGCGATTACATATATAAATCTATGCCAATCACTAGTCACAACTGCTGCAATTCCGGAACCCGCTTGCCTGTCCCATCACAAGTCGGGCAAGAAGTATATAACCGACTCATTACTTGCTCTCTCACTTTTTTGCGAGTAATCTCAAGCAATCCCAACTTGGTCCAACCAACGACCAGACATTTGGTACGATCCTTCCGTATCGTTCGCTCCAATTGCTCAAGTACACTCTTACGATGATCATCCGAATCCATATCAATAAAGTCAACGATAATAATGCCGCCGATATCCCTTAACCGAATCAGACGCGCAATTTCTTCTGCCGCCTCCATATTTGTGAAGAATACGGTATCTTCGAGATCACTCGTACCCGTATATTTACCGGTATTCACATCCACAACTGTCAAGGCCTCTGTTTGATCCCATACAAGGTACCCGCCGCTTTGCAGCCATGTTTTCCGTTGAAACGTCTTATCGAGCTGACCTTCGATATGGAATCTACGAAAAATCGGTTCGCGGTCTTGATAGACAATTACACGTTCAACCAATTCAGCATCAAACGTACATACGTATGACTTCATTAACTCTGCTTGCTTTCGATCATCGATAACAAGTTCATCCACATTGTGAGTGAACGCGTCCCGTATCATCCGTTCAGCCATCGATACATCTTGATGGAGAAGAGCTGGTGCGCTTACAGCAAGAGCAGCTTGTTCGACCGCTTTCCATTGTTGACGTAACGTCCCCATATCTTGAGCAAGACTTTCAACCGTTTCCCCTTGCGCTACAGTTCGAATAATAATACCTTCTTCATTGGCTCGAATCGCTTCAGCAAGCTGTTTCAGTCGATTACGTTCTGATTCTCGCTCAATCTTCTTCGATACACCAATATAGTCTGCTTGCGGCATAAATACCAAGTGGCGCCCCGGCAAAGAATAATGCGTCGTAACACGAGCACCCTTTCCACCAAAAGGCTCTTTCATCACTTGTACAATTAATTCTTGCCCCACACGCAGCAAACTCGTTATAGGAGGCTTCTGCTTCGGCTGCTTCTCTAAATGCGGATGCAAACAATCATCGACATATAAAAAGGCGTTCTTCTTCTGTCCAATATCTATAAAAGCTGCCTGCATACCCGGAAGAACATTAACAACACGGCCTTTGTAAAAGCTCCCGACGAGCCTGACACTCGCTGCACGTTCTACTGCAAACTCTACCAGACGTCCATCTTCAAGCAATGCCATCTGAGTTGACTGTTCCCCACAGTGAACGATCATTCGTTTCATAGCTTCACCTCTACTCAAGCGCGTCACCTCTTATTGTAACATGAAGCGAGAAACGATGAACATGTAGGTTGATTAGTCGATCTACAAAAATATATACTTTCATTTAAACGTACCCCTATTTTTGACTATTCTCTTGCAAGTTCCCGTCTAAACGGATCTTCACATTTTTAAATCCAGAGTTACTCATTGACTCATTGCATACTAATTGCGCGCCAACTTACTTTGACAGTGAATCGTCCTGCCAATGTTGAAAAAAAGCATCTATTAACTGCTGCTCTGGTATCACTCGTTGAATACGGCCATGCTCATCAATCACGTATATCATATGATAGCTATTTCTACGAAAGCGCTGCATAATATCAACGAGCCCACGTTCTGATGATGCTACTATAGGCCTTCCTATATGTGATCGCATTTCCCATTCACGAAGTCGTCTGGCTCGATGAACAAGAAAACGAAAAAAACGATACGGAATATGCCTGCATTCCATAATGTTTGTCCACAATAGAAATAATCCAAGCACCAGCAAATTCATATTAATTGCCGAGTGCTTTAACAAAGGTAGTAACGCAAATAAGCCGAGCAAGGAACTTCCTACAATGCCAACCCAAGCTCCTAACCGGAGTGTAAAATGATAACTAAGTCCATATGCGCATAATGCTTGCATAATGCGACCACCATCAAGCGGTGGGATTGGAAGCAAATTGAAGCCGCCAATAATAAGGTTAGCCTCAATAAAATAATTAGACCAAGCCTCACTCCACCATCCCATATATTGAAACAATAGTGACAACCCGATCATGAAAACATTTTGTAACGGTCCCGCCGCTGCGACAATGATTTCTTGCCATGAAGGCGACAATGCTCCATCCTCCGTCTCAGCCACTCCACCAAAAGGCAGCAGCTTCACGTCTATAATAGTCCAACCAAAGCATTTAGCTGCTATGACATGCCCTGCTTCGTGAACCGCCACAATAATAACTAGCGTTATCAACTCCAACAAATGACCAGTGATTGCCGAAAGGACCAGCAGCATGATCAGCAATGGGTGCAAGGAATAAGTCGTTCCCCTCCACCTAATCAAAGCTCATCACTTCCGCGGGATCCACGAATCCCCCATCTTTCTTAAGCGCAAAAAACAACCCTGGAATCGTGCCTGAAGAAGTCGCATTCGGCATTCGGCCAATATCCTGACCTGCCTCTACCCAATCATCTTTCTTCACATAGCATTCTTCCAACCGTTCATAGTAAGACGTATATTGATTAGCATGCTGAATAATGATCGAAGCCCCTGCCTTTGGATCTTCAATAACTCGTATCACTCGCCCCACAGCTGCGCTTGCTACACTTGCGCCGCCTTCTTCCGCCCTCAATTCAACACCTTGCAAACTAAGAGCAAATGGCTGTACAACATTTCCCGCCATAGGTATTTGAAAGCCAAGTTTAGCTTGAGCTTCTTTAGCTGCCGGTGCGTGATCTTTCCATATAGGTATAAACGCCGGTGAACCACCAAATGTTGCTTCCACCCACACTGCTATTGATTGGAAATCCATATTCTGCGACATGGCCGAAGCTACATAGTTCCTTGTACTGTCTAAAAAAGGAACTTTCCACTTCATAATGCCTGTCACTGCCACACATAGCAAAATGGTGCAGCCGAGCTGTATGAAAAACATTCTCCTAAATGTGGAGGAACCGTTTGTTGGATCACTGTCTTTCCAACCATAGCGGCCTGCCCATACTTGCTTAGCGTCTCTCCATACTTGCTCCGGGTCACGCTCATTGTACTCAACAGCCAATGCCCCTCTGTCCTGTGCAGGACTACTGTAATTGTAATAAGATGGTTGTGCAATCACGGACGGAGGAGGCGGCTCCTGCGTATCTCCGCTCATTTTATGGCCCTGAATATCCCGAAGTGTCAGTTCCTTAATGCGCGCTTCTCGGCGGCGACGAATATCATCCTTCATCCGTATCCCTTCCCCACTCAAATTATTCATATGCTACATATGTATGACAGACAGGATATCGATATGAACAAGCCCTTGCAACAATACAAAGTTAGAAGCTATTGCAACATAAAAAAACACCTCGCTGCCTAATCAGGAATCATGACGCTTCCTTAATTAGAACTACGAGGTGGATAAATAAATATGACTTATGCAGTCATTATGAACCGATTTTTATTCATCTAGTTGGTATTTTTCTTGATGAATCCGTACACTCAACACCAGGCCAATACAAACCATATTCAAAATGAGCGACGTACCGCCGTAACTAATGAACGGCAGCGTAATTCCCGTGATCGGCATTAAACCAATCATCATTCCAATGTTCTGGAAGATTTGGAATACAAACATCGAGACGATACCAATAATAATGTACGATCCCCTCAAATCATAACATTGGAATGCAATGAGAATCATACGATAGATGAGGAAGAAGTAGAGCAGTAACAGTAAGGCTCCGCCCTGAAACCCAAATTCCTCACCAATAACGACGAAAATAGCATCAGAATAGGTAAGCGGAATAAAGTTACGACTCTTCAATTCCCCTTGTAAATACCCATCGCCAGTTAATCCGCCGGAGCCAATAGCAATCAATGCGTATCTCGATTGATGGGATTCATCTTTACTCGCTGACTCTGGATTGATAAACGTATTAATACGTTCATACCAGTGATTTTGACCGAGTGTATCTTTAAAGAAACTTTCTACTTGCGGGCCAAATTGCGTAAACAGCATAACTACGATCGCGATAATCGCACCAACAATTGCCGTTCCAACGAACATATGTCGATACTTCATGCCGCCAATCCATAGCATTCCGATAAAGATAACGATCAATATCATCGCATTTCCTAAATCAGGCTGAGCTACAATAAGGCCAAATGGAATGATCATCACACATGCAATCGGAAGTAGGTCTTTAATAAATGCGAGCGGCTCACCTTCACGTTTACCTAGCAACTGCGCCAAAGAGAGAATCAATACAATTTTGGCTAATTCAGCTGGTTGGAATGATAATCCCCCAAATTTATACCATCCTTTAGCACCCATGGTAACATCGGCAAAAAAGTAAAGACCTATAAGGAGGAGAACAGTGATAACCATCCAAATCATCCAACCCTTGAGCAGCAGGCGATAATCAAATAGAGTAACGGCAAGCATAACTACGAATCCGATAATATAGAATACGATCGTCTTTATTTCAAAATTAGCTGGTTCGAACTTCGTTCCCACAGTGGAGCTGTATACAATAAAAGGACTTATTACCGCAAAAACACCCAATATAGCAACAATCATCCAGTCAATGCGCTTCAGTTTATTCAACAACAGTCAATCATCCCATTCCAAGAAACTTCTTCATACGGGTCAACACGCTTTTTTTCTGATCCATCGGCATTAACGGCACCGTATCACCGAGAATTCGACGAGCTATATTGCGATACGCCAACGACGCTTTGGAATCCGGATTCATGACCGTCGGCTCTCCCATGTTCGCTGCCTTGATGACATGCTCATCATCAGGAACGATTCCAATGAGTTCGATATTCAACACTTGCAAAATATCTTCAATATCGAGCATATCGCCGCTCCGAACCATGTTCGGACGAATACGGTTTACAACAAGACGTGGCGCAGACAAGCTCGCACTCTCCAACAGGCCGATAATACGATCCGCATCTCTCACAGCCGCATTTTCAGGTGTCGTGACAACGATTGCACGATCTGCACCTGCGATCGCATTTTTGAAGCCTTGCTCTATGCCTGCAGGACAATCGATAATAATATATTCGAAGTCTTTCTTTAACTCCAAAATAATATCTTTAATTTGCTCAGGAGATACTGCATGTTTGTCTTTCGTTTGAGCAGCTGGCAGCATGTACAACTCTTCAAAGCGCTTGTCTTTTACAAGAGCTTGGTTCAAGCGGCAACGTCCTTCAGCCACATCACAAATATCATAAATGATCCGATTTTCAAGCCCCATCACAACATCTAAATTGCGAAGACCGATATCGGTATCGACCATACATACTTTTTTCCCTAACAGCGCCAGGGCAGTTCCAAGATTGGCAGACGTCGTCGTCTTGCCAACGCCCCCTTTACCTGATGTAACGACAATTGCCTCTCCCATGCAACTACACTCCTTTGAACATTTTGAGGTCCTGTCGAATTCGCTGAAGATTGGTGATTTTGTCAATTTGCATTTGTCCATTATCTACATAAGCGACTTCCATTTGCGTCTGCGTCACACCCCACTCATCTGGAGGACGGCTAATGACATCAGCAATACGAAGCTGCGTAGGCGAAAACAAAGATGCGGTTATAATCGCATTATGATCGCCTTCTGCCCCCGCATGTACAGTACCACGGAGAGCGCCGCACACGTAAATGTCCCCAGTACATATAATCATTCCCCCGGGATTCACATCGCCTAGAAATAATAGATTGCCTTGATGACGGAGCACTTGACCTGATCTAACGATGCCAGTCACAGTATGTACCTGATAATCAGGCTGCTTCTCTACTTTGTCATCTGATTGCAAGGAGCGAATGAGCAAATTCCCCTTCATTTTCAATATGTCCAATATTTCTGACTTTTGCTCTTCTGTGATCGAGCGAGCCCCCAGCTTGACATCGACATACACAATAGGTCCGTTGAAGAAATGAGGTGTATGCTCAAGCTTGTCACGCAAATCACGCAACAAGTCTATGAATTCACATTGATCGTCAAGCAGGAACACGAGACCGTCTTTTACGCCTTTAATCGTTATTAGTGACTTGGCCGTCATCGTTCGTCCCTCCCAACAAGATTCTATTTCGTGATGAACGAGAGAAGTCCTGCATGACCAAGTAAAAACCTCTAATCGCCATCGCATATTGCGATTAGCATACTCCCCAATATAAAGGGCTAAAGCCGCCCCAGAGCTAGTGTCCGAGACGGCTCTCTATGCTTCTTCCGATTCTTTCTTATTGTTGCCTTGAATCATGTCGAACCATTTTCGCAACGGTATATAAACGATAAGTGCAAATATAAGCTGCACAAACATGCTTGGAATAATATAGTCCAGCAACGCTTGCTGGTAGGTGAAATGACTCAGGCTAAATAGCGTGTATATACCATAAATAATCGTTTGATATAAGAAGCTCCCTATAAGAACAACGAACAGCATCATGACCATCGTCTTATGACGGACATTGAATACATACCCAGCCAAATAACCTAACAGCCCCATCGTAAAGGAATGCGGTCCAATCATCTGACCATAATAAACAATGTCATGCAATAATCCAAAGCCAAGTCCCATTAAGAGCGCCGTATGTCGATGAGCATACACACCGTGAAACAGCACAGCCACAAATACGAACTGGACAGCGATACGTCCATACCAGCCATCTGGTATGAGATGCGGAACCACCGATCCTTCTATGAAGAATAGGATTAACAGAAATAGAATCATCCAATTTCGATTCATTGTCCATTCTCCTGACTGCTATTCCCCGTATTCGGTGGAATAACAACAAACAGTTCACGCCAGTCCTGATACGTAGCTGCTGGTTCAATTGTAGCCGTATGTGTTAATCCGATATCTCCAACCTGACGTTTTATTACCTTACCGATAATAAGTCCAGCTGGGAATTTGCCGCCAAGTCCTGAAGAAACGATGACATCTCCTTCTTCCAAAGGATCGTTTTCCTCTATACGTGTCATAAGAAACGTATTATTGCTATGATCATAAGACTCAATCATACCGAAAGACTTATTTTCCTTACCCTGCACGGTTACCGCAATTGCTCTTGATTTCTCATCGATATTCGTTAGCAATTGTACAGAGGACGAGAACTCAGAAACATGGCTGATAATACCCACAACACCTTCAACTGCGATAACAGGCATGCCCTTTTGGACACCATTTTTGCTGCCCAAATTAATATTCAACGATTGATTAAAAGGATCGGCAACATTAAGTCCTGTCACTTGGGCAATTCGGTATTCGTACGGACGATTTTGAGCCTTCTGATGCTCTGTAAACTCTAATAGCTTCTTGTAACGTTCATTATCCGCCTTTACACGGTTGTATTCGGCTTTATCACGAATATAGTGAGCATTGGCAACCTTCAAGCGTTCGTTCTCTTCATAGGTTTCACTTAAATTGCTCACATTTTCAAAAAAAGCAGATACGGCGGCAGTAGGTCTATAGAACAACTGCTGCACAAATGACGACGTATCGTGAACAAACTTCTCCGCCCACGTCAGCTTCCCTCTACTTCCCAAGGAAAAGCCCATTAATGCAATAAATAAAATAAGTCCGAGCATCAAAATAAACAATCGCTTATTACCTAATAGCTTAAACAGAGTTAACACCTTCTCATCGTAATACCGTTTCGTTACCTTGATCATGCACATAGAGGTCCGAGCCAAATAACATTTGACCCGGACCCCCCCGCGGAACTAACCTCTGCTTATCGCTTAGAACGAAGCGCCGAGCTGCTGCGCGATTTGAATAGATGAATATTATCCAATGCACGCCCAGTACCGATAGCTACACAATCAAGCGGATTTTCTGCTACGATTACTGGCATGCCAGTCTCACGAGCAAGCAGCTTGTCCAAGTTGCGAAGCAATGCTCCACCACCTGTAAGTACGATGCCGCGATCCATAATATCTGCTGCAAGTTCTGGCGGACACTTCTCAAGTGTTACCTTAACCGCTTCGATAATGGAGCTAACTGTATCGGAGAGTGCTTCTGTAATCTCTTCACCTGTAATAGACAAAGTCTTAGGCAAACCAGTCAGCAAATCGCGTCCACGAATCTCAATGGAATCTTGCTCTTCTGTCGGCATAGCAGAACCAATATCCATCTTCAATTGTTCAGAAGTACGCTCACCAATCATAAGATTGTATTGACGCTTAATATATTGAATGATTGCTTCATCCATCTCGTCACCAGCTACACGTACAGAACGGCTTGTCACGATACCGCCAAGGGAAATGACAGCTACTTCTGTTGTACCGCCACCGATATCAACAACCATGCTGCCCGTAGGCTCCCATACCGGAAGATCTGCACCAATTGCTGCTGCAAAAGGCTCTTCGATTGTGTAAGCTTCACGCGCACCAGCTTGCTTCGTTGCATCTTCAACAGCGCGTTGTTCTACAGCCGTAATACCAGATGGTACGCATACCATTACGTTCGGATGACGCGGAAACAGCGAGCGCTGCTTCTGAGCTTGACGAATGAAATATTTAATCATTGTTGCAGTTGTATCAAAATCAGCGATAACACCGTCTTTCATCGGACGGATCGCACGGATGTTACCTGGTGTACGTCCGATCATTTTCTTCGCTGCTTCACCTACTGCTTCAATCGTTTTAGAGTCAGTACGAATTGCGACAACAGATGGCTCGCGTACGACTACACCTTTACCACGTACGTATACAAGTGTATTTGCAGTTCCCAAATCAATCCCTAAATCTTTCGTAAAACCACCAAACATGCTGTCAAATCTCCTTTATAGTTCCTTCAATCTTACCTATTATATTACATGTACCCCTGTTCCTTCAAACTTACATAGCGATTATCTCCAATGACAACATGATCCAGCACTTCAATACCAATAAGTTCCCCCGCTTCCATTAGTCTGCGGGTAATAAGGATATCCTCTTGGCTTGGTGTCGGATCACCACTCGGATGATTATGCAAGCAAATGATAGAGGCACTACCGTACTTCATTGCGGCGCGAAATACTTCGCGCGGGTGAACGAGTGACGCGTCAAGTGTTCCGATTGATATCGTTTCTTGGCCTAACACTCGGTTTTTCGTATTTAAGTATAAACACATAAAATGCTCTCGCTTATAATGCCGCATCGTTTCCATAACCATATCAGCAGCATCTTGCGGTCGTCTTATAAATGGGTCTTCCGTTATACGTGTCTGCGCCATGCGACGGCCAAGTTCCAAACTAGCCTGAAGCTGAACTGCCTTAGCAGTGCCAATCCCACGTATTTGCGTAAGCTCATGAACAGACATATCCCCAAGGCTTCTCAAACTACCAGTTCGGTTCAAAATGCGCTGAGCCAGCAATAATGCTGATTCATCGCGTGTTCCTGTACGAAGTAAAATAGCTAACAGTTCGGCGTGACTTAACGCCTCTGCCCCGGATCGTATCATGCGCTCTCTAGGTCGGTCTTCAAGGGGAAGGTCACGAAGCATAGGTGCTTGAGACAATGGTTTTCCTCCTCCGCTCACAACATGTGTCAGCATTTCATGTTTCGATTACTTTGCATCACATTATGCCAGCAGCACCTATTTGAGCGCGAACTTCCTGCTACTTTAAGGCTTCTCGATGCCATAGACCTTCAACATATCAGCTAGTAAAGAAATCGGCAAACCGACAACGTTGAAATAACATCCTTCAATTCGATCAACTAGTGCAGCACCTAATCCTTGAATGCCATACGACCCAGCCTTGTCCATTGGTTCTCCAGATGCAATATAACGAGTTATTTGCTCTGGATTCAGTGGTCTCATCCATACAGCTGTCTTACGATGCCGAACTAGTTCTACACCTGTCAATGCATCGATAATAGCAACTCCGGTGTACACTTCATGCACTTCGTTCTGAAGTGCAGATAGCATGCGAAATGCATCCGCTTCATTCTCAGGCTTCCCTAGAATCGTATCTCTCAAGACGACGATTGTATCCGCACCTATTACGAGGCCACCCTCACCACGAGCACGACGCGCTCGTGCAACAGAGTTTGCCTTACGCAACGCTAACTGCTCAACCGTCTCATATGGTGCCCAATGGATGTCTACTGTCTCGTCCTCATTACTCGGCTCAACCTCGACAGGCAATTGGAGCGTATGTATAAGCTCTTGCCTGCGTGGAGATGTCGATGCAAGTACGAGAAGTGGATAGTCATGAGGTTCGTCTAATATGTTCTCCATTTTTTGACACCTTTCTTTATTATACGTTCTCTTCTGCCAGTTGACAAACGACTAGTCTTACCCATCTTATCCTGTCTTTCGAATCCGATCAACATTCTTTTAAGTTGCTCGGGCTTTCTATAGTATATCAGGCTTGAAGCTGCTTAAGCCACTCTTGTTCTAGCAAAGAATATCGAATAAGGGATTGTTGAATATTCCATAGCTGTGACGATGCAGCATACTTATTATATTCATTGACTGCACTAATCGCGGTGTTCATGGCTTGGACCATCTTGATCCACGTCTTTTCCGCTTCAACGTTCTGATCTTTTTGAATAAGCTCACCAGCTTGCGTCCACTTCAAGTGCTCGTTACGAAGCTTATCCATAGCAGCCTTGTCGAAAGAATTAACCTTTCCAGAAGATAGGCTCCCTGCTTGAAGAGCCGTTACAGACTGAGTCAACAACCAGTCTAATACAGCATCAGAAGACCGAATGAATTCCTCCATCTGTTTTCCATCACCTGTAAAAACAAGCTGTTTCGTCTCTGGGCGCTCCATGCTGCTCACGTACATTTGCAATTGCTTGTTCTTCATCGCATCGCTTAATAGCATAGCTTCCTCTCGTTTGCTCGCGACAGCTGCATAAACTCTATGCTGCCCTTCTCCACCAAGCTGCACATCCACTCCAGCCAAACCAAGCTCATTCAGCTCCGCCGCCGCAGCCTTTGCACCCTCTGCTTGTTTAAAGACTCCATATTGAAGTACATAAATGGACCGCGCAGGAATGTTGACCGACACTGTTGTGCCTCCGCTAGTCGATGCACCATCTTTAATCTCCGCAGGCAGCTTAGATGATCCAGCCGGATTATTCGAGTCAGGCGCATTAGCACTCTGCTGCTCAAGAGCACCCATAGCAGGAATGGCTGGATTCACTTCCGGCACACGCACTTCTCCTGTAAATAAAGACAATGCAATAAAACCAAATGTTGCCCCTGTTGCAATCGCCCCCGCAATGGATGCAATTAGTTTCCAAGCAGAAGCGCGAGCACGTTGAGGAGTATGACAATGATCGCTAGATAGTACATCCTCTTGATCGTCTGAGTTGGACAACAATTGGTTATGCTCACCCTGATCAGATGCATGTCCAGAAGTTGAGAGAGCCGAAGACCATACCCAATCTCCTTCTGTCGTAGAAGAGTGACTTGCAGGATCAGGGAGAGATGGTTCAAGCTGAATATCTATAACTTTCTTATCTTGACCACTATCTCGAATAATACGTTCCAACTGTTCAATCTCTCTATCTTCCTCTTTATCATTATCCTTTTCCACCACGACTGACACATGTAAAGGAATTATCTCTTCTTCCGGAAGAGATACCCATTCACTCCATTCCACCCCTGGTTGCGAATCTTTGCTGTCTAAAGACGATATCTCTTTATCCGTAACAGGTTGCCCACTAGAATGATCATTAGATTGCTCCTTAAAACGGAATGTCATCTTACTCGACCGTTCCATCTCTCCACCATCCTTCTTCAAGTCATTGTTACTTCAAGATATATGATAGATTGATATGAAATAGAACGATTCGCACGACAATCTAGTAAAAGTAGATAGAGTTAGAGACAACGTAACAAGGTTCGTATAAAATGAAGAAACGGACTGTTCTTCATGACGTAGTATTACATAAAGATAAACGTAAAGATTAACGATCCTACCAACTTAGAGGAGGTACTTATTATGGTTAAACAATTGATCAAACGATTTCTTTACTCCTTAATGGGCAAGAAATCGTCTCATCGCGTGTATCACAGCAGCAGCTCTCACTACAAAAAGCGTAAGCATTACGCCCCAACTCACACTCATAAATCTCACAAGTATGGCCATAAGCGATATAAGGGCAGTTCTAGAAGCTTCAGCAGCTATTTCTCCAGTTAACAAGCAGAACAGACTGAATAAGTTGTGAGCCAGTAAGGAAGCTGGGCTTATTTTCAAAACTCAATTTCATTTATGAGTAAGCGTTCAGCTTCTCGTATAGAAAACACCGCTAGAATGGTTTCTGGCGGTGTTTTCACATCATCCTATATATAATATGCGTATAATAACTAGAAAGTTGCTACAAAGATGATTTAATAGCGGTAATCGATTGCTCTATTTGTATCATGTACGCCATGTCATCAAAAGCATCGGATGCTTTCAGCAGCATATGTACTAGAGCCATTGTATCTGGATGCATGTCCAACTCCTCTGTCCAGCATCGCTCCTCTTGGTCTTCGTCAGCCTCGTATGTGGAGTAGAGTAAAAACAAGAGAAAATGCCCAAGCGCATACCAATCACTACTAGGATGTATACGTCTCATTCTTTGTTTAAAGTCATCGCCCTCGTGACTATGCTCATGACCCAACAACGGCGAGGTATGACGTGCATTTTCCTGGCAGGCGGCTTTTTCGCCTTGTTCGCTATATTGACGAGAAAGACCAAAGTCTATTAAATATACTCGCTCCTCCTGTAACAATACATTCGGAATACGAACATCCATATGAATCAAGCCTGCTCGATGAACTTCTACAATAAGCGCAGCTATACGCTTAATGACTGCCAGCGCCTCCAATTCAGAGAAGGAGGACTGCCCATCACCTAGCAGTTGTTCCACATTCGAGCCTTCTATAAAGTCCATGACGAGAAAGCTTCTCCCTTTCTCTTCCCATGTATGAATACATCTTGGAATATTAGCATGTTGAATCAGATTCAAATGTTTTGCCTCTTTCTTCAACAACTTCGCACCAAGCTTCCCTTTACTAGGTTTATGCTGTTTAAGGAGGTAGACCTTATTTGTTTCTAGATCCTTTGCTTTATAAGTAATGCCGTAACTCCCCATACCAATACAATGCTCAATTCGATAACGACCGCCTGCAACATAACCATCATGCAGAGGATAATCTCTCCATAGTTCAATCCTATTGCGCAACCATTGCAGCATGTTACACCTCTACAAATCATTGATGAATCAAAAAACTGCGCCACTTTCTCGTAAGAAAATGACGCAGCTATCGACTTTATAAGGACTACTTACCTTGTTTAATATATTCCGTAAATTGAACAGCTACTCGCCAAATATCCCCTGCACCCATCGTTAATACGATGTCACCAGGCTTAACAGATTGTTGCAAATGCTGGACCACTTCTTCCTTCGTAGGAATGTAGTGAACATTGGAATTCGATAGTTCACGGATACGCTCCGTCAGTTTCGAAGAGTTAACTCCTTCGATCTGCTTCTCGCCAGCTGGAGAATAAATATCCGTGATGATAACTTCATCAGCTCCACCAAAAGCGCGGCTGAACTGATCAAACAAGAAATATGTTCGAGAATAACGTTGTGGCTGGAATACAGCAACAATACGCTTACCTGAAGCTTTAGCAGCTAACAGTGTCGCTTCAATTTCTGTCGGGTGATGAGCATAGTCATCAACAACCGTAATATCATTCACTTGACCGATTATTTGATAACGGCGCTTCGCCCCAGTAAATTCAGTAATCGCAGCAGCAGCCTCTTCAAATGGCACGCCAGCCTGCATACATACAACGAGAGTAGCCATAGCATTCAACACATTATGTTGACCTGGTACAGACAATTCCACTCGACCTAGCACATTATCTCCACGTTTCACCGTAAAGAACATTTGACGATCATCTGCTTCAATATCAACTGCTTGATAATCTGCACCTTGCTCGATTCCATAAGTAACAATATTAGAACGAATTGCAGGTATCATTTCTTTAACGATAGGATCATCTGAACACAATACAGCAGCTCCAGCTTCCTCTACCTGGCTCAAAAATTGAACATACGCTTGCTTCAAGCGCTCAAAATCCCCGCCATAGTTCTCTAAGTGATCTGCTTCAATATTGGTTACAACTGCGATATTCGGGTAATAAGCTAAGAACGTACCGTCACTTTCATCTGCCTCAGCAACGACGTAATCACTTTCACCTGCTTTTGCATTTGTGCCCAAGTTCGTTACTTCCCCACCAATGATGAAGGTGGGATCAACCCCGCAGCGCTCCAACACTAATGCGATCATGGAAGAAGTTGTCGTCTTGCCGTGAGCACCTGCAACAGCAATACCTTTTTTGGCATTCAACAAACGCGCCAACATTTCCGAGCGGTGTAAAACAGGAATATTGCGTTCTTTAGCTGCTACACGTTCAACATTATCTTTTGGACAAGCCGTAGAGTAAACGACCGTATCTGCCTCTTGTACATAACGCTCGTCATGGCCGATATGAATCGTAGCTCCCTTTTTCTCCAACTTATCTGTAAGTTCTTGCTTGGCAACATCCGATCCGGTGACCGTGTATCCCATTTCCAGCATCACTCGAGCGATGGCACTCATGCCGTAGCCCCCGATGCCGATAAAATGGATATGCTCCATTGTCTTCAAACACACTCACCAGCCTTTTTCAGATTCTTTGTTATATAGAATGTACGATCGTACATCTGAGATCAAATATAAAGTGCCTGTAACAACAGCCAAATCATCCTGTGCCGTCATTCCTTTCAGACGGTCCAGGGCTTTATGCCAATCCGGCTCAACAATAATTTCAGGCTTGTTGCTTTCCTGCTTCAGCATCTCTTGAGCCAAATCTGCCAACGCCTCTGCGTCCTGCTTCTTACGGAAGTTAGGCTCAGTCACAATTAACGTAGTCGCTAAAGGTAGTATATGACGCAGTACATCACGATGATGCTTAGTAGAAAGCATTCCCATCATAATATGACACTTCTCGTATCGGTATGTGTCCCGCAGTGCTTGTGCGAGCGTCTCAGCTCCTTCTGGATTATGCGCCCCATCCAGCAAAATGCGAGGCTCCAGACTAACCATTTCAAGACGTCCTGGCCAAGCAGCACGATTTAAGCCCTCAAGCAAAGGCTCATGATCGATAATAAAAGCCATATATTGACGAAGCACCTCAATGACCATAAGCGCAACAGAAGCATTTTTCAATTGATGCGCGCCGTTCATCGTAATGGATACATGCTCCAAGTTACGGAACGGGCCCGTAAATGCGAACGTCTGCTCATTCTCAATCGAACGTACAGACGAGTATTTAAATTGCTCATTCATCACATAAAGTGCACTGCGGCGCTCCACCGCGGTTTGACGAATGATAGCCAGTGCTTCTGGCTGCTCAACTGCTGTTATTACAGGTACACCCGGTTTAATAATACCTGCTTTCTCACTAGCGATCTTCTCCAACGAATCTCCGAGAATATCCATGTGATCGTGCCCAACGTTTGTAATAACCGAAACTATCGGAGTAACGATATTCGTCACATCCAAACGCCCACCAAGTCCAGTCTCCCATACAACTACGTCTGGGTAAGCCACTGTAGCATAATATAGGATAGCAACCGCTGTGGACACTTCGAACATAGTCGGTGACCCTAGCGGTGTTTCAGCCATTTCTTCCACGATAGGTCGCAATTGATTGACAATGGACACTAGCGTCTCATCTGGGATATCTTCATTGTTATATTTGAAACGGTTCGTAAATTTCTCAATATAAGGAGATGTGAAAGTCCCCACATCGTAACCAGCATTAATCAATACACTTGTCAGCAACGCACAGGTAGAACCTTTCCCGTTAGTTCCTGCCACATGAATGAACTTCAGTCTTCGTTGCGGCTGACCTAGCTGTTCCATCATGGATTCAATACGTTCAAGTCCTGGGCGAATCCCAACTGGGATCAAAGAATTAATCCAATCTACGGCTTGTTCCACTCGTTCAAATGGTGTAAACACTTCAGCTTCACTTGTTGCAGACATTATTCCCATCCCTTATTCATATGTCATGTGGCAGCCGAGTCCTATTTGCAATAGAACTCGGCCGGTTATCGATTATATCGGAACGCTTAAGCCGGACTTGAATACTTGGAGTAAATTTTTGGATTAACCCTATATTCATCCCTAACCATTCGTGCCACTTGTGTTGTACTTATACTTCTTGCAGTTCTTGAATACGAGCTATAACTTTGTCACGCTTCTCGCGATAGTCTTCCATTTTAGCGCGTTCTTCTTCCACAACGTTTGCAGGAGCTTTAGCCATAAATCCTTGGTTTGCAAGCTTCTTCTCCACACGCTCAACTTCTTTGTTTAGATGCTCGCGCTCTTTATTAAGACGCGCAATCTCCTGTTCGATATCAATGAGACCCGCAAGCGGCAAGTACATCTCCACTCCCGTAACAATTGCACTCATTGATTTATCTGGTGCATTACAATCCAATTTAACCGTTAGGTTGGAAGTTCCACAGAAACGCTCTACATATTCAAGGTTGCGCTTAATGCTGTTATAGGTGCGCTCATCCGCAGGCTTAACAACAAGCTCTACTTTTTTGCTCATTGGCACGTTTACTTCTGCACGGATATTGCGCACCGCACGAATCATATCCATCAACAGAGCCATCTCTTGAACAGCCTCTGGTGCTTCAAGTGCACTGTCGTACTTCGGCCATGCAGCAAGCGTTACTGTCTCGCCTTCATGCGGAAGGTGCTGCCATATTTCTTCTGAAATATAAGGCATAAACGGATGAATCATGCGCATCGTACGATCGAGTACATAAGCAAGCACGGACTGTGTCGTCTTCTTCTGAACTGCATCTTGACCATATAGGCTAATTTTCGCAAATTCAATGTACCAATCGCACAGATCGTCCCAGATGAAGTTGTAGAGCAAGCGTCCTGTTTCACCGAACTCGTATGCATCAATTAGACGAGTAATCTCGCGAGAAGTCTCGTTCATACGATGTAGAATCCAGCGATCTGCTGTTCCAAGATCACCGCTAATATCAATATCATCATACGTAAAGCCTTCTAGATTCATAAGTGCAAAGCGTGAAGCATTCCAAATCTTATTTGCAAAGTTACGAGCTTGCTCTACGCGTTCCCAACGGAAGCGTAGATCTTGACCAGGCGTGCTGCTCGTAGAAATCATATAACGCATTGCGTCAGCGCCATAACGCTCAATAACTTCAAGCGGGTCTACACCGTTGCCAAGTGACTTGGACATTTTACGTCCTTCAGAATCACGTACCAGTCCGTGAATAAGCACATCTTTAAATGGCGTCTGGTCGGTAAATTCAAGCGCTGTAAAGATCATTCGCGCTACCCAGAAGTAAATGATATCGTAACCTGTTACAAGAACATTCGTAGGATAGTAACGTTTGAAGTCCTCGCTGTTCACATCAGGCCAGCCCAATGTAGAGAATGGCCACAACGCGGAGCTGAACCATGTATCCAACACGTCCTCATCCTGCTTCAATTTCGTGCTGCTGCACTTTTCACATGCATGAACTTCTTCACGAGCAACATGCATATGATTGCACTCTTCACAGAACCATGCTGGAATACGATGTCCCCACCACAATTGACGGGAAATACACCAGTCACGTACATTCTCAATCCAATGCAAATAAATTTTCTCGAAGCGATCCGGTACGAAGTTGATACCTTTGCCAGACTTTTGCGCTTCAATCGCACGCTCTGCCAATGGCTTCATCTTAACGAACCATTGTGTGGACAAGTAAGGCTCTACAACAGCACCGCTGCGCTCACTGTGGCCAACTTGATGCACATGCTCTTCAATGCGAATAAGCACGCCTTGCTCTTGTAGATCTTTTACAATTTGCTTACGGCAGTCAAAACGATCCAAGCTCTCGTAAGGACCTGCTTGATCATTCATCACTCCGGACTCATCCATTACGATGATTTGCGGTAAGTCATGACGCAGACCGATCTCAAAGTCATTAGGATCATGAGCTGGCGTAATCTTAACCGCACCGCTTCCGAATTCCTTATCTACATAGTCATCAGCTACGATTGGGATTTCACGGTTTACGATCGGAAGCATAATCATTTTACCGATCATATCTTTGTAGCGCTCATCCTTAGGATGTACCGCTACCGCCGTATCACCTAGCATTGTCTCAGGTCGAGTTGTTGCTACTGTAATAGAACCACTTCCGTCCGCAAGTGGATATTTCAAATGATACAAGTTGCCTTGTACTTCTTTATATTCAACCTCGATATCCGACAACGCTGTACGCGCAGCTGGATCCCAGTTAATAATATATTTACCGCGGTAAATAAGACCTTTCTCATACAGCTTAACAAACACTTCACGCACAGCATCAGACAAACCTTCATCCAATGTGAAACGCTCACGGGAGTAGTCTAAAGACAAACCCATTTTCTTCCATTGATTACGAATGTTATCCGCATAAAGATGTTTCCAATCCCAGACTTTCTCTAGGAACTTCTCACGACCAAGATCATAACGAGATAATCCTTCTTCACGCAATTGCTGTTCTACTTTTGTCTGCGTTGCGATACCAGCATGGTCAGAACCCGGCAGCCACAATGCATCATACCCCTGCATACGCTTCGTACGAATCAAAATATCCTGCAGCGTAAAGTCAAGCCCATGACCGATGTGAAGCATACCGGTAACGTTTGGCGGTGGAATTACGATTGTATAAGGCTCTGCATCAGGCAGACGGCCTGCTTGGAAGTAGCCACCCTTCATCCAGTAGTCATACCATTTCTGCTCTGCTGCCTTCGGGTCATACGTTGTAGGCATAGATAGCTGTTCGTTTGCTTCAGACATACATAATCCCTCCAAATATGTGATATTGCATCGATTACTATTAAAATGAATCTGACGTTTTCCAATTAACGTGCGAAACGGCAAGACACAAAAAAAACCCTTCGCCTAAAAAGGACGAAAGGTTAACTTCCGTGGTACCACCTTCATTCCGCATAAATACATGCATCGATCTCATACTTTACAAAAGCTCTCCCTAAACCAAGGGCAGTCAGCATGACTAGATCGTGCTTATGCGGCACTTCATTCGCACATAACGGCTGCTACCGTTCTATTCTAGCGCAACTTCGATTGCTACATCATCGGTAAAGCATGCATGATCGTAGCCGTATAACCATTGCGTTCAAACAGACAACTCCCGGGCGACTTCAACGTTAGGTTCCTTGCAGTTCTCCCACCGTAATTCACTGCTCTCTGAAAGGCTTCTGTCGTTTACTATTCCCGCTCAATGTTTTATTTCGCTTATGTTAATGGATCGTTAGAATGTATCAAACATTTACCCTTTATTTTACTTCGACACGATAAGCGAGTCAATAGTTGTACCATAATCGATTAACTATAGTCATATCCTGTTTTTACTCTTTCATAACATGTACTATACGGGTTGTTCAAAAGCTCCCTTTTTGGACACTCATTTTAAGGGGGTACTCAGTATGTTGAATATGGAGCGTTGGTGGTGTAAAGTTCGCTACTCCGTAAGGAGCTGCTTATTTCCACTCATTTGTTTACAATTTGTACGAACACTAATTCTTCCTACAGGACTAGATGTATTTTTGCTTTTTAGTTTGTTTCTCATTTATGTTGGCTTTCTGCTCGATGTTTATTAAAACACAAAAAAACCTCCAATCACTGACAAAGTGGATGGAGGTTCTTTTATATTCAATATTGAGCAGAATATAATCATTGCCCATTCTTTCATAAGTCCAGGTATAGCAATTAGGATGGAATATAAATGACTTGGCCCTCAGTTACTGTAGCTTCCGGGAGTCGATTGTAAAGCGCGATCTCTCTGGCATTCATTTGATATCGCTGTGCGATCGAATCCAAGGTTTCCTGCCGTTGTACAATACATAATCGAACTTTGCGGAAACTGGATTCATCAGGAAGTTGATTCAGGAACAACGACTGCCAGTGTACATCATCCGATGCTTTCTGAGCAAGTTGGGCAGCCTCTTCCCTAGCTTGTCGCTCTTCCACCTCGCGCTCTTTATCACGAGCTTGCTTGCTCGAATGCAGCAGCTTACTGAAGCCTAATCCTTGCGATACTTCCCCATTCGAACTCGGACTGCTGCTGCCAATAGCCACTTTCATCTCTTTTTTCTCGGAATGAAGCTGTTCTTCTGCTTCAACCTGATCTCGCTCTTCGAATTCATTGTCCAATTGCGGGCTCATATGTAACTCCGGCTGCTCACTACCGCTGGACACAATCAAGTCTTCAAGTGCTGCTTGCTCCGCTTCCTGCTCTCTCGCAGCTTCCTCAGCATATGCTGCATCAGTGCTGACATTGTTAGCCTCATGTTGGCTCGCTGCATGGGCCTGAGCTGCAGTAGAGGCATTCCCCCACGGAGACTGATCCCATGTCCATGTAGATTCTGTCCCAGTTACAGGGTGAAGTTCAGATGGCTGTTCTCGCTGCTGCACAGCAGAAGCATCCGCTTGAATGCCATCTCCCTGTCCTGACCATGCCCAGTTAGTCGCCGCTTGATTATGGCTGCTATCACCAATCCACTGCGACGGATACTGCACATGATTCTCTACTGGTACAGCTGATTCTGCATAAGGCAAAGGTGCTGAAGTTGCTGAATCTTGCTCGTAGGAATCGTAGGATGAGATTGCAGCAGTTCCTCCATCGTAATTATATGAAGAAATGTCTGAGGTGAGATTGTTATCCTGCTGCGACTGCTGAGTAGGTTGGCCATAATCACGCAACCACTCTGGCTCATCGCTAGCTTTCCTCGTTGATTCATATTCAACTGTAAATTGTTCCTGCTGCCATGCGGGAACTTCTTGGTTGTCTAGATAGATACCTTTAAGTGAAAGAACTCCTGTAATGTTCAATGATCGAGTTGAGAGCAAATCCACGTCGAAATGTTCGATATCTACATGAATTTCCTCCAAGCTGCGAACACGACTGAGTGGGAGCGTAATTTCTACAGGAATCCAATGCTCCAACGATTGATTGTGTTCACCCTCGGTTATACCAACATAAGCTCCGGATAGCAGCAAGCTTCCTCTTACGGTAACCTGCTCGCCAGACGGAATAATTTGAATATGCGGAGTCAACTCCACCTCTTCGAGCTGATCAATACCAACTACCTCATCTGATAAGTGTACGCGTTCGTAAATATCAAACCTCAAACCATACGTTTCATCATACACAGTCTGCTCCTCCTTCCGCGGTTGATCCTGTCGTCCGTTCCATGTCCTGTTATGCCGCATCTGCTGCATGAGACGCTTGGCACGCACGAACAGGTCAGACTCCGTTCCCTACTTTTATCATATGGGCGGAATGGGAAGAGCATGACTATATTTTTTGACACAACTGCGCCATGTCCGATGGCATAGGAGCTTGAACTTGAATGAAGTCACCACCAAATGGATGATTGAAGCTAAGAAGTTCACCATGCAGCGCTTGACGCCTAATATGCTGCACGGCACCTCCATATAAAACATCACCTGCTAGAGAATGTCCGATGTGACTCATATGGACGCGAATTTGATGAGTCCGCCCCGTTTCCAGCTTACAACGAACAAGACTCAACGAATCTGTACGACGAACCACGTCATAATGAGTAACAGCATGATCACCATTGTCCGTTACTCTACGTCTACCGCGATGATGACGGTCTTTCCCGATTGGAGCATCTATAGTCCCCTGCAAGGAAATCATCATTCCTTGCACAACTGCTACATACTGCCTATCTATCGCTTTATGCCGCATCGATTCGTCCAAGATCGCATGAGAAAGCGCAGTTTTGGCGTATAGGACCGGTCCCGATGTATCGGTATCTAATCGATGGATATGCCTGATCCTTGCTTCAACACCTGTCCACGCATAGTGACACGCCACTGCATGCGCTAGTGTTTGCCTAGCAGCATGCTGCTCTGGTGTCGTCGGATGAACGGCCATGCCCGCTGGCTTATAAGCGACTAAACAAGCATCATCCTCATATAAAATTTCCGCTGGCTCATCAGCTGGTTCATAGTCGCATTGTTCATCAGCGAACACCCGCATGCGCAAACGGTCACCAGCTACTTTCAAACCTTCTGCCTGTCTCCAAGCTGATAATAAATGTTGAGGCACACCCAAGGTGTGCCTCAACCAGTCTTCTAATTGTTGTTCTTGACGGATCAACGAACGACCAGGTGTCATTTCCAGCCATTCACCACGTTTTGCCCAATACTGCTGCATCAAATTCTTCCTTATCGAACGATTGCTTTCAAGGCATCATATTGCGCCTCAATCGTGTAATCTATATCTTCATCCGTATGCACAGCCGACACGAACATCCCCTCGAATTGAGAAGGAGCTACACTTATACCTCTGTCGAGCAACGCGCCGAAATAGCGATTAAACATATTCAAATCAGATTGCTTCGCTGTGTCATAGTTGATTACCGGTTGATCCGTAAAGAAAGGACACACCATAGAACCAACACGATTAATCACGATTGGCAAGCCGAGTTCTTTAGCATTGCGCTCTAGCCCAGCTTGCAAGCGAGCAGACTTCGTCTCTAGCTGATCATATACGTCTGGCGTCAACAGAGATAGCGTCGTATAGCCCGCCGCCATAGCAAGTGGGTTACCGCTCAAAGTACCCGCTTGATAAATCGGACCAACTGGCGCAACTTGCTCCATTAGATCTCTACGACCGCCATACGCACCAACAGGAAGTCCACCGCCAATGACTTTACCAAAACAAGTCAAATCTGGCGATATGCCAAAACGCCCTTGAGCACATTGATAATGAACGCGGAAGCCTGTCATCACTTCATCAAAAATAAGCAAGCTGCCGTACTTCGTCGTAATTTCGCGCAAGCCTTCCAAGAAACCTGGCTGTGGTGGCACTACACCCATATTGCCTGCGATAGGTTCTACGATGATGCAAGCAATCTCTTCTCCGAACTTTTCAAAAGCAAGATTAACAGATTCCATATCGTTATACGGCACTGTAATGGTATTCGCTGCAATGCTTTCTGGAACACCAGGACTGTCTGGCAATCCCAATGTAGCCACACCCGAACCTGCCTTGATTAGCAAGCTGTCAGCATGCCCATGATAGGAGCCTTCAAACTTTACGATTTTGCTGCGCTTCGTTACGCCGCGTGCCAATCGAATGGCACTCATTGTCGCTTCTGTTCCGGAGTTGACCATACGAACGATATCTACAGATGGAACTCGCTCGCATACCGTTTTCGCCATTAGAAGCTCTAGCTCAGTCGGTGCTCCGAAGCTCGTTCCTTTTGCAGCTGTACGTTGAATTGCCTCGATAACCTCTGGATGCGCATGACCAAGAATAAGAGGTCCCCATGAACCTACATAATCAATAAAGGAATTGCCATCAATATCAAATACTCGGGATCCTTCTCCGCGCTCCATCACCATCGGAGTCAGCCCAACTGACTTGAATGCACGAACAGGGCTGTTTACGCCGCCCGGAATATATTGTTTCGACTGTTCAAATACTGCTCGTGATTGTTCGTCACGACGCGGCTGTACTGTAACTGTCATACGATCCACTCCCGTCGTCTAATTATTTCAACCAGCTTGCCATATCTTTAGCAAAATACGTAATAATGAGATCCGCTCCAGCACGCTTCATGCCAAGCAGCATTTCCGATACTACAGCACGCTCATCGATCCAGCCTTGCATCGCCGCAGCCTTCACCATCGAGTATTCGCCACTAACGTTGTAAGCAACAACTGGCAAGTCGTACTGTTCTTTCAATGTACGAATAATATCCATGTAAGCAAGCGCTGGCTTCACCATCAGCATGTCAGCACCTTCAGCCACATCTGCCTCTGCCTCACGCAAAGCTTCGCGCGCGTTAGCCGGGTCCATCTGATATGTCTTGCGGTCTCCGAACTGTGGAGTTGAATGAACAGCATCACGAAATGGACCGTAGAAAGCAGATGCATATTTCACCGAATAAGACATAATTGGCACATCCGTGTAACCTGCTTCATCCAAGCCTTGACGAATAGCCGTTACGAAGCCATCCATCATGTTAGAAGGAGCAATAATGTCCGCCCCAGCTTCAGCTTGAGCTACAGCCGTTTTTGCTAGCAAAGCCAAAGAAGCATCATTATCTACTTCCCCAACCGATTGGCCGTTTACTTCATGAACATGCACCATGCCGCAATGACCATGATCGGTAAACTGACACAGACATGTGTCCGCGATAACAACAAGCTCAGGATGTCTCGCTTTCAAGCGACGAATCGCTTGTTGGACGATACCATTGCTATCATATCCAGAACTGCCGACTTCATCTTTCTCGCTTGGCACACCAAATACGATGACAGACTTCAAACCAAGCTCAACGATCGCATCTGCTTCTTCATCCAGCTTGTCCAATGAAAAATGATATACCCCTGGCATTGATCCAATTGGGTTCTTAATTCCTTCACCATGCGTTACAAATATCGGCATGATGAAATCATCAACAGTCAAAACCGTTTCACGAACAAGACTACGAATGCCTGCCGTCTTGCGCAGACGACGAAGGCGTACTGTAGGATAAGCCATTATGTTTTCCTCCTCTAGACTAGCTGTTGCGTATTTAAACTTTGCCCTATCATATCGCCTTCTACGGCGACAGCTTCCGGCTCATTAAAATGAAACTCTTTACTTACGCATAGGCCAGTATTATAAAAAAATAATAGCGCTATGACTTCACAGCAGTTGTTATATCGCAACGATCATTCACGAGTGAAACAATCGTATCAAACATCTCTTCCATCGTAGAGGACTGCGCTACCGCATCTACACGAATGCCAGCATCACGTGCTCTTTCTGCAGTCACATTTCCTATACATACAATACGAGCACGGTTAACGAGATTAACGGGATCTTCAGCGCCCAGTTGCTTCAGCAGCTGAAGTAAGTTCGTTACTGTCGAAGCGCTTGTAAAAGGTACGATTTGTATACCGCCTTCTTCAAACATCTCTAATATATGAGCATCCTCATATTGAGGCAAAATAGTCTGGTAGGTTGTTAGTTCATCGGTATGAACACCAGCTTCACGCAGCTGCTCTGCTAACCATGTTCTAGCTAAGTCACCGCGCGCAAGCAGAACCTTATCCCCTTTTTGAATAAGGGGGCTTATGATATCCCACACACCTTCTTGGCAAAACTGCTCTGCAACCAAATCAGGTACGATACCGAAGTCAGACATCGCTTCTGCCGTTTTTGGCCCTACTGCCACGATACGCATATGCGCTAAACGACGAATATCGGTACGGGTGCGTTTCATATGCTCCATCCAGAAACGAACCCCATTTTCACTTGTAAGCACTAACCATTGATATTCGCTCAAACGCATCATAGTTTGCTCAATCAGCTGGTTATCTTCTTCCGTAGTAGGCATCACAGTTTGAATGACAGGAAGCTCATAAGGCTCCCCTCCTGCCTCTTCAATCATGCGCACGAAGGATTGGGATTGCTCACGAGTACGAGTAACGAGAATACGCTGTCCAAATAGGGGAAGCTGCTCGACCCACGCCATTTGTTCACGCACACGTACGACATCTCCCACTACAATAATAGCCGGTGAAGTAAAGCCTGTACGCGCTACTTCCTCAACAACGGTTGCTAAAGTAGCAACGATGGTTGCTTGCTCAGCGCGAGTTCCCCAACGAATTAATGCAACTGGTGTATCGGCAGAACGTCCGCAGCGCATAAGCTGCTCAGCAATCGTGCTAATGTTGGCTACACCCATCAGAAACAATAGCGTGTCAGCTGCAGCGGAGAGCTTTTCCCACTCTACACGAGCCTCCAACTTATCCGGGGTCTCATGGCCTGTTATGACACAAAATGAAGATGCCCAGTCACGATGGGTAACTGGAATGCCTGCATAGGCAGGTACGGCTACAGCCGAAGTAACACCTGGAACCACTTCATAAGGTATATCATTTGCTTTCAACAGAGCCGCCTCTTCAGCGGCACGACCGAATACACACGGATCTCCGCCTTTAAGTCGACACACGTTAAGCCCTTCTTGCGCCAATGTTACAAGTAGTTGGTTAATTTCTGGCTGCTTCATCGCATGGCGATCAGGCAGTTTACCTACATAGATACGACGTGCATCCTGCTTACTCATCTGCAGCAGTCGTGGACTAGCTAAACGATCATATACGATAACATCCGCTTCTTGTAGGCAACGCATTCCTTTTACCGTAATTAATCCTGCATCACCAGGACCTGCACCCACTAAGTATACTTTCCCGCTACGTTTCCCGTGCTCTCCCACAGTGATCAACCTTTCCAACGTGCCAGTATTGGTTCAGCTCCTTGTTCCAATAAACGCTCAGCAACAGCAACACCCAACGTCTCGGCATCTGTTCCTGTCAAAGTTTCGCTCAACATCAATTCTCCGTCTGGTGTTCCAACGAGTCCAACCAACGTAAGCATCCCTGCATCATCTTGAGTCGCGTAAGCTCCAATAGGAACTTGGCATCCGCCATTCAACCTGCCAAGAAATGCTCTTTCCGCGCGTACTGTAATTGACGTATCCTCACAATGATAACTGCGCAATAGTTGCAGCAAGTCTTCATCTTCACTTCGGCACTCAATAGCAAGCGCTCCTTGTCCAACTGCAGGAATACAGACATCCGTCGGCAAATAGGCCGTAATTTTGGATTGCCATTCCATCCGATGTAACCCGGCTGCCGCCAACACGATCGCATCGAAACCTTCACTCTCCAACTTCTTGAGTCGAGTGTCAATATTGCCTCGCAAAGAAGCAATGTTCAAATCAGGGCGGTTCGCTTGCAGTTGGCAAGAACGACGTAAACTGCTCGTCCCCACCTTCGCCCCTTTTGGTAAGTCAGCTAAGCTTGTACCCTCTTTCATAATAAGACAATCTCTCGGATCCTCCCGTTTCGGCACCGCACCGATACAAAGTCCCTCCGGCAATGCATACGGCATATCTTTCATACTATGTACAGCCATATCTATATGATCATCTAATAGTGCCTGCTCAATCTCCTTAACGAACAAGCCTTTACCGCCAACTTTGGATAACGTAACGTCGAGAATTTGGTCTCCTTTAGTAACGATTTTATGTGTCTCAAACGTGTAAGGAAGCCCTTCTTCACGGCAAATGTTTTCCAATGCTGCAATGACGTGTCCTGTCTGTGTAAGTGCCAATGCGCTTTGTCTTGTGCCTACTCTAATTACTCTCATGTCGTTTTTTCCTCCTCGCATGCCGTTAGCAGCGGAAATGTCTCATGAAACCAAATATCCCATTCTGGAAAAGGCTGCTGCTGCTCCCAAGCTTCCCAACATACATCTCCAAAGCGTCTTAAAAGCTCATGACGTAAGGTATCGTTAGCAATGGTGCGCTGTGCTGCAAGCCTTGATTCAAGCAAGCGCTCAGCAAGAATGCCAAGACGATCATCAATAATGCGGTCGACTTTGTCGACAATATGCCTTGTTAAAGTGGGACTCGCTCCACCTGTGGATACATTTATCTGAATAGGACCATATCTTAGAACACCAGGGTTCGTGAAATCGGATAGATGAGGAGCGTGAGCTACGTTAACGAAGGTGCGCACTACTCGGGCATCCTCTGCAATTTGCAAATTCACATCTTCATCATCTGTCGCTGCAAATACGAGCGTTGCATCCTGCAAGTCCGTCCGCTCATAATCGCGCAGCTGCACGCATATAGTCCCTTCTTGCAACAAACGCCGAAGTGCTGGCGTCAGCGTAGGGCTGACAACCATAACTTCGGCGCCGCTATCCAGCAACTGCTTCACCTTACGCGTCGCAACAATGCCGCCTCCAATGACGACACTACGTTTATCTTTCATGTTTAACATAATGGCATATTGCGAGTATTCAAGCTGCTGGCCCATCTGTCACACTCCCATCCAGCGATGAAATCCTGACAAGCTATTCAATGCGTAATTCAACAGCATCGTACCGTAACAAATAAGATTCAACCAAGCAATGTGCAGCCCAGTCATTTTGCCTCTGTGTCGCTTATAGAAATAAAAGCTATACAATCCGAGTGAGAATATCGTAAACCAAACTTTAATATCAAGCAGAAGCTCATGCCGCTCTCCTAACATAACAGACACTACTGCTACGGAAAGAGATAATAGAAACAAAGGCACACCGATAACAGAAGCGGTTAACGAAGAACGCTGCATTCGCTCCAAGCTCGGCAATCGACGAACGGCTGCCGACCATTTACGAGACTTGAGTCGATGATGGAGGAAGATGTACATCCCAGCGTAAATACCGCTTACTGTAAGAGCTGCAAATCCGCATGCCGCCAAAAAGATATGCAGTGATAGAATGTTGCCCATCATTTCCCACTCCAATAAAGCAGTAGAAGATGTGGGGTCATTCAGCATGTTAACAATAAGCAAAGCAAAGCCAATTAAATTAACGAAGAAGACGATAAATTCAATATGAAAAAATCGACTTATAACTAATGAAGCGGTAACGAGTATCCACGAAAATAAAAACATGAATTCAAAGGTTGTAAATATCGGTACATCTCGATGGTTAATCATTCGAATTATAAGAAATACCGTTTGCATCACCCAAACAAATATAAGAAGCCCTGTGCCCATCCGCTTCGCTCTCCGATTAATATCAACGAAATCAGAGAAATAAAACAGAAGGCTCAGGGCATATGTGTAAATGATCGCATCGTAAATCCAATTACTTGTAATCATTGCAGCCTGTCGCCCCCCGTCTTCCGTCGCTTACCATGTGACGGCTGCCCATGACAATCCGGACGTAACACGCTCAGGATCATCTGCCGATTCACGCTGATCCGTACGATTGTGATTCAATGACTTAGCTGATGAAGAAGTGTTAGATTCCTTATCCGAGTCAGGCATATTGTCTTCGAGTGCAAACAATTGAGTAAACAATTGCAATGCTTCCTCACTTTTCTTCTGAGCGGCCAGCTCTTTGATCTGAAGAATCGGATCATGCATCATCTGATTAAGCATGCTCTTCGTGAGACGACGAATGATCTTGGCTTCACGTTCAGACAATTCAGGCAACTTATTGAACATGCTGTCCAATGTCTCCTGATGAATCTTCTCTGCCTTGAATTGCAGTGAACGAATCAGTGGAGTAACACCAAGCATCTTCTGCCACTGATGGTATTCATCCATCTCTGCCACAATAAGTGATTCTATCTTCTCGCCTTCACGCTTGCGTATCGCCATATTGCTCTGGACGATACCCTCCAAGTCATCGATGTCATACAAGAATACGTTCGGCAAGTCACCAATAGCAGGATCAAGGTCCCTAGGTACAGCTATATCGATTAAGAACAATGGTCTTGAGCGACGCTGCTTAAGCACTTTTTCAACATCAGAAGCGTTCAAAACATATCCTTCAGCTCCTGTTGAACTGATGACGACATCAGCCTCCAACATGAAGCGCTCCATATCTTGAAGTGTACCAGCAGTGCCATTAAATTGCCCTGCTAGTTCTTCCGCCCGCTCTCTCGTTCGATTAGCAACCATAACGCGAGCAGCGCCGTTGCTGTGTAGATGCTTCGCCGTGAGCTCGCTCATTTCTCCTGCTCCGACAATTAGTACATTTTTCCCTTTGAAGGAGCCATATATACGCTTGCCAAGCTCTACCGCCGCATAGCTAACCGATACAACATTGTCGTTTATATTTGTCTCAGACTGGACGCGTTTAGCGAATGTAACCGCCTGCTTGAACAAATAGTTGAAGCAAGTTCCTGTTGTACCTTGCTCTTGCGCGAACAAGAATGCATGCTTAACTTGACCAAGGATTTGAGTTTCTCCTACGATCATCGAATCAAGACCTGACGTCACGCGGAACAAGTGTTCCACAGCCTGATCATCTTCATATATATATAAATAAGGCGTAAATTGCTGTCTACGTAAACCGAACCACTGCTCCATAAAGCTGCGGATGAAATGTCCGCACATATGAAGTCGATCCACAACAACATACATCTCCATACGGTTGCACGTGGATACAACTACACATTCCAGAACACTCTTCGTATATCTGAGCTGTTGAACAGCCTCTTGTAATTGCGACTCCGGTATCGCGAATTTCTCTCGAATTTCGACAGGCGCCGTTCGGTAGTTCATGCCGACGACAACAAGATGCATGGGGTATTCACCTGCTTTACACGTATTTAGAACATAGTTGAAATAATAATGATTATAACATAGTTCCTTCCTAACTATAGGGCTAAATATGAAGAATGTTTGAAAATGATTCCATTGTTTACGTTTCCACGACAATCTTTGCACTATACCTGCTATTCATGTCCTTTATCTGGTTGCTGTTTCGACATTTCTGTGTCTGATTCAGATGCTTCCAACAGTATTTGTGACGCTAATGTTTCTAATTCCTCTGCTTTAGAGGACAGCACCTTCCCTTGCTCTGTCATAAATTGACCATAACGCTCCACAAATATAGGCATTGCTGCAGCTGCGTCAGCAATTTGTTTGCGCTCTTGCTCCTTTAATTGACGATCCCCATTAATTTGAACGACCGTGATCAAATCCACCATTTTTTCAAAGACAGCCAGTTCTGGCACACGGTCCTCTCCAACGGCTTGGCGTAACCGTTCATGCACATACTGTGCCGCGTACGCATTCGTCTTCCACTCGTTCCAACCTGCAGCTGTCAAGGAGGCTTGTGCTTCTCTCATAGCCCCCTCCAGCATTTGTACATTTAAGTAAGCAGCTTCATACAGCAGTCTCTCAACTGCCACAGATTTGTCATTCTCATGCAGTAAATTGTAAATTTGATAAGATGGCCATACGATTAGCATAAACAATAATACAACAACGATTAACGGTGAACGTCGTCCTCTGCCACGGCTTCGAACTCTCACGCCATCATCTCCTTATATGCATATATCAATGTACACGGAATAACGCATGTACACGTTCCTATATATGCACATTCTGCTATTGTATGCAGCTTACTCAAGAGTGACAGCTCATGGTCGGTTTCAAGCATATTTGAAGCATGAAAGTTTAATTGTTGACAAGAAAAAGAGACTGCTGAGAGCAGCGGTTCATGCCCTCAATCCAACAGTCTCACAGCAGCTTTTATACGTCTAGACATACTTTCACTCAACTACTTGAATCATTTGCATCTGCCTTTACACTTCATCAACAACACAGACTAGGTGTATAACTGGACATCTGTTCACGTTTAAAATCATGAATTCACAAAGCCTGCCCTACAAGTCCTGTCCTGTATCATATTTCACCCAGATATTAATGAGTACCCCCAACGCGATAATCATCGCGCGATGATTGTGCAGCATCGTAGAACATTATATCGCCATCCTTCAGCTGGAAGGTGGCGCCATACGGATCAGTAACACTGTGAACGAAGCCCTCACGCCGCCATTGATTAGTTAACGGAGCATTTATGTACTGCAGATGCGGATCATTTATACGTCCTGCACGAATAGTCTCAATATTGAAGTTCACGACAATATAGCCATCCTTTAAAAAGAATGAAGCATCTTCCCTAAATGAAAATTGACGATGCAGTGGGAAGCCTTTCTGCACGATGTATACTTTTGATGGAATGCCGAACTCGCCATACCATTGTTGTTCAGCAGCATAAGCCCGATATGCATTAACGCCATTCGGTATTTGTGTCGGTCCGCGGAATAAACGAAGCTCACCTGGCATCTTCATATGACTGAATCCACCCGTCTTGGTTGGGCGATCGACTTGCCTTAGCCATTGCTGCATAAACAATTGCTCACTTTGCGAGAGCTGATGACGATACAGCTGATAAAAAGTACGCCCCGTCTGCTCGATTTGCAGTGGATGGAGGTTACGAAGCCTTGCATTCAATGTAATTTCTCGCTCAATCGTATCGAATGACGAACCTATCCTTACAAAGTTCCGATCTGGTGCGTGGTAATACAAATCCACATCTTGACGATGCTTGCCATCACGACTAACGAATTCGAATGTCGGGGTAATTCGAATGAAATCGTTTGGCTCGAACATATTGCCCTTTGTCTTTAGATCAAACTTAAAATGATAGCCTGGCTTGACGGTTACATTTTTGAAGCCATCATTCGGGTGACTTCCACGCCTGATCGGGAGCGTGTAACGCGTTTCATTCCCTCTTAGGTTTCCATCGATATCATGCGTTCCCACCCAATAATAGCGGCCTGTATGCTCCTTGCTCTTTTTTTGCTGACGGAAAGCAAGCTCCCAGTTCATATCAACAATATCAGTGATACGGAAGTCATACACACGGCCAATAACTTCAACAGGTACCGTATCTGTCGCAACATAGTTGATTAGATCAAAGTTGGCATCCTCCTGAGTAAGCGCGTCTGAAGGAGCATTTTCAGCAAATGACCTGAAATGAATCGTATAGTCACCCTCATCTACCCATACCGGCAAATAGAAGATTGTCTCTGGATCCCTTACCGGAATACTAATCCAAGTATCTTTAGGATAAAAAGCGGACCTATCCGCACTGTATACATCAAACTCAAACTTAACTTGTTTTTCTTTTATGTACTTGGCATAATCCCTATTGCCATAACCTAATATATTGCGGTGTTGTCCTGTAGTTGGAATATGTATGGCAAATGGTCGATCTAGAATAAATGCTCGTCTGCTAAAATTAGGCCTCGTCTTTTGATTGTGTGCAGCATCATCAGTTGCGTTGGAATAGTTAACTGTAGGTGTGTGAACCGTAACCGGGTTAAGACCATGAACGGGATACGTTTTGTTGGCACCACCTTTAATATTGTTAGGGATTAGATCATAAAAGATAGCCCCTGTACTAGGTGTATTTACCTTGTTCAAAAGCGTGTTTCGAATCATATAGTTCTTACCATACAGAACATCGCGTTGAATTGTAGTTGGAGATGGAATAATACCAGGCGTTGGAGCCGTTCTGTCAACCCAACTATTGCTCATAATTGTATTTCCGTTAAAAACAACATGATCATTTTTTACTTTGTTCTCTCCTACATGTGATTCTGCTGTGGATGTAAATAAGGATCGTTCTGTTGGAACAGACGGCTCAGAATCTCCACCAGGAACCGTTGCTGTTCCCAAGTCTTGCCCTTTACAGGCAAATGGCTGCACGTGTTCATTGACACGTTCGCTATGGTCAGAGGTTAACATAGGCGCTGAGTATGCATTCGGATTCAGTGTAACGGACTCATTAGGGAGCGCATAATTGTTAATAGTTGTTCTAGCTAATTTATAGACTTCTAAGTTGTCAATTTGCCAATAAGAATAATTTCGTTTAACCGTGATGTTTTCTGTTACAGGAACTTCACGTTGTCTAGGAATCGGGGCTACAGGCGGTGTTGTTTTCGTACCTGGTCTACCTGGAATCGTCCAAGTTAGGATGTACTTTTTCTTTACTGGAACGGTATAAGTCACCTCACCCGTCATATTAGCCCATTTGTTTTGGAACAAGTAGTTTAATCCAAAAACGTTTACATACAACGATTCGGATGTCGGTATTCCATCCAGCACATTGAACTTTTCAGAATCTCTATCATCTGCCTTGACCATTCCCGTTGCAATGGGGTCCATGACAGTGTGAGCTGTTACATTGCCTTTACTAGGAGTTTCAATACTTATCGTACAAACACCGGAGCTACCATTATCTCCACCAGGGTTACCTGGGTCTGGATTACCAGGGTCTGGATTGGTGCAAGTGGCACCTGTCCCTACTTGTATCGTTGCATCGGCTGATTCATCCAAAGATTGACCCGCATCTTTGAAATGAGCGGTAATGGTGGCCTGCCCCGTAGAAGCAACGGCTGTAACCAAACCGGAGGAATTTACTTTTACAATACTTTCATCGGAGCTCTTCCAAGTTAACTTATCATGTCGCTGTAAGTCATATGTACTGCCATCTACTTTTGTTAGTTTGGCTGTTAGTTGTGTTGTACCAGTAGGAGCAACACACTTAGCTCCTGTTATTTCTAATCCGGAAGTACCATCGGCAAAGGTTGCTCGAAGGATTTTGTCTTGATACATGTAGGTGAAAGAGTTAAAATCCACAAAAAACTTAGAAAAATACCACACCTGTTTAGCACCAGCAGCGGACCAATATTGTTTGTAAGTGTCATTGTTAAAAGTTTGTTTGAAATAAATTGTTATATTTGAAATGTCATTAACTCTAGCCACTCTCCCAGCAACAGTACTTTCATCAGTATACCCTCCTTTACCTCCATGGAGATCTGGAATATGGGTTTTAGAATCCTCAACAGTATTAACAGCTTTTATATCCCCCTTAGAAACACCACCGTCTCGAATCCATAAATCCTCAAGATCCTTATTTCCACTATTAAATATTTTGAATCCGGTTGAACGCGGAATGTTTGCTTCTAAATAGGGATCGGTACAACCTGGATATTGGGGCAGATTGTTACCTTGATAACTTTGCCCAGTCTCAGGATTTCTGCTCTCCGTTGGCACGTTACTATCACAACCTATGCTGTCGGGCTTTGAAACGGCCCCTCCTCCAGCCCTCCAATGTTTACCATACCAGTTTGCAGCAGACGTTATTGACCATCTATCCCAATAATAAATACCTCCATAGTTTGTATTATCTTTAGATATCACCCCAAACTGTTTACCCCTTAACGTTCCTGTTAACTCCCACTTTGTTTTCCCAGGCGAAAATCCTTTAACAGAGCGGGAAGGTTCTGTACTGAATTTATCAATCCATTCAAGCCTTTTGATAACCTTTCCTTTAGGTGCCTCAATCGATATCCCTTTAATTTGAAGTTCAGATTTATCAGAAAACAATAATCCCCCATACTCATAATCGTCAGGATCTTTAACTACCATGTACTCTATGTCTTTAATTTCATCGGCAGCATACACTGTTCGAATTACTGTACTATCAGGATAATATTGTAATATCATAAATACTAGAATACTTATAGATATAATGATTTTCTTTTTCACTCTTTCACTTCCTTACTTAACGAGTTTAGAAGTCGATAAGGTGCTACTGTATATAGGAGCACCCCTTGATATCGTCTCAACCCGTACACGAAGCTCACCCGTAGTACTAAACTCTTTTTTCGGAATAATCATCCCATAAATTTCTTTATTCGGATCTGTTGATTCAATCACTGCTGATTGATTAAATTTATTAATATCCGCCCTTCCATTGTAACCTCTTACTCCAAGACTAAGCCTATTAATTGGATAGCTTTTAGGACTTTTATTTACTACAAAACGGGATTCTAAAAGAATGATATAAGCTTCCATTTCATCGGTTACCTTTCTTGTATCAGGACCAATTCTCCAAAGTAATTTATCTTTGCTCGGAAGCAATTTTTTATTAGGGTCCTTTGGATCATTCCAATCGATTGCAATTAATGAATCAACTTGACCAACAATATTTCCATTCGGCGAAGCGACTCTCAACTTAGAAGTTTTCCAGGAGTGAATCCCTTGATAAATATTCTTATTATCCGGCCCATTAAAAATCTCGGGAGCAACCGTAAAAATATTCGTCTTATGCCAAAGCACCTCAGCGGCTGCAACTGCGTATTTATCGGCTGGGAGCTTCTCACCATTCTTCACCTTAAGTATTCTCTCGATAACAGAGATCGCTTGTGCACGAGTTGTAACCCCTTTAGGTGAAATCTCCCCTGGGCTTGTCCCGGAAATGATTCCATTCTTCGTAGCAAGATACATCCATTGATTTTCCTCTACCTTAGCCGTACTCCCAAGTGCCCTTACCGCCACTTTCGCCATCTCTTCGCGCGTCAACGGCTTGTTCCAATCCGTGTCTGCAAAATCACCCGTTGAAAAAATCCCTGATGATTGGGCGGCATCTACATACTTCACATACCACGAACCATTCGTTGAAGATTCAACTGGCAAATTCAATGCAGAAACCGCCATTTTCACAAACTCTGCACGAGTAACTTTATTATTAGGTAGAAACTTTCCTTTAGGATACCCGGTCACATATCCTCTCTTAACCGCCTCATAAATGGCGCCTTCTGCCCAATGCCCAGCTGTATCTGTGAATTTTTTAATATTTTCCGACACAGCCACTTTTCCCTGATCTCCAGCTAGTTTGTCCTCGGTAGTCGAAACCGAAGCTGCTGACGATAGAGTTACTGGCAAGCTACCCCCTAAAAATACGGTCAATGCCGTAATTGCAGCGAGCGATTTCTTGTTCATCATTAATAATTCCTCCTCAAGTTGTTATTAGATTGATTCCTAATCTAGTTAAATCCATTTGAAATGAAAGTTGGATACAATGCGAGTGAGATATGTATGAAAACATCACGGGTGTTGGTAGAGTTCTCGCATCAAGAACGTAATCTTGCATGCATTGAGTAAACGAACGGTGAAGTGATACCAAGAAGTTGATAGAAGTGAATTCGAAAGGAAAAATATAGGCGGTTAATACTTATATCGGATCACACCACCTAAGACTTAAGTCCTATACAATAAAAACAGCCGGACGCCCCTATATAAGGTTAACGTCCGGCTGCCTGCCGTCCACTTGTATCAATTTATTTACATTATACGCCCCAGCCCTAAATTTACAAGACAAAAATTAACAGATTATTCAAACCCGTACCTCTATACGTTTAGCGACACTTGATAACGTAAAGTTAATAATAAAGTAGAACAAAGCCGCCAACAAATAAATCGGAATAACATAGTTGAAGTTTTGCCCACTCACCACTTTCGCACTATGCATCAGTTCCGGCAGTGAAATAATAACGGTCAACGATGTATCTTTAATCAAGGAAATAAACTGTCCTACAATAGGTGGGACCATACGCCGCAGCGCTTGTGGGAGCGTTATAAAGCGCAGCGTCTGAGTATAGGACAATCCACTAGATCGTGCCGCTTCAATCTGCCCTTTATCTATCGACAACAAACCTGCTCGCACAATTTCCGATATCATCGCCGCTTCAAAAATCGTCAGAGCTACGATCGCTGAAGTGAACACACTCATTTTAATACCCACCTCAGGCAGCGCAAAGTACACAAAGAAAATAATAAGCAGCAAGGGCAAGTTGCGGATCGTTTCTACACATACAGCAACAATTTGAGAAAGGACAGGAATACGAGCATATCGAATAATTGCGAGCAAACACGCTAGAATAAAGCTCAGTACAATCGCCGCCGCCGCAACTGCTATCGAGACGCCTAAGCCTTGCAGCAAGTACATCACATTGTCATACGAATAAGCTCCGATAAAATCCATCCCAAACCTCCTTCCTTAGCCACTTCGAGCCATTCGTCGCTCCAACGCCCGAACAGCAAAGCTAGTTGGAATCGTTAACAATAAATAAAACACACCAACTAAAAGGTAGACATTAAACGTATCAAACGTATCTGAATTAATCTGATCACCAAAGTACATCAAGTCCGCACCGGCATATACACCTAAAATAGCAGAGTTTTTAATCAAATTCAGAAACTGATTGCCCAAGGGCGGAATCACAATCTTTATGGCTTGCGGCAGCACGATAAACCTCATAGCCTGCAAGTAGGACAGGCCCGAGCACCGCGCTGCTTCAATTTGTCCTTTCGGAATAGACTGAATACCCGCCCGTATCGCGTCAGCAATATAAGCTGCCGTGTAGATGGTAAGCCCTATGCCTCCAGCCATAAAACCGCTCAAACCGAGAAAAGCCAGACCATGATAAAATATGGCCACCACAAGCAGCAAAGGAATGTTACGGATAAACTCTACATAAGCCGTCCCTATCCAGCGCAGCAGCCGAATGGAAGCAATCCGCATCACCGCGAGTACCGTCCCTAGTACAAAGCTGCCGATTAGCGCGAAAACGCTAATCGTTAGCGTGTTTAGAAATCCTTCTATATATCGATCCCCATGATCAATGAGCAAGGAAATCATCTTTAGGTCCCCTTCCTTGGCTTCTACTTAGCAGGCGGCTTCTGTCCCATCCATTGTTCGTACAACTTGTCATACTCGCCATTGGCCTTCATTTCCTTGATCAGATCATTAATGAGCTTTACAAGCTGCTCATCTCCCTTGCGTACAGCGATACCGTATGGCTCATCAGTAAAGTTACCGCCTACCATCTCAAAATTAGAGTCCTGCTGCATCATGCCTAACAAAATCGCATTATCCGTCGTTAACGCTTCACCCTTACCAGACTTCAGCGCCGTAAAAGCCTCCTGATAATTTTCGAACTCCAGCACTTCTGCTTCAGGTGCCTTTTCCTTAACGTTTTTAGCAGAGGTAGAGCCTTTGACAGCAAGCACCTTTACCCCTGATTTCAAATCCTCGATGGAACGCACCGAACTTCCTTTTTTCACAAGCAACGATTGTCCCGCTTCAAAATAAACATCCGTAAAATCCACCTGCTGCTTACGCTCCTCTGTAATCGTCATCGTCGCGATAATCGCATCGATGTCACCATTTTTCAGCATCGGAATTCTCGTCTTTGACGTTACTTCCTTCAATTCCAACTTGTTCTCATCACCAAGCAGCTTTTTCGCAATTGCCTTTGCCATATCCACATCAAACCCACGCACATCACCGCTGCCTGGATCTTTTAATCCGAATAGATTCGTATCGAACTTCACACCAATGACCAGCTTATCTTTCTCCTTAGCTGTTTCTACAGCCGACTTATTGCTGCTCCCTCCTCCACATGCTGCAAGGAACAATAACAAGCCCATACACACTACCATCATCAGCGTTCTTCGTTTAAGCAAGCCCTTTTTACTCATACAATCCCCCCTGATTCATTTTGATTAATGATGCAGCAATCGGCTAAGAAATACGCGTGCACGCTCTTCTTTCGGCTGTACAAAAAAATCGGCGGCGACTGCTTGCTCCACAATTTGGCCCTGATCCATAAACACAATCCGATCCGCAACCTCACGGGCAAATCCCATCTCATGGGAAACGATAACCATCGTCATCCCTTCTTGTGCAAGCGATCTCATAACATCCAGCACTTCACCAATCATTTCAGGATCTAATGCAGAGGTCGGCTCATCAAACAACATAATAGCTGGATTCATCGCTAACCCTCGAGCAATCGCTACTCGCTGCTGCTGCCCGCCAGACAATTGAGCAGGATACACTTCTGCCTTATCCAAAATGCCCACTCTCTCCAAATAGGCAAGTCCTCTTCTTTTCGCTTCATGCTCTGGCAAACCGAGTACACGAATTGGCGCCAATGTGATGTTATCAATGACCTTCATATGCGGGTACAAATTAAAATGCTGAAAAACGATGCCAATATGTTTACGGAAATGATTAAGCGGGAGTTTATTGTCGTGGACTTGGTAGCCATTAACCGTTAAATGACCTGATGAAATTTCTTCTAGACGATTGATACAGCGGAGAAGCGTACTCTTACCTGAGCCAGACGGCCCAATAACGACAACGACCTCTCCCGTTTCAATGTGGAGATTAATATCTTTTAAAACATGAAAAGAGCCATAGTGTTTATTCACCTGCTCAAAGCCGATCAATAAAAATCACCTGCCTTCACTCAAGATATAGACACAAAGAAAAGCACTATTACTATTTGTATGGACGTGTCCTTAATTTATTAACACAAATCTGATATCGCAACACATTAATCTCTCTCTTTTCACAAAAAAAGCCAACCTAATAAAGGTTGACCAATTGTCCTCTTCATGATTTTCTTTCATTGCGACAGCGTGCAGCATATTGCGAGCCTATGCTCAAAATAAATAAAAAATCCACCGGGAAACTCCCGATGGATGAATATACTTAGCTAATTATACGTTTAATCACATATTAAACATTCACTTATACCGTATTATACAAGTTCTTTCACTTGCATATCCGGTGTCATTACTTCAAGTTCACCAAGTCCGCGAATAATCTTCTTCGCAAACGTCTTTTCCGGCTTAAGCACGGATACCAGGTAATCAATTGCGAGTTGCGGATCAACCGTCTCCCCACATGTGTAACAATCAATAGCAGCAAATCCACGCTCTGGGTAAGTGTGGATGGAAAGATGACTTTCCGACAACAAGACGAGCACCGTTGCTCCTTGTGGTTCAAATTGCTTGGATTGTACGGACAAAACCGTAGCCCCACAAGCTTCAGCAGCTTCTACCAACTGAGTTTGGAGGTAATCAGCATTGTTGAGTAAATCAAAGTCTACCCCCCATGTGTCAACAGCAACGTGTCTTCCGAAAGTTGAATATTCCATCTTTCGTTTCCCCCTTCCTAGGAATAAAATGTTTTTTGAAACAATTTTCATCCGCTAGGACCTACGTCATTCACTTCCCGAGGGAATGCATCTCTCGCAACATACAATGTCCTGAGTGAATCCTGGTTCCTATATATGTTTTCAACGAGATTAAAAATAACATCTTGCGAACATTATTGCAAGCCCTTTTTTCAATAAATCCCAAACTTATTTATTTCCGAACTATTATTCATCGCATTTACGTTATTATTCGGATGCCATTAAGCTGTATTCGTATTATAAACAAGAAAGACCGCCTCTATGTAGAGGCGGCTATTATGACCAACGTATATGTTTATGATTCCATGTTGCTTACGCTTCTAAAACAAACAATTGGTGTGATAATTCATGCAACTGTTGATCAATAAATGTAACCTGATCATTTAATTCACGGTTACGCGCATCCAACAGCTCGTTGATCTGTTCACGGATAACAGCAATTTGCTGTTCCACAATATCTTGGCCATACATCATCTGCAAGTCGCGAGCAAAGTCTTTCTGTTCGTATACGATCCGAGCTTGCTCACCCTGTTGCTCTACAATTTGGCAAACCTTACCTTCAGCATATACATACTGCATTGTAAAGCCTGCAAAAATGCGGTTGACAACCGCCTCACCACGAAACTCCATCACAAGCTTGTGCATGATCTGGGTTAATTTCGGGCGAAGTAAGCGACAAGACGTTACACAGACATACCGATTGCCTTGCTTCTCGAACAGGAACGTAATCGCATCACCTTGACCATCCTCAAGAACAACTTCTTGATTCCCATTGTCCATTACTTTAACACGCCAAACTAACGTTTGGCCTGGTAATGAACTTAAAAATAAGGTTAATTGCGGCTCTGTCATCTGCATACGGGCTTTCACATATTCTGTGGCTAATCGCCTAGCCATACTTTATCTCCTCAATTCTTGAACCTTTGCTTACATTAACATTATACTACAGAGCAAAGTAATTTTCCTCTTAGCGAGTCATTATTTTATTGAGGATTTTAGAAAAATCAGCTGGAAAACGGCATTCCACTGCAATAATAGCATTGTTTCTTGTTTTCTAGCCGTTTCAACCTAAGTTTCCGATGAATTATTATCTTCTTCTATATCTGCATCCATTTCTGGAAACGCCGTTTGAGTAATAATGTCCCACAATTCTTCTCTGCCCATACCTGTCTCAGAAGAGAACATTATAATTGGTGTATTCGGCTTTATGCCGAGCGTAGTCTTTACCTGCTTCAAGTGCTTCGGCCACTGGCTGCGCGGCAGCTTGTCTGCTTTCGTCGCCACAATGCATACAGGCAAATCAAAATGAGTCAACCAATCATACATCATAATATCGTCTTTTGAAGGCGGATGACGGAGGTCAATGACTTGCATAATAAGCTTTAACGGCTCACGATTTTGAATGTAAGCTTCAATCATACGCCCCCAAGCAGCACGTTGTGTCTTCGATACTTTAGCAAAGCCGTAGCCAGGTACATCGACAAAATAAAGCTCATTATCGGTATGAATGCGATAGTAGTTCAATTGCTGTGTTTTACCTGGCTGCGAACTTGTGCGGGCCAGGTTTTTGCGCATAATAAGGCGGTTAATCAAAGAAGACTTCCCTACGTTTGAGCGCCCTGCCAACGCGATCTCAGGCAACCCATCCTCTGGATACTGATCTGGCCCTACCGCACTAATAATAAATTCTGCATTTTTAATTTTCATCTTGTTGCACCATCCTTCATCAATACTACATACGCAATAACGGACGCCTAATATCGGCGCCCGCTTCATTCGTCACCACTATTTCTTACCTTCTATCCTGCAAATGCTGATTAAGGGAAATAAAGATCTAGTCGCACACACGACTCCAGCATCTCTATTGATCCAACAACGCATGCGCTAGCACTTCATCCATATGACGGACGGGAACAAATACTAACTCTTGGCGGATGCTTTCAGGGATATCATCCAAGTCACGTACATTGTCGTAAGGGAAAAGTACTTTTTGGATGCCTGCTCGATGTGCAGCCAAGGACTTCTCCTTCAAGCCACCTATCGGAAGCACACGACCACGCAAAGTAATCTCGCCCGTCATGGCAACATCTTTCGATACATACCGTTTGGTCAATGCCGAAACAAGTGCTGTAGCCATAGCAATCCCTGCAGACGGTCCGTCCTTCGGAATAGCACCTTCAGGAACATGAATGTGTATATCCAATTTCTCATGGAACGAAGGCTCCAGCTCCCATACATCGGCTTTAGAACGAATGTAGCTAAATGCCGCTTGAGCAGACTCCTTCATAACATCACCCAGTTTACCAGTTAACAGCAGCTTGCCTGTTCCCGGAACGACTGTCACCTCAATCGTCAGCGTATCCCCGCCAACTTCTGTCCACGCAAGTCCCGTAACCATTCCAACCTGATGTTCTTGTTCAGATTGACCGTATCTGTACCGAGGCACACCTAAAAATTCCTCTACATCAGATGCGGTAATTCGAACCTTCTCTTCGGATTTGGAAACAATCATTTTAGCCGCCTTACGGCAAAGCGCAGCTAGACGCTGTTCTAACTGACGTACACCCGCTTCTCGCGTATATTCGCGAATGAGACGACGGATAACATCATCATCCAGTTGCAAGTGCTCCTCTTGAAGACCATGATCGCGCATTTGCTTCTCGAATAGATGACGCTTCGCGATCTCTAGCTTCTCTAATTCCGTATAACCGGACAGCGGTATGTATTCCATACGATCAAGCAGCGGACGAGGTATGTTATGAACTGCATTCGCTGTCGTCACGAACATAACTTGGGATAAGTCCACAGGCAACTCAATGAAATGATCGCTAAACGTATTGTTTTGCTCTGGATCGAGCACTTCCAACATAGCTGCCGAAGGATCCCCTCGCATGTCAGAACCCATCTTATCAATTTCATCCAAGAGCACGACTGGATTCATCGATCCCGCTGTCTTCAGCGCCTGAATAATACGCCCTGGCATCGCTCCTACATACGTTCGGCGATGACCACGAATCTCTGCTTCATCCCTTACACCGCCTAATGATATCCGTACAAATTTGCGGCCAAGCGACTTTGCAATCGATCGCGCCAACGACGTTTTCCCGACACCTGGTGGTCCAACCATACACAATATCGGACCTTTTAATTGTTTAACGAGCTGCTGTACTGCAAGATATTCCAGCACTCGCTCCTTAGGTTTATCTAGGCCATAATGGTCTGCTTCCAATATAGACTCAGCTTTGTGCAAGTCCAAATCGTCCTCAGTGCGAGTCCCCCATGGAATTTGCATGACCCAGTCGATATAGTTGCGAACAACAGCACCTTCAGCTGAACTAGGAGGGATCTTCTCAAGCCGGTCGATTTCCTTGGAGAGCTTCTCGAGCACTTTTTCCGGAGCCTCTAGTGACTTAAGCTGCTCGCGAAGCTCTTCTACCTCGCCTACACGACCCTCTTTATCACCTAACTCCTTCTGAATTGCTTTCATTTGCTCACGCAAGTAGTATTCCTTCTGCGTCTTCTCAATCCGCTTCTTCACCTGCGAATGAATCTTACGCTCTAGCTCAAGTACTTCACTCTCATTTTCCAACAGCTCAAGCAGCGCTTCCAGCCGATCTCTTACATTAGAAATTTCAAGCAAGTATTGCTTATCTTTGAGCTTAAGCGGCAAGTGACTCGCCACCATATCGGCAAACCTTCCCGGCTCCGTAATATCCGTGACTGACGCTAACGTCTCCGCAGTTACTTTTTTGGACAAAGATACGTAACTTTCGAACTTAGACAGAACCGAACGTCGGAATGCCTCTGTCTCATGCTCCGTTCCCGACTGCTCTTCGATGAGATGCACTTTTACTTCATAAAAGTCATCATTAGGTACATACTCAATTATTTCCGCCCTCGTCATACCTTCAACAAGTACCCGGATCGTGCTGTTAGGCAAACGAAGCATTTGACGGACCATAGCTACAGTCCCTACCGGATAAATATCCTCTTGCGCAGGATCCTCTACGCTTACTTCGGATTGGGAGCACAAGAGCAACATCTGGTCTTCAAGCATCGCTTGCTCGAGCGCTTTAACGGACTTATCACGCCCGACATCCAGATGCAGCACCATGCTTGGATAGACGAGCAGTCCTCGTAGAGGCAAAAGTGGAAGCTTGCGAACTTGTGCAAGTTTCGGCTCCATCGCATTGGCACCCCCATGATTGTCGTGTTAGATGTATCCATTGTAACTTATCAAGCCCTAAAACACCAATTAGCACGTTGTAGAAGGGGGATTATCGCCATGCCCGCCATCTGTTGATTCTGCATGAAATAGTGGTACCGCTGAGCCTCCAGAACGTTCAAATGACTTCGGTAATTGGAGTGGATCATCCTGCATCTGTGCAGCGAATGTATGCTTAAGTACTTCTTCAAAATATTCAACAGGGATAACTTGCAATCCATTTAAATCATTAAATATCTCCTGCCAATTCTCCTTAGGGATAATGACACGAGTTGCCCCAGCTTGAAATGCAGCTTCTACTTTGGCAAGTACACCACCTACTGGCTTCACCCTGCCATGAACACCAATCTCTCCGGTCATAGCCAAACGATGGTCAATGGACCACCCATTTACAGCAGAAGCAATCGCTACACCCATCGCTATCCCTGCGGACGGACCATCGACTGGTGAACCCCCTGGGAAGTTGATGTGCAAATCATAATTTTTTGTCTCATAGCCACATGCTCGGAGCACCGTCAACACATTCTCGATGGACCCTTTTGCCATACTTTTACGGCGCAGCGTACGGGCACCACCACCATTTAGCTCCTCTTCTTCCACAACACCCGTAATCGTATATTTGCCATGCCCATTTTTAACCCGAATAGCAGATACTTCAATTTCAAGCAAAGCCCCCATGTTAGGGCCGTAAACCGCCAATCCGTTTACAAGTCCCACCTGCGGCGCTGTACCTACTTTCCGTTCAGGACGCGGTGTAAGCTGACTGCTGTTAATCACCCACTCTACATCAGCTGCCACTAAGGAAGAACGATGCTCCGACAGTGCTAATCCAACAGCCAACTGAATAATGTTAACTGCTTCACGACCATTCGTTGCATATTTTTTCAACACATCAACCGCTTCAGGCGCAGGAGGAAATCCTATTTTTTTCACGGCATTTTCTGCAATACTCTCAACTTCTTCAGGTAGTAACGGTCTAAAAAAGATCTCCATGCAGCGCGAACGCAAAGCTGGCGATATTTCTTGCGGCGAACGCGTTGTTGCTCCAACGAGACGAAAATCAGCCGGCAAACCATTTTCAAAAATATCATGAATATGAGTTGGGATATTCGGATCTTCACTATGATAGTAAGCACTCTCTAAAAACACTTTTCGATCTTCCAATACCTTTAGCAGCTTGTTCATCTGGATCGGGTGAAGCTCACCAATCTCATCGATAAACAATACGCCTCCATGGGCCTTCGTCACTGCACCAGGCTTAGGCTGAGGAATCCCCGCTACCCCCATCGCCCCTGCTCCTTGGTAGATTGGATCATGTACAGAACCAATGAGCGGATCAGCAATACCACGTTCATCAAAGCGAGCTGTGGTGGCATCGATCTCTGTGAATTTTGATTCAAATGTAAAGGGAGAGCTCAGATTTTTCTTTGCTTCCTCTAAAATAACTCGTGCCGCAGCTGTCTTACCAACTCCAGGAGGACCATAAATAATGACATGCTGCGGATTAGAACTGCAAAGTGCCGCTTTTAGCGCACGCAGACCATCACGTTGACCAACAATGTCCTTCATGGATGCAGGTCTTGTTTTCTCTGAAAGTGGCTTAGAAAGCGAGATTGACCGCATTTTACGAAGTTTGTCCATTTCCTTGCGGGACTCCCGATCAACAGCAGTACGATTGGACTTCTGGCTCTTCAGTAAATTCCAGAAGTATACTCCAATAATAATGGCGAAAAAAGCGTTGATAAGCATTAGTATCATGCTAAAATTCATCGTGTTACTCCTCCTTTAAGTGCATGTTCGCAGCTCTGTTGCAGCACTGAACAACCTCAAGACCCATTTCACGGCATACAAAAAAATCCGGTGTGGTTCAATACTTGGTAGTATTGCCCTTCACCGGATTCCTTATAAGTCATGTGAATATCTCATTATTCACACGATGAAATATGAAATTGTAATGGTTTCAATTCGTTATGCTTTCTTGCGCTCCCAGCATTCCGTATTTTTAAGACCAGGGATCGAGTCCGCATAGAATACAGGCTCTTTTCCAGCCTTGCGTTGACGATTATAATCTTCCAACACTTTGAATGCCACCTTACCAAGCAGCAAAATAGCGATAAGGTTAATAAATGCCATGAAGCCCATAAACGTATCTGCCAAGTTCCATACCAAAGAAATTTTTGCGACAGATCCAACGAGCACCATTGCCACTACAACAATACGGTACGTCAACAGCCAGCCTTTTTTCTTTGTAATAAACTCGATGTTACTTTGCCCGTAATAGTAGTTACCTATCAAGGACGTGAACGCGAACAGGAAGATTGCAAATGCGATAAAGTATTCTGCCCATGGACCAATTTGTGATGCGAGTGCAACTTGAGTCAACTGAATACCATCTGTTTCTGTAGACAAATGTGCACCAGAGAACAAGATAATAAATGCAGTCGAGCTACATACAAGCAATGTATCCACAAATACACCGAAGGATTGAATAATACCTTGCTTAACTGGATGACTTACAGTCGCTGTTGCTGCCGCATTCGGCGCACTACCCATACCCGCTTCATTCGAGAACAAGCCTCGTTTGATACCGTTCATGATTGCAGCACCGATACCGCCGCCAACTGCCTCTTCCCAACCAAATGCATTCATAATAATGGAGCTAAATACAGCAGGAATTTGTGTATAGTTCACTGCAACGATATAAAGTGCTATTCCGATATATGCTAATGCCATGATCGGTACGACTGTAGCAGATACTTTTGCAATACGCTGTACTCCGCCAAAGATCGTAATCATCGTAATAACAGCTAGAATAATCCCCATCGTAATCGGTTCAATCGTGAACAAATCACTAAAAGCAGCTGTTACTGTATTCGCCTGCACCGAGTTAAACACAAAGCCATAAGTGATCATAATTAGAACAGCAAACACAACACCCAGCCAGCGCGCATTAAGCGCTTTTTCCATATAGTAAGCTGGACCACCGCGGAATGCCTGCCCGTCTTTTACTTTGTACACTTGAGCTAGTGTAGACTCAATAAATGCAGATGAAGCTCCGATGATGGCAATAACCCACATCCAAAATACTGCACCAGGACCACCTGTCTTAATGGCAATCGCAACGCCAGCTAAGTTACCAATACCAACTCGGGATGCTGTACTCATCGCAAAGGCTTGGAAAGAGGATACACCTTTTTTCTTATTAGGCGTTGTCGTATCTTCTTCATCATCATTAGGGTTTCGTTCACGAACCTTGAATAGACGGAAAATTTCTTTAACGGTTCGTACTTGAATGAAACCAGTATTGAAAGAAAACCAAAGTCCTGCGCCGACGAGAATAAAGATCAGCATGAGGTACCACTTATCATTAAATAGAACAATCCATGATTCCAAAGTATCTAACATATATCGCACCCTTTCTCTCGATGACATTCTTGATGAATCAGGTATATGTTAACTTTCTTAACATAACTAATAAATTAATTTTACCTGATCCTTTAATAAAGTAAAATAAATAAAAGTGATACTTATGATAGAATTTTTTAATCATTTGGCATCATTTTCTTGGAATACATCGTTAAATTTATGCATGTCTTGATGTTTAGCTTAATTTAGAAGCAGAAGATACCCCTTAGTATGTGCTTTTCTGTGTACTTTTTTACTCCTATTACGGCGCTACATATGTTAATTAACCTAACAAATGATACCAGAAACACCTTGTCATCAACAAAATTAACCAAATAAACAGGCCGTACAACTGTAGTTTACAGTGTACGGCCTGTCCTCTAGCAGACTGGGCGCGCAATGCACCCGCATCTGTTAGTGTCTATCACGCCCAGGGATTTTACCTGTACGCTCATATTCGGCTACGATAATGTCAATTTCCTTTTTTAACTCTTCAACCATATCAGCTTCAGGTACTTTGCGAATCATTTGGCCATAGCGGAACAGTAATCCTTCCCCTCTTGCACCAGCAATCCCGATATCAGCTTCACGCGCTTCACCAGGACCATTTACAGCACAGCCAAGCACGGATACTTTGATCGGCACCTTAACGTTTGCAATGTACTCTTCCACTTCATTAGCAATGGAGAACAAATCAATATCCAAGCGTCCACATGTCGGACAGGATACAAGCGTAGCTGCATTTGAAATCAAGCCAAACGACTTGAGAATCTCACGCGCAACCTTTACTTCCTCCACCGGATCTGCGCTCAAGCTGATACGAACGGTTGAGCCCAATCCCAATGACAGCAGCGCCCCAATTCCTGCGGCACTCTTACATGTACCTGAGAACAATGTTCCTGCTTCAGTGATCCCCAAGTGAAGCGGATACTTAATTACCTCGGAAGCTTTGGAATAAGCAGCAATTGCCATCGGCACATCAGAAGCTTTCAAGGAGACGATAATATCGTGGAAATCCAACTCCTCCAGAATGCCAATGTGGAACAATGCACTTTCAACCATAGCTTCAGGCGTAGGGTATCCGTATTTTTCTAACAAGTGATTTTCCAACGAACCGGCATTTACACCGATACGAATCGGAATTCCACGTTCTTTACACGCTTTTACAACCGCCTCAACCTTCTCGCGACGGCCAATGTTACCAGGATTGATACGTACCTTGTCGATGCCGTTTTCAATCGCCTTAAGCGCCAAGCGATAATCGAAGTGAATATCCGCAACAAGCGGGATATTGATACGCTTCTTAATTTCTTTAATCGCATCTGCCGCTTCTTCATTGTTCACGGTAACGCGTACGACTTGACACCCTGCCTCCTCCAATCGGAGAATTTCAGCAACGGTCGCTTCAACGTCTGCCGTCTTCGTCGTACACATACTTTGAATGATGACCTCGTTATTACCACCAATCGTTACATTCCCGACTTGTACAGGTCTCGTCTGATGTCGTAGATACATGTTTATTCTCTCCCAATTCGGATAACAACGGAAAAGCGCCTAGCGGCGCTTTAGCTGAGACAACCACCTATTTACATTCAAACTCGCTGTACAGGCGGCTGCCCCTGCTAGATTCAAGCGTTATTATGCGCTCTCTTCCTTTTTGTTCTGTTCCGTTGTTAGTTCCGGAATGATTCGTTCACGCACAACTTGCTCTGTAATTACACAAGTTGTAATATCTTCACGGGATGGCACTTCATACATGACATCCAGCATAATCCCTTCAATAATCGCACGTAGTCCGCGTGCACCCGTGTTACGCTTGATCGCTTCGCGAGAAATAGCTTCCAATGCACCTGCTTCGAATTCAAGCTTCACATTGTCCATTTCCAGCAGCTTCTGATACTGCTTCGTCAAAGCGTTCTTAGGCTCGCTCAAAATACGTACAAGCGTTTCTTCATCCAACGGCTCCAACGTGGAGATTACCGGTAGACGACCTACGAATTCAGGGATTAGACCGAATTTAAGTAAGTCTTCTGGCAACGTCATGGACAAATATTCACCCGGCTTGAGATCCTTTTGTCCGCCTTCTGCTGCGTTGAAACCGATAATTTTCTTACCTACGCGGCGCTTGATTAATTGCTCTAGGCCATCAAACGCACCACCGCAGATGAACAAAATATTTGTTGTATCAATTTGAATGAATTCTTGATGTGGATGCTTGCGTCCGCCTTGCGGTGGAACAGATGCAACCGTACCTTCAAGAATTTTCAATAATGCCTGCTGAACGCCTTCACCGGAAACATCACGAGTGATAGATGGGTTCTCGGATTTACGAGCAACTTTATCAATCTCATCGATGTAAATGATTCCGCGCTCTGCCTTCTCAACATCGTAGTCCGCAGCTTGGATAAGTTTCAACAGGATGTTCTCAACATCCTCACCTACGTAGCCTGCTTCCGTCAAAGAAGTTGCATCTGCGATAGCAAATGGCACGTTAAGAATCTTAGCCATCGTTTGCGCAAGCAACGTCTTACCAGAACCAGTAGGACCAACGAGCAAAATATTACTCTTTTGCAGCTCTACATCCTCAATCTTGCTCTGGGAGTTAATGCGCTTGTAGTGGTTATACACTGCAACAGACAAAGATTTCTTCGCTTGATCTTGGCCAATAACATATTGATCAAGAATCCCACGAATTTCCTTTGGTTTTGGAATATCTTTAAGATCTACCTCTTCTTCGTGACCGAGTTCTTCTTCTACAATTTCATTGCAAAGCTCGATACACTCATCACAAATATATACACCAGGACCCGCTACCAACTTGCGTACTTGTTCTTGAGACTTGCCGCAAAAGGAGCATTTCAACTGGCCTTTTTCTTCGTTAAATTTGAACAATGCGCTTCCCTCCTTACTTCAAAGCCGTGCCGGAATGAATTACAGCGTCTATAAGGCCGTATTCTTTTGCTTCATCCGCACTCATAAAGTAATCGCGATCTGTATCGCGGTCAATCTTATCATACGGCTGGCCTGTACGGTCAACATAGATCTGATTCAGCTTCTGCTTCGTCTTAATGATCCAATCCGCATGAATTTTAATATCTGTAGCTTGCCCTCGAACACCACCAAGCGGTTGGTGTATCATTACTTCGGCATTAGGCAACGCAAAACGCTTACCAGGCGCTCCTGCTGTAAGCAGCAATGAGCCCATGCTTGCAGCCAACCCCACACAGATCGTAGATACGTCAGGCTTAATATGTTGCATTGTATCCAATATACCAAGCCCAGCTGTAACTGAACCACCTGGTGAGTTGATGTATAAGTGAATATCCTTTTCTGGATCGTCTGCTTCCAAAAACAGCAATTGAGCAATAATGCTATTAGCAACATCATCATCAATTGCGCTTCCTAGGAAGATGATGCGGTCTTTCAGTAATCGGGAGTAAATGTCATATGAGCGTTCGCCCCGATTGGTCTGCTCGATGACCATAGGAATCAAATTCATGGTACCGACCTCTTTTCTTTATCAGGCTATACTAGCTTATTTTATCACGTTCCGTAATCAATGTCATATGCACACCATTATTACAGTGTATGACGCTATGTTATGTATTTAGTCTCAATCCTCAAAAGTACAAAGGAATCGCTCAGCTGGCGGAACATCCAGCAATATTCGTGGTTTGTTCATGAACCAAGAACCTATTAAATATGTACACTGTTTTCAATGGAGTCAAACGATATGATAAAAGACGCTATACATACTCATTAGGAGAAGCGCCTATAAAAAGGAGGAAAAACAAGGCACGCAATACGTGATTGACGTGCCTTGTCATGTTGTGCCGAGGTTTAACCCTCGGCTTGTATGTGATTAGTTGTTGTCAGCAAGAAACTTGATTGTCTTGCGAAGCAGCGCTTCCTCACGAAGGTTGTTGATAGTACCGTTCTTTTCCAAGATCGTACGGATTTCATCCGCAGGACGTTGGTAAGCTTGTCCCATCTTTTCAAGCTCTTCTGCTAGCTCTTCATCAGAGATAGCTAGGCTTTCAGCCTTCGCAACTTGCTCAAGAACGAGGTTGTTTTTAACACGAACGTCTGCTTCTTTCTGCATTTGCTCACGAAGATCAGCAATTGTTTGGCCAGAAAGAGTCAAGAACATATCCATGTTCATACCTTGCATACGCAGGCGGTTGTCAAGATCTTTAACCATGTGTTGAATCTCGGATTCGATCATGGAACGTGGAATCTCAACTTCAGCTTTAGCAGATACTGCTTCAACTACTGCCGCTTCACGTGCTGCTTGTGCTTCACGATCTTTGCGTTCTTGGAGCTGCTTGCTCAAATCAGCTTTGTACTCATCAAGCGTTTCGAACTCGCTCACATCTTTAGCGAACTCATCATCCAATACTGGAAGCTGCTTGCGCTTGATTTCATGCAATTTTACTTTGAACAAAGCAGGCTTGCCTGCAAGGTTCTCAGCATGGTAGTGCTCTGGGAATGTAACTTCAACATCTTTGAAGTCGCCAGTTCCAAGACCCACCAATTGGTCTTCGAAGCCAGGAATGAAGGAGTTAGAACCAAGCTCCAAGCTGTAACGCTCTGCTTGTCCACCTTCGAATGCTTCACCATCAACGAATCCTTCGAAGTCGATAACAACTGTGTCACCGCTCTTCGCAGTATCTTCGTCAACGATTACAAGCTCAGCATGACGCTGTTGCAAACGCTCCAATTCAGCGTTCATATCTTCTTCTGTTACTTCCGCGGATTGCTGCTCCACGTTAAGACCTTTGTAGTCGCCCAATTTTACTTCAGGCTTTACAGTTACTTTAGCTTTGAACTTGAACGTTTCGCCTTTTGCGAATTGCTCAACATCAACCTCTGGTTGATCTACAGGTTGAATCGCCGCTTCTTTTACTGCTTCAGCGTATGCTTTAGGCAGCAAGATGTCGATTGCGTCTTGGTAGAGGCTCTCTACACCGTATTTTGCTTCGAAAATTGTGCGAGGCACTTTACCTTTACGGAAGCCAGGAACGCTTGCACGCTTCTGAACTTTCTTAAATGCTTGATCCAAAGCTTCTGTTACGCGCTCTGCGTTAACTTCAACTTCAAGGACACCAACGTTACTCTCTATTTTTTCCCAAGTTGCTTTCATTTTATGCCTTCCCCTCCAAAAAGATCACATAGCTAGATCATAGCTTACACGTTCTTGAAATAACCATTACATTATAGCCGAAGCTATAGTGTTTTTCAAGGCAACACCTTTGCCATTATGTGTGCCTAAAGCTGTGTTGTCAAGCATCGCTATAATTCGTCAAGATTCTGCTCGAAACGACTTAGCCAACGATCGTAATGCCTGTTCATAAACGATACGTGAATCACTGTTAATATGATAAATTTGCTTTACTACCGATTCTTCCTCTTGAAGTTGAAGCAGCCCAGCTACTATACGATGAAGTGCAGCAGCCCAAGCATTCGCCTCAGCCTCTGTGCCACTACGCAATTGCTCATACTGCGACGTACCATAGATAGCCTTTATAAATTGATGCCATATTTCTTGAGCGAAGTAGGCAATTGATGGTTCACGAAGCGCAACAACCTCATGCACCCGCTCTGCTGGCGCTAATATGGCTGAAGGATATGAGGCATAATCGAGAGGCGTATGTTCAATATCTACTACACACTGCTCACTCCCACGATAGAAGGTAACAGCACCTGTCATTCCTCGCTTGCAAAGTGTCTGTAAAATCCCGAACTGAACAATGGGATGCAGTTTCTTCGTTTCCAACAAATAGATCAGTTCATCATTTAAGTTAGCATCTTCTGCCACGGTCAGTTGCTCCAATATGAACCATTTTCTTTCATCAAAGGGAGTTTCCTGCAACCGTTCAAGCATCTTCGCTATGTATTGCTCATCCATTTGCTGTTTCTCTAACACTTGTGAGCGAATCACATCTTGCTCAGACACATCTTCTTCCGCTTGTTGAATATTATGTATAGAAGGTTGTTCTGTCTCATCTTGCAGGTATGGGAAAGCTTGCAGCAGCCATTCGAGCAGCGCTTGCCATTCTACACGGCTCTCTTCATTGTCTCCACTGCATTGCAATAGGAACTTTAACAACGCAACAGCCTCGGCATAACGCTCAGACTCAAGCATACGCGTCAATTCCATTTGATAATATTCGTACGTTTTTGGAAACAATACGACATTCGGTTTCGATTGATTATGTTCCGTAATAAGTAGCACCTACCTTCTTGTCAGCTAGTCAGCTGTTCAGGCCACATGGTCCCCTTCTTCATTGTCGGGCTTGTTCATTATACCATACACTGGGACACTGCTGACATTACACTGTTTTGCATTTGTAACAAATTGAAAGAAAAAAAGATAGCTAAAACTGTTGCATCAGTTCTCATTTTTTGATATTATCAGTGATGTTGTTATTATTTGTCCCAGTAGCTCAGCAGGATAGAGCAACGGCCTTCTAAGCCGTCGGTCGGGGGTTCGAATCCCTCCTGGGACGCCAGTTATTTAATTTTAACGCAGATTGATTCATACATCAAATCCCCAGAAATCCTTATTTACCAAGGGTTCTGGGGATTTTTTATATCTATACCTTACCCAGAACATCACGTTTGAAAACGATAGAAACTGAAATCATTTTACACATTTTCTACACAAGCTATTCCCTGGCTTAAAATCAACCCTCTATTATTGAGCATTATTAGCCGCAGTATAGGAGGAAATTTTATGAAAAGGCTATGCACTGCCGCTATTGCTGCTGTTGTCTTATTGAGCGGTTGTAGTCAAAAAGAAACTACTCCATCAATCGAGAAGGTACAAGGAGAAAAGCCTTCAACTCCAGTACAAACTGAATTTCAATTTACTCCTCTTGACGAAAGTAAATATGAAGGCACCGAAAAAGAAATGATTAAGCTCGTTAATTTGCACGCTAAGTATGTAAACAACAAAGACGAAACGAACTTCAAAAAATTATTTCATAATCAAGATTACAGACTTCCTTCATACGAAGTTCTAAAGAATGAATTGCACGAGTTCAGGGATATGAAACAAACTCAAGGATACGTGGCAATAAAAAGAACTTCCAGAAGTTTAAAAACAAACGAAGTAATCGAAGGATATTCCGTTTATTTTATTTCTTGTAATAAAAAAGGTGCATGGAAAATAAACGGAATAGACTAAGGGAGGGGCTTCCCCTTCCTTTTTTGTGTTTTATCTCCAAGATGTGCGCTTATTTATACATGCAAACCCTTCTGGAACCCATCACTTTCACAGTTCTACTTTTGTTACAACCTCTCCAAAATGGGTAAACTCTAGAAAATAAACGTTCCTAATTCGCATATGCTACTTTTAGAAAAAGTAAAGAGGTGATCCTTTTGTCTTCCAAACATTTACTTGCCGCCTTAAGTTACTTCAGCATCTTTTTCGCAGGGGTACTGTTACCGCTTGTCGTACTGTTCATTGCCGATAATAGTTATACTCGTAAGCATGCAGGTTATGCCCTAATTTCTCAGCTACTTCCTTTTGTTTTTATCGTATTCGTATTCATTTCCCTGTTCGGTGGAGAATTTGTTGTTAGCCTTGGTTTTACGATTTTAGCAGCTATTCTGTCTTTCTTTATATTTGTCTGGAACATCATTATGGGGGTCAAAGTTCTTCGGGAAGCAAATTAATGCTTTGATAGGTATGAAAAGGCAACAGGCGCAGCCTCTTTCATGAACGCAACGCTTCGCCTGCTGCCCAAAATAATCGGTTTTCTGTTTAGACTATCCTTTTTTACTGCTATCCCGCTTGCTGCCATCCCATGGATTTTTTTGCGCAGGATGCTTTACATTTTTCATAATGACATCATGTGCATGATTTTGTTGATGAGCATATTTATTTCCTTTGTTCTCTTTAAATGATTCTGTCATATGTGATGCCTCCTGTTATGAGTTATAGGTACAATCATGATTATCATGACTGCTCGTTTAGGGAATCCAGTTGGGAACGCACTTCAGGACAAGCTAATAAATTATCAAGGAAATGTGCCTTGGCCTTCCAGTCGCACCCAAAGGTGTCATCGCTAAATTCTTCTTCTGCCACTGACTCCAGCGCTTGATGAACGTCAGGCACCACTTGTGCAGCATCTCCACCTGCATGAGCCTGCAGCACCCTAACAATTTCGTAGCCACCATTTGGAATCGCAGTTACATAAGCAAGCAAATTCCCTGTTCGGCCAAAAGGAATAATTTCAACTTCTGCACACAATTTCCCGTCGACTGTAGTTGTTTTTTTAAAATGAGCTTGTTGAATATCAATCACCGCTATTCTCCCCCCTTCCTCAATCCCTTATTTGGGACAGAGTTTGCTTCGTGACTGACGTTCCTAGCTTGGCTATGATGTTGTAAATATCATCAACAACTTGTTGACTACGAGCATTAAGTTCCACCTCAGGTACATCGATGATTGGGTTAAACCCGCGGTATAACGCTTCTGTCTCGGCCTCCTCCAGCTTGGAGAATTGACCTAGAAGTGCCGCTGCTTCATCCTCTGTCGCATGAATGGTCCACTCATCGCCTTGTGTGGAATAAGGGAGCACGGTTCGCGCATGAACCGAAACATAGTACGTATGACGACTCACATCACCCCTCCTTTTTTGTTAGCTTCCCCTGATGGACATACATCTTATCCCGCTTCCTGCATACCCATGATATTACCTTGATTTATAGACAGCTCGGTCATCGGTCTTCTCGGTAGTATCGGAGCAGAGAGGATGAACAACTTATGTGTGGAATAACAGGATGGATCGATTGGAACCGCGACCTCGCCACGAGCCATAATACAGCCATTGTTGAGCAAATGACGGAAACATTAACAGCAAGGGGACCAGATGCAAAAGGAATTTGGATTGCAGGTTCATGTGCACTCGGCCATCGCAGACTAGCTGTCATTGATCCGACGAATGGCGCCCAACCTATGGTCATTCATCACGAAAGCGGTACTTACGCAATTGCGTACAATGGTGAACTTTACAATGCAAGTGAACTGCGGGAGGATCTGCTTCATAAAGGTTACAAGTTCCGCACCCATTGCGATACAGAGGTACTTTTGGTTGCATACATCGAGTGGAAGCAAGCCTGTGTAGAGCGTTTAAACGGTATTTTTGCTTTTGCTGTGTGGGAAGAGACCGAACAGAGACTATTTATGGCTCGTGATCGACTCGGAGTTAAACCCCTTTTCTATGCGGAAGGAGAGGGCTGGTTTGCTTTTGGTTCCGAGCCTAAAGCATTGCTGAAGCATCCTAACATATCACCCATTATCGGTTCAGAAGGGGTTGCAGAAATTTTTATCGTTGGTCCTGCCCGCACCCCAGGACATGGCATATACAAGCAGCTGCGAGAACTACGGCCTGGAAAAACGCTGACCTATGATCACAACGGCAGCCGTTCATCCACCTATTGGCAGCTTGAAAGCTATGAACACGAGCACAATGAGGAACAGACCGCTCAACATGTTAGAGAACTATTACTGGATACGGTAGAACGCCAACTTGTATCTGATGTTCCCGTCTGTACCTTGCTGTCTGGAGGTCTTGATTCGAGCGCATTAACCGCACTGACTGCCCTGCATCACAAGCGGAATGGATTAGGTCAGGTAAACACCTTTTCCGTCGATTACGTAGACAACGATAAACACTTCAAAGCACATAGTTTCCAACCAAATGCGGATGAGCCTTGGATTCAGCGAATGGTGGAAGAACTGCAAACAAAACATCATTATATTAAATTTGATACTCCCGAATTAGTCGATTCTTTGACAACAGCCGTTCATGTTCGAGATTTGCCCGGAATGACAGACATTGACGGATCATTGTATTTATTTTGCCGTGAAATCAAAAAGCACGCCACGGTAGCTTTATCGGGCGAGGCCGCTGATGAAGTATTCGGCGGTTATCCTTGGTTCCACAGAGAAGAAGCATTATCAGCCTCCACCTTCCCATGGGCCTTATCAGTGCCCCTCAGAACCAGCTTATTGAAGCCAGAAATTGCTGACGCGATAAAGGGAGAACAGTATGCAGCTGACCGTTATTCCCAAGCTGTCGCAGAGGTTCCCCTACTTAACGGGGAAGATGAAGCAGCTAGTCGAATGAGAAAAATGTCTTATTTGAACATTACGAGGTTTATGCCTACTTTGCTTGATCGTAAAGACAGAATGAGCATGGGTGTTGGGCTTGAAGTTCGTGTGCCTTATACTGACCATCGCTTAGTGCAGTATGCATTCAATGTGCCATGGTCCATTAAAACACATGGTCATCGGGAGAAAGGACTGCTTCGTAAAGCACTAGAAGGGCTGCTCCCGCATGACGTTTTATATCGCAAAAAAAGTCCTTATCCAAAAACGCATAATCCAAGTTATCTCAATGCCGTTCGTACGCAAGTATTGCAACGATTGGATGACCCGAGCTCTCCTCTCCATACGTTTATTCAAGCTGATCGCATTCGCAGTATCGCTGCTTCAGAAGAAGCCAGCTCCAATCTGCCTTGGTTCGGTCAACTGATGTCTGGACCGCAGCTATTCGCTTATTTGCTGCAAATCGATTATTGGATGAGAAGCTATCAGATCCAAGTTCGATTCTAGACAAAAAAGCCGCTTTTCCTTTTGCAGGCAACTCCTGCAGGGAAAGCGGCTCTTTCATTTTTTTAGAACAAAGGATCAAACACGCGCTAATTGGCTAGCTGCTATCGCTTGACCAAGGTCATGAATAATATCTTTGATGGATTCCGTACCAACAGATAAACGAATCAGTCCAGGAGTTACCCCGGCTGACAATTGCTCCTCTGCTGACAGCTGTAAATGCGTTGTGCTCGCAGGATGAATAATGAGTGACTTCGAATCTCCGACATTGGCTAAATGGGAGAGCAGCTTGACGTTCTCAATTACTTTACGGCCTGCTTCCACTCCGCCTTTAATTTCAAATGTCACAATCGCCCCTTGGCCATTTGGCAAATATTTTTGGGCTAGCGCATAGGAAGGATGACTCGGTAGCCCGCTATAGCTTACCGATTGTACAGCCTCATGCTGCTCAAGGTATTGAGCTACCTTTAAGGCATTTTCACTATGACGCTCTACACGCAAATGAAGGGTCTCCAAACCTTGCAGCAGCAAGAAGGCATTAAATGGCGATAAACTCGCACCGAGATCGCGCTGCAATTGAACACGAGCCTTAATAATATAAGCAAGAGAACCTACAGCCTCTGTATACACAATGCCGTTATAACTTGGATCAGGCTCTGTCAAACCAGGAAATTTGTCGGTTGCAGCCCAGTCAAAGCGACCGCTATCAACAATGATGCCACCGATCGTCGTACCGTGACCACCAATGAATTTGGTAGCAGAATGAACAACGATGTCAGCACCGTGTTCGATTGGACGCAATAAATAAGGACTAGGGAATGTGTTATCTACGATGAGAGGAATGTGATTGCTGTGAGCGATTTCAGCTACTGCTTCAATATCAAGCACGTCGCCTTTTGGATTTCCAATGGACTCGGCAAAGAGCGCCTTCGTCTTCGGAGTAATGGCCTTGCGGAAATTTTCAGGATTACTTGCATCCACAAAATGAACTTTAATGCCCAACTTAGCTAATGTATTGGCGAATAAATTATACGTTCCACCATACAAGGTCGAGGAAGAAACGATCTCATCTCCTGCCCCTGCAATATTTAAGATGGCAAATGTAATTGCTGCCTGACCAGAAGCTGTCGCTAAGCCGCCTACACCACCTTCCAATGCGGCCACACGCTTCTCAAATACATCCGTAGTCGGATTCATAATGCGTGTATAAATATTGCCAAATTCCTTCAGCCCGAATAAATTGGCCGCATGGTCGGTGTCTTTAAAGGTGTAAGAGGTCGTCTGGTATAACGGCACTGCTCTCGATTGTGTTACCGGGTCCACTTCTTGCCCCGCATGAATAGCTAGCGTCTCCAATTCGTACTGATACTCCTCACTCATCTTAAACCATCCTTCCCCGTCCACAATTTGGAATTATATTGATGTGAAGAAAGGCACCTTTACACATATACGCTGCAAAGGTGCCTTTATGTATACTACCTTATCGGAAGACGGATCAGATGTCTATAGGATTAAGGAATATTTTATACTTTTTCACTCGGAATTATCGGCATTAAAGAAAAGATTAATGTCCTACACCCAGTGACAAGCGCTGCAGCAATAGGCGCAACGCTTCGCCGCGATGGCTTATGCGTTGTTTTTCCTCTGGAGTCAGCTCTGCCATCGTTCGCTCATAAGACGGAACGTAGAAGTGCGGGTCATAGCCGAACCCATAGTTGCCCCGCGCCTGTTCAACGATGACACCATCACAGGTTCCAACTGCTTCATAGGACTGCTTCGTGTTCGGATCGTACAGCACTAACGCGCAAACAAATTGCGCGGAACTGAGTCCTACAGCTTCTTCCCCATCTGCCAGCACGTATTGCTCTCTGTCAGCCTTTAATGATCTTAAATTGTTGATCAGAAGGGCATTGTTCGCTTCATCATTGCCATGCTCTCCTGCGTAGCGGGCCGAATATACACCTGGCTCACCATTTAAACGCTCAACAGCAAGACCTGAATCGTCTGCCAGCACAGGAATTCGAAGCGCCTCAGCAACGGTCATCGCCTTCTTGAACGCATTTTCAAGAAAAGTTTCGCCGTCTTCTTCTACATCAGGTATTAAAGGATAGTCCGCCAAGCTCTTCACTTGAAGCCCAAGAGCGCTAAACGCAAGGGTAAACTCACGCACTTTACCAGCATTTCGTGTTGCAACAAGGATTGTATCTCCCACGACAGGCATTAGCTCCTATGCCTCCTTGTTGGAAGCTGCTGCAGCCGTAATCTTGTCTGCAATCGCTCCAAGCACTTCTTTCTGATGCCCGATCATATCGAGCACGCCTTTCTCACCCAACGCAAGCAGATCATTTAGCTCTGCACGTGAGAACGGGCTTTCCTCACCTGTTCCTTGAACCTCTACGAATTTGCCGCTTCCCGTCATCACAACGTTCATATCAACTTTAGCTGTAGAATCCTCATCATAGTTCAAATCCAATACAGCCTTTTCCTCGACAACACCAACGCTTACCGATGCGAGGAAATCTGTAATAGGGAACTTCTTTAACGAATGCTGCTCAGCTACTTTATTAAGCGCGATAGCCATCGCTACAAAAGCACCTGTTATCGAAGTCGTACGTGTTCCGCCATCCGCTTGAATGACATCACAGTCCAACGTAACGGTACGCTCACCTAGCGCATGCAAATCTACTACCGAACGCAATGCACGACCGATTAGACGTTGAATTTCCATTGTACGCCCCGTTAATTTACCACGATTGGCTTCACGCTGATTTCTCGTTTGCGTAGCACGCGGCAGCATTGAATATTCAGCTGTAACCCAGCCTTTTCCTTGTCCTTTAAGAAAGGGAGGAACGCGTTCATCAACCGTCGCCGTACACAAAACTTTCGTGTCGCCTACTTCAATGAACACTGATCCTTCCGCATATTTATTCGTATTCGTACGAATTGTAATCGGGCGGAGCTCATCCGCCTTTCGTCCGTTGCTTCTCATTGTTGTGCCTCCTACATTACGTCAACATGACCACCATTTAGTTAGAACATTCCTATTTTAACAAAGTCACGGATGAAAAGCATCTTTGGTAATCCAAAATGTGAGACTCTGCCCGCTACAGTCAAAAGTCCCACATTAGCCTTTCCAAACAGGATCCACTTCTACACGGGATACAGGCTCGGAGTAGTTTTTGTTATCTGTGCCTTTAATATCCTTAACTCCGTTAACAAGCACTTGAACTTTACCAATGTCAGGACGCTCCGTCAACGATAATACAACGGCTTTAATCAGCTCAGACGGAACCTTGTCACCCTGCTCAAACATCGTATCTTCCAAGTTGATTGTTACAAGATCGCCTTTATGCTCAATCTTTCCAATCTTCGTTTCTTCTGTCAACACTCGTGACAGCTGATTAGGATTAAGCGGGCCTGCCACCATCTGTTCTAGCGTTGCTGTCAACGGGTCAGTAGATGGTGCAATCAACCTTGTAATCGGTACGTAGTATGCTTTCCCCTTCTCTGTAAGAGCAGTGAAATATAAGGTAACCGGCGTGGAGTACATATCACTTACTCCGTCCGCTCTTTCTAAATTAATTCCGAAGCTCCGTGATAAACGACCATCAATCGGTGTATCCCCCACTGGCATCGCCGTTAAGCGCTGCCCATTCATCCATAATTGCACATGTTTCACATCAGGCAGTGAGGTTAGCGTCCAGACGATAGATTCGAGTACCTTGCGCTCATCTTCCGTTTTGTATTGATGGAATTCATCGGAGAATTCTACAATGGCAAGCTGCTGCTCTGGCTTAATCGACAGCTGTGTCACTTTAGTTCCTTTAGGAATCGTCGCCTTAAAATCCACTGGCAGCTTCGCCGCATGAGCACCGCCTTCAATAAGAAGTTCCAGCGCCGCCTTGCCCAGCTCATCATTGCTCTTCGCTTCCCATTTATACCCGATAGGGGCTAAATATCCATAACGATCACGTGCATACACAGTCATATTGGGCTTCGCTTGTTCATCTCCAATTTGCATGCTTGTCCCTTGCACACCGCTCGCATTGTTTTCAATTTGCTGAAGCATTTGCATTTCCACATCCAATGGAGGAGCATCGATAGCACTTTCGCCACCGCATGCAGTCAAGCCAACGGTCACCGTTAGTATACCGGCCAACATTCCAAGACGCGACATACGGGAGCGTGAAGATACAGAGGTAGATACATGATTCATTGTTATATATTCCTCCTTGACCTGTAGTGATGCGCACGACAAACAGTCTAGTCTGTCAACGCACCTGTTTGTCCTATGTATACGAACAAGCAAGCAGGAACATGACCACATTTGCAATTTTTGTTGGAAAGATGCATGCTTAACTTGTAGGATAAATCGGTAATACATGAAAGAACATATAATGAGGTGACTTACATGAGCACAGAAAACCATGCAAAAAAGCCATACAGTTTGAATAGCGAATTGGTAGAATCGGTGACAAGAGACTTACTTAAGAAGCGAGGCATAGAGCTTGAACATATTGCTGAGCTCGTCTTGTTCTTACAGCAAAAGTATTACCCTGAACTTACATTAGACTATTGCAAATACAGTGTGGATCAAGTGCTCCGCAAACGTGAAGTACAAAATGCCATTTTGACAGGTATTCAACTAGATATGATGGCTGAGGAAGGCAAGCTCATCCCTGTTCTGCAAGAGATGGTGGAAAATGATGAGGGCCTGTACGGCGTAGATGAAATTTTAGCTTTTTCTATCGTTAACGTATATGGAAGTATTGGATTTACGAACTTTGGTTATGTAGATAAAATGAAAGCCGGTGTCCTTGAACGCCTAAACGATAAAAGTGACGGCCAAATTCATACCTTCTTGGATGATATTGTCGGGGCAATCGCTGCTGCTGCGAGCAGCCGGATCGCTCACCGCAAGCAAGCGGAGCGCGAGGAAGATATGGAGCATATGCGTCAACTAGCAGAGCTGCAAGCTGCTGCTACAAAGGCACAATTAGAAAGCTAATTTCAACTAATTCACAAATGTAAATACATGCAAATCAAACAAGAAGGTTGTCCGAGGCACTGGTAATAGCGCCAAATACGGACAACCTTCTTGTTGAGTATAATCGTTCATTTTTTAACTAATCGTACACTCAGTTCGCTGCGTACAAGCACTCCACACACGTACATCTCCAACTGGCTCCAATGACTGCTCACAATTGACCTGTCCACGGCGTTCAAGCTCTATTAAATGTGACAGCGTCTCTCCCATTGCAAATCGGAATTGGTGTACCGTAAGCCGCCCAACATTCCCAAAGATGCGTGTACATAACTGATATGCCGTCATCGGTTCACGCACAAGCATTCCATGCCATTCAGCCAAGCGCTCTTCATGATGCTGAAGCAAATAATCAATACGCGAGTGATACTGATAGAACGGATTTCGGTGACCTGGCAATACCAGTTCCACCTCTAACCCCGACAACTTTTTTAACCCTTCCAAATACAACAGCAACGGCTGCGGATCGCTGCCCGGCATATAGCTTACATTAGGTGTAATTTGCGGCAGCACATGATCGCCTGCAAGGAGCAAACCATGCTCTTTATTGTAAAAACTTATATGGCCGGGGGCATGACCATGTGTTTCAATAGCTGCCCATGTTCGACCACCAAACACAAGCTCATCCCCATCATTGATATATGTAACCTCTGGAAGCGGGCTTACACATGTCTCAAAGCTATCCATATGTTCCCCGAGCATCCCCATGACCTCTTCAGGTGCACCATGCATACGCATTAACTGCTGTATCCGCTGTGCCATTTGATTACCATCACCCCATAGCATAACAGCATGCTGCCAGCCAATGCGGGACAATACGACAGGCACCTCGTACTTCTGCTGCAGCATCCCTGCCATACCTAAATGATCAGGATGATAGTGGGTTAAAATAATTTGACGTAGAGAGCCAACATGTATAGACAACTTGTCCAACACTTCCTGCCACGCCGCTTCTGCCTGTGGTGTCCGCAAGCCAGGATCAACAATCGTCCATCCTGTATGATCCGATTCACGCATCGCATAAGCATTCACCCATCGAAGCGAGAAGGGCAGCGGTATGCGAATCTGATAAATAGGTTCCAGCTGCTTATGCTCATCCTGCCAAACGGTAATACTCCAATGTTCACTTTCAGCCCATGCTTGACCTTGCCAACGCTTCTCCTCTGCCATCCTCTCAACTTCCTCTCTATTTCCACTAAAGTCTAGGGATCTCACTTACTATACAGATGTATGAATATATAAATAATCGATCGAGCTTGCGAGTATAGGAGTTAACGTTTGTGCCCGATCATGATCAATCTTGTTGATGTCTCTGAATCGTAAGGCGCCCCGTCATAGCCGCCAAATACGGCATCCAGCTGCAACCCTGCTGCGGAGAGCATCTGTTCAAACGGCTCTCGACCGTACAGTTTAACTCGCTCATCGTAATGACGAACCTCACCCGTGTCCAAATGTGTTAGCATGATGTGTTTCTTTACACAGCCATCTTCAATCTTACGCGTTTCCGTAATTCGATTACCTTCATCCACACGTTCAGACTCCGCAACGAGATGATTTTCTACATAGGTAGGATTCAAAAAGTCGATCAGGAATGGCGCACCGGGCTTAAGCACACGGCTTACTTCTGCAATAACTTGACCGTTCTCTTCATCTCGCTCAAAATAGCCGAACGAGGTAAATACGTTGACGACCGCATCAAACGTATTGTCAAACGGCAGCTTACGCATATCACCATGAACGAACTCGACTTGCTCTCCTTGGTCATGAAGGCGCGCTTCACGAAGCAGCACCTCTGACAAATCCATCCCTGTCACCTGATAACCTGCTTCTGCAAGTGCAAGCGAGTGACGCCCCATCCCACAGCATAAATCCAATATATGAGCGCCTTCAGGGAGTTCCAACCAGCTCACCATTCGTTGAACTTCCTCTACAGCACCCTGCATATCACGATGCTTATATACAAGCAAATAATCTTCACCAAAGCTTTGTTCATACCATGCTTTCATTTTCATTCACCTCAATAAAATACAACCATAGACATGCAATCGGCATATGAATCATACGTGCAACACGCATAGTTTCACTGCATGTGCCTCATGCTATTCCACTATTGTACCTGTTAGGGAAGCATTTGTTAACCGTGCTTACTCGATTCATTCTCTTACAATCGAAAACCTCCACATCACATCTTCGTCGCCTATCCAAAAAGAAAAGACTGCCCAGAACAAGTCGCAGCCAATCCTTGCAACTCGTTGTGCAGCAGTCTCCTATTTTCTAATCCTATCTCAAATGGCTAGCTTTCTGCATGTCCGAATCTGAAACAACTTTTAACATTACTAACATAACTGTGATCGCCTAGTCCAAACGAATTTCACGGCCTTCACGCGCTGACTGATACATCGCATCTAGGATACGAATCATATCTACGCCTTGATCTGGCGTAAACTCAGGCTCCACTAAACCAAGCACAGCATCTACAAAATGATTTACATTTTCTTGATGACCCCAGCCGCCAATTGGAACTTGTGGTTCTGAATTGACTGATTGGCCCCCGATATCGGTAAACAACTTGAATGTTTCATTGCGCATAGAGAAGCCGCCCTTGGTACCACGCATTTCCACAAATACGTCATCTTCCTCGATATGAGAAGCCCAACTGACCTCTACTTGAAGCGTTGCTCCATTATCAAAGCGAATAAAGCCAGTTGCCAAGTCTTCAACATCATACGTATTGCCTTCAACATGGCGGGATTCGCCTTCGATCTTCGCTTGAGAAAAGTGACTGTATGTCGCGCCTGTTACAGCAATCGGCTTCGGATTGCCCATGAGCCACATCGACAAGTCAATCATATGAACACCAAGGTCGATGAGCGGACCGCCGCCAGACAGCTCTTTCGTCGTAAACCAGCCGCCTTTTCCTGGGATACCCTTACGGCGTATCCAGCCACAGCGGCCTGTATACAGGTGACCTGCACCGCCTTCCGCAATCCACTGCTTCAGGAACTTCGGACGTGAGCGATAACGGTTGTTACGCATGACCATAAGTACTTTGCCGCTCTTCTCCGCCGCTTCCTTCATACGAAGAGCTTCTTCAGCATGAATCGCATCCGGCTTTTCACAAAATACATGCAGACCGCGCTCCAAAGCCGCGATGGCCAATGGTGCATGCAAATAGTTAGGCGAGCAAATATCGATAATGTCGAGCTCTTCTTGCTCCAGCATCTCTTCCCATTCTGTGTACACACGGACTTGTCCGATTTCATCGGCTACGGCACAAGCGGAAGGTTTATGCGTATCACATACCGCGACGATTTCCGTATGTGGATTGGCCAGAAAAGCGGGCATATGAGCACCGCGGAAAATGCCTCCCGTTGAAATTACACCTACACGCAGCTTGCGTTCCATATTTGCTGTCATCTTCCACACATCCAGTCTCTAGGAATAGAAATATGATAAAAGTACATTCGTCAACCTAGATAACCTGCCCTCTATATCGAAGGCAGGTTATCGAATTGCTTATCTATTAACCGTTCAACGGCTCTAGCGGTTGTGCATGGCCATACGCCGGATAGCTGCGCGTGGACGGCTTCGCCCACTCGACTGCATTGCGGATGACGCGTTGAATTTGTTCGTTATGATACGTAGGATATGTCTCATGACCTGGACGGAAGTAGAAGATCTTCCCTTGGCCGCGCGTGTACGTGCAGCCACTGCGGAACACTTCGCCACCGCTGAACCAGCTGACGAATACAAGTTCATCTGGTTGCGGAATATCAAAATGCTCACCGTACATTTCCTCAGCTTCAAGCTCGATATATTCGCCGATGCCTTCTGCAATTGGGTGACCTGGAGCAACAACCCATAGACGCTCCTTATCGTTAGCTTCACGCCATTTTAGGTCGCAAGATGTGCCCATCAGCTTCTTGAATATTTTTGAAAAATGCCCTGAGTGCAGCACGATAAGTCCCATACCACGAAGAACACGGTTGTATACGCGTTCCACAATCGCATCGTCCACATCTCCGTGTGCCAAATGACCCCACCAAAGCAATACATCAGTGTCATTAAGCACTTCTTCTGTCAATCCATGCTCAGGCATATCCAAAGTTGCGTGACGAACTACGAACGAGGAACCAAGTCCATCGCCGATTGCACTATGAATACCGTTCGGATAAATTTCTGCTACTTTCGGATTGCGCTTCTCATGCTGATATTCATTCCAGATCGTTACTTTAATTGGTTGTGTCATGATGGCTCCGCTCCTATTGTCTATGTTATCAAGTATAGTAGATCCTAGATCCTCGTCAGATTAACGCTTTACACCCACCACATTTCACCTAATGGTTCTTTCATCAAAATCGGCTGTAACGCTTGAACAGCCTTTGTGAAGCCTTCGTCGATTGACATCAAGCCATCTTCATGCTCAATACTAATCACGTAATCGTATCCTACTAGGCGCAGCGCACTAATGATATCTGCCCACGTCTTCGCATCATGTCCGTAGCCGACTGTACGGAACTGCCATGCACGGTCCAGCATGTTCGAGTAAGATTGCATATCCGTAATACCGTGACGATGTACATTCACAGGATCGATGGTTGTATCTTTCGCATGGAAATGGTGAATCGCATTTTCTCGACCAAGGATGCGAATCGCTTGCACTGGATCGATACCTTGCCACCACATATGGCTTGGGTCCAAGTTAGCCCCAATCACATCGCCCACCGCTTCACGCAATTTAAGAAGGGTAGCAGGCGTATGCACAGAGAAACCACCGTGAAGTTCCAGACCAATTTTCACATTGCGCTCAGCTGCATATTGGCCCACTTCTTTCCAGTATGGAATGACCTTCTGCGACCACTGCCAGTCCAAAATTTCTTGGAAATCATTCGGCCACGGCGCCACAGGCCAGTTCGGATACTTCGCACCCTCATGGTCCCCGGGGCAACCAGAGAAGCCATTTACAACAGGAACACCAAGCTCCGCAGCCAAGTCAATTGTCGCCATGAAATCATCATGGAACGCTTTCGCAATCGGCGCTTGCGGATGAAGCGGATTACCATGGCAGCTAAACGCGCTAATCGTCAAGCCTCGGGAGGCAACCGCCTCACGAAAAGCTTCCAACTTCGTTCGATCCGCTAGCAGTTCATGCGGATTCGCATGCTTGTTGCCGGGGTAGCCTCCTGTTCCGATCTCGACTGCCTCAACCCCTTTTGCAGCAATGGTATCTAACGCTTCTTCTAATGGAAGCTGTCCATACAGCACCGTAAATACGCCCAGTTTCATTGCAATTCCTCCTCTAGTATCCCTGTTTGATCCAATCTATTTATTCGAATTATTCGAAGTATACGGCTTTTCCCGTGCTAGCTGATTCGTATACCGCCTCAAGAATTTCAGAAACAACACAAGCTTGTTTCGGCGTAACCACCGGTTCTTTGTCGTTCTCAATTGCGTCGATCCATAGACGCATTTCAAGATCAGGAGCGCTCTCTGTCTCGCCATCATAGAATGCAACGCCACCGCTATTCATTTCAATCTTCTGCTCATACAAGCGGCTATGCTTCTCGCCATTAATCGTCAGGCCATTCCACATATCTGCGCCGCCTTCTGTCCCGCTCAATGTACACATCGCTTCACCAACTTGTGTAACATTCAGCGCCCAGCTTGATTCCAGCATAATTGTCGCACCATTTTTCATCACAATCATACCGAAAGCAGAATCTTCTACTTTGAACTTCTCTGGGTCCCATGGTCCCCATGCATTTGCTGCATCCTTACGGCTGCCAAGCTTATGGAATGACGATCCGAGTACAACCTTTGGCTCATAGTTGTCCATCATCCAGAGCGTCAAGTCCAAAGCATGCGTACCGATATCGATTAACGGTCCGCCACCTTGCTTCTCTTCATCAAGGAACACACCCCACGTCGGAACTGCACGGCGACGAATCGCATGTGCTTTGGAGAAATAGATGTCGCCAAGATCTCCTGATTCACATACTTTTTTCAAATACTGGCTGTCTGAACGGAAACGGTTATTGTAGCCCACCGTCAGCTTCATACCTGTGCGCTCAGCTGCCTCTACCATACGACGCGCGTCTGCCGCTGTCTTCGCCATTGGCTTTTCACACATAACGTGCTTGCCGTTTTCCAAGAAATCTATCGTAATTTCCGCATGAGAATCATTTGGTGTACATACATGAACGATATCGATGGTTTTATCTGCAAGAAGCTCGTTATAGTCTGTTGTTACAACTGCTTCCGCTGTACCGTACTTTTCTTTCGCCTCCTGTGCGCGCTCTTCCTCAATGTCACAGAATGCTACCATTTCTACATTTTTAAGCTTAGCCAAGGATGGCATATGCTTGCCGTTCGCAATACCGCCACAACCAATAATCGCAATTCGATACACTTTAGACATAACGATTCCTCCTCATATTTGGACAGCCGATGCTGTTTGCATTTTAAAAACTATACTAGCTGAAGATGATTCTTTATCCACGCCAAGTTGGCTGCCGAGCTTTCCATAGCACATCGCTGTGTGTTGTCCTGCTCAACAATAAGCCATTCCACGCCAATTTCTTCAGCGGTGCGAGCAATCGCGACAAGATCCAGCTCGCCTTGACCAAGCTCTACGGTAAGCGGGCCTTCCGGCGTGCGTTTCAAATCTTTATAATGAATGAGCGGAAGTCGTTTCGCATGCTGCACAATCACATCGAGCGGCTCAAAGTCTGCATATTGAATCCAGCATACGTCTAATTCCGCAAGTAATTTTGATGATGGTACAAGCTCAAACATCCAATCATGCACCGTTTTCCCTGCTACTGCCGTGGTAAATTCAAATTCATGATTGTGATATACAATTTGAATACCGTGCTTGCCAGCTTGATCCGCTGCTTGCTCCAATATAGATGCTGTATGCTTCAACGCATCCATCGTTTCGTATTGCGCTTTATCCAACCATGGGCAGATCAAATATCGATTGCCAATAGCTAAGCTCATTTCGATATGTTCATCTAAATGTTTGTCCAGCTGCTCTATACCTACATGACTGCCAGCAACCTGCAAGCCATTACTTTTAAGTGTTGATGCCAGCTCCCCCGGTTTCAGGTTGCCGTAACCAGCTAATTCAACGCCCTTATACCCCATCTCTGCTACTCGAGAAAGCGTACCAGTGAAATCTTTCGCCGCTTCTTCCCGAACGGTATACAGCTGCAAGCCAATTTGCATGCTAATCCACCTCATCGTCTTTGGAACATATTTTTTAAAAGCATCATTCAAGTGATTCGAATTCAATCATGGAAATCGTAAATCAGGACCGACTCGGTAAAAAAGCGATGAACAAAACAAAAGAGTAAAGCGCTTTCTTACTGATGGTTTCATTGTGCCATATCCATCTCTGACTGAGAATGAAGGATATAGCCTATACATGAACAATCCTGCTGAGTATACTAATAGTAAGAGCGAATGCTATACACGACTACGAATGAAATGAGGCATCAGCATGGAACAACAATCGACGAAGACAACACGGCCCATCGATGTTTTATTTTCTGGACATGCCCGTCATTCCAAAGCACATAATTTAATTATTCCAGAGATGAAACACTACTTAATTCGACTGCAGTTAGAGGGAAGCGGCCATACAACGATAGATGGAGCAGACAAGCCAATTAAGCCCGGAAGCCTTTTGCTGCTTAAGCCAGGGGATTATTATAATTTAAAAATTGGCTATACCGATCCCGAACAGCTCATCCCGCTAACCAAAGTACACAGTCTTGACTACTACTTAATTATTAATGGACCTATGGTGAAACAATGGTGGACTAAACACTTTAAAGAACCGCTCGTTGAGATTGATCTGGAAGATCGAATGTTAGCTATATGGCGGGAGATTATGATGGAGCATCGATTAGACCCTACGAACATGAACGATATCGTTGAGCATTTAACGTATGTATTATTTCGCTACATGGAACGAACGTTAGCAGGACCTGGATTGAGCGCGGCTCATGACTTGCCGCGTACTGTGCTCAAAATGAAGCAATTTATCGAACAATCATCTGCTGATCCGTTTACGATTAAAGACGTTGCGGACTATGTTCAGCTTAGCGAATCTCGTGCCTCCCATCTGTTTAAGGGGGCAACAGGCAAGTCCATTATGGATTACGCGATAGAGTGCCGCTTAAATATGGCATGTGAGCGGATACTGCATGGCTATATGTCATTGGAGCAAATCGCAGAGATGTGCGGGTTCCAGAGCTATACGTATTTTCATCGCACCTTTAAAAAGCGACTTGGGTTGTCCCCTAGCCAGTATCGCGAACAACGAACTTTAGGAAGATAAGTATTTAGCGCAGCTAAAAGTAACTAAGTGGATTTAAGAGGAATTAAGAGGATTTCTAGAAGATCGTGTTCCCATTTAGCAACATAAAGCGGATAAGAATCGTTCTGGTAGCTGTTGCATTATGAGCAGTTATGAGCAACGTAGTTGCGCATAACTTGCGTTAAATGTTGATATGGACAAAAATGCAGTTATTTTATTTAAAAATCTGCGATTAGATACAAATAAGGACAAATGTGCAGTTATTTTAAGCCATTATGACTCAAAGAGGACTAAGAGGTAAAAATAACTGCATATTTGCGGATAATTCCTCTAATAAGCACTTTTACAAAATAAATAACTGCACATTTGTCTCGATTGTAGACACATAGCTAAAAACTCCCGTTACCAAGCCTCTTTTTTACGAGAAAACAACCTCTGCTTCCACTTTAAAGTAGATATTAAGATCCTAGATCTTTGAAATCCCCTTTCGAGGTACTTTAGGAGGTACTTTAAAGGTACTTTGGAGTCATTAGTGAGACCTATACGTGTAAATTGCAACGTTATCTAATTCATGCGGACACTTTTTTTGGACATCCCCTTACTTATTCAAACATTACCTATATCACCTATACATTCAGATACAAATCGAATATTAAGATACATCGATAGGATTTTGATTTTGATTTTATTTTGATTTACACATAAGAGGGACAATCTAACATACATGCATTACTTTAGTTGGGGCCTTTCACAAATGCTCTGCACATCATTTTTAACAGAGAATTGGTATTTCCATGAACTTTGTTTGTATCTATTGCAACTGAACAGAATGTCTTATATGCTAAGGGTATCTCATTAAAATAATTTTCACACCAACGATACTGTTTACGAAAATGATTTTTACATTAATATTGTAAAGGTTGATAGCTTTGTCTAGTATCCTACATGCTATAGAGCAGCGACATGATCAGTTCCATCAACAAGAAAGCAAGCTGGCTGCGTACATTCTGCAATTCCCGAGCAATGTGATCAATATGGGAATAACAGAATTGGCAGAACAGTCTGGCACCTCAGCAGCAACCGTGACGCGCTTTTGCAAGTCGTTCCATTTTCGTGGATTTCCCGACTTTAAGACGAAGCTGGCTGCCGATCTTGCCCAACAGACATCTCCGCTAACTTACCAAGATATTATTGCAGGCAATCCGCTAGCGGACATCGTCAAGGCAATCGAGGCCAATCATCTCCGTTCTATCGCAGATACCACTCGCCTATTGGATATACCTTCCTTGACACGGGCAGTAACTGCATTGAATAGAGCGCGCCAAATTGATTTATATGGGGTAGCTACATCCGGTATCGTAGCGCTTGATTTCTATCAAAAGCTGATTCGGATTGGCAAACGGACTACGGCGTTCCAAGATCCACATATGCAAATTACATCAGCAGCTAATTTGACAGAAGAAGATGTTGTTGTCGCGATTTCTTATTCAGGTGAAACACCTGAGACGATTGAAGCGCTGCAATGCGCAAAGGAGCGCGGTGCTACGACGATATCGCTGTCCAAGGTTGGCTCCAGCCGCTTAGCAGAGCTTGCTGATATTAACTTATTCGCCTCTTCACTAGAGGAAGGCATGCGCAGAGGAGATATGGCTTCTCGAATCGCTCAGCTGCACGTGATTGACACGTTGTTCGCAGCCATGGTCAGTGAAGCATTCGACGATCATATTCCAATGCTAGAACAATCGTATCGCATGGTACGCAAGTACCGTAAAGATAAAGGGAGGTAATGGCATAATGAATATTATGACTTTTAACACTAACGAAGAATTGAACCAAATCGCAGCAGGTATCTTTGCGAGCCTTATCCAAACGAAACCTACTGCTGTTCTTGGCTTAGCAACAGGAAGCACGCCAATCGGTATTTACCAAGAGCTTATTCGCTTGAATGAAAAAGGCTATGTTGACTTTAAAGATGTTACATCCTACAACTTGGATGAATATTGTGGACTTCCAGCCGATCATCCAGAAACATACCGTTCCTTCATGAACGTACAATTGTTCAACCATATTAATATCGATAAAGCACAAACACATGTACCTAACGGTAATGCAGCTGACTTACAAGCAGAAAGCAAGTCCTACGATGAGCAGCTTGCTAAAGCTTCGATTGATCTACAATTGCTTGGACTTGGCCACAACGGTCACATCGGCTTCAACGAGCCAGATGCAGAGCTTCATGCAGGAACGCATGTCGTGAACTTGAAAGAAGAAACTCGCCAAGCGAACGCACGTTTCTTCAACTCGATTGACGAAGTTCCTACACAAGCAATTACTATGGGCGTAGGCTCCATTCTTAAAGCAAAAATGGTCATGCTTGTCGTTCGCGGCGCAGAAAAAGCTGACATCGTTCACCGCGCTTTGACGGGTCCAATTACGACGGAAGTGCCAGCATCCTTGCTGCAAACACATCCTAACGTGGTGGTACTTCTCGACAAAGAGGCGGCGAAACATTTCCATGCATAAGACAACTTTTACGATTAAAAATGCTCAAGTCGTGACGTTGAACGGCATTATTTCTAACGGTGTAGTTCGTATCGTTGATGGTCGTATTGCCTATATCGGCACACAAGCACAACTGACAGAAGCAGAACAAGCGTGGCTGTCCGATGCGATTGACGCTGACAATGGCTACTTGCTGCCCGGCTTCATTGATGTTCATGTCCATGGCGGTTTCGGCGCGGACTTTATGGATGCAACGGCAGAAGCATACGATACGATTACAAAGTTCCATATGGAACATGGCACGACAGCAATGCTGGCAACGTCGATGACGCAGTCCCGCGAAGCACTTAGCAGCGTAGTAGCAGTTGTAGAATCCTACATCAGCAACGGCTCGTCCTACGCGCAGCTCGCAGGTCTACATTTGGAAGGACCATTCGTCAATCCAAAATATAAAGGCGCTCAAAACGATGCTTATATGATGGACCCGCAATTGGAATGGTTGCAGGAGTGGCATGAGAAGCATCCTGGTATTATGAAGCAGCTAACACTTGCTCCTGAGCGCAACGAGTCGCTCGAAGTGATTCGCTGGTGCCGTGCACAGGGCATTAACGTTGCTGCTGGTCATACAGGGGCAACGTATGATGAGATGACCGTCGCTGCGAATGCAGGCTTAAATCAAGCTGTCCATACGTTCAATGCGATGACAGGCCTTCATCATCGTGATCCAGGCGTTGCAGGTGCAGTGTTAACAGATGACCGCATCACGGCAGAAATTATTGCCGACGGCATCCATGTTCACCCTGCTTGCATCAAGTTGCTCGCTCGCGCTAAAGCACTTGGTAAACTCGTGCTCATTACAGACGCGATGGCAGCTGCAGGCATGCCTGACGGTCAATATGAGCTTGGCGGTCTTGCTGTAACGATGAAGGATGGCGAATGCCGCCTTACAGAAGGCGGTGCGCTTGCAGGCAGCACATTGACAATGATCGAAGCGGTTCGATTCGTCATCAATCAAGTAGGCTTGTCGCTTGAAGAGGCTTCCCGCCTAGCGAGCATCAACCCTGCCCAATTGATCGGCATTGATGAAATGACAGGCAGCATCGAAGTGGGGAAGCAAGCTGACCTCGTGCTAACAGACCGTGACCTGAACGTCAGAGACGTATGGGTAAAAGGAACAGCTAAAGCTTAAACAATAACGGTAATTTGATAATTGCACAGCCCGTATTACTACAAATAATACGAGTTAAGCTATTTTACAATAAAACCTTCAATACCACATGAAGCAGACTCGGGTCAGTCCCCTTTCTCATTAGTGGCGTTGAAGGTTTTTTATATGTACATACAAGCGTGTTATACTCATTTTCATATCTTTATTTTCACAACATGCAAATGTAACGACTGCATTATCTGCATTTCTTTTTATTTATCTTTAAATGAAATAGGTGACCTACTATCATTCTATTCTTATATCTACACGCTCTCACGCTCTGCCTGTAGACGAATAGCTAATACCCTTGGTGTCCTCTATGGGCGGAGCCTCTTTCCAAGGGAGCGTGATGGCATGAAGCCTCATAACAAAAATCGCAACAAAGCCTATGCTAGACATCAAAGAAAGCGGATCATTCAACGCAAGAAGCTGATAGCAGCTCGGTGGGATTGGTCGGTAAAATACGAAGGACGTTTCGCTAAAGGCAAAGTACATTGTTCTTGCTCGATGTGCAGCGAAAAGACGCAGCAGCACGGCTATCCGAAGTCGCAGTTGGTAAAAATGATGAACTGTCGTGAACAGCTGATGGAATGGGATTGCTAAATTTTAAATTTTAATATCCGTTTTAAATCTAGAGTGATTACCTAAATGAATTAGGTAGTCACTCTTCTTCGTCGTATAAGTAGTTCTTTGCAAAAAATAAAGCGTCCCTGCCAGTGCCCGTGAAAGCACTGTGTCGGACGCTCAAACATATCTGATGCAAGCTGCTTGAACTTGCTCATCCCATAACCTTTTATTCCTGCTTACCGTAGTGACAGTAAAGGCAAGATTACAAAGGTTAAACGATAAGGGCGTGAACTGCTATCAGATTTTTAACTCCCCAAGCTTGATAAGCTGGACAACCGCTTGTGAACGACCTTTTACATTTAGTTTCTGCATCACATTCGAGATGTGGTTTCGAACCGTCTTCTCGCTGATGAATAACTGCTGCGCGATATCGCGGGTCGTTTTGTCTTGTACGAGCAATTCAAAGACTTCACGTTCACGGTTGGTTAAAAGGAATTTGCTCTTGTGATCGCTGCCCTTCAAGTGTCACCCCTCCTTGCCCGAGTTTTGTGTAGATTTAACAAGGTTAAGGGATACAGTCAAAGTTATAGTATGAAGGGCACTTACACTTGGTGCGATGCACAGAAAAAATGGGCTGAAATCTTATCCGCCAGCAGAAGAGCACCTTGTACCCTTCATATTGACGATCCGATAGCAGCCCATTATTTTGAACAAATATTATCCGTTATTGATACATAATTAATACGTTATTTTACAGCATGCCCTGCATTTGTAGGGAATACCCGTCTAGTCATCTCATTAAACTCAACTGCAAATCCTTCGAATGGATGACCCGCTCTTACATGATTTGAATATTGAGACATGCGGTTTACAAAATCAGGATTTTCAGATACATACACGTTTTGGCAGTTTGGCGACACTTGCTTGACTGCCTTCGCAATCTTCGTCTTCATATCTTGAGACAAAGTCTGATGATTGCCTGTATTTGCTTTGTTGACCCCACCCTTCCCATGCATAGAAGTGGTAGTTACGGCAACATAAGCATTGTTGTTGCTTTCTACAACATATGCGCGATGAACACCGGGAATAGAAGCCACTTTATCAGCTGCTTTTTGGCTCATAGTAGCATTACGGCCCGAATGCATGCGATTTGTGCCGTAACCGCGATATCCATTGCTATAGCCATTGTTGTAGTTGTTGCTGTAGCCATTATAGCCATAACCGCTCATGCCATCACGGTTGTAGTGATGAGAATATCTTCCGTCTGTTGAATACGGAGTCCCGTAGCCATTTGGATAGCCATATCCATTTGTGCTAGGTGTACCGTAAGGAGCCATACCGTTCGAATAGTTATGAGTCGTATTCGGGTGCGCACCTTTTGTAGTTGTCCCGTTATTGTAACATCCCGTCAAACCTGTCATCATGACTATTGCTGCTGTCAATGTCAGAAGCGCTGTCTTCATACGCATGAACGTAATCCTCCTTATGATGGGTGATGAGTATTGATAAGATGCCGCCATCTGTTATCATGCTCATCAAGCACTCTGCAAATGCTAATAAAAAGTTGGCATTCCCCTGTAGGAAAGCATGTCCAATGCTGCCATACAGCCGCTTCTAAACGGATTGTGAAGCAAGACAACTTGCCCACACCGGAGTCGGTTCAAGCTCATACAATGCTAACAAGCATTCAAAGGTATTTACGCCACATCGTTGGAGGCGGGTAAGATTGAAAATCCTGTTCACGTTCTACGTACCAAGCGGAGGAATTGATACGTTAAATCGCCAACGCTGTCACGTACTCAAACATGTAGGTATCGAAGGCCATCTCCTGTATACGAATCCAGGAAGTGTCATCCACAATCCGACCTCGATTCCAATGTATACGACATCGTTTGATGAAGATATTGCACAACTTATTCGCACTAACCGTTACCAACTTGTTATCGTTTCCTCAGACTATTTAATGCTGGAGCGACTTCGCAGGCTAGGTTACAGAGGTCCTATTCTGTTTGAAGCACAGGGTCTTGGGCATATTAGCCTTGCGGAACGAACCGTACAGGAAGCTGTCCCGTACTTAAGACAACATGCATCTGGCGTTCATCTCCCTAAGACAGCCCATCTTGTCCAATTGTTTCGTAAATATTGTCCATGGCTCCCACAATACTCTTTTCCTAATGTAGTGAACACAGATACGATGCATTATAAATACAATCCACCTGTATCTACCCCTATAGTTGCTTGGGTAGGAAGATTAGAATCCAATAAGAACTGGAAGCACTTTTTAGAAATTGGCTATTGGATGCACTACTATATGCCCAATGTCCGTTTATGGATGTTTTACGATTCGACGATATATGTGGAAGAAGATCGTCAGCAATTCGAGCCTTTCATCCAAAAGCTGAACTTGCAGCATATTTTGACGATTCGTGATCGTGTGCCTCATGCTCATATGGCGGATTACTACTCGATGATCGGTGACTCAGGCGGATTCCTGCTCTCTACGTCCCAAGCCGAGGGGTTCGGCTATGCGGTTGCCGAAGCAATGTGCTGCCGTTGCCCTGTTCTAAGTACGGATTCAGATGGAGTCCGTGCATTTATTACTCATAATGTAACCGGAAAATTTTATCCTTTTGGCAACATTGAACAGGCTGTCCAAGAAGGTCGCTCGCTCATTTCAGATCAAGCTTTACGTGCCTCTATACGTGAACAAGGACTCTTCCATATTAAAAATCATTTTTCACCAAGCAAATATCAGACGGACTTTCTTAATATGGTGAACCACGTACTCGTTCTTACTCACAACAAGCGTAAATAAGAAAACATCCAATCCTAAGTACTTTTCAACAATAGGATTGGATGTTTTTTTGTTATATACTCGACTTCTGGCCAGACTGAACTGCTGCAGCATATTGCCATGTTAATGCCAGTCCTTGATGTAAGGGATAGCTAGGCCGCCAAGAAGATTGATGCTGAAGCTTATCCGCACTTAGGCAACTATGCCGAATGTCACCAATTCGCTTCATCCCCCGTTGCCGTTGAATGTTTCTACCTGACAACTGTTCATATATAAGGCTTAGCTCGTTAATGGAAACAGACTTTCCTGTACTAACATTGAATGTATCATACAAGTGATGAGCAGCAACGGATTGGATAGCACCTGATACATCTTTTACATAAATAAAATCCCTTGTTTGCTCACCATCTCCATGAATAAGGAGCGGTTTATTGTGCAAAATACGATCGGTGAACAAAGCGATGACTCCGCCTTCACCTTTCGGTGTTTGTCGAGGTCCGTATACGTTTGCAAATCGAAGGATGGAAGTTCGAAGCTCGTATTGCTGTGAAAATAAGCGAATGTACTGCTCAGCAGTCCATTTGGATAATCCATAGCATGAACTTGGATGGAGGGAATCACTTTCGCTGATCGTTGTATGAGACTGATCGCCATACACAGCAGAAGTGGAAGCAAAAATAAAGTGGGTTTTAGGTATTGAGGCGCACGCTTGCAGCAATCGAATCGTACCGCTTGCATTTACAGCTAAATCGTCATAGGGATCTTCCTGTGACTTCTTCACATCGGCTTGGGCTGCTAAATGTACAATCACATCGGGCTGTAACGACTGAATGAGCGACACTATAGCACGTCGGCGAATGTCACCGACATGCGTAATGGCTGAAGGATGAATCCAACTGCGACTGCCCGTACTAAAATTGTCTAGCACATGTACTTCATGGCCATTCGATATCAAATCTTCCACAACGTGAGATCCGATAAATCCGGCCCCTCCTGTAACAATAATACGCATCACGCCACTCTCCTTCCTATGAGCGATGCACGAGCTGCTCCTCAACTCGCTGTTCCAGTTCCAAAGTAAAGTCCCCTATCAGCCCGTAATCTCTGTAAATGACAACATGCCCCATTCATGAATAATGTGTCCTCTACGGTTGTACACGCGAAGAATAACATCTAATGGATGACGACCTGATATCGTCGTGAAGAGCTGGACAACAATTTTCCCACCTATAAGCCGAATATCAGATAACTGCACTTCAGCGTTGGGTACACCGGTCGGCATTAGCCGATGAAGATGCTGAGCAAACACGGCATCGTTGGCCGTTAGCCTGACAAGCAAGTTGGATTGCTGTGGACACTGATTTCGGACTAACAAGGTAATTTTGTCATAGGGGGCTTTTCCGTTCCGTTCCACATTATCAATTTGTTGCGAGTAATATACGCTCATAGTATCTTCTCCTCGCTATTTTCAGCTTGCATTAGCGATATCGTGATTACGATATGCTAGTAGGAACCGATTGGCAACGCACTCCCTTTTCATCTTCCGTCCATTTCACAGCTGCTCTAGGAGGACTGCCTATACAAATTTGATCTGCTCCCCATATATTAGAGCATCTAACTATGACAGCAGGGGGGTTGCGAATGAAAATACTGCTAGCAACGTATTGGGAAATTCCCCATCTCGGCGGTGTATGGCCCCTAATGGAACGTCTAGCACATGATCTTCGGGCTAGAGGGCATGAGGTAGACATATTCGGCAACAATGTTCATTACTATCATCTCGTCAATCAGCAGCGCCGCTTCATCAAATCCCATTATTCACCGTTAATCGAAACCCATTTGAATCATACTCCCCTCAGTGCCAATGCTGTCGTCTATCATACAGAAGTGGATCGTTTAATTATGGAGCTCACTGCATCAACATTAAACTTAGGCCAATACGACCTCATCCATACGCATGACGCTATTTCTGCCCGCTCCATCGCTCGGGTGAAGCCCCCTCATGTCCCGCTCTTAGTTAATCCGCACGGATCACTGCTTGGCGAAATTAAGCTGCTTATCGACTCACATGCTTTGCCGAGCAGCAATTATGATCTGCTCTATACTTACTATTCCTCCCTAGAAAAGAGAGGCATTCTATCAGCCAATCACGCGTTGGCCGCCTCCAACTGGCTGAAGCAAGTACTAGGCCAAGATTACCGAGTACCAGATACACACGTAAGTGTATTTCCATACGGAATTGATACAGCCCGTTTCCACGCTCAGATGCATGTACCTAATGAAGCTGTTGTACCTCCTTATAAAAAAGTCATTACCTACGCAGGTCGCTTCGTCCACCTCAAAGGTATTCAAGTATTGCTCAAAGCCTTGTCCGCCTTAAAACAAATAAGACAGGATTGGGTATGTTGGCTTATTGGCGAAGGTGATAACAAAAGTGAGTATATTCAGCAAGCCGAATCGCTCGGACTAGGTTCAGATGTTGTATTTTGGGGAGCTCGCTCTGACGTACCTCGCTTCATGGCGCTCACTGATATCTATGTACAGCCTAGTTTGCAAGATAATCAACCGCTCTCTGTTATTGAAGCGCAAGTCGCTGGCTGTGCTGTCGTCGTCTCTTCAGCGAGCGGGTTGCCTGAGATGATTCAGCATGGGTCAACAGGAGTTGTAGTTCCTGTTAACGATAGTGATTCCTTATTTCGTCATTTGCACCATTTACTGCAGTATGATACTCAAAGAATTCAAATGGGACAGCATGCTCAACATGTCGGTATGCATCATTGGTCTTTGGCACGTTACAATCAAGATATGTTTCACTTATATCAACGTGTTACTGGTAAGCCAGTATAGTAATTCTACAATACTACTATTCTGCAATTCTGCTTATAAAGCTGCGATTTAACAAAAGGTGGTGCAACGATGCGAGTGCCTGGCCAACTGTACAGCAATTTATTTTTGACCACGTCATCGGTTCCCGAGCTGCTTGTCGAAGATTCCATATGGAACGAAGTATATCACTGGCTGCCGAAGCATTATTCCATCCCTGATCTTGATGTAATTGCTCCTGTCTTGGAGCAGTACAAAAAACAAACGGGAGAAGGATAGACGGCGAGGTACGGTCATACGGTGCTGCTTCTCCCGGCTCATCATAAAAAAGAAGTACCGTCCAATGCCTCCTGTAGGCGGACGGTACTTCTCCATTTTCTTTAATACGATTGTCTACCTTTTATCTGATAACGACAGCCGTTCCGCTAGCCGCCACCATAAGCATGCCGTCACGTATCACTTCATAATCAATATCAATACCGACTATCGCATTTGCACCGCGCGTCCCAGCTTGATGTTTCATTTCTGTAAGCGCGATATCACGTGCCTCTTTAAGCTTGCTCTCATAGGCACCTGAACGGCCACCTACAATATCTCTGACCGAAGCAAAAATATCCCTTACCACATTAGCACCCATAATCGCTTCACCATTTACAATGCCTGTGTACTGGACAATCTCCTTGCCTTGAATCGATGAAGTCGTTGAAAGAATCATCGGTTACTGCCTCCTATTTGTAGTTCGTATTCCGCCTTAGTATATATAGTTGGAGCTATTTTTATCAGCTGGCGAGTAATGAAAAGTAATGAAATCCATCTTGGAGGCAGTACCTTTACCGTTAGGATACTAATCAACGAACAAACGAATGTTCACACTCGATATCATCGTTATCGCTATATTATAGCTTCACCCGCTGCAAGCGAAGTGCATTTAGAACTACAGATACAGAGCTTAATGCCATTGCCGCACCCGCCAACCATGGCGCCAATAAGCCGATAGCCGCAATTGGGATACCCAGTGAATTGTAGGCTAACGCCCAGAACAAGTTCTGACGAATATTGCGCATCGTCTTACGGCTCATCGCGATTGCATCTGGAATGCTGCTCAAGTCGCCGCGCATAAGCGTTACGTCAGCAGCCTCCATCGCCACATCTGTCCCTGTACCAATCGCCATTCCGATATCGGCAGTTGCCAGCGCTGGTGCGTCATTGATACCGTCGCCAACCATAGCAACTTTTTTGCCCTGTGCTTGCAGCTTCTTAATTTCGGCAGCTTTACCTTCAGGAAGAACCTCAGCAAGCACATGATCAATACCTGCTTGCTTCGCAATCGCTCTCGCTGTACGTTCATTGTCACCCGTCATCATAATCACTTCAAGACCAAGCTGCTTCAGACGTGCAATCGCCGCTTGTGATGTTTCTTTAATCGTATCTGCTACAGCTACTAGACCAGCAAATTGGCCATCAATAGCTGCAAGCATCGCCGTTTTCCCTGTATCTTCAAGCTGCTGCATCTGTTCAAATGCTTGCTCGCAAGCGATATTATACTTCGCCATAAGCTTGCGAGTACCAACCAATACTTCACGACCTTCCACTACAGCACGGATACCATAGCCTGGGATCGCTTCGAACTGCTCAGATGCTGGCATCTCAATTCCTTTTGCCGCAATACCTGCTACGATCGCTTCTGCCAACGGATGCTCTGAGTTCTTTTCAGCTGAACCTACCCAGCGTAAGAACGATGCCTCATCTACATTTGCTGTAACAACGTCTGTCAACTCCGGTTGACCTTTTGTAACTGTACCTGTTTTATCAAGAACAACTGTCTCAATACGGTGTGTAGACTCTAAGTGTTCGCCGCCTTTGAACAAAATACCTAATTCTGCAGCACGTCCTGAGCCAGCCATGATAGAAGTTGGTGTTGCCAAACCTAATGCACATGGACAAGCAATAACGAGTATAGCAATTGAAATTTCAAGAGCTGTGCTGAATTCACCCGGCGCAACCCAGAAAAACCATACCGCAAAAGCAATAACACTTATAGCGACAACGATCGGAACAAAAATACCTGAAATTTGATCCGCCACACGTTGAATCGGAGCTTTGGAACCTTGCGCCTCTTCTACTACTTTAATAATTTGAGCAAGTGCCGTTTCTTTACCGACCTTCGTTGCACGAATACGAAGCACACCATTTTTATTAATCGTAGCCCCAATAACCTCGTCACCGACTTTTTTCTCAACCGGAATACTTTCTCCTGTCAGCATCGACTCATCAATGGATGAAGTACCAGATACTACAACTCCATCGACAGCTACTTTCTCACCTGGCTTAACAACGACAATATCATCAATAACAACTTCATCTGTAGGAATCGTTATTTCTTGACCATCTCTTATTACGAGAGCAGTCTTTGACTGCAATCCCATCAACTTTTTAATCGCTTGAGAGGAACGTCCTTTTGCAACCATTTCAAACAGTTTTCCTAAAATAATCAACGTAATCAATACAGCACTTGTTTCATAGTAAAGGGCAGGTGCGTGTCCCTGATGAGCGGACGTAGACCATTCGAATGATAAATACAAACTGTAGAAATAAGCCGCTGACGTTCCTAATGCAACGAGAACATCCATATTTGCACTCTTATTGCGCAACGCTTTATATGCACCAACGTAGAACTGCCAACCGATAATAAACTGAACCGGCGTCGCCAAAGCGAATTGGAACCAAGGATTCATAAATATTTCTGGGAGCCATATAAACGAAGTAAAGGAAAAGTGACTCACCATCGCCCACAATAGCGGGAATGAAACAATAGCCGAGACAATAAATTTAATCTTTTGCGTCTTAATTTCCTTCTCACGATACCCCTCTTGGGTATCTGAATCGGACTTGCGATGTGCTTTGTATCCCAGTTGCGTGACCTTGCCCTGAATGTTATCAACCGTTACTTCTGCACCGTTAAACTCTACATGAGCTGTCTCCAGAGCGAAATTTACAGAAGCACTTGTTACACCTGGAAGCTTGCTTAACCCTTTTTCAATTCTTGTGGCACAAGCCGCACAAGTCATTCCGGTAATCGCAAAATCAACGTTTTCTTTTACCGTCTTGAAACCCAATTTCTCAACTACCTTTTCCAGCTGTTCCATTTGTACTTGATCAGCTTGATACGTCACAGAGGCGCGTTCCAATGCGAAGTTTACATTCGCATCAGTGACGCCTTCTAACTTCTTCAAACCTTTCTCAATTCGGTTCGCACATGCCGCGCAGGTCATACCTGATATTTGCAGCGAAGTTTGTTTCAAACTAGCCGATTGCTCCGACATACTTATCCCTCCAGCTTCAATAGGATTATGTTAATTAAAAATTGCTATCCGCAGCAGCCTTCCATTCTGCTCGAACAACAACTTACGCTTGCTTTGATACTCAAATCATATACCCCCCACCCCTATAATGTCAACCCTATTATTTCCTATCTTTTTTACTTTATGCCGATTTACCTATTTGCAGATGCCTCTTTATGTACAAACAAGCATAACCCTTCGGCACACTAAGGAATGAATCTTCCTTATATGACAAAGGGTCTGCTTGCTTTCTATAACATTCACTCTGCGCATCGATCAACGTCTAGACATTTGGTTAATTAAATGCCTTAAATGAGGATGATAACATTGATTCGTCCTTTTCACTTCTTGCAGTATCGCAGCTTGATGGCGAATCGTTCCCATCGCTTCATGACGGCGATATGCTGTTAGCGAGACATTCAGAAAATGAAATTTATACCCCGCCAACATTGTCCGATACCATAAATCTAAATCATGCGTATATGGCAAATGTTCATTGAACACACCAATGCGTTCGAACAAACTGCGGTGCATCATAACGGTACAACCGTTAATCGGATTAGAATGCAGGAAGCTTCGATAGAAGTCTAGATCATGTTGAAATAAGAGCGCGGCATTCGTAGACGTTACGTTGTCAAAAGAATCAATATAGTCGAAATTCGTATAACTGATGATAGACTGTCGTTCCTGCATAAATTGTACTTGCTGGCGTATTTTATCTGGATAGAAGCGATCATCTGAACTTAACCAAGCGATATACTGCCCTGAAGCATATTTAATGGCATGATTCAAAGCTGATGCGGTACCACCGTTTGCTTTGCCCAAATAATGAACTCTCGGTACAAATTGACGCACTCGATCTGCAAATTGAGATGAACCATCATCAACAACGATAATTTCAATGTTCGAGTAGGTCTGATTCAATGCACTTACTACGGCTCTATCCACATAGGGATCATTATAAAAAGGCATAATAATCGTCACTAAAGGCTGCATCGTTGCGCGGTCACCTCCTCAGTTGGCGATAATATTTCAAAATGTCCGCTACTGATTCTGTAAACGAATATTTGGGTTTCCAGCCCCAGCTTTCAGGCAAGGGCAGCACTTCCTGCTGATCCTTATTTAATTTACTGCTGCTATCTACATCCTTTGATGCAGATAATGGTTCAGCTAGCGGTGTTGTATCTTTCCATTGGTAAGGAATGCTCGTTGTCGCCATCTTTTGAAATGCTTCCGATACTTCCTGAAGTGATCTCACTTGTCCGCTCTCTACCTGATAGCTGCGCCCCCTTGCACCACGCTGCAAAATATGTGCGTATGCTGCCACTGCATCTCTTACGTCTAAGTAATCTCTCCAATCCGCCCGCGAGCTAAAGGTGAACGGCTGATCATGTTCCCCATGCTCACATCGTGCCGTATAATTACCTAGCAGAGCACAAATGCCTGTCGATGGTCCAGGCCCAATCAGATTGGACGGTTCAGCCATCATAATGTTCATCTGATACAGTTGAGACCATGCTAGCGCAGCCTGTTCTTGGAACCATTTGCTGATGGCATAGGGGTGCAGGTTAGAGCTAGAAGCAGTCGGCGCAGATTTCAGCTTTGAAGTAATAACAAGCACTCGTGTGTCTGGCAGCTCCCGCACCGCCTCCAGCACATGCACAGTTCCAAGCATATTAATGTGCATCGCATCAGCAGGTGCCCGCCAAGATTGCTGCACCGCATTCATCCCTGCCAAATGCAGCACATATTGCGGTGATACTTGCTGCATAAAATGATGAAGTGCCTTCGGCTTCAACAAATCTACTTCGATTTGATTTATCGCTAGCGCTTGATCAAATGAAGCCCTGCGCCTTACGAAAGCCGTTACTTTCATCCCTAGCGCAGCAAGTGTCTGGCATGCGTGCAAACCTGTAAACCCAGACGCTCCTGTCACTACAATCGAAGCGTCCTTCATTTGCGCTTCATCCAATTCGCTAATTCTTCCAACATGGCCGGATACGGTTTGACTCTATAATCAGCATCCTCGCGTGTATTTACGAGTGATTTATCACTTTCATATTTCGCATCTGGCACAATATTTACATCCTGCTTGCCAAATGCCCGCTGGAACAGATTAAGCAGCTCATACTTGCTAATAGGAATTGGATAAGAAAGATGAATCAGTCCGTAAATAGGACGGCGCAAATAATAGTCAATCGCTTTCGCTAGTTCTAATGTTGTTACGCCGTTCCAATACACTCTTTTATAACCTTTCACTTCCCCTTCTTGCTTCAAAAACCATTGCAGCAGTCCAATTCCATGGGGGCGGATTTCAGGTCCAACGATAGATGTGCGGATCGTTAAATGAGGATTAAATTGTTTTAATTCACCGAGAGATTTTGTCACCGAATACACGGATGTCCCATCTGGCTTGTCATTTTCTATATACTTGCCGCTCTTGCCTGAAAATACGCAATCTGTACTTATGTGTATAACTTTAGCGCCAATATGATCTGCTTTCCGTCGCAGCTGGTGCGGCAACCATGCATTTACTTGATAGGCTTCAAGCGGAGCACGCTCTGCCTCTTCATTCAGGATGCCTGCAGCATTAATAATGACATGAGGACGCACCGTTTCAATTAGCGTATCGAGATTCGATCCGTCTGTGATATCAAGCCATAACGACTCTTCATCTTCGATGTCTCGTGACGTGTAAAACACATGATAACCAGGCTTCTGACGGAAATAACGGACCAAAATATGGCCCGCCATCCCATTACCGCCTATAATAAGTAGCTTCATTAAAGGAAGCCCCCTCGTTGCAGCATCTGATGGATTTCTTCCTTGCTTATTACGTTTTGTTCAGAGCTGAAGCTATTAAATTCAACGGGTGGGTACAGTGCATATTTCTCTTTCAGCCCTGGAATATCCAGCGTTGGTAAAATAACAAGATATTGCTCATCGTATACAACCGTCGTCAAGCTTTCATAATCACTCATCAATATTTCATGAATTTTCTCGCCTGGTCGTATCCCTTTCTCAATAATGGAAACCCCATCGACATTTGAGGCTTCAATTAGCACCTCTGCAAGATCAACAATTCGGCAAGTTGGCATCGTTATAACAAATATTTCACCGCCGTGGCTTTCTTCCGATGCCTTAAACAGCAGTGTTATCGCATCTTGAAGCGTTAAGAAAAATCGAGTCATTTTCATATCGGTAATGCCAACTTGACGTTTGCTGTGGATTTGGTCCTTGAATAAATGCACAACCGAGCCATTTGTGCCAAGCACATTGCCGCCGCGTACACAGACGAATTGTGTGCTAGAAGGAAGCAAATTCGCATACACGATAAGCTTTTCTCCGATAGCTTTCGTCATTCCATAAAAATTCGAAGGGTTCGCCGCTTTATCCGTCGAGATGTAGATTACTTTTTCAACTCGGTTCTCGATGGCTGCTTCGATTACGTTCTGGGTTCCAACGACATTCGTTTTTAATGCCTCATACGGCTGTTCTTCACATACAGGAACATGCTTAAGCGCAGCAAGATGGAACACATAGTCCACATCTTTACTTGCCGTTCGAAGCGCTTGAAGATCCCGAATATCTCCAATACAGAAGCTTAAGCTGCTATTCTCAAATTCTCGACTCATCGCAACCTGACTTGATTCGTTGCGTGAGAACACGATAATTTCCTTCGGATGCTGAGGCAGCAATTGACGAATCAGTTCATATCCCCACGATCCCGTACCACCGGTCACAAGGATGCGCTTATTCTTAAACATCCATTTTCCCTCCAAGCAAAAATTTCACCACAGTATGTGAAACATGGGGCTCTAAGTACCCCTTTGGACATTCCCAACTCGTCGGAAGTGAAGTCATAACGCCAATGGATTCTACAATTTGCTTCGTCTTTAGTCCGCTCACTACGTTGCTCCCACAATCAACTGTCTCAGGACGTTCTGTCGTATTGCGTATCGTCACAGTAGGAACGTGAAAAATACAGCATTCCTCTTGGACCGTGCCGCTATCTGTAATTGCACAAGCTGCATTCTGCTCCAGCTTCACGAAATCAAAAAATCCAAATGGTTCATAGCATTCTACCAACGGGTTCAGCGACAACTGTGGGGCATTCTCCATCCTAGCTCTCGTACGAGGATGTACGCTGCAAATGATTCGCTTGCCGTACCGTTCAGCCGCCTCATTCAAACTTTGCATAATCTGCTCCAAATGCTCAGCGCAATCTACATTTTCAGCCCGATGGGTTGTCACAATAAAATAATCTCCACGCCGCAAGTTCAGCTTCTTCAAAATCGTACTTGCTTCAATCTGCGGCTTATAATGATTCAATACCTCATAGATCGGGTTGCCTGTGAGTATGATTCGTTGACTTGGAATGCCTTCCTGGATAAGATGCTTCTTGCTCTGTTCGGTGTACGGCATATTAATGCTTGAAACCGTATCGATAATGCGCCTGTTTTTTTCTTCAGGTACTCGCAAATCGAAGCAGCGATTGCCAGCCTCCATATGCACAACCGGGATTCCCAACCGTTCCACGACTATCGCACTCAATGCACTGTTCGTATCGCCGAGCAGAAGCACGCGATCTGGCCGCTCCTGAAGACATATTTTTTCAATCTCACGAAACATAATCGATAACTGCTCACCTACACTCTGCTGTTGATCGAACAATTTATAGTCGGGAGAGCGCAGTCCCATTTCTTCAAAAAAGATATCACTTAATGTGTGGGTAAAATTTTGACCAGTGTGCACGATAATATGCTTCTCCGACAGCTGATCAAGCTGCTTCATAATAAGACTAAGTCGAATAATTTCTGGTCTTGTACCTAAAATGGTCATAACACGCATCGCTTCCTCATTCACCTCCTGCTCGCAGTCCGCAGCACCTTGCGCATTCGCCTGACGTTCTTTCTTCTCTTTTTTCGTTTCCGCTGGACGGATGGTAGTGGCTTATGCTGTCTAAATGCTCTAAACGCTTTGCTACGAATTCGAGTAGATTGTGATTTGCGCGACGCTTTTGGGGGACGCCGACCTCTTCGAGATCTTCGACGCTTGTGGCTAGGCTTCTGGGGACGGGAACGCGCAGGCCTGATTACTTCACTAGGAACATTAAGAACATTAAGAACATTAAAAACATTAGGATCAATAGCAAGCTCATGTTGACTGTCAGTTGAATCTGTCTGTACAGCAATATTTCTTCGCTTCTGTTCTCGAAATAGGTTCCAAAATGCAGCCAGCAAACTTCGATAATGCTCGATACCATACACTTGTCTAACTGCGTTATAGTTATGAATACCTGCTGCTGTCCGTTGTTCTTGACTACTAATCAATCCGTTGACAATGCTGGACAATTCACGCCAGTTACCTACATCGGCAATATAGCGCTCATTCCCCGTAAATTGATGTATTTCTTCCAAGCCTCCTGAGCGATACACAACGACAGGCTTCCCGAAGATGAGTCCCTCAAATGCTGTCATACCAAATCCTTCTGGAAAGAGACTTGGCGTCACGACAATATCAATGGCTGGATATACATGCTGAATCTTGTTCTCGAAACCAACAAAATAGAATTTGTCCTTTAACGAAGAGCGCTGCACAAGCTGCTGACATCGCTCGAAATAATCTTGATGAGCGGGGCATCCGATAACGATGAAGCGGGTTGACGTATTTCTTTCTGCTAGCTGCATCGCCATCCACACGAAATGTTCCAGTCCTTTTTGGGAAGTTATCGTTGCAGCTACGTACCCGACTAAGCACGTATCGGGAGGGATGCCTAGCTCAGAGCGCTTCTTCGCTCTTGATTGAGTCCATAAGCTAGGCTCCAATGCATTGTCGTCCCATGAAGGTGGAAGTGTAAAAAGAACAGGGGGCGGTGAGGAGGGGAATGCTTGAGGATAGCGTGTCAAAAAGGCCAATGCGGATTGAGATATACCAATAACCGCCTCTGCATATTGATGCACGATTGCTGCTGCATGGGACGTATACGCATTGTCCGGAATCTTCTCCGTAATCTGCCAAATGACAGGAATGTTCAACGATCGAGCTGCTACTGCAGGGATGGCATGCACACATGTGTTTATCAGTACATAATCAGGCTCTAGACGCCGAAGTAAGTCGACGACCGCGTCCCACTCCGAATGTGTGCGTATTTGCTCCAATTCATCATGCAAGGCAGCATGAGGCTCCATCATGGAGTAGAACAATCGGCAAGGTTGAACATAATAAGGGATGCCTGCATCTGCCGCCTCTTGTGACAATATCCCTTCCTGAGGCACGATCAGAATGCATTCGAAGTCGAAGTTGGAACGAAGCTCACGCATGAGAAAGAGGATCAATTTCTCTGCACCTGTAATATACGTTTGATTACATAGATGAGAGAAGCACACGATACGTGATCTCATAGCAGTTACCTGTCAACCCATAGGTCACAGGGTCAGTCCCCCCTCTCTTCACCAATGTACTTCAATATATTAGTATAGGTCACATATCGGCACGACATTTGAACCTTATCCAAGTGTACAATTTACTTGCGTCAGCCTAAAAAAACAGTAAAAACGGCCGATTGAAATCAGCCGTTTCCCCTCTCTTGCACGTATGTGACAGCATAAAAAAATAGGTTCCACCTTCTTTTTTCTCTATTGGCTCTATTTCTTATACCCTTTCCCTTTCATTATCAGTAACCACTAATACATCCATATGACGAGCAATTCGCATTAACATTCGCATACGTCCCATATGTGATTTACGCATCCGTCGCGCAGGGACACCTACTATCATTTGAGAGGCTTTATGTTCATCAGCAAGGCGAACCGCTTCCTGCGCCCATTGTCGACGTTGGACACTTGCTTGAACACAAAATGTCCCACCAAGCCGTACTGTTAATGCTTCCGTTTGTTCAGACCATTTAAGAAATGGTTGATTCGTAGTATTTTTACCACCCCGCGATGGAAGCAAATTCGCCACAGGAAGACAGACAACATATAACTCCGCCTTTAGCCGATGCGCAATTCGAAACCCGTGACGCACAAGACGTTCCGCACGCTCGTCAGGCTCAACGCATACAAAGATAACCTCTTTGCGTCTCCAAGGCCCACGCAGCAGTGCACGCCGCTCCCACGATTCCAATCGCTCATCGACATCATCTGCCACTTCACGCAAGGCAAGCTCACGAAGCCCAATCAAGTTAGGTATGCGAAAAAAGTTGCTCAGTGCCTGATCAACCTTATCTTTCGCATAAATGAGCCCATCCTGCATTCGTTTTTGAATCGTAGATGGGGTAACATCGATCAATTCCATCTCATCTGCGAGACGAAGCACCCCATCAGGAACCGTTTCCCTAACACGCACCCCTGTTAAATGCTCCACCGCGTCATTTAAGCTCTCAATATGCTGGACATTTACCGTCGACATGACTGAAATGCCCGCTTCCAGCAGCTGAATGACATCTTCATATCGCTTAGTATGCACACTGCCCGGTACATTCGTATGCGCCAATTCATCAACGAGCACCAGTTCTGGCTTTCTCGCTAAAATTTCCGCTGTATTCATTTCTTCTAATAAATGACCTTGATATTTGATCTTCTGTCGCTCAATCCATGGCAATGCTCCAACTTGAGCGGCCGTTTCCCGTCTCCCATGCGTCTCAAGAAGACCAATAACGACGTCGACCCCTTGCTCCAGCAGTCGGTTGCCCTCCTGCAACATTTTGTATGTCTTGCCAACACCAGGCGCTGCACCAATTATAATTTTAAAATGTCCACGCCTCAGCCCATCCGCACGCTCTTCGAGCTCACCTGCTGTCCAACGCTTAAATGCTTGTACCGGCAGCCTTTGCTCCGTCTTCACAGGAAATACACGTTCTCCTTCGCGTTCCGAACGATCTGCCACAAAGAACAAGTCCGTATGCTCCACTGTGCGCAGCAAACCATTCACAAGGGAACCATGTATCCATTCCTGCCACCTCGACTGGCGTGAATGGCCTAATACGATTCGAGTCATACTGTGCGTCCATGCATATTGCGACAATAATCCTGCTATACGCCTGCGCGAGGACAAGGGAACTTCCTCCCATGATGCGCCTATCTTTTGTACCAGCTTCTTCAATGATCGTTGAAAGGTTAGCTGGAGCTGTGTTAAGGGTAGATTTGGATCGACAAACGATAAAATAAACAATTCTCCATTCAATCGTTTCGCCACCTGCTCACCACGGCGCACATGAATAGAACCGTTCCATCCATATTGGGCGAGGACGAGAATACGTTCCGTCACACCAGATGGCCCCTCTAAACCAAGCTCGTGCCGATGCTGCTCCAACGAGCCATTCACATCATTCGCTATCGTGCGCAAAGCCAGCTCGCGCAAAATGCTGAGCCGGCTTCGTTCAGAAACTCGTTTACTATGCGCCTTTTTATTTGTCGCGGCGAACGATACACGTTCCTGCTGCGCATGAACCTGCCTACGCTCTATTAACGTCTCTGCGGTTACATCCAGCAAGCGGACCTCATCTGCTGCCTGCAGCACCTCTGCTGGCAAGGTCCATTTTGGATCGACACCAGCGATCCTACGAGCCTGTTCACTAACACGCTCATCTTCATAGGCGTTCATCGTCGCGATGACACTAATACCGTGCTGCAACAAGAATCGAACATCGTCCAAACGGCGTTGCCGTTCTGCTTCCGGGCGATTCGGCTGGGCTAGGCCGTCTACTAGCACAATATCAGGTGCGCGTTCGCACAAACGCGCTACATCCAAATCTTCCAACTGCAAGTGACCACGAGCCCATCGTATAGCTGCAACTGCCTCCATTGATGCCGCAGCGGCGTCCTGCTCTGGCACAGAAGTTCCCCAGACGACATCCAAGCCTTCTTTCGCTCTTAGCTCACCTTCATGAATCAATTGAGTCGTCTTCCCAGCGCCGCTGGCCACTGCCACAAGAATGCATAATCGACCGCGTCGCATCTCTTCAATGAGCTTAAGAAGTACTTCGGGTGAGCGCCTGCGATAAGCATCACCTTCTTTCATGACCAACCTCCCGTCCGATCCTATGAATTTCAATCCACGCAAGAAGCCGATTCCATATCACTAGAATCGGCATACCTACTGCTATATCTATTTCAACAATTGTTCCAATTCCATATTTAATAACAGCACATTGACTCTAGCTTCACCAAACACTCCAAGGTCAGGCTCTTCCGTATGATTCTTCACTAGCTGCGTCAATTGTTGTTCAGACAGTCCTGTTGCTTTCGCAATACGAGGGATCTGCACACTTGCTGCTTGAGGAGTAATATGTGGATCAAGACCAGAAGCAGAGTTCGTCAACAGGTCAGCTGGAACCTCGGATACTGCCATTTGCGGGTTCTGTTCCTGCCAATCGTTCATCGATTGCTCAACACGCTCTGTCAGCGCTTCATTCGTTGGTGCTAAGTTGCCTGATCCGGAACCAACTCCGTTATATTCAATACTGGATACACGTCCGTGGAAATATTTCGAATCTGTAAAAGCCTGACCAATATGGGCAGAGCCAACAATTTGACCATTCTCATCTTTTACTAGACTTCCGTTCGCCTGGTACGGGAAAAGCGTCTGAGCTGCTGCTGTCATAACAAATGGATACACAAGGCCGCATAAGATCATAAGGCCGATACTCATTCGGATGATGGTGCCAAGCCCGCCCCCTTGCTTATTTCCTTGTGAATGAGAGCCAGACGATTCACTGTTCATTGATGGTGTGGCGTGTGTGTTCATGCAAGGTCATCCTTTCGCGTATTTACGCTTTATATCCTAGTTATTTAAAATACGAATTAAATACGAAGTTATTTTTTTCTTTGTCTATTTATACCTTCATTCCGTAACCTTTTTATAAAGAAACCTTTTTCATATCTTTTTTATCTCTGTTTAAGTGTTGAAGTGGAAATAATTAATAAACATATATTGGCCTTCATTTATAGAGAACAGATCCTGTTTACGAACGCTGTTGTAGTCGAGTTCTTTTGTTTAGATGATATGGTTAGAACTCGACTACAAAGGCGAATACTTCGTTTCTACAACAGGATTCTGCTCTCTTTCTTTTGGCCAATAATAATGAAACTATTTCAATCTTATATTTCCCAAGCCTTCTACAAGAAGACACCGACCACTAAATCAATAAGCTTAATACCGATAAACGGTGCTATAAGACCACCTAATCCGTAAATCAACATATTGCGGCGCAGCAGTTGTTCCGAGCTAAGCGGTTTGTATGCCACACCTTTCATCGCTAGCGGAATTAATAATGGAATAATAACCGCATTGAAGATAAGTGCTGATAATACTGCCGACATTGGTGAATGAAGGCCCATTATATTGAGAGCGGACAATTCAGGGATTGCGATCATAAACAAAGCCGGTATGATGGCAAAATATTTAGCCACGTCGTTCGCAATACTGAACGTAGTCAGTGCACCGCGCGTCATAAGCAGTTGCTTGCCGATGGCTACTACTTCGATCACTTTCGTCGGATCAGAGTCTAAGTCGACCATATTGGCAGCTTCTTTTGCTGCGGTTGTACCGCTGTTCATGGCAATACCGACATCCGCCTGCGCCAATGCTGGCGCATCATTCGTACCGTCCCCCGTCATCGCAACAAGCTTGCCTTCTCCTTGCTCCTTACGAATCAAAGCCAGCTTATCTTCCGGCTTGCTCTCCGCAATAAAGTCATCTACTCCAGCTTCACGTGCAATCGTTGCAGCTGTCAGCGGATTGTCACCTGTACACATAACGGTGCGAATCCCCATTTTGCGCAGCTGTTCAAACCGTTCGCGCATGCCCGGCTTTACCGTATCTTTCAAATAAATAACGCCATAAATCTGATCATCTACTGCAACAGCCAGCGGTGTACCGCCTGCCTTCGCAATTTTTTCTGTAACACCATCAAGGTCTGATGGAATGGGGCCGCCTTTACTTGCCACCCATTGCTTAATCGCATCTACCGCACCTTTACGAACCAGTCGTCCATCTGGCAAATCAATACCGCTCATCCGCGTCTCTGCTTTGAATGGAACAAACTCACCTTGCTCAGACAGCTCACGATCATAGCTAAGGCTATGCTTCGTAAGCCACTCCAATACAGAACGTCCTTCCGGCGTTTCATCTGCATGAGATCCTACAGCTGCCCAACGTGCTAATGTCTGTACACTATTGCCATTGACCGGAATTAGATCATTCGCAAGACGGTTTCCGTAAGTAATCGTACCTGTTTTATCCAAAATGATCGTATGAATATCTCCACATGCCTCTACTGCTTTACCAGAAGTAGCTATGACGTTGAAGCGGGTAACACGGTCCATACCAGCGATCCCAATCGCAGATAGTAAACCACCGATTGTCGTCGGGATGAGACAAACGAGAAGAGCGATTAATTCTGCCGTATGCAGCGTAATGTTCAAATACTTGCCGAAGAATGGCAGCGTAACGACTACGATAAGAAAAATAAGTGTCAAGCTTACAAGTACCGTATGCAAAGCTAATTCATTCGGCGTCTTTTGACGTTCTGCTCCTTCAACCAAGGCAATCATACGATCCAAGAAGGACTCACCAGGATCACTTGTAATACGAACTTTCACCCAGTCACTTACCACACGTGTACCAGCTGTGACGGAGCAAAAGTCACCACCTGATTCCTTTAGTACAGGAGCGGATTCCCCCGTAATTGCAGACTCATCTATCGAAGCCAAACCTTCAATGACTTCTCCATCCCCAGCAATGGTCTCACCTTCACGAACGATAATAATATCGCCCTTTCTCAAGCTTGCTGAAGATACGCGAATCGTACCTGTCGCTGTAACCTTTTGTGCCCACAAGTCTTTCTTCGTCTGCTTCAAGGAATCGGCCTGTGCTTTCCCTCTGCCTTCCGCCAATGCCTCAGCAAAGTTGGCAAACCACACCGTCACAAACAAAATCAAACTAACAACCCCGTTGTACCAACGTGGGGCTGCACTCCCGAACGCATCAGGTACAATGGTTAACAACAGCGTGATGACAAAGCCAAGTTCCACAAGGAACATCATCGGATTTTTCACCATAAACTTCGGATGGAACTTGCGCAAAGCATCTATGGAAGCTTGCCGAACGATGTCTCCACCAAACATCGACTTCGATTTTTTGATTTCACTTCGAGACCCGCTATCATACGATGACGGAGTTTTCATCGATTGTACCGTACTCATTGCTTATTTCTCCTCTCGTTCGCAAACGATTATTTCCACAAAGTCAAATGTTCTGCAATCGGTCCAAGTACAAGAATCGGGAAGAACGTCAGGGCACCGACAATGAGAATCGTACCGACAAAAATCGTACCGAACGTTGCGTTGCTCGTCTTAAATGTACCTGATGTGACCGGTACTGGACGTTTCGCCATCAGCGACCCAGCAACAGCCAGCATCGTAATCATGCTAATATAGCGTCCGAAGAACATCACTAAGCCCGTTGATATATTCCAGAATGGCGTTGCATCGCCAAGTCCCTCAAATCCTGACCCGTTGTTAGCAGCCGAGGAAGTATATTCATACAACACCTGTGAGATACCATGGAAGCCAGCATTTGAAATCGTATCTGGATAAAATACAAGCGCAATCGCAGTCGGCACCAAAATAAGAATCGGCTGAATAATAAGTGTTACCGCGATGAGCTTCATTTCCCGAATTTCCAACTTGCGTCCCAAAAATTCAGGAGTGCGTCCTACCATTAAGCCTGATAAAAATACGGCAATCATCGCATACATCAATACGTTTACAAATCCTACGCCAACTCCGCCAAATACCGTATTGAGCATCATATTTCCGAGCGGAACTAATCCGCCGAGCGGTGTCAATGTGTCATGCATAGTGTTTACTCCACCCGTTTCGGATGCTGTCGTTACGACCGCATACAAAGCCGACTGAGCTACTCCTAAGCGTACTTCCTTACCTTCCATACTCGGGCCAGCCATACCAAGCTGATGTAAAGCTGGATTTCCTGCTTGCTCTGCCGTAGTCGCTATGCCTAGCATCATGATGAACATAATCGACATCGCAACGAAGAGCACTCTTCCTTCTTTCGCACTTCCAACTATGCGACCATACGCAAATGGAAGTGAGGTTGTCAGCAGCAGCATAAGTACGATATGAAGCAAATTGCTAATTCCATTTGGATTCTCAAACGGGTGCGCCGAGTTTACGGCCATAAATCCACCACCGTTATTACCCAACTCTTTAATAGATAGCAAGGAGGCTACTGGACCGCGAGCAATTTGCTGTTCTGCACCTTGCAGCGTTGTTACCGTCTCAGTCGGTGCAAACGTCTGCGGAGCGCCTAACGCAACAAATAGAATCGCTGCTACAATGGCAATCGGCATTAACACACGTACAATGCTGCGCACCAAATCTACGAAGAAGTTACCGAGCGGCTTGCCTGCAATTCCTCTCATAAAGGCAAATGCGATTGCAAACGAAGTCGCTGGTGCTGTAAACATCATGAACGTAATACCCAGCGTTTGAGACAAGTAGCTTAAGCCGCTTTCCCCGCTGTAATGCTGCAAGTTCGTATTGGTCATGAAGCTTATCGTCGTATTGAATGCCAATGTTGGCTCCATGCCCGCTATGCCGCTTGGATTCAACGGCAGACTGCCTTGCAAGCGCAGTACTGCGTAAACGAGCAGCATCATAAATATATTGGTTGAGATTAATGCTGTGGCATAACTTTTCCACGTCTGATTCGTTTCTTTAATGCCAAATAGCTTGAACAACAATTTCTCTATCGGTCCAAATAGACCGTTAAGCGGCATCCGCGCCCCTTCACTATGAAATACTCGTGCTAGATAAATACCTGTTGGTCGCGCCAACACTAGCACTAGCAGTAGAGTAAGGCCAATCGACACCCAGCCTAGTAACGTCATCTCTCGTTCCACCTCTCTAGATTTAACCCCACTTCGATCATTCCACTTCGCATCTTGCTCATTTACTTTAAAACTTCTCGGGTTTAACTAACGCGTATGCTAAGTATAGAAATAGTGCAGCAATCACAACGCCCAGTGCGATCATCATTTTCTTCACCTCATCTATCGATTTCTTGCGAGCACCAATGTATGACGACATATGCTGCAATGCCTAACATCAACAGTAAAATACACATCACCGCATCGAACATGTACCATTCCTCCCCTTTGTCTAGTCAGATGCTGTTGCGCTCTCTTGGTTTTTCGCTCTTGCCGGCAAGCATACTGACTTGTCGGGACGCAAAAAGGCCACGCGGAAGGAGGTCCCCTTTCCGCGTGGCCAAATAAAACACAGCTATAGAAACCGTGTATCGATCCACGACGAAATAAGGCTGCCTCTACGGACGCTTACGAGGTTAGCTGACGGATTCGGACGCAAGAGTCGCCCTACCAGATGCGGATTCGATGATCCATCTTTGTGATGGAAGTCGAGTCGTCATCCGGACTCACCCCAGACATGCGATTGCATGTCGATTGGTTCCCCCGTTCCCTTATAAAGGGACTCAGCGATGAGCAAAGCCCAAAGCTATCTGATTGTATTTCTATCATCACCTGTGCCGTATGTGTCATGGCTATGAAGGATTAAACCGTTCAAGCAGGTTGATGGCTGTCTTGACTCAATAAATCAGTCAATAGAAAGGATACTTGGTCTGATTGCGTATAAATGACCATGTCTGCACCCAGCATCCGATAAATCGACTTCGGATAATTTTGTTTTGTAATTACCGTAATCATTTCATCCGTCCAAGGACGGCACTGCTGCAACAAGCGGCAAGTAAGTGCGAAGCTTTGCTCAAATACATACATGCGCCCTACAGGTACAGCTGGCAGCGCCGTTGCCTTCCTTTGCGATGTTGTTTTCACGCTGCAAATATGCTTCACACCTAATTTCTCCATACTTGCTGTTAGCCGGGTATTGTTCGATATCGCTGCTACAGGCACATTTGCCCCTCGAAGCTGCTTCAAAAAATCAATACCCATCGCATTGGGAGCAAATACCGTTACCATGCGCCCCTCATTATGCATCTTGTTCATTCCTCCTGAAATCCGTACAGCGATCATTTTCGGGTGTGAGGCAATTCGAAATGCGCCAGTATACATAACGGTATTCAGGCACGCCTCTCCTCGGACGCTTACGAGGTTAGCTGTCGGATTCGGGCTCGAAGAGTTGCCCTACCAGATCTCTGCACCCATTCCAACGATGAGTTGGAACTGCGTACCGATATCCGGATTCACCCCAACAAACGATTGCTGCAGCCTTTTAAACTTAAGTCAGGCAGCCGTTTGCATTTGGTTCCCCCGCTTCCGCACCTTATGCGGAACTCAGCGATTACAGACGCTACGGAATGTAGTTGCTATTGCTGAACTGAATCTTACTCCTCTGCTCCGAGACTGTAAATGAATCACAACGCTCATTTTAGACAATCCCTATTTATGGCAGTCATATAAACCATTTCAATCTTTTATTTTCATATCATTTCCTCACTCAATCTCGAGCTTTCTCTATTCTCAATGAAAACGAAAGATATAAAGAGATAATCAGCAAATAACCCCTATAATAACGCTTTCTTGACTTCTTATCCGCTGAAAATCGATAATTACTGCCGATAATCATCCATTCTTCAAAATAGATCCCTCATCTGGAAAAAAACGACTTCCCTCATACCCTACAATAAGAGTCTGCTTATCGAATAGGCAGCAAAAATACCCCCACCTAATTGTTCTAGGCCGAGGGCAAAAAACAAGCTCCATAAGGTAAATTCTCCTCACTCCGCTTGACGATCAAATATAATGCTCAATAGCTGCTGAATACGTTTCGCATAGCTATGATCTTTCAACGTACGTGCTAATCCGCGCAATGCAATCTCTCTACGTTCCTCTTCATGCGTCAAATAGTAGACCGCTTTCTCCAACAAGTCGGCAGGGCTTTCATACGTAACAAGCTCTACCCCAGGCACATAAAATTGAGCTAAATCACTTCGAATATCTGTCAGCTGCAGCGTTCCACAGCCGTTAATTTCAAATGTGCGAGGATTAGGAGAAGTTGCTAAAATTTGATTGGAATTTTGGTTTACTGTCGTATCATCATGTGTTCTATGCATATTTATTACAATTTTACTACTATTATAAAATTCCGCTGTTTCTTTTGGCCCCATCCACAAATCAAGCTTAATCGATGACTTATATTTTTTATATTGGGGCAGCCGATCCCACCATAATCCTGAAAAATGGGCTTTGTGCTTCATGAGGCGATCCATAATCGGTTCAAAGAAGCGAACACGGTTCCAATAGGCAGAACCAATAAAAGAAATATCGTTCTGAAATGGGGCTGGAGATGCCCTCGGCGTAAAATGCTCAGGAAAAGCAGCAAAAGGCAAATGATGCACTTGTCTACATCCTAAAGACTGATAGTATTCTATCGCAGTGGATTCTAAAGTAAAAATATAATCATAATAGGGAGCAACTGCTGCCATCCGATCTGTATAATAGGGATCATCCGTAATCCATAGAGCCGTACGTATGGCAAGAGCCTTCAGCTCTATAAGCTGCTCAGCTGGAAAATCCATTCCATCTAGAACGAGAACCAGGTCTGCGCGATATTCTACAGCAAATACTGCTATAGAATCTTTGGGTCCCGCTACCTGAACGTCTATTGCCATCGATTGCAGCGTCGATACGACAGCTTCATCAAGCGGCGAATAAGGGAAACCTTTGCCTGATGATACGTAAATAATACGTAATTGGCGCTGAGGAGCATGCTCGGTAAGTGCATGCACAAGTGCTTGCGCTCTTCCACGAAAATAACCTTCTCCGTATCCTCGTTCGTGACCTTCACGCGCTCCTTTATGGCTAGCTGACCGCACCTGATGCAGCAATGATGGCCGGGATTGCTTGACTATGCCTTTTTTCTCTGTTGCACCAGTCATTCTATACCTCCTTCACTGCATGCTTTGTCAGTTTAATAATGCTACTCCTGATACCGAATAGCTCCTTTCTATGACATCCAGCATGTGACGCACTCGATGCTCGAACGTATGGCGCATAAATGTGGTCTGGAGAGAACGCATAGCGATACGCATCCTCTCTTCTTCATGGACTAAGTAATATTCAATTTTTTGCATGAGTTCTTCGCCTGTCTGGAAGGTCTCAATATCCCAGCCTGGCGTATACATTTGGGTAAGGTCGCTCCGGACATCGGTAAGCTGGAACGCACCACACGCAGCAATTTCATAGGTACGGGGATTAATCGACTGTGCAGGCAGGTCAAATGTATTTCGATTGTCAGCCCCTTGTTCATGTGGTCGATGAATATTTAGTATAATTTTGGATGAATTGTAATAATAAACACTTTCATCTAAAGGAACCCACCCTGAACGAAGTCGATCTCCCCAACGAGCATGCGTCACCATTCGATCCCAATAGCCGCCTGCAATACAAATATCGTATTTCATAAGCTGCTCCGCATAACTGTCGAAAAACGCTACTCGATTCCAGAATCCGTTGCCAATAAAGCAGATGTCATGGCAATAACGATAATCTGACCGAATAGGGCGGAAACGCTCTGTTGCTGCTGCGAGAGGAAGATGATAAACATGCCGGCAACCCAGCTGTTTGTAGAAGGGAATACATTGCTGTTCATGAGTGAACACGAAGTCATAATACGGAGCTAGTACTGCTGTATCTTGAGTGAAGTAAGGATCATCTACAAACCATATGGCAGTCCTGATACCTTGCTGCTTCGCCCATATGATATGTTCGGGATGTTCTTGAGGAAAAACATGCAGGGCATTCAGTACGACAATGAGATCTGGCTTAAAACGCTGCGCTTCTTCTACAAGTCGAGAAGGATGTGCCTCCGCATATGCACTGCTCATTTTGCTCAAAGCAACGCTGCATCCGTGGTCAATCGCTTCAAATCCTTGTGGAATATAAAGAATTCGCATCGGCGACGGATTCGTCGGCATCATAGGAATTTGTGACACTACCGCTTCAGCCGTACCAAGGCGATAACCATGCTTATATCCTGAGGAGAAGCCGTCCCGTCGTCCTTTTGCACGTTCTTTCTGTCTAACTTGCTGCATGGCATCACCTGAGATTCAGACATATAATCATTCCGTATCTTGATACTTGAAAGTTGTATTAAGCCTGTTGACTGTATACGATATGGTGTCCATCTTCGAAGCCTTTTGCAAATCCTTCGTTAAAACCTTGATTGAATGCTTCATTATAGCTTTTATCATATGCGTGATTTACTCGCTTCTTAGATTTGGCTGGTAATTTGGAAGTTGTTGTACGTACACGTTTCTTGGAGAGACGCCGTGGTTTGGTTGTTTTCTCAGAGGCAGGTTTGGTCTTTTTATTACTTTCTTTTGTCGATTGGCGCCGGATACGTGCTTTCCGCCGAGTCAAATCCGTCCGCTTTTTCTTCTCTCTTTTTTTCTTCATCTCTTTCATCCCTCCCTGCATGTAGGATTATACTTTCTCCTTTTTGCACGTGGCTAAGTGTTCGGCGTGAGGGGAAAACCGATCTAGAAGCGAACTTATTGCAGCTTGACTCCGTTCAATCGCCTCCAACAAATGAAGCTGAGCCGAAACTGCTCGTTCCGATCGATAATTGCGACGAAGAGCATCAGTAACAGATCTTTGTTCTTTTAGCTTTGCTCCATGCTCTGCGACTTGATTTGACGCTTGCCTGTGAAGCTGCGTCATGCCATTTCTTCCAGATCTAGTGGACCTTTAAATGCACCATTATTCGCGTGACCCGCTCCTTGTTCATCCTGTCCATCAGGATCAAGAATTGTTTGCAGATTACGGTTCAAACTCTGCTGCAATCTTGTTAGTCCAGCGATAACCTCTATAACTTGAGTGTGGACATCTAACGCATCTTTCGTTTGTTCATAAACGTCAGCACTGTCACTGGCAACCATGTGATTCAACAGCCAATTACGCACTTTCTCTGCTTCCAAAGTTTTAGCTTCCAGCATAATCGCAATATTCCATTGCATGTCCGCCATAGATTCCAAAATTCGAATGTTAGCATGTTCACGATCCAAATTAGTTCCTCCTTACTGCTACTGAAAAAGGTAAACTGCTTTTTTATTCTTCTTCGGGCTCCTGCAGGTCCTTCAACACCAGCTTCAATTGCTCGGCCATCGCGTCCTCCAGATCAGCAATACTTACCATATAATCGATGAGGCAGCGCGTAACTTGTCCTGATTGCACCTTAACCTCAGATATATGTTCGATTTGAGGGAGCTCATCCGGAACAGCATGAACAAGCTGTGACATTCTAACGGCAACTTGACGCTTTGCCTGCAATATTTTTGCCATCTGATTATGGGTGTGAGCCATATGGACAATGATTTCATTTACTTTATCTTCAGGCTTCATCGGTCGTACCTCCGTTCATTCGATGGTCCCTTTTGCATGAAATAGAGCTCGCTGTCTCAATTTCGTTCTAGATTGATATACGATATGCCGCTCATGAGCTAAAGCTCACCGTCATCTGCCTATCAATTGCTGTTGTATATAAAATGATTATCTATCGACCAGCATGCAGACACGAAATCTCCGCTGCAGCCTGCATGCCCAAGTCGATTTTATACCGCTCACAAATTGCTGTTTACAAAGACGGGAGGAGCCATAATCGGCAACCCCTCTTCCCACAGCAGTTTCTCCGCCTCTGATCGTGACATTACCCGATCATTCAGTTTCCATTGCTTAAGCGCATATTCGCTTATAACAGCACGACATGTAATACCATCTCGTTGAAACCAACGGCCATGCTCTGTAACAAAAACGCCCCCGTCAGGTACAGAACCGTCTTGATTCGTCGTTTTCCGCCACTTCTCTGCCGCTCTGTCCGCTTCTATATCCGAACCTGTGGGCCAAGACAATAGTTCAATTTGAGACAGCTTAACAGTAGGAAAAGGATATGCGCCTCGAATAGGATGCTTTATACCCTGCTCCACCCAAAAAATTGTTCCATTCAGCCCCGTAACCGCAATATGTGTCGGATAGAAGGAAATCGCTCGCAGGGATACTCCTGTCTCCATCTCATTCTTTGTCGACATAGATAGAGATTTAGTTTTAGATTTAGACTCGGACCATTCCGTCACCCGCTGTACCCACTCATAAGGATTGCTCCATTTCTGCTGATAGAAAGCTTCATTCTTTTTATAAATATCTTGCAGTTGCTCGCCAAGCTCTTTCATACTTTGGCTTCCGAAATGATGAATGAAACAATCTCCAGCAATCGCTAGCTTTCGACCTGCCAGACGTGTACGAATGACGAAGTCTTCATCCTCAAAGTTCCCGATCCTATACCCTTCATCTAAGTAGCCAATCTCTTCAAAAAAGGATTTATGAAACAGCATGCAAAACCCGACTATTCGCTCAACCATTTTCCATTTACTCGCGTCCTGCTCATTGTATTGCCGTGCAAATTGCTGCATTTCTTGATTCGTGCCATACGCAACCTCAATCTGTTGTTCGCCGCTAATAAAATTAGTTACAGGACCAACCATACCAATCGCAGGATCACTTTCTAAGCAATGCAGTAAATTACCCAGCCAATTTGTTGTAACGATAATGTCGTTGTTTAGCAAACATATCGTTTTGCCTTTTGCCATTTTCAAGCCGGTATTAATCGATCCTGCAAAGCCATAATTTTTGTCATGAATCTGATAGCGAATCTGCCCTGATAGTTTGCGTAAATAGGCAGCTGTGCCGTCCGTTGAAGCATCATCTACTACAATGATTTCGTGAGCCTCTGATGTATACTGCTGAATACTAGCAATACATTGCTTGAGCATATTCAACTTGTTGTAAGTCGGAATAATAATGCTAGTTCCGTCTATGTGATGGTCGAATTGCTCCTTTCCAGAAGCAATGCCCATTTGGTACCCTGCTGCATATCCTTTTTTATATTGTTCTTTAGCAAACCTTAATCTCCGATTTGAGCGTTTTAATGGCGTACTACGCAACTTGTGATTACGCTTTGTCTGTCCAGCGCGCTTAAGTTGCTGAGATAGTCGTGACAATACGTCCACCTCCATTTCATGAACAACTCTTAAAAGCTCAGCTCCCCTTCTGCCAGCCTATTTGCTAAATGACCAAAGTCCAAAGCAACTTTACCCAGCTCAGAAGCGATACGTTCCGCTATAATAACAGCGGGAATGCCTGCCGACACTAAAGCTATATCAAATGGAATAGAAGCTGCTTCCCTCATGACACGAGGTATGTCCTTCATTCCTGACACTGATGCAATCATACCGCTAATGATGACACCTCGCTTCGATAGCACTTTCCTTAGCTCTTGAGCTGCATTGCCGATAAGCAATACATTTCTTCCTTGCAGCAGCTGTTGCAAATAGCCAAGCTGCGCTATTAAATAATTCACCGTCGAATAGGTAATTCGCATATGCTGCAAAGATAGACCGTACTCACGACAAACAGGATACAAAAGACCTTGGAAGTATGGCAGCCTTGAAATAGGAACGCCTACATAAGTAGCTTTTCGTACCGATTCCGCCAGCGCTTCACGCCCTGCATGATCAGGTACCGTCAAACCAGAAGTAGCAACGAACGGGGAGTGATCACGAATTTCTTGAGAGGATATGAGTCGATCATGTGCTAATGCCAATAGTTCTCCATCTCCAAGTCGAACGACCGAAAGTGGTCTCCCCTCCAACAGCGCTTGTTTCATCTCTACAAAGATGACAAAAGGATCAGTAAGAGGCAGCAGAAGATGTTTAACTTGTTCAAAGCCCAAGGCAATAATATGCTCCAATGAAATATCCGGTAAAATAAGATGTTCTGGAATGAGCTTTGACAACAAAGCTTCTCCTCCATCGTACTTTCCTTTTCTGTAGGCCTTCCTATACGATTTTTCTGACTCTATTTTTGGTTCGACCTGAATCTTAACAGCTTCTGTTGAAAGATTCGCCATGTCGGCTTGGGAAGCATGTGAGGGTTCATTAACAGTAGACGGAGCATGAGTGGGAGGGGGATCGTTAGAATTACCATCAGGCGAGGGAGCAGCAGGTTGTCGCTTCAAACTGGAAGAGCGGCGAATGATTTGACTGCGTTTATGAGAGCGTACTCCATTCCGCACACTGCCAAGACTCGTGCGCAGCTTACTCATGCGCTTCTTCACACGACGTCTTTTTCGGAACCCTTTCTCTTTGACAGCAGAACGCCGACGACGGTGTGAAGAAGCTGTAACAGGGCTCATCGCTTCCCTCTCCTTCCAAGTTTAATACGCGCAGCATGCAGCGATTCATACGTTCCGGCGTCCGTCCACCACCCATTCAAAATATTATATTGCAGCAATCCTTTAGAAGCATAGGCATTATTCACATCTGTAATTTCTAATTCACCACGAGCGGAAGGAGATATATGGCGGATATGTTCAAACACGGCTGTGTCGTACATATAGATGCCTGTAACACAAAAGCTGGATTTGGGCTTGCGAGGCTTTTCTTCTATTTTAATAATGCGCTCAGGTTCTTGCTCATCCAACACAGGAACCCCGTAACGATGCGCATCCTTTACTTTTTTAAGCAGTACTAGTGCTTCACCATCGCCTTGGTTCTCAAATTGCTGTAAATAGGGCTTTAGACTATCGTGAAATAAATTGTCTCCCAGCAACACAACAAAACGTTCATTCGGAGCTAGAAAAGGTTCAACTAAAGATAATGCTTGAGCGATCCCTCCCGCTCCCTCCTGAATTAAAAAAGATACATGCACACCTAGAGACTGGCCGCTTCCGATGAAGTCTACGTATAAAGGTACGGACTTGCTGCCAATCACAATAAACAGCTCCGTAATGCCCGCTTCCTTTAATCGTTCAATCCCATAGTAAATCATCGGAAACTTACCTATCGGAATCAGGTGCTTATTCATCATCTTCGTTAAAGGCAGTAAGCGTGAACCAGTTCCACCGGCTAGAATGATCCCTTTCACCTTTCTCCCTCCTTAAATGAACTGATGTGGATCTACGCTCCATTTTTCTTTGAAGCGCTCATAATTGCGTGCAATTAATTGGTCCAACTGTTCTTGGCCATGCTCTTTGAAGCTATGGCTGCCGTAATGATGAACAAGCGCATCTTCACACACAACGAGTTGAAAGCCATTCATTTTGGCACGCAGACAATAATCATCGTCTTCATAGTGACCAGGACTAAAGCGCTCATCCAAATATCCGATTCGTTCCACAACAGCTCGCTTCATAACGAAACACAGTCCTACAACCCGCTGCACGCGAAGCCATTTAGACGGATCAGGCTTTTGATTCACTTTATAAGCGATATGTTGGAATTGTTCTATCGTATCGTAAGGATGGTGGACTTGCTGCTTGCCACTCGCATAATTGGTTACAGGACCAACGATACCAATTTGAGGTTCCGACATCAGCGCTGCCAACAGTTGGTCCAACCAACGGTGAGCAACAATAACATCGTTATTCAACAAGGTGACAACGTCTCCAGAGCTCAAGCGCATTCCTGCATTACAGGCATATGGAAAGCCTGTGTTAGAGGGCAAAGAAATGCAGGTAAGCCCTTCCTCTAGACAATACGATAACGTCTGATCTGTGGAACCGTTATCTACGACTATAATTTCATAGGGTGTATGGGTATAGGTGTGGATTGCTTCAACGCAGGAACGAAGCAGCTCGCAGCGGTTGTATGTCGGTATAACGATACTTGTTAATGGAGCTTTTTCTTGCTGGAGAGCCATCATTTATTCCTCCTCCAAGCAATATCGGCGCGTTCCGATTGTACGGCATTCAATTCGTCCCGCTTCCAATTCCACACTGTTTCCAATGCTTCCATATGATCACCGATAATAAGCTGGGCTACTGGATTTCCTACACCAATATTCGTAGTACGTAAACGATTCTGTGTAATCACATCGACGGCACATGCCGTTTGTACGTTCAATCCATGCAGCACAGCCAAAGCATGTGCTCTCGGCGGCACATACAACGCTTCATAGCCAATCATGCTGATCGCTTTTCTGCTTAACGCATGAGGAATCGCTGTCATGGAGTTCATCGCCAAGTCAGACCGTCCAAGCTCCTGATTAAGCCACTGCTTGCAGTAACTAATACCATCCTGCTGTTCAAACCTATCCATGAAAGGGCGGATATCATTTAATGCTACATCTACACCAGTGGCGACACTCCACAGATAAGCTCCTAGCTGCTCCGCATCGATCGAAAAGTCACAATCTGTAAATAATACAGCATCCACTTGCAGCAGCTTCGCACCTATTGCACGACCTACATCATGGCCAAGCGGTTTTTCAAAATGAATAACAACTGCTTCTGGCAACGACTTTCTAGCAAGCTCAAACGTTCGATCCACCGAACCATTCACAACAATTACGATCTCATCCAGCGGCAATTTAGCAAGCTGCTTCAACATTGTAGCAATGCTATCCTGCTCGTTATAAGCACATAGCACCGCGCCAAGCTTCATTGATGTCGGAAGCAGAATAACATCTGCACCAACATCATTCCGAACATCCGCGTATCCTTCAGCATAGCTACGCCCTAGAGCGATCATATCCGCATAGCTTGTATGGGCGTCAGGAGTAGAGGCAATGCCTTCTAATTGCAATGCCTGGCTAAAACGTTGATTCATTTGGCGTGTAAGCTGCAAGGAAGACAACTCCCTATCTGCTTGCCCCCACTGCGCAGCATCTCTATTTCCCGCCGCTCGGAGGGAACGCTTGCTGTAAAGCAGTTGGCTGGCTGCTGACCGCACTTGCGAAAATCCCCCACGATATAATGGAAAATCATCCACTTTTCGCACTGGACTCATCACCTGCTTGCTGCGCTTCAAACGCTGCATCGTCTTCAATGAACTCGCTTTTCTTACTGCTCTCGAACGCTGCACACGTTTCAACGTAGGATGCTCTTTACGTTTCGAGCGAGAAGTTCGCCGAACATAACTTTGTTCAGTGACTCGCTTATGCGACCGCGATGGAGAAGAATGTGACTTAAGCCGCCGCACAGCTGCTGTTCTTCCACGGTTCCGATTGAAGCCGGCTCGCCGCCTAAATCGCCCTTCACTTGCCGATGCCTGCATGCCAATCACCTCACTTGCTGCCGCTGCCGATTCAAGTCTGTTAATCCACCCCGACGATCTGTATGCTCCAGCAACCAACGAATTGCTTGCATATGATCGTTGTCCACAACTAACTTTAATGGATCTGCAGCAGTCGAACGGGCACGGCGCATATTCAGCTTACCTACAGGAATATACGTACAAGCTTTCACATTCAGGCCCTTTTGCAGGGCAATAGCATGGGCTACAGGTGGAGTAGCAAGATGTTCTACACCAATTGTTTGCAGAGCACTGCGACTCAGCGCGTGCGGTACTGCTGTCATCGACATTCCACGCAATTCTGAATGCTGAAGCAGTGCGTTTAGTGCATGCTTAGCCAAAACAACAGGATGTATATCTCTTTGCTGCTTTGGACCAGAATATTGGTTCAATGCTACATCGGCACCATTCTTTATCGCCTGCACAAATGGCTGTAATTGTTTAGCCGCAAGTACCATATCCCCATCAATAAACAGCAGAATTGAACCTCTTGCCGCTTCTGCACCAACCTTACGACCGACATCGTGTCCAAGCGCTTGCTTGTATCGCAGCACCTTGGCTCCTGCCCGTTCTGCAAGACGATCTGAACCATCTGTCGTACCATTAGAAACAATGATAACTTCCGTGTGCGGATGGATCCGTCGCGCTTCCAGGACGACGCGGCGAATCGTCTTCCGTTCATTTAAGACAGGAATAATAACAGATACGATGGGGTTATGATGATAAGCATTACGATAATGCGAGGAATCGTATGTGTCAGCTGTTGAAAGCAGTGACGACTTACTGCTCTTCTTGGCAGCATAACGTACCGCATTGGGACGGCCGCGTGAACGACCTGTTCGTGTTATTCGACGCCGCTGTACGCCACGTTGCTTGCCTTTTAGCTTCGGTTGAACCTTCCTCCTGCTCCGCATTCTACGCTTCATCCTAGGCATCCTCATCCTCCTAACTCCCTTTATCGTGTATCGCTATCCATATTGTATGGTTATATGCGCACACGGTAACGGCAAGCGTACAGACGACCTGATTTCTAAATGGCAGCACACAAATAGGCTGGATGTATGATACATCCAGCCTACGTTCGTTCATTTAACCGATCGCAATCCAAGAGAGCTGTCCTTTAGGCGTCGGGCTTATTCTCGTACGAATTAGCTCTACTACGGCATGCGTTGGATACTGTTCTTTAAGGACCGCGTAGCAGGAGGGATGATTAGCCGTGACAACGACAACGTACTGATCATCTTCATAAGCTTCATCGAAGGTCAAGTTCACTTCTAAGGTTTCAGCGAAGTTGTCAAACGAAAAATCAGATTTGCCAAACTGCTGAAGCGGTACTTTACGATCTCCTGCTGAGTGAACAGTGTCGGAAGGAGAAGCCGCCAATTCCCCGGATGACTCTAGACTAGCAAGTTTTTGTTTGAGCGACTCATCCAACTGATTCCAGCCTACCGCAAGCGGAGCGATTTGCGTTTTCGTTACACTTGCTTCTGCCAAGTGGGATGTTTGGATAGCACCCTCAGTCAGTTTTTCGCCGCCTACTGATTGATCGAGCAGCTTCGTTCCACTCAAATCTTCCAAGTTAAGATGCTTGAATTGAATCGCACCTTGCTGAATATGCTCTGCGCCGATAGATTGAGGCTGAATGTGTACGCCTATAATTTCCCCGACTCCGACATGCCGAGCTTTGACCGCACAAGGTGATAAATGAGGAGACTGTATTGCTTGAGCAGCAATATGCTCTCCTGCCACTGCTCCAGCTGCGAGATGAGAATGGCTAACCGCACCTTGCTGAATATGCCTGCCTGCTACGGACTCATCAACAAGATGACGCTCCAAGATCGCATGGTTTTGGATATGCCCATCACTGATGCTGTCTACCGCTATACGGTCTCCATCCACTGCCCCCATCGTAATATGATCACGGATGACAGACAGCTCTTGCAGGTGATAAGAGCGAATCGCTCCATCTGTAATATGCTGTGAAGCTACGGACAGTTCTGCAAGGTGATCGCCCTGCACGGATTCAAGCGCCAGCTTGGATGAGATGATGCTGAAATCTGCGATAGCATCGGTCTCTACTGCCCCAGTTGTCAAATGCTCAGCAAGCACAGAATTGTTGGCAATATGCTCAGCCTGTATGCTATCAAGAGCTAAATGGGCGGATTGCACATTCCCCTTAGCGATATGTGCCGCTTGCACACCGCCGTGAGCAAGATGCACGGCTAACACGTTGCCGTGGGCGATTTGCCCTGCTTGCACACTTCCATGCGCAATGTGACCCGCTTGCACGCTGCCATGAGCAAGATGTGCGGCAGTCACTGCATTTGGAGCCAATTTGCTTGAACCAACACTGCCTTCTTGCAAATGTTCGTTCGCTATAGCTTCAGGCTGAATATGCTGTTTGCTTATGGCATGCACCCGCACATGTTCGGCATTGATCATGCCCGGAGTAAGATGAGCCGCTTCAATGGACAACGGTCGAATCGCACGGGCAGTAACTGCACCTTCTTGCAAATGATCGGCACTAATGGCAGATGGCGCGACATGATCTTTCGTTATACTTTGAGGCTGCAAATGTTCACTTTTCACCGCTTGATAAGCGAGATGACGTTCTTCTACAACTGAGTCCTGCAAATGCCCTGATTCGATGACATAAGGAGCAATATGAGCCCCTTGTACAGCCTCCACGGTCATGTGATACTCGCGAATGACACCAGCGGTCAGGTGCTCTTGATTAATCGACATCGGCTGAATATGCGATGCTCGAATGACACCTGTACCAATATGATTAGAGCGAATAGCTTCATCTATCAAATGATCAGACTGCACGGCGCAAATAGACAGCTTATCACTTGTGACGGACTTCGGCATGAGTGCGCTTGTAGATACAGAATTCTCGCCAAGATGATCCTCACGAATCGAATCAGATGCCAAATGATCCTCGCCTACAGCACCAAACGCAATTTTTTCCGAAGTAATTGCCTGTTCCTGCACATGCTGAGCAGCAATCGCATTCGGCTGAATATGCTTCGCCGTAACCGAATCAGCTTGCATTTGTTTAGCGCCAATTACTTCATTGGCAAGATGAATGCTCTCCACAGAATGCGGACGAATGGAATGGCTTGTTACCGATCCCTCTTGAAGATGCTCGCCGCTAATCGATAAAGGAGAAAGATGATCTGCCATAATACTGAACGGTCTTACATGCTCTCCGCCTATGACATGATCTCCGATATGACGCTCTTCGATCACCATATCTTGCAAATGAACAGCTTGAATGCTCTCAGGGGAAAGATGAATGCCCTTTACTGCTGTAGCAGCCAGATGGCGTGATGTTACGGCATCGACTTGAAGATGTTCTGCGCCAATACTATCCGTTGCAATCTGCTCGCTGTCTACCGCACGATGGGCCATGTGCTCCCGAAGTACAGACAGCTCCTGCAAGTGCCCTGAACGAATGGCTCCCTCTGCAAGATGAATAGAGTGAATGGAAGCTCCAGCAAGATGGTCAGCTTGAATGGAGCCATGGACCAACTTGTGAGAAGTAACGCTCGCATCTGCCAGCTTCTCTCCGCTAATTGCACCTTCAGCAATATGCCTACCCTGTATATTTTCATTCATAATATGGCCACTGCGAATAGAAGTCGGCGCAAGATGTTCCGCATGAACAGCTTCAACCGCGAGCTTCGCGCGTGTTATTGCACCTTCAGCAAGCGATTCGCCTTGTATACCTAGCGCCTCAATCTGCTTGGATGTAATCGTGTGCGCAGCCAATTGCTCACCAGTAAGCGAACTATCGAGAATAAAGGAGCCATCTAGACCTTGATCGTCCCCACATAGATGTTTCAATTGGAAGACGCCTGGCTTTAAATGTTCTGGACCTATCGCCTGAGGCTGCAAATGCTCAGCTTGAATCTCTCCAGCGCCAATATGATGAGCGCTTATCGAGTGCACCGCGAGATGTTCTGACCGTATCGCTTGAGGTGAAACATGATTGCTTTCAACAGCCCCAATAGAGAGATGCTCAGGCAATATCGTATCAGGCGCTACCTTATCACTTGTGACTGAAAAGGCACCAAGCACATAGGACGACACCGCACCCTCTGCTAAATGCTTGCCTTGTACAGCCTCCAGCCCCATTTTGCTTGAAGTCACTGCTTGATCTTGAAGATGGAGTGAAGCAATCGCATTAGGCCGTACATGTTCAGCGTCAATAATGCTAGGTTGAACATGATCATGGCCTACTGCTGCATGAGCAAGATGAGTGCTATCAATAGAGGAAGGATGAATAGCTCTGGAGGTGACTGCTCCTTCCTGTAGGTGCTCCTCCCCGATCACGCCTTCTGTGAGATGGTCAGTTGTAATGCTATGAAGCTGGATATGCTCGCCTTTAACCGAATTCGGAGTGAGATGGCGCGCTTCGATTATCTCTTCTTTTAAGTGTCCTGCATGGATAGAGTCTTGAGCAAGATGGTGACTGTGTATTACTTCTTCTACTAAGTGATGTCCCCGAACAGACAAAGCAGATAAATGTGATGCATCAATGGCATCAGCAGTTATATGCACACCTGCTATCGTATCTGCTTGAATATGCTTCCCAGATACCGCATCAGGTGTAAGATGACGAGCGCTGACAGCTTCATTTTGAATGTGCATGCCTGTTACACTGTCAATGGCGATTCGATCACTGTCTACAGCTCGATGAGCAATTTTCTCACGAACCACTGAAGATTCGAGAAGATGATTTGAATGAATCGCCTCATCCACAATATGCTGGGACCATACAGCCATATCGGCCAAATGGCTTGAGCGGACTGCACCCGCAGCCAACTTCGCAGCGCTAACACTCCAATCTGCGAGTGCTTCGGTATCTACCGCACCTTTTGCAAAATGTTCGTTCTGAACACTGGCATCTGCAAGATGATCCCCCCGAACCGACGAAGGCGCAATATGCTCAGAATGAACCGCTTCTGGCGAAATATTTTCTCGCGTCACCGCTCCAATCGCAAGAGATTCCGACTCAATGCCATAAGGCTCGATCTGCTCGGATGTGATCGTATGATCCACCAGTTGCTGATACGAAATGGATCGATCATTGATGTGACTGCCATCCCATTTTTCCGTAAATAAATGCTCTAGCTGGAAGACGCCTGGCTTCAAATGCTCAGGGCCTATCGACATCGGGCGCATATGCTCCGCTCCAATTTCGCCAGCCTGAATATGTTGAGCTAGGACAGTTTGTGGAGCAATATGGGCTGACTTCACAGCCTGAGAAGCTAGATGCTCCTCCTGTATCGATTGAGGCGCAATATGCTCTGTCCCTATTCCTTCAAGCGCTATTTTATCCCCTGTTACAGCTCCAGAAGCGATTGCAGCTGAGGACACCGCTGACTCTGCAAGCAGATCACCACTAATCGCGCCGCGAGCAATCTTTTCGGCTGTAACCGCTCCTGCTGCCAGCTTTGTTTGTGTAATTGCCTCATCGTGAAGATGTTCAGACATAACCGCGAACGATTGTAAATGATGTGGGCCTATCGCCTGAACTTCGATATGATCGCTGCGGACTGCCCCGTTTGCAATATGGGAGGAATCCACTGCTTGGGCCCGTAACGTACGGGAATTGACAACACCGTTGCCTAAATGCTCAGCCAGAACCGATTCGTTTCTCAAATGAGAAGAATGAATCGACTCTGAGGCAATTTTCAGACCTGTTATAGCCCCATTCGCAATTCTTTCATTATCCACGCTGTTCGGTTGAAGCATAGCAGAATGAATCGCTTCATCTTGTATATGCTCAGCTCCAACTGACTTCAGTGCAAGCTTTTTACTATGAACAGCTCGATTTTGCAGCTTCTCTGACCCTATCGACTCATCTGCAACATGTTCCGTACGAATCGCAGATTGTTGGATATGAGAAGGAGCAACTGACTTCTCTTGCAAATGTTGGGCAGCTACAGCACCATCTTGAATATGGTTCGCATGAATGGCTTGGGATGCGAGCTGTCTAGACCCGACAGCCCCTTCAGCAACATGTTCAGCGCATACTGCATCTGGTACGATATGAACGGCATTCACAGCACCTTGGCCAAGCTGCTCCGAACCAACGCTGTGCTGGCCCAACTTATCGCTTGTTACGGCTCCATCCTCAATCAATGCAGAATGAATGGCTTGAGGCTGAATATGAGCGCTTGCTACAGCTCCCACAGATAAGCTTTCACTTCCTACAGAGCCAGGCCGCAGCTTATCGCTCGTAATCACGTAATCAGTCAAATGCTCGGTCTGTATAAGTCCCCGCTGCAGATGCTCCCCTTGGACAGAGGCTTCTGCTAAGTGATGATGATTGATTTCCCCTTCTCCAATATGTTGGGTACGGATCGCAAAGTCTGCAATATGGCGAGATTCAATTACATTATTGCCGATAACCTCGGATTGGATGGACTGATTCATCAAGTGCGAGCTGCTGATCGTGCGTTTGCCGATTTTCTCCCCATTTACACTGCCATCAGCTAGCTTCTCTGCAATAATACTGTTATCTTGCAGCATGTAGGAGCTTATCGCATAAGGTTCTATGTGTTCACTACGTATCGACTTCGGTGCTATTTTCTCACTTGTAACCGCATGCTCGCTCAATTTTTCCGTTGAAACTACTTCATCTTGCAGATGCTCGCTATGAATAATGCCTTCACCAAGATGTCTAGAACCAATAGACATCGGCTGCAAATGCTCACTCGTAATTTCCAAAGCACCAATATGCTCGCCTTCCACAGCACCTTTGCTAATATGATGGCTCTCGATTGTGTTCTCTGCAATATGGGCTCCACTAACCGATTTCTCAGCAAGCTTACTCTTACTTACAGCACCATCAGCAAGCTTTGTATTATCGATTGCACCATCTTTGATCATATCCGAGCGAATCGAATTGGACTGAATATGAGACTCTTCGATAATTTGCTCATGCAGATGATGCGGAAGTACAACACCTTCTGTTAGATGTTCCGATGTCACAATCCCTGGTTTCAAATGACGTGCATCGATGAGTTCAGATTGCAGATGAATCGAGCCAATTGCAGAGTGCTGAATATGCTCTGCACTTACAGCATTCAAAGCAATATGCTGACGTGCAACACTGCCTGGTTCTAACTGGTCGCTTCCTACTGCCTGAGGGGTTATATGAGTGCGGTGAATAGACTGCTCTTCAATGGCTTCTGCTTTAATGGACTTCGGAGCATAATGTCTAGCTTCGATTTGTCCAGGTGCAATGTGATAGTTCTGCACGGCATCGCGTGTGATGTGAGCGGTAGATACTGCATCGGACTGGATATGTTCTTTCTTAATGGCTTCTGCTTGAACATGTTCACTGCCAACTGCATAATCCGCGATATGTCTGCTCGCAATCGCCTGTTCGGCAACATGTTCCGTCTTTACAGCTTCTTGCTGTATGTGATTGGACTGAATGGCTTCTTCTACGATATGTCCGCTCGTAATCCCTTGAGGCTTCAGCTTGCTGCCAGCAATGCTCTGATCTGGCCATTGATCACCACTTAAGATGTCAGAGGCAAGATGAGATGTATTAATACTGCCTTTTTTAATGTGATAGCCTTGAATGGCATCTACTCTTACATGCTTGCCGGAAATCGTTTCTAATGCAATGTGCTTGCTGAGCACAGCATTGGCACTAATTTTATCAGAAGTGATACTGTTATCCTGGATGATATCTGCTGATACGGATTGCGGTTCTAGATGCTGTTCGCCAATAAGCCTATCGGTCAAATGTGTCTGCTGTATGGAACCTGGAGCAATATGCTGCTCCTGCACCGCCTGCTCTCTCAAATGCGTGGAAGATATGCTGCCTTCTCGAATGTGGAACTCACTAACGCTATCTGGCTGCAATTGCGCAGCTCCTACACTACCTTCGGATAACTGCTGCTCGGTAATCGCCTGTAATTGAATATGAGCGGTACTTACACTGTTCAGCTGCAAATGCCCGCTGCTAATGGATTCATCTGCAATATGAGGAGAACGAACACTGCCAATCGCCAATTGTTTCGAAAGAATACTCTGTGGAGCAATCTTCTCAGTCGTAATCGCTTCTGAAGCAATATTGTGCTCCGCTACAGATTCCGCCTGTAAATGCTCTGTAGCTATAATGCCTGCAGCCAAGTGACTGGACTGAATCGCATGATTACTTATGATATCACTCGTGACAGCCCCCTCAATTAGATGGGCAGTCTCAATACTGCCAGCAGCAATTTTATCTCCAGTCACACTTTGCTGGGCGATCTTGCTTGCCGTTACAGCCATATCGCTAATTTTATCGGTAGATACACTTTCCGGCGATAACTTGAGTGAGGTGACGACGTAGTCTGCTAGATGATGAGAGAATACCACACCAGGACCAATATGACGGTCTCGAATGACTTGGGGCATCAATTTGTCGCTAGAAATACTTTCATTTCTTAGCATGCCTGTATCAACGGATTGGGCACGAATATGGCTAGAATGGATAGCATCGGGTGCAATGTGTGTATCGAGGATAGAGCCAGATGCAATTGCCTGTGAAGTGACAGAGCTCTGCTGCAAGTGTCGTGATTGTACGCTGTCGTCTGCCAGCTTGGCGGATGTTACGCTCCAATCTGCAAGCTTGTTGCGAGTTACAACCGCATCGGTTAAATGCTCGGTTACGATAGCGCTGGTTGCAATTTGAGGAGTATGAATAGCACTGTCCTGAATATGTTCGGTAGCTACGGCACGCTTATCGATATGCTGAGATTGTACCGCTTCGGGAGCAATAATGTATGAAGTGACTGCACCATCACTCAAGTGCCGCTCATCGATGGACTCATTTTTAATATGCTCACGCCGTATACTATCAGGGCTAATATGTTGACTTTCTATTGCAGCAGGTGCAAGATGTGGAGCTTCAATCGATTGTCTCGCAATATGGCGAGACTGAATAGCTTCTTCCGCTATTTTGGACGGCACGATGCTTTGATCGGCTATTTTGGAAGAAGTAATCGCTTGTTCTACAAGCTTGATCGTCGTAACCGCTTGATCGGCTAGTTTGCCGGAAGTAATGGCATGATCGGATACGTTCCAGCTTTGAATTTCACCTTGGCCGATATGTTCTTGACGAATTGCATATTCTTGCAGGTGTTGAGATTGAATCGCGCCAACTGAAATATGCTGCCCTTGTACGGCATTTTTTTGGATATTTTGCGCACTAACTGCTCCCGGAGCCAAATGTTCCGTCAGCACTTGCTCTTCAGCTATATGTCGACTTTCTACCGTATGATCAGCAATGGCACTGCCTGATACACTGTTATTCGATAAATGCTCCTTACTAATACTTCCTAGGGCAAGTTTCTCCGCGGTTACGGCACCATCTCTTAGCTTAGACGTCGTAACTGCTTCTTCACCAAGTTTGGATGTATCCACACTCTCGTTTCCAAGATTCTCGGTATGAATCGAGCCGCTTCGGATTTTATCTGCCGTGATGGAATGATCCTGAATCAATTCATTTGAAATAATGAGCGCCCGCAAATGTTTCGTATCGATTGAACCTTCTGCAATCTTCGAAGAATCAATCGTTTTATCAGCCAATTTCTCAGATGTTATGCTGCCATCACGGATTTTCTCGCCTGTAATCGAACGATCCCGAATTTTCCCACCAGATATGGCATTTCGAATCAGATGCTCTCCTGCGATCGACTCTAGTGCAAGTTTTGATCCCGTCACTGCACCATCTGCTATTTTGATCGCGTTTATCGCGTAATCGCGAATCGTATCCGTATCAACACTTTCGCGCTTCAGTTTGCTCCCATCGATAGCGTGAGGCGCTATTTTCTCAGTGGTAACCGCTTCTGCTGCGATGTCATCTGTGTAAATAAATGCTTTAGAACGCTGAGATCCCCGCTTCTCCGCAATCCACTGCTCTTTATTCGCAGCTTGCCGTTCCTCTTGCGCTGAAGTGGGGGAGTGAGACTTATCTTCTTGCACAGATGTCGCCTTTTTCCGTGATCCTTTTCCTTCTGACTCTACGTCATGATCAGGCGACGAAGCCGATACCGATTGGTGCTGCTCCGATCCAGTACTAGAGTCTGCTGAATCATCTTCTTGAACAACCTTTTCTGATTCTCTGCGTCTGTTACGTTCTTGATATCGATCCTGCGCACGCTTCGGCGTTCGATCTTGTTCTGAGCGACCGGATGCAGCGGATGAAGATGCTTCTTCCTCTTCCTGGGCCTCCCGTCTTACTCTCCGCTCATTACGTTCATTGCGCTCTCGCTCTCTCCGCTCTCCAACTTTACCTGCTTCCCGAGATGAAATTACTGGATCATGTTCTCCTGCTTCAAACTCCTTATCATCTTCTGTTGGAGTTATCCTACCGTACTCAAGCTGCTCAGCTTTATCCAGATGGGCTACAGCAGAATCGACTTCCGTTCCTTCTATCTCATCCTCCGTAAAAACATGCTCTCTTACATCGTCGTGATCCTCCAATTCAAATGTATCCGATGAATGGCGACCTGACTTTGCAACGAAACCGTCTTCTTGATCTTCCATCAAATCGATCTCTTCTAACTCCGAAGACATAACTGGAAATTCGGCCAAAGCGTTGAGCTTTGCCTGCTTATGTCTCGTGTCCTGCCCTTTTTTCTTCATCATCTTATCCAACATTCCAAGCTCAGATGTATGTGGATTATCAACGTAATAGAGTGGTTTCTTCGGTTTTTGAGCAGTAGGCTGAAGAGGTCGTGTTATTTTCTTCTTCTTCATGAGTTCTCTCCTTTCTTGCGGGCTGCAGTCTAAGCCTAGGGTATCATATGCGGGCTGGTGTACCGCTGTCACTTGCCCGGACCTCATTCATCCAACGCTCTGCTGTATGCTCCCATGTAAAAAGTTGTTCAACACGCCGCACACCTGCACGCCCCATTCGTTCACGAAGCTCAACATCTTGCAACAGTCGGGAAATAGCATTGCCTAATTGCAATTTTAATTGGGTAGATGGTACAAGAATCCCTGTCTCCTCATTCATAATTACCTCTTGAATCCCCCCCGCCCGTGAAGCAACAATAGGCACGCCTGTTGCCATAGCTTCCACGTTTACGAGGCCGAATGCCTCTTTATCAACAGACGGTACAACCACAACATCAGCCATTGCATACCACTTCGGAACATCTTCATGCTGTACATAAGGAATGAACCGAACATGCTGGGGGTAGCGACTTCCCCACTGCTCCAATTTGCGCACATACTTCGTCTTGCGAGTTGAGCCATAGAAAGCGCTGCCCACTACAACAAACATCGTGTCAGGATGTTTCTCCACTAATTGTGGAATAGTTTGCAAAAAATAATGAACTCCTTTTAGCGGAATGAGACGTCCTACATACATGACAACTTGCTTATGCTCCCATCCGTTTGATCGCTTGCCTTCGATGTGTGCTGCAGCCCCTTCCAAGCTCCAGCGTGACTTGAACCGTGTTCGATCAACCCCAAGCGAATTGATTACGATTCGAGAAGAGCATGAGGGAACCAATGCAGCTACTTGGCGGTATAAATAATGACTGTTCACCCAAATCCGATCCACTTTCTGAAGCAACTCTGTTAGTACATGTCTCGGTACATATTTTGATGAAACAAACGTTAGCGAATGCAGATTCAACCATATACGTGCATGGGGAAACGCCCGCTGCAGCGTGCGTATAAAGCGAGGTCTATTTTCAATCTGAATAATATCCGGCTTATAAGCGCGCAGCTGGCGTATAATTTGCTTTACATACGATCGAGCGCCTGATGATGAAACTCTCACACAAGGCACATCTCCCACAAAGCCATACGAACTCTGCCCAGGCCAACGCCTGCCATAGATAATCGCCTTCATCGAAGATTGAGATAAACTGACCACATGCTCAACGACTCGTTCGACTGAACTGCTGGAACCAGATGGTATAGGAAAAGTGCCAGGTGTAATGATAGCTACTCGTGGAATTCGCACAGCACAGCACACCTCCTTTCCTCAACAATGTTCATATCACTCATCTGCACAAGCCCAAACAAACTTATTCTTGCATGCATACAATGGATTCGGAAAGCTTACATAACGATTATCCGAGTGAGGTGCATTGTCCATGTCCAACAGCTCCATGTATAAACGTATCGGAATATTGTTCAATGATCGTATGCTTCGAGGCGTAGCTGTTGGCAAGACAGGGCAAGAGAAATTAGCATGGTATGAGGAAGCGGCATCCCGGCATGAGGTAATTCCTGTCTACTTTCGCCTTGAAGACGTAGATATGCATTCTATGCAGGTGAAAGCCTATATGCGCCAAGGTAAGCGTTATGTTTCTCGTAAAATTGCACTACCTCGAGTAATTCACAATCGAGCCATCTATACAAATCCTCGCTATGATCGAAAGATTCAAACGATCATTGATCGCGGCTACATCCTATACAATCAAGTAAATCGCTACGGAAAGATGACCATCCATGAAATACTACGTAAAGATCCGTACCTCTATCCATTCCTCCCCGAGACCGAGATTGCTTCTGAAGAAACGATACACACCCTTATGAAGCGGCATCAGTCGCTCATCATAAAACCAAACAATAGCAGTGTTGGCAAAGGCATTATGAAAATGGAGCGCACCTCCCGCGGCTGGCAAGCTATTTATCCTACTACTCCACGATTAGGTAAGCAGCGCTGGCAGCAACAACGCACAACAGGAGAGGTCATCCCACAAGTCATTCTCAATCGAATCCGCAAAGCTAAATCCACGTATCTCGTTCAACAAACCTTGCCTCTATCCAAATATGCTGGAAGGCCATTCGACCTACGTGTCTCCGTACAGAAGTGTTCTGACCGAAACTGGAAAATAACCGGTGTAGTCGGCAAAGTAGCTCCTACTACAACTTTTGTTACGAATGTAGCTCAGGGAGGAGCGGTCGTCCCTTTCGAGCAGCTAGTCGGAGCGTCACTCCCTAATTTTACTGCGGAAGTTCTATTAAATCGTGTATCCAACTTCTCCCTTCACATTGCTCATGTGCTCGCCAATATCCTTCCGAACGTCGCTGATTTTGGGCTCGACATTGGCATTTCACCTGATGGTTGTCCACTGTTTATTGAGTGCAACGGACGTGATCAGCGCTATAGCTTCAAAGAAGCAAAGCTACTTCAATTATGGAAAGCTACGTATGAAAACCCTATTGCCTATGGAGCCAGCCTGCTTCAACCACCATCTTCTTCGTCCTAAACGATCAAGTGATTCAGAAGCTCAATTTGCGAATACCAGATCCGTTATTGAAAATTAAAGCGTTCTATGTCAAGATAGTCGAAAGGAAGCGACAGTTTCCATGATGACTACGGACGCTTATTGAGGCGCCCAACAATATAGGTGATAACAAATGATGATGAAGCGATTGTTGCGTCTTCTAACGGAGCTGTCATCCCGCAAGTGGGTGTCACAAGCAGCAGGATCGTTCGCCAACTCTCGAGCTAGCCGCCCCCTTATTCCAAGGTTCGCTAAGTCGTACGGAATTAACGTGGAAGAAGCCGAGAAAGCTTTGCATGAGTATGCGACACTGAATGATTTTTTCACAAGAAAGCTAAAGCCAGGCAAGCGCCCGCTCGTACAGGAGACCGACAGATTGCTAAGTCCTGTTGACGCGCTTATTACTGGAATGGGTACGATCAAGGAAGGTGTTATCCTTAATGTCAAAGGACAAGACTACACCTTGGAGGAGTTGCTGCATCAGTCTCCTCACGCACAGAAGTACAAGAATGGATTTTTCTTCGTTCTTTACTTGAGCCCTACCGATTACCATCGGATCCATGCCCCTGTAACAGGCACAACTGTCGAAAGTGAGCATGTACCGGGTAAAGTTTATCCTGTTAACGACTTTGGCCTGCGCCATATGCCAAGAGTGCTCAGTCGCAATGAGCGACTGATAACGTATATTCGCCATGAACAGGGCGAGGTATCTGTCGTCAAAGTTGGAGCATTAAATGTAAGCAGCATTCGTTATGCAGACGATGCCGTGCTTCCTGCCTATGAGCGTGGACAAGATATGGCATATTTTGAATTCGGTTCTACGATCGTGTTGCTTACAGAGAACGACACCTTCACGCCTAGTTCCGATCTAGAGCTTGGTTCACGTGTGAAGATGGGCGAATCGCTAGGTACCCTTCATGCCAAGTCTACGAAACGACCAACACACTAAATTGGCAGCTTTCACAACAAAACACGAAAAAAAGCATCCCGTATTACGACTTATAATCGTATACGGGATGCTTTTTTTTACTTACCTATGCAGGTTCGGAATCTGTATATTCGTTACCCTTTTGTTCGTCCCCAACAATGGAACTCCAAATCACGAACGCGATTCAACAAATCTTCCAATTGCTGTGACTGACCTGAGCCTGGCACAGCAGCACTAAGGCTCACAGGAGCCGCAGAGGGTGCCGATTGATTCAATTTGTGCTTCAATTCTTTATTTTCTTTCTCTAGGTCAGCAATAACATGTTCAAACGCTTGATAGTCTTTAATAATTTGGTCTAAAAAATGATTGACCTCATCTGCATCGTAACCGCGCATACGAGAAGAAAATTCTTTGCCATGAACTTCGATTGCGCTTAACAAAATGCCGTACTCTTTCAAATTGCTTTGATTAGACAAGTTAATCCCCTCTTTAACTATAAAGTTATGTACGCCTATTTTATCATAGAAAGAGGCTGTATTTCATTCCTCATACCAGCAGCTGCTTCCACAGTGCCTTAAATATGTACGCAGAATCGTGTAAAAAGTATCACCGGCTTCGCTATCTTATTTCAGAAGGACTTCTTCCGGTATACTGCTTGAACTGCCTGCTGAAAAAGAAGATGTCTCGATAGCCTAAGGCGTCAGCTACCTCCGTCACATTCATGCCTGCATGATGAAGCAAATGCTCAGCCCGCTCAATACGTGAGCGAATAATATAATTTTGTACAGATACACCGATAAGCTCTTTAAATTTAACAGAGAAATAACGCGGCGACAGCTGCGCCCGCTTGGCTAGATCTTCAATCCGATGAGAAAGTCCTGGATTTTGCCGAATATAGTTAGCAACCTCATGAACAGACATCGTTAACTGTTGGCTTAATTTCCGGTCCTGTGGTTCTTCAAGCTCGTCACGCAGAAGATATATCATCAGCTGCTTCAATACAAGCTGTGTTTCTACCTCAGCTCCAAAAGGTTGCGTCACATGCAATCGAACGAATCGTGCTAGCAAATGCTCAAAGTCTACCGTCTCCGTTAACTGTCGATATGGCTTCGGTATAGCTGTAACATCAGCATCAATATTAAAATGAATATAGGTAAGCGTTAATGGCTTCTGCGGATGATGCGTTGCACTCGTATGATCGCCAGGCCTGAATAAGAAGCAGCTTCCCTTACTTACTTCATAAGGTTGATCATTGAGCACGACTTGTCCTTCTCCACTCCAAACATAGAATAAGTCGAAGTTTTCCAGCGGCTTCTCCCGCTTCAGCCATTTCCAATTCGGTTCACAAGTGATTTTAGCAATTCCTGGCTTAAGTACATAAGAAGACGCTGATGCGTGCAGCAATCTGTATACTCCCCTTTCCGTGCTTAAACTAATTCTATTTCATTTATATAAGCATAAGCTTTTTTCCTGCTCATTTCGATATTTAATTACATGTTTTCTCCTTCTCATTTGTCCAATTTCTTCTTTTTCGAAATAGCAGCCTATAAATATCCACCCTTTTCCACTACGACGATGACGATCTCTCCTGCGAGTGCTATAATAAAGGCATTGTGTAACCGATTATTATCGACGTTGGAAGGATGAAGATGATGAACCCACTAGCTCAGCAATTGAATGAATCCATTCGTCAAGAAAATGAACACGTGTACAGCATGTTATCCCGCCTTGGACAGCTCATTTATTTCCCTAAAGAGGGGATTTTGAACCAGTCTGCTGAAGCATCAGCTAAAGCGAAAAAATTCAATGCAACAATCGGTATTGCAACAGAAGGCAAAGGACCCATGCATCTAAAAGTCATCCAAGATCAGCTGTCCGCCTTCGAACCAAAGGATCTTTATCCATATGCCCCTCCTGCTGGTAAGCCTGAGCTTCGCAGTATTTGGAAGGAAAAGATTTTCAAAGAAACACCTTCTCTGGAAGGGAAGCTTATTAGCAATCCTATCGTGACGAATGCATTGACGCATGGCTTAAGCATCGTTGCAGATTTGTTTGCAGATGAAGACGATATCGTCGTGATGCCCGATAAGAACTGGGAGAATTACGAGCTAACTTTCAATATTCGTCGCGGTGCACAAATAGCTTACTATCCTTTATATAACGACGAAATGAAATTCAATAGTGATGGTTTACGCCAAGTGCTTCAAGCGCATTCCAGCAAAGGAAAAGCAATCATATTGCTTAACTTCCCGAACAATCCGACAGGATATACACCGGGAGGAGAAGAAGCGCAAGCTATTGTGTCCGTTATTCGCGAGGCAGCTGAGAACGGAATGAAGCTTGTCGTTGTCTCAGACGATGCTTACTACGGCTTGTTCTTTGAAGATTCCGTACAAGAATCTCTATTTGGGGCGTTGGCATCTCTGCATCCAAATGTACTAGCAGTGAAGGTAGACGGCGCAACGAAAGAAGAATATGTATGGGGCTTCCGTGTAGGGTTCATCACCTATGCATCTACTTCCGAAAAGCTGCTTGCTGCCTTAGAGCAGAAGACTATGGGTATTATTCGTTCGACCATATCGAGCGGCCCTCATCCTTCTCAAACTTTTGTGCTTAAGGCACTTCAGTCACCTGCCTTTGCGGAACAGAAGCAAGAAAAGTTTAACATTATGAAAGCTCGTGCGAACGTCGTCAAATCCTTGCTCGACAGCGGTAAATATGAAGGTGCTTGGAGCTATTATCCTTTCAACTCCGGCTACTTTATGTGCTTGCGTCTTAGCAAGGTGTCCGCTGAAGATCTGCGTGTCCACTTGCTGGAGCAGTACGGCATCGGCACAATTGCTCTAGGTGAGACGGATCTTCGCGTTGCATTCTCTTGTATTGAAGAAGAACATCTGCCTGAGCTGTTTGATACGATCTATCAAGGTGTTCTTGATCTGACTTCATCGAAAGTGAGCAAGTAATATTGATATGAACACCTATGAACAGGCACTAGCTAACTATATAGAAGCCACGAACACACATGATTTCAATCAAGTTCGTACCTTGCTTCATCCTGATGCGGTCTACTGGTTCTCCAATCGAACGTGCAGAACACATCATGAAATCCAGCACTATTTCGAGCAAGCGTGGGATCTCGTACGAGAAGAAGTATACGCTGCCTCTGATATGCAGTGGATTGCTATGAGCGAAGTTCAAGCTACCTGCTTGTACACGTATCATTGGGAAGGATATATCCATGGTGAATTTGCATCTGGCAGCGGTCGAGCTACCAATGTATTTGTTCGAGAAGATAACAACCAGTGGAAATTGATTCATGAGCATCTAAGTGGGATGCCTAAAGAATCCTAAGTAGGCTTTCCCGATAATTTTTAATACTTTGACGTGAACGGAACTAAACGTTCCATTATAAAAGCCGGGGCACAAGCTTCTACCGATAGTCGGTAAAGAGGCTTGTACTCCCGGCTTATTTTGCATTAATCTTCTTCATCTTCATCTTGCAGCTTCGAGCGTCCACGAGACCATCGAGTACATCCTACGATCAAAACAGCGATTCCTGCTGCTGCAGCTCGGTACATGATCGAAGTAGAACCCAGTATAACAGGTACGAGCAGGATAAGCGCAGATAGGAGATGAAATGCTGAGCTGTATGTTAGTGCTGCATCTTTCTTCGCACTTGGAGAAAGCGGATACAGTTGGTACCATACATCGTGCTTATGAAGTTGGAACAAGGTCCGATTTTGCGCACTAATAGCTACAAGGAATAACAGCAGCAGCAATCCGTTCCAAGGCGTATCTTTCGCAAATGTAATAAGCAGCGTTCCGATCACCGTTAAACGCATCCATATACCTAACCACTCGCTGCGTATAATAGTCTTGGCCAACATGTAGTGGTAGGCATAGGGTTGACGGAATGAGTAGCGATTGCCGAGCAAATTCATCCATGGTCGTGCATATCTTCGCTCATCCATTGCCGGCAAGTCTACAAAGCTGCTTAAAAATTGCTGGATTCGCTGTTGATGAACACGTTCTGCCTCCATATGTGCATCCCAAGCAAAAGTTAAAACAGACACACGACGGAGCCCCAACAAATAAACAATGCCAATCACTCCCGAGAGCAGACCTGCGGCGGGTATAGGAAACCACAACCAAGCCCAGATAAATAGTACGCATACGATTTTACGTGACCAATCAAGCCAAAACAAAGAATCTTTATCTGTCACATGCCGTTCTACCCATACGCCATAAGCTACGACTAGCTTCAATACTAGCAAAACGATAAGCATTAACAAATAAGGCTTAGGTGATACTTCCACCCGCTGATATATAGGCCAAATGACTGTCCATACAACTGCCGTCAGCAGCAGTCGAGGAATAAGACTATATCGAACACTCCGTCTTAAATAAGGCTGCATTTTATGCGCAATACGCAGAAAAAACACACGGTCTGCTTCCACGATAAATGTCCGATACGTCATATGAACAAGCGTAGGCACTAAAATAGCCAATGCCAACCATCGAACAGGAAAGTCTGCTGGTACACGCTCCAAGTAAGATGCATATAGAGCTGTTCCTGCAACAAATAACAAGGCTATCATAAATCCGAATCCACTTCGAATTACATACCCTACGTAAGGAATGATCGACTGCCAATACGAGAATACTCGATCCGCCCATAGTTTTTCTGGATGTATCCACTTGCGCACATCAGCTTGTTCGTACGAGCTTCGAGAAGTACTCGCTGAACGCTCAACGCTATCTCTCATCAGGAACCTCCGATGATACGCTATCATCCCCGACCCAAGCATAGAACGCATCTTCTAAACGAGCTTGCTCTGACATGGCTACCCCACGAGTCTCAAGGCCCGATTTCAATTGCTGTGAGGTACCGTCAATAAGCACCTTGCCATGATGAAGCAGGACAAAACGATCACAATACTGCTCAATGGTAGAAAGGATATGTGAGCTGATAAGCAAAGCAGCTCCTTCTTCCTTCATCCGTTTCATATATTGAAGCAGCGAGCGAATACCAAGCGGATCCAGCCCTAGAAACGGCTCATCTATAATGTAGAGTGGAGGACGTGCGATAAACGCACACATCAGCATCGTCTTCTGCTTCATTCCCTTAGATAAATGCTGCGCGGCCTTATGTAAATGAGCTTCCATATGAAACAGCTTCGCAAGCTCATCAACTCGCTCTTCAAATTGTTGTTCGGTTACGCCATAAGCAGTAGCTGACCAGACTAAATGCTCATACACGGTTAACGCATCATACATGAGCGGCGATTCCGGCACGTAAGCTATCGCTGCACGATACGCCTCAGCCCCGCTGCTAAGCTGCTTTCCATTGACTAGCACTTGTCCCTGTTGTGGATCAAGCAAGCCTAATATATGCTTCATCGTCGTACTTTTGCCTGCGCCATTCAGGCCGATCAAGCCGACCATTTCACCAGGCTTCACAGCAAACGTTACCTGATGTACAACAGGCCTGCCGATGCTGTATCCACCTGTTAATTGATTGACCTCTAATAAAGGATTCATCTTCCATTCACCTCTCTATGCCATTATATCGAATCCGCAAGCTATAAGCGAATAAACAAAGCACGCCCTGCCTGCTTATTGGGATAAGCTGCTGGACGTGCCCGCTATCGCGCTGCTATTTTCTTTTATTACCCTACGATTTTTTCTTCGCCTTCTCTTTGGTTCCTTTTTGCTTCGCCTCTTCAAGGGCCTTCTGAAGCTCAGGAATCAACTCATTATAAGCTTGTTCGGCAGATTTCTTGCCATTTTTCACATTTGTAAGTGCCTCATCCAATTTCGTAGTTAATGTCTGGTTGAATTCATAAGATATATCATTTTTTTCTAACGCACTGTATAGGGAATAATTATTTTTCGCAGGGCGCAGCATTGTGAAAGCTTCTAGACTTTTGCCGTCTTTATCTTTTTGATAATTTTTTCGCGCCGTTAATTTTCGAGTAGAGCGCCCGTTAATTTTGGCCATTTCAGGACCAGTCGTAAACTTAACAAACTCCCAAGCCGCTCGCTTGTCCACCGCATTGTTCGTGATTGCAAATATTTCACCCAAGCTCACACTAGAAGATTCATCCGTATTAGCTGGATCAACAGGCACCGTAACCACATTCCACTCGAATGGTTTACTTGGTTTCCCGTCTGGACCATATCGGGCTGCATATTTCATTTCTTCGAACATCCAGGTATGACCGAGAACCATAGCTGCCTTCCCTGCCGAAAAGCCAGTTCCATAAGAACCGCCTTGATTTTTCATATCTATCACATTTATTTTATTGTCTTTCATTAAATCAGCATAACTAGTAAATAACTCTTTCCAAGCTTCACTGTTCATAACCACTTTCTCAGCTTTCTGGTCAATAACTTGAAGGTTGGACATTTCTCCAAATGATAACATATGGTCACCTACAGGCCGATACTCCGTATGGATTCCATAAATACGTTCTTTTTCATCGGACCCACCTGGGAATCGCTGCGCTAGATCGAGCACTTGTTGAGCCGACATTTTATGTGTAGGAGCCTCTACACCGTGTTTCTTAAATAAATCTACATTATAAAATAAAGCCATAGAATTTATCCCGCTAGGCAGCCCATAGATCGCATTACCTCCTTTTTCACGGAGCAAATCAACAATACCAGGATAAAAATCATCCATCGGATACTTTTCATCTTGAATGATCGTATCCAGCTTGTGTAGAACTCCTGCTTTGGCCAACTTCTCGTATTCCATTTGCTGTATCATAACGACGTCTATTTTTTTCTTTTTAATAAATTCGGCAAGCTTTTTGTCGTATTCCCCTTCCCCTTCTTCTGGTTTGAAAGAATCATGAAATTCACTAGACTCGACTACTTGAAACTCAATCTCGGGATATTTCACATTAAACGTATTTCCCAACTCATTCATGAACTGGTCTGCACTCCAGTGCATGACCGTAATTTTTCCCGCGCCATTTTCAGGAAGCTCAGGCAATTCGCTCTTACTTCCACCTATACAAGCGGCCAATAATGAGACGACAAGACTTAACACAACTACTAGCTTTAATTGACGTGTCCAACTCGACATGTTCATTCCCCTCTCTATTAAGGCAATTACTATAGTTATACTGCGTCTAATAATTCAATGGAGGTAAAGGTCATGGTGAAATACGAGTGACACAGCCTTACTATCACAAGAAATTATCAATTGAAATCATATCTTCGTATATGGTGATGTGTGATCTAAGAGGATTTTCAGATGGGCCGTAGATAGAATGCTAGACGTAAGAGGAAGGACGTAAACAAAGCATCCGGATTGCTTTGAAAACATATATGTACCTATCAACATGCACAAGTTAAATTATATATCCATAATTTTCACATTACAACTAACCTTGGCAGCAATGAAAAACACGCCCTGTCTGCTTATTGGATAAGCTGCTGGGCGTGCTTTGCTAACCCGCTTGATGTAAGCGGCTATTTTTTCTTTGCTTTCTCCTTTGCTCCTTTTTGCTTCGCTTCTCCAAGCGCCTTCTGTAGCTCTGGCAGTAAATCCGCATAGGCTTGTTCCGCTGATTTCTTGCCATCTTTCACGGCCGTCAACGCTTCATTTAATTTCATCGTCAACGTCGAGTGGAAATCCCCCGACACGTCGTTTTTATTTAAGGTTTCGTATACAGAATAACTATTTTTAGCAGGGCGAAGCATCGTGAAGGCTTCCATGCTCTTTCCGTTAATTTCTTTTTGATATTTCGTTCGAGCTGTTAGCTTTCTAGTCGAACGGCCATTGATACGGGCCATCTCTGGTCCCGCGCTGAACTTAATAAATTCCCATGCTGCGCGCTTATTTGGTGAATCATTCGTAACCGCAAAAATTTCAGAAAGCTCTACTAAGGAAGACTCATCCGGATTCGCTGGATCTACAGGGACAGTAACCATCCCCCATTCGAATGGTTTGCCTGGTTTCCCATCTGGACCGTAGCGCGTCGCATACTTCATTTGTTCAATCGTCCACTGCTGACCAATACCAAGAGCCGACTTGCCGCCAGCGAAACCGGGATCATATCCTCCGTTAGCATTCTGGTCATTCACGTTGATTTTCCCACTTTTCACAAGCTCCGCATAATCGAAAAATAGCGTTTTCCAAGCATCGCTATCCATCACTACTTTTTCTGCTTTTTGATCGATGATTTGCATATTCGCTGCCTCCCCGAGATAAAGCAAATAATCGGCGAGACTCCAATATCCTGTATGAATGCCATAAATACGGTCCTTCTCGTCTTTAGATTTGCTATCAAATCTCTTGGCCAAATCAAGAACTTGCGTAACAGACATTTTGTTCGTTGGCGGATCTACACCGTGCTTTTTAAATAAATCTGCATTGTAAAATAAAACTTGGCTGTTAAACGATGTCGGCAATCCGTAAATTGCATTGCCACCTTTCTCACGAATCAAATCCATGACACCAGGTGCAAAATCATCGATTAAATACTTTTCATCTTGAATGATGGTGTCTAGCTTATATAGCACCCCTGCCGAAGAAAGAGACTCGTAATTGTCTTGATTCAACATAGCAACGTCTATTTTTTTATTTTTAATAAACTCAACAAGTTTCTTATCACCATCATCTTCTGGCTTTAGTGATTGGAAATAATCTTGCATTTCGACTACTTCAAGTTCAATCTCAGGAAACTTCACACTAAATGTATTGCCAAACTCGCTCATAAACTGCTCTTCGCCATAATGCATAATCGTAATTTTCCCGGCCCCATTCTCAGGCAGCTCCGGCAGTTCACTCTTACTTCCTCCTGTACACGCAGCTAACAGCGAAACAACAAGGCTTAACACGACAACCAACTTCCATGGACGAGTCCAACTAGACATGATCATTCCCCTCTCTTTAACTATTTCATATAGTAATACTGCGCCTATACATTTCTTGAGCTTGGGTAGATGTAAACGATCATGATGAGTAGCTGGGACGCAGCCTTCACTAATAATAAAGCGCTTACGTATTAAGCTGGTTCATTCTGTGTTTGATCAAATGTGATGGAAGAAATAAAGATGAAGTGTATTTTGCAACCAAGAGGTAATTTGTGTGTGAATTTACTTCCTATGGATAAACATCCATATATGTTCTTAGTTAAAGTATAAAACTGCATTTGCCATGACACAACTGAGGCTGTGTAACGATTTATTATAAAAATCAATGAATATAAAACGACCAGCAAGTCCTAATGGATTCACTGGTCGTCTATTACTCAAGTGTTATTTCTTGATCTTAGCTTTTTGCGCAGCGCCTTTTTCTCTAGCCGTATCCAACTGCTGCTGAAGCTTTATTTGCAACTCTCCATATGCTTGTTCCGGAGTGACTTTTCCTGAAGCAATATCCTTGAAAGTAGTATTTAATTCCGTAAATAGATTTTGGAAAAACTCCTGAGACACCTTATTTTTATTTAGCGTTTCATATAAAAATGGTGAATTGGTCGCTGGTTTCAACATCGTAAATGCCTCTACATTCTTTCCAGCCATATCCTTTTGATATTTGGTCCGTGTCGTCAGTTTTCCTTCTGATTTACCCGTAATTTTAGCCATTTCAATTCCTGCGCTGAACTTAATAAATTCCCATGCCCCGCGCTTGTTAGGCGCATCTTTCATCATCGATAAAATGCTGGATAACGTTATTATCTTCGACTCGTCTGGTCTAGATGGATCGACAGGAATGGTAACCATCCCCCATTCGAACGCTTTTGGCTTTGCTCCATTTTTGCTGCTTAAATATTGGGCCGTTTTCATTTGCCCTATCGCCCATTCTTCTCCTATCATCATCGCTGCTTTTCCATCATAAAACCCAGATCCAAATACATTGCTCGCGCGATCATAATAATTGATCTTTTTTTCCTTTGCAAGTTCAGCATAATTGAAAAACAAAGTCTTCCATGCTTCGCTATCCATTACTATTTTTTCCGCTTTCGGGTCAACTAGCAGCAAATTGGACATGTCCGCAAGGTGAATTAACATGTAGCCAAGCTCCCTACTTTCGGCATCAAATCCATAAATACGATCCTTGTCACTGTTAGATTTATTATCGAACCTCGCTGCAAGCTCCAGCACTTCATTTACAGTCATCTTATGGCGTGGAGGCTCAACCCCATACTCTTTAAATAGATCTACGTTATAGAACAAGGCACTAGCACTAAAATGAGCAGCTAATCCATACAGCGCATTACCGCCCTTTTCCCGCAGTAGGTCAATAACTCCAGGATGGAAATCAGCAGTTGGATACTCTTCATCTTCGATAAGCGAATCTATTTTATACAGTAATCCTTCTGATGAAAATCGCTCATAATCAGGCTGATTCAAAATGACAACGTCAAGCCGCTTGTCTTTCACAAATGCGAGCATCTTCTGATGGTAATCATCATCCGGTCCAATCGATTGAAACATCTCACCCGTTGAAACTACTTCAAACTCAATGTCGGGATACTTCACATTGAAAGATGATCCATAGTCTTTCATAAACTGCTCTTCGTTCCAGTACAACACTCTAATCGTTCCTTCTCCGCTCTCAGGCATAGGAGGAAGCTCACTTTTATTTCCCCCTGTACAAGCCGTTAGCAGTACGACGACGAGGCTTACGATGACAACGATTTTCCATTGTTTAAACCGACTTAGTATGTTCATTTTCCTCTCCCTATCTATACATTATTTGTTTTCATGCACGCCTGTTGAATAACCATCTATTAGAAAATTACGCATGCCAAATAATCACCTTCTCGTCCTTAAAGAAGTGAGTTTTACAACTCAAATATTCGATAATCAACTGCCAACCTACTCATTATTCCGTTAACGGTTGTCATAGAGGCTATTCAGCTTATTTTTACTTATTCTAAGTTTTAAAGGACGCCAGAAAGCTTATTTGCCAGTTGAAACGGTGATGTTCGCCCTTACTGCTAAAATAAGCGCTCTTACGACCGTTAAAATTCTACTATGGGCGATTTTGTGCAAATAACATCAATAGCGACCGTTAGAGGGAGCAGTGCTACAGCCATTCAGCAGAAAATATGAGTTTTATATGATGTGCGTACGTATAAGATTGGTTCATCAACAACCGTAGTTTTCATGATGTATGTTTCTTAGCTGTCTATCTGTATAAACAAAACGAATGCTGCACTTTGTGACAGCATTCGTTATTATTTGTGTTCTATTATGTTTTTGTTGTTGATCCATGCATGCTAATGAGCGCTTATTTTTTCTTTTTTGCTTGTTCCTCTTGCCCTTTCCGTCTAGCTTCATCCAAATGCTTCTGAAGTTCTGGTACTAGCTCTTCATAAGCTTGCTCTGCAGTCTTTTTCTCATCGACAACGGACTTAAACGCTTCTTCAAAGGCTTTCTCTGCATTTCCGAAAAATGAGATGTCCGATACGTTATTCTTTACCATTGTCTCACGAACCGTTGGAGCAGTTGACGGCTTCAGCATCGTAAACGCTTCTACACTTTTTCCGTATAGATCCTTTTGATATTTTGAACGCGTCGTCAACTCTCCTGAAGATTTCCCTCTAATTTTGGCCATTTCAATACCAGCACTAAATTTGATAAATTCCCATGCCGCACGTTTATTAGTCGAATCTTTCGTCATCGCAAAAATGTTGCTCATTTGAATCTGGGATGATTCATCTGGCATAGCTGGATTAACAGGGACCGTCACCATTTCCCAGTTGAACATTTTTTTATCTTTGTCATAATCTTGAGCATATTTCATTTGCTTCATCATCCATGTATGGCCTATCGTCATAGCTGATCTTCCTTCTGTGAAGGATGGATCATAGTTGTTATAACCATTTGACGCAGCAATGTTCCACTTCTTATCCTTGATAAGCTCCACAAATTGAATAAATAGCGATTTCCATGCTTCACTGTCCATGAGAATTTTCTCAGCTTTCGGATCAACCAACTGCAGCCCTGCCATGGACGCAAAAGTTTGCAACATATGTCCACCAGACATATATGTGCTATTCATTCCATATATACGATCACTATCTTTTTGAGATTTGCTTTCAAACCGCTCGGCAAGCTCCAATACTTCTGTTACAGACATTTTGTGCCTCGGCAGCTCTACACCGTATTCTTTGAATAAATCTACATTGTAAAACAGGGCAGAAGATTGAAAAGCAGTAGCCAGTCCATACAGCGTATTTCCACCTAACTGCCGCAATTGTTCAATAACCCCTGGATGAAAGTCATCAATCGGATAGTTTTCGTCTTTTACAAGCGAATCCAACGGATATAAGATTCCCTGACTAGCTGCCTGCTCATATTCTTTTTGATCCAGCAGCACCACATCCAACTTTTTCTTTTTTATAAATTCAATTAATTTCTCGGTATAGTTATCATTAGGGTCTATGGAGCCATAAAATTCACTTGCTGGAACAATTTCAAATTCGATATTCGGATACTTCACTTTAAAAGGAACCGCGTAGAAACTCATAAATTGCTGTTCGCTATAGTGCATCACTCGAATCTTACCCGAACCATCTTCAGGCAGCTCCGGGAGCTCACTTTTAGCCCCTCCTGTACAAGCAGATAACATCGTCATAACGAGGCTTAATATAAGCAGCAGCTTCCCATGACGTCCAACATGTATCTTTTTCAACGTCTTTTCTCTCCTTTTATATATCTACTAGAAAATAGAAGTATCATATTTTTCCTCAAACCGTATTTAAAACTTATTTTTTCGGCTTATCCTTTTCTTTCTGTCCTTTTACTCTGGCTTCATCCAAATGCTTCTGAAGCTCTGACAGCAGATCAGTGTAAGCCTGCTCTGAGGATTTCTTCCCATCCACAACAGAATGAATGGCCTCATAAATAGACTGATCTATCTGTTCAATAAATGATGCCGATATTTTATTTTTAGTAAGTGTCTCTTGAAGAGAAGGAGAAAGAGAAGGCTTAAGCTTCGTAAATGCTCCCATGTTAGCTCCCCAAATATCCTTTTGATATTTCGTACGTGTCGTTAACTTACTAGAAAAGCTGCCATTAACTTTAGCCATTTCTGGACCTGCACTAAACTTGATAAACTCCCATGCCTCGCGCTTGTTCGTGGCATCTTTCAGCATCGCAAAAATGCCGCCAAATTTGACCATTTGAGATTCGTCTGGCTTAGCTGGGTCAATGGGAACAGGGACGATATTCCATGTAAACGTCTTTTTCTTGTTACTTTGATTGTGTAGTTGAGCACTTCTAATGTTGTCCATCATCCATAAATCCGCTATGAGCATAGCCGACTTCCCCTCGAGAAATCCGTGGGCATAACCATCCTGTTTGTCTGGTTCAATAAAATTCGTCTTCTTGTCTTTCACTAGTTCAGCATATTGGATAAACAGCTTTTTCCATGCTTCACTGTTCATTACGATTTTTTCTGCTTTCGGATCAACGAACTGCAAGCCAGCCATAGATGCAAAAGACCTCAGCATCATACCAGGACTCATATACTCGCTATGTATACCGTTAATGCGATCTTTACCTTGATTGGACTTGCTTTCAAATCGTTCGGCTAGTTCCAGCACTTCATTTACCGACATGTTAGGTCGAGGCGGCTCCACCCCATATTCTTTAAATAAATCTTCATTGTAGAATAGGACAGACGATTCAAAGTATGAGGATAATCCATATAAAGAGTTCCCTCCCATCTGACGCAGAATATCAATGGTACCTGGGTGGAAATCATCGATTGGATATTGTTCGTCTCGAATGAGCGCATCTAGTGAATATAGCATTCCTTCATTCGCAATCTTTTTAAATTCTTCTTGATTTAACAGCACTACATCCAGCTTTTTATCTTTTATAAATTCGGTCAATTTTTCCGTGTAGTTATCATCAGGTTCTATAGAGCGCCTTAACTCAGCCATTGGCACAACCTCAAACTCAATATCAGGATACATTACATTGAATGGCGTCCCGTAATCGAGCAAAAATTCTTCTTCGCCCCAGTACATGACTCTAATTTTACCGGTACCATCCTCTGCCAGAGGAGGCAAATCACTTTTGCTGCCTCCTGTACAAGCTGCCAGCATCGTGACGACCAGACTTAACACAAGCAGCAGCTTCCCATGACGTGAATAACTCTCTCTTTTCAATTTCTCCACTCTCCTTCTAAATTACTAGATAAGATAGACCATCTTTTGGTTTTATAAATTCCTCGTATTTCCTTTGAACTGTATAAAAGAGTTATCCTTTGTTCATAAATTTGTAAATTCTTAATTTTTATTTACTTCTTACACACGTACAAAAAAGTGCGTCCCCCAACTCTAATAGAAGAGCTGCTGAACGCACCTAAATAGCTACTATTTTTATTATTTCGCTTTCTTGTCCTCTCTCTTTTGACGATCTATATCCAAGTCCTTCTGAAGCTCCGGCAATAATTGTTCATACGCCTGCTCAGGCGACTTTTTCCCATCAGCAACAGCCATAATAGATTCATTTAGTTTATTTTGAAACGATGCATAGAACTCATCAGATACGTTGTTTTTATAAAAGGTTCGATATAAAGCACGAGCATTTGATCCTGGCTTCAATAACGTGAACGCTTCCGTACTTTTGCCCGCAATCTCATGCTGATACTTCGTTCGTGTTGTTAATTTATTAACATTCCGGCTATGAATACGAGCGAGCTCGGGACCAGCGCTGAACTTTACAAACTCCCATGCAGCACGCTTGTTAATCGAATCTTTCGTAATTGCAAAAATACTACTCAACTGGATCATAGAAGATTCATCTGGATTAGCTGGATCAATAGGGACCGTAACCATCCCCCACTCGAACGCTTTTTTCTTCTGATTTTCATCTTGACCATAGCGATGAGGATTCTGAATTTGCTCGATCATAAATAAGCTTCCGATTGTCATTGCTGCCTTTCCTTGTGCGAATCCTTGTCCCGGCCTCATATCGCTAGTCGGTTTAATTAGATTCGTCTTACCTTCCTTTACAAGCTCTGCATAACTAACAAATATAGATTTCCATGCCTCACTGTCCATTACTATTTTTTCTGCGGTAGCATCTACAAATTGGAGATTCGACATTTCCGCTAATGAGAACAGCATTTGTGTAGGGGCCATATATTCACTGTGGAATCCGTATACTCGATCTTTTTCTGCCTCGGATTTGCTATTGAAACGATCTGCGAGCTGCAGCATCTCCTGTACCGACATTTTATGACGAGGAAGCTCTACTCCATATTCCTTGAACAAATCTACGTTGTAAAACAGCGCAGACGAGTCGAATTGGACAGCTAGCCCATTCAAAGAGTTCCCTCCTAGCTCTCGCAATAGATCAATGACACCCGGATGAAAATCATCAATCGGATATTTTTCCGCTTTGATAAGCGACTCGATTGGGTATAACGCCCCTACACTCGAAAAATGCTCATAGTCAGATTGAGGTAGCATGACAACATCGAGCTTTTTCTTTTTCACAAAATTAATATAGTTTTCATAGTAATCGTCATCAGGGCCTAGTGAATCATAGAGCTCTTTGGTAGATACAATTTCAAACTTTATTTCAGGGTATTTTACATTGAACGTGTTTCCATACTCGTTCATAAACTGCTGCTCATCCCCGAATAAGATTCTAATGGTCCCAGATCCATCCTCAGGCAAAGGAGGCAGCTCACCCTTGTCCCCACTTGTGCATCCAGCCAATAATGTTAGAACAAGACAATACACAACAATGATTTTCCAACGACGAGTATAAAATAACAATTGGATTCCCCTCTCTATACGTTAATCATAAAAGTAGTAGATCATCAACGAAGATCGAGCTTTGAGGGTTTACACTTGGTGTGGGTTAAATATAAATGCCAACTAATTATTTACATTATTCAGCATCTTTCTATGAGTATATAGATATTTTTCCATATTTCAACACTACATACATATAAATAGCGTATACTCGATGCTCAATCATTCATCAATTTCAGTCCCCAATAATATTCCCCGTACTAAAGACCCGCTTTTGTAAGTAAAAACAGTCATATAGTTGCATGTCATTAGCCCCTTTTACTTCCGATATATTAATTAATGTTCATATAATCAAACGAATATTAATCTAATACTCACAAAGGGGAATTTTGCATCATGAGAACAAAAAGTTGGTCTAGATGTACAGCAATGTTTATTGCGGCAGTTGTTGCGATAAGCGGTCCGGTGACAGTAGCGGCTGAGAGTGCGACGAGCAGCAGTAAGGTAAATAGTCGCGCGGCAAACAACAAGGTAAACAGTGATTTATCTCAAATGCCAGCACATTCTGATGTTATGAAAATGGTATCAGGTAAAGGTGCGCGAGCAGATGTGCTTGCAGATCCGATTGGCAGCTTGGATCAACAGCAGCCTGCTCCTCAGCAAGAGAGTAGATCCGTTCTAAGTAACAAGCAGTCCACCTATAGTATGGCGCAATTAAACGCAATGCCGTACGACCAGTTAACTGAACTGCTAATGAGCATTGAATGGACGCAAATGCCCGAATTGTTTAAATATAATGACGATGTACAGCGTTTTTATGAAGATGAAGCACGTTTTCAGGCCATTGTGGATCAGCTTGCAGCAAGCGGGGCTTCATTTACAGCAGAAGATGAAAAAGGCATTACTACTTTGGTAGAGGTGCTCCGTTCAGGCTATTATTTAGGTTTCTATAATGACGGATTGTCCAAGCTTAATACAACAGCCTATCGTGAAAAAGTGATGCCTGCCATTACGGCCATTACTCAAAATTCAGCGTTTACTTGGGGAACGGATGTTCAAAACAAAGTCATTGGCTCCACAGGTAAAATGATTTCGAATTCCACCGTTGATGTCGATACGATTAATCATTTGGCTGAAGTTGTGAAACAGTTTGTCGACCGTGTGGATGTTTTGGCAAATGACAATGCTGCATCTAATTCTTACTTTAGCCTTATAGATGGTGTGGGCTACAATTTGATGTGGCGCATGGATGATAAAAGTCGCGAAGCTTCGTTCAAAGGAGCAATAGACGCTTACTTGGATCAATTTTTCCGTTTGGCTCAAAACGGCCCACGTTCTCAAGACCATGTCTGGTTAACAAACAATGCAATTTACTTCACGGGGGCGCTCGGTCATTACTATAGCGATCCAATGCAGGCAAATCGTATCCTTACGGATGTGATGCAGAAAGATTCCGCGCTTAGTGAACTATACTTTGAAGCGGCAGCTCAGATTGAACAACACTATGCTCGAGTGGATGCTAACGGCAATCAAGTAAACATGGACGCGCTGAAGCAAGCGGGAAAAGAGAAATATTTATCGAAACAGACTGTTTTCGACGAAGGCAAAGTTGTATTTAAAACAGGTGGAAATTTGAGTGATGATCAGATCCAGCGTTTATACTGGGCAGCTAAAGAAGTACAAGCTCAATTTTTCCGCGTGACAGGTCATGATAAAGCATTGGAACCAGGAAATGTGGACGATGTGCTTACGGTCGTCATTTACAACAATCCGGATGAATATCGGATGAACAAATATTTATATGGGTATGAGACCAACAACGGCGGTATTTACATTGAAGGAGACGGGACGTTCTTTACATACGATCGAACAGCTGAACAGAGTATTTACAGCCTTGAAGAATTGTTTAGACATGAAGTTACGCATTATTTACAAGGGCGCTACGGGGTACCAGGCGGCTGGGGACAAGGTCAACTGTATGACGGAGGACGTATGCCTTGGTTTGAGGAAGGCGGAGCTGAATTCTTTGCAGGAGCGACACGTCTTGAGGGCATTAAGCCGCGAAAATCAGTCGTAAGCAACATAAAATATGATAGAGGGACACGTTTTACCGTATCAGACACTGTAAATTCGAAGTATGGAACGTGGAACTTCTATAACTATTCGTTTGCCCTATATGATTACTTGTATCAAAACGATATGATGCAGCTTGATCGCATCCATACGGCCATTCGAAGCGGAAACGCAGAAGCTTATAGTGAGCAGCTTAATTACTTGAGCATCAATGCACATACGAATGAAGCGTATCAGCGTTCCATTGCGGATCATGTTGCGCAGTTTGACAGCATGACGGTACCTCTGGTGTCTGACGACTATATGAGCCCACTTGCGCCGAAGTCTGCATCCTCCATTTACGATGAAATTACACGTGTAGCTCGAATAAGCGATGTCGTTACGCAGGAGAAGAAGTCTGCATTTTTCAATACATTTGAGCTTAGAGGAACGTACACGGGCACTATGTCTACTGGAAAAACAGATGACTGGAAAGTGATGAGCGAGCTCGCAGACGGCTTCTTGCGTACGTTGTCTGAGCAGCCATGGAACGGCTATAAAACAGTAACTGCTTATTTTACAAACTATCGTGTAGATAACGAAGGAAGATTTGTTTATGATGTTGTGTTCCACGGCAAACTTCCAGACGGTGAAGGTACTGGTCAACAGCCGGATGATGGTGACAAAGACGGTAGTGGTGAAAATGGTAACAATGGCGGCCAAGATGGCAACGGAAATGGTAGCGATAACGGTTCAGGTGAAGAAGACGGCAACAGCGGTCAACAGCCTGACGATAAGCAAGTTAATGTAGACGCTGAGCCAAACAACAAGCCGGAAGAGGCAGTCGTTGTGGACGGTTCCGGGAAAGTCGTAAGCGGTAAAGTGAATGACGAAGACTACATGGATATTTACCGTTTTGAAGTGAGCAAAGAAGAGGATTGGAGCATTGAGCTGGAAGCAGCCAATCAAGATGGTTTAGCTTGGATTGTTTATCATGAATCTGATATGGCCAACTTCGCAGGTTATCCGACACAAGTTGAAGGAAATCGCTTAACAGGTTCTGTATCCGCTAGGTCGGGGACGTATTATGTATTTGTATATAAAATAGGTGCTGGCGAGCAGCCGTATCAATTAAAAGTGAAGGCAGCATCTTCGCCAGATGGTGAAACAAAACCGGATAAAGAGTTGGAACCATTGGTTGAATCTGAGCCTAATGATACACCTGATTCAGTTAGCAACCCACTGCCGATGAATCGGACAACGCTTGGGGCGCTTGAAGGTACAGATACGCAGGACATTTTCCTCGTTACTGTGGACAAGCCATCCGATTTGCGCATTGAGCTGGAGAAGCAAGCTGGTGAAGGCGTAAACTGGATGTTATTTAAGGAAGGCGATTTGGAGCGACCTGTTGTGTATCCACTTGAGCTGGAAGGTCGCGGCATGAATGCTTCGTACGAAGCGGAGCCGGGTCAATATTTGTTATATGTGTACAAGTTTGCAAATGAAGATATCCGTTATAAATTGCATGTTCGTTAAGAAAAATGCTAGCGCCCTAGGGCGCTAGCATTTGTTTTCTTTATTATGGTGAGTGACCGACTTTAATCCCCTGTTATTGTTGAGGGCGGCCTTTATCCCCATTGTCTTGCTGCTTCGCTTTCAACCACTTTGGCGCACCTTTACTCTTCTTATCGCGATGGCGATCGTTCGTCTTGCGCTGTGAGCTAGATTGTCGAGTTTCAACTGGCTTGCGCGCTTGAGGTTTGCGCTTGACCGCTCCCTCTTCAACAAGACGAACTTTGCCATCAGAGTACGACCATTCTTGAATTTCGATATTAAGCTCACGCTCGAACTTACGCATAATGAAAAGCTCACGTTCCGTAATCAGGTTTACAGATATCCCTTTACGACCCATACGTCCTGTCCGTCCTGCACGGTGTACATAGTGCTCCGCACTGATTGCAGGCTGCAAGCTGAATACGATCTCGAGATCAGCGATATCCAAGCCACGAGCAGCGACATCGGTCGCGAGCAGCAGTTGGAACTCACCTTCACGGAATCGGCGCAGTACCTGAACTCGTTCCTGCTTCGGAGCATTCCCATATAAAGTACCTACTGATAAATGAGCATACTTCAACTTCGATTCCCACTCGCCGATCATGTCCGAATCATTGACAAACACAATGGAGCTTTTCGGGTTGTAGTGACGCACAAGACGTCTAAGCATGTCTATTCTGTCGCGCTCCTCTGATACGATAAAGGAGTGCGTAATGGTGTCCGCAACACGTTTATCCGGTTCGATACCGACATTTACGGGATCCTTCATCCATTCCGAAGCAAGCTTTTTCACTTCAGCAGGCAACGTCGCAGAGAAGAATAACAGCTGACGATCACGTAGTGCTCGATTCATGATATATTCTGTATCTCCTGCCCCGCTTTGACGCAGCACATGATCCACCTCGTCTATGATGATCGTGCGAACCTCGTGCATTTTCAGCTTCTTCATGTCCAATAGCTCGCGAATACGCCCTGGCGTACCTACTGCAAGCTGTGGACGCTGTTTCAGCTTGTCCAGCTGGCGGTTCAAGGCCGCGCCTCCGATAAGCGGTGCCACGATAAGCCCTTCCGCGCCCGCCAACGCTTCTGCCTCGCGCACGATCTGCATCGCCAACTCTTGCGTAGGCGCGACAACTACTGCCTGCAAAGCGCTTTTATCCAGCTCGATACGTGTAAGAACCGGCAGCAAGTACGCCAGCGTCTTACCTGTTCCTGTCTGGGATTGAGCCAGCACATCGCGTCCTTCAACAGCAGCAGGAATCGCTTCCGCCTGTACAGGCGAAGGCGTTACGATACCTCGCTGCTCCAACTTATCTGCATAAATTGTATCTATAGGTAATTGTTTAAATGTTAATGTCACGATTCATTTTCCTCTCTTCTGCATCCCATCGATGATTGCTCTTCCTATCATTATAACGAATGAAGGAGCATCCTCCAACTTTCTTCATGATTCGAGCGACCATTTTCTTTACTTAGAACCTGCTGATTGGTTCACAGAAGGTAGTATCACGCGGAATAACGTACCTTTACCAAGCTCACTTTCTACATGCAAGCTCCCATTATGCTTATCGATAATCGATTTGGTAATGGAAAGTCCCAAGCCTGCTCCACCCCATTTACGCGTGCGAGACGAATCAATCCGATAAAATCGCTCAAATAGATGCGGTACATGTTCAGCCGCAATCCCAACTCCATTATCTTTTATATCGATTTCAACACAATTCCCTGTATAACGGAGCGACAGTTGAATTACGCCTTCCTTCGCATTTGTATGCTGTACCGCATTATGGAACAAGTTTAGAATGACTTGCTTCATCATATCCTTGTCAAATAAGCACAGCGCCTCTTTTTCAACATCCAATTGTACGGTTCGATCACCAGCCAGCAATAAAAGCTGCTGCTCCATATCGAAGATGACGCGATCGATCGCCCCTGACTGTAATTGAATAATAGGTTCACGGTCCAGCTTCGCGAGACTCAGCAGATCTTCTACGAGCCTATGCAAACGCTCTGCTTCCCCGTACATACTCTTCAATGCTTTGCCCAACCGTTCCGGATTAGAAGCTGCCCCTCGCATCAGCACTTCCAGAAAGCCACGAATCGAAGTCAATGGCGTACGAAGCTCATGAGAAGCATCTGCAACGAAACGGCGCATCTGTTCCTTTGCTTCCTGTTCAGACTTAAATGATTGTTCCAACCGCTCAAGCATGCCGTTGAATGCAATCGATACACGATCGATTTCTAATTGTCCTTGATCAACAGGCAGCCGCTGCGCTAGATTGCCCGAGTTGATGTGCTCAACGGTTCTTTCCATATGAGACAAAGGATTCAACGTACGGCGCAGTACAGACAAATACATAAACAAGCCAATTAGCAGTGCAAGCAAAGAAGCACCTAAATAGGTAACAAGCTGCGGAATAAGCACATTTTTTAAGGAACCGATTGGCGAACTAACCTGTACAAGTCCAGTGACTTTGTTATCCGTCTTGATAGGCTGCAGCACAACTAAATGCTCTCCACCATGCTCGTCCTCTGTTATTTTATATTTGAAGTCGCACACGCCACTTTCCAGCACTTCTGTATAGATGACTTCAGGCATGCGCGGCGTTCCTTTGTTATAGGGGTCAACAAATAAATCTTTTACATAGCCATCTGTGTAGACAAGGGCAAATTGAACATCAGGCGTACGAAGAGACAACAGCGCATCTACATATTCATTTTTGCCTTGCATTTGATCCGTGTATTCCCATAGTTGATATGGAATATTACGCACTTGGCTGAGCAAACTTTCCGCTTTATTTTGATAGAGGAACTGTTTCATGAATGTATACTGCACAATACCGATCAGCAGCAGCAGTCCAGATAAAATAAACAGCGACCGCGAGAGCAGCTGAAAACGAAGCGAGTTCGGTTCAAAAAATCGACGTATGCGATCTTGTTTCTGCTTCATCCCTGAATCTCCACCCAATACCCGGCACCTCGCCGAGTTCGAATTATTTGATGCTCTCGATCGTTCAGCTTATCGCGCAAAGAGCGAATATAAACCTCCACGATATTGTCATCTCCACCGAAATCATAGCCCCATACATGATCCAAAATCATGGATTTGCTTAAAACAAGACTATGATTGGTCACTACATATTTCAGCAGCGCATACTCCGTCGGAGACAAATCCAGCACCTGCTTGTTATAACTAATCTCCAACTTTCTATCATCAATGCGGAATGGTCCAATAGCAACCTCACTTAATAAATGTGGGTAATGGTTACGAATTCGAGCATGAATACGTGCAAGCAGCTCTTCAAAGCTAAACGGCTTCACCATATAATCATCAGCACCTAACGTAAGCCCTTTGACGCGATCCCCGACTTCATCTTTTGCCGTTAACATAATAATCGCTGCATTGTGCAGCTTCTTTAGCATCCGGCATACTTCGAAGCCATCCATACCGGGCATCATTACATCAAGGATGACAACATGAGGCTGATGCTCCTTGACCATCGTAACTGCACTCATACCATTTTGAGCTGTAAATACTTGAAAGCCTTCGTTCTCCAATCCCATTTCCAAAAACTCTAATATATTCGGCTCATCATCAACGAGCAGTATTTTAATTCCTTTTACTAGAAGCAACTGTTCTCACCCCTCCACTCTATTGTACACGATCAACAACGACGTAACTGAATAACCGCTGAATGCCTGCTGAATACAAACTTAATGTTTACGCCGGACATAACTGGCCAACGCACTGTAAATGCCATTGAACGCATTCAGGAAACTTTCAGCTACCGCTCAAGGCCATCTCAGCTTAACCCATTATTATGATACTTATAAACCACATGAGGCAAGCAATACGAGAATACGAGAGCTTATTTACTGTAGGAGGATATGATGAAGAAAAAAATAATAATCATTGCGGTATCAGCAGCAGCTACAATCGGTATTGGAGGTTACGCACTATACGACTATTATGTAGGCAACCATATTAACATCCAAGCAGCTGCCAGCGAAAATACGAAGCAAGTAAGCGAAGCCCAAACACTGACAGCCGAACAAATGAATAAGTCATGGACGATAAACAAGGAATCTAAAGTGTATTTCTCGGTTACAACATCCAAAGAAACCGTTAATTTTGAAATGAACGGGATTACGGGTACATGGGACTTTAACTTGCAGGATCCCGCACAAATGAAAGCAATTGCCAAAGGAGATATGAACCAAATCAACTCGGGTAACAGCGATCGTGACGGTCATCTAAAAGCCGCTGAATATTTTGACACAGTCACTCATCCTGAAGCAATTTTCGAGGCAGTATCCTTTGAACAGTGGAATCCAGCTTGGACAGAAGGTAAAAAACAATCGTTTATCATTAACGGCAAGCTGACTGTAAAAGGGAAAACAAAAGAAGTGCGCTTTGAAGCAGAATCGATGTTCAAAGATGGAAAGTTGTATCTGGATGGAGCAACCAAAGTAACATTTGGTGATTTCGGCATTAAGGCCCCAGATTCAGTTGTAGCGAAAACGCAGGAAGAAATTCAGCTAACGCTGCGCACCGTTCTGGAGTAAATGAGTAAATTGTACTGATAAACCAACTTTGTAATTTGAGCAATTATGCGTATATTCATATAAAAAAGGCAGCCAAGTGGCTGCCTTTATTTTTTGTTCAACATACGTCCTGCAACGCGACCAGATAGTCCCGGGAATAATTGCATCAGCTTCGTACCGATTGCGCCTAGCAAAGGCATATCCACTTCAGCAGTCTGACGTTCCATGACACGAATAATGCGACGAGCAACTTTCTCCGGCTTCATCATAAACCAGCGCACGTTGTTCACATATTGCCCGCTTGGATCAGCTAACTGGAAAAATGGAGTATCAATCGGTCCCGGATTTATCGCAGACACCTTCACACCGGTTTGCGCCAGCTCCATGCGCAGCGAATTCGTAAAGCCAAGTACCGCGTGTTTGGATGCCGCATATCCTGCTGATTTAGGAGTCCCTATTTTTCCAGCCATTGAAGCAATGTTGACGATATGTCCGCTTTGACGCTCTAGCATATCCGGCAGAACTGCCTTCGTACAGCGAACAAGCCCCATATAATTCACGTCCATCATCGCTTCAAAGTGTTCAAGCCCCATCTCATGTGTAAGCTCGAACAAGCCAAAGCCCGCATTATTCACTAAAATATCAAGTTGACCGTGGCGGTCGATTACATCATGAATGACCCGCTCTACATCCGCTGCATCCGTTACATCCAAGGTGATACATTCATGTCGTTGTGTAATTTGGCTCGACACTTCTGCTAGTTTCTCTGTAGATCGGGCAGCCAGAATGGGAACGGCACCTGCTTCTGCTGCATATCGAGCTACTAAAGCGCCTATGCCACTCGATGCACCTGTAATAAGAATGACTTTATCGCGCAATGAATGATTGTTCGTATAACTCATAATTCCACCTCTTCTGTACAGCAACTTTCCTTATAGGACCAATGATCCATCATGAATGCACTCTGCGTTTATCCTTCTATCTTCATCATAATATCCAGACGACCAACATTATGTACATGCAATGGAACTGCCATTGCATTGGTTCCACAGTTCGGTATAGCTTGCAGTGGAACGAGCTGCGGCGGCAAAATATCGACATGGATGCCTTGATTGTACAGCATCGTTGAAGCGTTGCCACTAATCATATTGCCCAACTCTGAGATCGCGCTTTCCCCCATCGCATCTAGCGTTTCTAACGGATAGCCTCCCATCATCGCGGAAGCCATCTTCACTGCTGCCCCTTCTTTCAATCCAAATGCAACAACACCTGACATCTGACCTGTCAAGGCAATTTGGATATGTAGATCATGTGTCCCATGCCAAGCTAACAATTCAAGTTCCCCACGCTCTGGGCGAACTTGTAAGATTTGTTCAATAACGCTGCATGCAGACTGTAAAAAAGGATGTACCCACTCGGCTTTCATCTTACATCTTTCGCCCCTTTCTGACACCAAGAAGTATGTTCAAGATGTAACATACGTCCTATACACCCGAAAACACTAAGACTATTATACTGAAATCAGCCTATAAATCACTACTTACATGTCATATTTATTTCAAGTTTCTTGAATAAAAAAGAACGAGCACCGCTCGTTCTTACTGTATATCCCATTTTATACTATTTAAGCAATCCACGCTGCATCGCTTTAAGAACAAGCTGAGCGAACAAACTGTTCGACCAAGCAAACCATGGACGTGTAAAAATAGAAGGATCATCCGAATGGAAACCCTCATGCATAAATCCTGTATCTGCATCCGTAGATTCCAACATCGTAATCATGTTCAACATTTCTTCATCAGAAGAAGCTGTCAGGCCCTGCATCGAAAGCGCCATATGCCAAATGTAGCCGTCTGGTGTATGCGGGCTGCCAATACCTTTCGCTGCTTTTCCTTCAAAGTAGAACGGATTTTCCTTACTTAAAATAAAGCGGCGCGTATTTTGATAAATCGGATCATCAGCTGACGCATACCCAAGATAAGGAATCGAGAGCAAGCTTGGTGTACCCGCATCATCGAGTAAGCAGTTGTTGCCGTATCCATCTGTCTCATAAGCGTAAATGCGGCCATATGTCGGATGCGTCACGACACCGTATAGCTGAATGCCATGATCAATTTCTTTTTCCAGCTTGTGCATCTCCGCTACGAGAGCTTCATCGCGGAAACCGTATTTCGCGATTTCCTGCATGTGACGAAGCGATACGACTGCGAACATATTGGACGGAATATGATAATGGAAGTCACAAGCATCGTCACTAGGGCGGAAGCCAGACCATGTCATTCCTGTATAGTTTACAGGCATGCCCATCCCATCATTGCGCAATGTATCGATATCTGGGCAATTTTCACGGTGGAAACGATATGGAGATTGCTCAAAATGGCGCTGCTCTGTTTTCCAGACATCTACGATTTTGCGCATCGCTGACTTAAAGTTCGTGTCAAAAATATCGGTGCGCCCCGTCTCTTTCCAATACATATAGGCAAGACGGATCGAGAAGCACATGGAATCCAACTCGTATTTGCGCTCCCACACCCAAGGGGACATATCGGTTTGATCGTTCGCATCCCAATGCCAATCATTTGCCGTTTCGTTAAATGCATTTGCATACGGATCCAAGTTAATATAGAACATATGACGCTTAATAAGTCCACCCATAATGCGTTGAAGATCTGCATCATCTTTAGCAAATGGCACATAGTGAATCACTTGCTCAACGGAGTCGCGCAGCCACATGGCTGGAATATCTCCTGTTAGAACAAAGGTAGTGCCGTCATCCAATAGCTTTGTCGTCGTTTCGAGTGTGTTAGGGAAACAATTTTTGAACATTTTCAGCAGCTTCGGTCGATGCGCTAACTGTGCTTCTGCTTCTGCCAATACCTGCTTTACTGCTTGAGGCAGTTCCAGCTTAGGCACGTCAATTTTCGGTAATCGGAACTGTTCCATACTTCTCTCCACCTATCTCTCCACATATTGTCTAAGCAACCTTTATGAAAATTCTTATATGTTAACGATAACACATAGAACACTACTTAGTGTACATGTAAACGCTTTATCATGCTAGTCTACAATTGCAGCTATTGCTCATGATCCCTTTGGAATAAACCGATTTACATAGAGAAAGGGTTGACAATAGACAATGAGCCGTTCATCTTTGTAGAGTATAGAAGGAAATCGGATTACAGATAAAATATGACATGTTTAGGGGGAAGAATTATGCCTAACATTTGGACTCATATGATTTTCGGCCAAGAAGTAATAAAGCAGGCAGGCCTTTCTTCGTGGATCGACAACCAATCGCATAGCAAATGGTTCAATATGGGCTGCCAAGGTCCAGACTTCTTGTTCTATCATCATTTCCTGCCTTGGAAACAAGATAAGACGATGAACAAAGTCGGCAGTGCCATGCATAATCAACAATGCGGCCCTGTCTTAATGGATCTGCTCACACGTTCTAATCCTACAAATCGTGCCGATGCAGTCTATGTATTGGGATTTCTACTGCATCATATTCTTGATCGTCATATGCATCCGTATGTATTTGTACGGTCAGGGTTCAAGAAATGGGATCACCAACGTTTTGAGGTGCTGATGGATACCCATGTGGCCAAGCGCAAGCTCGGAGTGGAAACGTGGAGAACTCCGGTATGGAAATGGATTGACGTAGGACCCAGCTTCTCAGCGAACATGCTAGATTCGTTTGAAGCAGTCGTAGCAGCTCATTATCCTGAATTTGCTGGAAAAATACGTCGCGAAGCTTGGAATGAATCCATACGCGATATGGTGCAAGCACAGAAGCTTTTCCATGATCCATATGGTTTGAAACGAATTGTTACCTTTAATCAAATTGAGCCGATGATGTACAAGAAAAAAGTTGCCCCGTATGATGTCATGAACGAAGCACGGCGCCCATGGCCTGATCCAACAGGTTTGGAACAGCTAACAAGTACAAGTGTATGGGATATGTGGGAAGCTGCTGCCGTGGATGCAGAACGTGCTATTAAGGCTGTTCTCACTTATTGGCGAGCACGAGAGCTTGCCTCTGTGGATGGTAAAGCTACGGTTGAAACACAACCTACACATTGGAACGAAGTTTCCTGGATGCACAATGCGCAAATGCCAAATGTAGATGCTGCCAAACAAGCACTCCAGCTGGCCGTTGGCAATCATTCCTATGAGACAGGACTTCCGCTAGAACATAACCGCCCTATCGTGATTGAAGATCCTATTTGGTCTTCTTAATCCGTTAATCCGTTCAGGTACGATATTTAACTTACCAGATACATGTAACGATACAGCAAATAAGCCGCCATCAAGCCTATTATGCTCGTCTATTTCGACACAGCAGGCTTGTGAGCGGCTTATTGTTTGTTGTTTATTACTCGTTTCTAATGTTTTACACAGCTCAGGACAGCTTCAATTCTCGCTTCAGCCAACGTCGACAACCGGCACGAAGTGCATACATTTCCGTTCCGCGCCAAGGGATTTGAGCAGCAGATCCTTGCAGCTTAAGAATGATTTCCCCATCTTTAACGATACAGGACACATCTTCTGCTGTTTGGCAGCCGTATCCGCGAATTAAATCAAGCGCCAAGCGCATAATTAACCCCATTTTAGCAGCCATAGTCTGATCTCCAGGTTGAAGAATGGCTTCTACTGCCGCCCACTCCCTAGGAACCTTATGCTTAAAGTCCATCGTAGCTACGAGGGCGCTCAATGCAATTTGGCGAGGTGTCAGACCATATAACTCGGCATGACGAATCATGTAAAAGGTGTGACGTTCCCGTTCCATATGGCTTACAGATACGCCTATATCATGTAATTGCGCAGCTGCATAAACAACCCTCTGCCACTCCTCTTCCCAACCAAGTATAGGTTGGAACTGTCGCATAAGGGCATTCGTAAGCTGCCATAACCGATCAGCTTGTCTACTATTCAAGCCCAAACGTTGCTGAAGATGATAAATGCTGAATTTCAGTGGATGATCAAGTTGTATCCCTTCGCCACGCAGCATATCGAACAGCACACCTTCACGCACACCTTTGGCGCTGACCATTACTTTGGATGAGTCGAATCGAAGCAAACATTCATCTATAAAAGTTAGAGATCCTGTCAGTATAGCTGCTCGATCTTTAGACAAACCAGGCAGCGCCTGCTTCTCTTCCAAGTCCATCCCTTTTATACGCTGATGCCAGCCTTCAACCTCTTCAGGCATAAATTCATAATGATGCAAGGAGTCGACTCCATACTCCCGTTCATCAATATCCATCTTGGCTAACGTGCGAAGCGTCCCTCCAATAGCCACCAGTGGCAACCCTTGGGCTTCCTTGAGCCAATGTACATGCCTTAACCAATAGCGAGTCATGGATCGAAGATAGGTCTCCGTGTCTGCTGTCAGTGCATCTTCAACCTCGTAATCTTCCGCGATCGTCAACGCTCCGACTGGCAAACTAATACTCTCTTTGAACTGACGATTCTCCATCCATATAAATTCTGTAGAACCGCCGCCCATGTCCATAATAACCGCATCTTGAACATCAACTGTTGATAATACAGCAACATAATCGAGATAGGCTTCACTATCCCCACTAATCATTTGTACGGTAATGCCAGTTTCCTCATAAATTCTGCGAACTATATACTCACCATTTGCAGCTTTGCGCATGGCTGCGGTCGTAACCGCTATCCATTCACAACGCTGATAATTTTCTCCGAGCTGTTTGAATCGATGAATGACCGACAGCAGCTCGTCCACCTTCTGATTTGGAATACTCCCTTCTTCGTCATATCCAGCTCCGAGCCGTATCGTTTCCTTTCCTTGATCCAACATATGAAAGGTACGATTCCCATACAACTTAGCTATCATATAACGGGCGGAGTTCGATCCAATATCCATAATGCCGATGTGGCGAATCGAAGCCTGTTCATCGCTGCAGACAGAATCGTGCATCTCCCGCTCCTCCTTACCAGTAACGAACTTTTCATTAATGATCTTGCTAACCTTGCTCACGTATAACTCTATTTAACCATGAACATTCCCATTTGACTAAACATATATGAGATACGAATGAATTTGTACGTTTTTCCACATGCTATTGTGTGCCGTTATGCAATCGCGGTCCGATTTATCACCCAGTTGTACAGCTTCAAATCTTGTTAATGACGTTACTATATCTTATCGATACTTATTTGTTTAATCGACGCTAGGTAACTGAACATCAAGTCTCTAATCCTACTCGAGGGCTTGTACGATTGTACACGGCCTCGCTCTATGTACAAGACTAATCGCTAGGAGATGACATCAGTGGAACAAGTACAGAAACAGCAAGACCGTACATCCTCGCAAGAGGCTTATTACACACTATCTTACGATGAAACCATTGCCAAGCTCGATTCTTCGCGGAACGGCCTTACAGAAGCTGAAGCTGCCGCAAGACTTGAGCGATACGGAAAAAATGTGCTGCAAGAAGCAAAACGTAAGTCTATTATCGCAAAGCTGATCGCTCAATTCAAAGATGTGATGATTATTATTCTGCTTGTCGCTGCCTTAATATCCGGGATTCTTGGCGAGTTGACGGATGCGATCATCATTCTTGTCGTTGTCGTACTCAACGCTGTTCTCGGCGTACTGCAAGAGAACAAGGCAGAACAAGCACTAGATGCCCTTAAGCAAATGTCGTCACCCAACGCCCGCGTTATACGCGGTGGCAAGACGATTGAGGTAAAGGCTGAGGATCTCGTACCAGGTGATGTTGTCGTTTTAGAAGCCGGCAATGTTGTACCTGCCGATATAAGGCTGATTGAATCAGCCTCTCTCAAAATTGAGGAGGCTGCATTAACGGGGGAATCGGTACCCGTTGAAAAAGATACAGCTCCTTTGGACAAGCCCGATGTCGTCATTGGTGATCGAAAAAATATGGCCTATATGTCCAGCAGTGTTACCTATGGGCGTGGTGTCGGTATCGTCACGGGAACAGCTGAAAATACGGAAGTCGGCAAAATAGCCAGCTTTATTTCGCAAGAAGATGAAGATATCACTCCACTGCAAAAGAAGCTTAATGAGCTGGGTAAATACTTCACCATCATTATTATTGTTGTAGCGGTCATCATATTCGGTGTAGGCATGTTCCAAGGGCGAGCGTGGCTCGAGATGCTGCTCGTATCCATCTCCTTGGCAGTGGCAGCGATTCCAGAAGGACTCCCTGCTATCGTCACTATTATATTGGCTCTTGGCGTGCAGCGAATGGCGAAGCGAAAATCGATCATCCGCAAGCTGCCAGCTGTTGAAACACTCGGCAGTACCGAAATTATTTGCTCAGATAAAACAGGGACCCTTACTCAGAACAAAATGACGGTAAAGCAGGTCTATGTCAACAGCGGGCTGCAAGACGAGCAAACAGACCTGAGCACGATATCAGGGAGCGATATTCTACTCCAAGTCATGACATTATGTAATGATACGAAAATGACGGAAACCGATACGGATGCAGGTAATGCAGGTAGTTCTGATCATTCCGGTAAAAAAGGAATCAACTATATAGGTGACCCTACCGAAACGGCACTCGTCGAGTTTGCCCTGCATCGGAATTTTGATAAGCGTGAAGGAGAAGAGCAGTTCCCTCGCCGGGCTGAGCTTCCTTTTGATTCGGATCGCAAGTTAATGACGACGGTGCATGAAATGCCGCCTACTGAAGGCAACAAAGTATTTCGTGTAATGACCAAAGGCGCACCTGACGTGCTATTAGAACGATGCAGCCGCATCCATATTGACAATCAAACGGTGGATATGTCTGAAGAGCATCGGCGCAATATTGAGGCTGCCAACAAAACGATGGCTCAGAAGGCACTGCGTGTGCTTGCTCTTGCCTACAGTGATAAGCCTGAGCTTCCACATTCCATGGAACCAAACGAGGTTGAAGCCAATCTAACCTTTATCGGATTAGTCGGCATGATCGATCCACCGCGTGAAGAAGTAAAGGAAGCCGTCCGCATATGCAAAGAAGCTGGCATTCGCCCAATTATGATAACGGGCGACCATCGCGATACAGCCGCCGCTATTGCGAAGGAACTGGACATTATTCAAGATGAGAGCGGCGTGCTCACGGGTCGTGAACTTAACGAGCTGGATGAACCAACCTTCATGAGCAAAGTGACCCAGTACTCCGTCTATGCCCGAGTGTCTCCTGAGCACAAGGTACGGATTGTCCAAGCTTGGAAAAAACATGGCAAAGTCGTTGCGATGACAGGCGACGGTGTCAATGATGCTCCAGCCTTAAAAGCATCGGACATCGGGATTGGGATGGGGATTACGGGAACGGATGTATCCAAGGGCGTATCGGATATGGTGCTAGCGGATGACAACTTCTCTACCATCGTTGTCGCTGTAGAAGAAGGACGTAAAGTGTACAGCAACATTCGAAAAACAATCCAGTTTCTACTCTCCGCCAACTTGGGTGAGGTTGTCACGTTATTTATTGCTACACTGTTGAACTGGAAGATCTTGTTCCCAATCCACATCCTGTGGATTAACCTCGTCACCGATACGCTGCCAGCGCTCGCGCTTGGGCTGGAGAAAGCGGAACAAGACATTATGAAACAACCGCCGCGTAGTTCTGAAACAAGCGTATTCGCAGGTGGTGTTGGCACTAGCATTATTTATCAAGGATTGCTGGAAGCAGCCTTAACTTTGCTTACCTATTGGTGGGGACATACCCATTATGATGAAGCTGTAGCTGTTACGATGGCCTTTGCTACACTGGGCCTCATTCAGCTCACTCATGTGTTCAACGTTCGTTCCAATACAAAATCGATATTCACAATTGGCGTCTTCTCCAACCGATACTTGAACTGGGCTGCACTAGCAGCAGGTGTTCTTGTACTGGTCGTCATTTGGGTTCCCTATATGAACGAATTGTTTAGCGTTGTGCCTTTGAATAGCGAGCAATGGTTGATCGTTGTCGCAGCTGCATTCAGCATTGTGCCGATTGTAGAAATCGTTAAGCTATTTATCCGTATGGGAAGCCGAAATAAGGCCGATTACTAGTCCTCTAATTACACAGAAAGGCAGTTCCGTCCAGCATAACATCAGTAGGACTGGAACTGCCTTTTCCATTTTGACAACATCATCATGCTTTATTGCTATTTGCTTTAACACGATACCAGTACGTATAGATCTCTTTATAGCCCAGCTTCTCATACAATCTTTTCGCGCTATGATTGCTCTGCACGACAAGGATATAACTTTTCGTCGCTCCAACTGACATAGCCCAATTCAATATCCCTCTAATAAGCTGTTCTCCATAGCCTTTGTTGCGATGAGGCTCAGCTGTAACGATGTCATAGAGACCGATATAATCTCCTTCAACTACACCTAATCCGCAAGCAACAGGAACAGATTCCACATATAAAATGAAAAATCCTTTCCGCAGCAGCGAATCCGATAATAGTTGTCTTGTAATTTGGCGATTCTGTGTGGAGAGATGATTAAAGTCCGCTACGATATCCAGCCATTTCTGGCTTATATATTCGCATACTTCCACTTCTAGTCTCGATGACTCTGCTTGTTCACGATACTCCTCAAGCCCGTTCAGATCATGCAGCGATTCAAGAATGTGTACACTGGAAGGTTCGACATATTGATACCCTTCATCAGCTAACAGAGCATCGAGAGAATTAGGTACAAAAGGCGTCATCTTAAAAATAACATCAAGACCCATACCCTCATATAATCTTTCGCAAATCTGGATCTTTTCTAATAGCTGATCATAAGATTGGACTTCTGACTGATTATAGATAGCGCTTACCGAATTAGAACGCTTTGTATACCCATCGGCAAAGCGAAGCAACCATCCATCAAGTACATTCGTTTGGAGAGCTGGCCAGGCGTTCAATGCATACTGTTCAATACGGCGATTACGATCGATATCCTTGATCATTTCCATGTTCGAGTCCTCCCCACAGCTCCATAATGGTTATGGCTAACCTTCACCCGCTTCAACTTTTCCTTTTGCGATATCTACTCTCATAAACAACAATATACCTACAATAAAGAACAATAAAATAGATAAAATAGCTAACCTTGTAGAGCCTGTTAACAAACCAACTACTCCGAACACAGCTGGGCCAATGGAAGCTGATACTTTGCTCGAAAGACTGAAGAAGCCGAAAAATTCTGACTCTCGTCCTTTGGGAACTAACTGACTAAAAATGGACCGTGCTACTGCTTGACTTCCACCTTGTACCATGCCGACCATAATGGCAAGAATGTAAAAATGAACTGCGTTTTGCATATAATAACCGAGCAGGACGATAATCATATATATCGATAAGGAGATATACAAGGAACGCTTGGAGCCAAGGCGTTTTGCAAATCTGGCAAATAAATAGGTAAAAGGAATACCTACAAACTGTGTAATAAGAAGCGCAGCAATTAAATGCGTTGTTCCGATACCAAGCTGAGCTCCATAAATAGCAGCCATACTAATAATCGTAGTGATACCATCATTAAAGAACCAAAATGCCAGTAAATATTTCAACAGCTCTGGATAACGACGAATTTCACGAATGGTACGAATGACTCGACTAAACCCTTGATTCGCATAAAAACGAACCGGTTTCCTATTCCACTCTTTAGGGTCTCTTATCGTACGGAACAATGGAAGAGAGAAAAGGAACCACCAGATCCCAACAGATACAAATACAATCTGTGTAGCAGTCAGCTTGTCGGAAATACCGAACCATGAATATTTTTCTAACATCAAAATGTTCAGTGCAAGTAATATGCCTCCACCGATATAGCCGTACATATACCCTCTAGCTGATAGCTCATCCCTTTGTTCAGATGAAGCAATAGTGGGAAGCAATGAATCATAGAAAGTGTTACCACCAGAAAAACCGAGCGTACCGACAATAAATAAGGCCGATACAAGCAGCCAATCACCGGTACCGGCTAGGCTCATAAGCACACAACTTAGTGCACCCGTCCATGCAAACGCTCTCAAAATAGCCATTCTACGCTGTGACAAATCAGCCACTGCCCCAAGTAAGGGAGAGATCAGCGCAACGAGAATCATGGCCGTTGTCTGTGTAAAAGACCAGTAGCTAGTCGCCACATGTTTGTCGAGTGTAGAAGCTGCCACTGTCTGATAAAAAATAGGCAGCACAGCCGCTATCATCGTCGTAGCAAAAGCAGAGTTAGCCCAGTCATACATCATCCAACTGCGTTGCTGCTTCGTAATCATTCTTTTCCTCCTCATGAGGCTCATCCACCTGTTTGTTTATCGCTATTATATGCTGCTGCTGGATAGCCATCACTATATTTGAGCAAGCGAGCGATTATTCATATTTTGCGGTAAGATAAACTTTGCGTCAATAAAGACTTACTAGGCTAAGGAATCAACTTCTTTCTCCCTATTCCAAGCTTTTTTGTCTGGGAATAAGATGAAAACTTTTACTTTTAAATGGAAGAAATGGCTAATCATTGCCCATTTCCACCCCTTCATCTATAATAATCATTATGACAAATTTTATTTACAAAGCACGGTATGGTTTAACTTTACTTGTTCACGCTAACTAACGTAACAGGTCAAGGTTCTTGTTTCTACATATAAATCCGGTATCAAGAGGAGGACTGACTGTCATGAACTTGAGCCAACTGGAAACACTACTGACAATCTCAAAAACAATGAGCTTCCGTAAGGCTGGTGAGTTGCTGAATCTTACTCAGCCCGCTGTGTCTGCTCAAATTAAGAGCTTAGAAGATGAGTTTAAGACTGTTCTAATTGATCGCAACCAACCTGTTACACTAACGGACAGTGGCAAGCTATTTCTGGAACACGCTGAGCAAATTCTGAATACAGTAGATAACCTTAAGCAGAAGCTTGCTGATCTGAACCAAATACCGCAAGGTCATATCGTACTTGGCACGACGACATCGATTGCCATTCAGATTTTGCCGCGTATCTTGTCTTATTTTCAGGATCAATTCCCGCTAATTAAGACAACGATACTATCTATGTCTTCTTCTCAAATCGTTGCTCAGATCGAAAACGGGACCGTCGATATTGGCATTGGCTATTTGCTGGAGAAAAGTCCGAGCTTAGTATCATCAGTCCTTTATTATGATACGTTCGAACTCGTTGTTAGCCCTGATCATCCATTAGCACAGTACACTCATGCTACGATGGACATGCTCAAGGACGTTCCGCTTATTATGCTGTCACCTGATACAGTCGGCAGAAGATTTGCAGATGACGTATTTCGCAAGCACAACATCCATCCACATGTCGTTATGGACTTATCCAGTAGTGAAGAAGTAAAGCGAATGGTAGAGCTGAATCTTGGTGCTGCCATCGTCTCCAAGCTAACGATCAGCAACGAACTTAAACGCGGCACGATGAAAATTGTGCAAGTCAATGAACTAGAAATAGCCCATCCTGTTGGCGTAATGTACCGTTCGGGACGCTACTTAAATTCAGCTATGCAGCAATTTTTGAACGACTTGAAAGGCATGCCTGAGAATCAATTTGTTAGTTCCGAGTAAAAATAGGAAGAGTCGGTTCACAACAAATAGAGGAGGTGCAGTGCATCATGAAGTTCGATTTACATACTCACCACGTTCGATGCGGTCACGCTAACGGCACAATTAGAGATTATATTGAAGCTGGTATAGCGCGAGGCTTACAGGTGATCGGTATTTCGGATCATACTCCATACTTTGGCTATGAAGAGGAACAGCCCTTCCCAAAGATTACAATGCGTAAAAGTGAATTTCCAGCTTATGTGGAAGAGGTTCTTACGTTAAAGCAAGAGTATGAAGGTCGTATCGATGTGCTGCTTGGGATTGAATCAGACTTCTTCCCTGAATATGCGAAGCTGTATCACGAAACATTATCCCGCTACCCATTTGATTATATTATCGGTTCTGTTCACCATACTTTTAATGTCAGCATCTTCAACAAATCGCGCTGGAAAGACTTGAACACCGCTCAACACCTAGAAGTCAAAACAGAATATTACCGACTTATTCAGGAATCAGCACGTTCAAATATGTTCCAAATACTTGGCCATATCGATGCGATGAAAGGAAACTATCCAGCATTCTCCGATATTGATGCGCCGGATGTGATAGATGAGACTTTGCGTATTGTCGCTGAACAAGGAATCGCAATCGAAGTCAATACTTCAGGCAAAACAAAGAAAAGCGGCGGATGGTATCCTTCGGATGCTATTTTGGAGCGCGCACTTTATTTTGGAGTTGATATTACATTTGGTTCTGACGCACATAAGCCAGAACGCGTTGGAGATGAGTGGGAAGAGGTACAGGCTCGCTTACAAGAAATCGGCTTCTCCTCTTGGGTGTATTACAAAGCAAAACAAAAACAAATCGTACCGCTACATACCTGATCGCACAAGCTGTTCTTATCACTCATTCTTTCGAGTCGATGAACAGCTTTATTTGTTCTCATAAGAGGGTTGATCACCCTATCTCTATTACGAACAACGTCTCCAAGTCCGATAAATAAAAAAAGAACCTGCCATCGCAGGTTCTATTCAAGGGATATATATTCATCAAAAGGGGGTCTTGCTATTATATTACCCTCAGAACATTATGTGACGTTAACAGCAATATTACGGTTGTGTAACAAAAGGTAAAGCAAATGTAAAATGAGGTGATTTGAAATGAAATCTGCACCATTGCCATCTACTGATTATCACCATTTAGAGCATGCTAAAGTACAATCCTCTTCTTTAAAAACGTTATGGATTACGCTTTTGCTCACATTATTTTTTACGATAGTCGAGATCGTCGGCGGTATTATGTCTCGCTCACTAGCCCTCTTATCTGATTCGGCCCATATGATCTCTGATGTCATCGCACTCGGCTTGAGTATGACTGCCATTTATATGGCCAGACGCGCATCTAATTCTCGCTACACGTTCGGTTACTTGCGCTTCGAAATTATAGCGTCCTTTCTAAATGGATTAGCATTAGCAATTATTTCTATTGGTATCTTTATCGAAGGTGTACGCCGCTTCTTTAATCCTGTTGATATCGACTTCCAGCTGATGCTTATTATTAGCAGCATCGGACTTGTCGTCAATATCGTTCTTACGATCGTACTAAGCCGCAGTATGAAAGAAGAAGAAAACTTAAATGTACAAAGTGCCCTATGGCACTTTATCGGAGATCTACTAAGCTCCATTGGCGTTATCGTATCTGCTCTGCTTATTTATTTCACAGGTATGATCTGGTTCGATCCATTCATCAGTATCGTAATCGGCTGCATTATTTTCCTAGGTGGGGCACGTATTATTCGGGAATCGTACTGCATCCTTATGGAAGCTGTCCCTGACAAGTTCGATCTTGAACAAATCCGCGCCGATATTCATGAAGTTGAAGGTGTAGAGGATGTTCATGAAATGCATCTATGGGCAATATCTAGCGATCATTATTCGTTAACGGCTCATGTCTTTGTGAGAGAAAATATTCAACCTTATTGCGTCATATTGGCTATAAATGAGACCCTTAAGGAGAAATACAATATTACTCACTCCACCATCCAAACTGAGCATGCAGACATTCATCCTCACGGTGAATACGGAAAAATATTTGCGAAGCGAAGTCGAACCTAATCTTTAGGGTTAGTCACTTCAGATACACTGAAAAAGTCCATATAGTAAAAAAAGCGGTCTTACGAGAAGGACAATTGATCCTTTCAAGTAAGACCGCTTTTTTTAGTTAACGTATACGTATAATAAAGCAGCCGTGACTAACCGAGATCATGGCAGCATAGACATGCTCACTCAGGCTTCTGCAAGCCTCTGTACACACCTGTTCTCAATTCACGGACATAAGGCTTAACGGCAGGCATATCGCTTCTCTCAGCTGCTCGTACGGCCTGCTCGATATCATAAGGCACTCGACAAAATTGAACAGAGAACGAATCTTGCTCAATACTGCCCAATTGCCCTGTAATCAGCACATAGGATGCTTGTGTCATATCAAGTGGATTGCCGACACTCCCGCAATTCAATAGCGTACGACCTTGAATATGTTGTAAATACGCTTGATGAATATCACCATATATGACGATATCCGGTGACTGACACGGATGAAGCGGATCATTCAACTGCGCTGTAAATTCGAACATGCCTAGACGCTTCTCCTTATCATCCCAAGGTTGTACACGATGGTAAACACTTTGTGGGGAGGCATGCAGCATTCGTACATGGCGTCCGCTAATAATGCAGTCATAGGAAAATGGCAGCTGCTTGAGCTTAGCCAACCGCTCTACACCTAACTTATCAGCATGCCAGCTGAAATTCTCATCATCTTGTATGTTAACAACGAGCTCATCCCAATTCCCTCGCACAACAACATCACATTGTGCAAAAATCAAATCGGTCACTTCTGTAGGATTCGGTCCTTTACCAACGAGATCGCCCAAACAAATGATTTTATCAGCACCCTGCCGTTCAATGTCCAGCAATACGGCTTCCAATGCTTGCATGTTACCGTGTATGTCTGATAAAACAGCTATGGTTTGCATAGTTGGTGCTGCCTCCTCTCAAATACGCAATTCTGCTCTTCTAATTAAGATATTACTATGATCTTAATAGATTTGCAGGAAGCTCGGCAATAGATAATTATCTCATCTTAACGCTAACATTTCTAATCGCGGCAATTTTTTGAATCATATCTGTTTGATAGCTTATGATGTGGATGATTTCGTTTCTTTTCGTAGAGTGATAAGCGTCCATTCGGGTGGACAGAAGAACCGAATCGGCATAAGCGTCATGCCTACTCCTCGGCTTGTATGTAATTGCAAAGTTGGTTTCTCAGGAAATTTCGCCTGATTTCGCGAAATTTGATACATTCCATCAGGGTATTTCTTTGCCATCAAAGGAAGCATAAGCGGACCGACTATCGGAACGCGTACCTGCCCGCCATGGCTATGTCCTGACAGCTGAAGATCGATAGGATAACGACTCGCAATATCAGCCCAATCCGGCTCATGGGCCAGCAGCATGCACCATATATTCGGTGGGCATCCATAAAGCGCTGTCTCCATATCAGGGTTGCCTTCCAGTGCATCATCAATACCAGCCACTGCTATAGATGTATCTTTATAATGAATTTGATGATGCTTGTTTGTTAGTACATGAAAACCCGCGGCTTCCAGTGAAGCGGTAACGAGATCTGTTGGATCACTACTAAGATAGGCTCGACTATCTCTCACATAATCATGGTTGCCCAGTACTGCATATTTACCTAGAGGAGCCTGAAGCTTAAGCATTAATTCGATGATTGCCTCTGCAGGCATGACATGGTCTTCAACCAAGTCGCCAGTAAAACAGATCATATCAGGCTTACTAGCCATTATCTGTGCAAAAATGTTGGCTACATGATCCTTCGTCACGAATTCACCGTAGTGAAGGTCTGACAGGTGGGCAATGGTCACACCATCAAAGGAGGCAGGAATACGTTCAGACGCTATCGTGAGCGTCCTCCTTTTAAGCTGATAAGGCTCCACCCATTTCGCATAAGCTCCACTTAATAAAGGTACTCCAACTGCTGCACCAATGCCATACTTTATAAACGTTCTTCGGGTCATCTTCTTGGAAGTCCATGTCGCCGGCTGAGTCTGATCCGTCGGTTTCTGTGCTGGTTCCAGCCTTGTAGACGAGTTGCTCGGGCGTGGTGCCAAAGATTATCCCTACTTTCATCTGATATGTATTTATTATGAAGGACGACTGTTACCAATGCAAACCTACAAAGACTCTTTTGAATACTATCTATTAAATGTGATTAAATAGTTATATACATAACAGCTAAGGAGGCCGGACAGCAATGGAGCAGCTATTACAGAGCCAACAGCAGTATTTTCATACAGGACGAACACGGGATATCCAGCAGCGACGTGAAGCTCTACAAACGCTCATCGATGGGATTCACCGTTATGAGCTGGAAATTGCAGAAGCATTGCATCGTGATTTGGGCAAAAGCCATACAGAAGCCTATGCCACGGAAATTGGAATCGTCCTGCATGAAGCAAGACAGGCACTGAAGCATGTTGGAAAATGGGCAAAGGCCAGACGAGTTCGTACACCTCTTACTCATATAGGCAGCAAAGGGTACATTATTCCGGAACCCTATGGCTCCGTACTCATCATCGTGCCATGGAATTATCCTTTTCAACTTGCCATCTCTCCACTTATAGGAGCTATCGCAGCAGGCAACACAGCTGTAATCAAGCCTTCAGAACTGGCGCCCCATACGAGTGCCTTGATGACGCGCCTTATAGAGGAGCTGTTCCCTCCTTCCTTTGTTACTGTCGTTGAAGGTGGAATCGAAACGAATGAAGCGCTGCTTGAGCTTCCATTTAACTATATTTTCTTTACGGGAAGTACAGCTGTCGGCCGCATCGTGATGCAGGCTGCTGCGAAACGACTAATCCCAGTAACGTTGGAGCTAGGTGGAAAAAGTCCCTGCATCGTGCACCATGATGCTGATATCGATCTAGCAGCCAAGCGTATAGCTTTCGGAAAATGGACGAACGCGGGCCAGACGTGCGTAGCCCCTGATTATGTCTATGTTCATCGCTCTCAACACGATGCTTTGATTTCACGTTTGCAAGCAGTCGTGAAGCAATTTTACGGAGATGAACCTCTAACGAGCGATAACTATCCTTCGATTATTAACGATAGGCACTTTACTCGACTTACCTCCTATGTAGACGGTGAAAAAATCGCTTTTGGCGGTCGTCATGATCAGGAAAAGCGTCGGATCGAACCAACTATCCTAACCGATATCACGTGGGAAAGCAGCGTTATGCAAGATGAGATTTTCGGCCCGATTCTTCCGATCCTTCCTTATGAGGATATAGAAGAAGTGATAAAGGTAATAACAGACCGACCGAAGCCGCTTGCCCTTTATTTGTTTACACGAGAGCATGCCGTGCAGCAGTTAATAACCGATCGAATATCGTTTGGTGGAGGCTGTATCAACGATACCTTGATGCACCTAGCAACTCCCTATTTACCATTTGGCGGTGTCGGTGAGAGCGGTATAGGCAGTTACCATGGCCAATTCAGTTTCTCTACGTTCTCCCATGAGAAGAGCCTGCTCGTTCAATCTACTTGGCTTGACATTCCCTTCCGATACCCAGGTGCTCGAAATGCACTAAAATGGCTGAAGAGGTTTATGAAGTAACCAAGTAACCATCTGCCTTGTCCATGAATGGAATCAACCGCAAGCAAAAGAGTGTGAACCCTTCCGTTACGTCGGAGGTGTGCACACTCTTTTTTTAAATACGGATGGATTTGATACTTGTATGGTTTCATGTTTTAATTTATGTCTAGTTAGCCTTCGTTCTGCAAACCTCAATAAACTTGTGCACTTCAAGTTCAAGTGTTTCACGGTGGGTGCATAGTACATAACTGAATTGATCAATATGCTCATGCCAAAGCTGTGCACGCTCTCTTTTCATCATGCAAGGCCCTATTCCAAAATGGCCTTCGATGAAAGAACATAAATCATGTGTTAGTTGTGAGCGGTTCCAATCTTCTAAGCATCTTTCCATTAGGTATAATGTTAAACAGTCATACTCATCATCAGGTGCGCCCAAAGCAAGTAATCCTAGAGGATCCCATTCATCAACCAATGGCTTAATACATCGATACAAACCATTCGAACCCCATGTGACTTTTTCATTTTCGCACCATTGAACCATCATGAATGATGCCCCCCCGTTATTCAAACTCAAATCCCAATTAAGAGCGCGTACCGATTCATTTGTATGTCTTTCCTTACACTAGTAAGCACTGTCATCTTTGCACGGAATAATTTGTATATCGGTAGGAACGTTCTAATCGTTAACTCCAAAAGCCACATTTTTTTCTTTATCTGGATAAAGTTAGCACGCTTTTACTTTTAGACGAGGATGTCTTTTCATGTGTAGTATACAATGTATTACTCACTGTGAGGTAAAAAGTTACGATCTCGAGAAAATTTTGTAAACGCTTTATTACATTTTTTGCTTCCTTCAATATATTTGACAAAATATCTAATATTCCTGCTACCAATCGTCACATTCGTATAAAAAACACACTCCCTTGCGTAATAAAAATGTTAAGTCGCAAGGGAGTGCTCGTTGTATGATTATACTTTGAACCAGTTCTTAAACATAAGTTTAGTTGTATCTCGGTTCATTTCTGCAATAGATGTTGTAAGTGGAATACCCTTCGGACATGCACGTACACAGTTCTGTGAGTTACCACAGCCCTCAATACCACCATCATCCAACAATGTCTCTAAGCGCTCATCTTTGTTCATTTCACCTGTTGGATGAGCATTGAACAAACGAACCTGAGAGATTGGAGCTGGGCCAATAAAGCTCGTCTTGTCATTTACGTTCGGACAAGCTTCCAAGCAGACACCGCATGTCATACATTTAGACAATTCATATGCCCATTGACGCTTCGGCTCAGCCATACGCGGACCTGGTCCAAGGTCGTATGTTCCATCGATCGGAATCCAAGCTTTGACTTTCTTCAAAGAGTTGAACATACGCTTGCGATCAATAACCAAGTCACGAACAACAGGGAACGTTCGCATAGGCTCAAGTCTAATTGGCTGCTCTAGCTTATCAACAAGCGCTGTACACGCTTGGCGAGGCTTGCCGTTAATGACCATCGAGCAAGCACCGCACACTTCTTCCAAACAGTTCGATTCCCAACAGACAGGAGCAGTTCCTTTGCCTGTATGATCAACAGGGTTTCTTTGAATTTCCATCAGCGCGCTAATGACGTTCATATTCGGACGGTAAGGAATTTCGAACTCTTCCGTATATGGCTTTGCTTCCGGAGCATCTTGGCGCGTCACAACAAACTTAACTTTTTTTGTAGCTGTCATCGATTCCGCCATCGTTATTCCCCTTTCTTCTTGTCCGTCGAATAGTCACGTTTACGCGGCTTCAACAAGGATGTATCTACTTCTTCATAGCTAATGACAGGACCATCTGCTGCCCATGAAGCAATGGAAGTTTTGAGGAATCGCTCATCATCACGCTCTGGGAAGTCTGGCTTGTAGTGAGCGCCACGGCTTTCATCGCGAAGCAAAGCACTCAGCGTCATCGCTTCTCCAAGCTCAAGCATGTTCCACAACTGACGAGTAAACGCCACGCCCGGATTGTTCCAACGAGCCGTATCATGAATGTTGATATTAGCATAGCGGCTCTTCAGCTCTTTGATCTTGTTAATCGTTTCTTGCAATTTATCGTTATAACGAACAACCGTCATATTGTTCGTCATCCATTCGCCAAGCTCTTTGTGAAGTACATACGCATTTTCTTTGCCGTCCATTTTAAGCAGCTTCTCGTATTTGTCGGATTGCTTATTCTTCTCACGATCAAATACGGTAGAAGAAATGTCTTCCGCAGACTTAGACAAGCCGCGTACATATTCAACTGCCTTAGGTCCTGCAACCATACCACCGTAGATTGCGGACAACAAGGAGTTCGCACCAAGTCGGTTAGCACCGTGATACTGGTACTCACACTCACCAGCAGCGAACAAACCTGGAATGTTCGTCATTTGGTTGTAATCTACCCACATACCACCCATAGAGTAGTGAACGCCAGGGAAGATTTTCATCGGAATTTTACGAGGGTCATCACCCATGAATTTCTCGTAAATTTCAATAATACCGCCGAGCTTAACATCCAACTCTTTTGGATCTTTATGGGACAAGTCCAAATAGACCATGTTCTCGCCGTTGATGCCAAGCTTCATATCAACGCACACATGGAAAATTTCACGAGTCGCGATATCGCGCGGAACAAGGTTTCCGTATGCTGGATACTTCTCTTCAAGGAAGTACCAAGGCTTACCGTCTTTATATGTCCAAATACGACCGCCTTCACCACGAGCAGACTCAGACATAAGACGAAGCTTATCGTCTCCTGGAATTGCCGTTGGGTGAATTTGAATAAACTCACCATTTGCGTACTTAACGCCTTGTTGGTATACAGCAGCTGCTGCTGTTCCCGTGTTAATAACAGAGTTCGTCGTCTTACCGAAGATGATACCAGGACCACCTGTAGCAAGAATAACTGCATCTGCTCTGAATGTAAGTGTCTCCATCGTGTGCAAATCTTGCACGGAAATACCACGACATACGCCATCATCATCAATAACAGCCGATAAGAACTCATGATGCTCGTACTTAGATACGAGTCCTGCAGCTTCCCAACGACGAGCTTGCTCATCCAAAGCATACAACAGCTGTTGTCCCGTTGTTGCGCCTGCAAATGCCGTACGATGGTGCTTCGTACCACCGAAACGACGGAAATCAAGCAAACCTTCAGGCGTACGGTTAAACATAACGCCCATACGGTCCATCAAGTGAATAATACCTGGTGCCGCATCACACATTGCTTTAACTGGCGGTTGATTCGCTAGAAAATCTCCGCCGTATATTGAATCATCGAAGTGCTCCCAAGGGGAGTCGCCTTCACCTTTTGTATTTACAGCTCCGTTAATGCCGCCTTGCGCACACACAGAGTGAGAACGTTTAACAGGTACCAAAGAGAACAGATCAACATGCACGCCTGCCTCTGCTGCTTTAACGGTCGCCATCAAGCCAGCTAGACCGCCGCCTACGACGATAATATTCTGTTTAGCCATCGCGAGTTGCTCCTCCCTTAACCAATAACCGATTTAGCAGACGCGAGGAACGCGCTTGCCGCTTCGAACTCTTCTTGACGCATGCCGACGATCGCCAACACGAACAACACAGACATAATTACAAACAAGCCCATGCAAATTTTGGAGAATACTTTTTGCGAGCGAGGACCTACAGTGATACCCCAGCTTACAAAAAATGCCCACAAACCGTTCGCGAAGTGATACGACGCTGCAACAGCACCGACAACATAGAACGCCAACATGAACGGATTCGCAAAAATACTGTTCATATGAGTTCCTAGGTCTTCAGAACGCAAGTTGCCAAGTGCAATTTGAACACGCGTTTCATAAACATGCCAAGTTACGAAGATAAATGTAATAACTCCGGTTATACGCTGCATTAAAAATGCAAAGTTACGGCCGTAATTGAAATTGCCTACGTTGTTGCGTGCTGTATAAGCAATGTACAATCCGTACACCCCATGGTATAAGAGTGGCAGCCAGATTCCGAATATTTCTAAGACAAGCACTAACGGCAATCCGTTAATAAGTGCTACTTTGTCCTGAAAAGAATCAAGCCCGCCTTCGAATGCAGAGAAGTTAGAGACCATGTGCGTAATCATAAAGAAGCCCAATGGTATAACTCCTAGTAACGAGTGTAACTTTCGAGAGTAAAAATAACCTCGTTTCATTCTCTGTCGTTTCCCCTTTCCGTTGCGTGCATGTAGTTTTTGGTAGATTGGCATCCTCATTTTACTAGTCGTTGTCGAAAGCGTCAATAATTTGTCACAACCATCCATACTCCTTATTACCCGCTAATTCGACAAATAGACTGCTTTTCTGCAAGCGCTTACGGCTTTTTTATACTTGTGAACAACTTGTGACACTTCCATCATACTCCTTCTACTCTTATAATGGAATTGCAATGTTTTTATAATTTTAATAACCTATATGCATAAGGGTATGACTAAAGAAGGAATCCTACTGTTTTTTCAAATATAGAAACAAGATCATTGATCACAGGAGGAAACGTTCCATGTTAGATTTGCTAGAGACATTTGCCACAGTCGTAGACCACACCAGCTTGAACCAAGCAGCTAAACGGCTCAATATTTCACAGCCTGCCCTTTCTCGCCAAATCGGGAGATTGGAGCAAGAACTAGATGTACAGCTCTTCAATCGACAAGGCAAGCGACTAGAGCTGACAAAGGTCGGTCAAATGACCTATGAATTTGCACTCGACATCCGCAGCAGACAACTAAACTTTTTGAAGTCGATTGCTGCTTATAAATCAGAAGGACTATCCACCGTAACAATCGGAGCGAGCCTCACGACACTTCAGACGACGCTGCCTTTATTCGTCGAGGTGTTTATGCAGCAATGTCCCGATGCCCAATTAAAAGCTGTCACCGGCAAGACGCATGAAATTATTTCGTATGTAAGAGAGAAGCAAGTAGACTTCGGCTTAGTTGCGGATGCCATTAAGGAACAAGGACTCGTATCTATACCATTGTTGTCTGACCATCTGATGCTTGTCGTCCCGCGCACACATGATATGGCTCCACTGGAACAATGGAAAATGACCCACCTAAATGCACTCCCGATGGTTCTATTCTCCCATGGAACTTGGTACCGCAAGTTGATTGATGACCTATTCCGCAAACATCGTATTATGCCAGACATTCGTATGGAGATCGACTCATTTGAAGCAATTATTCGATTACTGTCTACAACACAAGCTGTTGCTTTGCTGCCCAAATCCTATTTGCGCAGGGCATCGCTGGAGGACAACAACTTGATTGCTGTCGATATGGAGGAGCTGAAACATACAGAGCGAGTAACCTCACTTGTTTACGCAGAGCAAGCGCCGCTAGGTGAAGCACTTCGCCTCTTTATGTCGGAGGCAGCCCACCGCTCCGAATCATGGAATATGGACGATTTAGCTTCTTCTTGAACGATACGATTTCCCTTTCGCTACTTCTCAATAAAAAAGAACCGCTTCCTTATTTAAGAAGCGGTTCTCGTCTCATATAATACACGTGCACCTTCGTAAACGATAATATTAATACATCATATCTTCTTCAAATTCTTCAATTTGCCTATTTTTACCAATCATAACCATTACATCATTAGCAGCCAGTACATCATCTGCTGTCGGAGCGATGATAACGTCACCGTTTGGCTTGTTCAAAGCAACAATACTGCAGCCGAAACGTCCTCGAGAATCGAGTGCCTTTAGACTAACACCGTCCAAGCATTGGGGTACACTCAATTCTGCTATTGTGTAATCTTTGGACAACTCTATATAATCAACCAAGTTTGGTGAAACCAGATGGTGCGCCATCCGAATACCCATGTCCCGCTCTGGATAAACAATACGATCCACACCTAGCCGCTCAAGCACCCTGCCGTGAAGCTCAGACAGCGCCTTGCAGACAACCTTCTTCACACCCAGTTCTTTTACTTGAATACTTACCAAAATGCTTGTCTGAATGTTATCACCTATGCCGATAATAACGCAGTCGAAGTTGCGAATTCCGAGTGAGCGAAGTACTTCTTCATCCGTTGCATCAGCAACAACCGCATGGGTAATATCATCAACGATTTCTTCGATTGCCTCTTCACTTTTATCAATACCGAGCACTTGATGACCAAGCTCCATTAACTCACGAGCCAAACTGGAGCCGAAGCGTCCCATTCCGATAACAGCAAATTGTTGAACTTCCATAGTGTATAATTTCTCCTCATCCATTAAAGCTTGCTTTAATCTTTTCTAAGTCTGTTCTAAGTTGTAAACAATCCTAAACATCTATATTGGTCGTATTAAATACGTTAACCCATTTCTTCATTAGCCTATCGTTATTTTACCTTCCGGATGTCGGTACAATTCACGTTCCGACTTCGGCCCTAGAGCATACGCCAACGTGAGCGGCCCTAATCTCCCTGCAAACATCGTCAGACTGATGAGCACCTTACCGAACGCAGACAGCTCTGGTGTAACGCCCATAGACAAGCCTACTGTACCGAAAGCAGACGTCGCTTCAAATAATATCGCGAGAAACTCCTGATCTTCTGTCGTCGACAGAATCATCGATACGGATAATACAAGTCCAAGTGCAAGCAAAGTTAACGTAACCGCTTTGAATATACGATCTTTAGCAAGACGGTATTTGAACATTACGATATCTTCTTTGCCGCGAGTCATAGCCAGCACAGCACCTATTAGAATCGAGAAGGTCGTCGTCTTAATACCGCCCCCGGTGGAACCTGGAGATGCACCGATAAACATCAGGATGACGATAAAGAACTGAGATGCTTGTCGCATATCAGGGATATTTAAGCTGTTCGCCCCTGCTGTACGCGGTGAAACCGACTGGAAGAAGGACGCCCAAATTTTATCCATCAAAGGCATATTGGCCATCGTCTTCGTATTCGTAAACTCAAAAATAAAGATGACGACAGCACCAACTACGATCAGGAAGCCTGTCGTCGACAACACGACTTTACTGTGCAAAGACAGTCTACGTGTACGTCGATAATCATACAATTCAGATAGTACGATAAATCCGATACCCCCGGATATGATTAAGAACATCGCTACCAAGTTAACGATCGGGTCACCTACATAACTGGTTAAGCTCGAAAACGGTCCAGTAATCGGCCCGAACAAATCGAAGCCCGCATTGTTAAATAAGGAAATTGCATGGAAAATACCATAATAAACAGCTTGTCCAATTGGCATGTCATAAGAAAAACGTACAAAGAACAATAACGCGGCTGCACCTTCTATGACGAGTGCATATCCTATAACTTTGCGAATTAATCGGACAATCCCTTCCATGGTGCCCTGATTCATCGCTTCTTGAAGAATAAGCCGCTCACGCAGTGATATTTTTTTCCGAAACGCGATGGCAAACATCGTCGCCATTGTCATAAAGCCAAGACCACCTAATTGAATGAGCGTCAACAGAACGATCTGGCCAAACATCGTAAAATGAGTACCTGTATCCACTACGACAAGACCGGTTACACACGCGGCTGAAGTCGCTGTGAATAGCGCGTCAATAAAGCTTAAGGACTTACCATCCGCATTCGATATCGGAAGCATAAGCAGGAGCGCACCTAATAAAATAATAAAAGCAAACCCGCATACAAGCACTCTCGGAGGCGTTAACCGCCAACGTCGTTTTTTGTTGGGATCTCTCATGAGAATCACCTCTTTACGTTAAAAAACATCACAAAAAAAGCACGGGATACCCCAATGCTTGCGGAATCCTGACGCCATTCGCCTACGAGGTTAGCTGACGGATTCGGGCACGTCCAGGCTGCCCTATTCACGATAGCGACCATTACAATCGTTTCGCAAAATTCACCCCTACTAATCGGGTCCCCCGCTTTCATCAATGATGAAACTCGGCTCTATATCGCTCATAACGAGATTATATATCTTTCATGTCTCTCGCACAAAGTCACCATTCGTGCAAAAACATAGTAAAACAGCGGAAAACGCCATCATTAAGCGCTTACAAATCCTTGTTTTCTCTCCGTGGTTCATCCGCGCGCGCGTTTGCTTGACGTAGCTATTTCTAATCGGCTAATCTGGTTGGAAACGAGGACGTCCAACTAAGTAAGTCATGCTGCGCAATATGTAACTGCAAGCATAATACATAGTCGTTATAAAGGAGGACTGAAATTGTCCATCTCGTCGTCAAACCATTATCACACTTCCAAGACATGTAAACCATCAGCAATATGGATTGCGTTATCCATACTCGGTTTCTTATGCTTTGTAATTTTCCAGATCATTTGGCCCAATTTTGTAGCAAATGATACAGCCTCAGAAAAAATGATTACAGAGCAGCAGGCAATACAACGAGCGGAAGCTTTTTTACTCCAGCCTGAAATAGCTGCGTCTATCGCCCCCCCTGAAAAAGTAGCGACGACAAAACGAATCGAAGCTTATTATGATACAAATGATGATCTTTCAGGTTATATTAGCCACTCCGGCACAGAAAATACCTATCGTTCTTGGGAGAAAAAAGCCCCTTATGACGTTTATCGTGTGCTTGTTCTCGAGAGCGCAGACAAGCAACCATTGCTATCTTCTTCCCCTTATGAACGGTTAACAAAAGTAGATATACATATGAGAACAGGGCAAGTCGTAGGTTTTCAAACGGAATCCAACGGCAGCACAACATCTCAAGACAATCGAACTGAACCGAATGATCGATGGAAACAGTCTGATCATATATTGCGCCTATTCGGCTGGTCAACGGAACAAGTAAAGCGAGTGCCGCTAGCATTAGAGGATGGCCGCTCAGAAGGTGAAAGCTCTGTTCATTATGAAGTACCGCGTGCGGCTGTCGGTGAAGCCAGACTGGAGCTTCAGCTGGAGTGGGACGGTCGTTCATTGACACAAATGCTGCCTAATTGGCAAATCCCAGCATCCTACAGCAACTTGATGGCACAACAACAAGCAAGCGCAGAGCGCATTCACAACTTTGTATACGTCGGAATGTCCTTGCTGCTTTCCATAGCTTCCATCGTTATGACGATTCTTTACCGTAAACAAATCGTGTTCCGATCACGAACTTTAATTTTGCTAACTGTCATTTCCTGTTTCATTTCGATTGCTCATGTGTGGAACATGACTGAAGGCTACTTTATGGTATCCGAGCATCAGATATTACCAGAGAAAAATCTACAAACGGCTATTATTGTCCAAGCAGTTATTACGCTTATACAGGCTGGATTTGCCCTCTACTTCTCTCTTATAGCCGGACGCTGGATGTGGCGGCAAACGAAGTTCAGTGCCATTATGCCTGGCTGGAGCGATGACAGCTTTGGCGAACATCTCGTCCAAGCATTTTGGAAAGGCATTGGCTGGACAGGAATACTGCTAGGAGCACAAACCCTTATTTTTAGTATTATGCAAAAAGGGTTGAATACATGGGTGTCTACAGAAGCGCTTAGCTCACCACTTAATCTTTATGCACCTGTATGGTTTCCGCTATTAGCATGGGTTGCTGCTATTTCAGAAGAGGGATTTTTCAGGTTGTTCGCCATCGGTCTCTTCCATCGTTTTATTCGCAATGTGTGGATCGCAAGCCTTATACCAACGTTCGTTTGGGCGGCTGGGCATGTCATGTATCCGATCTACCCGTTCTATTCTAGGCCAGTAGAGCTAATGATTATCGGTATGTTATTTGTATGGATGATGCTGAAACATGGCTTCTGGACTGCCGTAGTGGCTCATTTAATGTTTGACACGGTGTTGATGGCCATCGGATTCCTATTCGGTACAAATTGGACAGATATCCTGATTGGTGCTGCCTATATACTGTTCCCTTTAACGGTTGTGTACGGGATTCGCTATTTGCACAGCAATCGGAAGCATTCACCGAAAATGGCCTATCAGCAGCATCCCCCCTCATAGCTATAACAAACAGGCTCCCTTCAGCCAGACATTAAGTCGGACTGTTGGGAGCCTATTATTGTGGATTTACTCTTCAGCTTCCCCAGAGTCTGACACCTGTTCAACCTCTGCTTGTTCCTCCCGTAACGATGACAAAATCGTACGGGCTAATTTATCGCCTATTCCAACTTGACGGAACTCTTCTACTGATGCTTCGCGAATTTTCTTTAAGGAGCCGAAATGCTTCAGCAGCATTTTGCGGCGCTTTTCCCCGATGCCAGGAATGGAATCCAATGTTGATGTTACCATCGACTTTGCCCGGCTCTCACGGTGAAATGTAATCGCAAAGCGGTGAACTTCCTCCTGAATGCGATGCAGCAAATAAAACTCCTGGCTATCGCGCGCAAGCGATACAGGTACTGGCGGGAAGCCTGTCAGCAGTTGAGCCGTCTTATGCTTCTCATCTTTGACCAACCCGCATACAGGCACGTCCAAGCCAAGCTCATTTTCCAACACGTCCAAGGCAACCGACATCTGCCCTTTACCGCCGTCCACAATAATGAGATCTGGCAGTTCCAACCCTTCCTTCAATACACGCTCATAGCGACGACGAATGACCTCGCGCATCGTTTCATAATCATCGGGTCCTTCAACCGTACGGACCTTGAACTTTCGGTACTCTTTCTTGGCTGGCTTGCCATCGATAAAGCACACCATTGCAGATACAGGATCCGCCCCTTGAATATTGGAGTTATCGAACGCCTCGATACGCTGTGCATTTCCGATTCCCAACGCTTCTCCTAGACGCTCCGCAGCACGAGACGTGCGCTCTTCATCACGCTCCAGCAGTTTAAACTTCTCTTCTAGTGTGACACGAGCATTATCAATAGCCATTCGTACCATCTGCTTTTTAAGACCACGCTGCGGTAAACGCACTTTTACATTCAACCATTGCTGAAGCGCTTCTGCACTTGATATTTGCTCGTCCTCTTCGCGTGAAGCTTTCTCCGAATCGTTGTCATCCATTACTCGTTTGTCACCGGCAGCCATATCCACAGAATCAGAAGGAGCAACTGCATCCGCTTCGAGCCCTTCATCTTCCTCATCCGCAGCCAATAGTTGCTCCTCAGACCAGAATAAAGGCCGTGTCAAAGCTTTCGCATGAGGATCTACGATACGAGGAGCGGATTGTGCCATCGATTCCTCCTCTTCCACAGACCACTCACTGCTGTTAGCTTGCGGCAGCAAAATTTCCTTAGGCAGCGCAGGATTATCACTATAATACTGCGTGATGAAGGACATAAAGTCACCATACGCGTCTCCGTAAAATGGGAACGTAGTTGTGTGCCGCTCCACCATTTTGCCTTGACGAATATATAGAATTTGTACGCTCATCCAGCCTTTATCGATCGCAAATCCAAATACGTCTCTATCTTTTAGATCCGCCGAATTAATTGTCTGCTTCTCATTAATTGCCTCGATCGCTTGCAATTGATCACGGTACTCCTTGGCACGCTCAAAGTTCAGCTCTTCTGCAGCCTCACTCATCTTGCGCTGCAATTCCTTCCTCACTTCTTCTTGGCCACCGCTCAAAAATTGCGTAATCTTCAACGTCACTGCTTCATACTCTTCCGGCGACACCTCTCTTGCACATGGGCCTATACACTGCCCGATATGGTAATACAAACACGCTCGACCCTCTGTGCCGCTGCACTTTCGTAATGGATACAAGCGATCAAGCAGCTTTTTCGTTTGGTGCGCCGCATAGGCATTTGGATACGGACCAAAATATTTGGCCTTATCCTTCAGAACACGTCTTGTTACTTCCAACCTTGGATGGCGCTCATTCGTAATCTTAAGATAAGGAAAGCTCTTATCATCCTTTAGCAATACATTGTATCGCGGATGATGCTTCTTAATTAAGTTGCACTCCAGAATGAGTGCTTCCATATTGCTTCCCGTAACGATATATTCAAAATCTCGTATTTCCGATACGAGACGCTGGGTCTTGCCGTCATGACTTCCCGAAAAGTAGGAACGAACTCGATTTTTCAGCACTTTAGCTTTTCCCACATATATAATCGTTCCATCATTATTCTTCATCAAATAACAACCCGGCAAATCCGGCAGTAAAGCCAATTTGTTATGAATTCGCCCTAACGCTTGCTCACGCTCTGCTACATCTTCAGCTGTTAAAGCCTGTTCCTCTGAAGGGGCATAGCGATCGTTCCAGCGCTCCTTCCAGCGTTCTGATCGCCAGTTAGCTGCGGACTTGTCTTCTTTCGCAGGTTGATCATTCGAATGATGCTGACTCAATCCGTTCCCTCCTCTCCACTTCCCAAACAGCGTTGCAACGTATAATTCTCTTTTCTATTTTAAACGATAGACCTTAACAAACAAAATCCTTTGCACTCGAAATATTTGGGTAAGAATATATAAAAATAACCCCTCAATCCGCCACGATTGCGGAATTAAGGGGCTACCTTTTTAAATCAGCTCTTATTTGTGCTTCTCAATAAGACCTTTAAGTGCATCTTTGGAGTTAAGACCAACTACTTTATCAACAGGTTGACCGTCTTTGAAGACGATAATAGTCGGGATGCTCATTACACCAAAACGGGATGCAGATTCAGGGTTCTCATCCACGTTGATTTTAGCAACAACTGCGCTGTCGCTTACTTCAGCATCAAGCTCTTCAAGAATAGGAGCAAGCATTTTACAAGGACCGCACCAAGGAGCCCAGAAATCAAGTAATACTACACCTTGCTTATTTTCTACGTCTGCTGAAAAAGACTGATCAGATACGTTTACGATAGCCATAAGTAACTTCCTCCTTTATAGTAAATAACAGATTATCACCTTATACATGTAAAGTATACCACAACTCGAAAAGTTATGCGCAACCTAGATGTTGATTTGTTCGGAAATTGTCACAAAGTTGACAAGGTTAAACTTTACAGCTGCCTAGTGTGTTCGCTATACTAAACAATAATTGGATTAAAATACCTGTTCAGATCATGACCTATGTCACAGCAGCTGAACTATGCAGTTAGGAGGAACGTCGATGAAAGCGAGTACAGTAGATCCTCGTGAGCATGTGAACGAAGAACCACGCAATGACTTCTCTGATACATTTATGGGCTTCAATGTCATGTTTGGCTTTATGGCCGTCGTCTTTTTTGGCATGGTCATTATTAAGTTCATCATATCTTAACCTTCATTCGACGTTATCCGTAATACCTAAATCAATTACCTAAGTACGCAAGAAGTCCGGCTATCTACTCGATCAGCTCGGACTTCTTTGTTGTCTATATCCTATTATGCTCCATCATGTCCAGCTCATGTGTACTGGTACAAGTTCACTTTGTTTCCATTTAACGAGTACAAGAGCAAACATTGAAGTGCAAGTTGCTTTGCTGTCTTGCATTCCTAGTCCGCCGCTATTCGCATCGTTCCAATTATATATAGTGGTTTGTGTCCGAGCTATCGCCGCTGCCGCCACGCTTGTTCTTGCCACTAACTTGTACAACATCTACGTACGGTCTAATCCGATCCATTAACCGCTCTGCCTTATGAATATCTTCACCTTCACGCGTATAGCTAAAATGCTTCAGCAAAGCATCAAAATTGTAATTCGAGGTAAAGAACGTCGGCTTATTGTTCATTCGATAATTCAAAATCGAGCCAAGCACATGGTCACGTACCCATGGGGTCATATTTTCCGCACCAATATCGTCAAATACGAGCAAATCTGTTTCTTTCATCATTTCGATGGTTTCACGAAGTCTTTGCGGTTCTTGGAACATGGACTTCAAATCTTCCACGAAGTCAGGCATATATACGATAACGCCTGTATGATTCTCCTGTGCTAACTTATGCAGCATATATCCCATTAGGAATGTCTTCCCCGTACCGAAGGAACCTGACAAATACAATCCACGTGATGATAGTCCATGCTCTTTCACTTGCATGACGTAGTCCATCACTTGTTGAACAGCAGGTCCACGCTCATAGTCGATCGTTATCATCTCAGCTGCTGAATACCCTTGTTTCAAAGCTGTCTCATCAACAAAGAACGAACGGACACGTTTCCGTACAGCCTTTTGACGATCGTAGACTGCTTGTCTTTGGCATGGTACTTTGCGGTCATCAATAATGACCCGCCCATTAAGCGTAGAAGCAGAAAGCTTCGTAAAATGCCCTGGCAAGTCATTGCGGCATTCCTCTAAACTCGGACAATTGCTGCAGCCATCATGTTCCTTAACATACTGATACAGCTTATTAATGTTCATTCTCATCGTACGCTGGTCAATGTCAGGATGCTGCTTCCACCACTCCTGAACGACTGGGTGGTGCAACAGCTCTTCAATTTTTGCCTCTGCTTGCTGACGCCGATGCGAAAGCGGTAGTTTCTTCAACACACTGCCTAGTGATTCCATATTGTTCACCTCTACGTTCTTAACATCAAGGTTGTACACTGCTCGCGATGCCTAGCAGCTTAGCACCTTATGTTCATGAACCGTCAACTATTTTCATCCAATCGACGAGCCAATTCCAATGCTCGATCACGGTCAGATTGGGACCAAGCAACGGATTCATTAGAAGGCTGCACGACCGGGATTGCTGGACGCTGCTGCTTCCCATAACGGGAATTGCCTCTTCCACCTGCGGCACGTGGCTTCGTTCCAGCTTGTCCTGTACGGTTAGCCACTTCCGTCGTCACCGCTGATTGCGATCTAATATATTGAACTGCCTGTTCATACGTTTGAACTTGTTTGACAAGCATATTGGATGCGATACGCTCAACGAATGCGCCGCTAATGCGCTGCGTTCCTTCATTAGCCGTCAACATCATAATATAATGAATCAACACATTGATGACTTCGTCAGGCAGCTTGTAATTCAAATCTATTTTTGTAAACATATCAAGAAATGTATCTGGCACTGCCCCAGGGAAGTACTTCTCCAGCAACTTCGTATAAGGAGCGTTGCGAAGCATCATATTGTATTGATGAACATCACACTTATCCTTACATTGCGGTGCTACTTCTACATAGAACTCCATCTCGACAGCGACTTCCTCTTGTATCTGAGCAGCAGCTCGATCTGACGAATAATTCTCATTAGTAGCTGAACGTTGACCTTGTTGCTCCTTCTGCACTTGCTCTATCTTCTGCTGCTCACGCTCACGCCATTCGCCACGGCGCTTCGTCTGACGGAATTGCAGATGTGCACGATGCTGAAGTTCATCAAGGACCAAACGCCCTTCCGTATTAAACACGCCGTCTTCATCAAGCAAACGACAAATTTCTACGGGAGTAAGCTCGAACTTGCGGGCGATATAATCTAGAATACCCATCCCCTCACGATCCAAGCGCAGCTTCTCCACATAAGGGCGATTATATGAGTATTTCGGGAAGCGCGTAATGATATCTGCGTAATTCAGTACTGGTTCTTCTTGTGCAGAATCTTGTGACGCCCCTCTCCGGCTTGGAGCTACTTCATGCAACGCCTGCTCCAACTCATAATCAATTACATGCGTGTTCAAGCGGAACATTTCATAGAAAGGCACCGATATATTTTCTCGATGCGCTTCTGCTTGAAGCTGAGCAAATGGCTCATCTGTTATAAACTGTTCTCGCAAGGATAACACCGTATACTTGCCTACCTTATCACGAAGCAGCAACGTTAAATGCTGAGTACTGAAAAATTCATCAGGTGACAACGGAGACTGCAGCGCATATTCGAACATGTAATCTTCAGAATCCTGGAACATAAGTCGGGATGTTTGCAATAGCCCAACTGCCTCCAGCTTCGTTGTCTGTTCAATAAAATAAGCTCTTCCTTTTTCACTAGGCTCAATTCCTAGCAACAAGAACAGCTTACGTTGCGAATCCATCGCAGAGAATCCGACCTTATCCGCGGCGATATGCTGATACAAGAAGTGATACAAACCAATAGCAAATGCCCCTATTATCGGCTGATACACTTGTGAGAGCATACGTTGATCGAGCTGACTAAGACTGAATTCCCGATAAGCAACATAACGATGATGCTCTGTAAAGTGATGTAGATTGTTCATTCGCATTGGCAGTACACCTCTCCTTCCGTACTCATTTCTCTAGTGCAACTATTGTAACATAAAAAAAGTCCATTCGTCTGACAAAATGGTGGTAAGAGACGAATGGACACTATTGTTGTCTACTGCTGTCTAATTAACTTTGCAGTTGACGGAATTGTAAATTAAGCTGCTGAACTTCCGCAATGGTTTGCTTATCTTCCAGCACATCACCAGGCTTAGAACCGCGCCCGATAATCCATCCTTCGAACGACATCCCCATAAACTCACAAATATGTCGGAACTGCTGCACGAACGCCAACCCTGTCATTTTCGCATTCGGTCCACCAACGACAACAAGGTAAACTTTTTTGCCTTTCATCCGCTCCTTAAATTGAAGCTGCTCATCACGCAAACATTGTGACCACCGATCAATGAACACTTTCATCGATCCAGACATGCCGTACCAATATAACGGTGTAGCAAATACAAGCGTATCATGTTCCAGCATCTGCTCTACGATTGTACGCAGCTCGCCCTCAATTGGCTCAAATCCTTCTGGCGCATGACGCTTATCTACAATTTGCTCAATCTCATATTCGCGCAATCGGATAGTGGTGACATCCAAGCCTTCTGTGAGAAGCTCAGTCAACTGCTCCGTATTCCCTCGTTCGCGAGCACTGCCTTGAATAATAAACATCGTATTTTCCCTCCGCGTTCTCCTGTTATCAGGAATTGTTTATCGTCATCATAGCAAGATCAGAGGACAGCAACAAGCTGCGAGATATGATGGCAGAACATCATTTTCTACAATCCTTCAAAATCCTCCATAACAGCTTGTTATCAAGCTCTTACAAGTTCAAATTTCTCCGCTGCACAAGAAGTTGGCTGTACTGTTGTTCCAAATTAGCTTTAGCCGCGTCGGATTGAGGAAGTGATAATGCGGATAGCACCCGATTCCATTCCAACTCAAACCTCATGCGCTCTTCATGAGTTGCAATATTTCGCTCCTTACTATCCGTGGCACCTTTGGACTGCCCATTTCGATAAGGACCCTCCGCACGAGCTTGAACTAAGCTTCCTTTATGTTCTGGCTCATTCACATTCACTTCATCCATTGCCTTAAAATAAGGTGCCGTATGATCGATACGAAGCTCATGTGTAGCAACTGCCGATACGAATGTACGGTCGTGTGAAACGAACAATACGGTTCCAGGATAGTCTTTCAGTACCCGTTCCAATTGTTCACGAGCTTGAATGTCTAAATAATTCGTCGGCTCATCCAAAATGAGCACATTGCAGCCGCTCAAAAGAAGCTTAATAAGCTGCACCTTTACTCTTTCCCCACCGCTTAATGTACCTACAGGCTGCAAGGCCAAGCGCCCAGACAAATGTAATCTCGCAAGTGCAATCCTTACGATCGATTCTGAATAGGAAGTTGTTGCTCGTACTTGCTCCACAGCGTGCTTATTTTTATCCAACTGGTCTACGCGCTGATCAAAATATCCTACCTGCATTCGTGGTGATAATCGCCATTGCCCGGTTGCAAGAACTCCCTGTTCAGTCGGCTCCGCCGCTCGCTTCCATTCTCCATCCTGACAAGCTTGGTCATAAGCGCGAAGCAGCGTGTGCAGCAGCGTTGACTTGCCCGATCCATTACTTCCCGTAATCGCCACCTTCATGCCTGGACGGATGCGGAACGATAGGGGAGACAACAGAGTCCTGCCTTCTTGGGATGGATCTTCTCCTCTCAATCGAGAAGCTGCATCACCTAAGCCTAAATCTGAAATGGATAGTGCTGCTGAACCTGAAATGAGACCCGAGGGCAGCCGCAATTGTAAACCTTCACCCTCAAGCAGTGTCTTACTGCGTATAGGATTGTGGTAATTCACATCAAATACAAGCTTCTCTTCCTCATAAGGTCGCGGCATAGAAACCAATTTACTCAGGCGCTGCTCCATTGCTTTGACCGTTTTTTCCTGCTTCGCTTGCTTGCGATTAAAGTGAGGTCGAGCAAGCCGCATTTCTTTACTGGTCAGTCCCTTTTTGGGTCTGCTTGCTTTGCTGGCACTGCTCTTCTTCTCGCCAATCATCTCTTGAAGTCTTTCTCGCTCTGCTTCTCGATTATGATAAGCCCGCCACATTTCCTTATTTATACGCTCTTTCTCTTCTCGGTATTGTTTATAAGCACCTGGTCGCTCGCCGCTGTAAATATGAAGCTTCTGATCTTCAAGCTCCCATATTCGCGTACACACTTCATTCAGAAACGTTCTGTCGTGAGATATAACAATAATGAGCCCATCATAAGCACGAACTTGCTTCTCCAGCTCGCGAATCGATTGTACATCTAGATGGCTTGTTGGCTCATCTAGCATCAATATATCGGCTCCTGTTGCCAAGGCTGCCGCAATACGCCGCTTTGTCCACTCACCACCGCTTAATGTTTGAATGTCAGCTGGCGGCTGCTCCATTTGACTGCGTTCATCCCATTGGCCGACGACCTCAATAATGCCGTGACGCAGTACTTGACCTGCATCGGCTTCCAACTGCCCCGCCAATACACGCATTAATGATGTTTTACCTGCTCCATTTTCACCAATTAAACCAATACATTCGCCACGGTACATGCGTACTGCATCTGGAATATGAGCAATAAGTCGGTCCCCGTAATAGACCTGAAGTGCATTTATTTCAAGTAATATAGTTGTAGTTGTTGACATAAAAAAACCTCCCTAGGATGTCCTAGAGAGGATAGCTATGCGATATTTACATCACCTGCAAGACGAATAGGCAGGATGTACGACACTTCTGCAATGTGCAATGATACACAGCTACACGTAACATCATAAATAACGTGTAGAATGAATGTGCTCACAATTACGCAATCGCATGGCCAAACTGTACTCACGTGTACAGCGCCTAGTATCATCATCAAGAGTCGTACGAGTCGATGTAAATAGACAGACTAATCCCCTCAGAACTATCATTAAAGAATCGATATGTGATTCAAAAATGCAGTTATTAACTGATCGAAATTAGTTATTATCCATCGTCCGGCGTACCTTACCCTTTCCTTCGTCTTATACAGTTATACAGTAAATAATACCAAACACTGTTGTCACCAGTATATAAAAGATGCTAAAAGCCGTCAACCCGCTTATGACCCATACGATATTCTTTCTATACTCGCAGGACTTTTATTCAAAAAAGAGAACAACTAGAACATTTTATATCCGCCTACTCGCAAATAGCCAATCGTTTTTCCACTAATATACGCCCCAAATAACCCTGAGATAGCGATTAAGATATCAACAAAGCCATAGTTGGTCACATTACCTACAAACGTCAAGGAACTATCCCACATCGTCCACATCGCTAACGGAATGACTAGGACCACATATAATACCATCGGAAACCAGGTTGTTTTCATAAGCATATTTAAAATAAATCCAATACCAAACATCATTACAAATAGCAGTACCATTAATACGATATACATCAACCACTCCACTTATTATGCCCCCTCTGCTGCAAATCATTGAATCTTGAATCCGATTACTGAGAACAAATGTACATCCCTATCTCGATCGACATTTCTCAACATTTACCTATTTCGCGATTCATTTTACTTTTCCTTCCTTGAAAAATCAACGAACATTCGGTGACATTTCTCATAGGTACATTGCCGCGCCTACTTAGATAGGCTACAATGTGGATAATGTTTGGAAACGTAATCAACACTATATATAGACAACTCTCATAACAAAGGATGGTGGCTTACATAATGAGTGAAGCAACAAAGACACTTGAAGGTTGGTACGCCCTGCATGATTTCCGCACGATGAACTGGGCGCTATGGAATAAAGCTGACGAGGAAGAGCGTGCTCATGCATTAGATGAGTTGCAAACGTTATGGGAACAATGGAAGCAAACAGAGAACGATAATCAAGGCAGTACAGTCGTGTACAGCATCATTGGTCAAAAAGCAGATTTCGTGATCTTCCACCTGCGTGAAACGCTGGAAGAACTTAATGCGCTGGAGACTGAGCTGAATAAGTCTGCGTTTGCTCGCTTTACAATTCCGACTTATTCCTACGTAAGTATCGTAGAGCTCAGCAACTACATGACGAAGCCAGGGTCAACAGAAGATCCGATGGAGAACCCAGAAGTGCTTGCACGTCTGAAGCCGATTCTTCCGCAAGCGAAGCATATTTGCTTCTATCCGATGAATAAGAAGCGGGATCTGCAAGACAACTGGTACATGCTGTCCGTCGAAGAAAGACGCGGCATGATGCGCAGCCACAGCATGATTGGACGAGGCTACGCAGGTAAAGTAAAACAGATTATTACCGGTTCCGTCGGCTTGGACGATTGGGAATGGGGCGTAACGCTGTTCAGTGATGACCCACTTCATTTCAAGAAGCTTGTATATGAAATGCGCTTCGATGAAGTTAGTGCTCGCTTCGGCGAGTTCGGTTCCTTCTATGTCGGTAACCGACTAACACCTGACCATCTTAAAGATATGTTGAAATAATAATAGAACAAATAAAAGCTCCCTTATCTGAAAAGATGAAGGGAGCTTTTTCGTTCGTCAGCGCCAACCTCAATGATGACCATATAGCAAAAACCGCCCTAAGATAAGTTATCCTAGGGCGGTACATCCACTTAGTTATCATCGTCATCCTGATCATCCAATGATGCCAAATATTGCTCGGTCATTCTATCCCGTTCACGACTTTTTTCTTTCAGTCGTTCAATGCCTGGCTGAATGAGCAGATCAACTTCTTTCTGCACCGTATAAGCCAGATCATGACGGTTCTGGGACTCCAGAAAAGAGCCGACTTCCATAAGCGCGTTGTAACGATCCAGCTCATCGCGCGTCAACAATCCTCGAACTTGCACGCTGCAGTGTCTCATCGCTTAGAAGAACTTCCCTTTACGAAGTGCCAAGGAAATACCACCGATGATGAACAACCAGCGAATATCAATAACTTTTTTCAATTGTGCTGCCATGAAGCCTGTAAGCTTCGTATTACCAACAACACCAATTGCTTGACCTTTACCCAAAGAAGCTACTGTTCCTTTGTTCTGGAACGTGAACGTCTTGAGTGGTTGCTTACGAATAGAAGCAACGATATTGCTTGCTGCAACAGGTCCTTGCTGCATCGCCATTTGAGCTGTTGGCGGGTAAGGACGGTCGATAGCTGTATTAATCATCAAAGAGTTATCCCCGATAATGAATACATTGTCATGTCCTGGAGCACGCAAATGCTCATCCACTTTTACACGGCCGCGCATTGCTTCGAAGCCTGCTTGCTCAATCAAGCGGTTACCACGTACGCCACCTGTCCATACAACTGTAGCGGACTTGATTTCTTCTTCCGTAGCCAAAAGAACGCCTTCTGGTGTGCACTCTTTAATAGCAGTAGCGATTTTGAATGTTACACCTTTGTCTTGAAGCACTTTCATTGCATAGTCAACCAGTTTCGGATCGAAGCCTGGAAGAGCTGTTGGAGCCGCTTCAATGTTGTATATTTTAACCAAGGAACGGTCGATGTTGTGCTCACGGCAAAGCTCAGGAATACGATCAGCTAGCTCACCAACAAACTCGATACCTGTAAAGCCTGCACCGCCGACAACAAACGTCAAACGATCAACGCGAGTTTGATCTTGTTTGAACAATTTGAATTGCTCTTCGATATGCTCACGAATAGCTTTAACAGAGTTGATGCTGCGGATAGTCATCGCATGCTCAGCCAAACCTGGAATGCCGAACGTCTCTGGCTCGCCGCCAAGACCGATAATCAAGTAGTCATAAGACAATGCGCCATCTTCAAGAACGACTTTCTTTTCTTCAGGACGAATTTCCTGAACTGTAGATTTGACGAAGTCAATTTTGAACTCATCAATCAATTTTGTAATTTCTACATAAGAGTTCTCCAGCTTGTCCGTACCAGCAGCTGGCATGTGGAGATGAGTTGTAAAGTAGTGATACTCATGTTTGCTGACTAGTGTTACATCAGCCTCGTTATAATTCAATTCTTTTTGTAGACGCTTAGCGGCCATAAGACCACCGTAACCTGCACCTAAAATAACAACCTTAGGAATATGGCTCATTATTGTCTCGTCTCCTTCCGCGTCGATTCGGCTGAACATCTCTGTTGATACACCATTTGCCCGATATATTAATGTGTGAAAAACACCACATAAATGACTATACATGCTCATGGTCCTGTAATATGTCAGGCTTACAGTATTACATCGATCACATACAACACCGAACGATCCCGATACGATATATTGGGGTAATCCATACAATTCTCAGCATTCGTGAAAATTGCAAATCCAACTGCAATCATAACGATTATTTGCTGAAAATACAAGGAAAAAATGATCCAGTTCACAATTGTAAGCGCTTTAAATTGAAGATTCTTAATAATTTGTTACCCATTTTATATATTCATTACGGTGTCATGAAATAGCTTTTGCATTATTGAAGGTTTTTATTTTGGGGTGTCATTGCATATTATGTAAATGTGCCATTTGATAATTAAAACGATAGGATTATAATAAATACATATTTATATCCTAACCAATGTGCATCCATATTTATGGTCACCCACTATTTGGAGGTGTGCAATTTGACGACAACATCTACTCATCAAGATATAACCGACATCATTATCATCGGCGGCGGGCCTGCAGGTATGTTTGCGGCTTTCTACGGTGGTATGAGGCAAGCATCAGTACGAATTATCGAGAGTATGCCCCAACTTGGCGGACAGCTTGCTGCTTTATATCCGGAAAAATATATTTATGACGTTGCCGGCTTCCCTCAGGTTACTGCGCAAGAATTAGTAGATCGCCTTAAGGAACAAATGGATCACTTCAACCCTGATGTATGTCTTGAAGAAAAGGTGCTTCAAGTCAATAAACTCGATGAGCGTTTATTCGAAATTAAGACGGACAAGGAAACGCACTACGCGCGTGCTGTTATCATCACGGCTGGTATCGGAGCTTTTGAACCACGTAGACTTGACTTACCTGAAGCAGCTGCATTCGAGAAGGCTAATCTTTATTATTTCGTAAATGACTTGCAAAAGTTCAAAGGACAGAAGGTTCTTATTAGCGGTGGCGGTGATTCTGCTGTAGACTGGTCACTTATGTTGGAGCCTATCGCTGAGCAGGTTACCCTTATTCACCGTCGTGACAAGTTCCGCGCGCATGAGCACAGTGTTGAGCAATTGATAAACTCCAAAGTCAACGTGATCACACCTACAGAAATTGTACAGCTGCATGGTGAAGAACGCATTGAACGTGTGACGATTAGCGATGTAAAGACAAAAGAAACAACTGACATTGAAGTAGATGCTGTTATTGTCAATTTCGGATTTGTATCCTCGTTAGGACCTATCTCGGAATGGGGCATACATATCGAAGGCGGTTCAATCGTGGTCGATTCACGTATGGAAACGAATGTTGCGGGTATTTTCGCTGCAGGAGATGTTACCACCTATCCGGGCAAGCTTAAGCTAATTGCGGTTGGCTTCGGTGAAGCACCAACTGCCATTAACAATGCAAAGGTGTACATTGACCCGACAGCGAAGCTATCTCCGGGACATAGCAGTAATATGAAACGCTAAGCGGATACGAACCACATACAAGGAAATAAGCTTTGCGCTTTCACTATCTCATAATAAGCATAAAGTAAGGGTATCCTACTCCATATATCTATGTGTGGAGGTAGATACCCTTGTTTAATGTTTGTCCACTGTGCAACGGCTTCGTCAGTCCGGAATGTTTATGCCCTAACTGCTTGAACCCTGCCGTCGACTGCGGCAAACGAGATGACTATACTGGACCGTATGAACCTTATCAAGAGTTGCCGTCAGTACCAGCTCCTGTTTTATCGAGTGTCGCCTCAACAGAAGAAGATAATAACGGAGTCTGCCTGCATTTGTTCTATTGTGTATCCTGCCAAAACCTCTCTTACGTAAATGGTCATAAATTCGAGGACGGGCAGCATATCATATAGAACAACAGGATTCTCTCTATTGGGAAATGTACATCATGAGGATTAATGGTACTGCGGGATGGTCGGACGAAGACGGCGTCTTTGCATTTCCGCGAGCAACAATGCAATGAATTCCTCATCCAGTTGCAAACGTACCGCTTGAGAATACGATTCAAAAAGCATCTCATCGGAAAGTAATGCCATCACAACCACAACCTTTCCTCATATTTCCTTACAAATTCACTATAGCATGGCCTTATTTCTCAGAACAAGCGTTCTGTTATCCACAGCAAATTGTGGAAAAATTGTGCATACAATGTTGATAACTGTCGGAATCGCTTACCCATTAGGTGGTATAATGTGGATATTTATATTCACATCATTTTGTTGTTTTCTAACATAAAAATGTTTAATCAGTTTTTAATCCTATAAAAATAGAATCTATCAACTTATTTACAAGCTGATAGATTCCTAATTTAGATTTCTATTTACTCCCCTGTCCTCATCACCGAGGCTTCGTATTCACTTCCAATATCCATATGATCCCTTCTTGATCTATTCCATAATCAAATCCCAATCTACCAACGCCAGGAAACCTTTCCTCCATAATTTCAGTGCAAATTCGGGTTAATTGCTTCATTTCTTCTCTTTTTGTATCTACTACATCCTCAGATAGCGAGAGACTGAGAGCTTCGCTAGAAGTAAGCTGCTTTCCGCCTTTAGATAAATTCGTAACGAATAGTCCATCTTTCGCTAATCGACCTACAATCGCCCGGAAAACCCAAATACCGTCTTTCTTAATGACTTTAACCCTATAATCAATTGGCCTGCCTGAAATGGTAGCCAAATGAATACCTTGTTGAATCAAATATTTACGCTTCTTTTTCGCTTTAGCTAACGCTCGAATAAGAGCCTGAAAGGAAGAAAAAGTTAGCGTACTTGATAACGAGGTAAAGGAGTAGGAACTATGTGTTTTCGTGACTTTTATAACGCCGTAACCACCACCACCTATAACCGGCTTGATGACCACAAACCCAAACTCATTTAACATCCGCTGGAGCTGTTCTGGCGAATACATGCGAGTTAGCGGTATGTGCGAGGCTACACGAGCGTCGGATAGAAGTGCCTCTGTCTTTACCCACTTGCTGGCAACTTGTGTTCCTTCCATCCCGATCCCCCTTTCCTGTACCGTCATTCTATACAGTACTCAGTGTACATGCCCGCTTCTTGTACCCTAGTCCAAGTAGAGAGCCTAATTATTTCAGATACTATTCGACGTATTCATACATTCAGGGATTGTCATTCCCAATATTAGGATGGTATCGTAGAGGGGATGGGAATTTGATATTGAATAGAATTGTTATCTGGATTGAACATACCTTCATAGGCAAGGAGAGAACGGAATGGAAGAACTTTTTCGCATTTTATATTGGATTGCAATTGTGTCCATGTCCATTATATTGGTCGTTGTTAACGCAGGAATTTTAATTATTAGCATTCGTTTTATGCAGCAGCGCAAGATTGGTCTTGGCATTGGTTCCGCCATATTTTCTATTTTCTGTTTCTACCTTATCGTCATAATGCTGGGCAAAACGTTCCCTGGTTTATTTTAAACCTTACTCTTACATAGTTCGAAATCCGATATGAATGATAACGATATCGTATGAGTTAAAATTTAGTACGAATGCCACATACTCAGTCCGAGATTTGAAAGCAGCCCATCATCTGAATAGCGGGGCTGTTCAACATTATACAATGTCAAGGTATCCAAAAAATGTGTCCACGACTTTCAACTAGAGACTTTACGGATTAACTTTTTATCAAAAAAAGAAATCTCCCCAGATGAATGGGGAGATTTTTCAGCAGTAATTAATAAGTAATCGATCCTGTTGGGTGCAATGTTGTTCCACCTATAGAAACTTTAATATGGCTAGTTAATGGTACATCCGTTTCATTTATAACGGTTCTCCACCAGTCCCAAGCCAGACCTGTGCATTCTCTTGCCAAAATCTTTATATTTCTAGCGTTAGGTGGAAGTGGAATCTCTGTCGAGAAAGATGCGGTTTTATTCCAGCCGCTTTCTTCCCACACCTTATGAGTAATAATTTCTTGTCCATTTGCATCATAGGTAACTTCATCCCAAGACACTTCAAACTCAGCTACATATGCACCATAATGATTTAGCGTAATTTTACCTTTTGTATATTCGGTCGATTTTGTCTCGATATACTCTGTATTGTTGCGAACAGCAGCAACCGCATTGTCTTTCAAAAACACACTTGTATAGGATATTGGGTAAGCTGGATTTCTGGGGCTAAACTGCGCATTGTCTTTGATGATATTTTGGATGACATTAAAGTCTTTCGTGACGATTTGGTTATGTGTCTGTGCATCCCCGCCTAATACTACAGCAGTAAATGAACTATTCTCATAAATGTCTTTGTACTGTCCGCTGGACTGTACGCTAGAATCACGGAGCAGCGCTTTAAATGCGGCTTGGACATCACTGCTCTTCGAAGTAGTCTCCAACTTAACGTAAATCGTTCTGCCATAAGCAACATTAGACACCATCAAAGGCGGAGATTCATTGCTTACTCCTTTTCGAACTAGTTCATTGAACGTCACGCTTTGATCGAAAAGATCCGATGGATTGTTAGGAAGAGCTGCATTTACCGTATAAAAAATTTGCTTGTAAGCAGCTACCATCACTTTTTTCTCGCCGCTTTCAACCGCGTTAAAGTCGATACCCAACGTATTGTTAAGCACTTGAGCGTTCACATTAAGCGCACTCGCTATTTGATTTTTGCTATGAACCATAGATTCTGCATATTGCAGCCTTGCAGGCAATGTATGAGTGGATGAATATTTATCAACCCAAGTCGATACTAGTTGATCCACTGCACCCGAAACACTGCTGTAAGTTGGATTTTGAACCGTAATCGTATTTTCATTTTTCAATCCAGGCAAATCAATACTGATATCTAATGGTTGCCTTTTAGCCATAATCAAGTCTGGCTGATTATCCGCGAAGGATTGATTTGCAAGCTGTATGGCACCTGGGTACGTTCGATTTGTCATCGAATCAATAATGGATATATCTACTGGTGAAGTGGCGAGTGATTTTTTCTCGCGTTCAACCACAATAAATTTACCATTTGATTGGAGACCTTCTTTCGGAACAAAACTACTGATCTGATCACCTTTTACAGCCAAGACTTCATTGCGATCATAATTCAGGCTCGCGATACCGGTATCGATATCATTACCTTCATTTGCTGCAGCGACAGAAATGTTGGAATACGTAAACAAGTGCAAAATAACTAGTAAACTCGCGAGCAATTTTGTGCCTTTTACATGTTTTGAAATTTTCATACAAGACCTCCCCCTTCTTTTTCTAAATATTTGTATAATAGTAGGTCTATACACTAGTTATATCGGTATTTTTACGTAAAAATATTATATTTTCAAAAGGAATACTATTAATGTACCTGCTGGCTAGCTAATTACATACAAACGAAGTTCCAGAAGTGATCACAGGCTGTGCTACAGAGCGAAAACACACCGCATTGTTTCCTCTAACGGGCGCCATAGACGTTATTTCTGTAAAATTGCCCATTGTAGAAATGTAACGGTTGTAGGCGAGCTTATTTTAGCAAAAATGGTGATTAAACATGCTCCAGCTAACAAATAAGCTCTGTGACATCCTTTACAATTGAAAATCCGTCCATTTACACGAAATAGGCTCTACAGCAACCATTAGCGCAACTGCACCTTAATTTTAAAACCTCACTATCCGCTGCTACTTTTAAACATAAATAAAACGCCTCCCAAACTAGTTAATTTATCGAACAAAAATTAACCGTCCAAAGACGTTTCTGTAGCCCCTATTTAAGTTGACACAACTGAATGCGATTAAGCATATTAAGCTACGAAACAAAAAAATTAAAATTCTACTATCAAAATTCATGGTAATATTAAGGCGAAATAAGGAAGGGAAGGTTGTTGGTATTGCGATTATTTAGAGAGAGAACGTATAGACTTATATTATTGCTTATCATTTCTTCCGCTGCTATGTTACTTGTAAGTTCCAACTGGTTCTTTCACACTATTGCTTATGTCAACATAGCCGTAGCTTGTCTGTTATTTGCACTTAATAAAAACACTTCATAAAAATACTTAAAAACAACAATATAAAAGAGCCGCAAGGATAATTCCCTATACGGCTCTTTCTTTATATTTCTTTCAAAACACAATTAATCGTCACACTTCTCAGCTTTGCCTTCTGCTAGTGCCGTACGGAATGATGCTCCGCAGCCGCAAGTTGCTGTAGCATTAGGATTGCTTATCGTAAATCCTCCGGACATACCGGATTCTTTATAGTCAATTTCCAAGCCAGCCAAATGCGGAATGCTTTCTTTATCCACAAGGACCTTCAATCCGCCTGTCTCTACATATACATCTTGTTCGGTTTCTTCGTCATCAAGCCCCATACCATAGGAGAAGCCACTGCAGCCGCCTGGATGAACACCAACACGCAAGAACATGTTCGGGTTTTCCTCGTTAGCTAGCATTTCTTTTATTTTCTCAACCGCGAATTCGCTGATTGTAATCATGCATATCCCTCCTCATATTTCTAAGTATAACCATCCTCTTGGATCTATACAAGATAACCTCCGTCCATGGAAAATGATGTCGATTGTCTTTGCTGGATGTATTGCCCCCATGTTCAGGCAGGGGTATAATGGAGAGGTATGTGATATGATTCACTGCACGCTCAAGCGGCTTCAATTCTTTTATATAACGTATGCAAGCCCATCGAATGAATCCACAGTGAGCAGTTCCGTATAACGTAACGATGTGCAATTATATACGACTTACTTTTCAAGAGGGGGGTACACCAATGATTCTTACACCAACAAGACATGCAGATCCACGTATGGCTGAAATCGCTGATAAAGTAGAGCGAGGCGAACGTCTAACCCTAGAAGACGGCGTGTACCTGTATCAATCAGACGACATTTTGACCCTTGGTCAGTTGGCAAATCTCGTCAATATGCGCAAGAACGGCAACAAGGTTTATTTCATCGAGAATATGTCTCTTTACTTCACCAATGTGTGTGAAGCTCACTGCGCTTTTTGCAGCTTCAGACGCGATGCTGATGCAGAAGGAGCCTACACGTTAAGCGGAGAGGAAATGATCGCCTATGTGGACCAGCATATTCACCCTGAAGTGCGCGAGTTCCATATCGTAGGTGGACACAATCCTAACGTACCGTTCCAATACTACGTTGATTCCTTGAAAGCTCTTAAGGAACGCTATCCTCAAGTAACACTCAAAGCTTACACAGCAGCAGAGATCGACTTCTTTACACGCATAAGCGGATTGAGCATTAAGGAAGTTCTCACTACCCTCGTCGATGCAGGACTAGAATCTTTAACTGGCGGCGGAGCTGAAATCCTTTCTGATGAATACCGCAAAAAAATGCGTGTTGATAAAGCAGGTGTTGACCGTTATCTAGAAGTTCACCGTACTGCGCATCAACTTGGCATCAAAACGCATACGACGATGCTTTACGGTTCAATCGAGTCTCATGAAGATCGTATACGTCACTTGATCAAAGTTCGTGAGCTTCAAGACGAAACAAATGGATTCTTGGTCTTCATTCCATTGTCCATGCAACCAAAAAGCCCGAAGGCGGGCATTAAGCGCCGCAACTCGGCTTATGAGGATCTCAAAACAATCGCGATTAGCCGCCTCATGTTGGATAACATCCAGCATATTAAGGCGTACTTCATAAATATCGGTACTCAGCTCACTCAGATGGCTCTGACTTTCGGTGCTTCTGATGCACACGGTACTATTGTGAAAGAGCGTATCAGCCATGCTGCAGGTGCATTAACGCCTGAAGGTCTGACGCGTGACGAGCTAATCTGGCTTATTCAAGGAGCAGGACGCATTCCTGTTGAACGGGATACGTTCTACAATGAAATCAAAGTGTATGAGCCAAAGTCTAACAAAAAATAGTTATTTCGACCAACTTACAGATAGATAAAAGTCAGACACTTCACAACAGAAATCTTATGAAGCGACAGACCGAATAAAGGATTCGTGGGTGGAGCCGTATCATGCTGTATATCAATTACCCCTGTTCTCATCATGGGCGAACAGCGGACAGCACATATTAACGGCAACATAGGGGGATATCCGGATATGAAACGATTTGTAGTATGCGGCGGCGGCTATGGTGGACTTGCGATCATTGATCGTTTGCTAGCAGGCGGAATGCCTGAAGATGTAGAGATAGTTCTCATTGATCGTATGCCATTTCAGGGTTTGAAGACGGAATACTATGCATTAGCTGCTGGTACAGTGACTGATGTAGATATTCGCGTTGCTTTCCCGAAAAACGATCGTGTTCGAATACACTACGGACAAATTACAAGCATTGATCTAGACAATAAGCTTATTCATTTGCATGAAGATGATCCTATTTCTTATGATCAAATGGCTATTGCACTCGGCTGCACAGACCGCTACCACGGGATTACAGGCGCTGAGGAATTTGGTAATAGTATTCAATCCTTATCTAGTACTCGACGTACGTACCAATTGTTGAACGATATTAAGCCTTATGGACAAATGACCGTTGTCGGCGGAGGACTAAGCGGTGTAGAGATGGCTGCTGAGCTTCGTGAAAGCCGCCCAGATATCAACATTCGTATATTGGACCGCGGACCGCGTGTGCTGTCCTCATTCCCAGTGAAGCTGTCCAACTACGTCTCTGACTGGTTCAACGAACATGAGGTAGAGCTTCGCTCTCATATTAACGTGTGTCAGTTGGAGCAGGGTGTAATTTACAATAGACGCGAGCAGGATACCGAAGCAATCCAGTCGGATGTCACAGTATGGACAGCAGGTATTCAACCTGTGAAACCCGTTCAAGATTTGAATGTTCCAAAAGATCCGCAAGGTCGTGTATTGCTTAATTCCTACCATCAAATTGAACAATATCCTGAGGTGTTTGTGGTTGGTGATTGTGCCAGCTTGCCGTTCTCACCTAGTGCGCAGGCAGCAGGTGCACAAGGCGAGCAGATCGCTGATGTTGCGCTTGCTTTGTGGAAAGGTGAAACACCCAAGCTTGGACGTATCAAGCTTAAAGGTGTACTTGGATCACTGGGCAAAAAGTCTGGCTTCGGCATGTTCGGCAAACGCCCTATGGTTGGATATGTACCGCGCGTCATCAAAAGCGGCGTGCTGTGGATTTCCAAAAACCATTTCGGATAAGTCATCATATTTTTCTTACAACAATGGGAGCAAGTCGATGTTAATCTACATCGATTTGCTCCCATGCTTTTAGTTCTGCAATTTTTTCATTAATTTTACCCGTTAATAATTCTGCGCTTTCTGCAACGATAATCTCGCCTTCTACATAAGCAAATGGAGCTAAGTAGCATTCGCCGCAATTGCCTAGACAACCGTACTCCACAACATCGTAGTCTGGGTTTTGCTCGAAATGTTTCATTACTTCGTCCGTACCGTGATGCATATTATTAACGCAAAATTCGATGATCGGTCTCATTGTATAACCCCCTTTTTGCGTGTATCTCTTTGATTTCAATTAGCTTTATAATATAATAAAAGCAGTATGTATGAAAGGAGTTGGAACAAAATGAGTGAACAAGTACAAGTCAATTATGACGAAGTATTGGAAGTGTTAGATAAACTTCGTCCGTTCTTGCAACGTGACGGCGGCGATGTTGAATTGGTAGATGTAGAAGATGGTATTGTTAAGCTTCGCCTTATGGGCGCATGCGGAAGCTGCCCGAGCTCTACAATTACCTTGAAAGCAGGTATCGAGCGCGCGTTGGTTGAGGAAGTAGAAGGCGTGAAAGAAGTCGTTCAAGTATTCTAAGTTGAATGTACTTCTGTGATTCTGCATATGAACAAGAGGCTTCGACGTAGGAGTCATCCGAATATCTCGAGTCGTCTCTAATGACGATTCGAGATATTTTTGTGTGCGCCCACACCGTGCTTAGCTTCGACAGGAGAGATCATTATGTATTTGTTGTTTAATCCGTTATTTATGTTATTGGTCAGCCTTATCATCTTGTATATCGGTTGGCGCATGGGATCCACTATCTTTTTGTTGTCAGCTAGCCTTATTACGCTGTTCGTCGGTTGGTACTTGGACTCCAGCACGATTGAAATCATTGCTTCTCTTACCGGAATTATTAATGTGTGGCTTCTTGCAAAAGAGAAAACACTTAACTTCCCAGTCGGTATCGTTGCAGTAGGTTTGTTTTTATACATATTTTGGGGACAAGGTCTGTACGCGCTAGTTGTACTAAGTGCGTGCCAACTCATCTTTAATATTTACGGTTGGTACTACTGGCTAAGAAACAAAGGTGAAAATGACGTGCGCCCAACCGTTCGCCTAGATGCTAAAGGCTGGATCATTTATGGTTCCGTCATCCTTGTAGGTTGGCTTGCATGGGGATATTATCAAGTACAATACACGGATTCTGCGCTGCCTTATTTGGATGCTTTAACTGCTATTCTTGGTCTTGTAGCTCAATTCATGCTAAGTAAGAAAATTTTCGAGCACTGGCATTTATGGATTGTTTATAACATGATCTCCATCGTCATTTATTCGAGTACAGAGCTCTATGTCATGATTATTTTAGTAATCGTCAACATGTTCATCTGTGTAGAAGGCTTAATGGAATGGAGACGCGGCTATATGCAGCGTACAGCAAAAAGCAACGCGTAATGATGCATCTTCTACCTTTATACAAACAAGCTACAGCAACATACAGAATAAACGAATCCCCTAACTCTTATGAGTAGGGGATTCGTTTATTCTGTATCTATTTTATTACCTATGCCGGACGAACTGCATTTCTATACTACTATCACTAGCGCCAAACCTATCTCTTTCTATACTTGTCCTACCACGATTAACGAAGCTGCTGACCTGCTTGCATCAACGCCGCAACATTGCGTGCCGTACGTTCCAAATTAACTGCTGCCTTCTGGAGTGCTTCATCCAACGTACATACTCCAGGTACTAGAGAAAATATGATATCGATGCCATGTTCGTGCACGGCTTCATAATCTGTCCCCAGAGAACCAGCGATCGCAACCACTTTTACCTGCTGTGCTTTCGCTGTTTTGGCAACACCAATAGGTGTCTTACCATATATCGTCTGGCCATCGATGCGACCTTCACCTGTAATAACAAGATCCGCTCCTTGTATATGATGAGCCAAATTCGTTGCTTCAATTACAATATCCACACCGCGCTTCAACTCTGCACGGAGAAATGCAATAACGCCTGCGCCTAGTCCACCTGCTGCGCCCCCTCCTTGAACAGTTGATACTTCCATTCCTAAGTCAGTGCTTATGCATGCGGCCAAATGCTGTAAATGTCGATCCAGCACTTCAACCATGGCTGGCGTAGCTCCCTTCTGTGGGCCGAATACTGCCGATGCTCCTTTAGGACCAATCATCGGATTGTCCACATCACAAGCAGCAATAAACGTCGTCTCCATCAGTCTCGGATCGACATCATCCGTTACAATACGTTCAATGTGACCAAGATTGCCTCCGCCAGCCAATATTTCATGCCCATTCGCATCAACGAATCGGTAGCCGAGCGCCTGAGCCATCCCTACTCCACCGTCATTAGTAGCACTGCCACCGAGACCAAGCATAATGTGCCGCACTCCTGCTTGAAGAGCGTGACGGATGAGCTGTCCGGTGCCAAACGTCGAAGTAAGAAGAGGATTTCGCAAATCCGCTGGCACGAGAGCAAGTCCTGAAGCTGCTGCCATTTCGATAACGGCAGTCTTGCCATCTCCTAGCAAGCCGTAAAATGCTTCAATTGACTTGCCAAGCGGATCCAACACTTCGCATGTGACGATACGTCCTCCAGTGGCATCTACTAATGACTGTACAGTCCCTTCACCGCCGTCTGCCATCGGAACTCTAACGATATCTGCTTGAGGATAAACTTCCCTAAAACCACGCTCAATTGCCTCACAAGCCTCTAATGCAGTCAAACTTTCTTTATATGAATCGGGAGCTATTACTATTTTCATCTCTCACCACTCCTCCACTATGCTGTACCTCATCGCTGTCTATCTATAGGCTTCTAATCATTCAAAATCTATTTATAAGAACCAACCGAATACACCATAAATGAATGTCGACACAATTGCCAGTACCAAGCCGATAGCTGTTTCATATGGAATAAGACGAAGGCGTTCCTTCATTTGCATATTCACACTGCCACCTGTTGCATGGAAGAAGCTTCCGTGCGGCATATGGTCAAATACCGTGGCACCTGCATGTATCATTGCAGCTGCCCCCAATGAAGCGATACCTAGTTCCATAATGGTCGAACCGAACACCGAGCTGGCTACTGCTGTACCTGCCGTTGTCGAAGCTGTTGCCAGTGACATAAATGCGCCGCTGATTGGTGCCATCAAGTATGCTGGCAATCCTGAAGCCGACAGACCATTCGTAATAACATCCTTCAATTGCGAGTTGGAGATAATCCCCGCCAATGTACCTGTTCCGATAAGCATTACAGCAACGCCAGTCATTTTGTTAAGCCCAGCAATTGCATAGTTATTGATTTGTTTCCCTTTACCCATCACAATAGCGCCTACTAGACCACCAAGCGGCAAAGCAATCATCGGGTCAATCACAATACCTGCAAGCGGTCGAAGTGCAAGCAGTACAATGGCTACAGCTGGAGCTACAATCGATGCAGCAAAGCTAGGAAGTTTGCTGTCTGTCTTGTCTGCTATTTCAGACAATGCGACCATAGAGCCCTTGTTAGTGAGTCGCTTCGCCAGTAAATACGTAATTGCAAGTCCAAATATCGCTGGGATAATTCCTGCTGCCATGACCGAAGTCAACGGCACATTGAATGCATCAGCAGCTGCAATCGCATTTGGATTCGGGGACATAATATTTCCTGCCTTACCTCCACCAATCATCGCGAGCAATATTGCTAACTTAGACAAATTCGCACGCTGCGCGATTGCTAAAGCAATTGGAGCTACCGTAATAACAGCTACGTCTATGAAGACACCCACTGCGGTCAATATCATAGTTGCAAAGGCGAGTGCGAACAAAGCACGTGTCTCGCCGACTTTTTTGACGAGCGTCTCAGCTATCGTCTTCGCTGCGCCCGATTCAATCAATACACCAGCTAAAATACCGGCTGCCAATATACGAAGCACGGCTGGCATCATCGTCTTGGAACCATCCATCATTAAGGTTACGGTATCCACTAGACTAACTCCACCAACAACGCCACCTACTAAAGCACCAATCATCATGCCATACGCAGGCGGCACTTTACGCAGAATCAACACAATAGCTACTACCAAAGCAGCCAGTGCCCCGAGAACGCTTACAGAAACCGTCATAAGTCTCATCTCCCTATGCAAAATCTTGTCGTGTAAAAAGGATAGAATGAATAACTGCACGCTACATACTAGAGATTAATTTACTTTACACCTATAATGTAACCCATAAATGTAAGCGCTTCATTGGGCAAAAAAATAAACTCCTCTTTGTTCTCAGCACTGTTTTTTGTGCATTTGAACAAAGAGGAGCAGCTTACCTCTTATCATCTCTATATCGGCATCTCGCTCTACTATAAATCCTCGCCAGCCGCCCCTTGGAGCCTATGCAGCCATTGCGCGCTAATAAGCGAGAATAAGTCATCATAATGCTTTGGGTCTTTGCCTGTAAGCTCTTGAATACGTTGCAAACGATAACGCAGCGTATTGCGATGAATAACGAGCCTGTCCGCCACTCGATTCAATTCTCCATGCTCTGCAAAGTATATAGTAAGTGTTTGGCGCAGTTCACCACTGCGATCAGCCTCGATAAAGGCGGACCATAACTCCACTAATTCTGCTGTTATCCAACTCGAATTTACGTTAACCATCAATGCCTCGTTAGGCAAATCCTCACTGTAATAAACCGTTTGGTTAGGATGGATGGCTCTTCCTGCACGCATCGCATCTTCAGCCGATTGGTAAGATGCAACCATGCCCGCTATCCCGCTGCCTGATTTGCCTACTGCAATTCGCATGGAAGTAATTTGTTGCTCAGCAAGCCATGATCGAATTTGATAAATTCCTTCACAAATATCCTCGCCAGGCTTCCGCTCATGCAGCTTCTCTTTAAAAAGTACAATTTGCCGAGCATTACGGATCGCAATTAAACGAATCATCGAACGCTTCTCAAGCACACGGACGACTTGCTGCAAAGTTCCGATTGCCATTTCATGATCTTCTTCCTGCAGCTCTAATATACATGCCGTATGTACATGGTTGACCTGAAAGCCGATGCGTTCTGCCTGCACACTTAGAACCTCATGCTGTCCTTCTTTTGCATGTACGATAGATAACACGAAGTCTTCTTTGATGCGCTTGTCCCACTGTGCCTGCTCAATGAGATGTGCCTGCTCCAAATGCATCTCTGCTGTCATTTTAACAAGTTCGCCATACTTGGTTACTTCCCTAGGATCACCCGTAATTCCGATTACACCGACGATCTCTCCTTGAAAATAAATGGCCAAATTTGTTCCTGGCATTACTCCCTGCAGCTTAGAAGCGCTTTCCTCATCAATCTCGAACCTTCCGCGACGTTGAATGGCGATAAGTGCTCCTTCATGAGACTGATGCAGACGACTCCGATCACCTGAGCCAATAATACGGCCATTGTGGTCCATAACGTTCACATTATAACCGATAACATGCATCGTACGATCTACGATATTTTGTGCGAGTTCCTTCGTCAACCGCCCCATGTAGGACACACCTCCATTTCAACTAAAGGCAGGCAAAATGTTAATCCTCTATTAAGGAGCAGTTAAGCGTGCTTGTCTATCATGACACGAATCGGATCTAGGCCGCCAGATACATCGATCGTATTGCCCGTCACAAAATCCGACTTATCTTCACATAAGAAACGAATGACTCTAGCGATATCCTCACCAGATCCCGGGCGGCCTCGCGGCGAAGATTCATCCTCAATATGAAGCACCTCGTCAATATTCTTTTCTTTATAATCCCCTCTAATATCACCAGGACAGATCATATTGACAGTAATGCCAAACTGCGCCTCTTCAACAGCTAACGTCTTTGTAAACGATACCAATCCTACCTTGGCAGCAGCATATACAGCGCGATGCGGCCAAGATCTTGCCTCTGCAGCATGTCCAAATCCATAATGAATAATCCGACCCCAGCCCTTCTCACGCATCGAAGGCAGTACCATATGATCCAGAAGCATAACACCCGTTAAATTTCCGTTTACTAAATATAAAATCTCTTCTCTAGAATAATCAGCAAAACGTTTGCGCTCCCTTATAAAGGGGCCTGCATTGTTAACGACAATATCCGGCATGCCGAATGTACCTTGCACAGCATCGATAAGATGCTCAACTTCATCAGGAATTGCAATATTAGCCTGCACACACATACACCTTACACCGAACGCCTCAATGTCCCGCTGAAGCTCCAGCGCTTGATCGGCACTATGCACATAATTGAGGATAATATCGCAACCCGCTTCAGCTAGTGTAAGTGCAGTCATCTTACCTAACCCCTTTGCGCTCCCAGTGATTAGCGCTACTTTTCGCTGTTGTTTCACGTCGATTCCTCCTTTGAGCACTACGAACGATGTCAACGATCAGTATAGAATATTTGCCAACTTAGAACAACATAACATCTGCGCCCGCCATCTTTATTTTCTGCCAATCATGAAAAAAGAGACAGATTCTATATCTGCCTCTCTCTGCAATCTATTAATATTCGCTGATTGACACAAGTATTCCGTCGCTAAAATGTAAATAATCCGTATCATTATAAATCCACTGTTCCCATTCTGAATACGTTGTCGATGTTGAATTCGCATCATCTGGATAGCCCCAAGCCATAATTACCTGTGCCTGTGTCATACCCGTACGAATCACGCGATTCGTTATATCCTCCCATACTTTCGCACTCCACTTGAAATGAGTTTTGGGATTCTCGTAATAAAATATTCCGTCTAATGAATCACCTAAGCTGCTCTCTATTTTAATGGAAATAAGACGGTATGTTCCATTCTGTCTTTTTACGTTTATGTTCAAATGTTGATTTTTAACCGTAGCCGAATGGATGTAAACTTTCTCAAGATGCTTTAACCCATCTGCATCCAATACATTTTTATTAATCCATACCGTACTGTTATTTAGACTCTCTATAATTTGAAGATGCTCATCTAGAATATATTGATCATTGTAAGCAGATAGGACATGCATTTCACTAATCGAATAATCTTTATGCATTACTTTGACCGTTGTCGTCGAGTATGAAGAATATACGATATCTACAATCCAGCCCGCTCGATTGTCACTCAAGTTGTATATCTTTTTCCCGAACTGTGCCCGATAGTCATTTGTAAGCGTGGAAATATTTGAAATGAGCTGTCCACTTTTCGCTTGGCCTTTTGAGTTATCCCATAGGAACAACGTCTGTGCACTTCCTACATATTTGCCTGTCACATGACTCATTTCTTGCAGCTTTTTATATGTAATATAGGTAGTGTTGTTATGTATGATGGTATTTCTTTTATCGATTTTAAAGCTTCCTTTACCCGTTTTCACCGTTATGTCAGATCCGTAAGCTACGGAAATATCGGAAAAAGTATCGATCAGCTTCAATGGAACATACGTCTTTGACTTATCTACCATAATTGATTGGTATGAAGACAATTGGTAGGTACCGTTGTAGAACGTACTGATTTCTTGAATACGTTGAGCATCTTTAGCTGCTGCTACAGACGTAAAGCAAATAAACACAATCATCATTATTACAATTGAATACAACTTTTTCACAACTCAATCCCCCTAGATCATCTCTATAGTGTTATCGCAACCATTCTATTATAGATACGTTGCAAAAGATTAACTAGGTAATAAATAACAAACCAAAAATAATCATTATCGGATTTGTACTTGCCGTTCCCTCACTTGCTTAGCTTGCATTTACTATAGTACAAGCTGTTACATCCATCGCGAAATGCGAGATTAATAGATGAGCAAAACGGCTATACGTAGCGGAAGCTGCTCGCTGCCAGCCATTGGAACTGAGCTGCTGTCGCAATAAACAAGGGGGGAGTGAAGTGCCACCAGATCTGCATCCAGTAAAACTGGTCGACCGTACCATTGCGGTCCCTAATCAGGTTTTGAAGTATACGTTTGTCATTTTTAATTGTGGCGACGAAGATGCAAGCAATGTTATTTTTACAGATACGGTCCCTACAGGTACTACCTTCGTCGCAGAAAGCTTTTGCTTGAACAGTGTAAACCTTCCACTTGCAGACCCGAATATTGGTGTAAATATCGGCACCATTGCAGCAGGCGGGTTTAGCATCGTGACTTTCCAAGTACGCGTAGATTGCCTCACAACAACTACACCATTAATAAATCAAGCCTTCACCTTCGATGGAATCACTAACGTACCGAGCAATACGGTTACGACCTACGCTGTTGGCGCCAATCAAGCGTTACTGCTCATTGCATTAGAAGAGCTCAATATGGCGGAGTTGATTAATACACAAGGCGAATTGATACAAGCTGCTATACAAAGTTCTGCTTCGATTACCCAATTACTTGAAGTAAACAACAATGCTGCTGTAGAAGTACAACAAATAGCCACTCAAGAATGTGAATTAGTAAATCTACTCCAAGGAGTGCTCAACTGTATCCCCACAACACCGTAACCGGATTGAGCACACTGAAATCTTCATATATGTCAGTATATTATGAACTAAAGAAAGCAATGTAAAAAGGCAGCTCATGGCTGCCTTTTTTACATTAATCATTCCTTCACGTATACAATTATGCGAACTACTGAAGTACAAGCTACACTGCACTTGTTTGGCCGCGCTTAAAGAGCGTAAACTGCTTCTTTCTAAGGATGCCATCTACGCCTACTTTTCCTGACTCATGCAAGGAAACGAGAACAAATAGCGATAAAATAATCATGACCGGATTCGCACTTACCGCTCCGCTCAAGACGAATGCAAAGTTCATAAAGAGACCGAAGAAAATCGCGGTTCTCGTAAAGAGACCAACAATCAAACCAAGACCAACCAACACCTCACCAAGAGGTACGATGAAGTTAAATAAATCAACATTTGGAAGTGCAAATGATTCTAAGAATCCGCCCCACCAATCAGGAATTGTTGGTCTTTCGCTATTCGCATTTGCGATCGCGCCTTTCAATAAGCCGCTGGAATCGAAGCTTCCGCTCTGATACTTTTTGATCCCTGCGCTGAGCCATTTCCAGCCCAAATATACTCGGATGAGTAACAATGCCCATTTCACAAACGGATTCGTACGTAAAAAATCAATCATTAATAATTCCCCTCTCATCATTTGAAATTAAATACAAACTAAACTACATAGAAAAAGTAAACCACCTCATTTTATGGGTATTTTTTTAGGCAATAGAAATCACATCGTTCAACCGCTTTTACTTTTAACGTAATCATGTTGGAAAAATGAATTTGCTTCATGTTGGGAGTTGAAGAGGTTAAAACGTATGTGGTAACAACATAACAGGAATACCTATCGTGGATGTAACGAAAACAATGATACCGTTCTCGTTTATCTTTGGGCAGAACTCACCTCACTTATAGCAGCATGTTCTCTATGGCAGTTTCTTATGTAAATCCGCCACTATATGTGTACAGTTTGCAGCATCACCCCTCTCAATCATTTGCATCATTCCCTATCGGGTAAACGGCTATACAGCTTCACCTCGATGAACTTATAACGCTTCGCTTCTTTCCTTCATGCTAACCAAGATACCACCAGATGGATATATTTACAATATGACAAACGGCACATATCTTCTTTCAACTATGATTTACTCTACATCAGAAAAATGTTATCGATTAGATTTGTACGAGGAAGTTATGTATATAAAAAGTCCCCGGCGCCGTAAGGCCCGGGGTAGAGTTTAGGAGGAAAGCAAGAAAACCTGTCATGCTAGTAATACGTTTCATTCCAGTACTTCAGTACTGCTTGTTCAAAAAAAATCTTTGAACGATATGATTAGAACGCAGGCAGGATAGCGCCTTTGTACTTATCTTCAATAAATTTCTTTACTTCGTCAGACTGAAGCGCAGCTACTACTTTCTTGATCGCTTCACTGTCTTTGTTATCTTCACGAGTCGTCAAAATGTTCGCATATGGAGAATCCTTCGCTTCAATGAAAAGCGCATCCTTCAACGGATTCAGACCAGCATCGATAGCGAAGTTCGTGTTGATTAGCGCCAAGTCGACTTCTGGCAGTACGCGTGGCAGCATTGGTGCTTCCAACTCTTTGAACTCCAAGCCTTTAGGATTGTCTACGATGTCTCTAACTGTAGCAGACAAGCCAGCGCCTTCTTTGAGCTTAATCAGCCCTTCCTTCTCAAGCAGAAGCAAGGAACGTCCACCGTTCGTTACATCATTCGGAATCGCTACAACAGATCCATTAGTTAGCTCTGTAACAGCTTTAATTTTTTGTGAATAAGCCCCGATTGGCTCTAGATGAACACTTCCAGCGGACACCAGCTTGAAACCATTTTTCAAGTTCTGATCATCCATGTAAGGAATGTGCTGGAAGAAGTTTGCATCCAAATGTTTCTCATGCAGCTGCACATTTGGCTGGATATAATCTGTGAACGTCTTAACTTCAAGCTCGATTCCTTGCTCTTTAAGCTTAGGCTTAATATGCTCTAGAATTTCAGCATGCGGTACAGGAGATGCACCAACAACAATCTTCGTCGTTTGAGCGGCACCACTTTGAGCACCCGAAGTCGTGTCTTTACTTTCACCTGGTTTGCTGCCGCATGCAGCCAATACCGTTACTAAGCTAACTAACGTCAATACGATTGCCCACTTCTTCATTTTCATCTTCTCCTTCCAAATTCACAATCATTTATAATTTGATTACTTGCGTGTATAGCGACGTACGAGTGCATCGCCAATCCATTGCAAGAGCTGAACCAACACAACTAAGACAATGATAGCTACGATCATAATCGTTAGCTCATAACGGTGATAACCATAGCGTATTGCCAAGTCACCCAGTCCACCGCCGCCTATCATACCAGACATTGCAGTATAGGAAACAAGTGTTACAGCCGTAATCGTCGTACCTGCAATAAGGCCTGCACGCGCTTCCGGCAAAAGCACTTTGTAAATAATTTGCCACGTATTCGCGCCCATCGCTTGCGCAGCTTCGATAACGCCGCGATCCACTTCACGAAGAGAAGTTTCTACAAGTCGAGCGAAAAATGGCGCCGCCGCAATGACAAGCGGTGGAATCGTTCCTCTTACCCCTATCGCGGTACCGAATACCTCACGAACAATCGGGATAAGTGCCACCATCAAAATGATGAACGGTATAGAACGAAAAATGTTGACGATAAACGATACGACCGTGTTAATGGTACGCAATACGACGTTCTGGGATTTGCCGCTTAAGAACAAAAGAATACCTAACGGCAATCCTAAAATAAAAGTGAATAAGACGGAAAAACCAAGCATGAGCAGCGTATCTAAGCTTGCTTCCGTAATCATCGTCCAATCGATGCTTGAAAAATCTAGCTCGAAGTTGTTCACGCGATCACCTCCACTTCAAGCCCGCGCTCTTGCAGCGCGTTCAACGCTCCATTAAGCTTTGCAACATCGCCATCTAACCGAACAACGAGTTGACCATATGGCGTATCTTTCATCTTCGATATCGTTCCCTGAAGAATTGCGAATGATATGCCTGCTGTATTCAATACATGATGGAGTACAGGTTCGTACGTTACATCTCCCAAGTAATTAATCTTTACTACTTGTGATCCTTCTCCAGCCTGTGTCTTGAATGCTGACCAAGGCTGCACCTCATCAGACTGAGATTCTTCCATGATGAACTCTCTTGTAACAGCGTGCTTTGGTTTCAAGAAAACATCTACCACATTGCCTTCTTCTACGATGCGGCCTCCATGAATCACAGCAACCCGATCACAAATGCGCTGAATAACGTGCATTTCATGTGTAATTAGCGCGATCGTAATCCCGAACTCTTTATTAATCTTCAGCAACAAGTCCAAAATGGAATTTGTCGTTTGCGGATCCAAGGCCGATGTCGCCTCATCACACAATAATACTTTCGGATCGTTAGCCAGCGCCCGAGCAATACCTACACGCTGCTTTTGACCACCTGACAACTGCGCTGGATATTTATTGCGATGATCTTCCAAGCCCACTAATGCTAAGAGCTGATCCACTTTTTCCTTAATCGCCTGCTTTGGTGTACCTACAAGCTCCAACGGAAATGCGATGTTATCATACACCGTTGCTGAGGACAGCAAATTAAAATGTTGGAATATCATCCCGATTTTGCTGCGTTGCTTCTGCAATGCCGCCGTAGACAATGTCGTTAGTTCCACATCATCAACGATAACCGTTCCTGATGTCGGACTCTCAAGCAAGTTCATGCTGCGCAGCAATGTACTTTTACCGGCACCAGAGTGGCCAATAATTCCGTAAATTTCACCTTTTGCTATATGAAGATCAATGTGATCCAGTGCTAGCATTCCTTCTGCGCCCTTGCCTTGAGAAGGATAGCGCTTGGATAGTTGTTGTATGCGTATCAAAGATCTATTCCCTGCCTTTCCTGTTGCTAAGCTTCGCTTACATTATCAATTGAATTCGGCAACGGTCAATTACCTCTATAGTGTGTGAAGATTGCTACAAAAAAAGCCCCCTTTTGGCAGATGCCAAAAGGGGGCTTCGTCATTCACATGAAAATGTTTCAGAAAATTGAAGCTCACCTTTTCTCATCTACCAGGATATATAAACATACATATCCTGAAGGAATTAGCACCATAGACATCATGCGAACTTGCTGCGCTCGTGCGCTGCAATGAACGGGTCGCATAATCGGTTGCCGGGCTTCATCGGGCCTGTCCCTCCGCCACTCTTGATAAGAAAACTGATTATTTGCTATAAAGTTAATACGAAGTATACGGTACGTTTTTGCATATGTCAACTGCAAAAATCATATTATTTCTGGAATTTACATGAAAACAAGGAAATGAACGCATGACAATCATATGGCGTTTATTACATGAAAACATAAAAAAGACAACCCATTTTTAAGCGGTTGCCCTAAATCAATCCTATAACGAGACTAAGCTGATTTGGCTATTTTAAAATTAGGACTGATACGTAAATGATGGAGAAATAGGCTCATTTTCAATCGGCTTTCGGATCTTTTTATTCGAATGCAGTCGTATCACTTTACTGTATATATCCAAATAGTTTTCTGTCATTTTCGCATTTGTAAACCATTTTACAACGTATCGTCTCAGTACACGCGAACTTGGATACTTTTTCAATTTCACCTTCCGAACCATCTCGCCCACCGTTTTGCAAACAAAAGAAGGGAATCCTGCCAACACCTCTGAAACTGATCCATTATTTAATGCTAATACTGGTGTACCACAAGCTAATGCCTCAATCATCACTAGCCCAAATGCCTCCTCCATTAAAGTAGGAAACAATACACATTCAGCATGTTTCAATAAATTTTGTTTCTGTCTCCCTTGTACTGCACCTACATATTGGATGTTAGGATTTTTGGTAATACGAGGCCTAATCTCTTGCTTAAAAAATAGCTGTGAATTGACTGGTCCAGCAATAATGAGTCTCTTACCTGTCTTTTCTGCTACTTCTATGGCCTGTAATATACCCTTGCTCTTAATAACCCGTCCCATAAATAGCAAATAGCCATGTTTGTCAGAGCTATACTCGTACTCGTCCGCATTAATGCCATTATATACATAGAATCCTCTATTTTTACCGTTCACTTTCCGTGCTCTTTTACTCACATATACGGGATAATCCGCTCTGTTTTTTACAGGCATGTGAATCGTGCATACAGTAGGAACCCTTCGGTTGATACCTAACGCAGAGTGAAAGGTGTGATCGTGAATAATATCTGTATGTTTTGGCAATTTACTCAGCACAAAGGCTCCAATACCGCTTTTTTTCAATGATCTTGGATATTGTATAAGCTTAGCACTGCTCTTGCTGCCTTGCGCCGCAAACAAATATACATCATGTCCTCGCCGAACTAGCTCTTCTGTCAGCTCATACACGATCTTCTCCGTTCCTCCTTTGTTTGACGGCACCGGGTGAGCATTAGGAAGATTCGATATGACTTGAACGATCGTTAAGCGCTTTTTATTTAATCCAGGTTCTTTCATTCAAGCTCTCCCCCTCCTTACCATCCCTCAGCTTCATCCAGCAATAACACGCTTATATACCTTAATCAAGTTTGCTGCGGTACGCTTCCAGCTGAAACGTTCGACCGCATCCTTTCTGGCTTGCTTTGCAAGCTTATCAGCAGCCTTCTTGTTCATTGCTAGCGATATAAGCCATTTAGCGTGGGCTTCAATTTTTGTATAAGGATTAACTAAGTATCCGTTGGAGTCATGTTTTACGATTTCTTTTATGCCTCCGATGTTAGAAGCTACAATAGGCAGCCCAGATGACAACGCCTCTACGTTGACAAGACCGAAGGCTTCATGCTGCTGGGATGGGCATACAAAGCAATCTGCAGCCCTGTACATACTACTCATATTTGTATGCGACACACGTCCCTTGAACTCTACATCTACGTTATGCAGCTTAGCTAGCGCCTTAAGTTCTTTCAAATAATTTGCTTTGCCGGTACCGACAATGATAAGTTTCGCATGTGGAACTTGCTTGCGAACGATGCTCATCGCGCGTACAATGACAGGCACTCCTTTTCTCGGAATAACCCTGCCCGCAAAAAGAACATGAAAAAACTTTCTCCGCCCCCGCTCGGAGGATGGAGTAAAGGCTTCTATATCAACACCAAGATGAATTCGATTTAATTTATGTGCCACTTGAGGGAATCGTTGTGCGATCCTGTGTTTGAGCGAGTCGCTGTTTACAATGATGCAATCGGAGAAGGCTATGCTTTTGGATACAGCCTTTGAAGCCGGTACGAAGGTTAACGAGTGGAGAAACAGAGTGACAGGGGTGTCTGGCTTTGCCTGTTTAATAGCCGTCATATAATGAGGACGGTTATCTACTTGAATCAGATCATATTGCTTATCTTCAATATAGTGAAGGACCGATGAGAGATACGTCTGTGAACTTCCTCCTAGGACACGAGCAATGGTTAAATTACCCAACTTGCTTAACGGCTGCAAACCTGCACTTTTTCTGCTAACGATCGTTACTTTCTCGGTTTTGGCGAGCCTTTTCGCAATCGCAAGCATACAAATTTCCACGGAACCGTTTCCCGGAACTGGTATTTGTTCAGGTGCAACCATTAGAATGTTCATAACGAATCCCACCCATTTGGTTTGGTTTCTACTATCTCTCTTTACGATATGCATAGAACATAAATTTGTCCTAGTGAAACGGTGGAATATGCAACTGCCAAATAAAACGGTCCAAGCACCATCATCATTCTCGGGTACTTGAACCTATTGATAATCCTTTATTTTATGGCTGTGTGGACCGGGCTTTTACCTGACATAAATGTTCAAATATATACACGATCGTCTGACAAACCATTGTTAAGCTTTTCTGCAAATCTCGCATATTGGCTTGTATATCTTCTAATTTCACCTTGTCATTAAGACTTCGATGACGCTGCCATAGATCATCCTGCATTTCCGTATTCATGTGATGAATTTCCATATTTCTGCGTTTACGAAGACGCTGCATCTCTTCTTTGTACGTTTCTTTAATGCCAGTGAGCTGCTCTAGAAGGACTGGAGCTGTATGTAAATAGCTCATTTGACGCAACACCGTAAAAAAGGAAAAATGCTGCTTTACTTTCTGCGTATGCAGTGACAATACCTCGTTCAACAATGTCCCTAATTTGTCTAGAATAGAAAACACGCGAATAAAGCCATTTTTATAGAAATATACATGCCGATAATAATCATCAAGCTCGATATCACTCATTTCTTCTTGATACAGCTTTGTTACACGATCAGCAAATCGTCCTGAAGCATATACACTTTGCTCCAGCTCGTCCAACGATGTTTGCAATCCGACTGCCCAAACCTCCACTTTGCGCCAATCATGATCAGGATCACCACTCTTAGCCATCTGTTGTCGAACCAATGTTAAATAATGATCCATGCTTGCCCACGCATCTTTCAATTCGCCCTCATCTATGCGAGGCGCTTCACCGAACAACATTCGGAGCATAATACGTCCTCCATCCGTTAATGAAATGACGGTAACCCTCTCCCTCTATATGGTTAACATGACTCTAATAGCCTCGCTTCATACTCCATCCTTTCGAAACAAATCGCCAAGTTACGATATTGTAAGCTTCCAGTAAGTCGGTTCAATGGTTCGTCACCTTACGAAACGATACAATAAAGTCATCAAAGAACAACAACGAATAAAAAAATTACACAAAACGAAGAAAACACGGAGGTACTACTTATGAAAACAACTCAGAACACAACAACTACTCAAGTGACAACAATTCAGACTCAAGGACAACAAGTTCCAGCAAAACTAATTTGGAACAATCGCTGGATCGTCGTAGCTAAAGCTGTTGCAGCTGTCGTATTTTTGGGCCGAATGGCAGAGTAAGCGAAGCTGCTTAGCACCCCATCCTCATGCTGCATGCAAAAGGAGCGAATATCAGCAATGATAGGTAACGATGATTCATTACGATTATTGTTAAAGCATCATATCGAGATTAAAAAGAAGCAGACCAGATGACACGTATCGAAGTGATAAACGTGCAGCGGTCTGCTTTTGTGTTATTGCCGCTTCGTTCGCAGCTGCCAAACTCGAATGCTAAGATGACAAAGTACGCTAAATAATAAGCAAATGAGTACGGTATGAAGCAATCCTGTGAACAGGAACCAATTTTTGTCCGTAACAGTGAAAACAACGAGCGCCCCACTTAACACCTGCATAATCGTAAGGATAAGTGCCCAAATGCCGCACAGCTGAATTTCGCGATTATCTTTATGAGAATGATAAGCAAAATGAGACATCGCTGCTACAACGAGAACTAGCAAAGCTGCTGCTACACGATGCAAGAAGGCGATAAGTGTACCACCCGTCAATTCAGGAATAAGCTCTCCATTGCAGAGCGGCCATCCTAGGCAGCCCCCGCCTGAATCGGTATGTCGAACAAATGCCCCTACATAAATGACGATATATGTATACAATAAGGTAAACCATACTCCGTAACGGAATGTGTCGTTGACAGGGGTTCCCCCAACAACCTCTGTAGCTTCTGGATTGTTCGCATACCTTCGTATAGCTATGCTGAGCAAGAACGATGACGCAAATGCAATAATCGAAAAACCAAAGTGTAATGCCATAACCGCGGGGACTTGCACGTACATAACTGCAAGCGCTCCCATTAACGCCTGAATCACGGTAAAAATCAAAGTTAAGGATGCATAGAATACGGCATCTTTCTTCTTAAGCTGACGGATAACCCATACGAAGATTGCAATGACTAGCAGGCCTTCAATCCCACTAACCAATCGGTGCGAATATTCAATCATGGATTCAATCGTGTATGCGGGTATAAACTCTCCATTACAGAGAGGCCAGTCTGTCCCGCAGCCTTCGCCTGATCCGGTCTTCGTTACTACTGCTCCGTTGAGAACGACGAAGAACATCCCGAAACAGACGAGGTAGGCAAATCTCTTCAGCTTGGTGAGCTGTTTGCTATCCACATTATTCACCTGACCTGTCGTTCATTTCAATTTCATGGCTATCCCCTCATAAATGCACTGCATTCATCGCCGAGCATTCTGCCCCAGAACGCTCTATGGGGAAATATGACAAACTGTGCCAATGAATTTCATTATAACGGAAAACCTATATAAAAGAACGACTTTTTTGTGACAAAAATTGCAAAACAATAGCCCCCTACTCTTAGCTAGCAATAGGAGGCCATGCTGTATCATTTTGATTCGTTAGTTTAGTGCTTCAGCTACAGCCAATGCGCGTTGAACGAACTCTTCAATTTCCGTACGCGACTTACGCAGCTTATTCACAAAGCGAATCGTTTCTTTGCCGCCTTTAAATGCAACAAAGCTCGGGATGCCCATAATGTTAAGTTCGGAAGCAACATCTTGCAGCGCTTCTGCATCAACTTCAATAAAAGTTGCTTTATCATAAATTTGTACGACTTCAGGCATGAATGGATCGATAAAATGACAATCCGGGCACCAGCTTGTCTTAAATACAGCAATCGTTGTTCCATTTTGAGCAATCACTTCATTAAAGCGTTCTGTTGTTGATACTTTTTCCATAACGATTCACTCCTCTTTGTTGTGCAATAAGCTATTTATCATTTTATTGTTTCACTATTTAACGGCTTATGTCAAACCTCTTGTTACAAACCTCCTTCCAATGGGTATACTAACCTCATCAGCTCACTTCGGACGAAAGCTAACATTTCTTTTTTGGAAGGAGCCTTGTGCTGCTTTGAGCAAATTAACGCGTATCCCTTGGAAGGAAACCATCAAACTTGTACAACAGTTCATTCGCACAACCTGTAATACCATACGCCGTGTGATTGACAATGCAATGGCCCGTTGGCTGCCTCAACGCCCGCGCACATTAGAATGGAACGATTCACTCGTAATACGAATAGAGGATAATCTAAAGCGATATTTCCTGGAGCAAGGGAAACAAAAAAGTGCAGACTCCCTATTCCATACCATACATCGTCATCACCTTAGTCGCGATGAACGAGAGCTTATTCAATATATTAAACGAAGTGTACGCAATGCGAATCGGAGCAATATTACTCGAACGGCTGCTTATTTACGGATGTACACATCGCACCCGGAGTTGCATTGGGCATTACTTGCCCATATGGTATCCCGCAATGGCGGCTATAATATGACCGATCTGAAGGGCGAATGGCTGCCAGCCTTCATGAACAGCGAATATCGTCACTGGAGCTATCGCATGTTGGAAAGATGCAACGCTTTAATTTTTCATGATGCCTATTGCCAACTATTGTTGTACGCATCCAGCCGCAAGAGCGGTAAAAGCCTATTTCATTTGCTCCCGTTCTTCGGCGTATCTGCCTTTATGACACCAGTATGGGATACATTTTGGATTCAACCGAACAGTCCGCTGCTGACGATCTCTCTCATTATTAACGAACAGAATGTAATCGAAGGTAGAGTTGTACAGAACCCTGCCTTTCAGCAGCATATTATACAGCGCAAAGATTTTCTGGCTCATGGCTTGCTGCAAATGAATCAGATTGTCTTTCCGACCCAGACGCCTCACGCAACATCTCCCGCGCGCTTGGTCGGATTAACGCTAGAACGCTTCGATAATCTAGAAGAGCGCATTGCATTTGGGAAACAGCTGTACACCATTATGTTTGACATACCGGACGTGCTAGAAGGAGTCCAGAAGTTCGCCCGCACCGTTCCACATACTGGATCAAGAGCAGACTACTGGCCTCATCGGTTCACGCTTGATAAGCTCGCTTTGCGGCGCGATCGTACCACAAATGTTGCCTACAGCCCACGATTGGTGGAGGTATGGCAGGACGAGCAGCATGCACCTATCGAGGTTGGCGATTGGCTCCATGACGAAAGGGCTGTGCATGATTTATATTTGCCAACTGTCCCGCACGCTATCGACATGAACGATGCACATAATGAACTGTTAAATGAGATGCAGTCCCTGGCTCGAATCGCAGCAAACAAGAACAGCATGAAGTGATTTAACGGCAGGCACTTACCTGAACAAAAAAAGACCATCTCGACAAAAGAATCAGCTGCTGGCTGATCTATCATCGAGATGGTCTTACTTGATCTTATTTGACCTTATAATCCAATAATCCAGGTTCTACTTACTACTTGCTTGCACGGCTCGGCTGTAAACGCATGAGCGGTCGCAGCAGCTTCTGTACAGCTTTCGGATAGCCTGATAACTCCTCATTCCGAATAACTCGGAATATGACCAAGCCAACTACAAACAGAACAAGAACCGTAATAGATACGAATGCTGCTGTGAAGAATAGCCCAAGCTTATCAGGCACTGGCGTATGCAGTGAAATTTGTTGACCAATATACTCAACCGCATAACCTGTACCGCCTGCTGCCAATGTCGCCAATATAAATCCTGGCCAACGCTTGCCGATAACCGAGAATTTGACTACTTTCTTCAGTACGCGCAAGTTTAAGTAGGTGATTACAAAAAATGCAATCATCGTCGCTGCAATAATTCCGTAAATCCCTAGGAACGGAGCTAACACGAAGCTCATCACGAGCTTCAAAATGATGCCCCCTGATACACTAATCATCGCAATATACGGCTTGCCTAGTCCGATCAAGATCGAGCTGGACGTCATCATGGAAATTTGGAATATGGTAGCGAGTGTCTGCATCGAAATGATGCTCGCTCCATCCATCGTACTAAAAATAAATCCATTTACAGAGAACGCCCCAACGCTAAGTGCAAGCACTAGCGGCATACCGCTCAACACGGAAATGCGCATCGCTAGCGTAACTTGACGCTGCAAATGTGGCATATCCCGCTTCGCGTAAGCCGATGAAATAACCGGAATAAGCGATGTGCTTAGTGCGATTGCCAAGATCGGCGGTATCCCTGCAATAGATTGTCCTCGTTGGCCAAGTATACCGTACAAGTACGTTGCTTGAGCTTCCCCAAGGCTAGGCGTCAATAAAGGTATCGTGAACGTTGAGTCAATCATATTCACAGCAGGTACAGCCAACATAGAAATAACGATCGGAACAGAAAGGGTAAAGATAGATGCGAAAATATCGCGCAGTGGAACAACTTGTCCACCCATGCTGCGCGCACGAAGACCTGCTTCACGGTCCGCTTTACGCAATTTTCGCAAGTAGTAAACCATGACGACAAAAGCACCGATGCTGCCGAATACGCCGCCGAACGAAGCCCCTGCCGCAGCATATCCTTGCGAAGCACCGCTATTCACCAAGATCAGCGCCAGCGCGATGGCTGTAACTACACGCAATATCTGCTCTACAATTTGAGATATGCCGCTTGCTTGCATCATATTACGACCTTGTGTATAGCCCCGCATCATCGCTAGCAGCGGGAACAACAGCAAAGCTGGAGCCAACGCCCGGATCGCCGGTGCCGCTTCTGGCTGTCCAGCAAAGTTAGCATACCAAGGCGCAAATATGATAAGCAGGACGGTTACGACAATACCGGATACTAAGCCGAACAATAGTGCTGCATAATAAATGCGCTCAGCTTCTCGCACTTTGTTCAATGCGTATTTTTCCGACACCATCTTGCTTAATGTACTTGGAATACCAGCTGTAGCTACAGCTAGAATAAGCAAATATACATTTTGCGAGGTGGCGAAGGCGGCATTGCCTACAGGTCCCAGCATATGCTCAAGCGGTACGCGCTGGAATACGCCTAATAGCCGGGCTACGAGCGTAGCCGCAGCGATAATAAGCGTCCCCTTGATGAATGTTTCTTTTTTCGCCAACAGGTTTCCCTTCTTTCTCTATTAATGCACCATTCACAAAGGTAATTCAGAATTGAGAACTTACAGATTGTTCAAGACTCGCTTAGAACATTGCGATCCATACAAAGAATAAAATAATCATAACTAGCTGCAAAATAACCGTAATAACCGAACTTGTAAACAAGCCTACAACCGCGCCCAATGATGCCTTCGCCGAACGCTGCACATCAGAGCCTGATATCATCTCACCGATAAATGCACCGAGGAAAGGACCAATAATAAGACCGATTCCTGGAATGACGAATGGACCTATTATAATACCAATCGTACTGCCAATAATAGACGGGCGTGATCCGCCAAATCGCTTGACTCCCCATGCACTAACTGCATAATCCGAAACAAACAACGCCACTACTATTAGTGTCTGGATCGTCCAGAAGAACCAATTGAACGATTCGAAACCGAAGAACCATCCGTATACGAAAAACGCCCCGTAAACCGCTACTGCTGCAGGCAATATCGGAAATATAGCGCCAGCCATACCAATGACAAACAACGCGATTATGAGTACCCAACCGAGAATGTCCATACGTGTTTCCCCTCACTGTCTCTATATTCTCTTGTTTCAAAAATAGAAATACAGCGCGTATTACAAAATAAAGCGCCGTATAACTTCAGCTACACCGTGCTCGTTATTGGAAGCTACAACGACATCCGCAGCTTGCTTCACAGCATCCTGCGCATTCCCCATTGCAACCCCTAATCCTGCTTGCTGAATGACAGCAAGGTCATTCAAACTATCGCCAACTGCCACAACTTGTGACATTTCAATCCCAAGCAGCTCGCATACCGTGCGAATGCCTGATGCCTTTGATATTCCCGCTGGATTGATCTCAATATTCGTTAGCGCAGAATTTGTCAGCTCTAGACCGCCTATCGCTTGCAGTTCTGCCAAAATAGACGAAAGCACATCAACATCTTCGTTGTAGTAGCCGAATTTCAGCCAATCCTCTTGATCGACTTCTCCACTCCACTTCTCACGGTTATACAATGCCTTGGTTGAATAAGCCCAGAACCATGTATCGTACTTCTCCGACAAATTCAGCATTTGTTGAACCGCGTCGCGATCCAGCAAATACCGCATGTACAATTCCTGTGGATTACGCCAAATCTCACTACCGTTAACAACAATTAAAGGTCCATTCAAACCCAGCTCCTCTGCATAAGGAAGCGCATTCTGAATAGCCCTACCTGTAGAAAGCATCACCGTTACGCCTGCCTGTTGAGCTTCAGCGATGGCATTGGCTGTCTCCTGGCTTACAACATGATCATCATCCAAAAGCGTCCCGTCCATGTCGAGAGCTAATAATGCATATTTACTCATTGCTGTCATCACTCCCGTCTATATGACAATCGCTCAGCTTATCAACCCTTCGCGAACATTGGTGACAAGCTATGTCAACTATTTATTATCCAATTACACATAACGATATTGTAACATAACGGAACCTGCACAACCAAGCAATTCGTAGGTCGCTGTCCCTACAAAAAAGAGACTGCCATAGAAGCAAATAAATAGCTTCAAGCAGTCTCTCAAAATGCATGATATCGAATAATCATCCAGTATCGCCCGGATTTTTCTTACAAAGAAGACATGAAAGTTAAAAACAACACCGCCATGACAAAGCGTTTGATGGCAGAATTCCATTTGACAGACTTTTTTGCTATCTTCTTCTGTTTTGTCTTCACCTTGTCACCCTCTCATCTATCGTCACGTTGCTATTTCTTTGATTCATGCAATAATGTTACCTTTTAGCTTCTTTTTTCGATGTATACAATACTTTTTCTCTAATGCAACATTTACTCCAAAAAAATAAAAAATATTTATGATGTTCATTTTTATGTTACGACCTTCCAAACTGTGCGAATTAGCCTTAAAAATAGGCAATAAAAGACCTCTCCACAGGGGAGAGGCCTTCTGTCTTCGTTTACTATTGTCCTGTTGATTGCTCATTATTTGCATTGTTTGCAGCATTTGCTGTGTTTTCCGCCTTTTTGCGCGGAGTGCCAGTCAAACCAACTTCTTCGTCATAAGCATCAAAGATCGCACGTGCGATTGGGGCAGCGGAATAAGAACCATATCCACCCTCAGGGACAACTACTACTACCGCCAGCTTAGGCTTTTCCGCTGGAGCATAGGCAATAATTACCCCGTTCTCAACAAGCTTGCCGCCGACCTGCTGCTGGGACGTACCTGTTTTACGATAGAAAGAATATGGGAATCCATCGAATCCATGAGCGGTTACGTTGCTCATGCCATCTTCGATTTCTTTCCAATATGCATCGTTAAACTGAGCCTCATTCAGTATTTCCGGCTGGAACTCCTTAACGGTGTTCCCCTCGCCATCCGTAATCTTACTTACAAACTGAGGCTTCAGACGTTTACCGTGATTGGCTAACATAGCTGTATACTGCGCAAGCTGAAGCGTCGTATATTTACCCATCTGACCGAAGGATGCACTTGCAAGTGCGGATTGAGCACTATAACGCTTGGCATCTTCAATATATTCCTTAACCCCTGTACTTTCTCCAGGAAGCCCGCTTCCCGTCAGTACACCGAGTCCGAACATCTCCATATAGCTGTCCCATACTTCCAAACCATTTTTATCTGTACGACTAAACAATCGTTTACCGACCATGTCGATCATGAATGGGTTCGAAGAAACTTGAAGAGCACGAGCTGCATCCATACCGCCGTATACTCGACGATTGGAGTTCCAAATTTTACGTTCATAGCCCTTACGCCCAATTTCAGCATATCCACGATCATAGTAAGTATCATGCAGACCAAACATCTGCTCTTGCAAACCTACTAGTACCGTTAGAGGCTTCATAACCGATCCAAGGTACACCAAGGAAGAAGGGTGCTTCATACGTTCACGATCATCCTCATACGGTGGATACACTTCTCGTATCGTACCGTTACCCATATAAAACTGATTGGCCTTATGATCTTCAGGTGAAATCGAGCCATTGCGCCATACGTTCGGATCGTAGTCCGGCATACTTGCCATGGACACAATATTGCCCGTGTCCACTTCCATCGCTACGGCATAAGCCGTCTTCGCATAAGGTGCTCGTTCAATCGAGTTTGGCGAATTGCGAAGTTTCTCCAAATGCTTCGTAATCGCTTCTTCCGTCTTTAACTGCACATCGCGGTCGATGGTCAAATGAAGATTATGACCCCGCTCAGGCTTCGTCATCTCCATCTCTCCAATGACTCGTCCTGCAACGTTAACCGGGAATCGCTTCAAGCCATTCTTCCCGCGCAGCTCTTCTTGATACATATACTCAAGTCCGTCTACACCAACGTCCTCATGTTCCAAATAGCGTAATTCATCGGGCATCGTGTCACGATTTTCATGCACATTCTTATAGTAATCATAACTCTCACGAACACCCTTGAATTTCTTCAAGTATCCCACGAGCTGAACAGCCACGCCATCTTTATCATAGTTGCGAACGCTATCCTCAATAACCTCCAGCCCTTTAAGTTCAGGCTTATTCTCAAGGAAGAAAGCAACTTCTTTTTGACTGAGCCCGGTCTTAATAAGCCGCGGTACAAACGTATAGTTGACGCGCCCCGTCAAATCCATACTTTTCACTATTTCATCCGCTGTAGGCTGCTTCACATTTGGATCTCCGTAATTTTTGAAAATAGTTTCCAATTGCTTGGCCAACTGCTTGGCTTCTGCCATATTCTCTTCCAACTTATAGTTCTTCTCAATCGTGAAGTACAAAGACTGTGTAGAGGTGGAATAGGCAATCGGTTCGTTCGATGCATCGTATATCGTTCCACGCAACGGCGGAATTGCCGTCGTTTTGTAACCAAGCCGAGTTTCTTTCTCTTTCATCGAAGGTCCTTCAACAAATTGCAGGAAAGCCAATCGTATAATAAGCACGCTGAACACGGCAAATGTTACGAAAAAGAACGCATTCAAGCGAAACGAAAAGTGGCGCCTGTTGATTATTTCCCGCTTCTGCGGATCATCTCTGTGTGGATGACTCAATCCTCTCATCCTTCCTGCTGTCATCTATCATCATTACTGTAAAATAAAGTGTAGCACATTTCTATGACAAGCTTCAAAGGGTTGCGTGCTACACTAGTCAGGAATATGAGTTTTGGAAAAATCAGGGCGATCGAACCAATCTCCCGTGCTGGCCCATGTTGTATCCAACAGGATCCATTTCTCTTCTTCTGTCAAATACACACTATTCCAAGCATGGGGGCCATAGCCACCTTTACCGTCATATCCTAGCCCCGTAATCACCTTAACTTGAAGATCGACTGTACGAGCCATCATCGCATATAAACGTGCATAGTCGATGCAGACCCCTGCCTTCTCCTTGAATGTATCAGCAGGAGATTGTTCTTTCCATACACCTTTATCTAAATAGTTATTCGCTTTGTCCCAATCGTATTGAATGCGTGTTCCGATCCAATCGTACAGCTTTCTAGCCTTTTCCTTATCAGAAGCAGCACCTTCTGTTATTTTTACCGCTGCTTGTTCGATATTTTGCGGAATTTGCTGATCGATCACTTCATAGCGACGATGCATCATCTCCTTGAACTGCCGCTCTACTTGAGATGACAACACTGGCAGCTTCTCTGTAATCCAACTTCCGGCTACTGGCTTTACGATACGATTGCTGACTTCCTGATACAGATCCGATGCTTGAATAGCCCGACTGAAGCCCCCGCTTGGTTGCAGCGTGACGACACCAAACAGCACAGCCACAATAATGACTACACGAATGGCACCTGTCACAACACCAACAACCGCTCCTATCGTACGACTGAGCAAGCGATGAGGCCACGTCCGCTGCTTTGTTCTTAGATGCGGCTCATCTAATTCATTGCTAGATGGCACCCATATTAAAATTAACAACCGTTCCACAACATTCAGCAGAAGACGGACAACAAAGTACATAACAACAAATAATAGCAACACGCGCATAAAATCAAAGTCACGAATGCTGGTCATGACGGCTAAATAAGAGCGTTCCCACCAAGATGGCTCTGCTGGAACGGTAAGCTGCATTTCTTTGATCCATTCCACAACTATAGGTGACAGCTGATTCGCTAACTGATAAGCGATGAACATAGATGCTAGTGTCAGCACCGCATGAAGAGCAAAAAAGAAGAGGTGCTGCATCGACCCCGAAGCGCCTCTGCTCACCCCTTGCCACACACTGACGAATAGAACAAGTGCAAGCAGGAGTGTTACTATCGTGCCAGTTCCTCCTTGCATCAATCCATCCATCATTATTTCTTCGCTCCTTCAATGAACTGACGAATCATCTCTGTAGCTTCCCATTCACCTAATGATACGCCTCCAAGGGAAACATGCACTTTCGTACTGCCTGCTTGTCCTATTAGCTCTAAGCTTGGTGTCTTAACCGTGTAGGAGCCGTCTTTATTGCGCTCATATGTAGCTTTGCTTGCTTCATCCTTCATCGCTTGGATAGCTTGATCTTTAAGCTTGGCTACCGTTTCATCCTTCACGGTCGTAACAACTTGATCAATATCTTTCCATGTAACCCCGCTATATACGGCCACGCCAGCTACAATGACAATAACGAGCGCCCATTTAATCATCGTCTTAACAAAGCTGATAATAACAAACAGCACAATAAGTGCAATTAGAAACAGCATCCAGTTCTGCTTAATGAACTCAAATAACGTATCCATCTGTATATCCATCTTGTACATCTGTCCTTTCTCGTTTTTCTTAGCGTATTATACATCATTTCCAATATGGACGTAAGAGCATACAGTCATCCTTTAAAATTACGACTTCCTATTTCATCTGCCACGATTACTGAATGTACTAAGTTCGTCCCATTGCGCGTACAAGTATAGAATAAACGAATTCCATGGGAGGTGATGACGTTGCGTTCTGTCGTGTGGCTCTATTTATTTTTGTTCGTGGCCTTCTTCGATTTGCATGCCCAATATCCGATTTTGACGCCTTTCGCTGTATCCCTTGGTGCCGCTCCTTCCTTTATAGGACTTATGATGGGCTTATATTCCTTCACCCATTTACCTGGGAATTTACTGGCAGGATACGGTGTCGATCGTTACGGTAGTCGTATATTCATTATGTGGAGTCTAATGGGAGCTGGTGTACTGTTAATTTTACAAGCCCATGTTACTGATCCGTGGCAGTTGCTTATCGTCCGTTCGATTAGCGGATTTGTATTAGCCTTCCTCTCCCCTGCATGCTTAGCGCTGCTTGCTCGCTATGCAGAGGATCAAGTACAGCAAGGCAAGTTGATGGCAGGCAATGGGCTAATCCATACTCTCGCTTCCGTTGTATCCCCCGCTGCTGGGGCCTATCTTGTATCCAAGGTCGGTTTTACGATGGCTTTTCAGGCACTAGGAATTGGTCTCCTTATTATCGGAGCACTGGCATCCGTTCTCATACGTCCGCCGCAGCATGCAAAACCAGCAGGAGTTTTAGGAAGTGCCAATGAAACAAAGAATGAGCTTCAACCCGATCAAGCTGGTCACAAAACAACTGCAGTCCAAACAAGTACACAAGCCGATGCGATACAGCCTATACCGCTAAGATTTTTTCTACTTCCTTTAGCGATTGCTTGTTCACAAGGTATTTTATTTTTTGAGCTTCCTTTCGCAGCCAATGCTCTGCAATCCGTAGTAAAGACTGGAATGTTGTTCACCGCTGTTAGTTTAGGTGCCTTATTCACGCTGAGCTTGTTGTTTTTGAACCGATACTCAGCTTTCTTGCGAACTTGGATTGGCTCATTTTGCTTATCTTTGCTTTTCTTCTGCATGGCCATTGATGCACCAATGCCGTTATATGTCACTTTATTTCTTATTGGCATGACAAAAGGAGTTACACTGCCAGCACTTTCTGCACACCTTCTGCAGCTAAGCGGAGGATCTCGCTATGGCCGTATTTTCTCAACGTTGTCTATCGCCTTCTCCATCGGATCATTTCTCGGTCCAATGTTGGCGGGGCAACTTCGCTCTCATGTCTCTCCTTTTTTTATCGCCTTCATCATTCTAATGGCTGCAATTGCCTTTATGCCATTGCAGCGCCCTTGGCAGACGATGACAGTAAATTCAAAACTGCAGCGTACCTAATTCACCTACCTCTTACATACAGGCGAATACCTATCTTCGTTAGATCTGGGTAAACACACAGCACGACTGCTGTCCTGCTTCATACAATACATTGTGTTCGATGATAAGAGCTGAAAGAGGTGAACAGAATGTCTCATTGTGTGGATCCTTGCAATGTTAATCCTTGCTACGGTGGTAATAATTATGGCGGATTAACAGGGGTCGGTTGCGTCCTCGTACTCTTCATCTTATTAGTTATCATTTTAAAAGCTGTCTGTTTCTAACAGTGTCACACTCTCTCCCTCATGCGGCTTGCTGGCTAAGCAAGCCGTTTATTTTTATGCAGCGCGTTCCGTGCGCAACGTTTTCCTACAGTTGTGATACACTATATAGAATTAAGGGACATGTTTAGTCACTGTCATGTAAGGAAGGTGTACGCACATGAATGACACAGAAATTGTAATTGTTGTAGAAGGCAAAAATGACCGCAGCAGGCTGCGTCGCTTACTGAATGATCATGTTCTTATTTTATGTACATTCGGAACCTTGAACACAGCCAAGCTGGAAACACTTATTAAACAAGTTGGAGATCGAGAAGTTTATTTGTTTATGGACAATGATGCTTCTGGGAAAAAGATACGCGGCGTTTTAAGAGACGCTTTTCCAGATGCCGAGCATATTTATACACGTAGAGGCTACGCAGGGGTGGAAGGAACGCCCGACGAATACATCATTCAGCAGCTAGAAAAAACGGGGCTGGAGGAATACATTATGTATCCGACTCCAACCCCGTATGAATAATAACAATTCAAGATATAAAGATTACGATTCAAGGAGCTTCATGACACCAGTAGCAATCGTTTCTGCGGTAACGTCATCAGCGTCCATTTGGACATTGTAAACTTTGCGAATGTTACCCTCGCCATCTACTAACGTGACATAATTCGAGTGTGAGAAGTTGCCGTCCTTGTCCTTAATTACAAGTGAACCGAACTGTTCCATCAATTCTGCGGTCTTCTTCTCATCCCCTCGCAAAAAATACCAGCCGCTTAAATCCGCTTTATTCTTCTCCAATGCCCATTTTTTCAGCACTTCTTTGGAATCTCGCTCTGGATCAAAGGAGACTGAATGGAACACGACATCTTTGCCAAATACACCTTTCTCCTTCAACATATCCTGAGCCTCTGTCAGCATATATGTTGTTGGAGGGCATACATCCGGACAGCTGGCAAAGAAGAAATAGAACAAGCGAACTTTGCCTTCGGTATCCGCTAAAGAAACTGACTTGCCATCAACATTCTCCAATGCAAAGTCTGGAGCTTGCTTAATAATTGAAAAGTCAGCATTCGGATCAGATTGTCCAGCATCCTCTTTAAGCATGCCCGAACCGTAAACCCATGCAGCGGCAATACCAAACAAAAACACCAACGAGAATAAAAAGATTTGTAACGAATACTTTTTCACAAAAGCTGCCACAGCTCCCGCTCCCCTTCGCATCATCTTTTCTTGAATGTCTCTTTCGCTTGCTTTGTAATTGTTTCTGCCTTACTTATTTGCCCATCGTGTCTAGAATGATAACAATGAGATGCAGCATAATAGCATAAATAGAAAGAATAAAGGCTTTGCGTGACCAAGCTTCATTGTTATTTGTACGCAAACCTGAAATACACACGTACAACCAAGCCGCATTAATAATCGTACCGACTATTGCGTATACGATGCCTGCATAGCCAAACCAATAAAACACCCACGACAATGGGAGAAGCAGAACAACGTAAGGAATCATTTGCCACTTCGTGCGCTTAATCCCCTTTACAACCGGAAGCAAAGGATAACCCGCTGCGCGATATTCTTCTACCCGAAGTACACCAAGTGCCCAGAAGTGCGGCGGCTGCCATAAGAACAGCAAGGCAAACATAAGCACTGCTCCTAGATCAACCGATCCTGTTACCGCTGTATAGCCAATAACGGGAGGCATAGCCCCTGGTATAGCCCCTACAGACGTACTCCATGTAGAAGTGCGCTTAAGCCAGAGCGTATATACAACAACGTATCCAAATACTCCTATAAGTCCAAATAGTCCTGCTACGGGATTAACGAGTAAGAATAATACAAGTAGTCCTGCAATGCCGAGTGCAATGGCATATCCTAAAACGACATGAGGCTGTAAGCGTCCAGATGGTAGTGCGCGCTTCTGCGTCCGTTCCATCTTGGTGTCGAAATCGCGGTCAAAATAATTATTAAACACGCAAGAAGAAGCCATTGTTAAAGTGGCTCCAACGATCATCCACAGCAAAGTCCCCCAAGGTATATCCCACTTAGCCGCGACCCAGAAACCCGCAACCGCCGCTAATAAATTAGAGCGAATAATGCCTGGCTTCGTGAGTTGAATAAACTCCTTCCATAATCCATCCCGAGCTGGTTTCTCGGTCATAATTGCGGATTCTGGCGAAGTTCTATATGTGATTTGCTTATCCACGTATCACGTTCCTCCTTGTTGTTCTCAGAACGAGCAGAATTTCATGTCTCCTGCTGTAATCTTCATCATAGCAAATAAGATCAATTGATGACAATGTTCATTGCAATCGTTCATCAATTTGACAATTCAATGGATGGAGTTTCATATTTATTCAGATACATGAGAAACGCGAGCGAACTCCCATATATGAAGTTTTGATTTCCCTCCTGGAATACAATCTGTCAGTTCATCCCACTCACTTTGCTCCTCTAGGCGCATTCGCTTCATTGCCTCGTATTGCTCCACTGTCGAATTTAGCCATTGTTCTACAAATACATTTGGCTGGTCTGTACCTTCGTACCACAGCACATCTTGTCTGTTAGCTAATTGCTCAGCAGCCTTTTTCAAGTAAATATCCCGCTTTGCAGGATCGATTCGATATTCGACAAATATAATGCGTTCCATGACCATCCTCCATTATGTTGGAACCGTCTCTTAGGCGGCCTTTTCTTTTTATTTATATTTTGCTTCAAGTCTGACCACAATACAACAGCGGAGGTGCAAGTCAATGGATTCTATATCGCATCTGGCTATTGGATTAGGCTTAGCAGGCCTTTCACAAATTGATCCCATTGTCGCAGCAGATACTACGACAGCAACTGCTGTGTTAGCAGGAACAATCATCGGTTCTCAGGCTCCTGATTTCGATACCATTTTCAAATTTAAAGGAAATGAAATTTATGTAAGAAACCACCGTGGTTTCTCACACTCGCTTCCCATGCTAGTCGTTTGGAGCTTACTTATAACCGGGGGTTTACATCTGCTCATACCGACAAACCATTGGCCACATGTATTGCTATGGACTGCAATTGCTGTTGTGCTACATGTTTTTACAGACCTGTTCAATACGTACGGTACGCAAGCGATACGACCATTCTCAGAGCGATGGATCTCATGGAATATCATCCCGATCTTTGATCCATTTATATTTACTTCTCATCTTATTGCTGTTGCCATATGGATGTTTGGATGGATTCAGCCAACCGTGCTATTTCCCGTCCTATACATCATACTAGCTGTTTACTACGTGTGGCGTACACTAACCCATCGTTTACTTATAAGAAGATTGCCAAAGCTCGATAACGAACATAAGCTAGGAGAACGCTATACATTGATACCAACCGTTGTCTGGTCGCAGTGGAATCTTGTGAAAAAATGCAAAAACGGTGTGTTTCGTGTAGGCCAGCTCCATAAAAATCGTGTAGTCAGTTGGACCGAAACAGCAAAGTGCGATGAACATCCTGCCGTGGAAGCATCAAAAAGCGAAACTGTCGTAAAAACGTTTCAATATTTTACTCGCTATGGCTGTGCAACCGTTCAACCAACGGGTTATGGATTTGTCGTACGTTGGGTAGATGTCAGATATCGTCATCGCAAACAATATCCATTTGTAGCTGTCGTCATGATGAATGCGCAGTACGAAACACTTGATACGTATATTGGGTGGCTAAGTGAAGAAAAGCTTTATAAACGATGCGGCTTGGAGCCTGTATAGGGCCGCTGCTCAAATTGATTAGGTATTTATGAAAGAACACAACCAATTAGGCCGTGTATAGCAGTCATGAATCGCTTTGTGAAGGTTGGAAGTTCCTTCTTTATTCCAGTAGTAAAACGTGTTACATTGTAAATACATGCTCTCTTTAGCATGCGGATCGTTCCTACGTCCGTATGTTTTTTTGTGAGAAGCGTACTGTCATGGTCAAGCACTCCGTTCCATCTGATTTGGAAGGTATCAGAACCAGCCTTATTAACCTTTCTCACATATAACACAACAAAAAGCTGCCCCGCGCGCTGGGACAGCTGTCTGCCACTCATTTTACAATGAGCGTGCTGTATAACTCGAAAAAAATGACTTGGGGCAATTAACGACCTGCGCCACCTGCGCCGCCAGACAATTGTTGTTCCCCGATTTGCACAAGACGCTTCGTAATGTAACCACCGATAGTTCCTGTATCGCGAGTCGTGTAGTTACCGTAGTAGCCGTCTTGCGGAATTGGAATACCCAATTCCTGTGCAATTTCGTATTTCAGTTGTTGCAAAGCTGCAGTCGCTTGTGGAACGACCAAATTGTTAGTACGAGATTGGTTGTTTGCCATGATAAGAAAATCCCCTTTCACTATGGCTGTTCGGTTATGCAAGCTTGCAAGCTTATTTTGTCCGCTTCTTTCATTGTTATTCTTAAATATTTATCATTTTCGAAAATGGTTGCAGCGCTAAGGGAAGCTTACTCAACTGTGAACAAAAGGAGAGATTACAATGCCCAAACGATTAGCTTTATGGTTCGCCTTCTCCTCCATCATCCTCTTAACGATAACCAGCATTACTTTAAGCTCAAATGGTTGGATTTCCTTGCTGTGTGCTGTTTTAGCATTCTTTAATGTAGGATTTGGATTTATGTTCAAAGCAAAATATCGTAAACAAGCAGAGCAGCAAGCTGCTGCTGCGACAAATCCAGTCGAGTCTTCACAGACAGCAAAGTAAATCTCGATTCAACCGCTCTCGTTAATGCGACACTAGCCATCTAACAAATAAAAGACCGGACGTTCGCCCCTACGGCTCACATCCGGTCTATTACTATTGTTCACATACCCTTTTAACTTGTGATTGCTGTACTTAGCGTGGCATGACAAAGCCCATGCGTTTCTTCACATCATCAAGCTTTAATTGAGCAACCTCTTGCGCACGTTCTGCCCCTTGCTTCAAGACATCATACAACTCACCTGATTGTCTTACTTCACGGTAACGTGCTTGCAGTGGCTCCAAGAAGTTAGCAACAAGCTCACCCAAGTCCTTCTTGAATGGCCCGTACATTTGACCTTCATATTTCGCTTCAATCTCAGCTACGCTCAAGCCTGAAATATGGGAGTAGATGCCCAATAGATTGCTTATCTCAGGCTTGTTAGCAGGATCAAACTTAACCAATGCTTCGGAATCTGTCTTCGCACGGCTAATCTTCTTGCGAACAACCGCTGGATCATCCAAGAGAGCAATATAACTGCCCGCATTTGGATTGCTCTTGCTCATTTTTTTAGAAGCATCATCCAAGGACATAATACGAGCCCCTACTTCAGGCGTATAAGGCTCTGGCATACGGAATGTATCTCCATAGCGATGGTTGAAGCGGTTCGCTAAGTCACGAGTCAACTCCAAATGCTGCTTCTGGTCGTCACCTACAGGGATAAGCTCTGCGTTGTATACCAAAATATCTGCAGCCATCAAGGTTGGATATACGAATAGTCCAGCAGGTATGGATTCTTTCCCTTCCGACTTGTCCTTAAACTGCGTCATGCGCTCAAGCTCGCCCATGTTCGCAATTGTCGTCATCAACCATCCAAGTTCAGCATGCTGTGGCACATGGGATTGTAGGAAAATAGAAGCTTTGCTTGGGTCGATTCCTGCAGCCAAGTACAATGCCGCTACTTGCTCAGACTGCTCACGAAGTGCAGCTGGATCTTGGGGCACCGTAATGGCGTGCAAGTCCACGATCATAAAGAAGCACTCATGATCATGCTGCAATTTTACAAAGTTCTGCATCGCGCCAATATAATTGCCCATCGTCAGCTGACCGCTTGGTTGAATACCTGATAATACGCGTTTCATTCATCATCGCTCCTTACTCGGATATTATTACTGTTTCATTTTGCTCATTGCACCTTAACAGAGTTATCGTGAATCGGATTGGAGCCTTAACGCTGTACATTTAGCATCCGATGAACGCAAAAAAGGCCTTTCGTCTCCACAAGGGACGAAAGACCGTGTTGCCACCCTAATTCACTTCGATGTCATGATGTCATATCAGCATATTGCATCTGATACACATAACAAACATAACAGGAAGCCTCTTCTCCATAACGCAGAGCTGCGGTCATAGCATACTAGTGTGCTTCATAAGCATACGTTCCTCAAGACACTCAGAGGTCCATTCAATCACGACGCCCGCACCGATTCTCACCTACCATCGGCTCTCTGCAGCGACTCATCACGATCTACTTATCCTCTTCAACGATTTCTGTTCCGTATAAGCAAGCAAATAGTTATTTGTTAGATTATCAGCCGTATCGTTATTTGTCAATCAATTACATGCTGAGCTTACAGCATGTTGTGCTCAATGCCTGGTTTTACCGCTATCATTGCAAATCGTGTGAGCGAACAAGCAGTATGACATTGCCTCTGCCATTTGCTATCATTAACGTATTGATTGCTTACATAAAGGAGACGATTCCATGCATCAAATTACTAAGGGAAATTGGAATGGACACGAAACGATCATTATGCACAGTGAGACACTCGAAGCCACATTGCTGCCGAGCCTCGGAAACAACATTATTCGATTGTGGGACAAGCAAGCTGAACGCGATGTATTGAGAACACCAGCCGAGAGCGACTTGGATTACTACATGACTAAACCATACCACTTTGGTATTCCAATGCTAATGCCGCCTGGACGCATTCGTCGTGGCCGCTTCTCCTATGCAGGGGTGGATTATCAATTCGACCAAAATACAGCGAATGACAATCATATCCACGGATTGCACCGCACTCAAGCTTGGACCGTACAATCTGCTGTTGTAGAGAATGATCAATGTATCGTTACTACTGTATTCCGTACGGAAGAAGATGCAAATTGGATGAGGCAGTATCCGACTCCGCTTGAGTTAAAATTGACACATATTTTAAAGGGACACCGCTTAACACAGAAGCTGGAAATGACGAACATAGGTAAGCAGCCTGCGCCATTTGGCTATGGCACACATACATGGTTCCAGCTTGATAGCGAACCCGAGAAATGGAGTCTTCAAGTCCCTGTCGCTGGCATTTATGAACTCGATGAAGAGCTCATTATGACAGGCAGAACACTACCTCTAGGCGAACATAAGGGCTTGAATACGGGACAAAATCTACAAGGAACCAACTATGATACTGTTTTCAGTACAGGTGGACAACACCCTGAAGCTTGGTTAACGCGTGAAGATGGCTATCGCATTCGATATGCAGGCAACGAGCCTTATTTTAAACATTGGGTATTGTACACTCGCGGCGAAGCAAATGAAATTATTTGCGTAGAACCATATACGTGGCTGCCTGATGCACCAAACCTTCCTTTCGACCAAGAGACAACAGGCCTGATTGAATTGCTGCCTAACACTCCTGTAGAGCTCGTCCTTGAATTGGATATAATCCATCCGTAGTCCATCACTCGTTAATCCGATACAAATATGGATCAATCATGAACGACAAAAAATAATAATGCCAAGCATCTATCCGATGCTTGGCATTATTTACATTTACCATCCTATTAACCGTATGCATATTTACACATTACTTTTCCATACTAACTTCATAGGAGGTGAACAACATGGCAGGAAACCAAACTAACAACCAAAGCCGTACGAACAACCTCGTTGTTCCACAGGCAACTGCAGCTTTACAGCAATTGAAATACGAAATTGCACAAGAGCTAGGAATTCCGATTCCGCAAGACGGCTACTATGGCAATTACACCACTCGTGACACAGGTACTATTGGTGGTTACATCACAAAACGCCTTGTCCAAATTGGTGAGCAGCAATTAGCTGGCAGCCGCAATACGCGCTAACTAATTGTATCAATGTGACGCTTCTCCACCTATATACTTAACTCCTAATGCCGAAGAAGCTCTACTAGAGCTTCTTCTTTTGTTATGCAATCAGACTACCAGTTCGCCGAAGTCATACGTCTTCGATTTAACCTTCTATTTTACAAAGAAGATGAGACCTGCTTGTGGCTTACCTTATTGTACTTCTGCTTGCGAGCTTTGGATTGATTGGACCAGATCATAAATCCAATCGCAGCTAATGCGGCACTCACGATACCGAAGCTGTACATCCCTGCTCCGCCGTACGATTCATGCAGTGCTCCACCAATTGAGCCTCCTGCAATACCAGCGACGCCAATGAACAGCATGTTCAAAAGGGCTTGCCCCGTTGCATTCATCTCCCTTGGTAATATGCGTGCAACGAACTCAATAGATGTCACCCAGACCGCTACAAAAGTAATGGCATGCATAGCTTGAATCGCTACAATCGCCCATGGGTCCGTAAACCATACACACAGCCCCCACCGGATTGTATATAAAATAGATACGATCAAGAGCATACGCTGCATCGAAAATCTTTTCACGATATTGCCCATAAAGAAAAATCCAATTATTTCACTTGCCCCAGCCACTGCCCAAGCCCACGAAATATGATTGCCCGTCCCGCCTTCAGCTTGAAGGTGAATACTAAGCAGACCATCATTCATGCGATGAGGAATTGCAATTAGCATAAGCATACCGAAGAATACCAACAAGGTCGGATTCGCAAATACTTGTCGAGCAGACTTCCAATTCAAGGTGCGAGGTTTGCTTGCTTCTTCCACCTTGTCTCTCTCAGAAGTTGTCGCTTCTGGTTCACGCATAATCAAAAACATAATCATGACTCCAGACCAAATGCTGAGAAATACCCATAAGAGAGCGCTAACCCCACCAATTTGATCGAAAAACATGCCCATTCCTACAAGCATGAGACAGAAGCCAACAGATCCCCACAATCGAATTGAGCTGTAGGAGGTGCCGAGCAATGGTGCCATTTTCACGGTAAGGGCATCCAGCAACGAAACCGTCGGCATGAAAAAGATATACATGATTAATAAACTTGCAATGGTTATGTAAGAATCAGTCGTTAAAAACAATGTTGTTCCGCAAATCCCCATTAACACCCACAGCGACAAAAGGAGCGGACGAACCGCTCCTATTCTATCGCTTATCATTCCTGCCACTGGCTGAGCAAACATAGCAATAAAAGGTCCGAGCATAAGCAACGTACTCGTCTCGGTAGTACTGAATCCTCTTTGCAGAAGCAGCAGCGGTAAGTAAGGAATAAATACAGAGTTTGTTGAATGGAACAACGTGTGTACCATTTTAAGCTGGATAGAGTTCACTATTTTATTGCATCCTTATTATCTGTCATCGCTAAAAACTGCTCAATATCTTGCACCGTTACGTCAATTGCACTTTGCCAGAAGTCTGCTTGTGTTAAATCAACACCTAGATGCTTCTGAGCCAAAGCTTCTACCGTCATACTGCCCGTATCACGCAGCAAGTCATCATACTTCGCCGCGAACGTTGTTCCTTCTTCCTGTGCGCGTGCATACAAGCCCGTGCTGAACAAGTAGCCAAACGTATACGGGAAGTTGTAGAATGGAACACCGGTCAAATAGAAGTGCAATTTAGACGCCCAGAAATGCGGATGATACGATGACAACGAGTCACAATATGCTTCCTTCTGCGCTTCTTCCATAAGTGCATTCAATTGCTCAACAGAGAGCAAGCCTTTGCGGCGCTCTTCATAGAAGCGTGTTTCGAACAAGAAGCGTGCATGAATGTTCATAAAGAATGCAACAGAACGCTGAATTTTGTCTTCAATCAAAGAAAGCTTCTCTTCCTCATTCTTCGCTTGCTTCACTGCTGAATCAGCAACGATCATCTCAGCAAAGGTAGAAGCCGTCTCTGCCACATTCATCGCATAATTCTGCGCCATTTCTGGCAAATCATCCATCACAAATTGATGGTATCCATGACCCAGCTCATGTGCCAACGTTGAAACATTAGATGGCGTACCTGCATAGGTCATAAAGATACGAGTTTGCTTGCTCACTGGAAGTCCTGTGCAGAAACCGCCTGGACGTTTGCCAGCGCGATCTTCTACCTCGATCCATCCATTTTCAAAGGCATGCTCAGAAAATTGCGCCATTTTCTCACTGAACTTATTGAACTGCTCAACAATCATTTGTGCGCCTTCATCGTAACCAATCTTAGACTGCGTGCTGCCGATTGGAGCATCTACATCGCACCAAGACAAACGCTCTACACCTAGCAACTTAGCCTTACGCTCTAAATACTTCACAAAGGCAGGCTTGTTCTTCACAATCGTATCCCACATCGCGTTCAATGTGTCCGTAGACATACGGTTAATAGCCAAAGGTTCTTTCAGCACATTGTCCCAACCACGATGTTCATACAGCTTCAAACGGAAGCCGCCAATACGGTTCAACGATTCTGCACAGAAGTCAGCTTCATCAGACCAAGCTTTTTCCCACAACTTGAATGTCTCTTCACGAACTTCACGTACAGGATGAGAAAGTCGGTTATGCGCTTGCCCTGCGGACAATTGCAATTGAGCTCCGTTATCCTCTACCTCGATGCGAATTTGTGACACGATGCGGTTATACAACTCTCCCCAAGCATGGTAACCATCGACAGATAGATCACCGATTAGCGCTTCTTGCTCTGGAGAAAGCTTCTCACGTGCCCAATCTCGACGTTCATTCAACGGAAATTGAATCCCCTGCATGTCCGGCAATGCAATGTACTGCTGCCAGAGATCATCGTTCATCGCACTCCACTTCTCATCAAACAACGTGTTCAATGTAACTAGCTGTGCACGCAAGCTTTGTACACGTCCCGTTAATTGAATCGCCTTCTTGTCTTTCACATCTTGCGAAGTCAAGCAGCCGATGAAGCTTCCCACTTCATGTGCTCGCGCTGAGATACCCTGCATGTCCAACGTGTTTGCTGCAAGCTTATGTACGTCCTCCGTTGTCTCAATGACAGGAAACTGCTTCAATGTCTCATGTAACGCTTGCATGTCTTTCTCCAATTGAGCCATAGATTGCTGAAGCTCTTCTGATTCAGAGCCTCCAGAGAAAATAACTTCCAAGTCCCAGGTTTGCTGTAGAGGTAATTTCACGATGTACACACCTTTCTGAATTGGTATAACTGTAGCAGCACGAAACGATTGATTCATGTTGTCCATTCTTAGCTGTACTCATTTGTATTCGGAATTGCGCAATTCCCGATTTGTCAATTCGGTGCTGAACGTGTATAACTAGACTATAATCCATATTACACCCGCAGTCCTGCTAGGTTCAACAAAGATATTATTTGAAGGAGATCTAAATATGAGACCATTACAAATATCAGCTGACACCGCTGTTAAGCTGTCTGAAGCACTTGGTGTCCCGCTCGAACAATTGATGCATATGCCGCAGCACATCTTGATGCAAAAACTTGCGGAAATCGCTGCCCAATCGTCGGAGCATTCCTCCGAAAAGAAAGTCGACGGCAAGGAGGCTTAAGTATGATTCCATTTGAAAATACACTTCCCTATGACGAGCAAATGGGAGATCTCTACGCGCAACAATGCCCTTATTGTCATCAAAAGCACGTACTATTGTCGATCCGTCCTGACGAGCTGCCCGATATCCATGATGGCAAAAAGCGATTGCTCGTATTCCCTTGCTGTAACAGCAGTATAACGATAGTGGATGCGGATAGCGATTATTTGCTTGCTAATAAAAAGCTGCCTAGAATCCCTTAGTCACTGTGCACTAAGTATTCCATCCTATTACGGATGAATCAGCAATCACATCTAATTATGTGAATTCATAAAGCATTTTGCCCCGGATTGACTCTACTCAAGAGCGCCGGGGTTTTGTGCGTTCGCCCCTCATTTGTGCGGTGCTCATTCTTTCAAATGAAACATGCACAAAATATGGCTATGCAAAATAAAATTCCCCTTTACATGATTGGAACATTTTAGATATAATTCAACTGTAATAATGAAACTTAGTTTCATAGAATGGAACATCGCGAATGAGGGGGCGTATCCATGGATATCAAAAAGCAAGTTATGCAGCAATTCGGTCAACATGCATCGAAATATGTTTCAAGCCAAACTCACGCAAAAGGAAAAGACTTAGATCTGCTCGTCATGCTGGCATTAAGCGAAAATCATTCTTCTGTGCTCGACATTGCCACGGGAGGCGGACATGTTGCCAATGCGTTGGCACCTTACGCCAAGCAGATTATCGCTTATGATATGACACCCGAAATACTTGCGAGTGCAGAATCTTTTATTACAGGGAATGGACATCAACATGTCCGGTTTGTAGAAGGCGATGCGGAGCAGCTGCCATTTGCAGATCAAAGCTTTGATATCGTTACCTGTCGGATTGCCGCTCACCATTTTCCTAACGTCCATTCCTTTATTCAAGAATCATACCGTGTACTTAAGCGTAACGGTCGACTGTTAATCATCGACAATGTAGCACCAGAATCAGACCTGCTTGATCAATTTTATAATACTGTTGAGAAGAAGAGAGACCCTAGCCATAACCGCGCCTTTAAGAAAGGGGAGTGGATGCATTCTTTGGAGTCCATCGGCTTTACGATCGAAAGCATGTATACGTTCCCTAAAACATTTGCATTTGACGAATGGTTTAAGCGCATGGGCCAATCTGAGCAAGTTCGGCAAGAACTCACTCAACTGATGTTGGAAGCTCCGTATGAGACGAAACATTATTTCCGTATACAAACGAGTAGGGAGCAAATTGTTAGTTTTCGTGGTCAATCCGCACTTATCCAAGCCAAAAAAGAAGTTTAATAAAACACACAAGCCATCCTGAGTACGCTGCGGCGCACATCGGATGGCTTGTCCTATCATTAAACTACTTATATTTAACTTCTTATTAATTCCTTATGATCAATTCATTCAAGACTGAGCCTTACAATACAATCCGCTTTTCTTGGAACATTTCATCTGGTGTTTCTAATTTCTGCGCTTGCATCTCTTCACGCATAACTGCCCATTGCTCACGTGCTGCGCGAATCATTGCAGCATCCATAATTTTTTTGTCATGAATGAGCCTTGCAAAGCATTTAGCAGCGTCTTGATATTGACCGAGACGACGATACAGCTCACCCATCATATAAATAAGTTTAGCATCATTTAGTTCAGCAGCTTCTTTTTCAAATACAGATACGTAAGCCTGCAGGGCAAACTTCAAATAACGCAGTTCTTGTTCTGTATTATTCCGATACCGATACAACCATGCTGTATGATGAAGCAACCCTGCTAACACTCTGTCGCTTTCCTGAATCGTTTGTGCGGTAAGTACCGCCAGCTGGTAAGTTTGCAAAGCCGTCTCCCAGCTCCGCTCTCCCCCATAATCACGTGCAGTCCACTGCTTCCCGATCCGTTCTTGAAACTGCAATTTCTGCTTGTCCGTCCATTGCTTCTTACTATTCTCCGTCGTCGCACAACCACAATGAGAACATACATAAACCACATAATAGTCAGGATTATAGCGCTCATTTGTATAGTGTTGACAGAAGTCACTATCCACTTGCTTCGCATGCTTAAATCGGGAGCGAACTCTTGATGTTCGATAAGGTATGTCGCATTGAGGACATCGAACATCAATTTGATATAAGGGCTCAACTTCAACCGAGGAATTCATTTACAATATGCCCCCTCTTATTTGTTGACTGACTAAGGTTGATTAACAAAGTGATATGCTGGACCTCGCAAACGTTGAATAATAACTTGCGAAAGCTCCGGATCAATATTCACTTCTTGCATAGCAGCTTCCATACAACTTAACCACGCATCTGCATGCTTCGGAGTAATTGGAAATGGAAGATGCCGAGCTCGCATCATTGGATGTCCATATAGTTCCGAATAAACGGCAGGACCGCCAAAAAATTGAGTCAAAAATAATATTTGTTTCTCTACAACAGGATCAATATTTTCAGGGAACAATGGCCCAATTAATGGATGTGCTTGTACTTTAGGATAGAATGCCTCCACCACTTGGCGAAGTACCGATTCTCCTCCTAATGCTTCATATATCGTACCTTGATAACGCTCCACTTTCTCACCTATCTTTCTATAAAGTGACCATAAGTTTCGGCTCATTATAACACAAAAAAACGCCGAACGGTGTGTTCGGCGTCATGGTTATCAGTAGTATTTCCATTCTTCTTCAGCAGGACTAATTAATGACTCTCGAATGACGTAGACGAAAGCGCAGACAAAGATACCAGCTATAATACTCATTCGAATCCCCCCTATTTAACCACATGTAGTTTGGTTACTTTAACGTTTCATCAATTAATTAATGAAATTGTATCATAAGGATAGCCGTTTTTATATTAAAAGATGCAAGCGGTTTCTTTACATTTTGATTACAAAGCCCTATTTCCATTGTCATGTTTGTCCAATCCCGCTCATATGATCCTTTGGGACCTCTTGTCCCAGACATCCTTACGGTGCGCGGAGGGAGAGCATTTATGCCTTGGTACAATAAGATAGGGATTATTGTCCGCTTTATACTATTAAGCGCAATATTCGCCCTTATGTTGCAATATCCGGCATCTATTCTGCAAGCGGCCTTACGTGGAGTAGGTATATGGTGGGACGTGCTCTTCCCTTCTTTACTTCCATTTTTCATTATATCGGAAGCATTGCTCGGTTTCGGCATTGTCCATGGAATAGGCGCGCTGTTGGATCCGATTATGCGACCGCTGTTTCGTGTACCAGGGGTAGGTGGATTCGTCGTAGCGATGGGATACGCTTCTGGTTATCCTGTAGGTGCAAAGCTGACGACCCGACTCCGATCTGAGGGACTGCTTACGCGCGAGGAAGGAGAACGACTTGTCTCATTCACAACCACATCGGACCCGATCTTTTTAATAGGAGCTGTTGCCGTGGGGTTCTTTGGAAGCCCTGCTCTTGCTTTACCACTTGCCATTGCTCATTATGGCGCTGGCCTGCTTCTTGGCATCATGATGCGGTTCCATGCTTATCGTACACCACCGACCTCAGCAACTTCTCATTTATCCACTCGTACAGCTGACCATTTGGTATCACGTTCATCATCCATATGGATTACAGCTTTTCGAGCGATGCATATAGCCCGCTTGCAGGATGGACGGCCATTAGGAACGTTATTAACACAAGCCATCCAATCTTCCTTAAAATTAATGATGGTGGTGGGAGGTCTTGTCGTTTTCTTCTCCGTCATGATGGAACTGCTCAGCTCTGCTGGCATCATGAAAGCATGGGATTATATGCTTCGTACTGTATTATCATGGATGCACTTGCCTGAATCGCTTGCCCCTGCACTATCTGGCGGTATATTTGAAGTGACGCTCGGGGCAAAAGCAGCTGGAAGCGCAGAAGGAGCTGACTTGCGCATGCAAGTTACAGCAGCAGCTTGGATCGTATCGTGGGCAGGATTATCTGTACATGCTCAAGTGGCCAGTTTGCTAAATGAATCGGATTTGCGCTATACGCCATTTCTTATTGCAAGATTTATCCATGGTATTCTTGCTGGATTGTTTGCTTATTTGCTATTTCCTTGGCTTGCCCCTTATTCAGCAGCATGGTCAGCATTTTTACTGCCAACAACTCAATTAGAACCACATACTACCTGGGCATGGGTTGTCCATTCCCTTCAATGGGGAGGATACCTAATACTAGGGATTGGCTCACTACTCCTCTTGGCGTCCTGCATCGTTCGCATTATTCGCTTATTGCGATAAAAGTTGGCGATTGTTTTCCTATGAAAGACATATTAAGATGAAGATGACTAAATGACTGGAAACTTCATTTTCGAAGAGGACACAATCGTTCAAAAACATGTACATCACACAAAGGAGCCAACGCTTTGAAATACGCAATCTTGAATCGCGGAGATGAGTTATCACTCGAGTTAACAGAACGATTTCATTATTTGGCAGCCGAACAGCAATTAATTCATCATGACGAGTCGCCTGACATCGTTGTTTCCATAGGCGGGGACGGCACGATGCTGCAAGCTTTCCACCGCTATATTGACCAGCTTAACAGCACTGCCTTCGTCGGTATTCATACAGGGCATCTCGGCTTCTATGCGGATTGGAAAGCTGACGAAATTGAACTGCTCGTTCAACTAATGGGCAATCACAATCAAGCAGAAACCTTACAGCCTAGGATCGTCAAATATCCGTTAATTGATCTTATTGTGACTACACATCATCAAGAAACAACCAGGTATACAGCACTTAATGAATTTACTTTAAAAGGAATAGACGGAACACTTGTAGCCCAGATCGACATCAATGACCAATTGTTCGAAATGTTCCGAGGCGACGGTATTTGCGTATCTACTCCTTCAGGAAGTACTGCATACAATAAAAGTTTAGGCGGCGCGATGGTTCATCCATCCATCGCTTCTATTCAATTAGCAGAAATTGCCTCTATAAACAATAGAGTATTCCGAACGTTAGGCTCTTCGCTCGTGTTGCCTAAGCATCATCATTTTGATATTTTCTCTCGCAAGGAGCAGCGTTTGCTCTTAACAATTGATCATCTGAACTCGACAGTGGATAATTTATCTTCCATCCGATGCCAGGTGTCCGATCAAACGGTAACCTTTGTTCGCTACCGGCCATTCCCATTCTGGAATCGTGTACGTGAAGCATTTCTTGGCTACGAGTAATTCATTCCATGATGTGAATATCACTTATAATCACGAAAGGGCTGTCCCTCAAGTAGTAATAACTACTCAAGGGACAGCCCTTTCTATGTGATAACTGCATTACGTTGTTGGTGGACTTGATGGGCGCGAATCAGGGGCAGCTCGATGAGCATTGCCATTACGGCGTGAGCCTCCATCTTTATTCGGCTTATTAGGCTTATTCGAGTCTGCTGAGCTTGGATTGCCTTGAGCTTTCGAACGAGCTTTAGTACGATTGCGATTCGGCTTATTGCGTTCAGGGCGATCAGATCGCTCATTCCGCTCAAGATGATCCGTTTTCTCCGCACGTTCCTTCTGATCCTGTCGAGCTTGGCCTTGTTGAGGCTTATCTTCACGAGCTGAGCGATTATAACGATTACGACTACGCTCATGACGTTCAGGACGAGCATGCCGCTTAGAACGATTAGGCATCATTCCAGCAGCTGCTGCTTCATTCGCCTCCCCTTCCTTCACGGAAGGGCGAGCTGGAAAGCTTATGCCTTCAGGCTTGGCTTCTCCATCACCATCAAGCCTTACTTCCTCCAAAGCTGCAGCGCCTTCCTGCTCTGCTTCTGTAGGGAGTTCTGCCCAATCTGGATTTGTACGTCCATCCTTATTAGCCACTCGTTCGAGGACAAAATAAGCACAACCAAAATTACAGTACTCATTTACATAATCCATCATACTGGCAATTGCAGACTCTTTCGTCGCCTTCGGATGACCTTCTTTAAAAAATCCCTTTAGCCGAAGTTGATTGTAGCCCCAATCACCAAGTATATAGTCATATCGCTCTAGAACTTCGCTGTATCGTTCGCGGAAAAAATCTGGGTTCCACGCATTTCTATATTCATGAACAAGCTCATACGTTCTCCCGCCGATATGAATCACGTTCTATTCCTCCTTCTCCGAGCTGCAGTGCGATCCCGCCCGCAGCATAACGGCGAAGCGCGTCCTACCATCTATAGCTGTATTGTTCTATGTTACGCCTTGGCCGCTACGTTCTCCTGCGCTGACTTAACTTGCTCATGCGCATGATAGGAGCTGCGTACAAGCGGTCCCGACTCAACATGACTGAAGCCGCGCTTTAATCCCTCTACTTTAAGCTCTGCAAATTGTTCTGGTGTGTAGTATTTCTCTACAAACAAATGCTTAGGAGTTGGCTGCAAATATTGACCGATCGTCAAGATATCACAGTTAACTGCACGCAAATCATCCATCGTTTGAAGAATTTCGTGCCATTCCTCTCCGACCCCGAGCATAATACTGGATTTAGTCGGAATATCAGGCTGCATTTCTTTAGCACGACGAAGTAGTTCTAAGGAACGCTCGTATTTCGCCTTCGCACGCACACGATCCGACAGACGTTCTACTGTTTCCACATTATGGTTCAAAATATCTGGTTTGGCGTCCATTACGACTTTCAATGCATCCCAGTTACCCATAAAATCAGGAATTAGAGTCTCAACGGAGCACAAAGGCAACCGACCGCGTACCGCCTTAATGGAGCCTGCAAATATAGATGCGCCCCCATCTTGGAGATCATCACGAGCAACAGATGTAATTACACAATGACGCAATTGCATTTGCTCAGCTGCTTCTGCAACACGCTCTGGCTCTTGAAGATCCAGTTCAGTCGGCATCCCTGTATTAACCGCACAGAAACGACATGCACGTGTACAAATATCGCCGAGAATCATGAAAGTTGCAGTACGATTAGCCCAGCACTCATATATGTTGGGACAGCGCGCTTCTTCACAGACCGTATGCAGCGTCTTACTGCGCATCATATCCTTAATTTCGGAATAATTTTCACCTGTGGTCAGCTTGATGCGTATCCAATCGGGTTTAGCTTGCGCTTTTTTCTTCATGAAGTTCTACTACCTTCTTTCTCGGTTCGCTTGTCCTTGACCTAATTCAGTATTATAACATGAATGGTTAAAAATCCATACCTTTGCCTGCACGGAATTCATTAAGATTTAAGTCAATTTGACAGCATAAGAAATCGATTGTGGCACATGCTACATATAGTGAACATTCTGGTTACATGCAGCTATGGTTAGGAGGTATCCCCATTGCCACGTCCCTTTGTCCTATTGGTATTCGTACTGATTGCCGCTATAGGTTGCGGGTCATTCATTCGTTCAACGGCGGCCTATAGTAAGCCCGCTCCCTCAGCAACTGAAGGTAAAAAAACTGAAAATGATGATGCTGAACGACGCATCCTATACGATAAAATGAGCGCTGTTACAGGTATTCCTTGGTATCGTTTAGCAGCTATCGATCAGTATGAACGGACGATAACAATCGCGAATCCGAAGAAGCGAGAACGTTCCGCTCCCGTCGTTAGCATTGTAGTCGAGCCTCCCCAATGGGCAGGCATGCTCAATCCCGATATGAGTGACAACAACCCGAAGTCGATACTTTTATTCAAAGGTATTGGACGAGACGGTTCCGGGGATAATCGGGCCGAACGGAATAATGATTTTGATTTGCTCTACAGCGTCGCCAACTTTATAGGATCTTATGGCGTACAGGAAGAAGACTTCGCTAATGGCTTGTGGAATTACTATCAAAATTCAAGAGCCGTCCAACGCATCAGGCAGTTTGCTAAAATTTATGAGCGATTTGATCAGCTGAATTTAAAAGATCGCGCTTTCCCGCTGCCAGTGCAATCGATATATTCCTATCGAAGCACATGGGGAATGGGGCGCCATTATGGCGGATTTCGTGTCCACGAAGGAACCGATATTTTTGCCAGACATGGTGTGCCCGTCCGAAGTACATGTTATGGAGTTGTAGAAATTAAAGGCTGGAACCGCTACGGCGGATGGCGCATTGGCATTAGAGATACGGATAACCTGTATCACTACTACGCTCATCTGTCCGGGTTTCAGAAAGACTTGAAAGAAGGGGACATCGTCTCGCCTGGCCAAGTCATTGGCTGGGTAGGCAGCTCAGGTTACGGCAAACCCGGGACACAGGGCAAGTTTCCTCCCCATCTTCATTTTGGCATCTATCGTGATCGCGGTCTGATTGAGTACGCCTTTGATCCGTATCCATCACTAAAGCAATGGGAGTCTATGGACAAGCGTAAGCTTCGTAAGGAGAAAAAATCTTCATAATTCAAGGAAGAAGGAAATAGAAGATCATTTAGAAATTGCTCCTGTGCATGTCAGTCACAAAAAGGTCGAGTTAAGATTCTTATTTGAATCCTACAACTCGACCTTTTGACTTGGCAGCCTATGCCCGTTCGTTCATTTGTACAATCCTCACGTAAAGCTATCACATTATTAACCTTCGCCTGTTGAAACTCCTTCACTTGTTCCTGAAGATGAATCGTTTCCGTTCCCCCGAATGGAACCACTAGATGGCAATGTCGCATCTGGTGATACGGTGATCCCTCTGCTTTGTTCAGGAGTAACAGGTGGCTGAGCAGGCAATGACAGCGCTGGAGCTTGGTCTGAGTTTGTACCGACCGGCTTTCCTTTGCCGTCATAGTAATACATCGGCACATCGCCTACAACGAGCATATAGGAAATAGGTATTTCCGTTTCTACAACCTCAGGCTCCATATCAAATGGAATAACAATCGCTACCTCTTCCACCACTTTAATATACACTTCAACAAGCACCATATTAATGCCGACTTCCATCGGCCTTGTATCCAATTCAACCTTCACAGCGCCTTGCGGCTCCATCTTTACAGGGATGCGCGGACCAAAAGATGCGATCAATGCACTGCCTAATGCTTGACCGAGTGGAATATGGTCATGGAACTCTTCTGTGGAACGAAGTGCATTTTGAACAATATTAGCCGTCTCCGAAGTAATCCGCATATGCTCATTATAATTTAAAATAAAACTCGTTACTTTACCGCGATTATCCGTCTTCCACTCAATGAGTTTATCCAATTTCCTTCCTTGCGCTACTTGATCACTTATCGCTTTATTGATCGCTTGCGTTGCCATTTGTTTAATACGGATTTTGGCCAAATGCATAACAGGCCCGCGAACATGCTTATCCACATAAAGAAACAATTGAACACTTAGCAGCACAAAAATAATAAATGCGATAAACCAAGCTCTTCTTCTGCGTTTTGGTTTGGGAGGCCCACTTTTCCAACCAGCTCCTGGAAAGCGCATTGACCTCGCAGAAGAAGGAGAATAATCAGAGACGGCTGCTTCACGGCTTAACTCATTACTTGACGACGAAGATCTTGATGACCAGCGTTTCGTCCCTTTCCATCGCTTCTCATTCCATTGGCTATGTACACCAGGCTTTGTAAACAATGTATTTCGTCCCCAACGACGATGCCGTTTCATCGACAAACTCTCAAGTATACGCTGTAACCACGATCGTCTTCCCCAGCCCATTTCGTTCCCCCTTTTCGCGCAAGCTTGGGCACTTGTAATGTTCCAATGTATGCGCAAATTAAGCAAAAAAGAAGACAGCCCTCACTGACTTCATCTGGATCACTAACGATACAGACTCTAATCAGGCGTGCTGTCCCTGCCAATACGAGATATGGTTTCACATCATGTCCGAATTAATATCCTCTATAACCAGATGTATGGTCATTGGAATTTACATTCGGTACATGATGTATATAGTTTACTTGAGGTTGTACATGTGCAACCAACCCTGTTGAAGGGTAACTACTCGACGCCGCATGTGCTTGATGCGCAAGATGAATAATTTGCTGCAGCTGCTGTATCGCGGTTTGATGACCTTGAAGCGCAGTTTGAATCACATTAGCCGCATGCTGTTCAATTTTTGCAAGCTCCTGCAAGCGTGCAGCGTTCTGCTGCTCCTGCTGCAGCAATTGTTGATATTTTTGCGTTGCTGCATTTGTTTGCTGAATTAATTGCTGCGCGAGCTGTTCGATTTGATACGTATTGGTATGTGTCATAGGGCACTCTCCTTTTCAATCATAGATTGGAAATGGCATCCTTTATATCGTGCCTCACATGTCTTTTTTTATGCACATCCAATATTCTTTTTTTCTACCTCCCTGCACCATGTCATGATATATAATGAATAAATACGTTATACAACCACATGTTACTGGGGGATCAAATCAATGCAAGAAATTATCGCAGTAACCTCTTTTTCTAATATGGACGACAAATGGTTCGAGCAGTCACTACAACTTCTACCGGCAGATAAGCAGCAAAAAATATCACGCTACATGCGCAAACCTGATCAGCTTAGAGCTCTTATTGGCGAAGTAACGGTTCGTCTTTATGCGATGTCCAGAACCGGACGATCCCATGAGCAATTGCATTTTGATACCAATACATACGGCAAGCCATTTTTACGAGACACTTCATCATTTTCATACAATGTTTCTCATTCAGGAGATTGGGTTGTTTGCGCAATAGATGAAACAGAAGTTGGTGTTGATGTGGAACATATTCAGCCCATTGACCTTGCTATAGCAGAACGTTTTTTTTCAAAAGAGGAAGTGCACAATTTGTTTGCTTTGCCTGAACATGAACGTCAGTCCTATTTCTTTGACTTATGGACATTAAAGGAGAGCTATATTAAAGCAGTCGGAAAAGGACTATCCATTCCTCTAAATTCATTTTCATTTAAGCGTGCCGACGGGCAATTCACTTTTCATTCCGACACTGATCCTACTCCTTGGTATGTGAAACAATATCAGTTAGACTCGCAGTATAAGTCGGCTGTTTGTGCAGGGCATAATCATTTAGCAGATGAACCGATTAAGCGTGATGCCGCTGAACTGTGTGAGGAGTTTATACATAAAGTAACTTTATGTAAGTTGTAAAATAGTAGCTCCATTTACGTGTGTGTAATATGTAAAGAGCCCCTAAGACGTTTGAGCAAAAAATCCTTCAAACGCCTTAGGGGCTCTTTAGCAAGAAACTTATCTTCTATTTATGAAGCTAATAAATCGCTATTGGACCATAAGGACCATCGAGAATTTCTATTTTCGTTTCAAAAATATCTGTCAATATTTCTGGCTTCATAATCTCTTCCACTGTTCCAAAGGCTGCAATTTGTCCATCCTTCATCGCACAAATTCGATCCGAATATTTGGCTGCAAAATTGATATCATGCATAACTGTCAAAATAGTTCTTCCAAACTCATTAGCAGCATGTCTCAAATGCTCCATCATTTGAACCGAACGAGCAATATCAAGATTGTTCAGCGGCTCGTCCAAAAGTACATATTCCGTCTCTTGGCACAAAACCATTGCAACATATGCCCTTTGCCTTTGACCACCTGAAAGCTCATCTAAATATCTATTTTCTAGATCAGTCAAGTCTAAAAAATCGATATATTTCGAAATAATAGCCTCATCCTCTTTCGTCAACCTTCCCTTTGAATGAGGAAAACGTCCAAATCCAGCTAGTTGTCTGACAGTAAGCCTCGTTACAAAATGATTTTCTTGTCGCAAAATAGTGACGATTTTGGCTAAGTCATTGGATTTAGATTTGGTAACATCCATGTTGGCCACCATAATTTGACCTTCATCCATTTCCAAAAGTCTGCCAATCATCAAAAGTGTCGTAGACTTTCCAGCACCGTTGGGTCCAATCAAAGAAGTGAATCCAGCTTTTGGTATTTCAATATCCAAAGGCCCTATTTTAACCGTATCCGTATAAGACTTTCTAACATTATTAATTTTTATCATAGAGCCCTCTTCCTTAAAATTACAGATAAGAATAAAATTCCACCGAACAGCTCGATAATAACTGAAACTACACCTTGAGCATTAAATACATGATACATAAGGAAATATGCACTCGTTAATATCAAAAATCCTATCGCAAGAGCCATTGGAAACACATATCTATGGTCATACGTTGGCGCCGCTTGATAACTCAATGTTGCTACTAAAAATCCATAGAAAGTAAGTGGTCCAATTAAAGCCGTTGAAATTGACATCAACACAGAAACTAATATAAGCGCATAAATGATACTAGATTGATGTTTAACTCCAAAAGTAGTAGCGGCATCTTTGCCAAGTGACAATACATTTAATTTCTTAGAATAAGCAAAGAGCAACAATGCCACAACGATTACAATTGGAATTACAATAGGAAAATAATCAGCATCTGCATTATTGACAGAACCAAATAATCTTGCCTGTAAAAGATCAAACTCCGACGGTGCAAGAAGTCTTCTCATAAACGTTGATACAGAGTTCAATCCAGTGCCAATAATAATGCCAATCAAAAGCATGAGTTGTAAGTTACCATACTTTCCAGAAAGCAACCATCCGTAAAGAATCAAGCTCATCAAAACCATAAGAACGACTTGAAATAGAAATGATCCAATGCCAGTAAAATTGATCAATGCACCGGCGCCAAAGAAAAATATTGTACTTGTATGAATGGTTGAGTACAGTGATTCAAACCCTAAAAGTGAGGGAGTTATAATTCGATTATTCGTAATCGATTGGAAAGCCACTGTCGCCAAGCTCTGACAAATTGCAGCAATAACCATTGCAATAAGAGCTTCTATCCTTCTCATAACAACTGGAATAAAAGAAGGTGAATCTATTGGAACCGGATTGTTATAAACTAAAAGTCCGTATGAAGAAAGAATGCCCAAAACAATTAATGTAGTTAGCAAAATCCAATAACGTCTTTCCTCTTTCTTAGAACGAAAAGCTCCAGCTAATCTATTTTCATTATGAAGGCTAGAATAGATTTCAACATTTTCTTTTTTTCTATATTCCAATGCGTTCATCTTAGCCCCCTAGTTTTCTTTGTCTCAATAAAATAGCAATAAATACGACTGAGCCTAATGTTCCAAGTATTAAAGAGACAGGTAGTTCAAAAGGCATTATAATGGTTCGAGAAATGATGTCACAGAAAGTTATCGTCCCCATGCCTATCACACATACCCAAGGCAAGTTACTTCTAAGATCATCTCCCCTAAACATGGAAACAATATTAGGAACAATTAAACCTAAGAAAGGTAAGTTACCAATAACAGCTGCAACAATACCAACTGCAAAAGAAATAAGACCCGTAGCAAAAAGAATAAGCCTACTATAATTTACGCCAAGACTTGTTGCTACATCTTCTCCTAGTCCAGCCAAAGTCAATCTATTAGCAAAAATAAAGATGAGAATCGTAACGATAACGATTAGCCACAAATATTCATATCTTCCAATTTGAACAGACGCAAAAGAGCCTACAAACCAACTTTCAATACTTTGCGTCTTTTGAAACAGAAGTCCCAGAAAAGTGGAAACTGCAGAAATGACTGCTCCAAGCATCAGCCCAATGATCGGGACAATTAAAGACGAGCGAAGCTTAACTCTTCTTAAAAATAAAAAGAAAATCATAGTTCCTATGAAAGAAAAAAGGATTGCACCAGTCATTCTTAGAACTAAACTTGGGGCTGGAAATAATAAATAAACCGTAAGGAGTCCTAAACCCGCCCATTCAATAGTTCCCGTTGTGGTAGGTTCAACTAAACGATTCTGTGTAATAAGTTGCATGACGAGTCCTGCCATTGCCATAGCAGCACCAGTAAGCATTAATGCAGCTGTTCTGGGAACACGAGTTATGAAAAACATATCCCATCCATCTGCTTGTCCACGTATATCATAAACTCCCGTAAACAGTGATATAACCCCTAAAATAATAACAACGATAATTGCTAGTATAAAAGGTTTTGTCCATATTTTATTGTGGTTATAAAACTGGGGTTGAGAATTAATCTCAACCCCAGTTCTAATATTGTTCGGCACTATGTTATGCTCCTTTACACTACTTAGCTAATGTGTTTGCAATGTTTTTGAACAATTCCAAGTAAGTTTGGATGGATTCATTTACATAAGTGTCAGCTGGTGCATAAACAATATTTCCTTTAGAAACAGCCGTTGTTTTTTGAAGTGCCGGTGATTTATCAATTACATCCTGAGCAGGAACTTTATTCGTTTCGCCAGAAACTGCAGCATCACGATCTAGTACGAAAATCCAATCAGGATTACTTTGTGCAATTGCTTCCACAGAAATTTCATCACCTTGGTGATCGGTAGAACTAGCTTTAACTTCTAATGCTGGAGTCCATCCAAAAATCTCATACATTGGTCCCCAAACACGTCCAGAACGAGGAGCTGAATAACCAATATCTCCACCAGAAACGATAACACTCATCACTTTATCTTTTCCATTATAGGCAGCCTTAGCGTCTGCGATAGCTTTATCAAAATCAGCTGTCAATTGTTTAGCTTCTTCATTTTTATCAAAAATTTTCCCCAACGTAATTGTAGAATTTTTAAGTCCATTTACCAAGTTTTCTCCTGGTTTCTCAGCGTCCTTAGAAATATCTACATTCAGATCAATAACAGCTGCATCTGGTACTAATTTTTTAATATCTTCATAATGGCCAGCAAATCTTTGACCAACAATGACAAGATCAGGGTTTGCAGCTGCAATAACTTCAAGATTTGGTTCACGGTGATTTCCAACATCTTTAACTTTTTCGTTAGTCACATAAGGTGAATCCGCAGGCATTACAGGCTTTGGAACAGCCGCCAACTCAATATTCCAATCAGCTAAAGTTTCAAATGTTCTATTATCCAAAGCAACTACAGTTTTAGGGTTTACAGGAACATCAATCGTTCCATGAGCATCAGTGATTTGAACGGTTGCAGGTTTAGCAGCATCGTTTGCTTTCCCAGTAGTTTCCGTTTTAGCTTCATTACTTGGATTTGAGCAAGCTGCCAACATTACAACCAAAATTGCCATAAAGACAGTGAATTTAAACTTCTTCATTTCTTTACCTCTCCCCTTATATGTAAACTCTATAAACAAACCACAATTACTGAATTGATAAAATTAATGATAATGATTATCAATTTCATAATTAATTATATCAGGTCAAAAAATATTATCAACCCCGAATTTTCACCAAACAATATAAAATTCCACGAAAAAGCTCTCGTAATCCTTAAATTTTGAAGCAAAATCTTGTGAATTTCATTTTTTATTTTAATGAAATGCTCCCTACTCTCTAACGCACATCAATTGTCCCCGCTTCACTTACAAGCTCCAGTTTATTCAATCCCTTACCAATTACGCCTGTTTTCGATTGTTCCGCATTTACGCTTTCCTTAAAGCCTTTCAATTGAACCGTTATATCAGCTAAATGACTGCTAGCACCGACAGCTAATGAAGCCGGAGCATCCTTATAAGCCACAGCAATATCTCCTATTTTCGTATGCACAACGACGGATTGACTTTCTTTCGCTTCTTTAATGGAAACCGATCCATTTGCGCTCGTTACTTTCATGCTAGAACTGGTCACATTAGTCAAATCGTTGTCTCCTGTAATGGAAGCTACCTTTAACTCTCTTATCGAGCTGTCTCTTATGCTTAACGCCCCGTTGTCGGATGTTACCTTTCCGATGTCTGCTGTAAGGCCCTTAATCAACGTTGAACCCGTCTCCGTGGAAATATCAACAGCAGGGATCGCTATATCATTCCACTCCATATTTCCAAATTGATTATTCACGGCGATCTTCTCCACTCCATGTTTAGGAATGGAAATGTTGATTGTCCCTTCTTTGCCAAAAGTAAAGTTATCTATTAATCCAGCCTTTTTACTCTCTTGAGTAATTATCATTTTATTCCCGTCCTCTTTTATAACGACTGGATCGGTTTTCTCATCTTTTTGTTTTCCTTCTGTAGTAATCGTGATTTGATTGGAATCTGTACTGTTGAATTCAATGTCCCAAGATTCATTATTAATTTCTATGGCTTTAATGCTGCCGACTTGAAAAGACTGTTCGGTGGCAAACGACTTACTTCCAACTCCTAGCACACTACAAGCTGAACCAACCAGCGCAAGTAACATAATTGAAAATACTAATAATGCATTCTTCTTTATCATTTTTTCGATTCTCCATTTCTATTAATCCACTGTTCAGACCTCTGCTCTAGTCATCACTATACATTCACAAGACTTCTAGTTAAGCCACATCCATCTTGTCCAATTTATAATAAGAAAGATAACCAATCGCCAAACCTACCAGGCACAACACAATAGGCACCGCAATGAACTGGAACAGACTCGTCGAAGCGACCTCACTCGAAACGTTTGCATTAATCAGAAAGCCAATCAATACCGCCGAAGTTATCGTTGCTGGAGCAGATTTTTTTCGCATACCAAAGTACAAAGGAATTAAACTAATTCCTGCAATCATAACTGCGTTCAATAACGTAGTCGGAATAGAGGCTACCATCTCACCTACACGAGCAGGCGCTTCAAACAATGGAAACATTGGATTTAGGAGCAATATAAGTAGATGGATAATAATTGTCGCGAAAATAATACTAAAAAAACAGAAACCAAAAACAATCGCTAACTTTGCTTGGATTACTTTTTTTCGCTGCAGCGGATACGTAAATAGCAATTGAATCGTCTTATTTCTGTATTCATCAATAACTAAGCGAGACAAGAGTACACTCGAGAAAATAATAAATACGATGCGAATAAATATATTCGTCAATGACATAAACGCTGCATAATCTGGAAACAGCGGTTCATTCTCACTTATAGAAGTCCACGCCATTAGCGCAACCGACCCAAAAATCGCCGCGATACAAATTACTAGCGCTTTAAAATAACTGTTTACGCGATGTTTCTTCCATTCTAATTTCATCAATTTAAGCATGCTGGTCATCTCCCATAATAAGCTCTAAAAAATACTTTTCTAAATGGCTATGTTGTTTTCTGATCTCATCCATTTTCACTTCTGTTAATAATCGACCACGATTAATAACACCAATCGTATCAGCGATAGATTCAATCTCTGAAACGATATGACTTGAGATGAGAATCGTTACCCCTAGCTGTTCTTTTAAACGGACAAGCAGTTCTCGTATATCTTTGATACCGAGCGGATCAAGCCCATTTATCGGCTCATCAAGAATAAGAATGTCTGGCTTCGTCACAATCGCTCTAGCTATTCCTAATCGCTGCTTCATTCCTAACGAAAACTCAGCAATCTTTTTGTCCCCCACATGATTTAAGCCGACAATCTCCAGCGCTTCTTCAACTGCTCCTTTACGAGAATACCCAACATATTCACAATGCAGCTCTATGTTGTCATATGCCGTTACCGCTTCATAAAACACAGGGTTTTCAATAATGCTGCCTATGTTCTTTAAATACAGATACGAGTTAGGAAGCACGCGTTCATTTAGCACCGTAATTTCACCAGAAGTCGGTTTTACTAAGTTTAAAACCATCTTCATAATCGTTGTTTTCCCCGCTCCATTTGGACCTAAAAAGCCATAAATTTCTCCTTTCTTGATGTTCATATGTACGTTCGATACCGTTTCAATCCCCTTGTATGTTTTGCATAATTGGCTAATGCGAATAACCGACTCCATTGTGTAATTCCCCCTAATCTTCTATTTGTTCGCTACCTTAAGCTTAATTCTTGAAAGTAAAAACAAAGTAAACAGCAGGGAAATTACTAGTAACATTTTGCATAAGAGAAACAAATTCGAAATTGAGATTGGTATAATGAGGAGGAGAAATGAGGGATACACATCATGGAATCTGCAAAAATATTAGCTGTAGATGATGAGGTAGGCATTTTAAAACTGTTAGAGATCACGCTCAAGAAAGAAAATTTCACGCATATCGAAACCTCAGCTACAGGAAAAGATGCCTTACATCGCATTAAAGAAAATAATTACGATATTATACTGCTCGATATTATGCTTCCTGATTTAAGTGGCTTTGAACTATGTACGGAAATCCGAAAGTTAACGAACACACCTATTATTTTTATTAGTGCTCGCTCTACAGACTTTGATAAATTAACAGGGCTGGGGATTGGCGGAGACGATTATATTACAAAACCTTTTAATCCTTTAGAAGTAATAGCAAGAATTAAAGTTATTCTGCGGCGGCAGCACATGTACGAGCATGCACAACAACCGCTCCAGCAGCAACATAGTGCTTTATTTATTTATGGCTGCTTTACCTATAATCCCGAGTCTGCAACGTTAACCGTTAACGATACAATTGTAGAATGCACTGCCAAAGAGCTAGAGCTGCTGCATTTCTTCTGCAAACATCCCAATCGTATTTTCACAACTGCTCAGCTGTATGAATTAGTCTGGGGAAATGATGCGTTTGGCGAGGAGAAAACCGTTACGATCCATATCGCCAAGCTGCGGAAAAAGCTTGGCGATGATACACGAAACCCAAAAATAATCGTCAATTTAAGAGGGATCGGCTACAAATTTATCCCTACTAATGAGGCAGGCAGATGAGAATAACAACCCGATTTATCGTTCATCTCGCACTAGGACTTGTTCTTTGGATACTGGCATCTGGCCTAAGTATAATCATCATTATAGAAGGTATCCTTCCTCCGTTGGGGCTCATAGTTAATGAAAATACAGAGGGTATGCTTGTAGGATGGATTTTTGGAGGCAGCACGCTCGTTTGCGTTGGGTTATTTGGATGGTATTTTGGCGGTCCGATCGGATTTATTATGAACTGGATTTATCAGTTATCGCAGCACAATTACGAGAACCCTATAGGTTTGAAGAACATTTATACTCGAAAAAGTAAGCTGCGCATGCGTTATCTTCTTTATAAGGAGGTATTGCAGCAACTGGAGGCGTTGGCTTCTACTTTACAGGCTAATGATCGGGAAAGACGGAAAATCGAACAAGCGAAGCAAGAATGGATCGCGGGGATTTCTCATGATTTGAAAACACCTTTAACCTATATCACAGGCTACTCTACGCTTTTATTAAATAATGAGTATGAATGGTCACAGGAAGAGGCTTGTTCATTTCTACAGGAGATTCACGATAAAGGCATACATATGGAAGAATTAATAAACGATTTCAGCCTTATTTTGCAGCTAAATCATGCAGACGGGATGTTATCGTTAAACAAGACAGCATTAGACATGGTAGAATTCACGAAAAGGGTTGTTGCCGACATTAGTAATAATCCGCAAGCTAGCAGCTACAGGCTGCATTTCAAGACAGACACACCTGATATGCAGGTTGATTTCGATCCCAAGTTCATGTATCGTATCTTGCAAAATATTTTAATGAACTCGATTATACACAACCCTGAACATACAGATATTTATACGGAACTCTCAAGTAAAGTTGATGCAGTAGTTATTCGTATTACCGATAACGGCGTAGGCATGTCCATCGAGATGGTAGACAACCTTTTTCAACAATATTACCGCGGCACCACAACCGATGCTGCTTCAGAGGGGACTGGCCTAGGCATGGCCATCGTCTATAAGCTTGTCCAAGCACATAAAGGGACGATTTCTGTAACGAGTGAGCTTTCGAAAGGGACATCATTTGAAATTAGATTGCCAAAAATGGCTCACACGATTTAGCCAAAATCGTAATGAACATGATCATAAACAAAGCCCGTGCGGCCCTATTTGGAACTGACTCATCATTATGAGGCAGAGGGCCTTTTCTATGTAATCTGCACGGGCTTATATACAAGAACTCTCCACCCTAATTTTTTTATTTTTTCACCGCAGCTTTAAGGACTTCAATCATCTGTTCCTTCGTCATATCCGATTTGGTTGAAATGCTGTAGTAGTATTTACCTGTACCATACCAAAATACGTACTTTGGAGTGTTCGGGTCTGGTCCCTTTTTTCTTTTCTTATCATAGGGATGTTCGAAAACAAAGCCTTTCAGCTTAAGATAGTCTGGACCCGCTGTATACTGATCTATCGATATCTCATCTTTTCCATTCGTATACGTTAAATGGACTCTCCCGACTTCTTTCCAGTCCATCTTTTTGATATACACGGCTTTGCCACTCTTTTTACCCTCTTCCAGCAAATCATCGAAAAATTTTCCCTCGAATGGAATTTCAATTCGCGCGCTGACAAGCTTATATCCCTCTGGCATATTGGAGGGCTGCTGCAAGACGGGGCCATTGAAGTGAGAAATTCTTTTTGCGTAATCTTCATATGTAGTAAATCGATTCCCTTTATAATCGCTGAAAGGACGAAAGGGAACTCCGTTATTTAACTGTTTGAATTTATTAAACACCATAATATAGACATCACTAGGGTCATTAATAAGAGCCTGAACTCGCTTAATCTCACTCTTGATAAATTCTTTTTCCTCTGCCGTTGGCGCCTTTTCAGCTGCTTTTTTAGCAGTGGATTGTCGAACTAATTCAGAAGGTGCCGCTCCTGTCATAGGGCTCATAATAGATCCAAATAATAAAATACCGCACAATGTGGTGATTGATGCTTTCGCTGCTGCGTTCATGTTTCTTGCTCCTCTCAACTGTCTATTTATCTATGTACATTTAACTACAACTGTAGTTAATAACGATATACTACACCTGTAGTTAATTATTGTCAACCTATTTAATGGAAAAAAAAAGAAACTCATACAATCTTCAGATCGCGTGAGCTTCTTCACTTGAGCGCTATTTCTAGCTTCATTTATTGTTTCACTGCAGCTTTAAGGATTTCGATCATCTGTTCCTTCGTCATATCAGAATTCGTTGAAATGCTGTAATAATATGTACCTGTCCCATACCAAAATACGTACTTTGGAATGTTCGGATCTGGTTCTTTTCTTGTCCTCTTATCATAAGGTTGTTCATACTCAAACCCTTTCAGCTTCTGATAGTCTGGGCCAGCTGTATATTGATTGAGGATCAGCTCGTCCTTTCCATTCGTATACATAAGCTGGATTGCCGTCTCTTTCCATTCAAACCTCTTAGTATATACAGGTTTCCCACTCTTTTTACCTTCAGCTCTCAAATCATCAAAGAACTTTAGCGGTATCCTAATCTCCCCTCTCGAAAACTCAAATCCTTCCGGCAAATTTACGGGCTGCTGTAGAGTAGAACTCTCCAAAGTAACAGCTTTATTTAGGTAATCCTCATAGGTCGAAAATGCTTTTCCAACCATATCTCCATAAAAGTTAAAACGCTGCCCGTTGTTCGCTTGCTTGTCTTTAAAGTAGATAGCGTAGCCACCACCAGACTCTTTAACCAATGCTTCCACCCGCTGTATCTCGTTATCGATAAACTTTTCATCATCCAATTGGATATTAGCCATACCTATTTTATTATCTACAACCGATGGTGACTGAGGCTGCTCCACATGTACGTCCATCGCTTGGGGTACCGACAAAGTATTGCTGCTCGTCTTATCTACTAACGTCACATTGCTCTTCGCATCTACCAGCGTAACACTGCTGAGGGCAACAATCGTAGCAATGCCGAATATCGACAACTGATAAGATTTTTTTTGAAAATGTTTGATCATAAGCAGTCTCTTTTTCATTTGCTTATGTGTAGCAGATAGTGCAGCAATTCCTGGTTGAGGCTTGTTACCCGAAAAATGCTCTAGCACTTGGATAATCGCTTGTCCGTATACATGATTCCCCATCGTTCCAAGCCGATCCAGCACACAAGCATCACAAGCCATCTCCTGATCCTGTCGCGCTTTGTACAACGCTAGCCACAGCAGTGGATTAAACCAATGAAGGATGAGGACGATATGCAGCACCCAATTGACTGCGACGTCCCAGCGCCTAATATGAGCGCACTCATGCGCTAAAATATATTGGAGCTGCTCCTTTTTCAAGACAATAAGTAGTGTGGGCGATATAGCAACCGTAGGTTTAAAAAAACCGACCGCAGCTGGTTCAGGCAGGTGATCCGAAGCTATAAAACGCACGTCCCTTTTCACATCAAATAGTTGCTTCGTCTCCTCGAACATAGCTAATAAACGAGGCGAAGTAACAACACGACCCGCTCGCAGCGCTTGGTTCAAGCGAAGCTGATCAACTATCGTCTTGGCCATAAGGAACAATACGCCTGTAAGCCAAACCAGCATAAACATATCCACTACGCTCAGATTCCAATTCAACCAATAGCTATTATCACGTCCACTTTCCAATTCATCTTGATAGTGAGAACCAGGCATAGCTGCTCCGCTCTCGAAAAGGTTGTTGTTTTCCGAACGGAAAGAGCGTTCACCATCATACGCTGTCTCTCTTACCCCCTCAGCTCCCTGCCACATTTCATTCGCAGCAGTTGGGGAAATGCCTTGCTGAAAACCAGGTGTTATGGCATTGGCAGGCAGCACATTGTACAAGCTAAGAGAAGACTCTGGTGCCCATGGGAGCAGTAAGCGAATCACCACAGGCAGCCAGAGCAAATAAGTCCATCTCGCTCCAAGCTTATTTTTCAACAGAAATTGCAGGGTAAGTACAAGTACGACCAGAATGCCAGCCATTATTGATCCACGAATAACCCAATCAAAAATCTCCATTAAGCCTGCATGCAAGGATGGACTCATTAGATCTCTCTCTTTCCTTGTTGATCATCGCTGCCAGTTTCATCAAATAAAGCCTTCAGATCCTCAATTTCCTTTGCATTTAACTTCTTATCTTGTAGGAAATTAGCTAACATCGGTTTCAATGAACCACCATACAGCTTTTTCATAAATGATTTCGTTTCAGAGCGCAAATACTCTTGCTCGCTAATAAGCGGATAAAATAAATAGCTGCGTTTCGAACCCTCTTCCGGCTTTGTGCCCGCTGCTTCCTTTTGTACCAGTCGGCTTAACAGCGTTCTAGTCGTATTTGGACTCCAACCCATAAGATCCGCCATTTGATTCACAACCTCAATAGAAGGACAATTCGGCTTCGCCCACAGTACACGCATTACCTCTAGCTCAGCATCCGTAATGAGGGGAATTTGTTGTGTCATACATAAAACCTCCAACATCAAAATAATAAACCGATAACACTACAGCTATAGTTATATTTTGATACTACAAATGTAGTTGCTTGTTGTCAACATACGTTAGCAAATAATCATTACTATTTTCAATATCGTAAAAATAACAGCTCTTCATTTGATTATTATTAGCTATAAAACACATAAAGCCCATTGTAGTCTAACGTTACTCGTATACAAAAATACGAAAATAAAAATGGCGTCAAAGCCCTCATGAATCAAGAGCTTTGACGCCATTCGTAAATATAATTACATTTCCAAACCCGCTACCACGCTACCTATAATGCCGCTGACGCATCGCCTCATACAACAGCACGGTCGTCGCCATAGCGACATTCAGCGACTCCGCTTGTCCTTGCATCGGGATAATAACGGACTCGTCCACCAGCGACTGCACCTGTGGCGAAACACCTTTGCCCTCATTGCCGACAACGAACCATGTCGGCTGACGGAAGTCAAACGAATAGCAAGAATGCTCCGCTTGCAAGCTTGTGCTTACAACGCAGACACCCTGCTCCTTCGCTTCTGGCAGAAGCTCCAACAGATCACCTTCCACAACAGGAAGATGGAACATGGAACCCATCGTCGAGCGCACCGTCTTGCTGTTATACACATCAACCGTTCCGCGGCCGATAAGCACACCTGTCGCCCCTACCGCGTCTGCAGAACGAATAATCGTACCTAAGTTACCTGGATCTTGCACACCATCCACAACGACAACCAATGCCTGCTTTGCCTCAAATAGTTGTCTCCAGTTCAATTCAGGCTTGCGCATAACCGCAAACACAGATTGAGGTGTTTCCGCATCCGTACACTTTCGTATTACTGCATCCGTAACTGCAATCCACTCAATGGGTTGACTACTTGTTTCCGTTTCCTTCACATAGGAAGTCAGTTCCGCAGGCAGTCCGCGTTCTTGATCGAACACAACGCTCTCTACAGGAGCGCCAGAACGCAATGCTTCCTGTACAAGATGAATACCTTCTGCAATATAACGCCCCTCACGATTGCGATACTTGCGATCTTGCAGCTGTGCCCACTGTTTAACGCGCGGGTTACTTACCGATGTTATCGTTATAAATGATGTACTCATAATTCCGACAATGCCAACTCCAATTTATTAAGATGATCATTTTGACCGACGATAACCATCACATCTCCTTCACGAAGACGGTAATCAGCTAATGGTGAAATATTAATATGCCCATTATTTTTGATTGCCATGATGTTGCAGCCGAAGCGTGCACGAATATCCAATTCGATTAAGTTTTGGCCAATCATGTTGGTCGAAGCACGCATGTCTACAATACTGTGATTGTCAGACAATTCGATATAATCCATAATGTTCGGGGAAATTAAGTTATGCGCCACGCGCGTTCCCATATCCCGTTCAGGGAATATGACCTTATCCGCACCGATCTTGTTCAACACTTTACCATGAAGCTCGTTCTGCGCCTTCGCTACAAGCATAGGTACGCCAAGATCTTTCAGTATAAGTGTAGTCAAAATACTCGCTTGAATATCCTGTCCAATGGCAACGACGACAACGTCAAAGTTGCGTATACCAAGCGCCTTCAGCGCTTCTTCATCAGTAGAATCAGCTGATACAGCATGCGTAACCATGCTCGCAACTTCTTGTATTTTCTGCTCACTCGAATCGATCGCCAATACTTCAAAGCCCATCTTGCTCAAGCTATTAGCAACACTGGACCCAAAGCGGCCCATGCCGATTATCGCGTATTGTTTCTTGACTGCCATCGGTTCACCTTCCCGTTCATTTCGGTTACATGCTGCCATTATTATAGCACAGCCCTACAAGGCTTGTCCCAAACCGCACTCACGTATAGGTTTCCTTGATACGCCGCTCGCATACATGCATTAGAGGCAACAAGGTTAAGCTATAGATGATCAAGATGCAGAAGGAGGTTGTATCATGAACGTACTTATTAACTTGCGACAAGCTATTATGCAAAAAGTAGCAAATCAATCAGATGCAGATATTAAAGATATGATTCTTGGCTCTGTAGATGGAGATGAAAGAGCGCTGCCTGGGCTAGGTGTTCTGTTCGAGGTCATATGGAAACAAAGCAGCCCTGAACAGCAACAACAGTTCATCCAAGTGATCCAGCAGAAGCTCAAAGACTCGCCTGCATAGGTTTAGAACAATACATTTAATAGCGATCTCTAATTGTTCCAGCACCTAAAAATTCAGTAATTGAGCTGCTTATCAGTTACTTATGTTTAACTACAACATAAAGACACGGCTCGCCAACTGCAAGCCGTGTCGCTATTAATTTGATATCGATGTTTTTGTCGCATAAACGATATGTACCAGCTCGCCTAACTGCTCTGCTCCTGTTTCATAGCCATTCGCATTCCACCAATCGAGCAGTCTAGAACGATCCGCATAATATTCGTCTTCAATCCACTTAATCTCTTCCTCGCGTCCCGCTTCCTTTAACGTCGTATAATAGGACTCACGGTGAGCTTCATCTTCAAACATAAGGTCAGCAATAGCTACTCTGCCTCCCAGAACAAGTACTTGGTCGATCTCTTGCAGCGCGATCAGCTTCTGCTCATCTGTCAAATGATGAAGCGCATAAGTCGATACAACAAAATCAAACGTCTCATTCACAACAGGTAAGGCCATCATATTGCCGAGCAAAAGTCTAAACGCCGGCCATTTCTCCCGACAACGATTGAGCATTTGTTCAGACTGGTCAATACCAGTCATTATCGCTCCATTATCCATACAGCGTGCTGATAAGTTTCCAGTTCCAATGCCCAAGTCGAGTCCTTTATCCCCGGGCTTGATTCTGGCTTCGTCACAAGCCCGCTGCAAAGCTTTATTATAATCTGCATGAACGTGATAAGCATCATCTCCAACATTACTTACTTTTTCATCGTATTGATCAGCCTGACTATCAAAATTCCATCGATCTTCCCACGAATTGCGCATTTCATCGATACGCTTTGCTTGTTCTGCCGCTTGTTCTAATTTCATAAATAAAATAGCTCCTTCCGTATCCTCAGGAATATGAATTAATTGATCCATCTGCTGGACTAACAGTTTTAGCTGTACGATTTCTTCTACAAATGCTTTGCGTCGCCGCATCATATGTACTCGTATCGATGCCAAATCTCCTGCCAATGCCTTGTCTAAACAACTTCTTACCTCTTCTATAGAAAGCCCCAGCTCGCGCAGCCAGCTAATTAGTCTTAACCTTTCTATATCTTCCGCCCTAAACATCCGATAACCGTTATCTTCTTTTTGAATAGGCGCCAACAATCCGCGTTCCTCATAATAGCGAATCGAGCGTGTGCTCATTCCTAACATTCGCGACACATCTTGTATTTTCATAGTGACGTCACCCCATCAACTCTGTCGTTATCACGTAATACATTTATTGTAAACGTTGACGCGGCGTCAACGTAAAGCATTTATTTCAATATTTTTCATATGTAAAATAAAACGCATAACAAGTTCCGATTTACGTTATATGTAAACCCTAAATAATACTCTCGCAAAATAAAAAACACGACCTGCTATCTGCAAGCCGTGCCTTGTCATTTATTCTATGCTCTCTGTTTTATTGCGTACACGATAGAAGTCAATGTATCTAACTGCTCCACTTCCGCCTCGTACCCATTAGATCTCAGCCAAGCCAGCAGATTGGAACAGTCCGGATAATCTACCTTGCTCATTTTCTCTATTTGATCCTTTCGTCCTGATTGCAATACATCTGCATAATAAGATTGACGATGGTCTTCATCTTCAAACATCAGATCAGCAAGAACGACTCTGCTGCCAGGCACAACGACTTGATCAATTTCTTGCAGTGCGATTTGCTGCTGCTCATCTGTCATATGATGAAGCGCAAAAGACGAAACAACAAAGTCAAACGTCTCATTTACAACAGGCAAGGCCATCATATTACCCAGCAGCAGTCGAACAGAAGGCCATTTTTCCCGGCATCTTTCAATCATCTGCTCCGATTGATCAACCCCTGTCATGATAGCTCCCTTACTTAAACAATAGGTCGTTAAATTGCCCGTACCGATGCCTAAGTCCAGTCCGCGATCTCCAGGTTTAATATTCGCAAGCTCGCTTGCACGCTGCAAAGCTCCGTTATAATCTACAGGGCCATGGGAATGTCCATGTGAGTGACTGTGTTTATTGGAATGGCCCTGCCCATGTGCATTTTCTTGGGAATGACTATGGCTATGGCCATGGGAATGTCCTTCTGAATGATCGTGACTGTGACCATGAGAATGACCACAGCCATGCGATTGAGCATGTCCATGTGTATTTCCTTCTCCATGATTATGAGCATTTGCTTGTTCATGCCCTTGCTGCTCACATGTAAGTGATTGCTTATGCTCAACATCCTTCACTTTTGTATCATACTGTTTCGCTAAGCTGTCAAAATCCCATTTATCCTCCCAAGAATTGCGCACTTTATCAACACGCTTCGCTTGTTCTGCTGCTTGTTCTAATTTCATCGCTAATAAGTTCCCTTCCGTATTTCCTGGAATATGAATCAACTGATCCATCTGTTGAATAAGCAGCTTCAACTGCACAATCTCCTCAACAAATGCTTTGCGTCTCCGCATCATATGAACTCGTATCGCTGTCATGTCTCCAACCATCGCTTCATCTAAACAGCTTCGTATATCCTCAATGGACATCCCAAGTTCGCGCAGCCAGCCAATTAACTTTAGCCGCTCCACATCTTCCTCGCGAAACACGCGATAGCCGTTTTCCTCCTTCGAAATAGCCCCCAGCAGTCCGCGCTCCTCATAATAGCGAATGGAACGAGTAGTCATTCCTAGCTGCCGCGACACATCTTGTATTTTCATAGTGACGTCACCCCATCAAAATGTTCCGTTAACACGTGTTAGCTATATTGTAAACATTGACGCAGCGTTAATGTAAATCAGGTATTTTTTTCTATATATAAACTCAATTAAATAAAAGAACACAAAAAAGCTCCCCACCTTAACGGTGAAGAGCTCTTCCCATAATAAAACCTAACCTAGCTTTATCATTTAAACGCCTTACGGTGCAGTCTCAAGGAACTTCACATCTGGCATTTTTTCCATAGCTGTACGCATTGCGTACTCATTTTCGAACAGGGCAACAAAGTTATCTTTCTTATCTTTAACAAGCTGAGAGTTGATACGGAACTTCGTTGGATCGATTTGTGAACCAACTACCCAACGAGCAAATTGGAACCCTAGACGCTGCAACTGCACATCTACCCCGTACTCCGCTTTCATACGATGCTCAAATACCTCGAATTGAAGTTGACCAACAACACCGAGGATCGTCTCATCGAACACACCTGCATTGTGGAACACTTGAATCGTACCCTCTTCTGTCAACTGATCAACGCCTTTTTGGTATTGCTTGTGCTTCAATGCATTTTTCACTGTTACTCGAGCAAAGATCTCAGGCGAGAATGTTGGCAGCTCATCAAATACAATTTCAGAACCTTGGCTCAAGCTGTCTCCGATACGGAAAATACCCGGATCGAACAAACCGATAATATCGCCTGGGAATGCCTCATCCACGATATCACGATCTTGCGCCAAGAACTGCTGCGGCTGTGCCAGCTTAATATCTTTACCAGCACGAACATGCCTTACGCTCATACCGCGTTGGAATTTTCCTGAGCAAATACGTAGAAATGCGATGCGATCACGGTGGGCTGGGTTCATGTTCGCTTGGATTTTGAACACATAGCCTGAGAACTTCTCGTTCGTCGGATCAATTTCACCGCTAGTCGATTGACGCGGAGCTGGTGATGGTGCAAGTTTAAGGAAGTTCTCCAAGAACGTTTGCAGACCAAAGTTATTGATCGCACTTCCGAAAAATACAGGCGTCAATTCGCCGCGCTTCACTTTTTCATAGTCAAACTCGTCGCCTGCTACATCAAGCAGTTCCAACTCTTCGCACAATTGATCGTGCAAGAACTCACCAGCCATCTCGCGGATATGCGGATCACGGTAGTCTTCGACCTTCTGTACTTGAATGTTGGAATGATCGTCGCCTTGGAATAGCTCAACCTGATTATTCATACGGTCATAGACCCCACACAAACCACGACCCATGCCAATTGGCCAGTTCATCGGCACAGAACGAATGCCAAGTACTTGCTCCAGCTCTTCCAAGAGTTCGAACGGACTGCGGCCTTCACGATCTAGTTTATTGATAAAAGTAAAGATCGGAATTCCACGCTTCGCACATACTTGGAACAGCTTAATTGTCTGTGCCTCGACACCTTTAGCAACGTCAATTAACATGACCGCGCTATCCGCAGCAGTCAATGTACGATACGTATCTTCACTGAAGTCTTGGTGACCTGGTGTATCCAAAATGTTAATGCGATGTCCATTATAGTCAAACTGCATGACAGAGGAAGTTACAGAGATACCACGCTGCTTCTCGATTTCCATCCAGTCACTTGTTGCGTGCTTGCTTGCTTTTCTCGCCTTAACTGTACCTGCAAGACGAATCGCTCCTCCGAATAGAAGCAGCTTTTCTGTCAGTGTTGTTTTACCCGCATCCGGGTGAGAAATGATAGCGAAGGTACGACGCTTCTCAACTTCTTGCTTTAATTGTTCCGTTAAGGATTTGCTCATTATTTTAGCCCTCTCATCACAAAATCACGTATCTCCTATTGTAACACAAAATAGAAAGCATCATAAACGGGGCGGCCAATTCTTTTTTCTTACTTTTCTAATATTCAAATAATATTACTAATGTTATAATAATAAAAACTTTCGTATGGAGGCTGTACGATATGAGAAACGCACTGAACTCAAACATAGCCCATTTACCGCCGCAAACAAAGTACTCTTCACAATCAAGTGGTACTAATGTGTCTATCGTATCTAAAAATAATGCACAACCGGGAAAAGACTCGTCCCGCAATACAAATACCTACTTATTTAATCCGGAAGTTATCTATAATTGCATATCTGGCCATGAATCACTTGATCTTATCATTATCGGTGCAGGACAGGCGGGATTAGCTCTCGGCGCACGAATAAAAGAATGGGCACCAGCAATGTCCACTCTCATCTTGGATCGACACGCACGAGTTGGCGACAGCTGGCGCAGCCGCTATGATTCCTTGCAATTATTTACACCGCGAAAATACAGCCAACTTCCTAACCTCTCATTGCCTGGTGACCCAGAGGGCTTCCCCAACAGAGATGAAATGGCAAACTATATGGAGCGTTATGCAGCTCATTACAATCTTCCGATTGTTGGAAACTGTAATGTAACCGCAGTACAACTCGTCAATCAGAATCACACAACTACCAGACTGATCCAACAACCGCAACAAGAACAGTTAAACGAACCAATAGCACAAATACAGAACAATTATTCATGCAAGGGCAGATTCCACCTCACGATTCATGGATTCGATAAGCCACTTTGCTGCAAACAGCTTGTACTGGCACACGGTGCATTTTCTGCACCCGCAATTCCCGAATGGGCGCAGCGCATCGATTCTTCCATTGCGCAGTTCCATTCCAGCTCCTATCTAGGACCCGAACAGCTGTCAGCAGGTAACGTGCTTGTTATAGGTGGTGGAAACTCAGGTGCACAGATCGCTGTTGAACTGTCACGCACACATCAAGTAAGCTTTTCCGTACGTTCCTCGATCCGTCATCTACCACTTCGAATGCTTGGTAGAAGTACATTCGAATGGATGGACGCACTAGGTTTTTTACATGCTCCTACCGATAGTTGGCGGGCTCGTATACTGCGAAGACAAGGTGACCCCATTTTCGGCTATGAATTAAAAGAAGCGCTGCGCGCTGAGAAAATTCAGCTGCTGAGCACAGCTATGGAATGGGACTCAACTTCCTCATCTGTCGTGTTCGCTGATGGCTCTACCATGTCCCCGGTTTCAATTGTATGGGCAACTGGGTTTAAGCAGGATAATGATTGGATTAAGGCTCCTAATTTATGCAATCCGCAAGGGCAAATAAATTACCGTGGCCATCATACCCCAATCCCCAAACTTTTTGTTATCGGCATGCCTTGGCAACAAGCAAGAAGCTCCGCTCTTATCTGTGGAGCAGGTAGGGACGCAGCGAAGCTCGCCGCTGATATATTGGAGATCTAGAACGAAATGAATACCACATACTTAGCAAAATTCTAGGTACATAAAAAAAGCAGAGTGAACAAGCTCATCTTTCTAAGCTCACTCACTCTGCTTTTTATTATGATTTACAATTATACCGTTACTTTATGTTATGTTACATTACGATTCGTTTAGCTTCGCTCTAACAGCAACATCGATCACACGATCTTGCACGGAACTATCATGTCCACCCTCAACTTCGTCAATAACGACCCAGTTGCGGGCAATGACTTGCTTCAACTCTGCGATTTGCGCAGCATTCAATTTCAATCCGTTGAAGCGTCCATCTCCGACCTCATAATCCTCTTCTGCCACGATATCGTATTTGTAACGCAGCCACCATTTGAGACCATTGACCGTATTAAATGTCAGACGATATCCTTCACGAATCGCTTGTTCCAATGGCTCGCCATGCTCTTTTGCGTAGGAAATCCAATCCTCATACGTAAAATGTTCCGTTGCCGCTCTTTCCAACCTTGACTCATCATTCGCTGCAACAATGTCGAGCAGTTCTTCAGTCGTAAAGCCTGCTTGACGTGCACGTTCCAATAGAATGGCTGTACTTTGCGAAATTGCCGCCGTAATGGTCATACTCATAACACGTCTCCCTTCCTGTCTCACGTTATAGTGGTAACATCCTATATAACTAGCTATGCCTCATGAAGATGGCAGGACGCATAATGCTGTGGTGCAATTTCACGCCACACCGGCGTTTCTTTCCGGCATCGTTCCGTTGCATATGGACACCGCGATGCAAACGAACAGCCAACCGCCATGCTCAGCGGACTTGGAAGCTCGCCCTCCAAAATCGGAGGAGGCTGCATTTCCTGCTTCGGATCAGGATGCGGAATGGCCGCTAGCAGCGCTTGTGTATATGGATGCGCTGGTCGCTTATACAACTCATCACTTGGTGCAAGTTCTACCAGCTTGCCCATGTACATAACGCCAATCCGATTCGAAATATGGCGCACCATCGACAAATCATGGGCAATAAACAAATACGTTAAGCCCAGTTCCGCTTGGAGATCCTCCAGCATATTTACAACCTGCGCCTGCACCGATACATCCAATGCCGATATCGGCTCATCACACATCACGAACTCTGGCTGCACCGAGAGGGCGCGTGCAATACTTATACGCTGCCGCTGCCCGCCACTGAACTCATGCGGATATCGGTTCGCATGTTCTGCCTTCATGCCAACCTTGTCGAGAAGAGCGAGTACACGGTCGCGCTGTTCAGCCTTCGTCCCTTGCCGATGAATGTCCATCGGTTCGCTAATCAGCTGTGCCACATTCATACCTGGATTCAAAGAAGAATACGGGTCCTGAAAAATCGTCTGCATCCGCTTGCGGAACGGCTTCAATTGTCGCTCATTCATTCTCGCTACATTATGTCCGTCGAACCAAATCTCCCCGTCCGTCACATCATGTAAACGAACAATACTGCGCCCAGTTGTCGACTTGCCGCAGCCCGACTCACCTACCAAACCGAACGTCTCTCCACGATGAATCGTGAAGCTAACATCATCGACCGCTCTTACGACTTGCTGTGAACGACCAAACAAGCTTTTTTTACCAGCATAATGTTTTTTAAGCCCTTTTACTTCAATTAACACATCTTTGGAATTATTCGTGCTCATGTCCACCGACCTCCTCGTGCACAGCCGTCTCATCGGTTACACCCAGCGCAATTTTTATACTTGTTCCACTTCCATTTGCCAAACGGTCTCCAACTGATGCTTCTTCCTGACCAGCATACCAGCACAAGGCACGATGGGATGGCCCCGCTTCTACGTATAGCGGAAGCTCGTGGCAGCGTTCCGTGGCAACTGCACAGCGTTCCATAAATGGACAACCAGTAGGTGGATGCAGCAAGTCTGGCGGCGAACCGTCAATCGCCATTAGCCGTTCCCGCTCACCTTCCTGTACACGCGGGATCGAACGAAGCAGCCCTTTCGTGTAAGGATGCTGTGGACGCTCGAAAATATCTTCGACCGTGCCTTCCTCCATAATGAGGCCACCGTACATGACGATGATTCTCGTACATACTTGTGCTACGACACCCAAATCGTGTGTAATCAACAAAATTGAAGTTTTCGTTGTATCACTCAAACGCTTCATCAAGCTTAAAATTTGAGCTTGGATCGTTACATCCAATGCCGTCGTAGGCTCATCGGCAATTAGCAAATCCGGTTCACATGACAGAGCCATCGCGATCATGACACGCTGCCTCATCCCGCCGCTGAACTCATGCGGATATTGATCGATACGCTTCTCAGGTGAAGTGATGCCCACTTGCCGCAGCAATTCAATCGCCTTCTGGCGAGCTTCTGCTCGACTAAGTTTGCGATGGCGGCGAAGCACTTCCACCAGCTGCGTTCCAATCTTAACAACTGGGTTCAACGCCGTCATCGGATCTTGTGAGATCATCGCAATTTGATTGCCTCGCACTTCACGCAGGCGCCGCTCAGACATTTTCAGCATATCTTCCCCGCGGAATTGTACAACTCCTCCCTTAATGACACCAGGCGAAGGAATCAATCGCAAAATGGATTTTGCAGTAATCGTCTTTCCGCTTCCGGATTCACCGACTATGCCGACGATATCCCCTTCACGCACCGTGAAGCTGACTCCACGAACCGACTGGACTTCACCAGCTTGCGTATGAAACGATGTTTGTAATTGTTGAACAGCTAACAATGGTTCAGTCATAGGACTCACCCCGTAGTCTTATATCGTCTTCTTCCATAAAATACATCTTCTATTATCAAAAGCTAACATCAAAAATTTTATATAATAAAAAACTTCATTTCTTTTCATCCAACTCACAATAACTGCTGCAAACACTTCTGCGAACCACTCAGATAATTTTCAAAAAAACTCTTGAATCCTTAAGTCATCCTAAAACTTGTGCTATGTCTAACCTATTTGCGGTTTGCTTTTGGTTCAAACGCTGTTCGCAATACATCCCCTAGGAAGTTGAACGACAGTACCGTCAACAATATCAAGAAACCTGGGAACAACGCCATATAAGGCGCATCTCCGATATATCCTTGCGCACTGTTCAACATACTTCCCCAAGATGAATTCGGCGGTTGAATCCCTAGCCCAAGGAAGCTGAGTGATGATTCCATCATAATGGAAGAAGCAATCGAGATCGTCGCCGCCACAATAATCGTTGGCATCATGCTCGGCACAATATGCTTCACAATGATGTTAAATGTACTTTGACCTGACACACGCGCGTACAAGACATATTCCCGCTCCTTCACAGACAGCGTTTCAGCCCGTACAATACGCGCAATATTCATCCAACTGAGCATCCCGATAATGACGATAATCGTCGTAATGCCCGGCTTCAAATACGCATTCAAAATAAGCATTAAGAAAAAGGACGGGATCGACATCAACACATCGACCATACGCATCAGCACATTATCTACCCAGCCGCCAAAATAACCACTAATCGTTCCTACGGTTGTGCCAATCCCCACCGCAATAATCATGGAGAGGAATCCAACACTAAGGGAAACACGACCACCATACAAGGCACGAGATAAATAATCTCGTCCGTGATCATCAGTGCCGAACCAATGTGTCGCGCTTGGCGATTGCAACCTTTCCGTTACGACCAGCTTGTTCGGATCATACGGGGACAAAAAGGCAAATATCGAAGCCAAGGTGAACACAAGCAGCACAACGAGTGCTGCGATAGCCAATTTCTGATGTTTAAACTGTGCAACCACTTGGCGCAACTTCAGTGCATTCATTTTTGCTCACCTCATTACTTCATCGTTTTAATTCGTGGATCGACGATCCCATACAAAATATCCGCCAGCAAATTCCCGATCACAAGCATCACTGACGATATCATCGTAATCCCCATAATGACGGGGTAATCGAGTGCAAATACGGATGTAATTCCTAATGCACCCATGCCTGGCCACGAGAATACCGATTCTGTAATGAACGCGCCCGCTATTAATTCTGGGAATGACATTCCGAAAATGGTGATGACAGGCAGCAGCGTATTTTTAAGCACATGTCGTACCAATACCGTACCTGTAGTTGATCCATACGCATACTGAATTTGTACGTAATCTTCCTCAAGCTGACTAATCGTCTGTGAACGAATGTACCGCATATACACAGAAACGTTCATAAATACGAGTACCGTGCATGGTAAAATACCATGCTTCACAACATCCAAGAACGAATTCACCCCGATTGTCCGCATCCCCATGCTCGGCAGCCATTGCAGCTTAACCGCGAATAAATAAATAAGCATAATACCGAACCAGAAGCTCGGAATCGAAATCCCGATGTATGAAATCAGGCTTAGCACCTTGTCTGCAGCCTTATTTTTACGAGCAGCCGCATACATACTTAATGGTACAGAGATGAGTAATGACAAAAAGAGAGCTGATCCCATCAAACCAATAGTCGCAGGGAGACGCTCCATAATGAGTGTCAACACAGGACGATGGTTTACTAAGGAGTAGCCCCAATCACCTGATAACATGTTTACAAGCCAATGCCAATATTGCACATAAATAGGCTGATCCAGCCCCATGTTCTGACGGATACGCTCCACATCTTCTGGACTCATATCAGGAGTAACGAACGAGCTTACTGGATCACCAGGAGCAAGTTTAATGAGTGCAAAAGATACGATCGAAATGACGATCAAGAGCGGTATCGCCTGTAAAATACGCCGTAAAATATATTTGTGCACAGGGAGTTCCCTCCATAAGGGAGCGCCGGCAAAATTGCCAGCGCTCATCATTGTGTTAGTTCAATTGTTGAGAATGATATTAACTCAATTCGTTTGAATTACTACTACTGTTGAATAAATACTTTGGACAAGTCTTCGAACATAACGACTGGCTTCGGACCAGCTTCTTGCAATCCGCCAAATTTCTTATCAACTGCAATAATCGCATTGTCATAAGCAATTGGATAAATCGTCATTTCATTCGCTACAGTTTGTTGAATTTGCTTGTAAAGTTCTCCGCGCTTCGCTGGATCCATCTCTACAGCTGCTTGGTTCCACAAAGCATCGAACTCTGGATTTTTGTAATGTGAATAGTTATAAGCTGCATCACTCAAGTACAAGGACTTATAACCATCTGGCTCATGCCCCATAATGTAACCACCAAAGGATAAATCATATGCCGTATTGTTCATATCCAAGGACATGTTGCCAAACGCTCCTGAATCCAAGGCCATCAATTCTACGGTAATACCGATCTCCCCTAACTTCTGCTGTACATACAACGCTTGTGTCTCATGAGCTTTGTTCGTATTTACGTAAGCTAGACGAAGCTTCAAGTTGCTCACTCCAGCTTGCGTTAGCAATTCTTTTGCACGGTCCACATTGTGCTCATACGTTTCTACTTCAGATGTATGGTACATCGTGTCTGGCGTGAAAATAGAAGCTGCTGGTTTCGCGAACTCTTCGGATAAATACGTTGCTGTAATCAGCTCTTTACGATCCAATGCATAAGCGATAGCTTGTCGAACTTCTTTCTTCTTCAAGACATCAACATTCAAGTTAAATGCCAAATAGTTAAGACGGCCTTCTGGGTACGTAACCATATTAAAACGATTCGTGCTGTTTAACTTGTTGTGATCAACCGCATCAATTTTGCGCATTTGCAATTCACCATTTTGCAAAGCCATATTAGCCGCATTTGGATCTTTTGCAATACGATACGTCACTGTATCCAGCTTAGGCTTGCCTGCAAAATAGTTATCGAAACGCTCAAGCGTTACATACTCACCAGCACGATATTCTTTAAATTTGAAAGGACCAGAACCGATTGGCTTTTCATTTTTCTTGCTCTTCTCTAGGTCTGCTTCTCCCTCAAAAACATGCTTCGGAATCGGAATGAATCCAGCCAACACGCCTTCAAATGCAGCAGATGCTTGCGGAAGCTTGAACTCTACTGTCAGTTCATCTACCTTTTTTACTTGCAGTGGCGTTCCATTGAAAATAAAGTTCGCACGGTCAGAGCTGTGCTGTTTTTCATCGAGTACACTTTCCATTGTGAATACTACATCGTCCGCAGTTATTGGCTTACCATCATGCCAAGTCAATCCTTTGCGCAGCTTTAACGTATACGTTAAGTTGTCGGCAGACGGTGTCAGGCTTTCAGCCAACACGAACTTTTTCTCACCATTGTTGTACGTATATAAATGCGAGAACAATGACTGATTAATCGTCAATGTTACACGGTCACCTGCATACACAGGATTCAATACCCGTGGATCTTCCTGCACGGCTACGATTAATTGGCCTCCAGCTTGTGCTTGACCAGTAGTAGTTGCAGTTGGAGAGTTGCTCGCAGGTGCACTTCCACCGCATGCAGTAACGATTACAGTTACTAATGTTAATAACGCTGTTAACGATAACAATTTCTTCTTCATTGCGTTTCCCCTCTCCAGATAAAAAATGAACGCATACGTTCATCAATTCCATTCAATTACAGCTCAGCTATATGTTAAAATTAACTAAGCCCTCGTTAAAAATAAGTATATCAAGGTTTTGAAAAATGACAAGGATTTTTTCCTAGTTATTCGATAGGAATTAAAGTTTTGTGAATTTTTACATAGCATGCTATATTGTTCACATGTTTACCTGTACGAATAGAAAGCGTAAACTGCACACTGTGTCTCTTCCACTGCCTACATCCAAATAGCTATAACTTTCTTTACTCTTTTCCACCTTAACTGCTGCCGTATAGCGAACTGGTAGAACTGGTCTGGTCCCCCCTCCCGCTCTTCTTTCTTCTAGATGAATCACCTGCAACTTTCATTTTCGCGTATATATGCAAAAACACCCCCTGCGAACATCCGCAGGGGGTGAAAAGTAACTATGGGCTTATTTACCGATCAAGAGCGCTCGTGCTGGAGCAGCTTCAATGCCTGTCAGCTTCAATGGTGCAATGACCATGAAGTATGTGCCTTGCTCTACCTCTTTAAGGCGCAAACCTTCAACAATAATTACGTTATTGTTGAACAACGGACGATGTGTCGTATATTCAGGCTGTGCACGCTCGATACCAAGACCGTCTGTACCAACACCTGTTACGCCTAGCTCAATCAAGTACTGCGCGCCATCTTCAGCAAGATAAACGAACTCGAAATCAAACTCTTCGGACAAGGAGTTGCGAGTTTTCAACAATACCCAGTCGCCACGCTGAAGCCCAAACGGCTCCAAATCCTTACGACCAATACCGCCTTCTACGTGTGTTAAATCAACAACACGCGCATTACCAACCAGCTTGTCCAAGCCGATCGTTTCAATCGTTTCACCGTTCTCAATCATGTGAAGCGGTGCATCGACATGCGTACCGCAATGCACATCAATATCAATGCGAGACTCGTAAGCTTTTGCATTCGAGAAATTTTGCACGTTACGAATAATCGGCTTTTTCTCTTCTTTGTTTTTGTATACTTGTACGTTCTCATCTATCGTCATGGAAATATCATAAATTTTAAACATCGTTAGTAACCTCCCCTGGTTGCTTATTTCCAAACAACCGTATCTTCTTCTTGCCCATTTACTGGCCACCAATGGAAGCCATCTTCAGCTAACAATTCATTAGCACGCTCTGGTCCCCATGAGCCTGCAGGATAGAAATGAAGGTCCTCGCTCGTATTTTTCCAAGCTTGAGCAATGCGATCTACGAACGCCCATGCCTCCGATACTTCATCCCATCGAGTGAAGTACGTAGAATCGCCGCGCGCTGCATCAAAGATCAGACGCTCATATGCCTCTGGCGTATTGATTCCAACAATGCTGCTCTGACAGAAGTCCATCGCAAGCGGCTGAACTCCACCTTCTGAGCCAGGCTTCTTCCCGTTGATTCGAACATAGATGCCTTCCATTGGATTAACGCGGATAACGAGCAAATTCGGCTCCAGATTATGCTTGGAGCTCAAATACACTCTAGATGGAATGCTCTTAAATTCTACAACAACTTCCGTTGTCTTTACTGGCAAACGCTTGCCTGTACGGATATAGAACGGCACTCCTGCCCAGCGGAAATTATCTACATAGACGCGAGCACCCAAATAAGTTTCCGTTGTCGACTCTGGATTTACTTTGTCTTCTTCACGATAACCTGGCAAGTCTTTGCCTTTCAATGATCCAGCAGAATATTGTCCACGGACAACATTGCCAACTACCTCTTCATCAGACTCGTAGGTCCGCAAGGAACGAAGAACTTTCACCTTTTCATCCCGAATATCTTCAGGATGCAAGCGGCTTGGCGGTTCCATCGCAATCATTGTGAGCATTTGCAGCATATGGTTCTGAGCCATATCTCGCAATGCACCCGCTTGATCGTAATAGCCTCCACGCTCTTCAACACCAACCGTTTCGGATAACGAAATTTGCACATTAGCAATATGTTTGTTGTTCCACAAAGGCTCAAAGAACGCATTAGCGAAACGAATCACTTCAATATTTTGAACCATCTCTTTGCCTAGATAGTGATCAATACGATAAATTTGATCTTCATTAAACACAGAACGAAGCTCTTCATTCAATTGTTTAGCAGATTCCAAATCATATCCAAAAGGCTTTTCAATCACAAGTCGTGACCAACCTTTCGTATCCAACAAGCCACCGTCACGCAAATTGTATGACACTGCACCAAACAGCTCTGGTGCCAATGCTAAGTAGAACAGACGATTGCCAGGGATATGGAATTCATGCTCCAACTGTTGGGAGTGCTGCTGCAATTCACGGAATCCATCAACATTGTTAATGTCGAGTGGTTTATATTCGAAATGCTTGGCAAACTCATTCCAATCTTCATCCTGCTGTACATCATAGCGACAAAACTCATCAATTGCTGCACGTACATCCTCACGGAATTGCTCTTGCGTACGAGGACGGCGAGCTAAACCAACAACAGCAAAGTTCTTACCAAGCTTGTCCTCACGGTACAAGCTGTAAATGGCAGGGAACAGCTTCCGGCGGGCCAAATCACCTGTAGCGCCGAAAATATAAAATATAGCACCTTCAGCCAGCATGGTCTCTTGATTGTTCATCTCTGTCATCTCTCTCCATTCCTTAACACTCGTGTATGTAAACCTTCTGTTAAATTCGAATGTGATGCCATTTTAGCATATAACATTCATCTATTCCATATTTCCTAGTATATCGACTTTAATAATTCACTTTAATATTCACCGGCAATTAATGGAGTACCTACCGTAAGTCTCGTTATCCCTTCGGCACGCAGCTCATGTACAGCCATTTGCAAATTAGCGACACCAGACTTCATCTTTATACCTTCCCCCATATAATCCGTCTCATACGATACACTGCGAGTACCATTGTCTTCATAATGATCTAGTGGCTTAACACGCCCAAGCAGCTGCATCTTTTGTGCCATCCGATCCCATACACCATCTAGCGTTCCCACTACCTTTGTGCGTATTTCACTATTCCATTGCACAGAGAAATTATTGGCTTGAAGCGCCTTATGCATATTTTCCCCTTCTGCTACAATATGATCCTTGCCGCTCAGCTCTACTCCGGTTAAGTGAATGGTAAAGTACAACCTTCCGTCTTGTTCAGCAAATACAAGTATTTCCCTTTCCCAATTTGGCCCTTGAAAAGTCGATCGCAGTACCTCCATTCCCCGCTCCTCTCTAGCAACGAATGGTGTTCTAACACGTATACTCTCTTTCCATTTCATTGCTTCTTGCTTCCAATCCGCAGCAGTAATCAGATAATTCCCCTGCATAATCATCTTCGTTTCAAAGCCTGCCCCACCGCTATATTGCGCAAGCTCCCACAGCTTGTTGACCCGCTCTGTAATAGAAAGTTGTGCAGCATCCCCAGCTTCGTTCAACTCTATATGGCCTGAATCATTGCTCAGCAGCACACTATCTTTTATACCGATTAGAACCATGATAGCGACCAGCATTACAATTACTCCACCACTTACTCCGAATGACCAGCTTGTTCGATTACTCATTCAGCTTCGCTCCTCCTTATTACATAGAAAATATAGATCTAGGTAATCGTCTATACACATTTACCTATCCCCGAATAAACTACCTTTGTACTGTATTTGAAAGGAGGAACTTTACATGTTACCGATTCAGGTGGAAGAAAATGAAATAAAAAAGTTTTGTGGACGGCCCGTTTGCGTCGTTACAAAAGACGGCAGGCGTTATATGGGACGACTTAGCTCTTGTGAAGAAGGCAAATTGATCTTAAACGACAACCCATATCATGCTCAATCTCACAGCAATATCCCTATCCTGACGGCCCCCCAAACGAAAGCGAAATCCGATCATACACATAAAAAGAATATGAGCCTTTCACATAAAAAGAAAAGAGCAAAAGGAAAAACTGCATTAGAAGCTGACTTTCATCCTAATTCTGATAATCAAGTTGTTAATCCCTATGACGGTAACCCGTATGGTGATCCATATCCTAATAATTACCCCGGACTAGAACCTGGAGGATTCCCTCCACCTTATCCCTATCCTCCATATTGAGGAGCATTTGGATTTGACTTAGCTGCCATTGCGTTCCTGTTTCTTCTATTTTTATAATGAATCTGCAATATGTACATTCAGCCGTCAAAAGAAGCTGCAGCAATAGAACAGCCCGACGGCATTATGTCGTCGGGCTGTTCATTATGTCATTATTCAGCTAATCCATTCTTATATGCGTATATCGCTGCTTGCGTGCGATCTTCTACTTCCAGCTTAGCTAAAATATTCGTTACATGGAACTTAACGGTCTTTACGCCTATAAAGAGCTCGTCAGCAATATCTTGATTCGATTTGCCTTGGGAAAGCAATCGCATTACTTCCATCTCACGATCCGTCAACTGCTCATGAGCAGCTTGCGCTTGCTTAGGCTGGCGGAAACGATTCATCATCTTGGAGGCCACTTGCGATTCAAGTACAGATTGACCACGTGCTGCTGCTCGAATCGCATCCGCAACCTCGTTTGCACGCGACGTCTTCAACAAATAGCTGAATGCCCCTGCTTCAATTACGGGATACATCTTCTCATCATCAAGATAACTAGTAAGCACAATTACTTTGCAGTCAGGATATAACTGCAGCAGCTTGCGCGTCGTCTCAATACCATCCATACCATCCATAACTAAGTCCATCAGTACGACATCTGGCTTATACTCTTGGGCTAAGCGTATACCATCCATACCGTTACCCGCTTCACCGACGACCTCAATCCCGTCTTCCGTGCTTAATACAGCAGCTAAGCCTATACGCACCATTTCATGATCATCCACCAATAGAACCCGAATGTTCTCTGATCTCTCCATATCCGTCGTCTCCATCGCCATCTTCTTCAATGTCCTCCTTCCAAATCGAATTATCCGTCACAACGGGTACACGAATCTCAATTCTAGTTCCTTTGCTCGGTGCAGTAACGAACTGTATAGACCCACCGACCTCATGGACTCTTTCTTGCATGGTCCTTAAACCGTAACTGGTTTGCTTCGAATCCTGCCAATCAAAACCTACACCATTGTCTCGAATCATTAAACGCACATGGTCTTCACGATTCTGTATTCGAATCTCCATACGTTCTGCCTTAGAATGACGAAGCGTATTAGACATTGCTTCTTGGATAATACGGAACAGATGGTTCTCTACACCTTTTAGGAGACGAATATCATCATCCACTTCACATTGAATTTCGATCGGAACCTTCATTTGCAGCTCACGGACCAGTTCCTGAACACCCTGGATAAGTCCTTTACCTTCCAAATGCACTGGCCGTAAATGCAGCAGCAAAGCTCTCATCTCTGATTGAGCTACGGAAGCCATCTCTTCAATCAATTCAACTTGACGCTCAGCGCGATCAAAGTCGCGGTTAAGTGTACGCTTTACAGCTGTCGCTGTCATAGATATCGCGAATAACTGCTGACTAACGGCATCATGCAGCTCCCGCGCCAATCGTTGGCGCTCTTCAATAATAGCTGTTATACGTGCTTGTTCGGCAAGCTGAGCATTATTCGTAGATAATCGCTGTAAAGAAGTAACTTGCTCTTCCCAACGTTCACTTACTCTTCCCAACTGCTCAGCCAACTGCCCAAGCTCGTCTGTCCCTAACTGAGGTATAGGGCGGGATAAGTTTCCCTTTTCTAAGAGCACCATTGATTCGCGCAGCAACTCAATTCTTCGTTTTGTCTTATAACCTTGATAGAAAGCAAACAGGATCGTTACTACGCACACAGCGAACAGCGTCCATAATGTCGCAATTACGCCTTCCATCCACGTTTCAAATGGTCTTACATATCCTGCTGACTGCAGCATATAAACAATAATAAAAAATAAAGCAACGGAAAAGAGAAGTGTCTCCCCGATCGTGCGGAAGACCATGTTTCCTGATTTTTTAGGGTGCATAGCGACCTTCTCTCCCTTCTATCCTACCCTATTATTTTAATGGATACGAATATCAATGTCTCCTACGATGTAAGACAAGTTCAACTTAACCTTCTGTTCCGTTAATTCATAGTGTGGGGAACGCCATGTCCATTTATTGAAGAAGCCCGTTTCTTTGTCATGTTCTACATCGATATGGCCAAATAGAACGGTTGCCTCGATCTCAACGCCAATGTGATCTGGAATCGTAATGTCTACATCCCCCATAACCCCTTGGAAAAACAGGGGGGTTTCAGGCTCATCCAACATCGCTAACGATAAGTCGATATCACTTTCCCCAATCACATGCCACAAGCTCTGGCTTTGTAAATGAAACGGTACACGATCCCATTTTAAGCTGCTAGCAAAACTATGCCGCTTCATCATTTGCTCATGTCGCTGCACAGCACGCATTCTAAAGTAAAATACGCCTAATGACAGAAGAACAATGCCTATAAACAGCGCCAGATGCTCAAGAAGCAAAATGGCTCCACCGATAGCGATTAACGTATAGCCAATCTTCACATCCATCGTTCTTACCTTGCGCACTCCAAATATAATCATAACGAGAGCTAAAAACGTTCCGAAGGTAAGAAACTTGCCAATAAGAATGATAATCCCCGCGAAGATGAGCACATAAGCTAGTATTCGATTGTCTGTTTTCATGCCGCACCTCCTGTCATCAATAGTCGGCTTTTTCTGTAACGGCACGAATGGCGATGCATGCTGCATCGCCATTCAGTCTAATTACTACAATATCATATATTTTAAATGAAGCGAATACGTTTATTCCTTTTTACCAAGCTTTTGTTTAAGAGCAGCTAGTTGCTCTTCTACTGCTAAGTCTTTAGCTGGGTCAACTGGCGGCTGATAAGAACCAGCACCTTGATAAGAACCGTAAGGAACACGCATTACTTCTGCTTCTGCTTCCAATTGCATAATCTTCTCTTCCATACGGTGGAAGCCGCGAGATGCGCCACCTGCTTCAATTGTATGCAAGGAGCTGATGGAGTTCATTTGCTTGCGAGCTTTTGCCATTTGTGCACGTGCTGCAAGCTCATTACGCTTATTGCGAAGCTTGTAGAACTCATCTTTCATTGTGTGCAATTGGTGCATAAGTTCTTGTGCTTGAGACTGTGCCTGTGCATGCAAGTCACCGAACTCATTCACTTTTTGATCGTAGTACAATTTTTCTTCAAGCAGCTTGCGAGCTACTTCTTCTTGACCAGCCTGCAATGCGCGACCAGCTTGTGTCTCACGGTCTGCAGAAATACGAAGTGCTTCATCATAGCGGTGCTTAATACGGCGTTCATTTGCCATTTGCTTTGCAACTGTTACCTCTGCTTGATGAATCTCCAATTCCATATCACGCAGGTATTGATTCAACATCATTACCGGATCTTCTACCTTATCTAACACTTCATGTACCGATGCTTTAGTCATGTCTTTAATACGTTTAAATACTCCCATTTTACTTGTCCCCTTTCTCGTAACGAGCTAAGCGCTCTTTCAATTGTTCGATTTCACGTTTCATTGCTTTCTTTTCGATGTCTTCCATCATAGAATCTACGGAAGAACGATTCATTCCACTTTGGTTGGACTGATTATAAGATTGTCCTGCAAATTCATTGCCATTGCGGTAACCGTTTGGTTGCTGTGCACCATAGCCACTAGAGAAATCTCCACCTGGCGTATAGGTACGATTGTTATTGTTATAGTTATTAGGCTCATAATAGCCATGTGGACCTTGATTTCCATATGGTCCATAAGGATTTTTAGGCTCCTTTGGAACAACGAGTGCTACTAGGAAATAAGCTAGTAACAACGTTCCTCCGGAGAAAACCACACCTAGTACGAACAAGATTCGTATAAAGGATGCATCAAATCCGAAATACTCGGACAAGCCTCCACATAGTCCGCACAATTTAGAATCGCGTGCAGAGCGATAAAATTTCTTTTGCATACCTTACTCACTCCTTCGAGGTGTTCAACTTCTGCTTCAAGCGCTGCAGTTCCTGATCCAGCTTCGACTCGCGCTCAAAGCCCCCGTTGTATCCGCCATTCGTTCCGCGAACATCACGGATACTGTTTGTTTCCCATTCCATATCATTTACGCGATCTTCCAAGCGGCGGAACATGCCGTTCACTTGTTGATGACCGTATTGTCCTATACGCTCATTCATACGCTGTTGCAAATGAATGGTTTGCATACGAGCAATGTAGATTTGTCGCTTATCATATGCAGATTGGAATTCATTCTTAAGTGCTTGCAGTTGAGCTTCTAATTCCAAAATAGCCTGCTTGCTCTTTTCATACAGTTCCGTATAGTGAATGACTTTCTCTTCATGCATCATCTTCTCTTGCAAAGCGAGCTTGGCAGCAAGTTCTTCGCCAGCCTTCAATGCCATCAAAGCCTGTTGTTCACGGCGTTCACGCAACTCCTCTGCTTGATTGAGTTGGCGCTTCATTTGATTCGCATGAACTAAGTATTGGTGGTATAACCGTTCTGCTTCCTCTATCTCATGCCGAGTTTTCAAGAGAAAGCTATCAATAACGCGAATCGGGTCTTCAGAACGTTCTAGATGGTCATTCAACGTCGCCAATGTAATATCCCGTACTCGCTGAAATATATTACTCATGCACTGGGTACCTCCTTTGTGCTAGTTGTAAGGTTACTGTCATGGTGTGAGTTAATAATGGTAGTTGCGTCGATCTTTTAGCATCTTTACACCAAATCCAATCATCGCGATTGCGATAATTAAACCGATGAGCCAAGCGAATTCGCCAATTAAGGAGAAGGCACCGATAATAATAAACAACCCACCGAAGAATCGATTGCCGGCTTTCACACCATAATAACCAAGAGCGATCAATGCGATAGGAATTAAGTACTCCATCAATCCGCCAAGCAACCATCCTAGCTTACTTAGCAAGATAATTCCTCCGATACCTATCAGAAGCAGGGCTATCGTGTTTCCTTTTCTCTCCACGCTGTTCGTCACCACCTTTCTGTGTCGTTTGCTTATGTCTTTATTTTAGGCTGTTTGCCAACGATTCAAAACAGGCTGAGGACGGTATTTGCACCTAGACTCAAGTCGAGGAACCTCACCAACCTACGATAGGCTCTTCTCCCAAACCTAGTTACAGCCCTGTCGGCAAGGCTACCTTCAGGGCCGCTTACAACTACTATAAACCTTACATTTCACTTCCTAGCCCGTCTATCCACTTATCCATGTACTGCTTATTCCTTATTCTTTAGTCCTTAGACATTAGAACTGTCCTCAGAAGTAACAACGATATTTGTGTCAGGCAGCTTAGATTGCTGTATGTGCTGCTTGAATAGTCCATTCTCAGCAGCAGGCCCATCTGTTAGACGCTTTACTATTTTCTCAAGATCGAGCCCAGATACATCTTTGAGCATTTGTGGAGCTGTAGCCATAAGCTCAGTAACATAGTTACTAACGCGTGCCGCCCCCTCTCCTTTGCCTGTGTCGACTACCGTCAGCTTATCAATCGCACGAATAGGCTCGGCGATTCGACCTGCCAATTCCGGTAGCATTTTCATCACAATATCTAATACAGCAGCTTCACCGAACTTCTCAAATGCTTCTGCTAATTTCTGCTTCGCCTCTGCTTCAGCGAGACCCCGTAAGCGAATAACTTCCGCTTCAGCTGTACCGCGTGCGCGTTCTGCATCTGCATGCGCCAAGCCATCCAAGCGCTTCTGTTCCGCTTGTGCCTTAGCTTCCGCTTCAATTCTGTACTGCAATGCATCCGCCTCAAGCACTTGGCGAGCCTTCTCAGCTTCCGCCGCCTGAACGACAGCATAACGTTCTGCATCCGCCTTCTTTTTCACTTCCGCATCGTACTGCTTTTCCCTACGCAAAATTTCTTTTGCTTCGAGATCGATTTCACGTTCTCTGCGCACAATTTCAACCTGCATCTGTTCTTCTACAACCGTTTGCTTGGAACGAGCCTCTTGAATATAATACGCCTGGTCCGCCTCTGCTTTAACGGTATCCTGCTCTCGTTTGAAAGCAGCAATCTTTAACTCTTTCTCTTTGGACGCCTCGGCAACATTTGTGTCACGCAGCAGTTCTGCCTTCATCCCTTGCTCATCAGCATTCGCCTTTTGAATACGTGCGTCCCTCACAGCTTCAGCCTCAGCAACTTCAGCATCACGCTTTACAGCTGCAATACGCGGCTTTCCTAATGCCTCTAAGTAGCCATGCTTATCCCTTACATCTTTTATCGTGAAGGAAACAATTTGTAGACCCATCTTCTTCAAATCCCTAGCAGCTACAGCTTGCACTTCTTGAGCAAACCGATCACGGTTACGGTACACTTCCTCTACCGTCATAGAACCGAGTATCGCTCTAAGATGTCCCTCTAACACTTCTTGCGCCTCGCTCTTCAGTGCTTCTGTTGGCTTACCTAAAAATTGCTCTGCCGCAGTCGCTATATCTTCTACAGAACCTCCCACCTTAATAATTGCCACAGCATCTGTTAGAACAGGAACTCCTTGTTCTGTATATACTTCAGGTGTAGTTACGTCCAGCTTATGAGACAATAATGATAGAAATTGTCCCTGTTGAAAAATAGGGATAATGAATGCTCCACCGCCACGAACAATTTTCATACTTCGTCCGGTTTCGTCCTTACTTACATTTTTAGTACCGAGATACGAACCCGTTACGATCATCGCTTCATCCGGGCCTACTGTTTTGTATCTAGCCCAGAAGGCTAAAGCAATAACGACAAGCACCCCTACTACGATAAGCGGAATGAGAAACACATCACTCATACAATCTCTCCTTTTTTCAATTATTGATAAACGACCTTGAGCGCTCATATTAAAAATGTACATAAATGACTCTACAAGCGCTGCAACTCCTCCATAGGCGAAACATAGGTCGTATGATCTCGAACGTCAATAATGACTACTTTCGTATTAGAAGGGATTTCAATGCCATCGAACGATGCCGCTATCTGATTGGTTGCACCTGTCTTGGAATAAATAATGATTTCTCCAAAACCTTGCGCTGGAATAGGAGTATGAACTTCTGCAATACTTCCGATAAGGTCACTCAGGGAAAAAGCAATAGAATGCTCACTCTTTTCCATCGATTTGATGTAAAAGAAGTACATAATGGTGGAGACCACAACTGCAGCGCATAAAGAAAGCACAAATATGAGCCATGGTAATAAATTCGAATAACGTGTGAGTAAAACACCAGTTGCGCCTAACGAGGTAAGCCCACCGAGTAGAACAGCAGGTTGTAAAAATGGAATATGTATAATTTCGCCGATTGCAGCATCCCATACATCTCCAAACAATAGTGTAATCGCGGCATAAATAATGCCTAGAATCAACAAACTCCAATATAGAACTTCCATAGCCTCACTCCTTCGTTATTTGAACTTAGGCAGCGGTACAGATTAGGTAGTAATATAAATATGAACAATACACCTTACAATACGAACCAACATAAGATAAGTTTCAAAATATGGAAGGGAATATGAAGAGGAAGACATACAAAAAAACTCTTGAGTTATCCTCAAGAGTTGAACTTGTTAAGTATGGTGCCGGTGAGAGGACTCGAACCTCCACGGTTTCCCTCACGATTTTGAGTCGCGCGCGTCTGCCATTCCGCCACACCGGCATATTTAATTTAATTGGCGCGCCCTAAGAGATTCGAACTCCTGACCTTTTGATTCGTAGTCAAACGCTCTATCCAGCTGAGCTAAGGGCGCTCAAGCACATAACAAGTAAAAATGGAGGCGCCACCCAGACTCGAACTGGGGGTAGAGCTTTTGCAGAGCTCTGCCTTACCACTTGGCTATGGCGCCTTATGGAGCGGAAAACGGGATTCGAACCCGCGACCCTCGCCTTGGCAAGGCGATACTCTACCACTGAGCTATTTCCGCATTTAATGGCTGGGGATATAGGATTTGAACCTATGCATGACGGAGTCAAAGTCCGTTGCCTTACCGCTTGGCTAATCCCCATTAGATAATTTGGGGCGACCGAGGGGAATTGAACCCCCGAATGCCGGATCCACAAACCGGTGCGTTAACCACTTCGCCACGATCGCCAAATTTCTAAAATATTCATTTTTCTTAAAAATACTCTGGCAGGGGCAGCAGGAATTGAACCCACACTAACGGTTTTGGAGACCGCTGTTCTACCTTTAAACTATGCCCCTATAATGGTGGAGGCTGATGGATTCGAACCACCGAACTCGTAGAGAGCAGATTTACAGTCTGCCGTGTTTAGCCACTTCACTAAGCCTCCATAATGGTGCCGGCGATAGGAGTCGAACCCACGACCTACTGATTACAAGTCAGCCGCTCTACCAACTGAGCTACACCGGCGTATTAAACTTTAATGGTGGTTCGGGACGGAATCGAACCGCCGACACGAGGATTTTCAGTCCTCTGCTCTACCGACTGAGCTACCGAACCTAATTTTTATCGTACATTTCAACCACTCGTCGTTAGTTAAAATGGCGGAGCTGACGGGATTCGAACCCGCGGTCTCCTGCGTGACAGGCAGGCATGTTAGGCCTCTACACCACAGCTCCACGATAAATGTAAAATTATTTGGTTGCGGGGGCAGGATTTGAACCTACGACCTTCGGGTTATGAGCCCGACGAGCTACCGGACTGCTCCACCCCGCGATATTTATGGTGGACGCTGACGGGATCGAACCGCCGACCCTCTGCTTGTAAGGCAGATGCTCTCCCAGCTGAGCTAAGCGTCCATGTTGTTTACTGGTTCATTTCCCAGCGACTCTTATATCATATCAAGATCCACTTTCGTTTTCAACCCTCAATTTTTACCAGTTTATTATAATGAAGGTGGTGACCCGTAGGGGATTCGAACCCCTGTTACCTCCGTGAAAGGGAGGTGTCTTAACCCCTTGACCAACGGGCCACATTCTGGCGGAGAGAGGGGGATTCGAACCCCCGAGACGCTTTTGGCGCCTACACGATTTCCAATCGTGCTCCTTCGACCAACTCGGACATCTCTCCATAATGGCTCCCCGAACAGGACTCGAACCTGTGACAACTCGATTAACAGTCGAGTGCTCTACCAACTGAGCTATCAGGGAATATTATATGTTACAAGGTTATACCTTGAAAACTGATCGCAAAGTGATTAAAACGCTTCTTGTATATTCATTAGGATAAGCCCTCGACCTATTAGTATTCGTCAGCTCCACACATTACTGTGCTTCCACCCCGAACCTATCAACCTCGTCGTCTTCAAGGGGTCTTACTAATTGGGAAATCTCATC
>NZ_VNJK01000003.1 GCF_007786455.1 Paenibacillus agilis | reverse complement strand
CATTTGTAATGCTGACGAAATTCATTGCTGAATTTCTTATATCAAACGTTTCACTCGTTGTTCAGTTTTCAAAGAACAATTCGGCTCAGATCACTCATCTTTCGATTCGTTTTCTTTCGCTCTCGTCCGCCGTGTTTCTCAGCGGCAACTCTTATAATATATCACTTCGTTTCTTTCGAGTCAAGCTTTTTTTAAAACTTTTTTGAAGCTTAGTTTCGAACTTAACTTCAATCCGTTTCTATGTAAGCTTGTCTCAACCGCTGCCTCTCGGTGGCGGAATACAAATATATCACGCTCACAATAGAAAGGCAACCCCTTTTATAAAACCACATTATTACATTTTAATAAATCAAAGAATGAGCCGCCCCATCTAGAATGAGCTAGCAAGCATTTGAGATATAACTCACATGCTGCAAACACCATCACTAAACGGAGGCGGCTGCAATCCATTAACTATTTTCCTTCTATAGATATACTGGAGTCATTCAACTTGGAAACTTCAATTATAATGAACCCCTTAATTACTCACTAACAACAAAGCTCAGAAACTTATTATAATCACTTTGTCTGCATTCCAATGTCAGTTTCGTACCTTCCTCTTCATAACTTGTTGTGATGACAGTAGCATTTTGATTCAAGTAAGATACCGCGCCGCCTTGATCATAAGGAATGAGCATTTCACAACGAACGTAGTCTTTGAATACATTTTGGCGGATCGCTTGAATTAACTCTTCAACACCAAGCTTCTTTTTCGCAGACATATAGATGTTGTTTTCACTTGTACTTGGAGTATCTCCTTCACGAAGATCAATTTTATTGTAAGCATAGATCATCGGAATATCTTCAATACCGATCGCTTGCAATGTTTCATTAGTAATACGGATATGCTGCTCATACTCAGGATTAGAGAAATCAACAACATGAATAAGCAAATCCGCTTCTTTTACTTCTTCTAATGTAGAACGGAAAGCTTTCACTAGATGATGCGGCAGCTTGCTTACGAAGCCAACTGTGTCCGTCAACAAAAATGACTTATTGTCCTCAAGCTCAATATTGCGGACAGACGTTTCGAGCGTAGCAAACAGCATATCTTTTTCAAATACAAACTTATCTTTCGTTTCCGTGAACAGTTCCACCATCGTATTCATAACTGTTGATTTGCCTGCATTCGTATAACCAACAAGCGCCACAACTGGAACTTCGCTCTTTCTACGCTTTTTGCGCTGCGTCTGACGATGAGCAACCAACACTTCTAGCTCTTTACTTAAAATGCTGATCTTCTCTTCAATTCTACGACGGTCCAGCTCAAGCTTTTTCTCACCAGCACCTTTGTTCTTTGTGCCTACTCCGCCGCCTTGGCGTCCAAGTGACTCACGCAAACCAACCAATCGAGGAAGCATATATTGCAATTGCGCTACTTCGACTTGAAGCTGTGCTTCTCTCGTCCGCGCACGTTCGCCGAAAATATCTAAAATAAGAATCGTTCTATCGATGACTTTACAGTCCAAATCTGCTTCAAGGTTACGGATTTGGGATGGAGATAATTCATCATTGAAAATGACGAGATTTCCATCTTGTTGTTCCATGAGAGCCCGTACTTCTTCTAACTTACCTGTTCCAATATAGTGAGACGTATTTACTCGGCTTAAATTTTGAATGATGCTGCCTACAATTTCAACATTACATGCCGCTGCAAGGTTAGCCAGCTCTTCCATGGAATATTCAAAATCTGCTTGGTGGTTCAGGTTCACACCGACGATCACTGCTTTTTGCTGCTGTTCTATAAGTTCTTTCATATAATCATCTCCCGTTACTTTCAATATAAGCAAGTAGTTCAGATAGAAGCTTTCCCAACTACTCACGCTTTATGAGCAAATAAAAAACACAGGCATATGCCTGTGATTGGAGTAAACGGAATATATACGACAACGCAGACAAGCTCCTCTGCCTCACACCATGATCATGACCATGAGCGGGCAGCAAGAAATCGCCTAGCGAAGACGCTGGTCTTCTAGGGAGAACATACGAGTCTCATTGTATATGGTTCGCACGCACACACAATAGATCCACTTCACCATGCAATAATTCTTCATAGTAATCTACAAAGACATGCAGGCAAGAGGCAGTATGCTCAACACCAGATATTCAATCTATAGTTAAGGGTATAAAAAAAGAGGGTACATTCGTCCCACCCTCTTCTTGCGTTAAAGCGATTAGGGTTCCTTAAAAATAGGCAGACCAATCCCGATTACTCTGCACCTAGGCAGAGCCATTGAGCACTATTCAGTTAGTGTCACAAACGTTCAATCGAGTTCTTCCAAATTGGAAGCCTGCCTTGTTAATCATCAGGAACCCTCCGTTCTCTAAAAGTTAAACATATTTTAGCATAGCAAGATACGGAAGAGCAAGTGCACTATTCCATCTCCTATTGTATGCATTGATAATTAAGCACGTGAATAATAATAGGCTACTTTGGCTAAAGGCCAATGGAACTTGAGCCATTACACATCATCGCGGCGCTTACTACGATTCGACGAGCAAGGGTACAATCGTGCCGGCATGTACATCGATCAGTCCCAAGTCAGTCAGCTTCAAGGCTGGGCTGACTGGCAGCGAATGCGTGCTGATGGACATGATCGGGTTGTAGTGATCGTAGCCGAGCGATTCCATCGCCTCGCGAAGGCGTTTGACCGCTAAGCCGAACGTGTCGAGCGGCTCTTCTGAAAGGATGCCGCCAACCGGCAGCGGCACACGGGCCAAGACGTGGCCATCCGCCACGACGCAGAAGCCGCCTTGGTCGGCGATAACGGTGTTCGCCGCAAGCGTCATGTCTGCGGCATTGTGTCCGACGACGAGCAAATTGTGATTGTCGTGCGAATAAGTTGTCGCGATAGCGCCGCGCTTGATGGTACTGCCTGTAATCAAACCATAGGCGCGATTGCCATTGCGACCGTAACGCTCAAATGTAGCGACAAGTCCTAATCCTTCGGCCCGCTCCCATTGCAGCACACCATCCTGTACCTCAACTTCGCGGTGCAGCTCCTTCGTTGTTGTCGTTCCATTGGATACTTCCATGACACGACACTTATGAACCCCATTAGCCACTTGCTCAGTTCTAGCTCCAGCCGCATTATCGGCACCAGCACTACCATTAGCTCCAGTTACAACTACTGTGAAATCACCCTCCTGTAAAGGAGATAGCTTTACACTTTGATAGAAATGTGATGGGAATTGCCCTTCTACTCGCTCCTGTTTAACGAGATGATTCGCATCATAAATACGGCGTCCTCGTTTGTATACAGCGTCAATATGGAATGTGCTCAAATCAGAAAGTAAAACGAAGTCTGCCAACTTGTTCGGCGCAATAGAGCCGCGATCATAGAGACGCATGCGCTGTGCAGGTGTATATGTCGTGCAATAGATGGCCCGCTCTGGACTCATCCCCATTGCTATCGCCTTACGAACTAGATGATTCAGATGTCCATCCGCCACGAACGAGTCTGCCATCACATCATCTGTCACGAAGCAGAATAAGTCCGCGATATCTTCTTCAATAAGAATGCGCATAATTTCCGGTCGCATCGCCTTCTCTTGAATTTCCACGAACATACCGTTTCTCATCCTATCGAGCATACTGTCGACTTCCTGCTCCGTATGGTCTGAATCAACACCAGCGAACATAAAGCGAGCCAACTCCAAATCAACGAGCTTCTTCGGCGTATGTCCCTCAATGACAAGATGAGGATGGTTCGTACGGATATGATTCAATATCTGATTGGTTTTGCAATCCGGATCACGCAGCACATCTACAGAATTCATGATCTCACCTAAGCAAACAACACGTTCATCCTGCAGTAGTTTATCGATATCAGAAATCTCAATGGAACCGCCCGTCGTTTCCAACGGTGTTGCTGGAACTGAGCTAGGAATGGCATAGAGAATATCAGCTGCGCATCCCTCGCTAGCTCGAATCATCTCCTGTACCCCTTCAAGTCCAAATACATTGGCCATCTCATGTGGTTCGGACACAACTGTCGTCACTCCATTTTGAATAATGCCGTGAGAGAATGTTGCCGGGGTAATCATAGAGCTCTCAATATGCAAATGAATATCGATTAATCCTGGAATCAGATGTTGTCCATTTCCTTCTACAATTTCTTTCGCTTCGAATGTCTCTTTTCCACGAGCACCTATATACAAAAAGCGCCCATCCAGCACAGCAACATTACCTGCAATAAATCGCTTCATATATATATTGAATACATGCACATCAGTGATTAGTAAATCTATTTGCATACGCTCCACCATCATCTACGCTGCCTCCTGCTTACATGCATTAATTTTGCAACTACATGCCCTATCTACTGAATGATTTTCAGGAATACACTTGAACACAGTCTTCCGAACTCACGCTAAGAAAAAAGGGAAGAGCAAGCTCTCCCCTAGAAATTGATATCAAACGCACATGTTCATACCGCAAGTGCAGATCAACATGTAATTCTAAACCGCCGTACGTACAAGTACGACCTTATCTTTTGGCAGTACGAGCTGGACAGCTTCATTCGCTGCGAATGGCGCATCCATTTCACGGTTGACCGTAAACGTGCCTAGAGCGGTCTCCACTTCATATTGATAACTGCGACCGAGGAAGGTACTTACTTTAACTCGACCAGCAATCACATTCCAGCCTGACTCTAGCTCCGCTGCCGTCAATCCAGCAAGTCCATTCGATAGCTCACTTTGCAAAGCGATCAACAGATCATCTGGACGAATCGCTGCTTTCATCTGCTCCACGATCGGGTGTCCCGAACGATGAACAAGACTTACCTTTAACCCTTGCGGGCAATCCGCTGTTACTTGCTCACCATCGACCTTCAGCCCATTAACATCGATGAAGTTATGGAAGCCGATAAAGCGAGCAACAAATTCTGTCGTCGGATATTTATAAATAACGGCTGGCGCATCCAACTGCTCGATGACACCTTGATTCATAATCGCAACTTTATCAGAAATCGAGAAGCACTCTTCTTGATCGTGAGAGACATATACCGTCGTTATGCCTAACTCTTTCTGGATTCTGCGAATCTCTACTCGCATATTCACCCGAAGATTCGCATCCAAGTTGCTAAGTGGTTCATCAAACAACAGCAGGTCTGGCTGGATAACCAAGGCACGAGCAATCGCAACACGCTGACGCTGTCCGCCGGATAGTTCACCTGGAAAGCGTTTCTCGAACCCTTCCAAGCTAACAATTTTCAGCATATCCGTTACACGTTTAGCGATGTCATCCTTACTAACCTTACGCAAACGCAAACCGTAAGCGACATTATCAAATACGGTCATATGTGGGAACAACGCGTAGCTTTGGAACACGAAGCCGAAGTTGCGCTTGTTCACCGGCACACGTGTGTAGTCTTTGCCATCGAACATAAAGCGGCCGTCTTTCGCCTCCAGAAAACCTGCAATGAGTCGCAGTGTTGTCGTCTTTCCACAGCCAGATGGACCGAGCAGCGAGATGAGCTCACCTTTTTCGATATGAAGATTGAAGTTTTTTAAAATGAGATTCTTTTCATAAGCAACCGATATATCATTAAGCGATAACAATTCCACGTCCGTAGTCCCTCCGATGTTGAGCCGTTATTTGTTCGTAAAATAAGACAATCCCATCAAACGCTCGATCATGACCATAAACAATCCAGTCAGTACCATAAGCAGTACCGATATCGCCGCTATCGTTGGGTCGAAATAGTTCTCGACGTAGGTCAGCATCTGAATCGGCAAAGTACTCACCCCTGGACCGGTCATAAACACGGAAATATCCACGTTGTTGAACGATTCCAAGAAAGCGAGCAGCACTCCTGCAATCAAACCTGAGCGGATGTTCGGCAGCACAACCGTGAAGAACGTCTTCAAGCGGCTCGCGCCCAAGCTCATTGCTGCTTCTTCTACCGAATAATCAAAGTTGGATAGACTCGAACCGATGACACGAATAATAAAAGGCATCATCAGCACAATATGGCCAATCAGCAAGCTTGTATAAATAGGTAGATTGAACTGTACGACCAAAAACTTCAGCATCGCGAAGCCCATGACTACACCCGGAATTAAAATCGGGGAAATAAAGATCGAATTCAGAAACTCTTTGCCACGGAATTGACCGCGACTTAATGCATATGCTGCTGGAACTCCTAGCAAGAGGGCGATTAAGTTGCCCAGCAAGGCAACGCCCACCGTTACTTTGAATGTCTCCATAAACATGTCGACTTCGAAAATATTTTTATACCATTTCAGCGAGAACCCCTCTGGCGGAAACTTCAACACAGAGCCTTCTCCAAATGATGTTCCGATAATAATGACGAGCGGTCCGAGCAAAAAGATAAAGACGAGTGTCGTAAACAGAGCGAGACCGCGATGTTTGTCCTTCATGTTGCGCTACCCCTTCGGATTCAATTTGCGGGCAAGACGATTCATGAGCCCAATAATGATGAACGTTATCACGATCATAACGGTCGCTATAACCGAAGCCATGTACCAATCGTTCAGCGTCATTGCATTTTGATAAAGGAACGTCGCAATAACTCGCTGCTTGCCCCCCAGCAGCTGTGGTGTCGTATAGGCCGTCAAGCTGCCCACGAATACGAGAATGCTGCCTACAATGAGACCTGGCACACACAAAGGAACGATAATGCTCATAAAACCTTTCCAACGCGAAGCCCCGAGTGATTCAGATGCTTGCAGCAGGTCGCCATCAATATTCTCCATCACACCAACGAGCGAAATAATCATTAATGGAAGGAATAAATGAATCATGCCAATCATCATCGCTGTCGGCGTGTACAAAATTTTGAGTGGATCATCGATCAACCCGATGCCAAGCAGGAATTGATTCACCAAGCCATTTTTCCCGAGGATAACCATCCAGCTGAATGAACGCACAATTGCACTTGTTAAGAGTGGGAACAGCGCGAGCATCAATAAGATGCCTTTCGTTCTCGCCTTCGTCTTCGAGATATAGTAAGCTGTCGGGAATCCTAGCAAAATACAAACAAGCGTCGTCACGAAGCTCACTTGCAAGGTTGTCCCGAGAATTTTCAGCATATAGGGATCGCTGAGCAGCTTCACATATCCATCAACCGTAAACTCGCCTTCATGATAGAAGGTCGAGCCAATCGTCATAAAGATCGGAACAATCATAAAGATTGTCAAAAACAACAGTCCTGGCAGTAGTAAAAGCCAGAGGTGTACTTTCTTCATCGCTGCTTATCTCCCATTTGCTATCATAGTAAGTTGCTTAAGATGACAAATCTACCTCTTCTATTATTCTATTCTTCTTTTCTTATTCTATTTTTTAGTTGCGGATAATCGTTTCGAACAACGCGTTACTGCGTTTCGATCGCTGCTATCTTTGTAGGACATGTAAGAAACGCTCAATAAATGCTTCTTGGTTAAGGTCCATGCAGACATGCACGTTAGGTTCCTTATTCCAGCGCCCTTGGAAATCAGCTACCGTCTGTCCATCACACAAGTTGCTGTTCACTTCAACATCAACATACAAATGCTCTGTAGTAGCTACAGCACGATCAATTGCCACGGCTACCGCAAACGGGTCATGCATCGCGCAAGCAGGATGTCCGTAACGCTTCGCATACATGTCCATGTAATCACGAGTACAGTCATACACCAACGGAGCTAACGGAGCATCGCCCATTGACTCAATATGATCACGAGTCAACAGTGCTCGACGTGTTACATCAAGGCCAACCATCGTAATGTTGAAACCTGCTTGTAGAACGTTGCGCGCCGCTTCAGGATCAACGTAGATGTTATATTCTGCTGTAGGCGTAACATTGCCAAATGAAGTAACGACGCCACCCATGAAGATAACTTCCTTCACAAGCGTTGGTAGCTCAGGACATGCACGCAGTGCCAATGCCAAATTGGTCAACGGCCCTGTCATAATGAGTGTAATTTCGCCCGGACGTTCCTTAATCGTTTCTACCATAATAAGTGCAGCCTGCTTCGAAGCACGCATCGGCGGCAGCTCTAGATCAGCCAACGCGCCACCAATACCGTCATTGCCATGCACGCGATGTTCGAAATATTGAGGACGACGCAATGGACGATCGGCTCCTGGAATAACAGGAATGTTCGCGATGAGTTCTGCTTCTTCAGCGCGTCCCTTCTGCTTCGCTTCCTCCACTAGCACATGAAGCACCTTCCGAGTGTTCAATGTCGCTTGAGACAGTGATACGTTACCATTCACAGTCGTGATACCGAGCAGATCGAATGCACCACTCTTTACTGCCAACATAATTGCAAGCGCATCATCCACACCTGTATCAACATCAAGGAAAATCGGCGTACGCGGCTGCAAGCTTCCTGTCTCAGCAGCTCCCGTTGCGATTTCTTCTGCTCGTGTTTCCGTCATTTGTTCGTTCATTTTGTTTCGCCTCCTATGTCGTGTCTCTATCGACAACTTTCGCTGTCATTCGACCATGCACGGTCGCGATGATTATACATGGAAAAGAGGCTCGTGACCAACGAATTGAAAATATTTACTATATAGTTACTCTAATAGATGCGCTGATAGTTACTCTAATTCGCGATTCCAACGATCGATCCAAGATGCCATCTGCTCGTTGACCATTTTTAGATCAAGTGTCTTTAAATTTTCAACAACATCTGCTCCATACGTCATGCCAAATGCTTGCTCTTCAGTAAGCTTTACATTTTTATTAGAAGGTGCGTCGACTTTATCGAGCGCATTTGCTTTTTGGACTTCCTCGCTCATATGCCAGTTGATGAACTTCTCAGCTAGCTCTTTATTTTTAGAGCCTTTAACTACGTTAACCGTGTTTAATAGTGCGTAAGCGCCCTCTTTTGGTGTAATAAACGCTGCACTTGGCACAGCCTCCTTAGCACTGCCGAAGAACGTATCCTGCATAGGAGCAATTATTACTTCACCTTGCGCGAACATATTAGATAAGTCAGCCGATTTCGAATAATACTTCACAACCCCTGGATTAATTTCTTTTAGCGCCTTAAACGCTGCATCTGCATTCATATCTGCGCTACCTGCATGCTTGGACGCCATATCCATCAACATCGGTCCACTCGTAATCGTAATGTTTGGCAATGCAATCTTGTTCTGGAACTCCGGCTTCCACATATCACTCCAAGATTCTACTTTCATTTTCACTTCTTCCATGTTTATTACTAAACCTAACTGCGCAACAGTGTGTGCTGGTCCCCAGTCCTCACCAAGGGGAGCTTGAGCAATGTTGTACAGTTGATCGATATTTGGAATGTTTTTGCGATCGATCTTCTCGAAAAGTCCCTCTTCAATTCCTTGTAGTGCATAGTAATCGGACAAATAAATAAGGTCTACTTTGGAACTGCCTTGACGAATTTTATTCAAACGGTCAGTGTTGTTCCCCGTTTCCACAACGATTTTGACGTTATGTTCCTTCTCAAATGGCTCATACACATTTTTCTTCATTACATCTTCTGAGAAGCCCCATGTCGAAATGACCAGCTCAGTCGGCTTATCCGCAGCAGAATCATTGGAACAAGCCATCAGCATCGTGCTTAACGCAAGTACAAGAACAAGAATAGAAGCGATTTTTTTCATGAGTAGAACCCCTCCTGGATGTAGTGGAATTTGTTAACGATGTTACTCATACGGAATGATAGATTATGTTATCGATATCACACTAGCGAAAAAAGTGAGATTGCAGCTTTAGACCTAAAGTTGCAACCCCGCTTCCCGTTCTTAATGACCACCCTGCATAAATACGTAGCGCGCCAAGACGAGAACAAACAATACCCACATCAACCAATGAATCTTGTATTTTTGCTCGCCTTTGCCTGAAACGTTCGCAACGAATGCAAGCAGCACATAGGACAAAATTCCGAACGAAATACCATTTGCGATACTGTATGTGAAAGGCATAAATGTAACTGTCAAAAAGGCCGGAATACCGATAACCAAGTCTTTGAAGTTAATCTCATTTACAGACTGCATCATGAGTACACCAACAACGATCAAAGCAGCAGCTGTAGCAGAGCTTGGAATAATCGCAATCGCAGGTGCCAAGAACAATGCTAGCAAGAAGCACACACCCGTCGATACCGCTGTTAGACCTGTACGTCCGCCTTCAGCGATACCAGCAGAACTTTCTACATATGCCGTTACCGTTGAAGTACCCAACATTGCACCACCACTCACTGCGATGGAATCTACGAACATCGCCTTGCCGACGCGTTTCTTTCCTTCTACTGGATTTTTCATAAATCCAGCACGGTTAGCTGTTCCAATCAAAGTTCCGAATGTATCAAATAATTCAACGAATGTGAATGTCAAAATGATAGAGACGATACCTACACCCATAATGCCTGCAAAATCAAACTGGAACATTTGCAGCTCAGCTAAGTTAGGAATCCATGGCGTCTGCGAAGTATCTGAAAGACTGCTGAGATTTACCTCACCCATGAAAATACCAACTACAGTAGTACCTAATATTCCGAAAAGAATAGCACCAGGCACACGAATTACCATAAGAATCGAAATGAGTGCCAAACCAATTATCGTAAGTAACACTGGACCCGAAGTAAACTGCCCAAGTCCGAATACCGTTTCAAACCCTAATACAGGGGTGAATGTTCCTGCCGGTATATCTTTCACTGCTTCAACGGACACAGTTAGTAATCCACTGTTTTTCAAGCCAACTATAGCAATAAATAATCCAATACCAACTGTAATTGCATGTTTCAAACCATCTGGTACTGCATCAATTAACATCTGTCTAATTTGCGTAATCGTCAGTAAGAAGAAGATAATTCCCGAAATAAATACGGCGGTTAGCGCCATCTGCCACGTAACAGGCTGTCCCGTCGACGCGGTCGACACTACGATAGTAGCAAAGTAAGCGTTCAAGCCCATACCAGGTGCAACTGCTACTGGGAAGTTAACGAAGATCCCCATCGCAATCGTAAATACCCCTGCTGCAATCGCGGTTGCCAAGAAGACCGGATACCATTCCATGCCTGTCTTACCGAATGCCGTTAAAATGTTTGGATTGACGACGAGTATATAAGCCATCGTCATAAACGTCGTAATACCTGCCATAATCTCGGTTCTAACCGTTGAGCCGTGCTCCTTGATCTTGAAGAAGCGTTCCATCCGAGTTACATCCTCCCCATAATACCCCTGTTTTGTGTACTGCCCCTTTGTAATGCTCCCCTGACAAACAAAAAAGAACTTGAGATTAAGCTCTCAAGTTCTGACTACGCAACAGATACACTTATCCACTCCCATGCTACGCAAATATATGAAAAACATACATTTGTGTGCATCCTGTACATGTATGATAGTTAGCATGCATGTACAAGCAGCTCGCCTATTCAAAATCATAGGAATAGACAAAGGAGCCAAAAAATAAGGTGAGGTGAACTAACGCTGCATCCACATCATGTGAAGCTGCATGACGCGTACACCTGTATCTTTCGTAGCCAGATCATTTACGGTAATCTTGTAGAAACTTCCGGGCCAATTCCCGAAATTATACGAAAAAAGATATGAAATTATCTATTTCTATTGTACGAGCGTTCAGGCTTGCTGTCAACGTAAAATCCGAACATTATTATATTTAATTACGTTTACGTTCGTGTTTTAGATTTACTTATTCGTTAAACTGACAAGTTTCTACACTTTTTCAACGCTTAAATATCATTGAAAGGAACACTAATAATCCGTGCACACACCGTGACACTTCTAGAAAAACACAAAAAACCGCTGAATACCTAGCATAGGCATCCAGCGGTTTTATTTTTGTTATTCCTATTCCCACTCGATTGTAGCAGGTGGCTTGGACGTTACATCGTACACGATACGGTTAACGTTCTCAACTTCGTTAACGATACGTACGGAGATTTTCTCAAGAATATCCCACGGAATACGTGCCCAGTCAGCTGTCATACCGTCGATAGATGTTACTGCACGAATACCTACTGTGTAGGAATACGTACGGGAGTCACCCATAACGCCGACACTCTTCATGTCAGGCAATGCTGTGAAGTACTGCCAGATCTCGTTATCAAGACCTGCTTTTGCGATTTCCTCACGAAGGATCGCATCAGATTCACGAACGATTACAAGCTTGTCCTCTGTTACTTCACCCAATACGCGGATAGCAAGACCAGGACCTGGGAACGGCTGACGCCATACGATTTCACGAGGAAGACCAAGCTCCTCGCCCACTTTACGAACTTCGTCCTTGAAGAGTGCGTTAAGTGGCTCAATAAGCTTGAACTTCATGTCTTCTGGCAAACCGCCAACGTTGTGGTGAGATTTGATCGTCTCAGCAGTAGCAGTACCACTCTCTACGATATCCGTGTACAACGTACCTTGCGCCAAGAAATCGAAGTCTCCAAGCTTAGCAGACTCTTCGTCGAAGCAGTAAATAAACTCGTTACCGATAATTTTACGTTTTTGCTCAGGATCAGAGACGCCTGCCAATTTGCTCATGAAGCGCTCACGAGCGTCAATTTTGATAACATTCATATCAAACTTGCCTGTGAATGTCTCCATAACGCCTTCTGCTTCGCCTTTGCGCAGCAAATTGTGATCAATGAACATACAAGTAAGCTGATCGCCGATAGCACGGTGAATCAACGCAGCAACTACAGAGGAATCTACACCGCCGCTCAATGCGCAAAGTACTTTACGGTCGCCAACTGTATCACGGATTTCGCGGATTTTGTCCTCAACGAAAGTTTCCATGCTCCAGTTGCCCTCACATTGACATACTTCGTACAAGAAGTTGCGGATCATTTCATTTCCGTACACAGAGTGACGCACTTCAGGATGGAATTGAACAGCATAGAAATTCTTCTCAGGATGACTCATCGCAGCGATTGGCGCATGCTCTGTGCTTGCATCAACACGGAAGCCTGTTGGCGTTTCAACAACGAGATCACTGTGGCTCATCCACACCGTTTGGTTGGATTCCAAACCTTTAACAAGCGCACTTTCCGGTTGGAACACGACATCTGCTTTACCATATTCGCGCTTCCCTGCACGCTGTACTTTACCTTCAAGCTGATGAGACATCAGCTGCATGCCGTAGCAAATCCCCATAATCGGAATACCCAAGTCATAAATCGCCGTATCAACGACTGGAGAATCTTCTAAGTAAACGCTCGCCGGACCACCGGAGAAAACGATACCTTTCGGATTCAATTCCTTGATTTTTTCTACTGGAGTGTTAAACGGCATCAACTCGCTGTATACGCCTAGATCGCGAATACGACGAGCGATAAGTTGGTTGTACTGACCACCGAAGTCAAGAACGATAATCATCTCTTGTGGCTTGCTGCTCATTCATGTGCCCCCTCAAAAATAATGTTTACTATTATAATAAAATGCCGGTACCAGCGTCAATTGTTTGTCCTGTGACGCGATATGTTTCCAGTAGTTACTATGCCATAACTTACCCGTTCGCATTCCCTGCATTATGTTGTATGGTACTCTTTCTTCTTTCATTCGTCAAAGATAAATGTCCTGTTGAAAAATGACAGCCACACCTTTTCCATAAACAAGGTAATTCAGTCATAGAGTGAACCATCACATAGCCAGTTACTGTTCGAATGAATTTAGGGATTCCACTCACCTTATCGAATTGCAGTGCTGTTAGTTATTCCGTTATTTTCATTATTAAGTTTGTTGAGTTACCGATAACTAATTAGAGTCATTTGGACACTACGAATATACAAAATGACGATAACTTTCGAGTATACAAAGATGATGCCGACAACTACGATTTGCCTGTTAAAATACTGCATAAATCATAGCATAATTTGTACACTACAGAAAGACATTATTCTAAATTGTCCACGCAAAAGTGGACATCTAGGAACCAATTGACAACACTTCTCCTCCAGGACGAAAAACACAATATATAGTGCAATAAAATTTCAAAAAAAAACTAAATATGCTATTTTCCCCTATGAAGAAGATATATATCTTTTAAAAAAAGTGTCCACTTTCGGAAGGACATTTATCGTCATTTTCCTTCCACAGAGGACACCGAACAATACTTAGAAAGCAACCTATAGAACATTACAAACAACCATCTTGCAAAGAGGAAATTTGAGCACATTGTAGAGCCCACGATTTGAAGCTTGTTTTGAAGCTTATGCTCATCAATAACTGAGCAAGGGATAGCCAACCATTTTGCGCACAATACTAAGGCTCCTACGCTTCGATAAGTTGTAAGTCGATTAGACCTTTGCGAATACCGTCCTCGTGAGCAGCAGCTGTAAGACGGTGCGCGATCTGTTTTACTTCATCCTTGGCATTTCCCATTGCTACGCCCGCTCCTACGAACTGAAGCATTTCCAAGTCGTTCAATCCGTCACCAAATGCTGCGGCCTGATCAGGTTGCAATCCAGCTGCTTGCAAATATGCTGCGATACCTGATGCTTTCGAGCAGCCCTCATTCTGAATATCTACAGCTAGAGGATGCCACCGAATGAAGCGCAACTGTGGGAATTCATCCACATAGTCACTCATTTCCGCTTCTTCACAAAATAACAATCCTTGATATACAGCATGCTCTCGATAGTATTCCGGCATTACCAAAGGGATATCAATACCGAATTCCGTAAACGAATCCGTTACACGGTCATTAGCAAGCGATACCGCGGTATTATCGGTTCCAACCATACCAAGTGCATGCCCTCTTGTACCAGTAGAACGGCTTATTTTATCTAACATATCAACTGGAACTGGGTCATTAATAATAACATCCCCATTTCGAACAACATAACTTCCATTCATACTTACGTACGAATGAATATTCAATTCTTCTCTTATCCATTCGAATGCATATGGAGTGCGTCCCGTTGCGATAACCGTCTCTACGCCCTGCTCCTGCAGTCGTGCAATGCTATCCTTGGCCGTTTGCGGAATGCTTCCTTCCGGATTCAACAGCGTCCCATCTATATCAAAAAATACAACTTTGTACATTATTAGTGCCTCCTTTATCTCTCATACCACGAGCCAAGAGAAAAACAAGGTCGTCACGCCCATCTGAGCTGCAGACGAAAACGTCCACACGGTAACGCCGACCTCGCTCTTCTCGTCTTACATATTCAAGATAAAGGATGAAACGCGTTTCAGAGCAAGTATTTTTCATAATATTTTTTTGAAAGATAGGATTGACGATAATTACGATTACAGCTCATAGTTTGAGGCTTTTGCTAAAATTGGTATACAATGAGTAGAAGAAACAACGATGACGGTCAAAGGATAGTAGTGTAAACGATACATAGCAGAGGTGAACGAATTGGCTAACATTCGTCAAATTGCAAAAGAAGCAGGTGTATCGGTGACGACGGTATCACGTGTACTTAATGGCCATCCTTATGTGAGCGAGGACAAGCGCCAAGCAGTTATAGAGGCGATGGAGCAGTTGCAATATACCCCAAACCGAAATGCAGTTCACTTGGCAAAAGGACGAACATTTATGGTGGCGGTCATGCTTCCTTTTGCAAATCATCCTTACTTCTCAGGACTTGTTGACGGCATTGCTTATGAAGCGCTGCAGCACCAATACCGGGTCATCCTGTGCCAAACCGACTATAGTATAAGTGAAGAAGAGCGTGCACTTCAGTTGCTGCGCGATAAGCTGGTCGATGGCGTTATTATTTGCTCACGACAATCGTCTTGGCATGATATCGAGCCGTATAAAGTATATGGCCCTGTTGTTGCTTGTGAATATACAGATGTACAACGTTTTTCGAGTATTTATATGGATCACTATCAGACGATGAAGCATGCGTTGGATGTACTCATGGAATATGGGCATCGAAGGATCGGATATTGCCTCGGTCGCCCAGATAGCTACAACAGCGATAAGCGCATACGTGCCTATCGCGAAGCGCTGCATCAACTTGGCGAGCCGTTTCGCCCTGAGTGGGGATTCCATCATTGTTACAATGTTGAAGATGGTGCGGAGGTTATCCGCACATTGCTGCAAATGAAAGAACGTCCAACTGCACTGCTGGTTGCAGGCGATCAGTCAGCAGCCGGCATGATGCTGGAACTGCGCAACCATAGCGAAGCAGACGTGCAATCCTTTTCTATTATCGGTTTCGATAACTTACCAATTGCCAAAGTGCTCGGCCTGACTACGTTTGATCTTTCGAGCTATGATATCGGGCGAAAAGCTTTTGAGCTGTTCAAGCACCAGCTCGATCAGCCTGATGATCCACCTGAACGACATGAGCTACCGTTTCGTATGATTCATCGGTCTAGTGTGTATCGGATAAATACGTAAAATAGAGCAGCAGACGCCATTAAAAGTCTGCTGCTCTCTGCCTTTTATTCGGAAATAATTCAGAACAGATACGCCCAAATTCATCTGCTTGCTTCGGACGCTCATTTGCGACTGCATATAGCATTTCATTGCTGTATGCAATCAATCTTTCTAAAGCATCCCGCTCACTAGACGTAAGTTGACTGCCCATTTTCTCACAACCGGCCTGTACATAATGCTCCAATGTCATTCCTGGCAACCGTTCGCCTAGGCGACGTTGAAGGATAGACCATGCCAGCTCACCTACACGAAGCGCACGGCTCCTGTTGTAATCTTGCTGCTGCTTGCGCAGCAAGCGTCGCAATGTCCATAGTGGATATTTACGCGAAATGCTTGCGATCAGCCATTGTGCTATACATCCTATCACGACAAGCAGTACAACTGCTGCTATGCTCATAGATATCGGATAAGCCGACCACAGTCGCATCCAACCATCCATCTGCCAGAATGTAACTAGCATCGCTTGCCAATCTGCCCAAAATGTTTGATCCTGCCAAGCTTCAAGCTCTGTCAGCATCTGTTTCCAGAAGGAAGAAGTCGTCGTTATTAGCCATTCCCCGCCCACTTTCATAGCTGTATAAGCTGATTCCAATAGTGGATGAATCCACTTTTGCATATTTGTCAGTATCGCATCTACTGTCATTGCAGTACCTCCGAGTGCTCCATTGTACAACTGTGCATTCAGCTCGTACGATCCATTTTCACCTTGAATAACATCTGCTCTTGCTGGAATCGTCACTGCCTGCTCCGCATCCGGAACAATACCTCTCGCAGGTGTTGGATCGAATGGCACCCATCCCACTTCTGGCATATATACTTCCACCCACGCATGTGCATCTGAATGACGAACCGTGTAGGTGCCGTCTGCTTCCGGCTCTCCTGGCGCAAAACCTTTGACCCATCGAGTAGGAATACCCTGTGTCCGCAGCATAACCGCCATCGCCGTGGAGAAATGCACGCAGTAACCTTGCCGCTGCTCAAATAAGAAATGGTCTACAAAGTCGGTTTCTCCCTCTGGAACAGATGTGGCTTCTGTTGTATAGACATAGTTCTCCAATAAGTAGCGTTGAACACGCTCAACACGTTCATATCGGTTAGAAGCACCTTCTATCAGTTTCGCTGTAAGTTCCGTGATTCTATTTGGCAAATTCTCTGGAAGCTCTGTGTATGTACGCTTCACATCTTCCGGATCATCAGCAGCTGTTAATCCAGCAAACAACGCTGGAGTACCGATAAAATGACTTACTTTAACGGTGTAAGCTAATGCTTTTGTATCACTAATAGTGACTGCTTCCCGTGACAGTTTTGCGTGTTGCTGACGAGCAGCTGCAAGTGACTGGATATTGGCTTCCGGCTGATCGCTGCCCGACTTAGCTTGAATGAGCCGCCCACCATGCAGCAAGGGCATGTCTGCAGGAAACTGCTCAAAGCGCAAATGCTGTTCAAATGGTTCTGACCATGCATCTGCCATTAGGCCGGACGGATTGCTGTTATACGGCAAAGCCGTGCGAACACTCTCTTCTCGCTCCCCATCATCTCGAACATCCCAGCCTTGCCCTGTATACAATTGTTTAGATTCAGCACGCCAATAAGTTGACTGCGGGGTGGTTGCACGAAACAACACTGCTTTGTTCATTCGAATTGGCATTCCAAGCTGACGATCATCCTGTCCGTATCCTGTCAATCCAACCGTTGCGATGGGCCGGCCATCTTTGTTTGTCCGCCCTTGTAATCGATCGCCACTGTCTGTTAGTTTCTCGAATTTTTCTTGAACCCATGACTCAAGTGCAGGCCACACAGTAGGATTTCTGCTAGTAAACGTCATCGCCCATAGTGTGTATCCCACGACTAACACAACAGCCAGTAACATCGTCGCCCCCCACCAACGAGCAGGCCATGACGCCGTGTTTTGATCGCTTTCTTCACGCTGACGCTGCAATTGCAGCCATGAGATGGCAATTATCGTCCATAGGAATGCACGAACAAGACCACCCCCTGTGTCGATACCCATGATTTTTTCCATCAGCAGCAAATATACGATAGTCGCTGAACCGAACAAACTGACGGAGTAAGAAGAAATCATCAACGATTGAACAAGCAAGCTTAACAACATGATAAACATCAATATTAGCGCGAGCTCACCAACATCTGAATAGCGGTAGTCATCCCCTTTTATAAAGAACATGACCATCCCTTCTACATCCACAGCCCACGCTTGAATCGTTTTTACAAGCTGCAACGGCATGGATACTACGCTTCCCAGCCACGTTTCATCCTCTAAACTTGCCCATGTGCTGACTAGCAGAACGGTCGAACATACAAGTCCACCCTTCAGCCATTTGGATGAACAGCATAAACCTATCAACAGAGCTGCACCTACAGGTACTAGCCACGTGCCTAAATGAACGGACATGTTTAAATAGGGTGAATGATAGAAAGGGAGAAGCCATTCTACAAACAATCCCATCAGCAGCAAGTTGCAGCCTAGCCAGCTCCACCAATGGATAATGCTTGTAGAACGGTTGTTATTGGATAGAAACGATAACGCTTGTCGCTCAGTTGTGAAGTGAAACATCATCGTTTCCTCCCGAATGCTTATTTAAGGGACTCCCAATAGGTATTCGTTCTGACGAGTGCCATGCTGTTGCTTCTGTTTGTGATTCCAGCTTTGGGACCAGATCTCGTACAGTTATCTTCGTCTGGGTTGAGGATTGAATCCAACATGCAATGCTGGATATCTGATAATGAAACTGAATCGATGCTAGCCGTGAGGTTGAGTCATAAGGACTAATGACTACTACGGCTGACTGAGCAGAAAAATATCGCTGTAATGCTATTGGTGACTGAACTGCATTTCCTATACTTGCCCCCTCTTCTCCTGGCCTCCTACCCGCTGCAAGATGGACGATGATCGATTCATAGCCTCGTATCCACGTTTCTGTTGATGTTCGAAATAGTTGTATTCGCCCACGATAACCGCTCTTTTGTAATCTCCATACCCACTCTAGTGTTGTGTCTATTAATGCCGCAAAGGCAGCCTTGCTTAATAGATTCCCTTGTACTGAACTATCATCGAACAAGATAATCATGTCGCTAACCTCCATTGCTTGATGAGGACGCACAACTAGTTGACGACTCTTTGCATAGTTCCGCCATTGAATGGAGCGCCAAGCATCTCCCTTCTGATAGGGACGAAGCTCCATCGAGGCCATCATACCTTGTGAAGCATTCCGCTGCCGCAGTTTATCTACGGATTCGTTATAGGCCTCCGTATCGAAAACTCCCTTGGACGCTTCTTCAGCCCGCAACATTTGCATGAGAAGCTGCTGCAAGCCGTCAGTGCTATCCCATTGAGCAGCAGAAGGGACGACAATCGCATAGCTCCGCTCTATATCTATAGGTTTTTGTCCGACTGCATGCAGTTCTAATTCGGAGTCAGCGTGCTGTTTAGTTAGTATCTGTTCCTCCTGATCTATAGGGGGAATTAACCGTCCTCTACGCCACCAGCCAAGCAAATCGGCGGTTACGATATACGTGCCTCCATGATGATAAATGCCCATTGTCCCGGCAGGCAAGCTCATTTTGCAGGAAAGGCGGCGCTGGCTGCCTGGGTAGAGCATACGGGTGCAGGACAGTTGGTCCAGCACCTCACCTTGCTCGTCTACCCGCAGCCACACCTCTGTGACTTGCAGCCAAATTCGCGGCAGCCGTGACCGCGAAGTAATCGTGGTTGTCCAGACGAGCTCTGTCTCGACAGGACCAATCTTGCGGCCGCACCGCGTTGTAGCAGCTTGAATATGCCGCAGCGGTGCGGTCAGACAGCTACATGCGGCGAAGAGCCAATAGCCGAGCAGCGCGGCTCCCATGAAGCTAAGCGCTCCATGCCGCTCAGCTACACCCCATGCGAGCAGGAATAGCGCTAGCAGGCCGGCTGCTGTTGGGCGCAGCCATGCAGCGCCTAGGTCTGCTCCGATTGCCTCGAGCGGCTTCGACCGCTTCAGGCGGAACTGCTTGCGGTGAGGCTGCTCAAGGCTGAGCCGCAATAGCTGCGGCTTCATCGGAACAGACCCCCGAGCCACGAATCGTTGGCTCGGCGCTGCTTGCGCAGCAAAGCAGGCAGCGGCTCATGCATGCTGCTGCCTGCATGGGCCGGGCGTCGGAGCAGCTTAGCTGCTCGGCGCGCCTTGCGGCCTCCTTCGCTGCCGCTCCCGCCCGCACTCGCATGCGTGCGCGGCAGCTTGTGGCCGAATGTCGGCACCGGTGTAGACAGCAGCAGCTCCTGGATAACCGATGCCTGCCGCTCGACGGCATCCTCCCCACCGCGGAGCTGCAGCCGATGCGCTAGCACCGGCACCGCCACGGCCTGCACGTCCGCGGGTATAACATAGTCCCGTCCGTGCAGAAACGCTTCCGTTTGGCTCGCCCGCAGCAACGCTGCAGAGCCGCGCGGGCTTACGCCAAGCCCTACCTCGGCGTGGCTGCGCGTCGCCTGTACCAACTCCACGATATAGCGACAAACGGTCGCATCCACATGCTGATTGCGGATTCGCTTCCGTATCAAAAGCCACTCATCTGGCGTTAAGACAGCGCGCACTCTTCGCGTGCAGCCTTCATACGCCAATTGCTGAATAAGCATATTGGACTCCATCTCCGGATCTGGATATTCCATCGTCAATCTCATCAGGAAGCGATCCAACTCAGCTTCCAACAAGCGATACGTACCTTCGAACGATAGCGGATTTTGGGTCGCAATAAGCATAAATGGCTCTGGCAGCTTACGTGTCACGCCATCGATTGAAATAGTTCCTTCCTCCATCGCCTCCAGCAAAGCTGCCTGTGTACGTGTTGAAGCTCGATTCAGCTCATCTGCAAGCACGATATGAGCTTCCAATGGACTTCCGCTATAACGCAGCTCTCCTCCATTAGGGTCGAATACCATACTGCCTGTTACATCAGCCGGCAGCATATCCGGCGTCATCTGTAGGCGACGATAATCAGCGGCAGTAACTTGCGCTAATGTACGAGCAAACAGCGTCTTTCCTACACCTGGAGCACCCTCCAGCAGCAAATGCCCGCCACACAACATCGTAATGCAAGCAAGTCGAAATACCTCCGGCTTGCCCACTACGATCTGCTGGAGCTGTTCCAACAGCTGTGGAAAATCATGTTGAACAAAGCTCGACGTCCAGTTCGGCTTGTCCTTTATATTTTCATAACAATCTATCATTGCAGTGATACCTCCCTATCTACCTTCAACAAGATTTCCTCACCTACTCCACGCACCTGACTGTAACGATCAATAACTCCATGTATCGATTGGGAATAGATTAGACATGGCCTACCAAGCCTGCTAGCTTGCTAGTCTCAGTCTCGCCCAATTCTATGAATTGTAAACAAATAGACAGCTAGACTAGGAGGCACAGGAGCTCAAAATAGCAAAAAACCTTCTACGTCACGAGAAGATCAGCAAGCTGGGAACAAGATGCTTATGTTTAAGCATCTTCTATCAGTTGTTGTATCTTATTTGTGAAATAGAAGGTTTGATGTTTGCATGTAAAGTATACGTAATAAAGTTTCTTTAAGTATGGCTAAGCGTCAATCTTCCCCATTTCCAAAGGGATGAACTCATACTTTAACAACGGAACACCTATCGTATCCAGAACCGGACGAAGCGGTACCCACAGCACCCCGTCTTCTTCGATCCCTTTCCAAATTAAGCGCTCACGTTCACTCGTATCAGTCTGCCAAACAGCAGCTCCTGTCGCCCGATTCACGGTAATCGTCCCTTGCTTAAATTGAAGCTCAATCTGAGTTGAGTGATTATCAGAAACGATAATGTTTCCATCTAAATGAGTAGTCAGTATACGTGCAGGAATATACGTATTCTGTTGTGTTCGCTTGTACTGCCCTGGCTGCAAATTGAGCATTCCTACTTCGGTTGTTGCTTTGAAGCGCAGCGAACTATCATTTTGTCGCTCAACTTGTTTCTCAGGTTGTTTTGCAGGTTGCTTCCCTGATTGTTGTTCCCCTTGGCGTTCTGGCTGCTTCTCACCTCGTACATCTACAGCTTTCACATGCTGATCGATCCAAGCCTGTGTAACAGACTTACGTTCCCAACGCTTGCGTGTTGAAACTTTGAATTGAACAGGCTCCAAGTCTGGCGTCATTATCTCGAAGGTATATCCTTTATCACGGTAAAATTTAATGATATCTGGCAGCGCCTTAACCGTCTCACCATGCCCCGCACTATCATGCATAAGCACAACCGTATGCGGCAATCTCACGCCAGCTCGGATCGACTTCATAATCTCGCTTTCTGGAACACCCGATCGCTTGGAATCCCCACTGTCCACATGCCAATCATGTACGATATAACCAGCTTGGCTTAACAGCTGAAAATACTGCCGGTCGAAATTCAAATACGTGCCTCCCGGAGCGCGCACGAGACGAGGTTCATAGCCAACAACCTCTTTGATCACTTGACCTGTATCTCGGATTTGCTGCCAGAAATGACGAAAGTCGCTGTACAGCTTTTTGTAAGCATGATTATAAGAATGATTACCAATCGCATGCCCTTCTTTATCTATTCGCTTCAATAGCTCCGGATGCTGTTTTACTTGCTTGCCTAAAACGAAAAATGTAGCCTTCACATTCTCTCGCTCCAAAATATCCAATACATCGGCGGTATGCTTGCTAGGACCGTCATCAAATGTTAAATAGACCACTTTGCTAGAGGAAGGAACAGGTTCCTTGGCAGCAATAGCTGAATTAGCCATTTCATCGAAGGCAGTGAGCTTCGGTAATTGTGGAGCTTCCCGCTCACTTAGCCGGAAAGGCTTGTCCAGAAAATCGTCAGCAGTTCCAGCATCACCTACTTGCTTTGTCCACAATTGGAGTCCACTATCCTCCGCTTTATTTGCTCCTATAGGATCGACCGCCGTTCCAAATACGAACACTACGGTCAACATCAACACAAGCATCTTACCTATTGTATTGGACCAACTCTTTCTTAGCGCGTGTAGATTCCTTCTCTCAGAAACTCTCATGATTAGCATCCTCCTTCAGCGGCGAATCAAATGGTAATGTAGGATTAACAAACTAGCTTATGCATATTTCATGGATCTAAATATGTAGTTCAGCTTATGATAGATTGCTATGTTTCATGACGATTTCCGAGATAAATACAAGAAACCAAGCTTGTATTTATTTTCAAGCGATATTTAATAATTCCATTTCATCTATACTTCTTAAATTGAAAGTATGAACCGTTCCTTCTATAATAAAATGGATATGCTTGGGCATCAATTCGAATTTACTATGATTAAGGATGAGTGAGGAAATAAACGAATGAAGGAATCGATTCTGAAGCGCAGCAAAGTCCGTGCGCTAATCGCATATCTATTACTGCCTGTGTTATTGCTGCATTCCTGCAATCTGTTACCCTCAACACCGTCTAGTGACAACGATCCTGCACAGGGGACATTAGTCGTATCGGCAGATGCTAGCTTGCAAACCGTTCTAGTAGAGATACAAGATAACTTCGAGCGAAAATACCCACATGTAGAGGTACAGCTCAATTTCGGAGCTTCCGGAGCTTTACAGAAGCAGATTGAACAAGGCGCAGCAACGGATATATTTATGCCTGCTAGCAGCAAGCATATGAACAGTCTAATCAAGTCTGGATTCGTCACTGACAACCAGCAGCGTAATTTGCTAAGCAATGAGCTTGTTGTTATCGTGAACACAACGAACAAACAAACTTGGTCAAGCTTGGAGAAGCTAACTTCAAGCGAAATGGAGCGCATTGCTATCGGTGACCCTGAGACCGATTCCACAGGTATGTATACGGAACAAACGTTACAACGCTTACATTTTTGGAATGACATTAAAAATAAAGCGGTATTCACAAAAGATGTTCGCCAAGTTCTCTCCTATGTAGATACCGGAAATGTCGACGCTGGCTTTGTTTATCGTACAGACGCATTAGTAGCGAAAAACTCCAAAATCGTTCACTTTGTGAGTCCCAAGCATCATGATCCAATCATCTATCCGATTGGCATCATCCAGCAGACACGTAATTTAGAAGCTGCTCAGCTATGGATGGCATATGTTCAACAGCCCGAGGCGCAGCAAATTTTTAAGCGTTATGGATTTAAAATAGCAGGCGAATAACATATTACATGAAACATAAAAGGACACATACTGGTAAGCAACACAAGCGAGTTCATGGATAAAATAAAGGGTTCGGCATATTGTTCATCCCCAATATGCCGAACCCTTTATTATTTAGTAAACGATGTTAATTATTCTTTGTAATAAAAGCATAAGTCATGGACGTGCTGGAAACCGACCTTTTTGTACAGTTGAATAGCTTTATCATTGTCTGCACCTACACAAAGCGTAATCGCTTCAATTGTATCAAAGGCAAACAACCAAGTTAGTGCAGCCATCAACAACCGACTGCCTATGCCCTTTCCTCGCTCCGATTCTGTCACTCCGAAAAACTCGATGTTAGCTTCTCCAAACTCTGGCTCAGCTTCAACATAAATGTATCCGGATAAATCCGTTCCATTGTTGATGATGAACACTTTTCTGTGTTCATTTACACGTTCTATAATTTGTTGACCGCTGTAATACGTGTTCGGAAAAACACGATCATGCAGTTCGATCATTTCAGAATAATAGGATTCTGTTAATTCGGCAGCTCCCGCTTCTGTTAACTTGCAACAATCCGCCCGTTGAAACTTGAGAATGGCTTCTTCACTTTTTTTAGAGAAATCAAGATATTCAGCTAGTTGAATGACAGGTGCATTCTTTTTATTCGGGAACAAGCTTAGCGAGTGAATTTCTGGAGGCAGCAGCTCAACCATCTGGCCCCACAATTTATCAATATGTTCCCACTTGTCTGCCTTCACAAATGGCCCCCATAATTCAGCGCAGTGTTGCTCTAGATCTGCGTCGAAGCCCAACACACCAATCAATTTATCATTTTCATAAGCGAGTACGAAACCTTCATTGTATGGAACATCGGTTACATCCTCCATAAAAGAATGTGCGATTTCTTGATGGTCTTTACCACAATAGCCGATATGTGACTCCTCGATCTGATTCAACTCCGCAATAAAGCGAGAAACCTGATCTACATCGGCTGCATTCATACTGCGAATCTGCGCCATATTTGGACACCCCTATTTAAAATAGATTAACTGGCCATTTTATTTCCTTATCTCCGACTTAGACTCCATTCGACTATAAATCATCGCCACGATTGGGCCGGATATATTATGCCACACACTGAATATTGCACTTGGTACAGCAGCGAGTGGAGAGAAATGTGCCGTTGCAATGGCCGCTCCTAGTCCCGAGTTCTGCATACCAACTTCGATGGAAACTGCTTTGCGTGCTGCAAGATCCAGCTTGAATAGCTTTGCAAACAAGTAACCTAACATAAGCCCTAAGCAGTTATGAAGAATAACGACAGCAAAAATAATAAGCCCTGTCTCTGCAATCTTCTGTTGGCTTCCCGCTACTACTGCAGCTACGATTGCGACAATTGCCACTGTAGAGACAAGCGGCAAGGCTTTAACCCCTACTTGTGCAGGCTTCTTGAGCAATGTTTTGAAAATGATACCTAGCACGATTGGAAGGATTACGATCTGTACGATGGACCATAACAATGCCGAGGCATCGACAGGAACCCATTCACTAGCTAAAAATAAAATAAGTGCTGGTGTGACCATAGGTGCCAATAACGTTGTAATCGATGTAACCGTTACGGATAACGGCACGTCTCCTTTTGCCATATAAGTCATAACGTTGGATGCCGTTCCTCCAGGACAACAGCCAACGAGAATAACACCTACTGCGATTTCCGGCGGGAGCTGAAGTCCCTTCGCAAGCAAGAAAGCTAGCGACGGCATAATAAGAAACTGGCCAACAACCCCGATAATAACCGCTACAGGGCGACGGAGTACTTCCTTGAAGTCCCCTAAAGATACCGTCAGCCCCATGCCGAACATAATGATACCGAGCAATGGCGTGATATATGCGCCGATCCATTTAAATAGTTCTGGCCAAATGAATGCCAAGCACGCTGCGATCATTACCCAAATCGCAAATGTTTTTCCTACAAATTGTCCTAATTTCTCCATGATGTCCTCCATGTATGTACATATGTTTTTATGTAAAACACATTATATATCCTAAATTAGGTATTTTCCACATAAAAATATGAAAAATACACCAATTCAAAGAAGGCAAGCTCGCTTCGCTTGAAGCCGCGGATAACAAAAAAAGCAAATAACACAAACAATGGATAGCGAATCAGGGCACGCAGCCACCGATAACTCTATCCATTGTTTGTGTTAATGAAGCGTAAATGAATTACGATTTATATTTACGCCAATCCATCTTGTCATTGTTTAATAAATACTCAAAATCATTATCAAGACGTTTCTGTTCCGCCTTGCGTGCCTCTTCTTCCTTCTTGCTCTCTACTTCTTTGCGTTCAGCTTCTGCTGTCTTCAAGTCTTCGCTTTGCGCCTTCAGTTTGCTAAGCACATCCGCACTCAATAAGTCTTTCAATGTAGCTGGCTTATCCGCGGATAGGTTGGAAGAAGGCGTTGGTTGCTGTTTTCTTTTCTTAGCCATCCTATTCACCTCGGTTTCTCCTTCTATTATAACAAGGATAACGAAGCGGGTGAACTAAGCCGTTGGAAGCAAGCAGCTACCTTTTATAATTAACTGGCTGCGATGCGATCATAGTTACAGCTTGAACTTCGCAATGCTCTCCTCTAATCGCTCAGCCATACGGGACAATTCTTCCGCTGAATTGCTAATCTCCTGCATGGAAGCCAACTGCTCTTCTGTTGTAGCAGATACCGTTTGCGTACCATCTGCCATTTTCAGCGTAACAGACTTCACTTCTTGCATGTAGCCGGACATTTCTTCTGTACCTACAGACATCTGCTGAGCCGAGGCGGATACTTCTTGAATTTGTGTCGCCACAATTTGCACCGCTTGCTCAATACGTTCAAATGCCGCTCCTGCCTCATGGATAACTTCAATCCCAAGGGATACTTCTGCAACGCTTTGCTCGGAGTTGCGAACCGACTTATGCATTTCAGACTGAATATGCTTGATCGTCTCTGCAATTTCCTTCGCCATCGTTGAAGATTGCTCGGCTAGCTTACGTACCTCACTTGCAACAACGGCAAAGCCTCTGCCATGCTCACCAGCACGAGCCGCCTCGATGGAAGCATTAAGTGCCAGCAAATTCGTTTGTTCTGCGATCCCTGTAATGGCTTTAACGATATCATTGATCTTATGCGTTTGCTCGCTAAGCCCTTTCATGGACTGACCCATGCCGCTCACACTGCTATTAATCGACTCCATCTGCTGAACAGCGCGCTGAATCGAACGATTGCCCTCTTCCACGATGTCTGAGGACTCTAGCGCCGCATGACTGACTGTCTGCGAAGTGCTGGCAATTTGTTTCGCACCAACGGTAATCTCTTGAACAATTCCCTCTGCTTCATTCATGTTCGATACTTGCGTTTCCGAACCTACTGCCAATTGGTTCATGCTCTCCGCTGTATATTGAGATGCCTGAGCAGATTGCTCAGAAGCAGCCGCAAGTTCTTGCGAAGAAGAAGACAAGTGCATCGACGTATCTGATACTTCATTGATGACACCGCGCAATGAATTGGTCATCGTATCAAAGCTGTAGCTTAGTTTACCGAATTCATCGTTCGAGCGAGAGTCAATTTTTACGGTCAAGTCGCCTTTGCTCACTCGATTCGCAGCTCTCATTAATCGCTGCAACGGATTGAAAATAGAACGAATAATAAAGAAGATAACGACAGCACCAATAATGATCGCGGAAGTCACAATAATGAATGTCGTCCGGAAAATAGGCTGTGAAGCCTCACCATACTCTTCGGTAAGCATCATCCCCGCAATTTTCCAGCCTGTTTCTTCATTCGTCGTATAGGCCATATCCTTCGGTTCACCGTTTAACACATAATGATGGCGCCCAGAAATTTGACCATATACTTCGTCCATCCATATTTCTTTAGCCTCACTGCCTAGCGGCAATGTTGGATGCACGACATATTTGCGAGTCTGATCGAGAATGATGATATATCCGTTCGTACCAACCTTGACCTGACTCGTCATCGCCATCAGTTTCTTAAGATCCAAGTCAACGGAAACAACACCAAGATTGTTATCGATAGCTCGAGAAATCGTAACGACTTCTTTCCCTGTCGAAGCATCACGATACGGCGGGGTTACAACTACATCACCCTTCTTCTCCATTGCGAGCTTATACCACTCACGATCTCTAGGGTCATATCCTACTGCAGTTTTAAACTTTGGAGCTTGTATCATAACTCCGTCCTTCGTACCGAGATACGTAGAAGCTAATTCAGGATGAGTGAACTGGAATCGATTTAACAAATCAAAGATTTCAGAATGATCCTGACCTTTCTCTACAAAATCCAGCACAGATCCAGCTAAAAATTCAACATTGCTCTTGCTGTCGGAAACCATCCCGCTTATTTTATCATCCAACAGCATTACGCTACCTTCGGTTGCAGAGTATATTTCTTCTTTTACGATATCTTTAGCCGTATCGTAAGAAAACATGCCAATCGACAAACTCGGCACTAACAATATTAATACAAACGCTAAAATAAGGCGCGCCCGCACGGACAATTTCCACTTCATATTGTTCCCACCTTTTAACAAATTGTTTACCCTATATCTCTTACATATCGGCAATTTGGACCTGAAAATACATGCATAAATATTAACAGCAGAAAGAGCCCATTGATGATTCAATGGGCTCTTTCCTATTTACTGATGCTATTTAAACAAGCTCACTGCTCAAAACTAGGCTACACCTTGAACCTCGCAATCAAGGACTCCAAACGCTCTGCCATGCTGGACAATTCCTCTGCTGAGTTGCTAATTTCCTGCATGGAGGCCAACTGCTCTTCCGTCGTTGCAGATACACTTTGTGTACCGTCTGCCATTTGTACGGTAACTGCTTTGATTGACTGCATATTACCCGCCATCACTTCCGTGCTCGCAGACATCTGCTGGGCAGCTGCAGATACTTCTTGAATCTGGGTCGCCACAATTTGCGCAGCTTGCTCAATTTCTTCAAACGCTGTGCCTGCTTCATGAATGACATCAATACCGAGCGCGACCTCAACTGCACTCTGCTCGGAATTAGCTGCCGACTTCTCCATCTCGGATTGAATATGATGAATCGTCTCTGCAATTTGTTGTGCCATCGCGGATGATTGCTCTGCCAGCTTGCGTACTTCGCTTGCTACTACAGCAAATCCTTTGCCATGCTCTCCAGCGCGAGCCGCTTCAATAGAAGCATTCAACGCCAATAGATTGGTCTGCCCAGCAATCGCTGTAATTGCCTTAACGATATCGTCAATACTCCGCGCTTGCTCTCTTAAGCCGCGCATCGACTGACCTAGCTCGCCAACACTGCTATTGATCGACTCCATCTGCTTAATCGCTCGTCGGATGGAATGATTACCGCTGCCAACCACTTCTGACGATTGCATAGCTGCTTCACTAACCGTGCTGGAACTGCTAGCAATCTGCCTAGCTCCAACTGTAATTTCCTGCACAATCATCTCCGCAGCATCCATACTCGCCACCTGACTGTCCGATCCTTCAGCCAATTGTCCCATACTATCGGCTGTATACTGAGCAGCTTGCGCGGATTGCTCTGAAGCAGCCGCAAGCTCCTGCGAGGAGGAAGCCAAGTGCATCGAGGTGTCAGACACTTCATGCAGCACGGTGCGCAGTGACTCTGTCATCGCGTCGAAGCTGTCACTTAGCTTGCCAAGTTCATCTTTCGACTTCGCATTAATTCGTACAGTCAAGTCGCCAGCGCTAATTAATTGCGCAGACTGCATTAGTCGCTTCAATGGATTCGTAATCGAACGAACGATGACAAATACGACAGCTGATCCTAGCAGGATCGAGATAGCGATAACAATAACCGCTGTTCTGAAAATAGGTGCCGATGCTTCCTCGTACTCCTTCGTATACATCGTCCCAAGTATTTTCCATCCTGTAAGCTTATTCGTAGTAAATTCCATATCTTTCTGTTGGCCTTCAAATATATAGCTGATACTTCCTGATTCTTTACTGTATAACTCATCTACCCATGGTTCCTTCGATTCGAAGCCTAGCTTCTGCGTTGGATGGGCTACGTATTTATGTGTTTCATCCAAAATCGTTACATATCCCTGTTCACCAATATGCATCTCTTTCGTCATATCTACGATACTTTTCAAATTCAAGTTCATCGCTACAACGCCAGACCCATCATCGGTCATACGTGATATCGTGACTACTTCCGCCCCTGTTGAAGCCGTATGGTAGGGTGCAGAAACAATAGTTTTCCCCTTGTTCTCTATCGCTTGCTTGTACCAATCGCGTTTTCTCGGATCATAGTCTGGAGCCAATGCAAGCTTAGGTGCCTGAATCATAACCCCATCTTTCGTACCTACATAAGTACTCACAAGATCTGGGTGCTGTGCTTGGTAGTGAGTAACTAGTTTCCTAGTAGGGGATCCCTCTCCCCCTTTATCTCCACTTGCCTGAACAAGCCTTGCTAGAAATTGAGCGTCACTCTTGCCATCTTCTATCAATGAAGTGACCTTATCGTTCAGCAGCATTACATTCTCTCTAGCAGCATCGACAATTTCATCCTGCACGATCACTTTAGCCTGATCGTAAGAAAATAGACCAATAGACAAACTCGGAACGATCAAAATAAGTGCAAAAGCCAAAATAAGACGTGTACGTACTGACCATGTGATTCTCATGTAGTCCCCCACCTCATGAAATGATGTAACCTTTAGTAGCTTGCAGCCTAACCTTTCTCCCCCTAAATCAATCGTTTAGCACCTTATTTCTCTCTGCTCATTGACTCACCTCGCGATGTTGAATCTAGCTTATGTACGAATTTTATTAAAATTATGTATCACTAATATTATAGTTTACACACGAATATATTGTCATAATTTCCGATAAATTTGCTGGAAAATGGATCGAATTACCTAAAAAAGCCGCCTCATCATTTTCATGACAAAAGGCAGCTTTTTACGAATTCATTATTACATTTTATAAAATTATGGATTATAGCTTAAACTTTGAGATGACAACACCTAATCGCTCCGCCATTCGAGATAACTCTTCAGCCGACGAACTGATTTGCTGCATAGAAGCCAACTGCTCCTCCGCTGTTGCCGATACGTCTTTTGTATGATCCGCAGATTGTTCCGTCACAGCCTTCATTTCATTAATGTAGCCGCTCATCTCATCCGTACCAGCAGCCATCTGCTCAGAAGATGCAGATACTTCTTGAATTTGTGTAGCTACAACATGAACAGCACTCTCCATACGTTGGAACGCAGAGCCCGCTTCATGAATTACTTTAATGCCAAGTTTGACCTCAGCGGCACTACTCTCTGTATCATTTGCTGACTTCAGCATTTCAGCTTGAATATGCTGGATCGTCTCCGCTATTTGCTTGGCCATCAAGGAAGACTGCTCAGCTAATTTACGAACCTCGGTTGCTACTACAGCAAATCCTCTGCCATGCTCACCAGCACGTGCAGCTTCAATCGATGCATTTAGCGCCAACAAGTTGGTCTGTCCGGCAATACCAGTAATGACTGTTACAATATCATCAATGCTGCGTGCTTGCTCGCTTAATCCGCTCATGGATTGGCCTAGCTGAGTTACACTGCTATTAATCGATTCCATTTGCTGAACCGCTTGCTGGATGAAGCGATTTCCTTCCACAACTACATCGGCAGAAAGCGTCGCTGCTTCTGCAACAGATTGCGAGCTGTTTGCAATTTGACGAGCGCCTACAGCCAATTCTCCAACAATCGTATCCGCTTGTTTCATTTGATTAACTTGCTGTTCTGACCCTGCAGATAGCTGCATCATACTCTCCGCCGTATATTGAGAAGCTTGCGCAGACTGTTCAGAAGCAGCCGCCAGCTCTTGGGAGGAAGAGGACAAATGCAGAGAAGCGTCTGTCACTTCATTTAAGACCGAACGCAATGAGTCCGTCATCACATCAAAGCTGCGGCTCAGCTCACCAAACTCATCCTTGGACGAAGCATTTAAGCGCATCTGCAAATTACCGCCACTTACCGCATGAGCTACATCTCTCAAACGATTAAGTGGATTTAGAATGGAACGAATAATGAAAAATACGATAGCCGTCCCAATTGCAACCGCTACAGCAACAACGATGATCGTTGTGTTCAAAATAGGCTGCGATGCATTGCCATATTCCTCAGAGTACATCGTACCTGCTACTTTCCAGCCTGTTGCTTCATTTGTAAGGAAGCCCATTTCCTTGGAATCTCCCTCAAACTCATACGTAAACATCCCCTGCTTGTCCTTAAACATAGGATCAACCCATGACTCTTTACTTACATCAGACCCTAGCTTACGCGTTGGATGCACCATAATTTGTTTATCTTTGCTTAACATAATAATGTAGCCTTCATGACCAATCTTCACATCTTTTGCGATGTTCATTAAATGCTTAAGCCTTAAATTCATCGCAACTGCTCCAGAACCGTCTTCCAAGGAGCGTGCAATCGTCACGACCATTTCATTAGTCGAGTCCGTCATACGAGGATTTGTAATAATGACTTTGCCTTTGTTCGCCATCGAGTCTTTATACCAAACGCTTTTTCTTGGGTCATAATTTTCAGGCAGCTTCATTTTCGGGGACTGAATCATGACTCCGTCCGTAGTCCCAACGAATGTACTCGCCAAGTTTGGATGAAGCTCCTGGAAATCATTCAGCAATTCACGGACAGGAGAATTATCTGCCCCGTTATCGCCTTTAGCGTTAATAATTTTAGATAAATATTTGATGTTTGCATCACTTTCATCAATGGCCCCATCAATCTGATCATTTAACAGCTTAATACTTTGAGCAATGGCTGTCTCTATTTCCTTCTTCACGATCGAACTCGCGCTATTATAGGAAATGACTCCAATTAAAATGCTTGGAACAAGCAAAATAAATGCGAATGACACGATCAATCGCACTTTTACAGATGAGAAAATATTCATTTGGGCCCCCTAAGATGTCTTTTTCTTTCTATATCTCCTGATTAATTATCGGAAAATGAATGTAAATGAAGTATAGTTTCATCATTATTTTCACAAACCTTTTTATTCCAGTAGCTAAATGTAAATAGGAGCGGACCAATGATTACCCTAATACAAAGCAAAAAGGCCGAATTCAGGATCATATATGACCCTATATTCGACCTTCCCCATAAATCGCATGAACTCATGCAAACTTCGCAAGCTATTTAGTCTCAATACAACAATACTCGCCTACACCTGCGCTGCCTGTATCGCTTCCAGCACATCCTGCGTATGTCCGTTTACTTTAACATTGCGCCATTCACGCACAAGTCTTCCTTCTTCATCCACTAAGAAAGTAGAACGAACGATACCGAAATACTCGCGTCCATACATTTTTTTCAACTGCCATACTCCAAATTGTTCTGCTACCGTTTGTTCCGTATCCGACAACAGTAAGAACGGCAATTCATGCTTCGCAATAAATTTGTTGTGGGATTTTAGATCATCAGGGCTGATACCAAGCACAACTGTATTGTACTTCTCGAAGTCACCATGATAATCACGGAAATCACAAGATTCCTGCGTGCAGCCAGGTGTCATATCTTTCGGATAAAAATAAATAACGACCTTCTTGCCACGATAGTCCTGCAAACTTACTTGCTCCCCGTTCGATGCCGGAAGTGTAAAGTCTATTAGCTGACCCAATTGAGCTTGTTCTGTCATTGTGATACACCTCTTATCTCTTTACCATCATATAACCTTAGCTTATCATGCCGAATCATATGCGACAAACCGTCATACCGGATAAACGATTTATTATTTATTTTCAACAAGATAGTGCACATAGTCAGTCGAAATACCTTTATACCCTAACTGCCGAAGCATCGCTGTTATATTCCCACGGTGATACGTTGCATGATTGACTACATGCATAATCAATTCGGCATAAGAAGCTTTCAAGGTTGGCAATGCAGGGTGAGCATACTCACGGGATTCATCCAAGTCATTTAGTGCCTCCACATGATTGCGATACTGCACCGCCAACTGCTCATAGTGAAGCTGCAGCTCTTCAAGCGTAAGCTGTGATAGTTCATTATTCAATATTTCAAGCTTCTCTCTGACACTAGAGATTAATTGTCCTGTTAAAAATTCCGACCAAACCTTATCAACAACACAAATATGAACGACAACCTCATGTATCGTTTTGAATACACTTTGTATTTCTTGCTGTAATACTCCTTCGGGCAGTGTCAGCAGATGGTTCAACATTCTTTTATTAGCCCATATATTATAGTCGTACATGTTCTCTGCAAGATGTTTCATCCATATCCCTCCACGATTATAGACATATAAAAAAACGGGTCAGGCAGCCTCTTCGCTGTCTGACCCGTTGTGATGGAATCTTATTATAACGGATGGTAATTGGATATGGCCACTGAAATATCGCCAACCTATGATCCGGCCCCGCGATATCGCTTCACACCAACATTCCACATCGTCAAACCAATCGTAAAGGCAATGATGCCGACGACAGGTGTTAGCAACGCCATTTGCTCCATCCCCTTGTCTTCTAAGAAACGAGATGCCGGCACAATGCCCACAAATGCGAACGGAAGAATCCACGTCAGCAACACTTGGATAAATCGGTTATAGATCGTAAGCGGATAACGACCATAGTTCTGAATGTTCCACACGAGCGGCAAAATTCCCGTCGGTGCATCCGAGTAGAACGAGATGGACGTTAGAGCTGTGTAAATACCGAAATAAATAAGTACAGAACCTATAATCATAATGAGAAGCAGACCCATGTCCAGCATGCCAAAATCAATCCCCATCTGCGAACCAGCACTGATCATCAATATGGCTCCAACAAAAGAACCGATAATGGAAGGAGGATCGACATTTTCCAACAGGATCTGAAACAGATTATGTGCAGGACGCGTCAACACACGGTCCATTTCTCCTTTAACAATATAACGCTCACTAAATCCCCACATATTAAAGAAGCAGCTAAAAATACCGTACGGTATCATAAAGTACCCATATACGAACACCATCTCATCCCGTGTCCACCCTGCTAAAGTCGGTGTATGCATAAACACGACGAAGATAAAAATTAAGTTCGTAACTTGAAACATTAAATCTGAGATGACCTCGATCCAGAAGTCCGCCCGATAAGTCAGTCGGGTTTTGGCGTAGTTTTTCAAATATTCTGATACAAGCCCTACATAATACATTCGTTACCCTCCTTGCACGAACAAGCGCTGACGCGCTGCTCGCCACAACAGCATAATAGGCACGATCAGCACAGCGAACCAAATTAGCTGAATCGCTAATACGCCGAGCAGTTCCCCATCTGGTATACGACCTGTAAATACCGAGCTTGGAAGATAAGTGATCGCTTGGAATGGCAGCCACTCATTTAAAGTAATAAGCCAACCAGGGAAGAAAGAGATCGGCACGATGACGCCGGAGAATAAATCGACGATAACCCGCTTCAATCGCATCATCCCTTGATTATTTTCAATAAAGAAGGCCGTAAGCCCCGTAATAATGTTGATCTGTGAGTTAATAAGGAAACTCATAAATAACATCCATGCAAATACGAACCATAGCTTCGGATCCGTTGGTAGCTGTACCGGGAACAAGATACAAGCTAAGACCATACCTGGCCCCATAAACAGCAGCAATCGGAAAATCCCTTCTCCGAATCCTTGCATCATCTTGACTAGTAGATAGTTGTACGGACGAATAAACTGAATCGCAACGCTGCCATCCCGTATTTCCCGTGATATTTCTTGATCGAGATTGTTAAAATAAAAGGCGCGTGCCATCCACGATACCGCAATATATGTCGTCATTTGTCCAACGGTAAAACCCGCCAGCGTCTCCTGCGAGCCGTATATGGCCTGCCATGTAAAATAGTAAACCCCGATATTGAGCGTATAAATTAATATGCCTGAATAGTAATTCACGCGGTACGCAAGCATCATGAGGAACCGCATGCGAATGAGGTCCAAATAAGCACTGTTTCTCATGTTATGATACTCCTTGCTTGGATGGCTGGTCCGCATTGCCTGTGCGATAAATTTCGCGTACGATATCATCCGTGTTCGTCTCTTCGATGCTCAAATCGGAGATCGAAACACCGCTCGCCACTCTCGCTATTACATCAGAAACATTAGCGTCCTGTGGCACGATAACACTCGCTTCATACTCAGACTGTACTTCCAGTACAACAGGAAGGCCGGCTGTCAGAATACTAAGCTTCTCCTCAGATACCTGTTCAGCGAATTGGAATTTCACTTCACGACCTTTGCCCCATGTCATTTTTAAATGATCAAGGCTTCCATCGTAAATAATATTCCCATCATCCAGCATGACAACGCGTGAACATAATGCTTCGATATCCTGCAAGTCATGTGTCGTCAATAGAATTGTCGTACCATGCTCCTTATTAAGTTGAAGGAGGAATTCACGAATTTCTGACTTCACGACGATATCGAGACCGATTGTAGGTTCATCTAAAAACAGAATCGACGGTTGATGAAGCAAGGAAGCAACTAGCTCACAGCGCATCCGCTGCCCTAAGCTTAATTTTCGTACAGGACGATTGAGCAAATCCTGAAGCTCAAGACGCTCCACCAATTCATCCAAGCGGCGCTTAAAATCCTGTTCCCCTACTCGGTACACTTTACGGAGCAAGCGGAACGACTCAATGACACCGATATCCCACCACAGCTGACTCCGCTGTCCAAACACAACACCGATATGCTGAACGAACTTCTCACGCTCTGCATAAGGCACATAACCGCCTACCTTCAGATGACCCGAAGTAGGTACGAGGATGCCTGTTAGCATTTTAATCGTCGTTGACTTGCCAGCACCATTTTCTCCAATGTATCCACAGATTTCACCTTGAGGAATGGTGAAAGAAATATCCTTTACAGCCATAACTTCGTTATATTCACGCTTGAACAGGTCCAGCATCGCACCCTTCAAGCCTTCACGATTGCGCTGCACTTTGAATGTCTTGCGCAGTTTGTCTACTTCGATTGCATTCATACGTTGAAACAACCACCTTTCTGCTTAACCTTTAACAGTGTAACGCAACTGGGCTTGTCAGGGAAGACATGACGGTTCAGCTGTGAGCACATTCATTGATAAGGCTCTAGATTCAACCTATAATGATAACAAGCAACTGACACAACTCAATATCGGAATTCACCATGAACAGACTCTTTTTCTCCGATCGCAGAAAGGAAGAAATGAAATGACATGGTTGAAACAAAAATGGAAATGGATCCTGCTCGGGGTACTCATTGTCATCTTTGCAACTGCCAGCTTGTACACATGGTCGCTCTATCGCAGCTTGGATGGTTTAAATAAACCGCCTGACAGCAGCTTGCTGCCTAAACCGAAAGATCCTGCTCAGCCCATCTATACGCCTCCAAAATGGGAAGGTACAGAACGAGTTAATATCCTGCTGCTTGGAGCTGACTCCCGCGGCATAGAAACTGGCGAGGTTCCTCGATCAGATACGATGCTTATTGCCTCTGTTGACCCGATTACCAAACAAGCGACACTAATGTCCTTGCTGCGGGATGTGTACATTCCGATTCCCGGACATGGTAACGATCGTGCAAATGCCGCCCTGGCATTTGGCGGACCCGAATTAGCGATGAAGGCGATAGGTGATTATACAGGTCTACATATCCAATACTATATTTATACCGATTTTCAAGGCTTCATCTCGCTTATTGATGAGCTAGGCGGCATTGAATTCAATGTAGAGAAGGATATGAAGTATCGCAGCAAAGCAGATGGACCTGAGTATGACATCAATCTCAAAAAAGGACTCCAAATGCTTGATGGCAAAAGTGCACTTCAATATGTTCGCTTTCGGCATGATGCGATGTCTGACTTTTCCCGAACGCAGCGACAACGAGATTTGATGGTAGCCGTCGCCAATAAGATGAAGTCCGTATGGTCGATTATGAACCTACCTCAACTTATCGAGAGTATTTCACCTTACATTGACACCAACTTAGAAGTTAGCGATATGCTGAAGCTTGGGTCATTAGCACTTGATATGAAGGTGGGAACCACGCATCAAGTTCCTGGGCAAGATATGATCTACGACAGAAAGATTGGTTCCAGCTCTGTGATTGATCTGCGGCAAGGTTATGACGTACCAACTTATGTGAAACGAATCCTTGAGGGTTCGGCTAGTACTGTGATTGATTAATCACCAGAAAAATCGCAATAGATTGGTTCGATCAAGGATTACATATGAAATTCCATATGAGATTCCATACGATACGATTTCGAGTAGTCAGAGAGAACGACAGTTCACAAATGAATACCACCCATGACAAACAAGGAGATGATTTACATGACTCACCAAAATAGACCGCGCTCATCTGAGCTATATGAAGAAGCGTTACAGCATATCGTAGGCGGTGTTAACAGCCCTTCACGCTCGTTCAAAGCAGTAGGCGGCGGAGCGCCTGTATTTATGAAGCGCGCTCAAGGAGCTTATTTCTGGGATGTAGATGGTAATCAATATGTGGATTATCTTGCCGCATACGGCCCTATTATAACCGGACATGCCCATCCGCATGTAACCGAAGCGATTACGCGTGCAGCACAAAATGGTACGCTGTACGGCGCACCTACTGAGCTGGAAATTCAGCTTGCTCGCATGCTGAAAGAAGCGATTCCTTCGATGGATAAAGTTCGCTTCGTTAACTCAGGTACGGAAGCGGTTATGACCACAATTCGTGTAGCTCGTGCCTATACGAACCGCACTAAAATCATTAAGTTCGCTGGCTGTTACCACGGTCACTCTGATCTTGTACTCGTTGCAGCTGGTTCTGGCCCATCCACACTTGGCATCCCAGACAGCGCGGGTATTCCGGCAAGCATTGCAAAAGAAGTTATTACGGTGCCATTCAATGACTTGGACAGCTTAAAGCTTGCTCTAGAGCGTTGGGGCGACGATATCGCCGCTGTAATGGTTGAACCAATCGTAGGTAACTTCGGTATGGTTATGCCAGCAGAAGGCTTCCTTGAAGGGCTATGCGAGATGACACGCGCCAATGGCTCGCTCGTTATCTATGATGAAGTGATTAGTGCGTTCCGCTTCCACTACGGCTCCACGCAAACGTTCAGCGCCTTCCCGAATCAAGCGGCTATCGAGCCTGACTTGACGGCCTTGGGCAAAGTTATCGGCGGTGGCTTGCCGATTGGCGCGTACGGCGGACGCAAGCACGTTATGGAGCAAGTTGCACCACTCGGACCTGCTTATCAGGCAGGAACGATGGCAGGTAACCCTGCCTCCATTTCAGCAGGTATCGCTTGCTTGGAAGTGCTGCAGGGTGAGGGCGTATATCCACGCATGGAAGAGCTTGCAGTTCGCCTGACAGCTGGTATTGAAGAAGGTGCGAAACGTTATAGTATTCCATTAACGATTAATCGCATTAGCGGTGCGTTTTCCACTCACTTCTGCGATCATCCGGTCACGAATTATGAAGAGGCTCAGGACACAAACACGGAAGCGTTCGCGCAGTTCTTCCGTCATATGCTTGATCAAGGATTCTACCTTGCTCCATCTAAATACGAAGCTTGGTTCCTAACGACAGAGCATACAGAAGTGGATATTGATCGTACGATCGAGGCGGCGCATGAGAGCTTCCGCCGCATGGCGAAATAATAGTATAAACACCGACCCCCGTAGACAATCAATATACAAAGTGCTTGTCTACGGGGAGCGGTTTATAATTGAATGAATGTCCAAATGAAGAGAATACTTAATCAAAATATTTGCAAAAAAGAGAGCAGTCGAACATATCGATATAACTATATAATGAGTGAACGAAAACGAGTTGATATAAATCGACCTCATTCATCTGCAGATACGTACAGTTTTTTAGGTTTCGTCTCAATTTTATAACTTACGCTGTGACTTTCCTTTATTACTGTAAAATCGGCAACTGCCTTAACTTCGTAGATACCAGCTTCCTTAATTTTATATTTGTAATCTTCAGATACAATACCCTCCCCCGTTAGCACCCGCATCTTTCCTCCATCTGTAATCGTATAGGAGTTAATCTGCCTACCATTTATATCTTTAATTTCAAAACTGAATAGCTTCTCTCTTCCCATTACACTAATTTCTTGCTCAACTTCCTTTTTTAATTCTGCCCTAATTGTAAATGGTTCGTTAATCCCAACCTTTTGTGGCAACAGTATCGTTCCCGAAAACAATTTTTCCTCAGCTTTTTCAATCACAATGACTTCTCCTCTACTTACTTCTATAGGCTGTTCTGTCTTTAAAGAATCTGTGCTGAAAAAAAACAAAAAAATAATCGCTATAATACATTTTTCCAATTTTAACCTACCTCCTCTATACATCAGACGTCCATGTTTACTTATTTGTTTCGAAAATATGTGAGGATTTACATCAATATCAAATCAATCAAAAAATACAATTGAAGGAAAATCAAACACGACGTCGTATTTATACATACAAATCCCATTTATCCCTTATTTATCATCTTTAGTTTTTTTAAAATTCAAGCAATTACTCATTTCACACATTAAATCGTCAGCTCAAATCGCATGACAGGAGGTGAGGAATAAAAGCTCGCCATTCATTAATGTGTACTTAAAAAATAAAAAATGAAAGAGGTGCGTATGTTAATGAAGACTAAACAATGGATTTTACTGGCAACTCTTGCTAGTACCCTATTAATTGGCTCAAGTATTAGTGCTGCTGAAATTAATGAAGACAAATTCAAATGGATAACAATCAATGGGAGCATTTCAGAAATCGCCGAAATAACTCAAAAAAGTAATATCAATGAAATACCTTATCCATTAGATCTAAATACTCCCCCTGATAAATTAACTAATAAATTATTATTAGACAGTTATATTGAAAAACAAAGAATCAAACAGGATTTTCCTAACATAAAAAAATTAATTGAAAGCGATCCTAAATCTTTTTCAGGTCATTATTATGAGGCTGACAAGGGAACTGTAATCGTTCAAATCACAGAAAATTCGGAGGCCCTAAAAGAAAAAGTTCGACAATCAATACAACACGATGATAAAGTCGAATTTGAGGTTACTAAGTTTTCTTGGGCTGATATTGAAAAGGCGAAAGAAACAATTATTAAAAACGTAAAGCCCGGAACAGTTCGTGCACTTATCCCAGATATAAAAAACAACAAACTTGTCATTGCATTCGATGAAGAAACATTTGTTAATCAGAAGCTTATATATGAAAAGACTGTTTCATCACTTATTCCCCAATCAGAAATGCTTGATTATACTACTATACCAGCGTCCTCACTCACGGTTGAAACAGATAATACGCATTATGGAACTCCATTTCCTATGGGCTCTAAAATAGGCGGTGATTATGTCCCTGCTGGACAAAATTCATATAACTATAGTGTCTGCACTGCTGGATACTTTGGCAGAGTCTATAATAGCCAAGAGGTTTTAGTCACATCTGGTCATTGTCAAGACAATGCAAGAACAAATGTTTCCTGGTACCAACCTACATGGAATAATACAACTATCGGGAACTTTGCATTTAGAACTGAATCTGCTGCAGACGGCTCAAACAAAGTTGCTGATGCCGGATATATTACGTTAAATTCCAATTATGCTGGTCGTCCAAGAGTACCTTATCCATCAACATCAAACATGGCTATGGTCACAGGAGTTTATGTAAGTGATACACCAGGCGATACTATTTATTTACGAGGCGCAAATAGCGGAACAACAACCACAGGTAAAATTGCATACTCAAACGTCGACATTTATTGGGGCGGAAGTGGGTATGGTTACAAGCGCTCAGAAATTTTGGCAACGGGATATACTTCAATGGGAGGTGACAGTGGGGGACCTATTTTAACCAACTATACTTATAATAATGCCCTAACAGGCTGGACTTTTGATCTAGCAGGAATTCATACAGGAGTTGTAACTCTCACCAGCACCGTAAGTACAATCCCCCCCGGAACCTATAAAGTATATGATCCTATTTGGACAACATTTACCGATTTAAACCTTACAGGAATCAAACTAGTTTCTACCCAGCCATAATAATATAAATTCCTTGATATGAAAACAACTGACTACTTAGAGTGAATTACAATAACACTTTAAAACCTCCAATAAAAATAGCGGGCAGGAAGAAATCCTGCACCGCTATTTCTATTTATTAAAACATAACTTAAAGCTCTTAAAGCTTATTAATCTCTTCCTTCAGAAGCTCAGATTGTGTACCGAATACGATCTGTACGTTACCAGAGCCAAGCTTCATGATGCCTGCTGCACCTAGAGCTTTCAAGCCAGCTTCATCTACTACTTGGTCGTCTTTCAACGTCAAGCGAAGACGAGTAATACATGCTTCGTTGGAAACGATGTTGTCTTTACCACCGATCATGCCAAGTACCTTCTGCGCCTTCTCTGACAACGGAGAGTTTGCATTCGTAGTACCAGCAGAGCTTTCAGCAGCTTCATCGTCTTCACGTCCAGGTGTCTTCAAGTTCATCTTCACGATAATGAAGCGGAACAAGAGGTAGTACACTGCAAAGTACACTAGACCTACTGGAATGAGCAGCAGCGGTTTCGTTGCCAACGGATAGTTCAATCCGAAGTCGATGAATCCGGCAGAGAAGCCGAATCCGTGCTTAATGCCCAACATGTACGTAATGACACCAGACAAACCGGCCAAGAGCGCGTGAATCACATACAAGAACGGAGCTACGAACATGAACGCGAATTCAAGCGGCTCTGTAACACCTGTAAGGAAAGAAGCAAATGCCGTACCGATAAAGATAGAAGAAACCATTTTGCGTTTCTCAGGCTTCGCTGTATGGATAATCGCCAAAGCCGCACCTGGAAGCGCGAACATCATAATCGGGAAGAATCCAGTCATAAACATACCCGCTGTCGGGTCGCCATGGAAGAAGCGTTGAATGTCTCCACGATAAATCTCGCCGCCAACTTCCCAAGTACCAAGCTGGAACCAAGGAATGTTGTTCCACACGTGATGCAAACCTGTTGGGATAAGCAAGCGGTTAATCGTAATGAACAAACCGGAACCTGCTGCACCCAAACCTGTAATCCAGTTACCAAGCGCATCGATTTGTGCTTGAACGGGACCCCAGATCATACCCAATGGAATACCAAGCAGCAAGATTGCAGCTGCTGTTACCATCGGAACAAAACGTTTACCACCGAAGAATCCTAACCAATCTGGCAGCTTAATGTTGTGATATTTCTTATACAACCCTGCTGCTACGAGACCTGACAAAATACCACCGAGTACACCCATATCGAGCTTCACAGAATCATCTACGAAACTCCATATGCCCGGAGAAATGGCTAACACTTTCATAAGAATCGCATGTGCGATAACTGCTGCCAATGCTGCTACTGCATCACCAGCAAGACCGATCGCTACACCAACCGCGAAGATAAGTGGAAGCTGATCGAAGATCGTACCGCCACCTGCAGCCATGAATGGTGCGATATAGCTGTTAAAAAATCCGCCGACTGTTTCGCCAAACTTGAATTCATTAACGTAGTCAATTGCACCTAACCTCATGAGAATTGCTGCCGCTGGAAGCGTTGCCACAGGAAGCATCAATGCGCGACCTATTTTTTGCAAAAAGGCTAACATGAGAGGTATCCCCCTTTAAAAGATATATTAAGTATGGATAAAAGGCGGGAGCAATATTCCGTGCTTCCCTACCTGTATCACCGCTAAGGATGATAAAAACCAAAAAGGCATGAACTTGCGACGAGTCGCATCCTTGAAAATCAAGGATGTGTCTCATGGCAAGCTCATGCCTAGTCGAACTAGTAACACGCTTAAGGTATAAGATTAAAGTTAATCCAATTCTTTATTAAATAAACGATACAGATGCATCGCGATGTAAGCTGTCTCATCATCGGTTACTGGCTTGTTGAGCTTCTTCTCCATTAGGTCTGCTGCCTCTCTCGCAACCGAGTATTCATGAGGCACCATATCCTTCAGCTTATCGCGGAACGGATTCGGTGAATGCTCGCCTTGCCTGATACGCTCAATCGCAAAACGCAAATGCGTAATTAAGCGCAAATAATCAACACTTTCCTTCGGAATCGGCCCGCCTCGTCTGCGCTCAATAAGCGCAACTAAGTCTTTCAGCAGGTGATTATACTGCACAACATTACCTACTGGAACATGTGCAGCAGCGGACTGAATATGAATCGTTAAGAAACCGATCTCATCTTCAGGCACTTCTACACCGAAGCTCTTCGCAATAAGCTCTGCAGCTCGTGCGGCAATCTCGAATTCCTTCGGATTCAATGTCTGCAATTCCCATAGAAACGGGTTCTCGATCGCAATATCATGACGAATGCGATACAAAGCGTACTCAATATGACTCGGAAGAGCTAAGTGAATATGCTCATTGAGATTCGGCGTTAATTCCTCCGACACCATGGAAATGATGCGCTCAGAAATAGTGATGACATCAGGATCAATCTGATCCAGTAACATTTGATATTGGGATAGATGCTGCTGGCTTTCAAGCGTAAACGTCTTCTCGATCCGACCATCTGAAGCGGCTAGTAGTCCATTGGGCTTCGCCCCGAACCCTACCCCTTTGCCCATGAGAATAGTCTCTTTGTTCGTCAACACATCGTTCGCCAACACGACATTGTTGCTTAATGCGCGTATGATTTCAAATCGACGCTCGTCGGACAACGGTATACTCCTCTCTCATCGGATTGAAAACGTTTTCGCCATCACAGCGGTCAATCTAATGATTATATTAGAAGAATCCTTGATAATTGTCAATCAAGATATGCGATATTATCGCGTTTATCCAACTATTACACTAAATTAGAGAACAACATCATAATTATACTAAAAATGTAAAAAAATGCAGACTAGGATACATTTCCACTCCCCCAGCCTGCATTGTTGTGTCTAGATCGTAAGTTCCTGAATCGCAGGTACACGGTCAACAATCAAATATTGAATTTCTTCTGCTGTTTCCAAGTTCAACGCTTCTTCAGCCAATTGCTTCATCTCTTCACGATTTAAGCGGCTCAACAATACGCGAACAGAAAGTACAGAACTTGCACTCATACTGAACTCATCTAAGCCAAGACCGAGCAAGAGTGGAACAGCTTTCAAGTTACCAGCCATCTCGCCGCACATGCCGGCCCATTTGCCTTCTTTGTGCGCAGCATCGATAACCATCTTGATCAAACGAATAACTGCTGGGTTGAATGGTTGTGTCAAGTGCGATACGTTCTCGTTCATGCGGTCAGCCGCCATCGTATACTGCACCAAGTCGTTTGTTCCGATCGAGAAGAAGTCTACTTCTTTTGCCAACTGGTCAGCGATAATCGCTGCCGCTGGAACTTCGATCATCATACCAACTTCCATTTCTTTATTATATGCAATGCCCTCTGCATCCAATTCCGCCTTTGTTTCAGCCAACAACTCGTTAGCTGCACGAAGTTCTACAATGGAAGAAATCATTGGATACATCAACTTGACGTTGCCATGAGCGCTTGCACGCAAAATAGCACGAAGCTGCGTCTTAAACAGATCTTTACGATCCAAGCAAAGACGAATTGCACGGTAGCCCAAGAATGGGTTCATTTCCTTTGGAAGCTCCAAGTATGGAAGCTCTTTGTCGCCACCGATGTCGAGTGTACGAATAACAACCGGCTTCTCAGCGCCCAATGTTTCGCACACTGCAACATAAGAGTTGAATTGTTCTTCTTCAGACGGGAAGTTGTCACGTCCCATGTAAAGGAACTCTGTACGGTACAAACCTACACCTTCAGCTCCGTTGTTGCGAGCGCCGAGTGCATCCTGCGGGTTACCGATGTTAGAAACCAATTCAACCTCATGACCATCGGCTGTAATCGATGGTTTGTCTTTATAAAGCTTCATCGCTTCTTGACGCTTCATATACTTCGCTTGCTTCTCTTGGTAAGTCTTGATTGTATCTTCATCTGGATTAACCAAAATAATGCCGCTTGAACCGTCCAAAATGACGATATCACCCGTCTTTACAGCTTCAGAACCATTTTGCGTACCAACGACAGCTGGGATCTCCATAGAACGTGCCATAATTGCAGAGTGCGATGTACGGCCTCCGATGTTCGTTGCAAATCCAGCTACCTTGCTGCGATCAAGCTGAGCTGTATCCGAAGGAGTCAAATCATGTGCGAACAATACGACTGCTTCCTCGAAATCATTTAGAGATGTGCCTGATTGGCCAGATAAAGCAGTCAATACACGCTTGCTCACATCACGGAAGTCCGCTGCACGCTCACGCATGTACTCACTGTCCATACTGGAGAAAATATCAACAAGCATTTGCGTTACTTCTGACATTGCAAATTCTGCATTAACAGACTCGTCACGCACTTTTTGTACCGCTTGACCGATAAACTCTTCGTCCTGAAGAACGAGGATATGTGTTGCAAAAATTTCTGCCTCGTGTTCACCAAGCTTGGCTGCTGTTTTTTCTTTGATCTGTTCCAGCTCTGCCATCGCTTGCTGTACCGCCGCTTGCAGGCGGGCTGCTTCTGCTTCTACTTCACCAGCAGGCAGTTCACGACGCTCAATTTCAGTATGATGCTCTTCCATAATAAACGCCGGTCCGATTGCATAACCAGATGCTGCTGCGATTCCTTTAAGTAGCATGAAGGATTCTCCACTCCTTTACGATTGCCTAGACGTTGCTTCGATAATGTACAAAATTAGTCAAGTACGGATTCGATAACTGCGCCTACTGCTTCAACCGCTTGCTCTGCTTGATCGCCTTCTGCGCTTACTGTAACTGCATCTCCAGCTTTCATTCCAAGCGTCAATACGCCTGTGATGCTTTTCGCGCTGATTTTACGGCCGTTAAGCTCAAGAGAAATTTGAGTTGCTGCGAACTCGCTTGCTTTTTTCATGATTGCACCTGCTGGACGTGCGTGAATACCTTGTGGGTTTTTAACTGTGAATTGTTTTTCCATGATGAAATAGCTCCTTTATTCGTTGTATTCGAAAATATAAATATATCTATTTTAATGTAATTTCAATAACTGGGCTGGAAGCTGCTGTTACATTACCTTCATGTGCTTTCAATTCAGCTACAATGTCACCATTCGCAATGATAACCGGTGTAATTGTTGGAAGACCTGCTTCTTTAATTTGAGCGATGTCAAATTCGATAAGCGTATCGCCTTTTTTCACTTTGTCGCCAGACTTCACGTGCGGTGTGAATGGCTTACCTTGCAAGGATACTGTGTTGATACCGATATGAACAAGAAGTTCAACACCTTCGTCACTTGCCATAACCAAAGAATGGTGAGAATCGATCAAATGAACGATTGTTCCGTCGAATGGAGCTACGAAAACGCCCTCAGTCGGCTCGATTGCGATACCGTCACCGATAATTTTTTGTGAAAATGCTGCATCAGGAACTTGATCCAATGCTACTGCCTTACCTGTAATCGGAGCTGCGATTGAAACTTGCTTTTTTTTCTTACCAAAAAGACCAAACATGAAAATTCCTCCTTCAAGTTATCTAGCTGTCAGCGTATTGACTGTATGGATCCGTCTAAGACGGCTTTTTATTCATATCAAGCTGGAAAATATACCATTGAATGTCAAAAAAGGCACGAGCTGAAGCTGCAGTTCACCCTAATGAACAGCTGCTTAGCTCATGCCTAGTCGTACTAGTAACACGCTATTGCATTCCACTTAAAAACTATATAAGTCATTTTAACATTTTGAATCAGCGGATGCAAGCAAGCAGGGCACTGCAACATATTTTCCAAAGATATGCTGAAAATCGGCTGCTCACTAGCGATAGCCGCTCTTATAAGATGCACTGCAAACAAGTAATTCATACAGCTTGGCAACGTCTATTCTAATGGATGGATATGCATACGGAAGTAATTTACCTTGCAGCGAAACGATTGAAACGTATACAGCTATGTATGCTTATTTCAAGCTACTTTCATTTATCTTGTTTGAGATCTGTTCGCTGCTGATGTACCCGAATCCTGCCCGATAGGTTACATGCACACTTCCATTTTCCATCCCATAATGCTCATAGTAATACTCCTTCATATAATGAATCCATTTTCGTGTAATAGGGGCTGACCGCTGTTGAAGCGCATTACTCGCTCCAATTCGTCGCACACGTTGAAGCATGTCCTCCAAGCTGTCGTAGGTTAGTGTCCATTCTTGCTCCATCCAAGCTGAAGAAGATGTACATTTCCCCATCCATGTTTGCCAGTCCACCGCATTCACATATGCCTGTCCACGCGGATGTACGTCAAAATTCAACTGACTGTCTGCATAAGCACAAGCTTCATGCAATTGCTGCAGCGTTCCTGGCATAAAAGTGGCGAATGTCAGCATACCTTTTGTGCGCAGACGTTTATAGAGTGCTTGCAGCGTGAATTGTGGCTGATTGAACCATTGGAACGCAGCACTCGATAAGATGAGGTCATAACTGTCTTGGCTTTGGGTGATAGTGCGTGTACCGCTATCGTTATCATTGTCCATCACTTTGTCAACAGCAGCCCACTTCTCAGCGTCCGCTGCAATAAGCTGTATTTGCTCAACGTCATATCCTGCAAGCATCAGCTTGCGTTGTGCTTCTTGCAGCATCCGTGGTGACAAATCTAACATTGATAGTTCGATTGATGTTGAGGGTAAAGCTGAAATCACAGCTTGCGTTAATGCTCCCGTCCCACAGCCGATGTCGAGCAGCTTTGATGGCTCATGCATGCGTAAATTATGATTGCCATTCTGTTCTTTAAGCACTTGCATATGCTGCTGCACAGGCTGCCAATCCAGCAATGTTTGAATCATTTTTGTTTGAACGTCAGCATAGCGGTCATACTCATGTGCACGGCGATCGAATCGTTGCCCGACGAGTACTTTATTCATCTCGGGTGGTATGGATCGCCGTTCCATTATGTTATTTGAGTTGAAATTGTTCATGCCAACGGCTCACCTCCTCTGCCCATTCGCTTGGATGGGTCAAGAATGGGACATGCCCTTGTCCGGTCAGTCGTCGATATTCGACGGACCGGGCGTCTGGACCCGCTAGGCGGCGCGCTTCTGCTTGCGCGCCTATAGGCACTAGCGGGTCTTGCTCCCCGTGAAGCCATAGCACGGGGAGCTGCGCAGCGCATAGCTGCGCCCACGCATCCGCCAAGTTAGCGGATGCTAAGTAGGCTAAGCCCGCGTCCAATCCCGCGGGCGTAAAGCCAGGCCGTTGGAAGCGCTCAATGAGCTTCGCTTCCAACGGCTCATGCTGCTGCCGCTCCGCCGGAGCTAGCAAGCGCACCGCGAATTCGTGGAGCGTTTGCTCTGGCGCGGCGGCCAGCCGCTGCCGCATGCGCTGCAATACGCGCGGCGGCCACCCCTCCGTGCTGGTGGGCGCGACGAAGCGCAGCGTCGAGCCCACCAGCACAAGGCTCGCGAGCAGCCCTTCGTTAGGCTGACGAAGCCTCATATCTTCTCGGCTCATCGCGTTGCTTACAGCTTCTCGGAGCTTCACATCATCCTCGCTTCGCCTATCACTGCCCGCTTCCCGCTGCTCCAAGCCTCCGCCAGCCCGCACATTGCTTGCCACTCCACACAACTTCACATCTCCCACGCTTCGCGCGTCACCGCCCGCTCCGTGCAACCAAATGGCAGCCGCTTCAATCGCCAGCATGCCGCCCATGGACCAGCCGACGAGGTGGCATCGCTGCGAGCTTGCAGCAACCACACCCATTCTTTCCACGATCGCAGCTACCATCTCATCCGATGAACCACAGTCCATAAAATTAACATAATGATGATCCGCATCAGGAAGCGCATGAGCAGCTTGGTGCCACAGCTGTTCGCTGGCTCCCCAGCCGTGAATCCATATATAACTGTCACTAACGCTCAGTTGGCTTCTACTCATTAACTCCGACGCCCCTTCTCCGTCAAGCTTCTCCTACCGCCTTCACAATGATGGAAACCGCTTTTCGCAGCTCATCTTCCGATTGAGATGCCATTGGCGTGAATCGGATTCGAGCCGTACCTTCTGGAACCGTTGGTGGTCTAATCCCAATACCAGCTATGCCTAATTGCGCAAGCTTGCGGCTAATCGTCATTGCCCTCTCATCTGTCCCGAGTATGAGCGGAACGATATGGCTGCTTCCCTCACCTGTATTCAGCCCCGATTTTTCCAACCCATCACGTATTATTGAAGCATTTCTCATAAGTGTTGTTCGTGATTCGTCTGCTCTCTTCACCTGTTCCAAGCGCATTAAAATGAGGGCTGCCATCAACGGAGGCAATCCTGTATTGTATATCAACGTACGAGCACGATTAATCATATAGCGAATTACAATGTCATCGGCAGCAATGTATGCCCCTACTGCTCCAAATGCTTTTCCGAACGTGCCCATCACAATATCGACACGTCCATGCAGACCTAACTCATGGCATAAACCGCGCCCCTCGGCACCATATACGCCACCGCTATGTGCCTCATCAATAAGAAGGAGCGCATTGTAGCGCTCCTTCAGCAACACTAGATTATGTAATGGCGCAACTGTGCCATCCATACTAAAAACAGCATCACTTACAATTAAAGCATGATTGCGCTTTCCCTCTAGTGTCTTATTCCATTGCTGCAGCTGATACTCCAGCCTATTCATATCAAGATGCGGATATCGATACATATGAGCCCGGCTTAACAACGCACCATCTACAATGCTGGCATGATTCAATCTATCACTGAAAACAGCATCATTCCGTCCTACTAGCGCGGCAATGACACCAACGTTGGCCATATATCCGCTCGTGAACACGAGCGCGGCCTGCCGTCCTTTGAACTTTGCTATCTCCCGCTCTAGCTGAGCGTGCACACCATCATGACCAGATATAAGTCTCGAAGCTCCCGAACCAATACGCACACCTGTCTCCCCATACTGCTGGCACCATGCCTTCACTTGCTCCCAGCCACTGTCATCCAACCACGGATTCAATCCCAAATAATGATTGGATGCAAGATTCAGCATACGAACACCATCTCGTTCCATAAAGCCATCGTCCAACCAATGGCTCTCCGTCATATTTCTCAAACGGTCTCCTGCTTGCAATTGCCCCAGCTCTTGATGCATCCAATCGTACTTATTTGAATTCATTGTTTGGTGAAGTACCTCCCCGCACCTCTGTCTCTACTCGCTTACAGCAGCGCTCTGTCTTCATGCATACCTTACAATGCGCATCTTTCAATCTCGAAACCAATATCTTCAATCATCGCATGATCAGCAGAAGCCTCTTGTCCCTCTGTCGTTAAATAATCGCCTACAAACACCGAGTTAGCCGCATATAGCGCTAATACTTGCAGCGATCGTAAATTAACTTCTCGACCGCCAGAAGCCCGGATCTCCTTCGTCGGACATACAAATCGGAACAATGCTAATGCCTTCAAGCAGCGTCGAGGATCCAAATTAGACAGCTTCTCCAAAGGCGTTCCGGGAATCGCATTCAAAAAGTTCACAGGAATAGAGTCCGCATCAATGTCACGAAGCGCAAAAGCAACATCTACTAGCTGCTCATCCGATTCTCCCATGCCGATAATGACGCCAGAACAAGGTGACATACCAGCATACTTCGCTGTCTCAACCGTTTCAATTCTATCTTCATAAGTATGGGTAGATGTTATATGAGAGTAATGGTCAGCACTTGTGTTCAAATTATGATTGTAACGATCCACACCAGCCTTTTTTAGACGTTTAGCTTGCTCTTCAGATAAAATACCGAGACACGCGCATATTTTCATCGGCATAGTCGACTTAATTTCTTCTACCGCTTCAATCACTTGATTCAGCTCACGATTTGTCGGTCCGCGTCCACTCGCAACAATACAATACGTACCTACTTGCATTTCCATCGCTTTACGTGCACCATCAACGAGCACATTTTTCTCAAGCAATGGGTATTTTGTGACGGGCGTGTCCGCAACACGAGATTGTGAGCAATAACCGCAGTCTTCTGGGCATAATCCACTTTTCGCGTTAATAATGAGATTGAGCTTTACCTTTTTACCGTAAAAATGCTTTCTTACGCGGAATGCAGCATCCATAATAGCCAAAACTTCATCATCGTCCGCTCGAATAACACGCAGCGCCTCTTCTCTTGTAATGGGCTCCCCAGCAATTGCTTTACGTGCTAACCCCAACCAATCTTGCTCCACCATCATCATAGACATCTTCTTCCCCATCCTCTCACCTATGTATCGAATTGTTCATTTACAATCGAACGTTCAGCCAATCATACAAAGCTGTTATATGTGCCGTTTCACGCAGCCATGCCTTGCGCCAGTTGCTCCACATTTCTTCATCCATCCTATTAGGATGCGGAAGATATGGCACAGCGCCTAATACCGAGACTTCAGCTAACGATTCAATCATCTCGGCATTTTCATGCAACTGCTGTTCATAAGCATTGTTGTTTAAATAGGTAGTTGGTGTTATCCCTGCGGCACTAAACAAAACCGCAACATCCTTTACACCTTTTGAACGGGCGTATTGCACTGCTGTTACTGTATGGCTTACAGTGCCCAACAGCGGAGCAGCTACGATTAACATGGGCAATTGCAATGCAGCAGATAAATCCGCCATCGTATGCCGAGCATGAAAAGGAACAGCCACACCACCTGCACCTTCGACAACAAGCCTATCGACTGCTCGCAGTCTTCGTTCTCCTTCTGCAATTAGTTCGGCCATGTCGATATCCAAACCCTCTCGCTTAGCAGCAGCCCATGGTGCCAACGGTTCGTCAAAAGTCCATGTAACGAGGTCACGTTCTTCCACATTTGTTAACCCAGAACCTTTTAACAAACGGTAACTATCTGCCTCTACAGTCCCTAACTCCACTCCGCTTTGCACCGGTTTCCACAAGGCGGTTGTACCTGACTTATGTATATGCATCCAGTGACTAATTCCTGAAGCTACAACTGTCTTCCCTATTTCTGTTCCAGTGGCTGATATAAATATCCCTTTGCCAAAACGTCCTTCAAGAAGTGCCATCATTCACCTCTTAGTTACTGAGAATAATTTTCATTTGTTAACCTTCTTTTATTTAAAATAGGTTAACACTTCTTGCAAGTTGTATTTTATATGAAACTATCTCAATCATCAACTGCTAAAGCTAATTCCACTCTGATTCATGAAGCGCTAACTTTTGTTCTATACAAAAGAAAGCCTCCAAACATCCACTGTATAAATGGAAGTTTGGAGGCTTCTGTTGAAGCAATGCTTATGCTACTAAACTATAAACACAATTCTCTACGTATGTGGGACAGCCCTTATTACTGAGCTATATTAGAAATATAATAATGTCACTAATCTATTACCTAGAGTGAACCAATTAACACTGCTCACGTAATGCTTGCACTGCCAATGCCAAAGAGCCCGTAATTCCTGCACGATCCTCTAGGCCTGGAGATACGATATAGGAAGCGCTATCCGTCAAAATAGCCGGGTGCTGTACATATCCATTCAATAGCTGACGCAGTTTCTCGTGAATACGAGGGAACAAATGACGCTGCTTAGATACGCCGCCGCCGAGCACAATCTTTTCAGGGGATAGGATCAAAATATAATTCATTAGTGCTTGTGCAATATAATGAGCTTGGAACTCCCACGCCTGATGGTCTTCACCCAACTCATAAGCTTTTACGCCCCAACGTTCTTCAATCGCGGGTCCTGCTGCCATACCTTCCAAGCAGTCTCCATGGTAAGGACATTTGCCCGCATACGTATCATCTACATGACGCGGCACTACAATATGCCCCATCTCAGGATGAGTCAGTCCATGCACGAGCTTCCCTTCTACAACAGCACCTGCACCGATGCCGGTACCAATTGTAATATACAAACAGCTGTTCAATCCTTGTGCCGCGCCCCATGTCGCTTCACCGAGCGCCGCTGCATTCACATCGGTATCGAATCCAATTGGTACTTGGAAATGACGCTTCAAATGCCCAACGACATCATACCCGCTCCAATGCGGCTTCGGTGTCTTCGCAATATGACCATACGTATCGCTAGCACGATTCAATTCAACAGGGCCAAATGAGCCGAACCCGATCGCTTCCACACCTTTGTTTAGGAAAAATTGCACCGTACGCTCCATCGTCTCCTCTGGAGTTGTTGTCGGGAATGATTCCGTTTCAATAATGGTTCCATCCGATGTTCCAATTCCGACGACGAACTTCGTGCCGCCGCCTTCAATAGCTCCCAGTACTGTCATGTTCGTATCTCCGCTCCTTCGTACTGCTCTCTCCTCTACACGAAGCGCTGTCGCTAGGAAAGTATCGTCTTACGATAGCGCTTCCAACACATATTGATTATATCATTTATAGCTTTGTAATCCAATATTAAACATAAGCCCTTTATTGGGCAAATCATGTGTATGCAGCACTAAATAAAGATGAAACGAAGTCTTCTCTACCACAATTAAAAAGGATAGACTTTCCATTGCAGTGTCCGCTAAAATAAATGTATTTCAACCTTTTTCCATTCCATTTACTCGAACAGGGGGACAAACCATGACTATCACAACATCTACTTCAGGCATGTTTGGTTCATTCGGGGGAAGTTACGTTCCGCCAGCATTACAAGGGGTGCTGGATCGTTTAGCAGAAGCATTCGAGACTTACAAGGATGACGCTGAATTTATAGCTGAATTCGAATACTATTTACGTGAGTATGTCGGGCGACCAAGTCCTCTTACCTACGCGAAGCATTTAACAGAACAGTTAGGCGGCGCTCGTATTTATTTGAAGCGTGAAGATTTGAATCACACTGGCTCTCACAAAATCAACAATGTTCTAGGTCAAATTCTTCTTGCTAAACGAATGGGAGCTAAGCGCGTAATAGCTGAAACAGGGGCAGGCCAACATGGTGTTGCCACGGCTACCGTTTGTGCGATGTTCGGAATGGATTGCGTCATTTATATGGGAGCTGAAGATATTCGTCGTCAAGCACTTAATGTGTTCCGTATGGAGATGTTGGGCGCTACCGTCGTATCTGTAGGTAAAGGACAAGGCCGACTTAAAGATGCTGTCGATGAGGCTCTTAATGACTTAGTTATAAATTATGAAACGACATTTTATTTGCTCGGATCTGCCGTTGGACCTCATCCATTCCCTACGATTGTTCGTCATTTTCAAGCGATCATTAGCAAGGAATCAAAAGAGCAAATTTTGCAGGCCGAGGGAAGGCTCCCTGATGCCATTATTGCTTGCGTAGGCGGCGGCAGCAACGCGATTGGCGCATTTGCACATTATTTGGACGAGCCTAGCGTTCGAGTTATTGGAGTAGAACCTGACCAAGCGCCAGCGTTAACACAAGGGGTACCTGCTGTTCTTCATGGTTTCAAATGTCTCGTGCTGCTAGATGAGAACGGTGAACCAGCTCCTACTTACTCGATTGCAGCTGGACTTGATTATCCAGGAATAGGGCCGGAACATAGTTATTTGAAACAATCAGGCCGCGCAGAATATGTCACGGTTTCCAATGAAGAAGTGCTCGAAGCTTTTATGCGACTCTCTAAGACAGAAGGCATTATCCCTGCGCTGGAAAGTTCACATGCTGTCGCACACGCCATAAAACTGGCCCCACAAATGAAGCAAGATGAGGTTGTTATCATTAACATTTCTGGACGCGGAGATAAAGATGTGGAACAAGTTTATGAAATGCTGAAGCAATCTAAATAAATCGATAACATAGAAGTACTCGTACAAGTACTCACTATAAAATTCATAATTTAATAATTAGACTATCCTACTAGAAGATATGCTTTCGCCTCAAACGAAGCAGTATCTAGTTAAGGGTCGTACCGACTACGACTAATTATTATAAAATGTAATATTATCTACTTTGTTTCTAAAGCCCTCGCAAAAGGGCTTTTTCTATTATTCAAATCAACTTTTGAACTAACATTTCTCCCCCTCCTATCCGATAAATAAGTATAACTATGTCCACGTAACTAGTAGGAGGATGCAATGGTGTCACGCCTTGTTCGCCAGACGAATCGCTGGCTGCTGTTCTGTATTATTATCACCTTGTGCGTGTTTCCATTACAACGTCTGGTATCGTCCAAGATCAATGAAGGACGCTTCTCATTCGAGATGCCTACCGATGATATTGTGCTCATGTTGTATAGCAACACTGCAATTGTAGGGCCTTATTTAGTACCAATCGATTCGAAAACGAAAAATGCTGCTCCCTATCAATATAGCGGCGAAACACTCATTCCTGCTCGCTTCTTAGCGGACAACTTCGATGCCGAGCTCACTTACGACAATAAACAAGGAAATATCACGCTCACTTCAGAAGAAGGAAGCATTCAATACGCATTAAATAAAGCCCAGGCTAAAGTAGAAGGCAAGTCACTCACGCTCCAAACCAAACCTGTCGTAAGAGATGGAATCACCTATGTACCACTCCGAGCCGCGAGTGAAGCATTTGGACGCAACCTTCATGTTGAAGATGGTGTTGTGCTGTTAACCCGCACTAAAGATGCGCCAGACTCTGACCGGATGACCGCTTGGCGTGAAGAACTCTCTTCCTATATTGCTTATGAAGCATTTGGTTCTTTCACAGTGGAAGCATCGAATCATAGTCAGGCATTATTTAAGACGTGGAATGAGGCTGTCGCCTATGCAAGAAAAAATGCTGGTCGCAAGGTGACTTATCGTGGCAGCAATCAAGTGTTATGGGATCCTGCTAAGCCACCTCCTATAACGGCACGACATAAGAAAGCCAAGGCTATTATGCAGCTGCCTGAACTACCTCGCGGTTGTGAGGTAACTGCGCTCGCCATGCTGTTATATGCAAATGACATTCAGGTAGATAAGATGACACTTGCCAAACAGATAAAAAAAGAACCAACCCCTTACAAGAAGGTTGGAAATACAATCTACTTCGGCAATCCGCATGATGGATTTGTAGGCGATATGTATAATATTAATAACCCTGGGCTTGGTGTGTATCATGAGCCAATCGCTGAATTAGCAGAACAGTATGCACCTGGTCGAGTAGCGGATATTACAGGTACGACTTTTGAGCATTTGAAGTATACGGTCGGTCAAGGGACACCCGTATGGGTCATTCACACCACATTGTATGATGCAGTCCCTGAAAAGGCTTGGCATCAATGGCAAACACCGACTGGACCTGTCCGCATTACTTATTACGAGCACTCCTTGCTCGTTACAGGCTACGATAAACAATACATGTATGTCCTAGATCCACTCGGACGCACCGATCGCATCAAAATAGATGCCTTCCGCCGCGGCTGGGAGCAAATGGGGTCTCAGGCCATTGTCATCATGCCGCCAACAACGTAAAAACAACCTGCAAGCAGTTCAACTGCATGCAGGTTGTTTCTTTATATACGGCTATTAATAGCAAGAGCTGTACGCTTGTGCTTTGTTCAAAGCATTGCTCATTGCTCGCATTCATAATACCTGTCTACATCAGATAATCGGTTAAATAGCTCTCTGAGAACTTTATTCACTTCATTATCCTTGTGCATCCGCATCTTTGAGTACTTGAATGAAATCTGCGTGAATATGGCCATTTGAACCCAGCACATCTCTCACTCCAAGATGATACGGCTGACCATGTGTATCTGTAATACTTCCGCCCGCTTCAGAGATAAGAAGGCTTCCTGCGGCCAAATCCCATGCATTCAAGTTCAGCTCCCAAAATCCTGTTAGACGACCCGCTGCCACATACGCCATATGTAGGGCTGCAGAGCCTGCCGTTCGGATATTTCGCACTTTAGGTGCAAGGGCCTGAATGCCTTTCAGATTCACTGGCAGTGCCCGAGTGAAGTCTGTAGGGAAACCTGAAGCGATAAGACTGCCATGTAAGTTCTTTTCATCTGCTACCTGCATCCGCTGACCGCGGACATAAGCGCCTTTTCCTTTCTCTGCGACGAACAACTCGTCCCTTATCGGGTCATACACGATACCGACAATTACTTCACCTTTATGTGCCAACGCAATCGATACCGAGAAGAATGGGAAGCCATGCACATAATTCGTCGTCCCATCCAGCGGATCAATAATCCAAAGGTATTCAGATTGCAGCGCTTCTTTTAGTGCTTCTTCCGAAGCCGCCTGTCCACACCCTGCTCCCTCTTCACCCAAAATGCTATGATGCGGGAAATGAGTTTGTATCAGCTTGCGGATCATTAATTCCGCACCTTTGTCCACTTCCGTTACAACATCGTGCATGGAAGATTTCACTTCTAACGATTTATATTGACCGAGTCGACTTTTGATCCATTCACCCGCTTTTGCAGCACAGTTAATCGCCACAGCGGTAAAACTTTTCCCCGTTACAACGTAAGGTGTCTTATCCTGATTCAATCCTCTCTCACTACTTTCTGTATAAAAATGTCATATCCTTAACTATACGCTGCCTCCTTGCCGAAGTTTCATCCAAATATCCGTAATCAATCAAATTCCACTAATCGGCCATAAATCCACTTATAATCATACGAAGAGAAAGTACAAGCAAAGTCAGCCGCAGCAGCAACAGCAGCCCTTTGCCTGACATTCGATTGGCTATCGCGGCACCGAACTTACCGCCAATCCACGCACTTGGAGCCAAGATGAGTACAAGCATCCAGTCCACAGAGCCATTCCATGCATGGACAGTCGTGCCCAATATCGAGCTAAGGAAGATGACAAACATCGAAGTTGCAGTTGCAATATGGGCTGGGTATCGAAATAACAAGACCATTAATGGCACGAACAAGGAGCCCCCACCAATGCCGAACAATCCCGAAACTAAGCCGACCATAAATCCTATCAGCAGCATAAGCGGGATATTCACACCATATTCATGCGTCACACCTGTTCCATCTGTAAACAACTGCATACGACGCCATTGAATCTGAAGCGGCTTCATTCTTTCTTTTACAATCATCAAAACAGCCATCGCCAACATAAAAAAGCCAAATGCCAACTGGAATGAACTATCTTGAAAATTCTGTGCGAGCTGTGCACCAACCATCGACCCTGGGCCGCTCGTTATGAAGAAGATCAAGCCATTTCTCCAATCTACTCGCTTTACTTTGGAGTAAGCAAGCGTGGAAGATAACGCTGTAAATATGAGGACAGCTAATGAAGTTGCGACTGCTGTCTGAGATGAAACCGCTTCCCCAAGCAGCCATGGTCCAAGAAAAACCAGTCCAGGAACGAGAATAATTCCTCCACCTAAACCGACCACACTGCCGAATGTCGCTGCAACGAATCCAATTAATCCGAGCAGCACGATCTCAAGCCACATGCCAAGTTCCTTCTTTCGTGTTAACGAAGCCCATAGCTTCTATTTATTGTCGCAGCGCCTCGAATATAACCACAACCTTAGTGGCGGCCTTCCGCAATTGCACCGCATATTATTAGCGGCACATAGAACAAGCGCCCTGCATAGGATAACGTCTCATTAGGAGACACCTGTGCAAGGCGCGTGGTAATCGGTAGGCAAACGCACAAGCTCGATCGCCGCCGTCAATCATTCAACTAAGTAGATACGATGTTGTAGCCGCCATCCACGTAGATGACCTCACCTGTAATGCCTCGGGACCACGGGCTCATTAAGAACATCGCCGTATCCCCTACTTCTGCAGCATCTGTCGTACGACGAAGCGGAGCTTTCTCTTCCACTTGTCTCAAGATGGAGTTGAAGTCGCCAATCCCCTTCGCTGCCAATGTACGAATTGGACCTGCGGAGATCGCGTTTACGCGGATATTGTGTTGGCCAAGATCATTTGCCAAGTAACGAACAGACGCTTCTAGCGCAGCTTTCGCTACACCCATAACGTTGTAGTTCTTCATTGCACGCTCAGCACCTAGATACGTCATCGTCATTACACTTCCGCCTTCTGTCATAAGCGGATGTAGACGCTGCGTAACAGCTACGAGGGAGTACGCGCTAATATCATGCGCTAGCGCAAAGCCTGCACGGGACGTGTCCACATACATGCCTGTTAGCTCTTCCGTTTTCGCGAATGCGATACTGTGCACAATACCATGCAGCGTGCCGAAATGCTCTTTCAATTGTACAGCAAGCTGATCGATATCTTCATCCACTGTAACATTGCAAGGAAGAATCACAGAACCTTCAATCGTTTCCGCCAACTTGCGGACACGAGCTTCTACACGCTCGCTTTCATATGTAAACGCTAGTCTTGCGCCTTGAGCTGCCAACGATTGCGCGATTGCCCACGCGATACTACGATCGTTTGCAACACCCATGACGACGATATTTTTACCTGCTAATACTTGGGACATACTTTTACATATCCTCCTCTCACCGTTGAACAATTGGCAAGCTCCAGCTTGTACATTTCTGCACGTGCAAGATTCTCCAAATAAACGGTTTGCTTTCTTTGTACAAGGTAACGTATTTCGCGCATCTTTTCAAGTGACGACCATCATTAAGATTGGATGCTCACAGATGCAGGACTTACGAGCGAAACCCCTTCGCCCTCATACTGAGTAAGGTCATGCATCAGTTTAAAGAGCGCATCATCTTTCTTCTTCGCTTCAATCATAACGTCCAGCCTGTTTGTATACGGAGCGATATCCCTTAAGAAAGCTAGCAGTGGCTTCACATCTACATAATCGGCATGCCCTCGAATATCCTTCTCACTCTTCGGACTCGATACATGAATTTTAGGCGGAAGCGGATCATCAGCAGGGACGTCCGCCTGAGCATAAGCAGTATCCCATGTCTTCAATATTCTTGGCCACAGCGCAGTTAGCTGCTCCCCCTCATGATTAACCCAATGATGGTGAATATCAAGTACCATCGGAACTTGAAGCTGTTCGCATACCTCCAGCGTCTCTGCAGCGGTAAAGGTTTTATCGTCATTTTCTAGTGTCAAACGCTGCTTGATAGGTTCTGACAGCAACTTAAAATTGGCCTTGAATCGCTCTGCCGCTGCCTTCTTATTGCCATAAGCACCGCCAATATGAATATTGTTCTTTGCTCGTGCATCCAATCCCATCGCCTCAAGCATGCGAAGATGATGCCCTAAGTCGCGGATCGAATTGTGCAGCACATCTTCCCGAGGCGTGCTCAGTACGGTAAAGTGGTCCGGATGGAAGCTCAGTCGCATCCCATGTTCGTTGGCATACGCACCAATTGCTGCAAATGGTTCTTTCAAAGCGATAAAGGGATCCCAATCTGCGAGCGCTTCATGTGTGGCGAGTGGAATTAGCTTGCTGGAGCAGCGGTACAACTCAATATGATGAGCACGATTATGCTTCAACAACCGCAGCGTATTGGTCAAATTCTCCTCAGACAACCGTTCCAGCTTGCGAATCGCGGCTTCGCGGTCATCAATCTTACAGTAGCTCGTATACGTCATCGTACGTGAAGGCGAACAATTCTCCACAAGTACCGACATCGCTACATATCCGAAGCGGACAAGCATAGTTGTAGCCTCCAATGTGTGATTTGCTACTGTATAGCATCCCAATCAAGAGATTGGATCATACTTGGAGATTTGGAGATACACTGGATTAAGACCGAGCTCGGAATTTAGGCATGCGGACAGCTCAAACTCGGTAGAAGATTGGAGCGTATAAAGAGAACATAAACACAAAATATGCTGCACGAAGCCGGAGAAATAGACAACCACCGGCTATGTGCGCGCGTGTATTTTGGAAGAAATCGATCAAGAAGGCGTGTCAACAAACACCTGAACATTAAGCGAGATGGCTAACTTGGAAATGGCTTTCCACTTTAGCTTGTAGTAACTGTATTCGGATAAAGGGGGATCGAACGTAAAGCTGTACACTTGGTAGTCATAGACACCGTCTTCCTTTAAATAGCGCTCGGTGATAATCTGCCGTTCCTTCTCAGGCAAGCGCTGTGCAGCTTTCTCCACTCGCTCACAATATGTACGCATCTTCTCAGGAATATCAACATTGTCTGCAGCAATATCACCCGTCTGGTCCGTTACTCGGTTCGTCGGCCCATGAGAACGCACCGTGTAGGTAGAGGTCAGTCTTGTTTCTTTCACTTCATAACCAATTTGCTTATACATACGGTATTTCTCCAGTACCGCCTCAACGTTTCTACGAGTCGCTTCCTTGTCTAGGTCCGGAAGGTCGAAAGATACGTCACAAAGCATCGTAGCACCGCCTTTGTTCACATCTGCACTATCTATACTCTTATTATATACGAACAGATGTTCTTATTCAAGTTCTTTTTCATATATCTCTTTTGCCATACAGCTATGATTGAAATATTATTTTCTCCTATAAACAAATAAAGCCCCCGGATTGTCCGGGGGCTGAGTTGACGTGTGTTACACATAATTGATGGATGTAATTTCACGGTATTGTTCTGGTGTAATCTCTCCAGATGGATTGCTCGTTGTTTGCACAGCTTTACGAAGAATCTCCGCATTGATCCAATTCATATCGAATGCATATTTCCAAAATTCCATTGTCCTTATCTCCCTTCTATTTATCGCTGTTAATCGTCATTAAACCATTCTGAGCAGCCGCGAATCTTTTATCAGCTATTTACGCTAGCTTTTTTATTTATTTGCTTGTTTGTGCATTGGCTAGCTGCTGCTTTAAGGAGTCAATCTCATTTTTCTGCTGCATCGATTGGAGCTTGAGTTCAACGAGCTGACGTCCAATCATTTCTGTGGTAGAAGCTGGCTCCTGCTGCTTCTGATGCAAAGCATCAATCTCTTGCTGCGTTAACCCCTCTACCCATTCCTCCAAGTCAAAATTCCATCGCGGTTTATATAATCCAGTTGGCACTTCTACTGCCACCATATAACCTACCGTTACTGGCTCGTTAGACTTCTCCGTATTGGAAAAGTCTGTACTTGCTGATTCCTTTTCCGGTAGTTCTGTAATAGGAAAAACGCCTGTCACGGAGTCCGCAACAAGCGTAGGTTCGATGTAAAATCCATCAAGATTCACTTTTATGGCTTCTTTCATTTTGTCTCCTCCTTGTTTACTCGTTCCTGAAACACTCAAAGGTGTCAGACTCGTTTTTACCTCACTTTAAAGCTCGATTTCTAAAGAGGTACACGTACTCCATCCAGCGGGATAAAATTATTAGCCGTCGTTCCACGAACTACAACGCCTTCTTTGGATACATTTAAATAACACGCTGATGCTGGAGAAGCAACATCTTTACCGTTTGCAGTGGATATTAATGGTGTGTTACGGAAAAATCTTGGTTGCAATGCTGTCGGCAAATGAAATGCCACTTGTGGGATTACGCCGCCCTGTAACGATCCTTTAAATTCGATATAATCGCCGTTTCTGCGATACATCGGTGCAAAATTTGGATCACGATCGTTTCCTGGTGTCCAGCCGTTGATTAATGTAGCCTTGACCCACTCCGTTACTACTGGCGCTTCTCCCTTGCTAAATTCCAATACGCTCACACGTGCTGCAAGATCTGCTGCTTCTTGCGCAATACGTGCTGTAGAGGCACCTAGTGTATCAGCATATTCAGCAATTATCGAAATAGGGGGCGCGCTAGTTGCTAGCTTCGTGTATGTGATGTAGTAAGCTTGAGACGGTTCAAAATTATATCTACTAGTCACTAAACGTTCCTGCCCATAACTCGTACCATCATTAGCTGTTATGACCTTCCAACGTGTGGAATCGTAAGCATTGTTCACATATACACCTTTAAATTTAGCCACTTTATGTTTTAAAGCACTACCAAAATCTACTCGGTTGATCTGTACGTTCGGATCAGCTGCATCTGCGCCGCGTGGAACTACCTTTTCACGAATAACCATTCCACTGCCAACTCTTACGATGTTATTTCCCTTTGACAGCGTCGCTCCCGTTTCATACGTCTTGACTGGACGAGCAACCGGATTTTTACGAAGATATGACAGTTGGTAAGGTGTCCAGCCCTCGTAAGACTCTTGTGGAACAATGTTTATTGTACCACTATCGATATTTTTATTTAGTATTCGGCTGAATGCTTTATAATTTCCCGTACCGTCCGTGACGTTGTATTTGGAATCTCGCCCGTGACGATTATCGTACATGCGCCAACCTAAGAAATATGCTTTAATCTCATCCTGTGTTGGTTGATAATTTGGCCCCCAGCCACTATCTTCATGAGAAATAGTCAAGTAGAAGTTATCTCCTGTACCAAATCCCCATACAAAGTCACCAGTATCTACTGTCGTGTGCCATGGCCGCAGAATGGTTCCGTCGTACTTCATTCCGTATACAACACCATTAATCAACGGAATTAATTTGCCATCTAAAACAATCGTGTGATAGGAAGGACCCAGCCAATCCAGTTTATATTGATAGGAATCATCGAGAGCAAGTTTCTCCCACATCTCTGTTACGTACGGTTTGCCATCCGTACCTGTAAACAATTCATCGTTATGTCGACCCGTGTGTGGGAAAGAGCCCAAACTACACTCTGCCGCCCATAGTCCACGCTGCTGCGGTGTATATGGCTTAGACTCACTCCCCAAAGTAAGCATAGGATTCGTCCAATAAAACCAGCCTGTACCCACGCAGGCGATAATCATAGCACCTTTCACGGCTCCATCTGGAGATGTTGCTTGGAATGTGCATCGCCCATTATCCATCGGCACTCGATTATTGAAGCCCAACGATTTACCAGCGGAGTCAAAAAATTCTATCGAAGTATAAGGATGCTTGTCCGCTGACACATAGCCTGCTAGTTCAACGCTTCCAGAGTATACTTGATTAGGATGCGCGTCAAAGGTATACGTCGCCCCTCTTGCCCAAGCCTGATCTGTATATACTTCAACTGTATTATTGCCAATTAAAGTGCCTGAAGAAAGTTCCCACTCCGATAAAAGTGGTACAAGATTAGCACCTATCGTTTCGATATACGGACTATCTACGAAAGCCATACCATCAACATACGGATACTTCGCAGCCACTTGTTCTGGTGTCATAGACGTGATCATTGCGATAGCATCATCATCAATTTGATAAATGCGAGGCTGTTTATAAGACATCCAGCCGACTGCACCAAGCGTTGAGAAGTTATATAATCGTAGATTTCCGCGACCTGTAACCGTATTTGTAAACGTTCGTACCACAGTCTTACTTAAGCCGCCTATTTCTTCAATCATTACTTCCCCGTTGGCATTTTCTACGACGATACGTCCTTGCATACTCGCATTCTCTACCGTCTGCTCAACAATTAATACGTATTTCTCACCTTGTTGAAACGGAATACGGCCCATATAGTCAACACGTCGACCGTACTGATTATCATCATTGGCTACCGCATTGATGACCTGTACTTTGCTACCGTCAGAGTTCGTATAGATCGAGAAGTTCGTACGACCAAAGTCAGTCCCCCATCCGTCAGCGACTCCGTTCCCGTCTCCATCGGTGTAAAATCCACCTCCACGCCCAAGCAAGTTGATTAACGTACGACCACGCATTTCCCGCAGCGTTAGGGACGTATCACGCTTCACAGCCACCGTCTGAACATTAGGAATCAATGAAATTTGTTTGGATAGAGTATTTTCCATATCAGCGGCTGCAGTATTAATCGCAGTCTGTGCTGTACTGTCGGCTTTTTTCAATGTTCCGATGGTACTATCGATTATTTCCCATTGCTCATTGAAATGTTCCATTCGAACATAGTCGTTTGAATCAAAGCGATTCAAGCCATTCGGTAATTTCCGTGCCATGCTATACCTCCTTCTATAAAAGAAAAAGCCCTGCGAAGTTAGCTGGACTTTTTACTAAGTGAAATATTAAGTTCATTGATAGTTATTTTCCGTTAATTTCTTTCTTTTTCTTATTACGTTATTGTTCTGCTTTAAATGAGATACCACTTATGGATAAGTACGCAGCGTGTAAATTCGTACTACTTTGATTAATAAACACACGCCCATCAAAGCCTACATCTATACGTACAGCTATTGCTACATTTTCAACACTCCCGGCACCCGTGCACTCAAATAATTGTGTTCCCTTTGGACGGTATCCTTTTGGAAGATAAAACAATGTCGTATTAGCCGCCGTAACCCCTCCGGTCATAAGCCCCTCTAGTCGTACGATACCATTGTTATCGATACTGTAACGTGGTACTTGATAGCCGTCGGCATACGGTTTCCATCCATTCATCAACGTTGGTGCAACCCAGGTTTCTATTCCCTCCATTGCCTGCTGCGCCTCAACCATACTTAGACGGCTATTCACATCACCCATCTGATCGACGAGAGCTGTAAGTGTGCCACGCATGTTCGCCGCGGCCTTTACGTTGATAGTTGCCACAAGAGCCGGAATGAACGCCGCATACGTAATGTAATATGTTTCGTTTGGATCATAATTGCTAATATCCGCTCTAAATTTCTCTAAACCGTGTGGGTTAATATACGACCTATACCACACTCCGTCTCTACGAGCACCCTTATAAACTTGAATTGCCTTCTTAATTTTTTGTTTTGTCGGGCTATGTGTATCCCCAATAGCTACAGCCGTTTTACTAGTAAGGACTGCCGCCTTTTCACGGAAGATGACGCCCGAGCCAACCGTCACTACATTCGCACCAGACACAAGCGACGCGCCAGTATCGTATGTCTCAACCCGAACAATTTTCGGCTTTGATTTTAGATATTGCAACCGGTATGGATGTATATCCCTGTGCTTCGCGTAATTACCATTAATCAATTGTGAAGGGGCTACATTAGGAACTGTGACAGTAGCGCCGAAGTAGCGAGTACCGTTATAGCTGTCCAACGGCGTCCATCCTTTTTCTTTACTGTCAGTGCGATTGTATACTCCGTTTCCGTCTGCTCCATTCGTGGATACATCGAACATTTTCCATCCCAAGAAATAAGCTTTAATTTCTTCAGACGTTGGCGAATACATATCTCCCCACCCACTTTCAGCGTTTGATACGCTGAATACTAGAAGGTTAGGATTCGGATCGGTAATATCCGTTAACACCTGAGCATCAGCCGCGGTTAGCATTTCCCCCTGCAACTTGCGTCCCAGTATCGTACCGTCGTACTTTGTAACGAACGCTGTATCCTTCTGCGTTGGAGGCAATGTTTCTGTGTAAAATATTTTAAATCCCGCACCTTTATCAACATGGCGATATGTTAAATTTCCATCTAGAGTGACCTTCTCCCACTTCTCAAGTACGTATGGAGAGCCATCATCTCCCGTATACAATATATCAGCATCTGCACCCGTTACCGGATGCGATGCGAGCTTAGCCTCAGGCGCCCATAGACTTCGTTTCTGAGGTTGGTACGACTTAGGCGTTATACCAACGACTAGCATCGGATTTTTTACAGTCCGAGTCCCTGCCTTCGCCCCGGATTCAATAATAATACGAACTTGCACAGAACGAACTCCGACTGGAACGGTAAATGTTGTGCTCCTCACGTCACGACCAACCTGCGGCGTATCCAAAATGGGCTGACCCGCAACATTGGTATAAACATCCATCACTACCCCGATTCCTTCAATATCAGCGGAGAGCGTATACGTTTGTCCAGGTACTACCGCGAAATGCTCCGAGTCAAATGAGTACGCGCTTTGATTATCGGTTTGTAAGACAATCCTCGTCTCTTGCGGGGATACAACTTGCATAGTCTTTGAACTGTGAACGTCAAAGCGCGTGAAATCAGGACATAAATTCATACCCGTAACCTCTACATACGGATTGATAACATGCGTCAAGGTATCCGTATATGGGTAACGAGCAGCAATCTGTTTCGGCGTCATGCTACCAATTGCGTCATACTCGTTCCTACTAATCTCATATACACGAATGGCATCGAAACTGCCACCTGCGTTCGTGCTAGCCGTTTTAATCCAAAGCTGAACTTCCACTTGAGATGTAGCAACTAAGTCCGATGGCTTGAAACGAACGGCTAATGGCTCAAACTCTCCATATCCCTCCGAATCAGCAGTTACGAACTTAGAGCCTCCACCCATGCCGTGAATTTGTAGTCGGAGCGCAGATGCTGTGATGTTGTGTGCCATGGCAACCGCAATGTAATGACTATCAGCGTTAATATTGATGGTTCTACTAACACCGTAGTAAGAGTCATTAGACACTGTAGATACGAGTAGTAAAGAGCCATTGCCTTCAACTTTACGAGAAGTATCAAGCGACACCTCAAGGGGCAGCACTTTCGTAAATAAATGCGGTTCCTCGCATCTTCCCGAGATCCCCATCAAATTAACGAGCGTACGTCCCTCCACGTTATCGATCGTGAGTGGTGTTGCCTCTTTCACATCAACGATTTGTGTTCCTTCGCGAAGTGCCAGCGCATGGGGCTCTTTGTTCGGCTGATTACCCCCGTTCAACGGATATAAACCCATTAGCGCACCCCCACAATTTGCACGGTCGGTGCCGCTGCCGAGATCACCTGTATTTCCTTCGCCTGTACATTCAATGTGTACCCCATGCCTTCAGGCACTAGAATACAATCTGCGCCATCTACAGTAGCAGGAGCACCTACATTAATATAGATATCGCCCACGCCGAAGTTTTGGATATCGAATGATTCGCACAACGTTGAAAAGGTCAATACAGCAGCCTTACCCGCCTCCAGCTTGACTCGCTTTACTTCCTTTGATTCATAACCTGTCTGCTGGGAAGGAACTGTGAAGCCGTTTGTGCCAATCGGTTTCACAGCACCAGCCTTGTTATTCGCATCTACTGGAAATGTAAATGACATCGTTATATCCCCTCCTTAAATGCTTATCCTTAATTTATTTCTAATCACTGTTCCGCCATCGTTAAGCCTATACTTGAGCGCACGATCGGCAGGCGGTAGTCGAATACTTCGGTTTGAGCCCATGTCAGCTTCAAATCATCGAAATCGTTCCAGCTTAACAACAACTTGTCCAAGTTGGCCCAAGACAAGTAAGTATATTCGTACTCAATACTCAAATGCGCTGGAATTAACGCCCGCAGAGAGGCCTGTAAATCTTCTAAGTTCGGTGGAATGCCCATCTTGCCAATGAACGTAATCACGATCTTATATTGAGAAGCAAACTCTTGAACACTAACCTCACCATTCGAATACGATTCGGCTACACTACGAATGACGTCGGCTGTTACCGTGCCAATCCCTCTCAATTTAGACTTGATAACCGCTCGTCGCTGATCAAGTGGCTTCGTCGGCTGTACAGGAATGCCGCAAAAACGTTCCCATCTATCCAGTCCGAAGGTAGCTGTATCGACATAGAACTGACGCAGCAGTTCCGCCGTATCCCCAGCTGCTTTTCCAAGTCGAGCCGCTTCTGTATCTAACAATTCCCGATACAACAGCGATTCGAGTAGAAATTCTGGAACCGACTGCCGCATTTGCTCCCTTACAATTGCAACTTCATTCGAATTGGAAGCAAACTTCATAGTTCCTTCTTGTATACGGCCTGCGATCATACAACCTTCACCGTCCCTAGTACGGCGACTTGGTCAGCTTCCAGTACAAGGTTCTGAGTTCCGCCGTTCAAGCGCAGGCTAGTGTAATCCAATACCGAAGACGAATCCAGCACAGCATTCGCAATGCGTGCAATCCTTACAACAGGATCGCGGAATGCTAACTTGCCCAAATAATCCGTCGTACCGCGCTCAATCTCAGCGCGAACAAGAGCTAGATCAGTTCCCTCTTGCGTCAAGGAAACATCCACTTCGATATGAATAGGAACTTCCTTAGCCGCAACAATGGTAACTTCTGCGCCAATCGGACGCATTTTCTCGATATGCTGCTTCACCTCATCGATCAATCCCTGAGCTGGAGCACTTTTTTCTGTACTCAATAGAACAACCTTTACGGTTCCAGGGCCGTTCCACACGGGAAATACCTTCGCATCCCCTATACCCGCAATGTCCATGGCCCATTGCATATAATGATCCACATTGCCGCTCGTTGCAGGATTACGTACCTTCGCCAACAAGCGAGCCAACAATTCGCTATCTGTCTCCCCTTCATACCCCCCATATGTAGGGCTATCGTTCGTTACAGACGTCACACCCGCCAGCTCCGTAATAACCGCGTTAATCAAGCCCGCGGGCACGTTGCCAGAAACACCTGACTCCACTGCGGCGATATCAACTCGAACGGGCTGAGTATCTGCGAATATCACTTCTTGCATTGTCTGGAACAGTGTCCCACTTGCGGTAGCTACAATGGCGCCTTTCGTAATAACAGATCCAGCACGGCCGCTGAATCGAACGCTGCCTTGTGCAGCTTCTGGGGCTTTACGCTGCAAACCATGCTCGTCAGCTCTCATATCGAGATAACGACCATTCGTAGTCTCAGCGAAACCTAGCCTTAACACCTCTTCCAACTGCTCATAAACTTGCTCCAACTGAAGAGCTGCCGGGGATAGCACATCATAGACAAAAGTCCCTTCCCGTTTGGCTACTTGCGAAGCTTGTAAACCTTCCAGCATTTCATCAAGTAGCTTCCTCCATGTTTGCTGTTCATACATCGACTGTCACCTCCCCGTAAATCGTATTGACGACTACATGTATACGTAGTTCGTCTCCAATCAATTGGATATCTGGCGGCTCAATGTCCGAGATATATGGGTTCACTAGCAAGGCCTCCCGAATAAATCGTTCAGCTTCACTGCGCTGGATAGCAGGTGTATAGGCGCTGCCGATTAGTGTTTCAAACTCGCTGCCATACTCCGAACTATATGCCGGATATCGATAGCGCTTCGTTTTCAACACCTTGTATACCCATACTTTCAAGGCTTCATTTCCTGCTAAAATAACAGGCTGTCCATCTCGCAAGACAAAATCATTTTGTTCATAGTCCCAGGCATACTCTTGAAACAAAGGCAGTCCTTCTACTTGCTCTATTGCAGTGTCCGATGTCTCTTCCATAAATGGAAAGCTCGTATCCATCACGGTCTCACCACCCTGCATAACACGACAAATTGCTGATTATCCACTAACGGCATGACCGCTACTTTTTCGCCTACTAACAACTCGCGACCTTGTAGAAAATCAGCAATCCATAGTTCATCTCGATCTAATTCCAGCCCCATTACCTTTACTTTAAAGTTGGGTATTGAAGCTGTTACTTCTCCAATTAACATGGTAGGCGGATTCAGCTTCGCCCCTTGCTCGCGAATATAATCCACCAACCACGACCACTGCGACATTCCGCCACCTCCTTATTCGGCAACTCGCTCATCCATCATCTTCTGGAATTGCAAATCCAACTGAATTGAATGCTGACCATTCTCAAACGTATGCGTGTCCCCACCAACAAAAAATAGACCTGTTCTGCCGAACAAGCCATGATTCATCTTGATCATATGTCCTGTGATCATATCGATCATATCGGGGCCTCCCTGCACTTGTGCGGAAGCCGTTCTTTGCATTCCCATTAGCTGAGCTGTACCCGTCGTCTTTACATCTTTCTTGTCTTCTTTTTGCACCGTTGCTTGAAGTTTACCGTATCTATCTTTCCAACCTTTATTCTCAACCGTGTCGAAAAGCTTGCCATCTTGGTCTATAACACGAACAACATTGATCATACTCTCGATATCTTCATCGTAACTAGCATCAAGCAAATTCGAAGCAGATGAAAGTGTTCTTTTCGCAACGACTTCTCCAGAGGCAACAACGGTAAGTTTGCCTTTGTCCATACGAGGAATAAACAACGGCCTTCCTTTTGTCTTTTTTGATACTAACGTATAAGCTACCATAATCGCTTCATAAGCCGTTTTCCCCATATGAATAAAACTTAGCGGCACCTTCGAATCAGGTAACTTTCCGACAGGCACACCCAAATCTGCACATATCATCTTCACGATCTTTTCCGCTTGCAAATCTTTAAACTTCATCGATACACTTGATTTCAGCAAATAGATGAGGCGATCATACGCACTGTAGCTCACTTCCAAACCACTAAGTGTTTTCCCTTTTCGGAAAATATAACCTTGAAACAACTCCTGCTTATCATCTCCGTATAAAATGACGACCTCACCTACCTCCATAGCTACATAAGGCAGGTTGCGATCCATTTTTGAAGTAAGAACAGAGAACTCAAGCTTGCGCGCCGCTTCGCTCAACGTGCCGCTCCATGTGATACGAGTTACCAGCGATGTAATATCCTCTGTATGTCCTGAACGGGATTTATAAATCAGCTTCACGAAGCGCACCCCAATTCAGTACAAATTTATCGCCTGGCTCTAAATTATGATTCGAATACAAATCAGCATTAAGCTTCTCAAGACTCCGCCACTTCTTGCCGTTACCAAGCAGCTTACGTGCAATCCAATACAGCGTATCTCCATTTTTCACTACATATGATTTAGGCCCATTCTTCAGCAATTGCAGTTTTCTTTGCTTCAGCTCTTGATTACTTGGGTTTCGATAATCCAAGAAACGATACTCTTTTAAATCAAGTGTGAAATAGACATCCTCAGGCCCATGCTTTTGTGAATAGTTAAAGTTCTCAATCGCCATTGCCTCATTAATGCTCAAACCCTGCCCATAAATAATAAGACGAATCGGCTCTCCACTGTCGCGCCACTTTTCGATACGCTTCACACTTACTTCCGGTGTAGGGAAATGTGTATACTGACAAAGGCCATCATCTCGAATCGGAAAATAAGAACTGAGCGAAATAGCCTTTAATCTGCGCTTGCCTATCACATTGACTTCTCCAAGCTGATGAATGTTAACCGGAGTCAACGTTGATCCCGTCTGCATTTCAAAGGTTTGTGGTGGAACAGCTAGTCTAAGCTGCTCCTCGCCGTTCCGAAAAGACAACCAGAATTCAATCATACTCGTTCACCTCCTTTAAGCCATGTTAACAACGGCTCCTTCCAGCTCAGCGCGCAGCACTTGTGCCCATTTTGCAAAGTCGGCTTCTTCACGCGCTACTGGGTGATTTAAATTGATCGTAACGCCGCGTCCACCAAATCTGCCATTGCGATATTGATTCGCTTCCTGAGCAGTAAGCACAGCCTCATTTTTATGAAGCAAGGCTGGATAATTATCTCTCGGCACCGTACGCAAACCTGCCGCATGCGGCTTCGCTTGCGGATCTTTACGGTCTTGCGGCGGTGTTGTCTCGCCCGTTATCCAGTCCACGAGGTTGCCGAATCGATCACCGAGCCAGCTCATCGTGTTTTTAATCGCATCCAGAAGCGGCTCAAATACGCCCCACAACATTTCAATAGCAGGCTTGAACGTCTGCTCAATAACAAAAGCGGCCAAAGTCAAGGCATCCTGTAAAAAGGTGAAAATAGGCTGCATTGTTTCCCAAGCCTTCGTTAAAATATTTTGAATCGTCGGCCAAGCTTCCTCCCATACCTTCCATAACCTCTGAAATACATCCATAACCGTACTAATAAGAGGAGCAACGGTAGCAAACACTGAACCAAGTGCATCTTTGAAAATAGGCATATTCGCATCCACCCAGGTGAACACATTTTTAAATAACCCCATAAATTGTTCAAAGATAGGCCCCATCGTAGCACTAACTTGTCCAACCGTCGTTTGAATCCCATTAATGATTTCTGGCATCTTAGGTTGAATCCAACTAACAAAAGCAGTCAAATGCCTTACCACAGCACTAATACCGGCCCCTGCAAATGTTCCAAGTGTTTGAAACACAGGACGGAATCCTTGCACCAAAGTAATTAACTGGGTTAGACCTGGCTTGATTGCTGTAAGCATCCCTGAACCAGCATCCTGCAAACCCGCTGTTAATGAATTTTTGAGCGTATTAGCCATCCCTTTGCCTGTTTTCGCATAGTCGTTTTTTCCATTTGCAAAGGTATCAGTGAGACTTATATCTTTGTCATTTTTAACTTCTGAAAACTTACCTTCCTTTGCAGCCTTCAAACTATCTTTGCTTGCTGTAAAGCCAAAGTCTGCCAAAGCATCTGCTTTGCCACCCTGAAGTTCTTGCAAAGCATTCACTGCATCCCCTACTGTTTTTCCTGGGTTTAAAGCTGCAATATTTTGGGCTGCAGTCAGCATGTCCTTTGCAGCTTGAGTGTCACCGCCAGTGATCTTGATAGCATCCATGCCAGCCTTCATCATCTCATCTGCCGAAAACGGACCTTTAGCTCCCTGCTCACGGATATCATTCACAAATGCAGTTGTTTTTTGCCCAGCTGATCCATCATTTTTTGTATCCCCTACGGTACGTGACATGCTCAACATTTGATGCTCCAGATCCATCGCACTACCAACTGCCGAGGTTATACCCTGAGCCAACATTCTACCTACATTTTGTGCTAATTTACCTAGCCCTGATAATTGGTTCGCAATTGGCTGCGCATTAGCAGTCATTGGTACTTGAATTGGTTTATTTCCTAGATGGATGGGGAAGAATAACCCCCAGTTACTATTACTTATAGCAGGCTGTACCGCAACAGTTCTTTGCCTCTTCTTCTCATCCGGGTTAGCTTCATTGATTGCAGATGTGTCGACCTTCAACTTATAAGTCTTATCAAAAATTTCATCCAACGTCTTGCCGATATTTTTCACGGTCTCATGCATCTTTCTGAACTCGCGCTGCAGCTTCCTAGCCTGATTAATCGAGCCAACTAGACTGCTCACACCACCATCACTCGGCGTTCCTGAAGCCCCCGCCGAACCTGCACTACTGCCTGAACCTCCAGCTGCTGCTCCACCTGTACCTGTACTCATCCTTCTTCACCCCCTCTATAAAGCGGACATCGTAACGAACACATTGCCTGTCTTCGCGGCCTTATGGCGCTCTTCCAATTCCATCTCAAAAAACGCACGGATAAGGTGTCGCTCGCCCGCTGACATCGACTGTATAATAGAAGGCCGGATGCCTTTTCGGCTCCAATAGTAATAGAGCATTTCGCCATAGCCATCCGACCTTATTCGTTTTTTAACTCTTCCAAGGAACCTTCACCAAAGCCAGAAAGCGAAGAAATGATGTTGTAAAGCTGTGTAATTTCACCAGGCAAAAGAAGCTTCGAAGATTCCAACAATTGTTTCGGTGTAGAAACCCCATATGCATCCAGCAAGCGCTTATCTTTTAAATCAGGTTCCACGATACCTTTCAATAACGTAAACAGCTGAACTTGGCTCGCGCTGAAGCTTTCCAACTCTCCCTTTTTACTAACAGACATGGAGATTTCTTGGATTTCTTCAAACTCATCCATCGTTAACGCTTGGCACTTGAAAACAACCGGCTCACCAGCGTTCTGGCTAAGACGCTTAAGCTCTACTTCTTTAGAAGGACGGCTCAATTTGCCTTGCCCCAAGCCTAGCAAAAGATCAAATGTAGATTTACTCATATTGATAACCCCTTTTCTGATTCCATGAAAGTATGAAAATAGCAAAAAGACGGCATACGTTGTACACCGCCTGTCATTGACTCATTTTTGCAGCAAACGTTAAGCCGCATAGTCGATTCCACACCATTAAATTGACGCAGTTACGACCCAGTCTGTAAATGTAAATGGCGCCTCAATCTCGCCCTTCTTCTTCAATTCCCAGTTGATTAAGCTTAGGTCATTAAAGCTAGCATCCTTAATCTCAATAATCTCAACCCCATCAACAGATGGATCTTTAAGTTTGGAGATAATGCTGAAACGAGGATTAATGCCGCGCTTAATCTTTTCACTGATCAATTTGATCATACGAGAATTCGCTTTGTGCATTTTCAACGTGCCTGTACCTTTATAGCCCATAAATTTGGAATCTGTTGCAAACTTACCGGTAATAGGTACATCTTCCTTTTCAATCTCGATTTTTGCTTCAAGGGATAGCGCTTCCGCTACATAATCCCCTGCCATCCATACCTCACCAAACGTCCCGGATATTACTTGTTCACCAGTAAAAGCCATCTATAATTCCTCCTTAATCGTATCGTTACAAGTTATAATTTGAACAACATTTTCCTTACAAATAAACACTAATCTTCACGTCTTCGATTGCATCCAACGGACGCTGTGTTGCCGCCAAGAATACTTGATCACGTGTATTCGCTTCTTTCAACTGCTGCTCTGTCATCTTAGCAACTTCCTCAGCGCCAAGAATCGATTTCAAGTACGTACGCTGCGCAGCTAGATCGATATCAATGATATTTTTACCTGGATCAAGAATACCTTCTTGCTCCAACACTTCGTAATACGCATTAATTGCAGAAATGAGCAGCAGCTTATTCATATAAGAGTTTTGCACCTTGCCAACGTAATGATCCTCGATCGTTGCTTTCATATCGTGGTACGTCTTGTTCAGGATGCGCACGACTTTAATCTTCTTCCAGTCTGCACCTAGTGCTTCTGTAACCGTTAAGAAAGAAGTAACACCGCGAGCAATTTTCACTTTTTCGCCGTCATGGAACAAAATCAATTTGCCAGCCTTAACAGCTGCATCTGCATCTGCCTTCGTCAGCTTCGGTACATTCGTCACTTCAGGGAGTGTTTGGAATGTCGGTGCCACCGTCAAAGGCAAGCCAGCAACCAAGCCAGCAATACGAGCCGTATATTGACTAGCTGTATACGTCTTCGCACCAACTTCAATGTTGTCGGTAGCAAAGTTAATAACAGCAGGATGATCCGCTGCTGCATGCGGCAGCACAGCGAGAATACGGCGCTCTTTATTCGTAAACATCGTCTTCGCCCACGTGGATAGAGCCGCAACTTCAGTATCCTTAACACCAGGGAAAGCAACGACATTGAATGTAATTGTCTCCAAACGATCCAATGCAGCGCTATAATCAACAGCCGCAGCCGGGATCACAACCAACTTCACTTCCTTAGGAAGACCAATCATCCCTTGTTGAATATAAGCTAAGTTTTCAACACTCAATCCAGCTGGTACATCCTCGATACCGAACAACGTATATTCCTTCACTTCATTTACTGATGCATCTTTCAATACAAGTGCCAGTACACCAACAGCACCTTGTTCTACAGCACTTGCTGCTTTTTGTTTGAATTCAATTACTACACTAGGCAACCCCATCGATTATTCCTCCTTAATAATGAACAGATACTTTTTTAATAAGATCATGCTGTACAGTCGGATCCTCAAGCTCTGCCGCTAACGTAATGCGGACAAATGTGTCTGCTCCTCGTGTGCCACCTTTTACAGACACCCTATTGAACACGTTCCCACTGTTGTCTTTCAGTTGATGTAAAGCAGTAAAATGACTGCGAATACGCTCAGCTGCGGTTAGCTGTGCTCGCCCATCGGGCACATCCCCGATTAACGGTGGCACATATACCACTTGCCAAGTCACTTCTGACGCTGTCGTTCTAGCACTCGCACGCTCGTCTTTAGCCTTTAAGAGCTGCACCCACACAGCAGGTCGCTGCGGTGCAGCTGGCAAATGCCCTGCATACCACGCCGTTACTTCTGGCAGCAGCGAACGCATCCGAGCTTGCAACGCCTCATAGCTTGCTTCCCACATCGTAGATCGTTTCCCCCCTCCTCCTTAACCAACTTGTAGAGATGTCGTAAAAACGTCCCCACTGTTCGAACACATATGTTGGCACAAAAAAATCAAACGCAAACCGAATCACACATGTTCTGCGCCTGCCCGCGCCTTTGTTCCATTGTGGAACCGGTGTGTCGTTTGCGTTTGATTTCGTAATATCAATTTAACATGTCTAGAACAAAACGCTTGATGGAGTTCCCATTAATTAATTACGAACGTCTGTTCTTATTTTTGCGTTAAATCATTTCGCTATAATTGAGTTTCTTATGCGATCTCTTGTTTTCTTAAGTGGATAATCTTTGACGTCTTTTTGATCCATCTTTGAACGCTCCATGATTTATCCTCGATTTATTCATAACGAATCAATTTCACATGTAATAGTGACGAAATTTCATGCAAAAAAGGCCATCCCGAAAGGAATGACCTTTGATATACTCAAAAGTTACTGTAATAAAATGAACCGACTTACACTTTCTGCTCGCCAAAGAACATCTCAAAAGCTAGCGCTGTTTGTATGCGTGACTCTTCATCCGTCAGCTTGCGCACTAACTCCATCTCAACCTCTGTTACCTCTTCTCCCTGGAAGTTAATTTCCGCGATAGAAGCAACGATTTTGACAATGGCAACTGCCGTATTATCTGGCGTATACGCAATTACTTTTTGACCCGTTGGGAAAATACGCAAGCCAGATTTCTTCATCTTCCCGCGTCCATATTCTAATAATTCATACAGCTCTTGCTCGCTTTTAAACTTGCATACCGAATTGAACTCTGTCTGGAACCCCATAATAACCGCCCCTCCCTACATCTGATACTTCTATTGAAGCATGAAACCCCACGGGATGGCAATGTGAGATAGGCGCAGCTCGTCAGCTCATCCTAACAAAGAATTAGCTAATGCGAAGTAATTCCTTCTCATTTAACTTACGATCAATAAGCCTCTCGATGCGCAGCTGCAGCATCTTCTTCAAACGATCTCGTTTTTTCGCTGGCAGCTTACGAACCCGCACCTCTTGCTCTACCTTCTCATGTATCCTAGCGCTCATCTTCTGGACAATGGTCTGCCGTGCTACCCCTTTCGTATGTGCATACTCAACAAGTGACTTACCTTCCGCAGTTGCCTTGTGCCAAGCATCCGCCCCCAATCCAAGTTCAACGAGTACCTCACTAAGCTGAAGCCGCTTCATTTTCAAACCTATATGCTCTTTTCCGATAGGCCGCTCCCGCTGCTCTTGAATGGAGTCATGCTCCCCAGTTGAAGGAGCCGTATAGGCGGTAAATACCTCTTCATTTGTAAATGCTCCTACATGTATTGCTACAAATATATTCGCAGCAACAATAACACCCAACATAGCAAACCTTGAAGCTTTCCGTTTCATATTGATTTCCCTCCGTTGATACTTATATAGAAATCAGTATGTCCACGGAAATTTCATCTCTTTCACAAAAAAAAAGCGTGCCGACAACTTACACGAAGTAAGCTGAGCAGCACGCTCCTACTTAATTATCTATTCACGATCCTGTAGTTATCGATGATGCATGTTTACGATTACGCATTTACATAATGAAGCTTCTGTTTCGCTGCAAAACGATTCAATGCAAGTTCAATCAAGTCATCCAGCAATTCCTGATACGGCTTGCCTGTTTCTTTCCACATCAAAGGATACATACTGTACGGCGTGAAGCCTGGCATCGTGTTTACTTCATTAATAAACACTTGATTGTCGGAACGACGAACGAAGAAGTCTACACGCGACAATCCAGAGCCATCAATCGCACGATAAGCACGAACCGCCATTTCACGAATGCTAGCAGCCAGCTCAGTATCGATCTCAGCTGGGATCTGCATGCCGGATTTTCCATCGATATATTTTGCTTTGTAGTCGTAGAATTCATTGGAAGAAATGATTTCTCCCGTTACAGAAGCTTGTGGCTCGTCATTCCCCAATACACTTACCTCAACCTCACGAGCATCTACAAATTCTTCGATGATGACTTTGCGATCATATTGAAGAGCAAGCTCGATAGCTGCGATTAGCTCTGCACGATTACGCGCCTTCGAAATGCCTACAGATGAGCCAAGATTAGCTGGCTTAATGAAGCAAGGATAGCCGAGTTCCTCTTCCGTTTGACGCAAAATTTGCTCCTGATCACGATTCCATTCTGCTCCGATAAAATGAACATATTGGACTTGCGGCAAACCTGCATCTGCGAATACAAGCTTCATAAACGCCTTATCCATACCGACAGCCGATGCCAGTACGCCTGCACCTACATAAGGTACATTAGCCATTTCGAACAAGCCTTGAATCGTGCCGTCCTCACCATTCGTTCCATGAATAAGCGGGAACATGACATCGATAGCAGGTTCAGAGGCTGTACTTGCACTGCGATCCAAGCTGCGGAACAACATATCCATTGCTTGAACTGTTCCACCTTTGGAATCTAGCAATTTCAGCTGCTCTTTATCCGCAAATGGTGCGTTCATCAAGCTGCCTACACGCCATTCCCCTGCTTGTGTAATAAAGAATGGGATAATTTCATATTTGTCAAAGTCAAAAGCATTCATAACTGCGAACGCTGTTGATAACGATACTTCATGTTCTCCGGATTTGCCGCCGTACACAAGGCCGACGCGCATTTTACGTTGTTTATCCATAAGCCCCTCCAAATAGCGCACTTCGCGCAGTTAGTCTATTCATGACGCACCTTAGGCTTCGCTGACTGTACCAAAATACCGGCAACATGCAATTCATAACTTCAAGCGGTTAGAATACGTCTGATATGTGGAAAAAGCGATACGCTGTCGCTTCCGTCCATGCGTAAGAATCTTGATAATCCCAATAACGGTGACGGCTGTTCGTCGTATGGGCGTTCACGAGTGGCATTCCATTCAAATCGAATGCAGTTACGATTGAACTATGCTGATAATGTCCGTTGCCGTCCCAATCATAAAGGACAACATCTCCAAGCTTGAGTTCATTTGGGTGATCCACTGCAATTGCTCGCAATCCAGACTGATTATGTGTGAAATAACTCTCTAAGCTATTGGATACCGCCCAACTGTAGCTCCACGCTTCTCGATCGGCTACCATCCCTCTGTACCACCAGCCTAATTCTCTTTTACCAGTATAGTTCATGGGTGCTCCACCTGCAAAGAGACATTGTGATACATAGTTCGTACAATCAACCTCGAAGTGTAAAAATTGAGGGTTAGGTTCATTCCAATACAATTCTGCATATTCTACAGCCATTTCACGGCGATAAGGCGTCAAGTTGGTTGGCTTTGATTGTCCAAGTACATTTCGATTCAGAAATGGACGTGTCGTAGAACGATGCTCCTGCAGCAGCTTTTTATCCTGTATGAGCGTTGACATCGGTTTACGTTCTGGAGCAGCATGCTCGATCTGAGCAATGACCCAATCACCTTCTTCTTTTACAAGCACGACCCTTTCCGATTCCAGCCGCTCTTCTATTAATGTATTTCCTTTTTGCTGGCCGACACGTTGAACATGGAACTCCAAGTCAACATGTACTTCTCCCTCTGCCTCACGCACACGGTTCAATTTGGCCTTCGTTTGGGACTTGATTGGCTCAAGTTCACGACTCCGATACCATTCGCGCAGCCGCTGCCTGCGTTCACTCATCATGAGCACATATCTTCTATCCGTAATTGGCGTAAGAAGTGCTTGAGGGCGTTCGTCTACTTCGTGTCGGTTATGTTGCTCAACATAAGCATATAATGTCGTCTTCCATGCCTGCCTCATCTTCCTGCCTCCTCCTGTCCATCGCCTATTCATCTAAATTCATATGTATGCACAACTTGTCTTGTACATGTCGATGTGAAACATTTAGGCATATTTTTGAAGCAAAACATCTTTACCAGCGTCACTAGAAACGATATACTTGTATTGTAAATATGAAATGGGGTTTCATTAGATGAAACATTCATTTGATAAAGAGGATTTGAGGAGTTTATAACGATTACCACTAACTAGATATTGCAATCACAACCATGAAGGAGGTCCTTTACATGACAAGAACTAATGCATATTCCGCTCAGCGCGAGCTGACAGTCGGAGGCAAGTCCTATCGTTACTACAGCTTGGATGCACTAAACACACAAGGTTTCAACAGCATTTCTCGCCTACCGTTCTCTATTAAAGTTCTTCTTGAGGCAGCAATTCGTCAATTCGATGGTCGTGCAATTACGCAAGAACACGTTAAGCAAATCGCGAACTGGGCTGAAGAGCGTGATGGAAACAAAGAGATTCCGTTCATCCCTGCTCGTATCGTATTGCAAGACTTCACAGGCGTACCTGTTGTCGTTGACTTGGCAGCAATGCGTGACACGGTTAAAAAAGCAGGCGGCGATCCAAAGAAGATCAATCCGCTCGTTCCAGTAGACCTCGTCATCGACCACTCTGTCATGGTAGATGCATTCGGTAGTAAAGACGCTCTTGAATATAATATGAACATTGAGTTCGAACGCAACGAAGAACGTTACCGCTTCCTTCGTTGGGCTCAAACGGCGTTCGATAACTTCCGCGCTGTACCGCCGGCTACAGGTATCGTTCACCAAGTTAACTTGGAGTACCTTGCTTCTGTAGCAGCTACCAAAGAAGTAGACGGCGTAACAGAAGTATTCCCTGACTCTCTAGTGGGTACAGACTCCCATACAACGATGATCAACGGCCTTGGTGTTGTTGGTTGGGGTGTTGGCGGTATCGAGGCAGAGGCTGGTATGCTTGGACAACCACTTTACTTCGTTACACCAGAGGTTATCGGCTTCAAACTAACAGGTAAATTGGCAGAAGGCGCAACGGCAACTGACTTGGCTTTGACAGTTACACAAATGCTTCGTAAAAAAGGCGTTGTTGGTAAATTCGTTGAGTTCTACGGTCCTGGTCTTGAGCAGCTTGGCTTGGAAGACCGTGCAACGGTTGCGAACATGGCACCTGAATACGGCGCTACAATCGGCTTCTTTCCAGTTGATAACGTAACATTGAACTTCTTGCGCGCAACTGGTCGTAAAGAAGAGCAAGTACAACTCGTTGAAGAGTACTACAAAGCACAAGGCATGTTCCGTACAGCTGACATGGCAGATCCGGACTTCTCCGACACAATCGAGCTTGATATCAGCTCCGTTGTACCAAGCTTAGCTGGACCAAAGCGTCCGCAAGACCGTGTTGAACTGACGAACATGAAGAAAGAGTTCAACGACATTTTGCGTACACCATTGGATAAAGGCGGCTACGGCTTGTCCGATGAGAAGATCGCTGAAGAAGTTACAGTTCAGCATCCTAACAATAAAGTTAGCAAGATGGGAACTGGTGCGGTAGTTATCGCAGCAATCACATCTTGTACGAATACATCCAACCCTAGCGTAATGCTTGGTGCAGGTCTCGTTGCGAAGAAAGCAGTCGAGCGCGGCTTGGTTAAGCCTGAATATGTCAAGAGCAGCTTGACACCAGGTTCCCTCGTCGTTACAGAGTACTTGAAGAAGGCGAACCTGTTGGAGCCGCTTGAAGCGCTTGGCTTCCATGTAGCTGGTTACGGCTGCGCAACTTGTATCGGTAACTCCGGTCCACTTCCAGACGAAGTAGGCCAAGCAATCGCAGATAACGATATGACAGTAGCAGCAGTACTTTCCGGTAACCGTAACTTCGAAGGCCGTGTACATGCTCAAGTGAAAGCTAACTACTTGGCATCTCCACCACTCGTTGTTGCTTATGCGCTAGCTGGAACGGTTAATATCGATTTGTCCAGTGAGCCAATCGGATACGATCAGAACAATGAGCCTGTATACTTGAAAGATATTTGGCCTACTTCTGAAGAAGTACAACAAGCTGTTGCTCAAGCAATCAATCCGCAAATGTTCATCGATAAATACGAGAACGTATTTACACAAAATGAGCGTTGGAATGCAATCGAAGTGCCTAAAGGCGAATCTTATGAGTGGGATCCGAAGTCCACTTACATCCAGAACCCGCCGTTCTTCGAGAACTTGAGCGACGATCTTGATGATATTTCCGACATCAAAGATGCTAACATTATGGCGTTGCTTGGAGATTCCGTTACAACGGACCACATCTCCCCTGCTGGTAACATCAAAGCAGACAGCCCTGGTGGCGAATATTTGATTAACAATGGCGTACAACGCAAAGACTTCAACTCCTACGGCTCACGTCGTGGTAACCATGAAGTAATGATGCGCGGTACATTCGCGAACATCCGTATCCGTAACCAAGTTGCACCGGGTACAGAGGGCGGCGTAACGAAGTACTTGCCAACTGACGAAGTAATGTCAATCTACGATGCTTCCATGAAGTATCAAGCAGAAGGCAAAAATCTCGTCGTTATCGCAGGTAAAGAGTACGGTACAGGAAGCTCCCGTGACTGGGCAGCAAAAGGTACGTACTTGCTAGGCGTCAAAGCAGTTATCGCTGAAAGCTTCGAGCGTATCCACCGTTCCAACTTGGTAGGTATGGGCGTAATGCCACTTCAATTCGAAGCGGGTCAAAGCTGGGCATCTCTTGGCTTGACTGGTCGTGAGGTAATCTCTATCGAAGGATTGTCCAATGCAGTACTACCAGGCCAACAAGTGAAAGTAACCGCTGTACGTGAAGACGGAACAGCATTTGAGTTCAACGCAATTGTACGTCTAGACAGCATGGTTGACGTTGACTACTATCGCAATGGCGGTATCTTGCAAACGGTTCTTCGTCAAATGATCGCTAACATGCGCACTCATGCTTAATTGAATTTTATAAATAGAAAGAGGTCCTTCCGAGCAGCTTCCTGCTTAGAAGGACCTCTTTGTTTGAAATGACTGTACGTTCCAAAAGATAGGCATTTGCATATGATGGATTACCCAAATGTAAGCCTATTCAAATTAGAGGAGGTATGAGTATTGTGTTGGAATTAACTTGGCTGCATGGGATTTATCTCATCTTCATCATGCTTATTATTGTCTGTCTCATTATGCGTCGCGATACAACACTCGTTTGTATCGTAGGTATATTACTGCTGGGCTGGATCGCTACCTCCTCTCTTGGATCAGCGGTCAGTGGCATATTTTCTACTTTCATATACGCGATGAAAGAGCTTATGCCAACGATTCTTATAATCTCTATCATCGTTGGCATGAGCCGCGTTCTACTCGCTTCTGGTATACATGAAGCGCTAGTGTCTCCGTTTACACGCTTTATGCGCAGTCCTGTCATGGCCTTTTGGACAATCGGCCTTGTCATGATGACGATTAGCCTTTTCTTCTGGCCATCGCCTGCCGTTGCACTCGTAGGCGCTGTACTGCTGCCAGCGGCGCTTCGGGTTGGACTGCCACCAATCGCAGTCGCCATGGCGATGAACTTGTTCGGACATGGCATTGCTTTGTCCGGTGACTTCATTATCCAAGGCGCTCCGAAGTTGACAGCAGATGCCGCAGGCATTCCCGTGGAGAGCGTCATTAGCGCTAGTTTACCGCTCGTCTTGGTAATGGGGGCGGTGACAACAGGAACCGCCTTTTGGCTAATACGACGAGACATAAGATCAGGGCGGCTGCATCCTGCTAGCGGTACGACAGATGCAGAAGTAGATTCTTCCGAAACGGTAGGCGATGCAGATTATACGAATGTTTCAAATAATACGGCTCCTCAGGAAGCTGGGCCTCCTTCTGATAGCCCTAGTGCTACAAGTAATGCTGCTAATAATACTCGAAATACAAGTAGCGCTAGTAATACTAACATTACTTGTAAAGCTAATAATGCTAATAGTGATACTAACGCCCCTTATGTTACCGATACCTCTTTAAAAGGGACTTATGCCCTCACTCCACTGCTAAAACGTTTATCCGCCATATTTATCGTTCTTCTTTTCACGCTCGATGTCATTATTCTATTTCGCTATAAGCTTCAAGGTGGTGAAGCGACCGCACTTGTCGGCGGTACCGCTGTGCTTATTCTTCTACTCATCTGCATGCTCACTTATCGTGGAAAAGGGCTAGAACAGACAACAACACATCTTATAGATGGATTCCTGTTTGGCTTTAAAGTATTTGGCCCTGTTATTCCCATTGCCGCCTTCTTTTATCTTGGTGATGCGGCTTTGATCGAACTGTACGGTTCGGTGCTGCCTGTCGGCTCGCATGGCATCGTCAATGACTTGGGCGTTGCACTGGCCCACAATGTACCTGTTCATCCCGCAGTTGGTGCCATCACGATGACCGCCGTTGGCACGATTACAGGCCTGGACGGCTCGGGCTTCTCTGGCATTTCGCTAGCAGGATCAGTTGCCAGCGTATTCGGCATTGCCATCGATGGAGGCACTGCTACCTTGACCGCCCTAGGTCAAGTCACCGCGATTTGGGTTGGCGGCGGAACGCTTATCCCGTGGGCGCTCATTCCAGCGGCTGCGATCTGCGGCGTCAGCCCCTTCGAGCTCGCGCGGCGCAATCTGATTCCCGTATTCATTGGGCTCATTGCCACGACGCTGCTAGCAATCGTGATACTTATGTTCACCATATGAATACGAATGATCATGCAAAAAACGATAAGAGAAAACCGCTGATCCGCGGAAACTCTTATCGCTTTTCTTATAAATGCATCATTCTATTAAATTTGATTAAGACTTTGGGGAATTAGGCAAATACTTCGGCAATTTAACTTTATCAATAAGCAGGACACCGTCATAATGATGACGCGGAACAATCAAAGACGGTCCATTTCCCCAAATATAAGACACTACGCGTTCAAACATCCAAGAGTTCCCACGCTCATTATCACGATAGCGCAAATCCATAAACGTGTAAGGCTGCTTCGCTCCAGATAAAATATCCTCTAAAGAACCCGGGATTAAAGGCAATACCGAAATCGGTTGTCTTGTATTATCAGCAGATTCCCCGCTTGCCATATATAGTCCCATGACGTAGCTTTGATGCTGGAGTTCCTTCGGCATGAGCTCGCCCATCCACTTATGGGTGAAAGGAACATAAGTCTGAGATTGCGCTTTGCTAATGTGGGCATTATGAGCCCAAACAATAAATTTTTCTTCTGGATAGGCTTCAGTAGCAAGCCAAATTAAATTGTTCGCCATGGCACGATCTCGCCATTCCGTTGCCCGATACATCGCCATCATATTACCTTTTTCAGTATCAATATTAACGTTAATATTGATTTCAACAAACTCGTTAATAAGCCGAATACGATCCTCGACCGCACGTTTCATCAGCACTGTAATTTTGGGCTCATCCGGATATTGTTTCTTTAGCTCGTCTGCATGAGATTCCACTTGCTCTAATAATTTTTTATACAAAGTAAGAAGTTCTGGCCTCACCTTACGGTAGCCCGCTAAATCCTTACCACGGCTCCATTTGGACAGATCAGCTTCTGCCTGCATAACTTCTTCTTGGAGCTTCTTATCTTTTAACCACTGTGCGTCCTTAAGGAGCGGAGTCTGTAGTTGAATATCGAAGCCTAGCAAACGAAGCGGCTGCTGGCTGTCCTGCGTATCCTTCATATATTGGAACAAAGGAAGTGTTTCTTCCGTCCACCATACTTTGAAAATAGAGCGTTTCATCGTCTCTTCAGCCGTTTTGCTCTTCATTTCACCTTGCGCTATTGCTGCATCGGGCAGACCGCTTTCGAAGGCAACAAAATTATAACCAAGCTGCTGATGCAAATATTGAATCAGACGCGTCTTGACTGAGTTAAATTCAGCAGCTCCATGACTACTCTCACCTAAATAGACGATACGTTTATCCGCTAGCAAGGGAATCAACATATCAAGATCTTGAAAATTACTTTCTGGAATTGCTCCATCTACTCGTTTCTCTGGCAGAATCGATTTCAAAGCATAGGCATGGTCACTCACATACTTCTTCCAATCGGCAATAGCCTCCGGATAGATGCGGGCTTTTTGGTCTGCTTTTTGATCTGCTTGCTGCTCACTGTGCTTTCCCTGCTTGGATTCCGGATTACTTTGAGCAGAAGCAATATTGCTCGGTGCTACAGCATAACTTACGGATGTTAACGCTACTGCCACTGTCAGCATAAGCAAAACAAAACGACGACATCTTGTAGATAACGGCTTGGATGTGTGAGTTGATTTCGATGGTTTCATAAGGTTCAACTCCCTAAATACGGTATTTTTTTCTTGCTTACATCCTAGCAGTTATACAAGATGACCGTCTTGACATTTTGTGCTTTCTTATTTGGAAATAGGATATTTCTATCCATTCAAGTTACCACATCTTACTGTCTATTTAACTGTCTATGTCTTGCACAACTATTTAATATAACGAGGCAGCTTTACTTTATCGATAAGCAAAATACCATCATAATGTTGACGCGGTACAATCAAAGTCGGCATATTTCCCCAATCATAGGCAAATACACGCTCAAACATCCAAGAGTTTCCTCGCTCATTGTCACGGTAGCGCAAATCCATAAACGTGTAAGGCTGCTTCGCTCCTGATAAAATATCTTCTAACGCCCCTGGTAACAAAGGACTTACAGGGATCGCTTCTCTAGTCTCGTTATCTGCTGACTCTCCACTCCCCATGTACAATCCCATCACGTAGCTTTGACGCTGCAGCACCTTCGGCATAAGCTCGCCCATCCATTTATGAGCGCCATCAAAAGTGTAAATTTGAGATTGTGCCTTGCTAATGTGACCATTATGAGCCCATACAATGAACCTCTCCGTTGGATATACCTCTGTCGCAAGCCAAATCAAATTATTTGCCATAGCACGGTCACGCCATTCTGTAGCACGAAATACGGCCAACATGTCTCCTTTTTCAACGACGATATTACCTTCAATATTAATTTCAACATATTCGTTAATAAAGCGAATCCGATCCTCGACCGCACGTTTCATCAGTACCACAATTTTTGGTTCGTTCGGATATTCTTTCTTCAATGCGCCTTCGTGAGCCGCCACTTGCGTCAATAATTTTTTATACAAATTAAGTAGTTCTGGCTTCACTTTACGATAGCCCGCTAAATCTTTACTGTTTCTCCATTCGAGTAAATCAGTTTCTGCCTTTATTACTTTCTCTTGAAGTTGCTTGTCCTTCAACCATACAGCATCCTTAAGGAGAGGTGCGTTCCATTGAATGTCGAAGCCCACTAACCGAAGCGGCCGCTCGCTATCTTGCGTATCCTTCATATACTGGAACAAAGGAAGTGTTTCTTCCGTCCACCACACTTTGAAAATAGACCGTTTCATCGTATCTTCAGCCGACTTACTCTTCATTTTCCCTTGAGCAATAGCTGCATCAGGAAGACCACTTTCGAACGCAACCATGTTATAGCCAAGCTGCTGATGCAAATATTGAATCAAACGCGTCTTCGCCGAGTTAAATTCTGCAGCACCATGAGTACTTTCACCCAAGTAAACAATGCGCTTATCTGCTAGCAAAGGAATTAACATATCGAGGTCTTCAAAATTACTTGCCGGTATCGAGCCATTCACCCGCTTCTCCGGTTGAATCGATTTCAGAGCATAAGCATGGTCATTCGCATACTTCTTCCAATCTGCGATAGACTCCTTATAGGTACGAGCTTTACTATCTGTTTTATGCTCAACCTGTCCTTTGGCTTGCTCACCCTGTTTCGCTGCTTGTTCAGATTTCTGTGCTGGTTGCGCTGCTGATGCTTGTGCCTGAGCTGAGCTAATAGACCCGAGCCAAGTCGTCATAACCATTGCCGTCATCGTTACCGTTAAGAGCATTACTTGCAGGCGTCTACGCCATGCTTTATTTGAATTGTTAGTTTGCATCATCATCGTGCTCATCTTCAATCCCCTCTTCTAAAAGTGATGTATGTATGAATCGTTTTCTACCATTACGTTAATCTACTAGTTCAACTATCTTGTTCTTGTTGCTCGTATAATGTAAGTTTAGACCCCCAAAGTTAAATGGGAGATACTTCAAGTTTAAATTCAGGTTAAAAATATAACTAGGAGACACATCTACCTACAGAATCATCATTTGAATTTAGAACAACTAGGGGCAACGCCACCCTTTGATATCCATCATTCATCTATGCTACGCTTCATCCATGGAGGTGGATGGTATTGGAACAAAACAATTGGTCCTCATCTTTATTAGAAGAAGCTTGTCGACGATATGGCGGCGATCCTTCTTCCATTCAGGCGCTCGGCGGATTTGCTAACAATGTATTTTCTTTTGAGCGGAATGAAGAAACGGTAATCTTAAAATTGTATACGTACACATCTCCTAACGATCACTCACAGCTAGTTGGTGAGCTAACATGGATGGCCTATTTGTCGCAGCAGGGAATTCGGATTACAATGCCTATTTACTCACGGCAAGATCTATGGGTTGAGGAAATACAGCTGGATGTGGGGGATTATTTAGCTGTCGTTTACGAGAAAGCAGCAGGCAAGCTGCTCCAAGACGAGCAAGAGGAAGCATGGAACAATGCTCTATTCTACAAAATAGGAGAAGCAATGGGAAATATGCATCGTGCAGCAGCAGAAATGGAGACTGTAACAGGCGCTAGTAGACGAATAGATTGGTATGATGAGGCGTTCATTCATTCTCCTCCCCCTGTTAGCAACGCAGTTCTTTCACAATGGACTACCTATGTGAACAAGCTGAAAAGCTGGCCGACTGATCCAAACAGCTATGGTCTTGTCCATCATGATCTGCATCCACATAACTTCTATGTACATGAAGGAGAGCTCGTCTTATTCGATTTTGGCGACTGTCTCTATCATTGGTACAGCTATGATATCGCCATCACTCTTTATCACTCTATGCAGTTCGCGTGTATTTCCGATCCGGCAGAAAAAGCACACTGGATAGTATCATTTATGGACTCATTTAGCAAAGGATATGCCACTACCTATCAGCCATTAACGCAGCAGCAGCTTGAACAGATTCCATTCCTATTGAATTATCGTAGACTGTATTCGTATATGTATTTCAAAGCAAATACGAACTGGGAGCAGCTAGACGAGGGAACACAAGCAGCATTGGAGCGGATGCGAGAAGCAATTGAGCAAGAACAGCCTGTTCTAGGTAACGTGTTCACACCACAAACTTCGCAGAAAGCAAACAACTAACGAATATCAACTTACCTCTCTCTTATCTCATATTTTTGTCCACGTGGTATCTAACATTTATCCTTGTTATATCCACTACTAAACACAAAAGAGCGCTGAATCTCATCTGATTCAGCGCTTACTTTACCTAGATGCTATCAAATTATCTAGTTCATCTATTTCACATATTTCGGTGCCTTAACTTTATCAATTAACAAAATCCCATCGTATTGCTCACGCACGTTCATACTCTCCGGCATTGATCCCCAGCTGTAAGTAGTTACAGGTTCGAACATCCAAGAGTTCCCCCGTGCCTCACGCTGATAGCGCAAATCTACGAACGTATATGGCTGATTGGATGCAGACAGAATCGATTCCATCGAACCTGGCTCAAATTTGACAACATCCTTCTTATTGCCACCATTATCAGCCGTCTCACCGCTAGCCATATAAAGTCCAAGAACATAGCTGTACTTCTTATAATCTTCCGGCATCAATTCTCCCATAAACTTCACTGTGAATGGCGTGCCTTCGACTTCGGAATGAGCTTTTCGGATATGATCATTATGTGCCCATACAATGATTTTTTCTGTCGGATATACTTCTTCTGCGAGCCACACCAGATTCGCCGCCATCATTTTATCGCGCCATGCGAATGATTGCAGCATCGTATCGTATTTACCTTGCGTCGCATCTACCTGACCACGAATGCTCAGCTCATTATATTCGTTAATAACGTCAATCTGTACCTTCAACGCACGCTCCATCAACTTAACAATATGAGGCTCATCTGGATATGCTTTCTTCAAGCGCTCTGCACTCGGTTTCACCTGCTGCTTCACCTTTTCAAAGGTCTTGATCGCATTAGGCTTTACCTTCTGATAGGCTTTCAGATCGTCACCCGCTTCACGCAGCTGCTTCTCTGCTTCATTAAATTCTTTAACGAGAGCCTCGTCATGTAGCCAATCTTCTACTTTGAATTTATAATCCTGCATATCAAAGCCTGCCATACGAAGCGGCTGCTTTTGGGATTGTGTATCTTTCATATATTGAAAGAGCGGCAATGTTTCTTCTGTCCACCATACTGGAAAAATGGATTGTTTCATCGCTGCTTCTACTGTGCCGCTGGTTAACTTACCTTGCGCAGCTGCAACATCACCTAAGCCGCTTTCAAAAGCAAGTATGTTATATCCCATTTCTTGATGCAAAAACTGAATAAGTCTTGTTTTCACACTATTAAATTGTGCCGCACCATGTGTACTTTCACCAAGGTAAACAATTCGTTTCGATTGCAGCAATGGCTTCAGCATTTGTAAATCATCAAACTCTTTTTTCGCAATTGTACCGCTGCCGAACTCCATTTTTTCTGGTTCAATGGAATCTAGTGCATAAGCATTATCCTTGATCCAAGATGTCCAATCCGCCATTGCTTGCGGATAAGTGCGTGCTTTGTCTGCTGCAGCTGGCTGTACAGTCACTTGCTGCGCCGAAGCCACTCCCTGTTGTGCGACAACTGCACCCGCAGTTGCTGATTGAGCCCGCACAGAGCTAACTGGACCGAGCCAAGCAGTCATTACCGTTGCCGTCATCGTTACCGTAAGCAGCATAGCCTTTAAGCGTCCACGCCACACTTTGTTTGAATTATTAGCTTGCATCATCGTTGTGTTCATTCTCATTCCCACCTTTTTCATAGTTATGTATCATTGGTTTCTATCGTTCTTTCATTCATCCGATTATTTGTTCTTTCATTTATCTGCTTATTCTAATTGTTCTTTCTGCTTCCCATAATGTAAGTTTAGATGGCCAAAGTTAAATAAGAGAAACCTGAAGTTTAAATTCAGGTTAAAAACAAACATTGTTCATCCATGGAAGCTAGTATAGAATATAAACCCCTTACCTTTTCCGAACAGGAGATGAGCCCTACTCATGAAAATTATGATTATCGGATCTCCCGGTTCAGGGAAATCCACATTTGCCAGAAAGCTCGGTACTCTCACACATGTACCTATCTATCATTTGGATACCTATTACTGGCGACCTGGTTGGGTTGCAACACCTAATGAAGAGTGGAATTTGTTTATGACCAATCTTGTGAAGGAGGAAGACTGGATAATAGACGGGAACTATAACAGGTCGCTGGATATTAGAATGAAAGAAGCGGAAATCATCGTATTTTTCGATCTCCCACCCATTTTGAACACTTATCGAGTCATTAAGAGACGTATCCAATTTCATGGAAAAACAAGAACGGATATGAATGAAGGCTGTGAGGAAAAGCTGGATTGGGCGTTTATAAAATGGGTATGGAATTTTAGAAAAAACAGTAAGCCTGCAATTGAGCAAAAGATAGCGGAGTATGGTAGCGGGAAGAAGATCATCATTTTCCGAAAAATCTCAGATGCCTCTAACGTGTTGAAGGAAGTTGAAAAAGCTGATACCCATCCATTTTAGGATTAAATATCGATCAAATGATGTGATAGATTTGTTCAAAATAGAGGAGGAATAGCGGTTGTTGGCTATTAAAAAATACCTACGACTAGGATCGATGCTAGCAATAGTACTCGTTACCGCGGCATGCACCCAGAATGATATGAAACACCCTACAATAATAGATCGGATTGAACAAAGTAAAGAAGGCGCCGAGCTGTTTATATCTCCCGACTATAGAGTAGTATCAGATATAGACGAGATTATGAAACTCGAACCGTCTGTATTGTCTAAGAACGTTGGCGACATCAAGCTTCTTGATATCATCGTTCGAATAAAAAATGAAGGCATCAAACAAGCTTCCAACTTAGACGTAAAAATCAATGAACCTACTCCATTAAACTACTTTCATGCATCTTTCATCGGGATAAAAGGCTCTCATCTGAAGAGTAACGATGAGACTGAATTGAGATATCTTGTAGCCTTTGACGCCGATGAGAAATTAGCCTCCTTCAAGAAAAACGTTACTTTTACAATCACATGGGATGAAGATAATGTGCGCGAACAAATAACCGTTGGATTTTAATCCTACACATAAAAGGTAATAAACGAGCTAATAAACCTTACACGGTACGGACAAAAGTGCATCTATTTTATGTAGAAAACGTCATTTTGCGATAGATTAGGACAAATGTGCAGTTATTTTCTCGATTATGCGCTTAAAATAGGGAAAGACGCTTAAATACATGCATTTTTGACGATAATCCTCCGAATATGGACATTTTCAAATAAAATAACTGCATAATTGCCACGATTCTAGACAGACTAGGCGCTGTCCACTCATGCAGCTCTATTTATTTGGTCTAAACACAAATATAAACACATAAATAAAAAGCGTTAACGCCCTGCCATGGAACTGATCCCTGTCTCACAAACAAGATCAGCCTCTAGTGGCCTCGTTAACGCTTTTACTATTTAACTGATTCGTATTTACAGCTGCTTATTATCACTTCTATATATCGCTATATATCGCTTCTTAACTAGAAGCGGAAGTCGTCGTCTGTTAGTGGTTCAACATGCATCGCACGCACATATCCGTTACCCTTCTTCGAGAAGAAGTCATGCTGCTTCGTACGCGTGCTAATTCCGTTGAACACGATTGGGTTGATCTCTTCCTCTGGGAACATTGGCTCCATGCCGAGGTTCATCAACGCCTTATTGGCATTGTAGCGGATGAATGTTTTCACTTCTTCTGTCAAACCAATCGTCGTGTACAGCTCTTCCGTGTACTTTTCTTCATTAGCATGCAATTCCTTCAACAGCGTTTGGAACTCAGCTGTAGCCGCATCTTGCTCTTCAGGGCTCAATTCCGCGAACAATTCCTGTGCCAACACACCCACGTAAAGTCCGTGGATACTTTCATCACGAAGAATCAAGTCGATAATCTCACCGCTGCTTGTCATCTTGCCTTGTCCAGCCAAGTACAGCGGATAGAAGAAACCGCTATAGAACAAGTAACTTTCCAACAATACCGAAGCACACATTGCCAAGTACAAATCTTTGCTCGTCTCAATGTTCGTGTAGTAGCCGGATACCATCTCCGCTTTCTTCTGCAGACAAGCATTCTCCTCTACCCAACGGAACACACCATCGATCTCTTCAGTCGTTGCCAGCGTAGTAAAGATACTGCTGTAGGACTTAGCATGGATCTGCTCCATCATCGCCATGAACCCGAGCACCGCTTTACGCTGTAAGCCTTCAACATGGTCCAAAATTTTTGGCATACCTACGCCGCCCTGAATCGTATCAAGCAGCGTGAGCCCTCCAAGTACCTTCATATATAAATCCTGCTCATCCGCGTTCAATGTCAGCCAAGACATTTTATCATCAGACAAGGGAATTTCATCATCCGTCCAAAATTGCATAATATTTTGATTCCAAAATGTAATTGTAAAATCGTCATCAGGACGATTCCAATTGACAGCTTTCATGACGCTCAATTCCGTTGCTCCCTTCTCATTCGTTGCCTGTTTAATGATCGTTCTATTATACGGAGCAGCTAATGCACTCTTCAACAGACAAACGATTCGTGCGTGTGTAGTACAACGACTTCAAGCCTTTTTTCGCCGCATAAATATAATAGCGAGCCAATTGGCGCGTCGTTACGTCACTATTCACGTGCAGTACCGTAGAAATACCCTGGTCAATATGCACTTGAATTTCAGCAATAAGATCAAGCACTTTAAACTGATCCATCTGATAAGCTGATTTATAGTAGAAGAAATTCTCTGAATTCATATAAGGCATCGGATAGTAAGTTGTTGAATTCGCATACGTACGAGTCTCAATCTGCTCTACAATCGGCATAACACTGGAAGTCGCATTTTGAATATACGAAATACTTTGTGTTGGAGCAATTGCTAAACGGTAAGCATGATACAGTCCATGCTTTTGCACGTTTTCTTTAAGCGACTGCCACTCTGCTGCGCTAGGAATATCCATTCCCTCAAACAACTGCTTCACTTTGTCCGAAGTCGGACGGTAATCTGTTGATTCATAACGCTCGAAATACGAACCATCTGCATAGTCAGAACGCTCAAACCCTTGGAACGTAATGCCGCTGTCTTTCGCGATTTCCATACTCTTCTCAAGGGAATAGAAATTCAACATCATAAAGAAGGTACGTGCGAATTCTTTCGCATCTGCGCTATCGTAAGCGATTTTATTTTTAGCTAAAAATCCGTGTAAATTCATCGCGCCAAGACCGACGGAATGCAGCTCACTGTTTGCTTTGGCAACACCTGGTGCATTTTCGATACGAGTCATGTCACTAACCGAAGTCAGTGCAAGCATACCTGCATGTACGGATTCCTTAATTTTCTTATGCTCCATTACGTTAACAATGTTCAAAGAAGCCAGGTTGCAGCTAATATCTCTGCGAATGATATCCTCTTGGTTGTAATCCGTAATTTCCGATGTCTCCTGCAGTTGGAAGATCTCTGTGCACAGGTTGGACATTTTGATGGAACCGATATTTTTAAGTGCATGAGCATGGTTCGCATTGCTCTTGTTCATAATATACGGATAGCCAGATTCAAGCTGGATCATCGCAATCTTCGTTAGCATTTCGCGTGCGCTCATCACTTCTTTTTTACGAACACGATCGTCTTCAAGCAGTTGCTCATACATCTCATCCATATCCATATCGTCCAAATGAACGCCGTATGCTTTAAACACGGAATATGGTGCAAATAGATGAAGCGGTCTGTTCTGTTCCGCTAGCTTATAAAATTGATTCGGTACGATTAGGCCAATCGACAACGTCTTCAAGCGTGTCTTCTCGTCCGCATTAATCTTCTTACTGTCCAGGAACTCCATGAGATCCCAGCCAAAGATGTTGTAGTACGCTGCACCAGAGCCTTTACGCTGTCCCATCTGATCCGCATAGGAGAATGCATCCTCCATCAGCTTAAGAACAGGCATAATGCCTTTCGCTGCTCCCTCAACGCCTTTAATTGGCTCACCGCGTCCACGCAGCTTCGACAAGTTAACTGCTACGCCACCGCCGATTTTCGAGAGCTGCATGCACGTGCCGAGCACGAAGTTAATCGAGTTAAGCGCATCGTCCATTTCCAATAGGAAGCAAGATACCATCTCACCGCGACGGCTCTTTCCTGCGTTCAAGAATGTAGGCGTTGCAGGCTGTACGCGCTGCTCCATCATCGCTCTTGTCAGCTCACGAGCAATATTTTCATCGCCTCGTGCCAAGTGCAAAGCAACGATTGCAACACGATCTGCGTAATGTTCTAAGTATTGAGAGCGGTCATTCGTCTTCACCGCATAGTCTGTGTAAAACTTGGATGCTGCCATGTAGGATTGAAATTGAAAATTATAGCTATGTGCAATTTCATAAATCTCATTTACAACTTCCGACGAGTACGTCGCGTAAACATCCTCGTAATAATCATTGTCAATCATATAACGAACTTTCTCTGCTGAGCTGGCGAATGAAATACTCTTCGCGTATACTTCCTCCATAAATGCCTGTACAGCTTCCTTATCTCGCTCCAAGCGGAAGAAGCCATCAGCTCCGCGCTGCATTAACAAGTTGTTTAGTTCAATATGACGCAACTGCACTCACCTCCTCTTGATAGCCCGCATAACGGGAAACACCTTGCTTAAACCGTTCTACATCTTGTGTCGTACCTGCCAATTCAAACTTGCTCAATACAGGCACACCATACGTACGAGCTATAATGTCCGCACTGCGACCAAAGCACTCGCCCCAGTTGCGATTACCGCTGGCTGCAACAGCAACACAACGAGCATAGTTATTTTTCAAGAAGGATTGTACCTTAGCTGGCACCTCTCCGAATCCTGTTGTATAGGTAATAAGCACAAACGGCTCGTCCAACGTCATTTTATCGTCGATTTGCACCGCAGGCAGGTTCAATTTATTTATAAATCTCCGTACGTTTCCGGTTCTGGAATCATAGGCAACTAACATCTTAATCGTATCTCCTTCCGTCTTCTCACGGAGTGTTTCAGGCTCCATTCGAAGCGATCGTGCATAGATCATTGTTCCTGACAGGAACGCTGCTGTCTATACGTTTGAAATGTATATCCGTAACAATATCTAGAGTGCATTATCAAATTTATATCAATATATAGTGTTTGTCAATGGACTTACGCACATTCCAAATCTTTGTTTCCTTTGCACAAAATGCCCAACTGTTGACCTGCAGGCCTTTGCGGAGATATCGACATTCCGTGTCTTTGAGAGGTTCGGCGGACAAGCATGTTTGTGCTTCAACACATATCCTCCTCGTTCACAAAAAAATAAAAAAAGAAAGTTCGCTTGTTCGCATTGACAATCCGTAAACAACCACTAGATATGGATGCAGCGCGAAAAAGGAAGGATCGACGAGTTGTCGACCCTTCCTTAATGAACGTTATTATTTATAGCGTTAAGTACATAAATCATGACGCTGATGAACTCTTTTAGCCATGAACATAAACGATGCACCACTTAAAATGAACTTTTAAATTAAATTCAGATGCTAGAAAATGCAATCTAACGCCAAAGACTCAATAATGGACAATAATAACTTCTACTGCTATAAACATAATATCTTGTGTCTCTTGTGTTTTTATGTCCATTGCTGTTTGTACATGCTTGAAGGGTTCTTTCTCTAATATTGTACAAAAGTCATCATCCAAACGCTCAACATATATTAGGATGTCGCTGATAGCTTACTACGATACTGCTCCGCCTTCTCTTCCATACCCACCGTAATCGCTGCATTATCCTCCAGTCCGTTCTCCTTCGCGTACTGGCGGATATCCTGAGTAATCTTCATACTGCAGAACTTCGGCCCGCACATGGAACAGAAATGAGCAGACTTTGCCCCTTCTGCTGGGAGCGTCTCGTCATGGTACTCCATCGCACGCTCCGGATCAAGGGACAGATTGAATTGATCACGCCAGCGGAATTCGAAGCGGGCTTTGGACAGCGCATCATCTCGCTTCTGAGCACGTGGATGTCCCTTCGCCAAATCCGATGCATGAGCTGCAATTTTGTAGGCGATAACTCCCTCACGTACGTCATTTTTATTAGGTAGTCCCAAATGTTCCTTCGGTGTTACATAGCAGAGCATAGCTGTACCGAACCAGCCAATCATGCCCGCTCCGATAGCAGACGTAATATGATCATAGCCTGGCGCCACATCTGTCGTCAGCGGTCCCAGCGTATAGAATGGTGCTTCCTTACATATTTCTAGCTGAATATCGACGTTCTCTTTAATTTTATTCATAGGTACATGACCAGGTCCTTCGATCATAACCTGCACATCATGCTTCCACGCTATCTCTGTCAGCTCACCAAGCGTCTCCAGCTCCGCAAACTGCGCTTCATCATTTGCATCATAAATGCTGCCTGGACGCAGGCCATCACCAAGCGAGAAAGCAACATCATAGCGTTTCATAATCTCACAAATATCCTCAAAGTGCGTATACAAGAAATTCTCTTTATGATGAGCAAGGCACCATGCAGCCATGATCGAACCGCCGCGTGACACAATTCCCGTCATTCGCTTAGCCGTCATCGGTATGTAACGAAGCAGCACACCCGCATGAATCGTAAAATAATCAACTCCCTGTTCCGCCTGCTCAATTAACGTGTCGCGGAACACTTCCCAACATAAGTCCTCTGCCTTGCCATTTACTTTCTCCAGTGCCTGATAGATCGGCACCGTACCGACCGGAACTGGCGTATTGCGAATAATCCACTCACGTGTCGTATGAATATTTTTGCCCGTGGACAAGTCCATGATCGTATCTGCGCCCCACCGAATCGCCCACGCCATCTTCTCTACTTCCTCTTCAATTGACGAAGCTACGGCAGAGTTACCGATGTTGGCATTAATCTTTACGTGGAAGTTGCGCCCGATTAGCATCGGCTCACACTCAGGGTGATTAATGTTGCATGGCAATATGGCGCGGCCACGAGCGATCTCATCTCTTACAAACTCAGGTGATAAGCCTTCGCGAATAGCTGCATATTCCATTTCAGGCGTAATGATGCCCTTACGTGCATAATGCATCTGTGTCACATTTTGACCTGCCTTTGCACGCAGCGGCTGCACATTCACAGCTGGGAACTGCTCAGCACCAGCAACCCGCACGCCTTGTTCTGTGCGGAAGCCATTGTCTTCTGGCTTTATTTCTCGACCATCATAAATCTCTACATCATTGCGTTCAAGTACCCAATTTTTCTTTAGCGGCTGCAAGCCTTTCCGAATATCAATCGTGACATCTGGGTCCGTGTACGGACCGCTGGTGTCATATACGCGCAATGGTGGATTATGCTCGATACCGTCAGGTGTCTCCGTATCATGCAGTTTAATCTCGCGTTCAGGTACTAGGATATCTGGGCGCGAGCCTTCAGTATATACCTTGCGGCTGCTTGGAAAGGGTTCGATCATCGGCTTAGATCGTTCCGAGCCTGATTGCGAGTTTGCGGATAGCTCCGTATCCATTTGTACGGTTGTTGTCGCTTGGTCAATGGTTGATGATTCAGTAGGTACGCTATTAGAAGTAAGATTAGTCTGGGGTAGTGCAGTTGTTGTAGGTTTCTTCATGTTCATTTCCTCCTTGGTCATGCCATGGCGAAAACTGCAAATGTGCAAATTTATCGGTTATACCTAACAGAGGACCCTCCATTAAAGATGTCTCTTCAAATAAGAGGGGTTAAGGGTCAGTTGCGCAGCTGTAATGCGTATATATCGACTGTATGTGATTCAACGATAGATTCAAACATACAAAAAGCCGGTCCCGTAAAGGAACCGGCTGAAGTCGATATACCCACACACCGAGACAAAGAATGATCATCATCCTTGTCTACTAGTGCTTATCGTGCCGATTACTTCCCTACGCTGGTATAATCCAGATCAGGTGCAAAGGGTTTAAGATCTTCAGCGCGATCTTGTCTCAGCCTCCACTCGGAGGCACCCCCAGTAACAATATGCAGTTCATGCATGGTAAATGTTAACTTATTCCTCACTAACCATAACGGAATAGGATTAATTATGCAAGTAATACCAGAAAATAACCCTCACAAATGAACGTTACAAATTAACAGTACGAATCATCTTCTCCATACGAGACGCAGCTTCCATTAGCAAAGGAGCATACGTCCGCATCGTATCTGGAGTCATGCGGCTAACAGGACCAGATACGGACAACGCAGCTGAAATACGATGAGAACGATCCAGTATCGGTACAGATACTGCTGCCGCCCCAGGTTCACGCTCTTCCACACTTAATGCGTATCCGCTTCTTCTAACTTCTTCTAGCTGCTGTAAAAAATCCTGCGTCTCAATCGAAGCTGGCCAAGATGGGCTTTGCATCGTCTCTGCACGTTCTGCTTCATCAGCAAAGGCAAGAAGTACTTTACTCGACGCACCTACATATAGAGGCAATCGCACACCGATCGGCGCTACACGGCGAATGGCCTGATTGCTCTGGACTGCTTGAATACGAATTCGATCATTGCCGTCCCGGACATACAAGCTTATCGTTTCTCCGAGCTGGTCACGCAAACGCTCCATTTCTGGAAGCAGCAGCTGAGCAGCATCATCCACTTGAGTCAAGTTCGCTGCCAGTTCCCATACGCTGTATCCGAGTCTGAACTTATCTCCGTCACGCAGCAAGAAACCCTTCTCCTCCAGCGTGGCCAACAAACGATGAACAGTACTTTTATTTAAGCCTACTCGTCCTGAGATTTCGGTCAAACTCAAATCATGAGCATCCTTGAAGCACATCAATATATCAAGCGCTCTTTCGACCGCACGAACCGTCAACTTACCTCCGCTTTCTTCCATAGGTAAATCACCTTCTTTCGTTCCATTACATGGAACTTTGTTACATCTAGTATAACGCCGAGATTTGTTTGCGTAAAGAGATGTTGTTCTAAATTGCTAATATAGAAAAGAAAGCGGCGTTTGATCCAGTTGATAAGATTCATGCTTATCCATACTCTATTTCACAACGGCATCTGCTATGACTTGTATGTAGTCCCCGACACGATCTCATTCCCCACTCCGTACGCTTCGTACTTATTTTTAAAGAGGAATTCTGCGCTAGACTTTAGTCCCATAATTCGCTCTAATTTTACATGAAGTTTACTATATTACACGAGCATTACAATCGCCTTACAAATCGTGCAATACCATTGTTTTAGCAGGGTTATGCGCATACGATGGTAGTAACAGAAAACGATTTCAACTCAATAACTACGAACTAGAACGTTGCACGTAGATTATACTGTTCGACAATACTCGACCAGGACTTTAGTTCCACATTTATACATTTCGAACATGTAAAGCTCATCCGTGAAACATCGCGAATAAAGGAGGCATCCACCATGAGTTCACCTATGATATCAACCCCAAACGTCCAGCCCGATTGGATTGCTCCTATTGAGCCAGCAATACCCGCTCGAATGAAGCGCGTGAAGTTGAAACATATACTCATCGCCTTGTTGTTATCCGCTATGTTCACAGTAGTTGTCATCTTTTTAGCCCTGCATGGCTTTATCGCTTGGATGTTCGCTAACCCTCAAGTTCCTCCGCTGTTTGCTAATCCTATGACAGCGAAAGGACTTCAATATGAAAATGTGACCTTCCCTGCACGTGATCAGCATACACTCGTAGAAGGATGGTACATTCCAGCAAGCTCTACATCCAAGAAGACGATTATATTGAGCCATGGCTATGGAGCAAATCGAGAAGAATACTGGGTACCTATGTATGACTTAGCCCACTTCGCTCAACGTCTCGGCTATAACGTCATTATGTTTGATTATGGCTTTGCTTCAACAAACCATAAGACAAAAGCAACGGGCGGAAGGCTGGAGAAAGAACAGCTTCTTGGAGCAGTTGAGTTAGCGAAAAAGCGCGGCTCGGAACATATCGTCGTATGGGGCTTCTCTATGGGAGCTGGTACTGCACTTCAAGCGAGCTTGATTAGCGATGATATCGATGCCATGGTGCTGGATAGCATGTTCTTATTAGAGCCGGATACGCTCTATCATAATTTGCAGCAGTTTGTAAATCTTCCAAAAGAGCCGTCGCTAAATGTATTGCGCATGATGTTCCCGCTGTTGAATGATACAAGTTTGCAGCAGATTCCATATGATGAAGTAAAGGCACATCAGTATACAATCCCAACCTTCTTCATTCATGGAACAGCAGATACAAAGGCGCCTTATACAATTGCCGAGCAAATTGCTAGCAATCAGGATCCTGCACTCTCAAGCTCTTGGATTGTAGACGGTGCTCACCATGAGCTCATCTATCGAGAAGATAGCAAAACGTATCTGCGCAAAGTAGCACAGTTTCTGGAGACCTCTGCTGAGCGCGATACACAGCTTACGGCTAAACGCTAATCAAAGGCTGATATGTATACAGTCCCTTTCCTAAAGTAGGAAGGGGATTTTTTATTTTATTTAATAGAATCAATTTCATAATGCGGCAAACATGCGTTAGTTACTAGCTCTTCGTTTGAATTGCGCAAATGTGCAGTTATTTAATCTGTAAATGTGCTTTTTTGAGCTATTATCGTCAAAAATGCAGTTATTTTGGTCCCTTGCTCGTTTAAAGTGTCTAATCGAGAAAAATAACTGTACTTTTGTCCATACCATCACTATTTATGAACTCATCTTGAGGATTGCGCGAATAAGAAGCTGCTCCATACTAGCTCTTTCACTCCCCCCATCACCCCTATGTAACACCCAAGCATATCGATAACATTATTATTGTTATAGTCCAACCTTTCCTCCTCATATGTATAATCATGAACGCATCACGTGTGGTGGAGGAGGAATGCCATGCTGCTTATTTACGGTCCTTACATGCCGATTCGAATATTGGAAGCGATTCAAGACTGGAAAAACCAAGAGAAGGAACATGCTGTGCTCATTCGAAGCGTTGTTCCGGAGCTAGAACCAAGCTTCCATCAAGTGCTAACTGAATGGGAGCATGTCTTTGCTAAGACGGAAGAGACAGCACGTGGCTGGCTGCACAACTGCATAAGCTCAGATAGACGATGGGACAACTCCTTGCTGACTCAAATTGATCAGCTGCTAGGTGCATCCGTCCACCAATCGGAGCATTTTATTCAGCAGTTGGAACATATTAAGCAGTACAGCCAAGCGGTGCGGCACACGTCAGCCGCACCGTTTCTATGCGCCCATGTCGTGCGCGAATCGTACGTATTCGTCAGCGTGACGAAGTCGCTGACGAGCACTCCGCTCGCCGAAGCGCAAGCGAACGCGGCGGCGTATGAACAAGGCCACCCTGCGGCTTACGCTTCAGCCGCTGTTAGGCCCAATGATGTGACCGCGGCCATAGGCAGCAGGCCGTTGTCACAGACTTTTGCGGCGGGCGAAGCCATACCGCCGCAGAGCGGGCGCCCGCCAAGCAGCACTGCGACTAGCCAGCATGGCTCGCCCTATGCGCCGCTAGCTGCGGCTAGCCAGCATGACCCGCCTTATGCACCGCAGGGCGTGGCAAGCCAGCACAGCTCGCCTTATGCACCACTAGCCGCTGCAAGCCAGCACGGATCGCCTTACGCTCCACAAGGCACAGCAAACGCTCCGCCAATGGCAGCAGCAGAGCCACAGGCGCCTGCTGTGGAGCCGCAGCTGCGCCAAGCGGCACCCGAAGAGGCACGCCCAGCAGATAACGTATACGTACCTCCAGGCGGGCATCGCCTACCGCCGCTTCCCTACCCTTACAATGCACTAGAGCCGTATATTGATACGAAAACCATGCAAATCCATCACGACATCCACCACAAGGCTTATGTCGATGACTTGAACAAAACCGAACTGGCCTTAGTCGAAGCACGCCGCACCGGCAACTTCGATCAGATCAAAGCGCTAGAGCGCGATCTGGCATTCAACGGGGCAGGACATTATTTGCATACGATCTTTTGGGACGTCATGAATCCAAAAGGCGGAGGTGAACCACAAGGCGATCTAAGACGCCAAATCGAGCAGGACTTTGGAAGCTATCAAGCTTTCAAGCAGCAATTTTCCAAAGCAGCAGAAAAGGTGGAAGGAGGCGGCTGGGCCATTCTCGTCTGGAGCCCTCGCAGCCGTCGTTTGGAAATTCTCCAAGCGGAGAAGCATCAGAACCTATCACAATGGGATGTCATCCCGCTGCTCGTGCTCGACGTTTGGGAACACGCTTACTATTTGAAACATCAGAATAAACGGGCTGACTATATTAAAGACTGGTGGAACGTCGTGTATTGGCCTGCGGTGAACGAACGCTATCTAAAAGCACGACAATTGAAGTGGGCTCCTTTTTAAGTCTATCGATGTCTTGATTCCTTGCAGTCCCTTGGTTAAAATAGGTAAACAGATGTCCGTCCCTTGGCGCATGTTCAGTCGTGCTAAGGGACGCTCCTCGATATAAGCCATTATGGAAGGAGAAAACCCGTGCTCAAGCCGATCCTAAAATGGGCCGGGGGCAAACGGCAAATACTTCATCATCTGCACACTCAACTGCCACAATTGGATTGGTCCATATGTACCTACTACGAGCCATTCGTAGGAGGAGCGGCCATGCTCCTTTCGTTAAAGCCCCAGGCTGCCGTAATTAATGATATTAATGAAGATTTAATCAATGTGTATCGAGTAATCCAATACGATCCAGAAGCCTTAATTACCGCCCTCAGCGAGCATGTCAACTCAGAGACTCATTATTATGAAGTCCGCAGCTGGGACAGAGAGGAAGATACCTATGCGTCCCTCTCTTCCGTGGAACGTGCCGCTCGAACGATTTACTTGAATCGGACATGCTTCAATGGACTTTATCGCGTGAACAGCCGTGGCAAATTCAATGTGCCGTATGGAAAATACAAACAGGCAAACATCGTGCAGGAACATAAAGTACGCGCCTTCTCCCGTTATTTAAACCACAATATGATCCAGATTCGCAATGGCGACTATGCTGCGGCGGTTAGCCAAGCAAAAGCAGGGGATTTCGTTTACTTCGACCCACCCTATGATACCCTCTCACCTACTGCATCTTTTACGTCCTATGCCAAAGGTGGATTTGCACGAGAAGAACAACGCAGACTTGCCGAGCTATACCAAGAATTAGACCAAAAAGGTGTATATGTCATGCTTTCCAACCACGCTACCGAGTTCATCACCGACTTATACCGCAACTATCATATCCATCATGTTCATGCCAAGCGCCTAATCAACTCCAAAGGTACTGCTCGCGGCGGTGTCAATGAAGTTGTCGTCGTCAACTACGACACCAATTCACGATCCTCAGCCTATTCCTTCTAAGACATACTTTCACAGCGTTTATCTTTTAACATTTATCTTCTATGAATATACTCTCTTGTTTAATCCATCCACATTCACAGATTAATAGTGTATTCTCTCGCTGCTCTGGCTGCATACACCTTACATTTATAAAACGTCACTTCATACAAGGCATACGTACACACGTGACATACCATAGGACTCCAAGCAAAAAGAGGCTATAAGCTTCCCGAAATCGATCCGGAAAACGCTATAGCCTCTTTATATAAAACGGTCACTTATAAGATGAAGGAAGGGGTTACATCTAATACGTGTAGTCTCGTCCAGTTAATTCTATGTTGTATTTATTGCACCGCTAGTATTACTTGATTCGCTGTCGCCCAGCCATTCACAGCCGTTACTGTGTATGTTGTACCTGACTTCAATTGGCCGTTGTTAGCGATATCGAACGTACCTGTTGCACCCTTACGGGAAGAGAACTTGTACGTTGCTGTTAGTTGGCTGCCATCTGCTGCTGTAAGGGTCACGCTGCGACCTGCTAGCAACTCGTCTTGTGGATCAGCTGTCAATGTCACTTCCAACGAGGTTGGAGATACTTGCTTCGCAGATTGCAACGCAAGTGGTGCTACTTCACTAGCCGTAAACGTCGCATTCTTCACTTCCATCCAGTCAGATGTAATGGTGTAAGTAACGCCTGGCTGAAGCGTCGTACCTTGCGGTAGGCGGAACTTAGGTGCTTGACGTCCATCAGTAGACTGTGTAAATGGCACATAGTTCGCTATGATTGCTGCACCACCATTGTTTGGTGTCAATGTTGCTGTGCGGCTGCGCAAAGATGGAATGATTTCATACGTTACACCATCTACATGGTTATTCTCGTCCAACTGCATCGCCAATGCACCGCGGCCATTACGATAAGCTGCAATGACGTAGCCATAGTCAACAACACCATCCGCACGGTTCGATATAACTTGAACGGTATCGTTTGTTACTTGTTGAACACTGCTTAGTTGAATTTTCTCAGCTGTTCCTGCAAAGCTAACTGCCTTTTCATCGCCATACTTCAACGTATAAGCTGTTCCTGCTTTTTGAGTTGTCGTTGGCACGATGTATGTCTGCGTTGCACCTGTCTTCAACTGAGGAACGTTCACAATTTTCAAATCATTATCGAACACGAAGTTCTTCGATGCATTATCAAGATTCACTTCTTCTGCTGTCAACGGCTTTGAAAATGTCACTTGCAACGTTACCGAGTTCAACGGTGTAATGTTCGTGATAACTGTCTCAGAAGACTTCACTTGCTGTGCTTGATAAAGGATTTGAGCAGCTTGTGCACGAGTCACATGCTTGTTCCCTTCATAGTTGCTCATCCAAGCTTGAATTTCATCCCCGTCTTTTTCCAAGACACTAGCTAACATGTTGACCAATTCCTGCTGCGTCACTTGTTTATGCGGCTGGAACTTGTCCGAATCCACTTGAACACCGTTCTTAGTCAACGTGGCTGCATAACGATGGAACCATTGTCCTGGAGCGACATCAGCATAACCATCATCTTCACCAGCAGTTGCCTGCTCCAATTCAAGCGCGAGTACGATCATCTTCGCCAGTTCAGCGCGATTCACATGTTGGTTAGGCTTAATCGTGTTATCTTTATATCCTGCGATGACCTTTTGCTCGATCATAGCTTGAATAGCTTGAGCGTATTCACTATCTTGTGAAAGATCCTTAAAGTCCTTAAAGGTAGCAGCCACTGCTTTAGCAGAAGCAGCCTGCGCAGGAACTGCCAATGGCCCTGCATATCCGGTAATCAATGTCGCCGCTACCACGAAAGCAGCAACCTTCTTTGTATTTGGTGTCATAGGTTCTTCCTCCTTAAGTGTAAAGTGTCTTGTCGTTGTAATGTGTCTAACAACCACTTTACAGAGGAAAAAGAAACTCATACTGAACAAAAGATTAACAAAAGATTAAATAACGGAATACATATTCAAATCATTACATTTGCATCACTATGACGTTACACATGGCATTACACAGTCCGTTACAGATTTCGTTCGTCACATATCCCACTACACATTAAAGCGATAACCCGCTCCCCAAATCGTTTCGATATATTGTGGATTGGATGGGTCCAGCTCAATTTTCTCACGAATTCGCCGTATGTGTACGATTACAGTGGAAATATCGCCAATCGAGTCAAAGCCCCACAATTGATCAAATAATTGCTCTTTGCTAAACACCCGATTGAGATGAGTCGCCATATACGTTAACAGGTCGAATTCCTTCGTCGTCATAACCGCTTCCTGTCCATTCACATATACGCGACGAGATATTTTATCAATAAGTAATCCGCGAATTCGAATCTCGTCTGTTGTGCTGGTTGCTGTTTGCCCGTTAGCCGCTCGTAGCGGCCTAAATGCGCCCTAACCCGTGCTACGAGCTCACTCGGACTGAAAGGTTTCGTAATGTAGTCGTCCGCTCCTAGATGGAGACCTCTAATTTTATCTATCTCTTCTTTTTTGGCGGATACCATTAGAATCGGTATTTCCTTCACCGCTCGAATTTGCTTGCAAATTTCATAGCCATCCCGTTTCGGCAAGGCCAAATCCAGCACGATGAGATCGTAATCGCCTTCCAAAGCACGCTTTAACCCCTCTTCTCCATCATGGCAAATATCGGCCTTCATGCCGCTCAGTTCGTAGTAGTCCTTTTGCAGCTCAGCAATGCTCGGCTCATCTTCAATAATCAGAATCGATTTCATACAGAGCCCTCCTGTCTTCGTATTCGCTGCAAGGTAAAAGTAATAACGGTACCCTGTCCCTGCTCACTCTCTGCCCAAATCTCTCCACTGTGTCCATGCACAATTTGCTTCGCAATGGCAAGCCCGAGACCGCTGCCTCCTTGCGTGCGGGAAGGATCGGCGCAGTAGAATCGATCGAAAATAAACGGTACTGCTTCTGGTTCGATACCTATACCATTATCCGAAATCGCAACCGTTACCACATTGTCATTTGAGTGCGGCTCGTATCGAATCTCGATTTTTTTATATGCTTTGTCCATATGCTTAATCGAATTACTAATGATGTTATTCATCGTCCGCATTAATTTCTCACGATCCACTTTAGCGATAATGGGACGTGTTCCATTATCAGGCTCATTTAACTCAATCTCAATACCTCTACTCATCAGATCCAGCCTATATTCATCCACGCAGTCTTTTAGAAATAACGCGAGATCCACTTCTTCAAACGTGAACGGCAGGCGCTTCAGGTCTAGTTTTGAGAATAGGAACAATTCATCAATCATCTGATCCATATGAACAACTTTGGAAAAAATCGTACCTGTGTACTTGTCCATTTTCTCCTGTGTATCCGGCACTCCGTCACGTATCCCTTCGATATATCCTTTGATCGTCGTGAGCGGTGTTTTTAAATCATGCGAAATGTTTGCAATAAGCTGCTTGCGATTATCCTCATACTGCAGTTGAAGATCTATCGACTCCTTTAATCGCTGCCGCATATCCTCGAATGCTTGACTCAGCTGCCCAACCTCATCATTCGAACCGGAGGCGATCTCGAAGTTCAGGTCTCCATCTCGTATTTTCTCAGCGGATTCACGAAGACGACTAAGCGGCTTTGTAATGCTCCTCGTTACGAAATAGTATAAGAGCCCGTTTGCCACCGCGATAATGACGAACAACAACCCAATTAGTACCGGAAATAGATTTTGCGTCAATGCTGTATAGGGGCTTAACTCTCTAATGACATACATGCCGCCTGGCTGCCCATCTGAAAATGTAAAATCAAATTTCATGTACGCGTAGAATCGATTATCTACGTTCACCGTATTGCGAAGCTTCACATTAGTAGGATCATAGGCTGGCAGTGCCTGCGTCAGATTGGGATCATTCCATATCCCCGATAAAAATACCGTATCATTCCCTTTCCGCACATGAAGTCCTGCCTGCTTTTTCCGAAGCTCAAAATCATATTCTTGTAATAGCTTCTCTTCTGTGAGCTGATCTGGATTGTTTTTCGCTATATATTTTAAATCCTGATACAATGTCTCTTCCTGCTCTGTTAGGGGGGAAATGGAGTAATGAATTTGATAAAAGTCCTTCATGCTCCGTATATCACCCGTCAACGCTACCGTAATGAGTACTGCTGCGATAGCAAACATAATAACCGTTGTCATGAGCATCGCTGTATAAGATAGCAACAAGCGCAGTCGTATCGTCATTCGATCACCCCTTATTTGGTTATTTATTATTGTATCTTCTCGTTATCTTAAAATACGAATCTGGCTCTGATAGTGAAATATCACCTATCGACATTCCCCCAGATATCGAAAAGGAGCGGCTCAGCCGCTCCTTTGTATCTTTGCATCTATTTCATCATCCATCAAGCATGAACCTGCTTCTAATAGTGCTTAGCTATTAAAATGCTCCAGCTACGACTTGTCCCATAAACATAACTGCACGTCGCTCCGAACGACGAGCAACCGCCTCAGCGGAGCAGCTAGCCTTTACGAAGACTGCATCCGCAAGGGCTCCTTGAACAGGCCATACCTGCTTCCCGTCATTATCCAGCGGAGTGACGCCTCCTGTAATACAAGTAATTGCACGAGATAATGAGTATTCATCTGCATAACCATACAATTCTGACATACGATTAGCCTTTTCAAGCATGTCCCCTGTTCCGAACGGTGACCAGTGATCTGTAATACTGTCATTTCCAAGCTCGACAAGAACTCCTTTTTCACGAAGCATCGGAATAGGCATCTGTACCGCTCCGATTGGTACGGTAGACGAAATCGATATGCCTAGTTCCGCAAAGCGTTCAGCCAACTGCTCTGCCGCCTTCGTTACAGGACCTGCAAATCCAAATGCATGACTCACCGTCACACGTCCTTGCCAGCCTGCTTCCTCTGTCAAATCAGCCAGCTTGTTCATCGTATAAAGACCCAGTTGATTGCGCTCATGCAAATGCAGATCAATACCTGCATCGAACTGAACAGCAATATCCATCAGCGTAGCCAAGGACATCTCAATGTTATCATCGACAACCGCTGGATCAACAGCTCCAACATGGGTAGCCCCAAGTCTCATTGCACTCTTTACTCGCTCTACAGATGAAGATTTAAGCAGCCCATGCTGCGGGAAAGCAACACTCTCTGCCGTCAGCTTGCCAGCGTAATCGCCAAGTACTTGCAGCGTTAGCTCCATATTTTTGGTCTCGACGATTGGATCGACGTTGACATGTGTTCGAATATGAGTTGCCCCGTTGCCAAGCAGCAAGTCGAGCATTTTTGCAGCTCGCTCCTTCACTGTAGGCAGCTGCTGCTTAAGGATGACCTGTTCTTCCGCCAATCGATCGAAAATACTTGCAGCCGGTCGTACCGCCTTCCAAGGTCCACCATAGTACGTTTTGTCGATATGAATATGCATCTCCTTAAACGAGGGAAGCATAAGCAAACCTTTTGCATCCACATGTGGAATTCCATCATCCGGCAATTGACCAGCAGCAATAATATTAGCAATTACGCCTTCTTTGACTTGGATATGATGAAGTGCTGTCTGTGTCCCTACAACCACATCTTGCTCTTTTTCAAAAGCTACCTCTAACAAAACATTCGTAAGCCAATACGTAGATGCATTCATGTTATTTTCCTCCTAGTGACTGAAATATCGGGATCCATCTTGGGATTCGTTTTACCTTCTATTTTGCTCCTGCGGCTACTAGCATCTTTTCAATTTCATCGTATCCTCTAGATTTCGCATGCTCTAACGCCGAAACACCATCTATATCTGGAATATTTACATCAGCACCGTACTGAATAAGCATTTCAACTACTCGCTGGTGTTCTTCTCCTCCGCTGCCCAGCACAATTGCTTCCATCAATGCCGTCCAGCCAAGATTGTTAACATGATTAATATCTACATCCGAATGCTGTACTAAGTACTCAATAATGTCTAAATGCGCATGTTCCGCTGCAGGAATGAGAGCGGTACCACCATAGCGGTTCGTCAGCTTGGTATCCGCACCTGCTTCAATCGCCAGCTTGAGAACTTCCGTTAACCCTTCCGCCCCGGCATATAAATACGGGTTGTCTTTACGATCATCTTGAATGTTAACGTCAGCCCCACGATCCAACAGTACCTTGACCGTAACAGGATGATTGCCTACAGTAGCTAGCATAACGGGTGTGCGACCATCCTTATCTCTCGTATTAATATCCGCACCGTTTTTAAGACGTTGAAGCACTTCTGTTGTTTCTCCCTTTTCAGCTGCAGCCAACAATGCTTCATTCAAGACCTTTTCATCGTTCGTTTTCGAAGAGGTTGGCTCTTGTTTTTGAGGCTGTTCGGAAGACACGGAATTTTCCTTTTCTTTTGGAGACGGCTCGATTGAACAGCCCATCAGCAAAACACCAGATAATACGATTATGAACGCTCTCGGCATGATGCTTCACCTCGCCTTTTCTTGGTAATGCTTTTTATGCTACCATGGAACAAAATATATGAAAAATATTGATATAGTTACTTTTGTATATGAATTTAGTATGGAAGGAGCGTTACGCTTATCGTGGATATTAGACAACTGAGATATTTTATTGCTATCGCGGAAGAGCGGACAATCACCGGGGCTGCCGCCAAGCTCTGTATGGCACAACCACCGCTCAGTCAACAGCTAAAGCAGCTAGAGCAAGAGCTTAATGTCCAATTGGTTAAGCGCCATCGCTCTGGCATCGAGCTGACTAGTGCAGGAAAATCGTTGTACGAACACGCACTTCGAATTGTTCAGTTCATGGAAGAGAGTGAGATCGAAGTTAAAGAAATCGGCAGTGGAATTCGAGGTCAGCTAGCATTTGGCGTAAATACGCTATCGGATAACATCCTTCCAAAGCTACTGCAAACGTTTCGCGACAAATATCCGAAAATCACTTATAAAATACAGCAAAATGAGTCCGCTCAGCTGTGCAAAATGATCAAGGAACGGGCCATTGAAATTGCTATTATCCGTTATCCACTTAATCTGGAAGAGTTTACGGTTATGCCGCTGCGAAAAGAATCCCTTTGTTTTGTCACCGGTACACAAAACATATGTACTAACAGTGATCTATGGCAGCAGCTACGGGAGGTGCCCCTCATTTTACCGAGTACCCAAGGGCTTGGTGTACACAGTTTAATTATGGAACAGTTTACGGGGAGAAATATAGCACCGAATGTTATCGGTGAATGTTCAGACATCGCATTGCTTATGAATCTTGTTCAGTCTGGCTTTGCCTCAACGATCATACCAGAAACCGTGCTGCAAATGCATCCTGGATTTGAGGTTCAAACTGTGAAAATCGAAGATTCTACTTCTGCATCCGTATTAATATGGCTAAAAAATCGTTATCTTTCTAAGGCAGCCCAGCATTTTATAGACTTGTGCCAAGTCTACTATCGTCAGTAATCATAAGGACGAATAGAGAATAAAAAATCGCCTTTCTTCCTCCCTATATTCAAAGGGAAAAGAAAAGCGATTTTTTATAGATTCGCATCCAGCTTGACACTCAATCAAAGTGGAATAGCGAACAACTTTATTCTTTTATTTCTTGTCATTTTTCATAAAGTACTCGAACAAGTCGTCACGTGCTTCTTCCAAATAAACAAGCTTCGGCTCACGCTCGATTTTGATCTTCATACGCTGTGCTGTCTTCTCAAGCAAGTCCACTGTATCGTTCGTACGAATGATAAGCTTTTGCGGACGAGCACCTTTTTCTTCAATCAGCTGAAGGAAGTGGTTAAGGAACTCTTGCTCATAGTTATCGTCATAAGACAAGTGGAAGCCTACAGCTTGACGTGCCAAACGGTCTACCCACAGACAAAGACGTGGATAGTAAGGACGCTCAGACTCACCTTGCACCGCAACAGGAGCAAAGAAGAACTCCGTTTCCCAATGTCCTTTCTTGTTCGGGAAGCGCTCCATCACATCATTTAAGCGAGCTTGATCTTCACACATAACTTTAACAGGACGCTTAAGAATAAAGTCTGGATCTCTCCATGTATCTTTCCACGTACCATTTTCTAGCTCACGTACAAGGACTTGGCCAGAACGCGGTGCTGCAAGCGTCTCTGCATCCTTTTTCACACGCTCTGCTACGATCATCACTTGCTCGAGAGCTGTTGTCATAAAGCGAACTTGCTCACGGTTCAACGTCCAAGGTACAAGACCTGGATCGAAAGCACGGAACATCGGCCACGCGTTCTTACCGCGGAAGCTGAAGCCCAAGTCTTTAATTTCTTGCCAGTCGCGCTTCTCGATATCTGCACGGTCTTCATACGTTACCATCATGCACTTTTGACGGTGCAGCCATGCATAACGCTCGTCACGCTCTAGAAGCATGTCATTTAGGCTTTCCAAGCCCTCCGCACCACGGAACAAAGCCAATCCATACAAGGATTCGCTCGTACCCATAATGCTGCAGTAGCCAATCTCTTCATCTTCTGGATTTCTAACCGCGAATACCGTATTATCGGACATCCACTTCCAAGGAGACAACTTCTTGTAAGCTGTCGCTGCTTCATACATACGTGTCAATTCAGCTTGTTCTTCCGTAAGTACCTGTTCTTGTTCTACGCTATTCTCTTCCACTTGTTTCACTGTCATGAGTTCAAAACTCCTCCTTCTTCGTTGCCTACCGGATCATACATCGAAGGCTTCGCACGAAGAACGCGACGATGTCGTGTGCTTCCTACGAAACCTTCCTGTCTATGAGCAAGAAGAACCCGTTCCATGCCCGGAACGGGTTCTTCCTCCATCATTAAACCCAAGTCTACTGTCGCAAGAGCGATAAGAATTCCGCGCGCTGTGCCGCATCACTGCGGAAGGTACCACGAACCGCAGACGTCACCGTCTTGCTGCCCGGCTTCTTCACGCCGCGTGCGCACATGCACAAGTGCTCTCCTTCCACAACGACCATAACACCGTGTGGTTGAAGCACTTCATCCATTATATCTGCAATTTCGGATGTAATCCGTTCCTGAACTTGCAAGCGACGCGTAATCGCATCAACTAGTCGAGCAAACTTGCTCAAGCCAGCAATCTTGCCGCTAGGAACGTACCCGATATGAACTTTACCGAAGAACGGCGCCATATGGTGCTCGCATTGGCTATAATACGTGATATCTTTGACGATGACAAGTTCTTCATGTTGTTCATCAAAGGTAACGCCGAGCACGTCGCGAGGGTCTACCTGATAACCAGAGAAGATTTCCTCGTACATTCTCGTCACGCGTGCAGGGGTATCCAACAACCCTTCACGCTCCACATTTTCACCAATGAGCTTCAAGATTTCTTTCACATGATGCTCGATTCGCTCTCGGTTATCGCCAACTTGCGTATTAACGTAATCTTTTACGCCTGCCATAAATGGCCCCTTCCTCCAGCCGCTCCATCTCTATCTCCGTTAATTGCGTTAGAGGATGGCCGATTATCTCATTTTCTTGTTTTTCATCATTTGCTGTGCTTTTTGCATCTGCTTGCCATTTAAGTTATAGCCCATTTGCTTGGCCATCTTTTGCAGCATCTGCGGATCAGTCTGCATCTTCTCCATTTGTCTACGCAAGTAGAATACGCCGCCGGCAAATCCAATCACAAGACCGACTATTAGCGCAAGGATAATGAAAATGGTTGTCCACATGTTACGTCGTCACCCCAGCATTTATATTCATTCTTTATGCACTCAACCATAATTCTACCATTACATTAGCCATTATGATAGCATGTCTGCCGTTTCTTTACAATTGAACATAGTTCCATTTTTTTCTTGTTTACACGGAAATCAGACAAAATTCGTCAAGTTTCTAAAGAAAGCAGCTTTTCTTTTATACCCAAACCGCCACCATAGCCGACAAGCGCACCACCCGCGCCAATGACGCGATGACAGGGAATGACTACTGGCAGTGGGTTGCGATTGTTCGCTCCACCTACCGCTCGAACTGCCTTGGGGCGACCTACTGCCTCAGCAATATGCTTGTACGAGCATGTTTCTCCGTAAGGAATATCGCATAGAGCTGTCCATACTTCACGTTGGAACTCTGTTCCGCCGCGCATGTCGATCTTAAGGTCAAACTGCTTGCGATCACCTCGGAAGTACTCTTCCAATTGCAATTTCACATCCTTCAACCGCTCTGGATGGCGCTGCATCGTGACTTTGCCGATTGCTTTAGCTGCCCACGCTTGAATCGCATCCGATCGCTCCAATACGGAGCCGAACTCGATGGCACAAAGGCCGTCCAGCGTAGCGCACAATGTCAACGTACCGATTGGAGATTCCATCTCTTGCACGTACAGCGGCTCCGGTGCCGCCTTCGCTTCCTCTATCGCGTCGCGCATAGCCTGACGCACCTCCTCATCCTGCTCGCGCGGCATTGCCTTCGCGAGCGCTTCGATCGCGGCCGCTCCACTGATACGGCCAAGTGCCCATGCCGCCGTGATGCGCAGCTCTGTGCGCTGCTCGGCGTTTAACGCTTCCGTAAGCGCAGGCACTGCACTGCGATCACGGAAGTTGCCCAGCGCCACCATCGCATTGCGCTGGATCGGCTTCTTGCCGCGCCATGCGGCGGCGCTCATGCCGAACTGATCGCGGAACTCGCGATTGGACAGCTCCAACATCGGTACTAAGAGCGGCTTAACCGCCGCAGGGTCGGGCTGCATTTCGGGATGATGCGTCCAGTTGAAGCCCTTATTTTTCGGGCATACCACCTGGCACGTATCACAACCGTACAGCCGATTGCCCATCTTCGCCATCAAGTCACCAGCAATCGGCTCCTTGAGCTGCGTTAAGAATGAAATGCAGCGCTTTGCGTTCATCTGGCCAGGTCCAACAAGGGCTCCTGTCGGACAAGCATCCAAACAGCGCGTACAGTCGCCGCAGTCCTCCGTAATCGCATGGTCCGGCGGAAATGGAATATTCGTAATCATCTCACCAAGATAGATCCACGATCCATATTGCGGCGAGATAATTAAACAGTTCTTGCCGCTAAAGCCAATGCCAGCCCGCTCTGCAACAGCGCGGTCACACAGCTCGCCTGTGTCGACCATGCTTCTAAATTGCAGCTCCGGTTCAGGCACGCGCTCGCGAATAAACGCCTCCAGCTTCTGCAAGCGATCACGCAGCACATGGTGATAATCCATCCCCCATGCGGTGCGGGCAAACATCCCGCGATATTGCCCAGGTTCCGACTTCAGCGGCGACTCCGGCAGCTTAGACGGATACGCGACAGCAATCGCGATAATAGACCGTGCTTCCGACATTAACAGACGTGGCGTCGTTCGCTTGTCCAAATCCGGCTCCTCAAACCCCGAGGCATAACCTCGATCTATCGAAGTTTGCAGTCTTTCTTTTAAAGAAAGAAACGGATCTGCCGTCGTAAAGCCGACTTGGTCAATACCTAAAGACGACGCTGCTTCAATGATGTCTTGTTTCAAGGATGCCCAACGTTCTGCCGTCTCAGGCTCATGCCAATTCGCACGAGGCATTTCACGCCCCCTCCTTCTCCTTTTAGTTATCACATTTATACATACAAATTCATTAACAATGTAAAATAATATCGTTTCTATATCATAAAGTTAGACGTTCGTTAACAAGATGTTCGACACCTTTATTGTAACCTTCCTAATGATAACGTTAAAGTACAGTTTGGATCAACGTGTGTTTCTGCCATAGACAAGACTGCCAAAAAACACAAAAACACCAAGCAACCTATTACTTGATGTCTATTTCATCATAAATTAGCATTGCTTACGAACATCGGATCCGTTATGAATGCTACATTATAGAAAGCCTCTGGTCTAAAAAGCGGCAATTATGCAGTTATTTAATCTGTAAAAGTTTGTTTTAGGGATATTATCCGCAAAAATGCATTTATTTTGATTCCCCATCCCTATTTCAAGTACATATCGAGCAAAATAACTGCATTTTTGTCCTTAATCATCACAAAATGACGTTTTTTACTTAAAATAGCTGCACTTTTGACCAAATCATCCTTATTAATGTAATTAAATTAATGGAAAGTATCTCGAATAATACCGTACTGTTATTGCCCCACACTCATTTGCCCAAGTGCTTAATCGCCTCTCGTGCCAAGAAGTCACAATGATTATTTAATTCATTGTCACTATGACCTTTAACCTTAATATATTCCACTTTATGCTTACGCATCAGCTGCCATAGCTCCTGCCACAATTCTTTATTTTCGACAGCGAGCCCTTTGCTTGTACGCCAGCCATTTTTCATCCAATTGTAAATCCAGCCTTGCTGAAAACAATTCACGACATAAGCAGAATCGCTGTACAGCTTGACGAGACACGGTTCATTCAACGCTTTCAGCGCCTCGATAACCGCCTGAATTTCCATACGATTATTCGTCGTATGCTTCTCCCCGCCGGATATTTCTTTGCGATACACGCCAAAAAGGAGAACGGCGCCCCAGCCTCCAGGACCGGGGTTCCCAGAGCAGGCGCCATCTGTGTAGATTAATACTTGTTTCACCAAGCTACCTCCATCATAACCCGCTTAACTTTGGGCTTTCATCCATTGATTGTAGTACCATTGGACCGCATCATCCTGAAAAGGAGTATCTCCCTTGCGCATCCGCCCCATTAATGCTTCCATTCCTTGTGCGACCCGCCGCTCTACAACATCAGGATAGTGATACACCAGACGATTCATATCATATTCCTCACGATCAACAATCGCGATATGACCGTCGGAATGACGAATCACATCCAGATCGTAATCAATATAAGTAATAACACCATCCGTCTGGTATGCTGGTGACGCAATATTACAATAATACCGTATTCCCTGCTCCTCAATGAGAGCGACAATATTAAACCATTGGTTCGGGACAAAGAAAGTTACCGCCGGCACTTTGCTTATCCACTGCTTGCCATTCGCTTCTTGGATCGGAGTATGGCAATTAATGAGCACCAGCATGTCCTCTTGTTGATGCAACTGGTGACACATTTGCTTTGGGACGATCCAATTCTCCATCCACATCCGATGCAAATGCCCATCATGCTTAAAACTTTTCACAAGTGTTCTACGATATGTAATCATGCGCTACCAGCCTCACGTCATCATATACTAATAGAAAAGCATATCTTTCCCCCGAATGCAACGGTTGAAAAGATATGCCTTCCTATGCATGATATTCGATTATGCGCGGTCTTACTGTAAACCAGCCTATAACTAGCCAGCTACAATGCGCAACTGCTTCAGTGAACGCAAGACATGCTGTGTTCCGTATCCCAACTGCTCAAAGAACGGAAGCATCATTTCTGTATGTTCATCTGCTGCAACCATAATGTTCCTTACCTTACGTTGTTGGAACTTTTGCTCCAACTTGCCTACAAGCGCTTTGCCAATACCTTGGTTACGGAATTCTGGGTGTACTGCCAAGCGATAGTAGTAGCCATTATTCTGGTCTACGGTTCCAATCGCAACCCCTACAGTACGTACTTCTGAATCCAGCTCCAATTGTGCAACGACGACAAGCTCACCATCTAATGACAGTTGTCGCGCAAAGGCATCCCAAGTTTTCTCGCAACATTCTTCCGACAATGACAACTCCAGCAACTGCTTCGTCGGCATATAATCCGACAATTGAAAGGAACGAACAATCATGTCTTACTCTCCTCATCCTGAACTCAATGTATTTACAGCGTCTATTGTCTCTATCTATCGTCTGTTTGGTCTTTCCCTCTGACCTAAGTATTATACGACAAAAAAGCCTAAATTCCTTCTTCTTTGGCCATATTCCATAAAAAAGCACAGAAAATCTTTCGTTTTCTTTTGAAAGCGCTTAATTGTAATCGTTTACAAAGGTATTTTGTCTTAATTCCTGTTAAAAGTGTATGTCTATTTCCAATTGATATCTTTATACATGCTCAATATGTCATTTACTTAATAGTAAGTTTAATGGATTCGCCGTCTCACATATTGATGCAAGATCTTAATTTTACTTGTTCGTTTATAAATAATCGCAATAGGGTACATAATAGAAAGCGGAACTTAACTTGCCGTTATTTCACATTGATTTGTGGGTTATTTACACAGTCATTTAAGGCTTCTAAGACTTTTTAAACTTTTTTGTTGATTTATTCATTAGGATCAGGTTTAATTGAAGTAGAGTTATTACATATTCCTTTTAGGAGGTAATGCATAATGGCACATCAACTACCAGCGCTTCCATACGCACCTAACGCTTTGGAGCCGCATATTGACGAAACAACAATGACTATCCACCACGGTCGTCACCACAATACGTACGTTACGAACTTGAATGCAGCTTTGGAGTCCGCTCCTGAATTGCAATCCAAGTCTATTGAAGATTTGATCGCTAATCTGGACGCTGTTCCAGAAAGCATCCGTACTGCTGTTCGCAACAACGGCGGCGGTCATGCGAACCACTCCCTATTCTGGGAGACAATCGCTCCTAATGCTGGCGGCACTCCATCTGGCAAGCTTGCTGAAGCAATCGAGAATGAGCTTGGCGGTTTCGACAAGTTCAAAGAAGATTTCGCTAAAGCAGCTACAACACGTTTCGGTAGCGGTTGGGCATTCCTTGCTGTAGACAACGGCAAATTGACTGTATACAGCTTGCCTAACCAAGACTCTCCAATCATGGAAGGCAAGACTCCAGTTCTTGGCCTTGATGTATGGGAGCATGCTTACTACTTGAACTACCAGAACAAACGCCCAGATTACATCGCTGCATTCTGGAACGTTGTGAACTGGTCCGAAGTTGAGAAGCGCTACGAAGCAGCTTTGAACAACTAATTAGGTCATAATAGACCTGTGAAAAACACCTGTTGATCCGCTTGTCGGACGACAGGTGTTTTTTTGTGTTTATTTGCTGGTACTTGAAGTTATTTGAATGAGAGATAGCCGAATCTCACTTCAACCGCTGTGCAGGACGAATTTTATCGAAAAATAGAATGCCGTCATATTGATCACGAATAATCATCACTTCATCCAACACACCCCACGCTTTAGCAACACGAGGTGAATACATCCATTCGGTGTCAGGGCTTAAAGTATGACCCTCCAAATTCACAAATAAAATCGGATATCCACTCGCCTTCAATAAATCTTCTAAGCTCCCCTTGCTATGTGGCAGCTTTATCTCTTCTACTTTATCGTTGTTTTTCAACGAGCTGCCCTGATAAGCATACAGCCCGATTGCATAATGCTGGCGCTGAAGCTGGGCTGGCAGCATTTCATTCATCGTCGGATAAGGATTGTTGTCATACCCCATACCATTATGCTCAGTCACCATCGTCGAATTATGGTTGCGAATATGATAGTTGTGACCCCAAATAATTATTTTTTTATCTGGATACAACTCTTCTGCTAACCAAGCTAACTTCAAATATCTGATATCTTTCTTTCAATTTAATCAAATGTATATTGTGATTTCGTTTATCACTAATAATTAAGCCATTCATTTCTGTCTATTACTTCATATAAACCATAACTTTATTCCAAAATGAATTTAAGTAGCATATAATGAAGATATCTAGAATTACAAGGAAAAGGGGTTAACAACGATGCAACCATCAGCTACCCTCTTCAACAAGTCTCAGCTATGTCTTCAATTATTTTTATCCTTTATCAAAATAAGCCCATCAACCTTCGGTGGTGGGTATGCCATATTGCCAGTTATTCATCGTGAAATTACAGACCGACGGGGATGGATAACACCTAATGAGATGCATGAGATAACCGCAATCGCAGGAGCTACACCAGGCGGCGTCGCCATCAATATTGCTGCGCTTGTTGGATATCGAATAGCTGGAATTGGCGGATTGCTCACCTCTGTTGCCGCTATATCTCTGCCTACTGTCATGATCATGCTAGTGCTATGCACCTTAGTAGCCGTTTATCGTGATTCTGCTGTCATTGAAGCAGCCTTGTTAGGCATTCAGCCTGCAATCATTGCACTCATTGCTTATGCAGCCATCCGTATGCGTAAAGATGTGCTCCGTTCGCGCATGGCCTGGATGACATTCGGAGGGAGCTGCATCCTGCTGCTCTGGACGTCATTGAATCCTTTAGTCGTCATTGGATGTGGTATGATTGCTGGCTGCCTCGTTCACTACCTTCAATGGAAGCGAGCAGTAAGCCAAGCGGTTCAACCTATCCCATCTCCATCTAACCCTTCTCCGGCTAAGGTCAGAGATGTAAAGATAACTAAAATGACTTCTTAACATTACACGGTTAGTTACAATTTGCATCCATATGAATCGAAAATAGAAAGGAATTCAGCGATGCTATGGGATCTGTTTTGGACCTTTTTCAAATTAGGGTTCGTGTCATTCGGTGGAGGATATGCGATGATTCCACTCATCGAGCATGAAGTGCTGCAGCACAACTGGATGACCGCAGCTGAATTTACAGACGCTGTTACATTAGCAGGAATGGCTCCAGGTTCTGTTGCGATGAATAGCGCCGTCTATATAGGATACGCAGCATCAGGGTGGATCGGAAGCGCCGCTGCTAGCATTGGAATTGTATTGCCTTCCATTATTTTGATGTTTTTAGTTGCTACTCTATTCTACCGCATGTATCATAATCATTGGGTGCAAGCTGCACTCGACGGCATGAAGCCAGCAGTTATGGCGCTTATTGCCTACGCTGCCTTCAATATGGCGATGCATTCCGGCCTATGGAACGGATATGCTCGATATACATGGTTCAGCATCGGGATTTTTGCTGTCATGCTGTTCGCGCTTATTCGTTGGAAGATGCATCCCATCGCAGTCATCTTAATATCAGGAATAGCGGGGATTGTTTTATATGTCTAATACACACGCTCAGGATGGAAGAACGCATCTGCCTTTGCAAGATCGAATCCCTTCATCAAAGGCGCGGGAAATCTTTAGACGGATTCGGCAGAAGCACGAAATCTCGAAGAACGACCTGCTCACGAAGAGCGGCTTAACAGTTAGCACACTCACCCGCGTGCTGGAAGAGTTGTCTGCTGCTGGTCTCATTGAGGAGAGCGGATTCGGCGCCTCAACAGGTGGACGGCGTCCCATTCTCTATCGAACAAGGGCATCTTATGGTTATTGCTTCGGGCTGGATATTTCGCGGACGACTTCCCGCCTTGCTATCGTTGATTCGGCTGGCCAAAAGATTGATTCGATTAGCTGGACGATGACCGAACATATGACACCTTCTGCATTGATTGACTACGTTGTTGAGCAAATCCAGCTATGGATCGCTAAGTATCGTATCCCACATGAACAGTGCATCGGACTTGGCATCGGAGCAGTAGGCACGCTCGATCGCTTCACTGGCATCATTGAAAACCCGCAGTGGTTCTATGCCCCTGGCTGGAACGATGTACCGATCGGTGCAGAGTTGGAGCACCGACTGCGTATTCCTGTGCTGCTTGATAATGGAGCGAATACAGCTATTATTGCCGAGTCTTGGAGCAATCGTACGAAAGGCGTCCGTCATATGCTCTACGTTCATGCTGGAGTCGGATTGCGCTCTGCCATGATGGCAGACGGCAAACTCATTCATGGTGCTACCGATATGGAAGGCTCCCTTGGTCAAATGATTATTCAAGCAGATGGGATTCCACATCGAACCCCAGGAGGCAACTATGGCTGTCTCGACTCATATGCAACGATCTATGCAATTGAACGAGAAGCGATCTCCAAGCTCCGAACAGGTCGGCCGAGCCGCCTCCAATCCGTTATTCATCTTGGTGAAGCTGTTACATTTAGACATGTAATCGAAGCACTGCATCAACAAGATACACTAGCTACCGAGATCGTCAGTCAGGCTGCCACTTACTTCGGCATTGGACTCGCTAATCTACTGAACGTGCTGCATCCCGAGAAAGTCATCCTTGGCGGGCCTCTAATGACGTCCAATGACCTATTCTTCTATACGGCTACGCAAACGGCCATTCGCCGTACCTACCACTATCCGAGCTACCAAGTTGTATTTAGTAAAGGAAACTATGGCGAGGAAGCCATCGCTATCGGCGCAGCGCTGCTTGTGCTCGACAATCTCACCTCTCGACAAGAGGCTTAAGTAACGTCATGCAGGCTTACCTTGCAGATTAGTCATCTTCTATACAACAAATCCCGTCTCTTCCGATAGGAAGTGACGGGATTAATTTCACTGTACATTGCATGCACTTACTATAAATGTACTAAGGTAAACGGCATGTTCTACTGTTGGCCAACTGAATCACATCGAGCAATGGAACTCGATGCTTCGTAACTTCATGAATGAGCACCCCATCTTTCATTCGATCCACGAATAAGATACCATCCAAATGATCGATTTCATGCTGCAGACAGACAGCCAAATCGTCTTCTGCTTCTGTTATGAGCTGCCTTCCTTCTCGATCCACGCTCTTTACTTTGACATACTGATAACGGGTTACGCGTCCATAATAGCCCGGATAAGATAAGCATGCCTCGAAACTTTGCTGTTCGCCATGAGCTTCCATGATCTCAGGATTAATGAACTCTCGGAAGCCATCCCCCATATCCATTACTACAGCTCGCCGCAAAATGCCAATCTGTGGAGCCGCCAATCCTGCACGGCCAGGTTCCGCATAAAGTGTCTCTTTCAAGTCTGTCAGCAAGGTCAGCATCCGCGGCGACATTTCAGTTATTGGCCTACATGTTTTACGTAGCAAAGGATCTCCAAATGGCAATATCGTTCTTACTGTCATCCTACACCACCTATTCCTTATTAGCTGGTAGCAGTGTAAACCGTATTACATAATCTGTCAACTCATAACATCACATCACATTACTGGCCAATAATCTGCTCTGGCATTTGCAAATATGTCCGTTCTTCCACATGTAATTGTCCTTGCATGCCGTACTGCTCTTCCAATCTCTTCAATTGTGACTGCGCTTCTTCCTTCGTCGGATAATAACCCGCTTCCACCAAATACGTACCCGCACTGTCTTTCAAAATGCGTACATGTTCTTCTTCAAGCAGCTTTTCCTCCATCACGCCTTGCTCTTCCCCAAATGGATGCGAGGCAGTACGTACCGAATAAATGTTATCCTTCGCTTCTGCTGGAGTTCCTTGCTTTAACGTAAGTACAACTTCCGCAGGTTGTTGATATTCCTTTACTTCATAAGCCACCGGCTCTTTAAATACGATCGTAAAGCGAACAAGCGAGTCGTCGGGTGATACGATCGTATAGGCATCCTGCACAAATCGACTCTTTTTCAAAGTAGCCAAATCTTGCTCTGCAGAGAAATTACGAGCTCCACCAACCGCGAATGTCATCGTATTTGGAAACTCACGATAATTAACATGGAAGTAACTTGCCACTTCTTGCTCTATATGATTTTGCTGGAAACGAATCGTAATCTGATCACTTTCACCCTTCTCATGTAATCCGATCGCATAAATATCCGTTGAGTCTGTAATCTGCCCCCCTTCAGCTTCTCCCTTATTAAACTGCAGCACCTTCACTAACTTGCCAATACCCGGAATATTCTCCAAGCTGCTTGCGAACGCAGGCATTGTATTGACACTAATCGTAAATAAAACAAACACAGCTGCTGCACTAGCACCAATACGCTTCGCCCAACGATTGCGTGGCAGCGCATGTTGACTTTGCGACTTGCCTGAATGCTGCTGGCTCTGCTGATAGTTACGATTTCCACGATCAAATTGAATAGAATCCGACTTCTCGCTTGGACTTTGATTGTCAATTTGAGCATGACTCGCATCATGATGTTGAACTTGTTTTATACGTGCACGTTCCTGCTTAGCCCGCTCCAACGCTTGGCGCGTCACAGAAGTGAGCTCATCAGGAATTTCGATATTTTGATAGTCTTTCTTTAACCGTTCCAAATCTTTATTCAAGCAGCTCACCCTCCCCCAAATTTATTTTCAATTTCTCCAGCCCACGATAGATCAACGATTTAATCGTACTTAATGGTGTCTCTAACGTATCCGCAATGTCCTTCAATGGCATATCTTCAAAATACCGTAGCATCAGCACTGTTCGCGTCTTCTCATCCAGACTATCCAGTGCCTCATACAAATCCAGCTTCCCTTCCCGATTATCAGGGGTATAGCTTCTTTCTATATCTTTATCCATATATACGACCCGTTTGGACTTGCGTATATGATCCAAGGCAGCGTTCACCGCAATCTTCATCAGCCACGTATTAAAATATTGAGGCTGCTGCAGCTTCTCCACGGACAAATAGGCTTTATATACCGTCTCCTGTACAATTTCCAACGCATCTTCTTTATTTCTTACATACGTATAGGCCATACGGTAAATTCTTTCTTTTCGCTGTTCGATAAGGATAGAGAAACTCTCATCATCGCCAGCAATCGCGCGCTTCTCAAGTTCAAAGTCGCTCACGCAGTCCTTCACCTCCAGAAAATCATCGAGCGTTACCTATCTCATTATCTTTTAGTGTCGCCACTCCAGCACCAACTTTAACCACTCATCCAACACGCATTGCTGACATTATGTAAAGAAGAAGCGACACCAGCAGCGCCGCTTCTTCCAAATAAGTCTACGCGATCTAGATTAGCGAATAGGAAGTACAAGTTTATTCGTCGCCTTGCCGCTTTCCATATCCATTTCAAACAATTCTAGTGTAAGCGGCTGTTTGCCAAATACTTTGCTCTTATCCATGGAAATCGTTTGATTGAGCTTGCCCCATTCTGGTGCACCAATAGATGCAGTGCCATAGCCCTGGGCAATCGTCGTTTTACCTTGTTTAACTGCATAGTTATACGTGCCTTCGAAAACACGAGCTTCGCCTTTTACAGAAGCCTGCAATTTTGCAGATGCCACTTTCACACCACGGAATGCATCATTTTGTTTCACTTTTCCTTTGCCGTTCAAATCAACGACTACTTTGTTTACTTGCTTACCGCTTTCCATATCTACTTCAAACAATTCAACCGTCAACGGCTGCTTCTTAGCTGTTTTGCTTACAGGGACCGTAATCGTTTGAGAGAATGTGCCCCATTCTGGGCCGCCTTTAGATGCTGTGCCGAATCCTTTTGCAATCACTTTGCTGCCTTGTTTCACGACATAGTTATAGTTGCCTTCAAATAGGCGACCTTCCCCTTTAATCACATACTGCTCGCTAAGCTTCACTTCGCTCATATTGCGGAATGCATCGTTCTTCACTACTTTATCTTTCTTTGGCTTTTGTACTTCTTTGTGAGCTCGCGCTTCTTTCGCGATTGGCATCACGAGCTTATTCACTGCTTTGCCGCTCTCCATATCTACTTCGAACAATTCCAGTGTCAAAGCCTCTTTACCGAACACTTTATTCTTCGGAATGGAGATCGTGTGTTTCACTTGTCCCCACTCTGGAGCACCCATTGATGCTGTACCGAAGCCTTGAGCGATCACTTTGTTACCTTGCTTCACTGCGTAGTTGTAAGTACCCTCGTGTACCTGAGCTTCACCTTTGATCGCTACTTGTACGTTGGCAGATACGACTTTCACACCGCGGAATGAATCGTTTTGCTTCACACTACCTTTACCGTTCAAATCAACGACTACTTTACGTACTTCTTTACCGCTCTCCATATCCACTTCAAAAAGTTCTACCGTCAATGGCTGCATGCTGTTCAGCTTGTTAACAGGTACCGTAATCGTTTGGGAGAACGTTCCCCACTCTGGACCGCCTTTAGATGCTGTGTTGAAGCCCTTTGTGATTACTTTGCTACCTTGCTTCACAACGTAGTTGTAGTTACCTTCAAATACACGCGCTTCACCTTTAATCACATATTGCTCGCTAAGCTTCACTTCACCGATGTTGCGGAATGCATCATTGGAGTACGTTTTTTCTTGCTGCGGCTTCTGTGCCAGTACGTTTGGAATTTTCACTTCTTGTTTCGTTTGTGCGGAAGGCTGCTGCTGTTTGCCAGCCCATGTTGTACCTACATAACCAAGCAAAGAAGAACCTGCCAAGATAGATGCTGTTACGATTGCGATTGTTTTTGTTTTCATGTTGTATATGCTCCTTTATTTTGACCATGGTATCCATGTCTTCGTTTTAGTTGAATAACCTGTTAGGTTGTTGTATCTTCATGAAGTTTACATGGATTAGACGGGGGAGCCTCACGAAAAGACGCAAAGTTTCATTGGAAATATATTCTTTATTGTTTGTGGGCAGTCAGCACATAAAAACAGCCCCAGTTACATAACTGGAGCTGCCTGTTTCTACAGTAGAGATGTCATATATTATTGCGCAGGTTGGAATGGTATACCCTTCACTTCGAAGCCGTAAATACGAGCTGCTGTGTCGCCGCCTTGTGTTGGCTTTTCTACGATCAGCTTCGCATAGCGAGCCTTTGTCTTAGCGATTGCATGCTTGCTTGTACCTTTATCATTATCCTTCACGACAACAGCATCTGTCCAAGTTTGACCGTCAGAGCTCAATTGAATCTTGAACTCACGTGTATTGAAGGATGCAGATTCTCCACCTGCTTGCGCATGGTGTACAACGAACTCCGTAATGTTGAATTCGCCACCCAAGTCAACGGTCATCCAATGCGGAGCATTTCCTACCGCACACCACTTCGTATGCATTTCACCGTCCACTGCGAATTGAGGCGCTTCACCTGCATTCACGAAAGAAGAAGCTGTCGTCTTCTTGCCCTTAGCTACGTCCTCAGAGCGATTCGCTGCTGCTTTATCTACCGTAATGAGCTTCTTCGTCACGACATCTTGGCCGACTGCATTTTTCGCTGTCAGTGTAATCTCGTACTCGCCTTCTTGCTCATACTTCACTTGCGGATTACGCTCCGTACTAGATGTTGGCGTACCTCCTGGGAAGTTCCACAACCATTCTGTCGTTACTTCCGTAGACTTATCTTTCAGTTGGATCATTTCGCCTGGTGCTACATACGTCTTATCTGCTTCAAAATCAGCTTTTGGCGCAGGGTATGCCGGCCATTGGAATTGAACGGTCGCTGTACGGCCTTCTGCATAATGACGGTTAACAGGTACAACGATTAGATCCGTCGCTTGCTCGATTCCATCACGACGCATTTCCGATACGTAGTAATAGTTGTTGCCTGTTGCGCCCATGAACTCACGGGAGCCGTCTGGCTTCTGACGATACACTTGATAGTACAAAACATCATCGCCCATATCGTCCCATTTCAGACGAGCATCTGCATACAAGCCATCACGGAAATCATTATCTATAATCGTTAAGCCTTGTACTTCTTTAAGATTTGGAGCTTTAAACGCTTGATGATCGCGGATTGCAAATTCACCTAGGTTCAGCTCGTAGTTGTTTACTTGCTGCTTACCTGCTACTTGTACAGACATGCTGACAACCTTCTTGCCTGCAAAATCTTTTAAATCGTACGTAGCTTGTGTCCAATCTTTCGCTGTACCTGCTTTTTGCGTATGCTTCGGCTTCACGATTACATAATCATTCGGTGCCCCTTCAACTGCGACACCAATGTTTACATCTGCTGCCTCTGCTTGATTGGTCTGGTACGTGATCGACATTACTGTGGACTTCGTAACAGGAACATCTGTCTTATACAACTTCACATTTGTGCTTGCACCTGGTGCCGTTTGACCGCTGAGCTTCAAGGAGCTGCCGCCGTAGTAAGCTTTATTGAAGTCGAATGCAGCATCAATCTTTTGTCCTTGCTCATCTTTCATCCAACGCCATGTTGGCAAAATATCCTGCAAGCTGCGGTTGAACCATTCGCGGTCACGAACTTGCTGACCGTGTACGCTGAACATTTTTCCGTTACCTGTATTGAAGTGCGTTGTAAAGTCGGTATCCGTAATAACCGTCTCGTCGACGATATCATGTGCAATTCCACGCCAAGCGTTGCCGTTGGATTGCGTCTTGGACGGATCTTTACCTTGTCCTACCCAGAAAATATGCTCATTCTCCATGAACTGCTCATTCGTCTTAGAAGAGTTGAATGCCCAGTCTGGACGGTAAATACCAAGTGATGTTACTGGAGTGCCATTGTCAGGGAATAGAACAGGCCAATTCAGTCTGCTCTGATAGCCTCCTGCTTCCACATCGACACCTGCATACAGGTCATACTGACTGCGCCCAAGCTGCTTTGCAACATCGGGTGATTTCTTGAAAGGTGTCTGGCCACTGCCTTGGTACTGCCAACGGAAGTCGATAAATAGATGATCAGATACACGCTGTGCACCATCTTGTACAAACATGCTGTTCTTATCGTTAAGAGCACCTTGCCATCTAACTGGACCATCATTAATCATGGAATCGTACCATACGATATCCATTTCAGGCGTTTTAATCTTTTGCAAATATTTCAGGAACTCCTGCATCTTCTTCGCATCTGCGGGTGTACCGCCTTGCGTTTCTTCATTGATGAACCAGCCGTCAAAGCCGTAGTACTTCGCCACTTCGATCAATTTATCGGCAACTGGGAACGTACCATCTGGACGCTGCTGCAGCAAATCATGCGTCCATTGGAATTTACCGCCGTGCTCCATTTGCGGTAGGAAGACCGTACCGTATACAGGCACACCATTTTTATGTGCCGCATCGATGACGTCTGCACTTGGTGAGACGATCAGACCTTCCCCTGCAGATCCGCCCCACATGATAAGGCTGTCTACATACTGCCAGTAGCTGAATGCATAGCCGTGCATGTTGTCATTTCCTTGTGACGGCGCACCGGATGTATTTTTGTACATAGAAGCGAGTGCCATCACTTTTGGCTCTACTTTTGCATTCGGATTCACTTTAGCTCCTTGAACACGCTTTTCCTCCAATGGTACGGAACTGCGGTTGAACGGTGCATCTGGATCCGTCTGCGGCGACCAGTTCAAAATCGTATTCGGGTACCAGTAAGAAGAATGAGGCTGAGCCGCCTGCGCTTCACCGGCACCAGTGAATCCTACCAACGCGCCTGCCAATAGAGCTGTGCTTAAGTAGAGAGCTGCTTTGCGTTTCAGAGTGCTTCGAGATAACATGGTTGGTTTCCAACGTTTCATGTAAACATCCCCTTCTTAGATGAATATACAAACCGCATGCACATGATGGGCACTCAACTTATATGTGAGCGCTTACAAAATCTTATCGACATCATTATAGGACCTATACTTGTACAAAAAAAGGGAGTTTGGACCCACAGGACCAACCTCCTTAAATATCAACACCCGATCTTTAATTTTTACTATGCAAAGTTGACATTCGTCGCTTAGCTTAATGCGTCCCACCCACACGATAATCATCACGCGATGATTGGGCAGCATCGTAGAACAGTATATCGCCATCTTTCAGCTGGAATGTGGCGCCATATGGGTCAGTGACGCTGTAAGCGAAACCTTCACGCCGCCATTGATTAGTTAACGGAGCATTTATGTACTGCAGATGCGGATTATCCACACGTCCTGCACGAATGGTCTCAATATTGAAGTTCACGACAATATAGCCATCCTTTAAGAAAAATGAAGCATCCTCCCTAAATGAAAATTGCCGATGCAGTGGGAAGCCTTTCTGAACCACATATACTTTTGATGGAATACCGAACTCACCATACCATTGTTGCTCAGCAGCATAAGCCCGATAAGGATTCACGCCATTTGGCAACTGTGTCGGCCCTCGAAATAAGCGAAGCTCGCCTGGTACTTTCATATGGCTGAATCCACCCGTCTTGGTCGGACGATCGACTTGCCTTAGCCATTGCTGCATGAACAACTGCTCACTTTGAGAGAGCTGATGACGATGCAATTGATAAAAGGTGCGCCCCGTCTGTTCGATTTGCAGCGGATAGAGGTTGCGAAGCCTTGTATTCAAAGTAATTTCTCGTTCAATCGTATCGAATGACGAGCCAATACGTACAAAGTTCCGGTCTGGAGCATGGTAATACAAATCTACCTCTTGACGGTGCTTACCATCGCGACTCACAAACTCAAACGTAGGAGTAATACGAATGGAGTCGTTTGGACCGAACATATTGCCCTTCGTCTTTAGATCAAACTTAAAATGATAGCCTGGCTTGACGGCTACATTTTTGAAGCCATCATTCGGGTGACTTCCTCGCCTGATTGGTAGCGTGTAGCGCGAATCATTTCCCCTTGGGTTTCCATCGATATTACGCGTTCCCACCCAATAATAGCGGCCTGTATGCTCCTTGCTCTTTTTCTGCTGACGGAAAGCAAGCTCCCAGTTCATATCCACAATATCGGTAATGCGGAAATCGTACACGCGTCCTATGACTTCAACAGGCACGGTATCTGTCGCTACATGGTTGTTTACTTCCAAATTGGCGTCTTGCTGGGCAAGTGTGTCGGAAGGAGCATTTTCAGCAAATGATCTGAAATGGATCGTATAGTCGCCCTCATCTACCCACACCGGCAAATAGAAGTCGGTTGCTAGATCTCTTACAGGAATGCTGATCCATGTGTTCTTCGGATAAAAGATGGATTTATCTGCACTGTATACATCGAACTCAAATCTAACTTGCTTTTCTTTTATGTATTTGGCATAGTCTCGGTTTCCATAACCTAATATGTTGCGATGCTGCCCAGATGTCGGGATATGTATCGTAAATGGTCGATCAAGAATAAATGCTCTCCTATTGAGATTAGGCCTAGTCTTTTGATTATGTGCAGCATCATCTGATGCATTTGAGTAGTTTACAGTAGGAGTATGAACCGTAACGGTATTAATACCATTGATCGGCAACTCTTTTTCGCTACCTCCGTTCACATTTCCTGATACAAGATCATAATAAATAGTTCCGTTACTCGGTGTATTGGCTGCATTTTTCAAACTGTTGCTAATAAGCAGACCACTTTCATAAAGCACATTTGCACCAATCATTGTCGGAGCAGGAATACTCCCTGGCGCTGACCCAGACTTTGATGTCCAGCTCCCCTCCATAATAGTTGAACCATTAAAAGTTACTGTATCGTTCCGTACACCCGCCTCCCCAGTTTGGGCTTCAGCCATAGATTTCAGCGCAGACTCATCATTCGGTACAGATGGTCTTTGGTATCCTCCATTAAGCGTTGGTGGTGTAAACGAAATCTTACCGGTATCTTTCGGTTTCACATGCTCCGAAGGACTTGGACTGTGTGTAGTAGACAAGGTCGGCATTGAATAGCCAGACGGATACAAAAATACCGTTCCGCCCCTTGGTAAAGCATAGTTTGAAACACTTGATCTGTTTATACCGTAAACTTCGATGTTCTTAATCTCCCAATACGAATAATCTCGTTGAAGCGTAAAAGAATATTGTTTTGTCACGCTATCGGACATCGGGATATCTGGCTGAGGAGTACATCCATTTTTAGTACAAATAGGAGACTGCTTCACTTTCCATATTAATCCGTATGTCACGTCGACTTTGCATTGGTAATTGACCTTACCAGACATATTGGCAAATGTATGCTGAAACAGATAATTATTCGCAAAAACATTCGCGTACAATGTTTCTGATGTTGGGATTCCCTCTAAGATATTAAATCGCTCGCTCCCCCTGCTGTCAGCTCTTATGACTCCAGTTGCCGCTGGGGACATGTAATTTGTTTTCGGGGATGATACTTGACTAGGGGCCCCGATAGTCCAAGCGCAGCTACCACTACCTCCACCAGGTGGTATTTCGGGATCTTTGCCGACACTTTCATCCTCATACTCAACATAAATTTTCTTGTCATGATACATGTAAGTATAAGAATAGAAATCTGCTTCAAAACGAGCACAGTACCATAACTGTCTAGCGCCTGGAGCCGCCCAATCTTTATATTGTTTATCACCAGTTGTATCGTATGGAAATGATTCGAAGGATTGTCCATACTTTAGCGAAAGAGAATCACCAATTTCACTTGGGTTCTTAACCCCAAAAACCATCGTTGTCGGATCATACGTACAAAAACTATTATGCAATTCAACTTTGACTCCATTTCGCGTTCTAACAGGTCTATCATCAACTGTTAAATCACCAGAGACTGGGGAAACAGCCTTGTTTGGTATCCAGAAGTCTCCGGGGGAGTTTGGTTCACCATTTATTAAAAAAAATCCATTTTCCAAGGGGATTTTTGACTCCATAAGTTCACTATTACAGCCCGGAAACTTACGCAGTCTGTAGTTGTCGAGAGGAACTCCTGGTCTTCCACAATCATCACTATCCAATGTAAATTGTTCATTCGTCGCCCTCCAATTATGGCTCCCACTTCTTCGATCCCAATAATAAATCGTCCCATAATGCCCATTTTTTAATGATCGAACTTTTACTCGGGTGCCTTCAAACGTCTGAGTTCCCGTGAAATTCTTCATTCCTCTCGTAAAGCCTGTTACATTGTCAATCTCCTTGCCATCTTTATCGTAAATCTTCAGTGATTTAATAACTTTACCGGACGGAGCAGTAATATCAATTGGAGATGTATTTTTCGACTTGTCTATTGAAAAAAGTAGACCCCCGTACTTATGATCACGAGATTCTTCTACTATTGTATATTTGAACTCTGTTCCAGAAGGAGCCGCTAGGGATATGTCTATCGGCAAGACCCCTCCTAGGAAGAGCGCTAGGAGGGAAGCCAACATCATTAAGGCGATAAATTTTCTCAAATTAATCCCCTCACTTTTCGAAATACGATTTTACAATCATTTCGTTTTTATAAGGAGCAGATGGACTTCCTAGTGCTTCAATATATATTCGAAGCAGCTTAGTTTTATCAACTTTGAATTTCGACTTGGATACGATATATGCATCAATAGTATCTTTTCCATGTTTCAAAACTTGTGGAGAACTAGTCGTTAATCCCGCTTCATCTTCTACAAATCCACCAAACGAAAATCTCAGTCCATTTCCATACCGCTTTGTATCTTTGTTAAAAATAACTTTCGACCGCGGAAGAATTATGTAGTCATCACTAACTTCTTTAAGCTTTTTCTCAGTAGAGAACGATACCCAGCTTAGCTCCTTTATAGGAGGAAGGAGTTTTCTGTTCGGGTCTTTAGGATCTGCCATGTCAATAACTATCAATTGCTGAATTTCCGCTTTATATTTGCCATCATCCGTTGTGAATGTTAATTTCTCTTTCTTCCAAGAATTCAGTCCGGCATTTGATGCCTTTGCATCATAATTTTCTGGTCGATCGAACATATCGGCAGCTACCGTAAAAATATTCGTTCTATGCCAATGCACCTCAGCTGCTGCAACCGCATATTTATCAATCGGTAGTTTTCCACCATTCTTCACCTTAAGTATTCTCTCAATTACAGATATCGCTTGGGCACGAGTTGTCGCACCACCAGGCGAAATCTCCCCTACGCTTGTCCCAGCAATAATTCCGTTCTTCGTAGCGAGGTACATCCATTGTTTTTCTTCTACCTTCGCCGTACTCCCAAGCACTCTAACCGCCACTTTGGACATTTCTTCACGGCTCAATGGCTTATTCCAATCTGTACCTACGAAATCCCCTTCTACAAAAATACCTGATGCCTTGGCAGCATCTACATATTTCACATACCACAAACCATTTGATGCGGATTCAACAGGCAGATTCAAAGCAGATACCGCCATTTTCACAAATTCAGCACGAGATACTTTAGCGTTGGGTAGAAACTTTCCTGTAGGATATCCGGTTACATAACCTCGCTTAACCGCCTCGTAGATTGCCCCTTCTGCCCAATGCCCTGCTACATCGCTAAATGTGACAGCAACCGCACCATTAACCTTAGAAACGGAAGCAGCGGATGATAGACTTGCTGGTATACTACCACCCAAAAATACCGACAATGCCGTCATTGCAACAAACGCTTTCTTTTTCATCATAAATAGATCCTCCTCATAGTTGTTCGATTGATTCTCAATCTAGTTAGATCAGTTTGAAAATAAAAATGGAGTACAACGTGAGCGAGATGGATAGAAACATAGATGTTAGAAGAATTTACTCGCATCAAGAACGTAATCTTGCCTGCATTAAGTAGAGTTAGTATGAAATAGCACCTAGAGGACTGAGTTGGTTGGAGTGAGATTAAAAGGAAAAATAGGCAGTTAATTCTTATATCGGCTCACACCCTCTAAGACTTAAGTCCTATAGAACAAAAAACAGCCGGACGCACCTATATTAGGTCAACGTCCGGCTGCCTGCCGTCCAAAATTCATATAATTAATTCTATTATACTAATCAACTTCACAATAGCAAGTTAGAAATACTTATCACGCCATAAATAAATGAAAAAACAATTTATCAGGCTTCCTACTCCGCAAAATAAGCATCCAATAAGCGAACAAATAAGTTCGGGAATGCATATTGCTCCCGATCATCACGTCCTATAAATGCATACCCTTCTGGCACAACTGCATATTCCGCTACGCTGCAGCGGAATACTCGCATCTGCCAGTGGATATGGCTGAACGTATGCTCAGCGTCCATAAATCGCTCTATTGGCAGCACAGTAAGACCTTCCTGATGCAATGCACCGCGCAGCATATCTTGAGCTTCTGCATCGGGAAGTCCCGCTACGCTCATTTGCTTGGGCACCAATATGTGCGGCATTTCCCACATGCGAGCCAGCAATCCACTCTCAGGGCGCTGACGCATAAGCAGCTTGCCTTTGTTCACGCCAGTTCCTTCAATTAGAGCAGCATAGCGCAGCTCTGGCTTCGGCGGCTTCGCCTTCGTCTTAATCGGCAGCAGCGTCTCTTCTCCTGCCAAGCGACCTGCACAATGCTCCATGACGGGGCATAACAAGCAAGCAGGCGACTTCGGTGTGCAAACAAGCGCACCTAGCTCCATGATCGCCTGATTGAAATCAGAAGCATGTCCATCTGGAATCAAATCGCGAGCAATATGCTCGATATGAACCCGTGTAGCAGGCTTAGCAATATCATCATGCAGACGGAAATAGCGCGACAACACACGCATGACATTGCCATCTACAGCTGGCTCTGAACGATTGAATGCGATACTCATAATCGCACCGGTCGTGTATGGTCCTACACCTTTTAAGGAAGATACAGCGGCTTTGTCATCTGGCACAACCCCACTGTACTTCTCCTTCACTTCACGCGCTCCAGCTTGCAAGTTGCGAGCTCTTGAATAATATCCGAGTCCTTCCCAAGCCTTAAGTACGTCTTCTTCAGGAGCTTCTGCTAGAGCTGTAGGCGTAGGAAACTTCGCAATAAATCTTTCGAAATAAGGAATAACGGTGCTGACTCGTGTCTGCTGCAGCATAATTTCCGACACCCATGTATAGTAAGCATTATGTTGACGGCGCCATGGCAAGTCCCGACGGTTGTCTAAATACCAACGAAGCAGTTCGCGGCTAAAATATCGTTGTTGCTCCTCCATATAAGTCTCCCCAATCCTCTGTTCTCGATCCTCTATTTTTACTTTCTATTTCTAGTTATGACGATACCAACTATTTATTGCTGTTCATCATCTGTTATCGTAGATATCCAAAAGTCCATTATACATCAGCAGCCTGTATTGTGAACGTTCTGCCAACAAACGGTTATCGTGCTTGCCTATCTCTATCACTCCTTACTATACTGATAGCATAAGGAAATATAAGACAAACCAATAAGACAACGACACTTACTCAGCTCAATGAGGCATACATGGCAACGTTATACAGAGAGGATGAGATAATACAAATGAGGATACATAACCAAAAAGAGACCTCGCATCTGCAGCAATCAAACCAAAGAAAACAGTCGAAAAAGAAACGATTGCTTATATCTTCGTTTCTGCTTTTGATCACGATAGGGTTGACTGCATGCGGCGGCGGAACGCAGCAGGAAAGTGCTCAGCTCGAAGGCCCAGCAGATGCGGTACAAGTATATAAGAAATCTTGCTTGTCCTGTCACGCCGCAGATTTAAGTGGCAAAATGGGACCCGAAACGAATTTGACTACCGTTGGCGATCGCCTGACAAAAGACCAAATCGTAACAATCATTAAAGAAGGCAAAGGCAGAATGCCTTCCCAAAGCGGACGTGTTAGCGACGAAGATGCCGAAAAGGTCGCTGCATGGCTTGCAACGAAAAAGGAACAAGCCAAATAAATCAAAAATGATACTTAGAAGCACAGTATCATTAACCGCAAGGTCATGAAGTCTTCCATTCAAGAGGACGCCATGACCTTTTTTCACTTCACGGCCACCGCACTGCTACTGAACTACTGTGTTTCCGACTCACAACATCATTCTTGCAAATCTGTAAGCTTCCTGTCATCTCATTCGATAGTTCTATCCAATCTCCATTGATATAGTAGTAGTCAACAGATATACGACAATCTATCAACGATCTATGGAGGAATTACAACAATGAAGAAAGCTGCGCTAACAATGCTCGTTGTCATGATGATGGCTATTTTAACAGGCTGTATAAATCAAGCAAACGGACTTATCCTTTATGGAGATGAAGCTAAACTTAAACAAGTAGCAGAGACATATAAAGAGGATATTAAATCGCAAAAGATGTACAACGTAAAAAAAGTCAGTACACAGGGAAAAGAAGTTATCGTCTTATCTGAAACGACGGCACGCGAGCTAATTCGTATGGAGCTATGGAACGAAGTAAAAAACAACACACAGCTAAGCATTCTAAAAGGAATGCCAACGATTCGAAATGAAAGTGGCTTACTGTTCGCTAAACCCGAAGATAAGCACATCCAGCTAGAAGGATTAGATTTAAGCTACGAAGGTAACTGTGTCATTGGTGATTCCAGACGTTATACAGATGCATATGTGGTTGTGAAGGACAGTACGTTCGAAACGATAAAAGGCACTATGAAGCAAATGAAGGTTCTGCATACCAAGAAGAGCATGGATAAAGAACTTGTAAATATTAAAGATTATACGGATGCATTCCAACTCGTAACTTTGACTGAAATCGAATAAATAAAGTAACGACAATAACCTCCACGCTAACTGACAGCAGTAAGAATGGAGGTTATTTTCTATGTTCATGGCTCTATGAAATTCGTCTTATTCTAGCTTGCTATTCTATTGCTCAACGATACAGACTGCTGATGCGATGTGCGGCTGATGGGAAATGCTAATATGGATTCGCGTATGCTCAGCTTCAAGCCCTAATCGCTCCCATCCTGATTGACTGAGCTCTACATAAGGTTTGCCTGATTCCGCAGGAAGGACCTCAATATCTTGAAATCCAAGGATAGAGCCAATTCCACAGCCGAATGCTTTAACGACTGCCTCTTTGGCAGCAAAACGTCCTGCTACCCACTCCAAGGATCTCGACTCATATTGTTGAAGAAGCGTAAGCTCTCGCGGCGTCAAGATGCGCTGCAAGTAGCGATCTCTGCTCTTTCCATCCAGTAAACGACCAATGCGATCAATTTCTAAAATATCGTGACCAAGACCGAGTATCATCCTATCCCGCCTTCCCTTCTTAAACGAATCAATAACAACGTGCAATCATTATCTTATGAAGGGCCATTGTTTGCAAATAGAAAAGACAGCTCGTATGCCAATCTCGCATTATAGTAAAATCAGCATTTCTCCTCCTCTATTAATCTAGTCCGATCTGACAACTCTCTCATATATTACAGTATCTTCTCAAATAAAAGGAGGAAGCAAGATGTCGTATTACAACAACTGCGGATATGGCGGTAACTACGGCGGCAACTACGGAGGTTATGGCGGTCAAAACGATGGTCTAAAAGGTCCGTTAGCTATCCTGAAAAGAATTTCTCTTGGTACTACGATTAGCGTTCACTTCGACTCTGTCGAGCGCGTTGGTAGATTTCTAGGGATTGAAAATGGTACTGTCATTCTACTCGTAGGTGGAACAATATACTATATTTCTATCAAGAAAATTACTGCAGTCGACATACCATAACAGTTCACAGCTATGTAAAACAGAGGGCTGTCTCATCAGCCCTCTCTCTTAACTAAATTAAGCTCCCACCAGACAGCCTCCTTACATGAACTCGACCAGTACTTACTGTTATCGGTAGTACATACATAAATAGGACCATCCTGAATGGGGTATTTTAAAATAGTTAACATCAATCCAGTTGAAGACCAATTCCAAGCTCATCGGCTTGCCTCGTATACCAAGCAGCTACCGCTACATCAAATACAGCCAAGCCCATCGGAGTAAACCATATTCGTTCATTCCATGAGGCATCTATTTCCACCTTACCAGCAATCACCTCAGAAAGCGTGACTGTATGCTCTTCTTGCAATCCTTCGTCAAGATGCAGCCGCTCTATATCCGTATCCGCCCGACATATTTCATCCCAGCTATCTACAACGACTAAGCCGCTACTTGCTTTGGCTTCGGGCAAATAGTCGCGTAGGGATACATGCATAAGAATGCTGCCTTCTTTAGATGGAATATGAATATATCTTGCGCTGGAAGCTGTACAAGTAAATACGATATCGGCGTTTAGGTATGCCTCCTGCCACGTCGCAACCGCCTTTACAGGCACATCGTTAACTATGGGCAATGAGAAACTTATTTCTCTTTTATCATAAACACGAATCTCCGCAATTCGTTCGCTAAACAAACTCGTCAACATATTTACATGATGTTGGCCGATTGGTCCCATCCCAATGACAGCAACTTGCAGATCATCCCCTTTACGTTCTTGCAACAGCTTGCGCAGTAGAGCAGCACTAACTGCAGTTGTCCGTATCGTACTTATTAAGCTGCCATTAACAATATAGTTGGGTATTCCCGTATCAGGATCATTTAAAATGGTAACGCTGTTCGCTCGTGGAAGACCTTTATTCACATTTTCGGGATAGCTGGCAATCCACTTCATACCTGCTGCACGAATCGGCCTGCTAATATAAGCAGGCATGGCAATGATTCGATTGCTCGCATCTCCGAATTTCAAATATGGCTTAATAGGCTGGGCATAGTCCCCCTCGCCATAAGCGAGGGAAACTTCTGCTATTACATCACTTAAGGATGCCCACGGAATGCCAATCTGCCGCAAGTCGTCTTCCGTTATATATTTCACGCGATCTCCACCCCGCCTTCACTTGCTTGCCGTGCACGAACTTGGTCCAATGCTTCCTTACCAAAAAATTTGGCGATCCATTGATCATCATATACGGTCTCTAAATATCGCTCCCCTCTATCAGGGAGTATTAATGCGCAGGTTGAACCTGCGGCTATCCGATCCTGAAACTTCTCTAATGCAGCGATCATGCCACCTGAAGACCCTCCAACGAGAACAGACTCCAAGCGAGCTAGTCTTCTGCAACCAATAATGCATTCCAGATCGTCAACCTCGATGATCTCGTCAATTCCATTATCCGGGCATAGTGCTGGCCGTACAGCCGCACCGAGCCCTGGAAGTAAACGACGCTGCTTCGGTTTGTTGCTGCCAAATATCGAGCTGCCAAGAGCATCAACCGCAATAACCTTCGTTGCAAGTCGATTAGCACGAATATATTCAATACAGCCACGAATCGTCCCACAGGTACTTACTCCGCAAAATAAATAGTCTACTCGTGGCAAGTCAGCTGCGATCTCCGCCATCGTCGTCTGCTGATGAGAAAGTGGATTATTTGTGTTGCCATATTGGTTCGGCCAAAATGCATTCGGAAGCTTGCGCAGCCAATGACGCACCCTGGCCAAACGAGCAGGCAAATATTCACCAGTAGCCGGATCTGGCTCACGAACGAGATCGATACGAGCACCGTAGGCACGCAATATACGTATGTTCGTTAACGTGGTACGCGGATCCACGACGCAAATAAAGGTACATCCGATCAGATTGCAAATTTGCGCCAAGCCGATGGCCAGGTTACCTGAACTTGATTCGACAACTACTGACCCTGGTCGAAGTTTGCCTTCACGCAAAGCCTCTTGCAGCATCACTTTGGCAGGACGATCCTTTATGCTTCCACCCGGGTTCAGCATTTCCAACTTTACATACGCATCGAATGAAGCATGTTTGAACAAGCGCTGCAGCTTAACCACTGGCGTATTACCAATGACCGTCATCATATGCGCATGAGCGCTCACACTTACCACACCCTTCTATTTGACTGCAATTCTTATTCTTGAATGTATAACTTCTTCTGCTTCACCGCTTGATGATTCAAGCTTGGTACTGCATCTGGATCTAGCAAATTGACAAGATGCACATTCATGTCCTCTAAAATACCAGAATCAATCATCTGCCCAATCTCTGGAATCGCCTCATGCAAGCTGGAGCGAATCTTCTGATAAAGGACGTTGTCGATAGGCTGCGGACTATCAATATACACATGTAGTTGGTTATGCTCTACGATGACGCGGACATCCGCCTGTTTCACATGCTGGAACACGGCATCCTCGATATCGTACAGGCTAATTTTCTCACCATGCTTCAGCTCAGGACCAATCCGTTTGACGATAGCTTCAAATGTCGTTACCTGCCGCCCATCTATCCATTCTGAACGGAGATCTCGAACGATATCATAAGTCACATAACGCAATACAGGGAATCGTCTGCGGACGAATGAGGTTAGAACGAGAACTTGTTCTCCTTCTGGTAAATGTATATCGGGCAGCCCTACTTCCGCAGGAGATACCCCTTCTGCTGTAATGCCCTCCATCAGGACATAGCGTCCAATTCCTGCATCATGATAAGCCATTGTACCAACCTCGATGCTGCCGTACGTATCTTTCACATCATCAGCCGCAATACCGAATACATCTGCCATTCGCTTGCGCCATGCTGGAGCTGCTACTTCACCTACTAGAATGACAACCTGAATCCCCCAATCAAAGCCAGCAGGCGCCGCCTTGACGAGACGATCCAAAATCGAAGGCATCGTATACAACACTTCCGGACGGTGCTCTGCAATGCAGGCAAGATGCTCTTCGACAGGTTGTTGGAATGGAATCGTCCAGCACGCCATACCAAGCTTTTCGAAAATTTCCTGCGCTGTAGCAGCCGCATGACCCGTTCCCATATCACTTAGGGCTCTTGTTAACCCCTTGCCTTCCAGCAGCTTACCGAACAGCTGCACCTTGTGCTCAACATACGCCTCCTCATCAAGAGCATCATAGCCAATCGCTTTTCTTCTTTTTCCGCTAGTACCCGATGTTCGATAGATATTCCAATTAGGTTCTTGCACTAATTCTGTTTCGTCGAAATAAGGAAGCAGCCTATCATGTGTGAGCAAAGGTAGTTTAGGCCAACTATCGATACACGCTCCTTCCAGCAGAGTCGTATACCAAGGGTAAAGCTGCTTTACTTCCTGCAGCTTTGCTGCAATATGCGGGGCGTTTATCTCTACCATTATGGCAACCCTACTTTCAAGATTGTTCATACTATACTATGCAGAACTTTCGAGCCCGTCTGCCCAATCCTCCTTAACATGACAGGCATAGCTTATATTAAAAAGAGGTGGTGCATAGAAGATGGCTACTAAAAGTAGGCGTATAGCAAGTAAGTGGATAAAAACAGCAGTACTAGTGCGCAACAAAACCGTACGCCGGGCTATTCCACAGACGATGCTTTACCGAGCTTCCGCATTGGATAAGCTCCTTAGGCGTCACGGCATGGTGTATGTAAAGCCTGATCATGGCTCGCAAGGCAAAGGTGTTATGCGTGTTCAGCAGAATAATGCCAAGGGTACATCATTTTCTGTTCAACGTGGCGACCGAATCCGTTCGGGTCTTACTTGGCGCAAACTAGTTAAAGAGCTCAGACCCTACACTCGTAACCATGTCCATGTCGTGCAGAGAGGGATTGACTTGCTTCGCTATAATGGACGATTGCTAGATATAAGAGCCGTGACACAGGTCGATCGCAAATGGAATTGGCATTTTACAGGCATGGTTGCTCGCATTGCCCAACCGCGTAAAGCAGTTACGAACGGCAGCCAAGGCGCCGATATTACCCCTGTTCCATTTGTCATTACTCGTACTGGTAGATCAATAGAAACCTATAATAATCTAGAAGCTGAGATACGCCATCTCTGTCTTAAGGGGGCCCGTGTCCTTTCTCGTAAATACCCATTCCTGCAAGAGCTTGGGTTCGACATCGGCCTCGATCAAAAGCTTCGCCCATGGATTATAGAAGTAAATACGAGACCAGATATAAAGCCATTTAGTAAAATATCCGACCTTACGATGTATCACCGCATACGACGCTACCGCCGCAATTTTTAGATAAATGCATAGAACAGGCTAATAGATTACTAGAGCGGAAGCAGCAAGCTTGTCTATGGTAATCCTATTGCTCCGTGCTTTTTTCATCGCGTAAAAAGGCAGAAAGGCTTACTCTCCTCAATCACTCATTTGGGAGCTGTAAGCCTTTTAGGAGTAATATGAGATTCTAGATTGAAGCCTATCGTTTTCTGTTCGGTTCGATAATTATCCTAGCATCATCCCATACATATACTAGCTAGCTTTCAAACTCCCTTTTCTAATTAAATGCTGATCAACCTCTATTATTTTATTGCAGCATTACATTTGTACAAATACCTAGCATACGTTAACCTAATTATATTAAAATAAAGTTAACATATATTTATGAGCTAGATGCTCCATTAGGAGGTACTTATGGACCCAAAGCAGAAACAGGAGCTGCTCTTGAAGGACAAGCAGTATGTGTGGCATCCATTCACACAAATGAAAGACTATGAACATAAAGACCATCTGCTTATTGAGCGCGCGGAAGGTATCTTCTTAATCGATGCGGATGGTCGCCGCTATTATGATACGGTTTCCTCATGGTGGTGCAATGTGCATGGGCACGGGCATCCACGAATTAAAGCGGCTATTCAACGCCAGTTGGATGCGTTTGACCATATTATGTTTAGCGGACTGACACATGCGCCAGGCATTAAGCTGGCGGAAAAGCTGGTTGAGATTACGCCGGAGGGTCTTAATAAGGTGTTCTACTCCGATAATGGCTCGACGGCCGTTGAAGTGGCGCTGAAAATGTCATTTCAATACTGGCAGCAGATTGGGCAGATGTCGAAGACGAAGTTCGTTTACCTCGACGGAAGCTATCACGGCGATACGCTGGGCGCCGTTAGTGTGGGTGGCGTAGCACTGTATCATGCGCTGTTCAAGCCGCTGCTCTTCCACGCGCACCGCGTTCCGGCTGCAGATTTGAGGCAAGCTCGGTATGCAGCTACCAAGCTGACGGAAGATATGACACAGGCTGGGGAGTCGGCACAGAAGCTTAGTTCGCCTCTATATCAGGAATGTGATGTAGACACGAACCTTATGCGGGGTATGAGGACGACAGAGACAGGCATGACGGATAAAGGCGTATCTGCCGCGGCTAGGCTGGAGAACGAAAGCGAAGTTGCGGAGCCCGCGTTAGCTGCGGTGCGCGAGCTGTTTGAACGTGAAGGCGACACGATCGCTGGCATCGTTGTGGAGCCGATGCTCATGGGCGCAGGCGGCATGATTATGACGCCGGCTGCGTACATGCAGGGGCTGCGAGAGCTATGCACGCAGCATAATGTCCACCTCATCGCTGACGAGGTGGCAACGGGCTTTGGCCGTACAGGCAAGATGTTTGCCTGCGAGCACGCTGGGGTTAGCCCTGACATCATGTGCCTTAGCAAAGGGCTAACAGCGGGTGTTATGCCGCTGGCCGTAACCTTATGCACGGATGATATTTATGCTGCGTTCTATGATGACTATCATACGCAGAAGACATTCTTCCACGGCCACAGCTTCACCGGTAACCCGGTCGCTTGCGCCGTAGCACTTGAAAGCTTGCGCTTGTTCGAGGAAGAGCAAGTGCTCGAACGAGCGCAAGTCTCCGCCGTCGCGCTGGCAGCCGCCCTCCGTGACTCTGGCTTGACCGAACTGCCGCACGTCGCTGATGTGCGCCAGCTCGGTCTTGTCGCAGCGTTCGACCTGTATGCCGATGCCGAACGCCGCGAACCCTTCCGCCCCGAGCAGCGCATCGGGGCTACCATCTACCAAGCGGGCTTCGAAGAAGGACTTATTCTCCGCCCGCTTGGGGACACGCTCTACTTCTGGCTGCCGCTCTGCGTCACGCCAGAAGAGGTGCGCGATATCGTCGCGCGCACCATGCGTGTCCTTCAGCGCGTGTTGTCATAGACATCCACACGCTGAATCCAACAACGTGAAGGGCTCCGTTACCAAGACGTAAACGGAGCCCTTCACGCAACAAAGAACCGCCCGTTCTTAGCACTCCCAGAACAGGCGGTTCCCTCTATCTATCACTTACTCCTCATTCATATGGCAGCTAAACAGTATCATATGTAATGAGGCACAACTAAAACAACGACACAATAGCTTATCTAGAATCGAACACGTAGACGGTTAAGCAATTTAATCATCACATAGCCAATAAGAAGTCCAAAACCAAATCCGATGCCATAGCCAATTGTTCCACTGTGATGTTGATAATGTACATAAACACCGAAGAACAACCCACTGCTTATCGTAAAGCCGATAATTAAAATTTTCTCCCATATTGGAACTACGACCCATCTTCCATTATACTCGGCGTGATTTGAACGATAGTGGATTACCCCTAGTCCAATAGTAACTATTAACACAATCAGGGAATGATAACTATCATATTTCATATCAAAAAAATAAGTCGTAAGTGGATAGTCATTGTACATCTGTAGAAATGAAATATTATAAAGATAAGATATCGTTCTAAAGCTCCATTTTAAAAACTCAGGGTAATAAATGACGACGATGGTAAAGGTAATATGTGCAATCAATGTACCACTAATTGTACCAACAAACATTCCAATTGAATAAGCGGATATGACCAGAAGCAGCAGCTCACCTATATAAACCAGATAGCTCTCCCACATCATCATAAAACCGAGATCCAAGGCAATCAACATCGCTATATCAAGCAATACATTTATCATTATGGATGCGACCACAATTCCAAAACCAATGAACAGTTTCACTAGATAGATGTGGTTTCGTGAGTACGGCAAAGAAAAATTAAATTCCTGCTTTTGTCCATGTCGTTCTAAGCCAAGCTGATATACAGCTAAGATTAAACTCATTACTATCATCGTAGATAAAAAGCTAGATAATAAATCCTCTACAATCCAGAATCCTGCTGTGGTCTCCTTCAAATCTCTAACGATATGCATGAGTTCCCCGTAGATTTCCCCTGATTCCATTATAAAATAATAACGAATATGCGTATAAGGAAGCGCGAAAAATCCAACGATGAGCATCACAACCATCATCAATCTGGCTTGCCTTAGCTCCTTCCACCACAGTCCCCGATCAAATATTTTAGGCAGCATCGCCATCACCTCCCGACTTCCACATAAACCAGTCTTCTAATGTGAGCGGAAGTTCGTCGATGAGCAGCTTGTTGTTATCACTCAGCAGCGAATACAATTCCTCTGACTCCATCAACACCGTATGTACTGGACCAATCTGCTGCAAAACGTGTACGCAAGGCTGATCCAGCAATTGCGCAGACGCACCATTCGTAAATACAATTTGCAGCTTGCGTACTTGTTGCTGCAATTGCTCCAACGTCCACTGCTCATCGGTCTTTCCATCTCGCAGCAAAACAATTTTGTCCGCTATTCGATCCAGCTCATGAAGCATATGCGTAGAAATAACAATGCTGCTCTCTGGTGTCAGCGCCTCCATAATGAGTGCGAGCAATTGCTTCTTAGCGATGACATCTACCCCGTTCGTCGGTTCATCGAGCAAAATATATCGCGCTCTCGTCGCAAGACCTAACGTTGTGCTAAACAGCATTTTCATCCCCTTAGACAGCTTGCGCACCTTCTGTCCTTCTGCTAAGCCAAACTGCTTCAGCGTATCTTGGAAAAAGTCCATGTCAAAGTTCGGATAAATTCGTGCGAACATCCTGCCACATTCTCCAAGCTTATATCCTTCCAACGCAGTCGGCGCATCTGGAATAAATACGAGATCTCGCTTCACTTCTGGCTTCGCATGAACATCAATGCCATCCAACGTTACTTTTCCGCTATCAGGATTGTATATGCCCACTATCGTTCGCAGCATCGTTGTCTTCCCTGTTCCATTCCTTCCGAGCAATCCTACGATTTGGCCAGGTTCTACCTCAAAGGAAACTCCACTTAACACCTGCCTGTTATCGATACGTTTCTCAATCGTTTCAATCCGCAGCATGATAACCCTCCCCAAGCATATGACTTGCTTCGTCTACCATTTCTCGAAATTGCACTCTTGTAATACCTAAATGCTTCGCTTCTACCGTCAAACGCTGCAGTTCTTGCCGAAGAACTTCGATACGCTCTGCCGCCATTCTAGGAGCCGATGGCTCTAATACGAACGTTCCCTTTCCTCTAATCGTCTGTATAACTCCCTGACGTTCGAGCTCTTGATATGCCTTGCTTACGGTATTGGGATTAATCAATAGCGTAGAAGACAGCTCTCTTACCGAAGGTATCTTGTCTCCGGCCTTCAGCACGTCTTTAGCGACTAGCTCTTTCATTTGCTCTACAATCTGCTCATAAATAGGAGAAGAACTTCGTTGTTGCAGCTGTATCATGTATGACCTCCTTTCTGCTCCATCCCAATCGAAGAGTTACTGGATTATGTATGTCATAAATCAACCGTAAATTATCTTAGTGTATTACATTAAGTAGTACACTTAATACACAATAAATCACCATCCTCTAATTGTCAAATTTTTCTCATTTTTGTAACCAATTAATCATGAAGTTTTGCATACAACAGCTCGCAGGCTATGATACAATCACCTGTAAAACCGAATCGAACCGTTGAAGATAAGGAGGAAGCACTTTGAGCTATCATTTTAATTTGAATATGCTGGGTGAGTCTGACATGGGTAATCGTAAAGAAAAGCTTTACGGGAGCCGAGTCGTTCGAGGAACACTTCATTTACCTCCAGGAGGAGCGAAAGCAGTACAAGGTACACTTCTCATCTGCCACGGATTTAAAGGTTTTAAAGATTGGGGATTCTTCCCTTTTGCTGCCGAACAACTAGCTATTCTAACGAATCTTAATGTTATTCGCTTTAACTTCTCACACAACGGTGTAGGGGCTGATATGGGCTCATTCAGTGAACCAGAACGCTTCGCCGTTAATACATACGAGCGTGAACAGGAGGATTTAGCAGCTGTTATGGCACTTGTCCATTCGGAAGCATTTATGCAGTGGAAAGAACAGTTGTATGCCAGCCTAGCTCTATCCGACCCTATTCGTATTCCCTCATTTGATTCGCGCATGCTTGTCCAAGCTGATCACCTATCTAACAAGCCTATATATATTTTGGGGCACAGCCGCGGCGGTGCAACTGCATTATTATATGCTCTTCATAATTCCGAGCGTATTGCAGGCATCCTCACATGGAACGGGGTCACAAATGTCGATCTGTTTTCTAACGAGCAGAAAGAAAGTCTCCGTACAACAGGTCGCTCGCAAGTGATTAATGCGCGTACAGGAGAGGCTTTGCCGTTAGATGCAGTAGTGTTGGAGGACTTAGAACGAAATGTAGAGAGGTATCAAATTATTGAGCGCATGTCTACTGCTCAGTTTCCTCTTATCATGGTTCAGGGCTCTAATGATCTGCCAGGGTTCTGTGAAGGTTCATCACGATTGCAGCAACAATATAAAGAGGCCGAGTGGGTCATTATTGATGAAGCAGGACATACGTTTCAGGCTGTGCATCCCTTCCAAGGTACAACTCGCCAACTGAATGAAGCAATTGAGCATAGTGCATTATGGCTAAAGAAACAACTGCAGCTTCGGCATACGTAAGGAGATAGAGATAGGAGAGAGTAAGAAAGCTTCAAGTCAAGTCAAGTCGACTCGTATCCTACTCCATTTCGCGCATTGCAGGTAATACAAATAGAGGTCTGATAAAACTCACAATAAAGGGCAGTGAGTTCAACGTAATTGCTCGAGTTACTATTAGAATACTAGAATACAACACAAGTTGAGCTTAATTGAGATTAATTTGTATTTACTCAAAGGACGAATCGCTAATTTGTCCACACAAAAGTGGACACCCGCGACATATAGCTGTGGTTAAGCAACTTGTCCTCACTAGCAATAGATGTAGTCAATTCAGCTGGTTTACAGTCTATATCTAGATTACAAAGAATGGCTCCGCCTATTTCTTTTTTTGAAATTAGTGTCCACTATTGGAAAGACATTATTGCATATTTTTCCACCTGCAGAGGACTACTTGGGCACCGCAACACAAAAATACTAACAATATCACGAGAGGTTTATAACATCATGTTATCCAAACAACAACTTGGCATCGTCGTCTTTCTAACGATTTCAGGATTAGCAACTTCCTATCTCAGTAACCTGCCTCTTATTCTAGGCTTTGCAATTGGCTTCCTTGCGTTGACGATATGCTCAAGTCGTCAAGGAACGGACCGCCGAACTATGATTAATGCCATTAAAGATGGAGCTTCCCGCACGCAAGAAGTCATCTGGATTTTGGTTATGGTTGGCTTGATTATTCCAACATGGACATTGAGCGGTACGATTCCCTATTTGATAGGGCAAGGGATTCAATGGATTCATCCTAGCTATATGACGACGCTCACGTTCTGGTTTGCCGCAATGTTCTCCATGATGCTCGGTACATCTACGGGAACATTGAGTGCAGTTGGAATTCCTATGATGGGGGTAGCTGCTCTAACCGGTGTGCCATTACCCATTATGGCCGGCGCCCTCGTATCAGGTGCTTTCGTCGGGGATCGTACGTCTCCGTTCTCCAGTGCACATCGGCTCGTTGCAGACTCAACGGGGACGACCGTACGTGCGCAATATCGGTATTTGATGCCTACGACAGGATTGGCATTAGGCTCAGCAACCATTTTCTTTTTCATTATTGATTACATAGGAAATTGGCAAGTGCCCCAATCCGCTTTACAACTAGACATCTATCGTGAACATTTTGTATTTAGTCCATGGCTCGTTATGCCGGCTGTTGTACTCATTGCTGCGATCTTGTTCCGTCTGAAGACGCGATATGCATTTATGCTCTCCATCGCAGTTGCCATTTTAGTCGGTTCCTTGCTGCAAGATGTCAGCCTCTTAACTTGGCTGCATAGTATGCTCTACGGTTACACAAACACGGAGCTCCCTGCATTGCATACAAAAGGGTTATTGAATATGGTCGACCTCGTTATGTTAATCGCATTAGCTGGATCATTCAACGGCATACTTGAGCGCACTCGATCTCTGGAACCGTATATGAGCGCACTAATTGGTCATAACTCTACCATGACGCAAGCAACTGTACGCATCGGCTTATTCGGACTTGGCCTAAGTGCTGTCTCTTGTACGCAGACACTTCCGATTATGATGTCAGGACGCAACGTGCTGCCGATATGGTCAGAACGCTTTCAACGAGAACATCTGTCTCGAGTCATATCTGACACTGCACTCGTATTTGCTGCTATGATTCCATGGAATATGCTCGCTGTGTTGTGCGCGACCATCGTAAACGTACCTGTGCACCAGTACATTCCATATGCAATATTTCTTTGGAGCTTACCTTTATGGACTTTCATCGTGTCTATTGCTAAGAGTACCCGAACTCATTCGGCTTCATTGGCGACTGCTCAACCCAAGTCTGATGCTTCGTAGCATATAAATATTTAATCCCATTAGTTAAAAAAACATCCCGTCTCACTATAAAAGTGGAACGGGATGTTTTTCTCACTTGTGCTGTGAGCAGATGTTTCAGATAAAAATATCCTCTGATTACACACTGCCCTCTATTCTGTTATCCAAGCGATATGTAATTAAATGCCCGGAATAATAGCACGCTTATGTTCGGTTTTATGATATTGACGTTCAATTTTCTCTCGAACATCAGCAGGAACTTCTTTACCTTCCAAATAGTCGCTGTTATGCTCGTAGGAAATACCAAGTTCCTTCTCATCGGTTTGACCAGCCCACAACCCTGCAGTAGGAGCCTTGTCCAATACGCTCTCCGGAACACCCAAATGACGTGCCAGCTGACGAACTTGACGCTTATTCAATGAGGATAGCGGTGTAATATCTACTGCGCCGTCACCCCACTTTGTATAGAAACCTGTCAGTGCCTCAGAAGCATGATCGGTACCAACGACAAGTAAGTTTAAGTCAAATGCCAATGCATACTGCGTAACCATGCGTACGCGAGCCTTTACATTTCCTTTGCCAGGGATGCTAAGATGACGATATTGTCCAATTTGCTTCAATGCATGCTCGGATTCCAAAGCAATTTCATTAACTGCCTCTTCGATATTCGTTTCAACCGTATGCTCCAAGTTAAATGCTTTTGCTACCGCATAGCTGTCTTGAATATCTTCTTGTTGACCATAAGGCTGGAACACGCCTAACGTCATATACGGCTGACCTGTCTCTGCCGTCAATTCATCCGTCGCCTGCTTACACAGACCTGCTGCAACGGCACTATCAATACCGCCGCTAATCGCAATCAATAGACCAGATGTACCTGACTGCTTCACATATTGCTTAAGAAAATCTACGCGCTTGCGAACTTCAGCTGCTTCGTCGATTTGTTGCTGTACCCCGAATCGCTTGACGATCTCTTCCTGTAAACTCATCTGTCCTGTCTCCTTCCTTGTGCAAAAATCCCCGCGCATCGAGTGCGCGGGGTATGCTGGTGCCTTAACGACAGTGCTTATCGAATGCTGCTGTCAATTCTGCAGCGATGTCTTCAGCAGAACGGTTCTCAATGCTAAGACGCTCAATAAAATGAACCAATTCCCCATCCTTCATCAACGCAATCGATGGTGAAGATGGAGGATATGGCGCAAAATATTCACGCGCCTTCGCTGTCGCTTCTTTATCTTGTCCAGCAAAAACAGTGAACAAGTGATCAGGTGTAACCTCATGCTCCAATGCTTTGCGTACACCTGGACGGCATTGACCTGCTGCACATCCGCATACAGAGTTAACAACGACAAGCGCTGTTCCCTTCGCGTCAGGAAGCTTCGCTTCTACCTGCTCAGCTGTTGTAAGCTCTTCAATACCCATCGAAGTAAGCTCCGTACGCATTGGTGTTACCATATCACGCATATATTGCTCAAATGACATTGACATTTCACATTCACTCCTACATAAATAGATTCCGATAGAACGCCCTCCCGTTCTGTATCGATTCTATTGTAACGAAGCACCGTCGCGAAATGCAACATAATCCGAACAATCCCTGAATAGTCCCCATACACCTAGTCAAGCCATGTATGATTAAACATTCTAATGTTAAAATCGCAATATCGCTTATGCGACTCCGATGTTCATGTAAGCTTGCTTAGATCCTAAGTAGAAGGACGATTTGGTCCGTTCAACTTTTTATCAATACCAACATTTCCTCCGGCACGTGACTTTGGTGCCTGATTTTCCTTATCCTGCTGTTGCTGAGCTTTTGAATCTTCAGACATGGGATAAGCCTCCTTTCTCCTGCATAGTCACACGTATTATGTGCTTCCTGCAGCAGACTTATCCTCTTCAGCACGCTGTTCCTCTATTTTCATCATCCAATAGCCAAGCATCAGTAAGCCAATAAGCACCCACTGCTTTGTAGCCAACCCCAACATTGTCTCCGTTGGTACGGATATAAAGCTAATTAACATACCCAACACACCACTTACAAGCAGCGTCAAGCGTGCATCTGCTCCTGTGCCAAGAGCACTCCTGCGCAGCCACAAGCCAGCCAATAGCAGAACAGACCATATTGACTCAACTGGTGGAAGTGCAGCCGCTAATGTTGAAGGAACAGGAAGCGGTGTATATCCATCAGGTATCATACCTGCATACGCATAAATAAACCCATATACAGCTAACGCAAACAAAATACCATGTGCGAGAAGATCAGCAAGAACCTGGAGCCTAATTTGATGTTTACGGGCATAATGCACAGTCCAGACTACCAACCCGATAATCATTAGCACATTTCCATTCCACGAAGTACCTTGTAAAAAGAGCAATGCCTTAGGCTGCTGCCATAGTATCGAAGGCGCATCCCATAAGTACCCGAATTTTTCATTTAAGATTACAACAAGCAATATCGTTAACATCCAGTCCGTGTAACTGCGAAGCTTCATTCCTTCTAATCTTAGGCGAAGAAGCATAACTGCTCCTGCCAACACCAAAGCAGCTAGCAAAATAAATAAATCAATTTGCAACGTTAATGAACCTAGTTGTATCGCTCCCACAACCAACCTCCAGCAATAGATTCACATCTCAATCCTTTTACCTATCATAACATAAGTGCATTTACACATCCGATATCAAGGCGACAATTTTAGACTTTGTAGTCAGTCATCTCTCATAACCACAGAAACTAACTAACTAACTAACTAACTAACTAACTAACTAACTAATACGGGATGTTTCACCAGATAAATCATTTATACTTGGCGAGGGCACAACACTGATAAACTGCTCATAAGCTGCATTCGCTTCTACTTGGAAAGACACAATAAACGTCGTTCCACAGCCAGCCTCGGACTCAATACTTATAACACCGCCATGCCGCTCTACAATACTCAAACATAAAGGCAATCCCAAGCCTGTCCCCTTCGCCTTCGTTGTATAGAAAGGTTCGAACATTCGCTCTTGAACCGCTGCTGGAATACCTGGCCCGTTGTCACGAACGATGAGCTCTACAGCCCCCTTATAAACTCTTGTCTCTATCGTCAACACGCCCTTTTGCTCCATGGATTCCATAGCATTGCGGGCTAGATTCAGCAGTAATTGCTTTATCTCTTTCGAATTAATGAACAGTTTGGGAACATCATCTGCAAGCTGCAAATGAATCTCTTGCCCACGCAAATTGGCATCTGCCCACAGCAGGGGACTTATATGGGAAATAACATCATGCAAGTGCATGAACTCCTTTTCCACGATTCGATTTTGCGCTAACGATAAAAAGTCATTAATAATCACGTTCGCACGATCCAATTCTTCCATCACGATCGTATAATAATCATTTAAATGTTCTGGGCTCTTGCGCTGCATCAACTGAATAAACCCACGTACAACAGCCATCGGATTGCGGATCTCATGCGTAATGCTAGCTGCCATTTGTCCCACCAAACTTAAGCGTTCCATATTCCCCATCTCTGCTCTAAGCTGAGTCAGCTCTGTAATATCATGAGCCATTCCTACAGCACCTACTATTTCACCGGTTTCCTGATTCCGCATTGAGGCTGTGCGAACGAGATATTTGCGATTAAAGTGCTGAATCACCTCAGACTGCGGCGGCTCACCGCTCAATACACGACTAAGCATGAAATCATCTTTGGATAACAATTCATATTCTTCAGAAAATGAATAATAGCAGCGGCCGATAATATCAACATTTGCAAGCCGTGGATTGTACTGCTGCAACATACGAAGCATCATTTGATTAACGGCTGTAATACGCGCGTTTGCGTCCACGGCAAGTACGGCCAAAGGTGTCTCATCGATAAGTTGGTGCATCTTCTGTGCTTCTTGACGATACTGACGCCATACCATTTGGTATCCCTGCTGAAGAAATGCCTTCTCACGTACATATTCCATCATGTAAATAATTGCACACGAAGCACATAAAAATACCGTTGCATACATGCCCATAAACAATAAAATATGCGTCTGCATTTGGATATGATGATCCCACAAGCTTAATGAGTAAATAATGAAGTGAAGCAGCATCCCTAGCGATGCGACCCCCATGAGCAAAAGGATTCGCCTAGGTGCACTGGATTTCTGGAAGTAATTTAACAGTAAAAATAAAAGAGGAGCAACATATAACACTGAGTCGGACCACCATATGTAATGATCATGCCAAGCGTGCATCATGACCATAACAACGATGTACATCGCCGTTAGCATGATCCCTACCCGATAACCTCCATATAGGAAACCAATCATGAATGGGATAAGGCGAAAATCAAACGGAAGATTCGTCTCGGGGAAATACATAAACGAGAATAGCATACAAAACAGTAACGACAACGCTGAAAACAAAAAGAGATATACATGCGCCCTTCCTATACGCTCTGGCCGCATCAAGCAAATATGGTAGGTAAAAGCCGGAAAATAAGCGATCAACACTTGTAACAAAGTATCTTTGAATGCGACGTACAATGTGTCTTTGAAAGCAGCGAACATGGTTATCGTTATCAACTCCAATAGTTATCGTTGATTTTTTCCCTGATTAAAACATAAAATGCTGTCGTTGCACAGCGATAATGTTGAAATTTTAGATATTTTTTAACAAGACAAGGCAACTTACTGCAACCTTTAACAAATACCTACACCAACCATTAACTTGTTCAATCAGCAAAATGAAGGGTACAATAGGGAAAAAGGATCGTTTTACGCATAAGGAGATGGCTATGCAAGCAGATGTAGTAGTAATCGGTGGAGGACCTTCTGGACTAATGGCGTCTATCGCAGCAGCAGAACAAGGTGCTCAAGTAGTGCTTGTTGATAAAGGAGACAAGCTAGGTCGTAAACTCGCCATAAGTGGCGGGGGCCGCTGCAACGTTACAAATAACAAATCGCGCGAGGAATTTATTCGCTATGTGCCTGGTAACGGGCGCTTCCTATACAGCGCATGGAATCATTTTAATCCCGAGCTTATTATCGCATTTTTCGAAAATCTCGGTATTAAGCTTAAGGAAGAGGACAACGGAAGAATGTTCCCCGTCTCGGACAAAGCTAAAACAGTTGTCGATGCTTTAATAGGAGAAGTACGTAAGCTTGGCGTTACCATTCGTACAATGTCTCCTGTTGACCATGTCAGCTATGACGAGGTAGGAGTGAGCGGTGTTCAATTGCGTGATGGGACATACATTCATACAAAGTCCGTTATTATTGCAAGTGGAGGAAAGTCTGTTCCTCAAACAGGCTCTACTGGGGATGGATATGCATGGGCAGAAGCAGCAGGTCATACGATAACAGAACTGTTCCCGACAGAAGTCCCGCTCACCTCGAATGCTTCCTTTATTCGAGAAGGCTCTCTACAAGGCCTATCGCTTCGTGATATTGAATTGACCGTATGGAATGATCGCAATAAAAAACTCGTTCAACATGAGGGCGATATGATATTTACTCACTTTGGCTTATCGGGCCCAGCCGTATTGCGCTGTAGTCAATATGTCGTTAAAGAGCTGAAACGCACAGGCTTGTCTACCGTGCTGCTTACTATCGACCTTAAGCCAAGTGATTCAGAAGAGCAGCTTGCCAGTTATCTGATGAAACTTTGCCGTTTGGAGCCGAAGAAGGCAATCAAAAATATTTTGAAGCAAGCTCTTCCAGAGCGCATGCTACCTGTCTTATGTAAAATGGCTGGATTGGATGAATCGGTTACCTATGACAATATACCTAAGCAGCCTTGGCTTAAGCTCTGTCAGCTAGTCAAAGCGTTCCCGATTAAAATAAGCGGTACCAAATCAATCGAAGAAGCATTTGTAACCGGCGGTGGGGTTAATCTAAAAGAAATTGATCCTAAATCGATGGAATCACGCATAAAGTCAGGACTGTTCTTTTGTGGAGAAATTCTAGATATTCACGGTTACACTGGTGGTTATAATATTACAGCGGCATTCGCTACCGGATATACGGCAGGAATGCATGCAGGACAATTGCATCAGCAATAAATAAATCAAATAAACATCTTCTCCTCTCCTCCTAACAGACTAATGTAGAATTAATCTACTGTAAGCTGCAACAAAGGCGAGGAGAAGCTTAATCGCGTTAATTACTGGTATTCTTAATTCGTATCACCATCACCACTACATGCTACAAGTGAATACCGCCTTGGAATTGATTCGTATGCTCATCATTCCAACCTGTCGCTTCTTCATCGCGATGCGATAAATCATCACCCGTCGGATCAATCGTGCTATAACTTTCACGATCCACCCAGTCCTCATTCACAATATGTGCTGGAATCGGAATACAATCGATCCCATAAGCACTGTTCATCACAGCCGTCTCGGTAAGTGGTGCTTCTTCAATTAACTGGCCACCATGCGCTTCAGCAATTTCTAACGCAGAGGTCAAGTCTTGGCGCTCAATGTGAATATGAAGGCAATCACCGCTAGGCTCTATCACCGCATCATATCCCAGCTCTGACAATGTATCTTGTGCTAATTGCGTCTCATTACTAGTCCCAAATCGGAATCGTATTACAGCCTGATGCATCGTAGATGCCTCCTGTCTGCTAGTTTCGTCCCTTACTATTCCCAGCAGTAGCAAGATTATACCGATATCTCAGCTTTAGGACGCTCAAAGCTCCACCCACGCAGCGACAGGAAAGCACGCCCAGCAAAGGGCAATACAATAGTACCGAGGACAGCCGCTATACAAACGATTAACAGACTGCCTGAACCTACAACAATACCTGTCGCTATCCCCCAGACTAAACCTCCTAGCGCAGCATTTACCGTTACAAAATGCTCAGCCGCCTTCCATAGCACTTCACTACGGAACTGAAATAAATACCAGTACTCGCCTGTGACAAGGTTTTTCCAGTACATATGCAGCCAAACACTAACGATAACGACTAGAAACGGAATAACTCCAATTAACATCAAAGGTTCCTTTAAGCCGGTCACCACAATAGCTGTACTACCTACACCTACAAGCTGAATAAAAAAGAATAATGAGGCTTTGTTGCGCCATAATGTCTTTACTGCCAATGGACCCAGCTTGTCATTTCTATTGCGCTTCAGCCGCTTCCAATAACCAGACTGTCGGAATACCCAAACGCGCTTGCGATTTCTGCGACCAGTCTGCTCGACAGATTGGGACAATAGCAACTGTGCAAGGTTTCCCTTCTGCTTACCTTCTGCTGCTGCATCCTTCTCGAAGCTGGCTCTTTCTCTTAAGCGCCAGCGCACAAGTGGCACAGATTTCAACAAGCTAACCATCATTCCGCCAAGAGCTAACCAACCCGAAGCATCGATCTGTACGAGCCACATCAGCAACCCAAACAGCAGTGTGAGCACAATAACTTGCGCCACTTTCCCTAACACATGTCTCCATCCGTACAGATGCGCACGCAGCCAATGTTCTGATAGCGCCTGGAGCCAAGACAATGATAACGTGCATAAAGCCATCGTTACGATTATCGAGGTGGGTATCGCGTATCCTCGCAACAGCCAAGGCAATAGAAGAACAATGGAAAAGACGATCATCCCTAACTGTCTGACCATAAACTCCACCATGCCAAAGCTTACGAGCGCCCGAATCCAATCTTGCCTTTGAATCAAAAAGAGCTTATCCGCTGCTTCTACCCATACACGAAGCTTGCTCATAAACACAAGGCTTAGCAGTGGAATAAACCATACGAACACAGGCAGTTGGAGTGCTAGTGCAGAAAGCGGCTCATTCCACCAAGACCAATAAACTGCAGCTACAAATACTAAAGCAGGAACTACGATATAAAGAGCGACTACCCAATCGGGAATAACCAGTTTGATGGAGTCCCATTGATATCGCGAAAAGGCCTTCCATCGCCGTATAGCTAACGCTCTAGCTGTCTTCATGTCAGCACCTCAAAACAATCCATTAAGCTGCCATTTGGCAGTGCCGCACGGTGACGAATATCGTCTAGTGTTCCATGCGCGACGACAGCCCCCTGTTGAATAAGTACGAATCGATCACAAATACGTTCAGCAGTATCCAATACATGTGTGCTCATTAACACACCCGCTCCACGTTCTCGTTCATTTTTCAACTTATCCAGCCATATTCGCGTTGCTCTAGGATCTAAGCCTACGAATGGCTCATCTACAATATAAAGAGGCGGTCGAAGCAAAAAAGCAATAATAAGCATCATTTTTTGCCTCATCCCTTTTGAGAAGCTGCCAGGCAAGTGATGAATAACATCACTCATACCGAACTCCTCAATAATCGGCATAGCCCGTTCTTTCAGTTCTGCGTCACTTAGATCACGAGAAGCACCTGCCAATTCCAAGTGCTCCCACAGCGTCATCGTATCATAATATTCAGGTTGCTCTGGGACATAAGCGTAAGAACCGCCTCCATCCCCAATCTGAATGCTTCCCTTTACGTGCTGCATAATGCCCAAGATCGATTTGATCGTCGTACTTTTCCCCGCACCATTGGGACCGATAAGTCCAACTAACTCACCAGGCTGAACATCAAATCTGATCTCGGATATTTTGCTATCGCCAGCTTCATACCCAGCCTCTATCAAGTCAACTTGAAGCACTGTCATGCCGTTCTTCCTCCCACAGTTAAATTAGGGAACAAGAACCACCATTTTCCCTATATTTTCATTACGTTCCATACGCGCATGCGCTTCATTTATTTCTTCAGCTTCCCATACGGAGTCAATGATCGGCTCGATTTCACCATTTTCAATTAAAGGCATAGCCCAATCGACAAATGACGCTGTAAGTGCTGCCTTACGCTCAATGGGCAAACCTCTCAGCGTGCTCGTAATAATATGAATGCGACGCAGCATGGCCGGCAGCAAGTCTACCTTCTCCACCTTAGAACCGCCCAATACGCCAAATAATATGAGACGACCGTCCATGGCCAACACTTCCATATTAGACTTCCAATAAGAAGCACCGATAGGATCCATGATCATATCGACACCTTTGCCATTTGTATATTCCATAACAGCATCTTCAAACGACTGGTTCCGGTAGTTAATGACGACGTCTGCATTGAGACGTTCAACAGCATCCACTTTTTCATCTGTACCAACGGTTGCAATAACAAATGCACCAGCCGCTTTCGCCAGCTGGACGGCTGCAGTCCCTACACCGCTTGCCGCAGCATGAATTAAAACATGCTCGCCTGCCTTCAATCTGCCTAAATCGAACATATTGAGATACGCCGTCAAAAACACTTCAGGGATAGCCGCAGCTTCAACAAACGTAAGCTTATCAGAGATCCGCACTGCTAACTCCGCCGGGATCGTAGCATATTGGGCATAACCGCCCCCTGGCAGCAGTGCACATATTCGATCACCTACTTCCCAACCATTCACACCTACGCCCACTTCTTCTATTACACCCGCCATCTCTAAGCCGATAATTAGAGATGCGCCTTTGGGCGGGGAATATAAACCACGTTTTTGCAGCAGATCTGCCCGGTTCAAAGCGGTAGCTTCGACACGTACTAGCAATTCTCCAGAGCCACAGTTCGGCTTGGGCCAGCTGCCCCAATACAAAGCTTTATTTTCGTTCACCAAACACGCAATCATCTGTTCTTCCATCTTTATTTCCTCCTCTAGGCTGCATCGATTAAATACATAGCTTGTATTACAATACGTGCAAGGAATCTTTGTGCACTCAACATTTTCCATTATGTGATAAATGACATGTCCTTTATCCTATTAACCCATTAAGATGAATAGGTACATCTATAAGTAAGGTGGGATTCCTATGCATGAGCGCATGGACAGAGAGACCGAGGCGTCACTGCATCTATTTCGCGTTTTCTCCAAAGCATTCAAGAGTATCTCCGATCACACTGCTGCTGGCTGTAAACAGGAAGGCTTTAACCCGACTGACTTTGCTGTACTGGAAATGCTTTACTACAAAGGACCCCAGCCAATCCAGCAAATTGGTTCTAAGCTGCTGCTCCAAAGCGGAAATATCACGTATGTCATTGATAAGCTCGAACGCAACGGATATGTGAAACGTCATCCTTGTACAAAAGATCGTCGTGTTATTTATGCCGAATTAAGTGAAAGTGGATGGCAAAGTATGAAGCTGATTGTGCCCCGTCAAGCCCATATGCTTCGCAGAGCATTAAGTGGACTGACGATGAAGGAGAAGGATCAAGCGATTGCCCTTCTGAAAAAGTTAGGCTTACAAGCAGAACGCCTTGCGCTCATCCACTATGCAAAAAATGAATAGAACTAAAGAGCCTGCTTCCCTTACGAAGCATGGCTCTTTTTCATAAAAATACTTATCGTCTTACGCTCATCATATCCAGTAATATTTTACGCGATTGCCTTACCTCTGCATTGATCGCATATTCAATAGATGAAAGCGCCTCATAAGGCTTTTCATCATTATCTACTGCTTGCTGCCTCTTCGCTCGATACTTCTCTTCCATATCTACATCAAATGGACTTGGCCGATATTCAACGATATGATTCGTCAGCTTCACATACAGCTCATTAGCATGCTGCCCCCCTAGAAATGCACTCGCGCTATTCTGTTCCAATAGCTGAAGTCGAGAGGGAAGATGTGCAGCCACTATTCCGTCTTGGTCCATATTTTCATACGCATATTTCATGAATTCCCAAGCCAGCTTCTTATTGTTCGACATCTTAGGGATCATGAAATACGTACCGTCTGAAAATCCATACGTACCCAAGGGCAATCTAGTTGCCCGCCATAACCCCTTCGTATCCGGCGCTATTTTTTCCAGGCGTCTCTCACCCCATGTCCCGAGATACACCATTGCCTGTTGGCCTGAGCGAATCGCTTCTTGCCCTGCCTTCGTACGCAAAGGAACGTTAAGCGCTAGATCACTTTCTTTTAATTGCTGTGACAGCTCGAAGGCTCGTGCGATGTGAATGTTATTACGGTTAAACATATACATATTGTCGAACAAAGGATTTGCTGACTCCGCCCAATCTAAAGGATTGAACACATCCTGCATGATATAGATTCCTTCTTGCCTCAACCTCATTGCCATAGCAAGCAAACGCTCCTTGCTCTCCATATACTTCGCAAGCTCTTCCGGTTCAGATGGATAGCCGTACTTTTCCATGATGTCTTTGCGATAATACGTCAACAGAGGTGAAGTCGAGATCGGAAGTGCAAATAGTCGCTCATTATCAAGCGAGTGTGCCGCTTTCAATAGCGGAATGGACATCGTATTTTTGAGTCTATCCTCTAAAAATTCCCCGCCTTTTAAGTCCACCAAACCGTCAATTACACTAAATTCGCCGAGAAACATATGATCGACTTCCATAATGTCTGGAGCGTTACCGCTGACTAATGCTTCTCTATACAAATTCACATGATCATGATAATTAACACGCTTAATATGGACGTTTACCCCTTGATTGTTCTTTTCGAAACTTTCAACCAGCTCAGTATAGTTTTCACTATATGCCCATATCGTAATCTCTTGTGGGATTGGTTCATTACCCTGCGCTTTATGTTCTCGCGGCCAAGTTGATACCTGTTCTGTACGGGCACAACCAGAAAGCAGCAATACAAAGAAACATATGATCAACGCAGTAAGCACATATCTATATGATAATCGAACTTGTTCCATGTCCGATCAACCTCCAGGTCGAGCAGCTCCCAATGTATGTTCCATCATCGCAAATTGATGAAATTGTGCGACGAACTCCTGTGCTGGAAGCGGCGGTGTTATAAGGTATCCTTGAATTTGCGTACAGCCAAGCGCTTTTAGCTGCATAAGCTCCTCCACTGTCTCTACTCCTTCTGCCATAACTTTAAGGTTCATGCTTTGGCCCATCTGGATGACGGCTTGTACGATCGAAACGTTTGTGTCGTCACTTTGTAAATGTCGAACGAAGGAGCGATCGATTTTTAATATGTGGATTGGCAGTGTTTTCAAACGACTTAAGGAAGAATACCCAGTCCCGAAATCATCTACCGCTATCTGAATTCCGCGCTTGTCCAACTGATTTAATACGTATATCGCTTGTTCCACATGCTTGTGAACATAACCTTCGGTAATTTCAAGAATCAAGCTTTCAGGATCAAAGCCTGTTTGTTCTAAAATGCGGTCAACACTGGCCAGGAAATCATGGTTCAGAAATTGACGCAGCGAAACATTAACAGACAGCTTAAAATGTGGAACCTCTTGCTTGCTTGTCCATTCTAGATGCTGCAAACAGGCAGTACGCAGTACCCAATCACCAATCGGAATAATGAGTCCCGATTCTTCTGCCAAGGGAATAAACTTGGATGGAGATACAAATCCGCGTTCTGGATGATTCCAGCGCAGAAGCACTTCAGCAGCAGTAACAACTCCCGCAACATCAACAATCGGCTGGTAGTTAAGATGCAGCTGGCCGCGATCCAGTGCTTTGCGCAGATCACTCTCCAGCATATGCCTTTCTGGCAGCTGCTCTGGATGAAGCTGATCATAGAACATATACGTCTGCCCTCCCCGATCCTTAGCAGCATACATAGCCGTATCAGCGTGCTTCAACAGCGAAGTAAACTCCGTTCCGTCATCCGGATACATAGCAATACCAATCGATGCCGATATGTACAGCTCATAGGAAGATACAAAAAAGCTTTCCCGGAACTGGGTTAAGATTTGGTGCGCCACAACTGTCGCGTCTTGCCGGCAGCTGTCCTCCATGATGACGACAAATTCATCGCCTCCAAGACGTGCACAAATATGCGCTCCTGCAATATTGCTCATACAACAGGTTAATCGTTGTCCAACCCTTACTAGCAACGAGTCACCTATGTTGTGACCTAACGAATCATTAATGTGCTTAAATCGATCCAGATCGATAAACATGAGCACGAGCGAAGAAGATTTCTGCTCAGCAGCCTTTAGCGCTTTCTCAAGATTGACCGTAAAATAATGTCGATTCGGGAGCTGCGTCAGTGTGTCATAATATGCCAAATGTTGCAGCTTCTCCTCGGAAGTTTCCAGCATCGTTGTCTGATCGACCAGCTTCTCGTTCATCCGATTCATCTCACGTATCATTTCTGCCAGGCGGTCGGACATCATCCGGAAGTTATGCACAAGCGACCGAATTTCTCCAATGTTACTATCTGGCCACGGAATTTTATGAGTAAGAAGTTTGTTGGGCATCCCCGTTGTGATCGCTGTAAGGTTGCTAAGCGAGCGAACGATATAGCGATTGGCTAGTATGGACATACCTGCTGCAAGCGAGCATAAGATGAATAACGTTGTATATTTTTGCAAATAGAGCTCAATCGTTTCTTTTAAATAATGGGAGATGGGCAGCAGCACCACAACTCTGTTTATGGGATGCTCCTTCAATTGTCTCTCCATTACGTAGTGACCATCGCTCCATCGACGAGTCTCATAATCATAGTCATGCGCAGATGGAAGCCATCTGAAAAAATGCTGTATATCATTATGGTTAAGATTAAAGCCATCAATGGATATAGAGTCTTTCTCTATTTTCCCTTCATTTCCACTCATATCTGTCATCTTAAACCAATGTCCATCGGTAGATGCAATGAGCTCATTATTACTATCATAGAGAGATATTTTTAATAAGCTGTTATGAGAGTAATCCTCAATCATTCGTTCGACCTTACCCACCTGAATCATGTGGCTTAAGGCTAAACTTTGGCGCTTGCTGAGATTCATCTCGTACAGCCAATCCGACACGAGACGCGTCTGTGTATCTAGAAAATAGAAGGAATCCGTTTCAATCTCGCTGCGCATTTGTTTGCTGTCTAGTACCATGTTGATCATAAAAGGAATAAATATAGCTGCGATGCAAAGATGGGTTAAAAGTTGGCTCAAATAAACCGACTTCTTGCGGGTCTTCGGAATGACGCGCGACCATGGAACGTAGGTAACGATGATGTCTGCGAGAAAAGCATTAAGCAAACCATTCATAGCAAACATGAAATATTGAAGCAGTACTTCCGCACTGAGTATATCCGTTGACAAATAAAAGAATAAGGCGGCAAAAGGAGCTCCTATACAAAGCCAATACAATCCGCTCCATAACAAGAGCAATTCTCTCTTACGCTCATATAGATATCCAACCAAGATAAGCTCTAAGCCAATTAACAGCAGGGTAACTGATCCAAAACCCAAAAAATATAAGCCAAGACTAACAATTAATGCGGAGCCAGCCGCCCATTGGGTACCGAACAAAACGAGGATAATAAGTAAAAAGGCGCTGCAAATCATAAACTCTGCGCCATATGCATATTGAATGCCATACTGCGTGAAAAGGGCTGCGAATACGATGAGAACCGCACAAATGAGCCCCGCACGCCACGAGCTAAAAGGTAGCAAAGAACGCGGCATAGCAAAATTACTCCTTTACATATTGAACAGACATACATAAGTTAATGTTCTGCCGCTATCTGCACGACACTGCGAATAGATGTACAAGTCACGGAGAAAGGCATCGAATTGGAATAACATCCCTCACCATGAAGGCATTACATAAATAAATTCGACACAAAAATGACTTTTCCTACCTATTGCAAATAAAAAACCGACACCCTCATCGTGTCGGTTGTTGTTAGATCCGTTATATCCCAATCCGGATCAGCTAGTTCTTCTTATCCCTTTTTACATTTTCATGTTTACTACTATGGAGATTCCCATTGTTCATCATCCATACTTGCCAGTTTGTTCGCTCCTGCGCAAAACAATCCCACAACTCATCATGAGTTGCCACGATAAGTGCTGTGCCTTGCTGACGCAGCAGCTCACAATAATGAATCAACGCAGATGCAGAACGTTCATCCAATCCTGCAGTCGGTTCATCCAAAATAAGCAAGCCGGGACGATGAGCGGTTGCGATGATAACATTTAACATACGTCTATCTGCGGCAGGGAGTTCTTGTGGATTATCCTGCGCTTGCTGCGTCAAGCCAAGCAGCTTAAGGTGGTCTTCAACCCATCCAGTCCGCAAACGTTCTTGGTTGCCTTGATTGGACTGTATCATAGGCATAGGATCAACCTGTTCCACCCTGCCGTCATTTTCGTTTAGCGGCTTTGCTGGAATCAGCTTAAAAGGATTTCTTCCAATTGAAATAGCGCTGTCGTACGCAAACTCAAGCTCTTGCTGCACAGTATCATATAAAAACATTGCGTAGCTGGACTGCGGCACATAACCGATAAGCCGAGCCAATTCATGCGACTTCAGCTTCGACAATGAATGTCCAGCTATGCTGGCAGTACCATGCTGCAAAGGTAGTGATTGTGTAATCAGATGAAGCAGTGTTGTCTTTCCTGATCCGTTCTCTCCTTGCAGCAGCACAGCTTCTCCCGGCATCAGTATACCATCCGCCTGAATACCGAATGACAGGTCCGGATAGCCTGTTCCTGCATCTTCAAGCTTAATAGCCGGTACTTGCAGCCGCATATCGAAATTTCTGTTCTTCTTATCTTTAGACTCTCCATCGCTTACATTAGTTATAGGGAGAGAACTAGCAAGCTCAAACGGTATCGTTGAACGCAATTGTCCTTGCTGCAATTGAAGCCAACTGGCTCGCACCCAGAGGGGATGGATTCGATCCCGGTGCTCTACTCTAGGCAGGATCATGACCAGCGTATGACGAGGAGACTCCTCCAGCCACCGCAAGAGCGCATCTGCAAACATCTGCTTTGCGTCTCTATCTAGATGACTCCATGCATCGTCCATGATGAGCAGCTGCGGTTCCATCGTCCAAACGCTGCTTGCAGCAATTTTCTGTTGCTGTCCGCCAGACAGCTGCTCCACAACAGACAAGCGGTAATCCAGCATATCCATTCGCTTGAGTTCTTTTTCCATGCGCCGTTCAATTTCTGAAATGCCAACGCCCAGATTAGCTGGCCCGAAAGCTAATTCATCTTCTACAACTCCAATCACGAAGGAAGATAATTCGCCACCCATATGTCCAACAAGGAGTGATGGAGCGGAAATAGGCGCTTGGAGTGAGAGAGTTCTATGAATATGCTCTGAACCCTTATCGTCTCCTTCGCTGCATCCATCGGCTTCATTGTTCACATACACGTTGCCATCCAATCGCCCTTCATGTTCTGGCATAACTTGAGCCATAATGCGGCTTAACGTGGATTTACCACTGCCGCTCTCTCCTAATATGACCGTGAAGCTCCCCTGTTCGATAGTCAAATCTAACTCCTTCAATAAACAGGGTGCATCCGGGTAGCTGAAGCTGACTTGTGATAGTCGCAGCAAAGGCTTATTCATCGTAAATGGCCTCCTTTTGCTTCCCTGCTCATTGAATCTTAAGCAGCGTTATGGTATTGCTGACCGAGTGCATATGGGCGCACATATCGTGTTGGCGCCAGCCGATCTCCTAGCCATTTCGTCAAAGCCCCGCACAGCAGCATACCGCTCGCACAACGAACAAATAGGGATACGATGAGTACCGTAGATGAATATTCGGTATAGCCAAACATAAACGCTGCCACTACAAACCAAAGCGGTACCATTGCAACACCTGCGAACAGCATTGCAAGCCAGCCGAAGCGCTTATAACGATAAATGAAGAACAACGGCTCAACAATTACGGCATAACAGGCTGCCGCTGCAATGGAAGACCAGATACCATACGATGTACCAACCATAATCTGCAGCAATGCCCCAATTGCATACGTACCTGCCGCAGCACCAGGCTTGCGAATGATATACATAGCCAATAGTCCATATACCATGTAGACACCGACGATCGTCGATGTTAGGATCGGCCCGCCCCATCCATTCAGCAGTTTGTTCACATGCGACAAGAGGGATGTCGCTACCCCATTCGCCGCGGCCAGCAAAGCCATCAGCATCCACTCTCTTACGGTAAGATTACGAAATGACTGTTTCCAAGAAGAATTCATATGATGCCCTTCTTTCTGTATCGATAATTAGAAATACACTAGTGTTGCGGCGGCGGCACCTATCGAAGCCGCCGCGAATAGCCAGCCCGCTGGCGAGATTGCAACGCGTCGCCAGTGGGTACGTGCCCGAGCCGAGCCGAAGCGCTTCGCCTCCATCGCGGTCGAGACATCCTGTACATGGCGAAGCGCGGAGCGCACGATGGCTAGGGCCATTCGGCGGGCGCTCTGCAAGCGCCCACCTACGCCGCGCACTGGCGTCAGCCGGCGCAGCCGCTCAGCGCGGCGTATTTGCTCCGCTTCGGCCAAGAGCAGCGGCACGAAGCGGAGCGCCACAGCAGCTGCGTATGCCAGCTTGTCCGGCATGCGCAGCTGCTGTGTTAAGGCGACGACGACATCCCTTGGCTCAGTCGTCGTCGCATAAACGATCGATGACGCAAATAACGTCATCGATCGCAGTGTCAGCGCTGCTGATAGCTCCAGCGCTGACGCTGTTAGCGCAGGCCCTCCGCTGCCAAATGGCTGCCACAACGGCTCATCTCCCCCCACGGGGAGCATGAGCCACTGGAACAGCAGCAGCGGAAGGCCGAAGCCCATCGCCCAGAGGGCGAACAGGCGCCATTGCTTCAGGCGCCAGCCTGCTCCAGTTCCTGCTAGAATCAGCACCACCAGGTACCAGAGCAACTGCGCGGTGAGCGACAACGTCAGCATCACCGCAAGGCCGGTGCAGAGAAGCCAGATCCCCTTCGTCAGAGGATCTAGGCGTCTAAGCCATCCCGGCTTCCCCCTTACAGACGGCACAGCTTGTCTACCGCTCATTGAATCGTTCACCCTCCGCTCGACCGATCGCGTTCAGCCAGCAGCAGATCCAATAGCCGCCCAGCAGCCTCTTGAATAGCTGACTGCTGCTGCGCTTGCAGAAACATCGTCACACTGCGAGCCTGAATACTCGTCCCACGGCCTTGCAGCATTTCACTTTCCAAGAAAGTAAACGCCTGTCGTACTTCATCATGAACGATGCCAGCTGTAGAAGACTCCTCAATCGCCTGCTTCAGTGAAGCAGCTGCCTCCCACATCTGTTCTTGGGATTTCGAGAAACCCGTCCTGCCGACACGCATAATATCATCCATCATTGCCTCATTCAGCACAGGAATCGGCTTATGACGCATCATGCTTTCTGCTGCCCCATCCATGACCTGTATGATATAAGCAGCTACCTTTCGATGATCAAGCAGCTTGTCATCAAAGGCAACATAGTTTATAAATTCAGCAATAACACCATTTAACGTTGTTGCGAGATCCAGCCAATAAGGTTGTACGCCCAGACCGTATACTTCTGCAATGACCTGTCGAAGCGCATAAAGCTTCTTCGCACGGTAAGCTAAAATAAGCTCCCTCAGTTCCTTCTTTTGCTGCAGATGAACCTCTTTGCGTTGGAAGGAAACGAACAGCTTGAACCGACTAAACTGATCCAAGGACTGCATAATAAGCTGCTCCAGCTTGTCTCTAGAGGATAGCGGCTCCTGCAGGATGTGCTGCAAGGCCCCATAAATTTGTTGATGATAATGCTCAAATATCGTCATCATAAGCTCTTCTTTCGATCGGAAGAAGGAGTATACCGAGCCTTTCGCTATTCCTGTTCGGTCAGCAATTTCTTGAATAGACGTCTGATGATACCCTTTTTCAGCGAACAGTGCCAACGCTTCTTCCATGATGCTTTGCTTCTTCGCTTCCATCAGCTCGCCTCCTTACAAATAACAATCCTGTACGAAAAATGACTATGGGGTCAATTGATCCCTACGTGAATCTCTATATTCTCTATTTCTATCGTCCGTTTACAACATACCACACAACCATCCACTCCTTAAATATGTACGATGAAAAACCTTTTGACTATACAGTCATTATTATGTATATTATCCCTAATATTAAGGCGTGACTAATCAGTCAAACAATTCAACCCACTTAAACCGCACGTCGTATACAGATGAGGTGAATCGAAAAAATGAACAGCAATCTTTCATACGCTGCACGCCCCAACCCTAATCGGGGATTTGTATTAGCGGGCCTCCTGCTCGGCATGTTCTTTGGCGCACTGGAACAGACAATCGTCGGAACAGCACTTCCCTCCATCATGAGTGACTTAAACGGTTTGTCGATCATGTCATGGATAACAACTGCTTATATGATAGGCTCTACGGCTGTCATTCCTATCGCAGGCAAACTATCCGATATTGTCGGGCGACGAAGTATTTATGGGATCGGATGGCTTGTCTTTCTTGTAAGCTCTGTTCTATGTGCTAACGCTGAGACGATGGAACAGCTCATTGCTTTTCGCGCTCTGCAAGGGATTGGCGGCGGCATGATCATGCCATTGACTCAGATTATGATCGGCGATATTTTCTCGCCAGCCGATAGAGCCAAGTGGCAAGGTGCGGTTGGTGCTGTATATGCGCTCAGCTCCATCCTTGGCCCACTGCTTGGAGGAATGATCGTAGACTTTGCGAGCTGGCACTGGATATTTTGGATGAACATTCCATTCGGTATCCTCTCTACGATATTTATCTTTATTGGTATGGCTAACGTCGATACTAACCGACAGCTTGTTGAGCGGCAACCGATCGATTGGCTCGGCATCGTTACATTTGTCCCCTGTCTCGTCCTCTTTTTGCTTGGTCTGTCACTCGATCGTGAACAGTACCCTTGGGATTCATGGATGACGTTGCTGTTATTCGGAAGCTCGCTCATCTTCCTGCTTGGATTTATTTTTATTGAAAAGCGTGCTGTGCAGCCTATTATTAGTTTATCTTTGTTCAAAAATCGTGTATTTCAAATATGCACGGCATTATCCTTCCTGATCGGACTTAGTTTGTTCGGTGCTATTATGTTCGTCCCACTGTTCATGCAAGGCATCGTCGGTGTATCCCCTGTCGAAGCAGGATCAACGATGACCCCGCTAATGATTGCGATGATTATAACGAGCATTATCGGAACTCGATTATTAATAAAAATTCGTTATCGCACACTACTTTCGATAGGCATGATCACATGTGTTCTAGGCTTCTACTTTATGAGCATGATGGGCGTTACAACTACGATTGCACAGGCTAGTATCGCTATGGTTGTGCTCGGGCTGGGGATTGGATTGGTTATGCCGGCGATTACGGTTATCGTTCAAAATTCATTTTCAAAAGACCAGCTTGGTACAGTAACTTCCACTTCGACCTTCTTCCGTTCCATCGGAGGAGCTATTGGTACGGCGCTGTTTAATGTCATCATGAACGAAGCGATTAAACTGAATATGACTGATGCTATCAACCATTCTGAACCTGCTCTAAAAACAGCCCTAGAGCAAACAGGCACCCATTCCGATGATTTATATGCGCTTATAACATCAACGAACACGCTATCAGGTTCAGGTAGTCCTGAATTACATTCAGCCTTGTTGACGACAGTGAAAAGCGCATGGGCAAACTCCTTCTCCTCGGTTTATATATGGGCATTTGGCATTGCTGCATTGGGGATTATTTTGACGCTGTTTATTGGAAATGGGCGAATTGAGCCTAACGGAAGCAAGAGCAAAAGTTCTGAAATGTAACACGAACTAGACGAGTGCCATTTACAAACTGGGCAATCTACAAAACTGCAGCGCCTCGTGCATGCTTCGTGCCTTGCCTCATTTGGCTGCATGAATCATCAATTGTGCACTGTGGAATATAAACGATATACAAAAGGAAAAAGGTACCCTCTGTCTTCACAACAAGGAAGAACAGAGCGTACCTTTTATTTATTTCGCTGCTACTATTAGCCGTTCAGTAGCAGCCTTTATTTCAAACAAGCGCTAGTGTGCGCTAATTTTAGCTATGGTTCGGCGAGAATGCGATATTGCTATTTTTGATGTACGTGTTATGCCACAAAGCAAACACATACAACGTCCAAATTTTACGAGAATAGTCGCCCTGGCCTGCTTTATGGCGGCGGAACATCTCTTCAATTTGACTCAAGTTTACGATTGGATCAATGCCGCTCGCAGAAATTTGCTCCCACATGATACCCGCACGGTCTGTGCGCAGCCAATCACGCATCGGTACAGGGAAGCCAAGCTTCGGACGGTTCAAGATTGAATCTGGAACGATTCCATTCATCGCTTGACGCAATGCATACTTCGTCGTTCCTTCTGCGATACGATATTTCATAGGAATTGTACGTGCCACATCGAATACTTTGCGATCCAAGAACGGAACACGAAGCTCTAGAGAATGAGCCATCGTCAGCTTGTCCGCCTTCATCAAAATATCTCCTGGCATCCATAGATTCATATCGATATACTGCATACGAGATACAGGGTCGAGATGCTTTGTACGCGCATAATATTCTCCAGCTTTATCAAACGGCTTCGTAAAGGAAGCTATTTGCTCAGCTGTCACACGCATAAGCTCTGGCTTCGCATCATCTGTGAAGATGTTTGCGTTACCTAGGAAGCGCTGCTCAAGCGGTGTCGTTCCACGCATTAAATAGTTTTTGCCGTAGAAGTTCAGCATTTTGCGCAGCATTGCATTTACAGAGCCCTTCATGCCGTCTGGCATCCAGTCCAAGTAACGCAAGGAATGCGGTTCACGATAAATACGATATCCACCAAATAGCTCGTCTGCCCCTTCGCCTGAAAGCACAACCGTTACATGCTCTTTAGCCAAACGTGCTACTTCGTACAAGGCAATGGCAGAAGGATCCGCCACAGGCTCGTCCAAATGCCATATCGCACGCGGTACAGCATCAAAGTACATTTCCTGTGTAATCATACGCTCAAAATGCTCGGTATCAATTTGACGCGCTGTATCGCGAGCAATAATCGTTTCATTGTTTGGCCCTTCGAAACCAACACTGAACGTCTTGATCGGCTCCATCGAACGCATCATTGTCGATGTGATCGTGGAATCGATACCACTGGATAAGAAACAGCCGCGCTGTACTTCACTGTGAAGATGATGCTCAACCGAATCCTTCATTACATGGCGAATCTCATCCAATACTTGAGTCAATGGGCGATCCACTGGATCGAACATCGGATCCCAATATTTGCGAAGCTTCGGCTCGCCTTGGAACGGAATCGTAATCGAGTGCGCTGGAGGCAGCTTATGAATGCCTTCATACATCGTATCCGGGTCCGGTACGTATTGGAACGTTAAGTAATTGTAGAAGCTGTTCATGTTCAGCTTGCGAGGTACACCCGGTACCGTCAAGATGCTTTTAATTTCCGAACCAAAAGCAAAAACATCTTCATTGCGATAATAATAAACAGGCTTAATTCCAAAATGATCACGCGCAATAAAGAGCTGCTGCTTGTTGCGATCCCAAATCGCGATGCCGAACATACCGCGCAGATGGTGAACACAATCTTCTCCGTACTCTTCGTATAAATGCACAATAACTTCAGTATCTGTATGTGTTTTGAATTGGTGCCCGCGAGCAATCAAGTCCTCGCGCAGTTCCATATAATTATAGATTTCTCCGTTAAAAATGAGCCATATCGAATCATCTTCATTGCTCAATGGCTGAGCTCCTTCAGCCACATCAATAATGGATAGACGACGGAAGCCGAGTCCGACGCGATCGCCGATCCATAGCTTTCCGTCATCTGGGCCGCGATGATGGATAATAGCCATCATATCGCGGACAATATGTTCAGACGGCAGTTGGCCGTTCAATTGTAATAACCCAGCAATACCACACATTCCAGTTCCAATCCCTTCGCTACACGCTAAACGGTGTCGAATAATAATCAGTATAAAGCCCCTGCCGACCGCAGGGACTTATCCTGTGTTACATTATAAACCTTTTTGACCAATTGCGACACCTACCCCTATTTTTTTGCACCAGTTCCTTGTCTTATAAACGTGTAATTTAAAGCTTTTCGGAACAACCTAATGGGACAAACAATAAGGACAAGGGGTCAAGCAGAAGGAAGAATTAAGAGAATGGCCCCGGTCTCAACCAAAAGAGGCGATGCCATGTTGTGGTTACTACTGCTATCAGGATTTGGAGCATTTGTATTGCTGTCGCTTTGGTGCATGCCCCGAATTGCTGTACATCAAATGACGCGCATGAAGCGCTCTTCGTATGACAATTGCCTAGATTTATTGGAAGAATACCGAATATTTTCACGCCAGCAGTTCAATGACCTTCAAAAAGAAGAGGTTCGCATCCAAAGTCATGACGGGCTGCAGTTATACGGCACTTATATTGAGCTCGTTCCTCATTCCAAACGAACCATGATTTTCGTACATGGATATACAGGCGCTTTACCTTGGTCTTCTCAGTTTATCGATATGTTTGCACAAGTCGGATTTAACGCTTTATTGATTGATCAGCGCAGTCATGGCAATAGTGAAGGAAAATACGCAACATTCGGCCATATGGAAAAATACGATGTGCAGGCATGGGTAGATTGGGTGGTAAGACGCAATGGAGATGACAGCATTATCGGCCTTCATGGGCAATCACTTGGAGGCGGAACCGCTCTTGAATATGTTGCCATCCACCGTCCACAAGTTCGGTTTATTGTAGCTGATTGTCCGTACTCAGACTTGACCGAGCTTATACGACATCAAGTAGTCAAGCTCAATCGCGCACCTGCTTGGCCATTAATGCCATTAATTGATCGTTTGCTGAAGCGTAAAGCAGCCTTTGAAATGAATGATGTCAGTCCTATTCGTGCCATAGCACAATCCAAACTGCCGATCTTATTTATACATGGGGCAGCTGATATTTTTGTACCCACTAAAATGAGCGAAGATTTGTATGCAGTAAAACCAGAACCAAAGGAATTGTTGCTCATTGATAAAGCTACCCATGGCGTATCTCATTGTCGTGAGCGAGAATTGTATCGAAATGCTGTCATCGACTTCGTGACACGATATGTTGGGCTGCCAAGTCCAACTCAGCAAGCAGAGGCAGATTTCGTTTATTCTGCTGTGCTTAACGAGTCCTACTCTGTTGCAACTGTTCAAGCTACTGAACTAGCTCAATTTGTTGAATCTGTCTCTACTGCCCCGACGCTTTCCGAAGAGGAAGCCGTACAAGTAGATGAAAATGAAAACAGAGAAACTGTACTAGAGCCCAACTTTGCCTAGAGACAAATATGCAGTTATTTTCGGACAAAAACTCGCTTTTTAAGGGATTTTCCGCAAAAATGCAGTTATTTTTTCAACTTAACCTGTTTTTACGCATTATCGATGAAAATAACTGCATTTTTGTCCTTAATTGCCTTCTAATGCGAAATTCTGCTTTAAATAACTGCACTTTTGTCCAATAGCCATTTACAAATTCATAATTTGTGATTGCAGAAAAGGAAAGCACTTAACCAATTACGGTTAACTAGTAGGTGCTTGAATGCTGGCACTCATTTAGCTCATTGCAACGAGTGCTTACGTGATATCCCATAAGCAGCCCAGCTCCAAATACTAAAAGCTTTTTATATCTATAAAATAAAAATAAGGGGCGTCCCCCAGTCATAACCATGACTTTTGGAACAGCCCCTTCAGAAGCTTGAAGTCAGAAGAGATTGCGACTCCTTCCTTCTCAGTACTTATAATAATTGAAAAATAACATCATTATATTGTCTATTGTTTGTTCTAGCTTCTATTACTTGTTGGTTGTACTAGCTTCAATCTTTGAAGACAGAAATTTGATCCCGAAGGCGATCAGCTTGATCGCGCAGCAGGTCAGCCGATGCAGCCATCTCCTCCATGAATGCATTCTGCTCTTGTGTAGCGCTAGCCACCTGCCTTGACCCCGCAGCCATTTCCATTGAAATGCTTGTCATCTGCTCGGTTTGTTCCAACGTATTAGAAAAACGAGCCGTCTGTTCATGTACAGCCTCAGCAATTTCATGCACAGCGGCTGAAGCTTGCTTCGTCACCGTCGCAATGTTTGTTAAGGCTAATGCTGCCTCGTCCTTCTTGTCAGCTTCTTTGTTCACAGTTTCCACTTGAGACGTTATCAAGTTTACTGCTTCTTTCATTTGAGCTTGCATCTGAACGATACGCTCATTGATATCATTCACCGCATCTGCCGACTGCTCTGCCAATTTGCGCACTTCCGATGCGATAACTGCAAAGCCAGCACCATGTTCCCCCGCGCGTGCGGCCTCGATGGATGCGTTTAACGCAAGCAAATGCGTTTGATCTGCAATCTCTCGAACGGTATAGGATATCGAACCAATCTGCTCCGCTTGTTCATTTAATCGCTTCACCGTTTGAATCGATTGCTTCCCTGAAGCTGCAGCTTGAAGCATCCCGTCAATGATAGAAGAAAGCATATGCTCACTTTGAGATAAAGTGCTCAACATTTGCTGGGTCATCTGCTGGGTGTCAGCAGCACGCCTCTGAACTGCAACTGCTGATTCATGAATCTCCTGAATCGTTTCAGAAGTCTTCTTCGCCCATACAGCTTGTCGCTCCGCGCCCTCATGCATATGTTCGGTCGTCACAGCGATATGCTCAATCTGACCAGCAGCATGAGCCATAGCTTGACTGAGCGAAACGGTGCTCGTTGTCGTAACATTCGCACTGCTCTTAATTTCATGGACAATGCTATTGAGATTATCCGTCATCTTACCGAATGCATCTATAAGCACTTGAATCTCATCTTGATGGGCATAGGTCGGCAAACTAACATTAAGCTCCCCCCTAGAAGCTTTATAAGCCGCCTTCGTCAATTGCATGAGTGGCTTCACAATGACTTGTGCAGCCAACCAGCCGAGCAGGCATGTCCAAAATATGCCTAACAGGAATATGATAGAGGTATAGAGCAGATCATTCATATTTGGAGCAATATAAGGCTTGATCACAAATATAAAGAAACCGCTCGTCCCATATGTGATACAAGATACGATCAATATTCCCAATACCATCTTAGCTCTTAAACCGAGTTTCATCTCTATATCTCCCCCAAAAGATTAGCGATTATATATCCTCGTACAGCTGAATCCCTTTCCCTTTTGCTACTCAGGTTTTCTGCCAACTACAAGCAATAAGATGATCAAAATAAAAGCAATCAAAGCAAGCATCGGTATCGTCAGCCAGCCCTCCAAATAATCGAAATTACAAGGAATTCCGACTTTACACGGTCCCATTTTCAATGCAAAACTCTCCACTTTTTGCAGTAAGTAATGATAGATGGAAATGCTTCCGCCAATAATCGGAAATGGCAATGCGTAAACGACAATGGAATGATCGTTGCGGTAAGCCGCAATACCCAGCAGTAGAACAAGAGGATACATGAAAATACGTTGAAGCCAACATAATTTGCAAGGTTCCCATAGTAAAATCTCACTCATATACAAACTGCCTGCGGTAGCAACAAGCGCTACTATCCAAGCCATGTACAGACCATAGCGGCGGAAAAAAGACATTACGACGCCTCCTTTATGGGTATATTCAATTCCCCTTGCTAGCAGTTGTATAAACTACACTACTAATTTAGGACGCCTCTAATGCTTTTTCAATCGCCGCCTTAAGCTCATCATAATTTAACGGTTGCTCTGTCATATGCAGCTTGCCATTAATAAATACGGTAGGTGTCGAGTTAACCTTTGCCTCTTTGCTCACACGATCATCATGTGCTAATTGCTCTGCATAGGTCTCATTACGAATATCATCCTCAAGCTTCTTCAGATCCAATTCTGGCGCAGCTTTTTTCGCAATATCCAACAAGTATTCTACGGTAAACTCTTGTGTTAAGTGTTCTACCTGATCGTTGTAAAGTGCTTGATGGAACTTCCAGAACGATTCATTGTTTTGTGCAAATACTGCTTCTCCTGCTAATGCCGCCAAACGCGTATTTCCTGGCTGGAACGTCATGTTGCTATACGAAAGCTTCACTTTGCCTGTATCAATAAAGTCTTTCTTCAACTCAGGATATACGTGCTGCTTCCAGTTCACACAAGAGCCGCATTTATAATCGCCAAACTCCACAAGCGTTACCTTTGCATCTTTAGAACCGATAACAGGTTGATTTGACAGATCAAACTGTACTACCTGCGTTTCTTTCTCTTGCTGTGCTTGTTCTTTACCTGTCTTGTCTAAATAACCAATTAATACGATTAAAAGAACAAGAACGACCGGGAAAGCAATTAAAGCTACTTTGCTAATTTTTTTGTTTCCTTTTTTGCGTGATTGTTTCGACATGATTAGTCACCTCTCGATTTGATTGTTACTATTCGCCACACAGGCATTAACTTCCTTGTTTTAATTTAATCGATATTCAAACATAATTCTATTTCTTTCTTTATCTTCCTCCGTAATATTGTCGAGATTGCCGCTTAATTTTGAATATATTTTGTCATCTTTAATGTCCTGCACGCGCGGACACCAAATCCGATCATTCAAGGTCATCCAGCAGTATCATTTATAGTTACTTCCTATAAAATAAATCATCTTTATATATTGGATTAATAAAAAATCATACGCTATGCTGATCTCACCTAATTCAAGAAAGGTAGTGAACCCGGCATGACCATCGTAAATTGGGACGCTTCGCAGTACGATAATTGGCATGACTATGTATCCATACATGGCCAAGGCGTAATGGAATGGTTACAACCTCAAGCAAAAGAAAACATTATTGATTTAGGATGTGGAACAGGCGAACTCACCAACCTCATCGCACAAGCAGGAACTAATGTCATAGGCATCGATTATTCCCCTGAGATGATCGATCAAGCTCGCATGAAGTATCCCCAGTTACGTTTTAACATCGAAGATGGTCATTGTTTCACTTCCATACATCCTGTCGATGCTGTCTTCTCTAATGCTGCTCTTCATTGGATGACACGTCCCGCGGACGTAATCGCTTCCGTATGGAATGTCCTCCGTCCAGGTGGACGATTCGTCGCTGAATTCGGCGGTATCGGCAATATTTCGACCGTCCAATCTGCTATTCATACGGCGCTACAAGTAGGCAACCAAGGTGCTAATATAGAAAGCCCTTGGTACTTCCCTTCCATAGGAATGTACAGCAGCCTATTAGAGCAACAAGGATTCCAAGTTCGTCGTGCTGCCCTGTTTGATCGCCCCACTCCGCTGCTGGCAGATAAATCAGCGTTCTCCGTCTGGTTAGAAACATTTGCGAATGTTTACTTCCAACACCTAGATTCTAAAGCGTGTTACTCGTATAGAGAACATATCGAGCAACTCTGTTACCCTAAACTTTTCGACCACGTAAACGGACGCTGGGTACTTGATTATGTTCGTCTGCGAATAGAAGCCTTTAAGCCTTTAACAACAAAATAGCTGTTCGTCGATTTACATTTAATCTTTTTGCTTATTTCAAGCGATTATCCCCATTTATTCTCATTCCTTATTCGTGGAGAACTGGCACATACTAGTCTCGATGGCAACGGTGATGCATGTGTATAGCCTCGTGCAACCACCTAGCCAGGATTCACCTCGAATAAGCAGAAAGGGGATTATCTCTTGGCAAGTAACCAACGCAAAGTAGCTATTATCGGAACAGGCCTAGTTGGCTCCAGTATTGCCTATTGCTTAGTCAATCAAGGTGTTTGTGACGAAATCGCTTTAATTGATATCAATCGCGAACGGGCTGTTGGCGAAGCAATGGATTTAACGCATTGCGCAGACTTCACTCCTTGGCGTACTTACGTACAAGCAGGCGGATATGAATTATGTGCCGATGCAGACGTTGTCGTAATTACAGCCGGAGGCCCACCAAAGGCTGGCCAAACACGTCTAGACACACTGGGTGCCAGTGCAAAAATAATAGAATCCATTATTCCAGAAGTAATGAAATCTGGCTTTGATGGTTTGTTTGTGATCGCTTCCAATCCTGTTGACATCATTACACATTACACTTGGACATTATGCGGACTGCCAAGAAGCAGGGTGATTGGAACGGGAACAACGATTGACTCTTCTCGCCTGAAGACACTGCTGTCCGAAACGATACAGACAGACCCGCGCAGTATTCACGTATACACACTAGGCGAGCATGGCGATTCACAGTTCGCTGCATGGTCGCATGCAACGATCGGCGGCAAGCCGTTGCAGCATGTCATTGCTGACAACCCAACCCGCTTCTCAAACTTAGATCTCGATGAGTTGGTCGAAAAAACAAAGAAGGCCGGATGGGAGATCTACAACCGTAAAGGCACAACCTATTATGGAATTGCTAATGCAGCCGTCTATATCATCCGATCCATCTTCAATGATGACCAAAAAATTATCCCTGTATCATCTGTACTTGATGGAGAGTACGGCTATACAGGCGTGACAGCAGGCGTACCAGCCATTATTGGCCGAGCAGGCATTCGCGAAGTCGTTCAGCTTCATCTTTCAACAGAGGAGCAACAGAAATTCGACCATTCCGTTAGCTTATTAAAACAATACATGAGTTCTATCGGATTGGAGTCATAACGATGAGCCAACGACGTGATTATGTAATGACTCGCATTTTTAAAGCCTCTAACGGAATTGCGCAAGGGATATTTGTTACGCTAGGAATCGGACTGCTCGTTGAAAATGTAGGCAAACTTGCAGGCTGGTCAGCACTTATGAAGATTGGTTTCGTGGCTAAAATGCTCATGTCTCCTGCAATTGGAGCAGGTATCGCCTTCATGTTAGGTTCGACAGGATTGGTCGTATTCTCAGCCATGATTGCCGCAGCGGTCGGAGCAGGGGCCATTCAAATCACTCCGGTAGGAGTAACAATTGTTACAGGAGAGCCTATTGGTGCTCTTTTGGCAGCAACTGCAGCCGTCTACATTGGCAAGAGATTAACAGGGCGTACCCCTGTTGATATGATGCTTGTCCCGCTTGCTTCTATTGTGCTGGCCGGTCTGCTCGGGCTATGGTTGAGCGCTGTGATTACACCTATATTAAACACAGTAGGTGGTTTCATTAAGACAGCAGCGGAAATCAATCTTTTCATTTGTTCAATCGTATTAGCAGTCGTATGGGGCCTGCTTCTCCTGTCACCAGCCTCCTCTGCTGCACTCGCCATTGCACTTAACCTTGAGGGAGTAGCTGGTGGCGCTGCTTTAGCTGGATGTGCTGCACCCTTTATCGCATTCGCTCTTATTTCCGCAAAGGAAAATGATATTGGGGGCATATTAGCACAAGCGATCTGTACGCCTAAAGTCCAACTACCCAACATTACAAAGAATCTAAAAATTATTATTCCATCGGTCGTTGCCAGTGCGGTAATGGGCCCTGTATCTGCGCTACTCTTCCATATTGAAGCGCCGAGTCAGATTGCTGGCATGGGACTTAGCTCATTCATTGCACCAATTATGTTGGTGCAAATATATAACCCGGCTTACATTATTCCAGCCATGCTCATCACCTATATCCTCTTGCCCGCAGTTATATCGTATCCGATATACTTGCTGCTGCGCAAATCAGGCCATATTAGACCAGGAGATCTTGCATTACCAAAGGAATAACAGCAAAAACAAAAAGGCTGCCTTATCAAGTAGACGAGCATAAGATCATCTACTACAGAAAGGCAGCATGTTTTATAAATATGGACTATTTATACAGCTAGCTAGTAACAAGCAGCATGGATGCCGCTTATTTCATTATTCAGCTTATTCAGCGTGACAATGCTCTTCGCGCATATGCTCCAATGTCATGCGTACGAGCAATCGTATGTGATGGTCATGCAGGGAGTAAAATACATTTTTCCCTTCCTTGCGTGACTTCGCAATCCCGAGAGAGCGCATTAAGCGGAGATGATGCGACGTAGTAGCAATCGTATGCCCGGTCAAAATCGCCATGTCGCATACACACAGCTCATCCCCTTTATCCAAGTACATCGCCATTTTCATCCGAGTCGGATCAGACAGCGCTTTGAATAACTGCGCCATCCCTTGTGCTTCTTTATCATCGACGGTATGCTTCAAGGCACTAATTTTTTCAGCATCATAGCATACGATCTCACAAACTTCATTGTTTGATTGAGTGCCCGCTTGTGCTGCAACGTTAATTTTTTGATTGGCTGCCATCTGAAACCCTCCTTTATTGTCCGATATCCGATCATTTTTGATATATGTTGTAGCCATTCTAGCAAATGACTTACTGGTATTCAAATGTATTCCTATGTACATTGTAAGCTTTACGCTTACATCAGTCAGCCCCTAATGTTCATAGAAGCCGTCAATTTTCAATTTCTTAGAATATCAACCCTAACCTGAACGTCTGCACCTAATTCCAACCAAAATCCTCTGAGCCAAACGTTTCTAACATTCGTTCACGAACAGCTAAAGACACAGCCTGCTTGTCTTTCACGGAGACATACGGGTCATCTGCGACATAGAAGCGCCACAAAACGTCTGCATACTCCTCCGCATATGGAATATTGATTCTCGTTGCACATAAAATATGCTCTGGCATTACAGGCTTTCCAGCTTCAAGCCACATCTCTTCCCCAGCAATCATGTCATAGCCATCAAAGCTCTTATCGATATGCATAGCCCGGCACAGCTTACCAGGGCCATTGCTTAAGTTAACGAATTTGTTAGAGCTGAGTGAACGGTATCTCTTCATAATTGACTCATCGCACTCTGTTAATGGCGCAACAGCACGAATCAGTACCGCTTCTGCCTGCCCTTCTTCAGCAGCAACGACATTTAAACAATGATACATGCCATAAATAAGATACACATACGCATGTCCTGCCCTCTGGAACATCGTCTCCGTTCTTTTAGTACGGCGGTTGTTATAAGCATGGCAGCCCTTATCGTGTGGAGCGACATAACTTTCCGTTTCCACGATACGCGCCCGGATGACACCTTCATCCGTCACGCGGACAATCGTACGGCCAAGCAATTGTGGAGCGAGCGGCAATGCACCTTGACGAAACCATGATAATGGCAGCCGTGCTTGAGACGGTTCATTTCCTTGCTTCAACTCACGGTCCGATCGACCACTTTCACCATTAGGATGTCTATGCAAATCCAACCGCTTCAGCTCCCTCGGCTATATCATCAATCTTCATACGACTGCGGCTTGGCCCCTTCACAAATTTCACGGAATGCGCAGCGGCGGCAGCGGCGTTCATCATCGGTTACTTCAAATGCTTCAAGCGGCTTCGGATCGTTCAGTTCCGGATTGAGCAAATAGCTTTGCATCTTGGCAATGCTAGATTCCGTATAGGCAACAAGCGCCTCCATCTCTGGCTCGTCCACTTGATCAATCTGACAACGGCCGCTTAGTAAATATTCTGTGCGAATGTCGATGCGTTCATAAGGAATGCCATAGTTCTCATGAACGTACCAGCCATAAAGTCTTAGCTGTGTATCGTTGCGCTCATCCTCTTGCCCCGTCTTCCAGTCTACGATCATATAGCGATCCTGTTTGCGGAACATAAAGTCCAGCTTCACATATACTTTTGTACCTTGAAGCTGAATCGTATTCAGCTTCTCCATCTCAACAAGATGACAACCATCTCCGTGCATAAACATCTGCATACTATCGCTAGTTAACAGCCGATCGACCAATATGGGCAGCCGACTGCGAATTTGTTCAACTTGACGGTCTGGCAAGCTGCCAAGATAATAGACTTCTTCTAGCATTAGCCTTGACTTCGGCTGCATCCTCCACGTCTCAACGTCTCTAGAATCCAAGTATGCCTGATTAAGCAGCTTGCGTATACGTCTCACAAGCTCATCTGCCTCAATTGCCTTGCCATAATGATGATACTGCTTGATCGTTTCTTCAGCCATCTTATGAACAGCATCACCGAACACTAAATATAAATTAGTCATTTGCTTAAGACGATAAGCATTGCGAGCCAACACTGAAGACTCTGCCAACCAGCCATTATGTGCAGCATAATAGTGATAATAGTATTTGCGTCTACATTCTTGAAAAAGATTGTGCCGTGATGGTGACCACGACCATTCGGGATATGGTCTCGGAGGCATATGCAAAGCTCCCTTCCAGGTGTTATCCGATCATTCGTTCCTATCGGTCTATTATATCACACCCGAAATAGCAGCCAAGCTCATTCACTCCTACGATCTTCCCCTCCGAACTTCAACAAACTCTATAAACTTAACCCCGTCCAGTTCCAGTACGTATAGTAAAATACAATCATAACCAGAACATATACAGGCATCATAATCATACTTAGTTTCAGCAAGTCTTTCGCATCGTAAGCAACCTCTTCGTCTTCGTAGAAGAGAAGCAGTGCCTTCGAGCTAACAGGGAATGTAACACAATAATTCATAGCGACCAAGCTAAGAAATACAATCGCCGTCTCGTTTAAACCGAGCGATTGCCCAAATACGATGAGACCAGGAATCATGACAACTGCACGAGTCGTATGAGAAGTAATATATAAATGCGAAGTAACCGTAATGATTAGCACCGTTAACAAAATGACAAAGTCCGGTACGTGCTGAAGCACATCGAGAAACTGAAACAAACGTTGTTGAATCCAATTAACAACCCCTGTCTCTACCAAACCTTTTCCTAGCGCTGTCGCGGCAGCAACAAATACAATTAAACTCCACGATACCGACTTAATTCCCTGCTTCCATGAAATAACACCCCACTGCGGTGTCATAAACAGCAGCGCACCAATCATCGTAATGAACGCCAAATCATAGCCGTGCAAGCTTTCAGTCATCCAAGCAATAATCAGTCCGCCCGTCATCCATAACGTCTTTTTCTCCATCACGGTTAAGCTGCTGCTATTGCTCGTAGCTACATGGTCCGCCTCTATCGAACGAGACTGCTCGCCTAAAGGTTGCAAGGGCTCTTTAGCACCATAGAGCTTTTGAATGACAAGTAAAGAGATTGCACAAATGACCAGTACAAACGGAACACCCCATACAAACCACTGCACATAGGAAATTGTCTGACCACTCGTCTGCTCTAATATTCCGATCCCGATTACATGTGCACCTGCACCAATCAAAGTAGCCGATGTACTCATCAAGATCATGATTGGCACAAGCATAGCAAGCGTCTGCTTCTGGCGCTTGCTATGCAGCAAAGCACTAATCTCCTTCACGATCGGCATTGATAACGCCGCTCGCCCTGACGTGGACGGAATAAAGAAGGATACCACTTGAAGCGCTAACGTCAGCAATGTCATGACATGTCCTGAATGGCGTGCCCGACGAACAACGCCGCGTGTAAATCGAGAAGCAAGCCCCGACTCACGAACGGCTTCACCAATAATGAACGCCCCAACCATAAGCCAGACTACTTCTTCTGCAAACGATTCATATAACAAGGAAGCTTCCGCCCCCCGGAACAGGACAATCGCTATAACAGCACCTAATGCAACGTAGCCTGCTGGGAGTGAACTTCCAATCCACAACCCCATAGCTAGGAGAAAGAAGAAGGCCGTTACTTTCGCTTCATAGGGGAGTCCATCGACGAACGCAATGAGTAGAATGGATACGACTACAGCAACGGCACTAAAAATACGGCTATTCGATAGTTGCGCAAGACGAACTCTCCACCCTTGCTGTGATGATGTCCGTCTACTTAATTCTGACTCCATCCTACACGACTCCTCCTTGATGCTGCTCACGCTGCGCGATCTGATAACCGATACGAATATAGCGCATAGAAGCTTCCACACTATCTGCGATCCAAGCTGATGCTTTATTCATTGCCTTTTCTAGTGAAATCGGTTTTTGAATAATACTCATAAACGCATCAATCCCACTGTCATAGTTCACATGCGCGTCTTTACCAATTGTGCCTGTTATCGCAATAACGGGAATCCCATGCTTCTTCGCAATACGAGCAACTTCAGCTGGAATCTTGCCATTTGGAGTCTGGAAGTCCAAACATCCTTCTGCTGTCAACACAACATCTGCTTGCTCAATTGTTTCTTCAATTTGAATATATTTCATAATGACATCGTAGCGCGGATGCAATCTCGCACCTGTAAAGGCAACTAACCCAGCTCCGAGACCACCTGAAGCACCGCTGCCTGGAGACTGATGTACATCGATGCCAAGATGCTCTTGAATCAGTCCTGCATACGTATCGAAGCCAGACGACAACTGTTCCACTTCTTCTTCGGTTGCACCCTTTTGCGGTCCAAATACCCGCGCCACACCTTTCTCACCACATAGTACATTGTGCCAGTTGCATGCCACATCAATATTGACTTTACGCAAGCGTTCATCCAATTGAGACAGATCCATGCTCACCACATGCTCCAAGTCTCCTCCGCCGCGCACTACCATTTCAGTTCCTGTCTCATCAAGGAAACGCAAGCCTAACGCTTGAGCCATTCCAGCGCCTCCATCTGAAGTTCCGGAATCTCCGCAGCCGATTAAAATATTGTCCACTTCCAAGTCCAATGCAGCTGAAATTAATTGTCCAACCCCATACGTCGTCGTCCACAATGGATTGCGTTGATTACGCGGCACAAGCTTCAAGCCCGCTACAGCAGCCATCTCAATAACAGCGGTCTTTTTGCCAAATTCATCTGTGTATACACCAAAGTGACTCTTAACAACCTTCCCTACTGGACCTATTACTTTTTTATGAATCAACGTGCCTTTTTTTATGTTAATAATCGTCTTCGCGAAACCTTCGCCTCCATCGATCATAGGAATCACTGCGATATCCGCCAACGGATTAAATCGGCATACCCCTTCCTGCATCGCAATCGCAACTTCCTCAGCATCTAAACATTCTTTAAACCCAGACGGTATCATTACAATTTTCATTTTATTTTTCCTCCCCAAATGTTTCCCTTAGTTGTTCTCTTAGACCTTACTTTACATATCGAAACAAAGAAGGCCGTGAGAGACAGATTAGAAAACAGTGAGAAAATGAGGTTAATTTCATAAGTTCATGTAAAATGTTTGGATTTTTTTAGAAGAACGTGAAACATCTGTTTCCCTACACGCGTTAATAGTAATGTACCACTTAAATATCCTATTAAATCCAAATTAAGGGGGAGCTTTATGGTTGCACGAAAATGGAAGAAGATGATCATTCTCATTTCTGCATTCTGCACCGTATTCACCATTACGATGGTTGCTCAAGTACAAGCTACAAATATTCCTTCCTATCCTGCAGTCAAACAAGAACAGAGCTTATGGTGCTGGGCGGGGGCCAGTGCCAGCATTCTGAAATACTACGGTAAGCATGTGTCACAATGCGATATCGCCAAAGCAGTCAAAGGCACTTCTACTTGCTCAGACGTTTCCGCAAGCGCACAAGAAACACAAAACGGGCTTGTCCAATATGGGATATCGAGTTGGATGTATGATGGAGCTCTTACCTATACCGATGTAAAGACGCAAATTGACAATGGCAGCCGCCCTGTTTATGTATCTTGGCAATGGAGTACGGGAGGCGGACATGTCGTCGTTATTTATGGTTACGATTCGGTTGGGGGCAATGACATGCTCAACTATATGGACCCTCTTGTAGGCCGAAAAACATCCATGCGTTATACCGAATTCAAGGGCGGAAGTTCATATAATCAGACTTGGCGTTGGGGCTTAAAAGATCTTTACAAGTTCAATTAGGAGGTGGAGGAAAATGATGAGAAGAACCATTACATCCGCTACAGCTGTAATTGCACTAACGTTCATCGCACTTATGTCCTTATTCATAGGCACACCCTTCATTCAAACAGCAGACGCATTTAAACCTCAGGCCATTCCTGCAGAGGTACAAAACTATGCAGAAAAAGAAGCCCGTCAATTGTTTATTGAGGCAGTCAGCAAAGATCCAAGTGGATACGGTTATTCATCTGCGCAAGAGGTTCAACATGTAACCATAGGAGAAGGATTCCACGTATATTTGATTGACCCACAACAACTTAGCCTTCCTGCATCCCATACATTTCAAGATGTAATTCGCCCAACTGACCAATGGGAATTTATTGTATATAGTGATCAACAGGCCATGTCTTTTTTACGAATAGGCACTACTTCTGCTGGCTATCAACTTGTATCATTTGGCGGTGATTCCAGTTATGTAAAGTCAGCGTTACAGCGGCTCCCTGCCGCAACCAGCAATCCATATATTCTCGTTACCGATAAGTCTGACAAATATATTGTCAAGCTAGGTGAAACCCAACAAGAGCTCGTGTCCATCGCCTCTCCTAATCAAGACCTTCAATCCTTTGGCGTCCCTAACGATCAAGCTATCCAGTCCACCTCCATTATTAAGGCATTGAAACAATATCAAGTTCAAAACGAGCATTCGGATCAAGATGGCGGCTCAAGCACAATGAGTACTAGAATGATTGGCACTACCGATGACATAGCGACGAATCAACCCACTTTTCGTATCGTACTTACTAGCATTACTGTCGCCCTATTCTGCACATTGCTATTATGGGTCATAATGAAAGTTAGAACTAAACACTGAGCGTAATCTCGTTTTCTCAAAATAAAAGAGCAGTCTCTTCCATGTAGGAAGGGGCTGCTCTTCTTTATTTATTATTCGATATACTCTGCATTCGACACACTCTGCTTTACATGTGGACAGCCAGCTTCTGCCTACACTAACCTACGCTTTTATCCATGCACGCTTCAAATCCATCTCTGCAATACAACGACTGTCGTCGTGGTGCTCATATTGAATAAGCGGTGATACCGGATAAAGATGCAACCGTTCATCATCAATTGGCTTTAACAATCGATTCAAGTAGTCTAGCTCCAAAGAACTTGGTTGAAGCCAATCCTCCATCTCATCTTGATCGAGTATAGCCGGCATCCGAGAATCAAATTCTAATATCGTTCGATTTGCGCGAGACATTACAACTGTACAATTGTAATGATCGTCGCCTTGTGGACTCCGCCAACATTCATACAGCCCTGCAATACCGAATATTCCCCGTGTTTGCAAGACGATTCGAACCGGATGCATTCGCTTCTCCTGCTTGCGCCAATAGTACAATCCGTTACAAGGAATAATGCAGCGTCGGCGCTCAACCATTCTAAAGTAAGAGGAATTCTCCGCAACGGCTGTTAAATCCGCATTGATAGCATCTGGCGCCCAGAACGGCACAAGTCCCCAGCGATAGGCATCCAGCACTCTTCGCCCTTCCTGTTCCATAATGATGGGAATGAGCTGAGTTGGTTTTATGTTATAACGTGGACGATAAGCAATTCGCGATTCATCAAGCTTGAACGTTGACTGCAGCTCCGAATAATCCGTACTAAGTGAATATTGACGACACATCTCCCTCACCTCCTGTACGCGTAGTTTGCGCACAAGTGGAAAGGATATACATTTTATAGCATGATGGCAGGAATTATAGCGATAAAGAAAATGATAACAGTAGGAAGGATTATCGTCGCTAACGCTCTCTTTTTAGAAAACTGATGTGCTTCTGAAATACCAACGACCAATAAAACAATGCCCCATATTACGACGACAAAACCAACAATCGCGATAAGAGCAGCCCATCCCGCTACTAAGAAACCAGTAGCTGTCGTTGTAAATACTTGCTTGCCAAATATAAAAAGCGATGGAACCCAGAGCAGCCCCGTAATTGCCGTAGGTCCGTATCCAGCCAACCCATTAACAGCACGAATTTCTTGGCTATCGGCCGTGCCTCCGAGCATTGTCCCAATCCATAAAATAAGAAAGCTACTAATATAAAAACTAATAATTCCGCTAACAATTCCGACAACAAAGGCGAGCAAAATAATCGTAGCCAGCGATGAATGATCACCCATGCCATCCTTAGCATAGCCATCCAGCGTTCCGAAAAATGAGCTGATGACTACAAGCAGCAATGAAAAACTATCTGATTTGGTTACTTGCATATGTTCACGCATTACTTCTCGAGGTCTGAACCACATCTCACCAAGTGCCCTTAACCTTTGCTTCCAAACCAATGCCTCCGTGTTCGTTGCCATAAACACGCTCCTTTATTTACTTGGCTAATGATGCAGGAAGAGCCGAGGTATGATCCTCGGCTCTAAACATGGTGTAGCCTATATTGTAAACGATAGAGCGTGTCCTGTTAAAGAGCTAAGCTGGAATTGCGGGTAATTTTAAATAAAACCAATGCGTTCATACCACTATTCCGTAATTGTAATGTTAATACCATGTCCAAGCCATGCTTTCAGCATGTAATTTCCAGGTGACAAATTGGAAGTCTCCATGTAGTAGATTTCACTCGATTTATCTTCTGGTACTATTACCTTATTAGCCCATCCATTCTCTACTTGACGATCAAATGTCTCTTGTGTTCCTGAGACATCTGGATGGACAAGATAGACGATATTATCACTACTCACATGAGTAAGCAAAAATGGAATACGAGTCCCTTTTTTCACAGCCAATGGGTTAATGCTTGGATCAACGATTTTAATTCTCGTGAAATGAGAAATATCTTTCCATTCACGTTCTTGATTTAATTCCCCTGTATCCGGTGTTCTCACTACACCTTCGGCTATCTTCAAGCTAAACTTTTTACTAATAAATAATTTGGTAGGTACGACCTCGATTACATTATCCTTAATTGTAATTTTCCCGACCGAACCAATCGGACGGTAAATCTTATCTTCATAAGTTGCCAATAAAACAGATTGATTTAAATCTACGCCAGGAACAGCCTCCACTTTTCTATTGAAAATAAAGTGAATTTTTTCTGGCTCTGTCTCCGACGTAGACCCCGAATGTCTGAATTCGTTCCGTTTCAACGGTGTATTAACATCGTCCAAAATATAAAAATATTGCGGATACGAATAATAATTCTTTGAGTCAAATACTACAATTTGATATCTAGCAAATTTAAACCCATCTGTCGCGATATTAAAGCTCCCGTCTGCTTTAATATCTACTTGACGAGCAATACCTTCTTCTACAGCAATCTGAATCATTTCCAGATTAACAAAAGATACTGTCTCTGGAATTAAGTAAGCTTTACCGGAACGTGGACTTTTTCCGTAAACGACTTCACCAACCGTATATGCACTCTGATTCAATTCGAGTTGGAACCAAGATCCTTGGTTCGTGCCTTCGTTACCAGAGTTAGAACCTCCACCTGATGTTCCACCACCAGATCCTCCAGTAGATCCTCCACCTGAAGAACCACCAGATGCTCCATCATTATTTGTACCCGGTTGTTGATTTGTAGATTGCCCAGCTGCTTGGTCTTTTCCACCAATTGTTACTTTCACATCTTTAGTAACCTTATCTCCCACTTTAAGCTGCTCCGGTGCTTTATCAAAGCTTGATCCTTCCGCATTGATCGTTGCCTGCTTAATGACTGCTTCACCGACTACTTTTACCGCCGCATCAAGAACTAATGAGAGTATTTCCGCTTCCTTACTTGCCTCAATCGTCGTATCTTTTGCCTTCTCAGCTACATTTAACTGCTTAATCGAACCTTGAGGCACTTGAAGCTTAATGCTGTATGCCTCCACCTCAACAGTATTGAAGTAGCCATTCAGTCGAATGTCAGACTGAGCAGGAAGTTGCTCGGATAAGCGCACACGTGATACATCTACCCCGCTGTATGCATCGATTGCAGTAGGAGACTGAAGTACAATTTCTTGAATTTTTGAAGTTCCTTTCGCCACTAAACGAATGGAGCCATCACGCTTGTCCACCACTACATTTACAAGCACACTGTCATTTACATGAATACTATTTTTACCGCCACCGTAAATAAGTGTTTTGCCATCTACCTTCACTTTATTCAGATGTACGTCTCCCTCACCTACACCTTGTGTAAGAATAAGGTCACCTTTTATGTGAATATTTTGCAAGGTAACATCTTGGACATTAACAATTACGTTGCCTTGGATTACTTCTTGCTTCGTTGCGGAGCCATATGTACCTGCCTTGCCATACCATACGCCGTATGTATCAAATGCACGATCTAGCATGCTAACTGCTTCTGCACGCGTCAAAGATTGATTCGGCTTGAACGTACCTTCTTCGTATCCTTTTACAACTCCTAAATAAACAGCTTCGGATACAGATGAAGTTGCCCAAGACTGGATATCTGCACTGTCTTTATAAGTTAGAGCCGTGTTGTTTGTCTCCCACTTCAACAGGCGGGACAAGGAAGCCACCGCTTCTTGACGCGTTAGCGTAGCATTCGGTTTAAATGTGCCGTCTGTGTATCCTTTCATATAACCCGCTGTTGTCGCCGTATTCACAGCGTCCGCATACCAAGCTGCTGTTGCTACATCTGTGTAAGCTTGCGGCTTCTGTTCGTTAAGCTGGAACATGCGGTTTACGATTGCTGCCCACTCCGCACGAGTCACTTGCTGATCCGGCTTGAATTCATTTGCAGATGCTCCAGAAACAACACCTTGAGATGACCACTCTGCAATTTTTTCTTTTGCCCAATGTGACTCTACATCTTTAAATGTAGCGACTGCCTTCGTTTGTTCACTTTCATTGACTGCAGCTGCTTGAGCACTTACTGGATCTGCCAATGCGCTAAGCAAAGTGCTGAATGCTAGAGTTAGCGATAGCAGTGTTGCTATTCTTTTTTTCATAGTTCCCCCATGTTATGTATGTTTATTAATTCATCTACTCAATTATAGTTATATAGTTATAAATATCCATGAAATTATTGGTTAATGCTAGATTCTATAGTTCTTAGGTCCATAAACCCTTTATTGCAGATGCCTATTTGGCTAAAATGAGAAAGCAACCATCACTACAACAGACTCATTATGACAAAAGGAGAACAGTATGTCACAATCCGGACACGCTAGTACTATAGCGGTTCCCCCAGAACGAAACCTACTAAAAATATTTCTGATCGCTTTGAAGCTTGGCCTGACCTCCTTTGGAGGCCCTGTCGCGCATCTTGGCTATTTTCATGAAGAATATGTGCGGCGACGCAAGTGGATCGATGAGCGCAGCTATGCTGATTTGGTTGCGCTGTGCCAGTTCCTGCCGGGGCCAGCGAGCAGCCAAGTCGGCATTGGCATTGGTGTGCTGCGCGGCGGCCTACTTGGTGGCATAGCCGCTTGGCTTGGGTTCACGCTGCCGTCTGCAGCAGCGTTGGCTCTGTTCGCGATGGCGATGCAAGGTTCTGGCATCCCCAGCGCGGGGTGGCTCCACGGCCTGAAGCTGGTGGCCGTGGCTATTGTGGCCCATGCCATATGGAGCATGGGCACGAAGTTGGCGCCGGACCGTTGGCGCGCCACCATTGCCGTGGCTGCAGCGGCTGCTGTCCTGCTATGGCAGACAGCCTTGGCGCAAGTGCTTGTCATCGCGGCCGCTGGCTGTGCCGGCATATGGCTGTATAAGCATAAGGATATGCCCAAGCCAGAGCATATCCATGTGCCGATTAGCCGTCGAACAGCGATGATATGCTTATCGCTATTCGTTGTATTGCTTGCAGCTCTGCCTCTGCTGCGTCAGGCAGGCATAGGCGGTTGGTTTATGGCCTTATTCGATAGCATGTATCGAGCTGGCTCGCTCGTATTCGGCGGCGGTCATGTCGTACTACCATTACTCGAACGTGAATTTGTACCGACAGGGTGGCTAGACAAAGCTGATTTCTTTGCCGGTTACGGCGCTACGCAAGCCGTTCCAGGCCCACTGTTCACCTTCGCCGCCTATATTGGAGCTGCCGCTCATGGCTGGCTCGGTGCAATTGTAGCAACAATCGCGATCTTTCTACCCGCGTTCCTGCTCATCGTCGGAGCGCTCCCATTCTGGAGCGCCTTGCGCGTGAACTCGCGCGCACAAGGCGCCCTCTTCGGCGTCAACGCCGCCGTCGTGGGCATCCTTATCGCGGCTCTATACACGCCGCTCTGGACGTCGACCGTGCAAGCACCGGCCGACTTCGCGCTCGCAGCAGCCCTATTCGTGCTGCTCACGCATTGGCGCACCCCGCCTTGGGCCGTCGTTATCGTCGGCGTCCTTGGCGGAACCTTGCTCGAATGGATGTAAACGAAGAAACGCCATTCGAGCCAAAATAGGGACTGAGGCTTCACTACATCTGAAGCCCCAGTCCCTATTACTGTTAATCACATGACAGATTAACATCATTAATACCCTTGCTCAAAAATGCTAACTCACCTGTTAATTAACAAACGATATACAAAGAGCTTTCAGATGTGATCGCAAACTGAGCTACATCACGAGACAACCTACAATACTTGCTCTAACGAGCGCCACGGATGTTATTTTCGTGAAATGGCCCTTCATAGAAATGTGACGGCTGTAGGTGAGCTTATTTTAGCAATAAGGGTGAATACACTGCTTCCATCAGACAAATAAGCTCTGTGACGCCCTTTACATTTGAAGATACATCCATATACACTGAATAGGCTCTACAGCAACCATTAGCACAATTGCCCCTTATTTCATGTCAGGGTAAAACTCGATTTTGTATAATGTAGTATTAGTAGGCTAAAGAAAACCAACAACACTAGCTCAAACTAGCCTGTTCCTTACTTAAACTTCCTTGCTGCGGGAAAAACATCGAAGAATCCATCTTTGTCACAGCCGACATACGGCGTGTTACAGGATCGATCAGCCAAACAACGGCAACAAACGCAACAAGCAAGCCACTAATCATAAGGACAGCCGCGCTGCTAAGTACAGCGCCTCCAATGCCCCCTAACAAAGAACCAATCGGCATTGCCACTGCTCCTATACTTCCGACTGCAGCCATAACTCTACCTAGCAAATGCGCAGGCACAAGATTCTGCATAAATACCATTGCGATAATATTCGTAATCGCCGTTGGCACCCAGCCAACTCCATATAGAACAACCGCAAGCCACATGCTTGATACTTGAGCAGCAGTAAACCACGCAAGCCCGCACCATAAAAAAGCAGCAATGTACATCGGACCCATAGGAAGATGTTCAGGTCTCAAACGAGGGGCCAGCAGCACCCCCACCATGCTAAACACTGCTACAGAGGCAAGCATCATCCCATACCAATCAGAACTTTGCGCAAAGCCAGGAAGTACAGCAAATACAGCTCCGCCCGCACAGTTAATCACAATCGTTCCCGCCAACAAACGAATAATATAAGGATGGCGAAGGACGGTTACACCTTCCTTCAATTCTCGTACATACTGTCGGAAAGACAGCTTTGATCGAACCCCAGAATCAGCTTTTACTCCAGATTCGTCTTCAACCTGGTCCTTACTCATACTCTTCCCTTCCAAATTACTCGGAATCGGGCGTAGTGTCATAAAAATAAGCGAGGCTATCAAAAACAAGACGGAGTTCATCATAAACATGCTTGCGATCCCTATTAATGCAATTAACACACCGCCTAGTGCATTAAATACAGCTTCACTTCCTTGATTAGCAGCACTAAACCACGCATTGCCCGCAGTCAAATGCTCCTTTGGCAGCACTTTCGGCAGAGCGGACATCTGTGCAGGAAATATGAATTGATTTAACACAGCTATAACTGGCATCAAAATAAGAACTAACGTCACAGAAATAAAATCAAGCCAATAACCAAGAGGTAGAATAAGCAGCAGAATGGCTTGAGCCAATTGAGTCACAACCAGCATGTTCTTCAAGGGCCAACGGTCGATAAGCGGTCCATACAAAAACTGTACAATACGAGGAATCGAAGTGAGAAACACAGCTAAGCCCGAATAAAACGTAGAACCTCCTAAATCATAAACAAGCCACATCGCAGATAACATATAAAAGCTATCACCTATGTTAGAAATCAATCTTCCTGCGAGCAGCTTTGTAAAATTCGCAAATTTCAACGCTTGCAGCATGTTGCTCTTCTCCCCCTTGGCCCTTCATAAGAGACCACTTTACTTGTATCCATAGTTTAATCAACATTCATACTCCTTCACCTCGGTCCCCAGCTGTAATTTGACTCAGCCTCTCGTTCATCCGCCGCTAGTTGCACAACATAAAGAAACCCCGACTGCTCCAAGCTATGTTGGAGAATCGAGGTCCGATTTCTATCTATTTTTTTGTCATGAATACAGCTGGTTTTAACTGTTCCGATTCAATAACTACAGCGCTTAACTCTGTACTCGTTTTCATTTCATTCCACAAAACGTTAACGCTATGAAACATATTCACTATGATCTCTTTATCACAAAAAGACAAAGTAAATCACTGCTGCAAGTACGATACGATAAATCGCCAGTGGAATAAGCTTAATACGATTAATTAATCTCAGGAAAAAGCGAATGGAAACAAGAGCAACGAGAAAAGCACTTATAAACCCTACCACGAAAAATGGGATCACATCTGCCGTAATGGCGTCCCAACTTTTTACCAATGACAAGAAGCTGGCTCCCCCGATAATCGGCACAGCCATAATAAAGGTAAAATCAGCAGCAGCACGATGGCTTAACCCCAACAATACACCTGCTGAGATCGTAGATCCGGATCGAGAAAATCCCGGCCACATCGCCAAGCACTGCACGAGACCAATCGTCAAAGCCTGCTTATAAGTAACTTGGTCTACTGTCTCTACCTTTTTCACGCGCGGTGCGAGCAAGTCTGCTGCAATCATGAGAAACGCACCAAGTACAAGTCCGATCACGACGGTCTGTGTAGAGAATAAATACGTATCAATGAAATCTTCAAATATAAATCCTAATATCCCAAACGGTAAAATACCCACAATCACCTGCGTCAGCTTTAAACGCGGTTGAGAAGCTTGTTCGCCCGTCACCTTTTTCAGACCAAGCATCGTCATAAATCGTTCCCACATTAAAACTACTACTGCGAGAATTGAACCGAACTGGATAACGATCTTAAACGTATTCGCCACCTCTGGCGAGAACATTTCTTTTGTCTTGAACAGCCAATCATCAACAATAATCATATGCCCTGTCGAGGACACGGGCGCAAACTCCGTTAGCCCTTCAACGACACCTAGTACAAATGCCGCAAATAACTCCCACCAATCCAATAGACGAACCTCCCTACCTATTCTTGAAACTATTAATCAATATCCGATCTCCTAAAATAAACAATCGTTGCTGCTAGTCCAAGTACAGAGGTAGCAAAAATGATAGCATACGAATAGGAGGCTGGATAAACGAATTCCGTACTGTTCGCTACCACCATATGCACAGCTGACCAAGGGAATAGACCTTGATAATCTGTATCGATAACTGTAAGATTGGCCATCGTAACAACCGCAGTAAATATAATCGTCGGCACAAAATTTTTGAACAGCATCGTTATCCATATAATTGGGGTCGACAACAGGAATAATAGAAACGCTCCTACGAAAAACTGTCCAAGAGAATCGACGATCACCGCTACACTCAATCCTTCAAATTGGCCTACAAAACCTAGCAAAAGAGTCATCATCCAAGCAACTAGGGTCAGGACGACAATCCATAGTAGCAGGAGCAGCCATTTGCTCACAATTAGACTTGTTTTGGACACCGGGATCGTCAACAAGTTTTTCAATGTATCTTCCGTATATTCACGACTAAATAGATAGGCCGCAATGACTCCATACAACAGTGTGCCGATAAGCATGAGCACGTTCAAATTCGTATTGTAAAACGACACATCGAACGTTAGGATCGTCTCCGGCTTCTCTCGCTTCATACTCAAAAAGGCGATAAACATCATAATGGGCGCCGCCATGGCACCAATTACACTGATCATAAACATTTTCGCCCGCTTCAACTTCAACAGCTCGGTATACAACAAGTTAACCAATCGTCCCACCGCCTATCAGCTTGATGAAGTAATCTTCCAGCCTATCTTCGCTAACCGCGACTCTCGTTACTTCGATATCATGCTCGACGAGAAGCTTGTTCAGCTTGCCCTGCTGGCCCATATGCGAATATACACGCAGGAACCCCTCACCATGTGCCTCATATTCCACTCCTGCAAAATGCTGTTCCAGCAGCATCGATGCTTTGTTGTCGTTCGATACTTGCAGCTCGATATAGTTGCGGTTTCTCGTACGCAGTTCCTCAAAAGAAACCTCTTCAAGCAGCTTCCCTTGATGAATGATTCCGATCTGATCAGCGAGTTGTTCTACCTCGGTTAAAATGTGGCTAGATATAAGCACTGTCAACTTTCTTTCCTCAGCAAGCGACTTAATCAGTCTGCGGACTTCCTTGATTCCTACTGGATCCAGACCATTCGTTGGTTCATCAAGAATGAGCAGCTCAGGATGATGAAGAATAGCTCTCGCGATCCCCAAGCGTTGTTTCATTCCCATTGAGTATTTGCCTACCAGTTTCTTCGTCTCCTGTTCCAACCCTACGATTTCTAATGCTTCCTCAATTGCACTTTTCTTATGAACGCCCATCAGTTTCGCATTGATGAGCAAATTCTCTCTACCTGTTAAATTTTCATAGAAGCCCGAATGTTCAACCATAGAGCCGATTCTTCTTAATATCTCCTTTTGATGCTTATATAAGTTCTCGCCAAATATCTCAATCTGACCTTCTGTTGGCTTGACGAGCCCTAGCAGCATACGTATCGTCGTCGTCTTTCCCGCACCATTTCGGCCTAGAAATCCGTATATTTGACCTTGCTTCACATTAAGCTGAAGGCTGTCTACCGCCTTTTGTGTTCCATATTGCTTCGTTAAGTTGGTCGTTCGAATGACCGCTGTCATGTAAAGCACCTCCTGCTAATGAAAGTTGATAGATCTATCTGCTACTATTCAACCGAATGTACTTTTATTGTAGGCGGTCGATTTTACATGCCTCTTAACGAGTTCTTAACGATTTCTTACATTTCCGTTTACATTGAGCCTAGCTTCCAATCGTTAACCGACTTAGCTCGAAATGTTAGAGTTACTGGTTGTCGCTGTTTTCGGTATCGTGAAGCTAAACGTCGTATGTATACCAGGTTCACTTTCTACCCAAATGGCACCGCCATTTTTCTCGACAAGCGCTTTGGTGATCGCAAGCCCTAGACCGCTGCCACCATTCAACGTGCTTCGGGAGCGATCGGAGCGGTACATTCTATCGAATATGTTCATTACATCTTGTTTGGCAACGCCTGCCCCTTTATCCCAAATATTAAACTGGTAGCTTTGGGAAGACTCTGTAAGTTCAATCCCTAGCACCTTTCCTGCCTCCCCGTACTGGACAGCATTTTTTAACAGGTTGTTCAAAATTCGCAGCAGACTGAGTCGATCGACTAGCACCATACATTTCTCTTCAGGCAATTTAGCTCTCAGCTCGATATTCCTTTGATCCAACTCAGGCAAAAAAGTAATTACCGCTTCTCTCGCCATTTCCGCAGCATCTACCGACTCCACTTGTAATGGAATCTCATCCGCATCCAATTTCGCTAAGTGAAAAATCTCATCAATTAACTCCTTTAAGGCAATTGCTTTATTCGAGATGATCTGAACATATTGCTGCCGCTCCTCTGGCGAAACTGCGATATTATCTTTCAGTGCATCTACATACCCGATAATCGATGTGAGCGGTGTACGAATATCATGTGAAATGTTCGTGAGCAGACTCTTTCTTGCTGCTTCGGAACGTACCGATTGAACTTGAACTTTGGCTAATTGCTCAATCAACTCATTTATTGAAAATATGACTTCATCAATAATAGGATCATCATTCGTCAGCACACGAGTGTTCACATTTCCTTGAACAGCCCGCTTCAATGCCTTCTCCACACTGTGAAACTTTGTCCTGAATTGAAGCCGTACAAACAGCAAGCTTCCTGTTACGAAGAAAAGGGCACTAAATAAAACCCCATGCAGCATGCCTTGGGGCTGATTAATCCATTCCACTACGAAAAGAGCTGTTACTAGCAGCAATTGAATGATGATGAGCAGCATACTCTTGTCACGCTTCATCTTTTTCACCTACAAACTTATACCCGATTCCCCATACCGTCTGAATCCATAATGGCTCGGAAGGATTAACTTCTATTTTCAACCTCAGTCTACGAATATGCACCATCACGGTGTTGTCGTCCTCAAGGTATTCACTTCCCCACACTTGGCGGAAGATTTGAGTTTTCGTAAACACCTGCTCTGGATGAGAAGCAAAAAACTTCAACAGCTCGAATTCTTTCGCCGTTAGCGCTACCTCTTCTCCATTTTTCTTTACACTATATTTTCGTATATCTATGATTAAATTTTTATAGCGCAACAAATTCTCCACACGCTCGCTTTGAGCATGATTCTCGCTGCTGCCTAATACCATAAACCGCCGCAGCTGTGCCTTAATGCGAGCAACTAGCTCATGAATGCTAAACGGCTTCGTCATGTAATCATCCGCCCCGATACTTAACCCAATGACCTTGTCCATTTCATGATCTTTCGCGGTCAGCATCATAATCGGCACATTCGTCGTCTGACGCAGCCTTCTGCATACTTCGACCCCATCAACCTTCGGCATCATAAGATCTAGTAAAATGAAGTTATATTTATGTTGTTCACACAAGCGCAGCGCCTCTTCTCCATCTGCTGCTGTGTCAATTTGATAGTTTTCTCGCTGCAAATAAGTCCGAACTAACTCTCGTATCTCCTTATCGTCATCCGCTATTAACATTCGGATATGATCCATACGTGCGCACCTGCTTCTTCTATGAATTGAATAACGTGAACAGTAAAAGTAAAATACAGTGATGTAAATATACATCCTCGTTATTATAACAACATAGATTGGGCAATGCTGTAAACTGACTGTAGTCCTGAAGTTAGTTTATAACAGCATCTAAGGTTTCGAATTTATTTGCAGTGTTCACTCTCAACGAAACAGTATTCCATACTGCTCCTGTCCGCCCTCCATGCTACCCTTGCCGTTTATATTATTCTTGTCCTCTATTGGTGGAATTTCAGCAGTGAATGTCTTTCAAAGAGTGGACACTTCTTTCATAATGAAACATAGTAATCCCCTCTATACAATATCTATATTTGGTATTAACACCCTTGTACCCACGCTATATATAGTAAGTTCTTTCTTATAGCCAGCCACTACGATATATGTCCCTGATGTCCACCTTTGTAAAGACACTCTGGCCAATTTTCCGCAATAGGAGGACAATTTAAAGTAATAATCTAGCACACTCCAGAAGTCTTCACAAAAAAACCAGTTCGCTCAATAGTTTGAACGAACTGGTCTTATTCAAAAATTTGATTCCGTTACTAACTACCACATGTATATATAGTAGACCCCATCATCATTTTAACAATTCACTTATTTCTAATAGGTTTTCAGCGAATCCAACAAAGACCTTGTCGCCAATGAGTATCGTTGGGACAATTTGCTTGCCTGTTAAATCCATAACTTCTTTCGCATATTTTGTATCGGTTTCACAGTCATACTCCGTATACGAAATCTCATTCTCTTTGAAATAACGCTTTGCATGGTTGCAGTCGCCGCAGGTAGGTATCGAATAAATAATTACCGCTTCCGTCATATGGATGCCCCCTTATCAGGTTATTACAAGGTAGATTCCTCTATACAGTCGTTTTATATCCTTTAGCTTGGATGCTTTCTTGAATATTCGAAATCTCCAGCTTAGCTTCGTCAAATTTCACATCAATCGTTGCTTGTTCAAAATTAACCTGGCCTTCAACGCCGATTTCTTCTAGGACTCCCTCAATCTTTTTGACACAAGAACGACAATTCATTCCTTCGATTTTCAACGTCACTTCTTTCATCTTTTCACCTCCCTTCAACATACCCCTATACCCTATATAAATATCCATATAAAAAGGATTCTCTGGAACCCTTCTCATTTCCATATGTTAACTTCTGTTTACAACTTTAATATACTATACCCCCCTATAGTATGTAAATGGTTTTTCAACTATTTCTGTTATGAATTTTTCTAACGAAAAAACAATCCCCTAATAAACCGACTAATCCAGTTCATCAGGAGATTGCGACTATGTACAATTTAGTTATCGATACCACTTAAAATAATTACTCATTCTTACACGTGCTATTGCCTCATTTATTCCTTACCTTTTGAAACGACCCTACCTCATTTTTTTATGGATTAAGTGCTCTCGCCATCGCATCCACATAGCTTTGACTGGCGCGCTGGCTTACCTCCGCTTGCGGAACGAACACTTCAAAGACGTGGAAACAGCCTGGATAGAGATGAAACTCAACATCGACGCCCGCTTGTGCAAGGCGTGTCACATATTCGATCGTCTCATCTCGGAACAAATCTAGCTGCCCTACACACGTATAGGTTGGCGGCAATCCCGCCAAACTGCTCGCTCTCGCTGGCACCGCATAGGGAGATATCTCACTGGCATCGTTACTCTCGCCCAAGTACATTTTCCAAGCCGCTTCGTTGTTAGCTCGATTCCAAGTTGCATTTTCAGCTATAATCTCGTGGCTCGACATTGTCTGATTGCGATTGTCGATCATTGGATAGAGCGGCATTTGGAAGATGAGGGCTGGTCCACCTTTGTCGCGAGCCATTAAAGCAAGCGCTGCAGTCAATCCACCGCCACCGCTTGCACCTGCGATCGCGACCCGCTCCACATCGAGACCCAACCATTCAGCTTCATCCGTCATCCACGTCAAACCAGCGTAACAATCATGAAGAGCGGCTGGATAGGGGTGCTCGGGAGCAAGACGATAATCAATCGAGACAACAACACAATTAGCCGCCTGCACGAAGCGCTCGCACAAAGTATCATCCATATCGGGATGCCCCATTACATAACCTCCCCCATGAATCCACATCATAGCAGGCAGCTTACTATCCGTCCGCTGAGCGGGTTCGTAGATTTTTGCTAGCATTTCTCCATCTGCTCCCGGAATCATGCGGGTTGTCGTGCGTACATGTTCTGACTGCTCAATAGGAGGACCAGTTAACAGGCTTCTGCTCCAAGCTAACTTTTCCTCCAGTTGAAAACCAGGGAATTGCGCTAATGTCGATCTTAGTTCTGGTAGTACCCGACTTTCGAATTTCATATGAATTCCTCCTATAATAAATAGTAAAATGTGCCCGTTATGACAATTGCCCTGTCTCTGCTTCCCACTTGGCTATTTCCTCGCGCACCCGAGGCGCTACCTCTGTTCCTAACAATTCAATAGCTCTCATCACCTCAGCATGAGGCATCGTAGCAATCGGTACATACATCATGAATCTCGTAATGCCTACATGCTTGCGAAGGTGAATAATCTTTTGAGCAACCGTCTCAGGATCACCGACGTACAGCGCCCCATCAAAGCTGCGCGCATCATCAAAGCTGGCACGGTCATAATGCGCCCAGCCCCGCTCCTTGCCGATTTTGTTCATGCCTGCCTGTGTTGACGGGAAAAAGGTATTAGCTGCTTGCTCTGTATGTTCCGCCACAAATCCTAAAGAATGCGAACCTATTCTAAGCTTCGATACATCATGACCAGCGTGGCTAGCTGCCCTTTTATAAAGCTCTACAAGTGGAGCAAATCGCAGCGGACTTCCACCAATGATTGCGAGCATTAGCGGCAATCCCATCAAGCCTGCACGAATAACGGATTCCTGGTTGCCCCCACTGCCAATCCATACCGGCAACGGGTTCTGAACAGGACGAGGATATACGCCCAAATTGTTAATCGCTGGCCGATGCCCACCTTTCCAAGTTACTTTTTCTGATTCTCTTATCATTAGAAGCAATTCCAGTTGTTCTTGAAAAAGCTCATCATAGTCATTCAAGTCGTAACCGAATAACGGAAAGGATTCGATAAAGGAGCCCCGCCCAGCCATAATTTCTGCACGTCCATTTGAAAGACCATCAAGGGTAGCAAAATCCTGAAACACGCGCACAGGATCAGCAGAAGACAACACCGTCACTGCGCTAGTTAACCGAATTCGCTTTGTCTGTGTTGCAGCCGCAGACAGTACAACGGCTGGCGAAGAAGCAGCGTAATCTTTCCGGTGATGCTCGCCTATACCGAACACATCCAGTCCTACCTGATCTGCAAGAACAATTTCCTCGACAACGTCACGCAACCGCTGTGCGTGACTTATCACTTCACCCGTATGAACATCCGGTGTTGTTTCGACAAACGAAGTAATCCCTATCTCCACACGAAACCTCTCCTTATCTAAAATGAATGTACGTTATCCATTTGCATTGTGAATTTGTAAGTTCATAGCTTATACATAGATACCAAATGTCTTATCACGAGTCAGTTGTCGCCCGGCTAGTCTTCGTCCTTCGGGTTGCTACCCAAAATAGAATTGCTAATGCACTAACGGAAGCTCCTAGCAAGCACACTCCCTCCCAACCATAATGTGCATAGGTATGGGTCGCAGCAATAGAGCCCGACGCACCGCCTATGGAATAGAACACCATGTATCCCGCAGTAATCCGACTTCGTGCCTCAGGACGCAAGGATAGAATCATGCTTTGATTCGTAACATGTACGGCCTGTACTGCCAAATCCAGAAGCACAATTCCAATGACCAAGGCGATCAGCGATTGTTCCGTATAGCGAATGAAAAACCATGATACAAACAGCAGGAGCAAAGCAATGCCCGTTGTTTTCTGTCCATAACCTCGATCAGCAAGCTTCCCAGCCCGTGCTGCACCTAATGCCCCAGCCACTCCTGCAAGACCGAACGCACCAATTGCCGTGTGCGAAAGAGATATTGGCGGTGCGCTAAGAGGCAGTACTAGTGACGTCCATAAAATGCTGAAGTCCGCAAAAATGAGCAGAGCAAGAACGGCTCGGATACGTAGTACCCGCTCTTGTGCAAAAAGTACAAATACCGATTTAAGAAGTTGAGGATAAGACAGGTTCCTTACTTCACGTTCAACATTGGGCAGCACCTTGAAAAATACACCGATCGTAAGAAGCATAAGTGCAGCAGAGAGCAGATAAACAGAGCGCCAGTCGGCAAGGTCCGTTACGAGCCCTGCAAACGTTCGTGCAAGCAGTATCCCTATTACAATGCCGCTAGTTACGATGCCAACGACACGCCCTCGCTCAGCTGGGGCCGCCATACTTGCTGCAAATGCCACAATCGTCTGCGTAACAACAGCAAGCAACCCCACCAAAGCCATTCCCGCAAATAGTACCACGCTAGTGGAGGCAGTTCCTACGATAACTAACGCAATTACAGATAGCAGCATTTGGCCAATAATCAAACGGCGCTGGTTCAGCAAATCTCCGAGCGGAACCAACAGCAGCAGCCCTACTGCGTAAAAGATTTGCGTGATGGTAATGAGAATACCAATGATAGCTTGATTAATTCCGAACTCACTCGAAAGGTTAGCGAGTAAGGGCTGTGCAAAATAGATATTGGCGACAGACATCCCACAAGCTACCGCAAACAATAGTGTTACATAGCGGGAAAGAGAAGAACGCTGAACATTAGCTTCCACCGCGACTAACTCTCGCTTTCCTTGTGACGAAATCCCCTGCTTATCGGCATTAACTGAGCCTTCTTCCACAACCTCCTTCATGTTGTGCATACCTTACCCCCTATCGTTTTTAAATGCTGAACAAATAACATACCGATCAGTACGTTATTTTGTGTAGCAAATATAACTCCACCTTTCTAATGATGTCAACAAATATATTTTAAATTTGACAAGATAGGCGGCTAATTATAAAATTATTTCATACCGTTTGGTACGAAAAATAATTAAACATGACGAGAGGTCTGAACGATGGCAAGAACTCGCGAATTTGACGAAGAACAAGTACTACATGCAGCCATGCAGCTATTTTGGGAGAAGGGTTATGAAGCTACCTCATTGAGTGACTTAACTGCCAGAATGGGCATTACTCGGCCTAGCATATACTCCGCCTTTGGGGACAAAAAAGAATTGTTCGAAGCTGCGCTGCGTAAATACACGATGACTCGCGCTTCCGAAATGCGAACCAAACTTCAGAGCAATCCTTCTGTAAAAGAAGCATTTCGCACATTTTTTGAAGATGTCATTGCCGAGGAATATTCCGGAGGGCCCAGCCGCGGATGCTTCTGTATCAACACCATGGTTGAACTTGCCCCTCACGATGAGAAATTCGAAATTTTAACAAGAGAACATCAAATGTATCTATCTGTTATCTTTCAAGAAACCATTGAACGAGGGATACAATCCGGCGAGCTCAAGGCTGTTGCAGATGCAAAGGCTCTAGCCCAAGCGCTGATCACATCATTGATCGGACTAACGGTTATCTTGAAGTCCCGCCCGCAGCGAGCGTTTGTCGATAACACATTAGATGTGACACTTTCGTTGCTTAAATAGAGTCAGAAACACCAACTCCCTTTCATTTACGCATAATAGGCCACAATAGCTTACTAGAACCCATCGATGCCCCTGAAAAGGTTTATCAGATGGGTTTATTCATTTCGGATGACCCCAATAACGACTTCAACGAAAAACTAGCCATCCACCCACTATAACTTCTCTTCAATTCTGATCCATCGCATCCGGCATCTCCAGGCCCATTATTCGCATGAACAATGGGTAGACCCCCATTTTTTATACTCCACCCCTACCAAATGTAAATACTTGACAAAAACAACTCGGAGTAATATTATCAATAGTGAAAATATAATCAATAATGATAACAATAAACGTAGGCGGTAATAAACATGAAAAAGAACAAAGCTGATCTGATCCTGCATCCGGTAAGGCTGAAAATCATCCTTACGGTTATGCGCCAACAACGTGCTACTGCCTCACAATTAAATGAGCTTTTACCCGATGTTCCACAAGCCACCCTTTATCGTCATCTCAACAAGCTTGCAGAAGCTAACTTGCTGGCCATCGTTGAGCAGTACCAAGTTCGCGGTGTCATAGAGAAGGTATATGCTTTGTCCGAAGAAGGAGCGCACTTAACGCAAGCCGATCTGGAAGAAGCAACGAAAGATGACCACATGCGCTACTTCACCACATTCGTTTCTAGTCTTATGAATGACTTTTCGCAGTATTTAGAGCAACCTGATATCCATTTGGAACGTGACCGAGTTGGTTACCGCCAACTTGCTCTTTATTTAAGTGATGATGAATTGGAAGAAGTGATGGCTCCGTTTAGAGAAGCTGTGATGAAAGCAATGAAGAACGGCCCCACTGAGGGAAGACGACGTCGAAATCTTTCATTCGTTATTATTCCGGAGGCAGAAACTAAAAGCGAGGGAGAGTAAAGAAGATGAATGTAAATCTGAACGAAATCGAAGTGACGATTAACAGCGCTTTTTCTTTAGCAGGTACGTTAGCCATTCCAACTGACATAACACAGCCTGCTCCTGCAATTTTAATCATTTCTGGCACAGGTGAAAACGACCGCAACGGCAATGGCAAAGGACTTAATGTAAACATCTATAAGGACCTTGCTGATATATTGGGAAAAATGGGGTTTGTCACTCTCCGCTATGACAAACGCGGCACACATGCCAGTGGTGGAGATTTCAACGAAACTGGGCTGTGGGATTTAGTCGATGACAGTATTGCATGTGTTCAATTCCTGAAATCTCGGCAAGAAGTGGACCCCCATCGTATTTTTATATTTGGACATAGCGAAGGAGCTTCTATCGCCCCCCTCGTGCATACCAAAGAACCTGTCCATGGTCTCATGCTCATTTCGGGGGGTGTAGAGAATTTGGTGCATGATACGATTCCCCGTCAAACTGGGCAGGCGCTTGAAGAGCTGGAACAAGCTAAAGGAATAAAAGGATTCCTTATTCGCTTACTAAAAGTGAAAGAAAAAGCCAAAAAGCAAACCGCAGCGTTTATCGAAAAAGTACTCTCCTCCACGACACCAACGATTAGATTTAAAGGCAAAAAAATCGGTGCCAAATGGTTCCGCGAGCACGCTGCACTAAATATTTCCGATTATATAAGTCAAGTAGCCTGCCCTATCATAGCGATATCAGGCTCAAATGATATACAGGCACCTCCCGATCATGCTAGAAAGTTCGCCGAAGCAGCTACGGGCGAAGCCGAATGGCACGTCATCCCACATATGAATCATATTTTGCGCAAATATGAAAAGCCCCATACGATGCTAGGACTACTGAAAGAATACAAGTCACTGTTTACCACACCGATCGACGCAGAGTTCGTCAAGCTCCTAGAGCAATGGCTGCGTAAACATACAACGACTCAGCCTTCTTAATCATTCCTTACACATGCTAAAAAGCCAGTTAGCTCAAAAACTTGAACTAGCTGGCTTTACGTATGCGCTAAGAAGTACATTTTTCCCCCGTGACCCGCAGCCGTATAAGGCAATACCCTACAATGCCCCCGGAAGTATTTAAAATAAGATCATCAACATCAAAATTTCCGATAGCAAATAGGAGCTGTGCAGATTCCAAACTCAAACTTACAACCAACGAACCAACGAGCACAATGATGAACGCACCTCTTTTGTTTTTTAACAACATCGTCAGGAAAATACCGAGCGGCACAAAAATTCCGATATTGCCAAACAATTGAATGAAATCATTCAGTGATTGACCTTCCATATTTTCAGAAATTTGCTTAAACGGAACTAAGTTACCCACTTGTAGTCTATCTATAATGGAATGAGGATCTTCTATATTAGACCGCAGTTGATTCACCATAAAGTTCATATTAATAGAATGAAACTTAAATAAAATAATTTTGAGCAATGAGTACATATACAAGACGAATGCGCCGACTAGCAGCCAATGATTATTCATCATTTTCGTTTGTTTCATTTCGCATCCCTTCCTTTCATAGTACAAGGATAAGGAAGCAAGCTTAAAAAAGTAGTAGGGTAAAAATAAAATTTATATTAAATCTGGTGAAGTGGTAATTCCTCATGAAGATAAGGGGCTCGACGACATGTCGACCCCTGGTTCCTTCTATTCAAACGAACCTTTTTCATAATGTGCAGCACCCAAGCAGCATGCCTCTCTATTTAAACACTTTTTTAATCCACTTCAGTTTACTTTCGTATGGAGGGAATAAGAAACCTAAGTCAAATTTTGTACTCTTTTTTACAATGCTTTTATGATGGGAAAATAGATCGAAGCTAAACTTCCCATGATATGCACCAATTCCGGAATTCCCTACCCCGCCAAACGGCAAATGGTGATTAACCACATGTGAAATCGTATCATTGACACAACCACCACCGAAGGAAACTCGACTCAACACTTCCTGTTCAATCATTTTATCTTCAGTAAACACATATAAAGCCAAAGGCTTAGGCTGTTTATGAATGGTCTGAATTGCATCTTCTAGCGTACTATACTCCATAATCGGCAAGATTGGCCCAAAGATCTCATCCAGCATAGCTGCGTCAGACCAAGACTTTGCTTCCAGTAAAGTAGGTTCAATGTATCGTTCTTCTCTAACGGATTTCCCTCCAAATAGTAAATTGGATTTATCCGTCTCTATAATAGAAACAAGTCTATCGAATTGACGCTCATTCACAATTCGACCGTAGTCTTTGCTTTGTATCGCATTTTCGCCATAATAATGACGAATAACTTCTTTCATTTTTGAGAGGAATTGTTGCTTTACTTCGGAATGAACTAATAAATAGTCGGGTGCAACACAAGTCTGCCCTGTATTCAAAAATTTACCCCATACAATTCTTTTCGCCGCCATTTCTAAATTCGCCGTGCGGTCAACAATGACTGGACTTTTCCCGCCGAGCTCTAACGTTACAGGAACGAGGTTCTTCGCAGCAGCCTCCATTACAATTTTCCCCACAGCTACACTTCCTGTGAAAAAGATATAGTCAAAAGGTGCATGTACGAGTTGAGAGGTTATTTCTCTTTCTCCCTCAACTACTCGAATATAATCCTCATCGAATGTTTCCTTTATCATTTTGTGAACGATAGCCGCTACATTTGATGTGTTCTCAGAAGGTTTAAGTACCGCGCAGTTCCCTGTCGCAATAGCACCAATAAGCGGGTCGATTAGCAATTGAAATGGATAATTAAACGGGCCAATAATCAATACCGTTCCATAAGGTTCTTTCATAATGTAACTGCTAGATGGATACATGTAGAAAGGCGTTTTTACCTTTTCAGGCTTCATCCATTTCTTTAAATTTTTCATCGTGTATTGAATACTGTTTAATGCGAGTCCTACCTCTGTTGCATAAGCTTCAAACTCACTTTTCCCTAAATCCTTATATAATGCTTCATGAATTTGAGCTTCATAACGCTGGATAGCTGTTCTTAACTTCTCTAGCTGCTGCACTCGGAATTCAAAACTAGTAGTCGAGCCTTTATGAAAAAATTGTTTATGCTCATCAAGAATTTGTTGAATATCAATCGTTTCTACCTGGTTCATTATGATGCCCTCCTAAGGTTATGTTTCTAATAAAACATACGAATGAAATAGTTAATCACTAAACGTTTAAACATTTAAACGTTTAAAGTATAAAAGAAACCTTTAGATATATCTAAAGGCAATCTCGCTCAACTAATGATAAAAGTTCTTTCAAGGACTCAACAGCATTTCCTAATGTCAAAGAGTAGTAACGCTCTGTTCCTCGCTTATCAACTTCAACTAATCCTTGCTGCCTTAACAACTGTAAATGATGTGAAATGGCTGGTCGTGAAAGGACTGAATGCTCCGTTATATCATTAACCGTCAGAGCATCGTGTTCACTAAGCAGTAAAATGATATCTTGACGATTAGGGTCCATTAACAATTGAAAAAGAGGGGTACATTTGCGAAACTGCTCTAATGCTTGTTTACCCACCATACTCCCTCCTTTCATAATATGTTTAAGTGTTTAAACATTTGATTTATGTGATTAATAATAGTACACGTATTGTACCTCTGTCAAAGTTAAGATTTATGATCTATCTTCGACTTTTATTTTTCGTTATAAAGTCATATGAACCAGTTTCCAATCATCAGCAGCTTTTGCTCGCAATTGAACCACATTCTTAACAGCATAACCTTCTGACAAATAGTCATTCTCTGAAGGAAATCTAATAAACTCAACGTTAGTGATTTTTTCGCAATCATACTGTGTAGGGTAAAAACTATTTAATAAATATAAAAAGTATTAGTGGAGAGAGAGAGAAATAATATACTTTTGCAGCCAAATAAAAGGTTGTTGAAATCAATTGCAAAGTATGGTAAAAAAAGAGAATAGGAGGTGATGAATGGTACAAATTGAAACTGGTTTCTATTATTTCGTTCTTTTATCACTTAACTTTTTGGTATGCTTGTAATGTCTAAAATATAACCATCCTCATTGTTACTAGATTCTTAGTAAAATTGTTCTCTCCTAACTCAAGAAACCCATGGCTGACAAACATCAGAGTAAAATCATAATCTTTTTTAGAGTGAACAAAGTTGATATTTTCTACCACTTGCTCTATGTGCATATCTCCTTAAGAACAGTTGATTTATTTTTCTGTGGTAACATATTGAACTTATATTTATCAAAAGGAGTGAAGATTTTGAAAAAAATTATGATGTTTTTATCTGCGGCCATGGTGTTAACTTTGTTTCCTACAAGCAGCTATGCAACTGAGGCCAGCATTGCCCCGGAAAAAACTTTGAAAAGCACTCTAGTTACTGAAGTAAAAGGAGATAAGATTAATTTTTCGCCATTAACCTACGATGGAAAATCAACTAAGCTGTATTCTGAAACTTCTATAACAAAAGAAAGTGCAATTAAGACATACAGCAAGGCATACCAATATATAGTTGAAGATTTCACTTCTAGAGGAATTAATGTAGACTTGGATAACGAACAAGTTCAGGACCTTATTAAAACATACTTTTTAATTGAACTCGACGACAAGGATCTCCAAAATGAATTGAGACAATTTGCTGCTTTCATGGATTTTTACGAAAACAAAGCCGTAAATGATCAAATTATTAATGCCGTCTCCAACAAAACCCTTTCAGTTGATGGTGATTTTAACAATCTATTTCCAGTAAACACACATTCCACTATTCAATCCTCGGAAACAACTTTAGAAGATAATGCAGCAATTATTACTCCATTAGCGTATACTCCTTCAACTGCTGCAACATATGCAGTAAATTGGTGGAATAAAACCAACAATACAAGCTACCCTTATTATGCCGAATACGCTGGGCAATCAACGACAAACAATAACCTCAATGATCTTCCTTCTGGAGCGAGTGGTCAATCAAATCCAAGAAGGGCTTGGAATGATTGCACGAATTTTGTATCTCAGGCACTTGTTGCAGGGGGATTGTCTACGAAAAAGAGTGGAATCTGGTTCCCACATAGTAACACTGATAATTGGTATTATAGTGATTCCAAGCCATCTCATACCTGGGGAGGAGCCCATAACTTCTACCAACACTTTAGTAGTAGGGCTGGAGTAGCTTCAAGTAGTGGTCTGTTGCAAGTTGGAGATGCACTTTCTATTGACTTTACGGGTGATGGGAGTATTGATCATACAATTATAATTACAAAAACTACAGGAACAGCAAGTAATCAACAATATGCAACATATCACACTACAGATACAAATCAAACTAGAGCCTTGGATTATTTTTATAACTATAATCCAAATGTGAAGGTTTACGGATATGAAATTGATAAAATAACTTAAGATTTTGTATTCATAAGAAAGAAGATAATAGAATATAATAACCAGACCACCCTCCTACTCAATATAGGGTGGTCTAGTTATATTAATCGTAGAATATAGTAATTCAAAGTAATTAAAGGAAGGTGAACTAATGACAACGAAACGAAAAAAACTATTTATTATTAGTGTTGTATTTATCGTTGTTATACTGTCGTTTACGATATTGAATATGTTTATGAAAGATGGAAATAACATTTCAGCAATATATGGGATAATCAAGATACATGTCTCAAATAATGACATAGTAGACATCACAAAACATTCTGCTGACTCAAAGTTCTATTTAAGCAATTCGAAAGATGGAAATGTCCACATACTATCCAAAATGAAAGAAAGGGGATTTTCGTTTAAAGAACAACTAGGTTCCGCACATGTATTTACTAGTGGAGATGAAGAAGTCATTGTAACTGAAAAAATATATGCGCAAAACTATATCATATGGACAGTTCCAAATTCGATAAATTGAAATCAAAAGACCTCAAATAACCGTAATACGGTGTAGACATTTATAATAAATAATTCATCACCTTATTGTGTAATCCGTTCAAGGTAATTTGATTAATGAAAAAAATCCTATAACATTCGGTAGAGAGTCATCATTTCACATACTGGATGAGAGAGCTATTGGAGGCAAGGATCCTACAAGGGAGTTATATAATCCATGTCTGGTGACAGTGGAGATGAGGTGTTCGAAAGATGGCATTCGAGGTTAACGCAGAAACAGAATGCAGAAGACGCTATAAATACACATAAGGAACTCACAGGAGGGGGAAATTGAGGTAACAGCAATAGCATTAGATGTACATTCAATAGATAAGCGTCAAACTCAAACCACCTACAATGCCAGTTATATTCATAAGAAAATGAGGTAATTTCATTCCAGGATGTACCTCATGACCAAAAGAGAATAATTGGAAGGGTTATGGGAGTTTGAAAAACATGGCCAAAGAAACTGCTAACCTATCCGATTCGTCTTATGGGAAGCTGGCTACGACGAACAAATATTAATAAAGTAGTTGTCATAAATAATTGGATGCTATCAACCAATCTTTATCATTCTATCAACAAACAACAAATCGAACAGTTTACGAATTTATTTGTTGAGAAATTTCCTGATCATACCATTATACTCCACTCTTTAAATAACGAATTATATCCTACAATTGCACAAGCATTATCTACAGTAGGTTACAATAAAATGATATCCTGTTCTATATACTTATTTAATCCAAAACACTATAAAGAAATAAATTCGAAAAAACGAAAAGACTTATTAAACGAGAATTTATTCTTTTTGCAGAGGGTTCTTCAAATATAATTCAGAAAAAAGCCTGATAAACCAAGGTTCTTGGCTTATCAGGCGAATATGCATTGTCTCAAACATGTGCCATAATCGGTCTCAATTATAACGATTACTAACAATGTGATTAATAACTCTTAAATTTTATAAGCCTTCATCGCTTTACGAACTTCTTTCCACGTAGGGCGCTTACCGTAGAGCAATACGCCTGTGCGGTAAATTTTCGCTGCCAACCAGCCGAATACAAGTACGGACAGAAGCAAGATAACGATTGATAACCAGAACTCCCACCACTGATATTCGCCCAAACCGATACGAAGCAGCATCGAAGTCGGTGTGAAGAACGGGATAAAGGATGTTACTTTTACAAGCATCGAGTTCGGTGTAGATACGCTAAACATACCGATGTAGAAAGCAGCCAAACTTAAGAATGTAATTGGCAGTACCGCTTGTGCCAAATCTTCTGTACGGCTTACGATAGAACCAACTGAAGCGTACAATGTCGCGTACAAGAAGTAGCCGAACACATATAGAATCAAACCATAAATAACGAGCATCGGATCAAATTTAGAAATATCCAAATCTAGTCCTTTAAGCGCTTCTTGGTTATGCGGCAATAGCAAGTTAATAACCGCTACTGCGATAAACGCCATAATTTGAATCATACCAAGGATAAACATCGCTAGTATTTTACCGAACATTTGCGCCAATGGAGATACGCTCGTAATCAAAATTTCCATAACGCGAGAGCTTTTCTCTTGCGTAACTTCGGATGCAATCATATTTCCTGTCATCTGTATCGATGTAAAGAATAGAATAAGCAATGCAAATGTAACAACGAAAGACTCAGCCTTGAACGCAGGCTCTTCTCCAGCAGCATCTTCTGCTAATTGACCACTGTCGCTAGCTTTCAATTTCTTCGTATCGAAGGAAACGGGTTGGTTCAATTGCTGCTGTTGATCCGCAGTTAGCGAATCTTTTACAATCCATTGTGTCTTCAATACTGTAAGAACAGCTGTAATATCGCCTTGTAAACCGAAATCCAGATCTTCTTCACTATGATACGTCACTTTCGGGAATGCCTGCTCGCCGCCTTGTTCAGCAGCCTCCAGCTTCAAGTACCCTGTAATAATGCCTTCTTTTACATCCTTCAATAGACCTTCTTCTGTTGCGTTATCATAAGGAACAAGAATGATATCATTTTGCTTCTGCTTGAATGCTTCTTCTAGCGACTTCTCAATCGCAGGGTAAGAAGAATTCACGAGACCTACTTTGATCGCTTTGTCTTCTTCATCGAACAAAGAAATAATAAACGGCAAGTTCATTACAATCGTAACGATTAAAGCCAATATAGCTGTTGTCATTAAAAATGCCTTCGTCATTAGCTTCGTTCTCAGAGAGAATCCGATTACTGTCCACACATTACGCATTCGACTCGCCCCCTACCGCTTTAATGAAGATATCGTTCAACGTCGGTTCCTTCACTTCGAAGTGTTCTACCGTCGATTGGCTCATCGCCTGCTGTAAAATATGCTGTGCGGCAGACTCATCAGCAATATTGATGATGTAGCCTGTTTCTGTACGATCAACCTGCTTAACGCCAGCAATTTGCTCCAGGCCAGTTACTTCACCAGTCGTGCGAAGGATTACTTTCTCACGCGGGTATTTCGCCTTTAGGTCACGAACCGCGCCTTGCAGAACTGCCTCACCCTTCTTCAAAATCGTCGTCTGACGGCACAGTTCCTCCACATGCTCCATACGGTGTGTAGAGAACAAAATCGTCGCGCCATTGTCGCGCAATTCTTTAACTGTCTCTTTCATCAATTCAACGTTGACGGGGTCGAGACCGCTGAACGCTTCATCCATGATGATGAACTTCGGATTATGAACGATCGAAGCGATAAAGCCGATCTTCTGCTGATTTCCTTTGGACAGTTCCTCGATCTTCTTATTGTAGTTCTCAGGAACTTGGAAGCGCTCGAGCCAATACTTCAAGCTCTTATCCGCATCGCTGCGGGACATGCCACGCAATTGTGCTAAGTAAAGCACTTGATCGCTAACTTTCACCTTCGGGTACAAGCCGCGTTCTTCAGGCAAATAACCAAACAATTGCTCCAAACCTTTATGATACGCTTTACCGTTATATAGAATTTGACCTGCGTCTGGGTAAATGAGGCCCAGTACCATTCTCATCGTCGTCGTCTTACCAGCGCCGTTGGCACCAAGTAAACCGTAAATTTCCCCTGCTTCTACACTTAGGCTAATCTCATTGACTGCCGTCTTGTCGCCATATTGCTTCACGATTCGGTCAAGCTGTAACGTCTTCATCGTCCTAATCTCTCCTCTCATCGTTTACCCATTTACTCTATCTTGCTATATCATAAATAAATTACTTAACACCCTTTATCGATTGAAGCATAATCTCATCTAATGGTACGGTCTGAACACGTATAGGCTGAATGTTATGCCTTTGCAAGTAATCCTCAAACTGCGGAATATCGTTTACGATTAGCCTTACGCCAACACCATCTTGGAGCGTATCTTTGACGCCTGGTGCCCCCTTTAACTGAGCTGCTTCGGAAATGTTGAACCAATATTCCTTCCAAGCATCGAACAATTCATCTTTTTCTACGAATTGGACAAGTTGGCCACGATGCAGGAACATAATATAATCAGCAAGCCTTCTCACTTCATCAATGATGTGCGTTGCGATGATAATCGTTCGATCACCGTCGTCCATAAACTTCTGCAAATCTTCCATTACATAACGCCAACTAACAGGGTCCAACCCCGATGATGGTTCATCTAATAGCAATACATCTGGACGATACGACAAAATCATAATTAACTCGCATTTACGCCGCATCCCTTTAGACATTTTGTTAAGCCTTGTCTTTGGTGGAATCTCGTACTTAGCCATCATCGACTGGTAGACCTGCCAGTCCCAGTTCTTATACCAATAGGCATAAACCGTAGCTAATTGGTCGGGAGTCTTATAGTCATCTTCGCTGTTAGGCTGCTCTGGTAAATATCCGATCCGCTGCTTCCACTCATAATCATGATCAGCATCGACACGCTGCTGACCAAAATATATATTCCCTTGGTTTGGATGAGCAAGCCCGATCATCATGCTAAGCATCGTACTTTTACCTGAACCATTCACGCCAACGATAGCTGTTACACAGCCACTTGGAAATTCAACATTTAACGGACCAACCCGTAAATGTTCACGGTGCTTCTCAACTGCTTCCAGTGTATAGGCATTCATTATCAGTACCTCCTCCCCTCAAGCTCAGTCATTTTGCATACGTAAACGTACAATCTCATTAAAAATATCCCGCAATTCTTGTTCATCTATCTGCATTTGCTTAGCAGCATCTATAGCCGCTATGATAGCTTCTTCAACTGCCCGCTTGCGAAATTGGTCGCGTTCACCTTGATGAACCGGCGCCACAAACGTACCTGTGCCCTGCTTCGTGCGCAGCAGCCCTTCCTGCTCTAAATCTTGATACACACGCCGTATTGTAATGACACTGCAACTTAACTGACCTGCTAGTTCACGAATCGATGGCAATAACGTTCCCGTCTCGATGTGTCCGCTCAAAATTAACGTCTTAAGCTGGCTCTTAATCTGTGCATACAATGGTTCGGTGCTATTCTCATCAAGCTGTATCGGAATGAACATAAGCCGGTTCACCTCCCTTATCGATCCTGCAACTACATGGAGTGTGACACGTCAACAACCCAATGCGTCTATGACGCCAATCTATTTTATTTCTCAAATCTGAAAATTTCCTTCCTGCATATCTGACTCAAGACAAATCCGTTCGCCGCAGCACTTGTAAGGATGACTTCATTCCCCAGACAATTGCTTGACTCAGCACCACGATCGTTACAATTGCGGTTGGAATCGGCCATTCATTCGTTATATAAATTAATGACTTGAAGACTGAGCCCCCACATAAACTAATAATGATAGCAGTTATAGTTAGAATCACCATAACAAGGAGCACGACCAACATATAAATTTTCCCGCTCATTTTCCACTCACAATACGTAAATAGGACATTTATCAAAATACTGAATGTTAGACCTATCAGGACAAACAGCGCATAGGAAGCGGTATTCGTTACTTTATCCAATCCAATAATGAAGTAGCTAACGAAAAAGAAAATCGTACCGTTCACTAGCGATAGGATAATAAGTTGCAAATATCTAGCACGCACAATGGTTTGAATTCCGATTGGCAAAATACGCTGCTTTATTACATATTGGCGATAAGAGTCCTCTGACAAATAGCGGGTAGATCTACGATTCATGAAATTCCCTAGGCTTAAAAAAATGAGAAAAAGATAAAAATCGGTAATGATGGTCGAGATTACACCAGCTTCCTTATCAAAAACCATTTGAACCATCGGATAGGTCATAACTGAAAGATAAACCATAAACAATATCGTTAACAGCAATCCTATTGGTGATGTCTTAAATTCTTGCTTTACGATAAACCAAGCATCTGGCCAACCTCTTTTCATGAGGAGACACCTACTTTCCTTTCAATCGCACAGGCCACAGTTCACTGTGATTACTGTGTATATTGTTATACACAGTATAATGACCTCTATATACAGTCGTCAAGGATTATTTTCCAATCCCATTTCGCACAAAAAAACAACCCTTATCCAAGCAGCCCTCAAGCTGTCTGAATAAAGGTTGTCCCCATTAGGAATATGGCAATTAGCCGAAAATGGCATCAATAACTGGCTTTGTATGTCCGCCTGGATATAAAACGTACAACAATACATACACCATCGTACCCGTTGCCGCTGTAATAAACCAGATTGTCGCTGTAACGCGTCCAAGCTTGCGGTGCTTGTCATACTTCGCTTTGAATCCTAAGTACAAGGTCGTCAAGCCGAACACAGCTGCAACGGTCGCCAACACGATATGGAAGAGTAGAAACACCAGGTAGATCGTTTTCAACGAATCTGGCCCGCCCCATGATGTGTTTCCTACAAAAATCGTGCGAGAAACGTAAATAATGAAGAACAAAATAGCTGCGATTGCAGCAAGCTTCATCGTCCGCTCATGCTCTTTGCGCTTGCCTTTAATAATCTGACGCCAACCGATCGCAACCAAGATGGCACTAAGTACAATAAAGAACGTACTGATCGTTGGGAATAGTGAGTACATATCCACGATGCATTATCCCTCCTTACAAGTTATCATTCCCATTATATCGAAATCATGCATTCTGCCAATCACTTTTCGGTGTCGAATCTGCGACATCATCATCTTTTCCCTCTCGACGGAACCATCGAGAGAATACATAAGCTAGAATGATACCGTACATCGTTTCTTGTACAAGCTTCATCAAAATACCACCAAGCTGCTGATCCTCTCGTACATCAAACCAGCTAAAAAACTGTGGACCATCAAAAGCTGCCAGCAATGCCTCAGGACTGCCGGATACACAATAGCCCATCGCCGCTGCCCATGTATTCGGATCATTATAGGTCGCATATAACGATTCATCCGCGAAGATGAGAAGTGCACATGCAGGTGTGATCAGCAAACCATTCAAGAAAATATAGCCCATTTTTTTCACGTCGCTAATCAAATTCCATTCTGGGACAGGATTAACAACAGGCCACCACATCATAAAGGCTGCAATATATAGAGCTATATAGTACAGCGTGTGCACACCGTAATTCAGCATGACGTAATCATGCACGGCCGGAATATGATAGAACGAAAATAGTGCATTGAATAGTACCGCTGTTAGGATCGGATGCATCATCCATTTCAGCTTGCGCAGCAGCGGACGATCTAAGAGAAACCTCCACATCCAATCTGGAATCCCTATCAGTAGTAAAGGAGGGGCAATAATATAGCACAAGGACATCATCACCATATGGAACGTAAACATTAGATGGCCCATCAGATCGATAGGTCCGCCTTGAGACAAATAAATAAGCAGTACACCTACGATAAAACTAACTCTTTGTCCCCGTGTAACAGGCCTAGAACCAGGAAACCGATCCCTAAAATAGCCTGTTAAGCCTAGGTACAATACAATAACCAACAACGCAGCAACGAGAAACAAAGGGCTCCATAAATCGGCAAATGAAAAAAACTGCTCCAATCCAAACATAGCTGCTTCCCCCTTTCATCAACAAGCTGTCATCGTTTCGCCACATTTGATCTTCTACGGAAAAAGAGGCGGTGCATCGCACCACCTCTTCCTATTATGCTATCGTTTCTCAAACAAGCGCTGTTCATGCTGTGTACAAGCAAGCAATCAGTACTTGTTTAACTGTAAGCTTGAAACTGCTTACCACCATACCCAATATAGAGCCATCACGATACAGGTCAGGGCGACGAAGGCTCCGCCTAGCATAAACACGACTGGCAGCAAATGTCCTTTGTCCTTCATATGCATCCAATAGGCCATCTGGATGATGACTTGAAGCACTGCCATGACAAGCAAAAGAATGATGATAAAGGTTGCATTCACTTCAGCTACAGAAGCAACAGCAGCAAACGCAATCAGTGAAAGCACGATGGAGAAAATAAACGCAACAATGTGCTTTTGTCGGCCTTCATGCTTATGACGACGGTTTGAATGGTTGGAAGCCGATTGTTGGGATGCCATCGTCTACACCACCCTTCCCATTAGGTAAACAACGGTAAAGATGAATACCCATACAACGTCGATGAAGTGCCAGTAAATAGCGGACACATACACCTTCGGAGCTGTTACGAGATTCAAGCCTTTCTTCTTCACTTGAATAATTAGAAGCGTGATCCAAAGAACACCGAATGCAACGTGAGCACCGTGGAAACCAACTAACGTATAGAATGCGGTACTAAACGCACTCGTCGTAAAGTTGTGCCCATGGTGTATATACTCAACGAACTCGTAAATCTCCAAGCCTAGGAAAGAGAAACCTAGAAGAACCGTTACGATAAGCCACTTAATCAGATCTTTCACTTTATTCTGGTGCAGCGCCTGAACAGCGAATACACTAGTCAGTGAACTGACAAGCAGGATCAGCGTAGCTGCTCCAACGATCGGGAGCTTGAACAGTTCGGCAGCAGTTGGACCATCGCCGACCTGATCACGCAGAGCAAGGAATGTTGCGAATAACGTCCCGAACAACACTGCCTCTCCGCCGAGGAAGAGCCAGAAGCCGAGTACTTTGTTGCGACCTTCTAGGGTCGCATTTTCCGGTTGATGAGGCCATTCGCCTTCTACGTGATGACCGTGTGCACTCATCCTCTTCCCCCCTTATCTTCAAGCTCTTCAACTTCAATATGATAGCCAGGATCATCATTGACGGAACGAAGGAACATACAACCAAACGTGATGCCCAATCCGATTATCGAGACAATATAGTTATTAAACAGGAATCCTAGTATTGCATTATCAAACGGATCTCTTCCGTACATAAAGCCGAAACCTGCAATAAACAAGCCGACTGACATAAAGAATGGAAGAATGGTTGGAGAAGGCATATGGATAGAAGCAAGTGGCTCAGCAGGAGTCATCTCCTTGTTGCCATCCATCTTCTCTTTCCACCAAGCATCATATCCGCGAACGAGCGGGGTTTGCTTGAAGTTGTATTCTGGAGGAGGCGAAGGAATCGTCCACTCCAATGTACGACCGTCTTCCCACGGGTCAGCTGACGCGTTTTTAGGTTGACGAGACGTAATAAAGATGTTCCACAAGAACATAAGCGTTCCGATACCCATCATAATCGCACCGACTGTACTAATCATGTTCATCGTGTCAAAGCCTTGGTTCGGCAGATACGTTGCAACACGACGCGGCATCCCGATTAGTCCTAGGAAGTGCTGTACAAAGAACGTCAGCTGGAAGCCGATAAAGAACATCCAGAACGTTGCCTTACCAAGCCCTTCATACAATGTGCGACCGAACATTTTCGGCCACCAGAAATGCAATCCAGAGAATAGACCTAGTACCAAACCACCTACGATTACGTAGTGGAAGTGAGCAACTACGAAGTACGTATCATGGAACTGGAAGTTTGCCGGCGCCGAAGCCAACATAACCCCTGTAACTCCACCCATAACGAAGGTTGGAATGAAACCAATTGCATACAAGTTCGCTGCCGTGAATTTAATCGATCCACCCCACAGTGTAAAGATCCAGTTAAAGATCTTGATACCTGTCGGTACGGCGATCAGCATCGTCGCAATAGAGAACAATGCGTTCGCTACTGGTCCGAGACCAACTGTGAACATGTGGTGCGCCCAAACCATGAAGCCTAAGAATCCGATAAGGATCGTTGCGAATACCATTGAACTGTATCCGAACAGACGTTTACGAGCGAATGTGCTAAGGACATCGGAAATGATACCGAATGCCGGCAAGATCAAAATGTAAACTTCAGGATGTCCGAATATCCAGAAAATATGCTGCCATAGAACAGGGTTACCACCTAAGGCAACGTTGAAGAAGTTTCCGCTGAATAAGCGGTCGAACATGAGCAAAATAAGTCCTACTGTAATAGCAGGGAATGCGAACAAAATAAGTGCAGAAGTAATGAAGGAAGCCCATGTGAACATCGGCATCCGCATGTACGTCATTCCTGGTGCACGCATGTTGATAATCGTAACCAAGAAGTTAATACCACCGAGGAGCGTACCTAGACCGGATATTTGAAGTCCGATCGTATAGAAATCTACCCCGTGATGCGGACTATATTCCGTATTCGCTAGTGGTACATAAGATGTCCAGCCTGCGTCAGGAACATCACCCACAATCCAGCTCAAGTTGAGCAAAAGCCCACCGAACAAGAATGTCCAGAAACCTAGTGAATTCAAGAACGGGAATGCCACGTCTCGCGCACCTATCTGCAACGGTACGATAGCATTCATTAAGGCGAATATAATCGGCATGACACCCAAGAAGATCATCGTCGTGCCGTGCATCGTAATCAATTCATTAAATGATTGTTCACTTACTAAATCATTAAGCGGCTTAATTAACTGAATTCGGATCAAGATCGCTTCGATACCGCCAATGCCGAAGAATAAACCGCCGGCAAGGAGGTACAAAATACCGATCTTCTTATGGTCGACTGTTGTAAGCCAGTCCATAATACCGGTGTACCGCTTGACTGTATGTGCTGTATGAGCCAAGGCCGTAACCCCTCCCCTAGAAGATGCTTTTTCTGTTTCTTACCTGTGCTTATTCTCCGACGTTAGGAATGCCGCTGTTGATCTTTTCAAGTGAATCCAGCTTGTAATTAGCCAAATAGTCTACGATTTGATCGAGCTCTGGATCAGATAGTTTAATGACACCCATCTTATTGCCCGGTTTCACATCGTCTGTTTCTTTAATCCATTTACGCAAATGATCTTCGATCTTCGCCTGATCAATGGACTCTGAAGCTTTCTCACGGTTAAGTAAAATACCTGCTACCGCTTCCCTGCTTCCTATCCCTTTCAAGTTCGGCGCTGTCTTAGGCTCATTCTCAACAGCATGGCAAGACAAGCAGCTTTGCTTGAATACTTCTGCTACCGCTGCATCACCTGTAAATGGCTTGGCTGGAGCTTGCATCTCTTTTACCCAAGCATCAAATGTCTCTTGGTTAACTGACTTAACCTTGAAGTCCATGTATGCGTGAGAAGGGCCACAAAGCTCAGCACACTTGCCTCGGTATACATTCTCTTCCTTTGCATCAAAATGCATCTTGTTCTTGTTGCCTTTATCTAAGCTGTCTGTGCGGTTGGTGTCCATCTTACCAGCAAGGGAAGGGATCCAGAAGGAGTGGAGCACGTCTTTCGTGCTGAGTTCTACTGCAATTTTCTTGCCAAAGGGAATAACTAAATCTTGTGCGGTTCTAATCTTGTACTCGGGATATTCGAATTCCCACCAGTACTGATGTGCTGTTACCTTAACTTTAACTGCATTCTCGTCTTTGCTATAATCCTCGGCGAAGGCAAATACATATTTCAATGTTGGAACCGCCAAGATGACCAAGAGGATAATCGGAATAACCGTCCAAATGATCTCCAACTTATGGCTTCCTTCTACCTGCTTCGGAATAGACTTATCGCCTGGCTTCCGACGATAGCGCACGAGAACGTAGAGGGAAAGTCCGAATACGATCACCACTACGCCTGTCATAATACCAATCGACAGCTTCATCAAGTCGAACTGCGACTGTGCAATCGAACCTTGCGGGTTGAGTGTCGATAAGTCCTCACGACCACAAGCGCTTAAAAGCAAGACGAGCCCGGCTAACAGCGGAAGAAGACGCTTACTAAACTGCCACCGTTTCATCATTCATCAACCCCACTTTGTACTTTTTCGTTGATGCTGATTAGGTTATATTTGCTCTGCATAAGCTTATCCTCCATTACTCCATACATGTGCTATTACTTTTTCAAATAGAAAATAGACTTGTGATAGATGCAATAAACGATGAAGCTACCGGCTGATTCACGTAACCAATTGACGGCCCTTGTACTCGCTCTTGACGAATCACAAGCTAGCAAAAAGACACGATCAATTTCAGCGCTGATGTCACAACCCTGTCAATAAATGCAATCACTCACCTAAATATAATTTCCATATTTTTATTTGTCAACGATTACCTACCAGTTCACAAAGTGTTCAAATATCAGTTAATACCGCATAGCAAAAGACTTTGCAAGCGTTTACAAATTATAAAATTATCTATTATTATTCATGACGAATGATCTCATTTCACGTCGAATGACTTCAACGAACGTTGTCGATAACTTTTTTATCGACTCGTCTACCCATCCAACCTCCCATTTCCGCTCCTATAAATTGATTTCCTTATTAATATATTTAAAGCTGTTCATCAGTTATTCACTTTAGGGGTTATCAAAAACGTTTATTTTACCCCCTTTTCACAAAATGCTCAATTATTTGGAAACTTCTCATGTATCCATCGATCAAATAAAATGCAAAAAAAGACGCATCCACTGGATACGTCTGATAAGATACGACTAACCTATTCCTAATTCACTTGCCATAATAAAAATCACATTTCATCTACACACTTTAGGATGCGCTTGTGTCCATCTTACCAAGTTCATTTTCTACAAGCTGGGTTAGTTCGTCTTCATAGCCTCCCGTTATCCGATACTTCCGGATATATTCCTTCACGAACTTCCGTGGATTCTTGGGACGAAAAATTCGTGTCATCTCCAACAAGCTTTCTCTCACTTCGTTGTGACCTTTTGCTGCCATGAAAATTCCCTCCTAAAGCGTTGTAGATCAATCTCCCCGACGGAGAAGTAACGGACTTCGCTTATAACGCTGGAATTTGCAACCTAATAGTCCCTATTATAACATATTCACACGATGTGCAAAATCACCCACTTCTAACTTGCACATTTGTACATAGGGGACAATTATACATGGATCATATTTAGAGTTATCGCTCTCCTATTCCCATAATTCCAAAATCGTTGCAAGCTATAATGGTTATGATATGAACAACGTCAAATCATGGTCATATGTTGCAAATAATCAAGCTTGTTCCAGAGAAATAATGGGACCAAGCTTCTAAAAAGACAACATTTCATTATAGAGAGGATTTGCTTAATGTCTTTCACTCCCCATATTACGGCAAAAAATTCACCTCGGACAAGGTTCATTTGTCCTACAGAGGCAGGAATGGATATTGATCTATTTCAGGCTGCTCTAACGCAGCTCCCGGAACAGTGGCCAAAACTTCGCTGCTTTCTTCTAGCACGTGACGGCAAGCTCGTTCATGAGAGCTATTACCACGATACAGATGAGCATACGCTTCATGATCTGCGTTCCGCTACAAAATCATTGATGAGCTTGCTTGTTGGCATCGCACAGCAGCAAGGAAATATGATTGGCACACACGATCCAATCTCTCCTTTGCTAGAACCTTATATGCCAACGTCTATGCGGTCTAACAACTTGTGGCAGCGCCTGACTTTATATCATTTGCTAACCATGACGACAGGACTGCAATGGGAAACAAACAGCCGTATGAGCGAGCGCTGGATCCATCGCTTCCACAGCAGCCCGAGCTGGAGACGCTTTGCGACTAGGCTGCCGATTCAACCAAATATGTATGGACGCTTTCAATACCGCAGCATTGACTCACACCTTCTATCTGTGCTGTTAACGCTGCAAACCGGAATGCCTGCTGATCAATTTGCTGAACAGTATTTATTTCAACCGCTTGGCATATCCAATTATATATGGGAACGTTCTCCTGATGGTGATGCTGCTGGCCATATCGGCTTATCCTTAACAGGGCGGGATATGCTGTCAATCGGACAACTCCTTCTAAATGAAGGACATGTGACCGCAAATAACGTCCTAACATCAGTAATACCCGCCTCATGGGTACGAGAAACGATAACTGCTCATAGCGAAGGCGCTCCCGGATACGGTGCTTACGGATATCAGTGGTGGTGCCATCAATTGAACGGCATAGATGCTGCTTGTGCAATGGGATACGGAGGTCAGCTTATATTTGTCATCCCTAAACTGCGCATTACAGCTGTATGGGCAGCCGATTCCAAAGTGAAGCGTTGGCGCCACCCTGTACAATGGCTGGAACAATACTTGCTTCCAGCTGTTAAACAGTAGAAACAGGCAGCATGCTTCCCCAGTCATTGGAAAACTAGATGGGTGCACGCTATAATGGAAAGGTTACAATTTTAGTATGCCAATCCAGATTACATATCAAAATTATGCAACTTACAACACGTAAATAAGGGAGCGTCTCGTTTGAAATCAATTCGGAAGCTAGGACTATCATCTGACATCGCGCTGTTGGCCGTCATTTTACTCCTTGTGGAATTCGTGCGAGGAGCAACAGTGCTTAGCTTTATCCCGATATTTGGGGAGAAAGAACTTGGTATTACATTAGGAATTATCGGTACGGCAATAACAGCGCATTACTTAACAGATACAGTACTTAAAATATTTATCGGCTATTTACTGGATCGCTTCTCATCCAAGTTAATCGTCATATGTGGGCTGATTATTTCCTTAGGCGGTATCGGAATGTTCTATTGGGGCAATAACCCTTGGATATTCGTACTAGCCTCCGCTATATACGGTGTGGGGATGTCTCCTGTATGGCTCGTCTGTCTGACAAAAGTAAATACAGAGCAGCGTGCCGCTCAGATGGGATTCCTGTATACGATCTGGCTCGTTGGAATGGGAGCTGGCCCAGTCGTATTAAATGTAGTGCTCGACTATACGCCGCACCTTGCATACGCACTGCTGCTAGGACTAACCGCCATTGCGCTTGCACTCAGCTTCTTCTTGCCGCGAGGGAAAAATAGCGGGGAATCTGCAACACCTGTTCCATTTAAAGAACAATTCGCAGTGCTTCGTGAACGTTTATCGGCAATGAAACCATTATTGCCGGGCATGATCTTGCAAACGCTAGGTGCAAGTATGCTCGTTCCGATACTACCGAAGTTCACGGAGCAATTTTTGTCCTTATCCAGTGGACAATATTCTCTACTCCTACTAATCGGGGGAGGATGTACCGTGATTGGCCTCGTGCCAATGGGCAAATGGTCAGATCGGGTAGGCCGCAAGCCATTCCTTATCGTTGGCTTTGCTATCTTCGGACTGACGTTGGCGTCACTTTCAATGAAGCCAGGTGTGCTCATGGCCTATGGACTCGCTGTCATTCTCGGTATATCCTATGCGGCCGTGCTGCCAGCATGGAATGCCTTGCTAGCCTTATATGTGCCTCCAGCACAAAAAGGTCTTGGCTGGAGCCTACTTTCGACAGTTGAGAATATCGGGGTACTGATTGGTCCCGTTGTTGGCGGATTAATTGCTGAGGCGTTCTCTGTCTCTGCCGTAATTTGGTTCAGTGCAGGGCTATTCAGCATTATCGCTATCGTCTATTGGTTGTTCCCTTCAAGATGGTTTGCAGAGAGATAAGAAGAAAGATAAGAAATCTATAAGAAACACAGTGCATCATGTAATGGAATGGGAGAGGTGTTCGAAATATTATGTGGGATTGGTTCCAAGACTTTATTGCTTACGCAAAAGAAATAGATATAGCGCAAGTAGAGATGTGGCTGCAAAAATATTCTGCACTTGGCCCTCTACCTGGAATTTTACTTCCATTTGGAGAATCGTTCGTTCCAGCACTACCTCTGTTTGTGTTTGTAGTTGCCAATGCTGCCTCTTATGGACTTTGGTTTGGCTTTTTATACTCATGGATCGGGGTATGTCTTGGCTCATTCGCTGTCTTTTGGCTGGCTCGAAAGTTTGGCGGACGCTTTAGTATGTACATTCAAAAACGATTGCCGGGAACACAAAAATTTTTCAACTGGATCGAGTCAAAGGGATTTACGCCTATTTTCATATTGTTATGCTTCCCCTTCACTCCTTCCGTACTCATAAATGTCGCAGCCGGTATTAGTACGATCCCGTTCCGCACCTTTATGATTGCCGTAATGGCTGGAAAATCCGTCATGATCTTCTTGATGGCATTTCTCGGTCATGATTGGAAAGGATTCGTAGAGCAGCCTTGGCGTTTACTTCTCGTTGCTGTTGCGCTTTGGCTGCTATGGTACGGGGGCAAAAAACTTGAGGGACGTTATCAGCACAAATAATGATGCAAATAGGCGCAATCGCGGATAGGTACGTATAAACCTTGAAAGTGTTAGACAAATAACTCCTAAGAATAAGTCCTATGCGCATAGGGTACGTTATGCTTAGCGATACAGTGTTCTCCATTGCAAATGTGTATGAGAAGACAAGGCTGTAGCGCGGATGGCTGAAAGGAGCAACGTGTCCATGAGCAAAGAACAACATGAGATGCACCCGATGTCCCGCGATCGTGTGGAGGTAGACGGTATTTATACGAACGAATGGGGACGTGCGGAAACTCTTCACCGCGGGCAGCACTTCCCTACCGATCCGCAGCTAGGTGCTACCGAGTGGGAGCTAAAGGAATTTTCGTATGATAATCATCATCAAGGTTTGACGGATGAGCGCTTAGTTCCGGAAGCGGATAAAGACATCCCACCGCCGAAGCAGGTCCATCCACGCAAGCATATTGATCGTGGTGACAAATAGCTAACGTCATTCATCCAACATGATGCAAAAAAAAGAACCTTCAACCTACCGCTGTAACAGCGCAGGCTGAAGGTTTTTTCTATTCACACGACGATATGACGATTTATTAAATATAACGACGAATCATATTAGATAGATGGTTTGAAGCACCATCAGGGCCAAGACGCTTCCACTCATCATTTGGCAAGTTAAAGCGTACGAATGTCTCATCCATATCCATTGCTTCAGCAAGCCAGCCGCCTAAGCCTTTAGCGCGTCGATCGATTTGAACGAGGATTTCCAGCTCATGCTCTTTGGGATAGAAAATAACCTCTAACTCGTCGAGATCGCCTTTAAAGTACGTAGTCGGAACAAATTCGAACTCTTGCACGAATGGTACTGCTCCACCAAGACGTGGTGCATACTCGCATTCTGCTTTGCGCAAGCGAAAGCCGAGACGGTTCAAGGCATCAATAATGATGCTTTGCTCCACTTTAGGTGCAATCTCGATAAGATCGTTATCAGATGGATCAACAGCATTGGCAATATCTAATTCTGTCTTCAACCATACGGGTGCACGACCAATCGTAAGCGGCGTATGCGGAGGCAGCACGATTGTAAATGGCAGCTCGCGCACCTCATTTGCCTGCAGTGTAAATGCACTGCTTACTTGGAAGCGTACCAACTCATGGTTGACCTGATGCTTCGTATCATTAGATTCTTTTGTATATTGAGTCATAAGCTTAAGATGAATGGCGTCTACTTGCTGTTGAACTTGACCGCCTTGTATTTTGACGACTCCTGACACTTGCTCACCTGGCGCATAGCGATTGCGTTCCAACAGCGTGTCAACCTTTGCAGAACCGATACCTACACTAGCTAAAATACGGTTAAACAATGACATGATTACCATCCTCCGATTGATATAATAAACTTAAAATGGCGCCAGATTAAATGGATTGGGGCTTACCTCTTCTGTAATCCATGCAAACCAATACTACTATATACGGCCTACCACTTCCAGTTGTTTCAAAAGATATTTCCCCTCATACTCTAAGAACGAATTTCCGTTTATATCCAAGCCTTGAACAACAATTAATATAGTGATAAAGTGACAAAGCAACACTTTTGCCGATCCTATAAGAAGCACTCGTTTATGAATAAAGAAAGTGTTGGGCATGCTGTTGATAAATATTTTTTTAACACTGTTTAACTTCAGAATGTACGGGGTAAGGAAATATGTTCGTTTGCGATTATCGATAACCGGTACAGGTTATTTCAATATAAATATTACTACAATAGGGGTTGAACTAATGGGTTCTCTTAAATCTTTAGCAAATGAATTCAAAACATTTGCCATGCGCGGTAATGTCGTCGATCTAGCTGTCGGTGTTATTATCGGTGCTGCATTTGGTAAAATTGTAACATCCATCGTTAACGACATTATTATGCCGCCAATCGGTAAATTACTTGGTGGAGTGAACTTTGTTGACCTATTCATTAACTTAGATCCAAACATCACGATGCCAGACGGCTCTCCGATTACGTCACTTGCACAAGCAAAATCTGCAGGTGCTGCCGTTATTGCTTACGGACAATTCATTAACGTCGTTATTGATTTCTTGCTCGTTGCATTGGCGGTATTCGGACTTGTAAAAGTGATCAACATGCTGCACCGCAAAGAAGAAGTTGCTGCAGATCCAACTACGAAATCTTGTCCTTACTGTGTAACAGATATTCCTGTTAAAGCGACACGCTGTCCAAGCTGTACATCTCAATTGGAAGAAGCGAGCGTACAGGCTTAGGCTTCCTATTCATTAACATCATTAACATCGCGAAACAACATAAATAGGGGCTGCCTCCCGTGCTATGGTCAGACTGAACTGAACACATAACATGACGGAGACAGCCCCTTTTTTTACAGAACAAGTCGCCAATCTACATCGGTCGATGCGGCTTGCCCATTAGATTTTGTACAATCATTTTCATATGCGGATCAATCGAGAATTCTTCTTCCCCATTGTCCATCTTGCGCACTTCAATCTTCTTCACTTCTGTTCCAGCTTCAACAGGAACATACACATAGTGCTCACTATCTTCTGCGGTCACTTGATAGCCCATGGAACGCAGCATATTTTCCACTTGAGAAATGGTCGGTCTCTCACCAGGCCCCGTCATAATCAACCCTCGCAAATGAGAAATATCGCCATCCCGTTCCAGAACATCAAAGTGAACTATAACTTCCACCATCGTATTTCCTCCTCAGCTGACTTCTTGCCTTTCCTTCTTACTAGTTGTTTACGGATCAACATCCTTAAACGTTACATGTAAATGATGACATATTAGTGAACGATAACGATAACATTAACACAGCCTGTTTGCCTCTTCACGCTACATTTCCTTGTTCAAGTAGGGTTCCCATAAGCGTGAAAAGTATGGGCCAAATTGCTGCCGCTGATCCTCTGTAAGCTGCTGTTCCAATTCAAATAATATAATGTCCTGAATAAAACGACTAAGCACGTACTCCGTCATAACTGGGTGCTCCGTATACAACAACTTCGCTTCTTCAGCCGCGCTTCTCATCCCAATACAGGCAATTTTCCGATCCATAATCATCGTAAAACGCCTGCCCGCAAGATGCTTGTCTACTTGCCCCTCATGGAAAGCAAGGAAGCCCGAGGCTGGCAGCTGCTCCTCATTGGAGCTAATCGACCACAGCACTTTCACACCACGATTCTCCGCTTGCTGCAGAGCTTGCTGTACTAGCATTCCATCTCGGGAAGTCATGTCTACAATGATTTCCGTTTCAGCTGCGGCGATGACTTGCCCAATCTTCTCTGCGACTACTTTGTCGCCTTCTATGCTATAAAAAAAGGAGAGCTCCTGCTTATGTGAAGGCATATGCTCTTCTACATAGCGCAGCGAAGCCTGCATTCTCTCTGCAATCGTCTTCGTAAGCAGTGCTGGATCGATCGCAGCATAGTGCGACGGTTCCCCTACTGCATGCAACACAAAGTTCTGATCAACTAGCCGCTGCAATGCGGCGTATACATTCGATCGCGATATCCCCAGCTTCTTTGCTGCTTCATAGCCTGTCATTGATCCTTGTTCCGAGAGCAGAATTAACAATTTGGATTCCAACTCTGTAAATCCTACGTCACGCAGCTGCTGAATCAAGCTGTCCATCTCGTTTCCCCCTTCAGCTCATGCTGCAAGTGTTCTTTAAACGTTTAAATAAACGGCAAAACAGCCGGAGTAAGCTTTAGAAGCTTCCCGGCTGTTCGACTTTATCATCATAATCGTATCAACCATAGCAGATGCTATCTTAACATATTGTACCACGACCACTATAGTTCATTGTTACATACAAATTATGGTACACAAACAACGTACGCCTTGTGCACACCTTACCTAGCTTTTTTAAATAAACGGAGCACCACAACGCTCACACCATTTCGCCTCCAGCGGAGCTGACGCTGAGCATTTAGAACAAGTTCGACTATTAAGATCATGCTCTACCGGCTGCTGACGAATGTAGCGCTCACTTCCACGAATATTAACTTGTGGAGCAGGCTTCTTGATTTCCATCATATCAGCATCATCCTCATCCTCATCCTCTTGACCATACTGGTCGTACGGACTATACGGATGACTAGGAGATGGATTGTCTTTAGCCGATTTAGCATATCGCGATAGCGACTCCACTTCATCATCGCGATCATTTGTATTTGTATTGTCAAATCCCGAAGAAGTTGGAGTTTGGTGAAGGGTAATATACGGCTTCTCCGTATCCTCAGCCTTTGGATCAACCTCATCTTCCAACTTGTACTGCTCCATGTCACTTAAACCACCCAGTTCGCTCTCTGCTTCACGAACAGGAGGATCTGGCAGCCTATCGCCGCAGGATGCACAAAACTTAGAAGACCACGGTGCAACTTCTCCGCATGAACAGCGTTTCTCGTTGCGGAGCGCACAGCGTTTCCATTCAAGTCGATCCATTTCTTCTTCCAACATCACATTTGCTTGGGCCAGTTCATCCATCTCCATGCCCAATGAAGCATAATCTTTATTCTTATAAGCTTCAAAAGCCAGTCGGCCTATTTCATACGTATTATGTTCCCACTCTTTACGAAGCGCATCAACTTGAGACTGGACACGATTCAATTCCAATACATTCTGAGCTTTCTCAGAAGCTTTGGATGCGCCTTCTTTCACTTTTTGCAGAAAACGGTTCATCCCGGCTTCCCCTCTCTTCTTCCACATTAGATAATCACCCTTATTAACCTATACACGCTCCATGCGAAAACGAAACGCGGAGTTCGCAGGACAAATTCCTGACAGCTCTAAGGACAACGTATGCGCTTGGCAATACATGTATTCGGCAATGTTGACCTTGACCGTTATAATAGATGGGCACAGCAACTCATGAACGGATACCGGACCGAGAAAGGAGCACCCAATGCCAACACAACTAACGAAGCCTGCGGCTGCGAACATTCGCTGGCAGTCGCATCCTTATGGAATATCCGCTCAAGCTATATGCCCAACGGCTGAATCCGCGCAACCATCATTCCGCATGAATGATGAACGCACTGCTACCAACGTACCACACTCGACACCTGTGGAAAAGGGTCTCAAGCCACAAGTTAGTGCCAGCGACCCTGCACAAGACAGCTGGTTCTTCACTGCACTGCGTGAACGCGGCCTAGATTTGCATGAGGCTCAATGCGAGGCTGTCCGCCATCAACATGGTCCTCTGCTATGCCTAGCAGGGGCTGGATCGGGCAAGACGTCTGTACTGACAGCCAGAGCCGCCTACATGATTGCCGTCCACGAAGTGCCGCCTGAAGCGCTGTGGCTCGTTACCTTTACGAATAAAGCAGCGGCTGAAATGCGTTCAAGACTAGCAAGGCTGCCAGGACTTACGCCTGCTATAGCAAAACGTGTGCAAGCGCGAACGTTCCACTCCTTTGCCCTGACGCTGCTGAAGGCATATGCGCCGCCATTTACACTGCTGGCGGAAGAGCGAGCGCGCCACGGCTGGATGAGCCGCGTGCTGCGAGAGCTCGGCCTCCGCGATGCCGTTGAGGCAGAGACGGTGCTAGCCGCCCTATCCGCGCTGAAGTCGCGCGGAGAATCTCCTGCCGATTGGCGCCCTGCTGATGAGGGCGAACGGAACTTGCAGCGTGCGATGATACGCTACGAAGAACAGAAGCAAGCACGAGACGTCAAAGACTTCGACGATCTGATCGTCGATATTGTGAAGTTGTTGGAATCCGATGCTGAGCTTACCGATAAGCTTAGAAGACGATTCCGCTATGTGATGGCAGATGAATTTCAAGATACAACGCCTATGCAGCTAAGACTGCTTCGTCACATTGCAGACGGAAGCCGCAATTTGGCCGTATTCGGTGATGATGATCAGACAATATATACGTTTAATGGCGCAAATCATGAGCATATTACCCAGTTTCATCGCCTATATCCGGACGTGAAGCAAATTACGCTTGATTATAATTTCCGTTCGACTCCGGCAATTGTAGGCCTCGGAAATGGTATAATCCGTTGCAACAAAGAACGACTGGCAAAGACTATGCGTGCTGCTGTAAAGAAAAGTACTGAGGCATCCGCCCCTACACCAGAGGCGAAACCGCAGTACAATCGCCCTACTACGACAGATGAGGAAGCAGAAGCAGCTATTGCACGCATTCGCAAGTTGACAGCTAGCGGACAATACAAGCTTAGCGATATCGCGGTATTGTACCGCAGCGCCCATGCGAGTCGTGCAATCGTTGAATATATGACGATTCAAAACGTCCCATTCCGTCAATTCGGTGCGGAACCACTCTTCTATGAGCATTCGTCCGTGAAGACGCTAATTGATCATCTGCGCTTGGCTCTTCAACCGCGTGACCTAGATGCATTGCCAAGCGCTGTTGCTGCCTTGTATGTACCGAAGGAAGCTGGCATGACTTATATTAGACAAGCAGATAGAACATCAGCTAAAAAATACCCGCTAGTCCATTTAGCAACTTGCCCAGGGTTAGCGCCTTTTCAACAGGAAGCGATCAAGCCTCGAATTCGGTATTTGAAAAAAGTGGCGCAAATGAAGCCCAATCACGCGGTGCGAGATATAAGACGAGAGTTCTATGATAAATGGATGGCGGCGATGGCAGGAGAGCGAGCAACGGCATATCAGGAAGGAACTGTCGATATGCTGGAGGAGTTGGAAACCTCGGCGCAGCGTTTTGCTACCATTGAGCAGTTTCTTAAGCATATTGATGATTTGGCAGCAAAATACGCAGCTGCGGCTGCATCGACGAATGCAGAGGATCAATCCCGTTCTCGTCAGACTCAAGCTCGCCAAGCTATCCATGCGGAGCAGCAGGACAATGAGCCAGATGCCGTAACATTAATGACGATTCACCGGGCTAAAGGTTTGGAGTTCCCATGTGTCTTCATTATTGGGGCGTCAGAAGGTGTATTGCCACATCGTACAGCGCTGCGTCAAAACCCTCCTGCTGAGCGAGAAGCTGCGCATCGCTCTAAAGATCGCGATGAGATTAATACAGCGCTAGTCGAAGAGGAACGCCGCTTAATGTATGTCGCGGTTAGCCGTGCCAAGGAACAGCTGCATATAAGCTCCCCTGCACAGATTCATGGCAAACAGGCTGATGTTAGCCGCTTCATTACGGAAGCATGGTCTGGTGTTCGATCGACGAAGTAGCTAACAGCTGACATGCTGCTTTGAAATTTCGACCTCCTTTCCAGTATGATAGAGCTTAGGACGCAGTCAGGCGGGTAATGTATATCCGCGAACAACGACGATTGCAAGTAAAGGAGCAATGAATATGTCCGAATCTGAAGTGATGCTGAAACAGTACGAACAAGTGAACCAGCTCCCCACTCTTTATCAACTGGCATTGGAAGAGCTGGAAACAAAAATAAAGGTCATTCAAGCAGAGTGGAAAATACGAAACGGCTACAGCCCAATTGAACATATTAAGACACGTTTAAAGGAACCAAACAGTATTTTTAATAAAATTCAGCGCAAAGGTTTGCCGCCTACGTTGGATACGATCGTGAACGATATTTATGATGTTGCCGGCATGCGTATCGTGTGCGCATTCGTGAAGGATATTTACTTCATTCTCGATCACCTCAAAGTCCGTGATGACATTCGTGTGGTCGAGATTAAAGATTACATTGAGAAGCCTAAACCGAACGGCTATCAAAGTGTACATGTTATCGTTCAAGTTCCCTTGGTGTTATTTGACGATGTCCGTTGGGTCTATGTAGAAATTCAACTCCGGACGCTTGCGATGGATTTCTGGGCAAGCATGGAGCACATTATTTACTATAAATTCAATAAGCACGTTCCGCCGCATGTTGTTGATGAGCTTGCTGAAGCAGCCCGCGCTGTAGATGAACTGGATCGTAAGATGCTCGATCTGCGCAAAGAAATCCTCTCCTATAACGACGAGGACTGGGCACAAGGAATGGCGAGCATTTCTTTGAAACAGACATACAACAGCGAGCTAACCCTCGGCAATTTGGAGCAGCTGCTCAAACAGACAGCTGAGGCTGATCCGAAATCTTAACCAAACTAAATGGCACTGCTTCCAATGTCATGCAGAATAATGGTCGTCCAATTAACACATGATAGTATTGTGCTGGACGAAGTATTCACGACGCTTCCGAAATGGATCGTCTGGCAACCATCTGCAATCCTTTGTTTGTAGATGCTGAATAAGGCTAGCTAACGGTAAGAGGATAATATCTATGGAAATAGGTAAATCCTGTCATGCAGCTGATATCGCGCACGCCGTCAAGTTGCACCGATTTGGAGCAGCCAGTGGATGTGAAAGCAAGTCACGTTAACATGACGACATTTCGATGTTTACGCTCTGAGCTAGTATGGTGATAGCTGGTCAAACAGCTTGATACTTGATGTACTTCATTTCATAGCGATAAACATTCGAATGGCTTATCGTTCAGCTACCACCTTCATAACGTGGGCAGAGCCTAACATGTATCGTTAGATACATGTTAGGCTCACACAAGGCGATACCCTATTTGGGGTATCGCCTTTTCATTTTCACAACATACCAAATATGCACCATAACTAACATAGCTATCACAGTTATCACAGCTACAGAAAAAGGCCATCCACAGCTCGTCCTAACACAGCTCATGGTTGACCTTTTCTTTTTTACCTATTTCATCATCAATATATAATCTCAATAAGTGCAGTTTTACTGTAGGAACTGTTCCAACGTTGTCCCTTGTTCAAAAATTGCTTGTGCTGCCTCTTTGCCGACATAGCGAATATGCCAAGGTTCGTACATGTATCCCGTAATCGCTTCTCCATCCTTCGTATAACGGATAATGTAGCCGAATTCATGGGCATGCTCCGCCAGCCACTGACCTTCTGTCGTATCTCCGAATGCCTGCTCCAGCTCGTTATTCGCACTAGGGCTGGACACATCCATCGTTAATCCTGTTTGGTGCTCGCTCGTTCCTGGCTTGGCACTAACACGATTTGCGTACTCTTCACCTTGTGTGCTCACATAGTGATTGTACAATGAACTTTGGCGCTTATAAGAGCGATAGCCTGACACAGCATTTAGCTCAATTCCTTCAGACTCTGCTTGCTGGAAAAGCTGCTCCAATGCTGTCGCTGCTTCTTGGCGCAGCTGACGCTTCTCATGCGGTCCATCGAAAGAGAACTTCACTTGAGGTTCAACTAAGTCTGGTGGTATATATCCATCAGGAAGGAAGCGCTCCTTGTTCACGACCACATAGATCGAATTTTCATTCGTCACGACTGATTTACCGTCTTGCTCCGCAGCGGTAGTGCTCAAAGCATGGGACTGCTGAATCGCTTGTACAGCATTTCCCGTCTCGCCACTTCCCGCTCCTTCATTAGAACCGGCGCTTTCGCTGCCCCCATCTCCTGCAAGAGCAGGGTCTAGTTGTCCTGTCTGCGCTCCACCTTGTGTCTCCTCGGGCTTAGCCTGTGGCTTCTCAGAGGAACATCCACTCAGCAGCATCGCACCACTAAGTGCACAAACAAGGCATAAAATTGCCCATCGGCGCTGTTTCATCATTATCAAACCTTTCCTATCATTCTTACATACAGTAACTCTATCATCATGTTAGTTGGACAGAATCTTGCCCACACCAAACATGCTCTTACTAACGAACCTCGTCAAAAGAGCTGATTATAAAAGATTGTTTTAGTTAGCGATGTAAGTTATCTGCTTTATTACCCTTACTTACTGTAAACAAACGATATCAATTCTAGTAAAACCAAATTTAGAACTCTATTATAACGGATAGAAAGAAAGAGTTCACCTACCAGTAGTCCGTAATAGGAAAGGGCAGCTTCGTCTTAAATAGCGAAGCTGCCCTCAACACCTTACATGATGTTATGCAATAGAACTACAAGAGCATTTATTATTCTGCTTCAAATAATTGCTCAAGCTGATCCACCAAGCTGCCTACATAAGCGACAGCGCTGCGAATCGGTTCGGGTCCTGACATATCGACCCCTGCTAATTTCATTAACTCCAGTGGCGACAACGTTCCGCCTGCTTTGAGTGCATCCAGCCACCGATCAACGGCAGGTTGGCCTTGCTCCTTAATGAGCTGGGCTGCAGCTGTCGATGCTGTCAATCCTGCCGCATACGTGTACGGATATAAGGACATATAGTAATGCGGCTGACGCATCCAAGTCATTTTCGCATCATCATCCAACTCGACGGCATCGCCCCAGAAGCTGGACAATACTTCGCCTTTCAAGTCATTTAACTTCTTCGCATTCATCGGTACATCCTGCATCGCTAAGCTGTAGACGCGACGTTGGAGCTCACCTTCCAATAGATGCGTGACAAAGTTGTGGTAGTACGTATTTAACAGCTGAGTAATTACCCAGCGCTTCATACGTTTGTCATCCGACTGCTTCATAATGTGTTCAGCCAGCAGCAATTCGTTCATTGTGGAAGGAGCTTCGATAAAATAAAGCGACGGGCGCGTATTTACAAAACGCTGATAGCGACCTGCTAACATAAAGTGGCCTGCATGACCTACTTCGTGTGCGAGTGTGAAAGCACCTCGCATATTATCTGCCCATGAAACTAAAACATAGGAATGTGCACCGTAGGTGGATGAGCAAAATGCCCCCGTTGATTTGCCCACGTTGTCTGCATAGTCAATCCAACGTTCCGTAAATGCTTCGCGCATAATGTCGCTGTATTCCGTACCAAGTACTTGTAAAGCATCCTGCACCAGCTTGCCAGCTTCATCGAACGTTATCGATGGACTAAAGTCTGCATCCAACGGTGCTTTCAAGTCACAGAAGCGCATATGCTCTAAGCCAAGCTCACGCTGTTTCAGCTTCGCATAACGGCGCATATGCGGTGCTAACTCCGCTTGAATAATGTCTAAGATGTTATGGTACATCTCAAGTGACACATCCTGCGGCTCCAGCATCATATGCGTAACAGATTCATAGCCCCGCAAACGAGACATAATGACCTGCTTCTTCACTTGTGTCGCATACGTCTCAGCAAATGTATTCTGATATTCGCGCAGCGTACTAGAGAAAGATGCGTACGCATTACGGCGCAGCGTTGTATCAGAAGACATTTCGTATTTATTTTCATATAGAGCAAAGGAAACTGGACGAGAGCTGCCTTCTCCATCTTCTACCGAGTCAAATGACATATCTGACAACTTACCACGCTTGTAGATGCGAAACGGCGATTCAAGAACCTCACTCAATGAAGCGAGCGCCGATTCTGTCTCAGGGGACAGCTGATGCGGCTTCTTCGCCAATAGATCAAACAACATCTTACGGAATGGAGCCAATTCCGGCTCTTCTTCTAGGTATGCTTCAATCGTTCCTTCAGGCAAAGATAGAATCTCAGAGCGTATGAAGGTCATCGCTGTCATAATTGATGCCCCAATGTCCCCCATCCTTGCTGCATCTGTCTGATAATTTGGATTGGTGCTATCAACAGATAAATGCAAATGGGCATAAGAATGCGCATGGTACACGCGCACAAGAAGCTCTTCCTGAGCTGTCAACACAGCCAGTAAAATATGAGCGCCTTCGTGCAGCTTGCCGCGATACTGTGTGACATTAGGGACATCCTCTTGAATCGTCTTCAAAGCCGCTTCCCAAGCATCATGAGTCTCAAATAAATCTTCCAATCTCCACGTTGCTTCAACAGGTACTTCATTACGTGACAATCGCTTCTCCATGGATCTAAGTCCCCTCTCAAGTTCGTATGAATCTATTTATATTTATTTATAAAAATGTGATAGCAATACGCGTAAACACGTACGCTAGCACACTCTACAACCCTTTATTCCGCCTCAAATAATTGCTCCAACTGATCGACCAAGCTGCCCACATAAGCGACTGCCTTGCTTATCGGCTCAGGACCTGACATATCAACGCCTGCCAGCTTCATTAGCTCCAATGGTGATAACGTTCCACCTGCTTTGAGCGCTTCCAGCCAACGATCTACAGCAGGTTGTCCTTGCTCTTTAATATGCTGGGCAGCAGCTGTAGATGCCGTCAGTCCTGCCGCATACATGTACGGATACAAGGACATATAATAATGCGGCTGCCGCATCCACGTCAGCTTTGCATCTTCATCCACTTCCACAGCATCGCCCCAGAAGCTGGATAGAATGTCACCCTTTAGATCATTAAGCTTCTTCGCATTGAGCGGCACATCTTGCATAGCCAAGTTATACGCTCTACGCAGAAGTTCACCCTCCAACAGATGCGTGATGAAATTATGATAATACGTATTCAACTGTTGAGCGATAACCCAGCGCTGCATACGCTTGTCATCGGACTGCTTCAAAATATGCTCGGCCAATAACAGCTCGTTCATCGTGGAAGGAGCTTCTATGAAATACAACGAGGGAAGCATATTGGTGTAGCGCTGATACTTTCCAGACAGCATAAAGTGTCCTGCGTGACCTATCTCATGGGCAAGCATGAATGCACTACGCATATTGTCCGCCCAAGATACGAGTACATACGGATGCACACCATATATGAAATCGCAGAACGCACCTGTCGCTTTCCCTAAATTATCCGCATAGTCAATCCAACGTTCTGTGAAAGCTTTATGAATAATGTCAGTATATTCCGATCCTAGCACCTGCAATGAGTCTTGAATCAGCTTGCTGGCTTCATCGAACGTAATCGACGGATTGAAGTCAGCATCAAACGGTGCCTTCAAATCACAAAAGCGCAGCTGTTCAAGCCCTAGTGTACGCTGTTTCAATTTTGCATAACGGCGCATGTGCGGAGCTAGTTCCTCTTGAATGATATCCAAGATGTTATCGTACATCTCAAGCGTCACATCTTGGGGCTTAAGCAGCATATGTGTAACTGACTCATATCCGCGAAGACGCGACATGACGACCTGCTTCTTTACATGCGTGGCAAACGTCTCGGCAAATGTATTCTGATATTTACGCAGTGTACGAGTGAAGGATTCGTATGCATTGCGTCGCAGCACCTTATCTTCAGAGAACTCATATTTATTCTCATAAAGGGCAAAGGAGACCGGAAGTGTATGCCCATACCCATCCTCTATATCATCGAATGTCATGTCAGACAGCTTACTGCGCTCATAAATACGATACGGAGCATCAAGCACCTCACTCATAGAAGCAAGCACTGACTCCGTCTCAGGAGACAATTGATGCATCTTCGTTGCCAGCAAATCCAACAGCATTTTACGGAATGATGCTAATTCAGGCTCTGCATCCAAATAGGTCTCAATCGTCCCCTCAGGCAAAGAGAAAATCTCAGATCGTATAAAGGTCATCTCCGACATGATTAGAGCGCGAAGATCTCCCACTTTAGCAGCATCCGTCTGATAATCTGAATTCGTGTTATCGACAAATAGATGCAGATTGGCATAGGAAAACAAACGATACAACTGCACGGACAACTTTTCTTGTGTAGTTAATACCTCCAGCAGCACACGAGAACCTTCGTGCAACTTGCCGCGATATTTAGTAATCTGCTGTATATCTGCTCTAGCATCCTCCAAAGCGGCTTCCCATTCCGTATGAGTTTCAAATAAATCTTCCAATCTCCAGGTCGCTTCTGCAGACACTTCCGTACGGGTTAATCGCTGCTCCATCATCGCATTCTCCCCTCAAGTCGGACTGTTAGCACAATATTCCATGTATTCACGATATCATATTATTGAACATTGTTAAAATAGTAGAAATAGTAGAGGCGCTAATCTATAAAAAAGAAAGAGCCTTGCCATTGATGGCAAGACTCTGTTCTATCACTCTTCAAATCAAGTTGTAGTTAAGTAGAAATAGCTGGCTTGCCGCCTTCTACTTCATTACCAAACGAAATATCATCATCTTCGTCCTTATTGAACGCCTCACGATCGAACTCACCCTCGCTGTTGCCGACTAGCAAAGCTGCAACCGTCGTACCTGTTGCATTAACTGCTGTACGCGCCATATCCACGATAGCATCTACCGCAAGTACAAGTGCAAAGCCCTCGATTGGCAAGCCCGCTTGCACAAGCACAACCGTAGTCGAGATCGAAGCAGGACCAGGCACACCTGCGACTCCGATGGAAGCAATCGTAGCTACTGCAACGATAAGCACATAATCAGTGATGCCCAATTCAATACCAAACACCCTCGCAACGAATACCGCTACGATTGCTGGGTAAATACCGCCGCAACCGTTCATGTTAATCGTAGCCCCAAGTGGAGCAACAAAGCTGGCTACACGCTCAGACACCTTAATTCGCTTCGTAATAACCTCAAGATTAACAGGCAATGTCGCATAGCTGCTGCGCGTCGTAAACGCTACTGCAATGGTTGGATATGCCTTCTTGAAGAAGCGAATCGGGTTAACACGAGCAACAAAGGTTACTAATAAGCCGTACGTTACGACCATATGAATAATGCAGGCGATAAATACAGCTGCTACGAACCATGCAAGCTGCTCCAGCGTCTCAAGGCCGTATCTTGCCGCCATCGATGTTACGAGCCCCAAAACTCCGTATGGAGTGAGACGAATAACGAATTTCGTAACACGGAACATAATATGAGACAAGGACTCCAACACTTTACGAACAGGCTCTACACGCTCAGGATTCCGCGAACCTTCCCAAATAATTGCTACTGCAATAAAGACTGCAAAGATAATGACTGGAACTACCTTACCTTCAGCCATCTCGTTAATCGGATTAGAAGGCACTAAGCTCAACAATACTTCTTTGAAAGTAGGGATCTCACGCGCTTCAAAATCTTGTGCCGCTTCAGGTTGGTTAGCGATACCAGCACCAGGATCAATAACAAGCGCTGTTCCTAAACCAATCGTCGCTGCAATCGCAGTCGTGATTAGGAAAATGCTAATGGTCTTAACGCCAAGTTTCTTCAATACGCCTACTTCTTTGACCGAAGTTAAGCTTGTAATAATGGTGGAAAATACGAGCGGTATAACGACCATCTTAATTAGGTTTACATAAATGGAACCAATGATACCTACGTCCGCCGCATCCTTACCGAATGCTGCGCCGACAATGAAACCGAATACCAGCGCCAACATGACGCGTGTACCGAAGCCCACTTTCTTTTTCGCCAGCCACCACAGTACGACGACTAGTAATAAGGCTGCTGCCCAACTTCCGTATACGGACCAGTCCTGCACCGTTAACCATGATTGGTCTTTCATCTATAAGTCTCCCCTTTGTTTATCTAATAATTCCTACCTGTTTAATAGGTATTATAAAAACAACTCCCCTATTCGTCAAACTATTTTTTATCGAAAACATGAAAACAAAAAAAAGACAGCCTGTACAACACATAGACTGTCTTGAAAAATACATTTATGATTCGCTTTGTACCTGCTTCATGCAGCGACGACGAGGGCGAGCCATTTGCAGCAGCTGCGGGCGAAAACGCTGAATAATCCATATCCATATCCAGTAGCCTAGAAGCGTGAACAGAATGCTATTGAGTATCGCACCGATCGTGAAGTTCAATCCAGTACGCAGCCAAACTTGCAGCCATCCTGCCCCACCTACAGCAATATCACCTGAATAGATATGCAGCAAATAGGCCAATTTCATAATCCAGTTGCCTGTAATGACATTCATATAAAAGAAAATGGGCCACACAACAGCGCCTAATGCAGCCGCAAATATAGACCCAGCTATACTGCCCTTGGCCCATTTAGTAAGTCCTATTGATAATACCGGCCCTATTCCGAATGTTGGATACCAACAAGGAAAGAAACCAAATACGATACCAAGCGATATTTTAGAAGCACCCTGTCTAGAACGAAGCATACGGATGCTGTGATATCTCATAATTCTTAGCCATTTTACTACGATCATCATTTCCGTCCTCTCCAGGTTATATCAGTTTGCTCCTAAAAAGCTCAGAGTATTCCAGTTTGAGTATTGATTTGGAAGTTACATTCCCTACTATACTGTAAGATAAATGATAATGACCATGTATAAGTGTCATATTTCTTAACTGGGCACCGTATGTTGATGGGGGAAGACTGGTTCAACGAACATAAATGCTGTTAATGAACTATAGAATAGAATGATAAGGAGGATTGGCTATGCACACTTCCGTATGGAAATGGCTTAATCTCGTTGCGATTATTGCCGTCATTGCGATAAATGCCCTTGCCAACATCATCCCTTTCAACGGGGTAACGACAGGTGATGTATCAGCGATGTATCCTGTGCTTATAACACCTGCAACGTATGCCTTTACGATTTGGATTCTTATATACACACTACTATTTGGATTCGCGCTATATCAGTTGCTGCCTCGCAATGAGACGACGGTGCGCAATATTGGGCCATTATTCGTTTTGAGCTCTCTGTTCAATATAGCTTGGATTGTATTGTGGCATTACCTGTATGACCAAGTATGGCTATCCCTGATTGCCATGTTCGGGTTGTTTATCAGCTTAATATTTATTTATCGCAGCGTTCGTAACCATCGATATCCAACGACTGGGCAGAAATGGCTGGTTCAACTACCATTCAGCATTTATTTTGGCTGGATCACTGTGGCGACCATTGTTAACATTGCTGTCGCGCTGCACGCTCTTGGATGGGATCATTTTGGATGGAGCGAGCAGGCTTGGACGCTTGCCCTGCTTGCTATTGGCACCTTTTTGGCATGGGTCATCGGCGGTCCTAACCGCGATGCTGCTTTTGTGTTCGTATTTGTCTGGGCTTATGTGGCCATTGCGTGGAATAACAAAGACCTGCCTGCCATTTTTTATTCAGCGCTAGGCTTCTCAACCTTGTTGGCACTGCTGGCAATCGCCCTGCCATTCCGACCAAGAAGACGGAATATAGGCTAATTTTGTTTACTTACAACATTAAATAGGAAAGAGGGTGGGCTTGTATGATCGAATCATACAAGTCCACCCTCTTCTATATTTACTCCGTGTACATGTATTCCCCTATTTACAAGGAACGCCCTGGATATAATAATGGCTTGGTTCAAACGTACGGAAAGCAACCTCTACTTCCTCTACCCCTGCGGCATGCACATGTCGGGTCACAATGTCCGCGAAGCGATTTCTCACTTCTGTTCCTCTTTCAAACCAACTAATCTCCACGAAAGGATAAGATGGAGCCAATTTCCCCGCCCATACTCCTGTCGTCTGCAAACATTCCAACGTAAAATTATCAGTTCCGCACTGGCATAATTCTGCCAGCTCCTCCACTAACTGTTGACTAACCGGAGCCAACTGTTCAGCGGCTACTCCTCGAAAAATTAAATGCGGCATACTTTTCTCCCTCTCTACAGATGATTCACTAATTAGCATCATACATGGGGCTCACGCCGTGATCAACTCCTTCTGCCATGCATAATTAATATACATACACTAATTCTCATTGAGAAAGAAGGCGGATGTACGATGGATACCCATATTCGAAATAGATGGCCTACTGATACTCATTCCGTACCCCGCTGTCTAAGTTCTGCACGCCGGAAGTCGCCTTATACATTTAGACTTCAGCGTAGAAGAGAACGGGGAATGGAGGCGTTCCTCTGGAAAGGACGATTCCCATCCTCGCGATATATATTTACCATGTTTAATTACAACGATTACACACGACAAGATGTAAAGCCTCAATCACCTGCAAAGGATGCTGTAAAAAGAGAGGCAAGCACGAAATCAGCTAGTGTAAAAAAAAGAAAACGACGATCCCATTCTCTCTCCGTTAAAAGTACACCAAAGCGTAACCGACGTCGTAAGAAAAAAGTAAGCTGCACGAAAAAACGAATATACACCTCCCGCTCCTATTCGATCTCGAAGCAGCGAAAACAACGCGTGCAAAAATGCAAACGGAACAAATCAAACAATTGCCATTCCCTCAGTCCTATAAGAGTTCGTCGACCTCACAATTGGCGCTGTTGTTCATCTAAGTTATCTCGCAAATTAAACTGGAAACTATGTTTCGATCTTACCTGTCGGCCAAGTCGTCATCCAAATCCTTGTCCTCATCCGAAACCTCCCTCGCCTTGCCCGCCTGAGCCGGAGCCTCCTTGTGATTGTCAATGCAGCACGCAAACCATTTTCCAAGAAGAGAAATTTATGAATGTAGCGATTAACAAGGAGTCGGTACTGCCTGCTCAAGATACATCAGTAGCATCCGTTATCTCTTATGCCATTCGCAATCAAGGCTCAGTCCCGTTAACTGCTGAATTAGAAATAAGTCCTAACGGTATTGATTATGCAAAAGATACAACGTTGACGATTGAACCTCAAACCATGAAAGTAGCAGTACCCCTTCGTTTTTTAAAATGGATGCGATTAAAACTATTAATAGCAGACGGAGAATCAGGAGCGGCTGATGTATATTACCAAACGCAATCAATAGGATATCAGGAGGAGGAACAATAGCAAAATGCCCAACTATAATGTTTTCCAGACTGATCCGTCAAATTTAACTACCTTAATATTTGGTCGAGATCCTTTAGGCAACAATACAGCATTTCAAACGGACTCGAACGGTTACCAGCTTACTGTTCCGATGTACGGGACGATAAGCAACGTTCTCGGCGCCACCATCACGGCGGGTACACTAACCGCTGTCAACAATATCGGGACGATTACTAGTGTCCTTGGGGCTACTATCACAGGAGGAACTCTCTCCGCTGTTAATAACATCGGAACGATTACCAGCATTCTTGGCGCGACGATTACGGGAGGCACTCTTTCTTCTGTCGGTAACCTACTTAATGGAACCATCACTAGTGTACTAGGTGCTACCATCACCGGGGGCACTCTTTCCGCCGTTAACAATATTGGTACCATTACCAGCATTCTTGGGGCTACGATTACAGGCGGCACTTTATCCGCGGTTGGTAACTTGCTCAATGGTACGATTACTAGCGTGCTTGGGGCTACCATCACTGGGGGCACTCTTTCCGCCGTTAACAATATTGGTACCATCACCAGCATTCTCGGAGCTACCATTACAGGCGGCACTTTATCCGCGGTTGGTAACTTGCTAAATGGCACGATTACTAGCGTGCTTGGGGCTACCATCACTGGGGGCACTCTTTCCGCCGTTAACAATATTGGAACTATCACCAGCATTCTCGGGGCTACCATTACAGGCGGGACTTTATCCGCGGTTGGTAACTTGCTCAACGGTACCATTACTAGCGTGCTTGGTGCTACCATCACCGGGGGCACTCTTTCCGCCGTTAACAATATTGGTACCATTACCAGCATTCTCGGGGCTACCATTACAGGTGGGACTTTATCTGCCGTTGGTAATTTGCTAAATGGCACCATTACTAGCGTGCTTGGCGCTACCATCACCGGGGGCACTCTTTCCGCCGTTAACAATATTGGTACCATTACCAGCATTCTCGGGGCTACCATTACAGGTGGGACTTTATCTGCCGTTGGTAATTTGCTAAATGGCACCATTACTAGCGTGCTTGGCGCTACCATCACCGGGGGCACTCTTTCCGCCGTTAACAATATCGGGACCATCACCAGTATTCTTGGGGCTACCATTACAGGCGGCACTTTATCTGCAGTCGGTAACCTCCTCAACGGCACGATTACTAGCGTGCTTGGCGCTACTATTACGGGCGGTACTCTCTCCGCCGTCAACAATATTGGCACTATCACCAGCATTCTTGGCGCGACGATTACAGGCGGCACTTTATCGGCGGTTGGTAACTTGCTCAACGGCACGATTACTAGCGTGCTTGGCGCTACCATCACCGGGGGCACTCTTTCTGCCGTTAACAATATTGGTACCATCACCAGCATTCTCGGAGCTACCATTACAGGCGGGACTTTATCTGCGGTTGGTAACTTGCTCAACGGGACGATTACTAGCGTGCTTGGCGCTACTATCACGGGCGGTACTCTCTCCGCCATCAATAATATTGGTACCATCACCAGCATTCTCGGAGCTACCATTACAGGCGGGACTTTATCCGCGGTTGGTAACTTGCTCAACGGGACGATTACTAGTGTGCTAGGCGCTACTATTACGGGCGGTACTCTTTCTGCAATCAATAATATCGGGACCATTACAAGTATACTCGGTGCGACCATTACTGCAGGTACCCTTTCCAGCGTAACTTCCATCTCACAAAAAAGCTTCGTTGAATTATCTAACTTGAACATTCAATCATCTTCAACAACCTTCTCTCCACTTCCAGCCGTAACTACAAGTGTATTAGGCGTATATTCGTACTTTGTTTACAACAGTTCTGGCGGCTCCATTACGACTAGGGTAGAAATTAGCGCAGACGGCACTAACTATTACGTCGATACGAATGGAGCTACCATCGCTGCTGGCGCTACTGATGTTGTCGTACCTGCCAGATTCTTAAAGTATACGCGGCTGTCTTACCGTCTCACTCTACTCGCCTCTCCAGCTACCCTTAACGTTTTATTCAATGGGCAAGGTACCTAATAAGCAGCTTCCACATAACTTGAATATTAACCATACAGAAAGAGCACGTGAGGGCCATGTGCTCTTTCTGCACGTCCGAAGGTTGAGGTGAGCGCTTATGTATATTTCACATAGCAACAGGGCCGTTACGATTGGCATTCTTATTTTAGCTCGTGATGAAGCAGCATTAATCGGTCCTTGCCTAGACAGTGTAACGGAAGCAGATGAATATCTCGTTGCTGACACAGGGTCTTTCGATGGCACGCCTGAGATTGCTCTCCAACGGGGGGCTCGTGTTATTCATCTGCAATGGAATGATGATTTCTCAGAAGCTCGCAATGAGGCGCTGCAGCATATGACGACAGATTGGATACTCGTACTTGATGCTGATGAGCGATTAACAAGCTCGATGCAAGAAGTTCGCCAATGGATCTACCACACGAATGGTGAAGGCAGCACAGTGAAAATTATTAATCGACTAAGTGAAGAGGATGTACAACTCGCTGTACATCATCGTGCAGTAAGACTTTTTCGGCGCCGTGACACCTTTTATTACAAGGGAATTATTCATGAAGATATTGGACCGTCCATCACAGAAATATATGAAGAAACTGCGTTAGCGGACAGTCCGATTACAATTGAGCATATCGGTACACTTCCACAGCAGATTCAGCTGAAGAACAAGCCCGAACGCAATAAACAGCTGCTCCTCAAAAGCATGGAGCTTCACCCCACAGATGCCTTTGTACTTTACGGGCTTGGAGTCACCGCTGTCCAGCAGCACCGACTGGATGAGGCGCATCACTGGTTCAGCCTCGCTCGCGACAACGTCGACGCCAATGCGGCCTACCGTCCTACCCTATATCGGGATGCGATCAAAGCACTGCTGGCGCAAAACAAACCACATCTAGCAGAGGATTGGCTGCAAGAGGCCATTTCCAACTATTCAGAATATGCCGAGCTCTATATTTTGCAAGGTCAGTCGCTGTCCCAGCAAGGACTGTTGGGAGATGCCCTACACAGCTTCCAGCGCGCCCTGACAGCAAGCTCCGAGCATTATGTTTCAGAAAACGGAACCAGCAGCTATATCGCACATACATGGGTTGGGGAAACATTTAGGCAGCTGCGCCAACATAGTGAAGCATTAAAGTCCTTTAACGATGCACTTATTGACCATCCTCAATATGAGCCAGCACTTCACGGATTCGTCGCAGCCGCTGTAGAATTGAATGTGTCAGAGGAAGAAGTCGCTGCTCATATCGAATCGTTATGGAAAGAAATTGACTTCCCTAGCGCTGTTATACTCGTTCGTGTCTACAAACAAGCAGGCTATCACCATTCGCTTGCCCAATTGTGTGTCAATCGTTTATCCACACCGCAAGCTATTTATGGACTGACCATCGCTTGGATTCATAAAGAACGATACGCTGAAGCTAATGGTATGCTGCATCATCTGCTGCAGACGACACGTCTACACGACACCGAGCGCAGACTGCTGGAAGATTGGCAGGCAATCTGTGCATGGCAATCACACTTACAAGGCAAACCAACTTTAATTGAGAGTTCCAACTGGAAGCCAGCTGTACGAGAAGCTTGCAAGCTGCTGACCAAGTCTAATAAATCCAACGAGTTCAACAAGTCCACTACGAGCGGAAAAGCTCATATTCACCACTATACGGTTGAACATACGGAGCATCCTGCAGAAACTGCCCACGATAAGTATGATATCCACGAGATTGGATCTGCACCTGAATTTGAGGGAACCAATCTAATCGAAATAGACGAAGTTCTCAATCGATGGATGGAGCTGCTGCGAGATGAAGCACTGATTCAACCGCTTCAGAAATGGGCGATCCATGCTGAAAGTCGTGATTTGGATTGTGCCAAAGCTTTGTACGCTGCCGGTGATATTTACAGCTCAGCAGAAATGTTGCTCAAAGCGATGGCGGAACAACGACTTGATGCGGAGGGCGCTATGCTGCTAGGCGAGCTGCTTATGCAGAAGCAGCACTGGCAGGAAGCACTTGATTTGTTGGAGGGAGCCCGACTCCTGCATACAGAACAAGGCGAAGTCGACCGTGACACAGTCGTGAGACTGGATCGCATGTTAGCTCTTACGTATGTTCGGCTGTCTGAACATTATTTGCAGCAAGCGATTGCAGTCGAGCCCCAACAGCAAGCGTGGGAAGAACAACTAAGGGTCATTCGTCTAGCCATCGAGCAATTATCGGCAACACCTTGGGAGCTGCCTCGTACAACCTTGCAGAGGAGGAACATCCAACTTGTCCAAAGTGAAGCTGACCGTCTGTCTCATCGTTCGGAATGAAGAGCATCTACTGCCAGACTGCCTGCACAGCATACGACAGGTTGCAGACGAAATTATCGTTGTAGATACTGGCTCGACAGATCATACGATTGTTGTTGCCAAACAAGCCGGTGCTACCGTTCTCGAGAGGGAATGGAACGACGACTTTGCGGCAGCTAGAAATGTTTCTTTGGCACATGCAACAGGCAAGTGGATCCTTATTCTCGATGCAGATGAACGCCTCGCTGCCGAAAGCGCCCCGCTGCTCCGCAAGCTGGTAGAGGGAAACGATTGTTACGAAGGGTATTTTTTAAGGGTTGAGCATGTAATGAGTGATGGGCTCGACCCGCTGCCAATGACGGTCAATCCACTGCTTCGACTGTTTCGCAATCGAGAAACTTATCGTTTCGAAGGCGCTATCCATGAGCAAATTGCGCCTGTCATTATACGCGAGCAGCCGACTGCCGTGTTCGCTTTCACGCCGATCCGCGTGTTTCATTTGGGATACCAGCCGCAAATTGTCAGCAGCAAAGACAAGATTGCTCGTAACATCCACATGCTGGAGCAAATTATTGAAAAAGAAGGACGACAGCCATTTCACTTGTTTAATCTTGCCGTCGAGCGATTAAGACGAGGTGATGATGTCACTGCCCTGTCCTTGCTCCGTGAAGCGCGTGAGGTTACACCTTTGTCCGCTTCCTTTGCCCATCTCATGATCAAAATAGAAGCTTGGGCTTGGGCGCGCATCGGGCAGCTAGACGAAGCTGTACAGCTATGCACGGATGGCATTGAACACTTCCCTGACTACACAGACCTCCACTTTGCGTTGGCGGTATACTACGACGCCAACGGCAATCGCCGCGCTGCCATCGAGGCAATGCGCGAGGCGACGCGGATTGGCACGCCTCCTTCGCATTATCATACAGAAGGAGGCGTGGGCACCTTTCGCGCCCATATGCAATTGGGCGCGTGGGCGCTTGAGGCGCGCGCATGGAGCGAAGCTGCGCGCGCCTTCGACGCCGCGTTGACGGCGGAAGGCTGCCCGGCAGCGGCCTGGCTCGCCAGCGTGCGCTTGCGCCGCGTCCAGGGCGACTCGCCAGCGCTGAGCGAAGCCGCAGCGCAATGGCTGCAAGCGCAGCCGCAGGCGCTCCGTGCCGCATTGCTTAGCGCGGCACAGCATGGCGGCGGCTCACCGCTGGAGGAACCTCGCGCCTCCGCTGCTAATGACGCTCTCGCTGCAACTATCGGCAGCAGCGATGCGCGAAAGACAAAGCCAACGGCTGCCTCGGCTGTTTCACCCGCTTCGTCAGCCGTCAAGGAGCCAGTGCGCACATCCGCTACAGTTTCTTTAGCCGACCTGCTTGCTGGCAGCAGCAACTCATCAAACCCGCGCCCGATAAAGCAACAACAACATCAGCAACAGCAAGTGCATTCCTCAGTGAATAACACGCCTATTGCACTTTCCCTATCCGCCCTATCTAAGGCTGATATAACGTTAGCGAGATTGCAGCAATATCCTTGGTCGCGCACTTCAGCGCTTACATCACGCCTTTTGCTTCCCCTGTATGCATTGGCACTATCAGCTCAGACAAAGGAGGTAGCCACAACATGACCACCCCTTCTTTCCCCGTGACTTTATGTGTCATCGTTCGAGATGAGGAAGATGTGCTGCAGCGCTGTTTGCAATCCGCCAAGAATTTAGTCGCACAAATGATCGTCATCGATACTGGCTCAACGGATGCCTCTCCTGCAATCGCACAGGAATGCGGCGCTGCCGTTTATCATTTCGAATGGCAAGATGACTTTTCGGCTGCTCGCAATGCAGCCATTGACAAAGCTGAGCAGCCATGGATTTTAATGCTTGACGCCGACGAAGTCATAGATAGAGAAAGTTGGCAGGAACAACATTTACAAGCTATCTTTACACAACCGAACGTTCTTGGTTGTTATGTACAGCTCACCCATTTAACTCACTGTTGGGACAATAACCTCACCCATAAACCAGTCTGTAGTGCCACCGATATGGCATGCAGACTGTTCCGCAACGATGCCCGCCTTCGTTATGTAGGCCGCATTCATGAAGATATCACTGCTTCTATAGAAGCTGTATCATCAGAGGCGATATGTTGGAGTTCCTTCACGATATGGCATGACGGTTATACAGCGGAGCGTATTCAGAACAAGGATAAAGCAGCACGAAACTTGCATTTGCTCCATTTACAATTAGAAGAGGAGCCGCTAAACCCATTATGGTGGTATGCGTATGGAACAGAATACTTCCAGTCAGAACGTTATGCAGAAGCTCTACCATGGCTGCTGCGGGCGATTACTTCTTTTTCTAAGCAGCCTCGATTGCCAGGCTACGCCTCAGATGTATGGCTCAAAGCCGTCTATGCCTATTACTCCCTTCAGCAATTAGACAGCGCTATTCGATTAGCCGAAGAAGCGATGGAGCAATTCCCGCTCTTTCCAGATTTGCTGCTGCTCAGTTCCACCTTATATGCCGTTCGTGGCAGCTTAGCAGAAGCCTATCAATGTGCCGATGAAGCTTCTGCCTGCGGAGATCGAACGCATCTATACACAAGTACCAATGGTGCTAGTACATGGAGAGCGCATTGGATGGCAGCATTTCTTGCTGAACGAGTCGGTAAATATGCTCAAGCTGCGCACCACTATGAACATGCCGCCGCTTACACCAGCACACAGTACTCTTCCGCTATTCTCAAGTCTGCTGCCGCATGGCATCGATCCGATTGGATTTCATCCAGCCGCTTGATGCGGTATGCTGCATCTACTTCGGAACAAAACACGCAAACTATCGCTCTTCCACTTACACAAGCTCTAGCCGCCTCCGTCCACTTCTCTGCTGCAGCAAATCTCCTACCATTTGTACCAGCCTTGCAGGAAGCAGCAAGCATAGATTGGGCCTCATTTACCCGCCACTTCTTATACGATAACTCCTAGCTTGACATCCTAAGTACAGGATGTTATATTCACCTCATATTCAAGATATTTATTTTCGAGATATATACAAAGGCGGTAATATAGTATGCATGAAAAGAAATCAACAAAAGATTACGGCCCTGAGATAGAGCAAGCACTTAAACTACTCGTTGTCTTGTCTCGCGCGTCACGTTCCTTAATGGAAGTGTCCCAACAAGACATTAAACGATATGGCTTGAACTTAAGTGAATTTGCTGTGCTTGAGCTTCTTTATCATAAAGGGCCTACTCCTATTCAACAGATTGGCAGCAAAGTTCTGCTTGCTAGCGGCACAATGACTTATGTTGTGGACAAGCTCGTAAGTAAAGACTACATTATCCGCAAGCAGTCCGAACAGGATCGCCGCGTTATTATGATCGAGCTGACTCCTGCAGGTGAAGAAGTGATTGCTCGTATTTTCCCAGAACATGCTCAAACTTTGCATGATCGGATGAGTCACCTTACTACCGAACAACAACAGCAGCTCATCCAGCTATTGAAGCTACTAGGTCAACCTGACTCAACACCATCCAATTAGGAAGCTCTCATCGCCAATCATCTTGTACTGTTATAGATGTTTGTAATGAGAGCTTGTCTTAAATTAGTTATCGGTAACTTAAAGGGTATACATACAATAAAAAAACTGCCTCCGCTCAGGTTAACCCTAGATCGGAGACAGCTGCTATTGTTACGTATTTTTCATAAAAAAAATACAGACTTACTTAGTTATCACGAGCTGAAGAACAGAACACTATCCGTTTGCGGCAACCAATTCCCTCGTGTCCGCAACAATTTCTGATTTATCGTTGTTACCTTGACGAGGAATTAATGTATGACCACTCTTTGTTACGGCTGCCAATTGATATGGTAAACATAACGGTACACCTGAACGAGGATCTGGCACGATATCAGCTTCGATACCAAATACTTGACGAAGGACGTCCTGCGTAACGACTTCCTCAGGCGATCCCTCACAAATTACAGTACCCGACTTAATTGCAACCATATGATGAGCATAGCGTGACGCATGGTTCAGGTCATGAACGACCATAATGATCGTCCGCCCTTCTTCTTCGTTAAGCTTATGCAGTAGCTGCAGAACTTCTAACTGATGCGCCATATCAAGGAATGTCGTAGGCTCGTCCAGGAATAAAATATCCGTCTGCTGAGCAAGCGCCATCGCAATCCAAGCACGCTGACGTTGGCCTCCAGATAACTGATCGACAGGACGATCATGGAAAATAGCAAGTCCTGTCACTTCGATCGCCCATTGGACAATCTCACGATCTTCTTTCGTCATGGAGCCAAAGCCTTTTTGATGAGGGAAGCGTCCGTAACTGATAAGCTCAGATACGGTTAGCCCTTCTGGCGCTGTCGGATTTTGTGGTAAAATAGCCATCTGCTTCGCTACTTCTTTTGTAGACTGTTCATGAATAGAACGACCATCCAGTAGAACATTTCCTCCCGAGGGCCTCATAATCCGAGACATCGTCTTCAATATCGTAGACTTGCCCGAGCCGTTCGAACCGACTAATGCCGTTATTTTTCCTGTTGGAATGGATACATTCAAATTATCCACAATTACCGTGTCATTGTATCCGATCCGAAGCTGTTCTGTACGCAATCTCTCCACTGCGCCCACTCCCTTTATAAATAATTTACCTTTTCTATGCCAATACCGATCTTAGTTGAATTGAACATCCGACGTTGTATCCGTTCATTTTATCAATTGATAATGATTATCAATGATAATATCACTAATCTTTAGTTATGTCTATCCCTCACCAGAAATATACAAATACCATTAACCATATCAGCGAAAACAAAATACAATCTATAACAGCTATGTCCGCTACGATTAGAAGCATCGCGATTTCATGTGTAAAGGCCAACAAATAAAAGGATTGCCAGCAGGTTGATCCTGTCTAGCAATCCTCTATTTAAAACATTGTAAACACTACCCAGAGATCAACATCCATTTACATCCGTTGGCATTATACCTTACTAAAAAAGCTCTTAACTTGTTCTCGAAGCGAAATAACAACAATACCAAGCATCGTTCCGATAACCAATGCGATGAGTGAAATGGATATGCCGAACAAGCCCGTAAATCCATCCCCTGGATTGCCACTATCTATTTCGTACGGACCTCCGATTGCAGGAATCACAAATGCATAAAGAATCAAGTACATGAAAAATGCAGTGAACGAAATGATAAGCTGTCTCCACTGTCCCTTCGATACGAGGGAAGTAGTAATGAAGTTGACAGTAATAAGCGTGAACAAACCAACGCTTAAAATCTGATCAAATTGTTCACGAGCATATAGCTTATAAATAAAGAGGAGCGTTAGGACAAGATGCACAAGAGCTGGCAGACTTCGTATTAGTATAGATCGCAATACTTGGACAGACATGCGTATATTTGTCCTCCCTCCAATTTTTCAGAACATACTCGTTTATTTTATGAGGCCAAAGTCATGAAGCAAGAAATCTTGCGTAATAAGAGACAGCTGTATGCTTCTATGAGGACATCTACATATGGGAACGGTGCGTGGAACTTATCTCTCGATGGAAGCTGAGAAAACGAGTTCCTTGATAAGAAACCGTGCCTTGGTCGCCTTCAGCGATCAAACCGTACTCTTTAGACTTAACTTGCAGCTCAATCCGGCTCCCGTCCCGCAGTTCGAACGCCACATAATGGTGCTGCTGTACGCTTGAGTTTCCTGTCCCACCCCATACTGCATCTCGTTTGCCAATCACCTTACAAACTTCCGATACTTGTGGTGCCCTATTATTTGATATCCAGTGTGAAAGCCCTTTAATAATCGCTATTAGTATGGAACCAAAAATTAAAATAAAGACAGCGCCAAAAAACAACTTAAAGCCGAGTGGTGTTTCGTTAAAAAAATCCCAAAAACCAGGCTCTTGAAAGTAAGCATGCAATCGTCTGGAAATGACCATATGCTCTATCTCCCTCTCCTTCCCAATGACCACTAGATGTACTTTCCTTAAGACAGCTAGAAACGAACTGCTCCATTTTCTCATGCCCTGCTCAAGCGGTAGTATCTGTATTCATGTTCGCTCCCCGTAAGTATATCAAAGAAGAGGATAATGTTTCCATAATCAAAAGGGGTTATCGATATATGCAGGAAACCTCTACAATTATTGCGCTTCACTATATGCTGTCTGCCGAGCCACATTCCAATAATGCCAAAAGCTTATGTTCGAACAAATAGCCCGAACTATCCACTCTTAACGCCTACCCTTACAACTATGAAAAAAAGGACATTCCTACACAGTTGCACCATAGTATAGTAAGGAGTGGGTATTCCCTTCTTTATCGATATAGCGAATCTAGCTAATTACATTTATGCACAAAAATTTGTTATGATGGAAATAGAATTAAAGGGCATCATTCGATGCGAATTAAGGAGGATATTATGTTAGCAACCGATCATCGTTCTCAAGAAATGTATTCGATCTGGCTGAACGATCCGCATATCGATGCTGCTACGAAGCAAGAGCTTCAAGCAATCGCTGGTCAAGACAAGGAAATTGTTGATCGCTTCTATACAGAACTACAATTTGGTACAGGCGGTTTGCGCGGAGTTATAGGTGCAGGAACAAATCGCATGAATGTATACACAGTAGGTAAAGCTACTCAAGGCTTGGCCCAATATTTGAATGCTACAACGGATGCACCTTCTGTTGCTATCGCATACGATTCTCGTCATTTCTCACCTGAATTTGCACTAGAGTCTGCACTTGTACTTGCTGGCAACGGTGTAAAAGCGTACGTATACGAGTCGTTACGTCCAACACCGCAGCTGTCGTTCACAGTGCGTCATTTGCAAGCAAGTGCAGGTATTGTCGTTACAGCGAGTCACAATCCGCCGGAATATAACGGATACAAAGTATACGGAGCAGACGGAGCTCAGATAAACCCGGATACAGCTGCTCAAGTAATTGGTGAAATTCGTGGCATAGCATCACTAGCCGATGTAAAGCGCCTCACACGCGAAGAAGCAGAAGCACAAGGATTGCTTGTCTGGTTAGGCAAAGATATGGATGAGGCATACATAAGCGCTGTTGCCGCTGTTAGCCAAAACCCAGACGTTATTCGTGAAACGAGCAACAACTTCCGCCTCTTGTTCACGCCACTTCACGGCTCAGGTAATCTACCTGTTCGCCATGTGCTGGAGCGTATCGGATTTAGCCAAGTACGTGTAGTCGCTGAACAAGAACAGCCAGATGGTAGCTTCCCGACAGTAAAATCGCCTAACCCTGAAGAGCGCGAAGCATTCAGCATCGCGATTGAGCAAGCTCAAGCTTGGGACGCTGATATTATTATGGGTACAGACCCCGATGCTGACCGAATGGGAGCTGTAGTAAAAGACGCAAATGGACAATATGTCGTGCTCACAGGCAACCAGTCAGGTGCTCTTATGGTACATTATGTTCTTGATGCAATGAAGAAGAACAATACGTTGCCAGCAAACGGTGCGGTCATCAAAACAATTGTAACGAGCGAACTAGGTGCTTCCATCGCTGAAGCATTTGGCATGACAGTACTTAACACCTTAACAGGCTTCAAATATATCGGTGAGAAAATGACTCAGTTCGATGAAACTGGCGAGCATACTTTCCTATTTGGATATGAAGAGAGCTACGGCTATCTGGCGGGCAACTACGCACGTGACAAGGATGCTGTCATTGGCGCTATGCTCATTGCTGAAGCCGGCGCGTACTATAAGGCGCAAGGCAAAACATTGTATGATGTACTGCAAGAACTGTATGTGCAGCATGGCTACTACTTGGAAGGCTTGCAATCCCGAACCCTTAAAGGTGTTGAAGGTGTTGCTGTTATTCAAGGCATTATGGAAGACTGGCGTGCAAATGTCCCTGCTGAAGCTGGCGGAATTTCCGTTGCAAAAGCAGAAGACTACGCGCTTGGACTCTATGATCTGCCGAAAGAAAATGTACTCAAATACCACCTCGCGGATGGAAGCTGGTTCTGCCTTCGTCCTTCTGGCACAGAGCCAAAAATTAAAATGTACTTTGCGGTAAAAGGCACAGACAATGCGGATGCTCAAGCTCGTCTTGAACGCGTAACGAACGATGTAATGGCTCGTATCGACGCATTCGTCGCGGAACGCAGTGAACAATAAATAACGAATACGCACTCATTAGGTATATACTATCCTCTAGCCAAGTCAACAAGCATCTCGCTCGTTGGCTTGGCTTTTTAACTTATAGCCAATATTGCACTCGTTTATAGCCAACCTTCTAAAATATCCACCTTTATGGTTGCTCCCCAGGTACACGACCCGGATGCAAGCCGCAACCGCTGCAATCTTTTATTTATTGTCCCCTCTTCTACGCTTGCCTACATCCGCAAATAAGTTCATACTTAACTTATATGCATCAAGCAACACCGAGTCATTTTGACTCCATTTTAAATCTTGTATTTCATCGTATAAAGGAGACCTCGACATGCAGCAAGAGACATTAGAGCTATTCCGCACGCTAACTGAATTCCCAGCCGCTCCTGGCTTTGAGCGTGATCTCCGAGCACTTGTTAAAGGAGAAATTAGCAAATACACAGATGAAATCATTCATGACGCGCTTGGCAGCGTATTTGGCGTTATGCGTGGTAATGAAGAAGGTCCTCGCGTTATGGTTGCTGGACATTTGGATGAAGTCGGCTTTATGTCTACGCAAATTACAGACACAGGCATGATTAAGTTCACCACACTTGGCGGCTGGTGGGGACAAGTTATTCTCGCGCAGCAAGTAGATATCATTACACCAAATGGTCCTATTCGCGGAGTTGTCGGCTCCATTCCGAAGCATTTGCTTGATGAAGCAACAGCTAACAAACCTGTTGATCCTAAAGTGATGTATATCGATGTTGGTGCAGATAACCGTGCAGAAGCTGAAGCGGCAGGCATTCGTCCTGGCCAACAAATTGTTCCTGTATGTGAATTCACACCAATGCTAAATCCAAAAAAGATTATGGCCAAAGCATGGGATAACCGTTACGGTGTCGGACTTGCCATCGAATTGTTAAAAGAGCTTCATCGTGAGAAAGCTCAGCTGCCTAACATCTTATTCTCTGGTGCTACGGTGCAGGAGGAAGTTGGTCTACGCGGAGCTCGTACAGCAGCGAACTTAATTCAACCTGACATTTTCTACGGATTGGATTGCAGTGCTGCAAATGATATGACAGGCGACCGTAATTCCTTCGGTCACTTGGGCAAAGGCGCTCTGCTTCGCATCTACGATCCGACGATGATTACTCATCGCGGTCTCGTAGAGTTCGTTCAAGATATCGCCGATACGCACAAAATTCCTTACCAATACTTCGTATCTCCAGGTGGTACAGATGCAGGACAAGTACATTTGAGCGGTAAAGGCGTACCATCGACGATTATCGGCGTTGTAGGACGTTACATCCATACGCCAGCATCCATCGTTCACACAGATGATATTGATGCGGCGAAGGAACTGCTTATTAAGCTCGTTAAACATACGGATCGCACAACATACAATACGATCGTTGAACGCGCGTAACTTAGAATCGATGTGCAGTAATGAATACGTAGATCAATTCTAAATCTCAATACATGTTAGATAAGAGTTGTCCTGAAAGTCTTTGCAATTGACTTTAGGGACAACTTTTTTAATTGGATCGCATGCACAGGATACTTGCCTCCTATCTTGTCACTCTATTTTACCAAGATACAAATAAAGGGCATCCACCTTACAGACACGCTGTAAGACGAACACCCTTTAGGACTACAAGTTAATCCACTAATCTCGTTAACGTTATGAACTCCTTAGTCTCTGCTTGCACCAATAAAGCGAAGAATGAACAAGAACAAGTTTACAAAGTCGAGGTAAATGCTCACGACAATGGACGGAATATCTTCTTCAGCAAATCCATGCTTCGTAAGACGAGAGAAGTCAAACAACGTCCATCCGATAAAGATCAAAATACCGAAGCCTGAATATATCAGTTCCATTGTACCTGTCATTGGAACGAACAAGCCTACAAGCATAATACCAATAAGAACAAGCGTCGAAGCTACCAAGAAACCACGCATGTAAGAGAAGTCTTGCTTAGACTTCACCGCGTAGAGTGCTGTTCCTCCGAAAGCAACTACCGCAAGGGCAAATGCTTGCCCAACAAGAGTTGCGCCGAGCGTGCTTACATAATAAGCGATCGCAAACTGCAACGTAATACCCGAAACAAACATAAAAGCAAACATAAGCGGGTACCCAACAGCTTTGCTCTTTCTCAAGAAGAAGACAGCCAGCAATAGGCCGATCTCTACAACGTAGAGAGGGATCGCATATGCTTTAGGTACGAATTGTCCTGCATAAATACCTGCAAATGAAATCAGCAGTGCAGTAAACAATACTGAAAACAACTTAGGCAATGAGCCATTTGACGAAGAATACTCTGTGCTATGCATTAGTATCAATTTCCTCCTTTTTATACTTTTCATGTCTCTTATCTAATTATACGATGCACGATCCATTTTGTCCCACAATATTGAATTCATTTTTGGAATAGGATAATAACTTGCATTAAGCAAGTCCAGTCCGCTCTTCCCTATCTTTATGCTCCTTTTCCTACAGTAATACGTACTACCTTAAAATTGGAATTCTGTATCTATTGGCAGCGTTCTATGAACCATTTGCTCCTGGAGCTGCTGTACTTGCGGTCATGAACGTATTATTAGAAGTTATTTTCTACTGGAAAAGTCCATTTCCACGAAGCTACCAGATCGTCGCAGCAACCATTATGAGCACACTGGGAATATAGGTTGTCTTTACATTCCTATTATGATAGGCAACCACCTTTCGTAAACATCTGAAAATGTACGTTGCCATGCGAAGGAAAATGTACATTCGTTACCAGAACTACTAACTTTGCTGCAAGCTAGCTGCTATACGCTATCCATTCTGCTCTTCATCTTGCAGCAACTCACGCAGCATACGCTCTCGCCCAGTCATAAAACTATGGGTAATTGCAAAGTGGTCTGTCTCTTCGAGTGCAACTTTGCGCAGTTCTCCCCTATCTAACGTTATAATATCTGCATCCGGATAAGACATTAATATAGGCGAATGCGTAGCAATAATAAACTGTGAGTTATCCTTCACCAGCTGATGCATTCTCGCAAGGAAAGACATTTGACGCAGCGGCGATAGAGCAGCCTCCGGTTCATCCAACATATACAATCCGTTGCCACCAAACCGATGCAGGAACGTTGACCAAAACGCTTCGCCATGCGACTGTTCATGCAGCGATTTGCCGCCATACGAGTAACGAATTGGCATGCCTGGCCCCTCTTCTCTATCCAGTTGATCAATATGACTTGCAACGTTGTAGTAACTCTCTGCACGCAAGAAGAAACCATCTTTTGCATAAGGGGCTTTTTTGCCTACACGCATGTATTGATACAGCTCGGAATGGCTGCTCTCTGTCTGGAAGCGCATATTTAAGCTGCCTCCTTCGGGATTGAATCCCATCGCAATCGCCATTGCTTCGAGCAAGGTTGATTTTCCTGTTCCATTTTCACCTACTAAAAAAGTCACCGGTTGTTGAAACTTCAGCGTTGTAAAGGAGCGCACAACCTCCAAATCAAAAGGGTAGCTATGAAAAGAGGGGACCTGCTCCCTATTTAATGAAATTTGACTTACATACATCGTATTACCTCCCATATGCCGTTCCCATCGTGCCATTACCTTCTATATATCCATTTTGCCACCCGTATAACAGGAATACAACAGAGGGAGATTTCACGGAATGATGATATGCATATGCCTATCATGAATAACAATGATATTCCCTTTTGACCCTATCGTTCATGTCTAGCATTTATTATAAATAACTGTTCAATCAGCAACGGCACAGTTACACTTAAAATGTATCGAAGCAGCTGTACGATGAGCTGTAATACGAATTACACATCAACTTCATAACTAACGAGAATGATTGAACATAAGGGGGCACGCTACAATGACAACATCAGGTACTCAATCCAATTCAACAGTTTTAGAGAAAGCAACATTTGCTGGGGGCTGCTTCTGGTGTATGGTGAAGCCGTTTGACCAATGGGATGGCATTCATGGTGTCATTTCAGGCTATACAGGAGGACATGTAGTTAACCCAACCTATGAACAAGTAAAAACACAGACGACAGGTCACATAGAAGCTGTGCAAATTACGTTCGATCCGAGTATTTTCAGCTATGCACAATTGCTCGACATTTTCTGGATGCAGATCGATCCAACAGATGCAGGAGGTCAATTCCAAGATCGCGGTGAATCCTATACGACTACCATTTTCGTTCACAGTGAAGAACAAAGGAAACTGGCGGAAGCATCTAGAGCTGCATTGGCTGCAAGTGGACGCTTCGACAAACCGATTGTAACTCCCATTGTTGATGCTGCTCCATTCTACGAAGCAGAAGAATATCATCAAGATTATTACCGCAAAGAGCCCGATCACTATAAGCAGGATCGCGCTGTGTCAGGACGGGACGAATTTATCCAGACGCATTGGGATGAAACAACATCGGGATAAATCTATATGCTTACTACTATGCCCTCTCCTCGTAAGAGGGCAATCATTATTTAGAAGGCTATCTGAAGGGCCAACAATACAATCAAATATGGCTCATTGCTCAAACATATATGCTTCATAATACATAACACATAAAACAAACAGAATTACAAGTAGTAAAACAAGAGCATACACAGATAAAAACATAGCCAAAAGAACTTTACCTATCTTCTTAACCATTTTCATATCGTCCACTACCTTTCATAAAAAAAGCTGTCGAGCATACACTCGACAGCTTTTTAACATCAATAGACTTATGATATGAACATGTTCGTCAACAATGACAAACGGATTATAGCAACTCAGCGCGCAATTGCTCCGCAGACTTAGGAGACAACAAGCCGAATGGAATATCAAATACCGTACGCGCTCCACGTTCTCCACGTTGAGACAAACGGTGTACAGCACGAGCATACGCAACAAGAACGCTGGACGTGAACTCAGGGTTACTTCCAAGGTTCAAGCCGAATTCCATTACTTGCGTTGTTCCTTCACCTGTCACTCCGCTATGTAACACGAGGCCGCCATGTGGAATACCGCTATGATTTGCCTTCAATTCTTCCTCGTTGATAAAGTTAACAACCGTATCGTAGTCAGCAAAATAGTTAGGCATATTAACAATTGTTTTCTCGATTTCTTTCAGATCTGCGCCTTCTTCTGCTACGACGAAACATTCACGAAGATGCTTCTCGCGAGTTGTAAGCTCTGGGTTCTCACCGTTGCGAACACGCTCTACTGCTTCCGTAGATGGAATCGTGTACTGAACACCATTCTTAACGCCAGGAACACGACGAATCGCATCGGAGTGCCCTTGGCTCACGCCTTTGCCCCAGAATGTATATGCATTACCTTCTGGCAATACTGCTTCGAACAGCAAGCGGCTCAGGGAGAACAAGCCCGGGTCCCAACCTGTAGAAATAACTGCAACATGTCCGTTACCTTCAGCTTGCTGGTTAACTTCTTCGAAGTATTCAGGAATACGTGCATGTGTATCGAAGCTATCAACAATATTAAACAACTTCGCCATTGCTGGCCCTTGAATAGGCAAATCTGTCGCAGATCCGCCGCATAACAGCATCACATCAATACGATCCTGATATTGTTCGACTTCATCAAGTGAGATGACTGGAACAGATGCTTGAACGGACTCTGGACTACGACGCGTAAATACAGCTACTAGCTCCATATCTGGATTTTGGCGAATCGAATATTCTACGCCTTTTCCCAAGTTACCATACCCTACAATACCAATTCGAATCTTTTGCAACTTCTTCACCCTGCCTTACAATCAAATTTTTCATTATCTACAAATCTTAAACTTCTTCAATTGTACAAAATATCATATCTATTATAGATCATTATGTCGACGTAATCAGTATAAAAAGAAGAAAAATGTGGTAATTAGAAGAAAATTCCGTGTCATTCTTCCCCTCATCGACTATAAACAATCCCGCCTATCCTTGCACTTGGCTGGACTTGTAGATAAAGAACAGTGCACCCGCCAGTAAAATCAGCCCTATTACTTTATAGCTGTTAATGGGAATCGTCTTACCGAATAATCCATAATGGTCGATCACGGTGCTCATTAGCATCTGAGTCGCAATAATAGCGACAAAGGTGGTTGCCGTTCCAATCTTCGGCACTGCAAATATCATGATTAACACATAGATAACCCCTAAAATTCCACCAGTAAGCTGCCACTTCGGAACATGCAAGGCTTGTAGGAGTGGACTTAAATTGCCACGAGTCGTAATAAGCAACAAAATAAGCAGCACAATCGTTCCCGTTAGAAACGAAACAAAGGAGCCTTCGATAATGCCAATCTTCTTGCCAAGCAAGCCATTAACGCCTGCTTGAAATGCAGTCGCCACACCGCCGATGAGAACGATGAGCAAGACGATAATTGAACTCATTTCACAACCCTCTTTTTCACTTCTTTTTAACTTCTATTCGCATTAGTCAGATGTTCGGATCCTTGTACGATCAACTCCGCAATGCGCTCCAACCATACTCCGTCAGTCTCGTTGAATCGTTCTAAAATAGGACTATCAATATCCAATACACCGATTAATCGTCCATTCTGGACAAGCGGCACAACGATCTCGCTTTGTGATCTGGCATCACAGGCAATATGCCCAGGAAATGCATGGACATCTGCTACAATAACGGTACGCAGCTCGGCTGCAGAAGTACCGCATACTCCTCGGCCCAGCGGTATACGGACACATGCAGGCATCCCCTGGAATGGTCCCAATACAAGCTGGTTAGTCTCTGCTTCATACAAATAGAAGCCAGCCCAGTTAATATTCTCAAGTCCATGCCAGAGCAGAGCCGCAGCATTTGCTAGATTCGCAATCTGATTCGTTTCTCCGTCCATTAACGCCTTCAACTGACTTACCATTAGCTCGTAATCCTTAGCAGCGTCTCCGCTGTATGATTGTGGTTGAAACATGTTACGTCCTCCTTATGCGCAGCCGTCTATGATCGAGAATACTTCTGCTGATTTTTTGTACTTCTATACTATCACTATTTACATGTGCTTTTCAGACTTGACTTATCCAGTTATTTAGCAAGATTTTTAGAATATAAAAAAGAGGGCTATCCGCCCCCTTCCATTGGATCTTTATTACACTTTGAATTTGCTCAAGTAAGACTGTAAATCTTCTGCCATTTTCGCTAATGATGTTGCGGAGGAACTTACTTGCTCCATTGCTGCTAATTGCTCTTCTGTAGCAGCCGACACGTTCTGTGTTCCTTCTGCTGAACGTTCTGCAACTTCTGTAATCAGATTCACTTGCTCAACTGCGTGTTCGGTATTGCTGTTCATCTGGATAGAGTAAGCGGTAACCTCTTGAATTTGCGTTGCTACTTGCTGAACGGAATTCAATATCTCCGTAAACGCTGCACCTGCTTGATTTACGACATCCATACCAACCGCAACTTCACGTGTACCTTGCTCCATCGATTCGATTGCTGTTGCTGTTTCGCTTTGAATCGAAGCCAACAATTCAGCGATTTTTTCTGTGGATTCACCTGATTGCTCAGATAGCTTGCGCACCTCGTCAGCTACAACCGCAAACCCGCGTCCATGCTCACCAGCACGAGCCGCTTCAATCGCAGCATTCAGCGCGAGCAAGTTCGTTTGAGCCGCGATACCTGATATAACTTGTACGATATTATCAATGGCAGCAGAGCGCTGACCGAGTTGTTTCACTGTTCCGTTAAGCGTATTAACCGTGTCATGAATCGACTGCATTTGCTGCATTACCGACTGCAACACGCGGTTACCCATCTCAGCACTTTCCGAAGCAGACAAAGCAGAATGAGCCACGCTTTGCGCATTATTGGAGATTTGCTGAACTCCTTCGGCAACTTGATGGATTGAACGTACACTTTCCTCTACGTTTTGCACCTGCTGCTCTGTTCCATCTGCCACTTCTTGAATCGACATCGCAATATGCTCTGTCGCTTTACTCGTATGATCCGCGTTAGCAGACAACTCCTCAGCGGATGTGGCTACATCTTCCGCAGTACGATTGACTTGTTGGATAAACTGACGCAGGGAGCGAATCATCGTATTCACTGCACCCGTCAGCTTGCCGACTTCATCACTCGACTTAACAGGCAACTCTTCTTGGTTAAGATCACCATTCGATACGCGCTCTGCAGCTTCTGCCACCGCGACGATCGGACGTGTAATCTGCTGTGCGATAAAGTAAGCAAGAATAACGACGATTAAGCTTACTGCGATTACGATTACCATCACACTCCATTGGATTGAAGAAACTGCTGCCGTGATCGAATCTTCTGGAATGTGCATATATATGCTATATCCTGTGGTAGGAACCGGTGCGTAAGCTACCGTAAAGTTCTCTCCAGCCTCCGAGTATGAGTAAGACGTCGCTTCAGACTTCTCTTGACCCAAAATGTTTATTAATCCTGCAGTCAACTTCGCTTCCTCAGCGGTTTTACCAATCAATTCTTTGTTCGGATGAAGCTGAATTTTCCCTTGGTTGTCTACGACAATCGGATACCCTACCCCATTATCAATATACAAACTTTTAAAAATCTCCGTAGTGAACTTCTCAAAATTCACTAGTCCAGTTAGTGCACCCTTTATTTTTCCATCTGCTTGCTTAACGGGTACTGCTACAATGATTGAGCGTTGACCTGTCGTCTTCGCTAAAATAACGTCTGTGTATGTTTCTTTGTCTTCCATCGCATTCTTAAAGAATGGACGCATTCCTAGATTAATACCTACGCTGTTTTCAAATGTGTCAGCTTTCACATGTCCATCCAAACCGATGAACGTATTACCATCGTATTGTGGAGCCGTTTGTTTCAAGCTTTGAATAAATTTCATCATGTGAGCATTATCATCTGTGCGAAGATCTGATGTCGTTGCAATGATACGTATTTCATTCATACGTTCTTTAAAATACTCATCCATCATTTCCGCTCTACTCTTAACAAGCGAAACATAAGCATCGTTTTGTTTCTCAATTAAACTAGATGAAGCTGTGCTGTACACGAATGTCGAGGTGAGGACAAGGGGGATAAGGGAAACGACAAGAAACCAAGCTATCAACCGATTTTTCAATTTACCCTTGAATACCGTGCCCACTTTAGCACCTGTGGATGCATCCGTCGAACTTGGTTCGACATGTTCGTTCATTACCTTATACCTCCATAATTGAATTCCTAAGATGAAAAAATTAGTACTTTCGGACTATGTGCATTTGATCACATAATCCATAGCAAGAGATCGTCAAGGCAGGCTTCTCTCCCCTCCTGCCCTGACAATCTTTAAGCCTCTATATCATCATTCCTAGATACAGAAATGATTAATAGCCAACAGCTGCGCCTTCACCACGAGGGTCAGCGCCTGCAAATTTCACGTTTGTTGCTGGATCAATCACTACCATACCGGATTGACCAACTTGGTCTGTGTAGTCGTCAATCTTTTTCACTGGATGACCACGGCGAATCATTTCATCCATAACGGATTGAGGAATACGCCCTTCCATTCTTAATCCATTAGCGGTTTCTCCCCAGTTACGGCCATGCAGCCATCTTGGAGCTTCAATAGCATCTTGAACCGTCATACCGAAGTCAACGAATCGTGTTACAAGTGCCGCTTGTGTTTGAGGTTGTCCCTCGCCACCTTGCGTACCGTAAAGCATGAACGGCTTGCCATCTTTAAACAACATAGCAGGGTTCAACGTGTGGAACGTACGCTTCTTAGGTTCCAAGTCATTCACATGGTTTGGATCCAAGGAGAAGAAGCTACCACGGTTTTGCAATAAAACACCTGTGTCTTTCGCAACTACACCTGCACCCCAGTCAAAGTAATGACTTTGGATAACAGATACAGCGTTACCGTCTTTATCAACGATACCCAACCATACTGTGTCACCTTTAGGGTCAAGTGGTTTTACGTTTTCTGCAGCTTTGTTCATATCGATACGTGCAGCCAATTTCTTGCCATGCTCTTTGGACAACAACTCGTCAACTGGGATCTTAGCGAAGTCTGGATCCGTCAACCACTTGTCGCGATCAGCGAAAGCTTGCTTTGTTGCTTCAACCATAACATGGTAGTAGTCAGCTGAGCCTTCGCCCATGCTCTTCAAGTCGAAGTTATTCAAAATGTTCAAGATAGACAAGGAAGCCATACCTTGAGAGTTTGGTGGTACGTTATATGCTTGATATCCACGGTAGTCAACAGAAATTGGATTAACCCAGTCTGCTTTGTGGTTAGCAAAGTCTTCAAAAGTCAAAGATCCGCCGTTTGCTTGAATGTCAGCAGCAATCTTCTTAGCAGTTTGACCTTTGTAGAATTCATCAGCGCCGTTCATAGCAATTCGCTTCAGCGTTTTCGCCAAATCTTTTTGCACGAGCACATCGCCTGTTTTGTAAAGCTCACCGTTAGGTTTTACAAAGATGTCTGTAAACGTCTTGAAGCGACCCAAGTCAAACAGCTCTTTGTTATCAGGATTCATAGCTGTCTTTGTCCATCTTTCTTGGTTCGGTGTAACAGGGTATCCTTTTTCTGCGTAATGAATTGCACGCTCTAGCAATTCATCCCACTCCATGGACAAGTCCATTGTTTCTTCCGCATATTCATAAGCTTCTCCCCAGCCAGAAATAGTTCCTGGAACTGTGTTAGCAGCCAAGTAGCCACGGGAAGGGATTTTGTTGTAGCCTTTATCTTTATAGAAATCGATTGTAGTCTTCTCGCCGGAACGACCACTTGCGTTCAACGCTTTGAGTTCATCCTTGTCAGCGTTGTAGATAAGCCAGAAAGCATCTCCACCCATACTTGTGTATTGTGGATATACAACTGCCAAAGTTGCTTGAGCAGCAATAGCCGCATCAACCGCGTTACCGCCCTCCTCAAGAACTTCCAAGGCTGCAGCAGAAGCCAAGTAATGAGGTGTTGTTACGATACCATTTGGTGCCATCGTCGTTGGACGGTTAGCAGCACCAGCCGTTGTTGACAACATAGAGAAGCACATAACCGTTGCCATCAGCATAATTGCCCACTTCTTAAATTGAGTACGCATGTTATTCCCCCTGATTCATGATGTAATGATGTACAACCTTGCCCCTCTCCCCTATGCCCCCCTTCACTGGGACGAATAGTTCTTCTAGTAAAAAGTGTGCATACAAGCACAACTTTTTAACTATAAAAATAGATCTGCCTATGATCATATAATCATATAGCCTAGTAATTATATCCTATCTAACATTTCCCATCAATATTCGACATCACCAAAGTTAGTGTTTTTCAATAAAATTATTATTTAAGCATTTGATCATATATGCCTATTTATACCACCAACTACTATATCGGTAGCGATGAACGATTTTTCAATATTGTGGAACAAAATTTCATATTTTTTTCTAGCGATACCAATTCCATGTCCTAACAAGGGCTGCTTTCCCTGATATATTCACTTCTAATAGCCTCTCTTCAGAGCGCTTTACATTTACCGAGACCTTGCCTTCTCTCCCAATCTCATAGCCTTGCTCCACGAGAAATGAAGCTTGCACCACGCTTGGTTCCATATAAGTCAAATAATAAGCTCCCATTACGCCCGATGCTGTTCCCGTCACTGCATCTTCAACGGTACCTGAAAAGGGTGAAGAAAAATGTCGAGCATACATGAATGCTGTCGGATCTACCGTTTCCATACAAAACGGATGAATAGAAGCTTTGGGATTTTGTAATAGATAATCAGGAAATGCCATAGTATTCGGCACCATATGGCCAAAACTTTTTCGCTTCGCAATCGGAACGAGCAAGGTCCATATCCCTGTACTTCCATAAACGATGGGCAAATCAGGATGCAGCTCCTCCTCGGACAATCCAATTAGCGATGCCAATTGCCCCCTGTCTCCCGTGTAAGGTACAAATTGAGGCTCATCCTGCCTCATCGTGATCTTCCATTCACCTTGCTCACTCTGCTCAATATGAATCGGCAATACGCCTGCTTTCGTCTCTATCGTCACAGCAGCGCGTCCAACTATTCTTTTCTCATCAAGAAGGCAAGTTAATGCTGCTATCGTGGCATGTCCGCATAAATTCATCTCATGACCTGGCGTATAATAGACAAGGCGGAGATCCGCACTCTGGGATGGACAAACGAAGACCGTCTCATTGAAACCTACATCCAGCGCAATTTGCTGCATTTGCTCAGCCGTTAATTTGTCAGCATCAAGAACTACACCTACCGGGTTGCCCTTGCCTGCAATATTCGAAAATGCATCATAGTGATATATCGTTACGGGTTCCAAGGTAGTCATAACGCTCATCTCCTTTATTTATCATTCATAGCTTATGTTTCATTTTTAGCAGGAAAGAAATGAAGAGGTGAAATGCTGCACTGCACTTCATCTATTTTCAAGTTACAATATAAAATACAATCTCACCATAAAAACACTTCACTAGGAGTTGAACAGATACGATGCAATATCATACCTTCATTCTGCAAGCGCACGACGGACTTGCTTTACATATAAACCAATGGTCGCCTGATGAAAGTAAGCCAGTGCGTGCCGTCGTACAAATTGCACATGGCATGACCGAGACAGGATCACGCTATGAGAGATTCGCTCGTTCCTTAACCGATCACGGGTATATCGTCTACGCCAACGACCATCGGGGTCATGGGCAAACCGCTGCAAGCAATGAACTGCTAGGTCATCTGGAAGCGAACGATATGAAACATATGGTTCAGGACATGGATCTTTTGAGCAGACATATTGAAGCGGCTCATCCACAACTACCATTGCTGCTATTTGGACATAGCATGGGCTCGTTCTTATCTACAGACTATCTTGCAAAATACGGACAGCGTTTGACGGGTGCGGTTCTTTGTGGCAGTAATGGCCCCCGCGGACCTGAACTGGGTGCAGGCATCGTACTCGCCCAGTTGATTGGACGTATGCGTGGACGGACATATCATAGCAACCTGATTAATAATATGGCTTTTGGCGGTTTTAATCGTCGCTTCCAGCCAAGCGAAACTTCGTTCGACTGGTTGTCCCGTGACAAAGATGAAGTGCGAAAATATGTGGAAGACCCCTACTGCGGTTTCATTTGCAGTGTAGGCTTCTACGAAGAGATGTTCCGTATGCTGCGCCGTATCCACCAACCAGCACAACTCGCACGCATACCAAATGATCTTCCTATTCTGCTTATTGCAGGGGATATGGATCCAGTAAGCAATTTCGGCAAAGGTGTGCCCCATTTAGAGAAGTTATTAAAGCAAACGGGCTCACAATCCGTGAAAATGATTACGTACAAAGAAGGAAGACACGAACTGCTTAATGATACGAATCGTGATGAAGTTACCGCAGATGTCATCCAATGGTTTGACCAGGTGTTGGCGTAAAAATAGCTGATTCGTTTTAGAAAAATGTCCATATATCCCGCTACTGTATGTGATTGGTAAGTGATCTTATGAACAGGTATAATGATTGTATATCTACCTATCAAAATAACTAGCGATAAGATAGATTAACGATGGATCAAGTAGAGTGGAGGGTATACTATGCCTCATTTATTCGAACCGTTAACGATTCGTAATGTAACACTGCCAAATCGGATTGTCATGTCACCCATGTGCATGTACGCTTGTGAAACCGAGGACGGAAAAGTAAACGATTGGCATTTGGTCCACTATGCATCACGTGCAGTTGGACAAGTGGGCCTTATTATGGTGGAAGCTACAGCTGTCCAACCGAACGGGCGGATTAGTTCCCGCGACTTGGGCATATGGAGCGATGAGCATATTGAAGGCTTGCGTCGACTCGTAGATATCGTGCATACGCACGGGATGAAAATCGGCATTCAAATCGCCCATGCAGGTCGCAAAGCGGAGGTTCCTGATGCCGTAGCTCCTTCGGCCATTGCCTTTAATAGCGACTATCAAGTTCCGAAGGAGATGTCGCAAGAAGAGATTCGCAAAGCGATCAAATCATTCTCAGATGCGGCGCAGCGAGCTGATCAGGCAGGCTTCGACGTCGTGGAAATTCATGCAGCTCATGGCTATCTTATCAATGAATTTTTGTCACCACTCACCAATGAACGAAGAGATCAATACGGTGGAAACAGCGACAATCGCTATCGTTTTTTAGCAGAAATCATTGATAGCGTCCGTCACGTTTGGGATAAACCTTTATTCGTCCGTATATCAGCAAATGAATATGCTGAAAACGGCAACTCCATAGAGACGTATACGGACTATGCGCGCCGTATGAAATCACAAGGCGTTGACGTCGTAGACTGCAGCTCAGGTGGAACGGTACCGTATCCAGTCAAAGCTTACCCAGGCTATCAAGTTAACTATGCTTCGATGATTCGTCAATCGACGGGGATCTTAACAGGAGCCGTTGGACTTATAACGGAGCCTACTCACGCAGAAGACATTGTACGTAATCATCGTGCCGATCTTGTGTTCATAGGCCGTGAATTGCTGCGTGATCCCTACTGGCCGCGCCGTGCAGCTGAAGTATTGAATGCCAAGCTGGAGGCGCCGCAGCCTTACAAGCGTGGATGGTAATCTTGTGCTAGTGCTAGTTAAGTAATGAACATTTATATTCGTCCATAGGCAGCACAGCTGCAAACCTAAAAATCCCCTTAACGAAAGCAAGAGATGCGCCGCTGCTTGGAGCAGCAGTGTTCTCAATTCGTAAGGGGATTTTTTATTATCCTTGGACTACATCGCACGCATCAAATTGTGAAGATAGCGCCATCGAATTCCGATGAAGTATATAAACTGTACAACTGCAAAGGTAATAAAAATAAGAATCGATGCCTGCAAGACCGAGTAGCTGACTAACTGCTGCAGCGCCATAAATGCGACACTGCTATGGACAACTGCCACTAGGAAAGGCAGGAAGAACATTAATACGAATTGGGCGGTGACGACCCGCTTCATTTCTTTTCGGCTTAATCCAACCTTCGCAATCATGTTGTAATGCTGGCGATCTCGCTCAAGGTCTGTGTATAAACGGAAGTACAGGAAACTGGCTGCGAACGTAAAGAATACGATGCCGATCAGCACACTTACCATGAGAATAATCCCATTTTCCTGCTTGGAAGTAAGCCAGTGTGTAACAAGTGACTCAAAGTAAAAACCGCCTTTTGCATCGGGATACTCCTCTAAGTTAGCCTCGATCTTTCGTGCTACTTCTTGTGTATATTCCCAGTCCTTAACGACAAATTTAATATGCTCTGTTGATTCAAACTTTGCACGCTCCGCTAGCTCATCAGGCACCACGATAACCTTTTCCACGTAAGTATCTACAATTGCCGCTCCTGCTGTTTTCACCTTCATATCATATTTCGAATCCCGAACATCTATCGTCACGGTTTCTGGTAACATTGCCTTCTTGTTGAACTGGGTTTGTTGGAATACGGTTGTAGGGGCTAATAGAACCTCATTCGGATCAGATAATGTTTCTGGTGGATATCCGAGCATACCAGCCAAGCTGTTATAGTCAGACAGCGTAAGCAAGCCCTCTCCATTGTTTGTATGGGTCACTTCTATTTTAGCTGACTCATATTCAAATCCTGCCCGTCCAAGCTCATTCTCTATCATCTTCCAATGCTCTTCTTCATACGGATTATTACCAAGGGAGTTATACGTAAATGCGTACGGCTTCTCCATAGCAGCAAGGCCTGGATTCAGCAGAGCAAAAGAAGTACCAATGCCTGTGAAAGATACAGCCGTTACCACCGAAACCATAAAGAACATCACGGCATTGTCTCGCATCCGATAACCAAGTTCCGACAATACCAGTAAATTCGTTTTGCGAAGCAGTAGCCCTCTCCTAGCGCGTAACAAACGGAGCACATACACACTCAGCTGTGTAAATAAGAAATACGTCCCTATCACCGTAAGAGTGACACATGCAAGAAGTATGTACGGGGATTGTTCTTTCAGCGCAAAATAAAATACAGTTGCATATCCTGCCACGATGAGCACAATCGATAATAGCGCTAACCATACGGACGCCTTCGGCTCAGGCTTAGGCTTATCTGCCGACCGAATCAGCTCAATTAACTGATTGGTCTTCACCAACCTTGATGTGAGTAATGAGACTACCAAAAACATCACTATAAACGCCAATGCCGTTAAGGATATAGCTTGCCACGGAATATAGAACGGAAGTCCATTTCGTATGAACAACACGCTGGCACTAACAAGCAATATGAGCTTGGACAGCACAACTCCCGTTAGAATGCCTACGATAATCGAAGCTAGACCAATCATCATATTTTCCATAAACAAAAGCTGATGAAGCTGCTTCGGTGACATCCCCTGTACCATCAAAATGCCAAACTCTCGCTTACGCGCCTTCAAAAAAGCACTGACTGAATACATACAAAAGAAAAACGAAAACGTAAAAATAATATATTGCGATACCTCCATCGCCATCATGCCAAGTTGACTAATGGTAATGCTAGTAGAAGCCAACTCTCCTTGCAAATTGGGATGAAACAGCAGCAGCGCATAAATAAAGAAAATCATGACCGAAAACGAGCTGCTCAAAAAATGGGCTACATAGACACGTTTATTCCGAACAATATTTCTAAACGCGAATTGACGAAACGTCATGTCGATACCCTCCCAACAGCGATAGGACATGAATAATTTTCTGATAGAACTCCTCCCGGCTCTCTCCGCATTCAATCTCATTGTGGAATTTGCCATCCTTAATAAAGACAACTCGGTTGCAATAGCTGGCCGCCATCGCATCATGCGTCACCAGCATCATCGTCGTCTGCTCGGTTCGATTTAAATGAGCCATCAATTCCATGACATCGCGAGCAGCCTTTGAATCCAAATTTCCTGTTGGCTCATCAGCCAGTACAAGCTTCGGATCGTGTATGAGTGCACGAGCAATCGCAGTTCGCTGTGCTTGCCCACCAGATATTTCATACGTACGCTTCTGCAATATATCTGATATACCGAGCTTCTGCGCTATCGCTTTCACTTTGATATCCATTTCTTTAAGCGGAATACCTTCGAGTGTAAGAGGAAGCAGTATATTTTCTTCTACTGTGAGTGTGTTCAATAGGTTGAATGACTGAAACACGAAGCCTAATTCTTTACGGCGAAATGCAGCTAGCTGCTCGGGAAACAAATCATGCGGATATTGACCATTAATTCGAACATCACCAGAAGTTGGCGCATCGATCGTCGATATAATATTGAGAAGTGTTGTTTTGCCACTGCCGGAAGGCCCCATTATGCCAACAAACTCTCCCTTAGCAATTGTTAAATCAATATTGGTCAAGGCCTCATACGCTACTTTTTCTTTATATACCTTGCAGAGGTCGCGAACGTTAACGATTTCCATCATTCCGTCTCCTTTCTCAGATGCACTTAGTATAGACCACCCTCGCACCTTCTCCTACCTTTCCATCTTTCACCAAACTAACAACTTTGTAAGGTTATGTTCGCTCCTATAATTGTGAACGGATATAAAAAAGAACGAGGTTTGACTAAGCAATCCCCGTTCTTATGTCCTCTTATTATCAATGATTTTTCCCAAGGAAACATATCAATTATGATCGGGCATGTGGAAATTCAATACGAACGGTGGTACCAACTCCAACCGTCGATTCAAGGGTAATGTTATGATGGAGCTTATCGATGACCTCTTTCACGAGATACAACCCCATGCCTGTTGATTCCCGATATACTCTCCCATTTTCTCCTGTATAAAACGCTCTAAATACGCGAGATAGATCCTGCTTAGGTATGCCTACACCACGATCTGTGACTTCCAAAATGACCGCACGTTCCTGTGTATACGCTGATATGGTTATCTTTTCTCGGCTGCCTGCCGAATACTTAATGGCATTAGATAGCAGCTGATAAATAACAAATCGAAGCCACTTCACATCGGTCTCAACGAACAGATCATCAGGGACTACATTTTCCGGATACACATAACTTCGAATGAAAAATCCCTTATTGTCCTTAATTGCTTCTTTGACAACTGCGTGCAGAGATACTCGATCCACATGAAAATCTTGAGCGAACGTTTCCAGTCGAGACATATAAAGAACCATTTCAAGCCCCTGTCGCAGCCGATCCGTCTCTTCCGAAATGCTTGTTAGATCGATATCCTCGCCATCCTGGATAATGAGCTCAATGACCGATAGTGGCGTTTTCATCTGATGAACCCATTGGTTCATAAACGTAAGATGATCCTGCTGCTTGCGCTCCCACGTCTTGAGCTGCTGTTGATAAAAGCTGTATTGCTTCTCCAATAAGGTATCAACAGCTTGACCTAACGGGGTATCAGCCGTATTTCCCCCATCATGGATGGACAAGAGTGGTCGAGAAAGCCGCTCATATAGCTTGCGATGGGTCACATATCGATATATCAAATAACCTAGCAGCACAAACAATCCGAGAAACATCGCGTACAATGCTGTCCCTATTTGCTTGTAGCCATCAAACCATACGACGAGCAGCACAAGAAATAATTGAATCACCGTAAAGCCTATCAGTGGAATATGTTCACGAATAAACAGTCTCATGACTGACCTTCAATCGACCATGTTTGATTTAAGCGATAGCCGACTCCGCGTACCGTCTCCAGCGCATCTTCTACATCGAGATCCGACAGCTTCTTCCGTAAGCGGGTAATGTTTACACTCAATGTATTGTCATCAATATAGCTTTCATCGTCCCATAGCTTATCCAAAATAGCATCTCGCTTTACGATACGTGGACAAGCCTCAAGCAGCGTCTCAATGAGGACGGCTTCCTTCTTTGTCAACGGAACCATGCTGCCCTTGAGATGAAGTTCAAGCCGTTCCGGATACAGCATCATGCCGTACTTTTCCACCATACGTTCCTTTATCGCATAGTCGCCGTATACACGCCTAATTTGACTGCGAATTTTCGCCATCACAATTTCTCTTGAAAATGGCTTTGTAATATAATCGTCCGCTCCGCTCTCTAAAGCCAACACTTGATCCATCTCACCGCTGCGTGCAGATAAGAACAAAATAGGACAAGTGGATACCATACGAATTTGCCGACACCAATAATAGCCATCATAGCTAGGCAAATTGACATCCATCACCACGATATGGGGTTGGATACGCTGAAACTCGTCTTGAACAGAACCGAAATCTTGGATAACGATGCTGTCATATCCATATTTCTCAATATGAGAGGCTAGTAGCTCTGCTATTTTCGGATCATCTTCGACAATCAATATTTTATACACGTGTCATTCCCCTTCATGAATCCGAATCTTTTCACTATTGTAAAAGACCCTAATATCAAGGTCAAACGAGGCTCTTTGCAGGCTGTAGACATAGGACATTCTGTCGTCGGCATAGGTCTAAAACAATGTATGATGATGAACTTTGTGAGCTTGTGTAACAGAAAAATAGGCAGCACGATTAGAACCGAATTTGGGAACGCTGTCGAGTCACATAAATTCACTCCCTGATAAAGGAGGTCTTCACATGTTCAAACGAATCAATCGACTGGCGATTGATTTGCCTGTCTTAAAGGAAGGAGACCCGAATGCTGCTGCCGCTGTGCAGGAACTGCTGGGTGGACGGTTCGGTGAGATGTCTACCTTAAATAATTATATGTTTCAGTCATTCAACTTTCGGCAGAAGCGAAAACTGAAGCCTTTTTATGATATCGTTGCCAGCATAACGGCAGAAGAGTTCGGGCACGTTGAGCTTGTCTCCAATACGATTAACATTGTGCTGTCAGGCAGCACAAAACCAGGCAATCCGAATAAAACGCCACTACATGTCGGTATGAACGCCCGCAATACGTATCACTTTATCGCGAATGCTCAAACGACCGTCGTTGGGGATTCGATGGGCCGACCGTGGGCGGGAGACTACGTATTTAACAGCGGCAACCTCGTGCTTGATCTGCTGCATAACTTTTTCCTAGAATGCGGCGCTCGCACCCATAAGATGAGAGTGTATGAAATGACGGACCATCCTACAGCCCGTGCCATGATTGGATATTTGCTCGTGCGTGGCGGTACCCATGTTCTTGCCTACTCAAAGGCATTGGAAATTGCAACAGGAGTCGATGTAACCAAGATGCTGCCGATTCCGAACCTCGATAACCGCGCCTTTGAAACTGCACGCAAATTCGAGGATCAGGGGCTTGGACGAATTCTGTATACGTGGAGTGATAACGACTACAAGGATATCGGATTGATTTGGAACGGTAAGCACCCAGGGGACGGCAAGCCATTAGAAGTGAAGCAAGGTACGCCAGAAGGCCATCCGATTCCTGATTTGGATGACCTTCCTGAAGAATTTGCTCCTGGCATCTCTAAGGAAGACTTTATGGCCATCGTTCGCCGCCTGCAAAAGAACGCGGGATTGTAAAATAATTAGCTGGGAACAGAGTAGTATTGGTATTCACGAAATCTACCACTTATCGCGCGAAAATCACAATGTATGGACAAAAATGCAGTTATTTTAATGAAAAAACTTCATTTGACAATAAAAATGGACAAATGTGCAGTTATTTTCTCGATTATGTAGCTGAAATGGCTACGAATAGAAAAATAAATGCATTTTTGCAGATAACAGCCTAAATAAGCCTATTAACAGATGAAATAACTGCATTTTTGCCGCTAATTTCTAATCCAGTGCTTCCCTAGTATCGCAAGAGCCTATCGAACGCATCACTAGCTGCTGATCGCTGATCGTTAGCTAATCAATAACAAATGATGACTTTAAGAGGCTCTATTTTCTTACTCCGAAATTCGAGACAATTCCATATACGTTGTAATAAACTAGAAACTACTTGAAAGCTATGAATTACTAATAGAACTTCATCAAAATTTATCAAATAAAAACTACTATATATTCGTAATTGAAAAAGCGAGGGGTAACATGTTTCAGCCAACGATTGACCAGATTAATGAAGCGGTAGAAACGAAGAAGAAATTAATGCAATCAAGCCTGGCACGATATTGGGTGGCAGCGATGCTAGCGGGTGCTTACGTTGGCTTTGGCATTATGCTTATTTTCAAAGTTGGCAGTCCCTTTATGGAAGCTAACTCTCCGGCTACTTCGGTAATTATGGGTGCCTCCTTTGGCATCGCGCTTACTTTAATCATATTTGCAGGGGCGGAGCTGCTAACGGGTAACAATATGCTATTTACAGTGAGCAGCCTCTCCAAGCGAACACCGTGGTCCGTAACATGGAGCAGTTGGGTCATTGTCTTCCTTGGCAATTTGGCTGGTGCTGTATTATTCAGTCTGCTCATCTATGGTACAGGCATTTTCGGAAAAGTTGCCCCCGATCATTTATTATTTACGACCGCAGCAGCGAAAATGAATATGCCGATCCATGAGCTATTTTTCCGAGGGATTTTGTGCAACTGGCTGGTCTGCTTAGCGATATGGACATCAATGCGTGCAAAGGAAGACATCGCAAAACTAATACTTATTTGGTGGATGCTATATGCCTTTATAGCGACGGGGTATGAGCATAGTGTTGCCAATATGTCATTGCTCACTTTGTCTCTCCTATTACCGCAGCACCCTGATTCCATCACATGGGCAGGATGGCTGTACAACATGATTCCTGTTACGGTTGGCAATGCAGTTGGCGGAATAGTATTTGTCGGTATAGCTTACTGGTATATTAGTAATAAACCTACAGAAAAGTGAGCATCGAGCTGCTACAATTTCAGTGTTCAAAATGACACATGGTGAAGCTCATCATTTCCAAAAAAAATTTCTCTCGAATTAAAGCCAATGGCACCAAAGGTTTAGCCCAATATGGTATGATTAATGTCACTCAGTCCTATTTACTTCCCCTTATTTCATGTAGTATATTAACAACTTGATTACTGATATGGATGAACCATTTTATCGACCTCGCAGGAAGTTCAGAGTGCTCTATTTTTACTACATGATAACCTTGCCAAGGTCGCGTTGGACTTAGACAAGCTGTCCCAGGACAGCCACCCAAGACAACGTTAATGAGTAACACAGCCCTTTAGAGAATAAGGGTACATTCAGTATGCGCAATTTATAACAATAGTACGCCTCTTTGCTGCTAACACCTGTTCGGAACGATCCGACAGTCACGTCTATGCAGCAAAGAGGCTTCCTTATGACTCATGACGGACGGTTAGAACGCTGTATCATGCCTAATGCCTACTATTTATAGAAGGATTAGCTGAATGACAGCTTATGATATGGATGTACATGACGCAGGATAGTACGGATTTATGTGGAGGAGGAACAACCTATGTATTCAACCAATACTGCTCATACCGTGCAGACGGTACTTAAGCCTAACAACCGCTCTCTTGCCTTCGATGCCAATCGTATCCGTGTATACGGTGAACGTATTATGGAGGATTACCCGCATCTTGAGATCGAGCGCTGGCACCGCAGTGTGCTTACGAAGCTTCGTTCTTCTAGTGTACAAGCTGCAGAAATTACACAAGCTGGCATTATGTCTGCGCTGGAGCTCGTATCCCGTGAAGAGCCGGACTGGAAGTTCGTCGCTGCGCGTTCCCTATTGACGAAACTGTACAAAGAAGCAGCCGTACATCGCAACTACAAAGCTTATCCAGACAAGCCATATGGCGATTTCTATAAATTGATCAAACGCCTCGTCGAAATCGGTGTGTACCGTCAAGAACTACTTGATGCATACACTCCAGAGGAGATTCGTGATCTGGGTGCTGCGATCGAGCCTGTATGTGATGAGTTGTTCGACTATATCGGCCTTTTGACGCTTCGTGAGCGTTACTTGGCTACTGACTTCGATACTCGTACGATGGAGCTTCCACAAGAGCGCTACATGGTTATCGCCATGTACTTGATGCACCAAGAGCCTGCGGAGCGCCGTGTAGAGCTTGCTAAAGAAGCGTACTGGGCAATGAGTAACTTGTACATGACAGCAGCAACGCCAACGATGGCGAATGCTGGTAAGAAAGTCGCTGGTCAGCTTTCCAGCTGCTTCATCGATACGATCGACGACTCCTTGGAAGGTATTTTCGATTCCAATACAGACGTAGCTCGTCTTAGCAAAATGGGCGGCGGTATCGGCGTTTACTTAGGTAAAGTACGTGCTCGCGGTTCCGATATTCGCGGACATAAAAATACAAGCTCCGGCGTAATCCCATGGATTCGCCAGCTGAACAATACAGCAGTAAGCGTTGACCAATTGGGTACGCGTAAAGGCGCAATCGCTGTTTACTTAGATGTGTATCATAAAGATATCCTGTCCTTCCTCGACTTAAAGTTGAACAACGGGGATGAGCGCATGCGTGCGCATGACATTTTCCACGGTATTTCTATTCCGGATCTATTCATGGAAGCTGTGGAGAAGCGTGAAGACTGGCACCTGTTCTGCCCACACGAAATTAAGAAAGTAATGGGTTGGACCGATGCGAATGGTCGACCACTTGGTTTGGAAGACTTCTATGATGAGAAGTTCGGCGAAGGCACATTCCGTGAAAAGTATGCTGAGGCAGTAGCTAACATTCAACTGTCCCGCATTACGCTGCCGGCAATCGACATTATGAAGCGTGTATTGAAGTCTCAGCTTGAGACAGGTACACCTTACATGTTCTACAAAGACGCTGCCAACCGTGCGAACCCGAACAAAGGTCACGGTATGATTTACAGCTCGAACTTGTGTACAGAGATTTTCCAAAACATGTCCGCTACCGTTGTTGAGCACGAAGAGCTCGTAACGAAAGACGGCCAAACACGCATTGTAATTACGAAAACACCTGGTGACTTTGTTGTATGTAACTTGAACTCCATTCACTTGGCTCGTGCCGTACGTGCTGACGTATTGGACCGCCTTGTACCGATTCAGGTTCGTATGCTCGATAATGTTATCGACATTAACAATATTGAAGTATTGCAAGCACAGCACACGAACCGCCGCTACCGTGCAATCGGTCTTGGTACATTCGGTCTGCATCACTTGCTTGCACTTGAAGGAATTGCTTGGGAATCCGACAAAGCGGTTACGTTCAATGACAATCTTTATGAGCGCATTAACTTCTTGGCTATTCGCTCCAGCATGGAGTTGGCGAAGGAAAAAGGAACTTACGAGCTCTTCCCTGGTTCCGAGTGGGAAAATGGCGGCTACTTCGAAGATCGTGAGTATACAACAGGAACTCGCGTTGGTGAATTTATTACAACTGAGCAATGGCAGCAGTTGGCGGCAGACGTTCGTGAGAACGGTATGCGCAATGGCTGGTTGATGGCAGTAGCACCAAATGGCTCTACGTCCATCATTGCAGGTTCTACAGCAAGTATTGACCCTGTATATGAGTTGTTGAGCTACGAAGAGAAAACAACTTACAAGATTGCGAATCCGGCTCCAGACTTGTCCGACAAGACGATGTGGTTCTACAAGACGGCATTCCGTCTTGACCAACATGCATCTATCCGTATGGCAGCTGCTCGTCAGCGTCATATTGATCAAGGCCAAAGCTTCAACTTGTACGTTCGTCCTGACATTCGTGCAGTTGAGTTCCTTGAGCTACATCTTCACGCATGGCGCGATGGCATGAAGTCTACGTACTACGTGCGCAGCCAAGCATTGACGGTTGAAGAATGTGAATCTTGCAGCTCTTAATAGCTAAAGATTGATAAGCTTTCACGCTTTTTAAACGAACACGTATATATGATAATAGGGCACAATGAGTTACTGGCTAACGCCTTCCTCTTGTGCCCTTCCTTTGGACAAACGGTTTCGCATTCGAAACTTTATGATATATGCTTTTGCTTCCCTATTTCATCTCTATCTTATTTCTATTATTATTGTTACGCAGAAAGGACGTGCTCCTTCATGAGCTTGTTAGAACAAGATTTGAAGCGCCAGTCGATCTTTAATACATCGGCACCTAACCAATCGACTCGTATTATTATGGGCGAATGCTCCGGTATTTTGAACTGGGACGATATTCGCATGCCACATATGTACAAGCTGTACAAAGTATTGCTATTGAATCATTGGATCGCAGACGAAATTCCAATGAACAAAGATGCACAGCAGTTTGCTCAATTGTCTGAAGAAGAGCGCCGTGCATTCAAAATCAACATTTCCTTACTTGCTGTTCTAGACTCCATGCAGACGATGTACGTTGGCGACGTGAAGCAGTACTTTACAGACTCTTCGCTTGAAGCGATTTCTGCAATTATCGCGCAGCAAGAAGTTGTTCATAATCAATCGTACTCTTATGTTCTTTCTTCTATCGTTTCAGAGCAGGAACAGAAAGAAATTTTCGAGTACTGGAAACACGATGAAGTATTGCTTGAGCGCAATCGCTTTATCGCTGATATTTATCAGTCTTTCCGTAACAATCCGACTCCACAAACGTTCTTCGAATCGTTGGTTGCGGATTTGATTCTTGAAGGCATCTTCTTCTATTCAACGTTTGCCTTCTTCTACAACATGGCACGCGATCAGAAGATGATGGGTACGAGCCAAATGATCTCTTACATTCAACGTGATGAGAACCAGCACTGCTACTTCTTCGGTGAAGTGTTCAAGCAGTTGATGCGCGACTTCCCAGAGTTGGATACAGAAGCAAACCGCAAATTTGTATATGATACAATTGAGCGCGCTGTACAATTGGAAACGAACTGGGCACATTACACGCTTAAAAACATTAGCGGTATTGACCTTCGTGAATTGTCTGACTACATCAAGCATATCGCGAACCGCCGCCTTGCTCTCATGGGTATGGACAAAGCCTATGAAGGCGTTGATGTGAACTGCATGCCTTGGATTAAGCCATTCTCTGACGAAGCTTTGAATGCAACGAAGACTGACTTCTTTGAAGCGAAGTCTCGCACGTACGCAAAAGCTGGCGACGACAACGGTTTCGACGAGCTGTAAGCTGTAATTATTTTATTTATCTATTACATTCAGAAAGAGCAGAGTCACATTGGTGGCGCTGCTCTTTTTTTAAAATAACACCTCATTAATATTCATGAGATTTGTAGACATCCTATACAATTGATGCTACCATTGATAACGATTATCAATTAGTTATCTTTAACCATATGCACAGTAGCCAAAGGAGTGAAACGCATTTCCATGTTAAAACGATTTTTCTCGTACTACCGTCCTTATCGCGGTTTGTTTATACTCGATTTTTCATGTGCTGTGATCGCTGCTATTTTAGAGTTAGGATTCCCACTCGTTGTTAATAGAGTCGTAGATGATCTACTTCCAAGCAATAACTGGACATGGATCACATGGGCATGCTTCGGGCTGCTCATCTTGTATATCATCAATACAGGACTCAACTATGTAGTAACGTACTGGGGCCATAAGCTTGGTATCAACATTGAAACAGACATGAGGAAAAAGCTGTTCGACCATATTCAAAAGCTGTCCTTCCGTTACTTCGACAACAATAAAACAGGACATACGATGTCTCGTATGACGAATGATTTGTTCGAAATTGGTGAGGTCGCGCATCACGGTCCTGAAGATATTTTTATCGCGATCATGACCTTGATCGGTTCCTTTACGATTATGCTGTATATGAATGTACAGCTGGCCTTGATGACTTTCATTATCGTACCATTTATGGCATGGCTGGTCGTAGTGTGCAACAAGCGCATGACGGTAGCGGCTGACCGCATGTTCTCCGATATCGCGGATTTCAACGCGCGCGTGGAAGATAGTGTTGGTGGTATCCGCGTTGTTCAAGCGTTTGCGAACGAGGAACATGAGAAGAAGCAATTTTCCGTCAACAATATGCGTTTCCGTGAAGCGAAGCTGATGGCCTACAAAATAATGGGCTTCAATATTTCGACCAGCTACCTGCTTATGCGATTGGGAAATTTATTTGTACTAATATCAGGGACGTGGTTCGTCCTTCAAGGTAAAATTACAAACGGTGAGTTTGTCGGCTTCCTGTTACTTACGAACGTGTTCTTTAGACCGATTGAGAAAATTAACGCTGTTATCGAAAGCTATCCAAAAGGCATTGCCGGCTTCAAACGATATCTCGAAATTATTGATACAGAGCCGGATGTAGCAGATATGCCGGATGCAATTGAGGTCACTCATCTAAACGGAAATATCCGTTATGACAACGTAACGTTCGGTTACGAAGGCCATGCTAATGTTCTTAACCAGATTAACTTGACGATTCATGCAGGTGAAACAATTGCATTTGTCGGTCCATCAGGCGCTGGTAAGACAACGCTGTGCAGCCTGCTCCCCCGCTTCTACGAGCGAAATAAGGGCAGCATCACGATTGATAACATCGATATTCGCGATATGACGCTCACAAGCTTGCGTCGCCAGATCGGTATCGTCCAGCAAGATGTGTTCCTATTCGCAGGAACAATTCGGGAAAATATTGAGTACGGCAAGCTTGGTGCAACCGATGAAGAAATTTTGGAGGCTGCTCGTCGTGCAAGATTGGACGACTTTATCCGTTCACAGCCAGATGGCTTGCTGACTGTTGTTGGTGAACGCGGCGTGAAGCTCTCTGGTGGTCAGAAGCAGCGCTTAGCGATAGCGCGCATGTTCTTGAAAAACCCGCCGATCCTCATTCTTGATGAGGCGACCTCCGCTCTTGATACCGAGACGGAACAGGCGATTCAGCAGTCTTTGGCGGAACTTTCTGTTGGACGTACGACACTCGTCATCGCGCACCGATTGGCGACGATTAAGAACGCAGATCGTATCGTCGTTGTTACAGAGGAAGGCATTTCCGAGCAAGGCAGGCATGATGAGCTTGTAACCGCTGGCGGGATTTACAGCCGCTTGCATCACGCGCAGTTTAGCTCTTAATAATTTGGACAATTACGAAGGTATCTTTATAGATAATAATGATGCCAACGAACAAAGGAGCAGCGTCCTGTCACGGACACTGCTCCTTTTCTTTTATTTAATCTTCTACGTGGCAAGCTTGTGTTGAACAGTGTCACTCCTGCGGATTATCCACTCTGCTACGAGCAAATTCGGCACCCAACACATCCAGGAAATGACAACGTAATAAGCTAAGAAATTCTCTCCACCGAACAAGGAGACAGATATTAATATCATCATCCGCAGTGTAACCGCCGCAAACGTTAGCGCATAATTGCGCAGCATCCACTTGCGATGTTCACGGAAATTGCCTTGAATGCCTGCACGTACTCCATAAAACACCGTGTACAGCCATAATACGGCAAGTACTCCAAACCCCGCTTGAGAAATCCAGCCACCCGTCGCATATACAGCTAAATACAGTCCGCTAATTCCACCAAACAGCACGCCAATGCCGTACAACATTCCTAATTTTCGATGAGCCCCACGATATTTCTTCCTCCACCGTGGAAACCATTGATAGGCTCCGATAACCAAAGCAATTACACTGCTTACGATATGAACGTACAGCATTCCTGTCCACAGAGCAGTAAACGTAGTTGCTTCACCTTGCTTTACCCCTATTAATCCGTCGCCATTCTCCCCCAGCGCATCTGGAGTAAAAATATACTGATTCCATGCCATCACCGAAATGACTAATGCAAAGACAGCAACGATCACTAACGGCCAAGTTGACTTTTTCATATGCCCCACATCCTTATCTGCTTAACGCTTCGTTTCGATGTAAGAGGTCTGAGATGTTCGTTCTGTCGCAGCGTTTTGGATAAAGATAGTCTAACATGCCGCAGCCCACTGTTTGCCCCGCCAAAAGTCCAGTCTAAGTGCCTGAAGTTGATTAGATGAAGTAAAGCATGTAAATGCAGTCATCTCCTCTAGTGGTTCAACTGCTCTTAAATAATATAGCCCTCCGCTTGAATGACGCGCGCCGCAATCTCCCGCTTCAAGCCAACGGCGTTGATCGGTGTCCGGCGTACGAGCTTCTTCAATATCGATAAATGCGTACGCAGTGTATCTCCGCTCTCCATGGCAGCTGCCGTTTCTTTGGCAATATGCTCGATCTTAGCAAATGCCTCATGAATAAACACTTCGGTCATCTGAATCGCGGCCTTCGCCTTCTCTTCCCCTACCTTACCGATCCGCTTGCGGGTACGAAGCAGCGTGCTCTCGATGGCATAAATTTGGATCATCAAATCTGCCAAATAACTAAGCACCTCTTGTTCTTTCTCCAGGGAAGTCCCGTATTTCTGTACGGCCAATCCTCCAACTGTTAAGAACACTTTTTTCGCAGCTGCTACCAAATGCGCTTCTTGTTCCAACGTTCCCTCAAAGGTTTGCCCAGGCATAAGCGAGATTAGCTCTCCTTGCAGCTCTTGGACTTTCGCGATTAGCGGCAGCTCACCTTTCATCGCGCGCTTCAGCAGCGTGCCAGGGATAAGCAGCCTATTGATCTCATTTGTTCCTTCGAAAATACGATTAATCCGCGAATCGCGATAAATACGCTCAATTTTATATTCCTGCACATAACCGTAGCCGCCGTGAATTTGTACCCCTTCATCTGCCACAAAATCAAGCGCTTCCGTGACAAATACTTTGTTGATCGAGCATTCGAGCGCATATTCCGCGATTGCTTTCGCAGCCTGTGTACCAGAGTCAGCATCTTGATCATTGACGTCCTTTAAGCGTTCATCGATAAGACCTGATGTGCGGTATACCATACTTTCCGATACATACGTCTGAATATTCATATCTGCCAGCTTGCCAGCGACAAGTGGGAATGAAGAAATCGCACGTCCAAACTGTTTACGCTCATTGGCATATTGAGAACTTAAAGCAATTGCTTCTTTTTGAGCACCAAGACAACCTGCTGCCAGCTTAAAGCGACCGATATTTAAAATATTAAAAGCAATTAGATGGCCGCGCCCAATCTCACCTAACACATGATCAACCGGAACCTTCACATCCTCAAAGTACAGCGGACGTGTCGAGGAACCCTTAATCCCCATCTTCTTCTCCTCAGGACCTACCGCAAAGCCTTCCATATCCCGCTCCACGATAAAGGCTGTAAAGTCTTTACCGTCCACCTTGGCATACACGATGAAAATATCTGCAAAGCCCGCATTCGTAATATAAATTTTCGAGCCGTTAAGAATGTAGTGCTGGCCATCCTCAGACAACTTCGCTGTCGTCTTCGCCCCTAACGCATCCGACCCTGACGCAGGTTCGGTGAGGCAATAAGCTGCAATCTTTTCACCTGTCGCTAAGTCGGGCAAGTACTTTTGCTTCTGTTCAGGTGTGCCGAAAAATACAATTGGCAGCGTACCTATTCCAACATGTGCCCCAATCGATAAAGCGAAGGAGGAAGCTGGTGATAACGTTTCGCTAATGATTGTGGAGCTGACCTTATCAAGTCCAAGTCCGCCGTACAATTCAGGAATATCCGCACTAAGCAAGCCTACCTCCCCTGCCTTGCGCATCAGCTTCACCGTCAGTGCATAATCCTGCTTCTCTAGTTCTTCATCATGCGGAATAACTTCTGTCGCTACATAGTCTCTTGTCGTATCCTGTATCATCCGCTGCTCAGCCGTAAAATCCTCCGGTGTTACGATCGCGTCTGCTCCCACATCCTCAATGACAAAGCTGCCTCCTACAATTTTCGTCTTCGTCATATCCCAACGCCCCTTCCACGCACAAAATAGCCAACTGATAAAATATCATCAAACCTTACCGTTCAGCGCCAAACACCTCAAACACGCCCGCAGCCCCCATACCGCCGCCTATGCACATCGATACGACACCATAACCACCGCCACGACGGCGCAGCTCATGGATCAATGTCGCTGTCAGCTTCGTTCCTGTGCAGCCAAGCGGATGTCCTAGTGCAATCGCTCAGTATGATTGATATATATTTTAAGCAAAAGAAGGATATTCTCCCCTCTCTGTTCCGTACACACAAAGAAATAGGATCTGAGGTTAAGCCATATATATAACGAAGGACGCGTGTGTTAGTGAAATTGCTTACTATGATTAACGAATGTGAGCCATGAAAGGAGTGGTATCTGCGATGAACATTATCGTGTTGGCGAAACAGACTTTCGATACCGAAGAGAAGATTGTTATCGAGCAGGGATCGATCTCGGAAGATGGCGTTAAGTTCGTGCTCAACCCCTATGATGAATATGCGGTAGAACAAGCTATTCAGCTTCGTGACGAGCACGGTGGGAAAGTAACGGTCATTGCAATAGGCCCTGAACGAGCTACTGAAGCACTTCGCACCGCATTGGCAATGGGTGCAGATGAAGCCGTTCTTATTAGCGATGAAGGAGCCGCGCTTGATGAGCACGCTGTCGCACAAATTCTTCATGCGTACGTGAGCCAGCAAATATTCGACCTTATTCTTGGCGGCAATTTCTCCGTCGATAACGGAAGTGGGCAGGTTGCGATTCGACTCGCCAAGTTATTAAGCATCCCTCATGTAGGTTCAATTACGAAGCTTGTCATCCAAGGCGGGCAAGCTGAAATTGAGCGTGACGCAGAAGGCGATACCGAGCAGCTTACAGCGGCATTGCCTGCTCTATTTACCGCTCAACAAGGGCTGAACGAGCCTCGCTATCCGTCATTACAAGGCATCATGAAAGCAAAGCGTAAGCCTTTGCAGCAGCTATCGCTTTCGGACTTCGACTCAATCCACAGCCAGCCGCTCACCGCACGTGTTTCGGTGTCCACTCCTCCGCCACGTCAGGCAGGTAAGCGTTTATCAGGTGCTCCAGCGGAGCAAGTCCAGCAGCTTATTGGACTGCTGCAAACGGAAGCCAAGCTATTCACTTAACGTTAAGGAGGCGTTGAAAGCATGACTACTGTATATCTCGCGATAGCTGAAGTAAAAGGAGGTGCCTTGCGGCAAGTATCCTTCGAGGTCATTACTGCTGCACGGCAAGCTTCAGGGGAAGGCTCAACGGTTGCCTCTGTCTTAATCGGAAGCGATGTATCCCGCTTCGCCAACGAGCTCGCCGCTTATGGAGCAGATCATGTATATGTCGTCGAGCACAACGACCTAACACACTATAACGCCGAAGCTTACGATGCTTCGCTGCAAGCGGTCATTCAAGCTGCCCAGCCAAAGGCAATCTTTTTCGGCCACACCTCCATCGGCAAAGACCTTGCTCCGCTATCCGCGGCTTCGCTGCAAGCTGGCCAAATCTCTGACATCATCGCTTTGGAAACCGATGCTGCAAGTGGCAGCATCCTCTACACTCGTCCCATTTACGCTGGCAAAGCATTCGAGCAGCGGACGTTCACCTCTGCCCAGTCCGTCGTCACCGTCCGACCGAACAATTTCCCGCTCCCGTCTTATGAGACAGGACGCACCGCACCTGTAGTAAACATCGCCTACCCCGCCTCAACACTGCGCACTTTCATTCGAGATGTCGTCACACAAGCAGCAGGACGAGTCGATCTGAGCGAAGCGAAGATCGTCATCTCGGGTGGGCGCGGCGTCAAAAGCGCAGCAGGCTTCAAGCCAATCGAAGAGTTGGCCGAAGTGCTGAACGGCGCAGTCGGCGCATCTCGCGGTGCCTGCGACGCGGGCTATTGCGACTATGCACTGCAGATCGGCCAGACGGGCAAGGTCGTCACGCCCGAGCTATACATCGCCTGTGGCATTAGCGGCGCGATTCAGCATGTCGCAGGCATGAGCCAATCACGGGTTATTATTGCAATCAATAAAGACCCAGATGCTCCTATCTTTCAAATTGCCGATTATGGCATCGTAGGTGATTTATTTGAAGTCGTGCCATTACTAACAGCCCAATTCAAACAGCAGCTTAAATCCGGTTCTGTTGATTAGATTAGCTGTGTATTAAAATGTTCAATTGGCAGCAGCTCTATCTCTATCGGCATGGTCGATTGCGTGACGCTAACGGTTGCCATAGAGGCTATTCGGCTTATATTTGCTTATTTTTAAATACAACGGGTATCATTGAGCTTATTTATCTAATAAATCAATGTTCTTCCCTATCATTACTGAAACAAGCTCTCTCGTAACCGTTAAAATTCTATTGTGTACAATTTCGTAAACATAACGTCAATAGCGTTCGTTAGAGGAAGCAATTGAAAAGCATAGTTAGAAGTTAAGTCCGATTCAATGTGCGCGAGTTGAGCCATCACTGAGGCTATCGAGTTGTTATTTCTAAAAAAATGAACGTATACTTCGAAGTCGTAACTTCAATCCATACACAAAAAAGCCTAGCCCGGCAGTAAGTCAGGTTAGGCTCTTCTCCATGAAATTCATGTGCCACTCAAAAGGAAACATCTTATACAAAGTTCACGTATATTGATTGCCACTAAATTGTATATTCATCCATTCATACATGCATTCGGGAGGTTTTTGACATGAAGCGATCAGATTTATTTTACATATGGGCTGCCGTTACCGGTTACTTAACAGGGATAATCGTTTATATAGCTTCTCTTTGGGCTTTATACGGGGAAACATTTAATGAGATTAACAAGCTAATAACGTGGACTGCACCTGCCTTTTTCACAGTCGGACTTCTTCTATACTCCATTGCAGTAGCTGTTCTTCGTTCCCTAAATAGATATTCCTTTTGGCTGCAGACTCTACTCTTTGTCATCCTAGGATTCATCCCCGTTATGTTAGTTCCCATAATGATGGGATTCCTTGCTTTCACTACGATATGGTTTGTATTTTCTCCAGAAGGAATGCTATTTATGTTGGCTTATACTAGCATTGCCCTAGTATGCTCTTATGGATTTTGGGTGGCACACAAAAGACTAAGTAAGAAGCCGTTTACGATCTTCTCTATTGTCATCCTAGCCTTATTTATTTACGCAACCATTTGAGAGAGCTAGCTTATTCACGTTCAGGACTTCCGATTTCTCGCTTAATCTCGATCATCCGCTTCTTGCCCCAGTCATACATCATTTCAACGATAGGCAAAATGGTCATGCCCAGCTCTGTCATCGAGTACTCGACTTTCGGTGGAGATTCAGGATAAACCTCCCGATGAACGATCCCGTCTTCCATCAGTTCACGCAGTTGGTTCGTTAATATTTTGTGCGAGATTTTAGGGAACAACTTCTGCAAATCACTAAAGCGATGAGGCCCCTCTACACCTAGGTGCCATAAAATAACGACTTTCCATTTGCCGCTCAAAATGGATAACGTCAGTTCTTTTTCACAGTTAAAATCACCGTTCCATATTTTCTGTTTAATTTCTTCTCGTAATGTATCTGACATCGATGCTCGTTAACTCCTTGTCCTACGCAAAAGTAACCTTCAGGTAACTTCCGCACAAAATAGTGCATTCTTCACAGTTTAGAAAATCAGCGTTAAAGTGTAAGTAATCTTACAACGATTCATTCACAACTAGGAGGAATTACACATGAATAAAAAAGTATTGTTTATTATACCACCCGAGCGTTTTAATGAAGATGAATGTTTTCATCCGCAAGAAGTATTGGAGCAAGCAGGCGTTGAAGTGACGATTGCAAGCACGGTAGTTGGTGAAATTACAGGCGACTATGAAGGAAAAGTGAACTCGGAAGCGATCTTCTCTGATACTGCCGCTAACCAATATGACGCTGTGGCTGTAATCGGCGGTTCTGGCACGATCGATCACCTTTGGGGCAACGAAGCACTTATCAGCTATTTGAAAGAAGCCCATGAGCAGCAAGTACTCGTAGCAGGCATTTGCGCTGGCTCTGTATCCGTTGTGGAAACAGGCTTGCTTGCTGGACGAGCAGCTACTTGCTATCCCGTCGATGTGATGATCAACGCATTGAAAAATAACAATGTCGACTATGTCTCTGAGCATGTCGTTGCTCACAACGATATTATTACTAGCGATGGTCCAGACGGTGCTAAAGCATTCGGACACAGCTTGGTTGAGGCATTGCGTTAATTTTATTCTAAGCATAGCTATAAATATAGCAACAAGAGATGTCTCAAGCGCCATTGAAATGGGCTTAGGGGCATCTCTCTTCATTTAGCAGCATTAAACACGCTCCTTAAAATCTTGCTCGAAACTCAATCATCCATCCATGTACCTGCAACCTAATATACAAACTAACGTCTTATTAAGAGTCAAAGCAATAAATCAAGTTCATGCTTGCTTTGCGAAACTTTACATCCATAGAACATCATTATCTACATCCATCACGTTTTATAAATTTAAATATGAGGGAAATGATGATTATGTTGAAAAAAGGTCCGGCTGCCATTCTAATTGCTATCGTTCTAATTGTCGGCTCCTACTATGTGTACGAAACCTATTTTCATTACGCATTGACCAAAGAGGGGTTCCCAATACCGAACAAAGCATCGGAGTTGTCTATGTGTATCAAAAAATAGATGGCACCAAATTAATTGTTCATCCCTACATCGATGAAATATCATTTGGCCTGTATCCTACGCAAAAGAACTCACACGCCGAAGCACAATAAAGAAGCCTCGGGGCCCCCTAAGGCTTCTACACATGCAGCATTCGAATCACCCTCGTTCAACTCCTATTCAAAACAAGCAGGACGGCTGATCAACCATCCTGAACATTAACCCTTTTTATTTGTATCAAGTATATGTGCTGTACGTAATTTGCAAAACGAGGTGAAATCGAGCGTGGTGGTCAGATCGTAGGCCATAATTTTTTTAATGACGATCTCATTGATGCTCTGAGCAAGATCATCCTGCCTATCATACTTGGTCTTACAGCGAACAGAATTAATAACAGGTGTGAACAGGCTAATAATGGACATCAGCGCATCCTTATCACCGCGATGTGCAAGTTCTACTAAATCGAACAATTCATCGGTCACGTTTTGAATCATCCTCCCTTTTCGCAGAGACTACGTCTGTTAAGTTTTTGATCGTTTCTGTGAGAATATCCAACTTCTTCTCAAACCGCAGCAGCAAATATCCCGTCAACACGATTGGAAATCCTACCTGGCTTATGGCCGACAATAAATCGGAAGGAAACATCGACTGATTATCCATCTTACATCACCTCCTTCATTGATATGGATGCTCGCATTTTCTTAAGGGCAGCATTGCGAGATTTGCCGACGGCTTGAGGCGAAACTCCCAGCATCTTGGCAATCTCATTGTCTCGATAAGACATGCCGTAACCTAGCGTAATGACTACCTTCTGATGTGGAGTGAGCTGGGAATAAGCAGATTCTAATGTCTCGTTCGAAATATCATCTATGAATTGCTCTGGGTCTGAAATCAAAGAATTGGTCGTTTGCTCAACTTGTGAGCAGAGCAATTCACCTAGTGTAGCCGTGGACTGATCGTCCATCGTAGGTTGGTCAAAAATGAGCGGATGACGTGTATCATTTCGTTGGTTGAATCGGAATTGATCAATCGCACAGAACTTAATCGTGGAAACCAAATATTTAACGAATCGAATGCGGAAGAAATGCTTGCGGAAGTTGTCCTCCAATTGCCGTTTGCTAACACAATCTCCTTCCAGTGTAAGTAACAACAGCTCAACATTACGTCCATGAGAGAAGAATTCTTGTATAACGCGGTCATCAAAAAGGACATTATTCTTTCTTTTAAAAGCGGTAAATCGATTCATCTGATCTTCATTTAGCATTCACACACCTCCTTAGTCTTCTTCAATAGTAAAGTGAGAAGCATGGCGGTAAAAACAACCTAAATGAGAACATTTGTTCTATTTTATGAGCAAAAAAAAGGACCCAATCGGATCAATTTGCTCTTCACTTACTCTATTATTATACCATAAAACCTCCTAAATCGCACCATTTTCTTCATTCTTTTTTCCTTTTAGTAAGAGAAAAAATACTTTAATCGATGTCTGTCACCTTCCATTGCCCCTCTTTGGTTTTCTCTAGAAAATACGTAGCATTGCGACTAAATAATGCTTCCTCTACACCTTCTGCGATCGTATTTCCACTGTACTTCACCGTTACATGAGCCTTAGTAGGATTCACAAACTGAACGATCTCAAAGCTGTCGAAACGGTATTGTACCTCTGGATCAAATAAATAATGATACGTTTCAGCTTTCTTTGGATCAACAAAATTAGCATCGAATTTTTCCTTATCGCGGTCAACAAGAGCTTGAAGCGTAATAACAAGTCCATTGGCTATGCTTTGCTTCTCTTTGTCATCTTTATAATCATCAGGTTGAATAAGAACAGCCGGTGTAAAATTAGGATCAAATTGAGCCTTTTTATTTTCCGGTTGGCTTGCCGCATTGTCTTTAATTTTGTCTTGGGGAGAATTTGCAGAGCAACCCACTAGAAGCAAGCCTACTACTGCTGCAATAAACAAAGCGAAAAATCTCATTTTTAATAGAATACCTCCTCGGCTAGGTAACTTTTATACGCATTTCATTTGTAAATGTTTGAGATCCCCCGAAAGCTTCATAGAACATTGAAAAAAAAGCAAACAGAGGGCTTTCGCCCTCTGTCGCATCAGCATATCTGGTTCTATTAAATCGTTCGAGCACCAACCACAAATGGAGTCGTCGAAATGGCTGGTATAACTAAGAAGAACGATACCGTTTCTGTAGCGCCTGGTGCGAGATTGGCCGTCTCAATCATATCTACATAACTGCCACCGCCAACCCAGTTGTGATAGACCGAAGTACCCGCCATATTTACAAACGGGAAGGCATAGAATCCAGTCGTCCGCCCCATAAATATTCGGAATTTTCGTGCTGTTGAAGTCGTGTTTTGAATTTTCATCGTAACGGACATTTGCTGTCCGTAACCACCATCCAATAGACCCGTTACATTTTGATTCTGCCCCGGAATTGTTGGTGCAGGATCAGTGACCAATGGAATATCATCGGTACCGAAAATACCTGGATAAGCGGTAGAACCGCAAATTCGGTAAGCTACACCGTTTGTCGTAGTCGGAGCAAGCGTATCAAAATTAATCGTATTATAATAAGTCGGAGCTTTACCGCGTCTCATCTCTGTACCTTTGTTTTTCGCAAAGGCAGTAGCTCCCCCTGAATTCGTATTCCATGCTAGGTCGTAAAATATGGCGGAGGCTGCTACTCCAGTGCTGTTATTCGTAACATTCGTACGCGCAACGAGACCAAAGTTATTCCCAGCAGGAATCGTCGCTTGGAATATCGTTCCCCATGCCAGAGGATTAATGACAACAGAGGTCGCACCTGCGCCAGAAAAATAATCTTTCCAAGCACTTGAATCAGGATTGCCTGCATGATTCGTTCTGCCGTTATTGCTAGAGGTAACTTTAATCGCAAAGTTATTGGGATTGTAGATAGTTAAGCCGTGCTTAATAGCAATGCCTGTCTTGTTGTGATGCCATAAATACACGAGTCCAGCGCCTGTAACCGTATCTCGACTCAACCACTTGCCAGCATCGGCCAAGTCAATCGAATCTACTGCTTCAGGATTGTCAGAGTAAAATACATAGCCTCCGCCTTTCACCACCGTACTATTGCCCTTCGATGCCCAACTCGGTGTTCTCGCTGTTTTCGTTGCATCATTCAGTAGAACTGCCATACAAGATCCCTCCCTTTAGTTGCACCGTCATCTCGGTGCTTACTATATAAGTGATCTAGCAGACCGAATTAACAACCCTAATAAGAAAAATATACGATAAGACTCAAACGTTATACCACGTTGCAGTGTACCTCATTATGAATATAGTAAATATGCATGTAACTATATCAGAATACTATTACGAGAATAATATATAACGATTAGAGAGTTTCCCTTACATGGGTGAAAGGAGCTCAACATGTCACAGTCTAATATTCCGAATATTACACCGGTTATATCAGTTACACGTGATGATGCGATCACATTGCTGTTATCATCTATCGCACTAGAAGAGCTAGGGTTAAGCCATATATTGAATGCCGAGGGTGAGAAGCTGCAATATGTGCTGGGAACTTTACCAGGCGTTACTTCTCCGCCAGCCACAATTAGCGACGTACTAACGATAAACGAGAGCGTACGCGATACAATCCGGGAACTGACCAAGAAGGAGTATTTGTTGGACAGTAAGCTTAGCAGCATTTTAAATACGCCCATTTCTATTGGTCCTACAGGACCTGCTGGACCTACCGGTCCATCTGGAGGGCCACCGGGTCCTACTGGGGTCACGGGAGCTACAGGTGTGACAGGACCTTCAGGGGCAACAGGGGTGGATGGAGCAGTGGGAGCTACAGGTGCCACGGGACCTACCGGACCAACTGGAGCGACAGGTCCTTCAGGGGCTACCGGAATAGGTATTACTGGCCCAACTGGAATAACAGGCGCGACAGGAACTACAGGAGTTACAGGGGTCACTGGGGTTACAGGACCAACTGCGCCAGCAGGTCCAGTATTGTCCAGTTATATTGAGCTACAGCGAGTTTCTCTTGGTACACAGGCTATTGCAGGAGGTACAGCGGTCGTATTTGATGCTGTTACTGATAATCAGGGCACGGCATTCACCTTTAATGGAACAGACACCATCACTGTCATTGAACCTGGTCTTTATTACGTAGACTGGTCTGTGAACTTAATAAGTGGCAGTCCAACCAGTGTATTTGTAATGGTGCAAAATGGAGTGGAAATTTCCGCATTCGGAAATGCTTCCACTACTGGAGGAAACTTTGCGGGAGGGGCACTAATTAACATTACTGTAGGACTTCTTCCCTTCACCATTCAATTGCGAAACATTTCTGGTGGATCCCGAACCATTGTCACTACAGCTGGAACTTCACTTGGTGCCGCCGCTAATATGCGAATTATTAAATTTGCGGATGGTCCTTCCATTTAAAAGCAATACAATTGTGGATATGAGTTTCATCCAATTGAATCAACACCTCACACTTTCTATGGAATCATTACTCTATTTAAAAAAGTGCGCAAAGACTGCTGCTCCAGCCCTTGCGCACCACTTATATGTTATAACCGATCCTCTTCATTAAATGGATCTCCGCATTCCTGACAAAACTTTAAATTCGCCCCACTTGGAGGCATAAAACCACACTTATCGCATTTAATTATGGCCAGACCTTCCGGACGCTTCGATCCACATTCCGTACAAAACTTGCCTGTATTGTCCTGACCACAACTACATTTCCATTCCGCAGACATGGCTGTAGGCTTGGCTTGACCGCATTCTGTACAAAAACGACCGCTGTTCGGTTGCCCACATCCACAATTCCAATGCTCCGCATTTGTTGCTGCGTTAGAGTAAGCATGGACGGTATCGGACATGCCCTTGCCATTTCTCGTCACTTGATTCTCAGCATGAAATTGCTCGCGATTCGTATCCGAGAATGTCCTCGCAACCTCACCTGCTCCCTGCATCCCCATGCCGAGTCCTACAAAGCCGTTCATCGCTCCGCTCGCATTCGATCCCGCTGCCTCTAATCCACGAGCTGCCGCTCCCTGAACGTAACCTTCTCGTATCATCGAATCTTTAAGCATAGCTCCTTTGTTTCTCAAATTAATGAGCGCTTGAGACTCTTCATTATAAGAGATGCTTTCGATTCCAACAGATTGGATTTGAATGCCCCGTCTACGGTTCCAATCATCAGCTAATACAGTCGACATGTGATTGGAAAGTTCCAGCCCCTTGGAGGCTACATGAGAAATACGTACGTTATCAGCAGACAATCGATTAATAGCCGACTGAAGCGCAGTCATGAACTCTGCTGAATATTGCTGATGAATATCAAAAATATCGACTTGGTCACTATTTCTCGGAATTGCTTCTGCAAAGAAGGTAAATGGATCAACAATTTTGACCGAATACGATCCATAAGCACGCAAGAACAATTCTGCGTTATAAAATTCATCAAAGTAATTAATCGGATTACGAGTACCGAATTTGATTCCTCGAATCTCTTGCAAGTTAATATAATATACTTTCTGAGCGCGCGAAGGGACGCCACCATACTTAATTCGACTAAATGTCTCTACTAAAGTTTCTGCGAACTCACCGTTAAATAATGATGGCATCGCTGCTTGATCCACCGTATAGTATCCCGGCTCAGCAGAGTAATCGATAACTCTGCCTCCATCGACTAGCAGCATCATCTGATTCGGATACACATGAATAACCGAGCCGTTAGACACCGTCTGGTCTGTCCCTTGCCTATTTCCATTGCGAGCATCTTTCGCCCGTACTTTGACACCAGTTGTCATCACGGTCGTATTCCCCATGTTGTAAGGCTCTATGACTTCCTGCCACTGATCCGCTAATCCGCCTTTAACTGCATGTACCGCCGCTTTTATAATTCCCATATATATGCCTCCGTCGGTATGTAGTAATACTTTCATATTAAAGTAACGATTAACAATATTCAATTGAGAATAGGACAAAACTCCCATTACCTACTCCCCAACAAATATAGAAAATAGTATAATGAAAATAGTGATAACAAATGTAGGATTTAACAATATGGAACGAAACATCATTAAAGGAGAACTCGTTATGAACGTCTCATATGCTAGCGGTAAACCTTCTATTAGCAATGGTATCGTTATCTTTTTCTTAATTATCTTTTTCCCAGTAGGGCTACTTCTTTTGGCTTTGCGAGCAATTAAACACCGAAACTATACCTATCAAAAAGCGTCCGATCTCAATATTGTGGCAGGTATCTTTTTCTTTATTTTCGCTTTATTATCTATAGTATATTTTTCCGATAACTCTTTAGGATCATTTCCCGATTTCGCTACGTATATGATTCTGGTTATTCTCTTTTTCCTGCCTGGCTTTTCCTTTTATAAGGCGTCCAAACGAACTAAGAAAGAACTCAATACTCGCTTCCATCTATATCATGTATATATTCATGAACAAGGGATAACCTCCATCCCACACTTAGCACAGAACGTAAGTATGAACGTGCCACGTGTAACGAATGAGTTGGAGAGAATGAGTTATTTAGGTATGCTGCCCGATCTACAGATTGACTCTCTCACTTCTCAAGTCATTGCTTTGCGAGAGCCAGAACAAAAGCAAGAGCAAAAGTACGAACATCAAGACTCGGTATCCGAACCAAATGGAGAAGAGGAACTACATGAACAGTTTGAAGAAATATTCGAACAAGCATTTGGGCAAGGGCCTAACAGCTCTATTAACATTTCAGAAGGAAATATTTCGATTAACGTAAACTACGGTTCAGGTCAACCAACGAGCAATACCAAACCGAAGTCTGCACGAAAGAGCAATAAACCGAAAACGATAGCATGCGCAAGCTGTGGCGCACCAGCTACCCTGAAACCGGGTGAAAGTAAATCATGCGAGTATTGTCGTACACCGCTTTCTTACTCTTAGTTAATTATTGAAACTATGCTAGTGAACGATACATATGTATTAGAAAATAACGAAGAGCAGGTCGCCTTAGAAGGTGGCCTGCTTTTTTATATGCGGACTGTCAAAGATAGAAAACGCTCCTTACTCGTATACAACCGCCGTCGTCATTCCTCCAAGTGGCAAAGTCATATTATTGCTCACATGATGTGGAAAATGGCAATGCAGCGGCCATCGTCCCGGATTATCCGCAATAAATTCAAGATCTCTTGTCGTGCCCGAAGGTACGAGGATCGTACTCTTTCGAAGCTGATTGTCCTTCGGAATCGAGTTCCCATCAACAGCCGTCTCCCAAAATTGATGACCATGCAAATGCATCGGATGATTCATCATGCCAATATTGCCAAATCGAATCCGCACACGCTCCCCTTCTGAAACGGGCAGAGCTGCTGTATATGGAAAGCATCTTCCGTTCAACGTAAAAAAATTCGAATTATGAGCAAACGGATCAATATCATAGACGCCGGATGGGAGAACCCCCATCTCGATATTCTTTAAGGCAAAGGCACCTAACATTAAATAATAATCGCGCTGCACCTCTTTCTTCGATTCGCAAGGATCGAGGATAATCAGTCCCCCTTCCAGCCCCATCATATCTTGCATAATCGTATAAAAATGAGAGTGGTACATATGTGTCCCAGGCGGATTGGTAATCCTGAAGTGGTAATCAAAATACTGACCAGGCTCGATGCGTGGCGAAGGTTCGATATCTGGCACCCCATCCATCACATTCGGCACATCTAATCCATGCCAGTGCACGCTGGTCGGTTGGGGCAGCTTATTATAGACGCGAATACAAACATAATCATCGGGATACACACAGATCGTAGGACCTGGAGACATTCCATTATAGCCCCAAGCATTCATATAAATCCCCGGAAGAATCTCACTCTTCACAGGCTCTGCCACTAAGGTAAAATACTTAATGCCATTCTCCTCTACATAAGGCAAGTTCGGTATATGGGGTGAAATCACCATGCTGTTCAACTCCATATCAGCTTTTTTACTAGCATACGGAGAAACGTGGTCGGTTAGAATGCAAAACGGTCCACGTATACGAATCCCCTTACGCATCAACCTTTTAGGAAAACATTAAGACACATTGATAAACTTTCTAATTTAACACTCAGAGAACTCAAGTATAGGCAGACGCTATCTTAGCACTTGCATACATGTTGTACGATTAAATTAAAACAATAAGGAGGTCATCTCTTTGGAAAAGGATAATCTATTGAATACACCGCTTAAGAGCGCGAAGCCCGGTGCAATCATTACGTTCGGCACTTATCCGCAAGCAGCAGACGGATCAGACAGAACGCCAATACAGTGGCGAGTGCTGCAGCATACAAATGGAGAGCTATTTCTTTTTAGCGAGTATATTTTGGATACCAAGCGCTATTATGCTGAAAATGTGGATATTACATGGCGCGACTCTGATGTGCGAAAATGGCTGAACAATGAGTTCTATCACGCTGCTTTCGATGACTCTGAGAAAAAGTACATCAAGACTACACATTGTACCGACAACGGAGAGGATAGTGCAGATACGGAAGACAAAGTGTTCTTACTCAGTGTTCCGGAGGCGCAAGAACTAACCGCTAAACTAGCTGAAGATCCTTTTCGTGCGCGGCGTGGTACAATAGGAACTGAATTTGCTAAACTAAAAAAGAACGATGGATGTAACTTGTACGTGTACGATAAAACCGTCGGAGATAATTATATAATCGAAAATGGCGAACAATTAGGCTGTTCATGGTGGTGGCTTAGAACTCAACCTAGTCGCTCTTCGCGTGCGTATTTTGTTGGTACTCGTAGCAGCATCCGCAGTTATGGGAACGTCAACTTAGCTTGTTACGGCGTGCGCCCCGCTGTAAAAATAAAGCTTCCATAATAAAAACGGAGCGTTCCAAGGACTCTCCCTTGATAACGCTCCGTCAAATTAGCTATATGCTAAGTAAAAATAGAAACTTGTCCACTCTATCTATGCTGGTCGATAAGAATAGGATTGCCATCTGGGTCTTCAATGACGAAGCTGCCTGGTCCTTCTGGAGTTGCATTCGCATCGCCAATGATCGGTATTCCTTGATTGCGGAACTCTTCTTGCAGCGCCCTTACGTCCTTGAATGGATTCACTTCTTCCGTCTTATCATTCCAGCCGGGATTGAAAGTCAGTATATTTTTCTCGAACATCCCTTGAAACAGCCCAATCGTACAATCGCCGTTCTGCATAATAAGCCAGTTCTGTGTGATATCTCCGGTAAAAGCATGAAAGCCAAGCTTCTCGTAAAATTGTTTGGATTGCTGAATATCTTTCACGGTTAAACTTACAGAAAACGCCCCTATACTCATAGTATGCTCCTTTGCTCTATTTTCACATTATCTGACTTAAACGCTCTAACCGATTAATCATGAATCTATCCTACCCGTTACAACCTACTTTTATTTATTAGGAGGTCTACGATGAGCAAAACAGCAAATATCAATTATCGTTTGTTTGCCGCACTTGCTTGCGTGCTAGGTATGAGCCTTCTCGTTGTGGTGTATATGGCCTACGCTGTGCAGTGGAGTGATTACTATAAGCTTATCGCTTATTGTGCTTCAGTCATCGTTGGAGTTGTTGGTGCTATGGCGGCTTTGCAAGCTCTTCTAGAAACGAAGAATAAAACGAAGTCTTCTTTATTGTTGCTGCTATTAAACGGATTGCTCGTGTTTTCTTTTCCGTTGTACATGGTGCTCGGAGTTATATTTTTCGGACCTTGAATGACAACTTGAGATACCTTAAGATAACCCGCCTCACAAACTGTTCCCCTAAAATAAAAAAAGGGAGCCTTACGTCTCTAGGACATTTGGACACCCCGTATGTTGTAACTATGTGTTATTACGACGAATAGTTGCTGTAGTGACAACGATTATAATGAAAATACTTAAGGTTGTAACACTAAATATAGAAAAGTCTTTGGCTGTTATTTCTCATGACGAGGTGAATTGATGTAAATATATATTGATACTATTCCCATAACAATAAATGCAACTAAGAAAAAATAAAATAATCCACGATAGTTATCTCTAAAACCCGGATTTACAAAAATGGTTACAAGTCCAAAGAAAACATTCCCCATACTAGTAAGACTTCTGTATTTAAACTTATCTTTCAACACTTGATAAATGGATAATACCAATATTAATGAAGAAATGCAGATTATAAATAAATAGATATTCATAACAACCTCCTTAAAGAGAGACAAGTAGATTGTTTATCTAGCTTCATAAAGTAATATTCCTTTTATATATCAAACCGTAGTTAGCCAACTACGGGTATAGTAACATACCGTTACATAGATATAAAGCAATTATATGTAACTATCAACATAAAAAATTATTATTCTATATTCCAGTTTAATTAGACACTTTTAAAAAGGAGTTATTAATCAATTCTTGTCATAGTCGAAATTATATAATTACTTCGTCCAATGTAATAGACTCCTTACGTACGTGCATCCCCTCTATTTTCACATTGCTTATTCCTGCAAAAAGAACTTTATAATTTCATTGTTAATCTTTATATTCTCGGGGTCATTTGAGAGCGTATGTAGTAGATTTTTAATGTAGGGAGCATCTTTTATAGGTTGACCGTTTAGCACCATGTCTCTTAGCTTTAATGGCACAATGCTCGCATATTGAGCAGTTATCCTTTTATCGTAAGTAGTGTATTCTAATAAAGCACTCATTTTGAAAGCATACTCTAATGCGATAGTCCCTGGCAGCTTGCCCTCTTCAATACCCGCTCCAATCCTTCCAATTGCCGCAGTAAAGTCACGATTGATATATTCCGATTTTTTATCCGCTATCCGTAATCGTTCCCACTGATAAATATTCACTCCTACAGAAATAAGAAGTGGTACCAGTGCTAGCAATATGTACTTGTTTTGCTTCATACACACACCTTCTAATAAGGATAAGGAATAGATGATTATATATTAGGAATCCCGTCTATGCTTGTAAATCCAATGCAGATGCGACACATTGGCCACGATCCATAGTAAAACAATTATTACTTCCAGAAATACATTGTCACCAGTAGAGATAGCTATAGCCAGGCTTGATATACTTAATAACAGGGCACAGAATATGATGATAAAATAAACCCATTTATATAGCCAAAAGCATTCTCCTCTGTATATCCATCTTTAATTTTCTTGCCTGCTGACGGAAATGATAAAGCGACTCTTTCATTGTTAAAAGTGATTTTTGAAAAGACTCTAATGAATGTTGTCAATTGAGTGTAATTGTGATTTGTTGAAGTGGGAATGTGGACTTGCTTCTAAGAAGTGGATAGCCTCATTTCTAACGCAAAATAATGGAAAATAGTTGCATCAGCGATTACAATAACTCGTAGACTATACAAAATTAAATGATATGGAGGCGTATATGAAAAGAACGTTACTGATAGCTTGTCTAGTCTTTGATCTGATTTGGATAAATGCATTATTTGAAAATGGTATATCTTCAACTACGTCACACATTAGTGTACCGGAGAAAAGAGACGCCAATAATGATCAATGGATTACCCTAAAGAGTGGTATGTATGCACAGTCGGATCAATATGCATGTACCTTATCAAAATTATTGATTTTCAGAAGTAGGTGAGAAATATTTCTCCGATTACAAATAGAAATGCTGTTTTTTTCTGACTTCATGTACTCAGTATTTAAAAATTTGCTCCCCACTTTCATTATAGAACGCAATAACATTTTCTAAATTCTTAATTCTAGAATCAAAGATTCTATAAGCTTTCTTACCTTTCTCAAATGTAACTACTTTCTCAGATCCATCTTCAAATATAACTTTGAAATAGTCTGTTTGACTTTCCAACTTCTTATTACTTACGTACATAGTGAAACTGCCTGCCTTAAACCCTCCTATATATATTCCAGACTTACGGATTGGGGAAATATTACGCGAGTATATAAATCTACCTTTTGATTTTCCCTCAAGAAAATACATGGTTACTTCATTTTCATTTTCTCTAATAAGATGATAGCCATCATCGTATTTCACGGTGAGTGTAGGAGAGAAATTTTCCTTCTTTAAAAACACTTTAAGGTCATTTTCATCAAGATTACTGCACCCTATAGTTAACAGGAACATCAGCAAGACTATTACTTTTTTCATAGTGACCTCTTTTCACCTAAAGATCACCGCCACCTTTCATATTAATAATGAATGTGGCGAGCAAAAATTTGATTAATCTATACCAGCAACAGTTCAATCAAGGAGATGTTTTCATACCGACCAATCTATCTGATCTATAATAAATTCCATTGTCTAACACTGCTATATGTTCATTAGTATCTAAATCTGCAATTTTGTATAATTTAGTTCCTTCTTTATATTTATTAGAGAATAGATTCGATATTTCTCCACTTTCATTTGTGGAATATATATTAATTGTTCCAATTTCCTCTTCAATTTCAGTAACTTTTTCATCTGTTATCTTATATACGCCATTATTCCACGTTACAACATAGTAAGCCCAACTTTGGAGCTCCGGGGCTTTTGTATTCGTACATGCAGTAAGGAACACCAAGAGCATAACACTTACACCAAGAGATCTTTTCACTATAATCACCTTCTTCTTATGACAGTCATTGATACTATCATTATTTCAACAACATGATTCAATTAATTTTCGAAGCTGACTTATATGCTGAATTTCTTTTAGTTGTTGTGATAAATAACTGTTAGAATGAATGATATTCCCTTCTTCATTTATTACAAATTTACCTTGATACTCGCCAAGGATAATAAATGCTTCTCCCTCTACAACTGGCCCAACATATTTTTTCAAGAACAACACAGCTCTTTGATTATTTTTCAATACCTCATTTTCCTCAAACGTATACTGTATGTTGTTTACAACGCCGCCAGTCTCCAAGATTTTGAGATTTTGGATATTTGGATTAGTCCCTTTATAAAGGGTACTGATGTTTGCTGTGGATAGAGTAAATGCTACATCGTCATATTCAAAGGATTTTCCACTCGTTATTTCGACTTCTACAATTAAGTCAGCATCTTTGAATAATTCATGCATGTTATCGTAAAAAACCGATAATTCGCCCGTTGAGTTTATTGTCAGTACAGGTACATCCATTATTCTCAATGTAGCGACTACTAATAAGCAAGATAGTATTAGCACGGTAATCTTACCTTGTTTACTACTTACTAATTTCATCTCAGCCCATCCCCTCCCTGCACACTACTTAAGGTGAGAATTGATATATGTAATGACTTCGTCATATGTAAATGGCTCTTTATTTATTGCCATATTAGCAAGAGTGAACAAAATGGTTTTATGATCAACAATAGAAAGAAGAAGGAGATTATTTCCTTATGTCGAAAAAACATAGCAGAAGCCTTATAAAACCATTGATGCGGATCGACCTCTGAGTCTATTTTGGATCCAAAATGTGATCACAAGTTGAAGAGTTAGAATAGGAGCCGGGATACATGAGAAGAAAAATTTATATTCTATTCTTTATCATAATCATTTTAGGTTTAATTACTTCTTGCTCAGATAAAGAAGACGAAGAACAAGATATTTCAGCTATAGTCTCAAACCTAAATGTAATCGAAAAAGGAAAAGAAGAGCCAGATAAGTATTGGATTATTGCTTTTTATCCGGATAAATATAAACCAATCGAAAAAATGAAAATATTTGTTAAGGATAAGAATGTGTGGAACCTTATCGAAATTAATCGTACATATACTGCTCACTATGCCAAAGATACCAGTGGGGTATTTAATTTATATACAATAGAGAGACTAAATTAATTAAAATGAACGGAGTCTGTAAAGATAGGTATGTCAGATTTCTTCTTAATGAAGCAGCTTTACCTTATTTCAAAACACAGAATAATGATTATTAGTTGCATACATAATCCATAAAGTAGTATTAAAAACTGCATGAGCTTAACTGTGCAAGCTGAGTCATTTTAAAATCAAATCATAATAATCTGAATATTTGCTTACCGCTTTTATTGTAAAAATACAAATTAAATGACATTTCTTTAATGCGATCATCAAAAATCCTATATGTTTTCTTTCCTTTTTCAAATTTAAATTCCGCTTCAGACCCATCATCAAATTCTAACCTATAAACAACGGCCTCTCTTTCAAATTCTTTATTACTTACATGCATAGTGATACTTCCCTCCTTAAGTAATCCCAAATAAACCCCTCGCTCAGTAATAGCGTAAGAGTTATAAAGGTATGTATATTTCCCCCAAGATTCATCACTAAGAAAATACATGGTTATATCTTTATCGTCTTCTCTAATAAGTAGGTAGCCGTCATCATATTTTTCAGTGAGTGTAGGCGAAAAATTCTCCTTTTCTAAAAACACTTTAAGGTCGTTATCATTAAGATTACTGCACCCTACAGTTAACAAAAACATCAGTAAGATTATGATTTTTTTCATATTGACCTCTTTTCACTTACTTGAGGTGAGAATTTATATATCTAAATGACTTCGTCAGAGTAGTCGGCTATTTACGTGTATGCCCCTCAATTTCTTCACTGTTTATTCCTGAAGAAAGAATTTCACGATGGCACTGTTAATCTGTATATTTTCCGGATTATTTGCGAGCGCATAGAGTAGATCATTAATGTATGGGGTATCTTTTATAGGTTGACCGTTTAGCACCAAGTTTCTTTTAATGGCACAACACTCGCATATTGGGCAGTTATCCTTTTGTCATATTCTAATAAAGCACTCATTTTGAAAGCATGCTCTAATGCGATATTCCCTGGTAGCCAACCTTTTATTCGTAATTCAAATTAATCTACCTAACTGAGTTACTATAGTCCGTTCTTTTTCTTTAGTAGTTCTTCCACATTTTCAAGTACTTTCTCTTTAATCCCATTATCATCAAGGTGTTGCTTTAAAGAATTGGCATCTTGAAAAGTTATATGATTCTTGGTTTCTACACTAAATACCCCATACTCTTCCACATTAGATTTTACATCCCTGCGCTTATAGAAAATATGAGCATCGTCCCAAGCTATCTCGAGGACATCCGAATCTATGACCACAGGATCACTATCGCCCTTACCTTTGACATAATGAATCTCTTCGTTAGCCCGAAATAATCGATAATCTTTAGATAGCACAAGAATATTGGTATCATTATCTCTATGTTCATTTACAAAGTAATCGAGGACTCCACATCCACTCAAAAGAAGTAAACACAAACCGATTATTATAACTTTAAATTTATCCATATTATTAACTCCTAATTAAACAGAAGAATGGTTAGCAAAATAAGCCAACCATTCCTTTCTGTATTTGGTTATTCTACTTAGTATCTTGCATATAAAATGAAATATGATATGGAACAATTGCACCTAGTTGCTGAGAGGCAACCGCATAATTATTCACTAATGTTACAAAAGATGCTGGAACCCCATTTGATGAATTATAATTAGCATATTCAAAGTCATACTTGTCATGAATCCTCGTATAGATCTTCCAGCTACCATTTACCTTCTCGGCAGCTATTAATACGGATGCTTTATTCAATGAGAGATAGAGATCTTTAGTTGAGTTTAAAATAAGATGTGGTTGTTCTGAATAGTAATCACCATTTGAAGGAAGCTTTGATTTGAATTTAGCTATTAAACTTTTAAATTCAGTAGAGTTACGAACAATTTCCGAATATTGTGATCCTGCTGGATAAGAAAGGTTTTCCGGATTATCGTTTAAGGAGTGACTTAAAAACCTAGGTGTCAATTCAAAACCTGCGAGTACAAGTGCAATTACTCCATTTCTCCACTGAATTCTTACTAATTCTTTTGTTAACCCTTCTACTGCCTGATTGTGATAAGCATTTAGTTGACTATCTAATCTAAGCTCCTGTTGTTGATAACTTTTTTGTGAATCTTCCATTTCTTTTTTTAGCTGTTCTACAATAATCTTATCTTTAAGTTCTTTCTCGGAAATTTCTTGAGTACTAGTTGCTAGAGCTGGGGAAATTACGGATAGCATTACGGATAAACAAAATGAAACTGACAGGAAAATTTTAAATATTTTCTTCATTCTTTCACTCCTTATTTTAAATATTAGGTATGTTTTCCGCATATCAAGATATGGCTTGATTATACTACCGATTACTTTGTTTATAACCGAAAAGTATATTTGTAAATACCACATTTTTCTTTCGTGCATTATCTATATTGATCAATCTTCCAATTTATTAATTTATAATTTTTCAGTTACACCATAACTTTTCTAGTACAGATGCTAAAATATACGTTTGTTGAATCTTATGGTTCATGCACCAGTTTAATTACATATTTTATGTTTTCGCCCATTATCCCCCCTTAGATTTAAAGTTGTAATAAAGGAAACCACACTGATTCAATATTAAAAATTAATGAAGTAAAGAATGTGTAGTGACTGGTCCACTAGAATATATAAAACCTATTAGTTGTAATACCTATATTCCTTAATGAATGTCACATCTCCCACGCTTCCCCTTCGTATATCACCCCTTTCCGTATTTCATGAAGGAAATAATTAAAAATTATAGTGCCCATTAAAATTTATAGAAGAACATTTATTTCGATCGATTTCAAATGCTTGAGATATTTCGACAAGCTCTTGAATGCTTGCGTAATATGGGACAGTATGAGAGTGAAAAAACTTACTAGCATAAGAATTAAAGTACTTTGGGTTCGACAGGATGGTTTGCAGCCAATTTTTAAAGCACATATGCGCGTCGTAGTGATGACCTGTAGAAGAGCTAAACACAATGTATTTTCTTGATTGCAGCTTGGATAAATCCATATAAAACGTAGTGGTCTGGTAGCGGGCAAACGGAAGTAGCGAAAGCGATGATGAGGTTGGAAGCATGTCCTTTTCATACACAAGTAGGTACACTGAAAATATATCTAATTGAGTATTTTTGTTATCAGGGTATAATACCGCTCCATCATTTATCTTGAGGAAGTCTATATAATCGGATGGAAGCTTCGTTTGTATGTCTTCTTGGAACTTGAGGAGATACTCTTCATTTACTGGCGGGTTTGAATACAACGTGATTGGTTTGTTTGCATGTAAGTTTTGATTTGCAATTTTGATTTGCTCTTGCCTGAAACTATTTAAAATACGTTCAATCTCATTCAACTACAACACCTCCGTAGTTAAGATGGTATGACTACTCATTTGGGTTTGTTCATAAGTGTATTCATTTAACAATTCATCAAGCTGTTGACTGATTAATATCACCCGACTATCTGTTAGACTTGCACATACACTTATGAGTTTTATCATTTCAACTCTCTTCTTCTCAATTATTTCAATCTTGGTCATTTTTAGCACCTTAGTTCATAGTGAAATGGAACCCCATTCAATGTTGGTGTTGGCGCCACACCGTATCCTCTTCTTCTCTGAGAATAGGTTACTATGAGTTTTTGATAACGGTTTCCATTTTTTTTCGAACGAAACACCTTGCTATTTATTCCGAAACAAAAGAAGGTTGATCTTAAGGAGAATAATCATTCTTCCTAAGATCAACCTTCTTTATTTATAAATTTATAATAACTCGATTAAGTAGTACTTAGTTTTTCATGTCCCATGGAGCTCCCCCAGTGAATGCCACAATAACATCATCTGCATGAATTATACCTATCGATAAAAATACTGCCATAACCAGAAGCGGAATCTTTGTTACTAACTTTTTCATATGACACTCCCCTTCCATATTATAAACTTAGTATACTGATTTAACTCTCTCGTTTGACTCTTATACTCGCATCATCATTTACTTGATTTGTCGAAACATATTACAGAATATGAATCACTCTTCATAATTTTTAAGTTCGACCCTCTTTTATAAACCATTAAAGCTTTGTCAATTGAATACTTAGTTTTTTATCCATGGAGGGCTCCCACCTGACGCCATCATAGCATCACCAAAATGAACTACCCCTATTAACAGACACATTGCCATGACAAGAAGCGGAATCTTAGCTACCAACTTTTTCATATGATAATCCCCTTCCATACTATGAACTAAGTTATTAATGACAAAATTAAGCTCTTCAATGGCTTTTATTTTTGTACCTCTTCTGTTTGAAGAGCACAAAATCCGTTATTGATGACAGGCTTTAAACCTCTTTTTTAACTTTAAGATCGACTTTCATTCGCAAACTATTAGAGTATTGTTAAACAAGTATTTAGTTTATTACCACGGGGCACTTCCACCGAATTGGAACACTACATCATGGAAGTTAACTACTCCTAGGGACAAATATACTGCCAAAACAAGAAGCGGAATCGTAGACACTAACTTCTTCATACGCCCATCTCCTCCCATGAAAATTATTAACTAAGTAAATTAAAAACGAAATTCAGCTCTTCAACAGCTTTTCTATCCAAATCACTATTCGACTGTAGAGTTGAATTTGTTATTAATAATAGGCTATTGAATGCCTTTTCATAATAAGATATTTGAGCATATTCCAATGCACTTTTTCGATAGTACTCGTATGCCTTCCAACTTTCCTCTTTCTCTATTAAAAAGTCTCCCTTAAGTTTGTAAAAGTAGGCCAACTGTGCTCGTTTAAACGGAACTGTACGGGCATCCTCAAGGGAATTAACCATCTGCTCCTCATATACAAACAATTTCCTTAAAGAATCAAAGTCGGATTTAGCAATATACAAATCTGTGAGTGCTACAACAACATGTATAATATTATATTCAGATGGGTTTTCTAAATATTCCTCTAATTGAGTTAAACCTATATCGATATTTCCACTACGAGCACTAATACAGCCTGTCATAAGGCTCACATTATCTCTAATAAATGGAAAGGGAAGTTTACTATACTCCTTAAGATATGCTCGACTTTTTCCAAACTCATTAAGATAATAATGCGAATTACATGCACAAAATATAGCATGCGCACGATACTCACTATGCGTAATGTCATTTTTAATAACATACTCGCTTAACTCAATGGATTCTCTATATTGCTCTAAGTTAAGTGCATGGACTGCTAACCGATAATGCAACTCCAAACTTTCTTTTTCACTTAAAAAGCCAACATAATCTAATAAATATCTGCCTGAGCGATATGTTTCTTGAAGTTTACTAAAGTCATTTCTCTCAATGAGGTACTTCTGGAATAGCCCTTTAGCAATGTATGGCATAATACCGTGGCTTCGCGAATATTTAATTAGCAAATTCAATAGCTCAAGCTTAAGAGTCGTTTCACTTTTTTGAATGGCGATATCAAAAAATTTAGCTATAACATCATAACTTTCGCCTTTCGCGATCGTCAGATAACGTTCAGCAATATGTACTACGGTCTTTGTGGGGCAGTTCCGATCAATTGCCTCAGAGAAGATTCGTAATACAGCACTAGCACTCTTTTCTGCCTGAATATAGAGGCCAATATATTCTTCAAATGCAATACCAAGTGCGTCTGTAACAGCTTGCAGCTTATAGTACTCAGGCTTCTGGACTTCCCCATTCTCAAGCTTTGACAGTGTACCTTTACTCACTTCAGTTATTCTCGCTAGTTCAGATAGGCTCACATTAGACTTGGTTCTGTATTTATGAATCAGCTCTCCTAACGATAAAGTGACACTGCTCAACATACTCACCTTCTCCTTCATGTATTACAGATAAATCTTTAAATTGAACATACGATTATTAAACGGAAGTTAATTAAAAAGTCTAAGATGGGGATTCCAAATGAAGTTGAGGATTAGAGAAGAAGATGTGGATATTTGAATACTACCAAATTATTGTAAATGCTGTCAATATTCCAGTAACGTCAATGTTGTATGTATCTTTCTATAACCATGAACGCATCCAGCATTATTCCATTATTATTTTCATTGAATTAAGTAAGCTGTCCCACCCTCCTGTAAAGGACATATTCATTCCCAAACCAGCTCTCCTCAATTGATCTCTTAGCTGAATTAATTCTCTTCTTTCTTTTTCACTTAGTTCAGCATTTGGGAAACCCGTATATTCAGGATATTGAGATAGAAACTGCTCAAAAGCTTCTAAATCATTATGCATTTGTTGGTTCAGCAAACCTGATCCAGACCCAAAAACTTCAATTGTATATAGATTTCCTCTAATGTCTTCCATTTTTTCTAGAACAACACTTTCATCTGTCCAATTCATTTTGATCTGATAGTCAATTGCACTTTCCAATTCAACAAAATCAGACATCATCATAGTTGAGACATTATTAAAAGCCTTTTCATTCGCGTCATTTCTAAGGTAAGAAAATGAAACCAAAAATATATTCAGAATAATAGATAAAGCAAATAGAAACTTAAATAGCTTCATAACTTCTCCTTGTCTTCTTTAAGAATAAGGAACATACAACGGCCTTAGCTTCATTAGTCTAGAACTGAGGATGAGAACATTCACGAACTCCGTTTTCCTTTGCAGACAGTATGCCACTTCGACCACTCTATTACAATCATTTTGCACCCCAAAGCTCTGACCGACTATGTAATTTTTCCATCAAAATTTCCTAACCTATCATGACTTCCCCCTCCAAAGTCCATACTAAATCGGTCGCCAACCACACAATTGACAGCGCTTGCAATTTTATTCATAAATTTCATCCAGATTTAACGCTCGTTTTACAGATATCGCCTACTCTCTAGGGCTTGCCCGTGATACAATCAAAACGAACATAATTAAATACATCATTCCAGGGGGTATTCAATACCATGACTGCCAAAAGACTTGCACTTGCACTTTCTCTAACTGCTATGCTCACAACAGTAATGGCGGGACCTATCTCTGCAGCTCCACTCGAGCCGGTTAAGCACATCGATTGGATGCAAGAGAAATCATTCGTGAACGGTGGACAAGATGGTCTTGCACTAGAACGTCCCATCACGCTTATCGAAGCAGTTGTAATCTTCTCTCGTGTACAAGGTCAAGAAGCAGCAGTAAAAACAGTAGACCCTGCGGTTAAAGGCAGTTGGGCTGCACGTTCCCTTACTTGGGCGAAGCAAGCTAACATTGTTGACGCAGAGCAGTGGAAATCCCTTCACAAGCCTGTATCTGCAGATGTTTTGAATGCGGTTGCAAAAAAAGCTGGTATTGAATTAAAAGCAGAAGGCGAAACGGTTACTCGTGAAGCTTTCATTGAAGCAGTAGGCGAGGCAGTTACGGTTCATTTGACAATCGGTCATACGAATGACGTGCACGGCCATATCGTTGAAGATGAGCGCGGCAAGGAAATGGGCTACGCAAAAATGGCTACATTAATTAAAGAAATGCGTTCAGAGAACCCGAATACGATGCTTATCGATGCAGGGGACATGATCCAAGGTACAATCTATGTGAACTTGTCCAAAGGTGAATCCGTTCCTGCACTTGTGAACCCACTAGGTTATGATTTGATGACTGCGGGTAACCATGAGTTCGACTTCGGTCATGAGCAATTGACGAAAGTATCTAAAATGTTCGAATTCCCTGTATTGGGCGCGAACGTATTTGATGCAGCAGGCAAGCCAATGTTGAAGCCTTACGTGATTAAAGAAATCGAAGGTAAGAAGATTGCGTTCCTTGGTCTTGTAACAGAAGAAACACCAATTGTTACACACCCTGATAACGTTAAGGGCCTTACTTTTAAAAATACAGTTGAAACGGCTAAAGAATGGGTACCGAAGCTGCAAGAGCTTGCAGACAACGTAATCATCGTGTCCCACTCCGGATTGGAAGCAGACCGTGAGATTGCAAACAGCGTAAAAGGTGTAGACCTTATTATCGGCGGTCACTCTCACACGAAGTTGTCCAAGCCTGAGCTTGTAAACGGTGTATACATCGTACAAGACTGGGAGTACAGCAAATCCCTAGGCCGTGTAGACCTTTACTACCACAATGATGAAGTGGTGCACTTCTCTGGCGGACTTATTGAATATGATAAAAATACAAAAGCAGACGAAGAAACAGCGAAGCGCGTTGAGGCACTGAAGAAGGAATCCGATGCATTGTTGAACGTGAAGATCGCTTCTACGCCAAACGTGTTGGAAGGCGACCGTACGAAAGTTCGCGCGGAAGAAACAAACTTGGGTAACATGATTGCAGATGCAATGCTAGAGCGCACTCGCGCAATCCCAGGCTTCGAAGCTGACGTAGCAATTACGAACGGCGGCGGTATCCGTACAACGATTAAGAGCGGCGACATTACGAAGCGTAACCTGTACGATGTACTTCCATTCCCTAACACAATGGCAGTCGTTGAAATCTCCGGTAAAGAGCTTATCCAAGCAATGGAGAACGGTGTAGCTGATCTAGAAGCTGGTGGCGGACGCTTCCCGCAAATTAGCGGAATGTCCTTCTCCTTCGATGCGAAAGCTCCTAAAGGCAGCCGCGTAAAAGAAGTTAAAGTAGCGGGTAAAGCGATTGACGAAGCGAAGCAATACCGTGTAGCAACGAACGACTTTATCGTAGCTGGCGGTGACGGCTATGAGATGTTCAAAGGCAAAAAAGCGCTTAACACAGGCGTAACTTTGTACGAAGTTGTTGAAGATTACCTCATCGCGAAGAAAGAAGTTGCACCGAAGTTGGATGGACGCATCACGAAGCTGTAATCCAATATATAGCAAGATGTCATATTGCTGTAACATGGAGCAGCTACAATAGATATAAGAGTCTCATAAACTGAGATCAAAACGTTCGTCCCCTTCCTATTGAATTAAATAGGCCCCCTGCGGAATTCTGCACATGTTGTGCGAGTTTTACAGGGGGCTATTTTATATCAAAACCATATTTCAGCAAGCTGTGAGAATCCGTCCATACTTGTTCCTTCGTAGAATGAAGGACGACCACAATTATCTCCCGATCTTTTTGCTCAGCAGCAGATACTAAACAATAGCCCGCCCCATCTGTAAATCCTGTCTTAATCCCGATAGCTCCTTCATAGTAATATTCACTTTCTGGCTGCAGCAGTTGATTGCGATTACGGATAATTTCTTGTGCGTTGCCATTGCCTGCGGCTTCAGTAAGCTGGAATTCCTCCTGCTTCACAATGTACCGGAACCACTCATCCTTCATTGCTTCTTTCGCCAATGTGGCCAAATCATACGCCGTGCTATAGTGATCGTATTCGTCCATGCCATGAGGATTGGCAAAGTTCGTATCGTACATCCCAAGTTCTTGTACACGCTCATTCATTTTTGCCACAAAGGTATGATAGGCTTCTTCTCTCGTTGCTCCCGCTTCTGCATACTTCATACCGATATTCACCGCAATGGTGCGTGCAGCGTCATTGCCAGAGGGCAGCATCATAGCAGCAATCAACTCTTCCCATGTGAGCAGCTGTCCTGGACGAAGCCCCGCCTTGCTCTCACCTAGCTTCACCCAATTCACTTCGGGACCGACAACCACTCGCTGATTCAACTCTATTTCTTCCAAAGCAAGCATTGCCGTCATCATTTTAGTTGTGCTTGCAGGTGGAAGCTTCATTTTATCGTTTTTATAAAATAGCACTTCATCCGATTGAATATCGAGGACTACAGCAGCTTCTGCTGCAATTTGATCCGTTGCGATTGCCCGTTCATTGGTAGACACCCAGAAGAACTCATTTGCAGCGGCATACGCCTTTTGTATCGGTTCGCTGACCAGTGTGAATAACCACAACAACCCGATGATAATAAGGGTCGTGCCAATGAATATGTTACGCTTATTGTACTCCGTTGCTGAAACAGTCGATGGCGCTGTATATGAAACTGCTGATGCAGCAGTCTCCTTGGAATCATTCATTGGACGGTTCATCGAACCATTTCTAGAATCGTTCATCATGTCCTCTCCCCTGACCGATACGTTTATGTAGGCAATCATAACGAACAGACATGATTGAACATTTGCGAATGTATGAAGAAAAGATGAAGATGAAGGATCAACAGGAGCAGCTTGAAGATAGGGGAGCCCAGCATGTGCCCTAGTAAGTAAACCTTCCTAACAGAAAGTGAGATTGCTTGTATGAATGTAACATTTTTAACTTCAGTGATTATAGTGGCTTATTCATGGACGGCTGTTTATTGCACATACCATGTTTATAGAAGCAATATCACTCCAAAAGAGATATCTCTCAATATTGTGATTACGGCTTCCCTAATCGGAAATTCCTTTTTACTAGCCAATCACAATGAAGCCTTGGTTTGGCTAGTACCTATGAGCTTTGTTATCTTTTTGCATAATGTCATAATTGTGTTCTACAGACGAAGTAAACGTAAACAAAGACAACGAAGTGAACATTCAAAACCAACTACCAATCAACAACAAGAGAATTAGCAGGTAACTAGAGACCTAGCTTGAGTGTAATCTAGAAAACTAGAAAAAAACTACATGCTGGCTATCAAAGACTTTTCCCTAACTAGCTATCAGCTTCTTAAAACGCTGCAATCTGAATATCCGCAAAAATGCAGTTAATTGGGCAGAAACATGCATAATTTGAGACATTTGCGACAAAAGTGCAGGCTTTTTAGAAGAAATAGGCCTTAAACGGAAAAATGACCGAAAATAACTGCATAATTGCCGTAATACCCGCTTATTTATCGATAAGCTGGGAATTTAAATGCAGATTTGTCACAAACACGATGAGAGAGCAAAGATGAGTATATCAATCCATACAACGAAGCCCCCGAACATCCACAATAACATGGACTTTGGGGGCTATTTTAGCATACTTCTACGCCACTAAAGTAATTTTAATACCATGCCCACGTAACCGTTGGAGCATCGTCTGCACCTTCTGTATCTTTACATTCTTTATTTTTACTAATCACGTTACGGCACTCGCGGCAGGGTAACAATAAAGCGAGTTGCCTCCACATCACTCTCTACCCAAATACGTCCACCGTGCAGTTCAATAATGGTGCTGGAGATCGCAAGACCAAGACCTGACCCGCGCTTATCCCCCGTCCGCGACTTATCAACTCGGTAGAAGCGTTCGAATACATGCGGCAGATCAGCCTGCGGAATCTGCTCCCCATAATTAATGATCTCTACTTTAGCTTCCACAGGATCGGAATGAACCACCATATCAATGAAGTGTCCGTCTCTTCCATATTTCATGCCATTGGACAGCAAGTTCTCAAATACACGGACCAGCTTCAACGTATCGGCATTCACATATGCAGGCCTCTGTGCATTGAGCATCCGCAATGTCATCCCACATTCCTCTACCGGAACCTGATAGTGTACGAACAGTTGACTGACTAGCTCCGCTACATTTACACGCTGCGTTTGCAGATTCATGCCGCCGTTCATGCGCGAATATTCGAATAAGTCCTCGATCATCAGATGCAAGCTTTCTGACTTTTCATAAGCGATACGAATATAGTGTCGTAGTTCAATTTCATCGCGATATCTGTCTTCTTCTACAAGACGCAAATAACCAATGATCGAAGTGAGCGGTGTGCGCAAATCATGAGAAACGTTCGTGATTAACTCAGACTTTGTTCGCTCGGCCCGTCGCTCTTCCTCGATAGAGTATTGCAATTTATGCGCCATCTCATTTAAATTTTGCTCCAGCTTACCGAGCTCATCCACTTCAGAATGTACTTTAATTCGTTGTTCCAAATTGCCATCCGCAATCGACTGAACCGTTATAATAACTTGGTTAATACGCTTAACCGTCAATCGCATTAACAAATAATAATAGAAGAAGAAAAAGAACAAACATGCACCCACAATGAACAGCTCTGGAGGGATATTATCAGCAATAGCGTTAAGAATATCTCGTACTATAGTAAACATTTCTGCAAATAAAACGCTCAACAGCAGCAGAGCAACTACCGTTACTCCTGCCAGTAGAATACTAAGCACTACATTAATAAGCAGCTTCCAAGTCAGTTGTTTAGTCCAATTCAATCTTGTACCCCACTCCCCACACCGTCTGAATACAGGAATGCCCGCTGCGCTTCAGCTTGTCCCGCAGTTTGCTAATATGGGCCGCCACGGTGTTATGCGCCCCTTGGAACGGCTCGTTCCAAACCAATTCATAAATATCTTCTGCCCGAAATACACGCCCCTGATGCTTGGCCATCGTATACAAAATATCAAATTCAATGGATGTAAGATGGATCTGCTGACCATCCACATTTACGCGATGCTGCTCTTTATCGATCTCCAACGCGCCAAGTCTGATCACATGCTGCGCAGTCTTCGCGGAACCAGAACCGCCGACCTGTAATCGCTGGTTCAGCTGGTACGAACGACGAAGCAATGACTTGATGCGAGCCATAAGCTCCAAAGGGTTAAACGGCTTCGTCATATAATCATCCGCCCCTGTCATTAACCCCATAATCTTGTCCATATCTTCCGTCTTCGCACTCAGCATCAGAATTGGCAAAGCATGCTGCTCACGTATAATACGGCAAGCCGTTAAGCCATCCAGCTTCGGCATCATCACATCAAGCACAACTAAATTCACATCATGCTTCTCCAACAGCTGAATTGCCTCTTCTCCATCATGTGCCATAAGGCAGTTAAATCCTTCATTTGTTACATAAATGCGAATCAAATTCGCGATCTCACGGTCGTCATCTACGACTAGAATGGTTGTCATGCCCACAATTCATCCCTTCTCTATGGTTCAACCCGCTATTTTATCTATCTCGTTCAGCTATCACTTTTCATCAATAAAGGTCCATACTCGTATTCAACATATATAGTGTAGCATAGGATAAATCCCTTGTTAGAAAGTTGAACTGAACTTCAGAAAATCATCATCTTTTCGTAAACTTTACATTTGTCAATATTGTCAAGTTATCATATACTTTTGAATTGTAACGCTAACTAGGGACAGAACATACAGGAGAGATTCGCTATGACCCGGAAGATTACCCAACAACATATTGCCGATGCGATGCAGTTATCACGCAATACCGTATCGAAAGCACTGAACAACGAACCAGGCTTGCGCGAGGATACCCGTTTACGCATCATTCAACATGCAGTAGATATGGGCTATACGAAGCTGCCTCCCGACATATTAGAACAATTGGAAGCGCACACCGCTGCCATGCAGCCTGAACGAGCTTCTGCAACAGGCAACCGCATTATTTCATTACTATCCCATTCGGATTATGTAAATAACTCTTATTGGTCGCAGTTCCTGAAAGGCATGAACGCAGCGCTGAAAGAGCACCGCTATATGGTGACGATGACACTAGTCGACCGAGAGGATGAGCAAGCGCTCCAACTGCCTGACATCATAGCTGAACAACAGTCAGCAGGTATCGTCATGATCGGGCCATTTTTAAAAGAGTACTACCAGCTCATTGCGCAAAGCGATATACCTGCCTTGTTCATCGATACCTATGCCGGCTTCTCGATGAATGAGCTTCACACAGATGTAATGCTCGTGAATAATGAAGACAGCGTCTATCAAATCACGTCTGCATTAATAGCCCAAGGACATCGCAAGCTTGGATTTGTAGGTGATATCGGTTCATGCCTCAGCTTCCAAGAACGCTGGCTTGGGTTTAAGCGTGCTATGCAGGACCACCACCTGCTCATAGAAGAGAAGTATGGTATAACGAGCAACGATCCTATGAATCATTATAATGAGCATTCTCTTCGCCAATCATTAGCAGCAATGAAGGAACGTCCAACTGCCTTTGTATGCGTCAATGACGAAATTGCGCTGACAATGCTGCATTTGCTGCGACAAGAGGATCAAGAAGTACCAGAGGAAATTATGTTGACTGGATTTGATCATATTGCTGAAATATCCTTGATCCACCCAACCCTTCCTACCGTTATCGTTCCGATGTACGAAATGGGCATGCGTGCGGCAGAGCAGTTGATGTGGCGTATTCGTTATCCTGAACGCCCCTTCGAGCTAATTAGACTGGCTGCAAAAGTATGGAATATCAACAAACTTTAATTCGTACACAAAAACTAAACAAATTACACCTTATTTTTGCACACTATTCGTTGACATAGTGTGCATTTTATTTTACATTTTAGATGTGAAAGAAAACGCTGTCAGTAATGGATGAACAAAGCGTCTTGGCGAGTAAAAACACAACAACAACACGCTCTCTACTCTATTTTGCCAAGAACATCATCCAGCAAGTTGACAAATGTAAACCTTATTGAATTCGCAATGTATGTCACCTAACACGCTTTGAATACATCAAGCGTATAACCTTCATCTAAAGCGAGGTATTTCTTCATGAGCAAAGTGAACATTGTCGGTCCTAGCATGCCTAACATTCCATGGGAAGAGCGTCCAGAAGGACATAAGGACGTATTGTGGCGTTACAGCCAAAATCCAGTCATTCCTCGCGACTTGCTGCCGAACTCGAATAGTATTTTCAACAGTGCAGTCGTACCTTACGAAGATGGCTTTGCTGGCGTATTCCGCTGCGACGACCGCAATCGTTACATGCGTTTGCATGCAGGGTTCAGTAAAGACGGACTTAGCTGGGAGATCAATCCTGAGCCAATTAAGTTCGAATGTGACGATCCTGAGATCGGTAACTTCATCGAAGGCTATGATCCACGCGTATGCTGGATTGAAGATCGTTTCGTAGTAACATGGTGCAACATTTACCACGGTCCAACAATCGGTACAGCTTATACACATGACTTTAAGACATTCCACCAGATGGAAAATGCATTCTTGCCGTACAACCGCAACGGGGTAATGTTCCCACGCAAAATTAACGGTAATTATGCGATGTTGAGCCGTCCGTCTGATACTGGACATACGCCATTCGGGGATATTTTCTACAGTGAAAGCCCTGATATGGAATTCTGGGGCCGTCACCGTCACGTTATGGCACCAATGGGTGGCTGGCAGAGCAAGAAAGTCGGCGCAGGCCCGATCCCGATCGAAACTAGCGAAGGCTGGTTGATGATCTACCACGGCGTACTTAACTCCTGCAATGGCTTCGTCTATGCATTTGGCGCGGCATTACTTGATCTGGAGCAGCCTTGGAAAGTTCTGTACCGCAGCGAGCCATACTTGCTGCAACCATCTACACTCTATGAATGTGTAGGCGACGTACCGAACGTAGCGTTCCCTTGTGCATCGCTCGTTGATTCGGAGACAGGCCGTATCGCAATCTACTACGGTGCTGCTGATACAGTAACGGCTGTGGCATTCGGTTATGTCGATGAAATTATTGAATTCGTGAAGAATAACTCTCGCGTAGAATAGTTACAATAGATAGTAATAGTAATCGAGCATCGTGCAGTTACGATAACAGCTGTAACGCGTGACCTAGAACGCATGACTGAGATGCCCATTGATTAGCTGCGCTAACCGTTGAGTAAACAGACAGCGACGAAGTGTATACGGCAATATGTAATGGTATAGATTCGCTTGCTGTCGCTGATTATCATCCTTTTTTACTTATATGTTAGCTAATGGGTTTGTTTATCGATAACTCACATGTTATCTTTATATTATGTATCACAAAGAATTCACGAACCATGTTCGCGCTTTCTTTGTAACCCCACCCCCTGTATTCGTGCCCTCGATGCAGGGGGATTTATATATCTTCGAAAGTGAAATGAAGCAACTGAACCTAACGGTTGCGACAGAGGCTATTTCTTCATATTAGCCGATGTTAAAAATGTAACGGGTGTCAGTGAGCTTATTTGTCAGGTTTAGCGCTATCATTCATCGATATTGCCTCAATAAGCGCTATTACGACCGTTAGCATTCAAATATGGTCGATTTTGCGAAAATAACATCAATAGCGACCGTTAAAGAATTCGGAAGAAAGCCCCAAGCCTCGCCACATCATCTTCACCATGTAACGCAACAACCCAACAACCTCAAAGCAGCAAATGATGAAGTCTGCACTAATAACCGTGAAAAACCCCCTTATTATCGAGCTGGTCGGCTAGCCATCGCCTCAGCTGAGAATAATAAGGGGGTTTTATGCGTAATGAAAATAGCTGGATATTTCGCCTTATGAGCACGAGCCACGAGCACTAAAAGCAACTATTAAGCTCAAAAAGTAACTATGCGTCAAAGGTAACGAAATCTGCTCCGCCAGCTACGCTCTCCCTCCAACTATCGCTGACTATGGCTGTAGGGTACCATAGTTGCGATAGATAGTGGGTGCGATAGTTGGACACGGGTACTTACTAGTGCTCAATGATACTTACTATCACTTATAGGCGCTTACAGTATTCACAGGCACTTATGGCACTTATAGCGGCTTACAGTACTTACAGACGCTTATAGGTATCTACATTACTTATAAGACACTTACAAGCACTTGCAAGTACTCAATGGTTCTCACGCTGCTCTCCCGCTTAAACGTTTGTACCTTCCAATCGCTTCAGCAAAATGGCTTGCTCTTCTTCATATCCCGGCTTGCCGAGTAAAGCGAACATGTTCTTCTTATACGCTTCTACACCAGGCTGATCGAATGGATTAACCCCGAGCAGCAGTCCGCTAATCGCAACGGCTTTCTCGAAGAAGTATACCATCTCGCCAAATGTGTATGCATTCAACTCATCCAGCGTAACAACCAAGTTCGGCACGCTGCCGTCCACATGCGCAAGCAGTGTGCCTTGGAATGCACGGCGATTCACTTCATTCATCGTCATACCAGATAAGAAGTTCAAGCCATCAAGGTTGGCAGGATCGCTCTCAATTGTAATCTCACGACGAGGTTTACTTACTTGCAGCACCGTCTCGATCAGATCGCGGCGGCCTTCCTGCACGTATTGTCCCATAGAATGAAGATCAGTCGTAAAGTCGACAGATGCTGGGAACAATCCTTTTTGGTGTTTGCCTTCACTTTCACCGAATAGCTGTTTCCACCATTCTGACACCGTGTGCAAACCTGGTTCATAGTTCACAAGCAGCTCAATCGATTTGCCTTTGCGATACAAGGCATTACGCACCGCTGCATATTGATAGCTCGGATTGCTCGCTAGATCAGGATTGCTGAATCGCTCAGCAGCTGCAGCAGCACCCGCCATCATCTGATCGATGTTGATACCCGCTACTGCGATCGGCAGCAGCCCTACCGCTGTTAGCACCGAGAACCTGCCACCGACATCGTCAGGAATGACGAACGTCTCATAACCTTCTTCATCTGCCAATGTGCGCAAAGCTCCTTGCGCTTTGTCTGTCGTTGCGAAGATACGCTTGCGCGCACCGTCTTTACCGTACTTGCGTTCCATATAGTCACGGAACAATCGGAATGCAACAGCTGGCTCCGTCGTCGTTCCCGACTTGGAGATCACGTTAACAGAAATATCTTTACCCTCAAGCAGCTCCAATAGGTCAGACACATAATCTGAACTTAAGTGATGCCCAACGTAATAAATACGCGTGTTGCCTGCCATCTCATTATGGAACGTATGTGACAGCGAGTCGATTGCCGCTCGCGCCCCCAGATAAGAGCCGCCAATTCCGATAACGACCAGCGCATCGGAATGCTCACGAATTGCAGCCGCTGCTTGCTTAATGCGAGCGAACTCCTCACGGTCATATTCGTGCGGCAGATTAATCCAACCAAGATAGTCAGAGCCAGGGCTCTTCTTCTCATGCAGCAAATTATGCGCTGTTCGCACAAACTCACTCATATAATCAACTTCGCTAGCCTCCATGAAAGGCAGTGCTTGCGAATAGTCAAATGAAATAGCCAATGTAGGTCTCCCCCTCGTTAATTAGACGTTCGCGACTTCATGCGCATGCGCACAATGTTTCCCCATCGTTCAGATACATGGTCATACTTTGTTTCATAGTCTGCAACACACCTAGCTTAGTATGACATTTAGCTTCACAATTAACCCCACACCTATTACTTCGTTTGCGGTACAGAAGCCCAGTCTTTCAAGAATCGCTCCAAGCCGATATCTGTCAACGGATGTTTCCACAACGAAGGCAATAGAGAGCCTGGAATCGTTGCAATATGAGAACCAGCAAGTGCTGCTTGTTCAACATGCTCAATACTGCGAATGCTGGCAGCAATAATTTCGGTAGAGAAGTTGTACTCGCTCAAAATAGCCTTCAAATCACGAACGAGCTTCATCCCGTCAACCCCGATATCATCCAATCGACCTACGAATGGGCTAATATAAGTCGCTCCTGCCTTAGCGGCCATCAAGCCTTGTGCAGCTGAGAATACAAGCGTCACGTTCGTCTTGATACCTTCTTGAGAAAGTTGATACGTTGCCTCTAGTCCACTCTCTGTTAATGGAAGCTTAACGACGATATTGGGCGCCCAAGTGGCAATTTCGCGACCTTCTTTAATCATCTCTTCGGTTGTCGTACCGATAACTTCCGCACTGACCGGACCAGGTACAAGACGTGCAATATCTTGAATGATGTCCTTGAATGGACGCTTTTCCTTCGCGATAATAGACGGATTCGTTGTTACACCGTCAACAAGACCTAGACGACTAATGCGTGTGATTTCTTCCATATTGCCTGTATCCAAGAAAAATTTCATGATAATACCCTCCCTGTTTTCGTGTACGTAAAGTTTTATTTAGAAAAGAAAATCGTTCGTGTTACCTATCAACTAACAAAAGGTTATATCGTTACATCGATGTTGGTGACCTATCGTGCCAAATAGAATCTCATCGTGTTATTTAAAGTTCTACTCCATGTTGTACTAAGTGGTTATTCAGTACTTTAACTTTATTAAACCGCGTCTTAAACGATCTTTCCCACTTTTGAATTCAATTACTTCTTCTCTACAGCATGTCCGCCGAATTCATTGCGAAGCGCTGCAACCACTTTGCCGTTGAACGTATCTTGATCTAGTGAACGATAACGCATCAACAATGACATTGCGATTACAGGAGTAGCCGCCTGCAGATCAAGCGCTGTCTCAACCGTCCATTTTCCTTCACCAGAAGAGTGCATAACGCCTTTAATTTCATCAAGCTTCGCATCTTTGGAGAAAGCACGCTCAGTAAGCTCCATCAGCCATGAACGAATAACGGAGCCGTTGTTCCATACTCGTGCTACTTTTTCATAATCGAAGTCAAAGTCGCTCTTCTCCAATACTTCAAAGCCTTCACCGATTGCAGCCATCATGCCATACTCGATACCGTTGTGAACCATTTTCAAAAAATGACCACTGCCAGCTCGTCCACCATACAGATAGCCGTTCTCGACCGCTGTATCACGGAAAATAGGCTCTACATGCTGCCATGCATCCTCATCTCCACCGACCATGTAGCTAGCTCCGTTGCGAGCCCCTTCCATACCACCGGACGTGCCGACATCCATGAAGCGAATGCTTTTCTCTTTCAACTGTTCGTAGCGACGGATCGATTCTTTAAAGTGTGAGTTACCCGCTTCGATGATGATATCGCCTGCAGACAGCAGTGGCGTTAATTGATCGATGACAGAGTCAACCACACCATGAGGTACCATGATCCACAATACTCTTGGCGTTTCCATTGCCTGCACCAATTCCTCAAGCGTGTAAGCACCCGTGGCGCCAAAAGACTTCATTTCATCTACTGCTTGCTTGTTAAGGTCGAATGCAACAACCTCATGCTTATGGTCGAGCAAGTTCTGGCCAAGATTGTGGCCCATTTTTCCTAATCCAACTAATCCTACTTTCATGTTGTTTCCCTCCACCAATGTTCTTTATATTGTTTATATTGCAAATAGCATCAACGCTAATGTTCTAGACTTTTTCATACCTGATATTTAACCAATACACATGCAACCACTTTGAAAAAGTATTTATAGACTGCGATGCACGGTACATTGTGGAATACTTGTGCAAGACCTGTGCAATACCTCTGCAATTCCGCTAGCGAGCGCCATGGACGTTATTTTCGTGAAATAGCCCATTCCAGATTTGTAACGGTTGTAGTCGAGCTTATTTTAGTAAAAATGGTGAATGATATCGCTCACTCTGACAATTAAGCTCACTGACGCCCGTTACATTTCAAAATCGATCCACATCCACGGAATAACCTCTGTGGCAACCGTTGTGCAATTGTTGCACTGCTTCTGCTTCGAATCTATGACTCAGCTTTGCACCTAGGACGCTCGACTACCTCGATGCGCTGTTGCAGTCACTTCCTTCGGTATAGGTTTCTTGCCTTCTAACAGGTAGATACCCAATAAAACGCGGAAACCGTGAAACCGTCGTGCCCAATCAGGCCATTACAGGTTGCTTTTTCAGGTTCTCCCCACTCTTAACAGCAGGCTCAACTTCCGAATCCAACCACCATGTGTTGCCGTCTTGACCAACGAGCCCTTCCGATGCGGCCGGACCATAGCTTCCTGATTTGTATTTGTACAAGGGAACGAGATTCTCCTCGAAAGCTTCAAGAATAGGCTGTACAAACTTCCAAGACAACTCAACTTCATCCCAATGTGCAAAGAAGGAAGCATCACCACGAAAAGCATCATAAATCAAATTCTCATAGGCTTCCGGCATCTCTTTTGCAACTTTGTAGTCAATTTGAATTGGTTCAACGCCTTCGCCTTTTGCAACATTTTTGCTATTCAACTGGAGCGTAATTCGCTCCTCAGGGCTAATTTCGATGACCAGTAGATTCGGACGTTCTGGTTCAGATGGATCTTGCGTATAATATTTGTTCATCGGGTCCTTGAACTCGATCACAATTCGAGTAGACTTCTCTTTCATTCGCTTGCCCGTACGGATATAGAACGGAACTTCACTCCAGAACGTGTCATCAATCCATAGACGCGCTGCAAGGAACGTATCATTTTGCGAAGAAGAATCAATACCCGGCTCATCGATATAGCTCACGACTGGCTTGTCATTAACCGTTCCTACTTCATACTGACCACGAACAACAGAGGCAGCCACCTCTTCCTTCTGTAGAGGACGAAGAGCTTCCAGCACTCTTTTCTTACGATTGCGGATATCCTCTGCCTTACTTCCTTTAGGCAAATGCATCGCGATCATCATAAGCAGCTGCAGCATATGATTTTGGAACATATCACGGATAGCTCCAGCCTGATCATAGTACTCTGCTCGGCCTTCCAACCCTACCGTTTCACTTGCTGTAATCTGCACATTATTAATGTAGCGATTATTCCAAAGCGCATGCAGGACTGGGTTGGAAATTTCCAACACTTCAAGGTTCTGAACCATCGTCTTGCCTAAGTAATGGTCAATGCGGAACACTTCATCTTCTGCAAATGCCTTGCTCAGACGCTTATTTAATTCACGAGCAGATGCGAGATCATGACCGAATGGCTTCTCAATAACGAGTCGCTTCCAGCCTGTTGTATCCCCCAAACCACTAAGCTTAATATTTTGAGCAATCGTATCAAAATATTCAGGGGCAACCGAAAGATAGAACATTCGGTTTTGCGGAAGATTCAGCTCAGCTTCTCTATCTGTCACGATCTCAAGCAGCTTCTTATAATCTTGGGATCGTGTTACATCTAATACCTGATAGCGTATCGCTTGCAAAAAAGAATCAAGCTGCTTCGCTGCACTTGGCTCACGGCGAGAAAATGTCTCTAGAGACTGACGTACCGTTTGTTGAAACTCCGTATGCTCAATCTGCTTTCTCCCCATACCGATAATGGAGAATGCAGACGGCATCTTCCCATCTATATAAAGGTTAAATAGAGCGGGGAATATTTTTCGCTTCGCTAAGTCGCCTGTCGAGCCGAACAGGACAAAAGTTGCTGGTTCCATCTCTTTCTCCTCCTTATATGCAAACAACCTTACATTAACTGGTTTATATTTATGATGTTAGTTACTTTTTATAACCTATTTACTTTACGAAAACATCATACCCCTCTCGGAATCATTCGTCAACCTTTTTTTGTCTAAAATGTGAACGTTAGAACTTTCTCTTTCTTGTTAGCGTTTTCTATGATAAAGTATGCTAAATTTACAAATCATAATTGGTGATAACCTGATTACTATTAATAACTAGATGAAGGAGGAAATAGAGATGGATGAGGAAAAGAAGAGAAAAGAAGACTGCCCTTTATGCGATAAGATCGAATATTCGTATCAGTTAATCGGGAAAAAGTGGATTGGATTAATTATTCATACACTACTGGATGGGCCTAAACGATTCAGTGAGATTCACGCCTATATTCCTGACCTCAGCAAGCGCGTGCTGAACGAACGCATCAAGGAGCTAGAAGACTGCGGAATCATCAATCGAAATGTTATTCCTACTCGCCCGATCCGTACCGAGTATTCACTTACGATAAAAGGAACGGAATTAGGAAAGGCACTTGTGCCTGTAGAGCAATGGGCAAAAAAGTGGCTGTAAGCCTTTCTACCACACATCATCGCTACCAGCAAACAACCAACCGCAACTACCAAGACATACGAAAAAGGCGTCCCTCTGCAGCAAGCAGTAAGGAACGCCTTTATTCATATCAACCTTATTTTTTGAAAATACCGAACGGCTTACCAACTGGCAAGAACGTACGACCGAAATGTGTATTCAATACCGCTGCTGCGGAACCGTAGAAGCTGAGCAATGCGATCAACAACTCGGATACAGCCGCAAGCGTATGCGAGAATGGCGACATGATGCCAAATGCATCAAGGGAAAGACCTATGAACAAGAAGTCGATTAGCACGAAAATAAAGAACAATACTTTATGTGTTTCCATTGCGCCAATTGTCATGAAGATCGTGAAGATCAAGTAACCAACGAATGCCATACCAAGCTGATGTGTATCAGCCGCTTGTGCCATAGACTCACCGAACATACCATGTTGGATCATCCATGTCATCGATACCCCAAGCCAGAAGAATGCATATGCACCGAAAGCAGTCGTACCAAACGTATTGTTTTTCTTAGCATCGTGAATACATGCGAACAACTGTGCAAATGCACCCAAGAAGATCGCCCATGGAATAATAAGCGAAGTTCCTTCTGTCCATCCGAGCTTCTGGGAAGAAGCGACGAGTGTAACGATTGCCAAGCCGAACAAACCGATAGCACTTGGATCTGCCGTCGTAATTTTTACTTTTTGCTCTGTCTGCATTTTCAATAATACCCCTATCCATTGTTTATCTATTTACATACTCCGAAAAAAAACACCAAGAGATATTCTATCACACCGCACTACTGGTGAATATATCAAATACACTTGTAACAATTTACATTTCACTGCATTTTAAAATATGTGCAAAAAACACCTTTCTATTCACGCCGTCACTTAATCAGAGACAGGAATGGAAAGGTGCTTGTACTGCTCGTTAAATTTGATACGTTTGTTGCGTCAATTTCGTTGATTCCGCTGAATAAGTACAACAGTTATACCGCTGGAATCGATTCAATTAATTATCGAGGGATTGCGACAACTTGGCTTGCACAGACTGAAGCTTCTGTTGAGACGAAGCTTCCCGATCACGCCGATCATCGATCTTGATGCTAGTGGACACTCTTGCTGCTCCCGCTTCGAACGTCGATTCATGCAGCACGCGAATGACTTCCAATACTCGCTCAAGGGGACCTTCAATAATCGTGCTCATCGAAGTTAATTCGTAGCTTATTCCCTCCTGTTGAGCAAGAACCCGCTGCATATGCGCCACATAGTGGCTTAAACTGGTTGATGCTGTACCAATGGGGATTATCGTCACTTCAGCAATTGCCATAATTTTCATCCTCCAATATGTAACTGTTTTATGAAGTTATTCGTACTATAAACGAGGGGGCTCATATCATTTCCATTACCATTTACTTATCCCGTTAAATATTGACAAAACACCCTTAACTCCCTTACATTACCAGTGTCTAGATTTTACTACATACGAGTATAGAAAGACTTATGTAAGACCAGAAAGGAGAAGCAGGAATCTCCTGCAGGTATTTGATGAAGAAAAGAAAATCATCGAATCGGGATACCGTACTGCGAGTTGCGGCTGAATTATTTCTAAAAGCCGGCTATCATTCAACTAGTATGGATGACATCGTCGCAATCAGTAAAGTATCCAAAACGAACATTTATTATCATTTCGCGAGTAAAGAGGCCATTCTACTTGAGATCGTCGATGATGCAGTCGCTTATTACGATGCACGTTCCGCACTTATCATAGCTCAACAGCATGTAGATGTAATTACGAGAATCGAGTTTCTGCTGCGGCTCATTGCTTATGATCCCTATCAACAAGATTGCCGCGTAGGAGGTACGTTTCTGACGTTATTTGCGCAAACCTCGCGCGAAGTGCCCGCCGTGCGTGAGCGGATCGATAAATTCTTCCGTTCAAAACAGCAATTACTAGAGCAATTGCTCGAAGAAGGGATTTCGAACGGTCAACTGCATGTCTCTCTTCCGATTCCGCAAACAGCAGCACTTGTTCTATCTATATTTGAGGGCGGTCTATTCCTTTCAGAGGTGTACCAAGATGGTGATTTGCTTCAGCATGTATTCCAGTCGCTCGAATGGCTGATGAGAGTGCAATCCCCAATGCGCACAACTTATTAATATAGCGCCTCATTTTGTATGGCCTCTATTATTGTTCTACTAGAGAAAAATTCTATTAGAGCAAAAAATAGAGGCCATTATTCATCCTATTTCTCATCATGTTATTCATCACATTCATCACAGTCCGACATGAACTATTTCATCCCTATGCCTGCCATACACATTTAATCACACACATCACCATGTTGACAGTTACATATTCCCCCTTAATAATAGGTAGTGCTGCCTAATCACAGAATAGATTACTAACCGAATTTTAACCGAATCTAATTGAATCCGTTTCTAAAGATAGCAATCCCTTACGGGGGTTCAATATGTAAGCATGCCAAACTTGAATGCTTACATAATCAAATAGAAGCAGCTATTTAATTTCTCGAAATTATGTTTGCCTATTTAATAACTTTTACAAGGTATCTACAATAGAAAAGGCAGATATAAAGACAGCGTTGATCAGCAGCGTTTTCACGCAATCTTCCATATAAGTGAATAACACGCACGATAGCATGGGTTCATGACATGTGTACGTATCACGACTTATAGCATGAGTCCGTGACATGCGCGCCCACCACGAGCTTGTAAATTGACCTCATACTATGAACGCATGACTAGTGCGCAAAAATCATGGGGTCATGGACAAATGTGCATCTATTTTAAGCGAAAAACGCCATTTAGCCGTGAATTCGGACAAATATGCAGTTCTTTTTCTCGATTCGGCAATTAAATGGGCAAAGAGGCAAAAATAAATGTATTTTTGCCGCTAATCACCCAAATAAGCACAGTTACAGGTTAAATAACTGCATTTTTGTCCTTAATCTAACCGAAGGAACCTCCCACCTAGCGCAGCTTTGTCTGGTTCCACATCATATTCGTTCCGCCTAATATTCAATTTGCGTTCTTCAATTTACGTTCTACCAGCTAAGCTAATTAACGTTCTATCAGCTTAAATTAACTCACTCTACCGCTTTCTTTTTCGAGGATTGTCCCGTGTTATCGATATCACAATGGCGTAGCGCAGTGTACCTTTTTTAAACCCTTTTTTACATCTCGCACTACCATTGCCTATCTTTCACGGATAAATGATAGAGAGGATTGAATTTTAAATATGAATCGCACAATGATAATGGCCTCCCTCATGGTAGCCACTTTCTTAGCGGCAATTGAGGGCACCATCGTCAGTACAGCCATGCCCAAAATTGCAGGCGACTTGCAAGGCTTCCATATGATGAGCTGGGTGTTCACAGCCTACTTGCTAGTCTCTTCCGTATCCGTACCTATTTACGGAAAGCTATCTGATATTTGGGGCCGCAAAGCCATCTTCTTAACAGGTATTGCTCTATTTCTCATTGGCTCGACCTTATGCGGCTTCGCTCAAACGATGGAGCAGTTGATTTGGTTCCGCGTCATTCAAGGACTTGGAGCCGGCGCCATCCTTCCCGTCACCAATACGATTATCGCTGACCTATATCCCTATGAGCAGCGTGCCAAAATTCTCGGCTATATCGGTGCCGTATGGGGGACAGCAGGTATTGCTGGACCGCTCGTGGGCGGCTTTATGGTGGACCAGATTTCATGGCACTGGATTTTCTTTATGAACATCCCATTTGGCGTAGTAGCCATGATACTCGTTGCCATTTATTTAAAAGAGGAAAAGCGCACGAACAAGCAACCGCTCGATTTCGCTGGCGCAATTACATTCACGATTGCCGTTACTGCTTTGTTGTACGGTGTACATGTTGGCAGCGAAACAGGAGAATGGCTGTCTGTCAGCGTATTAGCTCTATTCGCCGTATTTATCGTATTTATAATCGCCTTCATCCGTATTGAAGCAACGGTAAAAGATCCGATTATGCCTTTACAGCTATTCCGCAACCGGGCTGTAGCCGTAACAAATGTACTTTCTTTCATTATTCATGTGTTGTTGATCGGCATCGTCGTTTACGTTCCGCTATGGATGCAAGGAGTAGCGGGCTCAAATGCAACACTATCTGGCTTAGCGCTTGCACCTATGTCTATCACTTGGACATTCGGCGCCTTCCTATGTGGAAAACTAATGATCAATCGAGGCATGCGCACCTCTTCGATTATCGGCGGCCTCTTCTTATTTTTGAGTGCCATCGCCCTGCTCTTTATGCAAATAGACAGCAACCATTGGTGGCTGTATGTTATAACAGCATTTATCGGTATCGGCTTCGGTATTTCCGTTACGCTGCACACCGTTGTCGTTCAATCTGCGATCAGCCCAGATATGATCGGAACTTCAGTCGGAACGAACGTGCTGTTCCGTAACATCGGGCAAACGATTGGCGTGTCGCTAATCGGCAGTTATTTCAATGTTCAAACAGCACAGACGATTGGCAGCCATCCAGATAATGCAGGCGATGTCACACCTGCGATGCTGAACACGATGATTCAGCCTGCCCAAGATAGTGTGTCTCTGAGTGAGTTGGTCATTTCTGTCTTGCGAGATAGTCTTGCAAGTAGCATTCATGTAATCTTTCTAATCTTAGTTGTAGTTGCTTTCAGTATGGTGGCACTATCGTGGGGACTGCCTTCACGTAAACAAAAATCATTTGAGCAAGAGGCTTCTACTTCTTCTACGTCAGCATAAGGACTAAGAGCTTCGTAGTAATGAAAAATAATGATGACTTGTTTGTCGAATCGCACTACATCCAAACTGTGAACGATCTTATTCACTGACTTTGAACACTGCCCTTGCAGCTTTGCCGAGTCACTGTTCATTTCAAACATAGTGAGTCACTTATGCCGTTGCCCTTTTACCAGGTGCAGCGGCATTTTAATTTATAATGTACCTATCACAAGGACTTATTTTATAGAAAAAAATTCTCCCTACCTAAAAAACGTAATTTACCTCTGTCTTCAACGTCCCCAATTGTCTTGCCCTCGACCGAAAAAGCGCATGGTATCAGCGTTTTTTCTTGCTATAGAGCCATCTATCTCTTATTGATATAATTATCATCTTTAATCTGTATCTAAAATTTAATGCTCTTTATTATTCAATCCGGCAATTGTTTAGTATAATGAAGACGTTTCCAGTATTATCATTTGAAAGCGCATTTATTGGCTTATTCTTATTATTACAAAACTACTACACCAACAACCTGTACGAGAACATTAAGGAGGTCCTATCCATGTCGGCTGGGGTGTCAAACAAGAACGGGGCGTGGGAGCGATATTTCGGTCCCAATCTTGGATACATTCATGAGCAATACGAGCAGTACCTAGACAACCCGGATGCGGTTGATGCACGATTCCAAGAATGGTTTGAGCAGTATGGTCCGCCACCTGCTTTTGCTAATGAGGAATACACATCACAATCCGTTAACAGCACTGCTTCTACAGTCCATTATGCAATGAGCAGCGGAGAAGCGCTCATGCAAGCAGTCAATGCAGCAAAACTTGCAGAACATATTCGCACGTACGGCCATTTGGCAGCTAATATCGATCCACTTGGCATTAATGCCTCACCAGATATTCGTCGCTTCTCTCCAGAAGCGTACGGCCTAACCGTTGAAGGCCTGCAAGCTCTTCCTGCTTCCATCGTATGGAATAACCATCCTGCCGATGTGAAGACTGCATGGGATGCTATCCAGCACTTGTTAAAGTCTTATACTCGTTCAATTGCTTACGACTTTGGACATGTGCATGATGTGAACGAGAAGCAATGGCTTCGCGACAAAGCAGAACACAAACAAGTTCCTCCTGTCATGACGAATGATGATCGCATTCAATTGCTTCGTCGCCTGATGGAAGTTGAGCATTTCGAGAAGTTCTTGCATAAGACATTTGTTGGTCAAAAACGCTTCTCCATCGAAGGCAACGATGCACTCGTACCGATGCTCGATGAGCTTGTACGCGACTTCGCACGCGATGGTGCCAAACATATATTGATGGGTATGGCTCACCGAGGACGTCTGAACGTGCTTACTCACGTGTTGGGCAAGCCTTACGGCGCTATTTTCTCAGAGTTCCATCATTCACCGAATAAAGATCTGTTCCCTTCCGAGGGCTCTACTGGTATCAATTACGGCTGGACAGGAGACGTGAAGTACCACTTGGGTGCTGATCGCAACTTCGAAGAAAATGAATTCAAGACTACTATTAACTTGGCGAACAATCCGAGTCACCTTGAATTCGTTGACCCTGTCGTTGAGGGCTTTGCACGTGCAGCACAGGAAGATAGAAGCAGCGCTGGATTCCCTGTACAAGACACAGAGAAAGCTGTTGCTATCCTTATGCACGGAGATGCAGCCTTCCCTGGTGAAGGTATCGTAGCAGAGACATTGAATTTCAATAATCTGCGCGGTTACCAAAATGGAGGAACGTTGCACTTTATCGTCAACAACCGCATCGGCTTCACAACGGAAAGTGAAGATTCCCGTTCTACGCTGTATGCGAGTGACTTGGCAAAAGGCTACGAGATTCCTATCATCCATGTGAACGCTGATGATCCAGAAGCTTGTATCGCTGCGGCACGTATGGCGTTCGAATATCGCGATACATTTAAGAAGGACTTCCTCATCGACTTGATCGGCTACCGCCGCCATGGTCACAATGAGATGGATGATCCGACCGTAACACAACCGAAAACATACGAGAAGGTGCACGCTCACCCGACCGTTTATCATTTATATGCAGAGCAATTGAAGTCTCAAGGTGTCGTAACGGACGAAATCATTAAGCAATTGCAAGATGATGTAGACGCTGTCTTGCAGCAAGCTTACGATCAAATGCGCGATACAGCTGAAGGCCAATATCAATCCCATATCGACAAGCTGCCTAGAGCGCATATTCCTAATCCGAAGAGCGCACCAGTTACATTGGAGCAGTTGAAGTCGATTAACAACGGATTGCTGGAAACTCCAGCAGACTTTAAACCATATCCGAAGCTTGAGCGTATCCTGAAGCGCCGTGCTACTTCACTGGATGAAGGTGAAAAGGTAGAGTGGGCTAACGCAGAAGCACTTGCCTTCGCTACGATTCTAGCAGAAGGACAACCGATTCGAGTAAGCGGTCAAGATTCCGAGCGCGGCACGTTCGCTCATCGCCATCTTGTACTGCACGATCATACGAACAACAATACGTACTGCCCATTGCACCATTTGCCAGAAGTAAAAGCATCTTTCGCGATTCATAACAGCCCATTGTCTGAAGCTTCTGTACTCGGCTTCGAATATGGCTACAATGTGTTCGCGCCAGAAACGCTTGTAATCTGGGAAGGACAGTACGGCGACTTCGCTAACACGGCTCAGGTCATCATCGATCAGTTCATCTCGGCTGGCCAAGCGAAGTGGCACCAGTATTCCAACTTGGTTATGCTTTTGCCGCATGGCTACGAAGGCCAAGGACCAGAGCATTCCAGTGCACGCTTGGAGCGCTTCTTGCAGCTGTCAGCGGACAACAACTGGACAGTAGCGAACTTGTCGAGTGCAGCTCAGTACTACCATTTGCTTCGCCATCAGGCAGCAATCGGTGGTACGCGCCTAGCACGTCCATTGGTTGTTATGGCTCCGAAGAGCTTACTGCGCAACCCGCGCAGTGCTTCTCCAGCTGCTGATCTCGTTGATGGTTCCTTCCAAGCTATTGTTGAAGAACCATTGCTAGGTCAAAAGCCTGCTAAAGTTAATCGCCTAGTTCTCTGCAGCGGTAAGATCACTTTGGAGCTGCAAGCAGAACTCGATAACCATCCAGACAAAGACTGGAGCTGGCTGCATATTATCCGTGTCGAGCAGCTTTATCCGTTCCCAGCAGAAGCTATCGCTGAAGTGATTGGCCGTATGAAAGGTCTCAAAGAGATCATGTGGGTACAAGAAGAGCCTCGCAACATGGGTTCATGGACATTCATGGAATCTCGTCTGCGTGCAATTATGCCTAAAGGCGCAGAAGTAACATACAACGGACGCGCTGAGCGCTCCAGCCCTGCAAGCGGCTATGCAGATGTGCACAGCTACGAGCAGCGCAACATTATCGAGCAAGCATTGAACTTGAAATAAATAATCCGAATGTACCGTGCTAAAGGAGGAAGCTACCGTGACAGAAGTAAGAGTGCCTGATTTGGGAGAATCAATCACAGAAGGAACGCTGCACAAATGGCACGTTCAACAAGGTGAAGCAGTCAAGCAAGGCGATATCGTAGCTGAATTGGAAACGGATAAAGTAAACTTGGAAATTAGCGCAGACGAAGATGGTGTTGTTGGTGAGCTTCTTGCTCAAGAAGGCGACAACGTACTCGTTGGTTCCGTCATCGCAATCATTAACGCTGGCGGTGCTGCGGCATCTGCTCCAGCACAAGCTGCTAGCCAAACTGAAGCTGTAACTCCAGCTCCAGTTGCTGCGGCATCCGCAGTCGCAACGGCTACTGCACCTGCTACAGCAGTTGCAGTACCAGCGCCTAGCGCAGACGGCGTACATGCAACGCCATCTGCTCGCAAGCTTGCTCGCGAGCACGGCATCGACTTGGCTCAAGTGCAAACACGCGATCCAATCGGCCGCATTACAACAGACGATGTGCAAGCACAAGGCCGCAACGGAAACGCAGCTCCAGCTGCGACACCTGCACCTGCTGCACGTCCTACAGCAGCATCAGCTCCTCAGTCGAGCGCAGCTGATGCAGAGAACGGCAAGCCTGTTGAGCGCACGAAGATGTCCCGCCGTCGCCAAACGATCGCGAAGCGTCTCGTGGAAGCACAACAAACAGCTGCGATGCTGACAACGTTCAACGAAGTTGACATGACTGCTATTATGGACGTTCGTAAGCGCCGCAAAGATTCCTTCAAAGAGAAGAACGAAGTCAATCTTGGCTTCATGTCCTTCTTCACCAAAGCAGTTATCGGCGCATTGAAAGCATTCCCACTGTTGAATGCTGAAATCGACGGTGACGAGTTGCTCGTGAAGAAATACTATGACATCGGTATCGCGGTATCTGCTAAGGAAGGTCTTGTCGTACCTGTCGTACGTGATGCAGATCGTCTTGGCTTCGCTGGTATCGAGAAAACGATTATCGATCTTGCTGGCAAAGCACGCACGAATTCTCTTGCGCTGTCTGACTTGCAAGGTGGTACATTCACGATTACAAATGGCGGCGTATTCGGTTCCTTGCTGTCCACGCCAATCTTGAATGCTCCACAAGTCGGTATTCTCGGCATGCATAAGATTCAATGGCGTCCAATCGCTATCGACCAAGAACGCATGGAAAACCGCCCAATGATGTACATCGCTCTTTCCTACGACCACCGTATCGTAGACGGCGCAGAAGCGGTTAGCTTCCTTGTGAAAGTAAAAGAATTGCTAGAAGATCCAGAGTCCTTGTTGTTGGAAGGCTAAACCGACCGAACAGGATTAATGAACATATGGATGCTGTAATCCCGTGTAACCTGCGGAATTCAGCACAACAGGGGCTGTTCCGCGAGTGTAGATATTCTATCTACCTCCGGCGCAAGCCCCTGTTTTTTTATATGCTAGCTATTATAGGCAATGGAAAAATGTACGATATAAATAATAGCTCTAATTTATAAGATACTGATTATGTAAAACATATATTTTGTCAATTTCTGTATGAATTAAGTACAGTTATATCTACCAAGCCCCTTTCAAACTTGGTACAATAAGGATAATACATATAAATAACTTACATATATTCATCCCGTTTCTTTCACCTATATACTCTATCAATCCCTTACAACCCAGACACATATTCATACCTACAACAGGGGGCGCATGATGCAGTTTGATCTCATGGATTGGTTCTTACTAGGCACGATTATTTTTTTCATATTACTAGGCATAACATCTGCTACTATCGCTTTCAAAAAGAGTCGCTCTTATTTCCCCGGCCTGACCTCCATTTTCATGGCAGGTTTATTTACGATACTACTGGCATTTAAGCTCTATCACATTGCAGATGCACAGCGCGCAGCACTTGATGCAACAATTACAAAGGCTTGGTACCATCCAGAGCAAGGCAATGATAAAGTTAATCCTACCGACCTCACAATTAAATTTAACGACCAAACGTATCGTTACCAAGGAAACATTGTCGGCTTTGCTGCTAATGGCCAAGGAGAAGCCTATGACAACCAGGGGAACCTTATCCTCTCCGGGACCTTCCGAGATAATCAACTTCACGGTGCTGGTGTATGGTATCGTCCTGATGGTACTACAAAATACTCAGGCCACTTCCGTTACAATCAGTTGCACGGTAAAGGGATAAATTACGACTCGCAAGGAAATATCGCTATTAACGGGACCTATCGAAATGGTAAGCTGCATGGCGAAGTGTATCACTACAAGGATGGCAAGGTTCATACGTTTAGCAAATACGAGAATGGTAAGAAGGTCAAAATTCTTCGGCAGTATTGAAATATCGTTACATAAGGATATGAAAAAAACCTCCCCTACCCTCATAAAAATGAAGGCGCTAGGAGAGGTTTTTGTGTACATCCGTCTTATCGTCCTACACACTTTCTACATGCATCAATCGACAAAAGCCGATACATTCCAACGTCTATTTGAAGGTGTTGGACAAACGACTTACGTCATATAACCCAGCGGGTTCGTTGCACGTAGTTTTGTGCACTATTCGGCACTCAAGTACAACTAATGAAAGTCCGCATCCCAGCGGTATTTTTCTTGATAAATGCGGTAGACTTCATCCGGCAGCCCTTCCCATTCTTCGTCCGGGTACTCTGCCAGCATTCGATACAGCCGAAGGAAACGATCCTTCGGTAGATTGAAAGCATAGCGCCGAACGAGCGGTGAATAGGATGCGATATAATGCTTCGTGCGAAGGGCTGCACCAACGACAGCCGTCATAATCGCAAGCCCTGACTCAAGGCGAAGGATGGAATGCTCATGTCGCAGCACATAGCGAAACGTTCGATCTCGAATCAAATCACGTTTTAGCTTGGCCACTTCACCAATGTAATTGGCTAGCAGCGGTTCGAAATGCCTTAACAAGAGAGGCTCCAATTCGAGGTCCATATCTTTTCGCAAAATAAACGAGTCAAGCATATGCAGCTGCTGCAGCCGAATGGTGTCATTATGCATAAGCGTTGCAATCTCTCGCAGCATCGCATAAGTTAATGGTTTGTCTTTGTTCCAATTCTCAATAGCAACTTCCCAATCACGGAACACACCATTCACGATCACTTGCTGTTCCTGCTTGATAAGTTCAAGCAGCTGCCTAGACACCGCTTGTGGTCGCAGCATAACTTGGACTCTCCATAGGACGATGATGACTATGAGCCCTATCGTGCCGCAAATGAGTCGTTGTTCCGTCGAGTCGCCAAAAAGTACAGCAGCGACCGCGATCAGGAGCGCGATAAGCAACACTTTAATATTTGAATCACGAACAAGCAGAGAGGCGTGCTCATCTAGCGAAATCAGTTTATTTTTGTCGCAATAACGGCACTCCTCTTTCGATAACATGGTGAAATTTTTACAATGTTTGCAAACTCTTAACTTTTGATAGCCGTATCTCGTTATACTATAGGACTTAAGCCGAACTGGTTGTTTATGGTTCATTTTGTATCACGTCCACGGTTTAGTATCGTTAGCAGCACTTCATCAACTTCTTCTGAGGTTGGTACTCGCTTGCGCTGCATGTAAGCTTTAATACTAATAACTGCAGCATATACGATAAGAATGGCTAGACACCCATATGCGATCATAGGAATATTCCTTTCCTCTGGTTGTATGTCGTTATTCAAGCAAGATCAACGAAGATCAAGTTCAATCATATTCGAACAATAAGATAACAAGATTCGACCTATGTCGAATGCCAACAGTTACTAGCAGCACATTGCAAGTGTAATGCCGAATTCAGTCAGAAATCAACTGTCCACTGTCAATGTTTGAAAATTGCTGGACATTTATGAGATAAACTTCATACAATCTTAAGAATTTTAACATACAATAGAAATGATAGACTTGTAGGACGTTTAACCTATTTAACCGTTATAGTCGTTGAACAGCCTCAATACATCAAAAGGAGACATTTTATGCAACGAAATATATCAATCTCTATTCGCATACTACTAGCACTTTCGATCATATTTGTACCGCTCGTCGGCATGCAGCCTACAGCGTACGCGGCAACGCCATCTTCACAGATTGATGCGGTACTAGCGCTTGATGTGAGCAACTCGATGAAAGAGAGTGATCGCAATAAGCTTGCTAATGAAGCGATGAAGATGTTCATCGATATGCTGTCGCCAACAGGCGATAAGGTAGGCATCGTCGCCTACACCGATCGAATCGAGCGCGAGAAAGCACTGCTCGATATTAAGTCAGAAGCAGACAAGCAGGATTTGAAGCAGTTTATTGACCAGATCAATCATGGTGCATACACAGACATCGCTGTCGGCGTTAAGGAAGCTGTCAAAGTGTTAGAGAATGGCGCTGATCCGGCACACGAACCGATGATCGTATTGCTCGCGGACGGCAATAACTACTTAAACAAAAACGGCAGCCGTACACAGGCTCAATCCGATCAAGAGCTCAATCAGGCAGTCGCCGATGCGAAGAAGATGGGCATTCCCATTTATACAATTGGCCTTAATGCAGACGGTCAGCTAAACAAATCTGTATTGGATCAAATCGCGAGCAAGACCGGAGGTAAATCCTTCGTCACCGACTCTGCGGACGATTTGCCGCAAATATTGAGTGAAATTTTTGCAAGTCACCTGAAATTAAAAGTTGTGCCGATTGATTCGATTACATCGAACGGCAAGTATCAAGATGTAAAAATTAACGTTCCTAACGCAAATGTGTTGGAAGCAAATATTTCGATTATGTCGGAGAAGCCCGTCGAAGTTCGATTGATCGATCCAGCTGGCAACAGCGTGCCGATTCCTTCCTCCGACGTGCTTCAGTCCAAGTCTAAGAGCTACTCTTTGCTTAAGCTAATGCAGCCTGAACAAGGTGATTGGACGTTACAAGTGAAGGGTGTCGCGAAGGACAAGATCGATATTAACTTGATCTTTAACTATGACTTGGCCCTGACGATGAAGCCGATTCCGTCCAAGAGCTACAAGCCAGGTGACACCATCGATATTGAATCGTATCTCATCAGCAATGGACAGCCGCTCGACAATAAAGAGCTGTATAACAACATGAACGCCGTTGCCCTGCTGAAAGATGTAGATACAGGCAAAACCGTCGAGGTGCCTTTGAACAACAAAGGTGATCGCTTCACAGGAGAAGTCACAATCAAGGATAAGCATCTCTATGAACTAATCGTGAAAGCCGAAGACAAGAGCTTCTATCGTGAAACGAAGCCTGTCCAGATCGATGCTAAGTCAGGCAAAGTAACAACGCCTCCGCCAACAGAGTCAGGTGGCCCAGCGGAGGACAAGCCCTTCCCTACCCTCCTCGTTGTAGGTGGAGTGCTTGGAGCTGCTGCACTCGCTGCTGCCGCATTCTTTATTATGAAGGTGATGAAAAAAGCGAATCGCGGCTTCGTTGGACAGCTTGTCATCGAAATTAAGGATGAGAATACAGGCGAGAAGAGCTACCCGCAGTATAAGAAGCTGAATAGCTTCCGCGGTAAGTTCACCTTGCATCAAGTATTGCAACTGGCACCGGAATTGAAGGAAACAGAGAAGATCGTATTTACACCGGGCAACCAAGACCGCATCATGATTCGCAGCAATGGAGACAGCACAATCGAGAAGTCAGGCCGTGCCGTTCAAGCAAGCAACGGGGTTGAGTTGAAAAATGGCGACCGTATTACCGTTCCACTTGCTAGTGTAGATAAAACGATTATGATCGAATATCTCGTATAGATCAGTCGGTTAGTTAATCAGTCAGTCAGTGAGTCAGTGAGTCAATCTCTCATATTTCGTTATAGAAATTATAAAAGGTATAGAAACAGAAAAGCGTTTGACGCTAAGGAGGTCAATGTAACATGAAACCAGTAGTTCGCGAACATATACAGCAGTTGGATGTATCCCTTGGTGGAGGTATTGTCAGTGACAAGATTCGCGTTGATACGATTGATAATCCCATTCTTATTATCGGATTAGGCGGAACAGGGATCGATGCCCTGCTCCGTTTGAAATATCAAATTAACCGCCGCTTCAAGCTGCCGGAAGATCCGGTATCGAAGCGCAAAATGGAGAAACCATCGAACGTCGAGTTCCTCGCATTCGAAACCAATGAACAAGATCGTGCTAAGAAATACAAGGGTATCGGCCTTGATCCGTTGAATGAATTTGTTCTATTGTCGAACGCTGAAGTCGGCGGCTTGCTGCAAAATCGTAGTATTTTGGAGCCATACATTACAGAATGGCTGTCTCCTGAGCTGTCGATTACAGACGGCATGAACGGTGCAGCAGGTGTACGCCAAGCTGGACGACTACTGTTGTTCACAAAGATTAACCAAGTTGTTCAAGCGATTGATAAGAAGATTAAGACATTATCTGTCGGCACAAATAAGAAGCTGATGGTATTCCTGCTTTCCGGCTTGTCCGGTGGTACAGGAAGCGGATGCTTCTTGGATATTTCCTATATCGTGCGCGGTATCATTGAGCGCGATCACGGCTCCGCAGGTATCGACCGTGTAAATACACTCGGTTACTTGTTCACGCCAGACGTCAACTTGGCGAACAAGAGCTTGAGTGAGCACACACGTGAGTACATCAAGAAGAACGGCTATGCCGCGCTTAAAGAGCTTGATTACTGGATGAATGTAGACAGCCGCGGGGAGCGATTCCAGCAGAAATACGGCAATATTTTGAGCGTAAACTCACCATTGCCGCCGTTTAATTTATGCCATCTGATCTCAGCAACGAACACAGAAGGCAAGCTGCTGGAGAACGCTTATGATTACTGCATGAACGTAACAGCAGAAAATATTACGAACTTTATGGCAAGTGAAGAGAAACAGTCTGGCGAAGAGTTCGCAATTCATGACTATATTAGCAATATCCGTACGAATATTGCGCAAATGAACAAAGCGTACCCAGCTAACTATGAGTACAACATTATCGGTGCATCCTCTGCGGTTCTGCCGATTGAAGAAATGACAACATACCTTGGCTACCGACTGTTCCAGAAGATGGACAAGATGTTCGAGAAAGCGCCAAGTCAAGAAGATATCGAGAAGTTCGCGCGCAAGATTGGTATCGACCTTGATTCGATGGTCAAGACGTTCGAATCACGTGTACCTGAGCCATTGCCAGGCTACGAGAACAGTGAGCGTTTAAGCTACAGCAATGTCGTGAAGATGCAAGTCGTGAACATGGACACGGAGCTGGAGCAGAACTTCCTAGCACGTGCTCGTGAAGAATATATTAAGGCTAAGAAGCAGCTGCCAGGCCAAATCGTCGAGCAGCTTAGTGAGCAATTGCGCCGCTTCTTCCTGCATCCTGAGCAAGGCCCGTTCTACGTATCGCGTCTTATTTATACCGAGAAAGGCTTCTGCTTGTTAAAAATGATCCTTTCTTACATCGAGACGCTGCGCGAGAGCTTGCACCGTATTCCGCGCGACATCGAGTCGGCACAGGATCAAGCGCATGATCGTCTCGGTGATGCGAAGAGTGCCTTTATCTCGAAGGACAAGAAGAAAAATGTCTTTATTGAAGCGAAAATTAATGAGTACTGGCTTCATGCTGATCTGGAACGTACCGAGCAAATGATCGAGTTCTATGAAGATTTGTACGAGCTGTTAAACAAAGAGAACAATCGCATTTATAGCGTATTTACGGAAATTTTGAATGCACTTAATTCTATTTTCGAGAAAAACGGAGATATTCTGATTAACGGTGATGAGCAGTCTGACTATAAAGGCAATCGCTCTTACTATTGGAATATCGTCAGCGTGCCGGACGTTTCTAAAGTGATTAGCAAAGTTATGGAACAGAAGGAAGTCGACGATCTCATTCGCGACTTTACGATGGAATTGTTGAACCGTTCGGATCAATGGATTAAGGAGAACGAGATCGATATCGTAAGCTCGATTAGCGACTTCTTGTCTGACAAGTTCGGCGACTTGATCACACAGTCGATGGAAGAGTTCTTGATTATGAAATTCGGCCAAGAAGAGTCGATCGAGAAGTTCGTAGAACGCAATATTGCTAGCAAGCTGGATGACGAAGCAGTACCTGTATTCCACTTGAGCAACAGCTCTGGCAGCATGTACTTCCCTTCTTGGGGCTTTGTATCTGTACCTGTTAAGGCACCTAGCATTTTGAAAGGGATTAAAAACTATCAAAATAACGCAGTAGGCAAATCTCACTTCACTGTAAAAGAGAGTGAAGTGAAGAACCGTATTTTCTGGCTCAACACACGCAATGGTGTGCCATTGTTCGTCTATACACCGCTTAAAGTGTACGAAGAAAGCTATGAGCGCACCATTCTTGATAAAGAAGGCATCGGACGCCATCTCGTGCAAACGGATAAGATTAACTGGACGTACTTGCCTTCACCAATCCCTGAGCAATCTTGGGGCGACACGTATGCAAATGCTCGCGTACGCAGCTATAACGAACGTGTACGCGGTGAATTCGCGAAAGCGCAAGGCTACAAGATTGTTGTGGAGAAAGACATCGACCACAATACGAGCAACCGCTACGCGGTCGTGCTAACGCCTGCATTTGAGCTGGACAAGCTGTTGAGCGAGTACGATCTGCAGTTGAAAGCAGCGAAACCGAATCTTGGCGAAGTGAAGCGCGCGCAGCTTGAGCTGAAGCGTCTGTTGGCAGAAGGATTGCCGCAGCAGACTACGAAAGATATTTTTGGCAGCATCAACGAAGAACTGGCTAAAGAAAACTTGATACGTACACCTGATTTGACTCGCCGTGTTCGTGAAGAAATTGCGAAGTACGAAGCGATTGCCAGCAAAGTCGCGGAATTCGATAAGCTGCTCAGCATGCATCAAGATGAAGAAAAGCTGCAAGATCAGTTCATCGAAGTGATGTACACAGGCACGATTACGAAAAAAGGCGCTCTGTTTGTATACGACCGTGATGAGGAAGAAGAAGCATGGGAGCCATTCGCCAATCTAATGAAGATTCGCGACTATGTGGAGTTTGAAATATTCGAGCAGTTCCGCAAGCTCGATGATAAGAGCCGCAGCACGATGCTGCGCAAAGCTTCCCGTCGCGACGCAGAGCTAACTGGCTCGGAAGACGTAACGCCGCTGCTTGAGAAGCTAGAAGATCTATATTCTGCCTTCCTCGACGCTCGCGATCGTCTTGAGTATGAGAAGATCGAATTGGCGAACGGTGAAGAAGCATACCAGTTCTACAAGCAGCTTACGAGCAAGCTTAACACGATTCGCAGAAAGTTGAAGTAAGCCTATGAAACAGCTGTTACAGCAATTTGCTGATGAATATGCAAGTGCGGAAGAAAAATTAAGCGGGCTGGCCGATGATCAGAGCAGTATTCACTACCCTACTCTTTTCTTGTTCATCGGTGACAAGTCGGCAGAAGCCGTTGAACAAATTGCACGCATCAATGCAAAGAAGTGGGACAATAGCGCAGGCGTTATGTATGTTCATATTGCTTCGGAACAGGAAGGCGAACTGCGTCGAGGACAGCAGGAACATGGACTGTATGAGACTTCGCAAACACAAGGCATAAACAGACAGATGGATCAAGGGCAAGAGCAAGAGTTGAGCCTCAAACAGGCTCGACTCTTCGATTCTGACGCTGCTCAGCGTGCTCAAGATTCAATCGGCACAAGTATTCGCCGTATCACACTGCCTATTGATAAATTGCAGCACAACCAATCCAAATCATTGCGCCCAGACATTTATGGGAAATGGCAGCAGGATGAGCGGCAGCTATTCGAGATGAATCGCACGCTGCGACAAGTCAGCCGTCACATTTCGGATTATGGACGACTCTACTCTTCTTTCGACCGCATTCATTTAGCAGTCGTTACAAGAGTAGATGATCCCATGAATGTGCTCGTACCGGAAATCACGTTATTGGCACAATCGATTTTCAGCCAATCGTTCAAGTCCGTGCAAATGGACATGTACGCGCTTCTGAGCGAACGCGATCAGATTGATGCTTTCGGTACGAGCAGTTGTTACGGTGTGGCATTCTTGCGTGAGTTGGAGCATTTGCAGGCAGCAGATTATGCGTTATCCGCTCCACTTCATGTTACGGAAGACGGTATTCGTATCCCTATCTCGCATGGGCCTGCGCCATTATTCGATCTTGTTTACGTTTTGTCCGACAAGAACGAACGAGGCATTTCAGCAGCATCTGACATGCAAGATAATTATGAAATGATTTGTCATATGAGCTTGTTGAAAAATCGCAAGTCGAAAGATGCCGCATATGATCAGTATGCTAGCTTTGCAACCAGCTATAACAATGCAGCATTTAAAAATAACATGATGACCGAAGACGGACGTCAAGGTTATGTATCAGCTGGATTTTCTAAAGTAAAGCGACCTAATGAATCTATCGCCTTGACTGTGCTCTATCATTTTTACAAGCAGCTGCTAGAACGATTGCAGGCGGCACCTGACTGGAGCAGCCGTGAGAAGCTCGCATTGCTCGGACTGTCAACCGACAAGGTCGCTCTCCAAGTCAATGAAGCGATTCCGGATGCAAGCCGCATTAATGATATGAATGGCATCATGACGCATGATGTTAGCTTCTCTCGTTTGAAACAGCTATCACTGCGAGAAGCAGAGGAAGCGCTGTTCGGTGAGGGCTGCAAGCTTTATTTCCGCGACAACTTTGTCCGTTCCGCGAGCAGCTATATGGAGCAGTTAGATGTACGGACAAAATTGCATGCCACAATGCAAAAGCAAGCTGCCGAGCATCCGAATCTTAACGTCTTTCATTGGTATGAATGGACAAATGAGCACGAAGAAACGGCAAGTGTATGGAAAGACGTGCGTGCACGTATTCGTGATCTATCGCGTGAGCTGGAGCTGGCTCAAGCCGAGCTCGACCAGCTTTATATGGAGAAGGCCGACAGCCTATCCTTCCAGCGCCTTCCGTTCATGGACAAACACAATGTGCGCGGCTTCGTGCGCAGCTTCTGTCAGACGATTTATAGCAAGAAGCTGGAGCTGCTGCATACAGAAACCGAGTTGCAGTTCATGCGACGGTATGAAACGGAGTTGGAGCAGCTTCATGCCGAATCGGCTCGCCAAGTACAGCAAATGCGAGAGTTGGAGCACCTGCTCCATGAGGCAGCGTTAGAGAGTATCCGTACCGCGGACGATTATATCGGGCAAAACATTATGGAGTACTATGAACGAGTTACTTCTGATGTGATGCAAGAAATCGAGGCTAAGCGTGGTGCAATGATATTCTTTGACGAACGATATGTAGGACACATGCCTGACTTGCTCCACGTTGGCCGTGAACATCTCTTACGTAAGTTGATGGAAGTGTGCCGTGTGCATGTTTTAACGGCAGCACCTTTCCATCAGACGTTCGAAGAAGAATTGCTGCGCCGCTCTAATGTTGCAATTTCGTATGACGACAAAGATGTTCTTTCAAAAGAAGAGCTGTTCAAACGCCTGTATCGGACGCTAGAGGAGCAAGCGAATATCCACATTCGCCTCTTGGACTATACGCATGAGCATCGTTATGAGGAGAAATATTTCTTCGGCGATTGTACGAGCGAATTCATCCGTTACGCACAGCGAGCAGATGAAGGATCAAGGTTGTATAAGCTCGGAACCGTGCACGAGAAGCGCAGCAGCGGCGTGGAGAAGCTGAATCTTATGGGTGGCTTCCATGTCGAAGATCTTATGTATTATCGAAATGGTAGAGTGTACTACGACAGCTATGTACAGAACGGATATACCTTCCACGGTATCGATCCTGCCAAGCTGCCTGTGCTTCGTTAAGCACGATATCGCTTGTGAAGCATGATCGGAGGAAATACACGTGAAAATATAGCTTGCTTGCACTATAAGCAGCTCGATGGCAGCAAATAACCGACTGTCATCACACTTGTACCATCCATGAAACATGCCTAAAACGAATACATGCAACCTTTAACAGCGAGAGCAGGATTGGCGTTTCACAGTGCCCTTCCCTGCTCTCGCCATTATTCAATAGAGAGGAATTGTTACGATGCAGCGTAAATTGAACTTGATGCTGGTGCTGTTCAGCCTTATCGGCGGCGGCGTTGGCTTCATTTTAGGTGAGGTGCTGTTGTACCAGTTGTCTGGTGAAGTGCCGAATGCAGTGCTGGTCGGCTTGTACTTTGGTGTACTCGCATTATGTATCGGACTAGGCGCCCTTATTGCTGAGCTAATGTCCCCTCGCCTTAACGGGGCCTCATGGCGCCAACGCTACGCCGGGGCGTCGTGGAAATATATCGCGCCAGCTACATTGGTTCTATTGTTCGTAGTAGGACTTTCTCTGCAATTCATCTACGGGCTTCAGCTCGGAGGCGCTAAGAAGGTCAACGATATCGTGCTCGTCATTGACAACTCGGGCAGCATGAACCGAACTGATCCAAACAACGACCGCAACGAAGCAGCCAAGCGCATGATCGCACAGATGGACGCAGACAAAAGAGTTGCAATCGTAGAATTTAACGATCAAGCAGCTGTTCTACAGCCATTTATACAAGTAAAAGATCAAGCAGCAAAAGACAGCATCTATGCCACGTTGGACGCACAGAAGACGACAGATGGCGGAACAGATATTGCACGCGCTCTTGATGTAGCCATGCAGCATATTAAAGAACAAGCTGATAGTATGCGCGGTACAATGGTCGTTCTATTGTCAGATGGTGTGAGTGAAATGAACTTGGACGCTGCTACTTCCGAGTATGCGGCGCAGCATATTGCCGTGAACACGATTGGACTTAGCCTGATTGAAAAGGCCGGCTCTAACCTGCTGCAGCAAATTGCTGAACGAACAGGTGGCCAATACTATGATGTTTCCGAAGCAAATCAGCTATCATTCGTCTTCCAAGACATTTATGAGAAAATAGACAATCGCACGCTCATTACCGAGCGTACAGGTCCGACTGCGGATAACACCTACTACAGCATCTTACGCGTCATTGCCATCGTGTTGGTTGGAGCAGCGATTGGCCTAGCGCTTGGACTTATGTTCGATAATCGCTATTTGGCGCGCAGCTTTGCTATCGGCGGTGCGGTAGCTGGACTATTCGCGGGCCTCGTTCTGGAGGCTGGCCTGACAGGTATTATCGTGCTGGACAGCGTAGTACGATTGATTGCAGACTTGCTGCTGGCAGGCATTATTTCCGTGTTTACACTAGTTGTTCCGATTAAGGAAAATTACACGCTTCGCGACAACACGCACCGTCCGAGCCGTTCATCAGGCAGAGGCACAAGCGAGGAGTTTACCGAGAAGCCGCGAGACAGCCGCAGTCACGGATTTTAATGAAGTAAAATGAAATGGAGCTTTATATCAGCCCATTATCGGCGTATTCGTATAAACGCATTCATATCAGCACATTCGTATTATCGTATTAGTATCGCTCTACGCATTCGTGCAACCAGACGGAATGCATGAAGTGGAATGCTACTCATTTTAATTGTGACAAATATGCAGTTATTTAATCGGAAAGTAGGCTTATTCTGGGCATTATCGGCAAAAATACATTTATTTTTGTTCCCAAGCCCATTTTAAGCGCTAATCGAGAAAAATAACTGCACTTTTGTCCAAATATACGGCAAATTGGCGTTTTTCACTTAAAATAACTGTACTTTTGTCCATAGTGTCATTGATTATGCTTGCACTCATGTGGAATATTACGCGAAATCTAACAGAACAAACGGGGCACATCCGTTGACGCTTCTTCCAGCACAACTTGAAATGGATTTAAATAGGTATAAAAACAAACCACGTCACACTGTCATATGCAGGGGGCTATAACACATGCACGTTATCGATGCGGATTCAACGACACCAGTCATCCGTGAACTGACCTACAAAATAGACGAAGACCGCTGCACGCTGCGCTGGCTATGGCCCGATGGTGTACAAGCGGTATATATTCAGCGAGCGCAAGCTGACGGACAACAACTGCAAGAACAGGAAGCTCCGTCACCAAGCAGCCTTAAGCTGTATACGAAAAATGAATACAAAGCTAACAACGGCTACCATGAACGAGTCGACCAGATTGGTAGACTCTCCTATACGGTATATGTCAGCATAACTACCGACGAAGGAACAGCGCTCGTTCGTCAGCCTGACGGAAGCAACCGTATTTTAATTAGCACGGGCAAAGCCCGTATCTACTACTCCATTCGTCAGAGCAGCGGATGGTTCAAGCGTTACAAGACGGTGCAAATTCAAGTAACGACGGAAGTCCCCTTGGCTAAAGACGTACTCTGTTATGTAAAAAAGCAAGGCGGCTCCCCTGTTAATAAAGAGGATGGAACTGTCTATCCGTTCGTGGAGTCATTCGTTGCAGGCAAGACCGTACTGCCAATGATCGAGGTTGGCAAGGACGACTACATCCGGCTCTTCTTCACCGACGGACGCCAATATGGTCAGGTGTATGAACTAATACCGGAATAAGGAGGAAGACAACATGGGTATTTTTGATCTTTTCAAAAAGAAACCGCAAGCTGCGCCTAAGCCGCTTTTTTACGATATTGTATGTCCCTACTGCTTCAGCAAATTTGCACCTGATGAGGTCGTATTCCGAGCGACTCACCATCGTGAAGACGATGAAGATTATGCCCTTCGTGAAGATGAACCATTGAATCGATACCGCGAGCGCTTTGGCCTTGATTCGGTCTACGATATGGAAGCCATTCTATATCCACGCGACATCCCGGAAGAGCACCATATTTACTCGGATCACGTCTTGCTGGGACTCAATGATCGTTACGGTGTTACGACTCGTCGCAGGCTTTGCCCGAAGTGTCATAATGAACTGCCGATTACGGCGGGCAAAGTGCCAAGCAATATTATTTCGATCATCGGCGCTTCCCAAGTTGGTAAGTCCGTTTATATGACATCGCTCATTCATACGCTGCAGCATCGGACTGCCGATCATTTTGATGCGGCTTGTATGCCGCTAAATGCTGAGATTAGCCGCAAGTTCCGTACGATGTACGAAGAACCACTCTTCGAGCGTGGAGATCTGCTTGCCTCGACTCAGAAGGAGAAGATGCAGGAGCCGTTTATTTTCCAGTTCGTATTCAAAGATGAAACGAAGCCGCCGCTAACACTCGTATTCTTCGATGTTGCAGGGGAAGGTATGGTGGATCAAGATTATCTCGGGCTGCATGGCCAGCACATCAAGAACTCAGCCGGCATTCTATTTATGGTTGATCCATTGCAAATTCGTTCGATTCGCGAGAAGATTCGCATCAACATTGGTGATAACCCAGGGGAATGGGTATCTCAATATGATGAGCCGCGTGATGTCGTACTGACGATGTTCGGGGACTTTATTGCCTATGAACAAAACACGAAAACAGATATTCCAACGGCTGTTGTTCTAACAAAGAGCGACATGCTCCATACACTGGCGGATGAAGGCGATGACTATTTGAAGCCGAACAGCAATATTTTCAACAATATGGTGCATCGTAAATACCTCAACTTGACGGAGCAAGCCAATATTGATGGAGAAGTGCGCCGCTTTATTGAAAAAGTGGACCGCCCATTCAAAGGTACGATGGACGTTTACTTTACGAACACGTCTTATTTCGCCGTATCTGCACTAGGCAGCAATCCGGTCCATCAGAAGCTGCAAGGTGTCGTCAATCCGATTCGGGTCGATGAGCCATTCGTCTGGCTGCTGCACAAGCTCAACTATATTGAGGGGAGAGAAGAACATTGAATCGGTCCACTCCCCCGTTGATCCAGCAGCAAATGTACACTCGTGAGCGGAGCGGTATTTTCCGATCAACGGAAGGCTATGATACGATTGCCCGTTCAAATGGTCTCGACCCTACCTTTATTAAAAAAACGCTGCATCCATTCTGTATGTACGATGCACCAGCTCAATTAAGCAATGTCGGGGAAAAGGATGAATCCCAATATCCCGAAGCCGTCCATCTGATCCATACCGAGGGCGGCCAGATTGTGCTCGGATGCAGCGTTTATCAGTCCGCAGACTTTACGGGCCTGCGCAGTGCATTTTTCACACATAACTATGTCATTCCTGCGGAACGCTCGCAAGAGCTTGTGACCAACTATGTATCTTGGTTGCATGCAACATTCGCGCGCAGCTACCTGCTGGAAAATGGCTCTGAACTTCCTGAGCTTGCTGAGCTGCCAACCGCAAGTGCCGCAGAAGTGCAGGAAGAATGGAATATTGAAAGCCCTGCTGCTATGCGTTCTGTGTTGGCGAAGCTACGTATCGATGAGGCGATGTTCAAACAGATGCTGTTTGCTGTGATGTCAGCTGTTGCGAACAAGAAGAAGGTCTATATTGCTTTGGACGTGCCTATTAGCCAAACTTCGAATATTGCTAGGAAGCTGCTAGGTATTTTATATGCAAGCATGCCGCATGCTTTCCGTGCACAGCTCGGCTTTCTCTCCTATGCGAAAGAGCCACAGAGCAAGAAAGGCATTCATGTGATGTTCGTAGAAAAAGGCAGCCTGCGTCAGGGAGATCGTACGATTGAGAAGGACTATACTTTCGATCTGGCAACACAGCGCGTTACGAATGTAGAAGCCGATCTCGCGCAGCAGCCTTATCTAGACTTCGCTTGGCGGAACCTAGATCGCGTGGAGCGTGCCGCGAGCTTCTACGCCTATGCGGAGCTGATGCTCTCTGATATGGGACCTACTCGCAGCATGTCATTAGCGAGCTATCATGAACTGGCGGTATTGTTCCAGATCGAAGAAGGCAAGCATTCGCTGTATGAGCAGAATCGTATTCCTGTGCTGCAGACACTTTTGGACTATTTGGCACCTAAAGGAGCACTCCAGAAGAAACAACAGCTCAATAACCTGTTTGTACAGCTATTCCAGCGTGAATACGAAGCGGTTAAGCAGCGTCATATTCCAGAGATATCTGTTGTCGAGCGTTTTAAAGAATACGATCAGCGCGAAGATACTTTCATACGTGAAGCATTTATCGGGTATTTAATTAGCGCCCTTAATCATGCTCTGGCAGCCCAGCGTACGCAGGAAGCGAACGCTCTCTATGCCTTGATTGAGCGCAGCAACGAGCTGAGCAAGCCTTTGTTCGATAAAGTGCTAAACGGAGGCTTTGCGGGAACTTTATTTATGCCGTTCCTGCATCATAAGCTGCAGCAGACGCAGACGGCCGAAGAAGCCATACGGATCGTACATGATTGGACATTGCGCCACAACCAGCTGCGAAGCTTACCTGCTTATAGCGAGATGGCTCATTATCATTTGGAGGACAAGCTTCGTCACACTCCAGATCTCGTTAAAGCTGTGAACGATGTTCTAGAACAGATCCATCAACTAGAACACAGTCAACAAGTTAGCACTGCATCGTCTAAACAGTCGACAGCGCATCAACAAGACCATGACGGCAGCACTCCATTGTTATTACAGCTGTTATATGCAGCGAACCAATTTCTACTGACGGAGCTGGACTTGGATCATGTTACTAAGCAGCAGCTATTACAAGTAGGCTTCCTAGAGGAAGCGGCTGAGTTCCGTGCATGGGTCACTCGTTTTGACCAACGCATTCGCGCTAAGGCTGCTGTGATGCTGGCCGCGTATCAGTGGTTCTCGACCACGAAACCAGATGCGACGATATTTGATAACCTGTCCCCTTCTGAACTTGACCGTGTTCAAAAGCTCGGACAGCGCTGGCTTCAGCAAGATCTACAGAGTGGCCAATTTGATAAACTCGTATTGGCATTTTGTCAGGATACCGATGAAGGCGTATTGGAGTATGGAACAATGCTGCAATTTATTCATACGTATGCAAAAGATCGAGAGACATTATACCAGTTCTTTAACTGGTCTGAAACGCATCCAAGCTTTATACGAGCTCGCAAGCTCCATCCAAACTATGCAGCAGCAATGGTTACTTACTTTAAACGTCATGATCGCGATGCGTTTAAATCTCGCCAGTATCGGAAGCAATATTTTGAGCAAGCTGGACCAGCACTCGAACCTGTATATGAAAAGGCACGATATGAATTGTCATCACCCTTGGCTAGACTGTTCAGCAAACGCAAAAATGTTGTCTTATTCTCAGTCGGTACAGCTGTTGTAGTAATTGGAACAGCCGCAGGATTGTATGCAAGCGGCGTGTTTGGAACGAAAGACGTGCCCACTGCGGTAACGGATCCAACGCTAGTTTCGCCTCCTGAAGGAACTGCAACAGATCCTTCAGGAACAGGTTCTACACCAGACTCTGCTGGAACTGATCCGAATGCGGGTAATCCATCAAGCACCACGGACCCAGCTAATACAACTGAACAATCTGCTATACCTGGTCTTTCTGCTGTTTACGCGGAACAGGTGAAGCAATCACCTGCGGATGTTGAGGCGGAAAATGACACGGGTAATGGCAATGGTGCAGATACAGATAGCGATTCAAGTACGACCATAAATAACGATACAACGCAGCTCGTATTCGAATTCGAATCGGCAGAACCATGCAAGGTTCTAGCGCAGTCCAAGCCTGCTAGCGCAAGCTTATTGCCTGCAAATGAACAAAACCAAGCACAATCATTTTCTATCACAGCACCGATAGCTTCTTGTGATACAGCGCCCTATCAGGTGAAGCTCCCGCTTGCAGAGAAGCTCGAGCTACAAGCTGGTGCGCGCATTCAAATCGGCGAGCAAACATACACGCTCTCTGAACCAAAGCAGCCTAGTGTTGAATAAGAAAATCAGCAATAGTAAACAAAAGCATATACTAAAATAAATGTTCAAGCTGCCGAGTCTATAAACTGCAACTCTAATTTGGTTAGTATTCTCTAACTAGTAGGGTTAAAGTTCAATCACTCGGCAGCTTGTTTTTCTAATTTGCTCCCAACACCCATCAATCATGCAACGAATAGCTCATAATCCACTGCTCTCCAAGCGGGCCTTCCTTTCTCCTTCCGCTATCTTTAAACCCCACATTCAAATAAAGCTGTTGAGCAGCCGCATTCCGATGATTTACAGCTAGTACAATCTCATTGCAGGATGAAAAATGCTCTTTTACAAACGCGCTTAGTTTCTTCATTCCCTGTTTAGCAAATCCTCTTCCCTGTTGAGCATGATCGATCGATAGTGCAGTTAGCAGCATGGCATGCGGATTATTCGAATACTGCTTCACCCGCTCCGTTGCATGCAGCATAAAGAAACCAACCGCTTCAGAATCATGCTCAATAACGATGCGGTATTGTCCTTCCGTCACTACTGCCAGCATTTCTATCGGCAATGCCGTAAATTTCTCCTGCTCTTGGGGCAGCTGAAACATCTGCAAAGAAGCAAAATGATCAGATCGATAAAATGCCAATTTCACTTCCTGTGATGTATGTAACATAGCGCTCATCGTTCATTATCCTCCTTCATCTGCTACACATAAAATGTTCATGCCGATCTTATTCCTGACAATTTGAAATAAAACGTTGATCCAATTTAAAAAGGTTACTATAATAGTAGTAACTTTCAAAGATAAGGATGTGTCGTTTTGCCGTTTCGCGTATATATTTTAGCTATCGCAGCTTTTGTTGTCGGCACAGTGGAGCTCATCGTCGGTGGTATTCTCGAATTGATCGCCGCTGACTTGAACGTGTCCGTTAGTGCAGCTGGTCATTTTATAACGGTATTCTCAATAGCTTTCGCTGTATCTGCACCTATATTAATGAATGTCACAGCGAAAATGGACCGGAAAAAGTTATATGTGATATCTCTATTCGTGTTCATGATCGCCAATCTAATCGTTGCTATGAGCTCCAGCTACAACGTTATTCTTGCAGCTCGTGCGCTTTCCGCAATGAGCGGATCGATCATCATTGTGCTATCTATCATGATGGCATCCCAGCTTGTCCCGCCTTCCCATAAGGCACGTGCAATTGGCACCATCTTTATGGGCATTAGCGGATCGCTCGTACTTGGCGTCCCGCTTGGCATGGTACTAGGTAATGCATATGGATGGAGAGCTCCATTCTTCTTTATCGCTTTGCTAAGTGCGATCGCGATGATTTGCATACAGCTGCTTATGGAAAAGACTGCACCTAATCCAATCATTCCATTGCGCAAGCAGCTTGCTTCGCTGAAGGACAGCAAAATTGTTAGCGGCCAATTGATTTCATTCCTGTTGTTGACGGGCCATCTAACGCTATATGCTTACTTCGCACCTTATGTACAATCGAACTTTAACATTAGTGCAAGTACGATGAGCATTATCTACTTCTTGTTCGGTATTGCAGCTGTATCTGGTGGCGGCATCGGCGGATGGATCTCAGATCGCTTAGGAACTCGTAAAGCGCTTCTATTTATCGTACCTAGCTTCGCTTTGTCTATGTTCGTACTGCCATTGGCTGCACAGGTTTCCTTCTACATCTTCATGGCAGTCGTTATGGTATGGAGCGCACTCAGCTGGGCCATCTCTCCGGCACAGCAAACTTACTTGATGCAATCGGCACCTGAAACGGCTGATATTCAACTCAGCTTGAATACGTCGATTATGCACCTTGGCATTGCTTGCGGTTCCTTTATTGGCGGTATCGCGATTAAAGAAGCATCCGTGGCAATCAATCCTTGGATCGGCGGAGCCATTGCAATGCTTGGACTGGCGAGTGCATTATTCTCACTTAGCCGCCGTTCGCGGGCAGATAAACAGCCGCTGGCGACGACGAAACTTGCAGCTGAAGTATAAAATGTACAGGATCACATTTGCTCAAACCATCATTAAATAACATGGAGCACATAAACTACATGAATCCTTTGTATCACAATCGCATAAAGCATTCCTTTTAATAAAAACAGGTCCCCTATTCACATCAACTAATATGAATAGTGAGACCTGTTTTTCATTTACCGATACCATAGCCGAGTAACTCCCACCGCAGTATTAATCACTTCTAACCTAATTAATAGCGCAGTCGCATTAGCAGGGAGCGCATTTCATCATCCTGCAAAAGCTCGTCTACATATTTGAGCGATATTTTTGCAAGAGCTACATCATGATAGAAGAACTCCGTAAAGAACTTCACGAACGGCTGAGCCTGAGTCCGAATCGCCTGCCAGCTTCCATCCTCCATGCCTGCACACAATACCTGCTTGCCATCAATAACGACAAGGGTGAACCGCTCCATATGCGCTGTTCCTTCAGCAGGAGTAAGGAAATGCAGCTTGGACAATTTTACATTGACAGAATCCGTACCAATGACCAGCGCCTCGACTTGAACCCCTTCTTGCTCCTTTAGCTCCAAATTGTCTGCATAGCCAGCAAACTCATCGGCCCACATCGACACGACGATCGACTGCTGTGCCCCAGCAATCATTTCTTTACAGTAAGCGGCTATCGAACTTTGAGACTTTAGGCTCCATACTTGATCATCGCCATAATTTCTACGCACGACGCTTGTTCTCAACTCCGTAATATCCTGCTCGAATTCACGCGTCAGCTTATCTATCACCACTTGAATGGGTAGCGCAGCATACGTACGTTTCTTGCCTGAAATTGCGTCGAGTATAATTCCTTTCTCTGCTAAGCGGCTCAGCACTTCATATATTTTTGCCTTTGGTACGCCTGAATACTTAACGATTGTCGTTGCATCCATCGCTTGCTCACTAGTAGCTAACGTCTCGTACACTTTACTTTCATATTGGGAATAACCGAATCGTTGCAGCATAGTACCTCCTTAAATGTCTGCATATGACTGCATATTCTATCCCTTTATCTTACCGAAAGTACGAGTAGATGCAAATAGATGCACTTATAAACTACCGCTTCTGCTGCCGCCTATTGTGACTTGCTGTCCATACTATTCGCTAGCGATGTCTTCATTCTAAACATTGACGCTGCGTAAAGGTCAACTAGGTCATCCAACTTTTGAAAGTAAATTATCAAGAATCATCTTTCTCTTATTCAACAAGCGAGCGAAAATAGTTGAGGTAGAGGTATATAAAGCTACACTCGTATCCGCTTGCCCAATCTTCCATATAAAGGTTATGATTATTAACGGCTGCATAACAAAAGCAAATATACATCTCTTATCTACACACAATCTTATTTAATAGAGGCACCATTCCATTCTTAATGAGGCAGAGAAAGGAAGTACGAATATGGCGAAACTCATATCCCAAGCTAGAATTACTTCTCTAGGCTACTACGTTCCTGAACAAAGATTAACGAATGCTGACATGGAACAACTGGTCGATACTTCACATGAATGGATTGTACAACGAACGGGAATTGTGGAGAGACGAAAGTCTGATGAGCATCAATATACAAGCGACCTCAGCATTCGTGCGGTTCAAAACCTAATCGATCGTTTTCAAAAACAAATTGATGACGTTGACTTTATTCTCGTATGTACGATAACACCTGACTATGGCTTTCCAAGTGTAGCAGCTCGTGTACAAGCTCATTTCGGCATTTCACGCTGCGGCACATTAGATATTAATGCAGTTTGTGCTGGATTTGCTTATGGTCTACACCTGGCTAACTCCTTAATTACATCAGGACTTCACAATAAAGTGCTGGTAATTGGAGCAGAGACGCTAACAAAGATTACGGATTATACAGATCGCGCAACTTGCATCTTATTCGGGGATGGAGCTGGTGCAGCTCTAGTAGAGCGTGATGCTCAAAACCCTAGCTTTATCGGTGCCGTTCAAGGAACAAAGGGCGAAGGCGGCAAGCATGTCTATTTATCAGGATTGTCTCAGACGATCGATGGACAGCCTATGAACAGCCCAAATAAGATGTGGCAAAATGGACGCGAAGTATATCGCTGGGCAACGACGACCGTGTCAGAGGGCATTCAAGAACTTGTCCAACAGGCGGATTTTTCTTTGAAAAATATCAACTGGATTGTCCCTCACAGCGCCAACCAACGTATATTAGAGTCAATCAGCGAGCGCATCGACGTTCCGATCGATCGCTTTCTCTCAAGCATCGAATATTACGGGAATACCTCTACAGCTTCGATCCCGCTTGCGATTCAAGTTGGTCTTGAGCAGGGTAAGCTACAGAACGGGGATCATCTCATCCTATTCGGATTCGGCGGCGGCTTAACGTATGCTGGCCTGCTCATTCAATGGAACCTTGACCCCGAAACAACTTAGCGACTACATAGCAGGACCGCTTATGGAGCATGAATGCTTCAAAGGTGGTCCTTTTTCTACAGCTCTTATTTCATCTATTTTGTTTCGGCTGATACAAATGAAGCAAATGGTGTTAAGTAATACGTATCGACTTCATTTTCATGAAATGAAACAATCGGACGGACCCATATTCACGTAAATGAACAGTCTATACCTATTCAACTTTTAAAGTGAGGCAGCTCAATCATGACAGGTCAAATTGACAGTGCAGTATTTGCTTATATGTTTAATCAAGCTTCGAACGGTCTCGCACTCTTATCTCCTACCAATGGGACATGGATAAGCATCAATCCTGCGTACAGCGATATGCTTGGCTATACGCCAACGGAAATAATGAATGCAACCGATAAGGCATTAACGCATCCTGATGATCAAGACCAATGCGATGTAGAGCATATACTAGTGCAGATTCAAAATTCTGTGGATAAGAAGTATATGATTCAGAAGCGCTATCTACACAAGGCTGGGCATGAAGTATGGGCATCTGTAACAGTTTCGATATTTTCCAATCCTGAATCGGGCTTGCCTATGTACCTTGTTCAAGAGGCCGTTGATAGTAGTACACATAAAACGCATCTGGAATCTGAGAAATCAACAGATGCGGACCATGATTGCTTATACCAGTCTATGTCCCAAGCTTTTCGCATCGCCAATATGGGCTCTTGGTACTGGGATTTGACCAATGCTCGCCTGCACTTTTCACAGGAAGCCCGTCTTATTTTTGATCATGTGCTTCAACCAACCTATCTCAATGAAATTCCCTTTTCTCAGTTCGTTCATCCTGACGATTATGCCCATATCGAACATTGTATCCACGAGGCAATTGTTCACGGTAAATCCGGTGATGTTGTCCATCGCATTAATCTTCCTGGACAAGTTAGAAAGACGGTTCGAGCTCAATGGGAAGTTCTTAAGGATGAACACGGCAAGCCGATTCAGCTCATTGGGATGGTTCAAGATATAACAGCACGGGTGCGAACAGAGCAGCGTTTGCAAGAAAGCGAGAAGAACTATAGACGCATATCGGAATATGCACTCGATTTTATTTCCCGTCATGCACCTGATGATGAAGCAACGTTTCTTTATGCTTCGCCAATATGTCGCCGCATGCTAGGCTATGAGCCAGAAGAGATGATAGGTACAACAGGTACTAGTTATGTTCATCCTCATGATGCAGATGCACTCCGCACGTATTTATCTGACATCATGCAGGGGCAAGAATCTGAGCCTGTTTCCTTCCGCTTCCGTCGTCATGATGGGACATACATGTGGTTCGAGACAACGAGCCAATGCATCTACGATGAGAACGGACAGGTACAAGAATTAATAGCCATTTCTCGAGATATTACGGAACGCAAGCGACTAGACCTCCGACTTCAAGAGTACAAGTCCTTGTTTGAATACAATCCTTCAGGTATTGCTTCACTTGACTTGGAAGGCAATTTGTTAAGTGCGAATCATGGACAAGAAATGTTGACGGGGTATACGCAGCAGGAACTGATCGAGTGTCATTTTGGTCCGCTTGTTGATCCGAATGATTTAGAAAAAACATCGTATCACTTCAATCTCGCCAAGCAAGGACTGCCGCAAATGTATGAGATTGGGCTCAAGCATCGTGATGGCCACCGCATTGATGTCAACGTCATTAATGTTCCGATTATTTTAGATAATCGGATTGTCGGCGTGTACGGCATTACGACCGATATTACAGAAAGGATGCGTTATATTGAGCAAATTGAGAAGTTGAGCAATGAGCATTCGCTGATTCTCAACTCTGTCACAGAAGGTATATTTGGACTCGACCTCGATGGCCGCTCTATGTTTATTAATCCCTCTGGCGCAGCTATGCTTGGCTTCACCCAAGAGGAATGGTGCGGAGGTGATCATCTTGGATGGATCGAGCAAATAGGATCGGATAACTGCTACTATCCTGTTAATGAGACGCCGATCCAGTCAGCACTTCATAAAGGAATATCGCTGCAGGCCACTGAAGCTGTCTTCTGGCGTAAGGATGGCACCAGCTTCCTAGCCAGCTATCAAGTTACACCGATCTTTGACAAAGGAGAACGCAAAGGTGCTGTCGTGACGTTTCACGATGTTACGAATGCGAAAGAGCTCCTCAAGGCAAAGGAAGCTGCCGAGCAAGCAGATCGTGCCAAGTCTGAATTTTTAGCCGTCGTCAGTCATGAACTGCGCACCCCGATGAACGGAATTATCGGCATGATCAATTTACTAAGTGATACCCATTTGACCGAGGAACAGCAGATGTATACCGAGATCGTAAAGCAGAGCAGCGACAACCTGCTTCATCTTCTTAACGAGATACTTGATTTCAGCAAAATAGAAGCAGGCAAGATGGATCTTCACCACGAACCGGTAGATATGCAATCCGTTATCGATACGATCATGGATCTATTCCGTGCCAAAGCAGCAGAGAAACAGCTTGCCTTAACGTACTCCATCGCGAATGATTTCCCGCTCTTCTTGGGAGATGCTTCACGGATTAGGCAAGTGCTGCTCAACCTGACCAGCAATGCAATCAAGTTCACCGAATCAGGAAGCATTAGCATCACCCTTGAAATGGCCAGAGGTGCTGACGATCAGGATATGCTGCTTATTTGCTCCATACAGGATACAGGCATCGGCATCGATATGGACAAGCAGCATTTGCTGTTCCAATCCTTTACCCAACTACACCCTGCAATTAATCGCAAATACGGAGGAACGGGTCTAGGGCTTGCCATTTGCAAAAAACTTGTAGAGTTAATGGGCGGTATGATTACCGTATCCAGCGAGGTCGGAGCTGGTTCAACCTTCACATTTTCATTGCCTTGTGCTGCAGCGGAGTCGCAAGAATGGCTTAACTTGAGGTAAAATGCCTAAAGCATATTCAGATCCTCCTCCCTCATAAGCTGAAAAGATAAGGTATTAACAGATCGGTTATCGAGGGAGTGATGCAAAATGGGATATTACGTGACGGTTGAAAAAGGTGTGAATGTGTATGTAGAAGACGTTGGATCTGGCAAGCCAGTCGTCCTCATTCATGGCTGGCCCGTCAATCACAATATGTTCGAGTATCAAACTTCTCAACTGCCGAAGTACGGCTATCGCACGATTAGCATTGATCTGCGGGGGTTTGGCAAATCTGATCGGCCATGGCAAGGCTATTCCTATGATCGGATGGCTGATGATATTCATGAAGTGTTAGAAACCCTTCGCTTGAAAAATGTACGGCTTATCGGCTTCTCCATGGGAGGAGCCATCGCGATTCGCTACATGGCGCGTCACGCAGGGAAAAGAGTATCGCAGCTCATACTTGTCGATGCTGCAGCCCCCGCCTTTACGCAAAGGCCAGGCTTCCCCTATGGCTTTACCAAAGCGGAGATCGATGCCTTGTTGGAGCAGAATGATAAGGATCGCCCGCAGCTGCTCACCGATTTCGGAAACATCTTTTTTGCCCAGTCGATTAGCGACAGCTTCCGCAATTGGTTCCAACTGCTCGGACTAGAAGCAGACTCCCATGCAACCTATGAGACATTAAAGTCACTAAGAGACGAGGATCTGCGCGCCGATCTTGCTAAGATTCATGTCCCTACAGCTATTTTCCATGGCAAGCTGGACAAAGTCGCCCCTTACCCGCTTGCTATTGCGATGAATGAAGGCATCAAAGGCTCCCTTCTTGTCCCATTTGAGCATTCTGGTCATGGTAGTTTCTATGATGAACGCGAGAAGTTCCATAAGGAGCTGCTCTCATTTCTGGATAGCTTACGGTATTTTGTAGGTGAGGAAGAGATATAATTAAATGAATGGAGCTAATCGCTATCAACATGATATAAACGCATAAAACCTTCCCCCAGCATCGTGGAGCGAAGGTTTTTCGCTGTTTTACTTTGAAAGTTTGACTGGACTAGGAGGTAACGAAGAAGTAACAAAGTAGCAAGGCATTAAACTGAAGCTCTTCGCAGCAAACGATAGGATAGGAATCCGCAAACGGCAGTCAGTGGAATCGACCATAGCGAAATTTCAGCAAGTGAAATGGAAGTTAGCCACATATACAACCCGTGCCCATCTTCATATACGAGCGACAGCATAAACAAGCAAGGAGGTAGAATTAAGATCGTCAGCACAGTTAGCAGCCCTTTGGCTTTGTAGCGCTGAAATGCACTCGAAATGATAAATCCGATATAGAAAAATAGCATGAATAACACAAACAAAATTCCAAACAGTTCGGGTATATTGACCCCATCCACGAATTGGAGCCCCCATCGATCGGACCCCCTACGTTCCAAAATGATGAGAATAAGAGAAAACAATGTAAGGCCCGCTGAGATCATAGCGGCCATGAAGGACGTTCCTAAGAAATAATCCTTTCTCCTAACTTGCATGCTGATCGTGAACGAGAACGTCTGTGGTACGCTTACGATTCCTGTTACGAACATATAGACCAAGCTGGATGACACTAGAATAAAGGCAAGCGATATATAGTAACTGATGAAGCTACTAATGATGAGGTTAGGAATTAAGGCAGAACTTATAATGATAAGCGGAGTCAGAAACCAAATCCATTTGTCTCTGAAATATATCGACAGAACACCTTGTATTCGATTCATCGCGATTCAACTACCTTTCTCTCATCCTTTTTATTCGTCAAATACACGATAAGCTGTTGCAGTGATAATGGGACAACTTCTAATTCCAGTTCCTGCGCTTGCTGACGGCAGTCGCCAGCTTCTCTGCTATTCACCAAGGTTGCCTTAAGCAATCCGCCGAATTCCTCAAGATGGACAACGTTCTTGCCCATTAGGAAGCCTTCAACTTTGGCTGTTGTTCCGACGACCGTAAACGCCCTCTCTCTAAGCTGGTCGACATCTTCATTAATCAAAACATCGCCCTGCTCAAGGAGGACAACATGTTCAAGTATTTTGCTCGCTTCATCAATAAGGTGCGTAGATAAAATAATCGTTCTTGGATGCTCCTCATAATCCTCAAGCAATCGATCGTAGAATATGCCTCTAGCTACAGCATCAAGACCTAAATACGGTTCATCAAATATCGTAATTGGCGCTCGGCTGGCAAGCCCAACGATAACACCTAGCGCAGAAAGCATACCTCGTGATAATTTGCGAATATTCCGCTTTAACGGCAATTCAAAGTCATTTACCAGCATATTCGCATAATCCCCATCCCAGTTAGGGAACAAGACAGAAGCAACTTTTAATACATCCATAACACGATAGGTCTCTGGGTACTTCTGGCTTTCCTTGATAAAGCACATTTGACGCAAAACAGATTCATTTTCAAATGGATCTTCCCCTAATACCTTCACTTCTCCACTTGAAGCAAACAACTGTGCGGTGAGCATATGAAGCAATGTCGTCTTACCTGCCCCATTTCTACCAAGCAGTCCATATATTTTGTTCGGCGCTAAACGGAGAGTAAGGTCGCGGATAGCTGTTACACTCCCGTAAGACTTGGTTAATCGTTGCAATTCAATGATGTCACTCATTCCTGATTCGCTCCTCTCGCCAGCATCTCTGTCAGTTGAGCGACTGTAATGCCCAACTTCTCTGCTTCACGTAACAAGGTTATGACATACTGCTCGAAAAACTTTTCTTTGCGCTGCTCAATGAGTATATCCAGCGCACCTGTCGCTACAAACATCCCTATCCCCCGCTTCTTATACAAAATCCCTCGCTCAACGAGTAAAGTGACGCCCTTTGCTGCAGTCGCCGGGTTGATTTGATAAAAGGATGCGAATTGATTCTTAGAAGGTACCGGAGACTCTTCGGTTAATCGACCTGCGATGATGTCATCCTCAATACGCTCTGCTATTTGCATAAAAATAGGACGTCCATCATCGGTTAACAATTCCACTACAAACACCTCCTCTTGGTCGGTTGATTAGTTGTGTAATCAACTATACTTGGTAAAATGAACCATGTCAATGAGGTAAATTCCACAATTCACCTCATTGCTAGATGATCCACCGTGCTGCACTTGTCCGTATAATAAGGAGCTAAATGTATAACCGTCTCGCAAGCAAGAAATATAGTATAATAGACCATGTTGAAATGATGATCGTTTTTCAAACCTGTATATAGAGGGAATTCGTTATGACGTTATGAGTAAATACGAATTCGCCGTGATATAGAAAGGAATTACCAATGAGAATTAATAAATTTATTAGTGAGACAGGCATCTGCTCCAGACGAGAAGCTGACAAATGGGTAGATGCAAAGCGCATTACGATTAATGGCAAGCTAGCGGAATTAGGCAGCACGGTAGAAGCGGGCGATGATGTTCGTGTGGACGGAAAGCCAATTGGTAATAAAAGAAGTACGGTGTACATTGCTTTAAATAAGCCAGTTGGTATTACCAGCACAACTGAGCATCATGTTAAGGGCAATATCGTTGACTTCGTAAATCACAAAGAGCGCATCTTCCCAATTGGCCGCTTGGACAAAGATTCTGAAGGATTGATCCTGCTTACCAATGACGGTGATATCGTCAACAAAATTTTGCGCGCAGAAAACGATCATGATAAAGAATACATTGTCACGGTGGATAAGCCTATTAATCAAACGTTCGTAGATGGTATGTCCCGCGGCGTTCGAATTTTAGGTACAAAAACAAAGCCATGCCAAGTCACCCAAATCGGCGAGCGCATGTTCAATATCGTACTAACACAAGGTTTAAACCGCCAAATTCGCCGCATGTGCGAAGTGTTCGGCTATAAGGTCGTCAAGCTGAAGCGCATCCGTATTATGAACATTCATCTGGGCAGCCTGAAAAAAGGACAATGGCGTGATTTGACCGAAAAAGAGCTTGCTGAAATTATGAAATCAACTGGGCATGTAAGCCGAGACGACAGAAAAGGAAGGGCCTAAGGCACCTTCCTTTTTTATCGCTTCTTCCTCGCTTTTTATTTTGCCAGCGCCCTATGTATCTCCGCATTCTCCATGTAATATAGCGCATCAAGGACGAACAACTTTAAAATCATATAAAAATACAGAGTCTCTTCCTAACTCTTTTTTCAGATCGGGTAATAACAGCGTGGTTTTGAGATCACCCTGCAAATTATAGGTTTCAATCTGATGTGACTTCACCTTTTCATTAAATCGATAAAAGTATAGATGGCCGTTGCGGAAATAAACCATTTCATCTTGCAAACGTGATTCACGCTTATAATCTTTCAGATGGAACTTCTTCTCCAGCTTCTTCTGTTGCAAATGATACACGTACACATCACCATATCCATCCACGAAGTAAACCTGCTCGTTATGAACATACATACTGTCTTTATTAAAGAAGTAATAATGTGAATTATCGCCTTCGTACTGAATAAGAGGATGTTTCTTAAATGGGACTTTATTGTCTTTATGAATCTGCATAAGATTCAACTCTACCTTATTGCCAACTAAGTCAGCGTAAATACCTATCATATCATTGCCGTGCTCAACCAGCTTCGTGAACATAAATCGTCCTTTTGCCTGGCTTTTCTCTAAAAAGGATTGATGGTGTGTCATGCGTGCGCCTTGAATGGATAGTTTATGAAATGACTTCTTTGCGGGGTCAGCAATATCCGAGGAAAGAAAATAAATATGATTCCCATCATCTCCTGTTGTTTCGATATAGGCTTTAATGTCTTGGCAGTAATGCTGCGACTCCGTTCCCCAGCGTATTTTGGAAATGTAGTACTTCATATCTTCGCTGAATCGGCCATTGAAAATGGAGTAATACAACTTACCGTCATACAGCTTTCCTGACGACTGCCCATAGCCAGCTGGTACCGTACAATCTTTCTTATAGGACGCCGACTGGATATTGCCGTCTTTCTGAATCGTTAGCAATTGTTCCTTCTGATTCAGCAGCAGCAATTGACCAAACGGTATGATGGAGTTTAACTCCAACCCCCTTTTTTTAATTTTGGTAAGCTTACCTTCCCGATCAATAAGGAACAAGTAACTTAATCCATCACCAATACGCTCATTGGGCAGATCTGTAGAATAATAGACGACAGCGTGTGGACTAGTACCTTTAAGCTTTTCTTTTTCACCCGAACTAGAGCTTGTACAAGATGACATTAGAAACATCACTGCTAATGCGAATACTAGTTTCATATGTATTCTCCCAAAAACATAGATTTAGAGGTCCAGTCAGTGCTGAACCTCTATTTCAATCACTCGTGCCTATGTTCGTACACCAATAATTAGTTGTACGATTTTAGAGTCGTAATCAGACTGGAATCACGGATATCTTTCGGATAAACGCCCCAGCCTCCGTTTTTATCTAAGTCGATATTAGCTACTTGTTTAAATGCACACCATACGAGTTGGGAACAGTTGTAAGAGTTTGTGTTGCAGAAGCGATTGTCAAAAAATTTGATGTCATAAGCATAACCAACTTTTGATTTTGCCCATTCTGTTGCACTGTGGTTTTGAGCGACTGAGGTGGATTTCACTTTCAAAATGCGCGCTCCGCTCTTTACTTTGCGGTCAGCTACAGCAGCGAGGATAACGCCATATTTAGGGCTTGAGGATTCAACGATAGTGCTTGGAGTATAATACAATCCGACGTGACCATGCTCAACTCCAGCGAACGAGGCAGGTTGATAAAATAAATTTCCCTTTTCGCTTGAATCAAGTTGTATGGTTCCACCTTCAACTGGGGTACCGTAAGCAATGATTTCCTCTGGTTGATCCAGAAGCTCATTTTGAATTTGTGCCGTAATTTGTTGCTTAGAAAGACCAGTTTGATTGGATAATTCCTCAATCGATTGCTTCAATTCCTCTTTCGTTAAACCATTTCCATGAAGAGATATAATTTGATCCAACTGCTGCTCATTAGAGCTTGCACCCGCTTGAATAGGTATTACAAACAGCATGATTGCGCATAAAGCGAGTAACATGAACTTATTTAATTTCACACTTCTTCCTCCTACACCTTTTAAATTGGCAGATGATTAGAAGTTTATTGGCCAATTAACCTTCCAGAATAATCATATTTTATAAAATAACGGAATGTCAATTGTTTTATACTTATTTTTCCGCTCCACTTTGTCACCTTTCTAGTCCACTACCATTCATAATCTCGTTATAAGCCTCTAGAAAGCATACAAATACCCCTTTACTCATCCAAGAAAAAAACCACCCATAGGGTGGTTTTTGACTTGCCTCATCATTTATTTCTTTGTCTGACTTGGACTTGTATTAACAAGCACGGCCAGCTTTCTTTCGCTCTTAACCATTGGCGAGTTGCACTGAACACACGTTGGCTCAGATGAGAAAACGAAGTTATCTCTCATCCAACCTTTACAGTCCTCGCTTGTACAAGCCCATATGGATGTGATTTCTTCAGGAATGTCATCTTGAGGCTTCTTACGTGAATTATACATGAACCATCCCTCTTTCTTTTCAAGATTCACATGCGATACAATAAGTGCCCCAAACGCTATGTTCGGGGCACTTACTTCAGCGTGCAATAACTTCGATAATTGTATTATAACACATTTGAGCGCAAATCTTTCACAGCGGAAAAAAATTTTTCCAACATCCTTTGTAGCAGGCGATTTTTTGAAGGTAAGTAAACGATGTGAATGGAAGCCACTACTGATATCATATGCGCACGTTTAGATAAACTTGACGGCTTTTCTAAATTTATTTCCCTCCTCTGGTCAGGAACACAACCGTATTGCCTTACTGCCGAATAAGGTAAATCAACTTCACATGAAGGGAGTGGATACTCATCGGCAATTTAAAACATGCGAAACCTTTTAAGGCTGTCCTAAGAGGTCGTAACGAAGTTCCACCAGTCAAAACGAAAGCAGCAGGAATTGCAGTACTTAAAGTGATAAATAACGGAACGCAAATCAGATTTAAACTTGCCGTCCGTAATATTTCCAAAGTACTTCAAGCACATATTCATCTTGGAAGAAAAGGAGCTACCGGACCTATTGTCGCGTTTTTATTCGGCACAACCAAGTTCCCTATATCAGTTAAAAAAGGCTTCGTTACTGGCGTATTAACAAGCAACGATCTAGTCGGGCCTTTAGCTGGCAGAACGATTGCAGACTTAGTCGCTGAAATCAGAAGCGGCAATGCTTACGTTGACGTTAGCACGCTAAAGCATCCAAATGGAGAAATACGCGGACAACTCCGGCGTTAAATGCTTATCTCAACAAAAAAACACCGATCACTATGATCCGTGTTTTTTTGTTCCTTTGTTATTTCCTACCGTAATCCGCTTTAATCTCGCCCCACTGCTGAGTCTGCCACTTAAGCAGCTTGTTATCATAGCTATTCGCTTGCAGCCACTGCAACGCTCGATCTACCAATGTCCATACTTCCTTCGTTGATTCATTCCGCTCCAGTGTTGTAGCTACCTTTTTCTCACGCACCCACTTCAACGCAGTTTGAGAATCACTGTATACCGTCTTGTTGCTGCCCTGTTTCTTCAAGTATGCCAATGAATGAACAATCGCTAAAAATTCCCCCAAATTGTTCGTTCCGTTCTGAACTGGACCGTGGGCAAATATGACTTCCCCTGTCTTCGTATCAACACCCCTATATTCAATCGGACCCGGATTTCCTTTCGTACCAACGTCTACAGAGATACTATTATAATCAATTACGGCTGTCGTATTTGCAGATGAAGCAGCCGACCGCCCCTTTTCTGATGCCTGTGTGCTGCTCTTTCCGTAGTGACGAGTCCATCCATCTTTATAAGCTTGTGCTGCCTCTTCTTTGGACGTAAATGATTTATATTTGGCATCTTTAAATGCCTCAACTTGTACTCGACATTCATTCCAGCTCGTATAAATGCCCGGAGTATTCCCTACCCACACGACGTAATACTTCTGCTTAGCCACACTGATTCCCCTTCCGTTAATGGTACTCCTTACTTCTTATCGCCTTACCTTACCACACGTAAACCTCCATGCATACATAGTTGTTCGGCACTAAGGAATCCAACCATACATCGCCTCTATATGAATGTGAATAGGCTGTCACAACATTTCCTTTATTCGGATAGGACTAATGCGAAAAGGGTATTCATCCTATCTATTTTTCGTTAAGATAAATGAGTTCCCAGCAAGCTTAATTGGTACAACATGACTACACACAAGGAAAGGATGCATAGACAGATGAGAAAGTTTTTTGCATGTATACTAAGCCTCTACCTTATTTTACTCCCTACTCAAGTATGGGCGCATAGTAATCTTACGGAGTCGATTCCTGCCATAGATGCAGTCGTGAAGGAAGATGTCAAAGCACTTGAATTAACCTTTAATACAGACATCCTCGAAGGAAGCAAGTTTACACTTAAAAATGAAGCTGGACAAGCAATTGCTTTAGATACGATCCAAATTGACGGAGCAACTTTAAGAGGTACGACAGCAGCTCCATTACCTAATGGAAAAATAGCAGTAAACTGGTCCATCATCGGAGCCGATGGGCATCTTATTCATGGCAATTACCAATTTACTGTACAAAATGAACAAGCAGTGGCTAACAAAGATAATAACCAACCAGGAGCAACGGTTAGTCCAAACAATAATGCAGCATCCGAAGACTCCGCTGTGCAAAAGGACCCGACGTCGACAAAAGAAGCTGCTGAATCTGTAGACGGACAACAGAGTACGTCCAAACTTAACGGTGACAGTCTTTTGCTCCCTATTATCGTCGTTGTACTCGGGATCGCTTTAATCGTATTGTTCTTTATTATGAAGAAGAAAGACGTTAATTCATGATCGGCTTGCTAACCATTACCGAAGCTGCTTTATACGTATGCTTCGCTATCTTAATTGGCGGATTATTTCTATATTCAATCCCTGAGCGCATACGTCCGGCTTATACATTACCTGCTCATCTGTTAACGGGTAGCAGCTTATTAATAGCGCTGTTATCATTTGTACCCCTTATCCCCATCGTAACGTTTATTGCGGAGCAGTCGGGGCAATCATTCTCACTATTCCGCTTTATTCTAACTTCCGATATGGGGATTCAATGGCTGACACTTTGCTTGGCAGCGGTACTGTTAGCGGTATTTATTCAGCTTATCGATGTAAAAGCTTCTAAAGAAGCAGCAATTACAGGATTCGTATGGAGCTTGCTGCTAAGTGTGCTTATCGCTTGGACAAGTCACGCTTCATCTGTGGATGCGATAGGCGGACTGATTGCCCATTGGATTCATTTTGCTGGTGTCTGCCTATGGTTCGGTATTTTACTGGTAGTTAGCTGGTTCTCTGTCTCTACCGGTGAAATACGCTGGAGTGCGTTCTTGAACTGGTACTCGCCACTGGCAATCGGCTGTATGACTGCCATTACAGCTGCGGGTCTAATGCTAATGGAATATATCACACCTGCTTATTGGGATTCTTGGCTGCTGCCTTACGGACAAGCTTTATTGCTGAAGCATCTCTTATATGCTGTATTGATAAGCCTGGCATTCATCAATGGATTTTTACTTAGAAAGAGCATGCATATCAAGTGGCTGCGCGCCGAAACAACTATCGTTGTAGTCATTTTGCTAGTAACCGCATTTATGACGCATTCCGCTTCGCCCCGTGATGTAACACAAGTACTCCAAACTGATGGTGTATCACAATGGTTTGCACTGCTTCATCAAGGGAGTTGGAGCATCAACTGGCGAGTGGACTTAGCCTTCAACAGCTACACGATATTGTTGAGCTTCATTGCTATGCTATTTGCTGCTCTGATGGTCATGGCCTATCGCAAGAAGCACTCCCCATTTGTATTCACTACGATAGGTGGTTTAGCTGTTATTACGGTATTTATAGCCGTCCTAATATCGATCGTACCTGCAGCAGTGTAACTATGTATAAATTAATGCTTGCATACTACTATGTATGGCTTACAACACACCATGAAAGCTTGACTAACTTAAGGGAACACATAAAAGGGGCTCTCCTATCCGTCATCTACGACGGTAAGAGAGCCCCTTTATTACTTACAATACAATTTCATTCGAGCCAGTGGACAAAGCATTGCCTGTTCCGTTAGCACCGTTAGAAATGGATAGCACGAATACCTTATATGGCACGCCTTTTTGAATAGAGCCTCCATAAATATCTACATCATTAGTTGACCAAGTAATTGTGTTGTCTCCGCTTCCGCTTGAGAATTTATAACGGTTGGAATGAACTTGGTTAGCTTGCTCCAACGTAAAGTTGCCTGCAGCGTATGTTGGTACGACCATCACTGCATAATAAGCTACTTGACTGGAGTTTGCAGGTTTTTCAAATACAGACTTGAAGCTATATCCATTTCCATCTGAATATGCAGCTATATAACTAACTACAGGCACAGTGTGATCCGACAACGTGAACTCCGCTGAACCGTTAGAAAGTGCACTTGTTTGATATGGATTATGGTTGGAAACGGTTAGCACGTATGCACGGTATGCGACCCCTTTTACCAACGGATTTCCTAACATATCTTTAGCTGACTCTGTAATTTGCTGTCTAACATATACGCCCTGCTTGGCGACTCGTGTGAAATTGGACTCAGAGGCACTCATAGCAGTCGATACATTCATAACATGAGCTTGATCGGCGCGAACGAGTAGAATACGATATTCCTTCACATTCGACTCATTGCCGTTCGTAATGTAGCTAATATCAATTTTGCGATTCGATACTTGTTGGTTCACAACTTGCGCCGTTACATTCGTTACAGCACTCGTATTATGAGTCCCGGACAACGTGAACTCGCCAGAAGGAAGAGACAGAATATTACCATACAAGCCAACGGATAGTACATAAACCCGGTAACGCTCACCGCTTCGAAGAGGAGCGCCATCGATATCTTTCATATCAGGAAGCATCGCTTGGTTAATATGATTTCCAGTCTTGCTAACATAAGCTTGGTTAGCAGAACTTACATTGTTCGCCTGAGCCAACGTAAAGTTGCTAGCTTGATGTGCTTTGACAAAGAGAACACGATAATGATTGATGCTTTTTTCATCTGCGACACGGTTGAATGATACCTGTACGTCACGTCCATCATTGAAGTCACTAATATCACGTACAACTACATTCGTAGCCGCTTGGGCAATCGAATTGCCTGACAACGTAATGGCATCGGATGCAGGGGACAAAACATTGTACTGATGATTACTGTGTACTGCCATGACAAATACTCTGTAACTCTCTCCGCTTTTAATCGGTACACCATCAACATCCCGTGTAGATGACGTCAATATTTGACTAATATTGCTTCCTGTCTTGTTTACATACGTGTAGTTGCTAGAGTTCACATTATTAGCCTGGTACAGATTGAAGTTGTTTACTTGTGACGCCTTCACAACAAAAATGCGGTAATGATGGAAGATGGATTCATCCCATGCCTTATTGAAAGAAACCGATAAGTCTCTGCCATCTTGATAATCATTAACATCTCTTACAGTCACGTTAGTTGGAGCATTGGAATGATTATTGTCCGACAACGTCATAGCTGGAGAAGGTGCAGACAATCTGTCCTTATTCCAAGACACCGCCATGACAAACACTTGATAGCTTTCCCCATTACGAAGGTATGATCCGTCCACATCTCTCCCACTAGAAGAAAGGTTCACTTTATAGTTATAGTAGCCGTTTTTACTTACTTCTGTATATCTACCAGAAGATACTTTACCTGCCTCCGCAAGATTGAAATTGCTCGCGTTTCTTGCCTTAACGACGAAGACACGATATTGGCTGACGTTAGACTCATCATCAGCACGATTAAAGCTTACTTCTAAGTCACGCCCGTCTCCATAATTACTCACATCTTCAACCTTAGTAATGACTGGCAGCCCAGATGCGCTTTCCAGTGTAACTACAGATCCAGTAGACAACTTGTTAGGTGAAGCATAAGAATTGTTGCTTACTGACAATACAAACACCGTATAAGATTCACCATTGCGAATGTAATCGCCCGCTGTATCCTTAGCCGTCGAATTCAGCTTCTCAGTAAGCGTCGATCCATTCTTATATACTGTACTGTAATGCTGACTAGGAACGGCATTGGCCGCATTGAGATCAAAGCGGTGCGCGTCCTTTGTCTTAACAACCATTACACGATAATTGGATACTAAGTCATCATTGTATGGTCTAGAGAAGCTAACCGATAGATCACGTCCATCTCCGTAGTCACTCACATCCGTAGCCTTCACATTGGTAACCGTGATCCCCGTTGCACTTTCCGGAATCTTCACCGTAGAAGAAGCATAGGACAGCCCTGACTTTTGATTTAGACCTTGCGTCAACACATATACTTTGTAGGATTGACCTGATCGGATAGCATCCCCATCAACATCACGCAAGCTTGCTGGCAAATTAACAGACTGATTGATTCCATGCGTATTTACTTCTGTATAATTGCCGTACGATGCTGACTTTGCTCTTGATTCGTTGAAACTGCTCGAATTGCCATCCTTCACAACTAAAATACGATAGTTCTTCACATTTGCTTCCGTAGAAGACTTGTCGAAGTGAACCGTAATGTCGCTTGCATCACCAGTCTTACCTGTAATCTCAGCTCTGACATTTCGTACAGGTGAGAAGGACGTATTGTCTGGATTTTGCGGTGTGCCTGGATTGCTGCCAGAACCATCTGCAGTCGAGATATGAACCGTTCTGCTGTACGGCTCATAATCAGCATGTGCGCCGAATGACTGGCTCACAAATCGAACAGGAACCATCGTTCTGTTCCTTATCGTCTGCGCAGGTACATCCATCGTCACATTCTTTCCATTAACTTTTGCAGTCTTAGACCCTAGCTTTAATACAACAGTTGTACCGCTTTTACTTGATGTTACCGTTCTTGTCTTAGCGTCATAATGAACCGTTGCATTTAGCCCCTCAAATACGGATTTGAGCGGCAGCAGCGTTCTGCTGTTTACCACAATAGGTGGCTGCGGCGTAGATAAGTACTCCCCATCAATATAAACTTTTATAGCTGGTGCGGCTTGTGTTTGCGTTGAAAATAATGATAATGAGCTAATGACCATTAACGCAGATAACAGAACTCGCATTCTCCTCATACATACATCCTCCTGATCGACTTAATAAGGCGAAATTTACCTATATGTAAAGAGTCGAAAAGTAAGGAAAATGTTTCATGATTTCCTGCTTTAATTGTGTCTATTGTGTGAACATTTTATTACAAATATCAATTTCTACCTATTCCTGATAATTTGCTTGATAATAGCCCGCTCCTAAATGCTAAACTGCGATACTATCTCCTTGCACACCAATGTCATGACTCCGGTATACTATACTTCGCACGATACTCGTCTGCTAGCATACTCATCGTAACAACATCATGGTATTGATGGTTGTAATACAGCGCCTTACGTTTAACCCCTTCACGTACGAACCCCAGCTTCTCATACACATGCGCAGCACGCGGATTGAAAGTAAACACTTCTAATTCAATTCGATACAAGTTCAACACACCAAATCCATACTCCAGCAGCAATTGCATCCCCTCTTGCCCAAAGCCCTGCCCCTGATGCTGCTCATAGCTAATCGCGATTCGAATACCCGCGCTGCGATTAATGGTATCGATATCTTGTAGTGCGATGTCACCAATAACTTCATCCGTTTCTTTCAATGCGATAAGCAGTAATACACTTGAGCTATCCTGGGATTTGGCTTCGATATATCTAGAAATCTGCTCTTTGGTAGCAAACTTATGTGTACCAGTAAGTCTTCTCGTCTCTGCTACATATAGTTGTTCATAATACATCTGTGCATCTTCCCCATTCATGGGGCGCAAATAAACACGGTTGCCTGTTAGCAGCTTAGGTTGAGATGCAAGGTTAGTCATCATAATCCCCCTCTTCGTTATATCCCTATCGTAGAGAAAAACTGTATACTTCAAAATAGACAGAATTGTTTTATAAAAAAGGACAGATGGAGGACAACCTCATGTTCATAGCTCCTAAGCTTGATGAGCACAGCAAAAATCCTTTTTATTTGCAGCTTTATGAATTCTTCAAGCAAGAGATTCTATCCGGCAATCTATCTCCCCACACTCGTATGCCTTCTTTGCGCAAACTTGCAGAGCAGCTTAATTTGAGCACGACTCCTGTAGAGCTCGCCTTTCAGCAATTGGTAGCAGAAGGTTTTATAAAGAGCAGACCGAAGAGTGGCTATTATGTTCAAGCACTGCATCCTATTTACCATAAGAATGTAGCAACTTCTCATCAACAGGCATCACATCGTATAACAGCACGTGATCCCCGTTATTATCGCTACGATTTTCATATTTCAAAAAACGACTTCTCCACTTTTCCACATCGAATCTGGAGGGGGTTATTACAGGACGCACTCGATCATACTGATGGATTACAGTATGGCGACCCGCAAGGAGAACCTGCATTACGACATAGTATTACGACATACTTGCGCCGCTACCGTGGGCTTCGCTGTACACCTGATCAAGTCATAATTGGAGCGGATCAATACATACTAGCTTCTTTGTTGAGCTTACTGCTCAAACATAGCGGCGGCAGTAACCGCCTAGGCATCGAAGATCCTGGCTATCATTCAATACCAGCCACTTTTAAAAATCATGGATACAAAGTCGTTCCAATTCCACTGCAAGAAAGCGGAATTCAGATCGAACCACTATACAGTTCGAACATAAACGTCGTCTACACATCTCCTTCACATCAGTTTCCAACAGGGGTGATGATGCCAATTGCCAAACGTGTTCAACTATTAGAATGGGCGAACCATTCGCAAGGCTTTATTATCGAAGACGACTATGGTGGTGAATTCCGTTACCATGGACGCTCCATACCCTCCATCCAGGGGCTAATTGAAAATAGTCCAGTCGTCTATTTAGGGAGCTTCTCTCAGGCGATTGCACCGACCTTTTGTATTCATTACATGATCCTGCCTAATAGCTTACTGCCCGCTTATCATCAATTGAAATGGGAGCTATACCTCGAGCACTCAGCTTCGAGAATCAATCAGATTGCTCTGCATCATTTTATGGAAAGGGGATATTTCGAGAAGCATTTGCGACGAATGCGTCAGCTATACAAGAGAAAGCATGACACCTTAACCCGATCGATTAAACAACACTTTCAAGACCGCGCAATCGTAACAGGGAACGACGCTGGCTTTCATATGATTTTAACTGTACAGGATCAGCGCTCAGAGGAAGAACTTGTCGAGCTCGCAAAAGCAGCTGATATACGTATGACACCTATGTCATTCACATGGTGGAAACCTCCTCAACATAAAAAACTTCATTTCATAGTCGGCTTTGGCGGAATTGCAGAGGAGTTGATCGATGAAGGAATACAACGATTAAAAGAAGTTTGGTTCCCTTAATGAAGAAAAGACTGTCCCCAGGTCTGTTTTGAGGCCTGAGAGCAGTCTTTCTTTATTGTGTGCTTGCTTATTATCGTAATTTATAATTTATTATGAGTGCTTCGGTTCATTATGCCAAATAACAGCCACAGTTCCTTCTCCAGCATGTACAGCAATCGCAGAGCTGATTTCTCCGATTATAACATCTAGCTGAGGGAAAAGCGTTTGAATCTGCTGCTTCAATGATTCTGCTTTATCGATCACATTGCCATGCATAATTTGAATGCTTTGGATACGATTCCGTTCATAAGCCTGTTGAAATAGCTCAACTAAGCGTGCATATGCCTTTTTCTCAGAACGCACTTTATCAAATAGTTCAAACGCGCCATCATGGATACGAAGCACTGGCTTAATACGAAGAAGAGAACCTACTAAGTATTGCGTGCCTGTCATTCTTCCACCTTTGTAGAATTGGTCCAGATTGCCCAATACAATATAATTTTCTGCTTTATTTGCTTCCTCCCGCAATTGAGCTGCGATCTCTCGATAGCTGAGGCCTTGTTCAGCAAGGTCCAGCCCTTTGTAGAGAAGCGTGGTAAGAACATAGGACATCGCCTTCGAATCGACAACTTCGACATCAAACGACGCAAGGTCAGCAGCAGAGTGACAACATGCCAACGTTCCGCTTATTTTTTCTGATACATGGATAGCAATTGCGCAATCATAACCAGCCGCTTTCAACTGTTCAAATAACGCCGCATATCTGCCAATTGGCGGCTGAGACGTCTTGGGCATTTCCTTCTCTTCGCGTATGCGACGGTATAACTCCTCTGTCGTGAGATCAATGCCATCGTCAAACACGTCGTTGCCAAATACAATACCCATTGGAATGACAAACACATCTTCGTTATGTTTCAAGCTATCCGGCATATAAGCGGTACTATCCGTTATCCAAGCAATTTTCTTCGTCATTGCGCACCCATTTCTGTTCGTATGATGTAATTACTTTTTTATTGCAGGCTTGAAGCCTTCTTCTTCGAGATATTCCGTCGCTTCCTCATACGTTTCAAAAACGGTATCTAAGTTTAACCCTGCATAAATGTACCACATTTGATCTTCATCTTCGAATTGCAGTGTCAGCGTCTGATTACTTTCATTTGTCCAATGTTCTTCCTCTGTAGACTCGTTGGAGTCATGAGATTCATCGGACTCGAGTGATGCAGGCATTGCAGATAAGGAGCGAATGGATTGTTCAATAATCGTGCGCAGCTCATCAGCTGTGAAATCACGAATATTAACAAGTCCCTTGTCATCTTTTTCATAACCTTTCAACAAACCTGCATATACAAATCCATTACCGTTCGGGTGCAAATGATACACAACTGTCTTTTTATCATATAGACTCTGTTCGTAATGGTAATTTGAGCGACCAAGTGATACTTGTCTGCGTTCCAATTCTAAAAATGAATCCGCAATCGCGGATTTTTCTTCATAACTAAGCATGTTTAATCCTCCAAAACCTACAATAATTAAATGTATTATATCATACCAATGATACTGTATCTAAATCGCTTTCATGACAATGTTAAAACGCTCTAATTAGATCAGCGCTTTAACATAATACTTCATCTGTTTAAGAAGTCAATAAAATATCAATAGTCATGAAACTACGGTTACTGTTAGTAATATGAACGGATTGTAAGCGCTTTACAAAATACATGCACTTCATCCAGATATTCCTGAACAATGGTAAAATAAATACGCTTAACCTTTTCTTCCTGAATTTTTTTTAATAGGAACTATAAAGAAAATGTTGAACTTAGCCGATAAAAGACAAAAATTGTCGATCAATCTGTTGGAATGTGATACTATAAATTGGAATATAAAGTATCATTCTGTACAAGTATCCATCCGATATGTAGATGTTGAGTTCGTGCAACTTTTAAGTCTACAACAGGTATATGACAAAAAGGTGGTGAGAAATCCGTTACTTATCTTTACCCTACTAAATAGTAAATGGAGGCGAAATTATGAATTCATGGCTTCCTTCGTGGAGCAGCAAGTATATGCATGTAAAATGGTTTGCTGAGGATCAAGAATGGATCCCGTCACCTATTGCCAATGTCCTTACCCCTACATTTTTATTCTGGCTTATCTTTACCACCATTGTCTTACTCATCTTAGCTTTCTTCAACGAATCTATTCGAAATGTCGGCATTGTAAGCCGCATTCATCGTCATCTACATGGGTTAAAACGCTTTAATTCAATTATTCTGCGTGTTGGGCTCGGAATTGGGTTGCTGCTTCAGCTTATTACAGGATCTTATCTAGCGCCTGACCTTGTTTCGAATCACTCGTGGGTATATGTTGTCCTTACCGTTGCCCTATTAGGATTGCTGCATCGAAAGACACTCTTCATAAGTGCATCCGCTCTCACACTCCTTTACATCTATGCCATCATTGTATACGGCCTGTTTCATGCACTCGATTATATGTTTTATATTGGAATTATCTATTACTTATTCGTTATTGATACGAAATGGACCCGAACAGCGACATCTGCTCTTTTTATAAGCACAGGACTATCCTTGGCATGGCTCGCGATTGAAAAAATAACAATTGCTAAGCTCGCCTGCTCCCTATTTCATGAATATGGACTTCCTTCTCTAGGATTTACTATTGAGGACTTTGTACTTATTAGCGCTTTCATTGAAATCGGGATTGCTTGGGCATTTATTGTTGGGATGATGAATCGATTCGCTGCTCTCGTACTGACAAGCGTATTCCTGATGACTACAACTGTATTTGGCCTAAAAGAAATCGTAGGGCATATGGTTGTACATACGCTTCTCGTTATGTTTATAATCGAGGGCTCGGATGACATAAAGACGATGCTCAAGTTCAAGTTTCTCCGCTCCCCCAAGGTTCGCAGTACTTTTATAGTCCTCAACTTCAGTGCCCTGCTCTTCACGTTGATGATTATTTACGTATGGATGGGCAGACCAGGAAGTGTGTTTGTTTAAAGCGATTACGTTTACTAAAATAACCTACCTTACTTGCACTAAACTTATCTTCATTTAAAAAATGATTCTAAAAAAATACCGTCGTTGCGCAATTGAAGCGCAATGACGGTATTTTTAACTCATACATCTATTCAATTAAGCTTAAGCTTCCATTATCGGCTCAGTTACAGAAGATACTTCCGCGTTCGATCGAAGCACCTTCAGCTTATGAATTCGCTTCTCATCAACTTCAAGCACTTCAAATACGAAACCGCCAAACGATACGACAGGCTTCTCTGTCTGCTCCGGAATTCTTCCTAGCTGGCCAATAACGAATCCACTTAATGTATCGTAATCATCCGTAGGGAAATCTGCTTCAACGATAGGATTAAGCACTCGTAGTTGAATCGTTCCGTCTACAACCCAGACGCCATCTTCAACCTGCTCAATCTCTTTTTCTTCTTCCTCATCATCGTGTTCGTCAAAAATGTTACCCACGATCTCTTCCAGCAAGTCCTCGACCGTTACAATTCCTGCTGTACCGCCATACTCATCAATAGCTACGGCAATATGAACTTTATTGTTCTGCAGGTCTTTGAATAAATCATCGATGCGCTTAGAAGCCGGAATGAAGTAAGGGACGCGAATCAAATCATTCAAATTGAAGGAATCATCTGCTTCCGTTTCAAGATACTTAATAATATCTTTAACGTGTAGAATACCGACAATGTTGTCGATGTCCCCTTCATATATCGGGTACCTCGTATATTTTTCAATATTAATTAGCTTCGCAACTTCTTTAAGTGAAGAATCCATCGAAATGGCAATTACGCTGCTTCGATGTGTCATAATGTCCGTCACTGTCTTATTATCCAACTCGAAAATGTTGTTGATCATCATTTTCTCATCTTCTTGAATCGTACCATTTTCGTTACCAACGTCAACCATCATTCGAATTTCTTCTTCCGTTATCTGCTCTTTGTTCTCATCCGGATTAACACCAAGGATTCGAACGATCAAGTTCATCGAACCTGTAAGTAAGCGAACGAATGGAGCGGTAACTTTAGATAAAACGGTTAGAGGTACGGCTGCGAACATCGCAATCGGCTCATACTTCTGCATCGCCAATCGCTTCGGTACAAGTTCACCGAATACCAATGTGAAATAAGACAAAATAATCGTAATCAAAATAACTGATACCGTCTCCAAAATCGTCTTCGGAATAGGTACCCCTGCTTCATAAAGAAATTGTGCCAACCCGCCAGCAAAGCTCTCAGCAGCGAATGCACTCGCCATGAACCCCGCTAACGTTATACCGATCTGGATTGTGGCCAAGAAACGGCTCGGTTCGCTCAGAAGACTGTGCAATAGTTTTGCTTTTTTATGCCCTGCCTCCGCCATAGATTTAATTTTGTTGTCGTTCAATGAGATAAGAGCAATCTCTGAGGCTGCAAAAAAAGCATTTAGCACTATGAGTATCAAAAGAATCAAAATTTCAGTAAACACACTATTCATCCTCCATCATCATTTTCAAGTATTCCAATAACAATCGATATCCATAAGTTTGGAATACATGATTTAATTCCGGCGATAATAGCTTGTTTTCAAACGCATCTTGATCTTATTGATCACGCATAATGCCTGAATCCTATTACCCGCTTCCCCTGGCTCATCGTCCATAACTGACGCCACCTCCTCAATGAAATCTAGTATTTGTGTAAAGGTATACACTATCTTTAGTATAGTGACCTATAGTTCAGTAGGCAAGTTATTGTCATAAAATGATGTAAATTAATCCAATCTTGTCAGACATATAGGCAAGATTATTAAGGCTGAATTAATTTTAAAAGCAATTTTATAAAACGTGTGACAAGCGTGTACATATTCGTATTTTCACTTATAGAAAACCCAAAGTCTCCGGTAATGCCATGGTTTGCAGGAGGATCCGAGTCAAGATCATACAAATCCTTAAGCTCTTGTACTCTTTCTGGATCGAGCTCTTTACTTGCTATGTCTATGCTGCCTTTATCGTCTTGTTTCACATTATTTACATACTGGACAGGATGTAGTGCGTAAGCATATGTACTGTGAGTGCCCAAATAGCTCGGTAAGATTATAGATAGGATTGTTAGCAGGGGTACGAATTTAAAGCAGTTGAAAATACGTTTTATTTCTACGCGAAGCCCATCAAGTGGTATCTTTTGCACCGATTATTCCTCCCATAAAATGTTACATTTAAATCAATTTTACTACATTCAGGCTGTGAATCGTGATAATTATGGTATTTTATTCAAAGCATTAATTGAAATCCAGCGTTAATCATCTCCCGAAACAAATGCAATAAAGCTACCCACTTATCGTGGATAGCTTGTTATGCCTACAATGATTAACTTATAAATCCATTCAATCCAAAAGTAAAATCCTCACTCACGCCGCTCTTATTTCTTGCTCAAGTTATCCCAAGCCTTCTGGAAGTTCTCTAACAGCTTCGCTTGATCGTCCTTGCCTGCTACATACGCCTGAATCATGCTGCCGAACTCTTGTGTTGCACCGTCCGGGTATTTGAACCAGTTCCAGCTCAACGCTTTGTTCTCTTGGCTGTACTTCATCACATCGGCTGCGATATCACCAAGGTCTTCAGCTGTTGCTGTAATCGTAGAGAATGCTGGAATGAACTTAAATTCCTTCGTAATATACTTTTTACCTGTTTCGGAAGATACAAGCCAGTTCAAGAAGATCTTCGCTTCTTCTTTTACTTTGGAGTTCTTGTTGATAACCCAGTTGTTCGGTACGCCTACAAGCAACTTGTCATTTTTCACTGCATCTTCATCGATTGGCATTGGCAGTACGCCCAAGTTCAAGTCCTTGTTAATGCCGTCGATCTGAACTTGCGTCCAGTTCCCTTGCTGCATCATCGCTGTTTCGCCTTTTGCGAACAACGTAACTTGTGTATTGTAATCTGTCGTCAACGGATTCTTATTGCCGTATTTGACTGTCAAATCGAGCATCTTCGTCCAATCTTGGAACACTTTATTGCCCGTCATTTTTGCAGAACCATCTTTCAATCCTTTAATAAATGCATTCGGATCTGGCTGATGCGCGAAAGCAACGTTCAAGTTGTGAATGCCTAGAATCCACCACTCCTGATAGCCGTTAGCGAATGGAGTAATGCCTGCCGCTTGCAGCTTCTTAGCCGCATCTTCTAGCTGAGACAGTGTCTTAGGAAGCTCTGTAATGCCTGCTTTTGCAAACAAATCTTTATTATAAATAAAGCCGTAACCTTCCAAGTTCATCGGTTGGCCGTACAGCTTACCATCCTTCGTCATTGGCTCTTTCGCAAATGGAATCACATCTTTCGCCCAAGGCTCTGCGGACAAGTCCTCCAAATGCTCCATCCACGTCTCCATCTCTTGGAATCCACCGTTATTGAAAATATCTGGTGCATCGTTAGCAGCAAACTTCGCTTTCAAAGCAGCAGAATAATCAGCACCGCCACCCACTGCTTGAATGTTCAGCTTAATATTTGGATGCTCTTTCTCAAACTCTGCCTTCATGCGCTGCATCGCATCCGCAATTTCCACTTTGAATTGGAATATGTTAACCGTCTTCGTTCCATCTCCGTTATTCGCTGTGCTCTCCTTGGAATCTTTGGAGCCACATCCAGCTAACATGACCGAAACCGCCAATAGCATTAGCAGCGATAATTTTGCGAACTTCTTCATCCGTAAGCCCTCCCCATTCAACTGCTTATTGCAGCTGACTTCTTTGCTCTACCTTTTATTACGACAATAATGATAACTTCGATAAATGCGAATCCTATTTACAAACTTAGTATAACTGCTCTATTGAAAGCGATTACACCAACATAATTGACCATTAAGGTGTAAATCATTGATCGAAAGGATTTTCCTCATTATCCTTTTACCGAACCAGCCGTAATCCCTTCAATGATGTACTTCTGCATTGCAAGGAAGAAGATAATGATCGGCAGAATGCCAAGTGTCAATGCTGGCAACGCCAGATCCCATTGCTTCGTATATTGCCCAAATAGCGCAAATGTCGCGATCGGAATCGTATGCAGCGCATCACTTTGCAGCATTAAGGACGGAAGCAAGTAATCATTCCAGATCCAGAGGCTGTTCAAAATAATGACGGTAACGAGCATCGGCTTCAACAACGGAAATACGATTTTCCAATAGACCGAATACGGCGTACATCCATCTACCACAGCTGCTTCTTCCACCTCAAGTGGTACGGATTTAATAAAACCGTGGAACAAGAAAATAGAAAGCGGAGCACCGAATCCAAGATAACAAATGATAAGCCCTGTACGAGTGTTCGCTAAATCGAGCCAGCCCGTTACTTTTACGAGCGGAATCATGACGGATTGAAATGGAATGACCATAGCAGCCACAAAGATCATGAACAGTACTTTATTGAAGCGGCTGTTATGTCGCACCATCCGGTACGCTGCCATTGAGCTTATTAAAGCAATAAGCAGTATGCTTACGACGGTAATCACTAATGAATTCATGAATGCTTTAGGGAACTCTGTGATTTCCCATGCACGCTGATAGTTGCCCCATTCGAAGGTCGTCGGCCAGCTAGCCGCATTGCTCAGCAAGTCACCGAACGACTTTACCGAATTGACGAGCAAGAAATAGAACGGAACAAGGAACAACAGTCCCATTAAGATCATGACGATTTCGACAATAAACGTTTTGCCCGAATAGTTCCTGCTTAGCTTTTTCATTACGCTTCAACCTCCTTGCTCTTCGTGATGCGTACTTGGATGAGCGTGATGAGCGCTACGATAACAAAGAAGATGAATGCTTTTGCAGCACCTAAGCCATAGCGGTTATTTTGGAACGCTTCTAAATAAATGTTGAGCGCTACGGACTCTGTAGACTTGAACGGTCCGCCTTTCGTAAGCGACAAATTCAAATCAAACATTTTAAAGGACCATGAAATCGCTAGGAACAAACATACCGTAACTGCAGGCATAACGAGCGGCATAATGACATTTCTCAAAACTTGCATACGAGATGCACCATCAATCTCAGCGGCTTCCATAATATCTTTCGGTACGTTCGTCAACGCTGCAATGTAGATGACCATTAAGTATCCAGCTGTCTGCCACACAAATACGATCACGATGCCCCAGAATCCTGTCGTCTCATCTCCCAACCACGGAAGATTAAAAAACGACCAGCCTGTTAGTTCACCAAGCGTAGCGAATCCTTTTACGAAAATGAACTGCCATATAAAGCCGAGCAGTAAACCACCGATTACATTCGGCATAAAAAATATCGTACGCAGTGCATTGCGCATCTTAAGCGGTTTCGTCAGCACATAGGCGATTACAAAACCAAGCACGTTCGTAAGCACAACGCCTACTGCTGTAAATTTAACCGTGAACCAAAACGCTGCAAAATAATCAGAATCGCTGCTAAAGATCGCTTTGAAGTTGTCCAGCCCGATCCAGGCGACCGTTCCCGCTACTCCATTCCAATCCGTGAATGAGTAGTACATCCCCATCAAAAATGGAATTCCGACGATAATCATAAAGAAAAAGGTTGCCGGTCCGACGAAGAACAATTGTTGACCTAGCTGTGACCAAGCTTTGCGTGACATCCGCTACACCCCTTTATTGTGAAATAGGACGATCCGATCAAAATCTGCTATTGATCGATTTCCTGCTTATCCTTTCAAATATCCTGTGATATCCTCATTATGAATTGCATCCAAATGAGACAACACCGATGGATATGAACGGATTGGTGTAAAATATTGACCGGGGGGACGAATATGCGCTGGAACCGTATTCGCACGAAGCTAATTACGCTGCTGCTCATCGCCACGATCGTACCGACGATGTCAACGATGGTCATCACCTATATAAATAATTATCAATCTTTGCAGGAACGTACGTTGGAAGAGAACAAGAAGCTCATCTATCAAGGAAAACACAATCTGCAAAATATGCTGCATGATTTGAATCAATCTTCGTTGTTCGTCTATACGAACTTCGAATTTTTCAAAATGCTTGAGCGGGGCTACGATGATGCATATATGGAAGCACAAGCTTATGCCGTCATGCAAAACATGGAGTCATCAATGCGCCACATCCATCAAGTGTATATGTATCGCAATGAGGTTAAGCGAGCCATTCTGGTCGCACAGAGCCTACCCCACCGCAAATACGAGTCAGAAGCGTATGAGCCAGCGGCCAACTATGCAAAACAAGGGATTCAGATTCAGCCGACCTATATGAGTGAGACATATGGCTTTGCCCCTTCCACGCAGTGGAAGCCAAGCGTTCCTGTCTTTACGCTGCATCGTCCTATTTATAAGGTGCCGTCTACGAAGGAACTAGGTTTGCTTTCCATTGATGTGAAGCTGGAGGCTATATCTGAGATTACCGATCAACTGTATGCGAAAGACAAGGAGCAACTATATATTGTTGATCAAAATGGATACGTGATGTACGCAGAAGACGAGACGCTGCTAGGTAAGCCGTTGCAGAAGCCATGGTTAAGCGATAACTTGCTAGCCTCAGAAACGAAAGGCAACTTTGAATATGATAACGCTTTATTTGTTCATGAAAGTATCGACTCGCCGATCGCCCAATGGACATTAGTAAAAGAAATGCCGAAGCGATACTTGCTTCAAGATACGAATCGGACTTTGATGTTTAATATGGTTCTGTTATCGATATCTACACTGATCATCATCGGTGCCACTCTATGGATATCAATTCGGATTACGAAGCCGATTGCGCAGCTTATGCGCTATATGAATCAAATTCAAGCTGGGAAAATGAATGTCAATATTCAAGTGGACAGCCATGATGAAATCGGCATCATGTCCAAACGGTTCCGCGATATGATGAAGACGATTAATGACCTAATCGTTCAGGAATATAAGCTGGAGCTTGCCAATAAAACGAATCAGCTCAAAGCATTGCAGGCACAAATTAATCCGCATTTTATGAACAACGCCCTGCAATCCATTGGCACGCTAGCACTGAAGCATGATGCACCGCACATCTACTCGCTTCTTTCGGCGGTGGCGAAGATGATGCGCTACAGCATGTATAATGATAAGAGTACGGCCACTTTACGTGAAGAAGTCGATCATGTAAAAGCCTACTTGCAGCTGCAAGGCCAACGTTTCGAGCATGCATTTGAGGTAGATATGGACATTGATCCGTCCACTCTCTCTGTCATCGTACCGAAGATGACTTTACAGCCGATCGTCGAGAACTATTTTAAACACGGTCTCGATCGTACCGTCCAAGGAGGGTTGCTGCGTATTACAAGCAGATGGCATGCTCCTGATACGTTAGAAATTAGCGTTCTAGACAATGGCTTCGGTATTGCACCAGATAAGCTCATGCTACTGAATGAGAAGCTGCAAGCAGCAGGTACTACACCTGTGCCGACGAAACGAAGCACGATTATGTACGAACCGAATAATCCGAACAATCTACTCTCTAGCCAAGAAGAAGAGAAGTCTTTATATATGGATGGCAATATTCCATCCGAAGAAAGTGTAAGCTGCATCGGCCTTGTTAACGTAATGACACGACTCCAGCTTTTTAGCAGCTATCCTGCGTCTATGCAATTGGAGGCTGTCGAGCCTCACGGAACAAGTGTGAAGATCTTATTGAAAGTGGGACGAGAAACGGAATGAAGGTACTTATCGTTGATGATGAAGCGCATGTAAGAGCTGCCATTCGCCTGCTCGTGGATTGGCAGAAGTACGGTATTGAACACGTCGATGAAGCCGCTGATGGGGAACAGGCAATTGCCTATATACAGCAGCACCAGCCACAAATTATTATGACCGATATGATGATGCCGAATGTGAACGGCATGAAGTTGATGGAGTGGATAAGTGAGCATAGTCCGAACACAAAGCTAATTGCCGTTAGCGGACACGGAGACTTCAATCTAGTACGCCACACGCTCCAGCACGGCGGAATCGATTATTTATTGAAGCCAATCGAACCAGACAGTGTTAATGAAGCAATCGGAAGAGCTGTCGAGTCATGGAATAAGGAAGAAGCAGAGCGCAGCAAGCGCAATCAGCAGCAAATTCAAATGAATGAATTCAAACCAGTCGTCAGCGAGAAACTATGGTCGAGTTTAATTGATGACCCTAGCGCACAGCTGTCTACGGTACGCCGTATTCAGCAGAGCTTTGAACTGCCCATCAACATTGAGCATATTCGCTTAGCTCTTGTGTATGTAGATGCAGATGATGAAGCGTTCAAGCAGCGATTCCGTCATCATCGCGACCTGCTTTATTTTTCACTCGTCAACATTATGTCCGAGTATGTAAATGACAGCTGCAAGCGCGGCGTTGTGTTTCGCCGCTGGAACTCCCCTGGTGAGATCGCAATCGTTCTTTGGCAGCAGACCGAGGCGCTGGACATTCTGCTGCAGGATATAAACGAAGCGTTATACAGAACCTTACATCGCAGACTTCATTTTGGATGCAGCGGTGTTCGTACGTTCCCAGCAGGCATGGCACAATGCTATGAAGAAGCGAAGCAAGCATTGCTCGAACGCAATCTGCTGTTTGGAGACCGTTATCTTCATAGCTTCCCAACAACAGCTTCCGCAGCTGCAACCGCTGCAAGTGGCACGACAACTGCAAGCACAAGCAGCTCGCATGTTGGTGCAATATCAGGGGCAGCTGGGGCATTCGCAACAACCGGAACTGTCGTTGAAAACGTAAAGGCATTTCGCTTATCCGCCTACGAGGAGAGCTGGAAGTTAGCCGTGCTTAGCGGCAGCGCCGCTCAAATGACGGAGGCCGTGCAGCCGTTCATTGAAGCAGTGCGGGCTTCGGGATATATAACCCCGAAGCTGCTTCATGCCAGCTACCGCGAATGGGAAACGATTCGCGCCAATATCGCACATGAAGCTGTTGGTGAAGCCGCAGAGCAGCTGCTGCGACAATACCCGTCGCAGACGGCGCAAGCGCATGCTTCACCGCATATCGCAGAGCCATTTTCGCTGGATGCATGGCAGCGCCTGTGGCTGCAAGAGCTAACCCTGTTGGCCGATGCCTGCTATATGCAGCAGGGCCAAGAGCAGCACATCATCTTCGACATTGCTAAATATGTCGAACAGCATTACCACCAGGACATTTCGCTGCAAGAGATGGCACAGCGTTTCTTTGTAAGCCGTGAATACATTTCGCGCAAGTTCAAGCAGCAATTCGGCATTAACTTGTCCGACTATCTCGCGCAGATACGCACGAAGAAGGCTAAGCTGCTGCTTATGAACCCGCATCTGCGCATTTCACAAGTTGCGGCCATGGTAGGTATTCCAGATGAGAAATATTTTAGCAAAGTGTTTAAGAAACAAGTTGGTGTCTCGCCTAACGAATATCGAAAAAGTCAGCAACTATAAGGCCTCACAGATGAAAATAAACGTGACCTGTGCTAAAATACTATAATTGTGTGTTCAGTACGAGCTCTTTTTAGAGTAAAGGATTTGAATGCTCACAATTCGTATCGGCAGTCACCACTAGGGAGGTTTACTCAAACACCATGCTTATCATTGGTATCGCCGGCGGCACCGGCTCAGGCAAGACAACTGTAGCAAGATCCGTCATTGATCGTCTTGGTTCAGACAAAGTGACATTTATATCTCAGGATAACTATTACAAGGACCACTCTCATCTCAGCATGTCAGAGCGCGAACAGATCAACTTCGATCATCCTTTCGTTTTTGACAACGAGCTGTTAATTGAGAACTTGAACGTCCTGAAGTCAGGCCAAGCGGCTCATGCACCTGTCTATGACTTTACGACACACTCCCGCAAAACTGACGAGACTATTGAGCTGAAGCCGAACAACATCGTCATTATTGAAGGCCTCCACGCATTGTCTGACGAAAACTTGCGTCAGCTGCTCGATATTAAAGTATTCGTTGATACAGACCCGGACGTTCGTATTCTTCGCCGCGTATTGCGCGACATTGAAGAACGCGGTCGCACGATCCAGTCCATTCATCAACAATACTTGCGCTCGGTTAAGCCGATGCACGAAGCATTTATCGAACCATCCAAAAAATATGCTGACATCATTATCCCTGAAGGTGGAGAAAATGAAGTAGGCATTCAATTGCTGTCTATTTTGACTGAAAAATATTTGACGAGCGACTGGTCCTCCAAATAATTGAGACCAAGCTTTTCTATATAGAACAGGACAAGCATTCCTTTCGAGCAATCGCGATAACCCGCGGTTGCTTTTTTGTATGGAATGGAGCTGGAATTGAAGTTGAAGTTGACAGAACATTATTATTCATATACGAAGGGGACCTGTATTAGATGATTTATATAAGGGGATTCTAACCTTGGATTCGTTGGAGAAATGCAGCACAATCGAAGCAGAGGCACACGCGAGCACGGCGGTTATCTCGCGTGTGAAGCGCACCCTGTACGATGGCAACAACATGTATGAGTTGTTGTTTACCCGAATGTCGGACAAGCAGAAGACAAGGTCTAACAATAATGAGAATTGATTATCTCCCCCATTGAGCCGTGAGCAGTGGTTGTGATAAGCAATCCTTCTCAGTAAATAGCCTTGATTCAGTCTAATTACAAAGTAGTGAGTCGACCTTATTCGTCGCCCTCTACATTGTGGTAGATCTGCTGTACATCGTCCAAGTTTTCCAATGCATCGATCAATTTCTCGAATTGCGCTTGTACATCAGCTTCAATTTCAACAAAGTTTTGCGGCAGCATCGTCAACTCCGCTACGCTAAATTCCGTAACGCCAGCAGCTTTGCATGCCTCTTGCACCGCATGGAATTGATCCGGCTCCGCATAAATAATGACAGCGTCATCTTCTTCAAGGATGTCACGAACATCAAGATCTGCATTCATTAGCAGTTCCAACACTTCGTCTGCTGTCTTGCCTTCAAAGCCGATAACCGCTGTTTGGTCAAACATATAGCTTACAGAGCCGCTCACACCAAGGTTTCCGCCATTTTTGTTAAATGCAGATCGAACCTCAGATGCTGTACGATTCACGTTATTCGTCAATGCATCTACGATAACCATCGATCCGTTTGGTCCGAATCCTTCATAGCGAAGCTCCTCATAATTCTCATCAGAGCCACCTTTGGCTTTCTCAACAGCACGGTCGATAATCGCTTTTGGTACATTGTATGTTTTGGCACGCTCGATAACGAACTTCAAAGCCTGATTGGATTCAGGATTTGGTTCACCTTGCTTCGCGACCACGTAAATTTCTCGACCGAACCTAGCATAAATACGACTTGTATTCGTATCTTTCGATGCCTTCTTCTCTTTAATATTGTTCCATTTACGCCCCATACTAATCTCGCTCTCTTTCCACATTTAAATGTGCATAATCAAACCAATTATATCGCTTAACGTAAATCTCGGCAAATTTGAGCTTAACCTATTACCGACAGCTTCCTCCTTAGTAAGTAGAAAAATACTCGTATGTAAATGTACATGTGCATGGTCATTTTTAATATGCGTTTTTCCCTTGCTAGGTTCAAGCCTGCTCCCTTATTGGAAATGTGAATATATTGATAACGAATGTATGTTTACGCCCGCTGTACAAAAAGATTAATACATGACTATGGCTAATAAAAGGTGGTTGTCATGAAAATTTTATTTCTAGAACGTGGCAAGCTATGGGCATATGGCTTACCCGACGGTCTCAGAGACCTTGGACATGAAGTGCGCACATCAGGCCCTATCACGAGACAGTCCCTCTCCGCCCTTTTGACCCTCTACAAACCAGACCTCCTCATTTCTGTTGGCTGGGGTCTTGACCATACACCAAAAAACGAACGCATGATGCGAGAATTCGCGACAACGTTCAAAATACCTTTGATTTATTGGTCTACCGAGGACCCCAATTTCACAAAAGTATTTACGCTGCCTCTATTAAGCAGAATGAAGCCTGATTTCGTATTTACTATTTCACCGAAAACAGTCGACGTGTTCCGCAAGCAAGGCTATGCAGCAGCACATATGGATTTTGGCTTTCATCCTAACGTACATCGAAGGCTAAAGCCCATTCGCAAATATACAGCAGATTTCGCCGTAGTCGCCAATGCTTATCCGGATGTATTACAGAAATACCCCAACTTGTATCGTCGCACATCCCTAAATACTCTTATAAAACCACTGCTGAAAAGTGGTGCCAAAATTGACTTCTATGGACGCAACTGGGCTCACATGAAGCCGTATCTTGGCAAGGAAATCCCGAAGAAGTACCTCAAAGGCCCTATTCCGTATAAAGATACAAATAAAGTGTACAGCTCGGCAAAAATTATATTGGGATTGCAAAACTATACGGACATGGTCACGCAGCGCACCTATGAAGCCATCGGTTCGGGTGGATTCCTATTAACAAACAGCACCCCTGCTACGAGACAACTGTTAAAGTCAGGCCGTGATGCGGCTCTGTCTTCTTCCCCTGCAGAAACCTTGAAGTTAGCCCGCTACTATTTGAAGAACGCATATGCACGAGAACAAGTGAGACGAAGTGGACGTCAGGCTGTATCCAAACATAACTACACGAACCGAGCACGATACATGCTGTCCATCCTCAAAAAGCACGGATTAATTAAATGATTTCTCAACACAGACAAGGAGGATGATAAGGTGAGGGTATTGTTTCTAGAAAATCATCCGATGTGGATTCATGGCCTTCCGAACGGCTTCCGTGACCTAGGACATAACGTGAAAATTTCGGGCGTGTTAACTCAAAAAAAAATCCCTTATTTGCTTCGTACGTATCGTCCTGATCTTATTGTTAGCTTAGGATGGACCGCCGAGCACAGTGCGACGAAACGAAAATGGGTGCACCAATATGTTAAAAAGTCAGGTATTCCGCATGTTTTCTGGGCGACGGAAGATCCGACTCACCACCAGACATTTTCAGCTCCCTATGTAAGCACGGTTCAACCGAACTTTGTATTTACGGTAACTGCTGAAAAGGTACGAGACTATATCCATATGGGTATTCCTGCTGCCCATATGGACTTCGGCTATCATCCGAGCGTTCATCGCAGAGGAAAAATCGAAGCAAAGTATAAAAGCAACGTTGCAGTTGTCGCAAACGGCTATGCAAAAATATTGAAGCAGTATCCGGATCATTATCGAATCCATTCCTTGCAGCATTTAATCGTACCTCTACTGCAAGACGGAACTAAAATTGATTTTTGGGGAAGACATTGGAGTCAAATGAAGCCTATTCTAGGTACTCAAGTGCCTGCTGCTTGGATACACGGTTATTTGCACTATACAGAAGCATGCAAAGTATACAGCTCGGCCAACATTATAATCGGACCGCAAAATCATCTATCTCAAGTTACCCAGCGAACATACGAAATTCTTGGTTCTGGAGGATTTCTATTAACGAGCGATACGCCGGAAATTCGTCGCTTGTTTATGCCTGGAAGAGATCTCGTTGTATCCAGCTCCCCTTTCGAGACAAGACAGCTAATCCATTATTATTCGAATCGTCCTAATGAGCGCGAGCAAATACGTCAGCAGGGCATGCGTGCTGTGCAGCAGCATAGCTACAAAGAGCGTGCCCGTTATATGCTCAATCAATTGAAATTTCATAACATCATTTAACCTTTTACATGAAAAACTAGTGTAAAATAGGAATTTGCAGTGAATTTTCCTGTTTCTCTTATAGAACAACGGGGTAAGGATATAAGCGGGCTATCTAGCTTTCACTGGATAGCCTTTTATTGTGTTCTCTTACAATAGAAAGTCCATGAGCAAGAACGCCAGTACATTTTCTTGTGTAACAGCAGACTCATTTGCTAATTGTTTAGAAATCGTTCAGTGGAAGCAATTATAATGAAAACAGTTTCTTGATCTCTTCGTTGACTATACATTTTCCAGCAACAACAGCCGATAAAGTACGTTAACTATACGTATGAAAATGAAAGAAAGGAAGTGAAACTATTTCAAAATCTTATCACATCAAGAAGAATATCTTGACGATAACAGCTCTGATGCTCTTGATTAGCGGACTCCTCCTTATCATGTATCCAAAATGGAATACCTATATGGAAGAACGAAGAGAACTGCAGCTGCTGACGGAATGGGATGCGTATTTAAAAGAAAACTCCTTAGAAGAACAATCTATTCAGACCGCACAGACCACTACCACGACTACAAACAAAGCAGGCACGGAACCAAAGCTAATAGATGGAATTCCTGTGCACGGTACGATTGCCATCAATAAGATCGACCTGCGGGAACCGATCGTAGAAGGTGCTACCCCACAATCATTAAAAGTAGGCAGCGGAAGTGTTGTTCCTGGCCGAGCCCCCGGTGAGATAGGAAATTACGTCTTGGCAAGCCATCGCAGCTTGAAGTTCGGACGGCATTATAACCGACTGGATGAACTTGCAATCGGAGATTCCATTCAAGTCGAGACCGCGGATCGAACGTTCACCTATACGGTTCGTTCCAAAAGCATTGTCACCCCAGAGGATTTGTCTGTGCTGGACCAAAATCCACACGAACGCGAATTAACACTCATTACGTGTGATCCGATTGATACAGCCACCCACAGGCTGATCGTAAAAGCATTTATGGAAGAAGAAATTCATTCGACAAAAATCGATTAAATTTGACAAATACACATCTATCCGATCAAAATAGATATCCGTTATAGTTATTGATCAACTGGGAAAAACCCCTGATCAATTTCATATAAAATACTACGCAAGAAAAGGAGAGAATCTATGCATAGGCACAACACTAGAAAGTTTTTCAGTGGCCTACTGGTCATCTCAATTCTGGTGAATCTCGTGCTGCCTCCTTCACTAGTCGTTGCAAACTCAGGTCAGGGCAATCCCCTGTTCCCGACTAGCAGTCATGCTAACCAATCAGTTGCGAATGCAACCTACGGCAACAATACTAGTGTCACAGGCAGTACCTATGGAGTTATTACAGATAACATTATTAACTCCGTAGTCATCACGGATGAGAATAAAAATAACATTACCCAAGTTCGACCTGATCTAGGCGCAAAAGTACAGATTGACCTTGCTTGGGAGCTTCCTAAAAACCATCCGTATGGCAAAGGTTCAACCTTTACCTTCCAACTTCCGGATAAGTTCCTTCTGGACCGCAAATTAGAAGGTTCATTGGATGGCGGAGTCGGGACGTATGTCGTAACACCACAAGGCCAAGTAACCTTTACTTTCAATGAACTCGTTGAAGGTCAAGAAGTACATGGTAGCTTCTTTGTATGGAGACAATTCGACAAAAATAAGTTTACAGGTGGAACGCAGCAAAATATTGAATTCGTATTTGAAGCAGATACCATCATTGTTCCTGTTCACTTCAAGGGTAAAGACGATGATGGTATGGACAAGCAAGGCAAAGCTAACAAAGGCATGAACGCTAGTGAAATTAGTTGGGAAGTCTATATTAATACTGACGAGCAAAAAATCGATCAGGCTGTATTCGCTGATAAGCTTCCTGCTGGACTTACGATCGACCTTAGTTCGATTAACATGTACAAAGCGGAAGTTCTATTGGATGGTACAATTAAGGCGGAGAGCACTCCCGTTCCAGGTATTACGCCACAGCAAACGGCGGATGGCTTTGAACTTCAATTGGGCGATATACATAACGCATATCGTGTGGTGTACAAAACAAAGATTAACGGAACGGTAGATGCTTCATTTACAAATAAAGCAACGGTTACTGGTACGAATCAGACTACGCCGTTAGAGGCAAAAACAACTGTAAATGTAAAGTACAGCAAACCGCTTGGCAAGAAGAATCTCGGCTACATACGTGATAAGCAATTGGTTAATTGGTCAATCCAGTACAACTATAATGAGCAGCGTATTGGTCAAGCGAAAGCTTATATCGAGGATCATTTTGACAAGTCGAAAATGGAATTAGTTCGGCCAATCACAGTGACCCAAATGAAGATTGACAACAATGGCAATGCGACACAAGTTGGCGTACCGCTCGTTGAAGGAACTGACTATGTCATCGATGACACAGTTAGTCACGGCTTTACTGTGAAGTTCCTTAAAGACATTGAGCATGCTTATGAAATTAAGTACGCGACAAAGGCTATCGATCGTGTTCATCAAAATGTGAACATTACGAACCAAGTTAAAATTCCTGATAATAATGACAATATTACAGCGGGACAAACGCTTACCCAGGCTATTTTCCACAAGAAACCTGGAGCAATTAATTATGCAGACAAAACAATGGAATGGCAGCTTGAGCTGAACTTCGATGAGAAGAAAATGGACAAAGTGGTCATTACGGACCGCTTCCCGAATCAAGGATTGACGTTCATCGAGAGCAGCTTGGTTGACAGCTTGACTGCATTAGGCTTTACAAAAAATGTAGATTACACCATTGCACCTAATGCGCAGTATACAGAAGGGTTCACTCTTACTTTCCTTAAACAGGTTGATAAGAAACTTACTCTTAAGTACAAAACCAAGTTCGACCCAACTGCGAACAAGTCGCAATACTCAAATAAAGCAACATTGAACTGGGAAGAAAACGGTGTCGCACAGCCTTCCATTACGAAGAACGTTACCGTTGATCCTGATAGCTATACGAAGGATAACGGAAACAAAACCGGCGTTTATGATGCACAAACCAAGGAAATTACGTGGACGATTGATATTAACTACAATCTCCATACCATTAATGACCCAGTCCTTCGCGACTTCTATAAAGGTAAGCAAACATTCGTGAAAGATTCATTCAAAGTGCAGCACCTGACACTATCCGGTAATCAAAATACGGTTACACCGGGAGCACTCGTGCCGCCTTCCGCTTATACGTTTGATGATACGGTGAAAAATGCAGCTGGTGATGAAGGCTTTGAGCTGCGATTCAATCAGCCGATTAATTCTGCTTACCGTATTACGTATAAGACAAGCCTTAAAGGGCTTGCCGTAGAAGGTTCATACAGCAACCATGCTACTTTGCGTGACGGGGCGAGCTCGACGAGCACCCTATTCGACAAAATCGCTACGGTTACACCGCTACACCAAAAGGAATATGTATTTAAGAATGGTGTGCAGGGCACAGGAGCTAACTCAGAGTTTGCTTACTGGCAAGTTCATATTAACCGCAGCCAATCGTATATAACGGCTGGCTCCACGTTGACAGATACGCTTTCAGCGAATCAGATTTTATTGCCAGATACGGTTAAGCTGTATCACTACACAGTGCGGAAAGACGGAACAATAAGCAAAGGAAGTGCTGTAAACCCTGCAGACTATACCTTAGACGTTAAGGGCAATACACTTTCGCTTACGTTCAACAAGGATATCGAAACAGCTTATTTGCTGGAGTACACCTCCTTCATTAATGCAGGTAACAAAGAGAAGATTACGAACAAAGTTTCCTTTAAAGGACAATCGACAGGGACAGTCAATGAAGGCAAAGAGAATGAGGTTGAGGTTAGTTTCTCTGGAGCCGGCGGTGGCGGTACCATTGTTCAAAAAGGAAATATCAAAATCCTTAAAGAAGATAAAGATACGAATCAGCCACTAGCTGGCGCTAAGTTCGGTCTCTATGATAAGAGCGGCAGCATGCTGCTGCAAGAAGTCGTAACCGACATAAATGGCGAAGCTACCTTTACCAACTTTAAATACAATGACTATTTCATTAAGGAGCTAGAAGCACCTGCTGGTTATGTCTTGAATGCGCAGTATACAGGTAAAGGAACTCTCGTTAAAGTAAACAAGTCATCGATGCTAATTACAGTGCTGAATACGAAAGATGAGTGGGGAGTCGTGTTGACGAAGGTTGATGCTGACGCACCTGCGAAGCTTCTAGATGGCGCTGTGTTCAAGCTTCAAGCCGATGATGGCAGCGGTAACTATCAAGATGTAGCTGGCCATACGAATTTGAAGACAGTTAAAGGGAAGATTGATGTAACAGGCTTGAAGCCAGGTAACTATCAACTAATCGAAGTTGCAGCACCTACAGGCTATAAGCTTGATGACACACCAATCAAGTTTACGATTGACTCCAATCAACAAATGCCTAAGACATTTACTGCTAAAAATAAGCAAATCAAAGGCTCTGTTGAATTGACGAAAGTCGATTCAAGCGACACTAGCAAGACACTTGCGGGAGCTGTATTCCAGCTGCAAGATCGTGCTGGAAAAGCGCTGCGCAGCGGATTAACGACTGCTCAATCCGGAAGGCTGCCTATCGGCAATCTTCCTGTAGGAAGCTATCAGTTAGTAGAAACGAAAGCTCCAGCTGGATATGAACTAGATCCAACACCGTTGAAATTCAACATTGTGGACGAGCAAATGCTCACGTTCACATTCGAAAATAGCAAGTCACCAGGTTCATTGAAATTGATCAAGATCGAGACGGGTAAGCCGAGCGTTACACTTGCTGGCGCCCAGTTCAGATTGCTGGACGAGCATCAACAGCCCGTTACGGATAAGGCTGGTAAGCCGCTTCCGTTGATGACAACAGACGCGAATGGTCAGATTAAAGTTCCTGCTCTGAAGCCAGGCAAGTATTTTGCTGAAGAAGTAGTTGCACCTAAAGACTATCTCATCGAGAACAAATTGACGGAGTTCCACATTGTCAGTGACAAGGAAACGGTAGTCACGGTAGAAAATATGCGTGAGCCTCTTCCAGGTTCTCTGAAGCTAATCAAGATCGAATCAGGCAAACCTACGGTTACACTTGCTGGTGCTCAATTCCAACTGTTGGATGAGAATCAACAGCCCGTTACGGATAAGGCTGGCAAGCCGCTTCCACTGATGACAACTGGTACTACCGGACAACTTATAGTTCCTGTTCTGAAACCAGGTAAATATTTTGCTGAAGAAGTGAAGGCACCAGAAGGTTATCTTATCGAAAACAAATTGACCGAATTCGTGATCGTTAGCGAAAAAGAAACGGTTACTACAGTTGAGAACAAACGCGAACCGCTTCCAGGTTCTCTGAAGCTCATTAAGATTGAAACAGGCAAGCCCACCGTTACACTCGCTGACGCTCAATTCAGAATTCTAGATGAGAATCAGCAGCCATTGACGGATAAAGCTGGACAACCGCTTCCGCTGATGACGACTGGAGCAGACGGACAGCTTACAGTTCCCGCTTTGAAGCCAGGCAAGTATTTTGCTGAAGAAGTGATTGCGCCAAAAGGCTATCTCATTGAGCAAAAGTTAACGGAATTCATTATCGCAAGTGAAAAAGAAACGGTCATTACAGTAGAGAATAAGTTCGAGCCAATTGCAGGTTCGCTTAAGCTCATCAAGATTGAAACAGGCAAGCCCACGGTTACACTTGCTGGTGCTCAGTTCAGACTGCTGGACGCAAATCAGCAGCCTGTGACAGACTTAGCTGGACAACCGCTCGCACTCATGTCGACAGACACGAACGGGCAGTTGATCATTCCGACGCTTAAGCCGGGCAAATATTTTGCCGAAGAGGTAAAAGCACCAGAAGGCTATCTCATTGAGCAGAAACTTACGGAATTCGTAGTTATTTCTAAACAAGAGACAGTCGTGACTGTAGAGAACAAACGCAAGCCAGTTCCACCACAGCCGCCAATCATAATTCCACCAGTAGATGGTGGTGAAGAAACGCCAAATAGACCAGAAATCCCAGATGAAGGCACAGATAACGGTAAGGATAATCCTTCCGATGGTGGTTCAGATAACGGCACTGACAATCCCTCTGACGGTGGTTCGGATAACGGCACTGACAATCCTTCTGACGGTGGTTCAGATAACGGTACTGATAATCCTTCCGACGGCGGTTCGGATAACGGTACCGACAATCCTTCTGATGGTGGTTCGGATAATGGTACTATCACTCCTCCAGACAGTGGGGCGAATGGCGGTACTGATCATCCTTCTGATGGTGGCTCGACTAACAACGAAACACCTGACAAGATTAAGGACAAATCTTCTAATAACGTACTGCCTAAAACAGGGGAAGAAAGCTCCCTTCCAATGCAGCTAGCAGGTTTTATGCTCATGCTACTCGGGGCTGCATTGCTAGCAACGCGCAAGAAATGGCTGAAATCATAATATTCATTTCATAAGACAACCGCCTGCTAACATACTTAGCAGGCGGTTGTTTCTTTGTTATATAGCCAGAATAGGCGGCGGATTAGCCACAACTATTCTACAATTGCTTGTTGCGATCACGATAAGCCTTATTCTTTGCTCGATTGCCACAGGCCTTCATCGTACACCATCGCCCCGTCCCCGGTCGTGAATGGTCTACAAATACCCACTGACAGTCAGGGGCTGAACATACTCGAATTCGGTGCCACATCTGTTTTCTTTTCAGCTCAAATATAAGAACGATTAATTTTGCTACCCCATTCATTCCATCATGATGCAGCGGATATAACTGTGCTAACTCATCATTAAAATGAATCCTAAACGCAAATTGACTCAACAGCTCATTCATAGCTTTCCATTCGTGTTCCGCGTGATCGAACTCATTATTTACAATCATTTTCCGAGCTTCTGATCTCAATTCCAAAGCCCGCTCCAGCACTTGTTCTGTCACTTCATCCTGTTTGGTAATCAATTGATGTTCAAGCAGCCAAGTATATAAATGCTGTGGATGCTGCAAATGTTCTACCCCAATATCCCCTTCAAATCGCAACCTTCTATCGTACGTATTAAAAAAAGCCGCGATTAGTTCAAGTTCCGTATACGCCGTATCCATCGTCAACACTCCTATTGACTAGCCCAACATTAACCAATAAAATAGTTTTAACGGTTAATTAACCAGTAAAATAACTTAAACGGTCATATCATTTATTTCTTACGAATCCATGTAACAAAAGTTTATCAGAGTACTTACCATTAGCACAGTATTCTTACTACTTTGCAGATTCCATTTGTCTATGTATTTAGAAATTATACTGTTTATCTTCATCACAATCTCATCATAATAAGGAGCACCCTTCTATGAACTGTAGACCTTTTACCATCAACATCGATAGTAAAGAGCTCGACGACCTCCATAAACGACTGGATCTGACTCGCTGGCCTGATGAAATTCGCGATTCCAAGTGGGAATACGGTATTCCATTGGATTGGATGAAAGATATGGCGAGTTATTGGAGAGAGGAGTTCGACTGGCGCAAGGTTGAAGCTAGAATCAATTCGTATCCTAATTTCAAAATGAAGATTGATGGGCTCGATATACACTATGTGCATGTACGTGGGAACGGTCGTAATCCGATGCCGATTCTGATTCCCCATGGTTGGCCAAGTACCTTTTATGAAATGCTCGATCTTATCCCTTATCTGACCAATCCTGAACGATATGGCGGCAATCCCGATGATTCCTTTGATGTTGTCATCCCATCGATCCCAGGGCATGGATTCTCTGATATTCCTGCTACACCTGGATTCGAGGATCGTCAGGCAGCAGATATTCTCGTAAAATTAATGCAAGCACTAGGCTACAACAAGTTTGCCACACACGGCTATGATCTTGGAGCGAGCATTTTAGGCTTACTTTGCTTGGATTATCCTGAACACGTAATCGGCTATCATACGACTTCCCCAGGCAATCCAAGCCCTTACATCGCAAAAGATGCCGTTCTATCTGATGCGGAGCAAAAGTATCTCGACTGCTGCAAACAATGGTACAACGAAGAAGGCGGTTATGCGCATATACTTGGCACAAAGCCACAGACGTTGGCCTACTCGCTTCATGATTCGCCTGTGGGCCTCGCTGCATTTATTTTAGAGAAATGGTACCTGTGGACAGGCCCAACGAGCGTAGATCTAGAGCAGCACTTTAGTAAAGAAAGCTTGCTGACGAACGTATCTTTATATTGGTTTACACAAACGATGAATGCATCTAATCGCTTCTACTTTGAAGGCAAGCATACGAAGTGGCCGGATGAGCATGATATCTCTCAAGTGCCAATCGGTGTTGCCCTGACTGCTACACAAGCACATGAACGTCCCCCAAGAGAATACGTGGAGAGAATGTTCCCTAACATTATGAGTTGGGAGGAGCTCAATACAGGAGGGCATTTTGTGGCGGCTGAACAACCAAGATTGCTTGCGGAGAAAATTTGTTCGTTTTTTAGCAAGTTGAGATAACGGAACAAACCAACCACAGCAGAATAGGCCATAAACTACTCGATACTGCGGTTGGTTTGTTATTGAACATTACCGCTTACACGGAAATAAGCACCTTAACATTAGAACACGTGCTAGGTACTGATTCTAATCTTTCTATGATGTGATTCGCACCAAATTATGCTGAAGTACAGTATCTCCCGCCTGTGGTGCAAACGTAACTCTTGTAACGCCTGTTACGTTCGAAATTAGATCACGAGCATCTGACTGTGTGATACGAACCTCATATTTAAACTTCACTTTCGAAACATCCGCGTATACATACACTGATTTATTAGGCCCTACCCTAATCCTGCCTGTTCTCATACGAGGACTCAGCTTTAAAGGAATAGGATTACCGTTCGACCAATCAAATACTTGAACGGTAATACTTCGACTATTGCGAGTATTTAAATTTACCACATCTACCAACGCATAATTCGTCCTTGGTGCTTTGCGTAAAATGCCCGTCGAGTATTTCACCATTGCTAAATCACCTCTCCTTTCCACTTCTACAGTAGATGACTGGCTTGAGGGAAAGGGATGGACAATTGCCTTTATTTCTAAAAATAAAAGAACCTTCAAATACGCCACAATGACGATTTGAAGGTCTAGATGATAATGAGTTAACCTCATACAACCTCAAACTTACCATTCTTATAGCTATATGTTCTCGTACCAATCTGAGCAATAACCGCGTCTCCATTACCCGTTCCTGTGCGCTCTTCCCTTAGTGGAAGCGTACGAAGCAGCTCATATTCCAAAATGACGACTTCATCCATGAGATAAGCTGAAGTGTGGCTAAAGGGGCGTCTTGCACCGTTCAAGGCATCAATCATGCCCCGCGATGTTCGAATTCCGATACCGTGCCCAAAATATAAGTCATCGGCTAGTACGACAACATTTTCTCCCTGCCATTCCGGTGTTTCAGGATCGTAGTCCGGATTTTTAAAATATTGGACGTCCCCAGGGTACACCTCTAGGCCACTTTCTACTTTCCGCAACGGTAAATCCTTATCATAATGCCAGCCATATAAAATTAAATTTTGAAAATGCCTATTAAAGGTTTGCATCGGAAGCACATCCAATATCGCCTTATATAGCACCATCACAATAGCCATCGAGCATTCGAACGCGTAAAGCTTTCCGTTCCGAAATATATCGTTGATCCCATCAGAAGGAAGCACATCACTTCTAAGTTGGAATCCTCCATTTTCCATACGAGTCCAAAATTGCTCATTGCATCGCGACTTATCGAAGTCAGCGAAGTCTACACCACTTGCGTTGAGGGCTTTGGCCGCCTCCACAATACTTGCTCTCGTCTTCAATTCAAAGTTCAGAGCGCCAAGTGACTCGTAACGATAAACGACAGGGCTGTTTTGTTTTTTGCTCAGTATACTTCTCTCCAAGGCCGATAAAGGAAGCATCTGGATTTGCTCGGGACTAACACCATGAATCAGAATCATCGTTATCCCCCATGATTTTTGATTTAGGCTATTGTATGTGTCTGCTGTGAGGTTGGTGCAACGATTCAAGCACTACGCCGCAATTCGGAAGAAATGAGGTTTTTACCTTGTGAATAGGAGGAGTGGAAATAAAAAGAAAGGCCCTGAACCTGAGTTCAGAGCCTTTCCATCTTTAAAAATTAAAGTTTAACAACGTTCTCAGCTTGTGGACCACGGTTGCCTTGTACGATGTTGAACTCAACGCGTTGACCTTCGTCCAAAGACTTGAAGCCGTCGCCAGTGATTGCGCTGAAGTGTACGAATACATCGTTTCCGCCTTCAACTTCGATGAAACCGAAACCTTTTTCTGCGTTAAACCATTTTACGATACCTTGTTCCATTAAAAATTACCACCTTTAATTAAATGTTATATGACATTCTTATTCTTTATGCAAAAAATAAAAATCCACATACTGTACAAGGTTATTAAAGTATCAATAGCCCTCTACGTTATGTGAATTCGTTTGGGTCACTATTTCATTATTCTTATCATAACACATCTCCGCGAAAATAGAAATTGGGAATTAAATAAAAGACAACAAAATCGTAAATTTTTATGTTCTTAGCATGTTCAAGTTGTACGAAACATAACAATCAGGCTTTCATGTATCAAGTAATTCATTCTAGGCTCTGCTGATTTGGAAGCTCCGTGTCCTTATTTTTATCCCCATTCATGTTTTAAATAATTCGTACTGCCTGCTGAAATTTAACGGAGGCGAATGAAAAATATGGATGCAGCTATCGTAGCCCTTATCTGCCCAACCTCATTCCATTTCTTATAGCCCTCATACCGCTTAGCTAATTGTACATCATCAAAGAGTATTTTAAGCGACTGCATGAAATTTATCAACTTATTCTTTTGTTCAGTATCTGTCAGATTTTTAGTTCCTTTATCACTCAGTCATGTAAGAACAACTTTAATATTTCTTAACAAGATTACGCTATCGTAAACAGGATCGTACTCAGAAGGGACTGAGCATTCTTTCTGGCATACAGTTCCTGCAACATAATCTTCAATTAAAGTAATTATAAAATCATGCGTGACTAGTGCAAGGACTGGTTTTTCCAGTAAGACCAGTCCTTTTAGCTTGGATAATACAGCTAATCAACAGCCTCGGTATTAATTACTGTGAACTCCACTCGATTATCGCTATTGGGATTGACAGATTGGTTATATGCAAATCCAAGAAACTGGTTAGAGTTAAAGATTTTAGAAGTAGTACTACGTGGTGAGGTAACTTCTTCTTTATCTCCATTATCAAGATTCAACTTGAATATTTGGCTTGTTGAATAGCGATAATATAAAAATTCCCCTCTAATAAATGGAGTATCGAATGTCAGTTCTTTGGATTCTCCGAGTACCTCATATTGTAATTGTCCACTTTTTCTGTTGATAACTTGCACCTTTCCATAAGTACATAATACTAACCACTCTTGATTAGCTGTAAAATCAATAATTTCATCAGAGTTTGGGTAAATTACTGTTGGGGCAGTTTTGTTATTGTATGGATAGAAATACAAATCAAAGCTTTTAACCGTTTTATTATTGACACGTTTAAATACAGATTGGTTTATTAACAACCCTTCTTCTACAGGGCGATGGTGCAGCATAAACCGGCCATCCTTTTTCTTTTTGTCCTTTTCATTGAGATGGCTTACCCCTACCACTACGTTTTTATTCGAGTCGGGAATGTGTATGATGGCCTCGCTAGTTACTACTTTTTCATGAATTTTTTTCTCTATCCAACTTAACTGATTGTTTTCTACAAAAAGCACCGGTGGGTTAATAAAATCCTCACCTACACCTTTTCGCAAAGTACCTCTTTCATTAGTAATTAAAGAATAGTACTTTATTTCCCAGGGAGTTACGGCTTCAAGATATACGGGGTACTCCACCCAGTATAAAACATTGTTAATCCCAACTAGTGAACCAATTGATATATTAGGTTTGGATTGATAAATATTTTCTATCTTATTCTTGACCCGATCAAATTTCAAAATATTATGTACGCTTGTACCTTTCTCATCAATATACTGGTCCACATCAAATACGATCGTTTGGTCGTTTATGTAACTCGGAGCAGTAGAACTATTCTCTAGAAGTTGGTGTTGTACAAATAAAGTATCTATCTTGTGTTTTAAATTATGCTCAACGTTGCTAGATGATTGTGTATCCGTCATTTCAGTTGTTTTCGTTTTGCTAGGTAAACTATTATTGTTATTTTGAGAATGCTGGGATGTATCTATACTATTCATTCGATACATGATGATTAAGAGTATAACGGCAAGCACACCAATTAAAAGTATACCTTTATTCTTGTTGGAGGATAACATTTCATCACCTCTATAAAATAAATATTGAGCTGAGTTAAAGGAAGTCCCTTCTCTCAGCTCAAAAAAATTACACGATAGCTGCTTTTCTAAAATGAGCCTGATTAGCCTTCCATACCCCACTCATATCATACCATTTATTACCTATCGTCTGACCTCTTCCGCCTTCATCAAATGGATCCGTTAAACGAATCTTGGCTTTATTCATGTCTCTCGCATCATATCCAGATACATTTAAAATATGCCCACTAATATTGCGAGTATAGTTAGGTAATTCTTTCGGAGTTATTTTAAGATCAAGTACAGCTGGTTTCTCAAAATCTACACTTAGTATCATTCTAGATTGCCATGCGATGAATCGATCTGCTGCATAAGTTTGATACGTGTAAAGACCTGTTTTGATATGCTTATTAAGAATATCATCAATAAGGGAGAAATCAGTTCCTGCAGTTGTTGTTCCTAGTTCTTTCGCATAGTCACCTTGAGTTTTGGAAGAACCATTTAGAAAGTGTAGAACTTGCTTTACCGTAGCAGGGCCACACCAGTAACCGGTTTCTTGTTTGAAATGAGTGACAGAAATCGTTCTCGTCTCTCCATTCGCAAGAGGTCCCACACTATTGCTCATTCTAGCTTTAATGTTAGATGAGTATTCCTCTTCTAACTTTTTAGAGCGTTGTTTCTCTAGTATTTGTTCTTTAGTAGGCACGTCGAGAGTTGGAGTAGGATTATCTCCGGTTCCCGCGCCAAAAGCAAGCTGCGGAAGCACTAAAGAAAATCCAATTAGTAGAGCGCATACTTTCTTCATGATTCATAACCTCCATGTTTGTATATAATTATTGCAATTACTACCGGCCGATATAGAATTGCATTAATTATTCAATCCAAGGCATGTCATACTACTTCTATTAATATACAGAGCGAAGCTTAAAAGGAGGTCGTATGATAGGCTAATCATAATGATTTTTCAATAAAAAGTCTGTAGACTATGAGTAACATCTTGAATTTTTTTGCCTAGATGTTATTTTTTTCTATTATGTAAATGGATACAAATGAAATGGAACAAATCTGAATAATCTAATTTAACACACATGCTTATTGTTATTATCATTTCCATCCATAGGTTGCCGTTTTTAGCCTTCTCTTGAACCCATCATAGCTCGATTGTAGGGCGAGCTCAGAGCACCGCCAAACAAGAACCTATTGGGTACACAGAAAGCACAAAGCTCGCAGCCACCGTGTTTCCCTGTTGCTCTACAAAAGCTACACTTACTACGTCGACTGTACCAAATATGGTCCCTATAGCTGCGAGCGTCAACACTAACACCCGCAGCGATCCAATACTCACCCCTCAGTTGGGACAGCATCGTAACGATGCCGATCCCCATCATCGATATGGGCATTCTAGCGACAAAGCCAGCAGCCGAGAAGCCTTTCGAACCTGGAGCGCCAAATTAGTTAGCGCCGCAAGAGAAGCATTCGCACGAATGTTTCATGGAGGGCTTACGGACAGTGCCTTTTGGAGCGCCAACTCGGAAAACCCTGATGCCCAATTGACCAAGGCTGTACAGAGCCTTGCCATTGTATTGAACGGTTTGCGAGTGAATAGAGATTAGTTAAGTCACATACATGTAAAAAAGACACCCGCGGTGTCTTTTTTACATGTATTCACGTTTAATGATATTTATATTTTCCTCGTGGCAGTATTTCGTAAAAGAAGACAAATAGGCATGCTCGTTATAAAGGGAATCAAGTGCTTGTTCATCGTTCGCAACTACAGCTTCACATAAGCGTTCTAAGTAATCCGCTGCCACATCCAAGCGCCGCTTCATTTCGATGGAATCGGTAGTGACTTGTCCGTGTCCTGGCACGAGCAGCTCAATCGGATGCTCAGCAAAAATGCGTTCTGCCTTCTCCATCGTTTGCTTATAGGCCTTCGCGCTCTGATAAATAAACGGCAGCTCAAAATTAGATAAATAGTCTCCAGCAATCATAATCCCTAACGGCTCGATAACGCTGATAACTCCATCTTCCGTATGCCCTGGAGCTAGATAGAACGTCAATGTAGTGTCTCCAACACATAGTTGCTGCCCATCTTTGTCGATACCTACATCAACCTTCGGAAATTCAATCGGATAATTTCTACTAATATAATGCTTATTATCAAACTCTCGGATCATTGCTAGCTTCTGTTCTTTTTCTGAACTGTTAGCCAACGCCAAACTGCCGATTACTTTTGCATCAGGAAACGCTTGATAGCCAATAATATGATCAAAATCACCATGCGTAAATAGTAGGTATGTATCTCGCTCACCTTTAATTGTATCTACAAAATGCTTAATCTCGTCTATTTCATTTGGAAGCCAGTTCGGATCTATGAGGAGCACCATGTCCTTCGTTTGGATGACCGTTGATGTTGTCTGATATAACACGCTTTGAAATACCGTTACATGCTCGTTCTGATATTGAATCAATGAAAGCCCTCCTCCACATGTAGATGGATTGAATAAGACTGGAATATTATTACTCCGTCAACTATAAACAGTTTTCCATAAAACTCAAACTATTATTTTCTTATCCTATAGAAGCGAATTCCTCATTAGTCGCATGCTAGCGAGAATAGTAATAAAAAAACTCCTTCTTATGCAGTCATAAAAAGGAGCTTTCCAGCAGGAACTCGATTACACCAATGAGTCAATGAGATCAAATCAGTTATTTACTTTAAAATGCATCTTAATAAATTCCGCATCTACGAGCATCGTGTTAAATCTCTTATATTCTTCGGACTTGTCATCATAAGGATTGGATTGAGGCGTAGTCATCAACCAAACAAACTCTTTGCTTTCTCCCAGAATATTTTGTGACGAAGGCCCCTCTTCAGCTACGATACTATCGTATTGTGCTCGCGTCATTTTTGTTATCGTCATGATAGATCCAGCGTCTATATCTGGCTTACCGTCTTTTAACAGATAGAAGGAGGTTTCCCACTCCGTACCTGCTATGGGATCACCCTTTTCATCAATCGCACCAACTTGATCATTCCACTTTTCAGGCTGCTTAAGAGAGAAGCCGCCTCCTTTACTTGTGAATGTCTCAATTTGGACTTTATTTTCAGGCTGCTCCTCATGGCTCGTTTGACTACTGTCTTTCAACAGATTCTCCTGTATCTGTGAGGCTTCGGCCGATTTATTATCCGTACAGCCTGTAACGAGTATGAGCGTCAGCACAGCTATGATAGCGATAACTGATTTAAGCTGTTTCAAGTTGTTCATTGTTGTTTGTTCTCCTTAGCTTTCACATTCGGTTCTTACATCCGTATAATCGTACCATTTAATATACAATACTATATCAACACAATAGATATCAGTTGTAACAGATCTATTAAAAGTTCGTGTGCAAATGGTGAACATCTTTAGCTAAGTAATGGATTCCATTCAGAGAATACAAAAACTCCTTCTTATGAACTTCATAAGAAGGAGCTTCTGCTATAAGGGGGTTGTCCCCAATTTATATGGTACAAGCAGTCAGAAACTACTTGCATTATGTCGATGTTTGCAAAATTGATTGTACCAGACCCGATCAATAATAGCAATTAGTTGTTAATTTTGAAATTCTTCTTAACAAACTCGAAGTCCAACATCATGTCGTTGAATTTCTTGAACTCATCGGACTTCTCTTCGTAAGGATTTGCTTGTGGTGTAGTCATAACCCAAACAAACTTATCGTTCTCGCCCAATTTGTCACCCATCGTCGGACCTTCTTCTTTAGCCATCGCCTCATAGTTTGCTTTTGTCATCTTCGTGATCGTCATCAAAGCACTAGATTCCTTATCAACTTTTCCGTCTACTAGAATATGGAACGAAGTTTCCCACTCTGCTTTCATTTCAGCATTTTTTCCTTCAATCGGGGCCACGTTGTCATTCCACATTTCCGGTTGAACCAATGAGAATCCGCCTTCTTTGCTAATAAATGTCTTAAGATCAGCTTCGTTTTCATGCCCATCTTGCAATTGTTCTTCTTTGTTATTTTCAGTTGTCGCTTGATTCCCCTGCGCTTGAGTCTCCACTTGTTTCTCTGGTGTCTTAGGCGTTTCTGCAGCCTTATTGTCTGTACAGCCCGCGAGAAGTACGAATGTTAGTGCAGTTAAGATAGCGATAACCTTTTGTTTATTCTTGTTCATGTTTATGTATCCTCCTAGTTGTTAACGTCTCCGTTGTTGTGCTCTAAATATATCAACTATTTTAGGCTGAGTAGTAACAGAGCGATTAAAAGAAGATGACAATGTAATGATAAATTGATGAAAACTATTTAAGAAATTCAGAAAGTAACGAAAACTTACTACGCGTGGATTACAGCGGATCTATTCCTCATTCTTCCTAAATATAGTGATAATCGTCCGTTCTCGATGATCTTTCGTGGAGCTTCCCTGTGCTCGCTAAAGCCTTCCCGATAGAGCATAAAAACTCCCGAGCTTTCTAGGCCCGGGAGTTCTACTAATGATTAATGCACTCTAAGGCTAGATGCCCTATCGTTAAAATTAAGGCTTGTTAAGTTACTTACATTTGTATTTGGAGGCAGGTATATCGATTGTCCAAGGAAATGACTATGCTCATATAGCGTTGTTCCTCTCAAATTTGCTGATATGACGGATGAGATATCATCATTCGCAACCCCTAAAGTAGCTAAGCCACGCCCACTTTCAACACTTAATCGGACACCAGAATAATTTACACCCAAAAAGAAAGATGAAATATAATCACCCGCTAACGTACCTACTTCTTCACTTAGCTCAGCAACAATTTTGCTAACATGCTTGTCGGCATCAGCTACGTCTACATAGCCATACGCTTTACCATCACGCTCTACAACCGTATGTTTAACTTTATCCAGAACTTCCTTGAACTTGACGTCAGTAGGAGCATAAGTAACACCTTCAAAAATAATTGGACTCAAAACATTACCATCATTATTTCCCTTCGATGATTGACCAGATTGAGCTAGAGCTGATGAAACCAGCAAAGATAGAGCAAACGCAGAGACCGTTATACCCATTGCAATCTTTTTCAACATCCCCATGAAAATATCCACTCCTTTTCTGTAAATGACTTACATAGAAATTATATAGAGTAGGTCGATTTTAAATGGCAGCACAATGCACCTCCTAGAATTCATCGGTTAAACCAAGGGTTTTTCCAATGCCTATTCTAAGAGGTGCATATCATTAAGCTAGCGTTGTTCTACGTATTAATATACTCTAATGCTGGATGCCTTATCGTTAAAATTACGGCTAGTTAAATTACTTACATTTTCATTAGGAGATAAGTAGATGGAGTCCCCACCAAAGTTACTATGTTGATATAGCCTTGTTCCTTTCAAGTTTGCTGATTTAACAGAGGATATTTTATCGTTCCAATCTCCTAAGTTAGGGAATGTATACCCACTAGCAAGCTCAAGGTGATGTCCGGAATAGCCAGCATCCCACCAGAAAGATGATACAAGATTGCTTTCCAATGTGCCGACTTCCTCACTTAACTTAGCAACGATTTCGTTAACGTGCTTATCTGCATCAACTACGTTCACATAGCCATAAGCCGTTCCGTCACTCTCAACAACTGTATGGTTAACTTTATTCAGAACTTCTTTGAACTTTGCATCACCAGGAGCATAAGTAACACCTTCAAAAATAATCGGGCTCAAAGCACCGACATCATTGCTAGCTTGAGAAGATGGACCAGATTGAGCTAGCGCTGACGAAACCATCAAAGATAGAGCAAACGCAGAAACAGTTGCACCCATTGCAATCTTTTTCACCAATTTCATAAAACGAACCACTCCTTTTCTGTAAATGACTTACACAGAGATTATATAGAGCTGGTCTTTGTTTTATTACTTTTTTTGGCTCTTTTCTATAAAATGGTTTTAAGTAGACGATATCCCTACTTATTCTACATAAGATGCATATATTTTGAGTTCCTCATCACCACCAGGAGATTGAACGGTTCCTTCGCTGTTCATCCCTAGCTTTTCAAGTAATCGTATAGATCGTTCATTATCCATTGAGGTTATTCCTAAAATACACTTTAACCCAATCTTGTTTTTACCATGCTCCATCACAGCCGAAGATGCCTCATACGCATATCCCTTTCCCCAGAACTCCGGAAGAAAAGCATACCCAACATCTGCGTCCCGCAGCCAATCTCTCTTGATGAGACCACATATCCCTATAGGGATACCTTCTGCCTTTAACTCCGTAAGGTACATACCAAAGCCTAATTGCTCGTACATCGCAACGGGTCCGTTCAAAATATAGTTACGTGCATCTTCAAGCGTCCTCACACCTTTATCACCAATAAACTGCAACCACGATGGATTATTTAGCAGTCTGCATATAAATTCCGCATCTTCAATAGTCAGTCTACGAATGGACAATCGTTCCGTTTCTACAACTTTCAACTTTGCTGCTCCTTTATTAAGTCAAACATGCATGACCTTTTATAAAATATCATAAGTAATAGGTTACATAATAAATAAACAATTCACAAGAAGGGAGCCAACAGACATAGCTCATTCATTTTAATCAAGGCACATACAAGGCCACTTTATAAGCATTAGCATACGAGGATCTGATTAGGCAGTAAAAGTAAGAACCTGTTTTTTCAAAAATGCATACGATAGGACAAATGACTAAATGGAGTGACAGCAATGAATAATCAAACCCAAGTCGAAGAAGCCAAGTACACCTACATTGGAAGGCTGTTTACGCTTGGCGGCTCTGCTTTATTCTTTATCGGTTCTCTAATTGCAGCCATTGTTGGATACCATGCTTATATAGATTTACTTGATCCCAGCTCAAATACGAAATAAAGAATGTCCACTGACGAGTATGCCTCTCTAGTTGGATAATGGATAAAATTAAACGGATCAATACGACAAAAAAACCTTCGCATAGGCGAAGGTTTTTCCTTTTGCTCAACTATTTTTTCGCATCAAATGTAGAGACAAACCTTTCTCGTACGGATTCTTTCTCATTATGAACTGCCTTCGAATAAGTCTGATACTCATTCGTCTCTGCAACACTAGCCAAGCTCGTCTCGCTAAACGTACCATTTGTAGGCACAGCAATTGTCGAACTAGGACCTGAAACGAGCAAAGAACCATCCTTCTGTGCGTAGGCCATAAAGATGTAAACGTTATCAACTTGAGGCAAGATGTCCTCTTCGTATAACACGATTGAAGCCCCATCTTGATTTACTCCACCCGATTTTTGCACCGGATTAGATACACCTGTTTGTAACTCGCCTTTCAAATTTTCTAGAACCGTAATGGAGTAATTGGTATATGGACTTGCCACTTCTTTTGTTCCCGCTTCGGTTTCAAGTGCTACCGCATGTTTATATTCCGTGCCTACCACCTTATCGACACGACCAACAAATACATAGTCAGCATCGCCAACAACCGCCGCTGGGTCATGCACATCAATTGAGAAGGTACCGTGCAGATAATGAATTGGGAGCTTGTCTGCACTTGCTTTCTGTCCATTGCTTGTACAACCAGTGAACAACATAGACATCGCCGCAACCAATAATAGATGAGCCAGCCATTTTTTTGGTTTCATGATCATAACACTTATCCTCCTCACTATTAATAAGTTAAGTAAGCCGCATCGTAAGATGCTCTATCATTTACACTTAACGCCGTATTATTTGAAACATAGGCATACATGACATCTGCACTTGTATTATGACCAAGCCCAAGCGCATGTCCGATTTCATGAATCGCTACGTTTAGTTTCTTCGTGGAAGTGTAGCCCGCCATCTGATAATTATTAAATCTAATCGTGCCTGCTGAGCTCGTCACACCCGCAGTTGAACTTACTTCGTAGTAATCAGAAATGGCCAAATCTTGAATCGTTGTAATCGTATCTTTACGAATAACACCGCTCTTATAGCTATTCCATAGACTTACACCAGAATTAAATTGAGATATATAAGCTGAACTTCCATCCCAGTCCATGCGTTTGCCTGAGTCAACTAAATCCCATCCCAATAAGCTCACAGAAGCCGCAGAAGCTGGAGTTGTAACGGACAGTGATATAACCATCATCGCAGTAGGAATCAACATCATCTTAGCGAGTTTGTTCCTAACCTTCCCCTTACACCGGATTGTTTCCATAGGTTCGATTCTCCTTTTTCATATAGTTGGTTGTGAACGAATAGGTCTGCTTATTTTACTCCTGTTGTTCGTACATCCCCTGAGCCTCACATGGAAACCACCCCCTTACATGAAATCAGCTTAGCTGACTTACTAAGGTGCATAGCTTTTACTTGCAGCTCAAATTCGACTACCCTACTTTGATAATCATGAATTGATAATGTAATCAAGCTACTATCAGATTTGTATGACTGCATGCTCGAAGACACTGCGCTTAATCGTAAGAGTATGGTGGAGGAAAGCCTGTGAGGTTTAAAAAGGGCAACTATATGATGGGTATAGTCGTTAAAGATGGAGCGATGGGGTCATTTATAAAGGTTATGTGATTTACAAATATGAAAGTTATCATCCAAATTGGTTTGTATTTGGTAATATACACATAGTAATCTATCAGTTTCATCCTATTCAAATGTCTATGGAACTATTTCACCCTCAACTAGAGGATAAGATTGTGTCGGAATATACCTTCCCTTGTCAAATGGAACCTCCGTTGTTCATTATGACTTGAATCAGCCTTCTATCATCCTGTGTGCATCCCCTTCTTGCTACACGATCACCTAACTAAAAATTTTTCGAAGTGGCCATGAGAAATAATAACGATCTGAGTTGTATTGTACATGAAAGGAGTGGATGAACCCTTGAATGATTCATTAGAGCTCAATGAAACCATTCAACAAGCTGTCTCGACTTATTCAAAAAACATCATTCGCATCGCATTTGCTTATGTAAAGAATGTGCAAGATGCAGAAGATATCGCACAAGATGTATTTGTAACGTACATGCAAAAGCGGCCTGTCTTTGAGAACAAAGAACATGAAAAAGCTTGGCTCATTCGGATCGCTATTAATAAGAGCAAAAATTACTTGAAATCTGGATGGTTTCGAACCAAGAAAACAATACCCGATGATCTCAGCTATCTCCCCAAAGAAGAAGGAGAAGTACTGCAAGCTGTTCTGCAATTAGATCCCAAGTACCGCATCCCCCTGCACCTGTTTTATTACGAGGGATATTCCATACAAGAAATTGCAGCAATAGTACAGACGAATTCTTCAACGATCGGAACACGACTTGCTCGCGGGCGAAGTTTATTAAAGATAAAAGTAGGAGGTAATGGATATGAATGAATCTAACTATAAAGCTGGAATTGAAGGCTTGCGAACCAGTAAAGATTTTGAGGAAAAAACGCTGGTGATGCTTCATTCCAAATCCAACGAACGTTATCATCGTAAGGAGGTTCATCCTATGCGAAAAAGAACGAATATCTGGGGCGCTGTACTAGCTTCAGTCGCGGTTGCTGCCTTTATTTTGCTAGTTCCAGCTTTAAGTGATCATGCTAGCATCGCCTTGCATCAATCATCTGATGGAGTTAGCGTCCAATATGTAAACGATGCCCCTATAGTGCAAACCAGCGGTAGTCTAGTACCTCTTACCGAAGAAGAAATTTTTAAGAAGCCAAATATGTCCGTGTTTAAAGGTACGGTAGAAAAGATTCAAAATATCGAAATGGAACTTGGTAAAGGCGATGCATACTACCAAGCAATTGCCACAATTAAAGTAGATGAAGTGTATCAGGGAAACGAAAAAATTGGAGAACCCGTACAAGTCCTCCTGCCTACTCCGATCGATTCTAATGTATGGGTTGAAGATACTGACGTGGTATCCGCCATGCGAGTAGGAATGACTGGAATCTTTATGCCTGTTAAATATGAAGGAACAGAAAAACGGGAGGAGAATGGAGAAACACTCGTATTTAAAGATATTAGTGACTACGGCTTGTTAGATGGAGAAAGATTCGCTTTTCTGCAAACAGATACGGGGCTTATTTTCTCTAAAGACACCTATACTTCTCTATCTCATGCACAGACACTTGAGGATGTAAAAAAGTTTGTTTCTGAGGTAAAAGCCATAAAATGAACAAAATCCACAACCAATATGAACTGAACCTCCAATGATAAATGGTGTCTAACATTGGGATGTTGTTCACTAGGGTTGTGGATTTTTCATTTCTTTCTTAATCCAACCATCCCTTGCCGCGCGCGATTTCTATCGCTTCAATCCTCGTATTCGCCCCCAACTTCCCGGTCGCTTCGGACATATAGTTGCGGACCGTTCCATACGAAAGGAACAACTGCGCGCCAATCTCCTGAAGGGTTAGACCTTGAGCTGCTAATTTCAAAACGTCTTTTTCACGAGGTGACAATGGACATGGATTTTCCCATACAGCTAGGGATAACTCAGAATTGATAACGCGCTTCCCCTGATAAACTTTGCGGATTGCATCGGACAGCTCATCACTGCCTGTATCTTTGAGCAAGTAACCATACACCCCTGCCTGCATAGCTCGCTGAAAATAGCCGGGACGAGCAAACGTCGTTAAAATAATGACACGGCAATTGGAGCCAATTTTCTGAATAGCCTCTGCGACATCCAAACCTGTCTTTAGCGGCATTTCGATATCCATAACCGCCACATCTGGCTGATGCTGCGCGATTAAAGAAAGTGCTTCTTCTCCATTTTCAGCTTGTCCAACGACTTCGATGTCATCCTCTAAAGAGAGCAAAGTCGCCAGTGCTCCCCGCAATAATTTCTGATCTTCACTCAAAATAATTCGAATCACTTACCCTGCACCTACCTTCTCGCTGCGAATGACTCGTGGAATATGTAGCGTTATTTCTGTTCCTTTGCCTGGAGATGAAGACATCGACATCTGGCCATCTATTAAAAGGAGCCGCTGTCGCAGTCCTGCCATCCCATTGCTGCTCGTATAAAGTTTCTCTGGATCTGCTCCAACTCCATCATCTTTTACAACAGCACGCACTTCTCCATCTTCAATAATAAGATGAATCTGACAGCTTGAAGCACGACTATGACGAACTACATTGGTCACTGTCTCGCGGAAGCACATCGCCAATATCGTCTCCTGGAGTGGAGTAAACGGTAACGTTATTTCCGCGACCGCTTCTTTTTCCATATAGGTAGTAGAGTTGCCTCCGTTGCATACCGCTTGATAGTAAAAAGTCGATGAAATACCTGCTGCTGAGCAAAGAGAAAGCGCATGGTAATATTCGTCGATGAAATAGGCCACTTTCATCTCTGTAACCAATTCACGCATTTGCTTTAATGCCCCGCGCGCCGTTTCACGTATTTCGCGGGCTTCTTGCAGCGCCCTTTCAGGATTGCGGGTTATTAACTTCTCAACTACTTCCCCTTTTAAGGCAATGAGAGACAAAGTGTGACCCAATGTATCATGCAGTTCGCTGGCAATACGCTGGCGCTCTTCCTGCTGTGCCGTTCGCCCTGCTGCATCCGCCCGCAGTCTCGAAGACTTCTGCTGATACATATTCGACGCTCGAATAATATAAGGCAGTGCACAGACGCCAAACAGCGGTGTAAATAATCCGAGCCATAACTGGACACCGCCTTGCTCCCAATAAGGCAGGATGCTAACGCCTAAACCGATAACGAACATCACGGTAGTAGAAATTAATAGCGGCAGCTTCAGTTTACTAAGCGATGGAGCTATCATAAATCCTAGAAATACATATACAGGTTGGAGTGTAGCCGCTAGTACTAGCAGTATCCCTACCTGAGCAAATAGGAGATGCGTAGCCCATTTGGTATAGAAATGCATTTGCCGAAATAGAACAACATATAAAATAAATAGAACAAAACCAAGCCACCGTAAGTTCGGTGGCTCTTGAAATAGAAAGTAAGTTGGGATGATGATATTGGCTAGTGAAAAGTAAGGAGTTGTTCCCTCCGACTTCGGAAACAGGCGCCATCTCTCTTTATTCATTTATACCGCTTCCCGTCTATTGAAGATATAAACCGATACTATCATAAACACAGCTCCGAATCCTGCCAAAATTATGAAATCCATAACTTCTGGTGCTTGTCCAGCAACCATATTCCATGCTCCATTCGCGTAGCGGTGGGATGGAAGCCATTCCCCAATGGATTGCATCCATGTAGGCAAGCCGTTAAGCGGCATCCATAGTCCACCAAGGATCGCAAGACCCATTTGCAATACATTGCCGATCGCAACGGATGTGTTTGCATTTTTAAGTGTGCCTAGCAAAGCGCCAAGTGCTAAGAAAGCAATACTGCCGATCCATAACCACAATCCACAAGTAATCCATTGCATAGCAGTAAGTTGAATATCATGAACAAGACCAGCGGACAAGAAGATAATGACGATGACAACCAAGTGAATGACCATTTGTGCGACAAGCTTACTACCAAGCCAAACTGCTGGTGTTAGCGGAGTCAAGCGAAGCAAGCGTACCCAACCGTCTTGGTGTTCAAAAGAAAGACGAATGCCGAATTGGCTTACTGCTGTGCCGATCAAGCTAAAGGCTGTCATCGACATAAGAGAAAATACGCCCCACGTTGTCGATTCAATCGATTTATCTGTACCATACATACTTGCGAACAAGAAGTAGAAAGCCAATGGCATTGCAATTGAGAAGAGTAAGAAAAATGGGCTGCGTACGATTCGAATACTTTCTGCTTTTGTTTGGGCGATGAACATGTTCAACATATCTATATTCCTCCTAGGATATCTTCTATTGGGTTCTGTTTGATGATCTATTTACGTTCGGCATGAGTTCTATTTCAGTTGCTTCTTGTTTCTAGATCGCTCGCATAGTAAGTCGTATTATTTTATCCATGTACCGTTTGAGAAGCTGTCAGGCTGCGGAATGTATCTTCCAAGCTAGCCGATTGCACCTCGATATCGGTAACTCCCCACTTCGACTGCATCAGTGTAAACAACAATTCATCCGTCTGCTGGGCATGAAGGCGAATCCGTTCTCCGTTGCACTCCGCCTTTTCTACACCAGGCAGGGTCAGCCATACTTGCTCTTCTGGTGCATTTGTTGCTCGGAACGAAATCGTGCGCAGCGCCGTTTGCGCTTTTAATTTCTCTGGTGCACCTTCTGCAACCACTTTTCCCTGTGCAATTACCGCAATGTGATCTGCTACCGCATCCGCTTCTTCCAAATAATGAGTCGTTAGCAGTACCGTACGTCCATCGCCTGCTAGCGCCCGAATCGTCTCCCAGAAGCGACCGCGTGCTTCAATGTCCATTGCCACCGTAGGCTCATCAAGCAATATTAAATCTGGATTACCTGCCAAGCTTTGCGCAAATGCCAATCTACGACGTTGTCCACCTGATAAAGATGCTGCTTTTCGCTTCACATCTCCGTGGAGGCCCGAAATATCCAGCAAACGCTCTAGTGACATCGGATTCCGGTAGTAACTGCGGAACAGCTCCAGTACTTCCTTCACTTTAAGTCCGTCAGCTGCTCGCACGTCTTGTGTCAGTGCTCCAACACGCTGCCTCAATTCCTTTGTTCCAGCCGGCATACCCAGCACTTGAATCTCACCAGAGGTCGGCCTCATTAACCCGAGCATCATCGAGATGGCCGTTGTCTTGCCTGCACCATTCGGCCCGAGCAGGGCAGATATTTTACCTTTTTCGAATGCTAGATTCATATCGTCAACGGCACGGAAATCACCGAATTGCTTCACTACATTTTTACATTCAATCGCATTTACTTGTGTCATCATTTATCATCCTTCGCTATGTAATGGTAATGGTTAGCGTTGCCTAGTGTACCTGTCTCTCTGCTTTCGTGTTCATCGTTGTTCTTGATGTTTTTATTGTAGTAAAAGTCGAGGATGGGCAATTAGTGTAGGTTGTCAGAAAGTGCATATGACAATTGTCAGAAAAACAAATGAAGAGTGCGAAAACGGCCGCTGAAAAAAATGGCATGCTGAATAGTTGCTAAAATGCACTACCGCAGGAATTGCAGCTCATATGGCATAAAGCCAATAGGTTCAATTCGCATATGACTGCGTATTGGGAAATATCATTTTTACTGTAGCTACTGACTACGCGCATAATAAAAAAACCGAACTGCAAAGAGTGCGGCTTCCAATAGAGTTATAACATTTTCTTATTCGAATTATTTATCTTTCTTTTAGTTAGCTAGAACTAACCACTTAAAATAACGAACGTAAGCCATCTTTAATACGATTCATAACCATTTGTCCCGTCTAAACATGTGCCCTTCAAAATAAAAAAGCCCGGAGAAGTCTGAGCTCCTCCGGACTAACTAGCTTGTATTGTGTCGTAACCTTCACGATTCAATCTGATTCCCCAAAAGGATATCTTATTGATTACTGATCGTAAACTTCTTAATATTTTCCTGCAAATCTTCAGAAAGCCCTTTAAGCTGAGTCAGGTAACCTGCTACATCATCAATAGTTGCCAACTGCTCTTCAGCCGCTGCAGAAACGTCTTGCGTAATTGCCGAATTCTCTTCCGTAATGGCAGAAATATTCGTGAACACATCGGAAAGCTCATAACGTTTCTCAATCATCAATTTAATATGATCATCAACATCTGTCGTCATGTTCATTTGATTATCTACAGATATTTTAATGTCGTTGAAGATCGATTCCGTTTCACGAACCGCTGTTTCTTGATCCATAAATAATTCACGGGATGTGCCGATCGCTTGAACAGCTGCCCCAACCTGACTATTTACGTTCGAAATAATGCTGCCGATATTGTTCGCAGCGTTAGCAGATTGCTCTGCAAGTTTACGAATCTCAGCTGCTACTACGGAGAAACCTCGTCCGTGCTCACCAGCTCTTGATGCCTCAATAGACGCATTTAACGCCAACAAGTTCGTTTGACGAGAAATTTCAACAATCGTCGTAAGGATACTACTGATTTCACCTGCACTTGCACTCACTTGATTAACAGCATGTGCTGTTTCCTCAGAAGACTGTTGCGTGCTGTTAAACTTACCTACCAACTCTTGAACGATAACAATACCGCGTTGGTTCAATTCCGCTGTACGGCGCGCAATCTCTAGTATTTCTGATGCAGACGCTGTAACTTGATCGATTGCTCCACCGAGTTCATCTACTTTTTCGGAGCCTTCCATAACGTTGTTGGCTTCTTCGCTAGAAGCAGAAGCTAACTGAATAATGGACTCCGTAATTAGAGAAGAAGCCTTTTGCGTCTGATCCATACTGTCTTGAAGATTTGTCGCCGATTGAGAGACAATCTGTCCTGATGTAGAGATACCACCGATCATTTGCTGGACATCCTGCTTCATCGACTTAATCGCACGAACCATCTCGCCTACTTCGCCTCGTTTGGTCAGCATCGACTGCGGAATCTCGATCATCAAATTACCGCTACCGATTTGTTGCAAATATCTAACCGCTGCATTAATCGGCTTCGTAATTCTACCAGATACAATTAAAGCTGCAGCGATAGCGATAACAGCAATTACACCCATTACCATGAGGATAATGTTCTGGATTGCCATCACAGACTCCTGGATTTCACTTTCATCCATTATCGCAATGTACTTCCATCCATTTTCCGGTGAAATATATACGCTAGCTGTGTAGTCTTCCTTACCCATCGAAATTTCAAGGTTTTTACCCGCTTGCTTATCGATGTCCGCAAATTCTGCAACACCCAAATCTTTAAGGTTTTTAAAGTTTGTCTTTGGATTATTAGGGTTTGCGAGAATCGTACCTGTTTGGTCAGCTAGAATAACATAGCCGGCTTTACCGATTTTCATGTTATTGATCGTCTTCGTCAGGAAGTCCAAGCTTACGTCTACACCTTGAACACCAACAACATTACCTTTGTCGTCCTTAATCGTCACAGATGAGCTGACAATAGGAACACCCGTAGTAAGGGCAGCATAAGCGCCTGTACGCATCACTTTGTCAGGATTCTCGATTGCTTGCTTATACCATGCTCTAGGTCTTGGATCAAATTGGTCGACGGAAGTGCCGTCCGGCCATTGTATGTATCCGCCATCCTTCGTACCCATATAAATATAGTGCACATTTGGATGCGTCTTGGAATATTCCAAGAAGAAGTTATAGATTTGAGCTTCTAATCCTCCATTTTTAGCTGGAGTCATTTGAATCGTACCATCTGCCCCTACTGCATTTACATAAGAAGTGATGGAACTGTCGATCTTTTTAACAAGCTGGCTCTTAGCGAAATATTCAACTGATTCATTTACAGTAGTAAAGTACAGGTTGATCGCACTACTAACTTGCTCGATTTCTTTCCGAGTGGCTTCATAGAAGTCTTCCTTCATGTCGCTGCTAACTCTCTGGTTTATTACGAGGCCTAGCGATGATGTCGACAGCAACACAAGGATAACCATCGTAACCAGTAGCTGAAGCTTTAAATTCCACTGCAGTTTCTTTCTCAACTTATTTCTCCCCCATTATTATTTTCTATAGAGTATGGTCTCCTTACATAGTATCGGCAAAAGAACAATATTTGTTATATATTGTCGAAATAAAAAGCGAAAAAATACGAAAAAAAAGGTATTTTGTCGGATTCTATTCATTTTTTCTATGAAAATATCGATAATTGTTATAGGGGAGAAAAATGAGTACTATGACCTATTCAAAAAAATGACATCAGGAGGCTAGACACTTGAAGAAAAAGAGCACAACTTTCAAAGCATTTCTAGCTATCATGCTAGTTGCGACAATTCTACCTTGGAATGTTGCAAGTGCCCAAGGCAAGCAAGCTGCGTTTGATCCATTTGAGAAAAGCATCAATGAAGTCTCTTATGCATTAAACAATAATCAAACTACTTCGGAAGAACTAGTAGAGTACTATTTGAAGCGTATCGAGGCTTTCGATGATCAAGGTCCTGCTATTAACGCCGTTACAATGGTTAACGATAAAGCTCTTGAGCAAGCAAAAGCACTTGATGCTGAGCGCAAGGCGAAAGGACCAAGAAGCGAGCTTCATGGTATTCCTTTCGTAGTAAAAGATAATATCGACGTTGTCGGCATGCCAACAACAGCAGGTTCTGTAGCACTTAAGAATGAATATCCGAGCAAAAATTCATTCGTTGTACAGAAGCTAATCGACGCTGGTGCGATTGTAATTGGTAAAACAAACATGTCTGAGCTTGCTGCTTCCTATGGAAGATTGGGCTACAGCTCTTTTGGCGGTCAGACGCTTAACCCTTACAACCTTAACCGTGATGCTTCTGGTTCCAGCAGCGGAAGCGCAGCAGCTGTAGCAGCTAACTTCGCTGTATTCGGTCTTGGAACAGATACTTCCGGTTCTGTGCGTGGTCCAGCTCATACGACAGGTCTAGTTGGTATCCGCCCTACTATGGGATTGGCTAGCCGTACTGGCGTAGTTCCTTCTTCCCTTTCTTTAGACGTTGTTGGTCCAATGGCTCGCAGCGTTGAAGATGCAAGCATTGTACTTGCGGAAATGGCTGGAAAAGATAAAGCAGACAAAGCTACAAAGCACGCAGACCGTTACGCTCGCGACTATGCTAGCAAATTGAACGCTAATGCGTTAAAGCATGCTCGCATCGGTGTAGCAACTGAATTCTTCGGCGACAATGCTGAAGTAGATGCAATTACAAACCAAGCGATTGCAAACATGCAAAGCATGGGAACAGAAGTTGTACCTGTAACATTCTCTGAGCAAACAAATTACCTTTGGACTCCAATTCTTGGACCAATCGACACTGCTGAATTCAAGAGTCAGTTCGAGACATACTTGAGCACACTTCCAGCTGGCGGACCTAAAACGCTTGCAGAAGTTATTGCTATTCTTGAATCTCCAGAAGTGTTGAACTCTGCTACACCTGCTAACCCAGCTCGTGTAGAAGGATTGAAAGTAGCTTTGGAGAAAGCTCACACGTTGAACTCCAAAGAGTACAAAAAGATCGTGAAACGTGAAGTGCCTAAGACTCGTGAAGAAATCGAAGAAATTATGGATGACTACGATTTGGACGCAATTGTATTCCCTACAATGTCCTGCCCAGCTTCCAACACATTCGATAAAGTAGATCCTACATACGTTTGTAACGCATATGATACATATGCAGCAGGCTATATGGCTTCTGCTACAGGATTCCCTGAAGTAACAGTTCCAGCAGGTACTGTAGAAGCAGGCTTGCCAGTAGGTATTTCCTTCTTCGGTACAGCGTTCAGCGAGCAAAAATTGCTTAACCTTGCTTACTCCTTTGAGCAAGCAACACATGCAAGAACAGTTCCTGTTCATACGCCGAACTTGAATCAGTAATTGCTGTTACGAAATTCATATCATTAGTCCAATAACAACATAACAGCATCTGCATTCGGTCTTCTCTCCTTTTTATGGTGCAGACTGCTAGTGTTATTGAATGGATTAGGTTATAAGTTTCTTAACCGCTCCGCTATAGGTGAACGACATCTTCCATTGTTAGCTGTGTCTAATAATCGGGATGAAGTTCCATGCGGGGCGGTTTTTTATTTTGTATGAAAAAAGACCTTTCCCCATAATACACGCAGGGAAAGACCTTTAAAGAGTGATTGTAGATGTTTGTAAGCAACTACATAAGCTTATCGCGTAAACAGCTGTGATTATTTCCTCTTAACGTTCGCGGTAATGGCATCTAATCCGGTATACGAACGCGAAACACCGTACCGCTGTCTTCATTGCTATCTACTTCTATGATGCCTCCGTGAAAATGGACAATTTTCTGCACGATAGACAAGCCTAACCCAACGCTGCCATCGCCTCGTTGCCTAGCCATATCACCTTTATAGAAACGATCGAATAGAAACGGGAGCTGCTCCTCGGGAATACCGTCGCCTGTATCGGAAATGACAAATACACAACCATCTTCTTCGCGGAATGCCTCGATATCGATGGATCGCTCCTTGGGAATATACTTTACGGCATTGGACAACAAGTTGGACCATACCTGCATAAGCAATACTTCATCACCAAGGATATGAAGCCGCGCCGGGATGCGCATGCGAACAGCAATTTCCTTCTCGGCAAGCTGCCACTCCAAAAGCTGTAGAGCCTGTCGAACCTGGGGCTGCAATAAATAAGGCTTCTTTTCTATGGCTTCTTTTCCGTTGTCTAAGGTGGATAATAGCAGTAATTGCTTGCTTAGCGTCGCAAGCTGGCGCGTCTCTTGTCCGATGATCGTAGCGTAATGTTGTATTTGCTCCCTATCCAAGTCATCACGCAGCAACGAATCTGCAAACCCCTGAATCGAGGTCAAAGGAGAGTGAATCTCATGAGATACGTTGGCAACGAATTCTTTCTTTAATCGGTCGGAATGCTCAAGCTGAAACGCCATCTTCTCAAAATGCTTAGCAAGCTGTCCAATTTCATCCTTTCGACTGGTCGGAAGACGCAAATTAAAATCACCTTGTGCGATTCGCTTAGTCGCTTCCGTCAGTCGCGTAATCGGCTGTACGAGGTACCGGGTGCTGATTAAAAAGCATGGAATACTAAACAACGCTGTAAATACGAACATTAGTCCAAAAAAAGTTTCCAATTCATCGAACTGCACACGAGTATCATGTCTCAGGAACATGGCGAACCTTTCGGAACCAGCTGACACATGAATACCCACCGTATTACTAAGTAAATTATCGAAGTAGTTAATGATCAATGGATTGTTGGGGTATTCGGCAATGCCGTGATATTCATTTCCTGCCAATACGCTTTCCCTTACACTTGAAGGCAGATCAAGCTTATGAAAGCTGCCTCCATAAAAATAATCATTCCCTTGCTCATCATGCACATATAATTGATAGCCAAGCGCTGCTGTATGATGAAGATAATCTCCCATCATATCCGGATTTTTTCCTATAAAATTACGAATCATATCCGCTGCCTTAAATAGCTTGGCGTCATTGTATGGCTTTAGCACCCCATGATAATAAGCGTTAGCAATATAGAAACCTACAGAGCTGCTGATGGTTATCGTATAAACCGTAATAATGACTACACGGAAATAAATCGATCTCACGAAGCGGACACCTCAAGCTTGTACCCAATCCCTCTTATCGTTTGAATGGCGAATCCTCGCTCATGCTCAGGGAATCTTTTTCGCAAACGTTTAATATGTACATCAACTGTCCGTTCATCTCCGCGGTAATCGGTTCCCCAGATGAGACGAATTAACTCATCACGCGAGAACACTCTGCCTGGATATTCCGCTAACTGTGCAAGCAGCTCGAATTCCTTTAACGGTGGGAAGAAGATCTCGTCACCATCGACAACCTCATAATTTTTGCGGTCGATAATAAGCTGATTAATCCTAATCTTATCGCTAGAGGCAAACGAATATCTGCGGAATAGAGCCTTCACTCGGAATAGCAGCTCTGGCAATTCAAACGGCTTCGTCAGATAGTCGTCTGTACCTTTCATATACCCTAGCTCTTTGTCACTGAGTTGCCCCCGGGCAGTGAGGAGGATAATCGGAATATCGTAATTTTTGCGCGTATACTCACACAGGGCCAGCCCATCAACCTCAGGCATCATTACATCGAAAATAGCCAGATCAATTGAATGCCTTTCCAGTACGCCCATCGCTTCGAGACCATTATGCGCCTCCAGCACACGAAAACCTTCTTTGGTAAAGTAATGGCCAAGCAATGTTCGATTATTGCTATCGTCATCTGTAATAAGTAACTGCTTCATCACCAATTCCTATACCTCCTCTGGCCTCAATAAAATTCCCGTTTACTTATACAGTTTATCGCTCCGTTTCAGCATAATGATCAAAAATGGACCGCCAATGACCGCCATAATAATCGAAGCAGGGATTTCTGCTGGTGCGAGTACCGTACGCCCAATCGTATCCGCTGCTAGTATGAGCAAAGCACCCCCAAGCGCTGAAAAGGGGATAAGAAGCTTATAATTTGAGCCGACCAGCGATCTCCCGATATGAGGAACAAGCAAGCCGACAAACATAATGAGTCCTCCAATCGCTGTAGCTACCGAAGCCAACAGAACAGCGACCACCGAAATCATAATTCTTACCCGCATCACCCGAAGCCCTAGACTTCGAGCAGTTTCATCCCGAAAGGCCAGCATATTGCACCACGAACCGAGGAACAGGGCTAGAATTAAGCCAATGCCTCCAAATAGGCTAATAATATGAACATCTTCCCATGTCTTCATTGTAAAGATAGAGGAAATTGCCTGATTGACGCTCGTTACCGCATAGCTTCCGCGGTAGTTGTAGGTCTGCCCCAGCCCAGTAAATGTAGCATTGATAGCGACTCCAACTAAGATCAACCGCAAAGGATTTAATGCCGACCTCCAAGATAAAGAGTAGACCAGATAACAAGCAAGCGCTCCACCCAATACCGAGAACAGCGGATTCCAAAAATAAAGAGTTGGGAACAGCGTCACAACCGTAATCGATACGAAACCAGCACCAGAGGAAATACCTATAATTCCTGGCTCAGCCAGCGGATTTTTCATAACAGCCTGCAGCAGTACGCCCGCAACAGCAAGCGCTGCTCCCGCGAACATCGACACCAAAATACGTGGGAAGCGCAAATCTTTTATAATCTCGACCTGCTCATTAGAGCCATTAAACAAACCTTGCACGAGCTCTCCGAAAGATACTTTAATGCTTCCCGTCATGGCTGAAAAGATAGCTAGGGCAACTAGTAACAGCGTAGTAATCAGATACACGCCTGTTTGTTTAATCATCGTTCACTGTCCTTTGCAAAAGTTAAGGGTACAGCATCGGAAGCAAAGCATCCAACGCTTCTTCAACTGCCAGATTCCCGGTTGTTCCAAATAACCGTTCCTCCAAGTCGTATACGCGTCCCGTCTGAACCGCTTTGAAATGATGCCAAATGTCATTCTTCTTGAATTCCTCGTCAAACATTTTGACGACCTCTTCCGGCATACCATGTGCAGCTCTTAGAATGACGTCCGGATTAGCCTGCTGCAAATGCTCCGTATTCGAAGCTAGAAATTCTACTTTTTCACCTTGAATAATATTTTTTCCGCCTAACAACCGGACCAAGTCGCCTATGTAGGAATGCTCCGTTGCTACCAAATAACTACCTGGCACCCCCAGAAGGATAAGCACCGTCGGTGTTTCCTTTCCTTCTGTAGCCTTGCGGATTTTTTCTATTTTCGCATCATATTTACGCACAATCTCAGCAGCTTTCTCTTGCTTGCCATACTTCTCGCCCAACTTCGTAATTTCAGCTTGCATGCTTTCTAAATTCGTTAAATCCAAGAAAGTAGCTTTCATATTCGCATTTTTGAATACCGGCTCAAGATCATACTGTAACGTGGTAACCGACAATACTTCTGTAGGTTTCAAAGATTTAACCAATTCCATGTCCGGACTCATTGGATTGCCCACTTTTGTTAACCCGTCATATCGGCTTGGTAGAGTTTTGACACTCTTCGGCACACCAACCAAATCGATTTCTAACTGATCCATAATTTGCGTAATGGCCACCGTTGTTGAAACGATTCGATGCTCTTCCACCGGAGAAGAGGCTGCAACAGGTGTACTAGAAGCAGATGAGATTGGTTCCGCAGGCTTAGTAGCTGTTGTTGCATCGCCACATCCTACAATAAGTATTAGTATCGTCGTTATAATGGCAGCTAGCTTAAAATACTTTTGTAACATCTTATTCTGTCCCCCCCGCTACCGACGGCTGTTAACTCTTTCTTCTCCAAATATAAATTCCACCAACAGCTAACAAGAGAACAGCACCGATTGGTGTCCACCAATTGGTTGTAGATGTTGAGCTAGTGCTAGAATCCTTTGTTTCATCAACTTTAGCCGATGCTGTCTTCACTACTCCTTCTTTAACAGTCGCTACTTTTTCGTTGGCTGGATCAGACTGCGCACCTAATGTCTTCACCTCGGCTGTACTGCTAACTGCCAGCTGAGTAGCTGGCAGTTGCTCATTTACCTTGGATGAAGTTGTTGCAGTTTCCGCTGTTTTCTTCTCGCTGCTAATTACGCCTGCAGAAGAAGTCGCCTTCTCCTTTGTTAGCTCGCCCCCTGTGTCAGCAGCTGTTTTCTTGGTGTTAGGAGTTGAGTTGGGCTTTTTGTTAACAGGTGGCTTTGTAGTTGTTGATGGCTTCTTAGTAGTTGGTGGCTTCTTGCTTGCAGGAGGTTTCTTAGCATCTGGTTTTTTCTTATCTTCTGGCTTTTTCTTTTTCGGCACTTCTTTCGTTTCTTTTTCTGGTGCAGGCTTGTTCGTAGAAGAATTATCTTTCGGGACCACAACAGGAGCTGGTTCCTGCTTCTTCTCTACTTCTTTTACCTCTTTAAACGATTTCATATCGAATACAATTCGAATCGTATAATCATGGTCGTAATCAATTTCGGGTACAGTAACATGTATTTTAGATATAATCGGACTTGTTACATCCGCTTCAAACTCTACTAACCTTTTATCAGCCTTTGTATCGGACTCAATTAATTTGGTATCCACATGGCTCCCATTGCTTGGCACTTTGAACTCTGTTACCCATTTACTATGATTAATGGTCATTCGCACTGTCGCTTTTCCATCCTTAATAACTACCGTCGCAGGCTTCTCCCAATAATCATTAGCGATAGAGACATTATCATTTTCTGCTTGCAAAATGACGTAGTCCGCCGTATAAGTCCCATTATTCAACTTTGTTTCAGCAAAGGCCGCTCCCGGCAGCACCATTGTCCATATCCATAACGCTGCCAGTATGCCGGCAACCGTAGTCCGTAATTTCAAAGCCATTCACTCCTCTAATTTTAATTCACATTAATGATAATGATAATTATTATCAATTGTAATCCTATCAACAGCTACTCGTTACGTCAACAACTTTTTTGTATAATTATCCAACCTAATAGACTGATTATTTACTCAATCTCCCTACTCCTTCTATTTAGACGCTCTTGAGTACTCCTTGAACTGTTCACCTATCTTCAAAGTTCGCATGCAGGTGGGCATCAAGAGTTGCCTCTCGATGCCCACCCGGACAATCGTTACACACTTTGAGGCTCAGCTTGCTGCAAGGGCCGACGAACAACTTTCACATCATAGAATAAAATCTTGTTTGAAATGATATAATCCGGAATTTCGCGGTGCGAATGCGACTCACGGAAAGCTTCACTGCGTGTCCACGCCTGGAAGTCTTCTTTGCTCTCCCATCTTGTACTTACCGTCACTTCATCGTAATCTTTTGTATTCTCAGTCATCATCACTTCTAGGCCAAGAAAGCCTTTCATTCCTTCTACCTTGCCCACCTTATTAAAGCGCTCGATCAGTTTTTCTCCATTGCCCTTCTTAATTTGTGATACATTCGTAACGATAACCATAGTTGTTTCCTCCTTAAATTGTTGTGGGATTGGAACAATGACGGGATATGTGCCTTGTAAATCTATTTTGGCTATCACCCCAAATACATTCAGCATAAAGTGCTGATCGATCACGGATTTTGGTGCTCCGCTGGCAACAATTTTGCCATTCTCCATAGCGATAATGTGGTCGCTGAATGCCGCAGCCTGCTGCAAATCATGAAGTACCATGACAATCGTTAATCCTAGCTTTTGATTAAGCCGTCTCAGCATTTCCATTAATTCCAGCTGATGCGACATATCCAAGTAAGTCGTAGGTTCATCCAACAGAAGGATACGAGACTCTTGCGCCAACGCCATCGCAATCCGAGCCTTCTGCTGCTCTCCCCCGGACAACGTATGGAACATGCGGTCCTCATTATGAGCAATTCCTACGGTTGATATCGCCCACTTGATCGCCTGCTCATCACTCGGTGTCAAGCGACTGCGAAACGATGATTGATGCGGCGCTCGACCAAGCGCAACCAATTCACGTACTGTAATGTCCGGTATTTGGCCTTTATCCTGACCTAGCATGGAAACCATTCGTGCGAACTGATTGCGGGAAAATGCCTTGCCCGGCTCACCCTCATACAGAATCAAACCGCTATCGGGTTTGCTTATCCTTGAAATCATACGCAGCAGCGTTGATTTCCCCGAGCCATTACGGCCAACGATGGCTGTTATAAGGCCGGAAGGTATCGTTTCATTAATTGAGCTCAGCTCGAATCGCTCCAGCTTATATGACAGATCACGTATATCTAACGCCATTAACGTATCAACCTCCTTTTCTTCAGCAGCATGAGGAAAAATGGAGCTCCAATGCACGCAAGCAATACGCCCGCGGGCAGCTCAAGCGGATCGAACCAACTTCGTGCTGCCGTATCTGCAACTACCAACAATACAGCGCCTCCTACCATAGAAAATGGCAGAAGATAGCGGTAATCCTCACCAAGCGCTATCCGAACAGCATGCGGCACAATTAGACCAACAAAGCCGATAAGACCCGCAACACTGACAGCCGCACCTGCCAGTAAAGACGCTAATGCAATGATGAGAAACCTCTGACGTTCCACATGCTGTCCAAGTGATTGCGCCGACTGATCGCCAAGCATGAGCAGATTCGACGTCTTGGCCGCGAACGGTACGAGTCCCAGTCCGATAATCGCATAGGGCAGAAGGAATTCCAGATGCGGCCAGCTCCTACCGCTCAACCCACCCGCCAACCATGGAATTACACTCTGAATTCGATCACTGTTCAACACCATAACCCCATTCATAACTCCACCCAACAGTGCATTAACAGCGATTCCGGCAAGCACAATCTTTACAGGGGAGCTTCCCCCATCCCAAGCCAACACATATATGACTAGAGAAGCTACCAGTGCACCGATAAAAGCAAAACCTGGGAGCATATAGCTGAATTGCGGAAACAACACCAATGCAATGACAGCTGCTAATCCCCCGCCAGCTGAGACGCCGACAATACCTGGATCTGCAAGCGGATTCCTCATAACACCCTGGAGCAACGCTCCGGAAGCTGCTAAGCATGCCCCTGCCAGCAATCCAACTAGCACGCGGGGAAGCCTAATGTTCCATATGATCGCTTCGTGAGCTGCTTCTCCTTCACCGAACAGAACGCGCCAAATTTCCACAACGGATATTTGAACGGAACCACTTCCTACTCCATACAACATCGCAGCCAGCAGCAGCGGTACTGCTGCGAGAGCCATCCAACGCCTTCGTTTATTTCTAGTTTGAACATTCATAAGGCCAACCGTTCCTTTATCCACTTCACCGCATCAACCACTCGTGTCCCGGGGTTCGTACCGAATAAGTCTGCGGGAAGCACATGAACTCGTCCGTCGCGTACTGCTGCTATGGAATGCCACGACGGATTGCCCTCCATCTCTTTGATAAAGCCCTTTTCTACGTCCTCTGAGTCTCCATGCGTCATAATCAAAATGACATCTGGATCAGCCTCAACGACCCGCTCCGTATTTAATTGCGCGTACTGAGGAAAGTTCTGCATGCTAGGAAACTGACCCGCTACATTTATACCGCCTGCCGTTTCCAGCACATTCCCTGCCAGTGAATTAGGCAGCGCTGCTAAATAAGTACCCGGAGCGCCGTACACCATCAGCACTCGCTTTTTGGCAGCAGAAGGATCTTCTTTCAATTTGCCGATCCCAGTGTCCAGCTTGGCTGTAAGCTCCGCAGCTTTAGCCTCCTTGCCTAGCAGCTTGCCGAACAACTCAATCTGCCTCCGAATATCCGCAATGGAATTGGCATGTGTTAATACAACTTTAGCTCCAATACCATTTAACTGAGGAATGTCATTGGCGTTTATCGGTGCATTGCCTAGAACAACATCAGGATGTAGAACCGCAATTTTCTCCAAATCAACCGTATGTACGGAACCGACGATGGGAATGTCCTTCATCGCTTCGTTCTGTAGACCTGCATTATCCTTGGGCCTTCCTACTACAGTGCCGCCAAGCGCATAGATAATATCGACCTCTCCATTGCCCAGTGCGACGATTCGTTCTGGAGTTTTATCGAATGCGACCTTACGATCAGCAAAATCAACAAGAACAACCTCTCCATTACCTTCTCCCTTTTCTGCCCCCCCTGTGCTGCAGCCTGTTACTATTCCTAACAGCAGCAATGCAGGCAACAACATTCCTACGCAGCGTCTCATCGTTGCTTTCAATGTTTCAGTCCTCCAAACGGCTTGCAAATGAGAGTGATTATCAATGGAAACTTCAATAGGATTTTACTTCTTAATTGTGAACGGAGCATGAATTTCTGATTACATTTTTGACCTTCAATAGCTCTTAATGGCTGATGCAAACCAAAGAATCATGTTGAAAAAATTTGTAATCTAAAGTTCATTCTCCGTTCATATTGAGGTAGTAAACTTTGAGCTGTAGTCAAATCGGTTCTATGGTTCAGGAATGGATAATCGTTTAGATTTTTCATTGAGAATGATAATCATTAACGAAGATTGATGTTATTTTTCTAAATTGAACCGAACCTATTCGGAAGGAGGGGCCTCTCAGACTATAAAGATAGATTGTATGATCAAGGGATGGTAGAAGTTCTTTTTATGTAAGGTTGCAATACAGTACGTAAAAAAATAATAGGGAGTGTGTTTATAATGTTGAAAATTGCTTCTTTCAAAAAAATGAGTTTCTCTATGTTGTTGGCTTTTACTTTGGTACTCATTCTTGCTATTCCTGCTAACGCAGCATCCTATGCGGTACAGTTCCTTAATAGTTCTGGTGCACCTTCCACTCATTCAAGCAAATATATTGAAGGCGGAGTCGTAGATGTAACAGGTACAGCAGGCAACTACACAGTTACATTTAAGATGAAAAATTCAGATCCTGCCTTCCCTCTTATTCCTATCAGCTACAATCACCTGAAAGTTGATCTGAACGGAACTCCAGCTGGTGACGGCGTCTATGAAGTAAATTCTACTAGAACTGTATCTGGCGGATTCACATACTTCACTTTCAGCGGTGTAAACAATGTGACTGACAACATTCCTGTTCTATTGCATGTAAATGCTGGCGGCTTCCACTCTAAAGAATATGCTTTGTTTGTAGATTGGAAATAATAGCAGCGAAATGCTACAACGTTCTATAACAGCAATATTGAAGAACCGCTTCATGGCATAATGCCGTCGAGCGGTTCTTTTCTTTTGTATACAGCAGCGCAAAAAAATCCCCACTGACCAACCACGATTCCTCTTACTAACTGATAGAACCGTGATTGACGATGTGGGGATTACTTTGTGTCACCCTACCTCTTGCATGATAGAAGATGAACCCTATTTCTTGGTTGTATCTGCCTTACTTGTACTTGCCGCTGTTTGATGATCCAGCATACGAAGCACTAACGTCACTGCTTCTGCTCTCGTCGCTGTAGCATTTGGTTCAAATCGATTGTTCGCTTTGCCGTGAATCAAACCAGCTTCTACCGCTGCTGTTACAGCCTTAAGCGCCCATACTGGAATGCTCTTAGCATCCGCAAATATTGACGACGCCTTGTCATTCAGCTTCAATTTAACAGCTCTAGCGATAATGACAGCCAGTTCAGCTCTAGTCATCGTTTTGTCCGCTTGGAACGTTCCGTCTTTATAACCTATGACTAGTCCATTTTTTACTGCCAAGGAAACGTGCTTGCTTGCCCATGCTGGAATTTCCCCTGCGTCTTTGAAGCTTAAATCGCTAGCGTTTCCTTCTAACTTCAATGCACGACTAATCATAGCTGCGAATTCAGCGCGAGTAATAGACTTATTAGGACGGAAATTCCCGTCTTTAAATCCTGAAGCAATACCAAGTTTCACTGCACGGTCAATATGTTTGGCTGCCCAATGGTTTTTCGTATCGCCAAAGCTCGGCTGTTCTTTTCCAGTACTTCCTTTTCCATCTGTGCCTCCTGCAGCACCCTCTATTTGCTTGTCCTTCTCTCCTTCACCAGGCTTTTTCCCGTTTTCAGCATCTGGAATTCCAGGGAATCCAGCGCCAGGAATAGGCAGGCCGGGTCCTGAGACGTTACCGTCGGTACCTGTACCAGGAACAGATGGACCGCTAGCAGGCGTAATGGTTCCTTCTATAAATACAAATTGAATCCCGTAAGTGTGATGATAATTTACTTCTGGCCAGTCGATTCTAACCGTTCCATTGTGCTTTCCTGATAACGTTGGGAGCGAAAAAGCTACAATCCGTGTGTTCCTCTGATGATCGACACTTACCACACTACCGCCGTTTCCATTTATCGTTAGCGTGTGGATTTCCTTACTCCGTTTCACCGTAAATGATACTGTTCTGTTCTTCCCTATTACATGGAGTAATGCTGGGCTAACCACATAATTGTTGGCAATCGAGCCACTCTCCGTGCCAGCTTTAAGAATTCGGAACTGAATGTGATAGAAACCGTCTTTAAGCGCACCGCCTGGCTGTTGCCCATTTCCATAAGGCGTTACACTGCTATTATCGAAACGGAAACGGAAATCATATTCATTAAAATTATTTTGCGATGCCCAATTGAATTTCGCCCAGCCTTTTGTATCAACTGTCAAATCAGTAACTGGGAAACTAACTAATCTTGTGTTATCTTTCGTATTTGTACTTACGACCTCAACATTTTGACCATTCACCTTCATTTCCGGTATTTCTACGCTTTGTTTAAGGATTACAAAAATCTTTTTCACGCCACCGGAAATATTCAGTCTTGCAGGAGAAACAACATAATTATTCAGCACGGAGGCTTCTTCTTTATCTGTCTTCAATACCGTAAATGTAATGTTATAATCGCCATCCTTAAGGTCATTAGCCGTGTACATGGAAGCTTTAAACGTTTGTACAGCTACTTGCAATGCTGTCAAAGATGCTACAGTCTGATCATTTGTATTTGGTCCATTAACTGATATTTTCCCAGCTGTTTTAATCGCAGCATGTAATGCTGCCTTCGCAGTGTCCGAGTATTGGCCCGGATTTGTACCTGTTACTGCATTGTTCAAAAGGTTGGAGGCATCGTATATAGCCGCCTGAAGAGCTGTGTTATCTACGCCGTTAAAATTAAAGCGAATATCATGTATTACTTCGGTTGAGTTTCCTTGATTAGAAGTAACCACTTTTACTTTTGCTTTCACCAGCTGTGATAAATCACTTGCTGCAAACTGAATAACTCGACTATTCGCCGCTGCGTTCTCACTGACAACCTCTGCATTTTTAAATACACCACCCGCTACCACTTGCAACTCCTTAACGGAAGAACTGTCGTTAATCGTCAATCTCACAACTTGTTGTCCATCCTTTTGTGGAATGACCTGTGCAGGCTTAACGAGTTTCCCGTCAATGGTCGAAAATGCTTCTTCACTAGCATGCAAAGTAGAGAAATACAAGTCGTATTCTACTTGTGCAACTGCTTTGAACGCATCGAAAGCTGTCTTTAACTTAGCTTCTGCGTTTAAAATAGCAGGTCTCTCCGCATTCAGATTTTCCGAAATTGGCGTCACTTCTTGAATAGCAGCCTCTAGTTCAGCTTTCGCCTTATCAAAGGCTGCTTGATCTGCATTTGGAAGCTTCGGTGCATCTTTGTATTTTCGCTGGACGGATGCAAGCGATTGCTGCAATCTCTCATGAATAATTCGATTAAAACTGAGATATAAGGAATGCTTTGCCCCATTGACCTTGAACATAATATGGCCGAGTCCTGACCAGTCAGTATCCTTGTTAGCATCTGGATTTTTAATCATCCATTGATAAACGGTTGTACCTTCTGGGAAATTCGGGTGAATCGTGACTGCAGACAGCATATTCGCCTGCTCAAATAACTCTGGGCTCCTGTAAGTACCATCATTCCATGGCATAAACCAATACACTTTGTTTTCGTCCGGAGTAACATTCAACATAATATTGGCCCGAACGCCACCCAATGATTCCTTATTAATCGAATCTGTAATTGTTGTAACTTCAGCTTTCACTTCACTTGCTAGAGCAGATTCTTTCTTTGTTTCATCTGGTGTATCCAATACATACAAGCGGAACGGTTCGCTAGCAACATACCTATGTTTGACCGCCATTTCATGATCACGGTTAATGGCAGTTACTAGATTGTCTATCTCCGTTTGTGAAGCCACTGGATTCGCTAGAAGTTGCTTCCCTACTGCTACTTTTTCTTTTAATGGTTCAATATACTCATGTGGATATTCACCCTCAACAATCCCCGCGAGTACAGCGCCAGGTGTTCCATTTGCTTGCCCGTTGGTTGTTGCCGTGCTAAGGAACGTAGTCATAGATTCAATTGCATTTTTAAGTACTGTCTTATTCGCTTGTTTCTGTAGAGAGCGAAAACTAGCAAGCTGCTTATCCAACTCTGCATAAATAACCCCATATGTCGCTTCATCCCCTGGAGTTGTTACTGCTAGGTTGGTTTCCGCATTTGTAATTGCCACTTTCAAAACTTCCCGGCTGCCAACTGGAAACTGCCCCAAATCCGGACCCTCTACACTAGAGTCATACACAGACTTAGTTACTGTGATAAGTTCATTCAATTTATCCAACGTAACAGGTCCAATTACGGGACCACCATTTCCGGGATCCCCTCCGCCATCACTTGGAATTTGACTTGTATCGATATTAATTTGTGCATGATACCAATGATTATAATTAATAGATGGAATATCAATGTGCATAACGACATCTTGTAACTTGGATATATCTGAGATGCCATAACGTACTATTTTTCTGGAAGCGTCTGCACCATTACTTACTGTGGCATCTAAATAGCCCGTTTTGTCTTTAATAACCGAGTCAACAATCGTTGCTTTAGGTACCCCCGCTGGTCGATACCCCAAATACTTAAAATGACCAAGATTATTGATTTCGATTTCATGTTCGAACCAAATGACTCCATTTTGCACGATTAGTTTCCCCTTCGTGCCCGGAATTTTCATATACATATTGGCTGTCGAAACGCTTGTTTTTCCATCCTCCAAAAAGTTGAAATCAACCGGATATTCCCCATTTGGAATGGATGAATTCGTCAAGTTGGCTGCCGAGACGGTCACACTACCGATTGGAATGAGCGTCATGAGCAAGACCAGTGATAGACATATTATTGCTGATTTTTTAAACCACTTTTTCAATGGTACACACCCCTCAATATGGATATATTTAATTCTTCCGTACCGCCATTGCTTCTGCATATACAGTGCAGACCATCCACCCCCTTCTTGATGAATACACTTGGGAAACTTGTGATCGAATGTCGCGTTGCTGTATACGTTCTAAAGCGTGTTATATAACCCAAACAAAAATGATAATCATTATCAATTAATGGGCAAAAAAAATAGCATTGCTTCTGCTACTTTAGACGTGGCTACATTCAGCTCTTAGCTTACAAGTCAAATATGAACGGAGTATGAACTTTAGATTACACTTTTTGTCGCATTGTGCTGTGTGGAGCAGATCAAGCAAAGTTAACATTCTCTTATTTACAAATAAAAGAACACCTAGACATTACTGTCTGGGTGTTCCTTGTATCTGGGGTATACTTTGTTGTTCTACTTATTTAACATCAACGTACTCGCTTCATCAATATCGTACAGGGTTCCTTTGTTATTATTCACAAGCCGAATGATTTGCTCGTATGCTGAACCGCTATTTGGAGCGATTGCATCAAAAATAATTTTATTCTCTGATAGCTTGGAACTAATTTGATCAATAGTATGGCTTGATTTTTCTGGAGATTTATTTTTCTCATGTACAGTAGCATCGGTTACGAAAATAATTCGCTTCGCATTTTTAGAGACCGATAACTTTTCCGCTGCCATATGTATAGCCTCTAGTCCCGACTCAGGCACGTCTGCTCCACCGGCAGCTTCTAATTTCTCCAAATTTGATTTTAATACGTGTTTATTGTTAGTAAATGAATAAAACTCTAATTCTTTATAATTAGGATCAAAAATATTAGTGTCACGATAGGCTACAATTGCGAAATTAGATCCATTTGGAACGGAATCCACAAAGTTTTTTACCGTTTCTTTAATATGATCGATAACTCCTCCCATACTTCCAGTAACGTCAATGACGAATATAATATCCGTAGATGTGGTAATATGTTTTGATATCTTACCTAAAATAGCCGAAGAGCTGGAGCCTTCAGACACCGCTGATTTTTCGCTTTCTACTATTGTAGAAATGGATGGCTCATTTTGAAATACAATAACCGAGTTTGCCGCCACATTCCATTCTACCTTCCCACCAAGAGCCTCACTTACAAAACGTACAGGCACCATGGTAACTCCGTTAACTAATTTGGGAGCTGTACTCATTGTAATAGCCGTTCCATTTATATAGGCAACGTTGGAGCCAAGATTTAAGACTATCGTTGTACCTTCTCTACTCGCTGTAATCATGCGAAGATTACTGTTCCATTTCACTTTTGCTCCCAACGATTCAAAAATAGATCTGAACGGTACAAGTACATTTCCGTTTACACTTACTGGTGCTTGCTTATATGCTTGCAGATGACCTTCAATAAATACATTAATTTGTTTAGCTTCAGTGTTGACCGGAATAAAGACTGGACTCGAAACTGCAAAGCCACCTGATTGATTGATCGTTTTTAAGTAAATATAGTATCCCCCGGTCGGCAACCCTAACTTGCTTATTGAAATGGATGAAGATGCTCCTGCTTCAACACGAATCCGCCTAACGACCTCTTCACGGACATTTTTTACGATTAAATAAGAGGTATAGGTTGGTTGCTTAGCCTGAATGGATATGTTCACTGTAAACGTATTATTTTTGTTAATCTTAATTGAGCCAGGATAGCCCTTTCCACTTATCAGTAAAAATGGCTGCCCTACCTCTGTACCTATAGATCCAGATCCACTACTCGGAACTGAAGTTTCCGTTCCTCCTTCAGACGGAGGATTCACTTCTGCTTCTCTAGATGGAAGATTTACTCCCGCTTCATTAGAATTCGGTTGATTTATTACCCCACTAGAAGATGGGTGTTCTGCCTTCCCTCCATTGGAGGGATTCTTCTCTCCTTCTTCATTGGGTGTGTTTACTCCGGTTCCTCCCGAAGTTGTTTGCTCAGTAACCCCACCGTAGGAGGGTTTCTCTATATTTCCACCAGAAGGATAATGTGTGCCAATAACCGAAGATTCAGGGAAATAGAAATATAATTTTGTACCAGCGAAAGGTGCCGTACGTTTCTCTTTTATCGTGATCGTAAGCTCTTCCTGATTGAAAATGAACTCCGTGCTGGGTACTTTCTGATTGTTTATGTATAAGCTCACTTTTTTACTAGAATTCAACTTATAATTGGTATGTAGTTTAAAAACACGTGTAGTCCCATCTCCTGGGGAAAGAGCATGCCCAATATGGCTTACACCCGATAATCGCTCACTCCATTCGAAGGATGGGTTTATCTCATATGTGAAGTGAAGCTCCGCTCCAATGTCTGGCGCCTTATTTAGTGTAATCATGTAGTTATTATAATCAACCATATATTCTGTTGGATCGATTTCTTGTGCGTTAATAAACAACCGAAGGTTGGCATTACTCGCTGTAATTTTATTTTTGGTCTTAAACGTAAACACGCGGTTCTGCCCATCTCCATCAGCTAGAATGTGAACCAGATTGTCGTGCTTCCGGTACTCAAGCGCACTATAAGCATTCGTAGTTCTTGTCCAAGTGGCGAGGCTCCCGACAAACATAACCATGACTAAAAACAACAAGCTTACTCGATTACACTTCATACTCTCTCTCACTCCGTTTTCACTGAAAATTGAAGTTTTATTTCGCAACTTACCCCTTTAATTGGAAATACAATTCAAAAATCACCTTATCACATATAACAACTGCCTTACAGTGAAACATTCCCATATTTTGAATACCAACAGCAATATATGTATTGCTGACACCATCCGTAGCCCTCTCATTTATCACTCTACTATGCGGACGGATTGTCCTCATAGATACTCTTCCATCATCCTAGCCGGCTAACATAAAAAGCCGACCATATATGATCGGCTAGTTCATTTATAATGCTATATCTATAATTACCGAAAAATTTGTCTTCTCATCCACATCGTTGCAACCCACTTTTCCCCTTGCATTACGGGCGTACCTGCATGCAAAGTGGAATCATTTAATTCATGATTATCGTAAAAGTATTCAAAGTAGACAGCTGTCCCTTTGTTAGGAAACACAGAAAGATTCAGCATAGGGAACGTCGTTTCGCCGCCTTCCTCCACATCATTTAAGTACATAACGAGTGTACTTATACGATTGTTGGCACTTGCGCGACTCGTTTCTGCAAAGAAATCATGATGAGGCTTATACTCTTGACCTGGGGTATACTGCAATATTTGCAAGCCATCGCCATGCGAAATAGGAATATTCATAATTTGAGAGATTCGCTTCTCAATTTTTGCAACTGTCTCACTTTCCTCGCAGAATACTCCGCTGCTCGTTCTGATTTGATCGACCGAACGATCTTTTCCTATTTTAGAGCGCTGCAATTTTTCCCTAGATTGTTCAATGAGCTCGTCGCATTCCTCATCGCTAAGCATGTTTCCTAATACAACAACTAGCGGTTCCTCATACTTGGCAAGGATTCGAATTTCTCGATCCTCGGTCTTGATCGTATTTTCAACGTGATCAAATATCGTCCGCTCTTTCTCCGTCGTGTTCCCTATCATGCTTATGCACCTCCCATATCATGGCATCCATATCAATGATAATGTACCATAAAATGGTTTATTGTGCGGATTAACGTAATAAAAGTTATAGGAATACACGTGTTGAAATACCTAATGCTGATATACCTACACGCGGCGTGGCTACCATACACGTACATTTGTATAGTTCTTTATAAAACATAGAAGGAAAGGAGAAACTAATAAAAGAAACTAGTAAGGAAGTCAAACTATAGGAGGCCATTATGGGAAGAATCGTTCATTTTGAAATTCACGTAGATGATATGGAGCGTGCTAAAAAGTTTTATGGCCAGATATTTGGATGGACATTCGAAGATTGGAGCGAATATGCGGGAACGCCGTATTTTGGCGCGGTGACAGGCGATACAAATGAGATGGGCATCAACGGTGCTTTGATGCAGCGCAAAGGCCCGCCTCCAGAACCAGGTCAGCCTATGAATGGTTATGCGTGTACGGTTGGAATCGGAGACTACGATTCTACGGAAGAGAAAATTGTTAGTCTTGGAGGCAAGGTCGTTGTGCAGAAGCATGCGCTCCCTGGCATGGCGTGGCAAGGGTATTGCATAGATACGGAAGGAAATGTATTCGGCATTCATCAGCCGGATAAGAATGCGAAATAGTGTGTTTCGTTATATGGATCAGACCCCGACCACATGAGGTCGGGGTCTTCATGGGAGAGGAGAGGGGCTATCTGTCCCTCCCTTAACTCTGTTCACGATACTTTATCCTCATCCGAAGATAAATGTAGCTGAACATTAATTCCGTTCTCCTACGTGATATTATTCTCCGATGCATCCTCAATCACTCCATACGCATAGAACTCCCCACTGACAGGTTCAATCATTTTTTCCACAAGCAAAAAAGCATAATCAGTTCTACATATGTATGGCAATAAAGGGCCAATTAAGTTAGAATCATTAGAAAATCATTTTTTTCCATAAAATAGGAGGGTTAATGGTAAACCTACCGCTACCACATACAAACATTAAAGGACTCAGGAAAAAAAGGCGAGTTATGATATCCGCCTTACTGGTAATTGCCACGCTGTTTTTATTTAGCGGAGATTCTCCTGTTCCCATCAATGATCATCAGCCACCTCATTCTTTACATTCAGGAAAGAAGCATCAAGTAATTCCTCAATTATCGGGTACCGAACTCGTTCAGAGACGCATTGAACAAGTAGCCCATCGAATGGAGGTTCCTGGCGTTATTGCCGTGGCGAAGAGAAATGGCGAATTGTTTTCATATGCAGCAGGTGAAGCGAGTATCGAAGATAAGAAACCAATTAAGACAACCCACGCCTTTCGAATAGCTAGTGTAACCAAAACCTTTGTAGCTACCGTTGTATTGCAATTAGTAGAGGAACAGAAACTTAGCTTAGAGGATACGGTAGAAGAATGGCTACCGGGAATTGTTCAGGGTAACGGATATGACGGTAATAAAATTACCATTCGACAATTATTAAATCATACGAGTGGGATTCCCGACTACATCACCGAGGATTTTTATATCAAATTTCATAAGGACTCTTTTCGTACCTTTATGGTGGAAGAACTTATCCAAGAGGCCCTATCCGCCAAACCTTTGTTTGATCCAGGGACATCATGGGCATATTCCAATACAAACACTCTGCTAGTGGGGCAAATTATTGAACAAGTAACAGAAGAGCCGTATCGTTATCAAATAAAAAAACGAATCATTGATCCACTAGAACTTGCATGCACGTCCCTTCCAGACCAAAATTTTTATATTCCTTGTGCACATGCAAGAGGATACATACATTCAGCAGAACAGCTCTATGATTATACAGAACATAGTCCTACTTGGTTGAATGCAGCCGGAGAAATGATCTCGACAGCTGAGGATTTGGTTATTTTTTATGAAGCTCTATTAGGAGGACGGCTACTAAAGCCTGAGCAACTACAAGAAATGCTGACAACTGTTGAAACGCCTTGGAACACAAACTATGGACTAGGTATTGAAGAGTTCAGGCTATATGATGGTCCATCCGTATGGGGACATGGTGGAAGTACTCATGGATTTACAACTGCTGTAAGAGCATCTCGTAATGGTCGTCATGTGATAGCTGTTAACGCTAATGTGTCTTTTGATACAGGATATGTTAGTTTTGATGGAATTATAGAAGCTGAGATGAAACGTCAGTAGTTATGTTGCTCCGCAAATGTGAATTGGTTGTCTATCCGTCCAAAAAACCATAATAAAAAGCCGATTTCAATATATCGGCTTTTTAACTACTGGAAGTAATAATAGTAATTTATGTCCATTACCTTTGCCCACAATGTTATATCCTTCCCAACGTTTGGAACTAGCTTTAGCTATCCACTAACTCCATGCCCAACCACCGTCACAAAGAGGAAGAGGAAGACTGCCATTGAGGTATTAATAATTTCGCTAAGCATGAGTGATTTAGACATTTTAGTCGGTGATTTCGGAAAAATACCGGCTAAGTCAATAATGTACACGACAAAGTATAGAACAGCGATTATTTGCGTGATGAAAATGGCATACGGATGTGAAATCAACAAAAGGTAGCACGCGATAAACGAAGTGATCCCGAGTGTGATAAGAAACAGATTAAACCCCCAGAACACCCCTCCTTTTAGCCCTGAGAAATCTCTATTCTCAATCGGTCCCCCCGGTACCAATATCGCCAATAATGTTACATTTAAAAACACTAGCAAACTTGCCATGATCATGATGTCCTGCATCGTTACCCCTTCCTCTCGTCCAGTGGTGTGTCTCAAGATTAGCAGGAAGGAATCAAACTGTATTGTAAAAAACAAGCATCTATTTTCAGACGTTGTCTACTTCTGACCATGCCATATATAACGAAGGGTTAATTCATGTGGTAGCTTCTCTAACTCTTTGACGGTTTTGCCTGCAAATTTTTTGGATATTTTGATGAGGTGAGACTGATCATAGTAACGATACTGAATATCCTTCCTCAATCCTTCGTCCTCAGCATGTTTTCTGAACTTTACAATATCTCCATAGGCCTTTGGGGTCAGTCCAATATGTTTTTTGAAAAAGCGCTCCAACGTACTTAATGAAATACAAAAAAATTGTGCCATACTCACAATGTTCAAACTTTCATACTCTTGTTCTAAATAAGTAAGCATTTTCTCTATGCGGCTAGTATTCTTTTTATTCAAAGCTATTTTATGCAATAAATAATGATTGATTGCTGTGATATGTTGCTTCACATCTTTAGAATTCATCATCATTCGGTACAGATCATCTAGATCGGGGTCCACATCGATAGCATCTACGATTCGCTCTGTCAATTCGAGACTGGCTACATCGAACAATTGTATAAACCCTAACGGAGTTAATGAGATCCCAATTTGATACAACTGTTGTCCATATCGAACCTGTTTTGCCCTCTTTATTTGACCAATCACAGCCGCGTTGGGGATCGCCACTCCCTGATCTTCTCCCACCAGCCTATAAGCAGACCTATAATTGAAAATGATATTGATGTGCCCCAGCGGCATGATAATATCTTCTCTGTTGATATCCTCGAGAAAGTCGAAGTCTACGACCCAGATATAGTCCACTATCTTATGCAAGCCTTTTATAGGTTCAAAAGTTCGAATCATCGTATGTATCTCCTTCTGACATCTGTACTCACTCCCTTTTCCTACTCCAAAAAAAACACCCAGACCTCATACGGTTTGGGTGTTCTTGATTTTGGCGGAGACGTGAGCTGTAGCTCCTCAGCAAATCCACGATTCGTTACTTTAGATTTCCTGTAAAGCGCAGCTACCATTAGCCTTCTATATATTGCGCATCAAAATGCTCTGCTATTTCTATCATCTTCTGAAAAATAATCTCATGTGATACTGCTACATAGAGATCTCCCTCATAATATCGGAATGGAATTGTTGCCTCTCCTACATGCCAAAGAAAGAAATCTCCTTGAATGGTCATCGTCGTTTCAGCCGATCGGAAGGAATACTCCTTTGTATATTCAAAGTCCGGTTGCGTTCCAAAATAGCTTTTATATTCATCAACAGACATCACTTGATCAGGGTGATTACCGTCAGCATTTCTCGTAATTCGATATCTAGTATTCATCTAATACCTCCACTACCTTTCATACGTTATCCCTATTGTATACGATATAGATAAGCAAACGCCACTGTCTACGGATGTAGTCACATTTTTAGGTCATCCTATAGAGAAAAATCAGTAACGCCCTTCTTATATGCATATTTCAGCGTATAGGTTTCTTCTTTTCCATAGGGCATTGTAGCGATTTTGATACGAGTATAATCAAGCCTGCTATCTTTTAATACTCTCTTCACCAAGGCAATACTCCGTTCTTCTTCCGTAACAACACAAAATATATTAAGAGCATACTTTTTCGGGTCGGAAATGCATTGCCCCATATCTGAGCCATCGACATAGCCTAAGTTAACATCTGCTAGAGATATCTCCAAGTATTCCATTACTTTATCTCTTAACCAGTGGTCACGTTGACTGCTTTTCGCACTTTTCAGTGGATATTGTACCACTAACCAGAATTTTTCACTCATTCAGATTCACCAGCCAATCTACAGTTAATATATGTAATTCCGTTACGTGAGCAAAGATCTGGCGCTAGTTACAGTTTTGATTTCACCTGAAATATCACCCTATCAACTGATGGTTACGATAATCAAACATATCCCGATGAAGAGACATAATGGGGAATACAATAATGTGTCCCATTTGGCAAATAAGGTACCTTTCTGTTTCTTAAAGAAGCCAATCCAGCGAAAATCCCCGACGGCTCGTAAAATGAATACCCCTGATAAAATCCAACCCCCATAAAGAAATAACCAATCAGGGAATATTAGCCCCTCCATGACTTCTCCAAGCTCTAACACAAACAAACCTGCTAAAGTTAATGCCCCCGCCACAACACCTGTAGCCATTTTCGTCGGTCGAAACTTTATTTCTGAACCATCGCTTGGTATCGCTGCCAGAAACCCTCTTCTCCCGCCTACCACCCAATACAGATGAATTCCACTCAGTAAAAACAGAATTATGCCTACAATCCCCGCGAAAATACTCGCCATTATACTCCCCCCCTTTACATTCCCAATAAATGTGCCCTCAGCATTTTAATATGACGGTCTAGTTCTTCATCTTCAACCTGATCCTTCTTGAATCGTTCATACCACCCCAAATAATAGTGATATAAAATATGAGATTTTTGCTCAGCAACTTCGGGATCCATTCCAACTTTTTTAAAGAGTGCCGCAGCATAGCTCATTCTCGTTTGCTCGATCGTTTCAAGCATTGTATAAAAGGCTGTGGCCTCCTCACTCAGCTTCCTTAAATAAAATAAAAAATCGCCTTTTCGTGTCACAGAGAACATTTCGATCAGCATCTTCGTAATTTGATCCTCTGCATTCTCAGGCTCGGACGAACTTAGGATAACTTGCTGTGTCGATAATTCTACCCACCGTTCTATCAACCTCGCAATAAACTCATCCCGACTTTTGAAATACCAATAGAAGCTGCTCTTGCTGCAACCTAATTCTGATGACATTTTTTCGATGACTAAGCCATTTACTCCGCTTTGTGCAAATTGCCTCATCCCTATTTCAATCCATTGAAGCTCCGTGACAATAACTTTTGGAATCCCACTCGCCTCCTCTTCTGTACGATACCGTCTAGAAAAAGGATACTCTTATTTATGGAAAAATTCAACAACTGCACGATAACGTTCATAAAATCGTCTCCAATTATTCAAGTGCTTGCAAGCATAGCAAAAATCTAACCCTCATGCCTCAGGTGGGTTGGATTTTCATAATAGAGGCGACTCGACGATGACAACCTTCACTCCACGCACAAAAAAGAACACCCAGACCTCTTGCGGTCTGGGTGTTCTTGGTTTTTTGGTGGAGGCGAGGGGGTGTTGGTGTCTAGATTAACCGTCCCTGATGCTATTCTCTGTAGTATTGCCTTACGGTTGACACCAACGCCGTGCTCGTTCGCTGATGATTTCCTTTGTAGCTTCTCAACCGCTACCTGTGCGCGGACGAACCCTTACAGGGGTTTAACTCCCTTCAATTCGCCTCCAACGCAAAAAGCCGACCTCATGCGGTCGGCTTAATGATGGTGGAGGCGAGGGGAGTCGAACCCCTGTCCGAAGATAACGGCACATGAGCTTCTACGGGTGTAGTAACAGTTTTGATGTCACCCTAGGAACTCCCTGTTACCGGATTCCCTTCAGGTCAGCCTGATTGTCTTCTTCAGCACACCCCAGGCGGAGATGTGACAGCGTATCCCACTAAAGTTGAGCCCCTATCCCGCCACATGGGCGATGGAGAGTAGAGGCACGCTAACAGGTTATTAAGCTGCTAAAGCGTAGTTGTTTTGTGTTTTGCCGTTTAATAGGCTTTAGCGTTGATGAAGCGGACGCGTCCCCACTACCCGCTACCCATGCTCGAACTATCCCCGTCGAATCCAAAAACGCCCCCATAGTGTAAGCGACTGGCTCACCCATCTGGGGTTACCGTCTTTAGATTAAGGAAGTCGAAGCATCGATAGAATGTATCGTATGTTCAAACTCAAACCTTATTCTATTATCAAGGTACCGGCGGCTTCAGCAAGTTCTGTTGACCGCCGCCGACAAATTTATTATAACACAAACTCATCATAAGTGTTAGTGATCTTCTTACCAGTGCTGCTACCCGCTTCCTTGGATGACCTTGCTAAGCAAGGCACATTAGCGAGCCACAATAAACTGCAACACTACAGCTGCATTTAATACTTCTGCTTCTCACGCAGCGCACGCTGGATCTGACGCTGTGCATCGCGCTTTGCAGATGTCTCACGCTTGTCGTAGTTCTTCTTACCACGGCCAAGACCAATCAACAGCTTCGCATAACCGTTGCGCGTATAAATCTTAAGCGGCACAAGCGTATAGCCTTCCTGCTTCGTCAGTCCAAGCAGCTTCATAATTTGCGACTTATGCAGTAGCAACTTACGTGCACGTGTAGGGTCCGTCGGATTGTGGCGATTGCCCTGCTCGAACGGACTGATATGCATATTGTTCACAAAAGCTTCGCCGTTGCGGATCGTCGCGAACGCATCACTCATATTCGCTCTACCATTGCGCAAAGACTTAATCTCCGTACCTGTCAGCACGATACCCGCCTCATACGTGTCCTCAATAAAATAATCGTGGGACGCCTTCTTGTTCTGAGCCAGCGGCTTGCTCTCAACCTTCTTCGACATAACCTACCCTCCATTGCCAAGCATAATTATCACCCGCCAGAACAGATACTCCAGCAAAGTGTAGAATAATATTATACCAAATGGATGGGGTTGCCTACAACATCTAAGTACATCCCAAAGCGAAACCTTGTCCGATTCCTGTTCTGAACAGACCAAGCGCCAACCAAGACACCCCTATGATACTACCTGCAAGTTCGATAACCTCAACCCTTATTTGCCTCGGACTTCCAATACCTCGTCCATTGCCGCAAGCCGCTCCACCACATCGACCGCATCAAGCTTCGGTGGAATCACGACCTCAAGCTTAAGCGATGTTTGACGTTTCATCGTCACCGTTTCCTTAAGTTCAACCCCATCCACATTTCCAGACTGTGCACCTTGCGCACCTGCTGTTCCTGTTCCATTTGCTCCAGCTACTCCAGATGACACCTCAACACCACTGGCTCCAGCCTCGCTTTGCTGCCACACCTTGCGCGACTGTGCACCGATCTCCTTCGTAACGTCAACTCGGTCTATCTCTACCTTCATCGAAGCAAGCATCTCACGAATCGAAGACAGCAGCGTTCCATCATCCATGCCACGAATGCGGAATGTATAATGCAAACTCGCCGCACGGCCCTGAAACTCCATTTTATTCATCAGCCAAAGCGCAATAATCGTAAGTACACATGTCAGTAAAGCACCATAATAAAACCCCGCGCCAACCGATAATCCAATCGCAGCCGCGACCCAGATCGATGCCGCTGTCGTAAGTCCTTTTACAGATAATCCGTCTCGAATAATCGTCCCTGCTCCAAGGAATCCAATACCGCTTATCACTTGCGCAGATAGACGAGCCGGGTCCATTCGTACATTATCTTCGTCCACGAACATGGAGAAGCCGTATAAAGATAACAGCATAATAAGTGCAGAGCCCATGCTTACGAGCATGTGCGTACGTACACCTGCTGCGTGGCGGCTGCGCTCCCGCTCCAATCCGATAATACCACCTAGCAGTGCAGCCAGTACGAGTCGCTGTGTCAACGGCCACCAATCTATAACCCATGGGTTCATTGCTGCATCGCTCCTTTCCTCACTCTTATTATATGTATAATTGCATCCATATATATGATCGTAATGGTTAATACCTTTAATTATTTAGCATCTGTATTACTTTAAACAGACAGTCACTAGGTTGTTCATAAGACTTTCAACATTTTCATTGTATTTCCTGCATACATAAAAAGCTTATAACGATATGCAAAGAACCTTCGACACCACGACAGAAGTGGAACAGAAGGTTCTTCACATCAATCATCTTATTACTTAAGGTCACTAACTATATACCCGAAAACAATCTGCATCAATCTAATTAAGACACTGTCAATCGATGCATGAGTGAGGAGATAAATTAGTGAACGTCCATTTTACCAACATTGGAGCAGACATTTCACTGATCCCTTGCTGCAAGCAGCAGCATACTAAGCACTAATCATACATCGAAAAATATACAGCGTTTGCTGTTATCGCTTCTTCCGCACGAACTTTGCCGTGTTGTTTTTCGACTTACCGCGCTTATGTGCCGCCTGCTCTGCATCACCAGAACGATTACGTGCGGCTTGAGGCGAATCCTCACCGACGAATACACCACTTTCAGATATACTGCGTCTGCCGCGCTTGCCGCCGCCTAGTTGACCACGACCTGAACGGTAGTCACCACCTCGGTCAAAGCCTGAGTCTCTACCGCCCTCTTGGCCAGTTGAAGAGGAACCCCGTGAACGACCATATCCACCTTTGCCAGATCCAAAATCAAAGCGATTGCTGCCAGACTCACGCTCTGCATCTTTCACAAGGCGATCTACCCAGTTCGCATCATCATGAGCATCTGTTCTTTCCTTACGCCCATTGTCGCGAGCACTCGCTTCATTGTTGCCAAAGGTAATGCCACCTTGACCGCGTTGACGTTGGGATGGTTTAGCATAAGGGTTAATATTGGACTGGCCTCTCTCGCGGCCATTGCGGCCGCGCTTATTGCGCTCACGCCATTCCCCTTGGTTATACCATACCTCTTCTTCGCGTCTTGCGCCGCCAGCTTCGTGATCATGCTGTTTGCCATCTTGATTGCTTGAACCCCACGCATCATTAAATCCATCTTGATATCCGTGACGTCCAGCATTGCGACCGGATCCGCCTTGTTGAGTAGAACCACCAGCGTACAAGAAGCGTCCTCCCTGATTATCCAGCTCAGCAGCTCCAGGTCCGTGCCCGTCTCCTCGTCCATTGCGCGCGTGCAGACGACCATCTCGACCGTCATTGTGATCACGACGTCCTTTACCACCGCGTTGATCATCACCACGACCAAAGCGTTCATTGCGACCGCCTTGTCCCTGTCCCTGACCACCGCGACCGGCATCATGACGATCGCCACGTCCTCCGCCGTAAACTCCGCCATCGCGGCCACGACGTCCATCTCTTGCAGCTCCACCACGTGCTTCGCCACTGCGGCCACTTTGTCCGCCACTGCCAGCTCTATCTCCACGACCGCCTTGTCCACCGCGACCTGCGTTAGCTCCGCCTGCTTGGCCTCGGCGTCCATCTCGGCCTGTGCCGCCACTCGCTTCGCCGCCGCGGCCACTGTGTCCGCCGCTGCCAGCTCTATCTCCACGACCGCCTTGTCCACCGCGGCCAGACTCGCGGCCGCCACGTCCAACATCACGGTTCTCTCCGCGACCGCGCTTCTTGCGCTCAAAGCCGAATTCACGGCCTTGGCGTCCGCTGCCAAAGCGTTGAGCTTGACCAACTAGTGCAAAGTCAATCGTATGGTCCTCCATATTGACGTTTGCAACCACAATACGTATTTCGTCACCGATACGGAACATTCGGGCTGTCCGCTCACCAAGCAGCATCATATGCTGTTCATGGAAATGGTAGTAGTCATCCGACAAATCGCTCAAACGGATTAAACCCTCGACCGTATTTTCAAGCTCAATAAACATACCGAAATTCGTTACGCTGCTGATAATCCCGTCGAACTCTTCCCCGACTTTATCAAGCATGAACTCCGCTTTCTTCAATTGCTCTGTATCACGTTCCGCGTCTACCGCAACCCGCTCTCGCTCAGATGATTGCTGAGCAACGTCAGGCATGCGCGCATGCAGCAGCTCATGACGCTTCTGTGTCAAAGAGCCTCCACTATCGGCTACTTCACGAATAATTCGATGGATAACCAAGTCCGGATAACGGCGAATCGGTGACGTAAAGTGGGAATAGAATTCCGCCGCCAAGCCAAAGTGGCCTGTACTTTCCGCATCATATTTCGCTTGACGCATCGAACGAAGCATCATCGTACTAATAACGGTCTGCTCACGCGTTCCTTGAATTTCTTCTAGCAACGATTGCAGCGCGCGCGGATGAACCGAATTGCCTTTACCGCGTACCGCATAACCAAAGTTCGCTGCGAATGACATAAACGTCAACAGCTTCTCACTGTCCGGATCTTCATGGATTCGGTACAAGAACGGTACGCGAAGCCAATGGAAATGCTCAGCTACTGTCTCATTTGCCGCAAGCATGAACTCCTCAATAATTTGCTCCGCGATCGAACGCTCACGCTTCACAATATCGATTGCTTTGCCTTCCTCATCTACAATGACCTTCGACTCTTGGAAGTCAAAGTCAATTGCACCGCGGCGCATACGTTTGCCACGCAGCTTCATCGCCAGTTCCTTCATTAACATGAAGTTATCGACAAGGTAAGAGTAACGCTCACACAGTTCTGGATCCTGATCCTCAACAATTTTACGGACATTATTGTACGTCATCCGTTCCACCGAGCGAATCACACTCGGAAATACATCATGCCGAACCACTTTCGCTTCTGCATCAAATTCCATTTCGCAGGACAGCGTTAAGCGATCCACATGCGGATGCAAGGAGCAAATCCCGTTCGATAATCGATGCGGCAGCATCGGAATAACACGATCAACGAGATACACACTACAGCCGCGCGCGTACGCTTCACGATCCAAGGCAGAGCCTTCTTGTACATAATAGCCTACATCAGCGATGTGCACGCCCAGCTTGTAGTTTCCATTCTCTAGACGCTCCACATAAACAGCGTCATCCAAGTCCTTCGCATCTTCACCATCAATTGTCACAATATTGAATCCGCGCAAGTCCCGACGGCCTTGGCTAATAATTTCCTCTTCCGAAATGGAATCCGGCACCGCTTCCGCTTCTGCCATTACTTCATCTGGGAATGCTTCTGGCAATTGATGCTTGCGAATTACGGATAGAATGTCCACACCTGGATCATTTTTGTGTCCAAGGACTTCTATAACTTCCCCTTGAGCTGCTGTTCGCCCTTCTGGATAGCTGACAATACGGACAACTACCTTCTGTCCACTTACCGCTCCTGCCATCGCTTCACGAGCAATAAAGATGTCGCGATTGATCCGACGATCATCGGGTACAACAAAACCAAATGACTCATGATTCTGAAATACACCTACAACTTGCTCAACTGCCCGTTTTACAATACGGACAATCTCCCCTTCCAAACGAGCACCATCATGGCCTTTGTTCGTCACACGAACGAGGATGGTATCTCCATTCATCGCGGACTGAAGATCATTCGCATGAATATATACGTCCGGATGGCCTGTCTCTTCTGGGATTAAAAACCCGAAGCCTTTTGCATGGGCCTGCAAGCGGCCGCGCAGCAAATTCATTCGTTCTGGCACCCCATAGCGATCCGTGCGTGTTCGAATGATATGTCCCGAATTTTCCAATTCGTTCAACGTCTTCAGAAAAGCCTTAAACTCCTTAGCATCCTCAATCTCAAAATGCTTTTCCAGCTCCTGATACGTCATCGGTTTGTATGCTGTTTCCTGCATAAATTCTAATATCTGCTGTGCCGTTATCATCTGTTGTTCACCTCACACTTGCTCCATCAACTTCCACAAGTATATTCATATATAACCTAGTATACACGAAATCAAATGCAGCCATCCCGGCGAATGGTATAAAGCTTATAAAAAGACGAATGCACGGGATCGTTTAACTAGCCATATCTCATCTTGATTCATTCAATGCAGCATTCAAAATGTACCCCTAGTGGTACACGCAACTGTGATGATTGTTCCCATTCACTCACTGCATCATACCTCACGGAGAATTATATCAATTCTATTATACATGCTTAATCATTCAACCACTCATTATTTACATGTGATGAATCCATTTTTGCACGCCTTCATAGCCTTTTCATAGCATAAAAAAACCTTAACCCGATCTAATCGGATTAAGGCTTCTTATATGTCATGTATTAGTTCTTCATGAAATAAGCAACGACAAGGGACAAAATAAAGAATCCAGCTGCCAATCCCATCGTCAAACGCTGCAAGAACAACTCAGCTCCGCGTGCTTTCGTCTTTCCAAATAAATGTTCAGCACCGCCGGAGATGGCGCCCGCTAGACCCGCACTCTTCCCTTGTTGTAGAAGTACCGTGCAAATCAATCCGATTGAAAAAATAACAAGCAATACAGTCAAAAATCCTTCCATGCTTCCACCTCCTAAGGTTGCCTATCACATCATAATTCGAAAGAGATAAGCCTATAAAAACAGTGTTTTTATTGTACCATATCCTTCAAAAGGTTACAAGCTCTGTAGCTTTGCGATTCCTTGAAGCTTGTCTCCTTCATTAGGGCTTTCTTATTGCTCTTCCCCATGCTCAGTCAAGCGTAAGGCATTGTGGCGCAATGGTCCAACGTACTGATTAAGTGCGAAGGAATGACGAATAGCTTCCGTAATGAAGCGCTTAGCTGCTGCCATACTTTCTTGTACTGTGAAGCCTTTAGCCAATTCTGCTGCAATTGCTGCAGAGTATGTGCAGCCTGCACCGTGCGTATACGTCGTTTCGATACGATCTGCTTCAAGAATTTCAAACGTGCTGCCGTCATATACAACGTCTACAGAAGTTGGCAAACCAATCTTCGATCCGCCCTTCACCACAACGTATTTCGCACCTAGTTCTTGAATACGTGCTGCAGCTTGCTTCATATCGTCTAGCGATTTGATCGGTCCTGTACCTGCTAATTGTGCCGCTTCAAACAAGTTTGGCGTTACAACCGTAGCCTTAGGTACGAGGATATCACGCAATGCATCATTTGTCTCTGGGTGCAGAGCCTCATCTTGGCCTTTGCAGATCATAACCGGATCGACAACAACGTTAGGAATGTTGTGCTTTTCAATGATACGTGCAGCAAGCTCAATAATGTCGATGGAACCAAGCATACCTGTCTTCATGCCGTCTACACCGATGGAAAGAATCGTTTTCAATTGTTCTTCCACTGTCGATAGTGCTATTGGAAACACACCATGCGCCCATTCTTTGTCAGGGTCCATGGTTACAACCGTTGTTAGAGCGGTCATACCAAATACGCCGCGCTCCTGAAATGTTTTCAAATCAGCTTGGATACCTGCGCCACCACTAGTATCAGAACCTGCCAATGTTAATACTTTACGAATTGGTTTTATTGCTGCCATGTTCGTTCTTCCCTTCAGTCATGTAATCAAATTGCGAGCTGTATTAGGCACACCATGGCTAGGTGTGTATTTGTCATACACGTATCATTACAAAATGGAAGCAATTTGTCCATACATTCCGCATGCTTGGTTATAATATGTATTTCCAGAATTCCAGCCTACTCTTTTATAATAATCGTCCCTGCATCTGTTTTAGCGCTCACACGGAATGTTCCATTATCGTCTGATACAGGAACTTTCACGTCACCCAATCCGGATTTGGCCTCATACTTTCCTTTAGCTCCTTGTGGAACCTCAATTTGGATCGCGCCCATATCCGACTTCACATCAACATCATGGGGCTGCTTCATCCCAAGATCCACACTACCTAAATCAAGTTTAATATTTACAGGATGTGTCGATTCCAAAATTTTTATTTCGCCATTATCAGATTCTAGCTTAATGGGAGAAGCGATTCTCTCAAATTCAGTAGAACCATTATCCAATTCTACGTTCATAGAACCACTGACGATATCGCTAGCACGCAATATACCATTATCCATTTGGAGCTCAATTTTCTCGAACTTACCACCCTTAAGATTGATATCTCCTAACTCCTGTTCAAGCTGTAGTTTGCGGAGTTCAAAATCGTCCTGCAAAGTAACAACAAAAGAATAACGATAATTATCGTACATACCTGATTCATCTAACTCAAAAATGATTTGTTCATTTTTAAGCTGGGTAGCTTCCATCAGTTCTCCTACACTAGGTGCCGTAAAAGCTTTCCAAGCAATCTCATTGCGATCCCCTTGTTTGAACTGAATGTCGACTTGACCAAGATCCGTATCAATAATAAGATCCTTCCAAGCTGGCGAATTTCCCATATGTATTACACCCTCATAGTTGCTACCTTCGAAATCATAGTTCTCTTCATCCCAAGCGAAAGTAGTTGAAGCTTCTACTATATCCTCTAAATCTTCCAATTTTTCAAATTGCTTATCAACATCCTCTAATATCGATTCAACTGTTGATGAGGCTACTACTTTTTCATTAGGTCCATCTATAAACCGATCAATACCGATGGATACTAATAGACCTCCACCCACCACGATAAGAGTAAATGCCGATAAAAGAGCAAGCAAAGATTTCTTAGCTTTCGGCTGGCCTAGGTTCTGAGGCGGATACTCCTCAGCAGAATAACTAGAATAATTATTAGAGTAGGAATAAGAATAATGTCGTGGTTCGTCGTCCGTTCGATTCATTTCTTGAAAGGCAGATAAGTCCGGGGCCTTGTAGGTAGGACCTACCGTTTCTTTCGCCATTTCAATCGGATCACCAAGCTCCTCTGCGATTTGCTCCTCCGTCTTGCCCTGCTGCTCACCATATATAAAATGAGCCTCCACTTCAGATATAAGATCAGATTGTACCTCTGGTGCTAGCTGTTGAGAATAGAATCGTAACAATGCCAAATACTCTTGCTTGTTCATCATTCAACCTCCGTCTCGTATGATTCGATTAACCTATTAATATTGGAAGCAAATACGCCCCATTCACGGACTAGCTGTTCCATATAAAACTTACCCTCTGGCGTAAGACGATAATATTTGCGCGGCGGCCCTTCTGTTGATTCCTGCAAATAAGTGGAGCAATGGCCATCGGCAACAAGCCTGCGCAGCACCGGGTATATAGCCCCTTCTGCTACTTCTACATGCTTGGATATGGTTTGCGCTAGCTCAAACCCATAACGATCCCTCTCTTGGATGAGCAACATAGCACATAAACCAAGTACTCCCTTTTTAAATTGAACAATTTCCTTCATCTATTTCTCCAACCTCAATCAGGATACCATTATCATTCAGTAGTAATCATTGAATAATAGTGGTTTTCCTTATTTTACATAAACAAATCCAAAAAAACAACTCCATAATTACTGCCTAATGTGTGCAAGCCTGAATTTGAATCGTCCAATCACTCTTTTTCTATTTAACATATTTTAAACTATCAATTACTGAGGAGTTGATTCATTTGGGTTTGGTAAGTGCGGTGCGTATTCTGGATAAAGCTACCTCGCAGCCGAGGAGTAGATTTAACCTAGGAAGTGCAACTACGATTAGACGTTCACCAGGAAGAACACAGTTGGCGACAATTCGAATTAGAATCCCATCTGTCAAATCTCAACCCAATCGAGTTGAATTAGTAGCATCTGTCGGTGTCAGAGGTGTTACCGGAATTGCTCAAGTCCTCTTTAGAATCTTCCGTGATGGACGAGAAATTTATAATACGCTCCAAGGGATTGAATCATCTGGTTCTGAGCAGAACTATATCGTTACCTTCCAAGCCATCGATAGAAATGTTAAATCAGGCAGCCATGTTTACACGGTAACCGCGGAAAATCAAACCGCTAACACAAAAGCCGTTATTGTCGGCCCAATTTCGTTTAGTGGGCTGGCTGTTAAAACAAGAAGCTAGAATCAATCGCTTCAGTTGCCGTTTCTTGCTGTTCAATCGTTACCAATTGACATATCTTACGTTCCTATTTCATACACCCCCACGAATAGTTTGTGGGGGTTACCCTACATGTCTCATTCATTACTTACACCAATAAGTGAGTTCCAACATACGATATTCCGTAAATGCTGATCCTACATTAGCTTCTCTTTCCCGTTACCTTATAAATACCTAGGGCAATCATCATTAGGAGAAGGAGGCTGTGACGTTGAAATATTTCTGGGAAGGATATATACATCCAATTCTTCGCCTTCTCCGACCACGCCACATCGTTGAGATTGGCAGTGCCCAAGGATGGAATACGCACAATTTGCTGCGTTATATTTCATTTAGCCGCCGTCGCCTTACGATTATCGATCCATCCCCTATGTTCGATGTCCAAGCTGTACAAGAACAACATGGAGAACGATTTCAGCCACTTTTAGATATAAGTTTGCATGCACTTCCAAAGATCGAACAATGTGATGTCGTGCTTATTGATGGCGATCATAACTGGTACACGGTTTATCATGAGCTTCAATTGCTAACGAAAATAGATCCGTTTCCTGTCGTTCTTTTTCATGACGTGGAATGGCCTTATGCGCGTAGAGATATGTATTACTTTCCTGAGACTATTCCAGAGACATTCCGCCACGAATACGCCAATCTTGGTGTAAGACGTGGGCATTCCCAACTTACAGAGGATGGAATGAACGCATCATTTTGCAATGCAATTACAGAAGGCGGAGCACGCAACGGTGTTCTAACGGCCGTGGAAGATTTCTTGCAACAAACAGAACTTCCTTTGTCTTATTATCACGTGGCAAAGCAATATGGATTAGGTATTCTTGTTGCAGGAGCTACTAGTCGGCAACGTCGCCTTATCGAGTATTTGAATAAACAACCCTCAATTGAACGCAGATAAATGAATGGAAAATGAATGCATATAAGAAGCGCATGAATGATTAGGCGCTACATCCCGTATATGCAAATAAGGGGCCGGCCCCATAAAGCAGATGAATCTGCTTTATGGGACAGCCCCTTATTATTTATAGATGCGCCGCTAACGTGGCAGCACCTTATTTTTTCAAGTTGTAGAAGGATTTCAAGCCGTCGTAGCGAGCTGCGCCACCCAATTGGTCTTCGATGCGAAGCAATTGGTTGTATTTCGCAACACGGTCCGTACGGGACGGAGCACCTGTTTTGATTTGACCAGCGTTAGTAGCAACCGCGATGTCAGCAATTGTGCTATCTTCGGACTCACCAGAACGGTGGGAGATAACTGCTGTGTAACCAGCGCGCTTAGCCATTTCGATAGCATCGAATGTTTCAGTCAATGTACCGATTTGGTTAACTTTGATCAAGATAGAGTTACCGATGCCTTGCTCAATACCTCTGCCTAGACGATCTGTGTTTGTAACGAACAAGTCGTCACCAACGAGTTGAACTTTGTCGCCCAATTTCTCAGTAAGCAACTTCCAACCATCCCAGTCATCTTCGGACATACCGTCTTCGATTGTGATGATTGGGTATTTATCAACCCAAGAAGCAAGAAGGTCAACATACTCAGCAGATGTGTAGGATTTGCCTTCGCCTGCAAGTGTGTATTTACCGTCTTTGTAGAACTCAGTGGAAGCAACGTCCATACCCAAGAAGATATCTTGACCTGGCTTGTAGCCAGCTGCTTCGATTGCTTCGATGATAACTTGAAGAGCTTCTTCGTTGGAACCAAGGTTAGGAGCGAATCCACCTTCGTCACCTACAGCTGTGTTCAAGCCTTTGCCTTTTAGTACAGACTTCAAGCTGTGGAAGATTTCTGCACCCATACGAAGTGCTTCTTTGAAGTTAGGAGCGCCAACTGGCAATACCATGAACTCTTGAACGTCGATGTTGTTGTCAGCGTGCTCACCACCGTTGATGATGTTCATCATTGGTACTGGCAATTGCTTAGCGTTGAATCCGCCAAGGTAAGTATACAAAGGAACTTGCAAAGCGTCAGCAGCTGCGCGAGCTACTGCCATGGATACTGCCAAGATAGCGTTAGCGCCGAGTTTGCCTTTGTTAGGCGTTCCGTCCAACTCGATCATAAGCTTGTCGATAGCAACTTGCTCAAGCGCGTCCATACCGATAATTTCTGGAGCGATGATGTCGTTTACGTTCTTAACTGCGTTCTCAACGCCTTTACCAACGTAACGATCTTTAGCGCCGTCACGAAGCTCAACTGCTTCGTGAGCACCAGTGGAAGCACCAGAAGGTACGATTGCACGACCGAAGCCGCCGTTCTCCAATTTGATTTCTACTTCTACAGTTGGGTTACCACGGGAGTCAAGGACTTCGCGTGCGTATGCATCAATAATCATAGTCATGATGAATTACATCTCCTTTTAACAATGAAATAGTATTTGTCGTCTATTGTAACATAATCTATATAAGCAAAGCATATACCTATAGGATCAGGGCCCTTTTGCTTAGCTTACTTCTTCAACAACGTGTTGCCTGTCATTTCAACTGGCTTTGGCAAGCTCAATAGCTCAAGCATCGTTGGCGCGATATCAGCCAAGATACCGTCTGCACGCAATTCAACATCGTTAGATGTAAGAATGAACGGAACTGGGTTCGTCGTATGCGCCGTATGAGGACGGCCATTCTCGTCGAATACCATATCTGCATTGCCGTGGTCAGCTGTAATGATTGCTACGCCGCCTTTAGCTAGTACTGCTTCAACAACTTTGCCCATGCACTCATCTGTTACTTCAACTGCCTTGATCGTTGGCTCAAGCATTCCGGAGTGCCCAACCATATCAGGGTTAGCGAAGTTCAAAATAATTGCATCGAACTGATCAGAGTTGATTTCGTTTACAGCAGCTTCCGCTACCTCGTAAGCGCTCATCTCTGGTTGCAAATCATAAGTCGCAACTTTTGGAGAATTGATCAACACGCGCTTCTCACCTGGCAATTCGACGTCTCGACCACCACTGAAGAAGAAGGTTACGTGCGGGTATTTCTCCGTTTCCGCAATGCGGAGCTGCTTCTTGCCATGCTGTACAAGTACTTCACCGAACGTGTTATCCAATTCTTTCGGCTTGTAAGCTACGAATCCACCGACTGTCTCTGAGAAGAGCGTCAAGCAGACGAAGTACAATCCTGTAGGATGGTTCTCTCCACGGTCAAAGCCTTGGAAATCACTGTTCGTGAACACTTGTGACAACTGGATAGCACGGTCAGGTCGGAAGTTCAGGAATACAACCGCATCCTCGCTCTTCACAAGACCAACCGGTTGATCCTGCTCATCTACGATGACTGTCGGCATTACGAACTCATCGAAGATCGATTGCTCATAAGACTTCTTCACCGCTTCGATTGGATCATGGTATTTAGGTCCATCAGCGTATACCATTGCACGGTAGGACTTCTCCAAACGCTCCCAGCGCTTGTCACGATCCATCGCATAGTAGCGACCTTGTACCGTAGCAATTTTACCTACGCCAATTTCTTCAATCTTCGCTTTCAACTGCTCAAGGTAGCCAATAGCGCTGTCAGGCGCTACGTCACGTCCATCAAGGAATGCATGAATGTAAACTTCCTCCAAGCCTTCCTTCTTGCACAGATCAAGCATCGCAAACGTGTGGTCAATATGACTGTGAACGCCGCCATCAGACAACAAGCCGTAAATATGAAGCGCCTTGTTGTTTGCTTTCGCATACTTCACTGCTCCGATAAGTGTTTGGTTATCGTAGAATTCACCTTCGCGAATCGACTTTGTAATACGAGTCAAATCTTGATATACGATGCGGCCTGCACCAATATTCAAGTGTCCTACTTCTGAGTTACCCATTTGCCCTTCCGGCAAACCTACTGCTTCACCGCAAGCGACTAGCGTAGTGTTCGGGTATTGGCTCATGTAGCGGTCATAGTTTGGCTTCTTCGCTTGAGCTACTGCATTACCTTCTGCAGTACCACGAAGACCGAAGCCGTCCATAATAATAAGAGCTACAGGTCTAGGTGCGGACATCTTACTTCGCTCCCTCCACCAATGCGATGTACGAAGCAGGCTGTAAGCTTGCGCCTCCTACCAATGCGCCATCGATGTCGCTCTCGGACATATATTCACGTACGTTCTCAGGCTTAACGCTGCCGCCGTATTGAATGCGTACTGCTTGTGCTACTTCTTCGTTGTAAAGGCCAGTTACCACGCTGCGGATGTAGCTGATTGTCTCGTTTGCATCTGCTGCTGTAGAGGACTTACCAGTACCGATCGCCCAGATTGGCTCATAAGCGATAACAACTTGTTTCGCTTGCTCAGCGGACAAGCCTTTGAAAGCCTCTTCCGTTTGCACGCGGCATACGTCGTTTGTCTTACCAGATTCACGCTCTTCAAGGGACTCGCCCACACATACGATCGGAGTCAAGCCATGACGGAATGCTGCATGCGTCTTCTTGTTCACGATTTCGTCTGTTTCAGCGAAGTATGCACGACGCTCGGAATGTCCGATGATCACGTAGTGTACACCAAGATCTTTAAGCATTGCGCCGCTGATCTCACCTGTGAATGCACCGGAATCTTCGAAGTGAAGGTTTTGTGCACCGATTTTGATGGAAGTACCTTTAACTGCTTCAACAAGCGCTGGCAAGTTCGTGAAAGGTGCGCAAATTACGCTCTCAACACCTTCTACTTCTGCTTTACCTTTTGCTTCTGTAATGAAGTCAGTTGCTTCGGATACTGTTTTGAACATCTTCCAGTTTCCTGCGATGATTGGTTGTCTCATTGAATTACACTCCTTTAGCCGTGGATGGCATAACTAACTACATGGATAGCTATACCGCCTACAGAAAGTAACGTCTAGCTAGTAAGTCTTAGAGGCTTATATTCGCCCTAGACCGTCTTATTTATCGTTCAATGCCACTACGCCTGGCAATACTTTGCCTTCCATAAACTCAAGGGAAGCTCCGCCGCCTGTGGAGATGTGGTCCATTTTGTCTTTCAAGTTGAACTTCTCAACTGCAGCTGCGGAATCGCCGCCGCCGATGATTGTGTAAGCACTTGTCTCTGCACAAGCATCCGCTACTGCACGAGTACCGTGGGAGAATGGCTCGATTTCGAATACGCCCATTGGTCCGTTCCATACAACAAGCTTGGAGTTCTTGATAACGTCAGCATAGATTTCACGAGTTTTAGGTCCGATGTCGATACCTTCCCAATCTGCTGGCATACCCGTTACATCAACAATTTGTGTGTTAGCATCTGCACTGAAATCATCCGTAACTACAACGTCTACTGGTAGGTACAAGTTTTTGCCAAGCTCTTTTGCTTTTTCGATAAAGCCAAGAGACTCTTGCAACTTGCTCTCATCCAACAAAGATTTACCGATCTCGTGACCTTGTGCTTTGAAGAATGTATAAGTTAAGCCGCCACCGATAATTACGTTGTCAGCAATCTCAAGCATTTTGTTGATAACATCGATTTTGTCCTTAACTTTGGAACCACCAACGATTGCTGTAAATGGACGCTCTGGGTTGGAAAGAGCTTTACTAAGAACGCTCAATTCTTTCTCCATAAGAAGACCAGCTACTGCAGGAAGAAGCTTCGCGATACCTTCTGTAGAAGCGTGTGCACGGTGTGCTGCGCCGAATGCATCGTTTACGAATACGTCAGCCAAGGCTGCGAATTCTTGTGCCAATGCAGGATCGTTTTTCTCTTCGCCAGCGTGGAAACGAACGTTTTCCAATACAACAACGTCACCGTTTTCCATTTTAGCAATTTCAGCTTGAACGTTAGCGCCGATAGACTCATCAAGCTTCTTAACAGGCTTACCAAGCAATTCGCTTAAACGAGTTGCTGCTGGAGTCAAACGCATGGATTCAACAACTTCACCTTTAGGACGACCCATGTGGCTTGCAAGAATAACTTTAGCGCCATTTTCGATCAAGAACTTGATTGTTGGAAGCGTTTCTTGGACGCGAGTATCATCTGTAATTACGCCGTTATCCAAAGGTACGTTGAAGTCTACACGCACGAATACGCGTTTGCCGTTCACTTCGATATCTTTTACGCTCAATTTATTCATCTCTTTATCCTCCTAATTCAAGGGCAATTTAGCTGCTGCACTTTGTACGGTTCTATGTGTTCGTCCTTTATTGGACGTATCTATATCTAGCTTTTATTGCACGGTTCTATCACAATTCTATTTGTACGGTTCTATTTTATCTCTATATAGGATACTTCTCTATTCTGTCTATCTGTTGTGGTACACAGTATGGTTTCTTACTTGTCGTTCTGTTCTATGGTTTCTCTACACTTTTATATCTATATCTATCTGTATATCTATATCTGATTATTTCTTTTCACGACCGATATTCATAATCATTCTATATATAAGGTTATGAGTGGATAGCCCCATCAGCCCATCCTTGGTCATTTGGTATATTACGGTTCGGTTATGGTTGGTTGTATCAAATAGGCTCTTAAAACTCTCTCCAATTAACCAAAGAGGAGACCTAAACGGTTACTCCTCTTTGATTGTCTGGCTTATGGAATTAAAGACCTTTTTTAGCGATGTAAGCAGCCAAGTCTACAACGCGGTTGGAGTAGCCCCACTCGTTGTCGTACCAGGAAACAACTTTAACCATGTTTCCGCCGATTACCATCGTTGTCAAAGCATCGATAGTGGAGGAAGCTGGGTCACCATTGTAGTCGCTGGATACCAATGGCTCTTCGGAGTAGTTCAAGATACCTTTCAAAGGACCTTCAGCTGCTTCTTTAAGAGCTGCGTTTACTTCTTCAACTGTTACGTCTTGCTTAAGTTCTACTACCAAGTCAGTTACAGAAACGTTAGGTGTAGGAACACGCATGGACATACCGTTCAATTTACCAGCCAACTCTGGCAATACCAAGCTTACAGCTTTAGCAGCACCAGTTGTGGAAGGAATGATGTTCTCAGCAGCTGCACGAGCACGACGCAAGTCTTTGTGCGGCAAGTCAAGAACGGATTGGTCATTCGTGTAGGAATGAATTGTGTTCATCATACCTTTTTCGATACCGAACTTATCGTTCAATACTTTAGCGAATGGCGCCAAGCAGTTCGTTGTGCAAGAAGCGTTAGAGATGATTGTGTGGCTAGCTGCATCGTATTTATCTTCGTTAACGCCCATAACGATAGTGATGTCTTCGTTAGTAGCTGGAGCGGAGATAATTACTTTTTTAGCGCCGCCTTTCAAGTGAAGCTCAGCTTTGTCTTTCGCTGTGAAGATACCAGTGGACTCAACAACGATTTCAACGCCATTAGCTCCCCAAGGAAGGTTCTCTGGGTTGCGCTCTGCAAATACTTTAACTTCTTTGCCGTTTACTACAAGCGCGCCTTCTTTAGCTTCAACTGTAGCATCAAGAACACCGTGTGTAGTGTCATATTTCAAAAGGTGTGCAAGTGTTTTAACGTCTGTCAAATCGTTAATTGCTACGATTTCAACCTCTGCGTTGTTAAGAGCTGCACGGAATACGTTACGACCGATACGACCAAAACCGTTAATACCAACTTTAACCATTGATGATTCCTCCCATTTCCCTGTTAAGGATGTAAGTATTATCTATTGTTCAAGACGGCTCTTAGGCTCGTCGAGACCACATGCTTGCACGATGGCAGCCGCTGCTGCTTCATCGATGATCAAAATATCTTCGTGACCAAACTCCAGCACAGCCATAATGGCATCAGCCTTACTCTTGCCGCCTGCTACTGCAATGACGACCTCAGTTCTTGAGATATCCTCAAGCCGCAAGCCCAATGTCAGCATCTTGTGCACCACTTTACCTTCACGATCGAAATAATAACCGAACGCTTCTGCTAATGCTCCACCCTGCTGAATCTGCTCAATAACGGCAGCATCCATATGTCTTCTTCTTGCCATGACCAAGGCATCGCCAATGCCATGAAGAATAATTCGTGCTTGTCGAATGAGTCCTAAAATATCTCGAATATTTGGTTCATATCTAAGCGACTGATACGCTTCCTCACTTAGCAAGTCCGGTACATGCAGCAATCGATATTGCGCTCCGAACTGCTTCGCCATCTTGGAAGCAATCGTATTCGCTTGGTACTCCAAGCTTTCGCCTAAGCCACCTCGGGCTGGTACAAACCAATTGCCCTTGTGAGATGTCGAACCTGTCATTTGCTCTGCCACTGCAGCAAGCGTTGATCCGCCAGTAACCGCAATGACATCGTCATGTCTCATCTCACGATTCAACACATCACAGGCAGCTCGCCCTAATTCCTGCTTCACCACAGGTGATTGTTCGGAGTCTCCGGGAATGACGATAACTTGCTTAAGGCCGAACTTCTGCTGAATTGCTTCTTCTAAATGCCTCATGCCAAGAATTTCTCGCATTAATGGTTCCATCTGTCTAAGGAGCTTACGTCCTTGCTCGCTAATCCGCATGCCTGCTGTCTCTGTCTCGATAAGGCCTTGTGCCTTTAGAAGATCAGTTTCTGCTCGTAACACGCGCTCAGTCATTTGCAAAGATGAAGCTAACGTTCGGCGACCAATGACATCAGACATCATAATCTCATGCAGGATCGCGTAGCGCTTTTTCAATAGTTCCATCAGATCAGGCAGAAGTTGTTTGTTTATTTCTAGCCATTCACGCATTTCTTTCACTCCGTACTCCTCGGAACTATGTTAGATGGTTGAAAGGACTGCCCCACTTCGTCCGGGACTCAATTCGTCCCGCGTGAGCATTTTTCGTCCCACCATCATTTTACCGAAGATTACGGTAACTTGCAAGTATCCCGCATCTATAATGGGCAATTGGACAAGATCTTATACATATAGCGCTCTTCGGGCTTGTCCTAGTTCATCGGCGTCAATCTTTTTTCCTTAAAAAAATACATGCCAAATCAAATGGCGCAATCCATGTATCTAAGTTAGTAAACGAAACTCATAATTTTGCACCAATCCAATTACAGGCAGATTTTCAGAATAAAATACTCAGCTTTCTCACATATGCATCGCAAGGTTACATTTCGCGACTCATATATCTTCATTCCACCATTGCCCCGTATTACTTGCTTTCATCCAAAGGCATAGTCTATACTTAACAATTGTGAATGACCGTCAGTCATTTTACTTGGAGGTGTTCCATTAATGAATCGAAAAAAGGAAGAAAAGCACAGCGCACTGCTTCATGCAGCAATCGATCTCGTACGAGAGAAAGGATTTCAACAAACCTCTGTCGGCGACATCGTAAAACGTGCAGGAGTCGCACAAGGAACGTTCTATATTTACTTCTCTACTAAAAATGATCTGGTACCTGCAATTGCGGACTATATTTTGCAACAAGCACTAGCGCAAATCATATCACGTACAGAACAAGCCCAAATGCTAACGGACAAGATCAAGGTTATGATTGATGTAAGTTTTGAAATGGCTGACGAATTTCAGGAAGTCATTTTATTCTGCTACTCTGGCCTTGCTTATCATCATTCATTTCCTCGCTGGGAGCAAATTTACGACCCGTATTATGCTTGGTTTAGCGAGCAAATTAAAGAAGCAGCACACCGTGGCGAAGCTGCGGAAGGTTCTCATGAACTCACAATCGTACGCATGCTAATTAACATGATGGAGCAAACTGCGGAGACGGCGCACTTTGTAGACAAGCAGCAAGGCGTTGCTCAAATGGAACCGCTGAAAGCTCAGCTTCTTCTTGTTATGAGCCGCGCACTTGGTATACAGCAGCCTTAATTTGAACAGACACAATATGCGCTTTACCCAAACGAACCAGCTAGACTACCAACAACTAGAAGAAAGGGAAGTGCATATAAATGGCTTGGATACTCGTTATCATTGCAGGGGCCTTAGAGATCATTTGGGCCTCTGGACTTAAATATGCATCATCAACAATGGAATGGATCGGCGTATTTGCTCTCATTGCCATCAGCTTCATTTTGCTGATTCAAGCGTATAAGCGTATTCCGGTTGCTATTGCCTATACGGTATTCGTAGGTATCGGTACTGTTGGGACATATGCGATTGGCGTATATTTAGGGGAACCTTACAGCTTTGCGCAAATCTTATTTTTAATCATTCTCCTTACAGGAATTGTGGGCATGAAGCTCTCGACAACTGAGAAGGGAGAGGCTAGCTAATGGCTTGGTTATTACTCGTAATTGCAGGTTTAGAGGAAATCGTGTCCGTCATCGCAATGAAATACATTGATGGCTTCAAAAAGAAAACACCGCTTATCGTGATGACGATCGGTATCGCCCTTTCCTTCTATTGCCTTACTCAGGCGATGCTCGTCATCCCCGCTGGTGTCGCTTATGCAGTATGGGCAGGAATTGGTTCTGTAGGGATTACGCTGGTCAGTATTTTCTGGTTCAAAGAAAAATACAACCGTACACAACTTATGTTCCTTTTATGTATCGTTATAGGTATTATCGGAATGAAGATGACTACCTCGTAATGTACATCTAACAATATACTAGGTGCCTCGTTCAGTCCGTATTCATATGAAAGCAGTTGCGCAATTAAGTATCTTGTTTTATAATATTCCTTGCATCATTTTTTAGGGCGAGCGCCCGTGGTCCAATGGATATGACGTAGGCCTCCGGAGCCTGAGATCAAGGTTCGATTCCTTGCGGGCGCGCCATTTCTTGAACACTTGAAGCCCTGATATGAAGTACGCATACGCATAATTAGAGCTATTTTATATGAGAAGGAATAAACATCTTGGTTTACGCTGTACAACAGCTGTGGAATCAGGATGTTTTTTTCATACAAAAAGTTTGACCATCTTTGACTTTTAATTTGAATTTGAGTATAGTTAATGAAGAGGCGTTTAAGGGTACATATTTGTTGTTGCATATCCGCTTATATGAACGCTTCAATCCGTTAATAATGATTCAATGAGCATAATGCCACTACAGTGGCACATGCATTGTGAGGAGGGGTTAGACGTGAGTTATATTCCTATGGTTGTGGAACAAACGAATCGAGGGGAACGCGCCTACGATATTTATTCCCGCTTGTTGAAAGACCGTATTATTTTCTTGGGATCAGGTGTTAACGACGTCGTAGCGAACGCGATTATCGCTCAGCTGCTGTTCTTGGAAGCAGATGACCCAGAGAAAGACATTCACTTATACATTAACAGCCCTGGTGGCTCGATTACAGCCGGTATGGCGATATTTGATACGATCCAGCACATCAAGCCGAATGTTTCAACGATTTGTGTTGGTATGGCTGCTTCGATGGGAGCGTTCCTGCTTGCCGCTGGTGAGAAAGGCAAACGCTTCGCGCTTCCTAACAGCGAAGTGATGATTCATCAACCTTTGGGTGGCGCAGAAGGCCAAGCAAGCGATATTGAGATTCGCGCTCGTCGCATCTTGAAGATGCGCGATAAGCTGAATCATATCTTGGCTGAGCGTACAGGCCAGCCGCTAGAGCGTGTTGAGCGCGACACAGATCGCGACTACTTCATGAGCGCAGCAGAGGCATTGGAATATGGCCTTGTTGATAAAGTTCTCGAAAAGCCGCCAGCTGCTCCAACGAAATAAGAATGAGTGAATCCCCTTTCGAATAGAAAGGGGATTTTTCGTAGCATACACTTTATTATGAAAACAAAAAGAGCGGCTTATCACCCTATTTGGTAACAAGCCGCTCTTTCACTTATATGAAATACATAAGATTAATATAGCTTAATTTAGCCGATAAACATTTGTACCCATGCACCGTTGTAGTAGCCTACACCGATCTTTGTGTAACCGTCTTTCATGATGTTTTGACGGTGACCTGGGCTGTTCATCCAGTCTTTCATAACTTCTTCCGCAGAGCGTTGACCTTTAGCGATGTTCTCACCAGCTGTGTTGTAAGAAACACCTTGGGAACGCATCATATCGAACGGAGAACCGTAAGTTGGAGAATTGTGATCGAAGTAGTTGTTATCGATCATGTCTTTTGCTTTCAAATGAGCAACTTGAGACAACTTCTCATCATATTTCAATGCAGGCAAACCTGCTTTTGCACGTTCTTTGTTCACCAATTCAACAACTTGCTGTACGTTGGAGCTTGCTTCTGTACCTTGGTTACCGTTGTTGTTTTCCGGCTTCGTTGGTGTTGTTGGCTTAGATGGTTGTTGCGGTTTTGTTTCTGGCTTGCTTGGTTTTTCTGGTTGTGGCTTCGGCTTTTCTGGCTGTGGTTTCGGTTTCTCTGGTTGCGGTTGTGGCTTCGGCTTGTTAGCTTCAGGCTTGTTCACAACAATGTTCCAGTTCGGGAACCACTTGGAAAGCAACTCGTTCAAGTCGGTCATAGAGTTACCGTTAACAACGATAGTTTGACCTTTTACGTTTGTATTAACTGCTGGTGCTGGGCACTCTGGTGCAGCTGCTGCTGTACCTACAGACAATACTGGAGTAAGTGCCAAAGCTCCTACTACCACTAGTTTATGGACGTGCTTAAATGGTTTCTTCAAAAATATTCTCTCCCTTTGTAGCCTACGAGGTTAGCTGACGGGTTCGGGGAAAGAGACTCCCCTATCGCTTATGCGGTTCACCCCATTGGTGGTTCCCCCGCGCCCTATGGGCTTCGGCTTGTTTTTTTCTTACAACAAAAATAGTAACATAATTGTAACCAGAGATCATTTAAAAGTTATTGTAATAGTTTGAAAAAGATTACAAATAGTTCGATCCATTTTTCACGAAACCACTCTTTTTTTCTAATAATTTCTAATATATTTAAACTAATTTTCATTAAGGCAAACTATTCTATAAACAAAAAAATGCCGTACCACCTCGAGGGTGATACGGCCATATATATGTTCTAGGGGTAAACTGTAAACCATGAGAAAAGATGAAACGGATACTCCTTGTCCAACGGACAAGCCGTTGTGTCAAGGTTATGAAGTCGTGCGGCAGCCCTCCTTTGCTCTACTCATCTGTCATTCGGTCCACTATCAGAATAACGTTGCTAGATTAAACGAATCTGAGCGAAACCTTAAAATCAGATAAAATCAGACTGGACGACTTTTATCTCTATGATTTACGTAGCTTCACTTCAGCAAGCAGTTGCTCTGCAAGCAAGCCTAGGCCGTTGGCTGTGCGCTCTTCTGAAACTTGTCCCTCTTCGTTAAACACATTCGGATCAGCGATAATTTGATGAGGCAGTGCGTTCACATACAGCGAGCGCAGCACGGTTCTCAAGTTGTTCAATGCGTTAATACCGCCCTTGCCTCCGCCAGCTGTCGCAGCGATTGCGCATGGTTTACCTGAGAAGTCCTTCCCGCTTAGAAAATCTAGTGCATTCTTCAAAGCTCCACTCATAGCTCCATGATATTCTGGTGTACAGATGACAAAGCCATCTGCTTCATGAACCTGTTCTACAAGTTTACGCACGTTTTCAAGCTCATACTGAGACTGATCATACTCATAAATCGGAAGCTTATCCGTGTTGAGATCGAACACATTACAAGTAGCACCCGCTGCCACTAATTGTTCCTGCAAATGGCGTACGACTTTGCTAGAATTAGAGCCTTTGCGGGGACTTCCTGATATTAATAGTATTTGAGTCATGGTAACACTCCTTCTGTCAGCATCGCTAAAAATGTGGATACTTTATCCATTTCATTCTATTATATATGAAACCAAGCAATTGTCACTGCTAGAATAACGCGAGTAGAAACAAAGGCCAACTGGCTGGCCCCATTCTGCATCTTTTACCAGATCCATGTAAACAAAAAAAGACACACCCTTTCAATGTTCTCCATTGGTCGGATGTGTCTTTCGTCATCTATATTTGATTCAAAGATTATTGGCCGCTCTTCAATTCCGTCCAAAGGCGATCATACAATTGAATCTTGTCACCTACGTCAGCCAACCACTCCGTACGGTTCATTTCCTCGTCCGTTAGGTTGATCATCGGGTTCTCATTGTATTCTTTACTATGATGAGGCTTCGCTGCTGCAATTGGATTGCTGTAGCCGATAGCTTCATAGTTCGTTGCGCTGTTTTGAGGATCCATCATAAAGTTGATGAATTTCTCAGCCAACTCTTTATTTTTCGCTCCCTTAGGAATAGCGAAATTATCAGAGAAAATCGTGCTGCCTTCCTTCGGTACAACATAAGCGATATCAGGATTTTCAGCTGCTGCAAACGCCGCATCACCAGACCATAGTGTTCCGATCCAAGCTTCTTCTTGAATCATTTTCTGCTTAATGCTGTCTGTATCGAATGCCAACACGTTTGGAACAAGCTTACGCAAATCATTCACAGCTGCGTTGATTTCTGCATCATCGCGAGAGCTGTTGGACTTGCCAGCTTTCTTCAAAGCCATGCCGATAACTTCGCGGTTGTCGTCAAGCAATAGCACTTTGCCTTTGTAAGCTGGATTCCAAAGATCTTCCCAGCTATCTGGCACTTCTTTAATGTACTTCTTATTGTACGCGATACCTGTAACACCAGACATATACGTAACCGAATGCTTGTTGTCTGGATCGTACTCAGGGTTCTTAAACTTGTCCGCCAAGTGCTTGAAGTTAGGAATGTTATCCTTATTCAACTCTTCCAATAGACCCTGCTGTACCATCGTAGCAACCATGTAGTCGGATGGTTGGATCAAGTCGTAGTTAGCACCACCAGCTTTGATCTTTGCCAACAACTCTTCATTGTTTGCGAAGTACGTATAGTTGACCTTCACGTTGTTCTCTTTTTCAAACTTCTCTATCATTTTTGGATCAAAATTATCTGCCCATCCATACAAGTTCAATGTTGGTTGGGAGGAACCGCCTGTACATCCAGCTAGAACTGTAAGTGCCAGTATTCCTGTCAGTAAAAGTGCAATCCATTTTTTGTTCAATTCAAAATACCCCTTTCTGATCCGTAACTTTGGTTACTTAATTTCGTACGACCTGCTTCGTTAGAATGCAAACACAGCTGCTCCATGCACCTGACCGTAACTTTAGAATGGCAGCATATTGCCGCGCTTATCACCATTACCACGGTTAACAAGCCATTGCGCCGCAACAATTAGCGTCACACTAACTACGATTAGAATCGTACACAGCGCATTAATCTCTGGAGAGATGCCACGTTTTACTGAGCTGTAAATATATATCGGAAGGGTCGATGATTCTGGCCCCGCCACAAAATAACTAATCATAAAGTCGTCAATTGACAGCGTGAACGCAATAAGCGCTCCTGCAATAATACCCGGCCAGATCGTCGGCAATGTAACATAGCGGAACGTCTGCCAAGGCGTTGCTCCCAGATCTGATGCCGCCTCTTCCCATTGCTTACCCAAATTAGCTAAGCGTGAAGTGACGATGACATATACATAGGAGATGCTGAACGTAATATGCGCAATAATTACTGTCATCTTCCCGAGGTCAATCTTTAGCTGACTGAACAGAATCAACAGCGACAAGCCCATAATGATATCAGGAACGATAATTGGCAAATACAACAAACTGTTCAACGTCTTTTTATGCTGCATCTTGCGAATCGCCAATGCCACCATTGTGCCTAACACTGTCGAGACGATTGTCGAGACAAGCGCGATAAACAAGCTGTTCTTTACAGCCGTCATCACATTATCGTTCTGGAACAACTTAATGTACCAATCAAATGTGAAGCCGCTCCAATTGGTGCTCATCCGCGAATCATTGAACGAGAACACGACAATAAGCAGCACAGGAATATAAATAAAAGCGAGCATTAAGAAGGAGTGGATCGACAACAACGGATGTTTCTTTTTCGACTGTGCCGTCATCATGCTTTCGCCTCCCTCGACGCATCATACTTGGAACGCATCGCACGGTTAAAGAGACCGATAATAATCATCGAGCTAATGATAAAAATAACCGACAACGCAGAGCCGAACGGCCAATCGCGCGCCCCAAGAAATTGATTTTGAATAATGTTACTAAGCATTTGTGACTTCGCGCCACCGAGAATATCCGAGATGACATACATCCCCGTCGTCGTAACGAATACGAGCACACTGCCTGTCATAATTCCCGTCTTTGTTTGTGGCAAAGTAATATGCCAAAATGACTTCCAACGGCTTGCGCCCAAGTCACTTGCTGCCTCCAACAAGCGCTTATCCATTTGCTCCAACGCAACATAGATGGGAAGTACCATATACGGAATAAAGGTGTACACCATACCGAGGATTACAGCTCCATCCGTGTACAACAATTGCAATGGCTCCCGTATAAGCCCAATATCGAGCAATAACGAGTTCACTATACCTTGTGTGCGAAGCAGAATGACCCATGCGTAGGTACGAATAAGGAAGTTAATCCAAAATGGTATCGTAATCGCAATCAGCCAAAGCTTCTGTGCACGAGCACTGACCGTCGTAATATAGTAAGCCAACGGATAGCTTAACAATAGACAGAGTACGGTTGATATAAGCGATACCCAGATCGTATCCCAATATATACCCAGATATAACGGATCAAAGAACCGAGCATAATTATCAAAGTTAAAGTTCCAAATAATATTTCCTAAATTATCCCGCTGCATGAACGAGACGACAACGACAGCAGCCATTGGAATAATGAGAAACAAGGATAGCCACAATACAACAGGTGCAACAAGGCCGAAGGTACGTTTATTCATCGACCGACTGTCACCTCATCTTGATCGTTCCAGTGCAGCCCTACATGCTGTCCAAGCTTCCACTCGCGATTGTCTGTAAAGTCCAATGCACTTGTAACCGATGTCTGTTCATCATCCAAGTGAACGACTAGCTTATGAATATTGCCCAAATACAAAATATCTTGGATAATTCCGTTTTTTCGTGCTCCTTCCAGCTGTTCACTGACACGAACCTTTTCTGGACGAACAGTATATAAACGTTCTTCTTCATGGAAAATGTTATTTTCGCCAATAAAAGTAGCTGCAAACAACGTCTCCGGGCGTTCATACACTTCGCGAGGTGTACCGATCATTTCGATACGTCCCGAGTTCATAATAACAATGCGATCAGACATCATCATCGCTTCTTCTTGGTCATGAGTAACATAAACGAACGTTATACCTAAGCTGCGTTGCAACTGCTTAAGTTCAGCCTGCAAGTTTTTGCGAAGCTGTAAATCAAGCGCACCCAACGGCTCATCTAGCAAAAGAACTTTCGGCTTATTTGCAATTGCACGAGCAATTGCTACACGCTGCTGTTGTCCACCAGAAAGCTGGTGCGGATAGCGCTTTGCAAGCGGTGTAAGCTGCGTCAGACGAATCGCTTCCTCGATACGAACACGCTGCTCAGCAGCATCAATCTTTTTCATTTTTAGACCAAACGCAATATTCTCCTCCACCGTCATATGGGGGAAGAGCGCATAATGTTGAAATACTAAGTTTAAGTTCCGCTTATTCGGCGGCAATTGTGTAACATCTTCTCCATCGAGACGAATTTCGCCAGAAGATGGTTGTTCGAAACCGGCAATCATACGAAGTATCGTTGTTTTCCCGCATCCGCTCGGACCGAGCAGTGTCAGAAACTCCCCCTCATCAATTGTCAGAGACAAGGGATGTACAACGGGTTGCCCGGCAAAATGCTTTTCTACATTTTCCAGATGAATCATAAACAATCAACCCCTTCCCGTCATCCGTAGACAACGTACATAGCTATATCATAAAAAAAAGCCATATCCATTGGTATGGCTCCAAAGTGTACATTAATTTTTTGCATATTCAATATACATCGTTTTGACATCTGTTACAACTAGTTTTACGTAATTTCGACATATCCATACGTGAAATTTCACGTAAATAACGTTTTTATCCCATATAACGGCTAACTATCCTCTATTTTAACCGAAAAATGCACAAAAATGAACCGCCCATTGAGTTGACACTCATAAGCGGTTCGTTTCTGGATCGATTTGGAATTGTTATTTTAGCTCAAATTGTAGCTGTACATTTACTTGTATTTTAACTTGACCTGCTTGAGGGGCACTCGGCGCTACCTTAGCCATTTGGTCATTAGCCATTTCAGCTACAGCTAATCGTGGTATTGAGAAATCACTGCCTGTTTCGGAAATTGTAAGGACTTGACCAAGCTGACGACCACTCGCTTTTGCTAGAGCCTGAGCCTTTTTCGTACCATTAGCCACTGCCTTTTCTAAAGCTTGCAACTCTAGGCTCTCGATGTTCTCGATACCAAATGAAATATCGGAAATATCATTTGCTCCTGCTTTAGACACCACATCAACAAGGTCGCCAAGTTGACTCAACTTGCGGTAGCTCACTTTTACTTGATGTCTTGCTTCATACCCTACTATTTTAGGCTCCTGATTCTCTTTATAGGAGTATTGAGGTTGAACACTAAACTGGACCGTCTTCACATCTTTGTTATCTACACCATGACTCGTCAGCGCCTTTTTCACCTTATCGAACTTCTCAGCGTTAAGCTTCTGAGCCTCATCTGCTTTGTCAGCTTTGGTAACCACGCCTAATACCACGTAAGCAATATCAGGATCTACCTCAAGCTTACCTTGACCTGTAACGGAAATAACGTTTCTGTTCACATCTGTAGCCACAGCGGCAGAAGCCGTACCCGGCTGAAGCTGCACAGAAGTCACGAATAATGCGGCACATAGTGCCACAGCCACCATAGTACGCTTCCAAAGTTGATGCATAACAAACCCCTCCAAGTGTAGAATGTTTATGATTCTTGTCTCCTAAACGCAAAAAGAAGTAAAATGTTGCACCACGTTATGAAAATGATGGAATCTATTTATATTTCTCCCCAATCACTCCGCTCGATAAGACAACACTTTAGACTTGGCCATAACTTCCTCATATTCATCTGCTACCGTAGAATCCCATGTAATGCCTCCGCCAACACCATACACAGCTTGTTTCGTCTCCTTATCAATTAACACCGTCCGAATCGCCACGTTGAACAACGCTTGCTGATCAGGTGTAATCATCCCAATTGCCCCGCAATAAATATGACGAGGCTCGTCCTCTAGCGAATCAATAATCCCCATTGTACTGATCTTAGGAGCCCCTGTAATCGATCCACAAGGGAACATAGCGCTAAACAACTCGAACAAAGTAGTGTTCGGCTTTGTCTTTGCTTCCACTGTAGATGTCATTTGATACACAGTTGGATAAGGTTCGATTTCAAATAATTTTGGAACTTTCACGGAACCTACTGCTGCTACTTTGCTAATATCGTTACGGAGCAAATCGACAATCATCAAATTTTCCGCACGGTTCTTCTCGGACGCAGCCAATTCCTCTTTTTGCTGTTCATCAGCCATTCCAATTCCACGCGGCGCTGTTCCCTTCATCGGTTTCGTTACAATGGTTTCTCCGTCCCAACGGAAAAACAACTCCGGCGAAACCGATAAAATCCGATAACGACCCAGATTTAAGTAAGCGGAATAATTCCCTTTTTGGGCGGCCTTCAGATGCTCATAATAAGAGCGATCATCACCTTCAAATTCAGAATGAAACCGAATGGTATAGTTGACTTGATACGTATCTCCGCTTGCGATAGCGTTATGTATTTGTTTAATACCGTCCTCATACTTGCCGTAATCTGTAGAGGGCTTCCATTCTGACACCTGGTATGGTAACTGCTGATGCGATTTTACTGCTGTCGGCTTGTCGTAAATCCCGAACCACAACAAAGGGAAATCGCTATTGGTTGATTTTACTTTGTAATGAGCGTGGAAAGCAGGCGCACTTTCATAAGAAACATAACCGACAACATATTTCTCTTGCTTCATCGCTGTCTGCACTTGTTCGAATACAGCTTCCACTTCTTCTATTCGCTTCGTTTGCAACACTTGCAATGGACGCTCAAATACCAACGTTTCTTGATCGAAATCCATCACGATGTAAGGTACATGCTCCATCTCCACCTAAAAACACTCCTAATATTCAACAATTTCAAATTTCTTAAATACTATAATAACTAACAAAAAAGCGCTGAAACAAGAGGTTCCGTTCCCCTTGCCTCAGCACCCTGACTATTTGCATCGTATAAACGTCTACATACAAACTACTTTTACAACTTCATTCGTCCATCCCATCTTAAAATCTCTTTTAAAATGAGAAATGTTATTCCTTTTGTGCCGACAAAGAAGCAACAACATTCTGAATCATCTGAACTCCTGCATTATGACGCAGCGATAAAATGGATTCCGGATGGAACTGCACCGCTGTAATCGGAAGTGAATGATGACGTACTGCCATGACTACTCCATCCTCGGACATCGCGGTTACATCTAGACATTCCGGCACCGTATTAGCGTACAGCGAATGATAACGACTGACTTCGATTCCACTTTCTAGACCGTTCCATAGATGGCACGGCTTAACGAAATCTAGCACAGTACCCTTACCATGCTGCGGATAATCTAGTGTACCCAACGAGCCACCAAAGTACTCTACAATGCCTTGCAGACCAAGACATACACCGAATATCGGAATATTGCGCTGCAAACATAGCTCAATCGTTTCGCTCAGCTGAAATTGCTCTGGTCTGCCTGGACCCGGTGACAATACAACAAGATCAAAGGATTGTTTCGTGAGCTGCTCTCTAGCTGCCGAAGAGCGATACGTAATGACGTCTGCCCCCGTCTGTTTAAAATAATTACCTAGCGTATGCACAAAGGAATCCTCATGATCGACGAGCAAAATACGCTTGCCTTTACCGACCTGAATATCAGCAGGGGGAGCTTCCTTCTTCTGATTCCACCCACGGATTGCTTTCACTAGTGCCGCAGCTTTCGTTAACGTTTCTTCCTCTTCCAGCTCTGGAATTGAGTCGTATAACAACGTAGCGCCAACTCTAATCTCAGCCATTCCATTTCTTATGCGAATCGTACGCAGTGTTAATCCTGTATTTAAATTACCATTGAAACTGTATACACCTACAGCTCCTCCATACCAGCCACGAGGCGACTGCTCGTGCTGTTCAATCCATTGAATAGCCGCGCGCTTAGGCGCCCCTGTTACAGTTACTGCCCACATATGGGTCATAAAGGCATCCAAGGCATCATACTGAGGTTCTAAATAACCTTCTACATGATCTACGGTATGAATGAGATGGGAATACATTTCTAATTGCCTGCGCCCGATAACACGGACAGAACCAGGCTTACAAATACGAGACTTATCATTTCTATCCACATCCGTACACATGGTCAGCTCCGCTTCATCTTTAGCAGAATTGAGAAGTTCACGTATGTTGTTCGCATCTTCAATAGCGTTGCTGCCACGCTTGATTGTACCTGATATCGGACATGTCTCAACCCGACCGTTCTCAACGCGGACATACATCTCTGGGGAAGAACCGACAAGCATCTCACTTCCCAAGTTTACGATAAATCCATAAGGGCTAGGATTCAATTCCTTTAGGCGTAAAAAGATTTGCGAAGGACTGTCGTAACAAGGCTCATACAATGTTTGAGAGGGGACAACTTCGAACATATTCCCGACTCTAAATTCCTCGATGGCTACACGAACTAAGTCCGCATACTCGCCTGATTTATATTCAACATTCACATTTGGATTAGTAGTTTGGGTTGGAACAGCAGGTGTAATTCTAGGTAGCCCAGCAGTCATCTGGCCATCGACTTCGAACTCGTAAGACATGCGATAGGCACAAGACATCTGGTGATCCACGACAACTAGCTCATCAGGAAGAAATAGGATAATTTCTGAGTCACCTTCTTGGCGTTCATGCTTACTGGCCACCGGCTCAAGTTGAAAGACGAGATCGTAACCAAAGGCACCGTATAAACCTAAAAAAGAATCATCTTCGTAGTAGAATAAGTTCTTAATTTGTCGCAGCACTTGGAAAATAGATGGCTGGCTCGTTCGCTCTTCTTCGTTAAAAGGGGTGTCTGTTTTTAATATGCTGCCCTCAATACGCTCCGTTGTTCTTATCACTTCGATCGTATCAAGCTGCAAGAGCGCTCGATAAATAGCTGGCACGAGCACCTCGCCACGCTCATTCAATGGCTCGATATAGAATCGCGGCCCTGAAGATCGCAGCTGCAAAGAAGGATGAACAAACCCCATATCCCAGCGCGAATACCTTCCTGGATATTCATAAGAACTGGAATAAAGCGCACCTCTTGCACCATCAATCTGGCTCAAAATGCTATGAATCGCTTGCTCTTCTTCTACCATTTCAATGGTACGGTACACCTGAATATTGCCTTTCGTCTTGTAGGACTGCTGCTTAGGGTTGTAAGTGATGTGGGATAAAATACTACTCATAATGTTGGCCTCCGTTTCTGAACAGAGGAGAACAGGGTAGTCTCAGTGGAGAAAAAGATATGCATTTTTTAACTCTTCACTCAGCTCAACTCAACCTGTCTCGTCTCATCTAAACTAATCTAAACTATCCTCATCATATCATCGCCAACTCAGACTCACAATACCATTAACGAATAAACCAAACATTTCTCGGTTTCCACATTAATTCCATAGATTGTGTAGATTTCACCTTATTTTAACGTGCACAACACGCGCTATAATTTGATTTTATAGAGGAGCTATATATATGGGCTGTATTCTAAAGTTTTTCTAAAGAAGGTTGATTATGGTCATAAGATCAGTCATGATGTACATAGGAAAACGTTACAGTTACGTTAGGTTTCGCCTTCATAAATATACGCAAGCTCACCAAAGATCTACCCAGCAACTACGCATTTCTCTTACTTTTATATCCATTCCCTCGATCGGCATTGCCGTTAAGTCAACTAGGTTTATTATGTCCGAATCCGCCATACCGATTACGATATGAATATGATATGAATATAAAGAAACCCGCCTGCACAAGACAGACGGGCCTATTTAATCGTTCTATTAGTTATCTAATTCTTCCTTGCTTACCAAAGCAACCAAAGCAGCTACCGCTTGGTCTGCATCAGCACCATCAGCAGTGATCGTAACAGAAGTTCCAGAGCTGATCGCGAGACTCATGATACCCATGATGCTCTTCGCGTTCACTTTCTTATCTTCTTTTTCAACAAAAATATCAGAGGAATATTTGTTAGCCTCTTGAACGAACAAAGCTGCAGGTCGAGCGTGTAAGCCTGTCTTCAGTCGTACAACAACTGGTTGTTGAGCCATGCGTACTATACCCCCTACTTAAATTCCGATTATTATTTGTAATCTTTATTCTAACATACCTAAATGTTACTTTTCTTGCAACAAATCTGTTCAATTTATCACATTATAGCATTATTATAGCGTTTTCACTAGCGTTAAGTCGCTAACTATTACGAATACGCTCCGCCAATTCATCAAGCTTACGCAATCGGTGGTTAACCCCCGACTTGCTGACCTTCCCCTTCAGTAGTTCTCCGACTTCTTTTAGATTAATATCCGGATGTGCTAATCGAACCTCAGCTACTTCCTTCAACTTATCTGGCAAGCTGTCGAGCCCCACTTTGCTCTTGATCAACTTGATATTATCAATTTGACGAACGGCTGCGCCAATCGTCTTATTTAAGTTTGCCGTCTCACAGTTGACGATTCGGTTTACCGAATTGCGCATATCGCGCATAATGCGAACATCCTCAAACTTAAACAAGGCTTGATGAGCGCCAATAATGTTCAAGAACTCGATAATCTTCTCGCCTTCCTTGAGATACAACACGAAGCCTTTCTTCCGTTCAATAAATCGAGCGTTTAACTCAAATCCATTGGCAAGATCGACAAGCGCTTTGCAATGCTCTTCGTACATCGAGTAGATCTCTAAGTGATAGGACGACCCTTCGGGGTTATTCACCGATCCTCCTGCAAGAAACGCTCCTCGCAAGTAAGCTCGCTTACAGCAATTGTTTGCCAATGCTCGCTTATCTATACCATCCGTGAACATAAAACCTTCCGAAACGATATGCAGATCTGTTAACATCTCCTGCACAAAAGCAGGTATCCGCACAATATAAACATTGTTTTTCTTCAGGCGCATCTTTTTACGCACCAGCAATTCGGTATGCACTTGATAATGCGCCTTTACTAGTTTATATATACGCCGCGCAATTGCGGCATTTTCTGTCGACACATCAAGTATTACTTTACGGTTAGAAGATAACTGGACCGAACCATTCATACGCATAAGCGCTGACAGTTCCGCCTTCTCGCAGCACCCGTCCCCTTCAATTAGCGTTAATTCCTTCTTGGTCTGTGCCGCGAAAGACATCGTCCATTCACCTCTTTCGTAACATCCAATTTTCCACCAACTGATATATATGGTGGCTTAATTTATCCGCATCATGTCTCAAATACGTACGGAAAAGCACTAAGGAATCAGCAATAACTTGATATCCACGGCTTTTCACCTCTTCAAGATCCAAATGAACGGCGCGAGCGCCCTTCTCAGCATACTTATCCTGTACTTGAGGCGGAATTTCACCATCGTTCACGATGATATAGTCAAATAACTGATGACCAATATGTTCTTGAATCGCATCCAAATGGTCACCTACTGTGTAATTGTCGGTCTCGCCAGGCTGAGTCATCACATTACACACAAATAGCTTTACTGCCTGCGAATTTAATACGGCTTCTGCCAATTCGGGCACTAGTAAGTTCGGCATAATACTTGTATACAAACTGCCAGGTCCAATCAGAATCGCATCCGCTTCCTTCAAAGCCTGAACCGCCTCTGGCAGCGCACGAACATCGTGCGGCTCAATGAAGACGCGCTTGATGCGTTTGCCTACCTTAGGGATATTGGACTCGCCTTCTACAATTGTTCCATCTGCCATCTCCGCTTTTAACAAAACAGCTTGATTAGCAGCAGGCAGCACACGACCTCTAACAGCTAGGACACGGCTTAGCTCTCTGACGCCAGCAACAAAGTCACCTGTAATATCCGTCATTGCAGCCAAAATTAAATTACCTAAGCTATGACCTGCAAGGCCACTGCCTTGATGAAAACGGTACTTCAACATCTCAGACAAAGAGGGCTCAACATCAGCCAGTGCCGTCAATACGTTGCGTATATCACCTGGCGGAGGCATTTGCAGCTCACTGCGTAAAATGCCTGAACTGCCTCCGTCGTCAGCTACTGTTACGATAGCGGTAATATCGAGCGGTTTTTCTTTCAGTCCGCGCAGCATAACGGATAAACCAGTTCCTCCACCCATAACGACAATACGCGGTCGATTGCGCGTTTCTTCCAAGTCTCCATCCTTATGCGTCATCGCAGCGACCTCCTGTTAGTGACGATCCCTCTCAGAGTCACGATGGCTCACACGTACGACTTCCGTATCACTTGAACCAATCATGCGTCCCAAGTATTCGGCGATAGCCACTGAACGATGTTTGCCGCCTGTACATCCAATACCAATGACTACTTGTCCCTTGCCCTCTTTCTGATACTGTGGAATTAAGAAATTAAGCATATCCAACAGCTTCTGAAGAAAGGCTTGGGTCTCAGGCCATTTCATCACATAATCGTACACTTCAGCATCCTGCCCCGTCCGAGGGCGGAGAGCATCTACGTAATGAGGATTGGGTAAAAAGCGCACATCAAATATGAGGTCTGCATCTATCGGCACTCCATACTTAAATCCGAACGAAGTTACGTTAATCGGCATAACTTGCTGATTTGTATGGTTGAAGCGTGAAATAATGCGTTCCTTAAGCTGTGCAGGCTTCAAGTTGCTAGTATCGATGACTTGAGTCGCCCAACCCTTCAATTCTTCAAGCAATTTGCGTTCCTGATGGATCCCATCAAGCGGCATACCATCTGGAGCAAGGGGATGACGTCGGCGGCTTTCCTTATATCGACGTACAAGTACACCATCTGTGGCATCCAAAAATAAGATTTCACAACTAATCGTATAATGATCTCGAATATGATTTAATGATTCCGATAAGGCCGTAAAAAATTCCCGCCCACGCAAGTCGATAACTAGCGCTACCTTGCCAATCTTTCCTTTTGATTGCTCGATAAGTTCTGCAAACTTCGGAATTAAGACAGGGGGTAAATTATCCACACAAAAGAAACCCAAATCTTCTAGACTCTGCACCGCGATCGTCTTCCCCGCACCAGACATGCCGGTAATAATGACTAGTTTCGCTAATGCAGTTGTTTCCGTTGATTCATTCATCGTTCGTCCCCTCCTTGTCCGAATCGATTACGAACCGAATCTGATTCAACACATACCTATAGCATACAAAATCAAATTCAACTGCAAAACATCACACTATGAACGAATAAACAATCCAGCTGCGCCGATCATTCCTGCATCGTTTCCTAGTTGAGCTGCTTCGATCGTAACACCACGCGTAACAGGCTCAGGTGAAAATTTCATAAACGACTCACGGATCTGCTCGAATAAGAATTCGCCCGCCTTAGATACACCGCCGCCGATAATAAAGCGCTGCGGATTCAATGTCACTGCTACAGCGGCCATTGACTTGCCGATATAGTAAGCAGCACGACTTACGATGCGAATTGCCACTTCGTCTCCTGCTTTAGCAGCATCGAATACATCTTTTGCTGTAATAGCTTCTTCCAGCAATGACAAGGATGTCCGATCTCCACGTTTAACTGCATCATCAGCCATACGAATAATGCCTGTCGCGGAAGACACTGTCTCCAAGCATCCCATCTTGCCACAGCCGCATTGAATCGCTTCCAAATCTGGAATAACCGACATATGTCCAAGTTCTCCAGCAAGTCCGTTAAATCCTTGAACAATCTTGCCATCGATAATGATTCCGCCGCCTACACCTGTTCCAAGTGTATAGCATACGCAGAAATCGATACCTTTGCCTGCTCCGCTCCATACTTCACCCAATGCCGCTACATTCGCGTCATTGTCAATTTTAATCGGCTTGCCCAAACGTTCTTCTAATATGGAACGAATCGGCACATCCTTAAATCCTACATTGGGCGCTAGCAAGATAACGCCTTCCTTCACATTCGTGAACCCAGCAACACCTGCGCCGACTCCAGCAACCTGACTCCAATCGTAGGGTGATTCCTCTACGATCTGACGAACATATTTCTCGATGTTATCGATTACCGCTTCAGGACCTTTCGGCACTTCAGTTGGACCCTCAAAAACTTGCAATAGATTTCCTTCTGCATTTACGAGTCCGACCTTAATTGCCGTTCCTCCCAAATCGACACCCACGTAGATTTGCTCAGACATGCGTCATCCACCTTTTATTCATAATCGTATGGTACTTCTGTACCCAATATACGCGAACCCACTAGTGAGGTCAAGAGAACCCACTAGCTGAACGCATAGAGACGGAGCCACTACGACTCCGTCTAATCTTGATTGTCATCCATAAATAAAAAACCTATCTATAACATAAATATTACCTGTTAATGCTAGTTATGCCATTACAAGCTTTTGCTCCAGTCATGCACCATATTACCTTCAAGATATTTCTCGCAATCCAAGGCAGCCTGACAGCCTGATCCTGCAGCCGTAATCGCTTGACGATACTTCGTATCGAATACATCGCCTGCAGCGAAAATACCTGGAACGCTAGTTTCTGTTGTTCCTGGCGTAACAACGATATAGCCGTTCTCATCAAGATTCACATGACCACGCAAGAAGTCTGTGTTCGGCTTATGACCGATCGCTACGAATAGACCATCTGTCTCAATAACGCGCACTTCACCTGTCTCGTTGTCTTTAACACGAAGACCCGTAACACCCATACCCGTTGCTTCTACTTCGATTGGCGTTACATTGAGATCCCAGCTAATTTTACTGTTTTCACGAGCACGATCCTGCATAATTTTAGATGCGCGCAGTTCGTTACGACGATGCACCAATGTAACACCAGAGCCGAAACGAGTTAAGAAATTAGCTTCTTCCATGGCGGAATCTCCACCACCAACAACGACGATCTTCTTATTGCGGAAGAAGAAACCGTCACATGTTGCGCATGCACTAACCCCTTTACCCAAGTTCTCTTGCTCACCAGGAATGTTCATATATTTAGCAGAAGCACCTGTCGCTACAATGACAGCCTCCGCAACAATCTCGCCAATCCCTTCAACTTGCAGCTTAAATGGACGCTCAGACACGTCTACGCCTGTAACCCAGCCTGTTTTAAAAGTCGTCCCGAAACGCTCAGCTTGCTTGCGCATATTGTCCATCAATTCTGGACCCATAATGCCCTCTGGGAAGCCTGGGAAGTTCTCTACATCTGTCGTTGTAGTCAACTGTCCGCCTGGTTGAGGACCTTCGATAACGAGCGGCTCCATGTTCGCACGTGCCAAGTAGATAGCTGCCGTATAACCAGCAGGACCTGTTCCGATTACGACAACTTTGTGTATTTTTTTCTCCATTGTAACTTCCTCCTATTAAAAAATATTCTTCTCATATATCATGTTTATCAGAAATATCGCATTTTCGTAAAGCTAGCTTGATAATTGAACGTACGTATATGCAGCTGGCACAACACACTTCCCAGTAAGTTAACTACTACTGCGTAACATTCATCGTATCAATTTCACTTACTTCATCCATTCGCTTTACATGCTTGCTTATTGTGGCTGAAGATGTCCCATACCGCTCCGCCAATTGTTCCAAAGTAACGTCGCATTGATACAGCTGCGCTACTCGGTACTCTAGGGCAGCCGACCAAGATTCCGCTTTTTGAAGTCGAGGGACGTCAGGATACAGCTGTGTCAGGAATTCAATCCACATCGTCTCAACATCATGGAGCATAAATACATTATATCGTCCTTGCATGTGTGACTCTGTAGTTGTGAGAACCTTCTGCCACACCTCTTTCCACTCTGGCAGATGATTAGCTAAATGGTTGTTCGATTGGCTAAGCTCTTCACCTTGCAGCTCGAACTGAATCGGCCCTTCAACACCCATCTTGCGCAACATATAAAAAGCAACCTGCTTCAAATATAGTTCTTGTGCCGGATCAAGCAGCAAGCTGTGCAATGCTTCCTTTGCTTCTTCATCATGAAGCATGTGAATCGCCTGCAATGCTTGAAGCTTCGTTCCTGTTTCTCCAAAGCGCAACGCCCAGAACAAGGAGGACCGCACGAGCGGATCCGTCTTCAACTGCTGCTCCCAAGCCGTTTCAAGTGCTGCTGCATCATCTCGTCCAACAGCTTGCAATCCTTCTGGCGACTTGAAATGTAACGTATTCATCTGACGCTTCAGCTTCTGCTCTTGTCGGCGTCTTTCTTCCTCATAAGGGATACGATAATGATAGCTTGGCATAGGATCTAGCTTGCCATCCACTACTTGCTGCAGCTGCTCAATATAGTAAGCAGCTACACCTGACTCATTATCCAATCTTCGACATGTTGCCCACCAACGACCAGCTTCATCATAACGATTCACGTGGCATGCTGCTACTGCTGCGTAATGGTATACACTTGCATCGCTAACTGCCCCTTTTATTATGATTCGCTTCAAATGGCGATAAGCTTCACTATGCTCACCTAAACTTCCCATCGTTGTAGCCAACTTAAATGCGTGCTCTTGATGGAATGGCTCCGTCTTAGATAGGACCTGTACAAGATCAGCTACACGAGCATCATTACCCGCATGTTTTTCGAAAATAACAAGATTGCATAGTGCATGTAGATTCCCGCTATCTCGATCTAGTACATTTTCCAATGTGGAGACAGCCTCGTCAAAGCGTCCCATATAGTAATAAGCAAGGGCTAGATTGTTCCAAGCCGCCAAGTAATCTGGATCCTGCTCCAGAACTTCAAGCAGCATTCGTTCCGCTTCAGTGAACTTGCCTTCTTCTAATAAAGCACGAGCTCGTTCATGGCTGATCTCGGATTCATTATCAGAGTAGAGGTTCTCTTGCTCCTCAACCGCATCATCATCCAACTCCAACTCTTTGGACGAAAATGATTCAGATAACTGTGCTTTCATTCCTTTAAGACGCTCAGCTTTAGATAGTACAGGCTGGTTAGAATGGCGCATATCATTCATCAGCATCTGCAGCATCTCTTCTGCTTCCTCCGCATAAGCTCCATACGGATCTTCCTTTAAATAGTGCCGCAGCAAAGATTCTGCCTGCTCAAACTGCTCCAAATACGCGCAATTATTTGCCATATAGTAAAAACAATCTGTCATCTCAGGCTCCACATGATGGACGACATGTTCAAGGATTCGATTCGATTCCTCAAATTGCCCGCTCTCAGCAAGAACGCCTGCTAGATTACATTGATGTAAAGGGTTGTCTGGTTCACATTGTACGGCCTTACGAAAATATGTTAACGCCTTGTCGTAACGCAGCCGCTCTAACGCCTTCATTCCACGTTCTGCATACGCTGCGCCATCCACCGGAAACGCAACAATCTTCGCAGTAGATACAAGGTCAGTTCCGGTTGATTGTGGCTTATTATCTGCCATCGCCAAGGCACCTCCTAACTGTAACTAGTGTTAATTTGGATAGTACAATCTCCAGTATAACACAACGACAGTTATTTCCCTCAATTACTGTAAGGGAACCGAAAGGAAGGCTCATCACCCCTTTACATCTCTTTATCTAAACAACAACTAACAGCTACCTGACACACTTAATTAATACTTATTTTTAATTTATAATTATTATTATCATTATACCCCCTTACCCTATATTTCGCAATCGGTCATTTGTAGATTTTAGGGATAAAAAAACACAGATCCTCTATTAGCCGCTTTCGAACGACTAGAGGTCTGTGTTTGTTACATATAGCTTATAAGTAATGACTAACATAATTACTTCCTTTTACTCAACTTATTGTTTATTCCTTCACTTTACCCAATTCACTATAGGTATCACGACGAGGCTTGGCATGTCGATGGGATATTTCAGACAAAACTGTATTAAAGCTCACTTTGCGTTCTTGTAACAACACAAGCAGATGGAACATCAAATCGCACACTTCACTAGTTAGCTCTTTGGCATCATTATTTTTAGCAGCAATAATGACTTCGGCCGCTTCCTCACCGATTTTTTTTAATATTTTATCTAGTCCCTGATTGAACAAATAAGTTGTATATGCTCCTTCTGGACGTTCACGCTCCCGCTCCACAATCGTTCGAGCTAGCTGTTCCAGAACATGAACAGATTCAGATTCCTCATCAACAGCATCGGCCACAACTGGTTGAACTTGTACCTTTAGCTGCTTATTGGGCGCCTCCTGCTTGAATACGCCCTGCTCGTCTTTACCGGAATCAGTTCGTTCTTCCTCATCAAAGCAAGTATATGTCCCCGTATGACAAGCTGGCCCATTCGGGTTGACTTGGATGAGCAGCGTGTCGCGATCACAATCTACGGCAAGCTCCACAATACGCTGTGTATTGCCGGAAGTGGCTCCTTTATGCCACAGCTCTTTCCTGGAACGGCTCCAGAAGACCGTTTCTCCTCGTTCCAATGACAACTCCAACGATTCACGATTCATATAAGCCATCATCAGTACGGCCTTTGTTTCTGCATCTTGTATAATTACAGGTAGAAGACCTTGCTCATTCCAACGAAGAGATTGTACCCAAGCCTCATTATCTTCGATTAATGCTATCTGTTGAAGCTTCATCGCACTGTCACTCCCTTTTCGCGCAGGCGCCCTTTCACTTGTGCAATCGAGATTTCTTTGTAATGGAAAATAGATGCCGCCAAGGCTGCATCAGCTCCGCCCGAGGTTAATACCTCATCAAAATGTTCCACTGCGCCTGCACCACCAGATGCAATAACTGGAATGGTAACGGCTTGTGAGACTGCCTGAGTAAGCTTCACATCAAAGCCATCCTTCGTGCCATCCGCATCCATACTCGTTAACAGTAGTTCTCCAGCTCCGAGCTGAGCAGCCTCCTGCGCCCATGAAATAGCTCGAATTCCAGTTGGTGTACGTCCGCCATGTGTATACACTTCCCAGTCCTGCCATTCCTCATTGAACCTCGCATCAATCGCTACAACGATACACTGGCTGCCGAACCGTTTCGCACCTTCTGCAATAAGCTCTGGTCTAAGCACTGCGGCAGTATTAATTCCAATCTTATCTGCGCCTGCCCGCAGTAAACGCATCATATCGTCTGTCTTCGAAATGCCGCCTCCCACAGTGAAAGGAATCGAAATACTTCCCGCTGTTTCGCGTACAACATCAATCATCGTTGCTCTACCCTCTACAGAGGCCGATATATCTAAAAAAACAAGCTCGTCTGCACCTTCAGCATCGTATAGCGCGGCTAATTGCACTGGATCTCCCGCATCTCTTAGCTGAACAAAGTTAACGCCTTTTACAACACGACCGTCCTTTACGTCCAGGCAAGGTATAATTCGCTTCGCTAACATCCCCGGCTTCTCCTCCCCTCTAAGCGCAACAACTCAATAATTGTATGACTATTCATCTATTTAACAATTTAACAAACAGCTTTCATTAACGATCTAAATTCCATTTTACTCTCTCAACTACCTTGGACAACTGACACATTCAACGCTTGCGATAAGTCAACCGCGCCTGTGTATAATGCCTTGCCGATAATTGCACCACTCACACCTTCATTCGCAAATGCGGCAAGTGCTTCCACATCAGCCAAGCTGCTTACCCCACCAGATGCAATGACTTGCTGCCCGGATGTACGCGCAAGCTCGACGATAGCCTCGACATTAGGTCCCTGCATCATGCCGTCCCGTGAGATATCAGTGAAAATAAAGGTTTCCGCACCTTCGCCAGCCAGCTCCTGTGCCAAGTCTACCGCACGGACATTAGAAGTCTCCAACCATCCACGAGTTGCTACATAGCCATTGCGCGCGTCCAGTCCAATTGCAATCTGACTGCCATAACGTTTCAGTACGTTCTGCACAAATACGCGATCCTCGATCGCAGCCGTCCCAAGAATAACTCGACGGACACCGAGCTCTAGCAAACGTTCCACGTCTGCTTCCGTCCGTAGTCCTCCCCCTACCTGTACAGGAATATCTACAGACTGCGCAATCTCGCCGATTACTGCATCATTGATCGGCTTTCCTTCCTTAGCTCCGTCCAAATCAACCAAATGAATCCATGAAGCACCCTCTGCTTTCCATTTTAGTGCTACTTCAGCCGGATGTTCGTTGTAAACGGTCTCCTGTCCATAATCCCCTTGGACAAGACGTACGCACTTCCCACCGCGAATATCAATCGCAGGATATATCGTAAATGCAGCAGACATATTCGCTCCTCCTCGCCTCTTAACCCATTAATCTATTCGATGAGTCATTAGCCCATTACTTATTTGAAATAGACACCGCTACGACTTTCGTTAGAAACTGCTCCAGCAACTTTAGACCGAGTGACCCACTCTTTTCAGGATGGAACTGCATTCCGTACACATTATCGCGAGCAACTATGGCAGTCACTTCACGATCAGCATATTCCGTTGTTGCCAACAGATCAGAAGGCTCTTCCACTTCCACATGATAGGAATGCACAAAATACACATAATCCTCCTCAAGCTCTTTCACAAGGGTATGATTAGGATTTTTCCAAGCCAATGAGTTCCAGCCCATATGCGGCACTTTATAGCCGGTTTGCGGGAATCTCACTACTTTGCCAGGCAGCAGCCCCAGCCCTTTGTGCTGACCATACTCCTCACTGCTATCAAACAGCAATTGCATACCAAGGCATATGCCAAGCAAAGGTTTCCCCTGCTGCACGAGTTTACGCAGTTCCTCGCCTAAACCAGTTGCATGCAGCGCATCCATTGCGTCCCCGAACGCCCCGACACCAGGCAAAATAATACCCGTTGCACTGTGCAATGGCTGGACCTCGGAAACAATAGTCGCCTCTCTGCCTAGGCGCTCTATCGCTTTGCTGACGCTGTGTAAGTTGCCCATGCCATAGTCAACAATTGCTATCATGCGCTACAACACCCCTTTCGTGGAAGGAACACCCTTCACACGCGGGTCAATAGAAGTTGCTTCATCAAGCGCACGTCCAAGCGCTTTGAATACCGCTTCAATCATATGGTGCGTATTGTGGCCATAATGAACGATTACGTGCAGTGTCATTCTCGCTTCCAGTGCCAGTTTCCACAGAAATTCATGCACCAGCTCTGTCTGGAACGTACCCACTTGAGCAGATGGATACTGCGCGCGATACTCCAAGTGTGGACGATTGCTTAAATCAATTACAACTTGAGCCAATGCTTCATCCATAGGTACAAATACCGATGCATAGCGCTTAATGCCGCGCTTATCGCCAAGCGCCTTCAACAAGGCTTGACCAAGACAAATACCGATGTCCTCAACGGTGTGGTGGTCATCAATTTCAATATCGCCTTTCGCTTGCACGCTAAGATCAAACTGACCATGTTTCGTAAACAAATCGAGCATATGATTTAAAAAAGGCACGCCTGTATTAAAATCACTCTTACCTTCTCCATCGACAGCCAATTGCAACTTAATATTCGTCTCATTTGTAACTCGTTCAATAGATGCTGTACGTTGACGCTCTACCGTCTCGGCTCCTGATACAGATTGACTCATCGTCCCTCACCCCTGTGATTTATTTTCGAATTGCTCCTGTTTCATTCGAATTTCGATTGCACGTGCATGTGCCTCTAATCCTTCGTGACGAGCAATCGTCATAATTTTCTCCCCATGCTGCAAGAGTGCTTCTTTGCTGTAGCGGATTAAGCTAGATTTCTTTAAGAACATATCCACATCTACAGGTGACGAGAACCGCGCAGTTCCGTTTGTAGGGATAATGTGATTAGGTCCTGCAAAATAATCTCCAACGGGCTCAGAGCTATATGGACCAATAAAAATAGCTCCCGCGTTCTCAATACGACCTAACCATTCCATTGGATCCTCCGTCATAATTTCTAAATGCTCGGGAGCCATTTCATTTACGAAATCTACTCCTTGCTCCAAGTCTTCAACTACAATAATCGCGCCATGCTGCTCAATCGACTGTGCAGCAATCGCTTGCCGCGGCAGCGAGGCTAGCTGCGAAATTACCTCTGCCTGTACACGCTTTGCTAACTCTGGACAGCTTGTCACCAAGACAGCAGATGCCATTTCATCATGCTCCGCCTGCGACAGTAGGTCCGCTGCTATATAAGCGGCATTGGCACTACCGTCAGCCAATACTACTATTTCCGAAGGCCCCGCCATACTATCGATATCAACCGTGCCGTATACTTCTCGCTTCGCTAACGCGACGTAAATATTACCGGGGCCGCATATTTTATCGACCCGAGCGATAGAATCCGTGCCATAAGCAAGAGCAGCAATCGCCTGTGCGCCGCCAACGCGATACATCTCCTTCACCCCTGCCTCAGCAGCCGCGACCCGAATATAAGGGTCGATCCCTGCAACGCCGCCAGTAGCCGGCGGGGTGACCATCACAATCTCCTTTACCCCGGCAACTTGAGCGGGGATTACATTCATAAGCACAGAGGAAGGATACGCCGCCTTCCCTCCTGGAACATAGACACCGACACGCTTTAGCGGCTTAATAATTTGCCCCAGCAGTGTTCCGTCCGATTGGACATCCATCCAGGACGTTCGTTTCTGCTTTTCGTGAAAGGCACGAATGTTGGCCGACGCTTCCTGTATCGCCGTCACAAACGCAGGCTCTACTTCCTGATAAGCCGCCTGAATCTCTGCCTCGCTTACTCGTAGCTGCTCTGCAGTCAGCACCATCTTATCGAACTGCTCCGTATAACGAAGCAGTCCAGCATCGCCATTCTGGCGCACATCTTGAACCACTCGCTTTACAACGGCCACTTGTTCGGCTGTACCATAGTCTACTTCCCGCTCTAGCCGGAATTCACTCGCCTTAACAATCTGCATTCTTCTTTCCCTCCCCCACATGTAAGCCCCTTGAACGTTTGACTCTCTGTGTCATATCACAGCAACGACCCAATTACCTTTAACAGCTGAATGGCCCAGATGATGCCTAAACATATACCTGCTTAGTCATTACAAGGTATTGTATTTAAACCTATTTAAACCATTCACTCATATGAAGACTATCCTTTTACCTGAACATTGCGATGCACCTGCAGCCGATCACACAGCTGCTGAATCGCTTCGTTTTTCATCCGGTAACTGACGCGATTGGCAATAAGTCGACTTGTAATACCGAACATTTCCTCTAGCTCGATCAGTCCATTTTCCTGCAATGTTTTCCCTGTCTCCACCATATCGACAATCCGATCCGCTAAGCCGATTAATGGTGCTAATTCGATAGAGCCATTCAGCTTAATCACTTCAACCTGCTGCCCACGTTCACGAAAATATTGTGAAGCAACGTTCGGGTATTTCGTAGCTACACGAGGATTCGTTAACGGCTTCCAATCTGGCAAGCCGATTACCGACATCCGACAGCGAGCAATGCCTAGGTCTAACAGTTCGTACACGTCTCGCTTCTCTTCGAGCAGCACATCTTTACCTACAATTCCGATATCTGCAGCGCCATACTCTACATAAGTAGGCACATCTACAGGCTTTGCCATAATGAATTGCATCTTCACTTCAGGAATATCAATAATCAGCTTGCGAGACTGATCTTCATCTTCAGGAACAAGCAACCCTGCTTCACGGAATAAGGTCGAAGCCTGTTTATAGATGCGCCCCTTCGGCATCGCTACCTTCAACCAATCATTCATAACGCTCTCCCTTTCTTATCTGAAAGTTAGCTAACTATGCAATCAGCAAACGTCAATACACGCTTCAGGCGCCGTCCATTCCAATGCAGCGCTTCTAGGTTCTGTTGGTCTACTTCTGCAAGCTGTTCCTCCCGCACGATCCGGCGTGTAATGACGCAGGCCCCTTCATTGCGCAATCGGGTCGCTTCTGCAATCGCTTCAGACCGATGGTTATCGTCATACTGCACCAGAATGGGAACATTCTCATTCTCAGCTTGCAGTTCGATCATATCCAGCATTCTTGTCGTCTTAATGGCAAATCCAGTAGCAGGTGCGGGACGGCCAAACTGCTGCAATAGATTGTCATAACGACCGCCGCTCATAACGGGCGAACCAAGGTCCGCTGCATACCCCTCAAATATCGTCCCTGTATAATAAGTAAAGTCACCGACCATTGTCAGATCGAGCATCAAATGAGAATCAACGCCGTAAGACTCCAGAACACTCCATAGCTGTTCAAGATGATGAAGTGCTGAATGAGCCGCGGGCTCTGTAGGCACAAGCTGACGGGCCTGCTCGATAACATCTCGTTTGCCGCGCAATCGCAGCACGGTTTCCAATTTCTCAATGCGCTCTGCTTCAATAGACAGCGTCTGGATGTGTTCTCGATAGCCAACAACATCTCGCTGCAAAAGGCATTGCTTTAAATACTGCTGAACTTCAACATCACCAGGCAGCAAATGCTCGAACAAGGCATGCAAGAAGCTATGATGCCCAATAGCTACTTGAAATGCCTCGACTCCTATCGATTGCAAGCAAGCAATCGACAACGCAATTACTTCTGCATCTGCTTCAGCAGAACTATCGCCAATTAACTCAGCACCTGTTTGATAAAACTCAGCTTCACGGCCAGCCTCTTCTTCCATGGAACGGAACACATTCGCATGATAAGATAGTCGAATCGGAAGCGGCTCATCTACCAGTAACGAAGAGACTACGCGTGCAATAGGTGCCGTCAAATCTGAGCGCAGCACCATCGTCGTGCCTCGTTGATTTAACAACTTAAACAATTTATGATCGGATGTCGAACTTGCCGTTCCGACCGTATCATAGAACTCCATTGTAGGTGTAATGAGTTGAGCATACCCCCAACGTGACATACAATGAAGGGTTTGTTGCTCCATATAGCGCAGCTTCTGCACCATCTCAGGTAAATAATCTCGTACACCAGAGGGTTTCTCAAACATCTTAGGCTTCGTCATACGCTTCACCGCCGTTCTATTCGATCCCTACTATTAACAGGATTCCAGGCTGGATCTCTATCATTCTCCAAACGCCATGATCCTTTAGTGGGTTAATGTACTACCAAGTTAATTTATTAGCAAACAAAAGGAAATTATCGATAATCTTATCACTTTCCCTATGTACCGTCAATCCTTTCCAGACACAAATTTTACCTATTACGACTACTGTCTACGTACTTCCAACAGCCAGCAGTCTGTACTCCAAAGTGAATGCACCACTATAAAAAAAGAATCAACCATTTCGATTGATTCTCTTCTCTTCCGTCTATAAATATCTCACACTCATTTTTTTGCAATACGGATTGAACAGACAGAACCTGCTCCATGCTTATTACCATTCGGACCAATCTTATCTATCGTGAGCGCTTATCATCAGATGACAGGGACAATGTAATTGTTCGGCCTTGATGATTGATGGATGGTTGTATATTTAGCAGTTCCATAACTTCATTCATTGGGATGAATACCTGATCGTTCTGTAAAATAGGAGACTGTTTAAAAACAACCCTTTCACGGCTTATGCTGTTCCGCCATACCACATCCCTCTTGTCATCTGCACGTTCTTCCCCGCGATGCGCCATTCTTTCAATTAGCTCAGCTACTTCAATCTTTTGATCGCCGCCATTAATTCGGAATCCATTGCGCTGCTCGCGATTGTTAATACCTGGCTTCACCGTAAATGATATATTGATACCAAGCTGATTACATATGTCTAATACATCCTTATCGTAAGCTCCGTACGGAAAAGCAATCACACTGTTGGTATTGCCTAGTTCTTGCTTCAATTTCTGTTCTGCCATAAGCAAATCCTGCTTTACCCGAGCTAAATATTCACTGCGTGTTTCTACACGCTTCAAATCCTCGCGATACATAGGACGAATGAGCATGGGACGCTCCTTTGTCCCTTCCTTATTAATTGGAACATATTTGTGAGAATCGTAAGTATGACTGTAGAAGCTCATCCCTGCTTTCTTCATCTCACGCATTTGTTCCCACGTCAGCTTTTTTACACTGTCACTTTTGTCATTCCCAATTGTGTTGATGATAACAAAATTGGTCGCCTTGATGCCGTACATTTTCAAAATCGGAAAAACATCGGTGTAGAATGAAGCATATCCATCATCAAAAGTTAATAGTACTGCATTGGGTGGAACCGGCTTATTATGCAGCATGTAATCTATGTATTGATCTATCGTAATAAACTCAAACCCTGCTCGCAGCACTTCTTGAATTTGAACTTCAAACTGTTCAGGTGTAATCACCCAGGATCGTCTAGGCTTTGATGTAATGTGATGATACATTAACACGACAACCTCATCCCGATAATAAATAGGTTTTTCGACCCGCTGCATTCCCTTCTCATCAGCCGTATATATGCGCAGCATTTCTCCGTTATCCGTCTTTATCGTTTGATTCCCAAAGGCTTGCATCAACAATCGTGTAGGAATATACCATTCATCATCCCTTTGTATTGCCTTACCCGCTGCGTGATTATGACCAGCAAACTCAACGCTATACTCTGTGTAGGCTCTCAGGGGAGGCGTACATCCAATAGCCAGCAGTATAAATATCAGGAATACAGCGACGACATATTTTATCTTCATGCTCTCAAACTTCCTTATCTTTTCTCATAGTCAGCAATATATAAAATTTACCACAATACACCATTAGTTTTCGAGTTAATTTTATATTTGGTATTTATCATACTGAAAAAATAAACAAGCTATTCTTCATCACCTTTGTGTTCATAAATAAAAAGCGCAAAAAAAGACGCTTGCTTTCGCAAACGTCTTTCGCATCACGCTGATTCAACTGTGTTTTTTTGAGCAGAAGATCTATCTGTTAATTCCGTAGATTCATTCTGTTCAACTGATGCCTCTAATCCCTGCGCAGCCGCTTCACGAATCACTCGCATTGGATTGCCTCCGACCATTTGGCCTGGAAGAACATCTTTATGGACAACGGACCCCGCTGCTACAACAGCATTGTCCCCGATTGTAACACCCGGCAAAATAGTACAGTTGGCACCAATCATCACGTTATCGCCAATCCGCACATCTCCAAGACGATACTCTTTTATCAAATACTCATGAGCTAATATCGTTGTATTATATCCGATGATTGAATTACGCCCTACATAAATACGTTCAGGGAAAAACACATCTACCATCACCATTAATCCAAATGCAGAATGCTGGCCAACCTTCATTTTCAACATACGACGATAAATGCTATTTTTGAGCGGCAAAACAGGGCAATATCTCGCCAACTGAATGAAAATAAAGTTCTTAACACCCTTCCACGGACTAACTGTACGATAAATATGCCATAGGCTGTTAGGACCTTCTACTGGATAACGCTCAACGTTTCTCACCTGCGTTACGCTCCAATCCAACAAGCGCATATAAGTCGCGCATGTCATGAATGATATGACGCGGCTCGTACTTTCTGAGTTCCGCTTCTCCCTTCAAAGACCAAGCAACTCCACAAGAAATGGCTCCCGCTGCATTTGCAGACTGGATATCAGCAGGGCTATCGCCCACCATTATCGTAGTCGCAGGATCAGCTCCCAATGCTTCGATCGCCTTTAAGACAGGCTCAGGATGAGGTTTCGCATGCGTTACGTCTTGTACCGTTACAACGGTGCCCATCTTGTCCCATAACTCAAACATCCGAAGTACACGACCAGTAGATTCACGCACCTTGGTCGTAACTACGCCAAGCCGAATACCCGCTTCTGCCAAAGTATGTACGACCTCATTTACGTGAGGAAATGGTTTGACCATCTCATCGTGACGAGTACGATTATACGTTCGATAGGCATTTACATAGTCATTTACATCATCCTGCTTCGTGAAGATTTGAAGCTGCTGCTCAAGCGTCAATCCCATACTAGGGATGATATGCTCTCTGTTGAACGGAGCCGGTACGACATCCTTCAAGATTTCAATAAATGTCTCAATAATGAGCTCATTCGTATCGATAATCGTACCATCCAAATCAAACAGAACTGTTCGTATCATGCTGCTTCATTCTCCTTTTTACTACATTGCTGCAATAGATTTCACTGCTATGTTTTCCCCAATAGAGCCCTAATATTAAATTAAGCTGAGCCTATTGAAGCTTCTATTTCACCTTACACGTCTAGCTCTTTAGTTATGGTTATTGCTCATCTTTTTTCTTCTTTTCATTTGCCCTATTTTCTGCAACTGCATGATCCGAATGTTGAACCGTCTTTGCTGCTGACTTGTCTGTAGCTGTGCTAGTTGCCGCATCAGCCTTCGTAGAAACAATTGGATCCAGATAGCGTGCTTGAGCACGCCCTGTCACACGACGGAAGATAATGAATACAATGCCGACGAGAACAAGTACTACGGCAATCAATTGTGAAATACGTATATTCCCATAGTTCGGATCAAGATAACCAGCTTCGAATACTGCTGTCATTGGCTGCCACAATGTATTCATGAACGAAGCCATCCACTCAGAGCCTTGATAAGCAAGACTATCTGTACGCAAGCCTTCGATAAAGAAGCGGCCAATCGAATACCACATTAAATAACCGATAAAAATCTCACCAGCTCTTACGAAGCGAAGGCGACGAATGGCCAATATAAGCAGTACACCTACGATGTTCCATATGGATTCATAAAGAAACGTTGGATGATGGAACGTCCCTTGGACATTCATCTGATTAACAATAAAGTTCGGCAAGTTCAAGGTATCGCGTAAGAAAGTTTCTGAAACCGGACCGCCATAAGCTTCCTGATTCATAAAGTTCCCCCAACGTCCAATTGCCTGTCCAAGCAAAAGACCTGGAGCACAAATATCCGCAATACGCCAGAAATTATATCCTTTACGACGCACATAAATAATCGCACAAATAACAGCACCTATCAACGCGCCGTATATTGCAATACCGCCTTCCCATATCGCAAATACTTTGATCGGATCATGCTTGTACTCATCCCATTTAAATGCCACATAATAGGCTCTTGCACCGATCAAGGCCGATGGAACACCAAGCAGCAGTAAATCCATAAAGAAATCTTGGGAAATTTTAAACCTCTTGCCTTCTTGCATAGCAATTAACAAGCCTGCCAGAGCCGCTGAGCCCAAAATTAAGCCATACCAGTATACCGAAATTGGTCCGAGCTTAAAGGCAATTGGATCCAACAGTGTTGATGCGATCGTATCCATTGTTCACTCTCCCTCGATTCAGTTCCTTGCACATTACTTACTTCAATTAACTTTTCAAAATATGAATACTCACTACACCCACGATAATCATCCTTAACGATCAATCAATCGAAATCATCACTATCTTCATTAATTTGCTCTGTCAGTTTGTTTGTAAACTGCAGCGCTGCATTGTAACCCATGCGCTTCAAGCGATAATTCATCGCTGCCACTTCAATAATAACGGCTAAGTTACGTCCCGGGCGAACTGGAATCGTAACAAGCGGCACATCGGTATCCAAAATACGTGTCGTCTCCTCATCGAGCCCAAGACGATCATATTGTTTATCCTGCTGCCATGTTTCCAGCTTAATAACAACGCTAATTCGCTTGTTGTTGCGAACCGCACCCGCCCCAAACAGCGTCATCACATTAATAATTCCGATTCCGCGGATTTCTAATAGATGGCGAATCAAATCTGGTGCCGTACCGTGCAGCTGATTATCAGATGTCTGACGAATTTCTACCGCATCGTCCGCTACAAGACGGTGACTGCGCTTTACCAGCTCAAGCGCTGTTTCACTCTTACCAATTCCGCTTCCACCGGTAATGAGCATACCAACACCATAGACATCGACCAGAACGCCATGAATAGTTGCCGTTGGTGCCAACTTTCTTTCAAGGAAGCTCGTAATTCGACTTACTAAGGTCGTTGATGCCAATGGGGAACGCAGCAATGGAACCTCGTTCTCTTCGCAAATTTGCACGAGCTCGGTTGGCACATCCAGACCACGTGTAATAATGATACTTGGCAGCTCTGGAGATATGAACCTTCTTAACCGTTCTACCCTTGTTTCCTCTGGTAGCGTTTCTAGGAAAGTGAGCTCTGTTTTGCCCAGCAACTGTATACGCTCAGTTGGATGATAATCAAAGTAACCTGCTATTTCCAAACCAGGGCGATGCAAGTCATCCACCGTGATAAGGCGCTTCATGCCTTGTTCACCAGCAAGCACTTCCATTTGGAATTGTTCTACTAGCTCAGACACTTTCACCTTTTTAGCCATCGACTTTCACTCCTTATCTCCTGCTCAACATCTATACAATTTGAACGAAATATTCATTTCTGATCACAGGAACCAAATAGTTTTAGTATGACTAATCATTTCGCTCAAGTAGGTAAAGTTGTGAGCTCTATCTCGTATGTATGATCTCACCTTATTATTCATACAAGCTTTTTTAAGCAGCAGCTATTAGCTGTCTCAATGTAACCATCGTAATGGAAAACAGCATTGAAATCAACGCATACCCCAACATACACTTCCTACGTAAGCCCTATTTTTTAGACATTTGCAGGATCAAACCTCACAAATCACGAATCCATCTATGCCTTGGGCTGAATGAAAGGTGGTGAGAGCACGAGAACAGGATAATAACCTGACTCCTTGTTTGTACGAACAGAAGGGATCGTTATCAAATCTTTCCCTGATTTCAATTTACGAAGGAGGTTTGTTATGTATTCATCTATCCATCGCCGAGCAATTCGGCCACTGTCTGTTATGATTGTCGCTGTGCTTTTTGTGTTGCTGATCCCCTTTCAGGCTTTCGGTGCTTCAGCTTGGGCACCTAATACCGTTTATCAAAAGGGAACCGTCGTCACGTATCAAAACATCAACTATGAATGTACACAAACGCACACTTCATTGAATGGATGGGAGCCACCTAATACACCAGCGCTATGGAAACTATCCTCTGCTCCTGTCGATACCACACCACCAACTGCGCCTTCATCTCTACAGTCACCTTCACAAACTACCACCACGATCACACTCACTTGGCAAGCCTCAACGGATAATATAGGTGTTCAGCAATACCGTGTCTACAGTGGCACAACACAAGTGGGGACCTCTGCTAACTCACCTTATCAAATAACTGGATTATCTCCTAATACCCTATACTCATACACCGTCAGAGCCGTAGATGCTGCTGGTAATGTGTCCACTGACAGCAATACGATTCAAGTGCGCACAGCTGTGCCTGTCGTGGACAATCAACCGCCTACCGTTCCAACTAATCTACGCAGCACCAACACCACAAATACCACGATCAGTCTTGCTTGGGATGCAAGCCAAGACAATATCGGCGTCAGTCAATATGAGGTGATCGTTAACGGTCAGGTTGCAGGTACATCTGCGCAAACGACCTTTACGATCACAAGCCTTACCGCTAGCACCACTTATGCTATTGCCGTCCGCGCTGTAGATGAAGCAAATAATCGCTCTGCTAACAGCACGATCGCTTCTATTACCACAAAAGATACCGTTGCTGTAGCAGGCAAAGTTCTTGTTGGGTACTGGCATAACTTCAACAATGGCTCCACAAACATTCGATTACGGGACATTTCTCCAAACTTTGATGTTATTAACGTAGCCTTCGCTGAACCAGTCGGGGACCGCGCTACGATGGCATTCACGCCTTACAACGCTACAAAAGAGCAGTTCAAGGCCGACATCGCTGAACTCCGCGCAAAAGGAAAAAAAGTTCAAATTTCCATCGGCGGTGCAGAAGGCACGGTTGAAATGAATACAGAAGCAGACAAGCAAAACTTCATTCGTACCATGAATGCGATTATTGCGGAATATAACTTCGACGGTCTGGATATCGACCTAGAGGGTAGCTCTCTTGCCCTTGCTGGGGGAGATACCAACTTCCGAAGTCCGACTACACCTAAGATTGTCAATCTTATAGCCGCAGTAAGAGAAATCCTATCCACAAAAAGTGCTGCCTTCCAGCTAACAATGGCTCCTGAGACAGCGTATGTCCAAGGAGGGCTAGTTGCCTATGGCGGTCCATGGGGAGCTTATCTGCCTGTTATCCATGCATTTAGGGATCGGATGAATTTTATTCATGTACAGCACTACAATACAGGTTCCATGACAGCTTTAGATGGCCGCTCTTATTCCCAAGGCACAACAGACTTTCAAGTCGCAATGGCTGAGATGCTGCTAGCTGGCTTTCCTATTGGCAACAACCCTAACAACATGTTCCCTGCCTTGCGTGAAGATCAAGTTGCTATTGGTCTTCCCGCCAATCAAAGTGCTGCCGGCGGAGGCTACACCAATCCGGCAGATATCGACAAAGCTTTAAAGTATATTACGAAAGGTATTAGCTATGGCGGTAGTTATGTATTAAGAAAGCCAACTGGCTATCCTAACTTCCGTGGTGTTATGACTTGGTCGATTAATTGGGATAAAGTAGCTAACTTCGGCTTCTCCAACCCAGTACGTTCATCCTTAAACTCTTTAAATTAACTAGTCGGTTTTCATTTTCTTATAGTTAATTTAAAGATGAAAATTACAGTTAACTTATAGTGAATTCAAATACTCTAGCCTCCATCTCATTCAGCCCTTGGTATTTATCGTCGTCGTTATACTCGCCTTTCTACTTCACTTGCTTCCATAAAATTAACACAAACAAAATAGAGCCCAGAGTGATTACACACCCTGGGCTCTACCCTACATAATTAGTTTTCGAAAACGTTCAATTCGGACTCTTTGTCGAATACATGAACTTTGTTCATATCGATAGCCAATTTCACGTTTTGACCTTCTTGAGCGTTAGAACGGCCGTCTACACGTCCAATAACGTTTTCAGAGCCAACGCCTTTCAAGTACAATAGCATTTCATGACCCAAGTTCTCTGTCACATCAATAGAAGCTGAGAAGATACTATTTGGAGAAGCTTCCAAGAATACAGGCTCTTCATGAATATCTTCTGGACGTACGCCGAGGATAACCTCTTTGCCGATATAGTTTTTATCTTTCAAAGCTTGTGCTTTGCCTGCAGGGATTACAACATTCAAGCCATCTGTCTTGAAGCGAATCTCACCAGCCTCTTCATTCAACTTACCGTGGATGAAGTTCATCGTAGGAGAGCCCATGAAGCCTGCAACGAACAAATTCAACGGATGATTGTACAATTGGTCCGGAGAAGCTGCTTGTTGAATATAGCCATCTTTCATAACAACAATACGGTCACCCATCGTCATTGCTTCAATTTGGTCATGCGTTACGTAGATAACAGTCGTCTCAAGACGTTTAGCCAACTTCGTAATTTCCGAGCGCATTTGACCACGAAGCTTCGCATCCAAGTTGGAAAGCGGTTCGTCCATCAAGAATACTTGTGGGTTACGAACGATCGCGCGTCCAAGGGCAACACGCTGACGCTGACCACCGGAAAGTGCTTTTGGCTTACGCTCTAGCAAATGCTCGATATCAAGAATACGAGCCGCTTCTTTAACTTGCTTATCGATCTCATCCTTAGGAACTTTACGAAGCTTAAGACCGAAAGCCATGTTTTGAAATACGTTCATATGTGGATACAAAGCGTAAGATTGGAATACCATGGCGATATCGCGATCCTTAGGTGCAACATCGTTAACGAGCTTATCACCGATATAAAGCTGTCCCTCAGAGATCTCTTCAAGACCTGCGATCATACGAAGCGTCGTGGATTTACCACAACCGGATGGACCAACCAATACAAGGAACTCTTTATCTTTAATATCAAGGTTAACATCAATAACAGTTGGCTTGTCAGACCCCGGATATTTTTTATATACATGTTCTAAGCGTACGCCTGCCATAATTATTTCCTCCCCACGATTGTCAATGTAATCGGTTTCTTACTATATATCTATCATAATTCACAGCCGGGCCCCTGACTATAGTCAACGTGCACAAAAAAGTACCCCTAACTATCCATCACTCATTGGATACATTCACAAAAATGAAGGCGATTACAAATCATATTTGTACAAAATGTATATACGCATACTTCAGAGTTATTGTGAATGAGCTACCTTATACAGTAACAGCACGAGCTTTATAAGCAGCGCGTCTGAGAATGAGCGAATATCAAGTCCAGTTTCCTGCTTAATTTTATCAAGTCGATACAACAACGTATTACGATGAATATATAAGCGCTTTGCAGTTTCACTAACACTACAATTTTGTTGAAAATACATTTCCAAGGTTGCCAACGTCTCTGCATCATGGAACACTTCTGTCTTTTTCACAATTCGCTTTAAATATTCAGCTCGCACATGATCAGGAATACTGTATGCCAGATGCTCTATGTGCAGCTCCCACGGCAAATGAATATGCTCTGTTAGATGGAAAGTACGTCCTAAGAATATCGTTTCCCTCATATGAGCTACTGTAGCAGGAATGCCCTTTTGACCAATAAAAGAGTAATCTACAGTCATATGGCTTTCACCGATCCATTCGGCAGTGAGAAGTTCATGTAATCCTAGGCAGTATGAAGTTAATAACTCTTCCTGAGATTCGCCGTTATCTACATCGTCCTCTAAATCCGCTGTTGTTAACGCCAACGGGACAAGAATAAGCCATTCCTGCTCTGATAATGGTATGAGAAATGTATGGCCATCAAAATAAGAATCTACTAATTTCTTCAGCAGTTGATAGCGCGGACCTTCCCGATGAATATGTTCCGTAACAAGAAGAAATGGCGTGATCATACCTAAAAGTTGTTTATTCCAAGGAATATGCTCAGGAATTTCTACCTTCCAGTCTCGCTCATGAATAGAAGACAATATCCATGAACCGACTCGTTGAGCTTCTTGTTCTTCACTCGCAGTCAGTATATTTTGCTCGAGCTGCTCACCGTGTTCCAGCATAAGTACAAGCTCGATCCACTGCTGTTCTTGACTACTTAATGAACTAGACTCCAACTTCATCAAAGTAGATTGTTCAGTACCCTGCTTCCAAAGTAAGTACCATGCATCATCACTCTGATGCATAACAACTCCTGAAGGCGACATTGAATCAATGCCTGCAACGGAAGATTGAGTCCATTCCCTCCATAGGGATGTCGGGACAGCTACCAGCTCCAAGGTTCTACCCAGTATACGTTCAATATGCAACTGCAAAGATGGCTTCTCTATCATCATTCGATCACTCCGCCCATTCTTCTTGTTCTATCTATATCTACTTTTATTTTAGCATATCAAGTAACCAGTATTCATACATCATCACGCATCCCATTTAGCTTATACCCAATAGACGCATTATGAATATAAATAGTTAGTATAATAAAAATTGTAATACAATATATAAAAATAAACGCAAAAAAACTTCAGTTATTCACTGAAGTTGTTAATGATAAAACTGGTGAGCCATGTAGGACTCGAACCTACGACACCCTGATTAAAAGTCAGGTGCTCTACCAACTGAGCTAATGGCTCGTAAATGGTGGAGGATGATGGATTCGAACCACCGAACCCGGATGGGAGCAGATTTACAGTCTGATGCGTTTGGCCACTTCGCTAATCCTCCATATTTACAATGGTGGTTCGGGACGGAATCGAACCGCCGACACGAGGATTTTCAGTCCTCTGCTCTACCGACTGAGCTACCGAACCATAATATGCAATTGTCTTAAACACCGATTCCCTCAAAAAAGGGATGTAATGGCGGAGCTGACGGGATTCGAACCCGCGGTCTCCTGCGTGACAGGCAGGCATGTTAGGCCTCTACACCACAGCTCCGTATTACAATGGTGCCGGCGATAGGAGTCGAACCCACGACCTACTGATTACAAGTCAGCCGCTCTACCAACTGAGCTACACCGGCATATTATGGTGGACGCTGACGGGATCGAACCGCCGACCCTCTGCTTGTAAGGCAGATGCTCTCCCAGCTGAGCTAAGCGTCCATGTTTTGTGAAATAAAGGTAATATGGTAGCGGCGGAGGGGATCGAACCCCCGACCTCACGGGTATGAACCGTACGCTCTAGCCAGCTGAGCTACACCGCCATATTATTGTTGTATCTATTAAGGTTCACTGGCGGAGAGAGAGGGATTCGAACCCTCGCGGCTGTAACACCCTAACGCTTTAGCAAAGCGTCCCCTTCGGCCTCTTGGGTATCTCCCCACAAATCGGTAAGGCTTAATTAAGGCTTGTCCACCGTATTATATGTGAATCTTCGTTGATAATCAAGGTTATACCTTGAAAACTGATCGCAAAGTGATTAAAACGCTTCTTCATATTCATTAGGATAAGCCCTCGACCTATTAGTATTCGTCAGCTCCACACATTACTGTGCTTCCACCCCGAACCTATCAACCTCGTCGTCTTCAAGGGGTCTTACTAATTGGGAAATCTCATC
>NZ_VNJK01000002.1 GCF_007786455.1 Paenibacillus agilis | reverse complement strand
TCCGTCTTTCTCTTCTCCCTCAGGCGAGGAAAAAGCCTATCCGGTATTAGCTACCGTTTCCGGTAGTTATCCCAGTCTTACAGGCAGGTTGCCTACGTGTTACTCACCCGTCCGCCGCTAACCATCAGGAGTGCAAGCACTCCATCAAGTCCGCTCGACTTGCATGTATTAGGCACGCCGCCAGCGTTCGTCCTGAGCCAGGATCAAACTCTCCATAAAAGTGTTTGACTTGCTCATTTGTAATGCTGACGAAATTCATTGCTGAATTTCTTATATCAAACGTTTCACTCGTTGTTCAGTTTTCAAAGAACAATTCGGCTCAGATCACTCATCTTTCGATTCGTTTTCTTTCGCTCTTGTCTGCCGTGTTTCTCAGTGGCGACCTTTATAATATATCATTTTCATTCTTTCGAGTCAAGCTTTTTTTAAAACTTTATTTGAAGCTTGTTTTCACTGTGCTTCAAACTGCTGTTTGATTTAGCTTGTCTCAACCGCTTCCTCTCGGTGGCGGAAATATAATATACCATGGCGATCTAGAAACTTCAATACTACAAACCTCTCCAAATAATGGGCGTAATATATTATCAACTTTTAAGCTACTAAAGATACAATGAAACCGCTACTTGATTAGTATTCGCTTCACAATTCAAAATAGCGGTTTATTAACTTTTTAATTGCCTTGCTTCTTTTACATACAAGCAATAAAACAAAATACGTTCATGATGAAACGATTTAACTATTCCGATATAACTTTTTCAATATGTAGTTGTCTTTCCTCTGCTAGACGTATTATTGCTCCCTCTACTGAAACCCAAGGTCTCGTAGGATAAATACTATCTGTAAATACAATCTCACCAGTTCGTCCATCATTTAATTCAACAAGGGTACCTTGTGTAAGCAGGGTAAGCTTTTGAATAAATACTTGTACCATTTGCGGATCAAGCTTACCAAATGCTTGGCGGTGTAATTGCTCCAATACAACATAAGGGGAAGCAGCCTTACGATAGCTGCGATTCTGCGTCATAGCATGGAACATATCTGCAATAGCTACCATTTTTGCATATGGATGAATTTGATCACTCATAATTCTCAATGGGTAACCACTGCCATCAAGCCGTTCATGATGCTGAAGAGCAGCTAGTTTTACGCCTTCGGTTATCATGTTGGCAGAACGCAGTATTTCATAGCCGTAAAGCGTATGACGACGAACTTCAGTTTGCTCCACTTCTGTGAGAGATTCTTTTTTGCGAAGAACATCTTCATCTACTTTTACTTTCCCTATATCGTGAAGTAAACCTGCAAGGGCAATTTGCATGCCTTCTTTTTCAGAACAACCGTTCCAATGACCTATTAAGTATGTTGTAAGTGCGACTGCAATAGATTTATGTATTAAAAAGTTCGTAGAAAGATCTTGATCAATTTCTTTTATATACGTTTGAACAGCTAAGGGCTTATATTCTTTTATTTGATCAATTAAAGGTCTTAATAGCTTGCGCATCTCCATTGTTGGTATTTGATTAGCACGAGCCATAATCAATACCTGCGACATTAGTTTAGCTAACTCTGCCCAAGCTAAGTGAAATGGTTGGTCATCACTTGGGGGTTTCATATCCAGTTCAGTTGTATCAATCTCTGATACTTGCTCAACTGGTTTAGTTTGCTGCTCTTTAGAAATAGCTGTCTTAGTTGAAGCAGGTTTAGCTGTCTCCATTCCCTTTTTGGGATTAATATGAACATGCTTGATCATAAAAGCATCGAGTACTTCGATATCACGTTCCGTCAATACACGTCCTTTAGGCATGATGATGCCACCAAGCTCGGAGCATACATCCTTACTCAAACAATCCCCCAGTTTAATCTGTGCGATTGGCAACATAGACATAGCTTCCACACTCCCACGATCTAATTTAAGTACGTGCTACTCATCCGAATGTTAGGTAATAAAAAAACGTGAAGACGATGTACCTTACAGGTACGCCGCCTTCACGCGTAGGACGAAGCTAATACCGTGTCCTCATCTATGGATAGAGCTATTTATAGTTAACTGCCGCATAGATTACTCTGTGCTGCCGTCTACTTCTGGAGCAGCTCCTTCTACAGATAGCTCACCGTCTATATCTTCAGGGAAAGTTTCCTCTTCATTCTTGCTGCAACGTGTCACGGTAGATACCGTATCCTCATCGCGGATGTTAATGACTTTAACACCTTGAGCATAACGACCCATTTGAGAAATACCAGCGATACTTGTCCGTATAATTGTACCAGAAGCTGTAATGACCATAAGATCATCTTCATCTTGTACAATTTTCAAACCTACGACAGCACCATTTTTCTCTGTAACGTTAATCGTCTTAATACCTTTACCACCACGAGACTGAGAACGGTACTCTGTAGTTGGTGTGCGTTTACCATAGCCTTTAGCTGTAACGATCAATACATCGTTATTCTCATCTACGATATCCATATCGATGACATAGTTGCCTTCATCAAGAGTAATACCCTTAACCCCGGTCGCACTACGTCCCATCGAACGAACATCTTTTTCAGAGAATCGAATCGACATACCTGTGTTCGTTCCCATAATGACTTCTTGCTCGCCATCTGTTAGACGTACACCGATAAGATCATCATCTTCACGCAAATTGATCGCAATTAGACCGCCTTTACGGATGTTGACGTAATCATCAAGTGGAGTCTTCTTCACGATACCCTGACGAGTAGCGAAGAACAGATACTGATTACTGTCGAACGATTCCACTGGGATAACCGCGTTAATCGTTTCACCTTGCTCAATCTGAATTAGATTGATAATCGGCGTTCCGCGTGCAGTACGGCTTAAGTCAGGAATCTCATACGCTTTGATCCGATACACTTTTCCTTTGTTCGTGAATATCATCAAATAATGATGAGAATCCGTTAAGAACAAGTGCTCAACAAAGTCATCTTCCTTCGTATCCATACCCATTACACCGCGTCCGCCCCGCTTCTGACTACGATAAGTCGTAGCAGGCAAACGTTTAATATAACCGCTATGTGTAATCGTGATGATAACATCTTCACGAGGAATCAAGTCCTCATCCAAAATGCTGTCTTCACCGATTGTAATCTCCGTACGACGCTCGTCACCGAACTTCTGCTTAATTTCTTCGAGCTCTTCATGAATAATTTGCAGAACAAGTTGTTCACTCGCTAGAATTTCCTTGTACTCTGCAATTTTCTTCATTAGTTCGTTAAACTCTTCTTCGAGCTTCTCACGCTCCAAGCCAGTCAAACGACGCAAGCGCATATCAAGAATCGCTTGAGCTTGTTCATAGCTCAGTTCGAAACGCTCCATTAATCCATTACGTGCTACCTCATCAGAATGAGAAGCGCGAATTAGAGCAATAACCTCATCGATATGATCCAATGCAATAATTAGACCCTGCAAAATATGAGCACGAGCTTCCGCTTTACGCAAATCATACTCTGTACGACGACGGATAACTTCGACTTGGTGCTGTAAATAATAGTACAGCATATCTCGCAAGTTCAAAATGCGCGGTTCATTATTAACGAGTGCAATCATATTTACACCGAAGTTGGATTGCATCGGCGTCTGCTTGTACAAGTTGTTCAAAACGACACTTGGATTCACATCACGACGCAACTCGATAACGATTCGCATACCATTACGGTCAGATTCATCACGCAAATCCGTTATTCCTTCGATCTTCTTCTCACGCACAAGCTCTGCAATTTTTTCGACTAGGCGAGCTTTGATAACTTGATAAGGAAGCTCATGCACGATAATGCGTGCCTTGCCGCCATTCTCTTCAATCTCCGCACGCGCGCGCATTGTCACCGAACCACGGCCTGTAGCATATGCTTGACGTATACCCGATCTGCCCAGTATTAGTCCTGATGTTGGGAAATCTGGGCCTTGTATATAATCCATTAGCTCAAGCGGTGTTAATTCTGGATTATGAATTAAAGCTTGAACCCCGTTAATAACTTCCGTTAGGTTATGCGGTGGGATGTTAGTTGCCATACCAACGGCAATACCAGACAATCCATTTACGAGTAGATTCGGGAATCTTGCTGGCAGCACAATTGGCTCTTTCTCTTCACCGTCATAGTTCGGTGCAAAATCGACCGTTTCTTTATTCAAGTCTCGCAGCAATTCTGTTGCGATCTTTGATAAACGCGCCTCCGTATAACGCATAGCCGCAGCCATATCACCATCAATGGAACCAAAGTTACCGTGCCCATCAACTAGCATATAGCGCAGTGAGAAGTCCTGTGCCATACGAACCATCGTTTCGTATACAGCTGAATCACCGTGAGGATGGTACTTACCAATGACCTCACCAACGATTCTCGCCGACTTCTTATAAGGCTTGTCCGGCGTCATACCTAACTCTGACATCGCATACAGAATCCGGCGATGTACCGGTTTCAATCCGTCACGCACATCAGGCAGTGCACGGCTGACGATGATGCTCATCGCATAGTCGAGGAATGATTCTCGCATCTCTGTACCAATATCACGTTCCTTGATTTGCGATTGTTGTTCTTCCGCCATGCTGGACCTCCTTTAACAATATCGTCTGTAACGTCCGCTTCCTAGGGACTAACACTTGTTCACCTATCATCTATCCCCATGAACACATGAAACTTTAACGAGCTATTCCGTCTTATTTCAACTCACAAAAAAACGGCCACCGTTCCAAAATGGAAGCAGCACCGCCTCTCCCAACTGACATGAATTCAAAAAGCCTAATATATCGCTACTTGTATTATATTACTTTCACAAAAGGGAAACAATTAAACGTTTCCTTCCGCAGCGTCTATATCCGAACAATAATCTAGTGGAGTTAGGTGTTTGTTCTTGCCCTTAGCGGATGTCTTTTTAAACTACACACTATTATACCATGAATCCCGCCTAAATACGGAATAAAATCATCACTTCGATGCCATCAACGAGAAAGGATGAACACGATGCGCATAAGACGTGTTCGCAGCAAACTTAAAAAATCAGCAGCGATTGACAAACATGCAGGACTAAAAGTGTTCCAACCAGAAACTACATCCTTTTCACCAGAAAATTTATATCAAATGCTTTACAAGCATACTATGCTCTATATTAAGCCTGAGGGGGGAACTGGTGGCGCCGGCATTATACGAGTTGGATTAATAAATCATTCAGCTTCTTACCTACTGCAGAAAGATACGTTTAGCGAGAGATGGGATCAATTTGATCAGCTGTATGGACGCTTGACTCATTTTATCGGCAAAAAAAAATACCTAATTCAACAAGGCATTCATTTACTTACTCATAACAAACGCCCCCTTGATCTTCGCATCATGGTACAACGAAATAAGGGTGATGCTTGGGAGATGACAGGTATGCTTGCACGCGTTGCAGCTCCTCGAAAAGTCGTTACCAACTATCATCGCGGGGGTACACTGCATCAAGTAGATTCTGTTCTTAAGCAATATGCAGATCCGAACCGTCTTCAAGAACTCAAAAAGCAGCTTGAGCAAAATGCTCTACTAACAGCCAAACACCTCAACAAGCATTTTCCTACCTTAATCGAGCTTGGTATCGATATTGGCCTTGATAAGCAGCTAAAACCATGGATATTAGAAGTGAATACCCAGCCAGATAAAAATATTTTTCGATTCCATGCCAATAAGAAGCTGTATTCGAAAATGATGAGTTATGTTCGCTATCAAGTTTTGAAACGTACAATCAAAAAATCACAGTTCAACCCCGTACCTCAACCGCTGTCTAAAGCGAAACTCAATCCTACTGCTGCTAAAAATGTTGCCCGTGCCCGTCCTGCTCTAAGTCCCGCTCCTCCCGTTCCCACACCTTTGTTAATCCGTAAAGACTAGGAATGGTCTAGTACCAGCATAAATAAAAGCCCCAACCAATTACTGGCTGGGGCACTTATATGTGTATTAAATATCTAGATTTTTAACAAACTTAGCATGTTGCTGAATGAAATCACGTCGAGGCTCGACGTTATCACCCATCAACGTATTGAAAATTTCATCTGCTTGACGAGCGTCATCAATCGTTACTTGAAGCATTTTACGGCTTTCTGGGTCCATTGTCGTTTCCCACAGCTGAGTAGCGTTCATTTCCCCAAGTCCTTTATAACGCTGTACGTTAATCTTCACACCTTGACCGAACTCTGCCATAATCTCATCACGCTGTTTTTCGCTATCAGCATAGCGAATCACTTTGTTGCGTTCGATTTTGAAGAGTGGTGGCTGAGCGATATAAATATAGCCAGAGTCAACAAGCTTGCGCATGTAGCGGTAGAAGAACGTCAGCAACAACGTACGAATATGAGCGCCGTCAACGTCGGCATCAGTCATAATTACGATTTTGTGATAACGTGCCTTCGCTATATCAAAGTCTTCACCAATACCTGTTCCGAGTGCCGTAATGATGGCACGAATCTCGGCATTGGACAAGATCTTATCTAAACGAGATTTCTCAACGTTCAAAATCTTACCCTTTAGTGGCAAGATAGCTTGGAAATGACGATCGCGTCCTTGCTTCGCTGAACCGCCTGCAGAATCACCCTCGACAATAAATATCTCTGAGTTAGCGGGGTCCTTAGAAGAGCAATCTGCCAGTTTACCAGGCAATGAACTAACTTCCAGCGCGCTTTTACGGCGTGTCAATTCACGGGCACGGCGAGCCGCTTCACGAGCGCGGGCTGCTTGCGTACCTTTTTCAACAATTTTACGTGATACAGCTGGATTCTCTTCTAGGAATTCCATGAACTTCTCAGCAAACATGGACTCAATGATACCACGAACCTCACTGTTGCCAAGCTTTGTCTTCGTTTGACCTTCGAACTGCGGTTCTGGGATTTTCACCGAAATAATGGTCGTCAATCCTTCGCGGACATCATCACCACTCAAATTCGAATCATTATCCTTTACCAAGTTCATTTTACGAGCGTATTCGTTAATGACACGAGTCAATGCACTCTTGAAGCCGAACTCATGCGTTCCACCCTCATGTGTGTGAATATTATTCGCGAAAGAATAAATATGCTCACTGTAGCTGTCATTATATTGCAAGGCAATTTCACAAGAAATATGCTCTTTCATGCCCTCTACAAAAATAGGAGGTTCATGCAAACTCTCTCGATTGCGGTTCAAGTATTCAACAAACTCAATGATACCGCCATCGTATTTGAAAGAGTTAGATGTATCTGTACGCTCATCCTTCAATACAATTTCGAGACCACGGTTGAGGAATGCCAACTCTCGAATACGAGATGCTAAAATGTCATATTCATAGACTAGCGTTTCAGTAAAAATCTCGCTATCCGGCTTGAATTTTACTGTCGTTCCTGTTTCTGCTGTCTCTCCAATAACTTGCAAATCATATTGAGGTGCACCACGACGATATTCTTGCTGGTGAACTTGGCCGTCCCGTCTCACGGTCACGATAAGCTGCTCAGACAAGGCATTTACGACCGAGACACCGACACCATGTAAGCCGCCGGACACTTTATAACCTTCACCGCCGAACTTACCGCCAGCATGAAGAACGGTCATAACGACTTCTACTGCAGGACGCTTCATCTTTGCATGTTCACCAACAGGGATACCACGACCATTATCCGCTACCGATATGCTGTTGTCTTCATGTACAGTAACGTCAATGCGCGTACAGTATCCAGCTAATGCTTCGTCAATACTGTTGTCGACAACTTCCCATACAAGGTGATGAAGTCCCTTGGAGCTGGTAGAGCCGATGTACATGCCGGGACGCTTACGAACCGCCTCCAGCCCTTCCAACACCTGTATCTGATTCTCATCATACGTATGCTGATTCAAAGACATGCCCTTCACCCACTTCTCTATATTCAGATCCGAATCAATCCGTTTATGCTTCTTCTACTCGCATCCCGCTGCGAGAGCGCTTCTTCAATGTCGTAGACGATATTGGAGAATAGTATACTTTTCCCTTTGTGACGACGATCGATTTAGCCTCTTCCTCACCAATCCACTCAACATTTTTAATCTTTTGAGAATGAGCGGCGAACTGCTTGGACAGCTTCGATGCCTTTTCAATCGTCACATCAAATATTGCGACCAACTCAGAGGAACGAATAACTCTTTCTCCACCTAAGTGAATATACAACTAACCCACTCCTTACCGTCTGACTTGCCCGTTTTCCACGTGAAACACATTAGCATCTTGCAGTCGATGCGCATGAATGCTCTCAATACCTGTCGTTGTAATAAACGTCTGTACTTTCTCTTGGAAAGTTTCGATGAGCTGTGTTTGTCGATAAGAATCCAGTTCAGAAAGCACGTCATCCAGCAATAGTACAGGATATTCGCCAATCTCTTCATGCATGAATTCTATTTCGGCAAGCTTAAGCGACAATGCAGTTGTACGCTGTTGACCTTGCGAGCCGTACGTTTGAACTTCTTTGCCGTTGATGGAAAAAGCGAGGTCATCACGGTGCGGCCCGACAAGAGTTATGCCGCGCCGAATTTCCTGATCGTTCATTTGTGATAACTTTATCATAAATTGCTCGAATAAGACAGCTTCGTTATCCTCATCCAGCGCAAGGGAAGGAACATAGGATATCGCGAGCTGTTCTTGTCCGTTTGTAATGCCTGCATGGATACGTTCAGCCCATACTTGCAGTTTCTTTAAATAGTATTTCCGTTTCTTTACAATTTTAACACCATGTTCTACTAACTGCTCATTCCATACTTCGAGCATCTGCATATGGGCACTACTACGGTCGTTCCACATTTGCTTGAGCAAGTTATTACGCTGAACGAGCACCTTCTGATATTGCTGCAAATGATATAAATATCCAGGGTGAACTTGGCCAATTTCCATGTCAAGAAAACGGCGTCTCACGCTCGGTCCACCCTTTACAATTTCCAAATCCTCTGGTGCGAACATAACGACATTAAGCGAACCTATAAAGTTGCTCAGCTTCTTCTGTTCCAAGCCATTCAATTTGGCCTTTTTGCCTTGCTTCGAAATGTTCAGCTCTAGATTATAGGTGCCATACTTGCGTTCAACGGCAGCTTTCAATAGCGTATGATCTTTATCCCACGCAATTAGCTCTCTATCCTTTGCTGTTCTGTGTGACTTCGTCAGCGCAAGTACGAAGATCGATTCGAGCAGATTCGTCTTCCCCTGGGCGTTGCGGCCGACGAAGATATTCACATTGTTGTTCGTATCAAGCTCCATCGTCTCATAGTTGCGATAATGTTGAAGAGATACTGACTTTACGAACACCGATTAAGCCTCTGTAGTCTGCACGACAAGAAATGTGCCGCAGTCCTTTACTTCTACCGTGTCCCCGTTGCGCAACTTACGCCCACGGCGGTCTTCTGGCTCTGCATTTACTCGAACCGCCTGCTCTGCGAGCATCACTTTTACATGACCACCTGTAGAAACGCAGTCAGCCAACTTCAAAAACTGTCCTAGCGTAATGTAGTCCGTCTGTATATGAATCGATTTCATTTGTGTTCCTCCTGGCATAGCTGCCTATAACTAATTCGTTGTGCGATAAGGCAAGATGAGATGCAAGCTGTTAACATGCTCAGTCGGCTTGATAATAATCGGGCTCATTGCACCTGTGAAACCGATGAAAATTTGCTCGCATTCGACAACTTTCAAGACATCAAGCATATATTTGGAGTTGAAAGCGATACGTAAAGGTTCTCCGTCAAATCGCTTCACTTCAAGCTGCTCTGTAACTCGTCCTAGCTCATTTGAGCTGGAAGAAATCTCGATCGTTCCATCCTCTTTTGTTTGCAAGCGTACGATATTTGTTTTCTCTTCACGAGACAGCAAATACGCGCGATCGATTGCTTCCGTCAAACTTTTCGTATCCAAAACAAGTTCTGTTTTGTATTGGTTCGGAATAATCTTAGAGGTATCAGGATAGGTCCCGTCCAAAATTCGTGTATAGAACAACACATTGCCTACTTTGAACAACACTTGATTATCTGCAACAACAATATCCACTTTCGTATGCTCTGGGATAATTTTGCTCAGCTCGTTCAATGTTTTACCTGCAATAACGATGTTGTAAAAATGAAGGTCTGAATCAACCTCAATAGTTGCAGAACGGCTTGCTAGACGATGACGATCAGTAGCAACGAACTTCATTTCCCCATGCTGCAATTGCCAAAGTACACCTGTCAAAATAGGTGTCGTTTCGTTTGAGGAAATAGAGAACACGGTTTGCTTAATCATTGTCTTTAACAAATCGCCATTTACAGTTAATACTTGATTCTCTTCAACGCTAGGCAAAATAGGATATTCTTCTGGATCGAGACCGACCATTTGAATATCAGTGGAACCAGCGCGTAAAAATGTTTGGAATTGATCCCTTACTTCAATTTCGATATTAGCTGATGGGAGCTTTTTAATAATTTCTACAAAAAATTTAGCCGGTAAAACAACACTACCTGGACGCTCTACTTGAGCAATCGTTTGACGATCATCTTCAACAGGAATAAAACTTTGAATCGAAATATCTGTATCGCTCGCAGTTAGGGTTATTCCCTGCATTGTAACGTCAACTTTGATACCACTCAAAATAGGAATGGTCGTTCGACTCGAAATAGCTTTCGAAACGTTTTGTATCGCTTCGTTAAGTTGTTGTTTCAAAATAGATAGCTTCATCGTTTCACTCCTTAAACCGATGTTTAGGTCTTAGTTGTTATTGTTTATTTATAAGATGATCTTATATTTAAAAAGATAGTAGTAATAGTAGGGGCACTGAATATGTGGATAACTCCAAAAAACCGCATAAAGTAAAGCCTATCCACATGTGTATAGTTTGTGCATAGGCTTTGTATTTTGTTCACAATGTAGGGTTTTTAATTTTATCCATTAAATTCTGAATGACCTTATATAACTCCTGATCACTGTCTATTGCTTGAGAGATTTTTTCATGCGCATGAATTACCGTCGTATGATCACGCCCACCGAACGCTTCACCTATTTTAGGCAAGGAATAATCCGTCAATTCACGCGACAGATACATCGCAATTTGCCTTGGGAAAGCGACAGCCTTCGTCCGCTTACGAGCTTTGAAGTCTTCCAGGCGCAGCCCATAGTACTCCCCAACTCGTTGCTGAATGTCTTGAATCGTAATCATTTTTGGGCGACTCGAAGGAATAATGTCCTTGAGTGCTTCTGCCGTTAAATGCGTCGTAATATCTTGATTCATCATCGTAGAATAAGCGACAACGCGAGTTAAAGCACCTTCTAGCTCACGAATATTCGTATTGATCTGATTCGCGATGTAGACCATTGCTTCATTCGGGATATCAAGGTTCTCAGCTTTGGCCTTTTTCCGAAGAATGGCGATACGGGTCTCGAGATCCGGCGGTTGAATATCCGTAATCAAGCCCCATTCAAAACGAGAACGCAAACGTTCTTCCAGTGTTTCGATCTCTTTTGGTGGACGATCACTGGAGATAATAATCTGCTTGTTCTCCGTATGCAGCGCATTAAAAGTATGGAAAAATTCCTCCTGCGTCGATTCTTTACCCGCTAAGAACTGAATGTCATCAATGAGTAAAATATCGATGTTGCGATATTTGTTACGGAAGCTTTCCCCACGGTTATCACGGATCGCATTAATGAATTCATTCATAAACTTTTCCGACGTCGTATAGACAACTTTGGCATTCGCATTATGCTCCATAATGTAATGACCAATGGCATGCATCAAGTGCGTCTTGCCAAGTCCTACTCCCCCGTATAAAAAGAGAGGGTTGTAAGCTTTAGCAGGTGCTTCTGCTACCGCGAGCGAAGCTGCATGAGCAAAGCGGTTGTTTGAACCAATGACGAATGTATCGAACGTATATTTCGGGTTCAATTGACTGGCGACCGGCTCTTCATTTGATGTGCGAACGACTGGTGCTGGCAGAGGAACAATTTCTGGTTCTGGTTCAGCAGCCTCTTCAATAATAAACTTCACGTCTACTTGTTTGCCGTTCATCTCATAAATAGTCGAGCTGACAAGATTCGTATAGCGGCTTTCCAGCCACTCGACAGCAAATGTATTCGGTGCCGTTATTATGATAATTTTGTCGGTGTACTTAACCGCATTCGTGGCTTTAAACCAAGTGTCAAAGCTCGGCTTGCTTAATTTCGATTGAATAACGGATAGTACTTCCTGCCAATGCTCATTTACTTGGCGATCCACAGATGGTTTCACTCCTTCAAACCTGTTACGTCGTCAGGGACGCTTGTGCCGGCTACGAAGCCATAAGGACAAGTTCCCCGACAATTGGCGCAAACGGAGGGAAGGTTAAAACATGAAAAGCCCTCTATCGGATATCAAGCGCATTGTCGGGGTCTATGCTGATACGACATACATCGAGCATGTCGAAACTGATGAAATTGAGGTAGTTATTTATCCACAATACAAACAGATAGAATAATAATAATATAAGGTTGAGGATAACTTGTTCACAACATTATCCACAGATTGTGAATAACTTAGTATGAATCGAAATTATTCACATCAGAAAAGCAATATAATCATAGCAGATGAGCCCTTATTTTTCAACGATAGGGCGTTTTTTATCCACAAATTCAATAACTTGTGTATAAAAATTATGTACACCACAAGATATTGTTTACAACCTGTGATTTTTCGACATAATCCATACGATTGCCGTCGAAAATTATACACAGGGTATTATGGAAAAGTAGACGGAATTGAAAAGGTTTTGCACATGTGAATAACTATGAAGAACCTAATGGGGGATCCAATTTGTACGTTAGACCGGGTTAAGTTGTGGATAGTTTTTGTAGATCGCAGAGGATATACATTTATTAAGGAATGAAATGAGGAAGAGGCGTGGTGAGATGTGAGTGGTGGATATAATAAGGAGGAGAGGCCATCGTATAGCTCTATTTAGGAAAGAAAAGATCGTCAATTTGGCCAAAGTGTACCGTTGTAAGGTGGATGGATTGACTTTTCGGCTTAATTCTGATTAAATATATAAAGGTATTTTCGTGAGACAAACAACAACATTCGTAATGAATAGATTGACTCTCAAGAGGAGGTGCAAGCAGAAATGAGACCTACTTTCAAACCAAACGTAAGCAAACGCAAAAAGAATCACGGTTTCCGTGCACGCATGAGCACGAAAAACGGCCGTAAGGTTCTAGCTGCTCGTCGTCAAAAAGGCAGAGCTAAGTTGAGCGCATAATAGCTGTTTATGCAAGACCACTGGTAGTGGTCTTTTTTTCTACCTAAATTCATGAACAATTGTCATATGTTCAGAAGGTTACTTTTGAATAACTTCTTCTATATAGGGTTTATTCTGCGGAGCTCAGGTACATACTTGGAGCAAGATAGTTTCCGGATGGATGCTGTTTCCGTACGATATCATGAACCTGAATTCGATGAGCGAGAGGAATGCGAACGTGCAAAAACAATATCGTTTGAAAGACCGCAGAGATTTTGCTCGTGTATATCGCCATGGCCGATCAGCAGCGAATCGTCAGCTAGTTCTATATGTCTTTCATCGTCCTGAGGTGGAGCGGTTCCGCGTCGGGATATCTGCAAGCAAAAAAATAGGAAATGCAGTTGTCCGCAATCGAATGAGACGCTTAATTAAGGAAATTATGCGTCTGCAGGCAGGCAAAATTATCGATCATGTCGATCTCGTATTTATTGTTCGCAATGGTGCGACTGAGATGGATTACGAGCAATTGCGGAAGAGCGTTCACCATGTGTGCAAACGTGCTTCTGTATATAGATAAATTGCAGTGCAATCAGATGATCAAGCGTTTCCATTGACTCGTAAAATATGATATATTTACAGTTGGAATCGTATGGTTTAGAGAGGAGTTAATGCTATTGTCACTTAAGAAGTTGCTTAACAATCGCAAATGGCTTCTGGTGGCGGGTTCTATCATGCTGCTTGCAGTACTGACAGGATGTACGTCCATGGAAACAATGACAGAAGACCAACTTCGCAGCGGGAACTTCTGGGAGCGCAATGTAGTTTTGTACTTTACATTGGCACTCAACACGTTTGCAGACTGGTTCAATGGCGAATACGTATTAGCTATATTGCTATTGACGATTATCGTTCGAACAGCTATTTTACCGCTGACGATCAAACAGATGCGTAGCTCTAAGGAAATGCAAAAGCTTCAACCGAAGCTGCTAGAATTGAAAAAGAAATACAAAGACAATCCGCAGAAACAACAGGAAGAGACGGTGAAGCTGTTCCAACAGCATAACGTTAATCCGATGGCGGGTTGCTTACCGATATTGATTCAGATGCCGGTGTTCATTGCGTTGTACAACGCAATTTACTTGAACGATGAGATTCGACATCATACGTTCTTGTGGCTCCAGCTTGGTGAGCCAGATAAATGGGTACTGCCAATCTTGGCTGCCTTAACAACATTCATTCAATCCAAAATGATGATGTCCCAACAGCCAGCACAGCCGGCTATGCAATTTATGACGTTAGTATTCCCAGTATTGATCTTCATCATGTCGATGCAGTTCCCGGCAGCATTGCCACTTTACTGGGTATTCAGTAACATTTACACGATTGTTCAGAACTTTTTCCTTTATCGCAACAAAGATAAGGAGGTTCAACCGGCGAAATGAAAACGTTAATTGTATCAGGAAAGACAATCGAACATGCAATTCAGAAAGGTTTAGCGGAACTCGGTGTGACGCAGGACCGTGTACAGGTTCGTATTTTGGAACAGCCATCTAAGGGGTTCTTTGGCCTTATTGGTACAAAGCCAGCTAAGGTAGAACTTACTGTCGAGGAAGCTGCTGCTCAAACAGAAGACAAGCCATTGGCAGCTGAGAGTCAATCAGAAGTGGGTAAAGCTTCGATCTCGTCAGCTGTACAAGCAGTACCGGAAGAAGCGTTATCAGATTCCGCACAGTCAGAAGAGAAAACAGTTCGTGCTAGCGTGCAAGATCAAACAGCAGGTATCGAAGAGGCAAAACAGTTCGTATTGGACGTTACTCAATCGATGGGGCTCGAAGTAGAGATTGCGATAGTGAAGCGTAAAGACACGGTTGTATTCGATATTTCCGGTTCAGACCTTGGCCTTATAATTGGTCGTCGCGGCCAGACATTAGACTCCCTTCAATACTTGGCGAATTTGGTGGCTAACCGTTATTCTGAGCAGCATGTGCGTCTTGTCCTTGATGCAGAACAATTCCGTGATCGCCGGAAGCAAACCTTGGAATCGTTGGCTGATCGGCTTGCGACCAAAACGGTTCGTACGCACAAGGAAATGATACTTGAGCCAATGACACCGCAGGAACGCAAGATTATACATGCTAAGCTCCAAGATCATCCGAAGGTGAAGACGTACAGCAAGGGTGAAGAGCCTAATCGCCGTATCGTTATTGCCTTGAAAACACAATAACCTTATAAGAATGAACGAATAGTGATTGTTTATAACATGCTTCTCAGCGAGAAAGACGTTGGAAACAAGCTCTTATAGATGTTATCGTTGCAGGATGATGAACGAATGTGCGCAATGATTGTCCCTCTGCCCCTAAATAGGCAGGCAAAGGGACAGTCATTGCTTTTTTTCTAGAGGTGGAGGTAAATAATATGATGACGGAAACGATTGCTGCCATATCGACGCCGCTAGGTGAGGGCGGTATTGCGGTCATCCGCGTAAGCGGGGAGACCGCTGTGCAGGAAGTGGAACGCATCTTCCATTCGAAGACGAAGCTGACTGAGGTAAAGAGCCATACAGTCAATTATGGATATATTGTTGACCCTGATACAAATGAGCAGATTGAAGAGGTATTAATTACGGTTATGCTCGCTCCACGTTCTTATACGATGGAAGATGTCGTTGAGATTAACGTCCATGGTGGGGTTGTATCGATGCGACGTGTCATGGAGCTGCTGCTGAAGCTTGAAATTCGTGTAGCAGAACCAGGAGAATTTACGAAACGTGCTTTCTTAAATGGACGTATAGATCTATCTCAAGCTGAGGCAGTTATGGACTTGATTCGCTCTAAGTCCGACCGTGCTTTTGATGTTGCGATGAAGCAGGCCCAAGGCCAGCTATCGAAGCGCATTAAAGATTTGCGTCATACGTTAGTGGAGACGCTTGCTCATATCGAGGTTAATATTGATTATCCTGAGCATGATGTAGATGAGCTTACGAGCAATTTTATTCAAGAAAAATGCGGCCACGTTATGGCTGAGATTGATAAGCTGCTTAAGACGGCATCTGAGGGCAAAATACTAAGGGAAGGCATTATGACTGCCATCGTTGGTCGCCCTAACGTAGGTAAGTCCTCATTGCTTAATGCGCTTGCTCAAGATAATAAAGCGATCGTTACAGATATTCCAGGTACGACGCGTGATGTTATTGAGGAAATGATCACGATCAATGGGATTCCACTGCGCTTGTTGGATACTGCCGGAATACGTGAAACGAATGACGTCGTAGAGCGTATAGGGGTAGAGCGTTCACGCACAGCACTGCAGGATGCAGACCTCGTTTTATTCGTGGTCAACAATAATGAACCTTTACAGGCTGATGAGCGAGAATGGCTACAACAAATTGAAGGTAGACAAGTTATCATCATTGTGAATAAAATGGACTTGCCTAATCAATTAGATGAACAGGAGCTGGCTGCTTTGGCAGGCCGCTTCCCAATCGTGAAAATGTCTGCGATGCTGCAGGATGGTATTGATGCATTGGAATCTGCTATTTCCGATCTATTTTTCAGTGGAAAAGTGGAATCAAATGATGCAACGTATGTGAGCAATGTGCGTCATATTGGCTTGCTCCATAAGGCGCGTCGTTCCTTGCAAGAGGCAGTTGAAGCGTCTCAGGCAGGCATTCCAATCGATATCATGCAGATCGATGTCCGTACAGGATGGGAACTGTTAGGAGAGATTGTTGGTGATTCGGTAGGAGAGTCTTTAATTGATCAAATCTTCTCGCAGTTCTGTTTAGGTAAATAAGGTAAGGTTGTTATGTCGTTTTGTTAAGCGGATGAAGCCGCTTGTGTATAAGAAGCAATTATTTCAATAAGATTGGTTTGAGGCAGCTAGCTGTGGATAAGGTGAACAGCATTGTTTTTGTTCATTTAGACAGCAGATAGGGCGTAGAGCCATTGAAGGAGGGACTATAGATGCCATTCGTTGCAGGTGAGTACGATGTTATCGTTGTAGGAGCAGGGCATGCAGGCTGTGAATCCGCACTGGCTTCCGCTCGCATGGGGTGTAATACACTTCTCTTGACGATTAACTTGGATATGGTCGCATTTATGCCATGCAATCCATCAATCGGCGGACCTGCAAAAGGTCATGTCGTGCGTGAGATTGATGCGCTTGGTGGAGAAATGGGCCGTAACATTGATAAAACATACATCCAAATGCGTATGTTGAATACAGGTAAAGGACCTGCTGTTCATGCTTTGCGTGCACAAGCAGACAAATTCCTTTATCAGCATCAAATGAAAGAGACGATTGAGAACACGCCGAACTTGACGCTTCGTCAAGGTATGGTTGAGGAACTTATCGTTGAAGACGGTCGTTGCGTTGGTGTTGAAGCGAAGGGTGGAGCACAATACTTTGCGAAAGCAGTTGTAGTGACGACAGGAACGTATTTGCGTGGTAAGGTCATCGTTGGTGAACTTATTTATGAGAGCGGTCCGAACAACCAGCAGCCTTCTTTGAAGCTGTCTGAAAGTTTGAAAAATCTTGGACTTGAGCTTGTTCGATTCAAGACAGGAACGCCACCGCGTGTTCATGGAGATACGATTGATTTCAGTAAGACAGAGATTCAACCTGGTGATGATAAGCCTAAATTCTTTTCTTATGAGACGAAGCATGCGGATAATGAACAACTTCCGTGTTGGCTGACGTATACATCAGCAGATACACATGAGATTATTAACAGCAACTTGGACCGTGCACCTATGTTCTCTGGTGTTATTGAAGGTACAGGTCCACGTTATTGTCCATCAATTGAAGACAAGATCGTTCGCTTTGCAGATAAGCCGAAGCATCAAATTTTCCTAGAGCCAGAAGGGAAAAATACGCGAGAGTATTACGTACAGGGTCTTTCCACAAGTATGCCGGAAGATGTACAACTGCGTATTCTTCGTTCGATTCCTGGACTTGAGAAGGTAGAAATGATGCGTACGGGTTATGCAATCGAGTATGATGCAGTCGTACCGACACAGCTATGGCCATCTCTAGAAACGAAAAAAGTAGACGGTTTGTTCACAGCTGGACAAATTAACGGTACATCTGGTTATGAAGAAGCAGCGGGTCAAGGTCTTATGGCTGGTATCAATGCAGCTCGTAAAGTCCAAGGCAAAGAGCCGGTTATTTTGAGCCGTTCTCAAGGATATATTGGAGTTCTTATCGATGACCTCGTAACAAAGGGGACGAATGAACCTTATCGCTTGCTTACTTCTCGTGCAGAATACCGTTTGCTGCTTCGTCATGACAATGCGGATCTCCGTCTAACGCCAACTGGTCGTGAGATTGGACTGATTACAGATGAACGCTTTGCTGCATTTGAAGAGAAAGTTTCTCTAATCGAGCAGGAGACAGCCCGCTTGAAAGAGACTCGTGTTCGCCCGGATGAGACGGTTCAAGCTATGCTGCAGGAAGCTAATTCTGCACCATTGGTGAACGGTATCGATGCATTAACATTGCTGCGTCGTCCTGAGCTTTCTTACGCTCACATCGAGAGTCTATATCCATCTCCATTACCATTGGACGAAGATATGAAGGAACAGGTTGAGATCCAAGTGAAGTATGCGGGCTATATTGATAAGCAGCTTATTCAGGTAGAACGTTTACAGAAAATGGAGAAGAAGCGTATTCCAGAGGATATCGATTACAGCCTGATTCATGGGCTTGCGATGGAAGCGAAGCAGAAGATGGATCGCATTCGTCCGCTATCAATCGGTCAAGCATCGCGTATTGCCGGGGTAACACCTGCTGATATTTCGATCTTGCTTGTTTATTTGGAGCACTACAACCGTGTAACGGCTAAAAAGCATGCGGAGACGGATGCTGGATAAATGATGATAACGGCTCAATGTTCACTTTAGGTGTGCGTTGAGCCGTTATGCAGTCTTGAAGAGGGAGAACGGAACTATGGATCAAATTCAACAACAGTTACTGGATTGGCTTGCTCCACATGGGATAGCTATTACAGAGCGCCAGTTCGAACAACTTGATCAGTATGTGGAAATACTGGCTGATTGGAATGAACGGATGAACTTGACTGGGATTACGGAGCGTGCAGCTGTATATGAGAAGCATTTTTATGACTCATTGACGTTGGCGTTCTATGTACCGATGAACGAGATTAAGTCGATGATCGACGTAGGCTCTGGAGCGGGTTTTCCAGGTATTCCGCTGAAAATTTTATTTCCACATGTGAAGCTTACGATTATCGATTCTCTGAATAAACGTATCGGTTTCTTGAAGCACCTCGCCGCAGAGTTAGGGCTTGAGGATGTTAATTGTGTCCATGCTCGTGCAGAAGAGGCGGCACGTAAGCCTGAGCACCGTGATCAGTATGATCTTGCTACAGCTCGTGCAGTTGCGCGTATGAACGTATTAAATGAGTTCTGTTTGCCATTTGTACGCCCTGGTGGAACGTTTGCCGCAATGAAAGGTAATAATCCAGCAGAAGAGATTGCAGAGGCTTCACGCAGCCTTCAGTTGCTTCTGGCGAAGCGTACAGCTGATCATAAACTGCTGCTTCCATTGGAGCAATCCGAGCGTCATATTGTACTTGTGGAAAAGACAGGTAAAACACCAAAAGCTTATCCACGTAAACCAGGTACTCCAATGAAAGAACCACTCATTTAGAATTGAAAAGAATAGATAAAAGTACGCTGTACAGTGTTAGTTATTAATTGGCGAGAAAGACTGATGCATCGTTTTATGTACACAATAAGAGGCTATCTTTCTACTTAATGAAAGATAGCTTTTTTGTGGTTGCTGATTTAAAAAGAAATGCCTATATAATTGGAAAATAATTGGATTTAAATAACTAAATATGATGGAATAAATCATTGACTATAAATAATCTATAGACGTTCTAAAAATGACTGGGGAAACTTCACGTAGAGTTGCATTTATTCTATCTATTTTGCTTGAAAATATGATACGATACAGATATAGGAATTTAGTAATGAGGTGGTATTGTTTCACGTGAAACATTTAGCGCTTGGAAGAACCAATAATTGTCTGAAACGTAAGCAGTTCATAGAAATAAGCAGGAATATAATTCAAGTAAGTAGAATAGATAACAAGGGATGTAAAAAAAGTAGTCCAGCAGCACGTGAAGATAAGCTTTACTGCGATGTTGGACAACGTGTCGAACTTTCAAATTTATTTGTCCTAGTAGGGAATATATAAATCTCTGACGTTTGTTATGAAATATGAAAGCTATAGCTCTGTCTTCGTTACATTGATGTTGGTTGAGGGCTTGGCGTTTGTCTGGCATTACTATGAAGTTAGGTGGTAGAACATACAGATGAAAGAACAACTTTCTCGGTTACTGGGGTTTGCGGATCGTCAGGCTCAAGATGAGGTTAAGATGCTTCCTGTAGGAGACATCGCAATGAGCCCTTACCAACCGCGAACGGTGTTTGATGACGATCGTATTGATGAGTTGGCTCAAACGATTAAAACGCATGGCGTTATACAGCCAATCGTCGTTCGTCCTCGCAACGGTAAATATGAAATTATTGCAGGTGAGCGCCGCTATCGTGCTGTAACGAAGCTTGGCCATGCAACTATTCCTGCTATTATTCGTGAATTTAATGATTCTCAGGCTGCCTCGATTGCTTTAATCGAGAACTTGCAGCGGGAAGGGTTAACTTCGATCGAGGAAGCTGTCGCCTATCAAAAACTGATTGACCTGCATGATTTGACGCAGGAGAGTTTGGCTCAACGGCTAGGCAAAAGTCAGTCGACGATAGCGAATAAAATACGTCTGCTTCAGTTACCAGAAGGTATAAAGCAAGCACTGATGGAGCGTAAAGTGTCTGAGCGACATGCTAGAGCTCTACTCGGTCTTGAATCTGAAGATCTTCAGATTAAACTATTGGAAGAAATTATAACAAAAGAGCTAAATGTGAAGCAGACAGAAGCTAGAGTTGCTTTTTATAAGCAGATTCATACGCCGAAGAAATCAAAGCGTGTATCATACACGAAAGATGTGCGTTTAGCACTTAATACAATTCGTCAATCGGTAGATATGATTTCTGGCTCTGGTATGGCTATTAAGACAGATGAACGTGATCATGAAGATCACTATGAAATCGTCATCCGCATACCAAAGCGCTAATTTGACTCACGACTGATTGGACAGCCAGCCATTCATGTACGTATGGAGCAAGCGGCACATGCCGCTTTTTTTATTTAATGAATGCAATAGTGAGTGTAACAAGTTCATCAATGGTACACATATAGCAAATTATAATGGTCCAATGGAGTTCTGTTATTACGCTATATAGAGAATTACACAATGATACTACTGTGTAGCGTAATGGCTATATACTCATTTATCTTGAAATGAATAGAGTATATATCAAGGATGGACAGTTAATTACGTTTATATTTAACCTATGGAATAAGTCTACCAAAACAAAAGGACAATACAGAATCTGCGAGTACAAATATTTCTGTTTAGCAGCTAGATGGTACGACAAGAAAGGGCATTGGGGTGAGAGGAATGGCGGCTAAAATCATTGCCATTACCAACCAAAAAGGCGGAGTAGGGAAAACAACTACCACCGTCAACTTGGGTGCAGGGCTAGCGATATTAGGCAAAAGAGTGTTGCTTGTTGATATTGATCCACAAGGTAACACAACAAGCGGCGTAGGTGTAAACAAGGCAGATGTAGCAAATTGTATTTATGATGTCATTATTAATGATATTCATCCACAGGAAGCCGTTCTAAAGACCAATGTTGAAGGTATGGATATACTACCGGCAACGATCCAACTAGCTGGGGCTGAGATAGAACTCGTACCAACGATATCAAGGGAAGTTCGATTGAAGAAATCACTTCAGTTGGTGTCTCATCAGTATGACTATATCTTGATTGATTGTCCTCCTTCCTTAGGCATTTTAACGATTAATTCACTTACAGCAGCTCAATCGGTCATCATTCCGATTCAGTGTGAGTATTATGCGCTCGAAGGATTGAGTCAACTACTCAATACAGTTCGTCTCGTGCAGAAGCATTTAAATACGTCCCTTCAAATTGAAGGGGTATTGTTAACGATGTTGGATGCCCGTACTAATCTAGGTCTTCAAGTCATCGAGGAAGTAAAGAAGTATTTCCAAGCAAAAGTGTATCAAACCATTATCCCGCGAAACGTTCGTTTAAGCGAGGCCCCATCGCATGGTCAGTCAATTATGACCTATGATTCAAGATCAAAAGGTGCAGAAGTATATTTGGAACTGGCGAAGGAAGTGATAACGTATGAGTAAACGTTTAGGACGAGGGCTGGATGCACTCATTCCATCGTTAGCAGTGCAGGAAGATGATCGAGTAATCGAGATAGCACTTCAGCAGCTCAGACCGAATCCCTATCAGCCTCGGAAGCACTTTGATGATCAAGCCATTCAAGAGCTGGCAGAGTCTATTCGCCAGCATGGTGTTATTCAACCTATTATCGTTCGTAGTGTACTAAAAGGATACGAAATTATTGCAGGTGAGAGGCGTTTCCGCGCTTCGCAGCTACTTGGTTTAGAAAAAGTTCCAGCTGTTGTCCGTGCATTTTCGGATGAGCAAACGATGGAAATAGCGCTGATCGAGAACTTGCAGCGTGAAAACTTAAATGCTTTAGAATTGGCACAAGCGTACCATAACCTAATGGAACAACTCTCATTAACACAAGAAGAGCTTTCCGTGAAGGTAGGAAAGTCTCGGTCTCATATCGCTAACTTTCTACGACTTCTTCAGTTGCCAGATGAAGTAAAAGAACATGTTTCACGTGGAACACTAACGATGGGACATGCCCGCGCATTGGCTGGTATTAAGGATGCAGTCAAAATGATTCAACTGACGAAATCTTCTATTAGCAATGAGTGGAGTGTGCGTCAGCTTGAAGAAGCGATTCAAGTGATGAATCGCAAAGGGAAAGCACAAGATAAGAAAAAAATGGCAGCAAAAGATCCTTATTTGGATGAGCTAGAAGATACACTTCGTGAACGCTTCCGTACTACGGTAAAAATCAAGGCCAGCAAAAGTAAGGGCAAAATTGAGATTTCGTACTACAATCAACAGGATCTAGAACGCTTGTTAGAGATGTTAAATGCGTTATAGCTATTAGAGCTGAAGAGGCGTATGTAGTGACAACGATGATACATGAGTAACATAAGCGATAGCACCCTTAGATGTTGCGTTAGCTAGCGGCATCTAGAGATGCTATCTTTTTTTGCCAAATAAAATTGAAAAAAGTTAAAACCCTGTCATCCAATTCATTCAAACCTGTAATAAAGTAAGAGAGCATGTTACAGGGGTAAAAAGTAGAAATAACCATTCTAGTGAGCTGTAGAGGGGAGACTTATTGATGTCACCACAGAACAGTATCGTATATCTTGATCATGCGGCTACTTCTTGGCCCAAGCCCAAATGTGTACAGGAAGCTATGTGGAAGGCAATGGAGGAAGAAGGAGCCAATCCAGGGCGTGGCGGACATGTGATGGCTGTACAAGCAGGCAAGCGTTTAATGCGGGCTCGGATGGCTATTGCTGAATTGTTCCATATTCAAAATCCACTTGATATTGCTTTTACATTGAACACTACAATGGCATTAAATATGGCAATTATGGGTGTGCTGAATGCTGGCGATCATGTCATTGCTACATCGGTGGAGCATAATTCAGTACGAAGGCCATTGGGATGGTTAAAAAAGGATAAAGGCATTTCGGTTACCTATATAGATACGGATGTACACGGTAATCTGGATGTTAAGCAGGTTGAGGCAGCAATCACTGACAAAACAAAGCTGCTTATTTGCAATCATAGTTCGAATCTGCTCGGTTCCATACTACCAGTTAAAGAATTAGGTATGCTTGCTAAACATCACGGATTGCTGTTTTTGGTTGACGCAGCTCAATCTGCTGGTGTTGTACCCATTGACGTTCAATCTATGGGAATTGATATGCTCGCATTTCCTGGGCATAAAGGATTGCTTGGTCCAACTGGTACTGGTGGGTTATATATCCATCCCGAATTGGATGTAAAACCACTTTTGTATGGAGGGACAGGCAGTCACTCTGAGGAAGTAGAGCAGCCTGAGACTCGGCCAGATCGCTATGAAGCGGGGACGCCGAATACGATCGGAATAGCAGGATTAGAGGCGGGTATTCGCTTTATTATGAAGCAAACGGTGCATAAGCTTTATGAACACGAATGGGAGTTAACTCAGCAGCTCATGAAGGGTCTCATGACGATACCAGGAGTGCGTGTGCTTGGGCCGAAACTGGGGGAAGCTAGGACAGGAATTGTTGCTTTTCAGATACATACACTGGATAGCTCAGAGTTGGCTTTTCGTCTGGATCGGGAATTCGGCATCGCAGTACGCGCAGGATATCATTGTACACCACTTGCACATGCGACAGCGGGGACTATTGGTGAAGGTGCAGTACGGGCAAGTATAGGCTGGAACACGATAATGGAAGATATCGAAAAATTAGTAGCGGCAGTAAAGCATTGTAGCGAAAGTTCGCGGAAGTAAATGAATTGATTGAAGCAGGAGAGAGCGACGAACATGAGTATGAACATGACTAATGTAGGGCCGTGGTTAGTAATTGGTACGGCTGCAATAACGTTCCTTTTATTAATTACAATTATGATTCAAGGAAGCCAAATACGTAAATTGAAACGTCGCTTCCACGCCGTAATGAGAGAGTCGGGAGTAGACGATCTAGAGTCTTTGCTTGGACAGATGCAGATTGAAATGGAGCGTCTTCATGTCATTAATGAAGAGCAGGCTAGTAAGCTCCAACAGTTGAGTCAAAAAGTTAAGGCGCATGCAGGTCATGTAGGCATCGTGCGCTACAATGCGTTTGATCAAGGTGGAGGCGAGCTAAGTTTTTCCGCGGCTATATTAGACGAACAAAGCAGCGGGTTCATTTTAACGGGTATTCATAGCAGAGATCATACTTACGTGTATGCCAAGCCAGTAGAAAGTGGTCAATCGATGTACACTTTGTCACCTGAAGAACAAAAAGCGGTGGGACAGGCAATGAGCAAACGTTCATCATAATTTATTTCGTAAACAATTAAACAAATTAATTAAGCTTCATAAGCACGTACTGAACGGATAATGGCTTGGTGCAAAGAATCTGCAATGATATCAGCCATGTTCATCACAAGATGCAGTCGTGTATTTTGCAGCACAAAATACTCCATAAAGCCTCCGATGTTGACGATGCCTGTAAGATGCATGTCACCAACCGGGGGCAATTGTTTATTTACACCCGCACCAGGCTTCACAGGCCCCGATTGAACTTGAATAAGACCAACACTAGTGCTTTGTCCTAAGCAGGCATCTACGGCGATGACAAACGCATTAGGAAGCTGCTCATTTAACTGCTGGAGCTTTTGTTGGAGATTCACAGCATGGACTGGTTCTGCTAGTGTTCCGTATAAATGATAGGCATACGTATCCATGCGTTCTAATCGGCTTCCGACGAGAGGGCCTAAGCAATCACCCGTAGAACGATCTGTTCCAATACATACAACAGCAATAGGTTGATGATGCGCACGTAACTTGATATGCTCCATACAAGCATTAATAATAAGAGGAAACGATTCAGGCTGGTCATAAGGGAGCTTAACCATTGTTGGCTCAGATGAGGAAGGACGTTGAAAGAAAGGGTAGGACATACGTTTCAGCCTCCGTCTCTATAAATAGATAGTAATCAGTATATGGAAGAAAAGGCCGATTCATACGTATGTACAAGTAGATTTTCTTTCGCTAGACGATAAAAGCGGATATGAGAGGGGATTGCCGTGACACAACCAATTGATGCTGAATGGCTTGTAATGGCGTTTGATTCTACACAGCAAGCATTGCGAGCAGAAATGTTAATGGAATATATGGACATGGACATAGATACTTTTCCCACCCCGAAAGAAATTACAGCAGGTTGTGCCTTGTCGATTCGCTTTCCTTTTGCCATACTAGAAGAAGTAAAGGTATTGCTAATAGAGCAGCAGGTTGTTATTCGTGGTATTTTTAAGCCAGTGGATGATGATTATGAATGTGTATGGAATGGATAGGAGGGATACGATGCTGAATAGCTATTTTGTAGCAGAGCCGACGAATGTAGAGCCGGATATCCAGCAGACGTTAACCGTATTTGAACGGTGGAAAGATGATTTTGTGAGTTGGGTGATGAACAGCCAGACATGGGAAGTTATGCTGGTAGCGCTGATTAAGATTGCATTTATTACGATTATTACGAGACTAGCAATCTTTGTCGTTCATCGTATGATTGATCATGCCATGAAGTCGAAGGATCATGCGAGAATTAATGTGAATCCACGTCGTCTATTTACAGTGGGCAAGCTGCTTAAAAATATGATATCTCTAGTTATGAACTTTATTATGATTATGTTCATTTTGTCTGTGTTTAATGTCAATTTGGCACCGTTATTGGCCGGGGCCGGGGTTATTGGCTTGGCAGTAGGTTTTGGAGCACAGAGTCTTGTTAAAGATGTCATGACAGGGTTCTTCATAATTTTCGAGGATCAATTCGCGGTAGGGGATGTGGTTGCCATTAATCAATTCCAAGGTACTGTTGAAATGATCGGCCTGCGTTCGACGAGAATTCATAGCTGGACTGGTGAAGTTCATATTGTTCCGAATGGAAATATTACCGACGTAACAAACTTCTCTTTGAATAACTCGATCGCAGTCGTTGATGTATCGATTGCTTATGAAGAAAACATCGATAGAGCGACGGAAATTATGAAAGAGACACTAGAAAAGCTGCCTGAACAAAATACGAATATGGTTAAAGTGCCACAAGTTCTAGGTGTACAATCTCTTGCAGCTTCTGGAATTACGATCCGCATTATTGCAGAATGTAAGCCATTTACACAAGCCGTTGTATCACGATTAATTAATCTTGAGGTGAAGAAGTCACTGGATGAGCACGGTATTGAGATACCGTATCCTAAAATGGTTACTTATCACCGACAAGAACAAGGAGGACCTACGCATGGAGCGTAAGGTATTTAACCTAGGCGATATCGTGCAAATGAAAAAACAGCATCCTTGTGGAACAAATGAGATGGAGATTATTCGTATGGGAATGGACATCCGAATCAAGTGTGTGGGGTGCAAGCATAGTGTGCTTATTCCGCGCGCGAAGTTTGAGAAGAGCATGAAAAAAGTGCTTCGTTCCAATCCTGATGCTACAGCTCATGAATAAGATTCTGATGGTAATGTGGAAAATGCCCCTTAATTGGGGCATTTTTTATATGTGGGTAAGATCAAATATTGGCAATGATTATTGCATCCGTATGTTTGCTATGATATAATCATCTATACTGTGGAAAGGTACCCAAGAGGCCCAAGGGGGTTGACTCGAAATCAACTAGGCGTCGCGAGGCGTGCGTGGGTTCGAATCCCACCCTTTCCGCCACTTATGTGTAAATGACAGCTCCTAAGCGATTATCGCTTAGGAGCTTTTTGATTATATGGATATGGATTTACTGAACTAAGTACATATGTGCCACTCTATTAATATACTTTAATGCTGGAAATTTGATCGTTCCACGAAGTCCCTGTGCGCAAAGAGTAATTGCCTAGGTAGTCAGCTGCTCCACCTGGTGCAATATAGAGGGAAGCGCCGGAGAAGTTATTATGCTCGAATACTTGCAAGCCATTTCCAAGATAAGGTGCTTTAATGGAAGAGATTCTATCATTCCATGCGTTACCAACGTATCCGGATTGATTACCATTTCCGAAATCGAAATAGCTGCCGTGATAATAGCCGTGCTCCCAGAAGGTAGCGTGGTAATTACCTTCGAGCGGTTTCACTGCATCTTTATGTTTAGTGATAATTGCTTGAATGTGTTGATCTGCATCTGACTTATTTACGTAGGTAAACACTTTGCCATTACTATCTACAACAGTATGCTTTGCTTGAGTCGTTTGCTGCACCTCAGTATTGGATTGAGCTAGTGCGGCAGATGTCATTAGTGTTAGAGCAAGAACTGATAAGCCTACCCCAGTTGCCACCTTTTTCAATAATTTCATGAAAACCACCTATCCTTTCGCTATGCGATTTATTTACTTTCACTTCCATTATAGGATTATGATAGGTATAAATATGACTAATTACCAAAAATAAAAGAAGTGTAAACACGAAAGAACCCTGCGAAGGCAGGGTTCCTTTCTGGTTGACGGTACTTATTTGACTAGCTGCTTTACTTCAAATCTGATCGCTTGGACTTTCTCCACAGAGGAAACTCTGTATTGATGGTGTGTTTCAGACTAAATGGCCTTTAGCACAACGCCTCGCTTCTCTTCATTTTTGTAAGAACATCATGTCGATTTCACTTGGTTCAAATGCTCCATTGTCCAATGGAACTCACCTCGCTACGTACCGTCAGTAACTATTATGACCACTGAGAAGTTTTATATACATCAGTCTGCAAAAAACATCAAAATGTTAAATTAGTGGGTCAGTGCATGCGATTTCTTCTTCCATTTACGATCCTTATTCGTTGTTTCAGGGAAGTGATCTCCCTTTTTTAAGCGTATTTGTTTCGGGTTCATGATCTCCGTATGGAAGCTGTTCTCACCAACCTCCATATAAATTGCATCATTTGGAGCGCGGTCACCTGGATTGTACTCCGTACGTTCACCCATATCGGATTCCTCCTTAAAGTTGAAAATCAGATCGTTGCCTCATTTAGTGTGGGCGAGATGATGATGATTCATCAGTACCGTTTCCTAGAAGGTAAGGTGGAAACTACAATTGGGCTTTAGTTGCGTTTAGTGTAGGTTTTTGTTATATTATTTTAGTGCGAGTTTAACTCGCTCCTTGCTCCTAGCAATGACTGGGGGCCTTAAGTCCATAAGGAGGTGAATCACAAATGCGCAAGTACGAATTGATGTACATTATTCGTCCTGACATCGAACAAGATGCTGTTCAAGCGGCAGTAGACAAGTTCCAGGGCGTCATCTCTAACGGTGGTGAAATTACGAAGCATGATGTAATGGGTAAGCGCCGTCTTGCGTACGAGATTAAGAAATTCCGCGATGGTCACTATGTGTTGGTTAACTTCACAGCAGAACCTGCGGTTGTAGCAGAGTTGGATCGTCAATTGAAGATCTCCGACGATGTTATCCGTCATCTCGTAACGAACGACGTGGCTTAATTGCCATCTCATGTAAGTAAACAAGCTGTTGAAGGAGGGATACCATGTTAAATCGCGTAATCTTAATTGGCCGACTCACTAAAGATCCAGAATTACGTTATACACCAGCTGGCGTAGCTGTAACTCAATTTACCATTGCGGTAGATCGACCGTTCTCTAGCCAAGGTGGCGAGCGTGAAGCTGACTTTATACCTGTTGTGACATGGCGTCAGTTAGCGGAGACTTGTGCAAATTATTTGCGCAAAGGTCGCTTAACGGCTGTGGAGGGACGCATTCAGGTGCGTAACTATGATAACAACGAAGGAAAGCGTGTCTACGTTACAGAAGTAATTGCAGACAACGTGCGCTTCTTGGAATCTAACCGTGACAGTGGAGGTTCGAGAGATGATGCTGGCAGCTATGGTGGCGGTTCCGCGCCAAGTTCCAACCAAGCATCTCGCGGCGGCAACAACAATTCGGGTTATTCCCGCGGACCTGCAGCGGATCCTTTCTCTGACGACGGCAAGCCGATCGATATCTCAGATGACGATCTGCCATTTTAAAATGGAAAGGACTGAATGGAATGAGCTTCAATCGTAATGAAGGCGGAGAGCGCCCAGAGCGTAAGTTTGGTGGCCGTCGTGGCCGTAACAAACGTCGTAAAGTGTGCTTCTTTACTGCTAACAAAATTACTCACATTGATTATAAAGACACTGATCTTCTCAAAAAGTTCATCAGTGAGCGTGGTAAGATCTTGCCACGTCGTGTAACTGGTACAAGCGCGAAGTACCAACGCGCATTGACGATCGCTATCAAGCGTTCCCGTCAAGTAGCATTGTTGCCATACACAACTGAGTAGTACTCAGTCAAAAGACAGCCGAATTCGTTCGGCTGTTTTTTTTATTTGTGTGGATATAGATACGGCGTATAGAAACAATCGTGTTAATTCCACTGCTCAAGCTTTGTATGTATATTTTCCAAGGTAATAAATCCTCGCTGCATAATAGGGGGACAGCTTGTATTGTATTGAGTGATATCGGTATTAAGCTTATTAAGACATATCTGCACCTTAGGTGAAGCTCCTTCAAGTCTTAGGAGCTCTATGGCTTGGATAATGTCTTTACGAATAAGCTGCTGTTGTTCGAGCCAGCCAGGCAAGTAATTAGCTTCCTTAAGTACACCTTGAAGAGGATCGCCGCTTGAAGGCTCAAGTGGTTTACCCTTGCCATGTAAATCGTCCATTTTCCCGCTTTTTTCATAATTGCCCACAATGTCATCCATAAAGTCTCCTCTATATAAGCTCATATGAAAAACCCCTCCCAAATTTATTTAAATTACAAAATAATACATACAAATACACCTAAATTATATCTATTCATTTCACATATGTACAGATAATTATTATGTATTTGAGGGTTTTTAAAACCGTTGAAGAGCGGTTGAAAAGCTGATTATTACAGGTAGTAAGCGTGTTGACGAAGCGGCTGAAATCATTGCTGGATAAGGATTTTTCCTGTCATGTATCTTTTACTATTTTATTTTTTAATTGTAAGGTAGTACAATAAGGCGTAGTCTGCTGTCATTAATAAGGTCCAATAAAAAGAAGCCCAATCGTTCATTCTATAAGTAGTGAGCGAAAGGGGCGTGGCCGTATGCCGGAGTGGGTATTAGTTGCCGCTCGCACATGGATGTCAATGGTGGTATTGTTCATAATGACAAAATTACTCGGAAAGCGCCAAGTATCGCAGTTGTCTTTGTTTGAGTATATGACAGGCTTAACAATTGGCAGTTTGGTCGTCTACATCTCATTAAATACCGATGGATTATGGTATCTAGGGGTAGTATCGATGTCGGTATGGGTGTTGACGTCATTAGGCCTAGAGTGGCTGCAATTGAAGAGCAAGCGGTTCCGTGACTTTATCGATTCTGGTGGGACGATTTTGATTCAGCAGGGGCGAATCATGGAACATCATATGCGCAAGGAACGTCTTACAATAGATGAAATGATGATTCAATTGCGAAATAAAAATGCCTTTCGTCTGGCAGATGTTGAGTTCGCCATTATGGAGCCGAGCGGTGAGATTAACGTTATGCTTAAGAAACAGAAACAACCGCTAACGCTTGAACAACTCGGAATCAAAACAGCAGAGTCCGAAAGAGCGCCTGTTATTGTCTTGATGGACGGGACGATATTAGAGGATGAGCTGAAGATGATCGGTAAAGACAAAGGCTGGTTAAGTAAGGAACTAGAGAAAAGAGGATTAAAGGAACATGATGTGTTCCTCGTACAGGTAGATGCTGCGTTTCAATTGTATATTGATTTGTTTAATCAACGAAAGAATACAGCAGCCTATTCATCTTATGACCATCAATTCTGGAGAGGGTTGAAGCCATAAGGGTGCGAGCTCTGTAGGTTATGGATAAGGTAATAACGGCAGTAAAAAGGTATGTGAATTTGCGCAAAGTGCATTCTCACCTATATATGAAATGATTAGGGATAAAGATTTAGAACAAATGGGGAAGAAGTGAATAGCAATGAAAAAGAAAAAGTCAGCCAAGAAGTGGTGGATTTTATTAGCTGTTATCGTTCTTGTGCTTGTTGGTGGATTCATGTTCCGCAAGCAATTAGCCTTACTTGGATTTGATTTGTTCCTGCAGGATAAGGTGGAGGAGTCATTAAATGGCTCGTATCAACCTATTGATGGCAAGCCGGAAGTATCTCGTGAAGTAACAGAGCCATTCTCTGCATTGTTGCTGGGGGTTGATCAGCGCGATAAGGAAATTGGACGTTCAGACACGATGATTTATAGTGTAGTTCGACCGAAAGATAACAAGGTACTGTTAGTTTCCATCCCACGTGACACGTACACAGAGATTGTTGGTTACAATGGTGGTGTGAAAACAAAAATAAATCATGCTTATGCCCATGGTGGTGTAAAAATGAGTATCGACACAGTGGAGAATTTGCTTGGTGCGAAAGTTGATCATTATGCTACCGTCAACTTTGAAGGATTGAAGGACGTCGTTGATGCAATGGGCGGCGTGAAGCTTCCTATTACGGAAGATATCGTGAACAAGGATCCGAACCATGAGAAGTTCCGTATTGAAGGCAACAAGCCAATATATAGTGGCCAAGAAGCTTTGTATTACGTACGTTACCGTGAAGATTCTGATATGAATCGTACTATGCGCCATCGCATCTTCCTTGAAGCGATGATGAATCGTGCGGTTGAATTGGATCAAATTCATAAAATTCCAGATCTCATTGGGATTATGGGCAAAAACTTCACAACAGATATGCGTCCGAGCTATATGATTGATTTGGCAAAAACGATGTTCCAAAATGCAGGTGCTCCGATTATTAGCAGTTATATGCTGCATGGTGAGGGTACACGTATGGATGGCGGATGGTACTACCTACCGCTTGAAGAAGATATCGAGTATACTCAGCAGCTAATTAAGAACTGGATGGATCCAAATGCGCAGCCTAGTGATTTGAAGCCAAGACAGTTCACAATTGAGTAGCTGTAACTTTTACAATTGTTCTTATAAGACTTATACGATAATTAGAAAGTCAGTCGCGATTGTGCGGCTGACTTTTTGTTTTTCTATCCTAGAATGTGTTAATTTAAAGATATGGAAAGTTTGAGGAGGAGACTGAACGGATGAACATCGCATTTTTCTTACTGCCCAAGCATGAGGTTGTATGCGCAAGCAACCAATCTACACTAAGGCAGACGCTGGAGCGAATGGAGTATCATCGCTACACATCAGTTCCGATTATTAACGATGAAGGGGAATATGTGGGTACAGTCACAGAGGGTGATTTATTATGGCATATGAAAAATTCTAATGGGGAGATTACATTTGAGACAGCATCCCATTTCTTACTCAGCGAAGTATCATTGAATAAACAAATTAAAGCGGTACGTATAGATTCGAACATGGAAGATTTGGTTAAGTTGGCAAAGGTACAGAACTTTGTTCCTGTCGTCGATGACAGGCAGCGATTCATTGGTATCGTTCGTCGTAGTCAAATTATTGAATATTGCGAGCAGTTCATGACGAAAGCTATGGATGCCTAATATTTAATGATATAATAAAATGTAATGCTCGTATTGAAGGGGTGTGAATTTGTAACGATGCCCAAGGATATGGATGTGGCCAAAAGGGCCAAAGTAATCGAGTGGCTTAAGACAGAAGTGATGGATTATACAGCACGCTTATTCAAGTCGTTGTGGGAAGGAAGCACAACGAAAGTGTTGGACAGTCTGGCAAGCCTTATCGTGAGCAGTTACATCCTAGGTCGTCGAGTCGGAATTTCTTATAAAGATCTCGACAACAGCATCTTAGACAAATTGCATCAATTCAAAAAGGAAGGTCATCAGTTGGAAGACTGGTATCAGGATATTTCAAAGTTGGAAGAACATTTACGCAAGAGGTGAACATCTTGAATAATCGCTGGACGGCGCTTGGATGGGCAGTTGCTGCACTTGTGCTGCTGCTATCGTTTGGGACGCTGATGCAACCGATCACGATGAGCTTTGTTGCTATACCGTTTGTCGTATTATTTACGACGTTATCAACGGCTGCATTTATGGCATGTGTAGCTGCAGTGCTGCTCATCGTATTTTTACTGTTACAGCCCATTGGCTCTATCGTTGTACTTATTTCCCTGTATTTTATTATCCCTGCTATCGTAATGGGCTTTCTATTCAAGCGCCAGCGGACGGGATGGTCTGTATTTGTAGGCGGAACATTGGCTTTTTTAATTGAGTCTTTATTGGCATTAGGGCTTACAAGTTATTTGTTCCAAGTCGATATTACCACGTACTTACATGAGTATCTTACGCAGTATCAGAAGTTGGCTGCTGAGATGGGCGTTGTCATGCCGAATATGCCGTCTGTTGATGAACAGGTTGCATACATTAGTATGAGACTACCGTCATTGCTAATTGCGGGTGCTATTTATATAGGTGCTATTACGTATGCACTTAGCCGCAGACTGCTAACAGCACAAGGTGTTTCGGTACAGCGAATGAAGCCAGTTAAGTACTGGATGCTGCCGAAATCTCTGCTCTGGTATTACTTGATTGCTATGATCCTTGAGCTGGTTATCGTGAAAGAAGCAGGTTCATTCCTTACTTTAGTCATCGTTAACTTGTATGAAATTTTACAAGTAGCCTTTATCGTACAAGGTGTATCATTCTTGTTCTTCTATGCGGATTTCAAGGGTTGGAAACGAGCTTTACCTGTAACATTAACGATACTTGTCGTCATTTTCCCGCCGTTTCAATATATTTGCCGACTTGTCGGCATTATAGATATGGCGTTTCCACTGCGCCAAGCAGTCTCTAGACCAAAGCAATAGGGGAGTATCGATGCCGAAAATATGGTTTCAACGCTGGTTTGCAAGGCATAACAGCTGGTCAATGCTTTATGTGCTTGTGTTAACTCTCGTTGTCGCTTATTACAATTGGATAATTGGATTTCTAGGATTTATCGGCTTTGCTGCACTACTTTTTATTACGCTGGCTGCTGAGCGCAATTTCCGGGCGGAGATGGAAGCTTATTTATCTACACTTGGATTGCGTGTGAAGCGGTCCGTAGATGATGCGGTAACAGAGCTGCCTTATGGTATTGTCCTGTACAGTGATCAGCGGGTAATTGAGTGGAGCAACCGATATGTAGAAGTGTTGAAAGGTGACGGCAGCCTCGTTGGAGAACGTCTCGAAGAGGTATTTCCGAAGCTGAGTCTTCACAAAGATAAACATTTGCCGATCGAGCTTGAGATGGGTGGACGATTGCTTCAAGTTCAGGTTGTCTCAGAAGAGCGTCTTATTTACTTTACAGACATATCTGAAATGGCGGCGCTTCGTGCTCGTTATGAAGGCGAGCGTATGGCTGTTGGTATCGTCGTGCTTGATAATTTGGAAGAGTCGATGCAAGGTTTGGATGATCAGCAGCGAGCAGGCTTATTAGCCAAAGTCGTTGCTCATCTTACAGAGTGGGCTGTTGAGAACGGTATTCTGATGAAGCGGCTGTCTTCCGAGCGTCAGTTCATGGTCATGGACGTACAGACGCTAAAAGCACTTGAGCAGACGCGCTTCGTTGTACTGGACGAGGTGCGAGAGTTGACGATGGAGAGCAAGCTGCCGGTGACGCTAAGCATGGGCTTTGCGGCGGGGCTGGAATCCATCGTAGAGCTTGGGCAATTGGCGCAATCGAGCTTGGATATTGCGCTGGGCCGCGGCGGCGACCAAGTAGCTGTGCGGGTCGGCCAGCGGCTGTCCTTCTATGGCGGGAAGTCCAACGCCGTAGAGAAGCGGACGCGCGTGCGCGCTCGCGTCATTGCTCATGCGCTGCGCGATTTCATTCGCCAGAGCGATGCGGTGTTCATTATGGGACACCGCAATCCCGACACGGATTCAGTCGGGTCAGCGATTGGTGTGCTGAACGCGTGCCGCATGATGGAAACGGAAGCGTACATCGTGCTGGAGGAGAGCAATCCTTCGATTGATCGCTTAGTGGCGGAGTTAAAGAAGGATGAGCTGCTGTGGTCACGCTTTATTTCAAAGCAAGAGGCGTTGGAGATGGCGACGGATGACAGCTTGGTTATCGTCGTCGATACGCATAAGGCTTCGATGGTGGAAGAGCCAAGGCTGCTGCAAGCAACGGACCGGATCGTTATTATCGATCATCATCGCAGAGGCGAGGAGTTTATATCTGATGCGGTGCTTGTATATTTGGAGCCGTATGCATCCTCTACAGCAGAGCTTGTAACAGAGCTGCTGCAGTACATCCATAATCGTCTCCATTTGAGTGTGTTGGAATCGACAGCGTTGTTAGCCGGTATTACGGTAGATACGAAGCATTTCTCGCTTCGTACCGGATCTCGAACATTCGATGCGGCTAGCTTCTTGCGCCGCCATGGTGCGGATACAGCGCTCATTCAGCGCATGCTGAAAGAAGACCTGAAAGAGTATATTGAAAAGGCAGAAATTATTCGCCACGCGGAAATGTACTATGATCATATTGCGATCGCGGTGACAGAGCCTGGCCGCAAATTTTCTCAGTTGCTGATCGCACAAGTAGCTGATACGCTGTTAAATATGACAGGTGTATTGGCGTCTTTCGTCATTAGTGAGCGTCCAGATGGCTATATCGCTATAAGCGCACGCTCGCTCGGACAGATGAACGTTCAAGTTGTTATGGAGCGACTTGGCGGAGGCGGGCATCTGACGAATGCGGCCGTACAATTGCAATGCACACTGGATGAAGCACAAAAGCAGCTGAAACAGGTGCTAGCAGAAATCGAAACAGAAGAGGGGTTGTTCGAATGAAGGTCATATTGCTGCAAGACGTCAAAGGACAAGGAAAAAAGGGACAAGTAAAGGAAGTATCTGAAGGGTACGCGCTGAACTTTCTTATTCCGCGAGGTTTAGGTCGTCCAGCGACAGATGGCAATCTGAAGACGCTCGAACAGCAGCAGAAATCGGAAGATAAGCGCAAAGAGCAAGAGAAGTTAGATGCTGAGGCGCTTGCAGCGAAGCTGGGAGAGATGACAGTAGTCATTAAGACGAAGGCTGGTGAAGGCGGCCGTCTATTTGGAGCTATAACATCTAAGCAAATTGCGGAAGCGATGCAAAAAATGAACGTCAAGATCGACAAACGTAAAATTGAATTAGCAGAACCAATTCGCTCACTGGGATACAGCAATGTTACGGTGAAGCTGCATCCTGAAGTGCGTGGAACGTTAAAGGTTCATGTAACGGAGGAGTAAGATGAACGACTTTCAAGTCGATCGTGTTCCACCGCAGCATGCTGAAGCCGAGCAAGCCGTGCTCGGTGCAATCTTGCTGCAATCTGAGGCATTAATTACATCAATGGAGCGGGTGCAGGCTGAGGACTTCTATCAGCCTGCCCACCAAATTATATATGAGGCGATGATCGAGCTGGGCGAAGAAGGCCAGCCGATCGATATCGTCACGTTGGCTGCGAAGCTTCAATCGAAGAATCAGCTTGATGACATCGGAAACGTATCCTATTTGTCACAGCTGGCTAACGCAGTTCCAACGGCTGCGAATGTGGACTACTACGCGCAAATTATTGAAGAGAAATCAATGCTTCGTCGCCTTATTCGCACAGCAACCCAGATTGCTAGCGAAGGATATACAGGCGAGGACAATATTGGCGCACTCTTAAGTGATGCGGAACGTCGTATTTTAGAAATATCGAATCGTCGTTCTTCCAGCGGCTTCATTGCGATTAAAGATGTACTTATGGAAGTCTTTGATCGAGTGGAAATGCTATCGGAACAGGCGGAAGGCACGACAGGTATTCCATCTGGATTTACGGATTTGGACAAGATGACGTCCGGATTCCAACGCAGTGACTTGATTATTGTAGCGGCTCGTCCATCCGTTGGTAAGACCGCGTTCGCACTGAATGTAGCGCAGAACGTTGGAGTTCGTGCCAAGGAGACTGTCGCTATTTTTAGTCTAGAGATGTCTGCCGCACAGCTTGTGCAGCGTATGATCTGTGCGGAATCTAATGTAGACGCAACTCGCTTGCGCAGCGGTAAGCTGGAAGATGATGATTGGGAGAAGCTGACGATGTCGATTGCTTCGTTGTCCGAAGCACAAATCTTCATCGATGATACACCAGGGATAACGGTTGCGGATATTCGTGCCAAGTGCCGCCGTTTGAAGAAAGAACACGGCCTTGGGATGATTCTCATTGATTACTTGCAGCTTATTTCAGGTCGTGGTAAGGCAGGGGAGAACCGTCAGCAGGAAGTATCCGAAATTTCCCGTACGCTCAAGATGATTGCACGTGAGCTGGAAGTTCCCGTTATCGCACTATCTCAGCTTAGTCGTGGGGTAGAGCAGCGCCAAGATAAGCGTCCGATGATGTCTGACCTTCGTGAATCGGGTTCCATTGAGCAGGATGCCGATATCGTTGCGTTCCTGTATCGTGACGATTACTACGATAAAGAATCCGAGAAGAAGAACATCATTGAGATCATTATTGCAAAGCAGCGTAATGGGCCCGTTGGTACGGTCGAATTGGTGTTTCTCAAAAATTTCAATAAATTCGTAAGCTACGAGCGGAATCATGCTGATCCTTATGCGGGATAATAAAGCTGATAAATGCCGCTTGAGCTTCAGTTGGTGGGGAGACCGCTGTACATTCCTATACAAGGGCATTTGCTTATTTGTATAGAATGGCAGCGGTCTTCTTGTCTTGTTTGACAATATTGGACAATATTCCGAACAATCATGATTCGTATATGTTTAATGTTCGTTTTTCACGTTGACTTTGTTCGCTCAGACTGCTACACTTGGATTGCTGACTTTGATCGCTAACAAGATAACAACATGGATCGAAGCAGTGAATATTGGTGTGTGAAACACCCGATGGGGGTATGGTTTTTATGTCCACAGTTGTTGTTGTAGGAACCCAATGGGGCGATGAAGGTAAAGGGAAAATTACAGACTTTCTCGCGGAGAGCGCAGATGTCGTTGCGCGCTACCAAGGTGGTAACAACGCGGGCCACACAATACTTATCGATAATAAGAAATACAAGCTGCACTTAATTCCGTCCGGTATTTTCTACGGCGATAAGTTGTGCGTCATCGGTAATGGTATGGTTATCAATCCGAAGGCTTTAATTGAAGAGATTACTTACATTCATGATAATGGATTTACAACGGATAATCTTCGCATCAGCGATCGTGCTCACATCATCTTGCCATACCATATGGTACAGGATGAATTGGAAGAGGAACGCAAAGGCCCTAACAAGATCGGTACGACTCGTAAAGGTATCGGCCCTGCTTATATGGACAAGGCTGCGCGTATCGGTATTCGCATCACTGATTTGCTTGATGAGGAAGAGTTCACGAAGAAATTCCGTCATATGGCAAATGAGAAAAACGAGCTGATCAAGATGTACGGTGGCGAGCCGCTGGATATCGAAGCTACGTTAAAAGAGTATTTGGAGTATGCTGAATTTATTCGTCCTTATGTAACAGATACGTCTGTTGCGCTAAATGATGCAATTGACACTGGCAAGAAAGTGCTCTTCGAAGGTGCACAAGGCGTTATGTTGGATATTGACCAAGGTACGTATCCATACGTTACATCTTCGAACCCAACTGCTGGTGGTGTTTGTATCGGTTCCGGTGTAGGGCCTTCTAAAATTGAAGAGGTTGTCGGTGTTGCTAAAGCATACACAACTCGTGTTGGTGACGGTCCATTCCCAACGGAATTGGACGATGAAGTTGGTCACTATATCCGTGAAGCGGGTCATGAGTACGGTACGACAACAGGTCGTCCGCGTCGTGTAGGCTGGTTCGATACGGTTGTTGTTCGTCACGCTCGTCGCGTGAGCGGTATTACAGGTTTGTCCTTGAATTCCTTGGACGTTCTGTCTGGACTTAAGACAGTTAAGATCTGTACAGCTTACAAGTACCGTGGTGAGATCATCGAGCATTACCCTGCGAACTTGAAAACACTTGGCGAATGCGAAGCGATTTATGAGGAAATGCCAGGTTGGTCTGAGGATATTACACAGTGCAAGTCTCTTGATGATTTACCAGAGACGACTCGCAACTATGTGAAGCGTGTATCTGAGCTGACAGGTATTCCGATCTCAATCTTCTCCGTTGGCCGTAACCGTGAGCAAACGAACCAAGTCCGTAACATTTATCGTTAATTGAATCATTAATAGTTCGTTCTAGGGCGTCCTGTTCTTACTGCACATGCAGTGAGGATGGGGCGCTTTTTGATTGCGCATAAATGCTAGGTCGATGGGCGATACTAAGAAGTATTGCCTAGTCTAGTCAGCCCACCAGTCATAGTTGGTGCTACATCACGATCTTCTTCCGAATGCAGCTGACAGAGGCATTGTGAGCGTGAAGGATACGGAAGGAGATAGGAACATATGCGATTTTTCATTCGCTGGTTAAGGATGTTGGCGGCATTTATCGTTATTAGTGTGATAACAAGCTTATTGACAATTGGAACAACCGCACTGGTTGTCGACCAGTATTTGCAGACGACGATTCAACAGTTTCAGCTGCCTATTGATAAAAAGCCACTAACGGCCATGTCACTATGGGGCAGCTTATGGAGTGGGGCACAATCAGAATCACCCGTCGACCGTATAGATGATACACGTGGAACCGCCCTGCAAAGTGAGCAGTCTCCTAATCATACGGTAACTCAGACTCCGCAAGGGGCAACGCGCGATCAGGAAACGGGGCAGAGTAATACTAATGGAACAGACAGAGCTGGTGCATCGGGTAATAACGGTACTAATGGTACTAACAGTAACGATCGCAGCGGTAGTGCTGATGAAGTTGGAACAAATGGTGGACGTTCTTCTACGGGAGGCTCTATAGCATCTCCTTCCGGCGAGAGTCGTCCAGGGGGCAGTTCACCTGGACAGGAAGGGTCAGCTTCGGATGATGCGTTACCAGTATGGGGCGGCAGCATCAACGAATCAGCACAATCCGGTAACCGTGTATTAGTTACGCCTGAAGATATCGTCGAAGGTAAGGACAAGTTAACGGAGCAGACGAAGGAAAAGCTGTTCAGTACGCTAATGAAGAAGCTTCCTGCTGATGATTGGCAGCGTATATCTACGTTGATGGAAGAAGGATTAACAGCTGCTGAGCTTATCGAAATGGAGCAAATATTAGCGAAGCATTTGAATGATGAAGAGTATAAGCAAATGCGGGAGATTTTGACCGGCAGCAGCAAGCAAAATCAGCAGGCACAGGCTAATGAGAGCAGTACTAACAATAGAGAAGCTGCTGAGCGACAATAGTTCTGGCAAGTTCATATTTGAATTGGAATTGAGACAGAAAAAAAGCGAGCACTTTGCCTCAAAAGTGCTGAATATATGCATAATATATTCGTAATATGGGCCTCCTTTTATATAAAAGGAGGTTCATTTTGATCTAAGCGCAGGCTGTCTAAGAAGGTAGTGGATATTTAGTGAACGAATTGAATGAGGCAATGCTGTCGGTTGCATCTCAACTTTGACCTATGTTACATTGTAAAAGGTGACAAATCGTTAACTATTTACTAGTAGACAACATTTTATATTCGAACGTATTACCAGATAAAGATTCGGTCCATATTTTGAATGAATAGTAAGGAGCTAAGCATGAAACCATCAAACAATCATTCTCAGCATGAGGGGACAACAGAAAACGTCGATGTTCAGCAACCCCATACTGGCTGGAAGCGATGGGCGACTGCACTGAGCAACAAGATGAGAGAGCAAACATTGCTAGCGCGTCTGCAACAATCTCGCAAGCAAGTAATAATGACGATTAGTGGTGCAGCCATCGTTGGAGCAGCTATTTGGGGAGGTACATCTTATGTACAAGCGAACCGACTGCCTTACCTTCATGTATATAGCGACAATCAATATATAGGGACGGTTGCTAGTCAATCGGACTTGGACGGTTACTACGATAAGTATTTAAATGATATTCAAGCTAAACATCCTGATGCGATCATGAAGCTCGATACAAGCAAGATTCGTACAGAGGAACATATCGCATATAAACCAGAGGTTGCAACAAGTGAGACACTTGGAAAAATGGACAAGCATCTTACTACTTATGCAGCAGGTGTCCAATTAAAAGTGAACAGCAAGCCTGTTGGTATTGTGAAAGATTATGATACAGCTGAGCGAATTTTGGATAAGGTAAAGGGCAAGTATGAGGTTGGGCTTAATGAAGTGAAGCCTGTCACTGCCTTAACTTCTTCTTCGGAGAAGACGACCAAGGCGATGTCTCGCCTAGAATCGGTTAGTCTCCGTGAGCGTGTCAGCATGCACGAAATTAAAACAGAACCGGGCAAGATGCTTAAAGAGGAAGAAGCAATGTCCCTGTTAACGACAGGGAATGCTTGGCCGAGAAACTATACGGTTAAGAAAGGCGATACGGTAGCTTCCATCGCTAAGGCAAACGACATATCGATTGAATCGATTTACCGTAACAATCCGAACGTAGGAGAAGGTTTCCTTGAGGTTGGTGAGCAATTAAACTTGATGGAGCCAGATCCATTGCTTACGGTGAAGACGGTGGAGGCATACAGCGAGTATATTGTGACAGAACCACAAGTCATTACGAAAGAGAATCCGGAAATGGCTGCTGGTGAGGTTAAAGTTATTCGTGAAGGCACGGAAGGCTTGAAGCGCATGTCTTATCGTCTTATTAAAGACAATGGCATGATGACGAAGGAAGAGTGGCAAGGTCAAGAGATTATTAAGCCGTCTGTTCCTAAAATTGTCGTTAAAGGTACGAAAGTCGTTTCAGGAGAAGGAACGGGTAACTTTATTAATCCAGTTCACTCCCCTGTGTTAACGAGTGGTTTCGGCCAACGTTGGGGCCGCTTGCATAAGGGCATCGATGTCGTGTCAGGCGATCATACGATTATGGCATCTGATGAAGGAAGAGTATCCTTTGCAGGTGTTAAAAATGGCTACGGCAATGTGATTATGGTTGATCACGGCAATGGATATGTTACGATGTATGCGCATCTAGATTCCATTGGTGTTGAAGCAGGCGACATTGTTGAGCAGGGCCAGTCCATCGGTGTGATGGGGAACACGGGTAATTCTACTGGGACACATTTGCACTTCGAAATCCTAAAAGATGGAGAGCCGCAAAACCCACTTAAATATTTATAATCACGTATGCAGTGAATTGAATCAGAAGATTTGACTGTTGTCGTATAACGAATCAGGGGCTGTTCCATGTCATGGAGGTGACAAGGAACAGTCCCTCTTTGACGTTTTAGAACGTTGAGCAGAAATATAGGACGTTGCTTGTTTGCTTGTACGCCCAACGTTTGCTATCGGGGGAATAGAGGAAGTATGCTACAATAGACGAATAAGATTCGATGGAATTTAAAGTGAGGTGGAGTTCATGTACGGCAAAATATTAGTCGTGGATGATGAACAGCCGATTGCGGATATTTTGAAATTCAACTTAGAAAAAGAGGGCTACGAAGTCGTCTGCGCTTTCGATGGTAACCAAGCGGTAGAGCTGGCATTGTCGGAGAAGCCAGATCTTATCCTGCTTGATTTGATGCTGCCAGGAAAAGACGGTATGGATGTGTGTCGTGAAGTGCGTCAGCATCGCCATATGCCAATCATTATGCTGACAGCAAAGGATACGGAACTGGACAAAGTGTTAGGCCTGGAGATGGGTGCTGATGATTATGTGACGAAACCATTTAGCACACGTGAACTGCTCGCACGAGTAAAGGCACATCTACGTCGCCAGAAGGCAGATCCGGCTGCTGAAGCAGCAGGTGCAGATGCGCAGGACAAGCAAGGCATTCGTTTGCATGAGCTGTTGATCGATACGGATATGTATCTTGTATATAAAAATGGGAAGGCACTCGATCTTACGCATCGTGAGTATGAACTGCTGTACTATTTAGTGAAGAATAATGGCAAGGTCATGACGCGTGAGCATTTATTGCAAGCGGTATGGGGCTATGAATATTTCGGAGATGTGCGCACCGTAGATGTAACGATACGTCGACTGCGAGAGAAGATCGAAGATGATCCTAGCAAGCCCGAATATATTATTACGCGTCGTGGTCTTGGTTATATGATGCGTAATCCGAATAACGGAGGACTCTAATGGTTGCATGGGTGAGTCGTTTCTTTCGTACGATTCAGGCAAAGCTAATTATTATTTATGTGCTGCTTATTCTTATTGCGATGCAGTTGATCGGCGTGTATTTCATCAGCACGATGAAGGATTTGTTTACGACCAATTTTACAGACGATCTAAATAAGACGGCGAGCATCGTACAACTTCTTGCAGCTCCCAAGCTGGAAGAGAATGAAGGCACACCCGATCAGAAACTGCGGGATGAACTGAATAATATTTTGCAGACGTTATTTACGATGAATGGTGTAGAGATCCAAGTACTCGACGATACAGGCCGAGTGTTAGCGACCTCTGTACAAGCTAATCGCAGCTACATTGGACGTAAAAACACGGAAACCGTCGTTAGCCGTTCCCTGCAAGGGATACCAGAGAATGAAGAGGCTATTATTGACGAGCATAATGTTCGAAAAAAGGTTATGGCGAAGCCAATTATGGCCAACTCTGCAGATGGAGGAGTAGTTGGTGCCGTTTATATCGTTGCTTCTATGGAAGATTTGTATGAAACGATAGACTCGATCAATCAAATCTTTTTATCCGGCATGATTATTGCGCTTGGTCTGACGGCTGCACTAGGTATTATTCTCGCCCATACGATTACACAGCCAATTACGGAGGTTACTCGTCAGGCGGCCAAAGTAGCGGAAGGGAACTTCGAAGGAACGGTTCCAGTGCTTGGGAATGATGAAATTGGGCACTTGAGTGAGGCTTTCAACTACATGACAAGGCGACTCCAAGAGGCGCTTAGTGTAAATGAAGAAGAGAATGAGAAGCTAGCCTCCATTTTGACAAATATGAGCGATGGCGTAATTGCTACGAATGAGCAGGGCAGAGTCATTCTAATGAATAGAGGAGCTAGTGAGCTTCTAGGGATGAAGGAATGCGATGCAGAAGGCAAGGATATTGCGGAAATGCTGAATATTTCCTCAGATGAATTACAGAAGCAGATCGAAGGGCAATTGAACTGGATGCTGCTGCCGTATAGTTCCTATATGGATGAAGGTGGCGCAGCTGGAGAGCATGAATCGATACTGCGGGTAACGTTTAGTCCTATTCATCGTCGTGGTGAAGGGACGACGGGTACAATTTTTGTCCTGCGCGATGTAACGGAACAGGAGAAGTTGGATCAGTCACGCCGGGAGTTCGTAGCCAATGTATCTCATGAGCTTAGAACACCGCTTACGACGATTAAAAGTTATACGGAAGCGTTGGATGACGGGGCATTGGATGAGCCTGAATTAGCAGGACGCTTCGTTGGCGTTATTCGCAATGAGACAGAACGAATGATTCGTCTAGTTACCGACTTGTTGCACTTATCACGCTTGGATTCGAAGCAGTCCAGCTTGCGGATGCAGCTAACGGATGTATCGGAGCTTCTGGATGAAGCCATGGATCGATTCTCGTTCCAATTCCGCAAGAAGCGGATCGATGCCCGGTTTGAAATAGAGTCAGGTATTGAATCACTTGTCATGGATCGTGATCAAATTGATCAAGTATTGGACAATGTATTATCCAATGCGGTTAAATATACGCCTGATCATGGAACGATCCGTCTCCGTGCAGCTTGGATAGAGGGTCGCAGTATGGTGGCAGTGACAGTAGATGACAATGGAATGGGCATTCCGAAGAAGGATCTTGCTCGTATTTTCGAGCGTTTTTACCGTGTGGACAAGGCTCGCTCGCGCGGTATGGGCGGTACGGGACTAGGCTTGTCGATTGCCCGGGAAATTATAAGGGTGCATGGCGGTACGATCACGATTGACTCGGAATGGGAGCAAGGAACTCAGGTTACCTTTACGCTGCCTGCTGTTGTCCCAACCAAAGAAGATGCTGCGGGTCATCTTGAGGAAAAGGATAATTTGTCCCAGTCTAAATTGATTGAAGAAGGAAGTGATTAGGGTGAAGGAGCAAGCAAAATCGATCCTGCTGGCAGTGCTTATTATGGCGAGCCTGACGCAGAGCTTCTTCCTGACCTATAACATGCCGAACTTCAATGCAGTTATGAAGCGGGAGAATGAATATATGCCGGTAAAGCCTCTTGGGCAGGAGCAAAAGGTAGAGAATTTAATTTATCCTAACCAAATTATTCTTCATTTAGGAAATGACAAGCATACGATGCTGTATCCGGACGTACCGTTTTACAATATTGTTCTTAATCGCTTGAAAGGCAGGTCATTTGAAGCTTTTCAGCTAAAGTCTGCGGATACAATAGATTGGAAGTTGATTCGACGCCAGTATGAGGGAATTGAATTGCAATTCGAATCAGCAATCCCTGCGAAGCTGCTGGAAAAGGTAATCCCTATTAATGATGATGATTCTGCATTCATGAACGAGAATATTCGTGAAATATGGATATATGCAGTAGAGGATTTGAATCAGGTGCGGGTACTATTTGTGACGGACAATAATGGCCGCGTCTATGAATCTACACGAGCTGACTTAACCGTACATGACGTGAAGGAGCAAGTTGAGTTCGGACGAGGCGTACCTGCTTATATGCGTGTAGATGATGCATTTTATATCCCTGTTGAGCCGTATGAGATGGTGCAGCTTGTTCTGCCTTATGAAGTATTTACGCCTGAAGAGATGCAAAATAGCCTGTTCTTTGATCCAACATTAACGAAGATTATTACGGAAGCCAACGGATCAGTCATTTACACGGACAGTAAGCGAGGGTTACAGGTCAATCCGGAGCATCATTGGGTAACTTATTCTGATCCTAGTGCACCGGCAGAAGGTAGGAGCGAGGCCTCAACAGATGCCCTAAAAGCAATATCCTTTACCAATCAGCATGGAGGATGGAATGGCAAATATCGTTTGTCTTTAATTGAGGATGGAACAGCCAACGATCCATCTAGCTCCATGATTCAAAATGGTCAGCATAGTCGAGTACGATTCCAACAATATTGGGGTTCTTATCCGATTATGATGAATTCGGCGCTTAAGTTCGGTTATGTGCAAGTCACTTTGCAAAATGGTATGGTCACGACATATGATCGTTCACTAATTAAGTTAGGCGGACATGCGATACAAAGAGAACTGCGCAATCTTCCAGCTGGAGAAACATTGTTAAACAAGTTAAAGCAGATGGAGCGCTATTCAGAAATTACAGATGTACAACCTGTGTACAAGCCAGTTCTGTTGGATGAGGGAATGAAGCTGACACCTGCTTGGCAAGTGACGTATCGGGATGGATCAACGGACTGGGTCATATAAATTAGCTCGGAATGAAAGGAGGAGTAGTTATGGATTGGGGTCGAGCGAAGAGCATATTAATTTATGCCTTTCTTGCTTTAAATATCGTGCTCGGTTATCAGCTCTGGCATGATATAAGCGAGCGAATGCATTCTGATAAGGACTGGAGGTCTCTATCAGCGGAAACGATCCGCACGATGGAGGAGAAGCAGATTCAGATTAAAGGACCAATTCCTTCTGAAACTCCTTCATTGCGAGAGATTACGTATCGTTATACGGTGAAGCAGGATCAGCATAAGCCTCTTAAGTACAAGGAACATAGTAAGGTGATTTTCTCTCATCAGGAAACGATAGCCGCGCTTAAAGATGAGGTACCGCATATTGAAGAGTATTGGTACGATGATTCCTATCGAGACAATATGTTCGTGCTGCATCAGATGATGCCGACAGGATTTCCAATATTCGATGTACGCTTGGATCTATTTTATGATAATCAGAAAATTACAAGCTATCGTCAGCAATATATGGAGTTGGTAGAATCGGATGAAGCGCCAGCTCAGACGGTTCTTCCTGCTTCCAAGGCATTAGGCAAGCTGATAGAAGATCATTTGCCTGAAAACTCCGTTATTAAGAGCATTAAATTAGGCTATCATGGTCAGCAGTTTGATACTGATATTCAAGTAGCTGCACCTGTCTGGCGCGTAGTGTTAGAGAATGGAAATGATATATATTATGTGAGTGCCAATAATGCGGCTGTTGAGCATTATCAGGTGGATAAGAAGGAGAAAGAAGCATGAGCTTACGATTTACGGTGTTGTCGAGCGGCTCTACAGGCAATTGTACAGTCGTGAAGACAGACGATGCGACGCTCATGATCGATGTCGGTTTGAGCTGCAAGAGAACAGATGAGCTTCTGCATGAGCAGGGCTTGTCTGGTTCAAGTATTGACGGTATTCTCGTTACACATGAGCATTCTGATCATATTAAAGGTTTGGGTGCATTTGCTCGCAAGCACGATGTGCCTGTGTACGCGAATGAGAAGACGTGGGAAGCGCTGCAGAAGCATGTCGGTAAGTTGGCAGATGAGAAGCGAATTGTGATGGATACAGGCGAAGCTAAGGACTTTGGTGATCTTCGTGTCGAATCGTTCGGTATTTCCCATGATGCAGCCGAGCCGGTAGCTTACAATTTCTACGAAGGTGAGACAAAGCTGAGCGTAGCGACCGATCTCGGTTATATGTCAGATAAGGTTCGCGATGCGATCTCAGATGCAGATGTACTCGTGCTGGAGTCGAACCATGATATTCAGATGCTGCGCATGGGCCGCTATCCATGGAACATTAAGCAGCGTATTCTTGGCGACAAGGGTCACTTGTCCAATGAAGCGGCAGGCGAGGCGATGAGTGAAGTGGTGACAGGTAATACACGTAGAGTATACCTTGCCCATTTGAGTCGTGAGCACAACCAGAAAGATATCGCCCGCATGACCGTACAAGATGTAATGGAGAGTAACGGTCATTTTTATAAGGAGTCAGAGCTTCAAGTGCTGGATACGTACTATGATCGGGCTACGGCATGGGATCAAGTGCGTGAGAAGTCCATCATTCGTCTGTAAGTTCAAGAAATTGATCGAGCTCCAGTGCTTTGCGTGAAATATCGTCTTGTTCTACAATTCCTTTTTCAACGAGTAGTTCCATTAGAGTAGAGAGGGCGAGGGTTAGACGGTAATTATCTTGCTTCAAATCAGCGATTTGGGCGATAAGATCAATATTGGACCACATGGATGATTGTGCATCGGCATTTGAGTTAAAATGGCGCTGATCACGATAATCAGAATAAGTTCGGAATGACATGTTTACAACCTCCTATTAATATAAATTTGATATAGGCATTACCTGGGTTAGTCAGTACGGAATAAACCGTATTCATAGAACTTGGCTACGTCGAGATGAAGCTCTCCGTGCTGTCTAGCAATTCTATTTATATAAATGTTATGTAAGAGAATTAAAATCTATGATTGTTCATAGCATGATAGTAGAAGCAACTGCATTAAATATAGTATTGACCATATAAGCAGTTCGTAATCATGGTTACAGGGGAGTTGGAGCGGATGGGTTTGTTCGATGATGATTTCTATTCGTCAAAGGTGTCGCGCAGGAGCAAGTTCGAAAATAGTCGCAATCAGCGTTCGGAAACATGGAACTGGAAACGCGCAGCTCGATCTCATCGGCGCATCAGTTTGTCGACGCTGCAGGTTGCGATTGTTAGCTCACTAACGAGTGCGGCCTTTGTTATTTTGGTGTATTCATGGCTCATCCATGCGCAAGCTCCAACAGCTGTAGTAGCTGCAGCTGAACCATCTATAGATACGATTGCGAATGCTTACGATGATTTGCTTGTGCAGGCGGCAGATAAGGCTAGTCCGACAATCGTCAGCATCTTAAACAAGCAGAAGGCGGCTGAGCAAGAGGAAAGCAAGCAAGGACTCGATGATGTTAGCTTGGGATCGGGAATTATTTTTGAGAAAAAAGATAACAGCGCATATATTCTTACAAATGAGCATGTAGTGAGCGGGGCTGATCAACTGGAAATTGTATTATCCAATGGACAGCGCAAGCATGCGGAGGTTGTGGGTAAAGATAAAATATCGGACTTGGCTGTGCTCAAGATCGATGGTGCTGGCGTAAATCAGGTTGCAGAATTTGGCGATTCGCGCAGCTTGCGTCGCGGTGAAACGGTTATAGCCATCGGCAATCCGTTCGGGCTTGGCGGTTCGCTTACATCAGGCATTATTAGCTACACGAATCGAATGATTCCTATTTCCTTAAATGGAGATGGAGTATTCGATTGGGAACAAGCTGTTATCCAGACAGATGCGGCTATTAATGAGGGTAATAGCGGTGGTGCACTAATTGATCTGCGCGGGCGTGTCATTGGCATTAATACGATGAAGATAGCTTCTACGGGAGCGGAGGGACTCGGCTTTGCGATTCCGATGCATGAGGTGGAGAAAGTGGTCGATCAGCTGATGGAAAAGGGCTCGGTAGTTCGCCCTTATCTAGGCGTGTACACCGTTGATTTGGAAAATGAGTATGCCCCAATTACAGATGAACAGCGAAGTGACTTGAAGCTGCCGAAGTCTGTTACATCAGGTGTTATTGTTCTCGAGGCCTCTGGGCCGGCTCTAGAGGCAGGATTTAAACTGAATGATGTCATTGTAAAGTTCGACAAGCAGGACATTGCTACAACGCTCGAGCTAAGAAGATATTTGTATGAGCAGAAGCAGGTTGGAGACGAGATGGAGATTACGTATTACCGGGATGGCAAGCAAATGAAGGTCACCGTCACGTTAGGGGATCGTCCTAATTCCTAGGCGGATTGGCTTGTATATTTGTCAGCTGCTAGGTGTTATGGTATCTAAGTTTAGGTGTGTTTCGAATTGTATTTGGATTGTGGCTTGAAACGAAACAGAGCTTGGAGTACATTAGAGATAAGACAAACAGCTGGTTAGGCAAGAAAGAGGGAACTTCATGTACGTAGTATGCAAAGAGCATGTAGAACTAGCAATCGATAAGTTCGTTGATGAATTTGAAGATGCACCAGATATTGTAGACTTGGATGAGCAGCAATTCAGTGATTGGGAGCGCCCAATTCGTTGTTGTATGAATTGTGAGCAAGAGGCACAGTTCCTGGTCGTATAACGAAGGAAGTTAGTTGCATAGTTGCGGGCATCGAGATTGCTTTTTAAGGTGATTGTGTCAGAAGTAAGATGAAGATGCCCACTGTATGAGATGTGTATAACTGCAGCGCACGAAGAACAAACAAGGGTAAGCGGGTGAAAGCCTGTGGATACCCTTGTTTTTTGCTTGTTATGGGGGAAGGATGGGGATAACTACAGATACGGGTGAGATGATAAAGGTTATCCACATGTGGACAAGCAAATTTTAAAAGGTAGTCTGGCAGAATTAGAGCGCGTAAGATGGGGATAATCCAGCTGTGAGCTGTGAATAGGTGATATTTGTCCTAGAGCCGCTTGGTTATTTTTTATTGAAAGTGCTGTTGATACTTTTTTAACGCGACTCCTATATAGCATGTTATACTTTGGTAAAATAAGTTCAATTCATTTACATAGATTTAGAACGAGGTGGCGACTTCATGTACGAATTTGACCGAATAATAGACCGTGTTCATACAGATGCATCCAAAGTAATCCCGCAATCAGCTGCACATAAAGACTGTATTCCTCTCTGGGTTGCAGATATGGACTTTGAGGCTGCGCCTGCGATTCAAGAGGCGATTGTGAAACGTCTTCAAACGCCGATATATGGATATACAGAGCGTTCGGACCGCTATTATGATGCAGTGATCGGATGGATGAACAAGCGCCATCACTGGCAGATTAAGAAGGATTGGATTGTGACGATTCCAGGAGTTGTACCTGCGATGGCTGTTACGATGCGAACTTGGGTGAAGCCAGGCGAAAAAGCGATTATTTTGCCGCCGTTATATCCGCCGTTTGCAAGTATGATTGCTTCCAATGGCGGTACAGTCGTGACAAGTCCGCTCGTGCTGCAAAATGGACATTATGAAATCGACTTCTATGACTTTGAGCAGAAGGCGAAAGACCCTGCTGTGAAAATGTTCTTCCTCTGCAATCCACATAATCCAGGTGGTCGTGTATGGTCACGTGAGGAATTGCAGCGGATTGCAGGTATTTGCCTTGCGAATGACGTGCTTATTTTCTCGGACGATATTCATCATGACATTGTGTTCCCTGGGCATACGTATACGCCGATTGCGTCCTTGTCACCAGAAGTTGCGGATATTACGATTACAGCTACTTCTGCGGGTAAGTCGTTTAATATTGCTGGCTTTAAGGCAGCGAATATTATGATATCGAACGCGAAGCTGCGTAACGCATTCCGCAGAACGGTACAAGCATTGGGCATGAATGATCTGGATGTGATGCCAATTGAGGCAACGATTGCTGCTTATACAGAAGGCGAAGCATGGTTCGAAGCGATGATGGAGTATATTCAGGGCAATAATAAGCTTATTGAGGAGTTTATTACGGCACGCATTCCTGAGGTGAAAGTGTTCGAGCAGGAAGGTACGTATTTGAAATGGCTTGATTTCCGCGAGCTAGGCTTGTCTCCTGACGAACTGAAGGACTTCTTGCAGTTGAAGGCGAAGGTATGGCTAAACCAAGGTATTTCGTTTGGGGAAAATGGAGCGGGCTTTATGCGCTTGAATATGGCTTCGCCTCGTTCTGTCATTCAAGAGGCATTGGAGCGTATGGAGAAGGCTATTCGCGAGCGTCGTTAAGCTACTTTCTATATATTTTACAAGGGAAGAGAGGGCTTAGGTCCTCTCTTTTATTATGAGAATGCATCGGGTACACTAGTGGTGGCAAGCAGTGTAGCATAACAGATTAGAGCAAAAGAATGGAGTTATTATAGATGTTTATTCAGTTGATTAGTGTAGGGAAATTAAAAGAAAAATACTTGGTACAAGGGATTGCGGAGTATAGCAAACGATTGGCACCTTATGTGAAGTTTCAAGTGACGGAGCTGTCGGACGAACAGGCGCCTGAGAAGATGAGCGATGCCGAAGTTGAACAGGTAAAAGATCGCGAAGGTGAGCGTATTTTAGCACAAGTGAAGCCTGATGCTCATGTTGTGGCGTTAGCGATAAATGGACAGCTGTGGTCTAGTGAGGATCTAGCAGCTCATATTGATAAGCTTGGTACGTATGGGACGAGCCATGTTGTGTTTATTATTGGAGGTTCGAATGGTCTTTCGGATGCGGTTCTACGACGTGCTCAGACAAAGCTGTCGTTCGGTCGGATGACGTTGCCGCATCAGTTGATGCGTTTGGTGCTGGTGGAGCAGATTTACCGTGCGGTGAAGATCAATCGTGGGGAGCCGTATCATAAGTAACGGCAAGTTTTTTCGGAAAATTTCGCAGTAGGTTTGAAAAGGCGTTTTGTATGCATGGATTTGGGATGGGTCACGCTAGACGGAAAATTCGGCACAAATGGGCTTCTGCAAGCTTTTTGGAGCTAAAAAACGATGCGGTACCTGGAGGGGGACGGGGTCGGACGTGTTGTCCGCCAATTGTCTCTCGGCCGCGCTCTTTCGTCACGAAAGTTGCTCGTGTTGGGCTTTCAACTTGCTCAGCCGCTCGATGAAAAGGTCGTCGTCCACGCCGCTTGTCTCAAACAGCTTGAAGAACTGCTTGCTGGTGAAGGCTTAGCGGTTTTGCCGTGGAAGTCCTTGCCCTGCATGGTTATCGACGAAAAAACGTGCCGTTGTAGACAGCGCGGAGAACCCTACCATAAGTAACGCGAAAAATTTATGACTAAAAGGATGTAGAGGCCCGGCTCCGGTGTACTTTAAAGGCGGCAATACCGCCGCACGGTACACTCGTACGTGTTTTTCGCCGATAGCCCTCCGTTATGACAGATTAAATATTCTTTAATGTAAACAATACTTTTCAAGGGTGGCAACAAGTGAAGACGGAATGTCGATTTCCATTTTATCCTCAGTACAGCTGTCTCCGGGGATATGAATACCTTTGGAGGACAGTCGTTCGATCTGTGATGCCATTCGAGCGGAAAAATCGGGAGCGAGTAGTTCGGGATTTAGGGCCACAATGAACAGGCCTACACCAGGTGAATGACTCCCATCCTCAAAGGACGGGGCATCGAGTGACCAGTTTGCACCTGTCGTGCCCGCCGCGAGTATTTCAACCATGAGTGCGATATTAGCACCACGAGAACCCCCAAATGCAAGTAAAGCTCCCTTGATCGCTTCACGCGAATCCGTTGTGTTGTGTCCCTTTTCATCGATGGCCCAGCCTTCGGGGATATCTTCCCCTTGTTCTGCCGCCTGCCGAATATTTACAAAGGCCGTAGCACTAGATGCTTGGTCTATAACTAAGGGTGCCCTGTTGTCGACAGGCGCGGCGAATGCAAACGGGTTAGTGCCATAAACAGCTTGGCTACTCTGTCCGGCAGTCATTAAAGCAGATCCGTTGGTAGCAGCCAGCGCTACCAAACCTTTACGGGCAAGCCGCCTTACGTAATAGCCCAGCTCTCCAGCCGTATAGCTGTTTTGTAACGAAAATACGGTTACACCATAAGTGCTTACCCGTGTTAGCAATTCTTCGAATGCATGATCAAAGCCAAGTTGAGCGATCCCTCCTTTAGCATCGACTTGAATAAGAGCAGGGGCTGGAAAGCAGAGCGAAGGTTCTACTGTGCCAGCAATGCGGCCACACAAAAATCCTTCCAGATAGTCGGGAAGATGAGCAAATCCAACCGAACTCCTACCGGAACATTCCGCAGCGATAGTTGCCTCAGCAAGAGAGACGGCTACTGCTTTGCTCGCACCAGCGGTAACACACACGCGAATAGCAAACTTTCTTGCACTTTTAAGATCATATCGCATTGGCTACTATCCTGGCATGCTGCTCAATTTTGGAGGGGAATAAAGTAACCGATTCAGTTATTACTATCTTGTTTCCTCGCGGCATTTCTTCACGCTCCCAACAGAAGTTTCTTCTTTCCATGTAATATACAAGTTTTCATAAATTATAGCATGGAAATAAGCTGCCACGAGAAGTCATCGTGAGCTAAACTTGTCATGAATAACGAATAGCTTAAGCTGAACCGTATCATAAGTAAGAGCAAGATTTTATTGTACAAATCGAATCAAGTATGCAAAAATCGCCGATGATATGATCAAAAGGAAAGGAAGGAGACTTCTATGTACGAATGGAATGAAAGGAAACAGATAGGCTGTTCACCCTATTATTGTTCAAGACAGTTTAACCGGGATATTCGTCAGGAGGTATTCTCGCCTTATCATTATTTGATCAGGGGGCGAGATAAGATGAATAAGGTACATTTACAATCGGCTGAGATCAAAGTCGAGTTCATTCCTGCGCTTTTATGAGGGCAGTTAAGGAGCAGGAACTTTGACCCCCAATGGATGGGATACAAATACATTGAAGTTGGTTGTAAACAGTGATACTCTTACAACGGTAAACTCTAAAACGATGCTCTATAATACAACTAATAATAGTTACTATTTTAGTTATAAAGAAAGGTAATACTATGATAAAAGTTGAAAACTTATCCTTCTCATTTCCACAGAAAGAACTATATACAAACATTTCATTTACGTTAGAAGAGGCACAGCATTGCGCTTTTATTGGAACAAGTGGCAGTGGTAAAAGTACACTGATCGATATACTGATGGATCCAGAAAGATATTTGTTCGAGGGCAAGTTAGAGATAGATCCAGCCTGCAAAATTGGATATGTAAGTCAGTTCTCCCAATTAGACAAAACGAAAGAAACAACCGTTTTTGAATATATCGGAGAAGAATTTATTAAGATACAAAATGAAATACAATCTATTTGTACGGAAATGGAAACATCATCGGATATTGAGCCGTTACTCGAAAAGTATCAATTCGCTTTAGACGCATTTGATGCAATCGGTGGGGAAGATTTTGAAAGCAACATTAATAAGAAACTAAATCTAGCAAACCTTATGAAGCTAAAAGATCTTAGCGTATCCGCCCTAAGTGGTGGGGAATTCAAACTTGTTCAAGTGATGAAGGAAATGCTTAATAGTCCAGATGTAATTATTATGGACGAACCAGATGTATTTTTAGATTTTGAAAATCTAAATGCGCTTAAAAAGCTTATTAATTCTCACAAAGGAATACTGCTAGTTGTTACCCATAACCGATATCTATTAAATCATTGTTTCAACAAAATCATACACCTTGAAAACACGGAGATCCAAGAGTTTGATGGGCGATATATTGAGTATAATTTCTCATTACTTCAGACAAAAATTGAGTTGCAAGAAATTGCAGTCGCTGAGCAAGAAGAAATTGAGAGATACGATAGCATTATTGATAATCTTAGAGCTATCGCAACTTATAATTCAGAAGCATCTAGAGGAAGAGCATTAAAAGCTAGAGTTAGATTCCAAGAGAGATTGGAAGCGCGTAGAATTAAAGCACCATTTGTTGATATTAAGCAACCAAATATCAGCTTTGATATTGAGAATGAAATGGAAGACACCACTGTTATAAATGTCAGTAATTATAGTGTTGCCTTTGATGAGTTGCTTTTAGACAATGTTAACTTTGAAATAAAGTCTACGGATAAAGTAGCCATTATCGGTCCAAACGGTACTGGGAAAACGACTTTACTCCGAGATATCTTTAAAAATAAGCATGATTCCATTGAAATAAATGCTGATGTGAAAGTGGCTTATTTATCTCAGATGCAAGGTGAAGTTCTAAATGATTCGAATACAATTCTAGAAGAATTCATCGATGCTGGGTTTAAGACGTATGATGAGATTAGATCGTATATTTCAAGCTATGGCTTTGAAGGCGAAATTGTTAATCAAAAGATAGAATCTTTATCTGGTGGAGAAAAGAATATGCTTCAGTTGGCTAAAGTTTCTGCCAGTAAAGCAAACGTATTGCTTCTTGATGAACCGACAAGCCATTTAGACACCTATTCCCAAATAGCACTGGAGAAAGCTATTGAGGACTATAAAGGTGCGATTCTCATGATTTCTCATGATTTCTATTCGGTTGTAAATGGTATGGACTATGTATTAATCATTGACGATAAGACGATTAGAAAAATGAAAATGAAAAAATTCAAACAGATGATCTATGCTAGTCATTTTGATAAAGACTATTTAGAAAATGAACAAAATAAAAAATCAGTTGAAATGAAAATAGAATTGGCTCTAAAGGATACTAATTTTGAACTTGCAAAAGAATTAGTTGATGAGCTAGAAGAGCTGATTAAGTTACTTTAAATCAATAAACATCTAAAATAAGAAGGAGTCCGGGATGAATCCGGACTTCTTTTTATTATGATTTCACTGTAGTGATGATACGTTAAGCTGTATCATAAGTGATGACTGTTTTTATTTATGATTTAATAGAAAATCGCAAAATGAAGGGGTCCTCAAGATGATCGAGAAGCTGATAACCTTGGAAAATTCGATCCGGCTAAATGTAAGATATTCAACTGATTCTTATAAGCCTGTAATCCTGTTCCTCCACTTCAGCGGAGGGACATTGAACATGTGGGACGGAGTATTGCCTCTATTCTCAAAATCGTACCGTACCGTTACGCCTGATTTACGCGGACATGGGAAGTCAGATAAGCCAGAGACGGGATATCATATTGAAGATATGGCGAATGATGTCTATCTTATGCTTCTAGCACTTAAAATTGACGTATGTCATGTTGTGGGCAGCTCGATGGGGGCAGAAGTTGGACTCTGTCTAGCAGCATCCCATCCGGATAAAGTTGCATCATTGATTTGTGAGGGTGCATTGTACAACGAGTTTGGACAATTTGGGTTATTTTATGGCAGTGAGGAAGAGATCGAACAGGAGAAAAGCAAGCTGCGTACTCAAATATTGGAGCGCAAGCTTCCGAAAGCCCATTCGCGAGAGGCGTACATGAACCAAGAAAAGGTGGCGTTCGTGCAGCAAGGTGTTTGGAACGAGCATGTAGTAACCTTTCTCGAGAGCACGATGTTGGAGTCTGAGGATGGAACCATTACGAGTCATTATCAGAACTTTGTTCGATCGGAATATATTCAGAACTATTGGGATATTGCTTTTGAAAGCTATTATGCAAGAATACAATGTCCGATCTTGTTTCTTCCAAGCGAAGAAGAATGGAATAATGAAAAAATTAGGCATAGCTTGAGGGCTTTCTCTTCTCTGGTGTCCAAATTCGAAATAAAACTTATTCCAGGTTCCATCCATGCTTATGTTTGGATGCATCAGCCAAAAGAAGCGGGAGAAACAGCTAAAGCCTTTATTGATCATGCAAACAATGAAAGCGAATGAGGGTAGTGTTGGGCAAGAAAAAGGACAAGTTGTAGGGGACTCTCGCTTATAGAAAAGTAAATGCCCCTCCGCTGTTTTGGTGGAAGGGGCCAATTCAAAAAATACTTTTGGACGTTCGGATCAAATGCTTGCTCGATGCTAGCGATTTTATACGACAGTATTTATTTAGTTAGCTAGGAAGTATAACGGCGTCCGTTCATATAAAAATTATCTTCGCGTCCAACTCGGAATGAAATCTCCAAATCAGGTATCCCGAGCGATCGGACATGTCTATCGATCGCCTCGGCCATTTTATCACGCACTTCATCCCCACGCTCAAACCACCATACGTCGATGAAAGGGTACGAATCGGTATATTTTCCGTCGAATATAGCGGTGACGTGCAAGCACTCTAAGGTGAAATTATCCGTTCCGCATTGGCATATTGCGGCCATTTCCTCTACGAGCGGTATACTAATTGCACGTATGCCCTCGGCTGGAATTCCTCTAAAAATTAACTGTGGCATTTAATATCCTCCTGTCGATTGGACTTCAGCCCTTATCATTTTCTTATTGTATAAGTACAAGTCTGTCTGTGACAATCGGAGATAGACACAAACTTTTCTAAATAAAAGTGAAGAGCCCAAACAACATGGGTTCTTTCCTTTTTCAATGCGCCCAGTATGGGTGATAACGATAAGGTGAAAGCCCTAACTAAACGTGGGCTAGTCACGCCATTAATTGATATTGACTATCATTCTCAATACTGCTAAGATGCTTTATAGTTTAAAGAGGAAATGAGAATGAATATGTCTGTTCCCCAAGAAATGTATGGGGTATTCATTGGGAAATCTAAACAATGGATGCGGATACATTTATGAGGGTTTAGATAAACATTTTCCGTTGACCTGCGTTCGAGAGCATTCTTACATACCTTCGAAAAAACACAGCACAGGTATCAGAAGCACATACAACTAGGAGGTAAGACATGAATAAATTTTTGTTGATTAGTTTTATAGGTATTGCGGCATTAACGTTAGCAGGATGCCAAAGTACGGATGATAGCCAAAAGAATAAGGAAGTAAAAAATAATAGTAGTAAAGCTGTAACTATCGTTGACGGTAGGGGTAAAGAAGTTGTTCTTGAGGATGGATATGCAAAAAATTTCGTACTGTTTCCTAACGAGGGGACAGAAATGTTTTCGATAACTCAATCTATTGAGCCCTTCCTAGGTATGCGAAAAAGCGATCAGGATTCGAATATTGCAGGTGGCGTAGTGGCCAAATATTACCCTGAAATATTAGAGGTAAATTCCAATATTATTGATGCTGAAGGGGACGCACCCAATGTTGAGGAAATTTTGAAGCTGAACCCTGATGTTGTGTATCAATGGAGCTCGGCAGAGGCTAAGATCAAGCCACTTGAAGATGTAGGTATTGATGTGGTTGCCTTGAACTGGGGTACTTACAAGGATGATGTCGAAAGATACACTTTGTATGGCCAGGCACTAGGGATGCAGGATCGGGTAGACGCGGTTTTGGCGCACCATGAAAAAGCCAAGAAAGCAGTTCTAAGCGTCACTGAAAAGTTGACAGAAGCAGAACGACAGAATCATGTGTTTGTAAGCCACGTAAATGAAAATCAAATGAATGTATGGGGAACAGAGCTTCCACACACTGCTGTACATAAGGTGGAGAACGCCGCCTTTACCGAAGGAAAAATAACGAATAAAGACGCTGATATCAATGCGGAAACGCTGCTTCAATGGGACCCTGACATGATCGTGATCGGAGAATGGGCTAAAGAGATTACACCAGACTATTTTTATAACCATCCGGTTCTCAAAAATCTAACGGCAGTTAAAGAAAAGCGAGTATATAAGAGTCCAACCTCTTCTTTGCTAGATAATCCGGGCATTAGCTGGTACTTCTATGCGGTATTGTCGCATCCCGATAAGTTTGAGGGATTTGATATGCGTAAGCAGGTTCGTGAAGATTATAAAATGCTCTACAACATCGATGTAACCGAAGAAGATATCGATCAGATTTTGAATGTCGCAGAAAATAAAAATAGTAAATCCTTTGAATTGTTCATGTAGTAAGGAGATAGACTGATGGTCAAAGACAGAGGCAAAACTCAACGACAGTTTTATATCCTATCCTCTATTACATTGTTTGTCTTGATGGTGGCTGCGATTTGTATCGGAAGATACACAATCGCTCCACTTGATGTTTTTTATGCTCTAGTAAACCCAGATGCTGTAACGGATCCGACGATTCCAGTAGTTGTACAAGAGGTGAGACTTCCTCGCGTAGTATTAGCTGTAGTTATCGGAGCGGGTATTGCGGTATCTGGGGCTGCTCTTCAGGCCATATTCGGTAATCCACTGGTGAGTGGGGAAATATTAGGGGTGTCATCTGGGGCAAGTTTTGGTGCCGCGCTTGGCATTATTACAATTAGCAGCACGCTTGGCACGCAAGCACTAGCTATCGTTTTTGGATTTCTAGCGATGTATCTGACGTATATCATTGCAAGGAGGCATGGGCGTGTCACCGTGCTGATGCTCGTTCTGGCAGGTATTATAACAAGCTCGGTATTTGGTTCGGGTGTATCCTTGCTAAAGTATTTTGCAGATTCGCAAAATGAGCTTCCTGCGATTACCTTTTGGCTGATGGGCTCACTTGCTAGCGCCTCTACGGACACAATTATTAGAACAATACCTAGTATTTTGATTGCCCTAATCTTTATATATAAGTACAGATGGCAGCTCAATTTACTGTCTTTGGATGAACATGAAGCGATCTCATTAGGCATTAATGTGAAAAAAATGCGCGTTATAATTATCTTTTTTACAACGGTGATTATCGCCGCAGCAGTATCTATTGCTGGTGTAATCAGCTTTGTTGGACTGGTCGTACCACATTTTACACGGATGATCGTTGGAACAGACAATAAGCATTTAGTGCCGGCGTCAATGCTGATGGGTGCTATATTTCTGCTCATTACGGATACACTTGCAAGGTCCGTAACAGGTTCAGAAATTCCACTATCCATTTTAAGCTCGCTTCTCGGTGTACCGTTCTTCATCTATCTTCTTAGAAGAACAGGGGGAATATGGGATGATTAGAGTTGAGCATCTTAACTTTCAATACCCTAACTCAGACAGACAGATATTCAAAGATTTGTCCTTCCAAGTACCGAAGGGTGAGGCGTTAGCGATTCTAGGTACGAATGGGATTGGAAAGACGACCTTTGTGAAATGTTTATTGGGATTTCTAGCCTATAAATCCGGGGATATCTTCATTGATGACGAATCCGTCAAACAAATGGATGCGAGTAAGTATTGGAAGCTAGTATCTTATGTGCCACAATCGAAAAAAGCAGCCTTTGGATTTACTGGTCTTGAGATGACGGTCATGGGTCTATCCCCGTATGTGAAGATGGGCAGAACACCTACAAAAGAGAATTATGAGCGAGCATATGAGCAACTAAAAAAACTTGGGATTGAGCATTTAGGTGATCGGAATTGCAATAAAATGAGTGGCGGCGAGCTGCAGATGGTGCTAATTGCTCGATCTTTGATTAAGAATCCTAAAATTCTCATTATGGATGAGCCTGAATCACATCTTGATTTGAGAAATCAGCTAAAAATATTGAATATGATCGAAGAGTTAAATAGTAGAGGGGAATACTCCATTATCATCAATACTCATTTCCCTCAACACGCCTTTCGGATTGCCAAATCAACGCTATTGTTGGGGTATGACGGATATATCTTTGATAAGACGGAAAATGTGGTTACCACAACGAATATGAGACATTATTTTGGTATTAACTCTGAGATTTTATCTTATGAACGAGCTGAGAAGAACTACTCGACGATACTGCCGATCGATATACAAAATAGCTAAGAGGTCGACCAATGAAAAAAATTGCTTACGTGACAACTGGAAAGAGCTCGCAATTAATAAGCTATTGGGATTATGCTCACTATATGGATCAATTCATTTATGCAGATGATTTGCCTACGCTGGATTTAAATCAATTTGATGCAGTCATTCTTTCTTGTGGTTGTCATATTGACCGTATTCTCCCGCATAAACAGCAGCTTAACGATTATGTCAGAAACGGTGGATTTCTTTTACTGTTTGCGCTTGAACAAGCTGATCAGCTATTGGACGTTGTACAAGTAGAGTGGGTGGATTCTAAAATAAAGGATTGGTTATGGTGGACCAAGCCAGGAGGCAAAATAGAATTATACGTTCCGGATCATATTGGGCATTCTTTCTTTGAATATGTACAGCCGAATCATTTACATTGGCATTGGCATGGCGCATTCAAGGGAAATCATAACGGGACTACGCTGCTTGCGGTCGAGGATACGGACGAGTCCATTATTATTGATTTTAAGGATCTAGAAGGTGGTGGTAGAGTTTTTATCACGACGCTTGATCCCCACAGTCATAACGGACAGCGATTTATGCCAGTAACAACTAAGCTGCTGCAAGGCTTTTATCCATGGCTTAATCATGAATTAGGCATTGATCGCAATAAGCTCGAACCGTTTACGGTAGCGTATCTACAAACAACAGGGATCAACACCGAGGATACGCCGCCATTTTTAGGGGAGACCTTTGAAGGGACAGGTGGAAACCTACAATACTTCGGTATTCGTCCAATTCCAGACGAGGTGTGGGATGCTGACATTATTTATATCCCTAGTATCTGTGATCAGATCTGGATGCAGCAATATTCGGATCAAATGATGGAATACATTAAAAATAATGGCCAGCTCATATTAAATATTGAGGTTGCTGTATGCTGGCTACCATTTTTAAAGCCATTCCACACGGTACCACCTGTGCCATATACAAATCTCAAAGTGCGGGTACAAAATGATCCGTTTGAATTTTTCAGGAATATGCCGGAGGACTTTGATGGATGGAGCGGGATTATAGGGCAGTATGCTAGAGGATTCTCGCCATTACCAGAGCATGCTCTAGGTCTCACATCGATAGGAGCGGAGCATGCCAAATACGCATCCGATTATATCTGGCAATATCCGACCATAGATGGCAGTGGCGGAAAAGTATTCGTACACAATGGTGATAATATGATCCGTTATCCGGATCATGGGGAGTATAAAAACTGCCTCGTGCGTGATATTTGTGTAGGTCTTATGAAATATCGCAGAGCAGTTGTTCCTTTTGCCGGGGTACAAGTACAAGAGTAATATACGTAAGAAAATAATGAATTCACTGAAAAAAAGAACACCTGTATAAAATTATGGATTGATTCGAATGAGCCCCAGATCGTAGGGGCTCATTTGCTGTTTACAGACAGGTCGTAGAATCGCACCATAAATAGTGGTAAACAAGGTGGAGGTAGTAGTCGTAAATAGTATTAGACTGTATCGCATACTAATCAACAGATGACCAAGTAGTTTTAAGCTTCTCTATGATAAGTTGGATTCTTACAGGTAATTAGATTTCATCTTTTATGAATCAAATTTAGTTATATCATCCACATTTACCTATTAAAGTTGTTTAATAATATACCGATTAATATTTATATTGGATAATGTTACTTTTCTTAAATAAGTAATGAAGGAAGCTCAATGATATCGAAATGGTATGGCACGGTTACTATTTTCAGTCAGAAAAGGTGTGAAGACAGCTATGAATACAATCAAAGGTCAAATGCTACGTCTATTGTTACCCGTCATCATTGTAACGGTGTTGGTCATGTCAGGGGTGTCGTATTTTAAAAGTAACTCGATGGTGACAACGCAGCTTGATCAGACCATGCAAGCCAATTTAACCAGTGGAATAGAAACTATTAATGTATCGTTTCTAGCTCATGAAAAGACACTACAAACCTTTTTAATGAGCGTTAACGATAACCCCAAACTAACAAAAGAAGAATATCTGAATAGAATGAAGAAGGTACTGTCAACGAATGATGAAACCTTTGGTGTAGGTGTCTTTTTTGCGCCAAATAAGCTGGACCCGCAGGTTGGTAGACGAGCTTATTATGTGAGTCAAAAAGATGGTGTTATGTCTGTTGACGATTCTTACAATCAAATTGATTACACAAAAGAATATTATTACACCGATGCAAAAGCGTTAAAAGATGGGGAAATGACATGGACGGAACCTTATATCGATTCCAATTCTGGCGTGTCCATGGTTACAACAATATCTCCGCTATATTATAAAAATGAATTTGTAGGCACGGTTACAGCAGACTTGAGTCTTGATGAGATCATGGATATGGTCTCTGGCATTAAAGTTGGCGAAACAGGAGTACCTTTGCTCTTGAGCAAACAGGGATTGATTTTGCATGATATCGTCCCAGAAAATATTATGAAAAATAATATTCAAGACAGCTCGAGGGAGGCGCTTAAGACACTCGGGGGAGAAATGCTGCAAACGGAAAGCGGCCAATCCTTTATTAAAGGTGAAGGTGAATTTGGCGATGCTAAAGTATATTATGATACGGTTACAGCAGCGGGCTGGAAACTAGCATTCTTTATTTCAAATGATGAAATACAAGCTCCCTCGAAAGAATTAGTAAGAACTCTATCCGCAATAGGCATTATCGCTATACTGATTGTTAGTTCGGCTATTTTTATGTACACAAAAAAGCTGACCCATCGATTAAAACAATTGGAAGATATGAGCCGATTAATGGGCGAGGGAGATTTTACTGGCTTCATCGAAGTATCGGGGAAAGATGAGTTAAGTAATATCGGACATGCCTTCAACAAAATGTCGGAGACATTAAGAGGAGTCGTGCGCGATATTGCTAGAGACGCGGAACAAGTTAGTGTTACGAGTCAGGAATTAAGTGCGACTTTTGAGGAAGTTACGGGTCAAATAGAGCTGATTAACTCTTCTTCTGAAGAAATTGCAATGGGTTCACAAGATACAAGCGCTAGCAGTGAAGAGATAAGTGCTTCAGTAGAAGAAGTGGCAGCCCATGTAGAAGTACTAGCTAAGACTGCACAAAATAGTAATCAAGAAGCGATCAAAATCAAAGAAAGAGCTGTCCACATTAGCCATACAGCAGAACAATCGATTGAGCATACCAAAAGGTTGTATGAAGAAAAGGAAAAAGCGATTCTTGCAGCCATTGAAAATGGAAAAGTCGTTAGCGAAGTAAAAATAATGGCAGACGCTATCGCCAATATTGCTAGCCAAACAAATTTGCTTTCTTTAAATGCAACCATTGAGGCGGCGAGAGCTGGAGATAGTGGAAGAGGATTTGCTGTAGTAGCCCAGGAAGTACGAAAATTAGCCGAGCAATCTGAGCGTACTGCTTTACAAATCCATGAAACAATTGAAAAGACACAAAAAGCCTTTAACGATCTAACGCATGATGCAAATGGGATATTGGAATTTATTAATAAACAAGTCATGGCAGATTATGATCTTTTACATGATACAGGAAGTAAATACAATAAAGATGCTGATAATATAAGGCTAATATCCGATGATATTGCGAACATGTCCGACAATGTTTCACATACGATTAAAGAGATAACAGCAGCTATTGAAAATATGGCTAGTATCGCACAAAGAACCTCGGAAAATACAGAAGAGATACAAGGCAGTATATCGGATACGAATGATGGCATGAGGCATATTGCGCAAACTGCACAAGAACAAGCTCATGTAGCACAATCCCTAAACGATGTAGTACAGAGATTTAAAGTGTAAAAACGGGTTAGAAATGAACAATAGCGAATTACAATTGTAAGCAAAATAGAATGAAGCGTGTAGAGCGTTTACCGATTAGGTACAGATCTACACGCTTTTTCTTGTATGTTCAAGGGTAGGTTGAGGTACAAGCTACGATTATTACAATAGAGGAAACAGAAAGTAAAATAGCTGATGAAGGCATTTAGGAATAAGTGAAGCTCTTATTACTTACAAGCTTAAAGGAGAGAAACAATGAGCGACTCATTTCAATTCATATCCCTTAGTCAGCTAAAAGAAAAGTTCCCCGAGGGCTCCTGGTGGGTGCAGCACTATCAGGATTTTAATGAAGATCATATTGCGGCTTACTATAACGGAGATTTAACCTTGCCTTTCCTCGATCTAGATTGGGAGAAGCCATTTCCGCAGCAGCAGGAGACGATACTTATTTTTATTGATGGGAACCTTACGGTGGACAACCTCTACAATGAAAATACAGATGGAGCTATAGGGCTTATGGTGATGGGGAACCTAACTGCTAAAAATATAGCTGTGGGTGGTCAGGAAATCTACGTTCAGGGCGATTTATTGGTCGAAGAAATTTTGTGTGGCTCTTACAACCATGGGGAAGCCATTGTTAATGGCAATCTACATGCAACGGTGTTAATCGAAGATGATGAATACCGGATCAAGACGAGTGGACAACAGTGGACCAGATGTACGATAAACATCTGGGAGGGGGAAGGCGTTTTTCAAGAGCTTCCTGTGGACATAGGAGAATTGCTCGTCGACGATGTTTTGGATATAGATGACGAAGAGGTCGGATTTTTGTTTGGCATGCTTATTTCTCTTCTTAAAGAAGGCCGCTCAGCATTGAAAGATCTGAATGAGGGGCTCAAGAGAGAGAGAACTGTTCCGATATACTTTACCGATAGCACGATCAATGAAGACAATATAATGAAGCTGACCCGATCTGTCTTGATGCCGAAAGACAAGCATTATTTTGATTTTGAGGAGCAAGGTGCTTACTTCAAAGTTAATCGGGAGCATGTTGATGCGGAGGGGGGAAGATGGAACCCTAGCATTTACATGAAGGATGACCATAATCATTATTTTATTTATTTAGAAGAAGAGCAAATGGTTAGTCTGCAAAGAAAATCGGTGGATGAAGGAGCGATATGGGAGGACATTACCGATAAGCCGCAGGAGCAGCTAAAGGATATCTCCTATTACTGGATTATGCTGCTGACCTGCGTCAATGTGTCCGAGCTGTATTTGCCGAGCATTGATAGGCATGAATTGAAGGAAGTGATGCAGCATCCCAAGATTAAGGCATTGGATCCGGCAGGAGAGGAGAACGATGGATTCTGGGATGGTTCCAAGTATTATCGTTTTCGTCAGGCGCATACGGATGAGGATGGAGACGATTTGGATGCCCGAATTGAAATTCAGACTTCTGATGGAACCTTCTATTTCTATACATTAGACAATGAAAAATATGTTTCTCAGCATTATCAGCCTCCTAACCAGTATGGGCGTGAGAGCATTTCTTATTTGGACTCTAAACGCTGGGAGGCCTCCGGACGCTACTTCACGAAGTTCATGCAGTTTATATCCCGTGAAATAGCGGAGGGTGTTAACGCTGAAGAAGATAAGTAGAATAGGTTCTGACGAGTCCAACATCGGATAAAAGGAGATACTCACAGCTTATTGAAGCAATCATATAGAAAATATAAGATCTAACAAAATGAATCCGATTTCATTACCAAATAAAGTGAAATAAAAGGATATGCCATTCATTATTGAATTTTACATATCGACTTATGAGATCGTACAATTCATTACAACAGCAATAGCATGAATGATGTTCCAAAACGCTGAATTCCTTGATGGGGAAACGGGGGAACCAATCGAAACCATCTTACCAAGATGGTTTCACGGGGTGAATCCCTAGCTTGTTTTAAGCAAGCTGGGGTAGGGCGTCTCTCAAGCCCGAATCCGACAGCTAACCTCGTAAGCGCAATGAGAGAGAATCGCGATCGCTTTCTTCAGCTTGATCGTTCAGCGGAAGAAGTTCGAGAGTAAGAGTTCTCTACTCAAAGGGCTTCTTTTTGTTTGCCTAAAAAAGGTTTATGAGCGTAACAAACAGGTATGAAGGAGGAGTTAGTTTTGCAGAAAGTAAGTGACCCTTTACCAGAAACAAACATAGAGCAAGATTTAGCTGAATGTAAAATTAATCATATTGAAACCTATCAGTTTGATACCAAAAAAATCGAGAGCGGAATTATTGAAATCATCGGTAACGGTACTTGTGGATTAATGATTATTTCTAGCCAAAATGTATCAGGTTCTGCAGAATACTTTATTCCTAGTGGGAGTCGCCGTTTTGATATCATTCAGTGGGCAAAAGTATTTATGGAAATAAAGGGTCGTTCCATCCCAGTGGCTTTGGAAATTGTAGAAAAGGAAAATAAATGTTGGGGGCCAACCAGAACAAATCTTGCTCGGGCATCTTTAATGGATTTGGCATCCAAGTTGCGTAATCCGGTCATGCGACAGGATTGCAATAAATCACGGTTGAATCGGACCGTTCTTTTTGATTATTCGCAAGCTTACTTCTCGTTCTAACTATATAAAATAGTCATGCATAGAAGAGGAGATCCCGTATAAGGATTTATCCATGACATCTATACACAAGAAAGGAGCTGCTGCGGCATGCTCCTTTTTTATTGCCTAATGAGAGATGATTAGGACGAGGCTTTACATGCCATACAACTTGTAATAGTCCATGGTAAATATAATTGATTCAAGTTATGGGTAGAACTCATAATTTAGAAGTTTGTCTTCTTATAACGACCACATCTACTTCTCTACCCCTGCAAAAAATACTATAAAATTCAGGTGAAAAGTAGGAAGACTAAGTACAAACGTTCGATATAATGGGAATAACAGACATGTTAAGAGCCGATCTATTGGATATGGATAATGTATATCATGAATCAAACCTTAATGAGACAAGCTATTTGAGGAGGATATCCTGTGGGTAGATCATTCGCAAATTTGCATATCAAATCTACAAATGTTGAGAAGGTCGTCAAAGCATTAAGAGAGCTAGGAGAAGGGCACGCAGAAATATTAGGGCTAAAAAAAGAGGCTCCAGCCATTAAAACGGTCATGTACGTGAGCAAAAGCAACGATAACTGGATCAGCGTACTCCAAGATTATTTTGTATGGGGTACGGTGAAGAAGGTCGGTAAAGTGTTGTCCCGGCTCATCGAAGAACCCGTGATGACGGCTGGATATATCAATGAGGAGATATTTGAGTTATCGATTTTTGAGCAGGGGGACATTCAAGCAGAGCGAATTTTTTGTGAAGAGTGGACAAGGGATGAATATGGGCTTAAAGAAGAGCGTCTTCATGATGACTACCTGCAAGAAGTGTTGGATATCCGTATGGAGGATTTTGAAGAATTCATAAAAATTATGAGCCCGTATCAGGCTGTAGATAAGCTATCAGAACTTATAGGCATGTCTATATGGAGTGATTCAGAGTGGATACCTGATGATGAAGATCTCGGTAATCGATTTGAGGCCTATGAGTTACATTTAGAAAATAAATGAGCTGTATAGAAATGAAGTTGTACAAGGATAGCTCCATTTTTAATTTTATCGATAGACCCGTTCATACCGTTTTCGCATTGATGACTACCTGAAAAAATTGTTCCACATGGGGGAATGAGTGTTATGGATAGAAAGAAGATGAGTGCGCTAAAGAAACTTTATCATCCAACCAATGCTGTATACGATGGCGAACATGGAGTGCGTTTATATAGTTCAGGCTCATTAACGGGTCAGGAAAGAGAACTGCTGAAAGGAACGAATTGGCTGGTTAATCGTCTGGAGCTGCTTTCCCATGACTCCTGCGTTAAGGAACTAATAAAGCTAAGACAAGACAGTCGCCTGCATCGGGAACGCATTATAGATGGTTTTATTGCAGGAGTTGGTGGGAGCTATCCTAGAGGGCTTTCACCGTTGCTTAGTTATTATACGATGCAGAACATTCCGGATCATGAGTATGTGGAGGCAGATCGATATGCGTCATGCAAAATATGTTCCTTTTCAAAAGATAAGAAAGACGGCTTTTGGGAAAATACTCCCTACCTTCATTATGTTCTCTACTTAGGGAATACGTATGGTTCAAGTCCTTGGGGAGCGCTACTAGATTTAAAGGAATTGGCAGAGCAGCGTCCAGTCAAGCCGACGGAAGAGGATATCAAAGTTTTTCAGAATTTATTAGACAGCCTAGAGCGTTCGGGACCAGACGAGACTCCGGGCCAATTCGAAAAGCGGCTGACGGCGGAAAAAATCATGCCGAAAAACAAATACGTGAAGCGTGGGATCTTGAATTCGCTTGCTGTGATAGGAGTTATCCCAAATGCGTTGGTTCAGACTCATTTTAATAACTGGGTAGATTTTGAATATTTGGTCAGCCAAGAAGAAAAGCTTCCGAATACGAAAGGTCGTTCGGATATGGAAATGCCATGGGCAGCTTGGAACGGACAACTTAAGATCAATCGGGAGATCGCTAAGCAGTTTTTTGGAGAGGTGTACTGTTCCGATTAAAGATTGCTGGTATGAAATAGGTATAAGAGAGGGGATAAGATGATGTATGAACGTTTAGCTGAGAAGTTGAAAACGACTTCCGCATTAAAATGGTTCTCTGGACATGGAGCAGAAGAGAGCTGGATCGTTGAGGTGGAGGAGGAGCTAGGATTCCGACTACCTCCGTCTTATCGCTGGTGGCTGATTCATTATGGAAATGCTCGATTGGGAGATGGAAATATTCTGACCATCTGTTCCCCAGAGCACAGAGAGTATGCTGATACCGACATCCTTTATATGCATAGACTGAATAAAGAGGAAGATTGGTTGGTAGAGCGGTTTCCGAATAGGCTAGATTTGTTTGTACCGGATAGCGACGAACTTTACTACTTTGATACAGCTTCCAGAGATGAGCAAGGTGAATTCCCGGTCATACGTTATGACCTCATGAATGATATGATCGATACGTATGCCTTAACATTTGCTGAGTTCCTAGAGCAGTTGATCGACGAGCGCAGCTGACGGGAGTCTGGTGAATAGGAGGTTGTACAGATGCGGAAAATATGGAAGAGAAAAATTTTAATCAACGATCCAACTGCACTGGACCGAGATCAGATTGAGCAAGATTTACGCCACGGTAACCAAGTAATTGTTCAGTTCTCTCATCCGAACTTTTATGGCTCTATCTTGGAGGAAGTAGACGAGCTTTGCGCGAGGTTAGATGAAAACTTCGGTGTACGCTTTTATGGGCACTATTCTCTTTCATTCGATGGTCATACGCTCTTGCGAATTCCTCATGTCAAATCGCTGCACCTCAATAGTCTCACCCAGGCGCATAATACCGAAGTATTGGCCACACTAAAGCATTTGTATGCTCTACACATCGGCATATACGAGCTAGAAAACTCGGATATTCTGAGTATAGACACGCTGTGGTCTCTGAGAGAGTTATCGATCAATTCAGAGAAAAAAATGCTCAACCTACAATATTTTAAAGAGTTCAATCATCTGGAGCAATTGCATGTTGGGGGCAAGGTAAAAAACCTAGATACTATAGGCGATCTGCAGGATTTGAGTTACCTCGCGCTGCATTCGATCAGCAAGCATCCGCTGCACTTTGTAAACCGACTGAGAAAGTTGAAGCACTTCCGCCTTTTACTAGGTGGTAGAGAAAATATTCAAGAAATTGAAGAGAATGAAATCGACGACTTGGAGATATCCAGAGTTCGTGGATTTCATGACCTATCCAATATTGCAAATTTCCAGGCGCTAACGAGACTTAAGGTTGAAGATCAGGTTAAACTGCATGAAGTTAGCTTTAGTGGCCAGATGAAGATGCTAGAGGAGTTATCCTTTTGGAATTGCAAAAACGTAGCTCGTTTGACGGGATTGGAGCAATTATCTTCATTACGTAAGCTCCGACTCCTCAAAACATCAGTTGATTTTGAATCCTTTATCCAGCAGCAGCTTCCCAGTTCATTATCCACTATGGAATTTGTAACGGGCAAAAATAAAGCTGACCAAGAAATTAAGCAATTATTGTTGAACATGGGCTACAACAATTAGATAGCGTCCTGTTCTCTCAATCCGAGTGTTGTGGGCTATAATGAGGAGAGGGAAGGGGTGATGGTGAGTGACTCCAACAGGTAAACATGTACAAAACAATATTGCAATGGCCACAATCGAAAGGATCGAGCAAGTCGATTTTTTGCTCATTACGCAGCTTCATATTTGGTTCGTGCTCTCCGGTTATTTGGAGATTATGCGGAATGGTTCAGATATTTTAATTCGGACCGGGGATATTTTTGTTTTAAATAAAGGAGATATCGTTCGCGTAGTGAGAAGTGAGGAGAATGCTACTCTAACGGTCAAGTTATTAACGAGCGAATATGAAGAGGAGCCCCCGTCATTCAAGCTCAATATTCCATTATCCATGGTGTACAAAAAAGACGGTTACGAGCTGATTAAACTTAGTATGGCGTATTTGTATATCGAGATGACTTATCCGGTAGACGGTTCAACCTATATGATCGAAGGCTATGTAAAACGGTTAATTGGACTGTTGTATCGATATCTTGAACAAGTAGATGGAAGAGAGCTTACACACAATGCTTCGGATAAATTGAAACAAATCATATCGTTTATTAATGCCAATTATGCTGAAAAAATTAGTTTGGATGAGCTTGCTGAAAGATTCTTTAGCAGTAAATACTACTTGGCACATTCTTTTAAAAAGCAGCTGGGGATTTCAATTGGTAATTACATAAAAGAAGTCAGGTTATTTCATAGTTATCTCATGCTGGAAGGTACGAATGAAAAGATCGTCACGATTGCCTTGTCTAACGGCTTTCCTAATGTGCGTGCATTTAATGAATCGTTCAAAGCAAAATACCAGCGTACGCCTGCACAGTTTCGAGAGGAACGTAAATTAGCGGTGGTTCAGAAACGTACCGATGAAGTTTTGTCGCAAGATATATTTGAGCTACTGTCGCCGTATGTGTCTTTAGGTGATCTATCTGCTGCTCCACCGCCCATTTTTGACCGTTTCGAGGTTCAAGTGGATGTTCAAAAAACAATAGGTAGATACTCAAAGGTCAACCATGTATTAAAAGTAAAAGGTGAGCTGTCCAGCAGCCGTTTGCTCGAAGTCCGGCAGCGAATTGGGGTAAAGTGGGTAGCGGTAACACGCATCTTTAAGCTAATACATATACAGATGGTCGACGACAAGCTCGTGTGTTCGTTTAGAGAGTTAGATCGAGTACTGCAGCAAATTGTGGCTGCTGGAATGCATCCCTATTTTCAATTTCAAACCATTGACTATACAGATTGGGGAGAACGAGGTTTCCATAATCACGGATGTTTTCAAACGGTGATTACTGAACTAAGCCTTTATTTGCAGCAAAATTATATGACCAGTCAAGACTGGATGTATGAGTTCCGCTGCTTCTACGAGTTTGAAAATAGTGGGGAGTTATGCCTGCCACTAGTGGATGCTATAACTCCATTTAAAGGCTATGCAAACCTTGTTATTCATTTTCCTGTACCGCCTGACGGTGCTGTGTCTCTTAATGAGGATTACCAAAACGCTGTTTATTGCATCGATGATTGGACGTATGTGCGTAAAATTTCGCTGGAAGCTGCACTCGATGCTCTATTCGATGAAAGGTACATTCAAATAATTAGTGAAAACGCGAATATGAAGGCCCAGGATCGTATTTTGGATCGAATGCTAGGCTATGAACATGATGATTACCTGCATGTCTATTCCGATTTAGTACAGGCCAACTCAAGTGTATGGCAAAGCTTTAACTTATTGAATCAGAATGAAGATGCAAGCCACTTCTTCTCTCCACTGTCACTAGATTCAGCTAAGCTGTTTGAATATTTCCCAGATGAGCTGGCGAGCAAGCTATCATTGTGCACGCTGGACGGTCGTTATAAGGATAATTGGTATGCAGCTGAGTTTGTAAGCCGACTGTATGGCGAGCTTGTATTTAGAAATGAGAGCTGTATGATAACAAAGCGGCAGGATAATTACCGTATTTTGATCGTTTATCCTGAGCAAGATCTGCGCCTCTTTTTCCATCGAAAAAACGAACAACCTGAATCAACTTGGAAAAAAGCGAAGAGTCCGTATGTTTCCGTAAAACTGGAATTAAAAAATCTAGATGGAATGTACCGATTAATCAAGCAACAATTAACACCGGAGCTAATAAATCAGCGGACGGATGTTGCAGAACTAAGAAAGTGCAGAAAATTGTCCTTAGAGGATGTTTCCTATTGGAATGCGATCAACCGTCCATCTAGAAGTGTGGAAACCTTATATAGTAAGGGGCAGTATACACTTGAATTTGATGTTCCATCATTCGGAATTATGATGATTGACTTAGAAAAAACCAATAATGAAGGCTAAATATTGCGATCTCGATTATGAGAAAAATCGGATTAGCGCAATATTTAGCTTTTTTTATGGCAACATCCTCATAGTTTTTATGTAAGCGCTATATTAAGGTTGAGGTGTAAGAAAAGATGAACGCTGGAGGGTGGCGCCGTGTTGGATTATTTTAAGAAAAAGAGAGCAGATAAGAAGCAATTGGTGCTAAAAGTGAGAGAGGATCAGGCTAAGCTTAGGGAGCGGAAAAAAGAGATTGCCGCTATGCCAGAAGCGGAGCGTAAAGCAGCAATTGAGCAAGATAGAGTCATGCAACAAGAGCAAAAGCAGCAAAGAACAATAGAAATGAAAGCAATGAGCCGCAAGGAACGTAAGGCTGCTAAAAAAGAAGCAAAACGCTACAAGAAGATTAAAAACAGACCATGGAGAATTACTGGTTGGTCGATTATTGCTGCGGCTGTTGTATTGCTGTTCGCGCAAATTGGGCCAACGGCTCTCAATATTTTTGATGCTCTTTCGGGCAAACATATTACGGCTGTGACTGACTCACCAGAGGCTATTGCTGCACGTGCACATGGAGAGAAAGTAGCCGAAGAAATCGCGAATGAAGGTATTGTTCTGTTGAAAAATGAAGCGAAGCATTTGCCTTTACAGGATAAGAAGGTGAATGTGTTCGGGATAGACGCCCTAACTTTGCGTTATGGAGGCGGAGGTTCAGGTGCAGGAGATACTTCTCGTGCAGTCACTTTATTTGATGGTTTTAAAAATGCCGGAATTTCGTATAATCCCGAGCTTTATGCGCTGTATCAGGAAGTAGGTAAAGAGGCAGGGGTGAATACCGGAGAAAGCGTCGGATTCATTCAAGTAGTTAAAGGGATGCTTGGATCAACCTCAGCTGATGAACCCAATGTGGATTACTTAACAGCAGATGTAATTGCGCAGGCCAAAACATATTCGGAGAATGCAGTGATTGTCATTGCCAGCGAAAGTGTAGAAGCTAGCGATGCTACAGTTGAGCAGCTGCGATTGACAGATAACAAACGCGCCTTGATTGATAAAGTTGCAAAGAGCTTTGACAATGTAACGATTGTCATTAATGCAGGTAATGCACTTGAGCTGGGGTTCGTTGAAGAGTACGAATCCATTAAATCCGTGCTATGGATAGGAACACCGGGTCCTTACGGAGCGAATGCATTAGGAAACATTATGGCAGGCAATATCAATCCATCAGGTCGCATTACGGATACGTATGTATATGACAACACGACGGCTCCAGCGAGTGAGAATTTTGGGGACTATGACTACAGTAATTTGGATTACTCGTTCCTCAATTATCAAGAAGGCATTTATGTAGGTTATCGCTTCTATGAAACGTATTATGCAGGCAACGAGGCAGGCTATCAGGAGACGGTGCTGTATCCTTATGGATACGGGCTAAGCTACACGGACTTTGATTGGAAGGTTGTAAACCACAAACTGTCTAAAGATAAGGTCGAGTTGCAAGTAGAGGTGAAAAATGTAGGCGATATGGCTGGAAAAGATGTCGTTCAAGTGTATTACTCGGCACCTTATATCCCAGGCGGTATTGAAAAATCGGCTATCGAAATGGCTACCTTTGCTAAGACATCTTTGTTGGAGCCAGGTCAATCTGAAATGTTAACGCTCACTTTCGATACAAGAGAGATGGCATCTTATGATATGGAAACAGAGGAAGCGTATGTCTTAGATCCGGGTACGTATACGATCAAGGTGGCACGCAACGTTCACGATATTGTAGAGAGCTTTAACCTTGAGTTGACGGACAAAATGGTATTTGAAAAGGATGAAGATACCGGAACAGCATATAAAAATCAATTTGAGCTTGCTGAAGGCGAGTTAACGTATCTATCGCGTAATGACTGGAAAGGCACTTATCCTTCGGATGACAACATCAGTTATGAAGCGCCGCAATACGTGCTGGATGCATTTTCACAAGAAATTAAGGATTCCAATCTGGAAATGCCGGTGTTTGGAGCAGATAACGGCTTAATGCTGGAGGATTTGAAAGGGTTAGCCTTTGATGATCCGAAGTGGGATGCCTTCTTGGACCAGTTTACATTGGAAGAAATGTTCGAGTATGTAGCAAATGGAGCCTATCATACGATGGCTGTAGAGCGTCTGGGTGTTCCTAAAACACTGCTGATGGACGGACCTGCCGGATTTAGTTACTTCTTTAAGCCAGTCACAGCGGCATCCTATCCGTCTGAAGTCGTCATTGCATCAACGTGGAACAAAGATTTGGCGTATCGGATGGGTGAAGCGGTTGGTAAAGAAGCGCGTGCCTATGGCATTCAAGGTTGGTATGCACCTGGGATGAACATTCATCGTACAGCGCAAGGTGGTCGTAACTTCGAATATTTCTCTGAAGATCCTGTTCTTTCAGGAAAAATAGCAGCAGCGATGATTAACGGAGCACAAGACCAAGGCATCATTACTTTCATGAAACATTTTGCGTTAAATGATCAAGAAACGAACGCACGCTCCGGTAATCTCATTTGGGCAAATGAGCAGGCGATTCGCGAAATTTATTTGAAGCCGTTTGAAATTACGGTTAAAGAAAGTAAACCATTAGGCGCAATGTCCAGTTTCTCAATTATCGGAACGAAGTGGGCAGGAGCAAACTCAGTCTTATTAAATGATATTTTACGCAAGGAATGGGGCTTTGACGGATTTGTTTCCAGTGATGCAGTCTTTGGATTTATGAAGGCACCGGATGCGGTTGTAGCGGGTAATGACCTGATGCTTGATATTATGTCGGCCTCTACAAACGAAAAACGGTTGAAAGAAGCGTACGAGAAGGATCCTTCTGGTATCGCCAATGGAGTCCGTACGAGCGTCCATCATGTACTGTATACAATCCTGAGAACTTACTTATTCGAATCGTAAGTGCTCGACTATGGGGTGAACAGATTGAAATATAGAGAATTAATCGAGCGCATGACATTAGAAGAGAAAGCATCCCTCATGTCCGGAGCAAACTTCTGGAATACAAAAGCAGTCGAACGATTGAATATACCTAGCATTATGCTGACAGATGGACCGCATGGTCTTAGGAAGCAAGGCGGTAAGGCTGATCACTTAGGCTTGCATAAAAGTTTACCTGCCACTTGCTTTCCAACGGCGGCAACGTTGGCAAATAGCTGGGATAGACAGTTGATTTATGATGTCGGCCAAACGATTGGTAAAGAAGCGGCTAGCGAAAAAGTGAGTGTGCTGCTTGGGCCTGGATTAAATATTAAGCGGAATCCGTTATGCGGGCGAAACTTTGAATACTTTTCCGAAGATCCTTATTTAACAGGTGAAATGGCGAGCGAGATGGTTAAAGGCATTCAATCTAACGGCATCTCGGCATGCCCTAAGCACTTTGCGGTAAATAGCCAAGAGCATATGCGTATGACGATTGATGAAGTCGTAGATGAGCGTTCGTTAAGGGAGCTGTATTTAGAAGGGTTCCGACGTGTGGTGGAGAAGGGGCAGCCAAAATCGATTATGACCTCCTACAATAAGGTCAACGGTACGTTTGCCAATGAAAACACCTATCTGCTACAGGATATTTTGTACGGTGAATGGGGATTCGATGGTGTAGTTGTTACCGACTGGGGCGGCAATAATGATCGTGTGGCAGGGCTAAAGGCAGGCAATCAGTTGGAAATGCCTTCGACGAATGGGATTACGGATCGGGAAATCGTGCAGGCTGTTCAAAGCAAGGAATTGGCCGTAGAAGTGCTGGATGAAGCCGTCGATCGTCTGCTGAAGCTGGTCTTCGCCACTCGACAAGACAATCAGGGTATGCCTAACGTCAATTACGAGGAGCACCATAACAAGGCGGTAGAGGCTGCGAAACGTTCCATCGTGTTATTGAAAAACGACGATAGCATGTTGCCACTTAGTCAAGAGAAGAAGGTTGCAGTTATCGGTGATTTTGCCAAAAACCCTCGCTATCAAGGAGCCGGGAGTTCGCTTATTAATCCTGCAAAGCTGCCCAATGCTGTGGATGTACTGGGTAGCTCGGGGTTATCAATTGTTGGGTATGCAAAAGGCTTTAAACGCATGGGGGGTAAAGATGATCGGCTTGTAAGAGAAGCAGTTAGCTTAGCTGAGCAAGCAGATACGATTCTTTTATTCCTTGGGCTGGACGAAGGCAGTGAAGCAGAAGGCGTTGATCGCTCACATCTTGGTTTGCGCGACAATCAGTTGACACTGTTGCACGCCTTGACGAAGGTTAATTCCAATATCGTCGTCATCTTGGCAGGCGGAGGTGCGATTGAGATGCCGTTCGTACAGGATGTGAAAGCTATTATTCATACCTATTTATCTGGACAAGGAAGTGCCGAAGCGTTAGCGAGTGTGTTAAAGGGTGAGCATAATCCAAGCGGCAAGCTCAGCGAAACGTTCCCGATTGCATATGGCGATGTTTCTTCTGCTCCTTATTATCCGGGCAAGGAAGCAACAGCGGAGCATATTGAAGGTATTTTTATCGGTTATCGCTATTTTGATACCGTAGAGAAACCTGTGTTATTCCCGTTTGGCTATGGACTGTCTTACACAACCTTTGCGTATTCGGATTTGACAGCTGATCAGCATCAGGCTTCATTTACGCTTACAAATACAGGTGCAGTTGCAGGGGAAGAGGTTGCTCAGCTGTACATTCAGAAGCGGGATTCATCCATATTTAGAGCAAAACGAGAATTAAAAGGTTTTGAAAAGGTATTCTTAGAGCCAGGTGAAAGCAAACGTGTAACGATCATGCTAGAGAAACGTGATTTTTCCTATTATAATCCGACGATTCAAGATTGGGTGGTTGAACCAGGAGCTTATGACATTCAAATTGGTAGTTCGATTCAATCTATTCATCTACATGAAGAGATTACGCTAGAAGGGGATTCTGTTTCTTCTGGGCATACGAAGGATCAATTCCCGCACTATTTTAGTGGGCATGTTCATGAAGTAACGGCAGCGGAATATAAGCGGCTGTTGGGTTACGAACCACCATCGCCTTCTTGGGACCCGAAGCAGGATCTTGGGTTAAACGACACGATTGCCCAAGCCAAGTATAAGAACGCACTGGGAAAAACGCTCTATTACGTTGTTTATTTCTTCAAAAAGTTGTTTGACGCGGTCAACAAGCCTTTGCTAGCTAATAATGTTTATTTCATTCTCAATATGCCGTTTCGTCAAATCGACCGCTTTACTGGCGGGAAAATTAGTCGAAAGCAAATTTTGAAGCTGTTGAAATGGATTAACCGATAACGAGTGTCTAGTTAATATTTACATCCCTTTGGATACTCTAAAAATGGTATTGGATATGGAAAGTCTAGAGCGCTTACCTATTAGGTAGGGCTCTTCTTTTTTTCTATTTAGTGATTTACATAAGATATTGTACACTCTCTGTTAATTAGCATGCCTATCATTCCCTACATCGTGCTAGTATAGATGGAGAACTAAGAATTTTTTTCCAAATTATAATTTCGCTTGTTCAACCTGAGGTAGCACCTCCGTTCATCGATGAGTGCTACGGAGGCACCTTAGTTTCAGAATAGAAAGGTGAGGAAGATGAGCCAAATCTATGAGGAATTGAAGAACGTAGAGGAGATGCGTCCTGAATTATTGGGGTACTGTTATCGAATGTTAGGGGCCTTTGCTGAAGCGGAGGATGCGGTACAGGATACGATGATCCGCGTTTGGCAGAGCAAGGAGCAGCTTCAAAATAGATCATCTTTTCGCTCATGGATTTACCGCATTGCCACAAATGTTTGTTTAGATAAGCTCCGGCATGCCAAGCGTCGTGTGCTTCCAATGGATTTATCGGATCCTGCTACTATCATTGCCGCACCACAGGAAAACCGTTCACATGCCGAATGGATCTGGCCAATTCCTGATTCCTTGAGTGATCCTGCTAAAATTGCAATGAATAGGGAGTCAATACGGCTATCGTTTATCGCGATTTTACAAACTTTACCGCCTCGGCAGCGGGCCGTACTAATTCTTAACGATGTCTTCCGATGGTCGGCCAAACAGACGGCAGAAACGATGAATATGACGGTCGGGGCTGTCAATAGTGCCTTGCAGCGTGCACGGTCTACCATGAAGCAGGTTCAGCATATGTCAGAGATGCTGCGAGAGGTTGATGATGATGTAGACCAACAGCTGCTTGACTGTTATGTGAAAGCATTCGAACACTTCGATATCGACAGATTGTTATCGCTGCTTCACGAGGGTGCAAGCTTATCAATGCCACCCTTTACTATGTGGGTGCACGGTAAAATCGATATCAACTCCTTCTATCATGCGACTCGCAACCATTGTGCAGGTTCTCGGTTGCTTCCTATACGGGCTAATGGTAATTGCCCTGCCTATGCGCAATATGTGCCTGCTGGAGATGGTGGCAAATTCGTTCCTCGGGGTATCCATGTCCTGGAGATTCAAGATGGGAAAATAGCGCATATCTATCATTTTATTGACGGGGATTTATTTGCACAATTTGGCGTACCACCTTTTTTAGATAGAACCGATGATTTTACATCCTCCCATTCGTCTTTATTATTGTAGTCAGTTAGCAATAAGTGAATGGAGAGGTGTAGTGATGATGAATCGATTGTTTATTTGGGTGGAAATACCCGTCACTGACATGGAAAGGGCCAAAGCATTTTATGAACGTATTCTACAATTTGAGCTGCAATCGATGATTTTGGGAGATGAGGAGTACGCTTTTTTCCCGATTAAAGAGGAGCAGAACGGAGGGGCGTTGGTCAAAGGTCCACATCATATCCCTTCGCCTGATGGTGTTCGTGTCTATGTTGATGGAAGTCCTGATCTAGCCGCTGTACTCTCGAGGGTTCGTGAGGCAGGTGGCGAAGTAATTATGGAAAAAACATATGTGGGTGATCACGGTGGATATATCGGCAAGTTTATAGACAGCGAAGGCAACCGAATTGGCCTTCAGCATTTATAAGTTAAGTTGATGTCAGAGCATATGACTTCTAAAATTCATCAGACGAAAGGAATGGAAATGATGAGAACTACGCAATCAAAGGACGGTACGCTATTAGCCTATGACGTTTATGGCAGCGGGCCAGCACTTCTTTTTATAACGGGAGCGACTTGTTTTCGTTCATCCGAGTTTGTGCTTCATGATGCTCAAGTATTGGCGGAATCGTTCTCCGTCTACAACTATGACCGCCGTGGGCGGGGCGATAGCGGCAATACTTTACCTTATGCTATCGAGCGGGAAATTGAGGATATTGAAGCGATGATCGACGCAGCCGGTGGTACGGCTTATCTATATGGACATTCATCAGGGGCTATTCTTGCGCTATATGTAGCTTTGAGATTAGGTGATAAGGTGAAGAAGTTGGTCCTGTATGATCCGTCTTATGCAAACAATGAGGAGGATCTTAGTGCGTTTCAAGAGCTGGGTCAAACCATTCATGAACTGCTTGATCAAGGTCAGTTTGAAGATGCAATTGGTTCCTTTTTGCAAGGCATCGGTATTCCTGAACAGGCGCTTATCTACATGCAGCTATCTCCTCAATGGAACAAGACGGTAGCTCTTGCACCTTCACTTGCCTATGATATTGCTTTGGCCAGTCAACTGCCGCCTGTTGAGCTGGCACAGCAAATTAGTATACCGACTTTGGTTATAGTGGGTGAGGAAAGCCCGGCTGCTTTACACGATGTTGCAGGTCAATTAACGAGAGCCATTCCAAACTCGCGGCACATCATTTTATCCGGGCAAGATCATATGCCTAAGCCGGAAAAGCTGCTTCCTAAACTTGAAAATTTCCTCATCTAGCAAATTAACTATTGCTCTAATATATCGGATATATGAATGGAGGTGCTGCGGTGCCTCTTTTTTTATCTTGTACTCCCTTAATTACAACGTGATAACCATTTTTTGTTGTAGCCGTTCCCTACAAGGCAAATGCCGTTACCGGGTCAGATGTCCCTACATAGGAATAAGCAGATGAAAAGTTTATTCCTTGAATAAGGATGGTGAACATTTGATGGGACAAAAACGGAAAAAGGCTGGTACTGGAACTCAATTGACCGGAAGAATTGTGTTCCCAGATAATCCGACCTACAATGCGGCCCGAATGGAGTTTAACAGGCGCTTTTCCAAGTTTCCTAGGGTCATCGTTTTTTGCAAACGAACGCAGGATGTAATTAACGCAGTCAAATGGGCTCGCGAACGAGGTGTACGACTTAGGGCACGCAGTGGGCGGCACAGCTATGAAGGTTTTTCGTCTGTAAATGGTGGAATTATTATTGATGTGAGCGAAATGAATAAGGTTAAGGTGGATCGTAAAAATAGGGTAGCGCATGTACAGACCGGCAATCCGCTTGAGCGCGTATATAGGAAGCTGTGGAATAAGCGCGTAGCACTCCCGGCTGGAACTGCACCGGATGTAGGTGTTGGCGGACTTACATTAGGTGGCGGGATTGGGCTGCTATCACGTAAATACGGACTTACCTGTGACAACTTGAAGCAGGTTAAAATGGTCGTAGCTTCAGGTCGATGTGGAGCGAAGACGATTATTGTAAATAAAAATAAACATGCTGATTTGCTCTGGGCGTCACGAGGTGGCGGAGGAGGCAACTTCGGCATTGCTACAGACTATACTTTTCGAGTACGGCCGATCTCAACGGTCTCTATCTTCAGCATTACTTGGAAATGGCGTGATTTGGAGAAGGTATTCCCAACCTGGCAGCGCTGGTCCCCTTCTGTCACGAATCGCTTAACCTCAACTATTGAGGTAGCTGCCAAACAGGTAGGAACGATCGTGTCCACTGGACAGCTGTTGGGTGGTGCAGAAGAGCTGCGACGTTTGATCAAGCCTTTGCTGCAAGCAGGAACTCCCGTTAAGGTGAAGGTACAGACAGTGCCTTTTATCGAAGCAACCAAGTTTTTTGCCGAAGCCGATCTTAATCTTGAGCCGAAGTTTAAAATAACGGGGGCTTACGGATTTAAACCTTTGCCTCGTGAAGGTGTGCGGATCATCCGTGATTTTTTATCTAAAGCGCCTAATAAGCATGCTTCCGTATGGAGTCAAAGCTTGGGTGGTGCAGGAAGTGCAGTGAGCCGAGTAGCCCCTACTGCTACGGCGTATCCTCATCGGAAGGCAGAGACGATCTATGAGTTATCAGCGCGATGGAGGAACGACGGGGAGCAGCAGCGAAATATCCAGTGGGTAGAAAGATTTCGCAAAGCACTGCGTCCTTTTGTTACTGGGGATTATGTGAACTTTCCTGATTTGCAAATAAAGAACTGGCCTAAGGCGTATTATGGGGGGAACTTCGCCAGACTGAAGCGGGTAAAACGAAAGTATGATCCGCATAATGTGTTTCGTTTTGCTCAAAGTATTCCTGTGGATTAGAAAATGGGCGAGCCGCTTGGATCTGGCTGATTTTTTTCACAGGAGCTATTTTGAAACCTACTGTCCTGGCGGAGAAGGGAGACGTTTCTCTCTTCCTTTACATATCATTTAAATGATTAGATGAACGGTTGGAGCTGTCAGGTACTATATACTTTATTCATTTATCCGTCTCGAAGGGATACTTTCATCAGGAGGCTAGTTTAAAATGGGGGACGGACATACATATCGAACAAGTCAGTTATCGGGCATTCTTGGTGTGACTAGAGACGCCTTGAGATATTATGAAGAACAAGGGATTGTAAATCCTAAGCAGAACGAAGTAAATCACTACAGGCAATATGATTATTATGATATCTATACGTTGATGGTGGCCGATTTTTATAAAAAACGAAATTTATCAATAAAGGAGGTAAAGAACTTACAAGCAGGAAGCCAGATCGTTGAACTAGAGGCTTTATTAGAGAATAAAGCCAACGAGCTAGAAGAGACCATTCGAACGAAACAATACATGCTGCAAAAAATAAAAGAAACGAAGCAATTTTGCGAGGAAGTTAAAAAACATCTAAATCAATATTCCATCAAAGCACTTCCATTCTATGAAGTAATCGGGGAAATATCTGATTTTCAATCATTCTCAGAATATTCAGTTCTATTGGAACAGATGGATACAGGGAAAGAAGATATGTTAAGTAAAATGATAAGAGCATTTACGTTTGACGAGACTGGATTTTTGGATACGAAGATGTACATTGTTGAAAAGCTTGATACGGATTTAAAAGAAAAAGACAGATGTTATTTGGAGCATTCGGAATGTATGTACACAATTGTTGAGGACGGCAGGTTTGCGAATGGAAGTGAGGACATTAAATATAACGCTTTTGAACATACGTTAGCATGGGGAAAGGAGCAGGGGCTTACACCGAAGGGGATCGCTTTTGCTGCTACTCGTCTTATTACTTACTTGGATAACAAAGAGCGTGTATTTATAGAAGTTTATATTCCAGTTGAAGAAACATAGGATAGGATGTTTGCCTAGATGTGTTGACCTGGGGGTTACACCATAGTTTATATTTTAAAGCCAATGGAGTGTGTGCACACATGATTCCGTTGGTTTTTTCATTTTAAAAATGACTCATAGGCGGGGATTATAATGGATCGAATGATAAAAAGATATATGTTATGGACTTATGTTGGATTCTATATTTTCCTTTTTCTAATAGGGCTGAGTATGTTTGTTTTAAAATCACAACCAGTAGCAGAAGTATTAAAAGTGCTATCAGCATGGACGGCTACTTTTGTATTCGTGGTCATGTTCCGCAACATCTATCCTCAAAGAAACCTACTAGACTTTATAAAAAATCAATTTTGCACAAGGATACGCCTATCTGCGATATTAGCTGTTATTTTGCTGCAATTTCTTATTTTAGTAGGAACGCTCTTCGTTATTCAGGCAGTGTGGAATGTGCCCATACACGAACAATTATCTACTTCATGGACAACACTGCTGCTCGTATTTGGGTACAACCTTATTCTTGGGCCATTAGGTGAAGAGTTAGGGTGGAGCGGATATGTATTAAATGAGCTGCAAAAAAGCTATTCCCCTTTAAAATCTGCTCTAATCGTTGGCGTGACTTGGGGATTTTGGCATGCGCCGTTATGGCTGATGTCAGGATATTCAGGAATGCAGTTGGTGCTGTATATACTCTTTTTTATGATGGCCATCATCTCAATACAAATCGTGATGACCGTATTTTATAACTTAAATCATAATCTCGTTATTCCTATTGTCATTCACCAGCTTTTTAATTATTTTATGGCCATTCAAACGGGAGATCAGTTACAGATCTTAATCGTTACGGCATTATTTTATTTTGTAGTGGCAGTGGGCATCGTATTCGTAACCCGATTATTTAAACCGCTAAAAAGTCATCTTAATCGTTAATTTTGACCACTTAAATCAAATGGGTTTCTACTGTATAGACCACCGAGTAGAGTAGTGTATGAAAAATACATGAGTAGAAAGGTGGTCCATAGTCCATATGAAAATAGCAATTAGCGTACTGATCGGCTTCATTGTTATTGCGGTAGTTGGATTTATCGTGCTGACTATTTTGAATAGACCCATATCGAAAGAAGAAGTCACTAAAAAAATTGAAGCCCATTTAACTGATGTCGTAGAACAAAGTGATTCTTTATCCAGTGCTTTACTGACCATTTCCTCTAAAGAAACAGGCTATTTTGAACAATTTGCAGTCGGTACTAAAAATCATTCCTCCGTTCAACCTGTTCACGTCGATAGTCAATATCACGCTGCGAGCATTGGTAAAACGATGTGTGCTGTCATCTTTGGCATGTTAGTTCAAGAAGGGAAAATAAGCTACGACGATAAAGTTACTTCTTGGCTAAATGCCGATGTTCTTAATGGCTTATTCGTAGTGGACGGGATAGACTATGCGAATCAAGTTACGATAAGACAATTGCTTAGCCATACATCTGGAGTGGGTGATTATTTTGAAGGTCCTGTAAACAGCGGAAAGCCTCTATTGCAATTGATATCATCTAACCCCAATCTTTCATTTACGCCAGAAAAGTTGATCGCATTTACGAGAGACAATCAAGAAGCTGTAGGTAAGCCAGGAGACCAATTCTACTATTCGGATACGGGCTATATTTTACTTGGGCTTATTCTGGAACAAACCGAGAAGCGACCTTATGCTGCTATTTTGGAAGAGAAAATATTTAAGCCACTGGGCATGGATCGTAGTTATTTATTGTTCTATCAGGATAAGCCAGCAGACATACTTGGATTTTATATAAATGGTGTTGATTTGAGTGATAAAGAAGCACTATCGGTTGATTGGGCAGGTGGCGGTGTTGTTACGACTATGGGTGATTTGCTAACGTTCATGATGGCTCTGGAGGACGGTACTTTACTATCTGACGAAGTGTATAAACAGATGACAGATTTCACCCAAGACTATGATAAAGGTATTTATTATGGAATGGGCATGATGTATTTTGACTTTAGTAAACTATCATTTTTGCTAGGTTCTATGTCCGATGTTTATGGTGGTGTTGGTGTTACAGGGTCATATGTATTCGTGGATAAGGAAAAGGAAACTTACTATATTGCTAACTTTGGATCAGATGATTATACGGAAAAAGGGATAGAAGAGCTTGTTAAAATAAGGATGATTTATGATAGGATGATAGTTGAATAAATAATTCGTACGTTGTCATTAGGAGACATACAATGGTTCAATTATTGTGTTCCAGTAAAGTCAGTGAGAAATTGACACAAGAGCTATCCAAATATCAGATTGAAGTCAATAAAGACAGTGACGTAGCCCTTGTTGAACAAGGATATGAGCTGCCAAGTGAAAAGATTTGTATTGTATTCGATGCTATTGAGTATATGGATGTCGTTAAGCTGTTGGTGTCTGGTATTCGAGAAGATATGCATATGATGCATCGATTTACAGGTTTGAGTGAAAATAAATTTGCCGTTATGGAACCACTGGATGTTCTATATGTGGAAGCGGGTCCGGATGGTATTATGGCCTATACCAAATCTAATAGGTACAGTATTAAAGAAACGCTGCAATACTATGAAAATATATGGGCAGTAAAAGGATTTATACGGATAAATAAGTCACAGCTCGTGAATTTGCTGCATGTAAAAGAAATTATCCCCTGGTTCAACTCCAGATATGTTCTAAGGATAGATAATGATATCGAACTAGAAGTATCGAAGATGTTCTCAAAAAAGCTTAGAAACACACTCAAATTATAGGAGCTCAATATATGGAGAATATCCATTTCATAAATGTAGTGAAGTCCTTTTTTCTTGGTCTGTTTATCGGTGTCATTTTGCAGTTTACCGGGCACTCAGATGTGTCACAATCGAATGCAATATTGGTGGTGTTAGCTAGCGGAAGCATCGGTTTTATCGTTGGCTTACTAACAGAATGGCTTACTTCGATATTGCCTATAAGTATGGCAAAAGCTCGAACCTATTTCTTTATCAATAACCTGATTGCCTTAGTAGTCACCACATTGATAATGGCTTGCTCCATGATGATTACGGATGTGAGCTTGGAGAAAGCAAAGGAGTTGTTCTGGATACTATGGATCGTACTAAGCATAATATGTGCCGCGAATCTATTTGATTATTTTATGTATCGGAGAGCCCAGCATAAACTGAAAACATTTAAGGCATTGATGAAAGACAAATAAGATGATAGTGAGCTAAACCTAGTATCAATCCATTATGACAACCGAGCACGAATGGGAGTACTCGGTTGTCTCTTACCTTATTTCTTTTTAGATACTAATCTCCGCATAAGTACTTCCAAGGGTCCAGCTATATTCCTCTTTTCCAATATTGTAGCTAACACAACAGAAAGAATCCAAATCCCTGCTGCAATGATTGCAGCAATACCGTTTCCTACCTGACCTCCTAAATTAAGCGCCACTGGCGATAAGAAGAGAACAAGTAATGCTTCATTCCAAACATAAAAGGTTAAGGAACGCTTGCCTAAAGCCATTAAAGAAGAGGTAAGGCGCCCAGGCTCTTTTAATTTAGCCCCAATGATGCCAAATAGCACAGCATACGCTAATCCTCCAGCGATTCCGGTAATGATTTGTAATCCGTTTATGAGACCAGCTGTGAAATAACTAGGGCTCCATAGATTGCCTATTAAAGATAAAGGGAGCGCTCCCAATAAAGAGACGATAAATCCTGTAATCATAATGCGACGCATGCTTTTTAAATGCTGCTCAGGCTTCGTTAATAGCTCATATCTGGCAATCCACATGCCGAGCAGAATGGAAGGGATAACGGGGAGCATGGCATGAATGAAAATAGGGATTATAGGGACTGTAGTCAGCCTTATTAAAGCGGTACTAAGATAGGTGTCTGTTGCTGAAACCTCTGGAGTGAAACCATAGCTGCCAACGCTGTGCACGATGAAACCCCAAAATAAAGGGATAATAAGGACGTACAATACAGTGATCAGTATAAAGGTTCGTAACAATGTTTTATTTGAACGTGTTAATACCCAACTGACTAGTAGACCGGCAACACCGTAAGCCATAAGGATATCTTGGCCCACAATGATGACGGCTAGAACGATTCCAAATGCGATCAAATACCACGATCGACGTCGTATCGTCTTTACGACTTTTTTCTCACTGATTCCTTTAGAGAGCTGACTTTTAAATGCAAGAACTAAACCATACCCAAATAAGACGGCAAACATGGCTCTTGCTCGGTTATCAATCATGAACTGGCCAAACAAGTTTACGACCTGATCCAAGAAGGTAATACCTTCTACCCTGTGCATGATTCCAGGCTCAGAGGCGTATAAGTAGAGCGGGGCATGTGCGAGTGCAATTAATAGCAGCATTGTGCCTCTTGCCAGATCCAGTGAAACGGCACGTTTTTCCTCTTTAGTTGTGCTCTTGCTTAATGGAACAGACATACTCATCATCTCCCTTGTGTTTAGCAAATACGTCTAATATGAGCAAAACGCTACGCAAATGCTAAGCACTAAATGTAAAATGTAATCCTCAGCGCTAGTTATTGATCGTTTATTTAAAAAATTGATTGAATGCTCAGTTTTATTTTAGTGTTCGTTTAGTGGTTTGTCAATGAGGTATGGAGGCGGATGAATACGAATTAGAAAAAATAGAAAAAGCCACTCCGTTATTGGAGCGGCTGTGCTTTATTGATATACGAGTAAAAAGAGATGGAACGATCTCTATCCGCTTTTATTTCTTTACCAAATCGAAACGCGATTTTCTGGTGCTACATACATGCCATCCCCAGGCTTAATACCATACGTATCATAGAACTCCTGGAAGTTAGAAATCGTGCGGTTTACCCGAATTTTATTAGCTGAATGTGTATCGTTTTTGCTCAGGTATGCTGTAATTTCCTTTGTCATTGTGGATTTCCACATTTCCGCATTGCTCTCGAAAAATGCTTTATAATCTGGCTTGCTCATTTCGGATACAACTTGCAGAGCAGCAGCCATCCCACCTAGATCGGCGACATTTTCACTTAGTGTAAGCAGACCGTCATTCAACACACCCGGAACGATTTCAATTCCGTTGTAGAACGCGATCAATTCTTGGTTTTTCTCTTTAAATCGTTTAAAGTCCTCGTCTGTCCACCAGTTCTTTGCATTTCCGTTCTCGTCATATGCCGATCCTTTGTTATCAAAAGCATGGCTAATTTCATGACCAATAATCATCCCGATAGCACCAAGATTCGCTTCAGGCTTAGCTTTAGCGTCATAGAATGGTGCTTGGAGAATACCAGCAGGGAACGTAATTTCGTTATTGAGCGGGTTGTAGAACGCATTTACGGTATACACGCTTGTTAACCATTGGGATCGATCAACGGGTTTGCCCAACATGGCTTTTTGGTTATCGATATAGGCTTTCGTTACTGCAAATGAATTAGTGAACAGTGAACCGCCTTCTGCATACGGCTTAATATCTACTTTATCTAGTGTCGTATCCCATTTATCTGGGTACCCGATCTTAACGATCATCGTATCGAGTTTCTTAATCGCCTTTTCTTTCGTTGTTTCTGACATCCAATCCAGCGCTTTGATTCGCTTCTCATACGTAGCGATTAATTTGTCCACCATTTGCTCAACATCTTTTTTGGCTTCCGGTGAAAAATGCTGCTCGACGAACATTTGCTCCAAGTAACCACTCATTGTGGACTGCGTCGTGGATACAGCAATTTCTTTGTCTGTCTTTTCCCCTGAGACGCCATATAGTGCTGCAGCGAATTCATTGGCTGCGTCTCTGAAACCATCAGTCAACAGACCACCTGTAGCTGTGAGCAATTGTAGTTTGGAGTAAGTTTTAAGCACATCAAGATTATTTTGAGTCAACAATTCCGCACTTTTTTGTGCCAGTTTCACATCGAATACGATTACTTTATCAGCACTTTCGACTTTCATCGATTTCAAAGCCTGTTTTATATCGATTTCTTTATGCATGTCATCGAATTTTTCGATTGTATATGGATTATAGTATTTATTTACGTCACCTTGTTCATGAGGATCGAGTGAAACGGAAGCCAAGCTTTTCTCCATCTCATAAACTTTCTCGGCGCTGGCTTTTGCAGCAGCTTCCTTCTCGCCTGCCAGCATGAGAAGTTTAGTCATATATTGAATATAAGCTTTTTTTGCTTTCGCATCTTCCGTTACGAAGCTATTTTTGTCCAGACCCGCGGATAAACCAGTGTAGTACAAAGCGTTTTCACTACTGTTCTTGGCATCTCCCATAATGGCGAAGCGGAACAGCGTGCTCAGACCTAATTCTTTCTCCAAAGCAAGATCAGCTTGAACAAGCTGGTCAAACGTTTTAGCTTCGTCTATTGCCTTTATGTATTTTTCAATGGGCTGAATGCCTTGTTTATTTCTATTTTCACTATCTAATGCGGTTTTATGAAAATCAGCGAGCTTCTGTTCCTTTGTTCCTTTTGCATGTGTTTTGTTAGATAGATCCTCTATTATTTTTGCTATCTTATCGTCGTTCTGCTTTTGCAGCTCAGAGAATCCGCCGCCCATAATTTCTCCTGCTGCAATTGTCGACTTATTTAACCATTGTTTGTTGATTGTTTCATAGAAATCATCAGGTAGATGGGAGCCTTCGAGCGCCCATACTCTGGCGATAACTGCTTGGAATTCAGCAAGTGAAATCGGATCGTTTGCGCCTAATGTCCCGTCAGGTTTCCCCGTTAGAACGCCTGCTTTAGCCAATTTATCGATATCCTTTTTAGCCCAAGCCGGTACATCTGTAAACTCAACACCAAATGTTCCAGTACGCAAATCATTTCCTACAGGCTTCGGTAATTCACCGAATGCTCTGCTCAGCATAACTAAAGCTTCAACCTTCTTGACTGGCTGATTTTCTTTTAAATCACCATTTCCATTGCCTTTGATAATGGCTTCCTTATTCATTCCTGATTGGTAAGCGTCAGCAGTTGTCAACAAGTTGTTGACGATATCTCCTCTTGTTGCTGGCTTCGGTGCTTTATCCGCATACACGGATATGTTGAATGATAGGACCATTGGAATAGCTAAGAGTAAGGATACAATTTTCTTTTTCATCGTCAGGCTCCTCCAAGGTGAAATTTAAGTATAAATAAAGACGAATAAAGAGGAATTTTTCCCATTTATCTCCTTTAATTATAACGGATATTGGTTATTTTGGAAATGTTGTAAGTCTGCTGTTTAGGTGGGATTTTCATGAACGAATTGCATGGTAACGAGTGACTCACCCTAGCGGTTGCCATTGCCGCTATTTTAACGAAATCGCGCGTAGAAAAATTGTAACGGTCGTAGGAGCGCTTAATGTATTAAAAATAGTGAATTTCGCCGCTATATTTGGTAAATAAGCTCTCTGGCATCCTTTACGATTTGAAATGGGCGATAATTAGCAGAATAGGCTCTGTGACAACCGTAAAAAACAGTTTTTGCAATTGACTTGCCGCAGAAGCCGCTCGCTGTATAGCTACATAAATACATACTGAAGCAAGTGCCATTACAGTGAGAAAATTTACTTGCCATAAGGCTCTCGCTCATTCGAAAGTGAAGCTTTAGTATATGCCATATACGCAAAGTTACTACTTTTACTCTTCATGTTGAATAAGCTACGGTGTGAGATCAGAGCTAGCTACTTAGTGCCTCTTATTGTGCATGCTGCGCCTTACTCTGGATAGATGACGGAGGACGTATTTTTCAGAAAAAAATGAGTTCAAAATACCCTATAGATAGATATTTTCGCATCTATTCTATAGGGTACATCTGTGATCAAGCTATTTATTTCTACCAGATCGAAACTCGATCTCCTGGTGCTACATACATCCCGTCCCCAGGCTTAATTCCATACGTATCATAGAATTCCTGGAAGTTGACAATCGTTCGGTTTGTACGGATTTTACTGTCTGATTGGCTAACCGCTGTGCTTGAAAATATTGCATACTCTTTTGTGGTCGTAAATCTCCACATTTTTGCATTGCTTTCGAAATACGCTTTATAATCTGGATTGCTCATTTCGGATACCACTTGCAGGGAAGCGGCCATCCCACCTAAATCAGCGATATTCTCGCCTAGTGTAAGTTGGCCGTCATTCAACACACCTGGAATAATCTCTACCCCATTATAGAACTCAATTAGTGCCTGGTTTTTCTCTTTGAATTTCTTAAAGTCTTCATCTGTCCACCAGTTTTTCGCATTCCCGTGTTCGTCGAATGCTGCCCCATTGTTATCAAATGCATGGCTAATTTCATGGCCAATGACCATGCCAATTGCCCCTAAGTTTGCTTCAGGTTTCGCTTTCGTGTCATAGAAAGGTGCTTGAAGAATACCAGCAGGGAATATAATTTCATTATTAAACGGATCAAAGTACGCATTCACGGCATAAGCAGGGACCGACCATTCTGTTCGATCAACGGGTTTCCCTAGCTTGGCTTTCATGCTATCAACGTTTGCTTTATTTACTGCATAGGTATTAGAGAACAGCGAACCACCTTTTTCATAGTTCTTAATCGTTACTTTGTTTAAGGTCGTATCCCATTTATCCGGATATCCGATCTTAACTATCATTGTATCGAGTTTTTTAATTGCCTTCGCTTTTGTTGGTTCAGACATCCAATCGAGCGTTTTGATTCGTTTCTCGTACGTATCGATTAATTTATCTACCATTTGTTCAACATCTTTTTTCGCTTCTGATGAAAAATGTTTTTCAACATACGTTTGCTCTATGAATCCTCTCATCGTTGATCTCGTCAAGGTTATAGCATTTTCCCTGTCTGTTTTTTTGCCTACAATTCCATATAGTACTGCATTAAACTCATTTGTAGCGTCATCAAACGGTTTAGATAATAAGTGGGCTGTTGTCGCAAGCAGTCGTACTTTGGAGTAAGCCTTGAGTACATCTAGGTTCGCTTCGGTCATCCATTCTGCACCTTTTTGTGCCCGCTTTACATCGGAGGAGATTACTTTTTCGACACTGTCCAATTTCAATGATTTCAAAACCTGCTTCATATCGATTTCTTTATGAAGGTCATCAAATTGTTCAATTGTAAGTGGATTATAATAGTGGTCTACGTTCCCCATTTCGTGAAGATCAAGTGATACTGCAGCTAGACTTTTTTCCATAGTATAGACCTTCTCTGCACGAGCTTTGGCTGCAGCTCTTTCCTCACCAGTGAGAATAAGCAGTTTAGTCATATATTGAATATATGCCGCTTTTGTTTTCACATTTTCTGTTACAAAGCTAGTTTTGTCCAATCCCATAGTTAGACCAATGTGATACAAGGCGTTCTTCGTGCTGTTCTTTGCATCTCCCATAACGGTGAAGCTGAACAACAGGCTGAGACCTATCTCGTTCTCCATAGCAAGATCGGCTAGTACAAGCTTATCGAGTGTTTTAGCTTCATCAATAGCTTTTAAATATTTTTGAATAGGCTGAACCCCTTGCTTATTTCTGCTTTCGGTATCTAACGCTGACGCATAGAAGTCGATAAGTTTCTGTTCTTCTGTTCCTTCTGCAAATGTTTTGACAGCCAAATCATCAATGATTTTTACTATTTCATCCTTATTTTGTTGTCGCAGTTCAAAGAATACTTCATTCATTACCTCTCCTTCAGGGATAACGGATTTGTTTAACCATTGCTTATTGATGGTTTCATAAAAATCATCATTTACATGTGATCCTTTAAGCGCCCATACTCTGGTGATAATGGTTTGAAATTCAGCATTAGTTATAGGATCGTATGCACCTAATGAACCGTCGGGTTTAGCTGTCAGGATACCTGCTTTTATTAGCTTATCAATGTCTTTCTTAGCCCAAGGTGGTACATCGGTGAAAGCAACGTCGAAAGTCCTCGTGCGTAGATCGTTACCAACAGGCTCTGGTAATTCACCAAATGCTCTGCTCAACATGACTAGAGCTTCAACCTTCTTTACAGGCTCATTTTCTTTTAAATTTCCATCTTTATGACCTTTAATAATCGCTTCTTTATTAATTTTAGGATTGTAAGCGTCAGCTGCCGTTAGTAAGGAATTTACGATTTCCCCTCTTGTTGCTGGTGGCGGAGTCTTATCTGCATAAACAGATACGTTAAAGGATAGAGCCATTGTCATGGCTATAAATAGAGAGATGACCTTCTTTTTCATCCATAAACCCCCCAATAATAAATCTATGTATAAATGTAGATCAACAAATAAATCTCCAATCATACCCTTTCATCGTAATTGTAGTTTCTTTATATTGAAAATCATGGAAGATAAATATTCTTCTGCAGAAGAGTTTATTACTTCGTTATATAAAAACTCGGTCTTTATTGGTGCCGAATGTGGCTGAGCTGGACAAGGAAAAGCCACCCCATGAATAGGAGTGGCTTAGCGATATAGCATGGATGAAAAAATGTTCAGGATTATTCCTATATGATCTCCGTTTTACCAGATTGACACTCGATCCTCTGGAGCCACATACATGCCATCCCCAGGCTTAATTCCGTACGTATCGTAGAACTCTTTAAAGTTTACAACTGTACGGTTTACTCGAATTTTTTCATTGGAATGGGCGGCTGCTGTACTGAGATATGCTGCGACCTCTTTCGTTACCGTGTTTCTTGAGGTTATAGCATTGCTTTCAAAAAATGCTTTGTAATCAGGCTTGCTCATCTTCGATACAACTTGAAGGGCAACGGCCATTCCACCTAAATCCGCCACATTTTCACTTAGTGTCTGCTGACCATTGCTAACGGCACCTGGGACGACTTCGATTCCATTGTAGAATGAAATGACTTCCTTGCATTTCTCACGGAACTTTTTCAAATCTTCTTCTGTCCACCAGTTCTTCGCATTGCCATGCTCATCGAATGTTGCTCCCTCATCATCAAATGCATGGCTGATCTCATGACCGATTAACGTACCAATCCCTCCGAGATTTTGTTCAGGCTTGGCATTAACATCATAGAACGGGGCTTGGAGAATACCAGCTGGGAATGTCATATCATTGCTAAATACATTGTAGAAAGCATTTACCGTATAGACACTGGTCGTCCATTTTTGTTTATCGACTGGTTGTCCAACACTAGCTTTCTTCTCATCCATGTTCGCCTTAGTAGCTGCATAGTAGTTGGAAAACAGTGAGCCACCATCTTCGTATGTCTTGATCGTTACTTTATCTAAGGCTGTATCCCACTTGTCTGGATATCCAACTTTAACAGTTATCGCCTTCAACTTCTTAATGGCCTGCGCTTTTGTTGTTTCGGACATCCAATCCAGTGCGTTTATTCTTTTTTCATATACAGCAATCATTTTTTCTACCAATTGCTCAACATCCTGTTTCGCTTTCGGGGAGAAATGCTTCTCGGCAAACATCTGCTCCAAATATGGACCCATCGCAGCTGATGTTAGGTCTAGGGCAACTTCCTTATCGGCTTTCTGTTCAGATACGCCGTATATCATTGCATAAAAATCAAGGGTTACCTTCCTGATTTCATCTGATAGAAGCAGACTTGTTTCGTCTAGCAGTTTTGCTTTGGCATACGCCTTGAGTACATCAAGATTAGCTTCCGTCATGAATGCTGCGCCTTTTTGCGCCAACTTCTCATCCATAACAATGATTGTATCGGCATGGTTCAAATTCATGGATGTAAGCACTTGTTTCATATCGACTTGTTTGTATAAGTCATCAAATTTTTCAATGGTATACGGGTTGTAGATTTTATCGACATCACCTTGCTCATAGCGTTCAAGCGAGACGGCAGCCAAGCCCTTCTCCATTTCATGCACTTTCTCTGCACGAGCTTTGGCAGATGTTTCTTTCTCACCCGTCAACATGAGATATTTCGTTATCTGCTCGATGTATACTTTCTTCGCTCTCGCATCTTCAGTTAGAAAGCTACTTTTATCTAGCCCTATTTTTAACCCGAGGTAATACAGGTCATTTGTATTGCTATTTTTGATATCGCCAATAACATCAAATTTGAACAGTGTACTAAAGCCTAAAGCCTTATCAATAGCAAGGTCAGCCTGAACAAGCTCATCGATCGTGTTAGCCCCATCAATCGCCGTGACGTATTTTTTTATGGGTTCAATGCCTAGCTTATTTCGTTTTTCTTTATCTAGCGCCATGTTATAAAAGTCGGAGAGCTTACGCTCTTTTGTACCTGAAGCGAACTGCTTACCAGTGAGATCTTCCACAATGGTAGCTATTTTTTTATTATTCGAATGATGCAGATCGGAGTGTACGCCGCCCATCATTTCCCCTGAAGGAATGGTGGATTGATTTAGCCACTTCTTATTGACTGCTTCATAAAAATCATCGTTTAAGTGAGTACCTTTAAGCGCCCACACTCTGGCAATGATCGTTTGGAACTCTGCGCTAGTAATGGGGTCGTTTACGCCTAGTGTACCGTCAGATTTGGCTGTCAGTACGCCTGCTTTTGCGAGTTTATCGATATCTTTCTTAGCCCAAGCTGGTACATCAGTGAACGTTAAACCAAATGTCCCGATACGTAAATCATTCCCTATGGGCTTTGGCAGTTCACCAAATGCTCTACTCAACATGACTAAAGCTTCTACCTTTTTAATGGGATCGTTCTCATTGAGTTTTCCGTTTTTATAACCTTGAATGATAGCTTCTTTAGAAATACCCAGTTGGTAAGCATCTGCTGCCGTCAATAAAGAGTTAACAATATCCCCTCTTGTTGCTCGCGGTGCTGGCTTATCCGCATACACGGATGCGCTGAATGATAGGGCCATTGAGAGGGCCAATAGTATGGATACAATCTTCTTTTTCATCGTGGTGCTCCTTCATGGTAGATTTATTTGTATACACGCAGAATATAACAGGGATTTTATACCAATTATATTTTCAATATTATAGCCGAACTTATTTAGTTTGAAAATGATGGAATCTATTTATACACAAAGAGAGGAGTCGTTATGACTCCTCTCTTATGTGTAACTGTATATTTTAATTTTCACATATTGCCTAGATATACGGTAACACGATTACTTTAAATCGATTGGCTGCTGTTGGGTAACACAATGAATCATACCGCCATCTTTATAAAGCTCGCGGACATCAATGCCCACGACTTCACGATCGGGGTACAATTTTTGAATCCTATCATTCGCTACTTTGTCGTTAGGGTCGTTATAGTTCGGAACGATTACAACGGTATTCCCGATATAATAATTGATGTAAGAACCTTTGTATCCAAGATTCTTTCCACTATCTAGTTTGACGTTGTTCTTAGTAAGTGGCAATTTTACATACTGATACGACTTGTTGGATACGTTCTTAGCATTCATTAGGGTTTTAATATCCTTCTTAGTGACGCCCCAGTCTTCCAAATCGTCTTCGTTCATCGTTACAATCGTGGACTTGTCATGGAACTTCGCAAATCCATCAATATGGAAGTCGGTAATGTCCAGACCTGGCACTCCATCTAACCACACGAAATTCGTAGCGCCAAGATATTCTGTTATATATGACTCTATATCTGCTTCTGAGAATTTTGCATTTCGATTTTTGTTCGTAACAGCACTGCGTGTCGATAAGAAAGTACCGTTGCCATCTAGTTCAAATGCGCCACCTTCGAGTACGACTTCATTAAGGTCAATGTTCTCCATACCCAGCTGCTTGCTAAGCTTTTTTGAGATAGCGGCATCTTTTTTATACGGTGTTTTCTTACCCCAGCCATTAAAACCCCAGTCCATCATTTTCAGGTTGTTATCTTTATCGTATACAAAAATAGGTGCCGTATCTCTTGCCCATACATCGTCTGTAGGCACAATATAGAAGTCGATTTTGTCCATATTTACGCCCTCATCATACAGAAGATCATAAATATATTCCTTTTCGTATTTATCATAAGCAATAATATGAACATTCTCGCCTTCACTTAAGGCGCTGGTCATCTTGATCCAAATATCTTCAAGATTTTCTTTGTGACCTTTACCATAAGTGTAGTTATGAGGCCATTGCAGCCATGTTCCTTCATGTTTACTTCTCTCATCAGGCATCGTGTATTTGCCTACACTTTGTGCCTTCACGCCGTGACTCTCAGTAGGCGAGCTGTGGAAGCAGCCCACTAGGACTCCTGCTGTTACTAATACTCCTGAACACAATACCATCATCTTATTCATCTCATAATCTCCTTTACAGGCGGATTTCGTTCTCTTGGATGTAGAATAAGCTTTGACATAGTGTTAAGGTCAAGCCATTATTGCTGTGCCGTTTTTATGACAGGGAAAAAGACTTGTGTTATGTACTCTTCCGCAGGACAGTCATATTCAGGACCTTTCAAATACGTTTCATACGGGGGGCTAGCTAAGCGATATCCATTGCTTTCTATCCATTCTTCAAGTGCAATATGAGCATATCCGATATCGTCATAGCTTCCGATATGAAGCGTAGTGGCAACATTCGTTTCAGGCCATATTTTTATATGGCATTCTTTTGATGCATCTTCATATTTGCCATTGCTATGCACGATCGGAATAATCAATTCAATATCACTATGGTCAGGAATAAACTCTTCATCAAAAAATACAGTGGACGGAGTACTAAGTAACTTAAGCTGATGGTGTTCCGCTTTTTCGTATAAAGCATCTATGTACTTGTCCATATCCTTTATGTTTATCTGCAATCTTTGACGTAAGACACCAGTTTCTTGTCTCATACCGAGCCATATATCATAAGGTTTTCTTTCCTCTTGAATCCTATCCAAGTTCGTTTCCATTAACTCCTGCATTTCGCCAATGATCTGACGATAGCGATTCACTTCGTTGGATAACTCACTAATTTTCGACTGCACCAATTGAGGAAATAATGTTCGATCTGATGATTGGACAATCATTTTAATCTCTGGCAGGGAAAACTTATATTCTTTTAGCTTTTTGATTAATAATGCCGTTTCTAATTGGTCTTTCTCGTAATATCTGTACCCGTTCGCGGTATCTACATGAACCGGCTTTAAGAGCTCTTCTTTATCATAGTGTCGCAGCATACGTGCACTCATCTTGCAAAGCTGCGAAAATCTGCTGATTGTGTACATGTCTCTCTCATCCTTAATGTGTGAAATAACCTGATCATTTTTACGGAGTAGTCTGCTTGTTATAAATTCAGTATAAGCTTTATGCTGACTTTAGTTGTTTCACTTTCTTATGGTTTACGATCTGGCCGCGAATTATTGATTTATTGATTTTGTAAATGAAGCAAAGAAGTAATTTTCATCAATCGCAAATAGGAGCCATCTTGGCTCATGGGTGGGGATACGGGGATATGCGGTGGTGCTACTTTCGTGAAGTCTGTGTTGTAGAATATCGTTAGCTTTAACGGCTCTCTAACGGTTGCCACTAACGCTATTTTCCAAAAACATCGCATAATAATAGATTAACGGTCGTGGGAGAGCTTAATTTAGCAAAACTCACGAATTTCATTGCCTTGTCAGGCCAATAAGCTCTCTGGCATCCGTTACAATTCAAAATGAGCTATTACAAGCAGAATAGCATCTGTGAAGACCGTTAGTGCAACTGAACCTGCCGATAGTGTTGGCTAAGTACTGATTAGATTTACTGATTAGATTGATTAGATATAATGTAATTATTGGGTGTTAAAAATATTTCTGGGGCCGTGATAAGGATATGGTTAAAGCAGTGGATCAAGCCTCCTAAATCAGAATTTTTAATGATCTTAGGAGGATATAAAAATGATTTTTAAACCTTTGAATGTTGATAAGTGGAGCAGAAAGCCTTATTTCGAGCATTATTTCAATCATGTCAGATGTACGTTTAGTGTGACAGCTAACCTTGATATTAGCTACTTATATGCGGCGGTTAAAAATAAGGGAATCAAGCTGTATCCAGCACTTATTTATATGATAACGACTGTGGTAAATCGCCATCATGAATATCGCACATGTTTGGATTCAGAAGGGAAGTTAGGCTATTGGGATAGCATGTCTCCCAGCTTTACTGTATTTCACGATGACGATAAGACCTTTTCAACGATCTGGACGAGTTACTGTGAGGATTTCGGTGAGTTCTACAGAGGTTATCTGGAGGATTTAGAAAAGTACGGTGGAGCTAAGGGGTTACATGCCAAACCTAATGAGCCACCCTATACGTTCCCGATCTCCAGCATTCCGTGGGTTCATTTTACGGGCTTTAATCTGAATATCTATACGGAGGGGAGCTTTCTCCTGCCGATATTTACAATGGGGAAATACGATAGGCAAGGTCCACAAGTGTTGTTGCCTCTATCGGTACAACTCCACCACGCCGTGTGTGATGGTTACCATGCGGGCATTCTCTTCAATGAGCTGCAACGACTGGCAGATAATTGTGACGATTGGATGACGCCCAACTATAAACGATTAGAATAGGTTAGTAATTCAAACTAAAACGAGTAATAAGGCTGCCTAGGATGTGCAGCCTTATTACTGACTTTAATCGGGCTTTCCGGGCCTGTTTCCGAGCCGGAGTCCGAACATCAGACATCTATCTTATATATGCTGTGTCCCCACTTTACCGTAATCGCGATTGTGTTTGTAATAAACCGCCTCCAATACCGCGAACACTCCAACGACTATACCAACAAAGATGACCGCAGCCGTACCGATGGCTGTTAGGAAGGAACTACTCACCCCCAATAGAACGAGGCTTTTGGCGACCCAGAGGAAATCGATTACCGATAAAGTAAGCACGGCTTTAGGAGAAACGACTTTTCTGCTTGCTGTTATGAATGTAAAAGCTACAACAAGGAGCAGGTAAGCTCCCGCCCCCATCAGGGCTGCCTGATTATCAAGACCACTTAGTTTGCCAACGAATCCGGGAAATAGAAGAAGTAGCAGAGCAGTCCCGCCAGAAGAAACACCATTCACCACTAAAACTTTTCTAATCCAAGATTCTCCTATCAGTTGTCTTGCTGGGTTTTGTTGTTGTGTCATTTTAAACACTCTCCTTATTGGAATTGTGAACTTCATGAGCTCAATTTAGCCGAAAGAAGACTGCCATCACCATACAAAGTACTGCTTTAAGGTGCCAATTTCACTGAAATAAGCGAAAAATAACTGAAAATGCAGGGGGATATCCAGCATATTGCCATTGGCAGCATGACTGGTCATCATGATATAACGTAATAGGGCTCCCCACGATGGGCAGCCCTATCTATTTTCGCTCACAGCATAGTTTAGGTATAAATAATATTGTAGGTTGGTTTGATAACTCCGTTTTCATAACGTTTCATATCGATGAGCTCCAACTTTAAACGAGGTTTTACATCACCGAATAGCGGCACGCCTGATCCGACGATAATTGGATTTACCTTTAACACTAATTGATCAATCAGTTTTCGTTCAATGAGTGTACCCGCCAATTGCCCACCGCCGCAAAGCCACAGTTTCCCGGTCGTTTCCTTCTTCAGCTTCTCGATGTAATCACCTGCATCTCCTCTCACCAATTCAACTTCCGCGTTAGATTCAAACTGCATGGTGTTTGAAAAGATATAGTGCTTGATTCCATCATAACCAGGCTCCCCAGCATTTTTCCCGAATTGAAATCCAAACTGATAAGTGTTACCGCCCATTAACACAGCGTCATACTTTTGAATGTCTGATAAAAAATCTGGGACATGATCGCCATCAAATAAGAAAAGTGTACGATCGAACAGACCATCCTCCATAGGCTGATCTGTAATGAAATGATCGAGTGAAACTCCTACGTGGTAAACCAATAAAGCCATAAAAATCCCCCTGTTCTTAAGAAATATAAAAAGGCCATCTTGATTAGCAACATTTCCCAGTATAAACCATTGCATATAAAACGTCATTTCATCTAGATTCATAAACCTCCGTCTATGTCGAGAAAAATGGCGGTATAATAAATGTATAGTCGGTGCTCTGTTATGGATTGTGGTCGAGGCATCCATCTTGTTGAAAAGTTGTTGCCTGTAGTATAAGCAACGAGGAGATGTTACAATTGGCCATTGAATAGCACTTAATTAGATACACATAATTTAACGATAAAGTAGGAAATGATTAAATGACAAATAATAAAGAACAACGTTACCGCTTCAGTGAGGCACCAATTTGGGAGTTGCAGCGCACTTATTATGAAGAATTAGGATTGAAGGCTTGGAATAATGACCAAACTCCTCAATATATAACGAGTAATCCGATGATCGGAACTTCTTATGCAGAGATGATTTTTGGCTTTCTTCAAGATCGAGCTAGTAAGGGACATTCTTCTGAGCCCGTATTAATTGTAGAACTCGGGGCAGGAGCGGGACGACTTGCTTACCACGTGCTGGATCAGTTGTGTAAATTGAGGGATTACGCGGAAATTGCATTACCTCCGTTCCAGTATATTATGACGGATTTGGCGATGAACAACGTGTTAGCTTGGAGGGAGCATCCAGCTTTACAGTCGTTTATTACTGAAGGATTACTTGATTTTGCGCGATTTGATGCTCTTCAAGATACGGAGTTGAATCTCATAGTCAAGGACGAAACCATCGGTACAGGCGACTTGCAACAACCTTTAATTATCGTTGCCAATTACTTTTTCGATGGTATTCCACAAGAGTTGATTTATATTAGTGAGGGTCATATTTACGAAGCTGATGTGATTATTAATAGCCCTACACAAACTGATTCTCTTAAACCGGCCGAAGTAATAAATCAAATGTCTTTACGTTATGAACATCGACGGGCACCGGAGTATGAACAAGAAACTTTCCCTTACCGTGATATAATCGCGATTTACCAAGAACAATTAGACGATTCGCATATTTTATTTCCTATCGCAGGATTGATTTGTTTAGAGCGCTTGAATCAGTTATCACAGGCAGGATTCCTATTAATCACAGCAGATAAAGGCGACCATTTGCTTGATAATTGGAAATTTTCAGACCCACCAGAGTTGGTTTTACACGCGAGTTTTTCAGTAACTGCGAACTACCATGCGATTCAACATTTTTATGAACAACAAGGGGCCTTGTCGTTATTTCCCCCGCATCACTATAGAAATATAAATGTGGGTTGTATATTCCATTTGGATACACCGATGAGCTATGCTAATACTCGATTAGCGTATCGTCGATTTGTTGAACGATTTGGTCCGGACGATTTCTTTAGTATGAAAGAATGGGTTGATCGTAATATAGATAGCATGGAACTACAGCCTATAATAAGCTTCTGGCGTTTGGGTGGCTATGATGCGGAATTTTTCATACAAAGTGCGAGGCAGATTTCTAGTTTGCTGTCAGATGCAAATGATGAAGAGATGCAGGATTTGTTAAGAGGCATACAGCTTATGTGGTCCTCTTACTACGTAATGGAACAGCGATATGACTTAGCACTTGATGCAGGATTGATTCTGTTCGAAATGGGGCTTTACGAAGAATCCAAACGTTTCTTAGAATTATCGATCGATGCGGACGACGAAGAGATTGTATCCACTGTATATTATTGTCTAGCTATTTGTTGTTTCGAGTTAGGACTAGAGGAAGATGCGTTGGATTACACACGTAAGCTAGTAGAGCTTGAGCCTGATAATGAAGAGGCAATTGAATTGCTGCAAAGATTTGAGAATAGATAGTCTTAACATATATGGAAGAAACGTTGCATGCAATGGAGTAGTAGTGCTAGGACTTGCAGGGGGTAAGGATAGTGAAGCAATGGTCAAGGGAGATTGAAATTAATGCTCCCATCGAACATGTGTGGTCGTATCTAGATGGATCGTTAGAACAAATGCAAAAGATAATGCCACAAGTGGTGGAACATAAGCCAGTTACTATCACAGAAGAAGTTGTCGGCACTGTATACCGCCAGAAATACAAAGAAGGTAAACGGATTGAGGAATATGATGTCCATACGCTGGAGTATTCTAATCATCAAGACGATAAGAAATTAAAGATTCGCTTTACGTTGGCAAATTGCTTTGAGATTACAGCTCTATATGAATTGCACCGGGTAGATGAGCAGAAAACAAGGCTTACCTATACCGTAACGAATCAAGCATTGAAGTGGTTCATGAAGCTGTTCATGATATTTGCCTCCGACAAAGTAGTCGTACAATTTTTGGAGAATGTAAAAAAGACTGCTGAATCTGAGTATCTTGGCTAGCAATAACTAGAGGAATATTTTTGTAAATGGTAGAAAGAGGTCAACTTTTTTGAGAAAGTTGGCCTCTTTTTATAGGTGTTAACTCCAATAGGATGGTTCAGTCAAATCCCGTAAAGTAGTTTCAAGAATAAACGTTGTACCCTGATGTAACGTACCCTCCAATTGCTCTTGGATGTAAGGGATAGCTTGTTCACCGAGTTCGATCAATTGCTCGTACGCTTCGTAGTCCGTTTTCCAAAAGCTATGAGGACTCCCTTTGCCGAATTCTCCTTGCTCTATGACAGTGACCCAATGCAAAACCTGCTCACGAAGGGACTTTTGCTGTACTGTGTTTATGGCTGTTAAGAAGGCTTCATCCTTCTCTTTTACTTCAGGCATCGCCTTGTACAGCTGCTCCTCGCTGATGCATTTTCGAATTAGCTGGCTAGTGGTCAGATAATCGCCTCCAACACCATCAGCTGCAGAGACGTAGGCAATGAAATCATCAGTACGATGTAATGGCTGAAAGTCAGGCTGCAAGCGATGGATTACATCGATGGCAATTAGAAACAGCTGGGAGTCAAAGAGCGTCTTCTCAAATAGATAGTTTTGATCGATTTCAAGATAGTTAGGCTCCTCCACACTGATGCACCAAAAAATACTCAGCCATTTCTCAAGCCGCTCAGGCATTTTTTCATACATAAAAGGGTAGTCAGCTTCTGCGTATTTAAACTCATAATAGAGCTGCTCGCGAGTTAGTTTATCGTGATCATCTTCCTGCCGAAGAGAACCACCAAGAGCTTCCTCCACACTTTGGTTCAAGCCTTCCAGATTGTTGATGTATATGATGTAGCTGCCATGGTACGTATCGGTATAGATGGAGAAGGTGTAAATATCCTTGTTGTTACCCTCTGCTATGTAATCATCCAAAGCAGATTTACAATACTCGTACAAGGCATCTCCAATGTCCTTGGCACTTACAATCATACCGTTGATGGAACTGGTTGAATCGATTTCAACGATAGTTTGATCTGGAGTACAGAGGATATAGCCTCCCTTACCTTCCAAGTCCCGTCTTCCGCTAATCAGCTTGCCGATATGCATATCATAACCGCTCATGCTGGGGCCCTCCCTTTTGTGTTGAACGTTTATGCAATATTCAACGTATAGGAGAGCATTCCTGCCAATAAGTTGTTAACCTTTTTTAAAATATGAAGTGGCGCAGTCTATCAAAAATAAGATTGCTGCCTGTGGTAGTTACTTTTTATATGAAAACAAGGTTTCTTTGGATATATTTAACTACTCCATGCTAAGATGGTTGTTGTTCCCTAACTACCGAATCACATAGCAAGCTAGATGTTAAAGCATTTGATGGCTTTATGTACCTTATTAATCCCGGCAAAATTGTGTTAAGTGCTTCAACTGGTATTCTTGTGTACATATCGATAGCTACGGACTTATCAGATATGCATCCTCTCATTCCTTGGCAAGTGTGGATGGCCTGCTTATTGTTCCAATTTATCTATGTAGGATACGCACAGCTTCTTGATTCGAACCAGAACGTAAATCTACTCCGGAGCTATGTATATTTGTACTTCTTTAATTTGACTTATGTGCCGTTGTTTATTTGGTCTCTCATCACGATGAAAAACGTCAACTGGAATCCAACCAAACATACGAGAGCGATACATTTAAGCGATATTGAATTAGAAGAAGCGAATAAAGCAAGTCAAGTAACCCGTTAGCAGAAGCTAACGGGCTATATCTGGTGTGCTTATACCCCTACAATATGAGTCCATGTACTAAACCCGGAAAGAGAGCTGACGAAAGAGTAATTGCCTGAATCATTGAGCAGCGCGGTTGCTCCAGCTCCTGTTGAAACATTATAAAAGAGCAAGGCGCCATTAGGAGTCCCGACGATATCAGACCAACTGCTGAAACCAGAGAGGGAGCTAACAAAGGTGTAATTGCCATTGCCATCAAGCAGGGCGGTTGCGCCAGAGCCTGTATTTGCATTGTAGAAGAGGAGGCCATCTTCGTTGGCTGAGGTTATATCTGTCCAGCTGCTGAGTCCTGAAAGTGGACCGATAAATGTGTATTTGCTCGCCGCATCGAGCTTGGCGGTAGCCCCGTTACCCGTATTGGCGTCATAGAACAGAAGACCGCCACTAGGGGTACCAACGATATGAGTCCATCTAGAGAAGCCGGAAAGAGAGCTGACGAATGTATATTTTCCGTTGGCATCCAGCAAGGCCGTTGCCCCAGTTCCTGTTATCGCATTGTAGAAGAAGATGCCATTTTCATTGGCGGATGTGATATGCGTCCAGTTTCCAAACCCGGAGAGTCCTCCGACAAAGGTGTATTTCCCAGCGGAATCGAGGGTAGCTGTAGCCCCATTGCCAGTCGTAGCATCGTAAAAGAGGAGGCCGCCGCTTGGGGCTCCGACAATATGGGTCCATCTACTAAATCCGGTAAGCGAACTGACGAACGTGTATTTCCCCGCAGCAACCAATAAGGCGGTTGCTCCTGTACCATTCAAGCCATTGTAGAAAAATAGGGAGCCAGGAACGGTTCGAATGGAACCTTTCGCAGACTTAGACTTTACCTTAGACTTCTTTGAAGATAAAGGGGGACGTGCGTACCCTGTAATTCTAATACTGCGAGATGCTGCTTTATTAGAACGCGATTGCACCGATTTCGGTTTCGAAGATTTATTTTTCAATCTGTCTCCTCCTAATTAGTTGTGTAAGTAGGTTTTATTCCATTGCTCACATTAGTTTATGGGCAATTGTGCAATAGGCAACGATTGAAATGAAAAATCCACGATGGCCCATCTTTTTTAGCAGTCCTTTACTTTTTGATACCTACATAGTAAGATGATGTCAGCAATTTTAGATTTCAATGAATGATTTTGATAAATATAAAGAGGTGCATTTTGTGAGTGCGGTAGGTTCTAAATAGGATAACTGAATGAAGTAAATTTGATGGCATCAGGGGATTGGTCTATATTTAGCACCCCTAGCTTTGTCATGAATTTATTTCGACCTATGAAGATACCTACGACACTTTATAATGCGTGCATAATGCAGGGGACGACTATACGTATGGGATAGTTTGTTTCTGCATATTCATGATGCACATGCCTTATAAATACAAGCAGAGCTGCGGGTATCCCCGCAGCTTTTTTGTGTTCTGGCACATTCTCTACCTACGTTCATTGAAATCTAGTCGTAGGTATCTTCCTTGTATGATCACATCTAATCATAGTGAGGAGAATCGACATTGAATCAACATACACTTGAAAAATTACAATATAACGAACTGAAGGAACACGTAAAAACCTACTGTGTGAGTGGATTAGGGAAGCAGCTGCTAGATGCATTGAAGCCTAACTCTAATATCACGGTTGTCAAAAAGCGTCTCAATGAAACGACTGAAGCACGGGCACTTTTAGATTCGGGCGCTCATATCCCATTCCTAGGAGTGACCAATATCGAGCTTAGTATTCAAAAGCTTGAAAAAGGACTGCTTCTAACACCAAGCGAGTTGGTTAGTATCTCGGATTTCCTGCGAGGATGCCGGAAAATTAAACAATTCATGCTGGATAAGGAGTTCTATGCACCTGTGTTGTCTTCTTATGCGAACTCGATGACAGAATTCCCAGGCATCGAAGAAGAAATTAATTATTCGATTAAAGGCAGTAAGGTTGATTCCGCTGCTAGTAAAGAGCTGAAGCGCATACGCAACAGTATAGAAGCAACAGAGGAGAAGATTAAGGATCGTCTGCAAAAGTTCCTTAAAAATAGCGAATATAAGAAGTACATTCAGGAATTTTTCATTAGTCAGAAAAATGATCGTTATACAATTCCAATTATTGCGTCTTACAAAAATCATGTTCCAGGAACAATCGTCGAAGTCTCTTCAAAAGGGTCTACTGTATTTATTGAACCACATAGCGTTGCCAAGCTAAGCGGCGAACTATCGGGTTTGAGAGCAGAAGAGGCTGTAGAGGAATATCAAATTTTAGCTGCTTTATCAGGATTGATCACGGAAAATCTGCACGAAATTAAAATCAATATGGACCTAATCAGCCAATATGACATGGTATTTGCAAAAGCGAAGTACAGCAGACATATTGACGGTGTGGAGCCTAAGCTGAATGATATCGGATATGTGAAGCTAGTCAATTGCAGACACCCCCTTTTAACAGGGAAGGTTGTTCCACTAAACTTTGAGATTGGAGAGCAGTATCGCAGTCTCATCATTACAGGACCGAATGCGGGTGGGAAAACGATCGTGCTCAAAACGATCGGCCTAGCAACGTTAGCGACAATGTCAGGCTTCCATATCCAAGCGGATAAGGAGACGGAGATTGCAGTATTTGATAATATTTTCATCGATATCGGGGACAATCAAAGTATTGAAAATGCACTGAGTACGTTCTCTTCTCATATGAAGAACCTTTCGGAAATTATGAGATTGGCGAACAACAACACCCTATTGATCTTTGATGAAATCGGCAGCGGGACGGAACCGAATGAAGGGGCCGCACTTGCCATTTCAATCTTGGAAGAGTTTTATCATATGGGCTGCATCACCGTTGCGACTACCCATTATGGTGAAATTAAACGCTATTCGGAAATGCACAGTGACTTTATGAATGCTGCAATGCAGTTCAATCATGAAACGCTGGAGCCGATGTATAAGCTTCTTATAGGCAAGTCTGGGGAGAGCAACGCCCTGTGGATTTCACGCAAGATGGATATACGCGAGCGGGTACTGCAAAGAGCACAGGATTATATGGAGAATAAGGAATACCATATGGAACGTGTGCATGAAAGTAAAGTTAGGAAGACCAAGGTTACTGCCGAAGAGAAGGAAGGTAAACAGGTCGAATTTACGAAAGGCGACCGTGTAAAGTTATTGGATTACGATGACTTCGGTCTTGTTTACGAGGAGAGAGATCAGTATGCCAATGTGGTCGTCTTCTACAACAATGAGTTCCTAAAGGTAAATGTGAGACGAGTGGCATTGGAAATACCTGCGAAGGAATTATATCCAGAGGGGTATGATCTAAGTACGTTATTCGTGGATTATAAGACGAGGAAAATGCAGCATGATATCGAGCGTGGATCGAAGAAAGTACTTCGTGCCATTCAAAAAGAAATAAGAAAAAATCGAGAGTAAGTTGCTTGCAGATGGTGGGCAGTTCGCGCAATACAAGCAGGCCGATGGATGATTCCGTTGGCCTGCTTTTTTGTTTCCTCTCATCGGATATGTAAAGGGTAGAGAGACGATAGGCTGAATGAGAGCGCAACATTTCAAATAGTCCCTTGTGATACAACTAAACATGAATTCGAAACATTGCAAACGAGGAGATGAGGACATGGGGAAATTGAAAGGGAAAGTCGCTCTCGTAACCGGTGCAAGCCGTGGTATCGGGCGTGCTATTGCGGTACGTTTGTCCGAAGAAGGTGCATTTGTGGCACTACACTATGGTCGCAGACGAAAGGAAGCAGAGGCTGTCGTCCATCAGATTGAGCAAGCTGGCGGGAGTGCGATTGCGATTGGAGCCGATCTACGCTCTCTCGATGGCATTCATGATTTATTTTCAGCGTTGGATGAAGCCCTTGAGGAACGAACAAGTTGCAATCAGTTCGATATTTTGGTCAATAACGCTGGTATTGGTCAAATCTTAACGCTAGAAGAGGCGACAGAGCAATCGTTCGATGAGGTGATGAGCATCAATGTGAAAGCACCGCTGTTTGTTACTCAATTAGCTCTACCTCGTTTAAGAGACCAAGGACGAATCATTACTATTTCTTCCTTTGTTACACGAGTAGCTTCTCCTAGTGTATTTACCTACAGCATGTCCAAGGGTGCGATAGATACCTTTACGCTCGCATTGGCCAAGCATTTGGGAAGCCGTCATATTACGGTGAACGCGATCCAGCCGGGTATTATAAATACGGAGATGAATGCGGAAACGCTGCAAGATGTAAATGGACAGAAATATGCAGCAGGGCTGTCCATCTTCAACCGCTGGGGAGAACCTGATGACGTGGCTGATATTGCTGCTTTCCTTGCTTCATCTGACAGCCGTTGGGTAACGGGGCAGTTAATTGATGCTAGTGGCGGCTCTCGTTTGTGAATGAAGCGATACATGATTGCATAGATGGATTTGGAAGCGCAGCTCAGACAATAAAAAACCGGGCTCCCTTGTGAAGTAAGGGGTCCGGTTGTTGGTGGCTATACACAAGCTCAATAAAGGAACCTCCACAAGTAAAATGTGGCGTAGGACTCCCAATTTTTCCACGGTCCAGCGAGCTGTAAAATTTCCGCCTTCGTCGGTTTCGTGTCAGCACCAGTGAGATATTTGATAGCGTTATGGAGACCTACATCATCGATTGGAAACGCAGAAGGAATACGCAGGCAGCGCATTAACACATAATTAGCAGTCCACGGCCCAATGCCGCGAATTTGGACAAGTGTCTTTTCAATTTGTTTATGATCGCCCATGTCCAATAGCTGTTCTTTAGTTAGTTTTCCTTCCACCATAAGCTGGGCTACACCGATCAAGTATTCACTTTTTTTAATACTCATCTTCAGCTTTGTTATGTCTTCCACTTGCAAAGACGCGATATCCTGTGGGGTAGGAAAGAGCCAATATTGCTCTCCCGCATGCTCTACATACCGTCCAAACGTTTCAACAAAGCGTCTTTTCAACGTATAAGCAAAGGCGAGGTTAATTTGTTGCCCGATAATGCCCCAGCAAAGCGCTTCGAATAAATCAGGAATACCCATGTTGCGAAGTCCGTAAAAGGATTTTACCGCTCTCTCCAGCAGACGATCTGTCTTCGCTAGTTCATAAAACGGTACTAGGTCTGTATCTAAGTCGAACCAATCGCGGATATAACGAATTGCCGCATCCTGTACCGATTCACGTACAGGCATCGTTTCTCCTAGAAATTGTACGCTTATACTATGCTCCTGATTATTCGGGCCGGTACTTATTTCAACAATCATCGTTTCCTGATCAATCGATATGGCTTTGTACACTCTTCCTTCTTTAATCTGGATCAGGCATTCATTCGGTGCATTGGAGAGATACTTCACATTTTCAGAAAAGCTAAACTCCTTAGGTACGGGCAGTGTCATCACCTGCATGCTCGCATCCCGACTATTTGTCATATAGATCCTCCATTGGATTCAATATCACTGCTCCTGTAGTTGTAACATAAAAACAAATTCGACAGTTTCGATATCTTGCGGTCCTATTTTGAAATGCGTACAGAAGGGCGTTAACAGAGATATACTAGAGGTGGAGATGAGCGAAAATGATGAATAGAAACGAGCAACACCCTATTCCAGATGAAAAATGGCAGGCTATCATAAGCAATGATGCCACCTATGACGGTACGTTTTTCTACGCGGTTAAGACGACAGGAATCTTTTGCAGGCCATCCTGCAAATCCAGAATTCCTAAAAAGGATAATGTGCGTGTATTTGAAAATGCGGAGCAAGCACTGTCTGAACATTTTCGCCCTTGTAAACGGTGCAAGCCAACGGGTCAACGGCTACCTGATCAAGAATGGGTAGATCAAATTGTACAATGTATGGAGCTCAATTACAGTGACACGCTGACGTTAGAAACGTTGGCAGATATGTGCCATGGTAGCCCATTTCATTTGCAGCGTGTATTCAAGCGAGTGAAGGGAATTACCCCAGTTGAATATATTCAGCAAATAAGAGTAGCCAAGGCTAAACAGTACTTGGAAGGCTCGGATAAAGCCATTTCAGAAATTGCTATAAGCGTAGGCATTCCCAATACGTCCTATTTTATAACCTTATTCAAAGCAAAAACAGGCTGCACACCAGCAGACTATCGAAAAATAAATAGAATGGGACAGACAACGGAGGTGTCGGAACGTGAAATCACAAACTAGTACTACGATTTATTGGACCTTGTTGAATCAAGATGGATGGCATATGTATTTGGCAGCCACGACGAAAGGGCTCTGTTACGTAGGGTCACAACATAAACCGTTCGAGGAGCTTACGGCTTGGGTACAGAATCGTTTCCCTAACTGTCATTTTATACGTGATGATGAGAAACTTGAGCCGTATGTTAAGGAACTAACGGAGTATCTTAACGGACAGCGAGGGTGCTTTAGTATTCCTTTTGATCTGCAAGGCACACCATTTCAGCTTGCAGTATGGGAGGCGCTGTGCCAGGTTCCGTATGGACAAATCCAGACGTACTCACAAATTGCAGATTCTATCAACAAGCCAAGTGCGGTGCGTGCCGTCGGAGCAGCTATTGGTGCGAACCCGTTGTTGATAACAGTGCCATGCCATAGAGTCATTGGGAAAAATGGATCTCTTACTGGCTATCGAGGCGGTCTGGAAATGAAGACACAGCTTCTACAGCTGGAGCGGGAAGGATCGCAGGATGAAAGAGGCTAGCCCTTTGCATCAATTGGGACATTATGATCGTAAACAGATAAGGGGGCGATAGAAGTCCGTCGGCCAGTCATGTTTAAGTCGGTTTCTATTCCCTCTTTTTTACGCTGCTTATTACATCGTTTCGTCGTGGATCGGAAGCCATTCGATAACTTCTTTGATTGCGTACTTCTAGTAACTCCAGTTATGCTCCCCAAGTGCAATTTCGATATATATTGTGTCGTTGACATAACGATTTCATTATACTAAACTATTTTACGTAAACGTTTAACTAAAGTGATTAACAGTCCTTTTATACTAGATATTTATAGAAAGTAAACGTTTACCTAATGAAGGGTGGTTTAATGGCATGGCAGCCACAATTAAAGATATAGCAAGGGTTGCTGGTGTCTCAACCGCGACTGTTTCAAGAGTCATTAACAATCTTGGCGGGTACAACGAAGAAACTGAGAAGAAAGTAATGGCTGTCGCCAAAGCGCTGGGATATCGCAAAAATGAAAATGCCCGCAGCTTGGTGCAGAAGTCGACGAATACGATAGGTGTGATTATGCCTGATGTTACGACGGCTTTTTACGGTGACATTATTAAAGGAATTGAAGATACATCCTATGAGCATGGATACAGCGTTATTTTAACGCATGCTGGGAGCCATGGTTCTCGAATTCATGAAAGTATGAATCTGATGGGCGAGCGTCGAGTAGATGGGCTTATTATCGTTTCTGTGGAGCTGCATGAAACCGCGATCGAAGCGTTAACGTCCCTCGGTATTCCGTTTATTTTACTTTCTACAAAAACAAATCGCGAAGATACGCCTTATATTAAGGTCGATGACTATAGTGCTGCATATACTGCAGTAAAGTACTTAATTGATAACAACCATCGGAGTATTGGTATGGCAGGAGCCAATCCAGATGATTCTATTGCAGGATCACCAAGGATTAACGGCTATACCCAAGCGCTGCTGGATCACGGTATTAAGGTAGATTTGAACCTAATCAAGCCTGGTGGCTTTAGCTTTGAATCTGGTAAAACGGCAATGCAGGCATTTATTGAAGATGAGGCATCGATTACAGCTGTTTTCTGCGCCAGTGACGAGGTGGCATTAGGGATTATGTCGACTTGTTTTGAAAATGAGATCAGCGTACCTAACGATATTTCCGTAGTTGGCTACGATAATTCGAAGGTTTCCCATATGTCGATTCCCCCTCTGACAACGGTGGCACAGCCTTTATATGAAATGGGAAGAGAAGGCTGCTTAGAAGTAATAGCTGCTATTCAAAATAAGTGCAAGATCGAATCCAAAGTGATTCCGCACGAGTTAGTTGTACGCAAATCTGTTAAAAAGTTAACTTAAAGGACGTTGTCTAAACATCCTGTGTCTGAGCACTTATGGGTAAGACCGTTTTTCTAAAAATCCGCTTTTGAACAAATGAGGAAGCGGAGTCTTTTTTGAGTATTACGTAAACGTTTACGTTACGCATATAGCCTACAAAATTTAAGCCGAAAGGATTTGAACTCGATGACAGAAACAATCACAAACACAATTAAAAAAGAAAAAGAAGTGAAATGGTGGCAGACAGCAGTTATTTATCAAATTTACCCGCGCAGCTTCCAAGATAGTGATGGGGACGGAGTTGGCGATCTAAGAGGTATCATTAATCGAATCGACTATTTGAAACTGTTGGGGATTACGGCAATTTGGTTGTCACCAGTTTATAAGTCACCGAACGATGATAATGGCTATGACATCAGTGATTACCAAGATATTATGGATGAGTTTGGCACCATGGCGGATATGGATGAGTTGCTAGCGAAGGCAAACGAAGCAGGCATCAAGATTATTATGGACCTTGTTGTGAACCATACCTCCGATGAGCATAAATGGTTTATCGAGGCGAAGAAGGGCAAAGACAATGAGTACCGCGACTACTACATTTGGCGTGACCCAGTGAACGGTGACGTTCCAAATGGTCTAGGTTCGATCTTTAGCGGTTCTGCTTGGGAATTGGATGAAGCAAGCGGTCAGTATTTCTTACATCTATTCAGCAAGCGTCAGCCAGACTTGAACTGGGAGAATCCAAAAGTTCGCAAAGAAGTAAACGATATGATGAACTTCTGGCTTGATAAAGGTGTGGGCGGCTTCCGTATGGACGTTATCGATCTCATCGGCAAGATTCCAGACCAAGAGATTACGGGGAATGGCCCAAAGCTTCATGAGTATTTGCAAGAAATGAACCAGCAAACATTCGGCAAGCACGATGTAATGACGGTAGGCGAAACATGGGGAGCGACTCCAGAAATCGCAAAGTTGTATTCCGATCCAGCACGCAATGAGCTGTCGATGGTGTTCCAATTTGAACATATTAGCCTTGATCAGCAGGAAGGCAAAGACAAATGGGATCTTAAGCCTTTGAGCGTTGCTGAGCTGAAGGACGTACTTGTGAAGTGGCAAGTTTCCTTGGGCAACGAAGGATGGAACAGCTTGTTCTGGAACAACCATGACCTGCCACGCATCGTATCCAGATGGGGTAACGATAAAGAGTACCATGACCAAAGCGCAAAAATGTTCGCGATTCTTCTGCACATGATGAAAGGTACGCCTTACATTTATCAAGGTGAAGAGATTGGGATGACGAACTGCCCCGTTTCAAGCATTGATGAAGTTGAAGATATTGAAGCGGTAAATATGTATCATGATCGTTTGGCTAAAGGGTATCCGGTTGAGGACATCATTACTTCCATTAATGCAAAAGGACGCGATAATGCGCGTACGCCGATGCAATGGGATGACAGTGCACATGGAGGCTTTACAACAGGTACGCCATGGTTGCATGTAAACCAGAATCACAAGACAATCAATGTGCAGGAGAATCTTGATAATCCAAATTCTATTTTCTACACGTACCAACGTTTGATTCAGATTCGTCAAGACAACCCAATCGTCGTATGGGGTGACTTTGAACTGATCGAGAACACGCATGAAGACGTATTTGCTTACTATCGCTTGTACGAAGGTGAAAAGTGGCTCGTTGCGGCAAATATGTCGGAGCAGGAACATGGCTTCTCAGTAAATGAGGAAGTGTCTGAGCTCATTATGAGCAACTACAATCGTACAGAGATTGATGTGAAACAACTGGCGTTCAAGCCTTATGAGGCATTCGCGGTTAAGGTTAAGGCGTAAATGTAAGGAAGTACAATTGTAAAGGCAATTCCGGCCCACACGTTTATGGTGTGGGCTTTTTTTTATGATGAATCATTCATATATTATGGTATAATATGGTTATATGAAAGGGATGAGAACGATGTAGTCGCCCATAGGAATATAGATCCTCGTGCAAGATCTCCACCAGCATTTTTGCAAAGGAGTAGAGCATTTAACGAACAATTGGAGGGTCTATATGATAAACAATATTTGGTCAGGTAAAAAAGTAAAGCTGCGCGCCATTCTGCCTACAGACTGGGCGAAGTTCCATAACAATGATTTTGATTCGGAGAGTGCTAGACTTAGCGATGTTATCTATTTCCCAAGGTCTGAAGAAGGGACGAAGTCTTGGGCGGAGCATCAAGCTTCTCAAGGTCCGAACGGGGATAATATGATGCTCGCTATCGAAACGATGGATGGTGAACTCGTTGGCAGTATTAGCACACATAGCTGTGATCCGCGCCATGGAACGTTTAAATATGGTGTAGCGGTGTTTCGAGAGCATTGGCGTAAAGGCTATGCCTCGGAAGCAGTTATGATTGCACTGCGCTATTATTTTGAAGAGCTGCGTTATCAAAAGGTAAATGCGCATGTATATGCCTTCAATGAGGGTTCCATTGCTTTGCAGGAACGTCTTGGGTTTGTGCAAGAGGGCAGGCTACGGAATATGATTTACACCAAAGGACAACACTTTGACGAGTTTGTATATGGTTTAACGAAGAGTGAATATGAACAGTTGAAGAGTTAGGGGTTAATTCGAGTGGCTGTCATCTCGTATGGCAGTCATTTTTTTATAACGGATATGACTAACAATTGCATCCTAGGGGGAACTAACTTGTTGAACGTATTTGATGTGGCAAAGACGCTCTGACCTGAATTTATTTTTCATTTTTGCTTTCTCAAAGGGACAAAGTTAGAAAGGCTCTTCCTGTTTAAAGGAAGAGCCTCTTTCCATAGGTATCTACATAAATTAACTGCCGGCTTCAAGAGATACGGCAGGATAAAATATAATCACTGCCATGACAATCTGAAGTAAAGGAATCAGGGGAATGACAATGCTTTTTTTCTTTTTAAAGAGATACACAACCAAACAGATAATATAAGTTAATGGATAAATACTAGTCAAAAATATAAAAGTGTTCATCAGCACAAGCGTGAAGCCTTTTTCCACATAAGGATATGCTGCCAATTGCATAATATTAGCCATCATGACAAAGGGGTATAGGAATAGAAGAAGTCCCCCTGCAATCAACAAAGTGATGCTCATTATCTTTTTATTCAAATTTTGCACCTCGATTATGAGAAGACTACCCAGCTATTCTTCTTTCTTCACCTCAGGCTCAATAAGTTGATCCAAAGGCGTATTTGGGTCCATCCAGTTGGCGATCAATTGCTTCGTGTACTCAACATCCTCTGGAATCAGTTCATAGTACCAGTAGTCGGTACGCACGCCTTTTCCTTGCATCATATAGTTGCTAATCGGCGGCAGCGAATCCTTCATAAAGAATTCCTTCGCCAGTGATACAATAAAGTCAGAGGTCATATTGGTCGTAAAGTTTGCACCTGCAATATCGATGAATTCCGGTATCTTAGTAATGTTCTTGAGAGTTAGCATCTCATCCATAACCGAGTTAAGGAAAATACGCTGTCTCATCGTTCGATTCATATCGGAATCTTCACGGTATCGAACGTAGTTAAGGGCATCTTCACCATTGTAAATCGGCTTGTTAGGCTCTATTCGGAGCTTCATATGGACCGGATTCTTGTTTTCGATAACCTCCGTAATTGGCAATTTAACGCCACCCAAAGCATCTACAAAGTCTTTCAATCCATTAAATCTAACCGCTGCATAATAGTTAATTTTGTTCTGCAGCAAGTTCTCGACGGTAGCGACACTCATTTTAGGGCCGCCGTAAGAATGAGCCGCGTTAATTTTCGTTTTCAGATCGTTCATTCCAATTTCCTGCATTCCAATAAGGTCGACATAAGAGTCTCTGGGGATCGATATGAGCAGGAGCTTATTATCTTTTGGTCGGACGACGGAATAAATGATTGAATCAGAGAGGCCGCGTTCATCGCCACGTGCATCCACCCCAAGCAGCAGCACGGAAAATGGATCAGTATTCGTTCCTTGCTCTGTTTCGACTGGCTCAGTGCCAATAGCTTCATACGATTTATCTAAAGTTTCTTTAATATCCCCAGCTGCGATCGTATCGAATAGGAAGAGACCAATTTGCTTTTTGAAAATAAAGGCTAGACCACCAACCAGAATAAGCGCGATCAGTATATATATCGAGATACGGTAATAGTTTCGTTTTTTCTTCGCTGTTCTACTCGGTAGCTCAGTAGGTTTCAGCTCCGTGGTTACTTCACTTTCTTGAATCTGTTCTTGCCCGTTATCTTCTTCTTTTTTTTCTATATCTTGCTTTGGTTCCTGTTCCATTTCTTCCTCCAGTCCTTTCGTGATTTGATGGAATTATTTTCATGTTCCATATTACTAAAATACACTGAAAGTTCTATGAAAATCAAATGGACGGACTATGTAAGCAGATGCGAAAAGGATTCAACCCCTCTAGCCAGCTTGCAAAAGCTAGCGTAAAAGAGTCGAACCCTTCTCAAAATAAGTGATATGAACATTGATAATTCCCATAATCCCTTTAACTGAACAGTTCCGATCCTCGATACCTATCCATACCTATCCCATTTAAAAATCGTATTCCGCATCCTTTTCTTCGCGAATCTTCGCATAGGCATTCGTAAGCTGTACCGTATCTTCCACTAAACGCTCAATCCGGAACAAAATATCATCGTTGATGATTTCTTTGCGATGAAAGTCTTTGTCTTCTAAAAATACATAGGTTGGTACGATATGCGCCTTCATATATGCCAAAATGGGCTTTAACTGCATCTCCACCATTAAATAATGTCTCGCTGTGCCGGCTGTAACGAGCAAACTTACCACCTTATCGCGGAATCCATTGACGGGCAGCAAGTCGAAAATATTTTTCAACGTCGCTGGAATCGAAGCCTGAAACGTTGGTGTGCCGATAATAATCGCATCTGCAGCCATAATCGTTTCTGTTACGAACTTCGTATCACCCTCGTACTCCCAATAGTTGCGCCCATCGCTAAAGACCATATCGTATTCCGCTAGGTCGAGCAGCGTAATTTCTGCGTCTGGATACTTATCACGTGCTTTTTGGAGTGTAACATCCATCGCTGTTCTCGTTTTAGAGCCTACGTTGGAGCCTGCAATCCCTACGATTTTCATGATCGTCACTCCTTATTTTTTAGCTGTATGCTTCTTCACGGCAGGTATAATTTCAGTTGCGAGCAACTCAATATTTTTCGCGATCTTATCGAATGGCACACCGCCAAAGTCGATTTCTGCCAAGAAGCGTTGGTTGCCATATAGCTCATATTGGTAGAGCATTTTTTCAATAATTTGCTGTGGGCTGCCGATCATTAACGCATCACGATGGTCTACCGCTTGAGCGAACTGCTGCTTCGGATAGCCGCCGCCCTTCAAGGCTTGCATGCCCGCGTTAATATGCGGGTAGTATTCACGAAGCGCATCTTGGGAGTCTTTCGCTGTATATAGCAGCCCTGTCGTTGCAATTGGCAGCGTTGCTGGGTTAAAGCCAGCCTTCTTAGCTGCCTCACGGTACGCGTCAACAGAATGCTTGAAGTTGATAGCAGGACCGCCAAGCGTCGTCAGCATCATAGGTACCCCTGCCTGTCCAGCTTTGATTGCGCTGGCAGGAGGACCGCCTACTGCACGCCATATTGGCAAAACACCATTCATAGGCTGTGGCAAAATAGATGCATTTTTCAACGGTGCCCGATACTGTCCTTCCCATGTCACGGTATCCTCGTTATTCAGCTTCATGAGAAGCTCCATTTTTTCTTCGAACAATTCTTCATAATCTCGTACATCGTAACCTAGCAAGCTGTAAGCACCAACGCGTGAACCGCGTCCTGCGACGATTTCAGCCCGACCGTTCGAGATAAGATCAAGCGTAGCGAAATCCTCGTACACACGAACCGGATCGGAGGTGCTCAATACAGTTGCCGAGCTAGCCACTTTAATGTTTTTCGTAGCTTGTGCAATAGCGCCAAGAATGACGGTATGCGCTTGGGTTGTAAAATGAGTTTGGTGGCTTTCCCCGACTGCAAATACATCAAGTCCAGCCTCATCTGCAAGCTTACTTGCTTCAATCAATTCATGAATCCGCTGTTGGGAGCTAATCAATTCCCCTGTATGTGGGTTAGGCAAGTGCTCACCGATCGAATAAAGTCCGATTTCTACACCTTTATCTGGCTCAATACGATATTGTTTCATGGATAATCTCTCCCTTGTTGTTGGTTTATTTACTCAATCAGTCAAATCAATCTATTGGTGCTAACGCAGTTTCAATTTCCGCACGTCGGTCTTCTAAAAATGGTGGCAAATCTAATATGGTTCCGAGCTCTTCAATAGAGGAGTCGACTGTGAATCCAGGGCCATCGGTTGCAATTTCGAATAAAATGCCGTTCGACTCACGGAAATATAAACTTTTGAAGTAGTAGCGATCGACAATTCCAGTTGATTGGAATCCGCGCTGCTTCACGGCCTCATCCCAATGGCGAAGCTCTTCTTCGTTGTTCACACGAATCGCTAGATGATGCACGCTCCCTTTGCCGTTTCTCTCAACAGGTCCATCTAATCGCTTAATAACAATTTCACCGAATGCTTGACCAGCTACGGACTGGTAAATAGCTTCCTCATCTATACGAGATACTTCTGCGTATCCAAACGTTTCTTTAAGCAAGTTTGCCAATCGATCCAAGTAGCGTACCGTAATTTCAACGGTACCAAGTCCAAGAATCCGATGCTGTTCCTCAACAGGAGAGTCTCCCCAAGCGGACCAGAAGGAAGGAATTTCGCCGCCTTCATGATTCAACAGAATTAAGCGCAGGCCGTCTGGGTCTTCAAAGTGAATCGCATCTCGCCCGGCATACGTTGTAATGCCGCTATGCTCGATATTGAACTGCTCCAATCGCTCCTGCCAATACACTAAGCTGTCATAGGAGGGAACGAGCAGTCCGATCTGTGTGATGGCGTTTGTGCCACGTACCGTTCTTCCTGCCATCGGCATTTCAAAAAACGATAGCTCTGTTCCTGCGCTGCCCGTTAAGTCGCCGTAAAAGAGGTGATACATCTTTGGATTATCTTGGTTAACCGTCTTTTTCACGCGGCGCAAGCCGAGTACGTTTTTATAAAAATGATTGTTTACAGATGCTGTTTTGGTTAGCATCGAAACATGGTGATGTCCAGGAATCGTATACATGACAGCCCCTCCTTATTTTTAACTTGACTAGTCAAGTGATGGTGTAAAAAAATCCGTTCTATTCCGGCGGGATTTCTTTTTTCTCGCTATGTTTATGAACGCGTGACATTAACGCATATAGTGTTTTCTGTTCTTCTTCGCTTAATACATCGTCAAAGAAGGAGGTTTGGAATGCAAGCTGCTCTGGCATCACTTGCTCCATAATCGCTTCTGCTTTTTCGGTTAGGCTTATCGTCTTCGTCTTCCAGTCTTGTTTACGGACAATATAGCCTTCCTTCTCAAGACGGGTGAGCATACGAGAAATACCACCTTGGGTAACAGTAACTTTCTCAGCCAACTCCATTTGCGTCAACGGCTGATATGTGCGAATTTGTATCAATACATCAAATTGAGCGGTCGTTAAATCAAATCGTTTCAAAAATTCATTCGACATTTGGTTGCTCTGGTTCGTAAAACGCATTAAACGTAACCAGATTAGTGATCCTATCGTATTATTACGCATTTCGTTTTCATCCCCCTTCGCTAACCTTGATATCACTTTACTACTCAATTGATAAAATGTCAACACCGCAGGTAGAAGGGAAATACCCCTAGTATCCTACCGATTCGGTACTCGGTAATGATACTTAGGGGCTCCTGAGAATTTTATCGGATAGGACTGCAAGACTGCAACGATATCTGCAAGGATCAACTTACTTCACACGCTGATCGGGAATAACAAAGGATACTGTTGTACCTTCACCGGGTTTGCTGTCAATGAACAGCCCCTGACCATACATTTGAATCAATCGACGATTGGTATTAGTAACGCCAATACCTCCTTTACCTTTCATCGTTGGGTTCAGCAGCGACACAACTTTTTCTTGTTCCATGCCTTTTCCGTTATCCTTTACTTCGATAAGGGTGGAATGGTTCTGCCTTATAATTCGAATATGAACAGTACCGCCCTTCACTTGGCTAAGGACGCCGTGCTTAACGGCATTTTCAACAATTGGCTGGATCGAGAGTGGAGGGAGCTGCAAGTTGATCCTCGATTCAACCTCCCATACGATGGATAGCCTGTCTTCAAATCGGGCTTTTTCAATATACAGATAAGCTTCTACGAGCTTTAATTCATAATCAAGATCAACCAGCCTGCCTGTATTTAAAAAATCAAAGCTAATACGTAAATATGATGCGAATGCTTCACCTACATCTCGCATTTTATCCGTATCGATATCACTGAGTGCCATAATGGAGTTCAGCGTATTGAACAGAAAATGAGGATGAATTTGCGCCTGAAGATACGCGGCTTCCATCCGTAATCGCTCATGGATGGACTGTCGTAGCGTCGTCAATGCTCGGATTCGGTATTTCAGTTCCAGAGCGTCTACAGGCTTGGTCACATAGTCGTTGGCACCTGACAAGAACCCTGTGTAAATGTCCGCAGGCTGACTACGTGCAGTCAACAAGAGAATGGGAAGCTCTGAGACTGAATAGAGCTCCCGCACTCTTTGTGTTAGTTCATAGCCTGACATGTTTGGCATCATCACATCGGCGATAAGCAAGTCCCATTGCTGCGTACCTAGCAATTCCATGACTTCTTGCGCGGAATGAGCGGTAGTAATGTGATAAGGCTCTGTGGAAAGAATACCGACAAGCACGCTTAGATTAACGGGATCATCATCTACAGCAAGAATATTCAGTTTAGCGTCATTCAATAGTGGTGGTACAAGTGTATTTGCAGCCATTTCCGCAATTGCATGGTTTGGCAGCATAAACCCGCTTGATTCTATTTCTTTTGGTTCCACTGTTTCATAATGAAGAAGCGTATTTTGTTGCAATGATGACGGATTCGTCACTCCCACAGATATCGGTAAACCAAAACTAAATGCGGAACCTTCGTCAAGCTCAGAACGAATAGTCAATGCGCTGCCATGCAATTCCACCAGCTGCTTGCAAATATTTAATCCAAGCCCGATTCCTCTTCCGTCACTTCTTCCATCTGCACCTTGTTCATAACGTTGAAACACCTTTGCTTGTGTTTCCTTAGTCATGCCGATTCCGGTATCGGAAACATGGATGATGACATGCCCATCTTGAACCTCAGCAGATACAGAGACCGTGCCTTCGTTTGTAAATTTGAGCGCATTATGAATGAGATTGTACAAAATTTGTACGAGTCTTTTCTCGTCGGCCATGACGATTGGAATAGAATCCTCAAGATCCATCTTCAATTGAACAGGCTTGCCTTCAATCATGTAGGTTAGCATACCGATAACACCTGGAACGATCGATTGAATGTGTAAAGGCTCCTGCTGGAGTACGATACGATGTTCCTGAAGCCGTGCGACATCGAGAAGGTCGTTAAGTGTATAGGACATACGTCGACTAATCGTAATCAGCAATTCCATATCTTTAACACTTCGCTCATTCATTTTAGCTTTTTCTTTGGTTACGACAGTTTGAGCGATATTCATAATGCCGTGCAGGGGTGTTCTCAATTCATGCGATGTATTCGCGAGAAATTCGTCCTTTAACTTGTCTGCCTTTTGCAGCTGCTCGGTTAGCTTTTTATTTTCTTCTGTATGACGGAAATATTGTTTAAACCAGTAAGCTGAGAAACTGGTAAGTGCTGCGATTAGATCAATTGGGTAATAAACAACCGTAACGTTGACATTGGAATTTATCATTGACCATATGGCCCCTGACAGCATGCTTGCTGCAGAGAACAATAAAAAGATCGTGTCGTCATCTTGCTTCGGAAAAACTTTGGCTATTAGAAAATAAACAAAACTAGCTAACGGCAACAAATAGAAGGCATAATAAATGCCCCATTCTACTGAGCTATGGACGAGTGGAGCGTTGGCCAACAATATAAATCCAGAGTATGCAATAAGAGCCGTTTTATATATGCGCAGCCACAGGATCTTTCGTGAAAATATAAAGAATGATCGGAACAGAGCTAAAATAAAGAATGAAAGCCACAGGTAAGCAAGCAGCTTAATTTTTAGCGCCCATGTATAATTCATAAATGGTACCCATAACATTAGTAAGTTATCTCGGTCTACAACAATCGTTATTCCAACCGTTAACGTTAACAAACCAAAGTTCAGAAGCAATTGCTCTCGCCTGTTGAATAAATAAAGGATACCTGCATACAAGCTATGCAGCATGACGATGATAAAGGAAACGAGCTGGAATCCGATCGAATACCAACGCACATGGTCAAGGGCTGCCAGCGATCCAAATCGAATGGAGCGTACGATCCCGCCGTTATATGGATTATCATAATTGGCTACGCGAATAAGCAGTTCAATTTCTTCTGCACCTTCATTCATATAAGAGGCTGTGTACGAAGTGCTTTCAGGTACATATTCATCCGGCTGATCGGACGGTTGTCCCACTTTCGCGGCGACTTCACCATTGATCTCCGCCGTAGATGAAGCTTGTATGCCCTGCATCCAAAAAGAAATGGGCTCCTCCAACGGATCAACTAAAATACGCAGCCGATAAGTGCCGTATCCTAACGAAGACGCTGACTCGTTAGCCAGTAGGCTGCTCCAATCTCCTGGTACTTGTATAGAATCGGGCTTCGTTTCAACTAACGATAAGTCCTGATAAGAAATAAAGGTTTCAGGGTAGAACAACCATTCTCCATCCAACGGGATCGTGTCATATTTCTCTAAATCCCAACCACGCATATCCAGTACCCCATTAACAGGACGAGGGTGATCGATAGCAGGGAAAAATAACTCAGACCAAACCCAGCGTAAACCGAGCATAGTGCCTAGAAAAATGATAATAATGACGATGTTTTTGTAGGTGGTTTTATTTTCTATTCGTTTTATCATACAAAGAACTTCGCTATAAATCTGTGTTATTCCTTTAGGAGTGCTCATTTTCAGAATATGCCTGTGCCACCAAGGGATGATTAGGGTGTAGTCGGGCAAGTTATTGGAAATGGACCGTGAAGGAGTGAGCTAAAGTGGCAAGAAGAAGGAATCGACAATACGCAGTACCAGGAGTTCAGCAAGCGGTACAAGCCTTTAAGGTAGAGGTAATGAGAAAAGAAGGCTACGACGTTGATCCGAATCGGCCCGATGACGTGAAATACGAGGTGGCGAAAGAGCTCGGCATACCGCTGCAGCAAGGTGCAAATGGTGAATTAACGACCGAGTCAGCAGGACAAATTGGTGGGAAGATTGGCGGCTCGATGGTGCGTGAATTGATTCGTCTTGCAGAGCAGCAGTTGGCGAAGCAGCGGCAGTCGTAGCAATAGCGATAATGGCTGTTATCATAGTTAGCTTTCATATCAAAAGGGTTACGTTCCGCCTCTAAGCCCGAATGTAACCCTTATATGAGCTAGATTAATTATGCTATTATCATGCCTCTTTGGATGAGGTATGCTCTACAATCGCATGAATGACCTCTTCCCAATCGCCGGCATGCAGCTCATGACCGGTGCCTTTCAATGTCAGTAATGCAGCATTCGGGATTTCATTCGCAAGCGTTAACGCATAATTATAATGGTTCACTTGATCCTCGTCACCGTGGATGACCAGAGTAGGGATATGGATATCACGTAAGCTTCCTTCATAGGAATTACTAGCGAGTAAAGCATGGTTAAACATGCTGAGCAAGTTGTTGGCACGTTTGATTTCTTGAGTAACTTGCTTGTAAGCACGCTCCTTCTCAAAGACATGTTTGGAACCGCAGAGCAACGCCGATCCCCCAACTAAGTAATCTGCAACAGCTTGTTCATCGGACCAATCTAAAGTTGTACTATTAGTATGATAGGCAATAATGTTCTCGTCCATTGGAGGGTATTCTTTGCTGGTATCTTCGGATTCAAAAATAATACAAGATGCAATCGGGGTTATCGTCAAAGCTCTATGAGGATGTCTTACTGCAATGATTTGTGCAATTAATCCCCCCATAGATAGTCCGACGATATGCGCTTGCTTGATACCATAAGCATCGAGTACGCCAATCGCATCATCGGCTAAATCGGTTAAACTATAATTGGAAGTGCCAGGCTCATAGGTAGTGGATCGTCCCACGTCTCGATTATCGTATCGAATGACAAAACGACCTGAATCCGCTAGACGTTGGCAAAATTGTTCGTCCCAGTACACCATTGAACACATCGAACCCATAATGAGCAATACGGCAGGATCAGTTGGATCGCCGAAACTTTCCATACATATGGTTATTCCATTCACTTGCTGCATCTGTTCACTCATAGTTAGCACCTCAATCCACGAGAATGAATTACATAATTTTAGAAGACATGCTTACATATTGATTTGATAGTACGATTAATACAGGTGTTTGTAAACTAGGTTCAAGACAAATCAAAGCACTCTTGAACAGGAACGGTACCAGTCAATATTACATAATGACGGACACGAGGGCTGAATGGCTCAAGTGTCTTTTTTGTATGCGAAAAAGCCTATAAAGCTAGTAATGTAATGCGTTTAAGGGGAGAACTGTGAGCTTTGAGAAAGCAAGAAGTGGAAAAATAGGATTGACAGAAGGGGGATCATCGTTTAATTTGTTGTACAAGGGAAACATTTTTAAATCAATGCATATTATTTAACTAGAACAAACTCTTTTGTTGTTAACCACATTAATATAGAACGTTGCAAAACAGATTATGACGGTACTCGATTTATGGTGTAGAGCGGATGTTAGCGAGAAATTTTCGAGAGGAGAAACAGGTATGGAAAAGGCTATTACAGTAAAAGAACTTCATGTCTCTTACCACGGTAATGAAGCTGTGCGAGATGTATCGTTCTCTATCGAACAGGGCAGCATGGTGGGGATCATCGGTCCGAATGGCGCGGGTAAATCAACGTTAATCAAAGCACTGCTTGGGCTGCTTCCGAAGGACAAAGGATCGGTTCGTTTCTTTGGTAAAGATCCAGAGGATATGAGAAAGAAAATTGCATACGTTCCACAGCGCAGCAATATCGATTGGACGTTTCCGATTACGGTGATGGATACCGTTCTCATCGGGACTTATCCTAGCCTAGGATTATTCAAGTTTCCTAGGAAGAAGGAGAAAGCTTTAGCGCTGGAATGCTTGAGAAAAGTTGGACTCGAAGACTATCGGGATCGTCAGATTGGGGAGTTGTCTGGTGGGCAGCAGCAGCGTGTGTTTCTCGCGCGTGCATTGGTTCAACAGCCAGAATTGTTGCTGCTAGACGAGCCCTTTGTCGGGATTGATGTAGCGAGTGAAGAGACAATTGTAAATATCCTGAAGGAACTGCAGCAGGATGGGAAAACAATTGTTGTCGTCCATCATGACTTGAGTAAAGCGAAAGACTACTTCGATCAACTGCTCTTACTGAACAAGGAGCTAGTCAAATACGGCGATGTTGAGGCGGTCCTTAATCAAGAGGTCATGTCCAAAGCATATGCCAATCAACTTAGATTCCTACAGGAAGCGGAGGTGGCATTATGATGGATTTTTTACAAGCTGTTCAACAGTATGAGTTTCTACAAAAGGCATTGTTTACATCGGTGGTTGTGGGTATCATTTGCGGCGTAATTGGCAGCTTTATTATTTTGCGAGGAATGTCCCTTATGGGAGATGCCATTTCTCACGCGGTACTGCCTGGAGTCGCACTGTCTTACGCGTTCGGCATTAATTTCTTTATCGGTGCGGTTGCTACTGGGGTATTAACAGCTGTGGGCATTGGGTTTGTCAGTCAAAACAGTCGTATTAAAAATGACACGGCGATCGGCATTTTGTTCACGTCTGCTTTTGCACTCGGGATCATTCTTGTCACGATGTTGAAGAGCAGTACGGATTTGTATCACATTTTATTCGGTAATGTGCTTGCTGTACGTCCCTCTGACATGTGGACAACAGTGGGCATCGGAGTTGTCGTTCTTATCACGGTATATGCCTTTTACAAAGAACTGCTACTCACCTCATTCGATCCAACGATTGCAGCGGCATATGGCTTGCCGAACAAGCTCATTCACTACTTACTTATGACATTGCTGACGCTGGTTACGGTCGCTTCCTTGCAAACGGTAGGTATCATTCTCGTTGTGGCGATGCTCATTACGCCTGCGGCAACGGCGTATCTGCTTACAGATCGGCTGTGGGTAATGCTTTGCTTGGCTGGATTGTTCGGAATGATGTCTTCCATTGTCGGCTTGTACTTTAGCTTTACTTACAATTTGGCATCTGGTGCCACGATTGTTATGGTCGCAACGGCATTCTTTATGCTAGCTTTTCTGTTCTCTCGCAAACACGGAATTGTGTGGAAATCAGTACGGGCACGTCAAAAGCGGGCTCAACTTTCATAGTAGAGGAGTTTAGTTATGAAAAAGTGGAATCTAGTACTTGTCCTTCTTCTCACCATGGTTATGCTGGCTGCCTGCGGTAATACAAATGATAAGAAATCAGCGGAAAAGGGGGATAACGGTAAGCTGCAAGTGATCACGACGTATTCTATTTTGTACGATATCGTCAAAAATGTCGGTGGTGATCGTGTAGAGATACATAGTCTTGCGCCTATAGGTTCCAATCCGCATGAATATGATCCATTGCCTGCTGATGTACAGAAGACTACGGATGCAGATGCTGTGTTCTATAACGGACTTAATCTGGAAGCGGGCAACTCTTGGTTTGAGAATTTGCTGCAAACGGCTGGCAAGTCAGGTGAGAATGCTCCCGTGTTCCGTCTTAGTGAAGGGGTAGCGGCGAAGCATTTGACGACCAAAGGCAAAGAGAGCGAAGAAGATCCGCATGCTTGGCTTGATGTCCGTAACGGTATCAAATATGCAGAGAACGCTCGTGATGCTTTGATCAAGGTTGATCCTGAGCACAAGGCGATGTATGAGAAAAACGCTAAAGATTATATCGAGAAGCTTAACAAGCTTCATGAGGATGCGGTGAAGCAGTACAACCAAATTCCAAAAGAACAACGTGTGCTTGTGACGAGCGAAGGTGCATTTAAATACTTTAGTGAAGCGTATGATTTCCAGGCGGGCTACATTTGGGAAATTAACTCCGAGAATCAAGGGACACCGGATCAAGTAAGTGCCATTGTTGACTTGATTAGAGAGAGATCAATCCCGGCTTTGTTCGTAGAGACGAGCATTGACCCTCGCAGTATGGAAATGGTGTCGCGTGAAACGGATGTGCCGATCGTTGGCAAAGTATTTACCGATTCCCTTGGTAAGCCTGGTGAAGATGGTGACACATACATCAAAATGATGGAGTGGAACATTAAGACGATCTATGAGGGCTTAACAAAGAAATAAGCGAAGCAGCTGCCTATGGAGTAGTTAAGCTCTGTATGGGCATTTGAATGAAAAGGAATGAACAAAGTAAAGTCTTTGTTCGTTCCTTTTTAATTCTTATTAGGCTGGTTAGATTAGTTGCAACAGCTACATTGCTAACTCGTGTGGAGTACTAATGGACTACGATGCAGAATGATGATGCAGGGATGGATTATGGTAAACTACATATAAGGTTGACAAATGAATCTTGTTGTAACTATAATGGTTACAACGAAAGGGTGTTATGCAATGCAAATTAGCAGCAGGTTCTCAGTCGGGGTACATATCCTGTCCTTGCTGGCTATTAATCCTAATGAGCACCATACTTCGGAGTGGATCGCTGGCAGTGTTGGTACGAATCCCGTTATTATTCGCAGAGTACTAGGTTATTTGAAGAAGGCAGGACTTGTACATGTTCGAGCTGGCAGCGGCGGATCTACACTGGCACGAGAGTTGGATGAGATTACGCTGTTGGATGTATATCGGGCAGTCGAGGTCGTGGAAGAAGGAAAGCTATTTCACGTTCACGATCAGCCGAATCCATCTTGTCCAGTCGGTGCTAACATTGAAACGGTACTTCAGCTTTTACTGGTAAAAGCGCAGCATGCCATGGAAGGTGTGCTGGAGGCAGTAACGATGAAAGAGCTCGTTGAAGTGTTAAGCAATCAAATTAAGACAAAGAGCGCAGGAGAGTAATCGCGCTTTTTTTAAACACTAGTTGTAACTAATATGGTTACAACTAAATCGAAACAATAGCATCCCTTTCGTATAGGTTTCATTTGATGGTGATTTCATTACTTTTAGTAAATACTACTTAGGAGGCAAAAACATATGAAAATCGCAATTATCGGAGCAAGCGGCAAAGCAGGTACATTTATCGCACAAGAGGCAGTATCCAGAGGACATCATGTAACGGCTATCGTTCGCGATGCGACTAAAATTACAAATCCAGATCTAGCTGTATTGGAGCGAGATGTGTTCCAATTGACTGCGCAGGATTTGAGTGCATTCGATGTGGTCGTAAATGCATTTGGGGCGGCACCTGGGCAAGAGCACCTCCATGTTGAAGCAGGTCGTGTACTCATCTCTGCATTGAAGGGCGTACTCAACACTCGCCTTATCGTTGTAGGTGGAGCGGGCAGTCTTTACGTAGATGAGGCAAAGACATTGCGTTTGATAGATACACCAAATTTCCCAGAAGCGTATAAGGCAACAGCGCTGAACCAAGGGAAGAACCTAGAGGACTTGATGAGTGCTTCTGACCTTCGTTGGACATTTGTAAGTCCATCTGCCTTCTTCAATCCAGACGGTAAGCGTACAGGTGCGTATCAATTAGGCAAGGATCATTTGCTTGTGAACGTGAAGGGTGACAGCTACGTTAGCTATGCTGATTATGCAATTGCCCTCGTAGATGAAATCGAGCAGCCACAGCATGAAAATACACGCTTCACGGTTGTATCTGAAGCAGAATAAACCATAGGCAAGGCCGGTCAAGGCAGCATGGGGCTTCTTGACCGGTCTTTTTGTATGCTTCTGTTATGCACGAGCTAGCGTAGGAATCATAAGCTTGTTGCTTGCAAATACATTTTCTTTGCTCTTGAGCACAAAGAGTGTTGTGTCTTCTTCATGCAAGCGTTCAATCGTGCAGCCTTCCGTCTGATTAGGTGTAAAGCCAAGCACAACCGACGTTGTATTTTTCGCAGCAACTGCACTTAGAATATCTGCCATACTCCCGCCAGTTTCTCCTGAGAAAATATCATAGCAAATCAACTGCTCACCATCATGCTCGGCGATAACGATGGCATTATGCGATTCCACATAATAGATGTAATCTTGGAAGAACTCTGTACAGCAGAACATAAGCAGCTCTGTATTGTTTTCCATAGGCAGTGCCGAGAATGGATTGGAATACTTGTACATATCGAGCAGCAATTGAATATCTTGCTCTGACGTCATATTCAGCTTTCTTGCAGCTACAGTTGATTGCTGAATGTTCATCGTACATTGATATTCATCAGCTCGTTCGAATCCGAACTTTGGATAAAAATGAACAACGCTGTCGTTAGCCAGGAGGAAAATGGCATCGCAGTTATCCGTCCATTCGTCCAGCACGTTGTTCATTAGCCAACCGCTTAACCCTTTTTGACGATAGGCATCGGCGGTCATCACGGTTCCAACCCCGATATATCGGTATTTCTGACCTTGCCATGTCGTATCGATCACGTTAACCGAAACGTTGGAGACAATCCTGTTATCAGCTAAGAGGGCATATGTGATGTATCGGTCGCCCCAATAGCCCTTCTGATACCACGGCTCAAAATCCAGCTCGAAGGTTTCTTTAGCAAGTTGGAAGAAGCTTGATCGAAGCTGTTCATCTGCTTTGACGTTTGTAACGTATTCATATTCAGCACCGCTAACGATAACGCTCATAGGATACCTCGCTCTTATATTTATCTCTTCCACATAAATAGTACCAAGTTACAAACTACATGGAAATCTATTATGTCATACTAGTACCCGTACAATTCGGGTTGCTGATCTTCTCTTCTCTTATTAGCGTAATTGTATAATAAAATTTCTGATTAAATGTCACATTGTGGTATAGCTCATTCGTTGTACAGAGTGAAAGGGGATGAGAGCGTGGATGATGCTGAGCTGCGTCAGGTAATTGCTGATGTGCAAAGTGGTGATATCGAAAACTTCGAGACGATTATGCACCATTATCAAAAATCGATTTTTCACTATTGTTATCACATGCTAGGTAACTACTCGGAAGCCGAAGATATGGCACAAGAAGTGTTCTTGAAGGCATACCGCAATTTGGATAAATACAAAGAGGAGATTCCATTTGGTGCTTGGATTTACAAGATTGCTTACCATCAATGCATAGATGCGATACGCAAGCGGAGGCTCGTGAAATATTTGCCCTTCTTTTACCGAGATGAGAAGGAAAATAAAGCGGTGGATCAGCAGATTGAGGCGCATTATTTGGATGAGTATGTACATAAGGCCATGATGAAGTTATCAGTGGAAGAGCGGAACTTGTTAATTTTGCGCTGTGTTCAGGATAAGAGTTATCAGGAGATTAGTTTTATTTTGAACCAAAATAGCACAAGTCTTCGAAAAAAATACGAACGTACGGCTGAGAAATTTCGTAAGCACTATGGCCAAGTGAAGGGAGTGGAAGAAGTTGATGTTGAACAACCATCCAGATTTGAAAAAACTTTTTCATGATCCACACATTCCTGATATCGATTTAACGGAAAAAGTAATGAAGCGAATCTATGCGGAGCATGAGCAGCAACCAAAGGTAGGGTTTATGGTGAGGAGAAAAATAAGTTTATTGATTGCAGTGGGATTGCTAGTGACAGCATCCACGGCAGTTGCGATGGTTGAATACAATTCTCTTAAAAATAAGCAGGGTGAAGTCATCTACAAGACCGGGCCCTTGAAGGAATCAAATTTTAAAGTTCCTAGCAAAGAGGAGAGCATGCGTAGGGGGACAAGTGAGAGGCTGAAGCAGGAGCTATTGCCTAAAGGTTCAGCGGCCTACTTCTATATTGTGCCTCATAATCCGAATAAAGAGCTGGACCTGAAGTTTACGCCGTTTGTTTTTACCGATGTGGCGGATCTTCGAGCGAATATGAAGGATAAATCGGTTCAGGTTGTTGAGAGCCTAAATGAGAAGTTAAATTTTCGAATTGCGGAAGTGTTCTATGAGCCGGAAGTGTTGTCGAATCCTCCAACTCCGAAAGAAAAGGCAGCGATTGCAGATAAGCTGCTTAAGCAAGCAAAAGAAGCAAAAAAAGACTATGCCATGCTGCCATTAAAGTTCTCTGATCGACTCATACATATGAGTGCAAAATACTCGCATAGAGACAAGGTAATTGAGGTATCGATTAGGAAAGACGTTAAAAAGGATGATTCTATCCCCGCAACGTATTGGGATGAAGACATTAAAGTGAAACAGGAAGTATTAACGGTAGATGGAGTAGAACTTCTCTACATTAAGTTTGAGCAGGGTGGGTCTTCTCTTACGTGGGTTGATGAGACATCTGATCCTGTATATCAATATGTGTATGAGATTCATACAACTTCAGGCAAGACAACGAAAGAAGAATTAGTGGAAATGGCGAAGTTGTATATGAAATAGTTGAAGCTAAGAGGAGAATATTTTGCTCTAACAAGTGTACGAGTAGATAGGGCCAGATAGCAGGATAGACATCGAGGGGAGTTTACAACTTGGGTAGAAGAAAATGGTGGAGTTGGGTTGTTGTTTGCATGGTTATCGTTCTGTTAAGCGGCTGTATAAAGGAAAAGCCGCTATTGGACGAGCTGTCTGAGGACGGAAGCGGTACACTGCGAGTAATGTACTATGACGAGGAGAGTTTCCAACGGCAGTATGGAAATTATTTTTCTGTTAAATATCCGAATATGGATATTGAAGTGGTAAGCACGAAATCTTTCATCGATGGTGATGGTGGCAATGGGGGCACAATATTAACTCCTAGTGAGATCGACCAGAAGCTGATGTCATTTATTGAGAAGGAACGTCCGGATATTATTTATACCAATATGGACGATCTATCTAAATTGGTTAAGCAGGGGAAGCTGTACCATATGGACCCTATCATTCAACAAGAAGGTTACAGCTTGGATGATATGCTCCCGGGTCTTATCGCTAAGCTGCGTGAAAAGGGTGATGGTGGTCTGTATGGATTGGCACCCAGCTTCTACACCAATGTGATGTTCTACAACGTCGATCTCTTTAAGCAGCATAATATCCAGCTGCCTACAAACAAGATGAGCTGGAAGCAAGTGTTGGAGATTGGGGAGAAATTTAACCAGGTAGGCTCAGGGAATGAGAGGTTGTATGGATTATCAGGAGGACAACGTGATAGTTATGAGATCCTATCTATCATGATGCAAACGTCCAATCTGCAATGGTTCGATGCACGTGGAGAGAAGATTATTATTGATACGCCAGCATGGCGGGAGCTATTTTCAACTGTGGCAAAAGCGATTGATCGTGAATTAATCTGGGTACCGAGCACGAAAGAGAATGGGCGTCTTGATTATTCAACTCCAGAAGATCCATTTTATAATGGCAAGGCTGCAATGACGATGGATATCACCTATATGATCGACCAAATGGATAATATGTGGACTTGGCCAGACAGGAAGTTAAAGCCGTTCGCATGGAATATCGTTACGATGCCGATTGATCCTAATTATCCAAACGAGTCTCCTTATGTATCCACTTATGATGTGTTTGCTATTAATCAAGATTCACCACATAAACGTGAGGCGTGGGAACTTATCAAGTTCATTCATAGTCCAGACATGGCAAAGGTTACATCCAAAATGTTAGCGGGAGATATACCTACTCGTGTGACGTACTTGAAAGATAAAGACGGAGTACATATTGAAGCATTGGCGCAGCTAGGCCCTAGGGCAAATAACGCACAGGATCGATTCGAAGAGATTGTACGAGAACAGCGTGTGTCGGAAGACTTCAAGGTAAATTTGAAGTTACGTATGAAGATGGCCTTAGATGCGATTATTGCTGGCGAGCCTGTGGATGATATACTGCCAGCTTTGCAGCAAGAGCTGCAAGCGCTGTGGGATCAGGCTAGAAAGAAAGGGAATAAGGGATAGTACTAGGTTTGTAAAAGGTCCAATTAGCTTCGTCTTACAGCTAATACGGGCCTTTTTGTGTACAACAATGCGGGTCACATTATACAAATCGGACTGTAAAAGCATAATATTGCGTTTATATTTCGCTTAATAATGTACATTAAATAATTATTTATGATGATTATATATTGATTAATGGTACAATATATTATACATTATATGTACAATATACAGAAAAGAGTGATCTTCGATGCGTGTAGCGGTTAGCGGTACGGGCCGAATTGGTCGATTGTTTCTTAGAAAAGCACTTGCAATGGTTTCAGGGTCTTTAGAAGTAGCAGTTATCAACTCGACAACTCCACCAGCGACTCTTTCGCATTTGCTGCAGTACGATTCGGTACATGGTAAATGGGCAGCAGAAGTTCATGCAGACGATAAAGGTTTGATCGTAAACGGACGGCACATCCCGGTCATTTCGGAGCGTAATCCAGAGAAGCTTCCTTGGGCTAACTACGGCATTGAGCTCGTCGTTGATGCGACAGGTAAGTTCAACGACCGTGCTGGCGCTGAGAAACATATGGTTGCAGGCGCGAAGCGGGTACTTGTTACTGCCCCAGGCAAAGGTGCTGACGCAACGATTGTGATGGGCGTTAATGAGGAGAGCTATGATCCGGATCGGCATACTTTTGTGTCCACAGCTTCTTGTACGACCAATTGTCTTGCACCTGTTCTTTCTGTATTAGATACGGACTATGGCGTTAAACAAGGCTGGATGACGACGGTACACGCTTATACAAGCGACCAGAATCATTTAGATAATCCACATAAAGATTTAAGAAGAGCTAGAAGTTGTGCCAGTTCTATCATTCCTACTTCTACAGGAGTAGGGAAGGCATTAAAGGAAGTATTGCCGCATCTCGCTCACGCTATTGATGGTGTATCGCTGCGTGTGCCTACACCAAATGTTTCGCTGATCGATCTGACGGTTCAGCTCGGTCGAGAGGCGACGGCTGATGAGGTGAGGGAGAGCTTCCGGATCAAATCGCAAGGAAAAATGGGGGACGTACTTGGCTATACCGAGCTGCCCTTGGTGTCATCTGACTACATAGGCGACGATAAATCCGCTATTGTCGATGGCTTAAGTGTGATGAGTCGGGGGGATCAAGTGAAGCTGATGGCTTGGTATGACAATGAGTGGGCCTATGCCTCACGTGTGTACGACTTTATTTGTTACGCTCATGCTGTTGAGAAGTCAGCCACTCCTGTCGGATAGCAGGACGGGACCATTGGCATCAGTTTCTCGTACAAATATATAAATGGATGTATTTAACAATGAATCATTGAAGTATGGCTCGATTTATGAAATCATGTAGATTATGTAGATACTAGCTATGAAAAATAGAGAGTGGAGGAGGAGCTTATATCGAACTAACAGCGAGACAAAATGAGTTGTTGACCTTAATCCAGCGCAATGCGCCGATTACAGGGGAAATGCTGGCCGAAATGCTAGGTGTATCGCGACCGACTTTGCGGTCCGACTTAGCTATATTGGCGATGCTGGGTTTGGTTGAAGCGAAGCCTAAAGTCGGCTACTTCCCTGGCAAGAAGCTGCAGCGGGAAATGCCGCAATTCGCACAAGTACTCGATCTGCGGGTTAAAGATGTGATGAGCTTGCCGCAAGTTGTGCGCAACTCGGCAACCGTTTCAGATGCTGCGGTCATGATTTTTATGCAGGATGTAGGCAGTCTTGCCGTGCTTGATGGGGAAGATTTGCTTACAGGCGTCGTATCTCGTAAAGATCTGTTGAAGGTACTCCTTGCAGGTGGAACGACGGCATCTCAGCTGCCTATCGTGACAGCGATGACAAGGCAAGCGAGCATTATCACGCTAGATCCTGAGGCTAGCTTGTTGGAAGCTTCGCGGACGTTGAATCGCCACCATATCGACGGCGTTCCTGTTGTGAAGTCTGTTAAAGACAGCAAAGGCGAGCTTCGTTCGGAAGTGGTAGGCAGATTAACGAGGAAGCATTTGACGATGATCTTTGCGGATCTGCTAGAGTCAATGGCGGGGGCAGAATGATATGACGACTATGGGGGTTCGCATATGACAATGCAACGAAAGCAAGTCGTCTACATCTGCTCAGATGCAACGGGGGAAACGGCTGAAGCGGTGACGAAGGCGACAGCAAGGCAGTTTGGTGATGGAAAAGTAAACATTGTTCGGTACGGTCAGATTAAGCATGAAGATGATATACGGCGTATTGCCGACGAAGCGGCTGAAGCGGGTGGATTTATTGCCTATACATTAGTACAGCCTGAATTAAGAGAAACGATGAAAATGGAAGGGGTTCGTGCAGGAGTGCGAACCGTCGATATATTGGGCCCGATGATGCAGGCCTTTGTCGATACGTTTCATGATTCACCGCATAGACAGCCTGGGCTTATGTATCAGATTGACGATGAATATTATCGTCGTATTGAAGCAATTGAATTTGCTATCCGCTGTGATGATGGCAAGTATGTCAAAGGCTACGAGGAAGCAGATGTCGTACTTCTGGGTGTTTCTCGTACATCTAAGACACCGCTGAGTATGGTTCTTGCCCATAAAGGGCTGCGCGTTGCCAATTTTCCTATCGCACCTGAGGCAAAGCCCCCGGAGGAATTGTTCCGGATTCCATCCGAGCGGATCGTTGGTCTCATGATGGACGCGAGCATATTGCAGCGAGTACGCAGTGAGCATCTGAAGTGGTTAGGCTTACCAGAAGGTGCGCAATATGCGCAGTTGAACCGAATCCAAGAAGAACTAGATTATGCTCAGCAGTTAATGAACAAGCTGGAATGTCGGGTCATTGATGTAACAGGCAAAGCGATTGAAGAAACCGCAGGCATGATTATGAATCGTGACTAAAATGGGGGCGTCGATATGGAGCGCGAATTATCTTTGGAGATTGTGCGAGTAACGGAGTTGGCAGCATTGGCTTCCGCTCCATGGACAGGTCGAGGCAACAAGAACGCTGCCGATGATGCAGCGACACAAGCGATGCGAGCCATGTTTGATTCGGTCTCGATCCAAGGAACCGTCGTCATTGGTGAAGGGGAAATGGATGAAGCACCAATGCTCTATATTGGTGAGCGAGTCGGAAGCATGGATGGCCCGGAAGTGGATGTGGCTGTTGATCCTCTGGAAGGAACCGAGATTGTTGCTAAAGGGCTAAACAATGCGTTATCTGTTATCGCCATAGCAAACAAAGGCTGCTTGCTGCATGCGCCAGATATTTATATGGAGAAGCTGGCTGTCGGTCCTGCACTCGTAGACAAAGTAAAATTAGACGATCCTATCGATGTTACACTTCAAAAAGCGTCAAAGCACTTGAATAAGCCTATTTCAGAATTAACCGTCATGATTCTTGATCGTGAGCGACATGCAGAGATGATTCAGACACTGCGCCGCATGGGTGCTCGTATCAAGCTGTTGAGCGATGGCGATGTAGCGGGTGCAATGGCTCCAGCCTTCCCTGAGACAGGCATCGATATGTACGTAGGATCAGGCGGTGCACCGGAAGGTGTGCTTGCAGCTGCTGCGCTCAAGTGTCTCGGCGGCCAGATTCAGGGTCGCCTGATGCCTGCCAATGCTGCGGATTATGAGCGCTGCAAGTTTATGGGCATGGATGATCCACGGAAGGTGCTGACGATGGATGACATGGTTGGCACCGAGGATGTTATCTTTGCGGCAACGGGCATTACACCTGGGGAGTTTCTAGAGGGAGTCCGCTATTTGCCGGGCAATCGAGTAGAGACTCATTCCATGGTTATGCGTGCCGCTACGCGAACGATCCGCCATATTAAATCGCTGCATTATATTCCGAATAAACCTTTGCTGGATGTTGTCCAGAAAGCTCAATGTTCATAGGCAGACAACTTCAAAGCAAACAACTATAGAAGTAGAGAAGCGTTAATTACTACAAGAAGCGGATTCGAGTAACTATGAGAAGAGCAAATTACAATTCAAAGAGGCTTACCTTTCAGTTATTCATGGCTGTTGGGTTAGTCTCTTTGTTCTATTCTTACTTTTAAAGGCTTGCATACCCCATCATTGCATGGTCCTTCAATAACGCTGCATGCCGATATAGAAACGATAGCATCCACTTCAGCCCTTAGTGTAACGGTATCTCCGGGTTTTGACAGTGGTGGGTCTATTATGATTTTCTTTTCTGGGGTTATACTGGTGTTCATAAATAAGTTGAGTGGTTGTAACGTTGTAAAAGGGGGTATCCCAAACTTACTCAGACTTTGATTGATGTTATCAAAACAATTGCTGTGCCCGTGACCGTTATTGAAAAAATGGTTGTACATTTGCTTTCTACAGCATGGTATTAGCAAGTCATGTATGCCTACATCATCATGTATCATCGTGAACATCGGACGGTACAAGTTAGTATACAGGGTGTCGTCTTTTGTAATTAGCAAGGACTCTTTGCAGTCGATGGTTACAGCTGCTGAGAAGTACTCTTGATGATTCATTGTACTAACCGCAAAGAAATCAGCCACTTGTTTTCCCTCGATATCGATAATGGAAATAAGATCTCCTGCCTTTAGAGTGAAGGCTCTTCCCGTTTGCTTTTCAATAATATATTCCTTCAAGGGTGTCCATCCTTTCCGCTTAAAGATTTACTTTATAATTCAATTGCAGCTCATCACCGGGCAATCCCCTTATTCCCCAACTGCTTTTTGGTGTTTCAAAAATCGTTATTTCAATATCGTTTATTCCTATACCTAATGTACTGATCCTATCAAATAGCAGACGTATGAGCTCTTTCTTGACTTCAACCGAACGTCCTTCAAACATACTAATTTCTATGATCGTATATTTTTCTGTTCGATCGGAGGGATATATAAAATCTTCGGGCTTCATACGGAAAAAGCGATGGAATCGTTTATCAGGGGGCAGTTGTAGTGAATCAACAATACAAGAATGGATGATGTCAGACAGTTGGGCTTGAATAGATGTTAAGAAATCATGTGATCCGTACACTTTTACTTGTGCCATAATCATTCTCCTTATTCATTTATGGTGGTAGATTATATGCGCTGCTCGTTTTTAGTTACTTCATTTTACAAGTAGTGGAAGTGGAGATGCAAATAAGGGTTAGATTGAACACATGCTGCATTTAACAACGGTGGGGTGTGTTCCTGTATAGAAATCGTACATAATAAGAAGGAGTAGTATCAAGTACTAGTATTAAGGAGGTATATCTATGTTAGCTGTTCTGCAACAAGTTGAAGGCGGACATATAGCCCGTTTCGAGCGTCATCTACAGCACTCTGTTGAGGAAGTATGGTCTATGTTGACGGAGAATGATAAATTAGAGCAATGGTTCTCTGAGTTACGGGTAGATGAGCTTCGAGTAGGAGGAGTTATCAAGTTTGATATGCAGGACGGAACGTTCGAGGAGCTTGACATCCTTGAGCTTCAAACGTATTCTGTGTTGGCATATACATGGGGGGAAGACCGAGTCCGTTTCGAGCTGCATCCTACGCCTGATGGATGTGAACTGTTTTTAATAGAAACCATTCATAAGATTACAGACCACACGCCAAAGGACCTTGCAGGCTGGCATGTATGTTTGGACGTTATTCACGCGCTGCTAGATGGAAGAACCATTGAATCACGTGCAGATGAGTGGAAAACATGGTATGAGCAGTATATAAAATTAATTGATGAATATACACAAGTGTGAGACATAACCCTGAAATTTAGAAATTACGAATGTATACAAATTAGGAGTCTACCTACCAAAGATGCGGGTAAGGCTCCTTTCCTTTTTATATCGTCTTAGCGTGGTCTTTATTATAATTAATTTGTTCCCTATATAAGAAGAATATGGTATATTGGTTAGCCTGATTATTTCAGTTAACGTTAAAATAATAGGAGAAAGGATAACCATGAGTGACAATATGAGACAACTAGAGATTTTACGAGACGCCATTCCATTCCTTCGTAACAGTAGTAGGCTTGAACAGATTCATAAAGGGTACTCAAGTGATAAGAAATACATCGTCTATGATAGCAATGAACACCCTCAGTACATACTCAGAACCTATAGCATAGATATGCACAGCGACAAGCAAATCAAATTTAAACATCTCCAGCTGATGGAACAGCGGGCTGTACGATGTGCTAGACCAATCGAGATTGGTACAATTCCAGAACAAGAGCTAGGTTATACAATTCTTTCATTTGTTGCGGGCAATGAGGCTTTTGAACAATTGCCGCAGTTAACGGAAATAGAACAGTTTGATGTTGGTGTTGAAGCAGGTATAGAACTGCTGAAAATGAACCAAGTTTCTGCACCTGATCATAAGGAACCTTGGTATGAACTCATGTCTAGAAAGCATCAAAGGTATCGAACGCAATATGCGGAATGTGGGGTCGTCATCCCTAATGATGCGGTGCTATTATCATTTATCGATAGCAATCTTCACTTAATGAAAGATCGACCGAATAAGTACCAGCATGATGACTTTCATCCTCGTAATTTGGTCATAAAGGACGGTAAATTTTCCGGTGTCATTGATTTCGATCGAGATGACTGGGGAGATCCGATTCATGAGTTTGTGAAAATTGGGTTGTTTAGTACGGAAGTTAGTATTCCTTTTTCAACTGGACAAATTCGGGGATACCATCATGGTGAAGAGCCTAATGAAGAGTTTTGGCGGTTGTACTCTCTGTATCTCGCGATGACCTTAATTTCATCCGTTGTATGGGTGTTGAAAGTAAACACGGACGAGCTTGATGATATTATGAGAAGAATTCAAAGGTGTATGGATGACCATAGCAACTTCGAGCTTATGGTTCCGAAGTGGTACAGTCAGGTTTAAATAGAGGATTACTTTTACTAGCAGCCAAACCGTGACCGTGATAGACAAAGAATAGATAAGACGAGCCAGCTGCTATCTCGAAAGATAGGGGGGGCTCTTGATTAAACAGCAAAAAAGCCGTTGGCTAAAAACCAAAAGCCGCTTTCAGTTCGTTATCTGAGGCGGCTTTTGAGTTTCATTACGGTCGCTGTTGATTATAAGAAGGTTTCGTACCTGTTACATGATAGAATTACTTCTTGCCTTTACGGACTTTTAAAAGCTTGCCCTTTATCGTAATGTCCTGCATCATTTCAAGTACAAGCGGCCCTTTGCCGTTCAGAATCTCTACATCTGTCACATGATCGAAAATCGTAATAATCCCGATATCATCTGCAGTTACCCCGTCTAGCTTAGCGATAGTTCCCACAAAATCTACGGCTCTAAATTTCTTCTTCTTGCCGCCATTGAAGTTCAGCTTCATAATCTGCTTATTCAATTGCTCACGCTTATCAACTTTAAGCACCTGTCCGACGTGCAAGCTTTGTTCGAACTGTTCTCTACGCAGCTCTACTGCTTCTTCGGAAGGAGCGTTTACTTTTGGAATTGCGAATCCAATATATGCTTCAATATCAGCTAGGCGATTGCTGTCTTTAGGCGTAACGAATGTAATCGCTTTGCCCGTTTTGCCTGCACGCCCCGTACGTCCCACGCGATGCACATAGCTTTCTTTCTCGAGCGGAATATCGTAGTTAATGACATGGGTGATATTTGTGATATCGATTCCTCTGGCAGCTACATCGGTCGCAATCAAGTACCTGAATTGTCCTCTACGGAACGCGTTCATAACCTCGAAGCGCTCTTCTTGCTCCATGCCGCCATGAATGCGATCACATGGATAATCAAGTTCAGCCATTTCTCTGAACAGACGATCCACATGCTCCTGCGTACGGCAGAAAATAATACAGCTTTCAGGGCTCTCAACAATAAGTAGATTTTGAAGCACATCTAGCTTATCTGCCTCTTTCACCTGAATAAGTGCATGCTCAATCGTAGCCGTCGTGACACCGCTCGCTTTAATCTCGATCTCAACGGGATTGTCCATATATTTGCGCGAAAGTTTAGCTACGTCCTCAGGGAACGTAGCGGAGAACAGCATCGTCACTCGATTACGAGGCAGCTCTTGAATGATCGCCTGAACTTGTTCAATAAAGCCCATATTGAGCATTTCATCAGCTTCATCAATAACGAGATAAGCAATGCGTTCTAGCGATAACGTGCCGCGCTGAATGTGGTCGAATACACGACCCGGTGTACCTACCGCGATATGGGTGCGCTGCTTCAACTCCGCCTTTTGCTCATAAAAAGGATGTCTTCCATACAGAGCGGTTGCTTTAATTCGCTTAAAGCGGCCTATGTTCATGATGTCTTCGTTGACCTGTAACGCAAGTTCGCGAGTTGGTGTAAGGATTAGCGCCTGCGGCTTATTCTCGTTCCACTCCACTAACTCACACAGTGGAATACCGTAAGCGGCGGTTTTACCGCTGCCTGTTTGTGATTTGACAACAAGATCTTTTTTCTCAAATGCAACAGGAATGACTTTCGTTTGCACCTCTGTTGGCTTTTCATAACCTAAGCTAGTTAGTGCTCTCACGATCTCTTCACTTAATGGATAATCTGTAAACTGCTTCTCGCTCATGTTAAACCTCTTCTACGCTTTATTTCGAACTATATACATACAGAGTTCCACCGTTTATCTTCCGTATACTCCTCTATTATACTCTCCATTCTTGATTCAGTATTCTACCAAATTAAAACCTATATTTTGATTCATCTTTATAGCATCTTCATCTCATCTTTATACAGGGTCAGTAGACTAAGGTCAACTGATGGAAAGACAGGGGAGAGGAACTGTGATGAGACGACTCAATAAACGAACAAAATTGACAAACGATGATTTAGCCTATAGATCGATAAATTTTAAAAAATCGAAAATAGCTTCTAAACTAGCACTGCTAGGCGTGCTGGGTTTACTCGTAGTAGGGCTATTCTTCTACTACAACATCAATGATGTTGTAGATGTAGAGGTTCAGCCATTGATGGCGGCATCTGGACGACCGCTAGAAGGAAAAACGATCGTCATTGATCCGGGTCACGGTGGGAAAGATCCGGGCTCTATCGGTCAGCTAGGAACGATAGAGCGAGATATGACGCTGCAGATGTCAAAAGAAATTGAGCAAGAGTTGATGGAGAGAACAGGAGCGACAGTCCTATTAACGCGAGAGCAGGACGAGGCCGTTGACCTACAGCAACGTGTGGATGTGGCTACAGAAGCAGGGGCTGATCTTTTCCTCAGCATTCACTTCGATGCGTTCACAACGAACGATGTAGAAGGAATGACGACTTACCATAAAAATAGTAAAGATCAACCGATCGCTCAAGCGGTTCATGATCGTTTGATGGAGAAAGACTTTGACACGAGAGATCGTGGAGTGAGAGTGGGAGATTTCTATGTCCTTCGTGAAAATACAGTCCCAGCGCTGCTGCTTGAACTGGGCTACATTTCAAATGAAAAAGATGAGACACGAATGAGATCCTTGCAGTTTCACAAGGAGGCATCGGAGGCGATCGTTAATGGTGTGATCGATTATTTTCATGAACATTAAGTGACAATCATGCCTTTATAAATCTATTCGTTTGGTATTTACATGACAGATGTACGTCAAGCCTAGATCATTTCGATCTTAACGAAGGAGGTGTACCGTGTCATGCTGCTGCGATTGCGGCGATTGGTTCGCAGACAAGGTATTATAGCGATTGGTTTTTTGGCGCCGAGTATAGTCGGATTTGCAGTGTTTTACGTGATCCCGTTTGGTATAGGTATTCTGTATTCAGTGATGGATCAAACGAGCGGCGGCGAGTTTGTAGGGACAACGAATTATGAGAATGTGCTGGCCAGTGCTTCGTTTCGCAAAGCCGCCATGAACACGTTACAGTTCACAGCTGTTAGCGTACCGATACTCATCTTATTGTCGTTGCTGCTAGCCCTGTTATTGAACGGGAATGTCTATGTGAAGCGCTGGCTTCGAACGGCATTTGTTTTACCTCTGGTCGTGCCGGTCGCCTCGATTGTCATGGTATGGCAGATCCTATTTGACTGGAACGGGTCGCTTAATGCTTGGATGTCCCACTTCGGTTGGGATCGGATTGACTGGATGAAGTCAGAATGGGCAATTAGTGTGCTGACACTTGTATTTGTGTGGAAGAACCTAGGCTATAACATAATCTTGTTCCTTGCTGGTCTGCAAAGCATTCCGAAGGATTATTATGAGACGGCTGATATAGAGGGAGCCGGGCCGCTGCATAAGTTGTTCCATATTACAATTGTTTACTTAACGCCGACGATGTTCTTCGTTGTGCTTATCTCCATTATTAACTCGTTTCATATATTCCGAGTGACGTACTTAATTGCTGGAGATTACCCGCACGATAGCATTTACATGCTGCAGCACTATATGAATAACATGTTTGCCGCGTTAGATATGCAGAAGTTAACGGCAGCCGCGGTAATGATGGTTATATGCATTTTGATCATTGTCTCAAGCTTGCTAGCAATAGAGCGGCGATTCAGCCGATCTCTGGAGTAAGGAGAGTGGAAGATGAAAAAGTCGGCTTTGTTGTACAAATGTATCGTGTCTCTTTTTCTCATCGTATGTGCGGTGATTACTCTCTTACCATTCGGGGTTCAGCTTACGAATTCGCTCATGAAGGAGAAGGAAATTAACCATAATTACGAACTGCTGGGTAAGATGCCAGATGCAGGATCTGGGGCGATGGATGCTTTTGTTAATTTAAAAATGATTCCAGATTGGGTTTCCTTTGAGCAGTATGACAAGGTGTTGCTGGAAACACCTATCTTCTTAAATATGTTCTGGAACTCCGTGTTTCTAGTCGTTCCAATTGTCGTAGGGCAGACCGTAGTTGGGGCTTTGGCCGCTTACGCCTTCTCAAAACTGAAGTTTCGGGGAAGGGAAGTCTTATTCTTTGTCTACTTGATGACAATGCTGATGCCCTTCCAAGTAACCTTGGTACCTAACTACATTATCATCGATCTGTTAGGGATCGGGAACAGTGCGAGTGCCATCATTTTACCAGGTATATTTTCAGCATTTGGTGTGTTCATGATGCGGCAGTTCATGCTGTCTATCCCGTACGCGTATGTGGAGGCAGCTGTTATGGATGGTGCAGGACACTGGTATATTTTCTGGCGGATTATCGTTCCGCTCATGAAGCCTGGCATTGCGGCGCTCGTCATTCTGCTGTTTGTGGACTACTGGAATATGGTCGAGCAGCCATTGATATTTCTCGAAGATGCCTTTAAACAGCCTTTGTCACTATACTTATCTCGGATTCAGGAAGCAGCGAAAGGAGTGGGCTTTGCCGCTTCGGTGTTGTATATGTCACCAATGGTTCTCTTATTTCTATATGCAGAGTCTTATTTCGTACAGGGCGTGCAGCTGTCAGGTATTAAAGGATAAGGAGGTCATCGTATGAATGAAAATGCGAGCGTAGAGGAACATTCCATTCAAAAACGAAAAAAAATGCTCCGATTCCTCTTAATAGGAAGTACGATAGCGCTGCTAATCCTTACTTTGTACAGCAATACGCTGAGAACGTTGGATTTGCCCAAAGTATGGACAGAGGTTGGAAAACAGGGGCAGGTCGTTCAAGAGTTTCGTGCGATTGGAACACTACGACCAGTAAGTGAGGTTGAGCTATCAAGCTCCGCTGAATGGACCGTGAAAAATGTAAGGATAAAGAAGGGCGATCGAGTAACAAAAGGTCAGACACTGATCACATATGAGAACCCGGATGCTCACAATCGGCTGCAAGATGAGCAAGGCATACTTGCGAGGATGAAACTGGAGTTGGAAGCACCCCAAGAACGCTATGTGGAAGCCGTAAGGAATAATGATGAAGCGAGTATGCGTGCCTCCAAACGAGACATGAAGCTCGCGCAATTGCAAATAGAGAATCAGGAAAGAAAGATACAAAATCTACAACAGAGCATCCGACGGGATTCAAACATTGTGGCACCGTTTGATGGAGTCATTACGAAGTTGAATGCTGTCACAGGTGCGCCGTCGGCCAATGACGGTTTCGATGTTCGGCTATCGAACGAAAGCTTGGGTTATCAGACGGAACTTTCACTTCCTGCAGCTGCTACTGAGGAAATGAAGATGGGCGATAAATTGGACTTGCAAAGTTATGGCGGCGGGGCTACCAGACCGCTGAATGGCACAATCATAACGATAGAGCATGTGGATGCTAGAGCGCCCTCCTCTCCCTCCCTATCTGTAGGTGAAGCAGAAACAGGTATCCAGCAGCCGTTAGAGGCAGTGGATTGGAATCGTATTGTTGTAAACGTATTGGATAAAACCGTTCGAACAGGTGAACAAGTCCGTGTGAATGTGACCCGCACATCTGGGGAAGGGGGCGGTATGCTCCTCTCCAATAAGGCAATTCATAAAGAAGGAGCGAACCACTATGTACATGTAGTAGAGGAAGATAAAGGACCTCTCGGCAATACGTACTACATCCGAAAAACCAAGGTTGCAGTAGGATCTGCCAATGACAGTGAAACCGTTATCCTTTCTGGTGCTTATCTAAATGAGCAGATCGTCGTTGAAAGTACGGAGCCATTAGTAGAGGGAAGTAGAGTAAGACCACAATAGGAATTCGTATAGGTATGATTCAGCTTTCATAATGAGAGGAGACAATTACTAATGAAAAAATGGTTGATGTTGATGTGTGTAATACTAGCTATCACCCTTACAGGCTGTGCAGTTGGAAATGAGCAGCCGAAAGGGGACGGACGTAAGACAGTGGTTCTCTCCGTACATACGGCGAGTGATTACTATAAGTCAGCGAAGGCTGAGTTTGAGGCTTTGCACCCGGATACAGTTATCGAAATTAAGGAGTACAAATCCGAGGGAGGAAACACTGAGGCAGATTTCGAAAAGTATGTGCAAACTACAAATACACAAATCCTTTCTGGTAAAGGTGCGGACTTAATTGATCTAAACGTTGCGGGGCTTCAGATTGGAAAGTACGTAAATAAACATGCACTCGTCAATCTTACGGAATTGATGGAGCAGGATAAGTCGTTTAATAAAGATCATTATTATATGAATATTTTTGAACATGCGAAAATGAATGACGGTCTTTATGTATTGCCGACGAGATTTTTCCTAGATACATTACTCGGAGATAATGAAGCGATCACGGCTGCACAGCTCGAAATTGATGATAAGCATTGGACATGGAGCCAATTTGCACAGGCGGGTAAGCAGTTGCATGAGAAAAATGGTCGTTATGCGATAGGCAATACGCCTCCAGAACAAATGTTAGGCTATCTTGTTGCAGATAACTATTCGCAATTGGTCGATTCGTCAACATCGAACGCCAAGTTCCAGTCCCCCTTCTTTATTGATATGCTGGGCCAGGTGAAGGCCATGTACGACGATAAAGTCATTACGGATAACGCTCTATATGTAGGAGAGGCTTACTTCTACCCGATGTTAATGTTTTCGCCAAGCGACTATTTTACAGAAAGCGTCAGTTTCTTCAAGCAAGGAAAGGTATATCGCAAGCCTCATACGAGTGAACAGCCTTCAGGAGTTTCTTTTAGGGGAGATAACCCCATCGCAATAAATGCTAATTCAAAGGTCAAGCCAGAGGCGTGGGAATTCCTTAAGTTTCTCTTATCTGATCAATTTCAATCTAAGCCAAATCAACAAGGGTTTGCGGTAAATAAGTCAGCTAATGAGAAAGCAATGAATCAATTGCTGGAGAAGGGAAAGGTGAGTTCGGTAACTGGAGAGGATGTACCCGTGACCGCTGCAGATATGGAAATTTTAAAGCAGATGATTGCTGACGCCAGCATCTTTATTAAGGAAGATAGTAAGGTTCAGTCTATTATAAGTGAAGAAGCAGTGGCTTACTTTAGTGGTCAGAAGTCGGCGGAAGATGTTGCTAATCTGATCCAGAATCGTGTTATGACCTACCTTAATGAATAAATGGTATGACGAGAGGAGATCGAAGATGAAGCACATAGCTGTCCTTCTCATGTTTATCGTGTTCGTAAGTACCATCATGGGCTGTACTCAGGTTGCATCTAACCTAAGTGCAAATAAAAATTCAAGTAAAGAACAACATTCTCAGTCAACAGATGAGTTTCCCGACGAAAAAGTTATTAAAATAATCCCTGCGAATACAACAGGTGAAAAATTAGAAGAGAAGCATGCACTCACTGATCAATCAGATGACCGATTAGAAAGGAAGAGTATACTTTCTAATCAACTGGAGATTTTAATTCCGAAAGGATTTAAGGAGGAATCTCCCAACGATCAGGAAATCAAGTTTCGTGATGAATCCAATCAAGTTACGTTTACGATCAAGCATGATCCTGAGCAAAAAACCGGGGGAGAGGCTAGTCTAGGTGAACAAAGCTTGAAAAAGATGAAGGGTATTCTAGAGCAGAATTATGAAGGTGCTGAGGGAATAAGTGAGGGAGTCAGGGAAGTTGACGGTAAGCATATGGCGGTGCAAGAGATAACGACTAAAAATAAATATGTCCTTCTATGTTGGTCAAGTTTACATGGCGGGCATCTGGAAGTTGAAGTCTCTAGCCCCATTGGGATACAAGAAGAATGGAGCGTATTAGCCAATAAAATGATCGAATCTATCCGAATGAAGTAGTGTAAAGATCAGGTGGTAGGGAGATGGCTTCTATGTGCTGGTATAATACAGATATCACAACCTAGGGTTAGGAGTTATCACGATGCCAAAGACCATTCTAATCGTTGAAGATGAACCAATATTACGGGAAATTGCAAAAGATTACTTTATAAACGATGGCTATGACGTGTTGGAAGCATCTGATGGCAAGGTAGGCTTAGCCTTGTTTCAAGAGCACCAAGTGGACTTGATCGTGCTAGATATTATGCTACCAGAACTCGATGGATGGTCTGTATGCAGGCGTATTCGTAAAAGTTCGGACGTCCCAATCATTATGCTAACTGCGCGGGTGGACGAAGATGATACGCTCCTAGGCTTTGAACTAGGGGCGGATGATTATGTGACGAAGCCCTACAGTCCACCCGTCCTGTTAGCCCGGGCTAAGCGTCTACTCGACAGCCGAGCTCGAACAACTACAGCGTTATCAGATACTTTGATATATGGCGGTGTGTGTATCGATAATGCTTCACGGATGGTGATGATTGACGGTGCTAGTATCAGCTTCACCTATACCGAGTTTGAGATTTTGTCTTATTTGATGGTGAACGAAGGGATTGTTATTACTAGAGAGCAATTGATTACGAAGATTTGGGGGTACGAGAGCTCAGGTGATGATCGCACGGTAAATACACATATTCGAAATATACGGGGCAAGCTTGGCAGTAAGGGCAAGCTTATCAAAACGGTCGTGCGCATTGGTTATAAGTTCGAGGCAAGCGTATGAGAGTAGGGATCGTCTGGAAGCTGTTTTTTTTAACGACAGCATTATGTATGCTTATTTTAGCAACCGTGTATGTTGGACAATCATTTTTCTTCAAACAGTATTATGAGAATCGCAAACTGGATGATATTCAAGCTAACATACAATTGTTCGAGCGCGATTATGTAAATGCCAATGGAAACACACCTGCCATACAGAGGCTGGAGCAAGAGTTCTATCGGGACAATAATACATGGATTACGACGCTCGATAGCCACGGTAACTTGCGGGGTGCGGATGACTTTTATGTGAAGGTTAAGCTAGATTCTTATACTAGGCAAAGCAAGCCCTCTGAAGGCGTCAAATATGAGCGCACTGATGGTGTTAAAAACGTGATCTCTGATGAAATTATTCGTATTCCCCTTTACAATCTGGTCAGCACAGAGAAAGTAGCTGCTGATTCATCGATCTTTCACGTAGGATCAGAAGTTACTGTTATAGCAATAAATAAGGATGAGACATATGTCCCTGTGCGGATTAGATCCCCAGATCTAGGTAATTACTCTTGGGGTAATGAGCATTTTGGGCAAGTAACCGATGACAAGAGAGTTAAAGAAAATATACTTAATGGTTCAATCGTATTCATGTATGGAACAATTACCGAAATCCGGATTCCGGAAGAGAATAATGTTTCGAGCCTGATGTATGATGATGCCCTATTTATGGGGGAAATTAAACAATTCCAAGCAGACTTATTGCAGGACGAAGATGCTGTGAATGATATGCACATCAATTCGATGAAAATGCTAGATAGGGTGCACAATAATGTGAAGTATAAACTATTTATTAAACCGATCCGCGGTAGTGATAGTTCAACAGTTTATTTGTTCGCAATGGCATCCTTGCAGCCCGTTGATGAAGCTGTACAAATGCTAGAGGAGTACTATGGATATGTTATTGCACTTGCGCTGCTGCTGGTCGTTCTCGTCTCCTTTTATTACTCCAAAAAGATAGCTAAGCCGCTCTTACGAATCAATAGTACTACCGAAAAAATTGCGAATCTGGACTTCTCTGAACAGTTGTCTATCCGATCGAAAGACGAGATTGGTGACCTGTCGTCCAATATTAATCAGCTTTCGCAGACGTTACATTCTTATATAGAGCAGTTGCAGCGAGATATTGAGAAGGAGAAGCAGTTAGAGAATACAAGGAAAGAATTTATTGCTGGTGTATCCCATGAATTGAAGACGCCTTTAAGCATTATGAAAAGCTGCATTTCTATACTGCGAGACGGGGTTGCCCAGCATAAACGAGAGCATTATTTTGAGGCGATGGTGAAAGAAGTCGATAAAATGGACTTGATGATCGTGGATATGTTGGAGTTGGCTAAGTTTGAATCCGGCACGTTCAAGATGGAGATGGATGTGTTCCAGCTTGATACGATCATAGCCTATATATGTGAACAGCTTGCACCGGAGTTGGAAAAGAAGCAACTTCGCGTCCATATACAGCTTATACCTTTAACCGTTGAAGCGAATCAGCTCCGCATTGAACAGGTCATTACTAACTTTATGACGAATGCTATTCGTTATACGCCAGAAGGAGAGCAATTGTATATTTTGACTGTCGAAGAGGGCGAGTTCATAAAAGTAAGTATCGAGAACAAAGGGGTTCATATTCCGCCTTCTCAGTTGGATAAAGTGTGGGACCGTTTCTATCGGGGGGATTCATCTCGTCAACGGATTCAGGGCGGAACCGGACTCGGACTTGCGATTTCCAAAAATATTCTTGAGCTCCACCATGTACCGTACGGCGTTGAAAATACAGAAGATGGTGTTCAATTCTATTTTTATTTGCGTAAGTGTTAGCCGTTTTATCAATTACCATATAAACAAGGAATATAGGCAAGAAATGATAGAAGCCATCCTAATCAGGATGGCTTATGTGTGATTTCAACAGTGGGTACTTCGAGCTCTTATAGGTTATGAGCCACATATTCTGTTCGCTTCATCTAGCTCTAACGGAAGAAAGGCATAGTTTTCATGCCTTAGTATCTCACATTTACGAACAGGAATAGGATGTTTGAAAATAGGTCCATCGATGACCGTCGTATGGAACTCTCCGCCTTCTCCGCAAGGGTCGATGCCACGCGCTTCAAGTTCTTTCACATATTCATGCGTTAGCGTTCGCCCAAGATCGTCTTCTGTCATCCCTAATGATAGATTCACCGTGACAACAACTGTAACAAACCCTAGATTAATAAACTCATCGACAGCTTCGCGATGATCCATTTCCCAAAGGGGCATGCCGAGCTTCATTCCCACTCGCTGTGTAATGCCATCCTGCCAGCAGCCGTGAGCAGGCATATCCAAGTCGCCCGTTACTAACACTTCGGCACCTTGCTGCTTTGCCTGCTCCAGAAGATCGATAAAGACGGCTTCATAATCTGCCCAGCTTGCCGCCGCTGTAAATACGGGCAAGCCTATCGATTCGGCTTGTGCGCGGATAAGTTCAGGCGGCATGCCGTGGGAGCGGGAGCGTTTCCCTTCCTCTTCAAGCATAACGATGAGCCCTAATGGTTCTCCGACTTTCATCGCTTTATACAGTGCTAAGACGCTATCTTTCCCTCCACTAAACGAAGCGATAAACTTGCGTCCAGCGGCTCCATTTCTCCAGTTGTTAATGTTAGCTTCCGTCATACGTATTTTCCCCTTTACCCAAGATGTCTATTTTCGTGATAGCTATGATTCGTACAAAGGATACCTACATGATTGTGATTGTTTGAGAATCTGTGCTTTCTTATCCACGTTATTGTTATTGTCTCATTTTCCTCCATTCGTTTTCAACTTATTGGGTGATCGCAGCAATGTGGAGGGGATAAAGGTTTTTTACGGTCTTGAACGAAATACATACTAAATCACAGATGCTATGAGTTATTTACATTCGTTGTTGGATCTCATCCATTTTTGAAAAAACATATCCTTGCATTTTGGTGCATCAAATGCACGGCTGCAAGCTTTAAAGCACGATATAGTAAGTTTCGAAAGGAAGGTGATGTGGATGGATTGGGTCGCGAGAATGAATGAAGCCATCAATTATATTGAGGAACATATTACGGAAGACATTGCTTACTCAGAAGTAGCGAAAGTGGCATGCTGTTCTACGTATCACTTTCAAAGGATGTTCTCGTTTATTACCGAAGTCCCTGTATCAGAATATATAAGACGCCGCCGTCTGACTCTCGCTGCTTTTGAGCTGCAAAATAGTCAGGAGAAGGTGATTGATCTTGCACTCAAGTACGGATACGATTCGCCAGAAGCGTTTACGCGAGCTTTTCAACAATTACATGGCACTACACCAACGGCAGCACGTAGTGTAGGGACGCAGCTCAAAGCCTATCCACGCTTGTCCTTTCAAATTTCCATTAAAGGAGTCGTCGCTATGGATTACCGAATTGAAGAAGTGGGGAGCTTCACCATTATTGGCCAGAAAGAGCATGTGAGCCATAAAGATTCGTATCAGGTCATTCCGCAGTTATGGGTGGAGGTACAAGGGAAAGGGCTATTTGAAACGCTGTTATCTATTCGAAATGAGTCGAACAAAATTAGTGGTATTCTAGGCGTTTGCGCAAGTGGGCAATGGGGGAAAAATGATGGATTCGACTACTACATGGCGATTGCATCGGATCAAGAAGTCCCTGACGGATTAGTTAAAATTGTTATTCCAGCAGCAACCTGGGCTGTTTTTGAATCGACTGGGGCACCACAGAACATCCAAGAAAGTTGGAAACGATTATATACGGATTGGCTGCCGGTATCTTCCTACGATCTTGCTAACTTGCCTGCGATTGAGAGTTATTTGCCGCCAGAAGAAAATAAAAATGAGCTGTGGATTCCTGTTGTAAAAAAACAATAATTTGAAAATTGACTAGAAGAGGTCGCCCTGTTTGGGGCGGCCTTTGTCTATGGAAATGGACAAGTGACACAGAAAAATCATTAGTGAAAGGTACAGATGTCCAACCGAATTGTCTTCTTACCCAATAAAATGCTGGTAAGTAAAACGGAGAAGGGGGGACGATACGGTGTCTGATCCAAGAAAGCACCGAAAAACCTTTAAAAAAGGCCATCGATGTAAAGTTAAGCTTAAACGGCATAAAATATGCAAAAAAGTGATCATTAAAGTAGTAAAAAAACGAATTCCCGGACCTCCTGGACCGCAAGGTCCTCAAGGGCCAGCAGGAATAGCGGGCGTTACAGGTACAACGGGTCCGTCAGGTTTAAGCATTACGGGCACCACTGGCCCTACGGGAATTGGAATTACAGGAGTGACTGGAGCAACGGGGCCAGCAGGAGCTGTAGGTGCCACTGGAGTAACTGGAAATACGGGGATAACTGGGGCCATAGGCCTCACAGGTACTACAGGAGCCACGGGGCTTACAGGAGCTACAGGTATAACTGGTGCAACTGGGGTCACTGGCCCCACAGGAGCAACAGCCATCGGTATAGGAGCTGTCATCCCTTATGCTTCAGGGAATGATGTCATTGATTTAATTACCGCTGCAGATGGCCCAATTGTAGATGGAGGAATGCTGTCATTTGGAACTGCACAAGCGATAAGTGTGACCCCGGGCGGTTCCATAACGATTGGATTGCCCAATGTTCCCAACTTCGGCTTTGTTGTTCCTCGAGCGGGTACGATTACATCGCTAGCTGGCTTCTTCTTCGTCATATCTCAGGGACTTTTACCGGGGATTTTACAAGTTAATATGCAGCTATATCTTGCGCCAGCTACTAGCAATATCTATAATCCAGTCGGGACACCATTAGCATTGGCACCCAACTTTAGTAACGTTGCCCCTGGAGATAATGCGAGTGGTGTGAGTGTTCAAAATATCCCTGTAGTACCTGGAGATAAGCTGCTTCTTATTGTCATCCCTAACACATTAGGCACTTTTTTTGGCTCTGTTCTTTCTGGATTAGCAAGCGCAGGCATTACGATAGACTAAATAATCCCCAATAGCTCCTATATTAGAATGCCTACCTTGTAGTGTAGATATAGTAAAAAGAACCAACCATTCGGAGTGTGGAGATGGTCTTCCTCTGTTCGAATGCTTGGTTCTTTTTAGCTGTCCATTTCTTAATCCAAAATGACGGGCTTATCTGGATGCTCAAGAAATTCGAACATCGTCCTAATCTGTTGAGCTGTATTTCGCTCAAGTGATAGCTCTGGCAGATGATCCACCTCGAAAAATTCAACTGCGCTTGTCTCCAACCCTGCTGCCGCTTCACCGCCAACAATTTCACACCGAATAAACAGCTTATAGACATGGTAAGGTTCAGGTGGATGGTTATGAAACTTCTTGTCCAAGACCGCCAACAGGCGGATGGGTACAACATCAAAGCCTGATTCTTCTTTAACCTCTTTTACTGCAATCTCGGATGGTGAGAAACCGATATCTGCCCAACCGCCGGGCAGCGCCCATGCGCCATCTATTTTTTCACGAATAAGAAGAATCTTATTGTCTCTAAATACCACGCCGCGAATATCCACTTTCGGAGTGGCGTAGCCGAGATCGCTGGCGAAGGTAAGTGCAATTTTCTCTTTATCGGTAAAAGTATGGTTCGCTAAAATATCGATACTTATGTCTCGTAAAGCCTCGTACCGCTCGATATCATACTCATTTTGCGTATAGGTGAGTCCTGTTTGGGCTATTGCTTGGATTTGTTTTGCCCATTCCAGCCACTTAATGTCCATGGATAACGACCTCTTTCTCAAGAAGCTCGCGGAAGTGCATTACATTTGTAAAGAGGCCATCTGGTTCCACATTATAGGTTAAGCTTTGGCAAGTAGACAGCCATTGGACCGCGTATGTACGTAATCCCGCAGCTTTTCCAGCGAGAATGTCCGCATTGCTATCACCTACAAAGATTGCATTTTCCGAATCAATCCCTAATGTATGGAGTGCTTTATGAATGCCTTCTGGATGGGGTTTTGGTTGAACGACATCAGCACCTGTGATGGATACATCGAAATAGGAGTCGAGCTGTAAGGCCGCAGCAGAAATATCAAAAGAGCGTCTGCTTTTGCCTGTGACGACGCCAATTTTTACACCGTGCTCTTTCAAAAATAGAAGGAGATCGATAATGCCTTGGTCACATTGACACTCTGTATGATGTTCTTTTTCATAGTAGGAGTAGTAGCCTTGAATCGCGTCTGGTACGAATGGCTTGTTAGCGAAGTTCGTATAAATGATACCTTCTTCTGTTGGGCCAAACATCGCGACTAGCTCTTCGTTTGTCACTTCGCGATTGTCGTATTGCTTGAATACGGACTTGAAGGCATTGAACGATAACGGCAGTGTATCAGCAAGCGTTCCATCAAAATCAAAAAGCATGGCTTTCATCGACATCTATAGAACACGCTCCTTTGCTAGGCGGAAAGAAATTACATTGATTATAGCAGGTTGATTCCACGTTCTTCCACTAACGGGATTCCATTCATAATTCCTATCTCTTTTCCTCCTTATTCAGAAAAAAAAGAGGTTCTGTGAAGAACTACTCATTTATAGGTTGGGCATTAAGGGGGAGATGCCCATTTAGAAGCATCCGCAACATATATTGGTGAGCCTCAGCATCCAGAGAAATGGTATAGTAGAATGAGTTACTAAACTTTTACTAGATCATAGATAAAGGGATGTTGCCATATGAAATATAAAATGATTGTACTCGATCTTGATGATACATTACTGCGTGATGATGGAACGATTTCGCCAGGAAACAAGCAAGCACTTATGACTGCGCAGGAAGCAGGCGTTAAAGTTGTGTTGGCATCAGGCCGCCCAACCTATGCGATGCGAGCGTTGGCAGATGAGCTGCACCTTGAGCGTTATGGAAGCTTCATTCTATCCTTCAACGGTGCGAAAATTATTAACTGGAAGACGCAAGAAGAGTCGTTCAGCAGTACGTTGACGCCAGAGATGGCGCACGCGCTGCATGGGATGAGCCTTGAAGAGGGCGTATCCGCTTTGACGTATGTCGGCGATGATATTATCACAGAGGAAGCAACTAAATATACCCATGTTGAATCTGAAATTACAGGGATGAAAGTAGTTGAGGTACCGAGCTTCGCTGAAGCGGTTCAAGTGCCGGTCGTGAAGGTGCTTATGGTAGCAGAGCCCGAAAAGCTTGTCGTTGTAGAAGAGAAGCTAAAAGCGAAAATGGCAGGGCAATTAAACGTGATGCGCTCCAAGCCATTTTTCTTGGAGTTTACGGAAGACGGTGTGAACAAAGGGACAAGCTTGAATCATCTCATCCAGCAGCTCGGCATTGAGCGCTCCGAAGTCATCGCCATGGGCGATGGCTATAACGACGTGGCGATGCTTGAATTCGCAGGTCTTGCTGTTGCAATGGGCAATGCGCCAGATGAAATTAAGCAGATTGCTGACTATGTGACCGATACAAATATGAATGATGGGGTAGCGAAAGCAGTAGAACATTTTGTGCTTAAGGATCTTGTTCCTGCAACGTAACGATACTGTTTATCTATAGCAAAATAGCAAGAAGCATAGTAAAGCTGCGAGGCTCAATGATGGATTCCTCGCAGCAGCGCTATGCTTCTTTTTGTTTCTAGTGCCTTTTCAGGTAGTAGGTCGCATACATATGCAAGGGGCGTACTTTTAAAAAATAGGCAGGTGAAGACACATGAACATGTACTTGCATCGTAACAACCAGCTTCCTCTCGTCTTTGTTCCAGGTTTGTTTGGTTCAATGAGCAATGTGATCATACCGGGAACAGGGGAGTGGGGCTTTGGTTTGGCAGAAGCGAAGCCCTGCTAAGAAAAAAACTTACTTGATCTGGTTCGTTTGCGTAGGAGTGAGACGCTTCTGTTTGCGCTGTTCGTCTAATAGCTGCATCATTTGAGCTTGAATGCCCTCGGTATAGGGCGTTGCATACGAAGGATGGGCTAGATTATGGGCTTCCAGTGGATCGGCCGTAAGATTATATAGTTCGTACTCCTCCGGTGCGGGTTCCGTCTTCACTTGCGTCACCCATTCCGTCTGCCCTTTAGCCGTCTTACCGATTGGACGCATCGTTTCATCTTGTACCCCGGGCTTGCTCCAAAATTGAGTGTTATCAAAATAGCGGGAGAACTTCCACAGCTCATCCTTCCCATTTTGCTGCAGCATCGTGATCACCGTCTCAACATGGTTTGGCTGGATGACGGATGGATATCGAATCCCCAAAGGATTAACTTGATGCTGTCCGCGTGTAACATCGTCATCGATCATAAAGTAGATCGGCTCGTTCGTTATTTTCTCTGCTCCTTTTTCATCCAACACAATTGGCGTAAGGTCGCGACCAACGAGCGGATGAGCTTCACTAAACTTGTGCTGCAGCTGCGTCTTAATAGCCTCCACATCTGCATTGGCAAGTCCGAGCATCGTGGGGATAAGATCAAGATGACTCGTCAGCTTGTGGATATGTTCATGCTGCTGGAATAGCTGCCGATTGTGGATAATAAATGGAACATGCAGCATTTCCTCATACGCACAGTACCATTTCTGATGCAAATTGCCATGAGTGCCTAGCAAATCCCCATGATCGGAGGTAAAGATGACGATGGTATTGTCGTAAAAGGAGGAGCGGGTGAGCGCCTGAAATACTTTATACATTTCTTGATCGGCGTTCTTTTGTAACTGATAGTAGAGTCTGCGGTAAAAAGGCTGATCCAGTATAGGCTGGAGTGCTATCGGATAAATATCGCGGTAGCTTGCTTGGCAGCGTGGCTTCGTTAACAGAGATTCGTGAGACGTTGGTGAAGGATTAACCTCTGGTACAGTAGGATCGACATCGAAACGGAACATGGGCAGATGAGCTGTAATGGAGCCATACAGCACAATGTCATGCGGATTTACAAATGAAGCGACGACAAGCCAAGGTGGGGTATCGTGCTGCTGCTGTTTTTGAACATCCAACGCTTCGATGAGCTGCACAGCTTCCGCCGCATAGACGACATCTCTTCCGCTAAGTCCGACGGCGGCGGAAGAGCCTGAGTTTCTAGGGTCTTGACCATGCGGCTCAGGTCCGATCCAACCGGAAAAGCCGAAGTTATCTAGGCGATTAGCGTTGCTGTACAGCTGTTCTCTTTCTTTATTGGGCACGCCCGTCTGCGGATTGTAACTAGCCAGTCCTGTATGTGTGCCAGGAATAACAATATCCTCGTATGAAAAATGCCACTTCCCTTTATAGTGCGTTTGGTATCCTGCTGCGCGGAAATAATCTCCCATTGTAGGAACGGTATTGTGATCCAGCCAGAACATATCAGAATCAAAAGGGGTTTTGGCCATACCTGTCGTCTGACTAACACCGTGAAGCGAGGGATATTGCCCTGTCATAAATGTAGCTCGGCTAGGGCAGCAGGCAGCACTGCCAATATAATGCCTTTGGAACTCCATTCCGTGAGCTCGTAGGAGCTGGTGTGTAATCAAATTTTGCAGGCGCCATTCTCGAATTTCTGCATTTTCATAAATCGGGGGATATCGCTCCTCATCGACCAGCATCACGAGGAAATTCGGCCTTTGCAGTTGTCTGTTGGCGGCTCGCTTGTCATCCATGCTAACACATCCTAGGTTACCTATTTACCATAAGGCTATGTGCAGGAATGTGGAAATAGTAGTGCGGTGTGTCACAGCTATTTTATTTAGAGCCATACTATCGGCTATACTGAATGTACAAGTATGTTTTCGATCACATACAGGGCAGGAGATGAAGTACGAATGTCTAAAACTATCGTAGAAAAATTAAATCTACAAAAATATAAGCAAGTGGCTATATTGAATCAACCTGAAGATTCTGATTATTTCACGGAGCTGTCAGGATATGATACAACACTTAAAGAGGGCCAATCCTACGATCTTATCTTCGCTTTTACGTTGGATATGGAGTCTTTAAAGGAACTTATGAATCGTGTAATTGAAAAGCAGCATTTAAATAAAAATGGCTACTTTTTTACCGCCTATCCGAAAAAGGGTAACAAAGTATACGATACGTTCATTCATCGAGATGATTTGATGACAGGCTTAGGCAGCGATGAGCAGGGTTATGTCGGGACAAGCACGGTTAAATTTGCGCGTATGGTCGGACTGGATGAGGTATTCACGGTAGTTGGATTTAAAGAAGATGCGAAGGGTAAAGGTCAGACTTCCTCTGCATCCAGTCAATGTGTAGATGATTATATTGCGCTCATTCCGAGTGTGGAACAGGACTTGGCAGATACGCCTGAACTGCTTGTGATTTATCAGGGACTTACACCAGGATACCGTAAGGACTGGGCACGTTATGTGTACAGCGCAAAGCAAGAAGCCACAAGATCGAAGCGTCGTGACGAGATGAAAATGATTCTTCAAGCAGGCTATAAGAGTCGTGAGCTGTATCGTAAAGATCACTCGTAAATTAGACAAATAATAAGACCCCCAATCTGTTAATGGTTAGGGGGTCTTCGTATGTTATGTGTATGATTATTATTACCGCCGTAATCGCATTTATCCCGTATGAGAGAGATTCTTAGATGTAATGCGCTTCACATACTCAGCCTTGCTTTGCTCCAGCTGTTCTTCACGTAAGTTGTCTACATCATGAAGTGCATAAGGGGGGAGGTAAGTAGCGCTAATAAAATGGATTGTTGCCTCAATCGGTCTAAGGAGTTCTTCGATTGTGAAACGGTTCGTACCCGTTGATAGATATTCCTCTGCTGTAGCGTGAGTAGATGTTGCTACACCAATTTCTTTGTCTTTCAAGTGATCCCCATCTGGTCCGAAGGCCCAGCCAAATTGCAGCACCACATCGAACCACTTTTTCAAAAGCGGTGGACTGCTGTACCAATAAAGCGGAAATTGAAAAATAATACGATCATGCGCTAGGAGCAGCTGCTGTTCGCGAGCAACGTCAATGACTTCATCGGGATAAGCTTCATAGAGGGAATGAACCGTAATCTGCTCATGCTTGCCCAGCTCCTCCACCAATGCTTTATTAATTTTTGATTCCGCTAAATTAGGGTGAACCACAATAACTAACACGCTCATCATTACCACTCCTACTTTTCCAATTTGAATGTATGACTTAATAGTACTCATCATAAATCAACTACGTACAAAAAATAAGTACGCACTTTTTCGGAAGATACTTACCAACGGGTAAGCGTAAGCTGTGTTACTTTAAGGGATCTCATTTTATAGAAGACAAAACAGAAAAACAGAAAAAACCGTCCAGCGCTTATGCACATACAGCAATGACTCCTATCTGATAAATGGGGGGTCAGTACCTGCAGGTGCGGTAACCGTGACGGTTTTTTATTTTTGTTCTTGAGTAAGTTCGGGACAATTGATGGTAGCCGACTTAGCTTTTGAGTGTTCGGCTTGGAATTGAAGTCCCCATTGCTGCAAATGGTCAATGGCAGGTCTTAGGCCTTCGCCGAGAGGAGTTAGTTCATACTCTACTTTTGGAGGATTCGTTGGATAGACATGTCGAGCGATAATTCCGCTTGCTTCGAGGTCGCGCAGTTGTTCGGCAAGCACCTTGTGATTAATGCCTTCGATTAGCTTTTTCAGCTCTCCATAGCGTTTTTTGCCATCAAGAAGCTTGTAAATAATAGTGGATTTCCATCTTCCAGCGAATAGGGCAATGGAAAGTTCGATCGGGCATTGATACGTCTTCCCGTTGAATTCGTAGAATGGACTAGGGGTTTTGATTAGGAACACTTCCCTTCTGGTAAGTATCGAACGAGAAAGTGCGTACTTACTTATAAAAAGTATATGGTGTTAAATTGGAAATGTAAACCACAAAACCCTTAAGAGGAGCTTGAACGATACGCAAAAAGTACCTCGTCTACCTCGTTTCTACGGCGGCCCAAAGTTATTATATATAAATGCTCATATTTACATATAATTACTAACTAATGTACAATATATGTATATGTCACGTTTAAGAGAGGTTATTCTAATGATGAAAATGGGTAACTGCTCGGTGCAGTTGAGCTAATCTGATAACAGATTGCGCCGAGCTTTATATTAGGACTGTTATCAGTCAGCTGCACCGCATCCGCACATGAATAATTAATAATCAATGATGCGAGAGGGGTACAGTTATGATGAAGACAAATGAATGGAAGAACCTTTGGAAATCAGAAGAGGAAAAGACATTTGCAGGCTGGGATTTTTCTTATATTGATGGGCGATCTGAGTTTCAGAACGAGCCTTGGGATTACAAAGCCGCAGTCTTATCTTATATAAATTCGTCCACGACACTGTTGGATATGGGTACAGGTGGGGGAGAATTTCTATTATCCCTGTCACCGCCGAAGGGCAGCACGTTCGCGACGGAAGCTTATTTGCCCAACTATGAACTGTGCAAGCGGACACTGCCTGCTCATGGGATTGAGGTTAGGCGAGTTGTAGATGACAATGAGCTGCCATTTGAAGACAATTTCTTTGATTTGGTGATCAACCGACACGAAGCCTTCTCTGTAGAAGAGGTACGCCGTATTCTCAAGCCGAATGGCATCTTCGTTACGCAGCAGGTTGGGGGACAGAACAACAAGGAGCTTTCCACCTTTTTATTAGGAAGAACACCTAAGATCGTGGACCGGACGTTCAATCTCGCCAACAGCAGTGAAGAGCTTGTCGAGGCTGGGTTTACGATCATCGATTCGGGGGAGTATTTCCCGACGTTGAAGTTCTTTGATGTAGGCGCGCTCGTTTATTTTGCAAAAATCATCGAATGGGAGTTTCCTAATTTCACGGTGGAGAAGTGCTTTGATAAGCTATGCCTTCTTCAAGAGCAAGTGGAGGAGAAGGGCTATGTGGAGTCGATGGAACATCGATTTTTCCTGATAGCTAGAAAATGATTTTATAAAGAGACAGATAGCAGCTAACCTGACTCCTAAATATCTGGCTCCTAAATATATAGAAGCGACAGAACCTTCAACTACGCCTGGTATATGCGGAAGAGAAGGTTCTTTTGCTAAGTTCCACACTTATGAGCAAAAAGATAATTGAGGGAGATTGCATGAATATGAGTATGAATAACCTACTTGAACGTATAGAAGCAGCGCAAACCAAATTGAATTTCTCTGGGGCCGTTTTTGTAAAACAGGGAGATTCTATCCTAGCTCATCGCAGCTACGGCTATGCCAATCGTTCGGATGAAATTCCTAATAAGATGGATACTCGCTTCGGGATTGCTTCAGGCTGTAAAATATTCACTGCCATTGCCATAGCTCAACTTGTTGAACAAGGAAAGTTATCTTTTGACACCACACTAAAAGAGTGTTTACAAGTATCATTTCCCCATTTCGACGATAACATTACGGTTCACCATTTGCTAACACATACTTCAGGTGTACCGGATTATTTTGATGAAGAAGAAATGGATGACTTTGAGCAATTGTGGATCACTACGCCGATGTATCATGTTAGGAGACTGCACGATTTCTTACCGCTGTTTCAGCATAAGCCGATGAAATTTCCGGTAGGCAGCCGCTTCCACTACAATAATACAGGCTTTATATTATTAGGATTGATTGTGGAGCAAGCAAGTGGCATGTCATTTAGTGACTATGTCCAGAAAAATATATTTGATAAAGCTGGTATGGTGGACTCAGGTTACTTTGAATCAGATCGATTGCCGGCACGCACGGCGCTAGGATATATCGATTTACCAGATGGCGGTTGGAGAACGAATATATATGCGCTGCCGGCTAAAGGTGGTTCAGATGGTGGGGCGTATGTAACAGCTGCTGATATGGCACGATTATGGGATGCACTTATGAATCACCAATTACTGAGTAAAGAGACAACCGATCTTTTGCTACGTGAGCACACAGAAGCGGAGAAAAATTTCTCTTACGGTTATGGGGTTTGGCTTCAGAAGAATGCAGAGGGCTCACTGTATTATGTGTTGATGGGGTACGATCCAGGCGTTAATTTTAGAACAGCGTTTTATCCTGAGCGATCGCTCAGCATTGTGGTATGTTCCAATCAGTCCGGTGGGGCTTACGAAATGCTGTCTACGATTGAGGATGGATGGGACTAAATGATAAAGCGGGAATAATTGAATTTGATTAGCACAGCTATGTGAGGGGTTATCCTCCATTTGCTGTGCTTTTTTATTTATTCACAAATAACCTAACCCAATTTCCTGTTCGAAACGATTCATAAATTGTTTTGAAATCAATGATGTTTTACTATTCTCGGCTCGTACCCAGCCAAGCAGAAGAGGTTTCTGTTCCAGACCGGTGATTTCAAGCAGTACAAGATCGCCGCTCTTAACAAGAGGGTGATCAATAATGGAAAAGTCATATCCAACGGTAATCGCCAGCTGTTCTTTCAATGCATAGGCTAGCGCAAGACCGTTATTGCTTGAAAACAGCACATTAACGGGTCCAACTGTCTCATCCAAATCATTGATGAATTTATGGGTATATTCGATATCCAACAAAGCAAAAGGATACTGCACCATTTCTTCAGGTGAAATTTGCTTTTTGGAAGCCAAAGGGGAGTTTCTCCATACACCAATAACGATATTGCCTTTCCATATTGGTTCAAAATGCAGGCCAGCCAGTCCATTATAGGCCATATCTTGATACATGCTTATTAGTCCTAAGTCGACTTCATCTTTTCTGATCTGAGCTAAGATTTCTTCGGGATCTCTTTCTGCTATGCCAAAATGAACACTGGGATATTCTTTTTTCAAACTTGCTACGGTTCGCACTAAAGGATACATCACGCCGGGAATGGTTGCGATACGCAGCTTGCTTACCGAGACTTCCGTATAATATTTTGCCTCATCTTTAATATCTTGTGTCGCCCTAATCACTTCTAATGCTTTCTTGATGATGCTCTTTCCTTCTGGAGTAGGAATGCTTCCCATCCGGGAACGATTGAATATTTTAATGCCCAGCTCTTCTTCCAGGTTCGTAATCGATTGGCTAATAGCAGATTGAGTGACATGCAAATTGTTTGCAGCGGATAACAGTGATTTCGTCTTGGCTACTTCAACAATATAGTGCATCTGATCAAGGTTCATGTTACCGCACCTTCTTTATATTAATTTTGCTTAACCTATATTAAGTTTTCTAAAATTTAATTTAACATACCGAGGTGTTAAGATGTAATCAGAATCATAGCTTACTCGGAAGGAGTTACATGTGATGAGACTACAAGGCAAAACAGCGATTATAACGGGTGGAGCGACGGGAATTGGTAGAGCAACGGTTCAAAAATTTTTGGAGCAGGGCGCAAACGTTATTTTTACAGATATAAATGAAGAAAATGGCCGTAAAACATGCGATGAACTGAAAAGGGTCAGCGAGAACGTAATGTTTATCAAGCATGATGTTCAATCCGAAGAAGATTGGGCTCTTGTTGTAAGCGAGGCTAACGACAAATATGGGCGCATTGATGTACTGTTTAACAATGCAGGCATATTCAGCAGCAAGCCGATTGAGGATTACACGATTGAAGAATGGAATCGACTGATGGGCATCAATGTTACAGGAGTATTCCTTGGTATGAAGCATGTTATTCCTATTATGCGCAATAAAGAAAGCGGTTCCATTATTAATGCTTCCTCCATTGCAGGCTTGAAGGGTGCCCCGAACCATGCTCTATATGGTGCAAGCAAGGGCGCTGTTCGCATTATGTCAAAAGATATAGCGATGGAAGTCGCTCAGCATAAAATTCGTGTTAACTCGATCCACCCCGGTGTTATTCAAACACCGATGGGAGATGCGGTGGCTTCGGGTGTCAAACTAACGACGGAGCAGTTGGCGAGCCATATTCCATTGAAGCGATTAGGTACACCTGATGATATCGCTCATTTGGTCGTGTTTCTAGCTTCTGACGAGTCTACTTTTATTACAGGTACGGAAATGGTCGTTGATGGAGGATCTTCCGCTCGATAATTTTCGATAGGCTATAACGGATGAAAAGGAGAATGTCGTATGAAGCTTACAGGAAAAGTGGCTGTTGTTACAGGTGGGGCAAAAGGAATTGGGGAAGCAACTGCTAAGCTATTTATCGAGAAGGGTGCCAAAGTAGTAGTCGCTGATTTTTCTGACGAGGGAGAACAAATCGTTCAAGCATTGAAAGAAATGGGGGGTGAAGCTCTCTTTGTAAAAACGGATGTTTCAAAAGAAGCAGATATTCAGCACTTGGTTACCGAAACGGTTCGTCATTTCGGAAAGCTCGACATTATGGTTGCAAATGCGGGGATTGGCGATTCCGCACCTATCCATGAGTTAGGGCTTGATCGTTGGCAGAAGATGATCGATATTAATTTAACTGGTGTATTCCTTAGTGATAAATACGCGATTGAACAAATGCTAAAGCAAGATACGGGCGGTGTTGTCGTAAATATGGCCTCTATGCTGGGGCATATTGGTCAAGTAAATGGAACAGCGTATACAGCTGCAAAGGCGGGCGTCGTGAACTTAACGAGAACGCTCGGCGTGACGTATGCGAAACAAGGTATACGTGTAAATGCCGTATGTCCAGGCTATATCGATACCCCTCTGCTTAGCCAAGCGAGTGAAGAGACGCGCAATAAGTTGATTGCTGGCCATCCGATTGGTCGCCTTGGCCGTGCAGATGAAATTGCAAAAGCAATCTTGTTCCTAGCGAGCGATGATTCCTCCTTTATGGTGGGAGCTAACTTGCTTGTAGATGGTGGATATACAGCCCAATAAAATAGAATAAGCGTTCGGCGAATAGCAGCCTTAGTTCGGTAATTAAAAACGGGACTAGGGCTGTTTTTTTATACAAAAATATATTCGGCGTTCATGGAGATACATTAATTCATTACTCGACCGGTTACTTTTTATACTTTTTTGTTTACAAAGTTGGTCGTGTCTATTATGCTTGGATGGTAAAATGTTTCAAATTAAGGAGGTAAACCGATGGAATTAGCGGGGAAGAAAGTGGTCATTACAGGAGCGAGCCGTGGATTAGGGCAAGCATTAGCGATCCATTTAGCTAAGATGGGAGCTCAGTTATTTCTGTCTGCACGGACAACGGATAGCCTTAACGAAACATGCCGACTTGTAGAGGAAGCCACGGGCCAGGTGCCATTGAAATACGCAGTGGATTTGCGTAATCCGCAGCAGATTCGCTCCTTTGCCGAAGCGGTTGAGCAGGAGAGTGCTGACATCGATATCCTTATTAACAACGGTGCGATGTGGTTGGCTGGGGAATTTGATAGCGTGAGTGACGAAGAGATCAGCGATACGATAAACTCTGCTGCCGTAGGTACAACCTTGATTACACGTCATTTCCTACCGATGCTGCGCCGCTCCAAGGGTGCCGATATCGTCAATATGATTTCCGTATGTGGTCTGTTAAATGTTCAGCATGAATCAGCGCATGAAGCGTTCCATGCTGCCAAGTTTGCACAAGCTGGCTTCACAGATCGGCTGCGCCATCGCCTCAAGCCAGAAGGAATTCGCGTTATTGGAGTATATCCACCTGACTTTGACGATGTTTCTCCGGTTGATCCAGAGTGGTCTCAACCTCGAAACACTCGCGACGGACAAAGCATTTCCAATCGACATGTGGTGGAGGCGATCACGTTTGCCCTTACTCGCGATCGGATATGTTCCATTAACTCAATCCAGCTTGATACGTGGCCGAGTGCCTAAAGTGTAAGGGCAAAACAGGATTCATAATGAGGCGATTTCTGCAGCATTCTAATTGAGTTGATAGATAAAAGAAAAGGGATACCTCTTGCCTTGCTATTTATTTGGAGAAAGATATGCGTATTCGTACGTACATTATGGTCGCTACTTCCTCCACAGCAAGTAGATAAAGTATGGTGCCCCGATGATTGCAAACATAATACCTGCTGCAATCCCTTCTGGATCAGCAATATTGCGGCCAATCGTATCGGCAACGAGCAGCAGCCAACCGCCGAGCAGCACGGCTAACGGAATAAACAGCTGATGGCGCGGCCCAATAAGTGCTTTTGCTAGGTGAGGAGCGATAAGGCCAATAAAGGCAATGCCCCCTGTCACGGACACCGCAGATGCCGCCAAAGCGACAGCTGCCAGCAGCAGCACGATTCGTTCTTTCTGTACAGAAACCCCTACACCCACAACGACAGGCTCGCTTAGCATAAGGATATTCATCCGATTTGCCTTATACAGCGTAAACGGGATCAGTACGATGAGCCAAGGAAGAAGTGCCCATACGAACGGCCAGTCCGCCCCCCAAATATTGCCCGACATCCATTTTGCAATAAAATCAACTTTGTTGCGATCCGCCGCGGATATGAGCACGATCATCAGTCCCGACAATGCCATGGAGAACCCAATACCAACGAGAACAAGTCGAACAGGCTGTAAGCCCGTGTGCTTATTATAGGAAAATGCATAAATGAGAGCTGCCGTCAGTAAAGCCCCTGCAAAAGCTACGGCAGGAAGGACATAGACAAATGAATCTACATCAATCGGTGCAAACAAAAAGAATATTGAAATCGCGACGCCAGCCCCTGCGTTAATACCGATAATACCCGGCTCGGCTAGCTCATTACGTGTAATGCTTTGTAAAATCGCACCTGACAACGCTAATGCCATACCAGCAAGCACAGTAATGACAATCCGAGGCAGGCGAAGCGTGAATAAGACGAACTCTTCTTTGAACGTACCGTTGCCGAACAGTGTAGGCAATATCCGGTCGTACGAAACGGAGGAGAAGCCCATTCCTAAGCTAATGATAATCGTTAGTAAAATAAGTGCCGAGAATGCAATAAGCAGCAATCGCTGTTTACGAATAAGAGTTGGAGGAATCATGAAAGTGTTTTCCCTCCTTTTAATACGATCATCAAGAAGAATGGTAGGCCAAGAGCAGCAATAAGAGCTGCTATAGGTGTTTCATAAGGAGCACCAATCACGCGTGCCATCGTATCTGCAAACATCATGAAGGAAGCGCCCACTAATGCGCACATTGGTATAATATAACGATAGTCGGTCCCGACGATGCCGCGCACGATATGCGGAATCATAAGCCCAAGAAAGGCGATATTGCCGACTAGTGCAACAGAAACACCAGCAAGAAGCGTTGTGACCACAAACAGTACGGCTTTAATCCATTTAATATTTTGCCCAAGTCCGATCGAAACTTCCTCGCTTAGGCTCAGAATCGTCAACTGCTTTGAAAATAGAAGTGCGAGAATAAGGCCGATACATATAAACGGAATAATAATTTGCAGCTGCCCCCATGTAGTACCTATCAATCCGCCAGCCGTCCACATGGATAGATCTTTGGACACTTTAAAGTAAATACCTATCCCCTCCGCAATTGCGTTCAAGAATGCTGTCATCGCAGCTCCCGCCAATACGAGACGCAGTGGCGAAAGACTGCCCTTCTTCAAGGAAGCAATGCCGAATACGATAAACGCCCCGACTGCAGCACCAATAAAGCATGCAATCGTGATGCCAAAGTAATTGGCTGTCGGGATAAAGGCTAGTGTTATTGCGAGTGCCGCATTGGCCCCTGCTGTTAAGCCGAGCAATCCCGGATCAGCCAAAGGATTGCGCGTCATACCCTGCATAATGGCTCCGGATACGGCTAATGCAGCTCCAACGAACATCGCACCTAGCTCTCGCGGGAGGCGCAGTTCACGGATTGTTGTAATGCCTTCGCCCGTTTGCTGCGACGTCAGAGCCAGCCAAACATCTGATAAAGTGGTATCGGCTGCTCCGAATATAAGCGAGGCTGCAAACGTTACAAGTAATAAGATGAACCCAACGATTAACTTCAGGGTAAAAGGGATGGTTCGTTCACTTTGGTATTGTTTTATCATGAGTCCCTCATCTTTTCTGTCGTAGAATAAAAGGACAAAAGAACCTCCCAACCCACATGAGAGCGTGGAGGAAAAGGTTCTTTGTTATCCTGGTCGTACGAATGCTTGCTTATTTACTTACTTATTTGCCGAGAAAGCTTTTAATAAAGAAGTCTAACTGCAGCTCAAGCGTAAGTGCATCATTGAAGTAGAACTCCATCATATCCACTTCAAATATGCGATTGTTTTTCACCGCAGGAATATTCTTATATGTCTCGGTTTGTTGGAAGGAATGGTCACCTTCTTTAGTTTTGCTGAGAATGACGTAGTCACCCGCATACTGCGATAGAACTTCCGTTGAAAGGGCATAGTAGCCGTCTTTCGTCATTTCTTTTACCTTCTCAGGCATTTTAAGCTTCATTTCTTGGTATAGAATCTCTGTACCACGACCCCAATTGTCGCCGTAGACGTACAACTGCTTGTCATAGTTTTCAATAACAGACACTGTCGCATTTTCGCCAATTTTAGCTTTAATTTCTTTTCCAGCTTCCTGTGCGCGCTTCTTGAAGTCATCGACCCAAGCACGTGCTTCTTGCTCTTTATTGAGCAGCTTGCCGATCTCGATATGCTGCGTTAAATAATCGACTTTACCGTATGTGTACGTGACAGTCGGTGCAATTTTCTTTAAGTTTTCTACATTTTTAATATTAGACAATCCGATGATAAGGTCTGGCTGAAGTTCAATAATTTTCTCCAAATTCTCATCGGATACTTCTGCAGCATCTTTCATTTTTTCTTCAAACTTCGGGTTCTTCTTCGTCCAAGAATCTACGCCAACTAGGTTAACGCCCAAGGACTCTACATTACCTGCGAATGAAGATAGAACGATGACACGCTGAGGATCAGCAGGAACTTGAACAGGGCCGTTTTCCGATTGGTACGTAATTGTGCTTGGTTTTGCTTCTTTAGGAGCTTCAGCTTCCTTGTTAGCTGGTGCTTGGTTGCCGCATGCACTAAGGACAAGCAGGCAGAGAAGCAGTGGGAAGAATAGTTTTTTCATCATATGTAACTCCTTTAGGCAGTTTCTTACTGCTAATCGTTGACGTTTAAATGAGATTCACAATAACGATACAAATAGGTTGATATATCGTATTGCGTTTTATACTGATAATGATTATCATTAACAGTACGTTATTAATATAAGATTATCGTTCTAACTTGTCAATTTAATAAATAATGGGAATTTATAATAATCAAAGTTAAAGTAAACCTCGCATGCTCCTACTAGCTTGCGGAGGATGATAAGGAGCGTGCGGAGATGGGCGAAATAGATGTATTTGATGTAACGATTATTGGTGGAGGGCCAGCTGGGCTGTTCTCTGCTTTCTATAGTGGTCTTCGTGAGTTGAAGACGAAGCTTATCGAATTCCAGCCACGCCTAGGTGGTAAAGTTCACGTGTATCCGGAGAAAATGATCTGGGATGTAGGTGGACTTGTACCTACGACGGGTGCGAAACTTATTGAGCAGATCGTTCAGCAAGGTCTCACGTTTAATCCTGAAGTCGTATTAAATGAGAAATTAGAATCCATCGAGAAAAATGAAGACGGATTGTTTGTGCTACATACAGCGTCGGGAACGAAACATTACTCGAAAACGGTTATTGCAGCGATTGGTGGCGGAATTTTGAATCCGCAGAAGCTGGAGATCGAAGGCGCTGAGCGTTATGAAGTATCGAACTTGAACTATACAGTTAAATCGTTAGCTTATTTTAAAGGGAAGACGGTTGTTATATCCGGCGGTGGTAATTCAGCTGTGGATTGGGCCAATGAGCTGGAGCCGATTGCAGGCAAAGTATATTTGACTTACCGCAAAGATGCTCTGTCCGGTCATGAAGCACAGGTCTCACAGTTGATGAACAGCTCCGTAGAGTGTTTGTTCCATACGACGATTACGAAGCTAATTGCGGATGAGAGTCATGAAGTGATTGAGCGTGTTGAGCTGACGAACCATCAAACAGGTGAAGTGACACAGTTGGCCATTGACGAAGTCATTATCAATCATGGCTATGAACGTGATTCAGCGTTGATTGGCAATAGCGATCTTCCCATCGAACAAGTGGATGATTTCTATATGGGATGTAATCCGAAAGGGGAATCATCTGTACCAGGTTTGTATGCAGCGGGAGACATTTTGCATCATGAAGGCAAACTGCACCTTATTGCAGGAGCTTTCCAAGACGCAGCGAATGCAGTCAATCAGGCGAAGCAGTTTATTGAACCTGAAGCGAGCAAATGGGGGATGGTTTCCTCTCATAATGAAGTATTTAAAGAGCGCAACCGCGAGCTTGTGAAGCAAATGATGAGCTAATTGAATAAATAGATTGTTGAAACGGGCACTATGGAGTGCCCGTTTTTTTGTGTACGCTGTATGTATGCAACGATACCAAACTCCGCACGTTGCTGTTCCCCATTTTTTTCAGATAGGTTGTTAATGGTTCGCTCCTTTCTTCGTATTAACTTATGTAAAATGCACCACCAACAAATTGCGCAATTTGTTTCTTACGAAATAGGTAACAGAAAGGAGAAACGACATTTGGAGATTACCCAAATGAACATAGGCATTAAGTCAGCCTCCATAAGCGATATTCAAGACAACACCATCTCTACAGAAGCATTCACTATCATTTACGAATCGTACTACAAACGCGTGTTTAAATATATTTGCTATCGCATCCACAATCATCATGCGGCAGAAGACATTTGCAGCCATGTCTTTGAGGTTGTCGTGTCCAAATATAATAGCTTTTCACCAGAGAAATCGAACTTCGAAGTATGGTTGTTTGCTATTGCCCGCAATGCTGTGACGGATTATTTCCGTGTGCAGAAACGAAGAGTTAGCTTTTCCCTTGACTCCATTGTGAATATGGTGCTGCAAAGGCCATCTCCTGAGGATGTGGTTATCCAAGATGATCATCATCAAGCCTTGTTTGCTTCACTGGCTATGTTAAGTGATAAGGAGCGTCATATTATTGCGATGAAATACGGGGCGGGCTTAAAGAACTCAGAAATCGCAGACTTGTTAGGCGTCAGTGATTCCAACATTGGCGTTGTGCTCTATAGAAGCTTGAAGAAGCTCCACAAAGTGTTAGAGACGGAGGGGGTTTACGATGAATAAAGAGCAGGACACGCAAGAGTTTCGGGATATAACTCAGTTGCTAACTAATGCGGAGATAGGCGATACCGCAGCTAAGGATAGAATTTATAAGCGTATCAAATCGAAAATGGAAATCGGAACGATTCAACCTAATCATGCGAAAAGGGAAGGTGTATATATGAAAAAAGTTAAATGGAAAGTTGCAGCTGTAAGTGCTGCTGCTGTTGTTCTTCTTGGTAGCACTTTATCGAGCACTTCATTTGCACAGGAAATGATCCGCTCTGTATTGGCTAGTTTTCAAGTTGGAAATATGGAAATTACGCAATATGATCAAGAGATTAGCACGGTGAAAGAACAACAGAATCAATCGGTATTGATTAACGATAAACAATCGCCGCAGATGTCTTTGGAAGAGGCTCGTACTGCGATGGGCGTCGATTTCCCAGCATCAACATGGTTAGCGAATCAATATGAGTTCGATAATGCTGTCATTCATGGTGAGGATACGGTAGAGCTTCAATATAAGAATAGCGGAGAGTTTATTTCCTTGTTAATCTCACAGGGTGGTGAGAATGGCATGAGTACAACCGATGAAGTCCGAGTGGAGGAGATCAGCGGGAAAAAAGTTTATTTTGCAAATGGAGCGGTTCTTTGGGAGCACGAAGGCTTTACATTTGAATTGTTTCAAATGGCAGAGAAATCCTTTGATAAAGCTGCACTTGGTAAAATCATCGATTCGTTGGAAACGAACAGCAAGTAGACCACTAGCGTGCAACGCCGTTCCTGAAATTTAGGAGCGGCTTTTTGCTGTTGGTAGCTCAATCTACATACAGATTGGTTTTGTATAGAGATTGTGATAGTATGTACACCTATAAGAGAGATAAGGAAGTGAACGATAATGATCAACATTACAGTCCCGACGCCGGACGTTACAATTTACAAAGAGATTGCTCCTGAGCTGAGCAATATTTATGGCTTTACCGATTTCCACCTCATCACGCGAGAAAAGGGTGGCATCTTTATGTTCTACAACAGCAAGGATGAGTTGTTGTTCGTAGGTAAAGCGAGAAAGCTTAGACCAAGAATTAAGAAGCACTTCGAAGATTCTGTATCGCCTATGAAAAATTACAGAAACGAAGTAAGCAAAATTGAAGTATGTGTGATTGAAGATGCAGTAGATCGTGAAATTTACGAAACGTACATCATTAACGAATTCCACGCGAAGTACAACGTGGATAAAGTATTTTATAAATAAGTAAAGGTTCCAAACATTGCCTTGCCTTTGAGTGAAGCCATTGTTATGCTGAAGTCAGAGATGCAAGTGGAAGGAGCCAATCGCTTAGTATGTGTCCAATTAACCTGTAAAGCTGATGAACTTGATAGCATACCAATTGTAGAGTGCAGAGGTGCAACGCTTGTTGCTTTGTTTCTGTCTCGCGTTTATTTGGTATCTCTATCGTCAACCTTACAGGATACGCAGGATGAGCGATGTATATATACATTCATAATGCGGATACCTTTTTGGGTGTCCGCTTTTTTGTGTGATTATGTACAGCATTCAGGAAATAGGAACGGCCAATCCGCATCTCTACTATGCAACGCCTGCTATCCTCCATTCGAATAAAACGGAGGAATCAACTATGTATTCATTGAAAAATAAAATCGCAATCGTTACGGGCGCAAGTCGCTCTACGGGAATTGGAACAGCTATATGCCGCGAGTTAGCACGTGCAGGAGCGGATATTTTCTTTACGCATTGGCATGCGTTCGATGCAGCGGAAGGTAATGGTGGAGAGCTAGGCTGGCCAGAGCAATTATGTCAGGAGCTAGAGAGCTTAGGCGTGCGGGCTAGTCATATGGAAGCCGATTATGCGAATCCTGATATGCCATCGCTCATGATGGAACAGGTCGAGAAAACGCTAGGCGTCCCTACGATATTGATTAATAATGCGGCTTACTGTGCGTCCTCTAACTATCGCACGCTTGATTTACGCTCGCTCGATCAGCATTACACGGTTAACAATCAGGGAACGATTATGTTGAGCTTGGCGTTTGCGCGAAGATTTGAACAGTATTATCCGGCAGGGACCTCGGGAAGAATTGTCTACATGGTGTCCAAAGGAGACGATCCAGACAATTTGGCGTATATTGCAACCAAAGGTGCGCTGTTGGGACTGATCGAACCGCTTTCGGTTGGATTGGCACCGCTGCATATTACGGTTAACGGAATAGATCCGGGGCCGACAGACTCTGGTTGGATGGACGACATGCTGAAAGGCTTCTTACAGCCTATGTTCCCAATGGGGCGAATCGGAGTGCCGGAAGATGCGGCGCGAGCCATTCGTTTCTTGGCCAGTGATGAGTCACAGTGGATTACGGGGCAAGTCATTAAATCCGAAGGTGGATTTAGAGGAAAATAGGATATACGTATAACTAAGTAGGGGAGAAGGAGCTCATCATGTTTATGCAATCTCTCTCTTTGGAAGGATACGACGAGTCTCTATACGGATGTTAGAGGCTCGTTTTTTCATACATATAGATAAAGAACGCAGGTTTATAGATAAAATAGTGAAGCGTAACAACAGGGGTTGACATTTATCTCGAAAACATATATCTTTAATTCAAGATAATTAAACGAAGCAAACAGCAAGCTGCTTACATTACCGTCATCGGCTAATTATCTTTCACAGTAATACTCCTCACAGAGTAACGAAATGTTTGTAACCTAGGGCAAACATTTCAATATTTTTTCTCTAATATCTCGAATTAAAGATATTTATAATCGAGATTTCGTGATTAAGTTTCTGGCGCAATCTAGACATTAAATCATTAGGAGGAATGAATCATGACTACTCAAAATAAAAACGTATTTATCGACCCTAACGATACTGCACTTTTACTAATTGACCATCAAAGCGGTCTTTTCCAAACGGTTCAAGATATGGATGTGCCAACGCTTCGCCGCAACGCAATCGCGCTTGCTAAGCTGGCTAAGTTGACAAAAATGCCTACGATTACAACAGACTCTGTACCTATGGGCCCGAACGGTCCATTGATTCCTGAGATTAAGGAAATTTTGCCTGACATTGTCTATGTACCACGTAACGGTGAGATTAACGCTTGGGATAATCCGAACTTCGTCAAAGCAGTAGAAGCAACAGGCAAGAAAACATTGATTATTGCTGGTACGCTAACTAGCGTTTGCATGGCGTTCCCAACATTGTCTGCTCTAGCGGCAGGCTACAAAGTATACGCTGTAATTGATGCATCTGGTAACTGGAGCAAAATGGCGACAGACATTACGCTTGCTCGCGTGGTGCAAGCTGGTGCCATTCCAATTGACACGTTGGCGGTTATTTCTGAGATTCAGGGCACATGGAATCGCCCGGATGCTGCAGAATTTGCACAATTAATTGCAGAGCTTGTGCCGAACTACGGCTTGTTAATTGAAAGTTTCAACCGTGCATTTAGTGAGGGTCAAGCTGCGAAAGATACGAAGTAATGACGAGCCATGCTTCACCTGTGTTGAACATGTAAGTTAGTTTCAGTGTAATTCCGTACCGACATAGCTGGGGGACCGTTCTGTGTCAACCGGTTCCCTGCTATTTATAAAGGGAATATGCCCAAGTGAAAACGGTAAATGGCTTCATTATCATTACACCTGTATGTTGGAATATAGATAATTATAGGATTAGGCATCAACCAATACGAATCGTTATCGCTTTACAAGTTAAGGTACTTACTTATTGACAGCGACTAATACTCGTGATATATTTATCTCGAATTAAAGATATATTAATTAAAGATAAATCAACATATATGAGTATCAAAAGCAGCAGCCCCATTTTATAAAATAAGTTGGTTAACAGCCAATTACGATGGTTAGTATTTTTGAAACAGAGCAGACTCAAATATGACAACAACACGGAGGTAATGATAATGAACCCATTGAAAGGTATCCATCACGTTACAGCAATAACAAGCAGCGCGGAGAAGAACTACGATTTTTTCACAAATGTATTAGGAATGCGTCTTGTAAAGAAAACAGTCAACCAAGATGATATTCAAACGTACCATTTATTTTTTGCTGACGATAAGGGCAGTGCGGGTACAGACATGACATTCTTCGATTTTCCTGGCATTCAAAAGGGCGTTCATGGCACAGATGAAATTGCGAAAACATCATTCCGTGTGCCGACGGATGCAGCTTTGGACTACTGGGTGAAGCGGTTTGATCGCTTGGAAGTAAAACATACGGGGATTCAAACGTTCTTCGGGAAACGGACGTTGTCTTTTGTTGATTTCGACGATCAGCATTATCAGCTTATCTCAGACGAACATAATAAGGGCATCGCATCCGGTACACCTTGGCAAGATGGTCCGATTCCATTGGAATATGCGATCACTGGCTTAGGACCTGTCTTTATCCGTATTTCTCCGTTTGATTATTTCAAGGAAGTGCTGGAGAAAGTATTCTTCTTCAAAGAGATTGCGCAGGAAGGCGACTTCCACTTGTTCGAGATGGGAGAGGGCGGAAACGGTGCGCAAGTCGTAGTTGAGCATAATGAGTCTCTTCCACGTGCACAGCAAGGCTTCGGCACGGTACACCATGTGGCATTCCGTGTTGATAACCGTGAAGAGTTGGATGCATGGATGGAGCGTTTGGAAAGCTATCGCTTCAACACATCTGGCTATGTGAATCGCTACTTCTTCGAATCACTGTACGCGCGAGTAGCACCACAAATCTTGTTCGAATTCGCTACAGACGGCCCTGGATTTATGGGAGATGAGCCATATGAGACACTAGGCGAGAAATTGTCCCTACCACCGTTCCTAGAGCAGAAGCGTGAGCAAATCGAGAAATTGGTTCGCCCAATCGATACGGTGCGCAGCACGAAGACATTTGTTAAGGAGTAATGGAGGTTAAGGCTTGTTCACTTTCATCCATGTCCGTAACTAAATAGATGTAAACGATAGAGGAGAGGCCGTGCAATTTACAATTGCTCAGTCTCTCCTTGTTTATCGCTAACATTATCCGGCAGCAGAAGAAATGTTCCTGTCTACGTGTTGCTGGAGATCGATAACATTTCCATTCGCTCGAATGTCTATCGCTGCTATTTGCTCAATAGCAGGGAGGAGATCCTGTAGTTGAAATAATTGTTCGATATGATACACACCATGTGGTAGGGGAGAGCGATAAACCGCAGCTGTGATTGCAGCCGCTACGGCCGCTGTCATAGAAGCTTCATGCCTACCTTGTACAAGACATTCTACTGAGACGTATTCGTTATTTTGTTTACCATGAGCATCTACTTTAACTGCAAATCGATCACTTCCTAATCGAATCTTACTGAAGGCCAGCACGGCAGCTTGGCGAATCTCCTTTATTTTTAATAAGTGGAACAATCCAGAGGTTCTTAACCAAGCCAGCATTCGAGTTATCAGGTTCGAGTCAAAACAGAGACGTGTGGACACAGTAGGAACAGCAAGGGTATGTGGTATGGCATGTTGGTCTGAGAAATTAAATCGGTAGGCTCTTTTACGCCCCAACTTGGCTCCGAACTGAATATCTTTACCATCAGTAAAGCTTGAAACTTTTTTAATCTGGCCGTTGTGCATGATTTCAAACTGCGTACTTACATTATCAATCGTCCATTCAATCGCAGCATTGCCGTGGCTATCGCCTAATCCGAGCATAATGGAGATGTCTATGGTCTCGGTCTGATCCATTAGACTCTTGGCATACTTAGCGAGCAGATTGGTCATCCCGGGAGCAAGTCCGACACTTAACACAGCAGTTGCACCATGAGATGCAGCTGTATGGTGCAGTTGTTCAACTTGGGAAAGAAATAAAGGGTTAGCTGATACATCAACATAATGAATCCCGCGCTGCAGGCAAGTTTCCACAAAGTCAGTATCTGATTGATCCAAGCACATGATTACCAGCTTAACGTTGTCTAACAAAGAGGGAGCAACTTTTGAGCTGACATCCATTTGAATTGGTTTCACTTTGCCATTCGTTGTACGGCAGAATTGCTCTGCACGCGCTAAATTTCTACCAGCGGCGTAGACCTTACTAGGGTAATAATCAGCTAGCTGCTTGCAGATTGCTTGTCCTACATGTCCATATCCGCCAATTACAATAATACGATCTTTCATCATAATCTCTCCTTATCTAAGTTTATAAATGTCCTTGGTCTGGCCATTCGCGCGCTAAGTATCGCGGGTGAAATTGTGAGACTTTCGCCATTTAATTTAGTTACTAAACTAAAAATCAAAAAAATAATTCGATCTGGTCAAATTTATTTTTCTAGGGCATTTTTAAAAATAAAATGGTCGCGCCTTGCTAAACTTAATCGAAAATGGGTTACCTTATAAAATGGCAGCTGCATAATTAATCGTCCAAGACCATGGTTACTCTTGAAGCTATAGGTAGGTACTGCATAATCAATATTTCCTATGCATATAGTATAGTTACTAAACTAATTTATTGTCAATACATGATTATTTTTGTGGCACAATAGTGACGATTTGGCTTCTTACTTGCAGTGATTTTAAAGGTAATTGACCAATAGACGAAAATACTAGTATATGGTATCTTGTTAGTGCTGACCGATATGACGGCTGTCCTTATGAGTAAATAAGTCGTGCGTATAGTTACCGTGATAATGCAGCACGTTAATCATACGTAGTTGAAGATCATGATACCGATTCATGAGTCAGCATACATAGATGATTCTAGATTGAATTATTTTACAGTAAGCATGCTCTTCATAGAGGATGGCTTTTATTTTATGACAACTAGATATCAACATCATCTTATGGGGGTCATCCAGAAAGGGAGAAAAGATGAAGAAGCGATTTATAGACATTTTTATGATTATGCTTGGCGCGTTTATTTTTGCAGTAGCGATCAACGTCTTTGTTATTCCGAATGAGTTCGGTGAGGGCGGGGTTACAGGGATTACAATTATTCTTTATTATTTGTTTCAGTGGTCTCCAGGGCTCGTCAACTTAGTTATTAACGCGTTCTTGTTAATTGTCGGTTACAGATTCCTCGACAAGATGACAACGATATATACGATTATTGCGGTCTTATTTAATTCCCTCTTTTTATATCTTACCGAAGATTGGACGATTGCGTCCAACGAATTGATTATTAACGCGATCTTCGGCGGTGTGTTTACTGGTGTCGGACTTGGCTTAATTATTCGAGTAGGCGGGACAACGGCGGGTACGACGATTCTGGCACGTATTACGAACAAATATTTAGACTGGAACATTAGTTATGGTCTGTTGTTCTTTGATCTCATCGTAGCGTTCTCCTCCTACTTCATCATTGGTGCGGAAGCCTTGATGTTTACGATCGTGATGTTGTATGTAGGTACGAAGGTAATGGACTTTATTATTGAGGGTCTAAATACACAAAAGGCCTGTATGATTATATCCAACGAGCATAAAGAGATTGCGGAGCAGGTCAATTTGTCGATGGATCGGGGCGTTACTGTCTTCTATGGAAGAGGTCATTATACGAATACACCGAAGGAAATCCTGTATGTTGTCATTAGCAAACAAGAAGTGAGCGCATTGAAAAAAATTGTGCGATCTCACGATAAGGATGCGTTTATAACGATTCATGATGTGCGCGACGTGTTCGGCGAAGGATTTGTAGATATATCGAAATAACGGAAAAAGGCGATGGAGCACCCTTTGGGGATAGCCTCCTCGCCTTTTTTGCATGTATTTACATCCTATCTTATATGTCCTGCAAGGAGGACTATTCAATCGTAATCTGGATGCTTGATTCTAAGCGATGTTCAGGCAAATCAATAAAGCTTTTCGTAGGATAATCACTCGGTATGCGGTAATCTGCAACGACACCAATCGTGTAGGTTCCCGCAGGCAAGTGAAGAGGTCTAGTTATTTCCTTCTTAAAAATTTCTTCGCCGCCTTCTAGATCATATCGTGGTGATGATCCGCGATTGTACTGATAGGCGGTAAACCTACTCAATGGTCTAGCTTCCTGGAAATGAGCGGCTACCGTGCTTGTCCGCAGAGCTGATGCTCTTGTTTCCCCGAACATGGACCCTTTTGCATCTTTGACATAGTAATGAAGCAAAGGGCTACCATGATGGATTTTCGCCTGTTTATCGCTTCTGTTGCTCAGTACGGACCATATTGCCAGCGGCTCGCCTACACTATATCGTTCCTTACTGCTGTTAATACGCAGGTGAAATAAAGTATCTTCGCTCTCGGCATATAAGTTTGAAGAACCTCCAACCCCATCAACAAAGTTGAACATATCGATATAAATGCTTTTATTGGCTGAATCGTACCGCGTAAAGCCTATACTGGCATTTTCAATGGCACGAACAGGGATATACGTCAGTCCGTCTTTTTGCAGGAATGGCATGTTTGGATGATTTCCGAGCTCTTTCCCCTCAAAAAATATGCTCCCCTCGTATTTGGTGACAACCCACTCATTGGAGGCCACAACGGTTGTTCCCGTGATCAATAGCACGATGGTGAGCCACGCGAGGTGAATTTTGAGATTTTTAATCACATGTCCTCCTGCTTGCTTCCCATAGATCGATTAATCTTTATACTCATAGAAGCTCAACGTACCTGTCTTCTCATCGGCGCTCACGAACAGGTCGCGTTTGTTCACTTTATGAATCCCTTCTGGTGCTTTACCGCCAGATGGAACTAAGCCCAGGTATTTCGGTTTCAACGGATTCGTTACGTTAAAGAACAAGATCGTGTTACCGCGCTCGGAACATACAGCAAGAATCTGCTTACCATCGAATTTTCCAATCGTTAAGTTCTCCACTTCACTGCCGCGTTTCGTGCTGCGGTCATCTGGATATACACCAGCTTCCGCGTTGGCACGATCGATTAGTTCCATGCTGTCATATACGACATTGCCGTTGCGATCCCATGCCATAATATTACGTCCGCCGGAGTATACGCCGTCTTTGAATTCATTAGAACCGAGGTCGCCTTCATTGGCAGTGTACAAGTATTTGCCGTCTGCGCTCCATACGATTCCATCTGGCTCAGGACGAGCAGTGAGATCTTCGGTAATGGAAACTACGCCGTCTGTTTTCAAGTCTGCTTTGTGCTTCGTTGTGCCAAGGCCGAATACTTTGGTTACTTTCTTGTCCTGTAAGTCAATGAGCGCAATCGCATTGTTCTCTTGCAGGGTTATAGCAGCGGTCTTTCCATCAGGGCTGATGGCTGCGTATTCAGGCTGTGGATCATTTGGATAAGTGACATTTGGGCCTACGTTTGTTAGATCAATTGGGACATCGGTTACCGTTCCGTTCAGCACATCTGCCTTAGGGAAGGATAGAATGGCTACAGAGCCAGGACGTTTTACTTTGCTGAAGTCAATTTCATCGAGAACAGGATCAAGCTCTTCATCTTCAATAGCGACAACTGCTGTACGGCCATCTTTGGAGAGGGCGATCGCGTCAGGACCGATTCCTACTTCGTACGTTTTGGCAATTGTACCAGCTGCGATATCGACAACAGCGATGACACCTTTATTAGCATTGTTCACGTTGTCGCCTGTCCGTACTGCTGCTAATGCATATTTGCCATTCGGTGTAACAACGACACTTGTTACTTCTGCTTCAGCGGATATAGACTTCAAACTAATTTGTTTAACGGTTTGGATGTTCTTCAGATCTTTAATGGATACGACACTAATAGAGCCTAAGTTGGCTTCGGTTACGAGAAGTGTGCTACCGTCTGGGGTGGAGGAGATAATTTCTGCTGCTTTGCTAGGCATGGCGTAAGTAGCTGCCAATTGGAAGCTGTTTTTAGTTGGTACCTTAGTTTCATGATGCTTGTGTTCGCTTGTCTTTGGGGAAGAATGTTTGTCGTGGTCATTGCTTGCAAAGGCTGTAGAGAACAGCGAAGCAGTAGACAATACGCATGCTAGGGTAACGGAAATAAACCAACGTTTACGATTCAATCGAAACACTCCTTTTGCCTATTCGTTTTTTTTGGATGGGTACTAGATTGGATGTCTTGCTAACTTGCTAAAGGAAAAATGAATGTATGTGGGTTGTACATGGATGCGAGAAATTGGGGGAAATCTTTCAAACTTGGGCAAGATAGGATGATAATAAACGATATTATTCGACAGTCATAAACAAATTCCTCCTTTGATTCCAATTCATGTTGTGTTAAATCGTTAGCAGAGCCTCTTCATCAAATTCACTTGTTTTCACATATAAAATTTGGGACAATAAGAAGCAGACTGTGAACATAGGCGCGGCTTACTGAAATGCACAAGTAGCTGCGTAACATAGAACTTAGAAATTCAGTGTTTTGAAAAGAGGACAACGAATGAATAAGCAATCCATTTATGGATTAACACTAGATCAATTGATAGCATGGCTTTCCGAACATGGACATAAGAAATCTCGCGCAGCAAAAGTGTGGGATTGGCTGTATCGTAAGCGGGTTACGGACTTCGCTCAAATGGATGATGTGAACAAGGATTGTTTGCAGCTACTATCTGAGCACTTTGTCATTCAAACGTTGACGGAGCATGTGAAGCAGGAATCTGCGGACGGCACGATCAAGTTTCTCTTCAAGCTCCAAGATGGCAACCTTATCGAAACCGTATTAATGCGACATAAATTCGGTCTATCCGTTTGTGTAACGACGCAAGTTGGATGTAATATCGGGTGCAGCTTCTGCGCGAGTGGGTTGATTGCGAAGAGTCGCGACCTATCCAGCGGTGAAATTGCGGAGCAAATTATGAAGGTTCAGCATCATTTTGATGCAGTTGGCAAAGGTGAGCTTGTCAGCCATATCGTTGTAATGGGTATCGGGGAGCCGTTCGATAATTACGAGAACTTGCTTGATTTCTTGAAAGTCGTTACGGATCGTAAAGGCTTGGCGATTGGCTCAAGACGGATTACCGTATCGACGAGCGGACTTGCTAAGAAGATTAAGGAGTTCGCAGATGCGGACTTGCGAGTGAATTTGGCGTTGTCTTTGCATGCGCCGAACAATGAGCTTCGTACGCAAATTATGAAGATTAATCGTGCGATTCCAATTGAGCAGTTAATGGAGGCGTTGGATTATTACTTTGCGAAGACGAACCAGAAAGTGACGTTGGAATATATTTTACTGCGAGATGTGAATGATCGCCCAGAGCATGCGCTAGAGTTGGCGCAGCTGATTCAAGATAAGCGTCAGTTCTTGAAAGTAAACTTGATTCCATATAATCCGGTCGATGAGCACAGCCAATATCAACGCACAACACGCGATTCGGTGACGGAATTCTATGATGTGTTGAAGAAGCATCAGATTAATACGAGCGTGCGTGTAGAGCACGGCAGTGATATCGATGCCGCATGCGGTCAATTACGCAGTAAGCAGATGAAGAAGGCTGAAGCGAATAAATAAGCTTGATTAGGCGATATATTTGGCTAGAAATCTTGATCAAGGTATATCAAAGGGCGTATCCTATGCTGTGGATGCGCTCTTTTTGTGATAAATGTAAAACGTACGTTTAAGGCAAGTGTGCAAGATATAATGGAATTTGCACGACAGATTGTTATTGAGAGAAGTAATGCACCAGAACCTCGACATGATTAGAGTCATAAAGTGGTACTAACAAAGAAAAGGGCGACCCCTTCAAGGTAGTGAACCTTAGGGACGCCCTTTACTTATGGAATAATGAAATCAATTAGTTCTGAATTTTATCTGTAAGTGCATCGATGTTCGTTAGGCCTTGGTTGATTTGACCGAGGCTAGCTACGATTTGACCTTGGATGTTGTTGATTTGTGCTTGAAGGTTTTGGAACTGCATAGCTGCCATTGGATCAGAGTTACCGATAATTTGAGCGAACTGTTGAAGTTGAGCTTCAACGAAATCGAATTGTTGAGCTACCATGTTTACACTGTTTACTACGTTTTTAAGACCTTTTACTTCAGCATCGATTTGATCGCCTACGCGAGCGCTTTTGTTGCCAAATCCAAATCCGTTTGATCCAAACATGTTAACATCTCCTCTAAAATAAATGATAGTTGCTCCAATGGGGGTAGAATCATCCTCACAGCCTTGATACATATCCGATGCGAAAGAATTAGCATGATTTAGCGCTAACGTTATTCTATGAACTGTAGCAACCAAAACTTATGTATGACATGCTTGTCCTATTTCGCATATCAAGGTTCCCCTTGCAGTTCTGCTGCGTGAGTCTTGCCTAATAAGCAAAGTTATGTGGGTAACGATATCACGAATACCTCTATCGAATAAGGTACATATTTACATACGCATATGAGAGTATATAGTTTCATATTTATCTATCATATTCCATGTTATTTTTTTCAATCCATATTTGGTGATACGCTCTCCTTTTTAAAAAAGAATCATATCCTTTCTAAGAAACTCTTCACGATACTAGAATTCGTCTATTTTACGATTAATACTGTAACGAATCGTTGCTGAGACTACCTCCTCAAACCTACGCGTTTGTACTACAATGAGATCGAACTATATTTTTCCTATGAACTTGTCATTACATAGAAATTAGAAATCATACTATGAATACTTGGTTAGGAGGAAGTACCGATGAAATTGCGATTTGAGGGAGATTTGACGAATCTAGCAGCTGGTATTAGTGCATTGGCGCAGGAAAATTGGTTTAGTGAGGCAAAAGATGGTGTACTTGTCCGCGTGGAGCAGTCAACAGGCAACCTGGAGGTTGGCTTAGAGCAAGGTCAAGCCTATATTCGTTACGGGCATAAGCATCAATTTTATAGAGGGCTCGGGCTTCTCGTGCAGCATGGCAGCGGCGGGCAGTCTTTTCATATTGAAGAGAAGCAGCATATCCATACTGTTGGGCCGATGTTCGACCTGTCTCGCAATGCGGTACTGACGTTGGATAGCTTTAAATATTTATTGCGTAAAATGGCACTAATGGGCATGAACTCGGTCATGCTCTATATGGAAGATACGTATGAGATTAAGGCAGAGCCGTACTTTGGCTATATGAGAGGCAGATATTCAGAAGCTGAACTTCGTGAGATCGATGATTATGCGGATCAATTCGGTATTGAGGCATTCCCAAGCATCCAGACGCTTGCTCATCTAGAGGAGTTTCTCAAGTGGGAGCCAGTAAGAGAATATAAAGATACGAAGGGTGCTTTGTTAGTTGGTACAGAGAAGACGAACCAGCTAATGGAGAACATGATCGAAGCGGTTAGCGCTCCTTTCCGCAGTCGTAAAGTTCATATCGGTATGGATGAGGCGGAAGAGCTTGGCCGCGGTAAGTATCTAGATAAGAACGGATATGTAGAGCGCTTTGAAATTATGATGTCTCATTTGGACAAGGTGCTGGAAATCGTACGTCGTCGCGGCTTAAAGCCGATGATGTGGAGCGACATGTTTTTGAAATTCACTTCTGCTGACGGTACAGAACATTTCGATACAGAGAGTCAATTTTCTGAATCGATGGCAAATCGTATTCCGAGTGACGTTGATATGGTGTATTGGGACTATAACCATATGGAAGAAGAGCATTACGATAAGCTTATTGCGAAGCATCGCCCATTGAACTGTAATCTCGTATTTGCTGGCGGAGTATGGGTGTTCAATACGTTTGGCGTTAACTACGGCATGTCCTTAAACGCTACCGACAGTGCACTGAAGGCGTGTAAACGGGCAGGTGTCGGCGAAGCATACGCAACGCTATGGGGCGATGATGGAATGGAAAGCAACCCATATATCGCATTGCTCGGCTTGCAGTTCTACGCGGAGCACGCCTATGCCGAGGGTGAACTGGATCAAGCGAAGCTGGCAGAGCGCGTGAAGTTCTGTACAGGCATCGAGATGGACGCTTATATGCTAATGAAAGACTTGGATGAGACGCCTGGCGCAGAGCCTAACAATGAGAAGCAGAGCAATCCATGTAAGTTCTTGTTGTATCAAGACGTGCTGCTTGGCTTGTTCGACAAGCAGATTGAAGGATTGGAAATGTCGGCTCATTACGCGAAAGTAGAGCAGGCGATTCGCAGCAGTCGTGTGCCTGAAGCGGAACTGGATTACATCTTCGATGTGCCAGAGAAGCTGTGCGGCGTGTTAAAGCTGAAAAGTGAAATTGGCATCGAGCTGAAGCGTGCTTATGATGCGGGCGATAAGGAAACACTGCAGCGTATTGCCGTAGATGTTCTGCCTGCAATCGCTGAAGGAGTGAAGGAGCTACGTGCTGCGCATCGCAGTCAGTGGCTGCGTATGTTTAAGCCTTTTGGTTGGGAAGTCATTGATATTCGCTACGGCGGCGTTATTAATCGTCTAGATACAGCTTCCATGCGCCTGATTGATTATGTTGAAGGGCGTATTGGTCAGATAGAAGAGCTGGAACAAGAGCGTCTTGTATACAGCACAACGAATCGTTTTAACAATAAAGGTGCTGGCTGGTGCAGCTTCTACTACCGGATGGCATCGCCAAATGTGTTCTTCCACGTCATGAATCCTTTTTGACGGCTCATTGAACAAAGCGGCTGAGACTTTACATAAAGCTCAGTCGCTTTTTTTATCCTGTCGGAGGGCGTACCGGATAGTGTCTTTATATTTGCATTAAATGTGAAATGTCGACGAGTACAAGCGCCAGGAGGGGGATTTTGATGGATCTTTTTGATGATAGGCAGCAAGTGCGTAGTTTTCATGATCGGCGAATGCCAAAGTTATATTTTGAGTATAAAAGTCAATATTATGAAGGGTATATGTCTCATTACTGGTACGATGGCTTTCGAATAATGACTCAACAACATGACTTGCACCTGCAGCCAGGCGATGAATTATCTCGCATTGGTTTGTATGAATACGACACGGATAAAGGGGGCCATCAGTTCATAGTTACTGACGTATCGCTTTCTGTAGATGAGTGCACTCTGATAATAGCTGTAAAGTTGCAGGGTGCTGAGTCTATCGATTTCCTACATCAGCATATATACGCGGTCATCTTAGGGAATTCACCTCTACATCGTTTTTCACAGTCGGAACCAACCCCATTTCCTTCCTTTGTTGGGCGAAAACACTATACTAAGGATGCAGTAGCAGCACGCCAACAGTGGCTTGAGCAATTTACCAGTAATACGCTCAAGCATGTAAATCAATCCCTCTTTCATGAACAGCCATCTATTCTTGCAGGAAATATTGAAAACTATATAGGTTCTATTCAGGTTCCTTTAGGAATTACAGCTCCATTGTGGGTTCGGGGGACCTACGCAAATGGGCATATACCAATTCCGATAGCGACAACGGAAGGAGCGCTTATTAGTTCCATTTCCAGAGGGGCTAAGGCTTGTAATGCTGCAGGAGGAATTGAGGTACATGTCCTTAAGCAGACGATGGTTCGAGCTCCTGTATTTTTCTGCGAGGATATGTCTAGTGCGATCAGGCTTGCTCAATGGATAGATGAACATAAAGTGTCAATTAAGGCTGAGGCTGAACGAGTATCCTCTATTTCTAAGCTGATCACCTTACACACTTACCCATTCGCAGATTTCGTACATGTGCAGTTCGGTTACGAAACAGGAGATGCCGCTGGACAAAATATGACTACTTCCTGTACCTATGTCGCTTGTGAATGGATCGCGTCTAAGGTTAAACATCTTGCAGAATTAAAATATGTACGCTATATAATTGAAGGCAATCAGGCAGGGGACAAAAAGGTAGCATACCGCAGTTTTATCGGAGGAAGAGGAATTCAGGTAAATGCCTCGATCCATATTCCAGAAGCTATACTTAAGCAGACGCTGAGAGTTTCCGTGGATCAATACATGAAAAGTTGGTATGCAGCAGAAGTTGGTGCCATGCAAACAGGAATGATCGGACATAACGTTAATTTCGCCAACATAATTGCGGGTATATTTAGCGCTACTGGACAAGATATGGGTTCGATTCATGAGGCAAGCTGTGGTATTTTTAAGGCGCGTCGGGAAGGTGATGGTATTTCCTTTCATGTACAGCTTCCTTCATTAGTTATTGGCACAGTGGGAGGAGGAACAAGCTTACCCACTCAGCGTGAATGCCTTGAGATGATGGGGTGTTACGGGCGTGGCAAAGTGTACAAGCTGGCAGAAATTATAGCATCTGCCTGCCTCGCGTTAGATTTATCTACTTCGTCAGCTATTATCTCAAACGAGTTTGTCAAAGCGCATGAGCGTTTAGGAAGAAAGTCTGAAGGAACGGGGATTCGGCGGAGCGATATTAAGCCTCGATTTTTTCAAGCACTTCTCGGAGAGGCATACGGTAAAGTAACGTCTTTTGAACTTACACCATTAAACACCGACTCAAGTGTTATTACTAATATGCTTAAAGCCAATAACAGTTCGTTTCAAGGTCTTCATCGTTATCTCTTGCATCTGCAACCTCATCTTCAGCAAGAAGTTAACTTAAGACATACATCTAGTACTTATCTTCCTGTTATTCTGAAAGTGAAATCCAATGATCGAGAAGTTATGGATTTAGGTATCGGAATTGCAAAACTGTCTGGAGATGACCGGTTATCTGGTTTATTTGAATCGCAAATGCATATTTTCGGATTTGAAGGATCCCACGTTAGAGAAATAACTTTTTATCAACAGGCACCGATGACATTGTTACAGTATTGTCCACATGTGTACGGTGTAACTTGTGATGAAGACAAGGAGGCTTATGCTATCCTTATGGAAGACTTATCTTCCTGCAGTCATCTCGGGACGATTGAATCGCTTACTGTCTGGGATGAAGAACATATTGATTATGTACTTGCGGATGCAGCAAAGATGCATGCGTTATTTATGAATAAAGCAGATGAACTGCCTGCTGTCCTTCAGCTTGATCGGCTAGATGAATATAGCTGTGGGGATGCTACTGAGCTACTGCTTGCTTTGACGGAATACAACTATGAACGCTATCCCACACTGATCTCTTCACACCTCTATCATTTGCTGCGTCAATTTATTGTCCAACTTCCTTCTCATAAGCAACGAATGAAGCAATATCATCAGACGATTACACACAATGACTTTAACCCGCGTAATTTAGGCTTAAGATCTACTGCTGGTACTAAGCAGTTGGTTGTGTATGATTGGGAACTTGTATGTTATCAGAATCCTCAGCATGATTGTGTGGAGTTCTTGTCGTACACAGTCGGAGTGAATGCCTCGATCCAGCAATGGGATACCTACATTGAACAATATCGCCTCTATTTGGAGCAAGCGAGTGGGATATTACTGGACCGGGAGGAATTTGAACAAATTACATTACTGAATGCTTTGGAGTTAGCGGCGGTTCGCTATAATCTCTATTTGTTGGCTAATAACTTGCTGCATTTATCGTATATGGAGACGATTTATCAAAATCTGTCTCGATATATTCTCGATAAGGTCAAGGAGAATCCACGCCTTATCGAGCTGCAACCTGCTAATTAAGGATTTACACATAGAGACAAGCGGGATAACCTGCCTGTACAGCAAGTTATCCCGCTTGTTGTTTCAATCCAGTGAGATAGAGAAGTATATTGATAATATAATGAACAGCTGTCCCGATTAGGAGGAACAACGCAGCTTCAAGAATTGTAGGCTGATAGAAAAGATAAGTGGCAATCATACAGCCGATAACCGAGTCAGCTTGGTCAATGACCGTGAAGCAAATACCGAGCCATCCTTTTCGGTTTTGACCTGGTGGAATGTTTAAGCGGCGTTTGATAAAGCTATTTGGTAGTTCGAACAACACGTAACTGAATCCCCATAGCATGCCAATCATCCATTCTGTATAAGGAGTATTATAGGTATCCCATGGTAGGAGGGAGTTGGATTTTAACCAAGTCCAGTGATCAACGAGCCATCCCATCGCTGCGAACCAGCATGCTGTAAATAGGATCATGCCCATAAATCCATACCATGTCTTATTGTCGCCGAAAATCCTCTTTCCATCTCTCCAATATCGCCCAGCATCCATTGGACGGCGATGCTTGCGAACAAAAGGCAATTTAACAAATATCATATTTGTGACGCCACCCAAAATAACAGGCATCATAAATAATAGTATTTGCAATGATAATAGCATGGGCATTCGAACCTTTCTGAATTATAGTTGCTGTTTCTCTTTATGAAAAGAACTCTATTGCCATGGCTTAGTTACCTATCGGTGTTACATTTATCGTCCTCACTATGATGCGGACAGCTAATGGGATGATAAAAAAGGTGTAGCCTAGTACGTAGAACTTTCGGGAAAGCTTCGAGGTAGGCTGGTAGATCAACATGCCGATTAAGTAGGTATTCACAAGCATATGAATGATAAGTGTGATTAAAAAAGCACTCTCCTTCATGATACTCGCCATTATAGTGCCGCATATGAATGAACTCGCAAATAGCCATCCGGCTAGAATAGCGGTACCTCTTGCACCGATGATCTGTGTATATCTAAGTGGCGTGGATGTAGTTTCTAGCTCATGCTCATCCTTCCTATCGGGCTGTACATTATGGGCATATTCATGGGCAATAACAGCAAAGTAAAGGAAGCCTGCAAAGTATAAAGACTCCATCTGCCAAGGTGTTTTATGTAAAGCACCTATATAAAACGGTATGATCGCAAATATGAAATTGGAACCGAAAGGGCGAAGTAAGATTGGGAAGTGTGGACTTAACTTGAACCACAACCAATAGTAAACCGTGAGAAAACATAGTATCACAACTCCAATCCAATTCTGGACGTGCAGAAAGATAAGGAGTACTAGAATGAGTATACAGATGCGGCGCAGCGCAGAGGCTTGAATATAGCCTGTCACTAAACCACGATGAGGACTCTTATCTCGGTCGGCCTGTATGGAATGTAAATCATCCGCTGCGCGCAGCGATAATAGTCCGAGCCATGTCGTAAGTACGGCAAGCGAACTCACTAACAAGTGATTGTGGTACTTACCAGTATCGTGAGTCGGTATTAGGCCTAACGTGATGATGACGCATAGTGGGATCGTTATGAATAACGGGTACCGCTCTTGAATAAAGCGCCATAAGTACATCATATTATGTCTCGTACATCAGCAGCCAGTTCAACCCGTTCAATTTCACCAGTATCACCATGGAGGATGAGAATATCTCCATCGGCAATGCGTGAGGTTGCTCGCTCTACAGCGGCAATAGCAGGAATACCGAATTCTCGTGCCACGATTGCACAGTGCGATAACATGCCCCCCTTCTCGACAACTAAGCCGGCTGCAATTTTGAATAAGGGTGTCCAACCTGGATCTGTACTCCTCGTAACGAGAATATCACCCGGCTCCAAGCCTGGATCATTTACGGGATCAAAGATAATTCGTGCTCGTCCGGTAACGGTTCCTCCTGATACAGCAATGCCTACAAGTCGTGTATGTTCTTGATCATAATCGACAGTCGGCATAGGTTGGCTTTGATAATAAATACTTTGCTCACGCACAAACAGGCTTGGAGGTTCTGTACTCTCGTTATTTTGATGTGCATTTTGACGTAGTGCAATAAGCATTGGAATTGTCTCAGGGAATTGATATTTCCCATAAGCGAGATCTTGAATCTCGTTCCATTGCAAGTAGAAAATTTGATCAACTTGTTCCAAATGTCCTTTCTCAACGAGCCGTTGCCCGAGCTGTAGCGCGATCTGGCGAATCTCGCCAAATAATAAACTGCGGATAATACGGCTTCTCTCTCGTAAGCGAATCGATTGATGGGTATGATGCAGCAGGAAGCGGAAAGCGACTCGCTGCCAACGTGTTAAGGATTGCTGGATATGTGCTGTCCAATCGATAACAGAAGACTGGGTTTCCTGTGTTAGCGATGGATTCGATGATGAGGAAGTACGCTGTTGTGAAGCAGCTTGATATTTTCTTACTAATTGCCAATACAAATCATGTCGTTCCTCAAAAGTAGGAGAGACAATCGTGCAATCGTGATAGCATCTTCCACCGTACTGTTCCATAAATAGTTCAAACTTCTTCCTTGCCTCGCCATGAAGTTGTAGTTCAAGTTCTTCCAGTTTGTTTTCTTCCAATAGACGCTGCCATGAAGCATGTGAATGGATGAGAATGGCTTGTTCTTCGATAAGGTGTGAAGGCTCTAAGCTGCGGAGGTCTTCTGTTTGCATAAGATGAACAACAGCTAAATCCGTATTGATGTCGACATTTTGTAGCCAGCGCTTAACGAGAAGTTTCAATCCTCCTGGGAACACTGCCGCCAGTAAGTCGACGACCGCAGGTCGATCATAGTAGTGCTTTACCAGTCCATTCATTATGTCATCTAGTACTTGGAGCAATTGCTGAAGTGACAGCTGTTTATAGCCGTCAGCGCGCCACTTGGACCTTCTTTCGTAGAAAGCAGTTTCATATTGTTCCACTCGGGTTGAGGCTGACATCCACAACTTCGTGAAATGGTAGGAGAAGGAAAGGTAGCGTCTGATTTTATTTTGCTTGTTGAACTTGGAGGGGATGTCGGTATTTGGTATGAACGGAAAAGGGACTTGCTGACCAATAAAATTATCAAGAAGTGTTTTAAGCAACGGGCCGATAGGCAGCAAATAAGCACATTCATACCAATTGCTCAGGTTATAGTAGATTCGTCCTGCATGAATGCCTGTGGAGTAATCAATGACGGTTCGAAGTGGCTCCAATTCTGAGTCCTTCCATCCGAACAACTTCATCATTTGTCTAGTATAATGCTGATAGAATGAACTAACGATCGACCATGTGAAGGGAGTTACTACAGTAGGGAAGTTTTCCACCATATTGACGTTTGTCCAAATAATGTTCTGTTTCCCTTGTAAGGCTGTAATCGGGCGAACTTGCAGTATGATGACTTCGTCTTCTTCGATACACCATTCCACATCGATTGGGAATTGATAGTCTTGCTCGATACTGAGTGAGAGTTGAACGAGCCTAAGGATGAGATGAGGCGGTAGAGCAGTGCCAACGTGAAAAGTCACTTGCCGAGTCAGGCGGGATACAACGATTCGATTCGGCGTTACTTCACCGGATACAAGCTTATCTCCTAAGCCTTCTACCCATTCAATAATGAGATGATCGGTATCTTTGCTGACGGGGTTCATGGTGAAAAGTACTCCTGCGTATTGGGGATTTTTCTGTTCTTGAACAATGACACCCATCTGAAAGGCATTAACCGTTAAATTACGTTCGTTATAAGCTACTGCTGCGGTGCTGTACATACTCGCCCAACAAGCTTTAATAAGTGTGAATACCTCATCGACTGTTGCATTTAGATAGGTATGATATTGTCCTGCCATGGAATTAATCGTTCCATCTTCTAAAATAGAGGAGGAGCGAATGGCATAGGTGGTGAAGGAATAATATAAAAGGGCTTGTTCTATCTCATGCTTGAGTTCAGGAGGATAGTTACCTTTTAAGACCTGATCAGCTTGCAGCTTTCTATCACTTTCATCGCAATTAGTGTCTATTTGATTATATTCGCAGTATCGTTGAAAGGCTGCTACTGTGACGACGAATCCATGAGGCACAGGGTAATGACGTTGATGCAGCTCGATTAAGCGTGCTGCCTTGCCTCCAACGGCAGTAAACTCTCCTTTTTCTGCTGATAAATGCAGGACCATCCAAGGTTGCTGATCTCGTTGAGGGATATGCTTAGTCATCGAATCAACTCCATCGGAAGTTATTGTTTATGGTATATCATGGATTTATTATAGTTGCTTTCTATGTACATACCAATCATTAGTTTTACGAAAGGAGAACTTTATGAAGATACGCATGTATTTCCCTGCTATGCAATTTTGGAATGCTCCTAATCTATTAACGACATGGTCTGTTGTGGCCGGATTCGTTAGTATTATACTCTTACTCCACGATAAGTTGAGTTGGTCATTTACAAGCTACGCCATTACGATCTTACTTGATCGTCTAGATGGGGTTGTAGCGCGTCGATTTAGACAATCGTCAACATTCGGTGAGCAATTGGATAGCTTGGCAGATGTCATTAACTTTTGCTTGTACCCACCGTTATATGTAGGGATTTTCTATGGCTTCACAACTTTATGGATGCTGCCATTCTTATTAGTTTATTTGATGGCAGGTATATGGCGTCTTGCGTATTTCAATATTTCAGGAATGCAGCAAGTCGATAAGAGCGTTTATTTTAAAGGTGTACCTACAACGGTGTGTGCCAGCTGGTTCTTAATTATATTTGCGTTGTTACATGTGAGTAAGATGAATTTGGACCTTCAACTCATGCTCCTCTGCTTATTTTTCCTCCTGACTGCTATATTCATGGTATCTGCAATTCCTTATCCCAAGAATGGCTTTGTAACAAAACTATTGTATATGCTTGTCCCAGGTTCGGTCCTGTTGGTGTGGTTTGTACAAGGATAAGAAAATGATGATAAAACAATGGGAACCTTTTTTGTACATAGAGCCAATATGACATGTAAGACCTGAATGGAGGCTGGCCCTATGAAGGAGATCGATATACAGCCTTGGCTTATCCGGATGAGTCAGGGTGATGAAGAAGCATTTCAGATTGTATATCAGATGACACGAGATCATACGTATCGCTTTATTTACTATCTTGTACCTAACAAACAGGATGTTGAAGATGTGATGAGTGAGGTGTACTTGGAGCTGTTGCGGAGTGCGGATAACTATGTTCCTGATCAAAAATTTCGTGCGTGGTTTAATGGTCTTATCATTCGCCAAGTACGGAACTGGAAGCGGAAAGGGTGGCGTCGATTCCGTATATGGGATCGTGTGCAAAGAGCTTCCTCTGATGAATCGGATCGAGCAGCAGCAGAACAATTTGCCGCACTAGATAATCAGTTAGAGTTACTTCCAATCGTGAGTACACTGCCATTACATCTAAAAGAAGTTGTTATTCTCCGATATTATCAAGATCACTCGTTAGAGGAGATAGCACAATTGCTTCAAATTCCGATAGGTACTGTAAAATCGAGACACCATCGTGCCTTGAAACGATTGCGTCATCAATATCAAGGCAAGGAGTCGGGGACGGGGGCTAATGAGTATGTCTATTGAAACGAAGTTGAAAAAGGAGTTTGAACAATATAAACAAGCTGTTTCGTGTCCTCCTTCTGTAGATTCCCGTATGATGGCGCTGTATCGAAGTCACATGGTACAAACGAGGGAGGGTCCGTCTATGTTAAGGAAATGGAATTTACCTAGACTAGCCGTTATTACTGTATTAGCTGCCACTTTATTAGGCTTTACCTATGCGGGGATGAGCTTTTTATTTGAAGAAAGTAAAGGAAACATATCAGTAACGATGAGTGCTATATCTGAGGAAGTAACCTTAAATAAAGAGCAGCTTACATCTATTAGCCGTTCACTTGCTGATGTAAAGGAGCAATTACAGATAGGCGAGAATGCTCTTGTCTACTTTGCTGATTTGGAGGGGGAAGAGGTGCTACAAGGTAAGCCGTTATTCCCCGTTTCTAGGCCGGCAGTAAACGAAAATTTAGAAAATTGGAAGCTATCGATCCCTCATGCGGGGGTAGCAGACTCCGTTCCAAGCAATATTCTAGACGATTTTTTATTTGAGGGAGGGATGAAGGGATCGCCATTTGGTTTATTTTTCTCCGACTCATTTACGGAAACATTGGATGAGCTTAAAAGAGAAAGCAAAGATACAGGTAAAAAAGTTGTGTGGCGCAAAGAAGTTTCGTCATCTGAGGGGCCATTGAATATTTTTACGTCCATATATCGTAACTCCAAGCAGCAAGCAATCTATGTTGGAGTCGAAACTTCCTCGGAGAAAATCAGCATAAAAGGCATCATTCCATCTTCCTCTTCCTATGAGACTCTGAATATTAATGGGAGCCAAGCCCATTATACAAGAGACGATAATAGTTTGTTCAGTACGAGTCTTACTTATCAAGAAGTGATGTGGATGGAAATACACGAGGGCCAAACATTCGTTTATCGAGTAGCGAGCGATTCCTCTGCAATAACAAAGGAGCAACTGGTTCAAGCGGCTAAGGGGTTGTAGTCTGTGTGTGGGAGTGGCTCAACACCATAGGATACTGTGGTAATCCGTATGAATAGAGCAAATTAGCTAGTAGTGAAAGGAAGGGGCTGTTTACCAAGTCGTTTATGACGACAGGGACGGCCCCTTGTTCTATTGTCCTAGCAATTAGCTTAATCGGAATCCTTCTCTACAGTCAGCTCCTTCACAACCCCATAAGTTTCCCAATGGTTATTTTGAGCTAACACGAGTCGGATTTTATTTTTTCCTTCCACTAGATTGGTTAACTTGAATGGTTTCTTATCTACGATGGGTCCAATTAATTTGCCATTTAAATAAAAGTGAATATGTCCTTCGCCCTCTACAGGGGGACCATTATAGTTTTTAATCGATAGTCTTAAGTTAGTGCGAATACGCAAAATATATTGATCATCATCTTCTTCCACGGAAGCATTAAGCCGATAAGGTTTTTTCTTATCTTCATCTTCATAATCCTCTTCGTCAATGTCGTCGTCCTCTACATCATTTAGGGGAGTGGACTTCAATAATGAGACACTAGCAGCAAGGGCAGTTTGTTGTCCATGTGAAGCTGCAAGGACCCCTTTGTTGGTTTGACCGCATAAGCCCACGGTTTCATGACTAAAGCCTGCAAGCACCGTTATAGCTAGCGTAAGTATCAACATGCCGAACACCTTTTTTAACAATGGAAAAACCTCCTTATATCGTTCATTATTATAGGGTGAGGATCCTCTACTGCTCATTCTAGCGCACACATCTGTGGTCTTTACATGCATTGGTGAAAGCATTTTGCTGTTATTACTTTGTTGGTGAAAGGATGCGTACGCATGTTGGATCACATTGATATGGAAATCATCCGGTGCTTGCAGATGAATTCAAGAATGCAGTGGAAGCAGATTGGGGAGGTCGTCCACATGTCAGGGGTGGCTGTGGCGAATCGGATTCAACGTCTAGAGGAAATGGGCGTTATCGAGGGATACACGGTTCGAGTAAATGAAAAATTGATGGGAAGCGCCTACTGTGTATTCATTATCGTGATGATGAAGGATTACAGGCATACGAGCTTTCAAGAGTTTATTCAGCAGCGAGACGTTATTAAGGAAGCTCACCGTGTGAGCGGCGATCCTTGCTTTATTTTGAAGGTACAAGTTCCCGATCACCATTCGTTGGCACAGTTGTTAGATGAGATCTTGGTCTACGGTCACTACAGAATCAACATTTCAATTGGACAGTATAAATGAGATTAGTCGGACATTTTCAATGTTTCCATGTTAACTAATGTATTGAAATGGGATTTTTATTTTGATAAACTAAACTTACTTTAATGGAACGGAGGGGTTACGTGTGGTAAATCATTCTCGATTAAGAACTTTGCGCTAACGAAATACTGCTCAAAGGCTCTGTCATGTGTACAGAGTAATCGGGATTGGTCTGCCATTTTTTAAAGGTAACCCCAGATAGCTATAGGCTAACGAGGGGGCTGTGTGCCCTTTTTTAAGTTACCTTTATGGAAATAAGTTGATATTGTGAGGAAGAGATGAGCGATCCGCTATCGAGGCTGTGTATTTTGCCGATAGCTTGTATTTCTGCATCTTTCTTATGATTCATCGCATACCATGTTTAGGGGACATAATATTCTTCCTACCGATTACAGATGACACAGGCAGCAGTAGGCTTGTGTTTTTTGTTGTTTTACATGAACCGTATCATAAGGGAGGAATATAAGGATGTCCGATATAAGAACGAAAGATAATCACGATAACAGAGTTGAAGAAATGGTAGCACTGGCTGAGAAGCATGGCATTCATTTACGAACAGAGAAAGTGGAGATCAATGAATCAGGGATGGATTTTCTCGTTGCATTTGCTACTGATACAGATGGTGTCAAATGGGTGCTCCGTAAACCGAGAAGATCGGATGTGCTTGAGCGAGCTGACAATGAGCACCGCGTATTGAAATTGCTGAAGCAGCATTTTCCGGTTGCCGTTCCTGATTGGCGGATCTATACCTCAGAACTCATTGCGTATCCTTTATTAGAAGGGGTTCCTACGGCAGGGGTAAGTTTGGAGGTACGGAATTACGAGTGGAATATGGATTATGAGGACCTTTCACCTCAGTTTGTAGATTCTTTGGCCCAAGCTCTAGCTGCCTTGCACAGTATCGATCATGATGTTGCCAGAGCGGCTGGATTACGTGTGAAAAGTCCGGCTGAAGCGCGTGAAACGTTAGCTCAGCATATGGAGAGGGTTAAGCAGGAGATAGGCGTTTCCGAGGAACTATGGGATCGCTGGCAAAAATGGATGACAGACGATTCCTATTGGCCGCCGCACTCGGTGCTTGTTCATGGCGATCTGCACCCACCGCACATTATTATTGATGAGCAGCAGCGGGTGACGGGTTTGTTGGATTGGACGGAGGCGGAAGTAGCTAACCCTGGGACCGATTTTGTGCTCTACTGTGCTGTATTTGGCGAAGAGCGCTTGGAGGAGCTGTTGACTCGTTACGAGGAAGCGGGCGGGCGTGTATGGCCGAGAATGAAGGATCATATCGTGGAACAGTTGACGACCTACCCAGTACTGCTTGGTTTGTTCGCCTTAACATCCGGTGATGATGAGGTTATGAATATGGCGAGAGCTGCGTTAGGTGTCACAGAAGCGTAGGTGCGACTTTTCTAGATAGGTATTCTTTTTCAATAATTCAATAACAACATCATTAGGTATGCAAATAAAATCCTTCCTAGCCGTACGTTAGGAAGGATTTTGACGTTTCAATTGGGATTATAGACAAGCATGTTCAAAACTCAAACTCGTACGTTCTCAATTTGTAGACATATTCGAACCCGCATTTCTCTGCGACCTTGCAGGACGATACGTTTGTTTCGTTGGTACTCCAGCGAGGGGTTATCCCGTTATGTAGGCAGTGTTGTATGTATGCTCGGCTGACTATTGTAGCGAATCCTTGATTCTCTTCTTCTTCGGTTGTAATGACATTTATCTCATGTTGAGATCCGTTTACAAAGCAGGTGTAGCAAGTGCTTACAGCTTGTCCGTTCTTTATGATGGCCATGCCGAATCCTTGATTGATAAATTCATCTACAGTATTCCAGAAGTCGTGAAAGTCTTCAAAGAGCTCTTCATTTTGCTTATGTTCAATTATTTCCTTGGTAAGTGGGGTTAACATGTACTCCTTAGATAAGGAAGGGGTGTGCTTATTCAAAGCATGGAACTTGTCTGCATTTAGCTGGAAATACAGATCGTTGTCCGTATCATAATCTCGTTGCGAATATGCGTTTTCTAACACCGTCTCCCACTCTTTATCAAATACAGCAGATATCATCCAAGTTCCACCGCAAGTGTCTAAGTTGACCTGTTTGTAGATATTATCAATGAATGTGTTCAGGTGGCTTGTAAATGTGTCGTTATGGGGATCTCCGATGAAAAAATCGATGACGCCCACCACATATATGAGCGCCGTGCGCGGCTGGATAGGATCATCTACATAAATATGTCCACGGTTCGTGCCGTTGATAACGGCTTGAATGAGTAAGCTATCCAGCTCTGTATCTTTTTTCAATAATGGCCGTATGAGATGGTAGTCATTCTTATCTAGCTCAACAATCATAGTTCTAACCTCGCCTCCCGACATACTGAAACCTACATTTTTACACCTACCTAGTATATGATCAAAAAAATGGTATTTCTAATTCATCTATACAAATGCGAATAATAGGTATTTTTATTGGAACATGATTGCGAGCCTGAACAATTGGCTGATAAACTAACTGAGAGCACATCGGATTGATTTACGTTCCATCGTATAAGAGACGGAGAGTATGGAGAGGAGCGGGCCATTATGTCCAGCCGGGTTGAGCAGCCAACGTCCACATTATCGCTAAAAGAATGGGCTGTAGCAGTAAAGGCGCTAGGTGCAGGAGAGCAGATTATTACGGTTCGCAAGGGCGGGCTGTATGAGGAAACGCGAGAATTTAAGCTAGAAAATAACAGGTTCTATTTGTACCCGACCTATGAACACCAGAAGGCAGAGCTAGTGAAGCCAGAATATCAGTACTTGCTGCAAGCTACCTTGGAAGGGTGGTCTGCGGATCAATCGAACGTAACGATCGAATACTTTGCTGAAGTGACGGATGATGTCGAGCTTATGGATGAGGAAAAGTTGCGAGCGCTATCGGCGTATCATATATGGACGGACTCCTTCGCGGATGTACGTTTGCGTTGGAAGCGAAAGCTGCCATTACATATTTTATTTATCCGTATGTACCGACTTGAACAGCCGATATCAATCCCCATTGATGAAGCCTATAAGGGATGCAAATCGTGGCATCATTTGCTGCCAGAGCTTCCACAGAGCGGATTCCAACCCGTTCTATCGGACGAGCAATATGCTCAGCAGAAGGCGACTATTATGGAGATGTTGAACGCATGAGATTGTGCATAGATATCAAATAAATAAAATAGCACCCTCTAATCGTCAGCATAAACGTTGCGTTTATACTGTAAGCGATTGGATGGGTGCTGTATTCATATGCTTATTTTACATCCATGCATGTATTAATCGACAGAAGGTGAGCTGCCTTTTCCCTTTTTACCTTCAGGGGCAGAACCGTTGTCTTTGCTAGGAGGTGGAGTTGGGCTTTCACTCTCAGATGGCTCTTGGCCTTGACCGCTGCCTTGACCTTGACCGCTGCCTTGACCTTGACCGCTGCCTTGACCTTGGCCACCGCCTTGACCTTGGCCACCGCCTTGACCTTGACCGCCGCCTTGACCTTGACCGCCGCCTTGACCTTGACCGCCGCCTTGACCTTGACCGCCGCCTTGACCTTGACCACCACCTAGGCCTTGACCACCGCCTTGACCCTGGCCACCGCCTTGACCTTGGCCACCGCCTTGACCTTGACCGCCGCCTTGACCTTGGCCACCGCCTTGACCCTGGCCACCGCCTTGACCTTGGCCGCTACCCTGACCTTGGCCGCCACCTAGGCCTTGACCGCCGCCTTGACCTTGACCACCACCTAGGCCTTGACCACCGCCTTGACCTTGACCGCCACCTAGGCCTTGACCGCCGCCTTGACCTTGACCACCGCCTAGGCCTTGACCACCGCCTTGACCTTGACCGCCACCTTGACCTTGACCGCCACCGTGGCCACCACTATAGCCTCGCCCACGATGGTGCCTTGGAATTTTCACATTGTCATAAGCGTATAAGATAGCTTCTAGTGTCCGGTTATCTACATAGCCTGTTACCGGCAAGCCATGCTTCTTCTGAAAATGCTTGACCGCTCGTACGGTAGCTTCATCGAAATATCCATTTATGTTGCCATAGTAGCTGCCCAACACTTTCAGCATGCCTTGAACTACGTAAACATCTGGCCCTTTGGATCCTTTACCAAGTGCTGAAGTCGTACTTGGCATACTAACGATCAGCGCGATAGCCAACATAAGAGTGGCGACACATTTCGTAATCGCCCACCCGGATTTCCTTGTATATTCGTGGGAGTCTACATTCCACTGCCACTGCTGCATACCATCTCCACCATCTTTCCTTAATGTTAATTTTCAACAAGCATTACTATTTCCTCAAAGTTTCCTTTTCATTACGAAAATGTGCGGAAATTTAAAATCTCCTATTCATTAGTGAGTTAACGCAGAAAACAGGTAGATGATGAAAGTTATTGTGCGTTGACGTGAAACCAAATGGTGCCCTATAATAATGTCTAAAGTGAAACCAAATGGTTTCATATTTTGATATATGTAAATAACAGCATGCTGGATATCGAGCATATAAACGAGCAATATATTGCACATATAGCTTGCTACATCGAGGAGGAGTTACATTGAAACATAACGACACGTCTACATTTGCAGAAGTTCGTAAAACCGTACAATTGAAAGCACCGATCCAAAAAGTATGGGATGCAGTCTCTACAGCAGAAGGGATCGCAGTGTGGTTCATGCCGAGCAACTTTGAGCCTGTTGTCGGACATAAATTCCACTTGGAGGCAGGACCCTTCGGGAAGTCACCTTGCGAAGTGACAGAGATTGATCCGCCGCATAAGCTATCGTTTACATGGGGCAAAGATTGGACGCTTACGTTCTTGCTAGAAGAGCAAGGGGATGTGACGGAGTTTACGCTTATCCATGGGGGCTGGGATGCGGACAAAGTTACGGAGTTCGGCCAAAGCCATACGGAAGTGCGTGACCGTATGAGCCAAGGCTGGATAGGCATTATGGAAAAGCTGCGTAAGACGATCGAGGGTTAAGATGGCTGCTCCTCAACCGAAGTACGATGTGTTTCAAGCGATTGCAGATCCTACCCGTCGCCAACTGTTAAGTCTGTTGAGCGAACAGGAGATGCCTGTAACCGTTATAAGCGACCATTTTCCAATGAGTCGAACAGCGGTATCTAAGCATTTACGTATATTGGCAGAAGCGGGGCTTGTCAAAGATCGTAAAGTTGGCCGAGAGACGCGCTATCGCCTGGAGTCTGAGCCCTTGCAAGAATTGAAGCGTTGGCTATCTTATTATGAACGGTTCTGGGATAACAAGCTGTCAATGCTTAAACATTATGTAGAGTCTGATTCGACAGAAGAGGCCGAGCGATATGGCAAACTGGAAGTGATGAAGCCAAGTCATCATAACGAATAGAGCAGCTATGAAAAGGTCATTCCTTAGCAACGCATGGTCGTGTTGTAGAGGAGTGGCCTTTGCTGTTGGTGTACAGGAATGTTCATGATATGTTATGTCTATAGGGATTGCGGATTTAAAAAGGTAAAGGTGGTATCGTTCCTTTGAGTATAGAAGAGATTATGAGTAAGCTGGAAGCACTCGGTACAGAGCAAACGAAGAAGACGTTTCTGCGTCATGGAGCCGAGGAGCCATTGTTCGGAGTTAAAGTCGGTGACATGAAGAAGCTGGTCAAGTACGTCAAGAAAGATCAAGAACTGGCTTTAGCGCTATACGAGACAGGAAACTATGATGCCATGTATTTGGCTGGGTTGTCTGTTCGCCCAAAAATGATGACAAAAGATCAGCTGCAGCGTTGGGTGAGTCAGGCAAAATGGCATGCGCCTGCAGAATATACGGTGGCAAGTGTGACAGCAGAGAGCCATTATGCGTTAGAATTAGCCCGTAAATGGATTCAATCCGAGGTGGAAACGACAGCTACCTGTGGGTGGAGCACGTATGCCAACTTTTTATCTATTGCACCTGATGAAGATTTAGATATTGACGAAATACGTAGTCTGTTAGAACAAGTGGAGCGTACAATTCATCAGGAACGCAATCGAGTACGATATACGATGAACAGCTTTGTCATTAGTGTAGGCACCTATGTGGAAGCTCTTCACGATGAGGCCAAGGCTGTAGCAGCTCATATCGGCAAAGTAAGTGTAGATGTGGGCAATACAGCGTGTAAAGTTCCGCTAGCAACGGCTTATATTGAGAAAATTGAGTCGATGAATCGCGTAGGACAGAAGCGAAAGACTTGTATTTGTTAAAAGTGTGAAAAGTGAACGAAAGCAGCAGAAGAAAGAACCCTGGTACAGGGTTCTTTCTGTTTTTGACACCAATGAAAGGTGAGCCTTTGCTAAATTTGAGGGCGGGTGATTTCGGTTGCTTTTCGACTTAGAAATGTTTTGATGGCCTTAAGTTGCTTTGTTGTTAATGGACGAGTATAGGAGTAGCTCTTCTTTCGAACGCCTCTAATATCCCCTGCTCCTAGGTTCGGCTGCGCAACCCGCACATTGAATAACTGGGAGAACCAGCCGAAAGGATAGGAAATGGAGCGAAGTCCATCTTCGAAGCCTGCGTAGTTAACCGCAGCAGCGTAATTATCGCTGCTGCGCAGCCAAATAGATCCGGAGTCACCTGGCAATGAAGTAGGGGTTGCACCTAAAATGACAGACTGATCACGGAATTGAATGACACCAAGTCCACCGTAATCTCCGTAGTTCACGGTGAAATCCGTATGGACGGACTCTACCGTACCTGTAACAGCACCAGTCGTACGCCCTACCTTTTTGAATACCTCGCCAACACGATACGTTAATAAGTGGCCTGGAACGACTCCGACTGTCGCATAAGTGGGGCTTAATAAGCTGTTGTCTAATGGGATACATGTGGCCGCATCGAGATAGTTATCTCCTGTTTTTTGCAAAGGTATGAATCTGTCTAATCTACCGATTTCGTCAGTGGTTGCCTGCCCGCCGTCCGCAGCTCCGGGCTGAATCGTTTCGGTATAATCCGTTGAATTGTTGCGGTTGAGGACGTGGTTGTTGCTGCATACGTAATATTGGGTCTGAGCAGGATAGTTAATGGCAATCAAACCACCTGTTCCAGAGACACCAGGAGAAGCGGGCAGTGAGGGATACCCTACACTGTATCCGCCTGGGACTGGGCGAATGCGATCGGTATAAGGAGCGACTTTAGCCTTGGCATCATGAAATACTTTGATTTTTCCAGATACAATAGTACGTGTAGGAACTTGAACGACTTTGCCTTGTACGGTTGTGGATACGGCTTTTGGAACAGAGCTTGTACTTACAGCAGAGGCGGTTTCTGCATAGATGACGACACATGCTCCTTGCTTCGGCTGCTTAGGATTTTTATATCCGACACCTACCCCGACAATTCCTTTCTGTTTGAGCAATTGATCGGCGTGTTTGATTTTAGCTTTGTAAGCTGCGTAGAAATTAGCCATGTACGTCCCTCACTTTGTTTAGATTCTGAGCCATCTTATGCATGTAGGCGGGCGAGGGTAATGGGCAATCTCCTTATAATCAGGGATAAAAGCTGGTTATTGACAGCAAAATCAATTTTCCTATACACTATATTTACTTACAAAATATAAGTAAATTACTTTCTGGTGAGGAGTTATCACGATAATGACGAAATCATTTTCAGAAGTGGCTAATGAGCGCCGCTCCGTAAAAGTATACGATGCGAATGCAGAGATTTCCCACGAAGAACTAACAGAGATTCTTGATCTAACGGCTAAGGCACCCTCTGCTTGGAACTTGCAGCATTGGAGATTTGTTGTGATTGGGAGTGCGGAAGCGAAGCAAAAGCTTCTTCCTATCGCGTACAATCAACAGCAAGTGGTAGATGCGTCTGCAACAGTAGCGATATTGGGAGATACAGAAGCCTATCGTCACTTTGATGATGTATTTTTGCCAGCAGTGAAGGCTGGCTTCTTGGCAGAAGAGGTTGCAACGTCATTGCAAGGCCAGATCAATCGCGCTTACGGGGATAAACAGGTTGCGCATAATGCCGCACTAATCAATGGTTCCTTGGCTGCAATGACATTTATGTATGCAGCACAAGAGCGCGGCTGGAGAACGAATGCAATCGGCGGCTTCCATGCTCCTACTTTCATGAAGGAGTTCGAAGTTGATGAGCGCTATGTACCGATTATGTTGATTACAATTGGTAAGGAAAAACAAGAAGGACGCCCTTCATCCCGTATTCCTGCTGCTCAACTTACAGATTGGAAATAAGAATACTGGCAAGTGAACATTATTTCATTGCTTATTGTTAAACCGCGACTACTGCCTAGTACTTATTGTACTGGGGAGCGGTCGCGGTTTTTTATAAGAAAAGATAGGGACTCAGTATTCGATATGCTGGGGTTAGGTGATGGTTAAGAAAGAAGGAACAGGAACGACAGATTCGGTTTTTAGCGAGTAATTGTGTAGGTTGAAGGATGTGGGAAATGATGCTATATTATTGTTAAGATAACTTAACAATAAGGAGAACTTAATAATTAAGATGAATAAACAAATTGATGAACTTATTCCTATTGTAAAAGAAATTAATGAGGCAGAGTATGAGCTCAATGCGATGCTGCTGCCCTATTATCAACAGATTATGGAGCACGAGTTATCCGTAAAGCAGTCCTTGATTCTAGAGGTTGTGTACAAGCAGAAGCAAGCGACTGTTCGAGAAATTGCGGATCAAATGAAGGTTTCTTCAAGCGCCGTCAGTCAAATTATTAGTAAGCTGGATAAAGCCAAGTATGTGAAGCGGGAAATTAACCCAAGTAACAGGCGGGAAATATTAGTGAGCTTGGGTGAAAAGGGCGAGGATTACTTCGCGCAAATGCAGCAGGTCGAACAGGACATCATTGAGCGCTATTATACAAAGTTAACGATGGAAGAGGTGATGCAGCTCAAGCATATTACGCTTAAGTTGAAAGGTATTGTTGAGCAGGAGTTGGCTGGCCAAAACTGATGCAGAACAGACACTAGCACCATGAAACTATCATACACAATCCATTATGGGATAGGAGGAGTTAGTTATGAGTAAATTAGTTGCGGATAAACAACAACAGTTAGAGACGTTATTCAATACGCTTGCGGAGAGAGAACAGTTCAATGGAGCGGTTCTAGTAGCAGAGCAAGGGCAAGTTATTTACGATGGTGCGTTCGGGTATGCAAACTTGGAAAAGGGACAGCAGCTAAACAAGGATTCTATTTTTGAACTTGCTTCTGTTTCAAAGCCGATTACTGCCTTGGGCATTATATTGTTGGCTCAGGAAGGTAAGCTGCAAGTCGATGATTTGGTAGAGAAATGGATTCCAGAGCTGCCTTATAAAAATATTACGATTAAGAACTTGCTTCAGCACACTTCAGGGATGCCTGACTATATGACTTTGTTTGTGAAGCATTGGGATAAAGATAATATCGCGGATAATAAAGATATGTTGGAGCTGCTAGTCGAGCATCAACCGGATGTCCGCTTTGCCCCGGGAGACAAGTGGGAATACAGCAATACGGGATATGTACTGCTTGCCATTATCGCGGAGCGAGTAAGCGGCAAGAGCTTCACAGACTTTATGAAGCAGCATCTATTTGAGCCTTTGGGTATGCAGGATACGCTTATATATAACCGCAGATATTCCAATCAAACGATCGATAACTACGCATTCGGATATGTGTGGGATGTGAAAGAAGAGCGCTTCGTGCTTCCAGATACGCTTCCTGAGACCGAAATGGTTGTCTATTTGGATGGTATTCAAGGTGACGGTACTGTTAATTCTACGTTGGCAGATTTGTTGAAATTAGACCAAGCCTTACACACAGGTGAATGGATTACAAAGGAATCGCTGGTAGAAGCATTTACTCCTACGTTGTTGAATAACGGAGAAACGTTCCCGTATGGTTACGGTTGGCTTATCTCTAAAGAGGATAACCGTGGGATGCTAGTTAGCCACAGTGGTGGATGGCCTGGTTACGCAACGAATTACAAACGATTTATAGAGCAAAAAAAGACCTTCATCATTCTTAATAATGTAATCCATGACTATGCGTATCTTCAGGCGATAGAAACGGCTTGTGAGCATATTTTATTTGATGAGCCGTACGAAATACCTGCCTTTATTTCTCCGAGACAAGCTATCCAGGTATTGCCTGACCTCTATGACACGTACACGGGCTGCTATCGCTTTGAGGAGCAAGACAATACGGTAGAGGCTGAAGTCGATACGGAAGATGATCGCCTGCTCCTAACCATTGATGGCCAAGTTATGGCCCTCCATCCTGCAACAGAGACGCGTTATTTTATTCATCAGACAACGATAGAAGTAGAATTTGTAGAAGTAACCGATGATGAGGCGCGTGCTTTCATCCTATATGAAGGAGAAGAGCCTAAGCGTGCCGTGAGAGTAGATTAAGGATTAAGCTAGTTCCATTTATCTCAAGCTGAAAAGTTGATGAACACAGCCGCTGCTGGGGAATTTATTCTCGTAGGCAGTGGCTTATTACATATTTGTGTTAACGGTTGGAGAAACTTTGCTTGGAATAAAGGAGTTAAATTTTGCATAAATATTGAATGCATATTTCTGTAAATATACTAATCTTAAAGAAATTGAGACCTTTTCTCTTGTGCGCTAGTATATGATGGATCATAAATTTAGGCTTACTTAGCTAAAGGATCAACGAAGTGAAGGAGTTCTACGGCATGCGTATGTCTAGAAAGAAACGTCATAAATATCATTTTCACCCTCTATTTTGGATGACATGGACACTGTTGCTTATTGCCATTGGTGGTGTAGTAGTATGGATGCAGCAAGAAGGGCTGCAGCTAAATGTAAATCAGTCACCTCCAATCGCTCAGCATAAAGCTTTGGAAGAAGTACAGGGCCAAAAGAAACCAGTAACGAGTGATGCTGCCAAGCAGCCAAGTCAAGCCCCGCAGGCACCGAAGGGCAACCAAGTAGTAGGAAATACAGCGAGCAAGAAGGATAATAATAAACAACAATCTGTCTCCCCTCATGAGCCGATCAACCTTGTGTTTGCTGGAGATGCGATGATGGATTGGTCGGTAAAAGAGACGATCCGCAAGAAAGGCACGGATTATCCCTATGTTCATGTGAAATCAGAAATTGAAAAGGCCGATTACGCCTTTGTTAACTTAGAAACAGCCATTACAACGCATCATGTAAAAGATACGAACCAGCTATATAACTTCAAGTCTGATCCAATCGCGTTAAAAGGATTGAAAAATGCAGGTTTCGATCTCGTGTCGATTGCCAATAACCATACGCTTGATTTTATGGATAAAGGATTCCTTGATACGCTCAAACATTTAGAGAAGGCGAAACTTCCCTATGTGGGTGGAGGAAGAACAGAAGAAGAGGCATATAAAGCACATACGGTAGAGTTGAATGGTAAGAAAGTGAAGTTTTTAGCCTTTTCGCGATTCATCCCTCAAACATATTGGTTTGCTAATGGTAACAAGCCGGGTATTGCTGAGGCCTATAATAAATCAAGTGTACTACCAGTCATTAAGCGTGAGCGTAAAGACTGCGACTACTTGCTTGTGTACATGCACTGGGGTGTAGAGAAAGAGAATCGTCCTGCTCCTTGGCAGCGCACGTATGCCAAAGAAATTATAGATGCAGGAGCGGATGCTATCGTCGGCAGCCATGTGCACGTATTGCAAGGCTTTGAGTTTTATAAAGGCAAGCCGATTGCCTATTCCATCGGGAATTTTCTATTCCCCAATTATGTAAAGGGACGCAACGCGGATACGGGCTTACTGCATGTCACGTTGGATGACGGACAGGTGAGTATGGCTTTCAATCCGTACTATATCAAGAACGACCAGATTGTGAAGCGTGATAACAAATACGTTGAGAGTCAATATAACTATTTGGAGTCGATCTCATACAAGGCTGTGATGAACGCCAATCAGGTTGAACCTGCTGTAAAAGTGAGCCGATAATCGAACAATTGCAACTTCAGAGGATAAATGGAGTGCTTTACTGTCATCTTAGACAGGGAAGCACTCTTTTTTCATGAAAATGAAGCAGACATTTCTTTCAAAAACGAGCGGAAAAGGATATAATCCTGATAATTGCTACTTCGTAGGAGAGAATCATTGATGCACGATCAATCGAATGGGAATATAGAAATTACTCAAATATGCTTATTAGCTGGGAAAATAATGCTTGCGAGCGGGGCGGAAACGTATCGCGTAGAAGATACGATGATGCGGATCGCAGATGCTTATGGATATGAGAACTCCCACAGCTATGTCACTCCAACGGGCATCATTTTTGCGATTGATGGAGCCGTATCTACGACGCGGTTATTCCGGATCGCGACCCGTTCAACAGACCTGCAAAAGGTCACGTTGGTTAACGATATCTCAAGGGCGATCACGAGAGGCGAATTATCGCCAGAAGAGGCATACGAGAAGCTAAAGCGAGTGGATAACGCCAATTTGGCGTACCCAGTGTGGCTTCAGATTGTCGCAGCTGCGATTTCGAGCGGCTGCTTCGCCATTATGTTCAGAGGAACATGGCCGGACTTCTTGCCAGCGCTAATCGCAGGCGGAATTGGTTTTGTGTCCTTTATTTATGTACACAGGCTTATTCCAATCAAGTTCTTCGCTGAATTTATGGCTGCAACAATTATTGGCTTAACGTCTTATTTCTGTTATCAAACAGGGTTGGGTAATGAGTTGGATAAAATAATTATTAGTGCTGTGATGCCGCTAGTACCTGGACTTGTCATTACAAACGCTGTGCGGGATTTGATGGCAGGTCATCTTGTGTCAGGCTTGTCTAAGGGTGCAGAGGCATTTCTGACTGCCTTTGCCATTGGAGCGGGTATCGCTTTTGTCATGTCGATTTATTAACGAAAGAAATGGGGTAGGATTCCCATGCTCATCGAGCATTTGATTACAAGCTTTATCTCTTCAGCTGGTTTTGGCATTATTTTTAACGTGCCTCGAAAAACGCTGCTGCAATGCGGTTTTGTCGGTATGGCTGGCTGGTGCGTATATATAACACTGAGTCTCTTCATGGGTATTGATGTGATCCCAGCTACATTAGCAGCTGCGTTCTTAGTTGCTGTTGTCAGTCAACTGTTTGCGAGAATGTACAAGGTGCCTATCATTGTTTATAGTGTAGCCGGTATCATTCCGCTCGTGCCCGGGGGAATGGCCTACGACGCGATGAGAAAAATGGTGGAGAACAACTACACGCTAGCCATCGAATTGACGATTAAAGCTTTTATGCTGTCAGGATCAATCGCGATTGGCCTAGTCTTCTCTGAAGTCGTCAATCAGATTATAACGAAATATCAAGCAAGAGCGCGTTATTAAGCCGGATGAGCCAATCGCATGTAAGTGCGATGGCTGTGTCTGGCTTTTTCTCTTTCTTCGACTTACATAAACCTTATCCCACAAGACCATAGTAAGTTCTATCGGATATGGAAGGGATAAGCAGGATGGCCAATACGAAGCACCATAACAATCAGCGACAACGTTCATCTGAATCGGAACCAACAAATCATGCTCAACATATGCAGCATTCTCAACACCAATCATCAAGCGCTAAAATGCCTTGGTGGCGGTTATCTTTATTCGGCATCGGTTGTACATTAGGGACTGGCTTTTTCTTAGGCACGAGCATAGCGATTCAAAAAAGCGGTTATGCCATCTTATTGCTGCTGCTTCTTGCTGCAATAGGCACTTATTTTGTCTTACAGGCTTTAGCAAAGCTAACCGCTATGCAGCCTGCCAAAGGCTCTTTCCGTACCTATGCCCAGCTGGCATTCGGGCGCTGGGCTGGCTTTGGAAGCGGTTGGTTGTATTGGTCCTCCGAGATGCTCATTTTGGGCAGCTCGTTAATGGCCCTCGGACTATTCTCACAGCTGTGGTTCCCTAGCATACCACTATGGATGTTTGCTGCTGGCTATGCGGTGTTGGGGATGATCGTCATTTTCTTCGGCATAAAAGTGTTGGAGGCAACACAGAGTGTCCTCGCAATCGTAAAGCTAGCAGCGCTCATTATGTTCATTATTATTGGAGCAGTCGTAGCGTTTGGCTTACTCCAAGGAACGAATCCTGCTATTTCCTATGAACAGCTCACCCAGCGCTTTTTTTCATCCGGCGTGATGGGTATATGGAAGGCGTTTATTTATGCGTTTTACGCTTTTGCAGGTATCGAGGTAATGGGCTTGATGGCTGCTGAATTAGAACACCCAGAGGAGGCATCCAAGGCAGGCGGAGTAATGTTGGCAACGACTATTGTGCTTTATCTGGCTGCTATTGCCCTTGTCTTGTTGTGGGTGCCGTTGGATCGCCTGCCCGCATCGGAGAGTCCGTTTATTAGTGCCTTGAGATACGGCGGAATGCCCATTATCGTAAATATTTTTAATGGGGTGCTTATTATTGCAGGATTCTCATCCGTTGCTGCCTCGCTTTATGCCGTTACCATTGTGTTAGTAACCTTGGCAGAAGACGGTGATGCTCCGCGAAGGCTGTCCGATCAAGAAGGGAAGCGTGATTTCCCACTTTCCGCGTTAGGTGTGACTTGTGCGGGTACCATCGTTTCCATTGTACTGGCTTATTTCATTCCAAAGCGCATTTTCGAGCATATTACGACGGCAGGCGGTCTTGTCCTAATGTACACATGGGCAAGTGTAGTTCTCTCTTATTTGAAGCTAATAACCTTGAACTGGTGGGGGAAAATGCAGGCCATTATTGCTCTGCTGCTAATTGGACTTGCAGTCGTGGGCACAGTGTGGGACAAGTCGAGCAGGCCAGGGTTATTCGTCAGCCTGTTGTTCGTTGCGGTTATTGGAGGGGTTACGCTTATTATGCATCAGCGGTGGAAGCGAGAAGAAGCGCATTAACAGCATAATGCTCCAGAGATCGAGATGCGAACTGACCTCAGAGCATTATGCTAATCAACGGTTACAGTCCGCTCTTACTTACAGTTAAGAGCGGATTTTTTTAAATAAGTTTTTCATGTAGGAAAATGGGCACTTCGAAGGCAGCTCATCTTGGTCTCGTAAAAAATATTGCTTCCATTCCAAATTTCCTTCTTGTCCGTACCATTGTAACGATGAATGAATAGGGATCTCGTCATAATCAGCCAATCGCTTGCGTATGGCTTTCTTTAAGCTATTTCCAAGCGGGGTAGAGGCGTTAATGCTCTCAAATACCCAACGGGGTTGAAAGGCAAGGATAAAGTGTGAGAACCAGCGGCTGCGGCGTAAGACGTGAGCTGGAGTGGCACAGAAGGCGAAATAGGGCTCTCCATCGAAGCAAAACTCCCAGCTTGGCTGAGCAGGGTCCTTGGCGATATGGTCGGGCCAATCTTTTGTATCATGACTGCTGACACGGCTTAATAGAGACCAGAACAGTTCTTCGTATTGTTCGACTGTAGAACGACCAACCGAATCCTCAGGGGTATCGAACAGTACGACTAAGGAGGCATACGGACCTGTTTCTCGGGAGCACTCTCCATACTGCTGCAATAGAGAGGCCAAGTGGGCAGACGCATGCTCGGTCCTTGCATCATCAACGAAACCGAATCGCAAGCTGTCTGCTAGAAATCCAAGTCTTGCAGGTACACACGGATACGTGTTCTCTTTGTCAGCAACCATCTCTACGAAGTTGCGGTATGCATGCTGCTGCCACAAGGACAGTTCCAATAAATTAGCTTCGATCCAGCTCTTCGTGAGTAGTGTTGGAACAGACATCGTTCCACCTCCACTTTTTTTGCTACATCTTATGGAGTGGAGAGGAACTGGGTGACTGTCCCGATGAACAGTTTCAGAAAGGCGGTTAAGTCTGATGTTTATCCGAATAAAGACATGATTGCTTCTACACCGAAATAGATCCCAAAGCCAATAAGGGATAGTCCAGACAAAAGGGAGATCATTTGCAATACAAGTGAGTTTCCATATCGATACAACGTGCTAGCGAAGCCTGCCATAATGAAGTCCCATAATAAAATGCCGACGAAGATCCCCGCGCTATAAAATAAAATGTGTCCTACTCCTTGTGATTCTACCGTTTTAGCAAGTACAGCACCGTAAATGCCGAGCCAAAATAGTATGCTGAGAGGACTGGAGATGGCCATTAGAAATCCAGATAGAAATGACTTAGAAGCTGGCTCTGCACTGCGGTATTGCAGCGCATGCTGCTGTTGTTTTACGTTCATGAGTGTCTCAATCCCTGTATACATAAGGACAAAGAAGCCGAAAGCCCATAAAAATGTTTGCATAAAAGGTGTAGTAAGAAAATGGGCAACACCAAAATAAATAAGCAGCATAAATATGAGATCCGCTACCATAGCGCCTAGGCCGACAAGCCAAGCGTGCAAGAAGCCGTATTTCGCCCCGCGCTCAAGCTGGGCAGCATTTACGGGGCCAATCGGGGCTGATAGTGAAATGCCAAGAAATACATAGGTTAGAAATGCGTTCACAACGATCACTTCCCATCTCTTGCGAATAAGTGGTACAAAGTGTACAAGTCATCGTATGCATGGAATGATGGGGATAGACGTCATTTTAAGAAAAGAAAGGTCTTGATTATCCCTTGTCCACAAGGAATAGCCAAGACCTTATTTCGTATTATTTATTATGCAGTGTTAAGTATAAGATTAGATAACTAGCTTAGCCCGTCCAAATAGAGTAAGCCCAATGGTAGAGGGAGGTATCATTTGAGCTTAACGAGTTTCCGTTGTAGTAGACGCCAAGAGGGATAATGTCAAAGTAGTGTGTGGATACCGTCACATGCGAGCTGTATTGCCCAGCAGCTGGTTGTACGCCGTTAATCGTAACCGTAAAGGCACCACTCGGGCCTGTGTTTGTGCTTGCTTGATAGACTTTATTATTGATGACAGTCTGGAAAGCAACGGTGATAGGTGCGTTGAAGGCAGGTGCGCCAGAAGCATCGTAAGCGGTACCTGAAATCGTTATTGAATTTTTAAATCTCCATTTCAAGCCATATCCATAATTAATGCGTTGTCCGGCGTTGATATCGGATATTGTGCTAACGTGAGAAATATTTACGCTGGTAGGTGCTTTAAACTCTGTTATGGCTAAGTTGTATGTTTTTGTGGCATCAAAGCCAGATAAGGATTGCACACGAACATAGTAGGTACCTGCCGCGAAATTGGCGATAAGATCCTGATTCGTATTTTGATTAATCGTTCCTATAGATTGCAGGTTCTGATTGAATATTTGAGCTTGGTAGTTCGTATTAGGGGCAGTATTGTTAAATTTGAGGCGGAATGACTTCTGCGCTGTTACGGTAAGTTTAATCCAATCCTCATCAAACAAGTTATCAATCGTCTGGTTTACATTGATACCATTGGTAAGCGGTTTAGCCTTCCAGACGTTGTCATCAGGCTCGGCACTGTCATAAACAGGGGACTCTTGGATCGTAAATAAATACGGGTTGGTTGCATCAAAGCCTGTTTGTGCGTTGACAGCTACGTAGTAAATGCCAGCTGGAGCAATGCGGCTTAATAGCTCGTTTGTATTTGGACCATAAGAGGAGATTTCTTGTTCAACTAAGTTGTAAGTAGTCGTATCTAAGCGGAATAAATGCAAGTTGTAATCGACAGCTGCATTTTGTACGGTTTGCAAATAGACGGTTAGCTTTCCAGGATTGGTTGTCTGGAACGTATACCAGCGTTGGCCGTTCGCTTCGGCGATTGTATCGGAATAGACAACGGAAGTAACAACCGGAATTGCATTGTTCGGATTGTTGTGGATAGCAGAAGGTGTTGGATTGGTTGTAGCAAGAGGAGCTTGTGATGTGAGCGTAGATGTTGTCGTGTTTGTGGCTGATGTTTGTTGAGCTTGATGAAGTTGAAGCTTGTCCTGCTGAAGATGATCTGGTACGGCGTGTTGCTCAATTGAAGCGGTATTCAAGGCAGCCTGTGGAATACTAGGAGCAGCGGTGATTGGGCCATGCGGCCATAATACACTACCTAGCAAAGCGATGGACATCATGAGTGGACCGAACAACGAACCTTTTCTCATATAAACACCCTTCCTATTAAGTTGGTTACCTTACATCTTTCATATTCCATCTTTTTCTACTTGTTAGCAATAGGTTAAGTGAAATTTAATAATAGATGGCTTTGTTTTTGTCTTTTTAATGAAATATAGTAGCAGGTAGGTTATGCATAATAAGCGAGGGGGAGATATTTTGTCCGTGCAAATACAGAAGAGTCAGCGGATCGATACGATGGATATTATCCGAGGATTTGCGATTATCGGTATTTTTATCGTTAACTTTCCAGAGATGGTTGGCAGCGGTGTTTTATTTTATGATACAGCATTTGGCTCAGACGCCGTATTAAGATGGTTGTATGACTTATTTATTCAAACGAAGTTTTATACGATCTTTGCCTTTTTATTCGGAGCGGGTTTCCATCTCTTTATGAAAAGTGCGGAAAATCGGGGACTATCCGCAAATAAACTGATGAGCAGGCGTCTATTCCTTCTATTCGTAGTAGGGGTTGCTCATGTCGTACTGTTTTGGATTGGAGATATCTTAAATACGTACGCATTGGCGGGTTTAGTGCTGCTCCTTTTCTATAAGCGTTCGTCAAAGACACTCATCGTATGGAGTTTGGTTATGTTGAGTATGTTCAACGGCTTGCTAGCGTTGACTGCGTTCATGCCTGCTGATCAATATGCAGATGTAAGTGTACTTCTGCCGCATGTACCGAATATGAGTGAACGAATTAATTTCTTCCTTACATTTGGTTTGCCAAATAGCATATTGATGTTACTTGATATCGTAAGCTGCGCACTGATAGGGATATTCGCTGCCCGAAATGGCTGGTTTCAGCCTCGTGTGGAGCAGAGAAAGAACATACGAATTGTGCAGTGGAGTTCGCTTATCTTAGCAGCGTTGTTGTTTATTCCTATGGTGCAAGTTTTTATTGCTAACCCAACCGCTTATCAACCATCGGATGTAACGTTCTATACGCATGTAACGGGGAAAGTGATAGCGGTTTTCTATGTGTGTACATTACTGCGGCTCGTGGCTCGTTACGGGGTGAAACCTTTCCAAGGGTTATCTGCTTTAGGTCGGATGGCGTTCACCAACTACTTAATGCAAACCATCATTACGATGGGCGTGCTGCACTTCATTTGGCAAAATGCAGGGGCTGCTCCTTTGTGGATGGGGGCGATATTCGCTGTTGTTGTAGTATCGTTGCAAATATTATTTAGCCGCTGGTGGCTGAGACGCTACAATATGGGTCCTTTGGAATGGCTGTGGCGTGCTGGTACGTATGGCCGCTTTAGTCCGTTGCGACGTGCAGCACTTGGTAAGGAAACAGTGCAGCCGAGTACAGAGAGCAGCTCATCTTAGTTTATAGCCGTATATTTTTTAGATAAATAAAATGAAATAGCCATCCTCTTGATGGGTACCACGTAGTATGTACGGGATATCTTGAGAGGATGGCTATTTTTACTTTTTATAGTTTCACAAGTAAATGGTTATTGGATGAAGTAGTAATTTCGGTAGTTGGTTAGTTAGTCGTAGTGAAGAGTTGTACACAATGTCACCAACTTCGGGTGTTGTGTGCGTATTAATTATCAAGATTGGACAAATGCTCGGTTTTGGCCTGGAGTCTGGTCGTCCTAGCGCTTAATACATCAATTACGTGGTCGGTTTCCTCTTGCCGTTCGTTGATTTCGGTCACATTGCAGTCAATTACTTTCAAGAGAGCAATTACATCCTCTTGCTGCTGCTGTTCAATACGATTTACGGTTTCTTTGATTCCCGCAATATCTGACTCCATATTGGACACTGTGGATTCGATGCTGCCTATTCTTGACTCCATATTGGTCATTTTGGACTCCATGTTGTCCATTCGCGACTCCATACCGCTCATTCTGGATTCCAGGTCATCAATTTTAGTCTCGATGGTATCTACTTTAATCTCGATGTTACTTACCGTAGAATGCAGACCTTCCACTTGAGTCTTAATTTGCAGCAAAATATCTAATACCTGATTGTTTTCCATGCTTGTTCCTCCTCAAGATTTGATGGTTCAAATGTTGTTGTGAAAGCTCGTACCGGGTGCAACAAAAAATAGGGTCGGTCTTCCTCAACATCATGCTCAAATCATGAATTGGAACCGTGATCTTAGTTTACTTGGATCTTGGGTGATCATCAACATAAAAGCTGATCATTTTACATTTTGTTTATATGTTTTTTTGCTACTCGAGCAGGGCTGCATGCGCAACCGCTACGATTGAATCGCGTAGCGGTTGCGCAGCTTTAGCGCCATCTCCCGAACTTGCGCAGGTTCGGGGAGATGGAACATGGATGCCGCATCGGCAATAGCCTGCGGCGATTGCCGTTCACGGATGACGCGCTTGACCGCGTCCGTGAACGCCTGCGCGGCATCCGGGCCGAGTCCAGTGAGCTCGGCCAAGCTCGCGGTGCTGTCCGCTACCACCAGTGGGTGGTCGGACGGCGCAGCACCACCAAGAGCGGCTCGGTCATAAAAGTCGCGTACCAATTGGGCACGCGCCTGCCCCGAGCCGGCGGCGATCACGAAGGCTTGGACGATAAAAGCCTTCGTCTGTCGACGCTGCGCAATGCCGCAAAACTTCAGCCCGTCGATACTCAAGTCGTAATCGCCCGGGCAGAACGCTCCGGCGATCTCACCTTTAGCGACTCGCTCGCCCTGCGCTTGCAGCGCAAGCTGAATCAGCTTGTACATCCGCTCAAAGTCGTCGTGAAAATGACGATCGCTCAAATCCGCCTTTGGCAGGATAAGCGAAATATTCACGACGCCAAGATCGAGCGGAACCGCTGCTCCGCCAGAATGGCGCACGGCTGTATACATGCCTTGCGCTTGCAGCCAGCGCTCCGCCTCAGCTGCCTGCGGCAGACGGCTGTCGCGCAACCCCATAATAAAGGCCGCTGGATGCCGCCACAGATGACAGATGGGCGGACCGCCCTGCCCTGTATACCGGCATAGAAGCTCGTCCAGCGCAAAGGAGTAGAGCGCATCAGGCTCTTCGATTTCATGTGTACGATCGAGCAGCAGCATATTGGCAAATTCGCTGCCGAATATATTGCATGTATTTACAGGTTTAGTATTCTTGTTACTATCCATAGCAGTCATCATAAACAGTCCTCGCATTGGGTGACATTAGGAAAAGATTATACCCATCGTAGCATGGCTTGATACAGGTAACAATCCCTTGGTAGATCCATAATAATATGAGTAATAGACAGAAAGTTGGCTAAAATATAAGAAATAGAGAGTATAATTGGTTTTAATTTTTATAAAAGGCTGAATTTCGTTGATTTATGGATAATATGACTGAATTTCGTGTTTTCCATTTTTTAATCACGTGATATAATACTCGTAATAGTAAAGGGGAGTAGCTCCGTAATAAAGTCGTCATTACGTGACCTTAGGGTCTCCGGCTTTATTCACAACGCTGGACGTTGTTGCGAGACCTTTGCCAATCGGTGAAGGCGTATCCTCTTGGAATACGTACGTGTGCTGCCTTCACCGCCGTATGAACGGGGTGGAGGTTTTTATATGCCTTCACATTGGTTACATCTAATACATGTATGATTGACAAAGGAGGAGTTACAATGGATGTTGGTTTGTTGTTACAGTACGGCTGGGTATTGCTCGTACTCATCGCGCTTGAAGGTATTTTAGCAGCCGATAATGCGCTCGTTATTTCTATTATGGTTAAACACTTGCCTGAGAAAGAGAGAAAGAAGGCGCTCTTCTACGGCTTGGCTGGAGCATTTGTATTCCGCTTCGGTTCCTTGTTCATCATTTCCTACTTGGCAAATGTGTGGCAGGTGCAAGCGATAGGGGCAGCGTATCTTCTCTTTATATCGATAAGCTTCATGGTGAAGAGGTACGTGCTCAAGAAAGACAGTCATCAGAAGGACGTAAAGGAAAAGCAAGAGAACTTCTGGGTTACGGTATTAAAAGTAGAGTTGGCAGACCTTGCGTTCGCGGTTGATGCAATCTTGGCGGCAGTAGCGCTTGCGATTACATTGCCAACGACGAGCTTGCCTCCAATCGGCGGCATGGATGGTGGACACTTCCTCGTTATTTTGGCAGGTGGTATCATCGGACTCGTCATCATGCGTTTCGCAGCATCTTATTTCACGACATTGCTTCTTAAACGTCCGGGCTTGGAAACAGCTGCATTCCTTATCGTAGGATGGGTAGGCGTGAAGTTGACGGTATCTACGCTTTCACACCCTGATATCGGTGTATTAGCGAAGACATTCCCGAAAGATCCAGTATGGAAGCTTATCTTCTGGGGTGTTATGATTACTATCGCTGTAGCTGGCTGGTTCATGTCGAAGGAGAAAGTTGAGCCTAAAAATGAAGCAGAGGCTCATCATTAATCAATAAATCTATTTAACAAATAACAACGAGGTCTGCAAGTATGTAGTGAGAAGCCTGCAAGGGAAGCTCATTTGCATACGAGCAGACCTTTATTATTTTGAAAGTGTCAGAACTATCTAAAAAGGGAATCCATTTTCGGAAGCGATTGGTGTTGAGGACATGTTTCTACTATAATAAATGAGGTAAGCTGACATGCACTTGTTCATGCAAGTATTAGGTTGTATAGGAGGAGAAGCGATGTTTGTCGTAACGAACACTATTCGAATCATGGCGGGACATGGAAAGCAGGTGGCAGAGCGCTTTGCTGCAGCGCAAGGTGTACAGCAGATGCCTGGCTTTATACGGTTGGAAGTATGGCTTGGCGAAGGTAAGGAAGGGGAAGAAGAGCTAAAAGTATGTACCTTGTGGGAAAACGAAGAATCTTTCCGCAATTGGACAGCGAGCGAATCTTTCCGTGAATCACATCGCGGTGGTGGGGAGTCGAAGCAATATATGCTTGGAGCTTCATTGAATAAGTATGAAATGGTCGTATCCAGTCAAGCATAGCACTGTAGTTACACTTCAAATAGAAGCATTTGCAGTAAGTACTTAATAGAGCAGCACAATAACACCGGGTTTAGGCATCAGAGTCAGAAGGAGAGAATAATGATGGAATTTAAAAATAAAGTAGCTCTTATTACAGGCGCAGGTAAAGGAATCGGTAAGGCGATTGCTCATGCCCTTGCAAAGGAAGGTACGAACCTTGGTCTTATCGCGCGCACGAGCGCTGACTTGGAGAAGCTTCAAGCTGAGCTTCAAGAACAGTACGGTATCCGCGTAAGCATCGCGTCGGCAGATATTGCGAACCAAGAAACAGTTGATCAGGCGGTTGCTGCGCTCGTAGGTGAGCTAGGCCAAGTAGATATCCTCATCAATAACGCAGGTATCGCTACGTTCGGTACGCTTGTGGATATGGATCCAAAAGAATGGGAGCGTATTATCCAAGTTAACTTGATGGGTACGTACTATGTAACTCGTGCGGTACTTCCTCATATGATCAGCCAAAACAGTGGTAACATCATCAACGTAGCTTCTACAGCTGGTGAGCGCGGATTCGCGACAGGCTCTGCCTACAATGCGTCCAAGTTTGCGGTTATGGGTATGACAGAAGCGCTTATGCAAGAAGTGCGTAAGTTCAACATCCGTGTTACAGCTCTTACACCGAGCACAGTAAATACAGAGTTGGCTACTAGTGCTGGCCTTAAAATTGGTGACGAGGATCGCATGATGCAGCCTGAAGATGTGGCTGAACTTGCACTTGCGACATTGAAGCTGCCTGCACGTGTATTTGTAAAAACAGCAGGTATTTGGACGACAAACCCTCAGTAATACGCATCCATCTACGCTATTGTCGTAAGTATGGCTATAGCTTTAGAAGAAACAGCCTTAGTTCGGGATTCAACCGAGCCAAGGCTGTTTTGCGTTTATTGGTTGTTGTTGAAGGTAGATTGTTCTTTGTTCAGCTGTCGTTCGAGATGAGCATTTCCCCATTCATGCATTAAATGAAGAACAGGCTGAAGTGTCATCCCATATTCCGTAATCGAGTATTCCACGCGTGGAGGAACTACTGGGTATACGACGCGCAGGATGATTTCCTGTTCCTCCAGTTCTCGCAGCTGTGTAGTCAACGTTTTTGTTGTAATGCCAGCAAGAGCACGCTGGAGATCACTGAATCGCTTCGTACCACCGAACATCAAGTGCATAATGATGAGAGGTTTCCATTTTCCAATCAAAATATGAAGCGTATTTTCGACTTTGCATAGATCAGGATCTTTCTTCTCCATGCCTATCCCCCTATAAGTATCTTTAAAGATACTTTATATCTTCAAAGTGCGTAATTTACATTATTTATTATAGAGATATAATAAAGAAAGTGAAATGATGCTATATAAAAGTAAGTATATATAAAAAATATTTTTATTTGAAGAGAACTTTACAAGCAGAGGAGAATGTTAAAATGAGCAAAGATCTATTGAAAGCATTGAAGGAAAGACGCAGTATTTATGGAATTAGCAAGGACCATGTCGTGTCGGATGCACGCATTGAAGAGTTGGTTGCTGAAGCGGTACAACATACACCTTCCGCATTTAATTCTCAAAGCGCACGTGTTGTTGTATTGCTTGGAGAGCAGCATGATAAGCTGTGGAATTTGACTGAGGACGCGCTTCGCAAAGTCGTTCCCGCTGAGAACTTTACGCCGACAAAAGAAAAAATGGACGCTTTCCGCAGCGGCTATGGTACAGTGCTCTTCTTCGAGGATGAGGCTGTAGTAAAAGGGCTGCAAGAGCAGTTCGCGCTGTACAGTGACAACTTCCCAATCTGGTCGCAGCAATCTAGCGGTATGCTTCAATTGGTTGTATGGACACTATTGGATGCAGAAGGCTTCGGTGCAACGCTGCAGCATTACAACCCGCTTATAGATGCTGGAATTGCAGAGGAATGGAACATTCCATCCACATGGAAGCTAACAGGACAAATGCCATTCGGTAAGCCAACAGTTACGGCGGGTGAAAAAGCATTCCAGCCGCTAGATAGCCGTCTTAAAGTGTTCAAATAAGGCGCATATTGTAATAGAACGAATATATGCAAGACACTCACTCCTACATCGGGGGCGAGTGTCTTTGTTTTTTAGAAATAGATTAAATTTGTGATATATATCCTAGTCGGTACCTCCTGTTTTCTTATACAATCGGTGTATTTATCGGTATGAAGATTATAAAAAAAGGGGTAGTACTGTGACGTTTCAAAGCTTTTTACAAGTAGTAGAACTAAGAACAAAAGCCGCGAGCATGATTCCATTTGCATTAGGAAGCTTATATGCCTTGTATCGATTCGAACAGTTTCACATGGATCACTTTTTGCTGATGCTTGCTTCACTGCTGGCATTTGATATGGCGACGACAGCTATTAACAACTATGGTGACTATAAAAAGGCCGTGAAACGGAACGGCTACGGCTATGAAGAGCATAATGCAATCGTCCGACACCAGTTGAGCGAGCGGAGTGTCCTGTTTCTCATCTTTGTATTGTTATCGATAGCAATAGTGGCGGGTTTCCTATTGTTCCTGCAGACGAATTTGTTAGTGTTGCTGCTCGGCGGACTGTCCTTCCTCGTTGGTTTTTGGTATTCACTAGGCCCGATTCCCATTTCTCGAATGCCCTTGGGCGAGCTGTTTTCAGGACTGTTTATGGGCTTCGTTATCATCTTTATCTCGGCTTATGTACATGTAGAACCTACACAACTGGCGGGTATTGTTTGGGAGAACGGGCACGTTTATCTGGACGTTAATGTGAAAGAGATTTTGTTCGTGTTTCTAATCTCAATTCCAACTATTTTGACGATCGGCAACATTATGTTAGCTAACAACATTTGCGATAAAGATGAGGATATCGAGAATAAACGATACACATTGCCCGTCTATATTGGCAAAGATTCTGCGCTTGTTTTGTTCCGTAATGCTTATTATTTCTCCTATCTTGATCTGATTGTGCTGCTCGTACTTGGCATCCATCCGCTGATTGTCTTGCCTGTCCTGTTGACGATTATTCCACTTCGCAGACGGATTGCTGTATTTACGCAAGATTGTTCGAAAGAGCGGACATTTGGCTTAGTGGTAAAAAACTTTATTCAATTAAACACAGCTCGTATTTTTGTATTCGCAGTGGCCATTTTATTGTAATAGTTCGTAGAAAACACGGCGTACCGGAATCCATAGCACACCGGGTTGATTTGCTCATGGGTACGATTACGGCTCCATGGCTATTCCTTGTTCCAAGTCCATTTTAACTAGGCTGACAATCAAAAAAGCGGTCCCAAATGGTCTTGCTTGATGACATGGGGGCTGCTTTTTGTATGAATACATAGTCAGTAAGATTTCGACAATGCCTGCTATATATGTTAGGCTGTTGCGGGATTTGCAAAAACATGGTACTCTGAAAATTAGCAAAAAAAGGATGCATTAGGTATGGTATAACGTTTATCGTTTGCCTACTTTCTTATAGAATCGTGGCATAGGCATAATTGATTACTCATTGTGCGCAATTTGCTAAAGGGAGGTAGAGTGATCCAGTATGGCCGTACTGTCATTAGCTGACTTGATTCAACAATATAGGCTAAAGTCTAACCTAACCCTTTCGGAGCTTGCCAGAAGAGCAAATATTAATAAAGGGACCATATCAAAGATCGAAAATAGGGAAGTGAAAAGGCCGGATTTCAAGACCGTAGCCTTGATTGCATCTCTACTGGACATCCCATTCGATGAATATGTGGAATGCTATATGGAAGTAGAGCGGCGGGCTACCGTGTTATGGAGCCTGTTGGAAGAGTCTATAGCAAGCTCACAATCTAACTTTATCATTCGTAAAATTGCAACCAAGTTTCTCGAAACGGAACAAGAAGACAGTTATGATTTGGTCGAGCAATTATTTACAACTACCGCTTCTTTACAGGACACCTCGTTAAAGCTTCTCTTGTACAAACTCATCATAAAATACTCACGAAGTCATGGCATTATGGTTTACATCGCTAAAGGACTATACCAACAATATTGTATTGAAAGAAATGATTTCAGCAACCTGCAGGAAACCTACCAATCTGGTCAGTATATTTTGAACTATATTGAACTTTTATCGAAGCGAGAGCGGACAGAAGTGTATTATAAACTGGCTGTGCATGCCTATACACTGCGCTTATATCAAGAAAGTGTGGATTTTTGCAAACTCCTTATCCAAGAGGATGATAGAGAGAACAGATTTTACATGCATGCTATCGGTATTCTTAGATTTTCTTATTTTTATTTGAACGACTATGAATTGTCGAAGCAGTATCAAGAGCAGTATCAAGCCTATGAGCATTCACAGGTGGAGGATAACGATAAATTACTGGAGGCTATGCTTCATGCCAAGCGAGGAGACGTGGAGCTGGCCATTACTCAATTCGATCAGTGCTTGCTTGCATGCAGGGATGAATTTAAGATTCACGTTGTAAATGAGTATATTTCCTTGTATATGAGCATTGATGAAGTAGCAGCGGCAGGGCAGCTTCTGTCTATGGAGGAAGCGATACATTCTATTACGTATACGACTCCGCTTGAATTCTATGAACTGGCTTATTTTTATAGACTCAAAGGAGACTATTTCGTAAAAACAAATCAGCTGGAGGACGCAGCCAACAGTTATATGCAAAGTGCTATGACCTATGCACAAATTAATGATGTTCAAAGTGAGCGGCAGTGCATGCATTCGTTGTTCAAACTGTTAAGGCGTGATGATCAGTTTAAAGATGTTTCTACCATTATAGATATAGAACAATTTTATGAGCGAATGTGCTCTATATAAACGAGTGGAGGATTATGCTGTGAGAAAAAGAGGACTCAAACTCATACTGTTAGCTTGTGTTGTATGTTCTACATTTTCGGCATTTTCAGTCAGCGTGGAGGCTGCTGATTCATCAGGTGGCGGATTTCCATGGGAAGGTCACAAAATCAATACAAATTAAGCTGCAGCGTACATTTGCATACGTTAGGTAAAAGAGGATAGATTGCAACCGGTGTTGGAGACGTGGAGTATCATGGTCAAAATCCGATTATAGCGGTAGTGCTGCTTCGTGAAGGTGAGGCAGCATGACTGCTTTTATTTTTGCATCAATTTCTCTTGTGGGTAATGTCCAGGAAGATAAGAAATGTTAATTCGTAGGATGGCGGTTATAAAAAGGTGATCTAGGGCGATTTGTGACAGTATTCGTACAAGTTTATTTTAAAAAGTGAATGTTTTCACAAAAGTCAATGCCTTGTATTGTAGCGAAAATGTGACGCGTGAGCAATGTTTGCATTTTGATCAAACTATCCGTCTGTTTTTGTGATAATTATCACATTGATGCCTTTGTTTTTCTGACACAATGTGAAATGAGTCACATCAACGCTATGAGGTAATTAGCAAGTTAATTGTTCAACTATGTACTTTAGTGGGGTAAGCAGAAAGAAAGTTTAAATTGAAATGGATATTTCAATAGAAAGGTGGAGTCAATAGCCATGGATTTGGTTATGTTATCGCGAATCCAGTTTGCATCGACAACGATTTTTCATTACTTCTTCGTTCCGGTGTCAATTGGTCTAGCACTACTCGTTGCGATTATGGAGACGATGTATGTCGTCAAGGGAGACGAGAAGTACAAGCGGATGACGAAGTTCTGGGGCAAGCTGTTCCTGATTAACTTTGCTGTCGGCGTTGTTACCGGTATTATTCAAGAATTCCAGTTCGGTATGAACTGGTCGGATTATTCACGATTTGTCGGTGATGTGTTCGGTCCTGCGTTAGCGGTAGAAGCACTGCTTGCGTTCTTCTTGGAATCTACTTTTATTGGTCTTTGGATATTTGGTTGGGATCGTTTATCGAAGAAGCTGCATTTGGCCTGTATTTGGATTGTTTCGATCGGTACAATGATGTCTGGCTTCTGGATATTGGTAGCGAATTCGTTCATGCAACAACCGGTAGGGTTTGAGGTCGTTAATGGGCGAGCGGAAATGAATGATTTTGGAGCATTGCTCTCCAATGGTCAACTGTGGGTAGAGTACCCGCATACGATTCTCGCAGCGTTTGGAACGGGTGCTTTCTTAGTAGCTGGTATAAGTGCTTATAAAATATTGAAGCAGCAGGACGGGGAGTTTTTCAAAAAATCTTTCCATATAGCTATTATTGTAGCTCTTATTTCCTCGATTTTGGTCGCGGTATATGGGCATCAGCAAGCACAGTATTTGATGCATACACAGCCAATGAAAATGGCTGCGAGTGAAGCATTATGGGATCGAAGTGAAGATCCTGCGCCATGGACGTTGTTTGCTAGCATTGATCCAGAGAAGAAAGAGAATGGAATGGAAATTAAAATTCCTTACTTGCTCAGTTACTTAACGTATAGCAAATTCTCTGGTGATGTAAAAGGAATGAACGAGCTGCAAGCTGAGTACGAGCAGAAATATGGCCCAGGAGATTATATTCCGCCTGTACGGACGACTTTCTGGAGCTTCCGTATCATGGTATTGGCAGGCTGTATCATGATCGTGCTTGCCATGTACGGATTGTACTTGTCCGCTCGTAATAAGCTATCGCATAAAAACAAATGGTTCAATCGTTTTATGGTGGCTGCAATTTCGATGCCGTTCATTGGGAACACAGCAGGTTGGATTATGACTGAGATCGGTCGACAGCCGTGGACGGTATTTGGTTATATGAAAACGGAAGACAGTATTTCTCCTAATGTTACAGCGAATGAAGTGTTGTTCTCGCTAATCGCGTTTACCGCTATCTATAGCGTGCTCGCGTATATCCTTGTTCGTCTGTTCTTGAAAGTCATCAAAAAAGGTCCAGCCATTATTGATAAGGTCGAAGATAAAACAAGTGACCCGTTCGATAGGGAGGTGCACCATGGAGTATAGTGAACTGTGGTTTGTTCTAGTCGGGGTGTTGTTTGTCGGGTTCTTCTTCTTGGAAGGATTTGATTTCGGAGTAGGGATGGCGACGAAGTTCCTAGCTCGTACAGATACGGAACGCCGTATCCTTATTAACTCAATCGGTCCGTTCTGGGATGCCAATGAGGTATGGTTATTGACAGCTGGGGGAGCGATGTTCGCAGCGTTCCCACACTGGTATGCGACGATGTTCAGTGGATTTTATATCCCGTTTGTTTTCTTACTATTGGCCTTGATCGGTCGTGGTGTAGCCTTTGAGTTCAGAGGTAAAGGCGACACGGAGCGTTGGAAGAAGAACTGGGATATCGTTATCCTACTAGGGAGCCTCTTACCGCCGTTCTTATTTGGCGTCGTATTTTCGAGCTTCCTGCAAGGACTGCCTATCGATCAGAACATGGAGATGAACGCAACCATCTTCCAAGTTGTGAACGTGTATACCGTAATAGGCGGCATTATCGTTACGCTTCTATGTTACGTACACGGCTTAATGTTCACGACACTTCGTACAGTGGGAAGCTTGCAAGAGCGAGCGCGTGCGCAGGGGAAAATGCTGCTGCTCCCACTCGCGGCTCTGCTAGTTGTGTTTGGGATTATGACGTATACGATGACAACTGCTTTTGAATCGCGCGGTGCTGTTATGTTTGTAATCGCCGTGCTAGGCGTTATCGCTTATATACTAGCGGGCTATTTTATGAGCAAGAAGCGCGATGGTTGGGCATTTGGCATGACAGGTGCGGTAATCATATTGGCGGTTGCTTCTGTCTTTGTATCGATGTTCCCGAACGTCTTGATCAGCTCAATCGACAGAGCCTACAACATGACCGTGTATGCGGCGGCGTCGGGAGACTATTCGCTTCGCATTATGACCATTGTAGCGGCGACTTTACTGCCGTTCATACTGGCCTATCAAGCATGGAGTTACTTTGTCTTCCACAAACGTGTTACTGAGAAGGAGCATCTAGAATACTGATGGATAAACACACACTTGGATTTAAAGGAAGCAAAATCGTTGTAGTAGCTATTGTACTGCTGACCTTCATTCACAGTGTGTCCATCCTATATATTGCAATAGGGTTGGCAGAGACGATCTCCTCCCTATTTGCAGGCCAAGCGCTGCAGGAACAAGTCGACTCTATCGCCAAGTTCCTGCTCGCTTTCTTTATCCGGCAATTAACGGCTCTTCTTATGCAGAAGATCGCCTATCGATATGCGGAGACGGCAGGGCGTGAGCTGCGCAAGCAGCTGGTTAGCAAGCTGTTTCAGTTCGGGCCGCGTCTTGTCCAATCCGAAGGGACGGGCAACGTCGTAACGCTCGTACTGGACGGAATTGCTCAGTTCCGAACTTACGTGGAGCTTATTATCCCACGTATGATAGGGACTGCGATTACACCGATTATCGTCCTGGGCTATGTATGTTGGCTGGACCCTGTGGCCGCCATTATTTTGGCGGTAACGATGCCGATTTTGATTATATTTATGATTTTGCTTGGACTTGCGACGAAGACGCATATGGGGCGCCAGTGGAAGTCCTATCGACTGCTGTCCAATCATTTTGTGGATTCATTGCGTGGACTAGAGACCTTGAAAGTGCTCGGTCAGAGTAAAGCGCACAGCGACACGATTGAACGTGTAAGTGATTCTTATCGCTCCGCGACGATTAAGACGCTGCGCATGGCATTTCTGTCTTCCTTTGCACTCGATTTCTTTACGACGCTGTCTGTCGCAATGGTAGCGGTAAATCTCGGATTGCGCCTTATTGAAGGCGATATGGTGTTGTATCCATCGCTATTAATATTGATTCTGGCACCAGAATATTTCCTGCCGATTCGTATGGTAGGTGCTGATTATCATGCGACGTTAAAGGGCAAGGAAGCAGGCAAGGCTATTCGTGCTGTTATTGAAAAGGGCGAAGCAGAAGCAGTGAAGCCTGCGTCTTCTTCTACTTCTGTACAGGCTGCTGAGCAAGCGGAGTGGACGTGGACGAAGGATAGTTCACTAACGTTGAAAGATGTTAGCTTGAAGCATGAAGCGGAAGGTCCAGCTTCGCTTAATAATGTTGATCTGACGGTGCAAGGGATGATGAAGATCGGTATCATCGGTACGAGTGGAGCGGGTAAATCAACCCTTATCGATATACTCGGTGGGTTTCTCGCACCATCATCTGGTGATGTGACGCTGAATGGAGCGGCTATAGAAAGCTTAGCGGAAGAAGGCTGGCGACAGCAGCTGACTTATATTCCTCAACAGCCGTATCTATTCAATAGCTCTTTAGCTGATAATGTTCGTTTCTATACGCCTGATGCGTCTGAGAAAGAAGTGCAGCAAGCCATCGCTGCTGCTGGACTAGAGCAGGTTGTGGCACGTCTGCCTCAAGGCATGGACGAAGTGATTGGCAATGGCGGACGTTCCCTTAGTGGAGGGCAAGAACAGCGTGTAGCACTGGCACGTGCATTTTTGAGTCAGCGGCCTATTATGCTGCTGGATGAGCCAACGGCGCATTTGGACATTGAGACGGAGTATGAGTTGAAAGAGACGATGCTTCCTCTATTTGAGAACAAGCTGGTTCTAATGGCAACTCATCGCCTGCACTGGATGACGGAGATGGATTGGGTAATCGTGCTTGAGTATGGTCGCATAGCGGAAACGGGTACACATGAGGAGCTATTGGGGCGCAAAGGGCTCTACTACGAGATGATGCGCATGCAAATGGAAGGGGTGGACGAGGGATGAAGCGTGAAGATTGGATACGACCGTATTTCTCAACACATACGTGGCGCTTTGCCCTCATCGTCTTTCTCGGTCTATTGACGGCGCTATGTGCTTCAGCACTCATGTTTACATCAGGCTATTTAATTTCGAAGTCATCGCTTCGTCCGGAAAATATTTTAATGGTGTACGTTCCCGTCGTTCTTGTGCGTACATTCGGTATTAGTCGTTCGGTTGTGCATTATGTAGAGCGTTTGGTCGGCCATGATACGATTCTTCGTATTTTGTCTCATATGCGAGTACGTCTGTATCGACTGCTGGAGCCGCAGGCGTTGTTCATTCGCTCTCGTTTCCGCACAGGAGATATCCTCGGGATGTTGGCAGATGATATCGAGTATTTGCAAAATATTTTTATGCGGACCATTTTCCCGAGCATCGTAGCACTGGCTGCTTATGCGGTCGTTATTGCAGCGCTTGGCTGGTTCGATCCTGCGTTTGCGCTGTTGATGGCTTTCTATATCGCACTACTAATTTTCGTTCTGCCCGCGTTATCTTTGTATGTGAATAAGTCGCGCAACCGTCAATTGAAACAGAAGCGCAATCAGTTGTATCAAAAGTTAACCGATGCGGTGCTTGGTATGGGGGATTGGGTTATTAGCGGACGTCAGGCGACATTTGTTAACGACTATGAACGAGAAGAAGCAGAAGTAGCGCGTATTGAGCGCTCCTTGAGCAATTGGTCGAAGTGGCGAACTTTTGCAGCACAAGGTGTCGTTGGGGCGGTTGTAATTTCGATGATTTATTGGGCAGCGCAGATGTTTGCTGCACAAGCGATTGATGCAACGCTTATCGCCGCATTCGTGCTTGTCGTATTCCCGATGATGGAGGCGTTCCTGCCTGTATCGGATGCGATTGATAAACTGCCGCAGTATACAGATTCCTTGGATAGAATGGCGAAGGTGGATCAAGGTGGAGACGAAGGTGTAAGTAAAAATGTAAGAAAAAGTGAGGGGGCTGGGAAGAAAGGCCTTACTTTTGGGGAACAACAGGTTAGCGATAGAGCAGAGCGAGCTGTTGATGATAGAGACAGTGACAATCGTAAAAATTGTGGTAACCGCGACAACTGCAGCAACGGTAACAGCCATAACAACCATAACAACCTTAGCAATCCAGATAACTCTTCCCTCATTACGGAAGATCTTGTGACGGAGGACATTGTGAGGGCTGCCCGACAGTCAGCACACATTCGTATTGAGCAAGCGAGCTACCGTTATGATCAGGGTGGCGAAATGGCCGTGGAAGAGCTGACGCTTGATATTCCGCATGGCAAGAAGATAGCAGTTATTGGTCGCAGCGGCGCAGGCAAGTCTACGCTGCTGAAGTTGATTCAAGGTGCGCTCGCCCCTACATCGGGCGCGGTCACCGTCAATGGAACGCCAGCGCATGCTTACGCCGGCGCAGATCGTATCGCAGCCGTCGTATCGGTGCTCAATCAGAGCCCGCACTTGTTCGATACGAGCGTGGCGAACAACATTCGCCTCGGACGCAACAGCGCGTCTGAGGAAGAGATTCGCCAAGCCGCCCGCCAAGCGCGGCTGGATGGCTTAATTGAATCGCTGCCCGAAGGGTATCTCACGCCTATGCATGAGGCGGGGCAGCGATTCTCCGGCGGTGAGCGCCAGCGAGTTGCGCTAGCGCGCATCTTGCTGCAGCAGACACCGGTTGTGCTTCTCGACGAGCCAACGGTAGGTCTCGACCCGCGCACGGAGCGGGAACTGCTAGCGACGATGTTCGACGCTATGGCGGATAAGTCGCTCATCTGGATTACCCATCATCTCGTAGGGGTGGAGCAGATGGATGAAGTCATCTTCATGGAGGAAGGCCGCATTATTATGCGCGGCACCCATGAAGAATTAATGAAGCAGGAGGCGCGATATCGTCGCCTGTACCAACTTGACCGACCGCTTGCCATACAGGCGATCGAAGCACCTTGATCGAATCATAAGAATGATCCTCGGTGCAAGGAAGGTATATCATGCACAGCACAGTAGCTGCCCAATTAGGGGCAGTAGCTGTGCTGTTTTTTTCAGTCATTTGCAGGGAGGAGAGGATTTGCTGAATTTCGATGATGTGGCATAGGTTTGACAGATAGAGAGGGAAGCGGTATGATACATACATATCAAATATCTTGAATTCGAGATATAAATCATTGCAATGAATATTAGTTGGGAATCGAATGGCTAGTCTCAACTCATAATAGGAGACAATGTATTTAATTGTTAAGGAGGATTTGTTATGAAGCATGTATTTATAGAAGGAACGGATCCTAATGCGCCTGTATTGCTGCTTCTGCATGGGACAGGAGGCACGGAGCAAGACTTGCTTCCACTAGGCCAGATGTTGTCGCAGAAGTCCTCGATACTCAGTGTTCGCGGTAACGTATTGGAGAACGGGATGCCTCGTTTCTTCCGCCGCTTAGCTGAAGGGGTATTTGATGAGGAAGATCTTCTATTCCGCACACAGGAATTAAAAGATTTTATTGATTCGGCAGCAGATCAGTACGGCTTTAACCGTGAACGTGTCGTAGCAGTAGGTTATTCAAATGGAGCTAACATTGCTGGGAGCTTGCTCTTCCATCATCCCAATGCACTGCACGGTGCAGTTCTTTATCATCCGATGGTACCAAGACGTGGTGTAGCTTTGCCTGACTTAAGTGGATTACCTGTATTTATTGGAGCTGGCTCCAATGACCGCATGTGCACACCTGCTGAAACAGAAGAGCTGACAGCATTGTTGCAAGATGCGGGTGCTGAGGTTCAATTGTTCTGGGACCATCTTGGACACCAGCTGACCCCAAATGAAGTGAAGGCTTCCGGAGCTTGGTTTGCGAAGCACTACACTGCTTAATTAGACTTTGTAAAGTCTAGATATCAACTTGAATGTAATTGCTTATCCCATAAGTAAGGCCGGGCAGTTGTAGGATCTGCCCGGCCTTTTAACTTAGCTAACGAAGTGATTCACATGTGATTAATATTGAATGCCGTATCTTACTCCGTTCACAGTTAAGCTGTAATTGGTTGGACCAGAGATAGGCAAGAAGAATGCCATTTGAATCAATTTTGTCTGACCAGCTTGAATGGTTTCATACTCTGGTATTGTCATCGTAACCCGATGGAAGTCCCCTTGCAGGCCGCCAACATTAGGTCCTGTATGACCTGGAGTGACCGTTATCGGGTAACCGTTCCAATTCTCTACTCTACTAGGTGCGGATGTTGGAATATCGAATTGCAGCACCGACCCGCCTGGAATCACCGCATTGGTGTTGTTTGTAAGGGCAAGTTTAGGTGCTACTGGGAAATTGTTTCCACCTAACGGGAACTGGATCAACTCTGCTTTTACATTGAGCGTACTTGCTGGTGGAGGCAATGTTCCTGAGTTAACGTTGCTGTAAGGAGCCGCCGTTTTGAACTTATTATGAATAATTTTTGTCAGTGTAGAGCCCATAAAATACTCGCCTTGGCCGTTATTGCGTTGAGGGTAGAAATCATAGTCCCCTGAAAGCTCCCAAATCATAATACCGCCAATACCTTTTTGTATGACGTAGTCTGCCTTGGCCGTAATCGATTGCGCATCTTCCGTAGAGAGGAATACATTCTTTTGCGGGTTCCACAACCATGAGGCAACTAGCGTACTATCAAAGTGTTTATTATAAGTCCCTACGATTTGCGCTTGAGGGAGCCCGAACATATTTAAATAAGAGCCGCGAATTTCATTTTCAAGGTTCATCGCATGCCACATTGGACTGTAGCCTCCAGGTGTTTCGAGGCCGTTTACTTTATCATGCCAAATATTATCGATGCCGATAGCGCCATCTCCACATTTGAATTCACCTGGCATACAGTTCATGGTCGCCGCTTTGCCCCACAGTCCATTTGTACCTCCTTGGACATTTTTGAAGCCGCGCGTATAGTAGGGCACCCCGACATTAATTCGTCCAGCTTGCATCATGCCGCGCATATAGTGATAGGCCCAGTCTGTGTTCAAATGTCCCATACCTAAGTAATCTGGTGACGTGTACATGCCCGCAGCAGCAAGCTCTCCGTCTTTACCATCATCAAATAGAGCGGCATTAGGTCCAACGAATTCATTCCATGATCCATGCAGATCGTAAGACATAATGTTTACATAATCGAGATATTTCAATCCCTGAGAAGTTTCCATACCACGAAGTAGATAGCTAGAAGCTGGGGAAGCTATGGTGAGCATATAGTACTTTCCATCTTGAGCAGAGGCTTGGTCCAGCTTTGTACGTAGCACTTTCAGCAATTCCACATAGCTCGCATTAAGGCCAGCTCGACGAGGTGTAGAAGCTGCCCAGTCTAGTGGGTTGCCTGCCTGTTCCATCGTAGTTGGGTATTCATAATCGATATCAGCCCCATCGAATCCATATTGACGAAGAAATGTAACGACAGAATTAGCAAAGGTATTAATGCCTGCATGGTTAATCGTGCCGTCTGCATTTGTAGTCATGGTGTAGAAGCCACCCGAGCTGATACGGTTGCCTGATGCATCAGGGTACCCGCCCGTTTCAGCCCAGCCGCCAATGGATACTAATGTTTTGACACCAGGGTGCTGTTTTTTGAATTTGTTGAGAAGGTTGAAGTGGCCTTTATAGGAGTATGCTGGGTCCATTGCTGCTGCTGGTTCGCCAGGCCATTGCATGCCTATCGCTTTATTAGTAGGACTCATTGCTCCGACAGACACTTGATTGCTGCCATCGATATACGCGAAGGCGTAATTGATATGGGTAATGTTGCTCCATGGGATATCGTTCACTAAATATTTAGGTTTACCATTTGTACCTGTTCTCCAGTCTGTGAAGTAACCGATAATTCGGCGTTTGGAATCATTGGGGAGTTTTTCACGACCATTACTGTCATAGACTGTACAATACGGGATGCCTTGTACACCAGAGTCGTACAAACCTGCTGGCCGACACGCTTGGTTAGGATTTGTAGTAGGATTGTTTGCTGGAGCTGCGGTTTGAGAAATATCCATAGTTGCAGGAATAGAAGGAGGCTGATTCGTAGTTGCATTTGGTACTGTTGCTTCTGCTGAAGCCGGGGGCAGAGATGTCGAGAACAAACTGATGGCGAGTAAAAAGCTTGCGCTCAGAAGGAAAAACTTCTTAACTCTATTCTGTTTTCTATCCGTCGACAAAGTAATCAACTCCTTAAAAATAGTATTTTGTTCCCTGTTACTACAATATATAAAGCGCTTACAATTATAATGTTGAACCTATCTTAATAGAAATAGAACGTAATGATCAAGAGTGAGGAAGCAACTATTTATGATAGTGTTATCGATATAGCTGTTCGTGTACTTGATGGCAGATATCTTACAATTCACTAGAGTAATTTGCTGTAAGAGATGAAACCTATTGCTCGTTCTATACATAGACGGCTATAATCGAGTTGGATTCATCTCATGGCAATAAATGGTTTATTGCGTTGTTGATCGTCAGGAGGGCGTTAAGGTGCTAGTTACTATACAAAAACACGTATTCGAAACAATGGATGATGAACGTTTATTAATTGTATGCAACGAGACGATTGCTCATCAGGTAGATAAAAAAATGGTGCGAATATCAACCGATATTTTTTATACATTAACGGAGGGACAGCGGTCCTTGTTCTTGTTCCAGACCTTTGCTAGACATCTGGGCCCGCAAGGCGTGTACGGATGGTTTTGCCATCTAGAATATATATTTGCTCACGGACCATTCTGGAATGTTGTTGATGTTTATATGCGTCGAGTAGCAGGCGAGCAAGTCAGTACATTTTTTATACAATTAAAGGATTTGCGAGACAGAATGACAGAGATAGCACAGCGGAACGGTAGAAAAATTTGTGACTATTTTGGTGAGCATATGTCAGAATACCCGGATTTACAACATGAAATGAAAGAGCTTGATCAGATCGTGATCACCCTGTTTCCAGAACTTCGTTCTGCCATTGCACGAGACATTCGTAAGCATCCTGAGCAATTTGTGGTATGGCACCTCTAATGTAGAGGCATTCTCGGATATTTCCATGATATACTAAGTATGAGACAACTTAGTTACTTGAGGAGGAAGAGAAATGGGCATTTTTGATGGAATTATGGGTAATGCTTCTGAGGTAAGTCTTGAGGAAGCGAATCGAGAATATGCAAGTATTTTGTCCCGTTCAGAGTCGATCGAAAAGGCATACAAGCTGCTTCGTGATATGTTCTTGTTCACGAATAAGCGCCTCATTTTAGTAGATAAGCAGGGCATCACTGGTAAAAAGGTTGAATACCGTTCGATTCCGTATAAGAGTATTGTTCATTTCAGCATCGAAACAGCAGGCAGCTTCGATATGGATGCTGAGCTGAAGATTTGGGTGTCTGGAAGCCCTACGCCGTTGCAGAAACAATTCAATAAGAACCTTAACATTTATGAAGTGCAGTCTGTTCTTGCGGAATACGTGTTGAAATAAACGTGCGCTTTTACATTGTTCTACCCTTTATTTAGGTTAATTCCTATGTCAGTGACCCGGAATACGTAATATCATACATATTAAAATGCAGCCCGTATCTATGGAGTTATCCATAATACGGGCTTTTTGTCCTTCTGTGGGAAACAAATAGATCAAAATGATTGGAATTAGTGGACATTTCCGTTATGATATAGGTCGGAGAGATACACAACTTGTAGACAGAAAGAAGTGTTATGAATGAAAAAATGGGGGATCTATGGCTTGCTCATCTTTGTCATGCTGGCGTGGGGAATGAACACGATCATGATGAAGGTATTAGTAGCGAACTTTATGCCGTTGACTATGACGGCTTTTCGTATATTATTAGCAGCCGTCACGGTGTTTATCATTTTATTCGCGCTTGGCAAAGTACGCAGGCTAACGAAAAAGGAATGGAAGTATGTTGCGGCTGCTTCTTTGTTCAACGTTGTTGCGCATCATTACTTCTTGTCACTTGGATTTACGGGGACTTCTGCTTCCAGTGCAGGACTAGTACTTGGAACAGGTCCGCTTTTGACTGCAATAATGGCTATGATTTTCTTAGGAGCTCGAGCAACCTGGTTTAAGACGATTGGTATCATCCTTGGATTTACCGGCGTTGCTTTTATTATGTTAAAGAGCTCGGGTGATATGAGCGGTTTTTCGCTAGGAGACGTTCAGGTGTTCTTAGCGATCGTTGCCCAAGCTTTCAGTTATATTTTGATTAAAAAAGCAGCTGATACGTTAGATCCGCGTCTAATGACCGGCTATATGCTGCTTCTCGGTTCGGGTGTCCTATTCGTTATCAGCTTAATCGCAGAACCTGATGGATTGAGCAGTATGGTAGGCGCTACAGCTGATGTTTGGGTTGTTTTTGTCTTATCGGCTATCGTATCAACGGCAATCGGTCATCTTATTTATAATTATGCGGTTGGAAAAGTAGGAGCGGCTGAGTCGGCAATCTTTATGAACTTCACACCGTTCTTTGCCTTAGTTGGCTCTGTCGTATTGCTTGGAGAAACAATTACTATGGCGCAGATTGGAGGCTTCCTGCTTATTATTATGGGTGTCCTTCTCGGTTCAGGAGGTTTGGAAGATTGGCTGCGTCAACGTCGGCAGCAGCAGATCGAGGCTCAAATGGCAAAGCGTCCTGGATAATATAATAGGGGTATCCCAAAAGTTATAGAAACTGACTTTGGGGATACCCTTTTATTTTGGATACTGCGAACAGGCCTATTGGTAACTTGACATACAGCTTCTTCATTTCTTCAATCGTTATTATTGAACACTAATCGTATTGATGAATTACGCGGTCATGCACAGGTTGAACAGGGCGGCTGTTGTTCGGGAAGATAGCTTGAAATGCTTTTAATTGGCTGGGTGACATTGTAATAGGATCGTCAAGCACGGTCCACTTAATTCCCTCGTTACACGAAGGTGTCGTCAAAGAACCAGCATAGCGGAAAGAATCTTTGTCGCTAGGTAGCAGTTGATTGATATCAATCGTTTTCGCTAACTTGATGTCTGTATTCGTTTCTTTTTTAGGCAGCTTCGACCACATTTCACTTAGTGCAGTGGACGCCTTTCCTTCTTTAATAAGGATGCCGAGCACAGCCAGCTGTCCGTCTGCGCTTTTATGGACGAAGTGAACTTCGAGTGGAGATGCTTTGCCATCAATGGTATGTTCGCTAGGTGTATGGAAATGAAATTGGAGCAGGTAATAGGCTTTGCCATCAATAAGAAGTGTGTTGTCCTGGGAGGTAGCATTAGCTTGGATGGTGTGACCGTTGTTGGAAATAGTGAATAAGGACGGTTTATACTTTGTTGTAAATCCTTTGTCGTTGTCATGTTCAGTTGTTTCATCGGTATCGATGTTGATCGGTGATTGTTGTTTGCCTACTTTACATATCTGGTAAGCTTCGCTTAAATCTCCCCAATGTTCGGGCCCAGTAGAGCCTTCATATGACCAATGTGCGCCTGATCCAGCTGCGATCACAGGCTGAGAAGCCGGAGCAGGTGTGAAGGTGGTTAACGCTAATCCTAAACTGAGTAAAATCATAGAGCTTGTCCATTTACGTTTCAACATAAATTCTCTCCTTTGTATTCACATAAAATGTATGCGCTTTCTTGAATGCATGCTTTGGTATGTACCACCACCCTGCTGTGGGTATGATCAGAAGATAAACCGAATAGCTGAAATTTACAAGTAGGAAAATAGTTTATGTAAAAATAGTTACTTACTGACGTGCGTCTATTTTTCTTATTAATAAGCAAAAAAACGCTCCCCTATAGCATAAGCTGCGGTGGAGCGTTTTTATTTTCGAAGCGGGCGCTTATTATTAACCGATCATAATCTTTCCTTCTGGATAGCGGTACAATGACTGCTCGCGGCGGCTGCCAAGTGCATAAGCCAGTGTCATTGGTCCGAGACGTCCGATAAACATAGCGAAGCAAAGTACAATCTTACCGAACTCAGACATTTGCTCTGTAACGCCCATAGACAAGCCTACCGTCGCTACAGCTGAGGTTGTATCGAACAGTATAGCCAAGAATGGTTGATCTTCGGTAATGGCTAATAGCATCGCAACGGATAGTACCATAAAGATCGCTAAGAAAATAATCGTTAGTGCCTTAAGAATAAGATCTTTGGAAAGTCGATTGCGGAACAATACGACATCTTCACGGCCTCTCATCATCGCCCATACAGCTGCGATAAGAATAGCAAAGGTCGTTGTTTTAATTCCGCCCCCGGCAGAACCTGGCGATCCGCCGATGAACATGAGAATAATCATAAAGAACTGTGTAACTTGATTCATATTTGTAATATCGACCGTTGTCGTCCCTGAAGAACGCGTCGAGATCGACTGGAACATCGTTGAATAGAGCTTGCCTTCTAGCGACATATTTTTGAGCGTGTGCGGATTCCACCATTCGAACAGTAGAATAAAAATAGCTCCTACAGCGATCAATATGCCTGTAACCGAGAGTACTACTTTTGAGTGCAGCGATAGCTTGCGCAAACGCGGATAGTCATATAGCTCGGCAAGTACGATAAAGCCCAAGCTACCTGAAATAACGAGAATAAAGGCAATTACGTTGAAGAGCAAGTCATCTGCGTAATTTTGAAAACTATTGCCGAATAGGTCAAAGCCACCATTATTAAACAGCGATACGCTATGAAATACGCCATAGTATAGAGCTTGTCCAGCGGACATTTCCGGCATCCAGTGCAGAGCTAGGATGAGTGCAGCAACAGTTTGAATGACGAACACAAATATAATGGTACGTCTAATAATGCGCACAATTCCTTCCATACTGCCTGCATTCATCGTTTCCTGCAGAATTAAACGCTCACGAAGCGAAATACGCTTGCCGAGCATCAAATAGACGAGCATCGCTACGGTCATAAATCCGATCCCGCCCAGTTGGACGAGTAACATAATAATCGTTTCGCCAAAGACGGTGAACGTTGCACCCGTGTCTACTACGGTAAGTCCTGTTACACAGATCGCTGAAGTAGCCGTAAAGAATGCATCTATCCAAGTAATGCGGAGTCCTTCATGTACCGCAACTGGCAGCTTTAAAAGTATAGTCCCAAGCCCGATGAGCGCAATGAATCCGAATAAGAGTACGCGAGACGGCGTCCAAGTAGTCATTTGTTTTTTTAAGTTCTTAATCATATGTGCATTCACCTCCAACCCTCAAAACGATACTATATCTCTTCACCTTGTCTTTGTAAACAATAACAATCATGCTTTACTCATCTTGCCACAAAAAAAGCCATCCCAACCTTATCGTTGAGATGACTTTATGTATAATATACGATCCAATTACAGCTGTTATTAACCTTTCACGCTTCCTGCCGTAACCCCTTCAATGATCTTCTTCTGCAAGAAGCTGTAAATGAGGATGACAGGGATAATGCTTATCGTTATCGCAGCAGTTAGCGCGCCATAGTTCATATTGTACTGATCGACAAAGGATTTGACCGCGACAGGGAGCGTACGCGATGCCTCATTGGAAATGAACAAGTTCGCCATAACGAATTCGTTCCAGTTGCCGATAAAGTTCAGAATAAATACGGTAACTAGTGTCGGTAAAGTGAGTGGGATAACGATACGGAATAGTAAACCGTATGTATTCAAGCCATCCATAACTCCTGCTTCCTCAAGTTCCAATGGAATGGACTTCAAAAATGCCGCAATAACGAACACGGTCAAAGGGATCCCGAAGGCAGAGTAAGGGATAATAAGCGCCAATGGCGTATCGTAAATGCCGAAGTCATTAATCATTTTGTACAAAGGGATGAGTAGTGACGCTGGCGGTATTAATAAGGACAGCAAAAGTAAACTATAAACCCCTTTGCTAAGCGTATGGAACTTCATGCGTGTTACCGCATAGGCAATTGTTGTCGATAATAAAATGGTTGCAAAGGTAGAGATCGTACTAATATACAAACTATTAATAAAATAACTATCGATATGAGAATTGGACATGGCTTCAATATAATTATCGAATGAGAAGCTCATAGGCATGCCCCATGGATCATCGAATATTTCACTGTTATTTTTGAATGAAGACGAGATGACAAAGAACAATGGGTAGATGACGAGCAATGCATAAATGACGAGAACGATGTGGGATACAAAGTTGACAGAACGAGATTGCTTCATCAGTAGTCTACCTCCGTCCGTTTGTTAATCACGTGATACACTAATGCCAATATCGCGGTAAATATCGTAATAATAATGGCAATCGCATTCGCGTAACCGAAATCACTTAAGGAATAGGCTTGTTTGTACATGTACGTAGCCATAACTTCCGTAGTATGGAATGGCCCGCCGTTTGTCATAATCATAACGATATCCATCGCCTTCATCGCGCCTGTAATCGATAGGAGCATCGTTACGACGATAACAGGACGGATGAGTGGTATCGTGAGCAACCATGCCTTCTTCCATCCGACAGCTCCATCGATTTCGCCAGCCTCCAACATTTCTTTCGGGATAGAAAAAATGGCTGCTAACACGAGAACGATGTAGAAGCCCGTCCACTGCCAACCATTTGTAACGAGGATCGAGAACATCGCTGTCGTTTTGTCTCCGAGCCATATTTTTGCCCACGATTCAAGCCCAACCGAACGTAGTAGTTGGTTTAAGAGTCCTGCATCTGGTGCATAAATAAACTGCCAGATAACCCCAACGGAGGCAGTGGATAAGATACTCGGCAGAAATACGGTCAACTTGTAGAAGTCTAACATTCTTCTTACACTGCTGATCATAATCGATACAACTACGATAACTGGTACTTGTATAAAGACAGAGAACAATACGAAATAAATGTTATTCCAGAAAGCTACCCAGAACTTTTCATCTCCCATTGCTTTTTGGAAATTATCTAGCCCTGTATATACGGGGTCGTTAATGCCATTCCACTCTGTAACGGAATATTGCAAGGAATTAAAGAGCGGTACCAAATAGAACGTTATGTACAAGGCTAGGGCAGGGACGACAAACATGGCAAATGCCACAAGGTTGCGCTGTATTTTATTCATGGCTCATCTCCTAAGTCCTTATGACCCACTAATGGGCAAAGACCGGGTACTGCAACGTAAGTTGCAGCCCCGATCTGCCGTTAGAGGTTCTAATTGGTTCTCGTGTAAAAACGGTTTCCTTACTTTTTGTTAGCTGATTCTTGTACTTCTTGGAGGCGTTTCGCAGCATCCTCAGGAGAGATTTGCTCTCCTAGAACTTCCTGAATCGTACTTTCCAGCGTAACTTTAACTTCTTGTTGGACAACGGCATCAAATGCAGGGAATGCACCTTTTGCAGAAGCTTGCTGCTCACCAATTGACTTCGTCAGCTCGTTAGCACCAGACAAATCTGTAACGCCCTTCATGGAAGGAATACGGCTCGTTTCAACAAGTCCACGTGTTTGGTTTTCAACCGTGTAGAAGTTTTTAATGAACGTCTTAACTGCTTTAAGTTCATGCTCTTTTAACTTCCCAGAGAATCCATAACCGTTAGACCAGCCACCGTTAATATAACCATCACCGCCGCCGCCTAGATTAGGCATACGGAAGAATCCAGCATCATTAGCTACTTTGGAATCTTCGCCTGTGATCGCACTAACTGCCCAGCTGCCGTCAAACAACATAGCCGCTTTACCTGTGTAGAAGTTAGCCTGACCTTGCGAATATTTTAGTCCAAGGACATTCGGATCAATGAAGCCTTGTTTTTTCAAATCTACTATGCGCTTAAATGCTTCAACGACTGGGGCATCTGTCCATTTGGATGTTCCTGCTACGAAGCCCTCTTGAATTTCTGGTCCGCCTAAGCCAACGAACAAGTTGTTAAGAAGCATGTTTGCAGCCCAGCCATCACCGCCGCCTGCTCCGAGTGCAATTGGTGTAATGCCTTTCGCTTTTAATGCTTCACATGCTTTTAGGAACTCTTCCCACGTTTTAGGAACTTGAACGCCTGCTTCTTCAAACAGTTTGCGGTTGTAGAAGAAGCCTTCCACGAATCCGGATTCTGGCAAGCCGTACACTTTGCCGTCTACCGTAAACTCACGCAAGTTAAAGAACTGATCGGACAAGCCCAACTCCTCCAGAATTGGAGTTAAGTTAAGCAGTCGTCCTGTTTTTGCATAGTTCTGAGTGTCAGCGCCACCGAACAAGTTGAAGATAGGCGGTTGGTTGTTGTTTTGCATTTCCGCTTTCAACTTGACGTCACGGTTGACTGTATCTTCAACACCGTCCAGCTTGAAGGACAAGCCCGGTACTTCTTCCTCTGTTTTCTTCACTACGTCTTCAAGAATTTTGAGCGTCTTAGCCGCTGTAGCCCGTACGTTAATATGTCTGACTACAAGGGAGAATTCTTCAGCAGTTGGATCACCCGCAGCACCATTTCCTGAGTCTGCTGGCTTCTTCTCGCCACCACCGCCGCAGCCTGCAAGAGCGAGGGCAAATACCATCATCGTAACTAGTAACAAGTTCAAACTTTTTTTCATCCGATAACACTCCCTTTTAAGAATTTAATGTCTGTTCGCTTAAGCTAAATAAGGTGTTCCCTTCTTAGGTGCTAGAGCTAGGAGGTATTCATCAATCGAATAGATTCGTTATTCTGTTACAGATACTTTATTGCTTATTTCATGCTAATACGTTACCGGTAAGACGCGGCAAAGTTCCAAGGCATACCCGCTCAAAGAGGGGCATCACCTCCTTAGTGAAATAGAGTTAAAAATAAGCTTCTTATGTAGGTAGGTGTGAAGATCATGGTGAGTTAGTCATGGTAAGATTGATAGAAATGATTTGCAAAGGTAGGCATTGTGGGTGAGTTTCTAGATGTCTATCAGGTTTCCCTTTTTAATTGTTCTCATTGTATAAAGTTTTGGTTGCGCTTACAACAACTTTGTTGATAAATAGTGAAATATTTTATAGAGCGACATTATTCGACAAAAGTAGTGATGATTAGCCGCTGTAGACTTGAGTATTTCTATGTTCTTTATGGTGTATGTATATACTTACAATCACTATTGTCCGGTATTGTTTCTCACTAATACATATGTTTAAGCGATATAATTATGCTATAAAATGTAAGAAAGAGAGCGAGATCGCTCTCTTTCTTAAGCTGTTGCATACTGCTGAACGTTGTTTAGCCGAGCAGCTGAGATTCCTTTTTCATTTGCTTTGATTCCCGGAATACATAGTAGAACAAGCAAGCGGCAGTAATATATAGGATACCTGTAATACAGAATGTCACTGCATAGCCCCAGTATGTACCATAGGTTTTTAATATTGCGGATTGCACTGGCCCCATCGTTGCCCAGCCGAGCATAAAAGCAGTCTGTGTAAAGGAGTTGGCAATTCCACGGCGTGCATCCGAGATTCGTTCCACCATTAAGGCGGACTGTATTGGATTCGCTGCATTCATCAAGGCCTGACGGAATAAAAAGCTAAAGGCAGCGATGGTGAATACCGTTGTGAAGCCTGTTAACAATAGAAACGGTAAGGATAGAAGTTGAAAAATAACGACAGCACGTACTTGCCCTACTTTGGCAACAAGCGTAGGTCCAATTAGCATCGAGACAATCGTCATAATTTGCCCTAATGAAACGAGTAGTCCGACCGCTGTCAGTGATACTGCAAATCGATCAGTAAAATACATATTCAAATATGGGATAACCAGTCCTGATCCGAAGCCGACTAACAGTTGAGCCGTTGTAAACTGAGAGATATTAAGCCAATCGCTTCGCTTCGTCTGCTCAGGAGTTGAAACAGCAGTGGCCATCGGCACAGATAGTGAGCTGTCATCTGCGTCAGATTGTGCATAGCTATTCTTCTCAACGGGTATTGGATGAGGCCGAACTTCTGCTGCTGCCTTCTTTTTCTCCTTAATAAAGAGAAGCGGGAGGAAAGAAGCGACTGTAGCAGCACCACCAAGCATAAGGACAGTCTGTAAGCTATCAATTTTGCTCCAACCGAGTGTTTGCAGCATATCGGCACCATATCCACCAGCGATGCTGCCGACTACCTGAGCAGCCAGTACCCCTGAAAAGTGAATGCTGAACAGCGACAAGCGCTCCGACTTACTCACATTTTCAGCTAAAAATGGGATGGCGATAACTTGATAGAAAGAAATAAATAAACCTGTAATGACCGCATAGGTCTGCAAGCTGAGAGGATCTTCTGCATAAGAGCGCCCCATAAAGCTAAGCCCGGTCAACAGAGCACCAATAATAAGAATATGTTTGCGGCTCAGCCGATCGCCCGCCAAGCCAATTGGAATGAACATGCAGGCTGTTGCCAGTGATTGAATGCTGACAATACTGCCATTCATGTCGGCTCCGTAGCCGAGCGCTTGTATGTATAAGTTGTACAGTACCATGAACATGCCGCTTCCGAACTGATACAGCATATTAGATAAGAAGAAAAGCTTAACATTGCGATTCCATCGTTTCACATCATTTCTTGCTTGATGCCACCAGCCCATAGTTGTATGATCCTCCGACAGTTATCGTTACGTAAATCGTAACTATGTATATTGTAACAGTAGTTTTTTTGGCAGGGAAAGGTAATAAAGAAGCTCTACAGTGTGAAAAACTCCAAATCAGCTGATATTGCTTATGAAATATCCATACGACGAAGGATATATCTTTTTCACTTACGAAAGCTAGTGTGATTCATAGTCGATGGCATGATTTTTATCTTTATCGTTTAGGATATCCCTCCTCAAAGCAGCATTATTGAAGTATATGATATGATAGATATAGGTAGACAACCTTTTACTTTATAGATCGCAAATGGTTTGGTTGGTTTTCAGTATACGAAGATCTGACCCTAATTGTTAGGGTCAATTTCGTTTTTTATAGTAGGGTCAAGGATACATGAAAGGGAAGAATGCATTCGTTTTACAAGAGGACAGGCGAATAATTTCAGGAGGTACCTTTTATGTTAGAGCTGATGATAGATTTGCGCCGTGATCGCAATGTTCCCTATTATGTTTAGCTGTATCAGTATATTCGAGATGAGATTACATACGGACATCTGCCTGCGGGAACTCGACTGCCTGCAATCCGCCAACTATCTGAACATTTGCACATCAGCAGAAACACGGTAGAGTCCGCTTATATGCAATTGACTGCAGAAGGCTATACAGAGAGTCGAGCACGAAGTGGTCTGTACGTCGTAGAGTTGGAGCAAGATTATTTACTTTCTGAGCAGAAGGCCAGAGCAGAGCAAATGAAAGAGCAAATAAGCGACCCGTATTCTGAGGAAAGACTGGATACTGCGCGTGAGATACGGATTGATTTCCGCAATGGTTCAACAGATATGCGTTATTTTCCATATACCGTATGGAATCGGATTTCTTTACAGACGATGCAGGCTAACACAAGAGCACTTACTAGAGAGGGTGATCCTCAAGGGGAGTATGGATTGCGCTGCCAGCTGACTAGTTACTTGCGCTATTCACGGGGTGTGAAATGCAGGCCTGAACAGATTGTTATGGGTGTAGGCATTCAACAGCTAACAACCTTGCTTTGTCAGCTAATTGGCGGCGATCATCGTGAAGTGGCGATGGAGGAGCCAGGGTATAATGGGGTGAAGTCGGCATTTGTTCATCAGAACTATAGGATTACACCTATTTCTCTTCAAGAAGATGGAATTGATGTTGAAGCAGTGAAGCGTACTAAGGCTAAGCTTGTATTCGTTACACCCTCGCATCAATTCCCTTTAGGCATGATCATGTCCGTTAATAAGCGCTTGAAGCTGCTGCAATGGGCGGCTGAGCAGCAGGCTCTTATTATAGAAGATGATTATGACAGCGAATTCCGCTATCAGGGCTGCTTAATCCCTGCGCTTCAGGGGCTGGATAAGACGGATAGTGTTGTATATATGGGCACTTTCTCGAAAGCATTGCTATATGGTATTAGCATGAGCTATATGGTTCTTCCCGAGCGATTTGTACCCATTTTCCGAGAGCGGGTGTGCGAATTAGAGCCTACCGTTTCTACGATTCATACGCATACACTGGAACGATTTATGGCAGAAGGTCATTGGGAGAAGCATTTGCGCAAAATGAAAAAGGTGTATCAGAAGAAGCATGCGCTGCTCGTCGAATGCATTTCTCGTTATTTTGGGAAGAAGGCATCTGTTATCGGTCACAGATCAGGTCTTCATGTCGTGTTGGAAGTACATAGCGATTATACCGAGGAAGAGCTGATTAAGCTTGCGGCCAACCAAGGCGTGCGCGTGTATGGAACATCTCGTTTCTGGATGAACTCGGAACAAAGTTTAGCAACTAGATTGCTGATCGGATTTGGGGGACTGACGGAAGAAGAGATTGAAGAAGGGGTTCGCTTGCTGCACGAAGTATGGTTCTAAATAATGCTTTATTTCAAATCTTGCAAAATTTATCTCATTTTAAGGCGATTATAGGTATAATCATACGTGACCTTTATTTAAGGGCACACTCATGTTCGCAACAGATTGACCCTATTACAGGAAGTTGGGAGGGGCTATTTTTTGCATAAGTTAAAAATGACGATACGTCAGAAGATTTTACTAGGCTACGTCCTAGTTTTAGTGTTTTTAATTATTTCTATTGTAGGCGTGAATGTACAAGTTAGTTCGATTAAAAATGAAACGGATAACATCGTTAACAACGATATGAAAGTTCATTTGTTGAGCCATAAAGTAGAGAAGCATATGCTCGATCTGGAGACTGGACTAAGAGGCTATTTGCTCTCCAATGATGGTGCTTACCTGGAGCCCTATACCTTTGCATTGAGTCAATGGGAGACAGATTGGGAGCAGCTCTATAATCTCGTTGTTTCTGATCCGCAGCAAGTAGAGCGGCTTCATTCGATTCATTCGATGTTTAGAAGCTGGATTGAAGAGTTCGGTGAACCGTTGCTGGCCTTACCTGCTAATCAACGGCAGAATGCATTCAATGATCTGCTTGAGGAAAACATGACGGGCAAGCGCTATGTGGACCAGTTGCGCAAACAATTTGCTGATTTCCAAACTCAGGAGCAGCGAATTACGCAAGAGCGAGTCAATGAATTAGAGAAGCAGAGCAATATACTGGAATGGGGAATGTATGCCCTATTCATTGTTCTTACGGTGGTGTCTCTTGGTACAGGAGTTATTATTTCGCGTTCAATTGTGGCAATGCTCAAAGAAGTAACCGCAACGATCGACTATATTTCTTCCAAAAAGGGAGACTACACGGATCGACTTCAAGCAGAAACCGATGATGAGATTGGAGAACTGGCAACAGCTACGAATCAGCTCATTGATTCACATGCGGAGCAGAACTGGATTCAGTCCAGTTTGACTGAAGTGATGGAGATGTATCAAGAGGTAGAGGATATGCAGACGCTGGCCCAGACATTCATTACTAAGATGTCTGAATTAACCGGTGCTTCCTATGGGGTCATGTATACGCGAGTAGGAAGACGTGCACAATCACGTTATGTTAAGGCATCGTGCTATGCAGGAGCTCAATCAGATGTTGGCATAGCATCCTTCTCTATAGGAGAAGGGCTTGCCGGGCAAGCAGTTGCTGACCATCGTTTAATGGTTATTCATGATATTCCCGATGATTACATCAAGGTATCGTCTACGCTTGGACAAGGCAAACCGCGCAGTATTCTTATTGCACCGATCGAATATGAGCGTGAAATCATTGCTGTGCTTGAGCTGGCTACGTTGGATGTATTCCAATCCAAGCAATTGAAGTTGGTAGAAAGCATTATCTCTTCTTTCGGAGGCACGATTAATAGCGTCGAGAGCCGGATGGAAATCGAGCGTTTGCTGCAAGAAGCGCAAGCTATGGCTGAGGAGTTGCAATCCCAGTCTGAAGAGCTGCAAATGCAGCAGGAAGAGCTGCGCATGACGAATGAGCAGCTTGAGGAACAGAATCGCAATGCGGTACAGAAGTCGAATGAACTGGATCAGATTCGAATCGAGCTGGAACAGTATGCGATGCAGTTGGAGAAAAGCTCTCAGTATAAATCGGAGTTTCTTGCGAATATGTCTCATGAGCTCCGCACTCCGTTGAATAGCATGCTCATTCTGTCTCAGATGCTTCATGAGAATCAGGAAGGCCATTTGAATGCAGAAGAGCAGGAGTATGCTCGCGTTATTCATACAGCCGGTACCGATTTGTTGAATTTGATTAATGATATTCTCGATCTATCGAAGGTTGAAGCGGGTAAGCTTGATATTTTCATCGAAGCCATGTGTCCATTAGAGCTGTGCGATAATATGCGAGCTCAATTTGCAGCTATAGCAGAGCAGAAAAATCTAGGCTTCCATGCGCATATCGATCATGCTTCTGTACCTCAAGTAATACATTCGGATGAACAGCGGTTGACTCAAATTGTGCGCAATTTGCTTTCCAACGCGTTCAAGTTTACGTCGCAGGGCTTAGTTGAACTCCATTTGCGAGGATTAAATGAAGCAGAATGTAAGAAAGTGATGACGGCAGGATTGAGAGCTGATTTATCATCATGGCTAGCCATTGAAGTTACGGATACAGGCATTGGTATCGAAGCAGATAAACAGGCTATTATTTTCGATGCGTTCCGTCAGGCTGACGGCAATACGAACCGTAAATTTGGTGGAACGGGCTTAGGTCTATCTATATGCCGAGAGCTATGTCGTTTATTAAGCGGTATGATTGAGGTTAGCAGCGTTCATGGGGAAGGAAGCAAGTTCATCGTGTACGTACCATCTTTGACAGATGCTGATTCTGGAAAGGCGATACAACAAGAGCTCAACTATCATCAGGCGGCTGCTGCAATGGAAATGCCTCCTCGTCTAGAACGTTTTACTAACAAAGAAGAGGAAGATTCCCCTAATAGTCACAGCGGTAACAATGAGCATACGGGAAGAGCTTACTTGTTCCAAGGTAAACGTGTGCTAGTTGTTGATGATGATGTGCGAAATGTATTTGCATTGATGAATCGCTTGGAAAAGGAAGGCGTTGAGGTCATTGCGGCCCATGACGGTAAGGAAGCGCTGGATGAACTTCATCGTAATGAGCGGGTGGATCTAATCCTTATGGACATCATGATGCCTGTAATGGATGGATATGAGGCGATGTCGCGTATTCGAGAAATGCACGGCTATGATGATGTGCCTATTATTGCTTTGACAGCTAAGGCTATGAAACAGGATCGAGAAAAATGTCTGGATGCTGGCGCTTCTGATTATATAAGCAAGCCGCTTAATATGGAGCAGTTATTCTCGCTCATGCAGGTGTGGCTGACGAACTAAGAATACGTAAATAACAAATAACCTCCAAATCTTCGAGTCATCTTGAGATTTGGAGGTTATTTTTTTGCTTTTCTTTGGATTTGACATTGGAATTGGTGAGGTCATATAATTAGGTAACCTAATAGATAGGCAACCTAATTAATTGGTTGGTTATTTAATAATTACGGAATGACTTGAAGAAGTTAGAGAATAGAGAACTGGGGTGGCAATCGTGTCTGAAAAAGGAACTGATTCGAGAAGAGATGAAGTATCACAGAAGTTAATGAGGTCATTTCGGCAATTTCAGCGTGCGGAATGGCAGCAGCAAACGTCAGATGGGCAGAAGCGTAGTGACATGACAGTACTATTTTGTATCCAGAAGGCGCAGCTTGAAGGAGAGCAAGCAATGCGTGTGTCCGATATAAGCCAAATGCTCAATGTTACGTCTCCCACAATTACACAGATTATTAATCGATTGGAGGAGAGTGGCTGGGTTGAGCGTTATATGGACCCGGATGATCGAAGGGTAGTTCGAGTGAAGCTGACTTCGGAAGGAGAAGAAGTTGCAGCACAGGCTAAGAAGAGATTTATGAAGTCGTTCAATGGGCTTCTTGATCACCTTGGCTTAGAAGATAGCGAGCGCCTTGCAGTGCTGTTAATGAAGGTGTTTGACTACTACCAGCAAGAAAATGCCGAGCGTAAGAATTGTATGGATAAGCACGACAAACAGTAAGACAAAGAGGAATGGATTTTGGAGTAGGAGATGGATCATTATGATGAAGCTGATTCGCTTTTTGAAGGCATATCGTCTTCCGACAGCAATCGTACTGGCACTCGTCTTTATTCAAACGTTATCAGAGCTGTATTTGCCGACGTTGATGGCGGATATTGTGGATACAGGGATAGTTACGGGTGATGTTAATTATATTTGGAAAATGGGCGGCTTGATGCTCCTGATCGCTGCAGGAGGCATGCTCTGTGCTATCGGGGCCAGTTATTGGTCATCCAAAGTAGCAGTTGGGTTCGGTAAAGATTTACGAGCCAACGTATTCCAGCATGTAGAGAACTTCTCCTTGCAGGAGTTCGACAAAGTGGGGACGTCATCTTTAATTACACGTACGACCAACGATATTAACCAAGTGCAGCAAGTGTTGGTTATGATTCTGCGCATTATGGTGATGGCGCCTATTATGTGTATTGGCGGTATTATTATGGCGGTATCCAAAGACGGCCCACTTACAATGGTGTTAGCTGTTGGATTGCCGGTGTTGGCACTTGTTATTTTCTTTATTGCTCGTAAAGGTATTCCGCTCTTCAAAGCCATGCAAGTGAAGCTTGATAAGCTCAACCTTGTCGTACGTGAAGGACTGACAGGTATCCGCGTTGTTCGTGCCTTCAATCGTGTCGAGCATGAGCAGAAACGCTTTGAAGAGGCTAGCCGCGACTTGACGGATACAGGTATTAAAGTTAACCGTATTATGGCTTTGCTTATGCCTGTTATGATGCTGGTTATGAACTTGACGACGATTGCGATTATTGCTTTCGGCAGTCTTCGCATTGAGAGTGGAAGTATGCAGGTCGGTGACCTGATGGCCTTTATCCAATACGCGATGCAAATTATGTTCTCGCTCGTTATGCTTTCACTTGTGTTCGTGTTAATTCCACGTGCTTCTGCTTCCGCAGCTCGTATTAATGAAGTGCTTGATATGAAGCCAGAGCTAAAAGATGCAGAACAACCTAAGTCTGTGGATACAGGCAAAAAGGGATATTTGGAGTTTGATCAAGTTACATTCCGTTATCCTGGTGCAGAAGAAGCTGCACTTAGCGATATTAGTTTTCAAGCTCGCCCAGGCGAGGTTACCGCAATTATTGGTGGTACGGGATCTGGTAAGTCTACATTGATGAACTTAATTCCTCGCTTCTATGATGTAAGCGAAGGGGCTATTCGCTTAGGTGGTGTCGATGTTCGTGAGCTGGAACAAGGGGATTTACGTCATAAGATTGGTCTCGTTCCACAAAAAGCTGTGTTATTTTCAGGTACAGTCGCAGAAAACATTCGCCACGGTAAAGATGAGGCTACAGATGAAGAAGTGCGCCATGCAGCAGTAGTCGCTCAGGCTTCTGATTTTATTGAGTCGATGGGCGAAGGCTATGAAACGATGGTGTCTCAGGGCGGAACGAACTTATCAGGGGGCCAAAAACAACGCTTGTCGATTGCGAGAGCGCTAGTACGTCGACCGGATGTGTATTTGTTCGATGACAGCTTCTCTGCCTTGGATTTCAAGACGGACGCCATGCTGCGTGCTGCTTTGAAGCAAGAGACAAAGGAAGCTACACTCATTATTATTGCTCAGCGAGTTAGTACGGTTATGGATGCTGATCAAATCATTGTTTTGAATGATGGTAAAATAGCGAGCATCGGCACGCATAAAGAGTTGCTTAAATCAAGCGAAGTGTATCAGGAGATTGTAGCATCCCAGCTTACAGAGGAGGAGATCGCATGAGTCAGCAAAAAGAACGATCCCCTCACGGACATCAAGGTTCGAAAGGCCCTATGGGGCCTGGTATGGCTGTTGCTGGTGAGAAGGCAAAGGACTTTAAAGGTACGCTGCGCAGGTTGCTTGGTTATTTAAAACCGAGTAGAACTTCACTTATCATTGTTTTCTTTATGGCCATATTGGGGACGTTGTTCTCGATTGTCAGTCCGAAGATTATGGGTAAAGCCACTACGAAATTGTTCGAAGGGCTTATGAATATGATGAATGGGGTTCCTGGTGCAGGAATTGACTTCGGTTACATTTGGAATATTCTCATGATTCTTGTTGTGCTGTATGTGTTTAGTGCCTTGTTTATGTATGTTCAGCAGTATGTGATGGCAGGAATTGCGCAGCGAGTCGTGTACGATTTGCGTGAACAAATCAATCGCAAGTTGGCAAGATTGCCGTTATCCTATTATGACAGACAGCCGCATGGCGAGATGCTGAGCCGGGTAACGAATGATGTAGATAATATTAGTACAACATTGCAGCAGAGCTTGTCGCAATTAATTACATCGGTCATTACCATTATCGGTATTATCATTATGATGCTTACGATTAGTCCGTTGCTGACCTTAATTACGTTGGTAACATTGCCGCTCAGCATTATCGCAACGAAGAACATTGCAGGCCGCTCGCAAAAGCATTTTAAAAACCAACAGGATTCATTGGGCGAATTGAATGCGCATGTTGAGGAAATGTACACAGGGCATCAAATTGTGAAGGCATTTGGTCGTGAGGAGAAGTCGCTACAGAAGTTTGATGAGGTGAACGATCGCTTATACGATGCAGGATGGCGCGCACAATTTATGTCTGGTATGATTATGCCGTTAATGAGCTTCGTCAGCAATATTGGATATGTTCTTGTCTGTGTTGTTGGTGGTGTGCTCGTAACGAATCGTACGATTCAAATTGGTGACATTCAGGCCTTTATTCAATATACTCGTCAGTTCTCGCAGCCCTTGGCGCAGGCAGCAAACATTGCGAACTTGATTCAATCCACAATCGCTTCAGCAGAGCGTGTATTCGAAGTGTTGGATGAAGAGGAAGAGCGTCCTGATTCCGATAAAGTGAAGCAGTTGGCATCGCCGCGTGGAGCTATCGTCTTCGATCATGTGCAATTTGGTTACAAGCCAGATGCACTATTGATGACAGATATGAACGTGCAGGTGCAACCAGGTCAGACGGTTGCAATAGTCGGTCCTACTGGTGCGGGCAAGACAACACTAATCAATTTGCTTATGCGCTTCTATGAGCTTAACGGTGGACAGATTACGATTGATGGCGTACCTATTCATGAAATGAAACGTGCGGAATTACGCAGCTTGTTTGGTATGGTATTGCAGGACACGTGGCTGTTTAACGGCACAATCCGTGACAATATTGCGTATGGCCGTGTGGGTGCTTCTGAGGACGAGATTATTCGTGCAGCGAAGGCGGCGCATGCCGATCACTTCATTCGTACGCTTCCGGAAGGATATGATACGGTATTAAATGAAGAAGCTTCGAATATTTCTCAAGGTCAGAAGCAACTTCTTACCATCGCGCGTGCCATTCTTGCTGATCCGAAAATATTGATCTTGGACGAAGCGACAAGCAGCGTCGATACACGGACAGAAGTTCATATTCAAAAGGCAATGAGCACGTTGATGAACGGCAGAACAAGCTTTGTTATTGCGCACCGACTGTCCACGATTCGTGATGCAGATCTCATCCTTGTCATGAATAAGGGCAGTGTGATCGAGCAAGGTACGCATGAACAATTACTGGAGCGAGACGGTTTCTATGCGGGCTTGTATAACAGCCAGTTTGCAGATGAAGGTCAAGCTGTATAAAGTGAAATGTTGAAAATGAAATCCCTAGTTAGCTAAACAGCGGACTAGGGATTTTTTGATTTTATAGTTAGGGTAAAAAAATTTTTCTATATATGTCACCTTATTAAAATCCATTTTATTAGTACTTGTGTCTGTTCTAAATCTTATGATTCTTTGGTAAGATGAAAATAATGTAAAAAAACTCCATCAAGGGGGGAAATCATATTGGGAAAATACAAGAATTTGATTTATGTAGTTGTTGGAATTTTGATTATTGGTGTTGTAGGAACACTGATTTATAACGCTAATAAAAAAACTAAAACTTCGTTTGATGAATTACTTAGCAATAGCTTAAAGGGAAAAGAAATTACAGATGTTACTTTGCAGGAATATGGTGGAGAGAAACGAGTGATTCATACAGAAAGTAAAGAGGAAATAGATGCAATACTTAAACTTTATTCTGATATTGAATTAATAGCTGAGGACTCTCCAGCACCTAGTGAAAAATTTGCAGTTCATTTAACGATAAATAGTGGAAATGACATCGTTTTGGGGCTAGTTGTTACTGATACGGGCTCTGCTGATACCTATGTTTTTGAAAAAAGTAAAGGGGATTCATACCGGATAACAAATCAATTTGATTTCAAATCGGTTCATAGTTTATTCGAAAAGTGAAGAGATGCCACAAAGGGCATCTCTTTTTGTTTAAGAAGTTGTCAGTCACCATTTTGTGGCTCATAACCAGTAATAATACAGTATTAACGTATGACAAGAGGTAGTAGGTATAAGATGCCATCATGAACCTCACTTGAATGGGGAATTGTAACCTTATATATATTTAGGGGGCAATGAAAATGATGGTGCGTAAAGGATATTTGCGGAGATGCTTGTTTACGAGTCTTCTGCTCGCTGTGATGACAGCAGGCTGTTACTCCAATACAACGGGAACATCGAATTCCAATCAAGCGAATTCGGTTAAAAATAATACGATTAAAGAATACAAGCTTGTACCTAATGGAGCGCCTGAGCTTGCTGGCGGACCTGAAAACAAGAACCGCAATACGCAACCACTGACACTGGAACAGCTTCGCAAAAAATACCGTTCGAACTTTCATTTCTCAGGCCCATCAACGCCACCGCGTGTAGCTTTAACGTTCGATGACGCTCCTGATCAACTATTTACCCCGCGAGTTCTAGATGTACTGAAGGAATATAAAGTGAAGGCGACCTTTTTCGTTGTTGGCAACAGGGCGCAGAAGCATCCTGATATCATAGATCGTATCGTAAAAGAAGGGCATATATTAGGAAACCATACGTATAATCACCCTAATTTGGCAAAGGTATCGAACACTGTATTTCAACGTGAAGTATCAGATACTCAGCAAACGATAAAGAAATTAACAGGCAAAACGATGAGGTATCTTAGACCGCCATACGGAAATATTACCGAAGAACAGATCAAATGGCTCGTAAGCAACAAGATATCCATTGTGAATTGGAATGTGGATTCATTGGATTGGAAAGGTCTGAATGCGGATCAAGTAGTGGCAAATGTAATGGGCGATGTTCGAGCGGGCTCTATTGTGCTGCAGCATTCTGCTGGTGGAGAAGGGGAGGACTTGAGCGGAACCGTTCAAGCTCTCCCGAGAATCATCAAACAGCTACGGGATCAAGGGATAGAGTTGGTAACTGTTCCTGAATTACTGCAAAAGCCTGCTTACAAATAAAACATTCCATCTTTTAAATAGCTAAGCAGCATGAGCATGAAGGAAGGCGCCCGCAAAAGGGCGCCTTTGTTAGTTAAAACCAGCTAGTCAATTGTATGCTTCAGTTAATAAAAATAACTGGCAAAGGCATATTCATGCGGCTCTTACGAGCGTGACTGCCATATTGAAATATGGCTGAAGGATTGGAATGAAAACAATCCCATATCCGTCAGCTTGAGCTCTGGTATAACAGGCAGACATAAGAAAGATAAGGTCACAAATGGATGGAAGTCAGTCGAAGCTCCGATTTGATCCAAGGCATGATGGAGCTGCTCGAGCTGGTTCAATACTTCTTCATAAGGCTGTGTCGCCATTAAACCTGCTATCGGTAACGGAAGCGTGGCAAGTACGACTCCATTTTTGACGACAGTAAGTCCGCCATCTACCTGACGAAGCTCGTCGATGGCAACCAACATGTCAGCATCATTCGTACCTGCGACAACTAGGTTATGCGAATCATGGGCAACAGTAGATGCAATTGCCCCGGCACTGAAGCCAAATCCCTTTACGATACCAAGTCCAATATGGCCGGTATGCTGATGGCGTTCAAGTACAGCCATTTTCAATTGATCAGCTTGAATTGAAGGCTGGAAGCAACCGTTTATAATAGTTACCTCTTCAACGAGGTGATCAGTTAACAGGCTGTTAGGTTGAATGCCAATAATGGAGCATGAACTGTGCTCAGGCAATGGAATGCTGAGCTGCTCAGCTTGTATATGGTTTAATCGAACACTGTTCAATACAGTCGATGGTGGGGCGGTAATCGTCAATTTTGGCCCTATATATGCTCTATCAGAAGCGACAAGTTTACCTGCTTTGAATACATGGCTAATTTCTACCGTGTCTAGTTGATCAAGAAATAGCAAATCGGCATCATATCCGGGGGCGACAGCTCCTTTTGTATCCAAACCGTAACATTCAGCAGCATTTAATGTCGCCATTTGAATGGCAGTCAAAGCTGGAATGCCGGATTCAATCGCTAGCTTTATATTCCAGTTAATGCTCCCTTCCTGTACAAGCTCGTCCAAATGCTTGTCATCTGTACAGAATAAGCAGCGGCGTGCGTTATGGGGGGTGACGACGGAAGCAAGGTTGCGTACATCTTTGGCAACGGAGCCTTCTCGCAGCAGCACATACATGCCGCGGCTAAGACGTTCTCGTGCTTGCTCAGCAGACACGCATTCATGATCCGTTCGTATGCCTGCTGCTCGATAAACGTCAATCTGCTCTCCGTTTAGTCCAGCGCCATGGCCATCAATAAGTTTACCTCTTGCATAAGCATCAGTTAGCTTGCGTACCATATCTGGCGCACCGCTATGAACGGAAGGATAGTCCATTACTTCTGCTAGTCCAAGCACTCGAGGGTGATGATAAAAAGGTTCTAATGCAACCGCCTGCAGCACAGCTCCAGCATGTTCATAGGGTGTAGAAGGTACACAAGATGGAAGCATAACATACACATCGAGAGGTAGTCCTTCGGATGCGTCCAACATATATTGAATGCCTGCTGTACCGCTGACATTGGCAATTTCATGCGGGTCTGTGATGACAGAAGTGACTCCATGCGGCAGCACCACACGCGCGAATTCCGAGGGAGTGACCATCGAAGATTCAATGTGGACATGGGCATCAATAAAGCCAGGACAGATGTAGCGTCCTTCTGCATCAATAATTTGTTTGCCTTCATACTCGCCGATACCGACAATACGTCCGTTCGTTATTGCGATATCGCCTTCTCTGATCTCGTGTTGAAATACATCTACGATGCGGCCATTGCGAATGACGATATCTGCCTGTTCACGTTTGGAGGCAGCGGCAATCCACTGCTTCATGGCTGTTTCTTTTTCTGTGTGTCCCGTTGTCACTTGCAATTCCCCTCCAAATGAAAAAAACTCTAGCGTATCGAATCGAACACTTAGAGTTTGACAGGAGTAGAAGGAACTACGGGCAATATCTGCGATTCGATCTATCCCAAAATGGGTAGACACAATAAGACAAGCAGGAAAAGCTGCGGCATAAATGCGAAACACTGCTTTTCTAATCTGCTGTCTAGATGAACCGTCGATTGCACTCCATAAGCTTGTTCAGCTTGGAAGCAGCCTGTTCCTCCCTCGTAGTCAAACTATTTAAGGTAGTTCGGTAGAAACAGTCGGACCTTATTTCCGACCCTATACGAGATGGTGACATATATAATTTCACTTATTCTATAGGGCTGCGCTTCAGCAGTCAATAGCTTTGTCATAAAGTTGGTGCAGTATGTACAGGTGTAAAGCAGCCTAAGTTACCGATACATGTAATGATGAATTGTATAAGCTCCCTATAAGCTCTCATATGGGTGTAGGTGTACACTGCATCTTCCTTGTAGTAAGATAAAAGTTACATTTCGGGGAAGATAGGAAGAACGAAAACAAGTTACGCAGAGAGTAAATTTGTTTGGGAATATTTCAATGCAGCAACTAATGATGAAGAAAGGTTGAACGAGTAATGTCAGATATGAAGGATCCATTGACAACCTTGTTAAAGTTACCGCCAACACGAAAGCAGACGATTATTGCAACTGTTGTTGGCTTGTTGATCATTGGTCTGTCGATGTCTGTTCTCCCCTATGCGAAGAACCATTTCCTAGAAGTAAATGCTTTTTATCCTCTCTTCATTGCATGGGTATTGATCGGGGACTTTGTAACCTCGCACCTCTTTTACATACAATATCGGGCATCTGGTGAAAAGCCGCTGCTCATTCTTTCCGCGACCTTCTTATTTACAGCACTTATCGTTATTCCGCATGCCGCTGCTTTTCCGGGTATACTACCGTATCATTGGGTAGGCAATTTGGAGCAATTATCCCTTTGGCTATGGTTGGTATGGCATATTGGTTATCCGATAGGCATTATTTTATATTCGTTGAATTTGAAAAGGAACATTCAGCCTGCGAAGTTCAGCAGGGAGAAGTTGTTGCGATGGGGGATGCTGCTAGGAACAGGAGCTGTCGTTGTCGTTGTGACTTATTTGCTGTACTACTATCGTGCTTCCCTTCCGGCATTTTTAGATGGGCATAATTATGAAAAGCTTGTCTACTCAGGGATAGGACCTGTTGTTGCTGGCTTAAATGTAATAGCGTTTACGATGTTGTTGCTAAGGACGAAATTCAACAGTGTGCTGCATATATGGCTGACGCTATCGGTATTTACGTTCTGTTTAGACGTCATTCTAACCTTGTACGCAGGTGAAAGATACAGTGTTGGTTGGTATATGGCGCGCTTTAATGCGCTGTTGTCGGCTACAGCTGCACTTGCTGTGTTGTTCTTTGAAGTGAATCAGCTCTATATTCGTTTGACTCGCTCACAGGCACAACTCAAACGGTCACAGACGCACCTCAATAACACGTTAAACAGCTTATCGGATTGCTTCGTGGCGCTGAGCAATGATTGGAGATTTATGTTTGTGAACAAGAGTGCAGAACAGTTTGAGGGCATTATATTTTCGGAAGTAAAGGGCAAGCACTTTTGGGTATATAATACGCATTTGCTAGATACGGAATGGTATGAGCATAGTATGCGCACAATGACGGAAAAGGTCAGAACCGAATTTCTTTGGTTTGATGAGCCTAAGCAGCGTTGGCTGGAGACGAGAATGTACCCTACAGAAGGGGGGCTCTCGATCTTTTACCGCGATGTTACGTTACGGATTGTGTCAGAGCAGCGAATGAAAGAAGCGAATGAGAAGCTGCAAATGGCAAACCATTTATTAAAAGATTTCTCGTTCCGAGATGGTTTGACGGGAGTGTACAATCGACGTTATTTCGATCAGGTACTGCAGCGGGAATGGCATGCTTCAACAGAAGAAGGCACACCGCTAACGCTTATGCTGTTCGATCTCGACTATTTCAAGTTGTACAATGATACGTATGGTCACCAGCAAGGAGACGAGTGCCTAACGCGTGTAGCCCATGCGGTACGAGATGCATTATCCGACTCTAATGCGATCGTAGCTCGCTATGGCGGTGAAGAGTTCGCGATTATTTTACCGCAGACAGATAAAATACAGGCAGCTGTTATTGCTGAATCTGTGCGCTTAACCGTAGAACATTTAGGCATTATGCACAATGTATCGCCAGCATTTTCAGTCGTAACTTGCAGCTTGGGCAGCTTTACGATGCAGGTACAGCCTGAGCAGGAAGGACAAGAAAGCCTGCTGATACAGTTGGCGGATCAATCGATGTACGAGGCAAAGCAAGCGGGCCGCAACCAAGTTCGGATACATGGGCAGTAGAAAATGTAGTAGCTTAGCTTCCTAAATATATAGGAAGATCACAGAATGAGGCGAGGGACCGTTGAGGTTGCTTCGCCTCTTTTATTTGAAAGAGAGGTTGTTGTATCCAAAAGATTATCTCTTACATGTCTCTGCCTTATCTTCATTTTGATGAGTTAGAAGCGCTGCTGAATTGATTGCGAACTTTCTCAATAGTAGGTGCTAGTGCTTCATAATTTCGTAAGTTGTACAGCATGCCTTCAACTATTGGTTGACGTGGCTCATCGGCTGTTAGCTCCTCGATCAGCACATCCAAAGTAATGCGAAGATGCTCGTCATCGGCCGTATTTGCTGCTCCCTTTGCCAGTGTATGAAGCTCCTGCAGCAACTGCTGCTTAGGATCGGCTGGCTCGGTTGCGTATGACAAGCACATACTATGGTTGTAATAAGATTCGAAAATTGGCTTATCACCAGAGCGCTCGAAGCCTTCTAGCAAATGTTCGATGCGTTGTAACATATAAGCTGCTGATTCTGCAAGGTCGCTTGGCTTATTATGAAGCAGCATCATCTCACAGAATACTTGCATCATGCCTTGCGTAAGCAAGGTAAGGTCTGTTACATAGGGCTGAACACGCTGTTCACCGTAAATTCGAATGAGATGGTTCCGGAAAAAAGCAAACATCTCATCCCGCATTGTAAACACAAATTCTGCAATATCTTTATTAAACGGAATGGCATGCTCGCGTGCATGCATAACGATAAATTCTTTATGCTTTTCAATCTCCTCCAGCTGTACTTGGAGCTGGCGAACGAACCGTTCCTTCGGGTCTGTTATATGTTGTCCCACTTCGTTAACTTTGGTATTGATAAGGTCGTAATAGTATCTAAATATCGCCAGCAGCAGGTCTTCTTTGGAATCAAAATATAAGTAGAAAGCACCTTTGGAAATGCCGCTTTCGGTAGCGATTTCTTGTATGGAAGTAGCCAATACACCTTTGCGAGCGAATAGCTTCATACCAGCCTCGATCAACCATTTTTCTTTTTCCTTCATTTGATACGCTCCTATTTATGTCGGGTACCTTTATTATGACGCGAATGCTCTGTTCGTCAATGTTCATTCTGAACGACGTCCACTAGTTGACTCCGACTGTCTGGTCAGTTATATTTTATATTATTATGACTAGTCAGTCAAAAGTAATGTTTATAAGGATGTAAAGCTATAGGTACCCGCCGTCTTTGTTATTCGATGTGCGCGATAACAGAGACGAGGGTTGAAGAGCTAAATAGAAGTGGAGGAGAAACGTTGAACAGTATTATTAATTTTTCTTTGAAAAACAAATTTGCGCTGTGGCTAATCACGATTATTGTAGTTGTATCGGGATTGTACTCAGGTACGCAAATGAAAATGGAGACACTGCCGGATATTACGACACCTGTTGTAACGGTAACGACTGTGTATCCAGGAGCTGCTCCACAGGAAGTGGCTGATGAAGTCACCAAGCCAATAGAGCAGAGGATACAGAACTTGGCGGGAGTCGATAGCGTCGATTCCTCATCGTTCCAGAATGCATCCGCGATAACGATTATGTATGATTTCGATACAGATATGGAGAAGGCAGAAGCAGAAGTGAAGAGCATGATGGCTGAGCTTAGCTTGCCAGAAGGCGTGCAATCTCCGAAAGTATCTCGTATGAGCTTCAGTGCTTTCCCTGTTATTACGTTGAGTGCAGCGAATGACAAACAATCGCTTGCAGAGCTGACGAAGCAAGTGGAAGAAGAAATCGTACCAAAGCTTGAAGGTGTTGATGGCGTTGCCAGCATCCAAGTTTCCGGTCAACAAGTAGATGAAGTGCAGCTGACGTTCAAGGACGATCAGATGAAGAAATATGGCTTGCAAGAGGATACAGTTCGTGGATTGCTGCAAGCTTCTAACTTGCGCTTCCCGCTAGGCTTGTACCAATTCGGTGATACGGAGCAATCCGTTGTTGTTGATGGTAAGCTGACGACGTTGGAAGAGCTGCGCAATCTTGAAATTCCGTACAATCCGGCTGCAATGGGCGGAGCAGGTGCTGGTGCACAACAACCGGCAATGCCTGGAGCTGGAATGGGAGCAATGCCAGGTGCAGCGGGTCAATCTGCTGCGGGTGCAGGAGCAGGAGCTCAGGCAATTCCTCCTGGTGCACAAGGGCAGGCAGCTGCAGATTTGAAGATGCCAACAGTTAAGCTTAGTGAAGTGGCTGACATTAAGCTGACAGGTCAAGCAGAGTCCGTATCCCGTACGAACGGTCAAGATGCTATCGGTATGCAGATCGTAAAAGCTGCGGACGCGAATACGGTTGAGGTTGTAAATGCTGTGAAGGCTGTCGTTGCAGACTTTGAAGCGAAGTACCCTGATTTGACGTTTATTTCTACATCCGATCAAGGTAAACCGATTGAAGATTCGGTAAACACGATGCTAAGTAAAGCTTTGTTCGGTGCAGGTTTCGCTATGCTTATCATTTTGCTATTCTTGCGCAACCTTCGTACAACGCTTATCTCGGTTGTATCGATTCCATTGTCCTTGCTTATTGCGGTTCTCCTATTGAACCAAATGGATATTACGCTCAATATTATGACGCTTGGTGCGATGACGGTCGCGATCGGACGCGTTGTCGATGACTCTATCGTTGTTGTTGAAAATATTTATCGTCGTATGTCCTTGAAGCAAGAGAAGCTAAAAGGATTCGATCTCATTCGTGAGGCAACGAAAGAAATGTTTATGCCGATTTTGTCCTCTACTATCGTAACGATTGCGGTATTCTTGCCGCTCGGTCTCGTTTCGGGGATGGTCGGTGAAATGTTCTTGCCATTCGGCTTGACGATCGTATTTGCCTTGCTTGCATCCTTGGTTGTTGCGATTACGATCGTACCAATGATGGCACATCAAATGTTCAAAAACGGTATTAGCGATAAACATCAGCATCATGAAGATAACCCGGGCCGTTTGGCTTTGGCATATAAGCAAACGCTGCAATGGTCTTTGAATCATAAAGTAATTACATCGCTAATCGCGGTTGCCTTGCTTGTAGGAAGTTTGTTGCTTACACCATTCGTTGGCGTTAGCTTCCTGCCGTCTGAGGAACAGAAGATGGTTATCGCAACCTTCAATCCTGAAGCAGGTCAAACACTAGAAGATGTGAAGAAGACATCTGCAATGGCAGAAGAGTATTTCCGCGCCAGTGAATACGCAGATGTTGTACAGTATTCAGTAGGTAGTGAGAACCCAATGAGTCCGGGAGCACGCAATCAGGCGTTGTTCTTTATTAGCTATAATCCGGACACGCCTAACTTTACTGAGCTGAAAGAACAGGTTATAACAGACTTGCAGGCGAAAACGCCAAAAGGCGAGTGGGGCCAAATGGACATGGCCACTGGCGGATTTAGCGGCAATGATATGAAGATGTATGTGTTCGGTGACAGCATGGAGAAAATGAAGCCAGTTGTTGAAGAACTAGAGAAGCGTATGTCTACAGTTGAAGGCTTGAAGGACGTCGAGTCCAGCTTGTCTGATGCGTATGAGGAGTATACGTTAACGATTGATCATAAGAAGTTAAGCCAATATGGTTTAACATCTGCTCAGGTCGGTATGGAACTTAGCCAGCAGCGTGAACGTCCTGTGTTGACGACCGTTGAGAAAGACGGCGAAGAACTGAATGTATACTTGCAGGTGAAGGAACAGAAGGCAAACTCTATTGATGATTTGCTGAACCGCGAGCTTACAACACCACTTGGCACGAAAGTGAAAGTGAAGGATGTTGTTGAGCTGAACGAAGGTACAACATCTGACACGATTACACGTAAGAACGGTCGTCTCGTTCTAGACGTGAGCGGTAAAATTGCAGGTACAAATGTATCGGAAGTATCTGCTGCTGTACAAAAAGAAGTCGATGCGATGAAGCTTCCTGTAGGCGTTGAAATTTCTACAGGCGGGGTAACAGCTGATATTGAAGAGTCGTTCAAACAGCTTGGTATTGCAATGCTCGCGGCTATCGCAATCGTATACCTGGTGCTTGTGATTACATTTGGCGGCGGTCTAGCACCATTTGCAATCTTGTTCTCTCTACCATTCACGATAATTGGTGCGATTGTCGCGCTGTTTATCGCAGGAGAGACGATCAGCGTCTCGTCCTTGATTGGTATGCTGATGCTTATCGGTATCGTCGTAACGAATGCGATCGTATTGATCGACCGCGTTATCCAGAAGGAAGAAGAAGGATATTCTGTTCGCGAAGCGTTGCTTGAAGCGGCAGCAACACGTCTTCGTCCGATCCTGATGACGGCTATCGCGACAATCGGGGCATTGATTCCGCTTGCGATGGGTATGGAAGGCAGCGGCGTTATTTCCCGCGGTCTTGGCGTAACCGTTATCGGTGGATTGACGAGCTCTACATTGCTTACATTGCTAGTCGTGCCGATCGTTTATGAGGCAGTTAGCAAAATTAGCCGTAAAGAGAAGAAGAAAAAGGCTAACGCTGCTTAAGCTACTAGATAAATCCCGATATGCTCGTGATTGATAGCATAACGTAAAAATGTAAAAAGGGTTGTTCCCCATGGTGGGAACAACCCTTTTTTTATCGTAGCGTTTGTAAATATTCGATAGGGCGTGCCTCATGCTGAAGCTGTTATTTAAATGTCTCTTTATAAAGCTTGCTATATTCTTCTTCCCAAAATTTATTCATATACGGCAGGATATTTCCATCGCTATCTGAAATGGCGTCTTTATGCTGTGCAATTAAATCTACATATTTGACTAACAGGCTGCCGCTTCTCGATTCACCGTACTTTTCGATTAAGCTTGCATACGTCTTTTTCATTTTAGGGTGAAGCTTTCCAGTCTTTTTATCGATCATATCATCCCAATTTCGATTGAAAAATTGCCACAGGTAGCCATGGTGTAAATCCTTTATCTCTTTTAAGTGTCGGCTCTTAGGTGTCGCTTGTATATATTCGTCAATGACAGCAGCACGTTTCATTAGTGTTTCGTAGGGAGGTTTTTTGTTATCGTCATAAATATAGTAAAGCTCTTTGTTGCTAAGCGTCGTATATTGAAGGTAGAAGGCGGTATCTTTGTTAAATGCAGAGCCGTAGGCTTTTTGGATCGCTTCATAGTCAACGTAGTAGAAGTAGAGGGTACCGTCGTAATTTAGCTTTAGCTTGCCTTTTTGTTGAAGGAGCAGCCATTTCTTGAACGACTTATCTTTAATTTTATCGAACTTATTTAGATTGCTGCCGAGCTTCTTAAGTTGGGCGTGTAGTTTGGGATTTGCAATTAATTCATTTAGCTGGCCAATGACTTGTTCAACGTGATTTTCATAATATTTTTCTAAAATGATGAGCATCTCCGTGGCTTGCTCAGGCTTTACTTTGTGAATATGTTTATCCATGTACGTAATTAACTCATGTGCATATTTAGCTTTACTGGCTAGCTTTTTCATGTTCGCGATGACATTTTTGTGCTTGGATGATTTAGTAGATAACGGTTTGTTTGTGGTCTCTTGTGTGGTTACTACTGCTGATTCTGTCTTTGCTTCTGTCGGTTGTAATTGCAGAGAGGTGTTGGAAGGTAGAGCAGAAGTGTTACTTGCCAAGCTTCCTAATGAAAATGTAGAGACGATGCTTAGCGCTAGCGTTACTTTCGTGAGCATGTTTTTCAAGGGATTCACTTGCCTTTCCTATGGATTATGAAACTGCGAGTATATAGTAGATCGAAATGGAGCAGAGATCGTTACGAATTTCTTTGTGAAATCGATTGATTTGGATACAAATGGATTTCAATTTGGTGACAGAAAGTTTAGTTAATGATAACAGCAGGCAAGTTAAGCTTATTATCCAAAATAAATTTGGAATTGGTGACACGCAAGCTGTCACTAATACAGTGCTATAATGACGATAATTGTTAGTCGGAGGTGTAGTCGTGAAGCGAAGTGATCGCTTGACCGCTATCGTGATGGCATTGCAGCAGCAATCAGAAACAGCTCAGTCACTGGCTGACAAATTCGAAGTTTCGAAGCGTACCATTTTGCGAGATATGCAGACGCTTAGCGAAATGGGAGTCCCTCTATATGGAGAAAGTGGACCACGTGGCGGCTATAGGCTCATGGAAGGATATCATTTACCTCCACTTGCGCTAAGTGAGGAAGAAGCCTTGCTGACACTAGTTGCGCTGCAAGGAATGACTCAACTGGCAGACTCGCCGTTCAATGCGGAACGATGGACGGTCATGGACAAGTTAAAATATGCGCTGGCACCTTCTTATCGCTCACAACTTGATACAAAGCTAGAAAAAATGGAGCTGTTTATGCCAAAACGCAGTTACCGCGCACCTTATTTGACTCAACTGCTGGAGGCCGCTGTAGAAGGACATGCGATAGAGGTGTTCTATCGATCTATGCGTCACGAGCGGTGGCTCCATTTATTGCCGAAACGGGTCTATACGGCGAATGGATTTTGGTACTGTGAGGCTTATTCTTTCACACATGGTGAATCGCGCTCGTTCCGAGTGGATCGCGTTGCCGAGCTTCGATTATTGGACGAACAAGCAGGAATGGGTACTGCGGCTGTGCAGCAAAGCGATCCATATCAAGCTTCCGAAGACCAAGCTTCAACAACAATTCTGGCTCCTGACTTATTCGAACAAAGAACGGAGCGTGTGCGGATCGTAGCTCGGCTTACCTACCGTGGCATGCTCCAGGTGGAACAAGATGAGCATCTAGGTGAGCAGGTTCATTTGTGCGGGGATGACGTATGGGAGCTGGATGCAGAACTTCCAAGGTCAGAATGGCAGTGGGCAGTAGAGTGGTTTTACCGGATTGGCATGGATGCTGAAGTGTTGGAGCCTCTTGAGCTTCGAGAAGAGGTTGCAAAGTTGGCAGCTCAAGTGTATGCCCGTTATGAAGGAAAGTCTAATTGACCATACAGGATAATAAGGTGTGAACATTCGCTCTTGGAGGAAGCATGCGCTAGGGCGAAAGCGTTCAGTGCCATTTCTAAATGAGTTACAGATTTTCATCTTCGAATGTATAGAACCGTTGATATAGGAGGTTCGTAAGTATGAATCGCGAACGCATTTGTACGTATGATGAAGCTGTTGAAGTGATACGAGAAGTCGGTATTTTGCCATTAGCAAAACTGATACCGAATCATCCTTCTTTGGATGTAATTACACCCAGTGAGCAGTGGCATACGGATGAAGACAATGATCCGTGGCGTTGGAGAGTTCGTTTTCCTAGTGATGGGAGCGCCGCATACGGTAAGTTTTTGAAGAAAAAGTCAGTGCTCGTATCTGCTGATCTTGTATCTGCACTTAGGGCGCTTATTGGAAGTGAGCAGTCTGTGGAGGAACGTTACGCAGGTGGTCAATTATCTCGTGAAGCAAAAGAGTTGTATGCCATTATTGAAGCGAACCCTGGCATCGAGACACGCTCGCTCCGGGCAGAAGCAGGAATGAAGGCGCAGGATAAGAAGAAAGATTTTGATCGGGGCCTTTTGGAGCTTCAAGGTACGATGGATATTGTTATTTCAGGTGTAAAGGATATGCGGAATGAGGTTGGTGAGCTAAGAGGCGGCTGGCGCAATACGTCCTTTGAGACACTGGGGGATTGGATGCGTGGTATTGGCTTAGCAGAGGAGCAACTTACACGGGATGAAGCACAGGCAAGGCTGGAAGAACGATTGTTTTCTGTATGCACGCCTGAAGCAAACAAGGCATTTCGCAAAGCTTTGGGTCTATAGTTAGCATGTTATGCGCTAGGTGCTAGTTAAATAGCTCTTTTAGTAGTGTAGCGGGGAATGTAGGGAATGAAATATGGGAGGGAATTGGGAGATGGCAGGACAGAAGAGTGTTGAGGCGTTAGGACAAGCGAAGCAATTTATGTATCGGCAGGCAAGACTTCTTGATCGAAGAAGATATGAATTTCATTTTGAACAGGGTAGTCCTGAACAGGTCATTGCAGCATTGAGAGCGTATCAGAATGAGGATGGTGGCTTTGGGCAAGCGTTGGAGCCGGACATTCGATGTCCACATAGTCAGCCTGTTCCTGTTGAGATGGCACTTAGATTGATGGATGAAGTCAGTTATGTAGATTCGACGATTATGGAGGGGATTGGTCGTTATTTGAGGGGTATCACGCGCCCTGCAGGAGGCTTTCCGTTAGCGACATTAGCGGTGAATGATTATCCACACGCTCCATGGTGGTATAGGGAAGAAGATCAATTGCCATCCTTGAACCCAACGGGTAACATCATTGGCCTGTTGTACAAATTGTCTGCGCAGCACTCTTTTAAGGAAGAGGAGTGGTTCCAGTCGTCTGTGGAATATATGTGGCGTCAGTTGGATGAGCTAAATCCATATGATTATCATGATATTGTACAGGCTGCGACTTTCTTAGAGCATGCTCCTGATTCTGAACGAGTACAAGAGTATCGAGTATGGTTGGATGAGCTCATTAAGCGGCCAGGTATTATCGAGCTTGATCCTCAGGCCGAGGGCTATGTGCACAAAGTGCTCGACTGGGCTCCTGCACCTGATCATTCTGTCGCCAAGCTGGTTACGGCAGAAGATATAAGCCGTCACTTGGATCACTTACTGACCGAGCAGCAGGCGGACGGCGGTTGGCCGATTCGTTGGGAAGCGGTTAGTCCAGCCTGCGAATTGGAGTGGCGCGGCAGCATTACGATAGATAGACTGCTTACTTTACGAGCTTATGGGAGATTGGGCAGTTCAGCCTCTGAGTAAAGTAACAAGCATATAGCAGGCAATCCCCCATATGGTAATGGCAGAAATACGATTAAATACAGCAATCCATTTCCCTGAGGTATCGGCGGTGCGCAGCATCCGGCCAGCGGCCGCCAAGCCTAAGAACCATAGCCATGAAATGCCGATAGCGGCTAGCGTAAACGCCCACTTCATTTCATCCTCGTACTGTAACGAGCTTGTTCCAATGACCCCGATCGTATCCAAAATAGCATGTGGATTGAAAATCGAAACAGAAGCTGCAAACAAAATTTGTTTGCGGCCTGTTAGTGCTGTCTTCACTCGATCTTCGACCGTCGTTTGAGTTCCAGCAGATTTCCACAGGCTATAACCGATAAAGAGCATGAATACGAATCCCACCCCGTACAATATCTGCTTTAACCAGTCCCATTGAAAAATAATAAGTGATACCCCTTGTACAGCAAGCAAGATAAGCAGCGTATCGCAAAATGCGGCGGTTAGCACAGCAGGCAATGCCCGATTAAATTGTGGTTGTATCGCTCCTTGGTTGAAAATAAATACATTTTGCACACCTAGCGGCAAAATAAGTCCGAATGCAAGCAAAATACCATGAATGAATGCTTCTACCATGTTGTTTCCCCCTGTACTTATGTATAGCTTCAAGTTCGTTGATGTATTTAATCATATAGAATGGTTGGGCGGATGTACCCAACCATTTGGTTGAACGCGCAGCCAACCAAATTTATAATAAGCATAAGTATACAAAGGAATAACATTCCAAATAAGACGATGCATAACTAGTAATCTGCCTCTATATGCAAGCTCGGTAGGTACTAGCAGGCTTGTGCACCCTATGTGGGATGAACGTCGCAAAAAGGTGAGCGTGTCAAATGAATCAATTATCGCAATGGCGGCCGGATATGAACGATCCGTTACCGCTTTACCAGCAAATTGAAGCTTATATTATCGCTAAAATAAAGAGCGGCGAATGGACGCAGGGTATGAAGCTTCCGTCGCAGCGGGTGTTGGCCAAACAGTTCGGTGTTAATCGAAGTACGATTGTCGCAGCTATGGATAGGCTCGTATCTGCAGGAATGCTGGAGGGAAACAGCGGGGGAGGCACACGGGTAGCTGGAGATGGAGAGGTAGATGATCTGACCTTACATGATAGCGAAGGTATTCAACCATCCTCTTCCCCCCGCAAGCATTGGAATGATTACGTGGAAGAGGGCATGCACTATCCGAATTTACCGCTGGTGCAGACGATAAACAGAATGGAATTCGCACCCCACATGATTCGGCTAGGAACGGGTGAGCTTTCACCGAGTCTGCTGCCAGAGCAGTCTATGCGGCATCTATTTTCCGAAATAGCATCTTCATTGGATACAGTACCACTTAGTTATGAAGAACCGCTGGGATCTTTGCAGCTGCGACGTGAACTATGTCTAGAATTGGGGCGACGAGGTATTAATGCTTCGCCTTCAAATGTGCTCGTTGTATCAGGGGCATTGCAAGCTTTTCAGCTTATTTCGGCAGGATTATTAGAGCGGCAATCGACGATACTATTGGAGAAGCCCTCTTATTTATATTCCATCCATGCGTTTCAATCCGCTGGAGTTCGTCTAGCAGGTGTTCCTATGGATGCGGAAGGTTTGCAGGCCTCTGCCTTGGCCCGTTTGAAGCAGCTGCGTCAAGCCGTGCTACTCTATACGAATCCTACCTATCACAATCCAACTGGAATCGTGATGAGTGAAGCGCGGAGAACGCGACTGATGCAGGTTTGCGACCAGATTGGATTGCCAATTTTAGAGGATGGCGCATATGAAGAGTTATGGCTTGATCATCGACCGCCTGCTGCGCTAAAAGCGAGGGACACAAGTGGGCAAGTCCTTTATGTCGGCACACTCTCGAAAATAGTCAGCCCTGGATTGAGAATCGGCTGGATCGTAGGCTCAGAGCGAGTAATTGAGCGGTTAGCAGACATTAAAATGCAGACGGATTATGGGTCCAGCTCTGTGTCGCAGCTTATGGCATACCATTGGCTTCATTCAGGCTATCATCAGCGGCATATGGAACAACTACGTGAACAACTACGCATTCGTAGGGATACCATGTTAGAACTGTTGCAGCAAGATTGGCATGACATTGCGACTTGGCAGAAGCCGACTGGCGGGTTCTACATATGGGTAACGTTGACGGGTGGGTGTTCGCTGAACAAGTTGTTCGATCGGGCACTTTCGGCTGGGATATTGCTGAATGTAGGTACACTTTATGACCGTGGAGCTAGCAGACAGCTGCGGCTGTCATATGCATATGCGCCTATAGAGGAAATGAAATTTGCGATGGGAAAGCTGGCAGAGCTTATCCGCATGCAGGGGTGAAGCAGTAACAGAGCTGCACGAGGTAAAAAGTATAGGATAAATGTGACATTCAAATCGTTTAATGTTCGTGTTTAGCTCATATTTAGCTTTAATTATGTCTATTAAACCAATCCAAAATATTTAAATCCGAACAAATTACGTTTTTTCATTGACATTAAATCGTATATAAGGTAGCATGCATTAAGTAATCCAAGTGTTCTTATTGAAAGGGGCAGCAAAATCCGTATGTTGCAGAAATGGTTTAAACTTCAGGAAAACGGAACGAATGTCCGCACAGAAATTACGGCAGGTATGACAACGTTTTTAACAATGGTGTATATCGTTGTCGTCAATCCAGCTATACTATCATCCGCAGGGGTACCTTTTCAGCAGGTGTTCACAGCGACGGTTATTTCCGCGATTATCGGAACGTTGCTAATGGGCTTGCTTGCTAACCACCCAATTGCGATCGCGCCGGGCATGGGCATGAATGCTTACTTTGCTTCTGTCGTTGCTTCACAAGGCGTAACTTACCAAGTTGTATTCGGCGCTGTATTTTTAGCTGCTATATTATTCGTCATTTTGACGTTCACGAAGCTGCGCGAAATGTTGATCGCAGCGATTCCGCCAGCATTGAAGTTCGGTATTACGGCGGGAATAGGATTGTTTATCGCTTTTCTAGGTTTGAAATCTTCAGGTATCGTTGTTCCAAATGAAGCGACAATGGTTGGCTTTGGGGATCTGCATCAGCCTGTTACGATCTTGACGTTGTTGGGTCTTCTTGTGACACTGATCTTGATGGTTCGCAACGTAAAAGGCGCGTTGTTCGTCGGTATGGCAGTTACCGCTATCGTAGGTAGCTTTATGGGTCTGTTGAACTTTGATGCAGGCGTTGTATCTTTGCCGACAGCACCTGTTTTGTTTGACCTAGATGTACAAGGTGTATTTACACACGGTCTATACACAGTCGTATTTGCATTTTTGCTAGTAACGATTTTCGATACAACGGGTACGATGATTGGTGTTGCTGAGCAAGCAGGAATTATGAAAGATGGCAAGCTACCGCGCACGAAGCAGGCGCTTATGGCAGATGCCTTCGCAACAACAGCGGGTTCAGTTATGGGTACAACTCCATGTACAGCATACATTGAGTCATCCGCAGGTGTAGCGGCAGGTGGACGTACAGGTTTGACTACCGTTGTGGTAGCGATTATGTTCGGGGTATCCTTGTTCTTCGCTCCAGTCATTCAAGCGATTTCTGGCTTGCCGGCTATTACGGCACCGGCGCTAATCATTGTTGGCTGCTTTATGATGGATGGCTTGGCGCGTATTAAGTGGAATCAGTTCGATGAAGCATTCCCGGCGTTCGCAATTATTGTGAGCATGCCATTGACGTCCAGCATTGCAACAGGTATCGCAATTGGATTTATTACGTATCCAGTGATGAAGCTGTTCAACGGCAAAGGACGCGAGGTACATCCACTGCTTTATATTTTCGGTGTCATTTTTGCACTGCAAATGGTCTATTTCCCAGCGCATTAATAAAATAAAGAGCATAAAGGACGCTTTCCCAGAGGGGAAGGCGTTTTTTTGTTTTTCATTGTTTAAACCTACTTAAATTTGTTTAAGAAGATTAGGCGATTTAATGCCATTAGCAAGAAAATGTTGTTGCTGCGCTTGATAAAGGGCGGCTGCAACAGTAATCAATTCTAAGGGAATGCTCTAACTTAGAAGTAAAGAAAGTTCGCAAAAGTATTAATATTTGTCGAATAATGTCGATATATTACTATAAAACTGAACACATAAATAGGATATCTCAAGAAAAAGGGATTTTATGATTGTGAGCATGGAGGGGTTATAATGCGAGGCTTTATTTCCAAGAGTATCGTGGTGAAGTCTGCGTTAAGTATTTTTGCCCTTATTGTTACGCTTACCAGTATTCTTACTGGCTATAGTTATGTAGCAGAAAGAGGGATTTACTATAACGAGCTTACGGAATTACATAAGACATTAACGAAGCAAGCTGAGGTTGAATTGGAAGGCATCATAGGTGCAGAGGCGAAGCTGGACAAGCTGAAGCTTGAGCAGTATTTGAAAGACGAAAATATCGAGTGGATTAGCGATAACCTCAATAATATGGTTCGAGATGGCTTCATAAGTAACAGCTACCTGCTGCTGCCAGAGGACACACAGAAAGATGGAAAGACGTACAAGCGATTGCTGCATGCTAACACGGAGTTTATAAAAGACAGCGGCGTACAGCCAGGGCAATTATATGTCCTTCCAGCTGAGTGGATGCAAACGGAGGACGAGTTGCTTCGTAATGGCTTTGCTATTAGTGATGTGTATCAGGATCTAGGTGGCAAATGGATTACGACGATGACTACAATTCGTAATGAACAGCAGGAAGTGGTGGCACTATTTGCGGTCGATTTCAATTACGACACGATCGATGCTGAACTAGACACTATTTTGTGGAAGACAGCAGGCGTAGGTGTAGCTACGGGCTTGGGTATTATGGTGGTATTTGTTCTGCTGATTCGCCGGATGGTAGGACCGCTTAAGCAGCTGACTAAAATTTCACAGGAAGCAGCTCAAGGCGATCTTACCGTATCTGTAACGAATTCATCCAAAGATGAAATTGGCCAACTCGCACAGTCCTTTAATCAAATGGTTCAAGCTTTGCGTAAAATTACGGCTGATGTAAGAGAGACAACCGAGCAAGTTACTGCATCTGCGGAACAGTTGGCGATTATTTCTGATCAAAATGCTCAATCGGCTCAACATGTTGCAGCAGCGGTTGAGGAAGTGGCAACAGGTTCGAATACACATTTGGCAACTGTTGAAGACAGTAAGGTCGCCATGGAAGAGGTATCGATCGGGATTCAACGTATCGCGGAGTCGGCGTTGATCGTATCGGAAATGAGTAGTGATGCTTCAGCGACGGTAGAGCAGGGCAGTGATAGGATTAAGCAGACGATTGCGCAGATGAATCGTATTCAGGTGGCTGCTCATGAGTCTTCTGAGCAGGCGAATCAGTTAGCTGGGCAATCCCAGCAGATCGAAGCAATCGTATCTTCCATTCAGCAGATAGCAAGGCAAACTAACCTGCTTGCCTTAAACGCTTCTATTGAGGCTGCACGAGCGGGGGAACACGGCAAGGGCTTTGCTGTAGTCGCACATGAGGTGAGGAAGCTAGCGGAACAGACCGGTCAAGCTGCAGAGCAGATTGGTGGACAGCTTCAATCCGTTATCGTTCAGACAAAACAGTTATCGGTAACGATGGGGCGCAGTGCGGATGAAATACAAACGGGCACGAAGATTGCACGAGATGCTGGTGAACAATTTGAGAGCTTGCATGAGGCGGTTCAGCGTGTAGCGGAGCATATTCAAGAAGTATCTGCCGCTTCAGAAGAGATGTCGGCTGGTACAGAGCAAGTATCTGCTTCGATGAACGGCTTGGCCGCGATTGCAAAGGATGCAGCTGATAACGCACAAAGCATTGCTGCCTCTTCGGAAGAGCAGCTGGCAAGTGTGGAGGAGATGGCGAGCACAGCTGCTTGGTTGGGCAGCAAAATGAAGGACATGAATGCGGAAATGCAGAAGTTTAAGCTTTAGAAGCCAAACTTTAGAAGCAATCACTAGAATCAAAACTCCAGGCGCAGAACTCTAGATGTAATCACTAGATGAAATCTCTTGAAGCAAAGTGTCAGCATCAAAGCAACAAAATGAAAGCACGATACGTTGTGGGCAAGATGCACTTGATTTGTTTCAAGCAAATCTGTTATACTCACTCAAAATAAACACGACCATTCGCCAGTGAAGAGCATCCAACTCGGAGGCGTTTTCGTTAAGGGAGCTGACCAGTAGGGTACAGCATTCCCCTAAGTTAACCGGGCCCGCCCGTTATCGCGGAACCAAAGAGGATCGAACTGTAACGAGTTCGGTCAAGTTGGGTGGCACCGCGAGCAGAGAGCTCCTCGTCCCATACGGATGAGGGCTCTTTTTGTTTTTTACACAACAAGAGAAGGAGTGTGCGGTGTATGTTGGATCTGCAATGGTTACGAATGAATGCGAATGAGGTGCAGCAAGTAGCGGGGCTGAAAGGGATAAATATTGATATTGCACAGCTACTGGATTTGGATGTAGAAAGGCGAGAGTTGCTTCAACAGGTAGAGGTGCTGCGCCAGCAGCGCAATGAGCAATCCAAGCGTGTGGGCATGCTTATTCAGAACGGAGAGCATATCCAAGCGGAGCAGGTGAAACACCAGGTAAGAGCGATGAATGAGCGCTTGTCGACGCTGGAGGAAGAACTTGAGCAAGTGCGGATTAAGTTGAACGAAGGAATGCTGTATGTGCCTAATATTGTTTCGCCAGATACGCCTCATGGACGCTCGGATGCGGACAATGTGGAAGTGAAGCGAGTAGGAACTCCTGAAGCGCCAACGTTCAAACCGCGGGATCATATCGAGCTTGGTGAACTGCATGAGATGATTGATATTCCTCGAGGAGTGAAGACAGCGGGAACCCGTCATTATTATTTAAAAGGAGCGGGGGTTCTGCTTCATCGTGCGGTACAGCAGCTAGCACTGGATCTGCTCATGAAGCGTGGCTTTACACCGCTCGAGGTGCCGCTGATGGCACGAACAGCTGCCATGATGAATACAGGCTTCTTTCCAACAGGACAGGATCAGTCGTATGCAATTGTGGATGAGGATCAATGGTTAGTGGGGACTTCGGAGGTGCCACTGGTTGCTTATTACAGCAATGAAGTTGTAGATGTGAGTGAGCCGATTCGCTTGGCAGCCGTATCGACTTGTTTTCGCAGTGAAGTAGGCTCGGCGGGTAAGGATGTGCATGGACTATATCGAGTGCATCAATTTGCAAAAGTGGAGCAGGTCGTCATTTGTGAGGCGGATCGAGCGTTAGCAGAGCAGCTGCATCAGGAGATTACGGCGCATGCGGAGGAAATCGTACAGCTGTTAGAGCTTCCCTATCGGATGATGGCGGTGTGTACAGGTGATATGGCGCAGAAGACATACAAGCAGTTCGATATAGAGACGTGGATGCCTAGTCGGCAAGCATATGGCGAAACGCATTCGTCGTCGAATTTGCTGGACTTCCAAGCACGGCGGTCGGGTATTCGTTATCGAGATGCAGAGGGACAATTGAAGTTTGCTTATACACTGAACAATACGGCCGTTGCTACGCCGCGCATCTTGATTCCACTGTTGGAGAACCATCAGGATGAGGATGGAGGCATACACGTTCCGCAAGCGCTGCGCCCATATATGAATGGGTTGGCTTACTTGGCGCCGCCACAATAGTTATGACGTTTGCCAATTCTTTCACTTGAGCGGATATAACAGGATGACTTGGACAAAAGTGCAGTTATTTTCATTCGAAACTATCATTTCGCGTTAGATAAGGACAAAACTGCATTTATTTTTCTCAATTAGGCGCCTGAGAGGAAAAAAGAGCCGAAATAAATGTATTTTTGCCTATAATAGCTCAAATAAGCCTATTTTCAGATTAAATAACTGCATAATTGTCCTAATACATGATGAAATGGTTTCTTGTCATGATGAATATGCACCAAAATCATAGCATTATACCGAAAGAGGCTGTCTCTTAGGGCACAGTAATCTGAAAGTTAGTATAATCTAACCTTCTAAAAGTACCATGCCTCATAGGAGCAGCCTCTCTAACATTTCAAACGTTTCTATTTTCATCTGCATTTAAACAAATAATTTACTAAAAATTAATGCTCTACCGCTTCGGTTTTCACAGCAGGGCCTTTAGAGGATTTCACATCATAGGTCGCGTGTGCGGAGCTGATCACATAGTCCGGCTTAGGTTTGCCACGGCTTTGACGATGTCCCTCGATATGAGCTTCGCTCGTCTCCCAGCCTTTCCAAGCAGCTTCTGACTCCCAACGGATTAGCACGATAATTTCTTCGTCACCGCGACGAACTCGTTTCACTAGAACACTGAGATCGATAAACCCTGGAGAATGCTCGATAATGCCCGGTCCTGTAAAATGATCTACAATTTGCTGGGAAAAGCCTTCTTTTACAACGATCGTCTTCGTCTCGATAAACATAAGTACACACTCCCCGATTATAATGACAACATATACCTATTATATTGATAATCATTATCAATTACAAGGGTAAGAGATATCTGCAGCGAGAGCGGAGCCTTGTGTACCATCTATCACCTTAATATACCAATAAGAGGATACTATTTCCGCTAGGGTTGTTGAAAAGGTAGGAGTATACTGATATAAGCACATCTTGTATATGTAATTCCATACATTGTTTTCTATGATTTTATGAAATAATGGAGTGGACGCTACTGTGTTACACCTACAGGTGCAGCCTCTTTTTTACATGCTTATGCACGTACATGTACAGGATACGCCAATTCAAAATAACAACTTAGATTAACAGAAAGAAAGGGAGCTTGGACATCAATGATTGACAACGACGCAAAAAAGTTGCGATGGTATAACATCGCGCTCATGGCCTTCGTATCCGTATGGGGATTCGGTAATGTCGTGAATAACTATGCGAACCAAGGCTTAAGTGTCATCACCTCGTGGATTCTTATTATCGCGTTGTACTTTATTCCATACGCGCTAATGGTCGGACAGCTTGGTTCCACTTTTAAGGATGGAAAAGGCGGCGTTAGCAGCTGGATTAAAGAAACGATGGGTGCTAACCTTGCGTACTTTGCAGCTTGGACCTACTGGGTCGTACACATTCCTTATTTGGCACAGAAGCCGCAGGCGATCGTAATCGCACTCGGTTGGGCAGCTACAGGCGAGGGGACGCTGGTAAAAGAATTTTCTCCCGTCATCCTGCAAACGATTACGCTGCTTATTTTCTTGTTCTTCTTGTGGATCGCATCTCGCGGTATTTCTTCACTGAAGCGTATCGGTACGATAGCAGGTATTTCCGTGTTCGTCATGTCTCTCTTGTACATTGCACTTGCTGTGACAGCGCCGATGCTGACAGGGGTTCAAGTAGCGACAGCAGATATGTCGGTATCATCCTTTATTCCAGAGTTCAACTTTGCTTACTTCACGACATTGTCTATGCTCGTGTTTGCGGTGGGTGGAGCGGAGAAAATCTCTCCTTATGTAAATAACACGCATAATCCAACGAAGGAATTCCCGCGTGGTATGCTTGTGTTGGCAATTATGGTTGCAGTATGCGCACTTCTCGGTTCATTTGCAATGGGTATGATGTTCGACTCGAACAATATCCCTGATGACTTGAAAATGAATGGTCAATACTATGCGTTCCAAATTCTTGGCGAGTACTACGGCATTGGTAACGTGCTCATGATTCTATACGCTTTGGCGAATACGTTGGCGCAAATTTCTGCGTTGGCATTTTCCATTGATGCACCGCTTAAAGTATTGCTTTCTGATTCGGATGATCGCTATGTGCCGCGTGCTTTGCTCAAGACGAATAAGCGTGGTACACCAGTGAACGGCTATCTTATGACAGCGATATTGGTTGGTATCCTTATTATGGTGCCGGCATTCGGTATCGGTAATATGAATACGTTGTTCAACTGGCTGCTAGACTTAAATTCTATCGTAATGCCGCTTCGTTACTTGTTCGTCTTCTTGGCGTTCATGGCATTGATGAAGCTATCGGATAAGTTCATTTCTGATTATAAGTTTGTGAAAAACAATAAAGTTGGTTTCGCAATTGGCCTATGGTGCTTCGTGTTTACGGCATTCGCGTGCTTAATGGGGATGTTCCCGAAAGTACCTATGTTCACGAGCGAGTGGTACTTCCAATTCGGACTGAATATCATAACACCGTTCGCATTGCTTGGCCTTGGTCTTATTTTGCCAATTATGGCAAGACGCAAGCGCTAGTAATAAGCAAGAGCATGTAGTAGTACAGTCTTCCATTAGACTAGACCGCTGCATAAAGCCCCTGTTTTCCTTTCCTAGAAAAGATGAACAGGGGCTTTCTCTATTTGCCTATTCGCAGACAGTCCTGGGGCTTTCTTTGAGCGGCCCTATTCACTAATTTCTCTGTAGTTCGCATCGTTTGCTGCGCCGGTAGCCATATATCAAATACTGTTTTTCCGGCGACACTTTGCAGTTTAATTTCTCCGTTATGCTTCTCAACGATATGCTTTGCAATCGTAAGGCCTAAGCCCGTACCGCCATCGCTCTTACGAGCACGGTCGCCTCGTGAGAAAGCATCAAATATGGTAGTCCGCAGCTCTTCCGGAATGCCCACACCATTATCCTCGACGCGAATAAGCACCTCTAAGGGCATGACATTCAGCAATATCGACACGGTTGTACCTGGAGGGTTGTATCGAATGGAATTCGACAGTAGATTCGATACCGCTCGGTACAATAATCTGCTGTTCGCAGGTACAGAGACTGCTTTACTTGGGATGTAATAGTTAAATACAAATTTCTGTTCTTCAAAAAGCGGATAATATTCCGCTGCGACTTCGCGAATGAACTCAGACAGGTCAGTTTGCTCTAGCTCACACGGATAATCAGAGCTTTCCAACTTTGAGAGCTCGAAGAAGTCATCGATTAATTCAGAGACACGTTGTGATTTTTGCAGCATGGTTGTTAGTACTTGCTGTCGTTTTTCTTCCGTTTCAATAAGCCCCAGCTGCAGTGCTTGTGTATAGCCTTGAATTGTCGTGATCGGTGTCCGCAAATCATGTGAAATGCCAGTGAGCATCCGCTGTTTGCTTGCTTCCATTTCTTGCTTCATTTGCTCGGCCTGCTCTAATTTCTCTGCCATCGTATTAAAATGATCTTGAATTTGCTGCAGCTCATAATCGCCTGAATACTGGAGCCGCTTGTCGTATTGCCCATCCACAATACTGTGAAGACCTCCTAAGATGGACTTGAGTGGTCCGGTGACTCGTTTGGATGCCAAGCGCCCATAAATAAACAAATTTATCATAAACAAGATAAGGAGAAGAATCACCCCGATGAGCAGCGAATGATAAAAATCTGCGTTGATTTCCTCTGCCATTTTATGAAGGAGGGGCTCATGTATCGCATATTCCGAAGAAATAAAGACTACCGCCAACAGCTGATCGTTCGTACCTGGAATAGGAGCAGACGATACATAGTAGGGCTTTGTCTTACTATCATAAAATAGCTTTTGCCATTGCATTCGATCGTATTGCATAGGTCCCGCCTTTTTTTCACCAATGATATGGACAACTTGCCGTTCTTGATCCACAATTTCTACCCAGCCCCCGATTGATTGAATGAAAGAAGCGTCGATTTGCTTATAATCGCTTTTAACGATTACATTACTTTGTATGCCAGGATACAACACTTCTTCAACGGGACCGACTGTTCGAAAAATGATGAAACCGAAGACGAGGATAGCGATACAGGTAATCGTGATCGAGAACCATATGTAATAGCTAATTAGGCGCCTGAATAGCTTTTTGGCCTTAAGCTTTTTAGGTTTACGCATGCAGCTCATCTCTCTTTGCGAAGCGATAACCAAGTCCACGTACTGTCTTAATATACAATGGATTTCTTGGCGTATCTTCCACTTTGTCCCGCAATCTGCTCATCTGAACCATAATGGTATTGTCATCAGCCATATAGTGCTCGCCCCATACTTGTTCGAAAATTTGCTTCTTCGTAAACACTCGCCCAGGTGCACTCATCAGCATATGAAGCAGTTTATATTCAATCGCGCTTAAGCTAATAAGCTGACCTCGTTTCAAGAGTGAACAAGAGTCATGATCCAGTGTCAGTTCGCCCACACGTGTAGGCGGCATGGATGGCAAAGCTTCTTCTTCATTAAACGTATACGTTCTACGCAATTGTGCTTGCACGCGGGCAAGAACGATAAGCGGATTGAAGGGTTTGGCGACGAAATCATCAGCCCCAAGGCCCAATCCAACAATTTTATCGCTGTCTTCACTCTTAGCAGATAGAAGAATGACAGGAAGCTTATTCGTCAAGCGCAGCTCTGTTAGCAATTGGAGACCGTCCATCCTCGGCATCATAATATCCACAATGGCTAGATCAATAGTGTGCTCTTGCAGCCGTTGCAGTGCTTCTTGTCCATCATTTGCTGCAACGATTGTATACGATTCCCGTTCTAAAAATAATTGCAGCATCTCTATAATTTCCGGCTCGTCATCAACGATTAAAATGGTGTGTGGCATGTCATTCTCCTCCTTTCTCTACTAGCGTACTGTAAACATTCTTCGAGCGGAACCCTTTTCCTCTTATGTAAGATTAATGTAAGAATAATGAAAGTTGACGGAAAGATTGGGAAGGTACAATCCCAATAAAGGGTTCATTTGACGTAGACGTAGATACACTCTTACTTATTTCCAATGGAGGTGACTTTGCAAAGGTGAAAAGATTCAAGTGTTCTATTTTGTTGGTAACAACTTCACTGCTTTTGCAACTCGCGGGTTCAGTAGCGGTATTAGCTGCAGAGGACAGAACACATCAGGAATCAGTTACAAGTTTAGTAGCTCGCATAAAATCAATGGATCCATTCCGCATGATTAGTGGAATAAGCACGACTGCTTTTGGTGCCGTCCACATGGAGACAGCATTTGCTGGCGAGCCTTCTGCAGCACCTTTAACTGTACAAACTGTGCAATCTTTTGCAGATGATTTCTTCTCAAGAGAGGAAGTAAAGCAGCAAATGGCTGGTGCGGTTGCTGTGGTCGTGAAAGATGGAGAGGTATTGCTTCAGAAAGGATATGGCTTTGCGGATGTCGCGAAGAAAAAGCCAGTCGACCCTGTACAGACTGTGTTCAGCATTGCTTCGGTTTCGAAAATCGTTACGGCTACTGCTGTAATGCAGCACGTAGAGCAGGGCAGCATTGACCTGAACACTGACATCCACCGCTATATGGGGCAAGCGAAAGTGCATAGAAAAATGGGAGATCCATTAACGATGAAGCACTTACTTACCCATTCGAGCGGTGTGAAATATGCAGATGTCGATATTTTAGGAGCAAAATCCGCGAAGTCAGGTCAGCATTATCCGCTGAAAGATCATGTAATGCGTAATGAGGTTTTTGTAGAGTATAAGCCTGGAGAAATTCACAGTTATGATAACTTTGCCTCTATGCTGCAAGGATATATTGTTCAGGAGCAATCAGGACTGTTGTTCGAAGATTATGTAGATAAGCATATTTTTCAACCGCTGGGGATGAACAATAGCAGCTTCGTGCTTACTCCAAAACTGAAGGGACTTAAGGCATTAGGTTACGATGGCGATGGCCAGTTGATACCGGATATGCTGCTCAAGCCAACGGTGCTTCCAGAAGGGGGCATGGTAAGTACGGGGGCAGATATGGCCAAATTCCTGCTAGCGAAGCTAAACGGTGGTGAGTTGGACGGTCAACGTATTTTGCAGCCTGAGACGGTGAAACAAATGCTTACTCCGCAGCTGTCTATTCATCCTGACATACCTAACATGAGCTACGGGTATGAATATCTAGCTCCACATATTTTCCATGGCCGCAATGTTCCTATTAAAGGAGGAGCCATGCTGAACTACTCCGCATTAGTGATGATGATCCCAGACGAAAACGTCGGTATATTCCTAGGCTTTAATCGTTCAAATGGATTGACGATGGCGTTTGCAGAACAATTTATGGATCAATTTTATCCAGACACAAGGCCTAAGCCAGTCTTTAAAACACCTTCCCTGCAGGAGCTGCGGAAGTATGAAGGACTATATCGTGACTATCGTATTGGCATATTGCTTACAAAAGTAAAGGCGAATGCCGACGGAACGCTCTCGGTAAGCGATAGTATTGGTACCTCTGCAAAGTACCGTCAAGTTGATCCGATGCTCTTCTTGAACGAGAGAGGAGAGGCTCTTGTATTCAAAGAGAAAGAGGGCCAAATCACATATGCCCAAACATTTATGAATGGCAATGGGTGGGCAGGTAAGTTGTCTCAGCCGAGAGTATATCCAGATCTCCCGAAGCAGCATCCGTATCGAAAATATGCAGATGGGATAAGCAGTATGATCAATGTGGGGCATAGATGGAGTTCTTATTTTCATTCGACTAAGCCATTGACTAGAGCACAGTTCATCAAACACCTCGTAGATTTTACGGAGACTGGCTATTCCCCGAACAAGTCCATTTTCAAAGATATAAAATTCCATAGTTACGAAAAGGAAATACAGACGGCTGTTGATTTGGACTTAATTAACTTGAATTACTATAAAAATGGTCAATTTAAGCCCGATCAAGTGATTACGCGTCAAGAAGCGGCAGATATCATTTGGCGTTTATATCGGATGCCAAAGGTAGAAGTGAAGCTTTCAGGAAAAACGGATAAGTGGGCCCAGGAGGCGGTCTCATTTGTAGTTGCGAGAGGCTTCTTCGGTCCTGAAGTGAAACCGGATAAGACCGGGGCCTTCAACTATCTCTCGACAAAACCATTGTTGACTCAAGAAGCAGCAGCACTATTTTACAAAATAGCCTTACCGCTAGAGTAGAAGATGAGGATGGATGCAATCTACTCATCACTACTAGGGCATCTATAAATGAATAATTGCTAAACTAAAAAAATCGAAGTAGGAATATTATGTAAATGAGTCGAAGTGGTAGGATAACAATTTTTTATTTCTTACAGGGAGGATATCTATGAAGAAAACGAAGATTACTCGCATGTGGGCCGCTGTACTGGCAATAGCTATGCTGCTCACCCCAACCTTTAGCTTTGCGGCTGAAGCAAATCCAAAGGCATCATCAGATGTTTCTGCTGGAACAATCAAACAAGGGACAGCGGCTCCTGCAGCCCCAGCAATCCTTAGTCCGGAGGATGTTCAGAAGTTTACAGATGAATTTTTTCAGCAGGAGCAAGTAAAACAGCTTGCACCAGGTGCAGTTGTTTCCGTCGTTAAGGATGGTAAAGTACTGCTGGAAAAAGGATACGGCTACTCTGATGTGAAAAATAAAAAGCCGGTCGATGCGAAAGAAACAGTATTTCGTATCGCTTCCGTATCGAAAGTGTTCACAGCGACTGCAGTCATGCAATTAGTTGAACAGGGAAAGATCGATCTTCACGCTGACGTACAGCAGTATCTTGGAGATGCGAAGCTGAGAAATAAGACGGGCAGCAAGCTAACGATGGAGCATCTGTTGACCCATACGTCTGGTGTGGAATATGCGGATTCTATGGATGCAATGCAGCCTGATTTAGATTCTATCACCGCATTAAAGGATGTCGTTCGTGATCAGATGCCAGAAATTACGACCAAGCCTGGCGAGGTGTATAGCTATGATAACTTCGCATCGATGCTGCAAGGCTACATCGTTCAGCAGGTATCGGGGACGTTGTTCAATCAATATATCGAGAAACATATTCTTGATCCCCTTGGCATGAACGATAGCAGCTTTCTGCTAACCTCTGAGTTAAGAAGCAAGCTAGCTAAAAGCTATGCTCCTGGAAATACAGAATTGCCGATCATTAACATGAAACCAACAGATGCTCCACAAGGCGGTATGTTGTCGACGGGAGCAGATATGACCAAGTTCATGCTCACACAACTGAACGGCGGTGTTTATGAAGGAGGCCGTATTTTACAATCCGATTCTTTGGATAACATGTTAAACCCACAAGTATCTATCCATCCTAAGTTACCGAATATGGCATATGGCTATGAATTTTTTAACCACCATTTATTTAATGGACAGCATGTTGTCATGAAGGGCGGAGACCTTCCAGCCCATTCCTCTATGTTGTGGCTCCTGCCGAAACAAAATACGGGTGTCTTTATTGTTTATAACTCCAATGCGCCATTAAGAGAGATGTACCTCCAAGCATTTATGAATCGTTACTTCCCAGATTCTTCATCTAAGCCAGAATTTCTGAAACCGACGAAAGAGCAGTTGGCACGTTATGAAGGTGTGTACAAAGACTTGCGCATCGGCCTGATGGTTTTCCCAGTTAAGGCGAATGAGGATGGAACGCTGTCTGTACGTAATCTTCCGTTCAAATACAAACAAGTAGATGAGTTTCTCTTTATGAGCGAAGAGGGCTCCCAGTTGGCATTTAAAGAGATAGATGGCCAGATTGAATATGCTTACTTTGCTTCTTTATCTCCTGTGAGCTGGGCAAAAAAGATTGGAGCACCGCTGAAATATGAAGATGTAGGACGCAATCATCCATATCGTACTTATATTGACGGCATCAGTTCGCTTATTACGCTTCATGTAGGTGAGGACGCGGATGAAGATGAACTGGAGCTTGAGCCTAAAGAGGAAATGACGCGGGCTGAGTTTGTGGAGCTCTTGGCGGATTATATGGACATGGGCTATTCTTACAAAAAGCCTGTTGCGAAAGACAGCATCAATCACGAATTTGCGGCTGCGATTCAAACGGCAATTGATATGCAAGTCGTGACACTAGATAAATCGCAGAAGTTCTATCCCGACAAGGCTATTCAACGGCAAGAGGCAGCGGATATGATCTGGAAAGTGATGAAATCGTTTGGTGCTGCACCGCAGGATGCAAAGCTGTCAGGCAAAACAGACGCTTGGGCAGTTGAGGGTGTAAAGTTCATGGTCGCCAGCGGATTATATGGTCCAGAGGTGAAGAAGGGGAAAGACGGTTCTTTCGACTATCAATCTCGTAAGCCATTGTTGCGACAAGAGGCAGCGGCTATTTTTTACACAATGTCTTTCCCTACTGACGGGGCGGCGAAATAGTCTAAGCATGTACTTGTAGCAAGTTAGCTAGCAGGTGCAATCACCGAAAAGAACAGTCTCGAAGGTTGGGGGCGCCATCGAAGAGCAGCCCCAGACTCGGGGCTGTTTTTGTTTTGAATATTGATGAAGGTTTGTAGGATCAGGCATAGGCAGTTGCCTCATATTGCTTATCGCTATACTTGCTTGGGGAGAATAAGATGAATACATACTATTGTATAAAATTGTAAGGTTAATGAAAGGAAGCGGACAGATTCATGAAAGAGTAGCAAGATATACTGAACATAAGTAGAGGTGGATATACAAAGAAGGAGTGTGCGGGCATGGAGAAGTATGACACGGGCACGGTACGCATTCATCCAATGGAGGCGCTTTATGGCCGACTTGCATCGCTGTTTGGTCGAAGGGGCGTAACCTCTTATGTTGCGTACGAGCTAGCGGTATACTATTATGTACTGTTGTCTTGGGGCAAACATTCTTTTGAGCGGGATCATGCGAAGTCATTTACCGTGCATAAGGAATCAGGATGGCTGACGATGGTTTTGTTTATTATTAAGCTTCTTGTCTTAGAGGGATTAATTGTTCATTTCTTTGTAGCGAAATGGTCATCCGTATTGGCATGGATTCTGTCTATTGGAAATGTATATATGATTATATGGCTTATTTCCGATTATCGAGCAATGAAGCTCAATCCAATCGGTGTAACTGCACAAGGAATATGGATTCGATTAGGAAATCAGCTTCGAGTGGAACTCACCTATGATCAAATTGAGACCATAGAGATGGTGAATAATGTTGAGCTGACAGGTGAAGAAATGAAGCATTCCTTCGTACCGATTGGACCATCGACAAATATACACATTCGACTAAAAGAAGCGACCAAGATAGGGGTTATGCTGGGCGCTAATCAGACAGTTACAGATATATATTTTACGCTCGATGAGCCAAGGGTATTTGTAGAGGAGTGTCGTACACATCTTGGGAGTTTGCAACCGGGTGAGTCTGGAGCTGTTTCATAGCGGTAGAAAAATCACTTGTTTAAGATCATGCATGAGAAATTATCATTTTTATACGAGAAAGAAACCAGAAGCAAAGGAGACATCCTAATGCCTCTGGCTTTTTCGATTGTATGCTGTCGTCTATCAAATGGAATAGGACGTCTGCCGTCTGGAAGCTCGTTCAGAGCGGGAATCGCGTTCCATGACACGGTCCAATATAAGCTGTTCAAAATAAGCAAAGCCGCTATCTCGTTCCCGTGGACGTGGAAGTGTAATGGCTACGTCGAGTGCGATGGCTCCATCTTTCATTAACACGACACGATCGGCAAGTGCCACCGCTTCGCTGACGTCATGGGTGACGAGAATGACAGAGAAACGCTGCCTTTGCCACAGCTTCTCGATTAAATCCTGCATATCAATGCGGGTCAATGCATCGAGCGCTCCTAATGGTTCATCTAGCAGCAGCAATCGTGGATGGCCAGCTAATGCCCGCGCAAGCGCGACTCTTTGCCGCTGTCCACCTGATAATGTACTGGGCCATACATGCGCCTTGTCTTCGAGTCCGACCATTCGCAGTGCTGCTGCAGCATCGTCCGGATTTCCGCCGCGCACGCCAATTCGCACATTATCGATGACTTTTTTCCAAGGAAGTAGTCTAGCATCTTGAAACAACACCCTCGTATCAGGATCGATGCCTTGTATCGTTTTTCCATCGAGCAGCAGCGTTCCGTCTGTTGGCTCATCCAAGCCAGCTACTAAGCGAAGCAGCGTACTTTTGCCACAGCCGCTTTTCCCTACGATGGCGATAAATTCTCCGGGTTTAACCTGAAGGTTTAGTTCCTCCAACACAGTCACATGATCGAATTGCTTCCATACTTGGGAAGCGGAGAGTGAAGATCCGAATACACCCGTACTCATAAGGAGGTCACTCCTTTCTTGCCAGCCTGTTGTCCTTTTCCGTAATTCGGATGCCACTGCAAGAACAGCCTTTCGCACCATTTGGCGATTGAATCAGACAGTTTGCCAAGCAGTGCATATAAAAGGATGCTCAAGACGACGACATCCATTTGCATAAATTCACGGGCATTCATGGCCATATAGCCGATGCCTGAATCCGCTGATATCGTTTCCGCGACGATGAGTGTAATCCACATCGTGCCCAGTGCAAAGCGCACCCCGACGAGAATGGAGGGAAGTGCTCCCGGAAGAATGATATTGCGGAATAACGCCCAGCCTCGCAGTCCATAAACTTTGCCCATTTCAATTAGGCTTGGATCGACGCTGCGAATACCGTGGAACGTATTCAAATAAATAGGGAACGCCACTCCGAGTGCAACGAGGAAAAGCTTCGCTGCCTCGTCGATTCCAAACCATAGGATAACGAGCGGAATGAGCGCAAGGTGAGGAATGTTACGAACCATTTGAATCGACGTATCTGTCAATTTCTCAGCCAAAGGAACAACCCCGTTCAGCAGACCAAGGCTAAAGCCGATGCTCCCGCCAATCGCGGAACCAATAAGCGCACGTCCTGTACTTGTTCCAATATAGTCAAATAGCATGCCGTTGCTGATTAAAGTAATAAGCGCTTCTATGACAGCGATAGGTGTAGGTAGGATACGAGTAGATATAACTCCGAGCTGACCAAGGACTTGCCACAATAAGAGTAAGGTAATCGGAACGACCCATGCAATCCATGAGCGGTTCTGCCATCTTTTAAGCGTGCTGTCGAGCCGTGCTCTTTGCATCAGCAGTCACCTCTTTCGTGGAACGGATAGCTGCATGGCTTGGTGGTCGGTCATTGGCGATAATTTCACCGAGAGGACTATTTGCAAGGTCGGCTTCTTCTTGCTGTTGAGGTTGTCTAATTGGGAGCAGCGGGAATAGCAATTCAGCTGTGCGGTAAGCTTCTTCTAAATGCGGATAGCCGGACAAAATAAAGGTTTCGATACCAAGCTCCGCATACTCCTTGATTCGAGCGGCAACGGTGTCAGGATCACCCACGAGTGCTGTCCCTGCTCCCCCTCTTACAAGTCCGATTCCGGCCCATAAGTTCGGGCTAATTTCCAGCGATTCACGGCTGCTGTGATGAAGCTGCGCCATCCTTCTCTGTCCTTCGGAGTCATAACGGCCGAATACTTTACGTGCAGCGGCTATCGTAGCATCGTCAACATATTGAATCAGCTGTTCAGCAGCTTGCCAAGCTTCTTCGTTCGTCTCACGTACAATGACGTGTAGGCGGATTCCGAAGCGCAGCGTGCGTCCTTGCTGGGCAGCAAGTTGCCGTACATGATCGATCTTCTCTTTTACTTGTTGAGGAGGTTCGCCCCACGTTAAGTAGACATCGACATGCTCAGCCGCCACCTGCTGACCAGCAGATGATGAACCGCCAAAGTACAAGGGTGGATAAGGTTTTTGAATAGTAGGATATAGATTGTTACCGCCGCGAACTTGCAGATGTTTGCCTTCAAAAGACACTTCTTCTCCAAGCAGTTCCTTCCGCCAAATATGAAGAAATTCATCCGTCAGCTCATAACGCGCATTATGATCAAGGAATACACCTTCACCAGCCAGCTCTACAGGATCACCGCCTGTCACGATATTAATGAGCAGCCTGCCTCGGGAAATGCGGTCAAAAGTAGAGGCCATACGAGCTGCTAGAGTTGGGGACATCAATCCTGGGCGGAGGGCGACGAGAAACTTCAGCTTATTTGTGGAGGAGATCAAGGCAGATGCCGTTACCCATGCATCCTCGCAGGATTTGCCGGTAGGCAGCAGCACACCGCTGTAACCTAGTCGATCCGCCGCCTGTGCGATTTGCTGCATATAAGGAAAATCGACTGCGCGTGCTCCTGTCGTTGTACCTAAGTATTTGCCATCACCATGTGTCGGAATAAACCAGAATATTTCCATATAGAACCCTCCATTATTTTTTATTTGCGGTTCGATAGTGCTTCTTTGACCTGTATCGGCTGTGGTATCAAGCCGAGCTTAGCGAAGGTGTCAGCTACTTTTTGCTGTTCCGCGATAACGTTGTCGCTAATTGGAACGCTATTGTATTCCCGTCTGCTAGAAGCCAGCTCTAGGGAAGGGATATCAATGCCAAGCTGTGGGGATAACAATTTTGCCAACTCTTTATGGTTAGCGTTTGCCCAATCTCCGGCTTTGTTCAGCTCTTCAAATAAAGCGTCGATAATGTCAGGATTGTTTTCCGCGAAGCTGCGTACCGCCAGATAAAATTCAAAGTTGTTCACAACGCCTTCACCGTCGGCAACGATTCTTACATCGAGGTTCTTTTGAGCAGATGCAAGATACGGGTCCCAAATTGCCCATGCATCCACACTTCCACGCTCGAATGCAGCTCTCGCATCAGCAGGCGGCAGGAACACAGGCTTTACATCGCTATATTGAAGTCCAGCCTGCTCTAGCAGCTTTACGAGCAGATAATGAACATTAGAGCCTTTGTTTAATGCAATCTTTTTGCCTTTAAGGTCAGCTACAGATTGAACGGGGGAATCTTGAAGAACGAGAATAGCTTCACTGTGCGGACGCGATGCTTCATGAGCTAAATAAACAAGTGGAGCTCCAGCCGCTTGAGCAAAGATTGGCGGTGCTTCTCCGGTATGTCCGAGATCGATACTGCCGACATTAAGCGCTTCTAGCAGCTGCGGCCCTCCAGGGAACTCAGTCCATTCCACTGCAACACCATCTTGCTCCAGTCTCTTTTCTAGCCCTCCGCGTACTTTAAGGAAGTTGGGTACCCCATATTTTTGATAACCGATCCGAATGACCTTAGCTTTACTTTCATTATTTCCTTCAACTGCGGCGTTCTGTTGCTGCACACCGCCGCAAGCGCTCAGCACCATCAACAATAAAGCTCCGACAGCAATCCATTTAAATGTACGAATCGTTTTTAGCAGCATGTTCTCCACGCCCCTTTTCCTAATTTGTAAAAATGACAGTTAGGAACGCGAAAAAGGAGATGCCTCCCTCTTCATTCCCACAAAGAAGTGTTGGTCATCTCCGGTTGTCCGGTAGATATATAATACCTATGAGATTACTTGGTATTTTGGTTGGCAGTTATCATAACATTGGAAAATTTTTGTGTCAATGGGCTAGTACGGATATTTTCCTGTTTATCGCATCGGTCTCTAGACGGATTACGCCTCCTTTTAAAGTTGGTTGTGTAAAGGAATTGGACTCTATATAATGATGAAAAGTGTTCATCCACTTTTTAACAACTACGATGATATCTTATAGGAGGAGCATTCCATGATCAATTTTCCAAAGCCTGATGCAGAGCAGTATTATAAATCATTTGTCATTCGAAATTTTGATGTAAGTGCTGATGAATCAAGACTCGTATTCAGTTCGAATATGAACGGAAAGTTAGATATGTATGCAATCGAGCTTCATGATGAAATCTCTTATCCTTATCCATTAACCTATCAAGGGCAATCATGCAATTTTATAAAAATAGATCCACAAGGCCGTCATATATTAGCTGGCTTCGACCATGAAGGGAATGAAAGTTACCATCTCTATGCGCTGCGTCCTGAAGGTGGTGTACCGTTAAAGTTGGTGGAAGGGGAACCGACAGATAAATTCTTCTTTAGCTCCCTATCGGAAGATGGACAACGTCTCTATTATGGGACTTCACAGAACAATCCGCAGTTTATAAATACATATGCCCTGGATTTGAAAACGAGAGAGCAGAAGTTAATCGTTGAAGGCAAAGATGCAATGACATCTCTGCTTGCTGTGAGTCCAGATGAAAAGAAGATTGTGTACGGGAAAGGATACTCTAATACGTACCATGTTGCTCTCGTTCGAGGGGCAGATGAGGTAGAAGCATGCTTGACACCAAGTGCTGATGAAGAGCAAGTGACAGCCAATGTACGGTTTATTGATAATGATACGATTATTTTTACAACGGATTATAAAGCTGAATTTGCATATGCAGCAAAGTATACGATTTCAACAGGCGAGTTCCAGACATTATTTGAAATACCGCAAGAGGGCGTGTCTGAGCTGCACTGGCATAAAGAATCCCGTTCCATCTATGTGCTGACCGAAAAGGGAGTAGAGGACGGACTTTATGTGTATGCGTATGATACAGGAAACTTAGAGGCGCTGAAGCTTCCAACCAGTGTTGTAGAACACATGCATGTGGCAGCATCAGGCAAGCTCTATATATTGGCTCGAGGAGCAGTCGATCCGGATAATATTTATAAATATGATAATGGAAAATGGACGATGTTGACGCGCAATATCGTGCTTGGACTTACACGGGAAGATCTCGTCACTCCAGAGACGGTGAAATATACGTCATTCGATGGCATGGAAATTGAGGCATTGTTGTTCCGTGCCAAAGATGAATTGGCCAATGGTTATACGATTTTCTGGCCGCATGGAGGGCCGCAGTATGCGGAGCGCAAACATTTCCGTTCGATGTTCCAATACTTGCTCGCTGAGGGCTATCATCTTTTCTGTCCGAATTTCCGCGGCAGTACCTGCTATGGCCGATCATTCACGAAACTGGTAGAGCGAGAATGGGGCGAAGGGCCGCGTAAAGATTGTCTTGCCGGTATGGATTGGCTGTTTGAGCAAGGGATATCGAGCCGAGAACGACTATTTGTAATGGGTGGAAGCTATGGCGGCTATATGACCTTGCTATTGGCAGGACGCAATGCAGACTATTTCCGTGCGGCAGTTGATATTGTGGGAGTAAGCAATCTGTTTACGTTTGTGAAGTCTGTGCCAGAGTTCTGGAAGCCAATGATGGATCGTTGGATTGGTGACCCAGAGCGTGATCATGAGCGCTTTGTTAAAGACTCTCCGATTACGTATCTTGATCAGATGGTGAACCCAATGCTAATTATTCAAGGGGCAAATGATCCGCGTGTTGTAAAGGCAGAATCCGATCAGATTGTAGAAGCGCTTCGTGCGCAGGGACGTGATGTGGAATACCTTGTCTTTGATGATGAGGGGCATGGCATTTCACGTACGGAGAACAATATTACAGCTTGCCGCCGTGTATCTGCATTTTTAAAGCGAAATCAAGGGTAGTAAATATGTTGTGGACAAAAGTGCAGCTATTTGAAGTAGAAAACTTCATTTTGTGAGTAATAAGGACAATTGTGCAGTTAATTTTCTCGATTTGCATTTGAAATAGGCAAGATTGCTAAGATAGATGTATTTTTGCCGATAATATCTCAAATAAGGGCATTTTCAGATTAAATAACTGCATATTTGGCACTAATCTAAATGAAGGGTCTTCCGAAATTACTTCTGAACAGATAGCTAACAAACAGTTCAATAACTAAATAAATAACTCAGTACTTAACAGCCCAACAGCCTAACACTACAAACGATATTCGTTCGTAGTGTTGGGCTGTAGTTGTTTGATGGACAGGCTGAGGTAATGACGGTAGTTCGTCTGATTGTACAACTATGATCGACAGCTGGTATTCGGTTTCTTTGTCGTCTATGATGAGGATACAATAACGATTGTGGAGTGAATGAAATGTCTGGCATATTGCCTATAGATGAAATATTACCCGCGTTGCGCGATGTGCTAAGCGCGCGGACGGGAGCGGTGTTAGTGGCGGAGCCGGGGGCGGGTAAGACGACCCGTGTCCCGCTTGCGTTGTTGGATGCGCCATGGCTTGCTGGCAGGCGCATCGTAATGTTGGAGCCGCGCCGCTTGGCGGCACGCGCGGCTGCGCAGTATATGGCGGCGACGCTTGGTGAGCGCGTCGGCGATACGGTTGGCTACCGGGTGCGCATGGACACCCGGGTGAGCCGTGCAACGCGCGTCGAGGTTGTGACCGAAGGCGTCCTGACGCGCATGATGCAGGAAGACCCCTCATTGGAAGGGGTCGGACTGATTATTTTTGATGAGTTCCATGAGCGGAGTTTGCACGCTGATTTGGGACTAAGCTTGGCGCTCGAAGCGCAAGCTGTGCTGCGCGAGGATTTGCGCTTGCTTGTCATGTCAGCGACGATTGCGGCTGAACTGGTAGCTGAACTGCTGGGAGATGCGCCAATTGTTCGAAGCGCAGGGCGTATGTATCCGGTAGACACTCGGTATGTACCGCTTCGTGCGCAAGACCGAATGGAAGTGGCAGCAGCACGGCAAATTGCAGCCGCGCTTCAGGATGAGACAGGAGATATGCTCGTGTTTCTCCCAGGTGTCGGAGAGATAAGTCGGGTTCAGCGGGAGTTGGCGAGTATATTGTCTCGTCAGGCTCATGGTGGGGAGTCTGGTCCAGTTCGGGTAAAGGTGCTTCCACTGCATGGACAACTGCCGCAGCAAGCACAGGATGAAGCAATCGCACCTGCTAAGCAGGGAGAGCGTAAAGTAGTGCTTACCACTTCTATCGCGGAGACGAGCTTAACAGTAGATGGTGTTCGAATTGTCATCGACAGCGGATTGATGCGTGTATCTCGCTATTCTCCAAGAACGGGGATGACAAGACTCGTAACGGAGCGAGTAACACAGGACGCAGCTGATCAGCGCCGAGGTCGTGCGGGAAGGCTAGGGCCGGGGGTCTGCTATAGACTGTGGTCAGAAGCGGAGCACGGTCATTTGGCGAAGCAGCGCTTGCCAGAAATATTGGATGCAGACTTGGCATCGTTGGCTTTGGAATTGGCAGCATGGGGAACAGATGTGAATTCACTAGCATGGTTGACGCCTCCGCCAACCGCCGCTTTGCAGCAGGCTGAGCAGCTTTTAAGGCAGCTTGGTGCGCTGAACGCGGAAGACAGTATTACCGAACACGGACGCCAGATGGCACTGAGCGGTTTGCATCCACGGCTTGCCCATATGCTGTTGAAGGCGATACCGCTTGGTGTGGCGGAACAAGCTTGCCTATTGGCAGCGATGCTGCAGGAGCGGGATTTACTGAGCGGCGCAAGTGGCAGAGGTGGGGCTGTGGGAAATTCGGGAACGTCCTCGTATGTTGTCTCTAACCCAGATTTGCTTCTCCGATTGGAGCTGCTGCTTGCTCATCAGCAAGAGCAGAGGGAGAAGTATTCCGATAATACCACCTTTACAGATTCACTTGGTTTAGGAGGTTCTGTTTCATTAGATGAGGCGGTCGTGCGCCGGATTAAGGATGAGGCAAAGCGTTTATCCAGACTTATCGATGAAAAGTGGACAGGGACTTCTCGAAAATCTGCTATTAAAGGTGATGGAGAGTTAAGAGCGGCTGGGGAATTATCTAATAGGGTATATAAAGTGGGTTATTCAAGTGCTACTAGCGAGACTAATAATGCTAGTGATACTAGTAATAAAGGTCATGGGAAAGTGTCCAATGGAGAAGTCGAAACAAGCAGCGTCAACGATTTTAGTGAGATTTTTAGTGTATTTTTGGCTATGGCATATCCAGATCGAATTGGCAAACGGCGTGAAGATGGACGTTATTTGCTAAGTAACGGGCGTGGAGCTAGTTTCACTGGACAAAATGGAGGCCATTCGGCGCACACATTTACAGGCTCGTCTGTGAGAGTTGGTAGAGCACAGCATCGTATCCATTATGCACCTTACATCGTAGCTGTTGATTTGGACGACCAAGGTACCGACAGTCGTATCCGTTTAGCGATAGAGGTACAGAAAGAAGCTTTTGAGCGGTCTATGGCCGATCAAATCGAGAATGTAGTTGCCGTTGAGTGGGACAAAACAGCTGAGGCGGTTCGAGCGAGAGAAGAAATTCGACTTGGTGCCATTGTATTGCGTGAACGTCCATGCTCCAATCCTGATGCGGATGAAGTATTGGCCGTCCTTATGGAAGGCATCGCCCGACATCCGCTTGGTATTGGGATGCTGCCATGGACGAAATCCGCGCGCCAATTGCAGGCGCGACTAGCGTTCCTGCACCATCACCGCCCTCATGATTGGGCGGATGTCTCAGATGCCGGGCTCACCGCCAACATGGCGGACTGGCTCGCGCCCCATCTGTACGGCCTCAGTAGCCGCCATGACCTGCAGAAGCTGCAGGTCATGGCGCTGCTGGAAGGGCTGCTGCCGTGGAATCAGCGGCAGCAGCTTGACGACGAAGCCCCGACCCACATCGCAGTGCCGAGTGGGTCGCGCATCGCTGTCGACTACACCAATCCCGAACAGCCCGTGCTGGCCGTACGCCTGCAAGAGCTGTTCGGGATGCGGGAGACGCCGCGCATCGCAGGCGGCGCCGTCCCGCTGACGCTCCACCTGCTGTCCCCGGCACAGAGGCCGGTGCAGGTTACGCAAGACTTGGCGAGCTTCTGGCAGAATACGTACTTTGAGGTCAAAAAAGACCTCAAAGGCCGTTACCCGAAGCACTACTGGCCAGACGATCCGTTGGTAGCAGTGGCAACCAGACGCACGAAACCTTCCAACACATAAAAAATAAGCCGAATCCTCATAGGGATTCGGTTATTTCATTTGAACACGGTACTACTAGCAGTTTGAATGCTAAAAGTAGATTTGCATGCACATCTGTTGAGTAATCGATTAACTGAATAATTAAATAAGATACAATTCCTTTGCAGACATGATCCTCGGACCGCGCTGTATCGTTCGATAACTTACCCGGATTCCTCTAACGGGCGCCATGAACGTTATATTCGTGACATCATTCATTTCAGATTAGTAACGGTTGTAGTTGAGCTTACTTTAGCAATGAGGGTAAATGATATCGATCACTCTGACAAATAAGCACTGTCATACCCGTTACATTTCAAAATCCATCTATATGCAAAGAATAGCTTCTATGGCAACCATTAGCGCATTTGCCCCTCGCTTTATATCAAAGACGCTTGATTACCCTGTCCGAAAATGTTCTCATAGTTAGTAATGTATGGTAAGATTTAAGTTAGAGATGTAAAGAGAGGGGAATCTATACACATGTGGAATACCTTGAAATGATTATTTAATTGGATAGAGATAGCGGCGGTCCTTCTCACGTAAGGATGCGTTTATTTGTCTATCTTAAATCATTCAAGGGGCACATGGTGTGGTCAATTATATTCCCATTACCGAGCAGATACCTTTGTGTATCTGTTTTTTATTTATGGGTAAACATACATCTCTATTGACACAATCATAGGGTCCCTAAATTGGGGGAGTTTTAATGAGCAGTCATTACGAACAAGAAGAAGCACTAACAGGAGGGAATGTCTCCAGTGTATCTCGTATGGGAGATACGGTACGACGAGAGATAAAGCCTGATAGTATTACTATTCATACATTGCTAAAGCATCTTGAGAGCAAAGGCTTGCATGGTGTGCCACGGTTTCTAGGTATCGATGAACAAGGGAGAGAAATCTTATCTTTTATCGAGGGTGAGGCTGGCAATTATCCGTTAAAACCATACATGTGGTCGGATGAGGCCTTAAAAGAGATAGCAAAGATGCTTCGTCTCTATCATGATGCGGTGAGTGATTTTCCGATAGATGAACGTTGGCAATCCCTTGATAACACCCCGCAGCCATTTGAGGTGATGTGCCATAATGATTTTGCCATCTATAATATTATTTTTAATAATGAGAAACCAGTAGGTGTGATTGATTTTGATTTGGTTGCCCCTGGTCCGAGACTTTGGGATATCGCCTATACGCTTTACACTTGCGCTCCTTTAAGTAGGCTTTATCATACGGAAGCAGGGGAAGCTATTTATTATGATCGGTTGAAAGATGCTGAGCGCATCAAACAAAGGGTTGCCTTGTTTTTTGATTCCTATGGTATGGAGGGAATTGAAAAAGGGTTTGTAGAAATGGTGCTGCTGCGCGTAGAAGGGTTATGTAAAACGATACAAAGGAAAGCCAAAGAAGGCGATATGGCGTTTCAAAAAATGATCGATGAAGGACATTATGAGCATTATCAAGAGGAACTTCGATTCATTCGCGAGCACGGAAAAGAGTGGATGTAAGGGCTTTGCCTTAATGAACTAACGGTATGCAGCGTTTAAAAGAGACTATCTTTTGATGGTCTCTTTTTTCATGGCGTATGTTGGAGTGTCGATTTAGTTGTTACGCGCATGTTGATATGTGATCGATATCATAGTATCTCCCTTTCTTATTCTGATTTAATGTCTTTATTTCTTGTGTTTATTGCAGCGTTTTCGTTACTTCTTACAGCTGAGTTTGTCATGCTACCGCATATACATATAGAAACAGGATGTAAGAAGGGGGAGTCATTCAATATGCTGCTCCATCTGCTTGGTACAGCTGCTTATGAGGGTATTCCATCCTTGTTTTGCCGCTGCACACTATGTCAACAAGCTAGAAAGCTTAAGGGGAAAGACATTCGTACTCGCACGTCAGTCGTGATCGATCAGGAGTTGAAGATCGATTTCCCACCAGATACACTGCTGCATATGCTGCGCGATGATTTAGATTTGGAGGATATTCAAGATCTGCTCATTACCCATTCTCATTCTGATCATCTGTACGCAGAGGACTTAGAGGCAAGATTGCCCGGGTACGCGCAATCAGGAGATGAGCCCATTCATATTTATGCCCATGATATGCCTCTTACTCGTATCCGTGAGCGAATCGGTCATACGAGTAAATATGTGCTGCATCGGGTGCAGTTATTTGTACCAACCAAGACACGTACAGCGACAATTGTCGCGCTGCCTGCCTATCATATGGACGTAGAAACCTGTTTGCTTTTTTGGATCGAAAAAGGCGACTATACGATATTGCATGCTCATGACAGCGGCTGGTTCCCGGATGAGACATGGAGTTGGCTGGAACAACGAGGTCAGCAAGGGCACAAGCTAAGTGCTGCCATATTGGAATGCACGATGGGGAATGACCCTGATTCCGGTACGCATATGAATGCAGCAGAGGTAATGAAGACAAAGGAACGCTTAATCGCGTGTGGGGCGGCTGATCAACATACTGTATTTATCGTGACCCATTTCTCCCATAACGCACATCTGACACATCAGGAGTTAATTGATTTATTTGAGCCGCAGGGTATTCAAGTAGCTTATGACGGCATGAAGATACAGCTGTGACAACTCTTTCATCTTTGCTTCTCATGAACATTGATTACTATCCGCTTTGGATGTGCAGGACGAAGATTAGAGGAGTGGGAGCATCATATGTCGAATCCGTGAACAGAAGGAAAGGTTCCATAACGTTTCTACCTTCCTGCTATCGCGTGTTGCGGGCAAATCACGTACAATAAAAGGGAATGCATGTACGCATTCCTTTTTTCATGAGAGTAGAAGAAATAATCTATAACTCCCATATTTTATCTCAGAAAGGAGGAGCAGGGGAAAGTGTTGGATAACGTAATGGACGAAGTTAGCGTCTAGCGAATCCGATACGATTACTTCCTCCCTTAAGAGGCAGAGAGATCTCCTGCACGAGTTAGATGAAAGCATTGATGTATATTTTGGTCATCATCTGCTTTATGGATACATTTGTACAACTGCCGGTCGTTGGACCTTATGCGCTTCACCTAGGAGCGAGTTCTCTTGGGGCTGGGCTGGCTATTGGTATGTATTCTTTGACCAATATGTTGGGTAATATTGCAGCAGGACGCTGGATTGATCGCTATGGCGGCAAGCGTGTGCTGTTGATTGGTTTTATACTTACATCCGCTGTTTTGCTGTTGTATTCACAAGTGAATACGGACACCCAGCTTATCGCGGTAAGATTTTTACATGGTTTAGCAGGGGGATTGCTTGTACCGAGCGTGTTTACTTTAATATCTCGACATGTGCCTGACGAACGTCAAGGGAAGTCGATGGCCTTATCTGGCGCGGCAGTTGGCTTAGCTGCGATTATTGGTCCAGCTACAGGCGGTATTATGAAAGCAAAGCTAGGATTCGAAGCGCCTTTCCTTACAGTAGCGGCTTTGCTGGCTATTGGCGTTTTGTTGACGATATTTATTCCTCGCACAGCGGGTGAACGTTCAAACGGGGTCAAGAGTAGTGCTGAGCTGGCAGAATCACAACCTAGCAGGCTCCAACCAGAGAGCAGCTTTAGAGCCTTGTTCGCTATGCGGCCTGTTGTGCAGTCTTATATCGCTGCATTTGCACTGATGTTTGGGATGGGTTCGCTTACTTTCGCGTTACCGATAAAGACAGATGCGCTGGAATTCGGGGGCCAAGCTTCAGGAATGATGCTGAGTACGTTCGGTGTCGTGGCTATTATGGTCTTTATGCTGCCAACGAACCGATTGTTTGATCGGGTAGCACCGTTAAAGCTCATTATGCTTGGTGGCGGGATTGTGATTGCATCCTTGCTGACATTGTCCTTTACAACGGATCAGACGATGATGTATATAACGATGGGTGTATACGGATTAGGCTATGCACTTCTATTCCCTTCGATGAATACACTGCTCATTCGCCATGTTTCGGCAGCAGATAAAGGTAAAGCATTCGGCATGTTCTATGCATTTTTCTCACTTGGTGTAGTCGGGGGTTCTTCGGGTATTGGTTACTTGACGAGCAGCTATGACACAGGACTTCGTATTGCAGGATGCGTATTGGCTGGATTGCTAATTATGATTGTGTTAGTTGGAAAAGTACAACTGAAAGTCAGCGAACGTGTATAACAATTGTTGATGTCGGAATAGAAAAAAAATCCATACTGTTTTCGATATTACTGGTGATATCATGTAATTTATAACATATTTCGGGTCGTCTTTTTTAAAAAAAAGTGAAAAATAGTGTGTATAGAGCAGTTCATCCCGTTTCCTTCTTACAATTTTAGTGTTATTATGTTTCTAATATTTCAAATTGATAATATAAGAGGGAGGCTAGCTATGGACCTATCTATTACACTTTCCGAGCTGGAACAGTTAGATAATGACCAAAAAGTTGAGGCGCTTAAATCTTTACGAGCAACTTACAAAGTATCAGACATACGCAAAGGGTTAGGATTCCCGCACAACAATGCTTACTATATGTGGTTGAAGAAACACAAAATCTATGATCAAGTGACAAAGAAATATGATTTGTCGATTCCACTTGATAACGATCGTCGTTCTATACATGTACCTTCCCTACCGATTCAGGAAGAGATTCATTTGGCAAACGGTGACATCCAATTAGATGTGCAAGGCTTCGCTTCAGGCGTGGCAACTTCAAAAATGCTGCAAAAGTATGCTGCATTGCTGAGTGATCAACCACAATCTGTTCATATTCGCATTTCTATTACATCTAGATAAGACAAAATCTCATTTGAGTGATACTTATAGATTATGCAAAAAATAGCCACCATTGCGGTGGCTATTTTTGTACGCACTTATTCTTTTGTTGGTGAAGTCCAAGAATCAATCTCCTTGTCATTCGGAAGAAGAAGACTCAGTAAACCGAACAGCGGCAAGAACCCGCATATAAACATAACCGTTTCAATTCCACGAGCATCAATCCATTGACCAATTGCTAAGCTTCCTAGTCCACCCATGCCAAAAGCAAATCCTGTTATAAGACCTGACACAGTACCGATACTGCCAGGGTGAAGTGCTTGCGTATAGATAACCGTAGTAGAGAAGCTCGTGAAATAGACAAATCCACTCAAGCTAAGCACAACCATTGCCCAGGACAGCGGCAAATGAGGCAATATCAGTGCGAATGGAATAACGGAAAGTAAGGAGGTAATAATGAGATTCCTTTTACCAAAACGATCTGCCAACGGCCCGCCAAAGAACGTACCAACTGCACCAGAGAGCAGGAAGGCAAAAATATAGACTTGAGCTGCATCAATCGACAATCCGTATTTCTCAATTAAATAGAAAGAGTAATAGGTGCCGATTGCCGATGAATACCATGAGCGTACAAAGACAAGTACGATAATTATGACTGTTATCGTCCATACCTTTCTACGCTGGGCAGAATCCACTTGGCCTTGAGGTTTGCGCTTGGCAAATACGTAGCCGTTGTTCAGGGAAGCTTGATACCAACGTGCGATATAGGTTTGGACAGCAATGCCTGCTGCGGCAATAGCAGTAAAGCCTAATGCGCCCATTTGTCCAAAGGGGATGAATACCCATTTCGTTAATAGTGGGGCAAGTGACTGTCCCAAATTACCGCCGACTTGGAAAATGGATTGGGCTAAGCCTTTGCGGCCGCCGGCAGCCATATGAGCGACTCGCATTCCTTCTGGATGGAATATAGCTGAGCCGAGGCCGACGAAGATGACGGCTGCCATGACGACTGCGTAAGTTGGTGCAAAGGCAAGGACAAGCATGCCTGTAAAGGTGAAGCACATGCCAATCGGCAGCAGCATAGGCGTAGGCCTGCGATCCGAGGCGAAGCCAATGACAGGCTGCAAAATGGATGAAGTAACGTTCAGCGCGAAAGAAATCCAACCAATTTGGGTGTAGCTAAGCTGCATGGAGTCTTTCAGGATCGGAAAAATAGCTACGATAACCGCCTGTATCGAATCGTTGAACAAATGAACGAAGCTGATAGCCAGCAAAATGTTATACAGCGTTCTGGGAGCTGGTGTCGTTTGCTGTGCATTGAGCTTATGCTCATTTTTCGGTTGGGATACGACAGTATGATTCGTAGTGGCTGCTGATGGCTGTGACATCAGGTTGGCACCTCGCTTTATATGTAAGAGGATGTATACCAATATCCATTCTTTACTAACGGATTTAATAGTTAACGATACTCCTGTATGTCGGGGGCTGCAATATACAAATTAGCCCGAAAAAGGGAGATATCATATCTCTTTTTCATCTGAGCGGGCATATGCTGATTATTTTGCAAAAATGATAGGCGTTAGTAACGTTTAGCGATTCTGCTGATTAGTCGATGAAAAAGCACCCCTACCGTATGCACGGGAACGATTCTTTGTGGAAGGTTCCAGTGTTTACGATTAGAGGTGCTTATCGATGAGCTAGTTATTGAAGTGTAATGCAATTTCATTTTAGAAAATGAGATGTGCGATACCAACGATAATTGGCAGCGTAATAATCGTACGAAGCAAGAAAATAATGATCAAATCGTGCAGCTTCACAGGAAGCTTCGATCCAAGCAGTAGTCCGCCTACTTCAGACATATAAATAAGTTGAGTAACCGACAAGGCAGCAATGACAAAGCGAGTTAGTTCGCTTTCGATACCGGATGCCAATACCGTAGGCAGGAACATATCTGCGAAACCGACCATGATCGTTTGCGATGCTGCAGCCGCTTCAGGCACACCTAAAAGATTTAGAACTGGAATAAATGGTTTGCCGAGCCATTCAAACACTGGCGTATACGTTGCTAATGCAACGGTAGCTGTACCAATGGCCATTACGACAGGAAGAACGCCGATCCATAAGTCTAAGATGTTATGGAAACCGTTCTTCATAAATGCCTTTGCACCTTTATGGTTTTGTGCTTTCGTTACTGCTTGATGCAAGCTCCAGCGCCATGGTTTCCATTGTGCAGGGATCATTTCATCCTGCTGCGGTTCTACGCCTTCATAATACGTATCGGCTTTGCGAGATAACGGCGGTATACGCGGCATAATGATCGCGGCAATAATGCCAGCAAAGGTGACTGTCGCATAGAACGGTAGGAATAAATGTCCCAGCTTAACATTGGACAAGACAATGAAGGTAAATGTAATCGATACAGCTGTAAAAGTAGTACCAATAACAGCAGCTTCACGCTTTGTGTAATAACCTTCTTCGTATTGCTTGCTTGTCATCATGACACCGATCGTTCCGTCTCCAAGCCAAGAAGCCATACAGTTAATCGAGGAACGGCCTGGCAGCTTGAAGAGTGGACGCATAATCTTTGTCATCAATGTGCCTGCGAACTCCAGCAAGCCGAAGTCGACGAGCAGTGGCAGCAGCAAGCCTGCTAGCAGGAATACGACGAACAAGCCGGGTAGCAATCCTTCGAGCAGCATTCCACCCGTATCTGCTGACCAAATCCACTCAGGACCGATCTTTAACAGGACTGACCAAGCGAATAGGAGTCCTACCGTGCGAACCGCGTACCAAAATGGTGTTATATGAAATAAGGTACGCCATAGCGATTTCGCTAACAGCTGTTTAGGCTTAAGCAGAAGGGAAATCGTAGAGCCGACCCATGCGATTGTAATGATAGCTACCGTAGCAGGAGCGATAAAGTCACCCAGCAGGTGCTGAATATATTTAGCTAAGAAAGCGATCGGTACTGTCACTTCGCCATTCCATGTAACAGGAACGACGAACAGCATAAGGCCGATAATGGATGGAATGGCAAAGGCTAAAATGGAAGCGAGCGTTGGCCATTTATCCGGCGACGGTACCGTTTCTTTATGTGAATTCATGATCTGTATCTCCTATACCGAAATAAGTATAAATATGCAACAAGGACAACTTTATACGATTCTAGGTCAAATTCCAACCCTCTATGGGATGGAAGTTATTAACACGTAGTTATTGGGGAGGTTAATATTCATCTCGGGCAAAGGATTCGATGCCCTAACGGTCGCCACGAAGGCTATTTCGTGTATACGGATAGATTTTGAAATGTAACGGGTATGAGAGCGTTTATTTGTTAGAGTGAGCGATATCATTTACCCTCATTACCCAAATAAGCTCGACTACAACCGCTAAAAATCTGAAATGAACCATTTCATGAAAATAGCGGTCATGGCACTCGTTAGCGAAATATGCGTGCAACAGATGCGTATTTTTCATGTGTACTCACAGTAACAGTAGTATTCCAACAAAAGGATGATTCGTATGTACTTAGTGGAAATTCGTTATACAAAAGCATTGGAAGAGGTTGACCAGCATTTGCAGGCGCATTTGGCGTTCCTGGATCGCTATTATGCGGCAGGCAAGTTTCTTCTGTCAGGGCCATTTGAGCCGCGGGATGGTGGGATCATTATTGTTGATAGTGATGATGAAGAGGAAGTAAGAAGGATGATAGCTGAAGATTCCTTTTACCAGCATAACGCTGCGGAGTACAAGATTGACCGTATTCGGATTACGCGTGCTGATGCGTGTTTGAGGGATAGGTTGTCTTTGTCCTGAAATGAATATGTAGACACCTAGATATTAGATAGTAAATAGTTGGTGTTTCACTTCGAATACGTCAAAATCCCCGTTAAGGAACCATGCTGCTATCCTTAACAGGGATTTTTGTGTTATTTCTCGGGAAATATTGTCATCAATTGACGTTATCCGTCGTAGCGCTTGCTGCGATAAAGCGCTAAGCAAGCGACAACAGCTGCTGCCATCCATGCGGATACAATCGCTATCGGCTTCCAAATGTCTGCAACTGTGCCGCCCTCCAACAAGATGCCGACTGCTGCTGATAGTTGCTCCGTTGGCGTATACACGATAAGGGATGTAAGCAGTTCAATATTAAGTGCAGGAGCATACATAGGTCCCATTAAGAATAACAACATGATTGGCATACTAATGAAAGAGGTTTCCATAGCTGTGCGGGACAATAATCCGATAATCGTACCGAGAGCTAAGTAGAGAATGATGCTAGGAATCAATATGGCAATTAAACCGGTCAATGGGATCGTATCAATGCCAGCGACCATATAAGAAACAACCATAACGATTAACGTCATTATCATCGCAATAAAGCTTTTGCCAAGTAGAACCTCGGTAGGACGAGCTGGTGATAACATGAGCACGCGGAGCGTATGCTTTTCTTTTTCATCTGCGATCATCATCGCTTGTACGCTAGCTCCGGTCATAATGAGCGCCATATTAATGGGCAGCGTAATAAAAAGGGGATTGACTACATCATCCATTAGAGAACCAACAGCATAAGAAAGTAAAATTGGGATAATAGCTGTCAATAACAAGGTCGAATTTTTCAGTGCATCTTTATATTCTTTTACAATTATTGCGTTTAATCGGTTCATAGATAACATCATTTTAATGTACCCCCTGTAAGTGTAATGAAAATATCGCTTAATGTTGGTTCATTGGAGTGGATCGACTTCAGATTACCTTGGCTCATCCATTCGTAAATTCGTTTTGCGGTTTCTTCATTTTGTGTAAGGTGATAACAACCTTCTGTTGTTGAGACGGTAACGGAGTTGTCCGAATAAGTGAGCCGCAATTGCTGCGGTGTATCCAATGCTGCAATACGACCTTGATGCAAGAAGGCGATGCGGTCACATAATGCTTCCGCTTCCTCCATATCATGTGTAGACAGGAAAATGGTTGTTCCCGCCTTATTGAGCTGGCGTAATGATTCATGAATATTGCGTGTATTGGTCGGGTCTAGTGCCGAAGTTGGCTCATCGAGAAATAGTAGCCTCGGTTCATGCAGCAGAGCACGGGCCAACGTTACACGTTGTTTCATCCCTTTTGATAAACTTTTTACTGTTGTTTTTCGTTCGCTGCTCAAGTTAACTTGTTCTAACACGGTAGCGATTTGTTTGGTATGAATGCCGTAAAGCTTGCAGAACAGCTCTAAGTTGTCTTGAATGGTTAGTCTTTCATATAAGGCACTGTTATCCGTTAAAATTCCGATTTGGCGCATATGGTTATGGCGCTCGGCTTCCGTCATTTTCGCCAGATCAACGCCGAATACAGAAGCGTGTCCGCTGGATGGAAGCAATTGAGCCGTTAATATTTTTACTGTCGTCGTCTTGCCTGAACCGCTCGGTCCGAGCATGCCGAAAATTTCTCCTTGTGCGACTTCGAAGTTAAGTTGCTGCAGTGCTGTTTTGTTCCCGTACGCTTTCGCTACGTTCTGAATTTGAATAATGGAAGTCATAAATGCACCCTCACTTTGCGATGTATGATGGCGGGTATGTCCCGCATGTTTAATGAAGCGTATTAAATAGTTGTGAGCGGATTAGGAGCGCAGCTGTTTATGGTGTATTTCCTTCACTGTTGCTGCTGCTGGCGTATTACTTTTGCTGTCGTTGCTTGCTTGTTGCCCTCGCCGTTCACAATCTCATCGTACGCCGTATGGTCATCGATCGCATTTGTTTTGCCATGAATAGATCATTATTCAGGCTGAGTGGTACACATATGAAACATGAATGGAACATTAAATTATGCTGATATGATCGAAAAATGGGCCCTTACAGACCCATTACGTTCTTCATTTCTTCGTATTTATTTTTAGATAGCGGCACCTTGCTTTTCTTATCGTCATCAAGAATGAGACTGTAGCTGTTGCGCGACCAAATGATAACTTCACGGATGCGTTGAATATTTACGATATAAGAGCGATGACAGCGAAAAAATCCGTATACCCTCAATTTTTCTTCCAATTGCTGCAGTGTCATGGAGCTCGGATATACATCAGACTGTACATGCAGGTGAGACATGCCATCTTGGCTTTCTACATAATTAATATCAACCGGATCAATAAGAATGATCTTGTCTTGAATGCGTGCTGGAATTTTATCCAGCTTAAATGGAGTAATTATCGTCGATGCTGCTGTTTCAGGCTCAGAATCATTTGTAACAACATCCTCAGGTTGAACGGAATTCTCTTGCAGAGACGCAGCATTTGCCACTTTTGTCTCCGTATGTGCGCGCTCATCTCCATATACAGTTACATGGGAAGTTGCGTGTTCAGCATTTTCTACAATCGTTGTGTCTGCCATATTGTCTGCTACGCTTAAGTCAGTTTTATTATCGATAACATTACTTTCTTCATCCTCTTCAATAATGACTGATTTAAAGCCTGTCCTCGTCCAACGGATTACATTCGGAGTAAGTGTTAATGCATCCTCAAGGGCGGGAACGGTCAGTAATACAGTTGTTCCTTCCTCAGTCACAGCTTGTATCCATTGTCTGAGCAAATAACTGCCTTCCATATCAAGCTGGAATTCAGGATCTTCGATAAGAATAAGATCAGGGCGTTGAGCAGCAGCCCGGGCCAAATGAAAGCGCCGCTGCTCAGAAGGAGTAAGCTTTCCAAGTGCGATATGCTGCTTTTCCTTAAGACCGACGAGCTGAAGTAAGGATTGAACGCGTGCTTTATCTTTTTTGCCATACAACTGCATAAAGAAAGTGAGTGCTTCGCGAGCGTGAAGTCTTTCATATACAGCAGATTGTTGACGTACACAGCTAATAGATGGCAATAGCTCTCCATTCTTACGGAGCGGTTGGCCATGGAGCAATGCTTGTCCAGCTGAGGGTTCTTGCAAGCCGAGCATCACATCGATAAGAAGCTGGCCTGTTATGTGATTGGATTGAATAGCTAAGCATTGCCCGGGGAGTAACTCAAATGAAAGTTTACCGAGCAAAGTTGAGTTTCCTCTCGTAACATGCAGATCACGAACAATAAGACATGGATCTGTGGTTGCATCTAGTGTATTTGAAGTACCTGTTGTGCCTGTCGTAGCTGCCATCATGATGGGCTCACTCCTGTTAGTAGTTAAAATTTGGGTGAATAATAAGTTGCTTACAATGATAATACGAAATATTTAGATAAGCTAGATAAAATATGGTTATTTGTGGGTATCAAAATAATGTTCGTAAAATAGAATATATAAAGATTGATTTATATTTAACAACTAGTCGACATCACCTAAACACGAACATTAATTAAAATTATTGTTGACTCGTTCGTGTTATAGTTCTACAATAGGTGATGTTGCACGAAGGTTACTATAAATAGAATTCATTTCGTTCGTATAACCCTGATAATAAGGTTCAGGGGTCTCTACAAGGAGCCGTAAATTCCTGTCTACGACGAGGCGCGCTTTGTCGCACCTTCGTGTAGGCGGGTTTTGGCATGTTCAATCGTCAGAAACCAATGGATGAGGAAAGTGTACAGCAGGCAACGATTCGAATGGACCTTAAGGAGGAGCTCATGAGCAAATACGATGTAATTGTAGTCGGGGCAGGACCAGCAGGGATTTTTACATGTTATGAATTGATGTTGAAGTCGCCACAGCTTAAGGTGGCACTTATTGATAAAGGTCATGATATTTATCGACGCAATTGTCCAATTTTGGAGGAGAAAATTTCAAAATGCCCGCCTGCGGCAGGCAAGAAGGACTTTGCTGGCTGTGTACCAGCATGCTCGATTACGAATGGCTTTGGTGGTGCAGGAGCTTATAGTGATGGCAAGTTCAATATTACGACTGAATTCGGCGGTTGGATGACGGACTATCTCTCTCCAACTCAAGTATTGGATTTGATTCGCTATGTAGATGCGATTAACTTGGAGCATGGCGCAACGATAAACATTACAGACCCGACCACTGAGACGGTGCGTCGTATTGAGCAGCAAGGGTATGCAGCTGGTTTGAAGCTGCTGCGCGCACAAGTGCGTCACCTAGGTACAGAGCAGAACTTGGAGATTTTGAAATCGATATATGAGAAGCTGGCTACTCATATCGATATGATTTATAAAGCGGAAGTTCTAGATATTATCACAGTAAAAGAAGACGGCCGCCATTCGGTGAAAGGTATCGAGCTGAAAAATGGTGAACGCTATGAGGCGGAAGCTGTTGTCATTGTGCCTGGTCGAGATGGTTCGGCATGGTTGACCGATATATTGAAGAAGCGTCGTTTGAAAATGTATAACAACCAAGTCGATGTTGGTGTTCGTGTGGAGACGTCCGATGTCGTGATGCGTGAAATTAACGAGCATTTATATGAAGGGAAATTTGTCTTCAACACTTCTGTAGGTACGCGTGTCCGTACATTTTGCAGCAATCCATCTGGGCATGTTGTGGTTGAGAACCACAGTGGCATTATGTGTGCGAACGGTCACTCTTATAAAGATCCGAAGCTCGGATCGCCAAACACGAACTTTGCCTTGCTCGTCTCGCATAAATTTACGGAGCCGTTCGATAAGCCAAATGAATATGCTCGTGAAATTTGTAAGCGTGCGAATGACTTGTCTGGCGGCGGCCTGATCGTGCAGAAATACGGCGATATTATCCGTGGCAGACGTTCAACGGAGAACCGTATTCGCGAAGGTTTCTTGGAACCGACGATGAAGGAAGCTGTCCCAGGAGACTTGGGACTTGTTCTTCCTTATAATACGATGAAAAGCTTGATCGAAATGGTCGATGCGTTGGAGAAAGTGACGCCAGGTATCGCATCCGAGCATACGTTGTTCTACGGGGTAGAAGCGAAGTTCTACTCTGCACGTCCGAAGTTGGACGGTAACTTTGAGTCCGAGATCGCAGGCTTGTACTGCGGCGGAGATGGTGCAGGGATTACACGTGGTCTCGCGCAAGCAGGCGCAGCAGGCGTGCATATCGCGCGCGGTATTATCGCGAAGCGGGGATAGACTATGTAGCAAGTAATCGGTAGCCTACTAGAAAGTATTATGATGAAGATGTAGTTATAATGTAAGACATAGTAGTAGCCTAGCAGCTTCCAGAATGAGATTGGAGGTTGCTAGGCTATTTTCAATACAAACCATATTACATTTAAAAGAAATAGCATGATGGGTTGGGGAGAGGTTACTTTTCAACATTTTGCGAATCAATAGTTTTTAATCATATCGACTATAGGGTGTATAGAATCAATAAATAAATCTCGGTTTGTCTTATCTTGAGAAGTCAATTGAACACTTATGATAAGATTTTTATAACTTAGTATCATTAACTCTGTAGATTCTGCTAAAGTCTGATTTGTTCCTTTAAAACCAGCATTTTTATTTCCATCAACAATATCGTTTCCGATATATGAATTTGTATAAGCTAGTCTGACGACAAGCTGATTTTTTACCTTGCTAGGGTCATCATTGTCTTCGAAAATTAGTAGATGATGAGTGGGTTGAGGAATTTTGTTAGGTTCTAGCGAACCGCTTAAGACTAATGTGTCTCTTTTACCGAAAGTTAATTTTTTATCTATCAATGTAATATCTGTGAGTGTACTACTTCCGTTTTTGAAATGAAATCCCTTTATTTTTAGTTTTTTCTCCAAATCAATTGCAAGCTCTTGGAACTCTGGATAAGTTAATATTTTTTCGTCATTATTAGGTATACTTTTATGTGGAGTGCTATCATTTTGAGTCATTGAAGGGATATGCTTTTGAGGAGTGGAATCTGTTTCTTTTTCGTTACAGCCGACAATTAATAGTGTAGTAAATAATAAATAAAGCATGTATTTCATTTTCAAATGAATACTACCTCCTAGATATTGAGAAGTCAATAATTGTATATTAGTGTTGAAGGAAGGAAAAGTAAAGTTCAGATGGAGGCTATTGTAACTTAATGGAGGGTGACTTTGAGAAAATATATTCTGGAATAGCTATGACATATATGTGTTTCATTTTCATAGCGAGTCGATAGATAAATATTAAAACGAGAAGCGCCCCGTGCTACCATCGCTGTAATGCGAAGTGTCTGCACGAGGCGCTTCTTTCTTCAACTGTTACCCAACCTCCCACCAAAGGAAGCTGGCTTGCGTCGATAAGGTTCCTGCAACCGTCAAAGCAGCACTAATGGACAATGATAGAGTTGTTGATGGCGGTACAATAATACTGCCATTGTAATCGGCTATAATTGCTCCAGCGTTGACAGGTACCGTGAGCAGCAAAGTACCGCCGCTAACGGCTCCAGTCGAGCTTGTTACACTCATGCTGCTCGTATTTGTGCTGCCTAAGTTCGCATTTATTGGTGTAAGGGGAGTTGGCGAAGTTAGAGTACCGTTCTGATAGAGCGAATAGGAAGCCGTTAAGCTGGATAACAAGCTTAATCCGACGCCAACACCGCCTGCTACGCGGATGATGTAGCATGTTCGCGTGCTGCTTGGATTATTTAGTCGGATCGAGGACTGCACGGTTCCACCGAGTAATCCAAGCGAAGCCGATGTGGTTGTAAAGGCGCTGTATACATTGCCAGCAACACTTGCACTATAAGGAGTTCCTGCCGTAATGACCGGCGAACTAAGGGTATTGGTAACTTGATCGAAGACGGGGCGGTCTGAACGATTGAATGGATAGAAGTTAGGCATTATTGTTCCCACCATAGTAAATTTATTGAGCCTGTCAGGGCACCTACGCCAAGCGATACCGTGAGAACTTGGTTGGCTGGGACGACGATTCCACCGTGAAAGCTAAAAAGAAAAGCTCCCGCAGTAACGGAGGTGGAAAGAAAGGTAGTTGGCGTTCCGCCTAAGGTACCGATAAGCTGTCTTGTTGTTACGACACTCGTCGTAGATGACCCTAACTGAGTATTTATTGGCGAAGGGGTCGTTCCGCCTGCAATCGTTCCACCTGAATATACATTTATCGTTGCTGCTGCAGTAGTTCCGCCCGATATTTCTGCGAGATAGACCGTTCTGATGCTCGCTACTGGATTTGTAATTTGCAAGAGTAGATTTGAACTTGCCGCTACACTGACGGAAGTGGTAGTAAGCCGGAAGCCAACACCCGCCGTTGCGGCTGCCTGTACCGCACTTGCTAGGACACCAGGACCTGTATAGGTGTTGGTCATAAATGTGTATAGTGGCATGGATGAGTAGTTAAATACCGCTTTATTTGGCATATGCGCACCGCACCTCCCTAGCTTTTCTTACTAGTAAAATATGCGCCAAGCTGTATCATTGATTGTGTGTTAGGAGAGAAGCCGAGATGAATTGTAAGTCGTTTTCATTTTCGTAGGGACATTAGGAGTGAAACGGTAGAGATAGAAGTGTATAAGATTGTGATTATAATCACATAACGAGCAGAAGATGATCGATACAATGAAGATAGTTAGGTGGGAAGTTATTTCGGCAAGGGGGACATAACGATGTCAGGTTACTTGAAGCCCAATGAAATTGCAATAGCAACGGTCGAGACGGGAGCTGTCAAAGCAAGAAATTCATTGTCGGTCATGCTGGTTCTTGGATTCGTCGCAGGTGCTTTTATAGCGCTTGGCTATTTGTTATATATACGTATTACGGCTGCGGTACCAAGTGAATGGGGGAGTATTAGTAATCTTATTGGAGCATCTTTGTTCCCGGTAGGACTCATTCTTGTGCTGCTTGGTGGCGGTGAACTGCTGACCGGCAATATGATGGCGGTACCGTTGGCTCGTATGAAACAGCGCATTACGACTTGGGAAGCTGCTAGAAATCTAATCATCATTACGATTGCTAACTTTGCTGGTGCCGTATTTGTCGCCTATGCATTCGGGCATATCGTCGGGCTGACAGCTAGTGGTGTATATTTGGAGAAAACGATAGCAGTGGCTGGTCATAAGCTGGATGAATCGTTTCTGCAAGCATTTATATCGGGGATTGGCTGCAACTGGCTGGTTGCTATTGCGGTATGGGTCAGTTACGGTTCAAAAAGCTTTAGCGGTAAAATTCTCGGAATCTGGTTCCCTACGATGGCATTCGTTGCAATAGGATTTCAGCATGTAGTAGCAAATATGTTCGTTATACCTGCTGCCATCTTTGAAGGCTACTATACGTGGGGAAATTATTTTATGAACTTTATTCCCGTGTGGCTTGGCAATCTTGTTGGGGGGATGCTGTTCGTTGCAGGCGTATATTATGCAGCATATTTGAAACCTCAGCCAAAAGTATCGCCTATCGCTGTAAATGATAATACGATCGCATATGATAAGGTAAAGGCGCAAGCAAATTGAATACGGTAAACCTTATTAAAATAAGGCTTATTCCATCTAAAACATAGGAGGAATGAGCCTTTTGTTATTGAATAAATGAATGTATGTACCTATATTTATAATAATTACAGTATTCGTAGCCCTATAGAACTATGCTGATATTGTTTTTATTTCTAAATAAAGAGGAGATGCTATGGAACATAAGCTGGTACGAGTTGATACCATCATTAAGGATTTGATCGACGAAGCATTCACACAGTCGATGATGCGGCAGTATGCACATGAATTTTTACAAGAAAAGCGAACAGAAGCCCATTCGCGGATTGGGCTGTTGGCCGAGTATCATTATAAAATGTTCGGAGGAGTAGATGAAGGAATCTACTCAGCTTGTGCAGCAGTTGAGTTGTTCTTGCTGGCATCCGATGTGATTGATGATTTGCAAGATCAAGATAATAAGGATAAGCGCTGGATGAAGTTACCGATGCCATTGTCACTTAACGTAGCTTTAGGGCTATTGCAATTAGTGCCGCTGGCAATGAAGCAATGCCGTTCCACTATGAATGAGAAATACGTATGTGCAGCATTGGAAATGATGAATCACCAGATGGTAGTCGCGGTAAATGGGCAAATGGCTGACCTGGAAAATGATATCGCTGACATTCCTGCCTATATGGAAATGGTGGAGCAAAAATCAGCATCTATGTTCATAATGGCATGTATGACAGGGGTAATATTGGCGACAGGAGAGTGGAATGCAACGGTAGCAGCTTATGCGAAAGAAATGGGCCTTTCCTCCCAATTGAAAAATGATATGAAGGATATGCATCAGCTTACCATTAAAAATGATTTTTCTAAACGGAAGCGCACAGCACCGCTCTTGTATTTGGCAGAAGCCGTTGATGAGAACGAGTATAAATGGATTAAGGATTATATGAATGGGTATTCCGACTATCTCCCGGAAGAGAAGATAGGGGAGCTTCATGAAGCGTGTGAAAAGACAGGGGCCTTTATCGCTTCGGCAGTACGCATGAGAGTTCATTATTATCAATTTCAAGACTTGTTTAAGCAGAACCCAGTAACTGCCCCCTACTTAGAAGAATTCAAGGCTATTTTTTTAGGTGTAGAGCAAGCAGAGGCAGCACCGCAATAAAAATTGTGGTAATTACCAGACAACAATTCGTTTACATATGATGGATAGTAGCACATAAATGAATATATGCTGCAATGCTATGAGGATGGCCGATAGGTGATCCTTTCTCTTTCTAAACTACTTCATGAATATAGGCATGCAGGAAAACTATTTGTTTATAAAGGTGTTGTCTGTCCATGTCTAAAAGAATAGAAAATAATTTGAAGCTATATGTAGTAGTAATAGGTTTGCTGTTTATTGTCTTGTATTTAACGTTTGCTTCGTATTTTGCGCCGCCTAGAACGATAACCCTCGAGCGAATCGATGACCAGCAATATGTTGTTCATTATGTCTTGGCAGATACAGCCATATATGATGCTCCGATTGAGAAAGGTGATCAGATTGTTAAGATGGATGGTATCCCTGCTCATGAGTACTATTCGGAGGATGACCGTATTGATGGTTATTATGTCGTTCCGGGAGCCGTACAGGAACTAACGATCCTAAAACAAGGGAATCAAGTTCAGACAGCCCTGTTAAAGGATGATTGGCGTGGGGGATTGCCTCAGGATTTGTTTATTGTCCTTTTTATTTTGTCTCCTATTTTCTTAATTTTGTTTACTTATATGGCCTATTACTTATGGAAAAATAAACGAGATCAGCCGGATGCTCGAATACTTATCGCCTGCTTTCTTATCATAGGTATATCTTTTTACGGAAATGTTGCATCTTACAATAAGGATATAGTAGGTGGAGCAATTATCATGATTGCTCTTCCTGCCATCCCCTACATCTTTATGCATTTTATGAACGTATTTTTGGAGAAGTTTGACTTGTCCTTTATTTCAAAGAAGTTGCTTGCCTCATTATTTGTCATTGATGTAATCGTCAGTATTTTCATTTGGTCCAATCGCTATTTATTTAAATTTATTGATATAAAAGGAATGAATCCTTTACTAATAAAAGTAACAATTGCGGTTGGTTACGGTATTTGTTTATTTCGCTTAATTCAACTTTTCTTACGTCATCGACAGGACAACTCCCCCCCGCTATTTAAAATTTTTCTCGTTGTTCATATCGTAGCATTTACACCATTCATTGTACTCAATGTGATTATGCCGTACTTTTTTAATGGAGAGGACACGAACGTCCCCTTTAGTACACTATTTTTGTTCAGTTTGCCTATTTGCTATATGTATTTAGTTTCATCTAAGCAATTATTTGATATCGATTTTATTGTGACCCGATTTAGAAGATTTCTCGTTGTAGCCTTTCTGCCAGCGGTAATCATTGTTTCGGTGATCGCAGCCGTCGTTGACTTTGGGTTTGTACTTGATACGGGGAAACTAGTTAAGCTATTCCTTGTTATGCTGCTGTCGATCACGCTTCTTTTGTATGGAAACGAAATACTGTCGAATCAGTTCCGTTCTCGGCTCTTTAGTAATGTATTTAACGGGCAGGATAGTTTGGAACGGTTCTCTCGCCAACTGTCAGGAGTAATGAAGCATGCGGAATTGGAACACATTCTTGGACAAGAACTGACAGAAATGCTTCCGCTGTGCAGCTATCAGTTCTTCGATGTAGATCTTGCTGCCAAGCAGGTAAGTCCACTGCCAAATACAGTAATGGCGCGCCATGCTTCCAAGTCTATTCTTAAGGAAGTAAGTGAATTGCGCATCGCCGAACTTGTACGCTTGTCAGATGGCATTCTTCTTGTGTTAGGCTGTTTTAAGCATACGTATCGAGTATTATGGCTGAGTAATAAGTCCAATCATACACAGTTCAATCCTGATGAATGGAAGTGGCTGCAAACGATTACGCGCTATGCCAGTCTTGTGTATGAAAATCTATACTCTGTGGAGCGCATGGTGGAGGATTTACAAGACCAGTTGAACAATCGTAAGCTTACTTCTCCATGGATGTCGCGCTTACTATTTTGTCTATCTGAAAATGAGCGGCAAAAACTTGCTTCCGATTTGCACGATGCGGCATTGCAAGATCAAATTATCTGGTACCGTAAGCTGGAAACATCTATGATGGACTATCCGATGAGTCCTAAACTGCAGCGTGAGCTGCTAGAGATTAAGGAAGGCCTGCTCGATGTCATTCATCAAATACGTGAGACATGCCAAGAACTGAGACCACAATTGTTGAAAGAAATGGGCTTGGCTGAATCACTCAGGCATCTAATTGAGCATGAACTGCTTCGAGTAAATTTTTCGATAGAGCTATTAGCCTTTCCTGTGAATGCCACGCTGAGCAACGAATTAATGACAGGTGTATATCGCATCGTTCAGGAGCTCCTTCGGAACACAGACAAGCATTCCCGGGCAGACTGCGCTATTATCGAGCTGCGGCAGAGTGAAGATTATATTTTATTCCGATACACAGACAATGGAATCGGAATGGATGAAATTGCTTGGAAGCACAATCGAATGCATATGGGATTATCGAGCATCCATGAACGTGTACGAAGCCTAGAAGGAGAGATAAAGATCATAACAAGTATAGGCGGCGGGTTCGACGTGCATATCCGATTGCCGATTAAGCTATCAGAACAAGGGCAATATGCGTCCTATATTTATATGGTGGAATGAGCGATGGATGGATGCTAGAGCCAGCAAGGTACAGCCAGCAGTGAGTTGGTTTGAACTTGCTGGCTTGTTGCGTTGAGTGAGAATATGGTGTGTTATGGCTCGTATAACTCCTAGCTATTTATGAGGCATAGTTGTGTATGTCATCTTGTTAATCATGTGAATTAGTTCACATGATTAACACTAATGATATGCTACGATGAGGTTGAATTCAAGTGAAAATAATCACTTGTTGAAGCGTAGGCAAACTAGGCTAGTTATTAATCGACGGACTGCCTATAGCTTCGAAAACAGAGAGAACATCATCATAAGGGAGTGCTGCATCATGAAGAAGTGGATACCAACCGTACTTGCGGCTGCAATGGCTTTATCATTATTGTCGGGCTGCGGGGCGAAGAAGGAGTTGGCAGACGTTGTTGTCGTTGGAGCGGGCGGCGCAGGACTTGCGGCAGCGGTACGTGCGCAAGAAGAAGGCGCGAATGTTATTGTATTGGAGAAAATGCCGATCGTTGGTGGGAATACAGCTCGTGCAACAGGCGGCTTAAATGCTGCTGGAACGAAGCAGCAAATAGATAAGGGCTTCAAAGATAGTGTGAAGTTATTTTATGAGGATACGATGAAAGGTGGCTATAAAAAAAATAACCCAGAGCTCGTCAAGCTACTTACAGAACAAGCAAAAGATTCGGTGGAGTGGTTAGAGAACTATGGTGCGGATATGTCTGATGTTGGCCGAATGGCTGGCGCGAGCGTCAATCGTACGCACCGTCCGGCAGGTGGAGCGGCAGTAGGTTCTCATATTGCTATGGTGCTAGAGAAAACTGCAAAGGAAAAGAACATTGATGTACGTACACGCCATCAAATGACGGATATCCTTATCGATAAGGATGGGGCGGTCACTGGTATAACGGCGAAAGATAAAGAGGGCAAGGAATATACAATCCAGACGAAAGCGGTTGTACTGGCAACGGGCGGATTTTCCGCAAATCAAGAGATGGTCATATCATATAAGCCAGAGCTGAAAGGCTTCGCTACCACTAACCATCCAGGCGCGACCGGAGATGCCATAACGATTGCGGAGAAGCATGGCGCTGCTCTTATTGATATGGCTGAAATACAAACGCATCCGACTGTCGTTCCGGAAAAAGGTGTGATGGTGACAGAGGCCGTAAGAGGAAACGGAGCTATTTTGGTCAATAAAAGCGGTGAGCGCTTCGTCAATGAGCTGTTAACGCGAGATGTTGTATCTAAAGCAATCTTGGGACAACAAGATGGACGTGCGTATTTGTTGTTCGATAAAGGACTTCGGGACAGCTTGAAAGCGACAGAAGAGTATTTCAAGATGCAATTGGTTACCGAAGCAGAGAGTGTAGAAGCATTAGCCGAAAAGTTGGGAATTGAAAAGGCTGTTTTAGCTAACACAGTGGGCAACTACAACAAAGGTGTTAAGGCAGGCAAAGATGGACAATTCCAGCGTCCAGATCTGCCGCGTGAGCTAAAAGATGGTCCATTTTATGCGATTGAGGTAACGCCCGCTGTCCATCATACAATGGGTGGTCTGAAAATTAATACAGATGCTGAGGTACTGAACAAAGACGGACAAGCCATAAAAGGTTTGTATGCAGCAGGTGAAGTGACCGGCGGCGTTCACGGCGGGAATCGACTTGGCGGCAATGCGTTGGCAGACATTATTACGTTCGGCAAAATTGCTGGCTTGAATGCATTCAATCATGTGAAGGCGGAGCAGTAGCAAGGTATTACGAGAAATGGTGTAAAGTAGCGGGATGGAATTGATTCGGGAAATTTTGTGGAGCCATCCGTAATTCTGCTTTAAATATATAGACATCAAGGGGAGATTGTGATGAAGAGAAAAGCATGGATCATACTAGGGATTGCAGCTATGCTCGCACTGTCGGGCTGTGGAAATGGTGGTCTTTATAAAGATGGAGTCTATGAAGGCAAGTCACGAGGAGCGACCAGTGATATCGTTGTGGCTGTAACCGTTAAGTCTGGCAAGATTGAATCCGTTGAAGTGAAGCAGCATGAAGAGACTGCGCAGATGATTCAAGCGGTAACAGACAACACAGTTCCTGAGATCATTGAGAAGCAAGGAGCAGATGAAGTTGAAGCGCTGACAGGTGCAACCAAGTCCTCGGAAGGTGTAATCGCTGCTGTGAAGCAAGCGTTGGAGCAAGCGAAGAAATAAGAAACATACTATAGAACAGTCCGAAAACATGAAAAAGACGACTATCGATCCAATGTAGGAGTAGAAAGTCGTCTTTTTTCATTTTTAATATTTCAATGACAATGCTTGTATATTGAGCGGAAAGAAGACCAATAGCGATCATCGTGTGCGAAGTGGTTTCAGCTTCGCTTCAATTTCTTCACGTTGTGGCTCTAAAAATGGTGGCAAAGCTAGTGTCTCGCCTAGATGCTCCATGTCTTCGTCCGTATCGAAGCCAGGCCCGTCAGTTGCTAGCTCATACAAAATTCCGTTTGGCTCGCGGAAATAAAGTGAGCGGAAGTAGTAACGGTCTACAAAGCCTGAGCTTGGCAGATTGTGCTGTTCAATATGATTGACCCATTGACGCATTTCCTCTTCATTGTCTACACGGAAGGCGACATGATGCACAGCACCGCGACCTGGACGAGACATTGGCAGATCATTGCGTTCTTCGATATGAACTTCAGCGCCAGTTCCGCCTTCGCCTGTCTCTAGTACGATAATATCCGGTTGACCGTCAAACCAAGACGGATAGGACGCTTTATGACGGAAGCCCATAACGGATGTTAATACGTTAATCGTCGATTGAGCTTTGCGAACAGTCAGCTTAATTGGTCCAAGCCCTATGATGCCGTACTGTGATGGAATATCATCGTGCGTCCAAGGTGTTCCGCCAGCTACACCGCTGTTATGCTCATCTGAGACAAGAATCAGCTTGGTACCCTCAAAGTCAGCAAAGGATAGCGAGTTGCGCCCCGTGCGATCGGTAATTTCGCCATGTGGAACTTTAAGTGCTTCGAAGCGCTGCTTCCAGAACGATAGCGCTTCATCTGAAGCAACACGCAAGGAAGTGGCGGAAACACTGTTAATCCCGTATTGTTGGGCAGCTGCCATTGGAATTTCAAAAAATGTAATCTCTGTACCGGGATTGCCTTCTGCATCGGCGTAAAACAAATGATACATCGATGTATCGTCTTGGTTAACTGTTTTCTTCACAAGACGCATGCCTAATATATCGGTATAGAATGCCAAGTTCTTCTCAGCATTTGCGGTTAGTAGCGAAACGTGGTGAATCCCTTTCAAATTCATAATGGGAACCTCCTCTAGGGTGATAACTTATATCTCGATCTATAATATCTTGAATTAAAGATATTATATTTTGATAAATATGTCAAGCGAGTATGTGTGCAATCCCGGTTATGAGAACTTGACAAGGTACTGTTACTTGATTCCAACTTCAGCTAGCTTGTAGTTGGCTGACAAAATTGAAAGGTTTCAACAGCTAAATCGAAGGCATCCCATTCGAGCATTCGATATACTTGCCATATAAACAAACAAGGAGCGAACGCCAACATGAACAACGAAACGAACATTGATTTTTCACAAGCGATTCTAACACTAGCCTTAGTCGTAATCGTCGTACTTATTCCATTTACGGTAAATGTATCAGCCGAGCCGGTTCAATCTGTATCGCTGCAAGATGAGAATACACAATATGAGGTAGTGTTGACTCCGTAAGTAATTCCCCCGCATTTTACATTTTCGATGAGCTTCCTAGACTAAAGGAAAACCAAGCTACCCATTATAAAAAGACGCAAGCGTCTCCCATGAAGATGGAAGTGCCTGCGTCCTTGTATTTTGAATACCGTATGCTTCTATAAGAAAATTTTCGTTAGGCCAAAGCCTACGGCTACAGAAACAATCGTAGCGACTAAACCAGGAACCATAAAGCTGTGGTTCAGCAAATAGCGACCAATTCGCGTTGTACCTGTGCGGTCGAAATTGATCGCCGCAATAACCGTCGGATAGTTCGGCAAGAAGAAGTAGCCGTTAACCGATGGAAACATCGCGATCAAGGCTGGCGCTGGCATGCCTAAGGCAATGCCAAGCGGCATCAATCCGCGTACCGTTGCTGCCTGCGAGCTTAGCAGGATCGACATAAAGAACAAAGCAACCGCGAACATCCATGGTGCAGCCGTAACTGTATCTTTGATCGCTGCATCGATAATCTCCATATTGCCGCGGAAGAACGTATCCCCGAGCCAAGCAATACCGAAAATGCTGATAACAGCCTGCATACCTGCACTGAAAATATTACTCTTCACCACGCGTTCTGCTGGAGCGCGCGATACAAGCAAAATAATACCGCCGACCGACAACATGACGATTTCAACCACTATCGGCATACCAAGTGTTTTCATGACGCCTTCTGCATCCATATAAGATGGGCGAAGGTCTGGGAAAGAGCCGAACAATACGACGGCAATAACGCCGACTAGGAAAATAAATACCGATGCAACCGCTCCGCGCGGCAGCTTGCCGTCATCGTTGGCAGCAGAGCCTGAGCGATCCGCTTCACCAATTGGCGGTACCGTTCCTGCTTCTACACGGCGCTGGAACTCTTCATCCTCTGCAAGTGCCTTGCCGTAACGGTTCATTACTAGCGCAGCCGCGATACAGCCGATAATCGTAGCCGGAATGCTGATGAGCAATATGTTCGGCAGCGTATAACCTTGTGGCGCAAGCAATGCCAAGAGTGCTACAGTAGCAGCCGAGATCGGGCTTGCCGTTATTGCTTGCTGCGAAGCGATGACCGCGACGGACATCGGGCGCTCAGGACGTACGCCAGATTGGCGTGCTACTTCCGCAATAACAGGCATGACAGAGTAAGCGACATGTCCGGTTCCTGCACAAAGTGTGAACAGGTATGTAACGACAGGCGCCATAAACGTGATGCGGTGCGGGTTACGGCGCAGGGCGCGTTCTGCTATTTTGACGAGCACATCCATACCGCCTGCCGCCTGCATCGTTGCGGTCGCTGTAACGACAGCTGCGATCATAAGGATGACATCAATCGGCGGATCGGAAGGGACGAGCCCAAAGCCGAACGTAAGGATGGCGAGACCAAGCCCGCCCATAACGCCAAGACCTATACCTCCAAGTCTTGAGCCGGCATAGATGGCAAGCAAGACGATAATTAATTGCAATAAAAACATATAACGTAGCTCCTTCCTTTCTGTTAAACAAAGCTGATACTAGCGATGGATAGAGCGTGCTACATGCATTTGTACAGTGGCCTTTCTCTTACCTACAGCTGTATATAGATAAAGACCCGCCATGGAAAAGACGTAACAGGTCCGTGTGACCGGTCAGCCTTTTCCATGGCGGGTCTAGTCTGTGTCGAACTTCTTGCTGCATGTCCATTCTCGTTATTCAATCCATGGACTTATATTGATTATCCGTCAGGGTGAAGAAGCTTGGAATGCCTGACGTGGTATATACTTGTTTGTCTTCCGTTATAAAAATAGCCTCTGCATTCGGTTTCGCTTCAATGAAGGCAATCCCATCTTGAACGCCAAGTGCGAAAGCAGAAGTCGACAGCGCATCTGCATCAGTAGAGCGGTCTGTAACAATGGTGACGCTATTCAGATTGCTCTTGGCAGGGTAGCCTGTCTTCGGATCGAGAATATGATGATAGTATTGCCCATTATGCTCCAAATAACGTTCATACACACCAGAAGTCACAATGGTACGATCTTTAATTTTCATCGTGCCGATCTGATTGCCGCGTGTCTCGTTCGGATCTTGTACGCCAATCGTCCAGTCGAGCCCGCCTGGCTTCGCGCCAACAGCATATATGTTGCCGCCCAAATCAATAATTGCGCTCTTTACGTTTTGCTCACGAACATAGTCGGCAATAGCGTCAGCTGCGTATCCTTTACCAATACCGCCTAAATCGAGCTCCATGCCCGGTTTCGCCAATGCTACTGTTTTCTTGTTGGCATCAAGCGTTACTTTGTCATAGCCAACCAGCTTGAGCGCTTCATCGATTTCAGCTTGAGCTGGCACACGTGCTTGCTCGGTTCCGATTCCCCATAAACTAACGAGCGGTCCTATCGTTGGATCAAAGCGTCCATTCGTTTTCTCCGCATAGTCCAATGCCTTCTCGATAACCATGAAAGTTTCATCAGAAACTTGATAAGGGCCTTTGCCAGCATGGGTGTTCAGTTTGTAAAGTTCACTTGTTTCCAGTGTGCGGCTCATCTTGCGCTCGATGTCTTTCATAATGTTCAAAATATGTTCAAAATGTTGCTCATAAGCAGGATCATCGTATAATTTCACCGTAACCATGGTATCAAATATAAAATAGGACTTGGATTGAATCGTTGGCTGCTGCACCTGTTTTGAATCGGAAGATGGTCCATTACACCCTATTGTCAATATAGCGATGGATAGCGCCACTGCAACAATAACAGCCCAGCGTGGAAGTTTCATCGAGCGCATTTCTCTCATAGTTGTCCCTCCAAAATTTGTCCGTAGGTAAAGGCTTATACGATCTGCCTGTCTTTTAGCACATCATTATATCAGAATGAGGTTGCATTGCCTAGGAAGTTTGTCACAAAAAATAAGCCAAAATCCCTCTGTATAAGGGTTTTTCTGTCATCCATCTAAGATGCCAACATTGAATGAAAAATGAGGTGGCAGTATAATTATATTGAAATTTGAAATCATTAAAATTTTAAAGATCGTTATTTAACAGCTTAAGGAGATGCTGAGTATGAAGCGTGGGGATGTAATAATCATCTGCCTCGTCATTGTCGCCGCTCTTGCTTTCTTTATTCCTAGGTGGTTGATTCAGAATTCAAGTGAAAATAATCACAATAAGACGATGACGGCAGAGATTACGGTTGATGGCAAGCTGTTCAAGCAAGTGATGTTAACCGAAGAAGAGCAAATCATTACGGTACCAACCGATCATGGTACGAATGTATTAAAAGTTCATAATTATGGCATCGAAATGATCGAGGCTGATTGTCCTGATCAGGTGTGCCTGTCATTTGGATTTGTGAACCGCAAGGGAGATACAATTGTCTGCCTGCCTCATCGCGTGCTCATAGAGTTAAAAACGGATCAAGCAGAGGAGAGTGGAATTGATGCCGTCGTCAGCTAATTACTCCTCGTCGTCTTCATCGCTCAAGTTGAAGAGGACCGTTATTATTGCCATATTTGCGGCGGTAGCAGCTGTGCTTGGATTAGTCGAAGCGATGATTCCAACACAAATGTTTATGCTGATCCCTGGTGCCAAACTAGGTTTGGCCAACATTATGGTGCTGACATGCTTATGCTTCCTGCCTTGGAGAGACTCATTAGCGTTAGTCATATTGAAAGCACTCATTTTGACCTTGATATACGGAGCGTTCTCAGCCTTTTTATTTAGCTTCCTAGGCGCACTGTTCAGTTTCATCGTTATGTACGGCCTTATCCGTATTGGACGCGGTCGTCTCAGTCTCATCGGAGTTAGTGTAATGGGTGGCGTGGCGCATAATGTGGGGCAGCTAACCGCAGCCTATATCGTTTTCCAAACGACGAAGATTTATTTCTATCTGCCTGCGTTGATGTTGCTTGGAATTGTGACCGGTATCTTTGTAGGGATTGCGGTAAAATACGTAGTTGCCTCGCTTTCCAAGCTTTCATTGTTTGAACCATTTGCACCAGAAATGCAGTAAAGGTGGTGGCAGCTATCATACGATTCAATCAAGTAGGTTTCCAGTATCCGAAGCGTGAGTCGATGTTTGCAGACTTGTCCTTGCATATAGAACAGGGACAGTGGGTAACCATTGTAGGTCCGAATGGTTCTGGCAAATCCACATTGACGAAGCTGATGAATGGCCTGCTTGCGCCGCGGTCAGGCACGATTCAGATTGGCGGTGTAACGCTGGATGGTCATACGGTTAGCGATATACATCGACGAGTCGGTTACTTATTTCAAAATCCAGACAATCAATTTATAGCAGCTACCGTGCAAGATGATATGGCATTTGGGATGGAAAACCGCTGCTTGTCTCAAGAAGAGATGCAGCGGAGGATCAATCAGGTGTCAGTCGAGTTGGGCATTCAAGATTGGCTGCATCGTCATCCATCTTCCTTGTCTGGTGGGCAGAAACAGCGTGTCGCGATTGCGGGACTGCTCGTGCTTGATCCTGAGGTCATGATTTGGGATGAGGCAACGTCCATGCTGGATGAACAGGCGAGGCGAGAATTTATGACTCGCATGCGGCAATTACGTGTAGAAAGAAGATTGACTATCGTATCCGTTACGCATGATGCGGAAGAGATTATGGCGTCTGATCGTGTACTTGTCATAAAGGACGGCAAGCTAGTGGCTGGCTTAACTCCAATGGAACTGTTCGTACAGGGAGAGCTGCTGCAGGAATGTTGTCTACGCCCGCCCTTTGCCGTTGAGTTATCGCTAGAGCTAAGACGTCGGGGCGTCGATGTGGATATATGCCGAGATGAAGAAGAGTTGGTGAATGCATTATGGCCATCGTGTCCAGTGAAAAGCTAGGTTATCAATATGTTGTTAACGGTGGCAGTGCTCAGTCATTTGCGCTTAAGGATATCAGCTTTGAATGGGAGCAAGGGCAATTCTATGCCATTCTTGGCGCAGCTGGCTCCGGCAAGTCAACATTATTGCAGCATCTGAACGGTATCCTCCAGCCAACTGTTGGCCGAATACGTGTGCTGGATGTAATGTTCGAAGCTGGGGTGAAGCAAAAAGGGCTAAAGCCGCTGCGCAAACGGGTTGGACTCGTCTTTCAGTTCCCTGAGCAGCAGCTGTTTGCAGATACGGTGGAGCAGGACCTTATGTTTGGTCCTTTACAATTTGGCATGTCTGAGCAGGAGGCACGACAAGCTGCCCGTGAGGCACTGCACACGGTGGGACTGCCCGAAGCTGTGCTCACGATGAATCCGTTCCAGCTCAGCGGTGGACAAATGCGCAAGGCGGCCATTGCAGCTGTGCTGGCATCCAATCCGGACTTGCTCGTGCTGGATGAACCGACGGCTACACTCGATCCGCTCAGTAGACAGGAGCTTATCCAGCTATTGCATCGGCTCACGGTCGAGCAAGGCAAGACAGTCGTCGTCGTTACGCATAGGCTCGATGAAGTGCTGCCTGCTGCGAGCCATTACATGCTCATGAAGGCTGGACGACTGGTGTTTCAAGGCAGTCGTGCTGAGCTGCTGGCACAGCCTTTGCAGCTGCAGGATGCCGGGCTCGCCCTGCCTGCCGCATTGCGGTTAAGACAGCTGCTGGATGAGCGCTGTAAAGAGCGGAGCAGCGTGCTAGAAGCAAAGGGGCAAGAAGTCCCCATTACGGCCAGCGAATGGGCAGAGCGACTGATTGAGGTACGTCAGATACATCAGATGCGTAAGCGGGAACAAGACGGAGAGCAAGCCTTGTCTCCTACTGTTAGAAGCACGAAGCTGCTTCAACAGCAGCAATCTGAGCAATCAGCAGAGCTAGGGGCCAATGTTTATTACGCGATAACAAGGGATAGTGAAAGTGCAGTGCGTTCACTTTGCGTGTTGAAAGGGGAGGATGAGCGATGATGCAGTCATCTAAGTTGGTGATGGGCCGTTATGTAGAAGCTTCATCATGGGTACATCGCTTAGATCCGCGGGCGAAGCTAGTAGCCATGCTGCTGTTTCTTGCCGCTGTCATTAGCGCTCATTCACTCGTGGAACTAAGCACGATAACTGTGATCGCATTGCTTATTTTAGCAAGCTCAGGCATCCCCTTATCCCGTTATGGTCGAGCTTCCAAGCCGTTATGGCCGCTTATGTTCTTCATGTTTTTGTTCTATGTGCTGTTTGAGCAAGGCGGCAGCCCACTGTTTGAAATAGGCAGCTTCCATGTTAGCAGCGAAGGGGTATTACTTGGGCTATCAGCCGTATGGCGCATGCTGCTGCTCGTTTGCTTTACGTCGATCCTAACCTTTACGACGACACCAATCGAATTGAATCTGGGGCTAGAGGCGGTATTGAAGCCGCTAAAGTTCATAGGCGTTTCGCCACAGCAGTGGACGATGATGATTACGATCGCTTTGCGGTTTATCCCGACGATATTTGAGGAGGCGGATCGGATATTAAAGGCTCAGGCATCCCGTGGAGCAGATATTAACGATTTGAAGCTGGCGGCGAAAGGGAAGATGCTATTGACCCTGCTCGTTCCTATTATCGTAGGGGCTTTTCGCAGAGCAGAAGACTTGGTGCAGGCGATGGAGTCGAGAGGGTATGTGTTGGATAGAGCAAGGACTTCACTTCGTGTGTTGAAGTGGCAGCGAATCGATTCGCTGTTTCTCATCGGTTTTGGAATGCTGCTTATCTTCACTTTTGTAATGTAGACTAAGGCCCTACCTATTTTATAAAAATCGCTATGTGCAGCAGGTATTCGGCTGAATATTAGATTAATGGTAAGGTACCAGCAGCACGAATAGCATGCATATTACTTATAAAGTGAAAATTATCACAAATTTTATTGTTAATGTTGATTGATAATATAGCAGCTAATTTTTTATGAAACTGACATCATGGAATCAAATTCAACAAATAAAAATAGATACCAATCGTAGATGGGGAGGAACGGTTTATGGCTAGATATTTCAACGGTAAAGAGATAGAGTTGTTGGCTCCTGCGGGAACGTTTCCTATTTTCCAAGAGGTTATTGAGATGAACTGTGATGCGGTTTACTTTGGTGGGCCGTCACTCAATATGCGGATGATGCGCAAAGGGTACAATTTGTCGTATGACGAAGTTCGTGAAGCTATTCGCATGGCCCATGACCGGGGTAAGCGTGCGTATGTTACCGTGAACAATTTGTTGAACGAAGAAGATTTGGATGAGGCGAAGCGCTATTTCGAATTCCTCAATGAAGTCGGTCCTGATGCAATTATTGCACAGGATATGGCGGTGTTCCCACTTATTCATGAGCAGAACTATACGAATATTCCGGTGCATTCTTCGGTCATGATGAACATTCACAATTTAGAGATGATCGAAGCGATGAAGAAGTTTGGGGTGACTCGGGTTGTTGCCTCCCGTGAGATGGACCTGAACACAGCAGAGCTGCTGCAAGCGAAAAGCGGCATGGAGTTCGAATACTTTGTTCATGGCGACATGTGCACGGTTCACGGTGCGAACTGTACGATTAGTTCGATGATTTTCGGCAATAGTGCCCAACGCGGGCGCTGCATGAAGCCTTGTCGCTGGGATTACCGCGTGAAGAAGGACGGGCATATTTATCCGACAGAATATCCTCTCGCTGCAAAAGACATGTACATGTATGAGCATATTCCAGAACTGATTAAGTCAGGAATTATGTCTTTCAAAATTGAAGGCAGAATGCGCGATATCGAATTCCTAAATTTATTGGTCAATCAATATGGTGATGCGATTGATCGCTATATCGCCGATCCAATCGGCTACAATCGCACAGAAGATGCGGACAAGCTGCACGACAACCGGAAGCGGGATTTTTCAACCGCATATGCATTTGGCAAGCCGGGTCTTGACTATATCAATAGGCGTTATGAGGGGACAGGGAAGTTTTATAGTACAGGAAAAGTATTCAGTACACCTACAGCAGAGCGCGAATTGAAGGAAGAGCGTGTCACTCAAATTCGTGAGCGTCTTGCTGATGTGAAAAAAGATATCGATCACACAGAACGTCCGCAAATTGCGGTACATGTCAACAATGTGAAGCAGGCACAAGCTGCGCTTGAAGAAGGAGCAAATATCATCTATTTAACAGGTGATGTTTATATGCCGGATCGTCCGTATAGTCGTGAAGATATGGAGCAGCTGACAGCAGCTAAGGGTTCGTCCCAAATCATTCTTGGTACTCCTCGTATGATGACGGAGCTTCATATGGAGCAGTACACGCATTTCTTGCAGCAAGGCAAGCAGCAGGGCATGTATGGTCTGGATGGACTACTCGTATCCAATTTCGGGGCGCTGCATAAGTTTGGTTCCCTTGATCTCGGACTGCCTATGATTGGCGATGCCAATTTGAATGTATACAACTATATGTCTGCTGCTGTGTATGAGAAGCACTTCGGTGTGGAGCGGGTACATGCTTCGATGGAGCTACCGCTGAATGACTTGGCGAACTTTATGGAGCATACAAAAGTCCCTGTGGAGATGACGGTGCACGGCTCACCTATCGTTATGTATTTGGAGCTTGATCTCTACGAAAATACAGAAGTGATGGAGTCGATCGGTCAAGAAGATAACGCTTATGTGGATAATCAATATCTTGTCCTTATGACAGATAAAGGGGAGAGTCCTGTTTATCGCGATTGGAGCGGACGCAACCATCTCGCACTGTCCAAAGAATTGTGCTACTTGCCTATGATGAAGGAGCTGTATGAAGCAGGTGTTCGTTATTTCCGGATTGAGGGCAAGACGTATACGGAGGAGCAGCTGCGGACCATTGTGCGCACCTATCGTCAAGCAGCGGATAGCTTGGATCAATGCGGCAGCTTGTTCGCGCAGATGAAGTCCGTTTATGCAGGCTATACGCTTGGCAGCTTGCAGTTCGGGGCGGCACGCCATATTGAGCTGATAAGCACAAATGCGTAGGTGAGGCTAGAGGAGATAATTAATAGCCGATATTTGATATTTAATAGTTGATAGTCGCTAGGCGGTAGTAAGAGCGAATAGTAATTGTAAGTAGTAATCGCCGAGATCAATCCAGTTTATGTGATAGTGACGCTATAAAAACTAGGGTTTGTAACGATGAACGTGTAAACGAGCAGAAAATAAGGATATACGGATAAAGAACGTGAAGAGGTGATGACGTATGAATAGTACGACAACAACGGCAACCATGCATCCAACCTATATCGGTCCAGATAAGGTATTAGAAAAGCGTAAACAATATTTCTTCCCATGTACTCATCATTTTTATCAAGACCCACCGCAAATCGTACAGGGCAGCATGCATAAGCTTATTGATCATACAGGCAAGGAGTACACAGACTTCTTCGCAGGTGTATCAGTCGTCGCTTGCGGACATTGCAACGAGCATATTACGACTAAGACGATTGAACAGCTAACAAAGCTGCAGCATACGACGACGATTTATTTAACAGAGCCAATGGTTGAACTAGCAGAGCGTTTAGCAAATGATTACTTGCCAGGTGAGTTGAAGCGAACGTTCTTCTGCAACAGCGGTTCTGAAGCGAATGAAGGGGCTTTGCTGCTGGCGAGGCTGCATACGAAACGCAAAGACTTCCTTGCGCTGGAATATGGATTGCACGGTAGAACGTTCCTCACGATGGGCGTTACGGGGATGCCGATGTGGCGTACAGATGATTATCTCGATCCGCATGTGACCTTTATTCCTCGCCCGTACGATGAAGAGATGGACACAGAGGATGCAGCCCATCGTTCCATTGCAGCGCTGCGACAAGTACTTGCGGAAAAGGGGGATACTTTTGCTGCCATGATCGTGGAGCCGATTCAAGGCAATGGGGGGATAATCGTCCCACCTGATTGGTATCTCCGTGAAGTGAAGGCATTGCTTTCGGAGTATGGTGTCTTGCTCATTGCAGATGAAATCCAGACCGGCTTTGGTCGCACAGGCCGTATGTTCGCCATGGATCATTATGAGATTGCGCCAGATATCATTACGATGGCGAAAGCACTTGGCAATGGCGTACCTATTGGAGCTTTTGCAACGACAGATGCAATTGCAGCCAGCTTCAATCGTCCATCTGCTTCGACATTTGGGGGTAACCCAGTCTCTGCTGCAACGGCCATGGCAGTGCTGGATTATATAGAGCAGGAGCAGCTTGTAGCGCGTTCTGCCGAGTTAGGTGGTCAACTGAAAGACGGACTGCGTGCACTCCAAGTAAAGCACAGTGTCATCGCAGATGTTCGCGGTAAAGGGCTCATGGTAGGAGCCGAGCTAAATACGGGTGAGGCGTCCTTAAATGCAGCGTTGACGGATCGTGTGTTGGAGAGCATGAAACATCGCGGGTATTTGATTGGTAAAAATGGTGTCGGGCGCAACGTGCTTGCCTTCCAGCCTCCGCTCATCATGCCGGAAGATGAAATTCAAACGATGCTTTCCGTGCTAGATGAAGTTCTCTCTGAAGCGGTTTATACCGATGAGGAGAGGGGGTCGAAAGATGGACGCGATTCATAAGGTCGTCGATAAGACTCGTATGTTCGGAGAGCTGGTTATGTTCTCGCATACGTTATTCTCTTTGCCCTTCGCTATTATTTCGATGATGTGGGCAGCTGATGGCTTGCCAGCTGGAGAAGTGATGTTGTGGTCCTTAGTCGCGCTTGTGGCGGCGCGTAACGGAGCCAATGCGTTCAACCGTCTCGTGGACAGAGAGTTTGATGCACAAAATCCACGTACAGCTCATCGTCATCTGCCTAAACGCTTACTGATGGAGCGTGAGGTAACGGTATTCATTGTATTGAACTATGCGCTATTTATCTTAGCAGCGGGTATGTTGAATCCGCTATGTTTAGCCCTGTCACCAGTGGCGATTGTCCTTATTTCTAGTTATTCATACACGAAGCGGTTTACATGGCTGAGCCATCTTTATCTCGGCTTTACGATTGCGTCTGCCCCTATTGGCGCATGGTTTGCAGTGACAGGAGAGTGGGCGTTGACGCCATTTATACTTGGTACAGTCGTTATGCTATGGATTGCAGGCTTTGATATCATATATGCTACACAAGACATCGAATTTGATCGAAGTGCAGGGCTGTGGAGCGTTCCGCGTGTATTCGGTTATGAGGATGCGTTGTTCATTTCTCGCACACTGCATACAGTGATGGTATCGCTGCTTATTCTGTTATACTTTTTCCGGGATTCACTTGGATGGGTATATTTGATAGGGATAGGTTTGTCTATCGTGCTGCTTGCGATTGAGCACCGGATCATTAAGCCGACAAGCCGTGAACGGATGAATGTTGCCTCTTATAATTTGAATCAAGTCATTAGTATGGTTATATTAGCTTGTACGCTACTGGATCAGCTGCTATAGCAAGTTTATAACCACCACATATGAAATCTGCCGCTGCAGAAGTGCGAATGATTCGTATTTTCGACCAGCGGCTATTTTCATTCTTCTGCATTTCGACAGGAATAGGTATGAAGATCCAAGAAACACATGAAAAAATACATATTTCCCCATCGGAGAATATGTTGTATTCTAGTCTACAGACAGAAATCCTACATGTTCTAACCATCCGCTGCTCCATGAAATGCAAGTAAGTACATCGTCAAGCGTCCTTCTAACCCATAGGAAAGGTGACTCTCTTCCTTCATTTGTTCCTGCCGGATACCTTTCATCTCTACATGATGTCCTTCGACTTCTATTTTATCGAAATGATACACCTATCCTTGCTTGAATTTCATTTGTTAGTTTTGTATATCATTATCATTTTCCATCCAAATTGTATATGATGAGGTGACCTTAATGGGTATATTAACGAAACCGGCTATCGTACGTCCACAATATCGCATTACCCAAGATGAAATGGTGGATGTGCTTCAACGGCTCCATCCTAATCATCCCGATTGGAGCAAAATCAATCGTATGATTCGCAATACACAAGTAAATGAGCGCTATATCGTCCGTCCAATCGAAGAGATTATTGCTCATTCTCGATTTGAAGAACGGAGCCTTATTTACAAAGAAGAAATGAGACGGCTTAGTGTACAAGCTGTTGAGCAAGCGCTGGAGAACGCCGAACTAGAAGCTTTTCAAATTGACCTCATCATTGTGACATCTTGTACCGGATTCATGATGCCTTCCTTAACCGCCTACCTAATAAGCGATTTGCCATTCCGTGAACAAACGAAACAGCTTCCTATTGCACAGCTTGGTTGTGCTGCTGGAGCATCTGCGATTAATCGTGCTGCTGAATATTGCGAAGCATTCCCTGGTGCCAACGTCCTTATCGTAAGTGCAGAATTGTGCTCGCTTTGCTTCCAGCCTGCTGAGAGTGCAATTTCTGACTTTGTATCTGCTGCCTTATTTGGGGACAGCGTGTCTGCTTGTGTTATGAAAAGTACTAGCGGGACAGGCTTCCAGGTAGAGTCGAATGCCTCCTATTTGATAAAGCATACGGAGAACTATATTGCCTATGATGTGAAGGATACTGGCTTTCATTTTGTGTTAGACAAGCAGGTCATGTATACGATTGAGACGGTAGCTCCGGTTATGCGCGAATTTGTGGAAGAGACGGTGCAGCGGGCACCATCTGATCTCGATTTCTTCGTATTCCACACAGGGGGGCGTCGTATATTAGATGAGCTGGTGAAGCATCTTGGCATTGCTGAGCAGCGTGTGGCCTTGAGCAGAGAGAGTCTAGCAGAATGCGGGAACCTGTCCAGCGTTGTCGTCTTTGATGTATTAGCTCGTCTATTTGAAGCGGGAACGCGCTCGCCTGGGGATAAAGGGCTATTAGCGGCTTTCGGGCCAGGTTTTACGGCGGAAATGTGTGCAGGTACTTGGGTAGAGTAGCAGGGTGAGATGTAGAAGGCGAATGAACCACGGAGTAAGTTAGCTCACGTTGTGATAGGAGATAGAGGATGAGAAATGTAAAGGGGAGGGAGTAGAAAGTAGAATAAGGTAATAAGCGGAGATTGTTTAACATGAGGAGTCTTGTAATCGGGGGAGGAAACTAATAGGTATGAAAGGGGCAGCGAAACTACTAGCTGCTCCTTTTTTCTATGGAACGATAATTGAATTGCCGACACGCTTAAGCGTACTCTCATGCACGATCCTCAGTTAATGCGAATAGGAGCTGCTTAACATATAGGCTAGGAATAGATAAATATAGCTAAAAATAGATATGTACCTTTACACGCATAGTAAATCTATGTATAGTAATTCTAGGTATAATATTGGTTCATTGTGGAAAAATAGGTTGCGAACAAGAGGAGGTATGCCTGTCCATGGATCGAGAAGAGAATGAGCGTTCTGTATTAGATTCTTATGTGGAGCAAGTAGAAGCGGGAATTCGTGCGCAAGAAATGAGAGCCAGCATACGAGCAGAGCTGGAGGATCATCTGTACAATCAGGTCGAGGAGCAAATGGATAAGGGGATGTCTCGTTCCGAAGCCGAAGCGAATGCGATTAGGCAAATGGGAGCTATAGATACGATAGCAGAGAAGTTTAATATCGTGCATCGAACACGGTTTCCATGGCTGTTCTGGGGTATGATTGCTATTTTATTAGTAGTGAGTACATTGGGTATTTGGGCTTTGCAACATACGGTGAATGGTAATTATGCGGAAAGGGGCTTGTTGGATAGACACTTTGTTTTTCTAGGGTTTGGACTTGTTATATTCTTCATTACCTCATTAATCGATTATCGTTGGTGGCGCGATAAAGGATGGTTTTTATATGTGACTGCAATGGTTTTATTCGGATGTGGACGATTAATAGGGATAGAGGTAAATGGGGCGGGATCTTGGATTGGTATCGGTGCTATTGCATTAGATGTTGGATTTCTAACGACATTTTTATTTTTATTTGCGATCTTTTTAATCATTTCACAATATCGTGTCAAGCATCCAGAGCTTAGTCTTAGAGGGGAGCTGACTCTTCAGTTCATTGGGATTATTCCTGTGATCACCTTTGTTAATGGAGCGCAATATTATGAAGTCTTTGTCTATTTACTAGGTTTCATTCTGATATTGTTCATACATTCGTTTTCTTTGAAAGCCATGATTATTGGAGCAATTGCTGCATTAAGTGTAGGCCTGCTAGGGTTTCTAAATTTACAATCTTACCTGATTCAGATGCAGAGGTTAGAATCGTGGGGAAGCCATTTGCTAGGTCATCATACGAGTGATGCATTGTGGCTGTTCTATCATTTGCAGGATTTACTTATACAAGCAGGTTGGTGGGGAAAAGGATGGATTGAGCGAGCGGATATTCCATATCCACATTCTGAACATATATTAGTCGTTATTGTTTATGCATTCGGTTGGATTGTGGGCGTAGGAGTACTAGCTATCTTGCTTGGAGGATTGATTTGGCTGTTCCGTTCTTCGTATCAAGTAAAGCAGCGTTTTGGGAGAGGCTTGATGTTATTCATTAGCTGCTATGTTACAATCCCTGTTATATTCAATATAGGTGGTTTGATTGGTGTAGTTCCTATGAATGGGGCCAATTTGCCATTATTAAGCTATGGTGCGAATTCAATGCTCATTTGGATGTTTGCGCTTGGATTATGTACGAATATTTATATGCGTAAAGATACCCTTCCAAAACATGAGGTTAATTGGGATAGGACAGTTGTAATAGGGAAAGGAAGATGATAGATGAAAGTGAGCAAAGAATTGCTCAAGGGTAGCACAGTAATGCTTGTGCTTTCCATGTTGGAACAGCAGCCGATGTATGGTTACCAGCTCATTAAGCGGTTAGATGCTCAATCCAATGGAGTATTTGCGCTGAAGGAAGGTACGCTGTATCCTATTCTTCACGCATTGGAGAATGAAGGTCATGTGGAAGCGATATGGAGTGAAGCAGAAGGACGAGCTCGGAAGACGTATCATATTACCGATAAAGGGAAGAAGCAGCTTCAAGAAAAAACAGAGGAATGGAAGCTGTTCCAGGTATCGCTGAATCGTGTGATCGGTGAAATGTAACGATCGGTCGTGGGCCTTATAATTTGCATTGTATCACGCCGTGGCGCTTCATCTAACGAACGCTATTGACGTTATTTTCGTGAAATCATCTGTATTAAAATTTTAACGGTCGTACGAGCGCTTATTATAGCAAATCTGGCTAATAATATGGCTCTCTGGAGCAGATAAGCTCGCTGACACCCTTTACATATCAAAAACAAGTAATATATGCGGAATAGCCTCTGTGGCAATCGTTAATGTAATTTATCCTGTTGAGAGAGAACTGACTCTGTCTCTCGAATATGCGTAGTATCCTTTTGCGCACTTTTCGTTTACTTATGTAAGGATAGGGGCGAAAGACATAAAGTCACATAGTTACAAGTCACAAGCCACTGATGTAACCTATCAGGAAGCCGTTTAGACCTGTTCGTGACTGGACCTTCGTCTTTCGCCGTCTGCCTTTGATGAATCACTTGCTAGCTATCCTTTTATTCCTCCGTATGTTCCAATGCATACTCATAATCTTCAATATCATAGATTGGAATCGGTACCTCATGCTGAATAAGTCGTTCGACGTATTCCAATTGGTCGGTCAGCAACGGGGCTTGCTCGCGCATGCAAGTGAGAATCAGCTCTGTTTCAATCGGATCAAAGGTTTCGCCGTACTGCATGCTGTCCATCCCATTAATGATGATAATGGATACATACTCGTTTATTAGCAAAGGAGCGCTTTGCCGCCAAGGAATGCCTAGTGCGCGGTCGATCTTTTTCTTATTAAATGGTCTTTCGAAAAGTCCGATCAGCAAGTCCATGTGTTCCTTAGCATGCTGGTCATCCTCTGGATCAGGCATAATGCGCTCGTCTGTAATACGTATCTCATACAATTCACTAATCGTAGAGTATGGAATCATATATTCTACAGGCCGTTTCGGGACGAATAGGTGACCGTATACGGCTAACATGACTGCTTCAATTACAAATCGCCGTGGCTTCACACTCGGTCCTCCTTCATGAACGTCCACCTATAAGCAATCGTGCAGGTGGTCTGTAATGGACAATGCGAATGCTGTTGTCCCACTTTTATTTTACCATTGTGATTATACACGAAAAAGAGTCATTCATGCCGTATAACAGAAAGCTCTCCGCGCATGTACACTGTACACGGGCGAAGAGCTTATTTATTTTTCCGCAGTTTCCGCAGGATTGGTTCCTATTGTGTTGTCAGACGTACTCACGAACATATTGCTTATTAATACGTACGCTTCTCAAAATAATGCCACAATGTTTGTAAGTCGCGATGAGCGGGATGGCCGGATAGCTGTTCGGTAATATCCCATGCGCGCTGCATAAAGGTGTGGCTGACTTCTAATGCTCGTTCTATCGCACCACAGTTTCGGATGAGCGTGATCGCCTCATCGAAGAGATGATCGGGTGCTCCTTCGTGCAGCTTCCGCAAATGATTATCAATAGCGGGTTCCTCCATTGCCAGCAGGACAGGCAGGGTAACTTGTCCGTTGCGCAAATCAGCTCCGGCAGGCTTACCGAGTACTTCGGTAGATTGCTGCAAATCGAGCACATCGTCTCGCACTTGGAACGCCATGCCTAGTTGATCACCGAACTCATACAGCTGCTTAGCCACACTTTCATCGGCTTCACTTGCTCTAGCACCTAGATGCAGCGAGGTAGCCATAAGTACAGCTGTTTTATTTCGGGTCTTCTCCCAATATTGTTCCAAAGTCAGGTCGAAATTATAACGATTATCCATCTGCTGATACTCGCCTAGGCACAACTGCGTCGTTGTTAACGAAGCAAGTTCTTCGATGTTGCGGTCACGGTCTTTCGTGCGAGCAGAGAGCAGTTCCAATACGCGGCTCATCATGTAGTTGCCGATTTGTACGGCGGTCTTCACATCCGTTATTTTGTGTAAAGACGGCTGTCCACGGCGGGTGTCGGCCTGATCGAGAATATCATCATGCACAAGGGAAGCCGCATGAATGAATTCACAGACAGCAGCTAGCTGATACACATTCGTACTCTCCGGTTTCGCCCCGAATCGGCTTCCGACGATAACCATAATTGGACGGAGCCGTTTGCCGCCTGAACGAATAAGCTCTAGTACGCTTTTCCTTACAATGGAGCGGGATGCTATATCAGGGTCAGTCGTCACGATACGCTCCAAATCACGGTTAATCCGTCTCATGGAGATTTGCAATTGGTCGGATAGAGCAGGGTTAGACAACGTCATACGTCACCTGCTTAAACGTTTGAGTCAATGGATACAGTTTTTTATATCGTTTAGCTATAAATTTTATCGTTTGTTTGTGTATATTGGCTTCATCCGCTAGTTTTTGCTCGGCACGCTTAAGCTGCACTTGCTTAATGACAGGAGCGAGCTCGGCAATCAAGTCAATGAATCCATGGCGCAGGGCGAACTGCAAATAGAAACTCATAATAAAGTCTCCATCCAGTACAGATCGTCCAGCAGTTGCTGGGTCGGTGGGGAGTTGGTCATGAATGCGCAAAGAAAGAAGGACAAGCGCATAGCAGCCAAGCAAGGCTAGTCGTTCTTTATGGGCCATCTCAACATGATGCAAGCGAACGGCCATGTCCTGAAGTCTTATATTGTGTAGATCTGCGCTGAGCTGTATGCCGGCTTGTTCTGGAAGCTCTCGTTCCAATTGTTCATACATGTCTTGAATGAATTGCGTTATCATGATCCCCCGCCTCCCGATAAAATAAGTAAAGTAATGTGCACGATGTACACATTACTTTACGCCTATATAAATGAATATACTATTTACTACGGATTAGTCCGTGTAAAGGTACCATTTTTTCACGAAAGGTATGTTCTTCCAAATTCGTTTGAGATGCGGATACAAGTAGTAGTCTAGGCCAAGCGTGCTGCCCGAACCACCGATGAGAGCGATACCACCGAAGAAATACCATAGCATTTCGAATGGTGCCATACCAGATGTATAAATCATAACGCCCATCGCAATCGTACCGATGGATGCCAACGATGTGAACAAGCCTAGGATGAGCATCGCGCCGAAAATAATTTCAGCAAATATCATTCCCGTTTGGAAAATAGTCGCTAATGCTGTGTAACCGCCATCGCTAGTATAGAAGAACATATCCATACTTCCATCGACCATGCTCTTGAGGAAATCCGGAACCGGAATCGCTTCAACAGCTGTCTTTGCTGTTTGGACGGAAGAAGCAGCGGTATGCCCGTCAACTGTTTGTTGAACGGCTTCAATTGCTTGCGAAGCACCTGTCGTTCCATCGGCCGCTTTGGGCGGAATTAGGAAGATGTTCGATGGATTTTCCAATACTTTAGGAAGCTTCGCCAAACCTTCACTTAACCATTTGAAGCCTAGGAAAATACGAAGCGGCACGAGCCAGAAGTTCGGCGAGCGCATAGCGAGATGTCCACCGACGAAGCTGCGCTTATTTTTCACTTTAAAGAACTCATGTATTTTATAAGACCAGACTTTATGGAAGCCAAGCACTTGCAAGAAGTAGACGATATTAATCATATGTTTGAAGAACATCGCCATAAAGCCTGTGAAATGGAACATTTTCTTCGGTGTGCCAATGGCAGCGACCCCATAGCGTCCACCGATGCAAACCATTGTACCATGGAAGGTAGGCTTGTATGATTTGTACTTATTGGTCTGTTTAATATCGGCTGTAATGTTATGAGCGATTAGTGTAGCAGAGTGCTCCGCATTTTCAACCATCTGTGGTACAGGTCGTTCTTCGCCTTCCGGCACATAGAAGATGTTGTCGCCAACAACGTATACATTTTTATGATCAGCGGATTGCAGCTTATCATTTGTTACGATACGCTTGCGTCCATTTTGCTGTACGTCAAGGTTGCCAACAAGCTCTGAGCCTTCTACGCCAGCTGTCCAGACGATCGTTTGCGCTTGCAATTCGCCCTTATCACCAAGCACGACAGAATTCTCAGTCACGCCTGTAATCTTCGCGCTTGTAATCATTTCTACGTTCATTTTTTGCAAATACTTTTCGGATTTCTTAATAAGCTTGTCCGGCAAAATAGGTAGAATCTTCGGTGCCATATCGGCTACAACGAGTCGCACATCTTTTGAATCAATATGATATTCGTGGCATAGCTCTTCACGGTATTCTGCAATTTCACCAATCAGCTCGATCCCTGTGAAGCCTGCACCAACAACGACGAATGTTAGCATTTGTCTGCGTTTCTCTTCATCCAGCTCTTTCGATGCAAGGTTGAACATATCGCGGATTTGACGCTTCAATTTCACTGCATCATCGAATGACCATAGTGTCATCGCATGCTCTTCTGCACCTGGAATACCGAAGAACGTAGGCTTACAACCGGTACCGATAACAAGATAGTCGTAGTCATACGTCTTCTTGTTTCCTTTTAGCGATTGGCCATCGAAGTCAATATTTTTAATTTCATCTAATACTACATCAACTTTACGGCCTGCGAAGATCTGCTTCAAATCCATTTTGATAGCTTCTTCATCGACACGACAAGCTGCTACTTCATGCAGCTCCGTCATCATCGTATGGTATGGATGGCGGTCGACAAGTGTAATGCTGACGTCTTTGTCCTTCGCTAAGCGCTTCGCCAGCTTTTTCGCTGTTAAGACACCACCATAACCGCCGCCGAGTACAACGATTTTCTTCATGGTATTTGGTCACCCCTAAAATTTTAGTGTCCGATTGGACTTTTCGTGTTAGTGCTATTGTGGAAATGTTCAAATTTAAATCATTCTATACGTAAAAGGGAGCTCCGCTGCAGAAAAGGGGAGGACTCCACAAAACGTGAGATCCATACTTGCTTTCTCTACAGCGGAGCTGTCTCATGAACGAGCATTCAATTATTTCGCGCTTGCAAGAGCCTCTTGAGCCAACTGCACGAACTCAGATACGTGAATCGAAACGCCGGTTACTGCATCTGTTTTACCGTCTTCTTTCAACACGATAGCTGCTGGATCTTGCTTCTCGATAAGTGCTTTCTCCATCGATGCAGCTTGTTCATGCCAATGGGAGCTACCTCCGCCCTTTACCATGTCATAGCGGCCATCTTGCGATTGGACTTTTTTCGTGTCTCCGCCATCCTTGTGAACTGCATCCCAATTCACTGTCGCAATTTTACCGTCTTTAACAGTAACTTCTACAGTGCCTTTCCAGCCGGATTTTGCATCGAACTCTTTGCCTTCAGCACGATAAGAGCCGTCTTTGTACGCTGCTTGTTGTTCTGTTGTTGCAGCTGGAGCTGTTGTTTCTGTTTTAGGAGCTGTATCTTTCGCTTCTTCTTTAGCTCCACAGCCAACGAGTAAACCGAATGCCATTGTCATTGCAAGGATCAATGAAAGTTTTTTCATGATTTCCCCCACCTTTTTAATTTGTAAAATTAAGTTATTATTACTTTGTGAAAAAATTATCTTACTAATTTCAAGTCCATTGTAGCACTTTCGCAATACGATTCAAGGCTTTATCATACGTATTTTGCATCATATTGAGCGATCGATAACAATGTTCAAATTTTCATCACAATTCCAGAAATATACGCAAAATTAGAGCTAATTTGCTATGATATTTATCACAATTCTAATGGAAAATAAAAATTTATTGGCGCTTCATTTTAATTGTGATATAGTAACTCATTGTGCTAGCACATCGTGCGATTCGCACCGCGGTTCGTAACCATCCCGCGATATCAAAACTAGGAGGAAATCCTTATGTTTAATTTTTATTGGGGGATACTGTTCGTTCTCGTGAACTTCGTATTTTTCCTACTCTGTTACCGTCAGTTCGGTAAATTTGGGATGTATGCATGGATCGGGGTTATGACTGTTCTTGCTAACATCCAAGTAACAAAGACGATTGAAATGTTTTCGATCGTTATGACGTTAGGCAACACGGCAAATGCAACCTTGTTCCTGACAACGGACTTGTTAAATGAGAAGTATGGACCGAAGGAGGCGCGCCGCGCTGTATGGTTTGGGTTCTTTACGCTTATTATGACAACGGTCCTGATGCAGCTTGTGCTTGTGTTTGAACCACAAGGGGATTTGACGATGCAGCACGCGATGGAATCGATCTTTGGATTGATGCCGCGTATCGCGATCGGAAGCTTGACGGCTTACTTCATCAGTCAGTTCTTAGATGTTAAGCTGTTTAGCATCATCAAGCAGAAGTTCAACAAGCCGAATCAGCTGTGGATTCGCAGTAATGTAAGTACGGGATTAAGCCAATTGGCAGACTCATTCGTATTTTGTTTTATCGCATTTGCATTCGTATTCCCATGGGATGTATGGTTCGAAATTTTCATTACGACATATGTAATCAAACTAATCGTATCGATTGCATCGACACCGTTCCTCTATTGGGCACGCAACATTCGTACGCGTGAGTGGTCATGATGCGTTGTGAAGATAAATGACAAAAGAAAATGAAAGAGCAATCTTTACCCTATAGCGGATAAGATTGCTCGATGAACTAGAGGGCAGCTAATAGGCTGCCTTTTTATTTATTTGCTGGTTCTGTTTACTTTTGTTTTTCTTCCACGCTTTTCTTTTTCATTTCTTCGAGTCGCTTTTTATCTTCCAGATACATCTTGTGGCCTTCTTCTTCTGCTAATTTCTTTTCAGCCTCACTTAATTGAGGTATATTCGGCTGAGGAGGACTAGCGTTTTTAATGGCTTCTTGAACTCTATGTTCAAAAGATTGTTTATCTAAGCCTTCCACTGATGCTTGGAAGTGCTTAACACCTTCGTATTTATCAGCGTCATAAACAACTTGATTAGCTTCATCAAGTTTAAACATTCCTTGGTATACCCCCACAATAACATAGACATCATCTGCTAGGGGACCTTCGTATTTATCGAGGAACACTATATTCTTTTTATTTGCATTTTCGCTAACAGTGGAGGCTATTTCAAGAATACGAATTGCCTGGGATTTGATCTTTGAATCCCCTTTCAAGACATTGTTGATTTTAACTTCAATTGTCTTAAACGTTGGGTCTATATAACTAATATTATGATTGTTTGCATTTACTTCTATTTCTGCTACTAGATCAGCATCATAAGCTAACTCCTCTAAAGATTTATAATGTGTGTCCAACATAAAGTTTCCATAATACACATTGCGCTCTTTTTTTTGTTGTGCTTGACTTTGTTTTTCATTACCACAGGCCGACAAACTTGTTATAATCAATGCTACTATAAACAGAGTCGATACTATGTTTTTCATCAATAAATCCTCCTATTCATTAATAGAGATTGTTGATTCCATTTATATCATCCTGTTGAGGAACTAAATAGCTATTAGGGGGATATAATTTGTCATTCATAATTGAAGGAGTTCCGTCTGTCTCATGATTTAAACCAAGCGCATGTCCTAGCTCATGAATTCCAACGGCTCTATACTGAGGGTAAGTGTAGTCCCTTAAAGAATGAGCATTTAAGGTAGCAATTGCATAATCCCAACCAGAAGTGACAGGTAAAGGAGTAGCATCTCCATCGCCTACCACTACATTATTTTTATAAACGGTTACCCAGCCTTGCAATCCGACATTTCCATAATTCTCTCCCCGCATTCTTATGCGTTCTGGCCCACTAACATTAATGCTGTTTTGTATATTCGCTTCAGTTCTATTATTCCATTCATCCATTGCTGAGTTCCACGCTGTTTGAAACATGAATACTTTTCCGTTGTAATTATAGTTATCAATCGTATCCACTATATAAGTCCCAGAAGAAATACCTGGAATCATTTTATATGGATCGTTCCACCATCCATAATATTCATATGCATTGGATATTGCTGGAGAAATTACGGAAGCGACAAGAATCACTATGATCATTGACAATTTGAAGCGCTTCTTTGTTTCAGCAAAAATCTTCATTTACTTATTTCCTCCCTATATATTAATATTTTTAAATCGAATCCCATATTATCATATAAAAGGTATTTAAGGCATTTTTTTGAATAAATTTTATGCGTTTTTAAGTTGTTGTTCACAAACAGATTGTGATTTCTTATAAAATAGGGGGGGAATTAATAAAAATAGCCGAGGGAACGTAGTCCTCGGCTTATTTCTCAACATTATAGAATAATTTAAGTGCTTATTGCCTTCTATAATATTTTATAGAACTGTCGGAGTGTGATTGTTGGGTTTTTTTTGTATACTCAATGGATTTAATATTTATGCACAATTTTCAAAAAGGAAGCATCCCATACGCGCTCCATCCGCTGCGATTTGCTACCTTATTTGCCGCCGTAATTGCATGGCGGGGTCTACGAACGAGCTCTCCGCCGCAAGCGGAACAAGCATGTTCCAACGCAAATGCACATGACTGGCAATAGGTAAGCTCTTCAACACATATATAAGCTGCTTCATCCTCTTGAATGCGTTGGCTACATCTTTTACAATTAGTCATCATCTTTAGTGTCATTTTAGCTCCCCCTCGAACGCATATTCGTTATACTAAAAGTATATGAATTGTAGGAAACAACTTACATAACCTTTCAAAGGTGTTTTACCCTTGAAACTAAATATTTTTAGCTGTATTGCAATCAAACCTTAAAAAATAAAGGAGAACGTCAAGATGGATCATATCGATGAAAAAGTGCTGCGCATCCTTCAAGAGGACGGTCGTATCTCCATGACAAAACTAGGGCAAATTGTTAATCTATCTACGCCAGCTGTTACGGAGCGCGTGCGGAAGCTGGAGAGTGCTGGTGTAATTGAGGCATATCGAGCGATCGTTAACCCTGAGAAGTTGAACAAAAGTTTTACCGGCTTTATTTTATTCGAAACGAAAAAAATGCTCGTCTTTCAGCAATTCTGCCAACAGTCTCCGATCGTCATTGAATGCCATCGCGTTACGGGGCAGTACTGTTATCTTGTTAAAATTGTGGCGGAATCGATTCATGAGGTAGAGTCCTTTATCGATGAGGTCTCAGAGTTTTCGACATCCACGACGCTTGTTAATTTTTCGTCGCCAGTGAAGTTTAAGGCGATCTAAATGGTAGTAGTAAAGGTAGCCAGTGATAGTCATAAAAAAGACGAGGTGTGAGTAATCACAGCCTCGTCTTTCTGCTTGTCACATTAAAAATATTTTACACCTTACACCCATTGTGTCAGAGCGAGCATCGTAATAATACCTGCTACGAAAGAAATGGTAGCGGCGCGTTGGTGGCCATCGCCATGGCTTTCTGGAATTAGCTCTTTATAAATGATAAACAGCATCGCTCCAGCTGCAAATGATAATCCGTACGGCACGAGATTGCTCACGAAGGAACTTAAGAAAAATCCGAGCAGCGCAGTAATAATCTCCACGCCGCCTGTTAGGGCAGCTACACCAAGTGCCTTCCAACGGTTCACGTTCTGCGTGACGAGGAAGAGAGCAACTAGAAAACCTTCAGGTGCATTTTGCAAGCCGATGGAAAAGGCAATTAACGGCCCGAGCGCTTCACTGCCGCTTGCATAGCTAACCCCAACGGATAATCCCTCAGGTAGATTGTGTAACGTAATTGCGGCAATAATAAGCATCGATTTATGGTCGATTGGAGCGTGAGCATGACCGCTGCTGCTGCCTAAAGCATGCTCCATTTTTTCAAGATCTACATGTGGCACGATGCCTTCTAACCACAATAAAGTCAGACATCCCAGCATCAAGCCGAATGCAACGATCCATGTGTTAGATAAGCTTAATGCTTCTGGAATAAGGCTGAACATCGAGGCGGAGGTCATAATTCCTGCCGTGTAGGCCAACAATATATCGCGCCAGCGATGGGTGACATTTTTCATAAATAAAATAGGAATAGCTCCGAGCCCCGTCGACATCGCGGAGACGGCACTTCCGATAAGTACATCTTGCATCGTTGTAATAACCCTCCTGTCTGTACATGAAGTCATTCTGCATGTATATGGTTATAGGTAGAATTGATTTAACAAAGTAGCTAGCTACTGGACAGTTGTTCGATCATGCCCAAGCAGCCTACTGTTGTTCTTAATTGTGATCTTGCTGATGGTTCTCTGCTAATCGTGGAAAGCTGTTAGCCATTGTTTGCTTGATATAAGTAACATCGTATTTTATAGCGAACTCTTGAATAAGGAGCAACAGCGGCGCGGCAGTTTCGAATGCATCTGGTTCGAGTTCAGAAGTTTCTGACTGCCATTCCAATGTATCGAATATGTGCTGAAACACTGCGCGCTCTTCTTCATGCACATGCTTGCTCACATATCCCCACATATGCTCAACCGAAGTTCGAAGCCCTTTCATCGTATAGGGAAGAACGCTGAGCGTATGGGATATGCTATGCATAGCTGCTTCATAATCAGCTGCAGTAGAGGCATCACGATAGCGAGCAGATATTTGTTTATAGGAAGCATACCCACGTGCCATCACATCATACTTATTGGATGCCCAGAACTGTTCGGCTTGCTTCTTACTCTGTTTTAGAGCTATTTGTTCCGAGTCTGGCTGCCAGTTGTTCTTAGCTTCACACATCACTTCCCACATGTTCCTTTCAGAGGTCTGCACCACGACATAACAATAGTAGGTTAGAGTGAAGCCTCATAACGATCAAAGTCCTAGTACTATCATAATAGCATGAGTCGAATGATGTTGAAATATCTGGACAATCCAACCGGCGAAGTCTATAATTACGTGTTGTAAACGTTTGTTCGATAGTGACAATAGCACTTGGGGAGCTGGAATATGGCCGGCTGAGAATGTATCCCTTGAAGATACCGACCCTTATAACCTGATCTGGGTAATGCCAGCGTAGGAAACATTGATTCAGTGAACATGGGAATGGGGCGTTGCGCCTCCTAAAGCATCCAAGAGCATGACTTCCAGACATCATCGTGTTAGATACATAACACAAGAGTACATAGGAAATCATATGCACAAAGGTTCGATGACCATACACTGAATTCCAATTACGCAGCGATGGCGTCCCGGTGGGACGTCTTTTTTTGTTGTCCACATGTGGATAAAGATAGAATGACGCCCAGATGATATGGTGCATGATGTGTATAAGTTGCACGAACAAGCATGACCCGTTTTACCCATTGTACAGTGGGTGGTTTCACATTCAATTCAATCTGTCTACTGAGGAGGCATACGATGCAATTTTCAAGTAAACAACGTGCAATCGCTATTTTTCTAGTGATAATTATGGGATTAACTTTGGCGGCTTGTGGAGCAAAGGAGAAGGAAGCTTCAAAATCAAGCGGGCAAGCTGGTGAGACTGCCAAATTGCGTAATGTGAAGATCGTGCTTGATTGGACACCAAATACGAATCACACAGGTTTATATGTAGCGAAGGAAAAAGGCTACTATGAGCAGGAAGGATTGAATGTGGACATTATTCAATCCACGGCTGGGGACCCGAATACACTAGTTGGTTCTGGTGAAGTTCAGTTCGGGGTTTCTGTACAAGAGTCATTGACGCAGGCACGTTCGCAAGGGGTGCCAATCGTGTCGCTAGCTGCGATTATTCAGCACAATACGTCTGGATTTGCTGCTCCGCAGTCCAAAGGCATTACAACGCCAAAGGACTTTGAAGGCAAAAATTATGGCGGCTGGGGTTCTCCGGTAGAAGAAGCCATTTTGCGTACGGTAATGGAGCAAGCGGATGCTGACTATAGCAAGGTGAAAAATGTTAATATCGGTGAAGCAGATTACTTTACAGCCGTGAAGCGTGACATTGACTTTGCATGGGTGTTCTATGGCTGGACAGGCATAGAAGCAGAGCTGCGCGGTGAGCCAGTTGATATGCTGTATATGAATGAATTTGCGAAAGAGCTGGATTTCTATACGCCTGTCATTGCAACGAATGAGCAGTTAATTGCGAACGATCCTGAGCTAGTAAAGGCCTTTATGAAGGCAACGGCAAAAGGATATCAAGAGGCGATTGAGAAGCCGGAAGAAGCGGCAGACTTGCTGCTCAAGGCTGTACCAGACTTGGATAAAGAGCTTGTACATGCCAGCCAAAAATGGCTATCCACAAAGTATCAAGAGGATGCGCCGCGTTGGGGCGAGCAGAAACGCGAAGTATGGGATAACTATACGAAGTGGCTTGTGGATAACAAGTTGATGGACAAATCCATTGATGTGGATAAGGCATTTACAAATGATTTCTTGCCAAGTGCAAATTAAGTGCGAGAGTAAGTTTGACGTAGTGATGTTGCAGTTGAATATATAATAAGCCTTATTGTTGAATAATAGGGCAGCTTACCTTTATTGAGGAAAGGAAGATGAACATGGCAAACAGTTTAGTAAGTGTTCAAATTATCCCGAAAACACCAAATGGTGAGGACGTTATCCCTTATGTAGACCGTGCAATTGCTATTATCGAAGCATCAGGTGTGAAATATCAAGTGAACCCATTGGAAACGACAATGGAAGGGGAGCTTTCCACATTGCTGCGTGTCATTGAACAAATGAGCGAAGCTATGGTCGAAATGGGCTGTGTGAGTGCGATGTCGCAAGTGAAAATCGTGTACAATCCTAGTGGCATCTCCATGAATAAATTGACGGAGAAGTACCGTTAATGCTGCGTCGCAAATTTGTACAAGTTGGACCGCCCTTAGTGGCGGTTCTTCTGCTCCTAATCGTATGGCAAGTTACCGTATCGGTGTTTGATATTGAGAAATGGATGCTTCCAAGTCCGTACGATATTGTACAGGAGGCTAAGGCGAGCTGGAAGACGTTATTGGGTCATACTTGGGCAACGCTTAAGCTGACATTGGTTGGCTTCGGGATTGGCTCGGCTGTAGGCTTGCTAGTTGCTATGGTATTGCACCCTGTTCCAATTGTAAGGAGAGCGGTTTATCCTTTAATTATTATTAGTCAAAACGTGCCGACGATTGCGTTGCTGCCGCTGCTTATGATTTGGTTCGGCTTCGGCTTGCTTCCTAAGATCATTGTCATTGCACTTGTCTGCTTCTTCCCGATTACGATTGCTACGATGGATGGGTTATCTCGTACAGATCGGATGATGGTCGATTATATGAGAATGGCTGGTGCGAGTCGCATGCAGCTGTTTTGGAAATTGGAGCTTCCGCATGCACTGCCTTCGATGTTTTCTGGATTGAAGATTGCGGCTGCGTATAGTGTAATGAGTGCTCTTGTGGCGGAATGGATCGGAACAGATAAAGGAATCGGCCACTATATGCTGCTCCAGCAAGCAGCATACCGTACGGATCGGATGTTTGTCGCTATCGTTATCGTAGTACTCCTTGGCGTGATGTTGTTCCAGGTTATCCAGTTTATCGAACGTCGATTGATTCATTGGCATGGACAGCGTTCCACGGATGAAGAGTAGGAGGGAGCGATGAAATGCAGCATGTAGAGAATGCGAAGTTCAAACAGGACAATCAACAGGATGTAAAATTGCAGCAACATGTACAACAACGTGATGCTGACGTCGATTCTCCATTAGCGCTGCATATCGATATGGTCGATATGTCGTTCAAAGGAACGAAAGGCAGAGTGCAGGTGCTGGACGGCATCTCGTTGTCAGTGCGCAAGGGAGAGTTCGTCTCTTTGCTAGGTCCTTCTGGCTCTGGCAAAAGCACACTATTCCACTTGATAGGCGGTTTATTGAAGCCTGAAGCTGGCGATATTGCCATTCATGGCAAGTCAGTGGTTGGCGAGACTGGTCATGTAAGTTACATGCCCCAGCAGGCGGCGCTGTTCCCGTGGAGAACGATTGAGGACAATGTCATACTTGGTCAAGAGATTGCTGGACGCGGGAAACGCGAGCTGCGGGCTGAGGCGCGCGAATGGCTGCGCAATGTCGGACTTGAAGGCTATGAGCGCGCCTATCCGCACATGCTGTCTGGCGGAATGCAGCAGCGGGCAGCCTTCTTGCGAGCGCTGCTTAGCCCGCATGAGCTGATGTTGCTCGATGAGCCGTTCAGCGCCCTGGACGCGCTAACGCGCAGTGATATGCAACGCTGGCTCGTGGAGCTGTGGGAGCGTCATCGCCGCTCTGTGTTGTTTATTACGCACAGCATCGAAGAGGCTTTGCTGCTGTCTGATGCCATCTACGTATTGAGCGCACGGCCTGCCAGCGTGCTGCAGCGAATTGACGTGCCATTCGAACGGCCTCGTCGTGAAGAACTGCAAAATGATCCGAAATTTTTACGAATGAAGCAGGACATTCAGGCGCTGCTGCGGTAGAGTTCGGTGGGGGCAGGCCTAAGCGTATAAGTACATGTACACGATATTCGTGTGTGAAATATAGGATAACGAAAAGAGCGTATTGGCACCATAACTGGGGGTTGACCCTCAATTTGGTAGACCTAATACGCTTTTTTACATAGATGCAGGAAATTGGTTGCTGCTTTCTCAATTAGAAGTATGCTGCTGCATCTTATCTCTTCTGTCTGTTCTGCTTATTTTGTTAGATGGATGGTTCGAGTAACTACCTTTCTTTTGTCATTTATCTTCCTGTTACTTCTTTTCGTTTAATGGTAAGTCGTACGACATCTTTTTTATCCGTTTTCGTCATAATAATGACGAAGTCGTCGTCCCCTTTGCTGGCATGAAATAATTTGTTCGCCTCGAACTCCTCCAAGCTCCAGCCAAGTGCTTGCAGTTCTTTCAAGTAGTAATCAACAAAAGCTTTGTATTCGTAGGCAATTAAATAGTTCAAACGGTTATCTGTAGACTCATCTTCTTTCACTTTTTCGGGAATGGGAATATGCCCCCACTGCGGAAGCGTTACAAACGTAGGAGCGAGAAGTTCCTGTTTGCTGCCGCTGCCACAGCCAATTAGAGCAATGCTTGCAATAACGAGAAAAATAAATAAGCCTACATATAGGAAACGGTCACGACCGTATGTATGTGTTGAGTTTAACATGCGTACGTTTCTCCTTTGCTACGGAAATGAATGTAATGGTGTGTAATGATGTAATTATGTATTTGAATGTAACAATAACGTAACTGGAACCTTATTTAAAGGGCTGTTCTACGAGCTCGCGTGATGTGCTGCATTCTATATAGTAAATAAACATGGTTTTGCAAATTTAATCTGTGACGGTAGTGCTAACGGAAGGTTGGTGTAAATGAAAAAGGGAAGGTTGCTTGAAGGTTGAATATATACAAGATTAAACATATTCAATGGTGTCATAAACGATTTCGTTTACCTGACTGATGGTTCATTAACTATGGTATAGTTGTAGTGTTGTAAGAAATGATAACAGAAAATAGAAAAATAATCGATATTGCCATATTACTGCATACAGGGGAATGTTCGGTGACTAGGGGTCAATTTAGTTTGTTGAAAAGGTGTGTAATAGATCTATCGGCTCAGCAGGTCAATAAATAAAGGGGGATAGCTGAGAAATATGTTAGCCAATCAAAATCAAAATAAGCTTCCATTCGTCGTAGCCGGATTGCTGCTTGGTATACTGATGTCTGCGATGGATAACACAATCGTCGCGTCCGCGATGCCAACAATTCTTGCAGATATCGGTGGTGAAGGAGGCTGGGAGAAGTTCGTCTGGGTAACTTCAGCTTACATTGTTGCTACGATGGCGGGTATGCCGATATTCGGTAAGCTATCGGATATGTTTGGCCGCAAACGTTTCTACATATTTGGATTGTTAATGTTCTTGTTAGGCAGTATATTATGCGGAACAGCTAACAGCATCGAGATGTTGGCGCTATACCGTGTCATTCAAGGGATTGGCGGCGGTGCACTCGTACCAATTGCTTTCACGATTATTTTTGATATATTCCCACCAGAGAAGCGCGGCAAAATGACAGGGCTATTTGGTGCCGTGTTTGGCACTTCTAGTGTGATGGGTCCACTGCTTGGTGCTTACATTACGGATTTCTGGGGCTGGGAGTGGATTTTCTATATTAATTTGCCGCTCGGTATCGTTTCGTTCTGGTTCATTATGCAGTTCTACAAGGAAACTTCACCGACAAAGAAGCAGCAAATCGATTGGGCAGGTGCATTTACGCTTATTATAGCAGTGGTCAGCCTCATGTTCGCGCTTGAGCTTGGCGGTAAAACCTATGCGTGGAACTCTGTGCCGATTATTAGTTTGTTTGTGGTCTTTGCGGTGTTTTTGGCTCTGTTTCTATGGATTGAGACAAAAGCAAAGGAACCGATTATTACGTTCTCGCTATTTAAACGAAGGCTGTTTGCAACGAGCCAATGTATTGGCTTCTTGTATGGGATGATTTTCGTATTCGCTGTTGTCTATATTCCGATGTTTGTCCAAGGTGTGTATGGGGGGACAGCTACAAATAGCGGTCTCATTTTAACACCAATGATGCTTGGTTCGGTTGTAACAAGTACAGCAGCGGGCATTCTCTTGTCCAGACTTAGATTCCGTTCACTTATGATCGTATCGGGTATTTTGTTGGCAGCTGGAATTGGTCTGCTAAGTACACTATCGCCTGACACTCCTCGTACGCTGATGACGTTGTACATGGTATTGACGGGAATGGGAGTTGGATTCTCGTTTTCACTCATCAGTTTGGCTTCTGTTCATGGGATGGACTTTAATAAGCGTGGAACAGCAAATGCTACGCAGTCGTTCTTCCGTTCGCTGGGGATGACACTTGGCATTACGGTATTTGGAGCGGTGCAGTCTGCCTTGTTTAATCGCAGCATTTCACAAGCGATGCCTAGTGCAGAAGCGATGCAAGGAATTGATGCTCAAGTATTGTTGGCAGAGGAGACGCGCAAGCAAATTCCACCTGATGTATATGAGCGGTTGATTAACAGCTTGGCAGAGTCGATTAGCGGTACGTTTGGCTGGATTCTCGTTCCTGTTGTCCTCGCACTTATCTCGATTGCGCTTATGGGTGGAGAACGCATCCAGGCAGAGAAACCGGAGCGTGACAAGAAAGCTAAGGCATCTAATGTCAGCTAACCAAATTTACTGAGATCTTACGAAGTCTAATGATCTAGCTAAATGTAATGAGATCGAAGGGCAAGCTAATGAAGTTTGCTTATCACATATAAGCAGCTCTAAACATAAAAGTGCTGGGCTCCGAGAAGATAATCAGATCTTCTCGGGACTCAGCACTTTTTATTTTGTATAAAGCTTATAAAGCCAGCAGCATTCGATTATTCTAGAGCACCATAGCGGCAATAAAGCCGAAGATGAGCAGCGGGATATTGTAGTGCAGGAACGTTGGCACACATGTATCCCAGATGTGATCGTGTTGTCCATCGGCACTTAAGCCGGCTGTGGGACCGAGCGTACTATCTGACGCAGGGGAGCCTGCATCGCCAAGTGCAGCAGCTGTACCGATAAGGGAAATCGTAGCCAGCGGGCTGAAGCCCAACTCCATGCACAGCGGCACGAATACGGTCGCGATCAACGGGATCGTCGAGAATGACGAGCCGATTCCCATAGTGACAAGCAGGCCGATAAGCAGCATCAGTATAGCTGCGATGGCGCGGTTGTCGCCTACATAAGCGACGGATGTTTCAACTAGTGCGTCGATGTCTCCAGTTGCGCGCAGGACGGCAGCTAAGCCTGCTGCGGACATCATGACGAAGCCGATGTATGACATCGAGCGCATGCCGTCCGTGAATACGCGCTCTGCGCGCTGGCGCGTCATCAGGCGTGCCAACATGAGCACGCCAAGCCCTGCTCCGGCTCCGGCAATCATCGAGCCGGTCGCCAATTGCGTGGCAAGCATCGCGGCAATGGACGCGAGGCCTGCCACCGTGCCCCGTCGAGCGCCTGGCAGCTGCGCTGCGCTCGAATCGCGCTCGTCAACAGCGACAGTAGGCTGTGCCGCCGCTGTTGACGAATAGCTGCGCGGACGGCGGTAGGACACGCCGATCGCGACAAGTAGTCCGGCGACCATGCCCAACGCCGGAATCCACATTGCCTGCGGCAGCAAGCTGGCGTCTACAGCGAGACCGTTCTGCGTCATATTTTTCGCAACGATGTCATGAAAGATCGCCCCGAACCCGGCTGGGATTAGCATATACGGCATAATCAAGCCGAACGTCAATGCGGATGCAACTGCGCGTCGATCCACGCGCATCTCATTCCAGATCACCAACATCGGTGGGATCAGTATCGGAATGAAGGCAATATGAATCGGTACGACATTTTGCGATAGGCTTGCAATAAAGGCCACTGCGAGCAGCATGAGTACGATCGTTGTCGTACGGCGTGAGCTCCCTTGTTGGGTAGAGCGTCCGAGCAGCTTGCGGGCTCCTTGAACCAACTGGGAAGGCAGCCCAGTCTCAGTTAAGCCAGCTGCGAAAGCGCCAAGCAAAGCGTAGCTCACAGCGATCGTAGCACTATCAGCAAGTCCTGTCGTAAAGGTATCGATGGTAGTGGCCCAGGTTAAGCCTCCTGCAATACCGCCAACAGCGGCTGCGATCAAGAGTGCGAATACGACCTGGATTCGGAATAAGCTTATAATGAAAAGAACAGCTAATGATAACAGTACAGCATTCATAGAAAGTCACCCGTCTTGTAAGAGTATAAAGGTCATGTAAACACGTTTGTTTGCTAATACATTACCACTTTACCAAGATGAAGTAAAGAGTGGATCATGATTCTATTTACTTACTATCCCTCCAATCTCCCTTTTTAAGCACAGATTATGCCAGATACGCACTCTATATACGTCTAGAGATAGAGACAGAAACAATGCTATCGATGTATTGAAGTTCAATTGCGTTATGGGTAAACTTGGTAAGTGGTAACAAGGAAGTATAGTGGGGGGACTCAAATGAATCAAGCGGCAGCACCTTCTGTAGTAAGTTTATTTAGCAATCGTTTCGTGCAGGCAATTATGCTGGCTGGCCTATTTATGCATTTAGGCATATGGATACGGAACTTTGCTGTTTTGCTCTATGTCGTCGAGATGACGAATAATAACCCGATAGCGTTATCGCTCGTTTCGATCGCTGAGTTTGCTCCAATCTTTATTTTTTCTTTCATTGGTGGGGCCTTTGCTGATCGTTGGCGTCCAAAACGAACGATGATTTGGTGTGACCTATTAAGTGCGATTTCTGTCTTTGTCGTTTTGGCAACGATTATTATTGGCTCCTGGGAAGCCGTGTTTTTCACAACCTTTATTTCAGCTATTTTGTCACAGTTCTCACAGCCTTCATCGATGAAGCTGTTTAAGCAGCACGTTCCTGAAGAGCTATTGCAAGCAGGAATGTCCATCTTTCAGACGATGGGTGCGCTATTTATGGTTGCTGGTCCTGCAATTGGCACCATTATCTATGAACAATACGGCATTCAAACCTCAATCATTATTACTGGTTTTATGTTCTTGCTTTCAGCGGTTGCGCTGTTGTTTCTACCTGCTGATCGTAAGGAGGAAAAGCAGGAAACGAGCACATCGCTGCGATCTGAATTGATGGAAGGAGCACGTTATGTGTGGAAAAGTTCCATTCTTAAGCCGCTGATGGCTTGCTTTGCGATGGCGGGCTTCGCGATTGGTCTTATTCAACCCTTGGGTATCCTAGTTGTTACAGAGCAGTTGGGGCTTCCGAAAGGTCACTTGCAGTATTTACTGATGGTCAACGGTGGTGCGATGCTGATTGGTGGAGCGTTGGCGATGATGATGTCCAAACGACTTCAGCCACAGCATATGCTGGCAGTGGGCATGGCGGTCAGTTCGGTTGTGTTCGTCGTAATCGGTGTGTCCCATCTATGGTGGCTGACCTTAACGGCACAGTTTTTCAGTGGGTTGTTCCTGCCTGCAATCCAGATAGGTATCAATACGTTGATTCTTAAAAATACAGAGTCTGATTTTATAGGCCGGGTCAACGGTATTTTAAGTCCGATGTTTATGGGAGCGATGGTTATTACGATGTCGCTGGCTGGTGTCGTGAAGAGTGTGCTGCCATTGTCCTCTATGTATGCCATTTCATCTGTGCTGTTTATTGTAGGTATCTTGTCTATTATTTCTATCCTTCGTATGCGAGCGTCAAAGCAAGTAGAAGAGCTGACAGGGAAGGCTGCTATTGCAAATTCAAAGTAAGCAGCATTTGTGGTGGCATTCGGCTTCACGCTTATAAATATTGTCTACTCTAGGAAGACAAATTCCGCAAGGAACGATTGACTTTTTAACACTAGCGAGCACATAATAGGGATTAATAACTTGATGGAAACAGGAATGAATTACCTTTCTGGTTGCGTGCAATTTATATCGGTTGTACGTAATAACCCAACAATTGCGCAGTGATGAACTGTGCTGGAGATTCAATTTGGTTGAAGAGACTAGATGTGTCAGCGGGAAGTCTACAGAGAGCCGACGGTTGGTGTAAGTCGGTGGCGGAAGCAGATACATATCCTCTCTGACATGCTGCGCTGAATGCGTCATACTTAATTAAGTAAGACAGTAAGTGCAGACGGTTAGTCCCTCGTTATCGGGATAGCGCTAGTGCGCAACGGAGTGCCGCAGATCGGAAAGGCAGCTTCAATTAGTGGACACTGAATGTCTGGCTATGCCAGAATTGTAGATTCCTTATGATGAAGTTGGCGATGTGCGGAACAAGGGTGGTACCACGAGATCAACTCGTCCCTTTTTAGGGGCGAGTTTTTTTGTACTCTTTTTTATAGGTAATGTTCGTATACCATGCAGCAAAGAACTAGGCATTTCAAATGTGATGGCAGGCTTACACAGACATAGGATGGAGAAGGAGAGACAGAACATGACGACTACGACAGGAATGATGGAACATATCGTACGTGCTCATCACGTATTAAAAGAAGTAATTGTACGGACTCCGCTGCAGCGCGATCCGATACTGTCCGCTCGATATGATTGCAATGTGTATTTAAAGCGTGAGGATTTGCAGATTGTACGTTCATTCAAAATTCGTGGAGCCTATAATAAAATTCGCCATCTCTCCCAAAGCGAGCTGGAGCGAGGCATCGTCTGCGCTAGTGCGGGCAATCATGCTCAAGGGGTAGCCTACTCCTGCCAAGCCTTGCAGATTCAAGGCACAATCGTTATGCCGAGTACGACACCTAGTCAAAAAGTCAGCCAAGTAAAGCGATTCGGTGGCACCTATGTTACCGTCGTCCTAACTGGGGATACGTATGATGATGCATACGAAAAGGCAATGAGCATTTGCAATGAACAGGGGATGACATTTATTCATCCTTTCGATGACCCCCATATTGTTGCGGGCAATGGTACCGTGGGGATGGAAATTATGGAGTCATTGGACGTTCCTGCTGATCTCGTGTTCGTCACGATCGGTGGCGGAGGTTTAGCCGCAGGTGTCGGCACCTATGTGAAAATGATTAGTCCAACTACCAAAGTCGTTGGTGTAGAACCGAAGGGTGCTGCCTCCATGACGGCATCACTTACTGAGAAACAAGTGGTTACATTGGATCAAATCGACAAGTTCGTCGATGGTGCAGCTGTAAAACGAGTTGGACAATTGAACTATGATATATGTGAAAAAATATTGGATGATGTCATCCATGTACCAGAAGGTAAAGTATGTACAACAATACTAAAGCTTTATAACGAGAGTGCTATCGTGGTTGAGCCTGCGGGTGCACTGTCTATTGCGGCACTTGATCTGTACAAGGATCAGATTAAAGGTAAAAATGTCGTCTGTGTCATCAGTGGCGGCAATAATGATATAGATCGTATGCAAGAGATCAAAGAGCGTTCTCTCATCTATGAAGGATTGAAACATTACTTTACAATTAACTTCCCGCAGCGCGCAGGTGCACTTCGTGAATTTTTGCAAAATGTATTGGGTCCAGATGATGATATTACGCGCTTTGAGTATCATAAGAAGCATAATAAAGATAATGGAGCAGCCGTCGTTGGAATTGAATTGAAGCATCCAGAGGATTATAACTTGCTCATTGATCGAATGAATAAGAAAGGGCTCGATTATGTTGAGCTTAATAAAAATCCGCTTCTGTTCGATTTACTCGTATAAATGGTTGAGAGTTACCCCCTCAGAGTTGAACTGATGGGGGTTTGACGTTATATTTATGTAACAAAGTTTTATTAGACAGAGAGGTTGATTTATGGTGGAAACTCCGAGCACATCGAATTTTATTCGTAATATTATCGTAAATGATTTGAAGGAAGGCAACGTGGACAGCGTCGTTACTCGCTTCCCTCCAGAGCCGAACGGATATTTGCATATTGGTCATGCGAAGTCGATCTGCTTGAACTTTGAACTGGCGAAAGAGTTCAAGGGACGTGTGCATTTGCGCTTCGACGATACGAATCCTTTGAAGGAAGATACTGAGTATGTAGAATCCATCAAGGAAGATGTGAAATGGCTCGGATTTGATTGGGACGCACTTTACTTTGCTTCCGATTATTTCGAAGAAATGTATGCACGCGCTGTTCTTCTTATTAAGAAGGGGAAAGCGTTCGTATGTGACCTTAACGCAGATGAGATGCGTGAAATGCGTGGTACATTGACGCAGCCAGGTAAGAACAGTCCATATCGCGACCGTTCTGTAGAGGAAAACCTTGAGCTGTTCGAGCGTATGCGCAACGGTGAGTTTGGCAATGGTGAAAAAGTACTTCGTGCGAAGATTGATATGGCTTCACCGAACATCAACTTCCGTGATCCCGTTATTTATCGAATTGCACATGCAACGCACCACAATACAGGCGATGCTTGGTGCATCTATCCGATGTATGCCTTCGCTCATCCAATTGAAGATGCGATTGAGAGCGTGACGCATTCGATTTGTACACTGGAGTTCGAAGATCAACGTCCATTTTATGACTGGGTTGTTGCAGAGACAGAAATGGCAAGTACGCCGCATCAGTATGAATTCGCTCGTTTGAACATTACGAATACGGTAATGAGTAAGCGTAAGTTGAAGCAGCTCGTTGATGAAGGTGTTGTTGACGGTTGGGACGATCCGCGTATGCCTACGATTTCTGGTTTGCGCCGTCGTGGCTTTACGCCAGAATCAATTCGTAACTTCTGTCGTGAAATCGGCGTAACGAAGTCTGACAGTACGGTTGACTCCAAGTATCTGGATCACTTCATTCGTGAGGACTTGAAGCTGAAAGCTCCACGTACGATGGGTATTTTACAACCGTTGAAGGTTGTTATTACGAACTATCCAGAAGGACAAGTAGAATGGTTGGATGCAGAAGTAAACCCTGAAGTTCCTGAAATGGGTATGCGCCAAATTCCATTCTCTCGCGAAATTTATATCGAGCAAGATGACTTCATGGAGAATCCGCCAGCGAAATATTTCCGCTTGTTCCCTGGCAATGAAGTGCGTCTAAAGCATGCTTACTTTATTAAGTGCAACGACTTTATTAAGGATGAGAACGGCAACGTAACAGAAATCCACTGTACGTATGATGTAGAAACGAAGTCAGGCAGCGGATTTACTGGTCGTAAAGTAAAAGGGACGATCCACTGGGTTGAAGCGACGCATGCTGTACCAGCGGAGTTCCGTTTATATGAGCCGCTCATTCTTGACGAAACTGAGCAAGAAGCTACAGAAGAGACGACATTCCTTGATCGAATCAACCCAGATTCGATGGTTGTCGAGCAGGGCTTCATTGAGCCGAACTTGAAGGATATTCAACCGCATGACAAGCTGCAATTTTTCCGTCACGGCTACTTCAATGCTGATTCCAAGTACACGAAGGGCGGCAAGATCGTATTTAACTTGATCGTATCGTTGAAGAGCTCCTTCCAATTGCCGAAGAACTAACTATTATTTTACTGAAGAGCCTTTCCCTCCTGCTTTTTTGGTGGAGGAAAGGCTCTTTTTGTATGTTGGAGCGCTTGCGGTATTCCTTGCAGATTTGGTACTTTTCAGCAAAAGATTCATAAATACGACGACTTCTGTATACTTTTAGGGGGAAGGAAGGCACGATAAGAGAAGGAAAATATCAAAACGTAAACACGTTGTAACCCTTCTGCATGGATATTCCGTTATAGTGGTAAGCGCAAAGGAGGATTGAGACTGCATGAACGAGCGTAAAGAACCGTTGGATAGGGATTCTCAGAAAGAGCATGAACCTGTAAATTCAACCCAACCTTCATCCTCTTGGTACAGCCGCTTCTTTGGTTGGGTCAAATCCCATAAACGAAAGATTGCTGCTGTGTTTGGCATGATTTCAATTATTATAATTGGCTTAGGAACTTATCTGGCGATGCATATGGACGAAGCTCCGCTTCCGCATGGATATCGCGTGATGGGCATAGATGCAGGCGGATTGCAGCCTGCTGAAGTATTAACGAAGATGAACGAACAAATTGCTGCGTTTGAAGGGATCACCGTTCAATTTGTGCCAGATCGTACAGATAATAGACTCGATCCTTTAATGGAACAGACTTTTACATTAAAAGAGCTTGGTTTTACATTCAAAAATGAAGAAGCCGTTAATCAGCTGCACCAATGGGAAGAAGGTAACATCGCACATAAATGGAAGCTAGGTCGCGAATTAGCGGAGGAAAGCCTGGATATCGAGACGAGTCTTCATGTGGACCAAATGACGAATGCTGTTCGTAAATCATTCGGGACTACGATTGATCGTGAACCAAAAAATGCGCAAGCCCAATACATAACACCTTTTAAAGTCAAATATGAAGAAGAAGTAGATGGCTGGGAACTGGATGAAGATAAGCTGGAGCAATCACTTATACAGCTTGTGAGTAAATTGAAATCCCATCCAGATACCACACAGACGATGACGGTGCGGATGCCGCTTGTCACGATACCGGCGGATTTGACAGTCAAAACATTGAAAACGCGCAAGCCCAATGCATTGCTTGGTGAATATACAACGTTGATTGCAAATCGCGGGGAAGGCCATGCTCACAACGTACGTGCAAGCGCCAAAGCACTGAATGGTGCCGTTGTTAGTCCTAATCAGCAAATTAGATACAGCGATATTGTAAAGGAGACAGAGGAGCAATACGGGCTGATGATGGCTCCTGTTATAGAGAATGGACGTATGGTAGATGGAATAGGCGGAGGGATATGCCAAACGTCTACGACGATGTATAATGCTGGCTTATTAGCGGGTATGGGAGTAGTGGAACGCAATTCACATTCGCTTCCTGTTCCGTATGTGCCGCTGGGCAGAGATGCAACGTATTCAACAGATGGTCCTGATCTCGTAATGACGAATGAAACGGGAGGAGATGTCGTCTGGACGACTCGTGTGGAGGGCAATCGGTTGAAAGTACAAGTGTACGGTCAACAGCTCCCAGGTATTACGTATGATGTCATTACGGAACAGCGTAATAGCCCTGTATTAAAGATAAGCAATCAAATTACGGATAAAATAGCTCCAGAACAGTCGAGCATTATCGTGGATTCTTATCGTTTGAAGAAGCGGAATGGCGTTGTCGTTAATAAAGAGAGGCTGCCGCAATCGAGATATAAGCTACACCAAGAAGAACGTATAGAGGAAAAAGAGCGATACTAATCAATTTTATAATAAACCCCTTATTACTTTTGAAGTGTAATCCTTACGATGTTCATCGGATAAACCTAGTGCGTTCCAATGATTATGTAAGGCAGCATTTCAGTGTAATAAGGGGTTTTCTATATATAATTAAGCCTGCAGCTCAACGAGAATTTTGGCTTGTGCTTTGTCTGTAATAAGTGTTTGGAAGCCTTCTTCTACGATCTTATCCAGTGGAATTTTCTTTGTAATAATTTGCTTCACATTCATCGTACCGGAAGCAATCATGTCTATTACTTGTGGATAAACGTTGCGATATCCAATGGTTGCAGTCATCTTAGCTTCTTTTATTGTTAACGGATTGATATCAATTGCAATCGGATTAGGGATAATGGATACAATAACAACTTCACCTTGCTTGCGTAAAGAAGCTAAGGCATTGTTCACTGTACTTGCTGCCCCAGCTGCTTCATAAGCAACATCTACGCCACCTGTGTTGGCAAGAATGGATTGTACTGCATCTTCTTTCGTTGCATCGATAACTGCAGTTGCTCCGACCTTAGCGGCCAAGGCAAGACGTTCACTGGAAATATCAACAGCAATGATTTGAGAAGCTCCAGCTGCTTTAGCGGAAATGATAGTCAGAAGTCCGATTGGACCAGCACCAAATACAGCTACTTTATCCCCAACTTTTTGCTGACTTAGCTTCACCGCGTGGAACGCAACAGCAGTAGGTTCGATAAGTGCAGCTTCATCCATTTCAATATGATCAGGCAGCTTATGCAGCATATAAGGATCTACAATTGCATACTCAGCAAATGTACCATTTCCATGCAGACCAATAAATCCAATGTGGTCACACAAGTTCGGATTTCCATCTTTGCAGCTTTGACATTTGCCACAGCGCAGCATTGGTTCAATAGCTACACGGTCACCAGCGGTAAAGCCAGTTACACCTTCTCCGACTTCTACAATAAATCCGGAGCTTTCATGACCTAGTGTAAGCGGTGCCATTTCTCCTGAGACGGGGTGTGGTTCATTGACTTGAACGACATGGCCGTGATAAGCGTGCAAATCACTGCCACAAATTCCTGTCCAAGCTATTTTCACTTTTACTTTTCCAGGACGCACAACAGGTTCATCGATATATTCAACGCGGATATCTTCTTTAGCGTACCATACGGCTGCTTTCATGATGGACAACTCCTTTTATAGCAAATAGGAAGCTCTAATTGTAGTGTAACAAGGCTATTAACTTTAGTATAATTACTACTACTAATAGTTATATAAGTCGTACTAAAGTAAAGGGGACGGTTATGAATTTGGAGCAGCTTCATCATATCGTGGAGACGGCCAAGCTCAAGTCGTTATCCAAAGCATCATCCCATCTGCACATTACGCAATCTGGTTTGAGCCAATCAATCACAGCGCTCGAAAAAGAGCTCGGTGTTTCTTTGTTTCAACGCGGTCGTCATGGTACACAACCTACTGCAGCTGGCGTAGTTATCATTAAGAAGGCAGTACAAATTCTTGATCTTATTGATGAGATTTACGGAGAAGCGCAAGAGCAGACCGAGGCAATCAGTAACCAATTATCTGTTGCAGGTATACCAGGTGTTATGGGGAGCTTCGTAAAGGTAGTTGCTATGTTAAAGAAAAAATATCCTCATATTACAGTTTCACTTTCAGAGCAAGGTACTTTCGATATGATAAGGAATCTGGAAGAAGGAATTGTTGATGCAGCCTTTGTAGCGATGACAGAAGAAATGTTGCGGCAAAATGCTACCCTTCATTTTGAACCTGTGCTAACTGGGGAAATGGTAGTATGCATGAACCGTCATTCCATGCTTGCTTCACACTCAAAAATAACAGTAGAACAATTAAAAACGCAAAAATTTGTTTTGTATGACGACGATTATGTGCATTGGTTCATGGGTGAATTTCAACAACAAGCAGGTAAAGTAGAGGTACTATTTACTACAAAAAATGTAGATGCGATTACCTATGCACTGGCAGAAGGGTTGGCAGTTACAGTGGGACATGATTATTCCTTCTACATGCACCCATTGTTGCAGCAAGGGGAGGTTGTGGCATTAGATTTGGATCACGGATGGCAAGCCCCTGTGGAGTTTGGCTGGTTGATGAGAAGCAAACGTATGTCGATGCTGTTAAAGGAGTTCATGCACCTTTTTAAAGACGAACAGTATTATCCGAATTAAAATCAGTGGAACTAGGCTGATATTTGCATAAAAAAAGGGTTGCCCAGTCAACGAGTGTGACATGCGGGCAACCCTTATCATTTTTTGGACATTTAGATAAATAGCTTCTTATTAAATTTTTATAGAACGCGCTTCGCTCCAACATAAGTCTGTTTAGACCAGCTGGAACCAAGGCTAGAAACCGTAACACCTTTCACTTTCCCAGAGGAAGCGTGAATGTATTGGTTATCTCCAACATAGATACCGATGTGTGTAATACGTGAACCACTCGAAGAGAAGAATACAAGATCTCCTTTTTGAGGGTTTTTAACGTCTACACCGGCATTTTTGTAGATATCATGTGCGGTACGTGGAAGATCCACATTGTGTTTGCCGAATACGTAATTCAAGAATCCAGAGCAGTCAAATCCAGCTGGAGTTGTTCCGCCCCATACGTATGGCACGCCCATGTAGCTGTAAGCTGTGTTAATAACAGCATCTACTTTGTTCAAGTCTTGCTTACTGGATTGGATGGAAACTTCCTTCTTGTTGCGATCTACAGATGGAAGTGTCTTTAAATATTTCGCATCCCAAGTGAACTTTACGCCCATTTCATCAACAAAGAATCGCAATGGAATGTAAGTTGTATTTTTATATATCCAAGGCTTATCCGACATTTTAACCGATTTTCCGTTTACTTTTACCGTAGCGGAATCTGTACGGAATTCGACTGTCGTATCAGCGCTTTTGACAATAATTTTCATATGATTGCTGTTAATGTCAGATGTAGACATCGTCCATCCCATCTTGTTCACGAAATCGCGAACTGGGACGTACATCGTCTCCCCATCTTCCAATACAGGTACTGTATTTGTAAAGGTAAGTTGTTGACCATTGATTGTAATTGAAGCTTTTTTGTCTCCGTCATAGGCGTAAGCTTTCGTTCCGAGCGCGCCATCCGTAAAGAGCATGCATCCGAAGACCGCTCCCGCTAGGAGAACTGTCTTTATTGCCGTTTTCAAATCATCGCCTCCTGTAAGTAACTACATAAGTATTTGGAATTTCGTATCAAGCTGTCGTAACTTATAAATCCGATATCACAAATGCGTGAATGTATGTAAGCAGCATCAGTTATGACAGTTTCTTAATACATTGATTATTGTCTTACAAAATTGTAACCATGTCAAACGGTTAGCCGTATAAAACGATCACCCACATTATGGATAAAGCTTGTAACGCCCGCTGTATTGGGATATTTAGGGGGTGAGGAAAAGATTACAAAACGTTAACAAAGAGGTTTTGCATAAGGTTTTTGCTTGTTTATTTAGTAAATCGTATGGCATTCCTCATTTGTTATATACATATATATCATTTATATTAATACTAGAAAGACAGGCGATAGTCATATTCGTATGCGCTTACATTTAATAAAGAGTAATGCCACTTATCGTATCGAGTGTACGGAGAAAAGAGGCTTTGTTTGATGCTTAAAAGAATCTATCAGACTCATTTTAAACGCAGGTTATTTAATAAATTAATTGTCGTATACTCTTGTATCGCTCTTATATCATTAGTAACGTTATCTCTTTTTACCTATCAATTTTTTGTTCGTAAAGATATGAGCTCGATGCTGCTAGAACAGCAGCGCTCGGTTGATGTGATGAATCGATATTTTGACCAGAAGTACGAGACATCGCAGCTGCTTTTACAGCAGCTTTATCAAGACAACGTTCTGATAAGAGATACGGTATACTTTTTGGAAAATGGCTATGAGTCCTACTTACGCTATCGATTAGATACGTACAGCGAGAGCAATAGCTTCTTTGTGCGGGACTTTCACACGTTCTATGCGAATCAATTTTGGAAAGATTCTGATCTGAAAAATATTGTTCTAGTAAGCCCAAGACAAGGGTTTGCTTTTATGTATAGCGATAACGGTGTTTTCCGCAAAGTGTATCCATGGGAAGTTACTCCCGATCCTCAGTTCCTTCGGGATCGTTATCCAGAGCAGGACAATGAATCAAAGATTTCAGATGAAGATGAAGCACAGGATGCAACGATAGATATCGATAACCCAAATGCATCTCAACACAGCGAGGAGGCAAAGGAACAGGCTCCATTAGAGGCAGACAAAGAGCCATCTGCGCTTCCTTATTTTACGGTAACCAATCGTATTAACAATCCAGATACGCTAACGACATCTGGTGAGATTCTGATCGACTTCGGCATCGATGGCATTCGCCATAGGCTGGTGGATGCTGAGCAGCTTGATTCGGTTATCGTTTTGAACGAGCAGGCTCAAGTCATTTATTTCAATAACAAGAAAATGGCGACCGCCTATGAAAATAATCGAACTGAGCTGCTGGCGATGAAGCGCAATCAACCGTTGAAGTTGAATTTGGATAGTATCGGTGAAACGTATGTAACGTTATCGCAAACGAATAAATTGGGGATGACGGTCATTTCCATGCTTCCATCTCGGGAAGTGACAGATCGGCTGGCAGGTGTGCGAACAACAATCGGTGTAGTGACGGTGCTATGTGTAATTTTAGTCGTTGCAATCGCTTACGTGACTGTGATTCGTATTTCTAGACGGACGCAAGTTATCGTGAAAGCGATGAAGCAAGTACCAGCTGGCAAGCTGGATACACGTATTAACTTCCATCAAGAAGATGAGCTATCTGATATTGCGAATAGCTTCAATCATATGGTGAACGATTTATCGGATTACATTAATCGTGTCTATAAGTCTGAGTTGAAGCAAAAGCATGCCGAGCTTGTGGCATTGCAATCACAGATTAAACCTCACTTCTTATATAACACGCTTGAAGTGATCCGCATGCGGGCTGTAGCAAAAGGCGCGCATGATGTGGGCGATATGATTTATAACTTGGCTTCCATTTTCCGACATATGGTTAAGGATAAGACGCATATTACGCTGCAAGAAGAAATTGAGAACTGTAAACGCTACTTGGAGCTGACGCGTATTCGCTACCGAGACAAGCTGCAATACACAATTGAGATGGATGCTGGCCTTGGCGGTTATCAGGTAATGAAGCTATCCGTACAGCCTATGATTGAGAACTATCTCGTCCATGGTTTGGGCTTGGAGCGGACAGATAATCATATTTGGATTCATGTACTGCGTGAGGAAGAAGAACTCGTTATCCGCATTCGTGACAATGGTTCGGGTATTCCACCTGAGCGTTTGCAGCAGCTGCAAGAAGAATTGAGCAGCGATGATTTGCAGGATCATGGCTCTCTAGGCATTAAAAATGTCCATAACCGGCTTCGAATTCTGTACGGCGATCGGGCTGGGATAGAGATTGACAGTATCTATCAAGAAGGCACAACCGTAACAATACGCATTCCAATAGGCTAGTGACGCACGCATCTGAAGTGGAGGGATACGACATGTTTGAAGTATTTCTAGTAGACGATGAACCGTTCATCATAGAAGGGTTGCAAAGCATTTTAGAATGGAACGATTATGGTTTAACGATTGTAGGTCAGGCTGAAAATGGCGAAACTGCTTGGCAAGCCTTGCAAGAGCGGCCAGTGGATTTGGTTGTAACGGATATTATGATGCCGAAAATGACAGGGCTGCAGCTTATCGAGCGCATGAAGACTGTTCATCCTCATACTCGTTTCATTATTTTGAGCGGGTACAATGAGTTCGGTTATGTGAAGGAAGGCATTAAGCTTGGGGTTGAGAACTACTTGCTGAAGCCGATTAATTTAGAGGAGTTCCGTTCTACACTGGAAACGACCGTACAGAAGATGGAGCAAGCGCGCTCCAGTCAATTGGTGGAGCTGCATAATCGTGATATTTTGCGTGAAAATGTATTATATCGCTGGGTACGGGATCAGATTCATATGGAAGAGCTGCAGCAGCGTGCCGACATGCTAAATTTGCAGTTTAAGCATGCGTATTATTGGACGGTGCTCGTTCGCATGGAAGGCGAATTTGCGACTGAAATGCAACAACTCCAGCAGGAACAGCTATGGCGTGCCGCAAATGAATTTATCCACTCCTACGAATACAGCTTCATTGTGCGTGAATGGGATGGAGAAGTCGTGTTTGTATTCGGCATAGGGGATACACAATCCGATAAAGAACAGCTGCTAGGAACGCTGCGGCAATGGAAGCAAGAGACGGAACAAAAGCTGGGCGGCATTACTCTACAATTGACGACAGGTAGTATTCAGGCTGGCTACACGAAAGCAGCGCAAAGCTATGCTCATGCGAAGCAACTGCAGCCTTATCATCTTGTACGGATGGATGAAATGATATTGGATTACGAGGAAGCGATGCGCTACCGTTCTTCAAGACCAGCTTCCTTGCAGCCTGATGTTGAGTCTTATGTGCGACTGCTGTATGCGAAAAATAGGGAGCAGCTGCATGAGCAATTGGAGCAGGACTTCCTTCATCTGACGGAATCAGATGGGGCGGAGCCACGTGATGTGCGCAACTTTGCGGTTGAGCTGTTAATGGTGTGGAAGCAGTCCATTAAGGAGACGGCTGTTCAGTTGCCCGCCAAGGATATTGACTGGTTCAGTGAGGTCTATCGCCTGCATTCTCTAGATGCGATTAGGGAACATGTAGCGAAAATAGCGGATCATCTAATCGACCTGCTCACGCAGCCGCAGGATATGTCTCCGGTTGTAAAGCAGGTGCTGCAGCATATGGAGGAGCGCTATGCGGAGGAGCTGTCGCTGAAGACGTTAAGTCAGGTGTACAATATTAATCCTGTTTATTTGGGGCAATTGTTCCAAAAAGAAATGAACGGTACGTTTTCGGATTATTTGAACAAGACTCGCATTAAAAATGCAAAGCGTCTATTAGTAGAGACGCACTATCGCATGACCGAAATCGCTGAGAAAGTCGGCTATTGGGATAAAAGCTATTTTTATAAACAGTTCAAAAAGTATGTGGGTACTTCGCCCAAAGAATATCGGGAAATGCGGAGCGGTGTGGAGCAAGAACTCCGTTCCTAACAGCAAGACATTGAATAAGGAACACTTGCTTAATAGAAGGGTGACAACTTGCATTGTAAGCATGCGCTGTGAACATATGGCGTGTGGAACATGCATCGTGTGCGTACATCGTGAACATATGCCGCGAATGTGTTGTTGAGCATTCTACGTAAAGTCGTTGCTGTACGACGCAGCTTGCTCTAACGGTCGCTAATGACGTTATTTTAGTGAAATCGTCCATATTAGAATTTTAACGGTCGCCAGAGAGCCTATTCTAGAAATATTGATGAATGATATCGATAACTCCGAAAAATAGGCTCACTGACAACCGTTACATTTCAAAATAAGTGAATAGAGGCAGATTAGCCTCTGTGGCGACCGTTAGAGCAAGCAAGCAATCATGCTAGGGTATGCATGCAGTGAACATGCGCAGCTTCCTTTTTCACACGGTTCTCTCCACACTATACTAGGCGGCTAGCCGAATACTTAGGCAATCAAGCTCACTTATTTAAAGACAAGAACGTTTAAAGACAAGAATGCGACAACGAAATAGGCATGTTCTACTTTTGAATATTGGATAATCAACAGACGTGATAAAAGGCTTACATAGCTATATGTATTAAGGGTATTCATCAATTTGGTGTCCTAATTATAGCCAATGTAAGCCCTTTCTTTATTTTGTACACCAAATCTAAAGTTTGTTGACTATAGAAAATACATCAGATCCGTTACGCTTAATTTACATTAAAGCAACGGGGGATGAATCGGATGCAAACGATTATGAACAGCTTAAAGAACCTCTATCGCAACCGGATCTTTCTTCTCATGGTACTCCCGGGAGCACTATGGTTCTTGTTCTTCTCCTACCTACCGATGCTCGGAACTGTTATCGCTTTCAAAGATTATCGGATTCATCGAGATGGATTCTTTGCTGGCTTGATGCAGAGTGAATGGGTAGGCTTCGAGAATTTCGAATATTTGTTCAGTACAAATGATGCTTTCTTGATAACACGAAATACAATCTTGTATAACTTTGTGTTTATCATCTTAGGTTTGGTATGTTCGGTCGCAATGGCTATCATCCTGAGCGAGATTGTGAACAAGCGTCTAGCAAAGGTTTATCAAACAGGTATGTTCCTGCCGCACTTCCTGTCTTGGGTTATCGTCAGCTACTTTACATTCAGCTTCTTGAGTGTAGACAAAGGGGTTATGAACCAGATTCTTGCTTGGTTCGGTGCGGAACCTATTTCATGGTACTCCGAGACAAAGTATTGGCCTTACATTTTGACCTTTATGAACATATGGAAAGGCGTCGGTTACTCCAGCGTTGTTTACTTGGCAGCGATTGTTGGTATCGATAAAACGTATTATGAAGCTGCGATGATTGACGGAGCGAGCAAATGGCAGCAAATTCGCCATATTACGCTTCCATCGATTACACCACTGATTACGATTTTGACGCTGCTTGCGATTGGTCGTATTTTCTACGCAGACTTCGGTTTGTTCTATCAAATACCGCGGAACTCTGGTCCGCTGTATCCGGTTACGAACGTTATCGATACGTACGTCTATCGTGGATTGAAGGCGACAGGGGAAATTACGATGAGTACGGCAGCAGGTCTATATCAGTCGTTCATCGGTTTCATTCTCGTCATCACATCGAACTGGATCGTACGTAAATCCAACAAAGACAACGCGTTGTTCTAACGTAGGGAGGACTGACTATGCGCAAGAAAAAACACCGCGACGTCCACCATCTCTCACCAATGATGAATGTGGTGTTCAATATTATCGCAGGCGGATTCGCTTTACTCTGTGTGTTCCCGTTCTTATTCGTTGTCATTATCTCATTTACAGATGAGGCGGCGTTGAACAAAAATGGATATTCCATTTGGCCTGAAAAATGGAGCTTCGCTGCTTATGAGTACATTTTCAAAGCAGGCGATCAATTACTTCGCTCTTATGGGGTAACGATCTTTATTACCATTGTGGGTACGCTTATCAGCTTAGTTACGATTTGTTTGTTCGCTTATGCGATATCTCGGAAGAACTTCAAGTATCGTGGATTCTTCTCCTTTATGGCCTTTTTCACGATGCTATTCAATGGTGGTCTCGTACCAACGTACATGGTAGCTACACAAGTGCTGAACTTGAAAGACAGCATTTGGGCATTGATTCTACCATTGGCGGTAAACGCATTCTACATCTTGATTATGCGTACGTTCTACAGCACTTCGGTTCCAGATGCGATTATCGAATCTGCAAAAATTGACGGTGCGGGCGAGCTAAGAGCGTTTATCACAATCGTATTGCCGATTTCCTTACCAGGTATTGCAACGATTGGATTGTTCTCGACGCTAGGCTATTGGAACGACTGGTTCAATGCTTTGCTCTACATCGACAATCCGAACATCGTTCCATTGCAAGCGATGCTAATGCGAATTGAGAACAGTATGCAGTTCTTGATGAACAATGCTCAGCTAAGTGCATCTGGACAATCGTTGGAACTCATGCGCTCCTTGCCTGCAGAAGCAACGCGAATGGCACTTGTCGTATTGGCAACTGTACCTATCGCTTGTGCGTATCCGTTCTTCCAGCGCTACTTCGTTCAAGGTTTGACGATTGGTGCAGTAAAAGAGTAATGCCGGGTATTCCTGCTCTGGCCACTGAGTGATAGGGGATTCAGGGTCATCGTGGTCAGGGCAGACACCATATATGCAATTCATCACGCTTATACAAAGGGGTTGACAAGAATGGCTAAAGCAAAAAAATTGCTCATGATGACGTTCTGTCTCGTAATGGTCGCTTCTCTTGTTCTCACAGGCTGCGGCAGTAAAAAAGAAGCAACTGGCGGTAGCACAGAAGGCACAGCTGAAAAGCCAGTTGAGCTAATCTGGTATACAATCGGTACTCCACAAAAAGACGTTGACAAAGTAATGGCAAAAGTCAGCGAGTATACGAAAGAAAAGATCGGTGTAACCGTCAAGATGAAAATGTATGATTGGGGCGAGTACAACGAGAAGATGCAAGTAATCGCGAACTCCGGTGAGCCTTACGACATCGCATTCACAGCTTCTTGGGCATTCGACTATGTAACAAACGCGAAAAAAGGTGCTTTCTTAGCGCTTGATGATCTTTTGGCAACAAAAGGCCAAGATATCGCGAAGAACGTTCATCCATCCTTCCTAGAAGGTGCGAAAATCGATGGCAAGACGTATGCAATTCCAGTTAACAAAGAGTTGCCTGCACAGAAAGTTTTCCGCTTCAACAAGAAGGTTGTAGATAAATACGGTATCGACTACAAAAACGTGAAAACGCTTCAAGACCTTGAGCCGATCCTTGCAAAAGTAAAAGCAGGCGAGCCAGGCATGTATCCGCTATCTGCAGATAAGCAGTTCAAATTCGGTTTGAACTATGATTTGATTTCTGAGAACTTGCCAATCGGTGTTGCTTTGACAGATACAAATGAAATGAAACTCGTAAATGTTTTGGAACAGCCGGATACAATGAAAGACTTGGAAACGATGCATGAGTACTACAAAAAAGGTTACCTGAAGAAAGATGCTTCTACTGCATCCAGCGGCGATGAAATGAAAACAGGTAACTGGCTCGTAGACATGCCAGATACACAGCCGTTTGCTGACGCATTGTGGTCTCAATCTATGGGTTATGAAGTTGTTTCTACACCTTACACGAAACCATATGTATACAATTGGTCTGTAATGGGTGCAATGCATGCGGTATCTGCTAACTCTGCATACCCAGAGAAAGCAGTAGAGTTCTTGAACTTGCTGAACTCTGACAAGACGCTTCGCAACATGATCAACCATGGTATCGAAGGCGAGCACTTCAAGCGTATCGATGCAGAAACAATTGAATTCTTGCCTGCTAAGACAGAAGGCTACGATATGCCTGGTTTCACATTGGGTAACTTCTTCCTCTTGGATAAGCTGCCTACAGACCCTAAAGACAAATGGGAGCAATTCGAGAAGTTTAACAATTCTGCTGAAAATGCACCATTGCTTGGATTCCACTTCAACGCGGACAGCGTGAAATCTGAAGTGGCAGCATTGCAAAACGTGAAAGAAGAGTTCTACGCTTCCTTGTTCACAGGTACAGTAGACCCTAAAGTTTACGTTCCTAAAGCAATCGAGAAGTTCAAAGCAGCTGGCTTGGATAAGGTTCAAGCTGAAATGCAAACACAATTGGATGCATGGAAAGCATCCAAAAAATAAGTTTCGATGTGATTGGACGAATCTTTGTCTACTGCAGCATTGACAACAAGAATGAAACATCCGCAGAAGCGAAATGAATAGCCCGATCTATGCAATCAGGTGGAGCATCGGCTTCACCTGATTGTGTCTTATAAGAGCAGCATCTTTTCATTTTTGCCCTAGGAGAGAAGGAGAGAATCGATATGGAACGTCTACCCCAAGCCGTGCTTCGCGTGATGGAAGAAGCATCAACTCGATTAAACGATAATGAGAAATTGAAGCAGTTGTTCCTCAACTGTTTTCCTAATACGTTGAAAACAACGACAAAGCTGCATGAGGATGGCACATCTTATGTATTCACAGGTGACATACCTGCGATGTGGCTGCGCGATTCCAGCGCCCAAGTTCGCCAGTACTTGCCATTGGCGGCAGAGGACGCAGACGTACGCCGCATTATTGCTGGCCTTGTACGTAAGCAGATGAAGTATATTCAGATCGATCCGTATGCTAATGCATTCAATGAGACGCCTGTTCCACTTGAGGAGATTCATCACCGTGATATAACGGAGCTGAATGGCTGGGTATGGGAGCGCAAATACGAGATTGATTCACTTTGCTATCCGATTCAACTTGGATACTTGTACTGGAAAACAACTGGCGACACTTCGTTGTTCGATAGCGAATTCCGCCATGTTGCACATATCATTATGAACTTGTGGACGACAGAGCAGCGTCATTTCGAGCAGTCATCTTATCGTTTCCAGCGCCAAGATTGCCGTCCGACAGATACGTTGAAAAATAATGGCATGGGTATGCCAGTTAACTATACAGGCATGACTTGGTCTGCTTTCCGTCCAAGTGATGATGCATGTACGTTTGGTTATTTGATCCCATCCAATATGTTCGCGGTTGTCGTTCTTCGTTACTTAGAAGAGATTGCACGCGATGTGTATCAGGATGAGCTGTTCGCAGAGAAGGCACGCCGATTGGGCATAGAGATTGATGAAGGCATTCAAGCCTATGGTATCTTCCATCACCCGAAATACGGAAAAGTATACGCTTATGAAACAGACGGGTACGGCAACTATAACTTGATGGATGACGCGAATGTGCCGAGCTTGCTCGCGATTCCGTACCTCGGTTATACGTCAGCAGACGATCCGATTTATCAAAATACAAGAAAGCTTATTTTGAGCGAAGAAAATCCTTACTACTACGCAGGCAAGCAAGCACGCGGTATCGGCAGTCCACATACGCCGAAAGATTACATCTGGCATATTGCTTTGTCGATGCAAGGCTTGACGGCTGCTACAGATGAAGAGATTCAAGAAGTTATCGCAATGCTAGTAGATACAGATGCAGAGCTAGGCTATATGCACGAAGGCTTCCACAAAGACGATGCAAAGCAGTTTACGCGCGAATGGTTCGCTTGGTCGAACAGCTTGTTCTCTGAATTGATCCACCGTGAGTTCTGGTTGAAGAAATAGATTGCAAAATGAAACGCCCTTTTAAGTTGGAGAGGAGAGAGACTTATGACGAAAAAGACGGCTCATATTATTTCCCACACACACTGGGATCGCGAATGGTATATGCCTTATGAATATCATCATGCACTCTTAGTAGAATTGATGGACACGCTGCTAGAAACACTTGAACGTGATCCTAACTATAAGAGCTTCCACCTCGATGGACAGACGATTATGCTGGAGGACTACTTGCAAGTACGTCCAGAAATGAAAGGCAAGCTGGAACAATATATTGCGGAAGAACGCATTCATATCGGACCATGGTACATCCTACAGGACGAGTTCCTGACGAGCAGCGAGGCGAATATTCGTAACTTGCAGATCGGTCACCGTGACACGAAGCAGTATGGCGGCAAAATTTCGAAAGTCGGCTATTTCCCAGATTCCTTCGGTAATATGGGGCAAGCGCCGCAAATTTTGAAGCAAGCTGACATTGATGTTGCGATGTTCGGTCGCGGTGTTAAGCCAACAGGCTTCAACAACCAAGTGTCTGAAGATGCATCTTACGAGTCACCATTCTCTGAAATGATCTGGCAGTCTCCAGATGGTTCCCGTGTCATCGGCATTCTGTTTGCGAACTGGTACTGCAACGGTATGGAAGTACCTGTAGATGAAGCACAAGCAGTAGCTTATTGGGAGAAACGCATTCCAGACGCGGAGAAATTCGCTTCGACGAATCACTTGTTGTTTATGAACGGTTGTGACCATCAGCCGATCCAGACGGATCTTTCGCAAGCGATCGAAGTAGCTAAAAAATTGTTCCCTGACGTAGACTTCGTGCACTCCAACTTTAACGAGTATGTAGACCGTGTGCGTGAGGAATTGCCTGAGAACTTGAAGACAGTAGAAGGCGAATTGCGCAGTCAGCGTACAGATGGCTGGTACACCTTGGTGAATACGGCTTCTTCTCGTTTGTATTTGAAGCAAATGAATGCAGATAACCAGACGCTGTTGGAAAAAGTAGCAGAGCCGTTGGCGGCATTTGCTCATCAAGCAGGTAAGCCTTATCCGCATCATTTGTTCGTCTATGCATGGAAGACATTGATGCAGAATCATCCGCATGACAGCATTTGCGGCTGCTCCGTCGATGAGGTTCATCGTGAAATGGTGACTCGGTTTGAGAAGTCCAAGCATATGACAGAAATGATCGTGAACGAGTCGTTGGATTCCTTGCTACCGCAAATCGATACGACGGCATTTGAAGGCAAGCGTGCAGTACCGTTTACGGTGTTTAACACATCTGGTTATGAGCGCAGTGGGGTTGTCGAAGTAACGCTTGAATTGAAGCGTCGCTATTTCAGCGAAGCGCATCCAACAGTGTTGGCGGCAGAAATGAAGCCAGAGCCGATTGAGCCAGGCGTAGTTATTGATTCGAATGGCAACGCGATCGATTGCGAGTGGGAGGATGCAGGCGTGATGTTCGGCTATGACCTGCCGAAGGATAAGTTCCGTCAGCCGTATATGGCACGCATTATCAAAGTACGCGTGCAGGCGCAGCATATTCAAGCGTTCGGATACAAGACGTTGGCGTGGGTACCTGTTACAGAAGCGGGTGCAGCAGCAACAGCAGAGGCTTCTAGCCTCGTTACAGGCGAGTTCGCGCTGGAAAACGAATTCCTGCAAGCAGAAGTTCAATCGGACGGTGCATTGAAGCTGACGGATAAACGAACAGGGCACGTGTACGATGGCCTTAACGTCTACGAAGACGCGGGTGACATCGGCAACGAGTACATGTTCCGTATGCCGCAAGGCTCTACACCGTTAACGACGAAGGATGTTCAGGCGGAGCGTAAGCTAATCGAGAATACAGCATTCCGTGCGGTAATCGAAGTGAAGCACAACTGGAGCATCCCGGTATCCGCGGATGAAACGCTGAAGCAAGAAATGCTGGACGTCGTGGACTTCCCGAAACGTACGGCACAGCGTTCTACAGAGATGGTGCCATTCGTGATCGTCACACGCTATACGTTGGATCGCGGTGCAAAGCGTGTGGACGTAAACGTGACGATGGAGAATCAATCGAAGGATCATCGTGTACGTGCTTTGTTCCCAACAGGATTTACAGCGGAAACGCATGTGGCGGATTCTATCTTCGAAGTGGCACGCCGCAACAACGTGCCAGAACAAGAATGGCAGAACCCAAGCAACGATCAGCACCAGCAAGCATTCGTCAGCGTAAGCGACGGCGCGCATGGGTTGACGGTTGCGAACATCGGTCTATGCGAATACGAAGTATCGCAGGACAATAAAAATACGATTGCGGTTACGCTGCTTCGCTCTTCGGGCGAGCTTGGCGACTGGGGCTACTTCCCGACGCCAGAAGCGCAGTGCCTTGGCACGAATACCGCTTCCTACAGCATCATCCCGCATGCGGGCGATGTAGTGGCGTCCGGTGCCTATGCGGAAGCTTACAGCTTCCCAGTGCCTTTCCTCGTGCGTCAAACGGACGTGCACGAAGGCCGCTTCGCGGCAGACCACGCCTTCATGGCATGGGAAGGCGAAGGTGTCGCGTTCTCTTCCTTGAAGATGGCGGAAGAGACCGGCGACATGGTCGCGCGCTGGTACAACCTTGCGCACGAACCGCGCGCGCTTAGCGTAACGCTGCCAGCAGCAGCGAGCGGGTTCTACCGCTCGGACGTGCTGGAGCGCGCAGGCGAAGCAATTGCCAGCGTAGACGCGCAGCGCGCTAACATGGATCTCGGCGCAGCGGAAATCTTTACGCTCGGCATGAAATAATTAAAAAGGTTGGCTGCTCTCTGTATGCTCGCAGAGAAGCAGCCAGTCTTTTTTATATGCGAAGTGGTAATGGAATGAATAAGCTTAATAGGTATTTCATCCGTTTTTCTAATTGGATATAATTACTCTAAAATAGAGTGGATTGGAGTTGGTGTGTTGCGGTTTAAGATGCTTTTTAAGAAAGAACTGATTACGGCGCTCATATCTAGTTTGCTCGCTTGTCCATTACTAGCTTGGATGCACGATATCAATCAAGGAACGAATTATCATTCACTCGATTTGAACTATTCCTATAGTAGTCTTGTATTTATTTACTTCATATTTGCTACCCCATTCTTTCTTCTGACGGGTGTGCCTACCTCCATTGCATTAACTTCAATGATTCAAAAGCTAACATACTCTTCTTTTATAAAATATGCGATCGGTAGTTTATGTTTCTTTTTGTCTGGTGTAGTTGTTTATTGGGCTTATATTGCTGCTGCTTTAGTGATCTCTAGAAACGGCGTTACCTTTAATAATGTTCTATTTTATATGCTTGCTTTTAGCTTTTCTGCACTTTTTTATTTTCATGTAGGTTTAGTTGTGAAGCGGTTTGTTAGATCAAGTTAGCAATTCAATGGTAGATAATTTGGTGATTCATATTGTATAAATCTTTTTGCAAATAAGGAGGTTCTTTTATGAAGGTAAAAAGAACAACAATGAGGTTAGTTATGGGGCTGCTAACTGCGTTTGTTATTTTAACGGTTGGATTCGATACAAAAGGGGAAGCAGCTGCACTACCATCAAAGTATGTACTATCGGTAGTTGGGCAAAACATAAGCACTTCTCACGTATATGTAAATGACGGAAAGAGCTATGTGTCGTTACGAGCGTTAACTGAGAAGCTACAGACAAAAATTAGTTATACAAAGCGTTCTGAGCTGTACGATTATCATCAGTATGAGTTTAGTTTCAATGAAGAGCGAGTAATGGTCTGGGGCAACGAGCACCGTGGCTTCTGGATTCAATCGCGTCCTGTGGGTCAAGATATTGGTCCTCATGATAAGAAGATCTATGAGCCCGAACAAATTTGTGTGCAGGAATCCGATGTTTGCAAAGTGGATAAGAAGCGGTATCGCGGCCCTATCCTTGTGAAAGGAACGCTGTATGTGCCTATTCGTGAGATTGCTCAAGCATTAGAGCTGGAGGTCACAGTGAAAAAAACGGATGGACAAACGAGGATTGATTTAGCAAGTGCATAATCGAGAAAAATAACTGCACATTTGCCCTTATGTATCTCAAAATGATGATTTCTACTTAAAATAGCTGCACTTTTGTCCGCACGAAGGAGAAGTCGGTGATCCAACGAAGCAACTTTGTGCAAGCTCGAACATGAATCTTAAAGTTGGATAAATTTTTACCAAAAGTAGTTCATATGAGAAACATTTGTTAATTCTAACGCGTAAATCATGATATAATGAGACAAGCACAAAAAGGGCCATAAGGGCGCGGTCGGCTAGCTTCCCCAGAGGGAGGTGATGCCCCATGTCAGTGTACGAAGCGCTTACGCTTATGATAAGCTTTGGGACGCTTCTCATCGCGCTGATATCCGTCAATAAACGGAAATAGACCGCCCCCCGCAAAGGTTCGGTCTATTTCTGTACCGGTGCTTATTGCAGCCGACCGCTCTTATTGCGGTGTTGTGCCGGAGCCATGTTGACGCATGGCTCTCTTTTCTATGATTATTATAACCTCAAGGATTTATTCCGTAAACCTACGAAATGGTGAAAATCGACAGCACAAAATCCCCTGTCCTATGAGTAGGATAAGGGGTGTTTCGTGTATCAAACGAAATTGGCGCAATTGTATACGGTAAACAGCTTATTTCTGACAATGGCATATGCATTTCTTCGTATTTTGTCTATTCGTATGCTATTAACGACTGATAGCTCAATAACTTCGCTCATTATTGCCACTTGCCGCCCTCCACAATAACATCGTTGGGATCTACATCAGGTCCGAGTTCGCTGCGTAAATACTGATTGTAGAGCTTTAGCAGATACTTTTCCTCGCCGAGCTTGGCCAGCTCTTGATTTACCCATTCTCGCAGCTCGTCATTGCCCTTCTGCACCGCTGGAGCGATTGGGGCCTCTTTTTCCAACTTATCTGTAAGTACGGTATAGCCCGTATTTTTGCGTGCCCATGCATAAAGGATTATGTTGTCCTGTGCATAGCCATCTCCGCGGCCATCTTTGAGCGCTTGCAGCGACTCGGTATTTTTATCGAACTTGATGAGCTCAACATCTGGATTGTTTTTCGTCAAATAAATATCAGCGGTCGTCCCTTTTGTAACGATGATCTTCTTTCCCTTAATGTCTGCTAACGATTGAATGCCGCTCTTATCGCTAACGATTAGCTGAGTAGCTACCTTTAAGTTTGGATTTGTAAAATCAACGGCTTGCTTACGTTCTTCGGTAACGGTCATATTAGCGAGAATAAGATCAACCTTGCCGCTTTGCAAATAAGGTACTCGGCTAGCTGGCTCTACGGTTACAAATTCAATTTTTGATTCCTCGCCAAGCAAATCTTTGGCAAACCGCTTTGCAAGGTCGGTATCGAAGCCGACATAGCTGCCTTTCTCATCCACGAAGCCGAATGGAGGTTTATCGGTAAAAATACCAACGATCAGCTTGCCACGGTCTTTGATTTGCTGCAAAGATCCACTCGCTTTCGATCCTGCCGTATTCGATTTGTCAGTCGCAGTATCTTGCCCGTTAGACGGCTTGTCGCTCTGTCCGCCGCAACCTGCCAATAACGTTGTTACAAGTAGGATTGCCGCAAGTACGGTCACGAATGAATGAAATGTTCTTTTCATATGACATCTCTCCCTTTCCATGTCTCTATCTCATAAAATTGCTGCAAAAATCGCTTGGCGCGATCCGTTTGCGGCTCTGAGAAGAAGCTTTTCGGATTTCCTTGCTCGATAATGGATCCTTTATCCATAAACACAATTCGGTCTGCAACAGCACGGGCGAAGCCCATCTCATGTGTGACGATAATCATCGTCATCCCTTCTCGTGCCAGCTGAAGCATGACTTCAAGCACTTCCTTCACCATTTCTGGATCAAGGGCGGCGGTTACCTCATCGAATAGCATGACTTCTGGATTCATGCACAGGGCGCGAACAATCGCGATACGCTGCTGTTGACCGCCTGATAGCTCGCGTGGATAACTATCTCGCTTGTCGAGCAAGCCGATACGTTCAAGAAGCTCTTCTGCTTGCGCAAGGGCTTCAGCTTTACTGCGCTTCTGTACCTTTAGGGGGCCGAGTAAAATATTATCGATCACTTTCATATGAGGGAATAGATGATAGCTTTGAAACACCATTCCGATGCGCTCGCGTACAGCCTGCCATTGTCGGCCTTTGGGCGTAAGCTCCAGCTCATTGAAACGAATGCTTCCCTCATCTATGAGCTCCAGTCCGTTCAGGCAGCGAAGCAGCGTGCTTTTGCCGCAGCCGCTCGGACCGAGAATGACGGTGACTTCGCCTCGTTGGACGGTGAGGTGAATATTTTTCAGGACAACTTGTTTGTGAAATGACTTGCCGACATTCATCAGCTTCAAAATGGGTTTAGAAGCAGCGGTATGTGTCATTAATCTGTTCCTTTCTCTCTATTCTCTATAACAAGCAACGAGGTTAGTTCGATTTGGAAGGTACATAGTTTCTAGGTACATTTCTAGGTACACATAACAGAGATTTCATTTTCATATTTTTATACTGTCATATTAGGTCATGCGCTTTTCCAGCTTGCGCGACAGGACAGACAAGGGATAGCAAAGCAAGAAGTAGAAGACGAACAAACTTCCGTAAATCATTACGGCTTCACCAGTCCGCTCAATAATTTGCTGTCCAGCCTTAACGACTTCGGTTACTCCAATGAGCACTGTCAGTGAAGTCGTCTTAATAATCCTCGTATACACATTGATAGATGGCGGTATCATTCGGCGCAGCGCTTGTGGAAAGAGAATGTATTGATAGAGCTGGATCGTGCTGAGACCAATCGAACGCCCAGCATCACGTTGTCCGCGAGCGATAGATTGAAAGGCCCCACGTGCTACTTCGCCAATCTCTGTAATACCCCACAGCGAAAGGACAAGTACGGCACATGTAAAGCTGGATAAGTGAACATTGAAAAATAGCGGTAGACCAAAATAAACGAAGAACAGCCAAACTAGAATCGGTATGGAACGGAACAGCTCCAAATAGAAGCGGGTCAGTAGGTTTAGCCATAGTAAACCGATCGTTTGCAGTGCCCCGAACAGGATGCCGCCGATAGTACTTAAGATAATGCTGTAAAAGGCGATCAGCAGCGTTTGGATGAATCCTTTTACGAGCTGTGGCATGGATTGTAGGAGCAATTCAAGTCCCGATAGTTCCATGCTGGCACCTCCTCTCAACCCAAGAGAGCAAAAATGAAAGCGGCAGGAACAGCAGGAGGTAAATCGCAGTCATCATGATTAGCATTTCGTATGTTTTGTAATAGAGCGCAATATAGCTTGTTGTCGTATATAAAATTTCAGGAATCGCGATAGCGGAGACGACCGTCGTTTCTTTGAGTAAAAATATAAAGTTGGCAAATAAAGCAGGGGTGCTTATGCGTAAGGCTTGTGGAAAAATGATGTAGCGGAACAGTTGGGCTCTACTTAAGCCAATCGCTAATCCAGATTCCTCTTGGCCTGCAGGTACGGCGTCTATGCCCGAGCGGATCACTTCTGTTAAATAGCCAGCCCCTAAGAAAGTCATCGCGATAATCGCAGTATCATAGTTGGACAGCTTAATCTCAAGTGAGGGCAGAGCAAAATACAAAAAGAATAACTGGATGAGCAGCGGCGTGTTGCGGGCTATTTCCACATGGATACGGACAAGCGTGGTTATGACAGGAACACGGTTATACAAAATAACGTTATACATGCTCGCAATGAGCAGGGAGGCAGCAATAACGATAGCTGCGATCTCAACGGTGAGCAAAGCGGCTTGGATAAAGTCAGGGATACGATCGATCATGAAGGTAGTATCAAGCTTCATCTTCTCACCTCATAGGATAGTGAATCGGTTCCTACTCCCGCGCGCTCCTGCGACGACGAGGGAGGGTGCGGGGACAGGAGTATGCTGCAGGGTAGGAACCTTGGCTGGACATTCCTTCGCAAGAAGGGTATAAAAAAAGCCCGTATTCCAACTAGGGATGCGTGGGGTGCATCCTAGCGTAAGAATAGGGCTTCCGTCCGTACGGTCAGCTATATCGTATTCAAATCATTGAATCTAATACTAATATTTCCACTATATTATTTCATAGTAAACCAACTTGTCAACTGGGTTATTGATAAACATTCGTATATTTATATTTGCCGCTGGAGAAAAGATTCAACATGTATTAAAAAAAGAGTGCGGATTCATAAAGAACCCGCACTCTTCTATCGTGTTATACGCCGATAACCGTTAACTCTTTAGGGAAGGACGTTAATACACGCACGCCATCCTTCGTAACGATAACATCATCTTCAATACGCACGCCGCCAACGCCTGGAACATATACGCCAGGTTCGATTGTGAATGCCATGCCTGGTTGAAGGATATCTTCATTTTGCTCATGAATAGAAGGATACTCATGTACATCGATACCGAGGCCGTGGCCTAGGCGATGCGTGAAATATTCGCCGTAGCCCTGCTCTGTAATGAGATCGCGTGCTGTACGGTCGAGGGAACCGAATGTAACCCCGGGCTTCACTGCTGCGATTGCGGCTTCGTTTGCCGCTAGAACGGTGTTGTAGATAGCTTTTAATTCATCGCTTACTTCGCCAACGGCAAACGTACGCGTAATATCGGAAGCATAGCCGTCCAAATAAACGCCAAGGTCGAACAATAGCAGGTCGCCCTCTTGAATACGGCGTGTGCCTGGAATGCCGTGCGGTAGTGCAGAATTGTCGCCTGTCAGCACCATAGTAGAGAAGGAAGGGCCTTCAGCACCTTGCTTCTTCATTTCATACTCTAGCTCTGCTACGACTTCAGCTTCGGTCATGCCGACACGCACGCGCTCTACTACGTTGCCAAGCACTGTTTCAACGCAGTCAGCAGCAGCTTGCATGCGCTCAATTTCTGCATCAGTCTTTACAACACGAAGTGCTTGCAGTTCTTGCCCGATGTCTTCAACTTTAGCAGCTTGTACGACAGCTTGCAGTGCCTCATAGCGCTGTACCGTCATATGTGCCTTCTCAATCCCAAATGTGTGAAGGGAAGCTGGTAGCTGTTCGCGTAGAATGGAATAAGGATTGTCCGTATCTTTGTGAGTCACGATGCGCTTAATGGAAGAATCAGCAGCAGCTTTGTCTCCATCTAGAGCAGGGACGATCAAGACAGGTTCTTGTCCTTGTACGAGCGCGATACCGAGGAAGCGCTCATGTGGGTCACAAGCAAAGCCGGTAAAGTAATACACATGCTTCGGATCGGTAATGAGCATAGCGTCCCATTGCATGCGCTCCATTGCTTCATAAAGCTGTTGTACGAGATTATTCATGGTGTAGTCATCCTTTCCGTTCTAAATTGATATATATCGACGATATCATGTTTGTCTTAGAAATGCGAATTTGATAAAGAAAGCACCGGGAGTTGTAGAAGTGGTTGTGTAAGTAGTTCTTAGAAGCTGAAGGAAATTGACATGTTAGAAAAGGTGTAAAGTGAGCTTTAATGAATGGCATTGATGCAACGGTTGCCACAGAGGCTATTCAGTTCAAATATCCTTCATTTGAAATATAAAGGTTGTCAGTGAGCTTTTTTTTCAATGTGAGCGATATCATTCAGCAAGATGGCTAAAATAAGCGCTCCTATGACCGTTACATAATTAATATCGGCGATTTCGCGAAAATAACATCAATGGCGACCGTTAGAAGGTGGAAGGGACATGCCTTCTATCCTGTAAGGCCATCTGAAAGCAGATGATACAGCCTGTGAGCCGCTTGCACATACAGCCTGTAAGTCTGCACCATCGCCTGTCCCATCTTGGATTTCATGTTCATGAAGGATGAAAGCATAGACTCCAGAATAGTCGAAACTAGACCTTATTTATTTCCAAATGTTTCACGTTCCCCGTGGAACATTTTTCGATTATATTCGACTACAGTCTGATGAAATAAAGCGAATAGTGAAAGATTGTGGAAGTAAATATCATTCAAACAGAGAAATAATAATTCTGTGGTATCATTTTCCGACTAGTGCCGAACTGAGAACAGTTCGTTCTGTCCTTGAGATGAGGTTCACATAATATTCGAATTCTAGCTCGATTTTTTGATTTTTGGCACACTATTTCATCTTCATCTGTGGGAAAATGGAAATGTAAGGATAGGAAAAAGGATGATTTTTGATGGAGGGGACCGACGATGGCGACAACGGCAGAACAGCCAGTCCATTGGAATGAACAAACCGTAGAACAGTTAGAGATACGAAAGGCCGGTTATCAACTGTTGGTTGATTTTCTTGGGGAAGCACCGACACTTGAGGTGATAATGTCATGGCGCAATCATCCAGAACTGATTAGATTGTCACAGATCTCAGAAGGAGCACGTATCGTTCATGAGACGTTGTGCAAGATGACAGCAGAGGATATGTATCGTTTGTTCGCTCGCTTGCGTGATGAATATGCACGTTTGTTCAACCGTGGAGGCGAGCTGCCTGTATCTCCATGTGAGACGATGTATCGTGCGAACGAGCAGATGCTGCCGAAGTCTTATGCACAAGAGGTTTGCAAGGAATATGAACAGTTCAGCCTTCACTTTAAGAAGCTAAGAGGCGAGACGGACGACCATATTGCGATTGAACTTGAATTTATGATTACGTTAATTGAAAAAATGCTGAACACGGTTATGACCGAAGAAAGATTCAGCCGCTATATGAATGGGCAGCGTCGATTTGTACAGGAGCATTTGCAATGTTGGGCGGCACGCTTCGCTGATGATTTGAAACAGTATACGACACACCCATTGTACGGTGCTATTGGTACGCTGTTGCAAGAATTTGTAGCACGAGAAGCACGTTGGGCGCTAGAAGGGGACGCGGCATAGAAACATAAATTTGCTGGAAATAACCTTTTGAACAGATGCAAGCTTGGAGCTTGCGATCTTGTACCTTTGTACATGTAACCGAGAACAACCGTAAAGGTTTGTAGTATGAGATAATTAGTATGAAAATGAGGCCATCTGACGTAGGGCATTGTATAAATAGATAGATTTAGAATAATAAAAGGGCTGCCTCGGGTCATGTATATATGACGGAGACAGCCCGTGAGACCTGTCGTTAAGGCAGGTCTTTTTTGCTTTTGTCTGTATAAGTGCTCTTTATACACGCTATTTATAAGTGATAAGAAGTGCTTCAAGCATAGGCATCTTAGATTACGATAGTTTACTTGCATCTATTGAATACCTACGAAAACTTACTTACAAATACATAACCCATTATAGTTGGTTACGCTAACAGCTTTAGACCGATAACAGAAGCGATGATGACTGCGATACACAAGATTCGCTTCCAGTCTTTTTGCTCTTTGAACAGGGTCATTCCTAATACAGCACTACCCGCTGTACCGATACCTGTCCAGATGGCATATGCAGTACCCATCGAAATGGATTTCATTGCATAAGAAAGCATCGAGAAGCTTAATCCGAAGGCTACGGCAAGCATCAAGTATGACTGCCAATTGCGATGTGTCGTAACACGCTTAATTGCGAGTACACCTGCCACTTCAAACAAACCTGCAGTAATCAATATCAACCATGCCATTATGCTGCACCTTCTTTCGCTTCTTCATTCTCATCTTTCGTTACCAGCTTAAGACCGATAACGGCACCAGCCAGCGTTGCAATGAAGAATAGTTTAATTGGGTTGGCGGGCTCCCCGAATACAAGAATTTCCATTAGTACGGTACCTGCAGTACCGATACCCGTAAACACAGCGTATACCGTACCAAGTGGAAGCTTGGAAGCAGCCTCAATTAACACCTTGAAGCTCAGAGCAATAGCACCGATAGTTAAGGCCCAATGCCACCACTCCGTTGAATATTTCAAGCCAGATACCCAGAAAATTTCTAGAAATCCAGCTAAGAGTACCAATCCCCAATGCTTGTTCACGTTGATTCTCCCCTTTACCTTATCTATTTAATAATTTTCATTACTTCACAACATCAGTCATTCCATTACGTGTGTAATGTAAGTGTGCTTGGTTTATTGTTACTGCTCTTAACTCAAGCCTCTCCAGAAAAATAACCATGCTGCTTCCAGTCTTCGCGAAGCACGTTCCGGACCGCCGTAAAGCAGCTCTACGAAAAATCCATCAAGCAAGCAAAGAAATGCTGTGGCAGCTTGTTCAGCGTTCACATCTGCAATCTCTCCCGCTTGCACCGCAGCTGAAATACGTGAAGCTACATATTTCTCCAAGGTGTCCAAATACGTATACAACCGCTCCATGACTTCCTGTTCCATCCCAGCAGGTGGGAAGAAGGAGGTACGCAGCATAAATTTCATGTCCGGATGTGTATCATACCGTTCTTGATAAGTGGTAAGCATCAACGGCAGCAGCTGCTTTAATGGCATTTCACGGTTTGCTTCAGCCAGCTTTGTAATGTAATCCAGCTCGGATTGGAACACATTTTGAACGACCCGCAGAAAAAGATCATCTTTACTTTTAAAATGTGCATATATCGAAGGCTTCTTAATGCCGACCTCTTCAGCAATCATTGCGAGCGAAGTTTCCGCGTAGCCATGCTCCGCAAAGTGGGCAAGTGCAACTTGTTGGATCCGGTTAGCTGTCATAATAGGAGACCTCCTCATTAGCATTATTTTGTTCCAAACAGGCTGTTCCTACTGGATAAGCAAGTTAGAGAATTTTGTATGCCGAGCTTCATATTACTCATCAGTATAATCAACTTTGTCATGGAACTTATTTTAACTACCTAACGGTCGTTAGTTAATATGGTGCTATTATTTCACATGGAGATATGTCTGTCAATATATATAAAAAAGATTTTTTTCTGCATTTGTTATGAATAGCGATTGAGCATGATGTACGGAGTGTAATGATCATACACGAAATGTAGATTGGCAAGAGAAGAGAGTTAAGGGCATAATAAACACATAGACATTCGAAGTGGAGGGCACACACGTAATGAGAAGGGGCATGCAAATTACATTATTTCTAATAATGCTCTTAACGCTCGGCTACTACGTAAATGATACATTTGGTCGAACAATTGCCACAACGCTAAGTATTTTGACTACAATTGCTGTTTTCACGTTGGCTCTTATTATTTTCATGGAGAATCGACATCCATCCAGTACGATGGCTTGGCTGCTAATTCTAGCACTTATCCCTGTGCTAGGATTCGTCTTTTACCTGTTGTTTGGGCAAAATTATCGCAAACGTCGCAAGTACTCGAAGAAGGCGAAGCGTGATAAAGAAGAGTATGCGTTTCTAAAGGCGCAGTGGATTGAGAGCCAATACACAGCCAGAGAATTTACGTCAGAACAGCGCAAGCTGCTGCTGCTTATGAATCGTATTAGTAATAGTACAGTTAGTTTTTCTACAGAGACTAAGGTGCTGACGAATGGGGAAGAGACCTTTTCCGCCTTGCTGCATGAATTGCGAATGGCACAGCATCACATCCATATGGAATATTACATATACCGCGATGATGATATTGGTAGAGAAATTCAGCAAATTTTGATTGAAAAAGCAAAAGCCGGGGTACATGTTCGTTTTATGTATGATGCGGTAGGCAGTGTATATTTGAAAAAAAGCTTTGTAAAAGAACTGCGTGAAGCAGGCGTTCAAGTGGCTGTATTCGGTCCTGTGCGATTCCATCTTGTGTCCAACAAGGTTAATTATCGTAACCATCGGAAAATTGTAGTTATCGATAGTAGCGTTGGATTTATGGGGGGATTAAATGTTGGGGACGAATATTTGAGCCGTAACAAGACGTACGGTTTCTGGCGGGACACACATATGATTGTTCGGGGGGAAGCGGTGCAAACGCTGCAAGCTATTTTCCTTAAAGATTGGCGTCATATGATGAAGGAGAAGGTTGTAGATCCGAAATATTTTGTATCCTGCAACACGTTAAATCCAGAAGCAGAGCACGGGGCTGTCCAAATTATTGCGAGTGGACCCGATCAAGAATTCCAGACGATGAAAAATCTGTTCTTCTCGATGGTCACTTCTGCACAGAAGTCGATTTGGATCGCTACCCCGTATTTTGTACCAGATGAGGACTTGCTTACTGCACTTAAGGTAGCTGCTTTATCAGGGCTTGATATTCGATTGCTGTTTCCTGCGAAGCCAGATCGATGGCTGCCTTTTCTCGCATCTCATTCCTATTTCCCAGGGCTCATTGAGTCTGGTGTCAAAATATATGAATACGAAAAAGGCTTCTTGCACTCCAAGCTCGTCATTGTCGATGGGGAAATTGCGACCATTGGCACGACGAATATGGATATGCGCAGCTTTTATTTGAACTTTGAGGTGAATGCGCTGCTTGTGCGTACAGATAGTATCGAGCGGCTTGTGACAGACTTTGAGCGTGATCTTCAATCAGCAGCTCGTATTAATGAAGAACAATTCAAAAAGAGGAAAAAAAGAACGAGGTTCTTGGAATCTTTAGCACGATTATTTTCTCCGTTATTATAGTAGCAGCGTTAAATTTGAAAGGGTTTTTGGCATGTTCTTTGTAGGTGGAGCATGCTGGAACCTTTTTTTGTTACCGATAGCCGAAAAAATTCAACCTATATTGTGCCATGGAAACGATTGACTATCTAATGGGCATATGTCATCATAGAGAAAAGATGAGAACGATTATCATTATTTTTAACGCTTGCAGTTTATCAATTTAGGTATGGGGTTGGAATTCGAGCTGGGCCCATACGTTGAGGAGGGCCGTCATGGCAGGATTGCAGACTGAATCGATAACATTAGCCTATGATGACACGGTCATTGTGGATCAGTTGTCTTTAAATATCCCGCAGGGGAAGATTACAGTACTAATCGGCAGCAATGGATGCGGCAAGTCAACGCTGCTGCGCTCACTCGCTCGTTTGCTCAAGCCGAACGAAGGCTCTGTCCTCTTGAATGGGCATGATATTCATACTTCTTCTACGAAGGAAGTTGCACGCAAGCTCGCTATTTTGCCTCAGGGGCCTGTCGCTCCAGAAGGATTGACGGTACAACAGCTGGTGAAGCAGGGCAGATATCCTTATCAGAGTTGGCTGAAGCAGTGGTCAGAAGAAGATGAGCGCTGCGTTAATCATGCTTTGAAGGTAACAGGGATGGAAGAACTGAAGCACCGTCCAGTAGATGCGCTATCAGGCGGCCAACGTCAGCGTGCGTGGATTGCGCTAACATTGGCTCAAAATACGGATATCATCCTGTTGGATGAGCCTACAACCTATTTGGATCTCAGCCATCAGATTGAGATTCTTGATTTGCTGTATGATTTGAACCGTGAAGAAGGCCGTACGGTCGTCATGGTACTGCATGACTTGAATTTGGCTTGCCGCTACGCAGATTATATCGTTGCTGTGCAAAATAAAGGCATCTATGCAGAAGGCGCACCAGAAGAAATACTATCCCCACAGCTCGTGAAGGATGTATTCCAGATGGATTGCATGATCTGCTGTGATCCGATCTTTGGCACCCCAATGTGCGTGCCTCATGGGAAAGGACGCAATTGCATCAAAGATGCACTCTCGTTCAAGCAAAACGCTGATTTGCTGCGTGCCGTTGCTACTGATTATTCTGCTTTGGCAGTGGCAGCGAAATAACCGCAGCAATGTTATAGATGGGAATACATAGCCCGCCCTCCTCTCACATTACAGGTGAGAAGGGGCGGGCTTTTTGTTGTTTTACAAAAATACAGTGCGGAGTGTTTTTGAATCAAATTTATCCATGTCAACATTTTCAAATTAGATTTAAAAAATTGAAGTTGGAGAATGTATCGTTGTCGCGTACAATTAGGGTTGTTCGTGCATTTTACGCACACAGTGGATAGAGAAATCATATTGAATAGAAGACGGAGGTGCGCTTTATGAAATATCGCAGCGTCTTTGATATAATCGGGCCCATTATGGTAGGGCCGTCAAGTTCGCATACTGCGGGAGCTGCTAAGATTGGCAGGCTTGCTCGCAGTATTTTTGGGCGTCAGCCGCAGTCGGTGCACATCTCGTTGTACGGATCGTTTGCAGAGACATATAAAGGTCACGCAACAGATGTGGCATTGATCGGCGGGTTGTTAGATTATGAGCCAGATGATGTCAGATTGCCAGAAGCACCGCGCTATGCAGAGGAAGCGGGCATGGCAGTTACCATTACGACAGAGGAAGCTGTGCCCGATCATCCGAACACGGCTCGTATCCGCATGCAAGATGAGCGCGATAATATGGAGATCGTCGGGATCTCAATCGGTGGCGGCAAAGTTGAAATTTGTGAGCTGAACGGATTTCCGCTTCAGCTGTCTGGCACGTGTCCTGCTATTTTAATCGTGAATGAGGATCGATTTGGAGTCGTAGCTGCAGTTACTCAGTTGTTAAGTAGAGAGCAAGTAAATATCGGAAATATGAAAGTATCGCGTAAGGAAAAAGGCGAGCGTGCTTTGATGATTATAGAAACCGATGAACGAATGAAGCAGCCGTTGTTAGATGAGATAAACCAACTGGCGGGCGTTATTCGTGTGCTTCGAATGGAAGATTAATTTTGGCTAACTAGTTGAGGGGGTACACTATGTTTCGCAATGTAGCGGAGCTAATTGCATTAACGGAGGAGCACTCCTGTTCGATCGCAGAAATTATGATTGAGCTGGAGATGAAGGCTACCGATAGAACGAGGGAAGAGATTCGCGCCCAGATGGGCCGCAATCTCGATGTGATGGAGCAAGCAGTGGAACGCGGGTTGGCTGGTGTGAAGTCGCATTCTGGCTTGACTGGCGGAGATGCAGTAAAGCTGAAAGCATATATGAACAGCGGGCGAGGCTTAAGCGGAGATACACTGCTTGATGCTGTTTGCAAGGCAATCGCAACAAATGAAGTCAATGCCGCAATGGGTATGATTTGTGCAACACCAACGGCGGGTTCCGCAGGCGTTGTGCCGGGTACGTTGTTTGCTTTGCGTGAAAAGCTGAATCCAAGCCGTGATGAGATGATAGATTACTTGTTCACATCTGGAGCATTTGGCCTTGTGGCAGCGAATAATGCATCTATTAGCGGTGCAGCAGGCGGCTGTCAGGCAGAAGTGGGCACGGCCTCCGGTATGGCGGCAGCTTCCATTGTAGCTCTAGCAGGTGGAACACCGAAGCAATCCGCACAGGGGATGGCAATCGCCCTTAAGAACTTGTTGGGGCTGGTCTGTGATCCAGTCGCAGGATTGGTTGAGGTACCTTGTGTAAAGCGTAATGCAATGGGTGCGGCTGTGGCGATGATGGCAGCAGATATGGCGCTTGCAGGTATTGAGAGCGTTATTCCATGTGATGAGGTTATCGATGCAATGTACCGTATAGGTCAAACGATGCCGGTCGCTTTGAAAGAAACCGCGCAAGGCGGTCTTGCAGCAACACCGACAGGTGAAAAACTGAAGAAGCAGATCATGCAGTAGCAGAGTAGGTATTCTGTCCATGTTGAGGTAATAGGCTGGCGATGGAATATTACTATGTTAAACAGCTGAACATATAAGGTATAATAAATATTTGAGAGTCTAAATGTAATTATACAAACATATATGTGCATTCCAATTTTCCTTTGGATATGCACTCGCATAAGGAATATATAGACAAGCCTAACATATAATTATATGCTGAGGCTTCGCATGGAGCAGCGTGCTGCTGAGGAGGTCGTAACTGATGTCAGAATGGAATAGTCAGGCTGCGCCTACGCACGGTGCAACCGAGCAGCGGAAAGCAGAGCATGTCCGCATTTGCTTGGATGAAGCAGTAAACAGTGTCGGTGTATTAACAGGTCTGGAGCAGTATCGCTTTCTTCACCAGGCATTGCCGGAGATAAACTTTGATGACATTGATCTGTCTACGTCATGGTTCAGCAAGCGAGTCGCGACCCCGTTACTAATTAGCTCGATGACAGGCGGGAGCTATGGGACAGGCAGCATTAATCGCCGACTGGCTGAAGCGGCTGAGGCACGCGGGTGGGCAATGGGGGTAGGATCTGTACGTGCGGCGGTAGAGAATCCAGAAGTGGCTTCGACCTTCCGATTGCGTGACGTTGCACCTACCATCCCTATCTTTGCTAATATTGGTGCGGTGCAGCTTAATGCCGGCATGGGTATTGAGGAATGCCAAAGAGCGGTAGAGATTGTTGAGGCTGACGCGTTGATTCTCCACTTGAATGCTTTGCAAGAAGTGTTCCAGCCTGAAGGAGATATTGATTTTAGCGGATTGTTGGTCAAGATCGAACATATATGTCGTAATCTTTCTGTCCCAGTAGGTGTGAAAGAAGTGGGCTGGGGAATCGCTTCTGATACAGCGGTGCAGCTTGCTAATACGGGTGTCGAATTTATTGACGTCGCGGGTGCAGGCGGTACTTCATGGATTCAGGTAGAAAAGTACCGCTCCAACGATGCAATGAAGCGCAGAGCTGCTGATGTCTTTGCGGACTGGGGCATTGCGACCGCTGATAGTGTCATTCAAGTGCGCGAAGCGTTACCGGAGATTAAGATTGTAGCGAGCGGCGGGATGCATAACGGGGTTGAAGCAGCTAAGGCTATTGCTTTGGGTGCCGATGCAGCGGGCTTCGGGCGTTCGCTGTTGCAAGCAGCTGTTGATTCGGACGAAGCGATTGATGATGTGTTGGCTCAAATAGAGTTCGAACTTCGAGTTACGATGTTCGGAATTGGAGCACGTACAATTGAGGAACTGCGCCACACGAAGCGACTTTTGAAAAAAATATAACGAGAACATAAGTAAGTTCAGATTTGCTTTGTTCTAACAAGCCGATGACAGTGGATAGCTGCTGCATCGGCTTTTTGAGATTAGGGCTATTATATGTTGAATTTTATATGAGTATTTAACTACATATACATCTAATTATAGGTACATATAGATTCACTTACTGTAGTTGCATAGCCGTATCGTCGGGATGTGTACGCAAATCGGCTGAATCTATACATCAGGGGGCTGACAGCATGAAACAGAAGGTAGCAACAATTACTCGTTCAATGCAAGGCGTTTTTCAAAAAAAGAGAATGTCTATTAAACAGCGATTCATTATTCTTGTAACTATAATTACGGTTGGATTTATGATAGCCGGAACGGTATCCAACCTGCATTCGAGGACACTCATCGACAGCATGGATCAAATGTACAACGAACATATGCAAAATGTCATTCGCGCAGAGAAAATGATGCTTGCCTTCAAACAGTCCGAGTTGTACTTGGAACGTACGATTGAAAGTGAAACGATGGATGAGGCAACGGGACATGTCAATGATTATATGCGCTTCGTTATGGAGGTTCGCCAGCCGCTGCAGGAAATCAATAAGAGCAGCCATGGGCAGCAGGCAGCAAAGTATTTGGAGGCGATCGAGACACATTTATTTAAGCTGGAATATTTGGCTGCAGAGATGAAAGGCTATATTGCTGATGGCAAGTTGGAACAGTTTAAGCCAGATATCGAAGCAGAAATAAGGCCGATTGAGAAAAAAGTGTTCGCTGACATGCTGCTTATTGAGGAAAGTAGCCTAAAAGCGGCGGAGCAAATTTATTTGGATAATAAGTCGGATGCAATTCAAAGTCGAACGTTAAATGTTGTCATTATGATCGCTATGGCTATTGCTTGTATATGGATGGGCGTAGCAACAAGTAAGGCGATCCGTAAACCGATTGATGCGCTCCAGCATTTGATGGCCAGAGCAGCAAGCGGCGACTTGAGTGCAACGAGTAAAGATATCGGAACTGATGAGTTAGGTCGTCTGTCGGTGAGCTACAACGAAATGATTCAGGGTTTGAGACAGCTTGTGGAGCTCATTCAAAAGAGTACCAGTGTACTGATGGATAACGTATCTGTTGTTGCTGAATTTGCAGTACAGTCTCAGCAAGGTGCTCAACAGACGGCAGCAGCGATGCAGCGTACAGACGAAAGTGCAAAGCGTCAACAGTCTTCTGCTGGGGAGACACTGCGCGCGATGGAAGATATGGCAAACAGCATTCAGCATATTGTTCATGCTACGACTGAAGTTGCTGATATTACACAGCATGCAGGCCAGCATGCAGCGCGTGGCGCAGTGAAGATGGAGCAAGCCGTTCATGAAATGGATCGGATTCATCAAGCTGTACAAGGCGCTGGGAATACGGTACAGGAGCTGCAGCAGCATTCGAAAGCAATCGTTCATGTCATTACGGTTATTGAACAAATAAGTTCACAGACATCCTTGTTAGCGATTAACGCTACCATTGAAGCGGCTCGTGCTGGTGAACACGGTAGAGGATTTAGTGTTGTCGCGGATGAAGTTCGCCAGCTTGCAGATCAATCTGGAGAGTCATTGAAACGAATAAGCAAGATGGTTGAGGCAATTCAGCGTAATACGGGCTATATGGCAGATGCGATGTCTGAAGTATCCAGTCAAACGCAAGCAGGTCAAGAGACCGTATCAGCAGCGGGTGTTATGTTCAGTGAGCTTCATCAGCAGATAAACCAAGTGGTAGAGCAAACAGAGTCTGTATCGGCGTCCGTGCAAGAGATGAGTGCTTGCACAGAGGAGATAACAGCAGCCAGCTCGGAAATGGCTGCCTTGTCTGAGAATGCAGCGGGAGAAGTTCAGCTTGTCACAACGATGACGACAACACAGTTGGATCATATGAGTCGAATTTCAACTATTTTAGACGAGTTGTATGAAATGGCATTTGGGCTCGACGAGCAAGTGAACAAGTTCCGTTTAGAAGCCAAAATTGGCAGTAAGAAATAGTTATAAAAGTAAGAAGAAGTACGTGCAGGCAAGAGTAGTAAAGGGCGATATGGGAACAGTAAGGGATAGAGAATAATCGCAAATAGGTACTGTCTACATATGTTTTTGATACCGGTAACATTTACCTTTAGCTATTAGCGGTTTGTTGTGATTACAATGATCTTTATACTTATCGGTCCTAAGACCAGATTACAATCGGATTTGAGTAGAGAGGGTGTCCATCAACAGCATGTCAAACAAGCAAGAAAGTCCTTCTACTGTAGACAAGAAGGCTGGCACAACAGAACGTTTCAGTTCCGCAGGCTTTATTTTGGCGGCAATCGGAAGTTCTGTAGGTTTGGGTAATATGTGGAAATTTACGTATGTAACAGGACAGAATGGCGGAGGTGCCTTCTTCCTATTGTTCATTGCCTGCTTGTTGATCGTTGGCTTGCCCGTATTAATGGGAGAGTTGGCAGTTGGTCGTGCAGGTCGTGGCGACGCCGTTATATCTTTTTCTAAGTTGTCAGGCAAGAAGTGGTGGGGAGCACTCGGCTTTGTTTCCGTTGTGGCTGCATTCCTCGTAATGACGTTTTACAGTACAATCGCGGGCTGGACACTGCATTATGCGGTACAGTCGATAAGCGGAGCTTTATTTGAAAGTACAGATTATCAAGCAGTTTACGATACATTCACAGCAAGTACTGCTCCTATTTGGTGGCAAATTGCTATCTTTATCATAACGGGTATTGTCATCGCAAAAGGGATATCTAGTGGTATTGAGAAGTTTAATAAAATTGTGATTCCGGGCTTGCTCATCATTCTCGTTATTATGCTCGTGCGTACGTTGACGTTGGATGGAGCAGCGGAAGGTATTCGTTACTTCTTATATCCTGATTTTTCACAGCTTACGTTCACTTCTGCCCTGGAGGCATTAGGGCTAGCGTTCTTCTCGCTTTCTCTAGGGATGGGCGCGATGCTTACGTACGGAGCTTATGTGGAGAAACACCAGTCGTTATCAGCGGCAACACTTGCGGTTGGGGCTGGAGATTTGGCGTATGCGCTAATTGCAGGTCTCATCATCTTCCCGACGACTTTCACATTCGGGATCGCACCGAACTCAGGTCCAGGACTCGTGTTCGTAGCACTGCCAGCTGCCTTTGCAGCGATGCCATTTGGCAATCTGTTTGGCGGTTTATTCTTTATTTTGCTGGCCATCGCAGCGATTACGTCTTGTTTAGCGTTGATTGAGGTGCCTGTCGCGTACTTGATGCGTAAATATGGTCATGGCCGTACGAAGGCGACTGTATTTGTTATGATTGCCATGTATGTGCTGGCATTACCTGTAACATTAGCAGCAGGTGGCGCACTGTCAGATGTGACGTTCGCAGGTCGCAACTTGTTTGATTGGTTGGATTTCGTGACATCCAATATTATGCTTCCGTTAGGTGGCTTGTTCGTGACCATTCTAGTCGGATTCGTCTGGAAGGGTGCGGGGGAAGAAACAGGTATGAAAGGATGGTGGCTTAAGGCTTGGTTGTTCTCCATGCGCTATATTGCCCCAATTCTAATTGTGCTTATCTTCCTCAAATATGCGGGGATCATTTAAAAAACAGTTTGACATTAAGAATTGAAAAGCAAGTATGGAAAGAAACGAGCAAACCTTCATTTTATAAGAAGGTTTGCTTTTTTTGTGTATAAAAAAGGGGATAAGAAAAAATTTCCAATCATAATAAATGTGTGTATGTGCAACCTTCGACATATATAGCCCGTCTGAAGCATGAACACAAAAGAACAACACAACTTTGAGGAGGTACTAGTTATGAAAGCATGGAATAAACTTCTCCTAACTACAACAGCCGTTACACTTTTAGCACTACCATTGTCAGCATCCGCTCTTAGCAGCGTAAATGCAACAGGACCAGTTCCTACTGCAAAGGTTATCGAAAACAAGCAAGAAGCAGCTGAGCAAGCAGGTACAAAAGGATTATTGGAGCAGATTGTACATACAAAGAAAGGCAGCCAAGTTTTCGTTAAAGGCGAAGGGCTACGCCCAATAGATCAGGATACAATCATCCTGAATGTAACTAACAGCGTGCCAGTTGTTGATCAGCATGGTAATCCTGCTGATTTGTTGGAAGCTTTGCAGCAAGAATGGACGGTAACAGCTTATTATAACCCAGCGATTACGAAGAGCTTGCCAGCTAAAGGTAACGCGGAGAAGTTCGTAGTTGAGCGTCCGGAGGTTAAAGCAATGGTATCTACAGGTATCATTGATTCTACAGGAAAAGACCGTGTCGTCATGGTTGGCGATAGCAAAATCGTACTGAACATGTCTGAAGAGACGGTTATCACAGATAAAAACGGTAAAGCGCTTAAGCAGTCCGATCTGAAAGCTGGTCAGCGCATTGAGGCTCACTACGGTCCGATGATGACAGCAAGCTTGCCGCCAATTAGCCCAGCTCAAAAGATTGTTGTCTTGGGTGAAACAAGCCACGTAGAAGGCGTTGTAGGAAAAGATATGAGCAAAGATGCAAAGAGCATCTATATTGATACAGCGGGCGACAAAAAAATGGAGAACGATATGATCCTTCATCTTAACGAGGATACTTCCATTATTAACATTGTCGGCACACCAGTAAAGCCGGAAGAGATCAAGAAAGGCACGAAGGTAGCTGCTTATCATTCTCTTGCAACTACATTCTCCCTTCCTGCACAAAGTAGTGCTTATGTAATTGTTGTACTACCTGAACCAGTAAAATAACTTAAAGAACACAAACAACCCCAGCCGCTAATTAGCAGCTGGGGTTGTTTGCGTTCTTGTATAAAAAAAGGGAGAATGTCGTTCAATATAGGAGTAACCGCTTATATTGATGTTGAAACATGTCTTCGTTTGACGAAACATAGAATTTATTGTCAATAGGATAAAATAATCATTTTCAAATATTTTTTGATTCGACAGGAGGATAAAAAAGGAAGATGACGAATACAAATATTGTCGAATCCTCAACTATGTTATTTATAACGCAATAAAGGAGGCGAAAACTAAGTTAAGAAAGCAACTTATCATACCGATTTACAATCCGCAAGATTTAAACGTATCTCACTTGTTTAGAGGGAGCCGCAATTACCTCATTTTTAAAAAGAATGAATATCGATTAATCGAGTTCTACGCACAAACAATAACGTATTATTTCCCGCGAGTTAACCAAGCATTTCGATATTTAGGTAAAAACAGCTAGTTTTCTTTCATTAGCCAGGTTTATTTCTTTATGCTTTCATTCGGTATACCTTTAAAGCAATACATAAGCGCTGCTGAAAGGTAGGAAGCAGACGCCTATTTCTAAATGCATGTATGGAGGGGCGCTATGGGAAAAGTGGCTTTCTTGTTCCCTGGTCAGGGATCTCAAATCGTAGGAATGGGTAAAAACTATGCTAGAAGATTTGGTAATGACTTTGAATCTATTTTTGAAGAAGCTGGTGATGCGCTCGGCTTTGATATAAGGCAGCTTTGTTATGCAGGTCCTGAACGTGATCTGATGAAGACTGAATTTGCGCAGCCAGCCATTGTGACAGTTAGTAGCGGTATTTTGCGGGTGCTTGTTCGAGAAGGTCTGTGTCCTGATATTGTAGCTGGTCATAGTGTAGGTCAATTTTCGGCTTTAGTAGCCGCTGGTGTTCTATCATTTGCTGATGCAGTGAAACTGGTACGCAAGCGTGGTGAATTCATGGCTGCTGTACAGACGCCTGGAACGATGGCTGCTGTTGTAGTATCACAACCAGAGCAGATGTCACAGGTGACAGCATTAGTCAAGGAAATGGATCTTGATATTGCTGGAAAGAATACACCAAGCCAAATCGTAGTATCGGGCGCGAATCATGTCGTTCCTATGCTGTTGGAGCAGTTGCAAGCGATACAAGGGATAAAAACGAAGCCTTTGGCCGTATCGCATGCGTTCCATTCTCGACTTATGTTTGAGATGGAAGAGCCATTAATGGCCTATGCTGAAGGTTTATCCTTTTACGATGCTCAAATTCCTGTCGTGCTCAATAAATCGGCAAAAGTAACGACAGCAGTTGCTGATGTTATGGAGGATATTCGAGCACAATGCACGCAACCAGTAGCTTGGAGCCAGACAATAGAAGCTATAGGTCAATATGAAGTCCAACATGTCATCGAAGTAGGCGCTGGAAATACGCTCACGGGGATGATGCGCTCATTCGGGAGCCATTGGAAAGGGCAATCTACGAACTCTCCTATGGAGCTAGAGAAAGTATTGCAACTAATGCGGAAGTTTAAAGAGGGGGCATAGGGATGGCATGGTTTGAGCAAGGACAGATTGCGGTTGTTACCGGTGGATCGAAAGGGATCGGCAAAGCGATTGTTCAAGATTTGGCTAACCAAGGGGTAACGGTTATTTTCACTTATTCGAGTAATGAAAAGGCAGCATTAAACATTGAGGCTGACATAAAGGAGGCTGGAGGCTGTGCTAAGGCAGTACAAGTCAATGTTGCCTATGAACAGGATATCAAACGACTTTTTCAATTAGTGAAGACAGAGTATGGCAGACTTGATATTTTAGTGAATAACGCGGGCATTACGCAAGATGGGTTTTTGGCGGTAATGAGCGAGGCGAAGTGGGATGACGTGCTGCAAGTAAACTTGAAGGGAACGTTCCTGTGCGCACGTGAGGCACTCAAAGTGATGATGAAGCATAAGTCGGGCTCTATTATAAATGTGGCATCGACTAGCGGCATTACAGGCACACCGGGACAAACCAATTATGCTGCTTCAAAGGGTGGTATGATAGCGTTCACAAAGAGCTTGGCTGCCGAAGCCGCGGCGTACCAGATTCGAGCGAATGTTGTAGCACCTGGGTTTATCGAGACAGATATGACAAAAAAAATGGACAAGCAAGTATTGTCAAAGTACATCGAGCATATTCCGCTCAAACGTATAGGGCGTCCAGAAGAAGTAGCACATTTGGTCTCATTTTTAGCCTCAAGCCGAGCTTCCTACATTACGGGCAAAGTGTATACAGTAGATGGCGGAATGGTGAATGGATAGGCTAAGTAACCACCAACCATGTTTGTTATACATATAAAGGGGGATTCACAATTGAAGACGATACTAAATGCTGATGATATTCGCTTGCTTCTACCACATCGCTGGCCATTTCTACTGCTTGACCGTATAGTCGAATTGAAACCTGGCATGAGTGGTGTTGGAATTAAAAACGTTACGGTAAGCGAGCCATTCTTTGAAGGGCATTTCCCGAAAGAATCGATTATGCCGGGGGTTCTTATCGTAGAAGCATTGGCCCAAATGACGGCACTCGTACACATAACAGGAGCTTTATATGAAATACAGCAAGGTGATAGCGAATCAGCTGTTAGCCGCGAAAGTATTCTGAAGTTGATGGCTGGAGAAGGCGAAGATATTTCTTCTAAAGTGGGCTATTTAGCATCAATAAGAGATTTCAAATTTATGAAGCCAGTTGTGCCAGGCGATCAGTTGCTGTTAAAAGTTCAAGTGGGTAGATCGTTAGGCGCACTATATCAAGTAAAGGTATCCGCTATGGTAGATAAGCAAATTGTAGCTGAAGGCAGCTTGAATGTTTCTCACCGTGCAGATCAAGCTTAATAGGCACATAGGGTGTATAGACAAACAACCTTAGCCGCTTAAAGTGACCAAGGTTGCTCGCTATATATATTTAAGGGGAAACATGCTAAGTATTAATCACCACATTCTATGAAGTTGAAACGTTAAAATTTTTTTGAAAGGAGAAGGAAAAAACAAGAAAGAAGCGAATATAAAAGAAATGTCGAAAATGCGACTATTTAATCAGAAAAAAGGGTTGAATGACCGATGTTGTCATCAATTGTAATTTGATTGGAGGGGGAATTGTTCCTAATCTTTTCAACATGTAATGGTGCACACGATTAATACTCATGCTAGTCCAACCTACTTCATGTCTACATACATCATCGCTAATACATCGTTCTATAAGCAAGTCCACACTTTTAATAGCTGATATTCCGAGATTATTCATTTCATTTCTATTTTTCAGTCCTATATCTTTTACGGTTTACGTTTATGAAGTCACACCACAATATATGAATTGAGCGAATTGTAAGCGGTTACTCCTGTACTTGACTTTACCGTTCTATTTAACTGTATCTATTTTCGTGCAGGTTTGCATTCATATCGTTCATTCCACGAAGGAGGAATTCCTATTTATAAGCCGGTAACGATGGAAGTTCCTGTCCGTTACATTGAATGCGATCTCATGGGAGTAGCGCATCATTGTACGTATTTAGTTTGGTTTGAGTTGGGGCGCGTTGAAATTATCCGTGTAATCGGGGGAAAAGCGTTTGTTAACAAAAACAACTTTGTTTTTCCCGTCATTGATATCCAATGTTCTTACAAAGCATCTGCTAGATTCGGTCAAACGGTCATTATCGAAACGATATTAAAGACACCGGAGAAGGCGCTGCTTGAATTTGAATATCGTATTTTCCGTAAATATGGTCGTGAGCTGCTGGCAGAAGGACGTTCTGTTCACACATTGATGAATACAGAGGGTCAGACGATCTATCAGCTGCCAGGAACAATGAGAGAACGAATTGAGCAGTATCATAACGGCACGTTGTGGCAGAAGCAGTGAATGGATTAAATATGTGTATATAGCCTAGGGAGGAATGCATAGATGAATACGTATGAGGCTGGCTTTGCACAGGCAGCAGAGAGAATGGCACTGACAAGTAAAATTAAAGAAATTATCGTACAGCGACTTGATATGGATATTGACCCGGCATTTATTACGGATGACCAACCCATTTTTGGGCGCGGTCTTGGTCTGGATTCTATCGACGCTCTAGAGCTGTTAGTAGCGATTGAAGATGAATTTGGTGTAACGATTTTTGATGATAACATGGCGGTTTTTGGATCTGTAAATAAAGTGGCTGACTATATTGTATCTAATACGAAAGCTGCTTCTTAATAGAGAATTACGCAGTCTTCCAACGGTAACAGATTAACGCTCATACTATGATGAAATCGGGTGATCACATGATAAATGTATTGAACATGTCCGAATTAACGAAAAGTTTATCTGAGCACGGGGTACTTCGTGATGAATCAGGATACGGTGTAATTGCCTCCTTCCAAGGCGCAGAACATGAATATCATGCTTTGCGTAATCATGTTGGCCTAATTGATTTGTCCGCATCAGGTCTTTATGTGATTAGTGGGGAAGATTTCGTTGAGTTTGTCAGTTCTTTGCTAACAAAGGATATTGATTTCCTTGATATAGAAAAAACATTGACTAGTCTCATGCTGGACGAAGATGGGCAGATCATCGATATGGTAAGTGTGTATCGTTTGGAACAGGCCATTCTTATTGAGACATCTGCCGCAAAACGGGATAAAGTGGGAGCCTGGCTTGCTGAACGTAAAAGCGACGGCGTTGAAATTGAGAATTGGAACGCTACAAAAACGATGATCGGATTCGAGGGACCTTATGCGTGGAAACTTGCGCAAACCATTGTTCCATTTGATATTTCCTCGGTTCCCTATCAAGCATTTGTAGAAATCGATCTGGAGGATGAACCGATCGTATTTATCCGTAGTGGGTTCACAGGTGAATATGGATATAAGATCATCGTTCCGCATCATCAAGCGATTTCTACGTGGGAGCAATTGAAAGCATGGGAAGAAGAAGAGGGAGAGCTAGAGATTAAGATAGAGCCTGTTGGTCTCGAAGCGCTTGAGATTGCCATGTTAGAAGTACGTCAGCCTCGTGCTCAGGTTGAAGGTAACGGATTGACGGTATATGAAGCGGCTGTGCAATGGTTTGTAAGTTATCATAAGGAAGCGTATGTAGGTTATTCTGCTTTACAGGAGCAGCTACAACAGGAGAACAAGCAGCATCTCATTGGTTTTACAGCGGACAATACTTTAACTCTTGAAATCGGGAACGCTGTTATGTTGTCCAGTAATAAGGTAGGCCATATCGTTCAACTCGCCTATAGTCCTACACTTGAGAAAAAGCTTGGTTTGGCTTTGTTGGATGATGCATGTGCCGTATCTGGAATTGAGTTAGAGGGTATCAATGAAGCGGGAGAGTCTATTGTGCTAAATACGGTATCTTCCCCTTATGTGCTTCCTAAATCATGGTCCATAAAGATGATATGAGGTGATCCTATGGCAAACGATCAGGTTCAGATTGCGATAACTGGTGTCGGCATCATCTGTGCAAATGGACAAAATATTGATCAGTTCTGGCGCAATGTGACAGCTGGTCAGAGCGGGATACGGCTCGTCACGACGATCGATACGGCAGAGCTTGATGCTAAGCTAGGCGGCGAGGTTGATGGTTTTCGTCCTGAAGACTATTTCTCTGAGGAGGAGCTTCAGCATCTAGATCGTTCAGGCCAATTCGCAGTCATTGCAGCACGTGAAGCTGTTCAAAGAGCAGGGCTTGATATAGCAAGCTTTGATCCTTATCGACTCGGTATCGTACTTGGCACATGTTTAGGTGGATTGAGGAGCGGGGAAGAGTTTCATGAACAATGGATTCGCCAAGGGCTAGAGCATGCAGAAGAGCATTTACTTATGAAATATCCGATGCATGCGCCTTGCGATAATATTGCTCATGATCTCGGATTGAAGGGACCACGAAGTGTAATTGCCAACGCCTGCGCGGCTGGTACAAATTCGATAGGTTATGCGGCAGACATGATTCGTATGGGAGCGGCGGATATTATGCTTACTGGCGGCGTAGATCCATTAGCTCGTCTGTCCTACAGCGGTTTCAATAGCTTGCAGGCACTGAGTGCTGGAGCCTGCGCGCCTTATAGTACAAGTGCAGGCTTGAACTTAGGTGAGGGTGGAGCCATTCTCGTATTAGAGCGTATGGATGTAGCTTTGCAGCGCGGCGCTACGATTATTGCCGAGGTACTCAGCTACGATCTTTCTGCTGATGCCTATCATCAAACAGCGCCTGAACCGGGTGGGGCCGGTGCGCTGCGTTCGATGAAAGGTGCGCTTAGACGTTCTGGTGTTACGGTAGAGGATATTAGTTATATTAACGGACATGGTACAGGGACACCTGCAAATGATTCTTCAGAACCGAAAGCCATGCGTTCTCTCATTCAGGAACAGCGCGTTCCCATATCGTCAACCAAGTCGATGGTAGGGCATATGCTTGGGGCTGCTGGAGCGGCTGAATCGATTGTATCGGCATTGGCCATAAAAGATGGTTATATACCGCCTACGATCAATTTTAACTCCGCAGATCAGAAGTTTGATTTGGACTTTATTCCGAATGAGGGCCGTGAAATAGATGTACAGGTGGCGCTCTCCAACTCGTTTGCATTTGGTGGAAATAATGCAACCATTTTGCTCGGGAAGTCTAATAATCAGTCGGTGGAAAGCTTACCAACTGCACGCAAACGGGTACTTATCACAGGGGTTGGCGGATTAGCCGGAAATGCAGCTAACCTTGAGCAAATGGCGGACCTTGTAGTCCGTGGAGAAAGTGGAGTTAGCCCTATTCGGTTGTTCGATTCAAGCCCTTATCAGCTTCATGAGGCTGGACAAGTCCCTGAACTTGCCTATGCGAAGATGATCAATCCAAGTCTGCTGCGTAAAATGGATACGATTAGTAAGCAAGCTGTAGCGGCTGTAAAAATGGCATTGCTGGATGCAGGGATTGTTGTTAATCGCGCGAATCAGGAGCAAATAGGCGTTATATTTGCGACAGGGACAGGACCCATTGAGACGGTCGATGCCTTTAATCGCGCCATCATAAATGATGGTATTAAAGCGGCAAATGCCAAGCTGTTCCCGAACACAGTTACGAATGCTCCTGCAGGTCATATCGGGTTGAACTTCAATATTAAAGGGCCCACATCTACCATTGCGGCAGGCGGTACTTCATTTATCAATGCGCTTTACTATGCGAACGCCATGATCCAGCTTGGTCAATGCAAGACGGTACTTGTTGTTTCATCGGATGAGTTTAATGAACCGTTATTGGCAGGATATCAGCGTGTTTCAGGTTATTTGAGCAAAAGCGCCATTCGTCCATTTGATAAACATCGAGATGGAGCTGTGTTAGGCAGCGGCAGTTTCTGTTACGTTATTGAGAGTGAAGAAGCAGCTCTAGAGCGTAAAGCAAATGTGAGGGCAGAATTGAAGGGCTTTGGCATGACATCAGATACTCGCCTGCTAGGCGGTATCAATCCACGGGGTACAGAATGGACGGATAGCTTCCGCGCTGCCGTTCATAATGCGGGATTGTCTGCTTCGGACATTGACTACGTGGCAGCGGCAGCCTGTGGACACCGCATTTTTGACTATGCGGAGGCTCATGCTCTGAATCGTGTATTTGGCGGCACGGTTCCTGTGAGTGCACCTAAGTCTTACTTTGGTGAAACACATAGTACGGCAGGAGCTATCGGTTTATGGACAGCTTTAAATGCAATGCAAACCGGTCGTATACCTGCTACGCTCCATTTGAATGAGCCATTGCAGGGCGTCGATGTGGATTTTGTTACAAGCGAGAGACATGAAGTGACAGTTCGTCACGCTATGATTAGCTCATTTGCCTACGGCGGCAGCTACAATTCATTGATTGTAGGTAGGTACGAATAAATACGAATATATAGGTACCTCGAACGTGTTAGGCAGACGTTCGAGGTTTTTTCGTTATACGTTTAATAAACGTACTGATCGTTGCGGGTTAAAGGTGACCATTTCGAGATTAGAGTATGAAGCTAATCCGTCTTCTTTGGCTTTTGCTGAAAGGGAACCGCTGTTTTCGCTTGCTCCAACGTATCATTGACGAATGCCATATCTTGATTTTTGGCATGCATTTTGGTCGTACCCTTATAATTGCCTTGGTGCGTCTTGTTTTCCATTCATGTCATCCTTTCGATACATTTTGTATAGTTCGTTAGTTGCGTTTCTATGGTCGCATATTGTCGCAGTAGTAAGATGCAACTAGGATAAAAAAACTATTCGTTTTCATTGACAATGATACGATTGGTATCGTACTATAGTCTCGTTACATATTGTATCTAAACTGATAAGGTGAGGAGGAGTAGTGCGATGTCTAGTTCTATTTACTATGATGTCAACAAGCGATTATTAGTTTCCTTATTTGTACTTGTGCTGTTATTTATGGGGGTCGTTGCACCGTCTCAGGCTTATGCAAATAAAGCTCCTGAGCAAGCGAATGTGAAAGCTGTTTATGTATGTTCGGACAACAAAGGCTTTGACAAATGGCGTGTATCAAATCATGGTACTTCTGTTGTTAAAGTAAATTGGTTCACAAAGGGTATGCCTGGTTTTGAGGATAGTGGCTTTGAAGTTCTTCAGCCGGGTAAGTCGAATGATGTATTTTCGGTGAAAAGTGAAAAGCGAGACGATCAAGTAACACTTACCATTAAAGATGAGAATTACAGCAAGACTTTGACAACTGCGGTTACAGATCGGAAAGCTTGTGGAGAGACGGAACCACGCGGCAAAATTCAGTTCAGCAAGCCGAATACGTCTGCTGTTGAGGGAGACACTATTAAAATTGCTGTAGAGCGAGTTGGCGGGAAAAAAGGAACTATTGAAGCGACAATATGCTTCTGCAGTGGTTCTGCGAAAGCAGGAAAAGATTTTGTAGATACGATCTTCACTGTTACTTTTAAAGATGGTGAGACTAGCAAAGTATATGAACTGCCGCTTGTCGAAGATAATCAGCCGGAAAAGAAAGAGAACTTTACAGCACTGCTGCAAGGGGATAACGAAGTATTAGGCTTCCGACGTTCCATGATTTTATTTATAACGGATAATGATTAATTGTAAATAGATAGAAGCTGTTTGTTGATGGCGAAAGGCTGTTTCGAAGCTATAAAAAAACGATATAAAAACGAGAAATAAGCTGTTAGTAAGCATGGTCGTTTTTAAAAATGGCACACGGCCTTCCTTATTTAGCAGAATATGTGGATAATACGGAAAAAATCTAGTCGATGACTAGGTTTTTTTTGCGTTGTTGGTTATAATGGTTAAGGAATTTTTGCAGGGCGTGATAAGACACGTCTGGATACGTTGTTAAGGAAACATGTTGTTCTAGTGAGCTTATGTCTTTCTTGCTGGCATAAGTGTGCACGGATTGATTGGATACATGAGATGATGAGAAGGAGAGATATTTGATATGGCACTTAAGGCAGGTATTGTCGGACTTCCGAACGTAGGTAAATCAACACTGTTTAATGCGATCACACAAGCGGGGGCAGAATCTGCAAACTACCCGTTCTGTACGATTGATCCGAATGTAGGGGTTGTAGAAGTTCCAGATGAGCGCTTGGTGAAATTAACAGAGCTTGTTACACCTAACCGTACGGTTCCAACTGCTTTTGAATTCGTTGATATCGCTGGTATCGTACGTGGTGCGAGCAAAGGTGAAGGTTTGGGCAACAAGTTCTTGGCACATATTCGCGAGGTTGATGCGATTGTTCACGTTGTTCGTTGCTTCGAAGACGAGAACATTACACACGTTGATGGTAAAGTTGATCCGATCAGCGATATTCAAACGATTAACCTTGAGCTTATTCTTGCTGACTTGGAGTCTGTAGAGAAGCGTCTTGATCGCTCTAAGAAGAACTTGAAGAGCGGAGATAAGAAAATTGCGTTCGAAGTAGAAGTGTTGGAAAAAGTGAAGGAAGCTCTCTACAACGATACGCCTGTTCGCGGTATCGAGCTAACTGACGATGAGAAGATTGCTATTCGTGAGCTTCATTTGTTGACGATTAAGCCTGTATTGTATGCGGCGAACGTAAGTGAAGATGAAGTGGCCTCTGCGGAAGACAATAAATATGTTGCAAAAGTTCGTGAGTTTGCAGCGGCAGAAAACGCAGAAGTTGTGCCGATCAGTGCGAAGGTAGAAGCAGAGATTGCTGAGCTGGAAGGCGAAGATCGTGACATGTTCCTTGAAGAGCTTGGCTTGGAAGAGTCCGGATTGAACCGTCTTATTAAAGCAGCTTATCGCTTGTTGAACTTGTACACGTACTTCACTGCTGGTGTACAGGAAGTTCGTGCTTGGACAATTCGTAAAGGTATGAAAGCACCTCAAGCGGCTGGTGTTATTCACACTGACTTCGAGCGCGGCTTTATCCGTGCGGAAGTTGTATCTTATGATGACTTGGTTGCTGGCGGTTCTATGAATGTGGTGAAGGAGCAAGGCAAATTGCGTCTTGAAGGTAAAGAGTATGTGGTTCAAGATGGCGATGTTATGCACTTCCGCTTCAACGTTTAATAAATAGTTGTCTTAGACGGCTTAGTACAAATAGATGATGTCGATATGTACACAATAATTGAGGAGAGGGTGAACGTTTCATGTTAGATCGTTTGCAATCGTTGGCTGATCGTTATGATAAGCTAAGCGAGCTACTTTGTGACCCAGATGTAGCTAATGATTCTAAGAAACTTCGCGAATATTCAAAGGAGCAATCTGATCTTCAGCCAACCTATGAAGCATATACGGAATACAAGTCCGTTATGACGGAATTAGAAGCGGCTAAGGCGATGATGCAAGAGAAGCTCGATGATGAAATGCGCGAAATGGTAAAAATGGAAATTGAGGAGCTTTCAGCTCGTCAAAAAGAGCTGGAAGAACGCATTTTCATCTTGCTCTTACCGAAGGACCCGAATGATGATAAGAACGTAATCGTTGAGATTCGTGGTGCAGCAGGCGGTGACGAAGCGGCGTTGTTCGCGGCTGACCTTTATCGCATGTATACACGTTTTGCAGATTCTCAAGGCTGGCGTACAGAGCTTATGGAAGCGAACGTGAACGGCTTGGGCGGCTTCAAAGAGGTTATCTTTATGATTACGGGTAAAGGTGCCTACAGCAAAATGAAATACGAGAGCGGTGCACACCGTGTACAACGTATTCCAGTAACAGAATCTGGCGGACGTATTCATACATCGACTTCTACAGTGGCAGTAATGCCTGAAATTGATGATTTCGAGATCGAGATTCACGATAAAGATATTCGTGTTGATACGTTCTGCTCCTCTGGTGCAGGCGGTCAGTCTGTTAATACAACGAAGTCTGCGGTACGTGTAACACACGTTCCAACGGGCATTGTAGCACAGTGTCAGGACGGTAAGTCACAGCACGAGAATAAAGACAAGGCGCTTCAAGTTCTACGCGCACGTATCTACGATATTAAGCGTCAAGAAGAAGAAGCGAAGTACGCGGGTGAGCGTAAGAGCAAAGTTGGTACAGGTGATCGCAGTGAGCGTATCCGTACGTACAACTTCCCGCAAAGCCGCGTAACCGATCACCGTATCGGTCTTACTTTGCACAAGCTTGAGACAGTCATGAATGGCGATATGGAAGAGATTGTTCAAGCGCTGACTGTGACAGAGCAAGCTGAAATTATGGAGAGAGAGAATCAATGAGTGAGCGGAACCTGATTGACGGACCGTTACAGCCGTTCTCTCTTATTCCTCCACTTACGATAAGAGAAGCCTGGGTTCAGGCTTCTTCTTATTTATCTGCTTCTGGTGTTGAGGATGCTGGACACCATGCGGAGCTGCTGCTGCGACATGCGCTCACTTGGGAGCGCGTTACGTACTTAATGCGGATGCAAGATGAATTCCCTGCTGCGAGCCATGAATCCTACCGTGAGATGATTCAACGCCGAGGTCGTGGAGAGCCGACTCAGTACATTATTGGTGAGGCATATTTCTATGGACTAAGCTTTCGAGTGACGCCGGACGTCCTGATTCCTCGTCCTGAAACGGAATTGCTCGTAGAGGCCGTACTGGAAGAGGCGGAACGTCTATGGGGACGAACGGCTTCCATCCGTGCTGCTGATGTAGGCACAGGCAGTGGTGCTATTGCTTGTGCATTAGCATCAGAGCGCTCTTCTTGGCATGTCAGGGCGGTTGATATATCGGCCGCAGCCTTGAGAGTGGCACGTTCCAATGCGCAGCAGTTGGGCGTAGTAGAGCGCTTGGAGTGGCTGGAAGGTGATCTGTTACTGCCTCTTGAAGGTATTGAGCTGGATGTGCTCGTATCTAATCCTCCGTATATCCCTGATGAGGATAGAGCGGGATTGATGCGCGAGGTGCGTGACTATGAGCCGCACACCGCTTTGTTCGGCGGCGAGGATGGTCTGGAACCGTATCGTCGCATGATGGCTATGCTGCCCCGATTAGCATCCTTGCCGCGCATAGTTGCCTTTGAACTTGGTCGTGGTCAGGCGCAGGATGTGGCTGCACTCGTGCGCGAAGCTGGTTACCCGCATATCCGTATCGTTAATGATCTGGCAGGGATAGAGCGGCATGTGTTAGGTATTCTGGATTAGCGATCTTTAGCTAAAAGAATAATAATGCTCAACATACTTACTGCGATAATACCGCATGAGTTAAGGGATTTTAAGTGCTTAGATAGGCGGGCGATGCTCGCCTATTTTTTATTTTTGTGGATGGATGTCGTTACATTATCTTTTGGGGAGTGCATTATTTTCGTGGAGGTGGATCTGGAGGATATTACATTGATTTAGCATTTACTTCTTAAATAAAGAAGACATGCCAAATCCTTTTGCTTGAATGAACAAGTATTCAAATATTTTATATGAATTTATGAGCTTATAAAGTTAGCACTTATGAAATGAAACTTTTGATCTTAAGCTCAAGTTTTAATTTTATGGGAAGTGTATGTGTACAGGAGAAAAGTGGTGGAAATGTCTTTGCAAAAGTGGACACTGGAAAAAATAGAGCTGTTGTCTTCATGGGATCAACATGTAGGGAGCGAATTGGAATAATCTCAATATATGGTATACTCAGAGTCGTTTTTCTTGCTAAGAGAATATAAGTCTTTTTAAAAATACATGTCCACTTTTGCTAGGACAAATCTATCGATTTGTGCGTAAGGAAGAGACGGTGTTTAGGGTGAGGAAATGAGAGTGATTGACGTACATTAGAGTGACGTAAAGTATGTACAGTAATGTACTGTAACGTACTGCACAGTGAAGTTCAGTAAATATAGTTCAGTAAATTCCGGCATGTTGAGTAGAGGATCATCATATATGATAGCCTTGCTTTGCTAAGAAGTATAAATGTTAGAGTTGGAGAGTACTGGAGTAGAATATATTTTTAATAGTTTCATAGGTTTAGCGTTGAGAGGTTGGGGACATAATGATGGCTAAGAGGCGCGCCCAACCTCACAAGGAGCATAACCGTTATGAAACGTCGCACTTGGCTGAACATGCTGATGCTGACAGCTTTGGCTGTTGGTATCGTGATGAGTTGGGATGGAAATGGAACGACCGTACAAGCTAATTCTGCAATGGAGCAAGGAGCACAAGGAACGGAAAAAAGTAGTTCTGACAATCAATTGATGGGAACGGTAGCGAGAAGCTCAAAAGCCGAAGAAGCTCAAGAAGCTATTCCTGAAGATGCTATCCGACTTCGCATACTAGCTCATTCAGATGAAGAGGCAGATCAGGCTGTAAAGAGACAGGTGCGGGATGCTGTTGTCGAAGCGATGAATGGTTGGCTAGAAGAAGGCAGCACGCCGCGTTCCCGTGAAGAGGCAAAAAATTGGATTGAATCACATCTCGAACAAATTCAAAATATTGCAGATGAAGTGGTTGCAGAAGCGGGATATGCTTACGGAGTAAAGGCGGAGTTGAAGGTTGTTCCGTTCCCGGCGAAGTTGTACGGTGGTCAAGCTTATCCAGCCGGTAACTATGAAGCTTTACGGATTACATTAGGCAGCGGTGAAGGTCAGAACTGGTGGTGTGTATTATTTCCGCCATTATGTTTTGTAGATGGTACACAAGGAACAGCTGTTGCAGCTGAAACTGGTAAGGCGGAAGTAGCTGGAGCGGCAGATACGATAGAATCAGGAACGTCGTCAACGAAGTCGGAAGTGCCTGCAACTGCAGGAGCTGAAGCTGGAACAGCGGAACGGGAAGTGCGTTTTTTCTTATGGGATGTTCTTGTATCAATTTTTGAATGGGTGAGCAACGTAGTTCAGTCCTTATTTTAAAATCTGATGTGATATGTATTAGGGATGCAGCGACAAGAGTTTATCAGGAGAATGAATTTGGTTTACCCGGTTGCTAAGTGTACTAAGGAATTGATTATCATTGTTTCACGGCTATCATTTCATTATAATTAATATCTAGTTGAGGTTCATATCAGGTCGAAATGAGATATACAGTCGACAAGCGAAGGTGCCGATCGCAGAGTACCGCGGAGACTGTTTTGTATAGAAGGATGTCTTGTTTTAAGTAAGTTCTAAGTACGCTCTAAGTACGTTCTAAGCAAGAACCACTACAGTAATTGATACCGATTTATATTTAGAAAAAGATCCGAGAGAATCGACAGGAAGATGCCGCTGAACCCGGCATCTTCTTTCTTACGGTTTGGCTATTCTTGATGATGAATATAGCGATTAGCAGTGAAAATACATTAGTTTGGCAGTGTCTGCTGATAAATAGAGTATTTAAATGTTGTACAGTGACAGGAGGCAATAGGCATCATGACAGTAAATAATAAGGATCCACAATACAGTGGATTTGGATCGCTGCCGAAAGAGCAAACAAAAGTATGGCACCTGCAAGGAGCAGAACCAGCGGAGGAAGAGCAGTGGATTCAGGAAGCGGCATTGTGTTTGGCGGAAGGGAAGACGGTGGCTTTTCCGACAGAGACAGTGTACGGCTTAGGTGCGGACGCCACATCTACGGAAGCTGTGGAGTCCATTTTCGCAGCAAAAGGAAGACCTTCTGATAATCCGCTTATTGTGCATATTGCGCATCGAGAACAGCTCGATAATCTCGTACTGCCGTATAATGAGCTTGCTTGTCGTCTCATGGAACACTTCTGGCCAGGTCCATTGACATTGGTTCTGCCTGCTCGACCAGGAGCGGTTTCTCCGCGAGTGACCGCAGGTCTGTCAACAGTAGCGGTGCGCATGCCGGATCATGAGGTTGCGCTTCGCCTTATTGCTGCGTCAGGCAAACCAATTGCGGCCCCAAGTGCCAATCGATCAGGTCGGCCAAGCCCAACACGTGCTGAGCATGTTGAGACGGACTTAGCGGGACGAATTGCAGGTGTTGTCGACGGTGGTTCAACGGGTGTTGGCGTAGAGTCTACGGTTGTGGAACTTGACGGTGATCGTATCCATGTACTGCGTCCAGGCGGTGTAACGTTGGATATGTTAGCAGAGCTTGGTGCACCTGTTACGGTTGATCGTGCAGTTGACCCGACATTAGTGGCTGCTGAAGTTGCTACAAACCATGAGCATTCTGGCCAAGATAACATTCTGACAGAGTCTGCGTCAGCTGAAAATGAAACAGTAAGCATTGAGAGCAATACAGTGAACATAGATAGTGCAGATATAGAGCAACTGCCACCACGTGAGTTGGTTGTGGAACCTGCGAAGGATGGTCAGGTGTCTGCATCAAAGCCAGATGCGGCCGCTCCGCGCTCGCCTGGTATGAAATACGCACATTATGCGCCGCAGGGCACGATGTATCTCGTGCAGGGCGATAATGATCAAGCGGTGTCGGCCTACATTCAAGCCGACCTCGACGACGCGAAGCAGCGCGGTGAAATGACAGGCGTGCTCACCTTTCATGAGCATGCCGATCGCTACCGCGCTGACGTCGTCGTGGAGCTGGGCAGCTTGCAGCAGCTCGAGCAGGCTGCTCAGTTGCTGTACGATGCGCTCCGCCGCTTCGATGAAGCGGGCGCAACGTACATTGCCGCCGAGACATGTCCAGCAGATGGAATCGGCTTAGCGGTGATGAACCGCCTTGTAAAAGCCGCCGGACACCGTCTCGTCCGCGTGCCATAACGTACGCGTCATATACGCCTTTCGTTCCAGTGGAACGAGGGCGACCCAGACAGAGGAGGCCAGCGCCGCAGATTGCTGGCCTCCTCTGTCATGATTCCCTCCTTGTCCGCATAGGCTGAATTAGATATCGGACAAGGAGGGGAAGTGCTTGGGAGACATAATGGCTGTTCCGTTCGGCCAGTTAATGACAATCTTGATTATGGCGTTAGCGCTCGGTTGCGATGCGTTTTCCCTCTGTTTAGGTATCGGGATGAAGGGGATGCGGGCGGTTGATATGGTACGCATTAGCAGTAGCATCGCTCTTTTTCATATAGCTATGCCACTACTGGGATTGTTAACTGGTGCCTATATGAGCGCGGTGTTGGGGCAGCTTACGAGTTATGCAGCTGGAGCGCTCTTACTCTTGTTGGGCATACATATGATATATAGTACGCTGAAAGGTGATTCCGCGGGCTTATTCCAGACAAGCACATGGTGGGGGACATTAATATTTGCGCTAAGCGTCAGCGTTGATTCTTTTTCCGTTGGTGTATCGCTTGGTATGTTCCAATGGAATTTATTGCTCACCGTCGCGTTGTTCGGGATATTTGGTGGAATGATGGCTATATTGGGACTAAAGCTGGGACAACTTGTTGGCCAGCGTATAGGTGAGTATGGTGAGGCAATAGGAGGAGCAGTCCTGCTCGTTTTTGGCATCCTCTTTTTGATTCCTTCGTAGAATCGGGTACAATAGATATAAAGCGCTTGGGCGCATGAAAATGTACCGTGGAGGGACAACGATGACACGCATCTTATTTGTATGCACTGGCAACACATGCCGCAGTCCGATGGCAGAATCCCTGCTGCGTCATATGGCGTCTCAACGCGGGATCGCGGTGGAAATACGTTCGGCTGGAGTCGCAGCAATGGATGGTATGCCGATGTCTAGGCATGCACAGACGGTATTGCATGAACGGAATATGACGAATGAATCTTTTGCCTCCCGTTCTTTGGAGAAAGGCACTGTCGATTGGGCGGATATTATATTAACTCTTACCTCAAGTCACAAACAGCATGTGATCCACCAATTCGAGGGTGCAGCTGATAAAGTATTTACGCTGAAAGAATATGTGGAAGAGAACAACACGTCCAATCAAAATGAACAAATCCATCAGGAGCTGCATTCCCTGATGGCAGAATTGCAGCTGAAGTTGTCGATGGGAGAACAGCCGTCTGAACTGGAAATTGCAAGAGTCTATCAATTACAAGCACGTATGCCTAGTTTGGACATCCAAGATCCATACGGAGGAAACCTAGACCAGTATCGATTGACAGCGGATGAAATTCGAACAGCATTAGAGCGTGTTTTGGACAAGCTTGACCAAAAATAAATTGAATTTGTTATTGGTTTGCGATATGATTCAATTATCAAACGCGAGGTTCGATGTAACTGGCGACAAGAGTGGAGAAATACCACGATGGAGCATCGAATAATACGGCCGGTCGCCTGGGCAGAAGAGCAAGTGTACGCATATGCGTATGCTTAGCTCTTTTTTTGTTATCTGCACACCTCTCCGTCAAGGATTTAGCGCATTTGGATGTTAATCCCTTGTGACGAATTTGCGAGAAATGCGTCTTTTTCTACAAAATTCGTTATAATAGTGGCATAAACCGTAGGAGGGATTCTTGCTATGAAAATTGCAATCGGAGCAGACCACGCAGGTGTGCGTTTGAAACAAGATATTATTGAAGTAATTCAACAAATGGGACATGAGGTACAGGACTACGGCTGCGATTGCAACCAATCTGTCGACTATCCAGATTATGCATTGCCAGTAGCAGAGGCAGTTGTTAATAAAGAAGCAGATAGGGGTATCCTCATTTGCGGAACAGGTATTGGTATGTCCATTGCAGCGAACAAAGTGACAGGCATTCGCTGTGCGCTTGTTACCGATCTTTTCTCCGCTCAAGCGACACGCGAACATAACGATACGAATGTGTTGGCTCTTGGAGAGCGTGTAACAGGTCCAGGTGTAGCACAAGAAATCGTGAAAGTATGGCTGTCTACGGAGTTTAGCCAGGGTGAGCGTCATGCAGGCCGCTTGAACAAAGTAGCCCAAATCGAGCGCAAATATCACGCAGCTCCTTAAGCGGAAAGGAGACTCATCATGCAGCATCCAGATCAACTTGAGTCCATTCGTGCCGAAGCGGAGCTAGCGGCAAATGCTCTAGTAGAGGCTGCTGAGTTGCGACCAGGTCAAATCGTGGTCATCGGTTGCAGCACAAGTGAAGTGATTGGAGAACGCATTGGCACATCTGGAACACTAGATGTAGCACGTGCGCTCTATGAGGGATTGCAAGTTCTTCAATCTCGATATCAATTACAGCTGGCATTTCAATGCTGCGAGCATTTGAATCGGGCATTGGTTATAGAGCGTTCACTGTGCGAAACTATGCGCTTAGAAGAAGTCGGTGCAATTCCGGTGCCTCGGGCAGGAGGTTCCATGCCTTCCATCGCTTATCGCAATATGAGCGATCCGTGTGTGGTAGAACATCTGTCTGCACATGCGGGCATGGATATTGGGGAAACACTAATTGGTATGCATTTGCGTCATGTGGCTGTGCCGTTACGAACCGCTGTCCGGACGATTGGAGCTGCCCGAGTTACAATGGCAACGAGTCGCCCTAAGCTAATCGGAGGCGAGCGAGCTGTATATAGGCTCGAACAAGATAGTGACAATGATACATTAGGCAGCTGTACGTAACGGTTGCGTGAATCCATTATTATTCGAACATGGAACAATCACAGTAATGGAATTGATTTGCTCACGGAACGATAACTGAACTACATAGTCGTTTCGGTCAATTTATATAAAAGCGTTGAGCATAATTGAAGTATGGATGAATTGTGGGAGGGATACGTCGATGGTAGATTTCTTGAGAAAGCAAGACCCAGAGGTATTGAAGGCAATGGATTTGGAGCTGCAGCGTCAGCGTCACAACATCGAGCTTATCGCATCTGAGAACATTGTGAGCGAAGCAGTTATGGAAGCAATGGGAACAGTGTTGACGAACAAATATGCGGAAGGCTATCCTGGTCGTCGTTACTATGGTGGTTGCGAGCACGTCGACATCGTAGAAGATCTCGCACGTGACCGTGCGAAAGAATTGTTCGGAGCTGAACATGCAAATGTGCAGCCGCATTCTGGTGCTCAAGCGAATATGGCTGTTTATTTAGCAGCACTGAAACCTGGAGATACGGTTCTAGGTATGAACTTGGCGCATGGTGGTCACTTGACGCACGGAAGTCCAGTTAATGCTTCAGGTGTGCTTTACAACTTCGTAGATTATGGTGTGGATCAAGAAACGTTCCGCATCGATTATGAGGAAGTACGCAAGGCAGCATTCAAGCACCGTCCGAAAATGATCGTAGCAGGTGCAAGTGCATACCCACGCGTGATCGACTTTGAAGCACTTGCTGCTATCGCTAATGATGTAGGTGCGCTATTCATGGTCGATATGGCTCATATCGCGGGTCTTGTTGCAGCAGGTTTGCATCCTAACCCAGTTCCACACGCGCATTTCGTAACGACAACAACACACAAGACGCTTCGCGGACCTCGCGGTGGCTTGATTCTTTGCCGTAAGCCATGGGCTGCTGCAATCGATAAGTCTGTATTCCCAGGTACGCAAGGCGGGCCGCTTATGCATGTTATCGCTGCAAAAGCAGTTGCATTGGGTGAAGCTTTGCAACCAGAATTTAAGGAATATGCACAAAAAGTTGTCAGCAATGCTCAAGTGTTGGCTGAAGAGCTGCAAGCTCGCGGTTTGAATTTGGTATCCGGCGGTACGGATAACCATTTGATGCTTATCGATACACGCAGCGTTAACATTACAGGTAAAGATGCTGAAAAAGTGCTTGATTCTGTCGGCATCACTTGTAATAAAAATGCGATCCCATTCGACCCAACGAGCCCGTTCATTACGAGCGGTATTCGCGTTGGTACGCCAGCAGCAACAGCGCGTGGCATGAATGAAGAAGCAATGCGTGTTATTGCAGAAGTAATTGCGATGACGTTGAAAAATCCTACGGATGAAGCAACGTTGGAACAAGCTCGTGGCAAAGTGCGTGCATTGACGGATCAGTATCCACTGTATACACAGTTGTCCTACGACGCATAAGCGCAATCATATTTGTACTTGCAAGGTAAATAACATTATCTATACTTGTATCGTATAACCTATGTGAAGTCTGCATGATATGACGTGCTTATGTATAGGTTTGACCACCGTTCGTTGCCCTAGAGGCGGCGGACGGTTTTTTTATGAAGATTTTATAAAATGAAATATTGATCCGTTTTTGAAATGTCAGCGTATAATATAGTAATGGTTAAAGAGGAGGGGTAACAGATGGAGGCAATATTAATAGTCTTTGCTATTATTTTCGTTTTACTGCTTGTTATTACATTTTCGTCTCCCAAAGCAAGAAATAGACGATCGAACAAGGAAAAACCCTATATAGGGACTGCCCCAGCCTATCTTGGTGTAGATCACAGCCATCCTGTGTACCCGCTTGTTAAGCATTATTTACATAGCTGGACTTCGGAATACGAGGAGCGTCTTAAGCTCCGAATGCTTGAGGAATTTTCGGGTATGACAGATTCGGAATACAGTTGGCGCAAGTTAGAATTGGATCGGTATTTTGTAATATGCGCTATGTTAAAAGAAGTACCTATGTTCAGCAGTAAAGTCGATGCAGTATGGCATGAAATGCTTATGTTTACAAGCCATTATGACCAATGGTCAACACGTTATATTGGAGAAAAAATTCATCATGAGCCTGCAGTTACGGTGAATCCGACTCCTCATTTACGTGCATGGTTTGATTGGGTATATAGTCAATTGTTCACACCAACCGAATATACAGAGCAGTTGTGGGGGAAGTTTTTCCGTTATCCGCTGGACCCTGTTTTTCAGCAGGAATTCGTTCATTCGGATTGGGAACAATTAGAGCGCCGGATGTTTCGCAGTAGTTGTTGGAAAAAGGCTCCTGAGGCAAGAGAGGCAGCGACCTATTTAATCCAACAAGCTCGGTTGCAAATGCAGCAAGCTGATGAATGGCGTGATATGAAAAGTGTTCGGGATTTGCGTTATCGATTGGAGGATCGCCAAGGTCATCTTGTCTCACGCCAACAATCACAGCAAGATAACAGTTATCTTCAGTGGGGACTGGCGGCTTCGGTTATGTTTATTGCGTCAACGACGGATCATGTCAATTATGAAGAAGAGATGTCAGAAAACGATAAGAGCAACTGTTCAACGGGAGCAAGCGCTTGTGGTTCATCGAGTGGTGACTATGGCAGCAGTAATAGTGAAGGAAGTGGCAGCGGCGATTCTGGCTCCAGCTCCAGCTGTGGCAGCTCATGCGGCTCGGGGTGCGGCAGTTCTTAATTATCGTTTTTTATAGCGATATGTAATCTGTCACGGAAGGTCGAGTAGCAAATAGGGTAAGCTTCAATTGTGCATCCTATGAAAATGTGAGCGGACTAAGAAATGGGAGGCTCTTTAACGTGCAGTCAATAGGTAAAAATGTTATAATAAAGGCTGTTTGAAGACGGACGAGTGTAATGTAACTGTTTGCATTCAACGATGAGAGTAAATTGCGGAGGGAACTATTTATTATGAGCAAACTGGTCATTTGTGATCATCCATTAATTCAGCACAAAGTAACATTGATTCGTGACAAAAAAACATCGACAAAAGATTTCCGTGAACTGGTTGATGAAGTTGCAACATTGATGGCATATGAGATTACGCGTAATCTTCCATTGCAGACAACGATTGTTGAGACACCCGTAGCGAAGACAGAAGCTAAAATTGTAGCGGGAAGAATGCTTGGCTTGATTCCGATCTTGCGTGCTGGCCTTGGCATGGTAGAAGGTGTCGTTAAGCTAATTCCAGGTGCGAAAATTGGCCACGTAGGTCTATTCCGCGACCCTGAAACGATGCAGCCAGTTGAGTACTACACGAAGTTGCCTACAGATGTACAAGAGCGTCAGCTGATCGTTATCGATCCGATGTTGGCAACAGGTGGATCTGCTATTGCAGCTATCGACTCTTTGAAGAAGCGTGATTGCACGCAAATTAAGCTTATGTGCTTGATTGCTGCTCCTGAAGGTGTACAAGCTGTTCAAGAAGCGCATCCTGATGTAGATATCTACTTGGCTGCTCTTGATGAGAAGCTTGATGATCATGGCTACATTGTACCTGGTCTTGGTGATGCAGGAGATCGCTTGTTTGGCACAAAGTAATAAACTAGACAAAGCGGCATGCCGAATAGGCTGCCGCTTACATTCATGATGATATATATCGGAGGATTGACCTATGAGCAAAATTAAAGTCATGACGGTATTCGGTGTTCGACCGGAAGCGATTAAGATGGCTCCATTGATTTTGGAACTGCAAAAGCATCCAGAGCATATTGAGTCTATCGTGTGCGTAACGGCTCAGCATCGTCAAATGCTTGACCAGGTGCTTGAAGTATTCAAGATTACGCCGGATTATGATTTAGACATTATGCAGAAGCAGCAATCTTTAAATGACATTTCCATTCGAGTTCTTCAAGGTCTTGAGCCAGTACTTCGTGAAGCAAAGCCGGATATCGTGCTTGTTCATGGAGATACGTTGACGACATTCTTGGCAAGCTATGCGTCATTCATGCAGCAGATCAAAATTGGTCATGTTGAAGCTGGGTTGCGTACTTGGAATAAAATGTCTCCTTATCCTGAGGAGATGAACCGTCAGTTGACTGGCGTTATGGCTGACTTACATTTTGCCCCAACAGATTGGTCGGCTGGCAACCTACGCAAAGAAAACAAATCAGAATCATCGATTTATGTCACAGGCAACACGGCAACAGATGTGTTTCAATATACAGTACGGGATGATTATGAGCATGAAGTGCTAGATTGGGCGAAGGGTAAGCGCCTTATTCTAATGACTGCGCATCGCCGCGAGTCGCAAGGTGAACCGCACCGTAATATTTTCCGTGCTGTACGTCGCATTGCAGATGAATTCGAAGATATTGCTATCGTTTATCCGGTACATCCAAGCCCTGCTGTGCGTGAACCAGCTCATGAAATGTTGGGTGATCATCCGCGTATTAAGCTTATTGAGCCATTGGATGTGGTGGACTTCCACAATATCTATCCGCATACGCATTTGATTCTGACAGATTCCGGTGGTATGCAGGAAGAAGCGCCGTCATTCGGTGTTCCTGTACTTGTATTGCGAGATACGACAGAGCGTCCTGAAGGAATCGAAGCTGGTACATTAGAGTTGGTAGGTACCGAAGAAGAGCAGGTTTACGCGCGTACGAAGGCGTTGCTTGAAGATTCTGCTACTTATGAGCGCATGAGCCAAGCGGCAAATCCGTATGGTGATGGCAAAGCTTCTGCGAGAATTGTCAGTGCGATTCTTCACAGCTTCGGTATAAACGAAGAAAGACCTGAGCCATTTCACACAAAGTTCACAATTTAATGCGATAGGCTCTTCTCTTTAAAAACGGTTCAGCATACAGTAGTACTGTACGGTTTGTGCGAGAGTCGTACAAGCCGTACAGTTTGGACAGTTGTCTACAAAACGTGGCAAAATCTGGCTAACATTCGTTGACAAGTTCTTATAGTATTAAGTAAAATGAATGGGAATTATAGCCTATGAAACCTAGTAATCATAACGAGAGCACATGGCGGACTGCTCTTGCTATCGGCGGCGCAGGCGTTACCCTTATTTTGTATATTCTTGTTGGATACTTGATAGGGAGCTGGCTGAGGCAAGAATGGGAGGGTCCTAGAATCTGGATTGGCCTTGGTGTCATTATCGGATTTGTGACCGGGGTGATTCATATCATCTACTATGTGACAAAGTTCATGGGGGAACAAAATGAGTGAATTATCTTCCATTGTGAACGCAGCTACTAGAACAGTGTTTCTACTGATGTCAGCAGCGCTGTTCGCATGGGCGTTCTTACCCGAACATCGGCCCTTAGTGGCTGGTCTAGCACTAGGCTTGGTCGCAGGTTTGCTTACAGTGCGCAATTTGGCCATGAAGGTTATGCGTCTGTCGGAAATGGCGGCCAATCAAGAGAAAGGACGAGTTAATTTCGGCCTGCTCACAAGAATGTGCATCTCGCTGTTGGTCGTTATGATCGCAGTGAAGTTTGAACAGATATCCCTTATGTCGACAATTATCGGGTTGTTTTTATCGCAGCTCATAATCTTGGTTGTCGCTATTTCAGTAGCATCTAAAAATAAATAAAGCTATGGAAAGGGGTGAACACATTACATGCATTTTGCTCCAATAATTCAGATTTGGGGGATAAACTTTGACCTATCAACAATAGGTATGCTCCTCATTTCCGGTCTCATCGTGTTTGTCCTAGCACGCGTGGCTGTCCGAAACTTGTCGATTGACAATCCTACACGTATGCAGAATTTCATGGAATGGCTTGTCGAATTCGTACAAGGCATTATCGGCAGTACAATGGATTTGAAGAAAGGTCTGGGATACATATCTTTATGTATGACCCTTATGCTATTTATCTTCGTTTCCAACATACTAGGATTGCCATTTGCAATTATTACAGAACCACATGGACCAACATCGATATTTGGTTACGAGATTTTGGCTACTAACCAAGCAGCGTTTGACGCACTTGGCGAAGGTGAGCATATTCAATTGCTCTGGTGGAAATCTCCAACGGCAGATATCGCGGTTACCATGGGACTAGCAACCGTGATTTTCATCCTGGTGAACTATCTAGGTTTGAAGCACAACCGCAAGCATTATCTGAAGCACTACATTGAGCCATTCCCAATCTTCCTCCCACTTAATATCGTGGAGAACTTGGCGAAGCCAGTAGCGCTTGGTATTCGTTTGTTCGCGAATATCTTTGCAGGGGAAGTTATTCTATCGACGCTTATCAAAGCTGGTATCTTCGGTCTTCCTTTCACTGCAGCATGGCAAGGTTTCAGTTTGTTTGTCGGTGGATTGCAGGCGTTTATCTTCACGATGCTGACGATGGTATACATCGCTCAAGCTTCGATTCATGAGGAACATTAAGAACTAGAAGTTATGACTCACCTCGAGAATAACGAAGGTAAGGAATGTTCTACTAATTATTATTTCAAAACTATTAACCAGTTCTAAGGAGGATGTAACAAATGGAATTTTTAGCAGCAGCATTAGCAGTAGGTTTGGGCGCATTGGGCGCAGGTATTGGTAACGGTATGATCGTATCCCGCACAGTTGAGTCTATCGCTCGTCAACCAGAAGCACGTGGCCAATTGCAAACGACAATGTTCATCGGTGTCGGTGTAGTAGAGGTTATCCCTCTTGCAGCTACTCTTATCGCTTTCTTGATTTTCTTCGGAGCTTAATTCATAGTCAGACGGTTTGGCGGGGAAGGCCGATGCCATCCGCGCCTTCGTTTTGTTAGGACCTGTAAGTGAGGTTACCGGAAAGGAGTGACTGTAGTGGCGTTTATTTGGGAGAATTTCGTGTTTGCAATTCTGGGTTTCCTTATTCTATATGTGCTACTCCAGAAATATGCGTTTAAGCCATTGCTAGAAGTAATGGAAAAGCGTCGTCTGTTGGTTAAACAGCAAATGGATGATGCAGCAACAAGCCGTACACAAGCTCAAGCGTATGTGGAAGAGCAGAAAGAAGCTCTCTCTACAGCTCGCAAAGAAGCGTACGATATTATTGAGCAAGCGAAGCAGACGTCTGTTCGTCAAGCTGACGAGATCATTGACAAAGCTAAGCAAGAAACTGTTCGTCTCAAAGATGAAGCAGCACGTGACATCGAGAATGAGAAGAACAAGGCAGTTGATGAGCTTCGTCAAGAAGTTGGCAGCTTGTCTGTCGCAATCGCTTCCAAATTGTTGAAGAAGCAAGTCGATGAGAAGGACCAAGCTCAATTGGTTGACGAATACCTGAATGAGGTAGGAGGCAAACAATGAGCCGAGAATCCGTAGTTGCTAAACGTTATGCCAAGGCGCTGTTCGAATTGGCGAACGAACGTCAATCCGTTGTTGAGACGGAGCAGCAATTGCGCTCGGTCGTAGAGGCAGTGCGTAACAACCATCAGTTGGAACTGCTTCTGACAACGCCAAACATTAATAGTTCGGAAAAAGTGGATGTATTGAAAGCGGCTTTCGCAGGAAATGCTTCCGAGATCGTGTTGAACACGCTGCAAATGCTCGTGGAACGCGGTCGCATCTTGCTGCTTGGCGATTTGTTGGACTATTATGTCCGCATTGCAGGCCAAGCGCTTGGAGTGGCAAGTGCTGAGGTTCGTTCAGCAGTAGCCCTTAGTGAAGAAGAGCAACAGCAGATCGCTGCTGTGTTCGGCAAGAAAGAAAACAAGACGATTCGTGTGCATAACATCGTCGATCCAACGTTGATCGGTGGTATCCAAGTCCGTATCGGCGACCGTCTCTATGACGGAAGCTTATCCGGTCAATTGGCACGCGTACAACAACAATTGAATGCAATTGCACGGTAATAGATAAAGCACGGAAGAATGGGGTGAAGCGAGTGAGCATCAGACCTGAAGAGATCAGCACGCTGATTAAAAGTCAAATTGAGAAGTACCAGTCTCAAATCGAAGTAGCAGAGGTCGGTACCGTTATTCAAGTCGGTGACGGTATTGCCCGTGTTCACGGCCTAGAACAATGTATGTCCGGTGAGTTGCTCGAATTCTCAAACGGCGTAATGGGTATGGCCCTGAACTTGGAAGAAAACAACGTCGGTATCGTTATTCTTGGTCCTTACAAAGACATTCGTGAAGGTGACCAAGTTAAACGTACAGGACGCATCATGGAAGTTCCAGTCGGTGAAGCTTTGCTTGGCCGCGTCGTGAATCCGCTTGGTCAGCCAGTAGATGGTAAAGGACCAATCGCAACGACAGAATTCCGCGCAGTTGAGTCTCCAGCACCAGGTGTTATCGACCGTAAATCGGTTCATGAGCCTATGCAAACTGGACTCAAATCTATCGATGCACTTGTTCCTATCGGTCGTGGTCAGCGTGAGTTGATCATCGGTGACCGTCAAACAGGTAAAACGACAGTTGCAATCGATACAATCATTAACCAAAAAGGTAACGGCGTAAAATGTATTTACGTTGCTATCGGCCAAAAACAATCCACTGTAGCTCAAGTAGTTGAGACGCTTCGTCGTCACGGTGCTTTGGACTACACAATTGTTGTAACGGCATCCGCATCCGAGCCGGCTCCGCTTCTCTTCTTGGCGCCTTACTCTGGTTGCGCGATGGGTGAGTACTTCATGTACAAAGGCGAGCACGTTCTCGTTGTTTATGATGACTTGTCCAAGCAAGCGGCTGCATACCGTGAGCTTTCGTTGCTACTCCGTCGTCCTCCGGGCCGTGAAGCATATCCGGGTGACGTATTCTACTTGCACTCCCGTTTGCTAGAGCGCGCAGCGAAGCTGAGCGATGAGAATGGCGGCGGTTCCTTGACGGCATTGCCGTTCATTGAGACGCAAGCGAATGACGTATCTGCGTACATTCCGACAAACGTTATCTCTATTACAGACGGACAGATCTTCCTAGAGTCAGACTTGTTCTACTCGGGTCAGCGTCCAGCGACAAACGTTGGTATCTCTGTATCCCGTGTAGGTGGTGCTGCACAAATTAAGGCGATGAAGAAGGTAGCTGGTACGTTGAAGCTTGACCTCGCACAATACCGCGAGTTGAAAGCATTCTCCCAATTCGGCTCCGACTTGGATAAATCCACTTTGTCCCGTCTTAACCGTGGTGACCGTCTGATGGAAATCTTGAAACAAGGTGTTAACCAACCGCTTGCGGTTGAGAAGCAAGTAGTGAGTCTTTACATCGCTACTCGTGGTCATCTTGATGAGATTCCATTGTCCGATATCCGTCGCTTTGAGCAAGAGTTCTTGGTTTATGTCGAGTCTAATGCTCAAGCTATCCTTGAATCGATCCGTGACACGAAAGATCTATCCAAAGAGACGGAAGATCAGATCGTTGAAGCAGTGACAAAGTTCAAGAAAAGCTTTGCCGTTTCGGCTTAATGAAATATAAAGGGTAACCGGGTGCGCATTGCTGCGTCCCGGTTCACCACGTTCAAGCGAAGAAGCAAGCTCTGTCTCGGGCAGAGCTGATAAGGCAGGTGAAACGTAAGTGGCTAAAGGTATGCTCGAAATAAAGCGCCAAATTAAGAGCGTTCAGAGCACGAAACAAATCACGAAAGCGATGGAAATGGTTGCAGCTGCTAAGCTTCGTCGTGCACAGGAAGCTGCGCAAGCGGCTCGTCCTTATGCAGAAAAGCTGAAAGAAGTTGTGAACAGCATCGCGGCAGGTACGCAAAATGCTCAGCATCCAATGCTAGTGAAGCGTCCTATCAAGAAGACGGGCTATCTCATCATTACATCAGATCGCGGATTGAAAGGCGGTTACAACGCCAACGTCATTCGTAAGCTGATGGATACGATTGCAGAGCGCCATCGTTCGACGGATGAGTACGCGTTGTTTGTTATTGGACGCAAAGGCCGTGATTATTTCCGCCGCAGAGGATTGCCAATCGTAGAAGATGTTACGGAAGTACCAGATTCACCGACGTTTGCCGACATCAAAACTATCGCCTACAAAGCGGTTCAATATTTTGAAGAAGGTCAATACGATGAATTGAATCTGTTCTACAACGAGTTCATCAATGCGATTACGCAAACTCCGGTTGAAAAGCGTTTGCTTCCGCTAGAAGATAACGCTGTAAGCGGCGCTAAAGCGGTGCAAGCTACGGCAACCTACGAGTATGAGCCAGATGCGGATACAGTGTTGGCTCACTTGCTGCCGAAGTACGCAGAAACGCTTATCTATAGCGCAGTACTCGACGCGAAAGCGAGTGAGTTCGGTGCGCAAATGACGGCGATGGGCAGTGCGACGAAGAATGCAACGAAGATGATTTCTTCATTAACACTGACATACAACCGTGCGCGCCAAGCGGCTATTACGCAAGAAATTTCCGAAATCGTAGCAGGAGCGAGTGCTCAGGCTTAATGGATAAGGCAGTTTTTCAGTAGGAGGGAACGAGATGAACAAAGGACGCGTGTTAAGCGTTACAGGTCCGGTTATTGACATTGAATTCGAACGTGGTCAACTTCCGGAAATTTTGAACGCGATCAAGATCGAACAAAAATCGACAGCTCCTGGCGTGCCTAATATCAACCTAACGTTGGAAGCATCCGTCCACTTGGGCGATAACGTAGTTCGCTGCGTTGCGATGTCTTCTACAGACGGTTTGGTTCGTGGTATCGAAGCAGTAGACCTCGGAGCACCGATTACAGTACCAGTTGGTAATGTAACATTGGGTCGTGTATTTAACGTATTGGGTGAGCCAATCGATAACGCTGGTGAAGTAAACCGTGACTTGGTTAACCCAATTCATAGAGAAGCACCTACGTTCGATGAGTTGTCCACTCAAGCAGAAATTCTTGAAACAGGAATTAAAGTTATCGACTTGCTTGCTCCATATGCGAAGGGTGGTAAAATCGGCCTCTTCGGTGGTGCGGGTGTAGGTAAGACGGTAACGATCCAAGAACTTATCAACAACATCGCGCAAGAGCACGGCGGTATCTCTGTATTCGCAGGTGTTGGTGAGCGTACACGTGAAGGTAATGACTTGTATCATGAGATGAGTGAATCTGGCGTTATCGCGAAGACAGCGATGGTATTCGGTCAGATGAACGAACCACCTGGAGCTCGTCTACGTGTTGCTTTGACAGGTTTGACGATGGCGGAATATTTCCGTGATCAAGAAGGTAAAGACGTATTGCTCTTCATCGATAACATCTTCCGCTTCACGCAAGCAGGTTCTGAGGTATCTGCATTGCTAGGACGTATGCCATCCGCGGTAGGTTACCAGCCTACATTGGCAACAGAGATGGGTCAATTGCAAGAGCGTATTACTTCTACGAAAAAAGGTTCCGTTACGTCGATCCAAGCGATCTACGTTCCAGCGGATGATTATACGGATCCAGCTCCAGCAACGACGTTTGCTCACTTGGATGCAACGACGAACTTGGAGCGCCGTATTTCCGAGATGGGTATCTTCCCTGCGGTTGACCCATTGGCATCTTCTTCTCGTATCTTGACACCTGAAGTTCTAGGTGAAGAGCATTACAACGTTGCTCAAGGCGTTAAGCGTATTCTTCAACGCTACAAAGAGCTGCAAGATATTATCGCAATCTTGGGTATGGACGAATTGTCCGAGGAAGATAAGCTGACTGTTGCGCGCGCACGTAAGATCGAGCGTTTCATGTCCCAGCCATTCCACGTGGCAGAGCCATTCACAGGTCACAAAGGAAAATACGTACCTGTTAAAGAAACAGTACGTTCCTTTAAAGAGATTTTGGAAGGTAAGCATGACAATCTTCCAGAAGCAGCATTCTTGTATGTTGGTACGATCGAAGAGGCTGTTGAGAAAGCGAAATCGCTATAATAGCAGCTTGATGTGATACGGTCCGAATCTTCATCTAACGAAGTTCGGAACGGAAGGAGGAACCACATTTGAGCACCTTTATGTTGGAGATTGTCACTCCTGAGCGCAAAGTATTTGCGCAGGAAGTGAACAGCATCAGCGTGAAAGGCGTTGAAGGGGAGCTTGGCATCTTAGCTGGGCATATTCCGATGGTCACACCACTTCAGATCGCTCCAATGAAGATCAAAGTGAACGGTACAGAGCATTTTGTAGCTGTTCATGGCGGCTTCTTGGAAGTACGCAAGGATAAAGTGGTCTTGCTGGCAGAAAGTGCAGAATTGCCTGAAAATATCGACGTAGATCGTGCGAAGGCTTCCAAGTCTCGTGCGGAGCAGCGTATTTCGATGGCAGATCGCAGTAAGCAGGATCATGTTGACTTCCGTCGTGCGGAACTGTCGCTTCAACGTGCAATTGCGCGTCTTAAAGTATCGGAGAACCGATAATCATAAAGAGGCTGCCTTATCCAATTAGGATAGGCAGCCTCTTTTGTTATATATAAATGGGGTGGGAAGCATTAGAGTGTTTACAGATAGCATGTAGTAGAGCTAATCGATTAATGAGCTTCATTCCAAGTTTGAAGAGCTACAGCGTTCAAGTAGTTCCATGGTTTATTGAAGTGCGGTTGGAAGAAGAAGTCGACCACAGCTAGCTCATCCATAGTCATATTATTTTGAATACATACCGACATCGTATTAATCGCCGGTGTTAAATCAATGGTCGAAGCGAGCTGAGCGCCTAAGATACGACGTGTATCAGCTTCGTATACGACTTTCAAAGTCAATGGTTCAGCCGTCGGCATGAACGTTGGACGATACGTATCTACTAATGTGCTCGTTGCTACGTTCATGCCAAGCTGTTCAGCTGCAGCCTCTGTTAGACCAGTCGAAGCAATATGATGCTCGTAAATTTTGATACCCGATGTTCCTTGCGTGCCAAGCGAGCGCATGCGATTTTCGGTTAAGTTACAAGCTGCGATTGTACCCATGCGAACTGCATTTGTTGCAAGTGGAATATACACTTGTTCACCTGTAGGGTTGTACAAGACAGAACAGCAGTCCCCTGCAGCCATGACGTCAGGATGGCTTGCGCGCATGTATGCATCGACTTTGATTGCGCCGTTATCAAGCATCTCCAACTGTCCTTGGAACAACTCTGTATTAGGTTTGAAGCCAATGCACAAAATAACGAGGTCTGCATCATAACGGCCTTTATTTGTCACAACTGCACTTACGTTGCCATCTGTACCTTCGAAGCGTTCCACTTTTTCACCAAGTGCAAGCTTCACGCCGCGTTCCTGGAATGATGCTTCTACTGGTGCTGTAAATTCAGGATCAAGATATTTCGGCATAATACGATCTTCCATATCTACGAGTGTTACGTGCTTGCCGGATTCTTCGAAAGCCTCAACCAATTCGATACCAATGTAGCCAGCGCCGATCACGACGATGTTTGTAGCATCTTTTGCTTTCTCGATAATCGTATTCGAGTGATTGTAGTTTTTGCAGAGCAAAATATTGTTCAAATCAACGCCTTCGAACTTAGGTACAATTGGCCACGATCCTGTAGTAATGATAAGCTTATCGAAAGTATCTTCTCTTTGCTCATCTGTCTGTAAATCGCGAACATGTAACGTGTGGTTTTCAATATCGATGTCTGTTACATCGTGCAGCATATGCATCTTAACACCAAGCTCTTTCATCTTCTCTGGCGAAGAGTAGAAGAGACCTTGTGCATCTTTCACTACTCCTCCGACGTATAGTGCGATTCCGCAGGATAGGAAAGAAATATTATCATTACGCTCATAAACGGTAATTTCAGCTTCTGGATAACGCTTTGCTGTCTCGACAATTGCTGCTGTTCCTGCGTGTGTACAACCAATAACGGCTACTTTCATATGTGAATTCCTCCTTAAAGGGAATAAGATAGTTTAATTTTTAATAAATGGAGTCATATAGCGAAAGTGAAAACATTCACTAAAAAAGCTAAATAAAAAATGAAAACTTACTTGCTAGGTGAATCATGTGATAATAATCACAACCTCTTTCATATCCATAGTATATACCATGTGAAAAGATTCTCAATAGGGTTTTTGATAACACTTGTGAACAATATGTGAAAAAAAGAACAAGGAAAATAAGTGAAGCAATCATGGAATGCTGCTACGGAGGAATAAAAATAACCATCCTGAGAATAGGATGGCTATAAATCAGCACGTAGTTGTATGTAAAAGTGAGAGACCGACGATTTAACTAATTTAACTCGTTCGAATAAATTCGGTCGACGATAGGGGTAAGGTATCATGTTGAATCCATTTTTCAACTACATGATTGAAAAACTGAGGGTTTGCTAAAGAAATACCATGGCCCATTTTAGGAAATACAAAGCCTCGACACTTATGGTTACTATTTATGATTTCAATCATAGAGTCTCTCATCACTTTCTTTTCTTTCTCGCCAACCGTTACTAGTATATTACCGCTAGCCCGCTCAAAGCTTTTTGGGATAGTAAAAGACATGTTTTCGTTCAGGATTCTAGATAGAGTATCCTTGCTCATACGGGAATTCTCATAGTAGTAGGTTTTATAAAGAGCTGCATCTATGTACATGGACTTGGCCTGAACCTTGGAAAACGTTTTGTTTCTAGTTAAAGGGTGAATAACCCCAAGAGATTTTGTAATTATTTTTGCGTAGGAGATAGGTTTTACTAAAGCGCTATTTATCATGGCGTATTGGATTAAGTCTGGCCGCATGCCAAGCATAGCTATTAATACTTGAGCTCCTAAAGAGAAGCCGATAACTATAACTGCTTTTCCTTGCCCTTTTTCTTCGATTAACGCAATCATTTTTTCTGCACTGGTATTGATTGTGAAAGGGTAGTCTGCGCTGCTTTGCCCTTGTTCTGGCATATCAGGAACTATACAGTGAAAGTGTTTAAAATACTCGATTTGCTTGTTCCACATCCATCCACTTACACCGCCACCATGAATAAACACCATCAGGGGAGCATGCTTATGTCCATATTCTTTATAGTGTAGAGTCAAACCACTCACCTCAATGTAAGTATTTACATAATTATACCATAAAAAAACAAAGACGAAATAGAGTAGCTGAAACAACAATAAGAGGCACAGGTTGCTCCAAAAATATTCATTTAAAAAATGATCAATCCGATGTGTTGACAATTGAGAAAGATTATCATATACTGAATTCAGTTAAGATTGATAATCATTCTCAAGGACAAAATTGAGAACGGATTATCCCCCCCTTATCAGTTAAGACTTACTTCTTGGTCAGACGTTGCAGTAGGTTGGTTGTAAGGTAGTTTCCTCATCCTCCATTGACCGCGGGTGGTAGCCGCGGTCCTTTTTTTTGTCTCCGAAAGTTAAAATGACCTCTTCTCCTTCTTATTAACTCTTCCTTATCATACAAGCACGAGTTGTTTATCAATCATTATCCGTACTTCACCGCAGCATTATCACTATAACTTCGTTATAACTATTCAAGTATCTCCGTTCCCTTCAAACATCGTTTTCAAGCGAAGATTGTATTCTCATTTTGAGCGAACTTCATATACATCTTAATAGGTGGCTTGTTTGGCTATCTCTATGTGGGGTGAACAACGGGCAAGTAATGAATGCTCTTATTTGCCAGACGGAGGAGATGATTATGGCCTATATTAACAATTACGTCATTGTAGTTATTTTTATAGCTCTAGGCATTATGCTGCCTATTGCTGCACTTACGCTTGGACGATATTTACGGCCGAATAAGCCGACTGCAATGAAGATGACGACTTATGAGAGTGGGAATGAGCCTGTGGGGGCAGGACAAGTCCGATTCAACATTCGTTATTATTTGTTTGCGTTGATGTTCGTTATTTTCGATGTGGAAACCGTTTTCTTATATCCTTGGGCTGTCGCTTACAATCACTTGGGCTTATTTGCGCTGATTGAAATGTTAATATTCGTAGCCATGCTGCTTGTAGGGTTGATGTATGCCTGGAAAAAGAAGGTGTTGAAATGGAATTCGCGTTAGATTCGATATCACCTGATGAGCGTCGTGAGCTTGAACGAAACGTGTTTATGGGAACGCTGGAGCAGTTAAAGGCGTGGGCTCGCAGCAATTCACTGTGGCCATTGACATTCGGACTCGCTTGCTGCGCGATTGAGATGATGGGGACAGGTGCTTCCCATTATGATTTGGACCGTTTTGGGGTTATGTTTCGCACATCGCCTCGTCAATCGGACGTCATGATTGTAGCTGGTACAGTAACGAAAAAGATGGCACCACTGCTGCGTCGTTTATATGATCAGATGCCTGAACCAAAGTGGGTTATTGCGATGGGCTCATGTGCAACAGCTGGTGGCCCCTATGTGAAGTCTTATGCGGTTGTAAATGGTGTCGATCTGGTTGTTCCTGTAGATGTGTATATTCCAGGTTGTCCCCCGAACCCTGCTGCTTTAATTTATGGAATCAATAAGCTGCAAGAAAAAATACGTTACGAAGCGAAGACAGGAAGACGGGTGACAATCCGATGAGTGACAAGCCAGAGGAAACCCCAATCACTCATGCAACAGAATCATCTGAACACGCAGAGCAAGTGGAGCAAGACAACGATTATGTAACCGAACGAACGGAACAGGTAGAAGATACTCCTCAAGCTAGACTTGACCGTCTAGTCGAGCAATTGAAGCACGACATAGCAGAAGGTGCTGTAGAGGAAGCTGTTATTAACGAAGTGAACGGACATCTGCCCACGATAACAGTAAAAAAGGGTCATTGGCTTGCTGCTGCTCATTGGCTCCAGGTAAATAAAGATTGGTCATGCGACTATTTAAGAAACCTGGCTGGCGTTGATTTGGGAGATGAGCTTGAGGTTGTTTACCATCTAATCAGCCTGCAAACTAGGCGGGAGATTGCGGTTCATGTGAAGACGGAGAGGGAGCAACCGTCGATACCTTCTGTAACTCCACTGTGGCCAACGGCCAATTGGAATGAGCGTGAAGTGTATGACTTGCTCGGAATTGATTTCCCCGGACATCCAGACTTAAGGCGCATCATGATGCCAGATGATTGGGTGGGTCATCCACTGCGTAAAGATTATGATCCGTCAGATTCGGAGGTGTAATCGCGTTGATTCGCACGGAGGAATTGCTATTGAATGTTGGACCTCAGCATCCAAGTACACATGGCGTGTTTCGCATTGTACTGAAGCTGGATGGTGAAGTCATAAAAGAAGCAACGCCTGTTATGGGATACTTACACCGTGGCACAGAGAAGCTGGCGGAGCAATTGAACTATACGCAAATTATTCCTTACACTGACCGGATGGATTATGTCTCTGCAATGACGAACAATTATGTGCTCGTGCACGCTGTGGAGAAGATGATGAGCATTGAAGTCCCAGAACGGGCTGAGTTTATGCGCCTAATCGTCATGGAGCTGCAGCGAGTGGCTAGTCATCTGGTTTGGTGGGGAACGTATTTGCTGGATATCGGGGCAATGAGTCCATTTCTGTATGCGTTCCGTGATCGTGAAGTCATTATAGATCTATTCAATGAGCTGTGCGGAGCGCGACTTACCTACAATTATATGCGTGTAGGAGGAGTCAAATGGGATGCCCCTAGTGGTTGGATCGATAAGGTGCGCGATTTTGTCCCCTATATGCGCAAGCGGTTGAAAGAATACGACAAGTTAGTCAGTGGAAATGAGATTTTCCTAGCGCGGATTAAAGGCGTAGGTAAATATGATGCACAGACGGCGATTGCATACGGGTTGAGCGGTGCTAATTTGCGTTGTACAGGCGTGAACTGGGATTTGCGCAAGCAGGAGCCATACAGCCTCTATGAGCGCTTTGACTTTGATGTGCCGCTTTCTTTCAACGGAGACTGCTATGACCGCTATTTGCTTCGAATTGAGGAAATCGTACAGAGTTTGCGTATTTTGGAGCAGGCGGTAGAGCAGTTTCCATCCGGAGGCGAGACCATGGGCAAAGTACCGCGTGTCATTCGTCCACCTGCTGGTGAAGTATATGCCCGAATTGAATCGCCTCGCGGCGAAATCGGCTGCTACATCGTTTCGAAAGGCAAAGCAGAACCGTACCGATTGAAATTCCGAAGACCTTCTTTTGTGAATCTGCAAATCTTGCCGGAACTGCTCGTTGGTCAGTCGATGACCAATCTAATTACGATTCTTGGCGGAGTCGACATCGTAGTTGGGGAGGTGGATTGCTAATGAATGAACTGATTCAACAGACACTAACTTGGCAGAACGGTCTCATTTTCCTTGGCTGGGCAATCGTGTTTCTATTTATCGTATTAGGATTCGTTACCTATGCGATATATTTCGAACGCAAAGTAATCGGCTGGATGCAGTTCAGGCATGGTCCAACTCGTGTCGGCCCATTAGGGTTGCTCCAGTCTGTCGCAGACGTATTAAAGCTCCTCATCAAAGAAGATACCATTCCGCAAAAAGCGGACCGCACCTTATTCATACTAGCTCCTATTATTACATTCGTCCCTGCCTTTGCAGTCTTGGCGGTTATCCCTTACACACCTTCCTTGTATTTTGCAGACCTAAATGTAGGGCTGCTCTATTATGCAGCTCTTTCTAGTTTGTCCACGATTGGCATTATTTTGGGCGGATGGGCCTCCAACAATAAATATTCCTTAATCGGGGGCATGCGCTCAGCGGCACAAATGATAAGTTATGAAATTCCACTCGTCATATCAGTAGTCGGCGTTGTCATGCTAAGTGGAGGCTTAAGCCTGCGCAGAATTGTGGAGGGGCAGGGCAGTAATTTTTGGGAATGGAACCTGCTTCCGCAAATCATTGGCTTTGTTGTGTTTATGATCGCGGCTGTATCTGAACTAAATCGAACCCCTTTTGACTTGCCTGAAGCAGAGTCGGAGTTGGTGGCGGGCTATCATGTGGAGTACAGCGGATTCCGCTTTGCTTTCTTCATGCTGGCGGAGTATGTGTACGTGTTCGCGATTGCTAGTTTAACAACCGTGTTGTTCCTTGGCGGCTGGCATCCGCCGCTTGCCATACTGGATTTCATCCCTGGCTTGCTGTGGTTCATGTTGAAGTTTGTGTGCGTTGTATTTTTCTTATTTTGGCTGCGTGCAACGATGCCGCGTATCCGTGTTGATCAATTGATGAGTTTCGGTTGGAAGGTACTGCTGCCGCTTGCGTTAATCAATATTTTTGTTACAGCAGCGTACATCGAACTGGTCGTGAAATAGATTCGGCATGAAAGTCTCAACACTCAGTGAATGCTTAAGGAAGAAGCAGGTGAATGGAGGGAAGTCTGTGAAAGGGTTGTTTAAAGGATTGGCGGTCACCCTGAAAGCTATGACATCCAAAAAAGTTACGTATGCCTATCCTGATGTACCAATGCAGATGCCAGAGCGATTCCGAGGAGTTCAGCATTTTGACCCTGATAAGTGTATCGTTTGCAACGCCTGTGCGCGCATTTGTCCTACGGATTGCATAACGCTAACTGGCAAGCCGCATCCAGACCCTACTAAGAAGGGAAAGGTTATCGATACGTACGATATTAATTTTGAAATATGCATCTTATGTGATTTGTGTACGGAAGTATGTCCGACAGAGGCGATTATGATGACGAATAACTTTGAGTTGGCTACCTATAGCCGCGATACGTTGTTCAAAGATAGAGAGTGGCTGAATGGAAACAATCAGCAAATTCGCTATGACAACATTTCAATGCTTCCGAAGGGAGGCGGGAAAAAAGATGTTTGAGCTCAACTTTGTTTGGAACGGTCATTCGATATTGTTTCTTATATTGGCCGTATGCATTATTTCAGGTGCTGTATTCATGTTGCACTTCAGCAAAATTATACACATGGTCGTATCGTTGGCTTTCACGTTTATTGGTTTAGCAGGCGTGTATGTACTGCTTGAGGCGGAATTTGTAGCGACCGTCCAAATTCTTGTTTATGCGGGGGCCATCTCCATTCTGATGATATTCGGCATTATGATGACCAAGCATGACCAGTTAGAAGAGTCACCTCGCATTCAATGGAAAGGTATATTAGCTGGGGTTGGCTGTTTAGCTCTTTTTGGCGCTATATTTTTCGCCATTCGCAGCACTTCATTTCCATCGATTCCCGCAGTAGGTCCGCTTGCCGAGGACAATACGTTGGAATTAGGAAAACAGATCTTCACTGCGCATGTCATTCCGTTTGAACTGCTGTCTGTGCTGCTAACGGTTGCCTTTATCGGAGCAATTGTTGTGGCTAAGCATGATGCGGAGGAAAAAGAAGTAGCCGGCTCTGCCACTAGAGAGGAGGCGGAGTAAATGAGTTCGATGCTGGCTTCCTATTTAACTTTGGCTGCTATTTTATTTTGCATTGGACTATACGGGGTGTTAACGAAGCGCAGTGCTGTCATTGTACTGCTGTCGATAGAGTTGATGCTGAATGCCGTTAATTTGAATTTGATTGCGTTCTCGAAGTACGGGGTTGTGCCGAGCTTGAAAGGACAAGTGTTTTCCTTATTTAGCATCGCAATTGCTGCAGCTGAGGTAGCGGTCGGCATTGCGATTCTAATTGCGTTATACCGCAATCGGGGTACGACGAATGTGGATGAGTTTAATGAACTGCGAAACTAATCGGAAAGGAGGGCGGGGATATGGAGAGCGTCTATGCGCAGTATGTGTGGGCGGTACCTATTTTTCCATTACTTACGTTCCTCTTGCTGACGTTGGCAAGGAGCGCGGCTAAAGGGGCAGCGGCATTCGTTGGTGTTGGCAGCTCATTAATTGCTTGTGTCCTGTCCATTCTTATACTGCTGGAAAGACTGACGGCAAATACAGATGTGTACACTGTGAATTTTGATTGGCTGAGCTTTGGTGCTGTCCAATTTGAGCTCGGTTATGAACTGACCAACTTAAATGCGCTTATGCTTGTCATTGTTACGGTAGTTAGCACACTCGTCAATCTTTATGCCAAGGGATATATGGCAGATGATGAGCGACAATCTGTATTTTTCGCATATATAGGCTTGTTTACGTTCTCAATGCTCGGGTTAGTCTTATCGCCTAACTTGCTGCAGCTGTATATATTTTGGGAGCTAGTGGGAGTATGCTCATTTCTCTTAATTGGCTTCTGGTACGAACGTTCATCCGCACGTGCAGCGGCAAAAAAAGCTTTTATTATGACGAGAATCGGGGATGTCGGCCTGCTTATCGCTATTCTAATCTTGTTCTGGCATATGCCGAACCATGCGCTGGATTTTCAGACCATCGCTCAAGTGTTTGCTAGCGCGGACACGATGTCCCAATACGGGATATCAGCAGGTTTAGCGACTTGGATCGCTTCGCTTATTTTTTTAGGGGCAATAGGCAAATCAGGCCAGTTCCCGCTTCATACGTGGCTGCCTGATGCAATGGAAGGACCGACACCGATTTCGGCGTTAATCCATGCGGCAACGATGGTGGCCGCGGGTGTCTATTTGGTGGCTCGGGCATTTGATATTTTTCAGGTGTCTCAGACAGCGCTGCTAATCGTAGCTTCTGTTGGGGGATTTACAGCGATATTTGCCGCAACAATCGCTATTGCTCAACGGGATATGAAGCGAATACTAGCTTACTCCACGGTAAGTCAATTAGGCTATATGATGCTTGCGCTAGGATTAGGCGCTGTTACAGCAGGTATATTTCATTTGTTTACACATGCATTTTTCAAGGCGTTGTTATTTCTAGGAGCAGGTAGTGTCATTCATGCGGTACATACCCAAAATATTTTTCAAATCGACGGGCGTGGCCACAATATGAAAATTACGGCATGGACCTTCGCCATCGGCGCCTTGGCCTTATCTGGAGTTCCGCCATTGTCTGGCTTTTGGTCAAAGGATGCGATTTTGAGCGTCGCTTGGGAAAGCAACAAGCTGCTATTTGTGGTTGGTATAATAACCGCATTTTTGACGGCATTTTATATGTCTCGATTGTTTTTTATGGCATTCACAGGAGCAAGTGCATTATCAACATCGGAGACGGCAGTTGAAGCAAGTGGGGCAGCGGATGGAGCTCGAAGGAAGCCGGACGCATCAAGTATTGTACATAAAGAAACAGAGTCTACTATTCACGAGTCTCCAGCTGTGATGACGATTCCCTTGATCGTGCTGGCGATACTGGCAGTGGTGGCAGGCTTCGTTTATACGCCGATCAATAGCGGTTTTGAGACATGGCTTACTGGTGAGGCGGCTGGTGACCATACGAACTGGATCGTGATCATCCTTTCTACGATTGTTGCATTGAGCGGGATTGGGCTCGGGTATGTCGTCTACGGACCGAACGGCGTGCGAGAAGATCGGTGGAGCAGTGTGCTGAAGCCGCTATACCATCTCATTGAGCGCAAGTATTATGTCGATGAGCTGTATACACTGTTTTTTGTCTATCCTCTCAAAGTGTTGGGAAAAGTACTGTACGTTTTTGATCGTTATATTATCGATGGGGTTGTTCGGTGCACAGCTAGCTGCACGGTCCAATTCGGCAAACTGTTTACACGAGTACAAAATGGTCAATTGCAGTCCTATGGCTTGCTGTCGTTGTACGGCTTCTCCGCATTATTGCTTTTGCTGCTGCTGCTCGGAAAGGGGTTGTGGTAGATGGTGCCGTGGTTAACTTTGCTTATGTTCTCACCGCTAGTTGGCGTTTTACTACTTAGCTTTGTGCCTCATAATCGTGTGAAGCTGCTGCGCTGTATCGGTATTGCGACTGCTCTGCTACCTTTACTGCTTGCTCTCTTCGTATATGCAAATGCGAATGTTGGAGGACAGGAAAACAACTTAACTGAACGATACAACTGGATCTCGATACCATTAAATATCGAGGCAATGCAGCCTCTTTTACAGTCTTGGTCATTCCAGATTGATTACCATTTGAGTATCGGTGGTTTGTCACTTCCGCTGGTGGTAATGACAGCCATTGTGACAGCTATGGCAGCATGGGCCTCCTTAACGATCAGGCAGCGTGTGAAGAGCTATTACATCTGGTTTTTGCTGCTTGAGGTAGGCATGTTGGGTGTGTTTATGGCAAGAGACTTGTTCTTGTTTTTTCTATTTTTTGAATGGACACTAGTGCCGATGTTTTTCTTGATTGGAATATGGGGTTTTGCTAAACGAGAGAAGGCTGCCAATCGCTTCCTTGTCTACAACGGTCTAGGCTCTGCTTTGCTGCTGATAGCCTTTCTTATACTAACTGTAACGGCAGGTCTCGCTGTTCATGGAGAAGCAGGTGCGTCGCCGTACCTTGTTTACAGCGGTGATCTTGAGCAAATAATTCGTCAGCTAGGTGATGCACAATCGTTTGTTAATACGCTGCCTGGGCCAGCTAGCAGCTTCAATCCTTTTTATTTGTCCGAAGCTTGGAGAACGATAGCTTTTATTTTACTCCTCGTAGCCTTTGGTATTAAGCTTCCGATCTTCCCTTTCCACACATGGATGCTGCGTGTCCATATGGAAGCACCAACACCAGTGGTCATGCTTCACTCAGGAGTACTGCTGAAGATGGGAGCGTATGGACTTATTCAATTCGGCGTTGCTTTGCTGCCACAATCATTCGCCTCTTGGTCGACGGTACTCGCTATCATCGGTCTTGTTAACATCGTTTATGGAGCTCTTCTTGCTTTTGTGCAAAAAGAACTGCGTCTCTTGCTGGCTTACTCAAGCATTAGTCATATGGGATTTGTCTTGCTAGGCATCGCTGCGATGAATGATATTGGCCTGCAAGGAGCTGTCTTGCAAATGGTCTCGCATGGCTTTATATCAGCTTTGTTCTTCTTAGTAGTAGGCTGTTTGTTGGAACGAACCGGAACGAGTCGTATTGATGAGCTGGGTGGATTAGCGAAGCGACTACCATTTTTAAGTGCAGTACTGCTGCTGGCAGGCTTAGCTTCGCTTGGGCTACCAGGCTTGTCTGGCTTTATGGCGGAACTGTTGTCTCTGCTAGGCTTGTATGGCCAACTGCCGTGGGCGGCTATTGCAGGAGGAATCGGCATCATTTTAAGTGCTGTATATGTCTTGCGCGGAGTGTTGGAAATAACGTATGGACCAATGGATAAGCGATTTGCTCAGCTTAAAGGGACACAAGCTGTTGAAGCAGTGCCAGCTATTGTGCTGACGCTCGCCATTATTTTAATAGGTGTAATGCCAACCTTTGTTACTATGCCAGTTGAGCAAGGAATCGAGCATATTATTCACAGTATCCAGGCGGGGAGGTAAGAGTATGGATTCACAACTGTTTCAACCGCTACAGGGGAGCGAACTGCTGTTAATGACGCCAGAGTTGACGCTTGTGATTGCCGTTATCGTCATGTCTATCGTGGACTTGCTACTTCCTCGCCGCGTCAATCGCAGCTGGATAGGTGGAATGTCTCTTACTGCGGTGCTGCTATCGTTAGGCTCTGTTATTTGGACACTAGTAGATCGCTATCAAGACGCGAGTGCTGGCCATAAAGTTGGTGTGATCGAGCTATTAGGAGGCAGTTATCGGATCGATAATTTTGGGCTGCTGATAAAAGTTGTTCTGTTAATTGGAACTGCACTTGTTATCGGGATGAGCATTGACCATGTCCGTGAATCTGAAATTCAGCATCGCGGCGAATACTACTATTTACTGCTGCCAGCGGTGCTTGGTGGGCTCATACTGGCTTCTTCCTCTGATCTGATTACGCTGTTTGTCGGTTTAGAATTGTTAAGTATCAGCTCTTACTTATTAGTGGCGATACGCAAGCGGGATCGACGATCAACTGAAGGAGCTTTTAAGTATATCGTGTTAGGCAGTACGGCATCAGCATTTATTTTGTACGGAATGTCCTTTTTGTATGGAATGACAGGAACGACCCATCTGGGTCAAATAGCGGAGACGCTTGCCCAAAATGCGGGCCAATTTCTTCCCCTTCTATATCTCAGCCTGCTGCTTCTCTTTGTCGGTTTCGGATTCAAAATAGCTGCCGCTCCTTTCCATGCTTGGTCGCCAGATGTATATGAAGGAGCCCCAACTCCAATTGCAGCGTTTTTATCTGTTGTATCTAAGGGAGCTGTTCTTGCGTTATTATTTCGACTTGTATTCCACATTTTATTTGGCTTTAACTACATCATTGGTTTTGGAGACCGTTCGACTGCGGGTGCTGTCATTAACGAGGATTTGTCACTCATTCTATTATCCATTGCTGCATTGTCTATGATTGTAGGGACAACGATGGCACTTCGACAGGTAAAGGTGAAGCGACTTCTCGCCCTATCAGGTGTAGCTAATGCTGGATATTTGCTTGTCCCGTTAGGTTTGAATATATTTCAACCTACTGCATGGTACAGCTCGAGTTTCTCTGCCTTCTGGTATTACTTGATCGCTTATGCGTTCACGACTGTCGGTGCTTTTGCGATTCTAGCGATTGTAAGTAAAGGGGCTGGACACGAGGAGCTGAAATGTTTTGCTGGTTTGTATTATAAATCTCCGTGGCTGGCTGCAGCGATGACGATATTCGTGCTCTCACTGGCAGGCATTCCGATTACAGCTGGATTTTTTGGCAAGCTCTACATTTTGCTCGGGGCAGTGGCGACACATGCACTGTGGCTTGCCATTGTCATGATAGTAACGAGTGTTATTTCGTTTTATGTGTATTTTGGATTCATTCGCCAAATGTTTATGCGTGACTCTGGAAATGCTCTATACTCACAAGCTGATCAAATTCATAGGACCGAACAAGAACAAGCATCGAAAGGGCAAATTGAATCTTCTGGCTTTAATCGTATTCGCGTATCTGTCGCTTCGGGAGCAGTGGTTGCGCTTAGTGCTGCTGCGGTCCTATTACTGGCTATTTTCCCGAATGAGCTAATGACGTGGGTGAATACACTTCTATCTCTTGCGAACGATATTTATGCAGCCTCATAAATTAAGGTTTGACTTTGCTCTATGTGGTGTTATTGATAAGTAGCTGGAGCAGCAGCCTGAATACACGGATAGTACGTCTACAGAAAGGGTGTTTGATTACCCTTTTCTAGATTAGTTGAATGATCTGCTAGCCTTAGGCAGGGCACATGAATGGGTTCGTTCAACTTATGTAACTCGTACTACGATGTGTTTCAGGCTTTTTTCTGCGAATTGATGATTTGGAAGAAAAAATAAATTACTACCACATTTTGAAAGAAGAGATATAGTGCTTGGCAATATGATATAATGATGCCTATTCTTAACGATTCATGCCAGATGAAAGCTACATAACAGGACTATCGTACTAAAATCGTAGTGGCAGACAGGATTGGGCAATGTTATGAAGAATGGTTACCTAATAGGGTTGTCCATGTGGCAGCTTGCTAGATAGCAAGTAGAAGGTTAAACGTTAAGGATAAGTGAATTTTCATTTTTATAATCCGAACCTATGAGATTAGGTGGGTATCATTGGAATATGGAATATCGGGTAGAACATCATGGGAAGTGAAATGAATGTGGGAACGATCTAGTAGAAGTATGCTCCTGGTATGGGTTGTTGTACTGCTGTTAACGACAATTTTAAGTAGTGTGGGTCCAACCAACTCGAAGCTAGGATGGGGCAGTGATGCACATCTATCGAGCTCCTCAAATGTGGGATTAGCGACTTCGTACAGCAACCATGCGAACGAGGAAGCGGGTTGGATTGTGAAGTGGAAGGCTGGAAGCAGTCCTGACCCTGCGATTGTGAGCAATAGTAGTGTGTTGAGTGTACAGGAAACGATGAATATTTCGGTTATGAAGCCTGCAGAAGGTATGGAACTGAAGCAGTGGATGAAATTGCTGCATGCCTCACCTGCTGTGCAATATGTAGAACCGAATCAACAAGTGCAGACGTTGGCGGCGCATGTGGAGCCAAACGATCAATATTATAACCGTCAGTATTATTTGAAACAGACGGGTGTCGATCAGGCATGGAATTATCTGCATAGTGAAAATAAAGCGATGAACAGCTCTAATCTTACCGTTGCTTTAATCGATACGGGTGTGGACTTGGAGCATCCTGATCTGAAGCCGAATCTGACAAAAGGCATTAATTTGCTTCATGATGGATTGCCGAAGGATGACAATGGGCATGGTACGAGCGTAGCGGGAGTTATTGCTGCGGTTGGGAATAACTTTAAAGGAATTGCCGGAGTAAGCTGGAACACGAAAGTAATGCCTATCAAAGCTTTGGATTCACGTGGATATGGAGATGAAGACAAGCTTGGTGCAGGAATTTTGTACGCGGTAGATAACGGTGCAAAAATCGTTGTCATGTCGGTTGGTCTTTACCGATATTCAAAGTACATGCAGGATATCGTTGATTATGCGGAGCAAAAAGGCGTATTGCTAATTGCCGCGACAGGAAACGATGCGATGAAGCTTGAAGATCGTGCTGCTGTTAAGTATCCAGCTGCTTATCCGACTGTGCTAGCGGTAGGTGGGGTGACGCCGCTTAACCGTGTAGAGGCACGATCCAATCGCGGAGCTGAAGTAGATATCGTAGCACCGTGGCATGTGTACACGACGGCGCTTGGTGGAGGTACCCGTGAGCAGGAGGGGACCTCAATGGCTGCTCCGCAAGTTGCTGGGGTGGCAGCTTTATTATGGAATAAGCATCCTGAGTTGAAGCCTTATCAGATCAGAGATCATCTTCGGATGACGGCTGAGGATGTGGAAGATGCGGGATGGGATTCGGCTAGCGGATATGGTTTGCTGCGTGCAGAACGTGCAGTACAAGAGCCAATCAAGCGTGAAGCTGGAGCAGATAATACGACTAAAAATAAAGCCGTTATTTTCCCGATTGATACGAGTCGAAGTGGGTATATAGATGATAATGGCCGTTCCGATTGGTATCGAGTGGATGTTCCTTATGATGGCACGCTGCAGCTGAAGTTGGAGCGGATCGTGGGGAATGGAACGGTAGAAATACGCCATGAACATGAGCAGACACAGAGGGTGAGGCATTATAGCGGAGTAAGCCGTTCTGTAAATCTCCCTGTGAAAAAAGGCAAACAATTTATTCGAATTCGTCAAGAACAAGCAACTGTTGGACAGCCATTTGCGTACAAGATATCGTCTCGCTTTGTTATCTATGAAGATCCGTTCGAGCCAAACGATGAACAGTACAAAGCACATATGCTGCCAGCACGTAATCAGCAAATTGTCGGCACGTTCAGTCATACACGGGATGCCGATTGGTATCGTATTCAGCTTGATACGAAGTCAACATTAAAACTGAAAGTGACGACAACAACAGCACGAATCGATCCACTGATTACAATGAAGAGTACGGAGTGGAAGGAATCCCAATTTTTTGATGAGACTCGTGAAGGTGAGACTGAAACGGTTATCTTGGAAGGGCTAAATCCAGGAAGATACGATATTAAAGTTCAAAATGCAGTTACATCTCGTTCTGAGCCTGCAAGCGGACTTTATAAAATGGAAGTAGAAATACTTCCTCAGTATTCGGATCCCAATGAGCCTAACAACAAAATGTACGAGGCCGTATCGATTGTGCCAGAGTATGACTATTCAGCGGTTATCCATGCATCTGAGGATGCGGACTGGTTCCAATTCAACGTTACTCAGCCTGTATATGCTTCCTTAAGCATAAGCCAAATTCCACAAGAGCGGAAAATGGATGTGAGCCTGCAGACGAAAAGACAAGAGAAATTGGTAGGTGCTCGGAATGAACGGGGACAAACGAAACTGGTTACAGGGACGAAATTAGAGCCGGGCACGTATTACATTCAAGTTAAATCGGATGCTGCTTTCTCTCATCAGCCTTACAAGCTGCGTTTAGAACTGGATAAACGGACAGCAACCTCAACAGCATCAGCTGGTAATGGGATGTCGAGTGAGTCAAATTTTTTGAATGCCAAGCTACCCAATCTTGATGCTGATGAAGAAATGACGCTGCAATCGAGCCAAGTAGAAGCTCCTAGCTCCATCATGACCAGAGCGGATCGATTGCGATTATGGTTCGTGTTTTTGAACTGGCTCTGGTAATTATGTAGAATAGGAAGTGCACGGAGCTAATGCGAGTGTGTAGTTCTCCTTACGGATGAAACAGCAATGGCAGGTTGCATGAGGGGGAAAGGCAATGGAGGATACGCTGCGAGATGTATCTATGACCGCCGGGATGAGTGGTATTGTGAACATGGTTGTTGCTCTGCTGTGTATTGCCATTTCATGGTGGGCGCTGCAGCATGTGAAGCTGGACTTGTTTATTAAGTACCCTCAAGGCCCGCAGGGCAGAGTTATTCGCCTTCTATTGGCGATTATTATGGGGCGTGCTGTAGCAAGCTTTTTCATTGATTATTTGACATGGACGAATGCACTTCGCTTTTTAATCTAGCCAAAAATGGAAAAATGTCGAATAACATAAGGTGTAGTTGTCAACAATGGTGATAACTGCTAGAAACTTGTGGAATGATGTTGTCGAAATTTACGCTTGTCCATCTTTCAACGGGAATGTTATTATGTTAGGTGGACATTTAGAACACGTACCATTATTTACAGATATATAGATTAGATGGGGCGGAAAAATAGCGCGGAGGGAAATAGGATGAGTAAATTTATCGTCCGCGGAGGCAAGCGACTGAAAGGAACTGTGCGTGTTAGTGGCGCGAAAAATGCAGTTCTTCCCATTCTTGCGGCTTCGTTACTCGGAGAAGAAGGCGTCAGTGTTATTCACGATGCTCCTCCACTTGAGGATGTAAAGACGATACATCAAGTACTTGAAAAGTTGGGTGCGAGCCTAAGTTATGAAGGCGAAACCGTTGAGATCAATGCAGAAACATTAGTTTCTCATGAAGCTCCTTATGAATTGATGCGCAAGATGCGCGCCTCTTTCTTAGTAATGGGACCGCTTCTAGCTCGTACTGGTAAAGCACGTATATCACTGCCAGGCGGCTGTGCAATCGGATCAAGACCGATTGATCAGCATTTGAAAGGCTTCGAAGCAATGGGAGCCGAAATTGGACTTGGACAAGGTTATATTGAAGCAAAAATTAACGGCCGTTTAAAAGGCACAAAAATTTATCTAGATGTAGCTAGTGTTGGCGCAACTGAGAATATCATGATGGCAGCCACACTTGCTGAAGGTACTACTGTACTGGAAAATGCAGCACGTGAACCTGAGATCGTTGATCTAGCGAACTATCTGAATAAGATGGGTGCTAAAGTTCGTGGTGCTGGTACAGGAGTTATCCGTATCGAGGGCGTTGAGCGTCTGCGTGGAGCAGAGCATACTGTTATTCCAGACCGTGTTGAAGCTGGTACGTACATGGTTGCTGCAGCGATGACAGGCGGAGACGTTTATGTGGAAGGTGCGATCGCGGATCATCTAGGTCCTGTTATTTCTAAAATGGAAGAGATGGGTGTTACGGTTCAGCCAGACGAGAATGGTATTCGTGTTATCGCGGATAAACCACTTAAAGCTGTAGATGTGAAAACATTGCCGTATCCAGGATTCCCAACTGATATGCAATCTCAAATGATGGCACTTCTCTTGGCAGCTGAAGGTACTTCGGTTGTTACGGAAACGGTATTTGAGAACCGCTTTATGCACGTTGATGAATTCAACCTTATGAGCGCAAATATCAAAGTCGATGGGCGTGCAGCTGTTGTTACTGGTGGATTGAAGTTGACAGGAGCTAAGGTTACTGCAACGGATCTTCGTGCAGGCGCGGCGTTAATCTGTGTAGGTTTGGTAGCGGAAGGTACGACAGAAGTCGGCGGGACGCATCATATCGACCGTGGTTATGTTCATTTGGCTGAGAAGTTGTCCGCTTTAGGTGCAGATATTTGGCGCGTACATGCAGAGCCAACGTCAACTACTGCTGATGAAGACGGAAGTATCAAACGCAGCGATGCATCGCGTGTTAAGTCAACAATGGCGTAAGTTTCGTTATGACAGTGTTTGCGTGAATGATGTATGTTCATGATTGAATGTGATTTGAATGGAGAAGCCGTTTCCTTAGGGGGACGGCTTTTTTTGTATGGTTAGACTTGCATATGGGGAGTTGTAAATAATGTCGGCAACTCTCTATTTATATAGACGTGCAAGGCATCTATTTAGTTCCATATTTTTACGAAAAAATAGAACGTAAGGTTTATAGGGTAAGCTCTAAATGGTTCTATCTCCTCTTAATCTTGCATATCGTTGAAAATAGAATTGGTTATACGAGAGTGAAGAGGAAGTAGAAAAGGAGAGCGGTAGATGTCGAGACGGTGGAAGCTTGGAAAGTCTCTTAAGTCGAAAGGTGCTTTTCGTTTCTATTCGTGGCACTGGAATAAGGAGAGACGCAAGTTTCTCGCTATAACGGCAGGCGCCTGTCTGCTCGTTCTTCTCCTTATGCTGCTGCCATTAAGTATTGTCGAGCCTAGTAGGTATGGAGCTGGCAATAAAGCGGGAGCGATTATGCCTGCAAATAAGCAAGTAGAACAACCACACGTGAATGTACAGCGCAAGGAAATAGAAAGCCTAGATCAGCAGAAATCAGCAGGGACGCCGACTGTTTCATCCAAAGAGAGTACGAGTAGTGCCGCAATGATCGAAGAGCCGCGTAATCAAGCGCCTTATGTGCGTGTATACTTGGCGGACAAGCAGACAGTGGAGAGGGTTCCTTTGGAAATCTACGTGCGCGGCGTTGTAGCAGCGGAGATGCCAGAGCGCTTCGAGCTGGAAGCGCTCAAGGCGCAGGCGATTGCTGCGCGAACCTTTATTGTCCGTCGGCTTATGCAAGGCAAGAGTGACGATGTACCGCAAGGCGCCGATGTGCTTGGTTCAGTCGCTCATCAAGCTTATAAGCCGCTGGCTAAAATGGTGGATCGTGAGAAATCGATGCTACAAAAATTGAATCGCGCGGTTAATGAAACGGCAGGCCTCATCCTCACTTATAAGGATGAACCTATCCAAGCGGCATATTTCTCTACGAGCAATGGTCATACTGAGAATGCCGAAGACTACTGGGCCACTCCGCCAATACCATATTTGCGAAGTGTGCCAAGCCCGTGGGATCGCGTGATATCTCCGCGCTTCACGAACACGGTCAAGCTCGACGCCGCCGAAATGCTGCGCAAACTAGGCGTAGATACGTCAGCCGTTCCCGCCTTCGAAGCGCTCTCGGCGGACGAGGAAGCGGCTTCGGAACAGGGAAGCCGCACCGTGCGGGAGAGTATCAAGGTCCTCTCCCGCACGAAGGGCCAGCGCATCGCCGAGCTAAGCATCGGCGATGCCAAGCTGACCGGCCGGCAGCTGCGCGAGCGCCTCGGCTTAACGTCTAGTTCGGTAGAGTGGAAGTGGGAGAACGGCAAAGTGGTGTTAACCTCATATGGCTATGGGCATGGGGTAGGTATGAGCCAGTATGGGGCGCAGGGAATGGCGCTGAAAGGCAGCAAGGCGGAGCAGATTGTGACCTACTATTATGTTGGAACCAAGATAAAGAAGCTAGAGGATGTTTGGTCGAAGAAGTCTTGAACGTGCAGGCAAAGGATAAGTTTTATATCTCACTAGTTTCGTATCTTGATAGCAAGAAACTTAGAAAACTTAGAAAATATCAAATGAATACGTATAAAAGGAAAAGCCACGGTAACAATGGTTACTGAGGTGATACCAATGAGTGAACAGAACCAAAATAGTAAAGGTTCGAAAATGAATTCGTCTAGCACGCAACCGTCTTCTATGGAAGCTTCGAAGCTTTCAGGAACTCCAGCGGTTCCAACAACTGGATGGAGAAAGCTGTTGTCTAAGAAGTGGGTATTTCCAGCCTTGTATGTCACCGCAGCAGCCCTTATCTTAACGTTAGTATGGATCTACCAAGGGTCCAATCAGCAGCTGAAACAGAACCCAGCGGCGGTCCAAACTGAGGGTAAGTCAGTAACTGAGAGCACCACAGAGCAAGCGGCGGGTGAAGCTGTAGAAGTAATGGCAGGCAATGAAGTGCTTGGCTGGCCTGTATTAGATGCACAAGCAGTTGATGTTGTAATGGGCTTCTATGATGCAAATGCAACTAAAGAAGAGCAAGAAAAGGCAGTTGTACAGCATAACCAAACATTTACTCCTAATGTAGGCATCGATTTGGCTAGAAAAGATCAGAAACCTTTTGATGTTGTGGCAGCATTGAGTGGTACGGTGGTTCGAGCTGAAGCGCATCCAACTATGGGCAATGTGGTGGAGATAGACCATGGAAATGGACTTAAGACATTGTATCAAAGTGTAACAGACATTAAAGTGAAAAAAGGCGACGCTGTTAAAAAGGGTGACGCCATTGCGATCGCTGGAACGAGTGAGCAAGAGAAAGGCTTAGGCGTACATGTACACTTTAGCGTGTATGAAAATGATAAGCCTGTTAACCCAACGACTTTGCTGACTAAAAATCAATAAATAATCAGAGCTGTCCCGAGTGTAGCGCATAAGCGTCTGCCTCAATGGGGCGGCTCTTTTGTTGTTTTCAAAAAAAATTACAATATCCCTAAGCTTGTCAGGCTTGGTTATAAAGCATAAGTGGGAAGACCCCTCATATAATGTACCAAACTAAGTCAAGTAGGGGAGGCGGGAACGTGCACGATTACATCAAGGAACGGACTATTAAAATCGGCCGCTGTATCGTGGAGACGAAACATACGGTACGCACCATTGCCAAGGAGTTCGGTGTATCCAAGAGTACGGTGCATAAAGACCTGACCGAGCGGCTGCCGGAAATAAATCCGGATTTGGCGGACCAAGTCAAGCACATTCTCGAATACCATAAGTCTGTACGCCACCTGCGAGGAGGAGAAGCAACTAAGATAAAATACAAAAAGACAACTGGCAAAAAGCGTGAGGTGCTTGCAGCCGGTAAGTCTTGACTCACTCGCTACATGTGAACAGCAGTACGCCTTTGTCCGTTCCGTAAATATACTACACGTTCTCATTAGTCATTGAACCGAGAGCTTAATATATGATATCTTTATCGAGTAAATAACTTGCTGGAAATGGTCGGAAATGATCGTAATTTAGAAGAAATATGGAATGTGGAGGCTCTCGATGCTATGTTGAGCAAGGATATCGGAATAGACTTAGGAACGGCGAATGTTCTCATTCATGTGAAAGGGAAAGGAGTCGTCTTGGATGAGCCGTCAGTAGTCGCGATTGAAAGCGATAGCAAACGCGTATTAGCTGTCGGCGAAGAAGCACGTAAAATGGTGGGGCGTACACCTGGAAATATTATACCTATCCGTCCACTTAAGGATGGAGTAATTGCAGATTTCGAAGTTACAGAAGCAATGCTCAAGCATTTCATTCAACGTGTCGGCGGTCGCAAATGGTATTCCTATCCGCGTATATTAATTTGCGCGCCGACGAACATCACATCGGTAGAACAGAAGGCAATTCGAGAAGCAGCTGAGCGTAGCGGCGCCAAGGAAGTCTTCCTAGAGGAAGAGCCAAAGGCAGCCGCTATTGGTGCGGGTATGGACATCTTTGAACCTAGCGGAAACATGGTTGTTGACATCGGTGGCGGTACGACAGACGTAGCGGTATTATCTATGGGCGACATTGTAACGGCTTCGTCCATTAAAATAGCTGGAGATAAGTTCGATTCTGCTATTATGCGTTATATCAAACATAAATATAAGCTGCTCATTGGTGAGCGCACATCAGAAGATATCAAAATTACAATCGGCTCTGTTCGTCCCGGAGGTACTAAGCAGGAAATGGACATTCGTGGTCGTGATATGGTGTCCGGTCTTCCGTATACGGTGACGATTACATCTGCTGAAGTGCGTGAAGCGCTGTGGGATTCGATTTCGGCTATTGTTGCGGCATCCAAGTCGGTATTAGAACGGACACCACCTGAGCTATCTGCAGATATTATTGATCGTGGTGTTATCTTGACTGGTGGCGGGGCGATGCTGGATGGTTTGGACGAGCTGATGGCGGATGAATTGAAAGTACCTGTACTTATTGCTGAGGATCCGATGCACTGTGTTGTAAAAGGGACAGGAATCATGTTGGACAATCTTGATCGTGTCGTTAAGAAAAGACGTTTCTAATCCGATATATAGATTATATATCTATATGCGATGCCTTGTACCCTCATAAGGTAAGGTGTTACGGGAGGAAGATGTAGCATGATACGTGGATTATATACGGCAGCTTCTGGCATGATTACACAGCAGCGTCGACATGATACGATTACGAATAATATTGCAAATGCGCAGACCCCTGGTTTCAAAGCGGTACATACATCTGTACGCTCATTTCCTGAGATGATGATTCGTCTTATGGGCAGTGACAAAGCAGCAGGTGCTCAGCTTGGCCAGCTAGGTACGGGTGTGTTTGGGGAAGAAAGCCAAATGTTGTTCGTACAGGGCGATCTGATGCAGACGAAACAGATGGGGGACTTTGCGCTCGTATCTGATATCGAAGTGCCTGGGATGAACTTCGATGCTTCTGGTAAGTCCATCGATGAGCAAGGGAATGTAACGTACAAGCCGGAAGTATTTTTTACCGTTCAACAAGGTGAGGAAGTTCTTTATACCAGAGATGGCCACTTCACAATAAATGAAGATCAAGAATTGGTAACTGCAGACGGGGCGCTTGTTCTGGGTGCTAATAATGCACCAATCATCTTGGTGGATACGCCTATACAGGATTTGCGAGTAGATCCGCAAGGACGTATGTTTAATGCGCGTACTGGTGCAGATTTGGGAGAACGATTATTGTTGTCTCGCGTTGAGAACCCGAATGATTTGATTCGAGCTGGACATGGAAGTTTCCGTCTTGAAAATAATCAAGCAGCTGTAGTGGATCCGGCACTTGTTCGTGTAGAACAGGGCTATCTCGAGCGTTCAAATGTGGATACGTCACAGTCGATGGTAGACATGATGTCTGCTTTTCGTGCCTATGAAGCGAATCATAAGATGATTCAATTCTATGATAAGACGTTGGAGAAGACCGTAAACGAGATTGGCCGTGTATAGTCACGAAAATAAGCCGGATAGGAGCGTGTTGATATGAACATTTCTATGATCACTGCATCGACTGCGATGAATGGTTTGCAAAATAAATTAGATGTTATCGCGGATAACGTTGCTAATGTAGATACAAATGGATACAAGCGTAAGACGGCTACTTTTGCTGATGTCATGACAAATGTTCTTCAGCAGGGTGATGATTTCGAACGACCAGGTCGTGCTACACCATCTGGTTATACAACAGGCTATGGTTCAAGATTGAACAGTATCCAGCGTGATTTCTCATTAGGTGAACTCGTATCAACAGGTGTTGATACAGACATAGCGCTGCAAGGGAACGGCTTGTTCGAAGTTCAAACTGCAGAAGGAAATGCTTTCGTTCGTGAAGGTCAATTTCAGCTCATGCCTGATGAGCGTGCTGGTGTTGCCCCGGGCGGTATATTGACGACGAAGCAAGGTCATGTTGTTATGGGCGCGAACGATCAGCCTATCCGAATTCGAAATGGATTTGAACTGCGTATCGACTCTCTCGGAAGAGTATTTGAATACAATAGTGCCGTAGGCGATCCTATTCAAGTCGGGGTATTGAAAATTGTCGAGCCTACGAAACCTGAACTGCTAATGCAGGCGGATGACAATTTGTATGTCATTCCAGCAGGGACACCAAGAGAAACGGTAGTAACGACGTTGAACTTGACGAATATTCCACCAGATGGTATGTTGCCATTGACGGTGCGACAAGGTATGTTGGAGAAATCTAACGTCTCGTTAACGGATGAGATGGCAGATCTTATTCAAGCTCAGCGCGCCTATCAGATGGCAGCTCGGGCGCTTTCCTCTGGTGATTCCATGTGGGGATTAGCGAACAGCCTGAGGGGCTAAAGCGAAGTAGGTGAATAGTTAATGGAGAACGGGAAAGAGCGAATAATGGCGAATTCACAACCGTTGAGCCGCTCTAATCGTTATAAAGAAGCAGGCGGATTGGAACGAAGCAAGTCTCCTTCCTCTGACAATACAGAGCCAGATAATAAGAAGGGACAGCATTCCAACTCCAACGATATCGGAAAGAAATCCACTGCGCTAAAATGGGTGTTTCGACTTGTTGTTGTACCGATGCTTTGTCTGCTTATGGCATATATAGGTCTTGCTATTGGCTATGTTGTGATCGGTAATGGGGAGTTATCCGAGGCTTTATCGTTAAAGCCTCTCATACATGTATATAATCTTGTGTTTGGTTAATTGTTTCGTGAAATGACAAATACACACCTTGTGACAAATTCGGGCACTAATCCCGTGTGTCGCAGGGTGTTTTTTGTGCGGTTTTATTTTTGATAACGGGCATGTATAATAGGTTGAAGGAAAGAAGAAAATGGGGGTTACTGGAGGTTTTGGGGTGAATGTACCGAATTTTCTGACAGCGATTCGATTTGTGCTCATCCCCGTCTACTTAATGCTCTTCTTTGTTGGAGAACGATATATCGCTTTTGTCGTGTGGTTATTTGCAGGATTGACCGACGTACTAGATGGTTATTTAGCGCGCAAGCGCAATGAGATCACCTTTGTAGGAAAAATGTTGGATCCGCTTGCAGATAAGCTCATGATTTTGGCAGTGATGTTCTCTTTACTATGGTCTAAGGATATGCCGATATTAGCAGTGGCTGCCATGCTTGTTCGAGATGGAGGTATGATTCTGGGCTCGTTATGGTTCTATTTGAGGGGTAAGAAGACATTAGCGGCGAATACTATGGGTAAGCTGACGACGGTGCTGCTGTATGCAGCAATTGTCATGATTTATTTTCAGTGGCAGTATGCAGTAACAGTATTGTGGATCGTAATCGGATTTTCTTACTTAACATCGCTCTTATATTCGATACAAATTATAAGGGTAAACGGTCAAACCAAGGATACCATTCATTAAATGTTGTGAGTATTGTTACATAATTAAATGGATTCAGTGCCATGTGTCAAAATGCAAGTGAAAAGAGCTTCTTATAAACGGCCGAACCGCAAGAAGAAGCTCCTTATCTCAACCTTCACGCCTGCAGTCGATGAAGGATGTTCTTAGTATTTGCCTAATCAAGCTTTTTTATTCAGGAAGGAGCCAATTATCATGGAGCTTAACATTCAACAAATTCAAGAGATTATTCCTCACCGCTATCCATTTTTGCTCGTAGACCGAATTATCGAGATCGAGGAGTGCCAACGTGCGGTAGGTATTAAAAATGTCACGATGAACGAACCGTTCTTTGCTGGACACTTTCCTGGATACCCTGTAATGCCAGGGGTGCTTATCGTTGAGGCGCTTGCACAAGTAGGGGCTGCTGCGATGCTTATTAAAGAAGAAAATCGCGGGCGAATTGCATTTTTCGGTGGGATCGACAATTGTCGTTTCCGTGGACAGGTTGTACCGGGTGATACGCTGCTTCTTGAAGTAGAGATTACACGCATAAAGGGTACGGTTGGTAAAGGCAGAGGAGTCGCAAAAGTCGGAGACAAAGTAGTTGCAGAGGCCGACATTACATTTGCTCTTGCTAAGCAAGAAGCTTAATTTAGTGCAGTATCAGTTCCAGTTCGCTATAAGTGAACAATCCATATTATGTCTAAGCATACATGAAAAACGAAGCTGAATAAAAAAGCTGCCAGAGAGCAGCGAGCACGGCAGCTGGGTGGAACGTTTCAAGGAGGGAAATACGTGCTTAATAAATTAGAAGAGTGGAACCGTGGTGCGAAGAAGTGGTTATGGCTTCTTGTCATCATTGGTGTAATTGCTTCGTTAGCGGTTACGGTACAACGTGTACAGACAGAGCAATCATCGAAGCAGGTTGAAGTCGTTATGGACTACCGCGACCTGATCGATGTTTCATTGTACCAAGTGAATCCAACAGCGTATTTAAATGAGCGATTGGATCTGCTAAAAGAAGCGGGTGTTCAATCCATGGCAGTGTTCGAAAGCTCTTTGCGTGAGCTTGAGAATGCTAAACGTATTTATTTGTATAATTCAAGTCAGGTAGCTATGCTGCAAGGGAAGCTGCCATCTATGACTGAAAACTTTACTTATGTGCTATTCAACAGCGAAGAGGAAGCGAAGCAGCTTGCTCCAATGATCCGCAGCACCTTTACTCAACTTGAGGTTGTTGTCCGTGATTGGAAGCTGGAGGGTAAAGTAGGTCTTGTACTTGAGACGCCAATGGAATTTGCGACTTTGCAAGCATTGCCGCATGATCCGATGGCGTTGGAATTACTGGCAAGCAAAGGATTTGCGATCGTGCCTCGTTTGTCTGATTCTGTCCCATATGATGCGGAACAGGTAGACAAGCAGCTGGAGCAGTTTGCTCAACTAGGTGTGAAGCGTATTTTGTTCGATGGTGAATCTGTAAAAGGATTCACAGATGATGAAGAAACGAAGAGTTTGGCGAATTTTGCTGAACTTTTGAAGAAGCATCAGATTGGCATTGCAACGATCGAGGGTCTGAAAGCTCCGCAAAAAGGCTTTAACCGATTGGCTTATTTGATTGACTATAATGTGGTTCGAATCCATTCCATTGGAGAATCAGAGTCATTCAATGAGCCAGAAGTACTTGGAGATCGTATGGCCCTTGCTGTTAAGGACCGCAACATTCGTATGTTCTATTTGAACGCGATGGTGAAGCGTGACGCGAAGAAGAACATCGTTGTTGATTCTACAGATAATTTGATTCGTTCAATGCAAGAACCAGGTAAAGGCTTGGCTATGATTGCAGAAGATGGATTCTCATTTGGACAAGCAACTCCGTTTGAAGTTGTGGATGCTAGTTGGCAGCGATATGCGAAAGCACTTGTTGTTGTGGGTGCTGTAGCGCTAATTGCGCTTCTTCTTTCATATTTTGTACCATTTGTGATGCTACCTGCATTCGTGTTAGGCTTAATAGGAACTGCTGGCTTGTTTGTACTAAAGAAGTCAGGATTGCTGGAACAGGGCTTGGCTCTTGGTGCAGCAATTAGTGCACCAACCATTGCGATGATATTGGCGATACGACGTATTGAGATGTCACCACGAATTACATCAATCGGCCGCCGTTTAGGCTTGGCGATTGCTTTGTTCGTACGAACTTCTCTAATATCGCTAATTGCGGTACCTTTTGTCATTGCATTGTTGAACAATATTACTTACAGCCTCGTGCTCAATCAATTCCGTGGCGTAAGCTTATTGCATCTTGCACCAATTGCATTGACAGCTTTGTATGTATTTCTATATCGCGGCGAGTCTGTATTCAAGGAAGCGAAGCGTTGGCTTGCTATGCCAATTACTGTTCTTTGGGTATTGTCGTTAGGCGTAGTCGGCATTATCGGCATGTACTATTTGTCTCGTACAGGCAATGCAGGTTCGGTAAGCTCTCTAGAAATGGCATTCCGTACTTTCCTTGAGAGTACATTCGGTGTTCGCCCGCGTAACAAAGAATTTTTATTGGCGCACCCGATGTTGTTAGCTGGAGCGTTCATTGCACTCCGTTATCGTTGGGGTTCATTCTTGTTTATTATTGCGGTAATTGGGCAATTGTCCATGGTGGATACTTTCGCCCACATTCATACTCCGGTTATGATTTCGTTGGCGCGTACGCTGCTTGGCATGGGGCTGGGCTTAATTATCGGCGTCATTGCAATGGTAATTTGGACTGTGGTAGAAAGGTGTTGGGAGGCATGGCGTCCGAAGTTCGAACAGTAGTCATTTCTGGCTACTACGGCTTCAATAACAGTGGAGATGAAGCAGTTCTCAACTCGATCCTGAATGCGTTAGAACGAGCAGGACGGGAAGCTGGAATTCGCATTGAACCTGTTGTGTTATCTGGAGATCCTGCTGCTACGACAGCATTGTATGGCGTTCGTGCCGTACATCGTATGAAAATTGGTGAAGTTAGACGAGCATTAAAGAACAGTCACGCCCTCATTAGTGGGGGCGGGAGCTTGCTCCAAGATGCAACTAGTGCGAAGACAATTCCTTATTACCTTGGTGTTCTGAAACTCGCACAGTGGCTTGGCAAGCCGACATTTATATATGCACAAGGAATTGGACCCGTTCAACGCAAGCTGTTTTATCCCTTTATCAAAAATGTATTTTCACGATCTGCGTACGTATCTGTACGTGATGTGGAGTCTGCAGCTTTGTTGGAGAAAATGGGTCTCAATAAGAGCTCTATTGAAGTCGTACCTGATCCTGTTATGGGAATGCGACTTCCATCAGGTACACCCCAATCATCCGGGTTTGATGAAGAGGGAAGACCGATTGTCGGCGTGTCTGTTCGTTTTTGGAACGAGGATCGCACGGATATGGACCGCATTGCGGAGATGCTGCAACAATGGTTGGAGCAGCAGCAATTGCATATTCGTTTCCTTCCGTTTCATGGTCACTCGGATGAGACGGCATCCCGTTACGTTATGGAGCGTCTGAGTAATGCAGACAAACATGGCTCGGCTGTCAGTATCAGTCCGATATATCCGCATCCTTTGGACATGCTAAAGGAAGTAAGTCGTTGTCGTGTACTTGTTGGTATGAGGCTGCACTCTCTCATTTATGCAGCTTCCCAGCAGGTTCCTGTATTGGGAGTATCCTATGATCCTAAGATTGACCAGTTTCTCAATCGCTTAGGTGAGCAGGCCATTGGAACGACTAAGCAGCTTCATCCTCAGCGTGCGGCAGAACAAGCGTCTTCTGTATTAAGCAATACAGAAAGATGGCGTGAGCAGCATCAAGAGGTAATCCAGCAACTTATACAAGAAGCAGAGCTGCCAGCGAAACAAGTTGTGCAGTTACTGCGTCAAACGAACTAGGTGATATGATGAACCCGACAAGGGATTATGCAACAGTCTCAATATATGGTGTGCCATTTTCTAAAATGACGATGAAGGAGACTGTCGACTGGATGGCTTCTGCTATTGCAGATCGAAGACCTACTCATGTCATTACTGCGAATCCGATTATTCTGATGAATGCGATTGAAAATGAGCATCATATGCGGATTATGGAGCAAGCGGATATTATTGTGGCTGACGGAACAGGTATCGTATGGGCAGCTGATTACATCGGAGATCCTTTGCAAGAGCGGGTTACAGGATTTGATCTGCTTTATGAATTGATGAAGGTGGGCAATGACAAGGGCTGGAAAGTGTATATGCTTGGAGCAGCTCCAGAAGTTATCGAGGCAGCTGCCAGTCGATTGCAGCAGCTGTATCCAGGTGTGCAAATCGTTGGATGCCGTGATGGATTCTTTACTGAAAAGGAAGATGAAGCCGTTATTAACGATATCGTGCAGGCTCAGCCGGATTTGCTATTTGTCGCTAGAGGAGCTGAAACTCAGGAGCCGTGGATTGCCCGCTATCGGGAACAATTGAATGTTCCGATTATGATGGGGGTTGGCGGCAGCTTCGATGTTATCTCTGGAAAGTTGAAACGAGCTCCGAAATGGATGCGTTCATTGCGTCTAGAATGGTTCTACCGCTTGATGAAAGAACCTTGGCGCTATAAGCGAATGCTTGCGCTTCCTAGATTTGTGTGGAAAGTGGTGCGAGACAAAGGAAAGGTGAAGAAAAAGTAATGAATTCGCCTATAATCTCTCGATATCGCCTGTTTTCCTGCTGATTTGGGCGCTGGTGTTTCCATTTCGAACGGAGTATAATTCAATCCGGAGTCAAATGGAGGTTGATAATAACCGATGGTAACCGTATATGTACTTGGTGGGCTGCTGGCATTGCTTTTAGCCACTGGCTTAACACCGTTAGTTAAAGCTTTTGCTATTAAGATCGGAGCAGTTGATGTACCTAATGCTCGAAAAGTACACACTCGGATTATGCCTCGCATGGGTGGACTCGGCATTTTCGGTGCATTTGTAATATCGCTGTTAGGCTTAATGGTTGTTGCACCTGACCTATTGTTATCTACTGAGCGAGACAGCAACCTCGTATGGGGGCTTTTAGCTGGTGGCTCAATTATCGTATTGATTGGAGCACTGGATGACCTTTATGAGTTGTCTGCTAAGGTTAAGCTCCTTGGACAAATTATTGCAGCATGTGTCGTAGTATTTGGATTTGACCTGACGGTTAACTTCGTAAATGTACCTTTCGGCAATCAATATTTGTCTATAGATGATTGGATTGCAATCCCGCTGACTATCTTCTGGATTGTTGGTGTAACGAATGCAATCAACTTAATTGATGGATTGGACGGGCTTGCTGCTGGCGTATCTGCTATTTCTATTGCTACGCTGCTTGTAATGGCTGTATTTATGGGCAATCCAGTAGTCATTCTATTATGTGTCTTGCTGCTTGGCAGTATTATTGGATTTTTGTTCTTTAACTTTCATCCGGCCCGCATATTTATGGGGGACTCCGGTTCATTATTTTTAGGCTTTAGTCTCGCGGTCTTATCTATGTTAGGATTCAAGCAAGTTGCAATCGTATCTTTCGTTACACCGCTTCTTATTATTGGAGTGCCATTATCTGATACGTTCTTTGCTATCGTTCGTCGTTGGTTGCAGAAGAAACCAATCTTCGCTCCTGACAAAGGCCATTTGCATCATTGCTTGCGAGAGCTGGGCTTTAGTCATCGCAAGACGGTACTCATTATTTATGGTATCGCAACGTTCTTCGGTATACTTGCTATCGTTCAATCCGTTGCAGCTTCGCACCATGCGAACTGGGTTACTTTTGTAGTAATCTGCATCCTGCTAGTTGCTTTGCAACTAGGAGCTGAAGTCATCGGTATTGTAAGTAAGAAACGAAGACCAATGCTGGATATGCTTCATCGTATTCGAGTAAAAGTTGAGTCGCGTTCAGACTCATAATTTAAAATAATTACGTAAAACCTCCTTTCCTAGCGCATTGCTAGAGAGAGGAGGTTTTTTGTGTTTTCTAATTATGTTTTAAGTATTTTCTAATAGCTGATTATTAGTGTTTTCTGTCGCTTTTTGTAATCGATTTACATCATAATCTAAACATTTACATGTTTCCAACCGATAACATGAGTACACAAATTATTAGGTAAGGAGCGAAGATAATGATAGCACTAAGGAAGACACCCGCTTTGAAGAAATGCTTAGCGATTATGCTGACATTAGCCCTTCTCATTACAATGGTGCCATTGCCATTTGGTTCGGTAGCTCAAGCTGCGGGCGGGGGATTTTTCGTATTCCCAAATGAGCAATATGACGCAAAAAGCGCTAGGGTTACTAGTGACGAACGTATCACCTTGGACGGCTCAATTAACGGTGTGAGCGCAAAGGGAATCTCATATAGTGTGCAACAAATTACGATAACTCCAGGCGGGCAAGAGCATGTAGTAACTTCCCGTGAGGAGCAAACGGCAAATATCATTGTGAATGGTACAAACTTGAAGGTGTTTAATCTTCAATTATTCTCAGGTTTGAACCGTATCACATTTAAAGGTTTGCAAGGCTCTACGGAAGTGTACGATTCCATTTATGTTGAGTATCGTAATGGACCAACACTTTCCGATTTGCAAGTATCCTTGAACGGTGCTCGTCAAGAATTGAAAGAATTAGGGACTACGATTGTCAACTCAAAGTCTCCAAACAATAGTAACACTGCTTCAGTTAGTATTACAGGTAAAGCAAAGAATGCTGAAAAAGTTCAAGTTGTCGTAAATAACAACAGTTGGACGTTTAACGTATCCAAAAATAACAACTGGGAGTTTTTTGCCTCTCCTATTTTGCTGACAAAAGGTAAAAACATAGTTAAAATCCGTGCTTTGAACGGTACGCAAGTAGTTGAAACGGTACGTGAGGTGGCTTTGTATAACAATACAGTCACTTTCTACGATGTTCATTTCTTGAACGGTTCGGATAAGATCGATCTTTCATCTAATCCAACGCTAAACCTAGGTAGCGAAATTATCCATGGTAAAGCAATTATTCCGATTCAAAAAGGAGCAACTAATCCTGTTGTAAGCTTGGAGTACACTTTGACAGGAATGACTGCTTCGGCACCTATCACGATTAAAAATCAACAAATCATAGATGACTATGTTCATGTTGAGTTCGATATCGATCTAACAGGTCAATTAGCAAATAAGCTGAACCAATTGCTTCGTTTGGAGTTAGCAGGGACGAATCTTGTCTCTGGTACGAAAGATAGAACAGCTATGAGCTTTACATTGACAGATGCGAGTATGCCAATTATCCATGATATCCGTTATTTGGGGAATTATCGTGACGGCATGTCAGATAGCGATGTATTGAATCTTTCAGGCAGCAAGCTTGATAAAGCTGAACTGTCCTCCATGCCAACGGCTATTGAGTTTTTAGTCGCGAACTATGGCTCTCAAGATATCACGATTAAAGGTATTAAAGATTCTGCAAATAACCCTTTAACAAAAGTTGATCTTGATGGAAAAATTGTAGGTGGTACTGTAGTTGAAAATATAAACGGTGTACCGACTACGCTAACACGTATCATTTACAAGCTGAACTCATTGCCGATCAGTGGTAAGCAGACGATTGAGTTCGATCTTGGAGGCACATCTTATTTTGCAACGGTAACATTACTATATGGTCCGTTTATGAAGTTCGATACGGTTTATGATGGAAGATCGATTCCTTTTGACACTACAACAGGAAATTTGCAAGATATCATAACACTAGACACATTCTTTAAAAACTTAGAAGGTTCATTGTTAAATGTCTCTGATCCGAACGCTATCCGCTATACGGATGTTTCAGCTACAGAGAAGCGCAATGTATTTCTTTATTTAAATAATACAGAACTTATGTTAGAGCCAAACGGTACAGACAAGACGCAATTTAGACTTTCTGCAAGTAGTGTTGATGCTGCAACTAAAGCGCTGTTCATTGGTGAGAACAAGATTAAGTTTGTTTACCGGACGAAGGAAGCTATTTATGAAAAGGTAACGACGGTCACAATTATTCCGCTTAATATTCCAGTTATTCCGGTCCCTAAGACGGATGGGGTGTTTCCTTATAGCGTGAATCAAGATGTGCTGATTCCTAAGCCTGAGAAAGCTAAGTTCGAGAAAAAAGGCGATATCTTCTATACACGTGAGAGCAAGATGAATGTGTATGGTACATTTGATTTTTACGACTTAGGTAAAACAGATGCACAAATTTCATCGGAGATCGATAAACTTAGAAACTCGAATGACAATTCTGATAAGTACAAGATCGTTGTTAGCTCTCCAAACTTGAAAGATAAATTGACATGGACATTAAGCAATGAATTCCAGGTCATTGAAAATGGTATTAAAATAATGGATGTACCGAGCAAGGCTAATGCTCCTGCAACTAATATTGAAGTTCAATATATTGTGGAAACGGAGAGCTTTGCTTTCAAAATTAAGGGCATGAATATTCCGATCGATGGAAGCCCTGTCGTATTGAATATTACTGCTTATAACAACGGTGAAGGCGGTCCGAGAGCAACGTATCGGATCGAGGTTGTTCCAATTAACGTACCGTACATGATTGTTCAACCTGTTGATCAGGTTCGTACTATTAACCAAAACTTCTTGGAAGTGGTTATTCACTCCCCAGGAGCTGATAAAGTAGTTATCAATAAAGTAGAAGCAAAACGACAAAAATTCGATCGATTCTATGATGGAAGAATTGTTTATGAAGACGCGTTCCGTACTGTTGTCACAGGCTTAAAACCAAATCGAGAAAATAAGATTGAATTTACAATTACTCGTGGTGACGATGTTGAAAAGGCTCATATCATGGTCAAGTACGTGCCAACAAGTATTCCAGGTGGACAGTACATGGAGTCGATGAAGTCTTCTCATAAAGCATTTGATAACAGCCTTCGACTTACTTTTGCAAAGGGAACGTCACTCATACGTCGCGATGCAACTAAGTCTGAGGAGTTTAAGCATCAAGTATATTCTGGTAACCAAATGCTATTCTCTATCGCTAACCCGGAAAATGGTCGTGTAAATCAGTATGACTTTGAAGCTGACCAACTTCCAGCAAACTTTGATTTGGAAATGAATCAGGCGGGTAACGTATTCCGTGGAAGCTTCCCAGAAAGCTTTATCAAAGCCAGCCCGGTTTATTGGATTGATCCAGGTCTAGCGGATGACTTGATGACAAAGCAAAATTACGATCCTATTGAACATGGTAGCGATCCATATCAATTCCCGAATGCACCTGTTAGCATGTTCTACAATCGTACTATGGATCGTGAACTCGTACCTTCTAAGGAAGGGAAGCTGACTTTGTCCTATGACAAAAATATGGCACAAGACGGTGGTAAACTTGTTACTGTGTTCCGTTTCGATCCAGAATTGAAACAGTGGGAAAACATCGGCGGCGTTGTTGATGATAAGAAACGCACAATTACAGTGCCATTCCGTAAGTTTGGATACTATGTCGTGGCTAAGTTGGGCTCATCTTATAATGATGTTGTGCAGCATCCATATGCACGTAACTATATTGAGGCTGTACTTGGAAAAGGGGTTATGAACCCTGAACAACCGTTGACTACATTCGGAACAGATATGTATGTAACCCGTGCTGAATTTACTCGTATGATCGTGCGAGCTCTTGATTTGCCTCTTAATTATGAGGGTCCACGACACTTTGATGATGCTGATTGGCCTTCAGATCAGGACTTAAGTCAAGTGAATACTGCTGGATTATGGGATTTCCGTTATATCGAAACAGCAGCTCGTGAAGGAATTGTGCGTGGTATTTCACCGAACGTATTCGGTGTAGATTCCAACTTGACTCGTCAAGATGCTGCCGTTATGCTCGCGAAAGCGATGAACCTGAAGATGGAAACAGATCGCTCTAAGATTCGCAAAGATTTGTTGAAGTTCTTTAAGGATGCTGACAAGATAGATTACTATGCTCAGCCAGCGGTACTTGCTATTGCTAAGAAGGGGCTTATCGAAGGTATGCCAGTAGATCCATCTGATCCTGAGAAAGGCTTTATGTTCAATCCTGAAGCGAACATGTTACGCGGTGATGCTGCAGTTGTAATTGCAAAAGTAATGATTGATTTAAAGAAACTGCCTAAGATGTCTTAATTGATTTAGCTGACTTGATTAGAACATTGCCTGAATGTAATTAATGACTCAACGGAGAGTCGAAGCAGAATCCTTTACTTCGACTCTCTTCTAAAATGAATTGTAAATCACGATGCTATTTAAATTAGATTGTTTAAATATTTACGAGATTAATAATTACTATGGTTTATTATGTAATTAGAGATTTTACAAAGTAATGGGGCAGTGCTTATTTCGTGCTTTTTTTGCAGCGTCATAAAGCATTAACTATGGCGAGTTCTGAAAAAGAAAAAAGTTTTTTTGCTCTAGCCGCAACTTTTTTGCAACTAGCGCGTTTAATTACATGAAGTCGAAAAACAAGCGGAAATAATTTATTAGTCTTCCCTGTTTTTCACAAAAATATACTTTACGCTAGGCTTTGGTACATGTATAATGTCTAGAGTGGAAGAATTATCTCTATTTAATCCCAATTCGATTACGAGTTTCTGTGACATGACTCATGTTACAGACTTCATTTTTATAAACCATTTCGCTCTACTTATAGGAAGGGGGTGAATCGGCGATGAGGGAAATGAGAAATCTTTCAGAGCAACACTCTCAACAACCGAAGCAATTTAGAGGAGGAGAAAAAAAGGTTATGAAGAAAAGATTGGCTATGCTGCTTTCCGTTGCTATGGCGTTCTCTATGTTCGCAAACGTAGCATTCGGTGCTGAAGCACAACTCACAACTAAAGAAAAATTTGATGCATTGGTGAAAGATGGTATCTTCGCTGGTGTTAAAGACAAAAACGGTAACATCGATCCACAACTTAACCTTCACACTGACCGTGCTCAGTTCGCTAAGATCTTGGCTCTAACTGCTGGTTTGTCCAAAGAAGAAGGTAACTCCTTCAAAGACAAAGGCTACAGCACTCACTGGGCTAAAGGTTATGTAGAAGCTGTTACTAAAGCTGGCTTCATGTCCGGCGTAGGTAACGAGAAGTTCGATCTTAAAGGTAAAGTAACTGGTGAGCAAATGGCGAAATCCTTCGCATTGGCTCTTGGCTTGAAAAAAGTTGAAGATGCTCCTGCAGTAGAAGGCGTATCCAAATGGGCTTACGGCTATGTTGCAGCAATCAAAGCAGCTGGCTTTGACTTCTCCGTAGACGGCAAATGGAACGTTCCAGTTCAACGTGCTGTATTGGTAGAAGCAGCTTACGACATCAAACAAAAAACTTCTGTTAAAGTTGATTCCGTTAAAGTAATCGACGAGAAAACAATCGAAGTTAAGTTCACTGATGGTGAAACTGTAAAACATACTCTTGACACTGCTCTTGTAGAAGGTAAAGAGACTACTGTAGAAGTTACACATAAAGGTGCTAAACACCAAGTTAAAGTTACATTGCAAGCTCTTGCAATCGAAGCTAAAACTGTAGGTGCTAAAACTTTCGAAGTTAAGCTTAACCGTACAGTTGATACAGCTAAAGCTAAATTCGAAGTTAAGCGTGGTTCCACGGCTATCGACGTGAAAACTGCTACTTACTCCGAAGACAAATTGACTTACCGCGTTGAAGCTTCCAACAAGCTTTCCGAAGGTGAGTACACAATCAACTTGGTAGTAGGCGACAAAACTGTCTCTGCTAAAGCTAAAGTTGAAGCAGAAAAAGTAACTGATATCGAAATCGTTGGCGACAAAGCTGCTACAAACAACGACTACGATGAGCTTAAAATTGGTTACAAAGTATTGAACCAATACGGTGAAGATGCTTCCAAAATTGCTAACTTGACTTGGACTATTTCCAAAGGTAGCTACAAAGAAGCTAAAGATGGTCTTTTGACTATCGCTGCTCCTACTGATAACAGCGGAAATAAAACTAAGTTCATGTACAATGAGCCAATCGTTCTTATGGTTTATGATAACAACGCTGGTATTGTTGAAAACAAAACTGTTAACGTTGGATTCCCAGCTCGTGCATCTGAAGTAGAATTCAAAGAAATCTACAACATCGATGGCAGAGAATTGACTTCAACAACTGACTTCACTAAAGACGAGTTCTACCTTTTGATCGACGTTAAAGATCAATACGGTAACCGTATCGATAAGAACGATGTAGAAAATAACTTGCTTGTTGTATCTTCCAATCCTATGGCATTGGATGTAGAAAACAAAGCAGTAATCAACCAAGGTAAAAACGGCGATCAATTCGCTATCAAGTTCAAAAACCCTGGTAACAGCATGTTCCGTACTACAGGCGACGTAGAAATTAAAGTTACTGCTTTCGGTAGCGGCAAACAGTTCTCCCACAAAGTGACTGTTGGTCAAGGTACTGAATTGAAGACCTTTAAACTATTCCAACCTGAAGCTGAAGTAGCTGCTGGTGATGGAACTGCGAAGATTCCATTCGAAGCTTACGATGCAAAAGGTAACAAAGTTACTAAGTTCTCTGACTTGAACAGATACGTTAATGTTGATAAATCTCTTCAACTTAGCGACAACTTGAAACTTGTTGAGGACAAAAAGACTCGTGAAGGATTCTTCGAGTTCCAAGTTCCAGCAAATGAAGGTCGTCAAGTTGTGTTTACAACGCAAGTAAACAACAACGCAGCAATGAACTCTATCACAATCGATGTTAAGAAGAAAGCTGAAGCTGATGCAGTTAAAGGATTCGACAAAGAGTTCAACACTGCATACGGTTCAAACGCTACATTCACTATCAAACCAGGTAGCATCGATGTAATTGATCAGTACTCTCGTGAAATCAAAGCTGATAAGCTTGCTGACGATGTTTACATCGCAATTGAGAACTACGGTAAGCTTGTAGCTGGTAAACAACTTAAAGATGCAGGTGTAACTGGTGCTACTTACAGAGACGGTGATAAATTGTTCTTCAACGGCAAATCTGCCGCTGAAATCAAATTCACAACTCTAGATAAAGGTGATGCTCGCTTTGAATTAGCTCTTTACAAGAAAGATGCTAATGGCTTCAAGGTTATCGCTGATTCCCAAACAACTGCAGCTGTAAGCGTAGTTGACAAAGAGAACATCGGTTCTTACGAAGTTAAAGCTATCGGCAGCTTGTATGCTGGTAAAACTAACATCTTCGGTTCCGTAACAGATGCTACTTACTCCAAAGAGCTTGAAGTAGTTGGTAAGCGTGCTAACGGTACTAAAGTAGTGTTGAGCCCAGAAGACTACACTGTTGTTGCTGATGCTAACTACATCACTGTAGAAGGTAACAAGAAGCTTAAAGCTAACGTAGCTAACTTGGGTAACAATGAGTCTGTAGATGTGAAATTGCAAGTTCTTGTTAAAGGTTCTGAAGTGAACCCTGTTAGACTTGAGCAAACAATTACTGTATCTAACAAAGCTCAATCCATCACTAAAGTTGAAACAGATAAAGACGCTGTGGATGCTGTTAAAACACCAGCAATTAAGAAAGTTGATGGTCAGTTGATCGAAGTAACTACTGGCTTCAATAACGTACGTGACATCCTTTCTGTAATCAAAGCTGAAGATCAATACGGCTTGAAAGGTCACCTTAACAACGTAGCAAGCTCAACTGTTGTTGTTACTAAGGTTGAATCTAAAACTGCTAAGGTTGAAAACGGCGTAATTACTGGCAAACTTGCAGCTAAAGACTACATCTACGCGACAGTAGCTGTACATGGCGTTGCAACTGACTTGGTAATCTCTGTAGTTGAGTAATAATAGCTAACTAAAAAGGTGTTTAACAGGGTCTCCTGTTAAACACCTTTTTTCTTTATCATAATAAAATCATAAAGTATTAATTATTTTTAACTATCCAGCTGATACAATTAAAGGTAAAGTATTAGTATATGCATTGATATGATTGAATTAAGGAGTTGAAAATAATTGAGTAATAAAAAACGAATTATTGCTACGACGCTTTCACTGACACTACTAGTCTCTACATATGGATCTATTATAAATAGCAATGAAGCAACAGCGGCACCAGCTAAGAGCCAAACGGTTAATAATAATGCATTGTTTAAGACATCTGATCTAAAGCCAGTTAAGCTAACATCTACAAGTTATTTGAAAGTCAATGATGTACAGTTCTATCATGTAGAAGGTGAAAAAAATGTTTATTTCACTGTAACTGTGCACAATGATGGCAATCGCTCCTTGAGCCTAATGGATTATTGGTTCTCTGTACGTTCCAATATGGGTAATAAGTATCCAATTCAACTTATGGGACTTACTGAGAAGAAAGATAATATCGTTCCAGCTAAATCAAAGAAAACTTTTAAAATACATGCCAAAGTAGACAGCAAGCTAAATCTTAGTGATTTGAAGTTATCGGTTATTAAATGGGATTTCTCGATGTCTAACGGCAGCTTTGAAAGAGTTATCGGGTCTGTTACGATTCCGAAAAACTACTCCTACATTACTCCAGTAGGGAAATCGCGTGAAATTAAGCAAGGTCAAAACACACTCGTCATTTCGTCGTCTAACCTGGATTTAACGAATGTGGGTAACCACGTTCAAGCATCAGTAACAGTGAATATCAAAAATACGTCAAATAGTGCAGTGAATCTCGAGTCTCTTAAATTCTATTTGCGTACGAATACAAATAGATACTATACATTGGATTCTGTTCAGGCTAAGAAATCTCTGCTGCCAGGGGAGTCTGCTCAAGTCAAGTTCTATTCTAAGTTACCTACTGACTTGAAGAAGGCAACGTACCAATTATTTATTGCTGAGGAATCAGGAGCAGCGCCGACCGGAACGGGAGAAGGGGCAGGAACTGGTGCATCAAAAGCAAATCTCCCTGTTGCATATAGTCATTTGAAAGCAAATGATACTAGAGGTGCTGTTACGTTAAAAGGGCAGTCGTACAAGCTGCTAATTGACAATCAGTATATAGATACAAAGATCACGAACATGATGGTTGATACGAACTCTGAGTATCATAATATTACTATTTCATATGCCATGAAAAATATCGGTAAATCAGCCATTAAGAAGCCTAAGCTGCAATTCGAGTTGTTAACGAATGTAGGCACTTCATATCCGGTACAGGCTGGAGAACCTGAGGGGAATCTACTTCCTGGAGTAAGCGAAGAAGCGACAATAACAGCTTCTATCCCAGCAAGTGTTTCTTTAACGAATATGAAGCTGGCGGTAAAACGTGTTGCTGATGAAAATAAGAGCAATGATTATTTGTTAGCTCAATACATGGTTCCAGATACGACGTCGATTACAACGGATTCCAAAGCAACGTACGTGAATAAGCAAGGTACGTATGAAGTGAATGTTGGTAGCTTTGAACGCTTACCGTGGGATTCCAAGGATATCATTAACACAACGATCACGATCAAAAATACAGGTAAAGACACGCAGCCGTTACCGAAGTTTGCTATGAATGCATGGTTGAGTGGCGTAAAAGTGGACAGTAAGGAAATTCAACTCCTTCAGGTAGATGGAGCGATTGGCCTCAAACCGGGAGAGTCTGCACAATTTATTGCGACATCCAAAGTATCGGCTACATCAAAATTTGATAACGCTAAAGTTACATTAAGTGAAATTATCAATGATAAGCCGACAAGCACAATGGGTAACTTTATGATAAAGGCTGTGGATGCGGAGCTCCCATCTTATGACCCTGCATCAACGGCATACTACACTTTAAAACAGCCAGGTGCAGAAGCACAGATGAACGTACTGGAGACGAGCTTGTATGAAGGAACCAATACAAACACAATCCGTACTTTGGTCTCTTATCGTAATACAGGTGGACGTTTTGCGAAGATGCCTCAAGTAATGGCATACTACTATGATGTAGCCAATGGTGTACAGATTCCAGCGAAAATAACGCTGACTGATAAAGAAGTTACTCCAGACGGCGTGAACTTGGTAGGAATAACTGCTGATATACCTAAAAAGTATAAAGCTAGCGATTTGAAAATTCTTGTTGGACAAGGAATTACAGAGGGCAAATATGCATCTGGTACCCAAAAAGCCGACAGTTATGTTAATGGAGCATTGTTGATTCTAGGGGATGATCAGACAAAAGTAGAAGATTATATCCTAGATCCTATCGAATTGCGTCCGTATACGTTTAAATTTAACAAAGTTAATGCTACTGAAGATACTAATGGACAGTCTACATTTAACTTTGAATATACATTGTCGGAGCATAATCCATTTGAAGAGGTATTGGAGAAGAGAAAGCTTCTATTCGAACTTGAGTATAATGGTAATAAATTTACAAAATCGTATGAAGTAGGTCAAGATAACTTAAAAGTTGGAGAGAAGGTACCACAATCCTTCACGATTGATAATCCAGCGATGAAGGGCATTGGGCAATCTGGATTCAACTTGCGTCTTTATGAAGAGGTAAATGGTGCTAAGAAGCTCTTGTTAGAACATCGCGCTTATAATGTTAAATAAAAAAACTACACTTTATGAGGTACAACGATGTTATCCAATAAGACAAGAATGAAAAAAAGTTTAGTTCTTACTGTATGCCTCGGCGCGAGTATATTGGTTGTAGGCGGTCTTAGTGAATTAAATGCTCAACCAGGAAATTCTCAAGACCCACTTGTTACAAAGAGTTATGTTGATAAACAAATTCAAGAGCTAAAGGCCGAGCTAGGCAAGGGTACTAGTGGCTCTGGTACAACAGGAGGTAATAAACCTTCTGAAGGCACGGACAAGCCTGAAGCTGAGAATACATCTCTAAAAATTGTAACGATAAAGCCTGGTCAAATGCTAATCGGTAAGGCAGGTGCTGAATTCGTAGTTCGTGCTGGAAAGTCAACAGTATTTAGCTCCGATGCGAGCGGCGTATCAGACTTAACGGATGGTAAAGACTTAACAAATGGCATGACGGTAGTAAACAATCATTTATTGTTATTCCCAAGAGACGGCCGTGGTATTACAGCTTCAGACACACCTAAAAATCAAGTTGTAGTCGCTGTCCGTGGCGGTTATGAAGTAAAGCAAGTCCCAGTTGAGGAGCCAACTGAGAAACAGACCGAAAATTAGTTTAAGTACAGCATATAGTGTTTCAACCGTCAGCCTATATGCTGACAATAATAAAGTAACTTCAGTGAAGAGCGGCAGCGATGTCGCTCTTTCTTATTATAGGAAGAACCAGAAACTATTCCTTCGAGTGTATGGGTAAGCGTAGCACATACTATGACCATCTAATCAGCTGATGTTTATGGCTAATACTGCACACTGCGCACAAACGAGGAGGAAATTTTAATGGCTAACAAAAAGAAGCTGGTTCCAGCAAGTAAGGATGCACTTTATCGTATGAAATACGAAATCGCTGCTGAATTAGGCCTTCCAGTAGCGTATAACGGAATTCAGAGTGGATTGGCTGACACTGAATTCAGCTCCGAGCTAGGCGCAATTCCGGTGTCGGGATATGGAATTTCTTCGCGTGATAGCTGGGGACACTTGTCATCAAGAGATGTGGGTTCTGTTGGCGGAACGATAACAAAACGTCTCATTCAAGAAGCGGAAAAAACACTTTACGGGCAATTATAATTGACAAGTAATATAAGGAAGACGAAATTTGTCAACATTGATTGACATCAACCCCTAAATACAGTAATATGTTTTCTCGAAGGCTGGTATAACAACCTTTTCCAAGTGGAAAAGGTACTTTTTTTGTTATGGGCATTCCTAAGAGAATAGCCTACATTATAGGTATGGGGGGTTGAGTCCAATGTCTATTAAAGGACGCCACTTATTCACTTCCGAATCCGTTACTGAAGGTCATCCAGATAAAATCTGTGACCAAATCTCAGACGCGGTATTGGACGCCTTTCTCGCTAATGACCCGAATGCTCGGGTAGCGTGTGAAGTATCTGTCGCGACAGGACTAGTTCTTGTTATCGGAGAAATTAGCACTAAAGCCGATTATGTTGATATCCCATCTATCGTACGCAACACGATTAAAGATATCGGTTATACACGTGCGAAATATGGTTTCGATTATAATACGTGTGCAGTTTTGACTTCCCTCAACGAACAATCTCCTGACATTGCTCAAGGGGTTAACGAAGGTATCGAAACACGTACAGAAGATGCTAAGGAAGAGCGCGACAACATCGGTGCTGGTGACCAAGGCTTAATGTTCGGTTTTGCAACGAACGAGACGCCTGAGTTAATGCCGCTTCCAATCGCATTGTCGCACCGTCTTGCACGTCGCTTGTCCGAAGTGCGTAAAAATGGTATGTTTGGCTACCTTCGTCCAGATGGTAAGACACAAGTAACGATTGAATATCAAGATGGCAAACCAGTTCGTGTAGATACAATTGTTGTTTCGACACAACACGCTGAGGAAGCTACTCTTCAACAAATTCAATCCGATATTTTGGAACATGTTATTAAACCTGTTGTCCCAACAGAATGGTTGGACAGCGAGACTAAATATTTCATTAACCCAACTGGTCGATTCGTTATTGGTGGACCTCAAGGGGATGCGGGTCTTACTGGCCGCAAAATTATCGTTGATACGTATGGTGGCTATGCTCGTCATGGCGGCGGTGCGTTCTCTGGTAAGGATCCTACAAAAGTTGACCGTTCTGCAGCATACGCAGCTCGCTACGTAGCGAAAAACATCGTAGCAGCAGGTCTTGCGGATAAATGTGAAATCCAATTGGCTTACGCTATTGGTGTTGCTCAACCGGTATCCGTAAACGTTGATACGTACGGTACAGGTAAGGTTGAAGAAGAGAAGCTCGTTGAGCTTATCCAAAACAACTTTGACCTTCGTCCGGCTGGCATCATTCGTATGCTCGACTTGCGTCGTCCTATTTATAAGCAAACGGCTGCTTACGGTCACTTCGGCCGTACAGATGTTGAGCTTCCATGGGAGCAAGTTGATAAGGCTGAAGCATTGCGTGAGCAAGCTGGTCTATAATATTTTTACCTGCAATTTTACATTAATCATAATGATTAGAGAGCTTTGGACAGATAAACAAATTGTCCAAAGCTCTTTTTTATATTCTTACTTAGCCATAACTCTAAACATTTGCACGCAATTGTCCGAAAATATATGTACGAGTGTCTTTTTTCGGAGGGATAAAATACATGAAACGATACCTATCAGCAATACTAGCCATAATGCTTATACTGCAAGGAAGTTTGGCACTTCTAACTACTTCATATGCAGCAGCACAATCGGGCCAAGTTACTATTCTCAATAGTGGTCCTCAAGTAATAAGTTATTCACCAATTTCAGGGAATGAAGCAGTGCAGAAAGATGCCGTCTTTTCAATCACATTCTCAGAGTCTGTGCAGATGAAGGATAATACGTACATTGGGGTTCATCAAGCACAAGATAATAGAGAAATCGCTAAGATTGAAAAAAAGGATGTTTCTATTCAGCAATCGGTAGTTTCATTTAAAATTCCTAACCTGCAGCCTAATACTCATTATTATATTCAAATGAGTGCAGGTACGTTTGAAGGCGGTAGCGGTAGTTTTACGGGAATTCAAGGAGCTTCTCAATGGCGCTTTAAGACCAGTGGAGATGCTAACACTGACCCAATTAAAGTTGCTACTCAAACTCCGGCAAATGGAGCAATCGGTGTTCCCATTAACACATCGTTAGAAATAAATTTTAATAAGGTCGTATTCGCGAATCAAGGTAGTATTGTTATTAAAGATCAAAATGGTGCAATTATAGAGATGATCTCCATAACAAGTCCACGTGTCACTCAATTGGGAACTAGCCAGATTAGAGTCGCTGGACCGTTTAATTTCAAAAATTTTACGACGTACCATGTTACGATTACGCCGGGGGCACTTAAAGATGGTAATGGACAAGATTATGCCGGTTTAGTGGATCGGCAGTGGAGCTTCCGTACTGTGTCAGCAAACAATGTCGCTCCAACCCTGATCACTACAACTCCACAGCACAAAGCAGGCGGCGTTTCTGTTAATACGGAAATGAATCTCGTTTTTAATGAAGAAGTTCTTAAAGGTTCTGGAAATATACATGTGAAACGACTTCGTGATAATGATACAAAGACGATTAATGTCCAATCCGGAGACGTTTCAGTGGTAGGGCGCAGTGTCAGTGTGCGTGTAACTGATTTACAACCCAATACTGAGTACTATGTATTGATAGATAGTGGTGCGTTTTATGATGTAGATGGAGCGCTTTATGCAGGAATATCTACTGCAAATGTATGGAACTTTACGACGGAAGTAGGTAAAGATACCTCTAGTTTAGCAGTTACACAATACATGCCTGCAAATGGAAGTTCTGGTTTATCTACAAGACCTAAGCTTAGTCTGACATTTAATAGACCTGTATATCCGGGTGTTGGAAATGTTGTAATTAAAAAAACAAGCAATGATCAGGTTGTAGAAGAATTTAGCGTAAACTCCTCTTCTATTACAGGTGGGGGTACTTCTACGATTCAGCTTGCTCTAAAGAATGCATTGACAGACAATGAGAATTATTATGTATTAGTCTCCGATGGTGCATTCCGTGATGTACACGGAGTCTCTTATGCTGGTATTACAAACAAAAGCACATGGAACTTTAAGGTATCGGCCGATACAAGTCCTCCTGCGATTTCTTATGTATCGCCTAGCGATCAGTCACGGAATGTTCCGTTGAATACAGAGCTCGTGATGACGATGAGTAAGGATGTTCAATTGGGCAGTGGTAGCATAACATTGAAGCGAAGCGGAAGCTATAGCGTTCCTGTAGATGTACGTGTTGATCCTGCCAATAAGCGTGTGGTACGAATTAAACCACGTTCTCTCTTAGCTTCTGGTACCAACTATACTGTAGATGTTGGCAAGGATGCTGTAAAAGACTTGGCTGGGAATTCATACCCTGGTATTTCAAATGCATGGCGATTTACTACATTGGTTCCAGATACGGTAGCGCCAACATTGGAATCTATCGTAATGTCGAAGTCGAATACAATTGAATTGACGTATAATAAAGATTTGGACAGCAGCAGCACACCTTACGTAGATAGCTTTAAAGTAACGGTCAATGATGAGGCTCGCCCAATTTCAAGTATTTTAATCTACGGTAATAAAGTAAATATACAGCTTCAGAGTGGAGTAGCTATTGGTCAAATTGTTAGAGTATCCTACACACAAGGTATTATTCCGCTAAAAGATCGGAATGGAAATCGTGTAGCTAGCATATCCAGTCGCGATGTTACTAACAAAATAGAAGAGTCGATGTCTCGAATTTCGGGTGCAACTGTAACGGGTGCAATTATTCAAATGAACTTTAATGAATCACTGAAAGAAATTGATTCTCGAGCAACATCTCAATTTAAAGTTATCGTTGATGGAATTGCATATACTCCAACTTCTATCCAAGGTGGACTTAGCTCAACATTAATATTGACGCTAGGGATTTCTGTCGCGGATGGTCAAGTTGTGACGGTAGAATATCAGCCTGGAGCTTATCCGCTCAAAGATAAATACGATGCGAATATTGCAGGGTTCGGTCCACTTTATTTGCGTAATGCAGTTGATACAAAGGCACCAATTCTAGTATCTACCCATGTAGATGGCGGAAAAGTTATCCTTACCTATAATGAAGGGCTAAGACCGGACATGCTTCCGATGAAGAGTCATTATTCGGTGCTGGTTAATGATAAAGCGCGCTATGTTGATAAAATTGAAGTTCGAAGCAATCAGGTTGTTTTGACGTTGAAGTCTTCGGTTTCAAATCGCAATGATCTAGTCACTTTATCGTATGTACCTGGTTTGGTAAGGCTTGTGGACTTGGCAGGCAATCAGGCACCAGAATTTAGCGTTATTAAAGTTGGTAATCAAACGGATACGAGTCAACCGCAGCTTAATAAAGCTTATGTGAGCGGAGATACCGTAACGTTGGAATTCTCCAAGCAGTTGGACAATTTATCTGTACCAGCACAAACAAATTTCTCTCTGCGTGTAGATAACAAGACGGAGTCCATCCGTTCAGTTCGTGTTAACAACACTATGGTAACCCTGACGTTGTTTAATGCGATTAGCAATGCACAGTCAATTAAGTTAACGTATAGTGCTCCATATGCATACCCGTTAACAGATATGAGTGGAAATAAAATTCGCAGCTTCTCTAATTTCGATGTAGGTCTAGGTTCGGCTAGTGGAGGAAACGGCGGTACGCCATCTGCAGGCCAGCCTGCAAACACAGAAGAAGCAGCTTATACGTTGTTCCTATCCAAAGTGTTGCTAGTTAAAGCGGAAGCAGCAACTAAGAACATAGATATGTCACGGAATAAGCAGCATACAAATAAATATACAGTCAAGCAGGATCATTGGAAGTCCTCTATGGAGTACGCGATCCAAAAAGGATTGAATACAGTTGTTGTTGATGTACCGACAAATGAGAAAGCAGCAATGGTAGCAATCCCAATTAAGCCAATTGAGGAAGTCATGAGTGCTGGCAAAGATCTTAGAATAGGTGTGCGATACGGTGATTGGATGTACACCATTGCACTTCGTGATCTGCCATTACAAAATATTTCGAATCAGCTGAATACATCTGCTTCAAGTGCAACTTTATTGCTGCAAATTGAGAAGCAAACAGGTCAATCTTCCTTGTATACTAGCTGGTTGGCGAAAGAGTCGGGTCAGGATGTGACAGGAGTATATGATTTCAATGTATCTGCGTTTACGTCTGTCCCATCTGTTAAGGCAATCGATGTTCAAGTGAAAACACAAGTTAACTATCGTTCTAATACTACGCTTGATAAGAATAAAACGATTGCAGTGATGCTTGATTCTCAAGCGGTGCGTTTAGGTTATATGCCAACTCAGATTAAATCTGAACAAGGTTCACATGTTCTGCAAAGCCAAGCGCCAAGCAACGAACGTATTGCTGTTGTTAACAGCACGAGAGCTTTCTCGGATACAGCAGGACATTGGGCTGCTGGCGATATTAATGCATTAGCTGGAAGATTTATTGCAGATGCTGCTACGGGCGATCAGTTCCAACCAGATCGGAATGTAACCCGTGGTGAGTTTGCGGTAATGATTGCACGTGGCTTAGGCCTAAAAGGCGATTCGAATCAAGTAAGCCGCTTTAAAGATGTATCCATGGGCAATACTGATGCACCTTATATTGGCGCTGCAGTGAAAGCTGGTATCATTCTAGGATATGAAGATCGAACATTTAAACCTAACGATCCGATTACTCGTGAGCACATGTCGATGATGATGATCCGAGCGATGAAGACGGCAGGTTATACACAGCAGCTGTCGAAGTCTGTAGATAGCTATTTCACTCGATTCAGTGATCGTGGTCAGTTTGCTTCCAAATCCAAAGCAACGGTAGCTCAGGCGTTGGAGGCAGGTATTATTCAGGGAATGAGCCAAAATACATTCGGAGTTCGTACGAAGGCTACTCGTGCCCAAGCGACATCAATGATCAGACGTATGCTTGAGAAAATACAATATATGTAGCCAAATAAAAGCTAGCAGTTTGAAGCATTTTTCATTCTGCTAGCTTTTTTGTGCAGATTTGCTAGATTCATAGTGATATGGTTAGTAAATACAGTGAAATAGACGAAACTTTTTATGGAAATTAGGAGTCTATAACTATGAATATAGTAGAGTATACATATAACTATGTACTCTTGGCAGGAGAAAGCGGATTAACATGCAATAGAAATGAGTGGCTTAAGCGTAATTTGGGATGAGAGAAGCCGCGACTACTTTGGGGAGTGAATCGAAAGTGACAGAAGCAACAACGCAAGTACGCACAACTCGTCGTTCAAAATGGATGGTATTTCTTATTAGTACTGCCATGCTAGTGACGATGAATGGAGTAGCAGGGTTGACTGCGTATGCAGATAGTCAAACAGAAGATCAGAATCAATCTCAACAATTCCGAGCAAATTCATCCATGACTAAAATGTCTGAAGAGATTGTAACTTCAGGTGTGCTGCGTCAGCAATACAAATACAAGTCCAAAACAAATGTTCACGTATTGCGTGCTGATTTGAGCAATCCATATGTGAAGCTTGATGTAATGACTGGTAAAGACAATAAATTGAATACACATCAAAATGTTTCGGGAATGGCAAAGGAAAATGGAGCGGTTGCTGCTGTTAACGGCGACTATTACGATATGAAAAGAGAAGGAGCACCAATGGGCGCTCAAATCTCTGAAGGTGAGATGATTTCCAGTCCATCTGAGCTTATAGGTATGTATGCTTTTGGCTTGTCCAAAGATCGTAAACCGAGTATTGATCACTATACGTTCGATGGTAACGTTACAAGTAATAGCGGTGCAACGTTCCCTCTTGCAGGTATAAATAAAACAACATATATGATGGAACCAGATAACTCGTACAGCCACGTAAACAAAATGTACATTTACACAAGCGCTTGGAAAAATCAAGAACGTCCTAAAAACAGCTCCACAACCGCAACAGAAGCGCTTGTTCGCGATGGAGTCGTAGTGGAGTTTGGTGATAAAGGTGGTCTGCCTATCGTCGTACCAGAAGACGGATATATTATTCGTGGACACGGTAAAGCAGCAGAATATATGCGTGAGCATATGCAGGTTGGTTCTGCAGTTAAAGCAGACTATCATTTGGTTTCTAAGACAACGGGGCAGCAGATTGATCCAAGTCAGTTCGACATGATGGTAGGCGGTCACACGCTATTGGTGGAAAACGGAGCAGCATCTGGATACACTCGTGAAATTGCTAATATAAGTGGTACTTCATCCCGTGCGAGAACAGCTATTGGCTACTCCAAGGATGGAAGATTTGTTTATATCGTAACTGCAGAGAAAAGTGATTCCAGTAAAGGACTGACGCTTAAAGAGCTTCAAGATGTCCTAGTAAGCTTAGGAAGCTGGAAGGCAGTTAACTTGGATGGTGGCGGATCAACAACGATGGTACATCGTCCATTAGCTGAACAGGGCACTACGTTGACGCATAATACGGAATATGGCCAAACACAGCGAAATGTGGTTAACGGTATTGGCGTGTATACAACAGCTCCACAAGGTGAAGTAAAAGGTATGGTATTGTCAGGTTCGAAGAAATTGTTTATCGGTCAGCAAGCAAACTATACGGTGAAAGCATATGATCAATATTACAATCCGGTTGAAGCAACGAACCTCAATGCTGCGTGGAAATCAGGAAATAGCGTGCTTGCATGGAATGGGGAATCCTTTGAAGCGAAGAAGTCAGGCAAAGGACAAGTTATCGCACAATCAGGCAATTCCAAGGAAACACTGTCTGTTGATGTTATCGGGGCAGCTGATCTAGAGGCACTGTATATTGCTGGTTCTACGGCACCGCTGCAAGTAGGAAGCTCCATCTCTGTACCTGTACGAGCGAAGCTGAAAGATGGTAGTACCGTAAATGTACCTGCAGAATCTATTAAGTGGGAATTCAAAGGGTTCCAAGGCAATGTGAAAAATGGAGTGCTGAATGTAACTGCTGTAGATAAAAATGCAAAGATCGGGTATGCATTCGCAAGCTATGATGGCATAAAAACGATGATCCCACTATCTGAGAGCACGGAAACACTTATTGAGAACTTCAATAGTTCCACTTTGTCTCCAAGCTTTGCAGGGCTTCCAAAGGCGACAACGACAGGACAAACATCGGTCGTTGGTAGTTATGATGGGCGCAGTGCTTCGGACAAAGTATTGAAACTTAGTTATGATATGACGAATGGTTCCGGCAATAAATTTGCCTATTCCTTTGTAAATGGCAGCAAGGGAATTCCACTACGAGGAGCACCAGCTTCATTTACACTCGACGTATACAGTGATAACAGCAGCAATTGGCTGAGAGCTGAAGTCATTGATGGCGGTGGCGAAGCACATATGATCGATGTAGCTAAGACGTTGAACTGGAATGGATGGAAGAACATTAAGGTTGACTTGTCTGAAATTAAGGGTGGTGGCCCTTATACGTTGAAACGTCTGTATGTCGTTAATCTTGAAGATGGTCAGGAGCAACGAGCATCCGTGGGAGAAATTGCTTTTGATAATGTGAAAGCGATGTTGCCAGCAGGTACAATCTCGATGCCAAAGGCAGATATGAAGCTTACAGTAGGCAGCAAACAGATTACAGTGAACGGCAAGAAGAAGACCATTGATGTGTCTCCACTTGTGTTGAATGGTACAACTTATGTACCGGTCAAAGTAATATTGGACGAATTCGGTGGTCAGGCTACTTGGAATAACGGAGCAAAGAAAGTGACGGTTCTTCGCGGAGATGATTATTTGGAATTAACGGTTAATAACAAGTCTTACTTCAGCAATGGACAACGTAAGCTGGCGGAAGTGTCTCCAATCATCCGAAGTGGCAGGACTTTAGTCCCGTTGAGACTTGTTTCCGAACAATTAGGCCTATCCGTAAATTGGGAACCAAAGTCGAAGTCCATTACTATCCGCTGATATGGTATGATAAAGGTCGATAGATCCAACTACCCTTTTCAAGGCAAGGAGACGGAGAACGCGTGGACCATCAAGTCGACCAAATCGATCGTGTCATAAAAAATGCCACGAAAGTCATGCAGGATAGTCAATATCAAATCTACGAAATTCTAAAGGCGGCTCGTGATGAAGCTGCTAATCTTCAATATCAAATGACGGAGCTTATGGAAGAAACCGCCCGCATTTGTGATAAGGTAGACGAGCTGGAACGAAAATTTCGTCTGGCTCGTTCGCGTTTAACTGAAGTTAGTCGTGATTTCTCCAAATTCAGCGAGGAAGACAGCAAGAACGCTTACGAAAAGGCTACTCAATATCAGGTTGAGCTCATGATTTTTCGTGAGAAAGAGAACTATTTGAAGACGCGTCGTGATGATCTGTCTAAACGAATGCGCAATGTCGATGCGTCCATAGAGAAGGCAGAAACGATTGGCTCTCAAATGAGTGTAGTTCTTGATTACTTGTCGGGTGATTTGACGCAGGTGACAAGAATTTTGGAATCAGCCAAAAATCGTCAGCTTTTAGGACTTCAGATTATATTGGCCCAGGAAGAAGAGCGTAAACGTATCGCTCGTGATATACACGACGGTCCTGCTCAGTCTCTGGCCAACGTAGTTCTTAGGACGGAAATTGTAGAAAGAATGCTGTCGAAGCAGGAATTTGAAGTGGTTCAGGACGAAATAGTAGATTTGAAGTCACAGTTGCGTGGCGGTCTTGAAGAAATCCGAAAAGTTATTTTCAATTTAAGACCTATGACGTTGGACGATCTGGGGTTAGTCCCAACGTTGCGCAAATTTGTGCATGATTTTGAAGAGAAGATGAAAGTTAAGACTATGCTGGAAGTGAAAGGGCAAGAACGTCGCCTAAAGTCGGCTATGGAAGCCGCCATTTTCCGATTGGTACAAGAAATGTTTACGAATGCTGCTAAGCATGCCGATCCCTCTTATGTGTCGTGTAAATTGACCTACGAGGAGAATGAGGTTCAACTTGTTGTTGAAGATAACGGCCAAGGGTTCAATGTTGAATCATTGGAGTCTATTTCTAAAGAACAAGGCCATTTTGGCATCATTGGTATGAAAGAGCGCGTAAAGTTGCTGGAAGGCCGTATGCAGATTCGATCGAGTAGAGATCAGGGAACTCAACTATCATTTTTCATACCAATAAATGTAGAAAAGAGAGAGGAGTAAGTGTATGGAGAGTCGTAAGACGGGTAGAAGTACAATCAAAGTACTCCTTGCTGACGATCATCAGCTTTTCCGTGAAGGATTGAAACGCATTCTCAATATGGAAGATGATTTGGAAGTAATTGGGGAGTGTGGTGATGGGATACAGGTATTAGAGTTCTGCAACCACGAGGTGCCGGACGTAGTATTAATGGATATCAACATGCCTGTTGAAAATGGAGTAATTGCAACGGAACGAATGAAAGATATATTCCCTAATGTTAAGGTCATTATATTGTCGATCCACGATGATGAAAGTTATGTCTTCGAAACGCTCCGCAAAGGTGCTACCGGTTACCTGCTTAAAGATATGGAAGCCGATTCACTCATTAATGCTATTCGCTCCGTTGTAGCAGGTCATGCTTTTATTCACCCAAAAGTGACAGGTAAATTGATACAACAGTTGCGCCGTATGACATTACTGGATGAACGCGGCATTATGGATGAGGATGTTGTAAGAGAATCTGGTGTACGACTTAATCATATTGAGGGTAATCCGCTTACACGTCGGGAAGCTGAAGTGCTTCGTCTAATGGCGGAAGGCAAGAGCAATAAAATGATCGGTGAATATTTGTTTATTAGTGAGAAAACGGTCAAAAACCATGTAAGCAGCATCCTGCAGAAGATGGAAGTTGATGATCGGACACAAGCTGTTATTAACTCGATTAAAAATGGTTGGGTGACGTTGTAAGTTAAGCAGGTTTAGTGGTTTAATCGTCGATACATATGTGTGAAGTATGAACGATGATAAGAGGCAAGAACACGCCATTATAATTGAATGAATTCAAAAGTGAGATCTCATTGTACCATGCATTTATTTCACACCTAGAATTCGTGGACTTAGGAAACGAATGATATTAGTTCTGACTACTGTGTACAACTTCTAGAAAAAAAGTGAAAAATGACGACGCTTGTCCGTCACCGTAGCGCATATCGCGGCATACACTTGGTAGTAAGGAGGTGGGCCGCATGATCACGATGTTGGGTTGGATCGTATTGTGCTACGGATTGGCGGCAGTGGCTGTTCATCTAGCGCACCGGCTTACGAAGAAGCTGCGGGGAAATCGTCCGCAACCTTGGATACATGTTGTCATTGTAGCGCAAAATGATGAGCGTCATTTGGAATGGATTATACGTGCTTATTGGTGGTATGCTTGGTTCAAAGGCAAGCGTTTGGAGATAACCGTATTGGATGGCGGATCTACGGATGAGACTCTTCCTATTGTGAATCGCATGATGGAGCGGTATGGAGTCGTTTGTCATGTCGTGACCGAATCAACAGTGAAGGCACGTGAAGTGCGTGTCGCGCAGTTACAGCAAGCAAAGGAAGCTGAAGAAATGCAAATTATTCTTTATTTACATCGTCAAGACAATTGGCGGAAGCTTCCCTTTTTGGCTGGCGGCACGGTGTAGGCGGCACTGGCGGCGTTGGGTACGCCGCAGGCGTCGATGAGAGCGGATTCAAGTCGTAATGAAAGCATGCATCTGCTCATAGAGTCGATTGAATGTGAGCAGAATGGATGCTTTCAAGCTTAGGAGCATATCGTAAAACATACCGAGTTCTGTAACTGTGAATACAGCGGATGGTAGTTGGAATCTAATCTGATGCAAAAGTATCCTCAGTAAGGATATCGTGAATAGTTTGAATGATGTGAAGCACACATCGTCCTGATGATAATCAGAGCGAGTGTGCTTTTTTGTCGTATTCTATGTTGTTAGTTGTCGACAGGTAGATTGATTTTCATTTGTCCTGATGATTTTCCAGAGGTGGAGGTGAGACATATGTTATGGCTGTATGCGATTAAGCTAGCAGATAGGTGGGAGCTTAGATTTTCATTAGACTGGCGGATTGATGTGTGTCATTGGGGAGCTAGACAGCGTGAGGGAACAGAACGATCGGACAGATTCAAAGTAGTACTGTGGTATTTGAGAGTACCCATTGATGTAGCGCTGCAAACTGTGGAGAGATTTTCTGTGGAGTCAGCGATGGACCGATGGGATGAAGGGGAATGGACCATTTATGGAAAGACATTATTACACACATTCAGTGATCGACTAAAACGGTTGAACGGTCATGCATGGCTGAAAGTCAGGGTGCTTCCCAATGATGAACTGTTAGAAGTAGCTTCACTGCTGCAGCGTAATAGGAACCTAGAGTTTGAGATAAATGGGGGGACGGATACTTCCGCACTGGCTGCTAGCGAAATATCGGAAGGTCAGTTTATATATCGTAGCTTGATGTCCTTGTTAACGGGAAAAGCATTGCTTGAAAGTGAGGTGAGAAGTGTAGTTGAGCACAATCAATTTGTGCTGAGCGACGAGCAATTGTTGAGTTTGTTACAGCAGGGTGTATTGGAGGGGCACATTGAACTCACAAATGGAGTGGCTTGGAGCGATGCGTTCGAACCTAGGGGAGGGCTGAGCAGATGGGTGAGAAATATGCTTGCTACTATTTTTTCGAGTTTTGTGAAGGAGAGGCAAGGGCCAATTCGAAGGGAAGAAAGTTGCCGGCGCTGCGGCAGTATTGGTGAGCAGTTGAGGGTTACACACTGTGAACGATGTGGGTCAGAATGTTGCTATACCTGTCTTGGTTGCCTGCAATTGGGACGAAGTCAAACATGTGGACTACTTATCATTGGAACAAGAAAGGGTGCACGTTTACTTATTCAGGCAGCAGATGCAGCTGTTAGTAGTCATGCAGAGGAGTCGCATATAGCAGCGTTACTTGAACGCTTTGGTTTGGCACCTGCTCAGCGTGATGCGAGCCAGTTGGCGCTTCGATATTTGGAGAAGCACTGGCAACTTGGGAAAGAAGCGAAAGGAGAGTTTCTTCTTTGGGCAGTAACGGGAGCGGGCAAGACGGAAATGATGTATCCGCTTGTTGCGCATGCGCTTTATCGTGGCGGGCGCGTCTGCATTGCAACGCCGCGGCGAGATGTTGTGCTGGAGCTGAAGCCACGCATAGCGAAAGCATTTGCGGATGTGCGGGTCGTAACGCTCTACGGCGGCAGCGAAGAGAGGTGGGACCCAGGCGAGGTGACGCTTGCGACAACGCATCAGTTGATGCGGTTTCGCGAAGCGTTTGATTTGGTTGTTGTGGACGAACTGGATGCGTTTCCGTTCCACAACAACCCGATGCTTGAACGAGCCGCTAGGCAGGCGTGCGCGCCTGGCGGGGCGTTTGTGTATTTGTCGGCTACACCGCCGAAGGCGATGCAGCGCGCTGTGCGGCGGGGCCGACTCGCACAGGCGATTGTGCCTGTGCGTTATCATCGTGAGCCGCTGCCTGTTCCCATGCGGCTCACGATGCCAGCCGTTGCCCGCCAGATTGCAGGGGGGCGGCTGCATGGGCGACTGATGAAAGTGATCCATCAGTCGCTGGAGCGGGGAGCGCAGCTGTTTATATTCGCAGCGCGAATTCGCCATATCGAGGGCATCGTACGGCTGCTGCGTACAGCGTTGCCCGCGTATATCGTAGAAGGAACGTCCGCTGCTGATGCTAGGCGGACTGAGAAAGTTCAAAAGTTTCGCAGCAGAGAAATTAATTTGCTGGTCACGACGACTATTCTGGAGCGTGGCGTTACGGTTCCTAAGAGCGATGTCATCATTTTGGATGCAGATGACAAATTGTTTGATGCATCCTCACTCGTACAGATGGCGGGTCGTGCTGGACGAGCTAAGGATGACCCACACGGTCTCGTTTATTTTGCAGCTCCACAATGGACCAAACCACAGCAAGAGGCAGTGGTGCAGATTAAACGAATGAATAGGCTTGCGAAACGCGGAGGTTATCTAAGAACTGAGGGCGCCCTGCAAAATGTTGAATAAAAGGCCACGTGTCCTGTCATCTTGGAATGATGATAATGTTCTATATGTTGCATATTTGAATTCCAGTAGAACCTAGTCTCTTGTGTGAAGTTGGAAATATAGAAATTTATATGTTTGATTGATTCGTAAGTGAAGTATGAAATGAAACAGACTTTATATGCTTGATATGGTCATTAAATGAAGGAGTGGAGATGGCACATGAATACTCCAAAAGGCTGGTATGAAGGTGTAAGTATGTCCCGTTTTAGTATGTGTATAGGTTGTGAGGGGAAGATTCCGTATGTATCGGCTCTCTATACCGAGAAGAAGTTAGGAAGTAGAAGTCGATCGCACAGAGCCTCAACATATTCTGTTGCATCTTGGAGTAGGCAGCTTTGCGTATCATGTCAATTATCCATATCCTATATTGAACAAATTGGCTGCCCGCATTGTGGGAGAGCAGTTCGCTGTACGGATTGCGAGCGACATCCACTCCTTGCGTATGGACTTGCTGCAAATCGCAGTGCCGTTGCCTACAGCGAGGCGATGAAAGCATGGCTTCATCGCTTTAAATTTCAAGGCGATGCAGGCTATGCTGCTATCATGGCGGGCATGATGCTGCACCGTTACGAGCTGCTTGCTGCGACGATTTCGAACTTTCATCAGCAGATCTCCATATCACCGTTGCCTTTTTACGAGCGTCTGCGGCGCTGGTTGTATCGACTTCCGTCTGTCCCATACCCGGACGTGGTCACCTTTGTTCCATCCACGGCAGAGAGATTGGTAGAACGCGGATTTAATCCAGCTGAGCGCCTTGCCACGCTGCTAGCAACAGCGTGGGACTGTCCGGTCATGCCTTTGCTCACGCGCATGACTGATCAAGGAAGGCAGAGCCATCTGGGGCGAAGTGGTAGAGAACTTGCGCTAGCTGGCGCTTACCGCTGCCACACTCAGACTCTGCAAACGCTTTGCGCAAATACAAATACGTCTAACAAATCCCCAATGTATATCCTACTCGTAGATGACGTGTATACGACGGGCAGTACTGTTCGGGCATGTGCAGGAGCATTGACGGGCGCCCTCCGTGACTATGAAATTTCAGCAATTATTTGTAGTTACACATGGGCACGTGCCTGAAGCTCGTTGTTAGGATCATATCGATGACTTACATATTCAGCCCCATACATTTATAGAGGTACAGAAAATATCACCATACCCTTCTTGTTTCACCATAGTTCGACATTTTTCAATATTGTTTAAAAAGCACCCCTCGTCATCTGTTCAAACATGCGTTATGATGGAATCAGATAAAGGTAAAGAGGTGTCGAAGATGGAATTAAGCAATTGCAATCGTTGCGGGCGACTGTTCGCGAAAGTATATAAAGATATATGCCCCAACTGCCTGAAGGACATCGAAGCGGATTACAAGCTTTGCGCAGATTATTTGCGAAAACATAGACAAGCGACGATGACCGAACTATCGGATGATACAGGGGTTAGCGTGCGGCAGATTACACAATTTATTCGTGAGGGACGTATTTCTGTATTGAATATGCCCAATCTTTCTTATCCATGTGATGTGTGCGGAGGTTTTATTCAAGAAGGCCATATGTGTGAGAGCTGCCGTCGCCGCTTACTTAATGATCTTTCCCAAGCTAAGACCGAAGCGGAGTCTCAGACGAACACATTGAATAAGAACGGTACAACAACGTATAGGATAACGGATAAAGAGTAGCATGGATCGTTTAATTAGCTCTTTTTATAAGAGGGTATTAATTTTCTTTTTTTGGATAGCTAAATAATTGTTGACATCAAGCCGATAATCTTAGTAAAGGTCGTCGGCTTTTTGATTTGAAATGAGGTGACTACGTTGAAGATAAATGATACACAGCGAATTGGAGCGGCTCAACAATATCAGCGTCAGCAATCGATTTCCCATACAGCTAAGCCTGCCAAACGCAAAGATGAGGTTACGATTTCTACAGAAGCGAAGCAATTGTTAGACGCCAACACTCGTACGCAAGATAGCAGCAAAGCGGAGCGCATTCAGGAGCTTAAGCAAGCTGTTTCTACTGGAACATACCATGTCGATGCGAATAAAATTGCAGAGAAGTTGCTGCCGATATTTAGTCGTGATTTAAAGAAATAGGTGATGAGATGAGTATAAAGCGGGTTATCGCGGCATTGGACACGCTGCGTGTGCTGCATGAACAGTTGTTAGAAATAGCTGAACAGAAAAAAGGTGTTATTACTCGCAACGATGTTCAAGCGCTAGCAAGCTTAACCTCGAAGGAAAATAGAATTTTGAAGCTTGTAACAGAAGCTGATGATGAGCGAGTAGCTGCTTCATTGGCTTTTGTCCAAGAGAAAGGGATTCGTTCGAATCTTCGACTTACCGTATCAGAGCTTTCTCGTCTTGTATTTCAACCAGAAGAGCGGCTGCAACTTCAGGATGCACAGCAGTCGCTGAACATTCTTTTGAATCGATTGAAAGAAGAGAATCAATTCGTACGTGAGTTGTTGCAGCAGTCATTGGATTTCGTTGATTACTCACTGAATATTATGACAAGTCGTCCGGAGGATGAATCGCTATACCGTCATCCGCAGCAGCCACAGTCTAAGATTGGTCGCAGCATGTTCGATACGAGAGCGTAAGAAACTAATAGCATAATTAAGTAATACTTTTTATTGCTTTAATTAAGTGAGCGCGATTTTCAGTTTTAATAGAATGTTAGAAATTTAATCGTGTTTGCACATGTGAATCATACACAGAGGAACGAATTCAAGAGAGGGAGGGACATCGCCCCATGCGTTCAACTTTTCATACATTAGAAATTGGTAAGCGCGGCGTCGCTGCCCATCAACTGTCACTAGCAACGACAGGACATAACATTACGAATGCCAATACACCAGGATTTTCTAGACAGGCAACTCGACTCGTCGCAGCTCGCCCAATTGATTATCCAGGACTGCATAACAATTCCAAGCTCCCTAACCAGATGGGGATGGGGGTAGAAGCAGAGAGTGTTTATCGGATTCGAGATTTTCTGCTAGATATAGAGTACCGTAATCAAAATACAGTTCAGTCTACATGGAAAGTGCAGCAAGAAACACTTCGCAATATTGAAGGTATCTTTAATGAGCCATCGGATAATAGCATTGCCAAAAATCTTTCCGAGTTCTGGAATGCATGGCAACTGCTTAGTAAAAACCCGGGTAACTCCGACTTATCTGCGCGTACGTTGGTTCAGCAAAAAGCGATCTCTTTAACAGAGACATTTGGTCATATATCTGGTCAGTTGAAAGTGTTGGAGAGTAACTTAACTGAACGTATTAACGTGAAGGTTTCCGAAGCTAACAATTACATTCAACAAGTATCTGATTTGACGACGATGATTAAACGTATTGAAGGACTTGGTGATCATGCGAATGATCTTCGTGACAAACGTGATTTGCTAGTGGATCAGTTGTCTGGACTCGGTAACGTTACGGTAACGGAAACAGCTGCTGATTATCAAGTTACTTTTGGTGGATTAATGGTCGTGGATAACATGGTATCCACACCGATAACGGTAGGGGATATTGGTGGGGTGACCAACGGTGAGATCAAAGGATATGTTGATTCTCGTGATATTCATGTAGCTAATTATCGCCAACAACTTGATATTATTGCGAACGCGATCGCAACAGGCCCGGTTGAAGTGACGATTCCAGCAGGAACGATTTTACCGCAAGGTGTAACCATTCAAGGTGCGCAAATGGATCCTGCGAACCCACGCCGCCTTTTGGCAGATACGAAGCATACCGTGAACGGCCTGAATGGGCTTCATGCACTTGGTTACAATTTGCAGTCGCCTGCTCAATCTGGCGCTCCATTCTTTGCAACGAAAGATGGCAGTACTACGATTACCGCGGACAATATCGTGCTTCATTCTTCCATTAAGGAAGATGTGAAAAATATTGGTGTATCGATGCGAACGGAGCTTCGAACGCAACCTGACGGCTCACAGGTTGAAGTGGCGCTGCAAGGTAATGGTGATATGGCCCTATTGATTGCGGGTTTAAGTGAGCGCATTTATAGCTTTACGCAACCGGGCTCTGTCACAAACACTGCGACTATTAATGGTTATGTACAATCGGTTGTGGCTCAATTAGGTAATGTGTCAGATCATGCAACTAAAATGGTCGAGAACAGTGAGTTGTTAACTGGGCATGCGGATGGTTTACGTAAATCTATAAGTAGTGTGTCGCTCGATGAAGAGATGGCAAATATGATTAAATTCCAACATGCATATAGTGCTTCGGCACGTGTAATGACGACAATGGATGAAATGTTGGATAAATTAATTAACGGCACAGGTGTCGTGGGCAGATAGGAGGAATAAGCTAGATGCGTATTACACAGTCCATGATGGGCGATTCCATGATGAAGAACTTACAGGCCAACTACAAACGGCTTGATAAATACCAAGAACAGTTGATGACAAACCGTCGTTTGAATCGACCTTCGGATGATCCTGTAGGCGTAGCGAGCGCACTGCATTATCGAGCAGAAATAAGTTCAACCACTCAATTCACAGACAACGTCCAGGATGCAGATAGCTTCCTGAAATATACGGATGAAGTACTTGGCGAAACAACACAAATCATTCAACGTTTATCCGATTTGGCAGTTCAAGGTTCATCTGATACAGTGCCTGATGATGCCCGTGAAAGTATAGCTAGTGAAGTAGAACAACTCTACCTTCACCTTGTATCACTAGGGAATTCCCAATTTAAAGGAAAGTATATTTTCAATGGTCAACGTATTGATCAACCACCGTACCCACCGGATCCAGCGCAAGAAAATTATGAACTGGATCAAGGGGTTGTGCAGTATCAGGTTGGGGCAGGACTTTATGTTGATGTAAATTTACTTGGAGACAGCGTATTTGGTAAATTCGGTGAGGCAAACGGAATGTTCAAAGTGGTTGCTGACATGAAGAAGGCGCTAGAAGATGATAATACAAATGCGATTGCATCTGCTATACCTAAGCTCCAAGCTAATTTAGAGAAATTGACATTAGCTCAAGCTGAAGCTGGAGCAAAGCAAAATCGTCTTGAGTTCACAACGAGCAGATTAGAGGATTTGAACTTAAATTACATCGGTCTTCAATCGAAAACAGAAGATATTGATATGCCTAAGGTTATTACGGAACTGAAAACAGCAGAAAGTATATTCCAAGCTTCCTTGGATACGATTGCGCGTATTTCACGTCCAAGCTTGCTTGATTTTCTACGGTAGGTGAAGCAAAGTGAACTTGCCTCGCATTGAAATAAAACAGCAATTTTCAAGGATCGGACTTGAACGGCAATCAGGTCAGTTGACAATTGAAACGCCGCCTCCGCAATTGGAAATTAAACAAGAACATGTCACGGTGGAGCTATCGCGTACTGACGGAGAATTGTCTATTGATTCACGGAAGGCATGGTCTGCTCTCGGTAGAGGGCGCTTCGAGGAAGTTACAGATCGAATAGCGCAGCAGTCTTTACAAATATCCATGCAAAATATTGCGAATTTAGCTCAAGAAGGCGATCGGATGATGGCTTGTCACGAGAAAAGCAATGCTTTTGCAGAAATAGCTCGTGAAAGAATGTTTAGGGAATTTCCGATAAGTATTTTAGGCGAACCTAACTACGATAATGTGGATGTCGTCTACATGCCCGGAAAGCTTCAGACGGATTGGAAGCAGGGAGAAGTTCGTTTCGAATATCATCGTACGAAACCTTCGATTGATTACTATCCAGGTAAGGTTAATCCATACCTAATACAAAAGAACTTTATATTTTTTAATGCCACTGGCCAGCAGTTAGATGCTGTCATGTAAATTATGATCTAGCTATATAGAACTTTGTTCTTTATAGCTATTTTTATTTCGAGGAGGACACATAATTATGGAAGTACAGTCTACACGATTAGGTTTATTAGAGGTCGATTCCTCCGACATTATCCGCTTCGAGCAAGGAATTCTTGGTTTCTCAGATTTTAAGGAATATGTTTGGCTTCAGGCTGTAGGATTTAAGGTCGAGATTGATTTGTTGCAAAGTGTTGATGATGCGGATTTGACGTTTATCGTAGTTGATCCATTTAAATATGAGTCTGATTATGGGTTTGAATTGTCTGGAAATTGGAAACATAAGCTTGAGATTGAGTCAGAGCATCAGGTGGCAGTTAGAACGATCGTGACAATTAAAGGTGAGGAGCGAATGACAACAAACTTGAAAGCTCCTATCATTATTAATACAGAATCTCGGCAAGCTGCTCAGGTCGTATTGGAAGGTGTTTCATACGATGTACAGCATCCGATAGGGGGCGAATCGTAATGCTCGTATTAACAAGGGGCAAAGGTCAGAAGATTATGATTGGAAATGATATCGTATTAACGGTAGTTGAAGTGAACGGCGATCAAGTTCGTCTTGGTGTAGATGCTCCCTCCGACATTTCAGTATATCGAGAAGAGATTTATCTGAGCATAAAGGCACAAAACGAAGCTGCGTCGAAGGAAAGCTTGTCCGCAGAGGACTGGGGTGCAATCAGCAGTAGTATTTTAAATAAAAAACGATAAAAAATAAAAAAATGTTTATCAGCTATAAACTTCGTGAACGTGAAGCCGATATAATAAGTAATAGGTCAAATGTAATGATTCTATCGGCCGAAGAACATGCTTTGACTAGTAGGGTGTGAGCAAGGAAGCGAACACCATAACACGATTCCAGGGAGGAACTTAATCATGCGTATTAACCACAATATGAGTGCATACAATGCACACCGTCAATTGTCTTTCAACAACACTCAACAAGGTAAATCTTTGGAGAAATTATCTTCTGGATACCGTATCAACCGTGCTGCTGACGATGCAGCTGGTCTTGCAATCTCCGAGAAAATGCGTAACCAAATCCGTGGCTTGGAGCAAGCTTCCAAGAACTCTTTGGACGGCATTTCCTTGATTCAAACTGCTGAGGGTGCATTGAACGAAACTCACGCTATGCTTCAACGTATGTCTGAGTTGATGGTTCAAGGTGCGAACGAAGTATTGACAACTTCAGATGCTGCTAAGATCGATACTGAAATTTCACAATTGTCTCAACAAATCACTTCCGTTGCTGAGCAAACACAATTCAACCAAAAGAAACTTATGGCTGAAGATATTACACTTACATTCCAAGTTGGCGCTAACGAAGGTGAAGTAATCGCTGTTGACCTTAAGAAAGCAGATGCAACAACACTTGGAGTTGCAACTTTGACTCCTCTGGAAGGTGTTGGCGCTACAGAGCTTAACGCTAAAGCTACAGAGAACTTGACGAAGATTCAAACTGCAATTAACACAGTATCCGGTCTTCGTTCTAACCTTGGTGCTGTTCAAAACCGTCTTGAGCACACTATCAACAACTTGGGTACAACAGCTGAGAACTTGCAAGCAGCTGAATCCCGTATCCGTGATGTAGATATGGCGAAAGAAATGAGTAACTTTACGAAGAATAACATTCTTAACCAAGCTGCAACAGCAATGTTGGCGCAAGCTAACCAGCAGCCACAAGGTGTACTGCAATTGCTCCGTTAATTTGGGACAAGGCCGGCCGGTTTTCCGGCCGGCTTTTTTTATGCTTAGAGTACCTTTACCTATTTCATTATAGAAGTATGAGGTGGAATTCATGCGGATTGATTCTGTTCAACCGACATTGTCCATGTTCCCTTCAGGCAAATCTGAGCCGACTTCACAGGAAACGGGCATGGCGGCAGAGCTGGCAAGCACTGAGGTTAAGAAGAAATATACAGTAGAAGAGTTAGTAGATAAGTTCAACAATGCGATGCAGGAAAACCAGACACATATCAAGGTAAAGATGCATGACAACATGAATGCCATCATGGTAACTATTGTTGACAGCAGCACAGATGAGGTTATTAAAGAAATACCTAGTGAGAAAATGCTAGATATGATGTATAACATTTGTGTGAAAAATGGTCTGTTTCTAGATGAAAAAATTTAAGTAAGGAGGAGAGGGTTATGGCAATAGGCGGACCGATTCGCGTTAGCGGATTTTCTTCTGGTATGGATATTGAAAAACTTGTAAGTGATATGATGCGAGCGGAGCGACTTCCACTAGATAAGCTGCATCGTCAAAAGCAGTCACTTGTTTGGCAGCGAGAAGAATATCGTTCAGCCAATTCAACAATGCTTTCGCTCCGAAATAGTGTCACAGACTTGCGCATGCAAGGTGAATTTACAAAAGTAAAAGTCACATCTTCTAATACCAATGTTGCAGATGTTTTATCAAACAAGCCTACAGCAACTAGTGCTGTAGTAGATGTTAAGAGCCTAGCTACTGGGGCATTAGTAATTGGTGACCCTGTTACTCATGATCTGAAAAATCCAGTCACTACGAGTGGGACGTTCACAATTCAAAATAAAGATGGTGCGACTAACACTACCATTAACGTGACGGCAGGTACTTCAACAATTAAGTCAATTGTTGCGGATATAAATGCTGCTTCTGGTAATACAGGCGTACGTGCGTATTTTGATGAGAATACTAAGAGATTCATGCTAAGTTCTGCTGAATCGGGCAGTGCAGCCAAGGTTACTGTGGGCGGTACTGGCTTGAAAAGCATACTTAATATGGACGCAGCAGCGGCAACGGGTAAAGATGCTGAGTATACGATTAACGGTCAACCGACGACTATTAAGTCTTCTAGTAATACGGTTGATATTAATGGGATCTCGGTAGCTTTAAAAGGAACGGGAACATTTACGTTAGGAACGAATGTAGACCAAGCAGGTGTTAAAGAAAAAATCAAGGACTTTGTAGCTAAATATAATGACTTAGTGGACAAATTCTCTGAAGCTACTACGACTCGTCCGAACCGCGGTTATCAGCCGCTTACTGACGCAGAACGAGATGCGATGTCAGACAAGCAAATTGAGCAGTGGGAGAAAAAGGCGAGACAAGGTACCCTTTATAGTGATGACTTTCTAGAGAGTGCTGTAAATGAACTACGAGTGGCGATCCGGACCCCACTAGCAGGTGTGGGTAAGGATGACATTAAGCTTCTTTCAGATATCGGGATTAAGCAGTCTTCGGATTATAAGAAGAATGGTAAGCTTGAAATTAATGAGGCGAAGTTAGACGAAGCGCTTAATACAAAGTTTGATCAGGTAGTTACACTCTTTACAAAATCATCAAACACACCAGCCAATTCAGCTGCTAACACTGCAACTAGACGTAGTGAGCAAGGATTTGCAGAGCGAATCTATGAAGTAGCTACGAAAAGAATTGATAGTATAGGTAAGAGGATTGGCTCTTCTACTGTGTCCATGGAATCTATGGATGAAAGCTTAATGGGTAAAGAATTAAGAGCATTAAGCCGCAAGGAATCAGAAATTAAGGCACGCCTTGTAGATATCGAAAATCGGTATTACAAGAAATTTACTGCCATGGAAAAGTCGCTTCAAGGATTGAACAATAAAGGAAGTTGGTTATCGCAGCAGTTAGGCGCAATGTGACGTAACAAAAGATTGACTGATGGAGAGATGAATGATGATGTATAACGCTAAGCAACAAGATCAGTATTTGAAAGTTAAGGTAGAGACAGCTAGCCCAGGTGAATTGACTTTGTTGTTATATCAAGAAATGGTTAAGTCTCTGCTGAAAGCGAAACATTTATTTGCTCAGCAACAATTTGAGGAAATGAATCGCTTCATATATAAGGCGAGAGATATAATTAATGAGCTTACAATCACATTGAATATGGAGCATGCGATTGCTCGTGAGTTATATGATTTGTATATGTTTTATCAGCGTCACTTGACTGATTTCATGATTCAACGCAATGAACAGTTGTTAGACGATGTGTTGGAGTTCTCTAAAGAGATGGTGGAAACGTGGAAAGAGGCATTATTAATCGTTAGGAAGAGTGGACAGCATGTCACTGTCTAATAATGGGAAAGATTGGGTGGCGGAGTGGCTTATGCAACTCAAGGATTACTACCTAGAGATTCTTAAGGAGCCTTCTTTCGAAGCTTATGAAAGAGTCTCTTCTCATATTAATAAATGCTATGAAGAATTGGCCATATATTCTATCGGTCCTGAACACAAAACTGAACTGCAAGAAATTCAGCGTTATCATCATCAACTCATAGATATTATTCAATTCGAACAGTCACAATTACGCAACAAAATGGATTTGCTAGATAGGAAACAAGCTGCTAATAATCAATATCAGCGGTATCAAGCTAGCCAAGAATCATTTTTCTTGGATAGAAAACAATAAACAATAGGAGGAACTACCGTGCGCTTATTTAGATCTAGACTGCTAGCAATGCTACTTGTATTTGTATTAGCATTTACTAGTTTGCCTCTAGCAACGATTTCAGCTGCAACAGGTACTCATACGGTATCCGTTAACAAGTCAGCACCGGCACAATTGAAAGAGGGTGGCGAAGCTGAAGTTACATTGCAAGTAAAAGGAAGTCCACCAGTTGGTTTTGTAAAGCCAAATGATGTTATTCTCGTCATTGACCGTTCGGGAAGTATGGGTGCGAGCCATCCAGAGAACAACGGCGAAGATAAAATGAAAAATGCGAAAGAAGCAGCTCAACATTTCGTCAATATGCTTGATCAGACGAAGATGCTTGACCCAACGAAACACCAAGTTGGTATAGTCGACTATAGTGCTTCGGCTAGCACTAAGCCTTTATCTACAAATGCTCAAGAAATTAATGCTTACATAGAAACTTTAACTGCAGGTGGTGGTACAGCCACTCATGATGCTATTGCTAAAGCAAGAGCAGAATTAAATAACCGCCGTTCCGGTGCACAACCGGTAATTGTATTGATGACAGATGGAGCAGCAAATTCTTTCCCAGATGCATTACGAGAAGCTCAAGCTGCGAAAAATGAAGGTATTGTGTTCTACACAGTTGGTTTGTTGACTCAAGGCGGCAGAGACAACGAGAGCATCAAACAACTAATGAGAAACATGGCTACAACTGAGAAACACCATTATATTGAATATAGTTCTGATAAATTGAAACAAGTCTATGAAACCATCTCGAAAGAAATCGGTATAGCGAGTGCGTATAACGTAGTGATTGAGGATGTCTTGTCTCCTGAATTCGAGATCGTTCCTGGTTCGTACGAACATAATATTCCTGCACCAGTAGTAGCAGGCAATAAAGTGACTTGGAAGTTCAATGAGCTTAAAGAAGAGTTATTAACTCTAACATTTAAAGTTAAGCATAAACAAAATGGTTCCATTGGAAAGGTTTCTTTGGGGGAAGGGCCAATTCAAGTAAGTTATAAGAATCATTTGGATCAACAGCAAAGTTTCCAAGTGAACCAGCCAACTGTTGATGTATCTCTTCATGGTCCCGAAGTAACATCTATTGAGCCTAACCTAGGTGCTAGCAAGGGTGGAGAAACGATTACAATTAACGGTAAGAACTTCAAAGCTACGTCTACTGTGTCCTTTGGTAATAACGTAGTAGCAAATGTAGAGTTTGTAAGTTCTGAAAAGTTGGTTGTTACAGCTCCAGCTGGTCAAGCAGGGAAGGTTAATGTTACTGTAACGAATCCAGATGCTCAGAAAGCTGTAGTAAGCCAAGGGTATGAGTATCTGCATCCAGTGCCTGTACTTACTAGTATTACACCTAATAAAGGTGATATGGCAGGTCAATATTACGTAACGCTTGCGGGAGAAAACTTCCACAGTGGTTCGGTCGTTAGCATTAACAACGTTCCAGCTAGAACTGTTTTTATTTCAAGTAAAGAACTTCGAGCTCTAGTTCCAGCTAGTACAGTACATGGCCCTGTTGCCGTGAAAATTGTTAATGGTACTCTGTCTGAAGTATCGGCTGAAGGAGCATTTACATATAATGCGCCGCCAGTACCAGAAAAACTTGAACTTATGAACATTACTCCGGATAACGGAGCTATGGCAGGTAACTATTATATTACGCTTACTGGTAAAGGTTTTACTAAAGACTCTAAAGTATCTATTAACAATACAGAAGTAAGAACGATATTTGTTTCTGCAACAGAATTGAGTGCGCTAGTACCAGCTGCGCAAAAAGCAGGAGCGGTAGATGTTAAGGTGTCGAATGGTGCAAACAATGAAGCAGTAAAAGTAGGTGGCTTCACGTACAATGCGCCGCCAGAGCAGAAAACACCAACAATTACAAGCATTACTCCAGATAACGGGGCAATGACAGGTAATTATCAAATTACGATCGCAGGTACAGAATTCCATAACAAAGCGGTTGTACACATTGGTGGAACGCCGGTTACAACACAATTTGTCTCTGCAACAGAGTTGAAGGCGATAGTGCCTGCGACGAACAAACCAGGGGCAGTAGATGTAAAAGTAGTAAACAGCACAGGTTATGAAGTAGTAAAAGCGAATGGCTTCACATACAATGCACCACCAGTTGTGAATCCAACAATTACGAGCATTACTCCGAATAATGGAGCACTGTCAGGGAACTACTACATCACAATTAAAGGAACTGAGTTCGATAAAGATACGAAAGTATCCATTGGTGGAGTAGAAGCAAGAACGGTATATGTTTCTGCAACAGAATTGAGCGTGCTAGTACCAGTAGCACAAAAAGCAGGAGCAGTAGATGTAAAAGCAGTAAACAGCACAAAAGGTGAAGTTGTTGTAGCAGGCGGCTTCACGTATAACGCCCCTCCAGAACAAAAGGCACCGACGATTACAAGCATTACTCCAGACAACGGAGCAATGGCAGGTAATTACCAAATTACGATCGCAGGTACAGAATTCCACAACAAATCAGTTGTGCACATTGGTGGAACACCAGTAGCGACAGAATTTGTATCCGCAACAGAGTTGAAAGCACTTGTACCAGCGACAAATAAAGCTGGCGCAGTAGCGGTAAAAGTAGTAAACGGACCAGGGTTTGAAGCAGTAAAAGATAATGGCTTCACATACAATGCACCACCAGTTGTGAACCCAACGATTACGAGCATTACTCCGAATAATGGAGCATTGTCAGGGAACTACTACATCACAATTAAAGGAACTGAGTTCGATAAAGATACGAAAGTATCCATTGGTGGAGTAGAAGCAAGAACGGTTTATGTCTCTGCAACAGAGTTGAGCGCGTTAGTACCAGCAGCGCAAAAAGCAGGAGCAGTAGATGTTAAGGTTGTAAACGGTACGAAGGGTGAAGCAGTAGCAGCAGGTGGCTTCACATACAACGCGCCTCCAGAGCAAAAAGCACCAACGATTATAAGCATTACTCCAGACAATGGAGAAATGGCAGGTAACTACCAAATCACGATCGTAGGTACAGATTTCTATAGTAAATCCGTCGTGCATATTGGCGGAACAGCAGTGGCAACACAGTTTGTATCTGCGACAGAGTTGAAGGGTCTTGTACCAGCAACAAAAACACCAGGTCCTGTAGCAGTAAAAGTAGTAAATGGTGCAGGATTTGAAGCGGCAGTAGACAATGGTTTCACATACAATGCACCACCAGTTATTACTCCTACAATTACAAGTATTTCTCCAGATAATGGAGTAATGGCAGGAAACTACTACATCACAATTAACGGTACAGAATTCGATAAAGCAACGAAAGTGTCCATTGGTGGAGTAGAAGTAAGAACGGTTTATCACTCAGCAACTAAATTGGAAGCATTGGTACCAGTTACGCAAACAGCAGGAGCTGTAGAGGTTAAAGTAGTGAACGGTACGAAGGGCGAAGCAATTAAAGTGGATGGCTTTACGTATAACGCGCCACCAGAAGAACAAGCCCCAACGATCACGAGCGTTAGCCCAGATACAGGAGCGCTTGCGGGTAACTATTACATTACGATTACGGGAACAGGATTTACTAAACAATCCAAGGCATCTATTAATGGAGTAGAAGTAAGAACAGTTTATTATTCTGCAACAAGAGTTGATGCGTTGGTACCTACAGCACAAACACCAGGAACTGTGGAAGTAAAAGTAGCAAATGGAACAAAAGCTGGGGTAAAAGCAGATGGCTTTACGTACATCGCGCCACCGACGCAAACAGCTCCAACGATTACAAGCATTACTCCAGACAACGGAGCAATGGCGGGTAATTACCAAATTACGATCGCAGGTACAGAATTCCATAATAAATCGGTTGTGCATATTGGTGGAACACCAGTAGCGACAGAATTCGTATCTGCAACAGAGTTGAAAGGGCTTGTACCGGCAACAAAAACACCAGGTCCTGTCACAGTAAAAGTAGTAAACGGTACAGGATTTGAAGCAGTAGTAGACAATGGTTTCACATACAATGCACCACCAGTTGTGAACCCGACAATTACAAGCATTACTCCAGACAATGGAGCATTGTCAGGCAACTACTACATCACGATTAACGGAACAGAGTTCGATAGAGAAACGAAAGTATCCATTGGTGGAGTAGAAGTAAGAACGGTTTATTTCTCGGCAACAAGAGTGGATGTGTTAGTACCAGCAGCGCAAACAGCAGGAACTGTAGAAGTAAAAGTAGTGAACGGTACAAAAGGCGAAGCAGTAAAATCGGACGGTTTTACTTATAAGTCATCTGGTGGCCAGCAAGGACAGGCACCGACAGTAACTAGCATTAGTCCTAACAGCGGTAAAACATCTGGCAATTACTATATTACTATTAATGGAACAGGCTTTAATAAAGCCACAAAAGTATCCATTAACGGTGTAGAAGTAAGAACGGTTTACTTCTCGGCAACAAGAGTAGATGTGTTGGTTCCACGTACACAAGTTGCAGGAGCTGTAGATGTTAAAGTAGTCAATGGTTCAGGTGAAGTAGTTGTTACAGGTGGATTTACGTATCTGTAAATAAGAGGATGAGCAGGTGCATTGCACCTGCTCATTTCCATTTTAGAAGAGAGGTAGATGATAGAAGATGCTTCCTATATCCGTATGTATGATCGTAAAAAATGAAGAAAAGCATATCCGTCAAGCGATAGAGTCTGTAAAGCCATATGTAAAAGAGGTGATTGTTCTTGATACAGGTTCTACAGACAATACGGGATGCATTGCAGCAAATAGTGGAGCACGGGTGTACGGCATGACCTGGAATAATAGCTTTGCAGATATGAGGAATGCGTGTATATCCTATGCCAATCAACCATATATTCTTGTGCTTGATGCAGATGAGCGACTTAGTTTATGTGATATGGAGATTATGGAACAAGCTCTTCGTATCATGGAACAAGGTAAAGGTTATGCGGGTGATGTGGTTATTAGAAGTTCAACTCAATCAGGGGAGATTTCTGAGTCTACCATTACTCGATTATTTCCAAATCGACCAGATTATAAATATCAGGGAAGAATTCATGAACAGCTAGTTTATAAGCAAGAAACCATTAAATCTATTCGGACAGGCATTGTAATTGATCATTTTGGTTATGAGGATGAAGAAATCCAGAGTAAAGACAAATACAGACGTAATCTTGCATTGATCCAAGCTAGCTTGGAAGCCAATGAAAATGACAGCTACTTATTATTTCAATTAGGCAGAACCTATTATGTAATGAAAGAATACCAATCCGCAGCTGTGGCACTTACGAAATGTATAGACAGCATGGCTTCTACCAAACAGCATTATTTAAGTACAACCTATTTGACGCTCGGATATACATATATCCATTTGAAAGAGTGGGGACTATTCGAAAAATGTCTAAATGATGCTATTGATATTTACCCCGATTATACCGATTTATATTATATGTACGGTACAGCACTTGTAGAGGCAAAAAATCCAGAATGGTTACCGTATATTCCAGACGCATTTATGAATTGTTTGCAGCTTGGGGCTCCGACGTCTTCAAAGTATGAGACGGTTGCAGGAGTTGGTACGTATAAAGCACATTACAATCTGGGAGTGTATTATGAGCTGACTGGAAATATAGAACTTGCGTTATATCACTATGAACAAGGCAACTCGTACAATTATGAACTAGCCAATCAATCGGTAATACGATTAAAGCAGCTAATAAAGGGATGATACGATGAATAATGATACGATTTCACTATGTATGATAGTCAAAAATGAAGAGCATTGTTTGGAGCGCTGTCTAGAAAGTGCTAAACATGTGGTGGACGAGATCATTATTGTAGATACAGGTTCGAATGATCGGACTAAACAGATTGCTAGTCGTTATACGCAGCATGTGTATGATTTTGAATGGAACGAAGATTTTGCAGCAGCGCGGAATTATGCCATAGGTCATGCGACGGGAACCTACATCCTTCAACTGGATGCAGATGAAATAATTATAGATACTAACAATGAATTGCAATCAGGTTTGGTTAAAGATTTTTATAACGTTAGTATCCACAATAAGGTGGATTCAGGTGAAACTATCATTCATCAGTTCGCAAGATTGTTTAAAAATACACCAAAGTATAGATATGTGGGAGCCCTACATGAGCAAATTCCAGTTAATTACGAGACGGAGCAGTGGGGGGCATTATCCAGCTATATTGAACACGATGGATATCTTCAGAAAAATGTACAGTTAAAAGATAAATCTACTAGAAATATGCGCATTCTTAAAAAGGCTATTGATCGAGAACCAAGTGCATTTAATTACTTTAATCTTGGTGCACAATACATGCAGGATAATCGATATTTAGAAGCTCTTGAAGCACTGAAAAAGTCGTATGCATCGGGAAAAACTACTAGTTTCTCTCAGAAAGTCGTCTACAACATTATCAAATGTCTATTCGAATTGAAAAGATGGGATGAAGCAATACAAGTAGGAGAAGATGCTCTGCAGTTATATCCAAACGCAGTTGATTTATTTTTCTTAGTTGGACATTGCTATTTGGAAGTACATTGTGTAAAAGATGCAGAAAGATGTTTTAAAAAATGTCTGGCAATCGGTGAAAAAGGCAGAGCTGATGATTTTGTATATCAAGTGGGAACAGATTCCTATTTAGCGTTAGTTAAATTAGCCGAAATTGCTGAAATAGAAGGGGATTTGGAAGAGGCATTACGATATTTGGAACGTGCACTGACGTTGTCTCCGGATAATGCGATGATTCTGAATCGTTTATTAGAAGTACAACCGGCTCTCACTTATGAAGAACTAAGGTCTAAACTAGCTTCATTAATTCCATTTAAGCAGGAACATTACATAAAAATCATTGGAGCTCTCTACCATCTGAGAAATCCGCTGTTCGTTACATTTATGGAAGAGGCATCAATAAATGCGTCTCGTCCTATCTCGGTATTTTATTTCTTATGTAAAGGGAATTACGAAGCAGTACAACATGAGCTTTCCATAATTAATGATAACGATAATGTTGAGCCATTTTTAAATGATGTTATTTTACTAGGATTATTGACCGGAGATAGTTCCGTTTTCCAATCCTATAAGTTGAAATTTGGGTTAAGTCAACAAGAAAATAAATGGTTGCAACAGCTTCTCTTATTAGATGAACCAAAAAAGAGCAGCCTGTCTTCAACTTTAAAACATATATGGAAGCAATTAATTAAAGATTTGCTTCATTTACGGAGATACGATCTTTTGGAGAAGATACTTCCTTACGCGTTAGATCCAGAGATGAGATATATAATGAGTGAACAATTTGCTGCCTTTGGCTTTTACGAACCAGCGCTAGACCTTTTAGTTGAGGATAAGCATGCTACTTTCAACTATAAAGTGTTTATGTTGGCAGCCAAATCCTTGGAGAAGATCGGTCATATCTCAGACGCTCTTTATTACTATCAGCAAGCAGCCAATATAAAAAAGAGCATGGATAGCTTATATCGCATGTGGAAACTGCTTAGTGTTAACGTTGCTGAACAACAAATATTAATACGAGAAATGCAAAGGCTTCAACCGCATTCGCGGTGGATTCATCAGCAGCTAATGAAATAATGCACTAAAGGAGATTCGGATATGAATGAAAATACTTTAATGCCTTCGTACATGAAGCAGTTTTCATGTATAGGTGGAGATTGTGAAGATACTTGTTGTGCAGGTTGGAAAATTACCCTCAACAAGGAAGTCTATAAAGAATATAAGAAAACGAAGAATCTAAAACTGAAAAATAAATTAAAAAATAGTATGCGCATGGAAACAGAGGGAACAAAAACAAAAAATGACTATGCATATTTTATATTAGATGATGATAAAAAATGTCCCATGCTTACAAGCGAGAGTTGGTGCTCTATTCAACAAGAATTAGGAGAGGGAGCATTATCCCCTACTTGTGCGACCTACCCTCGTGTCCTTAATCACGTTAGTGAACAATTTGAACTTTCTGCTAATGTATCTTGCCCTGAAATCGCTCGGTTGGCATTGTTCAATGAAAAAGGGATAGATTTTGAACAAATAGATTACGAAGTATCAGGAAATTGGTCCCTCGCACGATTAATTAATACGAATGATACTTCGAATTATCAACATTTATTTTGGTCTGTTCGGATGTTCAGTATTGAAATTACACAAAATAGAAAGCTGGAGCTTTGTAATCGATTAATTATTTTAGGATTATTTATTGATCGTATTCAAAAAGAGATTGATGCAGGAAATACAGTGGATATCGAGACTATAGTTGCGGACTATCGTAATAAAATGTCTGATGTGGGATATATAAATGCAATTCAGAATATTGCGGTTAACACAGATGTGCAAGTTGGAATTATAATGGAAATATTGCAATTTAGACATAAGCAATCTGCGACGAGCAAAAGATATGACCAAGTATTTAATGAGATGAAGATAGGGTATGGGGTTGAGCAAATAGATACTCCCTCTTCTAAACTATTTGAAACTTATAAGCAGAATTTTATGGTCTATTATGCACCATATATGAATCGACATGAATACGTGTTAGAAAATTATATAGTTAACACGATATTCTCTAAAGCCTTTCCTAGTGATTTATCTATAATATTTAAAGAATACACTGCCATAATGATTTATTATGCATTGATGAAAATACATTTGGTTGGCGTAGCTGGATGTCACAATGGATTAGATCATGACATCGTCCTCAGAACGATTCAATCGATATCTAAAACGATGGAGCACAATGCACACTTTGCAAGGAGTGTAATAGATCTGTTGGAGAACAACAAGTTTAATTCGCTGGCGCATATTGCTACTTTGATTAAAGATATAAATGTAACAACAAATATAACCTAGCTTAATAAGTATGTATGGGTTTGCTACTAACGGAGGTTTAACATGCTGACAAGTATTGTCATTTTAACACATAATAAGCTTGACTATACCATTCAATGTATTGAAAGCATTAGAAGATATACTAGGCCTAATAGCTATGAAATTATTGTCGTGGATAATAAATCTACAGACGAAACAGTCCCGTGGTTATCTGCGCAGTCTGATATCAGGGTCATCTATAATGAACAAAATGAAGGTTTTCCTAAAGGCTGTAATCAAGGTATAGAGATTTCCAATGGGGACCATATTTTATTACTGAATAACGATGTTATTGTGACAGAAAATTGGCTAGATAACTTGATTGGATGTTTAACTAGCGATGAAGATATTGGTGCTGTTAGCTGTGTCACGAATCACTGTTCATACGGGCAAACCATACCTGTATCGTATAATAGCGTGGAGTCTATGCAGTTGTTTGCAAAGCAATACAATTATTCTAATCGTAATCAATGGGAAGAAAGATTGAAACTAGTAGGTTTTTGTATGTTAATACGGAAATCTGTCGTAGACCAAATCGGGTTACTTGATGAGAGATTCACCCCTGGTAATTATGAGGATGATGATTACTCAGTTCGAATTAGAAAAGCTGGCTACAAGCTTATTTTATGTAAAGATACATTTATTCATCATTTCGGGAGTGTTTCTTTTAAAGAAAACACTTCGTTCTTACAGTTGTTGGAAAGGAACGTCGGTTTATTTGAGTCGAAGTGGGGATTCAATCCTGATCAATCGCAAATGATTCAAAATGATATCGTGTCTCTGATTAATTGTGAAGCCGATGCCAGTATAAATGTCTTAGAAATTGGTTGTGGCAGTGGCGGAACGTTATTAGCGATAAAAAATAAATTCAAAAATAGTGAATTGTACGGAATAGAGATGAATCCAGCCGAAGCTGAAGTAGCTTCATTGATTGCAAATATAAATGTTGTTGACTTTTCTAATCTAGATCTTGAACTAGAGTTAACTTACCCGGCAGCAACTTTCGACTATATTATCATTTCTGATTCCCTTGCGAAATTGTATGATCCTGAGGCGTTTGTCCGAGAACTGAGGCATTATTTAAAACGAGAAGGTAAATTGTTAATGAAAACTCGGAATATGCTGCATCATTTAGTCGTAACACAGTTTGTGAAAGGTTCCTGGTTCTACTCAGAGCTAGATGCACTAAAGAAACCTAATATCCGCTATTTCACGCAACAAGATGTAAAAACAATGCTTAGCCGTACAGGGTATCAAGAAGAAGTGCTTGTAGGTGTGAAGGGAAGAGAGTCATTAGAGGAAAAATTGTTCATGGAAAAGCTCTCTCTTGTAGGTAATCCTCAATTTTTGGAGCAAACCGAAGCGAAGTATTATATCGTTCAAGCCAGAAAAGATATTTTGGATGATCTAGTAACTGAAATAGATGCGAATAGAAATAACAAGGAACACAATATAGGCATATTGCAGCCATATTCGGCAGAAAAAGTCATCAGTACGATTGTTTCAAAACATGTTGAAAAACCAGTTGAGCTTTTAAATTACTTAGCGGTTACTCATTTTGAACAAGGTTTTTATGACAGAGTCATACCATTTTTAGAGTCGGCGCTTCAATTATCACCTGATGATATAGAAGTACTCTATAATATGACTTACGTTCTTCATTTCTTGGGTGAACAACGCGTTTCAATGACATATGCGGACAGATTGAAGCGATTGGATGAAGCGGCATATACAGACTTGCTTGAATTGTTCGTCACTCCTAGTCATTCTAAATAGCAGCCATTAGTGTAAGGAGTTGGGGATAGTGATGGTAACAATTAAATATATTGCAGATGAGCATAGAGTTCGATACGAAACTCCTTATGGCAGCAAATATCCTACATACCATGATCAGAAGCTTAAGGAAATATTTCAAATAAAGCCAGGTGATCGTGTTTTAGATGTAGGGGGGGGCTCTAGGCCGTTTGCTTATGCCAGTGTAGTTACAGATATGTTTTTTGAAGATAATCGTCACAGGGGAGGGAACTCTCTTCAAATATTGGACAACATTGAGTATGTCCAATGTGACATTTTGAGCTTACCTTTTAAGGATAAAGAATTTGATTTTGTTATATGTAGACATGTTCTAGAGCATGTCGCGTTGCCAGATGTCGCAGCAAAGGAGCTCTCTCGTGTTGCTAAACGAGGATTTGTTGAGATGCCGAGTCGTTATAATGAACATGTACATGGTTATCCGGAACATTTATGGTTGTGTGATGTGAAAGAGGATCGGCTAATATTTGAACCGAAGTCCTTTATCCGTAATCCGCACAAAAATATTTCCCGTAAATTACACTATAGTGATCCTGAATTCAGACGTAAGTTTGAAGTGGAAAATAGATATTTATTTTGTACTCAATTGTATTGGGAAGATTCATTTGAAATAGAAGTAGTGGAGAAACAAGCTGGAGTAGACTATTTTGACATCGATAATCCGTACCATACAGTCACTGCCTATTTGGACTATGCGCTAAATTACATGAGTTTCCAGTTGTCGCAAGTCGAATCAGAAATTGCAGAAATGCTGAAATCTGCTCAAAATCTATTGCCTAATAATATATTTCTACGAAATATTATTAACATGTATACGAACCGATCTAAAATGGAGAAAGGCAGGTATGTATCGACTATTAATGAATTAATCAACATTGACCTGCTCAAAACCTTAAAAGATAGTGATGAAAATGATCCTTCTAAACTATTTATTCAGCAACTTTCTGATCCGCCGCTTGTTTCGATAGTCGTTCGGACTAAAAATAGAGAGCAATTATTACTGCGATGTTTAGAAAGTTTGAACCAGCAACTATATTCCAATATTGAAGTAGTGGTTGTGAATGATGGCGGGAAGGATGTAGGGCTGGTTGTTGAGAGTTTGACCGTTCCTTACAGATATATTTCGTATGAACAATCAGTGGGTCGTGCTGCAGCGCTGAATATAGGGTTAAAGCATGCAAATGGGGAGTATATCAATTTTGTAGATGATGACGATATTGTATATGCTGAACATATTTCCACTTTAATGAAGACGATTGTGGAAAAGGAAGTGTCTGTTGCTTATTCAGATGCCATGCTTCGACTTGAGCATAAAATAAATGATGACTGGATTACGTATGAAAATAGACTCGATTATTCAAGGGACTTTGATGCTGAGCTATTAATCAAAACAAATTATTTACCAATTCTCACAGTATTATTTAAAAAAGAGTTAGTTGATCAGAGCGGTCTAATCAATGAATCCTACTCAGTATTGGAAGATTGGGACTTCTGGATTCGGTTGAGTAGGGTAACTGAGTTTGAACATATAAAGCAAGTTACCGCTGAATATTCACAACGGATTGACAAAGATAATGCCACTCAGAACGAACAAAGTGCTTTCGCATCTATACGTAAGGATATTGAGCGTAGATACATGTCAGATCTTGTTTTGTAGTGTTTATTTTCGGTGGTTTAGATGTGAATAAACCCTTAAAAATGAAAAGCAACTGTACTAGCAACATATAACAATTTTTCGTTGACACCGCTTCCACCTGATGATATAGTCGATGTTGTGAAGATAAACTTCACGGTACTTGAAGATGAAGGGATGTATAAAGATGCAAGGTAAAGTTAAATGGTTCAACGCAGAAAAAGGTTACGGTTTCATCGAAACAGCTGAAGGTAACGACGTGTTCGTTCACTTCTCCGCTATCCAAACTGATGGCTTCAAGACGTTGGAAGAAGGTCAAGCAGTTGAGTTTGATATCGTGGAAGGCGCTCGCGGACCACAAGCAGCTAACGTAATCAAGTTGTAATTATATCGGCAATCGCCGCATAATATATGATACGCTAGCTAAACCCTCTGATCCGTTCAGGGGGTTTTTTCTTGTTTATTAGTATGCGGATTCGCCTTTGAAAAAGGCTGAGTTTCTTTGTGTTCTCGTATAGACTGTTCTCCACTATACTCGCTTTAGCATTTTAATGCAAATGTAGGAACGTTTTTTTCTGCGGTTTGCTGCTTTGACTTAACGAATGTTGCAATATCTCATGCAGAGTATTAATGCTCTTGATATCATCAATCTCCCTCAACTCCATAATAATATTCCGCTGCTGTTTCAATCCTCCCTTAGAACGGGTACATGTAATGAAATAAAGTTCTTATAATCGTAAACGTTCTTTTGAAATCATATGGGCCCATATGATATAATAGAGGTAAGCAAAGGAGGAGTGCCCTATGAATTACAGCATTCGAGGCCAACAGATTGAAGTTACTGACGCTCTCCGCGAGTATGTGGAGAAGAAGCTAAGCCGACTTGAACGCTATTTTGAAGCACCTACTTCTGACTTGAACGTAACGCTGAGCGTTACCCGTGATTTGCACGGCGTTGAAGTCACAATTCCAATGCCAGGTTTACTATTGCGTGCGGAAGACCGCAGCAAGGACATGTATGCATCTGTTGATGCAGTAGTTGATAAGCTTGAACGCCAAATACGCAAGCATAAGACGAAAGTAAACCGTAAGTTCCGCCAACGTCATGACGGTGGATTGAAGCAATTGTTTACTGATGGGGACGCTGCACATTCAGCTGTACAAGTACAGGAACAAGAAGATGAATTGGAGCTCGTTCGAACGAAGCGATTCACTCTGAAACCGATGGATGTGGAGGAAGCGATTCTCCAGATGAATATGATTGGACATAATTTCTTTGTCTTCTCTAATGCTGATACGAAGGAAGTCAACGTCGTATATCGCCGGAATGACGGTCGCTACGGCCTCATTGAGCAAGGTTAACTGATAAGGCGTACTTTCTAATTATAAAGGACGATGTCCTTAATTTATGAAGATCAGAGCCTATTTCCCACAACGGAATGGGCTCTTTTCACGTATAATAGATTATAAGACTTATAGACCCGTAGGACGGGACTGGGACGGTTGCGACAATCCCATGAAAATGTTACAATTTATTGCAAAACGAGTCAACGAACAAGTTCTCAGTTGCAGGCCTAATTTAGCAAGATAAGCCGTGAGAATACGTTCTGTTTTGCGTGAAAGGGGCTAACCATGCTAGGACTTGTGAAAAAAATATTCGGAGATGCCAATGAACGTGAAGTAAAACGGTTAATGAAAACTGTTGAATTCATTAATGGCTTGGAACCGGAATTCGAAAAATTAACAGACGAACAGGTTCGTGCGAAAACGGATGAGTTCCGTGCGCGTCTTGAGAAGGGCGATTCATTGGATCAGCTCTTACCAGAAGTGTTCGCAACTGTTCGTGAAGCTGCGAAGCGTACCCTGGGTATGCGTCATTATGATGTACAGTTGCTTGGTGGTATGGTACTTCATGAAGGCAAGATTGCAGAAATGAAAACGGGTGAAGGTAAAACGCTTGTTGGAACTTTGCCGGTTTATTTGAATGCGTTGGCAGGTAAAGGCGTACACGTTGTTACGGTCAATGACTATTTGGCGACACGTGATAGCGAGATTATGTCCCAAGTCTATAATTTCCTCGGCATGACTGTGGGATTGAACTTGGCGAATATGGATCCTGATGATAAACAGGAAGCGTATGCTTGCGATATTACTTATGGAACGAATAATGAGTTCGGATTTGATTATTTGCGTGACAACATGGTGTTGTACAAAGAGCAAATGACACAGCGTCCATTGAACTTTGCGATTATCGATGAGGTCGATTCTATCTTGGTCGACGAAGCGCGTACACCGCTTATTATCTCTGGACAGGCTTCCAAGTCTACGGAGTTATACTTTGCGGCGGATCGTTTCATTAGTCGTTTAGTCGAAGAAGATTATGCGATTGATGTGAAAACTCGTCAAGTGTCGCTTACAGAGCAGGGCGTGGCGAAGGCCGAGAAGGCTTTTGGCATCGAAAACATGTACGATGTGAAGAATGTAACGTTGAACCATCACATTCAACAAGCGCTTCGTGCACACTACATTATGCGTCTTGATGTGGACTATGTTATTAACGATGAAGAAATCGTTATCGTTGATGAATTTACGGGACGTATGATGGCTGGACGCCGTTACAGCGATGGCTTGCATCAAGCAATCGAAGCGAAGGAAGGTCTGGAAATTCAGAACGAGAGCATGACACTCGCGACGATTACATTCCAGAACTATTTCCGTATGTATCGCAAGCTTGCAGGTATGACAGGTACAGCAAAAACAGAAGAAGAAGAGTTCAAGAGCATTTACGGACTTGAAGTTATTCAGATTCCAACGAATAAGACGAACCAACGTAAAGATATACCAGATGTCGTTTACAAGTCGGTTAACGGCAAGTTTAAGGCTGCGGTTGAGCAGATTGTTGAATGTAACAAGAAGGGACAGCCAGTACTAGTAGGTACGGTTTCCATTGAAAATTCAGAGCGCTTATCTGACATGCTTCGTAAAAAAGGTGTTCAGCATAAAGTATTGAATGCGAAGTTCCATGCGGAAGAGGCAGAAATTATTTCTCGTGCAGGTCAGCCGAGCTCCGTTACAATTGCAACGAATATGGCAGGCCGTGGTACGGATATCTTGCTTGGTGAAGGTGTAGCCGAAAAGGGTGGTCTTCACATCATCGGTACAGAGCGTCATGAAAGCCGTCGTATTGATAATCAGTTGCGTGGTCGTGCAGGACGTCAAGGTGACCCAGGTTCTTCTCAGTTCTACTTGTCTCTTGAAGATGAGTTAATGCGTCGTTTCGGTGCTGATAACATTATGGCAATGATGGAACGTATGGGCTTTGAAGAAGATCAACCGATCGAATCCAAGTTAATTACGAAGGCAGTTGAGTCGGCTCAAAAACGCGTTGAAGGTAACAACTTCGACATGCGTAAAGTCGTTCTTCAGTATGATGACGTGATGAACCAACAGCGTGAGATCATTTACAAGCAGCGCCGTGAGGTTCTAGAAGCAGAAAATATCCGCCAAATCGTTATGGATATGATCTCGCCTTGCATCGATCGTATCGTAGATGCGCATTGTAATGACGAAGAAGTTCCTGAGAACTGGGATTACGAAGAAATTATGAGTTATATGCACCTTCATTTGCTTGAAGATGGTTCGGTTACGAAGGACGATCTATGGGGCAAAGAGAAAGAAGAGATTAAGGAAATGCTCTTCAACAAGGTGGAATCTAAATATATCGAGCGCGAGCAAACAATGGGCGAAGAGCTTGTGCGCGAATTTGAGAAAGTTATCGTGCTTCGTGCGGTAGATTCGAAGTGGATGGATCACATCGATGCGATGGATCATCTGCGCCAAGGTATTCATCTTCGTGCATACGGGGGTACAGATCCGCTTCGCGAATATCAATTTGAGGGTTATGAAATGTTCCATCAAATGATTGCGGCGATTCAGGAAGAAGTATCAACACTTGTGATGAAGTCCCATGTGGATCAAAATGTACAGCGTCAGGCAGTCATTGATGAGAGCAAGATTTCTACGAATGCTGAACCTGGCGTGAAGCGTCCTGTTCAGAAGGATGAAGAGGTTGGACGTAATGATGCTTGCCCTTGTGGAAGCGGCAAGAAATATAAACAGTGCCACGGTAAATAAGAAACGTGCAAATGACTAGTCAGAGAGCGGATAGCCTTCATACAAGGGCTAGAAGTCAATTGACTATAGTGTGCGTTACTATTGATTACTTTGAGGTACAACTGTATGTAACAACGGGCAGCCGCATTGGGTGCCCGTTGTTATGTACATGAATATTTAGTGAGGTGAATTATGATGATCGATCCAAATGTTCGTCATCAACTGCGAGATATCGCATCCAAGCTCACGAATCTTAGGGGGTCTCTTTGACTTAGACCTTAAGTTGGAGCAGATTGCGAACTATGAAGAGAAAATGGCTGCACCTGACTTTTGGGACGATAACGAACGTGCGCAAGGTTTAATTGCCGAGCTTAACGGTGTTAAAGGTATTACTGACCAATATCAGGCCTTGTCTCAAGAACATGAAGACGTAGCCATGATGCTGGAGCTGGCTGAGGAAGAACAGGATCAGTCGCTTGCGACTGAACTGGAGTCCACAGTAAAGCAGCTGTTGGATAAGGTCGAAAGCTTTGAGTTGCAATTGTTATTGAGCGAGCCGTACGATAAATTCAATGCAATTCTAGAGTTGCATCCAGGAGCGGGCGGTACAGAGTCTCAGGATTGGGGACAAATGCTGCTGCGGATGTACACGAGATGGGCAGAGAAACGTGGCTTTAAGGTAGAAGTCGTTGATTATTTGCCTGGCGACGAAGCGGGAATTAAGAGCGTAACGCTTCTCATTAAAGGTTTCAATGCTTACGGATATTTGAAGGCGGAGAAGGGTGTTCATCGACTCGTTCGTATATCCCCATTCGATTCCTCTGGACGTCGACATACATCGTTCGTATCCTGTGACGTAGTTCCGGAGATTACAGATGATACAACGGTAGAAATTCGTACGGAAGATTTGAAGGTCGACACGTATCGTGCAAGTGGTGCGGGTGGACAGCATATCAATACGACGGACTCCGCGGTACGGATTACGCACATCCCAACGGGTGTCGTTGTTACATGTCAGACAGAACGTTCACAGATCAAGAACCGTGAACGTGCGATGACGCATCTTCGCTCCAAGCTCGTTGAGCGGAAGATCGAAGAGCAGCAGAAGCATCTGGCAGAAATACGTGGAGAGCAAATGGAGATTGGCTGGGGTAGCCAGATCCGTTCTTACGTATTCCACCCGTATAGCATGGTCAAAGACCACCGCACATCAGTGGAATCTGGCAATGTCGGCGCCGTCATGGATGGTGACCTCGACATGTTCATTGAAGCCTATTTGCGCACTAGAATCGTCTCTTCTTCGGAGAGCTAATAGTACTTTAAAATGAACCTGCGCCGACTTTGTCGGAGCAGGTTTTTTTGTATGCTTGAACGCTGTACCTTAACAAAGAATGCTTGTTCTGTAGATGCGCATACTACATTTGTTGCGCGATTGAATCGTCACATTTTTAAAGTATGAAAATATAAAGTGAAGACTTTCAAGTGGTGGTCATCCAATACTCCTATGAATCAAATTCGTGGGGGATGAAATGATTTTGATACACAAATAGAGAGAGATTGCGCGAACAAGGTAAGGTCTGTTTGGAGAAAAGTTAGGCAGTATCATTAAAGGAGAGAATTAATACTTATGTCATCTTGGTCATTAAAGCGTGGACGACGAGGAGCGCCGTTATTTCCCGTCAATCATCCGATTCGTATTGTGTTAGACTACGCATTAATCTTGTTTGGTGCTTTCATTATGGGCATTACGTTTAACATGTTTCAGCTGCCTAATAAAATTGCTTCCGGCGGCATCTCTGGATTATCGATTGTGTTGGAAGAAGTGCTTGGATGGGTACCGGCAATAACGCAGTATGCATTTAACATTCCGCTCTTTATTTTAGGTGTTATGTTGTTAGGCAAGCAGTTTGGTATACGAACTTTAATCGGTTCAATCGCTATGCCATCATTTATTTTTTTAACCTCTGATTTGCCTGCTGCTACATATAATCCATTGTTGGCTTCTATTTTTGGCGGTATAGGAATTGGTCTCGGTCTTGGTCTTGTGTTCCATGGTCGGGGATCTACAGGTGGAAATGCGATTACGGCTCAGCTTATTCATACCTATCTAGGCGTTAGCAGGCCGCTTGCAATCGCGATGTGTGATGGAATCGTCATTATTTTGGCTGGAATATTATTGTCGTTTGAAGATGCGATGTATGCCCTTATTGGACTGTTTGTGATGAGTAAGACGCTCGATGTCGTGCAAGTCGGATTTAGTTATACGAAGGTAGCCTTTATTATCACGGATAAGACTGAGGAGATGAGTGCTACGATCTTAAAGGACTTAAACCGTGGTTTGACCAAGTTGCATGGTGAAGGTGGCTACACCGGTGAAGGACGAATTGTGCTCATGGTGGTGGTCGGCCAAACCGAAGTCATTAAGCTGAAGCAGCTTGTACAAAGCGTAGATTCTAATGCATTTGTAATTATTAGCGATACGAATGAGGTATTAGGTGAGGGCTTTAAGATACCGGCATAAGTTGATGCATTAGATGGTATTTTACCATGCTGAAGATGATGGAATACAAACTATGCAATAGATGAAAGAAGGGACCGTGGCTACGGTCCTTTTTTAGTACTCATTTTTGAAATTTGTCGATTATACAGCAGCTGTTGGGTGTCTCAATGCTAACGGTATTAAGGAAAGATAGTCCACCTCCCAAAATACACCTTTATATCTTCTCATTTTTCTCCTATTGCTCATCTATTTAAAATAAGAGTCACACCACCTTTCTTATGCATTATTCATGCATGAATGAATAATGTCCATTCATGCGAAAAAAATTAAAAGGAACTAATGTTGTCTAGATCCCTTGGTACATAAGAGTTTTTTCTGCTTTTTGTTTGTTCAATTTCATCATTGATTTGTAATTGAGCAAAAAAGTTATTGTATCTATATAACATAGTAAGTATAATAATGCATAACTTCTTATCGGCTATACATAAGTGAACGGATACTTATATGGAGCCAGCGGGCGGTTGGATTCCGAAGTATCAGGTGGAGGGAGAGAGTTAGTTGCATACGACAGAGCAGGCTCAAACGAAGGTGAAAGTTGCAATTGTCGGTTCGACAGGGTATGGCGGTGTCGAGCTTATTCGCTTTTTAATCCATCATCCAGGGGTGGAAATTACATCTGTTATCTCGGCGTCTAGCGCAGGAGAATCCATTGCAGCAGGCTATCCTCATTTGAATCAAATTTTGATGGATACGTTGGATGGTGTTGATCCAGCTGAAATGAAAGCAAAGGCAGACGTTGTCTTCACAGCAACTCCATCTGGTGTAAGTACGAAGTTGGTGCCGCAGCTGCTGGCGGTTGGTCTGAAGGTGATCGATCTGTCAGGAGACTTCCGATTGAAGAGCGGCGAGCAATACGAGCACTGGTATAAACATGAGCCAGCACCGGCTGAATTATTGCAATCTGCGGTATACGGACTGAGTGAATGGTACGGAAAAGATGTGGTAGGAGTACCTTTCATCTCCAATCCTGGTTGTTATCCTACAGCAGCGCTGCTAGGCCTTGGTCCAGCACTGCAGGCAGGCTGGATTGATGGGGATTCGATCATTATTGATGGGAAATCAGGTGTGTCAGGTGCTGGGCGGGGAGTAAACTTGACATCCCATTATGCGGAGATCAATGAGAACCTCAAGCCATACAAAGTAAATCGACATCAGCACATTCCTGAGATTGAACAAGTGCTGCAAGATGTGCATGGCAAGCCAGTAACGGTTACGTTCACAACGCATTTGACGCCGATGACGCGTGGAATTATGTGCACGATGTATGCCAAATTGAACGGTAGCTACGCCGATCATGACTTTGTGCAATTGTACAGTGAGCATTATGCGGGTCGCCGATTCGTTCGTGTCCGTCCTGAGGGTACTTGGCCCGCAACGAAGGAAGTATACGGCTCCAATTATTGCGATATTGGCTTTAGCGTAGATAAGCGTACGCAGAGAGTGACCATTATTAGCGTCATTGATAATGTGGTCAAAGGCGCTGCTGGGCAGGCCATTCAGAACTTGAACTTAATGATGGGCTGGGACGAGACAACAGGACTATCATACGTGCCTGTTTATCCGTAATCGATAGGTAGACATGGACCAGTACAGATTTGGATATAGAGTAGGCGGAGGGATAGCCATGACGAATAAGGCGATATCTGAATCGGCAACGGTTGCCGGTGGTGCAGATCAGAGTGGAAGCGGGCAGCAGCTATTTGCAGTTGTGGATGGCTCGATTACAAGCCCGGCGGGATTCCGGGCAGCAGGTCTTCATTGTGGATTGAAAAAGACGAGTCGCAACGACATAGGCGCGATTGTGTGCGACGTTCCTGCAACGGCGGCAGCTGTGTACACGTTGAACGCGTTTCAGGCGGCTCCGCTTTACGTGACACGCGCAAGCTTAGCGGCGGAAGGCAAACTTAGCGCCGTCATCGTCAATAGCGGCAACGCGAACGCCTGCACAGGTGCGCAAGGCGAGGCGGACGCTTACCGCATGCGCGATGCCTTCGCTGAGCAGCTCGGCGTGGCAGCGCATCAAGTGGCGGTAGCCTCGACAGGCGTCATCGGCGAGCCGCTGAAGATGAATTGCGTAGAGCGCGGCATTGCAGCGCTCCCAGCTGAGCTTAGCTCGGCGCGAGACGGTGCCGAGCAATTTTGCCAAGCGATACTGACCACCGACCTTGTGAAGAAGGAAGTATGTGTAACGGTTCAGGTCGACGGTCAGTTGGTGACGATCGCAGGCGCAGCCAAAGGTTCGGGCATGATCCATCCGAACATGGCGACAATGCTTGGCTTCGTGACGACAGACGCGGTCGTAGCGTCAGACGTATTGCATTCCCTACTCAAGCAGACGACGGATGCCACGTATAACATGATTACCGTCGATGGAGATACGAGCACGAACGATATGCTGATCGTTATGGCAAGCGGTGTGGCAGGCAATCAGCCGCTGCATGAACAGCATCCAGACTGGGCTTCATTTGCAGCAGCTTTTCGCTATGTGAATGAGGTGCTGGCCAAGGCCATTGCCCGCGATGGAGAAGGGGCAACGAAGCTGATCGAGGTGCGGGTCAATGGTGCGGTGCATGATCAAGCCGCTCGTGCTATTGCGAAGAGCGTAGTCGGCAGCAGTCTTGTAAAGTCAGCTGTATTCGGAGCTGATGCGAACTGGGGCCGCGTTATTGCAGCTGTTGGTTATTCAGGTGAAGCGGTTAATACAGATACCGTCGATATTTTACTAGGACCGATACCGGTACTTACGCAGTCTACTCCAGTTGTGTTCGACGAGGACGAGGCGTTGGTTTATTTGAAAGAGGATACGATCGTATTTACGATCGACCTCCATATGGGGCAAGGCAGTGCAACCGCATGGGGTTGTGATCTCACCTATGATTATGTCCGCATCAACGCGGCATATCGAACATAGAGAGGAGAAGTCGTATGGGACATTCAGCAAGGACGTTGAGGCGATTCGTGATGAAATGCGGGGGCAGTACACTTGCTGACTTGCCCGACAGCTTCTATGAGCAATTAAGAGAGGTACAGCAATCGGGAACGATGCCGATTATTGTACATGGCGGAGGACCAGCAATTTCTGAAACACTCAGTAAGCTCGGTATTGAGTCTGAATTCGTCAATGGTTTGCGCAAGACGAGTGAAGAAGTGCTCGATGTGGTAGAGATGGTGCTCGCAGGCAGTATGAACAAGCAAATCGTACGTCGGCTGAACCGACTAGGTGCAAGCTCCATCGGGTTGTCAGGCACAGATGGAGGGCTAATTGAGGCACAGCCTGTCTCGAATGCGGCTGAGATTGGTTTTGTTGGTGATGTGGTTGGTGTGCAAGCAGAAATCATTAACGGCATTATCGAAATGGGTTATATGCCAGTTGTAGCACCGATCGGAATCGATGCAGCAGGCCAGCGTTATAACATTAACGCGGATACAGCGGCAGGGGCGGTAGCAGCTCATTTAGAGGTGCAGCAATTGCTTGTCATTACGGATGTCCCGGGCATTATGCGAGTCGTGGATGGAGAGAAGCAAGTACTCCCTATCGTCACGACAGAGGAGATCGAAGCTATGATTGCTAGCGGTGAAATATACGGAGGCATGATCCCGAAGGTGCGAGCTGCTATGAAGTGTATGGATGGCGGTGTAGCAGAGGTAATTATTGCACATGGGACGGAGCCAAACGTGATTCAAAAGTTAGTAGCTGGAGAAGCAATCGGTACGAGAATAGTGCGTGAAGCTGTTTCTATCGTTTAAGTGGTTGCAGGACAGTGTGTTAGCAATGTTCTTACTGTTCTTCGTTCAAATATGAAATAGATCGAATGATCGAAGACTCGATAGATTAAATAGATTTTGTAGTTTTCATTAGGGAGGGATAGTCGATGAGCAATAATACGATTGGTATGTCCGATAAAAGTTCCTTGTTTCCAACTTATAACCGTTACCCGATTACGCTTGTAAAAGGAGAAGGCAGCAGACTGTGGGATGAGAATGGCCGCGAATATTTGGACTTTATGAGTGGGCTTGCTGTTACCAACCTTGGTCATGTGCCTGAACAGGTCAAAGCACGTCTGACCGAACAGTTGGATTCGTTGTGGCATGTATCGAATTTGTTTCATATTCCGCAGCAGGAACAAGCAGCGAAGCTGTTGACAGAGCGCAGTTGTGCAGATGCAGTGTTCTTCTGCAATAGTGGTGCTGAGGCGAATGAGGCGGCAATCAAACTTGCTCGTCGCTATCACCAAAAGATTGCAAATACAGGACGATATGAAGTGATTACGTTTGAGCAGTCGTTCCATGGCCGGACATTGGCAACGCTGACAGCGACAGGTCAGGACAAGGTGAAGGATGGTTTCTCACCATTGCCTGATGGATTCCGCTGTGTACCTTATAACGATATTCAAGCGCTCGAAGCAGTGATCACGGATAAAACATGTGCCATCATGCTGGAGATTGTGCAAGCAGAAGGTGGAGTTATACCGATTACTGCTGAATTTGCAGAAGCCGTGGCTAATCTCTGTGCTGTACATGGCTTGCTGTTAATAATTGACGAGGTGCAGACGGGTGTTGGTCGTACTGGACGTTGGTTTGCACATGAGCATTTTGGATTGAAGCCAGATATTTTCACAGTAGCAAAAGGCTTGGGCAGCGGCTTCCCAGTTGGGGCGATGTTGGCGAAACAATATTTGCGAGATGCATTTGGTCCTGGCACTCACGGTACGACGTTTGGCGGAACACCAATTGCTATGGCAGCTGTTATCGGCACATTAGAAACCCATATCGAAGAGAGAATTCCTGAGCGAGTAGCGGAGATTAGCAGTTATTTGCTGGCTCAGCTTCATCAGAAGCTGGGTGCGAATCCAAAGGTTAAAGCTATCCGAGGAATGGGGCTAATTGTTGGTATTGAGTATGATGGTGCGGCAGGAGACATGATCGCTCAGATGCATCAAGAAGGATTGCTAGTGGTATCTGCAGGTCCGAATGTAATTCGATTGCTGCCTAGCTTGCGTGTAACGAAAGAAGATATCAATGCAGCTGTAGCGATTATAGAACGTGTATTGGCAGAACAGACTGCTCAAGTCGGTTAATAAATGTAAACGATGCAGCTTAGCTGTGAAATATAGATGACTCAACAGGTTGGCTATGCCGGCTATAGATGATGAAGTCACAGAAATTGTTTGGATTGGAGGCATAAGCCCAATGACATCGACACTTTTGGACTTAAAAGGGCGGGATTTTGTCGCTCTTGCAGATTATACACAAGAAGAAATATATGCCTTGATACATGATGCCATCGAGCTGAAGCGGCTTCAAAAGGCGGGTGCTCCGTCCCAGCCTCTTAAAGGCAAATCGCTTGCGATGATATTCGAAAAGTCTTCCACTCGGACACGGGTCTCCTTTGAAGTAGGGATGTACCAGTTAGGTGGAACATCATTGTTTTTGAGTAAAAATGATATTCAAATTGGTCGTGGTGAAACGATCTCCGATACAGCGCAAACACTGTCCCGTTATGTGGACGGCATTATGATTCGTACGTTTGCGCACAGCACAGTCATAGACTTGGCTCGCAGCGCGACGGTTCCGGTTATTAACGGATTGTCCGATCTGAATCATCCATGTCAGGCGTTGGCTGACTATATGACTGCTTATGAGAAGAAGGGGAAATTGGAAGGGCTAAAGATCGCTTATATCGGTGATGGCAACAATATGGCACATTCACTCATGATGGGTGCTGCTAAGTTGGGTATGCACATCGCAGTAGCGACACCAGAAGGGTATGGGCCGGATGCGGACGTTATTAAGCAGTCCAGAGAACAAGCCGAACTTTATGGGGCAGCGATAACGTTGACGTCCGATCCGCAGGAAGCGGCAGCCGACGCGGATTTTATTTACACTGATGTGTGGGCTAGCATGGGCTTTGAATCCGAGCAGCAGGATAGAGAGAGAGCATTCAAGAACTTCCAGGTGAATGAGTCGCTTTTGAAATATGCCAAGTCAGACTACTTATTCATGCACTGCTTGCCTGCTCATCGTGGGGAAGAAGTGAGTGAGGGCGTTATTGATGGCCCACATTCCGTCGTGTTTGATGAAGCGGAAAATCGACTGCATGCACAAAAAGCGATTATGGCTGCTATTATGCGTGACTAGTATTTTCACAATGTATATGGAGAACTATTCCGTTGCAACCGAAGCTGCTCGCTCCATGTAGCGCAACCAGTGAAATTGCAATTGATCGTAATAGAATCAAGGATGAACTAGCAGATGGCGGGAGTTTGAGAGGAGCGGGAACGATGGCGAAGGAGAAAATCGTGCTGGCCTATTCTGGCGGGCTGGATACATCAGTAATTTTAAAGTGGTTAAAAGAAACGTATGATGCTGAAATTATAGCTTTTACTGCAGATATCGGGCAGAAGGAAGAGTTGGATGGTTTAGAGGAGAAGGCTCTGGCAACAGGCGCATCCAAAATCTATATTGATGATTTGCGAGATGAGTTTGCGAGTGATTTCATTCAGCCAATGTTTCAAGCAGGCGCACTCTATGAGGGGCAGTACTTGCTAGGAACGAGTATCGCTCGTCCGCTTATTGCGAAGCGTATGGTCGAGATCGCCCGTGCTGAAGGTGCAACTGCTATCGCACATGGTGCGACTGGTAAAGGCAATGACCAAGTACGTTTTGAGCTTACAGCGGCTGCGCTGGCGCCAGAAATTAAGGTGATTGCACCTTGGCGTTCAGAGGCTTTCCGCGAGCAGTTCCCGGGCCGTGCTGAAATGATCGCATATGCGGAGAAACATGGTATTCCTGTGCAAGCTTCTGCTGCGAAGCCATATTCGATGGACCGCAACTTGCTCCACATTAGCTTCGAGAGCGGCATTTTAGAGGATCCTTGGTTTGATCCGAGTGCAGATGAAAATAAAGAAATGTTCGTGTTGAGTGTATCTCCGGAAGATGCGCCAAATACGGCTGAATATATCGAGCTATCTTTTGAACAGGGCAACTGTGTTGCGATCAATGGTGATGCACATACACCGCTGCAGATGATGGAGAAATTAAATGAGCTTGGCGGCAAGCACGGTATCGGTCGTGTTGATATGGTGGAGAATCGATTCGTGGGCATGAAGAGCCGTGGTGTATATGAGACGCCAGGTGGAACGATTTTATTTACGGCTCATCGCAAAATGGAGTCGTTGACGATGGATCGCGAAGTAATGCATTTACGTGATTCACTCATTGCCAAATACAGCAATCTCGTTTATAACGGTTTTTGGTTTGCACCAGAGCGTTTGGCTATTCAAGCATTGGTACAAGAAAGTCAGAAAAACGTTACGGGTACGGTGCGCTTGAAGCTTTATAAAGGAAATGTGATTGGCGCAGGCGTAAAAAGTCCTGTCAGCCTATATAATCCAGATATCGCGACGATGGAAGCGGATCCGACACAGGCTTACGATCAGAACGATGCGACTGGCTTTATTCAGTTGAATGCACTGCGTTTGAAAGTTTCTGCTGGTGTGCATAGTGCAAGTGCAACAACAGCAGTTCCAAAGCAAACGGCTGAAGCCGTATATACGAACTGAGCTGAAGCTTGACTCGTGAAGGCATGTAATAAGGATAGGCGTACCATTTGGATGTAGATAGATATTCTCATGGGCAGGAGGGGACATTGTGAGCAAGCTTTGGGGCGGACGGTTTACGAAACAGACGGATGAGCTCGTAGAACAATATACGGCATCGATTACGTTCGATAAGAAGATGGCAGAAGAAGATATACAAGGTAGTCTCGCTCATATTGCGATGCTCGGTCGCTGCGGTATCGTGCCGCAGCAAGATGCGGATCGCATTAAGGATGGGTTATTGCAAGTGCTTGCACTGATTCAAGCGGGGCAGATGGAATACTCCGTATCAGATGAAGATATCCATATGAATATTGAGAAAAAGCTGATTGAGCTGATCGGACCTGTAGGGGGCAAGCTGCATACAGGTCGCAGCCGTAACGATCAGGTTGCTACAGATATGCATCTTTATTTGCGTAAACATGTCGTTCAATTCGTCGAACTGTTAGGCAATGTACAAGAGGCGCTGATTACACAGGCGAAGGAGAACATAGATACCATCATACCGGGGTACACACATCTCCAGCGTGCGCAGCCTATTTTATTTGCACATCACTTACTGGCTTATGTATCGATGTTCGAACGCGATATTGAACGGCTGAAAGACAGCTACAAGCGTATCAACACGCTGCCTTTAGGGGCAGGGGCACTGGCAGGGACAACATTCCCAATTGATCGTCACTTTGTTGCGGAGCAGCTTGGTTTTGAGCGTATTTATGAGAACAGTCTGGATGCCGTAAGTGATCGGGATTTCATTGTGGAGTTTCTAGCCAATGCTTCGCTCATTATGACGCACTTATCGCGATTGTGTGAAGAACTTGTATTGTGGTCGAGTACAGAGTTTCAATTCATTGAACTGGATGATGCTTTCTGTACGGGATCTAGCATTATGCCTCAGAAGAAGAACCCAGACGTGCCTGAGCTTGTGCGAGGCAAAACAGGGCGGGTATATGGCAATCTTATCGGCATGTTGACTGTACTAAAGGCACTTCCGCTAGCTTATAACAAAGATATGCAGGAAGACAAAGAGGGCATGTTTGATACGGTTGCAACGTTGGATGGTGCATTGCGCTTGTTTGCACCGATGATTGCCACGATGAAAGTAAACCGCGCCCGCATGCGTCAAGCGGTCAACCAAGACTTCTCAAACGCGACGGATATTGCCGATTTCCTTGTGAACAAGGGATTGCCATTCCGCCAAGCACATGAAGTGATTGGGAAGACGGTGCTGTATTGCATTCAGAAGGGTGTTTACTTGCTGGACTTGTCGCTTGAGGAATTCCAACAGTTCTCTCCGTTGTTCGATGAGAAGATTTATGATGTGCTTCAGCCTGAACAGGTCGTGAATGCACGAAATGTATACGGCGGAACGGCTAAGCCGCAAGTTGAGGCGGCGATCGTTCGTGCAGCAGAGGCTTTGCAAGTTACGAGCACTTGGAATGAGCAGAAGCAAGCTGAAGCAGCTGCAGCTCAAGTCCAATCTGCGGTTGCAAAGTAGTGAGGTTAGCTAGCTAATTCAAGGGCAGTATGATATGCCCCAATACGAACAGCACGCGTTAATAGCGTCCCGTGAGGCGCTAACGCGTGCTGTTTGGTTTGTAATGGTATGTGTAGTTGAACAGCAAGAAACATAAATAAGTTCACTTTGAATAAGTTTGTCGACATGAAAAATATATTTTTTCTTTATCTGCCTTGATCGAAGTTCGGGCCATGCAGTCCATCTTCTACAATTGGCTTGCGCTCTTCTACAGCTCCACGTTCAGGCGTGCCTCCATTATTGACGGCAATTAATGAAGGTTGTGGTTTGTAAGTATCTAGCGAAACCCGTTCGCGTGAAACCTCTTTGCCATCTACCAGCTTTAAGCGGTAGGTCTCGACTTGAAAGCCGTTCTTTCCAGGTTGCAATAACTCTTGCGTGCCAGGGGTAAGTTGATTGTTCCGTACGTATTTTACATCTGGCTTCATGATTTTGAGCGTCTTGGTCTCCATCTTATACTGTATGCTTGTGTCCATCGTCCCAAACAGCTTTATCGTGAGGCGGTCTTCTTCTGTTGCGGTACGAATAAGCAGATGTTTGGCAGTCGTATTTTTAAATTTGAAATTAATATATCCTTGCGAAAAAGTGGCGTCTAATCCAAGTGGAAGGTATTTTACAGGCAAGGAGTGGTTTCTGCGTTCTACGATGTGAAGTCCCGATCGTAGTGCAGCATTGTACAGCGTGCTCGAAACTTGGCATATTCCGCCTCCCACACCTGGTACAAGCTTGCCGTTGAAGATGACGGGAGCTTCCTTGAAGCCGTGTTGTCGTTCGGTGTCGGCAATGACGCGATCGTAGTCAAAAACGTCGCCTGGCTTGAGTATCATATTGTTGATCGTTTGAGCAGCGGCTTTGACATTATGGGTTCGTCCATCGTCTTCTTGTACAAAAGTCGTCGAGAATTCCATAATTTTGCGTTCAATCCCTTCCGCTTGCAGGGAGCGAAGGGTAACAGGTGCTTCATATCGCTGAAGCGGCGCCGCCGCAACGACTGGATGAGTTGTGGTCCATTGAGCTGGTAGTGCAGCACGTATGGTTTGTTCCATCTGTACTCGGTCAAGGCGGTATACAGGTTTATCCACTTTGTACTCTATCGTATCGTTTGCTGTAATGACTCGCTCGGCAGAGACAGGCGTACCAAAAGCTTTTACTTCCCATTGAGGTGTAAATCTATTTTTCCAAATAGATTGCTCCCAATCAAATGTTAGCGACCACTGTTCTTGAAAGTATAGCCTTTTATGTATTTTCTGCCACAATGATCCTTGCTGTAATTGCTTAAGCTGCTCCATAAGTGCCGCAGCCTGATAACGTACGCCAATATGTGCGAGTGTGGTTCGGACTGGAGGGAGCTTAGCGGCATCAAAGGTGAATACAATGGCTCTTTGCTCGAGCTTACGTATTCGCTCAGCTAGCTGTTGTTCGAATGTTGTTATATCCATTCCACTGATTAGCCAGCCGGATAACTGTACATGTGCGGGAATGGTATTGGATTGTGTATAACGTTCAGCCCAGTACCATAAGGCACTGCAGGAAAGGACGAGAAGAAGTGAAATGCTGATTATCCATTTATATTTTTTAAGCATTAGGAAGCAGCCCCCTGTCCATCAAGGTCGTCTTTCCCATCTTATGCGGATAAGCTGTGAATATTTCCATATCAAGTTAAATCATTTTCAACTACTATAAGCCTTAATTGGAAGGATTATTATTCCATTTATGTCGATTAATTTGGCTAATGTTGGACATGTTAAGACATTTTCCCGGGAAATAATGAGTTTCTTCCCTGTCAACCGCAAAATGGTGTAGAAATTGTAATAATTGAAGAGGATTTAGCGGCCTAGTGTCGAATATATAAGGGCTGATCTTATACACATAGGAAGTGATAACTTTTGATTGAGATGCAAGATATTTGGAAGACCTATACGAACGGCTCGCATGCATTGCGCGGCATCAATGTCCTCATTGATAAAGACGAGTTCGTATATCTAGTTGGTCCATCAGGAGCAGGTAAATCTACATTTATGAAGTTAATTTATAGAGAAGAAGTGCCTACGAAGGGCCAGCTCTTCGTAAATGGATTTAACATTGGAAAACTGAAGCAGCGCAAAATTCCATATGTACGCCGTAATATCGGCGTCATTTTCCAAGATTTCAGGTTGCTTCCGAAGCTTACGGCATATGAAAATGTCGCATTTGCAATGGAAGTTATTGAAGCGCCGAAGAAGGTTATTAAGCGACGTGTCCCAGAAGTATTGGAGCTGGTTGGTTTGAAGCAGAAGATGAACTGCTTGCCATCTCAACTTTCAGGCGGTGAACAGCAGCGTGTAGCAATTGCGCGCGCAATCGTTAACAATCCTGCGGTACTTGTAGCCGATGAACCTACAGGGAACTTGGATCCTGAAACATCTTGGGAGATTATGAAGCTGTTAGAAGAAATTAATTATCGAGGCACTACCATTATTATGGCAACGCATAACAAAGACATCGTTAACCGAATACGGCGTCGTGTCATTGCGATTGAAGAAGGTACGATTGTGCGCGATGAGGCTCGGGGGGATTACGGTTATGACACTTAATACAATATCCCGCCATCTTAGAGAAGGCAGCAAAAGCATTGTACGCAATGGATGGATGTCTGTTGCTTCAATAAGCTCAATCGTCATTTCATTGTTTATTTTAGGTGTATTTATTCTATTGTCCTTCAACTTGAACCATTTGATGAGCCAGGTCGATAGTAAAATAACGATTAGTGTATACCTGAAAGTTGGAACATCTAAAGAACAAGTTGATCTGTTGGAAACAGACATCGGAAATATGTCCGAAGTCAGCCAAGTGACGCTTATTCCTAAAGCAGAAGGCTTGAAGATATTAGAAAAGAAACTTGGCGACAAAGGAAAGGATCTTGTAAAAGGATATACTCCTGAAACGAATCCACTTCCTGATTCATTCACCGTTGAAGTGTACAAGCCAGAGACGGTTCCGATAGTAGCGAAGAAGATTCAAGCTTTGAATGAAACGAATAAGGACAAGCCTATCGATATTGTTAACTACGGACAAGGTCATGTTGAGAAGTTATTCAAATTGACAGAAATGATTCGTAACTTTGGCTTAATTCTTGTGGTCGGTTTAGGCTTCACGGCTATGTTCTTAATTGCGAATACGATTAAGATTACGATTATGGCACGTCAGCGTGAAATTAGCATTATGAAAATGGTAGGGGCAACAAACTCGTTTATCCGCTGGCCGTTCTTCATTGAAGGTGCGTTAATCGGACTTATCGGTTCGGTTGTTACCATTGCTATTTTGTTCTTTGCTTACAATCAGCTGTTTGCACTTACGGCAGATACGCTGGGCATGCAATTTATCGATATGCTACCGTTAAGCAATATTTGGACGTTTGCATTTGGCAGCTTGCTGGCTCTAGGAATTTTGATCGGAGTATGGGGAAGTACCATTTCAATTCGCAAGTTCTTGAAAGTGTAGTATAGCGGATATGGAGCATGAACAATAAATGTATTGATTTAATGGAACGAGGAGGAGACTTTGTTGAAAAAGAAAAGTATCGCGGTTGTGTTGTGTGGAGCTATGCTGCTCACGATGACACCGGCTGCAGTCACAGAAGCTTCTCAGGCAGGCTCCATTGACCGCAAATTAAAAGATTTACAGCAGGAAATGCGTAAAGCTGAGCAAGTTCAACAAAATGCCGATGCTAAGGCTGCTACGGCAGCGAAGAGCAAAAAGAAGACACAAGCGGATATGAAAGTTATTTCTGGTCAGATCGAGTCAAAGGTTGCAGAAATGACAAGGGTTTCGCTTGATATTGATAAAACAGAGCTGAAGTTAAGCGAGAATGCATTCCAATTAGAAGAAGCCAATCGACGTATTGAAGAGCGAAGCAAAATGCTGGATACGCGTGTGAAGCTGATGTATACGAGCGGCAATGTTTCTTATTTGGATGTATTGTTCAGTGCGACTAGCTTTAAAGATTTCTTGGATCGCCTTGATTCTTTGGAACTGATCGCCAATCAGGATCAGAAGATTCTAGAAGACCATGAAAAGGACAAGCTGCTCGTAATCGAGAAGAAGAAAGAAATTGAGCAGGATCTTAAACGCGTCAAAAGTCTCTACGCTCAGTTAGATGAAACTAAGCAGGATCTAATGAAGAAAGAGCGCGAAAAAGAAGTTATGATTGCAAGCCTAGATCAGCAAATTGAAGAGGCTCACGGATTAAGCGACGAACAAGATAAGATGCTTGTCGAGTTTGCGATGGAGCGTTCGAAGCTGTTGAAGGAGAAAGCCGCAGAAGATGCACGCAGAAAGCGTGAAGCTGCAGAAAGAGCGAAAAAATCAACTACTTCTCACGTGACAAGTGTGCCGGCCTACAGTGGCGGTAAGCTAGCAGTTCCGTTAAAAGATAACTATACGCTGACTTCTCGTTTCGGTGGTCGTACGGACCCGATTACAGGCAGAGCAGCTAACCACAGTGGTATGGATATGGCAGCTCCTTCAGGTACGCCAATATATGCAGCGGAAAGCGGTACTGTCATCATGGCAGAGTTGTGGAATGGATACGGCAATACGGTCATCATCGATCATGGCAATGGCTTGTGGACGCTTTATGGTCACATTCGCAATGGCGGTATTAAAGTAAGTAAGGGCGATGTTGTAAGTCGTGGGCAGAAAATTGCTGAGGTCGGAACGACAGGACGCTCGACAGGTAACCATCTTCATTTTGAAGTTCGTTTAAACGGAAATAAGATGGATCCTGAAAATTATTTGAATGGATAAGATAGACATAGACATATACTACAATTGTGGAGCATATTACAAGCTCTAATTCATGAAGGCGGTGAGCAGATGTCATTCAAAGGACGGACAGTAGCGCTCATGGTAGGCAGTGCAATCGTGTTGAGCAGCCTACTGACGGTGGCTGTGTTGAACGTACCGGCTCTTTCCGGCCATGTGAATGCAACAGGTACGGGGTTCTCATCGCAGCAGATGCAGAAGCTTAACTCTGTGCTTCATACTATTGAGAGCAATTATATAGAGCCAGTCGATCGGGAAAAGTTAGTGTCCGGCGCGTTAGACGGAATGTTCGCTGTATTGAAAGACCCCTATTCCACTTATATGAGAAGAAGTGAGGCTACTTCTTTTAATGAAAGTGTTGAGGGAGAGTTTACAGGAATCGGAGCTGAAGTATCGTTAGAGGATGGAGCTGTTACGGTCGTCTCTCCGATCAAAGAGTCCCCAGCTGAGAAAGCAGGGTTGCAGCCTAAGGATGTACTCTTAACGGTTGATGGTGAAAGTCTCGATGGTAAAACATTGACGGAAGCCGTTAGTAAAATCCGCGGTCCTAAAGGTTCTACCGTTAAACTTGAAGTGAAGCGGCCTGGACATGAACAAGTTATGGTGTTCCATATTAAGCGGGACAAGGTAGATTTAGAGACGGTATATCCATCGATGTTGGAAGGCAATATTGGATATATTGAGCTTCGTCAATATTCTGCTAATACAGCTGAACGTTTTGAAAAGGCACTTAAAGAGCTGGAAGCGAAGCAGATGAAAGGGCTCATTATCGATGTTCGGAATAACCCAGGCGGAGTACTGGATACCGTTAAGCAAATGACAGAGCAGTTTGTTCCGAGCGGTAAGCCTATTTTGCAAGTGGAGTATCGAGATAAGAAGCGGGACGTATACAAGTCCAAAGGTGCGAAAGATGTGAAACCTTATCCGATTGCAGTGCTAACGAATAAGGGCAGCGCTAGTGCCTCGGAAATTATGGCAGCTGCTTTGCAGGAATCGGCTGGAGCGATTCTTGTTGGTGATCATACTTTTGGCAAAGGCACGGTTCAAGCAAGCCACCTTGTTTCTAAAAATGACGGGGATCTCATCAAGCTCACAATTGCGAAATGGCTAACACCGGATGGAAAATGGATTCATGAAAAAGGAATCGAACCGGATGTAAAAGTAGCTCAACCAAGCTACTTCCAAGCAGCGCCTATTCCGAAAGATAAAACGCTGAAGCTTAATTTGACATCTCCAGATGTGGCGAACGTTCAACATATTTTGAAGGGTCTTGGCTATTCGGTTGATCGAGTAGATGGGTACTTCTCGCCTGATACGAAGCAAGCGGTAGAGAAGTTCCAGCGTGATCATAGTCTTCCAGTGACGGGGGAAGTGAATAAGCAAACTGCGGAGAAATTGGAACAAGCGGTCATTAAAGCGATTCGTGATCCGAAGAACGATGCACAATTGGATGCTGCGATTAAAGCAGTACAGAAGGAAATCCGTTAGTCGTTGTCGAATATAGAGAAGGTTGCAGGCTTCGGCTTGTGCCTTCTCTTTTTGTTATGTTGTTAGTAACTCATTTATTTTATATGGTAAGGTATTGGAATACAGCCTCGTGAATAAACGATACACCGATACGTGGTGTTCTGACACGAACGGCAGCTGCAAAAGTGGTCGTTAGTCACTGTAACTATTAAAGTTGTAAGATTAGAAGGGGGCGAAAGATGTGGACCTCATCGTTGCATTCGGTACTCGAATCGCTCAAGCAATACTGTCATGGCTGTTGAATCCGTTTTATTGGTTAGCAGTTGTGTTTATAGCGATACAATACCGTCGTCAAATGCTTCTAGAACGACGGTTATATGCGGTTAAGATGCGGAGTTGGCTGGAGCAGACTTGGAGAGCTCTGCTTGGAGGATTAGTTGCTGGAATTATAGTCAGCTTTGCTGCTGTAGGGCTTGGTGCGCTAATTCCTAGCTCTGTCATGATATTGCTTTGGATTCTAACTGTTGTACTCATACTATTTCGTGTTCGTTGGATTTGTCTTGCTTATGCAGGAGGCGTACTTGTACTGCTGCAGCTTATATTGCGGCTTATGCCCGATTGGCAGCCGTCAGGATGGATGGCAGCGTGGATAACAGATCTGAGAGATATGAACGCGGCAGGCTTGCTCGTCATTATCGCGCTCGTTCATGCAGCGGAAGCTTGGCTTGTACGTAAGCAAGCGGCGCGCTTTGCAAGTCCTTTCTATATGGATAGCAAGCGCGGACGTATCGTAGGTGGTTATCAGATGAACATGTTCTGGCCGATGCCGTTGTTGCTGCTCGTTCCTGCAGCTGATGGATTGACACTGCCTTGGATGCCTTTGTTTGCAGAAGGAATAGGGGTTTCGGGATGGACGTTCACTGCTTTGCCAATTGTCATTGGTTTTAGTGATATGACCTATACGTATTTGCCGCAAGATAAGGCGAGAGTTACGGCATCGAGGCTGTATATGTATGCTGCAGCACTGCTGGCGGTGGCATTGCTAGCCCATTGGTGGTATCCTCTAGCTCCGATCGGAGCGTTAGTGGCTATAGTGATGCATGAATGGCTTGTTTATCAAAGTCGCAGCGAGGAGTCAGGGCGAAGCCCGATGTATACGCATGATAAACGTGGCTTGCTTATCCAAGCGGTGCTGCCGGGAAGTCCGGCGGAGGAGTTGAAGCTTCAGCCAGGAGAGATTATTACGAAAGTTAATGGCGTACCTACCCGTACGAAAGAAGAATTACATCAAGCTTTACGCGCAAATGCGGCCTTTTGTAAGCTTGAAGTGTTCAATAGCAATGGGGATGTGAAGTTTGTGCAGCGTGCTATGTATGCAGACGAGCATCATCAATTAGGTGTGTTGTTAGCTCCGGATAACCATGTATCCTATGTTGCTGAAATGAAGCCGGTATCTGTGCGTCAATTGTTCTTATCTCCGTGGAGAAAATCAAAAAAATCAAACAAACGTCTTGAACAAGCATCGGAAGAGCATACTCTTTCTTAATAAGCTGTTGATAGCGTAGTTTATGCCCTGACTCCAATAAGGAATCAGGGCATTTTTGTGGATAAGAAAGTGCTTTCATGGAATATTCACAATAGTTATTCAATATTTGTGTATAAGTAGGTGGATAATGTGTATAACCAAAAAGTATATGTGAATAAGTTGTGTGAAAATGTGGATAAACTGTGCGTAATGTGAAAATGGAAGAAAAAAGCACCGAGGGTTATCCCCGGTGCGGTGTTGTGTTGGCTAAACGATTATGAAGTTGGTCGCATGACGTTTCGTAGAATGATAATCTCTACACGCCTGTTTTTTTGTCGTCCTTCTACCGTATCGTTAGTAGCAACAGGTCGTGTATCCCCATAGCCTGCGATCTGGAATTGTTCGGTCTTTAAGTTGTGCTCTGTAATAAAGAAGCGGAGCACAGACAATGCGCGTTCGGCTGACAGCTCCCAGTTATCTTTGTAGCGGCTGCCGGACGCAAATGGCAGATTGTCTGTATGGCCTTCAATACTAATCATAGAGTCAAGTTGTCCGAACAGAGATGCAAGTTTTGCTAGCGTAGGTTCGGCTTGAGCTGTTAACTCGGATTGCCCGAGACTGAATAATAGCCGATCACTTAGGCGAATTTCGATTCCTTTAGGTACATCATTGACGCTGATGGAGTTTTGTAATTTATTTTCATCGATATATTGTTGGATCTTCTTCATCGTGTCTTGAAGCTGCTGCTCCTGCTTACGGAAGGCCAAGTCCTGTTGCGTAATTTGACCAATCATAACACCCTGATTCGCAGCTGGCTGTTTGCCGTCGCGCTTGTCGGTATTTTGATCGCCAGAGCCCCCGTCTACCTTCGTTTGTAATCCGCCTGTTTCTCCTGGCTTCGTGTGGGCGCCTTCTAAAATACCGCTTCCGTCAGGAAGTGGGCCTGTGCCTCCACTATCACTAAATGTAGATGAAAGGGTGGAGGATAAAGATTCATATTTCGTTAAATCGACCTGACTCATCGCATACATAACGACAAAGAAAATCATAAGCAGCGTAATCAGGTCGGCATAGGTGATGAGCCATCTTTCTTGATTTTCGGCTGCGGCAGCTTGTCCGCGTCTTCTATTTCTGCGTCTCAACCTTCATCCCCCGATTCATTTCCGGCATACGGGCTAACGGTTGATGAGACGTTTCGGTTAGCATAAAGGAACTTAGCTTTTTGCGGATGATTTGTGGGTTTTCACCTGCTTGAATCGAGAGGATACCGTATTGAATCATTTCCATTTCTCGAATAACTTGACTGCTGCGAACTTTGATCTTGGAGCATACCGGCAAGTAGATGACATTGGCAGTCGCTACACCATATAAAGTAGCTGTAAATGCAACTGCAATTGCTGGTCCTAGGTTGGCAGGATCATTTAAGCTGCCAAGCACGTGAATAAGACCCATGACTGTACCGATAATCCCCATTGTCGGAGCGTATCCGCCCGCAGCTTCGAATATTTTGGCGTAACCTTCGTGCTTCTGTTCTACAGCGTCGATATCTAAGTCAGTCAGTTCTTTTACAGTCTCTGCTTCTGTACCGTCAACGACGAGCAGCAGCCCTTCTTTCAGGAAGAGATTGTTGTGTTTGTGTGCTGCATCCTCCAGAACGAGAACACCTTCGCGGCGTGCTTGAGTAGCCATTGCCACCATATCATCTATGAGTTGGGGCATCTCAGATTTTGGTTGTGTAAACGCCATTTTCAATGCATCAGGTATTGTGCGCAAACGATTGGCTGGGAAACTGACAACGACTGCAGCAATTGTACCGCCAAATACGATGATAGCTGCTGTACTTTCCCACAGACCGCTCAAATGTCCGCCTTCCATAATAAATCCGCCGATGAGTGCAATAAGCCCAGCAGCAATTCCGACAATCGTCGTTTTGTCCATAAATAGTATCCTCCTAAATGAAGTTCCCATTTGCATCCAAACCGTGTTAGGAGTATAATAAAAGGGAACAAACATTCTTATTTTAACGTATGAAAGTTATGATGGATCGATCATATATCCGACCATTTTAAATATAGCTATTTAGCATTGATATTTGCTGTTGTGATAGGGCTATACTGTTTCATATATCGGGTGTTCGGAAGCGAAACTTTAGCATAATGACAGTGGTTGAGGGAAATGAATCTCAAGACCTAGAAGCATGGTTAAACTAGATTAAGATTAATGATGAAGGGTGCGGTGATAAGCGAGTATGGAACATATTCCAATGAGTTCGAAGTCGTTTGAATTAGTATCGGATTTTAGTCCCCAGGGAGACCAGCCGCAGGCGATTGAAGAACTGATTAAAGGGGTCTACGAGGGGAAGCGATATCAAACACTGCTTGGTGCAACGGGTACGGGTAAGACATTTACGATTGCTCACACGATTGCCAAGCTCAATCGACCAACACTTGTCATCGCACATAATAAGACATTGGCTGCTCAATTGTGCAGTGAATTCAAAGAGTTTTTCCCTAATAATGCGGTGGAATACTTCGTGAGTTACTATGATTACTTCCAGCCTGAAGCTTATATTCCATCATCGGATACGTATATTGAGAAAGATTCAAGTATTAATGAAGAGATCGATAAACTGCGTCACTCTGCGACGTCAGCGCTATTTGAGCGTCGAGATGTCATCATCGTAGCGAGTGTATCGTGTATTTATGGTTTAGGTTCACCGATTGAATACGGGAATCTGGTATTTTCTATACGAACGGGCATGGAAAGGTCACGTAATGAGATACTGTCCAAGTTGGTGGACATTCAGTACCAGCGTAATGACTTGAATTTCGTGCGAGGAACATTCCGTGTGCGAGGCGATGTAATCGAGATTTTCCCAGCATCTAAGGGAGAGCAGGCCGTACGAGTAGAGCTGTTTGGCGATGAGATTGAGCGCATTACGGAAATTGATGTGCTTACTGGTGAGATTATTGGTGAGCGTGATCATGTAGCTATATTCCCAGCATCTCACTTCGTTACAGCTTCAGAAACGATGAAGGTGGCACTCGTTAATATTGAGCGTGAATTGGAAGAGCGCCTGCAAGTGCTGCGCAGTGAGAATAAGCTGCTGGAGGCACAGCGTCTTGAACAGCGTACACGCTATGATATTGAGATGATGCAGGAGATGGGCTTCTGTTCCGGTATTGAGAACTATTCGGGTCCACTTACGTTCCGTGAGCCTGGTGCGACGCCATACACTTTGTTGGATTACTTCCCTGATGACTTTGTTGTTGTTGTCGATGAGTCACATGTAACGCTTCCACAAATTCGAGGCATGTACAACGGTGACAGAGCAAGGAAGACTGTTCTAGTTGAGCATGGCTTCCGTTTGCCCTCTGCATTGGACAATCGACCATTAAGGTTTGAGGAGTTCGAGAGCAAGGTGGATCAAGCTTTGTTTATCTCAGCAACGCCAGGACCATTTGAATTGGAACATACGCCAGAAATGGTGCAGCAAATCATTCGTCCAACAGGATTGCTTGATCCTGTTATCGAGGTTCGTCCTACGAAGGGACAGATCGATGATCTTATTGGGGAAATACGGACGCGTATTGACAAGGATGAGCGTGTGCTCGTTACAACGTTGACGAAGAAGATGTCAGAGGATTTAACGGAATATTTGAAAGAGGTAGGGATCAAGGTTAAATACTTGCACTCAGATATTAAAACGTTAGAGCGGATGATGATTCTTCGTGATCTACGTCTCGGTGTTGTTGATGTTTTAGTCGGCATTAACTTGCTGCGGGAAGGACTGGATCTTCCAGAGGTATCGCTGGTAGCCATTCTTGATGCAGATAAGGAAGGCTTCCTGCGTGCGGAACGATCGCTCATTCAGACGATCGGACGGGCGGCGCGTAACTCGGATGGATTCGTTATTATGTATGGTGATAAGATCACGGATTCGATGGATAAAGCGCTCAAAGAAACGGCACGACGTCGTACGATTCAGATCGCATACAATGAGAAGCACGGTATTACGCCGCAAACGATCCGCAAGAAAGTACGGGATGTTATTGAAGCGACGAAGGCTGCTGAGTCTAAGGAAGAATACACGACCAACAAGCCTATCGAGAAGATGTCGAAGAAGGATCGCCATGCCGTCATTGAGCGCTTAGAGCAGGATATGAAAGAAGCTGCGAAGAACTTGCAGTTTGAACGTGCTGCGGAGTTGCGTGATGCATTGTTGGAATTGCGTGCGATGGATTAAGTAATAACGGAGTTATGAATAGGTAAGAACGGATATTTCGTTCTACTTTAATGATATAGAAGCTTGAAATTGTGGTTCGCGTGAACCTAGAGCGGAGGGTGTAAGTTGGCTAGTGAGAATATCGTCATAAAAGGGGCAAGAGCCCACAACTTAAAAAATATCGACGTCACGATCCCGCGTGATAAGTTCGTCGTGTTGACGGGTTTGAGTGGGTCTGGCAAGTCATCTTTGGCATTCGATACGATTTATGCGGAAGGGCAGCGCCGTTATGTAGAATCTTTGTCTGCCTATGCACGTCAATTTCTGGGACAAATGGAGAAGCCGGATGTAGATTCAATTGATGGGCTTTCACCTGCCATTTCAATTGATCAGAAGACAACTAGCCGTAATCCTCGTTCTACAGTAGGAACGGTAACGGAGATTTATGACTATCTTCGTCTATTGTTTGCACGTATTGGGCGCCCACACTGTCCGGACCATGGTCTTGAGATTACATCTCAGACGGTTGAGCAGATGGTCGATCGAATTATGACTTATCCGGAACGGACCAAGCTGCAATTGCTAGCTCCCATCGTTTCGGGGCGCAAGGGCGAGCATAAGTCTGTGTTTGCTGATATTCAAAAACAAGGCTTCGTTCGTGTTCGCGTTGACGGAGAAATGCGCGAAGTATCTGATACGATTGAGTTAGAAAAGAATAAGAAGCACAATATTGAGGTAGTTGTTGACCGTATCGTTGTGAAGGATGATATTGAAGCAAGGCTTGCAGATTCGATAGAGACTGCATTGAACTTGTCTGGGGGCAAGCTCATCGTTGATATTATCGATCAGGAAGAACTCGTATTTAGTTCGAATCTGGCTTGTCCAGAGTGTGGATTCAGCATCGATGAGTTGGCACCGCGTATGTTCTCATTTAACAGTCCTTTCGGTGCTTGCTCTGATTGTGATGGGCTTGGACAGAAAATGATTGTCGATGCTGAGCTGCTTGTGCCAGACCGGGATAAATCGATCGATGATGGAGCATTCGAAGCATGGGCGGGAAGTACGTCCAACTATTATCCACAGTTCCTTCGTGCTGTTTGTGAGCATTATTCTATTCCGACAGACATTCCGGTTTCACAGTTGGAAGCTGAGCATATGACGAAGATTCTTCATGGCACAGGAGCTGAGAAGATTCGATTCGTATATGAAAATGACTTCGGACATCGCAAGGAAGCTCAAGTTACCTTTGAAGGCGTTATTCATAATTTAGAACGTCGCTATCGCGAGACAGCTTCTGAAGGCATCCGTGAATTTATTGAAGGATTTATGAGTGCGAAGCCATGCGGCGGCTGTAAAGGTCACCGTCTGCGCAAAGAAAGTCTAGCTGTTACGATTAACGATCAGAACATGGCATTCGTGACAGCATTATCGATTGGTGAGGCGCAGCAGTGGTTCGAATCGCTTGCGTTAACAGAGAAGGAATTATTGATTGCGAATCTTATTTTGAAGGAAATTAATGCTCGATTGGGCTTCTTAGTAAATGTCGGGCTTCAATATTTGACGCTGAATCGAGCAGCTGGCACATTGTCAGGTGGCGAGGCGCAGCGGATTCGTCTTGCTACGCAAATAGGTTCCAGCCTCATGGGCGTATTGTATATTCTAGACGAGCCGAGCATTGGACTTCATCAACGTGATAACGACCGTTTGATTCGGACATTGGAGCATATGCGCAATTTGGGCAACACGCTCATTGTCGTTGAACATGATGAAGATACGATGCTGGCTGCCGATTATATTATTGATATCGGGCCAGGAGCGGGCATTCACGGTGGTATGGTTGTATCACAAGGTACACCGCAAGAAGTGATGCAGGATGAGCAGTCATTGACGGGTCAGTATTTGAGTGGACGCAAATTCATTCCAGTACCGTTGCAGCGTCGTCAGACCGATGATCGTTGGCTTGAGATTCGTGGTGCAAAGGAAAATAACTTGCGCAACGTCAATGTGAAGATTCCGTTAGGTGTCTTTACGGCTGTAACTGGAGTTTCGGGATCAGGTAAGTCGACACTTATTAATGAAATTCTTTATAAGACGTTAGCACGTGATCTGCATAAGGCAAAAGTTCGTCCTGGTGCACATCGTGAAATTCGAGGCCTTGAGCATATTGAGAAGGTTATCGATATTGACCAGTCACCGATTGGACGTACGCCACGTTCCAACCCAGCAACGTATACGGGTGTCTTTGACGATATTCGTGATTTGTTTGCGACAACGAACGAAGCGAAGATTCGCGGCTACAAAAAAGGTCGCTTCAGCTTTAATGTGAAGGGTGGACGTTGCGAAGCTTGTCGCGGGGATGGAATTATTAAGATTGAGATGCACTTCCTGCCGGATGTGTACGTGCCATGTGAAATATGTAAAGGCAAGCGCTACAATCGTGAAACGTTGGACGTTAAATACAAAGGCAAAAACATTGCTGACATTTTGGACATGACGATTGAGGATTCGGTTGTCTTCTTCCAGAACGTCCCTCGCATCCATCGTAAGCTGCAAACACTGTTCGATGTTGGAATCGGCTATATGAAATTGGGACAACCGGCAACGACATTGTCTGGCGGTGAGGCACAGCGCGTGAAGCTTGCTTCTGAGTTGTACCGTCGCAGCACGGGCAAGACGCTGTATATTTTGGACGAGCCGACGACAGGTCTACATGTGGCGGATATCGATCGATTGTTGGAAGTGCTGCACCGTCTTGTTGAATCAGGTGAAAGTGTGCTTGTTATTGAGCATAACCTGGATGTTATCAAGACAGCAGACTATATGATTGACCTTGGTCCAGAGGGCGGCAGCGGCGGTGGTATGATCGTTGCACAAGGTACGCCTGAACAAGTCGTTCAAGTGAAAGAGTCATACACCGGTCAGTATTTGCTTCCGATTATGGAGCGGGATCGTGCACGTACAGTCGAGTTGGAAGGCCAGCAGATAGACGAAAATGCTGAAGTAGGCAGTTCGACATAAGGCTTAATTACAAGTAGTTATGACACAATGAAGAAGTTAAGTGGTACATGACAATCGGGATACTTTGTAGCTTGTAACCGCTGATTGTTAATTGATAATTTTTAATCGTGATCTAGTTATTAATGCGATGTAGCAAGGGAGGCAGTATTATTGCAGCTTTCCCTGATTACATCGCATTTTTTATATGCGCCGTTGTTGCTGCGTTCGAATCGTTTTAGGATCTGCTTGCATATTGGTTGCCAATTGTACCGGATTTAGATTTCAGGCTCGTAAGCTTACTCAACTGTTGTCTACGACAGGGGATTGTTGGAAGGAAAAAGACTTTCTTTGTCGAAAACATTGTATAGACGAAATATCCGTGAATGGACTACAGGGCAAAGGGTGAGAAAAATGGCAGAACTGAGTGTAGGCGGCAATCGTGTGCAAGTAAAAGGTGTGCTGTTAGACAAAGACGGTACTTTATTGCAGTTTATTAGTCTATGGGGCCGTTGGGCAGAAACCGTGTTAGAGGGTTTGGAGCGGGAGCTGCGTCTAGAAGGAGCAGAACTACCTGAGGGGCCAGGTTTTTTGCTAGGTGTTGAGCTTGATGAGGGGCGTCATGTATTGTCTCATGACCGCTTTGGCCCACTTGCGATGGGTTCTCCTTCGCAAATGATAGGGATCGCTGCTTATTATTTATATCGGGCTGGTGTGCCTTGGAATGACGCGGTACGTCGCGCTACCGATGTATTTGAACACGCAAATGCAGGCAATGTATTAAACGCCAAAATTGAACCTGTGCGTGGAGTTGTGGCGTTCTTGGAGCGCTGTAAACAACTTGGCCTAAAATTAGGTGTTGTTACTGCAGATGATAAAGAGCCTTCCCAAGATCATCTGACGAAGATGGGGATTCGCCAGCATTTTGATAGTGTCGTTGGGGATGATTGTGTATCACATGGCAAGCCATATCCGGATATGGTGTATTTGGCTTGTGAAGAGCTTGGATTAGAGCCGAAGGACGTTGTCGTCATTGGAGATTCTACTGGGGATATGGAGATGAGTGCTAGCGCAGGCTGTGCAATGCACATTTTTATTGATGAGGATGGACGCTTTCAACAAAAGCCAGCATCAGCGCATGTCATGATTCGCTCTTATGATGAGATTGAACTACTTCCATAGGGTAAGTAGATGTTATGGTTTGTTGGACGGCTCATTGGAATTAGCAAATATGCTTAGGTCATACATACCGGAGCAGTTTACGAACTTAATAATTAAGGTTATTAATCAGTCAAGACCATGAATATAGTCACGATGTACTCTGTATGCCATTTATAAATGTGACTAAATCGTGACAATCTAGTTGGATTTCCAACATTTATGTTGCAAGATAGAATGGATAAATATAACATGGGATAAGATAGGTAAACTCTTTGCATAAAGGGAGGTCCACCATGTTAATAGCTGCAGGTGAGGCAGGCAAAGTCGCCTTTGATTGGTTCGATGTATTTATGGTCGCATTTACTTTAATTTTGCTCTGGGCACTGATTAGACAAGTGAAGCAGCGTCCCCGTAACTTATTCGCACTTGGATTTGCTGCAGTAAGCTTGCTTACATTTATTCTTGCAGATATCGTTATGGTTTACGGGTATCTTGGAATGAATCCGCCAGATTATTTCTTCTTTTTAAAGTAATGCAGCTAGCTTCTATTAGTTTGATAACGTAGGATGTTGCTAACTCTTGCTTGATTTATATGTAATGGGGTATTCGTACATATGAGAGTAATAAGGGACATCGCTGCCGGCTGAGTTAGAAGCTGGGAAGTGGAACAACAGATATGTGTAGAAGAAATCAGTCAAGTGGGGACTGATTTATAGACGTCGGATAGTATTGAGCTCTTTGATGATTATCGTCAAAGAGTTTTTTTATTCCCTAACTAGGGAGAACGACTATAATAGATAGATATGAGAATATGATTATATGCAATGTCAGGAGTGCTGGGTGTGAAGAAAACGAGAAGTTGGCCTTTATTTACTATGATAATAACGTTAGTTATGGCTGTAGCCGTAACGGTGGTTCCTCATTCTGTAGGAGCTGTACAATCTTCAACTGCTTTAGCTAAAGTGTCATCGAATGTTATTCCGAATCTAGTAAAACAGGTGAATCCTGCGGTAGTAACGATTATTGGGCAAGATCCATTGTTGTTAGAAGAAGTGGAAGATCCGCGGGATGCGCTAGGATTTGGCTCTGGCTTTGCCATTCGCAGTGATGGCTGGATCGTTACAAATGCACATGTAGTAAATGGGCTCAAAGATGTAAAAGTTATTTTTCAGGATGGGAAGAAGTACGATGTGGTGAAGTCTCTGGTAGATGTAGAGACTGATATTGCTTTGATTAAAATTAATGCAAAGAACTTGAAGACGCTGAAGCTGGCTTCTAATGACAAAAAAGTGGAGCTTGGTGAAACAGTTGTTGCTTTCGGAGTTCCTTTACAAGTAAAGCTGCGAAATAGCGTGAGTGCAGGAGTTGTAAGCGGATTGGATCGCAATATTGATGAGCCTTATCGATATTTGCAAACAGATGCAGCGATCAATCCAGGAAATAGCGGCGGACCGCTTGTTAATTTACGTGGTGAAGTAATTGGTGTAAATACGTTGAAGGCATTCGGCGAGGATGTTGATACGCTTGGATTCGCTGTGCCTGCAGATACGGTAAGATGGGTAGTATCTGAAATGCTTCAACATAGCAAGGTGAGACGAGCTTCGATTGGTATTATGTTGGAAGAGAGCTGGGCGGCCTCTTACGGATTGCCGACGAAAGAAGGATTGACGATTACAGAGGTGAAATCGGCAAATGCCAAAAAAGCGGGTTTGAGCAAAGGAGACAAACTGCTCACCGTGAACGGTCATGCTGTTCAAACGATTGTTGATGTAAACGAGGCGCTTAAAGGCGTATTGCCGGGTAAAACCATTAAGGTGAAGGTAAAGCAACGATCTAATGGTAAAGTAGTTGAAAAGAAAGTAACGTTAGGGAAAAAATAAGAAGATGGTGGACCTGCTTCTTCACGGAGCAGGTTTTTTGTTATTCTTATATTCTCATCAATTTCTCATTTTGCTATTATTTTCTTCTCATTTTCGACATCTATGATAAGGATGTAAGTAAGAACAGCAGAATCGTACAGCAGGAAGCATAACGACAATTCAACTTTCAAGGAGGAAATGTAAGATGAAAAAATGGATTGCGACTTCAGTGGCAGGTGCGTTAGTGGTAAGTGGACTTGGATTTGGTAGTGTAGTGAATGCGGATCATGATAATAAGCAAGCGAAGGTTGTGCAAACTTCGAAAAAGAACGAAGTTCGAATTTCGTTAACGTTAGCAAAACAAATTGCGAAGCAAGTGTATAACGGCGGCAAGATCGATGAGATCGAGCTGGAAAAGAAAAATGGCCGTCTTGTGTACCATGTCGAGTTCGAGAACCGCAAAGATAAAGAAGATGAGATTTACATTGATGCAGATACGGGAAGCGTAACATTCGAAAAAGATTTCAAATCGAATGATGACGATGATGATCATGATGACAGAGACGATGATCGCGATGACAACGATGATGATAATGACGATATAGATGATAATCGTGACGATAATGATGATAACGACGATCAAGATGATGACAACGATGATAATGATGATGACGATAATGACGACAGCGATGACGATCAAGATGATGATAGTGATGATGGAGACGAAGATTAAGATTTAGTTATTCGTATTGTTCGATTAGATGCAACAACAGCAAGAACAAATACAAATAATAAGTAAGATGTTGGCCACTCCAATTGTTTTTATATAAATAGCAGGGATGATGAGAGGCACCTTTCCCCAGGAGGTGTCTTTCTGTATGTTCGGGCTTAGGAATGCTCATGCCAATAGCCTTTACAGAAATATTGCAATAGTGATAAACCGTTTCATCTTTTCTTGCTCATTTCTCATCAAATTCTCATCTTTCTATCCATGTGTTCTCATTTAGCAGGGTTAATATAAGGTCATAGGAAAGAACAACAAGAGCAAACGGCAGCATAGTCGCAAGAATGAAGATGATTACGAAGTACGAATGAAATTAAATTTAACGATACATTATTAGGAGGAAAACAAAATGAAAAATTGGGTAGTAGCAACAGTTGCAGGAGCAGTATTAATGGGTGGCGTAGGATTTGGTTCTGTAGTTATGGCCGACAACAATAACGAAACGAAGGCAAGAGCAGTGCAAGCAGCTAATCAAAATGAAGTGAAACTATCTCTCGCACAAGCGAAGACAATCGCTAAAGGTTTGTTCAAGGATGCTAAAATTGATGAAATCGAATTGGAGAACATCAATGGTCGTCTCGTTTATCATGTTGAGTTCGAGAACCGCAAAGATAAAGAAGATGAAGTGATCATCGATGCAACGACAGCTCTTGTGACGTGGGAAAAGGATTTTAAAAAGAATGGCAAGCATGACGACGATTATAACGATCGTGACGACCATGATGATAATGACGATGACAATGATGATCGTGATGATAAGAAAAATGCACCTACAACTAAAGTGAATTTCAGCAAAGAGCAAGCTAAGAAAATAGCATTGTCCCAAGTATCTGGTAAAGTGGAAGATGTTGAGCTTGAGAAAAAGTTCCGCAATCACGTATATGAATATGTATATGAAGTAGAAATTGATGTGAAAAAGGGCGACGATGCTACTGTGTACGTAAGTGCTGAGACAGGCAAAGTATTAAAAGTGGAATTGGAAGACTAATTAGCGAAGATATTTAATTTAGAAGTAGATAAAAGGGCATCCCTAGGGGTGCTCTTTTGTGTATAGGTTGGGTATAATTGGGGCGTGCGGTAGGGGGGTGATCTGAGGACTGGGCCAGAGCTATTTTATTTGTTTATTCAACAATACAACTTGGGGAGAACGAAAAGATGCTAATGAGCAGAAATGTGCATGTACAATGCTGTAAGGGCAGCACCGCTAAAATGATATTGTTATTTGTGAGTATATTAGGTTGGATGGTTATCTCAACTACTGATCAGGTTGCGGCGCAGGCGGCTTCGCAGACAGATGAAAAGCTATTTGACTCTTATAAAGACGTACATTTTCTACATGTAAGTCCAGGTCATAATGAAGCTTCTTATAACGGCAAAATAATAAAAATGAAGAATAAGCCTTATATTGAAAATGAGCATTTTATGCTTCCGGCTCATTGGATTGCAAAGTTTACTGGCCTAGAGTTGAGTGTAGACGGAAATCGGATTCTACTTGCAAACGATAATCAGACATGGGAGTTTTATAGCGACTCTCGTCACGCTATTTTAAATGGAAAAGATATAAATCTGCCAGTCGCTACAAAGGGAAGTGGGGAACAGATGGTTATGCCGATCCGGGTATTTAAAGATACATATAAGATGGAGTACTTTATCCACTTTTATAGTGACATTCCGGTATATGCCTTGGTTCGATACTCAGATGTATCTAAGCAAGAAAAGAAAATTCTTCATGATGCTCATAACTTACGACGTATTGGCCATCCTAACTACCGTTGGTCTATTGCTTATCCAACGGAGTGGAAGCGACCAAATGAGTTTATGAATAGTGATAGAACTCATACTTTTGAACATCGATATGATGATCTAACTTTATATATAAGGTTAAGAAAATATCAACCAACGCATAAGCCTTACTATAATGAGAATAGAATAACTAACACATTTGGGAACTTTGACTCGATTGATGGATATAGTTCGAAAAAGGGAAAAGGCTTTGAAAAGCCTCGAATAGGCACTTATGCAGGAAACACCTTCTATGAATTTGGTTACTATGAGGGGGATAACTATTCTTTTTTGAGGACTATATATGCCGGGGACACTGCATTTACAATCGTTTTGTATAGTAAAGATAGAAATAAAGTGAGAGACAACATTTCTCTCGTGAATACGTTTGCCCTTCAGTATAAGCTGGAAGGCGTAGAAACTTTAAATATTAATCATGTAGTTGGTTCTGGCGATAGTGAACTTCAGTGAACCGCAGTATACCATACAGCCGCGTTACTCCGATTTCTGAGGAGTAGCGCTTTTTTTTGTGACCGTTATCATGGCAAATGATCACTTTAGGTAGATCGAAGCAGGGGAATGGGGTAAACTTATATAGTTAGTGCTTAACGCAACTTACGGAGGATGAGAATGAGAGAGATTAGACGAGAAGATATAGAGTTGTTGGCGCCGGCTGGAGATTGGGATTGTATGAGAGCTGCCGTTGCAAACGGAGCAGATGCGATATTTTTCGGTGTAGAGAAGTTCAATGCGCGTGCGCGTGCAAATAACTTCCGCATGGATGACCTACCAGACATTATGGCTTATTTGCATAGCTATGGAGTAAAAGGGTTTTTGACTTTCAATATACTTGTATTTGAGGACGAATTGAAGGATGCGCAGACTCTTATCGATGCTTGTATCGATGCAGGGGTGGATGCGGTTATTGTACAGGATCTAGGTCTTGTGAAAATGATCCGTGAGATGTCTCCAGACTTCCCGATTCACGGTTCTACTCAGATGACGATTACGTCGCCTGAAGCGGTTGAGTTTACGAAGCCGTACGATATGGAGCGGGTTGTACTTGGTCGTGAGAATAACTTGAAGCAGATTAAAAAAATTGCGGATTCTGCAAATGTACCACTTGAAGTATTCGTACACGGTGCATTGTGCGTATCCTACTCAGGACAATGTTTGACATCTGAGATGTGGGGCGGCCGCTCTGCGAACCGCGGTGAATGTGCACAAGCATGCCGCTTGCCATATGACATGATGGTAGACGGCGAGCATCAACCGATGGGTGATATCACATATTTGTTGTCACCGAAGGATTTGGCGGCAATTGAGCTCGTTCCTGATTTAATTGAAGCAGGCGTTGTTTCCTTCAAAATCGAAGGCCGTATGAAACAGCCTGAGTATGTAGCGAACGTTGTGAGCAAGTATCGCAAAGCAATTGATGATTATTTTGCGGGTACATGGACGGGACCGACGAAGGAAGAAGTACGTGAACTGCAGCAGAGCTTCTCTCGCGGCTTTACGCATGGCTTCTTGAGCGGTACGAACAATAAACAGCTCGTAGACGGTACGTTCCCGAAGAGCCGCGGTGTGTATGTAGGACGCGTTGAGCAAGTACTGCGCGACGGCGTCGTGTGTAAGATCGAAGCGCCCCTTAAGCGCGGAGATGGTATTGGCTTTGATGCAGGCGACCCGACGAAGAAGGAAGAAGGCGGACGCATCTATGATCTTCGCCGCAAGGGCGTTAAGCTCGAAGGCGAAGCGGAAGAAGGCTGGGTCGTGGACATTGTTCCAGGCCGCAGCGATGTAGATCTTCGTCGAGTTAAAGTTGGCGATAAGATTTGGAAGACAAGTGACCAGGCGTTAGATAAGCGCATGCGTGCTACGTTTGACACGGAGAAGCCATATAAGGTATTCCCGATGCATGTGCGCGTAGAAGGCCGTGTAGGCGAGCCTTTGCGTACGTGGTGGACAGACGTGCAAAAGGGAACAACTGTTGAAGTTGCTTCTGAGATGATGCTGGAAGCGGCGCAGAAACGCCCGATGGACAAAGCTTTGTTGGAAGAGCAGCTTGGCCGCCTTGGCGGTACAGTATACCAATTGGAGCAGATCGACGTAACATTGGAAGGTGACGTAATTGTCCCAATGCGCGAGTTGAATGCGATTCGTCGTCGTGCTGTGGATCACTTGGCAGGCGAGCGACCGAAGCCTCCTGTGTATGTAAAGCATAACGTCGATGTCATGGCGGATGGGGTTGTTGAGCACACGCCTGTCGCTTATGGCGAAGCGCAGCTGACGGTACTATGTCGTACACTGGAACAGGTACAAACTGCGGTAAAAACGGATGTAGCGATGATTTACGCTGACTTCGAATTTATTAAGCAGTTCCCTGCTGCAATCGAAACATGTCGCGCTGCGGGCAAGCCAATTGCACTTGTTACGCCGCGTATTCATATGCCGAACGAGAACGGATACCATCGCAACATTTTGAAGCTTAAGCCAGATGCGGTGTTGGTGCGTAATACAGGAGCTTTGTATTTCTATATGCAAGCTAAGGCGGGGTGGGAAAAGCAAATTGCTGAAGGTATTGTACCTGCTGACGTTCAGCTGGAATACGGTAAGTTCCCACAAATTATCGGTGACTTCTCCTTGAACGTAGCGAACCATAAAGCGGTTCAGTTATTTATCGAGGAAGGTTTGGACAAGATTACTCCATCGTATGACTTGAATATTCAGCAAATGGTTGATATGTTGGGTAAATCAGAAACGTCCAAGCTTGAAATCGTTATTCATCAGCATTTGCCGATGTTCCATACGGAGCACTGTACGTACTGTACATTCCTAAGTGAGGGTACTGACTATACGAACTGTGGCCGTCCATGTGAGGAACACAACATTTCCTTGCGTGACCGTATCGGAATGTCTCACCCTGTTCGTGTTGACGAAGGCTGTCGTAACACGGTGTATAACGCTATCGAGCAATCGGGTGCAGAATACTTGGCGAACTTTATGGAATTGGGTGTTCCGACTTATCGCGTAGAGTTCCTAGAGGAGACACCGGAGCAGGTATCTGAGGTTATTGATCTTTATCAGCAAGCTTTGCTTGGCCAAGTTAGCGGCACGCAAGTATGGCGTAAGCTGAAAGCAACTAACCAACTTGGAGTTACACGTGGTCAGTTGGTGAAATAATAGAGATCTTCTTTAATTGCACTTTAATTGACGTTATGATGTAATCTGTGCGATTGCATGAGAGGCTTAATTGAAAAAGATGAAGTAAGTATAATAGCAAAATCCCTCTACACGCTCCTAATAATAGGTGTCGTGTAGAGGGATTTTTTTAACGATGTAGATGGTGCCTGTTAGAGCTTTTCTATCATTCATTAGCATAACCCTTTGGATTGGCCTGATGCCATTTCCAAGCTGAAGAAATGATTTGCTGAATATCCGTCCACTGGGGAACCCATTTCAGTTGTTCTCTAGCCTTGGAAGCATCTGCGATGAGGATTGCTGGATCACCTTCACGTCTTGCTTCCATACGAGCTGGAATGGAATGTCCGGTTACGACGCGTGCTGCTTCAATAATTTCTAATACGGAATATCCGTTACCATTACCAAGGTTGAATACATCGCTAGTACCACCGTCTTGTAGGTGCTGAAGTGCCTTAACATGAGCGTCTGCTAAATCGGAGACGTGGATATAGTCACGAATACATGTACCGTCCGAAGTATCGTAATCATCGCCGAATACAGAAATATGTTCCCGTTGATTCAAAGCAACCTGAAGTACAAGAGGGATAAGATGCGTTTCTGGTGTGTGATCCTCACCAATTGCCCCGTTTTCGCTAGCACCAGCTGCATTAAAATACCTAAGTGCTACATAGGTCATTCCGTATGCCTGCTCAAACCATCGCATCATACGTTCCATTGTAAGCTTCGTTTCACCATATGTGTTTGTTGGCATGGTTGGTTCCGTTTCTAGAATAGGTAATTGCTTGGGATTTCCATAAGTTGCAGCGGTTGATGAGAAAACGATATGTTTTACATTTTGGGATGACATTGCCTCGAGCAAGCATTGAGTTCCGTACACATTGTTGTCATAATATTTTGCTGGATCTTTCATGCTTTCTCCCACTAAGGAGCTGGCAGCAAAGTGAATAACGGATTCAACAGAGTGCTCCCGCATAATACGGCTCAACATTTCTTTATCTCTAATATCACATGAATAGAATTTAACTTGAGCTTGATTGATCGATTCAATATGTCCTGTGGTGAGGTTATCAACAACGACAACATTATAACCACCATCAAGTAAAGCTTGTACGGTATGAGAACCGATATACCCTGCACCGCCTGTCACAAGAATGCTCATGGGTTTCCTCCTGTTGATTTTAGTTATATGTATTAAAGCTTATATTGTAGTATAATGTTTTGAATTGGTAAAAGGTAGAAGGTGTTTGTATAATGTCTTTTATCTTGATTATAAATCAAAGCTAAGGGGATGACCAAGTGAAGATTCGTAAAGCCATCATTCCTGCTGCAGGTCTAGGAACGAGATTCCTGCCTGCTACAAAGGCAATGCCAAAAGAAATGCTTCCTATCGTAGACAAGCCGACCATACAATACATCGTGGAAGAGGCGGTTGCTTCAGGAATTGAAGATATTATTATTGTTACGGGTAAAGGAAAACGAGCAATTGAGGATCACTTTGATAATTACTTCGAGCTTGAACATGTGTTGATGGAAAAAGATAAATTGGCGTTGCTTGAAGAAGTTCGCAAGTCTTCAGAAATGGCGAATATTCATTATATTCGTCAAAGGGAGCCGCGTGGGTTAGGGCACGCAATTTGGTGTGCTCGTAAGTTTATAGGCGATGAGCCATTCGCGGTTCTGTTGGGAGATGACATCGTACAGGCAGAACAGCCTTGTCTAAAACAAATGATTAATGTATATGAACAATATGAATCTTCCGTTGTAGGGGTTCAACCAGTGCCTTGGGAAGATGTTAGTAGATATGGGGTTGTGGCAGGTCGTCAGCTGACAGAACGAATTATGACCACAGAACGCTTAGTGGAGAAGCCTCCGGTTGGTTCTGCACCTTCGAATTGGGCGATCATGGGGAGATACATACTTACTCCAAGAATTTTTGAGCTTCTTGAAGCGCAAGAGGCTGGCGTTAATGGTGAAATACAATTAACGGATGCTATTGCTGCTGTCGGGAAAGAAGAACAGGTGTTAGCGTATCACTTCGAAGGGCAGCGTCATGATGTCGGAGAGAAGCTGGGGTTTATCGAGACTACGATTCATTTTGCACTACAGCGTCCTGAATTAAGAGGTGAGCTACTGAAATTTATGGAGATGCAACTTGAAAAGAGTAAATAAAAATGGCGCGGGATTAATCCCGTGCCATTTTTATTGTTATTTTAGTTTTAAATTCACTAATGAGTCGAGCTGAGCTTGTTCATTAGGATCAGCTGCAAGTAAGCTTGCTAGATTTGTCTCATCTTTTAATCCGAGCTTTTGTACAGATGCTAGATACCATCTCATTAGCTCGCGATTCGTTTGATCCTTAAGATCGGCCTGTAAATGAGGCTTCATCATATCGTGTGCTTCTTGAGTTTGACCAAGTAAGAAATAAGCTTGGCCAGCATACAAGGCTACTTTGTTAGTTATGTGGAATGGATCACCCTGTAACTGTCCTTTAGGCAATGTTTTGAGATGCTCCATACCTTGTTCAATATGCTCAAGTGCTTGTAACGTGGAACCTAGATATTTGTTCTTTTCTTGTTCATTTTCAAGTGAGACATACCCTAAACGGGAAGAAATCTTCATGTACTCTTCATACCAATCAAGCTCCCAAGGATAGCGTTCCTTGTTTTGATGGAAAATATCATAAATTTCTTTTTCCATTCCTTTGCTTGCATATACAGATACAAGTTGATTCCATAAGTTCCGGTTTGAAGGCTCATGTTCTAGAGTAGATAACAACAGATCTTTTGCCTCATTGAAATAAGCATCATCTTGGGTTTGTTGATATACCTGAACTAATAGGGATGTCTTAAATCTCACATAGTCAGGGTGAGTAGGACGTATACCTAACGCTTTATCAAGCGGTTCAATGATTTCATTGAAATTATTAGAAGCTTGGGCTGTTTCATGAGCTTGAGCATGACCGTTTGCTGCACTTATAAATACACTTGCAGTAATAAGTAATGTTAGAGATAGTACACCGATGATGCTACTAAATACGATACGTACCTTTTTCGGTTGCCAAGTGAAGCGTTTCAATGGTTTGTCATCTATGGCGGCAGTCATGGCGCCTAGTGCAATAAATACAAGTACGCCTATAAACACATAGCTCATATTAAAGTCCATTAAGCTATGCACGAGAATAGAAGTTGCAATAATGAAGTACAGGAAGTAACTTTCACGTTTCTCTTCAGAAGCTCGAATGTAAGAACGAATATATTGCGTGTAAATATAAATGAGAATTCCCATAAACAATACGAAACCAATTAGACCAACCTCAACCGCATATTGCATAAAGAAGCTGTGAGCTTGACGAGATGTATAAGGGTTATTTTGATATTCCTCATACAATGCAGCCCATGCACCACCACCGGCACCAATGAGTGGGTAGTCAGCTATTACTTTAGCAGAATCTTTATAGAAGGTAATACGTTCAAGAACACTGTGCTGCTCAAAGTTAATGTTTTCGAATCGAACTTTGATATTCTCAGGAAGTATATTTTTTGCACTTGTACCTGCAAGGAGTGCAATTACGATTGCCCCTAGTACAACACCGCCTACTGGAATAAAGAATGATGAAGCTTTACGTGCAGAAAGACGGCTTAGTTTTTGTTCAAGCAAAGGAGCAACCCAACGTTCTATAGCTAGCGATAATACTGCTGAGATTAGGGATGCAACTAAGATATACGCCCATCCGCTTAAAGATTGCCCTGTATTGAAAGTTTGCTGTAATTGAAGCCCTAATTCTGTTACAGGATTTAAAATCAGAATAGTTGCTATACCACTTATTAGTAGATGTACAATCCATATAATCTGGCGATGTGGTTTCAAGAATAGCAACAACACTACGAATACTACTGGCAGCAATACAAGTCCACCACGAGACAACGTCAGGAAAATGGATAGAACAATTGGTACGAGCATAAAGCTATGAATGCCTCGGCCCCACCATTTTTTATCTATTCCTATGAGGTAAAGTGCTGCGAACAAGAATGCCATAAGGTATGCTGCGTATGTATTCGCATATTGGAAGACAGATGTTAGACGCGCTCCGTTAGAGTCAACCATAACTGCGTCGCGATAAACTTGTCCATCATCTGATAATGGAACTCCAAGCCACTTGACTAGTGATGTAACACCAGGGCCATTTCCTAACCAATGGAGTAATCCGAATAGGACAATCATATAAGATGTAGCTACTAAAGTTATTGATAAAATTCGATTTAAGGCGCCATCTTGCGTTATAATAGACGAGGCGATAAAAAATAGCGCATATATCGTCATAATTAGCAGCATATTGACGGCTAGATAAGAAGAAGCTGCATTAATTAGCGAAACTCCATAGCTTATTGGAAGTAAAAATATAAGTAGCTTAAGAGTATCATGCTGGCTAGTCCACTTGAATTGTTTAGCAATTGTGGGTATCATTACAAAGCCTAGTATTGCTGAAAACAGCACTGCAGCATAGATTGGTTCTTCAAAAGAGCTGATCTGTCCGTTGAATAGAGCAGTTCTAAATGGTGACCAAATTAAAAAAAGCACGACGATTCCAACCAAAATCCATGGGCGCTGGATTGAATCTTTACCGCCTTTAGATGATGGATTTACATATCCATATGTCGACAAGTTTTACTCTCCTTTACTGAGCATTTTTTCTTATACTACCATAAATAAAAAATGGACTCGAGTCAAAGCAAATATCTATATTATAAATGTGTGGGTACAAGTTGACATATAGATAGGTTTGCATGTTTATTCTCTTGTTCGTTATCAAGAATAGTTATACATATTCTGTAAATCTCTTCTGTGAAAAGTTATGTTTATAGTAGGTATACAGTAAAGGGATTACGGGGGAAGAAATAATTCCCCGACTTTGAATAATTGATTCTATACATTTGATACTTAGGATGACATGGATAGTCGAAAACAATGTTGAAAGGAGTAACCGAGTAACTAGCATTTGAACATAAAGCTTCTTTTACGGAATAGTCATTACTCTTTTTAATGAGATGTGTATTGATGTAGAAGATAGAGCTTTTACAGGATGAAAGATAAATCGTATTATGAAAGGATAATTTGGCGTTATGAGTGTGTTAAGAGATTTCTTTGGTTTTTTTAAAGACATATATATTAATAAGTCTCTTATTCTTCGCTTATCGAAGAAAGACTTTCAATCCAAACATTTAGGTTCATATTTAGGAATATTATGGGCATTTGTACACCCGGCATTGATGATTCTAATTTACTGGTTTGTTTTTCAAGTTGGATTTAGGTCGATGCCTATTGGAGATATTCCTTTTATTCTATGGTTATTATCAGGGATGGTCCCATGGCTCTTTTTCTCTGAAAGTGTCTCTGGTGCTGCAAATGCAGTTGTGGATAATAGCTATTTAGTTAAAAAGGTAGTTTTCAAAGTTGAAATATTGCCAGTTGTAAAAATAATTTCAGCTTCATTTATTCATATTTTCTTTGTATCTATTTTGTTCTTGCTGCTTAACTTATACGATTTCCCTAACACCATATATTACTTACAGTATTTTTATTATCTATTTGCAACATTGGTGCTTGTAACGGGGTTAACGATGGTTTTATCGGCCTTAATTGTTTTTATTAAGGACGTTGGACAGATACTAAATATGATTTTGCAATTTGGATTTTGGTTAACACCGATCTTCTGGTCGTATGATATTTTACCAGAGAAGTATCAGATTTTTATAAAATTAAATCCTCTATATTATATTGTTGACGGGTATAGACAGACATTTTTATATCATACTTGGTTTTGGGAAAGACCAAGCCTAACTATATATTTCTGGGGATTCTGTACAGTTCTCTTGTTTGTTGGCGTGACTTTATTTAAAAAATTAAGACCACATTTTTCTGATGTGCTATGAGGAGTTTATGATATGAGTACGGATTTCGAATGTGTTATTAAACTGAATGATGTTTCGAAAGTTTACAGATTGTATGAAAAACCGATAGACAGATTGAAAGAATCATTCAGTCTGACATCGAAAAAGTATCACAATGAATATTATGCTTTGAAAAATGTTTCTTTAGAATTGAAAAAAGGCGAGACAATGGGGATAATCGGGAAAAATGGCTCGGGTAAATCTACCTTGTTGAAAATTATAACCGGTGTCCTATCACAAAGTTCTGGAGAAATTAATATTAAAGGCAAAGTATCAGCACTGTTAGAACTAGGTGCAGGATTTAATCCAGAGTATACCGGGATTGAGAATATTTATTTGAATGGCACGATTTTAGGACTATCGAAAGAAGAAATTGATGCAAAAATAGAAAGTATTCTTGAATTCGCTGACATTGGAGATTTCGTAAACCAACCAGTCAAAATGTACTCAAGCGGTATGTTTGCTAGACTTGCATTTTCAGTTTCAATAAATGTTGATCCTGATATATTAATTGTTGATGAAGCGCTGGCTGTTGGTGATGTTAGATTCCAATTGAAATGCTATAACAAATTTAGAGAGTTGAAAGAAAAGGGCGTAACTATTCTATTTGTATCCCATGATATTAATGCTGTACGCAACTTCTGTGACAGTGCTCTTTGGATTAATGAAGGGGTAGTTTTTGAGCAGGGAGATGCTACTCAAGTTACCTCTAATTATATTGAGTATATGAATCAATTAAGTAAAAATGAAGCAGGACAAAATAGCATGGGAACTTCGAGTAAGAGCGGCGTAGCATTGACTGAAAATAATATCGAGAGAAGTGATTTCAAACCGTTAAATAGGTGGGGGAGCTCTCCCGATTCTATTCGTTATGTAGAAATGTTTAATGAAAAGAAAAAGAAAGTAGATAGTATATCCACGGGGCAATATATTCAAATCGACATCATATTTTATGTTTCCGAAATCATGGATCTTGAACATTTGAGTATTGCAGTCTCGATAAAAAATAAAGTTGGACTTGATTTGGTTGTATCTACAACTTTTGATAATGAGAGATTCCAAATTAATAAGTCAGGGAACTATGCGAGAGTATCTTTTGAATTCTATAATTATCTAACTCCTGGAGAATATGTACTAGTCGCTGCAATTGAAGATCGGAAAAATACAATTCCAGAGTACTATGATTATATTGAAGGCGCCAAATACTTCCAAGTTACCTCTGATAAAATATTGTTCGGCGTAATGAATGTACCTGTTATTCATAAAATTAATTATTTGGAGCTGGAAAATGATGTCTAAAAATGCTGTGAACACAAAGGAGTATTGGGACGATAGATTCGATACAGATTGGGAAGAAAATAAAGGGAGAGAACAAACCGGGTATTTCGTGAACTTAGCTATTAAAGAATTTCCTGAATGGTTATCAAAGGATATCAAAGACAATAAGCTAAGTTTCTGTGATGCAGGCTGTGCTGAGGGTGATGGTGTACACGTATTATCTCAGTTTTTTGCAGAAAACGAACTAGTAGGAATGGATTTCTCTGAGTCGGCTATTCATAAAGCAAAATTAGCTTACCCAAACTTGAATTTTATATGCGGAAATATTCAAGAACTATCAAAAAAGTACGATGTTCTTTTCTCTTCTAATACATTTGAACATTTCTTAAATCCAATGGAATCTATACGAAAGCTCACAGAAGTAACGGCGAAGTATATTATTTTATTGTTGCCTTTCCAAGAATACGACAGGATAAGTGAACATTTTTACACATTTGATTATAATACTTTTCCTGTTGCTATGAACAATTTCAATTTGGTGCATTTTAATGAAATTGATTGTAGGAGAGATCCTAAAACACCTTGGTATGGTAAACAAGTCTTTGTTGTTTATGCTAATTCAAATACAGTTGATATAGAGAACATAAAGTTTGATTATAATGTCCTTTATTTAAAAGGAATAGAACAACAGAGAACTGAACTATTGGATCTTAATGGAAGTCTAAGGCAAGAGCTACATTCTTCCCAGATACACGTTATGCAGAAAGAAAGTGAATTGGTAGCTTGCCGAAATGAAGTAAATCAACTTGATAGCCAAATTAAAACACTCTCTCAGAAGTCTGTTCAAGTTCATGAAGAGCTTGAAAAATGTAGAGGAGAAATTCTTGAAATCCAAGCTGATTTATTAAAAGAGAAAAAGTTAGTGGAGCAGCAAAAGCAGGAAGTTGATAAACAAAAGTATGAAGTTGCTAAGCTTATCGATGAGAGATATGCAGTTACACTTGAATTGAATAAAATTCATGACTCTAATTTGTGGAAAGTTGCAAGGAAATACTATAAACTGCGTGATGGATCGAATATAGGTAAATTTTTTAAATCCATTAAAAATAATGGAGTAAAGGTAACGACGAAAAAAGTCTATTCTAAACTAAAAAAGAAATATATTAATATTCGATATAAGAGTGAGAATGAATACAATTTACAAAAAATCTTATCGCATCATAAAGATAAACCAATTATCATCTATCCACCATTACTAGATTGGGACATACCTTTATTCCAAAGACCGCAGCATATAGCACTTAACCTATCAGATTGTGGCTATTTGTATTTTTATTGCACAATCAATCATTACGATGATGTTAGAGGCTTTAAGGAATACGAAGGCTATCCAAATCTTTATATAACAGATCAGTATGAGTTGCTAATGAAAAATATTAAGTCTCGTATTGTACATGTCTATGCCCAAGATGGTCAGATCACATCCGAGTTTATTCATGAACAACTGCAACTTGGAAATAAGGTTTTGTATGAGTATTTGGACGCATTACACGAAGATCTTTGTACATCGAAAAATAATGTAATTGGAAGACATTTGGATGTATTGAAAGATGAAAGATGTATTGTAGTTGCCACTGCAGATAAGCTTTATCAAGAAGTATCTCAATACCGTAGTAATAATTTTAAGCTAGTAACTAACGGAGTAGAGATGAATCATTTTCAGTCAGTGGATAAGAGCGTAGTACCAGATGATATCAAAAAAATAGTTAACAAGAAGAAGCCGATTATTGGATACTTTGGTGCATTAGCTAAATGGTTTGATTATAGACTAGTTGAAAAACTAGCATCTGAAAGACCGGATTATGAAATACTATTGATTGGCTGGAATTACGATGGTTCTTTGGAGCAACATGACTTAGGCAAGTATGAGAACATTAGTATTGTTGGTCCGATTAATTATAAGGAACTTCCTAAGTATGCTGTACATTTTGATGTTTCAACAATACCATTTTTAATTAATGAAATTACAGAGGCTACATCACCTATAAAACTATTCGAGTACATGGCGCTAGGTCATCCAATTGTCACTAGTGACTTGCCTGAATGCCGAAAGTATAAGTCAGTACTTGTTGCAAAAGATCATGATTCATTTATTGATTCTATTGATAAAGCATTAAGTATGAGAAATGATGTGGAGTATAACCAAATTATAAACAGTGAAGCGCTAGACAATACGTGGAAGTCAAAAGCTAAGCATATAGCTCAACTTATAGACAACAACGATTCACTATAAATAATAGAAACAGGTGAATTAATTGAAACTATCAACTAAGATGATGGATAATACCGAAGGTGCGTTGCGCGAATCAAATATTTTCATGTTATTGTTACTGCAAATGCGCCCAAAGCAGTGGACTAAAAACTTACTTGTGTTTGCAGCGCCTTTGTTTTCATTGAGCAAATTAAATGTTAATATGGTATATAATTCTATTATTGCATTTTTCTTGTTCTGCCTTATTTCAGGATGTGTATATATCCTGAATGACTATGTTGATCGAGAGGCTGATAGAAAACATCCTGAGAAAAAATTTAGACCAATGGCATCGGGTGCTTTAAACGCTAATATAGCTATTTGTTTCGGAGCTATTGTATTGATTTCTACATTAATTCTCTCTTTAGTAATTGATCCATTGTTCTTTGTGACAATAGCAATATATTTCTTATTAAATGTAGCTTATTCGCTAAGACTGAAGCACGTTGTTATTTTGGATGTTATGATTATCGCCGCAGGTTTTGTATTGAGAGCTATTGGAGGGGGGTTAGCCATTGGTGTTAACTTCACACCATGGTTCTTGCTTTGTACGATGTTATTAGCGCTATTTATGGCAATTAATAAGCGAAAGCATGAACTTGAACTGTTAGAGAATAAGAAAGGTACTCATAGAAAAGTGCTAGATAGTTATTCTTCAGAATTTTTAAATCAGCTAAGTGCTATCGTAACCACTGCAACAATAATAAGTTACTCTATGTTCACATTTACATCTGAACACTCTATTCATTTGATGTGGACTATTCCTATGGTGATCTACGGGATGTTTAGATATTTGTATCTCATACATATTGAAAAACAAGGTGGAGCACCAGAAAAAGTTTTGTTGGAAGACAAGCATATATTGGTGACTGTGATCATGTACGCATCTTCCGTTTTTATTATTTTAAAATATTTCGAGTAAGGTGGTATTTAGAGTGCCATATTTTCTAGCTCCCTTCATTGCGTGGTTTGTATCAGGGGTTCTTAAATATTTAATTAATTATGTGCGTTTTAAGAATGAAGCTAAAAATTTAATTGGTAATGGTGGATTCCCAAGTACTCATACGACTGTAATTACCACGCCAACTATTTTAGTAGGTTTAAATGAAGGTTTCTTTAGTCCTATTTTTGGCTTGGCTGTTGCTATTACGTATATAGTAATTATTGACGCTACAGGATTACGGATATTTGTAGGGCAGCATGCAAAGGTATTGAATCAATTAGAATATAAGGACAAAAAAGAAAAGCTCAGAGAACGTATGGGGCATACTAAAGTAGAGGTTTTGGGTGGTTTGGTTTTGGGAGTAATATTGGGATATATATTAAACATTATTTTTCAGTCTTTTTCTTAAGGTGTGAGATACTTTGTTAGAGAATAATGAAAAGCTAAGAACCAAGATAATCACTGGTGTGTTTATTGGGGCGTTTGTATTTTTATTATTTATTTTACTAGGTGATATAAATTTAATTATTGAAACTATATCAAAGATTCATCCAATTTATTTATTAGCAACAATCGTGATATCATTTTTAGGCTATTACCTGAGATTTTTGAAGTGGTCGTATTTACTCAACACAGTAGGGATTCATGTTCCTCAAAGAGATTCGTTTAACATTTACTGGATTGGAAGGGCCATGTCAATCACGCCAGGTAAAGTAGGGGAACTAATAAAAATTCATTCCTTGAAGAAACTGAACAAAACAGAACTATCTAAATCTTCCCCTGTAATTTTATCTGAATGGATAACTGATTTGTTTGGAATCTTACTTATAATGAGTTTAGGGATTACTTTGTTCTCGTTCGGAGTAGTTTTGTTTTTTACAGTATTTTTAGGTCTTACTATAACATTATTTATCTTACAAAGACCAAAACTTAGTATTAGTATTATAGAGTTCTTGTGTAAAGTTAAGTGGGTTGAGAAGAGGAAAGAAAGCATTATACAATTTTACGGTAATACACAGGATTTGTTTAAATTCAAACCGCTTGCGATATCTATTTTACTCAGTGCGCTTGCTTGGTTAACAGACTGTATATCGTTATATATTTTCACGAAATCACTAGGCCTTGATTTATCGCTTTTGCATAATCTATTTATTTTCTCTTTCGGCACATTGGCTGGTGCAGTTTCTATGTTGCCGGGTGGAATGGGAGTCTCTGAAATCAGTATGACGGGATTATTCCTGTCATTTGGAGTTGAAAAATCACTGGCTATATCATTGACTCTTCTTATAAGGGTAATTACCTTGTGGTTAGGAGTAGCTATAGGCATTATAGTGTTTTTCAAAAAGAAAACCAAGTATATATAGAGGGGTTTTGTAATGAGTCACATAAATAAAAGAACAGGGGCAATATTATTAGTTGTATTAGGTGTACTATTAACCTATATTCTATTAATGAGACCAGTAGTAGGTTTAGCTAATAATGGTGACTTTATAAGGGTTATGGACAATGCTGGGTTAAAGTACTTTGATAAAGATAATTCTAATATGTTTTTTGATTATATAACAACAGAGTTTGAAACTATCCCTGTAGTGCCTCATCAGCTGGGAAATGATTATTATGTTACTTCTCAGACGTTTCTGGTAAAGTTTGCAGTATTTGTCGATAATCTTTTTACAAGTGATGATGTATTTGACATTCGTTTTTTGGGTTTTATTCATATGGTAGTATTCTTGCTAAGTTTTTATTTTTTACTAAAAATAAAAACTAGTAGCCAGATTATTAAATGGGCGATGATTTTATTATTCTTATTTGTTTTTTGTGATATTGGTTACCTTAGTTATTTTAATTCATTTTATAGTGAATCAGCTGCCTATATATTTTTACTTCTTACTATTGTTTTGTCAGTTAATATTATTCAAAAGGATAGCCTCAACTATGGATTGATTGTGTTGTTCGTTATTTCAACAATTATATTTATAACAGCCAAAACTCAAACCAGTGTAATTGGTTTCTTTCTTTTATTGTTTCCTATTAGATTGATGTGGATTCATAAAACATTAAAGGACAGAGTTATTCTGTCGCTGGTATCATTAACGTTATTGCTGTCATCAGCTGCCATGTTTATGAGTACGCCTGCAACAATCAAGCAGGTTAACCAGTATAATAGTATTTTTTCAGGTGTATTAAAGTATTCATCAAACCCTGAAGCGGATTTGGAGTCATTTAATGTTACACCAGAATACGCAATTCTTAAGGATACGACATTCTTTTTAGCTAATAAGCCGATGGATATACACACTGAGGAGTTTTATAACAACTTCAACAAAAATATTTCTAACTCTAAAGTAGTCGGCTTTTATTTAAAGAATCCTGCAAAATTGTTTGAAATCATTAATAAAAATAGCAATTCTCTTTTTGTTGTACGTCCAGATTATTTGGGCAATTACGAAAAGAGCGAAGATACATCACCAAGAGAAAAAGCTACAATTCTATCTTGGTGGAGTAGTTTAAAAGAACATTTCTTTGGAAAATCATATTTGTTCTTGTATATTTATATCATTTCCTACTCTCTATTATTGTTATATTTATACTTTAAAGCTGTTAAAAAAGAGCATAAGTTACATTTAGAATACTTCTTTATGATCGGAGTAGTTGCTGTATTACAAATACCGGCAACTATTGCAGGAGAAGGAACGAATGAATTCGAAAAGCATTTATTCTTGTTTAATGTCTTATTTGATGTAACTATTTTTATTAGCCTCCTTATAGTTGTTTGGAAGTTAATTACTAACAATAGATTTTTTGGTGCGAAGAAGCTTAACTAAAAATGATCATGTTGCTAGAATGCCCATACTCTAATTAGATATGGGCATGTTTTTTAATTGTTTCGATTATGTATAAAAAGTAAAAATGTGGAGTGGGATTGATGTCTTACCGAATAGCATACCTAATGCATGTGGATTGGAATTGGATAAAACAACGACCACATTTTTTAGCTGAGAAGTTAAGTGATTTATATAAAGTCGACTTGTTTTATGTAAAAAAATACACAGATAACAATTCCATAAAAAATAGTAGGGCTTCTAGTTTGAAACAAATTGAAACACTGAAAAAAGTACCCATGTCAGCTCGGTATCGTTTGTTGAGGATGGCTGAAACTGCAATCAATCATAACAAATTGAAGCAAATATATAACGGTGATTATACCGTTATATGGATTACATCTCCGATATTGCTTCAATTTATAGATATCAGTCGATTAAATAATTCCATCATAGTATATGATTGTATGGATGATGTAATGGGTTTTCCTCAAAAAAGAGAGATAAAGGACTTTATTTATGGTCTTGAGCAACAATTAATTCAACGAGCTGATTTTATATTTGCTTCTTCAGCAAATTTAAAATTAAAAATGAAAGAGCGAGGCTCGGGGGACAATGTATATGTTGTTAATAATGCAATAGAACGACAATCTGTATTTCAGCATGACATACAGTATACTAATTTAGCTGAGCGTAAAAAGCTATTTAGTATCACCTATTTTGGAACTATAGGCGAGTGGGTTGATTTTGAAGCAATCTTAGAAGTAGTAAACACTTTTGATGATGTTGAAATTGTATTGTATGGACCCAAAGAAATCGAGATTCCATCACATCCACGTATTCAATATCGAGGAACAGTTAAGCATGAAGAACTATTTAACCATTGTCAAATGGCAGATGCTTTTATTATGCCATTTAAAATTAATGAGCTGATTTTATCAGTTGATCCTGTTAAAGTGTACGAGTATATTGCTCTTCATAAACCTACTATAGTCGTGAAGTATCAAGAAACGATTAAATTTAATGATTATGCATATCTTTATTCGAATAATAATGATTTAGTGAATATTGTTAGGGAGTTATTACAAGAGCCTAGAACAAAGAGTTCAAAAGAAGCAACAATGAATTTTATTAACAACAACGGTTGGGACGAGAGAATAGTTGAGGTACAAACTATTATTCAAAAATATATAGAGCGTAACAATCACTTTTAATTAAGACTACTCTCATGACAAGTGATCGAGGAGGAACCAACATATGAAGGGTGTTATATTAGCGGGTGGAACGGGTTCTCGCCTTTTTCCTTTAACTAAAGTTACAAATAAACATTTGCTGCCTGTTGGAAAATATCCAATGATATTTCATTCCATAGACAAACTTAAGCAAGCTGGAATACTTGATATTCTTATTGTTACTGGTAAAGAGCATATGGGGGATGTTGTTAACCTTTTAGGTAGTGGAAGTGAATTAGGAGTCTGCTTCACATATAAGGTTCAAGATGAAGCAGGGGGTATTGCACAAGCATTAGATTTAGCGGAGCATTTTGTAAGTAATGATCAAATGATTGTAATCCTTGGTGATAATGTTTTTGAAGACGATATTACAGCTTATGTGGATAATTTCCGAAGACAAGGTAGTGGAGCGAAAATTCTTCTTCAAGAAGTTCATGATCCTCAGCGCTATGGAGTGGCTGAACTCGAAGGTGAGAGAATTATTTCTATTGAAGAAAAGCCTAGTCAACCGAAAAGTAATTATGCTGTAACAGGGATTTATATGTTTGATTCTAAGGTGTTCGATATCATTAAAACACTTAAGCCGTCTGGTCGCGGTGAATTAGAGATTACGGATGTTAACAATGCATATATTAAACGTGAAGAGCTTACTTTTGATGTTTTGCAAGGTTGGTGGACTGATGCAGGTACGCATACTTCTCTAGCTCGTGCGAACGAGTTGGCGAAGGATATCATTTTTGGTAGTGAGTTTGGTACCTTGAAGTTGTAATTTTGGGAGGATACGCTGATGAAAGTCATACCTTTGGATTTACAAGGAGCATGTATAATTGAACCGGTGGTCCATGGTGACCACCGGGGTTTTTTTATGGAAGGTTATAATGAAAAGAAGTTTCATGAAATCGGTATAAAGCATACATTTGTACAAGATAATCAATCCTTATCTGTAGAAACAGGGGTAATAAGAGGTTTACATTATCAGCTGAATGATAAAGCACAAACGAAACTTGTACGTGTGCTTTCTGGAGCTATTTATGATGTTATCGTTGATATTCGTAAAAGCTCTCCTACTTTCGGACAATGGGTTGGTGTTATTCTTAGTGAGTATAATAAACGGCAGCTGCTAGTTCCGAAAGGATTTGCCCACGGTTTTTGTACGTTAGTGCCGAACACGCAGGTCTTTTATAAAGTGGATGAATACTACTCTAAAGAGCATGACCGTGGAATTCGTTGGAATGATCTGACACTAGGGATAGATTGGCCAACATCCAATCCTATTCTATCAGTTAAGGATGAAAAGCTCCCATTATTAAAAGATGCCGAAATGAATTTTGAGTAGGGGGAAGAAGCCTTGAAATTACTCGTTACAGGCGGTGCCGGTTTTATCGGTAGTAACTTTGTTATTTATATGCTTAATAAATATCCGAACTATCAGATTATAAACGTCGATGTATTGACGTACGCAGGGAATTTAGAGAACTTGCAAGTTGTGCAAGATCATCCTAACTACTCCTTTGTAAAAGCAGACATTGTCGATGAAGTAGTGATAGATAAGCTATTTCAAACAGGCGTTGACGTTGTTGTTAACTTTGCAGCCGAATCTCATGTGGATCGCTCGATTATTGATCCTGGCATTTTCGTGAAAACAAATGTGCAAGGAACTCAAGTATTACTTGATGCAGCTAAAAAATATAAGGTGAAAAAATTTGTACAGGTTTCTACTGATGAAGTTTATGGCTCGCTTGGAGAAACAGGACTATTCACGGAAGAGACCCCTCTAGCTCCAAATAGCCCTTACTCAGCTAGTAAAGCTGGGGGGGATCTGCTTGTTCGTGCTTACCATGAAACATTTGGACTCCCAATCAATATTACCCGCTGCTCGAATAATTATGGCCCTTATCATTTCCCAGAGAAGCTCATTCCTTTAATGATTGCTAATGCACTAGCAGATAAGGAACTACCTGTGTATGGAGATGGATTAAATATTCGTGATTGGTTGTATGTAGAAGATCATTGCAGTGCGATTGATTTGGTCGTTCATAAAGGAGTAAATGGTGAAATTTATAATGTAGGCGGTAGCAATGAACGTACAAACATCCAGATCGTTAAAACAATTCTCAAGGAGCTTGGTAAGCCTGAATCCTTAATTCGTTATGTTGAAGATCGACCAGGTCATGACCGAAGATATGGGATTGATGCGACAAAACTTACTACTGAATTAGGCTGGCAGCCAAAGCACAATTTTGAAACGGGCATTAGAGAAACCATTCGTTGGTATTTAAATAATCAGGAGTGGTGGAAACGAATTCTGACGGGTGCTTATCAAGAATATTACAATAAGCAGTATGCCGGTCGCTTGGGTGGTAACTAATGAAAGTTCTTGTTACTGGTGCAGATGGACAGCTGGGACAGGATGTTGTGGAGTTATTCCTTGGACATGGACATGATGTTGTAGCTTGTAATCGTACCAAATTGGATATAACGAAGCAAGAGCAATGTCAGCAAGTGCTCATCGAAAAACGGCCTGATGTAGTTATACATTGTGCAGCCTACACAGCTGTGGATCAGGCGGAAACGGATATTGATCAAGCTTATTTGGTTAATGCTGTTGGTACTCGTAATGTAGCAGTCGCCGCTGAGTTAATTGGTGCTAAGATTGTATACATTAGTACGGATTATGTATTTGATGGATGCGGCAATAAGCCGTATCATGAGTACGACAATACGAATCCGCAAGGAATATACGGTAAGTCTAAACGAGCGGGGGAAGTATTAGTACAAACTCTTTCTTCGCGTTATTTTATCGTACGTACTTCTTGGGTGTTCGGTCAGTATGGTACTAACTTTGTGAAGACAATGATGAAACTTGGTTTGGAGAGAGAACAATTGTCCATCGTTCATGATCAAATAGGTTCTCCTACTTATACAGTTGATTTAGCGGAGTTTTTACTGAATTTGGTGGTGACAGAACGCTATGGAATATACCATGCATCCAATTCAGGTGTTTGCAGTTGGTATGAATTTGCGGAAGAAATAATGAGGCGGAGTAATATAGATATTGAGTTAATCCCATGTACGACAGAACAATTTCCGCGTCCTGCTCCACGGCCGCAGTATTCAGTGATGGAACCGCTAAGCATTCGAACAAATGGCTTTGAAACACTCCCACATTGGAAAGATGCGTTGAAACGTTTTATACTAGCAAGTAGTATCAAATAGGGAGTGTGTCAAGGTGAGCAGCAGTGTCCAAGTACTATTGTCTACTTATAATGGAGAACGATATATTAAGCAACAGCTGGATAGTATTATTAAACAGAGCTACACCAATATCGAAATCTTGATACGTGATGATGGTTCTACAGATGACACAATTAATGAAATTCAAAGTTTTATGGAATCTTTCCCGAATAGAATTCGGTTAATTCAAGGGGAAAATGTAGGTGTGGTCAGAAGTTTCATGGAACTCATACAAGCTTCGTATGATTGTTTTGACTACTTCTGTTTTTGTGATCAGGATGATATTTGGCTGACAGATAAAGTACAGAGAGCTGTAGATAGCCTGAGTGGAAGAGGATTGCCAGCCATGTTCTTTACAGCTACCCAAATGGTTGATTCGAATTTGAATGAGTTAAATATATGGCCAGCACTTCCACAACAGTCACCTGGATTTAACAATGCATTGATTCAAAATATTGCAGTTGGTGCTACAATAACCTTTAATAAGAAGGCTAGGAACTTACTTGCTCAAAGTGAGGTAGAGACTGATGCAATATTAATGCATGACTGGTGGGCGTACTTATGTATATCTGCATTCGGTGATGTGCGGTACGAAGCAGAGCCTTCCATTTTGTATCGACAGCATGAAAATAATGTAGTAGGTGGGAATGCATCTAAATGGGAGCTAATTCTGAAGAAATGGGCTAGTTTCCGTAAGCATTCAGGCAAACGATTATTGGTTCGCCAAGCACGAGAATTTTCACGACATTATGCACATCTTCTCGAGCCTTCAAAGAGAGAACAATTAGAATGGTTTATTGAACCGCGATTGGATTGGATTCAGCGATATCGATTTTTGAAGAAGTGCAGACTGTATCGTCAATCATGGTTAGAGCAGAGATTATTTCAATTTCTAATTATGATAGGCTATATATAAACAGACCGACAGCGAGGGAAAAGCCAAGTGCTGTCGGTTTTGTGTTATAGTCACATATAGTAAGTGATCAAAATAGTCTGTTACGTACAAGCAATGACTCATGTTAAGGGTTAATTGTAGCTGAAGTAAAGGAGTATATTTATGGATCTTTCCATTATTATTGTGAATTATAATACGAAGCAATTAACTTTGAACTGCGTAGCTTCCGTCTTAGAGTCAGAGACTGAATATACGTACGAAATCATCTTGGTGGACAACGCTTCAAAGGATGATACAGTAGTCGCGGTGAAACAACAATATCCATGTGTTCATCTTATTGAAAATAAAGATAATCTTGGATTCTCCAAAGCTAATAATCAAGGAATGCATGTTGCAAAGGGCAGATATGTATTGCTACTTAACTCCGATACAATTGTACAACCTGACACTTTTGATATCATGATTCGATTTATGGATGAGAACCCTAAAGTTGGTTCAGCAGGATGCAAAGTGGTACTGCCTGATGGCAGCTTAGACAAAGCTTGCAAGCGAGGTTTTCCAACACCAGCAGCAACATTTTACTATGTATCAGGTATCTCAAAACGTTATCCAAATAGCCCGAAATATAATGCCTACCATCGTGGAGACTTGGACGAGAATGGTTCGTATCCAATTGACTGCCTTGTAGGTGCATTTATGATGGTGCGGCGTGAAGCAATTGAACAGGTTGGTATGTTGGATGAGGATTATTTTATGTATGGGGAAGACGTGGACTGGTGCTATCGTATACAGCAGGCAGGATGGGTGAACTATTACCACGCAGCTACATCCATTCTTCATTTAAAACGAGCTAGTAGCCGCAACAAGCCGTACAAAATTACGTATGAATTTCATAGAGCGATTTATCTTCTTCATAAGAAAAACTTTGCTAAGTATTATCCGTGGTGGGTGAATGCATTTATGTATACAGGCATCGTGGTAAAGACAGCAGTAGCGTTAGCACTGAATACCTGTTTTAAGGCGAAGGCATTGTTTACAAATAAGAAATAACTTTATGTAAACATGGGAACTGCGTTATAATAGGAAATGAAAGTAAATCATTGAAATAAGGTTGAGGTCAATATGATTCGCAAAAACCAAAGGTTTTTAACCAATATGTATATGCTGTTTGATATGGTATGTGTCGCTGCTGCCATGGGCATCGCTTGGTGGATCAAGTTCAAGAGTGGACTGTTGAATGGAGATTCGGCGCTTCCATTTAACAGCTATCTTATGTGGTCTGGAGCATATGCACTTGTTTTTCTGCTAATTGGTATTCTAACTTCACTGTACATGATCCATCGGAAGAAACGATTTGCAGACCAACTCATACGTATCGTTCAAACTCAAGTGATAAGTTTGTTTATACTGTTTGGTTTGTTGTTCGTAATGAAGGAAGTTCACATTTCTCGTGAATATCTAGCTATCTTTGTTACCACAGCTACATTCCTGACAATTTTGTACCGTTATGCAGTTAAGCTGACGTTGCGTACAGTTAGACAAAAGGGTTATAACAAACAGTTCATTCTTATTGTTGGAGCGGGCTCTTTAGGGAAACGATTCTATTCCAATTTATCCTATTCACCTGAATTAGGATACGAAGTGGTGGGATTCCTTGATGATCATGCTGTATGGGATCGAGATGATGAAAAAGCGTACAAACCGATACTAGGAACCTTGAATGAACTGGAAGACATTTTGAATAAGCAACTTATCGATGAAGTTATTATTGCTCTTCCACTCGATGTGCATCATAAATTTCCAACACTGATTAATGTGTGTGAAAAAGCGGGAGTACGAACGTTGATTATTCCTGACTTCTTTGACTATTTACCGGCTAGACCATACTTCGACAACTTTGCTGGCATGCCGCTCATTAACGTAAGGGACATTCCATTAGATATAATGAGTAATCGTATATTTAAGCGAAGCTTTGACATTTTATTTGCCGTTACAGCGATTCTTTTAACGTTACCTGTTTTAGCTGCAATTGCTATTGGTATCAAATTAACTTCTCGTGGTCCTATTATCTTTAAGCAAGAACGTGTCGGCCTGAATCGTAGAAATTTCAACATGTACAAATTCCGTTCCATGCGGGTTGATACGGTACATACGGCAGATACACAATGGACAACGGAAAATGATCCGCGTAAGACAAAGTTCGGAAGCTTTTTGCGGAAAACGAGTCTAGATGAACTGCCACAGTTTTTCAATGTCCTTTTTGGCCATATGAGTGTAGTAGGTCCACGCCCTGAACGCCCTTATTTTGTAGAACAGTTCAAGGAAGAGATTCCGAAGTACATGGTTAAGCATCACGTAAGACCTGGAATTACAGGATGGGCGCAAAGTAACGGCCTCCGTGGAGATACATCAATTGAAGAGCGCATCCGCCACGATATTTTCTATATTGAGAACTGGTCCTTATTATTTGATATCAAAATTATTTGGAAGACGATTTGGAATGGATTCGTAAATAAAAACGCTTATTAATCGTAATAGGTATAAAACGAAGAAAAAACTCCCCAGACTGAGAATATCATTCTTAAGAAGGGGAGTTGGTCGTTTATGAAGCAGGCACCGGATTCATGGGAAGAAGGTACAACTGGACGTGGTTGGTTGAACGGCATACTTCTAGGTCTATTATTGTGGGTAACCATTTTGTTTCTATGGAGATGGTTAACCTAGATGGTGTTCACCTATTTTGCGGATAAGCATATGTATGGCTTGATGAATGATACTCCGTCTAACATGTCATACGTGACAATGCGGAGTATTTTTTATACAATTAAATTAGAACGTACATTCGTATATCGTGAAGTTTGTATATAACACATCTTCATTTTCTGATGCCTCCACATACTCACATTGACACCCCCTACGTACTCACTTAGACTTAATTTTATTGGGCGAAATTGTGCCAGACATTACGTGTGTAAGCTCGCCTTGTAATAACGAGGTGTAAGGATAGAGTGGAGGTAACAACGTGACAGCTTCGGTAAAGCAAGAAGCACATAGAAGTGCAATTGATGATATACAGTTGCCATCATGGCGACATGTTTTTAAGCTGGACCCTGATAAGGAAATCAGTGATGAGGCATTAGATAAAGTATGTCTCTCAGGAACAGATGCTATTATCGTTGGCGGATCGAGTGGCATAACATTTGACAATACAGTGGACCTAATGGCACGTATTCGACGTTATGAACTGCCCGTAGTTCAAGAAGTATCCGATTTGGATGCTGTCGTTCCAGGATTCGATGCATACTTGATTCCAATGGTACTTAATACGACGAATCCAGATTGGTTGGTAGGCCAGCATCAGCGTGCAATTGAGCAATACGGGTATATGATGCCATGGGATCTTCTTATTCCTGAAGGCTATCTAATTCTAAACCCAGAATGTACAGCGGCAAAAGTGAGCGAAGCCAAGGCAAACCTCACGAAGAAAGAAGCTGTGGCCTATGCTCAAGTAGCGGACAAGTTGATGAGGCTGCCACTTGTATATGTAGAGTACAGCGGTGCATTTGGCGATATGGATGCGGTGAAAGCAATCCGAACAGCTATGAGTCAGGCATTCGTCATTTATGGAGGCGGCGTTACGACTGTAGAACAAGCGCAGGAGGCCGCTGAAGCAGCTGATATCGTTGTTGTAGGCAATATTATTTATGAAGATATGGCAGCGGCATTGGCTACGGTAAATGCAGTGAAGGCAGTCGCAATAGAGGATAATATTTAATAAAGAGAAGAGAAATGAACAAATCAAGCTAAACAGGACAACCTATTTATATAGAAAGGAGCAACGGCATTATGTTTGAATTTTTACAATCATCTGGAAGTGATAATAAACGACCGAACCCTCAGTTAAGCGTGGATATCCACGCTGCAATTAAGAAGCTAAATCCTGAGCAGGGTCGTGCTGTTGAGACAACGGAAGGACCGCTGCTTATTATGGCGGGAGCGGGTTCAGGTAAGACACGCGTACTGACCCATCGAATTGCTTATTTAATTGCAACACGCAAGGCAGCTCCATGGAGTATACTGGCGCTTACGTTTACGAATAAAGCAGCTCGTGAGATGCAAGAGCGTGTAGCTAAGTTAGTCGGGCCAGAAGGTCACGATATTTGGGTGTCGACGTTCCACTCGATGTGTGTACGTATTTTGCGAAAAGATATTGAACGGATTGGTTTTACATCCAACTTTACGATTCTTGATTCTTCTGACCAACTTTCGGTTATCCGCGGTTGTATGAAGGATTTGAATATAGACACCAAGCAGTTTGACCCGAAAGCTGTACAAGCCGTTATGAGTTCAGCAAAGAATGAACTTATCGCTCCGGGTAGATTCGAGCAAAAGGCCAGAGATTATTTCGAAGGTATTGTAGCCAAAGTGTATAAAGCATATCAGAAACGACTTAAAGCTAACAATGCGCTCGACTTCGATGATCTAATTATGAAAACGACGGATTTATTCCGTGAAGTGCCAGAAGTACTCGATTATTACCAGAAAAAGTTCAAGTACATCCATGTAGATGAGTATCAAGATACGAACCGTGCCCAGTATATGCTTTGCCGTATGCTAGCAGATCAGCATCAAAACATTTGTGTCGTTGGTGATAGCGATCAGTCCATCTATGGATGGCGTGGTGCGGACATTACAAATATTATGAACTTTGAAGAAGACTACCCAAGTGCAACGGCGATTCTGCTAGAGCAGAACTATCGTTCCACAGCAAATATCCTGAACGCAGCGAATGAAGTCATTAAGCTGAATACAGGACGCAAGCCGAAGAAATTATGGACTGACTCAGGCGAAGGCAACCTGATCAAGATGTATCAAGCAGATACAGAGCATGATGAAGGTTATTTTGTTACGGCGGAAATTAAGAAAAATCAGATGAGTGGGATGTCGTATGACAATCACGCTATTTTATATCGTACGAATGCACAGTCTCGTGTTATCGAGGAAATTCTTATTAAGTCAGATATTCCGTATCAAATTGTCGGCGGCATCAAGTTCTATGATCGTAAAGAGATTAAAGACTTGCTCGCTTACCTGAAGCTTGTTTCCAATCCTGACAGTGATATTGATTTGGATCGTATTATTAATGTGCCGAAACGTGGTATAGGTGCGACGACATTGGCTAAGATTGCTGAAGCAGCTACGTCACGAGGCGTTTCCATGATGCAAGTCATTACAGATATGGACATGTTGGATATTGCGCCAAAGACAAAGAACGCGTTGCGTGAGTTCCACGCGATGATCGATAGTCTGCATCGTATGTTAGAGTATTTGTCAGTTACAGAACTGACAGAGAAATTGCTTGAATTATCTGAATACAAGCTTGAGCTCCAACGTGAAAATACATTGGAATCCAAAGCGAGACTAGAGAATATAGACGAGTTCTTGTCTGTTACTCAAGAATTTGAGAAGCGTAACGAGGACAAATCACTTGTTTCCTTCCTTACGGATCTAGCGCTTATTGCGGATATTGATACGCTTGGAGACAAAGCAGATGAGAACGAACCGCAAGATGCTGTTATCTTAATGACGATGCATAGTGCGAAGGGCTTGGAGTTCCCTGTTGTATTTATTATCGGTATGGAGGAAGGCGTATTCCCGCACAGTCGTACCTTTACCGATGAAAATGAGTTAGAGGAAGAGCGTCGTCTTGCTTATGTAGGGATTACACGTGCTGAGAAACAGTTGTTCCTGAGCTGTGCACGTACGCGTACGCTCTTTGGACGAACCAATGCTAATAAGCCTTCTCGCTTCTTAGATGAAATACCGGAGCATTTGAAAGAGGATGTTTCACCGTCAGGAAGCCGCTATGGTCAATATGACCGTTACGGCCGTCAGGGAACTGCTTCTGCTTACGGTGGACGTGGATTAGGTTATAACGGATCCCAATCCGGTACGGTTGGCTATGGAGCAGGAGGAGGTATTGCACCAGGTCAGTCACGATCTGGTGGCTTTGGTTCGGGTGGAGCGAACCGTACCAGCTCAATGGGAGCGGGACAAGGAGTGCGTCCAAGTGCGCCGGAAGTTAAGGTAACCTCTCCGCTCGATAAAGCGCGTGAAACAGGTGGCGGTAATGCTTCATACGTAGCAGGTGACAAGGTCTCTCATGCGAAGTGGGGAACAGGCGTCATCGTTTCTGTAAAAGGTACAGGTACCGATACAGAACTGCAAATTGCTTTCCCAGCACCTGTAGGGCTTAAACGTTTGCTAGCAGCATTTGCGCCAGTAACGAAGGTGTAGTTACCTTTATACGTTGATGTGAAATGTGATGAATCCACCATGAGGTAAATGGGAGGATATTAGTTCATCATTGTTATGCTTCAACTTGTCTTGAGGTGGAACATGACTGTGGTAAGCTGCTACTGGCTAAATCTTAATACAATCAATGATTAATGCTATAAAGCTTAATGAGAGGGGCATGCCCAGATGGACGAGAGGCGACAAGCCCAGCAACTGTCTGAGCCAACGCAAACGCGTATGGAGCAGCTGATTGCACAATTGAATCAATACAATTACCACTACTATACGTTGGACAACCCGATTGTTAGCGACAAAGAATATGACCGGCTATATGACGAATTAGTCGCTCTAGAGCAAGATTCAGGTATCGTTCTGCCTGATTCTCCTACGCAGCGGGTTGGTGGTGAGACGCTAAGTGGTTTCGAGCCGCATCGTCATCAAGCTCGTCTGTGGAGCTTGGATAAAGCACAGGATATGGACAGCTTAGAGGCGTGGCACCAGCGCGTACTGAGGCTGATTAATGATTACAATAGTAAAAATCCTGACAAGCAATTGCCAGATCCATCTTTCGTGGTCGAGCTGAAATTCGACGGATTGACGCTTAACTTGACGTATACGGACGGACAGCTTGTCCAAGCCTCAACCCGAGGTAATGGTGTTATGGGTGAGTCAATCTTGCCACAAGTGAAGACCATTCAATCCGTGCCGTTAACGATTCCATATAAGGATGGAACGATTGAAGTGCAAGGCGAAGGCATTATGAACTTGTCTGTCCTGCAAGCATACAATGAGACAGCAGCTGAACCGCTTAAAAATGCTCGTAATGCAGCAGCAGGCGCCCTGCGCAACTTGAACCCGCAAGTGACTGCGACACGCAAGCTATCTGCTTATTTTTATAACATTGGCTATGCGGAAAGCAAGATATTTGCTGATCATCAGGAGATGCTGCAATTTTTACGAGACAATAAGTTCAAAGTCAATCCATACGCTGAATATTTCTCAAGCATGGACGAACTTAAAGCAGAACTGTTGCGTATTCAAGAGCGCAGAGCAAGCTTGGATTTCTTGATAGACGGAGCTGTTGTTAAGCTTACTGATATGCGAACTCGCGAAGTACTTGGCTACACAGATAAGTTCCCACGATGGGCAGTAGCGTTCAAGTTCGAAGCGGAAGAAACATCTACCATTTTAGAGTCAGTTAGCTGGAATGTAGGACGCACGGGTAAAGTAACGCCGCTTGCACGTGTAGAAGCGGTCGAACTCGCCGGAGTAACTGTGCAAAATTGTACGCTCAACAACATCGGAGACATTGAGCGCAAGAACTTGAAACATGCACTAGGCGCACGTGTATTTATACGTCGTTCGAATGATGTTATCCCTGAAATATTAGGAAAGGTGCCAGATGAGCCTGAAGGGGAAGAGATCGTATTTCCTACAACTTGTCCGGCGTGCGATTCTGAATTAGAATTACGCGGCGCTCACCTGTTCTGTAATAATAAGCTTGGTTGTAAACCGCAAATCGTTGCTCGACTGTCGCACTTCGCTTCCCGTGATGCAATGGATATTGAGACATTTAGCGAGAAGACAGCAGAGCAATTGTATGATGAGCTGGAAGTGCGTGATCCAGCCGATCTATTTGGACTTACTTTTGAACAGTTGGTCGGCTTGAATCGTTTTGGAGAGAAGAAGGCGAATAATTTACTGCAAGCTCTCGAAGTAAGCAAGACAAGAGAGTTGGCAGCGTTTCTGAATGCGCTTGGCATTCCGAATACGGGTAAGACAACAACGCGCGTATTGGCGGATCACTATCGCAGCCTTGAAGCAATTATGCAAGCTACGCCAGAGGAACTTGTTAACTTGCCAGATGTCGGCTCTATCGTTGCTGACAGCATCGTAGGATTTTTCCAAGATCCATTGCAGCGCAGCAGCATCGAACGCATGCTGGCTCACGGGGTAGCACCACAAGTTGCTGCTGAAGAAGAGAAAGTAGTAAATACGGAATCTGTCTTCTTTGGCAAAACAGTCGTGCTTACGGGCACCTTGCATCAACTTACACGCGATGATGCAACAGCGAAGTTAGAGGCTTGTGGCGCGAAAGTGACAGGAAGCGTTTCGAAGAAGACCGATCTCGTCATCGCAGGAGAGAAAGCGGGAAGCAAGCTCACCAAGGCAGAGCAGCTTGGCATCCCTGTCATCACAGATGAGAATGAGCTCATTAGACTGTTAAACGAAGCACTTGGTCAATAAATGCTAAAGGCCCTATGCCTGCATCCCACAATGCAGACATAGGGCCTTTATTCATGCCAAAGCGATATTCATGTACAGCGGGTTACCAGCATACGTATTGTGGTATGAAAACAATTCATTACACGCACTACATTGCCCATAACTGAACTTATTAGCCGGTTGTTTTAACATTTGAAGCATCTGGAACAGAGACAGATTCACGCCAAATTAACTGGTGCGGTACGATAATGCGAGCTTGACCGTAGCCCTCGCCCTTTATCGTTGAAATAAGCGTATGTGCAGCCGAAATACCCATCTGATAAATGCCGATATCGACGCTTGCAATAGGGGGAAGGCACATCTCCGACATAATCGTATTGTTAAAGCCAACAACACTGCATTGTTCAGGGACTAACATTCCGTTGTTCCACAACGTACGAATGACACCGAATGCTATTACGTCGTCGATCGTTATAATGGCAGTCGGACGATTTTTCAAATTCATCAGATCCATAGCCGCTTGAGACGCTGATTCAGCAGTGAATCCAGCTTCACAGATGTACTCATTCCGAAGCGGAAAGCCTGCTTCCAGCAGTGCCTTATGGTATCCGCTAAAACGGTCTTTCGATACTGTCAAGTTTGCAGGTCCGCTCATAAATGCAATGCGTTCATGACCTTGCTCCAGCAGTTTCTTGGTAACGTCATAAGCTGCTGCTACATTATCATTATCGACAGAGATAATATCAGCATGATGCTCACTGCGTCCAACAAGCACGAACGGGAAATTCCTATCTTTAAGAAAAGAAATGATGTGTTCATCTTGGCGGGAAGACAGCATAATGATACCGTCAACTACACGTCCCTGTACAAGTCGACGTACTGCGGCTTCTTCTTCATCAGCATTAATACCTGTGGTCATCAACACATCATAGCCACTTGAAGCAGCTTTTGTAACGATACCGCGAATAATTTCAGAGAAGAATTGGTTGCGGAACAGTTCTTCCGCAGGGCGAGGCAAGATGATACCGAGATTATGGGTTGTTTTTGTTACAAGGCTCTTAGCCATCATATTTGGATGATAGCCTAGCTCCTCCATTATTTTTCGAACTTTTTTACTTGTCTTCTGACTGATTCGCGAGTCGTTAGAAATGACACGTGAGACGGTAGAGGGTGAAACGCCGGCCTTAAGTGCTACATCTACAATAGTAATAGCCATAGGTTGGATCCTCATTTCGAAGCAATATGTTTTGAGTATACCTGTTAGAGGTTTCTCGTTAAAGTGTTTTTAGATATTCATCATCAAGTATAGTCAAAAAAAAAGTTTATGCAAACGATTTACAAGAAAAAAAATCCGATGTATACTAATTAAACAGTAACCGCTTACAATCTCTTTCAAGTGAAGGCGGTTATTTTTAAAAAACATTGTGCAAAGGTTTGCATAAAAAATGATTGGCCAGTAAAGATCTCGTGAAGTAAAGCTACATTACTAATCGGAGAGGGGATCTTCAGGACGGTTAGCTCCAAGGTGAATTACTTTAGCGGTAAACAGGTAAGCCTATAATACATGCTAATAGTATATGTATTGTGAGTGTGGATATTATCCAGCTTGCAAGATACCGATAACTCATTTTTTGAGTACTGATCATCATGGCGCAGAAGTGAAGAAGACCAGGGCACGATCGGATATATCGTTTTACGTACGAGTTCGCAAAGAGGACGAGTTGAACAACCTCTTCAAGCAAGGGGCTTCATCCTTCACTAACATGCTTTAGAAGGAAAGCCAGAAATAAGGACCACAGCATACAGAACGAAGGGAGTTTCTGCACATGAAAAAGAAATGGGTTTCTCTGTTGTTATCTGCAATGATGGTATTTACTTTGTCGGCATGTTCTTTGGGGGGCAAGGCATCTACGCCAGCACCTGAACAGCCAACTACTGAAGCGACTACTGGTGATACTGGTGAGTTGAAGCCTGAAGAGGGTGCAAGCTTGGTTGTTTGGGAGAGTAAAGAAGCTCGCCCGTTCGTTGAAGCGATCAACAAAGAGTTCACAGCAAAATACGGTATTCCTGTTAAGTTCGAGGAAGTATCCGGTGGAGATACAGCGAACAAATTGACAACTGACGGTCCTGCAGGTATCGGTGCGGACGTTCTTATGTTCCCGCATGATAACTTGGGTCGTGTAGTATCAGCTGGACTTATTCTTCCAAATGACTATCACGAAGAACAAACACGCAAAAATAACTCGGAATTGTCCGTTAACGCAACTTCCTACGACGGAATGCTTTATGGATACCCGCGTTCGATTGAAACATATTTGATGTTCTATAACAAAAAGCTTCTTCCTAACGGAGCTCCTAAAACAATGGAAGAAGTTATCGAGCTTTCCAAGACGATGAATGACCCAGCTAAGAAGCAATACACATTCATGTGGGAAATGGGTAACTTCTACTTTGACTTCTTCTGGGTCGCTTCCACTGGCGGTTACATCTTTGGTCAAAATGATACAGATACAGCTGATATCGGCTTGAACAACGAAGGTGCAGTTAGCGGTTTGAAGTTCCAACAAGATTTTGTTAAACAAGTATTGCCTTTGAAAACATCTGACGTAACGTTTGATATTAAAAAAGGTTTGTTCACAAGCGGACAATTGGCAATGAGCGTTGATGGTCCATGGGTTATTGGTGACTTGAAGAAATCCGGAATCGATTTCGGAGCTGCTCCAATCCCATCCATTCAAGGTAAACCATCCAAGTCCTTCTCTGGTGTAAAAGCTTGGTATGTTAACGCATTTACGAAATTCCCGAATGCAGCTAAGTTGTATGCTGAATTCGCATCTTCCAAAGAAGCGCAATTGAAAGAGTTCGAAATGACAGGTACTGTACCAGCTAACATCGAAGCAGCAAAAGATTCCAAAGTAACAAGTGATCCAATCACATCAGCTATTTTGGAGCAGTTCAAAAACTCTTACTTAATGCCAGCTATTCCTGAAATGAACAGTGTATGGAGTCCAATGGCATCTGCATTCAGTGACGCATTGAATAAAGGTAAAGATCCGAAACAGGCTCTTGACGGTGCTGTTAAGCAGATCACAGACGCAATCAAACAATAATAGATAGGGAAGCCCGGAGAACAGCACAGGTTTCTCTGGGCTTTTCCCTCTCATCATGAACATGATCTGTTTATGCAGGAGGGCACATAGGAAAGGAGAGAAGCCTAATGGATACTACAATGAAGCAAGCGGTGCCAACTAGCAAGGCGACACGTGCAGCTGTTATGTCCGCGTTAGTATGGGGCTTAGGACAGTTCTACAATCGCCAGTTCGTTAAAGGTGCGATACTGCTTGCGTCCGAGATTATGATGTTGATGTATCTGATTCCAGCGATGCCGCAAGCGGTATGGGGACTCGTTACACTTGGCGATACACCAACTGGAAGAGTAAAAGTCGGCAAGATGTGGCAAACGGTACATGGGGATCATTCTATATTTCTAATTATAGAAGGTCTAATTACCATACTAGTCTTCTTATTGTTTATTTGGATCTTTGTTACGGTGGTGCGTGATGCATATCGTGTTAGAACGACAATCGAGAATGGTGGACAAGAGAATAATTTTATTCAAAGCTTGCAGTATGTAGGTGAAAATAAGTTCGCACATTTGTTCCTTGCGCTTCCAGCTACAGGTGTGTTGTTCTTTACCATCATGCCAATCGTTTTCATGATTATGTTGGCGTTCACGAACTATTCTATGCCGGGTCATATCCCGCCAGGTAATCTTGTCGATTGGGTTGGCTTTAAAAACTTCTCAGACTTGCTAACACTTGGTACGTGGAGTGAAACGTTCTACGGTGTACTTACATGGACACTTATTTGGGCAGTTCTAGCGACAGTGAGCTGTTATTTCGGCGGTATTCTCGTTGCCCTTCTTATTCAGCAAGCAGGTATCAAGTTCAAAGTAATGTGGCGTACAATCTTCATCATTCCATATGCAATTCCGCAAATGGTATCGTTCTTGATTATGCGCAACATGTTCAACGGCGAGTTCGGACCGATTAATCAATACTTGTCCTACTTCGGCCTTGGCAAGCTGCCGTGGCTGTCTGATCCATTCTGGGCGAAAGTAACGGTGCTGTTAGTAAATACATGGGTTGGTGTTCCTGTAACCATGGTGCTTGTATTAGGCGTATTGACGACGATTCCGAAAGACCTGTATGAAGCAGCTGATGTTGACGGGGCAAGCGCTTGGCAGAAGTTCCGTGCTATTACAATGCCGATGGTATTGTACTCAACAGCTCCAATTCTCATCATGCAATTTGCAGGTAACATCAACAACTTTAACGTTATCTTCTTGATGACAGGTGGTGCACCAGCTAATGGTGACTATCAATATGCAGGAAGCACAGACTTGCTTGTTACATGGCTCTATAAGCTGACACTCGATAATCACAAGTACAGTATCGCTGCTGCGATTGGTATTCTCATCTTTATTATCGTTGCATCTCTGTCGATCTGGAATTATAGACGTACGCGTTCGTTCCAAGAGGAGGATATGATCCAATGATGATGGGGAGAAAGAAAAAGTCTATTATTCGTCTGACGTTAAGCTATATCTTACTTGGACTAATCGCCCTGACGGTATTTTATCCAACGTTATGGATCCTAATGTCATCCATTCGTCCGGGGACGTCCATTTTCAGTGATACATTGATTCCAAGGAATCCAACACTCGAGCATTATGTGAATCTCTTTACATCTGAGCAGTTTATGTATGGGCAGTGGTACTTGAATACGTTGAAGGTTGCGATATGCACCACGATTATTGCACTGTGTCTCGTTATTACGACTGCTTATGCGTTGTCTCGTTTCCGTTTCCGTGGGCGCAAAACAGTGCTGTCAACGATTTTGGTACTAGGGATGTTCCCAGGTTTCATGTCAATCATCGCGATATACATTTTGTTGAATCAACTTAACTTGTTGGATTCTCACTTGGCATTAATATTGGTTTACTCGGCAGGTGCACCGTTGGGTGTATTCCTCGTCAAAGGATTCTTTGATACGATTCCGAAGAGCTTAGAAGAGGCGGCTCGTATTGACGGTGCTTCGCATTGGACGATTTTCACAAAAATTATGTTACCAGTGTCGAAGCCAATGATTACGTATGTAGCACTCACTACATTCGTTGGTCCATGGGTAGACTTTATCTTGGCAAGAATGGTATTACGTACGAAAGAGAACTGGACACTCGCAGTTGGACTATGGGATATGGTTGCAAACAACTCATCCAGTAGCTTTACGATGTTTGCGGCAGGTTCCGTTCTGATCGCAGTTCCGATTACACTCTTGTTCTTGTTCCTACAACGCTTCCTAGTGGAAGGTTTGACGGCTGGAGCGAGCAAAGGATAAATTCATTTCTTCATATAAGAAGAAACTCAAATACGATTTAGTAACAGTTTAGAAAAAAGCTGGCTGTACTCGATTGAACATCACTACCGATTTAAAAGTTACGACAATGATCGTTTGCAGTCGGATGTTATCATGACGAACAGTTATCAATCATTCGGCTGCATCGGCGATCGGAAAATAATAATATTCACAATTATCATAAGCAATGATGCCATAGTTATGTTTAACCGCTTTAACAAAAAAACGAATGGATTCGGTATAGAGAGAAAGGAGGCCTCAACCATGTTGGATACAAGTGAAGCGATACATCCAGATGCAAAAGGTCAACAAGAAGTGAAAAGTGGTCTTACTCTAGGACGTGTTACACGAGTTGAAGTACAAGGTGAAGCTCTCATTTTGTGGGGAGAAAGATTTAATCTAGCTGTAAAAGCAATCAATGAACAAGTTATGCAGTGGAAAGTATTTTACGGCAACAAGCCAGACTGGCGCACATCTGCAGCGATGATCAACCGTCAAGAAGATGGCACTCTTTCTGCGAAGCAGCTAAAGCATAGTGTTACGGAAACGACGGTCCTCGTTACTTATGGCGAACTTACGATGAATATCGATCGTCAAAATGGAACGTTTGACGTGATGCAAAATGGCCGCAAGCTATTTGCAATGCGCAGCCTGATTCGTCATGCTGAGCATCAAGGGGATTTCACAGCACAACTTACAATGGAGTCTGAAGATCGTCTATACGGTCTTGGCGAAAAAACAGGCTTCCTTGATAAGCGCGGTGAGCGCTACACAATGTGGAATACAGACGTATACGCACCACACGTGCCTGAAATGGAAGAGTTGTATCAGTCCATCCCAATGATGGCAGTATTACGTCAAGGTCAAGCTTACGGTTTGTTCCTTGATAATCCAGGACGCACAGTATTCGATATGCGTGTTCATGAAGATGCATTTATGATCCAGACTCGCACTGGCGATATGGATATGTACGTATATGCAGGTCCAGACTTAAAAGAAGTTATCCGTCAATATACAGAAATGACAGGTCGTATGCCATTGCCTCCAAAATGGTCGCTTGGATACCATCAATCTCGCTATAGCTATATGAACCGCGAGGAAGTTATGAACTTGGCTCGTTCCTTCCGTGAAAAACAGATTCCTTGTGATGTTATCCATCTTGATATTCATTACATGACAGGCTATCGTGTGTTCACATTTGATGAAGAGCGTTACCCAGATCCAGCTGGTATGATGGCAGAGCTTAAAGAGATGGGTTTCCACATCGTTCCGATCGTTGATCCAGGTGTTAAGCGTGACGCTAAATATCCAGCATATATGGAAGGTATCGATAACAACTACTTCTGTAAATACGCAGAAGGCCAACTATATATCGGTAAAGTATGGCCAGAAGAAAGTGCGTTCCCTGATTTCACAGAAGAACGTGTTCGCGACTGGTGGGGTGAGAAGCAAAGCTTCTACACGGACCTTGGTATCGAGGGTATTTGGAATGACATGAATGAGCCAGCGATCTTCAACGAAACGAAGACAATGGATACAGAAATCGTTCATGGCAACGACGGAAACCGCAAGACGCATGGCGAAGTTCATAACTTGTATGGAATGAACATGTCTCAAGCGACTTTCGAAGGTTTGAAAAAAGAATTGAAGGGCAATCGTCCATTCGTTCTAACTCGTGCTGGTTACAGCGGTATTCAACGTTACGCAGCTGTATGGACAGGTGACAACCGCAGCTTCTGGGAGCATATGTCTATGGCTATGCCAATGGTGCTTAACCTTGGTATGTCTGGTGTACCGTTCTCAGGTCCGGATATCGGCGGATTTGCACACCACACAAGTGGAGAATTGTTGACTCGTTGGACGCAAATGGGCGTATTCTTCCCGTTCGCACGTAACCATTCCGCAATCGACATGGTACGCCAAGAGCCGTGGTCCTTTGGTGATAAGTACGAAAACATTCAACGTGAATACATTTCTCTTCGTTATCGTTGGATGCCTTACTTGTATCACTGGTTCCATGAGGCTTCTCAAACAGGTCTTCCAATTATGAGACCGCTTGTGCTTGAGTATCCAAACGATCCTGAAACATTCAACTTGTGTGACCAGTTCCTAGTTGGTGACTCTGTTCTTGTAGCACCAATCTATCGTCCGAGCACAGAATGGCGTTCTGTCTACTTGCCAGCAGGTGAATGGTATGACGAGTGGACACGTGAGCGTCTTGAAGGTGGATGTCATATTCATGCACATGCACCAATCGAAACAATGCCGTTGTATGTACGTGCTGGTTCCGTTCGTATGGAAGAATCTCTGCGTCAATATGCAGGTGAAGCGATTGAAGACGCAAGTGTAACAGCATGCGTATACTTGAAAGGTGAAGCAGGCAACTACAACCTTAACTGGTATGAAGATGACGGCTTGACTTACAAATATGAAGAGGGCGCGTACAATATCGTAAGCACTGAAGTTGAACAAGGTGCAGATAGCGTTCGCATTCAAATGAATTATAAGCATCAAGGCTATGAGGCCAAACGTTCTCATATCAATGTTCGTGTAATTGGTCTTGCAGAAGCTCCTGCTCAAGTGCAAGGTGCTGGCGAACAGTTGTCTGAGGAAGCTTTGAATCAAGCTGCTAGCGGTTGGTCTTGGAATGTAGAAAGCAAAGAAGTAGTTGTGAAGTGCCAAGATAGCGCTTCTCTATTGGATGCAATAATTGTTCTTAAATAGTATATTAATAACCTGAATAGAGGCCGTCTTATCCTTCGTGAGAGTGATAAGGCGGCTTCTATTTGATTTAAATAGTAGGAGAGATTAGTTATTTGTTAAAATGGAATATTTTATTAGTTGCAACAAAGTTGTATTCATGATAAATTAATTCTTGTCAGTTCGACGACGAAACAAAAAACAACAAGTTAAACAAAATGTTGTTGAAAAGAGTCGAAAAAAAGAATTGACAGACAAAATCGTTTCTGATAACATATATAAATGTTCGACACAAAATGTTGAATGTTTCAAGTTCCTTGAAAACTGAACAAATGACAAAGCAATGAGAATTAATTCTCGTCAGCAATACAAATGAGCAAGTCAAACACTTTTATGGAGAGTTTGATCCTGGCTCAGGACGAACGCTGGCGGCGTGCCTAATACATGCAAGTCGAGCGGACTTGATGGAGTGCTTGCACTCCTGAAGGTTAGCGGCGGACGGGTGAGTAACACGTAGGCAACCTGCCTGTAAGACTGGGATAACTACCGGAAACGGTAGCTAATACCGGATAGGCTTTTTCCTCGCCTGAGGGAGAAGAGAAAGACGGA
>NZ_VNJK01000012.1 GCF_007786455.1 Paenibacillus agilis | reverse complement strand
AACTCTCCATAAAAGTGTTTGACTTGCTCATTTGTAATGCTGACGAAATTCATTGCTGAATTTCTTATATCAAACGTTTCACTCGTTGTTCAGTTTTCAAAGAACAATTCGGCTCAGATCACTTATCTTCCGATTCGTTTTCTTTCGCTCTCGTTCGCCGTGTTTCTCAGTGGCGACCTTTATAATATATCATTTTCATTCTTTCGAGTCAAGCTTTTTTTAAAACTTTATTTGAAGCTTTGTTTTCACTCTGCTTCAAACTGCTGTTTGATTTAGCTTGTCTCAACCGCTTCCTCTCGGTGGCGGAAATATAATATACCACAGTTCTAAAACAAATTGCAACACCTCTAACTCATCCATTATTATGTAATTTTTTTTGATCTGTCCTAGCTTAGCACAATATGACCAGTAAAGTAAATTTGAAACCTATACAATTCAGTTAAGGAGTGAATGGACATATGAACTGGGTGGAAACATTACAGAAGGCAATTGAGTATATGGAAGATCATTTACTCAAGGATATCTCGATTGAGCAAATTGCAAAACATGTACATTCATCGCCATTTCATTTTCAGCGGACATTTTTCATACTAACCGATATGACCGTTGGTGATTACTTACGTCGAAGACGTTTGGCACTTGCTGCGCAAGAGTTAGCGACTTCTGATACCAAAGTCATTGATATCGCCTTGAAATATGGCTATGAAACTCCTGAAGCCTTCGCAAAAGCTTTTCGTAAACAACATAACCTATCTCCAAGTAATGTAAGGCAGCATTTAGGAAAGCTTAAATCTTACAATCGCCTAACGATACAGGTGAATCTGAAGGGAGTAGAACCAATGAATTATCGAATTGTAGAACGCAGTGGCTTTAAAGTAGTTGGTCAAAAAAGAGAAATCAGTATGCAAATTAACGTGAACGGAAATATGCTTCCAATCCCGCGGTTTTGGCATGATGTACATGTTGATGGCACAAATGACCTACTGTTTAAAATTAATAATGGGGAAATTAAAGGTGTACTTGGCGTATGTGTCGATAAAGAGCATAAAGGAAAAGACTTAACGGTTATTGATTACTGGATTGGTACGGAGTATATAGGAGAAACTCCACAACCATTGCTTGAAATGAACATACCAGCTTCAAAATGGGTAGTTTTCGAGGTTCATGGTGCTATGCCAGATGCTATGCAAAACACTTGGAAAAAAATTATGTCTGAGTGGTTCCCTTCCAACTCTTATCAACATGCAGGAGCACCTGATTTGGAGGTCTATTTCACCGGAAACCCAAACAGATCCGACTATTATTCAGAGATCTGGATACCTGTAAAATAAATTGTAATTATACTTTCGCTAAATATAGTCAATTTAAAAAGAGGGCTTAGGCCTTCTTTTATTTGCATGCACAATTTAATAGTAGAAACAGTTTCTAAAGCAGATTACTCACTAGTATGAAAAGTGTAATTTCTTCATTTTCGTATTCACTCCAGCTAACATAATGAACAAATATACAGTGAAATCGAGCAATAAGCAGTAATATGCTGCAATACTCTCCAGCACATCAATTGGGTATAATTTAAATACCTCTTTAAAACCAAAATAAAACCCGCCATCAACAAAAAGTTGATAACGGGCTTTCATTTGCTTGGCGACGTCCTACTCTCCCGGGACCCTGCGGTCCAAGTACCATTGGCGCTGGAGGACTTAACGTTCGTGTTCGGGATGGGTACGCGTGGAACCCCTCCGCCATCGTCACCAAACAT
>NZ_VNJK01000011.1 GCF_007786455.1 Paenibacillus agilis | reverse complement strand
ACACTTTTAACAAATAGCATGGTTAAGCTATTAAGAGCGCACGGAGGATGCCTAGGCGCCAGGAGCCGATGAAGGACGTGGCGAACGACGAAATGCCTCGGGGAGCTGTAAGCAAGCTTTGATCCGGGGGTGTCCGAATGGGGAAACCTAGCTGTCGTAATGGGCAGTTACTTATACCTGAATACATAGGGTATAAGATGGCATACCAGGGGAACTGAAACATCTAAGTACCCTGAGGAAGAGAAAACAATAGTGATTCCGTCAGTAGCGGCGAGCGAACGCGGAAGAGCCTAAACCAAAGAGCTTGCTCTTTGGGGTTGTGGGGCGTCTCATTAGGAGTAAGAAAAGCGGTTATTAAACGAAGAGGTCTGGAAAGGCCCGCCATAGAAGGTAACAGCCCTGTACTTGAAAATAACTGCTCTCCGAGACCAACCCCGAGTACCGCGGGTCACGTGAAACCCCGTGGGAATCTGGCAGGACCATCTGCTAAGGCTAAATACTACCTGGCGACCGATAGTGAAGCAGTACCGTGAGGGAAAGGTGAAAAGCACCCCGGAAGGGGAGTGAAATAGAACCTGAAACCGTGTGCTTACAAGAAGTCAGAGCCCTATTCATGGGTGATGGCGTGCCTTTTGTAGAATGAACCGGCGAGTTACGTTTGCGTGCAAGGTTAAGGTGAAAAGCCGTAGCCGAAGCGAAAGCGAGTCTGAATAGGGCGACATAGTACGTAGGCGTAGACCCGAAACCGTGTGATCTACCCCTGTCCAGGGTGAAGGTGCGGTAACACGCACTGGAGGCCCGAACCCACGCATGTTGAAAAATGCGGGGATGAGGTGGGGGTAGCGGAGAAATTCCAATCGAACTCGGAGATAGCTGGTTCTCCCCGAAATAGCTTTAGGGCTAGCCTCGGAATTGAGAGTCATGGAGGTAGAGCACTGATTGGGTGCGGGGCCCGCCAAGGGTTACCAAGCTCAGTCAAACTCCGAATGCCATCGACTTATATCCGGGAGTCAGACAGTGAGTGCTAAGATCCATTGTCAAGAGGGAAACAGCCCAGACCATCAGCTAAGGCCCCTAAATATATGTTAAGTGGGAAAGGATGTGGAGTTGCACAGACAACCAGGATGTTGGCTTAGAAGCAGCCACCATTTAAAGAGTGCGTAATAGCTCACTGGTCGAGTGACTCTGCGCCGAAAATGTAACGGGGCTAAACATATTGCCGAAGCTATGGATTGAAACTATGTTTCAGTGGTAGGGGAGCGTTGTGTACCGGGTTGAAGGTAGATCGTAAGGACTGCTGGACTGTACACAAGTGAGAATGCCGGTATGAGTAACGAAAAGACATGTGAGAATCATGTCCGCCGAAAGCCTAAGGGTTCCTGGGGAAGGTTCGTCCGCCCAGGGTAAGTCGGGACCTAAGGCGAGGCCGAAAGGCGTAGTCGAAGGACAACTGGTTGAAATTCCAGTACCACCGTAAACCGTTATGAGCAATGGGGTGACGCAGAAGGATAGGGACGCGAGCTGATGGAATAGCTCGTCCAAGTAGTGAGGCTGATGTGTAGGCAAATCCGCACATCATTAAGGCTGGGCTACGATGGGGAGGGAAAATTACAGTACCGAAGGTCTTGATTTCAGGCTGCCAAGAAAAGCCTCTAGCCAGGGAGAAGGTGCCCGTACCGCAAACCGACACAGGTAGGCGAGATGAGTATTCTAAGGCGCGCGGAAGAACTCTCGTTAAGGAACTCGGCAAAATGACCCCGTAACTTCGGGAGAAGGGGTGCCTCGGTAGGGTGAATAGCCCGAGGGGGCCGCAGTGAAAAGGCCCAAGCGACTGTTTAGCAAAAACACAGGTCTGTGCGAAGCCGCAAGGCGAAGTATACGGGCTGACGCCTGCCCGGTGCTGGAAGGTTAAGGGGAGTGGTTAGCCGCAAGGCGAAGCTATGAACCGAAGCCCCAGTAAACGGCGGCCGTAACTATAACGGTCCTAAGGTAGCGAAATTCCTTGTCAGGTAAATTCTGACCCGCACGAATGGCGTAACGACTTGGGCGCTGTCTCAACGAGAGATCCGGTGAAATTTTAATACCTGTGAAGATGCAGGTTACCCGCGACAAGACGGAAAGACCCCATGGAGCTTTACTACAGCTTGATATTGGACTTTGGTACGGACTGTACAGGATAGGTGGGAGCCTGAGAAGCCTGAGCGCCAGCTTAGGTGGAGGCACCGTTGGGATACCACCCTGTTCGTATCGGAGTTCTAACCTAGGACCGTGATCCGGTTCGGGGACAGTGTCAGGTGGGTAGTTTGACTGGGGCGGTCGCCTCCTAAAGAGTAACGGAGGCGCCCCAAGGTTCCCTCAGAATGGTTGGAAATCATTCGAAGAGTGCAAAGGCATAAGGGAGCTTGACTGCGAGACCTACAAGTCGAGCAGGGACGAAAGTCGGGCTTAGTGATCCGGTGGTACCGCATGGAAGGGCCATCGCTCAACGGATAAAAGCTACCCTGGGGATAACAGGCTTATCTCCCCCAAGAGTCCACATCGACGGGGAGGTTTGGCACCTCGATGTCGGCTCATCGCATCCTGGGGCTGAAGTAGGTCCCAAGGGTTGGGCTGTTCGCCCATTAAAGCGGTACGCGAGCTGGGTTCAGAACGTCGTGAGACAGTTCGGTCCCTATCTGTCGCGGGCGTAGGAAATTTGAGAGGAGCTGTCCTTAGTACGAGAGGACCGGGATGGACGTACCGCTGGTGTACCAGTTGTCTCGCCAGAGGCATAGCTGGGTAGCCAAGTACGGAAGGGATAAGCGCTGAAAGCATCTAAGCGCGAAGCCCCCCTCAAGATGAGATTTCCCAATTAGTAAGACCCCTTGAAGACGACGAGGTTGATAGGTTCGGGGTGGAAGCACAGTAATGTGTGGAGCTGACGAATACTAATAGGTCGAGGGCTTATCCTAATGAATAT
>NZ_VNJK01000010.1 GCF_007786455.1 Paenibacillus agilis | reverse complement strand
ATGGCGGAGGGGTTCCACGCGTACCCATCCCGAACACGAACGTTAAGTCCTCCAGCGCCAATGGTACTTGGACCGCAGGGTCCCGGGAGAGTAGGACGTCGCCAAGCAAACACAGCCCACTGAGGTATTCAGTGGGTTTTTGTTTTCTCATTTTATAAACATTTCATTCTAAAACTGCTCATGCTAACGTGATATTTACCTTCTATACACAGATGTTAGTAGTTCAAAGCTTCTCTTCTGTTCTCCACATGTGCATAAGTTTTGTTTTAAATCCACAAATGATGCATTTTCATTTCATTTATGCAGTTGAATATTAATGTTATTCATATAATTATCCACCTCTTGTTAACGGTTTGTGGAGATCTTGTGACTTGTTCACAAAGAAATGAAATTGTAGCCTCCGTAATAGCTCTCTTATCCACAGCTCTTTTTCTAAACAGCCTTTGATTGGTTAAGCTATGTCTAATATGTGCCAAGAGATTAGGAATGAAGCCTTTGCCTTTAAAGGGTTTATATAGAGCGCTGTTTACAAGCTAAAGGGTAAGCGCTTTCTTAAATTTGAATACTCTCCATTTGGAGTCTACAAAAATGTTAATCACTTGTGGGTATTTTCATTTTTTATAACAAACGATTGGCAAAGAATGAACAGTTCTGCTATAATAATTTCAAGGTCAAAGAAAGTCAAAGTCAATGAATTATAGTCAAGGTCGAATAAAAATAGGTCAAAAATGGTTAAACCTAATTATAGATGCTCAGAAAGGAGGGAGTTAATTGCGTAACATTTCCGACTTGATCGAGCAGCATCTGAAAGTTTTGTTGCTGAATAGTCAAGAAGGGGCTGTAGAGATTCAGCGCAACGACCTCGCCCAGCAATTTTCTTGCGTACCTTCTCAGATCAACTACGTTATTAGTACTCGCTTTTCATTAGAAAAAGGCTACGTAGTTGAAAGTAAGCGCGGTGGTGGTGGTTACATCCGAATTCAGCGCATTGAGCTGCCTGCGCAGCATGCGATACATGCTCATGTGTGCGATACGATTGGTGAATGCATCAGTCAAGAGACAGCGGAAGGGATCATATATCAACTGGAAGAGGCTAGAATTATCTCCCAACGTGAGGCATGTTTGCTTCGAGCGGCGATTTCTCGTGACAACTTGATGCTTAAGCTGCCTTATCGAGATGAGCTCCGGGCGAAATTGTTGCGTGCAATGCTGGTGGCTCTGCTTGGTAAATCGTAGTTACAGACTGACAAGGACACAGTCGTTCACTTTACGTATTTAATTCGGATAAGATGTTAGTTCATATAGTATCCGGTCAGAAGGAGGAACGAGACCATGATGTGTCAGCAATGCGGACAGAAATCAGCTACTCTACATTTCACGAAGATTATTAATGGTGAAAAAACGGAGTTTCACATCTGTGAGAGCTGTGCTCGCGAAAAAGGTGAATTAATACCTGGGGCACCAAACGGTTTCTCTATTCACAACTTGTTATCGGGTTTATTAGACTTCGATATGACTAATGGCAACAGCCAGCTTCAGAGCGGCTTATATGGAATTAAGTCAACGCAAGAAGTGATGCGCTGTGATCACTGCGGTCTCACTTTTTCACAATTCAGTAAGATGGGTCGCTTTGGCTGCGATGCTTGCTACAAATCATTTGCTTCCCGGTTGGATCCGCTCTTAAAGCGAGTTCACGGTAATATTGTTCATGTCGGTAAAATACCGAAGCGTAATGGTATTGTGATGCAGCGCAAGCGTGAGTTAATTGCATTGCGTGAAAAGCTGCAGCTAAGCATCCAACAGGAACAATTTGAAACAGCAGCTCAATTACGGGATGAGATTCGTAAAATTGAGCAAGATTTATCGGGTGAAGCTGAAGCGAAATAATCGTGTAGACGAGCAAGGAGGAGTAGAGCATATGTCCAATCATTCTTTTATGAAGCAGCCAATAAGCGATTGGATGAGAGGCACAGGACCTGACTCGGATATCGTCATAAGCAGCCGAATACGAATTGCCCGGAACTTGAATGGTCTACCATTTCCGCTGCTTGCGACGAATCAGCAGTCGGCCGAATCGCTTTCTCGATTAACGAAGGTAACAAAGTCTTCAGACTTTTCTCAGTTGGGACATTTTCAGGCAATTGCTTTAACAGAGCTTACTGATATGGAGCGACAGGTGTTGGTCGAGAAACATTTGATTAGCCCTAACTTGGCGAATGAGTCCCGCAACGGTGGCCTTCTATTAAAGGATGATGAATCGGTCAGCATTATGCTGAATGAAGAGGATCATTTACGAATTCAATGTTTGTACCCAGGCTTACAAATACACGAGGCTTGGGATGAAGCAAGCCGTATTGATGACGTGTTCGAAGCTCATGTCGATTACGCCTTTGATGAAAAACGAGGGTATTTAACAAGCTGCCCTACAAATGTGGGTACAGGTATCCGTGCTTCGGTTATGATGCACCTGCCTGCACTTGTGCTTACGCAGCAGATTAATCGCATTTTACAAGCTGTTGCTCAAGTAGGGCTGGCTGTACGAGGTCTGTACGGGGAAGGCAGCGAAGCTACGGGGAATTTGTTTCAGGTTTCGAACCAAATTACACTTGGACAGTCAGAGTCCGAAATTATTGATAATCTGTACGGAGTAGTAAAGCAGATTATTGAACATGAAAAATCGGCTCGTGAACAGTTGAACCAGCAGAGCAATACTCGATTGACAGATCGGATTTGCCGTTCTTATGGCATATTGAAGCATGCTGTCGTAATAGATTCAAAAGAAGCTTCACAACGACTGTCCGATATTCGACTCGGTGCAGATTTAGAAATGTTGAAGGATGTTACGGGAACTGCGTTGAATGAATTATTAGTAATGACCCAACCAGGATTCCTGCAGCATATTTATAAGAAGCCGATGAGTGCTGATGAACGAGATATCTATCGTGCGCAATTGATTCGCGATACGTTGGGGAATAAACGAGACATCTCACAGTAAGCAATTGGTACAATTCAGTTTAGTCATTGCAACAAATATTCATGTGGAGGTGCAACAATATGATGTTCGGTAGATTTACGGAAAGAGCGCAAAAAGTACTCGCATTAGCTCAAGAGGAAGCAATGCGTCTTGGACACAATAATATTGGCACAGAGCATATTTTACTTGGTCTTATTCGTGAAGGGGAAGGCATCGCAGCGAAAGCTCTTGTTGCCCTAGGATTAGGACTAGAAAAAATTCAGGATGAAGTAGAATCACTCATTGGTCGCGGGCAAGAGCAACCGACCAATATCGCTTATACACCGCGTGCAAAGAAAGTTATCGAGTTGTCGATGGATGAAGCACGTAAACTTGGTCATACGTATGTAGGGACGGAGCATATTTTGCTCGGCCTTATTAGAGAAGGAGAAGGCGTTGCTGCACGTGTACTGAACAATGTTGGCATCAGCTTAAACAAAGCACGTCAGCAAGTTCTGCAGCTTCTTGGCAGCAGTGAAGCAGTGTCGAGCCATCATGGTTCTCCCCAAAATGTGAGCACGCCAACATTGGATAGCTTAGCTCGTGATTTGACGGCTAGTGCAAAAGAGGGCAACCTCGATCCAGTCATTGGGCGGAGTCGTGAAATTGAGCGTGTTATTCAAGTACTAAGTCGTCGTACGAAGAATAACCCAGTTCTTATCGGAGAGCCAGGTGTAGGTAAGACAGCTGTTGCAGAGGGATTGGCTCAGAAAATTATCCACAATGAGATTCCAGAGACGCTGCGCGATAAACGTGTCATGACGTTAGATATGGGTTCTGTTGTTGCTGGTACAAAATATCGTGGTGAGTTTGAGGATCGTCTTAAGAAGATTATGGACGAAATTCGCCAAGCGGGAAATATCATCTTGTTCATTGATGAGCTGCATACTCTTATCGGAGCAGGCGGCGCGGAAGGAGCAATCGATGCTTCTAACATTTTAAAGCCAGCATTGGCTCGTGGTGAATTGCAATGCATCGGGGCTACTACGTTGGATGAGTACCGCAAATATATTGAGAAGGATGCTGCTCTGGAACGTCGTTTCCAGCCGATCACAGTTGATCAGCCGACACCGGAAGAAGCTATTCTTATTCTCAAGGGTCTACGTGACCGTTATGAAGCCCACCATCGTGTGAAAATAACGGATGAAGCTATTTTGCAGGCAGTTAAACTGTCTGATCGTTATATTACGGATCGTTTCTTGCCTGATAAAGCGATTGACCTTATTGATGAAGCAGGTTCCAAAGTTCGCTTGAATTCTTACACAGTACCGCCAAATTTAAAGGAACTGGAACAGCGTCTTGAAGACATTCGCAAAGAAAAGGATGCTGCTGTTCAGAGCCAAGAGTTTGAAAAAGCAGCTGCACTTCGCGATACAGAGCAAAAGATGCGTGAAGAGCTGGAGACGGTGCGCAATCAATGGAAAGAGAAGCAAGGCCGACTAGATTCTGAGGTAACGCCAGAAGATATTGCGCATATAGTTGCAAGCTGGACGGGAATTCCTGTGCTCAAGCTTAAGGAAGAAGAAACAGAGCGATTGCTGAACATGGAGACAATCCTCCATGAGCGTGTCATCGGTCAAGATGAAGCAGTTAAGGCAGTGAGCCGTGCGATCCGTCGTGCTCGTGCTGGTCTCAAAGATCCGAAGCGTCCAATGGGCTCGTTCATCTTCCTCGGACCAACGGGTGTAGGTAAGACGGAGCTTGCTCGTGCACTAGCAGAATCATTGTTCGGTGATGAGAACTCTGTCATTCGTATCGATATGTCCGAGTATATGGAGAAGCATTCTACAGCTCGCCTTGTTGGAGCACCTCCGGGGTATGTTGGTTACGAAGAGGGCGGCCAACTAACAGAGAAAGTACGTCGCAAGCCGTATTCTGTTGTACTTCTCGATGAGATTGAGAAGGCACATCCAGAAGTGTTCAACATTTTGCTGCAGGTGCTTGAGGATGGCCGTTTAACGGATTCCAAAGGCCGCGTTGTTGACTTCCGCAATACGCTTATTATTTTGACATCCAACGTAGGTGCTGAAGCTATCAAGCGCAATTCTACATTGGGCTTTACAGCTCGTACGGATAGCGAGAAAGACTACAGCAATATGAAGGACAAAGTGATGGGTGAGTTGAAGAAGAGCTTCCGACCTGAGTTCTTAAACCGTATTGATGAAATTATCGTGTTCCACTCCCTGGAGGAGAAGCATATTGCGGAAATTGTTAGCCTAATGGCTGATGACTTAAGCAAGCGTCTTAAGGAGCAAGATATTCACTTTGAGCTTACCGAGAAAGCGAAGTCGTTCTTAGCGAAGGAAGGATACGATCCTGCATATGGAGCAAGGCCTTTGCGTCGTGCTATCCAGAAGCATATTGAAGATCGTCTTTCTGAAGAGTTGCTACGTGGTAATATTTCTAAAGGTGATTCTGTGTCGATTGATGAAAAAGATGGCGAATTGCACGTTATCCATCAATCTCATGAAGGGCAAAGCGAGAAAGAGCCTGAGCCATCTCAAAAGTAAAGCGAGAAGAGTGTTGTAACTTGGGCCGCTACTTGCATCTTTCAATATTTAGAATGACTTTCTGTAATGAATAAATTAATATTGAAAAAACCTTCAGAGCTACTTTAATCAGCGCTTCTGAAGGTTTTTTTTATTTTTCTTCCTTAATCTGATTATCTATTTCAAGAGACTGTATCCTTTTTTATTGACTTGCCTTTCCACGCTCCTGCAAAAATGGTAAACTTGAGTATATTAGGATATTCGTCGTTTTCCTACAAAAAAGGATAACAATTGCGTACATTATTCATGATTGAGTTGGATGATGTCGATAAAATGAAGAGAAGTATCATTATTGCTCCGTGCTAGTGTTTTGTGCAGGAAAGTAGCCATCTGCCTCTGACTAACTCCACATCAAGACACGGAAAATAGGATGAGGATAGGAGTTGTACGTCTATGGCTAAAGTAAAAACAAAATTTTTCTGTGCAGAATGCGGATATGAATCGCCTAAATGGATGGGGAAATGTCCAGGATGTAATCAGTGGAATACGATGGTGGAGGAACGTGAGACAGTTGTAAAAACAAAGGGTATGAAGTCTTCCCTCACTCAAACGAAAGAAATTCCACAACCGATCATACATATTGAAAGTGGGCGTGAACCACGTATAAGTACGACGATGTCTGAGTTGAATCGCGTACTTGGCGGTGGAGTAGTACCAGGTTCACTCATTCTTGTCGGTGGGGATCCTGGTATTGGTAAGTCTACGCTGCTGCTCCAGACTTCAAATGCGATTGCTATGAGTGGGCTAAAGGTATTGTATGTGTCTGGCGAGGAGTCCATGCGTCAAACAAAGCTGCGGGCTGACCGGCTAGGTACTTTGTCTGACCAACTATTTGTGCTTAGTGAAACAAACTTGCAGTACATTGAAGAAGCAATCGAGGCTATGCAGCCGGATTTCCTCGTAATCGATTCGATCCAGACAGTATTCCAACCTTCCGTTGAATCAGCTCCGGGCAGTGTCGCGCAAGTAAGAGAATGCACCAGTACATTTATGCGAATCGCGAAGGGTAAAGGTATTGCTACCGTACTTGTCGGACATGTAACGAAGGAAGGAGCCATAGCGGGTCCGCGTTTATTGGAGCATATGGTTGACTGCGTCTTGTATTTTGAAGGTGAGCGTCACCATTCGTATCGTATTTTAAGGGCAGTAAAAAATCGATTTGGATCGACGAACGAAATCGGCATATTTGATATGACTGAGGGCGGACTTGTTGAGGTTAAAAATCCATCTGAACTGTTCTTGCAGGAACGGCCACTTGGCGTTGCTGGTTCGATAGTCGTGGCTAGTATCGAAGGTACACGACCGGTTCTAGTAGAGATGCAGTCACTTGTAGCGGCAACTAATTTCCCTTCCCCTCGACGTACTGCCACAGGTATTGATCATCATCGTCTTGCTCTTATCATTGCAGTATTAGAGAAACGTATGGGGATGTTTCTTCAGAACCAGGATGCTTATGTAAATGTTGCAGGCGGCATACGTCTGGATGAGCCAGCGGTCGATTTAGCCATTGCGATTGCCATTGCATCCAGCTTCCGTGACATACCAACCCAACCATTTGATGTGGTTATTGGTGAAGTGGGGTTGACGGGAGAAGTAAGGGCGGTGTCGCGAGCTGAGCAGCGAGTGAAGGAAGCCGAGAAATTAGGATTTAAACGAATTATTATGCCGGAGAAGAGTCTTCGTGGCTGGACTCCGCCTAAGCATATTGAGATTGTAGGTGTAAATACCGTTGCAGAAGCATTGACAGCAGCGTTAGGTTAGGGGGCTCAAATCAAAGATGAGTGTCAAAGATAATCAGCTGGATATTATGAATGACCTTCTTAAAATGGTTGCTCCGGGTACATCTTTTCGCGATGGGCTGGAGAACGTGTTACGTGCCAAAACAGGGGCTCTAATCGTTGTTGGTTATAGTCCTGAAGTAATGGAAGTCGTTGATGGTGGTTTCTCCATTAACTGTGACTTTTCACCAAGTTATTTGTATGAGCTTGCAAAAATGGACGGAGCCATCATTTTAAGTGAGGATTTAAAGCGTATACTATATGCAAATACGCAGCTTATACCAGATTCGTCGATCCCATCTATTGAGACGGGGATTCGCCATCGTACCGCGGAGCGGGTGGCTAAACAAACAGGTAAATTAGTTGTGTCCATTTCCCAGCGACGCAATGTTATTACCATATATCAGGGCAGTCTTAGATATGCTTTGAAAGAGATTGGCGTTATTTTAGCGAAGGCCAACCAAGCGATTCAGACACTTGAGAAATATAGAGCGGTTTTGATGCAAGGGCTAACAAATTTATCGGCGTCTGAGTTTGAGGAATTGGTCACTTTGCAAGAAGTTGTGAATGTTATGCAACGAACTGAGATGGTATTACGTATTAAATTGGAGATCAAGCGATATATTAATGAACTAGGTACTGAAGGGCGACTCATTAGTATGCAGCTTGAAGAATTGGTCAGCAATACAGAAGATGATGCATGGCTTCTTTTGAAGGATTATGCACGTGACAACAGCGATGAGAAGATTAAAGAAATACTGAATCAACTAAAAAAATGCACAGCTGACGAACTGCTCGATACAAATTATTTGATTCGACTTCTTGGATATCCGGTTACGAGCGCTGCTCAAGACGAGTCGTTCTCGCCTCGCGGATATCGTGTTCTGAACAAGATCCCACGTCTTCCTAATGTGATTATTACGAATTTGGTCGATAATTTCACCACTCTTCCTCATGTGCTTAGCGCAACAATTGAGGAGTTGGATGAAGTGGACGGCATTGGCGAGGTAAGAGCACGCAACATCAAAGAAGGACTCAAAAGAATTCAGGAGCAGGTTTTCATTGACAGGCAAATTTAGTTTACCTACAATGAATTCACGAACGTTGGGCATAGTATAATTAGAGGTGAATCTATGATTACAAAGTCTATTCCGAACTTGTTTACCATCGGTAACTTGTTTCTCGGAATTATATCCATTATGCTTGCGTTTGATCAGGAGTATAACCTGGCTGCGCTCATGGTCATAATAGCTATGCTATTGGATGGCTTGGATGGACGTGTAGCACGTGCATTAAATGCACAAAGTGAGTTCGGTAAGGAGCTTGATTCGCTTTCCGATGTGATATCATTCGGAGTTGCACCAGCATTTATTATGTACGTGACTGCATTGACGGATGTGAATCCAGCTGTAGCATGGATAGTAACAGCTATTTTCCCAATTTGCGGTGCGCTTCGCTTGGCTCGCTTCAACGTGATTGAAGGCACTCCCGGTTATTTTATCGGCTTGCCAATTCCAGCAGCGGGTGGCGTTATTTGTACATTAGCATTATTCCATAATGATATTTCCACGACTTTCTTATTGATTGCGATGCTGCTTGTATCGTACTTGATGGTTAGTACAGTACGCTATCCGAACTTTAAGAAGATCGGAATTCCTAAGAAAGCTATTTGGATTACGCCGTTCGTTATTGCGGCTGCTGTAGGTCTTGCCTTGTGGAAGCCTGAGCAAATGCCAGTACTTATTTTCGTGCCGCTCGTTCTATACGCGCTGCTCGGCTTAAAAAAAAACGTTAGAATGCTGATGCGACGCCGTCGGAAATCCCAAGTGGACTCTGAAGAAACAGTATCGAAACATTTATAAATAATGGGTATATCGATATACGAAAAGGTGCTTATTTTCATCTGAAAAGGATGAGATAGGCATCTTTTTTTGTTGCTGGATGCAAAATAACCGCTATGCCAATAGCACAGCGGTTGCAACGAAAGCTCATTATGACAAGTTAAATATCCCTAGCGTCTGGCATTTCTTTGCTTCATCTTTTATGACATCTTCAAGCTGAATATCTAGCAAGTTACATAACGCAGACATATAGAATAGATGCTTTCCTAGCTCAGAGCGTATCACTTCTGTACAATGCTCACATAATTGACCTTTTACATGGCTTTCCATACTGTCTTTCGCTTCATGAAGATTCATCTCTTCTTTGTATGGTTGCCGTTTGGCATGTAGCTCCAAACAACCGCATTCTGTAATTGCTTTCGTTACAGCACGATTTACAGAAGCGTCTGATTGGCCGTATTTGGATAATACGTCTAACAAACTTCGATGACGTAACAGCAAATCGGCAACTTGGTCTTGAAATGCTTGCAAGTTGGGAGTGCTCATGTGCAATTCCACCTCTATTCTTGTTATGGTGCCGATCTTCCATAGTAAGGAGTGGCACGAATCGTTAAGGTTGAACGGATGCATACTACTCCCCCATTATAAGACTAATAATTGCCATTTTTCAACTGTGACTCTTTGTAAAATGCAAAGCTGATGGATTAGGACGCGCCTCCTTGGGCCATAATTGTAAAGAATATACATTGGAGCTAGGAGGTGGACGTTCATGATTAAACGAATTGTGGTCATTTTGGCCGGTTTGCTTGGAGCTTGGGGTGGGATGGAATTATACAGCAGCATGTCAGCTCAAACCATGCAGTGGTCAGCAGTAGCGGGAGGTTGGACGTCAGGTCGAATCATGTGGGCCTTTGGGGGCTCAGTATTAGGTATAGTGCTTTGTCAGGTATTAGCTTCACCTGTTCAGCATTGGTGGAATCTATTTCGTCAAAGAGTAGCAGAAATGTCTACACCACATATTTTGATTTATACATGCGGACTTTTAGTAGGTCTCTCTGTGTCGGCGCTGCTCGTGCCATTATTGAGCCATTTTGGAGTTATAGGTCAGCTTGCTGCAACAATAATTACAGTAGGATGTATGATTGCAGGTGTTCAAATGTCTTCATGGAAGCTGGAGGAAGCAGCTTCATGGATAGCATCCGTCCGACTCCCCCAAAAAGGAGAAAATGAGCGCTCAAGCACTGATTTTGAAGAGCATAAAATTTTGGATACGAGTGTTATTATCGATGGACGCATTGCAGACATTTGCAAAACAGGATTTATCGAGGGGACAATTGTTATACCAGAGTTTGTACTAGAGGAGTTGCAGCATATTGCTGATTCTTCTGACTTGCTTAAACGTAATCGCGGGCGCAGAGGATTAGACATTTTGAACAAGATCCAAAAAGAACTTGAAGTAAGGGTGCTTATTTACGAAGGCGACTTTGAGGAAATTTCAGAAGTGGACAGCAAGCTTGTTAAGTTGGCGAAGTTGCTAAAAGGTAAAGTGGTTACGAATGATTTTAATTTGAATAAAGTGTGTGAACTGCAGGGAGTTTCGGTTCTTAATATTAATGACTTGGCTAACGCCGTTAAGCCTGTTGTACTTCCTGGCGAAGAAATTGTGGTTCAAGTTATTAAAGACGGCAAGGAGCATGGGCAAGGTGTTGCTTATCTTGACGATGGTACAATGATCGTCGTTGAAGGTGGACGCGACTATATCGGGACCACGATGGAAGTGTTGGTGACTAGTGTATTACAGACTTCTGCTGGTCGTATGATATTTGCGAAGCCGAAACTGTTGGAAAAAGCCCAATAAAACAGGTATGATGTTGTTATTATCACCATGGAGGGCGTTAACCATGCAACAAAGTTTTGGAGTTGTTGTAGTAGCGGCAGGCAAAGGAACGCGTATGGGTACATCGGAAAGTAAGCAATTTTTGCAATTGCAGGACAAGCCGGTTGTTATTCATACGTTAGAGAGGTTCCAGCAGATGTCGCAATGCGAGAGCATTGTGCTTGTCACTTCTTCACATGACAGTGAGCGTTGCCAACATTGGGTCGAACAATATCAACTGAGCAAAGTAAGGGACATCGTTAGCGGCGGTAAGGAACGTCAGCATTCTGTATATGCGGGACTGCAGGCAGCTAAGGCGCGGGGAGTTCAAATTGTACTTATCCATGATGGGGTTCGTCCTTTCGTAGATGAGCATCATATTCTCGCATGCTGCCAAGGTGCAGTTGAACATCGTGCTGCTGTGCTGGGTGTTCCTGTTAAAGATACGATTAAACAAGTGGACGCAGCGGGAGTCATTACGGCTACCCCAGATCGGAGCAGCTTGTGGGCGATACAGACCCCACAAGCTTTTCGTCTTGAGGATGTAATCCAAGCTCACGATGAGGCCAGTGCTGCGCAAAGACTTGGCACCGATGATGCTGTGCTCGTTGAGCAGATCGGTATACCCGTTCATATCGTGGAGGGCAGTTATACAAATGTAAAACTGACGACTCCAGAGGATTTGGATTGGGCGGAGTGGTGGCTAGAGCGTCGTGCAAATAAGGGGAACGAGCAATAGCTTATCAATAGGCTAATAGGCTGTAACAATGATTTAGCAATCGTAAAAATTAATCTGGTTAAGGGAGAGAGAGACAATGATTCGAGTAGGACAAGGCTTCGATGTTCATCAATTAGTAGAAGGTCGCCCATGTATTATTGGAGGCGTTCATATTCCATATGAAAAAGGACTTCTTGGTCATTCTGATGCAGACGTATTGCTGCATACGGTTAGTGATGCGGTGCTCGGAGCGCTGGGATTAGGGGATATCGGTAAACATTTTCCGGATACAGACCCTGCTTTTAAAGATGCAGATAGCATGAAATTGATGGAGCATGTGTGGAACTTGGCGAAGGAGCGGGGCTATCGTCTAGGGAACGTGGATTGTACGATTATTGCTCAGGCTCCTAAAATGCTGCCGCATATTCCGGCAATAGTCGAAAATTTAGCGCGTGTACTAGAAGCTGAGACTTCGCAAGTTAATGTAAAGGCGACTACTACAGAGAAGCTAGGTTTTACAGGTAGAGGCGAAGGGATCGCTGCGCAAGCTGTTATCTGTCTTGTCCGCTAAGATAGCGGTATGATATGATGGTACGATGAAAATAAGGCATATTGTGAGGGATACATAAATGACAAAAGACATCCGCGTCCGGTATGCACCTAGTCCTACAGGACACTTGCATATTGGTAATGCACGCACAGCATTGTTCAACTATTTATTCGCTCGCCGTCATGGCGGGAAGTTCATTGTTCGTATTGAAGATACAGACGTGAAGCGTAATGTAGCTGGTGGAGAAGAAAGCCAGTTCAAATATATGAAATGGCTCGGTATCGAGTGGGATGAGAGTATTGATGTTGGCGGTGACTTCGGTCCATATCGCCAGACTGAGCGTTTGGAAACGTACCGCAAGTACGCGCAAGATCTTATGGATCGCGGTCATGCTTTCAAATGTTATTGTACGGAATCGGAGCTTGAGAAAGAGCGCGATGCACAAATGGAACGTGGCGAAACGCCTAAGTACGCTGGTACTTGTCGTCATTTAACAGCTGACGATCACGTTCGTCTTGAAGCAGAAGGCCGTGAGTCAAGCATTCGTTTCTTAGTACCAGCAGGTCGTTCGTATACATTTGACGATGTCGTTAAAGGTGAAATTACGTTCGAGTCCGATACAACGGGAGACTGGGTTATCATTAAGAAAGACGGTATTGCGACGTACAATTTTGCTGTCGTTGTTGATGACTATGAGATGAAAATGTCTCACGTTCTCCGTGGAGAGGATCATATTACGAATACGCTTCGTCAGTTGATGATTTATGAAGCGCTCGGTTGGGAGCCTCCAATATTCGGCCATATGACACTTATCGTAAACGAAAATCGCAAGAAGCTAAGTAAGCGCGACGAATCGATCGTTCAGTTTATTGAGCAATATGATCAACTTGGCTATTTGCCAGAAGCAATGTTCAACTTCATCGTATTGCTTGGTTGGTCTCCAGAAGGCGAAGAAGAAATGTTCTCACGTGAAGAGCTTATTCAAATTTTCGATGCAAACCGTCTCTCTAAGAGCCCGGCTGTATTCGATACGAACAAGCTGAAGCATTTGAACAACTTGTATATGAAAAAAGCAGATCCGGATCGCATTGCGGACATGTCTATTCCATATCTTCAGAAAGCAGGACGACTGCCTGAATCGCTTAACGAAGAACAAGCGGCATGGGCAAAAGCGCTCGTGAAGCTTTATCAAGAGCAGATGAATTGTGCTTCGGACATCGTGGAGTTGTCTGAGTTGTTCTTCCGTGATGAACTCATTATCGATGATGAAGCTCGTGCGGTGCTGTCCGAAGAACAAGTACCAACTGTACTTGCGGCTTTGCATAGTAAGTTGGAAGCGGCATCCGCTTGGGATGTTGAAACGGTTAAAGGCGCACTGAAGGAAGTGCAGAAGGAGACGGGCGCTAAAGGTAAAGGATTGTTTATGCCTGTACGCGTAGCGGTTTCTGGACAAATGCACGGTCGTGATTTAAATGAGACGATTATTTTGCTTGGTCGTGAAACAGTGTTGAAACGCCTGCAAAATGGAGTGCCTGCTTAATTCGTCAGCTTTTGCAATCCAAGGATTGTCAAGATAAGATGATTTCTCGTATACTGGTGTATACACGAAATGAAATACAATGAATAATTGAAATAGCGTTGAACGGGAGAGCATACAAATAAATGGCATGTCCAGAGAGGGTCTATTACGAAGGTTGCTTCGTAAGGTGTGAGTGACCCCATGCTAATTGTATGCATTGCACCCGGAAGCTTCATTTTTGATATAGGCCATCTCTGCAAAGAGAAGGACTAAGGTAAAGAATGACGAGTCGTTCACGTTACAGAACGCAGGAGTGGGATTGGGGAGTTATCTTCAATCCAAACAGGGTGGAACCACGCGTCGCGTCTCTGTAGCATAGCTACAGGGGCGTTTTTTTATGACCAACCATACAAAATGGCGGTTCAGGGGGAGAATTAACAAATTATGGGACGTATACGAAAGCTAATCCAGTCCGACATACAAACAGTATTCGAGAATGATCCAGCTGCACGTAGCAAGTTCGAAGTTGTGTTTACCTACTCAGGATTGCATGCGATATGGGCTCATCGAGTTGCACATTGGTTTTTTAGACGCCGCTGGTTTACGATTGCCCGAATGATTTCCCAAGTGAGCCGATTTATGACGGGGATTGAAATACACCCTGGCGCTTCGATTGGAGAAAGGTTGTTTATCGACCACGGTATGGGAGTTGTTATCGGTGAAACCTGTATTATAGGTGATGATGTTGTTATTTATCAGGGTGTCACCCTTGGTGGAACGGGAAAAGAAAAAGGCAAGCGTCACCCTACAATCGGCGACAATGTTGTTATCGGTTCTGGTGCGAAAGTGCTTGGTTCTTTTACAGTAGGGGATAATTCTAATATAGGTGCGAATTCACTTGTACTGCGGGAAGTGCCATCCAATTGTACAGTGGTTGGTAATCCAGGACGCATTGTTAAGCAAAATGGAATTAAGATTGATCGCTTGAATCATACGCAGTTGCCTGACCCTGTCATTGACATGCTCCGTTCGATGGAGGATGAGATAACTGGATTGAAGGCGGAACTTGAACAGATGCGTCAGCATATACAAGTGAAAAGCTCGGGTTCTTCGGTGAATGATGTAACATATGAAAGAACGATGAAAGAATCAATGAACAATAGTACGGGACAACCCGACTTGAAGGAGGTAAAGCAGATATGACATTAAACATATTCAATACGATGACGCGTGAGAAGGAGACTTTCACACCGCAAAAAGCGGGGGAAGTAAAGATGTATGTATGCGGTCCAACTGTATACAACTATATTCACATTGGTAATGCAAGACCAGCTATGGTGTTTGATGTGGTACGTCGTTACCTAGAGACAATCGGGTATGATGTACAATACGTGATGAACTTTACGGATGTAGACGATAGGCTTATTACAAAATCTCAAGAGTTGAACGTTACCGTTAATGAAGTAGCTGATACATTTATCGAAGCATACTTAGAAGATTGCGATGCGCTTGGTATTCGTCGTGCGACGATTAATCCACGTGTGACTGAGCACATTCAAGAAATTGTTGAGTTTATCTCCAAATTAGTGGAGACAGACTTTGCATATGAGTCCGGTGGGGATGTTTATTTCCGTACGAAGCATTTTGAGGATTATGGTAAGTTATCGCATCAAAAAATCGACGAGTTGCAATTCGGCATTCGTATCGAAGTGGATAAACGCAAAGAAAATCAAGAAGACTTTGTACTGTGGAAAGGTGCTAAGCCTGGAGAAATTTCGTGGGCTAGCCCATGGGGGGAAGGTCGTCCGGGCTGGCATATCGAGTGCTCGGCAATGGCTCGTCGTTACCTTGGTGATACGCTTGATATCCATGGCGGGGGTAAAGATTTGACGTTCCCGCACCATGAGTGCGAGGTGGCACAGTCTGAAGCAGTAACAGGTAAGCCTTTGGCTAACGTATGGATGCATAATGGCTATATTAATATGGATAACGAAAAAATGTCGAAGTCTCTTGGGAACGGCGTACTCGTTAAAGAGTTGGTAAAGGTATATAAGCCAAGTGCGCTTCGTTACTTTATTTTATCTACTCATTATCGCAATCCATTGAACTTCTCTGCTGAAGCATTGCAGCAAGCGGAAAAATCAGTTGAGCGTTTGGACAATGCAGTAGCAAATGTAAAGCATGCTTTGCAATCTCTAGGTGTATCCACGCAGGATGAAGCGGGAGATGTGTCCAGTCATGGTGAGCCGAATGAAGAGCTTCAAATAAAGCTGGCAAACATACTTGAGACATTTGATGCGAAAATGCAGGATGACTTCAATACGGCTGATGCAATAACAGCGATGTTTGAGTGGTCTACCGAAGCAAATGTTTGGGTGCAGCAGCATGCACAAGCCAACACGCTGCAGGTAGCTGATCTGTTTGCGCTTATTGATGCCTTTGATGCAATGAATGAAGTGTTAGGTATTGTAGTGGAACAAGAAGAGCTGCTTGATGCAGAGATTGATCAGTTGATTCAAGATCGAATCGAAGCTCGCCAATCGAAAAATTGGGCTCGAGCAGATGAAATTCGCGATTTGCTAACAGCTCGTGGTATCGTACTTGAAGATACACCGCAAGGTGTTCGCTGGAAGCGGGCATGAAAGGAGTGCAGTTGACGATGGTAGATGAGAAGCAGCAGCATGAGCGTCAGCTGGGACAGGTAGAAGCGGGACAGCTGGATTGGCTGTTCCCTTATCGTCCTTCTAAAGATACGAAACAGCTTAATCCGATTGTACTTGCGTACATCGGGGATGCGGTATACGAGATGGCTGTGCGCCAATATGTGATCTCACAGGCGAATCATCGACCGAATCATTTGCACCGTGAGTCGATTAAGCTAGTGTCTGCTAAGGCGCAAGCTCGTAATTTGCAGAAACTTGTACCGTTTTTGTCTGAGGAAGAGGCAAATGTCGTGCGGCAGGGTCGCAATACAAAATCCAATGTGCCAAAGAGTGCTAACGTGAATGAATACCGTCAAGCTACTGCATTGGAAGCTTTGTTCGGATTTTTGTATTATGAGAAGCGGATGGAACGGCTCCGTGAGCTAGTGGAACTGATGATGTCTGAAGATGATAACTCTATTCATGAGACAGACGTCGTTCCTGAGGATAACGAATAGGTAAAATGCTTGGAAATGGAAGAAGGATGCAATAGCTAGGAGGATATACACATGGAAGAACAAGAACTCATCGCCGGGAAGCACTCAGTAACAGAGGCGCTTCGTTCTGGCCGAACGATCAATAAAATATGGATTGCAGAGCAAGCACAAAAGCATTTAACGCTGCCGATCATTGCAGAGGCGAAAAAAGCAGGCGTTATCGTTCAGTTTGTAGATAAGCGCAAGCTTGATCAAATGGCTGAGGGAATACAGCATCAAGGTGTAGTCGCTCAAGCTGCGGCATATGCTTACTTCGAAGTGGACGAGCTGCTTGCTCGTGCAGAACAGCGTGGAGAGAAGCCGTTTCTGCTTATTTTGGACGAGATTGAGGATCCTCATAATTTAGGTTCCATTCTACGTTCCGCAGACTGTACGGGAGTTCATGGGGTAATCATTCCAAAGCGTCGTTCAGTTGGTTTGACTGCTACTGTTTCCAAAATTTCAGCTGGGGCAGTTGAATATGTACCAGTGGCACGAGTAACGAACTTGGCGTCGACGATCGCTGATTTGAAAGAACGTGGAGTTTGGATTGTAGGAACAGATGTGTCTGCACGTGAAGAGATATATGACACGAATGTGTTCGATTCTCCAGTTGCACTTGTAATTGGCAATGAGAATAAGGGAATGGGGCGTCTTATTCGCGAATCTTGCGACGTATTGCTGAAGCTTCCGATGGCTGGACAGATTAACTCATTGAATGCATCGGTTGCAGCGGGAATATTCATGTATGAGGTTGTGCGTCGTCGCCGTGGGTGACCTTTATGGCACAACAGTCTGACTTTCGTGATGTGCTGCTTGTTGACGGCTACAATATGATTGGAGCATGGTCTAATCTGAAGCAGCTGGCTGATCAAGACTTGGAGGAAGCCCGCAATCGATTACTGGATATGCTTGATGATTATCAGGCATATTCAGGTCGTCGAGTCATTACAGTGTTTGATGCATACCGTGTACCTGGACTAGGGGCTTCCTACAAGCAAGGAGATGTGAACATAACATTCACAAAGGAAAAAGAAACGGCAGATGAATGTATAGAGCGACTCGTAGCAGAGTTGAAGCACCGGCGCCGAGCGATCTATGTAGCTACGTCAGATATGACAGAGCAAAATGTAGCTTTTGCCCAAGGAGCATTGCGAATTTCTGCGCGTGAGCTGCAGCTTATCATTCAACAGGCTCGCCAAGAAGTTCAGATTCGTATTCGTGATCAAGCTCTTTATCCTGTGAAGCGGAATCCTTTAGAAGAGAAGCTAAGTCTGGATGTTTTGTTAAAGTTAGAGCAGCTAAGGCGTGGGAAAACGAAATAAGCAACTCTACAGCAAATGAGCAAATATTTGACCTTCTTGGTAGGTAGTTTCAATAGTTTCCAGTTGATCTTCTAACCGAAAGTGTTTTTTTCGCATGGGATCAAGCTTTCTCGCGGTTGACGGTATACCAACTATTCTATATACTAAATCTATCATTTGTGATGTAACGGGTGGATTGCGTTGCAGGCCGGAGGGATTGCTAGTGAGTGTAGACCTCAAAGAATTGAGCACGTTCCCATACGATAAATGGACGGATGAACAACTCGTGGACGCTGTCCGTGAAGGTGATTGCGATGCTTTGGAATATTTGATTAACAAGTACCGTAATTTTGTTCGTGCTAAGGCCCGTTCTTACTTTCTCATTGGAGCTGACCGTGAAGATATTGTACAGGAAGGTATGATCGGCCTATACAAATCGATACGTGACTTCAAAGGAGACAAGTTGGCTTCATTCAAGGCATTTGCTGAACTCTGCATTACCCGGCAGATTATAACTGCCATTAAGACTGCGACGCGTCAGAAGCACATTCCTCTTAATTCTTATGTTTCGTTGGACAAGCCGATATATGATGAAGACTCAGATCGTACGTTATTAGATATAATCGGTGGCTCAAGGGTTTCTGATCCTGAAGAGCTTATTATCAATCAAGAAGAGTTTGTTGGCCTTGAGGATAAGATGTCAGAAATATTAAGTGATCTGGAACGGAAAGTGCTGATGCTGTATTTGGATGGTCGATCATATCAGGAGATTGCAGTGGATTTGGATCGGCACGTGAAGTCGATTGACAATGCACTACAACGTGTAAAGCGCAAGCTAGAGCGGTATTTGGAAGTGCGTGACGGTGTTGAACTGGCATAACAAGTTATGAATTCGCAATTATTTACAGATTTAAGTCTACTTCTTTTATGTAAAGAAGTAGACTTTTTTTGATTTAGGATTGTATATCGCCTGTACAGGTTTAGTTTGAAAAGAAAACTACCATACTGATAGCAGTAAAAGTTTGACGATCTTTACCTTTGTATTCAGCTGTCGGATATGATAGAGTAAAGGGCATAAACCCCCATGGCGTCAACATAAATTTCATTGACATGAAATTACCCGTATGATAAAGTGTTTTAGGTAGCCCTAAATATGCGTACGTTTTTAGGATAAAATTCCGACGCTTCTTATCATTAAAAGGTGTCTTCAGGAGGTGTACAACATGCGCGTAATCGTTACGATGGCTTGCACAAGCTGCAAACAACGCAACTATACGACAACAAAGAACAAGCGCAATCATCCAGACCGCATCGAGTTCAAGAAATTCTGCAAGTACTGCAACGAGCATACTTCTCATCGTGAAACAAGATAAGCTAGGTGGAGGTGCAGTCCGTGGCTTTCTTAGGGAATGTGAAGCGTAGTTTTGGTTCGATGTTTTCCTTCTTCTCCGACAGCTGGGGCGAATTGAAGAAAGTTCGCTGGCCTAACCGTAAAGAGTTGACAAGCTATACGATCGTCGTTTTGTCTACGGTCATTTTTGTTACACTTTATTTTTGGGTGTTGGACATCGGCATTTCGGCGATTGTCGAAGCGATTATTTAATAAAAGTCCCAAGGTGGAACGAGTATGGAAAAAAGATGGTACGTTGTTCATACCTATTCAGGGTATGAAAACAAGGTGAAAGCCAATCTCGAAAAGCGCGTCGAATCGATGGGCATGGAAGATAAGATATTCCGTGTTCTTGTTCCTATGGAAGAAGAACTGGTAAACAAAGACGGTAAGAAAAAAACTGTCATGCGTAAAGTTTATCCGGGATATGTACTTGTCGAAATGATCCAAACTGATGAATCGTGGTACGTTGTGCGTAATACGCCGGGTGTTACTGGATTCGTTGGTTCAACAGGATCGGGCTCCAAACCAACAGCGTTGTTACCAGAAGAAGTTGATCAGATTCTGAAAACAATGGGTATGGAAGCGCCGAAGCCGACAGTCGATTTCGAACTGAAAGAATCAGTGCGCATTAAAGTAGGACCTTTTGCAAACTTTGTAGGTTCAATCGAAGAGATTGTGACAGAGAAAGAAAAACTCAAGGTTCATGTAAACATGTTTGGTCGAGAAACCCCGCTTGAGTTGGATTACCACCAAGTGGAGAAGATTTAATAAATCTTTCTAAAAGGTTTCTATTGTGGGCGAAGTGATTCTACCCGCATATTAGCGCAAGGAGGTGTACAACATGGCGAAGAAAGTCATTAAAGTTGTCAAATTGCAAATTCCAGCAGGTAAAGCGAATCCTGCACCACCGGTAGGTCCAGCATTGGGTCAAGCAGGTGTTAACATCATGGCGTTCTGTAAAGAGTTCAACGCGAAAACAGCTGATCAAGCAGGTCTTATTATTCCTGTTGAGATTTCTGTATTCGAAGATCGTTCCTTTACGTTCATCTTGAAAACTCCACCAGCTGCAGTATTGTTGAAAGTAGCTACTAAAGTGGAAAAAGGTTCTGGCGAGCCTAACAAGAAGAAGGTTGCGACTGTAAAGCGTAACGTTGTTCGTGAAATCGCTGAGCAAAAAATGGCTGACCTTAACGCAGCGTCCGTAGAAGCGGCTATGCGTATGGTTGAAGGTACAGCTCGTAGCATGGGTATTGTTGTAGAAGACTAATTCGTCTTCGTACGCACATGTGGGAGGTTTATCCGTTATTACCACAAAGGAGGAAATATCATGGCAAAGCACGGTAAGAAATACCTTGAAGCTGCTAAGTTGATTGATAAAGATGCAATCTACGAGCCAGCTGAAGCCATTGAATTGGTGAAAAAAGCAGCGACTGCTAAATTCGACGAGACTGTTGAAGCTGCAGTTCGTTTGGGTGTAGACCCTCGTAAACAAGACCAAGCTGTTCGTGGTGTAGTTGTATTGCCACACGGTACTGGTAAAACTAAACGCGTTCTCGTATTTGCAAAAGGCGAGAAAGCTAAAGAAGCAGAAGCAGCTGGTGCTGATTTTGTTGGAGATCAAGATCTTATCAACAAAATTCAACAAGGCTGGTTCGAATTCGATGTCTGCGTAGCAACACCAGACATGATGAGTGAAGTTGGTAAATTGGGTCGTATCCTTGGTGGTAAAGGCCTAATGCCAAACCCTAAAGCTGGTACGGTTACTTTCGATGTTACAAAAGCGGTTCAAGAGATCAAAGCTGGTAAAATCGAATACCGTCTAGACAAAGCAGGTCAAATTCACGCACCTATCGGTAAAGTATCTTTCAGTGCTGAACAGTTGAACGAAAACTTGAAAGCTCTAATCGATGCTCTAAACCGTGCTAAGCCAGCAGCGGCTAAAGGTGTTTACATGAAAAACATTGCGGTTTCTTCCACGATGGGTCCTGCAGCACGCGTAAACACAACTTCTTATCGTTAAGATGAGATAACCTATTGGTAATTAACGCTAAAGGTTGACATAAATCGACTGGACGTGTTAGTCTAATAGAGTTGTTGTTGACAACGTGATTAATTAAATTTGAATAAACGTACCGTAGACAGTAGGTGCCGTGAGGCTTAATTCCCTACCGAGGTGTTCGAATAGAATGAGTGCGAAGGCTGGGCGTAGCCCGCCCGCCATTCGCTTCGTATGCCTCTGTAGAACACTACAGAGGCTTTTCTTATGCTGACGCATAAAAAAACTCATCGAATACATGCGGTCATTAATCTTGTAGGAGGTGGATCGAGTGGCAAACGCAAAAGTAATCGCAGCGAAACAAGAATCCGTTCAAGTAATCGCTGAGAAATTGCGTGGCAGCGCAACTACGGTTGTAGCGGACTACCGCGGATTGAGCGTAGCTCAGGTAACTGAACTTCGTAAACAATTGCGTGAAGCAGGCGTTGAATTCCAAGTATTGAAAAATACATTGGTTCGTCGTGCGACAGCGGAAGCTGAATTGTCTGAGTTGGACCAAGTTCTAACAGGACCTACAGCGATCGCGTTCAGCCGTGAAGACGCAATTGCTCCTGCGAAAATCTTGCATGATTTCGCAAAGAAAAACGATGCTCTTGAAATTAAAGGCGGTATCGTAGAAGGTCGCGTCGTAGACGTAGATCAAATCAAAGCATTGGCAACATTGCCGTCTCGCGATGGTTTGCTGTCCATGTTGCTCAGCGTGCTTCAAGCACCTGTTCGCAACTTCGCATTGGCAGTCAAAGCAGTTGCAGAGAAGCAAGAGGCCGAAGCGTAAGAGACTTATTCGTCAAGAATGTGTCCTAAACTTATAAAAGAACTAAATGGAGGTTATCCTAATGAGCAAAGAGCAAATCTTGGAAGCCATTAAAGGCATGTCCGTATTGGAATTGAACGATCTTGTTAAAGCAATCGAAGAAGAATTCGGCGTAACAGCTGCTGCTCCAGTAGCAGTTGTAGCTGGTGGCGCTGGTGAAGCTGCTGCAGAGCAAACTGAATTTGACGTAATTTTGACTAGCGCTGGCGCTGGCAAAATCAACGTAATCAAAGTAGTTCGCGAAATCACAGGCCTTGGCTTGAAAGAAGCTAAAGACCTAGTTGACAACGCTCCAAAAGCTTTGAAAGAAAAAGTAAGCAAAGAAGAAGCAGAAGCAGTTAAAGCTAAGCTTGAAGAAGCAGGCGCATCTGTAGAAGTTAAGTAATAGCTACTTCCTTGATACGAACCCCTTGAACTTGACTTCAAGGGGTTCGTTGTCTAGGATACGACGGATGACATTGTTATGTCTTTGACGCATCCTAGGCAAGAGAGGAAAGGGAGATAGGGGGTGCCGTAGATGGCTCACTATTACAGTAAGGAACAGCAAGTTGTGCATAATAGACGTGAACTGACGTTTGATTTGCGTGGAATTTCATTGCGATTATGGTCGGATGCTGGCGTATTTTCAAAAGCTAGTGTTGATTATGGTAGCCGTGTTCTAATAGAGCATATGGAAATTGCAGCTAAAAGTCATGTGTTGGATGTGGGTTGCGGTTATGGTCCGATTGGCTTAATGGCAGCTAAACTAAATCCAAGTGGTCATGTGACTATGGTTGATGTCAATGAACGTGCGCTTGCGTTGGCGCAAGAAAATGCTCACTTGAACGGGTTGTCTAATGTGACTATCCAAGAGAGTGATGGTTTAAATGAGTTGGTTGGCAAAATGTATGATGTTATTTTGACAAATCCGCCAATTCGAGCAGGTAAGGAAGTTGTACATCGTATATTTGAACAATCGTATTATCAATTAAACAAAGGTGGTAATCTGTGGATTGTAATCCAGAAGAAGCAGGGTGCGCCATCCGCAGTTGAGAAGCTTAAAAGCTTGTTTGGTGAAGATAGTGTAGAAGAAGTAGCTAAAGATAAAGGATACCGCATTTATCGTGCTGTCAAATCCTAATTGGCAATATCTTCAGAAAAGTATAGTGTATATTAATGACCACTTTTAATTGACTTGGTATTTCTGGTGTGTTATTATTATAGAATGTCAGTATTAGAATGGTCTTCATGTCTTTAAATTACTGAAATGTCAAGCTTTTTTATGAAAAGCATGCATACATTTTCGTGAAGTGACGTATAATGTTTACATTTTGGGCAAATCTATCGAATATGAAGAACCTATGACAACACCGAAACGGCGGAATGGGGAAACGGCGTCCATTGCAAATATGCGTTATAAGCGTTTTTGTTATGAGCGTATGTTTTCTTTTTGTGTTTGTTTCTTACTTTAGGTGTTTTAGAGTCTCTTTCGTGGACTTTATTATAAAGGATATCGAAAAGGATTCGCAATCCAATTTTTTTGAGTAGACATGAGGGGTGAGTATAAGTTGGCAGGACATCTTGTTCAATATGGACGACGCACTCGACGTAGTTATGCGCGCATCGAAGAAGTTCTCGAAGTTCCGAACTTGATTGAAATCCAACAGAAATCGTACCAATGGTTTTTGGATGAAGGATTGCGAGAGATGTTCCAAGACATATCTCCGATTCAGGATTTCACAGGTAATCTAGTTCTGGAATTTATCGATTACAGCTTAGGTGAGCCAAAGTACTCGGTCGATGAATCTAAAGAACGCGATGTAACATATGCGGCACCGCTTCGTGTAAAGGTGCGTCTTCTTAATAAAGAAACCGGTGAAGTAAAAGAGCAGGAAGTATTTATGGGAGATTTCCCGCTCATGACAGAAACCGGAACGTTCATCATCAATGGTGCGGAACGTGTAATTGTCAGCCAGTTAGTTCGCTCCCCGAGTGTCTATTTTAGCACAAAAATCGACAAAAACGGGAAAAAGAACTATACGGCTACAGTAATTCCGAACCGTGGTGCATGGCTTGAGTTGGAGACCGATGCGAAGGATATTATCTATGTTCGTATCGATCGCACGCGTAAAATCCCAGTAACGGTACTTCTTCGTGCATTGGGCTTCGGAACTGACGAACAAATCTTAGATTTGCTCGGGCATGATGAATATATTCGCAACACTCTTGATAAAGACAATACAGACTCTACTGAAAAAGCGCTTATCGAAATTTATGAGCGTCTTCGTCCAGGTGAACCGCCGACATTGGATAACGCAAGAAGCTTGCTTATCGCTCGTTTCTTCGATCCAAAGCGCTATGACTTGGCGAACGTAGGTCGTTACAAAATTAATAAAAAGCTTCACATCAAAAACCGTCTCTTCAATCAGCGTCTAGCTGAGACATTGGTTGATCCGGATACGGGTGAAATTGTTGCTGAAGCAGGTCAAATGATTGACCGCCGTTTGTTAGATGAAATATTGCCGCGCTTGGAAAGCAACATTGGCTTCAAGATTCATCATGTAGCTGGTGGAGTACACGAAGCGGACGATATTCCATTGCAAACGATTAACGTATATTCACCGATTGATGACAGCAAAACTGTGAAGTTGATTGCAAATGGGATTATCGATAAGTCTGTTAAGAACATTACTCCAGCAGATATTATCTCGTCTATCAACTACTTCATTAACTTGCTGCATGGCATCGGAAGCACGGACGATATCGACCACTTAGGTAACCGTCGTTTGCGCTCTGTTGGTGAATTGCTTCAGAACCAATTCCGTATCGGTCTAAGCCGTATGGAACGTGTTGTTCGTGAGCGTATGTCCATTCAAGATGCGAATGTGATTACGCCACAAGCGCTCATCAACATTCGTCCGGTTATTGCATCAATTAAGGAGTTCTTCGGTAGCTCTCAGTTGTCGCAGTTTATGGATCAGACGAATCCATTGGCTGAGTTGACGCATAAGCGTCGTCTCTCCGCGCTAGGGCCAGGCGGTTTGACGCGTGAGCGCGCAGGCTTCGAAGTTCGAGACGTTCACCCATCTCACTATGGACGTATGTGTCCAATCGAGACGCCAGAGGGTCCGAACATCGGTTTGATCAACTCCTTGTCCACGTTTGCGCGTGTGAACGAATATGGCTTCATTGAAGCTCCGTATCGTTGGGTTGATCCTAAGACAGGTCAAGTAACCGAACATATTGATTACATGACAGCGGATGAAGAAGATAACTATGTTGTCGCTCAAGCGAATGCTCCTCTTAATGAAGATGGAACATTCCGTGATGATGCAACAATCGTTCGTTACAACAAGCAATCGGATAACATTCTTACAATGCCAACAGAACGTGTTGACTATATGGATGTTTCGCCTAAACAGGTAGTATCCGTTGCAACAGCGCTTATTCCGTTCTTGGAGAACGATGACTCTAACCGTGCGCTCATGGGATCAAACATGCAGCGGCAAGCGGTGCCATTGCTTATTCCGCAGGCTCCGTTTGTTGGTACGGGAATGGAACATAAATCGGCTAAAGATTCCGGTGTATGTATTGTCTCTAAGATTAACGGTGTCGTTGAGCGTGTAAGTGCGAACGAAATTCAAGTTCGTGAGATTCAAATGGTAGATGGCCGCGAAGTTCGTGGAGATCTCGTTAAGCATAAATTGCAGAAGTTCATGCGTTCTAACCAAGGAACTTGTATCAACCAGCGTCCGCTTGCTAAGCGCGGCGAAATCGTCAAAGTCGGCGATATTCTGGCTGACGGTCCTTCCACTGAAATGGGTGAATTGGCACTCGGTCGTAACGTTGTCGTTGCGTTCATGACGTGGGAAGGTTACAACTATGAGGATGCGATTCTTCTCTCTGAGAAACTTGTGAAAGAAGACGTGTACACGTCCATTCACATCGAAGAGTATGAGTCTGAAGCTCGTGATACGAAGCTTGGACCGGAAGAAATTACGCGTGACATCCCGAACGTCGGTGAAGAGGCTCTTAAAAATCTAGACGAACGCGGTATTATCCGTGTTGGTGCTGAGATTAAAGCAGGCGATATTCTCGTTGGTAAAGTTACACCTAAGGGTGTTACTGAGTTGACGGCTGAAGAGCGTTTGCTCCATGCAATCTTCGGTGAGAAAGCACGTGAAGTTCGTGATACTTCCTTGCGTGTGCCTCACGGAACTGACGGTATCGTTGTTGATGTCAAAGTGTTCACACGTGAGAATGGTGATGAATTGCCACCAGGCGTGAACCAACTCGTGCGTGCATATATTGCACAGAAACGTAAAATCTCTGAGGGAGATAAGATGGCGGGACGTCACGGTAACAAGGGTGTCATCGCTCGTATCTTGCCTGAAGAGGATATGCCATTCTTGCCAGATGGTACGCCGGTTCAAGTTGTATTGAACCCACTAGGCGTTCCTTCCCGTATGAACATCGGTCAAGTACTTGAGGTTCACTTGGGTATGGCAGCACGTTACTTGGGTATGCATACTGCTTCACCGGTATTTGACGGTGCAACGGAGTATGACGTATTCGACACAATGGAAGAAGCAGGTATGCAACGCAACGGTAAAACCGTATTGTACGATGGACGTACGGGTGAGCGCTTCGAGCGTGAAGTTACTGTCGGCGTTATGTACATGATTAAGCTGGCGCACATGGTTGACGATAAAATCCATGCGCGTTCTACAGGTCCTTACTCTCTCGTTACTCAGCAGCCGCTGGGTGGTAAAGCTCAGTTCGGTGGACAGCGCTTTGGTGAGATGGAGGTTTGGGCACTCGAAGCTTACGGTGCTGCATACACGTTGCAAGAAATTCTTACTGTCAAGTCCGATGACGTTGTTGGCCGTGTGAAAACGTACGAGTCGATCGTCAAAGGTGAGAACGTGCCAGAGCCAGGTGTTCCAGAATCCTTCAAGGTATTGATTAAGGAGCTTCAAAGCTTAGGTATGGACGTTAAGATTCTGACAGAGAATGAAGAAGAAATTGAAATGCGTGAACTCGATGAGGATGATGATGGTCCTCAAGACAAGCTGAACCTTGGTTTGGATGACGATTACGCAGCTGAATAAATAGAACTAGCAGGACGATAGCAGGCAGCATTAGCTGCCTACTATCGTTACATGGTGTATAACCGTCTGTTCTAGGGAATTTGTTGTTCTTAGGGAGACATTTGCTCGAAGATAGAACGAAGTTCACTAGGCCGTCTAACAGTAGACGGTGATCTCAAGTACAGATTAAGGAGGGTCGCTCCTAGATGGACGTCAACAATTTTGAATTTATGAAGATTGGGCTTGCCTCTCCCGAAAAGATCCGTTCGTGGTCTCGCGGTGAAGTAAAGAAGCCGGAGACAATCAACTATCGTACGCTCAAGCCGGAAAAAGAAGGTTTGTTCTGCGAAAAAATCTTCGGACCGACGAAAGACTGGGAATGTCATTGCGGTAAATACAAGCGTGTTCGTTACAAAGGTGTTGTCTGTGATCGATGCGGTGTTGAAGTAACGCGTCAAAAAGTACGTCGTGAGCGTATGGGTCACATTGAATTGGCAGCTCCAGTATCTCACATTTGGTATTTCAAAGGTATTCCAAGCCGTATGGGCTTGGCACTTGATATGTCACCACGTTCACTCGAAGAGATTATTTACTTCGCATCTTACGTGGTCACGGATCCAGGTGATACACCTCTTGAAAAGAAACAGTTGCTCTCCGAAAAGGAATATCGCAGCTACCGTGAAAAGTACGGCCCTGCATTCCAAGCAGGTATGGGTGCTGAAGCAGTTAAGAAATTGCTTCAAGACCTTGATCTCGATAAAGATCTCGAAACGTTGAAAGAAGATCTTCGTACGGCACAAGGCCAACGCCGTAACCGTGCGATTAAGCGTTTGGAAGTCATCGAAGCATTCCGTAACTCTGGTAACTTCCCGGATTGGATGATTCTCGATGTATTGCCAGTTATCCCACCTGAGCTTCGTCCAATGGTACAGTTGGATGGCGGTCGCTTTGCGACTTCTGACTTGAATGACTTGTACCGTCGTGTTATTAACCGTAATAACCGTCTGAAGCGTCTTCTGGACTTGGGTGCACCAGACATTATCGTTCAAAATGAGAAGCGCATGCTTCAAGAAGCTGTTGACGCGCTCATTGACAACGGTCGTCGTGGTCGTCCAGTTACAGGACCAGGTAATCGTCCATTGAAATCCCTCAGCCACATGCTGAAAGGTAAGCAAGGGCGTTTCCGTCAGAACTTGCTGGGTAAACGTGTTGACTACTCCGGACGTTCGGTTATCGTAGTAGGACCGAGCTTGAAGATGTATCAGTGCGGTTTGCCGAAAGAGATGGCACTTGAATTGTTCAAACCGTTTGTTATGAAAGAACTTGTTAACAAAGGTTTGGCTCACAATATTAAGAGTGCGAAGCGCAAAGTTGAACGTGTTAGTCCAGAAGTATGGGACGTTCTCGAGCAAGTAATCCGTGAACATCCAGTTCTTCTTAACCGTGCACCTACGCTTCACAGACTCGGTATCCAGGCATTCGAACCAATTTTGGTTGAAGGCCGTGCGATAAAGCTTCATCCACTCGTATGTACAGCTTATAACGCTGACTTCGATGGTGACCAGATGGCGGTTCACGTTCCGTTGTCCGCAGAAGCTCAGGCAGAAGCTCGTTTGCTAATGCTCGCTTCCGGCAACATCTTGAACCCGAAAGACGGTAAGCCAGTTGTTACACCATCCCAGGATATGGTCCTCGGATCCTTCTACTTGACGATGGATAACAAAGAAGCTAAAGGTACAGGAATGATCTTGTCGAACATGAATGAAGCAGTTTCCGCTTATCAGCGTGATGTTGCCTCTTTACATGCTCGTGTCATCATTCCAGTTAAAGCACTTGGTAAGACGTGCTTTACAGAAAAACAACAAGATGCTCTTCTCGTTACAACGGTAGGGCGTATTATATTCAATGAAATCTTCCCAGCTGATTTCCCTTACATCAATGAGCCGACGAAGCAAAACTTGTTCGAGGGAACACCAGAACACTACTTTATTTACGATAAAGGCGCGAACTATCGTGAGTATATCGAAAATATTCCGCAGACTGGTGCAGTAGGTAAAGATTATTTGGGTCAAATCATTGCACGTTGCTTTGAGACGTTCCATACAACTAAAACAGCTGTTATCTTGGACCAAATCAAGCAGCTCGGCTTCACGTACTCGACTCGTGCGGGTATTTCTATTGCGGTATCTGACGTTATCGTACCGCAAGAGAAGATCGAGGTATTGAAAGAATCTGATGATAAAGTTAAGGTTATTACGAACCAATATCGTCGTGGTCTAATCACGAATGAAGAGCGTTATGACCGAGTTATTGAAGTATGGTCGAAGTCTAAGGATGTCATTACAGATATCTTGATGAAATCGATGGAACGCTACAATTCAATAATGCTTATGGTTGACTCCAAAGCCCGTGGTAACAAATCGCAGATTACTCAGCTAGGCGGTATGCGTGGTCTCATGGCCAATCCGTCTGGTCGTATCATCGAGTTGCCAATCAAATCGAACTTCCGTGAAGGTCTTACGGTCTTGGAGTACTTTATCTCCACGCACGGTGCGCGTAAAGGTCTTGCCGATACAGCACTTCGTACAGCGGATTCCGGTTACCTTACACGTCGTCTCGTTGACGTAGCACAAGATGTTATCGTACGCGAAGACGATTGTGGTACAGATAAAGGCTTCCTTGTTGCGGATATTTCTGACGGCAAAGAAGTTATCGAAGGTTTGTATGACCGTGTTGAAGGTCGTTATTCCTTTGAAACGATTCGTCATCCAGAAACAGGTTCAATTATCGTTAACCGTAACGAATTGATTGATTCTGACAAAGCGGATGCAATTGTTAAAGCTGGCGTCAAGAAACTACAAATCCGTTCCGTTCTTAGCTGCCGTGCACGTCATGGTGTGTGTAAGAAATGTTACGGTCGTAACTTGGCAACAGGTAAATTCGTTGAGATCGGGGAAGCAGTTGGTATCATCGCTGCGCAATCGATCGGTGAGCCAGGAACACAGCTTACAATGCGTACGTTCCACACCGGTGGTGTTGCGGGTGACGATATTACACAAGGTTTACCGCGTATCCAAGAGTTGTTCGAGGCGCGTAATCCGAAAGGTCAAGCGACTATCTCTGAGCTCGACGGCGTAATCAAAGAAATCCGTGAAACAAAAGATCGTCGTGAGGTTGAAGTGCAAGGCGAAGCTGAGACAAAAGTCTATGCAGCTAGCTACGGATCTCGTATCCGTGTACATGAAGGTCAGACGATTGAGGCGGGCGACGAGATTACAGAAGGTTCTATCGACCCTAAAGAAATGCTTCGCATTAAAGGTATTCGTGGCGTTCAGAACTATATCCTTCAGGAAGTTCAACGCGTATACCGTAACCAGGGTGTAGAAATCAACGATAAGCACGTTGAAGTTATGATTAAGCAGATGCTTCGTAAGATCCGTATTATCGATGCTGGAGACACAACGCTACTTCCAGGCGCATTCGTAGACATTTATGAATACGAAACAGCGAACAAAGAAGCGATCTTGGCTGGCAATGAGCCGGCTGTTGCTAAACCAGTATTGCTCGGTATTACTAAAGCGTCTCTTGAGACAGATTCCTTCTTGTCCGCAGCATCCTTCCAAGAGACAACTCGTGTCTTGACAGATGCAGCGATCAAGGGTAAAGTAGACCAATTGCTTGGTCTGAAGGAGAATGTTATCATCGGTAAGTTGATTCCTGCAGGTACAGGTATGAACCGTTACCGCAGTGTTAAAGTAATCAACCCGCTTGAAGAGACGAATGAAGAGGCATTGGATTCGGAAGAAGTAGTTAGCGTAGCTGACTAATTCACTAAAGATCTATCTGCTGGTTAATATAGCTTAATATATAGCCGTTAGAGGGCTGTACATACAGCCCCTCCTAACGGTTTTTATATGGATATGAAGCAGCTTGTTGCTAGATATAATGGCAAACGTTTGTTATTGAAAATCTCGGACAAGATGGTATAGTAGAAAAGTCGAGAAAATGTTGCTTAACGGTATTAATGGTAGTCTAGTACGTGAAGCGAATGATAAATTCTTTATCAAAAATGTTCTTGACATGGAATAAACCAAGTGATAATATATCGAAGTGTGCCCAAGAGGTTAACCTGTTACTTTTGGAGGAACATGATTCATGTCTAATGATAAGAGTCTACAGGACACAAACATCAAGATTGGGACGAAACAGACAACTAAGATGGTAGAGCAAGGTAAGGCCATTGAAGTCTATGTTGCTTTAGATGCCGACAAGAAACTGATTTCAAAGATAACATCACTTTGTACGAAGCGAAATGTTAAAGTGACGGAAGTCATCACAATGCAAGAGCTTGGTAAACTGTGTGGTATTGAAGTCGGAGCTGCTATGGCAGTAGTCGTCAAATAAGAATAGGTAACCCATTGTTTTTGTGAAGGATGACGGAATGTATTGAAGTTTCCGGGAGCAAAAACTTTTCATTTGCCCATTTATGAACCGCCTGGATCTGTGGGCTTAATATACCAGGTAACAACAGTTGATTCTATAATGAGGGGGTGGCAATCATGCCAACTATTAACCAACTAGTCCGTAAGGGCCGTCAAGCTAAAGTAACTAAGTCTAAATCCCCAGCTTTGCAAAAAGGTTTCAATGCCTTGAAGCGTACGGAGACAGACTTGAGTGCACCTCAAAAACGTGGTGTTTGTACTCGTGTAGGTACTATGACGCCTAAAAAACCGAACTCCGCACTTCGTAAGTATGCGCGTGTTCGTTTGACTAACCGTGTAGAGGTTACTGCTTACATCGGAGGTATTGGTCACAACTTGCAAGAGCACAGTGTCGTGCTTGTACGCGGTGGCCGTGTAAAAGACCTTCCGGGTGTACGTTACCACATCGTTCGCGGTGCTTTGGATACTGCAGGTGTAAACAACCGTATGCAAGCTCGTTCCAAATATGGTACGAAGCGTCCAAAGAAAAAAGCATAATGAAAAAAGCTCATGAACATAATTCATGATCTTATTGAGAAAGGGGGATACACATGCCACGCAAAGGTCCAGTTACTAAACGTGATGTGTTGCCGGATCCGGTATACAACAGCAAGTTGGTTACTCGTCTGATCAACCGTATTATGATCGACGGTAAACGCGGTGTTGCTCAAACAATCTTGTATGATGCATTCAATCTTATCCAAGAACGTACAGGCAATGACCCTATGGAAGTATTTGAAGCAGCAATCAAAAACATCATGCCAGTTCTTGAAGTTAAAGCTCGCCGTGTAGGTGGTGCTAACTATCAAGTACCTATCGAAGTTAAGCCTGAGCGCCGTACTTCTTTGGGATTGCGCTGGTTGGTTAACTACTCGCGTAACCGCGGTGAAAAAACAATGCAAGAGCGTTTGGCAGCAGAGATTATCGATGCTTCCAACAACACTGGTGCATCTGTTAAGAAGCGCGAAGACACGCACAAGATGGCTGAAGCGAACAAAGCATTTGCTCACTACCGTTGGTAGGATGCTAATGCGAGTTCGTTTCTCCGAACTCTTATTTTGAAGGGAGACTCCCAACAATGGCTAGACAGTTCTCCTTGCAGAATACGCGTAACATCGGAATCATGGCTCACATCGATGCCGGTAAAACAACAACAACGGAGCGTATTTTGTTCTACACAGGCCGTACTCACAAAATCGGTGAGGTGCACGAAGGTGCAGCAACAATGGACTGGATGGAACAAGAACAAGAGCGTGGTATCACGATCACTTCCGCTGCTACAACAGCAGCATGGAGAGGTCATCGTGTTAACATTATCGATACTCCGGGTCACGTTGACTTTACGGTAGAGGTTGAGCGTTCCCTTCGCGTATTGGACGGAGCAGTAGGCGTATTCTCTGCTAAAGAAGGCGTTGAGCCTCAATCCGAGACAGTATGGCGTCAAGCTGATAAATACAGCGTACCTCGTATTGCTTACGTAAACAAAATGGACATCATTGGCGCTGACTTCCTCAACGTTATTGAAACCATGAAAGATCGTTTGCAAGCGAATGCTGTAGCTATTCAATTGCCTATCGGAGCAGAGAACGACTTCAAAGGTATCATTGATTTGATTGAGCAAAAAGCTCACATCTTTAAAGATGACCTTGGTCGCGATGTTGATATTATTGACGTTCCAGAAGAGTTCAAAGCGAAAGTTGAAGAACTTCGTATGGAACTTATCGAGAAGGTTGCAGAGCTTGACGAAGAATTGATGATGAAATACCTTGAAGGTGAAGAGCTTACGATTGAAGAAATCAAAGCTGGTCTCCGTAAAGGTGTAGTAAACGTTCAAATCTTCCCTGTTATCTGTGGTTCTTCTTACAAAAATAAAGGTGTTCAGCTTATGTTGGACGCAGTTATTGACTACTTGCCAGCTCCAGTTGATGTACCTGACATTAAAGGTACATTGGAGGATGGTGAAGAAGCTATCCGTAAATCTTCTGACGAAGAGGCGTTCTCAGCACTTGCGTTTAAGATTATGACGGATCCTTACGTTGGTAAGTTGACGTTCTTCCGCGTATACTCTGGTGTATTGAACTCCGGATCTTACGTATTGAACGCAACAAAAGGCAAACGCGAGCGTATCGGCCGTATCCTTCAAATGCATGCTAACAGCCGTGAAGAAATCGATGTAGTTTACTCCGGTGACATCGCAGCTGCAGTAGGTTTGAAAGATACAGGTACAGGCGATACACTGTGTGAAGAGAAGAATCCAATTATTTTGGAATCTATGAACTTCCCTGATCCAGTTATCGAGATCGCGGTTGAGCCTAAGACTAAGGCTGACCAAGATAAGTTGGGTGTAGCACTCGGTAAATTGACTGAGGAAGATCCAACTCTTCGTGCTCACACAGATGAAGAAACTGGACAAACGATTCTTGCGGGTATGGGTGAGCTTCACTTGGAGATCATCATTGACCGTATGCGTCGTGAGTTCAAAGTTGAGACGAACGTAGGTAACCCACAGGTTGCTTATCGTGAAACGTTCAAATCTTCTGCTAAAGTTGAAGGTAAGTTCGTTCGCCAATCTGGTGGACGTGGACAGTTCGGTCACGTATGGATCGAATTCGAACCTCAAGAGCCAGGTGCAGGATTTGAGTTCGTCAACAAAATCGTCGGTGGTGTTGTTCCTCGTGAATACATCGCTCCGGTTCAAGCTGGTATCGAAGAATCGATGAAGAACGGCGTATTGGCTGGCTTCCCGATGGTAGATATCAAAGCTACAATCTTCGATGGTTCTTACCATGACGTTGACTCCTCCGAGATGGCGTTTAAGATTGCAGGTTCCATGGCGCTTAAAGCTGCTAAGGAAAAATGTAATCCTATCTTGCTAGAGCCAATCATGAAGGTTGAAGTTACAGTTCCGGAAGAGTACATGGGCGATGTTATGGGTATGTTGAACTCCCGTCGTGGTCGTATCGAAGGTATGGATTCTCGTGCTGGTGCACAAGTAATCCGTGCTAAGGTACCTCTCGCTGAGATGTTTGGTTACTCCACAACTCTTCGTTCCGGTACACAAGGACGCGGCGTGTTCGCAATGGAACTTTCTCACTATGAAGAAGTACCACGCAACATCGCTGAACAAATCGTTTCCAAAGTTAAAGGTCAATAATCTAACGATTATTTCTTAACTAAATTATATTCATGGATTGTCTGTAAGTGAGAACTTGCAGGCAACCATCACACTATATTATTCCATCTACTTAAGGAGGAATTGTTCAAATGGCAAAGGCAAAATTTGAGCGTAATAAGCCACACGTTAACATCGGTACTATTGGTCACGTTGACCACGGTAAAACAACTTTGACTGCTGCAATCACAACTGTATTGTCCAAAACTTACGGTGGTGCTGCTGTAGCATTCGATCAAATCGACAAAGCTCCAGAAGAGCGCGAGCGCGGTATCACAATTTCTACTGCACACGTTGAGTACGAAACTGATACTCGTCACTACGCACACGTAGACTGCCCAGGTCACGCTGACTACGTTAAAAACATGATTACTGGTGCTGCACAAATGGACGGCGCGATCTTGGTTGTATCTGCAGCTGACGGTCCAATGCCACAAACTCGTGAGCACATCTTGCTTTCTCGTCAAGTAGGTGTTCCTTACATCGTTGTATTCTTGAACAAATGCGACATGGTTGAAGACGAAGAGTTGCTTGAATTGGTTGAAATGGAAGTTCGCGACTTGCTTAGCGAGTACGAATTCCCAGGCGACGACACGCCAATCATCCGTGGTTCCGCTCGTGAAGCTCTTCAAAACCCTGATGGTGAGTGGGCTCAAAAGATCGTTGAATTGTTCAAACAAATCGACACTTATATCCCACAACCAGAGCGCGACACTGACAAGCCTTTCTTGATGCCTGTTGAGGACGTATTCTCCATCACTGGCCGTGGTACAGTTGCTACAGGTCGTGTAGAGCGTGGTACGATCAAAGTCGGCGACGAGATCGAAATCGTTGGTATCCAAGAAGAAACTCGCAAATCCGTTGTTACGGGCGTTGAAATGTTCCGTAAATTGCTTGACTCCGCTCAAGCAGGTGACAACGTTGGCGCATTGCTTCGTGGTGTAGACCGCAACAACATCGAGCGTGGTCAAGTATTGGTTAAGCCAGGTACTGTTAAGCCGCACACTGTGTTCTCTGCACAAGTGTACGTATTGACTAAAGAAGAGGGTGGCCGTCATAAGCCTTTCTTCACTGGCTACCGTCCACAGTTCTACTTCCGTACAACTGACGTAACTGGTGTAATCGACCTTCCAGAAGGTACTGAAATGGTTATGCCTGGTGACAACATCACAGTTACTGTAAACCTTATCAATCCAATCGCGATTGAAGAAGGTACACGTTTCGCTATCCGCGAAGGTGGCCGTACAGTAGGTGCAGGTGCAGTTGCTACAATCATCAAGTAATATCGCTTAGCGATATTGATAAAAGTCCTTCTCCTTCGGGAGAAGGACTTTTTTTGATATATGCAGCTGTATCACTCTGTAAATATCACTATATAATTATTTTAATAATTGCTCGAATATTTTGTATGCGATTGACTATGTACATGATTATAATGAAAGGGATGTAATAAAACTCCATAAACACAAAAGATTCCTACGGGGGAGTGTACAATGAATGTTTAAGCGATGGGGGTATAATAAAGATAAAGGAAATGAGTTTGTTAATCGAAATGACGCTATGGAAAAGTGGGATTTTGATTTAGAACGGGCTGATAAAGAGGGGACTATACAATTTTCTAAAGATCATCAGATATGGTCTCAATTACACATGATCCAGCTTACAACCAAAGATCTAGGAATGCTTCATTTGGCTAAACCTTATATTCTACCCTGGTTTGATGAAATCAGTGAGGCATTTTATGCTTCTGTTTTACAGGTGGAGTCTCTAAAGCAAATGATCAATCAGCATAGTAGTGTTGAGAAATTGAAAGTAACATTACGCAAGCACATTGAGGAAATGTTTGATGGTCTTATTAATGAAACGTATTTGGAAAAGCGTATGCGTATTGCTGCTATTCATTATCGAATTGGATTGGAACCGAAGTGGTACATGGGAGCTTTTCAAAAAGTACAAGCAGTTGTGTTTGAGCGATTGATGTTGCATGCAACTAACCCACAGTTAGCAATACAAGTTGTACATAGTTTCAATAAAGTATTGAATCTCGAACAACAGCTCGTACTTGAGTTTTTTGAAATAAAAAGACAAGAAGCAGAGACAGAACATATTCGTCAAAAGGAACAGCTGCATAAACAAATTAGTAAACTAAGTGAACAATTAGCCTCGTTATCTATTCGCACCAATGATGCAATTCAAGAAATGGTCTCGTATGGGATTGAACTGAACAATTCTACTCAACATACTGCAAATTCATCTAAAGCAACCCAACGAAATGCTGAAGAAGGCAAAATATTTATGGATCAGTTAACTGTTAGTATTCAACAGATTGACACAGATATACAGCAGGTTGAACAACATATGAGTGCACTTAAAATGACAACTGAACATATTGCATCAATTGCCCAGTCTATTATTTCAATAGCTGATCATACACATCTATTATCTTTGAATGCCTCAATTGAAGCAGCACATGCTGGTGACCGCGGAGCAGGTTTTTCAATTGTAGCTAAAGAGGTTAACAAGCTTGCTGTAAGTACGAAACAAACCGTCAATAATATTGAAAATCTAATTGTAAATTCTACAGAGGTAACAAAAACGGTAGTAGAGGTGATTTCAGCAGTACAAAGCAATGCTGGGCAAGTAAGAACGAACGCAGAGCTCACAATGGAGAAGATCTCGAATATCGTTAGCGAAATTTCTGAAAGCGCTTCACAACTAGATGTCATTAGTAATAATATTCAAAGCTTATCTGATGCAATTCAAAGCATTAGCGAATCAACCGAACAAGTTGCTTCATCAGCCGAGCAGTTAAATCGAATTAGTTCTTTATAGTCTATTTGATCGTTCTATTAATCTACAATGATAGTGAAATAACGGTGGAATAGATTTCCGTAGATAAATTGAATTGCTTCATTATATAATGGACAACAGCAGAAGACGAATAGTTCCCGACAGATGCAGGACATCAGAACGTTCAAACCTTATTACAGAAGGAATTGTTTCGTAATGATTTTAAATAAATGCTTGCAATTGTCGGGACTATTATATATAATAGTGAATGTTGTTCGTCGACGTTGCGATGATGTGAGAGGTTACCGACACACCCGGCCCCTTTGCCATGGGGGAGTGTGAAGGAAAATTTTCACGGAGTATGTCCGATGCAAAATTGGGCGATTAAAGGAGGGAATACAATGGCAAAGCAAAAAATTCGTATCCGCTTAAAAGCATACGACCACAGAATTCTTGATCAATCCGCTGAGAAGATCGTTGAAACAGCGAAACGTTCCGGTGCAGGAGTGTCCGGTCCAATTCCGTTGCCAACGGAAAAGCAAATCATCACGGTTCTTCGTGCGGTGCACAAGTACAAGGATTCTCGCGAGCAATTCGAAATGCGCACTCATAAGCGCCTTATCGATATCGTGAGTCCAACGCCGCAAACGGTTGATGCGCTTATGCGACTAGACCTACCGTCCGGTGTAGATATCGAAATCAAGCTGTAATAACAGCTTAAAATGAACGGATCATGGAAACGAAAAGAGGTGTCAACATGAAAGGTATCTTAGGAAAAAAACTCGGCATGACTCAAGTCTTTACCCCAGAAGGTAACGTATTGCCAGTTACAGTTATCGAAGCTGGTCCTTGCGTCGTTCTTCAGAAGAAAGACGTTGAGAATGACGGCTACGAAGCAATCCAAGTCGGCTTCGCTGACAAAAAGGAAAAGCGTGCTAACAAGCCTGAACAAGGTCACGCTAAAAAAGCAAACACAACACCTAAGCGCTACATTAAGGAATACCGTGGTATCGATCTTTCTCAATACGAAGTTGGCCAAGAATTGAAGGCTGATCTCTTCGCAGAAGGCGAGTTCGTTGACGTAACAGGTATTTCTAAAGGTAAAGGCTTTACCGGCACAATCAAGCGCTGGGGACAAAGCCGCGGACCAATGTCTCACGGTTCTCGTTACCATCGTGGCCCTGGTTCCATGGGTTCCATTCAAGCGAACCGCGTACCTAAAGGCAAACGCCTTCCAGGTCACATGGGAGCAGAAACAGTTACAATTCAAAACCTTGAGGTTGTTAAAGTGGATGCGGAACGTAACGTTATCCTCGTTAAAGGCTCCATTCCTGGTGCTAAAAACAGCTTCATTAACATTAAATCTGCAATTAAAAAGTAATTGGTGAGGAAAGGAGGAGCTCAGAATGCCTAAAGTAGCAGTATTCAACATTTCCGGTGCTCAAGTTGGCGAGATTGAACTTGCTGACAGTGTATTCGGAATTGAACCCAACAAACATGTGCTTCATGATGCTGTTGTGATGCAACTTGCATCCATGCGTCAAGGTACGCACAAAGTTAAAGGTCGTTCCGAGGTTCGCGGCGGTGGCCGTAAGCCATGGAAACAAAAAGGTACTGGTCGTGCGCGTCAAGGTTCTATTCGTGCGCCGCAATGGAAAGGCGGCGGTGTCGTTTTCGGACCAACACCACGCAGCTATGCATACAAGCTTCCTAAAAAAGTTCGTCGTTTGGCGATCAAATCCGCACTTTCTTCCAAAGTGTTGGAAAATCAAATCATCGTTCTAGACGAGTTGGCATTCAATGCGCCGAAGACGAAAGAATTCAAAGCATTGCTTAACAACTTGAAAGTGGACCGCAAAGCGCTAGTTGTGCTTCCTGAGTACAACGACAACGTTGCTTTGTCCGCTCGTAACATCCCATCCGTTAAATTGGTAGCTGCTGACGGAGTAAACGTTTATGACGTTCTTCGCCATCAAAAGCTTATCATCACTAAGGATGCGGTTTCGAAGGTACAGGAGGTGTTCGCGTAATGAAAAACCCTCGTGATATTATCAAGCGCCCAATCATCACTGAGCGTACAGCTGAAATGATGGACGACTTGAAATATGTCTTTGAAGTTGATATCCGTGCTAACAAAACGGAAATCAAAGCTGCTATCGAGCAAATCTTCAAAGTTAAAGTAGCAGGTGTGAACACGTTGCGTGTTCCAGCTAAACCTAAGCGCTATGGTCGTTACAACGGTTACACTTCCGAATGGAAGAAAGCTTTCGTAACATTGACTGCAGACAGCAAACCGCTTGAGTTCTTTGAGACGGTATAAATACACATTTCTTAAAGTTAGGAGGGAAAACTAGTGCCTATTAAAAAGTACAAACCGACATCCCCGGCTCGTCGTGCTATGAGCGTATCTACGTTCGAAGAAATTACAACGAGCACACCGGAGAAATCGTTGCTTGCGCCTCTTAGCAAACAAGCAGGTCGTAACAACCAAGGTAAAATCACAGTTCGTCACCAAGGCGGCGGACACAAGCGTAAATATCGTATTATCGACTTCAAACGTAACAAGGATGGCATTCCAGGTCGCGTTGCTACAGTCGAGTACGATCCAAACCGTACTTCCAACATCGCGTTGATCAACTACGCGGATGGTGAAAAGCGTTACATTATCGCTCCTAAAGGCTTGAAAGTTGGAGACGTAATCGTTTCTGGACCAGAAGCTGATATCAAGATCGGTAATGCATTGCCGCTTGAAAACATTCCTGTAGGTACAGTTATCCACAACATCGAGTTGAAACCAGGCAAGGGCGGTCAGTTGGTTCGTGCAGCTGGTACGGAAGCTCAATTGCTTGGTAAAGAAGAGCGTTATGTTACAATTCGTTTGGGTTCTGGCGAAGTTCGTAAAGTATTGAAAGTTTGCCGCGCTACAATCGGATCTGTAGGTAACGAAGACCATGAGCTCATCAAAGTTGGTAAAGCAGGTCGTTCTCGTTGGTTGGGCAAACGTCCAGTCGTACGTGGTGTTGTAATGAACCCTGTTGATCACCCACACGGTGGTGGTGAAGGTCGTGCACCAATCGGTCGTAAATCTCCTATGTCTCCATGGGGCAAACCGACACTTGGTTACAAGACGCGCAAGAAAGGCAAGCACTCCGACAAATACATCGTTCGTCGTCGTACGAAGTAATATTTGTTTGGTTAGTAAATTAGCCGCGTAATAAGCGAAATTAACGGATTTCGTGAAGGGAGGATTTACACATGGGTCGCAGTTTGAAAAAAGGGCCATTCATTGATGGTCATCTAATGAAAAAGGTTGAAGTTATGAACGAGAGCGGTAAAAAAGTCGTTATTAAGACTTGGTCCCGTCGTTCTACTATCTACCCTCAATTCATTGGTCACACATTCGGCGTTTATGACGGTCGCAAACACGTGCCGGTGTACGTAACTGAAGATATGGTCGGACACAAGCTTGGCGAATTCGCGCCAACTCGTACGTACAAAGGTCATGACGACGATAAAAAGACAAGACGTTAATACTGAATTCTAGCACTTGAGGGGAGGTACTTCCATGCAAGCGAAAGCACATGCGAATATGGTTCGCATCGCTCCGCGTAAAGTTCAGATCGTTCTTAACTTGATCCGCGGTAAGCAAGTAGGCGAAGCAATCGCGATTCTGCGTCACACGCCGAAAGCAGCATCTCCAATCGTGGAGAAGTTGTTGAACTCTGCTATTGCGAATGCAGAACACAACTATTCTATGGACGTGAACAAGCTCGTTATTGAGCAAACGTTCGTGAACCAAGGTCCTACGTTGAAACGTTTCCGTCCTCGCGCAATGGGACGTGCAAGCCGTATCAATAAGAAAACTAGCCACATTACGCTAGTAGTATCTGAGAAATAAGGAGGGAAAACGTGTGGGTCAAAAGGTAAATCCAGTCGGACTTCGAGTGGGTGTTATCCGCGATTGGGAGTCTAAGTGGTATGCTGAAAAAGATTTCGGTACATTACTTATCGAAGACGTAAAAATCCGGGAATACCTCAAAAATAAATTGAAAGATGCGGCAGTATCGCGCATCGAGATCGAACGTGCAGCTAACCGCGTAAACGTTACGATCCACACCGCTAAGCCGGGTATGGTAATCGGTAAAGGCGGTTCCGAAGTTGAAGCACTTCGCCGTGAAGTAACTAAAATTGCTAACGGTAAAAAAGTTCACATCAACATTTCGGAAATCAAAACACCAGATTTGGACGCTATTCTTGTTGCTGAGAGCATTGCTCAACAACTTGAGCGCCGCGTTTCTTTCCGTCGTGCACTTAAACAAGCTATTCAACGCACTATGCGTTCCGGTGCAAAAGGAATTAAAACTGCGGTAAGCGGACGTCTGGGCGGTGCTGAAATCGCTCGTTCGGAAGGATACAGCGAAGGAACTGTACCACTTCATACGCTTCGCGCTGATATCGACTACGGAACTGCGGAAGCTCATACAACTTACGGCCGTATCGGCGTAAAAGTATGGATTTATCGTGGAGAGGTACTTCCTACGGCTAAGAAAAAGGCTGTTGAGGAAGGAGGCAACTAATCATGTTGGTACCTAAACGTGTAAAACATCGTAAACAACAACGTGGTAGCTTGAAAGGTCGCGCTAAAGGCGGCACAACGGTTCACTTCGGTGAATTCGGTTTGCAAGCTCTTGAGCCAACTTGGATTACGAACCGTCAGATCGAGTCCGCTCGTATCGCGATGACTCGTTATATCAAGCGTGGTGGTAAAGTATGGATTAAAATCTTCCCAGACAAACCAATAACGGCTAAGCCGCTAGAGGTACGTATGGGTAGTGGTAAAGGTAATGTTGAGAAATGGGTAGCTGTGGTTAAGCCTGGTAAAGTTATGTTCGAACTTTCTGGTGTACCTGAGGAAGTCGCTCGTGAAGCGATGCGCCTTGCTGCTCACAAGCTGCCTTGCAAAACTAAGTTTGTGAAACGCGAAGAATTGGGTGGTGAAGCAAATGAAAGCTAGTGAATTCCGCAACTTGACCACTGCTGAACTTGAACAGAAGATTGCAGGATTCAAGGAAGAACTTTTCAACCTCCGTTTCCAATTGGCTACTGGACAGCTTGACAACCCAACTCGTATCCGTGACGTGCGTAAAGCAATTGCTCGTGCGAAAACGGTATTGCATGAAAGAGAACTTGGGATCACTAGTTAATTGAAGTCAACGTCTTGACTGAAAATAGACATCCTGTAACCAGGAAGGAGGCAATACACTGATGAGTGAACAACGTAATGCTCGTAAAGTGCAAATCGGTAAAGTTGTCAGCGATAAAATGGACAAAACAATCGTAATCGCGGTTGAAACGTACAAAAAGCATAACTTGTACCACAAACGCATTAAACATACGGAAAAGTTCAAAGCTCACGACGAAAACAATGAAGCTAAAATCGGCGATACTGTAAAAGTCATGGAGACTCGTCCGCTGTCTAAAGACAAGCGCTGGAGACTCGTGGAGATCGTTGAAAAAGCAGTAATCGTTTAATGTCCGGGTAGCTCTACCGAAAGGAGGAAATCAGAATGATTCAACCATTTACACGTTTGAAAGTAGCAGATAACTCTGGTGCGAAAGAATTGATGTGTATCCGTGTGTTGGGTGGTACGGGACGTCGTGTAGGACACATCGGTGACCTAATCGTATGCTCCGTGAAACAAGCAACACCAGGTGGCGTTGTCAAAAAGGGTGACGTAGTTAAGGCAGTTATCGTTCGTACAAAACGTTCGGTACGTCGTAAAGACGGTTCTTACATCGCTTTCGATGAGAACGCAGCGGTTATCGTTAAGGAAGATAAGGGACCACGCGGAACGCGTATCTTCGGACCTGTTGCTCGTGAACTTCGCGAGAAAGATTTCATGAAGATCGTTTCCTTGGCTCCGGAAGTTATCTAAATCAACTTGCCTGCCTGGCAAGACTCAGGAGGTGTAACACATGCCACGATTGAAGAAGATTCTCGAGTCGCATAATAATAAATTGCACGTGAAAAAAGACGACACGGTCATCGTTATCACAGGTAAAGATAAAGGTAAAAAAGGCCGCGTCATCGCAGCATTCCCTCGTCAAAACCGCGTTCTTGTAGAAGGCGTAAACATGGTGAAGAAGCACCAGAAGCCTAACCAAAAGAACCCACAAGGCGGTATTATTGAGCAAGAGGCTGCTATCCACGCTTCCAACGTGATGCACGTGGATCCAAAGTCCGGTAAAGTAACGCGCATCGGTTACAAAGTAGAGAACGGTAAAAAAGTGCGCGTAGCTAAACGTTCCGGCGCTATTATCGACTAATTGCTAGGAAAGGAGGTCCATTTACAATGGCAGCTCGTATGAAAGAACGTTATTTGAACGACATTACTCCTGCTCTTATGCAGAAGTTCAACTATACAACAGTCATGCAAGTACCTAAAGTTGATAAAGTTGTTATCAACATGGGTATGGGTGAAGCTGTTCAGAACTCCAAAGTACTGGACACAGCTGTAGCTGAATTGCAACTGATTGCTGGTCAAAAGCCAGTTATTACACGTGCTAAAAAGTCTATCGCAGGCTTCAAGCTTCGTGAAGGAATGCCGATCGGTGTTAAGGTTACATTGCGCGGTGAGCGTATGTACCACTTCTTGGACAAATTGTTCAACGTAACGCTTCCACGTGTTCGTGACTTCCGCGGAATTTCGAACAAAGCGTTTGACGGTCGTGGTAACTACACGCTTGGTCTTAAAGATCAATTGATCTTCCCTGAGATCGAGTACGATAAAGTTGATAAAGCACGCGGTATGGATATCGTCATCGTTACTACAGCGAAGACTGACGAAGAGTCCCGTGAATTGTTGACGCAACTCGGCATGCCTTTCGTGAAGTAAGGTCGGTCTAACTCATCATTTGATGAATAAAATTAGGACATGAATTTGTCCGGTGACCATGATGTCACGACAAAGTTCATAGGAGGTGTCAACACGTGGCAAAAACTTCGATGGTTGTTAAACAGCAACGCAAGCCGAAGTTCCAAGTACGCGCATACACTCGTTGTGAGCGTTGCGGTCGTCCGCATTCTGTATTGCGTAAGTTCAAAATTTGCCGAATTTGTTTCCGCGAATTGGCACATAAAGGCCAGATTCCTGGCGTTAAAAAAGCTAGCTGGTAATCAACCCTGTTGCGGGAAGGAGGTTTACACTAATGGTTATGTCTGATCCAATTGCTGATATGCTAACTCGCATTCGCAATGCTAACACAGTACGTCATGAAACAGTGGAAATGCCTGCTTCTACGATGAAGAAGCAAATCGCTGAAATCCTGAAGCGTGAAGGCTTTATCCGTGATGCAGAATACATTGATGACAACAAACAAGGGATCATCCGTATTTTCTTGAAATATGGTCAAAACCAAGAGCGTGTCATCACTGGTTTGAAGCGTATCTCTAAACCAGGTCTACGCGTTTACACGAAGTCTAACGAGGTACCTCGTGTACTTGGCGGTCTCGGAATCGCAATCATCTCGACATCCAAAGGCGTTTTGACGGACAAAGAAGCTCGTCAATCCAAATCTGGTGGCGAAGTGATCTGCTACGTTTGGTAATTTACTGCATAATGATAGGAGGTGCAACAACACATGTCTCGTATTGGTCGCAAACCAATTAACGTTCCAGGTGAGGTAACAGTTACTCTGGACAATAGCGTGATTACGGTTAAAGGACCGAAAGGATCGTTGACTCGTGAACTTCATAAAGATATTCAAGTATCTCTTGAAGAGAACGTGATTAACGTTACTCGTCCTTCTGAACATAAACTTCACCGTTCCCTTCACGGAACAACTCGCAGCGTCATCAGCAACATGATCAACGGCGTAACGGAAGGCTACTCCAAAACTTTGGAGCTAGTTGGTGTCGGATATCGTGCAAACAAAACTGGTGACAAGCTCGTACTAAACGTTGGATACTCTCACCCAGTTGAGATCACTCCAGAAGCTGGTATTGAGTTCGAAGTACCAACTCAAACACAAATCATTGTTAAAGGTATTAACAAAGAGCGTGTTGGTGAGTATGCTGCAAAAATTCGCGCTGTACGTGCACCAGAGCCTTACAAAGGCAAAGGTATCAAGTACCAAGGCGAACGCATTCTGCGTAAAGAAGGTAAAGCAGGCAAGAAGAAGTAAGATCTTGCCTAGCTCGCTTACCTCTGTAGCTTAATGGCTAAACTGAAGGGAGTGAAAACAACGATGATCACAAAAGGCGATAAGAACAAAGCTCGTTTGAAACGTCACCTTCGTGTGCGTAAGAAAATTCAAGGAACGACTGCACGTCCACGTTTGAACGTATTCCGTTCCTCTAAGCATATCTACGCTCAATTGATCGACGATGTGAAGGGCGTAACTGTTGCTTCCGCTTCGACAATGGACAAAGAATTGCGTGATCAAATCAAAAACGGCGGCAGCGTAGAAGCGGCAGCTAAAGTTGGCGAATTGATTGCAAAACGTGCTAAAGAGCAAGGCCAAACAAATGTGGTATTCGACCGCGGTGGCTACTTGTACCATGGACGTATTCAAGCATTGGCAGACGCAGCTCGTGAAGCTGGTCTTGAGTTCTAAGAATTTTAACAAAAGGAGGTTAACGACTTGCGAGTTGATCCAAACACGTTAGAAATATCTGAAAAAGTTGTTCAAATTAACCGCGTTTCTAAAGTTGTAAAAGGCGGACGTCGTTTCAGCTTTAGCGCACTTGTCGTTGTCGGCGACGGCAAAGGCTGGGTTGGCGTAGGAATCGGTAAAGCATCCGAAGTACCAGACGCAATCCGCAAAGGTATCGAAGACGCTAAGAAAAATCTAATTCATGTTCCTTTCGTTGGCACAACAATTCCTCACCAAGTAATTGGTCACTTCGGCGCTGGTAAAGTTCTTCTTAAACCAGCTTCTGAAGGTACAGGAGTTATTGCTGGTGGCCCGGTTCGTGCTGTGTTGGAGTTGGCTGGTGTAGGCGACATCTTGACGAAGTCCCTAGGTTCTTCAAACTCCATGAACATGGTAAACGCTACGCTTGAAGGTTTGTCTCGTTTGAAAACTGTAGAGCAAGTAGCTAAGCTTCGTGGCAAATCCGTAGAGGAACTGTTAGGATAAGGAGGGGACGACAATGGCTAAATTGCAAATTACCCTCGTTCGCAGTCTGATCGGTCGCCCGGAAACTCACCGTAAGACGGTGAACACTTTGGGCCTACGCAAGCTGAACCAGACGGTTGTTCAGAACGACAGCCCTGCGATTCGCGGCATGGTAAAACAAGTGACTCACTTGGTTGAAGTTAAAGAAATCGAAGCGTAAGCTTTGAAACAATCAATTTCAACAAATGAATTACGATCGAACACTCGATTGATATATAACAGTATAAATATTTAAGGAGGTGCAACGAACGATGAATTTGCATGAACTTTCTCCAGCACCTGGCTCCCGTAAGGATGGCTTCCGTCGCGGACGTGGTATCGCTTCCGGTAACGGTAAGACAGCAGGTCGCGGTCACAAAGGTCAAAATGCTCGTTCCGGTGGTGGTGTTCGTCCAGGCTTTGAGGGCGGACAAAACCCATTGTACCGTCGTTTGCCTAAGCGTGGATTTACGAATCCAACTCGTAAAGAGTATGCTGTGTTGAACGTAGCGGACTTGAACCGTTTCGAAGCAGGAACTGAAGTAACTCCGGAATTGCTTATGGAGCAAGGTATCATCAAGAACCCATTGAGCGGAATCAAGATCTTGGGTACTGGTGACTTGTCTGTTAAGCTTACGGTTAAAGCTAACAAGTTCTCTCAATCTGCGGTAGAGAAGATCGAGGCTGCCGGCGGTAAATCCGAGGTGATCTAATGTTTAAGACCGTATCGAATATATGGCGAATAGGGGATCTGAGAAGCAAGATTTTGTTTACTCTTGGTGTCCTTATCATCTATCGCGTCGGGTCCTTTATTCCGGTTCCCGGCGTTGATCCATCGGTCTTTCAAAGCAACACCGCTGGAACAGAATTATTTAGCTTGCTGAATACTTTCTCCGGCGGTGCGTTGTTCCAATTTTCCATCTTTGCAATGAGTATCTTTCCATACATCACGGCATCGATCATCATGCAGCTTCTTTCCATGGACGTGGTTCCGAAGTTTGCACAATGGGCGAAAGAAGGCGAAGTTGGTAAACGTAAAATTGCTCAGTTTACGCGTTATGGAACAATAATCTTAGGTTTAATCCAAGCAATCGGTACGGCTGTTGGTTTCAATAGAATGTACGGAATGCAGATGATACCAAACGCGACCATGACGGATTACGTAGTGATCGCCATTGTTTTGACAGCTGGTACCGCATTTCTCATGTGGCTCGGTGAGCAAATCACTGAGAAAGGTATTGGCAACGGTATATCCATTATCATCTTTGCGGGTATAGTGGCTGGTATTCCAACACTTCTCGGGAAGATGTATGAATCACAATTTGTTAACGGTGATGGACAACTGTTCCTTGGCATTCTTAAAATGGTCATTGTTGCAATTGTGATCTTGCTAATTATTGTAGCGGTTATTTTCATCCAGCAAGGATCTCGTAAGATTCCGGTACAATATGCGAAGCGTGTTGTTGGAAACAAAATGTATGGAGGCCAGAATACGCACATTCCACTTAAAGTGAATGGTGCAGGGGTTATCCCAGTAATCTTCGCTTCTTCATTACTAATGTTCCCAACAGTAATCGCTCAGTTCTGGGCTGATAAAGCATGGGCTCAATGGATCATTAACAATACGTCTTCTGATAAGCCGCTTGGTATGACCATTTTCGTTCTGCTTATTATCGGTTTCACGTTCTTCTACACGTTCGTTCAATTGAATCCACAGCAAATGGCGGATCAAATGAAAAAGAACGGTGGCTATATTCCAGGCATTCGCCCGGGTAAAGCTACAGCTACTTACTTGACACGAGTGATGTCTCGTATTACTCTTTCTGGTGCCATCTTCTTGGCTCTAATTGCAGTATTACCAGTGTTCCTTGGATCACTTGCAGGCTTCCCGCGTGAAGTACAGCTTGGTGGAACGTCGTTTCTTATCGTTGTCGGCGTAGCGCTTGATACGATGAAACAGGTTGAAAGCCAGTTGATTAAACGCCACTACAAAGGTTTTATCAATAAATAGGCAATAGGTACTGACTTAGGTCGGCACCTATTGTGCTGTTTCTTGTAAAGCAGAGGCTTAACGAATGCCATCGAAAGCATACACTTCCGACGAAAGTTAAGCCTATGCTTACCAAAAAGGGAGTGACATTCGATGAACATTCTATTCATGGGGCCTCCTGGGGCAGGTAAAGGGACGCAGGCTGAACGCATTGTAACGGAGTTCGGTATTCCTCATATCTCCACAGGCGATGCGTTTCGTGCAGCAATGCGCGAGGAAACGCCCATCGGCTTAAAGGCAAAGGAATACATTGATCAAGGTCTGCTCGTTCCTGATGACGTTACAGTCGGGATTGTGCGAGAGCGTCTCGCTCAGCCGGACTGTGAGAAAGGGTTCTTATTGGACGGTTTCCCACGCACGTTGGCTCAAGCTGAAGCTTTGGACGACATGTTAGGAACACTAGGTCGCAAATTGGACCATGTCATCAACCTGAGCGTTGACCGTGAATTATTACTGGCACGTCTCACAGGCAGACGCATTTGCAAGTCTTGCGGCGCGACGTACCATGTCATTTTTAACCCGCCACAACAAGTAGGTGTCTGTGATAAGTGCCAGGGTGAGCTATACCAACGTTCGGATGATTCCGAAGAGAAAGTTGGCACACGCTTGGATGAATATATCAACAAGACAGCCCCTTTGCTTAACTATTACGGTGACAAAGGCTTGTTGCGTGATGTTGACGGGGAGAAGGAAATTGATACGGTGACGTCTGAAGTCGTATCTTTACTGCGAGGTTAAACGAATGATCATTTGTAAGTCCGAAGTGGAATTAGGCTTTATGAGAGAAGCAGGGAGAATCGTTGCGGAAACGCATCGTCTTATGGCCCAATCGATCAAGCCGGGCATTACGACTCGGGAGCTTGATGCTATCGCGGAACAATTCATTCGCAGCCAAGGAGCATCTCCTTCTTTCAAGGGATACAACGGGTTCTCTGGAAGCATTTGCGCATCAGTCAATGAAGAGCTGGTGCACGGTATTCCTGGTAACCGCGTATTAAACGAAGGCGACATCATCAGCATCGACATCGGCGCAGAGTATCGTGGGTACCATGGTGACTCAGCTTGGACATATGGTGTTGGACAGATTTCTGAAGAAGCGCAGAGATTGCTGGACGTTACAGAACGTTCTCTCTACGCTGGTTTGGAGCTAGTTCGACCAGATGAACGGTTGTACACTATTTCTCATGCCATACAACGTGTCATTGAAGATGCAGGTTTTTCCGTCGTACGTGAGTACGTCGGGCATGGAATCGGTGCGAGTCTTCATGAAGAACCACAGATTCCGAACTACGGTAGCCCGAACCGTGGGCCTCGACTCAAGCCGGGTATGGTACTCGCGATTGAGCCGATGGTCGTTATTGGTGAGCGTTATGTGAAAACACTTGCGGATAACTGGACGGTCGTGACGGTGGATGGAACATGGTGTGCTCACTTTGAGCATACAGTTGCAGTAACACCGGACGGTTGCGAAATTTTGACGAGATTGCAAGAGTAGGTGAGGGGATGAATAATATTCTGAACCCGCAGATCGGGCAGTTTGTCAAAGTGGCTCAAGGCAGAGACGCCGGCAAGCTCGCTATCATCGTTGGCTTGGAGCCTGAGCGATTTGTCTTTATCGCGGACGGGGACAAACGCAAGTTTGAACAACCGAAACGTAAAAACCTGCTTCATCTGGAGTTGCAGAAGGATATAAGCCGCGAAGTTGTCCAGAGTTTAAACGAAAGCGGACGGGTTACAAACAGCAAGCTTCGCTACGTCATTCAGAAGTATGCGGAGCAGTTGAATGAAGCAAATGCGGAATAGAAAGGAGAATCACGTTGGCCAAGGAAGATGTGATTGAAGTAGAAGGAACGGTCATCGAGCCGTTGCCAAACGCGACATTTCGAGTTGAGTTAGAGAACGGACATCAGATTCTTGCCCATGTTTCTGGAAAGCTGCGGATGCACTTTATCCGTATCCTGACGGGGGACAAAGTGGTCGTACAGCTATCGCCATACGATTTGAGCAAAGGTCGCATCACATATCGTAAGTAGCACTAGCACTCGGAGCTTCAAGGAGCGCTTGCAATGCACTTGCAAACCAACAGACTGCATGCGAGACGGTTCTACGCGTGCAACTTAAGGACTGGGAGGTATTCAGCATGAAGGTAAGACCTTCTGTTAAGCCCATTTGCGAGAAATGCAAAGTCATTCGTCGCAAAGGTAACGTTATGGTAATTTGTGAAAATCCGAAACACAAACAAAAACAAGGATAATTGAAGGGGGTGTAGCGTAAATGGCTCGTATAGCTGGTGTAGACTTGCCACGTGATAAACGCGTTGAGATCGCCTTGACATACATTTTCGGTATCGGAAAGACAACATCTCAAAAAGTAATCGCAGCAACTGGTGTGAATGCTAATACGCGTGTTCGTGATCTTACAGAAGACGAAGTAAACGCTATTCGTGAAACAATTGATAAAACGGTTAAGGTTGAGGGTGACCTTCGTCGTGAAATTTCTTTGAACATCAAGCGTCTGGTTGATATCGGATGTTACCGTGGTGTTCGCCATCGTCGTGGATTGCCTGTTCGTGGTCAACGCACGAAAACTAATGCTCGTACACGCAAAGGCCCTCGTCGTACGGTAGCAAATAAGAAGAAGTAAGGAGGGATAAGTAGCAATGGCTAAACCAAAAAAAGTCGTACGTACAAAACGTCGTGACCGTAAAAATATTGAAGCTGGTGTGGCACACATTCGTTCTACGTTCAACAATACGATCGTAACAATCACGGATACACACGGCAACGCAATTTCTTGGGCAAGCTCCGGTGGTCTTGGATACCGCGGTTCGCGTAAATCCACACCGTTTGCTGCACAAATGGCTGCAGAATCAGCTGCTAAAGCAGCTATGGAACATGGTATGAAGACGGTAGAAGTATCGGTTAAAGGCCCAGGCGCAGGCCGTGAAGCTGCCATCCGTTCCTTGCAAGCTGCAGGGTTGGAAGTTAGCATGATCAAAGACGTAACTCCAGTTCCTCACAATGGCTGCCGTCCGCCAAAACGTCGCCGCGTATAATTTACGTGTGTGGCTAACGTGTCGTTTATAATGACGCCTGTTGGGAATAATGGTTGTTTAGGCATACTGCATGAATCGACCGACCGTAGGTGTTTAATGGTTTAACGCCAGCGACGTTTTGAAGGAGGGTTATATAGTGATTGAGATCGAAAAGCCGAAGATTGAAACCGTTGATGTCAATGAAGAAGGTACTTACGGTAAGTTCGTAGTCGAGCCGCTTGAACGTGGCTACGGTACGACACTTGGGAATTCCCTGCGCCGTATCTTGCTTTCTTCCTTGCCAGGTGCGGCAGTGACTTCTGTGCAAATTGACGGCGTACTTCATGAGTTCTCTACAATCCCTGGTGTCTATGAAGACGTAACAGAGGTTATTTTGAACCTGAAGTCCCTTTCACTCAAAATTCACTCCGATGAAGAGAAAATTCTCGAAATCGATGCTGAAGGTGAAGGGGTAATTACTGCCGGAGATATTCGCGCGGATAGCGATGTGGAAATTTTGAACCCGGATCTTCGCATTGCTACATTGTCACAAGGCTCCCGTCTCCATATGCGTATTTATGCGAATCGTGGCCGTGGCTTTGTCCTTGCAGATCGCAACAAGAATGAAGATCAACCTATTGGTGTCATTCCTGTTGACTCGATCTACACACCAATCTCTCGTGTAAATTACAGTGTAGAGAATACGCGTGTAGGACAAGTGACGAACTACGACAAGCTTACGCTTGAAGTATGGACAGACGGAAGCACTCAACCAGAAGAAGCAGTTAGTCTTGGTGCGAAAATTCTTACAGAGCATTTGATGCTCTTCGTAGGATTGACGGACGAAGCGAAAGATGCGGAAATCATGGTTGAAAAAGAGGAAGATAAGAAAGAGAAAGTGCTTGAGATGACTATCGAAGAGCTTGATCTCTCTGTTCGTTCCTATAACTGCTTGAAACGTGCAGGCATTAATACTGTTCAAGAGCTAATTACGAAGACGGAAGAAGACATGATGAAAGTCCGCAACTTGGGCCGCAAGTCTTTGGAAGAAGTTCAAGAGAAGCTTGAAGAATTAGGATTAGGCCTTCGCATGGAAGATTAATCGGGACTTGGCTTAGAAGGAGGGGAAACATATGGCATACCAAAAGTTGGGTCGTGATTCCAGCGCTCGTAAAGCGTTGTTCCGCGACTTGGTAACTGATCTGTTCTTGTACGAGCGCATTCAAACAACGGAAGCTAAAGCGAAAGAAGTTCGTTCTATCGCTGAGAAACTTATCACGTTGGCGAAGCGTGGTGACTTGCATGCACGCCGTCAAGTGGCTGCATTCGTTCGTCGTGAGACTGTAGATGGCGAGAAAGATGCAATCCAGAAACTATTCTCGGATTTGGCACCTCGTTATGCTGAGCGTCCAGGCGGTTATACGCGCATCATGAAATTGGGTCCTCGCCGTGGCGATTCCGCGCCAATGGTTTACTTGGAACTAGTTGACCGCGCTTAATAGCGGTAAGATGCATATGATATAGCGCAATAACGCAGCATGAGCAGCGTGGAAGAAGGCTCCCTCGAGGAGCTTTTCTTTTTGTGTATATCGTAGACCGGAGGGAAGTATGCGAAATATCGGAATGACTGTGTCTTATGATGGTACTGCATATAGCGGCTTTCAAAGACAGCCTGATCAAGACACGGTTCAAGGACGAATCGAAGCAGCGATTACGAAGCTTACGAGCGATCAAATTACGATATCGGCATCTGGGCGTACGGATGCGGGTGTACATGCTAGGGGACAAGTGTTCAACTTTCATACGACATCCGCTATTCCGATCGAACGCTGGGTACTGGCGATGAATTCTAGGCTGCCTAATGACATTGTCGTTCAGGAAGCTTGGGAGGCACCGTTGGACTTCCATGCTCGTTATTCGGCGAAGGTAAAGACGTATCGTTACACCATTCTAGCAGAACGTAACCCGGACTTATTCCGACGTTTATATGAGTTCCATCATCCGCGTCCACTTGATATCGAGGCAATGCGGAGAGGAATAGCTTATTTAGAAGGTGAGCATGACTTTACATCTTTTACATCGCCGAAGTCAACGAAGCAATCCAATGTTCGCACGATATTTCGCTCATGGGTGGAAGTCGAGCATGCAGGAAGTGATGAAGCTGGCCGTGGTCGGATTCATTTGTTCTTAAAAGGTAACGGATTCTTATATAATATGGTGCGAATTATCGCAGGGACGATGATGTGGGTTGGGGAAGGCAAACTACGTCCTGAGGATATTCCAGCTATTATGAAGACTCATCATCGTGATGCTGCAGGGCCAATGGCCGTAGCACATGGTTTATTGCTGTGGAGTGTCGAATATGATGGGGAAGAACGAATCTAAAACTTTATAAAGAACAAAAACGACTTGCAAATTCGAGCTTTGTATTGTAAAATAAGATTTGTGTTTCTTTATGGCTTCCCACGGCCCCCAATAAAGAAATGCGCTAATGCAACAGCTAACATTTAAATGTAACAGATTGAACGATATATACGGTTTTTGAATTAAAGCGAACAATGAACTTGTTAGGAGGATGTTTCATGCGTACAACATACATGGCGAAACCAGCTGAAGTAGAGCGTAAATGGTTCGTTATCGACGCTGAAGGTAAGACGCTTGGTCGTCTTGCTACTGAAGCTGCGGCACTTATCCGCGGTAAGCACAAGCCAACATTCACACCTCATGTTGACGGTGGCGACTTCGTAGTCATCATCAATGCTGAGAAAATTGTTTTGACAGGTAAGAAACTGCAAAACAAAAATTACTACAGTCACTCCCTCTACTCCGGTGGTTTGAAAGTGACTCCAGCTCACGAAATGCTTGCTAAGAAGCCTGAGCGTATGCTTGAACTTGCTGTTCAAGGAATGCTTCCTAAGACTCGCATGGGTAACAAAATGAAGCTTCGCGTTAAAGCATATGCTGGCGCAGCTCATCCACATCAAGCACAACAACCAGAAGTTTACGAACTTCGCGGATAAATAAAAGGGAGGACAGTTTCATGGCACAAGTACAATACTATGGGACAGGTCGTCGTAAGCATTCCGTAGCGCGCGTTCGCCTAATACCAGGTGAAGGCCGCATCGCAATCAACAAGCGTGACCTTAATGAATACTTCGGTTTGGAAACATTGAAACTTATCGTCAAGCAACCATTGAACCTTACAGAAACAATCGGCAAATACGATGTTTTGGTATTGGCTCATGGTGGTGGTATCTCTGGTCAAGCAGGCGCAATTCGTCACGGTATTTCCCGTGCATTGCTTAAAGCAGACCCAGAACTTCGTCCTGCTTTGAAGAAAGCTGGATTCTTGACTCGTGACCCTCGTATGAAAGAGCGTAAAAAATACGGTCTTAAAGCAGCTCGTCGCGCACCTCAGTTCTCCAAACGTTAATATTGGATTACAATGGGTATCAAACCTCTTCTGTGTTTACACAGAAGAGGTTTTTTGCATACTTTAAATCAAACCCCAATGATCTTCCCCTTCAAGAGCATGATCACTCGTGGATCCCAAGGCCAAATCAAGTTTATTCGTTATCACGAACAAGCCCTTTAACCCAAAATAAGAAAAAGTTATAGCTAAAACGCCTCAATTAGTCAAAAAATGGATTGACTTTGCTTAAAATCAAACTATACTTATTAAGTATATAAAACACACCTAAATACTAGGAATTTAAAGATGGTGGAGGATGCGGTAATGAACTTATTGGAGAAAGAAGCTTTAATAGCTGAGAAGGCTGAGTTATTTGAAACGTCTAGCCCTGAAGAAATCATTCGGTGGGCAATAGAAACGTTTCCGAATATAACGTTTGCATGCAGCTTTGGGGCAGAAGATGTCGTTCTGGTTGATATGGTACAGAAGATTAGTCCTTCAACTGATATTTTTTACCTCGATACAGACTTTCACTTCGAAGAGACCTACCACACTCGCGACCAAATACAATCTCATTACAACTTAGAATTTGTACGTGCAGCACCAGCAATTACTCCAGAACAACAAGATGAGCAGTTTGGAGCTGAATTATGGAAGAGTGATCCCAACAAATGCTGCAACATCCGTAAAGTAGAACCTTTAACACAAATATTAAGCAAATACGATGCATGGATTACTGGTATTCGCCGTGATCAAGCACCTACTCGTGCTAATGCTAAAAAAATCGAATATGATACGAAATTTGGCCTTGTAAAGTTCAATCCTATTGCACATTGGACTTGGGAAGATGTGTGGGCATATATCCGTAATAATAATATTATTTACAACCCACTTCATGACAATCACTATCCGAGTATCGGCTGCTCTCATTGCACAAGACAAGTTATGCCTGGCGAGGATCCTCGTGCAGGACGTTGGTCAGGAACAGGCAAGGTAGAGTGTGGATTGCATAAGTAATACGATACGTTATAAAAAAAGTAGGGAGGAATAGAAGCATGACAGCAATACCTGCACATGGAGGATCATTAGTGGATCTTCGTGTATCTAATACAGAACGAGAGGCACTTCTAACGCAATTACAACACGCTCCAGTCATTCCGATAAACCGTTGGACCATATCTGATCTTGATTTAATCGGTGTAGGTGCATTTTCTCCTCTAACAGGCTTTCTCAATGAAGGGGATTATCGCAGTGTTGTAGATCGCATGAGACTTGCTGATGGTACGGTATGGAGCATTCCGATTACGCTTGCGGTTGATGCCAATACAGTTAAGCTTCTATCAGTTGGTAAGATCGCTGCTCTAGTTGGTGAAGAGGACGGTATCACATATGGCTCTATTCAAGTAGAGTCCATTTATACAGTTGATCAGAAGCATGAAGCTGTACAGGTATTTAAGACAGATGATAGTGAACATCCTGGTGTACAAAAATTATTTGAACGTCCTAATACGTATGTTGGCGGAAGCATACGCCTGCTTGAGCGCCCCCAACCCGATCGTTTTCAAGAGTATTATTTTGACCCAGCAGAAACGCGCAGGCTATTTGCAGAACGAGGCTGGCGTACAGTAGTTGGTTTCCAAACTCGTAACCCGGTGCATCGTGCACATGAATATATTCAGAAAAGTGCAATGGAAATCGTAGATGCATTGTTCCTTAACCCGCTTGTTGGTGAAACGAAGTCAGATGATGTCCCTGCAGATGTTCGCATGAAGAGCTACGTTGCTTTGCTAGAAGGTTACTATCCTAAAGATCGTACATTCCTTGGTGTATTCCCAGCGGCTATGCGTTATGCGGGTCCACGTGAAGCGATATTCCATGCGATTGTTCGCAAAAACTACGGCTGTACTCACTTTATTGTAGGTCGTGATCACGCAGGAGTAGGTGATTACTATGGAACGTACGAAGCTCAAGAGATATTCAAGAACTTTGAAGCGAGTGAGCTTGGTATTTCTCCATTATTTTTTGAACACAGCTTCTTCTGTACGAAATGCGGCAACATGGCATCAAACAAAACATGCCCACATGGCAAAGAAGATCATTTAACTCTGTCAGGAACCAAGGTTCGTGCCTTACTGCGAGATGGTATTTGCCCGCCACCAGAATTCTCACGTCCTGAGGTTGCGAAAATACTTATTGAAGGCATGGCTATAGAACCAACAACCGTATAAGGAATTAATATCGAAAATAACCGAAGGACATGCGTAGTATATTTGTCCACCACTGCCCATATAGTGATTAGAGATGCTATTGGAGCGGAGGTGGGCTTTTTCGTGTGGAACGACAACAATAAACCGCGGAGAACGCGTTTTTTATCTATTAATCTGGGTTCAATGAAACAATGGTTTATTTGTTTGGGCCTATTTGTATTGGTTATTGGATTGCTAATCTCTGAGGCGCCGTCCAAGAAAAGTTGGAATCAATGGTCGCTTCCATTGTCAGGTAAAGTGATTGCTATTGATGCTGGGCATGGAGGAGCAGATGGAGGCGCAGTAAGCAAACAGGGGATTATCGAGAAGGATATTAATCTGTTAATTGCTTTATATTTGCGGGATTACCTACAGCAAGCAGGAGCTGTTGTTTATTTGACGAGAGAGGCTGACCACGACCTTGCCGATCAAAGTACGAAGAAAATGGCGAAAAGAAAGTCCGAGGATTTACAGCGCAGAGTAGCTTTTGTAGAGAAGAAGAAGGCAGACGTATTTATTTCAGTTCATATGAATAGTATCACTTCGAATCGTTGGCGGGGGGCCCAGACGTTTTATTCAAACCATGTTCCAGATAATGAAGCGTTGGCTAAGTTTATACAAGCAGAAATACGTCGCAATTTAGAAAATACAGAACGTGTGGCAAAATCGGATGATAGAGGGCTGTATTTGCTCAAGTCTGTAAATGTACCTACTGCACTTGTGGAGGTTGGCTTTCTTTCTCATCCGGATGAGTCCAGGATGTTGGCGGACAGTGCATATCAGCGCAAAGTATCCGCTTCCATTTATAAAGGAATTCTTCGTTATTTATCAGGAGAAAAGCTTGGTAAAGATTAACGGTGTGCTATAATAAATGAGGATGAAGGAAACATCGCACAAGCATTTGAGCGCATAGAGACGAGGTGCATCTTATGATAACAAGAGAACAATGCTTAGACCTGTTGCATGGATTGCAAGAACCGATATCAGGAAAAGACCTTATTGAGCTGCAATGGATACGGGATATTATGGTCAAACCTGAGCAAGTGGCACTTACGATTATACTGGCACCGGATGGGGCTAGCGATTCTATACGTGATGAATTGACAGCGCAAATTAAATCAAAGCTAGTCAGCGGTGGAGTTGCGGATGTTCATGTGCGAATTCGTTTAGCATCTGATCAAGAGATGACGGCTGCTGGCTTGGGTCATCGGACTACTGCTGGATCTGCGAGTCAGGGGAATGCTGAACGTGGTTCAAATTCCGGACAATCTACCCCTCAAGGGCACGGAGCTGGTCTAGAAGTGCTTAGTCCATTACTATCGCCTTCCTCGAACGTTGCATTTATTGGTGTAGCAAGCGGCAAAGGGGGAGTGGGGAAATCTACTGTCACTGTAAATTTAGCTGTTGCACTAGCAAGACAAGGTAAGAAGGTTGGTATCATAGACGCCGACATTTACGGCTTCAGTGTACCTGATATGATGGGGATTGAAGACAGACCCGTTATTCAAGACGAACAAGTCATTCCGATCGAACGCTTTGGTGTTAAAGTAATGTCGATGGGCTTTTTTGTAGAAGATAACAGTCCAATCGTTTGGCGGGGACCTATGTTAGGCAAGATGCTGCGCAACTTCTTCCAAGAAGTTAATTGGGGAGAGCTTGATGTTGTGCTTATCGACTTACCACCAGGTACAGGAGATATCGCATTAGATATTCATCAGATGATTCCGCAAACGAAGGAAATTATCGTAACAACGCCACATTCCACGGCTGCGTTTGTAGCGGCAAGAGCAGGGGCTATGGCAATAACGACGAAGCATGAAATCATTGGTGTTGTTGAAAATATGGCTTACCTAGAGTGTGGAGCATGTGGGGATAAGCAATATGTATTCGGTCGTGGCGGTGGCGGTAAATTAGCCGAGGCGCTGCACACGTCTCTGCTAGCTCAGATTCCATTAGGGGCGCCAGAGAACCATCCTTCGGAGCCGGATTTCTCACCTTCTGTATATCGTGAGTCACATCCAATTGGGCAATTATACAATGAATTGGCACAGCGTTTAATTGATAATGGTGTTGTATCTTAGTTGACTAATTGACTAAGTGAATAGCGCAACTTATATAAAGAAGCGGACCAATATGGGTCCGCTTTTGTCATCCTGTAGAAGTAAGTAGTACAAAGAAAATCGTACCCAGAGTTATTGCCCACCTTTTTGACCTCCGCCTCCACCACTGTCAGAGCCGTCTCCTTCACTTGAGCCACTATCTTCTTTCTCACTAACTCCGCCTTCACCACCTTTTTCTTTTTTATTCTCTTTAGGCTGGAGCTCTTCTTTTACTGCTTTTGTCATCATATCCATTACCTCTAGTTTAAATAATGGACTATTCATCGCATCTTTCATTAAAGCCATTAATTGTTTACGGTATTCAGGTGATTTTGTAACTTCCAAATAAGCATTCATGAGATCAGGTGATTTCAAAATATCGCCTACAGCTTTTTGATAAGTAGGGTCTTTAATTAAATCCTTATGAATTTGTTTGTCTTCTTTACTGATGGTTTTAGCGAACTCCCCGGCAAACTTAGGGTCCTTCATAATCTTTTCAATTACCTTTTCGTAATCAGGGGACACGAGTGTGTCTTTAACGGCAAGTCGGATTTGTTCCTCCTGTTGGGTATTCAATGTTTTCATCTGCATGGAACTTCCGCCGCCGGATTGAGCAGATTCAATTGCTTTTTGTCCTTCTTCCGTCTTTAAAATATCTACAACCATCGACTTTAGCTCTTTATACTCCACTTTATTTCCTGATGATTGTGGCTCTTGACTGCATGATGTAGCGACAAGCATAAGTACAATACAAGCTATACCAAGTCGAATAAATCCGGATCGCATGTACAGGTCTCCTTTCAACGTGCTGTCAGTAGGGATCGGTTACAGAAGCACCTTCATGTAGTATGGGGAAAAAATTATGAATTATGTTCGATAACGATAGTCTTTTGCTGATAACGCTGGTAAAATATGAATATTGCGGAGGTGGAGCAGCTTGAATTTAAAAAAATGGTCTTACTTATTCTGGACGACACTTTGTCTGGGTGGGGCAGTTATGTTGATAACAGGCTTGTCCATGCAGCTTTATCAACAGGAATTGTCCAATCTTAGAGGTCCTGCAGATGTACTAATGAACATTTTTCAGCTTATTTTAAGTGGCTTTACAATTAGTGTATTTGCGCAGATGGGCTTTTTTGCTTATTTGACTCTTAATTTGCTTGCAAATGGAATGTTTAGACGAGCGTGGCCGTATATACAAGTTGTTCTTACGGTCATCGTTTTATTGGATGTCATGTTTTTACGTACTTTACTTGGACAAGAGCGGGATTTGATCCAAGATGTTGTATTAGGTTTAACCTTACTCGTGTTTTCCGTAGGGATTGCGATTGTAAAAATGAAAATAACAACGTCATCAGCATTGATTCCCACTTTGTTTTATATGATTGTTGGAACGACAATTGAAATGACGTTTGCATTGAACATGAGTCCAATTGCGACTTGGTTCTTGTTTATCCCATTAGTAGCATGCAATGCTTATCAAATTCTTATCCTTTCACGAGTATTGGAAGGAAGAATAGGAAAGAACAAGATGGAATTGCCCCAAGAAGCGGGATTCGCTGCAAAAACAGTAAAGAGCTGACCAATAGTGGTCAGCTCTTTATTATTGATGTTGGAAACTTACGCTCCAGCGGCATCATGAATATGCGGTTGAGGTTGCACGGGCTGGATGCTAGTGTCTTGAATCGCTTTATTATTCATCTCTGTTTGTTGGATAAGTTCTGATACGGTAACGAACTCATAGCCCTTTGCTCTAAGCTGATCAATAATGGCCGGGAGGGCAAGATGAGTTTGTTTGCACGAATCACTGGCATGGAGCAAAATAATATCGCCATTATGGGCACGATCCACAACACGTTTTACAATCGTATCCACGCCAGGATTTTTCCAATCTTGAGAATCGGTATCCCATTGGATTACTTTATAATTCATTTGATTCGCTATTTTAAGCACTCGTTTATCGAAGTCGCCGTTAGGTAAGCGGATCAGGTTAGGTTGTTTACCCGTGAGCTCGCTTAAAATGGTATGTGCTGTACTAATTTGCTTTTTGATTTCTTCATCGTTTAGACTGCTGTAATTTACGTGCTTGTGACCATGACTGCCTATTTCATAGCCGGCATCAACCATTTTTCTTACAATCTCAGGATGAGTTTTGCTCCAAGGGGAAGATAAGAAGAACGTGGCCTTCTCAAGCTTCTTCTCAGTTAAAATATCAAGTATAGGTTGTGCTCGAGTTTCTCCCCAGCTAATATCAAACGTTAGTGCTACAACTTTTTTATCGGTAGGAACACTATAGATGGCTGAAGGACTACCTTCGGAGAAGACTGTGATGTTGTCGCTCTCCACCACGACGACACCGGCTGCAAACAACGCGGCGACGATGATGAAGAAGATGCGCTTTACCTTTTTTCCGCTAATCACATAAAAACTGTTCATGCAGCGTGCGCTCCTCTCATATAACGATGCTATGATGCGTGAACTCAAGTACTTGCATGGCTTGTCACGCTTGTTTAATACACTGTATGCTTGAGTTATACATAGATATGACAAACAATCATATCCCGGAGCGGGTTATATTGTGAGTTTACGACATGAAGGAGTGAATGGATGTGTTAAGTTGGCGCTCGTTTGTACGAACGTTAGGTGAGATAAAAGGGTATATCTTGTTTTCAGCCTTTTTATTCGTTGGAAGTATAATGGTGGGATGGATGTGGACAGGATTCCACGAGTTTTTAGACAGCCAGATATCCCAGCTTGGGGAAATAGCAAAATCATTACACCAATCTGCCAATCCTATTGTGACGTTGTTTATATTTATATTTTTCAATAATGCTATCAAAGCCGTACTCGTTATGTTCTCTGGTATCGTGTTCGGAATATTCCCACTATATCTTTTAGTAGTGAATGGAATGGTATTGGGGTATTTATTCTTTGATATGCACCGCGAAGGATTGAACGTCTTTATGCAGTTTACTGTGGGAATACTTCCTCATGGTATATTAGAATTGCCAGCTATCATAATAGCTGCTGCCTTCGGTATTCGATTTGGGGTGTTGGCTATTCAGCGAATGACACGCTCTAAACGCGGTAGCGGGATGACGATCAAGGAATGGTCGAAGAAAACAGGGGCAGCTGCAGTGTGGATTACGATTATACTGCTTGTGGCAGCTTTAATCGAAAGTACAGTGACATTGTGGATTATGGAGCTTTATCGCTCAAGCATTTAGATGAAATAGTGTGGTCTTGAGAAGAAAGATAATTTTATTCAGATGATTATGTGATAAAATGATGCGAATTTGTGCATAACAGTAAAGCGGTCCATCACTTATCTAAGGTAACGCAATCCTTAGATAAGGGATTAGGGCCGCTTTTGTTCCAACATAAGAGAAATGTTTTAGTTGTTGTCAGAGGAGGATAACGTTTGTGCTAGGATTCTTATTCAACGAAAAGGAATGCAAGGAACTGGGGTATATGCTTAGAAAGGAACTTGATGAAATGCTGCTTGATCTAGGTGATAACCGTCTAGATAAAGAAGTAAGAAGAGCTATTGCTAATAGATACAGAACGGTATTTCGAATGTATGCTCGTATAGCTACGCCTAAGGATTTATCTCGTTACGTAAGGAACCATCGTATCATCCCAATGTGAAATGAATACCTCTCTTTAAATTACCATAAAGTGGACTGTATCAAATGATTGACGCGGGTTGGCATTTATGATAAATTATTTTTTGTTCCCTTCTGAACGACATTGTTCGTGAGAGGGACAAGTCATCAAGTTTCAAACAAGTCGAAAAACAACTTTTGAAAAAACTTAAAAAAAGTTGTTGACATAAAAGAAACGAAATGATATATTATAAGAGTCGCCGCTGAGAAACACGGCGGACGAGAGCGAAAGAAAATGAGTCGAAAGATAAGTGATCTGAGCGAAATTGTTCTTTGAAAACTGAACAACGAGTGAAACGTTTGATATAAGAAATTCAGCAATGAATTTCGTCAGCATTACAAATGAGCAAGTCAAACACTTTTATGGAGAGTTTGATCCTGGCTCAG
>NZ_VNJK01000001.1:2814672-3705584 GCF_007786455.1 Paenibacillus agilis | reverse complement strand
GATGAGATTTCCCAATTAGTAAGACCCCTTGAAGACGACGAGGTTGATAGGTTCGGGGTGGAAGCACAGTAATGTGTGGAGCTGACGAATACTAATAGGTCGAGGGCTTATCCTAATGAATATTGAAGAAGCGTTTTAATCACTTTGCGAATCAGTTTTCAGGGTGCAAAACTTCTGAAGTTGTCAAGTACAATGAATGAAGTGCACATAGCACTTGGCGGTGCTAGCCTGATTATAAGCTTAAGGTACATTGATGCCGATAAGCCTAGAGTTTGGTAACGATGGCGGAGGGGTTCCACGCGTACCCATCCCGAACACGAACGTTAAGTCCTCCAGCGCCGATGGTACTTGGACCGCAGGGTCCCGGGAGAGTAGGACGTTGCCAAGCTCCCTGAACTTCAGGTTGAGGTGTCATATCATCTAAATAAATTCTATGAACTTATTATTCCCTGATAGCTCAGTTGGTAGAGCACTCGACTGTTAATCGAGTTGTCACAGGTTCGAGTCCTGTTCGGGGAGCCATTATGGAGAGATGTCCGAGTTGGTCGAAGGAGCACGATTGGAAATCGTGTAGGCGTCACAAGCGTCTCGAGGGTTCGAATCCCTCTTTCTCCGCCAGCATGGAATTTATAATATGGAACAAAATGTGTTTTATGTAATAGTTTCATATTAGAGATATGATGACGCGGGGTGGAGCAGTCCGGTAGCTCGTCGGGCTCATAACCCGAAGGTCGTAGGTTCAAATCCTGCCCCCGCAACCAAATAAAATTATCATTATCGTGGAGCTGTGGTGTAGAGGCCTAACATGCCTGCCTGTCACGCAGGAGACCGCGGGTTCGAATCCCGTCAGCTCCGCCATTCATCTTCAATTTTAATATGTGGCCCGTTGGTCAAGGGGTTAAGACACCTCCCTTTCACGGAGGTAACAGGGGTTCGAATCCCCTACGGGTCACCACATTTGGACACTTAGCTCAGCTGGGAGAGCACTATCTTGACAGGGTAGGGGTCAGCGGTTCAAACCCGTTAGTGTCCACCATAGAAGCTGAAAACAAAGTAATAAATAATATGGACGCTTAGCTCAGCTGGGAGAGCATCTGCCTTACAAGCAGAGGGTCGGCGGTTCGATCCCGTCAGCGTCCACCATAAATACCGCGGGGTGGAGCAGTCCGGTAGCTCGTCGGGCTCATAACCCGAAGGTCGTAGGTTCAAATCCTGCCCCCGCAACCAAATAAAATTATCATTATCGTGGAGCTGTGGTGTAGAGGCCTAACATGCCTGCCTGTCACGCAGGAGACCGCGGGTTCGAATCCCGTCAGCTCCGCCATTCATCTTCAATTTTAATATGCGGCCCGTTGGTCAAGGGGTTAAGACACCTCCCTTTCACGGAGGTAACAGGGGTTCGAATCCCCTACGGGTCACCATATTAGAGCCATTAGCTCAGTTGGTAGAGCACCTGACTTTTAATCAGGGTGTCGTAGGTTCGAGTCCTACATGGCTCACCAGTTTCTTACATGATAGTCTGTACATCTGTGCAGGCTTTTTTTGTTTAATATTAGTGAAATTGTAAACAGAGTTATTAATAATAATCACATATCAATTCCATATGTGGAATTTAAGTATATAAAATAAGGATATGAGTATAGAATAGCTTTCTCTAATTATTCGAAGCCGAGTTTGTCGTTCTCAATTTTATTTCATTAATTTTGAGTTAACCATAATGTTGTTAAAGAGGAACGGTGCCTGACTAAGCGGCACTAAGTAGCTCCAATAGCTCCAATACACTTCAGAACAGTTAGTATGTTGAAGATAGTTATGCATTAATATGTTTGCAAACTTTCAGAATATTTTACCACTATATTTATTTTAAAAAAAGTTTGCAATTCAATATTGAACATGATATATTAATAAATGTCCTCGCAAGACGACATCGGCGAAAGAAAGAGCATGATGAAGAATGCGAGAGATATTTGAAGATATGCGGACATAGCTCAGTGGTAGAGTATCGCCTTGCCAAGGCGAGGGTCGCGGGTTCGAATCCCGTTGTCCGCTCCAGAATATGCGCCCTTAGCTCAGCTGGATAGAGCGTTTGACTACGAATCAAAAGGTCAGGAGTTCGAATCTCTTAGGGCGCGCCATTTATTTTTAAGCCGGTGTGGCGGAATTGGCAGACGCGCGCGACTCAAAATCGTGAGGGAAACCGTGAAGGTTCGAGTCCTTTCACCGGCACCACTAATATGTTCGGGATGTAGCTCAGCTTGGTAGAGCACTTGGTTTGGGACCAAGGGGTCGCATGTTCAAATCGTGTCATCCCGACCAGTATTATGAGAAACCGTTGGTTAATAGCCAGCGGTTTTTGTTATTTTACTTATAATTATATTGAAATCGTATAGATTTCCCCTTTCTTTGGAAACACTAGATAAAAAGAAGCATGAAGGGGATTTAGCTATGGCTGATGGAGATCGCATTGTTTCCCGGTTTTCATTTCGCATGAGACAGTTGAAGAAGAAGTTAAAGCGATGGAGAAGGCCGTTGTGGGCATTAGGGGCGATTCTATTCGTTGTTGGGTTATTGACAATAGGTACGATGTTGAGCGAAAAAGTGAAACAGTGGAGCCTATTATCAGGTGAATCTGTTTCTACACTCGGATCGCTAGCAGATACAAATATAAACAATACTGTGGTTGGTTCCAGTAGTTCCTCTACGACTGATTTACGCAAAGAGCAAATAGCTCAGCTTTTTGGAACATCGAAAAGCAAGCTTACTGTCATTCATCGGAAACAGTATATATGCGGTACTGAAGATAAGTACCTAGGCCAGCAGTCTCGTGAGGCTGTTGTTCAACTGTTAGATAAGAACAGCCATTGGGAACCGACGATTGACAAGGAAAAGCAAGTTATTTTAATTGAGCGAATTGATGATTTGTCTGAAACATGTAAACGTTCGGCTCAAATGGGAATGGATACGGAAGGTAACTTGTCATTATATGATGGTGCTCCAAGTGATGAACGCGTCATCAGAACCTTTTTCCAAATTGATATCGAGTCCATGGAGAGCTCTTTACCTCCCCAGGTGCTGCAGCAGATTAAAAATGGGATTCGCATTAGTGATAGGGAAGAATACATTAGTGTCTTATCTACATTTAGCGACTTTGCGGTAGAAGATACCAGGAAAGTAATGAAACCAACCTTATCGCCCTAACGTATTAAATGAATATGGTAGTATAAGTAGGACGCCGTAACCGACGTCCTTCTTTTTTTGGCGTAAACAATCCTCGAGGGTATTTTAGATAATAAAGAAAACGGATAATGCCTGAGAAGTTAACAAACGATAAAGAAAAGACGTCGGTTATGGATCACATATATAGAAAGGGGTATGGTATGCCATGGAACTTTTACTTATGTTACTTATCATCTTGGTATCCACCAAGCTGGCTGGCGACTTAACTGTACGTTTGGGACAACCAAGTGTACTTGGTAAATTGCTTGTCGGTATTCTTATTGGTCCAGCCGTTCTTGGATGGGTTACTAATGGCGATCTTATTAAGCAAATGGCCGAGATCGGCGTTATTTTGCTGATGTTTATCGCGGGATTGGAAACAGATCTGGAGCAATTAAAACGCAACTGGAAATCAGCGTTTGCTGTAGCGATTGGCGGCGTTATTTTGCCGTTTATTGGAGGTTATTTAGGAGCGATATCGTTTGGTTTGGATAATACGCAAGCGATGTTTATCGGTCTATTGCTTTGTGCGACGTCCGTTAGTATTTCCGTTCAAACATTGAAGGATATGAATAAACTTAGCTCACGTGAAGGTACGACCATATTAGGTGCTGCAGTGGTTGACGACGTACTTGTCGTTGTTCTGCTTGCCTTTATGCTCAGCTTCTTGGGTGAAGGTACAGATACTTCCCTAGGTTTGATGATCGGTAAAAAGGTACTATTCTTCGTAGGTGCTTTTGTTCTAGGTGTGTTTGCAGTACCGAAAGTTATGAAGTGGCTATCGCCGCTTAGGGTATCAGAAGCCGTCATTAGTGCAGCACTTATTATTTGCTTCTTCTTCTCATACATGGCAGATTTCTTAGGAGTTGCTAATATTATCGGGGCGTTTGCAGCTGGTATTGCAATTTCTCAAACGAAATTCAAGCATGAAGTTGAGCATCGCTTGGAGCCGATTGCATATGCAATTTTCGTTCCAATATTCTTTGTAAGCGTAGGTTTGAATGTTACATTTGAAGGCCTAGGCGAGCATATGTGGTTTATTATTGTCTTTACTATTATTGCAATCATTACGAAATTGGTTGGCTGCGGACTTGGTGCTCGCTTGACAGGATTTGATCGTAAAGGGGCCATCGGAATTGGTGCCGGAATGATTTCTCGTGGTGAAGTAGCCCTTATTATTGCAACGACGGGGCTGGCAGGTAACTTGTTTGATATTGAATATTTCACACCAATTGTCATTGTTGTTATTTTGACAACGTTGGTAACTCCACCATTCTTGAAGATAGCATTTAAAGACAAGCCTTCTAAGCATGAAGATGTGGTGGAAGTTTCCTAGTTCTTATCTCATTTTAACTTCCGTTTCAGCAATAATTGCATAACGACTTAAGGTGCATTCTCTCCCTTACGATCTGTGTTATAATAGGTTGAACACATATGTTCGCTATATGATACAGATGTCGATAAGGGAGAGATTTTTTTGCGTATTTTAGGGATTGACCCCGGTATCGCCATCGTTGGATTCGGATTCATAGATAAGATCGGAAGCCGTCTAACGCCGGTGCAATATGGCTCTATCCAGACAGAGTCCACAACTGCTCCAGAAATACGGCTCCTTCAAGTATACGAAGCGACAGAGAAGCTCCTTGATCAGTACAAGCCTGATGCTATGGGGATCGAGAAGTTGTTCTTTAATCGCAATGTAACGACCGCATTTACAGTTGGCCAAGCTCGAGGGGTTATTATACTAGCGGCTGCCAAGCGAGGGATCCCAATTGCAGAATATACACCTATGCAGGTGAAGCAGGCTGTAGTTGGTTATGGTGGAGCTGAGAAGAAGCAGGTACAGGAGATGGTGCGGCTGCTACTCAAGCTAAAGACGGTACCGAAGCCTGACGATGTGGCGGATGCTCTAGCGGTGGCTATTTGCCATGCTCACTCTAGCGGTCTCTATCAACAATTGAATGGAGCAGGATTGAAATGATAGATTATGTGCGCGGCCCAGTGGCCCATATGGAATCAGATTATGTAGTTATCGATGTAAACGGTATTGGCTATCGTGTACTGTGCCCGAATCCCTATTTATTTGGGAAAACGGATGGCGAAGTAACGGTTTACACACATCATCATGTACGTGAAGATGCTATGCTTCTATTTGGTTTCTCGTCTAGGGAAGAACAGCGTTTGTTCCGTAAGTTAATTGAAGTAAATGGTGTAGGCCCCAAAGTAGCAATAGGCATATTGGCAGGCAGTCGTCCTGAGGCACTTGTAATGGCTATTCAACAAGAAAATGTAACTTTCTTGACGAAGCTGCCGGGCATAGGGAAGAAGACGGCTCAACGAATTGTGCTTGACTTGAAGGACAAACTTGATCATATTGGTCTAGACTTTACGTCTGGGCAAGGACTATTTGAGGATGCGCCAGTTATCATGGATGGAGATGTGCATCCATCATGGGGCGAGGCTCGTGAGGCATTAAAAGCACTAGGATATAGAGACGTAGAGCTTGATCGAGCATGGGAGCAGCTGAAGCATCGAATTCATGCTGATGAAGCGGTAGATGCGTTAATGAAAAAAGCACTTAAAGAATTGTTAGTTATGTAATAAAGCTGGTTAATGGCAGGAAAGGCGGTACATGATGGACGATCGTATTATTTCGGCCAACTTTATGATGGAAGATCAAGCGGTTGAGCTTAGCCTTAGACCGCGATATTTAGCAGAATATATCGGACAGAGCCAAGTAAAGGAAAATCTTAAAATATATATCGAAGCAGCTAAAATGCGCAAGGAAGCTTTGGATCATGTATTGCTGTATGGACCTCCTGGACTTGGTAAGACGACGCTGTCAACGATTATTGCAAATGAGCTTGGTGTGAACATACGAACGACTTCAGGACCAGCGATTGAACGCCCAGGAGACTTGGCGGCTATTCTCACGAATTTGCAAGAAGGCGACGTACTCTTTATTGACGAAATTCATCGTCTGCATCGCACGGTTGAAGAGGTTCTCTATCCCGCGATGGAAGATTACGCACTTGATATTATTATAGGCAAAGGACCTAGCGCGCGTTCGGTTCGCTTGGATTTGCCGAAGTTTACACTTATCGGTGCCACTACCCGCGCTGGTTTATTGTCAGCGCCACTGCGTGATCGGTTTGGTGTCGTAAGTCGACTAGAGTATTACACGAAAGATGAACTTAGCTTCATTATCTCAAGAGCCGCAGATATTCTTGGTGTTGATATCGTGGGACAAGCTGCTGATGAGCTTGCTGTCCGTTCTAGGGGGACACCGCGTATTGCGAATCGTTTATTGAAGCGGGTACGAGATTTCGCTCAGGTAAAAGGTGATGGCATGATCACCGAGTCACTTGCTTGCGAGGCGTTAGAAATGATTCAGGTAGATCCAGTAGGCTTGGATCAGATTGATCATAAGATGCTGCGTTCCATGATTATGCAGTTCCGTGGTGGACCTGTGGGTCTGGATACAATCGCAGCAACGATTGGGGAAGAAAGTCAAACGATCGAAGATGTATATGAGCCTTATTTGCTTCAGATCGGATTTTTGCAGCGGACACCAAGAGGGCGAATAGCGACGCCACAGGCGTATGCGCACCTTGGTATACCAATGCCGGACAATCGATCTTAATCGATTAGAAGGACTGTAATAGTAAGATTGAAATAAAAAGTTAAAAGTCATGGGAGACTTGGGGAAGGATGATTAGCTAGCATGAAAGTACGGAAGAAGCTTGCACGTACTGCTGTAGCGGCAGTTGTTGCAAGTGCATTGCTATGGAATGGAGTGGCTGTCCCTGGGTTAGAGACAGGGGCTAGCTATGCAGCAGGAGCAAAAGCAACGGATAGAAACAAGGTGGCAGTTGAGCAACCTGTTCTAGATGATAAGAAGCAGCAGGATGAAACCATTCGTGTAGCACTGTTTGCGAACTTGGGAAGCAAGTCTCCTGGCAGGACAGATGCTGTGACATTAACAACGACGACCAACTTAACCGCGTCCGTACGTGGTGCGGCATCAACAAGCAGCCTAAATACGTCATCAGCAAAATTTGCACTGGATCAGTATCGAGTCAAAGTGATGGAGACGAAAGATCTCGGGGCAGCAGAACGTGCGCTGGCCAAAGTTAAGCAAAGCAACAAGGCCTATATGCTAGAGTTTAAACGCCAAGGCGTCAATCATTACGCTGTATATGCTGGCGAGTATGCTTCTGAAGCAGAGGCTGCTAAAGCGACTGCTCGTTTGCAAGCGGATGCAAGCCTTAAGGCATTGCTGCAAGGAAATGTTCCTAGTACAGTTGGTCCTAACTATGTACAAACGGGTACGTATGCTACGCTTGAACAAGCAGCAGCGGTACAGCAAAAGCTGCTGGATCAGCAAATCGATGCTTACGTAACGACCATTCAAAGTGCAGGTACCATGCATACTGCTGTATGGGCGGGACAAACGGCAACAGAAGCTCAATTATCCAGCATCAAGGCTAAAATAGAACAGCAGCTTTCTATAAAAGCAACGATTGCTCAGTCCAATGCTGCACTTATTCACGCAACTGAGGTTAATGGGAAACAATCGATACAACGTTCCCATGTATACGGGGATGGCAAATGGATCATCAAGCCTGCTAACGGAGGCACAACCAAAGTTACAGAGCGTTACGGACGTACATACCGCGGGCTAATGGAAATTAGCAAGCATAAAAACGAACTTGCATTGGTAAATGAGCTACCGTTAGAGCAATATCTTGTATCGGTGGTAGGTGGTGAAGTATATCACACTTGGCCAGCCGAGGCTTTGAAGGCACAAGCTGTAGCAGCACGTACTTTTGCGCTCTATCAGAATGGCAAGTTCGAAATTGCGAACGTGGTAGATACTACTTTAAGCCAAGCTTACTATGGCATTGATAAAGAAAAGCCATCGATTCAGGCAGCAGTAGAAGCAACTGCAGGAGAAGTGCTTATGCACAATGGCAAGCTGATTGAAGCAATCTTCAATTCTAATGCAGGTGGAATGACTGCCCATCCATCCGAAGTATGGGGCGGCAGCTACGGTTATTTCCATGCAGTAGAGAGTCCCGACCATGTTGCGCAAAAGGGCTTGAAGTCATGGTACTACGTAGCAATGCCAGATGGAAAAGTTGGTTATGTACGAGAAGATACCGTGAGCAAGCTTCCACAGAAGGATCTAGGCAGCTTAGAAGTAGCAGTAGCAGTGGAGAATGGGACGAATGTTCGTCCGAACCCAACGATTCAATCTAGTGTGAAGCCAGTTGCTACGATTAATAAAGGAACCCAACTTGTTATATTGGATACGGTTGCTGAGTCCAACGAATATACTTGGGTACGAGGTCCATATACGAGCGCTCAACTTACAGAGATGATTCGTAAAGTTTCTAAGGTTACTTGGAAAGGTCCTTTAACTGAATTAGAAGTCGTGAAGCGGGGGCCATCAGGACGAGCTGTAGAAGTTCATGCTAATGGTGTTCCGATTGAAGTGAAGTATCCTGATCAATTCCGTACTGTGTTCGGCGGGCTTCCGAGTACACTCTTCGATATTGAAATGACTAGTGTGTTTAAAGTAGCGGGAGCTGACGGCAAAGCTTCAACTGTACATGGAATCAATGGCCAATACGCAGTGAGTGGAACGGGAGAAGGGGCTATGCCTTTATCCAAGAACACAATCGTATTGGATGGTGGCGGTAAAGCATCGGTTATTTCTGAAGAACCGTTGTTCTTCTTCCATGGAAAAGGTTTTGGTCATGGTGTAGGAATGTCCCAATGGGGTTCTAAAGGGCTTGCCGATAAAGGGTATGACTATGAGCAAATTCTGAAATACTACTATAATAATGTTGAGTTAGTGACACGATAGGACGGACAATTATGAATGTGGACTTATTTGATTTTCATTTGCCAGAACATTTAATCGCACAAACGCCGCTGCTTGATCGTACAGCTTCTAGGCTCCTAACATTGAATCGCAATGGCTGTGAGTTGGAGCATCATTCATTTTCAGAGATTACACAGTATTTGAAGCCAGGTGATTTGTTTGTGCTTAATAATACGCGTGTTATCCCTGCTCGCTTATTTGGAGTAAAGCCAGATACGGGCGCTAAGGTTGAAGTGCTGCTTTTGAAGCAAGAGCAAGATAACTGCTGGGAAGCGCTTGTAAAGCCTGCGAAGCGAATGAAGCTGGGTGCGGTGGTACAATTCGGTGATGAACTGAAAGCTGTCGTTACTGAAGAGCGTGACATGGGAGCGCGTGTACTGCGTTTTGAGTTTGAAGGTATTTTCCAAGAAATTTTAGATCGGTTGGGGGAAATGCCCCTGCCACCATATATTAAAGAGCAGCTCTCAGACAGAGAGCGATATCAGACGGTATATGCCAAGCACGAAGGTTCGGCAGCAGCACCAACAGCAGGACTTCATTTTACAACGGATTTGTTAAATGAGATCCAGAAGCAAGGTGTGCGAATTGCTTATGTCACGCTTCATGTAGGGCTAGGTACATTCCGTCCAATGTCTGCTGAACGTACAGAAGATCACGTGATGCATGCAGAATATTATGAGCTCTCCGAAGAAACAGCTGCGCTCATACGTGAAACGAAGCAGCAAGGTGGACGTGTTGTAGCTGTAGGTACGACATCAGCTCGTACATTGGAGACAGCTGCACAGCAGCATTTGAATCAAGAGCTGCAAGCTTGCAGCGGGTGGACCGACATTTTCATTTATCCAGGATATGAGTTCCAATTCGTTGATGCATTATTAACAAACTTCCATTTGCCGAAGTCTACACTTGTTATGTTGGTAAGTGCCTTGGCAGGAAGAGAATGCATTCTAAAAGCTTATGAGGAAGCGGTTAAAGAGGAATATCGATTCTTCAGCTTTGGCGACGCAATGTTCATTTATAAGTAAGTTAGAATCGTTGAAATTTGATAATAGTTAGGATGATCAAAGCTAATGGCAGCTGTTACTTATGAATTAATAAAAACATGTAAGCAAACTGGGGCGCGTCTTGGGCGTGTTCATACGCCTCACGGTTCATTCGAGACGCCGATATTTATGCCAGTAGGAACACTTGCAACGGTAAAAACAATGAGCCCAGAGGAATTAAAAGAGATGGAGGCGCGTATTATTTTAAGTAATACGTACCATCTATGGTTGCGACCGGGTCATGAGATTATTCGTGAGGCAGGCGGTCTGCACAAGTTTATGAACTGGGATCGTGCGATCTTAACGGACAGCGGCGGCTTCCAAGTATTTAGTTTGAGTGATATGCGTAAAATTGAAGAAGAGGGAGTGCATTTCCGTTCTCACTTGAACGGGGACAAGCTGTTCCTTTCTCCAGAAAAGGCAATGGAAATTCAAAATGCGCTTGGTCCAGATATCATGATGGCATTCGACGAGTGTGCACCATATCCAGCGGATCATGCTTATGTTAAACATTCATTGGAGCGTACGACTCGTTGGGCAGAGCGTTGTCTTGAAAGTCATGCTAGACCTCATGATCAAGCCTTGTTTGCTATTGTTCAAGGTGGTATGTATGCGGACTTGCGTAAGCAGAGCGCGTTGGATTTGACTTCTATGGATTTCCCGGGGTATGCTATTGGTGGACTGAGTGTTGGGGAGCCTAAACATTTGATGTATGAGGCGCTTGATACGACAATGCCATTGCTGCCAACGAACAAGCCTCGCTATTTGATGGGGGTAGGCTCACCAGATGCGCTTATTGAAGGTGCGATGCGTGGAGTAGATATGTTTGACTGCGTATTGCCTACTCGTATTGCGCGTAATGGTACAACCATGACAAGTCAAGGAAGACTCGTTGTTCGTAATGCGAAGTATCAGCGCGACTTCGGACCACTTGATCCGAATTGCAGCTGCTATACGTGTAAGAACTATTCAAGAGCATATTTGCGTCACTTGATTAAGTCTGATGAGACATTTGGTCTTCGCTTGACGACTTATCACAATTTGCATTTCCTATTGAATATGATGGCTCAAGTAAGAGAAGCAATTCGCGAAGATCGACTAAGAGATTTCCGTGATGAGTTCTTTGAAAATTATGGCATGGCCAATAATGAGAGCGGCTTCTAATTGATTGCGTGGAAGGTCCTGGTTGCTGATGCAGTGATCAGGGGTCCGTACATAGATTTAAAATGAAAAGGGGATTTTATCATGAATGAACTTCTTTTAGCTGCAGCTCCTGCTGCTGGCGGTTCTATTTGGGGAATGGTGCTTTCATTCGGTGCTATGTTCGCAGTGTTTTATTTCTTGTTGATTCGTCCGCAACAGAAAAAGCAAAAAACGCGTAATGCGATGCTTGGCGCATTGAAAAAAGGCGATAAAATTGTAACAATCGGTGGCCTTCACGGACATATCCTCGAAATCACTGACGATATTGTTGTGATTCGTGTAAATGATGTTACGAAGATGACATTTGATCGCAATGCAATCAGCCATATTATCTCTACTGGTTCTACTGAAGAAGCTGCTAAAGCTTAGTAGATGAAAAAAAGAACCTTCTAACCACTAAACAGTGGAATAGAAGGTTCTTTTTATTATTATAATTAATCAGCGAATGAGCGACTAGTTTGTTGCTCCACGCTTATCGTAGCTTTGGAGCGGAATGTGGAAATACCCGCGAGCTTTAATCCAATCCAGCTGCACGCTGCTGCAAGTGCAATACCTGCGAACATGTCCGATACCCAGTGGATACCGAGATAGAAAATGGAGAAAATAATAATAATTGCACTTGGACAAGCAATCCATATCCACCTGCGAAGACCTGAGCGCCATGCTATCATTGCAACTGTAGCCGAGATTGAAGTGTGCAGACTCGGGAAGCAGTTATCCAGCCCTGAAAATGCTCGATAGTTCTCCTCGAACGTCGGGAAAGTATCCAGCATAAGAAAAGACACGCCCGAAGGTGCATAAGACCATACTTCATCAACTGGAACCCAAAAATAAAAAGGCAATGCAATAATATAGTTAAATGTGATGGCGTAACAAATAGCGACCGCGAACGAAGTAAGTCCATTAGCGGCATATACCCCGATAGAAGCGATGATGATCGCTTGGAATATGACCAAATAGAAAAAAGCAAATATAGGTGTAAGCGCCGGGTGTGCTACCAACTGCTGCAAATGATAGACCAACTGGCCCTCTATTTGATAAATAAAGGGGGTGAAGTCCCACGAAATAGACATCATTGCTTCTAGATCTAACTGATACTTATTAACGACAAGAAGGAGCATAAATGAAACAAAGGCGATAAGAAATGGCTTAGAATGAATGATAAGTTTAATAAATGAACGAATGATGTAGAGCGGCTGCTTGCCAGATCCAATCCAAGCAAGCAATAGAATGAATACAACGGACCAGATAGCGACCGTCTGCATCGATTCAAAAAGTACCATAGTATCCCCCTAATTCTAGTACGAAATAATGTATGAGCCTCCCATAGTATATCATACCGAGAATAGGAACACACCAAGTACAAAACCCATTACTTGGATTTACTTCCTTTGCTTACATTAACCCCGAATATACCACCAAGAGCGGATAAACCAAAAGCTGCTGCTAACGCAATCCATTTGATAGCATCCCATTGCATATCCAAGGCCAAAAAACCAATGACAAATACGAGCAGCGCGTACAGTATGCCTGTAAGTCCACCGTAGTACCAGCCTTTTCTTCCACTGCGTTTTCCAGACGTCCAACCACCTATAAGTAACGCAAAGCCGTGTACGAAGTAACTGTACTTGGTAAGATTATCTTCTTGAGTTGAAGTGGCCACTAACAAAATTGAAAGGGCTAACGCCCCAATGGCCAGCCATAGAAATGCATAGCCAATCCCAGCCATTAACGGATGGCTTAACTTACCTGAGCTAAAGCGCTGCATAGCATTCATAAAAATCCTCCCTCTGACATTCTGTTTGTATCATCGTATGGGCAAGCTATAGGAAATAGTACAAAGATATAGCCATCACATCGGATGAATTACTACTACATAGAAATGGGGAATGCTTGGATGGAAAATATGGAGGGAACTTGGCAGGTGACAGCTGCGGTAATCGTATTTTTGTTAACCTACTCTATTATCATTACGGAAAAGATGAACCGCGCCGTCATTGCATTATTAGGTGCAGTTGTGATGATGATTTTACAAATTGTTCCGCCTCAGCTTGCCTTTACGAAGCATGTAGAATGGAACACCATATTCTTGCTTATCGGTATGATGATTCTCGTAAGCATTGCGAACAAGAGCGGAATATTTCAATATGTAGCCGTGAAGGCAGCGCAGCAAGCAAAAGGTAGACCTATGCGTATTCTAATCATTATGTCTTCGTTAACGGCATTAGGGTCGGCATTCTTAGATAATGTAACGACGGTTCTGTTAATGGTACCTATTACATTTTCTATCACACGTATTTTGCAAATCAACCCGGTTCCTTATCTAATAGCCGAAATTATTAGTGCCAATATTGGCGGAACAGCAACAATGATTGGAGATCCACCCAACATTATGATTGGATCAGCTAATAAACATTTAACATTTAATATGTTTTTGCAATATTTAGCACCTGTCACGTTGGTCATTATGGTGGTCGTTCTGCTCGCGCTTGTATTCATTTATCGCAAGCAGTTGCAAGTGGGTTCGAAGCAGCAGGAAGCGCTGATGGAACTATCCGCAGAGGATTATATTACCGATAAACGGCTCGTTATTAAATCTGTGGCTGTTCTTATCATGACCATCATCGGATTTGCCTTGCATGCAGTTGTACACATTGAGCCATCTGTCATTGCTTTAGCTGGGGCAGCCATATTGCTAAGTACGCAAACGGAACGGGAAATTGAAGAAGCATTCCGTCATGTGGAATGGGTGACGATATTTTTCTTTATTGGCTTATTTATTCTTGTTGGAGGTTTGGTGGAAGTCGGTATCATTGAACAGCTTGCGAGGCTTACTTTGGATGTAACGAAAGGAGATATGTTGAACACAACGATGTTTGTGTTATGGGTATCAGGAATTGCTTCAGCCACGATTGATAATATCCCGTTTGTAGCTACGATGATCCCTCTGATTCAAGATGTCGGTGTACAAATGGGAGTGACTGACCCAAATGAAACGAATGTATTGTGGTGGGCATTGGCATTAGGTGCTTGTTTAGGCGGGAATGGAACGGTGCTAGGTGCATCTGCAAACGTAATTGTGTCAGGTATGGCGAAGCGGGAGGGCAGAGGATTTAGTTATTGGGAGTTTTTAAAAATAGGAGCGCCGATTACTTTGTTGTCTCTTCTCATTGCAACCATGTATTTGCTTCTGCTTGTCGGCTAGAACATGTGCCAAAATGGATTGGTAAACTTCTCAAGAACTTGATTCGTATGTTAAGGGGGGGCTACGGTGAGAATACCAGTTGAAGCAGCTCTCTCCTTTCTGGACATCGGATTAAGGCTGTGAGGAGGTCATCGCAGTGGTATTTGGTACACTTGTTTTCCGTACGATATTGATGTATTTTGCTGTGTTTAGTGTTATGCGATTAATGGGGAAGCGGGAAATTGGAAAGCTGTCTATTTTCGACTTAGTTATCTCGATTATGATTGCTGAAATTGCTGTATTCGGTATTGAGGATGCCCATAAACCATTATGGGAGTGTTTAGTACCAATGGCTGTGCTTGTCTTGATCCAAATCGCATTAGCGATACTGGCTATGAAAAACAGACGGATACGTCGCTTCTTTGATGGGAATCCAAGCTTTATTATTAATCAAGGGCAGCTTAATCGCGAGGAAATGCGCAAACAGCGCTATAATTTGGACGATTTAATGCTTCAACTCAGAGAGCAGGGGATAGACAGTGTGCAAGAAGTGCAGTTTGCCATTTTGGAGCCAACAGGTAAATTAACCGTATTCTTAAAAGAACATGCTGGAAATAGCGACGGTGAGCAAATTGTAAGCTCTACAGAGGATGCAGAGAGCGCCGCTCATTCGACTACGCAGCCAAGTACCAGCATGTCTCAAAAAAATACGGACAATGAAATGAGCACTGAAATTGCATATAACACCAATACAAGTAATGGTAGCCGTATGGCTAAGGAAGATCTTCCTGTGCTGGAACATCCAGATCGTATTAAATTTACATCGCTTCCTTTACCGCTTATTATGGATGGGCGTGTTATGGACTCCAATCTGGAAAAGATCGAGAAGACACGATTCTGGTTAAAAAATCAAATCCAGCAAAAAGGAGCTCATGAATTTAAAGATGTATTCTTTTGTTCCATCGATCATCGTGGGCGCATTTTTGTGGACAAAATGGACCCAAAACCTTCTCGTTAAAGTAACTCATACAAGACCCGTCACCGTTAGGTACGGCTGGATAGAAAGCGTCCAATAAGGGGGAGACGGGTTATATCGTTTCGATCGATTAGTTTCATCATAATAAGTAGTACAACGTATAGGCATAGCCCTACAAGGCACGCTGCACTTAAGCGAACAAACACAGAGTTAGTTAATGGGAAATGCTGATACGTTGCTTGAATTGCGCCGGCGATAATGATCATGGCAATTCCGACTTTTGCAAAGTCAATCCACGGAATTTTTATTTTAAACGTTCGGATAAGGCTCCATCCGTGGAGCAAGGTAACGATCATAATATTAACATTAATAGCGATGACAGCGCCCTGAATTCCAAGGTGGGGCATTGAAGCGAGCTGGATAATGAGCCCTAACTTCACAATCGCACCTATAAATGTGTTCATCAATGCCGTTCCAGGGCGATCAAGCGCTTGTAATGCAGCCTGCAGCGGGGCCTGTAAGTATATAAAAATGGCTACTGGAGCCATCCACTGCAGCATGGGAGCTATTGAGATGTCATCATAGAGCACACTGCAAAGCGGCAATGCCAGTATATACATAACAACGGCAAAGGGAGCTCCGCTCACTAAAGCTAAGCGGATAGCTTGATGCATACGCATATGAATGGTGGCCATATCTTTTCGCCCATAAGCCTCGGATAAAGAGGGGACCAATGAAACGGATAAAGAATAGGTCAATGCGCCTGGCAGCAGCAAAATAGGAATGATCATCCCTTGTAATGCGCCATATTGGGCCGTAGCCACCGCTGTTACGATGCCGGCAGCAGCAAGACTGCGTGCTATCGTAATGGATTCCAGCAAGTAGGATAAAGAACCAATCAGCTTTCCTCCTGTTACAGGAAGGGCAATTCGTAATAGGCTGCGCCAAGCGGGACGTTCTTGTTCTATAAGTTCTGAAGCGGGAACGTTGTTAGCCATAGCGTCGATATGTTCGTCCTTTTTCTTATGGTGACGTCTCCACTGCAGGATTAGTACTAACAAGCCACTCAGTTCGCCTACAACGACTCCAAGCATGGCACCAGCAGCAGCCCACTCTAATCCATATGGCATGAGTAAATAAGCACCACCAATAACCGTAACAATGCGAACAACGGTTTCGGTTACTTGAGAAGCAGCCGTCGGTATCATATTCTGTTTGCCCTGGAAGTAGCCTCTCAGTACAGAGGCAACAGCAATAATGATAATATTTGGTGTCATAAAGAGGAAGGTGTAATAGACTCGATCATCTGTCAGCACATTTGTTGTAATCCACGACGCTAGCAGCAAACAGGTGACAGTTAAGACGACTGCAACAGAGCTTGTCATCCATAATGCTGCACGTACAATGCTGCGGACACGCTGTTGATTCCCTACTGAATCTGCTTCAGCTACCAATTTTGCAACCGCAAGTGGAACACCACCTGTTATAATGGTTAACATAACGAGGAGAAATGGGTACCCAAGCTGATAGAGGCCAACCCCCTCTGCCCCAATAATACGTGGTAGTGTAATGCGGGGGATAAAGCCAAATATTCGATTTAATAAACCTGCTGCAAATAAGATGAGTGTTCCTTGTATGAAGGTTTGCTTTTTCATTTACGATCCCTCGCTTAAGGGCAGACTTGTACAACACATTCGTTGTATTCATGTGTATGCAGTTGTCCGATTGGACATGTACAGGCTTTTTTGTTTCAATTAACGATGGCAAGCAGGAACATGACAGGTTTAGCGCGAATTTACAATGACAGTGGCGAATTGGAGAAGGAAAAGGAGAGGCTTTCGTTATGGATCAAGTTTTGGAAGGGCGGATCAGTAGCATCTTGGATCAAGATATCGAGCTTCTCTGTCAGAGCAAAGCAGAAGAATTTCATTTGCTAGGCTATGAGTATGTGACTGATAAGGACATATGGGAATGTGTGAGCGCGCGATACAAGAAAGAAGCATCAGAGCCTGCGCTTCATCGTATTGTGAACGATATATTGTCGCTTAGGACGACACAGTTTATGAACTATGTGACGATGGCTGCCTATAAAGGGTCTCCCTTTTAATAAGGTGAGGCTTTTTTTGCGGCGACTAAGGCGATGAAGGAAAAATTGACTCGTTTTTTGACCGTCGATATAATAGGAATATTGAACATGAAAGGGGAATGGGGACGATATGAAAAGGGTGATGACGTTCTTGTTCATCGTGGTCGTATCGCTTGGTGTTATTATTTGGACGAGCCCTACGATCCTCAACAAGATTCACCTTGGTCTAGATTTGAAGGGCGGCTTCGAAATTCTATATGAAGCTTCACCTCTTGAACCAGGTGGGAAGGTAACTCCAGATGCGCTCGTACAGACCGCTAAAAGTTTGGAGAAACGTATTAATTCAACAGGAACAAGTGAGCCTGAGATAACAACGGAAGGCTCAAACCGAATTCGCGTTAAATTGGCAGACGTTCAGGACGAGGAAACCGTTCGTAAGAAACTGAAAAGTCCAGCTGTCCTTACGTTCCGCAGCTCCGATGGATGTAAAAGCCCAACGGATTTTTGTAAAGTTGAATTAAAGGGAACGGACTTTGTTGAAGGCGGCGCTTCGGTCATTTCTGATGATTTGAGAAGACCTGTTGTCGCAATTAAACTAAAAGATGGTCAGAAGTTCGGAGAAATTACGACAAGACTGTCTAAGCTAAATAATCCTGATCCGGCTCAAGCACGTAATCATTTAGCTATCTTCATGGATGACAAAATGATCTCTGCACCAAGAGTGGATTTCCCAATTACGGGAACAGAAGCTACGATTACTGGACAGGGTAGCCAAGAAGAAGCAAGTGAGCTTAAAGACACGATTAACCTAGGCTCCTTGCCGCTTAAGCTGACAGAGAAGTACACGCAGAGTGTATCAGCTTCCCTAGGCCAGCTTTCACTGAATCAAACGATTAAAGCCGGAGTCATTGGTACCGTATTGGTATTGGTCTTTATGTTAATTTACTACCGTATGCCTGGTATTATTGCTAGCTTCTCCTTGATTCTATTTATTTGGCTTCATTTCGTTGTATTTTGGCTGTCAGACACGACGCTTACCTTGCCAGGTATTGCGGCGTTTGTACTAGGTCTTGGTATGGCTGTGGATGCGAATATTATTACGTACGAGCGTATTCGGGAAGAAATGCGTGCAGGGAAATCCGTTTCTTCTGCAGTAAAAGCGGGTTCCAAGAGCTCGTTCCGTACGATTCTTGACGCTAACGTCACAACGATCATCGCTGGTGGTGTTATGTACGCTTTGGGCGAAAGCCAAGTTAAAGGCTTCGCATTCATCATGATGCTCACGGTCGTTATTAGTATTTTCACAAACGTATTCCTCTCTCGCATATTCTTGCAACTGCTTGTGAGAAGCAATAAGCTCAACAAGCCGTCTTACTTTGGTGTGAAGGAGAGTGAAATCCGTGAACTTTAAGACTAATTACAATTTCGATTTTATGAAGGTAAGTAAGTTCTTCTTCATTTTTTCGATCGTCATTACACTTCTTGGTGTTGGAACATTAGCGTTCCGCGGATTGAACTACGGGGTTGACTTTAGCTCTGGTACAAATGTCGACATCACCTTGAAGAAACCAATAAGTAAGCAGCAAATGGAACAAGCTTTAGCCGGTTATAAACTCGAGAAGCCTCCTGTAATTACAGAGGGCAGTGAGCGTATGGCAATCCGATTCACAGAGGTACTTACAGACACAGAGGAATCACAACTGAAGAAAGATATTGAGAAACTCTCTCCTGGATCCTCGATTGAAGTGAATATCGTAGATGTAGAAATTGCTCGTGAACTTCAGCGAAATGCGATTTACTCCGTACTGATTGCTTCTATCGGTATTATCATTTACGTGAGTATTCGCTTTGAATGGAGATTCGCGATTGCGGCGATCGTTGCTTTGTTGCACGACGCGTTTATGGTTATCAGTGTGTTCTCCATTTTCAATTTGGAGGTTAACCTTCCGTTTATTATTGCGGTATTAACGATTATCGGTTTCTCGATCAATGATACTATCGTTATCTTTGACCGTATCCGGGAGAACCTTCGTTTTGCGAAGCTTCGTAATCGCAGTGATCTAGATAAATTGGTTAATTCAAGTGTTAACCAGACGCTTACACGAACGATTAACACCATGCTTACCGTTCTAGTCACGGCATTATGTCTACTCATCTTTGGTAGTGAGTCTATCCGTATGTTCTCGTTGGCAATCGTAATCGGTTTGGCATTCGGTGCATACTCTTCGATCTTTATTGCTAGCCCTTTGTGGGTCGTGCTTCGCGAACGTGCAGGCGATAAAAAGCCTAACAATCGCAAGCCGCAAGAAGTATAATCAACATATGTGTAGTATTGGTGCTTGATGCACACACTGAGCACAGGTAAGATGTTGTGTCGGTATGTTCATTATAGCTTCCATCTGTAGCTGAGCCGCGTCTTCCTAGACGCGGCTCAGATGTGTTAAATGAGGAGCGTGTTAGCTTCAAAGTTAACGCCAAATGAATGTTAAAGGAGAATGGTATGCTTCAATCACGAACTCGTTGGCGCTGTGCAGAAGTGTCAGAACATAAAGCGGAACAGCTAGCTGCAGAAGCAGGTATTTCTCCGCTTCTAGCCAAGCTGCTAATCGTTCGAGGCATCGAAGATGGAGACGGTGTTCAACGTTTCCTATATGACGATTTGGAGGCTGTTCATGATCCTTATCTGTTAGCCGGAATGAAGGAAGCTGTAGAGCGTATTCATCGAGCGGTAGAACAGAAGGAGCATATTCGAATATACGGGGACTATGATGCAGATGGTGTTTCCAGTACATCGCTAATGGTTTTCGTTATGAGAGAGTTAGGGGCTCATTTTGATTATTATATCCCGCATCGGGCGAATGAAGGCTATGGTTTGAACAATGCTGCACTTGATCTAGCTAAAGATCAAGGTGTTAGCTTAATCATAACAGTCGATACTGGGATCAGTGCTGTTGAACAGATTGCTTATGCGAAGCAGCTTGGGATTGATGTCGTTGTCACCGATCATCATGAACCGCCAGCTTTATTGCCAGAAGCCTATACATTAGTCAATCCGAAGCTTCCAACTTGTTCGTATCCATTCAAAGGATTGGCGGGTGTCGGCGTTGCATTTAAGCTTGCGCATGCTTTATTAGGCAAAGTGCCAGCGCATTTGCTCGAAATTGCTGCCATTGGTACAGTTGCAGACTTGATGCCATTGGTAGGAGAAAACCGTGTAATCGTCCGTGAAGCTTTAAAACGAATGAAACGAACAAGCTACCCAGGCATCCAAGCGTTGTTGGACATTGGAGGCGTAGATTGCAATCAGCTTGTGGCTACCAATATTGCGTTCTCGATGGCGCCGCGCATTAATGCTAGCGGACGTTTAGCGCATGCTGAGTTGGCAGTTAAACTGCTCATTGCGGATGATTTGGCGGAAGCCAAAATATTGGCAGAAGAGCTAGACAGTCTGAACAAGGAACGTCAAAAGATTGTTGACTTAACTGTCAAAGAAGCTGAAAAACAAATGGCCGCTAAAATGGAGGCAAATGGGGGGGAAGTTCCTTCTGTCATCGTATTGGCTAACGAAGAATGGAATGTCGGTGTTATTGGGATCGTAGCATCTAAACTGGTAGATCGTTATTATCGCCCTACTTTTATTTTAGGGATTGATTCCGAAAAAGGACTCTGTAAAGGTTCAGCCCGTTCCATTGACGGTTTTGATTTGTATGGAGCAATGACAGCCTGTGCGGATCTCTTTGAACATTATGGCGGGCATCATGCAGCTGCAGGAATGACGATTGCGTTTGATAAGCTTGAAGAGCTGGAACAAAAAATGCAGCTCATTGCGGAATCACAGCTAACACCTGAACATTTTGTGCCTTGTACGGATGTTGATGCGGTATGTACGCTGAAAGAGGTACCGCTTCAGGTTATAGATGAACTAAGCCATTTAGAGCCATTTGGTATGGGAAACCCGCAGCCTCGAATCGTTATTCGCGATGCTTCTATACAAGATAAGCGAACAATGGGAAAAGAAGGCCAACATTTGAAGTTGATGTTATCGCAAGACCGTGCTACATTGGATGCGGTGGCTTTTCAGCGGGGAGAGCTAGCAGATATCATCTCACCGCTTGCTCAAGTGGATGTTTTGGGTGAGTTGTCAGTTAATGAGTGGAACGGTTCGCGCCGCCCACAGTTAATGCTTAAAGATATTCGTATTAATCATGTCCAGCTTATTGATCTTCGAGGTACAAAGGAGTCTGTCGTGGCAGCGGTTGAACTGGCGCGCAAGCTTGAATCTTTAGGGCGAGGCCCTGTTGCATGGTTGACCACTCCTGAAGAGGCGACGGTGTATGCAGGTGAGACCTTTGTAAGATGGACTAGCATGGCAGATGGGCAACCTACTGATGATGCAAAAATACAAGATCTTATTATTAGCTCGATACCTGATCATCCATCGGTTTGGGAACAATGGGCAAATCGTTTCTCGCATGTGGAACGAATTCATGTTATATTGAATCGTCGACCTAGTGAAAAGGAAGTCAGACCACCTGCTCGTGAACGGATTATTCCTGCCTTTGCAGCATGCAAACAGTTGGGAACATGGCTTAATGATGATGGAACACGAGTTTCGTTAGCTCGCAAGTCAGGACTATCTCCACGTGAGTGGGAATACTTGATGGACGTATTCGCAGAATTAGGTTTCGTTACGTTTAGTGAGCATGCAGCTGGCGGCACTTATGAAATTGTGGAGAAGCCGCAGAAGGCGTCATTGGAATCATCCGAGCATTACAAGCGATGGGATACGATAAGTCGCTGGGAGTCATTGTGGAATGAAGCAGCCTCTGAGCAGTTGGCAGAACGGCTTTTGTCACTTTGGGACAACAAGAAGTCTCAACAGGTGTCAACTGCGTGAAATAGATAGGGTTATATGAAATCCCTCTTCGATAGCTGAGGTTATTGCTATTATGATTATGAACATTTGTTAATCAGCTTGCTGATTAATCGTCAAGGAGGAACTCTCGTGGATTTCAAAGAGTATATTCGTGTTATTCCGGACTTTCCAGAGCCGGGCATTCGCTTCAAAGACATTACAACATTGCTAAAAGACGGTGATGTTTATCGTGAGGCGATTGAATCCATTCAAAAAATGGTAGAAGATAAAGAGATCGATTTGATCGCTGGTCCAGAAGCTCGCGGTTTCGTAATCGGTGCTCCACTTGCTCTAATGATGGGTAAAGGCTTCGTACCGATCCGTAAAAGCGGCAAACTTCCAGGTAACACGGTGGAAGCGGACTATGGCAAGGAATACGGAAAAGACAAGCTTGCGATTCACCGCGACTCGATTCAACCAGGTCAAAAAGTATTGATTGCTGATGACCTATTGGCGACAGGCGGAACAATTGCGGCTACAATCGAAATGATTGAGCAATTGGGCGGAGTAGTTGTTGGTGCAGCATTCCTTATCGAGCTTGGCTATTTGGATGGCCGTGAAAAGCTTAAAGGTGTAGATGTACACTCTCTTGTTACTTATTAATCGTAATCAACGTTTGGCTTCGCCTTACGTCATATGATGTGTAATAAACAAAAGAACCTTCAATCCACGAAGAAGTGGGTCGAAGGTTCTTTTGGATTTCGTAAAGATTAATGTGAAGCTGGCTCCTTGTCGTTCGAAAGTCCAAGCTTTTCAATAATGATGAAGAATAGGTTCAACACGATTGCGAGTACAGTCGCCAACGCCATTCCTTTAAGCTCCACAGCTCCAATTTTCAATGATACATGGCTAATTCCGATGACAATAACAAGCGTTGTGAGCAGCATGTCTTTTGGATTACCGAGGTTTACTTTGGATTCAATCAAAATTCGGAAGCCAGATGCAGCAATGATACCGAACAATAGCAGTGATACACCGCCCATAACTGCGGGTGGAATGTTGGCGATGACTGCTGATACTTTTCCGAAGAATGACATTACTATCGCAATAATGGCCGCGCCCCCAATAACATAGACAGAATATACACGTGTCAAGGCCATTACGCCGATATTTTCACCGTAAGTCGTATTTGGTGTTGACCCCAAAAATCCAGAAAAAATAGTGGAGATACCGTTACCAAGTAAAGAGCGATGAAGTCCTGGCTTCTTGGATAGGTCACTGCCGACAATGTTGCTTGTAACCATAAGGTGACCGACATGTTCTACGATGACGACAAGTGCCGCAGGCAATACGATAAGGATTGCTGTCATATTAAATTCAGGGTACGTAAATGTTGGCATTTTGAAGAAGGGTGCATTTGCAACACTATCCATATTTACTACGCCCATAAAGTAAGCAGCCACATAACCAGTAACAATTCCGATTAGAACTGGAATAATTTTTAGGAAGCCGCGAAACATTACTGTTCCAATTACCGTAACACCTAACGTAAGAAGTGCTAGTTGCACGTTCGCAGGATTAATGACTCCGTCTTGGCCAGGAATGAAGTCAGCCATATCTGCTGCAACAGGGATAAGTTCCAAACCAATAACCGCTACGATAGCTCCCATGGCTGCGGGTGGGAATAATACATCCAGCCAGCGTGTGCCGATCCATTTTACAATTAGAGCGACAACAACGAATACAAGGCCGCATACGATAAAGGCACCAAGTGCTTGTGGGTAGTTCTCAGCTTTTCCAGCTAATACAACGGTTACTGGAGAAATAAAGGCAAAGCTAGAGCCAAGATAAGCGGGAATAAGTCCTCGGCATAGAATAAGGTAAAGCAATGTGCCCAGACCGTTCATAAGTAAAACAATACCTGGATCAACTTTGAAAATGTTTGGAACGAGTACGGTCGATCCGAACATGGCGAACAAATGCTGTAAACTAAGCATAAGTCCCGGTAATAATGGTGGTTTATCCAACACTTGGATTTCGCGTTGCAATGCCTATGCACTCCTTTAATATCGTTCATTTCTTGATAAATTCTAACTATATAATTTACATCGCAGTGGGCGTAGAAAGCAAGTATATTTTGCAAGTTCATGTCAAAAAATATAACACCCACTTCTATTTTTCCATATACTAACTCAGATTTCGACATTGTTTGACAAAAAGGATGATTTTCAACTGTGGTTGACCATTGACGCCACTACGGTTCAAAGGCATAATTATAGGATAATCTGTAAACAGGGCTGGGTTAACCAAGTTTTCCCGGATAGAAAGGAATCGAGACGAGTCCTATGGGCATCGACCATTTAATTAATAAGGCTTCTGCCTATATGAAAGAACCGGATTTGAAACGGATTCGTGAAGCGTATGAATTTGCGGATCAGGCACATTACGGGCAGGTGCGTAAATCAGGAGAACCTTATATTTTACATCCGATAGCTGTAGCGGAAATTGTCGTAGGCATGCAGATGGATCCTACCTCTGTTGTGGCTGCGCTGCTTCATGATGTCGTTGAGGATACTTCTGTATCCCTTGATGAAATACGCGAACAGTTTGGCGAGACTTGTGCGATGCTCGTTGATGGTCTGACAAAGTTAGAGCGGATCCAATTCCGTTCTAAAGAAGAGCAGCAAAACGAGAATTATCGCAAAATGTTCGTCGCGATGGCCAATGACATCCGAGTGATTGTAATTAAACTAGCAGACCGTCTTCATAATATGCGAACGTTGAAGTTCCAATCTGAAGAGAGTCAGCGACGTATTGCTTATGAGACCATGGAGATTTTTTGCCCGATTGCACATCGTCTTGGTATTTCCGCTATTAAGTGGGAGATGGAGGACATTGCTCTTCGCTACTTAAATCCGCAGCAGTATTATCGCATTGCTAACCTAATGCATAAGAAGCGTGCTGAACGCGAGCAGTACATCGAAGATGTTATCGTGCGGATTAATGAAAAGCTGAATGAGATGGGAATCGAAGCGGATCTGTCTGGACGACCGAAGCACATATATAGTGTGTATAAGAAAATGTCGATGAGAAACAAGCAATTCAATGAAATTTATGATTTGCTTGCGATTCGAATCTTAGTTGACAATATTAAGGATTGCTACGCGACACTGGGCATTATCCATACTCTATGGAAGCCTATGCCTGGCAGGTTCAAAGATTATATTGCTATGCCGAAGGCGAATATGTATCAATCCCTGCATACAACGGTAGTTGGCCCAACTGGGGAGCCGACTGAAGTTCAAATCCGTACATGGGACATGCATCGTACAGCTGAATACGGTATCGCTGCTCACTGGGCTTATAAAGAAGGAAGCGGAAGCAATGCTGCACTTTCTGTCGGGGGCAGCTTTGAGGAGAAGATGACGTTCCTGCGTGAAATCCTCGATCTCCAACAGGAGACAAAGGATGCAAGCGAATTTGTGGAAACATTGAAGATGGACTTCTTCTCTGACCTAGTATTCGTATTCACGCCTAAAGGCGAAGTCATTGAGCTGCCTAGTGGTTCTGTACCGCTTGATTTTGCTTACCGCATTCATACGGAGGTAGGTAACCGTACGATTGGTGCTAAGGTAAATGGGCGTATCGTTCCACTTGACCATCAGCTGAAGACGGGCGATATTATTGAAATTTTGACTTCCAAACACTCTTATGGACCAAGTGCGGACTGGATTAAGATTGCACAATCGTCTCATGCACGGACGAAGATTAAGCAATGGTTCAAGAAAGAGAAGCGGGAAGAAAATGTACAAAAGGGCCGCGATCTCATTGAGCGTGAGCTGAAGCGAATGTCATTGGATTCCCAAGTGTGGATGAGCGAAGATAAGTTGTTGGAAGCAGCTAAAAAGTTTAATTTCAACGACACGGAAGATATGTTGTCTGCTGTAGGCTTTAGCGGCTTGACGGCTGCACAAGTATGTACGAAGATCACTGAGAAGCTGCGTAAAGAAGCAGAAGAAGCAGCCCAAATTGAATTGGGCAAAGACGTGAAAGAAGTGAGGCGGGAATCCGAGCGGAAGCCGAGACCGACGAACGGGGTTCGCGTCAAAGGCGTTGACAATATGTTGATTCGCTTTGCACGCTGCTGCAATCCTGTTCCTGGAGATGACATCGTCGGCTATGTTACACGTGGTCGTGGCGTATCGGTTCACCGAACAGACTGTTTAAACCTTCGCAAAGAGATGGAAGGGGAAGAAGCAGCTCGTATTATCGCAGTGGAATGGGAAGAATCCATTGAGGCGAATTACAGCGTCGATATCGAAATTACCGGTATGGATCGTCGTGGCTTCTTGAACGAAGTGCTGCAAATCGTTTCTGAAAGCAAGACAAACATTGCAGCTGTATCGGGTCGTTCGGATAAGAACAAGCTGGCTATGATTCATATGACGGTATTGATTCGCAACACGGAGCATTTACAGTCCGTTGTAGAGAAGATTAAGCGTGTAAAAGACGTCTATACCGTGCAGCGGATCATGAACTAGAACGAGTCTGTTACGCTCAGTCGAACGCTTGATTCATATAAGAAAGTTACGTTCATTCAAATTATTGAGCTGGGCCGCCCCAATTGGGGTGGCTCTATCTATATATACGGAGGGATAAGGCTGATGAGAGTTGTTGTACAGCGTTCGAAGGAAGCGAAAGTAGTGGTGGACGAGCAGGTGGTTGGCCAAATTGACCGTGGACTGATGCTACTAGTAGGAGTAACCCATGAGGATACAGAGCAGGATGTGAATTGGTTGGCTGATAAAATAGCAGGACTGCGAATTTTTGAAGATGAAGCGGAAAAAATGAATTTATCTGTGCAGGATATTCAAGGTTCTATATTGTCTGTGTCACAGTTTACCTTATATGGAGATTGCCGCAGCGGTAAGCGTCCGAGTTTTACTTCGGCAGCGCGTCCTGAAAAGGCAGAGTTATTGTATGAACAGTTCAATCAGCGGCTGCGCAGCCATGGGCTCCAAGTAGAAACCGGAGTATTTGGTGCCAATATGGATGTAACGTTTACGAACTGGGGGCCAGTCACTCTTCTACTTGATAGCCCAACTCGTTCCTAAGCATGTATAGCAGAGTCGTTCAATTACGCATACTAACTTCTAGTTACATCATAAATATAGGAGCGGATTGGATGCGACACTCATTACAGCAATTAGCGATTCAGTATAGTCAGGCAATGACTGCAGGCGGGCTGCTTAAAGAGCAGGTCAATCAATTAGTAGATGCTGATCCGATGGCGGTTCAATCTAGAAGGGAACAGCCTAATCATCGGCGTTAACAAATAAGTAGCAGTCAAAGTGAAAAGTGATAAGCTTGATTTGATTGTGTTATATCGTCGTTTCAGCTTTGTTATCTTATGGGTATTAGAGAATAAGCAACGTGCAGAAATATTGCCCGCTATTCGAATACAAAGAGGTGACAGAAGATGAAACATATACAAGCTTATACGCGAACAGAGAATGAAGCAGAATCGCTGCGTATTCCTCTCATAAGTTTAGGGATACAACAACAGCACATTGAGATTGGTCGCCTTGAAGAGCCATTTGGACAAGGACAGCTGCTGTTGGCACCTATTTCTTCTAATCCGGGTGGAGTCAACTATGCAGGAGGCAATGCGATGCATCCTGCAGGATCGGGTGTAGGTGTTGTTATCAACAAGGATGATGGGGCTGAACAAGCTGAACAGAGTGATGGACAGGTGCCTGGAATTGTTGAGGATGAACGTTTTTCAGAAGAACGTGAGCAAGCACCTAATGATTTAAGCTATGTCATTTCCATCAAGCTGGATTCAAACCATTATATCGAAGCGCTCAAGCTTCTTCGTCGTCAAGGTGCATATGTGGAGTAGCATTTCTTAGTAGAGGGCTCGATTATCATTACTACTTGTGATACAATACGGTTCGAATATAAAATACGCGCTCATTTGATGAGCGCGTATTTTATTGTGCATTATTGTTATTAATAGTAGTCAGAGTTGAGCTTCTGCCCTACAGACTGCTTACCTTTTATTTTTGCAAAAGTTACATCTTTTGTACAGGCAACAACAATCAGGAGGATTACATGCGCGTATGGTTAAGTGCGAACGAGGCGGCTTTTGAGCGCTCGCTCGTCCATCTAATACAGTTATATGTGGAGCAGCCGCAAGTGGATTATTCGCTGTCTGCAGATGAGGAGCAACTTGTCGGCATCGTAGAGAAGGACGCTTATGAAATGGGTATTATGCTATCCATACATGATGATGCAGGTGAGTTAGAAATTGGCGAATCGATTAAGGAGACTCGTTATCTGCAGTTGAAGGGGAAAATGGTCACCCGAGATGCAGATGGGCAGCTTCAAATTTATACGACGAATCATGAACGTTGTGTCGAAGCAGGTTCAAGCTATGAGCAATATCGCAAACAGGTGAAAAACGGTTTAAGTCACGCCATGCTTGCATTGATGACAGAGTGGAGCGGTTTGGAGCAGCCGTGGGGTATATTGACGGGTGTTCGCCCAACAAAGCTGAGACATGATGCTCGTCGCCGTGGTCTTTCTAGTGAGGAAGCACGGCAGATGCTTAAGGAAGACTATTTAATTACAGATGAAAAAATTGCACTGATGGAACGAATTGTTGACCGTCAGTTAACAGCGTTGCCTGATCTGGATCAATTGCAAAAGGAATTGAGCATTTACATCGGCATTCCTTTTTGCCCAACAAAATGTGCTTATTGTACGTTCCCTGCTTATGACATTAATGGACGTCAAGGCTCTGTTGATTCTTTTCTTGGCGGCTTGCATTACGAGATTCGAGAGGTCGGCCGTTTCCTGAAAGAGCGAGGCGTCCGGATTACAACGATTTATTTTGGCGGGGGCACACCAACCAGCATTACTGCTGAAGAGATGGATATGCTCTACGAAGAAGTGTATGAGTCGTTCCCTAATGTGGGGCAAGTTCGTGAAATTACGGTGGAGGCAGGCCGTCCAGATACGATTACGCCAGAGAAGCTGTCTGTACTTGATAAATGGGGCATTGATCGGATTAGCATCAATCCACAGTCCTACACACAGGAGACGCTCGATATTATAGGCCGTCATCACAGTGTCGAAGAGACAATTGATAAATATCAGCTTGCTAGGGAAATGGGCATGAATAACATCAATATGGATCTCATTATCGGTTTGCCTGGTGAAGGGCTGCCTGAATTCCAACATACGTTAAGTGAAACGCAGAAGCTTATGCCAGAATCACTTACCGTGCATACATTGTCGTTCAAGCGCGCGTCTGAGATGACAAAGCATCGCGGTGAGGAGAAATTCAAAGTAGCAGGACGGGAAGAGATCGGTGCAATGATGCAGGCGGCGAGCGACTGGACAGATGATCACGGCTACGAGCCTTATTACTTGTATCGACAAAAAAATATTTTGGGGAATCTCGAAAACGTCGGTTATGCTTTACCTGGAATGGAGAGTTTGTATAACATTTTGATTATCGAAGAAATTCAATCGATAGTAGGCTTAGGCTGCGGAGCAACAACAAAGTGGGTACATCCTGTTACTGGGGAGATTACACGTTATGCGAACCCGAAAGAGCCGAAAGTGTACAATGATAACTATATAGAAGTTACTCAGAAGAAGATCGACATGATGAAAGATATGTTCTAAAAGCGCTTTCTAAATTGTAATATGTTTGTAATCATTGTTTCATGTTCCTTTAATGTAGCGGGCCTATACTAAACACATGACCCCCTTTTAAGAATATATCTTATTGATAACCTGCACATTGGTGCAGGTTTTTTTCTTGTTCCTTTATTTCCACGCTCAGAAGCTTGACTTTCATCGTATCGGTTATTACAATGTTCTTTATATATCGAAGTGTAGTGCATCTGTGTAATACACTTATAGTTGAGATTCAATGACGGGAACAAGTAATTCGGCACCCTCGTTATCAGAGAGAGACCCCTTGGCTGGAAGGGTCTTGGCGCAGGACGAATGAATGACACCCCCGAGAACCGACGGCGAAACGCATTTCTGTTATGAGTATGTTGCTCGTAGTAGGTGATGTCAGCGGTAGCCGTTAGGCGTGGAGCGGACGTTATACGCGAATGAAGCGGAATTAGCTGACAGGATCATGGTTCAGAACATGATCAAGCTTTCCGGAATGTGGGTGGCACCACGGGTGAATGGACACAACCAATCTCTCGTCCCTATGCGTTGTTTTGATGCAGCGCGGGACGGGAGTTTTTTTATGCATATAGGAGGGTGAGAAGTATGGCATTCCAGAAGCCGACAGGTACACAGGACTTACTTCCTGGTACGGTAGAGATTTGGCAAAGTGTCGAAGAAACGGTTCGTGACTTGTGCCGTCGCTTCAATTACAAAGAGATTCGTACACCGATTTTTGAGCAAACAGAATTGTTTAAACGCGGAGTTGGTGATACGACAGACATCGTAGAAAAAGAGATGTACACATTTGTAGACAAGGGCAATCGCAGCATGACGCTCCGTCCAGAAAATACAGCAGGTGTCGTTCGTGCTTATGTAGAGAACAAATTGTATGGTGAGCCAGACCTAACGAAGCTTTACTACATTGCACCAATGTTCCGTTATGAGCGTCCGCAAGCAGGACGTTATCGTCAATTTCATCAGTTCGGTGTAGAGGCGTTCGGTGCTGTAGATTCTAGCTTGGATGCTGAAATTATTGCACTTGGCTACCAGTTTATGAAAGAAGTCGGCTTGAGCGGTGTAAAAGTAGAAATCAACTCGGTCGGTAATGCAGCAAGCCGTGCTGCTTATCGTCAAAAATTACTTGATTTCTTGATGCCAATGAAAGAAACATTGTGTAAAGACTGCCAGTCCCGTATGGAGCGTAATCCGCTGCGGGTACTTGACTGCAAAGTTGACCAAGACAAGTTCAAAGGTGCTCCATCTATTCTTGACAGTTTGGATGAAGAATGTGCGACACACTTCACGAAAGTGAAGGGGCACTTGGATGCAATGGGCATTGATTATGAAGTGAATCATCGTATGGTGCGTGGACTCGACTACTACACGCACACAGCGTTCGAATATAAGGCGCAAGGTATCGGTGCAATCGATACGGTTGGTGGCGGTGGGCGCTACAACGGTCTAGTTGCAGATATTGGCGGACCTGAACAGCCTGGTATCGGCTTCGGTATTGGAATGGAGCGTATCGTCTTATTGCTGGAGAAGCAAGAAGTAGCGATTAAGCAAGCTCCTCCACTAGATGTGTATTTGGTTGCTTTAGGTGAAAAGGCAGAGCAGGAGACGACGAAGCTGCTTCATACTTTGCGTGTCAATGGCTTGTCTGGTGAAAAAGACTATCAAGGCCGTAAGATGAAGGCGATGATGAAGTCTGCTGACCGAATGAAGGCGCGTTATGCTGCTATTTTGGGCGATGACGAGCTTGAGCGCGGTGAAATTGCATTAAAAGATTTGCAAACTGGCGAGCAGCAGTTCGTGAAGATTGAACAGCTAGTCGACGTACTGAAATCAACGAAGTAATGAAGGGCATGAAAGTACATGAAGTACTGAAGTATGCGCTATAACAAGTGATATCAACAGCTTTACATTATATAATTTGAGGTGGCTATTATGTTAGGTAAAACGCATCAATGCGGTACATTAACAACTGCAAACATTGGTGAAACAGTTACATTGAACGGTTGGGTACAACGCCGTCGTGACTTGGGTGGAGTATTGTTCGTAGATTTGCGTGACCGCAGCGGTCTTGTACAAATCGTATTTAACCCAGATTTCTCTAAAGAAGCGCTTGAGATCGGTGATAAAGTGCGTAACGAGTACGTTCTTGCTGTTCGCGGTGAAGTCGTTCAACGTGATGCAGAAACGGTAAACTCGAACTTGCCTACAGGTCAAGTAGAAGTACGTGTTACAGAGATTGAAGTATTGAACGCAGCGAAAAATCCTCCATTCTTTATTGAAGATGGGATTGAGATCGATGAGTCTTTGCGCTTGAAGTATCGTTATTTGGATCTTCGCCGTCCGGAGATGCAGAAGACGCTTAAGATGCGTTCTAAAGCAGCTAAGATTTTCCGTGATTTCCTTGACGAGCAAGAGTTCATCGAAGTTGAGACACCAATCTTAACGAAGAGTACGCCAGAAGGTGCGCGTGACTACTTGGTACCAAGCCGTGTGCATCCAGGTGAATTCTATGCTTTGCCGCAATCGCCGCAAATTTTTAAACAGCTATTGATGGTATCTGGACTTGAGCGTTACTACCAAATTGCACGTTGCTTCCGCGACGAAGACTTGCGTGCTGACCGTCAGCCAGAGTTCACGCAAGTGGATATCGAGACTTCGTTCTTGACGCAAGATCAGCTTCTTGAAATGATGGAGAACCTTATGGTTCGCTTGTTCAAAGAAACAGTTGGTGCGGACATCCCAACACCATTCCAGCGTATTACGTATAAGGATGCTATGGATAAGTACGGCTCTGACAAGCCAGACCTTCGTTTTGGCCTAGAGTTGGTTGATGTAGCGGATATCGTTGCTGAGTCCGGTGTTAAAGTATTTGCTTCCGTCATTGAAAAGGGTGGCGCAGTGAAATGTTTGAACGCGAAAGGCTGCGGCACATGGAGCCGTAAAGAGATCGACGATCTTGGACCATACGCAGCACGCTACGGAGCGAAAGGTTTGGCTTGGATTCAAGTGAAAGACGGAGAATTCAAAGGACCAATCGTGAAATTCTTCAACGAGCAGGAAATCGAAGCGCTTCGCGAGCGTCTTGGAGCAGAAGAAGGCGACTTGTTGCTCTTCTCTGCAGATACGAAGAAAGTAGTAGCTGACGTGCTTGGCAACTTGCGTCTGCATATCGGTCGTCGTCTTGGTCTTATCGACGACAGCAAATACAAGTTTGCTTGGGTTGTGGACTTCCCATTGCTTGGCTACGATGAAGAAGCGAAACGCTATGTAGCAGAGCATCATCCATTCACACGTCCAATCGAAGAAGACGTTCCATTCTTCGATACAGACCCAGGTCAAATTCGTGCACAAGCTTATGACCTTGTATTGAACGGGTACGAAGTTGGTGGCGGTTCGATGCGTATTTACAAGCGTGAAGTGCAAGAGAAGATGTTCCAAGCACTTGGATTCTCTCCTGAAGAGGCACAAGAGCAATTCGGCTTCTTGCTGAACGCGTTCGAATATGGTACACCTCCACATGGCGGTGTTGCATTCGGCTTCGACCGTCTTGTTATGCTATTGGCTGGCGCTACGAACTTGCGTGAGACGATTGCATTCCCTAAAACGGCAAGTGCAACTGACTTGATGGTTAATGCACCGAGCGAAGTTGACTTTGCGCAATTGCACCAGTTGAGCATCAAGACTACAGTGAAGAAGAAAGAAAAGGCAGCCGAAGAGCAAGCTGCAGCTGCTTCTGAAACGGAGTAGTTTTAAAAAATTGCTATTGTAATGAATTGCATCGGTGTGAGCTAGTGATAATCTAAGCTAGTACGATTAACAAAGCTTCGCACCATGTATACAGATATAACTCAATCTCCCTCTATGCGGCCTTATGGTTTGGCTGTTTGAGGGAGATTGTTATGTGTTTAAAGCGAATGAAAACATGTGAATGATGAGTAGATAGAGGAGGTATTTCTTATGCTGAATGCTTTTTCACGTACGGAATTGGCTATCGGTCCTGAAGGTATCGAAAAGATGAAGAACAGCACGGTAGCTGTTCTAGGTATTGGCGGCGTAGGTTCCATTGCTGCGGAAGCGCTAGCGCGTACAGGGGTTGGCCGCATTATTATGATCGATAAAGATGTTGTAGATATTACGAACCTGAATCGCCAAATTCATGCTTTAACGACGACTGTAGGTCAGAAAAAAGCTGAGCTCATGCGCGACCGCATTAAACTGATTAATCCAGACTGTGACGCAATTGCATTGAACATGTTCTATACGGAAGAGACGTATGAGGAGCTGTTTAAATACGAGTTGGATTATGTTGTTGATGCATCTGATACGATTGTATACAAAATTCACTTGATCAAAGAATGCTTGCAACGTAAAATCCCACTTATTTCAAGCATGGGTGCTGCGAATAAGATGGATCCATCACGCTTCCAAGTTACGGATATCTCCAAGACGACGGTTGATCCAATTGCACGTGTTATTCGTCAGAAACTTCGCAAAGAAGGAATCAAAAAAGGGGTGAAGGTCGTCTTCTCAACGGAAGAGCCAATGAAACCTCGTGTAGATGTTACGGAGAAAATTGTTCCTGAAAACGCACCTGACCGTCGTAAAGTAAAACAGCCACCGGCAAGCAATGCGTTTGTACCTCCTGTAGCAGGATTAATTATGGTAAGTGAAGTTATTAAGGATTTGCTAAAAACAGTAGAGTATCCTTCATAGATGTAAGCATTTATAAAAGTTCGAAGATTCCCTTTCTGGTACTCGGTGTTGTCCATTTTGGTCAATGCTTAACAGAAAGGGATTTTTATTTAATAATTACAAAAATAAGAACATGCATTCTTATTGAGTAGAGTACATGATATATCTATGATAAAATACAAGTTAAGAATTTGAAACGGAGAAGAGGGACAACGTGGATTTATTCAGCATGCATGAAGAACAACAACCGACTATGCGCCTATTAGCGGATAGGATGCGGCCGCGGACGCTGGATGAATACGTAGGACAGGAACATATTATCGGCCCTAATCGCTTGCTGCGACGCGCGATTGAAGCGGATCGAGTTTCGTCCATCCTATTGTATGGACCGCCGGGATGCGGTAAGACGACACTTGCCAACATTATAGCAGAGAGGACGCAAGGTGAATTTGTGCGTTTGAATGCGGTAGATGCTTCGGTTAAAGATGTTCGAGCAGTTATTGAGAAGGCAGAGAGCAACAAAACGTTATACGGTACAAAGACGACTTTATTTTTAGATGAAGTGCATCGCTTTAATCGTTCTCAACAAGATGCATTGCTTCCCGCCGTGGAGAAGGGAACGATTATTTTTATTGGGGCGACAACAGAGAATCCATTTCATCATGTGAATGGAGCTTTAATCAGCCGATCTACGCTGTTCCAGCTTCGACCGCTGCAAGCGGAGCACTGTATTATTGCCATGAAGCACGCGATGCAGGATCGTGAACGCGGTCTAGGCTTTATGCCCTTGGAAGTCGATGCGGATGCGCTTCAGCATATTGCCTCTATGGCGAATGGTGACATTCGTCGCGCATTGAATGCTCTGGATCTGGCAGCAATGACGACGACACCGCAGTCAGATGGGACTGTTCACGTTGATTTGCAAGTGGCAGAGGAGTCTGTCCGCCAACCGATCGTGCAAGCAGATGAATCTACGCAGTATGATGTATTGTCGGCTTTTCATAAAAGCATACGTGGTTCAAGTGATGCAGCATTGTTCTGGTTCATGTACGCAGTAGATAAGCTTGGTATGGACCCGATGACGTTTCTAAGAAGACTAACTGTGGCTTGCAGTGAGGATATTGGCTTGGCCAATCCGCAAGCAATGGTTCAGGCAGTAAGTGCGTTGGAGGCTTATCATCGTATTGGTTGGCCGGAATCGAAGTATATTATTGCCCAGGCAATATTATTTGCTGTCGAAAGTCCGAAGTCGAACTCGATACCTGTCGCCCTGCAGCGAATTAGCATGGCAATGGACGAAGTAAAGTCAGCCGATGTGCCCCTTCATTTGCGAGATACTCATTACAAAGGTGCAGACAAATTAGGGCACAAAGGTTATATGTATCCGCATGATTACCCTGGGCATTACGTAGAACAGCAATATTTGCCTGACTCGATTCGAAATCGTATCTTTTTCAGTGCTACTGAGCAAGGTACAGAAGCGAAGATGAAAATAAACCAGCAGCTGCGCAGAAATAAGTAATTTAATAAGTAATAATAAATCTAGATGAATCGCAGGTCACAAGTTGATAATTGGATTACTTATACCTTGATATGTAATTTATTCAATGAGGCTGTAAATATAAATTAATCTGCAGTAGCATCTAACCAAGGAGCGTTGTTCGGATGATAAAGGCAATGGGGATAGCAGCGGCAGTTGGAGGCATGATTGGTGCATTGCTGCGGTATGGCATAAGTTTGCTCCATCCATTTGATAGCACGATCAGTTTTCCATATGCCACATTATTTATTAACGTCATCGGGGCAGCGTTTCTTGGTTGGTTCACTGCTAATGTAGGATGCAAGCAGAAACTGTCTCCATATTGGAGAACATTTATTGGTCCTGGATTAACAGGGGCGTTCACGACATACTCCACATTCGCGCTCGAAACGGTCCAACTCATTCAAATGAATCGGTTGCTTACAGCTGTAATCTATCAGGTGCTGACGATTGTGCTTGGAATTGGAGCCGCAGCAGCAGGATATCGTTATGGAATGCAGAATAGATCAGGGGAGGTACAAGAATGAGTTTGCTATGGGTAGCCTTTGGCGGGGCAGCAGGCGCATGGCTGCGGTATACGGTCGGTGCTTGGCTTGGACAGCGCTTCTCCCAGGCAATATCTTGGCCTACATGGATTATTAACGTGACAGGTTCATTTTTGTTAGGATTCATTATGGGCTGCGCATCGATATTACCTGGATTTCTGGTTCAACTATTGGCGATAGGATTCTGTGGAGCATTCACAACCTTTTCTACTTTCGGAGTAGAAGCGCTTACACTATGGCTTAATCGAAATTACTTTAATTTCTTGATGTATATCCTTATTACAGCAATAGCAACAACTGTTGTTGCTGCAATAGGGCTTGCTGCTGGGAAAGCAATATTGTAGTGTACTGTACTTGAATAAATCACGGATAGGGATTGTTTCTTACTTGCCGAATGGGTTTATTTTATTTACTTAAAAGGGCAGATAAAACTTTTTCTGTTGTAATTGAATAAATGAACAGATGATTGTTTAACTTATATTTATAAATGTATAAATTTTCGTTGTCCAAGTATGCGGATATGTTCAGACAACATCGGACACCCTATAAATAAACCTGCTGTATCTATAAGTCGTTGTCGTAGTTTGCAGTTGGGGATCAATTGAGGCACAATACATATATGATCAGAATAGGAGTCGTGAACGATGGAACTATTGCAGGAGAAGGCCTGGGGGCCTGAAGTGTTGGAACGTGTGTCACAAACGTTTAAAGCGTTGGGTGACCCAACTAGAATTCGTATTCTTACGCTGCTCGCAAACGAAGAGTGTGCGGTCAATCAAATTGCGGATGCTTTACAATTATCTCAATCAGCGGTGTCTCACCAACTTAAAACGCTGCGTGCTTACCGCTTCGTGAGATATCGGAGAGAAGGACAAAATATGCTTTATTCCTGTGATGATGAACATATTATCGGGCTATTGCAGGAAGCAATTCGTTACGCTTCAGAAGAGTAACAGTCTTAGGTACGAGTCATCACAATTTATTGGGATAGGACGCGGCGTAAAGTGAATATATATGTGTTAATTCACTTGCAGGAGGTGTTGCGAGCCTACTTTTTGAATGGTAAAGCTTGTGTAATTCGATTTGACGCTTGTGCCAGATGATTTATAATGTTAGGTGCGATGCAGTGTTCATTTCAATTTAGAGGAGGTGCACCTGTCCACGTCATGGGAGGTGGATAGGAAAGTCTATTGAGTAGTGACCCGTTACCCATAATATGGGGTTTGTTGTTAGTCATGTTGCTGGTATTGTTGAACGGCTTCTTCGTTGCTGCGGAATTTGCGATGGTTAAAGTACGGGGAAGTCGGATCGATGCGCTCGCGCAGGGAGGAAATGCAAGGGCGAAACTTGCCCGGCATTTGACTGACAACCTGAATGCGTATTTATCGGCTTGTCAGTTAGGCATTACGATTGCTTCGCTTGGTCTAGGTTGGATTGGGGAGCATACAGTAGCAAGATTGCTGTATGAGCCGCTAAGTTCAATCGGAGCAACTCCATTTGTCATACACGCGATTGCGACGGCGATTGCCTTTATGCTTATTACGATTGTTCATATCGTATTGGGTGAGGTGGCGCCGAAGTCCCTCGCTGTTCGTAATGCGGAGAAGGTGACTTTATGGGCTGCAATGCCGCTAACGGTATTCTATAAGTTGATGTACCCCTTCATCTGGATGTTAAATGGAATCTCGAGCCGTCTGCTTCGTCTTGTTGGGGTAGAGCTTGCATCCGAGCATAATTCCGCTCATACGGAGGAGGAAATACGCATTTTAGTCAAAGAGAGTCATAAGAGTGGGCTTATTGACAATACAGAGCTTGCTTTAATGGACAATATCTTTGAATTCTCCGAGACGCACGCACGGGAAATTATGATTCCGAGAACGGATATGGTCTGTTTGTATACAGGTGATTCGTTCGAGCAGAATAAAGACACAGCCTTCCAAGAAATGCATACCCGGTATCCAGTATGCGATCCTGATAAGGATAACATTATAGGTTTTGTTCATTTAAAGGACTTGGTCAAAGTTTCGGATGATGTTGATGATATCCATCAAGTGATTCGCCCCATATTAAGTGTTCCTGAGTCGATGTCAATTAGTGCGCTTATGAAGATGATGCAGAAGAACCGCATGCAAATTGCTGTCTTAATTGATGAGTATGGCGGTACCGCGGGACTAGTTACGCTTGAAGACATTATGGAGGAGATTGTAGGCGAAATTCAAGATGAGTTCGACGAAGAATTACCTCAAATTGTGAAGCGTGATGAGCATGTATTTTCGGTTGACGGCATGATGTTGATTGATGCTGTGAAAGCTTACTTCAATGTCGACATTGCCTCAGATGATTTTGATACAATCGGAGGCTGGGCTTATGCTCAAGTAGATGCCCCGAAAAAAGGTCAGGTTATTATGTCAGATGGGGGATGGGAGTTTGTTATTGAGGAAACGTACCATCTCCGTATTACGAGGCTTCTCATAAGGAGGGTGATAGCACCCGAACAATCTTTGGAGTCCGTTTCAACAGCATGATGATAGATTTGTTTGAAATGAAGATAGATGAATAGTGAACTTATAATAATTATTAGCACTATTAGCATTGGTTTATACGATAGGAAAGCGGCATTCTCCTCTGCGTTATGCAGAAAAGAATGCCGCTTTTTTATTTTGTTTCTAGCTATGCTATTAAATAAGGCATCAACGATACAGCTACCGTTAATATGCTTTTATGCTTGTGCTTGAGAAGCTTCCAACTTGTGAATGCGGTCAATCGTACCGCCGCCTAAACAAGTCTCGCCATCATAGAAGACAACAGCTTGTCCAGGTGTAATAGCGCGCTGGTGTACAGCAAACTCAATATGGACACTGCCGTTTGCTTGCTTGGTCAAGGTAACCTCTTGATCAGGCTGACGGTAGCGGAATTTAGCTGTGCAGCGTACAGGGTGTTCAGGTATGTCGCCTGCAATCCAATTGACGCCAGTTGCAACTAATCCAGTGGAATACAAGCTATGGTGGTTGTCCCCTTGAATGACATAAAGAATATTTTTCTCAAGATCCTTATCTGCTACGAACCAAGGCTCTCCATTCCCAGAACCGCCAATTCCTAGTCCTTGTCGCTGTCCGAGTGTGTAGTACATAAGGCCATCATGGCGACCTTTCACTTCACCGCTGCGAATATCGACCATATTGCCTGGCTGTGCCGGCAAGAACTGGCTTAAGAACTGCTTGAAGTTACGTTCGCCGATGAAGCATACGCCAGTACTATCTTTTTTCTTTGCCGTAGCAAGGCCGTGTTCTTCAGCAATGCGACGAACTTCTGGCTTAGGCAGATGTCCGATAGGGAACATAGCACGGGCCAATTGCGATTGGTTCAGCGCATTTAAGAAATACGTTTGATCTTTGTTATTGTCTACTCCGCGCAGCAATTTGTATTGGCCATCTTCCTGTACAACGCGAGCATAGTGACCTGTCGCAACATAATCTGCGCCAAGATCAAGCGCTTTTTGTAGGAACTCTCCGAATTTGATTTCACGGTTGCACATTACATCTGGGTTAGGCGTGCGACCGCGGCGGTACTCATCTAAGAAATAGGAGAATACTTTATCGTAATATTCTTTCTCAAAGTTAACCGTATAGTATGGAATGCCAATATGGTCACAGACGCGACGAACGTCCTCTGCATCATCTTCTGCTGTACAATTTCCGAACTCGTCTGTGTCGTCCCAGTTTTTCATAAATATACCGATGACATCATAACCTTGCTGCTTCAGGAGCAAGGCGGTCACCGATGAATCAACGCCGCCGGACATCCCGACGACGACACGTGTAGAAGCATTAGCTGCATCCATCGAACAATCACCGTCTTTGCTTTCAATTTGTAAGTAAAAAATATATACACGTATTGTAACACATTGTCCTTTTATCGCGAAATGGTGCTGATTAGCGGCATTTCTAAAAAAATAGTCGTTTCATACACATTTTCTGTATATGTAAAATTTTTTCATAATAGCTTGTATATATTTGACCACAGCACACCCAGTTGTGTTACCATATACATGGTGACGTTATAGGAATACAATGATTTAAACGTCATGAAATGGTCAATGAATAAGTATATGAATAGTTACAAATCCAGTGATGGGGTGCTACGATGAAAATTTCTACCAAAGGCCGCTATGGCTTAACAATTATGATGGAATTGGCTAAAAGCTATGGCGAAGGGCCAACATCCTTGAAAAGTATAGCTGACAAAAATCAACTATCTGAACATTATTTAGAGCAATTAATTGCTCCACTGCGCAACGCAGGATTGGTCAAAAGTATTCGTGGTGCGTATGGAGGATACATACTTGCACGAGAGCCTGAAACATTGAGTGCAGGCGAGATCATTCGTGTGTTGGAAGGTCCAATTTCACCAGTGGACTTTACGGAAGAAGACGATCCAGCAAAACGTGATTTATGGATGCGAATTCGAGACAGTATTGCACAAGTGATGGATACGACGATGCTGGCTGACTTGATTAACTTCAAAGGTGAAGGTAATCAAGACAACTATATGTTCTATATTTAAGGGACATTTGGAGTGAACGAACAAATGGAGCGAATCTATTTAGATCATGCAGCTACGACACCGCTGCATCCTGATGCAAGTGATGTGATGATGCGCTTGGCGCATATTTATGGAAACCCTTCCAGTGTACATGCATCAGGAAGAGAAGCAAGAGCAATTATTAATCAAGCTCGGGATCGGTTTGCGGCTATGCTTGGCTGCTCGGCTCAAGAGCTTATTTTTACGAGTGGCGGCAGCGAGAGCAACAATACAGCTATATTTGGCGCTGCATGGGCGGCATGGTTCAAAGCCAAACGTGACGGTAGTTCAATTATGCCGCATATTATTACGACGACGATTGAGCATCATGCTGTGCTGCATCCGATCGAACAGCTGGAGCGTCTAGGCTTCTCGGTTACTAGAGTAGAGCCCGATCATGAAGGCCAAATCAGCAGAGATGCGGTTGCTGCCGCGATTGAACCGCATACTTGCTTAATAAGCGTTATGCTCGGAAATAATGAAGTTGGCACGCTTCAGCCTATCGGAGCCATTGGTCAACTTGCACGTGAGCGTGGCATTGTCATGCATACAGATGCGGTGCAGGCGCTGGGGACTATGGAGCTTAACTTGCATGAGCTGCCAATAGACTTCGCTAGCTTTTCTGCACATAAGGTAAATGGTCCAAAAGGGATTGGGTTGTTGTACGCTCGTCAAGGCGTCCAGTGGGAGCCGTTAATTCATGGAGGAAGCCAGGAACGTAAACGTCGTGCAGGAACTGAAAATGTAGCTGCCATTGCAGGGTTTGTTGAAGCTGTTCAGCGTTCATACAGTCAATTGTCGGACAAGCGTGAAGAACTTATTGCGATCCGGGATATGTTTTGGGAGGAGCTTAAACAGTACTTCCAAGATCGAGTCGTGTTAAATGGTCATCCTACAGAACGTTTGCCTCATGTTCTAAATGTAAGTTTGTTGGATATCCCTACTGAGACGATGTTAATGAATTTGGACATGGCAGGCGTAATGGCTGCCAGCGGCTCAGCTTGTACATCTGGCTCCTTGGAAGTATCACATGTGCTGCAAGCAATGAAACTTGAGCCTGAGCGAATGAAGACGGCTGTGCGGTTTAGCTTTGGATTGGGCAATACTAAAGAGCAAGCGCACGAAGCCGTTGAGCGAATAAAGGGAATTGCGGAACGTCTGCGCAGCAGAACGAACCGATAAGCTGTTCCTCAAGCGGATGTGTGTTTCAAGTTCACACGCGAGTTTGTCAAGCACGGCATCTCGCTGGAGGAGGAGCATTGTGAAGTTGCTGGAGCTCATTGGCTTGCCGATCTATGATATTACGACAGGACAAAGAGTATCTAAAGTCAAAGATATATGGATATCGGCACAATGGAAGCTGACTCATCTGGAATTGGAAGAGGGCGGCATGTTCCGCCGTCATGCTGCTGTTATTCATTGGGAGCAGCTTGCGGCTTGTGGTGAAGATGCCGTGTTTATTCCGAGTGCATCTGTCATTGAGCGTGGAGAAGAGATAGTGGAGCAGCAAGAGTGGTCATTTTTATACGGTTCAAGGCGATTGAAGGACATTCCATTGCTAACGCTAGAGGGAACGCAGATAGGCTGGGTTGCTGATGTTTATTTTCAGGCAGATATGGGCAATACGATAATAGGACTGGAAATTACAGACGGATTAATATCCGACCTTCTGGAAGGAAGGCAGCGCATTGATGGAACAAGCCGGATGCAGATAGGAGAACATGCGATTCTGCTTCATGACCTCAAGCCAGAGCACCAATAGAGTGGCTGTAATCCCTAATGCGCAATATTATAGGGACGGAATGGTGAACATATGCTGCAATGCCCGAACTGCAACTCGAAAGACATCGGCAAAATAGGTGCTCACCAATTTTACTGCTGGGGATGCTTTATTGAACTAACAGTGAATGGTGAGAAAATGTCGGTCTATCAAGTAGAGGAAGATGGAACACTCAGCTCACTGGATGATCTCTTTTTCGGTGATGAATGGACAGATAATGCGTATACAGGGGCACCAGCCTCTACATAAGCTAACAAGCAAGACCTGATTGCTCTTATGCAGTCAGGTCTTTTGTTGTTTAATTTTGTAATTTCAGGTGTGACATAATACATATTGTGATCTTCATTATGCATGCATACTATATATAGTGTGCATAAGAAGGGGCGGGATATAGATGACCACTTTATTTACTTCTAAAAAAGAGTCGTTTTCAGCGGGAACTGTACACCAATCTAAGTCAGTTCATCGCTTTCAGACAGCTCATAAAATAGCAAACCAGCAACAACTAGATCAGAAAAAGTTGATTACAGCCTTGGATGATATCGTAGATGGTTCTGATCAAGACTTGATGCAAGAAAATGCGAACGTCGACGGACGCTCACCAATGGGGATTATGGGGAAAATGGCCAGTGAAAGCGCGCGTTGGTATGCGATGCATCACCTGCTTACGGCTGAGACCAGAGAAGCAATGGAAAGTAATCTGCTGTATCCACATGATCTAGATTATTATGCAACAGGAACGACGACCTGCTGTCAAATTCCGCTCGGACAAATGCTGCGTGGTGGATTTAACACAGGACATGGACATATGCGTGAACCTAAGGATATTAAAAGCGCGATGGCACTGGCTTCCATCATTATGCAGGCGAATCAGAATCAGCAGCATGGCGGTCAAGCTTATCCGATGTTCGATTATGATTTGGCTCCTTATGTAGAGAAGACCTATAATCGTCATGTCATTTTGCTAGAACAGTTACCTCTTACTGATCCGGGGCAAGTTGGGTCGCTTGCGTGGCAGTGGACAGAACGAGATGTTTACCAAGCTTGTGAAGCCTTCATTCACAATTCAAACTCGATGCATTCACGCGGCGGCGGACAAGTTCCTTTCATTTCAATTAATTACGGAACGGACACGTCTGCCTTTGGACGATTGCTAGTCAAGCAGTTGCTGCTGGCTACTCAGGCAGGTCTTGGCAATGGAGAGACGCCAATTTTCCCAATTCAAATATTTAAGTTAAAGTCCGGAATCAGTTTCGACGTTGGTGATCCGAATCGGGATTTGTATGAATTAGCACTGGAGACAACGGCTAAGCGACTGTTTCCGAACTTTGCATTTTTAGATTCACCATTTAACGCTCAATATGATGACGGTACACCAGAATCTGAAGCTTGCTATATGGGATGTCGAACTAGGGTAATGGGAAATGTGAACGGAAAAGAGACTGCATTAGGCCGTGGTAACTTATCTTTTACTTCGTTAAATCTCGTTCGGCTTAGTTTGCTTTCGGATAATGTGGAGCACTTTTTCTCGATGCTGGACAAGTTGATAGGTATCGCGGAGCGGCAGCTGATAGAGCGTCTTCAATTCCAAAGTAAGAAGCGTGCTAAAGATTTTAGCTTTCTTATGCGACAGGGAGTTTGGCGCGGAAGTGAGCAGTTAGCGCCAGAGGATGAATTGGTGGATGTGTTGAAGCAAGGAACGCTGGGCGTTGGCTTTATTGGTCTTGCAGAGGCATTGACGCAATTAGTAGGCAGTCATCATGGTCAGTCGGAATCATCTCATGAGCTGGGGCTGCAAATTATTCGCCATATGCGTAAGCGGATGGATGAGACGGCAGAGCGAACGGGCTTGAATTTTTCTCTTATTGCTACTCCAGCAGAAGGTCTCTCAGGAAAGTTTGTGAAGAAAGACCGTATTGATTTTGGGATTATCCCTGGAGTGACAGATAGACAGTACTATACAAATTCGTATCATGTACCCGTTTATTACAACTTGAAGGCATTTGATAAAATTCGCATAGAGGGACCTTTCCATGAATTGTGCAATGGCGGACATATTACCTATGTCGAGTTGGATGGTGCGGTAGCGGGCAATATAATGGCGCTCGACCGGCTTGTGCGGGCGATGGCAGAGCACCATATCGGCTATGGCTCTATTAATCATCCTGTGGATCGCTGTCGCAGTTGCGGATATCAAGCGATCATTCATAGTGAATGTCCGGTTTGTGGAGCGCCAGAGGCAAATATCGAGCGAATACGGCGGATTACAGGCTATTTGGTTGGGAATATGAGCAAATGGAATCGGGCGAAGCAAGCGGAGGAGCAGGAGCGGGTGAAGCATCAATGAGCTTGCGCGTATTGTCATTTGTACATGATAGTGTTGTAGACGGTGAAGGATTACGCTCGGTTATCTTTTTGAGTGGATGTCCACATCGCTGTGTTGGATGCCATAATCCGCAGTCATGGAATATGCAGGCTGGCGAAGTGCTTAGTGTAGAGGAAGCAGCAGCTGAACTCCTGTCCAATCCGCTTAGCGATATCACTTTATCTGGCGGAGAGCCGTTTCTGCAGGCGCGTGAAGTAAAAAGATTAGCACGAATTCTCCGTGAGGCGGGACGTAACATTTGGGCGTATACGGGATATACGTTGGAATATATAAAGCAAAGTGGAACCAAAGATATGAATGAGCTGTTGACCTATATCGATGTGCTGGTAGATGGGCAGTTCTTACAAGAGCGAAGACGACCGGAATTGCGTTTTCGCGGCAGCGACAATCAACGAATTTGGAAGTTGTCCAATGGAAATCCTGACGGATTATTTTTGGTGTAGTTGACATATACTCTACTGTGAATGCATGTCCCGATGGAGTGTGAGAAGCAGTGGAGCGTTTGTTAAAAAATAAATTGTTCGTATACGGCATTTATATGCTTCTCGGTTTGCTTATTTTGTATATGCTGTATTTGCTACGACCAGTTATAGGACATTTGTATACGTTTTTTAAGGCAATCTTTGCTCCTTTCTTTATTGCTATGATCATTGCTTATGTACTTAATCCGATCGTTTCGTTGTTAAATGATCGCAAAGTACCGCGTACGATTGCGGTGCTGCTCATCTATGCGGTATTTATTTTCTCTGTTGTCGTTATTCTTATGAATGCAATTCCGATGTTGTTGGCGCAGCTTGAAGGGCTGAATCAGCAGATGCCGCAGTTAAATGCGAAGGCAGAGCGATTTATGAGTGGACTTAGTCAGTCTTCCTTAATGCCTCCAACGCTGAGGACGGGTATGAATGAATGGATGTTTATGCTGGAACAGCGGATGAGCAAAGGCATTACTCATTTTATAGACAATATTGGTGCAACGATTAATATGCTGTTTGTTGCATTAATCGTCCCGTTCCTTATTTTTTACATTTTGAAAGACTTCGAGGTGTTCGAACGAACGGTAGTGGCTTATGTGCCTAGAAGCCATCGCAAGCATTTTGTCATGATGTTCAAAGATATTGATGCTGCACTCGGAAGCTATATTCGTGGTCAATTTCTCGTGTGTGTCATAATCGGGATGCTGGCCTATATCGGCTATTGGATGATTGGTATGCCTTATGCGCTGCTTTTGGCTTTAATGGTGGCGATATTTAATATTATTCCGTATTTAGGTCCTTATTTTGGAGCGGCTCCTGCTCTGATTGTTGCCTCAACTATTTCATTTAAGATGATGCTGATGGTTATTGTCGTAAATACGGCTTGTCAAATATTAGAGGGAAACGTGATCTCTCCACAGGTCGTAGGCAGAACGCTGCATATGCATCCGTTGTCCATCATTTTCGCTTTGCTCGTAGGTGGCGAAATCGCTGGGGTCGTCGGTTTAATATTGGCAGTACCTGTCTTCGCAGCGTTGAAGGTTGTGCTCCAACATGTATTTACTTATTTCGTAAGGCGTAGGACGTTGTAACGCTCAATTACTACTTCTTACTACTTGCATAGCGTACAGGCTTCAAATATGAAGGGGAAAAAGCTGTTCGTATTGTCGAGCAGCTTTTTTTGCTGTGAGTTGCCGATCATTCATTTTGATTGCTTTTGGGTGGGTAAGGGGATAGAAATGCTCGTCCTGACAGCGATGTGACAAATTGACACCAATTTTTTGATGAAAAAGCACAACAAAATGAAATTTAATTCGTCTATATAAGTTACAAGAAATATTTGTAAATGTGCGAGGAGTGAAATATGTAGTGAAATTATTAAGATCATGCTTCGTGTACGCAGTATCTGCTTTGATGGTATTGCAGCCACTTGCTGCTTCTGCCGCATCAAATGAGCAGACAAACGCCAATGCGGAACAGCTGCCGTCCAATAATTCCTCTATGAATACATCCCCAGAAATTGCTTCAGTAGGACCAGTGGCAAATAGTTGGAAGGCGGTACGTTTAGTCAACATGGCTCCAGCGAGAGCTGCACAACAGGTGAGTACGCGGCCAGTACTTCAGCTTACTTTCGATCAGGCGATTGTAAAGGGGAATGGCGAGCTGGCGATTCGAACTTTGATGGGAGATGATGTAGAAAGAATTCCTGTCAGTGATGCTCGCGTTAAAATAACGAACAACAATCGATCTGTCGAATGGCATGTGGGGACAACATTAAATCCAGATACAGAATATACAGTATGGATGGATTATGGTACTTTCCGCAGCAACGTCGGTGACTTTGTAGGAATCTATGATCGAGATTGGGTGTTTAGGACACAAGCTGGCAGTGATACTTCTCCGCCTGTACTTAGCCAAGCTGCAATGAGAGACAATGTCGTAACTCTCGTCTTTTCAGAAAGGCTTAAGCCTGTAACTTTAGCAGCCTTACAGCAATTCCATGTATATCGTAATAATCAACCTCTAGGTTTAAGCAGCCTCTCTTCCAATTCTAACATCGTGACCATCCAACTTAAGCAGCAAGCACATTATAATGATAGCATTACGTTAAGTTATAATTCTGGCCAAGCGCCGTTAGAGGATATAGTAGGAAATCGCCTCGCGCCATTAGTAAACGTACCTGTTTTGTATGGTGCGCATACACCTGGGCAGCCTGGCAAGCCTGATGCCCCTGGCAAGCCAGGAGTACCGGGAACACCAGAGCAGCCCGGTAAGCCAGGGAATCCGGGTCAACCCGGGAAGCCCGGTGTCCCAGGCGGGCCGACTGTTCCAGGCAAACCACCCGCTAATCCAGGAAGTCCAGGTGGGCCAGGCGGAGTACCGGGTACGCCAAGTAACCCGGGTAACCCAAGTACACCTGGTCAGCCAAACACACCAGGGGCAGGTAATCGTCCAGCGCATATTACGGATACACCCTACGAGTGGTTGCTGGAACATGGTATTTATACGCTGAATCAGAACTCAGCCGCTAAACAACCGGCACAGTCTCCGTCTCATATTAGTGTAATGCCGAGCAACCGCTATGCACTCAACAAGGATCATTTCGCTTCCGCATTTGATTATGCAGCAAAGAACAGCGCTGCTAAACACGTTATATATGAAGTCCCAGTTACAGAGAACAGTGGACTCATCGTCATTCCGCTGCAAGTTCTAGAAACGTCAGCCAAGCAAGCTAGCGGGGTAAAGTTTTCACTTAAATACAAAGATACGGTTTATACACTTCCGCTAAATAATCTGAATTACACTGGTATTCGAACTGAATGGGCAAATGACTCTTCGATATGGGTGGCTATTCATGTGGAAGAAGACCCAACTTTAACTAAGTTGACTCAGAAGCTTAGTCAGCTCAGTGCACGCCAGCTTATCAGTCCTCATAAGTTTTCATTGTACTCCTTTGTAGATGGAAAGGCGCCGCGTAATATTGCAGCAGATGTGCAGCATGCGTACCGACTAACATCTGTCTACCATCCCAAATATTTATCCGCGATCCAGTACGACTCCAGTGTTGATCGCATTTTATATACAGCAAATACAATCAAAGTAGAGCGTGGAATTACAATGGTGAAGTTCGCTGGTAAGTCCAATATTAGCGCTGCATTAGCAGAGCGCAATAAGTCCTTCCATGATGCGCGCTCACATTGGGCGCGTGCGTCCATTGAGACACTTGCCTCGAAGTTTATCATTGAAGGAACATCAAATGACCGCTTCTCTCCAGAGCAAAAGCTGACACGCGCACAATTTGCCGTGCTGCTCGCTCGTTCTTTTGGATTGAAGCCTGATCATTCTGGGGCAACGCAATTCCGTGATATTAGTGATTCACATCCGATGGCAGGCATGATAGGGGCAGCTTCTAGAGCAGGCATTATTAGCGGCTATAGCGATGGCACGTTCCGTCCAAGTCAGACGATTACTCGTGAACAAATGGCGATGATGCTTGTGCGTGTCATGAATGCCGCCGGACAACCGCTGACAGAAGGCGGTACAGCTGTTGAGAAGTTCTCGGATCGGAACCATATAAGCTCCTATGCGAAGCGGGATGTGGCCAAGGCGGTTGATGCGGGACTGATATCGGGGCTTAACGCTAAAACATTTGCACCGCAAGGTCATGCTACTCGTGCGCAAGGTGCGGTTATGCTGCAACGCGTGCTTCAAGAGGTCGGTTATTTAACGAGTTCTTCTCCTGGAGGAAGTCGCTAATAACGGGGTTTGACAACGTTCCTTTAGCTAATTATACTAAATAATTAACAATACTTTTATTGGTCAAAATATTGGTCAAAACGTAGATGAAACCGAGTAAGCTGCAGCCCTTGGTCCAGAGAGAAGATTCCTTATATGGCAAAGTACGCTGTATAGAGGCTGTAAGAATCTTCACCATGAAGTGCCGCTGAACGCTAGTTACGGAGTGTGAATGAACTTCACCGGGTCGAACCCGTTATCAACGACGAGGAGATCGCTTTATGTTTAGTCTTGCATCGTGCTTATTCTATGCAGCTTTAGCTGTGTGTCTAGCATGCAAGCCAAGCGATAACCAGGGTGGTACCGCGATATTTAATCGTCCCTGCATGTCAGGGGCGATTTTTATTTTTTTACACAACTATATGGAACATAACGTCATAGGAGGAATCCTTCATGAAAGCAAGTGACATTCGTGCTAAATGGCTTCAATTTTTCGAGAGTAAAGGACATCACATCGAACCGAGCGCATCGCTCGTACCGCATAACGATCCATCCTTATTGTGGATTAATGCGGGTATGGCACCGCTTAAGCCGTATTTCGACGGACGTGTCATTCCTGACAATCCACGTATTACGAACTCGCAAAAGTGTATTCGTACAAATGACATCGAAAACGTAGGTAAAACACGTCGTCACCATACGTTTTTTGAAATGCTCGGCAACTTCTCTATCGGAGACTACTTCAAGGAAGAAGCAATCGAGTGGGCTTGGGAGTTCTTGACTGATAAGAAATGGATTGGACTTGAAGCTGAGCGTCTATATGTCACCGTATATCCGGAAGACGAGGAAGCATACAAGCTATGGAACGAGAAGATTGGTGTTCCAGCTGATCACATTATCAAAACAGAAGATAACTTCTGGGATATCGGCGAAGGGCCTTGCGGACCATGTACGGAAATTTTCTATGACCGTGGCGAGAAGTACGGAGATCCTAACGATCCAGAAAACTACCCGAGTGGTGAAAATGAACGCTATCTAGAAGTATGGAATGTGGTGTTCACTCAATTCAACCATAACAAGGATGGCAGCTACACGCCGCTTCCGAATAAAAATATCGATACAGGCGCAGGTTTGGAGCGATTCGCTTCCATTTTGCAAGATGTAGATTCGAACTTCGATACGGATTTGTTCATGCCAATTATTGAAGAGACGAGCCGTATTGCAGGCGTGAAATATAAAGAAAATCCAGAATTGGATGTTGCGTTCAAAGTAATTGCTGACCACATTCGTACTGTTGTATTTACAGCTGGTGATGGCGTATTGCCATCTAATGAAGGCCGCGGCTATGTTGTTCGTCGTTTGCTTCGCCGTGCTGTACGCTACGGGAAAATGCTCGGTATGGACCGTCCGTTCATGGTCGAGCTTGTTAAGACGGTTGGCGATGTAATGGGCACTTACTACCCAGAAGTAGTAGAAAAGCGCGAGTTCATTGAGAAGGTAATCAAGAATGAAGAAGAGCGTTTCCATGAAACGCTTGCTGACGGTCTTGCGATTCTTTCTGAAATGGCAGCAACTGCGAAGAAAGAAGGCCATACGCAAATTAGCGGACCTGATGCGTTCAAATTGTATGACACATATGGATTCCCGTTTGATTTGACGGAAGAATATGCGGCAGAGCATGGCTTGACTGTTGATCGTGAAGGATTCGATACAGCGATGGAAGAGCAGCGTGAACGCGCACGTTCCACACGTCAAGTGGCAGAGAGCATGAATGTACAGGGCGGGCCGCTCGCTGACCTTACGACTAAAAGCGAATTCGTTGGTTATGATGAGTATGTAACATCTTCCACGGTGTTAGCGATTATCGCTGATAGTGAGCTAGTTAAGGAAGCGGCTGCAGGTCAAACTTGCCAAGTTATCCTTGATCGTACTCCGTTCTATGCGGAGAGCGGTGGACAAGTAAGTGATACGGGCGTACTGACAGGTTCAGGTCTCGTTGCGCGTGTTGAAAATATGAAAAAAGCACCGCATGGCCAGCATGTTCATATCGTAACAGTAGAAGAAGGCGTGCTCCGTGAGGGGATGACGATTGAAGCGGCTGTAGCTCGTGCAGAACGCGAAGACATCATCAAGAACCATACAGCTACACACTTGCTTCATCAAGCGTTGAAGGACGTACTTGGCGAGCATGTTAACCAAGCAGGTTCTTTGGTGCAAACAGAGCGTCTTCGTTTCGACTTCACGAACTTGGGCAGCATCAAGCCTGAAGAGTTGGCAGATATCGAACGCCGTGTGAACGAACAGATTTGGAAGGGTACTGCGCTTAAGATTGAGTTGAAATCGATTGATGAAGCGAAAGCAATGGGCGCTATGGCGCTGTTCGGCGAGAAATACGGTGACGTTGTTCGCGTCGTACAAGTTGGTCAATACAGCATTGAGCTGTGTGGTGGCTGTCACGTAAACAATACGTCTGAGATTGGCTTGTTCAAAATCGTAAGCGAGAGCGGAATTGGATCTGGCGTACGAAGAATTGAAGCCGTTACGGGTCGTAATGCGTATCAATATATGGAGGCGCAATTGGATGTGTTGAAGCAAGCGGCGAGCCTGCTCAAGTCCAATGTTTCAGATGTGCCTAAACGTGTAGAAGCGATGTTCGTACGCGAAAAAGAATTAGCACGTGAAAATGAATCGCTACTAGCGAAGCTCTCCAGTATGGAAGCAGGGCAATTGACTGATCAAGTACGCACAGTTGCAGGGGTACAAGTGTTAACGGCACAAGTGAATGCTGGAAGCATGGATGCATTGCGTACGACAGCTGATGAGCTGAAAACGAAGTTGGATCAAGCGGTTATCGTACTTGGTGCTGCAAGTGAAGGCAAAGTTAACTTTGTTGTATCCGTTGCTCCTGAACTAGTTAAACAGGGCTTCCACGCGGGTAAAATGATTAAAGAGATTGCTGCTGCAGCTGGCGGCGGCGGCGGCGGTCGTCCAGATATGGCACAGGCCGGAGGCAAGAATGCCGAGAAGCTGAGCGAAGCGCTTGCGCTCGTTGAGCAGTTGGTAAATCAGCAGGCAGGTGCTTAACGCACCTGTCTGAAATGATGGAAAAGGTATAATTTCTTGTTTTGCCGGGTATGTGTTATGATAAGAATAAAGCGAGGTGTCGACGATGAATTCTATGGATAAGACAATGAAGTTCAATGTGAAGCCAGAAGAGCAAGAGGCATCTAGTCAGGAAATTTTGTTGTCAGTGTATGATGCATTGATTGAAAAAGAATACAATCCAATCAATCAAATCGTCGGTTACCTGCTCTCGGGAGACCCCGCTTACATTCCGCGTCATAACAACGCTCGAAGCATGGTGGGTAAGAAAGAACGCGATGAACTTATCGAAGAGTTAGTTCGTTTCTACCTGAAACACCATCGCTAATTTATCGTGTGTTGGATATACGGCGCACGAACTTGCCATAAGCGGCGGTAGGAGAAGACGATGAAACTGATTGGATTGGATTATGGGGACCGCAAGATCGGTGTCGCAGTGAGCGATGCAATGGGCTGGACCGCACAAGGTGTCGAAGTTATTGTACGCCGCGGCCCAGAGGATGACTTGCGTCGTTTGGAAGCACTCGTGCGTGAGCACGGGGTTGAAGAAATTGTTCTCGGACTTCCGAAGAACATGAACGGCACGATCGGCCCACGCGGCGAAATCAGTATTGCTTTCGCCGAGACATTGAAAGAATCGTTGGGACTGCCCGTTCACCTGTGGGATGAGCGCTTGAGCACCGTTTCTGCTGAGCGGACATTGCTTGAGGCTGACGTTAGTCGCAAGAAACGAAGACAGGTCGTTGACAAAATAGCGGCCACTATAATTTTGCAGAATTATCTCGACTATCAATCTAGAAGGTGAGGGGTTTGAACATGACGAACGATAAACAACAACATGAAGAGCCAGAAATTATCTACATTCCTGATGATGAGGGTAATGAAGAAGAGTTCGAAGTCATCATGAAGTTTGAAGTAGATGGGTCCGACAATAAATACATGATGGTCGTTCCTGTTGAACCTAGTGATGAAGAGGATTCTGAAGAAGTATACGCATTCCGCTATGAAGAAGACGGAGACGACCTGAAGCTGTTCGTTATCGAAGATGAAGAAGAGTGGAATATCGTTGAAGAGACATTCAATACGCTAGTGGATTCAGAGGAGATTTAAGACGTGAGTGAACAGAAACTTCAATTTATCGATCGTATTTCATCGACGTTCGGTACGTCGTTGGAAATGACAGATGAACAAGGTACAAGTCGCATCTTCGACTTGCTTGCGGAATTTCAAATAGAAGCTAAGGCTTATGCTGTCGTTGTTCAAGAAGAAGACGGCGAAATAGATGTACTTCGCATCACGGATAACGCTCAAGGTGTACCTCAGCTTGAGACGATTGAAGAAGATGAAGAGTGGGAGAATGTAATGGAGCTTTACGATGAAGTTGCATTCTCAGATGAGCTTGAAGACGAGAAGTAAGCCTTGATTGTAGATAGTAATCGCACATTGTAATAGTTTGAAAAAGGGCGGGCATACCGCTCTTTTTTCCATGTGGGAGAGTGAAGATATGAAATCAGGACTGAAAATAGTATCTATTCTTTTTCTAGCTGTATTGATTTTAGCGGCTGGCGGAGGTTGGTATGTATGGAGCAGTCTACAGCCAGTGTCGGCGAAAAACGAAGAAGTGCATGTGAAGATTGAAAGTGGCACTGGGCCGTCTACAATTGCACAGCAATTAGAAGAGCAAGGACTTATTAAAAATGCTACCTTTTTTAAAACGTATTTGAAATGGAACGGAGAAGGCAGCAAATTTAAGGCAGGAGAATATGCGTTTAAACCTGGAATGACGTATGAAGAAATTATTGCGAAGCTGAATGGTGGAGAAGTCGTTAAGCAGGAAGGTGTACGCTTTACGATTCCCGAAGGCTTCACAATTGAACAAATGGCGGACAAGCTAGCGAAAGAAGGCATCGTTAAGAAGGACGAATTTTTAACGGCGGCTGCAGAGACAGCGAAGCTGCTGCAAAAAGAAAATTCCACTCCATTCCTCATCCCGCAGGATACGAGCCTTAAACATCCGTTGGAAGGTTATTTATTCCCAGAGACATATGAATTGAAAATTGGCAGCACAGCTCAAGATATCGTCAATCGTATGTTGTTGGAGACGGAGAATCGCTTAACGCAAATTCCGAACTGGGAGCAGCAGTTAAAGGAGCGCGGATTAACGGTTCATGAGTTGTTCACAGTAGCCTCATTAGTAGAGCGTGAAGTTGTTGTTGATGAGGAACGTGCCTTAGTTGCTGGTGTTATCTATAACCGAATTGATGATAAAATGCGTCTTCAAATTGATGCGACCGTCCAATATGCATTGGATAAGCCTAAAGAACGCTTACTCTATAAAGACTTAGAAATCGATAGTCCTTACAACACGTACAAAGTGGACAAGCTTCCACCAGGTCCGATCGCAAGCCCGAGCCTTGCGTCGCTTACTGCGGCATTGGCGCCAGAAGCTTCGGAGTATTTGTTCTATGTGACGAAAAAAGATGGAACTTCGACTCATCTATTTGCCAAAACGTATGAGGATCATCAGAAAAACATTGAAAAAAGTAAAAAGCAATGATCGATAGAAAGCTACCAACCACTGCAATGATTTAGAAAGAATCAAACGTTAAGTATCTAATCGGCTCCCCATTTTAAAAATGCAATGCTATTATGCATGGAATGAGGGGCCGAATTACGGTTATATAGAGAGACATGCTTATGTAATGAGAGGAAAGTGGTGTGAGGATGAGTAAGAAGCCGGAGCTGCTTGTAACAGCAGGCAGTATTACTGAAGTGCAACGTTTACTCCAAGCCGGGGCTAGTGCGGTTCTCGTAGGAGAACCCAAATATGGCCTGCGATTACCAGGGACGATGACCGTTGAGCTTATTGAGGAAGCAATGCCAATCGTGCGCGAGCATCATGCGAAGCTCTATGTGGCAGTTAATCAACTGTTACATAATGATACGATGAAAGAACTGCCTAACTACTTGGCACAATTGGAATGTGCTGGTGTAGATGCAATCGTGTATGGAGATCCTGCGATACTGATGATCGCTAAGGACTCTGCGCCGAATACAAAGCTGTTCTGGAACGCCGAGATGACGTCGACGAACTTTGTAACAGCTCGCTACTGGCAAAAACGCGGCGCAAGTCGCATGGTATTGGCGCGCGAGTTAAATATGGAGCAAGTGCAAGAGATGAAGCGTGAGCTTCCAGATATGGAAGTGGAAGTGCAAGTGCATGGGATGACGAATATATATCATTCCAAGCGTCATCTTCTTCAGCACTACATGCGTCATATTGGCAAAGAGGCTCACCTTGAAGAAGTCGGCATTGAACGAAAGTTATTTTTAATCGAACAGGAACGTCAGGATGAGAAATACCCTGTTTATGAGGATGAACATGGTACTTATGTAATGAGCTCAGATGACGTATGTATTATAGAGGACTTGAAGCTGTTGCTTGAAGCAGGGCTCGATTCATTCAAGATTGAAACACTATTGAAGCCGCTGCATTACAATGAAACGGTCGTTCGTGTATATCGCGAAGCGATTGATAGATATGCAGAGGATCCACAAAGCTACCAATTCAACGAGCAGTGGCTGGAGCGTATCCGAGAGGTGCAAGACCCTGAACGTGAACTATCATTCGGATTTTTCTATAAAGAGCAAATGTACTAAGGAAGGGAGAGCTAAAGGGTATGACAACTACAATGAAGCATGAGCGGAAATACTTTGGCAAGCGTAACCGGCTGGATAAGCCGGAATTGCTAGCTCCCGCAGGCAACCTTGAGAAGCTTAAGTTTGCGATTCATTATGGAGCGGATGCGGTTTACATCGGAGGTCAAAAATATGGTTTGCGTTCAAACGCAGACAATTTTAGCTTCGAGGAAATGCGTGAAGGTGTAGAATTTGCCAATAAATATGGGGCGAAAGTATTCGTTGCGACAAATATTTACGCGCACAATGAGGATATTGAAGGCTTGGAGGACTATCTCCGCAAGCTGGAGGAAGTCGGAATCAGTGCCATTATCGTAGCTGACCCGGCTATTATTGAAACGTCTCAACGCGTAGCGCCTAAGCTTGAGGTGCATGTGTCTACACAGCAATCCGTATCCAACTGGCAAACGGTACAATTCTGGAAAAATGAAGGGGCTCCTCGCGTAGTACTTGCTCGTGAGACGAGCATGGAAGAGATTGCAGAAATTAAGCAGCATGTGGATGTGGAGATCGAGGCGTTTATTCACGGCGCAATGTGTTCCTCCTATTCGGGTCGCTGCGTTTTGTCTAATCACTTTACCGACCGTGATTCCAACCGAGGTGGATGCTGTCAATCTTGTCGCTGGAGGTATGACCTATTCGAGGATGATCGTGCTGATGCAGAGGATATGGAACAGAAGCCTGCATTGGAACCATTCAAGGTAGGAATTACGCAGCTACCATTGTTCCAAGAGGAGCAAAATCCGTTTACGATGAGCTCTAAGGATTTGTGCATGATTGATCATTTGCCTGATCTTGTAGACTCCGGTGTTGATAGCTTCAAGGTCGAAGGACGAATGAAGTCCATTCACTATGTGGCAACGGTTACTAACGTTTATCGTCAAGCAATCGATTCCTATATGGCGGACCCTGAACAGTATCAGTTGAAGCCAGAATGGGTTGAAGAGATGAATAAGGCGGCGAACCGTCCAGTCAATACAGGCTTCTTCTACGAAGAGCCTGATCATGAAGATCATATTTATGAGCCCGAAGAGAAGGCTGTGCCGTATGACTTTGCAGGACTTGTAATCGACTATGATCCCGAGACTCAGCTGGCTACTGTTCAGCAGCGCAATCACTTTAAGCCAGGTACAGAAGTAGAGTTCTTTGGTCCTAAAGGATTCTTCTTCAAGCAGACGATTGAGGCGATCTACGATGAAAAAGGAAATTCACTGGATGCAGCTCGTCATCCATTGCAATATGTCAAAGTGAAGGTCGATCAACCAGTGAAGTACTTTGATATGATGCGCAAAAAGAATCGTTAACAACAAACTGCTGACAGCTCTGCAATAAACTGTTGAACAGAATGATTGAGTTATCAGTAACCATATATTTTTCACCCTTAATCACAGGAATAGGCCCTTGCTTACGAGCAAGGGTTTATTTATTTTTAGGTAAGAAACGACTTTGTGGTGCTGTTTCGGAATGAATTGACATCATTTTTATTAAAAGATCGATTTACTATGAAGGATTTACCAAGCCGGACAACGAACTACATACGACATACGACTTAATACCTAGATTTGCCTATCTGCTTAGGAAGAGGAAGGGGTATAGCGATGCGCTTGAAACGAAAAAAAGATACGAGTCCGTCGTTAATCATGCAGAATAAGGGGGATATTCTGAAATTGAAAGCGCTTAGCTCTGTGGGGATCAAGTTATTCATTATCTTTTTAGTAAGTGTAACGCTGTTAGTAGTGAGTATAGGGTTATTTTCTTATGATCGCTCAAGAACGATTGTAGAGGAACAGTTGTCGTTGTCTCAGCAGCAAACGTTGATTCAAGCGGGGGAAAAGCTTGATTTATTGTTCAACAACAGTGTAAAGCTGTCGAATCAGGTACTCTTTGATAAGCAGCTGCATACGAACTTGTCGAATGTGTATCGTGGAGATAAGAGCAATTCATTCGAACTCTTTGAGCAAACGAAACAAATTGAATCCGAGCTGAAAGGCTACGTATTTGGGAATAACACGCTATTTTCGATGTTCTTTATTCCGCTCGAGAATAACGGTACTCCTATATTTACATCAGGCACACCTTCCGATGCCTTATCTACAGCAAGGGAAAAGGATTGGTTTAAGGAAGCAGTTAACAAGAAGGGTCAGCCGGTATGGATTCCGTCGAGTGCCAAAGGAGTTGCTGAACAAAGTCCGAAGCCTATCTTTTCGATGGCTCGCCTTGTAAATGATTTGAAAACAAATGAACCACAATTTGTTATGGTAATGGAAATATACGTACAATCTTTGGCTGATCATTTGAAGTGGGACCAGAGCCAAGGCGGGTTTATCCAAATTGTAGACACAAAGGGTAAGCTTGTGCTGGATAATGATTTAAGCAAATTAGGACAAGCTCCTGCTATCCAGCTGACACCACAAGATCAAGCGAACTCAGGGAAACAGATTGTGGACAGTGCTGAGCAGGGGGAACTGTTAGGGTCTTATTTTGTTTCACGTGAGACAGGATGGATATTAAATGGATTTACCCCTGTACAATCGATTGTGAAAGAGACCAATTCGATTCGTAATGTTACGTGGATCTCAGTTGGAGTTGGAATCATTGTTGCAGCTTTACTGGGATATTACGTAATGAGAATGGTAGGTAAGCCGCTCAAGCGTCTGCGCGATCTGATGATGGAAGGTGCTGAGGGCAAGCTAGGTCTTCATATGGAGCATCGCTCCAGTGACGAGATCGGACAGCTAAGCACAAGCTTCAATACGATGATGGAGCGCATCAAGGATCTCGTTCAACGTACGGATGAGTCTGCTCAAGCTGTGCTGCTTACTGCCGGGCAGTTGAGTGAAGCTTCGCGCAGTACTGCATCTTCTGCTAAGGAAATTGCGCTGGCTACTGAGGAAATAGCAAAAGGAGCAGCGAGTCTGGCTGTGGAAGCTGAGCGTAGCAATGACTGCAGTGAGCAAACGACGAACAAAATGCAGCAAGTCGTTGAAATGAACGTAGAAATGTTTCATGCGGCGACTGAAGTACAGCAGCAGAGTCAGAGGGGTACTAGCTATATGAATGAATTGAGTACAAAAACCGCTGCTACCGAGCAAATCGTTCGTTCCTTAGTAGCAAAGGTTGATGCACTCAAAGACAGTACACAGTCTGTTCGTCAAATTCTTGATCTGCTCAATCAAATGACGAAACAAACCAACATACTGTCGCTTAATGCAGCGATTGAAGCTGCAAGAGCTGGTGCGGCAGGGAAGGGCTTTATGGTCGTAGCAGATGAGATACGCAATCTTGCGGATCAATCCAAGCAATCCATTGAAGTTGTTGGTCAGATTACAGCAAGCATTCAACGTGAAGTGGATGAAACGGTAACGATGTTAGGAGAGGCTTACCCGATATTCCGTGAGCAGCTTGGGGCAGTGAAGGAAGCGGATATGATCTTCCATGGGGTAGAATCTCAAATGATTGCCCTATTTGAAAGACTAGATTCTGCAACTTCGGCTGTGAATGAGTTGGATGAATCTCAGCGGATAATGACGGAGGCAATGTCTAATGTCAGTGCGGTAGCGGAACAGTCTTCGGCGACGTCCGAAGAGGTGGCTTCACTTAGCAATGAACAGATGCTTGTATCCAACCGTTTGGTGGAGCTTTCAACTGAATTGGAGCAAGTGTCCAATGATTTGCAGGAGAGATTGAAGCAGTTTAGTATCGTTCAACAGTAACATGCTACACTTTGTACCGATTTGAATGAATCGAACTTATAGAGACTGTCCAAAGTCATTGAGAAATGGCAGATGGGCAGTCTCTTTTTGATGGGAGTGTCGTGAAGTAACGAAAATAGGCAGCAAGGATGAAGCCGGGCTGTTTGAGAAGTATTTTAGTAAGAAATACTAGTTACTAGTGAATAAATAAGCCGGTAGTTGCTTGATTGGAATAATGGGATTGAACCCATATTATTTAACCTGCATTATAAGGGTGAAAAAAATGGATCAGATGGTCGTATGAAAAAGCAAACGGAAAGTCAGCTGCACAGGGAAAGATGGAGCCGTATTCAAATAACGGGACTGGTACTTAGCTGTATCTTGTTGTTGTATGGAGTACGATTAGCCTACCTCCAGTTAATAGGGGGGAAGATGGATAGTCGTGAACGATCTGTTGTGAGTCGTTCTATCGTTCAACGGGAAAAAGGCATCGCACTGGATGATGGTCGTGGTCGAATTGTAGACAGCAAAGGTCGGATGTTGACAGGGAAACATGAAGATGTGTTAGTGCTCTTTCCTGTTAATCGTCAATCACTTGATCGTAAAGCAATCCGAACCATATCTGTTTGGTTGAATATGAAGGAAGAGAAGCTTGTTGAACAATGGACACAGGCAAAGGAGCCGTTTATTGCAAGTGTTAGCAATCCGAACAAGGTAGGCAGTGATTCAAACAAGGTGGAAACACCATTGTTATTGAGTTCCTCACAGATAAAAGATGTACAGCTGCAAAAATGGAATGGTGTTCGAATTCTCCCTTATGCGGAGCCTTATCCATATCGAACGGCGACTCCTCATTGGATCGGTTACACGAGCCTGCTGACTTCGGATGAGCATGTAAAGTCAGTAAATAGTACTGAAACAATGAGAACTGGGGCCGCTGGATTGGAACAGTCATTTCAACCGTTATTGAAAAGTATTGGTGCACACACCTATGTACATTATACGGATGCTTTGCAAACCCCATTGAAAGGGCTTGATGTTAGGCTGAGCCGTCCGCATAATCCGTATTATCCGCTAATGCTGCATACGACAGCTGATATGAAGCTTCATACTGCAATCGATGGGATTATGCGTGAAAAAGGAATTCATCGTGGAGCGGTCGTTGTATTGGATGTGCAAGCGCGTGATATTGTAGCGATGGTCTCTTTGCCACGATACGATCCACAGCATATTGAACCGGAGCACACGGATTGGAACAATCAGGCGGTAACTGCGCTGCCCCCAGGTTCCGTGTTTAAGCTTGTTACCGCAGCTGCTGCGATTGAAACGGGCAAGGTATCTCCAAAAGAGAAGTTTCTATGTACAGGACAATATGGGCGTTATGGTTTATCTTGTTGGCACAAAGAAGGGCATGGCGAATTAACATTAGAGCAGGCTTTTGAACAGTCATGTAATGTCGTATTTGCTCAATTAGGGGAACGGCTCAGCGCTGTACAGATTCAGCAATATGCTGACAAGCTTGGCTTTACAGGCAAGGCAGGGTTAATATCTTCGGATGGGCTAGGCCATAAAGCACTTGCGCATGCTCCACAGGAGCAGGAAGGGCGTGTATTCAGTTATACAAATGGTGATGAACAGCGTACTGGAGCTGCAACTATAGATGGTGGTGTACGAGCGCAAAGTGCTATCGGGCAGCGTGATGTGAGAGTTACTCCACTTGCTGCAGCGAATGCAATCGTTACCCTGCTTCAGCATGGTCGAACAGGTCATCCTCGTCTTGTTGCAAAAGCAACAGATGCCAGAGGTCATACAATAATGGAATTTAAGGCTGAAGCTAAAGGTGAGCAAATGTTGCTGCCTAGAACGACGAGGTTGTTACAGCAATGGATGAGAGGAACTGTTGAAGATGGAACAGGTCAGCAACTGCTTAACCGTATGTGGAAGCTGGCGGGGAAGAGCGGTACAGCTCAAAGCGAAGCATATGGAACGAACAAGCTGCATAGTTGGTTTGTCGGTTACGGCCCGATTCATAAACCTCGATATGCGGTAGCGGTTGTGTCCGAAAATGAAATCAGTAAAGCCTCACAACCACATATTGCGACTTCTGTATTTGGTGAAGTGATGGATTTACTGGCTGCTTATGAATCGGTAAATCAGAAATAAAGGCGTATCCTTAAAGGGTACGCCTCTTTGAGATGCTGCATAGTTTCGATGTTATCCTAGCATGAGAGTTGGAAATTGACTTGATTTAAAGGGCTGCCATAATGACCACGAGTCAGTATCTGGATGTAACTAGAGTGATTGCAAAATGGAGCAATTTCATTAAACCATATACTGGAAGATATAAATAGCTTGCCTAAAAAGTAGTTTTAGCATATATTAATACCTAGAAAACCGATGTATAGATTTTCGATGTATAGAAACTCGATGCATATGGAGGGATATAGGATGAAAATTAAGAAAGAGCTAATGAAAGGGAGTACGGTCATTCTTATAATGACCTTGCTTAATCGTAAGGACATGTATGGGTATGAAATGACGAAGGAGATCGAACTGCGTTCAGAGGGAGTCTTCACGTTTAAGGAAGGTACGTTGTATCCTATTTTACATACGCTTGAGGTTGACCGATTAGTGGAGTCTTATTGGAGTGAAGAGGGCGGGCGCAAGCGCAAGTACTACAAGTTAACAGAGGAAGGACGATTACAACTTGTCGATAAGAAGCAGGAGTGGAAGCTGTTCCGTTCGACGGTCGACCGTGTAATTGGGGAGGGCAGTTTATGAATGGCGGAGTTAAGGGCTTTGCTGAGCATCCAGATATCGTTCAGTATTTAGATCGTGTGTGTGGACAAGTGAAGGCAAAAGCTATGCATGAAGACATACGAAATGAATTATTAGGTCATCTGGAAGATTTAGCAGAAGAACGAAAATACCATGATAACACATCTCTAGAAGAAACCGTATCGGACGTTCTCAAGCAGATGGGTAGTCCTGAGGAAGTAGGTAAAGGCCTACATACTGCACATAAGCCTAAGCCGGAATGGAGCGTTATTGCACTGGTAGCAGGTATGGTCGGTATCGCACTGATTATCCTTTTAAATCTATCCGTAGACTTTCCAATTAAAGAAGACTTACTATACGGATTCATAGGAATCTCTGTTATGATCGCGGTATATTTTGCCGATTATCGAAAGTTACTGCGTTTCTCGTGGCAGCTATATGTTATAACATTAGCCTTATTGGTCGTGGCTCATCTTATTAGTCTATATTTGGGATATATAGCGCCGGATTATGCCACAACTGAGTCTCAAATGAACGATTTCAACAGGATTTACGCTCAATTATTTTATTTATCGCCGTACTTATTCCTTATTTCTTTTGCTGGTATTTTTCAGTTAAAGAGGCATGATATGCAGGTTAAAGGAATGGAGATTCGTTCTACGAATGTAAAGATGATAGTAAGCATCTTATTGCCTATAATTGTGTACTCTCACTACGCTTCATTGATCACTTTCTTTAGCTACTGTATAGGATTGGTTGTTCTGTTGTTGATAGCAGGATATAGAAAACTGCTTCTTTCTGTTAGCTTGTCTGGGGCGTTGTTAATGGGACTAATCTTATATATTGGAAGTACACCAAAAGGTTCCCATTGGATAGGGATACAAGGTATGTTACAACACAATTTATATTACTTTACAGACGGTTTAAATCGAGGTGCTGGTTCCATCAGTGAACGTTCATTCCGATTGCTTGAATCAGCCGGGATGTGGGGTCAAGGATTTGGATTAAATGATATCAATACAATGATGTATCCTCATAATATCGAGTTTCAATTTACTTATGCAGTCCACAGCCTTGGTTGGGTGTTTGGTATTATTTCCATTCTATTCGTACTATTTTTTATAAAAAGAGTATTGCGTATGGGGATCATGCTTAAGGATGGATATGCTAGAGGGTTAGTTATTGGGTTGACCACAGTGCTAGTTTTGCAATATGTATGGAATATATTGATGTGTCTAAACATATTTCCAGAAGGTGCACCTCAATTGCCATTAATGAATTGGAGCTCATTGACTGTCATCTTTGATTTTGCTGTGGTCGGGCTTATGCTAAGCGCATATCGGAGAAAAGATATGTATAGTCATCGTCAACTGTCAGGGTCGATTGAATAGATAAATAGTTGATTGAACAGATGTCACAAATTATAGCGCATTTCAATTTCCGAATATGCTGATTCTGTTATGTATGAGCTTGTATGGAAGGTGTAAGGAGCGAACATATAGTATGACTAGAAAAGTAAAATTATCAGCAGCAACAGCACTTATTATGGTTGTAATTGCTATCATTGCATTTAGCATCATGAACGTAAAAGGTAGTCAAAGTAAGCCGCTTGAACCGTTCGAGTGGACGGAGAAACCTATCGTGGGTAAAGCACTTTTTAAAAATAACATCAAGGTTATAAATGATGGGGTGACCAAAAAGGTGTATTTCACCGCCCCGAAAGATGTAACTGCAACACTTCATAACGGTGATTTCAACTTTACATTGAAGCCGGGATTCGATAGCATCTATCGGGTGGGGTCGAGAGAAGGCGAGGAAGATATATTTATTACTTTTAAGCCCAATAATCAAGTTCTTGTTGAGGAGTACACGATCTTTTTGAATTCTAAGTCTGAATCCTTAGGAGGACAGTTCGAGACAGTCATTGATGATGCGGTCATCAAGCATAGTTTTATGAAAAATAATGAATTAATCCATACGGCAGGAACACTTACAGAAGTTATGGCAGCTGCCAAGTCCCTGTAATTGCATAAACATAAAGAACCCCTGTATTTTCTATAATACAGGGGTTCACGATACTTGAACCACACACCTGTGTGGTTCTTTTTAGTTATACGATGGTAAAAGCGATGCTAAACAAACTACTTATCACTTTATTACTGTTATTCAACCTACGGCAGCAATCTTATTCCTTATGCTTTATAATGCTCATCTGCAGTTGCATTTGTATGACTTGGAGTGCTCGATTCGGCACTAGGCTCTACGTTAGGAACGAGAGGATTCGAATCGAATTCATCGACAGGCATGCGAATCCATCGTTGGAAGTATCCTTGATCATATAGAGCTTTGAGCAAGATGAGTAGAATCGGCGCCAGGATTAACCCAGCAATACCAAATAGAGACAACGATACAATCATAAACGATAGCATTGTGAATGCAGATACACCGAGTGTATTTCCCGTAATTTTTGGTTCAAGGAACTGTCGTGTAGCCATCGTAACAACGAGCACCACAGTTAGCCATATTGCCATTGTCGTATTGCCAACAATGAACATATAAATAATCCAAGGAACGAAGATGACAGGTACACCTAGTAAAGGCAAAATATCAAATAATGCGGATAACAAGGCAATAGTGAATGCGTGCCCTACATCGAGTAATGTTAATGAAATGAAAACGAGTGTAAATGTAATCGATATAAGTTTGAGTTGGGCTTTGAGATAAGCTCCGATACCGCGAAATACATTTTCTTTAAGGAACACAAATGCTTTTTTGAACGTTCTAGGTGTTTTATCTTGCGTAATTTTTCTCCAAGATTCAATTTCGGTACTTAGGAAATAGGCAAGAACGACGGCGATTCCAAAGTTCATCACAAATGTAGAGAAGGAAGCCACGTGGGTAACAAGCCAATTTAGGAAGCTCGTCATCCATTTTGCTGCTTTGGAAGCAAAGTCTTGGAAATACGTATTCATTTTTGTTGCGACATCACCAGGAAGATCCTTATATTTATCCTGCAAAAATTCCGAAATCCCAGCGATTTGTTTGACTATAGCCTCTTGATGAGTCGGTATGGAGCTGACGATGTCGCCAACCTGCTGAGTAAATATAATTCCTGCTCCAATAAGTGAACCAAGAATGACAAGCACGAACAACATGACAGATAAAGCGGAGGCAATAGATTTCGGTATTCCTCTGCGTGCTAATTTTCGAGCAAGCGGCTCGATGATCCAGAAAATAATAAGCGCTAAAAATATTGGTGCTGCAATCGCGTATAATTGACTGAATGCAAACATAATTAAATAGACAGTTAGAACTACTAGGGCAATATCAAAAACGGTCTTCCAATATTTACGATAAAATGCCAACATGGCTGGATTGGTCTCCTCCTTAATGACTTGCTTGAAATATTGCTTACAGTCCCATCTAAGAACAGGCCTTGCTGTTATGATTCTATGTTCTCATTCTACACGAAAATGAAATCATCTGCCTATTTTTTTAGCTGATATGATACAATGAATGGAAGCCATAATGACATGTAGAAACGGGGAAGCACGAATATGGAAGTCATATTATTGTGGTCTTTTTATATCCTAACGTTTTACGCATTTATTCCAGGTGTCATCAGTCGTTTTTTTGGATTTAGAGTGTTCAAGAAAGGGAAATCAGAGAGAGATCTTGCTTTAACGTTCGATGATGGGCCTCATCCTGAATATACCGTTCAACTTCTTGATTTACTGAAAACATATAATGCCAAGGCTACTTTTTTCGTTCTAGGTATTCAAGCTGAGAAATGCCCAGAGCTGTTAAAGCGCATGCATGAAGAAGGTCACCTCATAGGCATTCACAATTATGTTCATAAGACAAACTGGTTTATGCGTCCCAAAACAGTAAGACAGCATATAGAAAAGACATCTAACATTATCGAGTCGATAACAGGAAAACGCCCCATTTATTATCGTCCTCCATGGGGAATTGTAAACTTATTTGATTTCAACAACCTAGGTCACATCCAAATTATACTTTGGTCGGCCATGTTCAATGATTGGCGTAAAAAGGTTGGAGCAGAGCGCTTATACAAGCGTATGTCCAAATGCTGCCGCGGTGGAGAAGTGCTCCTGCTGCATGATTGCGGCTTAACACTTGGAGCAGACGCGGATGCACCAGCAAATATGCTGATTGCGTTAGAGCGGTTCCTTCAGGATGCGAAGCAGAAAGATTTGCGCTGTGTACGCGTAGATGAATTGATGCGTGCTACAGATGCTAATAAAGTTCGTAATCCATCTTGGTTAAAGCGTATAGTCGTGAAATCATGGCTTGGCTATGAGCGAGTGTTCCACATTCTGTTCGGTATGAAAACAACGAATCCAGAGCAACCAATTTTCCACTTTAGAATGCGTCCTTATCATGGAGATCCAGTTACGATGGATGATGGAACGGTTCTGAAGCAAGATGATAAAGTGCTGGAAATTCATTTTGATAATCGCAGATTGTATGAGATCGGAACGCGTTCCCGTAATATGATGCAAATCGCTATTCACATGATACGAGATGTAGAGCGCACGTTGCCGGAGTTGGCAGATTACGTTCAATCCCACCCAGAGGTGAATGCAGAGTTCAAAGCGCTCTACGGGGTCAGTATGATTAATAGAGGCCCTGAGCAGTTTGGATTTGTGGTTAAAGATTTACCGAAAAGTATATTCGCATGGGCAAGTAAGCATTATTTGCGGCTTATTATGCGTATTATTCATCCTTCTGGGAGTAACCGAGTCCGTAACCATACGGAGCAGCTTGTTCCCAAGCTGATTATTATGTCGCGTCACACGTTACTTTCAAGATATGGAAAATCATTTGCATATGAAGCGAATAAGCAGGAGCAAACACTGCTCACATCAGAGCATGTGGTTAAAAAAGCACCTAGTGCTACTTAGTAAAACAGGATATTTTTTCTATCACCAAACCTTGGGTTTCTAGCATTTAGAACCCAAGGTTTTTTTATGTAAATACATTATGCAAAAAGTATGCAAACTTTTTGCAAATAGAAAAATGCACTTTCGAAGAGGACATGGGAATAACACTGTCTCTTCACAATGGACAAATGTCCATATGATTTACTTTCATTAATAACATTACATATTTTTAACATTGAGTGGCTTTGAGATCGATAAAAAAATGTTATCAAAAAGTGGTGCTAGAATTGCAAAATAAAGCTTACATGGGGATTTACAAAAGCCTAATTATCAAGTAGTATTATGAAAAATATTCGTTTCCTGCTTATGGAACTAGGGTTCCGATACGATTTGACCGATGTTCGAAACCGTAGTGGGAGAGGCAGAAAACGGCAGATTCTATAATTCTATTAGGTTATAGATATGCAATTCGATGATTATTTATTATTTACATTGATTAGGGGGATAAGGTCATGAAAAAGAAACTATTAATTTTGCTTAGTGCAGTAATGGCATTTTCTTTAATCCTTTCTGCTTGCGGTGGCGGAGATGCTGCTAAACCAGCTGACCCAGGTACAAAAGTAGAGACACCTGCAGAGGGCGAAAAGCCAGCTGAAGGCGATAGCGGGCTAAATACAGAAGGTTTGAACAAAGCAACGGATCCTAGCAAAGCGCCTGCAACAGCAGCAGCTCGTAAAGATACAGTTATTTTGGGCGTACCTGCACCATCTGGTGTGTTCCACCCGGCATATGAAGAGTCTAGCTATGATGTATGGGTTAACGATCTTCTATTTACTACACTATTGGAAATTCAAAAAGACGGTTCCTATGCACCGCATCTCGGTGACTATAAGGTATCTGATGATAACAAAACAATTACATTTACGTTGAAAGATGCGAAATTCAGCGATGGCAAGCCAGTTACAGCTGATGATGTTGTATTCACATTAACATTGCTCTATGACAAATCTTATGATGGTCCGAGTGATGCATTTGCTTACGCGCCAGTCGTAGGTGCAAAAGACTATAAAGAAGGCAAAGCACAATCCATCTCTGGATTGAAAGTAGTTGATCCGAAAACGGTTGAAATTACATTAGAGAAACCTTCTGTGTTGTCTCTAGACGTATTCGGTGCAACTGGGATTTTGCCTAAGCACGTATATGAATCTGCATACAAGCCAGGTGACTTGAGCAAGATGAAGGACACGTTCTTGAATCCAGTCGGTTCTGGTCCATATACATTAGAGAAATTTGTTCCGAAGCAAGAAGTTGTATTTAAAGCAAACCCGAATTACTTCTTGGGAGCGCCGAAAGTACCTAACTTGATCTACAAAGCTACGACAGAAGAAACAAACTTGCAATTGGTTCAAACAGGTGAAACAGACGGAGATACATTCATCTCTGCAACGCTTGACAACGTTGAAGCTATCCGAGAGTTTGGTTTCGCCGACTTGATGTTGAACCCAACAAATGGATACGGATTTATCGGTTTGAACCACAAAGACGAGAAGTTCAGTGATAAGCGTGTACGCCAAGCATTGGTATACGGGTTGAACCGTCAAGATGTCGTTGATGGTGTATACCAAGGTCTTGCAGATGTCATTAACATTCCTCAGTCCAAAGTATCTTGGGCTTATACGGATGAAGTGAATAAATACGAATACGATCTTGAAAAAGCAAAAGCGTTGCTTGATGAAGCAGGTTGGAAAGTAGGCGCTGACGGTATTCGTGAGAAGGATGGTAAGAAGTTCACAATTACATTTACAGCTTCTACACCGAATACAGTTAATGAAGTGTTGATTCCAATCGCAAAAGAAAACTATGCACAGCTCGGAATCGATTTCGTACCAGATCAAATGGACTTCAATGCATTGTTGGATAAAGTGGAAAAAGGAAACTTCGAGATGGTATTCTTAGCATCTGCTTTGACACCAAATCCTCAAATATCACAAGGTACGTTCCGTACAGGCGGTAACCAAAATAAATACTTCTTCTCCAACCCTCGTGTAGATGAGTTGTATAAGCTTGCGAACGAAGAGTTCGATCTTGAGAAACGCAAAGCTTACTACAAAGAAATTTATCAAATCACGAATGAAGAAGTAGCACAAATTTTCTTGTACCAACGTCGTGATACGCTGACAACGAACTCTCGTATACAAGGATTCGATACATCCCCGTACAAAGACTTTACTGCGGATGCAGCAGCGATCCAAATTCAATAATGTAGCACAGTGCAGAATGCCCGATGCTCAGCCGATTTTTTGGCTGAGCATTTAGGTTTATTAGAAGCTAGGAGGAAAATTTTATGACAACACAGGTCATTCGGCGCCTCTTGCAGACGATCCCGACTTTGATCGGGGTATCGATCGTATTGGTTCTTATCTTTCATCTCATACCAGGTAACTTTGTAGATTCGAATCCAACTATATCGAAAGAGCGTGCCACAGAATTGAAAGAAATGTACGGATTGAATGATCCGGTTCATATTAAATATATAAAGTGGACACAAGGTGTTTTGAAGGGAGATCTTGGTTATTCCATTTCTCACAAGCAGCCTGTAACTACAATTATTGATCGCTATGTATGGAACTCTGTGCTCATTGCAGGTGCTGTAATGGTGTTGAGCTGGATTATAGCCATAATTGTAGGTGTGTTCTCTGCCGTACGTCAGCATTCTTTCTTCGATGGAGTAATTACATTCTTAGTCTTTGCGGTTATGTCTTTGCCGTCATTCTTCCTCGGGCTTCTAGCTATTAAATTGTTCGCGGTAGATATGCGAATTTTCCCAATTGGTGGAATGACTACAACAGGTGCAAATTACGAAGGTTGGGCTCATGTATGGGATGTACTTGAACATATGATCTTGCCTGTAATCGTTCTCACTGCGTTGAACGTTGGTGGATTAACTCGTTACTTCCGTACTAGTATGCTCGATGTCATTAAGCAGGACTTCATTCGTACAGCACGTGCTAAAGGCTTGAAGGAACGTACGGTTATATTTAAGCATGCACTGCGCAATGCGATGATTCCGGCAATTACGTTACTAGGATTTGAGATTCCGTCTCTCTTCGCAGGAGCTATGATTACGGAGAGTATATTCAACTGGCCTGGTATCGGGGGCGTTTTCTTGGATGCGATTACAGCCCGTGACTATTTCTTAATGCTAGGATATACGTTCTTCATTGCATTCTTGACTATTATTGGAAACGTTGTCGCGGACTTAATGTATCGTGTTGTAGATCCACGTGTTCGTATGAAATAGAAAGGGGAATTGCTAGTGTCTGAAGCAGTCGTTCATTCCAACTCGGTAAATGCGAAGCCACCTACTAAGAAGCCAGCTTCTCCAATGAGATTGGCGCTTCGTGAAATGAGAAAAAATAAATTTGCGATGGCAGGTTTAATTGTACTTGTATTAATGTTCCTATTTTGTTTTATCGGTCCGATGTTCTCGCCGTATTCTATGGATGATGCGATGAATATTCGTAATGCCAATAAAGCACCTAGTGCAGATCATTGGATGGGAACAGATAAGGTTGGACGTGACGTTCTGTTGCGCGTAATGGTAGCAGGACAAACATCCCTAATGGTTGGTATCGTTGCGATGTTGGTAACGGTAGCAATCGGTAGTACATTAGGGGCTATTTCAGGTTATTATCGCGGATGGGTCGATACGATTATTATGAGATTGGCAGACATTATTATGTCTATACCATCGCTGCCCGTTCTTATTATCTTGGGAGCGGCGCTGTCTGAGTTAAAGATGGACCCTGCTAATCGTATTTATCTCGTTATGTTTCTTATCGGATTTTTAAGTTGGCCAAGCTTGGCACGTTTAGTTCGTGGTCAAATTTTGATGTTGCGTGAACAAGAGTTTATGCAAGCAGCAGAAGTGCTTGGATTGCGTGACCGCCGAAAAATTTTCCGTCATTTATTGCCAAATACAGTGCCGATTATTATCGTAGTTGGTACATTGGCAGTAGCTGGTGGTATTCTGATGGAGTCTGTACTAAGCTTCTTAGGACTAGGTGTTGTTCCACCGACTCCGTCTTGGGGGAATATGATTTCTGCTGCGAACTCCATGATTGAGTTCCAAAAGCGTCCGTGGTTATGGATTCCGCCAGGCGTATGTATTTTTATTACCGTTGTCTCTATTAATATTATGGGCGATGGCTTGCGTGATGCACTTGATCCGAAATCGAAGAGGTAGGGGAACGTTATGGCAAATAATTTAATTGAATTCCGTAATTTGCGGACCAACTTCTATACAAGTTCAGGTGTAGTCAAAGCGGTTAATGACGTAAGCTTTTCTATTAAAGAAGGAGAAACGTTGTGTGTCGTAGGCGAATCCGGCTGTGGCAAAAGTGTTACGGCGATGTCTCTCATGCGTCTCGTATCTCCACCTGGCAAAACAGAAGGCGGGCAAATATTATATAAAGGTCAAGATTTGCTAACTTTGAAAGAGCGCGATATGCGCCATATTCGCGGTAACGAAATCGCAATGATTTTCCAAGAGCCGATGACGTCATTGAACCCAGTATTAACAATTGGGGATCAGATTACAGAGCCTTTGTTGCTTCATAAAGGTATGACTCGCAGAGATGCAAAAAAGCGTGCAATTGAATTGATCGAATTGGTTGGTATTCCACGTGCTGCGAAAATCTTTGATTCTTATCCACATGAGCTATCCGGTGGTATGCGTCAACGTATTATGATCGCGATTGCGTTAAGCTGTGATCCGAAGCTTCTAATCGCTGATGAGCCGACAACAGCATTGGATGTTACGATTCAAGCGCAAATTCTTGACTTAATGCGTAATATTAAGAGCGAGTTTAATACAGCTATTATGATGATTACGCATGATTTGGGTGTCGTAGCTGAGATGGCTGACCATGTAGTCGTTATGTATGCAGGTAAAGTTATCGAGGAAGCACCTGTTCATGAATTGTTCGCGAACCCGAAGCATCCATATACGCAGGGATTAATGCGTGCGAAGCCGATTCTTAATCAGCGTCAAGATCGTCTGTATACGATTCCAGGACAAGTACCGAACCCTGTAGAATTGGGCAATAACTGTTACTTTAACGATCGTTGTGAGCATTGCATGTCCGTGTGTGTGGATAAGCAGCCTGTGTTGACAACATATGAGAATAAGCATAAAGCAGCTTGCTGGTTGTATGAAAAAGGAGGGGAAGTTTCATGACAACACCATTGTTGGAAGTAAACAATTTGAAGAAATACTTCCCTATCCAAGGCGGTATTTTCGGCAAAACAGTAGGGCATGTACGCGCAGTTGACGATGTGTCCTTTACGTTAAACAAAGGTGAGGCACTTGGTCTGGTGGGTGAATCTGGCTGTGGTAAATCTACGACTGGACGTACTATTCTACGCTTGTTGGAGAAAACAGAAGGTCAAGTTTTATTCAACGGCACAGATATTCATGCATTGAAGAAGGCTGAGCTGCGTAAGCTTCGTCCAGAAATGCAGCTTGTATTCCAAGATCCGTACAGTTCTTTGAACCCGCGTATTAAGGTAGGCGAAGCAATCGGTGAGGCGCTCGTTGATCACGCGATTATGTCAAAAAATGATGTGCGTGATTATGTAAAGGAAATTTTGACTCTTTGCGGTTTGGCACCTTACCATATTGATCGTTACCCGCACGAGTTCTCAGGTGGTCAGCGTCAACGTATTGGTATCGCTCGTGCGTTAGCGTTGAACCCTCAATTTATCGTTGCGGATGAGCCGGTATCAGCATTGGACGTATCCATTCAAGCGCAAATCATTAACTTGCTTAGTGACTTGCAGGAACAGAAGAACTTGACATACTTGTTCATTTCTCACGACTTGTCTGTTGTAGAACATTTGTGCAACCGTGTCGGCGTAATGTACTTGGGCTCCATGGTGGAATTGGCACCGCGTGAGGAATTGTTTAAGCGTCCATTACATCCGTATACGCAAGCGTTGATGTCTGCGATTCCTGTGCCAGACCCAACTCGTAAATCGGAGCGTATTGTTCTCCAAGGCGATATTCCGAGCCCATCGAATCCGCCAAGCGGCTGTAAGTTCCATACACGCTGCCCATATGCGGTGGATAAATGTAAATCGGAAATTCCGAAGTTCCAAGACGTAGGCGGCGGACATTTTGTAGCTTGTCATCTTGTAGCTAACTAAATCACTTTGTGTGAATAACTGGTTATGCACTCGGTTGGATAATGTAGCAATTGTAGTGTGAACCTATGTAAATGATAAATATGACTATAGTTATTGTGTAAAGGCTTTCCTATTAAGTAGACTATTACTTGTAGGAAAGCCTTTTTATTTTTATTCAAGGAGGAACAATAGATGATTAGAGTTGCAGTACTAAGCTTTTGGCATGTGCATGCTGAGGAATATACAGAGGCATTTCGCAATCATCCTGAGACAGAAGTAGCAGCTGTGTGGGATGAAGATGTAGAACGCGGTGCTGCCTATGGTGAGCGATATGGCGTACCATTTATTTCATCTCTAGATGAGCTGCTGGCTCGTGAGGATATTGAGGCGGTCGTCGTCACAACTCCTACAGTGATGCACGATGATATTATTAAACGCGCTATTCAAGCGAAGAAGCATGTATTTACAGAAAAAGTCCTTTCCATAACTGGTGTGGGTGCTGCTGAATTGGCCGATCAAGCACAGCTCCACAATGTTATTTTAACAGTTGCGCTTAAACGGCGATATGAGCATGAAGGGATTTCGTTGGAACATTTTGTGAAATCTGGTGTGGTCGGAAGACTAACCACGATTCGTGTTCGCCTCGCTCATAATGGAGCGATAGCAGGATGGCTGCCTGAGCACTTTTACAGCATGAAAGAATGCGGAGGCGGGGCGATGATTGATCTTGGCTGCCATCCGATGTATCTTATTCGACTTTTGGCAGGGTTACCTAAGAGTATTTCTGCTGCTTATGGATATGTTACCGACCGCGAAGTAGAAGATCATGCAGCAGCGCTGCTTCACTATGATAACGGTGTTATCGGTATTGCAGAGACTGGCTTCGTAACAGGTGGCTCACCATATACGATTGAAATCCATGGGACAGAGGCGAGCTTACTTTATACAATGGAAAATAACGTAGGTAAGCTAATGCTTCGTGGTGCGGATGGTACATCTAAGCAACTGGATTTGCTTAAGCCGAACGGTTCTATGTTCGATGAATGGATCTATCGTATTCTAGGTACGAAGCAAGAAGGAGACAATATGGCGTTGGCGATTGATCTAAGCCGAATGATGGAGGCGGCGAATGAGTCTGCTAGAACAGGAAATATAATTCGTATTGGGTAAAAATATTTTAAAGTGATAGCTTTCTGGATAATTGAAAGCGTTGTTATTTATTCGAAGACTTAACTGCTATGCCGTGGGAGAGCTTACGAATGACTACGATAAATTTCCAGAAACTACAAGAAAGCATGATATGCCACTATTGTGTTGTGGTGTTACACTAACGAACGCTATTGAGGCTATTATTACAAAATCGTGTATATTTGATTTCTAACGGTTGTGGTAGAGCTTATTTTAGTAATTTTGGCGATAAAGACGGTTCAATCAGGTAAATAAGCTAGCTGGCACCCATTATATTTTAAAATAACTAAAAATAAGCAGAATAGCCTCTGTGGCAACCGTTAAAGCAACCAATCCTACTGACAAGTGCCGCTGCCTATTGATTGGACTAACGAATATTAGATATCTAATATCTATTACCGAAACGACCCTGAAAATGGGTCGTTTTTTGTTTGATATGAATGGGGATCTAATACGTAATACGTAATGAAAGAATCAAAGGAATTAAAGTAATTAAAATGGGCGAAGTAGCTATGTTATTGAAGCAAATGGAGAAGTTGAAGTAAGGTTGGAGAACAAGAACAAGAACAAGAACAAGGGACTTGCCCGACAAGTAGAATATTTCTACAAGATGGCAAGTCCCTTCTATTATATATAAGTGCTGTACAATTCGTTAAATTTTGAGTATGGCACCTTGGCTCGCATTTGTTACGAGCTTAGAGTAGCGAGCTAGATAGCCAGTCTTAACCTTAGGCTCAAATGGCTTCCAGTTCGCACGGCGAGCTTCTAATTCTTCATCAGAGACTTGCAGCTCGATCTTGCGGTTATGAAGGTCGAGGTCGATAATATCTCCGTCATGAACGAAAGCAATCGGTCCACCTTCTGCTGCTTCAGGAGAAATGTGGCCGATACTAATTCCACGAGATGCCCCTGAGAAGCGCCCATCTGTGATTAGACCGACTTTGGCTCCTAGGCCCATACCTACGATTTGCGATGTAGGTGCAAGCATTTCCGGCATACCTGGGCCGCCCTTAGGACCTTCGTAGCGAATGACAACGACATGTCCTTCTTTAACGAGGCCGTTTGCGATACCAGCTAGCGCTTCATCTTGAGAATCGAAGCAGATGGCTGGGCCAACATGGCGTCCACCAACAGATGCGTCAACTGCTCCAACCTTGATAATCGCGCCTTCAGGAGCTAAATTACCGAAGAGGACAGCCAAGCCGCCACGCTCTGAATGCGGATTATCCAGCGTATGGATAACATCTGTATCTTGAATAGGTGAGTCTTGCACGTTTTCGCGTAATGTTTTGCCTGTTACCGTTATGCAATCGCCGTGCAGAGCCCCTTCTTTTTTGAGCAGCTCGTTAAGTACAGCGCTGACACCGCCAGCCAAATGAACATCTTCAATATGATAGTCAGAAGCTGGAGCAATCTTCGCCAAATGAGGGACACGCTGTGCCACTTCATTAATACGAGCGATTGGATAGTCAATGCCTGCTTCGATCGCGATAGCAAGCGTATGCAACACCGTATTCGTAGATCCACCCATCGCCATATCAACTGCAAATGCGTTGTCGATCGCTTCTTTTGTCACGATATCGCGTGGTTTCAAATCAGACTTAATAAGTTCCATAAGCTGCTTCGCGGATTTCTTAACGAACTCGCGGCGCTCTGGAGATACGGCTAGTATCGTACCATTACCTGGTAGAGCAATACCCATTGCTTCTGCTAAACAGTTCATAGAGTTGGCTGTGAACATACCAGAGCAGGAGCCACAAGTAGGACAACCGTATTGTTCAAGCTCTGTTAGACTTGCCTCGTCTATTTTACCTGCTTGAAAAGCCCCTACGCCTTCAAATACACTCGACAAGGAGATCGAGCGGCCATTGGAGTCTTTACCTGCTTTCATTGGCCCACCGCTTACAAATACAGTAGGGATATTGACACGCAATGCTCCCATAATCATGCCCGGTGTAATCTTGTCGCAGTTAGGAATGCACACCATACCGTCAAACCAGTGTGCGGATACTACCGTTTCTAGCGAGTCTGCAATAATTTCTCGGCTAGGGAGGGAATAGCGCATACCGATATGGCCCATCGCAATTCCGTCGTCAACACCAATCGTGTTAAATTCGAACGGAACACCGCCAGCTTCACGAATTGCTTCTTTTACGATCTTACCGAATTCCTGCAAATGAACATGGCCAGGAACGATGTCTATGTACGAGTTACATACAGCAATAAACGGCTTATCAAAGTCTTCTTCCTTCACGCCTGCAGCGCGCAGCAAGCTGCGGTGAGGGGCGCGATCGAAACCTTTCTTGATCATGTCTGAACGCATCTTAGGGGCTTTCATATCCAATATCCTCCACTTCTTCGCGTTATTGCATTGGTGTGTGTATATTTCTATTGAGTCTATCACAACTAATGAGTAATTTCTACCAAGAAACAGCTAGAAAAACGCGATAGAAACGCAAAAATCAGTTAAAACGATTTCGTTATGCACATTGTGTATGAAGAAGTCTATTTCATTTTAAATAAATAGGAGTAATAGGTGTAGGTGTTAGTCTTGCTAAATGCTCGATAGGGGGCGAATGGAATATTGGGAAATGTATTTGTCATGATATTAGGATACATTTGACACCATTGTTGCTAGTTGATACCATAATTATGTAATAAAATCGAATAGTTGAGTCCTTTTGTTAGTTAAATGCCTTGTCAGTGTTAGGTCGAGAGTTCAAAATCCAAATAGAGAGGACCGTGATTAGCATTGGATAAGCAAGCTGCGCAAACTAAAAATCAAGTATGGGAATGGGCTAAAGCCATTTTGTTGGCCGTTATCATTTTCTTTGTACTGCGGTCGTTTATAGCTTCGCCTTCTGTCGTAAGCGGGTATTCTATGGAACCTAGGCTTTATACTGGTGAAAGAGTAATTGTGAATAAACTACTTTATCAGTTTGCTGAACCAAAAAGAGGAGAAATTATTGTCTTTCAATCCAAAAAAGGGCCAGATCATATAAAGCGAGTCATTGCACTCCCTGGTGAAAAAGTAAGAGTAGAAGGAGATCAAGTTTATATAAATGGCAAGCTATTTGATGAGCCTTATTTAAAAGAAGCCGTAGAACAAGCGAAAAAGGCAGGGACTTCGTACAATTTCATCGATTTTGCAGAGCAAACTGTGCCAGAAAATACGTTATTCGTAATGGGAGATAATCGATCCAAGAGCCGTGACAGCCGTGATCCTTCGGAAGGATTTGTCGGCTTTGATGCAATTGTAGGTCGGGCAGAGCTGGTCTTTTGGCCGCTCAATGATATTGAACTTATTAAATAACCTCATAATTACATAAGCTGAGATATTCAGTAGAAATCAAAGAAGACACGGAGCAATCCGTGTCTTCTTTGCAGGAGTGAAGCGTGTGAATTATATATGAAGCATCTGACTGGTACAACTTGCAGCGCATTGAGGGAAAGCGTTAGCGGGGGGAGGCTAACTATGCTTCATGCGCCGTCGCCTTGGTTGAAGGCGGATCCAGCCAAATACAGCTTCTCCATCTGGTTCGATCAATGGGTGACAAACGTTTTTTACGAATCTATGGGTAAGAATGACCGTACAACCTACAGATACTAGTATGAGACAGATTGCCAATATACTCGAATCAATGTACGTATAGAGGCCAAAATATTCAGCAAATCGAATGAGCAGCCCGTGTATAAGAAATACATACAAAGTTCGTCGTCCGCAATCGGTAATCGCACATATTCGCGTAGGAACCCATGCTAGAAATGCTGCCGATGCCAGTAGTTCCAGTGCATAAATGGATAATCGCATCATAATTGCAAGTGTATTGATTTCCCATCCTAATTGTTCATACGTAAAGCTGTTCATAAGCCATGCAGGATCAATATAGGGATGTAGTTGAAACAGTGCAACAAGCAGAATTCCAGATATGCCTGCAGCTATAAAACGTATAGGCGTAGCGAACCATCGAGCTAGAGTGCTGAAAGGGAAATAGTAGCCGATAATGAAAAATGGCAAGTACACGAATGTACGAGAAAGTCCAAGCCAATCTCCTTCAATAGGAATGAATCCTATAAATACACCTAACGCTACAGCTACCCAAATGGGATAACGTACATTCCATCGAATAAAGCTTCGCAGCACGAGTCTCCATATCGCATGACCGACAAGGAACCATAGCAATAAATAAGGAATAAAAAAGGAATGTGTAATACCAGGTAACTGAAACATCGTCATATCCAGTACAGAGTAAATAGATTGAAATAGAACATACTGCAAGGCGATTTGCTTCAAGATTCGATTGCCATTCGGTCCAAAAAGATTCGTTCGTGCAAAATAGCCCGTAACACCGACAAAGAGTGGCATATGGAAAGTAAATATCCATAAGAACAAGGCTTTCATCTCAGGCATTGTGTTAATTAACGGTTCAATTGCATTAGCGATAAAGACGGTGACAATAAGCAAGAATCGTAAGTTGAGGCCGAATGTCTCTCCACTCCCATGTGAGATTATCGGCGCTTTACTTCGCGTGCGATGAGGCACAAGGCGAAGCCACATGGTTAAATCCTCCTCTAGGATGCGGCCTATTTCACGCGTGATGCTGCATTCGTTTATCTATATCCACAAGATATCATACGATGGAGCAATAGATTGTGATCGATGTCACAAACATATAAATAGATCGTTTTACCTTATGACATTTTTTTGAACGAGGAATGATGATGGCTCTATTTAGAGCGATGAAATCTACTAACCTTTTGAAACTATAGCGGCGAGATTCTATATACCCGACAAGGATAAAGATTGACGGTAACTTTTGGTAGATATACACTTAAGTTATATCCAAGACGTGGAAGGAGCGGTTGTCTCTCATGAATGAAACGTTGTCTCATCGTGATCAGCTAGAGTTAGTCACGTTAGGTGAATCGATGGCACTGCTGCATGCGGCTGATTCACGGGGATTGGAATATGCTTCTACCGTTCAGAAATCATTTGGCGGCGCTGAAAGCAATGTAGCCATCGGACTGTCTAGATTAGGACATCGTTCTGCATGGATGAGCTTGCTCGGTGATGATCCATATGGACATTATGTTGTAAAAGCCATTCGTGGCGAAGGCGTAGATGTTTCGCGTGTTCAACATATTGAGACTTCACCAACTGGCATTATGCTGCGAGAATCGGTAGGCGGGCGTTCATCTGTCTATTACTATAGGAAGCATTCTGCCGCAAGCACGATGCAGCCTGACATGCTGGATACAGCATTTATTAAGTCGGCACGTATGCTTCATGTGACAGGGATTACATGCGCTTTGAATGATAACTGTGCCAATACGGTTGAGGCGGCCGTCCGGATCTCTAAAGACGCGGGACGCAAAGTCAGCTTTGATCCGAATTTGCGCTTAAAGCTCTGGTCTATTGAAGAAGCGAGAGCACGACTGCTGCCGTTGGCTCATGAGTGTGATTATTTTTTACCTGGGCTCGATGAGTTAAAGCTGCTCTACAATACGGATGATGAGCGTCATATTTTCAAGCAGCTGGCTATGATCCCTGCGGTGTGCATTGTTAAAGGCGGCATCGAGCAGGGGCGCGGTGTGAACTATGTCGTTCGCGGTTCTCAAGTGGACGAGGTACCGTATAAACCTGTCGAGCATGTGTTGGATACTGTAGGCGCTGGAGATGCTTTCTGTGCAGGTGTATTGTCAGGGCTATTGCGAGGCTATGAGCCTGTTGAAGCGGTACAGCTAGGAAATGTATCGGGGGCTATGGTCGTTCAAGCAGTAGGTGATTGGGAAGCGCTTCCCACATGGAAGCAAGTGCAGGCTAGTTTGACGAATTCGATACATATTGAGAGATAAATGGATAAGGGAGAGTGCTTAACTGATGAACAAGATTAGACTTCTACAGGCGATTCACGCCGAAGGTGTTGTTGCTGTCCTTCGTGCTGACAGTTACGAGCAAGTTGTTGAAATGGCAGAGCAAGCGATAGCAGGCGGCATTCGAGTCATCGAAATTACATTGACGGTTCCACATGCTTTGCGTGCGATTGAACAGCTTAGTATGAAGTATTCATCTGATCCGCAGTCGGATCGCCCTTATGCGATTATTGGAGCGGGTACCGTATTGGATCCCGCTACTGCCCGTGCTGCTATGCTGGCAGGTTCCGATTTCATCGTTAGTCCATCACTAGATCCCGAGACCGTTAAAATATGCAATTTGTATCAAGTACCGATGATGCCAGGCACGATGACAATTAAGGATGTGCAGCATGCGTTGGAGCTTGGTGTTGACATTGTAAAACTGTTCCCTGGAAATATGTTTGCGCCGTCCATCATTCAAACACTGAAAGGGCCGCTTCCGCAAGCGAACTTCATGCCGACAGGCGGAGTGAATGTTAGTAATATTGGCGAATGGCTGCGTTCAGGGGCTGTGGCAGTTGGAATCGGTTCTGATCTTACAAAGGAAGCCGTTGCTACTGGTGATATGAGCCATGTACGCAAGCAAGCCGAGCGCTATAGACAAGCTTATGATCAGGCAAAAGCTGAGTTATCAGCCAAAGTTGAGGTTGCGGTACGTTCTTAATCAGTCATTTATATATACAGACATAATGGTGCCGTTTGAGGTCTTTTACAGCAATTTGACCTTGATCGGCATCTTTTTGTAGTTTTTTGTTTTGCATCGGTTCGATGTATAATGATACGAGTAAAATGAAGTGATAAAGGAGATGCGTGTAGGAATGCCAAGCCGAACCTACTCATTTGATGAAGCTGCTGATAAGCTTGCCCAGTATATAAGCGAACACAGTCGAATCGTATTTTTTGGAGGGGCGGGTACTTCTACCGAAAGTGGTATCCCTGACTTCCGCTCACAAGATGGGGTTTTTGCCAAACAACAAGTATACCCGCATGCTCCAGAAATAATGGTGAGCCGACCTTTTTATGATAGAGATCCAGAAATGTTCTATACGTTCTATCGTGATAAGCTGATTCATCCTGAAGCGAAGCCGAATGTAGGACATCAAGTATTAGCTCAATTGGAGCAGCAAGGGAAGCTCCAAGCCGTAATTACTCAAAATATTGATGGACTGCATCAGGCCGCAGGTAGTAAAGAAGTGATTGAGCTTCACGGTTCCGTGCATCGCAATGATTGTCTATCATGCAAAAAGCGTTACCCACTAGCAACGGTACTGGAAAGTGTGAGCGTTATTCCGTATTGCCCAGCGTGTGGCGGAGTGCTGAAGCCTGATGTTGTGCTGTATGGTGAAACACTAAATGAGCAAGTAATTGCGGATGCCGTTCGTAATGTTGAGCATACCGACCTGCTTATTATTGCAGGGACATCTTTATCCGTGCAGCCAGCTGCAAGCTTTGCGCAAATGGGGAGTCAAGCTGCTACTGTCATCATTAATCGAACAAGTACACCGTTTGACAATGCAGCAGATGCTGTATTTAATCATTCATCTGGGCTTCTATTGGAAGCAGCATTTAAGCGACTGTAAATGGGCCAAAAGAAGAAATTATGCAAATCAAAATCATAGAGAAGGCAACAACTAGGGAGTGGACAAGATGATGAGAATGCTAGGTATTGATCTTGGAACAACGAATCGAAAAGTCGGTTTGTTCGAAGAGAACGGAGAGGTTGTGGGTATCGTTAGCCGACCTACGCTGACTCAGGATACTGGGGAAGGGTACGTCGTCTATGATGCCGAGCAGTTATGGACCGATGTCGTCGAGATGATTCGAGAATTGACCGAGCAGCATGGGGGAGCAAATATTGCTGCGATTGGAATCGCCAGCATGGCGGAAAGCGGACTTCTATTACATAAAGACAGCGGTGCGATACAATCTCCTTTACTGCCATGGTTTGATACGAGTTCAACACCGCAAGCAGAGCGAGTGCGAGCAGCAGATGAACGCTTGAAGCTATTTCAACGCAGTGGATTGCATTTGTCTTTCAAGCACGGTTTGCCAAAGTTGTTATGGCTGCATGACCGAGATCCAGACATGTTCCGAGATGCAAGATGGGTATCTGTGTCAGGGTTTATTGCTTACCGTCTTAGCGGCGTGATGGCATTTGATCCTTCACTGGCCACACGAACGTTCGTCTATGACATGCGCACGAACGATTGGGATCGCGAATGGATCCAGAACTTTGGCTTATCGCCAGATTTGTTCCCGGGTGTATATCCGAGCGGTGCTCCGCTTGGTCCGGTGAAGGCAGAGCTAGTGCAAGCGCTTGGATTAAATTCAGCACCTGCTGTTGCTGTCAGCGGACATGATCATGTATGTGCTTCCTTAGCGGTTGGAGCTGTCTCTCCAGGGGATGTGTTTGCATCGATGGGGACTGCTGAGACATTGGTTGGACTGATGCATCCAACTCAGCTTGGGGAAGAAGATTTCCAAACGGGACTGTCCTATGGTTATCATGTTATTCCGGGATTGCGTTTCTGGATGGGAGGAAATCCTTCGTCGGGTGGATCTTTGGAATGGATCAGACGCCAGCTTGGGGATGATGCTCTCTCCTACGATGAAGTAAGAGCCTTATTAACACAAGAAGATCGATATCCTTGTGATGTTATGTTCTTCCCTTACTTAAGCGGAAGTGGGGCACCACACCCGAATTCCAATACTCGTGGAGCATTTATCGGCTTGAGCAATAAGCACGGCAAGGCAGAACTTCTTCAAGCCGTATGCGAAGGGACGTCATATCAACTAGAGATGATCCGTCGCAGCGGAGAACGAGTATGTGGACAATCGATAACGGAAATGCGCGCTGTAGGCGGCGGAACACGAGCGGAGCCATGGTTGCAAATGAAAGCGGATGTAACAGGCGCAACGATGATCGTCCCAACGGTAGATGAAGCTACGCTGCTTGGAGCTGCGTTTACAGCCATGCTGGGCACGGGACATATTGCAGATGGTGCAGCTATTCAGCGTCTCATCGAACAGCGAGGTACGAAGCGGGTTGAGACGAGAGCGGAACTGCATGATCGTTATCAACGTGCCTATGAACAGCGATATGAGCCAACGGCTGCATTTTTGAGACAACTGCCCATTATAGAGTAATTGTATGTACAGATAGCAACGGAAGGGCGTCTCCAGGGAGATGCCTTTTTGTTTACGTAAATGAACGAATGAACGACATCTGCGATAAGAATAATACATTCTGTAGGTTGGCACACTCGGAGGAGCGCTATGTTTACAAATACCAAGTTTACAATTGGCGAAATGGCTAGAATGCACCGGATACCCGAATCAACGCTGCGTTATTATGATGAAAAAGGGATTTTTCATCCTTCCATTGTTGATCCGAAGACACAGTATCGATACTATACGGTGGATCAGTTTTTTATGTTAGACATGATTAAGTTTCTGCGTCATTTGGGTATTTCATTGAAGCAGATTAAACAATATATGGATGAGAGAAGTCCAGCAAAAACATTAGATATTTTGACACAGCAAAAAAAGCTCATGGAACAAAAGCAGCAAGAAATAGAGCTTATGATTGCGAAAATGGATCATAACATAAGAGTAATGAATCAAGCGATGACAGGTACGAAAAATACGGTAGAGTTCAAACGAATCCCCAAAAGAATGATCACATCGGTAGCGGTAGAGGCGGATGCAACGGATGAAATGATGGAATATTACATACACTCGCTGCAAAATAATGCTCATTTGCATGATATGAGCTTATTTGTTGGGGCCATTGGGGTTACAGTATCCAAAGAAGATTTTTTACAGGGCAATTACCGTGCCTACAAGTATTTGTACATTAATGTGAATCCCATGTCTTCCTTAATCGAGAATCATCAAGTCATTGAAGAGGGCTTGTTCGCCTGTGCCTATCATCATGGGCGCTATGAACAAACGAAAGAAACATATGAAATTTTACTGCTTGAGATCGAAGCACACAATTACGAAGTGATCGGGGATTCGATTGAGGCAGGAATCGTTGATCTTTCAATGACTAGCAATCCAGAAGCATACATATCTGAGATCCAAATACCTGTAAGGAAACGGTAGAAGAAATGATTCTTATCCGCTTGACCTTCAAGTTACTTGAAGGTTTACACTGTCATATGTCAACAAGAGGTAAAGGAGATTTAGCGTAATGGCAGGAGCAGGAGCATTTGCACATGAAGATTTAAGAACGAAAAGCATTAATAAATTGTTCGTCAGTTATTTAATACCGACGGTACTTGGTATGGTATTGATGTCCATCAATATTATTATTGACGGTGTCATGGTCAGTCGCGGTGTAGGTGCAAACGCACTGGCAGGTGTAAATATTGCGTTGCCGGCGTTCTCGATCATTTTCTCGATTTCATTGTGGATTGGTATGGGGGGAGCTACGCTGTATTCAATCGCGATGGGGGAAAATAATATCGAACGTGCACGATCGATATTTTCACAATCGATAACGTTAGCTATTGTCATTGTGGGTATACTTATGGCGCTATGCTTATGGCAAATCGAAGATTTGGCTCGCTTATTTGGTGCTAATGATGTTATTTTACCGTATACGGTTGAGTATTTAGAGGTGTTACTGACGTTTGGAGTCATTTATGTATTAGAAAATGTGCTGAGCATCTTTATTCGTAATGATGGTAATCCGCGGCTAGCAACGATGGGACTCGTTACAACAGCTGTGTTGAATATTGGACTAAATTACATTTTTATTTTCGTGAATGGCTGGGGTGTAAAAGGTTCAGCATTAGCGACGATATTATCAGCAGCAATTGGTTTTGGCGTGTTGTTGACACATTTTTTACGGAAGAAAAGTGTTCTGAAGTGGACAAAGCTTCATTTTGAATGGAACGTGGTCAAAGATATTCTTATGATCGGATTCCCAAGCTTCGTGACGGAAATGTCCGTTGCAATCATTACAATTGGTTTTAATATTGCTTTTATTGCATTTGCAGGAGAAACGGGAGTAGCGGCGTTTGCCGTCGTAAACAGTATCCATTCGATGACCTTATTATTGTTCTTTGGAGTCGGAGCGGCGTTACAGCCGTTAGTTAGCTTCCATTATGGGGCGCAGCTGTACGATCGATTAAAAGCCGCCCTACGTATTGCTGTGAAAACAGCTTTGCTATTTGGGGTGATAGCTATTATCGTCGGATTTTTCTTTGGCGAATATATCGTCATGCTATTTGATATTCAGTCTGAGCAATTGCTCGCGCTTACGATTACAGGAATAAGTCTCTTCTTCTTGCAGTACTTGTTCTTAGGCTTTAATATCGTGTACGCTGAATACTATCAATCAATCCGGCAGACGGGTAAAGCAACGGTGATCATTTTAAGTCGGGGGCTGATACTTGTAATCCCTTTGTTGTGGATCATGCCTAATTTGTTAGGAGTTAACGGGATTTGGCTTGTTCCAGTAGCAGCCGAGGCTCTTACGATGGTATGGGTTGTCATTATGAATCGTCGAGTCGGAGTGGGATTGAGCATGCAAAAATCCTAATTAAGGATGGGCATAGGAAAGGTGGAGGCGTTGTTGTTTACAGAAGCTGTGTATGAAGACGAGCAATTTCGAGAACTTGAATATCAACAGCAGGAACTGCGTTCCGTCAAATTTTACGACTGCACCTTTACGAAATGTGATTTTAGTGAAACGGTGTTTATCGATTGTAAGTTTTCAGGCTGTGTGTTTGAAAACTGTAATTTGAATATGATCAGGATGACCGACTGTGAATTCACGGATGCCCATTTCACGAATTCCAAGCTCGTTGGCTTGAATTGGACGGAGGCGTCTTGGCCAAAGTTAGTTAGACAAGGTATGCTGCGATTTGAGCAATGTGTGCTAAGTCACTCTACTTTTATAGGGCTTTCTTTACAGAAGTGTCTTATAAAAAACTGTTTAGCCAAAGATGTGGATTTCCGGGAAGCTGATCTGAGCAAAGCAGATTTGAGCTACACGGATTTCTCTGAAAGCTTATTCGGTAATACGAATGTAACGGGTGCTGATTTCCGTCATGCTCTGAATTATTCAATCGATCCAGGTTCCAATCGGATTAGTAAAGCTAAGTTTATGATGCCAGAAGCGACTTCGCTGCTCTATAGTATGGATATACAACTAGTAGAGGAATAATCGGTTACATTGAAACGACGGATAAAGTGGGTTACGTGTGCGGAGAAATGCTCTAATTGCTATGAGGAGGCGCTTCAAAAATAGATATTACTATCATGATATCATTCCTATTAGTACTGTTCTGCCTTCTCTCTCTGCTTTCTATCGTATGGACAAGCTGGAGAAATGGAATTTCTCCTATGCCCTCGTCAGCGCCTTTACGTCGAGCCGTTGCTAACGAAGTGAACCGACTTCGTGGGAGTGGACTTATCGTGGAAGCAGGTTCTGGCTGGGGGACGTTGGGGATACATTTGGCGAAATATTGTAAAGACTGGCGGGTTATCGGGATTGAGAATTCGCCTATTCCTTTGCGTGTGTCGCAACTGCAGGCAAGGTTTAGCTTAGGGAGGAGCTCGAAGAGTAGAGCTGCTTTTCAAAAAGGAAATATCTATACGTGGTCGTACGCGGATGCAGATATCGTTGTCTGCTATTTGTATCCTGGTGCAATGCAGCAGTTAGGCTCGATTCTCCATCGTGGACTGAGACCAGGTACATGTGTAATCAGTGTATGTTTTGCAATTCCAAACTGGACGCCGGAGAAAGTGGTAGTATGTCGAGATCTTTATCGTACGAAGGTTTATGTATATAAAGTAGAATAAACGGCTAGTTCCTTTGATTATAAAGGAGCTAGCTTTTTTGTTTACAGAGAAAAACTAATCAAGCAGGCAGCCGCAGCGCAGGCGTAGTTTCGAAAAATGGGAGAAATAGAATTATTTTTTTCGTTGACAATAAAAGTCTTTCTTTCTCTTTATTGTTCATGCCATAATGTTCGGTGTAAGGTTATTTTTGATAAACCTACATCGGGGGAGGAGAAAGTTTATGCGAATGCGTAAAAGTTTACTGCTATTATTGGCTACACTTCTAATCGTATTGACAGGATGTCAAGCGGTAGGAGGAGTAGAGGTTGGAACAGCTCTCAAACAACTTGCAACAGTGAAGTCACTAGAGAGCAAAGGTTCGTTCGCTATTAAAATTAATGTAGCGCCGAATGCGAAGTTGGACAAGGAACAACGCGAAATTGTTGATGTAATTAACAGTACACGCATCGAAACAGTAACAAAAGTTCAGGACAGCAATAACGTTTCTGTTAAAGGGACAGCATACATAAAGGATAAGAAACTAGGGTTCCATATGCTAGTTGACAGCAAGCAAATGGCGGTTCATGTTGATGGCGCGAAAGCTCCGATCGTTGTGCCATTTGCGCCTGAAGGAATGGAAGGGTTCGATATGGAGGACTTGCCTATTTTGAGTCCAGCCGTTCAAAATCAATTCCAAGAAAAATTCGTTTCGTTCTTTGTCAAGCATGCACCTAATCCAACTGTGATAGATGTAAAGGCGACTGAGGAAACGGTATTTGATCAGAAGTTGAATGTGAATCGTATCCATGCAGAGTTTGGTGCGAACGAGACATTTGACTGGACACGTGGATTGATCAAATCGGTAATAGCTGATGAAGCAGGCACGAAAGCATGGCTGAAAGATGTCATCACGACATTTGGCGAAGTTATGAAGACGATGGACGATAGTGCAGAGGTACAATTACTTTTTAATAACAGCGAAACTTCTGCTAATCTTGCATACAGCTGGTTGAAGGACAATGGAGTAAAGGCTGTAGATGAAGTAGAACAAGAGTGGAAGAAATTATTGAAAGACCTGCCTAATTTCGCGCCTTTGATGAGCAAAGACACGAACATTAAGATGGATTGGTTCGTTGATTCACAATTGACTACACACAAAATGTTGAGCGAATTCAATCTTGCACTCCCGCAAGACAGTGATTTCCCGTTCACAAGTGTTCAAATTAAGCAATCAGCGGAATACCGTAATGTGAATAACCCAGTGTCTGTTGATAATTTGGATACGTCCAAAGCTTTGAAAGCAACAGATTCTACGCTTACGACTGGGGATTGGCTGCGTCATTTTGACTCCAACTCCGACATTCACAAGTTCATGTTGGAAACAGGATTCACGAGCAAACATCTAACTTTGCCACTACTTGAGGAAGATGGATACGAAGATTGGGGATATGAGCATCCACGTCCGATCGTAGAGAAAGGCAAAACATTCGTCCCTCTTCGATACGTAGCAGAAGCGTTTGATGCAGATGTGAAATGGGATAAGAGCAAGAAACAAATTCGTATCGTTGATGATATCACACAAAAAGTAATAATTTTGAACGTTGACAGTAAATCCGCGAAAGTGGATGGCAAGGCTGTAGCGTTGAAAAACGCACCTAAGCTGGTTAAAGGTACGGTATACGTTCCTTTAGTTGAGGTTGCTAATTTCCTAAATGTCAAAGCTAAATTCGAGAATCATGAATATGGAAAATGGATTTCTCTAGATCGTAATTAATTGACCATAGCAAAATTGTGACATGAACGGCTATTAGTCATTTGGCCAGCCCAATCAAAAAATGCAATTATATGAAAGCTCAAGTTGACCAACCTGTAGAGGTGGAACGACTTGAGCTTTTTTTATTGTGATAGAAATATTATTTCGCTATTCTAATACATTTATTTACATAAATATCAAACTATTGTCTTGACTTGGTATAAATGATAGATAAAATAATTCAATAATACTACAAAGCGTTACAGGTTTTATGCTTTATTGCGAAGAAGCGAGAGGGGATCGGATCGGATGAAAAATAAGCGATTAACAGGCTGGGCAGTATGTGCAGCAATTCTATTGTTGCTAACAACAGCGTGCGGTGAAAAGGGGAAGGATGCAGCAAGTGGACAACAACAGAGTGGTGCGAAAAACTCGGATAAAGTATCCATCGGTATTACGCAAATTGTTCAGCATACTTCTTTGGATGAGGCGAGAAAAGGATTTGTGCAAGCGTTGAAAGATAACGGCTATGAAGAAGGCGTTAATTTGGAGATCGACTATAAGGACGCGCAGAACGATATTAACAATACGAGCACGATTGCACAGAAATTTGCTAGTGATAACAAGGATCTTGTATTAGCGATTTCTACACCGTCTGCACAGGCGGCAGCTCAGCAAATTAAAGATGTTCCTATTTTATTTACGGCGGTAACCGACCCTGTTGGCGGTCAACTGGTCAGCAGTATGGAGCAGCCAGGTGGCAATGTAACAGGTACGACCGATTTGCATCCAGAAGCAATATCTACATTAATGGAGTTTGTTAAGACTTCGATTCCTGATGCGAAAGCGGTTGGCATTATTGCGAATGAAGGAGAGCAAAACACGGTTACAAATATTACACAGGCAAAAGAAGCTTTAGAGAAGCAAGGACTTGAAGTAGTGGTTGCTCCAATTACGAATAGCTCAGAAGTAAAGCAAGCAGCTGAATCGTTGATTGGTAAAGTACAAGCGGTTTATGTTCCATCGGACAATACGGTTGTTAGCTCGCTAAGCACAGTCGTTGCGGTTGCTAATGAACATGATATTCCTTTGTTTGTGGCCGAGAAAGATTCTGTAAAAAATGGCGGGGTTGCCTCGTTTGGCTTTGAATACTATGACATCGGCTATGCAACGGGAGAGATGGCCGTAGATATTTTGAAAAACGGGAAGAAACCTGCTGATATTCCGGTACAAGTACCAAAAGAATTGGATCTAGCGTTGAATATGAAATCAGCTGCTGAACAAGGATTTACAGTGACTGATGATATGAAGAAAAGTGTTAAGGAAGGCAACTTATTTGAATAATGAAACGGCCCGCTTAATTGTAATTGTTAGGCGGGCTTGTACGTTGACATAACAGATAACAGCGTCGGGAGGTAGCAGATATGTTTGGTTCAGGGTTTTGGACGGCTATGTATAAGTCATTCGAGTTAGGCATGTTGTATGCCATTATGGCACTTGGCGTTTATGTAACGTTTCGAGTGTTAGATTTCCCGGATCTTACAGTTGATGGAAGCTTTACAACAGGAGCAGGCATTGCCGCGATCGGAATTAGCTCTGGACTGCATCCACTGGCAGCGACTTTGTTGGCTGTTGCAGGCGGTGCGCTTGCAGGTATGATGACAGGACTCATTCATACGAAGGGGAAAATTAATCCCTTACTGTCAGGTATTTTAATGATGATCGCGCTTCACTCCATTAATTTGCGCATAATGGGCAAGCCCAATATCGGATTATTGAATCAAGAGACTTTGTTTACCTCGCTCGAAAAGGGCTTCATGTTCATCGCAATCGTTGGTGGTTTGGTGCTAATTATCAAATTTATTATCGATTGGTTCCTGAAAACGGATATCGGATTAGCGTTAAGAGCTACAGGTGATAATGCACGGATGATTCGCAGCTTTGGCGTTAAGACGGATTCCACTATTATTGTCGGTGTAAGCTTATCCAATGCGCTAGTCGCTTTATCGGGTGCATTAGTAGCACAGTATCAAGGATATGCGGATCTTCAATCTGGAGTGGGAATGATTGTCATCGGTCTTGCTTCTGTTATTATCGGAGAGGCGATTTTCGGTAAGCGTACAATAGCCCGAGTCACAATGGCTGTCTTGCTAGGAGCCATACTGTATCGATTAATATTGGCTGTAGCCTTGCAGATGGAAGTAGACTCTACGGACTTGAAGCTATTAACGGCGTTGATCGTTGTTTTCGCTCTAACGTTGCCTAGAATAAGAGGCAATATGAAGCAGAAGGCTGTTAGCCGCAAGCGAGCTGTTGAGATGATGAAAGTAGGAGGGGAAGGTTAATGCTTCATATTGAACAAGTGTGCAAAGTATTTAACCCAGGCTCCCCTGATGAGAAGCTCGCTTTATCTCATATTAACCTACAGCTGCGAGCAGGTGATTTTGTTACCATTATCGGCAGTAATGGGGCTGGAAAATCAACATTGATGAACTTGATTTCCGGAGTATTATTTCCCGACATCGGCTCCATATCAATTGGTAGTCAGCCAGTTACTACCATGCCTGAACACGCGCGCAGTCGCTTTATCGGACGTGTATTTCAGGACCCGATGGCTGGAACAGCACCTGCGATGACGATTGAAGAAAACTTAGCGATAGCGAAGCGTCGAGGTAAGCGACGCGGGCTTGGTATCGGTGTTAACCGTAAGGATCGGCAGTGGTTCAAGGAGCAGCTTGCTACATTAGGCATTGGCCTAGAAGATCGTCTTTATGCGAAGGCTGGGTTGCTCTCAGGCGGAGAACGCCAGGCGCTGAGCTTACTGATGGCTACTTTTATGAAGCCGGAGCTGTTGTTATTGGATGAGCATACTGCTGCACTTGATCCTGCTCGAGCTGAGTTGATTACAACGCTGACAGAGAAGATTGTTCAGGAGCATCAATTAACAACATTGATGGTTACTCATAATATGGAGCAGGCTATCCGACTTGGCAATCGACTTATTATGATGGACAAAGGACGAATTATTTTAGATATCGGAGCTGAGCAAAAAAGGAAGCTAACGGTAGATAAGCTGCTTTATGAATTTGAACGAATTCGCGGCACTAAGTTCGCAGATGATAGAGTTGTACTTGGTGGATAATCGCTTTGAATGAATAGGTCCTGATGCTTATGTTGCCCCCTAGTGGTTATGCAATATAAGCATCAGGACCTGTTTGCGTAAACGCTCTCTTGTATTGGAGGTTAAATATGGTACAATACTTGCAATATGTGACATTTTGTCGCATTTTGTCCGCTGCATGTGAGCAGGGGGAAACTGGACCATTTTTAGCCGGATGAAAAGGGGAAGAATGAACATGAGAAGTAGAAGAAAAGGGAGTATTATGCTTAGAATGATTATCGTAGTAACCGTTACGATGATTGCTTTATGCTCTACTATGTTAATCAGAGAGCTGAATTTTCAACGAAGCATGTATGTTGGCTCACTTGAACAGCGGTTAAAAGTAATGGTAGATCTAGAACTGCAAGAATTAAATTCCTCAATTAGACAAGCCTCTTATACATTGTCAGATAACAACAATAGTACTGACTTCAAAACAAATACGACATTTATTATGATCCGCGAAAAATTAAATTTCTTAACGAAAGATGATGTAATCAGTACATACGTTTTACTCCCCGATCCGATAAAGACAGATAACGGAACCGGATTTAAAATTGTACAAGGCAGCAACTCATTTGAAAAACGGGGTCTTACCCCAGGAAAAACATTCGAGGCTGATCCAGAAATCGTAGCTGTGTTAGATAAGCTAAAGACGAAGGGGATTGCAACATCATCAGACCACCGAATTGGCGACAGTCATGTAATGACTGTACTTCATGATATTAAAAATGAACAGGGTCATTTGCTTGGTATTTTAGGAATGGAGTTTAATTACGATATTATTGAAGCGGAGCTTAATGCAATATTGGTAGAAACACTCGGAATAACGGCTGCTATCGGTATTGTAAGCTTACTTCTTCTTGCGGCTTATATTCGAGTGAGCCTCAAGCCGCTTCAGCATATGAGCGAGCTTGCTGAGAAAGCAGCAGAAGGGGATTTGACGGTTCGCTTGCAAGTTAATAGATTAGATGAAGTAGGTCGGGTATCTGAATCCTTTAACAGGATGATTGAACGGCTAAGCTTGCTTATTCATGATGTTCGACATATGTCATCAGATGTGGCACTTGCTTCTACGAAGCTTGAGCTTGCAGCGGATGATACATCGATGTCCGCAGCAGAGGTTAATGCAGCCATGCAGCAGGTCGCTTCTGGGGTAGCTATGCAGCAAACCAATGTATATGAGACCAAGCAAGCGATGACCGAAATAGCAGCAGGTGTGACACAGATGGCGGAAACATCTTCTACGGTTGCTGATCAGATGATTGCTTCCTCTCAGCAGACGAAAGAAGGCCGCCAAGTTATTATCCGAACAGTTAATCAAATGGAGCGGATAGGTGAAGCCTCACAGCAAACATTTACTGCTTTAAACGAATTGACCGAACATGTAACTGAGATAAGCGAAGCAGTTGTGTTTATCCAAGGCATTGTGAAGCAAACAGAACTGCTTGCGTTAAATGCATCGATTGAAGCAGCGCGTGCTGGAGAGCACGGCAAAGGATTCCAAGTCGTTGCCGTAGAGGTACGTAAGCTTGCGGAGCACTCTAAAAACTCATTAGAGCATATTATGACGTTAATCAGCGGCATTCATGCACGCAATGTACAGACGACAACGGCTGCTGATCATCAACGGCGAGCGGTTACGGATGGGCTTGCAGTCGTGAAATCGGCGGATGAAGCTTTTGTACAAATTGCAGAGGCTATTCAACACATTACAAGCCTGGTCCAAGAAACAAGCCAAGTTTCTGCAGAAATGTCTGCTGCTTCGGAGGAAGTAATGGCTACGTTGGACCAATTGAACGATATTGCACTGCAAAGTACGGATTATACCAATTCGGTAGCTGCTTCGACGGAACAGCAGACAACGATGGTGGAGCAAATGAAGAGTGAGGTTGCTCGACTTCACACCATTAGTAAAGATCTTGAGCATCAACTGTCTCAATTCCGACTGTCTGAAGAAAAGTAAATCTAAATGGTGCCTGAACTACTTTTACAAGTAGCCTCAGGCATTTTTTGTTGCCATAGAGTTGTATCAACATATATCACTTTGCACGGCGCCTTGCTTAGAAATTGTCGGCAGTAACCACAGCTTCCTCCTCTGATATTCATAATAGTTCTGGACAGCCTATGTGATGGGGGTGAAGCTAATGCCGTACAATCGAGCAGAGCGAATTCATCAGTTACAGAACAAATCACGTTTCACTGAGAAAAGTATTACGCTCAAGTCTAATAAGGCCGCCCGTCGAGCCCCAAGTTTAAACAACATTCCAAAGCAGGAAGTCTAGAGGCTCTCTAGCTATTAAGGAGGATGATGCGTCATGGCGAACAAACAACAAGGTCACGCAAATCAGAATACAACGACTCGTACGTCAGACAGTAATAATGCCAAAGGCAAAAAATAGGAGCTGCGATGACAGAGAACTTCTCATCTCAATTTGATTTAAATAGTGATTATGACTGCTCACAGGCGAATCATGATGTGCCGCAATTAAAGGAGCAGTTGGCTTCCTTGAAGTCACAATATCCTGATCCAGCGGCATCTTCGCAGCCTATACAAGATCAGCTTAATCACGTAGAGAACCAACTGCATTTTATTAAAAATAAATGCAGATTGAATTAATGTTATGATTGTTAGCACTTTTTAACTTTTCATTTATGAAGAAATACAAAAGAGCAGCAGGGCGACCGTAAGGCCAGCTCTGCTGCTCTATTTCGTAACTTCGTTATTTCATGTAGTCTTGCTTACTGATGATAATGATAATAGGATCTGAAGCAAGACTAATGCGCAGCCATCTAAATGTAGATTGTGGATTAGCTTAATAATAGCTGACTGTTAGTTGTTACACTGGTGATACTGGCGTAGTAACGGTTGTCGTAACTGGGCTGCTGCTTCCTTGTGCTGCGGACGAGTCAGCAGTCACACTGCCGCCTTGTTGCAGCTGATACATTCGGAAATAGCGTCCACCAAGTGCAATAAGTTCATCATGCGTACCTTGCTCAACAATTTCTCCACGGTTCAATACGAGAATAAGATCAGCACTGCGAATGGTAGATAGGCGATGGGCAATTATAAACGTTGTTCTTCCACGTTTCAACACCTCAAGTGCGTCTTGAATAATTGCCTCTGTTTCTGTATCAATATTGGCTGTCGCCTCATCGAGAATAAGAATGGCTGGCTCATAAGCAAGTGCACGAGCAAAGGAGATAAGCTGGCGTTGTCCAGCAGACAGCGTGCTTCCTTTCTCGATAACTGGCTCATCAATGCCTTTTGGAAGCTGCTTCAATACGCGATCTGCGCCTACAGCTTGCAAACAAGCCTCAACCTTTTCACGCGAAATGGATGGGTCGTTTAAGCTAACATTGGATGCAATTGTTCCTGTAAACAAATAAGGATCTTGCAGCACGATACCCATATGCTGACGCAGCCATTGTTTTGGTACATCGGTAATATCTTGATCGTCGATCCGAATTTGTCCTTTTTGTGGATCGTAGAAACGGAACAGCAAGTTCATTATCGAACTTTTACCCGATCCAGTATGACCGACAAGCGCAACGGTTTGGCCGGGTTTCGCCTCAAAGTTCAAATTCTTTAATACATACTCATCCTTTTTATAGGCAAATGATACTTGGTCAAACACAACATGACCTTTGTAGCGCGGCATGGAGCCATCGCTGTGCGGTTCAACTGGCTCATCCATAAGCTCGAATACGCGTCCTGCAGATACAATGGACTGATCCAGATTTGCAAGTTGGTTCACCATACCCGTAAGTGGGTGGAACATACGGCCAAGCAAATCCGTAAATGCATAGAGCACACCAAGTGTAATTACTCCACTTTCATTAAGTGCGGCCCCACCGAAGAACCATAGCACGGCAATAAATGCGATATTACGCAGCACGTTAACTAAGTTATGAGACGTAAGTGCGTTTAGATTGAGCATCTTGTTTTGGTGTTTCATGTAATCACTGTTCAAATTCTCGAATTCGTCCATCGTATGTTTCTCACGACGGAAAGCGCGGATGACAGGCATCCCTTGAATCGATTCGTTAATAATTGCATTTATTTCACTAAGACGTGAACGGATAATCGTATTGTAGCCTGTTGCAAATTTGCGATAGAGCACAATCCACAAAATAATCATCGGAACTAACAATAAGCTGATTAACGCTAATTGTGCATCCAAGATGAACAAGGCTACATATATACCTGTAATCATAATAATGCCAGATGTAAAGTTTGATAGCACCGCAACGAATAAGTCTTTGACTGCTTCTGTGTCGTTCGTAATACGCGATACTACTTTCCCTGCTGGGAGATTATCGAAGTAAGGAATCGGCAACCGCTGCACATGTACATATACATCACCGCGAAGTTTGCGAATGACTTTGTTAGCGGCTGTCTGAAGCCCAAGTATTTTACCGAAGCTCATAAAAATGCTTAAAAATAGCAGCAATCCGTAAATTGCCATCCAATATAAAATACCGCGAACTTCGGGTTCATAAAATACGAGCATTTGTTGCAGGGAGAGTGAGGAGGCAGCGCCTTCCCAAACACCATTCTTCGTCGTAATCTTCAACACTCCATCGTTGAATGCCCGCTCTCCTTTTGGATTGGGTACTTCTTCATTTACGAGTACGAAGCTGTAGCCGACTTGTAAAATATGAAGCGCGTCTCCTTTAACTTCACCTGGCTCAAAACGATCCGATCGCTTGTAAGTGCTGCCGTTAAAGGTGACATTATCGCTAGATGAAGTTGTTGTCTTATAGTAAGGGTGCTCAATGCCAAGGATGTGACGATCGATAATCGTCTTGGCAATGAACGGCCCGCTTAATTCTGCTGCTACCGCAAGGGTAAGCATGATGAGGGACAATATAAATGTCCCTTTGTAGTGCATCGCATAGTTCCACAATCGTTTGCCGACTTGCTTCGGCTTAGCGGATTGTTCCGAATCGAGTTGCATAAAAGGTAGTACCTCCTGTCGCTTACAAATTGGAAATGCTGCTTACAGATTCGGGCAGATGCCCAATGAACCAGCGCAGCTGATGCATGTTTGATCAGCAGCATTTTTTCTGTTTCATACGATGCTGCTGTGGGTATAAAAAACGTATAGCTCGTATTGTCTTTTATAAGGAAGACTCTATTTGCTGACGCTCAAATTGCTCTTTATACCAGCCGTTTTGTTGAATTAACTCTTCGTGCGTTCCTTGTTCAACGATACGGCCGTCATCGAGCACAATAATCTGGTCAGCGTGTTCAACTGCAGAAAGGCGATGGGTCGTAATTAATGTTGTCTTACCCGCGCGCAAATTCCGAAGGTTCGTAATAATATTCGCTTCTGTACGAGCATCAACTGCGGATAAAGCATCATCCAAAATGAGCACTTCCGCATCGGAGATGAAGGAACGGGCGAGTGACACACGCTGCTTCTGTCCGCCAGATAACGCGACTCCTTTTTCACCGACAATCGTCTGCGTACCTTGAGACAAGGTAGGAAGATCATGCGTGAACGAAGCCATATCAATGCTTTGCATAATATCTTGCTCTGTTGCGTCTTGATTACCGTAACGAATATTTTGTTCCACGGTTTTGGAAAATAAAATTTGCTCCTGCGGCACATAACCAATCCAGCTGCGAATTTGATCGAGTGGGATTGTATCCAGCGGAACGCCGTTGACTAGCATATTTCCATTTCCGAGCGGGTATTCACGCAACAGTTGTTTGACGAAAGTTGACTTGCCGCTTCCTGTCCGGCCAACAATGCCCAGCGTCTGTCCTTTTAACAAGGTCAATGTGACTTCTTCCAAATTGTTCACTGTAGAAGATGGGTAGCGGAATTGATACTGCTTCCACTCAAACTTCTCAGGGACAATTACATCTTGCGTAGTTGCTGCATCTGCAACGTCTGGCTTGTAATACAACGTGTCATTAATTCGATCAAGGGAGGCGTTACCGCGCTGCATGACATTAATTAAGTCGCCAATCGCGAACATCGGCCAGATGAGCATCCCTAAGTACATATTAAACACAAGCAGTTCGCCGATCGTTAGTTCATTGTGAATGATCAAGTAGGCACCATACCCTAAACCGATCATATAGCTTAGACCAATTGCAAATCGAATGGTCGGATCAAATAAGGCGTCAACTTTGGCAACTGCGACATTTTTCTTATACACGTCTTGTGTAATATCGCGGAAGCGTGCCTCATCATTGCGCTCCTGTACATAAGCACGCAATACACGTACTCCTCCAACCGACTCAAGCACTTGGTCATTCATAACTCCGAATGCATCTTGTGCAGTAGTGTAGCGCTCATGAATCATCTTACCGAATACTTTCATCGCAATCGCGATAATCGGAAGAGGAAGAAGAGCCGCTAGCGTAAGCTTCCAATGGATGAGCACACTCATGGCTACAAGCACCGTTAACAGAAACACCGTTGAGTCGGTAATAAGAAGCATGCCGTAACCCGTCGTTTGAGATACGGAGCGCATGTCGTTGGTTGCTTTAGCCATCAAGTCCCCTGTACGGTTCTTCTCGTAGAAGGTAGGCGTCATTTTAAGCAGATGACGCATAAAGCGACTGCGGAGTTTCCGTTCCACAATGAAAGAAGCTCCAAATAAAGAGTACATCCATCCGTAGGTTATAATATAAATAACGACCATCCATACAATATTGAGCACAATATAGCGACTGAGGGATTCCCATGTTATGGAACCGTACACAATCTCATCAATCGCTTGCCCGAGCAGTCTTGGAGGAATCAGCTCAAGGATGCCGACGACGACTAGCAGTGTAACGCCAAATATATAGCGCCACTTATGTTCTTTGAAAAACCAACTGAGCTTGGATAATACCGAAAGCATAGATTCCCACATCCTTTTTTGTTTGAGGATTGGAACATAATCCTCGTTCGTTAGGTTAAGCGCACATGTAAATAAATATAAAAAAGGTATACCGTCGCAGACGATATACCTAGTGCGTATTAGATATAGACGTACGGGTCTGATAAGCCCCGAACCGATAAATGACTTGACACAACTGGATTAAAAAGGTAATGTCAAAGTTCAATCGTTCTTGTTCAACGTAACGAACAATTGAAAGAAGATTACCTATTTAGAAAGTGATGTATCATTTATATGCAGGGCTTCCTGTATGCAGTTAACGTTATAGTTGGCGTCGAACGCCATATGATTCAGTAACAACATGGATAGCACCTGCCTTTCGTTATGTAGTAGTTGGATTAAAAATTAGAAATAAGTTTGCTTTAGCTGACTTGTTGATTCTAGCACTGCATGTAAACATTGTCAATCCGTTTTTCGGAACATTTTTCCACGATTAGGTTTCGAAAGTCATATTGAGCATGGTTATCAGCCTTTGCTAATAAATAAGGAAAGAATACCGGCGGCAATGAGCGGCCCGACTGGCACACCGCGAAATAGGGCAACACCGATGATTGTGCCAACGAGAAGACCGGCGACAATCGTAGGTGAGGTGGACATTAAACCGACGCCTCTACCGCCAAGATAGCTGACAAAGATGCCGACTGCGATGGCAAGCAGTGACTTCCAGTTCATGAAGGACGCTGTTAGTGTCGCCAGATCGTATTTGCCGCTTGCAATCGGAGCCATTACACCGATCGTCAAGACGATGATTCCTATCGTGAGTCCGTATTTCTCGATCCATGGAAATAGGGTGTGTGCTTGCGTAACTCGCAATAGCAGCAGGATAACCATCGCAATGGTCACCGTGGAATTGCCGCTTAGCAAGCCCAGTCCAGCTAGGATGAGCAGGATAAGCGCAGGTGTATCGATTTGTGTCATGTTGTCGTACAACTCCTTTCTAGCTAGCACTTACGATAGCATAATCGTTATTGATTGCAAAATTGTTGCTTGCGAAATATCACTGTGAGATGATCAAGGATATACAATGTCTAATCTTATATAACGGGATTACATAGAGGAGGACTACGGATGAAAAAGCTGCTAATTACTGGATTCGATCCATTCAATGGAGAAGCGATTAATCCTTCATGGGAAGCTGTTCGTACACTAGATGGTCAACAAATCGGTGCCTATGAAGTGAAAGCGCTGCTGCTGCCAACTACATTCCAGCGCTCTGGGGAATTGTTGAAAGAAGTCGCATTGAATGGTACACCTGATGTTATTTGGTCTGTCGGTCAAGCCGGCGGACGCCCAGACATTACATTGGAGCGGGTAGCTATTAATGGAATGGATGCCGTAATCCCTGATAATGATGGGGCACAGCCAATGGACGAGCCAGTAGCAGTCGATGGTCCAGCAGCATACTGGACGACACTGCCGCTCAAGGCAATGAAAGAAGCGATTCAGCAGGCGGGGGTTCCTTGCTCTGTTTCTTATACAGCAGGAACGTATGTGTGCAACTCTACCTTTTATAAGATCATGCACATGATTGAAACGGAGCCGTTATTAAAAGGCTGTCGTGGTGGATTTGTACATATTCCATTTATTCCAGAGCAAGCGGTACGTCATCCAGGCAAGCCCAGCATGTCGCTCGAATATATTCGCCGCGCGTTGACGGCGGGCATTGAGGCTATAGATGAGAAAGAATTGAGTACGGTGAGCGCAGGTATTTTGCATGGTGAATCTTAAGCATTGTTCCGCAGTCGTATTAGGTTAAATAATTGAAAGACAGGCAAGAGGAAGGGGCTGCAGTGTGAGCGATCATATAACAGCATTGGAATACGACCAAGAAGAACATAAATTAGCGCATATCGTCCGGGTTATGGACAAGCAGATGGAATCACTTCACTCGACAATTGGGGATCAGCAACAAGAAATTGTAGAGATGAAACGTCATTTTTGGGATGAAGTGTCCGTTGATAAAGAACAGTTGTTTGAAACGTACGTAAGCATTATGCAGCAAGCTAAAGACTTGGCCAATTATGAGCGTGTTCAAGATCACGCTCGTCGTCTCTTAACGAAGTTGGGTAAGCATATCGGCAGCCCGTACTTTGGCCGAATCGACTTCCGTGAGGAATACGAGGTGGATAAACTACCTGTTACGATCGGATTGATGTCGGTTACGGATGAAAATGGCGAACATCTCGTCTATGACTGGAGAACACCAATCGCCAGTTTGTTCTATGATTATGCGCCAGGCCCCGTGCGGTATCGTACGCCGATGGGTATCATTACAGGCGAGATGACCTTGAAGCGTCAATATTTAATTCGCAGCAGCAAGTTGGAAGCAGTCTTCGATACAGGGATTCAAATCGGAGACGACATGCTTCAAGATATGTTGAAGCGCAGCGCGGATACGAAAATGAAGACCATTGTAAGCACGATCCAGCGAGAGCAGAATGCGATTATTCGTGACGATGCTCATGAAGTGCTCATCGTACAAGGAGCGGCTGGAAGTGGAAAGACGTCAGCTGCCATGCAGCGAATTGCTTATTTGTTGTATAAGTACCGCGACAGTATGCATTCGGAGCAGGTGGTTCTTTTTTCACCGAATGATCTGTTCAACGATTATGTGTCCAACATTTTACCGGAGCTTGGCGAATCCAATATGACACAGACGACGTTTCAGCAATATGTGGATTATCGTTTGCGGACAACGAGACAAATTGAAGACGTCTATGATCAAGCAGAGCGGTTGATGAATCCATCAAGTGAAGAAGTTGGTCAGTTGGAACGGGCTTCGGCACGCTGGAAAGCCTCCGAATCATTTATGGCAGTTGCAGATGCCTTTGTGACAAGCCTGATGAATGAAGGAATTGCCTTTGAATCTTTGGGTACGCCTAAACGAACGGTTATTACAGAAGAGATGCTGAGGGAGCATTTCTATGTTACGTTAGCGGATTGGTCGCTGCCAGCTCGTATGGATAAGACAAGAGAGTGGATTAAAGGCTACTTGAAGGATTGGGCTGCGAGGGAAGTTAAACGGGTGTATCAACGATTCCTGAAACAACCGAATTATATCGGATCAGAAGAAGAAATGATGCAAATGAGCAAAAAGCATGTAAGCAAATGGGTAAGAGAAATGCGACGTAAGGCGCATACCTATGGATTTATCAAATGGGATGCTCTCTATGAGCAGTTCAACGCTCATTTGCCTCGCTGGTGTGAGAACGCATTGGCAGCTGCATCTACTCATGACGCAAGCAAGCAAACAAATACGAGTGCGGAGAAAGTTGCTGTGGCTGGGTTGACTGGTATCGCAGCTTCACATGTTGATCCTGATATAATGCCTACCGCTTCATTGGTAGCAAATATGGGGGAACACACACTTGCTCGGATGAATGAGGGTATCATCCCTTACGAAGATGCTTCTGTCTTCTTGTACATTATGGAGAGCATAGAGGGCTTCAATACGTTTAACCATATCCGGCAAGTTGTTATAGATGAAGCGCAGGATTACTCTGCCTTCCAGTACGCACTGTTGTCTCGCTTGTTCCCGCGGAGCAAATTCACGATATTAGGGGATTGGAACCAAGCGATTTATGAATCCAATCGGGTTGGCCGTGTCGAAATGGTGCAGCGTATGTTCCCAGAGCGTAAATCTACGGTCATTAGACTGAAGAAGAGCTACCGCTCGACAAAGCCGATTTCAGAATTCGCTCATGCCATCCTGCCAAATGGCGAGCCAGCAGAGCCGTTTCATCGTGATGGCAAGCCACCGGTTGTTCATGTTGTTACAGAAGCAGAACGGCCTCAGCTTGTATTCGAACGGTTGCAGCAATTGCGGGAAGCGGGCTGTCAATCGATCGCCGTATTAGCGAAAGATGAAGCTTCCAGTGCACAGGTATATCAGTTGCTCAGTCAGCAGGTGGAAGGACTGAAACGTGTGACGAAGCATACACAGCAGTTTTCTGTAGGCTGCTGGGTTATTCCGTCTTATTTGGCAAAAGGGCTCGAGTTCGATGGCGTTATTATTTGGGATGCGGATCAGGAGCATTATGGCCATGAACGGGATCGCAAGCTATTGTATACCGTTTGCACACGAGCCCTTCATGAGCTGCATTTATATGCTGTAGGGCAACCATCGCCGTTATTACCTGTTGCTGAAATGAAATAAAAGTACGTTAAATTAAGCAGATAAGCGCCTTTTGCAAGCAGAATGATTGCGATGCAGAAAGGCGCTTTTTATGTTGTTTGTATTGGAATGTTATTCCTCGATTGTGAAGGTTAAGGAGAAATGATATATTGGTCATAATAAATGCCTATCATTTCCTATCGTTATCATTGTTCAATCTAGGCTTAAAGTTACGATAGTCATGCGTGTTAGTAATGGGTAAATATCATTTATAATCATATCGAATAAGGAGAGCGAGATACGAGTGAGTCTATTTGGGTTGGTATGCTGCTCCATAGACATCAATCACGTGTCTCCACTACGTAATGATGAATTATGATTCGCGCTCCCCACTTTATATGCAGGTCCAGCAATATATTCAGCGTCGAATTGAGCAAGGAGAACTAACAGCACATGATCGAATTCCGACAGAGAAAGAGCTGATGGCTCAGTTTGAAGTGAGTCGCATCACTGTTGTGAATGCGCTTGCATCGCTTGTGAAGGAAGGTTTCATTTATCGAGTTCCTGGTCGGGGAAGTTTTGTAGCAGAAGCGGCTCCGCGTGTAGGATCGACCCATTCAGTTAACGACTCAAGTGGAAAGTCGGACTCCATATATAAGCACGTAACTATGGAAAAGAGCCGTCTTGTCGGCCTTGTTATGCCTTCTTTGAATGACTTATTTGCGATGCGGCTGCTAGCTGCAATAAGAGAAACTTTGCAAGCACGGGGACTCACCTTAATGGTTGCGTTCAGTGATGGGAACAAAGCAGAGGAAGAACGGCTTATTCGACAATTTGTCCAGTTAGGTGCGGAAGGGCTGCTTATTTTTCCTGTAGATAAGGACACATATAATGAGGAAATATTATCTTTGAAGGTGAATCATTTCCCGTTTGTGCTGATCGATCGTTATTTGCCTGGCGTAGAGACAGACTATGTGTGTTCGGATAATCGCCTTGGTGCGCAAATGGCGGTTGAGCATTTGTTTCAATTCGGACATCGTCGAATCGTCATTTGCACGGATGCCTATCGGGAATGTGTGAGTGTAAAAGATAGAATTGCAGGTTATATGAACGCTTATGAAGGGAACGGGCATATGATTGATCCTGCCCTTATTTTGACCGATTTCCCAATGCCTTCTGAACATGAAGCGGTTGATTCAAATCTACTAGCTGAATGTATGCGCAATCGAACAGCTACCGCCTATGTGGCACTGAGCGGCAGGATTGGCATTCAGCTGCTCCAGCTAGCGAAACGACTGCAATTACGAGTGCCCGAAGACATTTCAATTGTAACCTTCGATAATCCAGAAAGCTCAACGGAGCATGAAACATTCTTTGATCACATTTATCAAAATGAGGATGAAATCGGTAGAAGAGCTGCTTCGATCTTGATAAGAAGGCTGGATAAAGACGATGCGTCGGCTGATCCTGTGAACAAATACGAGAAAGTGATACTAGCGCCGCAGCTTGTCATCAAGCGTTCATCCGCACCCGTGCAAGTTTATGCGAAGCTTCCGTAATATTGGCTAGGAGAATTTCGGTGTGAACCATCTTCATGTGCAGCCTAAAAAAAGCTGTCTGCAACCCAAGGGAAGGGTTGCGGACAGCTTTTTTTGTATCATACTTACGCACTCTGTTAACGATGAATTTGCAGCAGCGTAAGTACAGATAAAAAGTGGGTTACAGAACCCGCTAATACGAATAAATGCCATACCATATGATGATAGGGAAATGCACGCCATACATAAAAAATGGTCCCTAACGTATACAGGATGCCGCCAGCTATAAGTAGATTCAAACCATATCCAGACATAATTTGAACAAGAGGTTCCCAGGCGAAGACAATAATCCAGCCCATAACGACGTAGAGTGCAGTAGAGGCAAATAAAAATTGCTTCGTATAGAAGGCTTTGAACACGACACCGCCGATGGCAATCGTCCATACCACTGCGAATAACGTCCAGCCAAGCTTGGCTGGCAGAGCAATAAGCACGAATGGTGTGTACGTCCCAGCAATGAATAAATAGATGGAGGCATGGTCGAATGTCTCAAATAAATCTTTCACTTTACCTTCAGGAAAACTGTGCACAAGTGTCGAGGAAGTATAGAGCAGCAGCATAGATATGCCGTATATGGTGAAGCTGACAACATGCAGCGGTTCTCCATAAATAGCCGCAAACACGATAAGCAGGGTAAGAGCAGCAATACTTAGTAAAGCTCCAATACCATGCGTAATCGCATTTGCGATTTCTTCTCCCTTTGAATATGTGTGGGTGACGGCCATGTAAATCACTCCTCTTTAGCCGAACATGATCAAGATAGATTGCCTATTAAGATGTTAATTTAATTGTATCGAACTGTGATTGGTCCTGCAAATAGCAAACGTCATAGTGAAAATGAGTCTATCATTCATTCCTAAAATGAATGAATCTGTAAATTATGGATCGAACTATATTTTAGTTCATATTGTTTCTTCTTTCATCGTTCGCTTTTCCTTGTTTAGATGCAAATAGATGCGATATAAGTAAAAGGATGACATAAAATATAGGACTAAAGGCATAGAAATTAGGTTCATTGGATCATCATGGGGGGCATAGAAAAATGAAACAGAAGATCGAAGTGGGAGTTATTCTACGATTACTCAGAAAAGTTTTTGGTTCTTTACGTGTAAAAATGATTGTTCCGATCCTGGCGGTGACGCTTATTCCTCTACTCGTGACAACTACGTTATTGATTACGAATTATTCGGCACTGCTGACGAAGACGACGCGTCAAGATCAGCAAAGGATTGCGCATATAAGTGCTAGCTTCTTGGATCAATGGTTCGCTAGTAAGAAAGCAGCTCTCGTGAACATTGATGATAATCACCCTGAGCTGGGGGCGAATGATCTGTCGGCGTTGATCCCGACGTTGAAGGCAGCGGGCAGCAGTGATGAAGAGGTTGTATATTATGGGTATGTGGATAGCAATGGGTTACTGTACAAACCTGATGGCAGCAAGAAAAGTATTGAGGATCTAGAGCTATTCAAGCAGATGCAGCAGTCGAAAGAAGCGTTTGTGTCTGATATTGAGAAAAAACTAGATGACAAGCAGCCGGTCGTTGCTGTTTCCCATCCTATTTTATCAGAGGCGGGAGAGTTTACTGGCGGTTTGGTTGCTGTACTTGAACTTCAAGATGTAAACGCTTTAATCAAGAAAGTGACATACGGAGAGAATAGCTACACCTTTATTCTTTCGCCGAAGCTGAATATTGTTGTGCATAAAGATCCGGAGCGCTGGGCACAGCCATTTGCTAGTTATTCTACGCAAGGTAAAGTGGTCATGTTCCAAGAAGAAGTCATGGCGAAGCATGAAGGCTACATTAACTATCAAGAAACGAATGGGGAAAATAAGTCGGCAGCTTATGCAGAAATTGCGGAAGCCAGTGGTTGGCGTCTCGTTATAACAGCTTCGGAAGATTCTTTATTAAAAACAATCGAAGACTCAAAGGTGTTGGCATGGTGCTTAATAGGTATTACTGCCTTGCTTGTGGGAGTGGTTGCTTATTTAGTGGCCAATATGATTATAGGACCGATCCGAAATATTTCAAATCTTATGAAGCGGGTTGCACGTGGAGAGGTGTCCTCACGCTTGCATGTTAAAGGCAATCATGAGATGTCTTTGCTGCAGCGCAATATTAATGAAATGCTCGACTCCATTGTAGAGATGATGCTGAAAATGAAGGAAGCGACTCAGCAGCTTACGCGTTCTTCCAAGCAGTTGAGCGGTGTTGCAGAAGTGACAACATCTGCTGCTCATAAAGTATCTGAGTCCGTACATACGGTTGTGCAAGGATCAGATGCACAATATGATGGCGCCAATCAAACGCGCAATGCGATGGAAGAAATGGCTGGAGGCATTCAACGAATAGCCGAGTCGGCATCAGTCGTGTCAGATACGACGCAGCAAGGACTTTCTTTAGTCAACCGTGGTCATCAAGAGATTCAATCTACAATGATGCAAATGAATCGCCTTAAGCAGTCCATGGCTGTAACGGCTAGCACGGTGAGTACATTGGAAGAGAAGTCAAACGATATTGAAAAAATCGTCACGATGATATTGGAGATTGCAAGTCAGACGAATTTATTGTCTCTTAACGCATCGATTGAAGCAGCCAGAGCAGGTGAGCATGGTCGCGGCTTTGCAGTTGTTGCTCAGGAAGTGAAGAAGCTGGCAGAACAGACGGCAGAAGCGTCCAATACAATTCGCGGCATGGTAGCTGATATCGCAGCAGCAACGCAAGAAGCTGCGGCATCCATAGCCAAAGGTATGCAGGAGATGGATAAAGGTGTGAAGATTGCTGGCGCTACGGGAACTACCTTCCAATCGATATTGAGCTCTATTGAGCGGATTTATCAGCAGACGCTTGAAGTTTCAGCAACGTCTGAGGAAATGTCCGCAAGTACAGAACAAGTGACGGCCTCTATGCAAGAAATCGTGACGATTGCTCGTGATTCACTTGAGCGTTTAAATATCATTTCTCTGTCGGCAGATGAACAAAAAAAGTCGATTGGTAATCTTTCTGCTTCAGCAGATCATTTAAATCAATTATCTAGTGAATTAGAAGTCCTAGTGGATAAATATCAAATCTAATAGTATAAGCTTGCTAGGCAAAGTGAGGGATTTTGAGATATAATGGATTATATTGGATGAAATATACAAAATGAATGAATAAGAAATGTGGTTATTGCAACTAGATTGGGGGATTCTTCATTCGTACATATACAAAGATCTGAGCTGTTAGATTGTATCCATTTCATAGCGAATGAAAAGGAAAGACAACAGCGAATTCGAGCTAGATTAGGTGAACTTGATGAACATATGGTTGCAAGCCATTTTAAACTGTTGCAGTTATGTGATGACATTTCTTTATATGTTTGCATGAATGAACCCGGGGTGTCTAAAGTGAATGAGCATCCGTGGTACAAGGAAGGATTCGAAACGATTATTAAGGGGCAGAAAATAAATGCGCGTTGGATTAGCGCTAACGAAATTAAGATCGATCCTTGTGTGTTTGACAGTGAGTTTACAGCCACGATGAAGTCCAAATACGTCGCAAAAGATGTCATAAGCCGTATTGGAATTCATGCTGCCTATAAAGAAACGAAATGGTCAGAACTCACAGTGACATTTAAAAACTAAGTGGAGGTTGGGCGAATGATTAACAATTTGTATGAAACGCATATCCAAGTAACTAATTTGGAACAATCCATCACATTTTACAAAAAACTAGGGCTAGAACTAGCTCACTTTATCGAAGAAAGAAGAGTCGCCTTCTTTTATATGGGAACGGATAGACAAATGCTAGGGATATGGGAAGTGCCACATGGAGCAGCAGTTAGTAAGAGGCATTTTGCATTTGGTGTTGATTTAGAAGACTTATTAAACTCGATAGAATGGTTGAAGGAAAAAGGAATACAGCCTATAGAGTCATTCGGTAAACAACCGATTGAACCTTTAGTACATACATGGATGCCGGCAGCTGCGGTCTATTTTGAAGATCCAGATGGAAATGAACTGGAATTTATCTCGTGGCTGCAAGAAGAGCCAAAAGATATTGGCTATGTACCTTATTTAAGTGAATGGGTCGAGCTGCATCGCCGTTAGGAGAGGAGATAAAAAAATGATTGAATTACGAAAAATAACTGGAGATAACATAGATGAAGTAATAGAACTTGAAGTTGGAGAACACCAGAAAGACTTTATACAAACGACTAACCTCAGAAGCATTGCAGACGCTTATGTGCTGAACGCAGACGGGATACCAGCGACTCCCTTTGCCATTTATGCCGATGAAGTTGTAGTTGGATTTTTGATGTATGATTATGATACGTTGGACCACGAATCATTTGAAAATGAAGTTTTTTACGAGAAAAAGAGCTATTTTATTTGGCATATTATGATTGATAAGAGTTATCAGGGGAAAGGATATGGCAGACTTGCCTTGGAAAAAATGTTGACGGATATTGAAACGATGCCATATGGGGAAGCAGAATATGTAGCCCTCTTTTATCGAACAAGTAATGTCAAAGCTAAAACATTATACGCTTCATTTGGTTTTGTAGATACAGGCATCATTCAAGATGATAATTCGATGTTTGCGATTAAAAGTCTAGATACGTTCCACTCAGTCTAATACTTTATTTTCTCTGTACAAATATCATTTCTTATCTAATAGCAAACAAGGGTTGCCCGTTATGTTTATAGCAGCGGGTCAGCCCTTGTTTGCTATCTTATCGGATTTCCATTCATAGAAAATTAAAATTAGTTTCACATTGAAATGTAAGTTGAGGTACAGGTGTTCGTAAGCGTATAATAGGTAAGTGATGTCCAAATTTAGCCATATGAAAGTCAGGGGAACCAACTAGCAGAATACAGGTTGAACCATAACGGAAGAGGAGATGAAGATAATATGACTCGCTTGCAAACGATCAATATTGTTTTTCCAAATTCGAATGAAAATGAAAAAGACTGGATAAATCTGTTCGGTGATCTGTTCCTTGATTTAGCTAATAAAGAAAACACTGCAGTTTGCTTCACCTTGATGCCAGAACAATATTTACCTTCAACTGTAATTCGAGGGGATGACGTAACATTTCCGGTCATTACGTTTGATGATGTGAAGAGCAAGCGCCAACTGGCGATTGATTTGGAAACGATTGCAGCAAAGGCAGTTGTAACGTCTAATCACGAACTTAACCATGCTCACTATCTCCCTATCGATAAGCTGCATGCGCTGTTAAAAGGAAGAATCGTCGGTGTCGATCATACGGGGGTCAATCTGCCCACTTCCATTATCTCTCGTCCCGAATGGGAGCGGGTGTTGAATGTACTTGCATCACACAGTAATGTCTATCATTATCCAGAAGAAGATTGGCCATTTATTATTCCTGCTGATGAAACGGAGTTCGCTGAAGATATTACGAGCTTTGATCGTAAGCGAACACCTAAGTTTGAGCTTGTTTATGATAAGTATGCAAATAAACCTATGTTGCAATTTGCGCTGGAAACGAATATTCCAAGATCAGAGATGGAAGCGCTGTTCCCTGGACCTTCTGGATTTGCGATTCCGGGTTTGGATGAAATATTCCGTTCTGTGTTAATTCAGTCTCCATGGAATGAGCTGCTGACCATTCGTATCGATCTATATTACCTGGCACAAGATGCTGAAGTAGAACTTAATGATTGGGCAACAGGAGAGTGGCTCATTCGAGAAGGCGGTCGAGTCAAGGCAGGAGTAGTAAAATGATAAGAGAAGCGGAAGCAAGAGACGCCGAAGAGATCGAGCGTTTATACAAAGAACTGCTTCCCACCAACGCTAATGTTAAGGTGCTGGGAGAACGCTTAGAATACATTAAGCTTAGTACTAATAGTTATTTGTTTGTCTATGAGGACGAAGATAGAATTATTGGTACCGCCCATGTACATTTATGTGCAGACGCTTTAAGTGGCCATCAGCCATTTGCTGTTGTTGAACGAGTGATCGTATCGGGGGAATACCAAGGTAGAGGTTATGGCGCGAAGCTCATGAATCATATTGAGCAGCTATGCAAAGAGCTTCATTGTGTAAAGATTATGCTGACAAGCCAATCACAGCGCGAACAAGCACATGAATTCTATACTCGATTAGGGTATGATGGTACTGGAAGTAAAGCATTTAAAAAATATGTTTAGCTATCTTAGGAAGACTTAGGATAAATACGATAATGAGGTTGCACAATGACTAGAATAGGAATTATACGACACGGAAGTACGGAATGGAACAAGGAAGGAAGAGCACAAGGAAGTTCTGACATTCCTCTTAATGAGAGCGGCTTGTTGGAGGCGCAGCAGCTGGCAAATCGATTGAGCAAGGAACAATGGGATGTTATTTATACAAGCCCATTATCCCGCGCTAAGACAACAGCTGAGGCGATTGCCAGTGAAATGAGCGATGTGGAAGTATTGTTGGACGACAGATTGCGTGAAGTAAATGGCGGTCTCATCGAAGGCACGACCGAAGAAGAGCGTGTGGCCAAGTGGGGAGAAAATTGGCGCGAGCTGGATTTAGGTATGGAGTCTAAGGATCAAGTGTTTGCGAGGATTTTGTCATTGGTTCAAGATGTGACGGACAAGCATGCTGGACAAAATGTATTACTTGTAGGCCACGGCGCATTTATTAGACATTTGTTTGAAGTATTGCTGCCTACTTATAAGGCTGAGACTCGCTTGAAAAATACTTCTGTGTCCAACATTGTCCAGTCCGACAATACTTGGCAGTGTGAGCTTTACAATTGTACGGCACATGTAGATAAGCAATAATATAGAATATAGGACGACCCGGTATTGGATACACGTTGCACTTGCGATAAACGTGATCTGGTACCGGGTCGCTTTATATCATACCGGTTACTTATTTCTCAGGTCCATTTAGTAGCAAAAATCGTTCATAGTATCTTCTAGATAACGGAGGATGGAAGGCAGATTCGTGTAGCAGGATCGAATAGTTCCCTGGTATGAGCATATCCGGCAGTATTTTTTGAATATGGAGCTTGTTAACTAAATAGCTGCGGTGAGATTGAAATAAATCTTTGGCTTGTGTGTAAATCTCTTTCAAGGTAGATAAGGTGCGAATGCGAGAGGAGTCCGTAAGAACAATGTCGGAATATAAGCGGCTGATCTTTTCTACAAATAGAATGGTATCTTCCCGAATGGAAAATGAATGGTCTTTCAGTTTGCATACGATAAGATGGGGCTTTAGCTGATTCGTACGAACTTTGGCGGGCAGCAGTCGACGAATTCCTTGTTCGATATGTTCTGCGGACAGCTGCTTCAAGACGGCAATTTTGTCTGTTACGAAGTGTTGAGGAAGAGGTTGAGATGTAGCATCTTCTTGTAAAAATAAAAAAGGCGGGTCAACACCTCGAAGATGGATTTCATGGCAAGCCATAATCATGCTTTCTTCTTTTAGAAGTGTACTGGTAAGGACGAGATCAGGCTCCAAATCCATGCATAGCTGAATGAGTCTGTTCTTCGAACGAGCGATGTGGATGCTTGCACTGCCTAAAGAAGTTACACAGGCCATAACCTTTTCTCTCGTTTCTTCATTGTTAATGGCAACAACAGTAGTAAATTCTTGCATGGTTCAATCCTCCCACTCTATCTATTTTGACAAATTTCGCGCCATTTACTACCGAATTGTTTACCGCATACTACTGAGCTATATCCTAAATGGTTTTTATAGTATACAATAAATTCACTTCTAGCAAATGGTAATGCTTCATACGTAACTTATGTCTTGGATGTTGCGGTATTATTCCTCTTGCATCAATCGTTTTGTCACCTCCTTCATATGTGACTGCTCTATTTTTAAATCCACTTCAGCAATCCACTTTCTGCTATTTCAACGTTAATCAGACCATTCAATTATTCTACCATTGTTTTAATTGCAGCCTCTATTTCACAGATTTTGAAAGATGAAGTGGAGCAAGCGTAGCATACGTTTCATTCTTCATCTCATGATTAAGGTTAAACAAACTACTAATTCCGATTTAACACATGGGACAAGTAGTATTATATCAATGATATGCTCAAGTTCAAATGATAAGGAGGAACTAATTCGTGTTTATGTTGGATGAAATTTTAGAAAACAAGCATAAGGAAGTAGCAGAAAAAATTCGGCTCAAGCCATTGCAAGAAATACAAGCAAAGCTGGCAGAGGTGCGCCGTCCGCGGCCATTCTATGAGGCTCTTAATCAGCCGGGAATATCGCTAATCGCGGAAGTGAAAGAGAAATCCCCTTCTAAAGGGACGTTCCGGGAAAAATATAATCCATTAGAGTTGGCTCGCATTTATTCCGAACATGGTGCACGCGCAATATCTGTCTTAGCTGACAAAATGTTTTTTGGCGGCGGAGCTGAAATTGTGGAGTTAATCGCGAATGATGAGCATGTTCACATTCCTGTTATGTATAAGGAATTTATTATTGACCCTTATCAAATCTATGAAGCTCGATCGGTCGGGGCGGATGCTGTGTTGATGATTGTACGAGCCATTGACCCTAGCCAATTGAAAGAAATGATAGTCCTTGCCCATGAGCTTGGTATGCAGGCGCTCGTAGAGTGCTTTACAGAAGGGGAAACCCAGCGGGCTGTTGAAGCGGGGGCGGCTATTATCGGCATTAACAATCGGGATTTGCAATCCTTTGATGTTGATTTACAGCGTTCAGAACGTATGCGTTCTGGATTGCCAGCTGCAACGCTGACGGTCAGCGAAAGCGGCTTGTCGACCCCGGATGATGCTAGGAAAGCGGAGCAATTAGGCTTCGATGCGATGCTAGTCGGGGAAGCGCTGCTTAAAGCGCCAGATGTGGTGAGTAAAGTTCGTCAATTTGCAGGTGTTGCGAATGAAGTTAAATCGAACCCGTAAGCAGGTTCGTTGAGCAAATAGCAGAGGAGGAAAAAGAAGAAATGAATGGATTTTTTGGACAATTCGGCGGTGCGTTCGTTGCGGAAACGTTAATTCGAAACTTAGAAGAACTAGAGCATGAATACGAAAGAATTAAGGAAGATGCTGCTTTCAGAAATGAAGTGGCGGCTATATTGAAGCATTTTGTGGGGAGACCTACACCGCTTACTCCGCTGCATCGAATTCCATCCAAATTAGGTGGGGCCAAGCTCTATCTCAAGCGGGAGGATTTGACGCACACGGGTGCCCATAAGATTAATAATGCACTCGCACAAGCATTGTTAGCTCGAAAAATTGGCAAGCGGCGAATCGTTGCTGAGACGGGAGCGGGCCAACATGGCGTAGCGGTTGCGACCGTGTGCAGCTTGCTCGGAATCGAGTGCGTTGTGTATATGGGTGCTGTCGATGCAGCACGTCAAGCACCGAATGTACAACGCATGAAATTGCTTGGCGCAGATTTGCGACTCGTTCACGCTGGCCAACAAACGTTGAAGGATGCGATCGGTGAAGCGATTCGTGACTGGATTACGAATGTGCATGATACGCACTATTTGCTAGGCTCAGCAGTTGGTCCTCATCCCTTCCCCAAAATAGTGGCTGATTTTCAATCCATTATCGGCGAGGAAGCAAGAGAGCAAATATGGGAAGCCGAAGGTAGGTCACCTGACTACGTCGTTGCTTGTGTAGGGGGAGGCAGCAATGCTATTGGCATATTTAACGGATTCATCGACGATCCAGATGTGAAGCTGATCGGTGTACAGGCTGCAGGCGAAGGGATTGAGAGCAGCAAACATGCCGCCCCACTCGTAAAAGGCTCGCTCGGTATCGTTCAAGGCAGCTTTACGTATATGCTGCAAGATGCGTACGGTCAAATTCTTGAAACACACAGCATCGCCCCTGGCTTGGATTATCCAGGTGTAGGTCCGCAGCACAGCTATTTGAAAGATAGCGGCCGTGTAGAGTACACCTCGATTAATGATCGTGAGGCACTTAAAGCATTTGAATATTTGTGCCGTACAGAAGGAATACTCCCAGCGCTTGAGTCGTCTCATGCCGTTGCCTATGCTTTGAAGCTGGCCCCAACTCTTTCAGAAGACAAGATTGTACTAGTTAATTTGTCTGGACGTGGAGACAAGGACATGAATCAGGCGATGGAAGGCTTGGAGCGATTAGCACAATTAGAACAGTTGGAACTGGAAGGGGTGACGGTATGAGTCGTATCGAAAAGACGTTTGCCCAGCTTCGTGAAAAGGAAGAAGGCGCTTTGATTATGTATATTCCAGTCGGCTATCCGAACTTGGAAATTTCAGAGTCGTTAATTCGAGCGATTGCGGAATCTGGAGCGGACATTATCGAGCTAGGCGTCCCTTATGCGGACCCGCTAGCAGACGGTCCTACCATTCAGGAAGCTTGTTTGCAGGCTGTGAACAATGGTACCAACTTGGACATTTGTCTAGAGACCGTCAGCAAGCTGCGCGCGTCAGGCATAGACACTCCCATTGTATTTATGGGTTATTGCAATTCATTTCTTGCTTATGGCTTGGAGCGCTTGGCAGTCCAAGCAGTGGAAGCAGGCGTCGACGGCTTCATTATTCCAGACTTGCCTTCTACGATGGCACAGCCATGGGTACAGAAGTTTGAGCCGCATGGGCTCGATTTGATTTTCTTCCTTGCACCTACGACGAGTGAAGAGCGGGCTGCTGCTGTTGTGAAGCAGGGCAGTGGATTTTTATACTGCATTTCTGTTGCAGGTGTCACAGGCGTACGGCAGTCACTGCCTGATGAGCTGCCGGGCTTTATTCAACAAATTCGCAAGCAGTCGACTTTGCCGCTAGCTGTTGGCTTCGGTATATCCAATGAGCAGCATGTGAAGGAAGTAAGTGGTTATGCAGATGGAGCAATTGTAGGAAGCGCGCTTATTCAGATCATTAAGCAAGCTTCACCGGAGACAGTTGAGCAAGATGTACGTGCCTTTGTTCATCAGTTGAAAAATGCGACAAGGTCAGTTGCTGCGGAGCGAGTGTAGGATGGATAGCAGCTTCGGATAGCTTCGTAAAGAAGTTGTTCCATACAACTACGATGTCAGTAGGATCTTCGTATTGTGGTAATTTGTCATAGCTAAGATGTCGGGAGGTGTACATGATCGTTAGAGTGAAAATTTGCGGATTGACTACGATTGAAGCTGCGCTAGCTGCTGTCGATGCAGGTGCAGACTCGATTGGCTTTGTCTTTACGAGCAGCAAGCGAGAAATGACGCCAGAGAACGCGAAACGGATCATTCAATTGCTGCCACCTTACGTTACAACGACGGGTGTCTTCGTTAATGAAGAGCTCCATATCGTAAACGATATTGCTGCATACTGCCACTTGGATCTCGTGCAATTGCACGGACAAGAATCTCCCCAATATTGCGAGCAGGTGATACGACCTGTCGTCAAAACCATTTCCATTCGCAGCGAGGATGATTTAAGTCAGATAGATGCGTACACACATGAAAATAACGTGCGAGCCATTTTGCTGGATACGCATGTTGATGGAGCAACAGGCGGGACAGGTCAGCCATTTCCATGGAAATTTGCTGTCGGGGCTAGTGAAAAGCGAGCAATTATTTTAGCGGGCGGTTTGCATGTAGGGAATGTCGCGAGGGCTATAGAGCAAGTACGCCCGTACGCAGTTGATGTAAGCAGCGGTGTAGAAACAGAAGGAGTGAAAGACCGCTATAAAATGCGGAAATTCGTGCAAGAGGTGCATTCTGCCAACTTGGAAGCACATCTTGTGAGCGATTAAAGAGGAGCTGTATCCATGAAAAAATCGTTGATTTTTGGATTTGGAAGAGCTGGCCGCGGCTTGCATTTGCATTGTTTACGCAAGCTTCATACCGATCAACGGCACTCAGGCCTTTTTGATACAAAAGTCGGCGTTGTTGATCCTTATGCGAGCCATATACAAGAGCCTTCCCTTGCTTTTTTTCGAAATGTAAAGGATGTGGAGGGCTTCGCGCCAGAAGATACAGTCGTTCACATATGTACTTCTCCAGAACTGCATGCTGAAACGCTGCGGCAAGCGGCTGAGTATGGATATACAAACTTCATGATCGAGAAGCCGCTAGCTTCCACTTTGGCTGAGCTGGAGATGATACAGCAATTAGAACGGCAGTATGGATTGGACGTCCTTGTTGTAGCGAACTGGCTATCTAGTTCTTTAACAGGCAAGATTCGAGAAATTGTTCGTTCGAATCGATATGGACAGCTTACGCTTATTGTTGCGGAGCAGGACAAAGCCAGGCTGACTCGCACCTTGTCCAACATGAGTCATGACAGCGCATTAGATGTAGAAATTCCACATCTGGCTGCATTGGCTCTAAGTCTTGGCGGCGTGAAAGCGGACGTTGTACAAGCTTCTGTTACAGATATGCATGTGGAAGGTGCGGTCGTACCGAATTTGGGAACCGCTCATATTTCACTGCTGCATGCAGGTGGTCTGACCTCTCGTCTTAACTCGAATCTCGCATCTCCGGTCCGTAAGCGAACGATTCGCTTATATTTTGCGAACCATCAAGTCGTGGGTTATTATCCTTGCGCCCAAGATGACAGCTATTCTTGGCTGCAAATCTACGACAAAGACGGAGTGCTTATCGAACAGCAAGTGATGTACGATGATCCACTATCGGCGATGTTTGTGGAGTATTATCGATACTTTGATGGGCTGTGTGCGAAGCCTGAAAGTGACTTGGCCTTTAACGCGCAAGTTGTTGCTACGTTATGTGAGGCTAAGATGAAATGTGGACTTATGTTGTCTAAAGAAGAACAGGGATTATATGCAAGTGCAGGTTTGCACTATGAAACAGTAAAAACGGGGTGATCGAAATGGCAATTTCATTTTTCTCAGGTGCGGCTTCTTTTAAGCGTCAATGGGCGTTAATCGAAGAAGAGTTGGATAAGATTTTTGAATCAGGACAATTTACAAACGGACCGACTGTGAAAAAGTTTGAACAGGCGATGGAAGCTTATACAGGAGCGAAACATTGTATTGCGGTCGGCAATGCGACAGATGCGCTTATTATTATGCTGAAGGCGGCAGGAATCGGTCCAGGTGATGAAGTAATCGTTCCATGCTTTACGTTCTTTGCCTCTGCCTCAAGTGTCGGGCATGTAGGGGCTACACCTGTATTTTGCGATATCGATCCAGTGACATACAGCATCTCAATTGAGGATATTGAACGCAAAATTACTGAACGTACAAAGGCGATTATGCCGGTGCATTTATTTACACAGCTCGCCGATATGAAGGAAATTCAGCGTATTGCTGACAAGCATGGGTTGTTGGTATTGGAAGATAGCGCCGAGGCGATTGGTATGTTTCATGATGGTGTGCATGCTGGTTTAATTGGTCACGCTGGTGTTATTTCCTTTTTTCCGACTAAAACACTGGGCGCAATTGGTGATGCTGGCCTCATTGTTACGAATGATGATCTGCTTGCACAGCGGGTACGCAGATTGCGCATTCATGGTCAGGATGAAGGAGTTCCCTATGTATATCATGAAGTTGGGTACAACAGTCGGATGGATGATATTCAGGCAGCTGTATTATTATCGCGATTGCCTTATTTATCGCAGGAAATCGCCAAGCGTGCTCATTTAGCAGCACTATATAGTAAACATCTTGCAGCGAATCAACATGTTCAAACGCCTGCCATTAAAGAGCGGCAAGATACAACGAATCCCGTCTATTATGTGTATTTAATCGAGTGTGATCGCCGTAATGAACTTGTACAGTATTTGACGGATAACGGAATTGGTACAGAGGTGTATTACCCGCTGACTTTGCATACACAGCCTTGCTTCGAATCCCTTGGCTATCAAGAAGGAAGCATGCCGCATGCGGAACTGGCTTGTACAAGAACGGTTGGGCTGCCGCTATATCCTGACTTATCGGAGGAAGACGTCGCAGCGGTTAGTGAGGCTATTAACAAATTTTACGAAGGAGGGGTGTAAGGATGAGTGTTCCGTTTTTCAACTACGGTGCCAGATATGCGGAAGATCGTGATGTAATCAAAGATATCGTGTTCCAGGTAGGTGTCTCCGACAACTTTATTTTGAAGGAGGGGGTAGCTGACTTTGAGCAAGCGATTCGTGCCTATACAGGGGCGAAGCATGCGATAGCTGTGTCTAATGGAACGACAGCATTGAGCGTTATATTGCGGGCATTAGGAGTTGGCCCAGGTGTAGATGTGCTCACTCCTGCATTCTCCTTTATTTCTACGGCTAGTACAATTGCGCTGCTGCAAGCTCGTCCTGTATTTGTCGATGTGGATCCGGTGACAGGCATGCTGGACCCTGCTGATTTGGAAGCGAAAATTACACCGAACAGCCGTGTCGTCATTCCAACGCATCTGTTCTCCGTGATGGCTAATATGTCTGCAATTAGAGAGATCGCGGATCGGCATCAGCTGCATGTGCTGGAGGATAGCGCTGTAGCGTTAGGAGCCAGTATGAACGGTACGAAAGCTGGTTTGCTAGGCGACAGCGGGTTGTATTCGTTCTTTCCAGCTAAGCCGCTTGGTGGGATAGGCGATGGAGGAATTATCGTGACCAATGATGACGAGCTGGGACAGCGCTGCCGGATGCTGCGCAACCACGGGCAGGACGGCATTACTCGCTTCCTCCATCATCATCTTGGCTACAACCATCGCATGGATGAAGTGGTAGCGCGATATTTGCAGCATAAGCTCCTGAGGTTTGATCAGTTGATAGAGCGCCGTGCTCAGATAGCTGCTCGTTATAACGAGGCATTCGCAAGCTTAGCACCAGACATTCGCGTTGTAACTGACGATCATTATGACCGCGTGTACTATACGTATGTGCTGCAAAGCGAGCGCCGTGATGAATTGCAGCAGTTCTTGCAAGCACGGGGCATTGAGACCCAAATTTATTATCCGCTTGCTCTACCGCTGCAGCCCGCCTTTGCTTACTTAGGGCACAAGGAAGGTGATTTCCCGCATGCGGAAGCGTTGACGAAGAGGTCGCTTGCATTGCCGCTGTATGCGGAAATGCCTGATGAACATGTTGATCTCGTCATTGAGGCGGTTCTCGCCCATTCCCATCAGGTAGCCGTCCATGTTTAAGGGATATGGCGGTGACAGGGATGAGCAGGGTATCGCTTTGTCAGGACTACGTGCTGAAAAACGTATTGTGTTGTCGGGATTAAGCGATGAAGCGGGTTCTTCGCTTCGTGAACAAATCCAAGCCCATGAAGAATTAGGCTGGCGTGAGCTGGAAATTCGTACGGTGAACGGAAGCTCGATCGCAGATATCGAGGAAACGGACTTTCAAGCGATTAGGCGTGATATTGAGGCGGCTCATATGCGGGTCACCGTTGTATCCTCACGTATCGCCAATTGGGAACGGCCGATTACGGCACCTTTTGAATGGGATGCCGAGGAGTTGAAGCGGCTGGCAGCTAGAGTGCCAGCGCTTGGTACGAAATATATCCGCATTATGTCTTATCCGAATGATGGCTTGCCTGAGTCGGTGTGGAGGGGGAACGTTATCGAACGTATACGCCGCCTAACTGAAATAGCAGCGGATGCGGGTCTCATTCTGCTTCATGAGAACTGTGCAGGATGGGCAGGAGCTTCGGCAGACCATGCCTTGGATTTGGTAAAGTCGATCGATCTTCCTAACTTGCGCCTTCTATTTGATACAGGCAACGGCATTGCATATCGCTACGATACTCATGAGTATTTGAAAAAGGTGCTCCCATATGTGTCCCATGTTCATATTAAGGATGGCATTTGGGAGAATGAGCAGGCTGTCTACTCTCTGCCAGGAGAGGGACAATCCCGTGTGAGGGAATCGATTCGGTTACTATTTGAACATCATTATTCAGGAATCTTCGCTATTGAACCGCATTTGCATCTTATTCCACATTTGAAACAGCAGAGCCAGACAGATGGAGGCAGCTTGAAGCAATCGTATATTGCTTATGGCCGTCGCTTAGAAAGCCTACTGAATGAACTCCAAGAAACGGAAACGCAATCAGGAGGTGTATTTGTATAGTGGACACCGCTTTTACATCTCGATTATTCACTTCTAATCATGAAGAACTCCTTCTTGAACTGCTTAAATATGATACCGTTTCGCCTATGGAAACGGGGCAACCATCCTTAATAGCGGAGGCGCAGCAGCGATATGCCTTGTTTGCAGCAGTACGAACAGGTGCCCAAATCGTTGTACATGAGCCACCCGATCCTGCTTTATTAACAGGGGAAGAAGTTCCTTTATCCGTGAAAGAGCGGGCGTCACTCATGGAGCATGTATTTTGGGCATCTCAGCCGAATCTCGTCCTTCGCATCGGACCGCCGCGTCCACCAGCGCAGACGCTCGTCTTCAACTTTCATATGGACACGGTCGATGGCTCGTTCCCTGTTACGTATGATGGGGAAACGTTTGTTGGACGCGGAGCGGTAGATATGAAAGGCCCTGGTGTTGCGTTGTTGGCTGGTATTGAGGCTGCTTTGCAGAGTAAACCAGACCTGCTTGATTCATACAGCATCGTCATCCAATGTGTATCGGGTGAAGAAGGCGGCGCCATGGGCGTGTATGGCACAAAGGTACTTATTGATCAAGGCTGGTACGGTCATTTGAATATATTTGCCGAGCCTTCGAATGGCGTCTATTTTGATAAGTCGACGACATCGATGACAGCAAGGGTTGTTGTGGAGGGGAAAGACGCAACGGATGATGCACCCCACAGCGGACATAATGCTACTTTGCTGCTTGGTTATATCGCTCAACAATTGTTCACAGCTTTATCCGTACCAATTACAGAAGCAGGCGGAAAAATGTGTTTGGCAGGTGTTCATACCGGACAGATGCACAACAAGGTGTATGGAAGTGGACAGCTGCTTATGAACTTTGCTTATTTGTCAACGGAAGCAGGGCAGCAGTTCCGATTATGGATCGAAGAGGCGTTTGCTGATGCGGTACGACAATTTTCGGAGACGTTCAGCACGATTGCTGGCTCGGCTTTAACAGCAAGTGAGGCAAAGCAAATATGTCGCTTGGAATGGGTTAAGCAGGGCTTGCCCGTGCTCAATAACCGAGATGTTTCGCTTGAACGTTTCTTGACAGAGCTAGGCTTGGAACGAAGTCCGGATGATCACTTGCATGAAACCTTTACCTGCGATGCAATGTGGGCGCAGCGTGAAGGCAGCTATACGATCGTATATGGACCTGGAAGCTTAGAGAAAAATTTGGCCCATGCAGATGGTGAATGGATAACTAGAGAACAGTTGGAGGAGTATGCGATCTCCATTCGTCACTTGCTCCTATCATATGTAACGATCGCTCAAGACCAATCTGTAAAGGAGACGATTGCATGACTGGATCGCAAATTACGCAGCAGCAAGCAGAAGTTGTGTATGTACAATCGGAGCCCTTGCATCAGTTTGTCACCCAAGTGTTTCAAGCTTGTGGGGTATCGGAAAGCTACAGCCATACGGCGGCAGATGTATTGTGCTATGCGGATGAGAAAGGTTTTGATACGCATGGTATTACGAATTTGGATCGCATTTATGTGGCTCGGCTGCAGGATGGCCGCATTAATCCACAGGCAGAGTTCGCGATTGAAACAGAGACGCTAGGAACAGCTACGCTGGATGCTAAGCAGGGCTTAGGGCTTGTGGCAGGGGCACGCGCGATGGAGCTAGCGATTGAGAAAGCGCGCGCGACGGGCATTGGCTGTGTCGTCGTACGCAATTCCTCCCACTTTGGCAGTGCTGGCTATTATACAGCTCAGGCGCTTGATGCCGGTATGATAGGCATCGCGATGACGAATCTTGGCTCGCAGACGATTGCGCGTCCCTTGAATGGGACGGTCAATATGTTAGGGACGAATCCAATTGCCGTTAGCGCGCCGGCCCAGCATCTGCCTCCATTTGTGCTAGATATGAGCACAACCGTTGTGGCAACAGGCAAGATTCGGGCTGCAAAGCTTCGCGGCGAATCGATTCCAGAAGGATGGCTCATCGACGATGCAGGCAATCCCGTTATAGACCCGCAAGCTTATGAAGATGGCACGGGGCATTTGCAAATGCTCGGTGGTTCGCTTGCGACAGGCGGGGCAAAAGGCTATGGTCTTGCACTCGTCGTTGATATTTTATGCGGTATCTTGTCAGGTTCACAGGTAGGTCCTAGCCCGCAGTTGTTGGAGAAGGATGGCGTCTCTCATGCTAAAGAAGATCAAAATATTGGTCATTTTTTCCTTGCTATTCAAATAGATGCGTTTCGACCGCTCCTGGAATTCGGCACGCACATGGACAGCATGCTGCAAACCCTGCTGGATTGCCCAACCCCATCCCCAGAGAAGAAAGTCGTTTATCCAGGCTACTTGGAAGCGCAAAGAAGTAGTTCCCCTGTAGGAATTCCGCTGGATGTACATGTGTATGAGCAGCTGTTGGACTTGGCAAATAAGCTTAACATTGCAGCTCCAGAGCGCGAAGCAATCATACCTAACGTTTGAGGTAATAGAGGAGGATATAAGATGCAGCTTAACATAGGCATGATCGGAATGGGCGTTATTTCAAAATACTATGTAAATGCACTAACGAATCGTTTGACGAATCCGGTTCTGACGGCTGTATGTGATTTGAACGAGAGCAGACTTCAGCCGTTTCGTGAAAAAGGGATCAGCAGTTATCTGGATTATAAGGAGCTGCTGAAGCGAGATGATATTCATGCGGTTGTTATTAATGTGCCGAACGATAAGCATTTTGAAATATGCAAGCAGGCGCTGTTGGCAGGCAAGCACGTATGCTGCGAGAAGCCGATGACGCTTAAGTTGGAGGAAGCGAGACAGCTCGTAGAACTTTCGCGTGCGGCGAAGTTGACGATGTTTACTGCTTTTCATAGGCGGTACAATGTGCATTTCGAGAAAGCGCTGCAAAAACTGACTTCTTTGGATGAGGTGTCTTTTGTAACTGCCAGCTACTTGGAGAAAATTGAAGAGCATGCCGGAGATGATCAGTGGTATTTGCAGCCTGAACGGTGCGGAGGTGGATGCGTAGCGGATAATGGCCCGAATGTCTATGACACGTTGGCATTCTTCCTTGGACATATGAAAGTCCAATCCGTGGATATTACAAGGGATGAGCGCAATATTGATATGGAGGCGCGTGTGGAGCTGGTGACGGAAGAGGGCATTCCTGTCACGGTTGATCTGGATTGGGCTTATCCGAATGGAGAGCAGAAGGATGTACGGATCGTTTTCAAAAATGGCAGCGAAATTTATATCGATATGTTAGAAGGTTTCCAACAATTTAAATCGTCCTTGTTCCATGAGTATGAGGCGATTCTAGTGGATTTCGTTGCGAAAATTGAAGAGGGCAATTGCCATGGTGAAGACGGCTTTGATGCAGTTCGTCTTGTTCATGAAACTTATGAGGCAGAGGCGCTGCGTGTATGACCCATACGCTTAGTAACAGTATAGCGGCAGTCGTGAAGCGCACAGTCACCGGATCTTTTGTGAAGCTGCTATTCCATAAGCAGGAGCAGCGAGGGATGCAGTTGATTGAGCATGAGACACGCTGCGTGCAAGCGCATGAAATTCATGAAATCGTGACCACCGATCATCATGAAGCGAGAAGTGGTGATCGGATTGATAGAGTAGGGTTTCTCGGATTTGCCGAGCTTCACTGTGGAGGTATTGTAGAGCGTGGTGATCAGGTATGGATTAATGGTGAGCGGATCGGAGAAGTGTTAGGCTTCGACGAGTGCCACTATCCAAACCACTACAACATTATTATTGCGGTCGAAGCGCCTATTACAGCAACGGAGCTTTCGCTAACCGTAGAATCGCAAATTTCTTTCGTAGGACGCACATTCAATTAAACAGAGAACAAACATATGGAGCTATGGAGGTGGCTTATGAAGCTGGAGGAGAAATTGCTTGCTAAGCAAGCGCGAGTTGGAATTATTGGAATGGGCTATGTCGGTCTGCCGTTGGCTGTCGCTTTTGCACAAGAAGGCTATGAAGTAACAGGTGTCGATCTCAGTACCGAAAAAGTAGGAATGCTCAATGAAGGGCGATCCTATATATCTGATGTTGAGGATCGAGACATTTGCAATGTTCTGCTCAGCGGTCGTTTCGTGGCAACAACGGATTTCTCGGCTATTCAGCAGTTTGATGCCTTGTGCATTTGCGTGCCTACTCCGTTAAGCAAGCAGCAGGAGCCCAATCTTACGTACATCGAATCGGTTGTTGCTCAATTGAGTGTGTATTTGAAAAAGGATACTTTGGTCGTATTAGAAAGCACAACGTATCCGGGTACGACAGATGAACGAATTGCTGCTGTGCTTGCAGAAGAAGGGCTGCTTGCTGGAAGTGACTACTATTTATGCTATTCGCCTGAACGCGTTGATCCAGGCAATCAAACGTATTCGATCCGCAACACACCTAAAGTTGTTGGAGGTACTACGCCTACATGCTTGAAGCTGGGAGAGATATTGTACAGTTCCATTTGCGAACGTGTCGTGCCTGTATCTACAACGAAAGCAGCAGAGATGTCCAAGCTGCTGGAAAATACGTTCCGCAGTGTGAACATAGCCTTTATTAACGAAGTGGCCCTCATGTGCGATACGCTGGGCATTAACGTATGGGAAGTCATTCAAGCTGCCTCAACGAAACCATTCGGCTTTATGCCGTTCTATCCGGGGCCTGGCATAGGTGGACACTGCATTCCGCTTGATCCGATGTATTTGTCTTGGAAGGCGAAAGGGGAAAACTTCTTCAGCCGCTTTATCGAGCTGTCGCAGGATTTGAACCGCAATATGCCAAGGTATATTATTCAAAAAGTTGTTGAAGTATTGAATGTGCAGCGTAAAAGCATTAACGGCTCTCGCATCCTTCTTCTCGGGATGGCTTATAAGCCTAACGTCAATGATTTGCGCGAATCACCAAGTTTGGAAATCTATGAACTGTTGAAGGAAAAAGGCGCGGTGTTGACGGTTAATGATCCGGTGTGCGACTCCATGTCTGATAAGCACGGCAACAAGGTGGAAATCGAGCGAACGGTAAATGAAGCGGAGCTTAGCAAATATGACTGCATCGTTTTCTTGACGTCGCATGCTGTATATAACGTGCACGCAATCGCAGATTCTGGTGCGGCCATTTTGGACACACGCAACGCATTTGCAGGCTTGAAAGCACCGAATGTACTGCGAATTGGTGATGAACTGACATTGGAGCAGGATCGTTTGCTTGTGGCGCTGTAACTTCATTTGGATCATTGACTAATATGGATATTAATGGTACTATCCTCTCGCGACCATAGGTAATTCGACAGCAAATAGCTTAGTTGGTATCAGGAGGATTTATGGATGTATAGTGTTATACCGATGTCTGATCGTGTGCAGCAGCATTTGAATGATGTGAACGTGTACGGCTGCCTCTTGCAGCTTTCGCCTAAGCAGGATGATGTGTTACATGAACTGAATCTGACAGAAGATTGGCATCATATTCACGAGCAGTGGAGAGGAATGGCCAAGTCAACCGTCGGAGAACAACCTCGTATTGCTGCCTATCAGCAGCTGTATACTCAAATTGGATTAAATCCGAAGAAAACCCCACCATCTGTGCAAAATTTACTCCAGCGCTTCTTCATTAAGGACGAGCTCGACAAAATTCCAACCATTCATCCCATTGTAGATGCGGTAAACGTTGCGGCTATTCAGCATCTGATCCCATTAGGCGTATTCGATGCCCACGCAGTAGAAGGCAAGCTTCGCCTTGCTTTTACAGAAGGGGGCGAACCGTTTCAAGGTCTTGGTGAAAGTGAAGCAGCAGCTTTGCCAGCGGATGTATTGGTGTTGGCTGATGATGCGAAAGTGTTGTCTCGCTTCTGTTACCGTGATGGAGAATCACAAAAAGTAACTGCGAATACAGCTACCATTTGGCTGCTGGGCTGCCAAGTTCCAGGGATTGAAGAGTATGATATAACCGAATCGCTCGACAAGGCCATTCAGATTCTTGGCCGCGCCTATCGTATCGAACGCTTAGATCAAGCTGAGAACTAATTCGTTGTCATTTGTGATGAATAAATGTATTGAATCGCACCATTGCGATGGCGTTCCACTTCCTAGTTCAACTAGGGGGAGCGCCTTATTTTCGTCTGGAGGGGACCTAAATTGACTACAAATGCAAAAGCGTACTGGGCGATGAGTATTGCGATGATTACGGTAGGCAGCTCTTTCGTCATTGGCAAACAGGTGTCGGCTGTCTTTCCCGTATATTTGGCTTCTGCAATACGCTGTGGGATTGCAGCGGCTATTTTGCTTTTACTGTTATATGTACGAGAGGGCATTCCAAAGATTATTCCGAAAGATCGCTTCTGGCTATTCGTTCAATCGTTGACGGGTGTGTTTGGATTCGGCATTTGTTTACTGTATGGATTGAAATATACATCGGCTGGCGAGAGCGGCATTATTATGAGTACGACGCCGATGATTATCGCGCTCATCTCCTTTTTATTTTTAAGAGAACGCTTATCTCTATACAAATGGTTTAGTGTTGCACTTGCGGTGATCGGAATAGCCGTGTTGAAGCTGAGTCATTTGGATGTGGATACAAGCGCAGTTGCAGGTTCAGAATCACTTGTTTGGCTAGGTAATCTGCTCGTATTTTTCGCTGTCATTGGCGAGGCCTTGTTTACGATTTTCGGCAAAGTGCTTTCTGCTAGACTATCTCCGCTTGCGATTGCTACGTTCGTGACGCTGCTTGGATTTTTGATGTTTCTTCCGTTCGGTATCTATGAAGCATTTACGTTTGATTTTGCACAGCCGACTATTTTGGATTGGACCTACATTTTGTATTATGCGGTGGTTGTGACCGTGCTTGGCTTTATTTTGTGGTATTACGGTGTTTCTCTTGTACCGACAGGTACGTCAGCTGTGTTTACAGGTTTGATTGCGGTATCCTCTCTCGTATTCTCGTATATTTTTCTGCGAGAGCCATTCCACTGGAGTCATTTAGCTGGTATAATCTGTGTCCTGGCTGCGATTGTAATCTCTTCGATACCTTCGAAGGCAGAAGAGAATCAAGCTGCAATTGGAGCGTAAACCTAGCTTAGAGATTTAGGCTGGTAAACAACAGTTGATGCAACACGGAGGACTAGAAACCGATGAGACGAGTGGATGTAGCTTATAGTTTAATTACGGATGAAACGAAATCCAAAGTATTAATGGTACAAAATCACGATCATGATGGTCGCTGGTCTTTACCTGGCGGAGCGGTTGAGGCAGGGGAAACGTTGGAGCAAGCTGTGATTCGTGAGGCGCAAGAGGAAACCGGATATATGGTAAAAGTATTTGGGTTAGTAGCTGTGAATGAGTGTATGTTTGAAGATATTCAGGAGCATGCTGTATTTTTCACTTTTAGGGCGAGTATCGTTGATGGACAGGAGCAGTTGAGCAGACCTGACGAAATTAGTCAGATTGCATGGGTGGATTTGCAGGAAGCCGATGAGCGCATGCCATACATCAAGGATGGCGTAAGCCGTCTTATTGAACGAGCACAAGAAATTCCTTATCATGATCAAGGGAGAAGAGGACTCGGCTCCTAGCGAGTGGTATGTTAAAAAAGTGAACAAAGACAGAGATTGTTTTTGCGTGGATTCTCATGAATACTCATGAACTCGCGCTAGAAGCAGTCTCTTTTTTATTGACTTTGTAGTTTGTGTTATATATTTCCACTGCAAGGTTGATCGGCTATGATTAGGAGAGAAATATTTGACCGTTTACTAGCCTTTTAGAACAAAAATTGATATACGAGGTGAACGTTATGATTCGTGCATTCCGGGATCAGGATAAAGATTATGTGATTGAAGCACATGGCCGTATTTACAAGGAAGAATATCAGTTTGATCATACATTCGCAGCATATATCAATGATTCGGTGCACGACTTTGTTAGCCAAGCAAATCGGGAGAAAGAATATATTTGGATAGCTGAAGTGGACGGTAATCCGAAAGGGATGATAGGTATCGCACGAGTGGACAATGATACCGCTCGACTGCGTTGGTTTTTAGTAGAGCCTGATGCGAGAGCGCAAGGTCTTGGCAAACAGTTGATGAAACAAGCTGTTACATTTAGCGAACAGCAGCAATATAAGCGGATTATCCTTTGGACTCATTCTGATCTCTTTCAAGCAAGAAAGCTTTACGCACGCTATGGATTCAGACCGGTCGAGACGACTTCCAAACAGTTATCCGGACAAGAGCTGATCGAAGAGAAGTGGGAGCTAGATTTAGTTGAATGAAGTGTTAATACGCTGTGATAGGTGTATAAGATATGCCGATATGATGATAAATAGGAGAATGGCTAATGACTATGGGGAGAATCATAGGACAAGGGAGAACGGCAGATGTATATGAATTTGCAGATGGAAATGTGCTGAAATGGTATCATGAATCCATGCCTAGAGCTGCCGTTGTAGAGGAGTATCGTGTGAGTCAAGCTGTCTCTGCTACAGGAGTCTTAACGCCAAAGCCGTTGGAAATGATAGAAGTAGAAGGCAGGATCGGTATCGTATTTCAAAAAGTCGAGGGAGATACGCTGCTTAAGCAATTGGCATCACATCCGTGGCGTATTGGAACGCTGACGAGACAGTTGGCTGAGCTGCATGTTAGCATCCATCAGCAAAAGGCCCCTGATGCGCTGCGGCAGCAGAAAGTGGTGCTGCGCGATAGTATTTCGCATGCTCCGTATCTTACTGATGATGAGAAAGAGCAAGTGCTGTTGGAGTTGGATGCTTTGCCCGCAGGGGACAGTCTCTGTCATGGAGATTTTCATCCGGATAATGTGCTTGTTGGCAGAGAAACCTGGATCATCGATTGGATGACCGGAATGTCCGGCAGCCCAGCGGTAGATACGGCGAGAACCGTGTTGTTACTGCGATTGGGCACATTGCCAGAGGGAATGCCGGCTTGGACACGGGCAGCTATACAAGTGTTAAGAAAAGTTATGCTGTACATTTATTTGAAACAGTATCTTCTTCGTTCACGTATGAAATGAGAAGAAATAGAACGTTGGATACTGCCTGTTGCAGCCGCCAGATTGACGGACTCGATTCCAGAAGCAGAGAAAATGGCGCTTGTGCAGCTGATAAGGAAGAAGGGGAATTGGCGATAGTGATTTTGGATAAGGAAGCTTCTATCCGTGCGTGTAAGTGCGGGGATACAGAATGAATGTGAACGCTATCGTTTGTTTGCTCACCGTAAAGTATCATGGCAGTTTCATCGTTCTCATCAATATATAGAAAAAGAGGTTATTGTTTACCTATGATCATTCGAGTAGAGACACCGCAAGACTATGCACAAGTATATGCATTACATGATATGGCTTTCAACAACAAAGATAACGAATCTGCGCTAGTGGAGCGAATCCGTAAGTCGGATACGTTCGTACCAGAGCTTTCCTTAGTTGCTGTAGAAGGCGAAGAAATTATTGGACACGTGCTGCTTAGCAAGGCGCATGTTGTAACTCCTTCTGGTAGCAAACAGGAGGTGCTTGCATTGGCGCCAATTGGCGTGAAGCCATCTCATCAGAAGTATGGAGTAGGTTCGAAGCTAATCGTCGAAGGAATGAAGCGAGCAGCAGAGCTAGCCTATCCGTTAGTGCTGTTAATTGGCCATCCTGATTACTATCCGAAGTTCGGATTTGTACCAGCACGTTCGTATGGATTGGATCTGAAGCAGTTCCTTGTACCTGATAATGTGTTTATGGTGCGTGAGCTGCAAGAGGGACAATTAGGCACGATTCAAGGTGAGCTTCAATATCCCGCATGCTTTATGGGATAGGTGAGTGGAGGCAAGCTTGGCTTGTTTCCTGCTCCCAGTTCCCTACTCCTAGCGGGAGTCTGTGTATTTTGATCATTATCCGCAAACGTAGATAGGACGTACCTTCGTTAATCAGTATAGCTGGAGGGGATTATTATCGGTGCTTTACTGGAGTTGCTGGCTGGTTTGTTGGAAGTGTTTGTAAGTAGCAGAGAGGACGCGGAGGGTAGGGAGCGTCGTATTGATCGACGGATTAAGAAGCTGGTGAAGGAGCAGGAATGGTTTGAACTTTTGTATCAGGAGGAACGATACCGGAGTTTATTTCATTCGAATTCGCAAGTTAGAGAAAAATTGTTGGATCGAAAGTATATGAGAGCATTGGAACAGAGTGTGCATGAGCGTCAATTGTTTCAACGTGAGCTGGATGAGTTGGCTTTGTTGGTAAGCCAAGTTCCTAACCAATAGCCGAAATCTTCTGTTATCGTAGATAAACCATGAAGATTTGGACAAAAGTGCAGCTATTTTAAGTAGAAAACGTCATTTTGAGCGAGATCAGGACAAATATGCATTAATTTTCCTCGATTTGCACTTGAAAGTGGAAAAGCTGATAAAATAAATGCATTTTTGCGGATAATCTCTCCTGATAAGCACATTTTCGGGTAAATTAACTGCATTTTTGTCCTAACTTAAATCAGGAGCAATCTAGCCATTCACTAGTTTGATTCTTTTTCGAAAATGGATTGATGAAATGTATGTATGTGTGTATGTATGTTATGTATTGTTAAGTGATTTCCCAAACTTTCCTCAGACATAAATAATTGAAATATTCCGAAGTGCAGATAGCTAAATCATGAGTAGGCAGCTTGGCAGCTTGGTATATCAATAGAGTGTGATATTTTTCATTGGAAGTAGATGAGGAATTGAAGTAATACATAGTTATAGGTAAATGATTGATCACGGTATACCTATACATAATTGTATCGCTCCATACATCGTGAAGGAGATGAATCATGTGAAGCAGAGCAGTATCGTTGCGGATCAGGACTTTGTCATTGAGCATGTGAAGGAAAAATTCAGCTGCACCGTACTAAGTTGTGAAGGCCGTCCGTGCTTGGAGTATAAGACAGAGGAAGAGCTTATGCAAATTTCAGAATATGTACAGGCTTTGTTTCAAAGAGAAGTGACTGACGTGTTCTTTGCTGCAGTTCCATCTGTAGACATGGATTAACCTGTGAGGGATATGGGAGATGTGGCTATCTCTTGCGTTTGCTAAAAAAGATAATAAGCCTTTAAACGAACCAGTTGTCTATGTTTCATCGTCAGCTGGTTTTTACTATTTGATGAAAAGTACGAATCAAGAGATGCTGCGTGCAATATTGCGTACGACCAATCAAAAAGGTATGTCATTTCCATTCATAGTTTGTCATGTGTATAATTATGGATATGAAAATTATTATTTAGCCCCAGCCCTTTAAATAGAAAAGCTATTTAGGGCTCTTTTCGTAGAGGAGGCATGTAGTTATGGAACCTACATCAAGGATAACAATTGATCTTGTATTACCTGATGATTTAGAAGCATTAATAGAGTTATATAAAGAACTGGTCGACAATGAGCTGCACATGGAACAAATAAAGACACAATTTTTACGGCTGCAGCAGAACGAGGATTATTACATTATTGGTGCTAAAAATGAGGCTGGTCAGTTAATGGGCACCGTTATGGGGATTGTATGCCATGATCTGTTGCTAAACTGCCGCTCGTTTATGGTGGTTGAAAATGTAATCGTCTCCAGTAACTATCGAGGTCTTGGCATAGGGAAGCTTTTGATGGAGAGGATCGAAGGAATTGCAATCGAACGGAATTGTTATCGTACAGAGCTGTTTTCGAGTGCGGCAAGACAAGCCGCGCATCAATTCTATGAATCGATTGGCTATGATCGTGAATCATCTATTGGATTCGTAAAATATTTATAAAAGGAGCTGTTTAAATGAGATCACACGGATGGACTATCTATCTCCCGGAACATATTGTGAACCGAAAAGGTGCTGTTCGTGCCGCTGACATTCCTGAAGATGTGAAACAATGGCTCAATGAAGGCGTTCTGACAAGTGTTAATTTGATGGAATGGCTTGCCGTTGATCATAGAGTACTTGTGCAGCACGTACTGCCTCGGTTAGAGTTGGGCCATCTTGTGCAACCCATTTTACAGCAAATCGATCAGTTGAAAGAGCAGAAAGTCATGAAGGTGACGTCTCTAATTGGGAAGCTATTGTATGAAGCGCTTCGTGAGGTGGAGGATGTGCAGCAACGTGCGATGCTGATGGAGTCTATTATGGAATATGGATCTGACAGTGTGCGGTGCTGGGGATGTTATATGGTGAGCTCGGACATTGATTTAACTTTGCAGCAGAAGTTGGAGAAAATGAAGAGATTTGCGGCGGATCAGCATTTTGGCGTGAGGGAGATTGCTTGGATGGCTGTCCGCGATGACATTGCTCGGAATTTGACCGCTGCTATTGAAATATTATCTGCTTGGACGATGGAAGAAGATGCTAATATTCGTCGATTCGCGGTGGAAGCGACGAGACCATGCGGGGTATGGACAAACCATATTCAAACGCTGAAGCTTCAGCCAGAACTGGCACTACCCTTGTTGGAGCAGGTAAAGTCAGACTCATCCAAGTATGTGCAGGACTCTGTAGGCAATTGGTTGAATGATGCCAGCAAGTCTAGCCCGAAGTGGGTGCGTGAAGTCTGTGAGCAATGGACAGAAGCATCTACCTCTAAAGAAACGGCCAAGATCGTTAAGCGGGCGTCTCGAACGTTACTAAAGAAATAAGGAGTAGTTTCGTCGTTTATCCGCCTTTATAAATTTTTGTATGGAACAAGTCCAAGCGATCAGTTGAATATTTCAAATCTAACTTAACTTCTAGGGGAGCTGAACTAGATGAAGCAAATTCGTGTTGGGATTATTGGTACTGGCTTTGGGGCATCTGTACACGCCCCAATTCTCCAACTACATGAAGGCTTTGACGTGAAGGCTATCGCAAGTATGTACCGAGGGCAAGTTCAGGACGTACAGAACAGTACAGGTATTCAACAGGTATACACGAATTGGCATGATATGCTCAATAATGAGGATCTGGATCTCGTCGTTATTGCATCCGCTCCTCCGAATCATCATGAGATGACGATGACAGCACTTAACAAAGGATTGCATGTGTTGTGTGAGAAGCCAATGGGCATGAATGCGGAAGAGACGAAAGCGATGCTGGAACAACAGCAGCTCTCTAACGTGCGAGGTTTTGTTAATTTCCAATGGCGGCTCACGCCTGTAAGGCAGGAGATTAAACAAATAATCAAAAGTGGCAAGTTAGGACGTATTCAGCATATCAAATATCATGGCAGCTTCTCAGGGTATTCGATGTTAACGAATCATTCACGGGGATGGGAAGGCAGCAAGAGCGCGGGCGGCGGGATGTTGTTTGCGATTGGGTCGCATATGATAGATGCTTTACAATGGTGGATGGATGAGAAAATTAGCGATGTGTATGCTGACTTAAGCACAAAAGTCCCAACGCATAGTAGCGCTAGTGATGAAAGTACGGAGCAGCGGGATGCAGACGATGCCTTCTCGGTTATCGGTCACTTTGAGCAGGAAGCATCATTTGTAATGGACTTATTATTTTCGGGAGTTCGTGGAAATGGATGGTGTTTGGAGGTGTACGGAACCGAAGGCACGCTTCGAATGACCAATGATACGGATGTCGAAGTGAGTGAGGGAGAAGCATTCGAGCAGATTGCTCTGTCAGTATGTGAGCCACCATCGGGATTGGCTGCTTCAGCACTGCCGTATTACAGTGGTTTGTATCCAATGCTGAATGGTGTCTATCAATCCATTGTGGAGGGAAAGACGCCATCCGATATCCCTACTTTCGTTGACGGGCATCGCGTGCAGCTTGTATTGAATGCTATTCAACGGTCAGCTGAGCAGCAGCAAAGAGTCATTATTTCATAGCTTAAGCTTATTCATTTCATAGATAGATTCTGTAAGGCAAGTCAACGCTCGCTAGAGAAGTAGCTAAAGCAACAGGTGCTGTTATTATCGATCATGATATTGTGAAATCTGCTTTATTGGAATCCATGGAAGATCATAATATGGACCCTACGGTGGCAGGCAAGATTTCCTATCATATAGATTGGTCGTTGATCGATTTTCATTTATCACAGGGGCATAATGTCATCTTTGATAGTCCATGTTTATATACGGAAATGGTAGACAAGGGTTCGAATGCAGCCAAGAAGTACAATGCAACGTATAAATACGTGGAATGTTATTTAAATAATAGGGAACAAATCGAACATAGATTAACTAATCGCAAGCGAATGATCAGCCAGATTCAGCATGCAGCATCAGAAGATGCGTTTGAAGCGACCGTTAACGGGGCAAAGCGCCCTGCTCATATGAAATGTTTGGTGATCGATTCTTCGCAGCCATTAGAGAGCTATTTGAATAGAGTAATAGAATATGTTGTAGAGTAAAGACGTAACTGTGAACAAATAGAGCGGATCGTGCACACTCAGTAAAGATAACTTAGCGTCAGTTTCAAGATGCACGATCCTTACTTCATCATCTACTTAAAATGGATATTCACGCGGCTCATTTTGCGTAGAAATCCACTGTAAAGTCGTAAACTCCTCTAGAGACCATTTGCCGCCAAAACGGCCTAATCCAGACATTTTTTCTCCGCCAAAAGCAATGAGTGGCTCATCATTCACACTCTGGTCATTGACGTGAACCATGCCAGATACAATCTGTTTGGCCACCTGAACTCCTTTTTCAATAGAACCTGCATGCACGGCAGCACTCAACCCATAAGGACTATCGTTAGCAATAGCAATACCTTCTTGCTCCGTTTTAAAAGGAATGATCGTCACAACGGGCCCAAACATTTCGTGTTGAGCGGTTGCAACGTCATTGGTATTGGAAGTTAAAATGAATGGAGACATGACGTTTCCATCAACGTGGCCTTCTAACACTACTTGTGCGCCTTCTTCTTTCGCCTTTGTAATCGTTGCCGTAATCCGTTCGACCGCTTTTCGGTTAATGAGTGGACCGATCATATTGGCATGATCGCGAGGGTCCCCAACCTTAATTTTTTTAGCTGCTTCAACGAGTTTATCTACGAATGTTTGATAAATACGTTCATGGACAAGGATGCGATTGATGGCCATACAGATCTGACCGTTATGAAAGAACTTTCCGTAAATAGCTGATCGAACGGCTCGTTCTACATCTGCATCTTCTAGAACGAGTAAGGGATTGTTGCCTCCTAGCTCTAGAGCTGCTTTTTTCATCGTTCTGGCACAAATTTGAGCAATATGAAGTCCTGCTGGAGTGGAACCGGTAAATGAAATGACTCGTGGAATTGGGTTTTCTGTGAAGCTGTCCTCAATTTCACTTATCGATGCGACTGTCACATGTAGAAGTCCTTTTGGAAGGCCTGCTTCTTCGAAAATTTTTGCTAGTAATAGGCCTCCGCTAATACAGGTTTGTTCATCAGGTTTCAGGACGACACTATTTCCTGCTGCAAGTGCAGGTGCAACTGAGCGCATAGATAAGTACATGGGGAAGTTAAATGGGCTAATGACGCCAACAACACCGACAGGGCGACGGTAAACTCGATTTTCTTTACCAGGAAAAAGGGAGGGAACCATTTCTGCACTCATTTGCATGGGGAAATTAGCTGCTTCTCTCGTAATGGAAATACAAAAATCTAATTCAACGCTGGCTTTGGCATAGGTAGAACCCGTTTCTTTAATAAGGAGCTCACATATTTCTTCACGACGTGCCTTCATAATAGCAACGGCATTTTCAAACACTTCTGCTTTATGAAAAGCATTTACAGATTCCCATGCAGGCTGTGCTTTTTGTGCGGCAGCGTAAGCTTCTTGAACATCAATTTTGTTAGCCAGTTTGATCGTTGAGACGATTTCATCGTTATACGGATTTCTATTTTCATAAATAGTAGTACTGTTCCCTTCGCGCCATTCGCCATCTATGTATTGCAGACTCCAATTGCTATATGTATTCATGTGATTCCATCCCTTTCTATGATGAGAGTAGATATTAGATTTTAAGATTAGTAAAATCAACTGTGAATGCTAGTCTAATTATGAGTATGCAGAGAAAGAGCCTTATAACATTTTTTAAACGGGATTAAAGTGGATGAATCCAAAACTTGTGCAGGGGTTAATTGCATCCTAAAGTGAAGGATTTGTTGTAATATGGCTGGAATGCAATTTTACTATACTATAAGAGCGAATTGATTGGGTATGGACTAAATCAAAGACGTAAAAATAATTTTGATTCGACTAAGCGCCGAGTAATTTTTTACATACAAATAAGAGGTTGAAGGGATAAACTTCTCGTTCACTGGTTATTTTTAGTTTATAATAATGCCATTCATAGAGATAGAAGGGGTGTCAAAATGAACGGTATTGTATCACCAGAGCATCATCGAAAATTATTTAAACGTACCTTAATCGTTATCGTTATCTCGCAAATGTTCGGAGGAGCTGGATTAGCAGCAGGAATTACGGTTGGGGCATTGCTAGCTCAGGAAATGCTTGGGACAGATAGTTATGCGGGAGTTCCAGTTGCCTTGTTTACACTTGGGTCCGCAGTAGCAGCACTTATGGTCGGTCGACTCTCACAACGTTACAGTCGACGAGCAGGCCTAGTAACTGGATTTATGACTGGTGGTATCGGTGCGATCGGTATTGTGTTTGCTGCTATATATAGCAATATTGTATTGTTGTTCGCTTCATTACTCGTGTATGGCGTGGGCACTGCTACCAACTTGCAGGCGCGATATGCGGGAACAGACTTGGCATTGCCGCATCAGCGAGCTACTGCGATTAGTATAGCGATGGTGTCAACGACTTTTGGCGCTGTAGCGGGACCTAACTTGGTAGAGGTGATGGGGGAATTCGCTGTTTCCATTGGCGTGCCTGCACTGGCTGGGCCATTTATACTTGGTGCAGTAGCATACATACTTGCAGGTCTTGTGCTGTTCCTGTTCCTACGTCCTGATCCATTGGTGCTGGCAAAAGAAATCGCAGCTGCAAGCCAGCAGGCTATTAATCGCGATAACGCTCAGGTACACACGCACGCAGCTGGTATAAACAAAAGGGCTGTTGCTATTGGCGCAACGGTTATGGTAGTAACACAACTGACGATGGTCGCGATTATGACGATGACGCCGATTCATATGATGCATCATGGGCATGGATTGAGTGACGTCGGACTTGTAATAGGCATTCATGTCGGAGCCATGTATCTTCCTTCGCTCATTACAGGTATTTTAGTAGATAGGCTAGGACGAACGGCTATTATTGTCGCGGCAGGTATAACCCTTCTAACTTCAGGTGTACTGGCAGCGTTGGCTCCTCCCGATTCACTGCCTTTGCTGATCGCAGCGCTGGCACTGCTTGGACTCGGTTGGAACTTTGGACTTATTAGTGGTACGGCTCTTATTGTTGATGGAACGGAAACGAGTACACGTGCGAAGACACAAGGATCAGTCGATGTGTTAGTTGCATTGGCAGGTGCATCGGGCGGGGTTGTGTCGGGTGTTGTTGCGGCACATTACAGCTTCGGTACGCTTTCGTTTATAGGGGGATTACTTTCGTTAGTACTCATTCCTGCTGTGATAGGGTTGAAGAGGAAACGAAACAATTTCAATAATGGATTGTAGATAAATAAGGCAGAAATGAAAAACTGCAAGTAGGAAATTATCGGTTTCACCATTTAGCTAATTGAAGACCCAAGAGTGTTTGCTTAAATAAGTGAATGCTCTGGGTCTTTTTGATTTCTTTTTTCATAGTAAAGATGTAAGTAGAAAGTTGAATTGCGCCCTTGTGGGTAAATTTGGTACGATAATTTTATAATCTAGTAAAAATTAACTGCAATATATGAATTCTACGTCTTACTTTTCAGAGGAGGCACTACCTTATGAAATATAGTTGGCTGGGCAAAGACGAGCTTTATTTGAATGAGGTGCATGTGAGCTCCATTGGGCAAGTGACGATTGGTTGCTATGGCGGGCATACAGGAGCGGGTTCATGTAAAAATGAAGACGGTGTATTGGTACTCGTTGATCCACAGGGAGAGTGGGTATTCACGATGCTGTTGGACGCTCATTATAGCGCAGAAAGTGCTGAATGGTTGATGGAGGCTGTGGAGCAGAAGCGGGAACAGTTGTTGGTTCTATTACGTAGTGACGATGCTTTTACAAAATTAGAATCTTTCTTTGTCCACCTCTTTCAAAATGAATCATCGATAGAGGCTTACCGCAGTATGAAAGGCGAAACTGCCTGTATGCTCGTCTATCAACGTGGGCCGTATGTGTGGTGGTTATCGGTGGGAGATTGTGCTGCCTATGTGCTTCATCCTGACTTGAAGCGACTAGGTCAAGCTGCGCTTAACCAAAGGCAGTTTTTTGAATGGGTAGGCCATGTGAACAGCTTTGCATTACCAGTCCCGTGCTATACGGTGGGAAGAAGGCAGCTAAGGAAGGGACGTAATGAAATCGTTGTGCTGACAGATGGTGTGCTGGATACGGATGATAACTATTTTGACAATTCCAATCACTTGTATGAAGCGCTGTATAAGGACCGGCCAGCTTCAGTGTGTGTGGATGAAGTTCTCCAACATGTGTATCGTATGGCTGGCAAGGATAGCGCAACCATTGTTTGTTGGAGCTACCACAGTGAGGAAGAGGGGTTAATTCCATCTGATCTTATACAAAAGTAAACCATAATTTATAGAAAGAAGGAACAAATATGACAACACTTACTGAATCCAAACTTAAAGAGATGGGAATTGTACTGCCGGAAGTAAGTAACCCTGCTGGAAGCTATGCGAATTACGTCATTGTAAACGGATTGATGTTTATTTCAGGAAAAGGGCCGTCAGGCAAGCCGAAAGGAAAACTAGGTAGAGAATATACCGCTGAAGAAGGCTACCAATTTGCGCGGGAAGCAGCGATTGAAGTGCTCGCTGTGGTCAAGGATGCGCTAGGTACGTTAGATCGAGTAAAAAGAGTCGTCAAAGTGCAGGGATTTATTAATGCAGTGCCTGAATTTGAAGAGCATGCAAAGGTTCTGAATGGATATTCCGATCTCATGTACGAGGTGTTTGCGGAAAAAGGTGTACATGCAAGATCGGTACTTGGGGCTGTATCGGTTAGAGACAATCTTCCGATTATCGTCGATTCTATTTTCTTGGTAGAAGAATAAATAGAAGGAAAGATAGATTCACAATCTTCATAGGAGGCGATCATGGTGGAACAGCAAGTCTATTTGGATAGTATCAAGAAGCAGTTTCTTTACTATAAAATGCTTGGCGAAAAAGCGATGGAGCAAGTAGAACCAGAGCAATTATTTATGGCTGTGCATGAGGACTCCAATAGCATCGCCACGATTGTGAAGCACCTTTGGGGCAATATGCTTTCAAGATGGACGGATTTCCTAACAACAGATGGAGAAAAAACTTGGCGTGACAGAGATTCAGAATTTGAAAATGATATTCAGACGAAAGAGAAGCTTCTTCAGAAATGGAACGAAGGTTGGACATGTTTGTTTAATGCTCTTGAATCTATTGCGCCAGATCAACTATTGCATATCATTTATATTCGAAATGAAGGACATACCGTCATGGAGGCTATCAATCGGCAGTTGGCACACTACCCGTATCACGTTGGGCAAATTGTGTATGCAGCAAAGCTGCTGAAAAAGGGCAGTTGGGACAGCTTATCCATTCCACGGAATCGTTCGCACGAATATAACGCTAACAAATTTGCTAAAGAAAGCTAAGGGAGTTGGAGGAAATGTTCGATAAGAGCGCACAATTGTACGATGTTATTTACAGTTTTAAAGATTATGAGCAAGAAGCGGAGCAGATTCGCGATTATATTCACAGTCGTCATTCTGGTGTAAGGACGGTATTAGACGTAGCTTGCGGAACAGGCAGGCATGTTGAATATTTGAATCGAGCTTACAGAGTGGATGGAATTGATCTGAATAAGGAGTTTGTAGCGCTTGCGCAGCATAGAAATCCAGATTCAAGCTTCTGGTGTGAAGATATGACTCAGTTTGATGTAGGACGTAAATATGATGTGGTAATGTGCTTCTTTAGCTCGATAGCATATGCGAAAACATTGGATGCTGTTGTACGTACGGTGCAGCAGTTCAGCAATCATTTAGAGGATGGTGGCCTGATTTTAATTGAACCATGGTTTACTCCTGAGGTGTGGCAGCCAGGATTCGTATCGATGATTCAGCATCAAACGGAGGAGTATCAAATTTGCCGAATGACTCATGCGGATACGGAACATGGCTTATCGATCCTGAACTTTGAATATTTGATCGGTTCGAAGACAGGTATTGAGCATAGGAAGGAACGACATGAGTTAGGGTTGTTTGGACAAGAGGAACTAACACAAGCCTTTGAAGCGTTAGGGATGAAAGTGGAATATGATCCAGTTGGGCTGATCGGCAGAGGTATGTATGTGCTGCGTTTAGCGAGGTAATGGTTTGAACGTAAAAGAAAAATAAAGGCTAGTACATTGCTATGATTGGAATTGGAACATAGATGGCTAGCCTTATTGGAATAGAGGGGAGAAAATAAGATGGGGTGCTATCAACAGCTAATCGTAAAACCGTTAACGGGAGATTTACGTCATGATACATACCAGTTTCTTGTGGACAATGGTCGTCCAGATACTGCACAGCATTGCTTAGATGTAGGGGATGAAACTCGTAAAATTGCTCTGCAATATGGTGTTGATCCTAATGCGGCTGCATGCAGCGGCTATTTGCATGATATTAGCGCGGTTATTCCGAATGAAGAACGTATTGCTGCTGCAAAGGAACTCGGCATTGAGGTGCTTCCAGAGGAAGAGGCTTTTCCGATGATTATTCATCAGAAGCTGTCCAGACAAATGGCGATTAACCTTTTTAAAGTGGATGACCATCAAATTGTAAATGCCGCAGGATGCCATACGACTTTGCGAGCTAATCCGACGGAGCTAGATAAAGTATTATTTGTAGCGGATAAGATTGCTTGGGATCAACCAGGAAATCCACCTTATTTGAATGAGATTAAACAGGCACTGGAACGATCGCTAGATCATGCTTGTTTTAGCTATATCGACTATTTATGGCAGCGACGACAGCAGTTGAAGGTGGTTCATCCGTGGCTGCGAGATGCATATTATGAGTTAAGGAATAAGGTGTAAGAGTTATTGTTCATGCGATAACTCATCATTTTTCTAGGAGGAAAATATGAACGTATTTATCAGAGTAGCTAGTTCATTTCTTTCTTCACTCCTAATTAGTTTCACATTAGCCTATATAAATACGGTTCCTGAATCCGAGCGTGTTCCTAATACGTACTACATTTCATTTTCAGATAATTTTATAGCCCCATTTATATTTTTATTATTGATTTATATCGTAGTGGCCGTTCTGTATTCAATAGAAGTTGATAATAAACTAAGAACAATGAAAGTAAGTGCTTTTATAAGAGAAATGATTGCCGCACTGTTATACATTGCCGGGGGATTTATAACGGTATTTATCTTCTTTGGTTTATTAACCGGGTTGTCTTATAAGGGATTCGAAATCGGGACCATTCTGTATGGAGGAGCATTTGCACTCGTATATTATGTGGTTATTAGAATGTTGCAATTCGTTTGCTATACGTATATTCAAAAGCAGAGGAAGTAGGCAAGCGTTTTAGATAATAGGGATATAACGTTATTATTCTAAAGAAAAAAGATAAGCATTCCTGCAAAGCAGCTAATCAACAAGCAGTCCATGAATAGAAAAAGAGCTATAAAATGATTGGTTACCAATCATTTTATAGCTCTTTTTACTGTAATACCGATGGCCGGACTCGAACCGGCAAGCCTTGCGGCACCGCATTTTGAGTGCGGCGTGTCTGCCAATTCCACCACATCGGCAAATCGTATGGGGCGACCGAGGGGAATTGAACCCCCGAATGCCGGATCCACAAACCGGTGCGTTAACCACTTCGCCACGATCGCCATAACGTTTGCCTTACAAGAATATAATTTATCATATTCATCAAGTGAAGGCAATGTGAAAATTATGGTAAATGTAACCCGGGTCAACAGATTTGGTGAAAGCACATCGGCTTCTCTTCGATATATGTTCTATACCGGTTAAAAGAATATACTTTATTTTTTCTTAAACGGATCTTTATTTTATCTTTATTTATCGACTGTAGACTAAGGGCATCATAAAAATTACACACGTCGTACACACGCTGGTCACATGTACTCATTATAGTAAGACCACACCCACAGTTTTATAGCCGCACAGGAAGCTATTCACCTCTGATAATTCTTGTTTTGAGTTTTTTACAACTTCAATAAAAGTCTATCTAATTCCTCATATATCTCCACATTATACTGATGGTGCAACGCTACGGGATAATCGCGGAAAGATAGATCATAGGGAGGAAAAAACAATGAAAAATGCTGTTAGACCTGTTCATGTTTATCTTGGTCATCGTTTTTACTTGAAGCACCGCTACTGGCGGCAATGCAGGAGGAACACAGACATTAGACGTAGGGCAGACAACCACCAAGCAGCATTGTGCAAGAAGGTGGATAATTAAATGGAAAAGAAACTAATTCTCGTTGAAGGCTGTCCAAAGTGGGGGGAACGTATTCGTAACCAGCTAGAGTGTGATAGGGAAAACTGGATTGTTCAATGTCATATAAATAGGCTAGAAAATTTTCAAGAATGTATCTCTAATTGTTCAGATTGTATTGATGCTGCTGTAGTAGATGTGCATGAAGAGGGTCATTTCTCGGGGCTAGAGCTCTTACGGAAAATCAAGGAGGAGTTTAATTGTCCTATTGTTGTGTTGTCATCTCATGTCGATCTAGAATGGATGATTGAAGCCAATCAAGCAGGTATGAACAACTTTTTGGGTAAAAGTTACCTTCATGAACTGCCCAGCATTATAAGACATACAATGAAGTGTAACCCTCTATGGTCAAATTCTTCCGTACAGCTCCTAATAGAAAACCACTCCCGCTTACTATATGAATCCCGCTCAAAAGTATTAACTCACATGGAAAAAGAAATACTTCGTTTAGTTTATAAAGGATATACGTTGTCGCGAGTACAAGAAGAGCTCTGCATTGCTGAGAGAACCGTCAAAAATCATATCAATCGAATTCTAAAAAAGCTTCAAGTTAATTCTAGCAAGGAAGCGGCACAACTTGCTCATCATAAAAAAATGTTACATACATAAATGGGAGAAGCACATTTACGGTTCCTGCTCTAGTAAAGTCCTTGGAGAGTGTTATTTACTACCATTATTTTGGGTATTTCACAAAAGGGTACCTAAAAAAGTTAGTACTTATATCAATTTCCAAATGAAACTATTATGGATGTAACAGAGCTAACCTACTTAGGGGGGGATGAAATTGAACCTAGCAGCATTTATACAAATCTTTCTCTCAATTATTTTTCTGGCGAGTGCAGCTTCTAAGTTTATGAATCCGTTACCATTCCGAAGAACGCTTGAACAACTTGGTGTGGCTAGGAAGTTGGTGCTCTTAGGTAACCGAGTAGTTCCCGCTACTGAATTCATCGTTGCGATTCTGATAATAGTAGAGGAAACACGTATAGTGGGTCAAATCGGTATCGGAGCACTATTGCTAAGCTTTAGCTGGTCAGTGTGGCGAGCGAGAGGCAAAGAACTAGACTGTAATTGTTTTGGAAATCTTCTGCCTGAACAATTTGGAGTGAAGACGATGGCTAGAATCCTATTGCTTGCAGCAATGGTTATCTACTTATTTGTTTACTCGCAGCCGACAGGGCTTCAAGCTGCACAAATGCAAGAATGGCTAGCTGCCTTATTTATCACATTATCGATAGTGACAGGATACGGGTTGCTTAGCGCGATGCATCAGTTTCGCAAGACAATGCTCAAAAAGTGAGGTGACGTAATGAATATCATGCAATGGGCCCAACTTGTTATGTTTGTGATGCTAATTGTGGTCACGATCTCTTTGACACAAGTCTACCAACGTTCTATTAAAAGGGAGCTTTATAACACGGATAAGGGTTTTTCGAAAGGGGAAGATTTTCCTTTACTAAGTTTGCCAAGTATGTCGGGAGAAATGATATCTTTAGTTCGTCCAAGTACAGAAGGCACGATCGTAACGTTCACCTCTACAAGCTGTGCATATTGTGCATCACTATACCCAACGTTAACTCCATTTCAAGAAAAACAACCTCAGCTAAAAGTCGTCAGTCTTATGGTAGGAGATATGGAAACGATTACGGAGAAAGTTAACGAATTTAAGATAAAAACACCTATTTCTCAAATTGAGGATGAAGATTTGCCTAACTTTAATGTGAATGTGCTTCCTTTTGCCTACTTTTTAAACAAAGAGGGGAAAGTGGTAGCTAAAGGATCGGTAAGCTCGGAAGATGATTTGAAAATACTGTTACAAATGGCACGATCCGCTTAAATAAATTCGAAGTTGACGGAGGGGAGTTCACTGGAGGATAGTAGTCAGCGCTCCGCTTGGAAGGCAGCCGTAGTTATCGTCGGTATGTTGTGGAAATTTGAGCGAGGAATGTTCGTGTTCACAGTGGCGTTATTTACTATCGTGGCGATAATTCCAGCCATACAGATATATGTGACAGAAGGTGTTATCAATGCGTTAGCTCAAATTACCACATCGGAAGGACAGAAAGGAAATGCTGTTTATGAAACCTTCGTTTGGATTACCCTACAATCCGTACTGCTTATTGGTCTACTAGCTATTACTTTTCTAACTGATCGAATTTCTTTACGTCTAAGAATGAAGATGGCGTATCACATTGAAGCACAAATAGCAGATAAAGCAGTCAAACTCCCATTGATAACCTACGATCAACCAGACTATTATGACCGATTACAAAGAGTCTCTAACGGGATAAGCAATCGTGCCATGACCGTTATTCAGGAGTTATTTTCACTAGGTAGAGATTGCTTTTCATTTGTCGCCATATTCCTTGTACTTATCGGGTTCCACTGGTCCATGGCAATAGCGCTTCTCCTTATTGTAATTCCTTCTTTTATCATCAATATTCGCATCGGACAAGCCCATTTTTGGCAAATGATTAGCCAAACCACGGTACTTCGTAAATCCCGTTATATGTTCTCGTTGTTGACTGGGCGAGATTCTGCTAAAGAAATTCGTATTTATGGGATAGCTTCTTATCTGCGTCAAGTATGGGCTAAGCTCTATTGGAAAAATGCAGAAGAGCAAATTGAGTTACAGACGAGGGGCATGAGGTTTAATGCGGTTCAAGAGGGTGTCGTTGAGGGGGCTTTATACGCAGTAAGTATGTTATTAGTATGGTTATGTGCAGGTGGAGCTTTATCTATCGGGTCATTTGTCTCCATTACTCAAGCGATTCGTGGATCACAACAAAACTCTGAAGTGATGGCACGTAATTTATCTCATTTTTATCAAGATGCCCTACACGTAGGCGAATGGATTTTGTTTATGAAGATGAAAGAGGAGGAAATACCGGAGAATTCTCTGATGTTGACTTGGCCCTTGCACAAGGGCATTGAAGCTCAAGAGATAACATTTCAATACCCGAATTCAACAAAACCAATTTTAAAAGAGATATCCGTACAAATTAGACCGGGGCAGCGAGTAGCCATTGTTGGTCACAATGGAGCGGGGAAAAGTACATTAGTGAAATGTTTAATTGGATTATACACACCTCAGGAAGGAACAATCATGTATGATGGAGTGCCGCTAAATAGACTTGATCCGGATAGGTATCGTCAGCGAATTACAGCTGTTTTTCAGGATTATATGCAATATCAATTGTCTGTGCGTGAAAATATTGGATTCGGTCAGTTGAATCATATTGAAAACGAGGAAGAATTGATAGAAGCAGCGCGTAAAAGTGGTCTGGGAGGATGGGTCCTTGAGCAATCACAGGGTGTAGATACACCGCTCGGAGTTATGTTTGAAGGAGGACAAGAGCTGTCTCAAGGACAATGGCAAAAGATTGCACTTAGTCGAGCTTTTTTCAGAGATGCCGAAATTGTTGTATTAGATGAGCCTACAGCCTCTATGGATCCGATGGCGGAAGCTGAGTTATATCGCTTATTCTCATCCTTAACCGAAAATAAGATTTCTTTGATGGTTTCTCATCGGCTTGGTAGCTGTAAGCATGCGGATCTTATTCTCGTTCTAGATCAAGGTCGCATTATTGAACAAGGAAATCATAGAGAGCTCATGCAAATGGGCGGTCTATATGCAACGATGTTTCATGCTCAAGCTGAATTATACTATGACAAGGAGGTGATATCATGATATTTACGCCATCTAGTTGCTATTGTACTACTATTAAATGTACAAACAAGAGACAGTACAGAATAAGAGATTGTGGAGATAATATTTATTGCGACTGTTAGTAAGTCCGAAGTAGCTGGTTAGGGGATTTACAGGGGTAGATGCGCCGCTTGATAGTTGTAAGCATGTGGGTCTTACTCTCGTGCTGGATCAAGCGTATCCTTGAACAAGGAATCATAGAGAGCTCATGCAAATGGGCGGTCTATATGCAATGATGTTTCATACTCAAGCTGAATGATACTATGACAAGGAGCTGATATCATGATTTTTACGCCATCTAATTGCATCTGTACTACGGTTAAATGTGTCGCAAAGGGAAATAAAGTGTACAAAATTAGAGATTGTGGCTATCCGATTACTTGTGACTGTTAGTAATTCTGAAGCAGCTGGTTAGGGTTTGTTCCTAGCCAGCTGTTTTCCTGTTTAAAGGGTTATTTTCTATACGGCGTACTATACACTGAAGTACTTGTTAGTTAAACTATTGTAAAGATATTACAAATTTGATTTAATAAATAATAGTGGGTGGTGAGCATAATGGAAATTAAAATGATATCGGATACAGACTACGCGGTATCAGGTGTAGCGATACATAATTTTAGAGCACAGCGGTACTGTGTATTTGATTTTGAATCAACAGGAATTAACCATGAGACGGAACATATTACACAGATTGGCGCGATTATAATTGAAAATAATCGTATTCAAACGACCAGAACATTTAATTCGTATGTACAATCGCCAAAGCCGATTCCAGAGGCGGTTGAACAATTTACGGGTGTATACAATACCTATCTGGAAGGCGCTCCTGTGCTGAAAGATATTTATCGTGAATTTGCGGCATTTACAGAAGGGTGTGTGCTGATTACGCACGCTGGTTATGAATTTGATCTTCCTTTGCTGCGTTATGAATGTGCGAGAAATCATTTGCCGATGCTCACGAATCCGTGCATAGATACTAAAGCGTTATTCTCTTATCTTCATCCAGATGTAGACGATATTATTTGGATGGATTATTTGATTAAGCGTTACGAGATTTACACCGAAGATTGCCGGAGACATGATGCATTGGGCGAATCTTTTTGAGGCTGTTAGAAGAATTAGAATCTAGAAAGATTCAAAATATCGAATTTATTGACCCTGTTGTCGTGAAGCGATTTCAGATTATCCCTCTAGCATAATTGAATTTGATTTCAATCAATTCTAGCTTTGTGAAAAGGAGTATTATATATGAACCCTTATAAAGAAGATGATAGAGCAATTGAGATTGTAGAAGTACAGGAAGAGGAAAAATCCATTCTTAGGCAATTGCTTGAGCTGTATGAGTATGATTTCAGTGAATTTAATGATCGGGATGTCAATAAGCTAGGTTTGTATGGATATACCTACTTCGACCATTATTGGACGGATGATGATCGAGATGCCTATTTTATTAAAGTAAACGGTAATTTAGCCGGATTTATTATGATTAATGAGCATTGTTGTCTATATCCAAATGAAACAGCCAAGTCGATAGCCGAGTTTTTTGTTATGCGCAAATATCGAAAGTCGGGAGTTGGCATAGAAGCGGCAATGCATATTTTTGATAAGTATACAGGAAATTGGGAAGTTCTGCAGCACGGAAAGAACGATGTATCCAAGTTATTTTGGGAAAAAGTTATTCATGCGTATACGGATGGAAAATTTGAGTTGAAAGAGGTTGTTACGGAAGATTGGACGGGTCAAGGTATCGTATTTAATAATGCTGCTCGATAGTTGTCGCGGCAAGGCAGGTATCCATAAGTAACAACATGCGTTGATCCAAGATGATGAACATTAACGTGAAAATGCTTAGCATTTTGTCCATTTTGATAAGGGGATGAGATTACTGCAAGAACAATTAATCACCATTATGCGAGCTAACAATCACTTGCTAAGAGACCTTGCCCTGGTTAAACAACTAAACTTACCTCATTGGTGTATTGCTGCTGGATACGTCAGAAATGCGGTATGGGATTACATGCATGGATACGTTGCTCCTACTTTATTGAATGATGTGGATATTCTTTATTATGATCCAAATCATCTGTGTGAGGATACAGAGAAGCAGTATGAGGCTGTATTAAGAGAGCAGGTGGGGGACTATAATTGGTCGATCAAAAATCAAGCGAGAATGCATCTCAGAAATAATGCAAGTCCTTATGCATCCGTGGTTGACGCGATGAAAAGATGGCCTGAGACGGCCACAGCTACAGGAATCTATTTGGACGATGAGAATCAGATACAGATAGTTGCGCCGCATGGTTTGGATGATTTGTTTGGCCTAGTGATTCGTCGGAGCCCTTATTTTCAAGATAGGGACTATTTCCATGCTAGAATACATCAGAAAAAATGGCTTGGCACGTATCCGAAATTACGTGTTATAGAGTGAGGGGGAACAAGTCGTAGAGAAGTTAAGCGAAAAGTTAGTACATAGTAAGGTGCTTATCGCGTTCGCATTTGTGCTGTCTGTTATTGTTGTACAAATTACTCCACTGTACGTAGGCGCATGCTTAGCATTACTGCTGCTTGTCGTGAGCATGTTTGCCACACGTGATTATAAATGTATATGGTTAACATCGTTTGTGTATATCGTGGGGTATTGGTTATCGTTTTATTTAAAATACTATATTCTTGCTCTATTCGCTGGATCGAGTGAAGCCGAAATTGTATGGTCGCGACTAAGTCTACTAGGATTTATTATTCCGTATTTTCTACTTTGGAAATGGTATAAGCCTCAAACGAATTACTTATCTATCGGTAACTTTAGCAATACGATCCGTACTCCGTTCATTTGGCGTGGTATACAGGACCCGATTTGGAGATTTCTTTTGATTGCTACCACGATTATTTTGATTTCTTTTAGCTTTATTATCGATTATGGGCAGGAAGAGTTTTATCGGATACTTCTTTTTGGATGTTTGTTTGCCCTAGTTAATGCTGTGCTGGAAGAGCTATTGTGGCGCGGTTTGATACTGCCTAGATTTGTTGATTTTGCAGGGGAAAAAGTAGGGCTTATCGTTGCAAGTATTGGATTTGGATTTTATCACTATTCGATTGGTTTTCCTTGGGTAGTTTGTGCTCTGTTTTCATTGTTCGGCATGTTAATGGGAGGCGTCGCTATTCGTTCGCGAGGATTGCTTCCCGTTACTATTTTGCATTTTATTATGAACGTTTGTTTTGCCATGATCGGGGTCATTTTCAAGTGAGAACGGTGTAGCTAGTATTGCTTAATTAAGCGCTGGTACAACCGTTAAAACTCTAATACAGACGATTTCGTGAATATAACGCCAATGGCGACCGTTAAATGCGGCGCTACAGTATAACGCAACCCGAATGCCAACAACAGTACGAGCTGTATATAGCCACTTACTTGGATGGCTCTAGGCTTCCGATGATTAAGGAGGAGAAAGATGTATACTTACAAATCGATGCAAAAAGAAGATGCACATCAGTTAGTACAGATTGATCGCTCAGAGGAGATTAATTATGTGTATGAAATGCAAGATGGCAAGTTGATCGAACGAAATGCGGGTCATGAATGTCCAAGTTGGGATGATACTTTGATGATTGAATTGCAGGAGCGATTCGTCTATGAATTGAGCCATGGAGGAACAGCTCTGGGGGCTTATGATGGAGACCTGCTTATCGGATTTGGTGTACTTGGTCATGAATTTCGCGGTGAGCAGCAAGATCGACTCGTCATCGATTTGATGTATGTATCTAGAAATTATCGCAGACAGGGAATAGGCACAAAAATCATGGATGAACTTAGTAATGAAGCGCGTAAAAGAGGAGCGAAATATTTATACGTGTCCTCGACGGAGACGCGATCTGCGGTTTATTTTTACAAGCATCAAGGCTGTGATCTAACGAATGAAGTTGATTCGGAGTTGTTCGCCAAAGAACCGCTCGACATTCATATGCTCAAACCATTATAATTGGTATAATATTGAAACTAAATAATAGGGAATGAGGATGTTTCATTCCTTTCTATGACCGAGCCGAGTGTTTGCCGCACTCGGCTTCTTTATACGCAAGATTGCAATTCTCCAGCCATTGTAGGTGTAGGTTATGTTGCACATCTCTTCATCTGCTCTATTGGTGAACAAGGTATCTAGTATGAGCTTCCATTTTTATATGGAGAAGGAGTGAATGACGTATGAATGAATCTATCATTCTAGAAGGAGAGGGAGTACGTTTAGTGCCGCTGGAACAACATCATGCTGAGGAGTTGTACGAAGCGGGTTGCTATAAAGAGATTTGGACGTACTTACCGATTGTCGTGAACTCATTGGATGATATGCGTAGCTGGATCGAAGCAGCTCTGTCTAGAAAGAAACAAGGCTTTGAGTATCCGTTTGCTGTGCTCAATAAAGAAACGAATGTGTGCATAGGTAGTACGCGTTTTATGAATATGGATTTGCAAAATAAAGGACTGGAAATTGGCTGGACGTGGTACACACCAGCATTGTGGCGCTCAAGGGTAAATACGGAGTGCAAATATTTGCTGCTGCAATATGCTTTTGAGCAGTTACAACTAATCAGAGTTCAGCTTAAAGCGGATACGAGGAATGAACGCTCTAATCAAGCTATCGCTCGATTAGGTGCGGTCAGAGAAGGCATACTGCGCCAAGATCGTGTTCTTCCAGATGGATATATTCGCAATGCTTACATCTACAGCATTTTGGACAAAGAATGGCCTGAAGTTAAGCAGCGGCTGGAACAATATTTGGAACGGATTGTTCAGAACGAATCGAACTAGTAGTCTAAGGACAGAAGCTGGAGTGGCACATCGCATATGGCAGATTTAAATCAATGCGACTTTATACATTTTGATTATTTACTGCAAGGCAATGAAACACAGCACGAGGCTTATTCTGTATTGCATCGCTTAAACATAATGGAACTGCTTCGCCCCTACAATCCGATTCTTGTGGGTACAATTCCAATCGATATTCATATATCGAACAGTGATTTGGATATTATTTGTGAAGTACATGATTTGGACGCTTTCGTGGAGTATATAACAGCCTCATTTCAGTGTGAAGAACAATACAGGTACACGGTCTACTCCAATTTGGTAAATCCTTATGCAGTGGTTAACTTTCGCTTTCAAAGTTGGGAGATTGAGATTTTTGCTCAGCCGATACCGACAACACGGCAAAATGGATACCGTCATATGCTCGTGGAGCATCGAATTTTGCAGCTGTTGGGTAGCGGTGGCTATCATGCAATTAGACATCTTAAGGAGACGGGTTATAAGACGGAACCAGCATTCGCGAAGCTTCTGCAGCTTGAAGGAGATCCATATGAAAGGCTGTTAGAGCTAGCCGAGTGGGATGAGGAAGCGTTGAGCCAGTTTATTATGCAGTATCGGAGTTTCAACTGATCTGATCATATAAAGTTGGAGTGATCGCATGAGTACATTCAAGCAAGCACGTACAGCCGAAATAGAGTATCATGAACAGTTTTATAAACAAGCGGAATTGTTTGTGCCTGGATCATGGCTGTCCAAGCCTGTTCAAGTTGTGTTGGATTGCCTAGAGAAGCTGCTAGAAGAGAATTCGAATAAGGGTAGTGCAATTCGGATATTGGATCTTGCTTGTGGGGTTGGTAGAAACAGTATCCCAATGGCACAGCGAGTTCGCGAGCAAGATGGCACCGTCGTATGTGTAGACCTTATTCCGTCTGCAATTGATAAATTAACGGACAATGCCAAGACGTACGGAGTGGGTAGTCAAATAGAAGGAATTGTGGCGGATGTAGAATACTACTTGATTCAGCCTATTTCGTTTGATTTTATCGTTTCTTGCTCTTGCTTGGAGCATATGTCTTCGGAAGAGGCGTTGCGTACTGCGGTGGGCAGGATGATTGATGGTACCAAAGCAGGCGGGATGAACTGTATTTTAATGAGCACAGAAATAACAGAAGTTGATCAAGCTACTGGGGCATCGATTGCTGGCGTAATTGAGCTCAATCTGCGAACAGAAGAAGCTTTCAGCATATTGCAGAAGCTATATGAAGATTGGGATATTCAGTTGGAAAGAAGTATCCCTCAGTGTATACAAGAGCATAAAGAGGGACGAAATATTGAGTTTAAGAGCAACTGGTTGACGTTTGTTGCTTGGAAAAGGGAGGTGAATTGAGATGATCAACATAAGAGAAGTCGTAGCAAGCGATGTGGAGAAGCTTCTAGATCTACACCATACGGGGGCAATTTTCGGCGGACACATCATGCAGGCTATATCGTTATTGGCATACGACAGCGCTTTACCGGCCAAGGTCTTGGCACTAGATTATTTCAATCTATGGAGCAATGGAGAGCGAATTCTCCTCTGACGAGGCTGGAGCTGACGGTAATGGCTAACAACGAGCGTGGGCTTGCATTGTATAAAAAAGCTGGTTTTGAAGTGGAAGGGCGTAAGAAGAATGCATTGCTTATTCGTGGAACTTACGTGGATGAAATTTGTATGGGTAAACTCTATGTGTAATTGATTTATATAGATACATAGGTAGTCAGGCAGATTTACGAGCAAAAATGATATGAATGGTTCAGATAAAAACAAAGGATTCGTCAATCAAGGGAGAATGTAAATATGGAGAGGATACCTATGAGCACAATTCGATTGGAGTATGTTACACCGCATCACCCAGATGTACAGCCTACTGTTGCTAAACTGGATGAAGACTTACTGCAGCGGTATCGTCCTGAAGATATTTTTGGAATGGACTTTAATGACCCGGATATTGATGAAGTTCAATTTGTGTTGGCTTATGACGGTGAAACTCCTGTTGGTTGCGGAGCCATTCGACCGTTAAATGAAGAAATGACGGAGCTTAAACGGTTTTTCGTAGATGCGGCCTATCGTAAGAAAGGAGTCGCTGCACAAATGCTTGTGAAGCTGGAGATTCTGGCTAAAGAGCAAAATTATACAACGATTCGCTTGGAGACGGGAGACAAACAGCCGGAATCTATTCATTTTTACAAAAAGTACGGTTTCTATGAAATTGAACGATTCGGTCAATACGCAGATAGTGAAGGCAGTCTTTGTTTTGAGAAGATACTGTAAAAGCAATGTTCATAGTTCATGGTGTAGAATTGAATAGAGTACAATTTTGTAAAAATATGCTGGGGGTCGATGATATGGGACGTGTTGTATTATTCGAGCTAAATAGTCAGCATCCAGAACAAGCAGCAGCGTTTTATTCAAGTGTGTTCGGTTGGAAAGTAGCAGCTCAAGATTGGGGCTATCATTCAGTCGCTACAGGTGTGGACAATAATACAGGTATAGATGGCGGCATCGTTGAAGGGCCTGCTGATTATCCACATGGCACTCGGGTAACCATTGAAGTGGATTGTATCGATACTGCCATTACTCGGTCTGTGGAACAGGGCGCGAAAGTTCTCCGCGACAAAATGGAGTTTGATGATTTCTATCTCGCATATCTCGTTGATCCTACGGGTATAAGTTTCGGACTTATACAATATACGAATAAAAGCTAAAGATGACGGCGTAATCACATAGGGATTGGAAGTAAATAGAGCAGCTGGCCTGCTCTATTTTTTTATATCTTTACATAAATAAAGGTGTTTTTTTCGACCTACATTCAAATTAGTATTGGAATAGAATAGCAATCGTTTAGTATAATAGTTGAGAGGATTGTAAAAGGGGAGGCTATGTCTATGAAATTCGCTGAGTTTCGCTATGAGCGACCGGATATGCAAGCTGTAGGAGAACAATTTAAACAGTTGATTAGTGCTTTTCATGCCGCAAATAGTCTTGAAGAGCAAGAACAAGTAATTACAGATATTAACAAAATACGCAATGAAATTGGTACTCTTGGTCAATTGGCTGTCGTACGTCATTCCATTGATACAACAGATGAGTTCTATAAGGCAGAGCAGGACTTTGTTGATGAGGCGATGCCTATTTTTGAAGAATACATCAGTGAGTACTACAAGGCGCTTGTACAGTCCAAATTCCGTGTAGAGTTGGAACAGAAATGGGGCAGTCAGCTATTTCAATTAGCTGAGTTGTCAGTGAAGACGTTCAGTCCAGAAATTATCGAAGATCTTCAATTAGAAAATAAGTTGTCTACGGAGTACGATCAACTTATCGCATCCGCGAAAATACCATTTGAGGGTGAAGAGCGCACGTTGGCACAGCTCGTTCCGTTTGAGATGTCTACAGATCGTGAGCTTAGAAAACGTGCTGCTGAAGCAAGATATCAATTTATGGCGGACAATGAAGCTGCGCTTGATCGTATTTATGATGATCTAGTCAAAGTACGTACGAAAATCGCGAAGAAGCTTGGTTTTGAGAATTTCGTCGAGCTAGGCTATGCGCGCATGAGCCGTACTGACTACAACGCGGATATGGTTGCGAAATTCAGACAGCAGGTTGTAGATGGGATCGTTCCCGTGGCTTCGAAGCTTAAGGAGCGTCAACGTAACCGGATTGGCGTAGAGCAACTGAACTACTATGATGAAAACTTCACCTTTAAGTCTGGTAATGCAACACCGAAAGGTAATCCAGACTGGATCGAGAACAATGGCGCGAAAATGTATGAGGAGCTTTCACCTGAAACGCATGAGTTTTTCACATTTATGCAAGAACATGGCCTCATGGATCTTGTAAGTAAAAAAGGCAAACAAAGTGGTGGCTATTGTACGTACTTTAACGATTACAAGGCTCCATTTATTTTCTCCAACTTTAATGGTACATCGGATGATATCGATGTCCTTACGCATGAGGTTGGCCATGCCTTCCAAGTGTATGAAAGCCGACATTTTGAAGTGCCTGAATACTTGTGGCCAACGATGGAATCTGCTGAGATTCACTCAATGAGCATGGAGTTCTTTGCATGGCCTTGGATGGAAAATTTCTTTGAGGAAGATGCAGATAAGTATAAATTCAATCATCTTGCTTCCTCATTGAGCTTCATTCCGTATGGCGTAGCGGTTGATGCATACCAGCACTTTGTATACGGTAATCCAGAAGCAACGCCTGCTGAGCGTAAGCAAGCGTGGCGTGATCTGGAGAAGAAGTATTTGCCGCATCGAAATTATGCAGGCAATGATTACTTAGAGCAAGGTGGCTTCTGGCATAGACAGAGTCATATTTTCACGGCTCCATTCTATTATATCGATTATACATTAGCTCAAATTTGTGCATTCCAATTCTGGAAGCGTGCGAACGAGGATCGGAAGGCAGCTTGGGCTGACTACTTAAGCCTATGTAAAGAAGGTGGAAGCAAGTCTTTCACGGGCTTGGTGAAAGTGGCAGGATTGTTGTCTCCATTTGAAGATGGCTGTGTGGAGTCTGTAATTGGTAACATTGAAAGCTATTTGAATGGAATTGATGACACGGTATTGTAAAATTAGTGAGCGTTCCATACTTATGGAATAATAGTAACGAAGCCATACGCTATGCGTATGGCTTTTTTATATAAATGTATATGAAAAATGTGTTTTTATAAGGGATAATATGGTATCATTAATGTGGTTAAATTTTCCCAAATAAACCCCGCGATTAGAAAAAGTGACTCGAAAATATGGTGATTTCTTGATAAAAGGAGGCACGCGACATGTGCAACTAAGAGGAGGTAACGACCAATGTGCAAGTATGAACAGCTAGAAGTAATGAACTTGGATCAGATTAGCAGCAGTATCCAAGATACGTATACGAACTTCGTGTTGAACAAAGTCAATGAAAGCTGTCTTCGAATCGCTGTCATCACGGGAGAATACCGATGGCACTATCATGAGACATGTGATGAAATGTTCATCGTACTTGAAGGTGAGTTATTCATTGATTTTCAGGATAGGCCAACCATTGCTTTGAAGCCACATGATGTGATTACGATTCCTAAGGGAGTTGTCCATCGGACTCGTGCTTTACAGCGAACCGTGAATCTATGTTTTGAACACTTGGACGGAGACACCGTATTCATAGACGAGTCAGCACACTAATTCTATGAATTCGTGGGGTGTTATATATGAGTAACAAACATAAGCAGAGCGTGATAAACAACCTAGATCTTATTATTAATGATTTTGTCGTAAAAGAATCGGTGCCAGGTTTAGCGATAGGCGTGGTATATAACAAGGAAACCATTTATACCAAGGGCTTTGGTGTTAAAAATGTGGATACGAAGGAGCCTGTGAATGAGCGCTCTTTATTCCATATGGCCTCGGTTTCGAAAACGTTTGTATCGACTGGCATTATGCAATTAGTAGAGCAAGGAAAGCTAGACTTGGACGCTGCTGTTATAGAGTATATTCCTTATTTCCAGGTTCAAGACGACCGGTATGACCGCATTACGATTAGGCAAATGTTAAGTCATGTATCAGGTATACCAGATGAAGATGAGTTTAACTGGGATAAGCCTCAGTTTGATGAAGAAGCGCTAGAACGGTATGTAAAGAGCGTCGGCGATCGCTCATTGATGTGGGAACCTGGTACCAAGTATGCTTACAGCAATATGGCGTATGAAGTATTAGGCGATGTTATTCATAAAGTATCGGGCAAGTCTTTCGAGCAGTATATGAAGGATCATATCCTTGATGTTCTCGGCATGGATGACAGCCACTTTTTAAAATCATCTGTATCGGAAGAGATGCTTGTTACGCCGCATGTTCTAGGTATTGATGAAGGATATACATCCAAAGTTAGTGATATATTCCCTTACAACCGTTCACATGGTCCAAGCTCTACCCTCATCTCTAATCCAATAGAGATGTGTCGATATGCATTGGCTCATTTGCATAATGGTAATTTGAATGGAGCTCGTATTTTGGAAGCGGCAAGCTATCCTACGATGTGGCAGAGTCATGTGACAACAGGCATGGGTGGAATATTCAATGAAATGTGCCTAGGCTGGTATTTTGGCGAGTATAAAGGTCATCGCGTGTTTACCCATAGCGGTCTGGATACAGGGTTTAGAAGCAACTTCATTGTTATGCCTGATCTTGGCGCAGCAGTTGTTCTTATGATAAATTCGGATTATATTGGCACGCAAATTATGTGCACAAGTATTATGGACGTGCTGCTAGGGGAAGAAGTTCCATATACGAAGCAGTCCTTGGCTCGCTTCATGGCTAAGACAATCATCAACGATGGGATAGCTAAGGCATGGGAAAGCTATCACGCGATCCAATCGGAAGGGCTGGAGCCGTATTTGCTCATCGAAGGTGAATTCAACTATGTAGCGTATGAACTTATGGAAGCAGGGCGGTTGAATGATGCGATCGATATGTTGAGCATCTCGCTTGCTCAGTATCCGGCTTCTTCTAACTTGCATGACAGCATGGGAGAAATGCTCTTGATGCGAGGGAATAAGCAGCTTGCATTAGAGCATTATAAGCGCTCTGTTGAATTAGACCCTTCACATGAAGAAGGGGTACGAATGATAGAGAAGCTATTAAGTGAACGATAGTAAATAGTTATTATCTAATACCCTGTGAGGCGGGGGTGATGGGTATACCGTCATTTCTTGCCCCTCACAGGGCTTTGTTATATGGGGAGAAAGCAGCTGAACAAGTCTAACTGGAGGCTCACATTTCCTAGAAGTGGAGTCTGTTAGAGATTCATTGCTGCTTATGAACGATATTGTCGCTGTATACGAAAAGTTCTTTCAAGAGCTGAAGCGGCATGTGTAGTGTTATAAGGACGATGTAAGAGCAAAATGTGAAATGAAATTGCCCGATAGTTGGTTTGCATACCAGCTATCGGGCGATTTTGATTTTAGCAAAATACTGCTCATATTAATGAAATGATGACTAGTTATGTGAAGGGAGCTTAAAGGGGCATCTCACGGGCAAGTTCTGCAATGCGTCGGTTAGCAGCTCCTGTATACATGCCGCCGTGATAGCATATGACGGTATCGATATCATATTGTGTAAGTTGGTGTAGGGAGTTATAGGCTGTACGTAAATCCAGCGTATGCATCTCATCTGGACCGAATAATTGTCCCTCAGTTACGACCATTGCGTCACCTGCGATAAGTGTTTTGCTAGGTTGATGATATAAGCTGATATGTCCTGGTGTGTGTCCTGGTGTAGGTATAACCGTAATTCCTCCACAACAAGGTAGTTGTTCACCGTCTTGCAATGTTCGGTGAACCTGTGCACGTGGAGGGTTTTTAAGCATGAAGATAAAGGCGGATCGCCATTGCTCAGGCAACTGTGGAGGAAGTGAGGCTTGGGCCTGTTTAATCGCTTCGGGTGTAAGTTTTAATAACGGTTTATCTCCCTGTATGTAAGGTTGCTCGAAGGGGCTGGATAACACTTCTATGTTCTGTTCGGATTCCTTGATTATATCCGGCAAACTGCCGATATGATCCAAGTCTTGGTGGGTCATAATAATGCTTGTAATCTCCTTAGTAGACTTTCCTAATTTACAAAAAGCCTCTTCAAGCAATGGTAATTGCCCAGGATATCCTGTATCCACGAGCAACAAATCCTTTTCGTCCCACAGTAATGTCGGGTAGATGGTTTCGACTTTACCCATCATAGAAGCGGAGAGAGTGAGCATTTCGATTTCAACGTTCTTTGCTACCTTCATGTTATCATATCCCCTTTCAATAGTTGCTCTATACAAGATGATATTATACACAAAAGGTATTTATATTGTAAAATAAAATTTTAATTATAACATAAATTATGATAAAAGTCAATGAGTAATTAGGTTTATTTATATTTGATGATAGAATTGCTGCTCATGTTCTGCATCGTAGTAAAGTGTTGTAGTAATAAAGTATTTGTTTCATTTTGGGAATATGAATATTTTCCTATTTCATATAGGTCTTTAGATTCTGTTTTTTTCTGTCAATTGTACAAAAAGGGTTACTCATTTTGTCGAAAATATGCGAGAATAAAAGGTGATGCTATTCTAGTTCGTAGCATGAAAATAGTTGGAAGGTGAGTAACGGTAAAATTAACATGAATACATGTTCTTATGAAATTGTATACATACCTGTACACTTGATAGAGAAGAGGGGAATGGATGGAACATCATCATATGCACGGTACCTATGACACGATGCTTGTCATTTTATCATTGATAATAGCGGTTGCTGCTTCCTATACTACATTGGATTTAGCTGGTCGTGTCGCAATGACAAGTGGGAAAAATCGTACAAGATGGCTCATACTTGGTGCTGCTTCTATGGGGATGGGGATATGGTCGATGCATTTTGTCGGCATGTTGGCTTTTTCACTTCCGGTGCCAGTTTCCTATGATTTATTCATTGTCATTCTTTCTGTTATTATTGCAATCGCGGCTTCGTTTGTTGCGCTGTATGTGGTAGGACGCAAGCAGCTTAAGCTCCAACAACTATTAGTAGGATCTTCATTGTTGGCGACTGGCATATCTGCGATGCATTATGTTGGTATGGAAGCGATGCTCATTGATATAACCTATGAACCTATTATGTTCTCGATATCGATATTAATTGCAATTGTGGCTTCTATTGCCGCGTTATGGTTAGCTTTTTATTTTCGTAAAGAAAATGAAAAGTATGCTGTAAGTAAAAAGCTCGCCAGTGGGGTCATTATGGGCGCGGCTATTGTAGGTATGCACTATACGGGGATGGAAGCGGCGCAATTCCATATGGTCGATGAAAAGGTAACGGTCGCAGGGATGTCACTCGATCAACGATTGCTCGGTTATGTCATTACGGCTGGAACGATGTTGACATTAGGGCTGTCCTTAATTGGCATTTTTGTGGATAAGCGGCTGTCTCGAAAGGATTCACACATTAAGAAAAATGAGAAATGGTATCGGTCTCTGTATGAGAATAATCGTGATGGCATACTCTCTGTTAGTCTTAGTGGTCGAATTATTGGCTTTAATCCTGCTGCTATCACAATTACAGGTATAGATGGAGACTATTTTCATAATCGTTCGATTATAGATATTGCTCCTATTATTGTAGAAGAAGAGCGAAAACGTACGAAACGACTGTTTTTGCGTTCGTTCCGAGGCAAAACGATTAGTTATGAGACAGCTATCACGCACCAAAATGGTAGCCTTGTTCATTTGAGTGTCATTAATGTGCCTGTTCATGTTGAAGGTAAGATTGTAGGACATTATGTGATTGCCAAAGATATTACGAGAGAGAAGAAAGCAGAACAGAAAATTCGTCATATGGCGTTCCATGATGAACTGACTGGTCTGCCGAATCGCCGGAAATTTGATCAGGTGGTCGTACAAGCGATTGAAAAGTACAAAAGTTCCGAGCACACTTTCTCTGTGATGGTAATGGACATTGATAGGTTTAAAATGATTAATGATTCTTTAGGCCATGCTTATGGGGATCGTCTGCTCCAAATGGTCACGAATCGTCTGCATGAAGCAATTAGTGGGTATGAGGCAACGATTGCTAGGATGGGGGGGGACGAGTTCACGGTGGTGTGCTTCGGCAGTAAAGCAGAAATTGAACCTATCTCATCGGAGATTGCAAGCCGCATGCTGAAGGAAGCCCAACTTCCGTATCATTTGAAGGATAATGATTTTTATATAAGCGCTTCTATTGGAATAGCTATCTACCCAGAACACGGAACAGAGTCTGCAGAATTGATGAAGAATGCGGATACGGCCATGTACGAAGTGAAGAAAAATGGCAAGAACGGCTACCAATATTATTCCGATCACTTAGATGCTCACTTGCTGGAGCGAATTGAATTGGAGGCAGATCTGCGCAAAGCAATACAGCGCAATGAATTAATCATTTATTATCAGCCCCAAATTCATGCACATAATAGTTCATTGATTGGTATCGAAGCATTGCTTCGCTGGAATCATCCGATTAGAGGTATTATTTCACCATCTATTTTTATCCCTATTGCTGAGGAATCGGGTCTTATTGTTGAAATTAGCGAATGGGTTATGCGTCAAGCATGTCTACAAATGCGGAAATGGCAGCAGGAGTGGGAACTGTATATTCCCGTATCTGTTAACTTATCTACGCAGCAGTTTCATCAAAACAATCTCGCTCAAAAGGTAGAGCAGATCTTGCTGGAAGTTGGCTTGGAAGCGAAGTATTTAGAGCTGGAAATTACAGAAAGCATGATGATGGATATTTGCCGATCTACGTCCACATTGCAGGAGCTTAAAGAACTTGGAGTTCGCATAAGTATGGATGACTTCGGCACAGGATATAGTTCATTGAACTACTTGAAGATGTTCCCGATCGGCAAGCTAAAAATCGATCAATCTTTCATACGAGATTTAACGAATAGTGAGAGTGATAAAGCGATTGTGGCGACGATTATTTCGATGGCCCATCATCTGAAAATGAACGTCATCGCAGAAGGTGTAGAGACAGCAGAACAGCTTGCTTTTCTAAAGGAGAGCGGCTGTGATGATATTCAAGGCTATTATTTCAGCCGTCCATTGCCTGCGAAAGAGCTGCAGCGGGTGTTTTTGGGTAAGTGTAAACAAGATGGAAAGGTCGGAGCTGCTAAGTATTAAGTATTTGCTATAGAAGAATTGGGGTTAATAGCTTAGTAGTTCCATCGTTAAGATTTGACATGCTAGAAATGATAGTAGCACTCTTTTTCTGTGTGCGGCAGGAAAAGGGTGCTTTTTGCTATAGGGAGTTGCAGGGAAAGAGCTGTTGTCACTATAATTGGTAGGAATAGCCTGTTTTGCGGGAGTTATTACGTTATAACCAATCTTGAGAATATGTTTTGCTTTAAGGATTGTACCGTTTAAAGGAAGAAAGGAGCTGCTTTCGTGAGCGAATATTGGATTTTTACAGGTACTTACGGTTCGGCCGATCAGGAAGGTATTCATATATTGTCCTTAAACAGTGAGAGGAGCAGTTTGGAGAAGATGGTGGGTGTGACGGGTATCGATAGTCCGTCTTTCTTGGCACTTGATGCGAAGCGTAATCTATTGTTTGCAGCTAGTGAAACGATGGATGGAGAAGTTGTTTCTTATCGACTCGATCCGCAATCGCTTGCATTGAAGGAGTTGAGCAGGCAGAAGACGAACGGCGATCATCCTTGCCATATTAGTGTGGATGCGACAGGCGCTTGGTTGCTAGCAGTGAATTATACAAGTGGAAATGTATCTGTATTTCCCATTGATGAGAACGGGGCTATAGGGGAGATGAGCGATCATCTGCACCATGAGGGCAGTAGTGTACGTCAAGATAGGCAAGAGGCACCGCATCCGCATTCTATTTTTAATATGCCGAATACTCCATTTTGGGTTGTGCCCGACTTAGGTTGCGATCGGTTATTTATATACAAGCTGGACACGGTTAATGGCAAACTGTTGCCGCAGAATGTCATACCCACAAGCCCAGGCGCTGGACCTCGCCATGCCGTATTTCATCCGCATCAGCCGTGGCTGTACATTATAGAAGAATTAAGCTCTACGATCACAGCGTATCATTATGATCGTGAAAATGGATCTTTGCGAGAGATTCAACAGGTTACCACTCTTCCTGAAGGATACGATAAGCCTACGATCAGCGCAGATATTCATATTGATGCTGCGGGGGCTTATTTATATGGTTCTAATCGTGGGCATGATAGTTTGGCAGTGTACCGGATTCAGCACGATGGAACGTTGATTCAGGCGGGGCTTGTCTCTGTAGAGGGAGTGATGCCGCGCAACTTTGTCATCACGCCAGATGATCGCTGCTTGCTGGTTGCGAATCAGGATTCTGACTCGGTAACGCTCTTTGAATTGAAGGATGGTATTCCTGTGTATACAGGCGAGAAGCTGGAGCTGTACAAACCGGTGTGTGTGAAGGTGTGGGAAGTGAAATAGTACGACTTACCCGTTGATGAATAAGCATGAAAAATTTAGGCCTGTGTGTGGGCACTGCATCAATGGAATTTTTAAAAAAAGTATGTGAAAAGCAGAAAAAGCATCTCTACGCTATATCAAATAGATAGCAGTAAGAGATGCTTTTATTATTTGTATGTCATCTTTAATCTCTGAGTTTTCTTTGTCCTTATCTACATCGATATCGATAAGTGTTATCTCAATCCCTTCTTTATTGGTGTAGACAGGATATAAATCAATTGCAAACTAAAACGGCTGCATACCCAGCGTATCGACTTTCTCGGCAGAAACATCAATACCCATTCTGCTCGTTATATCTCGATAATGCCCTGCACGCCGCTTAATGGCGCCGTTTGTTTCATCGAGATTGGCTTCTAACCCGTTAAGTACCATAATGCTAACGCCGAATCCAGCGGGATGCAGCCCCCTGGCAATCTCATCAGCTGAAGGCTTCCATCTGCCGACCATAACGTCATGCGCAGAAGGTTTTGGCGCTTGTGGAGTCATCCAGAACAGAATCGCGGTTGCAAATCCAAGCTTGCCATCAGCGACGACAGACTCGGGATTTTTTAGGAGTACATTTTTATCCCCATATATGATTGCGCTCATCAGTCCATAGTTGAAGTTCCAACTTAGCATGATTGGGCCACGGCCGTAGTATCGCTTATCTGGGAAGCCAGGGAACTCTTTGCTGCTGGCAGGGTCTACGAAACTTGATTTGTTTTGTCCTGTTCTGCCCGCGATATTTTCATTCCAATATAGTCCCCAACGGAGCTCGCCGCCTGGCGCTTTGTCCCAACCACCGCCTGTTTCATGAGAGAGATTAGCTAACAGCGCAGCTAAATCGCGTTTGCGATCTTTCTCTAATCCTTCATTTAAGAAACTGCCAAAGTCGACAATTCGAGAAACGATAGGTTTGTTTTTATGTTCGACCGAATTGTAGTCAGCAGAACGAACGATAAGAGTCTCCGTCTTTCCTTTTTTATCGAGTCGAAAAATTTCTTGAGCAGAGGGGTTTCCTTCTCGATAATTGACTTTGTATTTAATATTGGCTACTAGCCGTACAGCGCCGATTAAATTTTCATACGAATAGTAGTCGCCTTGTTGGTCGTTATAATCTTTCTTACTTTTGTTAAAATGATGCCATTGTTGCGAGCCTAGCCTCATCGGGAATAACGTTTCATATTCCTTTTTAGGAAGTGCTGCTTGGACGGCATCAACTGCATTGGCTGGAGAAAAGTCCTCATCGATTCCTTCCCATAACATTTGAATTTGCTGTTTGCTTAAGATTCTGTTCTCTCCAACGGCTAGCTTGCTGCTTAGTGACTGTTCATGTTGGATTGTTTTTTCACTTGTGCAGAGGCAACTTCCTTGAGCAGATACTGTTGTTGCTCCCAGTGGGGCAGCAAGCAGGCTAGTGAGCAGTGCCATCGTGACAGCCTGTTGGCAACCTTTTTTTGTAAGCGGATACACAATAGTGCGCATCATCATGTCCCCTTTATTAAACAACTCATGTTCCTTGTTGTTGTTCATTTATATGGAGGGGGAAATGATTTATGACAGGGTATCTATATCTCCTTAAAAGTGAGCGGCTGTCACTGTCCAGTAATGCTTGTTTGAAAATTTTGAAAATAGTAACAGCTGAACAAATGAAGGGAAGAAATGGAGAATTAATCAATATGTAAAAATAGATATATGTGATATGATATGTCTGTTTCTAAATTTACATAATAGGGGGAATTAGGTTTGAAAAAGCATACTGTACTTATTCTGCTTGTCGTTCTTTCTGTATTATTTGTTGGTTGTTCTTCTAAGGAGACGAAAGAAAGTAATGTAACAATGGATGATTTCATTAAAGCGTATACGGATCAAGGTATAGAGGTTAACAAAGAGGATAAACCAATATTCTCATTGATCCAAGCCAAGGATGGGGTCATTTTTTATGTTGAAAATTCAAAAACGGCCATTTATGAGTACGCTTCTGAAGATGAATTGAATGAAGCAACTAAGGATAATGCTCTTACGAAAGATTGGGCAAAGAACGGCAGGTTTTTGTTGGAATCCAAGAATGAAAAAGCAAATGAAATATTTAAAAATGTAAAATAAATTCAAGTTAATTGTGAGCTCTGACCTGCCGGAGGGGAACTTTGAAAGAGTAAACCATCTGCAGGTCATCTTTTTTATAGGGCTTTGTGATGAACGCTTGAGTACTTTTCAGACTTCTCATTATCATTTTCTAACGTGAATCGAACCGTACATGCACGACTGGGCGGTCGCCTACATACAATGTATCACTGCGCTGCGAACAGCAGGTTGTGAAAGGCCAGATGTAGCGCAACATGCAGAATACAACGTCGTCAGACTTCTGGAGGTGGCCGGCATGGCGGGCTTATTTACAGCAATTGCACTCTTTATTAAGCAAATTTCTATGCTCGTGTCCTATGTGAAAAACAATGCATTTCCCCAACCGTTGACCGAAGAGGATGAGATGAAGCATCTGTTGCAGATGGCCGAAGGCAATGCACACTCACGCAATATGCTGATTGAACACAATCTCCGGCTGGTGGCGCATATCGTGAAGAAGTTCGACAATACGGGCGATGATTTGGAGGACCTGATTTCAATCGGAACGATTGGATTAATTAAGGCAATCGAGAGCTTCCAGCCGAACAAAGGGACGAAGCTCGCTACTTTCGCTGCACGTTGTATTGAGAACGAAATTCTAATGCATTTACGTTCATTAAAGAAGACGCGTAAAGATGTATCGTTACATGATCCGATTGGTACTGATAAGGAAGGGAACGAAATTACACTTATCGATATTCTTGGCACGGATGGTGACGATGTCGTTGACAAAGTACAGCTGAAGATAGAAAAGAGCAAAATTTATCGCAATCTTGATATTTTGGATGAACGGGAACAAGAAGTCATTCGCGGTAGATTTGGCTTGGATGGCGGAGGGGACGAACGGACACAGCGGGAGATCGCGCGTGAATTGGGGATTTCACGGAGTTATGTATCTCGGATTGAGAAGCGGGCTTTGATGAAGCTGTATCACGAATTTTATAAGAAAAAATAATATCCAACACACAAAGGCCGTACTTCCATCTGGAAATCGGTCTTTTCGTGTGAGGAAAGATATGACAATAAACTATCACTTGTCTTTCTCCATCTTCATATGTTGATGTAATCAATGTATAAGGGGTGGAGGTATGTCTAACAAACTTAGTATCCGGTCGAAGAAGATCGAGCTAAGGCGCAATCAACATGGAAAACATAAAAGAGGAGCAATTAAATTTGTCCAAAATCCAGGATTCACAGGGCCAAGTTTTTCTCCATGGGTAGATGTCGGAGAAGTATATTTATCCACTATCCGTCCGAATGTAGGTGATCAATCTGCATTTTTTGCCGTTCAGCCTGGAAGGTCGGCTTCTCTCCGTCAACGTGTGACTTTAGAAGCGCCAGGAACGTTGGGATATCGTTTAATTTACAGTATTTTAGCAGATCGGTACAACAACAGAGGGGCTTTCCAAGTTAGCTTTTTGAATACAGGCATAGGAAGAACGTTTCAATTGGCTGATGTTGGTTTTAGAAATTATCAAACCTTTCAAATTGACTTTACAAGTGCAGCTATAAACAATCGTTCTTTCGTTGACTTGGAGTTTCGAGTGAATGGCGCGGGTAATCGACCGTCCTTTTTATTTCTTGATACAGTAGTCATTGTTCCACGATCAAGTTGACGGATTAAATAATTTTTGTGGATAACGAGATATTAGCCGGGTGCTACTAACCCGGTTTTTGCACTTTATTTACTTTGCAAGACAATATGAATTTGATTGCAGAGACATGGTGCTCGGTGTAACCTAGTTGTATACATTCCCTGAACGTATGGCTCTCATGTACGATCAGGTTGATTTATCGCACATTTTATCACAGAAATGGAGTTATCAAATATGACTGTTATAGAGTATGGCGCAGTGTCTAATGGATCAGGGAGCATAGATGAAATGGCAGCAAGCACGAGCACAGTACCAGTCTATTTTTGTAGACATGTTGATCATGTGCCGACAGATAGTGACTGGCAGGAAATGCAGTTGGCCAAGTTGGTCGATGTAGCAACAGGGGAGACACCAAGACTCCAAACTACCGTTCAAGCATGCTGGACAGATAAAGCGCTGCATATGAGATTCACTTGCGAAGATGATTATATACATAGCCCTTATCACGAAAGAGATGATCTATTATTTCATGCGGATGTCATGGAATGGTTTATTGATGTAGAGGGAACGGGATTACAGTATTATGAATTTAATCTTAGTCCTAACAATATTGTGTTTGATGCGCTTATTATAAATGAACCTGACAAGCCGCGAGAGTACTTGCTGGAGTGGAATGCAGATGGCTTGAAGACAAGCGTTACTGAGCTAGAATCGTCGTCAGAGACTAATCAGCACACCATACAGCAATCGATACAAGAACAGGTGAGTGTTTATGCATACGTCATTGAACTTCCATTCACAGATTTGAACACGACTCCACAAGATGGAATTGAGTGGAGAATAAATTGCTATCGTATTGATGAGGATCCAAGCAAGAACCGTTCTTATTGGGCCTGGTCCCCTACAGGGGAAATAAATTTCCATGTGCCTGAACGATTTGGTCGCTTGCAATTTGTTCGATAAGTGTAAAAATATAATCGTTCCGAAGCCTTCTAACCACTGCAAAAAGTGGGGAGAAGGTTTCTTTTTATTATTGGGAATGTCGCCAAAAGGCGAATGCCACATACAATGAAATATTTACGTTAGGCAAAGGAGCGATAATTATGGTTTCTTCCAGTAAAAATAAATCTAAGTCATCCAAATCATTCGATATAGACGCGAATCAACAATTATATACGTTTTTGTTTGATATCCTTGCGTTGCTGCTGTTTGTTTTGCTTGCTTTTCTATTGTTGCAGGCAGCGCAAATGTGAATAATCAACCTTCTCTCCTCTGAAATAATTTGATCGGTGACCTCTTACGCTCTGAGCTCCCCATAATCTAACAATAATCTTTATTGTCATGGTTAACATATTCCCGCTTCATTGGACAAATACTGTAACAGACATCTGCCTGACAGATGCGATTAAGATGGCAGGAGGGTTGCCCGTGGCGACTTCGACGAAATCTAAATCCCCATTGTGGAAAGACGGAAAATGGAATATGTCCGAGCAGCAATATCAGCAAATTGCAAAGAAGCGGGAGCCAGCACGTTCGGTTTTCACCAACTGTATACGAGCTTTTTTAGTTGGCGGTACGATTTGCATTATTGGACAAGCCATTTCCCAAGCATTAGTGAAATGGGCTCATATGACGAAGGAAGAGGCGAGTGGCCCTACCGTTTGCATATTAATATTCATTTCCGTTGTTTTAACCAGCTTCGGGGTATATGACAAATTAGCACAGTGGGCAGGCGCTGGCTCAGCAGTGCCTGTAACAGGGTTTGCCAACTCCATGTCTTCCGCAGCAATGGAGCATCGATCTGAAGGTTTGGTTCTTGGAGTAGGGGCGAACATGTTCAAGCTGGCGGGATCGGTTATCGTTTTTGGAACGGTGGCGGCCTTTTTTGTAGCGTTGGTGTATCTCATATTTGGCTTAAAGCATTAATGAGACGGCTTCCTTACATGTAAAAACACAAAAAGAAGAACAATGCGCTCGAAAGGAGGATCACGTATGCATATTGGCCGCCAAACGTGGCTGTTCAAGAACAAACCGGTCATTATAAGTACGGGAACAGTTGTTGGCCCGGATGAAGGCGAAGGGCCGCTAGCATCGACCTTTGATTTTATCCATGATGATTTGGATATGCAGGAAAAGAGTTGGGAAAAAGCAGAGCGTAAGCTGTTAGAACAAGCAACCGAACTTGCAGTGCTGAATGCCAAGCTCAAAGACGACGATATTAACTACTTTGTTGGCGGGGACTTATTGAACCAAATTATTAGCAACAGCTTTGCTGCACGCAAGCTCGGGATACCGTATTTGGGCGTGTTCGGCGCGTGTTCTACAGCTATGGAATCATTAGCGGTTGCTTCTCTGCTTGTGGATACGGGCAATGCTAAGTATGCGATGGCTGGAACATGCAGCCATAACTGTACAGCGGAGAAACAGTTCCGATATCCAACCGAATATGGATCGCAGAAGCCACCAACTGCACAATATACCGTTACAGGTGCGGGTGCAGCAGTCGTTGCTCAGCAGGGGGAAGGCCCCAGAGTCATCGCTGCTACGATTGGCAAAGTTATCGATTTTGGTATTACTGATCCATTCAATATGGGTGCGGCAATGGCTCCTGCTGCTGTTGATACGATTCAAACTCATATTCAAGATTTGAAGCGCAAAGCTTCAGATTATGATCTTATCGTTACAGGTGATTTGGCGAAGGTAGGTCATGCAATTGCTAAAGATTTATTTGCACAGAACAACTTTTCATTGGAAGGTACTGTGTTCAATGATTGCGGCCTAATGGTGTTTGATACGGAGAAGCAGGCTGTACAAGCTGGGGGCAGTGGTTGTGGCTGCTCAGCCGTAGTAACGTATGGACATATTTTGCAACGGATGAAAAAAGGAGAACTAAAAAGGGTGCTAATCGCTGCTACGGGTGCCTTGTTGTCTCCGCTATCGTACCAGCAAGGAGAAACGATTCCGAGTATTTCGCATGCGGTTACGCTTGAGATGGAGGATGCAACATGACCTTTCTATGGGCTTTTATTGTGGGTGGATTGATATGTGTAATCGGGCAGCTAATGTTTGATGTTGCTAAGCTGACTCCAGCACATACGATGGCTATTCTCGTTGTAGCGGGGGCTATTATTGACGGTATTGGTTGGTATGATCCGCTTATCGAATTTGCAGGAGCAGGCGCAACGGTCCCGATTACAAGCTTCGGCAACTCGCTTGTTCATGGAGCCTTGACTCAACTTGGTGAAGACGGCTGGGTCGGTGCTGTCAGCGGTATTTTTAAGACGACAAGTGCTGGTATTTCAGCTGCGATTGTGTTCTCATTTTTAGCCGCTCTGTTCGTTCGACCGAAAGGCTAGAGATTCAGAAAGCTTGTTGTAAAAAGTGCATTCATATAGGATCAGTCACACTAGAAGAAACCGTCTCTTGTTAAATGGGGTTCCAAACCATTTACTAGGAGACGGTTTTTGTATGTATAAAAACCCAAGTCTATCTGTTTGGACAAAATAAAAATATTATTTGGGTCAAATGAGACGGTTAAATAAGTACTTAAGGTGACCTGATATAAATGTGAGTGAATAAGTATAAATACTCGTTGTTTTTGACACGTGTACGTTCGTCCTCGTATAGTGTAAAATAATAGGATGTAATCTTTATTATACAATTTTATACATCTATATTCATAAGTTGCCTGAGGAGGTTTCAGCATGAAGACATCCCCATTGCACGCTAGTATGTTGCATCTTCAATCTACATTAGAGAAATACATACTAGGGAAACATCAAGAAATTGAACTATTATTAACAGCGGTTATCGCTGGCGGACATATTCTCATTGAGGATGTACCTGGTACAGGTAAGACACAGCTTATCAAATCGCTAGCGCGATCTTTGGATGGACAGTTTCGCAGGGTGCAGTGCAATCCTGATTTACTGCCAACAGATATAACGGGTATGTTTATTTTTCATCCTAAAGATCAAGCGTTTATATTCCGCCAAGGTCCGATCATGACGAATTTTTTACTCGTAGATGAAATTAACCGAGCTACGACGAAGACGCAGTCGGCACTTCTTGAAGCGATGGAAGAGCATCGAGTAACGATTGACGGTCAAACCTTTGACCTGCCGCAGCCATTTGTCATGTTTGCTACGCAAAATCCGATTGAATTCGAAGGCACCTATGCGCTACCTGAGGCGCAGCTCGATCGTTTTATGATGAAGATTCATTTAGGTTACCCTGATGAAGCAACAGAAAAGATGATGTTGTTCCGTCATGTATTAGGTCAGCCGTCTGAGCGAGTAGAGACAATTGCTGATATCGATCTTATACATAAAGTTCAAGAGGAAGCGAAACATGTGCATGTCGATGATGCGATCGGCGGTTATATTATCGATATTGTGCGTGCGACACGCAAGCATCGTCTTATATTGCTCGGAGCTAGTCCGCGTGCATCGCTTGCGCTTATGCAGGCTTCTAAGGCGTATGCATGGCTTAAAGGCCGCTCTTATGTTACACCAGATGATATTAAAGAGATGGCACCACATGTGCTGGGCCATCGTCTTATGCTAAGTATGGACGCTAAAATAGAAGGTGTTAATGCCAAGTCTATTTTGGAGCAAATTCTTAAACAGGTGCCAGTGCCAATTCGATTGGAGATGTAGAACTATGACAGAGCACCAGCCGTTATTTTTTCGTCGTCGAAATCGTTATGTGCCTGTTTACGCTGCCTGTCTCATATATGCCTCATTGATCTTATACTTTTTATTTCAAGGTGGCAAAACTTCATTTATGCTGCTCGTGATGGCAACGATCCTTGGCTGCTACTGGATACTTGGCTCTAGAAATGGTATTAGAAAAGTGATAGGTACCCGTACTTTTGGCAGTGGGGTTGGCCAATCTTTTTCTGTAGGCTCATCTATCCCTGTACACTTAGAAATCCGTGTTCCTGGTTGGTTCCCAATTCCATATATCGTGGTAAGAGATGGAGTCAGTCGTTTTGGCAAACCGATACGGATTCACGAGTCAGTCGTTTCCCTAGATGCGAAACGACGTGCTACCGTTGAATATCGGATTGCTTTACACCAGCGGGGCAGTTATCAATTTATAGAAACTAGCTGCCAGACTAGGGATCTATTTGGCCTATTTATGCAGGAAGCGCGTTTTTTAGAGAAACAAGAGATTCATGTTCTTCCGCAAACGATAACGATAGCATCTTGGCCAACTTCTCCTTACTGGCGCAATATGCATCACCATGATCAAGTCAAATCCATTCATCGCAGAGAATCCATTCAGATGAGTGGTATACGAGAATATGTGCCTGGAGATCGCTTATCGAGAATTCATTGGAATGCTACCGCTAGAACAGGGGAATTAAAATCAAAACAATATGAGTTTGAAGGCATTCCACGTCTTATCATTGCATTGGATTGTACTGCTGAGGCTTATGCATCTGAAGAGCAATTCGAATTAGCTGTTTCAGTTGCTGCCTCCCTCGCAGAGTATGGACGGAGAAATAAACGACAAGTGAATGTTGTGGGTATTCATTCCGGATTGACAATATGGTCATCGGATGACGTACGTACGGAGACTCGCTCCTACCGTCAGTGGCTGGCTTCGGTACATCTTCATTCTACCAAGAGAAATAAGTCGGATGAGTCTGCTTGGATGAGTAGTTGGATGAGCCATTCTGAACTTCGGAGAGGCGGTATTGTAGCCTGGGTAGGCGGGGAGGAGAATTCTCGCCAGCTATCGGCTGCAACGCTGCTTAGTCAGTATAGTTTGTTCGGTAACTGCTTTGGAATAGGTCGTCACACATCTGATGATCAAAAAACAAATAACCAGGCCCAATTGGCACATCTAGGCTTCGATTATATTTTTGTTCCAGAGCTGAATCAGCTCCCGGTTCGATTGGGGGGACAGAAGTAATGGGGCTTGTTCGTTCAAAGGAAAGTCGTGAGAGCTTCGATCGTTCGCAACACCAGGCGCAGCAGGAAATGCATAAGGTGAAGCACCAAGTGAATTCTGAGGAGGCCCGGTATAACAAGCAGGCGAACGAGTATAGCGCTGAACGTAAAAAGAGTTGGAAACATGCGTTTTTTGCTCTTCATTGGGAGAAGCGTCTTATTGCCGTATGTATATACCTGATCATGTCTCAATGGACGACGGCACTTATTCCTTATTGGTATGAAGAGACGATTGAGATGACCAGAAAGATGCTGGACGGGGTTCTCGTACTGACCCTGTTGTTCCCAGCTGTTGCCTGGGTACGATTGTTAGCAGGAATATTTGTTGTCATATGGTCCGTAAGAGCAGGTGGACACGCTTATGAATTATGGGATTCTGTAGCAAGTTACGAAGGAGTCAGAAATTCTTTTTCTGACTATCATCCGTATGTTTGGCTAGTTGGCCTTATCTGGTGCACGTATGAAATATTTAATCAAACGGTACGCTGGACATGGCATGTCATGATATTGCTCGTTATTCAGTTTATTGTGTTTGGTGCGCTTGATTCCTTTACAGCAGATGAGCTGTGGGATCAGGTTGCGTGGCTGACAGGAGCATCGCTAGTATGGTTGATTGCCGTTCATTTTAGATCGATCAGTCGTCGGTTCCCTCATATGTGGCGAGGTTCTGTTCGATACCCGATTCAGATGCTAATCAGTGCTGTTGTATTAATCTCCTTGATTGTTACTTCCGGCGTCAGTATGCCGAGAGTACAGCCTATATTGCAGGATCCCTATACCACATGGGTAAACGGTGGGTATGGTGATGGCATAGGAGGGGGGACTTCACAAGCGAATGCTACTTCCGGATACAGCCGCACGGATCAAGAATTGGGTGGGGGATTCACCCTTGATTTTACGCCTGTAATGAATGTAACTTCGGATGTACGTGGTTATTGGCGCGGTGAGACTAAGTTTACTTACAATGGTGATGGTTGGGAAGATTCGGTCTCTCAACTAGATGAGCCATTGCCGAATGAACAGCTTTCTCTAGATATGCGTCCCGATGAATTGTTACCGAAACGTAGAATAGAGCAAAAAATTGAAATGCTGAATGAAGAGACGTATCAAGTATTGTTCGGTATGGGTACGATAACTTCTTACGAAATCATTTCATCTGAACAGCAGGGCACAGTACGATGGGGAGCTAGGGATGCGGAGCTATGGTATTATTCCAAGCCGGAATCGTATCCAAAAGCTTATAATATTGTCTCCGAGTCCGTCATACTAGAGCCGGATTTGGCTATACAAGCTACTAAGGATGGCAGCACTCCAGAGTATGGTCTAGATCAAAATTGGGACCCTTATTTGCAGTTGCCTGATACTGTTTCTGCAAGGGTGAAAAATTTAGCCTATGATCTTACTCGTGATGTAGAAAATGATTATGAGCGTGCTGTTCTTATTGAGAAGTATTTGCGAGAGGAATTTTTCTATACGACGAAGCCGGATTTAAGTAAGAAGAAGAGTGAGGATTTCGTCGATTCCTTCCTATTTGAAATGCGTGAAGGATATTGTGACTACTACTCTTCCTCGATGGCGGTAATGCTTCGTTCATTGGGTGTACCCACACGTTGGGTAAAAGGATATGCTCCTGGTACGAACACGTATATGATGGATGGGGGCCGTCCTGATCAGATGAACAGTCCTGCGGATGATCTTGGCAGTGCAACGTATCGTGTGACAAATGCTGACGCTCATTCTTGGGTGGAAGTGTGGTTGGATGAGTATGGATGGGTTGCATTCGAGCCGACACCAGGGTTCAATTTGCCGATTATTTCCGAAGATACAGACTCGGAGAAAGAACAAGCTCAAGAGCCTGAATTGAAGCAGGAAGAGAGCAAGCCAGATGAACAGAAAAAAGAAGAGTCTGAGGCTTCATTGCCAGCATGGGTAGAGAAAGCAGCACAAATTATTATTATGTTGAGTGCCGCAGCAGCACTTGCCTATATGCTGTTCCGTTGGTCTCAAGTTGGGTTCTCCCTGCGTTGGTTCCGCCTTCTCAGTAAGAAACTTTCCATGCGCGAGCGCATTATACTTGAAACCGAAATGTGGCTTAGTTATTGCCGTATGAAGGGGTGGCGGCGTGCGAAAGGCGAGACTGTTCGTGAAATGGTTGCGCGTTCATTTACGCAAGATGATAATCGCAGACATGCTGCGGAGCAGATAGTTGCTGCCTTTGAAGAGGCAAAATACAGTGGACGTGAACTGAACGAAGAGGACTGGCAACAATTGAAAAATGCGGTTCGCCGATTTAAACACCCTCGCTCGACGGTTTTATGATAAGATGAACAAAGATAGCCGTATTCGGTACGTGAGCTAAGCGACGAATACGGCATTTTTTTGCATGAAAAACGAACAATATGGTATAGTTTTTCGTATGAAAAAGAGGTGACAGCGTTGTTAGAGGGGCTTATTCCACGTTTGCGTGTAGGTACGGTTTATGATATCGACTTGGACTTGCTTCAAGATAAAGGATATAAAGGCATTATTACAGATTTGGACAATACGCTAGTTGGGGCCAAAGACCCTCTCGCGAACCCGAAGCTGGAAGCTTGGTTGGAAGAAGTGAAACGCAGGGGCTTTAAGTTGGTCATCGTATCGAACAATAACGAGCATCGCGTGGCGCATTTTGCGACTCCATTGGATATTCAATACGTGCATGCGGCACGTAAACCAGCGCTAAAGGCTTTTCATAAGGCACTCCGACTTATGGAATTGAAGCCAGAGGAAACGATTGTTGTCGGTGACCAGATGCTAACTGACGTATTAGGCGGAAATCGAATGGGAATGTTTACGATTCTCGTACAGCCGATTGCGATTCAGGATGAAGGCTGGACAACACGAATTAATCGAAGAATAGAACGGATTGTCACTGCTCGCTTACGGAGAACAGGCAAGTGGCATGAGGAGGACTAACATCAATGGGTAACGAAACTATACAGCAGTGTAGCGGCTGCGGGGTTAAGCTGCAAACGGACAAGCCAGCGGAGCTAGGCTATTTGCCACAGCAAGCATTGGAGCGGACGCCAGTTATTTGCCAGCGCTGTTTCCGTATCAAAAACTATAATGAAGCAATGAGCGTAACGATGAATAATGATGATTTCCTTCGTATGCTGGGCCGAATTGGGCAAGAGGATGCAGTTGTCATCCATATCGTCGATCTATTCGATTTCGACGGAAGCTTAATTTCGGGTTTGCAGCGATTCGTAGGGAACAATCCTGTTTTGCTCGTTGTTAACAAGATTGATTTGCTGCCTAAGTCAACGAACTGGAACCGTTTGACGAACTGGGTACAGCGTCAGGCGAAAGAGCATGGCATTCGTATTGTGGATGTCCTTTTAGTAAGTGCGAAGCGCAATCTAGGTTTTGAACGCCTGTTGGATCAGGTAGGTAACTACCGTGGTAATCGTGACGTTTATGTGGTTGGTGCAACGAATGTAGGTAAGTCTACACTAATTAACCGCCTTATTAACGATTACAGCGATATGGAACGAGAATTGACCACTTCCCGTTATCCAGGAACGACGTTGGATATGGTGAACATCCCATTGGATGATGGCAAGCATATCGTGGATACACCAGGTATCGTTTATACGCACCGTTTGACAGAGCTAGTGGCTAGAGAAGACCTTGGAACGTTGCTGCCGGACAAGGAGCTTAAGCCGAAAGTGTATCAATTGAATGATGGCCAAACCTTATTCTTCGGTGCTTTTGCTCGTATGGACTTTGTGGAAGGGGAACGTCAATCCTTCACGTGCTACGTATCCAATGCAATGCCAATCCATCGTACAAAGCTGGATCGTGCAGATGAATTGTACGAGCAGCACGCTGGTGACATGCTTGCTCCGCCAACGAAGGAACGTCTTGCTGATATTCCGGCATGGACTAAGCATCAGCTTCGTATTAATCGTGGCAGTGCGACAGACGTATTTGTATCTGGCTTAGGCTGGATCCGCTGCAACGGCAAAGAAGGTGCGATTATTAACATCCACGTACCTAAAGGAGTTAAGGTCATTACACGACCTGCATTAATCTAAAAATAATACTCCCGATATCGCAACCAGACACACGATTCAATTCGGGTGAAGGAGTTGGAGATAAAGATGGTAACGCCGACAGTGGTGAACGCTGCTAGCAAATCCCTTATATCCAGCAGCACGCAGCTGCTTGCCGTTATAGGAGATCCAATAAGACAGTCCAAATCACCGCTTATGCACAATGCTGCTTTGCAGGCTTGCCATTGGGATGGTGTTTATACTGCTTTTCAAGTGTCTTCGGAGCAATTGGAGCAGGCCATTGAAGGCATGCGTGCTTTGGGATTTAGGGGAATGAACGTTACGATTCCTCACAAAGAGCAAGTGATACACTATTTGGACCAACTGGATGAGAGTGCAAGCGCAAGCGGCGCGGTTAATACGATTGTGAATGACAACGGGACATTAATCGGTTACAATACGGACGGACTTGGATATGTACGTTCCTTAAAGGAAGAGTCTGGTGTCGATGTATCTTCTGCCTCGATCCTCATAATCGGTGCAGGGGGAGCGGCGCGCGGAATCGCCTACGCGCTGTTGAGGGAAGGCTGTCGCAAGTTGTATGTTGCTAACCGTACGAAGGAGCGAGCGTTTCAACTTGCTGAGGACTTAGCGGAGTTTGGGGCAGTAATCCCAATTGGCATCGATGAAGGGATTCCGGATTTGAATCCAGACGAAGTAAACGTGGTCATTCAGACAACTTCTGTTGGGATGCATCCCAATGTGGATGATTCCCCCGTTGCGTCCTCATGGCTGAGACAGCCTATGGTTGTGAGTGATATTATCTATAATCCACTTCGTACAAAGCTGCTTCAATCAGCTGAGCAGCTAGGAGCGACGGTTCATGAAGGTCTAGGCATGTTTGTGTATCAGGGAGCCATTGCATTTGAGCTGTGGACTCAGCAACCAGCTCCGACGGTATTGATGAGACAGACCGTCTATGATACGCTGGGCAAATGATTTGACTCAATTCTAAATAGGGTATAAAGAAGAAGGTTGTCCCATTCAGGACAGCCTTCTTACAGTGAGTATACTCAATATAGCATACTGTTCAACGTCTTCATTCCATGGATAAATTTCTTACCTAATGAAGGTATAGCTTATCCAAGTTTGCAGGACAAGTATATTAGGCAGTGACAACAGGAAGGATGAATAACATTCATGTTAACAGGTAAACAAAAACGCTATTTGCGTTCTCTAGCTCATAATCTACAACCTATTTTCCAAGTAGGTAAAGGCGGCGTAAACGATCAGCTTATTCGCCACATTGAAGAAGCGATTGAAACACGTGAACTTATTAAAATTTCGATCTTGAACAACTGTTTGGAAGACCGCTTTGAGATCGGTGACGAGTTGTCTCAACAATCTGGTGCAGAGCTTGTACAAGTTATCGGCAAGACGATTGTGCTGTACAAGGAATCTAAGGACAAGAAGCAGATTGTTTTGCCTAAGTCCAAATAAATAGACGAAACACGCTAATCGTGTGAAATAGAATGAGAATGGCTAGGGGGCTCGGTGATGCAGGTTGCCGCAAAGCGTATTGGAATCATGGGAGGAACATTTGACCCGATTCATCTCGGTCATTTGCTGGCGGCGGAGGCGGCCTACGAAGCAGCGGAGCTGGATGAAGTATGGTTCATGCCAACGCATGTTCCGCCTCACAAGACGAAGCAGCCTGAGGCGGGCCAAGAGTATCGCTGGCAGATGGTAGAGCTCGCCGTTGCCCCTGTAGATTATTTTCATGCTAGTAAATGGGAATTAGAACAAGGTGGCATTTCGTATACATGGGATACGGTGCAAGGGCTGCAGGCCCAATATCCAAATGTAAACTGGTACTGGATCATTGGCGGCGACATGGTAGCGTATTTGCCTCAATGGCATGCCATTGAGGAATTGATGAGTGCGATTCACTTCATTGGCTTGCAAAGGCCAGGATCGTCGTGGACAGTTGAAGCGCTGCCGCCAGCATGGCAGCAGCGAATTATTGAAGTAGCTATGCCCCAGCTTGATATTTCCTCAACGAATATTCGTAAACGTCGTAAAGATGGAAGATCTATTCGCTTCCTCGTACCGGATACGGTGGAGCAATACGTGAAGAGGTGGGAATTGTATGAAACTGACTCGCGATGAGCTTATGGAAGCGGTACGTTCCCAGATGCCAGCTTCCAGATGGAATCATACAGCTGGTGTTATGACGACTGCTGTTCAGCTTGCTGAACAATACGGAGTAGATCCGGCTAAGGCGGATTTGGCAGCGCTTCTGCATGATGTAGCTAAATACTGGCCTACGTCCAAAATGGAAGAGATCATTCGTGAGCAGCAGTTGTCGGGCGATCTCCTGCAACACGATAAAGTGCTATGGCATGCTCCAGTTGGAGCGGTTGTTGCAGAGCGTGATTACGGTGTGACCGATGTGGAAATATTGGATGCGATCCGATACCATACTTCAGGGCGTATGCAGATGACGATGCTGGACAAAGTAATTTGCCTAGCTGACTACATGGAGCCAGGACGTGATTTCCCAGGTGTGAATCGGATTCGTGAGCTATCAAACCAAAGCTTGGAGAAGGCGCTGCTTGCTGGATTGGACAGCACGATTTCGTTCCTAATCGAGAAAGGTGCACGCATTTATCCGTTAACTATAGATGCACGTAATGCCTTAATAGAAGAGATACAAGCAGGCGCTGCCGGGAATGAATAATGCTCAAGGTGTTTAGACACAGAGGGCAGGCGTAAAAGTGTTTGTACGGAAAATATAGAATGATAGTGATTACCAGGAGGCTAACTAATGAATTTGACAATTGAACAATTGCTTGAAAAAACAGTACATGCTGCAGAAGATAAGAAAGCGATGGATATCGTTGCGCTTGATTTGAAAGGTATTTCTTTGATCGCGGATTATTTCGTGATTTGTCATGGTAACTCCGATACGCAAGTACAAGCGATTACGAACGAAATTCGTAAAACGGCACATGAAGCAGGCGTAGCAGTACGTGGTACAGAAGGACTTAATTCTGCTCGTTGGGTGCTTGTTGATCTTGGGGATATCGTTGTACACGTATTCCACCGTGAGGAACGCGAATTCTACAACTTGGAGAAGTTGTGGTCTGATGCGAAAGTTGTGGATCTAGCATGACATTAACAGCTGGTACGATTCAACGCTTGCGAGTGGCACGTGAAGTGTCGCCGTTCGGTTATTTTCTAACGGATGAAGAGCATGACGTTATTTTGCACTATACCGAATTAACGCGCGAGATTCATATTGATGAAGAGCTAGATGTGTTCCTTTTCTTTGATACTGAAGATCGTCTTGCATCAACGATGAAGCGCCCTGCGTTGACTTTGAACGAAGTTGGCTTGGTGAAAGTCGCTGATCATACTCGTTATGGGTATTTCCTAGAGATCGGCATCGGTAGACAATTGTTGCTGCCTAAGTTTGAGCTTCCTGATTTTGAGCCACTTTATCCTGAAGTGGGCGATTCGGTTTATGTGAAGATGATTCACGATAAATATGGCCGCTTAATGGCAAAGCTTGCTACTGAGGAAGATTTAGCTCCATTGGTGTTCCATGCGCCCACAACTTGGATGAATACATGGCAGGATGCGATTGTGTATCGTGCTTTGAAAATGGGAACATTTTTCGTCGTTCAAGGTGGCTTGCTTGGATTCGGTGCTATTGGACTTCTCCATCAATCACAGCGTCCAACCCCGCTACGAATCGGAGAACGTGTCCGCGTCCGTATTTCTCATGTACGTGAGGACGGACGTGTAAACGTAACGTTGTCAGAGCGTAAAGAAGTTGGTATGGATCAAGATGCGGAGAAGCTGTACAAGCTGATCAAAGAACGCTCGAATGGGGCAATGCCCTATTCTGACGAGACTCCAGCAGATGTCGTCAAGCAGCGCTTCAATACGAGTAAGTCATCTTTTAAACGTGCCATGGGCCGTTTGATGAAGGCTGGACTTATCGTACAAGAAGGCAGCTGGACGAAGCTGACAGAGAGCGGAGAAGCTACAAGCATTGAAGATGCGATGCATATGCTGAGCATGATTCCGTCGCAGCCGAAGCGTCCTGAAGCTGCTTCGCAAGCCCCTCGTGGCAAGGCAGGTCAAGGCGGCGCTGCACGTAAGCCGTTTGGTTCAGAACGTACACAGCATGGTGAGCGTGGTCAGCGTAGTGCGAAGCCAGGCGACAAGCAGCATCGTACAGGAGCGGGAACTGGTACTGGAACGAGAGCGAAATCTTCGTTCGGTGAACAGCGCTCTGCTTCTAGACCTGCTCCGTCTACCAATCGTCCGGCATGGGCGGATCAAAATAAGCCTAAGTCGGATCGTTAAGGACGAGGCTAGAGCTAACCGCTAACGATTGGAGGGGGAAGCGGCATGAACGCTTACGAATCATTTGCACTCGTCTACGATCGGCTGATGGCCGATATGCCGTATGATGAGTGGGAGCGAATGGCGAAGGAAGCGCTTGAGCGCTATCGAATCAATCCAACGAGAATCGTGGATCTAGGCTGCGGGACAGGCTCGCTTACTCTACCGCTTGCTAAGGAAGCGGCGGAAGTTATCGGGATCGATCTTTCGGAGACGATGCTAACGATGGCCCGTGAAAAGTCGGATGGGTACGGACGTGCAGGGGATAAGATTCAATGGGTATGCCAAGATATGCGTTCATGGTCTATTCCTGAGCCTGCTGATGCTGTTTTCTCATTTTGCGACTGCATCAACTATATTACAGAGCTTGACGATGTGAGAGCGGTGTTTGAGCACACTGCAAGGAATCTTCGTTCTGGTGGATTGTTTATGTTTGATATGCATCATGCACGTCAATTTGAACAATATGAGCAGGAACAGCCGTTTACACTCGATGAGCAGGATATTGCTTATATGTGGCACTGTGATTATGACCGAGAACAGCAGCAGATCGAGCATGACCTAGCGATTTTTGTTCAGGATGCGAAAAGTGACCGTTATCATCGGATTGATGAGGTTCACGTTCAGCGTGCTTATGAAACAGAAACGATTATCGAAATGCTAAAGGAAGCTGGCTTCGAGCAAATTGAAGTGTTTGCAGACTTTGCATGGCAATCGGCTAATGAAGAGAGTATGAGGTTGTTCTTTACAGCTGTACGTCAGTAATGTGGTCTATAATGTTGGATGGCTTATATGCCTCTAGCAAGTAATAGAGAAAAGCCTAACCATGTCATACATTGACAATGTTCGCTTTTTTTCATATGATAAATTTAATTATCGAACAACGGCTGAACAATGGAATACATGGATGACGGTGAAGAGGAATAGTAGCTAGCTGAGAGTACTTCAGAGAGCCGGCGGAAGGTGCGAGCCGGTGTGCACAGTAGGGAACTCACCTCGGAGTCATGCGACTGACAGATTGACAGTATTTTGCGTACGCAGAGCTGGCAGCTAGGTTGCAACGTGATGCTCGCGTTAAGAGCATACAAGTGAGCAGAAGACAAAGCATGTCTGACGCTAACTAGGGTGGTACCGCGGGAATATATAACCTCTCGTCCCTAGCGATTGACGCTAGGGATGGGAGGTTTTTTTGCTGGTCTGAACTATAATCCAGCCGATTCATTCATGTGAAACCTTACAAGACCGTTGGAGGAGGCAAAGTATCAATGAGTACAGAACAACAGAAGGTTGGCTATCAACCGCAGCAACTTGAGCCGAAGTGGCAGAAATATTGGGACGAGAACAAGACTTTCGCTACATTGGATAACGATGATTTGCCGAAGTTTTATGCACTAGACATGTTCCCTTACCCTTCTGGCTCAGGCCTCCATGTAGGTCACCCAGAAGGCTACACAGCTACAGATATCATTTCTCGCTTCAAACGTATGCGTGGATACAATGTCCTTCACCCAATGGGATGGGATGCATTTGGTCTTCCAGCTGAGCAGCATGCTTTGGACACAGGTGAGCATCCACGTGATATTACGGTAAAGAACATTAACAACTTCCGCCGTCAGATCAAGTCCCTTGGTTTCTCTTACGATTGGGACCGTGAGATTAGCACGACAGATCCGGAATACTACAAGTGGACGCAATGGATTTTCATCCAATTGTACAAAAAAGGTCTTGCTTATGTAGACGAAGTAGCAGTTAACTGGTGTCCTGCATTGGGTACGGTACTTGCGAACGAGGAAGTTATCGATGGCTTGTCCGAGCGCGGCAATCACCCGGTTGTTCGTAAACCGATGCGTCAATGGGTATTGAAAATTACCGAATACGCAGAGCGTTTGCTTGAAGATTTGGAAGAGTTGGATTGGCCAGAAAGCATCAAAGATATGCAGCGTCACTGGGTAGGTAAGTCAACAGGAGCGGAAGTTCGCTTCGCAATTGACGGACACCAGGATGAAGCGCTTGTTGTGTTTACAACTCGTCCAGATACACTGTTCGGTGCGACATACTGCGTATTGGCTCCTGAACATGCATTGGTGGAGAAGATTACAACAGACGCACAGCGTGAAGCAGTGAAAGCTTATCAAGAGCAAGCTGCTCGTAAGAGCGATCTTGAGCGTACAGATTTGGCGAAGGAAAAGTCCGGCGTATTTACAGGTGCATATGCGATTAACCCTGTGAACGGAGCTCAAGCACCTATTTGGATTGCTGACTATGTATTGGCTGGTTATGGTACGGGTGCGATTATGGCTGTTCCAGGTCATGATGAGCGTGACTGGGAATTCGCGAAGCAATTCGACTTGCCGATCATCGAAGTTGTATCCGGCGGCGATGTAACGAAAGAAGCATACTCAGGTGATGGCGCTCATGTGAACTCTGACTTCTTGAACGGTCTTGAGAATGAAGCGGCAATCGCACGCATGATCGAATGGCTGCAAGAAAAAGGTGTAGGTCAAGGTAAAGTAACATACCGTTTACGCGACTGGTTGTTCAGTCGTCAGCGCTATTGGGGAGAGCCGATTCCGATCATCCACTTGGAAGATGGCACAATGAAGACAGTTCCTGAATCTGAGCTTCCGCTTATGCTGCCTGATGTAGACCAAATTCGTCCTTCTGGAACAGGTGAGTCTCCGCTTGCAAATGTAACGGATTGGGTAGAGACGATCGATCCTGAGACAGGCATGAAAGCACGTCGTGAGACAAATACGATGCCGCAATGGGCAGGCAGCTGCTGGTACTACTTGCGCTTCATCGATCCGAAGAACAATGATGAGATTTGTTCCAAAGAAAAACAAAGCAAATGGTTGCCTGTAGACTTGTACATTGGTGGAGCTGAGCACGCGGTACTTCACTTGCTCTATGCTCGCTTCTGGCACAAAGTATTGTACGATATCGGTGTAGTTGATACGAAAGAGCCATTCTACAAGCTTGTTAACCAAGGTATGATTCTTGGTACGAACGGTGAGAAGATGTCCAAGTCTCGCGGCAATGTCATCAATCCTGATGAAATTGTGAACGAGTATGGCGCGGATACACTTCGCATGTATGAAATGTTCATGGGTCCTTTGGAAGCGACGAAGCCTTGGAATACAAACGGTGTTGAAGGTATGTACCGCTTCTTGAGCCGCATTTGGCGTTTGTTCATTACAGATGATAATCAATTGAATCCGAAAATTGTAGATGAGCAAGGTGACGATGCGTTCGTTCGCATATGGCACAAAACGGTTAAAAAAGTAACGGAAGATACAGATGCTTTGCGTTTCAATACAGCCATTAGCCAATTAATGATCTTCATCAATGATGCATATAAGCAAGAAACATTGCCACGCAAAGCAATGGAGAACTTTGTTCAATTGTTGTCTCCATTGGCTCCGCATATCGCGGAAGAGCTATGGGAGCGTATGGGCTTCACTGGTACGATCTCGTACGTGGCATGGCCAACGTATGATGAGCGTCTAACGGTTGATGCAGAAGTAGAGATCGTTGTACAAGTGAACGGCAAGATCGTTGAGCGTCTAAAAGTAGCTGCAGACGCGGATGAAGCTGTTACACAAGAAACAGCGATGCAGTCTGCGAATGTCCAAGCCGCAATTGCGGGCAAGACGGTGCGCAAAGTGATCGCTGTTAAAGGTCGCCTAGTTAATATCGTAGTTGGCTAGTGTTAGGTCTAGGTCTCTGACCATAACTTCTTTACTTTCTCCAAGTCCTCTTGGAATTTGCCATGCGTAACATCAATAAGTTGATGGAATACACCATCTAACTTATGCTGTAGCAAGTGCAGTGCTTCGGCGGTGATCCCGCCGGGTACTGCAACTCGCTGCTGCAGCTGTTCAGGCGTCAATTTCCCTTCGGTTAAAAGCTTGCCGGTACCAAGTACCATTTCGCAAGCCAACCTCGTAGCCTCAGAATAATCAATTCCTGTACGTTCTACCGCTGCATCAATCCATTTCTGTACAAATAACGCTAAAAATGCGGGCCCACAACTACAAATATCACTTGTAATTCGGGTATGCTGCTCCGATATGACAATCGGTTGGCTAATCGATATCATTAATTGCTCCAGCAGCAACCGATCTTCGGTTCCGATACGGGAACCGTACATACATATGGAAGCACCACTCTGTACATAATTTGCAATACTCGGAATAATTTTTGCTACTTTGCAAGGAAGGCTGTTCTCTAGCTGTTCGATAAGTATCGGGCTAGTGATGGAAACAACCAGTTGATCTGGTGTTACGACAGTGGCAATCTCGTTTACCACGCGCTTGAACTCATGCGGCTTCACACATATAAATACGATATGACTAAGTCGCGTCGTTTCTGCTACGGAAGCGGCGACATGCAGTCCAGGATGTTGTTCGGCTAATCGCTGAGCCTTCGCGATTGTGCGATTCGTTACGACGATTTGCTTCGACTCTAATACGCCCGATTGTATAAAGGCTTCGATCAATATTGATCCCATGCTGCCCGTTCCTATGAATCCGACCTTCACGTGGACGTCCTCCTTTCTTTCGACCGTACACGGGCCGTTATGCAACGCTTTAAATCACTATATGAACGACTAGTTGACCACTATACCGCATCAATAATATTGGGGGAATGTTTATGTCTGCTAATCGCAAGCAGGCTTCACTTTTATCTTGGATTGTTGTCGTAATGGTTGCTGTTATTGGTATCATTTTATTTGCCCTCATGTGGCTTCGTCCTCGGCTGGGAGATACGACAGAGGGATGGAAGCCACTGAATGATCAGGTGTCTCAGCTGCTGGGGACAGAGAGTAGCACTTCATCTAACAGTGAGCCTAACAAAAGAGACGTTGATCTTCCTACTAGCGATCCGACTAAAGCTGAGCAAGTAGATGAGAACAGAAACATCTCGAAGGGGCTGGGAGGGGAACAGCAGCAAGGCGATAAACTCAATGAACAAACAGACTCGAATAATCAAGCTCAAGTAACCGACACGTTAACAACGAAGCAACAGCACAATCAGCATGGAACAAGTGAAAGACATATCAATGAAAATAAACAAACAGCTGCAGCGGCCGAGAATGCCAACAACGCTTCTTCTAATGCGGCTGAGATAGCTACAGGACAACAGAGCCAGCTTATTTCGTTAAATCGTGCAGATGAGCAGCAGCTTGATGAGCTGCCAGGTGTTGGCCCATCAAGAGCTAAGGCAATTGTCGCTTATCGCGAGAAGCATGGAAAGTTTAGTACAATTGATGAGGTAATGAAGGTAAAAGGAATCGGTCCTAAAATGTTTAAGAAAATGAAAGACAAGCTTACCGTAGACTAAAGTGCAAGGTGGGTCTGACTGTAAACGTTGCAAGCCGATTTCTCGTATATGACGGAAGAGGTTGCATCTCTTAATCTGCCATTTTAAAATAGTATGTAATTCAAAATGAACTTTTCAACAGACAGCTTATATGGCTGTATGATTGTCATACGGTTATATTCGACGCTGTGATGTGGAAGATAGAGTGGGTAGAGAAGGGGTATACATCATGACGGCAACGATACGTAAAGATTGGGACACGTATTTTATGGATATCGCATACATGGTTTCTACAAGATCTCGCTGCCCGCGCAGGCATGTTGGGGCTGTGCTCGTACAAGGCAAGAAGTTGCTTGGGACGGCATACAATGGGGCGCCTATGGGCGTGCCGGATTGTAGTGAAGAAGGGTGCATGATTGTAGAGCAGTATGAGGTTGTACATCAAGCGGATGGCAGTGAGGAAATGGTGAAGAAGCAGCGCTGTATTCGTACGATCCACGCTGAGCAAAATTTGCTATTGTTTACTGACCGAATTGATCGTGAAGGCTCTACTGTCTATGTAACAGATCAACCGTGCTGGACATGTGCGAATATGCTAACCAACAGCGGTGTGACGGAGATTGTGTTCCATCGTCCCTATTTAAAAGATACGGAGAAAGTAACACGGATGATGGAGCAAAGAGGAATTGTATTCCGTCAGCTGCTGCAGTATGAACCTCCGCAGCAAGCTGTTGAGGAAATACAAAAAGAACATATGTAGGTTATATGATGAGGAAGAACCTTGATGCCACTCGTAAATCATTGCATTTACGAGGTTGGCCGCAAGGTTTTTTTGTTTTTTCGCAATTGTGATGAAGTTTATGAAGTTGTTATGAAGGGATGGGAGAGATGGCTATCGAACGGCGACCTATCGTTACAGCAGCTTGCTGTTGGGTATTTGGCATATACTTTGCGATTACGATGGCTTTTGAGGATATCGTGTGGAGTTTAGTTGGATTAAGTCTGCTGCTGCCGCTGCTGGACCGTTTACGGTGGCTAAACTGGAGAATTGGCTGCTTATGTCTCTTGGTAGTGTTAGTATCCACTAGTTATTATTGTTGGTACGACAACAGGCAGCACTCAGACCTTCCGATGTTAGTTGATGGTGTAGGTGGTCTGCATGGTGAAAGGCAGAAGGAAGAAGAAGCATGGAGCGGGACAATGGAGGGTACGATCGCTTCAGGGGTTGAGAGAGACGGAGATCGTGTGCAATTTCGACTTAGAGTAAGCTCCTTTGTTCATAATCACAATCGGATAGAGCCTGCTTCAGAGTTTGTATTCGTGCAAGTAAAGCTCTTAGAAGAGGTAGAATTGCAAAGCGCTGCCAAATGGAAGCGGGGCGTAAATATAAGCTTGGACGGAGAGCTCAAGCTTCCTTCAGATGCAGACAATTTTGGAGTGTTTGACTATCGGAGCTATTTGAAGCACCAGCATATGTACGGCGTTTTTCATGTCAAAGGAGCGCAGTCTGTACAAATGAATGAGTTAGCAGGAAGGCTGGATTGGCAGCGGTGGATGGGAGTAGTCGAACAACTTCGACTACACAGTGCTTCTCAGTTTGATGCATTGTTTCCTGTGGAACAGAGCAGTTATTTGCAAGGATTAATATTAGGACTACGCAGTGATCTTGACCTAGAGTTGGAGCGTTCCTTTTCCCAACTAGGCTTGACTCACGTACTGGCAATTTCAGGGCTGCATGTTGCTGTATTCGTTGGGGGCTGCTTGTATGTACTTCGTTTGTTTAGACTTCCTAAGGAATCGGCATTAACGGCGGTTATTTGTCTCGTTCCTCTTTATGTTTTATTTACAGGAGCTTCTCCATCTATTCTTCGAGCAGGATTTATGTCGATCCTTGTGCTTATTGGACTTCGACAAGGCTGGCTGCGTGATGGCCTTCATATTTTGTCTGCGGTATTGCTGTTGATGTTGCTGTGGAACCCGTATTATGCAGTAGATGTTAGTTTTCAGCTATCCTTTGCTGTAACATGCGGCCTTATCATTGGTGTACCTTTATTTACGAAGCTCCTTCCAACTAGTTGGCCATTATGGCTGACCTCTTCTTTGGCTGTATCCATTGTAGCTCAAGCCGTGTCTTTCCCTTTAACTATTTACTATTTCAATCAAGTGTCACTTCTGTCGCTAGGCGTGAATTTGCTGTTAGTTCCTTTTATAAGCTTAGTAATTCTTCCGCTTGGCACAATTGTTTTATTGTCGAGTTATTTGTATATGCCGTTAGCTGAAGGGCTGTCGGTATTGGTGCGAATCGGAAATGAATGGACATTTGCGCTTGTGCATGCTCTGGCACAGTGGGAGGGGACAAGTGTCATTTGGCCGAAGCTATCAGCAGCTTGGATACTCGGATATTATATATTATTATTTGTGATGCTAAAATTAGGTGTGAGCCTAGTGCGAAGCAATTATCCTGTTCAAATTGGGACAGTGGAAAATGAAGACTTTATACCTGATACGATGCCGTTGGCGGAATTTGTTGTACTGCAGCCCATTTCTCGTCGTCCCATTTATGTTGGGCTTGTGTGCAGTGTAAGTTTGCTTTCTTATTTGCTATATGCTGGCTACCATGCAGGTAGGCCCGATGAGACAGTAGTATCTTTTCTGAATGTGGGACAAGGGGACAGTATCTTGGTACGCACAGCTTCTGGTCGCAATATCCTCATTGATGGAGGCGGAGAAGTGAAGTTCGGCAAGGCAAAGGAAGCTTGGAAGCAACGGCGTGATCCTTATGAGGTAGGTGAGAAGCGGATTGTCCCTTTGTTGAAGCAGCGGGGAGTTCGGCACTTGGACGCGGTTGTGGTTACACATGGCGATGCCGACCATGCAGGTGGCCTGCGAGCGGTTCTCAAGCATATACCGACAGATCGGCTTGTCATGAATGGAACGTGGAAATCTTCTTCTGTCGTGCGTGAATTGTATAGTATTGCTCTTGACCGTCATATATCTATAATTGGATGGAAAACGGGAACAAGCTGGCAAGTGGATCAGGATACACGTATTGATGTATGGCATCCATCGAACTCAGCTACGGTATCCAATCTGCAGCTTATGGCTGAAGATGAGCAAAATGAATTCTCGCTAGTGCTGCTGCTAACGTTAGAGGAAGGGACGAGTAAGAGCACCTTTTTGCTGACCGGTGATATTGGTGCTGATGAAGAGATGATGTTATTAATGAGTGAAAAGGAGAAGGAACAGAGGGGGATTCCATATCCTGAGCGGATCGATGTGTTGAAAGTCGCGCATCATGGCAGTCGGTCTTCTACAATACCAGAATGGGTAGATCGATGGAAGCCCAAAACATCTGTCATTTCTGCAGGGAAGAACAATCTATACGGTCATCCTCACCCGCAGGTGTTACGAGAATTAGAGCGTGTGAGCAGTGCTATATTTCGTACTGACCTTCATGGTGAGGTTCAATATAAGTCTACGAAGGTAGGTTTGAAGATGAGAATGAAACGTGATAGGATTGCACAATAGAGACATTCATTTACAATAGAAGCTTAGCGGACTCATACATATTTTAACTTAGATTTGCTTTATATTTAGTGCTGCTTCTATTCAACCCCATTTATTGGGTGGCAAAAAAATAAAATCTGACTGCAACCATTTTCGCTTACGCTGCGTCAATGGATATGCAAGAGAGGGGGGGCAAAGTGATAGAGCAAGGTCTCATACGAGCCGCTCAATCCGGTGATCGCGAGGCTCTAATCACCCTTTTGCGAGAAATAGAACCGTATGTGTATCGAACGGCTTATTACGTGCTGAATCACAACGAGCAAGATGCCATGGACGCGTCCCAAGAGGCATTGATTCGTATATACTCGAAGATTAACTCTTATGAAGAGAAAGCTCAGTTTAAGACATGGGTACAACGAATTGTAACGAATATTTGTATTGATAAATTCCGACGTGCCCGTCCCACCGTCTCCATTGATGAGCATAATTTGGTGTTTCTCGGGGATCAAAGTGTGGAAAAAGAAGTGTTATCCGCCTATGCGGCTCAAGATATACGTGAGGCCATCGACCGCCTGCCTGAGCACCATAGAACAGTCGTCGTTTTGCGGTACTTACAAGATTTTTCTTACAACGAGATTGCGGATAGCTTAGACATTCCATTGAACACAGTGAAGTCTTATCTATTCCGTGCGCGTCAACAATTGCAAACGATGCTACAAGATTATGAGAAAGGTGGTGTGCGAGGGTGAACTGTACAGAGGTGATGGAATTGATACAACTAAAGCTGGATGATATGGAATATGACCATAACCTGCTGACAGAACATATGCGCCGTTGTCCCGCCTGTGCCGAGATGTTTGAACGCTTGTCACGTCTACATCAACAATTAGTAGAGCTTCCTAAAGTGCAACCAGCTTATAGCTTGGTTGATGCCATATTGCCTCAACTAGATGAACTTGATCGAGTAAAAGCACCTCAAGCGGAAGAAAATACGATAATATCAGCACCTGTGCCTTTGATGCAATCGAATTCGAAATCGCAAGAGGAAACATTAAGCAGGCCTAAGAACGTACATGGAAGCACAAGTCCAGCAGTACGTATGAACAAGTGGTTCAAATGGAAAGCAGTCAGCGGCGTTATCGCAGCAGGGTTAGTAGTAGGGTTGTTTGTTATTAATTATCAACCGGTTTCGCAAGAGAGCGCAGACTTTAGTGAACTTTCTGTCAACAAGAGTGAAGAAAAGGTTGCGAAGTCTACCGATCCATCTACGGAGCAAGGATCGACAGAGGTTGGTGGTAAAGCTGTTGCTAATGAATCCACACAAACGGATCCAGACCATAATGGGAATGGGGATAGTCCAGGCCAAGGCTATGCACAAGATAACACTGATCCAGAACAGGTGAGCCGTGAATCTAATCGTGAGCAGCCAGAGCAGCCAACAGCAGAAGAAGGTGCATCTAAGCCGCTAACTACGAGCAGGATAGCTCCTGTTAAGCCCAAAGACAGCGGAAGTGAACAACCTTCTAGTAAGGGCGGTGGAAATAAAGGGGATAAGCCAAAGCCAAACCCTGAAACGGTAAAACCTGCAGGTCATCAGACGCCGGACACTAAACCTAAAGGTGATAAAGAGCAGCAGCCTCCAGTAGGAGGGCAAGGAGTTACAGATGGTGCTGGTGAATCCACAGGAAGGGATAAGAAAGGCATTGTCCCTGATGGTAAAGAAGCATCTCTGTTTACTGCATCTATTGATTCTCATTCGCCAGATAAAAGTTACACGGTACGTTGGATCAACGGACAGCTTATGTTGTACCGGTATGAGAACAACAGTCCGATAATCGTTCAGATTTTGGATTTCACTGATACTCCAGAGCAAATAAATTGGAGTGAAGATAACAAGCAGATCACTGTTACGGTTGGCGCGTCAGATGGGAAGACAAAAGATGTTGTGTATCAGGTAGATAACAAAGGTCTTCACAAAGTTACTGCTCCAGCTAAGCCAAGTGAGGAGAATGCCAAATCTCCAGCTTTGCCTCCAGCGGAGCCAGAGCCAGAAGCTCCAACTCATGATACTCCCTCGCCCGTGAATGGAGACAATCCAGTGAACGAACCAGGGGAAGATCCAACAATAAGTCCTGCTCCTGATACAGGTACAGAGTCCAACCCATAAATAACTTCATTAGTTATGCTCTATTAAGAAGCAGTCTACCTTATCACAGTAGGCTGTTTCTTTATATATAAGCCATTTCCCATTTACATTAGGTTAGGCAATTGAATTATTAGAAGTAGAAATTGAAACGAACATATCGCTTTGCCGTATGAAATGATAAATCAACGGATTAGGGGGCGATAGTGTGTTAATTGTTACAACTGAGCGTGTTCCAAATTATGAGGTGAAAGAAGTAATTGGTCCTGTATTTGGTTTAACTGTACGCGCAAGAGGGCTCGGCAAAGATATCATGGCAGCGTTCAAGGGTCTTGTTGGCGGTGAGATTACGCAATACACAGAAATGCTGGAAGATGCTCGTAAGCAAGCTATGGATCGTATGGTGCAAAATGCTCAAGCGATGGGTGCAAATGCGATTGTTATGGTTCGTTTTGATTCTGGCGAAGCGGGTAATAATATGACGGAAATCGTAGCTTATGGCACTGCCGTTATAATTGAGAAAGAAAGAGCGTAATGGACAAATTTCTGTGGATTTATTTTGGTGTTCAGGCGCTGCTGCTCCTTGTTTTGCTTGTTGTTGCACGATTCAAAGATCGCAGATATCGAAAGGAATCAGATACGGATGTACCTGATGGCTATGAACGTACATCTGAAGTCAGTATTGATCCGCGAACAGGGCAAAAGATAAGAGTGTATTACAATTCACGTACAGGCGAGCGGTTTTATAAAGCCGAATGAGTTCATACGGAAAGTTCAAAATAAAATTGCACAGGATGCTGCACACTTGAAGCATGACTTGCGTATAGTATTAGCAGAAAGAAACAACACATAACTAGTAACGGACCCGTCGTCGTGTAACCGTCTGCGAGAAGGACCTAGGCCTTCTCCAAACAGGCGTTTATCATAGATGTTGGGGACAAAGGGATTGATCGGGTTGCCGTTCAATCCCTTTGTTTTTCTTCTTAAGTCTGCTATGATCGGTACAGATGTTAAGGAGGAATGGTACGTGGATTTGAAGACGGCTGTGAAGCAAATTAAGAAGGGTCAAGCACAACCGTTCTATGTGTTATATGGTTCAGAAAAATATCGAATGGATGAGTTTGTTCAGCTTATGTTGGAGCAGCTCGTACCGGAAGATAATCGCGAATTGGCGATTATGAAGATGGATACATCGGAAATGCCGGTTGAGCTAGTAGTAGAAGAAGCAGAAACACCACCGTTTCTTGTTGAGCGCAAAGTGATTCTTGTGAAGGACCAGTCGATTTTTGGGACTGGCAAGGATGGTAAGATTGAGCATCGCACCGATCGTTTGCTGCAATATATGGCGGAACCGATGGACACCACCATCATTATTTTCATGGTACAGGCTGACAAGCTTGACGAGCGTAAGAAGACGACGAAGGCTGCCAAATCAGCTGATGCTGTATTAGCGTTTAATCCATTCAGTGCGGAAGAGCTGGTGCAATGGGTAATAAAGCAAGTTGAACAGCGCCAGTGCACCATAGAAGAGCAAGCGGTAGATGTGCTCATTAAAAGTGCAGGAACGAAGCTGCAAGCCCTATCGAGTGAAATCGAAAAGCTGTGTCTATTTGTAGGCCAGAGTCAGCGTATTGATGCTAACGCAGTTGAAAGTCTTGTTCCTAAAAATACAGAACAAAATGTGTTTCAACTTGTTGAAGATATAATAGGGAAACGCACGGATCGAGCATTATCAACGCTGCATGAATTGTTAAAGCAGAAGGAAGAACCAATTAAGATCGTAGCGCTTATCGTTCGTCAGCTGCGTATTATGCTGCAAGTGAAGGAACTGACAGGCCAGAGCTTTAGTCAGCAGCAGGCAGCATCGCAGCTGGGATTGCATCCTTATGCCGTTAAGATGGCAGCAGAGCAGGCACGCTCACATCCTGCCAGTGCGCTGGCAGCGTGGCTCACAGAGGCGGCTGAGTTGGATTATGAAATGAAGAGCGGGCGAGTAGAGAAGACATTGGGGCTAGAGCTGTTCATTATGAGACTTAGCAGCGGTGTGCCTCGTCATAAGATTCGCTAGATCCTTATGTTAAATGCAAAGTGATGAGGAGCAAAACGTGGAGAATACGGAGAAGTTGGATTGAGTTGAGTTTACTAGAGAAGATTAGACAAGACTAGACAAGATTTCTCCAATATATTCGCAGTATTAAGAAAATAAATAGTAAGCATGCAAATAAAAAAAGCTGTCCTGCTGGACAGCCTTTTTTTGCGCTTTAAGCTAAGTATGAAAGGCTTTGATTATGCTTGTGCAGTCAAAGCGTTCAATTTTTGTGCTAAGCGAGATTTTTTGCGGGCAGCCGCATTTTTGTGGATCAAACCTTTAGTCACAGCTTTGTCCAATTTCTTGGAAGCCAAAGCTACAGCTGCTTTAGCTGTTTCCACTTCAGTAGTTGTCAAAGCGACATCAGCAGCTTTAACTGCTGTACGAAGTGCCGATTTTTGGGAAGCGTTCAACATACGACGTTTGTCGTTTGTTTTTACGCGTTTAACAGCGGATTTAATGTTTGGCATTGCTTTCACCTCCGTTGCATCGTAGTGCGACAATAGAATCAATTTCACAGAACCAAGTCTGAATGAAATGATTCACAACTTAAAGTATTCTATCATGATGTATAGTAAAAAGCAACACACAACCCATACTGGGAGCACCTCCCATTACGTGGAAATCCCGTGATTTGACGCGAGTTTATCGAAGAATTTACGTAAGCATACGCATAATGGAACGAACAACTTGCGCATAATAGCGAGAGCACACGATGATTTGACGGGAGGAAGACGATGACGGCAGATTTGAACAAGTATTCGGTACGAACGGACCTAGCACTTGAAGCGCGTGAAATGGCGCAGCCTGATATCCATGTGCCGCTGCCTGGTGTGGAAGAGCATGTCGAGAATGCGGCAGGAATTAGAGTAACGAACCTAAACGTATATAATGAAGAAGGATCTCGTGCAATGGGGCGCGTACAAGGGCGCTATTTGACATTAGAGGTGCCAGGATTACGTAAAAAAGACTCCGACCTGCAGGATCGGGTAGCGACGAAGTTTGCTCAATTATTTGAAAAGTATTTAATAGAATCAGGAGTAAAGTCGACTGATAAGGTATTGATCGTTGGTTTGGGCAACTGGAATGTAACACCGGATGCGCTTGGCCCGATGGTTGTAGAAAATATATTGGTAACAAGGCATTACTTTGAACTCGTACCTGAGCAAGTAAGCCCTGGTTATAGGCAAGTTAGTGCTGTAGCCCCCGGAGTACTTGGAACAACAGGCATCGAATCTAGCGAAATTGTGCATGCCATTGTGGAGAAAACGCGCCCTGATGTTATTATTGCAATCGATGCATTGGCTTCCAAGGCTTTGGAAAGAGTCAATACAACCATTCAAGTTGCAGATATTGGTATTCATCCAGGCTCTGGGATTGGCAACAAGCGCAAAGGATTGACGAAAGAAATACTTGGAATACCTTGTATTGCAGTAGGCGTGCCGACCGTATGTTATGCCTCAACGATTGTGAATAATGCAATTGAGTTAATGAAAGAGCATTTTAAACATGAGAACGTAAAATCGAGAGACGTTATAGGTCTGTTAGACGAAGTGTCAGAGCAGGAACGATTACAGCTCGTAAAGGAAGTGCTGGAACCGCTTGGACATGATGTCATAGTAACGCCTAAAGAGGTCGATGAATTTATTGAGGATATGGCTAATATAATAGCCAGCGGCTTAAATGCGGCTCTTCATGAAGCGGTGGATACGAATAATGTAGCTGCTTATACGCATTAATCACAAAAAAGCCTTTCCTGGTGAGTAGAGAGACATTAGCAATCTCTCACTTACAGGAAAGGTTTTTTTCATACAAAGCTTTATTTGTTTGTTGGTGATTGTCCTTTTAGTGTCTGACCTTGTACAGGGAAAATTCCTTTTGCGAAACGCGGAGGCAATGAACGACCATGCTCCAAACTTGGTTTGTCACTTACTTGATAGTGGATGTGCGCCTCGCTTGAGTTGCCCGAATTACCGCAGTCTCCTAAATAGTCTCCAGTTTTAACCTTATCGCCCTTTTTCACTTTAATTGTATTTTGCTTGAAGTGAGCTAATAAACTATATTCATTGTTGCCGTGATCAATAATGACATAGTTGCCAGCTGTCTGATCTGGGTTCATCTTTCCCGGAACGTTGTCTGGGATGTCAGTTACCACATCAACGACGGTTCCGCCCGCAGGGGACAATACTTTTTTGCCGAATGCGTAATAGTCCTCATTTTTCTTGCCATCGCCCTTAAAGCTTTTCCCTTTCTTCGTCACAACAAGGTCAAGCGCATAGCGCTGTGTCTCATAAGCGTAGTGATAATTTTCGATTACATTATGACCGCCCCAACCAACGAACCATTCGCCATCAAATGGAAGCTGGAAAGTCGTTTTTGTTTGATAGGAATCTGTCTCTGGAAATTTAAGAGGCGGCGGCATGAGTAAATATTGTATTTTTCCATTTTTAATGATAGCTAAAATCAGTTTGCTTTTATCTTTGTTTGTCCAAGATTCAACAATGTACCCTTCAGGCGAAAATCGTTGCCCCACATAACGAGGCTTCTCCCCTTTCGTCCAGAAAGATTCTAAATGCTGCTGAATATCATTTTGACTTACTTTTTTCTGAAAGCTTGCTTCTAATGCTGCGTGTAAAGAGCGGCCATCATGTGCTGCTATCCACTTTTCGAGATTTACTTTTGTTGCAATGATAGGTTTCTTTTTCTCCACAGTTACGGTCCCTTCATTTTCTTTAGCAGCATTTTTCGGCGCTGCCGCCACTTCTTGATCTGCACATCCGCCTATTAGAAGAGAGGAAACAAGTAGAGTTGCAAGGATAGCTGCTGTTGAACGTGATAGATTCTTTTTATTTGTACTATTACGTTTTGAGTGGTTTGTAACATCTTCGATCTTTTTCATGATTCAATCTCCTTCGTGAGCGAATTTGTTTTGTTTGTTTCCGTTTCTAATATGAATAATAAAGGTTCACTTTTAAGCGCAGTGAAACAGAATGTAAATAATTCCTGTAATATATTGGTTATAAAACTAGTTTGTTAAGGTTCCGTTAAGAAAGCGTTAGAGGAAAGGTAAGCATACCGTGATATTGTTTAGCCTATAACGTGCCTAGTTTACAGGTTAGAGCCATATGATATGATGATTTTACTTATCTGGAGCATGTTAATAATTAGAAGAAATTTTATGGTTATAAACAGGAAATCGTGAGGTAATTGGAGAGAAGAGAGTACAAAAATAGGGGGAAATACATAATGAATGACTTGCAACAAGCACATATCCTTATCGTTGAAGATGAGTTAGCTTTACAGAAGCTCGTTGTAACCGTACTGAACAAGGAAGGGTTTACAAATATACATACAGCATCGAATGCGGAAGAAGCCCTGCAAATTAATGAACAATTTCAACTGGATTGCATCATATTAGATGTGATGCTGCCAGGAAGAAGTGGATTCGAGATAGCTCCTCTTCTTAGACTCAAAACTGAAGCACCTATACTGTTCGTTACCGCTCGCACGACGGATTTGGATAAGCTGACAGGCTTTGCCCTTGGTGGAGATGATTATATGACGAAGCCGTTCAACCCTCTAGAGCTAGCTGCCAGAGTGAAAGTGCAACTGAAGCGGCATTTATCTTATAAGCAGGCCATTCACCACGCTCAAGGGGGGCGAGATTCGGTTTCCAAACAACAGGTATCGATATCTGAAACTACTAATTATCGTTCATCCTCTTTAACGCCTCAATCTAATACTAATAGAGGTATTTATGATTTTGGTAGATTCCAAATTGATGAGCAAGCGGGTGAATTAATGGTAGGTGGGGAATCCGTTGATTGTCCGGCTATGGTGTTCCAACTGCTGCTATATTTGTGCAAGCATCCGAATCGAATATTTTCCAAAGGTGAACTATACGAGCAAGTATGGGGCTTGGATGCAGTTAAAGATGACAACACAGTCATGGTGCATATTCATCGAATTAGGGAGCGTATCGAAGAAAAGCCGAGTGAACCAACTTATCTCGTTACGGTACGAGGAATGGGCTATAAGCTGCTTTCACGTCCAAAACGCAAGGAGGTTTAATCGTGAAGGCTACTCAAAGACTGGCTTGGCATTATATTCGACAGTGGTTATTTATTTCGATCGCTTTACTTATTAGCGTTGTTGTGGCGTTCTCATGGATCGTAGACCGAATAATGGCTTTGGATATGAACCGGAATTTTGTAAATCATGGGTTTGAAAATTTGGTGGATTCGATATCGATTAGAAACGGACAGTTGCAATGGGACGAACAGTTGATGATGCAAGTGAAGGCCAGCGGAGGGTGGTTGCAAATTGCAGATTCAAGCGGACGTGTGCTGCATGAATTTTTCGTTCCGGAAGATGTACCTAAAAAGTATAAAGTAGGAGAACTTGTATCTTATATGCAGCGCAAGGTTCCCTTTACATATGACGTATATGCTTATTTGAGAGCTATAGGCGATTATGAAATCATGCTCATTTATGGTGTGAAGCCAGAAGAAGAGCAATTGCTGGACGCATGGCTAGAAGATTCTGAGCAGGCAAAGCCGATGTTAAAACAAGCCAACGCTTGGGTACAACTGATGGGTGCGGAAGGAGAGGAATTGAAAAGTTGGAATAAGCCAAAAGGTGTAGAAGCTAATATGAGCCCGTACGAGTTGGTTCTGCGAGCTGGCTATGAGGATCGGTATGGTGAGAGAGTTGATTTAAAATACATTGCGAACTCAGGAAATACATGGATTCTTCGTATGCCTTATACAGCGTTAGATGCAGAGCCCTATGTGATAATGGCAGGCTTGCACTTATATAGCGAAACGCAAATATGGATGGTAGGAATCGGGGCTGCGGTACTTTCTATGTTAGTTCTATTTGTCATCATGGCGTGGTGGGAGAGTAGTCGGATTGGTCGCCCACTTGCTCATTTTATGAGATGGGCAGAAGCGATGTCCAATCATCAATACGAGGAGCCGCGGAACATAGCTGGAAAGTATCCTTCACTTAACCGCAAGGGAAGGTTGAAACGAAACTATCGGATATATAGCGATGTTTGGCAGGCGCTGCGTACGCTTTCTGAGAGATTGCAGCAATCTGAAAATGAGCGAGAAAAGCATGAGCGGTTACGGGAGCAATGGTTGACTGGTTTGACTCATGATCTGAAGACTCCGTTATCCTCCATCATTGGTTATGCTCATTTGCTGAATGCCAGCGAATATAAATGGAACGAAGCAGAACGGCTAGAATTTACAACGTTTATCCAGCAGAAAGCGGAACGGATGGATGAGCTTATTCAAGATTTGAATTTAACCTATCAATTAAAGAGCAATGCTTTGCCGATGGATCGAATGGAAATTGAAATGAATGAATGGCTTTCTAGTATCGTTCATGAACTGCTGCCTGTACCTGCGGATGTAGAAAATGCAGGAGCAAAGCTCGTTTTCAACCCTCATACGCAGCCCATTATGCTGAACATTGATGTTCGATATTTTGTTAGGGCAATTGAAAATGTGTGTATGAATGCTTGGATTCACAACGAACCAGGCACGACCGTGACAGTATCTATCCAGCAAGATGAAGCAGGCACGACTATTTTAGTTAAGGATGATGGTCGGGGAATGGATGAACAGGCGCAGCATAATTTGTTCCAAAGATATTACCGAGGCACATCTACAGATACGACGGATCGAGGCAGCGGTCTTGGCATGGCCATTACGAAGCAATTAATAGAAGCGCATGAAGGTGAAGTTTCGGTGCAGAGCTGTGTAGGATTAGGTACGACAATTCGCTTTTATTTCCCAAGAAATTAGTTCTAGTATTTTGTTTGTCCTCATAGAGTCTACTATTAGCAATCTTTCATTTCGAGCACTTGCTTGCAAACCTATGAAATATTGAGAGATTACGAGAATGAAGATGGGATACGAGATGATACTCTAATCACTTGGTCCTTCATTTTCGATGTTACTCCATATTTATGGTTTGTTGCAAAGTTGACTTGTCCTAATGAAAGACGGTGACAGCAGGCAAGGAGGCGAGCAAATCAATGAAATGGGATGACGAAAGTAATAATAATCGTTGGAATAAACGGGTCCTGAAGAAATGGGAGCCTATCATTTTATCCGGTCGGATGTTTATGCTGATGGCGGTAGCTTCGGCTGCTTTTTTTATCGTAATAGGCATAGGAGTTATTGCAGAGCAGAAGGCGCAGTCTACTCCCTTGGCTGGTATGAAAGGGATAGCGGCTCAAATGCCAACACAGCTGTTTATGAATGCGATTGCTATGGAAATGTCAGGCGTGCCAGCTTCTGCACAGCAATTGCAATGGGATAGCAAGGATGCAGCAAGACTGCTTGTCCGTCTAATGACGAATATGAATCCGCTTGATCCGAAAACATTGCTAGCAGGAGAATTGCCGCGCGCCAATCGTGAACAGACTGTTCCACTACGACTTCCAGAGGGCAATCAGTATGCGAAAGGGCCTGCTGATTATATGCCTTTGCCTGATCAACTTACGCAAGGTGAAGAAGAGCCGCGTTCATCACAGAATGATAAGTTTAAGCCACTGCCAGGAAGTTCGGGCAAAGATGGTTCTGGCACGAAGCAACCTTCATCACAGTTAAACAATAAAGTTGTGTTCATTTACCATTCACATAATCGGGAGTCGTGGAATCCGGTATTAAAAAGTAAAAGTTCCAATCCAAACGATTCTGAATTGAACATAACACTTGTCGGTAAACGACTTCAGGATCAATTAGAGAAGCGAGGAGTAGGAGCTGCGCATTCCGATAAAGATTATGCCTCCAGTGTGGAAGGATACAAGTGGAATCAGTCCTATAAATATTCTCATAGCACGATTAAAGAAGCGATGTCACAGCACCAAGATCTGCAGTTCTTTTTTGATATTCATCGTGATGCACTTGGTCGTGAAGATTCAACGGTAACGATTAATAATAAATCATATGCTCAAGTATACTTTATTATTGGACATCGCAATCCGAACTGGAAGAAGAACGAGAAATTCGCCTCAGAGATTCATAGTAGGTTGGAAAAAGATTATCCAGGTATATCCCGCGGCATCTGGGGAAAATCTGCTGCGCAGGGGAATGGTGAGTACAATCAATCTTTATCTCCAAACAGTGTCATTGTTGAAATAGGGGGTATCGACAATACGTTGGAGGAAAGCTACCGTACCGTAGATTTACTGGCAGATTTAATTGCTGATATCGTGCATGAGCAGCAAGGAGACAAGCCGGTAACGAAGCCAGTGAATGCGGACAGCAATAAAGGAAAGAAGGCATATTCCGCCTACTCTCCAGAACAATTGCGTGACGATACGAATGCTACTACCTCTATTGGCTAGGTTAAGACAGAACATTTTGGGAGACACCTTCTATTGTACTTTCGATACCTATTGAAACGGAGGCTAGAAGATGAAACGTATTGTGCCGCGGGTTACAGTTTTGCTTCTATTTACCATTATTGGTGTCTTAGTTGGTATGGAATGGACGCGCTTAGGTATCGAGAGGGTGTATGGCCCTATGCCGCAAACCGCTGCGACTGAGGCTCCAAGCAAGTTATCTGACAGTGGGCAGCAGGTTTTAGAAAAGCAGCAATGGAATGTACAAGGAGATTCAACAGAACCGGCTTCACGTTGGGAAACGGAATGGAATCAGCAAATGCGGCCTGTATCTGAAGCGGATCATCCTAACGAGCAGCAGACAGCTGAAGAGTGGGAGGAGCAAATGCCTGAGCATCTGGGATTGCCTCCAATTGAAGAGCCTCCAGTTAACCAATTAGCAGATAAAACAGCAGGTTTCTTATCTAGATTGTCTGAGGCTGGAATCCAAGCTGTAGTAGGTATATTCGATAGATTGTTCTAAATATTACGGCGCCATTGATGCCGACGTCGTTATTCGGTATAATAAAACAATTGAAACTTGGCACAGTGGTGGGGGTATTAGATCGAATGACGGAATTGCTGTCACGACAGAAGAAAATTCGCAATTTTTGTATTATTGCACATATTGACCACGGAAAGTCCACGCTTGCCGATCGCATTCTGGAGTATACGGGAGCATTGACTTCCCGCGAAATGCAAGCACAGGTGCTTGACCAGATGGATCTGGAGCGCGAACGTGGTATTACAATTAAATTGCAAGCGGTTCGTCTTACGTATAAGGCGGACGATGGAGAAGAATACATTTTAAACCTGATCGATACGCCAGGACACGTCGACTTCACGTATGAAGTTTCCCGCAGTTTGGCAGCTTGTGAAGGGGCATTGCTAGTTGTTGATGCTGCTCAAGGTATCGAAGCGCAGACCTTGGCTAATGTATATTTGGCACTTGATAACAACCTGGAGATTATTCCGGTTATCAACAAGATTGACTTGCCAAGTGCAGATCCTGAGCGCGTAAAGCAAGAAGTAGAAGACGTTATCGGCTTGGATTGCTCGGATGCAGTGCATGCATCTGCTAAGGCAGGTATCGGTATTCGTGAAATACTAGAGCAAGTTGTTACGAAGATTCCAGCTCCTACAGGAGATCCGGAAGAGCCATTGAAGGCGCTTATTTTTGACTCCCATTATGACCCTTACAAAGGTGTAATTGTCTATGTTCGTGTTGTTAATGGTGCGATTCGCGCGGGCAGCAAGATTAAAATGATGGCTACGGGCAAAACGTTCGAAGTTATCGAAGTTGGTGCATTCAAGCCGCGTATGTCAAGCGTGGATGAGTTGAATGTAGGCGATGTAGGATTCGTTGTAGCTGGTATTAAAAACGTTGGCGACACTCGTGTCGGTGATACGATTACAGACATGAAAAATCCTACAGCAGAGCCATTGCCGGGTTACCGTAAAATTAACCCAATGGTATTCTGTGGATTGTATCCGATTGAGACTACGGACTATAACGACCTGCGCGAGGCGTTGGAGAAGTTGCAGTTGAACGATGCATCCTTGACGTTCGAGCCTGAAACATCCACAGCTTTAGGATTTGGTTTCCGCTGCGGATTCTTGGGACTATTGCATATGGAAATTATCCAAGAGCGTATTGAGCGTGAGTTCAACATTCCGTTGATTACAACAGCGCCAAGCGTTATTTATAGTGTCACGTTGACAGACGGCGAAGTACTTCGTATTGATAATCCATCCAACTATCCGGAACAACAAAAGATCGACTTTGTTGAAGAACCATTCGTCAAAGCTTCGATTATTGTTCCTAACGATTATGTTGGAGCGATTATGGAACTTTGCCAAGGCAAGCGTGGAGAGTTCGTCGATATGCAATACCTAGACACGACTCGTGTTACAATTACGTATCATATTCCATTGTCTGAAGTGGTGTACGATTTCTTCGACCAGTTGAAATCTAACACAAGAGGTTATGCATCATTCGATTATGAGCTATCCGGCTACCGTCGTTCGAACCTTGTGAAAATGGATATTATGCTTAATGGTGAGCAAGTGGATGCCTTGTCCATCATCGTTCACAAAGATCGTGCTTACTCACGTGGTAAAGTCGTTTGTGAGAAGATGCGCGAATTGATTCCTCGTCAAATGTTCGAGGTACCGATTCAAGCTTCGATCGGGACGAAGGTTATTGCTCGTGAAACCGTTAAAGCAATGCGTAAAAACGTATTGGCGAAATGTTACGGTGGTGACATCTCCCGTAAACGTAAGTTGCTGGAGAAGCAGAAGGAAGGTAAGAAGCGTATGAAGCAAGTCGGTTCCGTTGAGGTTCCGCAGGAAGCGTTCATGGCGGTTCTTAAGATTGACGATAGCAAGTAAGCAGATCGCATACTTGTCTAGATATAAGTGTTTTGAACAGAGAACCGTGCCTATTAAGGTACGGTTCTTTGTGTTTGTTTTGAAATCTTATGTACGCGTGGATATTGTGGAAATAAGAAACGACGCTGCCTGCAAGTAAAGTGTGACGATATTTTTGAAAGTGATGTGGTTGTCCAAGCCAAACTCCATGACAAGCCATATTTTATATAATAAGGAAAGGAGGAAGGACGATGGACGAAGTTAATATCTCACAAGTGGTATATCCGAGGTTGACACTTTATTCCGAGGAAAATTATCGAGGTAGGACACGTATTCTTAACGGGAATTTAGGATTAACGAACACGGACGAAGTAGAGAGCTTGCGATTCTTCTCTACAAGCGCAAATGCAACCTTGGTACTGTTTACTCGAATTAATTTCAAAGGAAATTTCCGTATATATAGAGGGAGTCGAAACATTCCTGATCTAGATGACCTGATCGCTGGCAATGATGTTGAATCTCTTATTTCATCAAATATTCGCCTGACTGAAGCGCAAGTAAGAGAAATCCGAAGAACAGGAACGCTGCCGCAAGGCTTTAGAAGAATATGATCGATTGAACAAGAGAGATGTCCTATTCTGCAGTTTAGATATACCAACTAAAGGGCGTGTCTCTTTTATATACACATGGCTTATCTTTCCTACATAGTATGCAATCCTGCAGCATGGACGCTTTGGGCATATAGAAACACTGGAGTATGCACGCGATTAAGGTCGAAGAAGATTGAGAACCGTATAGGAGTGTGCTATTCTGTACTAAATAAAAGAAAGCAACGAGGAGGAAGTTATGACGGCTTCAGCGGAGTCATCCATTCAACAGCAAGTACAGGCAAGCCATTCGCCGCGGGCTGTCTATATTCATATACCGTTTTGTACAAATAAATGCTTTTATTGCGATTTCAACTCTTACGTTCTGAAAGATCAACCTGTGATGGAGCATTTGCAGGCGATGGATCGTGAGATGGCATATACGGTGCAGCAACAACCTGCTGGGACGATCGATACAATTTTTGTAGGTGGAGGAACGCCTACTGTATTGAATCCAGTAGAGATGGAGTTTTTCCTCAAGTCTGTACGTACTCATTTCCCACACTGGAATGACAATATTGAGTTCAGTATGGAGGCTAACCCAGGGACGACCGATGAGGAAAAGCTTCGTGTCATGATGGCTGGCGGTGTGAACCGGATTAGCTTTGGCGTGCAGTCCTTTAATAACACATTATTGAAAGATATCGGACGTATTCACCATACAGATGACGTATACCGCAGCATTGAAGCGGCGAGACGAGTTGGATATGAGAACATGTCGATCGACTTGATGTTCGGTTTGCCGAATCAGACGTTGGAAATGATGTCTCACAGCTTGGATCGTGCGCTTGAGCTAGATCTACCGCACTTGTCGATTTACAGCTTAAAGGTAGAGGAGAATACGTTATTCCATACGATGTTCCGCCGCAACGAGCTGCCGCTGCCAAGTGAAGAAGCAGAGCTAGCGATGTATTTGCTTATTATGGAACGAATGAAGGCCGCAGGTTACGTGCAGTATGAGATCAGTAATTTTGCCAAGCCAGGATATGAGAGTCGCCACAATCAGACGTATTGGCGCAATGAAGACTATTATGGTATTGGTGCTGGTGCCCATGGTTATGTACAAGGTCAGCGTCATATTAATATAAAGGGCGTTAATTCATATAATGAAGCTTGTAAGAGCGGCTTGCCTCGTCTTGATTCGTTTGAAGTGGATGAGCAGGAAGCGATGGAAGACTTTATGATGGTTGGTCTGCGCATGCATGAAGGGGTCAATCGTTCTCGCTTCCAGACTCAGTTTGGCGGCCGTGACTTTGATGATATTTTTGGAGCTCAATTGAAGAAATTGCTTGCTTCGGAATTGATAGAAGTAACGGAGATCGGGTATCGATTGACGGATCGCGGAGTGCTGTTTGGCAACGATGTTTTTGGTACATTTGTTGGTGCGCTTACAGAGGAATAATTCGTTTTTTTTGGAAATGCACCATTATGGGCAACAAACATGCAACAAATGTATGACGACGGTTATACAGTAAAAAGAATAAATCTACATTTGTATATAGAGAGGCGCCATTATGGTGCCTCTTTTTTTGTTGTTAATGTAAGCCGGGGTAAGGACTCGTGCTGCTTATAAAAAACAGGCTATAGTTGAATATATTTTTTCCTATACAGGATTGAAATATTATGCATATTGATGTATATTAATTCGTATTCATATTTGCAATCACGATCCAGAGGTGAAGTTGCGATGACCACAACGTTAGTTTGCCGTTCGGCGACAGAGAGCGATATAGAGGCGCTCTTTCAATTGATACAAGGTTATGCAGTTCAAGGTATTATGTTACCGCGTACGCGTGAAATGCTGGCTACTCTCATTCCGGACTTTGTTGTCGTTGAAACAGAAGGGGAATTAGTTGGGTGCGGATCGTTATGTCAGCTTGGCCAAGATCTCGTTGAAGTGCGGTCGTTAGGGATATCCCCTGGTTATCAAGGAAGAGGGATTGGTAGTATGATTATGGACTCCTTGATGCAGATGGCTAAGGAAAGAGAATTGACTAAGGTAATGGCATTAACTTATGAAGTTCGCTTTTTTGAGAAGAATGGATTTACGGTTGTGGAGAAAGAGATTTTTCCCGAAAAAGTATGGAAGGATTGTATCCATTGCAGCAAACAACATTGTTGTGATGAAATAGCAGTGCTTAAAGTACTGAACTGACTTGACAATCGTCTTGTCCGTTTGGTATTTTTGTTATATCGGTTAGCACTCGACGACGATGAGTGCTAACGAAGAGGAAGTTCGGATGGGCACAAAGCTGCCTATACTTATATTTGGAGGGATGCGTATGTTGACGGAACGCCAGCGACTTATATTAACAGCGATAGTAGATGATTACATTAGCTCGGCTGAACCGGTCGGTTCGCGCAGCATTTCGAAGCGTGGCGACGTTGGATACAGTCCGGCGACGATACGGAACGAGATGGCGGATCTTGAGGAGCTTGGATTTCTAGAACAGCCTCATACGTCAGCAGGACGCATTCCTTCTCACAAGGGATATCGTTATTATGTCGATCATCTTGTTCGTCTGGACAATTTGTCCAAAGAAGAAGTGCATCGATTGAAATCGATGTTTGCGGAAAAAATAACAGCGATGGAACAAGTTGTTCAGCATACAGCTTCTACATTAGCTCAGTTAACGAATTATACGTCGATCGCGCTTGGACCGGGCATGTTCGATACGACACTTAGACATTTTCAACTGCTGCCGCTGAATGATGATACGGCAGTTGCAATCATTGTGACAAATACAGGTCATGTTGAAAATAAAACAGTAGCGATTCCGCCGGGCATCTCCACTTCGGAGTTGGAGAAGGTTGTAAACTTGCTTAATACGAAGTTGACGGGTGTTCCGCTCATTAAGTTGAGATCACAGTTGTACAAAGAAATTGGCGATGAGATGAGCAAATATGTATCTCATGCTCAAGAAATGATTTCGATGGTAGAAACTGTCCTTAGCGGTGATGAAGCACAGCGAGAAGTGTACTTGAGTGGAACGACGAACATGCTGAATCAGCCGGAATTTCAAGATGTGGATCGGATAAAGACGATCTGGGAACTGCTTGAAGAAACGCCTGCTTTAATTAAAGTAATTGGAGCGCCAGGTGCAGCGGATCAAGGTACTGGTATTCAAGTTCGGATTGGTCAGGAAAACACACATGCCGCTATTTCTAATTGCAGTTTAATTACAGCAACCTACTCGGTTCACGGTCAAAACCTAGGGACGATTGGACTTCTTGGTCCGACTCGAATGGAATATGCAAAAGTAATTAATCTGATGCAGCAAGTATCTCAGCAGCTAGCTGTATTTATGGAACGATATCATAAGTAATGGTATGAAGTAACCGTGAGTAATCAGAAAGAGGCAGAGAGGAGGGGTTCGATGGCGCAGCATCCATCTTCAAGGCAGGAAAGTGATGAGCGTTATGCGACGCTCCTCAACAATGCCCAAGCTGTTCGCACTTTGTGCTCAGCGGTAGAAGGAACATTAGGTCCGAAAGGGCTGGATGTAATGCTAGTCGGGGCACAGGGAGACATCATATTAACGAATGATGGAGTCACCATTCTTGATCGAATGGATGTAACTCATCCCGTTGCTAAACTTGTTATTCAAGTAGCTTGGGCCCAGCAGCAGGAAGTTGGAGACGGAACGACGACAGCGACCGTGCTCGCTGGAGCGTTGGTTGAAGCGGGTGTTCAGCAAGTTATGCGCGGCGTTCCTGCAGCGAAGGTTGTAGCTGGCATTCAGCAGGGCATTGCATATGCTTCACAATTGTTAGCGGAGCGAGCGATTGCATTGCAAGGCTGGGACGACTCTCTGCTGCGCCAAGCCGTATATGTCGCAGGGCGTGAGCAAGAAGATATTGTTGAGCTTGTGCTGGAAGCAGGTAAGCTGATTGGTTGGGACACGCTAAAGAGCCGAACCTTCCGATTGGCAGACGCAGTTGAAGCTCATGAGCTGGCTGAAAATGAATCCTTCGAAGGATTGCTGCTGAAACAGAAGCCGCTTCACTATGAATGGCTGTCTGAGCAAAGGGACTGCCGAGTGCTCGTCTTGCAAGACGGACTCGTGCCAGAGGAGCTTGATGAGCAATTGCTCTCTACAGAGGCTGGCTTCCAGCAGTATATGCAGCTGCAGCGTGCTTTTATGCTACAGCTGGAGCAGCTGAAGCAGCTTGGGGTAGGCCTCATCGTGCTAGAGCGCAGCATTCACCCGGAGGCCGAGCAGTTCTGCTTCGACCACGAGATTATGGTCGTGCAGCGTGTGAGCCGCGAGCAGGTGAAGCGTGTGGCGCAGCTCACGGGAGCGAAGCCGCTCAAGCGAACGGCCTTAAGTAAGGCCGGCAACGAGCTCGAAGCGATGCTCGGGCGGACGCCAGCCGTTCGCTATGACGAGCGGCTGGAGCGCGTGCGGCTGTATGCAGCGCCACAGCCGTCGCTATCCGCATGGTCACCTGCGGCAGGCGCTGCGAAGCAGGTGACCATGCTCGTCGGTGCGAGCACGCGCGAGATTGTCGGCGAGCGGGCACGTATCGCCGCCGACGCAGCCTCCGCGCTGCAGGCCGCCATTCAAGGCGGCGTCCTGCCGGGCGGAGGCACCGCCGAATTGGCGGTGTCCTACGCGCTGGAGCGCTATCGCGAAACGGTGCGCGGTATGGAGGCGTTCGGCATTGCCGCAGTCGCTGAAGCGCTGCGTAAGCCGATGGCGCAAGTGGTGCTCAATGCCGGCTACAATCCGCTGGAGAAGCTCGAGGAAGCGCGTGCGGCGCAAACGGCCGCAGGCAATGATGCCATCGGCATCGACTGCGATACAGGCGCCTTGCTGCCTGTCATGGAAGCAGGCATCGTCGATCCAGCGCGCGTGAAGCTGTACGCATTGCGTGCGGCGGGAGAAGTCGCCGCAGCAGTCCTTCGCATTCATACGGTAATCAAGATGCGTGATAGTGCTTCAAGCAGAGAGTAACGATGGCATACAATCAATGAGTTTCATGAAATCATCATTGAGATCAATGACGAAAGTCATCAGGATAGATAAGTTTACTACATAGGGGAGGTGAAGGAGTTGAAACAAGAACAAGATGCGAACCTGCAAGAGCAGGAGGCAACTGCTTTCGAGCAAGAACAAACAGAAACTGCTGCTGAGGTTGGCGGCGAAGAGTCAAACGACCTTCAAGCAGTATTGGAGCAAGCGAAAGCAGAAGCGGAAGAAAACTATCAACGTATGCTGCGTGTACAAGCAGATTATGATAATTTCCGCCGCCGTACGCTGAAAGAGAAGGAAGACTTGGCGAAATACGCATCTTCTAAGCTCGTTACGGACCTTGTTCCGATTTTGGATAATTTTGAGCGCGCACTTTCTACGAATCCATCTAGCGATAACGATTCGTTCTCGAAAGGTATCGATATGATATTCCGTCAGTTCCAGCAAGTGTTGGAACAAGAGGGTGTAACTGCAATTAAAGCGGTAGGCGAGCCGTTCAATCCGGAATTCCATCAAGCGATTATGCAAGTGGAGACGGATGAATACGAAGAAGGCATCGTCGTAGAAGAGCTGCAAAAGGGCTACATGCTGAAAGACCGCGTTGTGCGTCCAGCAATGGTTAAAGTAAGCTCTTAATCTTGTACATCAGAGCAAATTCAATTTATTTAATAATAACTACAAAACATTCTACGCAGTAGTAGCAAAGCCAATTTGTGAAGCTGCAAACCTTGAAGGAGGTCACTTTTCATGAGTAAAGTAATCGGTATTGACTTGGGAACAACAAACTCTTGTGTGGCAGTAATGGAAGGCGGCGAGGCTGTCGTAATTCCAAATCCAGAAGGCGCTCGCACGACGCCATCCGTTGTAGGCTTCAAAAAAGACGGTGAGCGTGTTGTTGGTGAAACAGCGAAACGTCAAGCGATCACAAATCCGGATCGTACAGTAATGTCTATTAAGCGTCATATGGGTACAAACTTCCCAACGAAAATTGACGACAAGAGCTATTCTCCACAAGAAGTATCTGCAATGATTCTTCAAAAGTTGAAAGCAGATGCAGAAGCTTACTTGGGTCAGCCAGTAACGCAAGCTGTTATTACGGTTCCAGCTTACTTCAATGACTCCCAGCGTCAAGCGACGAAGGATGCAGGTAAAATTGCAGGTCTAGAAGTATTGCGTATCGTCAACGAGCCGACAGCGGCTGCATTGGCGTACGGTGCAGATAAAGAAAACGATCAAACGATCCTTGTCTATGACTTGGGCGGCGGTACATTCGACGTATCGATCCTTGAGCTTGGCGATGGCTTCTTCGAAGTTAAAGCAACAAGCGGTGACAACAGCTTGGGCGGCGACGACTTTGACCAAGTAATCATCGACCACTTGGTTGCAGAATTCAAGAAAGAGAACGGCATTGACCTGGGTAAGGACAAAGCAGCTGTTCAACGTCTTAAAGATGCTGCTGAGAAAGCGAAGAAAGAATTGTCTGGTGTGATGACGACAACAATCAGCTTGCCGTTCATTACAGTTGTTGATGGCGTTCCACAACACTTGGAGCTTAACTTGACTCGTGCGAAGTTCGAAGAGTTGTCTGAGAACTTGGTAGAGCGTACGCTTGCTCCTACACGTCAAGCGATGCAAGATGCTGGCTTGACTCCAGCTGACATCCACAAGATCGTACTTGTTGGTGGATCTACACGTATCCCGGCTGTTCAAGAAGCAATCAAGAAATTGACAGGTAAAGAGCCATATAAAGGCGTTAACCCGGACGAAGTTGTTGCACTTGGTGCAGCTGTTCAAGCAGGTGTCTTGACTGGTGACGTTAAAGACGTTGTATTGCTAGACGTAACTCCATTGTCTCTAGGTATCGAGACAGCTGGCGGCGTATTTACGAAGATGATCGAGCGCAACACAACAATTCCTACGCAAAAGGCTCAAGTATACTCCACGTATGCTGACAACCAAACAAGCGTAGAAATCCACGTGCTTCAAGGTGAGCGCTCTATGGCAGGAGACAACAAAACACTTGGACGCTTCATCTTGTCTGACATTCCACCAGCACCACGTGGCGTTCCACAAATCGAAGTTACATTTGATATTGATGCGAACGGTATCGTTAAAGTATCTGCACAAGATAAAGGTACTGGTAAAATTCAAAACATCACGATTACTTCTTCCAGCGGTTTGTCTGATGATGAAATCGACCGCATGATGAAAGAAGCAGAGCTTCATGCTGAAGAAGACAAGAAGCGTAAAGAGATGGTTGAAGTAAGAAACAATGCTGACCAACTCGTTTACACAACTGAGAAAACAATCAAAGATCTTGGCGACAAAGCAGATCAAGCTGACGTTGACAAGGCTAATGAAGCAAAAGAAAAAGTGAAAAAAGCGCTAGAAGGCGACAACCTGGATGAGATCAAAGCAGCGACAGAAGAACTTACAGAAATAGTTCAACAGTTGTCTGTGAAGCTTTACGAGCAAGCTCAAGCAGCTCAACAGGGTGCTGAAGGTCAAGGCGCTCAAGATAGCGGTGCGGCACAAAGAGACAACGTCGTAGATGCGGATTATGAAGTTGTTGACGAAGACAAGAAGTAATCGTCTTCGCTAGGAAGTCAAAGCTGAGCTGCGCTCGGCTTTGACTTTCCTTTTGTCAGCGGTGATAGACTTGAATGGGAGAGCCATCGCTGATAAGATTAAAATTTGTAAGGTAATGGGGGTGGAACAATGGCAGATAAACGCGATTATTATGAGGTGCTTGGAGTCAACAAAGGCTCTGGCGATGATGAGATCAAGAAAGCATACCGCAAATTGGCACGTCAGTATCACCCTGACGTGAACAAGGCTGCAGATGCAGAAGATAAGTTCAAAGAAGTGAAAGAAGCATATGACGTATTGAGCGACACGCAAAAGCGTGCGGTGTATGATCAGTACGGTCACGTTGATCCGAACCAAGGTATGGGCGGCGGAGGCTTCTCAGGCGACTTTGGTGGCTTCGGCGATATTTTCGACATGTTCTTCGGTGGCGGAGGCAATCGTCGTGATCCGAACGCACCACAGCGTGGGGGCGACCTTCAATATACGATGCAAGTGGAATTTAAAGAAGCGGCATTCGGCGTAGAGAAGGAAATTACGATTCCGCGTACCGAGCAATGTGATCCGTGCTTCGGCACAGGTGCGAAGCCAGGTACGAAGCCAGAAAAATGTTCTACTTGTGGTGGAACAGGTCAGCAGGAAGTTGTACAGAACACGCCGTTCGGCCGTATGGTGAACCGTCGTGCTTGCTCCACTTGCCAAGGAAAAGGTAAAGTGATCAAGGAGAAGTGCAGCAGCTGTCATGGAAACGGAACAGTGAAGAAGCAGCGTAAGATTAACGTTCGCATCCCAGCTGGTGCTTATGACGGAGCACAGCTTCGCATGACCGGTGAAGGTGAGAGCGGTCTGCGCGGTGGACCGGCAGGCGACCTGTATATCGTTATCCGCGTGAAGCAGCATGAATTCTTCCAACGTGAAGATGATGACATTTACTGCGAAGTACCATTGACGTTCGCGCAAGCGGCGTTAGGTGACGAGATTGAGATTCCGACGCTTCATGATAAAGTGAAGTTGAAGATTCCGGCGGGTACACAAACAGGTACGTATTTCCGTTTGCGCGGCAAAGGTGTTCCTCATCTGCGCGGCAACGGCAATGGCGATCAGCATGTGAAAGTTATCGTTGTGACGCCAACGAAGATGAACGACGAGCAGAAAGATTTGCTTCGTCAGCTCGCTTCTATTAGCGGAGAGCATCCAAAGGGCAGTCATGAAGAGACATTTTTTGATCGTATGAAGCGTGCATTCCGTGGAGAATAACCAATAATGCTTGCTATATAGTTGTGCAAATGTTTATTGAGTTAACTGATAAGAAAACATAGGCAAACGATACTGCAAACCTTAGCTGAGTGCTGCTCGGCTAAGGTTTGTTTTTTAGACTATGCTTCGACTTTTAAACGATAGAAACAAACAAATGCAAATAGCAGAGCTACGATAGGGATTCCTGCGAGCATAAGACGTATTCCCATTATCGCTAACTCAGGCTGCTGTGCAGCGTCTCGGACGTATCCGGTATTTTCAAGCAGGAAGCTCATAATTAACGCTTGAAGAGAAACACCCCAACGAATAATGAAGCCATTCATGCCAAAGTACATCCCTTCTCGTCTAGCCCCGCTTTTCACCTCATCTTGATCAATAACCTCTGCAAGCAGTATTTCCAGCAGTACCATCAATCCAGCGAGGCTGAATCCGATAAACAGACTGGTCACATAAGTAGCTGCGCTTGTTGAAATAAAGAGTAGTGGCAGCAAAGAGAGCATATACAGTACAATCGCTGCTAAAATGGCCCGCCTAGGACCATATTTTGTTGTCCAGCGTGCCCACACGTAAACACTTGGAATAGCCGTTAGGAACACGATGCCTAACATATACGTATTTGCTAGCTCAGGGGCGTTTAACACATATTTGCTGAAGAAAGGGATAGCGGCAGGTAGCAGCGCGAACGTAAATTGAACGAGGAATCCTCCAGTGACATAAATAACAAACATGCGATTGCGCAGCGTAAGGCGAAGGGCCTTGACTAAATCGATTGGTTTGGTTGCGTTTACATTTGATCGTTCTTTGGCGCCAGCAGCTGTAACGAGAAGAAAGACGGCTGAACAAAGGCCGAATACTAAGCCCATAGACTCCCATCCGTATTCACTATAAATAAGCGGAGGGAGCGCTACGCCGACGAGCATGCCGACAATGCCGAACATTTGCTTCCAAGATGCCGCAGCTGCTCGTTCACGTATCGTAATAAACATTTCAGGAAACAGCGCAGAGTAGTTCAGAATAACAAGTACGTATAAAATATCAAATAAAATGACGATTCCGAAAAAATAATAGATGATGCTTTCCTGTGGCGCTAGGGGAAACCATACAAGGGTGAACACAGCAGCTAATGGGATGGAGCCAAATGCAATATAAGGGATGCGTCTTCCCCAACGCGTTCGATATCGATCTGAGACATATCCGAACAAAGGATTAAGAATAGCACCGATGATCCCGTGCATGACCATAACAATGCCGACATGGGATGGTCGTGCACCTAAAATGTCTACATAGTAGTACACGATATAGGCAGCGAACATTTGCGCCATAACATTAGCTGAAAAGTTGCCGGTAGCATAGAAAATCGTTCGTTTCCTTGCTAGTGGCTGTTCACCCATAAGTGATCTCCTCCTCCATCGATTTATGGGGCAGAGCGGCGTTGAGCATCACGAACTTCGGACCATTTTATAAGCTGAATCCCTTCTTCGTGAATGACTTGCTGTACGTCTGGATCACGGAATAGCTCGAACTCCATGCCGCGTCTTTCCCAATGCGGGGTAATGGATTTGAGTTCATCTGTGACGATAGCAGGATGGAGGATCATTTCAGTTAATCCTGCAGTAATGCTGCGCAGCAGGGCAATCATCTGTGCTTTGACTCCGTCATACGTATCTCCATGCTGGCCTGTGTAGGGAAGCCCTATGAGATCATCGAGAATATATACACCTTTAGACAATCCGAGCTCGGCACGCTCTTGAGCCAAGGGCTGTAAAATAGGCGGGATTGCTGTCCCATGCTGGGGCATACGGAAGGGCAGCTGATATTGTACGCATACATCAAATACGATATTTAGGAAGTCCTGGCCTGATGCCAATCCGTATACGCTGCCCATATGGTTATCCAAATGTGAAGGCACAAGGCCTGCTCGAATAGCCATTTCAATTTGGCTGATCATTTCAGCGCGCAGCTCTTCAGGATTCGCCCGTTCTTCTACAGCTAAGCAATGCTCAGGAAAATGCCCGAGATCATCCACTAATGACAGGGTAGTGCCGCTTCGGTTCACAGGTCCCCATTTGTACGAATCCCATTCACTAGTAAAGGTGAGATGAACACCTACATCATAGCTTGGGTGACTTGCAGCCCAGCTAACCGCATCTTTTGCCCATGGACATGGCATCATCACTGTAGCAGAGCTTATTACTTGCTCCGTTAATAACTGCTTAATGGCTGCGTTAACAGAATGACACATGCCGAAATCATCAGCATTAATAATAAGCAGTCTGTCATGTGGGGAATAGCCTAATCGTTCAGCACCATTCATGATGCAACCTCCTTTTTAAAGTCAAATCGTTAACCATGTTATCGCTTACTTTTTCGTTACTCTAACATATTCATCTTTTGTATAAATTGAACGTGGAACGTATGCAGCAAACGCATATGTTTCAAACAGACGACGTTTACATCTCTCATTAAAATAGATAAAATAACATCGATCATCTTCAATTACGATAAATATCATTTAATCATGATGAGGTGAGCTTGAACTAGTTCTGTAAATATTTATAACGGAGGTGCTGTATGAGCAATATTGCACAAACGCCACAGCCGCCATATTATGCGGTAATTTTTACTTCTGAACGAACTGAAGGAGATCACGGTTATGCTGATATGGCAAATGAAATGGTAGAGCTTGCATCTCTTCAACCAGGATTTTTAGGTGTGGAAAGTGCCCGTGAAGGTGTAGGTATCACGGTATCCTATTGGGATTCTCTCGAAGCTATACATAAGTGGAAACAGAATGAGCGACATTTACTTGCTCAACGAAAAGGCATGTCAAAATGGTATCTCCAATATAAAACGAGAATTTGCAAAGTCGAGCGAGATTACGGATATGAAGCAGCAAGCATGGGTACATAGAGCAGTAAAAGAGGGGCCTTCTGTTAGAAGTGCCCCTCTTTGCTGTATTAAGGTTGGTTAGCACGCAGTAATTTCTCAAGCTGCTTTCGCTTTTGTTTTTCAAGTAAGCGGCGCTCCCGATCTTCTGCCTTCAACGCTCGATTCAATGACATGACCATGCCAAGCAACACAAAGGTAAATGGTAAAGCGGTCATGATTGATGCGCTTTGCAAAGAACTCAAACCTCCGCTCATAAGCAAAACAGCAGCGATTAATGCGGTAAATACACCCCAAGCAAATTTCACTTTTTTGTTCGGATTAGGATTTCCGTCCGTAGACATCATCCCCAGTACGAACGTTGCTGAGTCTGCAGATGTAATGAAGAAGGTGACGATTAGTATAATAGCTATCACGGCGAGTATAATGCCGCCAGGTAAGCTTTCTAACGTAATGAATAGGGCAGATGTCAAATCGGCCTTTACGGCTTCGACGATTGGCTTGCCTTGGAACATATCAAGATGTAAGGCTGTCGAGCCAAATGTAGCAAACCAAATGAAGCTGAATCCACTTGGCAGCAGCAGTGTCCCTAATACGAACTCTTTAATCGTGCGGCCTTTGGATACCCGAGCAATAAAGGAACCGACGAATGGAGCCCATGCGATCCACCATGCCCAATAGAATAAGGTCCAGCTCGCCACCCAAGAGTCTTCTGTAAATGGCGTCATTCGCAAACTCATCTGTATAATATTTTGGAAGTAGCTTCCTAACGTTGTTGTGAATGTATCAAAAATAAACGACGTCGGTCCAATTAACAAAATGATGATCAGCAGACCGATTGCGATGATCAAGTTCGTATTGCTCAATAATTTCATGCCTTTATCCAATCCTGACATGGTGGAGCCCAAGAACATGATGGATACGATGACGATAATAATAATTTGCATCGTTGTCGTATTCGGTAGACCAAATACGTGAGATAAACCACCATTGATTTGCATCGCACCAAGACCAAGTGAAGTAGCAACCCCAAAGGCAGTAGCGATAACTGCTAAAATATCAATTGTTTTTCCAATCGGTCCGTTTACTTTATCTCCTAGCAGCGGGTGAAACGTCCAACTAATAAGCCCTTTGTAGCCTTTACGGAACATAAAGTAAGCAAGTCCAAGTGAGACAAGCGTGTATATTCCCCAAGGGTGAAGCCCCCAGTGAAAGAACGAGTAGCGCAGAGCGGTACGAGCAGCCTCTACAGTCATGGGATCACCTTCTGGTGGTACCATGTAATGGCTTATCGGCTCAGCAACTCCCCAAAATACGAGACCAATCCCCATGCCTGCACTGAACAACATAGCGAACCAGGACATATTTGAATACTCAGGCTCATCATCTTCATCGCCAAGTGTAATATTGGCGTACTTACTGAAAGCCAGGTACAGCGTGTAGACGAGAATAATCAACGCTGCGATCAAATAAAACCATCCAAATCTATTCGTGGCGAACGATAGGGCTTCATTAGTGAAGGCTCCTAAATGCTCAGGGGCGAACAACCCCCATAACACAAAAATCATAATGACAATAAGAGAAATGACAAATACCATTGCTTCACTCCTGTTCTAATCTCAGGATTTTGGAAAATTCCACTTCTGACACAGCATTTTTCAACATATACACGAATATCGTCTCTTTTGAGCGGCTATCTGCCGGTAATGATCGACTGTGTGGAATTTTGCAAAACCCTAAATATGATAAGTACGACATATTAATTACCCATTTTGGATGGTATTGAAACAGGGACACCAACATTCTCCGCTTTTTCTTTTAACATGTACGATTTCCTCATCTTCCATCCATCGTGTTTTTCAAAATTGCTATCACCTAGTTTCTTTATCATTTCATGAGTTTGGTTATTCGCTTTTACTTATGAGTCTTTCTTTAAGGGGGTGATAGGGCTAATACGAGCGGGCGCTTTTATGTAAGCGTTATGAATATGTGAACACAAACAGAGGAGGTATGTATTAATGGATGTATGGTTGGAAAAGGTTCGTTGTAAGGCTGCTGTTATCGTATTGATTACTGTGCTTATTTGTACTCTTTTACCTATATCAGTCGTTAATGGAGGTGTTGGAAGCAGTACCAATTCACAAGACTCTGCAATCGCATCGCTCCCTTCTACCAACAAGCTAATCGTTGGCTACTGGCACAACTTCGATAACGGATCGGGCTATGTAAGGCTAAGAGATGTATCCACGAAATTTGACGTTATTAACGTTGCGTTTGCTGAGCCGACAAATGGCCCGCGCGGTGGGACTATTGGATTTACCCCGTATCAAATTACTCCAGCTGAACTAAAAGCAGACGTGCAATATTTGCAGAGCTTAGGTAAAAAAGTAATCATCTCCATCGGCGGTGCAAATGGTCAAGTTCAGTTAGAGACGGCACAAGCACGCGATCAATTTGTCAGCTCAATGAAATCGATTATTACGACCTATGGATTTGATGGCTTGGACATAGACTTTGAAGGACATTCCCTCTACTTAAACAATGGCGATTCAGATTTCCGCACCCCAACTACTCCTGTTATAACTAATCTCATCTCAGCGATAAGAGAGCTCCATACTCACTTCGGCGATTCCTTTATGATTACGATGGCTCCAGAAACTTTCTTTGTACAGGTTGGATACAGCTTCTATGGCGGAACGGGCACTGGTGCAGATCCACGGGCAGGGGCCTATTTGCCTGTTATTCATGCGGTGCGTGATATTCTCGATTGGCTGCAAGTGCAGCATTATAATTCAGGACCGATTACAGCACTAGATGGCACGTACTATACGATGGGAAATGCAGACTTTCACGTAGCGATGGCAGATATGGTTCTTACAGGCTTCCCAGTCGCAAGAAACAATGAGCGATTTTTCGCTCCGCTTCGGCCTGACCAGGTTGTGGTCGGATTGCCTGCTAACGTGAACGCAGGAGGTGGATTTACAACCGTAACAGAAGTGCATAAAGCATTGGATTATTTATATAAAGGGCAGACGTTTGGCGGTAGGTATGTCCTGAGAAATCCGGCTGGGTATGCCAATATGCGCGGACTGATGACATGGTCGATTAACTGGGATCGCTACAATAATTTTGAATTTTCAACAAGACATCGTGCTTATCTTGATGCGCTGAACGTAGTGCCTGATACTCAAGCTCCTTCTGTTCCAAGTCAAGTACGGACAACAGCTGTAGGTACAAATAACGTGAGTCTAGCTTGGCAAGCGTCTACAGATAATGTGGGCGTGACGGAGTACGATATTTTTGAGGGCGTTAATAAAGTGGGTAGTACAGCTGGTACATCATTTGCCGTTCAAGGGCTTGCCCCTGATACAACGTATTCTTTTACTGTAAAAGCAAGAGATAGAGCAGGGAATGTATCTGCAGCCAGCACGGCGCTAGCGGTCAAGACAGGAGTTGTCGTGCCAGATCCAACACCGCCAACCGCTCCAACGAATGCTGTCGTCAGCAGCACAACTGCAACTTCTATTGCTCTTACATGGACGCCTTCAACAGATAATATAGGTGTCACCGGCTACACCGTTAGCTATGGCACTTCGCAAGTGAACGTTGCAGCGGCTAATGCAACGATTACCGAATTAGCAGCCAATACCACGTATACCTTTACAATCGTGGCTAAGGATGCAGCAGGGAATCAATCGACAGGTACGACGATTCAAGCCACGACTAGCCAAGCACCGAGTGCGAGCGATTGGAAGGCAGGCGTCAGTTATAAAGTAAATGATGAGGCGACCTTTGCTGGAAAGGTGTATGTATGCCGTCAACCTCACACATCGCTGTTAGGGTGGGAGCCTCCGAATGTGCCTGCGCTATGGCGCTTGAAATAAAGATCGCTGTAGGGCGCAGCCCGATGGAGGATGAAGGATAGATGAAGCAAGGATAAATAATGGCTCCTTCAGTCATGTTAAAGAAGGAATGACGTCTATCGCCTTACTCAGTGAACGGTGTAGACAATCGTTCTATTTTGTGACGGGAGGGATTACGATGACGCAGTATGATGAGAACAAACAATCGAGCCTTTATGATCAAGGAGCTCAAAGCGGCAAGCTGCCAGTAGCTAAAGCCGAGGATGTTGAATTTTCTGAGGAATTGGCAGACGAGGCGGATCGCATCGCAGCGGAGCGTGCACGTCAAGCTGATGCGCGCGCAGAACAGCAGTAGGCTTGGGGATTAGTATTTCCATCAGGAATAGTATTTAGATTCGAGTAAAGTGACAATCTGGTTAGTGCAACAAAAAGGAACCCCTTAACAACAGATGCTAGTGGCTTTGCTGCTATTGGTCTGTCATTGTAAGGGGTTCTATTTTTGTGTACAATAGTAAGGATGTAGACCTTTTTCTACATGCAATATGAGAGTTTAAGGGAGGCACCATACGTGTATTGGCATGAATTAACGATACATACAACGGAAGAGTCGCAGGAGATGATTTCTAATTTCTTGCATGATGCTGGAGCTGGCGGAGTTGCAATTGAAGAATCCGGTACTTTGAATAAACAACGTGATACGAGCTATGGACAATGGTACGAGCACGATTTGAACGATATCCCTGAAGGCCAAGCTGTTATTCAAGGCTACTTTGCAGATGGTACAGATTTGCAGGCTGTTGGGGCAGAAGTGAAGTCTCGCATCGATGAACTGAGCAGCTTTAACATCGATACAGGGGATGTGAAGATGAGCTGGCGCCGCGTTCATGAAGACGATTGGGCAAATGCGTGGAAGCAATATTTCAAGCCGATTCGTGTTTCGGAACGCTTAACGATCAAGCCAACATGGGAAGATTACACTCCTGAATCAGAAATCGAGAAAATTATTGAGCTTGACCCTGGTATGGCGTTCGGAACAGGAACGCATCCGACGACTTCTCTTTGTTTGCGTACGTTGGAAACAGTAATCAAAGGCGGGGAAGAAGTTATCGATGTAGGTACAGGTTCCGGTATTTTAGCTATCGGCGCGATGAAGCTTGGGGCTCGTCATGTACTTGCAATCGATCTTGATCCAGTAGCGGTAGCAAGTGCTACGGAAAATGTCAGCCTTAACGGATTGTCCGATCAAGTAACGGTACGAGAAGGCGATCTCTTGAAAATTATCGATACGCAAAATGGCGACAAGGACACTGGATTAGGTGTAACTTTGCCTGTCCCTGTTGTAGTCGCAAACATTTTGGCAGAGATTATCGTTCTGTTTATCGATGATGTGTACAAGGCGCTTCAACCGAACGGTATTTATATCGCTTCTGGTATTTATAAGAACAAAGAAGATCTTGTTGAGCAGGAGCTTATTAAAGGCGGTTTTGTTATTGAAGCGAAGCATCGTGATGAGGACTGGATCGCGATAGTTGCTCGCAAAGTGTAGGTTAACGTCATTCCAATTTCTATGGGTATCATGAACATGAGGTCATGATATCTGAACAAGAAAGGCGTGGGAGAGTATGGATTGGAGTAACTTTTTTCGTGTGCCTCTTGATCACCTGCCGTTCGTAGTACTAGTCTTATTGATCGCATTTGCAGTTCATGAGTTTGCACATGCGTATGCTGCCTATAAGTTTGGTGATCCAACGGCTAAAATGCTTGGTCGTGTGACGTTAAATCCGGCCAAGCATATCGATATTTTCGGCTTGCTGCTATTCGTCATTGTAGGGTTCGGATGGGCGAAGCCTGTACCTGTGAACCGTGCGAATTTTAACAAGCCTCGCATGATGAGTATTATCGTGACTGCGGTAGGGCCGTTAAGCAATCTACTGCTTGCCTTTTTCGGTATGCTTATCTATTATTTGCTTATTTTTAGTCTTGGGCTTGATTTAGGGACAGGCAATCCACGTGTTGGAGAAGCGTTGTCTATCTTCTTCGGTTACTTCTTACAATTCAATATTGTCATGTTCGTATTTAACTTGATCCCGTTGCCACCGCTTGATGGTTACCGCATTGTAGAGGAGCTTGCTCCCCTTCCGGTTCGTCGCAAGCTGGCACAGTTTGAACAGTGGTCGGTCTTTATCTTTTTGCTAATCGTGTTCATTCCGCCGTTAAGAGCTGTAACGATTGAACCATTGTTTAGTCTTGTGGAACCAATGATGACAGGTATCATGGAATTCTGGCTGCGCTTCTTTGTTTGATAAGTCAGCCAGATTGGTAGCGTTTGAGTGAATAAAGTTGTATGATGAGGAATGTTGATAACGATGCAAAAATATTTTGTAGAACCTGAGCAATTCGGCGATGAAGAAGTCATTATTACGGGACAGGATGCACATCATCTTGTACGTGTTATGCGTTCAAAGCCAGGTGCAAAGTTCATCGTCAGTGATGGAGAAGCTAGAGAAGCTTTGGTAGAACTTGTAGAAGCTGATAGCGAGCAAGTGAAAGCACGTATCCTTGAGCATCGGGCAACGACGGCGGAAGCGGCATGTCGAGTAACGATTGCACAAAGCTTGCCAAAGGGCGACAAGATGGAGCTTATTATTCAGAAATGCACGGAAATCGGTGCGGTTTCTTTCATTCCGTTCCAATCGGATCGGACAGTCGTGCAATACGATAGTAAGAAAGAAGCGAAGCGGCTGGAGCGCTGGAGCAAGATAGCGAAGGAAGCCGCCGAGCAAAGCCACCGCAACCGTGTTCCTGATATGAAACCAAGTATGAGCGTTAAACAACTCGTACAGGCAATGGAGCAATACGATCTGGTACTTCTATGCTATGAAGATGAACGCGGCACTCAAATTCGCGACGTTGTGCAGCCTTATGCAACGAAGGTTGCTAGCGTTGTGGACAAGGGTGAAGTTCTTATTATTGTAGGACCTGAAGGCGGATTTACCGCACAGGAAGTAGAAACATTTGTGAATGCGGGTGCTGTAAGCGTAGGCTTGGGGCGCCGCATATTGCGAGCAGAGACAGCAGGCATGTTGGCATTAACGTGCGTGCTGTACGAAACAGGTGAAATGGGAGGAGTGTGAACAATGCCATCGGTAGCTTTTTACACCTTGGGCTGTAAAGTTAACTTTTACGATACCGAAGCCATTTGGCAGCTGTTCAAACAGGAAGGTTACGACCAAGTCGAATTCGAGGAAACAGCAGACGTCTACCTAATTAATACATGTACGGTGACTAATACGGGAGATAAAAAGAGCCGTCAAATTATTCGCCGTGCCGTGCGCCGCAATCCAGACGCAATTATTGCAGTAACGGGTTGCTACGCACAAACATCGCCAGCAGAAATTATGGATATTCCAGGCGTGGACTTGGTTATTGGTACACAAGACCGCGAGAAACTCATGGATTTTGTTGGTCAAATTCATGCGGAACGCAAGCCTATCAATGCGGTTCGCAACATTATGAAGACAAGAGCGTTTGAAGAATTGGACGTTCCTGACTTTGCAGAGCGCACACGTGCGTTCCTCAAAATCCAAGAAGGCTGCAACAACTTCTGCACATTCTGTATTATTCCATGGTCCCGCGGTTTGTCCCGCAGCCGTGAATCCGAGAGTGTACTAAACCAAGCGCGTCAGCTTGTTGCTGCGGGCTACAAGGAAATAGTCCTGACAGGTATCCATACTGGGGGGTATGGAGATGATCTGGAAAATTACGATTTGACAGATTTACTGTGGGATTTGGACAAAGTTGACGGTTTAGAACGCATTCGCATCAGTTCTATCGAGGCGAGCCAGATTGACGATCGGATGATTGAGGTGTTGAAGCACTCGAAGAAAATGTGCCGTCACCTTCATATTCCGCTGCAAGCTGGTAACACAGATGTATTGAAGCGCATGCGTCGTAAATATACGACAGAAGAATTCGGTACGAAGATTGCTCGCATTCGTGAAGCGATGCCAGATGTAGCGATTACGACGGACGTTATCGTTGGTTTCCCTGGTGAAACGGATGAGCAGTTCCGTGAAGGCTATGAGTTCATGAAGCAGGTTGGCTTCTCTGAGATGCACGTATTCCCTTACTCGAAGCGTACGGGAACACCTGCTGCTCGTATGGAAGACCAAGTGGATGAAGAGGTTAAAAATGACCGCGTTCATCAGCTGATTGACTTGTCTGAGCAAATGCAGCTGCAATATGCAGAGCAGTTCGTTGGAGAAGTATTGGATATCATTCCAGAACGCGACTATAAGGGAGCGCCTGGAACAGGTCACGTCATGGGTTACTCCGATAACTATTTGCAAGTTATTTTCGAAGGCGATGAATCTTTGATTGGACAATTGTGCCGTGTTAAAGTGACTGAAGCTGGCGTGAATGAGTGCAAAGGTGTGCTTGTGCGTGTACTTGATGAGAAGGTACTAAATCAAGCAGCGAACATGTAATAATTGTTCGTTATAGAAGTTCAACTCACAGTTATAGATGGGAGGATTTTGCTTGCTGCCACGGCAGAGGTGAAATCCTCCCTCTTTTGGGATAGGATATAGATAAACATAGAAGGAGGAGCGGGGATGAAGGAAATATCTGCAGGCGGGGTCGTATTCCGCAAACGTGAAGGAGAATTGGAAATTCAGCTTATTCAAGACCGTTATGGCAAAGTTTCGTTGGCGAAAGGAAAAATGGAGCCGGGCGAAACGATCGAAGAAACGGCATTGCGTGAGGTCGTGGAGGAGACGGGCATTCATGGCCGTATCATTGAGCCGATTGATATGATTAAGTATCAGTACAACCATCCTGAACATGGTCTAGTGGATAAAGAAGTCCATTATTACTTGATCGAGGAAGAGAGCGGAAGCTTGCAGGCGCAAGTCGAAGAGATTCGCGGTGTGAGCTGGTTCTCGCCTGAGGCTGCGTGGCAGCAGCAGAAGCAATCTGGGTATGATAACAATGACATCATTGTAAGTAAGGCATTTCAAAAACTTGGTCTACGCATAGGAGGATAATCGTCATGACAACTGTGAATCTTGCTTCATATATCGATCACACGTTTCTTAAGGCGGATACCAATTCGAAACAAATCGAGCAATTATGCAAAGAAGCGCTTGAGCATCAGTTCTATAGTGTTTGCGTAAATGGAGTATGGGTTCCTGCTTGTCGTGAATTACTGTCAGGTTCCTCTGTGAATATAGCGGCTGTAGTGGGGTTTCCATTAGGTGCTAGCGCGCCATCTGCAAAGGCGTTTGAAGCTGCTCGTGCTGTCGAAGATGGCGCGAAAGAAATTGATATGGTGCTGCAAATTGGCCAATTGATCGAAGGCAATCATCGTGCGGTGGAGGCCGATATTGCTGCTGTTGTGCGCATGGTTGAAGGTAAGGCGATCGTCAAAGTTATTTTTGAGACTGGGTTGTTGAACGACGAACAGAAAATAACGGCATGCAAATTGTCCGAGCAGGCAGGAGCGCATTTCGTCAAAACATCAACAGGCTTTGGTGTTGGTGGTGCGAAAGTGGAAGATATTCGCTTGATGCGCGCTAATGTGTCTCCTGCTATTGGCGTCAAAGCATCAGGTGCCGTTCGTGATCGTGCGACTGCGCTCGCAATGATTGAAGCGGGAGCGAATCGAATTGGTACGAGTTCAGGTATCGCAATCGTTAGCGGAGGCGATTCCACAGCGGCAAATAGCACAGCGGGAGCGCCAGAAGCGAACTCGCAATATTAAATATCGTTTGGGCGTGAGCAATTTGAGCAGATTCGGTGCCTGAAATCATCGCGGAGATATCATGCAGCAGGTGTATGAGCGGATAAAATAGCAGTGCTCCACCTACGTTTAAAGCAACATGGCTCCAAGCGACGAATTGTCCGCTGCGGCTGCCGCCAAGTGAAGCGATTAAGGCTGTAAAGCAGGTCCCTACATTGGAGCCGATGACAATTGCGATGCCGACTTCAACGGGCAGTGCTCCAGTTGCAGACAAGCCCATTGCCATGGCGATAATTGCTGCGCTGCTGTGTACGAGCGCTGTGATGATCATGCCGGCTAGCAGTGCCCATAGAAGACTATCTTGGGAACGTTCAAGGAACCACGTAAACAAGCCGCGCTGCTGCAAGGGCTCACTAATAGCCTTCATCCATTCGATACCGAATAGAATGAACGAAAAACCAGCCGTTGCAATGGCAGCATATTGCAGCGGCTTCCACCATGAATGCAGGCGTGGCAGCATATCCGGGAGTATATCGTTGGCAATCACACCCCAGATCCATGCGGTTACGGCAATTAGCAATAGGGGCAATGCGTAATGATTAATATTTAGACCTATTAACTCTGTCGTCAATGTCGTTCCTATATTTGTGCCTAAAATGATGCCGAGAGATCGTTGAAAGGTCATCAGACCGGCGTTGACTAAGCCGATAGAAATAACGGTAATCGCGGTACTGCTTTGCATAATTGCTGTCATAACCGAACTAAGCAGCATGCCGTGGATCGGTGTGCTTGTTGAACGGTGCAGCAGTCGTTTTAAGTGAGGGCCGGCCCATAAGTGGAGAGCAAACTCCATCGTTTTCATGCCGAACATAAATAGTGCGAATCCCCCAATGAGCGGAAAAATAATCGATTGCATCATAGGTCGGCTCCTTTTCGAACCTTTATAAATAAAGGTGCTCATAAGTCTGTCTGCTTGTACTACCATTAGGACATATGTATGCATGAAAAGGGACAACCATGACTATGATGGATAGGCGAAATCTGTTCAGGGATCGGTGTAAAGACAAGCGCAAAATGCTGCATTATAGCCTTCGTATTAGGGTTTTATAGCATCTATTTTGTAGATACGGTATAACGCATTTTTCATATATTACATTCAATGAAAATCTCTAGCATGTATTTGGACATGAACTTGAGAAGATAAGCTATCAGTAGAGGAGAATTATAATTAACATGCAGCAACAGCGTCCATATGTTCAATTAAAGCGTGCACGAAAGAAGCGTATCGAACGTTCGCATCCTTGGGTATTCCAATCCGAGGTCGAACTTGTATCAGGGGATCCTAAGCCGGGATCATTAGTCGATGTATGGAATGAAAAGGGGAAATACATCGCGACGGGCTATTACAATCCAGAGTCACAAATTATCGTTCGTATAGTGAGCTATGAACCGATTGACGTGATGGACACGGCTTTCTTCGTTGCTAGATTCGAAGCTTGCTTGGAGCATCGAGATCGCTTCCTACAAGGGGGGACGGCTTATCGTCTTGTATACGGTGAAGCAGATTTTCTACCTGGTCTAGTTGTGGACCGTTTTGACGATGTGCTCGTTATTCAAATCGTAACATTGGGTATGGATGTGTGTCGCGATGCTATTATCGAAGCTTTGGTTCAAGTCATGAAGCCGCAAGGCATCTATGAGCGCAGTGATGTGCCGATCCGTGAAAAAGAAGGCTTGGAACAGCGCACTGGCTTGTTGTACGGAGAATGCCCGCGCCACGTACAAGTAAAGGAAAACGACCTCATCATCGAAGTAGACATCGTAGAAGGTCAAAAAACAGGATATTTCTTCGATCAACGTGAAAACCGCGCTTCTATCGCACCATTGATGAAAGGCTGGGGCAAGCGCAGTGGAATCGCTTTGCAAACGGTTGAAACAGAAGAGGGAACTCAGAAGCTTCCAGTCAATGCGAATGGAAACGTAGTTAGTTTCCCTTGGTGGGATGGCGCAACAGTACTAGAGTGCTTCGCTCATACGGGCAGCTTTACGCTGCACGCTTGTAAGTATGGCGCAAAAAAGGTGACTTGCCTCGATATCTCCGATCACGCCATTCAGAGCGCGAAGCGCAATGTGGAACTAAATGATTTCACAGATCGTGTGGAATTTGTGGTTGCCGATGCATTCGATTATTTGCGTGATCAAGTTCGCGGTCGCGATGAGCGCAGCGAGCGTAATGAAGCGGGCAGCACTGCTAAAAAGGTAGATACATCGAAGAAGATGACTGCTGGCGGCGGGCGTACATGGGATGTTGTTATTCTTGATCCGCCTGCATTTGCAAAAACACGCCATGCGGTTGAAGGCGCATATCGCGGCTATAAGGATATCAATTTGCAAGGCATGAAGCTGGTGAACGAAGGCGGATACCTCGTAACGGCGAGCTGTTCCTTCCATATGAGACCAGACCAGTTTATGCAATCGATTCTTGATGCGGCGCAGGATGCTGGTAAAGTGCTTCGCCTTATTGAATGGCGTGCTGCTGGCAAAGATCATCCGCAAATCGCAGGTGTCGATGAAGGACATTATTTGAAATTCGCGATCTTTGAAGTGCGCTCCAAATAAAGCTATTTCATACGGTTTCATCAGATAACAAAGTCGGAAACTCTTTTTTAATAAGAGATGTCCGGCTTTTTGTCATTTGACGGAAATGACAGGGTGGTTATAGGTTCAGCACCATAATATACAAACGAGTGTTCTAGAAATAGACATGTTATAATCATAATCAAAGCTTGTTAAGAAGAAGGGCATCAAATTGTTCGAATAGTAAGTAATGAAGAAATACGAGATACCAGACATTCAATAGATGAGGTTTCCAACGTGGCAAAGAGCTATTTATAGAGCTGCACAAAAGGAGCCTTGAAATATAGATGAGTTAGCAATGAGTCATCACATGATCGGAATTTTCATGACATCACAAGACATAAGGATGGTGAGAAAAAGTGGCTTTGACATTTATAATAGGTCGTTCGGGAAGCGGGAAGACGACTCATATATTGGATCAAATTCGGGAACAGGTCATTCAGCAACCAGAAGGACCTCCTATTATATTGCTTGTGCCGGAACAAGGGACGTTCCAATTGGAGCATGAGCTGGTTAAGACGGAAGGGCTTCACGGTTTGCTGCGTGCGCAAGTATTAAGCTTCCGTCGTTTGGCATATCGGGTTATGCAGGAGACTGGCGGTACAGCATTGACTCCTATTAATGAAGAAGGGAAGAAGATGCTGCTGTATCGCATTATGCAGCAAAAGAAGAGCAATCTTTCTCTTTTCTCTGGCACAGCAGAGCAATTCGGTTTTATTGAGAAATTGAATTCCTTGTTCGATGAGATGAAACGTTACCGGATTCAGTCCTCTGACGTTGAGGAGCAGCTTAGCTGGCTGACGGGAGGGTCAGGGCATCCGCTTCTGGCTGCAAAGCTGCGCGATATTACAGAAGTCATGCGGGAATTCGAAATCGAATTGTCCCAGCATTATTTAGATGGCGAAGATGTGTTGATGCGTTTGGCGGAAAGCGTACCGCAATCTTCCTATGTGCGTGATGCTCAAATATGGATCGACGGCTTCCATGGCTTTACGCCACAAGAACTATCCGTATTAGCTGCACTAATGCTGCAATCGAAAGATGTGCGAATTGCGCTTACCTTGGATCGACCATATGAGCAAGGTCAAACGCCGCATGAGCTGAACCTATTTCATCCTACTGCAACTACGTATATTCAGCTGAGAGAAATTGCTGACACGCTGCAAGTGCCAATTGGAGACTTGGTTCAATTGGATGGGCGAGCAATAGGCAGCTTGCTTCGGTTTAAGGAGTCACCTTTGCTGTCCCACCTTGAGAAGCATTATGAGCGGCGTACAGCTTGGCAGGATTCGACGGTTACACAGAAAGAGCAGCAAGCCGTTACTGTGCACGCAGCTGTCAATCGTCGAGTAGAGGTTGAGGCGGCCGTAAGAGATATGCTGTCTCGTGTGCGCAATGGTGAGGCACGTTGGCGTGACATGGCAGTCGTAGTCCGCAATATTGGAGATTACAGCGCCCTTATTGATACGGTGTTTACAGATTTCGATATTCCTTATTTTAAAGATCAGAAGTCAGGTGTGCTTCATCATCCGTTTGTCGAGATGACAAGAGCAGCGCTTGATATTTGGATTGGATTCTGGAAGCCGGATGCAGTGTTTCGCTTTATTAAAACAGACTTCGTACTGCCGGAAGATGGATCGATTACACGATTGGATATGGACAGGTTTGAGAATTATGTATTGGCGGCTGGAATTGAGGGCAGGCGTTGGGTGAGCAAACGCCCTTGGCCGAAAGTTCCTTCCTTGTCACTTGACGCAGACAATTCCTCAGAAGAAGAAACAGGGGCTCCAGCCTTAATCGAGCAGTGTCGACAGCTCATTGCTGTACCGCTTATGGCGTTGGAGCGAGGATTGTCTCGTGCAAGCGATGTTCGCGATATGTGCGAAGCGTTGTATCGCTTCTGGATGGATTTGGGCGTACCGCATCGTTTAGAGCGCATGAGCGCTGAGGCGATGCTGAATGGCGATGTACAGCGTTCGCGTGAGCATCGTCAAATATGGGATGCGGTGCTGAGTATCCTCGATCAGCTAGTTGAGATGGCTGGAAATGAGACGATTACGCTGGAATTATTCGCAGGTATGCTGGAGACAGGCTTTGAGAGCGTCAAGCTGGCGCTAGTTCCTCCTGCGCTTGATCAAGTGCTAATCGCATCGATGGATCGGACGAGAACGGGTCAGATTAAACATGCCTATTTGCTAGGTGCGAACGATGGCATTATTCCGGCTCGACCTATCGAGGATGGTGTACTCACGGAGAACGAGCGTGACGTCTTGCTCGACACAGGTATGCAATTGGCGCCTGGTGTTCGTCGTCAGCTATTGGATGAGCGCTTTCTCATTTACAATGCATTGACGGCAGCTAGTCATACACTATGGGTGAGTTATGCGCTTGCTGATGAGGAAGGAAAGTCTTTGCTTCCTTCCGAAGTCATTCGTCAAATCCGCCAGCTCTTCCCGCATGTAGAAGAGCAATTGGAGTTAGCTGAGCCAAATGAATTCATGGATGATCTAGAGCAGCTGCGTTATGTGGCACATCCAGAAATGGCTTTGCGTCATCTTATTTCGCAGCTGCGAGAGTGGCGCCGTGGAGTGGCGATCTCGCCTGTATGGTGGGATGTGTATCATTGGCTGCGCGCTCAGCCAAGCTGGCAGCACCGACTACGTACCTTAACAGGCTCGCTGTTGTATCGCAACCAAGTGCAGCCTTTAGATAAAAATACGAGCCGCAAGCTTTATGGCAGCAAGCTTCGAACGAGTGTATCGCGTATGGAGCGATTTGTCGCTTGTCCGTTTTCTCATTTTGCTTCACACGGGCTTAAACTAAGACAGCGTCAATTGTATCGCTTAGAAGCGCCAGACATAGGTCAGCTATTCCATGCGGCTTTAAGTCAATTCGCGAATGATTTAAAGTCTAATCAACGTTCTTGGGCAGCATTGACAGCTGATGAAAGCCGGGCAGAAGCAGATCGCATCGTTGATTTGCTGTCGCCTCGGCTACAAGGCGAAATACTGATGAGTACTAATCGTTATAAGCATATCTCACGCAAGTTGAAGCAGATTGTAGCAAAGGCTGCGGACATCATCGGTCAACATGCGAAGCGGGGAGAATTTGAACCGCTGGCGCTTGAAATCGATTTTGGACCGGACAAGCCGCTGCCGCCGCTTCAATTTACATTGGACAACGGCTGCACGATGGAGATTATCGGTAGGATTGATCGGGTTGATTGCGCAGATAGTGAGCAAGGTATTTTGCTGCGAGTCATTGATTATAAGTCTAGCTCTACGGATTTAAAGCTTCATGAAGTTTATTACGGCTTATCTCTGCAAATGCTGACGTATTTAGATGTGCTGCTGACTCATGCGGAAGAATGGATCGGACAAACCGCATTGCCAGCAGGGGCGCTTTATTTCCATGTGCATAATCCATTGCTTGCTGCTACGAACGGAATGGCGCCAGATTTGGCAAATGAACAGCTAATGAAGAAGTTTAAAATGAAGGGTCTTGTATTGGCGGATCGCGAAGTAGTGGCCAAGATGGATGCACCATTGGAGAAAGGCTACTCAGACATATTGCCTGTAGCGGTGAAGCAAGATGGATCGTTCTACAGCAATGCGAGTGTGGCTACAACTGAACAGTGGGATGTTTTACGTGATAATGTGCGAAATGTTATTCAACGTATAGGCACGCACATTACAGATGGTGAAGTTCAAATTGAGCCTTATCGAATGGGACCTAGCAAAGCTTGTGACTATTGTGACTACAAGCCTGTATGTCAATTCGATGAGCTGTTGGAAGGCAATCAATATCGAATGCTGCCTCGGATGAGTAAAGACGACGTATGGATGCAACTGCAGGGAGGAGGCGAGTCATCTCATGGATCAAACAAATAAGCGAACGAAAGTCAAAGCCGAGCAACCATTGCAGCAAGAAGTAGAACAGATAGCTATCGATCTTTTTGACATGCTGGAGATCTCAGATAAAGAAGAGCTTTTGTTTTCAGAAGAGGGGGCATCGGATCTCTCGGATTTATCTGTACCTGTGCCGACTACATCATCACTTCCACCCAAGCCACAAGATGCTACTTGGACGGACGAGCAGTGGCAAGCGATTGTTGATGGTGGACGCAATATCCTTGTAGCGGCTGCAGCGGGATCAGGCAAGACGGCGGTACTTGTTGAGCGGATTATCCGCAAGGTGATAGATGAGCACCAGCCCGTTCATGTCGATGAGCTGTTGGTTGCAACGTTTACGAAGGCAGCGGCAGCAGAAATGCGCGAACGTATTCGTCTTGCTCTTGAGGCGAAGCTCGCTGAGTCTCCTGATTCGGAGCATATTCATCGTCAGTTGGCCTTGTTGAATCGTGCTTCGATAACTACTTTGCACTCCTTCTGTCTAGAGGTCATTCAACGCTACTTCCAAATGATCGGATTGGATCCTTCTTTCCGAATTGCGAATGAAACAGAGACGCAAGTGATGCGTCAGGATGTGCTGGAAGAGTTGTTTGAAGAGCACTATGAGCAAGAGGATGAGGGGTTCCGACGCTTTGTTGACTGGTTCAGTGGAGAGAGAAATGATGAAGCTGCGTTCCGGCTTGTACAGCGTTTATATGATTTCTCACGCAGTCATCCGTGGCCGGATGCATGGCTTCAGCAAATGGCAGCATCTTTCGGAGCTGGCTCTGTAGAGGAGCTTTCTGCTTCGCCTTGGGCGACAAGTATTATGGCGGATACCCGATTGACGCTAAATGCAATTGTAGAGCTATTGCGGCAAGCAACCCAGTTGAGTGGAGCACCTGGAGGTCCTGAGCCTTATCAGATTGTATTAACTGAGGAATGGCAGATGGCCGCTCAATTGTACAGCAGAGCACTGCAGCATTCCTGGCATGAAATGGGCGCATTTATGGAGCAGCTTGAATTTGGCAGGTTACCTGCATGCCGTGGCGATCGTTACGAGAAGTCATTGCAAGAGCAAGTAAAGAGGCTGAGAGATCAAGCAAAGGCTCGCTTCACGCAGCTGCGTGAAGAGTTGTATAGACGTGCACCAGAACAATTTTTAATCGAAATGAACAATATGGCGCCGCTTATGAATACGCTCGTCCATGTTATTCAGCAGTTCGGTGAACGTTATGAGCATGCCAAGCGAGGAAAAGGTTGGCTGGATTTTTCGGACTTGGAGCATTATTGCCTTCGTATTTTGCGTGCACCTAATAGCACACCAGAACGTACGGAGCCTTCGGATGCAGCGCAGCAATACCGAGCGCAATTCGCTGAAATTTTGCTGGATGAATATCAGGATACAAACATGGTGCAAGAGGCAATCGTGAACTTAATTTCACGTCAAGATAAAGGCAATCGCTTTATGGTCGGTGATGTAAAGCAGAGCATTTATCGATTCCGCTTGGCAGATCCAACGTTGTTTATGAATAAATACGATCATTATGTACGTTATGATCACAGTGATGATGAGTTGGATATGCATAGTGATCGAGAAGGAATGCAAGATGAAGCTGTGTTAGAAAATACCGAGTCGAATGATTTCGGGGGCCATGATGAGCGTGCACCAAAGGGTGCTCGCATTGATCTGGCACGCAATTTCCGAAGTCGGATCGAGGTTGTTGATGCAGTTAATATGCTTTTCCGTCAGCTTATGAATCGGCAAGTGGCCGAGCTTAGCTATGATCGTGATGCGGAGCTTGTATGCGGTGCGATGTATTACCCAGAATTGGATGCTCAAGGGGATACAGCATCTGGCGACTACGACTATCATGTTCGACCAGAGTTTGTCCTAATTGAAAAAGGTGGAGCAGCGGAGTCTCAAGCTGGGGATGAAGAAGATGTCCTTGAGGCTGAACAGCCGCCGACACAGGAAGTCGATCCATCGGAGCTGGAGACCGCAAGAATTGAAGCAAGAGCCATCGCTTCTCGAATACGAATGATGATGGGTGATGGGCGTAAGCAACCTGCTCAGGTGTACGACAAACAATTAAAACGAATGCGGGCAATCAGCTACCGAGATATCGTCATTTTGCTGCGTGCGACGCAATCATGGGCCCCATTAATGGTTGAGGAGCTTCGATTGGAAGGTATCCCGGCCTATGCGGAGTTTAATACGGGATATTTTCAGGCGACGGAAGTGGAAATTATCGTGTCGCTGCTGCGCGTCATAGACAACCCTTATCAGGACATTCCACTCGCGGGTGTGCTTCGCTCTCCTATTGTAGGGCTTTCCGCAGAATCATTGGCACAAATTCGCTTGTATGCGAAAAATAAGCCGTATTTTGATGCATTAACACTAGCAGCCGAAACCGGAACAGCTAGTGCGGTGCAAATGGAGTTTGATGGTGAAGCGCTGCTTAGTCAGGAAGATGTACATCGCGTCCAGCATTTCATGTCCTTATGGGAGCGTTGGCGTGAGGAAGCGCGTCAAGGCAGCTTATCCGAGCTTATTTGGCGCATCTATCGTGAGACGGGTTACTACGAATGGGTTGGAGGATTAGCAGGCGGTACACAGCGTCAGGCTAACTTGCGGGCCTTGTACGATCGTGCTCGTCAATACGAGGGTTCTTCTGTTCGAGGGCTATACGCGTTCCTCCGTTTCATTGATAGGATGAAAGAAACGGGCGGCGATTTGGGAACAGCTCGAGCATTGGGAGAGCAGGAAGATGTCGTGCGTCTGATGACGATTCATAAAAGTAAAGGGCTTGAGTTCCCTGTTGTGTTTATTGCAGGTATGGGGAAAATGTTCAATCAGCAAGATTTGAATGCCGCCTTCCTCGTGCACAAGCAAATGGGCTTCGGACCGAAGTATGTAGATGAATCAACACGTGTTACTTATCCAACGTTGGCCAATTTGGCCATTCGTCGCCAGATGAAGCTGGAGCTATTGGCGGAGGAGCTGCGTGTGTTGTATGTTGCCTTGACCCGTCCAAAAGAAAAGATGATCCTTATCGGTACGGTAAACGATGCAGCTAAAGTGATTTCACAGTGGGGAGAAGCTCTTGATGTAGAATCATTACTGCTGCCTGATTACTTGATTGCTCGTGCGCGCAGTTATATCGATTGGATCGGCCCAGCGTTAATTCGCCATCAAGCCGCGTCTGAGTGGCGTACGTTGGCAGGTTTGCCGAATCGCAATGGCAGCTGCATGATCAACGAGCCATCGGACTGGAAGCTAACGCTTATTCCTGTCTCGATGCTTGCGCTGACTTCCAGCTTAGAGACGGATGATTCCTCTATAAGTGATAAGCTCGCATTGTTGGAGCGAATTGCTGCATTGGATGAGCATGTCGAGGCAGAACGCTCAGAACATGAGCAGACGATAGCGGAACGCCTCAGTTGGAGGGATCCTTATCGACTCGCAGAAATGCTCCCGGCGAAGACATCGGTTACAGAGATGAAGCGTCTGTTTGCACAGGATGATTTGCCTTCCTCTACTTGGGTTCATAGCAGTGAAGTCGAAGAGGATATGAATGCTTCGGATGGAGATAGCTTGCCTGTTGAGAAAAAGCTATTTGAGAACAAGGTTGAACATGAGAAGCTGCAATTGGAGCAGCAGGTTCTATCTGTACCAGTATCATCCGCGATAGAAGAGAAAGGAAATGAGAAGCAGCCTAGCTCAGTATCAGGATTGGAAGATGGATCTGACTTTACGTACACGCTGCATTTGCGTCGTCCTCGCTTTATGGAGCAGAAACGGCTGACTCCAGCAGAACGGGGAACTGCGTATCATTTGCTAATGCAGCATTTGCCGCTTAATGGAAGCATGAGTACGGATATTATTACACAAACGCTAATCGGCATGCAGGAGCGTCAGATTATGACAGCTGCACAAGCAGAGGCGATTGAGGTTGATAGTGTATATGCCTTCTTTGATAGTGACATTGGCCAGCGCTTACTACATGCAGATTGGGTGCAGCGGGAGCTTCCGTTCTCTTATGGGCTTACGGCCGCAGAAGCTTATGCGATAGAACTTTCTACATCTGGAGACAATGGCGAAAGACTTCGCTATGTAGCGACTTCCACATTCGCAGCGAAGGATAATTCGGATCTATTGGATGGGGAAACGGTGCTTGTTCAAGGTGTTATTGATTGTATTTTTCAATCTAATGATGAGTTGATATTGCTTGATTACAAGACAGACCGGGTGAGAAGTCAACACGGTGGTGTAGAGGGTCTTGCAGAGCATTATCGCTTCCAGCTTGATCTATATGCACGTGCAATTGAGCAAATATGGAAACGTCCTGTTCATAAGCAAGCCTTGTATTTCTTCGAAGCTAAAGAAGTGAGATTACTATAGCCTACAGTAAAGCAATCCTGAGTACTGACGATATGATTAGATGATGTTTAGCTGAAATAATCACTATAGCTAAGCAAGTAACATGTGAAGAGAGGAGGATGTACATGCGGGTGTTGCATACGGCGGACTGGCATTTTGGCCGGACCCTTGAGGGACGCAGTCGGATGGAGGAGCAAGAAGCTTTCGTAGATGAGCTCGTACAGATCGTCAACGAAGAAGCGATCGACGTTATTTTATTGGCTGGGGATGTATATGATACCGTCAATCCTCCAGCGGCAGCGGAGCAATTGTTCTATGAAGCAATGGAACGTTTGTCGGATCAAGGCCGACGCTCCATTGTTATTATATCGGGTAACCATGATCATCCTGATCGATTGGCTGCGGCTTCTTCACTGCTGCGACGTCAAGGGATTACGCTGATTGGCCAGCCCTCTGAGGAAGCGGTGCGTATTCAGCTTGCACGTACGAACGAAGAAGCAATTATCGCAGCGCTTCCTTATCCATCGGAAGCGAGATTGAAGCAATTGCTTACACAAAATAATGAGGAAGAGGCTATTCGCTCTGCTTATAGCGATAAGGTAGCCCAATTGTTTGCAAAGCAGACAGCAGCTTTTCGTGCTGATACGGTTAATTTGATGATGAGTCATCTGTATGTGCTTGGAGGCAAAGAAACGGAGTCGGAACGTCCTATTCAAGTTGGAGGAGCTTATACGGTACATCCAGATGCCTTTTACCCAGTGCTTGGGCAACAATTGCTGCATGCTCAATATGTTGCATTAGGGCATCTTCATCGACCACAGATGGTTAAAGGAAAAGGAGTTATCCGCTACAGCGGGTCTCCCATTGCCTATAGCTTCTCAGAAGCAGGACAAACGAAGTCTGTCACGGTATTCGATGCTGCTCCAGGTTCACTAATTGCACCTGAAGAGAAGTATTTAACTTCGGGTAAAGTGTTGTCTACTTGGCAGGCCAAAGGTGGCTATGCAGAGCTGTGCAACTGGCTTGACGAAGGGCGTGATGCTGCAGCGTGGCTGGATGTTAGCGTCCATTTAACTGAGGCTTTAACGATGGAACAAATTCAACATATTCGTCGTGCTCATGCTGGCATCGTGCATATTCGTCCTATTTATCCGGAAATGGAAGCAATCGCTGAAGAGGAAGGTCAGCGTGCGGCTATGCCTGTTCATGAATTGTTCCGCAGATTCTATGAGCGACAGACAGGAGGGGCATCTCCTGATGATGCTCTCGTCGATCTGTTCCTTGAATTGATCGGTGAAGAAGAACCTGTAGAGGAGGAGGCTGCTGGATGAAGCCATTAACTTTGAAATTAAGTGGTCTCCAGAGCTATCGGGAGGAGCAGGTTATCGACTTTGAAACACTGTGCGAAAGTGGCTTGTTCGGTATTTTCGGTCCAACAGGCAGTGGTAAATCGACGATTTTAGATGCGATAACACTTGCATTGTATGGCAAAGTAGAACGTGCGACGAACGGAACTCAAGGCATTATGAACCAAGCTGAGAATCAATTGATGGTTTCTTTTGCTTTCCAATTAAGCAGTGCGGAAGAGACAAAGACTTTTCGAGTAGAGCGAAGATTTAAGCGTTCCAATGAGATTAGTATAAGCAATTCCGTTAGCCGATTTGTTGAAGTTACAGCCGAAGGTGATGTTGTGTTAGCAGACAAGCTTGCTGATGTTACCCGACTCGTTGAAGAACATATCGGATTGAAGATGGATGACTTTACGCGTGCAGTTGTACTGCCGCAGGGCAAGTTTGCTGAATTCCTCTCCCTTAAGGGCAGTGAGCGTCGTCAAATGCTTCAACGTTTGTTTTCTTTGGAACGTTATGGCGATGTGTTGGCAGGCAAGCTGTCACGTTCACTGAAGGATACGGAAAGTGAAATACGTACCAGTTTGGCGGAGCAGCAAGGGCTGGGAGATGCGTCTGCTGCAGCTTTGGAGACGGCAGAAGCAGTAATGAAGGAGACGGCACAGGCAGCTGAGGCAGCTAAGGCTGAACGACAGCAGACAGAGGAACGCTACCAAGCTTGGAATGAGCTTCGCAAATTGCAAGCTGAGCGTGATCAGCTAGAAGAACGTCGTAAGCTTGGGGAGCAGCAATCCGAGCGGATGCAGCATCAACAGCAGCGTTTGCAGCGTGCGCTGGAGGCAGAGCAAGTGATGCCTTCTATTGATGAAACGGCGCGAGCGCAATCAGAGCGTGATCGTAGTATACAGGTGCTCAGCAATGCTGAATTGCAAGCTAAGACAGATCAAGCTGCACTACAGTTAGCAGAGCAAGCATGGAACGAAGCGAAGTTCCAACGTGAGCAGCAGGAGCCTGAGCTTCATCAACGGATTGATCAATTGAAACAGGCTGCGCAGGTCAATCATGAATTGGAGCAATTGACGGTCGAGTTGGCAGAACATGAGACAAAGGGCCTCGCTTCTACTGATAAGGCTGTCCACGCTCAAACAGAAATAACTCGTATCAGCCAGCTGCTGCAGCGAGCAGCTGTGCGGCAGGGTGAGTTAAAACAACGGATGCGTGAGCTGGATTGTCCAGCTGCACTTAGAGAGCGTATGCAAGAGGCACGTCTTGCGAAGACGACGTTAACAGAAGCAGAACGTCGTGTGGCTGAGTTGGATAACCAATTGGAACAGACGAAGCAGCAGCTTGAACGTTCGAATGCAGCGATGCGTGAGCAAATGGAGCATACTGTTGCATGGAGCGAGCAAATGCCAGCTTGGCTGACTTCTGTGGGTGAAGTGCAGCGTGAGTTGATGACAGCAAAGCAGCGGGCTGAACAGTGTGCAGCACAGGTTCGCATCGAGCTGGAACAGGCACGAATCGAAGCGCGGGATGCTTCAAAGGCTGTGTTGGCCGCTGAGTTGGCCGAAACACTGAAAGCTGGTGAATCTTGTCCAGTTTGTGGATCGAAGGAACATGAGTTGTTGACTCATAACTATTCAGAGCAGCAGGAGATATATCTCAGGGCGGAAAAGCAAGTTGAGGACTATGACCAATGGCTTGAGGAACTGCGGACAACAGTCGTTTCGGTGGAAAATGCGCTCGAACGTTGTTATTCATTGCGAACAGAGCTGCGCGATCGTTTAGCAGATGCAAATAAGCGTGCTGCATCTTGGTTGCCGCATTCAGGTGCAGAGGAAGAGGGAGCAGCTGCTGTACAGGCGAAGCTAATGTTTGAGGAAATGGCAGTGAACGATGAGTCGAATTCTCTTGTAGCTCTTGCAGCGTCACAGGCCGAAAATATCCAGACACAGCAAACAAACAGCACTAGTTTAGATGAAATATTTGAAATGAAGCAGCGTGCCGTTCAGGCAGTTTCACGGGTTGATCATCTAGTACAAGAAAAAGAAAGCCTACTTCGTTCCATTGATGAGCAGCTATGGAGTTTGCAGCAGGCGGTTTCAAGTTTGAATATTTCACAGCAAGCGTATCATGAAGCAGCTGCACAAAACGCTGCGGTCAACCAGGTATTAAAGGACAAGTGCCAGTCTTGGCAGGAGTTGTATCCTGAATGGGAGCCCCAAACACTAGATGCGCATTGGCAGGCACGTCAAGAAGCGGATCGTGAGCTTGAAGATAGTCGTCAGCGCTATGAGAAAAGCGTAGCGTACATCGAGGAAATGGAAGGCCAACTTAAGCAGCAGCAGCAATTGCATCGTGAGGCAGAGCTTGTAGTCGTACAAAGTGAAACAGCCAAACAAGGCTTATTGCGAATAAAGGCAGAGTACGATGCGAGACTTGCTCCTTGGCTGGAGTTTGGACCAATACCGACGCAACTTCATTCCAATGAGCAGCAGTTGCTTGCCATTCGTCAACGTGAAGAACACACGCAGCAGCATGCTGAATTAGCAAGACGTCGTGAGGCAGAAGCAGCGCAGCAGCTTGCCTTAGCACAGCAATCTACGAACAGTGCAGAGGTTCGACTCCGTGATGCCCAACAGCAGCTTCATCAAAAGCTAGAGCAAGCCAGATTTACGAATCCAGATGAGGTTGTTGTTTGTCGTTTAGCAGAGACGGAACGTCAGCAGATAGCCGAGGAGTATGCGGCTTATGAAGAAGAGCAGCGTACCATTCAAATTCGTATGAATCGAATCGTGGAGCAGCTTCAAAGTCGAGAGATAGGTGATGAAGATTGGTCCGCATGTGTTCAGCAGTGGCAGTCGGCGGCAGAACGTGACGAAGCAGCTTTTGCATTGCGTGTGAAGGCGGAGCGCGATGTGGAACAACTGCGTGTGAAGCATGCACGTTGGATGGAATTAGAGGAGCAAATGAGCGGCGGTCGTGAACGCCATAGCCGCTTGCAACAGCTTCAAACGGTATTCCGTGGTAATGCATTCGTTGAGTTTGTCGCTGAGGAGCAGCTTATGCAAGTTAGCCGTGCTGCATCTGAACGTTTAAAGCTGCTAACGAAGCAGCGATACGCGTTGGAAGTTGACTCAGGCGGAGGATTTGTTATCCGGGATGATGTAAATGGGGGAATTCGAAGACCTGTATCTACCTTGTCTGGTGGAGAAACATTCCTGACTTCTCTTGCCTTAGCGCTGGCTCTATCTGCACAAATTCAGCTTAGAGGCATGTATCCTTTGCAATTCTTTTTCCTTGATGAAGGCTTCGGTACGCTGGATCCAGAACTGCTGGACACGGTTATTACTGCACTTGAGAAATTGCATCATGATAAGCTTTCTGTAGGGGTCATTAGCCACGTGCCTGAACTTCGTGCTCGTTTGCCGCGAAAGATTGTAGTGATACCAGCTGAACAGGCGGGCAGAGGCTCACGGATTGGGGTAGAGACGTTGTAAGGATTAAGATGATAGCGGGATAGCTCTTTTCTTATTTTGGAACTAAAACTTTCGGATTAGACACATTGTGAAGCAAATCACAGTAACAGATTTTAACGACTGTTATAATACAGTTACCGACATTTTTACTTTGGATGACACCTCGGTAAACCTGTTGTTTCTACATTACACATGTACGTATAAGACAGACACCATTTGTAGAAACAACATGTTTACAGCGTTTATGCGCAGCCTGCAATTGCAGGATGAGGTGTCTTTTTGTTGTTCAATTATTGCAAGTGTACGTGATTTATATATAAATATTTGCTTGTTGTTTTGGTAATTTGCTCACCTCCTTGGGCGTAGGCGAATATCATGGAGCATTACATGATTGTGCTAGTCAATAAGGAGGTTACTATGGATAATCACAAGCAAGGTAGCCAGGTTGAACCACAAGTTAAACAAGGTGCTCAAGCGGAAAAGAGATTTGACGGAAACAATGCTCCTAACTTTGGCGCATCGTTTGTACCACAAAATATGCAGCCTAATATCGTTCCTATGCAGACCATGCCAAATATGCAATCAGTACCGAATATGCAATCGATGATGCAAGCCATGTCCAATATGCCGCCGATGCCAATGCCGAATATGCAGGCCACGATGCAGTCAATTCCTAACATACAGCCAATGCCCAATATGCAGGCAGTTACGCAGCAGGCTGTGCCTAATCAACAACCATATCCCGTAGCGCCGCAAGGAACTGTTGTACAACAAGCAGCGGGAGGAAACGCGTGGAAGCCAAATGACGAATACGGCGGATTGGCTGTCAATGGTGAGTTGAAGGATATGTGTAAGAAATATATGCACCACCATGTCCAACTAAAAACAAACGAGAATCAAATTTATCAAGGTGTGATTACTCACGTCGATGATACGCATGTGCATTTGTCCCCAACGTCTTCAGGCGGAGAAAATAGTCAGTATGGTGAACAAATGACATCATATCCATATGCCATGTCACAGGACTATTCGGCTTATTCTACACCTTATTATTGTGAGTCATGTTACCGTGGGATGGCTGCTCATCATGGGTTTGGAGGTGGAGGTCCTGGGTACCATGGTGGAGGCCACGGATATCACGGCGGACATGGCGGATATTATCCCAGGCCACGGCCGCCCTTTTATCCCTACTATGGTGGCTACTACCCCTACTATCCCTATAACTATGGATATGGCTACAATCCGATCATTTTGCCTCTTGCAACGCTAGCTGCTCTATCTCTTCTCTAGTGTGATGTGCGATCTAAGCACCTCTATGCTGCGGCTGTGGGGTGCTTTCATTTCTCTCTTAAAGACATTTGTCAGCCCTAAAGATAGTGCAATGTGCTAGCATCATCGATTTTTAATAGATTAATAGCAGGAAATAGGGATACATATTGTAACAAAGAGGATGGACTGAACATTGGACGTGGGCTTCATTTTTAGATATGATATTCGTATAGACTAGGTTGATCATTATTACCGAAGATGATGCTGAAGCAACATGGGCTGTATATGTGAATACACATTTCTAGGAGGAAGATTAGGATGGATTGCATTTTTTGCAAAATAATCGAAGGTACGCTGCCTTCTAAAAAAGTATACGAAACGGAACAAGTGGTTGCTTTTCATGACATCCAGCCTAAAGCACCTGTACATATCGTAATTATCCCCAAAAAACACATTCCGACTATGAATGATCTGCAAAAAGAAGATTATGCGCTGTTAGGAGATATCCATGAGGCGGCACAACACATCGCGAAAGATTTAGGTGTAGAGCAGTCTGGCTACCGCTTAGTTAACAATTGCAACAAAGACAGCGGCCAGATTGTGTTCCATATTCACTACCATCTATTAGGTGGCGAACCGTTAGGAGATATTGTTGGTTCTAGGTAATGATTTCAGTAATTATTTACAGTTCGCAAGTGCGAGGTTGACACTGTATTTCACCATCACATATAATGTAATTTGATGAACCGTGATTTGTTCTTGGACGGTCTGGTCGGAGGGAGGGATAACTGGTGTCTGAAACGAAAGTTCGCAAAAACGAGACGATCGATGCTGCACTTCGACGCTTTAAGCGCTCCATCGCAAAAGATGGCGTATTGGCTGAAGTTAAAAAGCGTAAGCACTATGAGAAGCCAAGCGTCAAGCGTAAGAAGAAGTCCGAGGCTGCTCGCAAGAGAAAGTTTTAGGAGGATATAGCACCAATGGATCTAAGCCTACGATTGAGCGAAGATATGAAGCAAGCGATGAAGAGTAAAGACAAGTTCAAACTCTCCACCATCCGCATGGTTCGTTCGGCAATCCAGAATGTTGAGATAAATTCGAAACGAACTTTGAATGACGATGAAGTGCTTGAAATTCTAGGTCGTGAAATCAAACAGCGGAAAGATGCCCTCCATGAGTTCGAGAAAGCTAGCCGATTCGACCTTGTAGATAACTTGAAACTAGAGCTTGACATTTTGTTGGAATACCTTCCAGCACAGCTTTCTGAAGAAGAAATTAAAGCCATTGTACGAGAGACCATCCAAGAGACCGGTGCTACTTCGAAAGCAGACATGGGTAAGCTTATGGCTGCCCTAATGCCAAAGGTCAAAGGACGTTCCGACGGTAAACTTGTCAATGTAATTGTTCAACAGCATCTGCAATAAGCGAATCTTTATAACTGATCGAATACAAAAACACTCCTTGTTTCAAGGAGTGTTTTTTATTATGTCTTCTTTTTGCAAATGAGCATGTGGAGTGATTGTGTTGATGGTTATAAATGGATTATTTTTGTGTGTTGCTTGCAGTTATACGTTGTTGACTTTGACGATTTTGTTAGATTATTGAAACGTAATTGATGAAATTACGTATTACCGCATATATGGAATCAAGAAAGTAAGAACAGTTGACATACTAAACAGAGAAGGGGGTAGTGGATTGAATTCACGTTCTGTAACGTTAAAGAGATGGCTCATTTTAACGACGCTTACTGTTTTTGCTCTGACAGGCTTGTTAGGTGTAATCAGCAGTGTTGGTGTAAAGCCAGCATATGCCGAGCCCGTTCCAGGGACTGTGAATGATGGCGTAGTTGCCGTCATAAAGCTAGAAGGTGCTGTAGATCCAGTTATGGAGTCATATGTTCGTCGGGCGATTGAAGAAGCGAAGCAATCAAAGGCGGAGCTTATCGTGTTTGAAATGAACACACCTGGTGGAAGGTTAGACAGTGCTGAAGCATTAGGACTCCTCATATCGGAGAGCCCTATTCCAACCGTTGTTTATGTAAATGGTAAAGCAGCTTCTGCTGGTAGTTATATAGCACTCAGCGCGGATAAGATCGCGATGACACCTACGAGCATGATCGGCTCAGCCGCGATCGTGGATGTGAATGCCGAACTGGTTGACAATCCAAAAGTCGTTGCTGCATGGTCGAGCATGATGAAGGGTGCTGCTGAGGCCAATGGCCGTGATGGCACTTATGCAGTCGCTATGGTTGATGTGAAGAATGAAATAAAACTTCCTAAACTCGACCGTACCAAGAAGACGGGAGAAGTGCTTGCCTTGGATACAAAGGAAGCGGTCAAAGTTGGTTATGCGGATTTCGAAGCAGCTTCCCTTCAAGAATTGCTTACTCAAATGAAGCGCAGCAATCCGCTTGTACTAACGATCGAGGTCGCTGCATCGGAACGAATAGCTTCGTTCCTTATGAATCCAATTGTCGCTACTATGCTGTTGTTCATCGGTATTGCAGGTATTGCTATTGAACTAATTGTACCAGGGTTCGGTGTGCCAGGTATTTTGGGTGTTCTTAGTTTCGGTCTATACTTCTTCGGCGCTTATGTCGCTGGATTAGCAGGGATGGAGGCATTTGTCCTCTTTGTTCTAGGTCTTGTACTGCTCGTGTTGGAACTGTTTGTACCGAGCTTTGGCATATTGGGAATACTAGGTTCTGCCAGTCTTATTACAAGTGTCGTGAGAGCTGCATATGACACATCTGATGCGCTGTTGTCTTTGGGGATTGCATTCATCGCCGCTACCATAGTCGTTGTCATCATTGCACGCATATTTAAGCATCGCGGAGTATGGAATCGATTCATTCTGCGAGAGCAATTGACAACGGAAGATGGTTTCGTGTCCGTGCGAAATGCATCCGAGCTCATCGGAGAAGTTGGTATTGCATTAACTACGCTTCGACCATCCGGTACCGCATCGTTCAACGAACGAAAAGTTGATGTTGTTACCGATGGAGGATTTATTAGCGCTGGTAAGCGTGTAAAGGTAATTCATGTAGAAGGAGTTCGTGTCGTTGTGCGCGAACACGCAGAAGACTAGGGGTCGCGGTTTCATGTAAACCTGCCTATATAGAAAAATGAATCGGAGGTTGTGCTTTTATGGAATTGAATATTAGCTTATTGCTGACGGTCGCGGTTATTATTATCGCCGTGAGTGTATTCCTCAGCTTCTTCCCGGTAATGCTCTGGATTTCTGCTATTGCATCCGGTGTGAAAATTAGTATTATTACGTTGGTAGCAATGCGTCTACGTCGTGTTACCCCGAGCCGTATCGTTAATCCGATGATCAAGGCGACTAAAGCTGGATTAGGGCTATCCATTAATCAATTGGAAAGTCACTATTTGGCGGGCGGTAATGTAGATAGAGTTGTAAATGCACTAATTGCTGCACAGCGCGCAAATATTAGCTTGGAATTTGAGCGTGCAGCTGCTATTGATCTTGCAGGACGTGATGTATTGCAAGCTGTACAAATGAGCGTTAATCCTCGTGTTATTGAAACACCAATCGTTGCCGCTATGGCGAAAGACGGAATTGAAGTAAAAGTTCGTGCTCGTGTAACGGTCCGTGCGAACATTGAACGTCTCGTTGGTGGTGCGGGTGAAGAAACAATCATTGCCCGTGTTGGTGAAGGTATTGTTACTACGGTAGGTTCTAGTGCTACTCATAAAGATGTATTGGAAAATCCAGATTTGATTTCTCGTACAGTACTTGGCAAAGGTTTGGATGCGGGTACAGCGTTCGAAATCTTGTCCATTGATGTGGCTGACGTGGATGTAGGTAAAAATATCGGTGCGCATCTTCAGACGGAGCAAGCTGAAGCTGATAAGCGTATCGCTCAAGCAAAGGCAGAAGAGCGTCGTGCAATGGCCGTTGCACAAGAGCAAGAGATGAAGGCTCGCGTCGTAGAGATGCGCGCGCGTGTAGTTGAGTCTGAGTCTCAAGTTCCGTTGGCAATGGCTGAAGCGCTCAAGAGCGGTAAGTTAGGTGTTATGGATTACATGAACCTCCAAAATATTGAGGCGGATACGCAAATGCGCGGCTCGATTGGCAAGAATACAGACGCAGGACGTTCTGACCACAATTCGGAAAGCTAGGCGATAAGCCATGGAAAAACTATTTGATTTCATTTTTTCGAATATTTTTGTAGTCGTTGCTGTTGTGGGCTTCTTAATTTCGCTAATGGGCAATAAAAAGAAGTCAGTCAGTCAAATGCCAAGCTTTGGTGGTGATACGCAAAGTACGGCTAGCCAGAGTCAATCTAATCACGATCAAGATAAGGGCGACTATGATGATTATGAAGACGATGAGGAAGAGTATGAGCATCAGCAGCCTCTATTAGAGGATGTGCGAACGACTCCTGTGTTCTCGAATGCTTATAACCATGATCGAGAAGAGAATGCAGTTGGTTATACTTCATCAAGACTATCCGATACAACTTATCGTGCTCAAACTGCGGCAGCTGGAGAGGGTTTCTCGTCTAGATATTCGCGAAACGGTCATGGAGGGCAGCATCAGCGTGACAAGGCCGATTCCAATCAAACCTTAGCTGAGCAGGCGCGTCAAGGTGTGATATGGGCCGAAATACTAGGTCCGCCTCGCGCAAAGCGTCCGTTCCGCAATCGATAATGTAAAAAGTCCTAGCCTTTGTTCCTTCTAAGGAACGGGTTAGGACTTTTTTGTCTTTTCATCCTATTGCTATTTCTCATATTCATTGCTGATGGAGCATAAGTTGTAAAGTACAGGAAGGGGGCCTCACACGTATGAGCCGTATCATGCGCAAGTTGAATCAGTGGACGGCGCATTTGTTTGATTTGCCGCAGGATATCGTATCTGATGTGCCCCGAGTATCCTTAATAGGCAATCGCAAGCTGTTCGTAGAGAATCATCGTGGAATTGTTCATTTTTCCAATGAAAATATGAGATTATCGCTGGCAAAAGGGGAACTGGAAGTAACGGGAACTGAACTTGTCATTCGCGGGATTTGGACAGAGGAAATATGTATCGAAGGCTACATAGCTGAAGTAAAGGTTCACGGAATGGAGGATGCAAAGCCATGAAACCACCGTTAATGGGCAAAATACGTGGATATGTCAAAGTTCAAATTCGAGGACAGCATTCCGAACAGCTGCTTAATCTCCTTTTAGCAAAACGGATAACGATATGGGATGTGAGGCGCACAGAGGATCATCAGGTGAGCCTCTTTATTATAGTACCTGACTTTTTTCGTTTACGTCCGTATTTAAAAAAGACAGGCTGCCGTGTTCATGTAATGGAGCGTCATGGACTTCCTTTTTCGGTTGGACAAGTGCGCCGACGTTCTTTTTTTGTAACAGGTGCATTTTTATTTTTGCTCGGATTGTACATGCTGTCATCCCTAGTGTGGACGATAGAAGTGAAGGGGAATGAGTCGATCTCAACCGAGCAAGTGCTGGCGGCTGCGCATCAGGAGGGTATATATCCATTTCAGTGGACATTCAGGCTTAAAGATACAGAAGATCTGTCAAAAGCGCTGCACGCGAAGCTGTCTTCTTCATCCTGGGTCGGCGTGACAAGGCAAGGTACTAAAATTGTCATTCATATTGTGGAATCCACTGTGCCCAAAGCGAGAAAGCTTAATAATCCACGTAACATAGTAGCAAGGACAGATGCTATCATTACAAGTATTATTGCCGAGGAAGGCAAAGCAGTCGTGAAACCGAATGATCGAGTGAGAAAGGGACAGCTCCTTATTAGTGGCGGTCTAGGTTCTCCTGAGTCTCCTTTGACTGTTGTGGCTAAAGGTAGCATACGAGGTCTTGTTTGGTATGAATATTCGATACAATCACCTCTTATAAGCAAGCAAAAAGTCATGACTGGCCAAAGCGTAGAGAAATCTTATGTACAGCTGGGTCAACGACGTCTGCAGGTAAGTGGTTATGGAGAAATTCCTTATTACCATTATGAAGTGAAGACCGAATTCAGTGATGTAAATGTAGGAATGTTAACTTTGCCGCTAAAATGGGTAAAAGAAAAGATAATGGAAGTACAGATTGTTGAAGAGGCTCAAGAACAGCAAGAGGCTGTTCAAATTGGATTGCAGCATGCAAGATCGGATATTATGGCGAAATATGGACCGAATGCTCGTGTCGTGACGGAAAAGATTTTGCATCAGAAGACGGAGAATGGTAAAGTGAAACTTAAGGTTATGTTTGAAGTAGAGCAATCGATTGCAGAAGAGCAGCCTATAATCGGCACTTCATAAAGACTAAATCATATGACTAAGGCAAGGAGACTGAGATTTTGTCGCAACAACAAACCGTGAAACTTTCATTAGAGAATGCAGCTGAAGGTCTGGCGCTTTTTGGACCACAAGACAAGTATTTTAAGCTTATCCAATCTCATACCGAAGTCGAAATATCGTCACGTGAAGCAGAGATTGTCCTGACAGGTGATTCCGAAGAAGTGGAAAAGTTCAAACAGTTGTTTGAAGTGCTGCTCGAACTTATTCGCAACAATATTGGGTTGTCTGAACGGGATATTATGTACGCACTTGAATTGGCAGAGCAATGGAAAGTCCATGAGCTGTTGGATTTGTTCAAGGGAGAAGTGGCTCATACATACCGTGGCAAGCCGATTCGTGTGAAGACAATCGGTCAACGTCACTACGTTTCTATGATCAAGAAGCTGGATGTTGTATTTGGAATTGGACCTGCGGGTACAGGTAAGACGTACCTTGCTGTAGTTTTAGCAGTGACTGCTTTGAAGGAAGGGGCAGTTAAGCGGATCATCTTAACACGTCCGGCTGTGGAGGCGGGAGAGAATCTAGGCTTCCTGCCAGGAGATTTGCAAGAGAAGGTAGATCCATACTTGCGTCCTTTGTATGATGCTTTGCATGATGTTATGGGTCCTGATCAAGTCGCTAAGGCATTAGAGCGAGGATTGATCGAAATTGCACCACTGGCATATATGCGTGGTCGAACATTAGATGATGCATTCATCATCTTGGATGAGGCGCAAAATACGACTCCTGAACAGATGAAAATGTTCCTAACGCGCCTTGGTTTTGGCTCAAAAATGGTCATTACAGGCGACGTTACGCAAATTGATTTGCCTAGGGGCAAAAATTCAGGACTTGTCGAAGCTCATAAAGTGCTTCGAGATATTAAGGAGATTGGCTTTATGCATTTTGCTGAACAAGATGTCGTTCGTCATTCCTTAGTACAAAAAATTATTATAGCTTACCAGAAGGAAAGCGAAAACCAAGGATAGAGAGGGTTGTTCTCTATGCTACAAGCTAAAAATAACGGTAGCAATCGAAGAATACGTCCAGTGAAAACGGGAGGATGGAAATATAGTTTAGGTATGCGTATTGTATTATTCGTAGTCCTAACGATATTTATTTATTTTTCCCTTGCACCTAAAATGCTGCCGGAAAAGTTTGATATTCAAATTGGAAATCCGGTAGAAAAAAATATTGTCGCTCCAATGCAAATTAAGGACAAGCAGGCAACGCTGAATGCTCAAGAAGAGGCAGCTGAAGGCGCGCCACCTGTTTATCCAATTGTGTCGATCAAAAATGACCGGCTAATTGATAGTATTTTTAATCGTATCGAACTGTTGAATCAAGATGATCAGCTGTCTTTCTCGGAGAAAGTAGATTTGTATCGCCGCGTAATTCCACAAATGTTCGATGATTACATTCGCACGTTTATTTTGACGAGCCGCAACGCGAATACGTATTCTGCACAGTTACTGGAAGAAGTAACGAAGCGAATCGAAGAGCAGAAATATCGTGTGCCTGAAGAAACTTACATCAAGATGGCACGACTCTCAAAAGAAGACATTGCTGAAATGAAGGTCGTATCTCATGAAATTGTAAGTACATTAATGAGTGATTCGATCGCAGATGCAGCAGTAGCCAGAGCCAAAGTTGCGGAGTCCGTGAATACAAGCTCATTGGATAAGCGTGCAGAACGTGAAGTTGTTCAGGAGCTTGTTAGGCTAGCCATTACGCCAAACAAGTTCTATGACGAAGAAGCCACGAAGCAAGCGAAGGTACAGGCTCGTGAAAATACGCAAGAAGTATTTATTAAGCAAGGTGAACTTATCGTTCAAAAGGGCGAGATCATTACAAAGGATATGTATGATCTCCTCAAAGAAAATGGTTTGTTGAAGACAGAAGTAAACTTGTGGCCTCAGTTTGGGCTGCTGCTTCTTTCAACATTATTTACCTTGCTGTTGGTTATGTTTATGCGTCAGGGAAGCCATACTCATTTTAAGTACAACAACTCACAGCTGCTTATGTTGTTGTTAATTTTCGTCATTAATATAATTATGATGGAAATTGTATCGTTTGCACAAACCGAGACAACTGCTTATATCGGATACGTTGCTCCTGTCGCGCTTGGTGTTATGCTCATAACGCTGCTGCTCGATGTCTCATTAGCCTACGTATCGGCTGTATTGTTCAGTATCATTGCGAGTGCATTGTTAAATACTCATCAAAATATGCTGTTTGATTTCAACTATGGCTTGTTTGCGCTCGTTGTTTCTTACGCATCGATTTTCGCCATACATCGAGCAAGTCAACGATCGACCATACTAAAGGCTGGAATTATGATATGTATCTTCGGTGGATTAACCGTATTAACTGTAGCGATGCTTAATGGTCTACCGTTGAACAGCAAAGAAACATCTTTAGCGGCGGTGTTCGCATTTAGCAGTGGTTTAGTTACGGCTGTTTTGGTCATTGGGCTTATGCCGTTTTTCGAGGTTACATTCGGCATATTGTCAGCATTGAAGTTGGTCGAGCTATCTAATCCGAACCATCCTTTGCTGAGGAAGCTATTGACAGAGACACCAGGAACATATCATCACAGTGTTATGGTTGGTAATTTAGCGGAGCAGGCAGCAGAGTCAATTGGAGCAAATGGTCTATTGTGCCGGGTCGGCGCATTTTACCATGATATAGGCAAGACTAAGCGTCCAAGCTACTTTATAGAGAATCAAACCAATATTGATAATCCACATGATTATATTGATCCGAAGCTAAGCACTTCGATTATTGTTGCTCACGCTAGTGATGGTGCTGAAATGCTGAAGGAATATAAGCTGCCTAAGCCAATTCGAGATATTGCAGAACAGCATCATGGAACAACATTCCTGAAGTATTTTTACCATAAAGCATTGAAGCAGGCAGAGGAACAAGGTGAGGAGGCGGATTTCACAGAGGATGATTTCCGTTATCCTGGACCGAAGGCACAGTCGAAGGAAGCGGCGGTAGTCGGAATTGCGGATTGTGTTGAGGCAGCGGTTCGCTCGCTTCGTCATCCGACAATGGAACAGATTGAGAATATGATCCACAAAATCATTAAGGATCGACTCGATGATAACCAGTTCAATGAATGCGACTTAACGATGCGCGAATTAGATATGGTTGCTCATTCTCTTAAAGAAACGGTTATGGGTATTTTCCATTCTCGAATTGAATACCCAGATGCTGCAAAGAAGCAACCCGAAATAGCTAAAGGTGATTCCAAGGCAGATGATCAGCCTAATGCTGATAGCTTGTCTGCACAGGAAGAACCTGTTGTAACAAAGAACACATTGAAGCAATGAAATAAGCAATGGCAAGAAGGAGAGTTTAATTGATGAACATCAAGTTGGAATGGAGCGACGAACAGTCCATTTACCCTATTAGCGAAGCATTGATACAAAAGTTGGAGCTTTTGCTTGTGGAAGCAGCTCAGATGGAAGGGATCGTGGAAGGTGAAGTAGCGCTTACATTCGTCGATGATGAACGCATCCATGAACTCAATCGTGATTATCGCCAAATTGACCGTCCGACAGATGTACTTTCGTTTGCATTGAATGAGTCGGTTGATGAGGAAATGGATATCTTGTACGAGGTGGAAGACGAGCAAGAGTTAGCCTCTTTGGGAGATATGCTTGGAGATATTATTATCTCGACGGAACGTGCGCAAGCTCAAGCTGATGAATATGGTCATTCACTGGAAAGAGAAATTGGCTTTTTGTTCGTGCACGGATTCCTTCACCTAATTGGCTATGATCATCAAGATGATGAGAGTGAACGTGTGATGATGGACAAGCAGGAAGCGGTTCTATCCAAGATCGGGTTGACACGATAATGGACTGGCGTCATAATTGGCGTCGAACGTTTCAAGCAGCCATAGACGGTATAAAGTATGCTTATACAACGCAGCGTAATATGCGAGTGCATGTATATGCTTCATTGATTGTCATACTGTTTGGAATACTGTTAGGGGTTGATACGAGCGAGTGGCTATGGCTCTTGCTTTGTATTACCGTTGTGATCGCAGCGGAGTTAATGAACACTGCGATTGAAGCTGTAGTAGATATGGTCATGCCGGATCAGCATCCGCTGGCTAAGATAGCGAAAGATACCGCCGCCGGAGCCGTTTTGGTAACGGCGGCGTTCGCCGTTATAACCGGGGCAATTATATTTGGCGGACGATTCGTAACTTTGATTGGTACACTGTAAAATTTGTTGTAATATGAAGATGTGAGGATTTATACCCAATCCTGAATATAAGGAGTTGACATCATGGATAAACAACAATTGATGGAATTGGCAAGACAGGCGAGGGAGCGTGCTTACACTCCTTATTCACACTTTAAGGTAGGAGCTGCCTTGTTGGACAGCGAAGGAAACGTTCATATGGGCTGCAATGTAGAGAATGCTGCTTACGGTCCTACCAACTGTGCGGAGCGAACTGCATTATTCCGTGCAATCGCGGATGGCTGCAGCGCGAAGTCTTTCCAAGCTATCGCAGTCATTGGGGATACAACTGCTCCGATAACTCCATGTGGGGTATGTCGTCAAGTTCTAGTCGAATTATGTGCTGCTGAGATGCCTGTTTATATGGGCAACTTGAACGGAGATTTAGTGGAAACTACGATTGGTGAATTACTCCCTGGTGCATTTGATGTATCCAGTCTAGATAGTTCAGCATCACGCACTGAAGGATTGGCAAACAGCTAATAGACGAGTCACCGAATTAAACCCTTAAAGTAAAGTTATAAAGAAGATTAGGAGTACAACATGAACAATAAATCATCTTACAAATCCGGATTCGTCGCAATCGTTGGTCGTCCCAATGTGGGGAAATCAACACTCATGAACCATGTTATCGGCCAAAAGATTGCGATTATGTCGGATAAACCACAAACGACACGTAACAAAATTCATGGTGTGTATACGCAAGAATCATCGCAAATCGTATTTTTGGACACGCCAGGTATTCATAAACGCACATCAAAGCTTGGCGACTATATGAATCAAGTGGCTCTCAACACGTTAAATGAAGTTGAGGCAGTGCTGTTCTTGGTGGATGTTGCCGCTGGTTTAGGTGGAGGCGACCGCTTCGTTATTGAACAATTAAAGCTGGTTAAAACACCTGTTATTCTTGTCATGAACAAGATTGACCAAGTTCGCCCTGATGAAGTACCTGCGATGATTCAGCAGTACAATGAATTGCATGAGTTTGCGGCCATTGTTCCGATATCTGCCTTGCAAGGAAACAACGTAGATCGATTGCTTCAAGTGCTGCACGGCTATTTGCCAGAAGGACCGCAATACTATCCAGATGATCAGATCACGGACCATCCTGAGCAATTCGTTGTTGCAGAACTTATTCGTGAAAAAATATTGCATGCAACACGTGAAGAAATCCCGCACTCTATCGCTGTAACAATCGAAGATATGCGTGTGCAGGAAAATGGTGTAGTCTACATTTCAGCAGTCATTTTTGTTGAACGTGACTCGCAAAAAGGAATCATTATCGGTAAGCAAGGTGCGTTGCTTAAACAAGTAGGTAAACAAGCGCGAAGAGACATTGAGACACTGCTAGGATCCCGTACATTTATTGAGCTGTGGGTTAAAGTAAAGAAAGACTGGCGTAACCATGAACGTGTGCTCAAGGATCTAGGTTTCCGTCACGACGTGTAGCAGACAACAAATTACTTATACATCCAGCACATGACCATTTTTTGCAAAGGATAATCCCCATCTGCTAGCACATGCTAGTCTTGAAGACAACGTCATGTCCGACGAAAGGGGATAACACAATGCGTGATTTCTCATGGAATGTGTTCGCAATGACTGGTGATGTAGATGCATATTTGTTGTATAAGCATATTGCTCAGATTCGAGATACTGTTCCTATGGATGGTGAATCTTTGCAACCGTCAGAGCATGCGGAATAAGTGATCGCTTGTCACATGGGAGGGACAAGGTGTTATATCGCATTGAAGGCATTGTCATCCGCAGTATGGATTATGGGGAAGGCAACAAGATTATAACGCTGTGTACGAAGTCTCACGGCAAAGTAGGAGTACTCGTTCGCGGTGCCAAAAAAGTACGCAGCCGCCACGGTGCCGCCACGCAGCTATTTACATTTGGTGAGTACGTGTTCTTTCGCGGCATGGGCTCAATTGGTACCTTGAACGCGTGCGAAATTACCGAGCCGAATCATACGCTACGAGAACAGCTCCATCTGGCGGCGTACGCGTCGTACGTGGTGGAGCTTGTTGATCGTGCACTGCAAGATGAAGAATCCGGAGGCGCAATGTTTGATCAATTGCTTGCATATATGCGAGCAATTCGTGAAGGCAAAGATGCTCAGGTGACCACTCATATATTTGAAATGAAACTGTGCCAAGCAGTAGGGGTTGCTCCATCTGTTGACAGTTGTGTCGTTTGTGGTCGGACAGATGAATTAACGGGATTTGGATGGAGGCTTGGAGGAGCGATTTGCTCGCGATGTCGTCCTCGTGAACATGGCCGTTATGTTTGTTCCGGCAACATATTGAAGCTAATGCAAGTTTTTATTAAGACAGACTTACGAAGACTTGGGGACATTACACTCAAACAAGAAACGAAACTGCAACTTCGAGACTGCATGCGTGGTTATATGGATACCCACATAGGAGTACGCTGCAAATCGTTACAATTCCTTGAGCAAATGGAGAAGTATGATCTTGCTCCACTTCCCTCTATGACTGAAAAAGAAGCAGAGGAGCAGGAAGGTAACGGCGGCGATTAGTTGGGTCAAGCCATCAGCCACCGCGCTGCTTGACGAAAGTTGTGTCATTCGATATGATATAATTTATTAATTAATTTAATAACATGCAGTGATGAAGTAAGTAGTTCGATCCGCAATTCGAGGATAGCGATTCAGGGATGGTGAGAGCCTGAACGAATGGATGAATGAAACGGCACTTCGGAGCATGTATAACTTTAAAGTGGATAATTGTGAATTCGTGAAATCACGTTGGAATCGCGATTATCAAGTAGGGTGGAACCGCGGGATAACAACTCTCGTCCCTATGTCTGGCAGCAGACGTAGGGGCGGGAGTTTTTTTGTATAGTCACACTCGTGCTCATAACGTCAGAGCTGAACCTATCCGTGTAAGGAGTGAACAGTCGCATGAATTTTCAACAAATCATTTTGACTTTGCAAAATTTCTGGGCAAAGCAAAACTGTATCATCGTGCAGCCGTATGATGTCGAAAAGGGTGCTGGTACGATGAACCCAATGACTTTCCTTCGCTCTATTGGACCTGAGCCTTGGAATGTTGCTTATGTAGAGCCTTCTCGTCGACCAGGAGACGGTCGTTATGGAGAAAATCCAAACCGTTTGTATCAGCATCATCAGTTTCAAGTGATCATGAAGCCTTCTCCAGACAACATTCAAGAGTTGTACTTGGAAAGCTTGAAGCAGCTTGGGATTGATCCGCTGAAACATGATATCCGCTTTGTAGAGGATAACTGGGAATCACCGACACTAGGTGCATGGGGATTAGGCTGGGAAGTATGGCTTGATGGCATGGAGATTACACAGTTCACTTACTTCCAGCAAGTAGGTGGAATCGATGCAAATCCAGTAGCGGTAGAAATTACGTACGGGCTAGAGCGTCTAGCATCCTATATTCAAGAAAAAGAAAATGTATTTGATCTAGAGTGGGTTGAAGGAATCACTTATGGTGATGTATTCTTGCAGCCTGAATACGAGCATTCCAAATATACGTTTGAAGTAAGTGACACAGCGATGCTGTTCAATTTGTTCAACACGTATGAGCAAGAAGCAAAACGTGCAATGGATGAGCACTTGGTATTCCCAGCTTATGATTATGTGCTGAAATGCTCGCATACGTTCAACTTGCTGGATGCACGTGGTGCAATCAGTGTAACAGAGCGCACAGGATTTATTACACGAGTGCGTAACTTGGCTCGCCAAGTAGCAGCTACTTACTACGAAGAGCGCGAGAAGCTTGGCTTCCCGTTGTTGAAGAAGGGAGAGAACCAAGATGCCTAAACATTTGCTCTTAGAACTAGGACTTGAAGAAGTGCCCGCACGTTTCGTACGTGGAGCTATAGATCAATTGCAAGAGCGTGTAGAGCGTTGGTTGGAGCAATCCCGTATTGCCCATGAAGGCGTAAAAGCGTATGCAACGCCGCGTCGTCTTGCTATCGTTGTGCATAATGCAGCTGACAAGCAGACAGATGTTCACGAGGAAGTGAAAGGACCAGCACGTAAGATTGCTGTAGATGAACAAGGGCAATGGTCTAAGGCTACACTTGGTTTTGCTCGCTCTCAAGGTGTAGATCCTGAGCAGCTGTTCTTCAAAGAATTGAACGGTGTTGAGTACATTTACGCGAATAAGAGCAGCATTGGAACGGACACGGCTGACGTATTGGCAGAAGGCTTGAGCAGCATTGTTCACGCAATGACATTCCCTAAAAACATGAGATGGGGAAGCTATGAAATGCGCTTCGTTCGTCCGATTCGTTGGGTTGTTGCGTTATTTGGCAGTGACATCATTCCTATCGAATTTACCGGCGTCAAAGCAGGTAATGTATCACGCGGACATCGCTTCTTAGGCGAAGAGACTGTTATTACAAGTGCTGAACAATACGTAGAGCGTCTTCGTGAGCAGCATGTTATCGTTGATGTGGAAGAGCGTAAGGCACTTATCGTCAGCCAGTTGGAGAAGCTAGCTGCTGAGAAGCAATGGAATATTTCCATCAAGGAAGACTTGTTGGAAGAGGTATTGTTCCTTGTTGAGTATCCGACTGCGTTGTTCGGTACATTTGATGAGTCATTCCTTCACATTCCACAAGATGTACTCATTACTTCGATGCGTGAGCACCAGCGCTATTTCCCAGTACTTGATGCGCAAAATCAATTGCTGCCTTATTTCGTAACGGTACGCAACGGTGATGATAAAGGTCTTGATATTGTTGCAAAAGGTAATGAAAAAGTACTTCGTGCTCGTTTGTCCGATGCGAAATTCTTCTATCAGGAAGATCAGAAGCTTCGCATTGAAGATTGTGTTAAGAAACTAGATTCCATCGTGTTCCATGAAGAGCTAGGTACGCTTGGAGACAAAGTACGTCGTATTCGTGCGATTGCAGATAAATTGGCAGCAGTCGTTAAGGCTGATGAGCAGGTAGCTGTAAAAGTAAGCCGTGCAGCTGATATTTGCAAATTCGATTTGGTTACGCAAATGGTATATGAATTCCCAGAGCTGCAAGGTCAAATGGGTGAGGACTACGCGTTGAAATTGAACGAAGACGCGGAAGTTGCGCGTGCCATTAACGAGCACTATAAGCCTCGTTTTGCAGGTGATACGGCGCCAGCTACACTTGTCGGCCAGCTTGTAAGCTTGGCAGATAAAATGGATACGCTGGTAGGCTGCTTTGCTATCGGAATTATCCCGACTGGTTCCCAAGACCCATATGCATTGCGTCGTCAAGCAACAGGTATCGTACAAATGATCGTGGAACAAAATGTACCGCTTTCCTTGTCTCAATTGTTCGATGTTGCACTGGATGTGCAAGAACAAGCACAATTATTGAAACGTAACCGTGTTGAAGTACGTAATGATTTGTATGACTTCTTCGGACTGCGTGTCAAAAATGTGTTGTCTGAGGAAGTTCGCTATGACGTTGTAGACGCTGCGTTGGCAGCTGGCTACGATGATGTGAAGCTTACGATTGCACGTGGTAAGTCCTTGATGACTGCTGTTCAGCAGGAGGCATTCAAGACAACGGTAGAATCCTTCAATCGTGTTGCTAACTTAGCAGCTAAGGCTGAGCATGCAGATGTGAATGAAGAGTTGTTTGAGCAAGATCAAGAACGTGAGCTGTATGCAAGTTGGAAATTGGCACATGAGCAAATCGAACGTTCGATTCAACAGCCTGAACAAGTTCTAATCGAGCTTGGCAAGCTGGAGCAGCCGATTACTGCATTCTTTGACGATGTCATGGTTATGGCCAAGGATGAGGCAGTGAAAAATAATCGTCTAGCTCTGTTGAAGCTGATTGCGAATGATCTTTATCGCTATGCTGATTTCTCTAAGTTAGTATGGGCGTCTGTCTAAAGTAAACCTGATTGCAGAATGCGGAATGTGCAGAACAGGCTAATGTTCAGCTCATTCCGCACTTTTTTCTGTGTGTTCGACAAAATTCTACAATAATTTATAGAGTTCACTTCTTACAAGCAGGATTTTTCATGTTGGCAGCGTATATAATATAGACGATACTGAATCGTTGCATAGTTGTGTCCTTAACAACTTGCCATTATTTGTATCCCAATTATGACTAGCAGGCGGATTAAGCATGGAGAAAAGGATGTCCTTACATCGCATTATTGTCGATGCTGATGCTTGTCCAGTAAAAGTCGAAATTATGACGATTGCTGAACAGTATCACGTTCACGCTTTATTTATAGCTTCTTACGCCGCATATCAGAATAACTCACTATCATCCAGCTACGTCCGCAGTATTTATGTGGATCAAGGCTTTCAAGCAGCAGATATGTATATTGCAAACGAAGCGCGGTCAGGTGACATAGTCGTGACGAATGACTATGGATTGGCCGCGCTATGTTTGCCCCGGGGATGCATCGTATTGACGCCTCGAGGAAAAGAGTTACATATCGGCAATGTGGATGAACTGCTTGAACAACGCCATTTTTCTGCTAAGGCACGGCGAGCAGGCCAGCGTACGAAGGGACCAAAAGCAATGACGCTCGAGGATCGAGAGAAATTCCAACATGAACTGACAAAAGTTTTGCTCAGGCAGCAGGAGAACCACTCCCTTTAGCGAATTAGTATTACGTGTTTCTATGAAGGTGATAATATGGTGAATGGAAATGGACCAATCCCTGAGCATTTTATTGATGAAGTGCTCACTCGAAATGATATTGTGGACGTTGTCTCCAAGTACGTTCATCTTTCGAAACATGGTAAGTATTTAAAAGGACTTTGTCCTTTTCACTCGGAGAAGACCCCGTCTTTCACCGTTACGCCTGACAGACAGATATACCATTGTTATGGTTGCAATGCTGGCGGCACAGTTATTAAGTTCCTTATGGGAGTCGAAGGGTTTACCTTTCCAGAAGCAGTCAAACAGTTAGCTGAACAAGCGAACTTGAACTTTCAATGGGGAGATATTTCCTTTGAACGCAGCCCGCAAAGCGAGCTGAAGGACAAGATGATTGAAGCTCACGAGCTTGCGGCCAAGCTGTATCATTATATTTTGATGAATACGGCCCATGGTCAAGAAGCCCTAAGTTATCTGCGAGATCGGGGTATCAACGATAAACTGATTGAGCAGTTTCAGATTGGCTATGCACCAACACAATGGGATACGCTCGTACAATTGCTGGAGAAGCGCGGCTTCTCGCTAGAAGCAATGGAGCAGGCGGGACTCTTGTCTGCGAAGCACCAGCAACCAGGCTATGTCGATCGCTTCCGGGATCGAATTATGTTTCCGATATGGGATCGAAATGGGAAGGTTATTGGCTTCGGAGGTCGAATATTGGGAGAGGGACAACCCAAATATTTAAATTCACCTGAAACGTTGCTTTTTAATAAGTCTAAGCTTATCTACAATCAGCATTTGGCACGGCCGCATATGAAGCGCACAGGACAGCTTGTTTTGTTTGAAGGCTATGCGGATGTCATTCAGGCATGGGATGCTGAAGTATTCAATGGTATAGCTACGATGGGAACCGCTCTTACTTCAGAACATGTCAAGCTTATGAAGCGGATGGTCGAACGCGTTATTATCTGTTATGACGGAGATAATGCGGGACGAGCCGCTGCAAGCAAAGCAATCCCATTGCTGGAGCAAGAGGGATTGGATGTATCTGTAGCGATGCTTCCTAACAATATGGACCCGGATGATTATATTCGAGCCAATGGAGCAGAGCGATTCAGACATGCCATCTTATCTGCAGCAGTGTCACCTGTTAAGTTTCAGCTACTATCTTTACGTGGTGATCATATACTGCTAGAAGATGATGGTAAGCGCAGATTCTTAAAAGAGGCATTGAAGCTGATTGCGCCAATCGAATCACCGACTGAGCGCGAAATGCATCTGGCGGAACTGTCCAAGCAGATTGGAGTGACCATTGAGAGTCTGAAGCAAGAGTGCTTCGATCTAAGGCAGAAGCTGTTGCCAGGAGGCCGAGGGGATAATTCGGACGATTGGTGGAATAATGTTAGGAATGTTAAGAGAAGTATGGCTCCCCCAGCATTATTGCCAGCGTATGTCTATGCCGAGCGTACTTTACTCGGACTTATGTTTCAAGATGTAGAAGTAGCTGATTATGTTGAACAGCATCTTGGTGAAGGATTTAATACGGATGATCATGCGGCTTTAGCCGCTTATCTATATGCTTACTATGCGCAAGGGAAAGAACCGGACTTTAGCCGCTTTCTCGCAGCGCTGCATGACGATCGGTTAGAGCAGGTTGCGGCCTCGATATCATTGTCGGAAGTGCCACTGCGTTATGATCATAGTGTGTTGGATGATTATATTTCCATTATACAAAAGGTTCCTCTCCAACGCGAGATTGAACGTTTACATGAGGAAATGATCCAAGCCGAGCGTGCGGGCGATTGGATGCGTGCTGCACAGATTGGTAAAGAAAAAGTGACCCTAGAGCAACAACTGAAGCGATAGCAACAGGAGAGCGATATCTAGGGAGGAGGGAGTCGGAACATGGCGAAAGATCAACATACTGGACTTGAAGCCGAAGCTGCTTTGGACCAAGTGAAGGATCAGTTGATTGAACTCGGCAAAAAGCGGGGGGCGCTCACATACAAAGAAATTACCGAGAAGTTGGCCAATTTTGATCAAGATTCTGATCAAATGGACGAGTTCTATGAGCAGTTGAGTGACCTTGGAATTGAAATTAATGAGAACGACGATGAAATGGGCGGTCGACCTAGAGGAGAGCGCGATGAGGAGCAAGACGACTTCCATTATGAAGATGACTTGTCTCTTCCTCCAGGAATAAAGATTAACGACCCTGTTCGTATGTATCTCAAAGAAATTGGCCGTGTTCCTCTTCTCTCTGCTGAGGATGAGATTGACTTGGCGAAACGCATTGATCTAGGTGACGAGGAAGCTAAGAAGCGCCTTGCGGAGGCGAACTTGCGTCTCGTTGTCAGCATTGCAAAACGCTATGTCGGTCGTGGTATGCTATTCTTGGATCTTATCCAAGAAGGCAACATGGGTCTTATTAAAGCAGTTGAGAAATTCGATCACGATAAAGGCTTCAAATTCAGTACGTATGCGACATGGTGGATTCGTCAAGCGATAACGCGGGCGATTGCAGACCAAGCGCGTACAATCCGAATTCCGGTTCACATGGTGGAGACGATCAATAAGCTGATCCGTGTCTCCCGTCAACTCTTGCAAGAGCTAGGGCGTGAACCGACACCAGAAGAAATTGCTGCTGAGATGGAACTCAGTGTGGAAAAAGTACGTGAGATCATGAAGATTGCACAGGAACCTGTATCGTTGGAGACACCTATCGGGGAAGAAGACGATTCACACTTGGGCGACTTCATTGAGGATCAAGAAGCTTTGGCACCAGCAGATGCGGCAGCATATGAATTGTTGAAGGAGCAGCTAGAAGATGTTCTTGATACGTTAACAGAACGTGAAGAGAATGTACTTCGTTTGCGTTTCGGACTCGACGATGGTCGTACACGTACACTAGAAGAGGTCGGTAAAGTATTCGGCGTTACTCGTGAGCGTATTCGTCAGATCGAAGCTAAAGCATTGCGTAAGCTCCGTCACCCAAGCCGCAGTAAGCGCTTGAAAGATTTCTTAGAATAGACACAGGATGCATAGACCTTCTGTTGCGCTCTGCAGCGCGCAGTAAGGTCTTTTCTTCCATATTGGCAGTGTTCAAGCGCAATAGGATTGTAAATTCGCATAGGTATATGCTAAATGAGATATCATATTGCTAGTACTTACATTAACATAGAAACTAACTTTATTTTTCAGATCTTCCTTCATTTATGCTGTTGGGGATTATTTTACCTTTTTTAATTCTCAAATGCAAATGTGCGGTAAGATGAGTTCGACTTCATTAATAGTACAGTAGGTGAAATAAACACGTGATCATAAAGTTATCGAAAAGGCTTCAGCAAATTGCTGATTGGGTTCCAATGAATAGTCGTCTTGCTGACATAGGCTCTGATCATGCCTTGCTGCCAACCTATTTGGCTAAAGAGAACCGTATTGCTAAGGCCATTGCCGGAGAAGTTAATCCAGGTCCTTTTGATGCGGCAGTACGGCAAGTTAAAGGTTCGCGTCTAGAGTCAATTATAGAAGTGCGTCGAGGTGACGGACTTGCTGTTGTTCAGGCAGGCGAAGTGGATTGTATTACGATAGCAGGAATGGGTGGCGGATTAATTGTCTCCATTCTGCAGGCAGGCGTAGATAAGCTGAAAGGTGTTCAGAGGCTTGTCCTGCAGCCGAATGTCGGTGAAGATCTTGTCAGACAATGGCTGCGTGAGGAGCAATGGCTGCTTAAAGCAGAACATATTCTTGAAGAAGACGGCAAGATTTATGAGGTGTTGCTGGCGGAAAGGCCAATTGAGGGCTGGAATGCCGATGAGTTCGTGCAAGCAGACAAAACGATGTATGCATCGAGACAATTGAATTGCGGTTTCGTTCTTGATGAGCAGTGGCTGCTTAAGCTAGGGCCTTATTTGTCTGAAGAAACAGTAAGCGATGTATTCATTGCAAAGTGGCAGCACGAAGTGAATAAGCAAGAGCGAATTCTAAATACTATGGCTAAATCTGATGCCGAAGAAACAGCTGAACGCAGAGAACAGTTTGTTGCCTACAAATCAGAATTGGAGGAGTTGATCGCATGTTGGCAAAAGGGCAAACAATAGCACAGTGGATTGAGCAGCTTGCTCCCAAATCTCTCGCTGTACCTGATGATCGCATTGGTTTGCAATTAGGAACGCTGCGTAAGGAAGTAGCGAACGTGCTTGTCTCGCTTGATGTAACGGAAGCAGTCGTTGATGAAGCGATACGATTGAATGCCGGGCTCATTATTGCTCACCATGCAATTATTTTCCGACCTCTCAAAGATTTGCAGACGGATACACCTGCTGGTCGCTTGTATGAAAAGCTAATCAAGCATGATATTGCGGTGTACATCAGCCATACGAACTATGATATTGTTGACGGCGGCATGAATGATCTGATGGCACAGGCGCTTGAGCTGGATCAGCTTAAAGTGTTGGAGAAGGTGCATGAGGATCGTTTAGAGAAGCTCGTTGTATTTGTTCCCAAAACGCATTTGGAACCGGTGAGACAAGCCATTCTTGACGTCGGTGCAGGCTGGATAGGGGAATACAGCCATTGCAGCTTCTACAGTGAGGGCACAGGCTCATTTAAGCCTTTGGAAGGCACGAATCCTTATATCGGGTCTACAGGTAAAATGGAAGAAGTCGAGGAAGTGCGTTTGGAAACTGTTGTGCCTCGCTCTATAAAGAGCCGCGTTCTTCGGACGATGCTGAAGGCTCATCCTTATGAAGAGGTAGCATACGATATTTACCCATTGCAATTGGAAGGCAAGCCATCGGGCCTCGGACGCGTAGGGAAATTAAAGGATTCGATGAGCCTGTCTGCTTTGGCAGAGCAGGTTAAGTCACGCTTTAACGTTCCGCATGTACGTGTTGTAGGGTCAATGGATCGTGAAGTCCGTAAAGTAGCTGTACTTGGCGGTTCGGGAGCCAGATATGTGAAACACGCGCTTTTCCATGGTGCAGATGTGCTCGTAACGGGCGATGTAGATTTCCATACGGCACAGGATGCGCTTGCTGCGGGTCTATGTATTATTGACCCTGGCCATCATGCGGAGAAGATGTTTATTCCCGATGTAACAACGCGTTTGCAGCAGCTTGCAGAGCAAAATAGCTCGAAGACGATTTTCCATGCTTCGGGCGTTCATACCGAACCTTTTCATTTTATGTAAAAGTTGAGTGTTGAGTTTCTTGTGAGAAGCTAGTATACTTACGAAGTTGTCGGAAAGTTTGACAGACAATCGCTGGTGGTGCAAACCACGAGAGGAAAGTCCGGGCTCCACAAGGCAGGATGCTGGATAACGTCCAGTCAGCGCGAGTTGAAGGATAGTGCCACAGAAATGGACCGCCGATGGCCGCTTATGCGGCACAGGTAAGGGTGGAACCGTGGTGTAAGAGACCACGAGGAACGCTGGTGACTTCGTTCCTGGTAAACCCCATCTGGAGCAAGACCTAATGGGACGCAAGCCCTGCAAAGGGCTAACCTTAGCCTGAGGTGCGTCTGGGTTGGTCGCTGGAGCTGCTTAGTAATAGGCAGCCTAGATAGATGATTGTCACTCCGTAGTGGGAGGGTTGTTCCCGTAATACCACGATCAGTACAGAACCCGGCTTATGGCAAGCTTTCCATCGCACAACACATTTATTATGAAGCTAATTCATATGAAACACATAAGAAGCCCGTATCGAATATTCGATACGGGCTTCGTGTATATTAGCGGACTATTACTCATTACTCATACATTAACGATCAAACTCAGCAGCAGTTCGCTTCAGTTCACGTTGAACATTTTGAGGGTACAATGACAAGGACTGCGTACTTTGCGTTGCAAGGTGAAGTGCGCGTTCCACATCAATTTGTCCGTAGCCGTAGTAGCTATCTTTCCCTTTTGTACCCAAGTCGTTTACCGTTTGGCGCATAATGTCATAGACTTCAGTATTTTTCAGGCTAGGATTAACAGAACGTATCAAGGCAGCCAGTGCAGATACATGAGGACTGGCCATCGACGTTCCTGACAAGGCAGCGTATTGGTTATTCGTATAGGCGCTCGCAATAGATGTACCTGGTGCTACAACATCGACATAGTTACCATAGTTGGAATACGATGCCTTGGCAGTGTTGGAATCCGTAGCGGATACAGCGAACACTTCAGGGTAGGCTGCAGGATAACCTGGCTGACTCGTATTGTCATTGCCTGTTGCTGCAATAAGGACAACATCTCTTTCATGAGCGTAGCGCACAGCATCATGAAGCAAAGCTCCATCTACATAATTGCCAAGACTGAGGTTAATTACTTTTGCCCCATTATCCGTTGCCCAAATAATCCCTTCAGCTACCGAATACGATGTGCCGGAGCCTGAACTATCAAGTACTTTGACAGGCAATATTTTATTGTACCATGTCATACCGGCGATACCTTCCTCATTGTTAACAGAGGCACCAATAATGCCTGCCACATGACTTCCATGTCCGACATCATCTTGCGGCTTTGCATCGCGATTAATCGCATTATAGCCAGGAAGAAGCTTGTCTTTCAAATCACTGTGCTTCAGATCCACGCCAGTATCAACTACAGCAACAATAACATCTTCGCGCCCTTTTGTTAGCGACCAGCCATTGTTTGTCTTAATTAATGGTAAATTCCACTGATATGGTCGATATAGCACGTCATTCGGGTCGGCTTCTGCTGTGTTATTTGCTCTAGGTACCCGATTATCTCTGCCCAAACGATCGCGTAATGGCGTTGCATGTAGGCTAGTCGGTGTCCCATCACTACGCTTTAAATCGTTCGTCATATATAAATAATGAGGCTCAACATAGAGCGGGTTATATGAAGCAAAATATTGCTGCAATCGCTCGGTTTCCATCCATTTGGATTGGAAGACATAGGCATTGCCTACTTTTTTAACGGCCGTTGCACGAATATCATCACGCATACGCTTCAATTGCTGTTCGGTGGGCTGCTGTTTAAAACGTACGACGATCTCGTCTGTGTAATAGTGACTGGTACCCTGGTTGTCCTCCCCATCTGCTACTGTCACATCTTTTTTCGTATTCGTATCTATGGATTTGACCCGATATTTATGCTCAGGCGGGTAAGGGACTACTCGCAGATTGCGCTGCTGATGATTATTAACTTGATAAACAACATGCTGGCTAACAACGGTTACTATGCCACCGTTTGTCGTGGAACTTGGATAGCCTTGCACGACATATTGCTTGCCATTGAGCACGACTTCCGGTGAACGATAAGACTGCTTGTTTGTCACAGAGGTTTCTGCTTTGCGCACGTAGCTTGCAAGTTGTTCTTTCGTTGATTGTGCGTCATGTTGGCTTGCTTCAGGTATAGAACCGCTGCGTACATGAGCTCCGGCTGTTTGATTAACCCAACTCGTGTATACGAAGTGCGGATTTTTTTCTCGGAAACTGTCCATTTTCTTTTTTATATGATTTTTATCTTTGGACGGCCATTGGCTAAGTGCTCGATTCATGTCTTGTTTCGTATCTGTTGACAGCAATCGTTCTGTTACTTTCATGTCTTGATGTACGGTGTTGAGTTTATAATGCTTCTCTTGTGAAGCAGATTGATATCGGGCTGGCTGCTGATTGCTAGACATGCCGTTCCAAAGTAAAGGAACGACGACAATGGTTGCTCCCAATAGAGACAAGCCGATCGCTGTGCCACGACGCATGGTAATCCCTCCATAAATAATTCAAGTTGTCCGTTGACGTTGTTGCAACTGTCATAGCTTGAGAGTTGTTGGGTCTTTTTATTCTTCTTGCCTAAAAAGGTGGAAAGGAGTACCTTTTCCTTTTGGAATGTGGTAGGATGTGGGTAGTGTGGTTCATTATAAATAGTACCTAATATCGTCTAAGTGATAGGGCCAAGTTAAGGGGGAGCATTCCATGCCAGCTAATGTTAAGCAGCTGTGTGAAGCGTCTAGAGAAAAACTGAAGTCCGTTATCGATCAATTGGAGCCATTTTTAAATACGTACAGTTTGCAGGAGCTGGTAGGCAGCGAGCAAGATGAAGAAGTCGTTAGTTTCTACCGCGGATTTTTGTCTGATCTACGCCATTTGCTCGTGTTCTCAGAAGTAAGCTATGAGAAGTTGGGTGTTACTCTTCGTCGTGCGAACTTTGATGCGAACTTTGCAGAACGTTCCTTGTACGAGGTATACCACCATGTTGTGAACGCATTCTTTTATCCGAAAAATGAATGCTACTCCGAAGATGGTCGTTATGCGTATACAGGGCAGGAGGCGATTCGTTTCCGTAAGAAGCCGATTCGTGTAGCACGTGATATTATTTTGAATATTACGAAACTGTTCGAAGAACTGCGCGATGAGCTAGCTTATTATGAGAATGATTATTTGACACAACGTAAAATGCAAAGCAACAAATAATATAGATGTAAGATGTAACCAAGAACGTCCGAACTTTATGTCTCGGCACGTTCTTTTTTTATGCCCGATAACAACTACCAACTCGTTGTGCGAGTATGCCTACCCAGTGACGGACAACCTGTTAGTGGAGGTGAAGTTACATGTCAATTCAACCAACGGTTAGATGTACAGTAGCTAACTGCTCGTTCTGGGGTGATGGGAATATGTGTAGGGCTGATTCCATTCAGATTGATATTGATGCGCATAGTCACAAAAGCTCCAAAGAGGAGTATGCAGACGAATTAGGTGTTTTGCATCAAGATCACGCCTCAGAGTCTTCGGTGACTTGCTGCCTGACGTTCAAGCCGAGAACTTCCTAATTGAAAAGGGGAGCTAATTATGTCTCATAAAAAGCATGATCGTCGTTTGAAACGGAATCGTAATCGGAACCATCTACAGGATCAGCGGGAGTACCACATTGAGAGCGCTTATGAGCTAATGGGAAATGAAGCTCAAGATTTTGGGACTGTTAATGAGAAGCGGGAAGTCGATGTACCGAGTGGACTTGGATACACGGCGATTGGCTTTGCGATAGCTTCATTATTCATGTTTCCATACATTTTAGGCTTAACTAGTATTGCACTCGGATTTATGTCCATATATCAAGGAAGTCGCTCTGCAGGGGCTACTGCTATGATTATTGGCGCAGCGGCAATTTTGATCCATTTTTTATTTTTAACTTGAAAAATGATTACTTACGAGGGAATTAACTTAATTTCAATTTCTTTGAATTTGGACTTGAGGATTTCATATTCAATTTCTACCATACAAGGTAGCGATGGCTGAAGGAGCAAGCAGGAGTGTACTGCTGCTCCTTTTGTCGTAGGTACAGGGTATAAAAAGATGGTGAAATAGCGTGAATACGTGTACAATAAGTACTGTTCCAAGGAACGTATTTTGGGTTGGGATCAACAACGGTAGTTGAATAAGCCGTTTTGATCTTTTTTGTTGTGAAAAGGAGGAGCCAGGAGGATATGAAAGCAAACGACATCATTTATGCGGATTATAGCGCATCAACCCCTCCTCATCCTGAAGTCATTCGTACGATGACAGAAGTGATGGAGCGTATTTATGCGAATCCATCTTCTATACATGAGTTAGGCGGACAAGCTGATCAATTAGTACTTCGTGCACGCAGTGTCGTTGCACAGGCTCTACATGTTCAGCCACAGGAAGTAATATTCACCTCAGGGGCGACAGAGAGCAATAACATGGCTATTTTCGGTGTCGTTCGTGAGGCGATGCGGCTAGCAGCGGCTGGCAATCCTGTTCATGCGATTGTATCTGCGGTAGAACATCCATCCGTGTATGCTTGTTATGAACAGTTGAAGCTCGAAGGTGTAGAAGTGAGTATTGCACCTGTTGATAACAATGGTCGGGTCGATTTGAAGCAGCTAGAACAGCTGATTAAGCCTCATACGGTGATTCTCAGTGTTATGCATGTGAATAACGAAACGGGAGCCGTGCAGCCATTGCGCGAAATTGGTCAATTGGTTGCTCGCTATCCTAAGCTTGTATTTCATGTAGATGGGGTACAAGGGCTAGGGAAGCTGCCTGTAGAACTAGCAGATTGGAATGCCCATCTTTATAGCTTGTCAGGGCATAAGATCCACGGTCCTAAAGGGATGGGGATACTTGTTAAGCGCGGCAACTTGAAGCTGACACCGCTTATCCATGGAGGCGTACAGGAGTTTGGCTTGCGAGCAGGCACTTCTAATGTTCCTGGCATATTGGCCATGTCCAAGGCGGTACGTATGGCGGTAGAAGCTCAAGCTAAAGATGAAGAGAAGCTGCTACTACTAAATGAACGTATGTTGAAGCACATTCATGAAATACCTGAGCTAGTGCTTAACAGTCCTATATGTCCGCTTGGGGCACCACATATTTTAAATGCTTCATTTCCAGGGATGAAGGCAGAAGTGGCCGTACATGCGATGGAGGAGCAAGGCGTTATATTGTCCACGCAGTCAGCTTGTTCTTCTAAGCTTCATAAGCCAAGCCGAGTGCTGTTGGCACAGACACATAATGAACGCGTCGCTGCGAGCGGCCTGCGAATTAGTATGGATGCATCTATGACGATAGAGCAGATTGATCGGATAGGAAGTGCGTTAAAGGAAACAGTTGAGCGGTTAAAACCGCTTGTACAGCGAGAAAGGTAGGTTATAAGTAATGATTTATGATATGTTACTGCTTCGTTTCGGAGAAATTACGATTAAGGGGCGCAATCGAAGTAAATTTGAAAAAGCTGCATACCGGCATGTAAAAGAAGTGTTGAAGCCATTTGAGAAAGCTAAGCTTATTAAAGAATATGGCAGACTTTACGTTGAGCTAAATGGTGAGGAAGTTGAGCCACTTATCGCAGTATTGCGACATGTGTTTGGCATCGTATCTATTAGTCCAGTAAAGGTGGCGCCATCAGAGCTTGAACCGATTATCGAAACAGCTTTAACGATGGTGCGTGAGTATGATCCGCAACCGGGTACAAAATTTAAAGTGGTCGGTCGCAGAGCTTGGAAAGGGTTCCCCCATACTTCTCAAGAGTTGAATCATTTAGTCGGAGCTCCTTTGTTGCGTGAATTTGAGCAGTTATCGGTAGATGTGCGTAATCCAGAATTTAAGGTTACCGTTGAAGTGCGCGAAGAGAATACGTATATCTATTCCAACGTAGTTCCAGCGGTAGGCGGATTCCCATATGGCACGAACGGCAAAGCAATGCTGCTGCTCTCTGGCGGTATCGACAGCCCTGTAGCGGGATATATGGCGTTGCGCAGAGGATTGGAAATTGAAGCGGTTCACTTCCATAGCTATCCGTTCACAAGTGAACGTGCCCAACAAAAGGTGCTTGATTTGGCACAAGTGTTGGCTAACTATGCGGGCAGAGTAAAGGTTCATATGGTGCCTTTTACAGATATTCAAACACGCTTACATCAAGCGAATGCTGAAAATGTACTTATTACGTTAATGCGTCGTGCGTTCTTGCGCATTACAACGAAGCTGGCCGACAAGCATAAGGCGCTTGCTATTGTGTCTGGCGACAGCTTGGGACAAGTAGCAAGCCAAACGTTGGGAAGCATGAACGTTATCGGACGAGCGACGGATTTGCCGCTGCTTCGCCCGCTTGTAACGATGGATAAAGAAGAGATTGTGCGAATTGCACAAGGGATTGGCACATTCGAGCTTTCTATTTTGCCATATGAAGATTGCTGTACGCTCTTCGTCCCGAAGTCTCCAGCTACAAATCCGAATCTGAAAGTGTTGGAGCGAGTTGAGGCGTCGATACCAGAACTGGACGAGTTGATTGATAAAGCAGTGGAAGGGACAGATACGGTATTACTTCGCGCTAATCGCGGTGGTATGGCACCAGAGACAACACCAGAGAACGATGCAGAGCATGAGCTTGAAGCTTCATCTGTACCTGCTGAATTGAACGTTAACAAGAGCAAAAATGATCAATCGGTTGGAGATTGGTTCTAATAATGGCTATATAGTGTCATACCTCCTGCTTGTACAACATACAACTGTACAACAAGGGAGGGGACCACATTGGACTCATTATGGATTCTAATCGAAATCTTATTAATTAATATGGTACTTAGTGGAGATAATGCAGTTGTAATTGCGATGTCGACGCAGCATCTCCCTGAGGCGCAGCGCAAAGTAGCGATCTGGTGGGGGGCTGCAGGTGCAGTCATTCTCCGAATTGTATTGACAGTGGTTGCACTTTGGTTGATGGACATTCCTTTGCTGCAAGCGGTAGGAGGAATTTTATTATTCGTCATTGCCATTCAATTGCTCGGGGATGGAAATAGTCATGCTGTTTCTGAACAAAATACAACCAGCTTAAGGAGTGCTGTTGGCACTATCTTAACCGCAGATGTAATTATGAGTCTGGATAATGTGCTGGCGATTGCGGCTATATCGGAGGGGCATTTTCCATATCTAGTCATCGGGATTGCATTAAGTATCCCCATCGTCGTATGGGGTAGTACGCTTGTCAGCCGTTGGTTGGAGAAGTTTCCGTTTCTCGTGTATGCAGGTGCTGGGATATTAGGCTATACAGCTGGTAAAATGATGGCATCTGACGAAAGATTGCTGCTGTGGCTGCCGGCTTGGGATGGGATTAGAGGAACGCTTCCGTGGGCGCTGGCGTTATTAGTATTGGCTCTTGGGATTTGGTTCCGAGCCCATCCGAAACCGTCGATGTAACAGGAGAAGGCGTCTGCATCCTGAATATATAAGAAATGCTACTTCCTCCCGATTATCTAAGCATTTTAGATAACGGAGGAAGTTTTTTTATGAGGTGAGGTAGTATTTTTTGTACGTTTCATATAAACTAGTAAGGATAAATGGGCGCGAATATCGTCGTACCGTGTCCGCCATCCTAAAGATGGTTGATTAATGGTCGTCAGAGGTGAATGCTATGTCCAGAAAAGAACCCGTTATCGGTATTTTCATACTAGCTGCGGGGTTATTCATCCTGCTTGGCAAATGGGGCTTTTTTAATTTTGTAGGCGGGACGTTGTGGCCGTTATTCTTATTCTTGGTGGGAGCAGGCCTTGTCTGGCTCATTAGGAGTAGAATACTTCCTCCAATCGCTTTTGTGCCTGGTGGAACATTGCTCGTATACGGGCTATTGTTCATGGTTTGCCATTGGATTTCATGGGAATTATTCCGTTACTTATGGCCGTTTATCCTAATTGGATTAGCTCTAGGGCTATACGGTTATAGCAGACTGGAATCTTATCCATCGCCAAGGGCATGGCAGGCCGCTGTTGTTTTAGGAGGGGCAGGAATATTGCTGCTCGTGCTTACGCTAATTGTGAATATTAGTGTATACTTGATCGCATTCGGACTAATCGTTGTAGGGGCATTGCTCATATTCGGCGGTATGTCACGAATACGTCGATAAAGGCGGCAAGGCAGCAGCACTTCGTTCTGAATGATCTATTTCACATGAACGGCGCCGCTTGACGGCGCCTTCTTCACGCAATTATTGTGATAACGGACTGATGTGGACCGTACAGAGCCAACCGATAAGACGACCCATTTTATAAATGTGCTACTATAGAAAGGAAAGATCGAACGTATGCAAGAACGTAATAAGATCAGAAATATCGCAATTATCGCCCACGTTGACCACGGTAAAACAACGTTGGTTGACAAGCTGCTACAACAATCCGGAACTTTCCGCAACAATGAAGTGGTGCACGAGCGCGCCATGGACTCGAATGACTTGGAACGAGAGCGCGGTATTACGATTCTAGCGAAAAATACGGCGATTACGTATAAAGATCATTTGATCAACATTGTAGATACGCCTGGCCACGCTGACTTCGGTGGTGAAGTTGAGCGTATTATGAAAATGGTTGACGGCGTACTTCTTGTCGTTGATGCATTTGAAGGCTGCATGCCGCAAACGAAATTCGTATTGCGCAAAGCATTGGCTCATAACTTGACGCCAATCGTAGTTGTGAACAAAATTGACCGTCCAAATGCTCGTCCGAACGAAGTTATTGACGAAGTATTGGATCTGTTTATTGAGTTGGAAGCGAACGATGAGCAGCTTGAGTTCCCTGTCGTGTATGCATCTGCATTGAACGGTACAGCGAGCTTGAATCCTGAGAAGCAAGATGATCACATGGAAGCATTGTTCGAGACAGTAATTGAACATATTCCATCCCCGCAAGAGAATCCAGAAGAGCCGTTGCAGTTCCTTGTAACGTTGCTTGACTATAACGAATACTTGGGCCGTATCGCTATCGGTCGTGTAAACCGTGGTACGATTCGTGCAGGTCAACCGGTTGCGGTTATTAACCGTGAAGGTCAAGTGAAGCAAGCACGCATCGAGAAGCTGTTTGGTTTCCAAGGCTTGAAGCGTATTGAGCGCGAAGAAGCAGCAGCGGGAGATATCGTTGCAATTGCTGGTATTCGTGAAATCAACATCGGTGAAACGATTGCAGATATGGCGAACCCTGAAGCACTTCCAGTATTGCACATTGATGAGCCTACATTGCAAATGACATTCCTAGTTAACAACAGTCCTTTCGCTGGCCGTGAAGGTAAATGGGTAACGTCCCGTAAGCTTCGTGAGCGTTTGATGAAAGAGTTGGAGACAGACGTTTCCCTTCGTGTAGAGGAAACAGAAAGCCCAGACGCATTTATTGTTGCTGGTCGTGGTGAGCTTCACCTAGGTATTCTTATTGAGAATATGCGTCGTGAAGGCTACGAGCTTCAAGTATCCAAGCCTGAAGTAATCATTAAGGAAATCGATGGCCAAAAAATGGAGCCAATGGAGCGTCTCCTTATCGACATCCCAGAAGATTCGATGGGTGCTGTTATGGAGAGCCTTGGAACACGTAAAGCTGAAATGGTCAATATGATCAACCATGGTAATGGACAAGTACGTTTGGAATTTATCATTCCTGCACGTGGTCTTATCGGTTACCGTACTTCTTATCTGACACTAACTCGCGGTTACGGTATTATGAACCATGCGTTTGATCATTACGGTCCTTATGCGGGCAGCCAAGTAGGCGGTCGTCATCAAGGCGTATTGGTATCGATGGAGAACGGTACATCAACAATGTACGGTATGTTGTCTGTAGAAGACCGTGGTATTTTGTTCCTTAACCCAGGTACTGAAGTATATGAAGGTATGATTGTCGGTGAACATACTCGCGATAATGATATCGTTGTTAACATCTGTAAAGAAAAAGCACTATCCAACGTGCGTTCTTCTGGTAAAGATGACACAGTTAGATTGAAGACACCTCGTGCTTACTCTTTGGAGCAGGCGCTTGAATACTTGAACGATGATGAGTATTGCGAAATTACGCCAGAATCGATTCGCTTGCGTAAAAAAATACTCAACAAAAATGAACGTGAACGTGCGGAGAAGCAACGTAAAGTTCAGTCATAGACCTTAAACGGGGAATTCGTATTTTTCGTTGATGAGCAGAGCTTGTGTAAAGACAAATCTTATCTTTGCTGAAAGGATGGAGTCGTTATGCAGCAATGGTTTGCCGACCACATGTTAATCAGCTACTTGCTTATTTTTGCATTTGTAGCTTTTATATTTAACCAGGTGTTTCGGGTCCAGAAGCTACCCCTTCTAAAGGAGATTATTATTCATATTGTGATGGCGCTAGGTTGTCTTATTCTGCTTGTATTGCAGATTGACAAGCTTCCTATCATACAGTGTTTGTTTGTAGCTGTAGTGCTTATGTTTATGGTTCGTATTCGCTATTTCGTAGAGGGACGCCAGAAGAAGAAGCATCAAAATATGTCGTAATCGTATCCTCATCGACTGGAGGGGTTAACTTGAAGTTGCATGACGCTCTGTTCAATTGGCTGCAAATGGTTATTGTCGTTCGGCATCGTCCGGACGACGGTGCAGCCAAGCAGACGCTTGATTTCTTCGCTCAAATCCTGCATGAAGATCACATGTTGACCAGCGTAGCCGATCAAGTCAATGAAAATACGTATACCGTCACTTATGAGCGTGAAGGACAAATCAATCAAGCTGAGTTCGACATAATCTTGTGTGAGCAGCTGTGGCATGATATTGAATCCAACCCGAAATACAATGAATAAGTGAGGTCAGTTATGAAAGTGAACACACCTTTGCCGCCAAGACAGTCACAACATTCTAAGTCAAGACCAAAGTCAAGTTCAAAGCCTAATCCAAGAGCTCGTTCTAAATCTACAAAAAAGAAAATGCCCACATGGTTAAAAGCTATGCTGACAGGTATTATTCTACTTGTTCTTACAGGTATAGGAATAGCATCCTATCTCGTTCTATATGCTAACAACAAGCTGCCGACTATATCAACCTTGGAGAAGGGTGGAGTGGGTAACCAAGTGGTTGTACCTACACTAGCACCTCAAACCGAGCCATTTTCCTTTGTGCTAATGGGGGTTGACTATCGTGAAGAACTGCCGGGTATGCGTACGGACGTTGTCATGGTAGGAGCTATGCATCCTGAGACGAAGGAAGCTGTGCTCGTATCTTTACCGCGTGATACGTACTTCTCGATCCCAGGATACGGTCCTGACAAGCTCAATCATTTCTATCCTAACTTCCATAGCTTGCACAAAAAAGGCAAGCTGGATAGTCCTACACCGATGGAAGAAATGAAGGTCATGCTAGGTAAGTATATGGATCTAGATATCGACCATGCGATGGAGATTAACTTCCAGGGCTTTGTGCAGGTCGTTGATGCGCTTGGTGGTGTAAGTATGAACGTGGATCAGGATATGTGCTATCGAGATCGAGCGGACGGAACGAATATCAAACTTAAAGCAGGGCAGCAAGACCTAAGTGGTCAAGAGGCGTTGGATTTGGTGCGATACCGGAAGTCCAACTGTAGTCCGAGAACGCCGGAGACAACTGATGAAGACCGTAACGTTCGTCAAAATGCGGTGTTGCAGGAGCTTGTAGGCAACATGCAATCTTTAGGCGGATTCTCCAAAGTTACAGATATTATCGACGCTTTGGCTGATAATTTTAAGATTGATATGACAAGCACCCAGATTCGCGATTCCTTTACTACATATATTGATATTAATCGCAACAATATTCACTATGTTTCAGTCGGTGGCGATTGGAAGAGTCCTTATATTTATATTAATGAAGAGAAGCTCGCACTGGCTAAACAATTGCTTAAAGATGTGATGGATGGCAAATCGATCACACCTGAACAAGCAGCTGGTGAAAATGTTGCGAATAGTAGTGAGTCAACACCAAGTTCGGCTCCATCACGCTAATTAGCAGAACACTCGATTTCAACGAAGTAAAGCTCGGTCAAAAGCATAAGCAAGTTCTGCCTTCCACGCTAATACAATGTATAGAAATGGTGTATTGACTAGGAGGTTTGAATATGTCCGATTATACAATGATTGAGATCGATAATATGCACTTATATACAAAAAGCCTAGCGGTTAACCGTTAGGCTTTTTGTGCTTATTGGAAGCATGTCCGCATATTACTTGTTAGGAGCCGGTGAACGCTGCTCTACGGTTTGCTTCATTTGTTTCACTCTCTTCGGCATCTGTGGGACGATGCGACCCACAATATCCGCTAATTCATTGCTGAAGCCATGAATAGGGTATCCATTCCGAATATCATTTCCAATCTCCCGAAGACGCTGATTGATATCCACGTCAGCCGTTACGATGCTTTGCGCACCGTATGGATCTTTGCTCAATGCTTCAGCCACTGAATATTTGATTGTTCCTACACGAGAGCGGTCTAAATCAGCGGCTACATCAACCCCAACGATTGCAGTGTTCCCGAATACAACACAATTTACGTTCTGTACGCCTGGAACTCGTTTGGCGATGTTTGTTACATGGTTGCGTAATCCCTCTCGATCCATAGGTGCTGCTGGCTGTGTGGGAGAAGCAGTGTGATATTGCGATTGCTGCTGCGGTGAAGGAGCTGCCTGCTGCTTGGGGCCACAGCCTCCCAATACGCTGATAAGAACGACAGCCAAAATTAGTTTCCGCATCCTGATCTTCCTTTCGTCTGTATCATCGATGTTGCATGAAATGGTAACAGGTAATCGCTCTTAATAGTGTGAGCGGCGGTGCAATGAATTATGTATATGGACACCTTGCCCTCATACTGGATAAAGCGCTGAACAAACCAATCGGAGGGGATTTTATGACCAAAATATTTGTATTGGATACGAATGTTCTATTGCATGACCCGAATGCTTTATTTGCATTCGAGCAGCATGAGGTTGTTATCCCAGCAACTGTCCTTGAAGAAATTGATTCTAAAAAACGCCTCGCCGATGAAATTGGACGCAATGCCAGAACGGTTTCAAGGCTTCTAGATGGATTGAGGACATCGGGGAGTCTGCATAAAGGTGTCCCTTTACCGAATGGAGGGTCCCTAATCGTAGAGCTTAATCATCGGAGCTTCGTGAAAGTGCAGGAGCTGTTTGGTGAAATGACAAATGATAATCGAATCCTGGCAGTCGCTTTGAATTACAGTATTGAACAGCAGCAGCTAGAACAGCCAAAAAGCGTTGTGCTCGTTAGTAAAGACGTGCTTGTACGTGTCAAGGGCGATGTGCTCGGCTTGCAGACAGAAGACTATTTATCAGATCGCAGTGTGTCTTCAAACGACGATCTATACACAGGGCATCGAGTATTACATGTGCACCCATCTGTAATCGATCAATTTTACAGCTACCGCTTCTTGTCAGTGAATAGCTTGAATGTTGTATTAAAGCTTCATCCGCATGAGTTTGTTATTTTAAAAGACGAGATGGGAACGAGCAAGTCGGCGATATTAAAGGTAAATGTTGATTGTACACGACTAGAGCCGCTATATCTTAGTAATGATCAGGTGTGGGGGATTACGGTGCGCAATGCGCAGCAGCGGATGGCAATCGAATTGCTGCTTAATGACGATATACCGTTAGTAACATTGGCAGGGAAAGCAGGTACGGGGAAGACGTTGCTTACACTTGCAGCAGGATTACTGAAGGTAGAGGATGAGCGCAAATACAAGAAGCTGCTTATTGGTCGCCCTGTAGTGCCAATGGGCAAAGATATCGGTTTTTTACCAGGGGAGAAAGAAGAGAAGCTGCGTCCATGGATGCAGCCTATATACGATAATTTAGAGTTCTTGTTTGATACGAAAAAGGCTGGCGACATCGACAAAATTTTAGTTGGCTTAAGCAACATTCAAGTGGAAGCACTGACGTATATCCGGGGCAGATCGATCCCAGGACAATTTATTATTATTGATGAAGCGCAAAATTTATCCAAGCACGAGGTAAAAACGATTGTTTCTCGTGTAGGCGAGGGGAGTAAAATTGTACTGGTGGGGGACCCGGCCCAAATTGATCATCCTTATTTAGACTCAGCAAGCAACGGTTTGACCTATTTGATAGAGCGATTTAAATCAGAAGGTTTAAGTGGCCACGTTACTTTAGAAAAAGGCGAGCGCTCGCAGTTGGCCCAAATTGCTGCTGATTTATTGTAAATAACTCGTGTACTCATTTTAATCAAGACTTATGCGAAAATGTACGGAGTGTCCTCGGTCTTTTAGACTTGGGGCACTTTTTTTGTTGAGTGTTACTGATGAAATGAGCAAAATTTTGAAGAGGAGATAGTTTGTCCACACCAATTGCTTTTATTTTCATAAACTTAATAGTGGAGGTGGTACTATGGGAAGATTTCTAGATGCACAGGGTTCACAAAATGCAAGTTATACGACGTCTATTTCAATTCCAGTTACTACGACACCTACTGTTTTTGGTTCATTAGGACTTGATATATCGGGAGCTGCAGGAGGGACAGTAGGTGTGAATTTGCAAGCTACCGTTACATTAGCTTCTATAACTGCAGTTTCTGGAATCGTTAATTTATCTATCATACGAAATGGCAGCACGCTTGTTTACTCATCGGCGATAACGACACCTGGCACGCTATTTGCGACATTTGATGCCAAACTTACTGCGTTCGATCATAATATACCAACTACACCTAATTTTTTGACATACGAGGTTCGTATTAGGGCTGTCGATGCGGATGGTAGCTCAGGTGTAAACCTACAGCGAGTGGGTCCTGAAAGCTTTACGGCAATTGCTTATGTTTCACCGTAACTTGTAAATCGCAAAACGCATTGTCACATCAAAAAGTTAACATGTAAGGACATCCTAGAGGATGTCTTTTTTAGGTTAAATCTTACATTCATGAATGTGAAAAAATGGTACAATAGACATGCGCCGTACTAGGTAGGCGTCGTTCAATGTAAAGAAAGTGAGATATTTAATAACGTTTTATCGGTAATTCGTCACACTAAGCCCAGAAGGGAGTATGGAATGCCGAAGTCGAAAAGAACGATCATTATTGGAATCATGGTACTTATTATGTTGGTTTTGCTTACTCAGTTTGGAAGCGGGTTGAAGCAGTTAATGAACCAGCCGCGACCTGAAGAAGACGAAGGAGACTACAATGAGCCTGTATTTGCAATAGATAAAGCAGGACTTTCGCTCAAAATAGATGTCAGTCTGCCGCAAGAGGTGTTTAAGGAATTAATTCAGGTAAGCGGACAGTTCGAGCGACAGTATGGTATTGTCGTTGAATTGCGCAACAGGACGGAACACGAGATAAGCGAAGGTTTGAAGCAGTCATTTGCCCTTCAAGAAAGTGCTGATGTGATTATGATTCGAAGTGAACGAGTCAGACAATATGCTTTGGCTGGGAAGCTTCTGCCGCTAGAACCGTCTGTAGAAACATGGGCTTATTCTCCAGAATGGTTGAAAGAGATTGTAAGCTGGAATGGACATGTATGGGGGATGCCTTATTACATGGATCCTTATGTGCTGGTATGGAACCCTGTAGCTCTAAAAGCGCAAGCAGGGATAGAACAGCCTCCGATTTCCATGAGGGAATGGCATGCTGCTATGCGTGGTCCACAAGAGCTCATGTTTGGCCAAATGCAATCCATTCGTCCTCAGCTGAGTTCGACCTTATCTATGATAGAACAATCTAATAAGGAGGACGAGAGGCGAGTATCAATGCCTTGGTTTGTATGGGACGAGCAGGATCCATATGCACTTCTTGCGCTGATGTGGCGCTTAGGGATTATCCAGATGTCTGATGTGTCTGCTGACAGTCGTGCCAAACATAATGGTTCGTCAGACTCGGTAGTGTCGAGCTTGCCGAATAATCAATCGCTGGATCGATCGATTGTGTCTCCGTGGCAGGAGACGTTGAAGGAATGGGAAAATTATCGGGCGTTATTTGAGTCGGTACCACCTAAAAATGAGAAAAGTATTTGGGAAATGGTGAATCAAGGGGATGTACGATTTGCGATAGTACCTTATTCAGAGGCTGCTCCTAGGCTAGGTGAAATGCTCGCTTTTGAAATGCCACGCGATATAACTCCGCCTTATGGAACTATGGTGAAAAGTATGAGTTACATCGTGCCGGCTCATACCGAGCTGGAGGAGGAGGCGAAAATTTGGATACAATTCGTCACAGATGCAAAACAGCAGCAAAATGTACTAGAGAATTCGTCATTCCTATTGCCTGCAAGTCGTACTGCGCAAATTAAAATATGGGAGTTGTGGAATCGTTATTTGCCAGCTGTGTATATTCATTCAGATATACGTCTCAAAGAGGTGTTACGTCATGCTTCTGAGTTGGAAAGCTGGCATAGTAACGTGCGGGAATGGATGAAGGGCAAATTAAACTCTGACATATTGGCTAAGGAGTTTAAAGGCTTGTGGAGGCTGCGACCAGCTTCGTGAACAATCAGCATACGGCCCCAATGTCTATCGTTTGAATGACAGACTTTGGGGCCGTAGCCTAGTAATGCTGTATGGAAGTAAAATGAATTATAGCGAAACTTTTAAGACGACGACCATTTCATTTTTGTCGATTGTAATCTCTGTTGCTTGAATGAATGAGACAAGTTGCTGTGGATAGAAGCTAAGGTCAAACTGCTCCTCTAGTTGTTTACGTGTTGATTCAGCAAGCTCGAGTCCATTGAATTGAAGATGATCGACATGGAATCTTAGTGCATTTTCTGGCTCTTGCTCAAGCGTATAGCTGCCTTGAACGACTACACGAAGCCCTTCCCGGTCACCGATAGCTGTGACAATACCTTTATCGAATACAAATTCAAAATCATCAAACATCGAATCTTGTTGGCGCAGAAACTCATTCAGCTCGCTGTCTTTGATGCGGAGCGTATATTGAAGACCATTTGACTTCATATTTCCATTTTCTTTAACGAATTCAGGTAGCTTCTGCATCGCATCGGCCATAGCTCTGAAATAATGCCGTACTTCAAACAGCCCTACACTTTGCCAATACTTCGTAAATTCTTCAACTAGTTTCTTCATTGCTTCCGGATCCGAGCTAGAAGTGATTTGTGTATCGAGTTTATGTTGTAGTTCAATAACGCGTTTCCGTTGATTTTCAAGATTGATACGAACTTGCGATAGTTCCTTCTCTAATAGGGCTTGGTCATTCCTAAGCTGATCAATACGTTGTACGTTAGCTTGATAGCCCGATAATATACGATGATCAGAATCCATTAAGTAGGAATAGTAATTCAGCAGTAGAAATAGATCAGAGATCTCACCAGAGGATAAAATAGCCTCCAAAATCAGATCGCGTTCACCTACATAATAGGAACGAAGCACACGCCCTGCATCTTTTTGTTTTAGTAGAAGCTGTTCCTGTTGTTTTTGCAAATCTGCTTCTAGCAGCTGCCTTTGTTTGCTTGCCTCATTCTCTCTCGCCGTTACACGTGCTATCTCTGCATCCAGTTCTTGAATCGATAAGCTTTGCTGCAAAATATGTTTCATTTCGGATGATTGATTAGCAGTATCCCATGGAATCGGCTCAGTCGGTTGTGCATGAGACGAGAAGGGAATTGCTGAAGCAATGAGAACAAAGATAAGTATTCGCATACAAGCGCTCGTTGCGCGTTTCCCTAGTCGCATTGAGGGCCCCCTTATGTACACCGTACATCTGTATCGCTAGTAGACCTAGTTAGGATTCATGCTGCTCCAAACAAGGACAAATACGAAAGGATGAACAGTATGTTGTCGTCTGGTCAATCGTCTAGTCTCATTCATCGAATTCAACAAAGATTGTCACAATTTCCCGACTATCGTATGCCCTTTTCTATATATATGTCAAGTTGTATGTATGATCAAGAGGGTGGGTATTACACGAAATCGAGTGAAAAAGTAGGTCCTGCTGGTGACTTCTATACGAGTGCATATATCGGTGATGCAATGGCTCTTATTATTGAGCGCTACCTTCAGTTGCGGTGCTCGATACGAGAATGGACAGATAAATCCTATCGAATTGTTGAATGGGGAGCGGGAACTGGAAAGCTAGCAGAGCAGTTGTTGAATGTCCTAGAGCATTCTGATTGCCGTCCAATGGAATATGTTATTGTCGAATCGAGTCCCTATCATCGGAGTAAGATTCAGGAGCGATTTGCTAATAATGCATGTCCTATTCCAGTAGTATGCTGGGACGAGCAAAATTATTTCGAGCAAGCTGAAGAAATGCCTATTTTTCTCGTTGCTAACGAGTTGCTGGATGCTTTTCCAGTGGAACGGATACGACAGAGGAACAGTAAGTTGGAACAAGCATACGTAATTTGGAACCGTGACAAGTCTATCTTTGAATATGAGTGGGCTGAAGTTGAGGCTCATGTTTCTCAGTGGGCCGTGCAGCATGATATAAGTTTGCATGAGGGGCAGATTTATGATGCAGGCATGGCTGCTTCGGAGTGGCTTGGTCTCGTGTTACAAGCTCTAGGTGATTGTGAAGGGTTATTTATTGACTATGGGGACGGTACGAGACAGCTTACGGCGGAGCATCGCATGAATGGAAGTTTGCTTTGCTATCGTAATCATCAGGCGTACGATGATCCATTTGCTGCTCCTGGAGATCAGGATATGACGGCTGATGTTGACTTCGATATCGCTGAACGGATTGCCTTTTTATCAGACTGTGAGGTCCTCCCTCGAATGGACCAGAAGCAATTTCTTGTAGAGAATGGTGTGCTGGATTTGCTGCAAAATCATTCAGATGCAGATCCTTTTAGTGAAAAGGCAAGAAGTAACCGTAACATTAGGCAGCTTCTCTTGTCCGACCAGATGAGTGAACGGTTTAAAGTAATGGCAATTAGTAAGGGAACGGGGAACGGACAGGATAAGCAATAATGAACTATAATCCGTTGAAATAGCAATAAGCCCGGAGCGGGTAGCTCCGGGCTTATTGCTGTCATTCCTAGTCATGATAGTAAAGAGGCTAAGTTAGAATGGGTTGCTCATCTCGAATATAGTCCAATAAGAGAAGCCCGTAAAGCAGACTAACATATACCCCCAGAATGACAAGATGTATGTACGTTCAGTGAGTTTTAAATAGCCAAGCAACACAAAGAAGGCGGTCTGCATGAAGAATAACAACGCCATTTCAACCATGTGGCCAGCATAGGCCATTAGACCAATGACAAGTGTCCAAAATCCAAGTACGCGAAACATTCGTGCCACGATTAATCCCCCTCTCCATACAAAAGCTGCCAACTTTTCTATTGACATTATATCGTTCGACGCAATTGGTGTAAACTGCCAAGTGTGATGAATTGAAGATTTTTTCATATTCTTAAAGCTTTATGTGTATATGCGTGTACATTTCACGTATGTTTCCTAGAAAAAGTGGATATACATTTTAGTATCCGATAGATTCTATGAACTCTATTATGTGCATAGAGATGAAATGAAGCGGTGCTTACTATGAGCAATAATGATGTGTTGTTAGGAGGTTGTGGCATGACAGCCATTAGACAAGATGCATGGACAGCGGATGATGATTTGATTTTAGCAGAGGTAACGTTAAGGCATATACGAGAAGGAAGTACACAACTAGCTGCTTTTGAAGAAGTAGGAGAGCGTATTGGCAGGACTTCTGCAGCTTGTGGATTCAGATGGAACAGTTTTGTCCGCAAAAAATATGAGACTGCTATCCAATTGGCCAAATCTCAGCGCCAAAAGCGTAATTATGTTAAGAAGCATCCTATTGGGGTACAGGTGGCTTCCATTGCTTTGGAAGACACAGAACTGTTGTCTGGGAAAAATGAAACTTTCACAGAAGAGTCCTTGTCCATTGATTCGGTTATACGATTTTTGCGTCAGTGGCGCAGCAATTACCAAGATCTTGCTCGTCAAGTGAAACAGTTAGAACGCGAGCTGTATGACAAAGAAGAGAAACTTGCAAAGATCAGTAAAGAAAAAGAGTACTTGTCTAAGCAAGTAAACGAAGTTCAGACAGATTATCGTACGGTTAATGATGACTATAAAGCTCTTATTCAAATTATGGATCGAGCGCGTCGTCTAGCAATTTTGTCCGATGATGATGATGATAACAAGACAAGATTCCGCATGGATGCAAATGGTAATTTAGAGCGTATAGAATAGAAGGGTTAAGAATAGCTAGTACGCTAGAAGAAGTGGATGAACTTCCAACGATCAGGTTGGATGACATTCACTTCTTTTGTGTTTTAGAAACAGGTCTGTTATAACTAACATATGAAATAGGCTGAAAGTTGTAGGTGGTAGAAAATGAAATGGGATCTTATTGGCGGTGGAGCGCTTGGTCTGATGTTCACGGCACGTTTGCTGCAAGATGGCCAACAAGTACGACTATGGACACGTACGTCAGAACAGGCGGAACAACTTCGTCAAAAGGGTTTATTCCTAATAGATAGAAAGGGGACTCGACAGCATTATACAGGCATTCATGCTTATGCCTTTCATGAAGCTGAGGACGTGATGAAACGGTTAGATGAACCTATTGAGCGTCTTGCGCTGTTCATCAAGCAAACAAGCTTTAATGATACATTTATGAAGCAATTGGCAGCACTGCCGGTCGATACCGTGAGCAGCGTACTTTGCTTTCAAAATGGGATTGGGCACGATGAGAAGCTTAAGCAGCTATTTTCTGAAAAAGTGCTTGCTATGGCCGTGACGACTGAAGCTGCGAAACGAACATCACATTCTGAAGTTATCCATACCGGTGAAGGTGAGACATGGCTTGGTAACCCGATTGATCCTAACGATCATGCAGTGCGTGAATGGTGTAATTTGTTTCAAGAGGCAGGATTTCAGGCTTTTGTGTCGAACAACATCGAAGATAACATTTATCGCAAATTGATAGTCAATGCGGTAATCAATCCTTTAACGGCGCTGCTTCGGCTGCGTAATGGAGAGCTGCTTCAGAGTGAGAAGCGTTTGCAGCTTATGCGCGAAGTGTTTGAGGAAGTAATTGCAATTTATCGATTGCAGGGCATACCTGTACACGCCGATGAAGCGTGGGACAATCTCATTCGTGTATGCCGCGCTACTGCTAGCAATACATCATCGATGCTTGCAGATGTATTGGCTGAACGCACGACAGAGATCGATGCGATTACAGGCCAACTGCTGCGGATTGCAGATGCGCACCAATACGATTCCCCGGTACAAAGATATCTTTATCGTAGTATTCAGGCATTAGATCCGGCATTCTTATCGTAGGAAAGGAGTGAATCTTGTCCAAGATGTGGAATTGGATCTCTCAATCATTCATATCATTGACCATACTTCCGTTTATTCCATTTATAGCGATATGGTTCATTTCAGCATTTTGGGTAAAGGACAAGAAGAAATCGTTCCTTCTAGCTGTAGACATCACGAATGTATTCCTAATCGCTTCTGTAGCAGGATTGTATAATGTGGTGTTTCAATCTAGTACAGGCCTATATGGCATTATACTTATTATGCTCTTGGCTGCTGGATTGTTAGGTGGAGCTATGCACCGCAAACGTGGAACGGTTAACGTGAAGCGGCTTGTGCGGGCAATATGGCGCATTTCGTTTTTAGTGCTTGCTATTTTTTACTTCTTCTTGTTCTTTATGGGAATGTTCGTATATTTGAAGGATGTATAGATGAAACAATAAGGCGAGGACAAAACAACAAATATTTTATAACATACATAATACAACTGAAATCATCACATATATCATATGTAAATCTTTAATGAGTTGCTGCGCATTTTGCTTTATTTAAGTGTGTCTAGGAATTAGATGGATCTGGCATGTTTTGTTTTGACGGGTCAAGCAGCGATGTGTAAAATCAAGGTTGTAGAGGAGGCGGCTTATAATGACAACTTGGGATACGTTGCCGGTTCCCGTATCACAACAATTATCGAGACTTTACATAGAGCGAGATCCGGTTGTTGTGGAACAGTTTTATGAATTTCATCCGGATGAGGATTGGCATAAGCGCGTCTCATGGATTGATGAAGCCGCACATATGCGAGCAGACCGTTTCGAACTAGTAAAGGTTCTTAAGCAGTATCAACAGAAGGTCAACAACCATCCAGAAGCGATGCGTTCTTTAGAGCGTCTTCAAGATAGTCAGGCACTTGTTGTTGTAGGTGGACAGCAAGGAGGGCTGCTTGCAGGCCCGCTGCTGGTTGTATACAAGGCCATATCGATCATCCGAATGGCGCAGGAGGCAGAGCGTCGCTTAGAGCGTCCCGTTATTCCTGTATTTTGGCTTGCGGGTGAGGATCATGATTTTGATGAAGTGAATCATACCTATATGCTTTCCTCACAATCTGGGATTCAGCGCATTCGTTTGGAGCAATCACCTTCAGGAAGGCAGCCAGTCAGTCACTATCATGTAGATGAGAGTGAATGGGATGCAGTTGTGGGACAGTTGGAAGAACTGCTTCCTGCTACTGAATTCAAGGCGCCTATGCTGGAGCGTTATCGGATGATTATGCAGGAGAGTTCATCACTGACTGAGGCGTGCGCAAGGCTGCTTGGTGATATGTTTGGTGAAATGGGTCTTGTCTTGCTTGATTCTGCTGATGAGAATATGCGGGCTCTGGAAGGGCCGATGTTCAAGTCTATCATTCAGCAGCAAGATGCTCTTCAAAAAGCCTATGCACATAGTGAACAAAGGATGAAAGCCGCGGGATATCCTATTCAGGCGGAGCATGCTGAAGAAAGTGCTAATTTATTCGTACTAGAACAAGGTGAGCGTGTCCTTCTTATGCATCAAGATGGTGTGTTTGCAGACAGAAAGCAAACCATTCAATATTCACAAGCTCAACTGGAGCAGCTTGCAGAGCAGCATCCTGAGCGATTTAGCAACAATGTAATGACCAGACCACTTATGCAAGAGTATTTATTCCCGGTGCTTGCTACTGTACTAGGGGCGGGTGAAATTGCGTATTGGGCACAAACGAAAGAAGCATTCCACGCACTTGCTATGAAAATGCCGATCATTTGGCCGCGTATGGCGTTTACTTGTGTAGAGGGAACCTTGCAGAAATTGCTGAATAAGTACGAGCTGCAAGTTGAACATATTTGTAACCAATATGAAGCTAAGCGTGATGAATGGCTTACATCCCAAGATGAGCTGAAGCTGGATGATCGCTTTGGTCAGCTGCGAGGAGATGTGGAGCATCAGTATGCAGAATTGTTAAGCGTATTGAATCAATCCCTCCCTACTCTTGGCAAGCTAGGGGATATGAACCGTGATAAGGTGCTGGAGCAGATCGATTATTTGCATAATCGAGCACAGGATGCTTTGAAGAAACAGCATGAATCCGGACTCAGACAGTGGGAGCGCCTAAAACTTGCTTTGTGGCCGTTGGATCGTCCGCAAGAGCGAGTATTCAATATGGCGCTTTACGAGAATCGCTACGGGGCTGATTGGTACAAAGTTATTATGGATGCGCCTGTTGTATGGCAAGGGGAACATCGACTTGTATCTATGTAACAACTAGAGCAGAATACAACTTGAGAGAAAAAGTCCGTGGTCATTAGGAAGCTATGTTCTTTGTTTTTAGATCATAGATGTTATGGTGTTAGCAGCTAGAGGCAAGTCAGACGACGTTTATTTTAAACATGTGGAGGGGTAACGTATGTCGACATCTACGAAAGCTTTGCAAAACAGCATTATTACAGATATCCAATTAGCACCAGAAGGACACTTGAAAATTGACTGGGTACGCGCTCATATGCCAGTTCTCAACCGCATTCGCGAACAATTTGAGGCGGAGCAACCTTTTAAAGGTTTGAAAGTAACAATATCATTGCACTTGGAAGCGAAGACAGCTTACTTGGCAAAAGTCGTTCAAGCAGGTGGTGCTGAGGTAACGATTACCGGCAGCAATCCACTTTCTACTCAAGATGATGTATGTGCTGCACTAGTTGAAGATGGGATTACGGTGTTTGCAAAATACAATCCAGATCCAGTGGAGTACAAGCAATTGCTTATTCACGCACTTGAGACAAAGCCTGATTTGATTATTGATGATGGCGGGGATCTGATCACCATTCTTCATTCTGAACGTCCGGATTTGCGACCACAAGTTCGTGGTGGCGCTGAAGAAACAACAACAGGTATTTTACGATTGAAGTCGCTGGAGAAGGATGGCCAATTGGCTTTCCCGATGGTAGCGGTTAATGATGCGTTCTGTAAATACTTGTTCGATAACCGTTATGGAACAGGTCAATCGGTATTCGATGGTATTAATCGTACGACGAATCTAGTCGTAGCGGGTAAAACAGTTGTCGTTGCTGGATATGGCTGGTGCGGTAAAGGTGTTGCGATGCGTGCAAAAGGTCTCGGAGCTCAAGTTATCGTCACGGAAATTGACAGCATCAAAGCCGTAGAAGCTTACATGGACGGATTTAGTGTCATGACTATGGAAGAGGCTGCAAAGCTAGGAGATATTTTCGTAACGGTTACAGGTAATCGTGATATCATCCGCGGCGAGCATTATGATGTGATGAAGGATGGAGCAATTCTGTCCAACGCCGGACATTTTGATATTGAGGTTAACAAGCCTGAATTGGCAGTTCGCTCTTCTAATATTCGCACCGTTCGTCGTAATATTGAAGAATACAAGTTAAATGATGGACGCAGCATTTATGTGCTGGCTGAGGGTCGTCTTGTTAACTTGGCAGCTGGTGATGGACATCCAGCAGAAATTATGGATATGACGTTTGCTCTTCAAGCGATGTCCTTGAAATATGTCAATGACCGCTACCAAGAGCTTGGACAACACGTCATTAACGTACCTTATGAGCTTGATGAGCAAGTAGCGCGTTTGAAGCTGGAATCGCTCGGTATGCGAATTGATACGTTAACGGATGAACAGAAAAAATATTTAGATAGCTGGCAAGAGCATTAATTCGCTCTTTTTCAAAAATAAGGATTATAATCTTGTTCACCATAGAAGGCATCGTGATGCAACATCACGGTGTCTTTTTGCGTCTAGAGATAGATTCATAGGTAAAATAATCCATTTAAATGAAAGGGGGAGATGTGGTGTGTAGATCTGAAGAGAGGAAGAAGAGAAATCAGAGAAAGCTAGGGAACAGATTAGCACCGCATTTATGTGTAATTTTACTTATTCTCGTGTCGATGTTGGTAGGTTGCGGCAGCTCAACAAGTTTAACAAGTTCAGTAAGTCCAGAAGCGAAAACAGAATCGCTGGGGACTCAAGTCGATAGGGATAATCAGCAGAATGTTCAAGAGATGGCTAAAAATGAAATACAGACAGAGACTTCAAATTCAGATACTAATCGAACAGCTGATCAAGAGCCAGTCACACACCCAGCTGCTGCACAAGACCGCAAGCTTGTCTACAAAGCCGAAATTACGATGGAAGTAAAGGAGTATGATGCAGTTAAGTTGTCTATCAACGACCTAATTCATCGTACAGGAGGGTACATTACGGATTATTCAGATACGCAAAATGACCATGAGCACGGTGGTGTATATACGGTTCGGGTGCCGGCTGAAAAGTTTCAAGCTACTATAACCATGTTGGAACAATTGGATGTGGAACGTTTTGAAAGAAGTTACACGACGCAAGATGTGACTGAGGAATACGTTGATCTGGAGTCTAGACTTAAGGCGAAGAGACTGGTTGAAGCGAGATTGCTTGGCTATATGGAGAAAGCTACGAAAGCGGAAGACCTGCTCAGTTTCTCGGATACCTTGGCCACAACGCAGGAGGAAATTGAACGGATTGTGGGGCGTCAAAAATATTTGAATAATCTCGTTTCGATGTCCACGATTCAGCTTCGTGTCTACGAGTCGGTGGAGAACATTGCTGCGAAGAAACTAGAAGAGGCATTTGGAGAGCGGATTGGACGCACACTTAATAGCAGTTTGGAGGCGCTCGTAGGGCTTGGAAAAGGGATTTTACTTACTGCAGTAGCGCTGCTGCCATTTGTTATTGTCTTTTCAATTCTCGTCTTTCCGATCGTGTATATAGTACGGCGCAGAAGGCGATCTCGCGGCGCGTCAAAACAGAAAGAATAGACAAGTGATAGGCATAATATAAAAGTTAGCATAAATAGGAATAACAAAAATCCTGCTTGCCAAGCAGGATTTTTTAATTTTATAGCGAATAAGTATTGCGTTGTGGTGGAAAGTGGGGACATGTGGTGATTAATAGGGGAGGATGTGGTAGCCGATGTTTATGGGCGAATATCAGCACAGTATCGATGACAAAGGCCGCCTTATCATTCCTGCTAAGCTGCGTGATAACCTAGGAACCACATTTGTATTGACTAGAGGATTGGACCAATGCTTGTTTGTTTATCCTATGGATCAGTGGAAGCAGCTGGAGCATAAGCTGCAGGCGTTGCCGCTTATGAAAGCTGACGCTCGCGCATTCACTCGGTTCTTTTTTTCAGGTGCTTCTGAGTGTGAGTGGGATAAACAAGGCCGCGTTAACATTCCGAATCATCTACGTGAATATGCCAAGCTGGAGAAAGAATGTATGGTTATTGGCGTGCAAAATCGAGTAGAAGTGTGGAGCAAGGAAGCTTGGGAACACTATGTCAATGAGTCTGCTGCTGCCTTTAATGAAATTGCGGAAACATTGGTCGATTTTAACTTCTAACAAGAAGCATCACCCAGCTATACTTCAACAAGGCAACAGCTAGAAGGAAACGGAATGTAGGAGGAGTTTACTTGTTTCATCATGTCACGGTTCTAAGAGAAGAGTCGGTGGATGGGTTAGCCATTCGACCTGACGGTATATATGTAGATTGTACTTTAGGGGGAGCTGGGCATAGTGAGCTAATTGTCTCTAAGCTATCGCCAGCAGGAAGATTAATCGGGCTCGATCAAGATGATTGGGCACATGACAACGCAAAAGAGCGACTTGCAGCCTATTGGGATCGAGTTACGCTCGTGCGGACGAACTTCCGTCATTTAGAGCAAGCATTGAAACAAGCTGGGGTGCCTGAAGTAGACGGTGTACCTCAAGTTGACGGCATATTATTCGATCTTGGCGTATCATCTCCGCAGCTCGATGAGGGTGAGCGTGGATTCAGTTATAATCACGATGCTCCGTTGGATATGCGAATGGACCAACAGGGGCTGTTAACGGCATATGATATCGTAAATACGTGGTCCGAAGCTGAAATAGCCAAAATTTTATTCGTGTACGGCGAAGAGAAGTTCTCACGTCGTATTGCGCGTGTCATCATCGAAGAGAGAGAGAATCAGCCTATTGAAACAACAGGTCAATTGGCTGAGCTTGTGAAGAAGGGAATTCCTGCCGCGGCACGACGTACTGGCGGACACCCGGCAAAGAAGAGTTTCCAAGCGCTGCGAATCGCTGTAAATGATGAGCTCGCTGCTTTTGAGGATGCTTTACAGCAAGCGATCCGCTGTCTGAAGCCTGACGGACGAGTTGCGGTGATTACGTTCCATTCGTTAGAGGATCGTATTTGTAAGCAGACGTTCCAATCTTATTTAGGGACGTGTGAATGCCCACCGGATCTTCCAATGTGCGCATGTGGAGCTAAAGCTGTGCTGAAGCTCGTAAATCGTAAACCGATCGTTCCGAGTCAATCGGAGCTTGAGCATAATCCAAGATCGCGATCATCTAAGCTGCGGGTCGCGGAGAAGTTAGATTGAAAGGAGTAATGGTATGGCATATGTAAGAGGCAACTTGGCTGTTAAGCCGAAGTACAAGCCACCTGTACGACAACGTGAGCGTCAATCGCATAAGAAGCAACAGGCTCCGCGCAAGTCGACGTTGTCGGCAAAGGAGAAGTTGCTGTATTTGTTCACGATTGTGTTCTGTGTCATGATCGCAAGCGTGCTCATTTATCGTTATGCCATTATCTACGAGACTAATAAAAATGTGCAGACGCTCAAACGCCAGACAGAGACTCTGCACGCTGAATCGAATGTGCTTAAAGTAGAGAAAGAGAAAAAGTCAGATTGGGCAAGAATTGAGCAGTTCGCTAAAGACAAAGGTCTAGAAATGTCAGACAAGCCAAATGACATCATTGCACCTAAAGTTACACGTTAATGGAATAGGTAAGATGCTTGCCATTAACAACAAGTGCAGACAATAAGGAGTACAGTATGGTTAAGCGCATTAAATTACGAACGATCTTTATTGGAGGGATATTCTCCCTCTTTTTTGTTATTTTAATTAGTCGGTTATTTTGGTACCAGGTATGGAATGTGGACTTTTGGATGGAGGAAGCTAAGGCATCATGGTCTGCTAATAAAGTGCTTGATTCAAAGCGGGGTACGATCTACGACCAACAAGGCAATGTGTTGGCAATGGATGCTCCTGCATATACAGTAGCTGTTAATCCTAAAGTCATTCAGACGCTGCGGACAGACAGCAAGTTAATCGAAAAAAATATCGATGTTGAAAAGCTTATCGTAGAGCAGCTCCATCAAGCGCTCGGCAAGCCCCAAGACGAGCTCTATGAGTTAACACGAAAAAAGAGTACGGATGGAGAGTACGCGATTCATCGCGAAGTCAGAAATGAAGGATGGAAAATTGATCAAGAACCTGCTGATAAGCTGAGTACGTTCATTTCCGACTTGAAAAAGAAAACCGGAAAGGCGGACATCGGCTTATATTTAATGCCTGACAGCAAACGCTTCTATGCAAAAGGAAATATGGCAGCTCATGTGCTTGGTTATTTGGACAAGGAGGAGAAGCCGGTCGGTGGCGTAGAAGTTATGTTTGACGATGTATTGAGTGGGCAAGATGGCAGTGTCTATTTTGAGAAAGACCGACTTGGTAATAAGCTGCCGTCTGCTTCGGAAATGTATAAGCCTGCAAAGGATGGAAAGAACGTCTACTTGACGATTGACCAGACGATACAGCAATATATTGAAAGCTCGATGCAAAAAGTATACAACCAGTATCGACCGCAAAGTATTACCGCAATTGCAGCCGATCCGAAGACTGGCAATATTTTAGGAATGGCGAATATGCCGACTTTTGATCCGAATGAATATTGGGAGGCAGAAAGCTTATCCGCTTTCTATAACCATGCTGTTCAATCTCGTTACGAGCCAGGTTCCACGTTCAAAATTGTAACTTTGGCTGCAGCGGTGCAAGAAAATATATTTAATCCGAATGCATATTTCCAATCCGGATCTATTCGAGCGGGAGGCCGTCGAATTAGCGACCACAACAATATCGGTTGGGGAACGATTAATTACTTGGAAGGTTTGAAGCGTTCAAGTAACGTTGCCTTCGTTAAGCTCGGGTACGAGCAGATGGAAAAAGAAACGTTTAAATCTTATATCGAATTGTTTGGCTTTGGTGTACCGACAGGTATTGAACTGCCTGGGGAGAATAAGGGATACCTTGGATTCCAGTACCCAGCAGATTACGCTGCTGCAACTTATGGTCACGGCCAAGTAACGGTTACACCCATTCAGCAAATTATGGCTGTTTCCGCTGTTGCGAATGGTGGTAAATTGATGAAGCCGAATATCGTCCAGAAGATCGAGGATCCGGTTAGCGGTACTGTCGAGCAGCGTAAGCCAGAAATGGTTAGGCAAGTAATCGATGAGTCGACTGCGAAACAAGTTAGTGAGTATTTGGAACAAGTAATTTCCGACCAAAAGATCGGTACAGGTAAGAACGCCTATATGGAAAGCTACCGTGCTGCTGGAAAGACAGGTACAGCCCTCAAAGTTGTTGATGGGAAATATGACAGAGAACGGGCGGTTGTGTCCTTTATCGGTTATGCGCCTGTTGAGGACCCTCAAATTGTCGTTCTTATCGTTGTAGACGATCCGAAGGATTATATCTATGCAGGCGGGGGGATGGTAGCGGCTCCTATGTTCAAGGACATTGTATACAAGTCCCTCCGTTATATGGGAGTTCCTACGACGCAGGAAAGAAACAAAGTAAGTTCTAAGAGCAACGAGAGCAATTTCGTCAAAGCTCCAGATGTAAAAGGGTTAAAACCTGCTGAAGCGAAGAAGAAGCTTGCTGAACAAGGTATTTTGTATGAAATGATAGGAAACGGTTCTACGATTAAAGACCAAGTCCCTAAAGCAGGCGAATGGGTTGCAACTGATCAACATCTGTATTTGCTAACGGGTGAGGCTGGAAAAATGTCTTTGCCGGATCTAAAAGGAAAATCATTGCGAGATGTAATGGAGATCTGTTCTTTGCTTGATAGGAAAGTGCATGTCGAAGGAGAAGGTTATGTTACTTCCTATGAAGAGAAAAATGAAGGCGGACAGCGTACCGTATATGTAAAATTGGCACCGAAGAGCAAGTAGCTTGTTCTATCCCTCCGTTGATTCGAATAGGTTGATTATGAACCAATGTCGGACAAAGGAGGGGTAGGCGTGAAAGTGTCAGCAACGACGGTGCGCAATCGTCTCGTGATCGGCATTGCGCTTATGACAGTTGGATTTATGGCTCTTATTATTCGACTTGCTATTGTACAATTGTGGCAAGGGGATGAGATAAGCGCGAAGGCGGAGGAATCATGGAGACGCAACATTCCAGTAACAGCGAAACGCGGTGAGATTGTAGATCGGGATGGTGATCGTCTTGCCTATAATGTCAGTTCTCCCAGTGTTATTGCCGTTCCTGCTCAGATTAAAGATGCGGAGTCAACAGCGGCTAAGCTGTCTCCGCTTCTCGGCATGCCAGCAGAAGAGATTAAGCGCGTCATTACTACGCGCCAATTGACGATGAAGCTTAAACCTGGCGGGCGAAAGATTTCAGTTGAAAAGGCAAAGCAAATTCGGGAGCTGCGCTTACCAGGAATTGTCGTATCTGAGGATAACAAGCGATATTATCCCTATACGGATTTAGCAAGTCATGTACTTGGATTTACAGGTATAGACAATCAAGGATTATCCGGACTGGAAGAGCGCTATAATTCAGCCTTAAGCGGCAAGAATGGCAATGTATCTTTTCTTACCGATGCAGCTGGACGAATGATGCCAAATTCAAGTGAAAAGTATATGCAGCCACGAGATGGTTTGAATTTACAATTGACGATTGACAAAGATATACAGACAATAATGGAGCGGGAGTTAGATCAAGCAATGTTGGATCTGAACCCTAAGCATATTGTCTCGATTGCGATGGATCCGAACACAGGTGAAGTATTGGCGATGGCTAGTCGTCCTAATTATTCACCTGAACGTTTCAATGAATACCCAGCGGATGTTTACAATCGCAATTTACCTGTATGGATGACATTTGAGCCTGGTTCAACTTTCAAAATTATTACTTTGGCTGCTGCACTAGAAGAAGGCAAAGTGGATTTGAAAAATGAGCATTTTTTCGATCCTGGTCGTGTTGAGATTGGGGGAGCGCGCCTGCGCTGCTGGAAGAAAGGCGGACATGGCAGTCAAACCTTTCTAGAAGTTGTTGAGAATTCCTGTAACCCTGGGTTTGTTGCCTTAGGCAATCGGCTAGGGAAAGAAAAGCTGTTTGAATACATACGCAATTTTGGATTCGGACAGAAGACAGGTATTGACGTAAGTGGTGAGGCAAGCGGTATACTTTTTAAGTTGGATCGTGTAGGTCCTGTCGAGCTTGCGACGACTGCATTCGGACAAGGCGTATCTGTTACTCCAATTCAGCAGATTGCGGCAGTATCTGCCGCCATTAATGGCGGCAAATGGTATAAGCCGCATATAGCGAAGCGATTTATCCATCCTGAGACTGGGATGGTGGTAGATGACATTGAACCAGAAATGGTAAGGCAAGTGATTTCACCTGAAACATCTGCTAAAGTGCGTGATGCACTGGAGCATGTCGTAGCACAGGGGACTGGTCGTAATGCATTTATCGATGGCTATCGTGTTGGCGGCAAGACAGGAACAGCTCAAAAGGTTATTAATGGTAAATATTCTCCTGATGAGCATATCGTTTCTTTTATCGGATTTGCGCCTGCAGATGATCCCAAAATTGTAATTTATACAGCGGTTGATGATCCGCAAGGCATTCAATTTGGTGGACTTATTGCGGCCCCGATTGTGAAGCGGATTATGGCCGATTCATTAGAAGTTCTTGGCGTTAAGCCGCGTGAGAAGCAAGTGCCAAGAGAGTACCGCTATGATGAACAGCCTCTTGTAACGGTACCGAATCTTGTAGGTAAAACGTTGACAGATTTATACGAAGATATGAACACGAACTTTTTATTATCCAAATCCGGCTCTGGACAAACGGTCATACACCAAGCACCGAAGCCGGGAACCCGTGTAGAGAAAGGTTCTACGATACGTATTTACATGGGAGAAGAGATGGAGGAATGATAGATGACAACGACAAATATGAATCTTACTGAAGCAGCTTCCACACTACTAACCTCCATGTTAATTGGAGACAAAACGACAACGGTTACAGGTATTGCAATTGATTCGCGCCTTGTTCAAGCAGGCGACTTGTTCTTCTGTATTTCAGGAACCGCACAAGACGGTCATCAATATGCACCTAAAGCTGTTGAGCAAGGTGCAGCAGCGCTTGTCGTAGAGCGCCAATTGGAGCTCGATATCCCGCAATTGATTGTAAAGGATGCTCGTCATGCCTTGGCTGTAATCTCGAATGCATTCTACCGTTATCCGAGCCAAGAAGTGAAGATGATTGGGGTAACCGGAACGAATGGTAAAACGACTACGACATATTTGATTGAACGTATCTTGCAAGATGCAGCAATCTCAACAGGCGTAGTTGGTACAATTGAAATGCGCTATGCTGGTCAAGTATTCCCGATGTCTGGAACAACACCTAGCTCCTACGAGCTTCAACGCTCTTTGCGTGATATGGCAGATCAAGGCGTGCAAGCATGTGCGGTCGAAGTATCATCTCATGCGCTTGAGCAGCTTCGAGTAGCTGGCAGCCGATTCCGTGTGGCTGTATTTACAAATCTTACGCAGGACCATCTCGACTATCATGGCTCAATGGAAGCATATCGTGATGCGAAAGGACTGTTCTTCTCTCGTCTTGGCAACACGTATTCTGCTAATGAGCCAGAACGCTCTTATGCAGTACTGAATGCTGACGATGAAGCTAGTGCTGTATTTAAGCACATGACAACTGCCGAAACAATTATGTATGGATTGAATGATGGTGCAGACGTAAGAGCAACGGATATTCGCATTACAGCTCAAGGAACGAAGTTCCATGTGCATACATTTAAAGGGAATGCAGACATTCAACTTCGTATGGTTGGTAAGTTCAATGTGTACAATGCGCTTGCTGCGATCTCTGTTGGTCTTATTGAAGGGATTGAACTGTCTGCTATTGTGAAGAGCTTAGAGTCCCTGCACGGTGTTGCAGGTCGCGTAGAGGCTGTTCAAGCCGGCCAAGAGTTCTCTGTCATTGTTGACTATGCGCATACGCCTGATGGCCTTGAAAATGTATTGCAGACGGTGAAAGAATTTGCGGAAGGCCGAATCTTCTGTGTGTTTGGCTGCGGTGGAGACCGTGATCGCAAGAAGCGTCCAATTATGGGACAGATTGCTGCTCGTTATGCAGATTATCTATTGGTCACTTCAGATAATCCAAGAACAGAGGTTCCGGACCTGATCTTGGTAGACATTGAAGAAGGTCTTAAGGCTGATGGGGTAAACAAAGAACGATACGAGCTTATCGTTGATCGTAAAGCAGCGATCACAAAAGCTATTGAAATGGCAAGCCCTAACGATGTAGTATTGATTGCGGGGAAAGGGCATGAAACTTACCAAATCATTGGAACGGAAATACTTGACTTCGATGACCGTAAGGTTGCCGAAGAAGCGATAAGGGGAACGGGTTTGTGAATGAACGGAGTTTAGCAGCCATCGCTGCGATGTGCGGCGGTAAGTTGGTCCATCCAGCTCACGCTGACATCGCGGTTAAAGGTGTATATACAGACTCACGACAAAAAAATATAGGTGCGCTATTCGTTCCGCTGTCAGGGGAACGCTTTGATGGGCATGTTTACGTCGAACAAGCTATTCGACATGGCGCAGCAGCTGCCCTATGGCAGAACGACCATCCGCACCCAAGTGTGGAGCTTCCTCTTATTCTAGTAGAGGATACGTTAGCTGCATTGCAGCAATTAGCTCAGTCCTATATTCAAGAGCTTCCTGTACAGATTGTTGCTGTGACAGGCAGTAACGGTAAGACGACGACGAAGGATCTTGTCGCGTCTGTGTTGTCTGCGCGGTATCGTGTGCATAAGACAGAAGGAAACTTCAATAATCACATTGGGCTTCCGCTCACGGTGCTTAATATGGCTGAGGATACGCAAATTGCGGTTCTGGAAATGGGCATGAGTGGACGTGGGGAGATTGAGCTGCTTACTAAGCTCGTCAATCCGCATGTCACGATTGTGACCAATGTGGGAGACGCTCATTTGCTGCAGCTTGGATCCCGCAAGGAAATTGCTAGAGCCAAGCTTGAGATTATTAGTGGACTTCGTGAAGGCGGGTTGTTTATCTGTCATGGAGATGAACCACTAATAACTGAAGTGTTGGAGGAATCAGAGACCGTTCAACCTGCGTCTATGAAGACGGTTAAATTTGGTTTGCAAGCTTATTGTGACTATAAGCCTGATGCCATTATGCAATCGGAAGAAGGAATCAGCTTTACATTATCATCAGAAGCGTTCGGGCCAATGATGTATCGATTGCCGATTCTTGGTCAGCACAATGTGATGAATGCGTTGGCCGCGATTGCAGTTGCACAGCATTTCGGAGTACCGCAGCCACTCATTGCGGAGGGGCTTGAACGAGCTAGAATATCTGGTATGCGTATCGAAAAGACCGTGACGCGTGATGGTTGGATATTGTTGAATGATGCATATAACGCGAGTCCAACGGCTACCAAAGCCGCGATTCAAGTGTTGGCAGCGATGCCGAAGGATGATGCGGCGAAGCGAATTGCAATTTTAGGAGATATGCTGGAGCTTGGTGAAACTGAGGAACAGCTGCACTTTGAGGTAGGTACTGCGATTACGCCAGAGATGGCGGATGTTGTACTTACGTATGGCAGACTCGGTAGATGTATCGCAAAAGGTGCGGTAACGCAGTTGTCGGCAGACGCTGTTCGGGCATTTGATAGCAAGGATGAGCTGCAACATTACTTTGCTGCAATCGTCAAAGAAGGAGATGTCGTGCTATTGAAGGCGTCTCGGGGAATGAAACTTGAGGAAGTTGTGAAAGACTGGATACATGCTCAGCATTAAACCGGTCAGGCGTAGCGGGAGGTGTAAGGATTGGATTTCAAATTAATCATGATGACAGTCGGAGTATCGTTTATCCTAGCCGTTATATTAGGCCCGTTATGCATTCCGTTGCTGCGTAGGTTAAAATTCGGTCAGCAAGTGCGTGATGACGGGCCACAGGCTCATTTGAAAAAAGCAGGGACACCAACGATGGGCGGCTTCATTATTTTGCTTGCTTTTACGTTGGCATTCTTGAAATTCTCGGTTATTAATACAGATTTCTATGTACTGCTAGTAGCAACGCTAGGATACGGCCTTATTGGCTTTTTAGATGATTACATTAAGATTGTGTTTCGTCGCTCACTAGGATTAACGGCGATGCAGAAACTATTCGGACAGCTGTTGTTTGCTGGAATTGTGTGTGCATTGCTCATCAAGATGAATCACAGTACGTTTGTTGGTATTCCAGGCACAAGTGTAGGTCTTGATTTGGGTTGGTTCTATTATATTTTTGTTGTCTTAATGCTTATGGCGATCAGTAATGCCGTTAACTTTACAGATGGAGTGGACGGTTTATTGTCCGGTTCTAGTGCAATTGCGTTTGCTGCATTTGCTATTATAGCTTTACAAGCATCTGAGATTAGCGCAGCTGTTTGTGCGGCTGCTATGGTAGGTGCAGTACTAGGATTTTTGGTATTCAATGCGCATCCAGCTAAAGTGTTTATGGGAGATATCGGTTCATTAGGTATTGGTGGAGCGATGGCAGCAGTAGCCATTCTTACGAAAACAGAGCTTCTCTTTATTATTATCGGAGGAGTATTCGTAGTGGAAATGCTATCCGTTATTATCCAAGTTATCTCTTTCAAAACTCGTGGCAAGCGCGTATTCAAAATGAGTCCTATCCATCATCACTTTGAATTGTCAGGTTGGTCTGAATGGCGCGTAGTCATTACGTTCTGGGCGGCTGGCATTGTGTTGGCTGGACTCGGACTATGGATAAACAAGGGGTTGTAATCGATGAATCAACCAGACACGTATCACGGTAAATCAATCGTTGTCCTTGGGATGGCGAAGAGTGGTTCTGAGGTAGCGAAGCGTTTTCATGCGCTTGGTGCAAATGTCACGGTTAATGATAAGAAAGAACGACACCTATGTCCCGAAGCTTCTGAATTAGAAGCTTTGGGCATTTGTGTTGTATTGGGAGGGCATCCTGCTAGTCTTATTCATGACGAAGTATCCCTCGTTGTGAAAAATCCAGGGATTCCCTATGCAGCAGAACCTGTTCAGCAGGCGCTGGCTCTTGGAATCGAGGTCGTAACCGAAATTGAGGTTGGCTATCATTTATGTCAGGCTCCGATTATCGGTATAACGGGCAGTAACGGCAAGACAACAACAACAACATGGGTAGGAAAAATGCTTGAGTCGGCTGAGTTGAAGCCGCTCGTTGCCGGCAATATTGGGACTCCATTCAGTGGAGTGGCACCATCGGTAGCAGCGGATCAGACGGTTGTACTAGAGTTAAGCAGCTTCCAGCTAAAAGGGACAACCTCCTTCCGCCCGCGTGTAGCGGCGTTGTTGAATGTAGTAGAGACCCATCTTGACTATCATGGGTCGATGGAAGATTATGTAGACTCAAAGCTTAAATTGTTTGCCAATATGACAGCTGATGACATTGCGGTCTTGAATGCAGAAGATGCGATGTGTAAATTGGCAGCATTGCGTATCCAGGCTCGTGTATGGAAGTTTTCTTCATCCAACGAGGTAGCAGTGGGTACATATGTGGAGCCAGCCTATGGAGCTGAGGGGACGACGGATCTTACCCCTCGACACGTAATGTTCCGTGATGAAGCAGGAGTGTCACATCGTATTGTCGATGTAGCTGAAATTGGGCTGGCTGGGCGTTTTAACGTGGATAACGCGTTGGCGGCGTGTGCCATTGCTTTGGCAGCTGGAGCACGTCCTGAGCAGCTCGCAGAGCCTTTGCGACAGTTCAAAGGAGTCGAACATCGTTTGGAGTGGGTACGAGAGCTCAATGGAGTAAGGTACTTCAATAACTCCAAAGCGACGAATACGATTGCGACACAAATGGCACTGGAAGCTTTCCCAGGCTCTATTATTCTTATTGCAGGCGGCTTAGACCGTGGACTAGATTTCAAAGAACTTATTCCTTATTTTTCAGAGCGAGTCAAAGCGATTGTAACGATGGGTCAGACACGAGACATTATGCGCAGCGTAGCTGAGCAGGCAGGTCTGAAAATGATTCATGTCGTCGACACTGTGGATGATGCAGCGCTTGCTATTCAAGAGGCCGTTCGTGAAGCGGAGAAATTTGCACAGCCAGGTGATCTTGTTCTACTATCTCCAGCATGTGCAAGTTGGGATATGTTCCCTTCGTATGAAGAGCGTGGACGAATGTTTAAAGAAGCGGTGCATACTCTTAAGTAGAGGGGTGTTCAAGCCTCTACATTGTCCAATGAGGTGTACCGCATGGTCAAAGCTAAAACCGCGCCCGATTGGTGGCTCATCGTTGCCGTTGTATCGCTTCTCGCGATCGGTATCGTCATGGTGTACAGTGCAGGCTCAGTTCTTGCTTTTCACGATTATGGAGACTCGTATTATTTTGTGAAGCGTCAGCTGTTATTCGCTGTGTTGGGGCTAGCGGCGATGTTTGTCACGATGAACGTAGACTATCACGTCTGGAAACGTTATGCTAAAGTCGGAATGGTTATCTGTTTTGCCTTGTTAATCATCGTATTAATTCCGGGATTAGGAGTTGTACGTGGTGGTGCACGAAGTTGGCTTGGAATCGGATCGTTTGGTATACAGCCTTCAGAGTTTATGAAGCTTGCTATGGTTGTTTATTTATCCTATCGCTTATCCGAATCTCAGCATACGATAACGAATTTTCTCAAAGGGTTAATGCCTGCACTGCTCATTATGGGGACGGCTTTTGGGCTTATTATGCTGCAGCCAGACCTTGGTACAGGCACTGTTATGGTAGGAGCTTCGTTATTAGTCATATACATATCAGGAGCCCGTATTCAGCACTTGATGTCTCTGGCCTTAGTGGGGGTTGCAGGATTTGTTGCTCTCATACTGGCTGCACCGTATCGATTGCTGCGCATTACCGCTTTTCTCGATCCATGGAAAGATCCCCTTGGTTCGGGCTATCAAATTATCCAGTCGCTTTATGCGATCGGTCCAGGCGGCTTGACAGGATTAGGATTTGGAGCAAGCCGCCAAAAATATAGTTATATGCCAGAACCACAGACAGACTTTATATTCGCTATCCTAGCAGAAGAGCTTGGTTTCATTGGTTGTACAGCAGTTATAATTCTATTTATGATTGTAGTATGGCGGGGAATGCGGGCAGCGCTCGCGGCACCAGATATGTTTGGAAGCTTGCTTGCTGTAGGTATCGTAGGAATTGTTGCGGTACAAGTCTTAATCAATGTGGGTGTCGTTATCGGTTTGATGCCTGTTACGGGCATTACGCTGCCGTTGATCAGCTACGGAGGATCATCGCTCACTTTGATGCTGACGGCTCTTGGCATATTGCTTAACATATCACGTTATGCGAGGTGAATCACATGCGCGTCGTCCTTAGCGGCGGAGGAACAGGGGGGCATATATACCCTGCACTGGCCATCGCGCGGGAATGCGAAAAACGCGATCCCAGCAGCACTTTTTTATATATTGGAACAGAACGAGGTTTGGAAAGCAAGCTTGTTCCAGAACAGGGAATTCCATTTGCCTCGATTGATATTACTGGCTTCAGACGAAAACTATCCTTTGAAAATGTGAAGACGGTGCTTCGATTCATTCAAGGTGTTCGTCGTGCGAAACAACTGCTGAAGGAATTTAAGCCAGATGTTGTTATTGGAACGGGTGGTTATGTATGCGGACCTGTTGTATACGCTGCAGCTAAGCTGGGTATCCCAACTATCGTTCATGAGCAAAATGTCATTCCAGGCTTGACGAATAAGTTTTTGAGCCGTTATGTAGATACGGTTGCGGTAAGTTTTGAAGATTCAAACTCGTATTTTGCAAAAGCTAAACATGTGTTATTCACGGGTAACCCGCGTGCTACCGAAGTCGTAGAAGCAAGTCGTGAGCGTGGTTATGCTTCACTTGGCTTGCCTAGTGGCAGTTCTATTGTCATGGTGGTAGGAGGAAGCCGCGGTGCAAAGGCAATTAATGACGTAATGATAGGTATGCTTCCTCACTTGAAGCGTTTGCCTGATGTTCATGTTGTCTATGTTACAGGGCAAAATTATTATGAAGAGACGCGCAAGGCAGTTCTAGCAGGCAGTGAAAGCATTCGCAATCGCTTGCATGTTCTTCCTTACATTGCTAACATGCCTGAAGTACTGGCTGCAACAACGGTTGTTATCAGCCGTGCAGGCGCATCTTCTTTGGCTGAATTAACTGCTCTGGGCATCCCTTCTATTTTGATTCCGTCACCCAATGTGACGAACAATCACCAAGAAGCGAATGCACGTTCATTGGAGCAGGCAGGCGCTGCCATTATGGTGAAAGAATCTCAGCTCAATGCGGCTGCACTATTTGGCCAAATTGAACAGTTATTGAACCATGACGACAAGCGTAAGCAAATGTCTGAGCAGGCTAAAGCATTTGGACAACCTGATTCAGCAACTCGAATCGTAAATGAAATGCTAAGACTAAAGGGCAAATGATATTTGCCCTTTTTTCTATTTCCGGGCATATCGCTCGCTAGGCGTCTGTCACACAACATAATCCGCTGACATACTATGGTTTATAAATCGTGACAACATCCTACATGACCTAATTGGCTATGTGTCCAGACTGCTACTATTTTTATCTAGCAGTGCGGAAAGGTGTACGCATTAGGGCTTCGGATATGGTTAGGGCATCTCCAATAAGATTGGCGGGCCATTAATAGGTATGTCGATGCACATGGATATGAGGAGTCACGAATCTCACAATCAGCTGAGGTTGTACTGGAGACAGGGAAATTGGCGGTGAGGGGATCGTCGTCGGGGCGCAGCTTCTACTTCCACGCAGCAGGCCAATTTCATTGTAAACACCGGGCAAGCAACAGCGTCTGACGTGCTCACCCTAATAGTATGAGTTCAGCAGGTAATTCGGTGAATGGCTGGGAAAGTCTGTGAAAGCCTAAGAAGGCCTATGATGGCTGAAGTCAAACCTGTTGGTGGTGGGTGAGCGGTAATCTCGGAGGTGATACATTGGACAAATTGGTGATAGAGGGTGGAAGGCCCCTTTCTGGAACCATTCGTATCCAAGGAGCGAAAAATGCCGCATTGCCTATTATGGCAGCTGCCATCTTAACTGACGGTGTTATCCAGTTGGATCGGATTCCTAAGCTGCTGGATATTGACGTGATGCTTAACATCCTCAGGCGTTTAGGATGTAGAGCGACGCAAGAAGGTCATACCGTCATTCTGGACAATAATCATATTCATGGTTCTCATGTTCCAGAAGAACTGATGCGGCAAATGCGGTCTTCCATCTTCTTAATGGGGTCGCTGTTAGCTAGGTTCAAAGAGGTGCATATTTATCAGCCCGGTGGTTGCGCGATTGGCGAACGGAAGATTGATCTGCATCTGAGGGGTTTGCAAAGTCTAGGTGCCAAGCTTGAGATTGTCGGCAATCGTATTTCGTGCACGGCAGAACGATTAATCGGTAATGATATCCATCTTGATTTTCCAAGTGTCGGTGCGACGGAGAACATTATGATGGCAGCTGTTCTTGCAGAGGGCAGAACCGTGATTACGAATGCTGCACGCGAGCCTGAAATTACGGATCTGCAAAATTTTCTGAATGCGATGGGCGCAAACGTTTCCGGTGCAGGCAGCGATACAATCATCATTGAAGGTGTAGAGAAGCTGCACGGTTGTCGTTATGAAATTATTCCTGACCGAATTGTAACGGGGACGATTATGATCGCAGCTGCAGCTACTAGAGGGGCAGTTACACTTATGAACGCAGATGCTACTCATCTTACTTCATTGATTCATATTCTCAGGCGTGCTGGTGTTCAGATAGCCATTAGTAATGATATAATTAATGTAACGAGCTTTGGACGTGCGAAGGCGGTTGAGCGAATTGTAACTTCTCCGTATCCTGCATTTCCAACAGACCTTCAATCTCAGTTAATGGTACTGCTGTCGCTGGCCGACGGAGTGAGTACGATGAAAGAGACCGTGTTTGAAGGAAGATTTAAGCATGTAGATGAACTGACTCGTATGGGGGCAGACATTCGTGTAGATTTGAGCAGTGCTTTTGTTAAAGGCACTCCGCGTCTGTACGGTGCTACGGTTGAAGCGACCGATCTTCGTGCAGGTGCAGCTTTGGTCATTGCTGGCCTGGCAGCACAGGGTAGGACGGTTGTGGAGCATGTGCATCATATTGATCGCGGATATGAGCGCATTGAGCAGCTCTTTAACAAGCTGGGAGCTAATATCAAGCGTAGTTCTGCAGTAGCTAAGTTGGATTTTGCTAATGGCGGTTAAGAAATAATCTATGCATCCCCTCCGTTCTTGGAGGGGAGAGTAATTCCGTGCAATTGTACATGTCTACCATTTGTGTTGGACAAGTATTATTGTTACTATGGAAGGGAATGGAATTTTTGCAGGCAAGAACAATTCCAGCGCTGCCTAATAAGCCTGAGCGCAAGCGGAAAAGTAAACGTATATTGTGGCTAGTCATTCTTTTGTGCATTGTACTTCTAGCCGTATTATTCTTTCGATCTCCGATAAGTAAAATAGATAAGGTCACTTTTATTGGGCAAAGTTTTGTTACTTCAGAACGGTTAGGAGAAGCAACTGGCTTAGTAGCTGGAGCTCCTTTTTTCATGGTCTCTGAAAATGAGGTGATTGCCAATATTAAGTCTGCATTTCCGTTTGTGAAGTCTGTTAAAGTAAACAAGCATTTCCCAGGAAAAATAGAAGTGTTTGTAGAAGAGTATGAGTCGGTTGCCTATGAGCTAGATGCTGAAGGTGAAGTGTTGGCAAGTCTAGTGAATGGAAGCAGTGTCTCATTATCTGAGATGAAGGCAGTCGTACTGGAAAAGCCGCTTTTAACGGGCTGGAAAGACAAACAAGCGCTTGAATTAAAAGCAAAGTTGACGAAACAATTGATCCAAATTCCTGACAGTTTGCTTGCAGATATTTCAGAAATCGTGTATGATCCATCTGCTTCTTTTTCGGATCGAATCAGGATGTATACGCGCTCTGGATTTGAAGTCATTACAACAGTAGATTTATTGCCGACTAAACTTGCTTATTTGAGCGGCGTTGTAGAAACACAAGAGCCAGGACGTATTACGATGTTGAAAGCAGACTCTTATATCTCGTATACTAACCTTGCAAAGAATGATCATGATGTACTAGACGAACAAAAAAACTCTACTCAATAAACCAATTAAATGATAGAATAAACGTTATGGTATTTCCCATCCGTTCCTTCTTTTTTCTTCAAGGTTTTGTCATAAATTGACGCTATATCATAGTGTTCATGATGATTTCGGGACAAAATTGTAGAAAAAAGAGGGAATGACTTGTTGGCGTTGAATAGAGTGTATAATAATCTGGGAAATACAACAATTGACTTGAAATGGGAGGTGCCACGGCTTGAGCAGCAATGACATCATTGTGAGTTTGGACATCGGTACATCCAAAGTACGCGCTATCATCGGCGAAATTAACAACGGAACGCTGCAAATCATTGGCGTCGGTTCAGCTGAATCTGAGGGAATTCGCAAAGGTGCGATTGTAGATATTGATCAAACTGTGCACTCGATTCGCAATGCGATCGAACATGCAGAGCGCATGGTCGGTATTGAAATATCGGAAGTGTATGTTGGAATAACTGGTAATCATATCGGGCTGCAATCTAGTCACGGTGTAGTGGCGGTGTCCAATGAAGATCGTGAAATAGGTGAAGAAGATATAGTACGTGTTCTGAAGGCTGCAGAAGTAATTGCATTGCCTCCAGAGCGGGAAATTATTGACGTAGTTGCTAAGCAGTATGTTGTAGATGGGCTCCATGATATCCACGATCCTCGTGGTATGATTGGCGTTCGCCTTGAAGTAGATGCTACGATTGTAACCGGTGCAAAGACCGCGATACATAACCTGCTGAGATGTGTGGAAAAAGCGGGCTTGCATGTTAAAGATTTAGTGTTAATGCCATTGTCCGGCGGACAGTTGGCATTATCCAAGGACGAAAAGGTTATGGGCTCTGTACTTGTGGATGTAGGTGCTGGAGCAACGACTATTTCTGTATTCCAGGAAGGTACGTTGACTGCGACATCTACGCTTCCAATTGGTGGAGACTTTGTAACGAATGACATTGCTTACGGATTGCGTACGATGTCTGACCAAGCCGAGAAGGTGAAGTTGAAATTCGGTTGCGCTTGGATTGACGAAGCGTTGGAAGAAACGACTTTCAAAGTAACACGTATCGGTAGCAACGTGGAGAAAGAATTTAACCAAGTATTTTTGGCGAATATCATCGAACCGCGTGTGCAGGAAATTTTCCATTTGGTCAAGAATGAAGTGAAAAGATTAGGATTCGATGACCTCCCGGGTGGGTATATCTTATCGGGCGGTACGGTTTCGATGCCTGGTGTACTGAAGGCTGCGCAAGCAGAGCTTCAAACATCGGTACGTATCGCGATACCTGACTTTATCGGAGTAAGAGATCCTGGATTCGTAAGTGGTGTAGGTGTCCTGCATCATGTAATGCGCTCGATTCGCCCGCGCAGCAACAATAGTGGGGGAGCTAAGAAACCATCCCCGCGCAAGGCGGCTCCTGCGGAGACGGCAAGTAAACCAGGATTTATCGAACGAATGAAAAATATGTTCAGCGAATTTATCTAATTAAAATAATCCTAAGTAATTGACTTCATGCCGTCCATGCACAATGAAGGGGAGATGGAGGACTCATGTTGGAATTTGAATTTGAAATGGAACATCTAGCCCAAATTAAAGTTATCGGTGTTGGGGGAGGCGGCAGCAATGCTGTGAACCGAATGATCGACAACGGTGTAAAGGGCGTTGAATTTATTACCGTAAATACGGATGCACAGGCTCTTCACTATGCAAAGTCTGAGCACAAGCTTCAGATCGGGGACAAGCTTACTCGTGGATTAGGTGCAGGTGCTAATCCTGAAGTAGGAAAGAAAGCGGCGGAAGAATCCCGCGAGCTTATCATGAACACGCTAAAAGGCGCTGACATGGTATTTGTCACGGCTGGAATGGGCGGCGGTACAGGTACGGGTGCTGCGCCAGTTATTGCTGAGATCGCTAAAGAGTGCGGTGCACTTACTGTTGGTGTCGTAACTCGTCCATTTACTTTTGAAGGACGCAAGCGTTCTACGCATGCTGATCTTGGTATCGAAGCTCTTAAAGAAAAAGTAGATACACTTATCGTTATTCCAAATGATCGTTTGCTAGAGATCGTTGACAAGAAGACGCCGATGATGGAAGCATTCCGTCAAGCAGACAACGTTCTACTTCAAGCGGTACAAGGTATTTCTGATTTGATCGCTGTACCTGGTCTTATCAACCTTGACTTTGCTGACGTAAAAACGATTATGACTGAGCGTGGTTCCGCACTTATGGGTATCGGAATTGCAAACGGTGAAAACCGTGCTACAGAAGCAGCTCGTAAAGCAATCATGAGCCCGTTGCTTGAAACTTCAATCGATGGTGCTCGTGGCGTCATTATGAATATTACGGGTGGTGCGAATCTATCTTTGTACGAAGTGAATGAAGCTGCAGAGATCGTTACAGAAGCATCTGACCCAGAAGTGAATATGATTTTCGGTGCGATCATCGATGAGAATATGAAGGACGATATCAAAGTTACGGTTATTGCGACAGGATTTGAGCATAGACCAACTCCTACAGCAGCGCCTATTCGTCGACCTTCTACACCAACAGCTCAAGATCCACAGGAAAACCGTTCTGCTTCCTTGCGTCCGTTTGGTAATCAACCGACGGGAGATCAACTTGATATCCCGACTTTCTTGCGTAATCGCTCGCGTAACAACAACGAATAATTGCCTTTTACAACGCTATAAGGTAATGATAGGCAGATAGGAAGAAGCCCAGTGTATCCAGACACTGGGCTTCTTTGTTATTTAAGCTAATCGATCCATTCTCAATATGTACTCGAAGCGTTGTTCCCCCAATAATTACACCTGAAGCTCGACAAAAAAAGTGGCTTTCCCACAACCAACATTAGACAGACTTCGGATAACCCTGTATTTATACTTAAACTAACCTACTTGACTGATGGCGGGACAGTAAGGAGGGAGTGCGTTGACCGTCATATATGCTGACATTATTTTTGTCACGAATTTCATATTGGATTGGACATTGCTGGCGCTGACGGCCCGCATGCGCAGCATACGAGCCTCTACGTTTCGTATGTTGGGGGCGGCTGCACTTGGAACGGTCTATGCAGGAGTATTATTTTTTCCGACGGTACCGTTCCTCGTAACGATAGGTGGAAAAGTGCTTTTATCTATATGTATGCTCGTTACTGCATTTGGATATCAATCTTTTGGCAATTTGGTACGAAATTTAGGCGCATTCTATTTTCATGCTTTTGTCATCGCTGGTGGCGCATTTGGCGTCCAATACTTATGGAAAGATGTCTCCAGTTGGACGATGTTTGCTGCTGCCTCGGATTGGGCTTCTAGACAAGAATTGCCTAATGGAGGAGCGATCATTGTGTTTGGGCTCGTATTTGCCTTGCTTATTTATAAACTGGCTTGGGGAGAGCGTAAGCAGCAAGTTCATCACGAATCGTACAGTGTGGAATTGGAAGTCGTTATTGGTCCAATTACCCGTACATGTACGGGACTTATTGATACGGGCAATGGATTGAAAGAGCCGCTGTCAGGGACCCCTGTTATCGTAATGGATGTATCACTATGGGAGGATGTTCTACCACTTCATTGGAAGGAAATTGTGAAGAGTGGAAGTGTTATGGAAAAGATGGGCGGATTTGCTGATACGGAACGGGTCAATGAAAGTATATTTGATGAGAGTCGGATGAGGCTGCTTCCCTATCGTGCAGTAAACCAGTCCAATAGTTGGATGCTTGGTTTCCGTCCAGACCATATTCGATTGAAACATGGTGAGCGTTGTTATGCGACGAAGAAAGTCGTAATTGGATTAGAGGGAGAAAATCTCTCTCAGGAACGTCGGTTTCAAGCTATTATTCATCCGGAGTTATTGGAAGAATCATTACTTCAGCCAGCTGCGAGTAAGAGTGAAATTGAATCAGCTCATAAGGCTTCCTAGCTGTAAGCTGCATTCTAGATGGGCGTATGTTTTACATCCTATGAGGATAAAGGGGGAAAAGCAATGCAATTGAAGTGGAAAATGATCGTCAAAATCAATATGTACCGACTATTATTATTTTTAGGTCTCAAACGAGCTGATGTTTATTATATTGGTGGCAGTGAAGCACTTCCCCCGCCGTTAACGCGTGAAGAGGAAGAATATTTGTTGGGACGGCTGTCCAGTGGTGATTCGGCTATTCGAGCTATGCTCATTGAGCGTAACTTGCGCCTTGTTGTCTACATTGCCCGTAAATTTGAGAATACAGGGATTCATATTGAAGATCTTGTATCTATAGGCGCAATCGGGTTAATTAAAGCGGTAAACACATTTGATCCTGAGAAAAAAATAAAGCTGGCCACGTATGCTTCACGTTGTATTGAAAATGAAATATTAATGTACTTGCGTCGAAATAGCAAGACGCGAACAGAAGTATCTTTCGATGAGCCGCTGAATATTGATTGGGATGGCAATGAGTTATTATTGTCTGATGTTCTTGGGACGGAGAACGATACGATATATAAAAATATTGAGGATCAAGTAGACCGAAAATTGCTGCATAAAGCGTTGGACAAACTTAGTGATCGTGAGCGTCTCATTATGGAATTGAGATTCGGATTGTCAGACGGAGAAGAGAAGACACAAAAAGATGTTGCAGATCTTCTCGGCATTTCACAGTCCTACATATCGCGCTTAGAAAAGCGGATAATAAAGCGTTTACGTAAAGAATTCAACAAAATGGTATAAAATTCGAATGAGCTGACTTGGATGATGAGATACATTTTCAGGAATAAAAAAGCACCTCAAGGAGATAATGTACATTAATGTTTCTCCTTGGGAGGTAGTCGCGAATGACCCGTAACAAAGTCGAAATTTGCGGTGTAGATACATCTAAGTTGCCCGTGCTTACGAATGCCGAAATGAGAGAATTGTTCGTGGCCCTGCAACAGCGTAATGAGCTATCCGCTCGAGAAAAGCTGGTCAACGGTAACTTACGATTGGTATTGAGCGTGATACAACGCTTTAACAATCGGGGTGAGTTTGTTGATGATTTGTTCCAAGTGGGATGCATCGGCCTCATGAAAGCCATCGATAACTTTGATCTCGGTCAAAATGTAAAGTTCTCCACTTATGCCGTACCGATGATAATTGGAGAAATTAGGCGTTATTTGCGTGACAACAATCCGATTCGGGTATCCAGAAGCTTGCGGGATATCGCCTACAAGGCACTGCAAGTCCGCGACTCGTTAACGAATATGAATGCACGTGAACCGACGATCAATGAAATATCAGAGGCCCTTAATGTCCCTAAAGAAGATGTCGTATTTGCATTGGATGCGATTCAAGATCCAGTCTCTTTATTCGAGCCGATCTATCACGATGGTGGCGATCCTATTTATGTGATGGATCAAATCAGTGATGATAAAAATAAAGATGTATCCTGGATTGAAGAAATAGCACTGAGAGAAGCGATGCGCAAGTTGAATGAACGAGAGAAAATGATTCTCTCCATGCGCTTCTTTGAAGGAAAGACGCAAATGGAAGTAGCAGATGAAATCGGTATTTCACAAGCGCAAGTATCTCGACTTGAGAAATCTGCTATTAATCAAATGCAGAAGCACGTCCGTACGTAATCCATAATTGAATAGCGCTGTAAGATCCATAAAAGCTGCTTCGGTCTATAAAGGACTGGAGCGGCTTTTTCTAATTTCATTTTGATGGGGGGAGTCTTAATCCCTGTTTCTAATCATCTACACAAGTTATATGCGAACAATAGGGCATTTTGCTCATATGGCACATATACTAGCATAACGGAACTTTACAGATGGGATGTGACAATAATGAAAATTTCAGACTTCCAAACAAAGGATGTTATCAATATTGTAGATGGCAAGAAACTTGGACAAATTAGCGATCTGGAGCTTGATCTGAAGCAAGGGCGAATTGATGCCATCGTTGTGCCGAATTATAGCAAGTTGTTCGGATTGTTTGGCAGTGGAAATGAGTTAGTTATTCCATGGCGCAACATTGTAAAAATAGGTGCGGATGTTGTACTAGTAAAATTAGAGCAGCATCAGCTGCAAAAAGCGGATGAGTCTGAAAGTCAGGCAGTAACTTTCCGAACTTAGGCATGTAGGGAATGCATATCTTGATATGAGACGCAGCCCTTCATAGTGTGTTACACTGTATCGAAGAGGTGAGATGATGGAACCTTTTCAGTTCAAACATAAGCAACGTACAGAAGAGATAATAGATAGTAAAACTAATCATGATTTAGATGCTGGAGAACCTGCAGTTCTAGAGTTGAAAAAATGGACGTCTGACATGCCTGAGTTGACAGCAGGCTTTACGACCAGACGTGGCGGAGTGAGCCAGGGCGGCCGGGATTCATTAAATTGTGCCCTACACGTTCAGGATGATCCTAGTCATGTTGTGGAAAATAGAAAGAGGCTGGCATCAGTTGTAAATATGCCATTTAATGCTTGGACATGTGCGGAGCAAGTACATGGGCAAGATGTATATGTAGTGAAGGCAGCGGATAAGGGAAGGGGAAGGCTTGAGCGTGAAGATGCGATACCGGATTCGGATGCACTTATAACGAACGAAACTGGTATCTGGCTTACGTCTTTCTATGCTGATTGTGTGCCGCTGCTATTTGTCGATCCAATCACTCGTGCAATTGGTGTTGCGCATGCTGGGTGGAAAGGGACAGTAGGCAAAATTGCTGAACGTACCGTAGAAGCAATGCAGCGTACATATGGTTCAGAGCTAAGTAATATTCGAGCTGCAATTGGCCCATCCATTGGTGCATGTTGTTATGAAGTCGATGAAAGGGTAATACATCCTATACAGCAAATGCTGCGTAGTTTGCCGGAAGAGGCAAATGCTGCACTAAAGCCGACAAATGAAGGACGAGCTATGCTGGATTTGCGTGAAATCAATCGACAATTGTTGATTCAAGCAGGAATTTTGAGCAGTCATATCGAATGTACTACATGGTGTACCGGTTGTCATACGCAATGGTTTTATTCTCACCGTATAGAAGGTGGAGGAACGGGACGCATGGCAAGTTGGATTGGCTGGAAGAAGGGATGAAACTATGACATTACTGCAGCGCATGGAAGAAGTAGAGCGTCGTATTGTAGCTGCTTGTGAGCGCAGCGGGAGACGGCGTGAGGATGTTCATGTTGTAGCGGTGACGAAGTACGTATCGCTGGACATGACAGGTCGTGTTATCCATGCCGGATTAAAACATATTGGTGAGAACCGCTGGCATCATGCTGAAGCGAAATGGAATGAGTTTCGTGAAGAGGCTTGCTGGCACTTTATAGGAAGCTTGCAATCGAAAAAAGCAAAGGATATTGTGGGGAAGTTTGATTATATCCATTCGTTGGATCGTGTGTCCTTGGCGGAAGCGATAGAGAAGCAGGCACAAGCACTGGATATAACGGTACGTTGCTTTATACAAGTTAATGTATCGGGAGAAGTATCCAAGCATGGTCTAGCTCCGGATGAGGTCAAACCATTTCTGGATAAGCTAAGTCAGTATCCGCATATTGAACCGATCGGCTTAATGACGATGGCTCCGTATGAAGCAGAACCAGAAGAGACACGCCCTGTATTTCGCAGCTTGCGCCAATTGCGCAACGAATTAAATGAGACACGCAGTATACCATTACAGCATTTGTCCATGGGGATGTCTAACGATTTCGAGGTTGCTATCGAAGAAGGTGCATCATGGGTTCGACTCGGTTCCATCCTAGTTGGGCAGGAAGGGGATTAGTATGGGAGTTATGAACCGGATATTAAATATGTTCAGTGTGCAGGACGAAGAATACGATTATGCAGATCGCGATCGTGATCGAGAGAGGGAAGAGCACGCTGAGGAATATGAGCAGGAAATAGAGGCTCCGACATTTGAACCTAGAAAAGCCAAGGCATCAAATGTTGTAAGCATTCATACTCAAAAAGGTTCCAAGGTAGTATTGTGTGAACCGCGTTCGTATGATGAAGCTCAAGAAATTGCGGATCATCTTCGCTCAAGACGCTCTGTTGTCATTAATTTACAGAGGGTTCGGACGGATCAGGCGCTTCGAATTATCGATTTTTTGAGCGGAACAGTGTATGCTTTAAGTGGGAACATTTCTAAGCTGGGGAGCAATATCTTTCTCTGTGTGCCTGAAAATGTAGAGATCCAAGGCTCCATCGCAGAAATGTTCGCTGAAGATATGGAATACAAGCAATCGAGGTGAGCTTAATTTGTCGTCATTAGAAGTAACTATAGTAGAGTACGTTCAATATTTATTCCAGATTTACTGGTGGCTCGTTATTATTTACGTTCTTATGTCTTGGGTACCGAATGTAAGATCTAGCTTCATCGGTGAAATTATAGGTAAGATTGTTGAGCCTTATCTATCTATTTTCCGTCGCATTATTCCGCCGATTGGTGGAGTGCTCGATATTACACCAATTGTGGCTTTGTTCGTATTGGAATTTGTACGAATTGGCTTAATTACAGTAATCACATATATTTTGTAGGACAACGATAATATGAGTGAGCAGATTAAAGTTCATTTCCATCCTGATGAGCGACCATTCGTAGATCGCGCATCAGAATGGATTATACGAGCAGTAGAGCGTCATGAAGTCCGCTTAACGGACTTTCTAGATCCGAGACAGGCATACATTGTCCGTACGTTAGTTAATCGTAGAAATGACGTAGCGCTGCGTATTGATGGTGGTCATGAAGGTGCTGAACGATGCCGAGCAATCATAGCTCCTGAATATGTTTATGTAGAGGCAGAGCCCATGGACATGACTGTGCTTTCTATCTCCTCATCCGATCAACGGATGAGTGAGTTGGAGCATGGTGACTATTTGGGAGCATTGCTTGGACTCGGTATTAAGCGAGATAAAATTGGTGATATTCATACGAGTGATGCTGGTGCTCATGTATTGGTAACGGAGGATATTGCTTCATTTCTAGACACTCACTTGAGACAGGTACATCGTGTGCCGGTATTAACGGATTTAGTTCCTTTGACCGAACTACGTGTCACCGGGCAAGAGTGGAAGCCATTTACGATATCGGTTGCATCGATGCGACTTGATGGAATTGCGAGCGACGTATTCCGGTTGAGTCGTGCGAAGATAACAGCTCCGATTAAAAATGGTCGTTGTAAAGTCAATTGGAAAGTAGAAGAAAATCCTTCTGTTCCGTTGACGGCGGGAGATGTTGTTTCTTTACAAGGCTTTGGTCGATTCAAAGTGCTTGAAATAGAAGGGGTATCGAAAAAGGGGCGTATGCGCGTGATGGTGGGAACGTATCAGTAAGCGTACAATGTGATCTTCACATCATCGGAGTGTATAGCTCCTTCCCTTTTCCAATAAAACAACATTAAATAATGACTTTCTGCCATTCGACGCAGCTGTCGGGCGTATATTTCATAACATCAATAAGATAGGTTCGACATTTATAAGGAGGTGCATGCAATGCCTTTGACGCCATTGGATATACATAATAAAGAGTTTCCGCGTAAGCTTCGCGGTTACGATGAGGATGCAGTAAACGAATTTTTAGATCAGATTATTAAAGATTATGAAGCACTTATTAAAGAAAATAAGGAAATTCATAACCATGCTCAAAGCTTGCAAGACAAGCTTAATCATTTCTCGAATCTTGAAGAAACGTTGAGTAAAACGATCATTGTTGCTCAGGAAGCAGCGGATGATGTAAAAAGCAATGCGAAGAAAGAGTCTCAGCTCATTGTTAAGGAAGCTGAGAAAAACGCAGATCGCATTGTAAATGATGCACTTGCCAAGTCACGCAAAATCGCATTGGAAGTAGAAGAGCTGAAGAAGCAGGCTTCTATTTACCGTGCTCGTTTCCGTACTTTGGTCGAAGCTCAGCTTGAGCTGCTCAGCCAAGACGGCTGGGAAGCACTGGAGCGCGCAGAAGTGAACAGAGAAGAGTATTAATTTGAGCAAAGTAGACGGGCGGATTGCTATGTTAAGCTAGCAAGTAAGCTGCATTGACTTTTTGTTCAAAACACGATATAACATAGTAATAATCTAAATATGATGATTAACAATCAGCGACGGGAACGCACCAATGCATCCGTTTATTCAATCAGAGAGTCGGGGTAGCTGAGAACCGATGAATGAACCGCATGTGGACATCATCCCTGAGATATTAAGCTGAATGTACGTAGAGTAAGCTTAATCGGCTGTCGGCCGTTATCCGACTGTATCTTTGCACTAGGCGAAGATACTTCAGAGTGCTATCCGGGCAATATTGCCGATGACTAATATGTCGTCTGTACACGGATAGAACAAGGGTGGTAACGCGAGTCAACCTCGTCCCTTTATGGGACGGGGTTTTTTGGTGTTTTTGGCCTTGGCTTTGGATGAATCGGCTGTCGACAGTGATTCTGTATAGAGAAGAAAGGATGAGGAAGATGAAGAAAGTTGACGTCAAAGAACGAGCTAGAGAACGTGAACTCCGCATTTTGGAGAAGTGGAATCGCGAAGATACATTTAAAAAGACGATTGAAAACCGTCAAGGCAAGCCGAGCTTTGTATTTTATGAAGGGCCTCCTACAGCGAATGGTGCACCTCATATTGGGCATGTGCTTGGACGTGTTATTAAGGACTTCATTTGTCGTTATAAGACGATGTCAGGCTACAATGTTCAACGTAAAGCAGGTTGGGACACGCATGGTCTTCCTGTAGAGTTGGGTGTAGAGAAGCAGCTAGGCATTTCCGGCAAACAAGAAATTGAAAATTACGGTGTGGAAGCATTTATTCAAAAATGTAAAGACAGCGTATTTGAATATGAGCATAAATGGCGTGAATTGACAGAAGCAATCGCTTATTGGACTGACTTGGACAATCCGTACATTACGCTTGATAACAAATATATCGAGAGTGTATGGCACATTCTATCTACGATTCATAAGAAGGGCTTGCTGTACCGTGGTCACCGTGTAAGCCCGTACTGTCCTTGCTGTCAAACGACGTTGAGTTCGCATGAAGTGGCACAAGGTTATGAAACGGTAAAAGACTTGTCTGCTACTGTGAAGTTCAAGCTTGATGATTCAGGCGACTATGTACTTGCATGGACAACAACGCCATGGACACTTCCTGCCCATGCTGCGCTCGCAATGAATCCAGCTATGGATTATGTGCGTGTGAAGCAAGATGGCGAAGTGTACATCATGGCGAAAAACCTCGTTGAGAATGTAATGTCTGGCGAGTATGAGATCGTATCCGAGCATAAAGGCTCTGAGTTTATCAATAAGACGTATCAACCGCCATTTGGTTATGTGAAGCCTGCTAAAGGTCATTTCATTGTCGGTGCTGACTTTGTTACAGATGCAAGCGGTACGGGTATCGTTCATATGGCTCCTGCTCATGGTGAAGACGATAACCGTGCATGCCGTGAGAACGGAATCACTTTCTTCAGCGTTGTTGATTCACATGGCCGTTATACGGAAGAAGTAACCGACATGGCAGGTCGTTTCGTTAAAGATTGCGATATTGATATCGTGAAAATGTTGTCTGAAAAAGGTCTTCTGTTCAGCAAAGAGAAATACGAGCACAGCTATCCATTCTGCTGGCGTTGTAAATCGCCGTTGCTCTACTATGCGACAGAATCTTGGTTCATTCAGACGACAGCGGTTAAAGACTTATTAATTGAAAATAACAGCAAGGTCGACTGGTACCCTGGTCATATTCGTGAAGGCCGCTTCGGAAACTTCTTGGAAGATTTGGTGGATTGGAACATTAGCCGTAATCGTTACTGGGGAACTCCGCTTAACGTGTGGGTGTGTTCATCTTGTGATGAGCAATATGCACCTGAGAGCCATGCTGACTTGCGTGCTCGTTCTGTTGACCCAATTGCAGAGGACTTGGAGCTGCACAAGCCGTATGTAGATGCAGTGAAATTGCACTGCCCTCATTGTGAAGGCGGTACAATGGAGCGTACATCTGAAGTTATCGACGTTTGGTTCGATAGCGGTTCAATGCCATTTGCCCAGCATCATCATCCGTTCGGTGATGAGCAGAAGTTCGAGCAGCAATTCCCAGCAGATATTATCTGTGAAGGAATCGATCAGACGCGTGGCTGGTTCTACAGCTTGCTAGCAGTTGCGACGTTGTACAAAGGCGTTGCTCCGTACAAAGCAGTTATCGCTACAGGACATATCTTGGATGAGAACGGACAAAAGATGTCCAAATCCAAAGGTAACGTTATCGATCCTTGGGAAATCATTAATGAGTTCGGTACAGACGCATTCCGTTGGGCGCTATTGTCTGACAGTGCACCGTGGAACTCGAAGCGCTTCTCGAAGCAGATCGTTGCAGAAGCGAAGTCTAAAGTAATTGATACGCTAGTGAACACGCATGCTTTCTATGCGTTGTATGCGACAATCGATAACTACGATCCACAGGCATATGCAGCTCGTACTTCCGAGAATAAGCTTGACCGTTGGATTTTGTCCCGTTTACAGACGCTCGTTACTTCTGTAGCGAAAGGCTTGGAAGCGAACGACTTCCTTAACCCGGCTAAAGCGATTGAAAGCTATGTTGATGAGCTTAGCAACTGGTACATTCGCCGTTCTCGTGACCGCTTCTGGGGCAGTGAGATGACAGATGACAAATTGTCTGCTTATCAAACGCTTCGTGAAGTGCTCTTGACGCTATCCCGTCTCATTGCACCTTACGCTCCTATGGTTGCTGAAGATATTTACGGCAATCTTGGCGGAGCAGAAGAAAGTGTTCACTTGGCTGGATATCCAGCAGCTGATGCATCTATTATTGATGCAGAGCTTGAGCGCGATATGGAAACAGCTCGTCAAATCGTTGAGTTGGCTCGTAACGTGCGTAATGAAACGAGCATCAAGACGCGTCAACCGCTTTCTGAGCTAATCGTATCGATGGATCGCGAGTTCGATCTAGCTGGCTACGAAGAAGTAATCAAAGATGAGATCAATGTGAAGCAAATTCGCATTGAAAACAGCGATAACGGATTTGTAGATTTCAGCTTGAAATTGAACTTGAAAGTAGCGGGCAAGAAGTACGGCAAGCATGTTGGTCCGTTGCAAAATGAGCTTCGTTCCATGGGCGCAGAGCAAGCTCGTCAAGTGGTTCAAAGTGGTCAGTTCCAATTCACAACAGCAGAAGGCGAAGTTCTTGAGCTGACAGAAGAGGAACTTCTTATTGAGAAGAAGGCTAAAGAAGGTTTCGCTGCTGCTTCTGGATACAAAATGACGGTAGCATTGAACACGGATATTACACCAGAGCTTGAGCAAGAAGGCTGGGTTCGTGAAGTTGTTCGTGCGATTCAAGATACGCGTAAAAAGCTCGATTTGCCAATCGAGAAACGCGTAAACATCGTTCTTCATGTCGATGAGGAATTGCAAGCTGCTATCGTTGCCTTTGAAGGTACGTTGCGTGACAATGTACTCGTGGCAGAGCTTTCGTTTGGTCAGAATGAACAAATGGAATCCGTAGACCTCGGAACGAAGACGATTGGTGTTCACATTCAGTAATAGGCATAAGTTAGGTTCGAGTGAGCAACACTAGTGGTGCGAGCGGAAGCCTTACGTTTTACGGATAAAGGAGAGCGTCGACCGTGCGAATAATCTCGCAATTGTCGACGCTCTTTTGTTTGAAAAAGGGACCTGTTGACGTATCTGTTTGAGTAGGAGGCCTAATCCATCATGAAGAAAAGAAAACGTACAGTTGAGCGTGTTGAAGTTGATATGGAACAATTGAAAGAATGCTTGGACGACAAAAATAAATCGGATCGTGAAATTATTGAAGGTATGCATGCATTGCTGCAGAAAATAACTTTACAATTTGAGCGCTCTAGAATGCTTGAATATACAGAGTTAATGTTGAGTATGCCCCGTTTGCTATGGGTTAATTTTGTTGCAGGTGTAGCACGCGGTGTAGGTGTTGTTATCGGAATCACGTTCGTTACGGTATTGCTGCTTTATGTTCTTCAATGGCTTGGTGCACTGAATCTCCCTCTTATCGGGGACTTTATTGCTGATATCGTTCGTATTGTTCAATCCCAACTGGATTCGAAAATGTATTGATTATAAATTGGGGTGTTTAATCTTAATCATAGTAACGGTCAGGCTCTAAAAGTGGCTCGCCTTCGCCTGTATCCATATAGCGAGCGTATTGACGGTTGCGAACAACGGAAACAAATTTACCTGTTATATCGGTTGCGACAAAGCTTTCAAAAGATTCGACACAGCCATCAATTTCTTCGGATGCTTCAATCATGATACGGTCATAACTGTCCAGATCAGTTTCTTCATGCATGGCTGGGCTGTCGGAAGTGCCCCATGCTTCTACGATTTGCCAAGCATCTTCACCGTCGAATCCATTCTGTTCCTCGCGCTCGTCTAAGCTTGTGCGACCAAATGGAGGAGTGAGAAATTCCTCTTCTACGGGACGATTTTGGGAAATGACTTGCTCAGGGCAGTCTTTGACACAGTACATCGTTGAAGGTATGGCTTCTAATCGCTCGTAAGGTATAGGTTGACCGCATACAACACAGGTACCGTATGTGCCTTTTTCCATTAGTTTCAATGCCGTTTCAATACGTTCTAGCTGAATTTCATGATGCTCTAATAAAGAGATATCTTTCTCACGTTCATAAATTTCGGATGCAACATCGGCTGGGTGATTATCGATCGTAGAAAGTTCACCTGTTGTTTCCTTAAGAGAATCTGCCAAATTATATTGATCATTTTGATGCAGTCTTCGTTCCAGATCAGCTTGTTCTGACGTAAGTTCACGTTTCAGGTGCTGTAATTGTTCTGACGTTAGATGTGACACGAGCATTCTCCTTCCTGTCTGGACATCCTACTTATAGAATGCACGGAATGCCGTGAGTTGCCCCATGGAAAATGAATCACTGACTGGTTCGTATTGGACGGTCTATGGGCGGTATGTTAAAATGAACGAGTCAAACAGTTTTCAACATTGATTATGCTAATCGAGGTGACGGGTTTCAGTGTGGTATTATATACTGGCAATTATCGTTCTAGCTCTTGACCAAGGAACAAAGTGGCTCGTTGCTACGCGAATGGAGCTTTATGAAGAGATCCCAATTATTGATGGATTCTTTTCATTGCTGTCGCATCGTAATCGCGGAGCGGCCTTTAGTATTTTGGAAGACCAGCGTTGGTTCCTTATCACTGTGACGATTGTTGTATTGATCGGGATCATCTGGTATTTGGAGAAATTGAAGCATGAGCATAGTTCGATTTTACAGCTTGGCTTAGGACTTATATTAGGTGGAGCAGTTGGAAACTTTATTGATCGGGTTATATCGGGTGAAGTTGTGGACTTCTTTAAGTTCGATTTTGGTTCCTATACATTCCCGATCTTTAACATTGCAGATATTGGTATATGCGTAGGTGTTGGCTTTGTCATGCTGGACGCATTCTTGTCCGTAAAACATGAGAAGAAGTTGCTGGAACAACAAGAAGGATCTGAAGGATCAGTTGAGAAAGGGTAATATCTAAATGAATGAACACTATGAACTAGATGATACTACGATAGCTTCGTCCAATCACTCCTCGAACTCGCCAGTAGAAGGCAAGGGCGAGGAGTTTCATTCGTATACATGGACGATAACACCAGAGCAAGCTAAGGAACGACTTGATAAGCGAGTGCATGAATCGCTGAGTATGGATATTTCACGCACTCAAATTCAAATGTGGATTAAAGATGGGCATGTGCTTGTAAATGGAGCTGCAGTAAAGTCGAATTATAAATGTGCAGCAGGCGATATTGTAGAGCTTACTATGCCAGAGCCTGAGTCTGTTGATATTGTAGCTGAGAATATCCCACTTGATGTTTATTACGAAGATAGCGATGTTATTGTTATTAACAAACCTCGCGGTTTAGTTGTGCACCCGGCGCCAGGTCATACATCTGGAACTGTTGTAAATGCATTAATGTATCATTGTAAAGATTTGTCCGGTATTAACGGCGAGCTGCGTCCTGGTATCGTTCATCGTATTGATAAGGATACTTCAGGGTTGTTGATGGCAGCTAAAAATGATAAAGCGCATGTGTCACTTGCAGAGCAATTAAAAGCCCATACGGTGCTGCGTAAATATATAGCGCTTGTACATGGAAACATTCCTCATGATCAAGGAACGATTGAAGCGCCTATCGGTCGTGACGAGCAAGATCGCAAAATGTATACGGTCACTGAACGTAACAGTAAGCATGCGGTCACTCATTTCAAAGTGTTGGAGCGATTCGGCGATGCAACATTGGTGGAGCTGCAGCTTGAGACAGGGCGTACGCACCAGATCCGGGTTCATATGAAATATATCGGTCATCCATTAGTAGGTGATCCAATGTACAGTCGCGGTACTCGTGGGCTTAAAATGAATGGACAAGCACTTCACGCACAGACACTAGGATTTGTCCATCCGACATCGGGTGAAACTTTGCAATTCCAGGCACCTTTACCAAATGATATGGAAGAACTTTTGAAATCGATTCGGAATAGGTAAGAACTGTAACACTGCCAATGATTTCTCTGTACAAGAAGTACAAATGTTTGCGTGAATCATCCATGGTGTTTCAGGCATGCTTCCTTCATAGTAAGGATGCAATACATTCGTGCTTTAACAGGCGAGTTTTATGGTAAAGGAGAGATCAGTTATGTCTATTCAACACTATCAAGAAACCTATATTCAGGGCCAATTTGCCAATCGTATTGGTGGCGAGAATTATGGAAAAGATACAAACATTTATAAGTTTGAAAAAATCAAACGTGCTAAAATAGCAGCAAAGAAAGTTCATCCTGATGTTGAACTTATCGATATGGGTGTAGGTGAGCCGGATGAGATGGCTGATGCAGGCATCGTAGCAAAGCTTGCTGAAGAAGCTGCGAAGCCTGAGAACCGTGGTTATGCGGACAACGGTATCGTAGAATTCAAAGCAGCAGCAGCAAAATATCTCAAAGAGGTATTCCAAGTTGATGGCATTGACCCTGAAACAGAGGTTGTACACTCTATCGGTACGAAGCCCGCACTTGCTATGCTTCCTACTTGCTTCATCAACCCTGGTGATGTCACGATTATGACTGTGCCGGGCTACCCTGTTCTTGGTACGCATACAAAATATTTGGGCGGAGAAGTATTCAATGTACAGTTAACGAAGGAAAATAACTTCCTTCCTAACTTGGATGCTATTCCTGCTGATATTTGCAAGCGTGCGAAGTTGTTGTATTTGAACTACCCGAACAATCCAACTGGCGCAGCAGCAACGGTTGAATTCTTCGAAAAAGTTGTTGCATGGGCGAAGCAGCATGAAGTCATCGTTGTTCACGATGCTCCGTACTCTGCATTGACTTATGATGGCGTGAAGCCGCTCAGCTTCTTGAGTGTTCCTGGCGCGAAGGATGTTGGTGTAGAACTACATTCCTTGTCCAAGTCCTACAACATGACAGGATGGCGTATTGGCTTTGTCGCAGGTAACCCGCTTATCGTTAAAGCTTTCTCTGATGTGAAGGACAACAACGATTCTGGTCAATTTATTGCGATCCAAAAAGCAGCTGCATACGGTCTTGCACATCCAGAGATTACAGAGGCAATTTCCGAGAAATATTCTCGTCGTCACAACTTGCTCGTTGCTGCTTTGAATGAGATCGGCTTCTATGCTGAAAAGCCAAAAGGTTCTTTCTTCTTGTATGTTGAAGCGCCTAAAGGTGTTAAGGACGGTCTGACATTTGCAACGGGTGAAGATTTCTCTCAATATTTGATTCGTGAAAAGCTTATTTCCACAGTACCATGGGATGATGCTGGTCGCTTTATTCGCTTCTCTGTTACGTTCCAAGCTAACGGTGAGGAAGAGGAAAAACGCGTTATTTCTGAATTGAAGCGCCGCTTAACTGATGTAGAGTTTGTATTTTAATGGAAGTAAATGTGACCTTGACAATTGCGAAATAGGATGGCATAATCCTAGTAATCGCATATTGAACCTTTAATTCAGTCCCGTGAGACTGGCAAGGTCACGCTCGTAACGAGAATGAGCTGATGTAAGATGAAGGCGTAGGTGTCCAGAGAGACACGGTCCCATCATTGCAACAGCTAGAAGCCGCGCACCGAACGAAGCATACACACTGTAGTATGTCGCGCACAACTTCTTCAGCGTTTTGGATAGTCGAGTGATTGGTGTGATGCACCACTCATCGATGACTAGCACTGTATTTAGATGTGCAGTCTTTTTCCAGCGCTATCATTCTAACACTATGGTTGATACGAACTCCTTGCCTGTGGGCAAGGAGTTTTTTTGTACCTTCTTCACAGACCTAATAATCAATCGGTAAGAAGTTAAGCAAGCATAGAGGTTTATTACAGCGGAGCAAGCTATATACACAGGATGAAAATGAAGGAGGACGTATGGTGAGTACGAAGGAATACAACGTTATTATGGATGATGCCGCCATCCGACGTGCATTGACACGAATTGCGCACGAAATATTGGAGCGAAATAAGGGGATCGACAACTGCGTACTGGTAGGTATTAAAACGAGAGGGATTTACCTTGCTAACCGAATTGCAGAGCGTATTTTCTCAATTGAGAATGAGAGCATACCAGTTGCAGAGCTAGACATTTCCGGATATCGCGATGATCGCAAAGATGCAGGTAAAGAGATGGGTAGTTTGACAACAAACGACGGCTTCCAAATCGAAGATAAAAAAATTATTTTGTGTGATGACGTCTTATACACAGGCAGAACGATTCGCGCTGCGATGGACGCACTTATTGATAAAGGAAGACCACAAATGATTCAGCTGGCAGTACTGGCTGACCGAGGTCATCGGGAACTTCCAATTAGACCAGACTATGTAGGGAAAAATGTACCGACTTCACGTTCTGAGGAAATTGAAGTAGCACTCAGCGAAATAGACGGCATGGATGAAGTCAAAATTGTTCACAACAGGGGGCTATAACAAATGACTACCGCTCAAATGGAGAGCAGAACGAAGGAACGAAGTCTACTTGGGTTGAAAGACCTGAGTCGCGAAGAGATTCAATCGATTCTGGACCGCGCGTTGTACTGGGAAAATCATGTGCTGAAGGTGAACCAAACATTCGCTCACAAAATTGTGACGAATATGTTCTTCGAAAGCAGTACTCGCACGCGCTGCTCCTTTGAAGTTGCTCAGCGTCGTCTAGGTGCTGAAGTCATTAACTTCAGTGCATCAGCTTCAAGTGTTGAAAAGGGCGAATCGATTTATGATACGGTTCGTACCTTGGAGTCAATGGGACTTGATGCAGGAGTTATTCGACTGAAGCCGGTCGGCATGCTGGCTGAGTTGGCTGAGCGGGTCAAGATGCCTCTTATCAATGCGGGAGATGGCAACAACGAGCATCCGACGCAAGCTTTGCTGGACATGTACACGATGCGCAAGCATTTCGGTGACTTGTCTGGATTGAATGTAACGATAGTCGGAGATATTGAGCATAGTCGTGTAGCTCGCTCCAATTACTGGGCGCTTCGCAAGTTTGGTGCAAATGTACGATTCTGTGCGCCAGAAAGTATGAAGGCAACGGATATGGATGCGCCTTACATTACAATAGAAGAAGCTCTTCAATCGGATGTTGTCATGATGCTGCGCGTGCAGTTCGAGCGACATGAATCAAATGTATTTTCTACAGCAGCACAGTATCGAGATGCTTATGGAATGACAGCTGAGCGAGTTAGCAAGCTGCAGCCGCACGCGATTGTAATGCACCCTGCGCCAGTAAATCGCAACGTTGAAATTGATGACGATGTGGTTGAATGTCCACAGGCAAGAATTTTTGACCAAATGTCGAACGGAGTCCCGATTCGAATGGCAGTTATGGAGCGGGCATTGCGATAAACGCAACAGGCATGATACCAGAAAGTATTAAGTATTCAGAGCTTAAATGCTCTTAATATATGCAAGTAAGAACGGATCGCTAGTATAGGTTACAGAACGAAAAACGATACAAGATGCGGGAGAGGGGATAACACAATGTATATTTTAGCAAATGCACAGATGTTCAATAATCAAGGTGAGCTGGTAAACCGGCACATTTGGATCGAAGATGGCATTATCTCGCGCATTACAGACGTAGAAGTGGAACTGCCAGAACAGGTGGAAATCGTGGATGCAGCAGGTAAGTTCGTATCCCCAGGATTTATCGATATGCATGTCCATTTGCGCGAACCGGGATTTGAGCATAAAGAAACAATTGCTACAGGTACTCGTTCCGCAGCTAAAGGAGGCTTCACGACGATAGCGTGTATGCCGAATACGAAGCCTGTTATTGACACACCGGAAACGGTTCAGTTTATCCACGACAAGACGAAGTCGGAAGGTATCGTTAAAGTTCTGCCTTATGGGGCGATTACGAAAAATGAGCTCGGACGTGAATTAACAGATTTTGAAGGCTTGAAAGAGGCTGGAGTCATCGGCTTCACAGATGATGGAGTGGGTGTGCAGTCAGCACAAATGATGAAAGATGCAATGGCTCGCGCTCATGCACTCGATATGCCGGTAATTGCACACTGCGAGGATGACACCCTAGTAAAGGGAGCCGCAGTAACAGATGGAGCATTCGCTCGCAAGTATGGATTGAAAGGCATTCCAAATGAGTCGGAAGCGATTCATGTAGGCCGAGACATCTTGCTATCGGAAGCGACTGGCGTTCACTACCATGTGTGTCACGTGAGTACAGAACAGTCCATTCGCCTCATCCGTCAAGCGAAGCAAATAGGTATTCGTGTAACTGCAGAAGTATGCCCGCATCATCTCATCTTATCCGATGAGGATATTCCAGGGCTTGATGCAAATTGGAAGATGAATCCGCCGCTTCGCTCTCCTCGTGATGTTGAAGCGTGCATTGAAGCGATAGAAGATGGCACGATTGATATTTTGGTAACGGACCACGCTCCTCATAGTGCGGAAGAGAAAGCTCGTGGCATGGAGCTGGCGCCATTCGGTATCGTAGGCTTGGAAACAGCCTTCCCGCTTATGTACACGAAATTTGTCTCTACAGGGAAATGGTCGCTGGAATTGCTAGTGAAGCGCATGACAGCTGACCCGGCACGAGTATTCCGCTTAAACACAGGGCGCTTGGAAGAAGGGGCGCCTGCAGATATCGCAGTGATTGACTTGGAGACAGAACGCGAAGTGAATCCAGAAACGTTTGCTTCTAAAGGAAGAAACACACCATTCACAGATTGGAAGCTGAAGGGCTGGCCAGTAATGACGATTGTAGATGGTCGTATCGTATGGAGTGAACAGGTTTAGAACGTAGTTTGGAAATAGCTTGGCAGTGAGAGAAGAAAAGCCGATCGATGCGGTTGATTCGATAAGAGTGGAGAGCGAGGAGTGACGAGCATGCAAGCAAAACTATTATTGGAAGATGGTACTCTATTTACGGGTCCGGCGTTCGGAGCAGAAGGTGAGTCCGTTGGTGAGGTTGTATTTAATACAGGAATGACAGGATATCAGGAGCTGTTGTCTGACCCGTCTTACTGCGGTCAAATCGTAACGATGACTTACCCGCTCATCGGTAACTATGGGATTACAAGAGATGACTTCGAATCGATTCGCCCTTATGTGCACGGATTTGTTGTTCGTCGTCATGAATCCATCCCTAGTAACTGGAGAGCTGAATATACGGTAGACCGCTTGTTGAAAGAATACGGTATCGTTGGTATTAGTGGAGTGGATACGCGCATGCTTACGCGCAAGCTGCGTCACTATGGAACGATGAAGGGTATTCTAGCAACAGGCAGCAAGTCTGTGGAAGAATTGCAAGAAATGCTTGGCGTAACACCATTGCTGCGCAACCAAGTGGCACGTACTTCAACAAAGAATCAATTTACAAGCCCAGGACTAGGGGAGCGTATCGTGTTGGTCGACTTTGGTGCGAAGAGCGGGATTTTGCGTGAACTAACACAGCGTGGATGCGATGTTATCGTCGTACCTCATGATACAACTGCTGATGAAATTCGCCGTCTGCGTCCAGATGGGATTCAACTATCAAATGGGCCAGGGGACCCGAAAGATGTGCCGCATGCCGTGAAAATGATTCAAGACTTGCTCGGTGAAATCCCAATCTTCGGCATTTGCCTTGGACATCAGCTGCTAGCCTTGGCTGGTGGAGCAGATACGGGCAGATTGAAATTCGGACATCGCGGAGGAAATCATCCGGTTAAAGAGCTTGCAACGAATCGCTGCTTCATCACTTCTCAGAACCATGGCTACACCGTAGTAGATGAAACGATTGCTAACACGGAGCTTGAAGTTACTCATATCAACAATAACGACAAGACGATCGAAGGCTTGAAGCATAAACGCTTCCCAGCATTTTCTGTACAATACCATCCAGAAGCAGCACCAGGACCGCATGATAGCAGCTACTTGTTCGATGAATTCCTGGAGATGGTTCGTGAACATAAACGCAATTTGCCAGCTGTACCGCGCCAAGCGGAGCTCGTGGCTCAGTTGAAAGGAGAACTATAATTATGCCGAAGAATCAAGAACTTAAGAAAATACTCGTCATCGGCTCCGGCCCAATCGTCATCGGTCAAGCAGCCGAGTTCGACTATGCTGGAACACAAGCTTGCCAAGCATTGAAAGAAGAGGGCTTGGAAGTCGTTCTCATCAACAGTAACCCAGCTACGATTATGACAGATACAAATATGGCAGATAAAGTATACATCGAGCCAATTACGCTGGAATTTGTTAGACAAATTATCCGCCAAGAGCGTCCAGATGGTTTGCTTCCAACATTGGGCGGTCAAACGGGATTGAATATGGCTGTAGAACTAGCTCGCGCTGGTGTTCTAGAGCAAGAAAATGTTCGCTTGCTAGGTACGCAGCTTGATGCAATCGAGCGTGCAGAAGACCGCGACTTGTTCCGCGAACTCATGCGTGAACTAGAGCAGCCAGTACCTGAAAGTGAAATTATAACAACGGTTGAAGGTGCAGTAGACTTCGCAAATACAATTGGCTACCCAATTATCGTCCGTCCTGCATATACACTCGGGGGAACAGGCGGCGGAATTTGCGACAACGAAGAGCAGCTTCGTGACATCGTAGCTTCTGGTATTCGCTACAGCCCAATTGGACAGTGTTTGGTTGAGAAAAGCATCGCGGGTATGAAAGAAGTAGAGTATGAGGTTATGCGTGATGCAAATGACAACTGTATCGTTGTCTGCAACATGGAGAACTTCGACCCTGTAGGTGTGCATACGGGAGACAGTATCGTAGTAGCACCGAGCCAGACACTATCTGACCGTGAATATCAAATGCTGCGTTCAGCATCCTTGAAAATTATTCGTGCCTTGAACATCGAAGGCGGCTGTAACGTACAGTTTGCACTCGATCCGCACAGCTACCAATACTATGTTATCGAGGTAAACCCACGTGTGAGCCGTTCATCTGCACTAGCTTCTAAAGCAACGGGCTATCCGATTGCGAAAATGGCGGCTAAAATCGCGGTTGGCTACACGCTTGATGAAATCGTTAACCCGGTAACAGGGCAAACGTATGCTTGCTTCGAGCCTACGCTGGATTATATCGTTTCTAAAATTCCACGTTGGCCATTCGATAAGTTCACACAAGCGAACCGTAAGCTCGGTACGCAAATGAAAGCTACAGGTGAAGTAATGGCAATTGGCCGCACATTCGAGGAATCGATGCATAAGGCGATTCGTTCCTTGGAAATCGGCGTGCACCGTCTCTATCTGAAAGGCACGGATGCGCTTGATAAAGAAACGCTTGAAGCACGTCTAAACAAGCCTGATGATGAGCGCATGTTCCTGATTGCAGAAGCTTTCCGTCGCGGTTATACGCTGCAGCAGCTGCAAGACCTTACGAAGATTGACTGGTGGTTCCTTGATAAGCTGGAAGGCATGATTCGTTTCGAGGATCGCATTCGTGGGGAAGAAGAATTGTCTGCTGAGACGTTGTATGAAGCGAAGCGTAACGGCTTCACTGACCGTGCTATTGCAGAAATTCGCAATGAAGTGTTCGTAGGTGGAAGCTGCACAAGCGAGGCAGAGGTGCGCGACCTTCGCAAAGCTCACAATCTAGCTCCAGTATTCAAAATGGTAGATACTTGTGCAGCTGAGTTCGAAGCGACGACACCTTACTATTACTCTACGTATGAAGTGGAGAATGAAGTCGTTCCGTCAACGAAAGAGAAAGTGCTTGTGCTAGGTTCAGGCCCAATCCGGATCGGGCAAGGAATTGAGTTCGACTACTCTACCGTACACGCAGTGTGGGCGATTCAAGATGCTGGCTACGAAGCGGTTATTATTAATAACAACCCTGAAACTGTTTCTACAGATTTCTCGACATCAGACAGATTGTACTTCGAACCGCTCTTCTTCGAAGACGTTATGAACGTTATCGAGCAGGAGAAACCAGTAGGTGTTATCGTCCAATTCGGTGGACAGACGGCAATCAACTTGGCTGCACCGTTGGCGAAAGCTGGAGTACGAATTATCGGTACAAGTCTAGAGAGTATTGACGAAGCAGAGGATCGTAAGAAGTTTGAGGCATTACTCTCTCGTTTGAATATCGCACAGCCTAAAGGTAAGACAGTAATTTCTGTAGATGAAGCTGTAGGTACAGCGCAAAGCTTGGGCTACCCAGTACTTGTGCGTCCATCATACGTACTAGGCGGTCGTGCAATGGAAATTGTCTACTCCGACGAAGAGCTGCTGAACTACATGGAGCATGCGGTGCAAATTAATCCGGAGCATCCGGTACTTATTGACCGCTACATGCTGGGTAAAGAAGTAGAAGTAGACGCAATTTGTGATGGCGATACGGTATTAATTCCAGGAATTATGGAACATGTTGAGCGTGCAGGCGTTCACTCGGGTGACTCGATTGCGGTATATCCACCGCAGCATCTTAAGCCAGAATTGAAGCAAAAGGTTGTCGATATTACCATCCGCATTGCGAAGGAACTCAAGACTATCGGTCTTGTGAACATTCAGTTCGTCATCTTCCAAGACGAAGTGTATGTCATTGAGGTAAATCCTCGCTCCTCGCGTACGGTGCCATTCTTGAGCAAAGTAACGAACATTCCGATGGCGAATGTGGCAACGAAACTCATCCTTGGCAGCAAATTGACAGACCTTGGCTATCAAGAAGGATTGTGGCCAGAAGATGACCATGTATCTGTAAAAGTACCGGTGTTCTCCTTTGCGAAGCTGCGCCGCGTAGAGCCGACACTTGGCCCTGAAATGAAATCTACGGGTGAAGTTATGGGACGCGATGTTGAATATGCGAAGGCGCTCTATAAGGGATTGATCGGTTCTGGGATGAAAATTCCAACAACAGGTGCTATCATCTGCACTATCGCTGACAAAGACAAGGATGAAGCTGCGAAATTGATGCAAGGCTTCAGTCGCCTTGGATACAAGCTGATTGCAACGGGTGGTACAGCAACTGCACTTGAGAATGCAGGCTTGCTCGTAACACGTGTACAGAAGCTGACAGAAGGCTCACCGAACATTCTTGATTTGATTCGCAACGGTGAAGCGCACTTTGTCGTCAACACATTGACGAAGGGCAAGACACCAGAGCGCGATGGCTTCCGTATCCGTCGTGAAGCAGTTGAGAACGGGGTCGTATGTATGACTTCTCTAGATACAGTACGCGCATTGCTTGAAATGTTGGAGCGCATAAACTTCTCCTCACGCCCAATGCCAGTGCTATAAGCTAAATAGGAAACTTCAGACGAGGAGGCCGACAGGCCTCCTCGGACTGTGTGCTGATAGTTTGTGATTGATTTTAATGAATAAGTACTGCAATAACTAACGAGTAATGAGTGGTGCGAACGGAACAAGCGAGACAAGGATAATAGGGGGAGCATAACGGATGACAAATCGAATGACGATCGAACAGGCAGCAGGCCGGGTGATGGTAGCACTAGACTATCCTAATGTTGAAGCAGCTAAGCAGCTAATGACGCAGCTTGAAGGTATACCTTGTTATATGAAGGTAGGTATGCAGCTGTTGTACGCATCGGGTTCAGACTTCATTCGCGAGCTCAAAGCTAGAGGCTATCGGGTGTTCCTTGATGTAAAGATGCATGATATTCCGAATACAGTCAAAGGCGGCTCACACAGCGTGACGAAGCTCGGTGTGGACATGTTTAATGTACATGCAGCTGGCGGCGTAATGATGATGAAAGCGGCTGTAGAAGGGGTTGAACAGGCGTTAGAGGAAGATAGCAGCTTAACTCGACCGACTGTTATCGCTGTGACTCAATTGACCAGCACCAATCAGCAAGTTATGAATGAGGAGATTGGCGTTGCAGGTGAAGTTCCTGATGCTGTTACCAAGTATGCGAAACTTGCGCAAACAGCAGGATTGAATGGAGTTGTTGCTTCGCCACAGGAAGTGCAGCTTATTAAAGCGGCATGCGGCACATCCTTCCAGACGATTACTCCTGGTATTCGACCTGCAGGCAGTGCTGCCGGTGACCAATCTCGAATTATGACACCAGCTATGGCTATTCAGCAGGGTACAGACTATCTAGTTATCGGCCGTCCTATAACAGCTGCAGCAAATCCGCGCGAAGCGCTGGAACAAATCTTGAAGGAGATGATTTAATATGACAACAACATCGAAATCTTTAGCGTCTACAATAGCGAATCATTTACTTACGATTCAAGCAGTGGCACTTCGCCCGAACGATCCATTCACATGGACGTCCGGCATTCGTTCTCCCATATATTGCGATAACCGCTTGACGATGGGGTATCCAGAGATTCGCAATGCAATTGCAGAAGGATTTGCACAGCTTGTACGTGAGCACGCACCAGATGCGGAAGTGATTGCTGGTACCGCTACAGCGGGAATTCCGCATGCGGCATGGGTAGCAGACAAACTTGGACTGCCTATGGCCTATGTACGCGACAAAGCAAAAGGGCATGGCAAGCAAAATCAAATCGAAGGTTCGATTAAGCCAGGTCAAAAGGTTGTTGTTATCGAGGATCTTATCTCGACAGGCGGAAGCTCCATTAAGGCAGCTGAAGCTATCCGTGAAGTAGGAGCGGAGCCTATGGCAGTAATGGCTATTTTCAGCTACGAGTTCGATAAGGCGACAGCAGGCTTTGCGGAGGCGAATGTACCGCTCTATACTTTGTCTAACTATACAGCTCTTATTGAAGCAGCAGTAGAGATGAATGTCATCGAAGAGAAAGATGTAGACATGCTGCAAGCGTGGAGACGTGACCCGGCAACTTGGGGTGTGTAGGATTACGCGTAGGCTGCTAGGCGCGGGGAACAACCTTTTTAAAGACTGATCAATGAATGGGATAAATAGATAGAAAAAGCACCTCGACTTTTTTAAAAGTTGGAGGTGCTTTTTTAGTAGGATAATCATGCAGTTATTGCACAGTTAGTTTGTTAAAAGGGGATTCATATAATATGACCAGTTAGTCGTCCCATTTCACTTTCAGTACTTTTCCATCTGTTGCGGAAACATATACTTTTGCATCGTCATCGTCGTTGTTTTTCTTTTTCGCTTTAATTTCGACTTCATAGACGAGTTTGTTGTTTTCTTTTTCAAGCTCAACTTCTTCTACTTTACCAGGCACTTTTGTTAATGCAATTTTAATTGCTTGTTCTTTAGTAATTTTCGTACTTGGTTTGCTTGGCTTGTTGTTTTGCTTTGGTTTAGTTGGCTTTTTATTATCGTCATCGTCTTTATCATCATTATCATCGTCGTCGTTCTTTTTTGTGTTTGGTTTGTTATTTTTACTGTCCTTGCTGCTTGTATTGTTATTCTTGTCTTGTTTTTGTTTGTTGTCATCATCATCGTCATTGAAATCTTTTTCCCACGTCACTTTACCTGTGTAGGCGTCGATATAGACTTCATCTTCTTTGTCTTTGCGATTCTCGAATTCTACGTGGTAAACGAGGAGGCCATTTTTCTTCTCAAGCTCAATTTCCTCAATTTTAGCGTTTTTGAACAAACCAGTTGCAATTTTTTTTGCGCTATCCAATGAAATTTTCGCTTTGCTATTGTTGTTAGTCGTTTGTGCCGCTGGAGCAGGTTTACTCGTACCGTCGTTTTCTTTAGCCATTACGTTATTTCCCAATCCGATTCCGCTCAGTACAAGTGCGCCTGCTAGTGTAGTTGCTGCCCATTTTTTCATAGTAAATCCTCCTAATGTTAGATATTCCCTTGAAGTTCTATTGTTTATATCGTAATAATAACTTTCATTTATTAGAGTATAAAGGCAATTAGATGAGAATTTGATGAGAAATTGCTTTAATTTTTGAATATTTGATTTTTAGAATTCTTTACATAGAAAAACCGCCAGTTGTTGAAGCTGGCGGCTTGTAGGCTGAGAAGCATGTTTATATTAGAAATCATCGTCATCATCTGTGCTGTTACTGCTATTGTTACTGCTGTTATTGCTGGTATTGTTACTGTCATTATTGCTAACATCATCATCGTCGTTGTCGTCATCGTCATTATTGTCGCTCGGTTGGTTGCCTACTTGATCATCATCATTGCTGACAGGTACGTTGGTGTCCGGAGAACTGCCGTTATTGTTTGAGTTGTTATTGCTCGAATTATTCGAATTGTTTGAATTATTTGTGTTGTTAGGCTTGCCGCTGGTAGGCTTACTAGGCTGATTGATAACAGACCCACCGCTGTTGTTTTTGTTCGTATTCTTGTTGTTTAGATTACTGTTGTTTTTATTATCGGTACTAATGCCCTTGACCTGTTTTTTACTTTCGCTATCATCGTCGTCAGAATCGTCGTCGTCATCATCATCTGTGACAACGTTGATAAATGCTCCAGAATAGGCATTAATGTAAACTTTCTTTGTGCCTGTTGCTGTCTTTATCTCTACTTCATATACAGGTACTCCATTTTCATCTTCTAGATCAATAGATTTAAATGTCCCTTTTACATGTTTAAGTGCAATTGACTTTGCTTCAGACTCCGTGATCGGCATAGTATTGTTGTTTGTTGGTTTTTTATCGGTTTTGGAGGTGATCTCTTTTTTGACCACTTCGCCGTCAGCTTCATTAATATACATAATGATTGACTCTTTATTATTTTCTAGTTTAGCTTCATAATAACGGCTGCCGTCCGGTTGAATTTTCAATTCCAGTGAACTGAGTTTTCCTTTAAATTGTGTTTTTGCGATCAGCTTCGCATCTTCTTTTGTAATAGGATTTTGTCCGGATGTTGAGCCATTGCCAGGTTTATTAGGATTTGTTGGCTGACCAGTACCTGTACCAGGTTTCTCCTTGCCGGGTTCATTAGGACTAGTTGGAACACCTGCTTCATTTATTAGTTTTAGATGAAGGATATCGCCATTGTATCCGCCAACATGCAGCTCGTACCATCTGTCTCCATTTTTGAGCTTGGCCACATATTGAGGCGGATTGCTATTTTCATTGAGTTGTATGCTCTCCACCATGCCAGCATAGGAGTTGCTAATAATTTGTTTCACTTCTTGCTCAGAAAGGAGCGGATTTGTTTGCTGTGCCCATATTTGTCGTACTCCAAATAACAGGAAGGCTAGCAACAATGCGCTGCTTACAGCGTAGACCCATTTATTTTTAAGTCGTTTCATTGTATATTCACCTCTATTCGAGAAAGAATCTGTGCGTTGTTTTAAAAGTAACAGATATACCTTAGTTTGCAATGATAAAATAATGAGAAATTGATGAGAGTGGCTACGCTTTTACTTGCCAAGTAAGTGGAAAATGAATAATGAAGCTTGTTCCCACGCCTTCTTGGCTTTCTACTTCGATCGTACCGTCATGGGCATCCACGATTTGCTTGGCAATGGAAAGTCCTAATCCAGTTCCGCCTGTTTCCCGATGTCGAGCTTTATCTACGCGATAGAATCGTTCGAAGAGATGTGGGATATCCTCTTCAGGAATGCCGACTCCACAATCTTTGACCACAATGTGAGCATGAGATTGGTCAGCAGAGACGTGGACGTCGATATCGCCTGAGCTGTATTTGACAGCATTGTTTAATAAAATGAACAGCAGCTGCTTGTATTTCGCCTCATCTGCAATTACTTCAAGTGAATTCAAATCCTGATGCAGCGTAATTTCTCGATGGAAGGCTTGTTTCGTTAATTTGACAGCTTGAGCAGTAGCGTCGATCAGTTCGAACGGATTGGCCTCTATATGCATGCCCGCATCATGACGAGCTAAGTCCAGCATTTGATGCGTCATTTCTTTCATGCGCACGGCTTCAGAATATATGGCTTCCACAGACTCTTTAAGTACTTCAGGATCATTCATGCCCCAGCGCTTTAGCATCTCGGCATAGCTTTCAATGACCGTCAATGGTGTCTTCAGTTCATGAGAAGCATCGGATACGAATTGCTGCTGCTGATCGAAGTGAAGCTTTAATCGTTCTATCATTTTATTAAATGTATTGCCGAGTTTATACAGCTCGTCTTGGGATTTACCTTTTACGTCAAGTTTTTTGAACGTGTTCTTACGCTGGATTTCCTCCATCGTTGCGATGAGCGCGTTGATAGGACGCAAAATCAGATTTGTTAAAAATCTTCCAGCCAAGAAGGATGGGATCAATACGGCAATTGTCGCGATCGTTAATACCCATCTTAATTGCGATAAGTTTTTTTGCGTCGATTGTATGTTCTCTGTCACTTCAAGCATTGCTATTCGACCATCTTCATAAATAATGGGGAGGTAACTGCGTGCGAACATAGTATCTTGATAAAACAGCAGCTCGTTTTTTTGTTCCTGATAGTATTTTGCGGGCATTTCTTGATACTCTACATGGCGGGCTGGATCATGCTTTACTTTTCCGTCTTTAAATATAATTCGAATCATTCCGTCTTCAGGTAAATAGCCGCCGCGAAGAAAATCATTAATATCGCCCCCAGTAAATTCTTGAAGGGGTTTAGATATTTGTTGAGCCTGCAGCTGAACACTGCTTAATGCATCTCTGGTCGTCATATTATAGAACAAAGCGTAAATTGACATGTTGATAATGAGAATAACGAGCAGCAGCCAGACGGATGACAGCAAATAAATTTTCGTGCGCATGTTCATAGCGATCTACTCCTTCATCACGTACCCCACACCACGAATCGTGTGTATAAGCTGTTTGTCGAACTGATGGTCGATTTTTTTGCGCAAATAACGAATATAGACATCGACAACATTGGTATCTCCAAAGTAATCAAAGCCCCATACATTCGTTAGTATTTGTTCGCGGTTCATCACTTGATTCGGATGCTTTAACATGAACACGAGCAAATCATATTCACGCGGTGTCAGCTCGATATCAGTTTCTCCTCGCTTTACTGCTCTTGACTTGTCATGGACGCTTAAATCAGCCATTGTCCAAACATCACCGTTGTCTACTGGAGCAGCAGGTGCAGGTTGAAGTTGGGCTCTCATGCGCAAACATGTGCGGATACGTGCCAACAGCTCTTCAATTTGGAATGGCTTTGTAACGTAGTCATTGGCACCTAGATCAAGTCCGCTTACCTTATCATGCACAGAGTCCCGTGCCGTCAGCAAAATAACTGGCGTCATATTGCCGGAAGTTCGAATACGTCGTAATACCTCCAAGCCGCTTAATCCTGGCAGCATCACATCAAGTAGAATCAAGTCCCAATTCTGCTCCTGACATAATTGATAGCCGTCTAAACCATTATCTATTGTTTCTGATTCATAACCTTCATGCTTTAATTCGAGTTGTATAACTCGCGCAATTTTTACTTCATCTTCAATAATAAGAATACGTGGCTTCTCCATAATTGCACTCCTGTTCGTTAATCATGTAGAATCGATTGCTTTATAACAGCATATCTGCAACTGCATTGTATTTCAACAAATTATCATTCCAGAGAAGGAGTTCAAATACATACAGAGTTCGTGTTGGCGCTAACCAAAAATCGTTATATTCATGAAAGTGAGACTGGAAACATTTTGTGGATTCTAATTAATTTAAGGTGGAGGGAATGAGAATGAGTGTTATCGCTGTAAGCAATTTGCATAAGTCATTCGGCCCCGTGCATGCGGTAAAAGGCATCTCTTTTACGGTGAAAGCAGGTGAAATATTTACGATCATTGGTCCAAATGGTGCTGGGAAGACAACTACGTTGGAGATGATAGAAGGATTGCTGCAACCTGATCAAGGAAATGTGCAACTGCTGGGGCTGTCTTGGTCCTCGCATGCTGAGAAATTGAAAGAGAGAATTGGCGTACAATTGCAAACGAGCGCAATGTTCGACTTGCTAACGGTAGAAGAGCATTTGGATGTATTCCGCAGTTTTTATAAAAGGAAGCGTCCCGTTTCTGACATTATGAAACTTGTAAATTTGCAAGAGCAAAGGAAACAGCGGGTAAAAGGTTTGTCAGGGGGACAGAAGCAGCGGCTTGCTATAGGACTTGCACTGATCAATGATCCCGAGGTCATTTTTCTGGATGAACCTACAACAGGATTAGATCCACAGGCGCGCCGCAACATTTGGGAGATCATACTTAATTTGAAGGAACTCGGCAAGACGGTTATTTTGACTACGCATTATATGGAAGAGGCGGAGCGACTAAGCAGCCGTGTATGCATCGTTGATCAGGGGCAGGTTGTTGCATTGGATACTGCAAAGGCGCTCATTCAACAAATTTCTACCGAAAGAGAAATTAGTATACAGGGAAGCATTGTGGAGCACGTTCAGGATATGGCTGTATTCGCAAATAAAATTAATTCCGTGAAGCGAGTGGAGACAGATGGCATCGAAATGCAACTGTTATCTACTTCTCCTGAACAGACATTATTGGAGTTATTTCATTACACGACAGAATGCGGATATAAGGTGGAGCAAATCAACATTCGAGATTGGAGTCTTGAAGATGTATTTATCGCTTTGACAGGGAAGGAGTGGCGTGACTAATGAGTCAATTATGTAAATTGTTTGGCACGCATCTTAAGCTAGCCTTCCGAGAGAAGCAGGTATGGTTTTGGTCGATATTTTATCCGGTCATTCTCCTCGTTATTTTTGGTTTTATTTTTGGAAAAGTGAATGATGGCAGCAGTTTTGAAGCAAAAGTAGCGATTGTTCAAGCTGCACCTAACCAAGTGTCCAAGCAATTGCTGCAAACTCTTTCTCGTATTCCGCAGCTTGAGTTGGATGGAGATGCTTCAATTTCACAGGCCAATGCGATGGAAAAATTAAAACAGAAAAAGGTAGATGCTGTTATCACGCTGCCGCAGCAAGCAAGTTCTGGCACGATTCAAATCTGGTTGCATCAAGAGAAAATACAAACGACTACTTCTCAAGCGATTAAAGGGATTGTCGAAAGTGTTGCACAGCATTTGAATTGGAGTATAGCTGAAGTTCAGCCTGCTATAAAAGTGCAATCGAATACAGTCTCTGTTGGCAAGGATGATTTGAAGTACTCTGCCTTTCTACTAACAGGTCTTATTGCCTTATCTATTTCGCAATCTGGATTATTCAATATGGTACAGCATATTGAACTTCAACGAACAGGCTTGCTGCGTCGCTTGCGTATGACACCAATGTCCATGATGACATTTAGTTTGGCATCTATTTTAGTCAAATGGGTACTAGCGACGATACAGATTGTGCTCTTAACATTCGCTGGTATCTGGTTGTTCGGTGCAACATTGCACATTGACTTGTTGGGCTTGCTGCTTATTTTTACAGTAGGTACACTTTCTTTCGCAGCTATGGGATATTTTCTCGTGTCCCTGAGTAAATCGATGGAGATGTATGTAGGTTTAGCGAATCTTGCAAGCTTTTTGATGATGTTTATAAGTGGCATTTTCTTTGACGTTAATATGCTCCCAGCGTTTATGCAGTCCTTATCACATTTCGTGCCGTTGACTTATTTCGCAAATGGAATTAGAGATACGATGCTTTATGAGATGAGTTTGAGTAGTGGTGCTCTATGGAATAATGTCTTTATTTTGGTGCTGTGGGGAGCGGGAGCTGTAATAGCTGCATCACTTATTATGAAGCGGAAAAAATTGAAGTAGTGTATGTGAGAATACGCATAATATAGTAATTATAAACATGCAGCAGACCTGTTCTTGTAGGTAGATTCCTATAAGGGTGGGTCTGTTATTTTTTCCAAATAATTTTAAAAACGTGTAGGATTATGTTAATCAGTCTGTAACTTTTCCAGTCATTTCTTCGTTTATACTTGAGAAGAATTTTTATTACGGGGAGAGGGGGCCAAGTCATTGCTGAAGAAGCTTCGGCTCAAGAGAAAGCAGCAACAGAAGCCGGATGTCTCAAGTGCTGATACGGAGAAGCAACCCACGATAGAAGCGGAAGCAACAGTAGACATCAAGAGCAAAGTTTCAACCGCAGAGTGGCCGCAACGCAAGGTGACATTAGCACCTGATCAGCCGCTGCTTGAAGTACGCAGTGTAGAGCGAATATTTGACGTGGGCAGTCAAAAGCTGCATGTCTTGAAAGGCATAAATATGCAGGTTATGCAAAACCAGCTTGTTATGTTAAAAGGCCGTTCAGGATCGGGTAAGACGACGCTGCTTAACATGTTGGGTGGATTGGATTTACCTACTAGCGGTGAAATATGGTTCCGTGGTGAACAGTTGTCTGCTTGGAGTGATGATAAGCGTACACGTGCCCGCAGGGATGATGTCGGATTTATTTTTCAGGCGTTTGCTCTTATGCCGCTATTATCCGCGTATGAGAATGTAGAATTATCATTGCGGATGGCTAACATTCCTCGACATTTGTGGAAGGCAAGAGCGCAGCATTGCCTTGAACTTGTAGGCCTTGGTAAACGCATGTATCATCGTCCATTTGAGATGTCGGGCGGTGAGCAGCAGCGTGTTGCGATAGCAAAGGCAATTGCGCATAAGCCCCTGCTGCTGTTGGCAGATGAGCCTACAGCTGAACTTGATACGCAAATGGTTGCTCAGGTCATGGGTGTTTTTCAGCAAATTATTCGCACTGAGAACATTTCCATATGTATGACAACCCACGATCCAACAATAATGGAGGTAGCCGATCATGTATACGAAATGGTTGACGGAAAGTTCGTCTCCTAATTCACAACGATCTCGCAGCAGACGTCTACAGCGCTGGATGCTAATTGCGATGTCAAGTACATTGCTGTTCACTTCTGCTTGCTCGCTTTTGCCTGCTGAAGAGGAAGAAGAAATATTGCCGGTAATTACACCGCCAACGATTTCGAAGAAGCCAGAGCATGAAGTTACGACGGAAACGTTAGTAGATCAGTTCAGCGCAAGCGGTAAAATTATGTCGCAGCAGGAGGAACACGTGTATTTCTCTGTAGACGGCAAGCGAATTAAAGATGTGCTTGTGAAAAATGGTGACAAAGTTAAAGCTGGACAAGTTATCGCAGTCTTTGAAACTGAGGAAACTGAGAAAAGCATTCGCGACAAAAAATTCGAGATTCGTAAAGAAGAATATACGATGAAGGAAAATTTGCGCAAACGGGATGAAATGGATGAGCTTGAGTTTGAGCAAATGCAGCTTAACTATGAGCAGAAGAAACAAGATCTCGCTGACTTGGAAAAAGATTTAAGCAAAGCTACGCTTCGTGCTCCCTTCTCAGGATCTGTCGTTGCTTTGTATGGGCAGAAGGGGAATCAGACCAAAGCTTATGATCCCATTGCGACTATAGCCAACACATCCAAGTTGACGATAGCTGTCAAACTGTCCAAAGATGAACTTGAAGATGTCGCGATAGGCATGGAAGTTGAAGTCAAAATCAATGGACATGACAAGCCCATCAAGGGAAAAATCAAAGCACTTCCGAATCCAAACAGCTCTAGCAGCTCCAATCAGCCGAATCAACCAGATGGAGGACAAGGCGGCAATACTGCACAGCAAGAGAAGCTTGAGGATTTTGTTATCGTACAGGTCGATAAGCTTCCAGCTAATGTTCAACGTGGTACGAGTCTTGGTGTCAACATCATTAAGAGCCGTAAAGAAAACGCGATTGTCATTCCGAACTCAGCTCTTCGTAAGATTGGTTCACGTAAATATGTGCAAGTCGTAGAGCCAGATGGTACGAAGCGTGAAGTGGATGTCGAGGTTGGACAAGAAGACTCGACCGTTGTTGAGATTTTGAGAGGCTTGGAGCCTGGTCAGAAAGTGGTAGGTAATTAATGGGGATTCCATTATTTAGATTCCTGTTCCGCAAAATGTGGAATACACGCTGGATGACACTCAGCACGTTGCTTGGTTTGCTCGTTGCAATTTCCTTTACGGTTAGTATCCCGATGTATTCGGATGGCGCGTTAAAACGGGTTGTCAGCAAGTCAATTGCAGACAACAGTCAGACGCTTCCAGCCGGTTCACTACTCATGCGTTATCAAGTGAGCGGTGCCGATAAGACTGACTTAAATGCGCTGCAGTCTGTTGATCAATACATCAAAAATGATGTGAAAGAGAAAATAGGCTTTCCATCTCAAGTGTTTGTCAGGACACAGTCGCTGAGAGCGACAGAAGTTTATCCGGAAGATCCAACAAAGGTAGATGCCAGTCGTATTCGGACGATGACTCTTGCCTCCATGGATGGATTAAAGGATAAAATTGAGTGGACGAACGGACGTACATACAAAGAAGCGGCTCCTGGTGGTCCGTTAGAAGTAGTGATGTTGGAAGAGGCGATGTATCGCAATGACCTGCATGTTGGTGCTGTTTTGGAATATCCGGTTTCCGGTGGTACGGAATCTTTCATCAAGGTGAAAATAGTAGGTACCTTTAAACCGTTGAAAGATACGGATCCATACTGGTATCAAGGTTTCGACAATATGTTTAACATGTTGTACGTAGATCCAGACACCTTCCACAACAAACTATTAAAGGAAATGCAAATTCCGATTAATCAATCAAGCTGGTACTATGCGTTTGATCTGCGTGATATCCAGACGAGTCAGATTACTGATTTGAGTCGTACCTTAGATCGCTTGAAAATTGATTTGAATCAGAAGCTTAAAGATACGAAAGTAGAGCTTTCCTTTGAGAAGCTGCTGGAGGAATTCCGCAGTCAAAGTGTTCAACTTCAAATGATGCTGCTTACACTGGCTGCGCCGATGATTGCAATGGTATTTTACTTTATCGCGATGAATGCCAACCAATCCTTGCAAAAGCAGCAAAGTGATATTGCGGTGCTGCGAAGTCGTGGCGCAAGTACACGCCAAATTATTATGCTTTATTTAATAGAAGGAATTATCCTTGGCGGAGTTGCGCTTGCGATTGCTCCATTTGTAGGTTGGTTCATGGCCAAGTCAATTGGTTCGGCAGATGGATTCCTTGAATTCGTCAATCGTAAATCTATACCGGTCGGTTTTACAACAGATGCGGTTATTTTCGGAATTGTAGCTGTCATTATTGCATTATTAGCGAGTATTATTCCTGCTATTATTTTTGCACGCTCGTCGATCGTTAACTTGAAGCAGAAGTTGGCAAGTTCAGACAGAAAGCCTTTCTGGCAGCGTTGGTTCCTAGATATATTACTGCTCGGTCTAGCAGGATATGGCTACTATTTATCTAGTCAGCAGCAAATGCTGTCATTCCAGACAGGTATGAGCGCTGATCAATTACAAGTACAGCCATTCTTATTCTTTGTACCCGCAATTGCGATATTTGCATCAGGTTTGTTTTTCCTGCGTTTATTCCCTTGGATATTAAAGCTTATCCAATGGATTGGCGGGAAGCTGCTCCCTGTGCCGTTGTATTTGACATTGACTCAACTTTCACGCTCGGCTACAGCTTATTATCCGCTGATGATATTGCTTATTTTGACGCTCGGGCTGGGAGTATATAATTCATCAGCCGCTCGTACAATCGATGTGAATTCAACAGAGCAAATATTGTACAAATATGCTGCTGATGTCGTCATTACCCCGGTATTCGAAAGTTATCAAGAACGGGATCCTGATTCTAAAAAAGGAAACCAAGGCGGCGATGGCGGTCAAGGTGGTGGAGCGGGCAGACCTCCGGGAGGTGGCGGAGGAGGCCAAGAACAGCAGCCACAGGGCAAAATTATTTATAACGAGCCGCCATTCGAAGTATTTAAGCGTTTGCCAGGGGTCGAGGCAGCAACGAGAGTGATGCAGGTGAAAGCTAATGTTCTGTCAGCTGGCAGCTCACTCGGTTCTGGTAATTTGGTCGGTATCGACAATGTCGACTTTGCTAAAGTCGCTTGGTTCCGCGAAGATATGTACCCATTGCATCCGAATCTTTATCTAGATGCGCTCGGCAAGTATATGGAATCAGCTGTTATTATTCCAACGAGTATTGCGAAACAACACCAAATTAACCCAGGAGATCCACTCACCTTAACGGTGAATGGTCAAGAGTTGGAGTTGGTTGTTGTCGCTACATTGCCATATTGGCCAGGGCAGTATCCTGCGAAAATGCCATTTTATATCGTAAATTTGGATTATGTATATGATCAGCTTGGTACGATTCCTTACGATGTTCTAGTGAAGACGAAGGATGGGGCCAAACTTAAACCGATTGTGGATGCGCTGCAAAAAGAACAAATTGATCTTGTATCTATAACAGATGCGAATCGTGAATTGATTAATCAAAGCAAGCATCCAACAAGAGGCGGAGTGTTCGGTATTTTGAGTATGGGCTTCCTTATCTCTATTATCGTTTCACTTATTGGCTATATTTTGTACTGGTTCTTTAATTTGTCGGGCAGGGTTGTGCAGTTCGGGGTACTACGAGCAATGGGACTATCCCGTCGCCAGCTTACAGGTATGCTCCTGCTGGAGCAAATCTTTACGGCAGGACTATCGATTGGTCTAGGTATCCTAATAGGCAAGCTCACGAGTATTCTGTTCCTTCCATTCTTGCAGAGCACGACAGATGCAAGAATGCAGGTGCCGCCGTTCCGGATTATATTTGATTCGAAAGATACGACGCAATTGTATGTGGTTGTCGGTGTCATGATGCTATTGGGCGCCTCCCTTCTCTTTGTTCATATTCGTCGTCTGCGCGTGCATCAAGCCGTGAAGATGGGAGAGGAGCGTTAAACGATGATACATTGCGAAGGTCTCGTAAAAATATACAAATCGAACGATTTAGAAGTTGTTGCCCTGCAAGGTCTTAACTTGACCGTTAAAGAAGGCGAAATGATGGCCATTATCGGAAACAGTGGTAGTGGTAAGTCTACATTTCTAAACATTCTAGGTGGCTTGGATCGTCCCTCTGCGGGGACGATTCAGGTTGGGGAATGGAATTTGTTGAAAATAACGGATGATCAACTTGTCAAATACAAACGAGACACAGTCGGGTTTATTTGGCAGAACAATGCACGTAATCTATTGCCTTACTTAACCGCTTTGGAAAACGTAGAAATGCCTATGATGCTGTCAGGGCGATTGGACCGAGCTTATGCGAAGCAATTGCTAGAATGGGTAGGCCTCGGCCATCGCTTAAATAACAAACTGCAGCAGCTATCAGGTGGTGAGCAGCAGCGTGTTGCGATTGCGATTTCCCTTGCCAACAAACCAAAGTTGCTGCTCGCAGACGAACCGACTGGATCGGTGGATACGCAAACTTCTGATCTGATTATGGACATCTTCCGTAAAATGAATAAAGAATTGGGAGTTACGGTCGTTATCGTAACGCACGACTTGTCTATAGCTGGAAAAGTCGATCGTGTGGTAGCTATTCGTGACGGTTTAACTAGTACAGAGTTCATTAAGCGAAATCCAGGATTAGATGAGGCAGGTAAAGGTTTGCAAGAGATTCATGAAGCCTATGTAGTCGTGGATCGCGTTGGTCGTTTACAAGTACCAAAGGATTACTTAGACGCGTTGAGCATTAACGATAAAGCATCTATGGAGTTGGATGGCGATAAGATTATTATTCGCACACCTAAACAATTGGAGGAGTAAAAAGATGAAGAAATCATGGGTGAAGAAGGCATTAATGCTGACAGTAGCATTGACGATGATCGTACCGATGCTGGCTGCATGTACGAAGAAAGAGGAAGCGGTTCCTCCAGGTCAGGAACGTGTATTACGTATTGCTGTTCCTTATGGCGGTGGAGATGATAGTTGGTTTAGACAACAGTATGTAGAAGCGTTCGAAATGTCGAATCCGAATGTTCGTATCGAGCTTGTTCCTGCGGTTAACTATGAGGATCGTAGATTTGAAAATAATGATGATCCGAAAAAGAAAGAGCCTTCTATGAAAGAATCTTGGAAAAAAGTATTGGAAGGTGCTAATGCTGTTGATGTTGTTATTTCCGATTCACAAAGCTTCCGTCAACTAGCTAAAGATGGTATGTTGGCGAAGTTGGATGAGCGCATTGTGCAAGATAAGTTTGATACTTCTGATATTGTGCCTGCTGTTCAGGATGGAATTAAGGCTATGGGAGAAGGAAGCCTTTATGGCTTGGCACCTACCTTTAATTCTAGCGCTCTGCTCTACAATAAAAAGTTGTTCCAAGATGCTGGGGTAGAATTGCCTAAGGATGGAATGACTTGGGATGAAGTGTTTTCATTAGCGCAGCGCGTAAGTAAAGGTGAAGGCAAGAATCGAACGTATGGCTTCGCATTTGATCGTTACACAGGTGATCCGTATTATTCCATGACCTATGCGTATATGAGCCCACTTCAGTTGCAATCGTTTGATAACAAAGCTGAAAAAATGCTTGTCAACTCGCCTAAGTGGGAGCAAGCATGGGATAAAGTAGCCAAATTATACAAAGATAAAGTAATCCCTACTCAAGATGCAATGATGATGGATGGTCCGCAGCAGGAGGATAATCCTTTTGCTCATGATCAATTTTTATCTGGAAAAGTTGCAATGATGCTTACAGATATGTATTACATGAATGGCGATCTTGCAAGTGCTGCTCGTAATGCAGGGAAGATTAAAAACTTCAAACCGTTTGAATGGGATGTTGTAACTGTTCCGCATCATTCTGAGGTACCTGGTGTTTCAAGTATGATTGGTATTAACAACATTTTCTCCATTAATGCAAAAGCACCAAATGCTGATGATGCATGGAACTTTATTCAATATGTAAATGGTGAACAGTGGGCTAAAGTTCGCAGCCGCAGCACGAACTATGAAATGGTTACACGTAAATCGTACATCAAGCCTAAAGAAGGTTTGAATTACAATATTGCAGCGTTCTATAATGTAAAGCCTGCAATGCCTTCTATGGGCAATCAGGAACTGTATGAAACGAAGTCGGATTTGCACCATGTAGATTCAATTGCTCAGCAATTGTTCAATGAAGTAGTTACTGGTAAGAAAACGACGAAGGATGCATTAAAAGAATGGGAAACAAAAGGTAACGAAATGCTGCAAAAAATTAAAAATGGGGTTCCTATCCAACCAGAAGGAGTTCCAGGTGGGGTATATCGCTAAAGATAAGAGAGGCGTGCCAATCATGGCATGCCTTTTTTTTATTATGCTCCTATCGAGATTGAATTTGGATAGCTAAAATTGGTGTCTTTACTCATGAAATTGGATGAAATGGGTTACATTACTTCTATTAAAGAACATGCGATATGAGTAAGGAAAGGATGGATGAAAATGCAATGGATCTATTGGGGGCAGCTCTATGATACGAAGTTTCAAGCTCGAGTGCTTCAGCAGCGTCTGGAGCATGATGCGTGGCTATATGGATATAGTACACCTCAAGATATAGAGGTTTATCGCTCTCGTCGTGGGAAATATGGGGTAAGATTTGTCTTGTAATGCGGTTGTATCGCGTTAGATTTTCAATTTTATTTTAATAATAAAAAAATATTAAATAAATGGTTGACTGAACATGTGTGATGTAGTATAGTATTACTTGTCGCTGATGAACGACGCGATGAAATAAATGATGACGCGGGGTGGAGCAGTTCGGTAGCTCGTCGGGCTCATAACCCGAAGGTCGTAGGTTCAAATCCTGCCCCCGCAACCAAAGCAATCATATACCCTTGTGGCAATCAGGGGCCCTTAGCTCAGTTGGTTAGAGCGGTCGGCTCATAACCGATTGGTCGGGGGTTCGAGTCCCTCAGGGCCCACCATAATTCATATATATTTAAGAAGTTAGTGCTTATTATATGCCGGGATGGCGGAATTGGCAGACGCACAGGACTTAAAATCCTGCGGTAGGTGACTACCGTACCGGTTCGACCCCGGTTCTCGGCACCATTACATAACTTTTTAGCGCTACTTACGAATATAGCATTGAATATGGAACGGCTAAACTCCTTTCGCGAAGCGGAAGGGGTTTTTTAGTTCATTGACATGTGCTTTGGATAGGTGCGATTTTTATGTATAGACGTTACAATCGAATTAACGAGAGAGGGAGGAATAGAAGTGACTATGAAAGTTGATAATGATTGGTCGGAAAAATTGCATGATGAAGTGCGCATGCCTTATTTTAAACAACTGTGGTCGTGGTTAAAGGGAGAATACGAGCGTGAGGAAATATATCCCCCTTATGATCAATTGTTCACAGCATTTAGACTGACTTCATATGAAGATACGAAAGTTGTGATTGTTGGACAAGATCCCTATCATGGTCCAGGGCAGGCGCATGGCTTAAGTTTTTCTGTACGTCCTGGTGTTCGGATTCCGCCTTCATTATTGAATATGCTTAAGGAAGGTGCTTCGGATGTAGGTATAACGATGCCGAATCATGGTTCGTTGACTTCTTGGGCTGAACAAGGGGTGCTGCTGTTGAACACGGTTCTAACCGTGCGTGCTGGACAAGCAGCTTCACATAAAGGAATGGGATGGGAACAGTTCACAGATCGTGTGATTGAACTGTTGAATGAGCGTGAAAAGCCAATTATTTTCGTCCTATGGGGTAGTCATGCACAAGCGAAGGCGAAGATGATAGATCAGAAGAAACATTTTATCGTTCAATCTCCGCATCCTAGTCCATTGTCAGCTCATCGTGGATTTATGGGGAGCAAGCCGTATTCCAAAATCAATGCAAAGCTTCGCGAATGGGAAGAGACGGAGATTGATTGGCAGCTGCCGCAGCTATAGTTTGGATGAACTGTAGAAGTTAGTGTGCGTCTGTTATACACGTTGACATTAGCGGTGTAGCTTGTTATATTATTGGTAAGTATTTCATGCTATTGATGATATTCAACGATCTGATAGCTCAGCTGGGAGAGCACTATCTTGACAGGGTAGGGGTCGGCGGTTCGAACCCGTCTCAGATCACCATATTTATATGTCTAAACCCTTGTTGAAACAAGGGTTTTTTCTTTATTATCTCAAGGTAACAGATTGGGCCTTTATCTAGATCTTAACATTTAGGTGGTCAACTCAGGGGTTGTTATTACTCGAACTTATTTGGGAGAGGTTTATGAACATGCGGAGGCGGGTACACTGTCGGTAGATTTATCGAGGAGGTTAGCTTGATGAATGTACTGAATGCGTGGAGACGAGTTATCACATATATGCTAGTGGGTATGCTTGTTGCTGTATTGTCTGGTTGCACGAGTTTTCTTATGGTTGAACCAGAGCTCAAAGAAGAAGTTTGGGATGTGCACGAGCCTAAAGCTCCTATATACGAAGAGGTGTATGGGAAGATAGTCATTCCAGATGATGTCTATCAACCGTAGTTCATATAAGATGTAAGCATATATCAGAAATTAACCTCGAAGACCGTCGTCTTGCTTTGCGATCTTCGAGGTTATTTGTTTTACCTAGATAATTAGTTGTGATAGTGAATAGCAGGTTTGAAGCAACTGTGAGCAAGCAACAAAGCTGTGTTTAAGAATGTTGGTTATGCTGAGAAGGGGCTTGAGCTTTATCCGATTGCTCTGCTTGGTCACTTGTCGTTGGAGAGATTGAAGTATTAAAAGTATCTGGATTGAACTTATCCCAGCTTCTCGAATAGGCTTTGCGTGTAACGACTAGCAGTAGAGTAATCATGCCGATTACCATTATAATGACGGCAACTATGGTAGCGGTAATTGGATCCATCTTCTAACCTCCGGGATGATTTGGTAACGAACATATCAGTATAACTATACATGAGATCCAATTTTTTGTATAATAATGTTTCTTGATTAACGGAGGTGCTGAATGATGACATCAGAACTATTAGAAGTAAAGACACAAGAGCAACTGGATGCTTGTATTGCGATAAGACTCGAAGTATTCGTAGAAGAGCAACAAGTACCCGCTGAGGAAGAGTGTGACGAGTATGATAAATTGGATGCCCCTGCCTATCATGTGCTTTTGCAACAGCAAGGGGAATACATAGCTACCGGTCGTATTAAGTTATTGGATGAGCTTACAGCTAAAATGCAGCGTATCGCAGTTCGTAAGTCATACCGTGGTCAAGGTATCGGGCGTGTACTCGTATTAGGGATGGAGCAAATTGCTCGTGTACATGGGGTAGAGCGGAGTGTGTTGGATGCTCAATGCCAAGCGGAAGGGTTTTATCAGTCGCTTGGTTATGTAACCATTTCGGAAGAGCCTTTTTATGATGCGGGTATTTTACATGTTCGTATGGAGAAGAAGTTATAGATTTGAATAAGTGCATATGAGATTCATCCTAAAGGCATGCTAACCACATGTGAATGATTGGCTGCTTGATATAGGATGATGAGCAATAGCAGGAGAGTGGTTGATCGTTCATCATTACAGAAACGAAAGGACTGCATAGAATGAATGAACGAGAGTCTTTTATTGCTGTTCAGAAAAATGGTGATGGTGATTTAACTGCTTTCCAGACAGATAGCGGCCGAGTGCTTGGTTATGAGCAAGCTTTACAGGCGGTTCAAAGTGGTGAAATAGCAGGTGCTAATGTCTTTAAAGGAAGGAATGGCAGACTGTATATTCGCGGTGATGCTGATGGAGATCCGACCAATAACTTGGACAGCTTGCCTCTTTTTTAGTGCTATGTGTTGTATTTGAAAATGAAAGGCAGCAGCTATCCTGATGTTGGGCACTTGGCTAATGGAGGGGTAGCTTTTTTTGTTTGTACGAATAAGAGCATCAAAAAAGCGAAGACACTATGTCTCCGCTGTTAGTTGTTGAATAATGATATGAAAAATGTAGAAATCCAGTCAAATGGATTGAATGAAACTATAGGTTATGGTAAGATAATTCTACTCATTGCTTAACGAAAAGAATGTAATCATTTTTATCCTAATTATATCTTATCATGTTCATTTCTTGTTGTCAACACAATTTGATTATATTTATATAAGGAGTGGTGGAATGTCAACCAATCATGACCAATTTGAGGCAGAACAATTGCGAGTTGTGCGTGTGCTTGAATGTATAAACGACCGTCTAGATAATTTGCAGGATGAGCTTCAATACGTAAAAGGAGACGTTGTTAGCATCCGCCAAACATTCTGGGACGACGTGACGGTGAATGTGGAAGATGCAAGCGAAGAGGCAGAAACGGCAGCGAGTATTAAGCAGCAGGCTGAGCTATTGTCAGAGCGTGAACGAAGCTATAGACGCGCACATAAGCAAGCGAAGATATTGCAAAGATTACAGCACTCTCCTTACTTCGGTCGGATCGACTTTCAAGAGAAGGGTGAGCTGAAGGCAGATCAGGTATATCTCGGGACGGGATCTTTGTTGGATGACGATGGAATGGAGTTTGTAATCTATGATTGGAGGGCTCCTATTTCTAGTCTGTACTATGATTTCCCGCCAGGGGAAGCTGAATATAAGACGCCGGATGGCACAATCAGTGGCGAACTGGAGCTAAAACGTCAGTTCATTATTCGTGGTGCACAAATTAAAAGTATGTTTGATACTGGAGTTACGATCGGTGATGAACTGTTAAAAGAAGTGCTGGGTAAACAGGCAGACTCCCAAATGCGCAGCATTGTCGCTACCATTCAGCGGGAACAGAACCGTATTATCCGCAACGAACATAGCCGATTGCTTGTTGTACAGGGAGCTGCAGGTAGTGGGAAGACATCGGCTGCACTTCAGCGTGTTGCCTACTTGCTCTATCGTTACCGGGGGACGTTACAGGCAGAGCAGATCGTACTATTTTCACCGAATCCGATGTTTAATCATTACGTTTCGACTGTACTGCCTGAGCTTGGCGAGGAAAATATGCAGCAGGTAACGTATCAGGAATTTTTAGAGAATCGTCTACAAAAGGAATTTGTGGTAGAAGATCCGTTTACGCTGCTGGAATATGAGTACTCTTCGATGAATGAGCCTGAATATACGATTCGCTTGCAGGGTATCCAGTACAAATCTTCAGCGTCATTTTTAGCTGTTATCGAGCGATATGTTCATTACCTTAGTCAGCAAGGGCTGAAATTTAAGGATTTGACATTCCACGATAAAGTTATCGTTACAGGAGAGGAGATAGGTGAACACTTTTATTCACTAGCAAGTTCTTACTCCATACCTAATCGAATCGAGATGGTGAAGGATTGGCTGCTTAAGCGATTATCGGATATTTCCAAGCAGGAAAGGAACAAAGCCTGGGTTGAAGATGCCATAGAGCTGTTAGATAAAGAAGACTATTTGTGGGCACATCAAGAGCTGAAACGTAGACGCGGCAAGCAAGAAGATGATGAAGCATTTGATGACTTTGACGCCGAAAGGAATTTGCTGGTTGGTAAGCTTGTGCAGGAGCATTTCAAGCCTTTACGCAAAATGGTTAAGCAGCTAGAGTTCATTCATTTATCACGTATTTATGCACAATTATTTGAAGATGAGGCAATTATGGAAAAGTTGTGCTCAGAAGAAGAGCGACATGCCGATTGGGAGCGAATTGCAAGCGATACGGTAATGCGGTTAAAGGATAAGATTATGCCGTATGAGGATGCCACACCGTTTCTTGATTTGCAAGGCAGGTTGGAAGGAGTGCAGGTTAATACGAATATACGCCATGTGTTCATTGATGAAGGGCAAGATTACTCGCCGTATCAATATTTTTACATTCGTCGTATGTTTCCTCGGAGCAAAATAACAGTGCTTGGCGATTTCAATCAAGCAATCTTCACACATACAGGTATGAACAATGGGCTGGAGGCACTGTTGGCGCATTATGATACAAATGAGACGGAGATGATTATTTTAGCTCGCAGCTACCGATCTACAAAGCCGATTATTGAATTTACGCGTCAGTTTATAGAAGGTGGGCAAGAGATTGAACCGTTCAATCGCGATGGCAGTAAGCCGACTGTAACGTATATATCAGATGAAGCAGAGCTGTCTACTCGTATCGCAGCACATATAAGTCATTTGCAGCAAGAAGGTTACGAGTCTATAGCTGTTATATGTAAAACAACAGAGGAAAGCAAACAGGCGCACAAATTGCTGGCATCTCACTTGTCCATTCGGTTAGTTCATAAAGAAACGTCCGTATTTGAAGGCGGTGCAATCGTAATTCCTGCTTATTTGGCCAAAGGTGTAGAATTTGATGCAGTTATCATTTTTGATGCTTCGGCAGATCGATACAGCAAAAATAATGAGCGGAAATTGTTCTACACAGCGTGTACGCGCGCTATGCATGAATTGCATCTCTATTACACGAATATGCTCAGTCCATTCGTAACGGAGGCTTCGGACGATAGTTATACATGGATAAAGTAGGATAATAACGTCAAGGGGATACCCGCCGTCATCTGTTGATGATGGTAGGTATCCCCTTGTTTTATTGCACAGCAAAGTTGTGCAAGGGCATGTTGGATCTGTTGCAAATTAAGAATCAATCGTATACACGTGATGAGGCTCTATGAATGGCATTAATCCGGTTCTTCCTTCCCACTCGGATCGTTCATCTCCATAATGCATTAATGAGACACGCGATTGAATAGACGGAGGGAGGGATAGTAATTCGGTTATGGTTGCATGTACCTCGCCTGCTCCAACTAGTTGACAGTCATGCCAGATGGAGGTAACCCCCTGTTGTACGAGTTGTTCTAGCAGCTGTGGTTGGAATCGCATGTCCGCGCTGTAGAAAAAAGTCTCATTTACAAGCAAAGAATAACTGGACTTATCCGGAATATGCGGTGTTTGGATAAGACGAATAGATAATTCATCGTCAATGGCATAGTTGGTATCTGGTTCAAGCGGATGTACGTCAAATACATCTTCTAGGCATTCAAGACCAGGCTGACTCATGCCGCCTTTTAATGTATTTTCCCACAATGGTTCAACGAGCGTAGTTGCTATATACAGCTTGGGTTTGCGTTTATATCTAAACATCATTTGAAACCCGTATTCTTCAAGTCCTCCAACATGATCTCCATGGAGATGCGTAATGATGACCCCATCTAGTTGATCAAAGGTGAGTCCTAGCTGATGCAGGGCAAGCGGAGCTGTTATTCCACAATCTATGAAGAGCTTCGTATTGGACGTGCTGATGATTCCATTATTGTTCGCATATCGCTTAGCGAAAGCACTTCCAGTTCCGAGCATTTGCAGCTTTACAGTCATATATAGTCCTCCTATGTACAAGCCATGTCAAGAATATTTCTAATGTAACATGGGCTAGGTCAGCACACAAGCGAGCGTACTCTACCATGAATATGATAGTTCATAGAGAAGTTGATAGGGCTTACTTTAAGAGGAATAGCAGCACGAAAGAGAGGGGGATAAGCATCGAAGGATATGCAGGTTAGGAAGGAAAGGAGGGACAACGCGCATGAAAATGGTGTGGAAAGGTAATGAGTACACCAACAGTAGCTCTCGCAAGGGACAAGTTCCTTCAGTCATTGTTGATCATATATCAGCTGGCACGATGTCCAGTATGGATTCATGGTTTACAAGTCCGAACAATAAAGTATCTTCTGCACATTTTGGTATTTCCAAGCGTGGAGAGATTCATCAATATGTAGCGATTGAACAGGCGGCTTGGGCACAAGGGATTACTTTGGATAAGATTCCAAACGCATTATCACCTATTGTACGAAGTAAGCCTTACAATCCTAATCAATATGCGGTTTCCATTGAGCATGAGGGGATGGATGGGGACCTTACAGAAGAGCAGTTTCAGGCTTCTGTGCAGTTGCATCGCTATATTCGGGATTATGTGAAGCGGGTATGGGGGCATGAAATACTTTTAAATCGTAATTATGTCATTGGTCATTTTCAAGTAGATCCGGTTCGTAAAGCGAACTGCCCCGGACCAAAATTTCCATGGGTACGACTATATGAGCAGTTAGCGATATCAGCAGAGGAGGAGAAGGAAATGCAAGAGCTGCGAAATGAGGTGAATGAATTAAAAAGCAAATTAACATTAGCAGAACAGCGTATCAAGCAACTGGAACAAGCAAATAGTCTTGCAGAAATACCAGCTTGGGCAAAGGCAAGTGTGGACAAGGCTGTGCGCAGTGGGACTGTTCGTGATCCTGAGCACGCATCTTTAGATATGTATCGGTTGATCGTCATTCTCGATCGTCTGAATTTGATTAAATAGTTATACCATTGTAAAATGAAAAGTTACAATTCTGTTATTATTTCTAGCGCAACTCTCCTGTAAAACTAGAGTATACATTTACATCAAAGCAGTTGGGGGTTAACAGAAATGAAATGCAGGAGAATTGCTGCACTTGTACTGGCAGGAATGATGTTCGCGGGAACACTTTCCACAGTACCTGCGCACGCTGAAGCTGATAACATGCGTGTTACTTTAAATGGCGAGGCGTTAGCTGACGGAGGATACATCATTGACGGCAAGACTTATGTCTCTGTGCGTCAACTGCAGGATGCTTTACAAGCATTCGTACATTTCGATGAAAAAACTAAAAAACTATATGTGGAGAAGCCTAATGTCCACATGCTTCTTTTCCAAGGGAAAAATCCTTTCGGCAAAGTTGAGACAGGCCGTACTTCTTTCTCTGTACTCGTTCAAGTTGACAGCTTGAAGACAGAGGTTGACTCCATTCGTTTGACAATTACCGATCCGAAAGGGAACACGTCAACGATTCAGGAAAAAGAAGACAAAGGACTTAAAGGGAAAGATAACTTTTGGTTCCGCTCTGAGGAATACAAATATGATTTCAAGTCCCAAGGTGTATATACAATCAATTGCTATATGAGACAGAAGAATGGTGACTACACACTCTTATCTCAGCTAAAAGTTGAAGCTGTGAAATAATATACACAATCATTTTTTTCTATTTACATATTGCAGCACATGCTCACTGCGCGTTGACCTGTCGTCTATAACATGATACGATACTGTAGTATTACACTACTTGTACTAAAGGAGACCCGCATAATGAGCGAACATAAACATGACTGCGGCTGTGGTCACGACCATGACCACGATCATTCTCATGAAGAGATTATTGTAACGTTAATTGATGACGAAGGCAAAGAAGTAGAAATGGTTCTTGTCGAGACATTTAACGTAGAAGATCAACTATATGCGTTGCTTCTTGAGCGCAACAACCTTGAAGCTGACGGGGCTATCTTCCGTATGGACGAAGATGAAGAGGGTATGGCTCTTAACCCGATTGAAGATGATGCTGAATGGGATCGTGTTCAACAGGCATATCAAGAGTTGCTAATTGACGAAGATCAAATGTAATATTTGATGAACAAAGCTCCAAGGTGACTTGGGGCTTTGTTGCGTATTTGGGCTGAAATGGTAGGTGTATATGAATATGCTATCGCTAACATCTTTTAAAATGAAAATCAATAAAAAATAGTACTTTACTTAAATGGAAATTATAGTATATCATGATGTTGTACAAGCCTACATATGAACATCTCCGAATTATATGTATACGTTTAGTCGTTATAAAATCTCCGCTTCCTCATTGCAAACCCAAGCCAGTGCACAAAAAATAATTTGTATGAATTCGATATCAAAAAAAAGCAACAAAGAGGGTATAGGATGAAGCAAAAATCAAGAATTGTTACCATTGTGGCAGTGTTGATGTTGTTTCTGTTATCCATCAATCACATTTTTTATTATTATAAAGCAAAAAATGCACTGCTTTATAGTAATCAAGAACGGATGGAACTTGTGTCACGTAATATTCAATATATGATCGAATATTCACAACGAGTAGCTGACCATTCCGAGAAATTGATGGCCGACAGTCTTCGAATGGCTGCCATCGCAGCAAAACTCATGCTACCTTCTAGGCTTGAGGATGTTACAAATGAGCAGCTTATTGAGCTTACCCGTGAAATAGGTGTTTCCCATTTAACGCTGTTCAAGCGGGTCGGTGATGAAATCATAGGCTTACGCTCTTCTAATCCCCTAGAAAGAAATTTGTCCACAGAAAATTTTGTGTTCTGGTTAACGGCCTTCCAGCAGCTTTTAGATACCCATAACGTCACGATTGAAAAAGGCTATAGTAAGCCGAATTATTGGTCAGGCCCTCTCGATGTTACTTCCTCTGATCCGTCAAAACTGAACAAATTAGGGTACTATTATGACGGGACAACGGACTATATGATAAACGCTTATTATCGAGATAGTTATTTAGCTCCTCATCAAGAAATTATTAAAAATGATGCGTACTTACAACGCATTCGTAAAGACAATCCGTTTTTGTTAGAAATAACGGGATTCAATCCAAAACGGTTTGGAGAAGCGCCTGTTGTGCTGCGGCAAAACAACCGAGATATCAACCCTTACCCTGAGCGGCCCATTTATTTTGGCGAACATGAATTTGCTGTGGAAGATGATGAACGATATGTAAGACAAGCCTATGTTGATCAGAAAATAATCAATGTGCAATTGAAAAGGAACGACCAGACGGTTATGAAAAGCTTTATCCCTATAGAAACGAGTTTTCCGCTCGTTATCGGTGTCGTTTCTGACTATGATGTCATTCAAAATAAACTAGACGAGGAAATCCGTAAAATTATTACGGATATAGCGATTTCAGCTTTAATCAGTTTCATTTTTGTTCTGCTGGTGTATCGAAAAGTCGTCAAATCAAAGCTTTTAGCGGTAGCATCTGCTGAAAAAGTTTATTTAGATAATCTGAATAGTTTATATACAACCATTCATGGATTGAAACATGATTTTCTCAATATTGTTAATGTGATTCACTCTTATGTCAAACATAGGCGCTACGAAGAATTAGAAAAGGTATCAGAGGCATTGGTCGGTGAGGTCATTGAAATACAGGAAATGATTAAAACTGGTGATCCTACGTTAGCTGCAATCGTACAGTTTGCTTTAAGTCAATCCATTGCCAGGAAAGTTAAATTTGAACATGACATTGCTCCGATTCAATTGCTTAAGCAGGATGGTGAGAAATCACTTGATCTAATTCGAATCACAACGAATTTGCTTACGAATGCTTTCGATGAAGCGATTCAAATTCCTGCAGAACAACGTAATGTCAGGATGAGTATCTGGGTCAATGAGAGCTGGCTGTACTTTAAGGTATTTAATACAGGCAGAATGCTGGAAGTGGAAGAACTGCCTGAATTGATGCGTGAAGGGTTCACAAGCAAGCCGTCACGTCAAGGATTAGGACTACATGTTGTCAGTCAATTGCTTGAGAAGTACAAAGGAAAGCTTTGGATCGAAAAAACTAGTACTGAGGGGATGAATGGGACAACCTTTGCCTTCAAAATGAAATTTTTATCACAAAATGGGGAGACATGATGTTAGCAAAATCAAGTACCAATACGATATTTACGGCTATCATTGCGGAAGATCATATGGCACAAACGGAAATACTTATTCGGCTCGCCGAAAGGAACGGAATCGCTGTTGTAGATACCGTTTCATCGGGAGAAAAGCTGATCCAATCTTATTTAAGCCATGTTCCGGATGTCATTATTACAGATATCGGGTTGAAGCAATCCTCAGGGCTTGATGCATGTCGAGAATTAAAGCGTCAAGGCTACGATCCATTCATAATCGTCGTAACAGGGATCATGGATGTACGCATGGCGGAGCAAAGTTCAGAATTAGATTCGCTATCTTACTTGGTCAAGCCCATAACAGAAGATCGTTTTAAAAGAAGCATTCAAAAAATTATCGAGCGTATCGATAATCGCATGCGATTATCGTCTCCGTACACGTCTAAGGGATATTTAATTACTTGTAGACAAAAAATTCGGGATGTAGATGGAGGCGTCATTTATCGTGATCTCCATGTCAATGAGGAGCACATTGTGTACATAACGAAATACGGAAAAGAAACGACCATTACACTAATGTACAATCATGTCGAACATAAAATAAGGACGACATTATCATTAAAGCAATTGAATGAGCTGACAACGAAACAAATTTTTCAAGCGAACAAAAGTCAGCTTGTGAACGTAAAGTTTATACACCAAGTATGTGCTGACCTAATTACGTACGGAAATTATGAGATTATATTGCACGGTGTTTCAGAAACGGTAACGTTAAGCCGCAACTGCTATATTCATTTTGAGCGAGCAAGTACAACTATAAAATGAAAGGTTATGCGTGTCATTTTGTCATTAGGGCAGGGCTGTGATAGAGAACCGAAAAGGGTGTACCTTAAAGTGATGTTCATGACTTAAGGTACACCCTTTTATCGTTGTTATAGTAATATCTCAACCTATTTAGTTCATAGATAGACTTCTATCTTAATTGCAGCTTTCCATTTCTCAGCGGTCAGTTATACCTATTGGTTAAGACAAATAAATCAATGATTTTACATTTGTCGCGCAGGAAAATCCACTATTTTAGCCACATTAGCCTGTAATACAAATTTACCGTCAAATTGTTATAAAGTAATGTTACTTCCACTGGACATTGTGTGGGAAGCCTAATTTGTCCAGTGGAATTATCAAATTGATTCTGGTGAAAAGAGGAGATGTGTCATGAAAAAGAAGTTTAGCATGTTAAGTTTGGTTTTTGTACTTTGTTTCATGGTGTTTGGACAAGTTGCTTCGGCGAATACTACTGTTGCAACTTGGAACACAAATTTGTACCCAGGTGAAAGTATTCAAACAGCATCATTCTATGTTACGGGAAACTACATTAATGTTACCTTCGAAGCACAACATTATTATTCATCTAGCAATGCGAAGAAAATCCCAGATGTTAATTACACCTTGTATAAAAAAGGTGCAACACCTGCTCAAGATAAGAAAGTGGGTTCCTCTTATAGCTTCCATTGGTACCAACTCGAAAGTCATGAGCCACACCATACTACCTTTAGAAATTTAGAGCCAAACCAGACCTATTATCTTGTAGTTGCCAAAAGAACGACTGCTCTTGATGATGGTGCACATGTGAAAGGGAAGGTTTCGTTTTAATATCATTTAATCATTTTCAAAGTGGGACTGGCTCAAAAGTCATGAAAATTGAATTTGAGCAGAGACGTAAAAAAGGTTGAGTTCGGGGTTGGTTTCATCCCCTTACTCAACCTTTTTGCATCTAATGGTTATCTTACGAATTATAGAACCTATTTATGGGACAGACCCAAATTTTAGAATCTACTCGAAAATAGCTTCTTCTTCACGAATGACTTTTACGTATTGTATATAACGGTCTTCTGGTCCTTTGACAGGTAGACCGATATCGACATGATCGCGAATATAATCAATATTTTGCTGCGATATAACTTCACCAGGCAGCAAAATAGGAATACCTGGAGGGTAGACATATATAAACTCCGCAATAATGCGTCCAGCCGAGTGTTCAAATGGAACAACTTCTGTATCCCCGTAGAACGCGTCGCGTGGTATGAGCGATAATTGAGGGATTTCTGGAATTTTCACAACAAGTTCTTTTACTTCATTCCGCTCAAAATGTTCTTGTGATAGAACTTTAAGAGCATGGAGCAGAATGCCTATAGATTCCTCTGAGTCTCCAGGTGTGACAAGACATAAAATGTTGTACATGTCACTCAGCTCAACTTCGAGATTAAAGCGATCACGTAGCCAATTCTCGGCCTCATATCCTGTAATGCCTAGATGGCGTACGTGGATGGTCAGCTTCGTTGCATCATAGCTATGTGTAGCTTCTCCGCCTAATATATCATCTCCGAAGCAATATAGCCCCGGTAGCTCATTAATTGCTTGTCTCGCTCCTTGTGCCAACTTAATTACAGTTTCGGCGATTTGGTGCCCGTTCAACGCAAGGTTTCGACGTGATGTGTCTAACGAAGCAAGCAAAATATAGGACGTTGAAGTAGTAGTTAACATGCTAATAATCGTTTGTACACGATGCATATGGACAAGACCATTTTTCGTGTTCACGTTTAATATGGAGCTCTGTGTCATAGAGCCCCCCAGCTTATGGACGCTTGTTGCTGCCATATCGGCACCAGCTTCCATGGCTGACATCGGCAAATCCTCATGGAAATGAATGAGTACCCCATGTGCTTCATCGACAAGTACAGGTACATCATAGGAATGTGCGAGATCAACAATCTCTTTTAAATTGGCACATATACCGAAATAAGTTGGATTGATGACAAGCACTGCCTTGGCATCAGGATGCTTTTCCAAGGCGCGTCTCACGGAACGCGTTGTAATACCGTGATCGATCCCAAGGTTGGAGTCTCGTGCCGGAGATACGAATACCGGCTTAGCCCCAGCGAAAATGATCGCTGACATGATCGATTTATGCACATTGCGCGGAACAATAATTTTGTCTCCAGGAGCGCATACGGACATAATCATCGTCATGATAGCTCCACTTGTGCCTTGTACGCTGAAAAGCGTATAGTCGGCACCAAAGGCGTCAGCTGCTAGTTGCTGCGCTTCTGCAATTACACCAGTAGGCTGGTGCAAATCATCGAGGGGAGCAATGTTGATCAAGTCTATTGAAAATGCTTGCTCACCGATGAAATTACGGAATTGTTCGTCTGCTCCTGCGCCTTTTTTGTGTCCAGGTATATGGAACTGAACAGGGTTGCGGGATGCATGATTCGTCAATGCTGTAAATAGTGGAGTTCGATGATGGTCCATCGCGGTCTCACAACCTTTCATATGGAAATGCCGGTTACCCTGAATCGGGATCGGCTAAAAGAAACAAGGATTAGTTTAACAAAAACCCCCCGGAATGCAAGAACAAATTACAACAGCAGTCGACGACATGCTGGAAAAGCATCCGGTATATTCGAAGTTTGTTCATTTTGTTGCCATGAAAATTGTGGTACGATGGGATTTACGGAGGGAAAGTGTATGAATAAACAACTAACTGTCGTCATGCTTATGCTAATGATGGTATTTATTGGGTTTGGAATCGTTATCCCAGTACTGCCTATGACAATAACGGATACTGGGGCTAATGAAATGCATCTAGGATGGATGCTATCGATTTATTCGCTTGTGGCTTTTATCGTGTCGCCGATCTGGGGGGCTTGGTCGGAACGCGTTGGACGGAGACCCATTATTTTAATTGGTATCAGTGGATTTAGTGTAAGTTATTTACTATTTGCGATTGGCACGGATATGCTGTGGCTTATGTATGTGTCTCGGATATTAGGTGGTTTGTTCTCCGGGGCTGTCACGGCAGTAATTGTAGCTTATGTGGCAGACATTACGACGGATGAACAACGTACAAAAGGAATGGCTTTTGTTGGGATGTCCATTGGCTTAGGTTTTACCTTTGGTCCAGCATTCGGTGGTATCATAAGCGAATTTGGCGGATCAGCAGCTCCGTTCTATGCAGCAGCACTACTCACGTTTGTAACGGCTGTGCTGGGTGCGCTAGTGTTAAAGGAATCATTGCCTTTAGACAAGCGTATGCCGCGTACGGCAGCTTCACCATCTAGGTGGACTGCTTTTACAGGACGAATGAAGTATTTATATGTGCTTTCCTTTTTTGTCACATTTACGTTGGCGGGTCTTGAAGCTACCTTGATGTACTTTCAAATGCTGCGCATTCCAGGAACGACAGCATGGGATATTGGCTGGATGTTCTTCTTCTGCGGATTGGCAGGAGCTCTAGTGCAAGGCGGAATTGTGCGTCGCTATATTAAAAAGGGGAAAGAAAAGTATGGCATTATGGCTGGTCTTGTCATTTCAGCGCTAGGCTTTGTGCTTATACTCTTCTCAACTACGCTAGTGAATGCAACGATTTTTCTATGCATCTTTGGAATCGGGAATGCTTTGATCCGTCCTTGTGTCACGTCGTTGATTACGCAGAAGACAACAGTCAGCCAAGGTGTTGCATCGGGACTTAATTCATCGATGGATAGTTTCGGGCGTATTGCAGGACCTGCACTAGCAACTGCTGTTTTTAACTGGAATGCGAATATGCCATTTATTATCGGAGCGGTACTATCCATTGCAGCAGTAGCATTAGTCATTCGCTTTAATACGCTTGACCAATCGTCTTCACTGAACACGACGATATCGTGATGATGGTAAGTTAATTATTTGATGAATAGGATATACAAGAAGGGCTGTCCCTGCAGGCGTTAATTACCTGCTAGGACAGCCCTTTTATGTGGTACCCATGTTAGATGTATTTGTAGATGGATTACTCGCAGCAAAGATGTTACGTAGTTGCTGCCTTATATATCGGCATTAAAGTGTGAATCGTGTCCGATGCGAGCTTTAAGAATGCTTGTCCATCCTGCAAGATAGGATCATTAGGCTTCAGGTGGAGGCCTACTAGCCATTCTGAAGACTTGATATCGCGGAAGCGGGTTAGCGTCAAGCTCAATTGCTCATCGGTTAATTCTGTAATTTTAGCTGCATCTTTTTTCATATGGTCCATGGACAAGACATAATCATTAGGGAGGGCATTTATTAGTTCATCAGATTGGGCTAAGAGCCGCTCAGCGATTTGTTTTTTATTTTCAACTTCATAGATGAAGGCGAGCCAAATAAATAAATGATCGTCGAACAATCCGACTTGGAAATGCGGCAAAGATTTATAGCCTCGTTTGTTAGGGCCTATAGCCATCCATGTATCTTTTGGTGCATTAACTTTGCGGCGAGCATGCTGAGCGATGTGCAAGTACATTTCCTGTCCAGCAAATACAGCCGCATCTGCGACGAGCTGTTCACCGATTGCACGAAATTTTGGTTGAATGCGAGTGCGAATAGCCTCCATTCGCTGCTCTAATCCTTCAATGTGAAATGTTTCAAAATCTGATGATTCAAAACCGTTAAACGTCATGTTCTAGTCTCCTTCGTATTTCTTTTGCGCTTGCAGTAGCTAGGTATATAAACAACCCATAGTGCTGTTATTTGAATAGGAATTCCTTTATTTTATCACATTTTTAAAATCGAAGGGACATGCGAGCGAGCAATAAGGTGGAGTAGGAAAGTTCATTTTTCATTGGATCCGCTTAAATTTCCAGTCAATAATCCAAGTTGCACCGTCATATGATGAACTACAGTCGAAGTTAGCAAGGAGGTATTTGCCGTGAATCGCAGCGATGAAGTGGAATATTGTAATCTGGAGTTACGCTTTGACCGGCGGCAAATCCAGGACCTGATCCGCGATCTTATCCGAGAAGGATATTCGCTGTACTGGAGTGAGAATGAGTCATTGTTCATCATCTCCATTCGAACAGGCAGAAAGCTCGTGAAGCTTCGTTTTCAGCGTATCCAGCAAAGATATAAAATTGTAGGTGACTATACGCTGCGTGACGAGCGATTGTCTGGATTTATGGAGAAGCTCATTGGAGATGCACGTGGTCACGCAGTAGTTAAGCGCTTTAAAGATCGTCATATATTTGTCGAAAATATTATGTTTGGGGAGCGTATTCGCCTAGTGGAGATATGCGGATTGGAACAGAAGGTCATATTTCAGAAGCGTCCTATTGTTTCGGCAGAAGAAATGATACAAACCTTTCAATCCACGAGAGCAGAAGAGCGAATGGATATGATGCGAATCGAGATTGATGATACATTGACAGAACTGTCAGAAGCGATGAAGGTAGAAGACGTCGAACAGATGGAACACTGCAAAGTAAGGCTAAGTCGACTTCGCTGTGAGATGATTCAATTGGAATGGTAAACATTATTCTCTTCACCCTGCCTGACGCGTTGCTGAAAAGTGGTGCGTAAAGGTTAGGGTGATTTATTGTGTGCAGGACGTTTGGACAACAGTCTAACGTGATTAACTTGAAGATATTCATTCTCTTATGATCTTGACGAGGGGTTCACTTCTACTTGTAAAAAGGGTACAATAACAATGATATACAGCAATTTATCTAAATACAGAACAAAGGGTGGAAGAACCAATATGGCAAAAACACAAATCGGTGTCATCGGACTTGCAGTCATGGGCAAGAATTTGGCTCTGAACATTGAGAGCCGCGGCTATTCGGTATCGGTATTCAACCGTTCCAGCGAAAAGACAGATGCGCTTATGAGTGAAGCGCCAGGCAAACAGCTTACGCCTACATATACAATCGAGGAGTTTGTTCAATCGCTTGAAACACCAAGAAAGATCCTCATTATGGTTCAAGCTGGTAAAGCAACAGATGCAACAATCGAATCTCTCCTCCCACATCTAGATCAAGGCGATATCATTATCGATGGAGGCAATGCTTACTTCCCAGATACAGTGCGTCGCAGCACATATTTGGAGGAGAAAGGCTTCCGCTTTATCGGTTCTGGTGTATCCGGCGGGGAAGAAGGAGCTCTTATTGGCCCTGCGATTATGCCAGGTGGACAAGAGAGTGCATATAAGCTAGTTGAACCAATATTAACGGCTATCTCTGCTAAAGTTGGCGATGAGCCGTGTTGTACGTATATCGGTCCAGATGGAGCAGGTCACTATGTGAAGATGGTTCACAACGGCATCGAATATGGAGATATGCAGCTTATTTGCGAAGCATATCACCTTCTTAAGACAGTTGTAGGTGTAGATGAGAAGGAACTTCACTCGATCTTTACAGAGTGGAACAAAGGCGAGCTGGATAGCTACCTAATCGAAATTACAGCTGATATCTTCTCCAAGTATGATGACGAAACAGGCAAGCCAATGGTAGATGTTATCTTGGATGAAGCTGGTCAAAAAGGTACAGGAAAATGGACAAGCCAGAGCGCACTTGATCTTGGCGTTCCGTTGACGATGATTACAGAGTCTGTATTTGCTCGTTTCTTGTCTGCAATGAAGGCAGAACGTGTTGCAGCAAGCCAAGTCTTGTCTGGTCCAGCACATAAGCCATTCACAGGCGACAAAGCGGAATTCGTAGAGAAGGTTCGCAAAGCACTATTTGCTAGTAAAATTATCTCTTACGCTCAAGGCTGGGCTCAAATGAGAGCAGCATCTGAAGAGTATAACTGGAATTTGAACTATGGCAACATCGCGAAGATTTTCCGTGGCGGTTGCATCATTCGTTCTCAGTTCCTTAACAATATTAAAGAGGCGTATGATACGAATCCTGAATTGAAGAACTTGTTGTTGGACGAGTACTTCAAAGATATCGTTGAGAAGTATCAAGACGCATGGCGTGAAGTAATTGGAACTGCAATTACTTACGGTGTTCCAGTACCTAGCTTCTCAGCTGCATTGGCATACTATGATAGCTACCGTACAGAGCGTTTGCCAGCTAACTTGCTGCAAGCACAGCGCGATTACTTCGGTGCTCACACGTTCAAGCGTGTAGATCGCGAAGGTTCGTTCCATTACAACTGGCTCACTAACGAATAATAGACAACAACGCCGAGCCCTAGGGCTCGGCGTTGTTTAATCATAATGTTATTTACTATACACACGGTGTACTGTTCTGGAAGTTATTCCAATAGGAGTGTTGCAGTACTATTCATGACTGTGTATCTTCATTGACAGATGATGTCGTGTTCCAAAGTCCGTGTGCTGCTTCGGACAAATAATATCGCAAGCGCTCGCTTTCTTGTCCGTATTTTCCGTTGCGTTTGAGCATCAAAGTAGATATTTCTGCAAAGTATCGAAAGTTACGGCGAAGTCGTTCAGGCTCTAGAGCATCGACATGTTCATCTGGCTGTGCAAGCTTTTGCTTGACCATATTTAAAGCCCACAAAATATCGTCTTTACACAATGGATGTGAAGAATCTAGAATTTGTGCCATTCGGCTGGCAGTGGAAAGCGCTCGTCCATTGGATGAAGGCAGTTGGGATGGAGACATCGTCTGTTCACTCCTATTAATAGGCTGATACGATACAAGTTGTATGAATGATTGATTGTTAAATAACAATGGATGTAGGAATGATATGAGTATTACTATGTTTACGTAGAAAAGTTATGTTTTATACGTATCCATTGTCTAACTGTTTCATGCTATGTTATCATATGGGCAGTTTATGTGGAGTAGGAGATATAGGATGCATATACACGATAAGAGAAATCACCTGATCTTAATCGGCTTTATGGGTACGGGCAAGTCTACGGTAGCGCAATATTTGGCTGAGCAGCTTGCATATCCTTATGTAGACCTTGATCAAGAAATTATTAACTTAGCTGCTCGATCGATTCCGGATATCTTTGCAGAAGAAGGAGAAGATGCGTTCAGAAACTATGAGTCTGAAGCTCTGAGCAAAGTATCGGAGTTCACTTCTCCAGTCGTGTTAGCAACTGGTGGCGGAGCAGTACTGCGTGAAGGGAATTGCCGAGCAATGCTGGATAGCGGTTGTGTGATCGCATTAACAGCTGAAGAGCACACAATCGTATCGCGTGTGCAAAATGATCGCAATCGTCCGCTTTTACAAGGTGAAGCGTCGAAGAGAGTCAGTGAACTTATGGAACAACGTAGAGGGAAGTATGATTTTGCCCATCTGAGTGTGAAAACGGACGACCGTGATGTGCAGCAATTGGCGGAAGAGATTGTAGCCTTCTACCGCCAGTATTCGCGATATGAGAAGAGTGGCCGAGGCTAGACTACGCTATTGGACCTTCAATTTCAGCCCACGCCAACATGCCGCCTTCTAAGTTGATGCCGCACTCGATTCCGACTTGCTGTAAATATTCACACACACGTTCACTGCGATATCCGCTTCGACAGATGAATATAGTCTCTGCATTAGGATCAATTTCATCGATGCGATTCGGAATATCGTTCATCGGGATATGCTTGGCACCAGGTATAATGCCATGTGCGACTTCTTCATGCTCTCGCACATCGATTAACTGGATAGCTTCACCGTTATTTAATCTAGCTTTGAGCGTATCAACTGTCATTTGAGGGACTGGTTGCATTATATTTTGCCTCCCATGTTATTACATCGTTCAACTAGACCAATGCCTATAGTATACTTTCCCCGTTATCATATTCATCCTTTATAAATTTGTCAAATCAAACTTGCCTTTGGATCAGCCATTTTGGATGGGGGTCTAGGTACGAAGAGGAGTGTTTTCGATGGATATCATTGTTAATCCAATTTCGCGTTTGCAGGGCGATATTCAAGCCCTATCATCTAAAAACTATACGACAAGATATTTGCTTGTTGCTGCATTGGCAGAAGGTACTAGCACAATCTATTATCCTGCTCACAGTGAAGATAGTGATGCGATGCGTCGCTGCCTTCGTGACCTTGGTGCAACGCTTGATGAAGATGATACAAAGATTGTTATCAAGGGATTTGGAGCACAGCCTGTGCTTCAACCTGCTTCTAAGCAGTTAGATGTGGGCAACGCAGGCGCTGTACTTCGTTTCTTAATGGGTATCGCATCGTTGCTTCCAGAGGTACACTTTATTAATGCATATCCTGATTCTCTTGGTAAAAGACCGCACCATGATCTAATCGATGCTTTAGAACAGCTTGGTGCTGAAATACAGCATCAGGATGGAAAATTGCCAATCACGATTAAGGGCGGTAAGCTCAAAGGTGGGGCTATTCGGGTATCAGGTAATATAAGCTCACAATATTTGAGTGCATTGTTGTTCCTCACACCACTGCTTTCTGAAGATAGCACAATCGAAGTAACGGATGATCTGAAGTCTAAAGTTGTTGTAGGACAGACGCTGGAAGTTATTCGAGAAGCGGGCATCATAATCGAAGCAAGTGAAGATCTTATGTCATACCGCGTACCAGGTAATCAGCGCTATGCAGCGCGCACGTACCGTGTACAGGGCGATTACCCTGGTTCTGCTGCAGTATTGGCAGCGGCTGCTGTACTGCCTTCTGATGTCACGCTGCGTGGGCTAACAGAGGACAGCAAGCAAGGTGAACGCGCAATTGTAGATGTACTTCGCATGATGAACGTTCCTTTAACACATGAAGACAATGTAGTGCGTGTGCAGGGGACGGGTCAATTGAGTGCAGTTACGTTTGATGGAGATGCTGCTACGGATGCAGTATTGGCTATGGTAGCGGCTGCTGTATTCGCTGACGGTACTTCTCGCTTCTATAACGTAGAAAATCTTCGTTATAAAGAATGCGATCGAATTACAGACTACTTGAATGAGCTGCGCAAAGCAGGGGCTAATGTAGAAGAACGCCAAGCGGAAATTATCGTCCATGGACGCCCAGAAGGTGTAGAGGGTGGCGTGGAAATAAATGCGCACTATGATCACCGTGTCATTATGGCGTTATCCATTGTAGCGCTGCGAGCTAAACAGCCAATCCGAATTAAGGATGCACATCATGTTGCGAAGTCCTATCCACAATACTTTGATCACTTGACTGCACTAGGTGCTCAGGTAGAATGGATTTAATGGCTTACAGCATGGACAAGTCTTACTAAATAGAGGTGTATACAAATGACTACTCATCAAAATCCGAGTCAGCAAGAGATTAAACAATTACTTAACAACGCCAATACAGTCGCCGTTGTTGGTCTTTCTGAAGACGAAACACGTACGTCACATATGGTCGCTAAAGCGATGCAAGCAAAAGGTTACCGAATTATACCGGTTAATCCAAAGGCAGAAAGTATTTTGGGCGAGAAGTGCTATGCTTCTTTGCAAGACATTCCTGAAGCGATTGATATCGTCAACGTATTCCGTCGCAGCGAATACTGCTTAGATGTTGCAAAGGAAGCGGTATCTGTTCGTGCTGGAGCAATCTGGATGCAACAAGGCGTTATCAATGAAGAGGCTGCTAGCTACGCTAAAGAGCACGGTGTTACGGTTGTCATGGATCTTTGTATTAAAGTCCTGGATGCTATTTTGCTTCCCCATGGTAAAACTGCATCGGTATAAGGAGTTCTGACGGACTGAATGTCAAGACTGCATTCGCACAATCTCATACATCATCCTCAACGGATCATGCTATAATGGATGCATAGCTAAAATACGTTGAGCGCGTGGAATGCCGAAGTCGGCTGCTGCATTCAGGGCGGTCTAGCTTCGGCATTTTACTGTGCGCTCATGATTGCGAATAAAGAACATAGACAACGGTTATAGGGTCGACCGTCATAGGATGATGAAACTGTGAAGGAGAGATGCTCTTGAACCAATTAGGATCGTTACAGCAGCTTTCGCGTGCCATAATGCAGCCATTAATGATATTGCCAGCTATAGCAGTTGTATTATTTGTCGGATACGTACTCAACTGCTTTGGTTTCGTTGAAGCTTCAACGTGGATGCAATCTGCGGCCAAAGGGCTCTTAGATACGATGCCTTACTTATTTGCGGCTGGTGTAGCCCTGGGGATGTCGAACAACTCAGGAGTTGCCGCCATGTCAGGATTACTCGGCATTTTTATTTTTTATGAGCTTGTTAGTGAAGTGCTCCCAACTGACGTTGTAATAGAACCGACTATTTTAATTGGAATTGTGTTTGGTATGATGGCGGGGGCCATACATGAGAGATTTCATGCCATAAAGCTACCTGAATATATGCAAATATTTGGTGGTGCTAGGTTAGTTGTTCTCATTATGATTGTATTGTCTGTAGCATTATCATTCTTGTTTATACAGATTGTTCCTGGTTTGAACAATGTTATTCAAATTATAGGGCATGAAATTATGGCATTAGGCAGCTTTGGTGTGTTCTTATATGGTGTTGTTCATCGTGTGCTGATCGTATTCGGCCTGCATCATTTATTGAACAACTTAGTATGGTTTCATGTGGGAAGCTACACGGATGCAAGCGGTAGTGTATATACCGGCGATATGGTTCGCTTTTTCGCTGGAGATCCAACTGCTGGCGGCTTTATGGCGGGATTGTTTCCGATTACAATGTTCGCGCTGCCAGCTGTTGCGATGGCGATTATCCATGAATCAAGGGAAGATTTGAGACCGAAAGTAAAGAAAACGTATTTAACAGCAGCAGGTTCCTCATTTCTGACGGGAATAACGGAACCGATCGAATTTGCCTTTTTGTTCGCCGCTCCATACTTATTTATTGTTCATGCCTTGTTGACAGGGGTGGCGATGTGGATTACGTTCGAACTTGGCATTCTCCATGGATTTTCCTTCTCTGCCGGAGCCATTGATTATATCGTTAATTTACATTTGGCGAATAAAGGGTTGTTGTTAATACCTATTGGAATTGCTTTTGGCTTGTTGTATTACGGTATATTCCGGTTTGCTATACAGAAATATCAAATTCCTACTCCGGGCAGGGTAGAAGCAACACTGCTTGATGATATGGCAGGCGATTTACTGCATCGTGTACCTTTAATTATTCAAGCACTTGGAGGAAAGGACAATCTCGTAGATGTGCAAGCTTGTATTACAAGACTTCGCCTTCGAGTACGGCAAGAGAAGAAGATTGATCGACATGCACTGCGAATGCTTGGAGCTGCCGGGGTACTTCGCTTAGGTGGAGGCCATGTGCAGGTTGTTTTTGGGACTTACTCTGAATTTATTCGTGATGAAATGGTGAAGCGATTGCAGCGAGATAGCAAGCAAGTATCCTTTGTCGCTCCTTTGCAAGGACGAATGATCCCTATCGAAGATGTTCCAGACACCATATTTGCTAAAAAGCTTGTAGGGGATGGAGTGGCCTTTATTCCAGATAAAGGAGAGCTTGTCTCGCCTGTAGCGGGCCTTGTTCGCCATATTTATCCGACGATGCATGCGATTGGAATTGAAACAAAAGAAGGAGTTGAGGTTCTGCTTCACATCGGAATCGAAACTTCTGGCTTGAATGGTTCTGGCTTCCAGTCCATTGTAAAAGAGGGGGATGAAGTCAAGCCTGGGCAATTATTGATTAAATTCGATATGGCTTATATCAAGAAACGAGGCTGTTCTTTAGTAACGCCTATGGTTATTACAAATTCGAATCGTATAGCTTCTTGGAGTAAGGCTCCTTTTACAATCGTTAAGAAAGGACAGACGTCAGTGCTGTCAATTGTATTGCATGAAGACGGACATGGGGGTGAGTAGAGATGATACAAACAGCGCGTGGAATTGGTGCATCCAGTGGAATTGCGATTGGCAAGGCTTTTGTACTGCCATCGTGGGAGTGGGACGTTCCTGAGAAGAAGATGGACCCTTCTGATTTGGCGAAGGAGTTTGAGCGTCTGTACGAAGGTGTTCGCTCTTCTAAGGATGAAATTCAGTATATTAAAAACGAAATTAGCGAGATGGTCGGTAAGGAAGAATCAACGATATTCGATGCTCACTTGGCTATTTTGGAAGATCCCGTATTTATGAATGAAATTCAAGGGATTATCCAACGTCAATACAAAGCGGCAGAAGTGGCTGTCAAAGAAGCGATCGATCATTTCGTAACCATGTTCGATTTGTTGGATGACGACTATATGAAAGAGCGAGCATTAGATATTAAAGATGTTGGCAATCGTCTCTTGAAGCATCTATTGGGAGCACCCGAAATTACGCTTCCGACGGATGCCAATCCGTATATTTTAGTTGCAAAAGAGTTGTCGCCATCTCAGCTCGTTCATTTGAATCCTAAAAATGTGCTAGGCATTGTCATGTTGATGGGCGGGAAGACTTCACACTCTGCGATTATGGCTAGAGCGTTGGGAATCCCGCTTGTGCTCGGGCTGGAAGGCAAATTGAAGGAACCAATCCAAACTGGGGAAAAAGTCGTTGTGGACGGCGAGCAAGGGCATGTATTGGTTGAACCATCTGTAGAAGTATTGGCGTGGTATAAAGAACGTCAACGCGTATTCCATCATGAAATGGCGGAACTTTGTAAAATTAAGAGCTTGCCTGCTGTTACTACAGACGGACATTCCATCCATTTGGCGGCTAATATCTCTTCGACGAGAGAGCTTGATATTGCCGTTCAAAACGGGGCGGAGAGCGTAGGATTATTCCGTACGGAATTTATGTATATGGATCGTATCTACCCGCCTAATGAAATGGAGCAGTTTACGGTGTATCGTGAGCTTGCACAGACCTTTAGAGAGAAGACGGTCATCATTCGAACGTTGGATATCGGTGGAGATAAACCAATGGATTATTTGCAAATACCAGAGGAAGACAATCCATTCCTAGGGTATCGTGCCATTCGTATTTGCCTGGATCGGACTGATGTATTTAAGACACAGCTGCGAGCTATATTGCGAGCAAGCGCTTTTGGCCCGATAAAGGTCATGTTCCCGATGATAAGCTCAATGGAAGAAATCGTTGCCGCAAAACGTATTCTTGAAGAATCAAAACAAGAGCTTAGAGAAGAAGGACAGGCGTTTAACGATGACATACCAATCGGAATTATGATAGAAGTACCAGCAGCTGCTGCGATGGCGGATTTCTTGGCTGAGGAGGTAGATTTCTTCAGTATTGGAACGAACGATCTTGTTCAGTACACACTTGCAGTGGATCGGATGAATGAGCAAATCGCTCATATGTATGATCCATACCATCCTGCTGTCTTGCGTTTAATTCGTCAAACGGTTGAAGCTGCGAAACAGAAAGGCATTCATGTTGGGGTATGTGGAGAAATGGCTGGTGACCCGCGTGCAGTACCATTATGGGTTGCGCTTGGTATTGATGAGTTAAGCATGTCATCGCGTACCATTCCGCGTGTTAAAGCTGCGATACGCAGAACTTCATGCGCAGATTCCAAAAGCCTTGCTTCACAACTGTATCTTTGTCGAACCAAAGCAGAAATAGAAGGTGTATTAGGTTTCGACTCACCGCCACCTACTTCTTCATTTGAGCAAGCAGAGGCAGCAATGAAATATGTGAATTCAGAATCGATCGAGCAGTAAGGTGTTAAAGACGGTTAACAGTTATAAGCTTGTTTGGGGAATATAACAAAAAGCTCTCGGTCCGAGGATCGAGAGCTTTTTAACGTAATAAATATATTCTTTCGTATCTTTGTGTGGTACTTACGATTGAGCAAGTACATCACAAAATGCTTTTCCGTAAGCAGGCAAATCTGGCGGACGACGTGAAGATACTAAGTTGCCGTCAATCACGACATCCTCATCGATCCATGTAGCTCCTGCATTCTCCATATCATCACGAATACCAGGTGTGGAAGTAACTTGGCGCCCGTTTAAAATTTTTGCAGAGATAAGCACCCAGCCAGCATGACAAATTTGTCCGATAGGCTTGTTCGCCTCGTTCATTTCACGAGTGATGCGAAGCACATCTTCGTATCGGCGCAATTTATCTGGAGCCCAGCCTCCTGGAACGAGCAGACCGTCATAGTCAGCTGTATCAATATCTTTGAAAGCATAATTCGAAGTAGCGGGTACACCGTACTTTCCGATATAGGTCTTTCCAGTCTCCGCACCTACAAGATGAACTTCAGCACCTTCTTCACGAGCACGGTATACGGGATACCACAATTCCAAGTCTTCAAATTCTTCATCGACGAGTGCAATTACTTTCTTGCCTTCTAGTCTCACGATTATTTCCTCCTTTCAATCCAAACAAGATGGGCAATTAAATGGCATCTGCCTTTATGAGCTTACTTTTTATTACCCATAAACGTACTTAAATTAACATATATAGGCGAGATTCACAAGGATAAGAGAGAGAATTGTCATTGGAAAAAGGGATAGCAAGTCGAATTGTAAATAAATTCATGTTTGAAAGCAGGAGGATAACGGTTCAAGAAGTCGAAATAGTATTGATTATTGCTCGTGCTGTACTCGTGTATATATGAAATCAAAGTTAGTATTTAGCTGCACGTCACTATATCTTGGTCAATTTCAGGGATAGCTTATTTGTAATGATGAAAGTAAGTCAGCAATACAGATAGAGAAGTTAGGTGAGAGAAACTACATACCGGCTAGGGGGATTACGGATGAAGAAGAACTGCTCTTGTGGTCAAGGAATGGACGTTACAATGCGTACTATTGTTCATGCACGTAAAATACATATACATCATGTGCCCGTATACACCTGTGGAAGTTGTCAATATTCCGAGCTGCTGCCCGATGTAAAAGATGAAGTTGTGTTTATTATGCGCCGTCTCGTTCAAAAAGGGATGGTTGAAGAACAGAGTGTTGCGTTTGATCATATGCATGAAGTGGCCAGTGTAATCAAAGAGTGCTTAGAGTACAAGGAAGACAATTATCTTGCTTTATTCGAGAGGCTGAGCACTGAGCGTGTTAATCAGCTATTGGACCTGTATCTTGTTGCTAAAGCATGCAAAGATACAGATTGGATGAATGATATAGAGCGGAGATTAAATCAATTGACAGGTTTTAGTGTAGAGGAACATCAGGCTAAAATAAGTTAATGAACAGTAACCAATAATAGCATGGATAAGCGGAGTAGAAAGACAAACTAAATCTTGCGGCATATTGCTGCAAATGAGAGGTGTCGTTATGAAAACAATCTCCACTCAGGAAGAACTCGAACAGGGGATTAAGCGTTCGCATGAAGGTACTGTCGTTATTTTCAAGCATAGTACGCGCTGCCCGATTAGCAGCAGTGCTAATGAAGAGATGAAGCGTGTTGTTGACGTATTTGAACCTAAAGGTATTTCATTTGGGCTTATTTACGTCGTTGAGAATCGTGATATTTCGCTCGCTTTGGCAGATCAGCTTGGTATCAAACATGAATCGCCGCAGGTGTTGGTTCTAAAAGGCGGTCAAGTGGTATGGCATGAATCTCATTATGCAATTCGATACGATACACTAGAGCAAGTTTTGACGACCTCTCCTTAATATCCGACATTTTGTGACGAAAATTGATTGCTTCATTGCGATTTTTCAGAAAATAAAGTAATATGAAATGTAATATGTATGTACGTATTAAATAACTCGGTAATTGGAGAGAAGGATCGTGACGGTAACTATTTATGATGTAGCTAGAGAAGCTGGCGTGTCAATGGCGACAGTTTCTAGGGTTGTAAACAACAATCCGAACGTGAAGCCGCAGACGCGTAAGAAAGTATACGAAGCGATTGAACGTCTAGGTTATCGCCCAAATGCGGTTGCTCGTGGTCTGGCGAGTAAAAAGACGACGACCGTAGGTGTTGTTATACCTGATATTTCTAATTCGATCTTTGCTGAGATTTCGCGTGGTATTGAAGATATTGCTAATATGTATCATTACAATATCATTCTATGTAACGCGGATAAGAAGAAGGAAAAAGAAATTCGGGTTATTAACACGTTATTGGAGAAGCAAGTTGACGGCTTGTTATTCATGGGCGGTGTCATTACAGAAGATCATATTCAAGCTTTCCGCACAGCGTCTGTTCCAATTGTTTTATGTGCGACGAGAGATGAGAACGGTACCATGCCGTCTGTAGATATTGATCATGAGGCAGCTGCATTTGATGCCGTAAATACACTAATTCGTCATGGGCATCGTGAGATTGCAATGATCAGCGGAACTTTGCAGGATCCTGCTAATGGATATGCACGATTCCAAGGCTACAAGCGTGCTCTTGAGCGTGCTGGTATTGAATACAAGGAAGATATGGTTCGCATCGGAAACTACCGTTATGAGTCCGGTGTAGAAGCAATGCAATACTTCTTGGGCTTGAAGAAGCGACCAACTGCTATTTTCTCTGCAACGGATGAAATGGCGATTGGAGCGATTCACTCCATACAAGACGGGGGACTTAAAGTTCCCGATGATTTCTCTATCATTAGTGTAGACAACATCCGTATGGCATCTATGGTTCGACCGCAGTTAACTACGGTTGCGCAGCCTATGTATGATATTGGTGCTGTAGCAATGCGTTTACTTACGAAATTGATGAAGAAAGAAAATGTGGAGCAATCCCAAGTCATTCTACAACATGAGATCATTCATCGTCTGTCCATTAGCCATGTGAATGAATAGTCTGCTTGGACAGCGGTACGAAGCCCCGTATCTCGGGGCTTTTTTTTGACCATATAACGGAATAAAGTAGCGGGGGGTTATTCAGATGACAATTGGTATTATCGGCGCAATGGACGAAGAGATTGCCTTGTTACTGCAAGCAATGGGCCAAGTTGAGGAGCATGAGCAGGCAGGTAATCGTTACTACCGTGGAACTTTGCATCATCATTCTGTTGTTGTATGCAAATCCGGTGTAGGGAAAGTCAATGCAGCGATTACGACGCAAGTACTTATCGATCGTTTCAGTGTTGAACGTATTCTCTTTACAGGTGTTGCAGGTGCGGTTAACCCGATGCTGAACATCGGAGATATTGTCATTTCTTCTGCTTGTATTCAACATGATATGGATGTAACGGCACTAGGTTTCAAACTAGGTGAGATTCCGTACCAATCCAACTCTATCTTCCGTGCAGATCAGCAGCTGATTGATTTAGCGAAACGCGTCTGTGAAGAAATGGTACCACAGCGTCATATGGTAGGTATCGTACTTTCAGGCGATCAATTTATCGCTAGCCGCGAAAAGGTGAAAGCGCTGTATGAGACTTTCAATGGTGCTTGTACCGAGATGGAAGGATCAGCTGTAGCTCAAGCCTGCGTCTTAAACAATGTCCCATTCGTTATTATTCGCTCCATGTCGGACAAGGCAGATGGCTCTGCACATGTGAACTTTGCAGAGTTCACAGTGGAAGCATCGGAACGCTCTTATCAAATGATTAATCATATGTTGCAGCAACTGTCTGCTTAAACGGTAAGCCGCTCTTTATAAAGAGCGGCTTTTATTATTTATCTAATATACTCTTGTGCTAAGGTTACGATGTGGGAGTTCTGTTTCTCAATAAGTTCACGCCTTGGCATTGGCGTCCAATCGCTCGTATCATCGAGCCACGTAGCAGGCAGTGGTGTGGGAGACTTGTGCTGCCATTTGTGCAGCCAAGCAGCGGGTAGTGGCATCAGTGGATCGTCTCTCAATTGAGCCACTAGAGGATGCTCAATCATTTCGAGCCATAAAAGGCTCCATGCACGCGGTACGACACGCCAAATATCATATCCTCCGCCTCCTAGTGCGACCCATTTGCCATTACAGTGGGTGTGAGCAAGTTGATGAATGATGGCAGGCATCTCTTGGTAGATTCGCATACTGCAATGCATATGGGAGAGCGGATCCAAGGCGTGCGCATCGCAGCCATGCTGGCTTACGATAATATCTGGCTTGAAGATGGCAGCAGCTTGTCCAATCGTGTCTCGAAAGCTGGATAACCACGAATCATCTTCCGTGTAAGGCTCTAACGGCACGTTGACACTTGTACCGAATCCTTCGCCTTCCCCTCGTTCCTGCACGAATCCTGTACCTGGGAATAAGTATTTACCTGTTTCATGAATCGAATAGGTCATTACTTCAGGGTCTGTGTAAAACGACCACTGCACACCATCACCATGGTGCACGTCCGTATCGATATAAAGCACACGTGCACCGTACTTTTTGCGTATAGATGCTATTGCAATGGAAGCGTCGTTATAGACACAGAAGCCTGCTGCTTTTCCAGGGAAGGCATGATGCAATCCGCCTGCTATATGAAGAGCATGGAGCGTATTTCCTTCCATCACAGCTTCACATGCAGCAATAGATCCGCCAACGATAGTACTGGCAGCTTCATGCATGCCCTCGAAGTAAGGCGTGTCTTCGTGATCTAGGCCATATTGAGCAGTACGAACAAGATAATCTGGGTCTGGGATAGTTTGGCTAAGTTCTTTGACGGCTTCGATATAATCTTCGCGGTGATTCAATTGAAGTGCCTCTAGTGAAGCGCAGGCTGCTTGAACCTGTTCAGTTGGATGAAGGGCACCAATTTGAAACAAGAGATCCTGAGTCATCTCAATTCTTCTCTGATCGAAAGGATGATCTGCATAGAAGTGGTACCGCAGTGCGTCTTCGTGCAGAATAAATATGGGCTTATGCGAATCTGTCATCGCGCTTTCCTCCTGGCGATCTAATACATGAACCGCTGCTTGAAGCGAACGCGGTCGAATTGTTCTTTGGATGACAAAGGAACATCCTTACCAATACGAACCATTAAGCAATTTGCAGGGTGAGAGCAGATTTCAGGATCATCTGTAGCGTACCAGATCATATCTACCGATTCCATGAGTTTCTCCATCATTTTGCGATAATCCCATACGCTTAATTTTGATCCTTCAAGGTCCCAATGCCAATAGTATTCGGTCGTAAATACGATGTAGTTCTCCATTTGTTCATCCTCGAACGCAGTTTGAATCATTTTTTTTCCTAATCCGAAAGAACGATATTCTCTCGCTACTTCTACGGCTCCCAGCTCAACGAGATCCTCCATCTGTCCCTCTGACCAACGCTCTAGCTCGTCAGGGTAATGGAAGGTAACATAGCCGACAATGGTCTGTCCATCTCGTGCAACGATGATGCGTCCTTCGGGCAAAGCTGCTATCTCAACTAAGGCTTCGTGCTGTTCGCGCGGGCGTCGGAAGGCGTTAAGTCCAATGTGCATGTCCATCGTTTGGAGCACTTCTGGCTTTACGGGACCTTCGATAACGATAACGACATCATCGCGTGTAACGACGTGCGCATGATAACATTTTCGATGTTCCATAGTCGACCACTCCTTATTCTCTTCACATAGGTTATAACAAAAAAAGGAACAGTTGAAAAGGAAAAGAATAGGCGAATTACAATTGGTGTGCTATAATAATGCTGTTATTACTATGTTCATAGAATTTCCTCTTGACAACATGTACAGTCAACATCGTCCTTATACTTACAACTTCGTGAAAGCGGTTAACTATCGGTATCACATGGGGAAGTCCTAAAGAAGTGAATGAAACAGGAGGATGAAAGACAATGGGTAATGTGCAAGGAGAAATCATCGAAGCATCGGCGTTAAGCCCGAACCTGAGCAACTATGAAACAGCAGCAGAGTCTTTTAATTGGGAAGAAGTAGAGAAGCACTTTACATGGCATGCGACTGGTAAGGTGAATATGGCACATGAGGCCATTGACCGTCATCTAGCAGAGGGGCGTGGTGATAAGGTTGCACTTTATTACAGTGATGCTGTGAGAGATGAAAGTTATACGTATGCAGAGCTCAGCCGCAAGTCAAATCAATTTGCGAATGTGCTGCGTAAGCAAGGAATTACAAAGGGTGAGCGTGTATTCGTATTTATGCCACGTACCCCGGAGCTATACTTTAGTTTGTTCGGTATTTTAAAAATAGGCGCGGTAGTAGGACCACTATTTGAAGCGTTTATGGAGACAGCCGTTAAGGATCGTTTGGAAGATAGCGGAGCAAGTGCGATTGTTACTACTCCTGAACTGCTTCATCGTATTCCGCGTGAGCATCTGCCTGAATTGAAACATATCGTGCTAGTTGGTGAGAACATTCAAGCAGATGAAGGCATTGTTGATTACTACGCAGAGATGGCTGTTGCATCGGAAGAAGCGGAAATCGAATGGCTCGATCGTGAAGATGGTCTCATTATTCACTATACTTCCGGCTCAACGGGCAAGCCAAAAGGCGTATATCATGTGCAAAATGCTATGATCCAGCATTATTTCACGGGTAAGATGGTACTGGATTTGAAGGATGACGATATTTACTGGTGTACAGGCGATCCGGGTTGGGTCACAGGTACATCGTACGGTATATTTGCACCTTGGCTAAATGGTGCTACCAACGTAGTACGTGGTGGTCGTTTTAGTCCACAGAACTGGTACTCAACGATCGAGCGCTATAAGGTAACGATATGGTATAGCGCGCCTACAGCCTTCCGTATGTTCATGGGTGCTGGCGACGAAATTATAAAAGAATTTGACTTGTCTAGCTTGCGTCATGTGCTCTCCGTAGGTGAGCCTCTCAACCCAGAGGTTGTACGGTGGGGAATGAAAGTATACGGACAACGGATTCACGATACGTGGTGGATGACTGAGACTGGCGGTCATATGATCTGCAACTATCCGAGCATGACGATTAAGCCTGGTTCGATGGGACGCCCAATTCCGGGTGTGCAGGCATCGATCATTGATGATCAAGGCAACGAGCTGCCTCCATATCGCATGGGCAACTTGGCAATTCGTACACCATGGCCATCTATGATGCGTAAAATTTGGAATAATCCAGGTAAATACGAAGAGTATTTCCGCCTCAAAGGTTGGTATGTGTCTGGTGACTCCGCGTATAAAGATGAGGATGGATACTTCTGGTTCCAAGGACGTGTCGATGATGTCATTAACACTTCCGGCGAACGTGTAGGTCCATTCGATGTTGAAAGTAAGCTGGTAGAGCATCCAGCAGTAGCTGAAGCAGGTGTAATTGGTAAGCCTGATCCGCTGCGTGGAGAAATTATTAAAGCGTTCATCTCGCTAAGAGATGGCTACACACCGTCGGAGGAATTGAAGGCAGACATTGCGAAATTCGTCAAAGAGGGATTGTCAGCTCATTCTGCTCCGCGAGAAATTGAATTCAAAGACAAGCTTCCTAAGACGCGTTCAGGTAAAATTATGCGTCGCGTGTTGAAGGCTTGGGAGTTGAACTTGCCGACTGGGGACTTATCAACAATCGAGGATTAAGCTTAGCAAAATAAAGAGGGATATAAGCTGTTATCGGCTTATATCCCTCTTTTGCGTATGTTGGCTATGAAGTACGCTTTGTCTTTATTCTATCGTCACGGATGATGAGGCGGAGGATTCTCCTACTCGATTTTCAGCCGTTACATGATAGGAGCCTTGCGGAGCGTCACTCGTATAGGTGAATGACGTGCTGTTGGTGTTGCCTATCCGTTTATAGGAACCACCTTGGCTGCTTTTGTAATATACATAATATTTAACAGCGGTAGCAGAGGAGTTCCATGATAGGGACACTCCTCCAGCTGTTTTGCTTGCGCTCAATCCTGATGGCGCTTCAGGAGCTGCGACTTGTGTTGATCCGTTGTTAGTAGATCCCGTTTCAGACGATCCATTTCCATTGGTTGTCTGCCCATTAGATCCAGTTGTTTCAGTCGTTGTGGAACCAGACGAATTATCTGGATTCGTACCTGGCTCTGTTGACGGATTGGTAGGGTTACCACTGTTCGGATCTACTGGTGGTGTTCCACCGTTTAAGGATGCCGGAGCAGATGCTGCAGATTCCTTGCCAACGACATCAACTGCTGTGACATAGTAGTTATAGCTGTGAGCATTAGAAACAGCATTGCCGAATGTATAACTGTCACCAGTTAGGACAACCTGTCCGGTTTGCTGATAAGGCTTGCCATCAATAGAGCGGTACAGTCGATAGCCCACAACATCGTTCGAGCCGCTAGGATTGAAGCTTATCGTTGCCTTGCCGTTGTTCGATGTAACGCTAACAGAGCTTGGAGAAGTCGGCGCTTTACCATCATCTTTACGCGGGTCTTTCTTGGTTGGCGCATCTGTTGATGCGTCTAGCGGTAAGTACCACTCCAAAGATCGTCGACTACTGCCGGAAGACAAGTTGCCAAGCGCTCTTCTCAGCTCATCCATTAAGGTCTGGATCGGCTTTTCACGTTTTACTACAACTTTTTGTTGTGTCATATCATCTGGTGTAGCCGGGTTGGCTATATAATTGACACCGTTGTACGTAATATATGTCATGCTGACAAGGACATCTTCGACTTTAGTCGGTACGTATTTGCGGTTAAACAAATCTGTATTGAATTTGTCCGTATTCTTGCTAGGCAGTTTGCCGCTATAACCGGATACGGTCCTTCTAACGATGTCGTCTGGACGTTTGAACGTTTTGTTTTTAAACATTTGTGGCTTCAGCTCAATCGCTTCGTTCATAATTTTTGCCCATACTTGCATCGAGTGCTTTACTTCGTTTCGACTCAATGTATGCTTTGGTTCTTTGAAGCCAACCCATACACCGAGCGTTACATCAGGACTATAACCAATGAACCAAGAATCGGCATCATTTTGTGTTGTTCCTGTCTTACCAACAATCGTATAGTCGTCTTGATGGAATTTGCGATTTACCTCGCCGCCTGTACCGTTCGTTACAGCTGTACGCAGCATATCTGTCATCAAGTAAGCGGTTTGTGGCGATACAACCTGTGTTGGCTTGACTTGATGCTTGTAAACTTCTTTTCCATTGGAATCTACGATTTTATTAATTAAGAATGCATCGTTGAGCTTGCCGTTATTTGCGATTGCCGCATAGGCATTCGTGAATTCCTCTACGGTAACCCCGTTCGTTAGACCACCGATAACGCCGGTCTGTGCTTGATAATCTCGTTCATGCAAAGTAGTAATACCAAGTTTCTCAACGAAATCCCATGCATTTTTGACCTTGAGGTCTTCGTTGAACAGCTTTATCGCAGGTGCATTCAAAGATTGATTAAATGCATGTCGTGCTGTTACGAGACCTTGGAATTTACGACCCGCATTGATAGGGATATGGTAAGTTCCATCACCGTTCTTCAAGATAACAGGAGCATCGTCAATAATGGAAGCTGGCTGTATAATTCCTTTTTCTAATGCTGGCAAGAAGGCAGCGAGTGTCTTCATCGTCGATCCCGGTTGACGAAGCATCTGAGTGGCGTGATTCATTTGCTCTTTATAGAAATCACGACCTTCAATCATGCCTAAAATAGCGCCTGTACGGTGATCGATCATCATGGCTGCTACTTGTTCCGTACCTTTGACTGGATGATCCTTTGAGAAGTTTTTAGGATCTTCCGCGATATTTCGCATCATCTTGTAGATTTTTTTATCAATTGTAGTGGTAATATGATAACCACCACGCAAGACTTCTGCTTTTGTATCTTCTACAAGCTGTTGATGTTCCTCTTTGCGCAGATCAGCCTTCGTCATCTCAGGATTTCGGCTAAGAATAAGAGTTTCAACGGCTGCGCGTTCTATATCCAACATTAAATATGGATATGTAGAATATGCCTTCTGCCTCGGCTGCGCTAGTGATTTGCGAATATCGAATTTTAGTGCTTCTTCATATTGCTGCTGCGTAATTTTGTTCTCTTCTAACATCCGCTTTAACACAAGCTTCTGTCTTTTGATTGCACGATTGATGCCTTTTTCGTTATAGGCGCCTTTACCAGTAAAGGCGGTATAAGCAGAAGGCAACTGCGGAAGTCCTGCTAAATAGGCTGATTGCGCAATATTCAGCTTATCCAAATCATGAATATTGAATATGCCTTTTGCAGCTGATTTGATTCCAAATACTTGATAGCCGTTCGAGCCATTTCCAAAAGGTACTTTGTTCAAATAAGCTTCTAGAATCTGTTCCTTCGTTAATATTCGTTCAATTCGTAATGATAGGAAAATTTCCTTTGCTTTACGTGTATTTGTACGTTCAGCATTTAGAAACACACTTCGAGCAAGCTGTTGCGTTAATGTACTTCCCCCTGTCTGAACAGGTTTGTCTAGTACTTGTTGCAACACCGCTCTTGATGTACCTCTTATGTCTATTCCGTTGTGCTCAAAGAAACGGTTGTCTTCCGTCGCGATGAGTGCGTCTATTACGACTTTAGGGATTTGATCGTACTTAATAGGGATACGATCTTCTTCTGTGCGAAGCTGCCCGATAGGAGTGCCATCATTAAAATAAGCAAACCCGGTTATGGCATTCTCATCAACCTTCTGCACGATATGTTCTTTGGAGCGTATCGGGTCGTCTTTGACGAGAGAGGTAATATATCCGACCGCAATGCCGCCTGCTAAGAAGCAGCAGAGAACGCCAAATAGCGTGAACCATTTGAACGTATTCCAAATGATACGTCCTACGGAACGCTTTGGACGAGTCGGGTCTCCCTTTGACTTCGTCAATGTCTCCTCAACCATACTTTCTTCCTCCTTAATGATTGCAGCGCTTCCCATTATAACACAAAAAAACACAAGATAAGTGTCTGTATATTCATGTAAAATACTTTTTTGTTTGACGAATCATATCGAAAATGCTAATGATTGCGCTCGTATATTGAAGGATTTGGTGGAATAGTAGAGTTAGCGTGTAATTGTAATAGAGGCCTACTTTCCTCCTTTGAGGTTATGTTCTGGATCGGTGTTTGATGTCGTGTTGACTCAAGCTTGAGTTTTTAGCGGGAGAGGGGATTAGTTTCTTTGTTATTAGCAGGGGTTGTAAAAATAAGCATAAAAAAAGAGGATATCCTCCAAGTTGTAAAACTTGAAAGATAACCTCTTCTTGACATAAATTAACGGCTGTAGAACTCGACGATTTGCTTCTCATCGATTTCTTGGGACAACTCAGCGCGCTCTGGAAGGCGAACATACTTACCTTCAACAGCTGCATCGTTGAACTCCAAGTAGCCTGGCACATGGTGACGGCCTTCGATAGCTTCTTTAACAACTTTCAAGCTGCGGCTCTTTTCACGCAAGCCGATAACGTCGCCGATGCTTACAGAGTAAGAAGCGATGTCAACTTTTTTACCGTTTACAGTCACGTGACCGTGGGATACCAACTGACGAGCTCCTGCACGGGAGTTGGAGAAACCAAGACGGTAAACAAGGTTGTCAAGACGGCTCTCAAGCAAGAACATGAAGTTCTCACCAGCGATACCTTGCAATTTCGCAGCGCGGTCGAACAAGTTGCGGAATTGCTTCTCAGTCATACCGTAAGTGTGACGAAGTTTTTGTTTTTCTTGAAGCTGGATACCGTATCCGCTCATTTTCTTACGTTGTCCTGGACCATGTTGTCCTGGAGGGTAAGCACGCTTCAATTCTTTACCAGTACCGCTCAAGGAAATTCCAAGACGACGGCTTAGTTTAAACTTAGGACCTGTGTAACGAGACATAATATATTGACTCCTTTTTCATTCAAGTATAGGTTAGAATGTGGGTCATTTGCGTCGAATTCATAATTATGCAGATACAATCGTTTTATCTCGATTGAGTTTGCTCAGGCACAGATGTTCAGCCGCAGCTATGCCTGCTATGAGATTCATGAGGGTGACACAGATTCGCCCATATACATCAAGTAATTCTATAAGATGAGACCGAGATATGTCAAGTTCCAGATTGTGAAACTAAACATACAATAAGTTGAAAAATTATCTTGAAATCATGACATATTTATGATTAGTTTTAATGTAGGATAATTTTTCAAGCGAAAGTATATCATTACTAATTTACATATCGAACAGCATTAGGTTTAGGATTTCCAATTCATAGATGAAGTATACGGATTTCTACATCTCGAATATAGTTCTTATGACCTAAAAAGTTTTGTGCGCATGATGGGATGTAGTACCTTTTCACGGTAATCTATTGTATGATTAATGAAAGAGACTATAGCGTTTGAAGGAGAAGGAAATGACGAAACGTCGACTCCATCCTCAGAGCAATGCTGGCTTGATAGCCAACTATCAACAGAATCGGAAGCGTAGTTCTGGATCTGATCGAAGCCCAGAACATTGGTTGCTGCAACGTGATGTCACGCTGCATGATTTGCCGTACACGCATTCTCTTATACAAACCGCATATATCCAATGGCTGCTAGAAATCCCGCCATCAATACGCAAGCATCTGAATTGTGTGTTGCTGTATGACTATAAAGGTGAATGTTTGGAAGGTTCCGACAAGCTGAATGAGCTAGAAGCAAGTAAGTCATTGCAGGAGCTTGTACAGCGTGTACAATCCAACCGCAAACCAGCCTGGGACGAACAGACGGAGTATGCGGAGAAGGCAGCTGCGTTTCCTATCCTTTCCCGATATACAAAAGAATTGATTGGTATCGTTCTATTTGTATGCGATAAGTCGGATATGCTGCATTCATTTGCTTTAGAAGGTTGGGTGTATGCACTAAGAACCCATTTTTATCGCGAGTTCGAGCATTTGTTTGTAGAAGAGATGTATCATACACACCGCATGTCAGAACGAGAAGCAGAGCGGCGAGAAGTGCTGTATTATGTGATGCGCCATATTCATGATCGGATAGATGTTGATTCTGTTCTATCACAGATTATAGAGGGTATTCAACGACTAGTGCCAGATACGGTTGTAGAGGTATATTTGTCCCAAGATCACCGCAGTGAGAATCCTAATGTCAAAGCGTTAGTGTTCAAGTCCTGGGGCGATCCAATCGTAATGGAGGCCTTTATGAAAGGGGAAACATGCACCGCCAACTCTGATTCCGGATTTGAGGTTGCTTTTGCCCTTAATGGGAAACAAGGATCTTATGGTGTATTGAAGCTAATTTTCGCACAAGAGCAGCCCGAAACTTCTGATCTCCAAGTTATCGAGCTTATTATCGAAACAGCTGGTACGGCATTCGAGAATGCGCGTCTGCATGAACATGCCAACAATGTTATTCAAGAGCTTCGTCTTATTAATGAACTAACGAAGCGCATTAATCAGAGTCTGCGTTTGCGTGATGTTTTTGACGATGCAATGCATGAATTGCTGCGAGTATTTCATGCTGATTTCTGCATGCTGCTGCAGCTTAATGAGGACAAGTCCTTATTTGAAGTTGTTTCTTCTAATATGGCTGAATATGTGGGGACGTCGTACTCTACTCAAAAAGGATTGTTTGGGTACGTACTTAACTTGCGTGAACCAGTCATTATTTCAGACAGTGAAGATCATCATATTGAACGCATTCAAATGATTGAGGATTTAGGATTGCGCTCCATTATTGCCGCACCGCTGTTTAGTGGCGGCGAATTAGTTGGGATTGTGGCGGTTGCCGATAAACGTCCTCATTTCTTTACGTACGATAATTTCAAATTGTTGCAAATGCTAAGCGCACATCTAGGTCTTGCGATAGCCAATGCGACTCTGCATGATCGTGTTAAGCATCTAGCGAATAAAGATCAACTGACAGGCTTGTATGCAAGGCATTATTTGGACAAGCAAGTGAATCGACAGCAGCAAAAGGATTTTTGTGGCTCGTTAATCGTTGTTGATATTGATTACTTTAAGCAGGTTAATGATACGTTTGGTCACCAGATTGGTGATAAAATACTCGTTCAAGTCAGTGATATTATTCGCTCTTCCATAAGAGAAACCGATATTGCTTCACGTTGGGGGGGCGAGGAAATTGCGGTTTACTTGCCTCAGCTTAATACGACTCAAACGAAGAAAGTTGCTGAACGCATACGCAATCGTGTAGAGCAGGAGACGGATCCGAAGGTAACGGTTTCTTGCGGAGTTGCAGAGTGGAGCTGGCAGGATGAAAAGGTAAGTGTCGAAACGTTATTTTATCGAGCAGATATGGCATTATACGAAGCGAAGAAAAAAGGGCGCAATGTGATTCAAATTGCGTCTGGCGAAGAACATGTATAATTGCCCTTCATATGAGTGAGTCTAAGCGGGATGAGTCTATGTGCTCATCCCGTTATTTGTCTTCGTTCAGGAATGGAGGGGTCCCCTATGTTGAGGATCAGGGGCTGCACAGTTTGGAAGCGGATAATAAACGTAGGAATTGCCCTGCTGCTGATGGCTGGGCTGGTAGGGTGCAAGGCGCCGTTCTCTCAACCGCCTGAGGAGGTTCTAACTCGTGCTATCAGTGGGATGGCAGGCAAAGATCAGTTCTTTTTCGAGGGTATAGGCGAGCTAAAAGTTGGAGAGCGTCAATTGAAGACGAAGACGATTCGGTTCCAAGGAGAGGTTCATAATCATAGGAGCACCCATATGAAAATGACTCGACAGGAGTATGCGGAGACGACTCCGAAGCGCTGGAATCCAATTCGACTGCTAACGGATATTCGTACGTCTCATAAAAAAGTAAGCTATGTGGATTCAACTATGGCTGCTGCGGTTGGGAATGATGCTGAAAGCTCTTCATCAGAAGCTGAGCGCCCGGAAATACTTGTACGTGTTGATCTAGAGCCTGATGAGGCTAAGCGTGTGTTTAACGAGCGAATGTTGGAAGAGTTCGAAACAGCAGTTGTACCAAGTCGAATATGGTCGCAAGGCAAAGAAAATCGTTCAGAGGCAGAACAGCAAGCGCTGCAAGCTCTCCTTTATAACCAAGTTGAGAGCTATCGAAATACTTTTATCCAGATGCTCCAAGAGTCGAAAGTGCAGGCAAGTTACTATGTATGGATAGACCGAAAATCTCAGCTCCCACATCGAATCGAAGGTCAGATGGATGTTGTGTATAGACAGCAAGGAATTCCTTATAAAGAAGCGATTCGAACAACGGCGAAGTTTACGCAATTCCGCTGACTTCTGGCTCCTTACATGGTACAATATCGTCATTGCGGCAAAGTTAACCAACAGTTAATAAGATTGTATAAGCGCAATTTTAACAGCAAAGGCGAACTAGAGGAGGAGCATGTGTATGAAAGATCCGAGAATACAGAAATTAGCAGAAAATTTAGTGCAATACTCCGTTGATGTCCAACCCGGTGAGCATATTTTAGTTGAAATGATTGGTTCCGAGCGAGAGCTCGTTGAATGTTTAGTTCATGAAATTGCGAAGCGCGGCGGACACCCTCATGTTGAGCTTACGGACCGCAAAGTTCAGCGGGCATTGCTGATGAATGCAACGAAGGAGCAAATGGAAACATGGAAAGAATACGATTTGCTTCGTATGCAGCGTATGGACGGTTATATTGGCATTCGTGCTGGAGAGAACGTGAATGAGATGTCTGATGTTCCTGCAGACAAAATGAAGCTGTATGAGTCTTTCTATTCACATCCAGTACATATGGAAGAGCGCGTTAAGCGTACGAAATGGGTCGTATTGCGCTATCCTAACGCGTCGATGGCACAACTGTCGAATACATCGACAGAAGCGTTCGAGAACTTCTATTTTGACGTATGTACATTAGACTACACGAAAATGGATCGGGCCATGGATAGCTTGAAAGAACTAATGGAGCGAACGGATCGTGTGCGTTTAGTAGGTAAGGGAACGGATTTGACATTCTCGATCAAAGGAATTCCAGCCGTGAAGTGCGCAGGCAAGCTTAACATTCCAGATGGAGAAATTTACACTTCACCAGTAAGAGATTCTGTAAATGGCACGATCACATACAATGCCCCAACATTATATAGCGGCACAACGTTTGAAAATGTATCTTTCCGTTTTGAGAACGGCAAGATCGTGGAGGCAACAAGCAACAATACGACACGTCTGAACGAAATTCTAGATTCTGATGAAGGTGCTCGCTACATTGGAGAGTTCGCAATTGGTGTGAATCCATACATCCTTCATCCGATGAAAGACATTTTATTTGATGAGAAAATTACGGGCAGTATTCACTTTACACCAGGACAAGCTTATGAGCAGGCAGATAACGGAAATCGTTCGTCTATTCATTGGGATCTCGTTATGATACAGCGCCCAGAGTATGGCGGCGGGGAAATATATTTTGATGATGTATTAGTACGTAAAGACGGCTTGTTCGTTCTTCCTGAACTAGACGTTCTCAATCCAGATAATTTGAAATAAGCAAGCAAATAAGGTTTAAATTTCTATCTGTAAAATGGCCAATTACTGCGCTTCTCCCTTGCATCTGGAGATAAATTCAAGGTATGATGGAATTAGCAAACACTCATGTGCACAGAGTTTGATATTGGAGGGATTACAATGGCAGACAACAATGCTGCAGTCGTGGAAATTTCACAAAAGGCGAGCTCTTTCCGTTCTTCCATCGTGCTTCAAGCAGAAAATAAGTATATCGATGTTAAGAGTATCCTAGGCTTGTTCACAACGTTGGTGAACAGCCACGCTTATGAACTGCATGTTCATGGCCCGGATGCTGAAGAAGCGAAGAAGACAATGGTAGAAGTGTTCCAAAAGCACGGCCTTAACATTAACATTGTGGAATAGTTATTCTATATAACAAAGTACACAAAAGCCGAGTAACGTAATTCGTTCTCGGCTTTTTCCATTCCTACATCTTGTGTTCAATGTCATGATCGTCTAATATGATAATAGAACAATCGTGACCTCAGGTCATAGGGGGGAATTAGATATGACATCGTCGAATGTGCTGCAACAGTTGAACGATCGAGCGCTCGCCCTGTTGGAAGATGAGGCGCATCAAATAGAGAAGCTGATTCAAGTTCAGATGGAGAACTTGGCTACACGCTACTGTCCTCTCTATGAGGAAGTGTTGGACACGCAGATGTACGGGTTCTCTCGCCAGGTCGACTTCGCTGTAAAAGCGGGTCTATTGCAAGAGCAGACAGGCAAGCAGCTTGTCAGCAAGTTGGAACGGAATTTGGCAACACTATACGAAGCATTGGAAAACCGTTCGGTATCTTCTTCGTAACGAAGCTTGGGTGGCTATAGTCGCCCAAGCTTTTTTGAATGATGCAGTATTGATAAGGTTCCTCTTCTTGAATCTTGCAGGTTCAACATTTGATTTCGGCGTTCAGTATCGTTACAATATTATCAAATGGAAAAGGAGGAGGATGACGATGACGGAAGAGCAGTTGATGAATCAAGAGGGGAATATTCGGATATCAGATGATGTCGTCTCCACCATTGCAGGACTTGCTGCCCTTGAAACTCCAGGTATTGCTGCGATGTCAGGAGGCCTGTCAGAAGGATGGGCTAAGCGTCTTTCAGGTAAGAATGTACAAAGAGGGGTTTCAGTCGAAGTAGGTCAATTAGAGACAGCGATCGATTTGCGTATTGTTGTACTGTATGGTATGCCAATTCATGAAGTATGTCGCCAGCTTCAACTAACTGTTCGAGAAGCTGTGCAGAACATGACAGGGTTAACTGTTGTGGAAGTGAACATCAAGGTTGAGGGCGTTGCCTTCAAAGATGAAGAATTAGATGAAATTCAGCGCGTTGTACGCTAAAGAAAAAAAAGACTACAGAGGTCTGATAGACCTGTAGTCTTTTTTTTGTGTACGGGATTGGGACGATCTTCGCTCAGATGCTTGCTCTACGCGACTCTGCTCACGGGAAATACTAAGTAGTATACCGATGCTTGTCATCGTGATAAGTAGAGATGAACCACCGTAACTGATAAATGGCAAAGTAACACCTGTAATCGGTATCGTTCGAGTTACACCGCCGATATTTATGAATGCCTGGATGGCGATACAGCCCATAATACCAACCCCCACTAGTGTGCCGAAAATATCAGGACAGCGTAGAGCGATTAATAGACCGCGCCAAATAAAGTAGGCGTAAACAAGCAAAAAGATGGATGTAAAAATAAAGCCAAGTTCTTCTGCGATAACAGCAAAAATAAAATCATTATAAGGATAAGGCAAATAGAACAGCTTCTGTATACTTTGCCCGAATCCGGTGCCGAACCAACCGCCATGAGCGATAGCCTTCAACGAGTGTAGAAGATTGTAGCTGGCGTGCTGAGGATCATAGAATGGATCCAGCCAGGATTTGATCCGGTCCATCTGATACCCTGATGAAAATGGGCTTCCGCCTGAGATCAAGGCATTAACGCCTAATACAATTAATATCCCTAGCACACCGACAATAAAGCAATTGAATATATGCTTCAAATTGGCGCCCCCTGCGATAACGATGACACCTGCTGTCAATGTCAGAATAACAGCAGAGCCAAAGTCAGGCTGGAGCATAATTAAGCCGACAACAACGCCGACGATAATCATGACGGGGAACAGGCCTGTCTTAAAATTACGGAAGCCCTCGCCTTTCTTGGCGATTAGAGCAGACAAATATAACACAAGTGTTATTTTTGCTACCTCAGTAGGCTGTATTCCTAAGCCCCCGATCCCAAACCAACTGCGCGCTCCATTACGCTCTTCTCCAACGTATGGAACAAGAAGAAGCATAAGAAGGGTGATTAGGAAAAATGGCATAAACCATCTTTTGAAAAACATGTACGGTATGTTCATCGTTATAAGCAACGCAATGGTACCAAGTACAGCCCACATCATTTGCTTCTTTACAAAGTAAAGGGCATCGAAGTTCATCGATTTAGAAACAGCTGCGACGTTAGAGCTTGCGCTAAATATCATAACGATTCCGAAACCGACAAGTAGTAATGTGAGTGCAAGCATCGTGAAATCCGGCGTGCCACGGTTAAGCTGCAGTTTCTGAGGTGACTGACGTTTAGTTGGCTTAGCTGGTTTGATGGATTTGTAAGTCGTCCGATTCAAAATAGTCCTCTTATGCGCTCAGAGCTTGCTTTAGTGCAGACAGCTTGTCTGTAGCCGCATTGACAATCGGTTGAGGGATTGGTGTTTCATAATCCAAGCCGTGTGGGAAAGTAGCTCTCCCCATATACACGTGCTCGATTTCGAGCAAAGCGTCAGGCTTTTCCAGCTTGCCTTCTTTAACTCTTGTGTTAATGCGCAAATAGTAATCTTCGCCGCTCTTTTTGTCTTCGATCTTGAAATCATATGTAGCGCGGTAATATTCCCATTGCCAGCGAACGAAACCAAGTGATTCACTTACTTCGTCAATGTGTGCTAAGTCCGATACAAGCCCATTAAGGCCGGAGTTGTCAATAATCATGTGCCGATTCCTCCCTTATTCTACTAACGTCTAGTTCAACCTCCATTCCATGATAGTATGTTTCTACATCAACCGCAAGATATCCCAGTAGGGAAGGGGCGAAGATAGAGATTTTTAACAAAAAAGAATGCGTTTCATTTTGATAATATAGTCCGTTAAAAGAAAAAGATTATGTTACAATAATAGGCAATCTATATATCATAATCTACATTTATAGGCGAATGCGTAAGGTAAGAAGTCGTGTTTGCACAATAAACAGTCACATACATAAACAAAACTTGTACCAGCAGAAAGGTGGAAGTAAGGATGAGTTATAATTGGTTCAATCAACAATTGCTAGAACTGAATGATCAGCTGATAGCGTGGCGTCGATATTTGCATCAGCATCCTGAACGTTCTTATCATGAGGAGCAAACAGCTCACTTCATTGCGCAGCAGCTAGAGGCTATGGGTATTGCCTATCGTAGTGGAGTTGGTGGTCACGGTATAGTCGCTGATATTTTGGCAGATGAACATGAAGGTGCTCCTATTGTAGCCTTGCGTGCTGATATGGATGCGCTGGAAATACAAGATGAAAAGCAATGTGAGTATGTATCGACCGTCCCTGGGACGATGCATGCATGCGGTCATGATGGGCATATGGCCACATTGTTGGCTATAGCGAATGTACTGCAGCGGAATAGAGACAAATGGCGCGGACAGGTGCGTCTGTTGTTTCAACCGGCTGAAGAGGTTAGTCCTGGTGGAGCCCAGCAGATGATTAAAGATGGCGCAATAGATGGCGTTTCTTCCATTTATGGGGTCCATCTTTGGACACCGATCCCGTATGGAAAGCTAGCCATTTGTGAGGGTCCAATGATGGCTGCAGTAGATGACTTTTTCTTAACGATAAATGGCAAGGGTGGACATGGCGGAATGCCACATACTTGCATTGATGCAGTAGTCGTTGGTGCTGCCCTCGTGCAGCAATTGCAAACGATTGTTAGCCGTCATCTCTCTCCGCTAGAGCCCGCTGTTGTCTCTGTTGGGACGTTGCAAGCAGGGCAAACCCAAAATATTATTGCAGATCGAGCTATTATGAATGGTACGCTTCGTTCGTTCAGTCCAGTTGTTAGGGAGCAGATAATCGAACGAGTGGAACATATTACACGGCATGTTTGCGAGATGTATGGTGCTTCTTATGACCTGCATATTCGACGTGGATATCCTGCATTGAATAATGACTTGAATGAGACGGAGCGTATGCGTGCAGTGGCTATAGAACAGTTTGGTGAAGCATCATTGGAAGTAGCTGAGAAAATGATGCCTGCGGAAGACTTCGCATACTATGGTCAGCATATACCTGCCTCATTCATGCTAGTAGGCGCTGGAAATGAGCAAGAAGCGAAATATCCTCATCATCATCCAATGTTTGATTTCGATGAGAGAGCTATGATTCTAGCAGCAGAGTTGCTTGGCGTGACAGCGTTGAAGGCATTAGAACAGAAATACTGTGAAGTCCGTGTGAATGTATAAGGGTGGATTAGAAGTCATTGGTGAATGATGGCATAGCTTTGAGGGGATGATAACCATTGTTAGCAGAGTGTATCATCAGGAGGAATAGGCTATGACTATCGTTCGTGAAGTAATGACTACGTCTTGTTCTACGCTCACGCTGCTGGATAATGTGTATGAAGCAGCTGTTATGATGAAGGAGAATAATATCGGCTTTGTCCCTGTCGTTGATCAAGGGCTTGTTGTCGGCGTTGTAACGGATAGAGATATTGTCGTTCGCGGTGTAGCAGAAAAAAGACCTAATTCAGCTCGGATCCGAGATGTGATGACAGAAGAAATTATAGCTGTAGCACCAGATGCATCTATCGAGACGGCTGCTGCGTTGATGTCAGATAAACAAATACGCCGCTTGCTCGTTACTGATAACGGCAGATTAGAAGGGATTGTCGCATTAGGCGATTTAGCTGTTCGAACGCCGCTTGTTAATGAGGCGGGACATGCATTAAGTGAAATTTCGGAGTCGTCGTATACGCATTAATGATTAGGAATTCGGTTAACACGATCATCTTTCTCCTGAGTGTATGCGTTTCTTCTGGTGAGCTAGCTGCCTGAAGTGCTGCGTAGGGTGAGGGTGATTTTTTTATATGTATTAGGAGGAACGGCATGAGCAAGAGTGCGTTTGAATTGGCTGTTCAGCCAGATATGAATATTTTAGTCCATGATGGGAGCAAGCGCTATGATGAGATACGAGAAGAGCTGCAGCGTTTTTCATCTTTAGTTAAGCATCCGCAAGGCATACATACATTCAAGATGACACCACTGACGTTGTGGAATGCTGCTGCTTCAGGACGAAGTATAGTAGATGTGATTCAAGTGCTGGATAAGTATGCGACTTGGGCAGTGCCTATGAAGGTGAAACAAGAAATTGCGATGTGGATGGATCGATACGGCTTGTTCGTTTTAGAGGGGGATGATGAAGGGGATGTGCTCATACTTAAGTGTGCAGAAGAAGCACGTCTTCTATCCTTCATGAATGACCCAGAGATCGGTACGATGTTCATTGGCAGGCCAGTAGCTGGTAGTGTTCAAATTGCAGCGAGGCATCGAGGTAGAGTGAAGCGTGAGCTTGCCCGTGTTGGGTATCCGGTTATAGATCGTGTAGGCTATAACGATGGAGAGCCGCTGCAGGTGGAGCTGGTAGGAAAGCTAGGTGAATATCCATTCTCTCTCCGCCCTTATCAGAATTCAGCTGTAGAGGCTTATATCGGTACCACGACACAAATAGCCGGTGATGGGATTATCGTATTGCCATGCGGAGCAGGGAAAACGGTCGTTGGCATTGGTGCGATAGCTGAATTAGGGAGCGAGACTTTAATTGTAACGTCGAATGCAACATCTGTGAAGCAATGGAAACAAGAGATACTAAGCAAAACGACGCTTTCGTCGGAACAAATAGGTGAATATACATCCCAGCATAAGCAAGTGCGGCCGATTACAATTACGACCTATCAAATGATGACGTATCGCCGAGATGAAGCTGAAGAATGGGTTCATATGGGATTATTCCATCAGCGCAACTGGGGCTTAATTATTTATGATGAAGTGCACCTGCTTCCTGCCCCCGTATTTCGAACAACTGCAGATTTGCAGGCGACTCGTCGCCTTGGCCTTACAGCTACCTTGATTCGTGAGGATGGCTGTGAGCGTGATGTATTTTCACTGATCGGTCCCAAACGGTTTGAACTGCCTTGGAAAGAGCTGGAGCGTCAGGGATGGATCGCCTCGGTCGCTTGTCATGAGATCAGGGTGCCTATGGATGAAGCCTCTTGGGATAAATATCGTTTAGCCGCTTCACGGGAGAAGGCCCGAATAGCAGCTGAGAGCCCGGAGAAAATGACGGTCGTTGAACGTATCGTGGAGCAGCATGCTGAAGCACCTACACTTATAATTGGTCAATATTTGGACCAATTGCATCAACTTGCACAGCAACTAGGGGCTCCTCTTTTAACGGGAGCAACGAAGCAAGAAGAAAGAGAGCGTCTCTATAAGGCGTTTCGCAAAGGTGAAGCGCGTGTGCTAGTGGTTTCGAAGGTAGCTAATTTTGCAGTTGATTTACCGGACGCTACGGTTGCGATTCAAGTATCAGGGACATACGGCTCCCGGCAAGAAGAGGCGCAGCGCTTAGGGAGATTGCTTCGTCCTAAAGAGGATGGAAGAGCTGCCTATTTCTATACCGTTGTATCATCAGGGACAAGAGAAGTAGAGGATGCGATGAAGCGTCAGCTATTTCTTGTTGAACAGGGTTATCAATATGCCGTAAGTGAAGAAGGAGGCAAAAGTAGTGCACACATCGGAGTTAGCGGCGCGAGCTGAATCACAAGCTGCTCAAATCGTAGACATAGCAAAAGCGGGAACAACAGGGCAGAGCGATACACTTCATGGAGGATTTGCTCCTTATATAAACTGGCAGAAATTCTCCGCTGCACCTGAATTGGTACTGCAAACGATTCAACAGTTGCCGCCTTCTTTACAGCAGCTCTATGTGCATCTGTTAAAGCATGCAGGGCCGCTTCCATTCCATGAGGAAATGATAGAGTCATGGCAGCATGCGGATGCCGCGGCAGCTGAAATTATGGCAGCACTTCCTATATGGTATGAGGCAGGATTGTTAGCCGTATTCCGTAAAGCTTGGGGAGAACGTTTATATGTAGTACCTGTTGACGTTTATGTAAAGGTTCTTCAATATGTCTTGGACTCGGCTGCCACAGAATCTGCTGAAGAGCTGCATATAGATTTTTTTGCCGACTCAGAACCAGGGCTGGGTGTCATTAACGATTTATTCCGTTTGCTCGTATTTACGGCTAACGAAGGATTGCCAGTAACGGCAAAGGGCACGCTTCATAAACGAACGGTACAGAGGCTGGAGTCTCAACTTCAAATGACTAATGAATCGCTGGGGGTTTGCAGGATTAGCTACGCATTTGCCGAAGCTGTATCGCCTAAGCTAGCCATCAGTATAGATTTAGCGATGCGTTTAGGGTTGATCCGCAAAGACACCCAGTCCTTCTCTATCCAGAGGGATGAATTATATGCTTGGCTTCAGCAGCCAATTCAAAAATGGAACGAAGCGGTATGGTTGCTTGTTGGTCAGCACTACACAGTAGCAAATGCCGAGACGAAGCATCTATTCTATGCTTTAAGGGCTGCCGGTCGACAAGGGCAGTGGGTTCGATCAGAGTCCGTTGTGCAGCAGTTGCAAGAAAGCGGTTGGCTTGATGAGGAACAGTCACAGCTTGAAACAATGAAGGCTTGGTTACATGCTCTTCACAGTTTTGGCTGGTGTGAGCTCCGTACCGCGTCAGACAGTTCAATTTGGTATAAATGGCTAATAAGCAGTGAGGATGATGTGGACGAGCAGACGGAAGACGGCCGTGGATTTTTCGTGCAGCCTGATTTTGAAATTATAGCTCCTCCAGATTGTCCTTTGTTTATTCGTTGGCAGTTGGAGCAAATCGCAGAGCACACGTCTTCTAGTGGGATGCATATGTATAGATTGACAAAAGACTCCTTTCAAGCAGCGATTGATGCTGGACGTACTCGTAAACAACAGCAGGATTTCTTAGAGCAGTATGCGCTGGCCGGCATTCCGGAAAATATTATCGATGCATGGGAACGATGGAATGAGCAATATGGTCGAGCGTGGTTTAGTGAAGTGGTGCTGCTTCGCTGTGAAGATGAAGCGGCAGCGCTTCTTATCCAGCAAGAGTGTGAACAGGGAAGACTCAAAGGAAAGGTTAGTAAGATTGGCTCTACTGCATTTGTTGTTGATCGTGCTCAAGTAGAACAGATAAGAGCGGTCATGGAGCAAATTGGTTTGCCGCTGCTCAAAAACTGGAGAAATGATGATGATGTTGAATGTGGATCTGCAGATAGTAATGGGGCGGATGATGAGTCGCTTGAGACTGGTGCAACAGCAAGTGATAGATCTGCGAAGAACTTCCAGAATATATCGACAATGAATGGAATAGTTTACAGTCCCAGTTCATTGCAGTATTATGAAATGGATATGGCTTATCGTAGAGATGAGTCATGGCTGTCGTCTTACATTGGGCTGCCTCTCATGTGGACGAAAGAAGTACGCACTTACCATGCCTCGACAATGAAGGAAATTGTGGAGACAGCGATTCAGTTGAAGCTAGCCTTGCAAATTAAAGAGAATGGCAAACTCCTTCGAGTCGTCCCGATCCGGTTGTATGGACAGGTTGATATGGATTACGCTCTTGAAGCGCATATCAATGAAGATTCCAGATTAGTACGCAAGTCGCTGATGCCGAGTCAATGGGAAGGTGTTCGTCTCCTCGTACCAGAGTGGTTGTAAGGAAGACACAGCATCAAGTATAACAAGAATTGAGCGTGATAGTCATGCCACATATACATGTGTCACAATCGGAGTATCCCGAGCAGAGCGGTCAAGCAGATACGACTGTTTTGTTAACGGAAGCTTATGAGCTGGGGGATATGATTAAGCATTCTGCTGAATTAACGAGTTATTTAACTTGGAAACAGCGGATGGAGCAGCATGAAGAGGTTAAGCAGTTAAAACGTGAATTTCTTCGGAAGAAAGATTTATTCGAGGAAACAGAGCGTTTCGGTCATTTTCACCCTGATTATCATACTGCAAGAGATGCGGTATTTGCCATTGAGCAGAAGCTTGACGAGATAGAAGAAGTTCAACAGTTCAAACGTGCGGAAGAGCAGCTTGATGAGATGTTATATGAACTTTCTAAAGTCATTGCTCACTCTGTATCTGAATCGATCAAGGTACCAAGCAACGCACTGCAGCCAACTGGCGGTTGTTCTAGTGGAGGATGCAGTGGCGGTTGCTCAAGCTGCGGCTAGATATATAACAGTAGGTTGGTATTGCCTTAAGATATTGGAAACAGCGATGCCTAGTAAGGAAACAGCTGAAGTTACGATGGAAAGCGGGGGAAAATATGTTTCCACAACGTACAGGCTATATTATATGGGTGAGCGATGTAAAAGCAGCTCGCAATCTGGAGAAATACGGTTCTCTTCACTATATTTCGCGTAAAATGCACTATGCAGTACTGTATGTTAATGCAGATCGTGCGGAAGATACGGTTAAAAATTTGAAGCGCTTGAACTATGTGAAAAAGATTGAGCGTTCTTATCGCAATGAGATTAAGACAGAGTACAGCAATGAGTTCGAAGAAAAAACTCGTTTTTACGGCATGTAAGTAAAATAAGAGTAACCACCACAATTCAACTAAGATTACATTGTTTTCTAGATCTAACGTTAATTTAATGGAAATCGTTTTCGCTAGGTGCGAAAGCGGTTTCCATTTTTATATGTGTCTTAATTTGATCATTTAAGTTAAAGATTTTCTAAAAACACCCATAAATGATTGTTTTGAACTTGTGATCGACCTATACTTCCTGTAATATAACGGGTAAATATACATAGACATAAAGACCTATGTGGTGGAGAGTGGTATCCGGTGAAAGACAAAGTAATGGAACGCTGGAGTACGTATGAACCGTTCTATGTCTTGCTCGGCGATAAGAAGATTTCAGACATCATAATAACGAATCACGCACGTAGTCGATGGAATGACCGTATTGCGTCGGAGACGCAGGATATGGAAGCTATTGCTTCGTTTATGTGGGACTGTTTGAAGACGAACCGGATTACCTCATATTACCGCCAAGAAGAGGATGTTTACCTGATCGATGATGATATCGTGATGGTTGCGGAACTAGTTGAGTCTGAGCGAGATCTGGATTTGTCAGGAACGCCAATGACGAAGATGGTAGTTGTAACCTATCTTGGACGCATGTCACAAACTATTGAACTCCGTGATTTGAAGTCATATTACTCTTGGTTACGTCATTCAAGGCGTATGACATTAGTGAAGAACAGTCGCAAGCATCGATGAGAAGAACTGAAAGTTACGCACTTTAGTTTCTCTTGAGGAAGCTCTACGATTGTATAATTATGTTCTACCTGTTTGCATCTCTTATCGGTGCAGCAACGACTCTCATGATTGTTGAAGTCGCATTCTTTGGAATGCGGCTTTTTGGTATGGGTCGACTGTTTTGATAGTACAGTGTGATATAATGGAAAGCAATGTGATTAGAAGGTGGCGGATTCGATGGCAGTTAGTTTCCATCAGTTACATATTTTTTACACAGTAGCTGCGAAGAGCAGTTTCTCGGCAGCTGCTCAAGCACTTCATATGACTCAGCCCGCCGTAACGATGCAAATTCAAAGTTTAGAGGACTATTTTGGAACGAAGCTGTTTCATCGTTCTACTAAGAAGCTGCAGCTTTCTGACGCTGGAAGAACGCTGATCCCATATGCGAAACAGGCTATTGATCTCGTACAAGCAACAGAGGAAGCAATGTCGCTCTTTACGAAGCAGCTTCATGGCAAATTGCAGCTAGGGGCGAGCTTGACGATAGGAGAGTACGTCATCCCTCCATTGCTTGGGACCTTTATAACTTCTCATCCTGAGATGACCATCAGTATGGGGGTAATGAATACGACACAAATTGTTGAAGGTATTCGACAGCATCAGCTCCATCTTGGTTTAGTGGAAGCGCCGGTAAATGACCCTGATATGATAACAGAAGAGGTTATGGAGGATGAGCTGTTTCTTGTCGTACCAAAGGGTCATCCTTTTATTGGACGAGATTCAGTTGCTTTAGAAGAAGCATTGACTTGTGCTTTTATATTGAGAGAGCAAGGTTCGGGTACGAGACAAGTGATGGAAAATGCGCTTCAAGGCAATGGTCATGGCTTCTCATCGCTGCGGATCGTAATGGAGTTGGGCAGTACAGGTGCTGTTAAATCAGCGGTAGAAAGCGGGCTCGGTGTCACGATTATGTCCAAATCTGCTGTGCGGCATGAGTGTTCCTTAGGCTTAGTAGCGGCAATCCCTGTCGATGGCATATCTTTTAAACGCAAGTTCTATGCCGTTCAACTGAAGGATAGTATGCTAGCTTGGCCAGCAATGGCTTTCCTAACGTATTTGCGTCAACAGAGCATTGTTCCGGAAATACTGGCGCCAACCGATTGACGAATAAGAATGGATGGAAGTGATCGAAATGGTTGAACTTGAACAACAGTTTGAACGAATTGGTGTTCCACAGCGCAACGGTGGGGCTGATCTGCATACGCATACAACTGCTTCCGACGGTGTATGTATCCCATTAGAAAATATAAGACTAGCAAAGGAAGCGGGACTAGACGCGATTGCGATTACCGATCATGATACGACGGCTGGTCTTGCGGAGGCATCCTTAGAGGCGAAACGAATTGGCATTCACCTGATTCCAGGTGTTGAAATAAGTACAGTGGAGCAAGGCATAGATATTCATGTCCTAGGCTATTATGTGAATCCAGAAGATAAGTCCTTTGTCGACCATTTGCTCGAATTACGTAAAACACGCGATGTGCGCAATGAAATGATGGTTGCTCGGTTAACCGAACTTGGTATTCCGTTGACGATGGAAGAGGTAATAGCTGAGCTGCCGAATCCACTGCAAGAAGGGGAGACGGTTGGTCGTCCACATATGGCTGATGCCCTAGTGCGTCGTGGTGTAGTAGCGAATATGAAAGAGGCCTTTGACCGATATTTGGGCAAAGAAGGTTTGGCCTACGTCAATCCTCCGCGTATAACTCCGCTTACGGCAGCGAATTGGATACGTGAAGCAGGGGGAGCGGTCGTGTTGGCACACCCTGGCTTATATGGTGATGATGTGCTGGTTGAGCGTATCGTGCGAGAGATTCAACCAGATGGAATTGAAGTATGGCATTCGGACCATACAGATGCAGATGTAAACCGCTATATCGAAATGGCCGATGCATATGGTTTGTTGAAAACAGCAGGGTCCGATTTCCACGGTGCTCGACAAGGGAAAGTGTTCCATGGAGCGCTAGGCAGCCGCCGAATAGGTATGGGGATTGTGGAGTCATTGCGAGTAATTGCTGATAGTCGTAAGTAAGCTCATGAGCACGTTGGTACATGCGATAACTGCATAATTGGGAGTAATCTAGACAACCTAGACAATCTAAACAATCTACATAAATTTCGTTTTCAAATTTAGTACACGTCAGATAGAGTGCGTATCTGCGGGAAAGCGATAAAGTAAACGAAAATATAAATAAAAAGGTGCCCAAGCAAGAGTTTCACTTGCAGGGCACCTTTTTATTGTTAAGCAGCTTTTGCAGCTTTTCAGCATATATCGACTGAATGGAACGCTTCCGTGCGTTACTATTCTCGTGCTAACTGCTGCTTTGTTTCACGTGCAGCGGAAGCTTCGCAATTCGATCTGCATCAGGCGTGATGAACAGCGTCTTCTGCCGTTCATAAATGACGAAGCCTGGCTTGGAGCCGTTCGGCTTACGAACATGACGTATCAGCGTATAGTCTACTGGGACAAGACTAGAATGCTTCGCTTGGCTGAAATAAGCAGCTAATTGGGCAGCCTCTTCTAGCGTAACATCGCTAAATTGCTCGCTGCGAATGACGACATGAGATCCTGGAATGTCTTTCGTATGCAGCCATGTATCATTTGGATTTCCCAAACGATTAGTGACATATTCATTTTGGATATTATTTTTGCCCACATGAATTGCAATGCCTTCGGAAGACGTATACGTATACACGGTTGGGCGATTGTCTTTGCGCTTACGCTTCGTACGCTTGGAACGATCGCGCAGCAAGCCTTGCTCTACAAGTTCTTCGCGAATTTCTTGCGCATCTTGAATATTTGCATCCTGCAATTGTTGCAAGAGATTATCATAGTAACGAATCTCTTCTCCTGCCTCATGTATTTGCTCTTCTACGACTAGAATACTGTTCTTCATCTTGTTATAGCGTTTGAAGTAACGCTGTGCATTGTCTGAAGGAGACAGCAGTGGATCTAGCGGGATGTTTATCATCGCACCATTTTCATCATAGAAATTCATTAATTCAATCTCGTTATCACCGCGCTTCAACTGATGCAGGGAGGCGAATAGCAGCTCACCCATAATACGATAGCGATCAGCATCGTTCGCGTCTTCTAGTGTTTCTTGAAGCTTTGCTATTTTCTTCTCGTTTTTATTTCGTTCTTGTTGTAAGAAGCGTGCTAGGTCACCTACACGCTGTTTGACCATATCGCGTACAGCCTTGTCACCATAGAATGCTTCCATACATGTGCTCATCTCTTCGTACTGCTTAACCTCGCCATCCAAATGTGTAAGAGGAAGCGCCGAGAAGAATGTGCGCCCGCTTTCAGCTTCGATGATTTGCGGCTTATATTGATGGTCTCGCAGCTGTTGGACGATGCTCTCAAATGCTGTCCAAGCCTGCTCGCTATCACTATCCTCCGTCACCGTGGTCAAGTTGGAGCGGTATGCCCATTCCTCAGCAATACGTGGGCTAATGCCAGACATATGTTGTACGAGCCAAGCGGAAGCTTTCGCAGGTTCTTGCTCGTCCGTAATCGGCGCTACTGTTTGCTGCCACAAAGCGTTAAATTCCGACTTATCTATTTTTAATGGATTGTGCTTATGCTGCTCTGGTGGAGCCGTGTACTGGAAGCCGGGCATAACGATCCGATAGCTGTTGATGGCAGGGGTAAGATGATGAATACCATCAATGATCTGGTTAGATGCAGGATCGATCAAAATAATATTGCTATGCCGTCCCATTAACTCAATAATGATGACCTTTACTGATTCATCTCCAAGTTCATCTCGTTGTCGAACGACGATCCGAACGACCCGTTCCATTTCTACCTGCTCAACCCGTTCAATAAACCCGCCTTCACAATGTTTGCGCATGAGCATGCAGAACATCGGTGGTTCTGCTGGATTACTGTGTGTCTGCTCCGTATAGTGAATGCGCGGATAAGTCGGATTTGCAGATAAGAGCAGTTTTTTGTTCTGACCTTTTACACGAAGGTGAAAAATGATTTCGTGTTCAGTCGGTTGATGTATTTTATTGATTCGAGCGCTTGTTGCTTGTGTTAGTTCATGGACAAGTGCGCGTGTTACGATTCCGTCTAATGCCATAATTGGTTCTCCTATCTCGTTACATGCTTCCTCTATGATGCCATATTTTCCGCCAAAACTTAAGAGGCATTTCAGTGGGTGGGATATTTTAGGGTTGTACCGAATACATTGGTGTCATGATGACTCGCTCGTCCGATCACAGATGTTGAGTCGGGGAAGCGACAGCCTAACGGGTGAAAGGAGATCAGGGCATGGATCATAATAAGTGGCACCAGATGTCGGTCAATGAGCTGCTAGCTGAGCTGGACGTCCACGCTGAGAGCGGATTACAGGAAGAGGAAGTTACCTTACGACGAGAGCAAGCAGGCCACAATGAATTATCAGAGGGCAAGACCGTGTCGCCTATTGCTTTGTTTTTGAATCAATTCAAAGATTTCATGGTACTTGTACTTGCTGGCGCTACATTAGTTTCGGGCTTGCTCGGAGAATATTTAGATGCGGTCACGATTATCGCCATTATTTTAATTAACGGAATTTTGGGCTTTGTACAGGAGTTCCGTGCAGAGCGTTCGTTGCGAGTGCTTAAGCAATTGTCTGCCCCGTCTGCCAAGGTCATTCGGAACGGTAAGTTTGAGCAAATTTCTGCCAAAGAACTTGTTCCAGGAGATATTGTTCTGCTTGAAAGCGGTGACCGGATCCCCGCAGACGTTCGTTGGCTGGAGACGAACAGCTGTTACACGGAAGAGTCTGCGCTAACAGGGGAGTCTGTACCTGTGAACAAGCATTGCGGGGCGATTGCTGGAGATGATTTGCCGCTTGGTGATCGTCGCAATATTGGGTTTATGGGAACGATGGTGACGCGAGGTACGGGGAAAGCCTTAGTTACTCGGACTGGTATGAATACGGAAATGGGCAAGATCGCTCATTTGATCCAAAGTACCGAGGAGATGGAAACACCACTGCAGCATCGTTTGGAACAGCTCGGAAAAATACTGATCGGCGTAGCTCTTGCATTGACGGTTATGGTAGTCGTTGCGGGTATTTTGCATGGACAGCCTGCGCTTGGCATGTTTTTGGCTGGTGTCAGCCTAGCGGTTGCTGCTATACCAGAAGGGCTCCCTGCTATTGTGACTATAGCACTTGCTCTTGGTGTACAGCGCATGATTAAGCGCAAGGCGATCGTACGGAAGCTTCCATCCGTGGAGACGCTTGGCTGTGCATCGGTCATTTGCTCCGATAAGACAGGTACATTGACGCAGAACAAAATGACCGTGACGAAACTATGGATCGGCGGCTCGCACATGGATGTAAGTGGTGAAGGCTATGAGCCGGTTGGGCATGTAACAGCTGCCGGTAGACCTGTTGAGTTGAAACAGGAGCAGGGGCTGCGCCGCTTTGTGCAGATAAGCGCACTGTGCAACAATGCGATTCTGGAGGAGCAGCAAGATACTCCCTCTGCAAAAGGCATGAGGGGAGCGAAGAGAAGCATTGTTGCAGATCCTTCAAGCACATGGGCGGTTAAAGGAGATCCTACTGAAGGTGCTCTGCTCGTCCTTGCTGCTAAATTAGGAATGACATCATCGAACTTAAAAGGGATATACAATCGAACACAAGAAATTCCGTTTGATTCTGATCGTAAGCGGATGTCTGTCATTGTGGATCATCAAGGCGGCAGGCTTCTCTACACAAAAGGGGCGCCAGATGTACTGATGGAGCGCTGTTCTTATGTGTTATGGGAAGGGAAAGTTGTGCCATTTACGCATACGCTGAAGCAGCGAGCGATTGCAGCAAATGCAGAGATGGCTAAGCAAGCACTCCGTGTATTGGGAGTCGCTTATCGTGAGCTGAAGCCAAATGAGGATCTACAAGATGAACAAATTGAGAATCAGCTTATATTTGTTGGATTGGGCGGTCTCATTGATCCTCCTCGTAAAGAAGTTCGCGAAGCCATTCACAAATGTCGACGTGCCGGCATTAAGACGGTCATGATTACAGGTGACCATCAGCTTACTGCAGAAGCGATTGCGGGTCAGCTTGGCATTGTACCGCGCGGTGGGATGTCTGTCAGTGGTGTGCAGCTGTCGCAATGGACGGATGAAGAACTGGATAAGGTAGTGGATCAAATCTACGTATACGCGCGTGTATCGCCTGAACATAAATTGCGCATCGTCAAAGCCCTTCAGCGTAAAGGCCATGTCGTTGCGATGACAGGTGATGGGGTGAATGATGCTCCAGCGATCAAGGCAGCAGATATCGGCATTGCGATGGGGATTACGGGTACCGATGTTTCCAAGGAAGCGTCGTCACTTATTTTGAGCGATGATAACTTTGCTACTATTGTGGCAGCGATAGAAGAAGGTCGAGGCATCTATGAAAATATCCGTAAATTCATACGCTATTTGCTCGCTTCCAATGTGGGTGAGATTCTCGTGATGTTCTTCGCGATGATGGCAGGTCTTCCGCTGCCGCTCATTCCCATACAGATTCTATGGGTTAACTTAGTGACAGACGGCCTTCCTGCTATGGCTCTGGGTGTCGATCAAGCGGAGAAAGATCTCATGGAGCAGCGTCCGCGTGCTGCGAAGGAAAATATATTTGGCAGAAGGCTAGGTTGGAAAATTATAAGCCGCGGCTTCCTCATTGGGATATGCACGTTGGCTGCATTCTGGCTAACGCTGAAGGCTGATAATAGCAGCCAGCAGTTAGTACATGCCCAATCTGTTGCTTTTGCAACGCTAGTCATGGCACAGCTTATTCATGTATTTGACTGCCGCAGCTCGCGTTCTATTTTTCACCGCAATCTATTGCAAAATAAATATCTTGTGCTAGCTGTTCTTTCTTCCGTCGTATTGCTGCTTGCTGTACTGTACGTTGAGGCACTGCAGCCTATTTTCAAAACCGTGCCGTTGTCGCTGCGTGACTGGGCTATTACCTTGATAATGGCAGGAATTCCAACGTTTTTACTTGGTTTTGGGTCGATTATTTCAGGGAGAAAGTCTTCTTTCAAGCGGAATCGGGCGCAACAACGGTCTATAAGAAAGGTAGTATAGTGCAAACATTTTTTCAGTTGGTGAATATACTTTCCCCTCCTTTTGCGTTATTCTAGTAGCAAGTTTTGATTTAGAGGAGTGGAAGTAGATGCAATTTACGAAAATGAACGGACTAGGCAATGACTTTGTTATCGTATTTGGTGAACAACAATTGCCAGCCAATGCAGCTGAACTAGCTATTGCAACGTGTAATCGTTATTTTGGGATTGGTGCAGATGGCTTAGTATATATTTTACCGTCCACACAGGCGGACTTTATGATGCGTATTATAAACTCAGATGGCTCTGAGGCAGAGCAATGCGGTAATGCAATTCGTTGTGTTGCGAAATATGTATCAGACCGCGGCTATGTTTCAGGTGATGAGCTAACGATCGAAACGCTGGGAGCAGGTGTGCAACGCGTACAGTTGAATAAAGTGGACGGAGTTGTGACAACGGTCCGCGTTGATATGGGCAAGCCCATTCTTCAAGGGCTGCAAGTACCTACGACGATCGATCAAGAGACAGTAGTCAATCATCCAATCGAAGTAGAAGGTGTGACATTCCATTTCACAGCGGTATCTATGGGCAACCCGCACTGCGTCATTTATGTTGATGATGCAACGGCATTTGATTTCAACACTTGGGGACCGAAGTTGGAAGTTCATCCTTTATTCCCGCGCAAGACTAACGTTGAATTCGTATCGATCCGTTCTCGTGACTATACGGATATGCGTGTTTGGGAACGTGGTGCAGGACCGACACTTGCTTGTGGTACAGGTGCTTGTGCAACGCTTGTTGCAAGTGTGCTTAATGGGAAAACAGACCGTGCGGCAACGGTTTCACTCGCAGGTGGAGAATTATTTATCGAGTGGAATGAAGAAGATGGACATGTATACATGACAGGACCATCCGAAATGGTATATGATGGTACTTGGTTGAAATAATTAACCATCTCTATTAACGACGCGTTGACGTGTAAATAGAAGCAAACGATAGAGAAGATTCCTCGTTCGGGATCTTCTCACTCTTATGATCACAGAACAGTATCTAGGTAGGTCACTTGTAGTTCATGGCGCTCCAGCGGAGCGTCTTTTGTTCATCTGGCAGGCTTTAGGCTGTTACCTTACTTCGTGTGCATAGATAGTTGGGATATATACGAAAAAGAACAGCCGCATCATGGGAGATTGGGGTGTAGAGGAATGAATACTAGTCAGTATGAGAAGTTCAGACAGGCCATTCAGAACCAATTGATAGTCGGAGACGGAGCAATGGGTACGTATCTGTACCAGTTGGGTTATCCAGTAGGTAAGTCATATGAAGCAATGAACATTAGTGACCCAGATATTATCCTGGGCATTCACCGTGAATATGTAGAGGCTGGAGCTACTTTGCTTGAGACAAATACGTTTACAGCGAATCGTGAGAAGCTTGCTAAACATGGCATGGAGCATCTCGTGAAGGATATTAACCGCGCAGGTGTGCGCTTGGCTCGTGAAGCTGCACAAGGCAAAGCTTTCGTAGCAGGGGCATTAGGCTCTATTCGTGCTGGTAAGCGTGAAAATATTTCTACGGAGCAAGTAGTCCGGGATTTTGAAGAACAATTGTCTGCGCTTATTGAGGCAGGCGTTGACGCGATTATGTTCGAGACGTTCTATGATCTGGAGGAAATGCGTCTTGCTTTCAAGATTGCCCGTCAAATTGATAATAATGTGCCGATTATTTGTCAGTTCGCAGTAGAGGATTCGGAGCGTACGAAAGATGGCTTTACCTTGCCTGAAGCGTTTCGTATTTTGCGAGAAGATGGGGCAGATGTAGTAGGATTCAACTGTCGTATGGGCCCTAACGGCTTGCTTCGAGCGATCGAGTCTGTAGAAAGCATGGTCGGATTGCCTTTGTCTGCGTTCCCGAATGCAGGTTTGCCTGATTATGTGGACGGCCGTTATAACTTTGTTGCTACAGCAGAGTACATGGCGCAAAGCGCAGTAGAGTTTGCTAATAAAGGTGCACGTCTTGTCGGAGGATGCTGTGGTACGACACCAGAGCATATTCGTGCTATCGTAAGCGCACTTGAAACCGTTAAGGAACTCCCATCATTGGCTATTAAGAACAATAGGGCTAAGTTGGATATTTCGGTTGGAACAGAATTGCCTGTTGGTGCTTCTTCGTCTTCCAATAAGGATTGGAACAAGCAGCCTACAATTGTTGATCTTGCAAAAGAAAGGCATACGGTTATCGTTGAACTCGATCCGCCGCGTGACTTGGACATTGCTAAATTCATGCGAGGTGCAGCGGAGTTAAAACGAGCGGGAGCTGATGCCGTGACGTTGGCCGATAATTCGCTGGCGGTTACTCGGATGAGCAATATGGCTCTTGGTTATTTAATTAAAGAAGAAGTAGGTGTGCGACCACTTGTTCATATTGCATGCCGTGACCGGAACTTAATTGGAACGCAATCTCACATGATGGGATTGGATGCATTAGAGATGGACCATGTGTTAGCTGTAACTGGTGATCCTGCTCGTTTCGGAGATTTACCGGATTCCAGCTCCGTCTATGACTTAACTTCCTTCGAAATTATTCGTATGATTAAACAGTTGAATGATGGTGTTGCTTTTTCAGGGCGTCCACTGAAGCAAAAAGCGAATTTTGTTGTGGGCGCAGCTTTTAATCCGAATGTGAAGCATTTGGAAAAGGCGGTAGAGCGATTGTATCGCAAAGTTGAAGCGGGTGCAGATTATATAATGACGCAGCCTATTTATGATCCGGTGTTAATAGAACGAATGGCCGAGTTAACGAAGTCGATTTCGATTCCTATTTTCGTGGGCATCATGCCGTTGGCAAGCGGACGCAACGCTGAATATTTGCATAATGAGGTGCCGGGCATATTATTGTCTGATGAGGTTCGTTCCCGTATGGCGGGTCTGGAAGGTGAAGTTGGGCGAACGGTAGGTGTCGATATTGCGCGAGATTTGCTTGATGTAGCAATGAAGCATTTCAATGGTATTTATTTGATTACTCCATTCATGTTCTATGAGATGACAGCAGAGCTTACATCTTACGTATGGGAAAAAGCGGAACGCCCTGCTAACCTCTTGTCTCGTTAGACGTAATCAATTACAATAGGATAATGGATGTGGTTCCCATGGTTTATAGTATGACGGGCTATGGTCAGGCCGCCAGAGAATTAGGCGGCTATAAGATCAATATTGAGATGAAATCCGTCAATCACCGATATAGCGATATCGTGCTTCGTATGCCTCGCGAATGGGCGGGGATCGAAGATCATTTGCGACGTCTTGTTGCACAACACGTCAATCGCGGTCGCGTTGACGTATATGTGAATAAGGAACGTACGAGCGAATCTGCCTATGAAGCGGAATGCAATATGGGGGTTGTTGAAGCCTATGTGCAAGCCGGTGAGCAACTGAAACAGCGCTATGGGCTGGAAGGATCGCTGCTTGTAAACGATTTGCTTCGTCTTCCTGATGTTATGAATGTTCGTGAGAAGGCGACATGGTCTGATGAACAATTGATTGCTGTTCTGGAAGACGGCTTCACAGAAGCGCTAAGCGGCTTATGCCGAATGCGCGGAATTGAAGGCCGTCATCTTGCTGATGATACATTGGAAAGGTTGTCCCGACTTGAAAGTTTACATACGGAGATGATCCAATGGGCGCCAAGCGTTGTAGAGGAGTATCGTAGCAAGCTTAAGCAACGGCTTGAGCAATTGCTCGACAAGTCTGCTGCGTTTGACGAATCCAGATTCGGTATGGAAGTGGCTATGTTTGCAGAGCGCTCCAACATCGATGAAGAACTGACACGCTTGAAGAGTCATTTCACTCAATTCCGACAGCTATTGTCCAGTGGAGAGCCAATTGGCCGTAAGTTAGACTTTCTTGTACAGGAAATGAATCGCGAAACGAATACAATCGGTTCGAAGGCTAATCATCTTGAATTGGTCAATCGAGTTGTCGATATGAAAGCCGAATTAGAGAAAATTCGAGAGCAAGCAGCGAATATCGAATAGAGTATGTAGCGTTCGTATATGAGGGAGGACCTATCATGGCAATTAAACTGATTAATATCGGTTTCGGGAATATCGTATCCGCGAATCGCATCATTTCAATCGTGAGTCCCGAATCGGCTCCGATCAAGCGTATTATTCAAGAAGCACGAGACAGACATATGCTAATTGATGCAACATATGGCCGCCGTACTCGAGCGGTTATTATTACAGATAGTGATCACGTTATTTTGTCCGCGGTTCAACCGGAAACGGTTGCCCATCGTTTATCAACGAAGGATGACGACAACGACGAATAAAAGATGGAGACGATTATGAAAAAGGGTTTACTAATTGTACTGTCTGGTCCCTCAGGCGTAGGCAAAGGCACCGTATGCAAAGCACTAATGAAAAAAGTGCAAAATGTAACATACTCAGTATCTGCTACAACACGTCAACCACGTCTTGGAGAAGTGGATGGCGTTAATTATTTTTTCAAAACTCATGAAGAGTTCCGCAGTATGATGGAGAACGATCAGTTGCTTGAACATGCTGAATATGTAGGCAACTACTATGGAACACCACGCGCTTTCGTGGAAGAAACGCTAGCGGCTGGCAAGGACATCATCTTGGAGATTGAAGTTCAAGGTGCATTGAAAGTAAAAGAGAAATTCCCAGAGGGTATTTTTATTTTCTTGCTTCCTCCTTCTTTGGAAGAACTCAAAGATCGCATTCGCGGGCGCGGCACGGAGAACGAGGTCGTTATCGACCATCGTATGAACGTTGCTGTTGAGGAGATCGCATTAATGGAGCATTATGATTATGCAGTCGTTAATGATGAAATCGACTTGGCTTGCAAGCGAATAGAAAGCGTCATTATTGCCGAACACTGTAAGATTGAGAAATAAGGGATACAACGATTGTGTAAGGTGCACTGTTTCAGTGCACCTTGTCATATGTTTATTACGATAAGAGGGGTGCAAAGCATGCTTTATCCATCTATTGATGAACTAGTAAGAAAAGCTGATAGCAAATATTCACTCGTGGTGGCAGCGTCGAGACGTGCTCGTCAATTGCGCGAGGGCAGCCGTACAGAATTGACTCAACCAAAATCCCACAAATACGTTGGGGTTGCGCTTGAAGAGATTTATGGTGAACAGATCCACATCGAACAAGAACGTCAAAATCAATTCTAAATAAACAAGAGCATCGTATGCTGAATCTTAATGGTTCAAAGTCGATGCTCTCGTGTTGTATATAAGCAAGATGATTGTCTGAGCAAGTGAGTTGCATCAGGCGGTTACTTATCCAAGAACAACCCGTTGGTGAATGACGTCTATTGGCGTTTGAACCGAAGGTTGTTATTTTTTTCATCAGCATGCTAGGGAAAGGCGGGGACATGATGCTACATGGAAAAACGATTGTGCTCGGTATAACAGGTGGAATTGCTGCCTATAAAGCGGCAACGCTATGCAGTAAGCTTACTCAGGCTGGGGCAAGCGTGCATGTCATAATGACAGACAGTGCGACGAAGTTCATTCCCGAGTTGACTTTGCAGACCTTGTCTCGCAATCCAGTCTATACGGATACGTTTGATGAACGTGACCCAGCTGTAGTGTCCCATATCAATTTGGCGGATCGTGCGGACTTGTTCTTGATCGCCCCTGCAACGGCTAACATACTAGCAAAGATGGCGTATGGTTTAGCGGATGATATGTTATCTACAACATTGCTAGCTACTACCGCGCCTGTAATGGTGGCCCCTGCTATGAACGTCCACATGTATGCGCATCCTGCCGTCCAGCACAATATGGAGCTGCTGCGTCAACGTGGCGTCCATTTCATTGAACCGGCTGAAGGGCCGCTTGCATGTGGCTATACGGGAAAAGGGCGTCTTGAGGAGCCAGAATTGATCATAGAGCATGTGAGGCAGTTCTTTGAAGGTGCTACTATACCATCTTCGTTGCCTCCTATAGGTAGTACTGGCCTCAATGAGGCAGTTATTACGAACAACAGCAATTCAGGCCTATTAGCAGGACGTCGAGTAATGGTGACAGCTGGTGGAACATTGGAACGCATTGATCCAGTTCGATACTTAACAAATGATGCTTCTGGCAAAATGGGGATTGCGATAGCCCAGGCTGCACGCGACATGGGGGCTGATGTAACGCTTGTCGCTGGACAAGTTCAGACGATGATCCCTGATGGAGTTAACGTCATTCGAGTAGAATCTGCTCTCGATATGTTAAAAGCTGTACAAGCCCATTATGAGAAGACAGACATCGTGGTTAAGGCGGCTGCAGTTGCGGATTATCGTCCAAAGTTCCGTGCCGAGCAAAAAATTAAAAAGACAGCTGATTCGCTTGTGCTTGAGCTAGAGCGAAATCCTGATATTTTAGCATGGCTTGGTGAGCATAAGCAGCATCAAGTGCTCGTTGGTTTTGCGGCAGAAACGCATAATGTAGCTGAATTTGCTCAAGGGAAGCTAAAGCGGAAAAATTGCGATTTGATTGTTGCCAACGATGTGTCTCGTTCTGATATCGGCTTCGGTTCGGATAATAACGAGGTGCTTATTTTTGATGGACAAGGGCTTGTTGAATCCGTATCGGTACGTGCGAAGCAGGATGTGGCAAAACGGATACTAGAGCAGGCGGCTAAGCTACTTCCTGAAGAGGTGCTTGTCATTGACTAATCCGTCCGATTCGGTCCACATCGCCCGAGTTATTGTAGATGTGCCGAGCAAACAGACTGATCGACCGTTCGATTATGCGATTCCACGCGAGATGGAGCCCTGGATCGAAATCGGCAGTCGAGTAGGCGTGCCATTTGGACCGCGCACGATTCAAGGGATCGTCATTGATCGAGTAAATGGAACGAACATTCCAAGCAAAAAGTTAAAGCCTATTCAGCAATTATTAGATCTTGTTCCACCGCTCCCTCCTGACTTGGTTAGGTTGGCGGAATGGATGAGCCATCAATATGTGTGTACGTTTACAGCTGCTCTGCAAGTGATGATTCCTTCTGCGTTGAAAGGCAGAACGGAAAAGGCGCTTCGACTTGGCACGGAGGCACTGCGTCTGTTAGATACTCAGCCTGTCGTAGACGACTGGGATGAAAATGGAGTAGGTGCGGACGATAGCTTCTGGCAGCAAAGCGATGAAGAACTTGAGCTGGGCAAATGGAGTGGTGAGCAGACGTTGATCGGTTGGTTAAACCGTGAACTGCTGCATCAGCCTATGTATCGGCGCTTGCTTGCTTATGTACAGCAGCATGAGCCTATAACAGCAGAGAAATTGCTGCAAACATTCCCTTATGCAGCAAAGGCGATCCGCGCTTCTCTGTATGCAGGATGGCTTGTAGAGATCGAGCGCATTAAAGATAGAATTGGTGTAAAGAAGCTGAAGTGTGTCTGTTTAACGATGTCTGAAGAAGAGGCACTAGCATTTAGTGCTGGACTCAAAGCCAAGCGTCAGCAAGAAACGATGGAGCACTTACTTGCTATGAACGGTGAAGCGCCATTGAAGGATTTGAATGCTTCCGCGGTTAAGGCATTAGCAGACAAAGGGGTAGTTCAGATTGAGGATCGAGAGGTGCTTCGTGATCCTTATAAGGAACGGCACTTTAAGCCAACTCAACCTTTGCCGCTGACAGATGAACAGGCTACAGTGTATAGCCAATTGCAAGAAGCGCTGGATCGGGAAAAGGCAAAGACATTTTTGCTTCACGGGGTGACGGGCAGCGGTAAAACGGAAGTATATCTTCAATCGATAGAACGCTGTCTTGCTTCGGAACGGGAAGCGATTGTACTTGTGCCTGAGATTTCGCTTACTCCGCAAATGGTGGAACGTTTTAAAGGTCGCTTCGGTGCAAAAGTAGCTGTATTGCACAGTCGATTATCGCAAGGTGAACGCTATGATGAATGGCGCAAAATTCGTGAAGGCAGCGTATCGGTAGCTATCGGGGCGCGTTCAGCCATATTTGCACCATTTCGCCGGATTGGTCTTATTATTATTGATGAAGAACATGAAACTTCATACAAGCAAGAAGAGACGCCAAAGTATCATGCGCGTGATGTTGCGATTGAACGAGCTGTACAGCATGGAGCGGTAGTTGTGCTTGGATCAGCTACGCCGTCTATGGAAACGTACTACGCTGCTAAGATGCATGGCTATGACGCTCAAGCGCGAGGATTGGAGCGTCCGATCTGGGATGTTGAATTGTTGGAAATGCCAACACGGGTGGCTGGCCGCCCATTACCTCCGGTGACGGTTGTAGATATGAGAGAGCAGCTGAAGATTGGCAACCGCTCGATGTTCAGTGCTCCATTGGAGGAAGCGTTGGAAGATCGATTGGCTAAAGGGGAGCAGGTGGTGCTTCTCTTGAATCGAAGAGGTTATTCCACCTTTATCATGTGTCGTACGTGCGGCTATGTGGCTCAATGTCCTGAATGTGATATTTCATTGACGTATCATATGAAAACAGAACATCTTCGCTGTCATTATTGCGGATATACGGAGCGGTCGCCGCAAACGTGTCCGGACTGTGAGAGTGAGCATATTCGATTTTTCGGGACGGGTACGCAGCGTGTTGAGGAGCAGTTGGCTCGACGTTTCCCAGGTATTCGGGTCATTCGGATGGATGTGGATACGACGACAGAGAAAGGCTCACATGAGAAAATGCTGCAGCAATTTCGTGAGCGACGTGCGGATGTCTTGCTTGGCACACAGATGGTAGCAAAAGGACTAGATTTCCCTTATGTTACGCTTGTTGGTGTTATTGCTGCTGATTCTGCCTTGCACATGCCTGATTTCAGGGCAGCTGAAAAGACGTTCCAGCTGCTTACTCAAGTGGCTGGTCGAGCGGGAAGACATCATTTGCCTGGTGAAGTTGTCGTGCAAACCTACGCGCCAGAACATTATTCGATTGTACATGCGTCTGGTCATGATTATAAGGCATTCTCATCTGAGGAGCTGCGGATGCGCAGGGCGCGTCTGGTGCCGCCGTTTTGCCGGTTGGCATTGCTTACGATGACGCACGAAGAATTGCCGTTGTTAGTCCGTGCTGCGGAGAATGCAGTGCTGCGCATTAAGGAGATTGCAGAGGAATGGGGCTTGCTTAAGCCTCTTCATGGTGCGGTGCAGGCGGTAGACGTATTTGGACCTGTAGCATCGCCGATTCCTCGGATCAAAAATAAATACCGTTTCCAATGTACGATTAAATGCCGTGGAGAGGTGGATTTGCCTTCGCTTGTATCAGCTGCGCTGAAGACGCTGGAGCCGATGACTCGCGAGCAAGGTGTATTGTTCCACGTGGACGTTGATCCGCAAATGATGATGTAAATCCATATTTGCACTACTTTTTCGTATGATATTTTGGAATAAGGATATATATTGATTTTATACATGATTTTTATAAAGCAAATGATTAAGGATGGTGTCTTAAATGGCAATTCGCATTATTGTACACGAACCAGATCCGGTTCTTCATGAAGTAGCAAAAGAAGTAACGAAGTTCAACGCTAACTTGCACAAGTTGCTCGATGATATGGCTGATACGATGTATCATGCAGAAGGTGTAGGCCTTGCTGCACCGCAGATCGGTATTTTGAAGCGTGTTATCGTTGTTGATGTTGGCGATGAGAACGGCCTGATCGAAATGGTCAACCCAGAAATGGTAGAAAAAGAAGGCGAACAGCTTGGGCCTGAAGGCTGCCTCAGTATCCCTGGATTGAATGGTGATGTGCGCCGCTACAAAAAGATTCATGTTAAAGGCTTCGATCGTCACGGCAAGCCGGTTAAGGTGACAGCTACGGACTTTTTGGCACGTGCGTTCCAGCATGAGATTGACCATTTGAATGGTGTACTGTTTACATCCATCGCTGAAAGTGTGTATGAAATTCCGCGTCAAGAGAAGGAGTAAGGGATGACAAAAATCGTATTTATGGGGACGCCGCAGTTCGCGGTGACATCCCTGCAAATGCTGCTGGATGAAGGTTATGATGTGGCGGCAGTCGTTACCCAACCTGACCGCCCAGTAGGACGTAAACGCGTGTTGACGCCAACTCCGGTAAAGCAGCTGGCGATGGAGCACGGCATTCAAGTATGGCAGCCTGAGAAGCTGCGTACATCTGAAACGGTAGAGGACATTCGCAAGTTGGCGCCTGATCTCATCGTGACAGCGGCTTATGGACAAATTTTGCCGAAAGCGGTACTCGATGTTCCGCGTTATGGCTGTATTAATGTACACGGCTCTTTGCTGCCTTACTATCGCGGCGGTGCGCCAATTCAACGCTCGATTATAAACGGTGAAGCCAAAACTGGCGTAACGATTATGTATATGGCGGAAGGTATGGATACGGGAGACATGCTTACGCGTGTAGAAGTACCGATTACTGATGAAGACAATGCTGGCACGATGTTTGAGAAATTGAGCGTAGAGGGAGCAGATCTTCTTCGCCGCACACTGCCTGACTTGCTAGCGGGCAAGTTGACAGCAGAAGTGCAAAATCATGATCTGGCAACCTATGCACCGAACCTTAAGCGTGAAGATGAGCTGATCGATTGGTCCAACTCTTCACGTGCATTATTCAATCAGGTTCGCGGACTCGTTCCTTATTCGGGTGCATTTACAACATGGAACGGTGAAGTATTCAAAGTGTGGAAATGCGCTTTGAAAGAGCAAGGACAAGCTTCGTCCTCTGCTGTGCCTGGAACGGTGCTCACGGCATCAGAAGAGGGTATCGAAGTAAAGACTGGTGACGGCTCGATTTGGCTGACAGAAGTACAGCCAGCGGGTAAAAAGGCGATGGCAGTGCGTGACTTTGTCCGTGGCGGCAAGCTTGAGATAGGGACGGTGCTTGGGTGAAGAAGGGCAATTCTAGCAGTTCCAGTCAACAGCAGTCTCCACGATCACAGTCTACTCGTGATCACCAAGGAGCACAGCGTCAACGTACTAATTCAACACCTGCAACTCAGTCCAAGCGTCAAGGCTCGGATCAAGCATCTTCTTCAACGAAGAAGGGAGCGGGAGCTGCTCCTCAAAAGCAAGTTGGCAATCATGCACCTCGTCCTCGACGGAAGACAGCGCGCGAAGTAGCACTGGATGTCCTCGTAATGGTGGATAAGCATCGCTCCTACAGCAATTTGCAGCTGAATGCAGCATTGCAGGAGGCGGAATTGGAACGCGTGGATGCGGGCTTAGCGACAGAGCTTGTGTACGGAACGATTCAACGACTGAATACCATTGACGGTGTCCTGCAATTGAAAATTGCGAAGGGAATCGACAAGCTGAAGCCTTGGATGCGCAATCTACTGCGAATGAGCTTATATCAGCTGCATTATTTAGACCGAGTGCCTTCGCATGCCGCTGTTAATGAAGCGGTCGCGATTGCTAAGCGTCGCGGGCAGCAAGCAATGGGAGGGTTCGTCAACGGTGTATTGCGTGCCGTGATGCGTGAGCCTGAATTGTGGAATGCTCCTCAGTCAGATGATGCTGTGAAGCGCATCGCTTGGACGCATTCACATCCGGAGTGGCTCGTCTCCCGCTGGATTGAAGCTTATGGACAAGACGCGGTCCGCAGTATGTGTGAAGCGAACAATACAGCTCCACATGCAAGTGGACGAGTGAATCGTATTCGCACGACGCGCGATGATCTATTGGAAGAGCTGCGTGCAAACGGGATCGATGCAGAACCATCCATGCTTAGCCAAGATGGTATCGTTGCTCATCAGGCAGGCAACTTTGCTTTTACATCTGCGTATCGTGAAGGCAAGCTGTCTGTACAGGATGAAAGCTCGATGCTAGTCGTCGAAGCGATTCGTCCGCAGCCAGGCATGCGCATCGTGGATTGCTGTGCTGCTCCTGGGGGCAAGTCGATGCATATTGCAGAACGGATGAACAATGTCGGAGAGCTTATTTCCAATGACGTTCATGCTCACAAAGTGAAGCTGATAGAAGAACAGGCAATGCGTTTAGGATTATCTTGCATTCAAACGATTAATGTAGATGCGGCTGAGCTCAGCAAGCAATTGCCAGAGCAGTCCTTTGATGTTGTTCTTTTAGATGCGCCATGCACGGGGTTTGGTGTTATTCGACGCAAACCTGACTTAAAATGGACGAAGACTGCCTCTGATGTAGCGGCGATAGCAGCACTGCAATCGCGACTTATCCGAGAAGCGGCTAAACTTGTTAAGCCAGGCGGAAGATTGGTTTATTCCACTTGTACGATTGAACATGAGGAAAATGAGGACGTCGTACAGGCGTTTATGGAAGAGGCAAGTCATGATAAAGAATGGTCCTTGGATGATTCGTGGAAGTCAGCGCTAGATTCTTCGAAGCTTGGCGCCGCGCTTGCACGCAGTTCGTCAGGCATGCTGCAAGTGCTGCCGCACGATGCAGATTCGGACGGATTTTTCATTGCCTGCTTGCAGAAGCAGTAGGATGAGATCCGCCAAGCAGAACCTATTTCATCTTCCTATTTAGCTGCATATGCCACGGTACATGAAGCACATGCCCCCGCTATTGGCTGCCTCGGTTTAATCCAGCTGCTGAGCGGGGCTTTTTTTGAGAAAATATGCATTTGGAGCAGGCGACAGCTTTTTGAAAACAAGCCAATTGTGGTACAATAAATTATTACGATGCTGTGTTCATTGAAAAAGGGATGTAATATTGATTCCTATAATGGATGAATGAGCCGTTTGACGGAAAAAGGTGCATAGTATAATCTACAAGCGGGTGGAGTTATCCGCCTAGTGAGATGATGGAAACAGGCACAATCCGATTACATGACATACAGAAAGCGCAGGGATAGATACCGAATGAAACCTTTTATATACGACTTAACGTTTGATCAATTGCAAGAATGGCTGAAGGAAAATGGGGAGCCGGCATTTCGTGCTGGCCAAATTTTCGATTGGATTTATGTAAAGCGCGTAATGAGCTTTGAGGAAATGTCCAACTTATCTAAAGGTTTGCGTGAAAAGTTGATGGATAACTTCCAGTTCGTTACGTTGAAAGAAATTACACATATGAAATCGTCTGACGGAACAATTAAGTTCTTGTTCGGCTTGCATGATGACAATGCGATTGAAACAGTTGTTATGAAACACAATTATGGAAACAGCGTTTGTGTAACGACACAAGTTGGCTGCCGTGTTGGTTGTACGTTCTGTGCATCGACGCTCGGCGGTTTGAAGCGTGACTTGACGGCAGGAGAGATCGTTGCTCAAGTTGTAGCAGCTCAGAAAATATTAGATAAGACAGATGAGCGTGTCAGCAGTATCGTTATTATGGGCATTGGAGAACCATTTGAAAATTATGATGCAACGATGGCCTTCTTGCGTAATATGATTCATGAAAAGGGTCTGAATATCGGTCAGCGCCATATTACCGTTTCTACGAGTGGTATTGTACCGAGTATCTATAAATTTGCAGAAGAGAATACGCAGATTAACCTTGCGATTTCCATCCATGCACCGAATGATAAGCTGCGTTCGAAGCTAATGCCTGTTAACCGTCGTTTCCCATTTGACGATGTGATGACTTCACTCAAATTTTATCAAGAAAAGACAGGTCGTCGCATAACATTCGAATATGCACTAATTGGTGGCGTAAACGACCAGGTTGAGCATGCAGAAGAGCTTGCAGATGTACTTCAACGAATGGACATGCTAGCACACGTCAATCTAATCCCAGTTAACTATGTTCCAGAACGCAACTATGTTCGTACACCTCGTAATGACATCTTTAAGTTCCATCGTGCGTTGGTGGATAAAGGAATTAACGCGACGATTCGTCGTGAGCAAGGTCATGATATTGCCGCAGCATGCGGTCAATTGCGTTCGAAGCATATGGAATCCAATGCGAGGTGAATGAAATGAAGGCTGTGCACCGTTCTGATATCGGCAAAGTACGCGCAGTAAATGAAGATCGTGCTTATGCAGCGACGTTGCCTAACGGCTATACGCTCGTTATTGTCGCTGACGGCATGGGGGGACATCAAGCCGGTGATATTGCAAGCCGCTTGGCTGTCGAAACCGTTGTAAATGAGCTGAGGCAGCTACCTTCTGAGCTAGATGAGAAGGATAGAGAAGATGCTTTGAAAAGTGCTATTTTTCGAGCGAATGATACGATTTATCATATTGCGTCGCAAGATGAGAAGTACAACAACATGGGAACGACGATTGTCGCTGCGCTGCTTCAACAGGATGAAGGAACGGTTGCTCATATTGGGGACAGCCGTGCTTATATCATCAGCCCGCAACATATTCGGCAGCTCACCGACGATCATACGCTCGTCAATGAATTACTGAAGTCAGGGCAAATTACGCAGGACGAAGCGAGCCATCATCCGCGCCGTAATGTGCTTACTCGTGCGCTAGGTACGGATGCCCGTGTTCGCGTGGATGTAGCACCGCTTCGTGTGGAACAGGATGAGACACTTCTTCTATGCAGCGATGGCTTAACGAACATGATTAGTACGAAAGAAATATGGTCTACAATTGTTGATCCGTCTTTACCGCTGGAAGTGATTGCTGATCGCTTGATTGAACAGGCGGTAGAAGCTGGCGGAGATGATAACGTTACGGTGATTCTTGCCCAAGCTCAAGCAAGTGTAGCGGAGAAAGTGGGGTGGAACTCGTGATAGGAACTACATTGGCAGGTCGATACGAAATTATTGCTCGCGTTGGTGAGGGTGGCATGGCGCTCGTGTACAAAGCGCTGGATGTGTTGCTGAATCGTTATGTAGCCGTGAAGGTGCTGCGTCAGCAATTCGTGCATGACGAGGAATTCGTTCGCCGCTTCCGACGCGAAGCACAGTCGGCCGCATCGTTGTCCCATCCCAATGTCGTAAGTATTTATGATGTAGGACAAGAGGATGAAGTGCATTACATCGTCATGGAATGCATAGATGGCCAGAATTTAAATGAGATTATTAAAGAACGGGCTCCACTTCAGCCAGAAGAAGCGATTCGCATTGCGACTCAAATTTGCGATGCGCTTGATCATGCCCATCATAATCATATTATTCATCGTGATATCAAACCGCATAACATTTTAATTGGTCAAAATGGTCGTGTGAAAGTGACGGACTTCGGTATTGCTAGAGCGGTAACGTCTTCGACGATTACACAAACGGGTTCGGTTGTAGGGTCTGTTCATTATTTTTCACCTGAGCATGCGAAAGGCATCTCAACAGGAGAGAAATCTGATCTCTATTCATTAGGTATTGTTCTGTATCAAATGCTTACAGGACAGCTTCCTTTTTTAGGAGAGAGTCCTATAAGTGTTGCACTTAAGCATTTGCAGGAACCGTTTGAGGAGCCTCGTGAATTGAATCCGAGCATTCCTCAAAGTGTAGAGAACGTTATATTGAAATCGATGCGCAAAAACCCTGATGAACGTTATCAATCTGCAGTAGAAATGATGCGGGATTTAGAGACAGTGCTTAGGCCTGAACGTTTGCGTGAATCCAAAGTAAGATTTGTGTCTCCCAGCTATCATTACGAGGATCATGAGGAGACGCGCGTTATGCCGGCTATTCGTGAACAGGATTTGAATCCAATAGATACGAATCCAGGCATGGGAGCAGGAAGATACGTAGAGGCTAAGAGCATGGATTATCCGTCCGATTCATCGCTAGGCGGTGCATCATCGGCTGCCCATTCTCGCCATTCTCTGGCTCCTAGAGGGAGTGTGCAGGAGGGAACGGCTGCGGTACAAAACGTACAATCAGCTTCAACTGCACCAGCACAGAAAAAATGGGTTAAACCAGCATTATGGATTACATTAACGTTGGTGTTCCTCGCTATTATGATAGGTGTTGTATTTTATGTAAAAAGCTTGCTGGCGGTTGAGGAGATTGCAGTCCCTGAATTGGTTAACTTGACGGAGTCGGAGGCAAAGGCAGAGCTGGAGAAATTCAAGCTCGTGTTGGAAGATCCAATTATTCGCAAGCCGCAAGCAGGTGTGCCAAAAGGGATTGTATTTGAACAGAGCAAAGCGCCTGGAACTAAGGTAAAAGAAGGCGCCTCGATTAAAATATCTGTTAGTGAAGGCGAGCCTGCCAAGCCACTGCCTTCTGTGGTAGGCATCCCTTATGACGACGCTGTTAAGATGCTGCTAGAAATGGGCTTTGACAGCAAGCGTATCCAGCGCAATCCTGTCTTTAGCGATGATGTTCCTGAAGATTCAGTTGTGTCTATGACACCTGGGGTTGGCGAAAATGTCGATCCGCTTAAAGATACGGTAAAGCTGGACGTGAGCAAAGGCAAGGAAACGTTCAAGATGCCGAACTTAGTGGGCTCTACGAAGGAAGAAGCGATGGCGAAAATAGAATCGCTTGGCTTGAAGTTGAAGCAGCCTGACGGCATTATTGATGAGAAGAGCTATCTGCCAGAAGGTCAAGTCATTAAGCAGATGCCTTATTATCCGAATGAGCTTGTTTCAAAAGGAATGGAAGTAAGCATATACGTAAGTGCTGGATATCCTCCAGAAGCAGTTGAATACAGCCTCCAAATTCCTGTGCCTCCTAAGGAAGAAGGTAAACTGAGCACGATTGAAATTAAGTATATCGACGCACGTGGAGAGAACAGGAAATTGGAAAAAAGAAAGATTAGTACGACACAAGTATTTAGCGTTGATCTCGTCGTTGACCCAAATAAGGACGGGGTTGTATCCGTCGAACGAGATGGTGAATATTTAGGTGATTATCGAGTAACTTATGTGGATGTAAAGCAAGGTACAGTGCCTATTCCTCAGATTCAGCCTTCAGCGCCAACTGAGCCTACTGGAGGCACCGAGAGCCCTCCTTCTGGTAACGAAGGTGAAAGTGGAGGCGAGGGCGAGTCAACTGAGTCAGACAATGAAAATGCCCAGGATGGCGAACATGCGGGGCATGGAGGTTAAGTGATGCCAAAAGGTTTGATCGTGAAAGCGCTGAGCGGATTTTACTATGTGCGCCCAGACGGTGAGTCGATGGATGCAGTCGTTCAATGCCGAGCGAGAGGAGTATTCAAGAAGAAGGGCATATCCCCCCTTGTGGGGGATCGCGTTAATTTCTCAATGACTGATAATGGGGAAGGTACGGTAGAAGGTATCGATGAGCGCCATAGTGAGCTTATACGTCCACCAATAGCCAATGTTAGTCTTGCAATATTAGCTTTTTCTGTATTAGAACCCGATTTGAATACGCAGCTGTTGGACAAGTTCCTTGTACATATCGAACACGCAGGCTTGGATGCTGTTATCGTACTAACGAAATGGGATCTAATCGCGGATTTGCCAGATGCTGAATTTAGCAAGCAGGAAGCTAAGCTGAGGGATATTGTCGCGTTGTATCGTTCGATTGGCTACGATGTAGTTGAAACGAGTTCAAAGACGGGCTGGGGCTATGATAAGCTGTCAGAGCTGCTGTCTGATGATATTAGCGTGTTTGCAGGCCAGTCTGGGGTGGGTAAATCATCCTTGCTTAATGCGATGTTCCCAGGGCTTTCTCTAGAGACGAACGCAATCAGTCATCGACTTGGACGCGGTAAGCACACGACTCGTCATGTGGAACTCATTCCTTTAGCAACAGGGGAAGGATACATTGCGGATACACCAGGATTCAGCCAATTGGACTTCTTGGAACTTGGTGTAGAAGAGCTGTCTAACTGCTTCCGCGAGTTTCGTACCCATGCTGAGTCATGCAAGTTCCGTGGATGTACGCATACGCATGAACCAGGCTGTCGTGTGAAGGAAGTGTTGGAGGAAGGCAATATTTCTGCATCTCGATACGAGCATTATCAGCTCTTTATGGAAGAAATGAAAGACAAAAAGCGGAGGTACTAACTAAGATGATACGTATTGCACCCTCTATTTTATCAGCAGATTTTGCACGTCTAGGGGAAGATGTGCTTGATGTCGAGCGCGGTGGCGCGGACTGGATTCATATCGATGCGATGGATGGCCGTTTTGTGCCTAATCTAACATTTGGTCCAATTGCCGTTCAAGCGATTCGACCGCTGACGAAATTGACATTGGACGTCCATTTGATGATCGTAGAGCCTGAGAAATATGTGGCTGACTTCGCGAAGGCAGGGGCAGATATCATTACTGTACATGCAGAAGCATGTTCGCATTTACACCGTGTCATTTATCAAATTAAAGAGTCTGGTGCTAAGGCTGGAGTGGCGATTAACCCGCACACTTCTCTTGCAGCTATCGAAGAAGTGATTCCAGATCTTGATTTGGCACTTGTTATGACCGTAAATCCAGGTTTTGGCGGGCAGAAGTTTATTACGAATACATTAGATAAAATCCGTCGTCTGCGCAATCTAGCAGATGCTAAGGGCAATCATGCTATGCACATCCAAGTGGATGGAGGCGTTAGCACAGAGACGGCTAGAGCGGTAGCAGAGGCAGGAGCAGACGTGCTCGTAGCAGGAAGCGCTGTATATGGTCAAACGGACCGCGGAGCTGCGATTGCAGCAATCCGTCGTGCAGCTGAAGGCAAATAATGACCAATTAAAGGGGGAGAGGGCTTGAACTGGCGGCAAGCTTTAACACTGGGAGCAACGAGCTTTCTTTGTGGGTCATTAATTGGATGGTATGCGTTTATTCCATTCCCGTATAATTTAATCGCTTCGCTAGGTGCTTTTTTCGTAGGCGTGTGGTTCTTCCGCAAGTTTGAAACGAGAGGCATGCGCATTACATTCGTGGTGCTGTCTATCTTTTATTTATTCGCATTTCTCGTCTTGATGGCCATGGTAGAATACACGAAAAAGCTGCCTATTAATGCTTAATTTGATGGTTATGATTTATTTGAAAGGGTAGACAAGCATACGAGGGAAACCGACAGCATATTATGGTTACATGAGGAATGGTCTCATGTAACCTTTTTTTGTGGACTGCGACAGTGAGGCTCACTTTTAGGGATAACTGAGAACGGCGAGGAGGGTGGAAATAGATGAAGTTTTATACATTTAAGCTGCCGAAGTTTTTGGGGGGATTCGTCAAAGCCATTTTAAACACGTTTCATAAAAATTGATGCTCCAGGCGGCCATATGGCGAACTCCGTTGTCATTCCATCCAACTTGATTTTAATCTAGTTCGTACGGGGCGGAAACGTGTTGTTTGTTGTTTAGTGAAAATGGCAGCTTATATGGCGGGCTTCGCTCTAGCTGCAGCAGGGGAAAAGAGGGTAAGTGAATAGAGAAAAAGCACCTGGAAGACCAGGTGCTTTTTGTATATGGTGCATGGTATTAGACGCGAGTCAATTTACCTGCTTTCAAAGCACGTGTACTCACGTAAACACGTTTAGGTTTACCATCAACCAAAATGCGAACCTTCTGCACGTTTACTCCCCAAGAGCGGCGAGTTTTGTTGTTCGCGTGTGAACGATTGTTACCGGAGCCTGCTTTCTTCCCCGTAATAAAACATTTGCGAGCCATGCTTAACACCTCCTTTATCCCCAAAAAGCAACAATGCATACGTTCATTTGCTCAATTCAAATACTCCAATATCATACCATAGGCGGATTTGGCTCGTCAACTGAAACGAAAACTTTATGCATTTCGGTTGTTTATTTCTTTTTTCTATTATAGTACAATGATGATTAGTCCATAATACTCAAAAAAAGGAGTGAACCAACCATGGCCATAGAACTCGGATTGGAACTAGGGAAAGTAAACATCTCCGAAGAAGTCGTCGCGGTTATTGCAGGTTCGGCGGCGATGGAGGTCTACGGTCTCGTGGGCATGGCTTCACGCAAGCAACTGAAGGACGGCATTGCGGAACTGCTAGGACGTGAAAATTTGTCACGCGGTGTCGAAGTTCGCCGCGAACACAATCATGTGCATATAGATTTGTACATTGTCGTAAGTTACGGTACGAAGATTTCCGAAGTAGCGCACAACATTCAACTTAAAGTAAAGTATGTGTTGAACGAGGTAGTCGGGCTTCAGGTTGATCAAGTGAACATCTTTGTGCAGGACGTGCGTGTACTAAGCTAGGAAGGGGAATATTCGTTGAACATTCGTTCATTAAATGGAACACATTTTTCCAATATGGTGCTAAGCGGAGCTGAGTCATTGAACCGCCATGCCGAGTACGTTAACGCGCTTAACGTATTTCCGGTCCCGGACGGTGATACAGGTACGAACATGAATTTGACAATGACTGCTGGAGTTACGGAGATGAAAGGCAAGTTGTCCCCATCTATCTCTAAGACTGCAGAAGTATTGTCCAAAGGCCTATTAATGGGTGCACGAGGCAACTCAGGCGTAATTCTTTCTCAACTATTCCGTGGATTCAGCCGTGGAGTAGCAGGTCTGGATGAAGTAAACGCTGTTCAGTTTGCACACGCGCTCCAAGCGGGCGTTGATACAGCTTATAAAGCTGTTGTGAAGCCTGTTGAAGGTACGATTCTTACCGTTGCCAAAGAGGCAGCAAAACATGCGGTACATATTGCGCGCCGCACACCAGACGTTGCAGACCTAATGCGTGAAGTATTAGCAAAGGCGAATGAAGCTCTTGCTAAGACACCTGATCTTCTTCCTGTCCTTAAACAGGTTGGAGTTGTAGACTCAGGCGGACAAGGTCTTGTTTATATTTATGAAGGATTTATGCGTGCTATCGAGGAGTTCACAGGCTCCGAAGTTGCTACTGTAACTTCTGCTGTTGCGACACCGGAAGCACCGGATCTATCTGTACTTGAGAAGCTTAAGGCAGCGGACAAGCACACTTCTGCGCAAGCGAAGCTGGATACAGAAGATATTGAATTCTTGTATGATATGGAGTTCTTTATTGATCTTTCTCGTGGTACGGGACGTCCGTTCCAAGAAGATGTGTATGAGCAAGCGCTAGCGAAGAATGGTGACTCGATTATCATTATCCAAGATGATGAGATCGTCAAAGTCCATGTTCATTCTCGCACACCAGGTGAAGTACTTGACCTTTCTATGAAGTACGGAGAATTGATCCGCATTCATATTTTGAACATGCGTGAGCAGCACCGTGAATTGCTTGAACATGAGGGCGAATTGTCTGCAATGCCAGATGTATTCGCAGATATGCCTGTTCATGAAAGTGCATCTGATGTTGTTATGGCTGAACCGCCAGCAGATGAGATTGCCGCATACGGATTTATCTCTGTAGCGATGGGGCAAGGTGTTATGGATATCTTTAATAGTCTGGGTGTGGACATTGTTTTGTCCGGTGGACAGACGATGAATCCGAGCACGCAAGATTTCGTGGAAGCGATCAATAGCATTTCTGCTCAGCATATCTTCATTTTACCAAACAACTCGAACATCGTTATGGCAGCGAAGCAAGCTGCTGAGATCGTAGAGCGAGAAGTAACGGTATTGGAGACGAAGACGATTCCGCAAGGAATTTCGGCTGCATTTGCTTTCCAAGAGGAAGAAAGTGTAGAAACCAACATCGAAGTAATGAAGGATGCAATTGCACATGTGAAATCCGGTCAATTGACATACGCAGTACGTGATACGACATTCGATGATTTGGAGATTAAAGCTGGTAACTTCATCGGTATTTCCGGCGGTAAGATTGTAGCTACGACAGAGGACCTCACAGAAACTTGTCAACAGCTGCTTCTGAAGATGATGGAAGACGGTGGCGAGATTATTACATTGCTTACTGGTGAAGATGCTAAGGAAGAAGATACAGCGAAGCTGGTGGAATGGCTTGAAGAGCATTATCCAGATGCTGAGGTGGAAGTTCACGAAGGTGGACAGCCGATCTACTCCTATTTAGTCTCGATCGAATAGAATCTGGTTATAAGTATCGGAAGGGAGTTATAACATGGCCAACGTACGTATAGTTACGGACAGTACAGCGGACATTCCCCAGGAATTAAGGGAGCGTTACAACATTGAGATGGTTCCGCTGAAAGTACATTTCGGCAATGAAATGTATCAAGATGCAGTAACGATCAGCCCGGACCAATTCTATGAAAAATTAGCTCAGGCTTCGAAGTTGCCGACGACGTCGCAACCTTCTCCGGTTGAGTTTTTGGAAGTCTATAAGCGTCTTCACGCACAGTCACCAGATTGTGCGATCATTTCGATTCATCTCTCCGCAGCGATGAGTGGAACGTACCAGTCAGCACTGCTTGCGAGCAGTATGCTGGAAGAAGAGGAAGTGGATGTAACGGTCATTGACTCGAAGTCTGCTTCGTTTGGCATTGGGGTCTATGTCTTAGAAGCTGCTAAGCTAGCTCAAGCCGGGTACGATAAAGATGCTATTCTAGCTCGCATTGCTCAGCTGCAGCAGGAGCAGAAGTTATACTTCCTTGTAGATACATTAGAGTACTTACAAAAGGGCGGTCGCATAGCGAAGGCTTCTGCTATGCTTGGAACTCTGCTTAATATTAAGCCAATCTTGTCTATCGACAAGGATGGCGAGGTTTATGCAGTGGAGAAGGTACGTGGACAGAAGCGATTGCTTCAGCGCGTGTTGGAAATGTACAAAGAGCATTTTGGTAATCAGCCTGTAGATGTTGGGGTCGGCTACTCCACAGAGAAATCTACAGCGGATACGGTTGTCGCCGAATTGAAGTCTCAATTCGACGTTCGATCTATTCAATATACACGTATTGGTGCCGTTATTGGCACACATGTTGGACATGGAACCGTTGCGGTGTTTGTTCGCCCAGCTGCTCCTGATCCAGAGCCATTGAATTCATGATTGATTATACCGTTATTCCGGTAACACAGATTAAAGGCGTGAGCGCTTTGAAACAACAAGAGCTTCACGCCTTTGGCATTTCTACCGTTGCTGATTTGCTCTTGTACTTTCCATATCGTTATGATGATTTTCGGGTACGCCAGCTTAGTGAAGTGAAAGATGGCGATAAGATTACAGTTGAAGGTCGTATTGTTAGTGAGCCTGTCATGCAGCGTTTTGGCAAGAAATCACGCTTGTCCTGCCGCGTCATGATCGAAAGCTGGCTCGTAACAGCGACTTGGTTTAATCGTCCATATTTGCGTGAGCAGCTCACACAAGGACGAGATATTGTGTTGACGGGGAAATGGGATCAGCGCCGATTGCAATTAACGGTTGCCACTTCCGAGTTCCCAGGACAAGGAACACAGCGTAGAGATACGTTCCAGCCGGTGTATTCGGTTGGAGGGAAGATTACACAGACGTGGATGCGCAAGACGATGGCGCAGGCATTCGTACAGTTTGGTGAGACAATCCCAGAGATTATGCCTGCTTCGTTTATGCAGCGCTACAAATTGATGCCGCGCAAGCAAGCGATTCAAGCGATGCATCAGCCTGATAATGTGGAGGTTGGTAAGCAGGCTCGACGACGGATGGTTTATGAGGAGCTGCTCTTGTTCCAGCTTAAGTTGCATATGTTCCGTGCGATAACACGTGAGCGAGCAGATGGGGTGGTGCATAACGCTTCTAATGCTACCGTTCGTGAATTTGTCCGCAGCCTCCCATTTGAATTGACGGAAGCGCAGAAGAAGGCTGTGACGGATATCCTGAGTGATATGCGATCACCGCTGTGTATGAATCGATTGCTGCAAGGAGACGTTGGTTCTGGTAAGACGGTCGTGGCTGCCGTTTCTTTGTATGCTGCTGTTCGCAGTGGCTATCAAGGCGCACTCATGGTGCCGACTGAGATATTAGCAGAGCAGCATATGCGCTCCTTGACGAAGCTATTCGAGCCACATGGTATTGTAGTGGGCCTCTTAACAGGAAGCTTGACGGCACGTAAGCGCCGTGATGTGCTGAGTGGCCTGCAGATGGGCATGGTTCATATTGTTGTTGGTACGCATGCACTTATCCAAGATGATGTCCATTTCCGTAACCTGGGCTTGGTCGTCACGGATGAGCAGCATCGTTTCGGTGTCAATCAGCGCAGCGTCCTGCGCCATAAAGGTTATAATCCTGATGTGCTGCTGATGACGGCAACGCCGATTCCTCGCACACTTGCGATTACGGCATTTGGCGATATGGATGTTTCTTCGATTAAGGAGCGTCCGGCTGGACGCAAGCCGATTAAAACGTATTGGGTTAAGCATGAAATGCTGGACCGCGTGCTGGGCTTCATTCGACGTGAAGTTACTGCTGGGCGACAAGCGTATATCATTACGCCTTTGATCGAGGAATCGGACAAGCTTGATGTACAAAATGCCATCGATGTGCATGTCCAGATGCAGCAGGCATTCCCTGATCTTAAGGTAGGACTGCTGCACGGCCGTATGAACGCAGCAGAAAAGGACGAAGCGATGAAGCTGTTCAGTGCGAACGAGACACATGTTCTCGTCTCGACGACGGTTATCGAGGTTGGTGTCGATGTACCGAATTCGACCTTGATGATCGTGATGGATTCTGAACGTTTCGGCTTGTCCCAGCTGCACCAGCTGCGTGGTCGGGTAGGTCGTGGCGCGCATCAATCGTATTGTGTGCTCATTGCCGATCCGAAGTCCGAGGTTGGACAAGAACGGATGCGCATTATGACGGAGACAGAAGACGGATTCGAGCTGTCTGAGCGGGATTTGGAGCTTCGAGGACCAGGTGACTTCTTCGGGACGAAGCAAAGCGGGATGCCGGATTTCAAGCTTGCAGACATGGCAAGTGATTTTGCTGTACTCGAGCAGGCGCGTGATGATGCGGCGGAGCTTATTCGTTCAGAGGATTTCTGGACTTCTCAGGACTATCAGCTGCTGCGTGATGCTGTACAGCAGGAGCAGCTGTTCCAAGGAGAACAATTGGACTAATTGATCTGTATATTTGCATATAGAAATGCAGTGAAATGTGTTCGTAATAACAAGTGTTAGTAACAGCAAAAGCCTTGCTTCTTTCATGCTTGCATGAGAGGGCATGGCTTTTTGTTATGCCATCATGGATAGGGCTTGTATCTATTAACCTGTACGAGTAGGAGAGGATTACATGTCATTGATTCGTGACGCAGAATCCATATGCAATACTGGGCACAGTAGACAAGCCTGTTTGCATACAATGTAACAATGGTTATTGCTTCTATGCCATGCGCCTGTAGACTTCGTATACAAGCGGACAATACTATGCCGGAGGTGTAGCGGTCACGTGAGTTATCAAAAGTACGGCATTAGCCCTCAACTCGTTCAGCGAGTAAAGGACAAGACGCGTAATCCTGCTGTAAAAGAACGTCTAAAGCAATTGTTTCAAGGTGTGACAAAAGCGGATTTGCAAAATACAGCTACGGTTCGGAAGCTGCTGCGTCAAGGTGCAAAAATTGTGAATGAGCCTCTATCCGCGACACAGGAAGAACAGTTTATCCAATTTATTATTGCGCAAAAAATTGATCCGAATAATACGCTTCATTTACTCAAATTGTGGTCCATGTTCCGTTAATCGTGTGTAACGTTAGTGACAAGAATACTATAGTCACAAAGCATGCTGAAGAGCCAAGAGATGTATCTTGGTTCTTTTTGTGTTCTATGTTTTGTTTCTTTTCGTTTCTCGCATACGAACTCCATGACCGAAAGAGCACATTTATTAACGACGTCGACACAATCGGATTCCAGCTTGCACGCATATATTGAAGGGAAAGGAGGGACAACTTGTGAAATTAGAACAAATTCGAGGCGTGTATGATGGTGCATTCAGCTTAGGAAGCAAGTGTTTGGCTGCTATTCAGTTGAGAGAGTACGGCTTGCGCCCTTGCAGTGGTGTATTAGATTGGATGCTGTCACCTTCATTGCCGCATGTATGTCTATTACATGAGTTGAGATTTCAAAATTTTATGTCGCCATCTAATTTGACTTTTATCGAGCGTGAGGGAGGTGAGCAACTGCTGTATGATCTGAACTACGAAATCACGTTAGTGCATGATTTAGCTTTAAATTTAAATAGCATGAAGCATGATCTCAATGCTTATCCTTTTTTCCATCAAAAGCTTATTCGGAGAATTACTCGTTTTCTTCAAATTTGCAACTCGGGATATCGTTTATTGTTTGTTCGTTTACACGGTTCAATGGATGAAGCTTATCGGCTGCAATCAGCCTTGTCTAATCTCGTTCGTGGTAGCTTTCATATTTTGCTTATTAATGATGGAGTAAACTTTGAAATCGTTGAAGAGCCATGCCCATCTGAGCACATATGTGCGATCCGCATGCCTTTGGAAGTTGAGGTAAAGCCATTATGGGATGAAGTGCTGCGGGGCATTACTCTTTCCAATGCAATAAAATTTCATTGAGGCCAGCATATACAGCTGCATCATTAAGGGGAGGCATATTGCTAAGTATGGTGCCCGCCATTTCCTGCTCAGGATCAATCCAGAACATGCATCCTGTAAATCCGAGATGTCCTACGGCTGAAGAGGAATGGCTTGGTGAGAAGAAGGAAAGCAGCTCACCATCTCCTTTTTGAAAAAATACAGAGGTGTGAGGAGATTGTATATGCTGTTCATAGCCTAGTGCTTGCTTGATAAGTGATGTGGATAGAGGGGACTTTCCAGATGGATTCAATAAAGCTTGGGCAAGCTTAAGTAAATCATGAGAAGTCGAGTATAGGTTGCTGTCCCCTGTTATTTGAAGACGAGCATAGCGCAAATCTCCTTCTTCTAGGTACGGCGTACATGGGAGTAAATAGTTTTTAGGTTTGAGTTTCCTCATATCATAAGTAGTATGTTTCATATTTAGCGGTTGAAATAATTCACGATGAGCAATGCGTTCAAGCCTTTGTCCGCTTACTTTTTCAATAATTTGCATCAGAAAAAAATGGCTGTGCGGAAAATAGCTAGTTTTCGTACCAGGCTCGTATTTTCGTTCTAGCAGCGGCACTAATTGAGCTGCAAACTCCTCCATCCTTTCGTGCCATTTGGGCCATAGGACAATTTGTATCGTTTCATAACCTGCCGAATGAGTCATCAGCTGCTCAATGGTGACATCATCGTGGGGGAATGATGGCAAGTAGTCGATAATCTTGTCCTGCAAAGATAGTAGCTGGCGCTCCTGCATGCGCAGCATGACTAGGGAAGTGATGACTTTTGTAATGGAACCAATATTGAAAGGTGTGTTAGGTGTAATATCGCGCCAAGAACGTACGGATGCGTAGGTTCCTTTTATATATTGATAGACCATGCGATTATGTTTCCATAACGCAACAGACAAACAGGCAGGGCTGTCTTCTGGGACAAGCTGTGCTAAAAACTCATCGATGTCCTTGGTTGTATAGCCGTTATGCTTCATTTTTCTTTCCTCCTTGTGAACAGGCAGGGATATTCTGCGAACTCACTACTAGCAATGTATGCTTGTCAGTATTGTTGGATAACGGCTTGATGACTGGTGAAGGGTACAATTTGTAAGGTTGGGGCTTGATGACTGGAGGAGGGAGATTTACAAGTGGGCAGCTTGTATGGTGATGAAGTGAATAGGCTGGAAAAGGACTCATATGCCTACTTGGATCAGTGTTCATATGGGTCCTCACTTACAGCGTTAAAACAAAATCGGTGGCATTTCAACTGGATCGATGCATGCTGGTGAATCATTGCTTACATTCCCGACTAAGGAGGCGACAGGGTACATGGTCAGCCATTCATTTGGACAAGGGGCTAGCAGTGATTGAAGCTGTTGAACATCTGTTTCTTTTCGTTCGAGCCATAGCGGCAGTTGTTGCTCGCTTAAAATGACAGGCATGCGATCATGGACCTCTTCCATCACTCGATTCGGTGTCGTTGTAACAATGGTGCAGGTGCTAATACGCTTGCCTTGCTCGTCCTGCCACGTATCGTATAAACCAGCTAAATGCAGCAGCCCTCCATCGCGGTGTATGATGCGCATTGGCTGCTTATCGTTGTTGGCGATTCGTTTCCACTCGTAGAAGCCGTCAGCAGGGATGATACAGCGTTTACGTTGAAAGGGAAGGCGGAAGGCAGGCTTGTCTGTAAGCGTCTCAGCACGAGCATTAATCGTGCGCCAGCTCATCTTGTCGTCTTTGGCCCACGAAGGGACGAGTCCCCACCGCAAAGGGCCGAGACGCAGCTTGCTTCCGTCGTGAATGATGGCGGGTACCATTTGCCCAGGTGCAATATTGTAGCGCGGCTCATGGAAGGGAGCTGCTGCGAGATCTCGCTCAAGCTTATAGTAGGCCAGTAGTTCCTCCCACGTCACGGTTAATGTATAACGTCCGCACATGATGCAGCCCTCCTTGTGAGTAGTATAGATTTTTGCAGTACTCGTGTTATTTTCTAAGTACAAGTTGAAAAAAGCTACCAACCCGGTAAAATGTTTGTACCTCTACAAACTAACCGAAAGGTGGCGACTCTATAAAAAAGTCTACCACTATCCCCATTCATCCTACAATCTATTATGACAGTTGAAGAAGTTAAATGTGTTGTGAGCGGGCAGCTTTTTGTGCTGCTTATTTGTTATATGACGATTCGTCACTATGAAAAATGACAGATGATAGCTTACTCTGAGCGATGTTAAGGCAGCGAAGAAAAGACAGCAAACTTAACTATCGAGGAGTTGTTTAGATGATGAATGTGAAGAAAACGATTCTAATGAGTTTGGCCGTTATGATGGCTGGGAACATCATGTTGATCACGGGAGATGGATCTTCTACTGCTAGCGCTCAGGCGAGTAAGGCTCCACTGGTAGCCTCCGTGACTATGCCGGATGCCTCGCAGCAACAACAAAGGATTCAACAAGCATTGGATCAGTTTGTTGCTAAAGGAATCCCAGGTGTGATCTTGCAGACGGTGAAAGACGGAGTGAAGCAAGATTATGTAGCAGGTAAGGCTAGTATTTATGCGGAACGCAAGATGCAGCCCGATTTTCATTTTCGAATCGGCAGTATTACCAAGACGTTTACAGCAACGGTGATCCTGCAATTAGTAGGCGAAGGAAAGCTAAGCTTAGACGATTCTGTGGAAAAATGGCTTCCGGGTGTTGTGCAGGGTAAAGGCTATGATAGCAGCAAGATTACGATTCGGATGCTATTGAATATGAGAAGCGGTATTCCTGATTTTGCAAGTGGGAAATTAAGCAGTCAAATATTTGAGAATCGATTCAAAAACTATACAGCAGAAGAGCTTGTGAAAGTCGGTGTGGAAGGCGGGCCGTTATTTGCACCGGGCTCTAAGTTTGATTACTCAAGTACAAATACGGTTCTTGCAGGACTAATTATTCAAAAAGTGACAGGTCAAACGTACGCGGAGCAAATTAAGAAGCGCATTATAGAACCGTTGAAACTAAACAACACATCTGTTGCGGGATCGATTACGAAGCTGCCAGAGCCACATGCAAGAGGGTATGTGATTAAAACCATCGGAGGGCCTTTAGAAGACTTCACCGAAATAAATATATCCTGGGGCCATGCCGCAGGTGATATGATATCGACGACTGCTGACATCAATCGCTTCTTCTCTGAGCTGCTCGCTGGAAACTTGCTCAAGCCAGAACAAATGAAAGAAATGTTTACTGCTGAACTTGTTGATGGAGAAGTTGGATATGGTCTTGGCATCTCTGAAAGAAAGACGGCGAATGGGGTATCGATTTGGGGGCATACCGGAGGCACGCCGGGATACATCTCCTTTGCTGGTGGAACAGTTGGTGGCAAGCACGTCATAACTTACAACTACACCCTGCATCCTGGCCCTGATCTCGATAAAACGAAAGCGGCTGCTGAAATGCAAAAAACAGTGCTGGAAGCGGAGTTCGGACAATCGGCTCAGTGAGTGGAGTTAACGATGATGGTAATGGTGTAGCATAAGATAGAAGTATTTCTCTCTATCCCAACATCATGATGATTTATGAAGAGAGACGGCCCTCGACATCCATTTGGATGCGGGGGCCGTTATTCGTCGTTGAACACTTATTTCTAATGTCATATGACATAGTGTCATTCCTAAGTGATGACAATTCGTCGCTATGAAGTATGACACATTCAAGCTTAATCTAAGGGTGTGCTGAGGCACAAATATAATCTTAGCGACTGAGGAGAAATGACCATGAACGCGAAAAAAATAATGATGCTTAGTTTGGCAGTTATGATGACAGGGACAACGCTTTTGTATGCAAATGGAGGTGCTTCCGCAGCCTTTGCTGACCAGTCCAATCGTACACTGGTTGCGAAAAAGCATACCACTGAGGTATCTGCGACATCCAAGCAAACTCAAGCTGCAATCAAGAAGCTAATGGATGGTGCAATTAAGCAAGGCGTACCAGGTATGATTATCCAAACGCAGCATAATGGAGCGAAGTGGGAATATGCAACGGGGAAGAGCAACATCGTTGCTAACCACAAGATGCAGCCCAACTTTCATTTTCGAATTGGGAGTATAACGAAGACGTTCACCGCTACAGTTGTACTCCAATTAGTAGGGGAAGGCAAATTGAGCTTGGATGACTCGGTTGAAAAATGGCTCCCAGGTGTTGTACAAGGTAATGGCTATGACGGCAACAAGATTACCGTTCGCCAATTGCTTAATCATACGAGTGGCATTGCCAACTATTCGGATGCTGAGCACTTTATGAAGAGAAGCTTTGAACAACCTTTGAAGAGCTATTCAGCACGTGGGCATGTAAAATCCGGTTTGAAGGAGAAGCCTTTATTTGAACCGGGGACGAAATTCAGCTATTCCAACACCAACTACGTGTTAGCGGGTTTAATTATTGAAAAAGTAACAGGCGATACATACGCGGGGCAAATTACAGAACGATTGATTAAACCGCTCGGTTTGAAGAACACGTTGGTTCCAGGTACTTCATCTAAGCTGCCAGAACCTCATGCTAGAAATTACTATAGTGCGAAAGATAAATCACTCCGAGACATCACGGAATTAAATCCAACCGTGGCTGGTGCATCAGGTGAAATGGTATCGACAGCCGATGATTTAAACCGGTTCTTCACCAAGCTGCTAGCTGGCCATTTGCTGAAGCCTGAACAGATGAAGGAAATGCTAGACACTGTGGAAGTAGCACCGGGCTTGCGCTATGGTCTGGGTATTAAGGAGATAAAGTTATCAAATGGAGTCAAGGTGTGGGGACATAGTGGAGGGATTCATGGTGCATTATCCCATACGGTAGGTACCTTAGGTGGGAAAAAGATGCTAACCATTAGCAATAATTATTTTACAGCTGGACAATTGACACATAGATCAGAGGTGATTTCAAAATTACATGCTCAAATACCTTCGTTAGTATTTGATTCATCTAAAAAATAGGAAAGAAATAAGAGACTGCCCTACCGTCTAAAGAGACTGTCGAGCGGTCTCTTGTTGTGATTGAAAGTCATTTATGCACATGCAAAACAGAGAGTCGAAAAGATTCGGCTCTCTGTCCTGTAGAATTGGAGTAAGTGGAGTAGGATCGTAAAATTGCAAGTGGAGCTGGGATTTCTTTAGTCCAAGTATGGATCACGGCAGTACGATAAAGGCTTCACGCCCATCATATTTAACTGCTTTCACTTTAACTGTACCTTTCAAGCCGTTCTGTTTGAACGTAAGCGTGTCGCCTGCTCGGACATATTCACCTTCTGGGAGCGGGGTAATTAAATAGTCTCCTTCTTGAGTCTCTACGGTAGTATATTTTCTCAGCATGGATCGTTCTGTTAGCTCCAAATCTCCTGTATTTGTTGTAAATTTGGTAGTCATATTCATAATGACACTGCCCTGCTCGTAGCCTTTTAATGTAATAAATCCTCTTGTACTAAATACACCACGCTTTATTTCTCGTGGAATTAATAACAGTGGTATTTGCTTGTCGTCCAGTCCTTTTTTGAGCGGTTCCAGCGAAATAGCGCGTTCTGCATTTAATTTCCCAATCGTCGCCTCAATATCCGATTTGATTTGTTCGTCCACTGGTTGAGGTAGTGGTGTAATACCATTCAGCAGCAGTTCAATAGGGTTGTGCCCCTTAGTAGCTGAATGCTTCCAGTCTTTATGCATAGCATCTAATAACAACGCTGACAAACTTCCGAGTATGTAAGATTCTGAATCGAAGGTAACAAACTCCGTTTTTATGACATCTGCATATTGTTTGGATAAATAAGTGCGTATTTGCTCCGTCGTAGCACTTCTTTTAAAGGCTCCATACACGTCTGCCATTTTCTCAACGTAGGTTGCTGTACCTTCTATAATATCAAAATAGATACTGCTCTTGTATTCGGTGGCATTGTCCTGTTTATACTGCTCATGCCAATAAGCAGCATGTCCAAGGTATTTGTCGGACGCTTGAGGTTCGGAATAGGCTTTGTATAAAGATTGGAACAGCATGGCTCGTTGGATTCTAGGCTTAGATTCAGCTGGATAAATGGAAGACCGGGAGCCGTATTGAGTTCCATCTTCTAGGGGCCAGGATGGTTGGTCGTAAAAATGAAACATTTCATGTGTCGTTGTCATAAAGCTTGATGGTGTACTTGTATGAGGTTCAAATCGCTCTTGTAGTGGTTTATCCTTATCGACAAAAATGGCGGAGGCTTGCTTGCCGTTCCACTCTAACTTTTCATACTGGTGGTCAAAATACAGGTCAAGTGGCAAGCCGGGATGGGATGGATCGACTAACTTATAGCCTTCCGTCGTAATTTCATATGTTTGCTCACCATTGGTGAGAAGCATAATACGAGATTGAAATTGAAGGCCGGGCCACAGCTTATCCAAAGCTGGCCAAGCGCAGCGTGCTGCTTGATGCGCCTGTTGTGCTTCATATTTAAGCAATTCAGCTGCTGTCGTTGGCTGTTTAGCAGTTGGCTTGTTCAGGGTCGAAGAGATGACAGCAGAGATGCCTGTAGGAAAAGTTGCAAGCGACTCTGCATGGGCCGCCGTATACGCCGAACCGATTGATATCGGCAGCATGGAAAATAATAAGCAAGCCGTTGTTAAGCCGCAAACAAAGCGTTTGTAAGGAGCTAGTGTGTTCATCTGCATGAAATTACCTCCCAATATTTTACTGTAAACTCCTTTAGTATACTACAAGATAAAAGTGTTGTGTCGTGTATCTTCCTTTACAAGAAAAATTTTACTGGTTTTCTTTTATTCATATGCCATGGTTAGTCAAATAAGGCATTACCAGAAATTCACTAGCATAAAGAACACACGTTCGGTGTATAATGCGAATATATAGAATATACGTTCGCATGTTGGAGATGAGATGATGAGTGCTGCTACGAATCCAATGATTGAAACCGAAGAGGATATTCAAATGATTAAGGAGTATACCTTGTTTCCCATTTTACTGGATATGCTGGCAAGAGATATGGAAGGACTGATGATGTACAAAAACAAAATCGTGTACCATCACGTTCTTGGTTACCTCAAAGAAGTTGAACATTCGATTTATCCTGAGCTGCGCAAGCTTAAGGCAAAGATGAGAGCGCGAAATATTAAAATTTTGAATACGGAAATGAATGCATTAGGCATCGATATTGAATACAAAGTGCGTGGTTATATCCATCGCTTCACAATGCTGCGCGGCTTAGTCAAAGCAGAGTTAATGACCATGCTGATGAATGTACAGGGGCGGGTAAGATGAGCAAAGATGGCGGACGTGAAAAGGTTATTTTTCTAGCGGACTGTCAAAGCTTCTATGCCAGCGTAGAAAAGGCGGAGCATCCCGGATACGAAAATAAGCCTGTTGCTGTAGCGGGATCGGTGGAACGTCGCTCGGGTATTATTTTAGCGGCATGTCCGATTGCGAAAAGCTTTGGCATTGGTACAGCCGATCGCCTTGGAGAAGCGCTGAACAAGTGTCCTGAGCTCGTCGTGATGCGTCCTCGCATGCAGCATTATATTGATGTTTCCTTAATGATTACGAAAATTTATGAGGAGTTTACTGATCTTGTTGAGGTATTTAGTATCGATGAGCAGTTTCTAGATGTTTCGGCGAGTCTGCATTTGTTTGGTGACCCGATCACGATTGCGAAACAGATTCAGCAAAAGGTGCTGAGCCAAACTGGCGTCAGAGTTAGAGTCGGGATCAGCTCGAATAAAATATTAGCTAAAATAGCAACAGATATATGGGCGAAAAAAAATAAAGAGGGCATTTTCACGCTGCCACCAACCGAAGTCGAGACGCTACTGTGGCCCCAGCCTGTAAATAAGATGTTTGGTGTCGGCTCACGCATGACGGCTCATTTTACTCTTCTTGGTATGCACACGATTGGAGATATTGCGAGAACACCGCTGCCGCGCTTGAAAGAGAAATTTCGTGCCCGCTTCGGCAAGCAGTCCGACATCCAGGCAGAGGTCATGTGGCGAACGGCCAACGGTATCGATGATAGCCCGGTTACACCGAGAACTTTCGATACGCCGCCCAAGTCAGTCGGCCATATGATGACTTTGCCCAGAGACTATATCGAGCCATGGGAAGTGGAAACGATTTTGCTGGAGCTTACCGAAGAAGTGTGCCGAGACTGCCGTCGCAAAGGGTATATGGGCGCGGTCGTTTCAGTGAGCTGCATGTGCAGTCCATATGAAGCACCGACGGGATTTTCACGGCAGATGAAAATGCCAGACCCTACGAATCATACGAATACGGTATTTGAAGCGGTGAAGACGCTCTTTTATAAATTTTGGAACCGTCTGCCTGTACGCCGTATCGGGATAACGCTGAGCCAGTTAAAGGACGATCAAGAATATCAGCTGACCTTGTTTGAGGATCAAGTAAAGGCGAGGGCGCTGGATAAGGTGACGGATCATATTAAAAATCGCTATGGAAGTGCAGCAATTGTAAGGGCTTCCTCGCTGACGACCGCGGGGCAAGCAGGGGAGCGAGCGTTGAAGATTGGAGGACATTATAAATGAGTAAAAAGCTTGAAAAGAACGGGCTGTGGGAGTCCAGTAGAATGATGCTGCCGCAGCATAAGGAGTCCGTCCAACATAGGCTCGGTCAAAAAGCTGCCACACAACCGAGTCAGCCAACGACTGAAGAACTGAATATGATGAAGGATTTTGTGCTGCTGCCTATTATGCACTCGATTATTATGAGAAGAGCGCTTGAAATGGAGCGATCTTCGGAGACGCTAAGAGCACTTTACACAAAGGTAGCGAAGCTCTTGGCTAGAAATATGTATGAGGATTTGCGTAAAGTGAAGCGGTCCTTGATGGAAAGAGATATTCGTGTGGTGGAAGAGGAGAAAGACGAGCAGATGGTGCGCTATCGTTATGTTTGTCGTCAGTATGAGGATAGTTTTGTGATTACGAGGGACTATATGCGTGCTGAAGCCAGCAAAAGGATCGGGCGCTATGCGGAGGCGCTTGTGAGTAGCTTATACCATGCCAAAAGATAATTTTCGTACTTACTTCAACTAGCGGCGTTTATTGCAGACAATGATTCAACGTTATACCATCGGCTAGATACCCTTTTTGCTGGAGCAGGTCTATGTGTAAAGAAGGTGCTGTAGACGTACTGATGCACAAGAGGTGTGAAGGAGCTTATAAAAATGGGTACGACATTCGACTTGAAAATGTTTTTTTTCATGTATACAACACCTCCAGATTCGATGAGTATTTAAAATGGGACGGATCCCTCGTTTGTGAGACAGGGATCAGTCCCGTCCCCTTAAACTGAGCGGGGCTTTTTATTTAGCTAATAGTCCCATTGAATGAAAACTTATTTTGATTAGTAGGAACCTGGAACATAATATAATATTCTTTTGAGCTATCTAGATTATTAAAAGTAACGGAACTTACATAACGAGCATCTTCAAATGTTTTAGTCTCTACGTGATTACTACCCCATAACACACCTTTGGAATATATACTAACAGAAAGTTTGTTAGAGGTAGATCCGCTATCATATCTATCAATCAAATACAATTTATTACAAAAAAAGTAGAGTATGAGGAGGTTTCGAACTTGATAAGATACATAAATATTAAGAACATTTTTATCATCTATCTTGTTGCTTTAATTATTATGGTAGTCCTTAAAGGTGATCTTAGTGATGTACTAGCGAGAATGGAAAGTATAATAGAGCAGCGAAATGAGGGGAACTGGAATATAAGTTTGAAACCATTCGAATCAATATCATCGGTTCTCGACTCTTACAATCGCTTTGGTGTCAATATAGTGACCGTTAAAGTAGCTATTCTTAACATTATTGGATTTCTTCCTATGGGTTTTTTATTGCCTTTGCTCAAAAAAAATAACACGTCATTTATAAAAACAATGTTAAAGTGCTTGGTGTTTATACTAATTATCGAAATCATTCAATTCATAGCTTGTATTGGTGTAGCAGACGTAGATGATGTAATTTTAAATTTATCAGGCTGTATAATAGGGTACATTTTTTATTTAATAGTAAGACCAGTCATTAAATCGTGACCTAAATATTATATTGAAAATTATCAAGACCTAAACTTAAGGAAATCAAATAAAATAAAGGGTTCTACATATTATGCATAACTAATATGTGGAACCCTTTATTTTTAACTGTCGTTCCTCGTTAGTTCAACGTCAATTACCTTGATTAGGTTTCTAACTTATGAATCGAATACTTCCCTATTTGCTTAACAACATTTTGAATGGAAAATCACCATCTGAAGCTACCAGCTTTTCCATCACCTTGTCACGTAGAAATGGTGCTTTTTCTTTATTCGCTTTAGTTAAGGCTATTTCTAGTTCCTCTTTTGTAAGTTCGGTGCAGTACGCCGGAGTTCCTGGTTGTTGTCTCTACGAATCGCTTAAAGAACCGCTATCTACGGCATCGAAGCCTAGTTCGTTTGCTACACCCATGATGATTTTTTATGGGATAGGTCATTGCCAGCGACCGCTATAACAATGCGTCCATCCGTCCCTTCAGGAGTCCCATGATGCTCTAGCGTATAGGCTAAGAAATTGTTGAATGCTTTAATGATTGGTCTTCCTAAATGACGCTCTTGGGACTAGATGGAATTCTGCTGTTCCAGCCATCTCAAAATCGCTTTATTTGATTCCTCCGGCTTTTCTTCCTGGATCCAATGACCGCAATCCAGATTGACCACTTCCACATTGGGCACGAACTTTGTCAGGTTTTCAGACTTCGCAACCATATCCCGATCGCCGTAGATCATGAGGGTCGGCTGCTGGATGATTGGGTTCACCTCCGCCAATAAGTGCCAGTTGCGGTCAAGGTTCCTGTACCAATTTATGCTGCCTGAGAACCCTGATGTTTCAAAAGCGGAGACGTAAACGGCCAGCTCGCTTTCGCTCATTACGGGCTCACCGAGCGGTGTTTCCGCGTTGGCGAGATTGATCAACGCCATACCTGGCTCAGGTGCTCTGAGAGGCTCGTTCTTCCGGTACAGGTTACGAAGGAACCTGTACGTATTGTCTTCGAATACGGCGTCCGCGACGCCTGGCTGTCGATTGAAGTGGACGAAATAGAAATTGCCGCCAAGTATTTCTTCCATGAACTCGATCCAGGGTTTTTCTCCGCGCTCTTGGTAAGGCAAGCTCAGATTTATCACTTTATTGACGCGGTTTGGATGCAACAAGGTCAGTCCCCAAACGACGAATGCACCCCAGTCATGACCGACAAAGGTAGCGTCTTCGTATCCGTAGTGATCGAGAAGGGCGACGAGATCACCCGACAAGTGTTCAATGTCATAGTCTGTTACTTCGGTCGGACGGGATGAGTTGCCGTAACCCCGCTGGTTGGGGACGATGACATGGTAGCCCGCTGCAGCAAGTGCGTCCATCTGATGGCGCCAAGAAAAGGCATGCTCTGGCCAGCCGTGGCAGAGTACAATAGGTTTTCCTGCGTTTTCTCGGCCTGCTTCAAACACTTCAAGTTCCACACCGTTGACTGAAATAAGGGTGGGTTTAGGAAAATTGGTTGAATTAAACATTGAATTAATACCTCCTTCTTGTGATACATGTAGTATAATCGATAAACGGTGACATCTTATTGTCACCGTTCTGAAATCATGTAAAAAAGAGGGCAATTATGGACAAAGTGGAGAGACTCATTTCAATTATCATGATATTGCTGAAAAAAGAGGTTGTTGCGGCAACGGAATTCTCACAACTATTCAATGTCTCCAAAAGAACGATCCTTCGCGATATGGAAACATTGGGCTTATGTAACATCCCCATCTACTCTGTCATTGGGGTCAAAGGCGGCTTCGGCATAATGGATGAATACAAGGTGGATAAACGCTTATTAAGCAGCTCCGATTTACAGAATATATTAACTGCGCTGGGTGGATTGGAACAAATTCTCCTTACCGAAGAAGTTGAAAGAACGATAAAAAAAATAGAGGCAATGGTTAGTCCATTGTCTCTGAATCGTACCATTCAACTGTCGTTTTATAATTGGGAAGGTCGGTCCGAGATTCTTGAAACCTTAAAGACATGTCAAGAATCCATTTTAAAGAAAAGGCTAGTTTCATTTGATTATACAGATAAAGATGGGGCTGTAACGAACAGAATGGTCGAGCCCTATGAGCTGCATTTTAGCGAATCGAGTTGGTACTTGAACGGATTCTGTTTACATCGACAGGGATATCGAACATTCAAGTTATCTCGGATCGATCCTATTACTATGGATGAACGCGCGTTTCATCCTAGAGACGATTGGTCCGAGCAAAGACACGAAGCAAGTTATGTACCGCAATTCGTCACGATTAAGGCACGGATATCGCCCAGCATAAAAGATCAAATCATCGAAAGGTATGGTCGAAAAAGTATTGAAGACCATGGTCCTGGACTTTTATTAGCAACCATATATGTCCCTCAAAATTATATGGGATTTCAACTTTTAGCAAGCTTCGGCACTCATCTAAAAATTGTAGAGCCCAAAACCTACGTTGATGACTTTCGAAATTATTTATCTCAAATGATGGAGAACTATTCCTGACCAAGGTCTCGTCTCGGCCTATATGACCTATTTCACATGAGTTGGGGCTTTACGCGCTTCTTCATAGATTTAGCATCGAAGCTTCAACCTTCAACTCAACTTTTCGCCGCTAGTTATAGTAAGGTTCAGCGCGAATAATCTTCAACTATCCTGCCAGTTAGCTCAATGAAGTGCAACTAAAATTTTTCGTAAATCTGAGCATAAATTAATTGATTACGCTCTGTTTTTAACCTCTCTAAGCCTCCCGCTATGGGCTACGCCCTCCACAAGTAGAATCATATTTGTATTTAATCTTTACATTAAATACATTGTAAACAGTAACATCGATATCTAAATAATGAATCTATCATATATAAATATAGTGGATATATGCTCATAAATTGAACATAGTATCCACTATTTATAATAGTCTAATTAAGAGGAAATAAAGTATTAGACTGCAAGAGTCGATCATCGTTACCGATACGCCTCCCGCAAAGCGGGGTTTCATCCGGATGCACTAGGAGTGCAACTGCCAGTGCTGGCACCGTTGTTCCAGTCTACAACTAATCTAATGCTTTATTTCTTTCACCAAATGCTGCTATTCACTTTGCAGCTAATATCAGGAATAATGGTAACGATATTCCTATCCAATATCGCTTTCGAATACAAATTGCGAGATCGAAATTTCACCCAAAGGGTTTGAGCTATCAAACAGTATTACATACGAGTTCATCACGCTCTTTAAAACCCCATCTGCATCTTACTCAGATGCTCTTCGAGTAGGTATGCTCACCGATTTGCAGTCTCAGATCGTTAAGTTTAACGATGAAAATGGAGAGTTTGATCCATTGGTTAGCGTGATTTGGCACCATCCAATGAGATTTTGAAGGCAGCATGGGCACAATGTTCCTTGAAACACACAATTCCTAAATGTTACATTTTGATAGGGCAGTATAGTCACTATTAAAAATGGAGAGAAGGCTGATAACATGGGGATGCGTGGATACTACTTTACTATGGATGACAACCTGGTGCAGCAAGTCGCAGCAGGCGACCTTGCATTGAAGAGTTTGAAAATAGACGATTATCCCGGACTGGGCATTGATAGATCCTGGGAGGCGATTCACTACTTGCTGTGTGGAGATATTTCCGATGGAAAGCCACCTCTTGGTTATGTTGTTCCGCTGACGTCAGACAAAGGCATTGATTTTGGCTCATTCGGGGCGTTTTCCTTACGCGCTGAGCAAGTTGCAGAAGCGGTTCGAGCTATGTCTGAGCTGGGTGAAGCGCAGCTTCGCTTGCGGTATGATTTTCCGACCATGCTTAAGGAGGAGGTATATCCTCTTGAGCCCGGCTTTGTTTCAGACGAGGATGAGGACGAGTTCTTTGCCTACATCCTTCAGCATTTTAACGAAATCCAGCGTTTTTACAGCCAAGCTGCAGCCGAGGGCAAAGGTCTCATCTTTTATATTTACTGATAGGTGCTTGTATCAAGTCTATATCAGACTGCTAAGGAAGCGAGTTAACAAAATATGTGGTGAAAAGGGGTATCTTCAAAGTCGTGGAAAGTGACTTTTGAGATACCCCTATCGTATGTAAGAGAGCTGTTCACTTTCGTTTATAAAATGAAGCCTGTTTTCGTGAAAATGTCGCTATTAAATAGATGTGAAGTACGTTAGTGTAGAGAGACTTTAAGGCGCTACTAACTCGACCTTTATTCGGTCGGGGTCTTCGAAAAACAGAGCATAATAATGTTCTCCGCCCGCGAAAGGATGCTTATCTTTGTAAAGTACGTCCATTCCCTTGGAACGAACTTTTACGGTCAACTCATCCACTTGTTCTCGCGAATTCGCATGGAATGCCAAATGGTTCAGTCCTACCCGGCAACGATTGTATGGCACGTCCAAATGTTTTTCTTTTGCTTGAACAAACACAAGGTAAGTGTCTCCTAATTTCCAACTACGACCTTCTTCCCATTGCTGATAGGGCGTATAACCAAGCTCTGACAGAAACCAGCCCCAGAACTCAGCCGAACGTTTAAGGTCTGATACATAAATCTCGATATGATGTAGTAATCCCACACTAACTCCCCCAAATTAAAGCTCTTCATTACCATTTCTTACGGTAACTTCACCGTTTGGATACCTGAACTTGATATAATCTCCGCCCCAATCACACAGCACCTTCAATACCTCTTTCAATGACTCCCCATATTCAGTAAGCGTGTATTCCACTTTTGGAGGCACTTGATTATATACTTTTCGCACGATCAGACCGTCTTGTTCAAGCTCTTTTAATTGTTCGGTCAGCATTTTTTGAGTAATGCCTGTTACCAAGCGTTTTAATTCCCCAGTCCGTATAGGGCCCCTCGTTAAATGATACAAAATATGAGCTTTCCACTTTCCCCCGATAACTTCTAGAACCACTTCGATTCTATTGTTGTATTGCTTCTGCATACGTAACTCCTTTCGTTTTTCTATAGGTACTTTTTCGTGCCTATGTTACGAAGTCGTGTCTATATCACGAAAAAGTGCGTACTTTTCAATCGTTTCGCTATGTATCATAATAGGTTTTGTTAGCAGCTGATGTTAAGTAAGTAGTAAATAAAAAATCACCTTATACCGTCGTTAACATCGCGCTCATAACTCATTTTATTATTATACAAAAAATATTTTGGAGGTTGTACAAATATGAATACAGCTAACCGCAATGCAAACTTTTATGATGTGATTCGCGACCGTCGTTCGGTTCGTGTCTACGACCCTTCTTATAAAATTTCTGACGAAGAAATTAAAGAACTTCTTGGCGAAGCAATGCTTGCTCCGAGCGGCACGAACCTAAATCCTTGGCGCTTTATGGTCTTCACAGACCCTGAATTGAAACAAAAGCTGCTTCCAATGGCATTGGGGCAAAAGCAAGTAGCAGATGCATCCGCAGTTATTCTCGTATTGGGCGATATGGACGCTTATACCGTTGAGAACGCAGATAAAATCAACCAAAGAGCGGTAGACGCTGGCTACATGACCGAACAAATTAAAGAAACGATTAACAACAGTGTGCAAGGCTACTACGGTTCCGTAAGTGAACAAACGAAAAAAGAATGGCAAATGCTTGACGGTGGTCTTCTCGCGATGCAATTGATGCTGGCAGCAAAAGCAAGAGGCTATGACACCGTGCCAATGCTTGGCTACAACACAGAAGAATTCCGCAAAGAATTCAACGTTCCAGACAACTTGGTCAACGTTCTTATGATTACGCTTGGTAAAGCAGCACAACCAGGCTTCCCAACCGTACGATTGGGTGTGGATGAAGTAACAACTTGGAACGGAAACATCTAATCTTCATTTTATTATAAAGCATTCTTCTTAGATGGGAACCGCCCAATCATCTGGGCTTACGAAATGGTTTAGAGGTAGGGGGTTCCCCTAGAGGATGTTGGAGTCATAGGTGCACTACCATCATCTCATTATGATTGGCAGCACATTAGGTACGCATTTTTATTTCATCTAATTACGGATATTATGTATCCACATTAACAACGAAAGAAGGTCATATTGTGAAACTAAGTGTGTTGGATCAAACACCAACTTCAAACGGACAAACGTCTCAACAAACGCTGCAAAACTCGGTTGAGCTAGCTCAGCTTGTAGATAAATTAGGCTATAACCGAATCTGGTATTCGGAGCACCATGGTTCTGAAAATTTAGCTAGCGCATCACCGGAAATATTGATTGCTCATATTGCGTCCGTCACCAAACAAATTCGGGTTGGCTCGGGTGGAATTATGCTGATGCATTACTCTCCGCTGAAGATGGCTGAACTATTTAAAACATTGTCGACTTTGTATCCGAACCGAATTGACTTTGGTGTAGGCCGTGCGCCAGGTGGTGATTGGCATAGTACGCTTGCGCTGCATGAAGGCAAGAAACCAAGAATGGATAATCAGTATGAAAAGTTGAAAGAAACGATCATGTTCATTACCGAAACGATGCCTGAGGATCATCCTTATCACAACACGTTGGCTGCTCCATTTGGTGGAACCTTGCCTGAAGTATGGCTGCTGGGCTCTAGCGGCAGCAGTGCGGCACAAGCTGGGCAGTTCGGTATCGGATATTCATTTGCACAATTTATTAGCGGCCAATTATCTGCTCCGATGCTGGATGCATATCGTTCCAACTTCGTTCCTTCGGAAATCATGCCTAACCCTCAAGTCAATGTTGGTTACTTTGTCATGGCAGCTGAAACAACCGAAGAAGCCGAATATCATGCAGCAAGCCTTGATTTGAACTTGTTGTTTATGGAAAAAGGAATGCCGTTTAAAGTATTGTCCCCAGAAGAAGCACTCAATTATTCTTACACGGAAATGGACAAAATGCGCATCCAGCATAACCGCAGTCGCTTCCTAGTAGGAAGTGCGAAAGAAGTTGCGAATACGCTGCGCCACCATGATGAGCAATTCGGTATTAACGAAGCTGTGCTTGGTACGATCAGCCATAGTCATGAAGCAAGACTAAAGTCGTATGAATTGCTTGCTAAGGAACTTTTATAAACGACTTCTATAAAGATTTATATAAATAACTCTATATAAGGAAAGGAAGAGGATGAACATGATTAAAATATTAGATCGGATCAACGTATTAGCTCGAAAAAACAAAGCAGGTGGTTTGACTCCAGCAGAGCTAGAAGAACGGCAGCTATTGCGGCAGCAGTACTTGGGCATTATTCGAGGTCATGTAGATAAGTCTTTCCATGCTATCACATTTCTAGATGCTCAAGGAAATGATGTTACCCCTAAAAAGCTGACACAAGAACATGAGAGGCCATCCATACAAATGAATGATGCCGTATGAAAATGACGACTGGCGTGGAACAAGCCGTATATGCTTTGCTGCTGCTTAATCGTTTGCCTAAGAACGCTGTGTTGTCAGGTGAATCATTAAGTCAGCAGCTGCAAGTTTCTCCAACTTATTTGCAAAAGTTAATGAGAAAGCTTGTCCAAGCAGGGCTTGTTTCCTCCGTGCCAGGTGTAAAAGGCGGATTTCGATTAATCGCAGATCCCGCGAACATTCACATCTACGATGTATTTGTCGCTGTAGAGGGCGTAGAAGCTCTGTATCGTTCCAATGGAGTCTTTCAAGCGGTGTTTCAGTTGAAGGAAAACAGAACTTGTTTATTATCTGATGTGATGAATGAGGCGGAACATGCTTGGCGGACGATCTTGCAGCGTACTACAATCGCTTCTTTGCATGAAGCTGTGCAAGACACGGCATCGTATGATTCCATTAGCAAGGTGGATGCTTGGTTAAAGGAAAAGATGGTTCGATAATTTATATATGAGGAGGAGAAACAGATGTTTGTTAGAGTGGTTACTTTTAAAAGTAAAGAAGGAAAAGAGGAGCGGGTACGGAAGTTAGGGCGGGAAACGTTGGTGCCTATTAATAAAGAGGCGGGTTCGGTGCAAGTCTATTTCTTGGAGCCTCATGCAGACAACGATTCGTTTGGTGTAGTCAGTGTATGGAAGGAACATGAAACATTGGAGACGATGAAAAATAGTGAACGATATCGTGCATTGATTCAGGGGCTGGCTCCTTTGGTTGGATCGTTGACAGATACGGTTTATGTGTCGGAATAGATCAAGTGGTTGCCGTGTGTGGGAAAATGCATAGCTATAAGGATAATGAAGCCTAATTTCTTAGTAAGTACGGAACGTACTGAGAGATTAGGTTTTATTGTTATGGGGACTAAATGCGATATGAAGAAAGCTAATGGAGGGGAGGTACTATAAGCAGTATCATCAAAATTCTGAAATATTCTTTATCTTTCGGGTTTTTGACTTTGTATAGAACTTTCTTTATCCATTAAATATCGCTTATTAGAAAGAAAGTCGTATACAGAATGTTCTATTCTTCATACAAAAAAATAGAAAACTTAACATATTTTAATGATCTTCTATTGATGTTTTGGCTAAAACTCCAATATTGATTGGGAAATCAGAATTAAATAAAACGTAATTAAATTAATTAATTTCATGTTGAGTTTGAAGTATATCGCATTAATCACCTTCCTTAATGTGGTAGTATTGAGAGTGTGCGATCGTACAGTAAGGGGGAAAAACGGAGCATGTGAAGAACACTTTAAAACGAAGGAGTGTTTATTATTTTTTAGAGCAAAACAGAGGAGTAATATGCTTAATCTTTTGAAGGAGCTATCCAAAATAACAGGATCTTGAAAGCGAAGTAAGGGAGAATCTCTCTTTATATTAATTTGCTCAATGACTCAATAATTTCGTAAATACTCAACATACGAGATCATTTGTGAAATTCACGAATAAAAAGTTAGATGAAATCATTAACAAAGGAGTGCAATAAAGAATGAGAAGAACAATAATGTATTACCCAAATATCGAAATTCCTGATGGATATTGGTTAAAAAAAGCTTTACTTTATTGGGACGAGGTAAGCTCAATCGTCCCGAGAGAGGTAGAGAATGAACTGTATTCCAATAGTACTGCAATCAATTACTTGAAGCACGAAGGTGAGTTTCGCCCCATTTATCCTGACCACATGTTGAATAGCATGTATTTTGAGGAATTTGAAAAAGAATGCCTAAGAAAAGTAAAAGTTTATCTAAAAGGTTCGGGTACCAATCAACAACGTAACAATAGAATTTTTGAAAATCGAATTCATAACGAAAAGATATTTAATAGTTATGGTGTTCACAGAGGGAAGCTAAGTAGCAGGATTATGGAATTTCTTGATAGTAATGGGCTAGTAACTAGGAGTGGGGATAATTGGGTTAACTTTGACAACATATTGGCAACTATCTATATGGCTAACCTTGCAAAATATACAGCTTTAAGTGACGTAAACCATACTGTAATCGGTACTGATCAGATAAGTGAAATAAACAGAATATACCCAATTAAGTATGCAACAAAACAACCAGTAGTAAATAAAGTACCTGTTGTAAATCTTTCTTTAAATATATTGCCTACCCCAAATACTGATGTACCGTATAAAAAAATTGTGAGTTTTAAAAGAAAGTACAGAGATGAATTGCTAGCTTTTCGCAATGTAATAAATGAATTTGAAAAACAAATAAGTAATGCGGAAACGGAATATGACATGAAAGAGCAAATAATAACATTTAAAGAATCAGTTGAACGAGGATGTAGAGAGACAACGAAGATGTTAAAGGGAGCAGGTATAAACACTTTTCTAACATCATTAAGATCTGTTATTAATTTAAAGTCACCTACCATGGTTACTACTTATGCTGGAATTGTTGGCCAGAAGCTTACAGATTTGCACCCTGCAATAACATTATCCGGAATAGCAGTTACGGGAATAGTAGATCTTAGTGTTAATTACATAGCTTTGAGTAAAAGTACTCAAGAAAAATTATCAGACAAAGGATTTTTATACCTCCACCATGCAAAACGTAGAGGTATTGTTAATGACTTCATCTAACGCCGCTTTCACGCATCGGGCTGACAGAAGAATTTGACAGGGAGGAGTTGGCAGCCGGACACACTCGACTTCGCCGAGTGTCGTGAATACACAAACGTTATGTGAAGTATTCTTAATGAATATGAGAAAGGAGAAAATTTATGATTTCATATCTAATGAATCTTACTGCGGAACAAAAATTTGATTTGATAAAAACATTAATTCCAAGTTTAATGACGGGTTTGTCAGTCATTATTGGTGCTTTTGTTACTGTCTATCAGATAAATAAAAACAAGAAAAAAGAAATTGACTTTAAAATTCATGAACAAAGAAAAGAAAAATATGAAGAATTAATTAGAATTTTCAGAGATATTTTCGTAGGTGCTCAAAGTATTCTGGAAGGGGAAATACCTATTGATAAGACCCATTGGTTAAATTCGCAACTTGGTATGACACTATATGGTTCAGCTGAAGTAATTAAGAAGATTAATAAGCTAAATGAAGTGGCACGAGCCCAGAAATCTGCAACCGAAATCCTCGTTAGTTTTGGTGAACTTATATTAGAAATGAGAAAGGAAGTTGGATTCAATGATGAGAATCTCTCAGTAAGAGAATGCCTTAGTTTATATATAACAGACATTAAAGAAAGTAAGTATGATCAAGCATTTCAAGAATATGAAAAACGGAAAAAAAGTAGATAAATACTTTGTAAGTATATCGAAAGAGGTGGATATTCACATAACAATGTATTCACGTATCAGGCATTCGCCCTCGGTCCTAGAATTGGATTCGAAGGAGTAGTTGCTGTGGACACATCCGACATGCTTCGGACGTCATGAATACAAGAACGTTATAAGAAATGGAGAAGGTAAGGAAATATTAATAAAATAAAAAAATCAGAAGGAGAAAAATATGAAAGAAAAACTTTTGCAATTACTTAGTGTTTTTGGTAGTGGACTTACCCCCTTCGAGAGTAACCAATATACACCTAAAATTAGAGATTATTTCTTTAGGTACATTCTTGCAATGAAGCCTGACTCAAGCATCGAAAACTTATTTAAATATGAACTTACAAGAAATGATTTAATAAATTCAACTATTTATTACATTATGGTGAATGATCACGTTAGAAGTAAGTCTGCTATTGATGATTATTTAATAGCTGTAAATAGGTTTTTTGATGAAACGTTATTTAATTTGTATCCTAATCAGAATTTAGTCTCAATAAGGCCATTTACTAGTCTAAGTAAGGAAATTGAGAAGATTTTAATTGAGAGGAAGGTTGAACTTGAAGAAAGGCAAACATTCCCTTCGATTAATGATGAACAATATAGGTTTATTTTAAGCTTTATTAATAATGATCTAGAAGGATCTTTTAAAACAAAGCAGGTTCAAATTATTATTAAGCTTATTTTATTATATGGGTTAAGCCCTGAGCGGATCATCAAATTAAAGAAGGGGAGCTACTTAATGGATGAACGCCAATTGGAAGTGATTTATTCAGAAAATCCAAGAAGAAGCTTGGTACTAGAAATTCCGTTTAAATTGCACAAAGAAATAGAGGCTTATCTTGATGAGCTTTCAACGAAGAAATTATCTTGTGATAACTTTTTTGTAAATAGAGAAGATAAATCAATAAAACATAATTACCCTAATAGTTATCTAAAAGAAATAAAAAAAGAATACTTTGCTAAACATCCTATAGAGGAAGGAAATAAAAATTCTTTTACTCCAACAGGCCTTGCTAAATTTGCGATTATTCGAATGATATTAAATGGGGTTAATCCATCTGTGATATCTGATCTGACTGGATACATGTCTGATGTACTTACAGATTGTCAAAATAAAGTAAATGAGATGAAGGGATTGAATAGAAATAGATATATAAACCATATGATTAGAGGCATTCAAACCTATGAGGAGATTTAAATATTGATTGTATTTCAATGGAGTCCCCCACTTCTTATAACACAGCATTCGCGCATAGGGCACTCGCCCTAAGACTCAGAGAAGTGGATTCGGAGAGCTAGTTGTTGTGGACACATTCAACTGTGTCGGACGTCGTGAATACAAGAACATTAAGTGAAATTAATGTAAAAAATAAAGTGAGGCGATACCAGTGAGTAAATCGTATACAACCGGTTTAATTGCATTTTTAGATATTTTAGGATTCAGTAACTATATAGAGAAAACAAAAAGTGCTAGCGAAGTTGAAGAAGTGTTCGAGTTTGTTGAAAAGATATGTTATTTATACAACTCCTCTGAAATTAACGGCATAAAAATTGCTTTCTTTTCAGATAGTTTTATACTGACAACAGAAGAAATTACCAGTAGTTCGATAACATCATTAGTCACGGCGTGTCATTTAATAAATATTAGTCTATTTAAAGCAACGCAACTTTTTACTCGAGGAGCAATGTGCGTTGGAGAATTTTATCATAAAGATAACATAGCTTTTGGTCCTGGTATTATTGAAGCATATAGAGAACAAGAAAATAACGCCAAGTATATTCGATTAATCCTAGGCAATTCATTAATAGAAGTACTCAATGACAAAAAAATTTATAACCCTTTTATAGATAAAGATATTAATGGAACTTATTATTGTAACTATTATCTGCTTGATATAACAGATGCTTATAGAACAGAAACATTTAATTTTGAAGAGGCTGTACAAATTATGGAGAAAAATAGAAACATTATAATTGAAAATCTAGAAAAATATCAAAACACAAAAGTATACGAAAAATATGAATGGCTTATTTATCCGTTCAATAAATGTTGCGAAGTACTATCTCATGACCCTAATATTTCAATGAACTTCATGAATTTTCAAATAAAATAAAAGTATATGTTGTTCAAGGGAGACATTAAAATCACCTAACACCGTATCTTCGTTACAGGTTGCGTACTGGGTTTGCAAGATGGGACTGGCAGTGAAGGATATTCAGCTCACAACCCTGCGAGGCTAAGTCAGCCAGACTCAGTCGCTAAGCTTCTTTAAGCCTTTCCGGTTCGTGAATACATAAACGATATAGAAAATCAGTGTGAAAATTAACAAATCTAAGTCAATGAGGAGGGTTTAAATGAGTGGAACAAAATGGTTGTACATAAATAATAAATTTAAAGTTTATAAAGTGCCAAATCCTATAAATCATAAATACAAGCCTATTAAAGAATTAGCTGAACAAGAAGTTCTCCAGCTTCTACTATATTATGAGACATATGAAAGAAAGCCATCGAAATTGATTTTGATGGAATTTGATAGAATAACTTTAGACTCAGAAGGTGGCTATCAACTAACAGAAGAGGAAGGATAAGGCATTCTATAATTTCTTTGAATTTGGGTGTGCCACTCCAGAAGATATTGCGCAGCGAGATACTCCACTCGCGTTGCCAATAGCTCCTGTGATACCTATAGAACAAGAAAAACAGGCATTGTACAATTACTTAAAGGACAAATTTGAGGTATTGTCAGTGGATGCATCTTACATTATGGAGATGAGAATAAATTCTTTAAAACAAGTGCATATGAAGCACGTTGAACTACTAAAACAAGCGGCAAAATTCAAATAAATATTTTTTTGATTTACTCAAAAATAAGACACTGACTTCCAATAACACTGTGTCTACGCTACGGGTTACGTCTCTAGATTTTATGAAAATATTGCCAATGAATCAGGATCTGCGCATAACTTTGTGAGGTCTAAGCCTATTGTCCCCAGTCGCTGAATTCAGTTTCGTAGATATAAGAGCGTTAAGCAAAACTACTGTGTATCATGAAAGAGAGGTAATCTAAATGACACTACCTTCAAAATCAAAAATATTTGAATACTGGATAGATTGGTATAGAAGGAAGGGTAATGATTCGGGAGAGCCGTGTTGTTGGGCTTGCGGAAAGTATTGGGAGGATAAGTATGATATCAAAAAGCCTGGTGCAACTAGAGAAGAAATAATTAAGAATTGGAACAGAGTTCCCCTGCAAAGGTGCCATATTATTGCTAAACAATTTGGAGGTAGCGATGAACCTTCTAATTTGTTTTTGATGTGTAGTGATTGTCATGATAAAGCACCTAATACTAAATCTGTTGAAGCATTTTTAATTTGGACAGATAAGCAAAATTGGTTTATAAACTTCCAAGAAGAGGTAATGAAAGAAATAAACACTTATGAACTTCAAGATAGAATCACTGAAATTAATGAATTAATGTCGAATAAAAAAATTAAACAAGAGATTTTTGAAAATATAGGAATTCATATGAATCAACGAGGAAAAGGTGCTCAAATTACTATTTCCACATTTATTGCAGCTATCTTTGATTATCTAAGAAAACAAGATGAAAAGCTGATCTGAAAGAAACTCGAGAAGGCAGTAACTTCGCTAACAGATAGACATAGGAAAAGACAAGAATCGATGACTTTGAACTCATACAAGTCTATCAATTCTTGTCTTTTTTGTTCAATACTATCTTGATTTCTAATTCAACTTTAATAAATGCACAATAAAATTATTTTCAATTCTTTATTACTTATGGGATTTGTCTCCCAACAGAAATGATATACTCAGCACGCTTGATGTCACCGATATTGCGTGTGATTTCAATTACAGCATCCTTATCTAAAGCAGGTGGTTTCGGATAGCTAGGACGGCTATAGGCATCGGAAGAAAAACCACCAGGAGGAACATAGGAAACGAGCGGATGAATGTCTGCTTTACCAGCGGGTATCTTCTGCCCAGTAATGTTTTTTGCCTTAATAGAGATTGCCCAGCCTGATTTTCTTGGAATAAGCTTATACGAGAGCAAATCAAATGCATCTTTGCCTAGCTCAGCCCAAGGGTCAAATCCAGCAAAGTATTCAAAGGGTAAGCCTTTTTCAGCTCGTTCATCAGTAATATGCAGCAACTGCTTTTTCTGATCCCATTTATAACTAACGTCCGTATGTTCTAAAAATAGACGCATAGGCAAAAACATCGCACCATCCTTCAAAATAGGAACCGTGTCCATCTGTATAGGCACGCCGTTAACTTTTGCTTGTGTGGAACCAATAACTAACTCAAATTCACGATCTAACCACTTGACCACAGCCTTTTTTGTAGTCTCGTCGTATGTGACAGTTCCACCCATCAAGCCTTGAATAGAGCGTAAAGGAATTAATAACCTATATTTGTTATCGATGAAGGGAGGGTATGGTTGCGAATACAAGATGAAATACTTATTGATTTTCAAATGAATGGATTGTGTCTTTGGATGTTGAGCGGCGTTTACTGAAGTTGTACCAATGTTGGAATAGAAAATCGTGCAAAGGAGACTTAAACATATGAGAAACTTAAATTGCCTTCTCATTCAGAATCACCTCATTTCTTATTAGATTTAAGGCTTATAAATTGAGGTAAATTCATTTGGGTTATGGACATAATTGAAAGTGGAGTCAAATAAACTGCTCTATTTTCTTGAATAAATAGTTGTTCAGGAGAAAGTGAAAAATATGGAATGAGTCAAGACAGGGATGGATGATTTTGAGCAGTTGCCCATCCATTCCTGTCTTTTTACGTTTCTGCTTATCCTTTTCGCTGTTTACTAAAGCATCTTCATTTGCCTATTTATTAGAATTTTCTTTCTGTTTTTCCTCTTCTTCAATTCGTTTTCTATCTTCTAAATATATTTTATGGCTTTCTTCTTCCGCTAATTTCTGTTCTGCCTCACTTAATTGCGGTAGATTCGGCTTAGGTGGTCTAGCGTTCTTTATGGCTTCTTGAATTTGTTGTTCAAATGTTCTTGTATCTAGACCCTCGACAGAGGCTTGAAAATGCTTAACTCCATTATTTTTATCAGCGTCATAGACAACTAGGTTATCGTCGTTGATTTTAAATCTCCCTTGATAAAGTCCTACAACAACGTAAGCGTCATTTGCTACAGGACCTTCGTATTTATCTAAAAATAATATATTGTTCTTGTGTGGATCCATGCTAAGGGAAGCAATTTCAAGAAGTTGAATCACATTAGATTTTAGCTCTATATTGCCTTTCATCACTTTATTCACATTAACTTCAGTCAGTTTATACCTAGTGCTTCTAAACGGAATTTCCTTTGATTTTCCAGTCAATTCCGCTTCGATGATTAACTCAGCATCATAAGCTAGTTCTTCAAGTGCATTGTAATGAGTGGCTAATAATGCGTTGTCGTAATTCGCGCTATGTCCTTCTTTGTAATTTGCCGTATGTTCTTCTTTCCCACAGGCAGTCATTGATATAGAGACCATAGCAATCAATACAAGAATTATTACTATTTTTTTCATCTATATGTTCCTCCCCAATGCTTAATAGAGATTATTGACCCCGTTAATGTCGTCCTGTTGTGGTACCAAATACGTATTAGGTATATTTAACAGGTCATTCATAATTGAAGGTGTTCCGTCTTGTTCATGTGCTAAGCCAAGCGCGTGACCTATTTCGTGTATGGCCACCCCTCTATATTGTGCATAGGTGTGGTTTGTCAGATAATAAGCGTTTATATTAGCGACTACATAATCCCAACTTTCAGTTGGCGCCTGTTGCCGATGTCCTACTAATTTTGGACCGCTATACATGTCTACCCAACCATGTACGCCGTTCATCCCATGATTATACCCATCCATTCTTATTCTTTCCACGCCGCCAACATCACCGTGATAGGGAATTGCCGCCTCAGTTTTATCATTCCATTCCCCCATTGCCGACTTCCAAGCGGTTGCAAACATAAAGGTTTTCCCTCCGTATTGCAAGCCATCTGTTGCAAATATTGTATAAGAACCTGATGTTATTCCCGTTTTCAGTTTTAATGGGTCATTCCACCATCCATAATACTCATATGCTGCCAACTTAAATGGAGAAATCGCAGTTGCAACAAAAATTCCTACTATAGCTGCAAATAATTTTATGCGTGTCTTTGTTTTACCAGTTTTCTTCATCGGATCATTACCTCCCATGATCTATTTCACAGTCCCTATGGTATGTAATTGCTGTAATTGATGTAGGATGTACTATTTTCACTTTTGAGATTTTTCACCTCCTAGCGTAATAACGTTTCTGCTAGTAAATGAATTAAAGTTCAATGAATTACTTTTACAACTTTGATGGATGTAGTACTCTGTTAGTAGTCTATCGAGATTTTGGCTAATACGGATCATTCGAACATAGGCCAGTGGTAAGCCTGCTTCAAAAGTTTTGTGCAATTGCATTCTTAAATATTCAATTTTATTAAGCATAAAATCAATCGTTCTAGGTGAGCGAACCCTCTCAATCACCCACCTATTAAATCAGATTATCTCCCTGTTGCTATCATATATTGGGTTGCCTGTGATTATGTGGATTTATTTCAAGGCAACAAAAAACAGACGCTGATCAGCGCCTGTTTACGTTTAAATGAGTTATTTAAATTGGATTGTCTCTCTGTTAATAACCTTACTTGGATTGATGAGAATAAGCCCAACTAAAACAGCCCAGCTGAAAAACCAATTGCAAGCAACTCCGGTTGCTATCCTTGTTATTTATACGCATAGGCATATGCTCCTTTGATATAGTTCCGTATCGCTTGGATAATATCATTCACTTCGGTATAATAATCTCCCTTGAGTTTATAAAATCTTGCTACTTCATTCTTTTCCATAGGAGTTGTATAGGGTTGCTCTAAGATCTTACTCTCGTAGGTTAAGAGAAGATTAGGTATTTTATTCATCTGATCATGAGCGAGACATAATGATATATATTCAGTTACGATATGCACAGTAAATCCATCATTACAAAGTTGAAGACACTTCTCGAATTGTTCAACAGCAAGCTCAACCTTGCCCCGTTTTGCGTTTATCATCGCTGTAATTAATCTGTCATTTGTACTCCCTATAGACGGGACATACTTGCGGTACTCTTCCGCATATTTCTCAGCTAATTCATAATTACCTAAATGATAGTGAGAACCACGCAAGTAATCTATTGCATACGTTCTAACCTTGACTGCTTCTTCCTCTTTATTCACTAGAAGCGCCTGACAATAGCTCACACAGTCTTCATGCTCACGTATAACGTAGGAATGGACCATAAGACAATAGAGAAGCGTTACATATTCTCCGGGAGGTAGTAGGTCCTTATATTTGAGTATATATTTCCCAGAAGGGTACGTATCTTTTAACTTACTAAAATTGTTTCTCTCAATAAGGTATTCTTGAAACAAGGAGCGAGCCAAATAGGGCATTACTCCATGACCTCGGGAGTAATTAATGATCGTTTTATATAGGGCGAGCTGTAATTCGGAATTCACTTGGGACTGGGTGGAATTGAATAATTGAGTAGTGGCGTCATAGCTGTCTAGGCGCTCAGTTTCGAGGAACTTACTAGCGATCTGAGTAATGATATGAATAGATCGCTTTTCTTTGATAGCATCATTAAGGATATTGCTTATAACATCGGGACTTTTTTCTGCTTCTATGTAAAGAATTAAGTATGTTTCATAGGGTATTTGTAGGGCTTCAGCAATTATTTTTAATGTCCGAAATTCAGGTTTTTTAACTTCACCATTTTCAATTTTTGATATTGTTCCTTTGTTTATTCCGGTCAAATCGGACAATTTATTCAGAGTTAACTCTTTAGTAGTTCTATGTTGTCGAATGAGATCCCCAAATGTAGGTGTCGTAATTACAGGCATCTTACATTCACGTCCTTTTTCGATTAGAAATATGGAAAGTTCATCATGAAGAAATTATGAGGTGATCAAAAAGTTGATATATGGTTTGTTGACTACAGTAGAATATAACAGTCTAAAATGTGTTGTCAATTAAATATGGAACTAGTTTTAGAAGGCAACGTAAGGTAATAAAAATCCGAATGATTTCAATCAAGCAAAGGCATTTTGATATTAAAACCTCATCTAAACTAAACGTAAACAGATGCCAATCAGTGGCTGTTTTTTGTTGCCTTGGAGAAAAAGCATATACTCAGAGGCAACCCAATATATGATGTCATTGGGGAGCAAACCTGATTTGATAGGTGGGTGATTGAGGGGAATCGCTCACCTCTCCTACGTTCCAATACGAAGGATTGATTTCTATGCTTAGTGAAATTGAGTGTTTAAGAATACAAATGCACAAAGCATATGAAGAAGGAGCAACATTGCTCGATGTCCAAATGATCAATATGAGCCAAAGCCTAGATAAATTATTAACAGAATATCAACTTGCACGAAAGTATGAAAGCAATTCATTACATAAATGGCCAATGAACAGAAATAATGATTGTCAGAGATGAATGAAAATGGAAAGGAGATTTCTATGTATATATTGAATTTGGCAATTTTACTACTGATGCTAACTTCCATAGTCATTATATGCATACTTATATATAACATATTGAAAAAAAGATGGATACGTGCTAGTAAGTATTTAGCTTTGATAAAAAGAAAGAAATAGAGAGGCTGCTGCAAGATGCGAAGCTTACTCGAACGGTAAGGACAACGGTTTTTCGTGCTTCTCCAGTACCTGCTAAGGATACAGTAGAAATTTTTATTGTTCCGTCTCCGGTCGTGTTAATCATTCGCCTAGATCGTCCTGAATCATCATTGGTTAGGATTAAAGGTCAATATTTCACTATTAATGGTGTGAGTGAATTTGTGAGAGAGCTAAAAAAACTACTTTAACCTTTGCTGGATGTTCATAATCATCATAGTAAATGAGGCTAAAGGTAGCTAAAAATAAGAGGAGGCAATAATGATAAAAAAGGTTGTTGGGCTATGACACTTTCCCGTAATCATAAACAGTTGCGTATAAGTAACCTCTGTCCTATGGATTTGAATTTTCTTTTATTTATCGAAAATATTTATGAGTGCTATCATGGAGGAAAAGAGGTCTTTCCAGGTAGATACTTAATCTCAAATGACCAAGAATTATTGGACGCTGAGAGCTTTAATGAGATTTTCCATACATGTTGGTATGAAATTGTAAAAGAATTTGAACAGCAGCATTACATGGATAACCCTTTTAAAACGCTTCATTTTAGAGATTGTTATAAAAGTTTGTTTAGAAGGGATTCAGAATTCCATACAGCTGAAAGAGTATGGAACTCTTTTTCCTTGTGGTGGTGGTCTGATTACGGCATTAAAGCCTACATGGAGAGATATACCGATCTATTTATGCCAGAACTTGCTGAGCAGATATGGAAAGGACTTTACGAAAAGAATATTGAAATGGATGACGGTAGTTCTCTTTATGTCATGCTCCTGTTCAAACAGCCTGCTATGTTAGCCCCAATGAGTTCAAAAAAGCTATTTTACTCAACTATCAATAACTTTGTATATAAGAAAGATGAGGTCGTCAGCGAGATTGTTGATTTGTTTGTTTAAGTTATCACTCGGCAAAAGTCCTTTTAACCTTAATTGGTCAAGATCCCATTTAGTGGACATTGAAAAAACACCTAGGCTATAGGAGTGATGATTTATGAATATACTTGCATTTATTGTTTTTCTCGTCGTGCCTATATGTTCATTTTTGGCAGTGTATCAAACATTAAAGATGATAAGTAAAGATTGCAAAAGAGATAAGGTTGGCCTAGTTAGCCTGGGTTACACGGTTATAATCTATACAATTTGTATTTTGTTACTTATGAATATTGGGTAAGAAAGAAGAGGTTCTCTAGACTGGTACCCATACGCTGGACACTTAGAAAAAAGCGTTTAGCGTACGGTACCAGTTTACATAGTGATTCTTTTTTGTTTTTGGAGGCGTGGTAGGGCATAGATTTTAGTTCATTCGTGGCATTTTCCTTACGCGCCAAGCACGTTGCAGAAGCGCTTCAGGCTATGTCTGAGCTGGGTGGAGCGCAGCTCCGCTTGCGGTATAATTTCCTAGTCATGGTCAAGGACGAGGCACATTATTATGTTGCAGGGTAAAAGAATGTAAATGATGATCGAAACATTCTTACTTATGGTACCGTCTCTATAGTTAGAAAAGATGAGAAGGAGGTAATTGGATGGCAAGGATATTTGTCTTTCTAATGTGCTTGATCATTGTAACCGGCTGCACAGAAAATAAGGACAAACAAAATACAGAGCAGACTGTGTATAAATACCAATACATTCTCGATAAAGCAGCTACTAGCCCTCGGTTTCTAGATACTTCAAACTATACGGGAAATGACTTGGATGTTGTAAAAACTTTAAATATGCTAATGCAATACTCACTACAAAATGACCTCAAAGGTGTTTTAAGTCTTTATGCAAAAGAATCTGCTGCTAAAGACGACGAAACCAACAAGGATGTCTTGAGCGTAATTGTATCCCTTGATAAACCTCATTTTAATTATTTATCCGATACGGAACTCGAAGTTAATGTTGATCAATCTCAGATCACTGTAGATGATCCTGAAGCGAGTGTTTACGCGGAAAATAAAAGATATTACATGGTGAAAGAAAATAGTGAGTGGAAGATTAAATCTATTCAAAATTAGCTAAAGTGATGAAATGAAATAAGGCAGAGAGGGGATTCCCCGCTGCCTTATTTTTAACTGAACATATATGTGATCTAAACCCATTTCGTTGGATTAACTGTGACCATACTATGGACAACCCGCATAGTTGGATCTGGTTTAGGACACCAGAATCCATCTTTTCCACCAGATTTATAACGAATTTGAGAAGAGCCTCCACCGTCCAGCATAACTGCACTAGTACAGCCTAACCCAGCCATAAACTCGTGTACACCATATGCTGATTCACTAGAGAACACCGCAAGAATAATCTTTTTACCGTCTTGATGAGAAAACTTATAACCTATAGCAGTTCTAGCATTATTACTTTTAGGGCCAAAACGGTATGCATTTTCGGTATTTTCGGTTGGTAATTTTGTACTGTCTCCATGTCCATTAATAGCATCATAATATTCGGTCTCCGATTTGTATTTCTTCCATGGATACAAACTATATCCACCAATAGCCCATACAACGTTACTTGTAGATGATTCAGGATAATCAAGGTAATTCACCACTGGTTTATCGTCAAAGATGATACGACCCGCAGGTGGATTAAAGCAGTACATAGTTCCACGCTTTGTAACGTAGCTTTTCTTATTAACTATAATTGCAGATGTCTTATCGCCACCAGTCATAACTGGAGCACTTCGGCCGTTTGACGTTCGATTAACAGCAACACCTAATAAACTACTGCCCCAGAAGAAAGTACCGTTGACCCCATACTTCCCTGATTTTTCGACGCTTTTCCCTTCGATCGATTCAACTTTAATAGCATCCAAATCAGCTTCGATGTATCGAACAGACTTATTATTATGAGTTGTAGAGACAAATTTCGCTTGTGTCATATACAGCACCTCGTCAATAGTAGTTTAGACACTAGTGAAAGGAAAGAGAGAAATTATAGCAAGCCTCTTCCAAGCCAACTTTATTTCTCTATCACTAGCGTCTTAGTATATAAAGTGAATAATGTCTCTCACTACACAACCCAATTCTCTACCTAAATTTTCTTTTTTTATTTACTGTTAGCTATCGCGCTTCATATTACAATTAGAATAATCAAATACACCCTTCACAGGTAGATGATTCTTATGCTAAGTAAGTTATCACGTTCACAGCGCCAAGCTATCAAGTATGTTACCCAGTATGCCAGAACAAGAAAAAGCGCTGCTCGAAAATCACTCATGGAAGTTCTCCAGCTGTCCAATATCTCTTGGAGCACTTTTGAAAATGCTTGTACAAAGATCTTTTCAAACGCTAGGGTCGCACTGCATTTTCATCCTGACCGACTAACAGCAGATATGAAAACGGTAGCTCAGTCATTGCTTGAACAGGGAATCTACAAGAGTCAGTTTGAAACTCATATTTCGAATGGCAGCGTATCCGCTTACTCGGGTGGTGCACGAGATCTATGGGAGAAAACACTGTTTGGCGGCGCTTATCAGTTAGATGGTGTGACAGATGCTCAGCGTCCGAAGTACGGGGCTTTGGATGTAATGCTGAGCCCAGATGGGCCGGCTCCTCGGTTCGGCTCGTGTTACTTTCTCCTTTCACCAAATGTCTCCACGCGCTGTACGTATACGTATTTGGATTCACATCAAGACCCCGTAGAAAAAGGCACCTATGAAGAGTTTGAAGATATATTGGCAGCGATTTTTAAAGATACATTTTTTCGAAATGAGGCTATCGGTGAGAAGGATCTGACACCTCAGAAATTAATCGATCATTTATTAATGAATCTAGAACAGCCATTAAAAGACCCTTCTAATCGTAAGCCTAGTCGAAACCTCAACGACTATATTGAGTCTCAGGTTCACGGTGATATTACACTGAAGGAAGACGTAGATATTCTTGTGGCAGATCCTTCGTTCAAAGGTTCTTTCACGGGAGAAATATTGGAACAAATGTGTATGAAGTATTCTATTAAACTATATTGGCATATGGGATTCGTTATGAAAGTAGATGAAATCCCTTCTGATTTCAGGGGACCAACGATGCCTTTTTTAGCGAAACGGATCGCACAACATGGTTATGTTGATGCTAATGTAATCGGGGCTGCCGCTGTAGATTTGAAACGTAACCCGGAATTATGGAAGGATAGAGGAAGCTATGAGGAAGTTCTTCAAGAGTTAAAATATATGTGGCATATACTCGTTCGATACGGAAACCGACAAGCGAATAAACCAATATAATGACAAGCAACTGATGAAGGGGTTTCCGCTTGTTGCCCATATACAGATATCGGCAGCATGATCGTTTTATCGTTTGGATTTCCAACTAGGCCAGTCTTTATGTTGGTTCCATCCAGAAGAGTTATCAATTTTTCCATCTTCTTGTCATAAGAACAGCCCCGAGGATCTACATCCATCGGGGCTGTTTTTGCTTCATTTATATGGTGAGGATATGTTGTTTTCGAAGGGGATATTAAATTACATAATAACCCAACCGCCGTTCTTTGCTTTTACACGAGTTACAACACCTTTACCAGTGACGAAACGAATACCCTGACGCTCATACTCGATAAATGGAAGATTAACTTCGACATGGCTGTACTTTGTGTTCGTTTCCAAAAAGGTTTCGATTTTGTCTAATTCTTTGTAACCTGTGTTAATCATGGATTCAAGTGCTGCTTTTTCGTTAGGCGCAAGAAGAGCAAGAATACCTGCTATTCCAGCTGCAACACCAACTGAGGTGCTTGCGATAAATACGAGCCCGAGAATGGTAGCTGAGGCACCCACGATCTGAGCCAATTTATCACCGTTTGGTTTTTTAAAACCATGTTCATACATTGCGGTTTGCGCTTGTTTTGCTTTCCGAACCTCATCCAAAGATAAAATTACTTTCCTTGCATACTCTTTTGTAAATGCCATAATTATTAGCCCCTTTATCGTTTTTTTTGAAACAGTTGCTGTGCATGTAACTGCTTCACATATATATAAGTGAGTTAAAATGGCATTTTAACAACCACATAAATGAAAAACTTGAATAAGACTGTGTTTATATTCCGAAAATATTCCTGAGTCCTAGTAAGAGAACCTTCTTTTCGTAGTCGTTTTTTTTGTGTTTATGATGTTATAAAAATCATATTCTTTTCTTAAAATATGTTATTTTTAATAAGAATTATCTACAAATATGTGAACTTGCACAAAAATTAATTGAAATATACTTTTTAATTTTAAGGATTCGTGCATAATATAAGTGTCTGCCAATAAAAAGGGGGAGTTAGCAAATGACTGCATACAATAAGTTGAATCTACAATACATTTCTGGTGAATGGCGTGAAGGAAATAGCGTTACCACTTATGATAATAAAAATCCTTATAACGATGAAATCGTTGCCCAAATAAAGCTTGCAAGCAAGGAAGATATTGATGAAGCATACGTTTCAGCAGAAAAGGCACAGCTTGCGTGGGAAAAAGTAAGCGCTTTCGAGAAGGCTGATATTATGGAGAACGCAGTCTCCATTATGAAAGCTCGTCGAGAGGAAATCTGCGAGATCATTATTAAGGAGACTGGTTCTACTTATGCAAAAGCGAATGTTGAATTGGACTTTTGTATTGCGATTACAAGAGAAGCCGCAAGCTTCCCAATGAGAATGGGTGCAGAGATGGTACCATCCCTTGTTCCAGGAAAAGAAAATCGGGTATATCGCCGTCCTGTTGGTGTTGTTGGTGTCATAAGCCCCTTTAACTTCCCGATGTATTTGTCGATACGCTCGGTAGCGCCAGCGTTGGCGACGGGGAATGGAGTTGTCTTGAAGCCGGATGAGCAAACGGCCATTAGCGGTGGCTTAATGGTAGCGAAAATTTTCGAAGAAGCGGGTGTTCCGAAAGGCCTATTAAATGTAGTAGTAGCTTCGATAAGTGAAATTGGAGATAGCATAACAGAGAACCCAATTCCACGAGTTATCTCGTTTACTGGATCTACTCCAGCAGGGCTTCATATTGCTCAAATTTGCAGTAGAACGATGAAAAAGGCTGCGCTGGAATTAGGCGGCAATAACCCGCTGCTTGTACTGGAAGATGCTGATGTGGATAGAGCGGTAAAATCGGCAGTGTACGGGAAGTTTTTCCACAGTGGTCAAATTTGTATGGCTATCAATCGAATCATCGTCCATGAAAGTATTTATGAAACATTCCTGGATAAGTTCGTTGAGGCAGCGAAAAAGCTTAAAGTCGGCGATCCAAGCGATCACGAGAATGTAATAGGTCCAGTCATTAACCGTAGAGCAGTGGAAAGAATTACGGCGACGATTGAAGAGGCGAAAAAGGAAGGCGCAACCGTTGTGCTGGAAGGGAAAGTAGAAGGGAACACGATTTCTCCTTATATTTTAACATCCGTAACGAATGATGTTGCAACTGCACGAAGTGAAATGTTTGGTCCCGTTGCGACAGTTATTCCTTTTAAAACGGAACAAGAGGGCATTGATATTGCGAACGACACTCCATATGGATTAAGCGCTGCTGTTTATGCAGGCTCTATCGAAAAAGGTGTTGAGGTCGCGAAGCAAATTGTATCTGGAATGGTCCATGTCAATGATCAAAGTGTTCATGATGAACCGTTAATTGCTTTTGGCGGCGAGAAAAAGTCAGGATTGGGTCGCTTTGGGGGCAAATGGTCACTGGAGGAGTTCACAACCATGCAGTGGATATCTACCCAGAACACAACACGTGAATATCCATTTTAAATATGTGAATTGATTTGACTTTTATTAAAGGCGGCTCATCCTGAGTCGTCTTTTTTGCTTGCTATAACGAAGATGACAATGCCGTCATTAACCTTAATTAATTGATTCTGAACTGTAATAGATTCGTAACGAACCTCCCATACACGATGCCTATAATAGAGTTTATCGGTATCCCCTATTATTAGGAATTCCACCATTCTATTACTTCTTAAGGGAGACAGCATGAGCAATTATGAAATGGTTACATAATAATTCAGCAAAAAACAATCTCTATTTGCCTGGACTTGACGGTCTTCGCGCATTAGCCGTGCTTGCCGTTATTGCTTATCATATGAACTTCGATTGGGCCAACGGAGGCTTTTTGGGTGTCGGCATCTTTTTCACATTGTCGGGGTATCTCATTATCGATTTGCTTCTGGAAGAAAAACAACGGAACGATAAGATCGACTTGAAGACTTTTTATATACGTAGGTCTCGAAGATTGCTGCCAGCACTCTTGTCCGTACTCGTCGTCACAGTTGCTTGGCTGACGGTAACGGATCCTTCACGGTTAGTTTCCTTACATAAAGAAATTTGGTCAACTTTTTTGTATGCGAACAATTGGGTTCTCATCTTAAGCGAAGTATCGTATTTTGATAGTTTTGGGCCACCATCGCCGTTTACTCATTTATGGTCATTGGCTGTGGAAGGGCAATTCTATCTCATTTGGCCGCTCTTACTTATCATCGCACTACGATATCATCTCACACGGGGCTGGCTGCTCACTTGGACATTGGTTGCCGCAGCTGTATCAGCTATCGCAATGGCTATTATTTATGAACCGGGCACAGATCCAAGCCGTGTCTACTATGGTACAGACACACGGGTGTTCGCCTTACTTATCGGTTCTGCACTCGCTATCATCTGTCCTCGTCGAAAGCTTTCAGGGCAAGTTGGACCCAAGACGAAGCAGAGAATCGATATGGTCGGCATGATTGGATTTATTATCATTGTCTATATGTTGTTCCGTATAAGTGAGTATGATGATTTCGTGTACCGTGGGGGGCTTGTACTGTTAGCGGTGGCAACAGCCATGCTTATGGCTGCGCTTGCTCATCCTGCCAGTCGCTTGAGCAAAATGTTCAGTTGGAAGCCGCTGCAATGGATTGGAGTGCGCTCGTACTCCCTTTATCTTTGGCATTATCCGGTTATTATGCTGACAAATCCCACTGTGGATACGGATGGATTGAATGTTGTCCGTTCTATTGCTCAGATTATCGTGAGTCTCGTGCTTGCCGACCTATCCTGGCGTTATATCGAAGAACCGATTCGCAAAGGCGCGGTAGGAATATGGTGGGCGAGATTAAGAGCTAAGGAATGGACATGGCACACGATTACTTGGCGGCAAAGGACGGTATCGGCTTGTATAGCTGTTCTGCTCATCCTTTTTGGCTGCGGAATGGGCTACGATGGTAAGGCAAGGTCCGTCCAGTCAGCTCCGCTGGAACCGGATTCCGTATCTTCAGAGACATCGGCGGATAACTCCGTTCCAGCGCAGAAGCAGAATGTTGAAGGGGCGCAGTCTAAGCCTATATCACCGAAGAAGTTGCAACCTACAACAAAACCTACAAATCAGGCTAATGCTAGCAGTGGTAAAACGGAGAACAAGTGGTCGGTAACTGCGATTGGCGATTCTGTTATGATTGGCGCAGTATCTTATTTACAGCAGCAGCTCCCCGGTGCGTATGTTGATGCGAAGATCGGACGCCAAATGCGGGCATTGCCTGATACGCTTACTATGCTGCAAAGGAACGGTAAGCTGGGAGATTACCTTATTATCGCACTTGGAACCAACGGTGTATTTAATCAGAAGCAGCTCGAAGCGCAAATTCATTCCTTACAGGATGTGAAACATATTATTCTGGTGAATACTCGGATGCCAGAACGCTGGGAACGTGCAGTAAATAAGAAGCTGGCGGAAGTCGCGCAGGCGTATCCGAACGTTACGTTGGTCGATTGGTACGCTGCCAGCCACAACCAGGACGGTTACTTTGAACCCGATGGAACTCATCTACGCCCGAAAGGTGCCCAAGCTTACGCGGCAATACTGGCGGAGGCGGTGAAGTCATTAGCAAAGGCCGGTTAGGACGGCAACGATTAAAGATTCTCTTCATTAAGAAAGGATAGGCAGTCAGAGGTTATCTGACAACCTATCCTTTTTCGTTATTAGCAGAGAGGGAAACAAGCTTTTGGAGCTGCTTAATTCCCTTGGCTATATCTTCTCCGCAATCTATATAAAGACTATAGACTGAGATTACGGTGGCAGTAACGCCGCTAGTTACGAGGGTATTTATGTATGTTACCATAGGCCGTGATTTTCCATTTTCCGCTTCAAAAATCAACTTTTAATAGCTATGCACCAACTCTCATTCAGAGGGGCTTCAAAATCTGAGAGAACAAGAGCGGAGCGTGACAAATGTTTTCTACTAATGATTTCATCTTCATAATCATAGCCGTTCCAGAGATGCCAGATTTCCAAGTTTATTTCTTCATCAAGAGTCATAACATAATTATATAAATAATTTGCTCGATTCATATCAGAAACACTGACTGTATACATATGATTGAGATCAGTATAATCGCTCATGATTTCTAATGCATATGAAGCATCTTCTATTAGAAAAGGATTAGAGACTGCTGGATCAAAACAAAGAACTTTTGAATTTTCATCCATTTCTTTCCAAGGAACTGGGCCGTCCGGAACATTCATACGAATCATATCACCTACAGTTAAAATCTCTTGTCCTCTAGGTTTAATCTCAGGAATCGGACGATCTGCTGCTATATAGAAATCGAAACTCATCTTAAACTTCACCCTACCTTCATAAGTTCTATTATCATATTATTACAATTAAAGAGAAAAAACTCATTATGAAACCATGTTGAAGAAGTAAATACGTTGATTACAAATGGAAGGAAGGAGCAAATAAAATGAATATAGATGAATATGCATGGAATAAACATGAGCAGAAAATAAAAGAACAGACAGAATTTACTTACAGCAAACCAAAAATAAAGATATATGATAATAATGAATTAAGAAATAAAATCGAAGAAGAACTTGAAAGACTGCCACAGAAATTGCTTTCTCAATGGGCTTTAAAAGTAGCAACTCCATACTTAGATTATCTTGATAACCATTTAAAAGATGACCCACGCGTAAATTTAGGAATAGAAACTTTAGAAAAACGAATAGAGGGAAGCATAAGAGCTTATGATTTACGAAAAGTTGGATTTACTGTGAATGAATTAGCTAAAGAGTCTGAATCTGACGTTAGTAAGTATTCTGCACGTTCATTTGCTCAAGCAATTGCAACTGGACATATGAGAGGACATGCTATCGTTAGTAGTGATTATGCAATAAAAGTAGTAAATACTTTAACTAATGAATCCTTAGATGCTTCAACAGATGAAAGGAAAAGGCAACTGAAGATAATAGAAGATTTGCTGAGTGATCGGTACTCACAAGAATAATGAATAATCTAAATGAGCCCATAACACTGAATTAGAAGCTTCAATACTTCCGATTTACAGGGTAATGGGCGATTTATGTTCTATTTAAGGCAGTGCAAGATACTGTTGTTTATCAGACTTCATCGTCAGCTAACTTAACTGTCTTGCGTTCATAATCTTTTAAGTTAGCTGGGAAAACGGTTTTCACTTATTTTTATCGAGTTGTTCCGCTAAACCGATTAGAATTCCTTCATGTCCACGAATGTAGCAGAGCCGATAGGAATCCCTGTACTGAACCACTTCGCCAACGACCTGAGCACCAAACTTAGTGAGTCTTGATACCATGTCGTCAATGTCTTCAACGGCGAACATAACGCGTAGATAACCGAGGGCATTTACAGGAGCAGTTCGGTGATCTGATATAGTAGGTGGGGTGAGAAATCGCGAAAGTTCTATTCGGCTGTGGCCATCTGGGGTAACCATCATCGCAATCTCTACAGACTGTGTACCCAGACCGGTTACGCGACCAGCCCATTCTCCTTCGACAGTAGCTCGTCCTTCGAGCTTCAAGCCAATCTCCTCAAAGAAAGAGATTGCGTTATCAAGGGATTCTACAACGATGCCCACATTGTCCATTCTTAGTAATTTGTTATTTGCCATAGTTTCATCTCCTTATATGTACAAATGTATTACCTGATCATCTTCCTATTTATTCTATCAATAATTACTAATTCCATCCAAACGATTAACGTAGACGATGTCTCAATGAATTAGGAGTAGACGACTTATTCCGAGTCGTCTTTTTTGCTTTCTATAACGAAGGTGACAAAATGGTAAGGTAACCGTCACGCTATTCTATGGTTGCTCACCGTGAATTCCTGCACAATAGAGACAACAGCAAAACAAAGTGTAGGGGGATTTACAAATGCAAGCACCTGTCGTTAACATTCAAGACGTTAAAAAAGTGTATGGAAAATCAGGAGCGAATCAATCGTATGCATTGAAGGGCGTATCATTCTCAATTCAACAAGGCGAATTCGTCGGTATTATGGGACCATCGGGTTCTGGTAAGACAACGTTATTGAACGTCATTTCTACGCTAGATAAAGCGTCGGACGGCGTTATCAAGATTGCAGGCGTCGATATTAGCAAAATGAAATCAGGACAGCTAGCTGACTTCCGTTCGCAGAAACTGGGCTTTATTTTTCAAGATTTCAACCTTATTGAAAATTTAACGGTATATGAAAATATTGCACTGCCGTTGTCCTTGCAAGGTGTCCCTTCTCGCAAGATTGGACCTAGCGTGCAAAAGGTAGCGGCAACATTAGGGATTGCTGAACTATTGCAAAAATATCCTGCGGAGTTGTCAGGCGGTCAGAAGCAGCGTACAGCAGCAGCGCGTGCACTCGTTCATGAGCCAGCTATCATCTTAGGCGATGAGCCAACAGGGGCGCTCGATTCCAAAAATGCGACAAGCTTGCTCGAAGCGATGACGAATCTCAATGAGCAGCACGGCGTGTCCATTATGATGGTAACGCATGATGCATTCAGCGCGAGCTACTGTCAGCGTATTTTGTTCATCCAAGACGGAGAGCTATACAAAGAAATTCGTCGCACCTCAACACGAGAGGTATTTTACCGCGAAATTCTAGATGTACTTGCCGACTTGGGCACGCAAAAATGACAACAAAGGATGGTTACACATGTTAGTTAAACTTTCGATGTCAGGTCTGAAAAGTAAGCTCAAAGATTATTTGGTGCTGCTTGTCGGTCTTGTCATATCGGTTTCGATCTTCTATATGTTCCAGACGCTGGCGTTAAATAAAGCGTTTATTGAATCTAACTCAGTCATTAGCAGCATTCAATTTGTGTTCCATGCAGGTTCTGTGCTGTTGGCGATTATTACGTTTTTCTATATATTGTACGCGAACTCGTTCTTGATGACCTTACGGCAGAAAGAATTCGGCATGTACATGATGCTAGGGGCCAAGAAGCATAAAATTATGATGCTTATGTTCCTAGAAACGATGATTCTCGGTATTGTATCTTTAGTTATCGGTAATGCAATCGGGATTGGCTTGGCACAAGGTGTCGGTCAATTGCTGATGAAGCAGCTGGAGTTTACAGCTGGCGGCTATAAGGCGTTCTATATGCCATCGCTGCAAATTACGTGTCTATTCTTCTTGGTGTTGTTTATTATATCTGCAATCATGAATACATTGAAATTGTCACGTATATCTGTGTTGCAGCTCGTTCATGCGGAGTCGCATACAGATCGCCCTGCTGTAAAAGGGATAATGACAGTAGTGACGGCTGTGCTGTCCATTATATTGCTGGCTATAGGGTATTGGGCAATGTTCAACATGGAAACGTTAATGCAAGCAGGCATTATTATTGCGTTAATTACGACGACATCAGGGACGTATTTGTTGTTTATGACGTTCCTGCCGCTTATGATAGGTAGATTGAAAAAGAATAAGAAAAGAAATGAAAAAGGTCTTAATTCATTTACGTATGCGCAGCTCAGCTTCCGTGTAAACAGCCTAACAAAAGTGCTTGCTACCGTAGCGATGCTGATTGCACTAGGTGCAGGTGCGATAACGGCGGGAATGGGATTCCAAAACAATGTAATGGTGACGGTAAATGGTTTTACACCTTATGACATGGTGATTCATCAGCCGACTGAGCAGGAGCAGGCAGTCATTGATACGATTACATTTATAAGCAAGCAGCAGTACCGCTATAAAGTAGATAAGAAATACGTATATTATGTAAAAACAGACTTGGAGCAGCATCCTCCATTCGCTCCATATGGAGTAGGAAGAGACAGCTTTGGTCAGTACAAGCCTATAACGGAAGCAATCTCAACAGGCGTTGTGGAAAGCGACAATTGGAATGACGCACTTCGATTGATTCAACCCCATTATTTGTATCGAGAGCAACAGGTACAAATTGTGGATGAACAGAAGTACAATCAGCTTCAAGCGGAGGAAAGCAGTGTAATTGTAGGTGTATCTGATGATTTCCTTGCCCACAAAGAGAAGTGGGCACAGCTGGATAAGATGCAGGCAGCTAAATACAATCTTTCGGAGATGGTATTGAATAGTAAATATGCATCCTACCATATGATGCACGGCTTCTCCAGCGGAACCGTATTTATGGGCTTCTTCTTAGGAATTGCGTTCTTAGCGATGATGGCGAGCAGCCTGATGTTCAAAATATTGTCTGGTGCAACGAAAGATATTAGTCGCTATCAAATGCTGCACAAAATTGGTGTGCGCCGCGAACGACTGGTACGTTCGATTTATAAAGAACAGTTTCTCGTATTTTTGTTCCCAGCGATTATTGGAGTTGCCCATGTTGTTCTCGGCATGAAGATGTTCTCATTCATATTGCGTAATCCATACGATCGCATTTGGGTGCCACTGACAATATTTGCGGTTATATACGCAGCTTATTATTTCATCACGGTTCAAATGTACAAGCGGATTGTTCTTCCGTCTAAATAAGACTTTAACAACGAGATGAGGCAGAGAAAAGTATGAAGAAAAAAAGTATCACGATTATGATGCTAGTCGTTCTTGTATCAATCTTGATGGCTGGTTGCAATATGCAAAGATTAGGTGCAGATGAGTATTACGTAAAAATTAAAGGCGAAGGCAAGTTGGAAGAAGGATTCCGTTATTATACGCTGAAGGGCTATACATCGGATGGAGAAGATAAGGAAATTACCTTTATGAGCCTTAAAGATAATGCAGGCAAGCTCAGAGAGGATGCGTATCTTCGTATCTATGCCAAGCCAAAGGATAAAAAAGCAAAGCAAATCAACGAAGTTACATCGTATGAAGAGGTTAAAGCGGAAGATGTTCCTTCCAAAGCGAAAGAAAAGCTGGATGCACAGTAATCGAATCAATTGTGAATGGGGCAGGCCGAAATGGTCTGCCTTTCGCTGTATGCTGTACTCTTTTTCTTACGCTGCTCTAGTGCTCTTGAGAGGTTAGTGTCCTGTTTCTATAGGAGCGGGCAAATGTAAATAACGCTTCAATAACAGAGTCACTTCGGTGCGGAGCAGTCCACGCAGTAGGTAGAAGGAGTGCTCATAGCCTTGCACTACATATTGCACGCGCACGCCGTGAGGTTGGCGCTCTTGATCCAGAACTTTAATGCCAGTGCGGCGAAATTGGGCACGGATTCGGGTTAAATCTGCATTAGCTTCATCCTGAGCACGACGCAATGATTCTACATAGACATGCGCCATCTTCAGGGTGGAGCTTCCGAGGTGAGCAATGTCGCGTTCCAACACATCCAAGACAAGAGCGGAAATAATATACTGCTTTACCGCTATCTTATGTTCAGTGCGATGTGGAGCAGTCGTTTGAGGCTGGGTAGCTCGATCGGCCAATTTATTTCTTCCCCTCTATTTTGGAATAGTAAACTAATGCGAACTAACGTTCTTATTTATATCCAATATATCGAACAAATATTCGTTTAGCAATAAGAAATTAATATGGGTATAATTGGATTGACGCAAATGAATTCGGATGCGTTATCGTTATAGAAGGGAAAATGAGCATTTTAACAGATAATCAACAGATACAGAGACAAAGGATGAGAAAGAAATGAACAACGTACAATTCCAATTACAATCGCAAGAAGGGGACACGGCTGTTTATCTATTTCAGACGATGAATCATGAGAATAAGCAAGTAGAAGGAATGTTTGAAGTCAATCTTCCCGCTTACTGCAAGCTAAGTGAAGAGGGAGCAGAAGATGCGGAGCAGCAGGCTCTTTATTGGTTGACGCCGATCCAGTCGGATGAGCAGTATTGGAGCGGGATGAAAGTCTTTTTCCGCGTGTATAAGCATTACTTAGAGCATGGTGCATACATAGGCAGCAGCGAGTAAGTGGCAATTATATATGACGTATGGAATCTGTAAAAGGGAAAGGAGGGGGCGCATGCGTTTAACGTTGCATCGAGGAGAAGTATTATTTCGGCAAGGAGATCCAGGAACGTATTTATATCGAATTGTTAGCGGCGTGTTCAAAGTAACTCGTTTGCATGAGAACGGGAATATTTTATTGTTCAATTTATTATTTCCTGGCGAAATCGTGCCCCATCATTCCTTGCTATCGGCGAAAGATTGTCATGGTACGGCTACGGCCCTCACGACAAGTGAGGTGGAGCGCATACCAGCCGACGACTGGTATGCAGAGCTTGCTATGCAGCCTGAGAAGGCAATTGAAGTAGGCAGAGTGTTGCAGGATAAGCTGCGCTTTATGCAGCAGCGCATCGACCATTTGACGATCGGTTCGCCAGCCGAGAGGCTGAAGCTGTTAAAGGAGTCGTTAAGCAGCTATACCGAACAGCGACCGCTCACAGATATTTTGACACAAGAAGAAATTGGGCAGTTTATCGGTGTTCGTCGGGAAACGATTAATCGCTTGTTACGAAGTGATTTGGAATAACATAATCGCGTAGCCTAGCGTAAGGGTGAATGTGTATGACGGGCATGTGATGATTTGTTGGTTACAATCACATAAATCATGATGATCATGGATAACGTAATCAAACCAGCAGGAATCCAGAAGATGTTCGGTGTAACGCCTTCAATAAACAGAGGCAAGTGGTAGCCAATAAGGGTAGCCGTTTGTGATATGAAAATGTACAGGCTGGCACCGAACCCTGCCCGATGCAGAAACATGCGCTGCACATAGCCCATGCCAACCCCATATAGAACCGATACAAAGACAGAGTATATCGGCTGCACAACAAAGAACAGAGTCAAAGACGTACTCCAGCTATACACGATATACGTACCAAGTGCGAAAATACTTCCGAGTAAAATGATGGGCTTATATCCGTACTTTGCAGCCCAGTAGCCGGCAGCTGTCATAAACAGCAGTTCAAACACCGCTTGAATACTCCACAAATACGACATCAGCCGCGGATCGCCAAATAATTCATTTACAACAAGCGGCAAATACAAACCTCGAATGGCATCCGAGCAGCTTAACAGTAAAATAGCGAGCAGCATGAGCAGAGAAAATGGTTCATTCACATTTGAGCGAGTTTGCTGAGCGGAGCTGTCAATTGTAACTTCTTTATATAAAATCAGCAGCAAGCAGAGTGCACCGTATCCGGCAAGATTTCCCCACAGCACACCTTGGAATGTGGCAAGTAAATATAGATTGGCGCCCAGCAGCAGGCCGCTGAAGAAACCGATGCTATACGTTGCCCGCAGCCATATTTGTGCGATTTCTACGATAGCTGGTGCTTTATTCGTAAAGTGGTTGCGTGCCATGGCAAATAATTGCCCGAAAATTAAGCCAGACGGAGATACCGCCAAAATCATTCCAACGAGTGCGGAGGAGTAGCTATCGGCTCTCATATATAGGAAGAGTCCTATAATACAGAGCAGCGAGGCTATAATCGGCAGTTGTTTCTTCCGCTTCATCTTGTCACTAATTAATCCAACGGAGATCGTCGTTATCATATTTAGAAATAGAGAAATCGCAAAGATAGAAGTAATCTCCTCCTTGCCAAGCCCAACCGAATCTTGCAGGTAAATCGCGTTCATCGGCGCTAAAATACCTGTTCCGATCCCATATATAAAGAGCGTTAGCAGTAACGTTCTTGCCCCTTGAATATGTACAAATGATTTCAAATCCCGCCATACGCGCATAGCTGCTCCACCTTTCGCATTTTCCGTATCCGTATTTTATGGAGTCCAACGTGTTCTATGATGTTTTTAACATTTCTCAACAAAAAACCACATTTAGTTCTTGCCTTTATCCTATTTATGCCATAATCTTATTTCAAGCCAATAAGTGGAATTGGCTAAGTGACATCATGCTATTTAATTAGGTATGATTCTCTCATTTATTGAGGATTGGAGGTGAAATAGTCAACGATGCTGCCAATTGAAAGAAGACAACAAATTTTAACATGGGTCGAACAAGAAGGTAGCTTGCGTGTGTCTGACATTAGCAGTCGGTTGCATGTATCGGAAATGACGGTGTATCGCGATATTAAGCCCTTAATTGATGAACAGAAGGTCATTAAGACATCGAATGGAATTGCTGCGCTGCCTCATCGTCAAGCTGTGAGTGCGGTTCCTACTTGTACGTATTGCTATAAGACCGCAAACACGAGGTACTCCGTTAAGCTTATCACGAAGAGCCAACAGATTGAACATACTTGCTGTGCACATTGTGCGCTGCTTCGTTATGAGGATGTCGAATGTGATGTGATTCTTTGTCATGACTTTTTGACGGACACAACGATTAGTGCCAAGATGGCTACTTTTTTGTTCCATGCGGATGTAAACATCAATTGCTGCCAACCTACGATACTTACTTTTGATTCCTACCAACAAGCTATGAAGTTTCAAACAGGCTTCGGTGGGGAAATTTATCGCTTTGAGGAGGCTGTCCAAACACTAAAACAACAAATGAACGCACAATCGTGTGCGAATCGAAACCATTTATAAAAGGGGGTAAATCATATCGTGGAAGCGAACCAAGCGGTTCAGACGAATGCTGTGTCCGTGAAGACGAAGAGCAAGGCGTCTTTTTATCAAATTGTGTGGAGATGGCATTTTTACGCAGGATTGTTCGCTGCACCATTTCTCATCGTGCTTGCCATTAGTGGAGGCGTTTACTTATTTAAGCCTCAAATAGAATCGATGCTGTATCAAAACATGTATTATGTGGAGCAGCCAACAGATGGTTCAACCGCACTTGCTCCATCAGCACTCATCCACTTTGTGCAGCAAATGCATCCAAATGGGCAAATCAATTCGATTATGTTTTATGATGACACAACGAGAACCGTAGAAATTGGCATGGTCGATAATGACATCGCATCTTCTGTGTTTGTAAATCCGTACAGCGGTGAGGTTATGGGCTCACTCATTAGCGGAGAAAGATTCACGGATTTTTTCGTGAAAATGCATAGCGAGCTGATAATTGGCGGAACCGTTGCCAATTATCTTGTGGAGTTAGCCGCATGCTGGACGGTTATATTGCTGCTGACCGGCTTGTATATGTGGTGGCCAAGAAATAGAGCCTCCATTTGGGGGACGGTGCTGCCAAGATTGGGCCAGAAGGGGAAAGTGTTTTGGCGTGATATGCACGCGGTACCTGCCTTTTGGCTGTCGCTGTTTATTCTTATTTTAGTACTGACAGGTCTTCCATGGTCTGCGGTAACAGGCAAGCAAATTAGCAGCCTCGCTACGTCTACCAATACAGGATACCCGCCTTATGCATTGGGTTCTGGTGCAAAGCCTGAATCGACCTTAAAGACGAAGGACGTTGCCAAGGGCGGTCCATGGGCAACAGAGAATTTACCTGTTCCCGTTTCTACGGCGAGCAGTTATGTGCCGCTGACGATTAATGAGGCGGTGATTATTGCAGAAGGAGCGAAGGTAGAGAAGCCATATCGAGTTATCATGCCGAAAAATGAAAAAGGCGTGTATACGGTTACGACTTCGCATACGGTTCCTGGTGGAGAAGCGACTTTGCACTTGGATCAATATTCGGGAGCCATATTGAGCGATGTACGCTATGCAGACTACGGCATTATGGGCAAGGCGATTACGGTGGGCATTGCGCTGCATGAAGGACGTTTATTCGGTCTTGCTAATCAGCTGCTCGGTCTCATCACTTGCTTAGGCGTGATCGGTATTGTCGTCAGCTCCTTTGTGATGTGGCGCAAGCGTAAGCCTCAAACGAAGCTGGGTTCACCGACGCCGAGCAAAGATAAAAATCGGACAAGAGTCGTATTTTTCCTTATGCTCGTCATGGGCATTTTAATGCCTTTAGTAGGCATTTCAATCATCGTCGTCTTTGTGCTGGATCGATTCGTGTTGTCACGTATCAAACCAGTAAAAGAGTGGCTGCATGGAGCTTAGGAGGCATCATCATGATGAAAAAAATAGCAGTTGGCATTATGCTTGCGCTCGTTCTCGTTAGTTCGGCAGCGTGTACAGCGAGTACAGATACGCAAAAGAAGCAGCATGTGTCCAGTCAGCTGAATGCGGAGATTATTACACCTGAATCAATCGCTTTGAAGCAGGAGACAGTGCTTCAAGTAAGCCTTACCGATCATAACGAACCTGTAACAAAGGCAGATCTCGTGCATTTTGAAATCTGGGACGCGAAGAAAGGGCAGGGCAAAGAAGGCAGTCAAATGATCTCGGCTCAGCATGAAAAGGATGGGCTCTATACAGTGTCAGCAACGTTCGAGCAGAATGGAGTCTATTTTGTTCAAACCCATATTTCAGTAGGCGAACAGCATGTGATGCCGAAAAAGCAGTTGATCGTAGGCGAAGTATCTGCGGAAGAGTTGAAAGCCGTACAAGAGGAAATGCTCAAGCATGAAATGGGCGGTTCAGAAGGGCACGGCGGTCACCATCATTAATGAGAGTGGACGTAGGTTACAGTTTGGAAGGTGAATCAGCTATTTTGTACAACAAATTAGTACTGTAATCTTCCCAGCAATAGCGCAATAACAAAGGAAGAAGGCATGTCCTTCTTCCTTTTTGTCGTAGATACGGCTGAGTTAGTGTAGGTAGGATACTTCGTTTATGTTACGTTTACGAGAGTAAATCTTAAACAGCGTGTTAGCCGGCGGTCTACAGTTTTTTTGTGAAAATAATTTCTAAGGCGGGATCGATGTCCATTAATAAACTACCCGAATCTTTGTACCCCAGCTTGCGGTAGAAATGCTGTGCATCTTCATTGGATTGAGAAGAGGTCATCACTTGCTTGTGCCCCATATTTCTCATCTCCGCTTCCCAGAACTCGACGAGCTTACGTCCATAACCTTTATTTCTGTACGCGTCATCAAAGTAAAGCATATTCATAAACGGGAAGAGGTCCCAGAAGTAACCGTATCGCAGCCAGCCGACTGCTTGGTTTTGGTCATTTAACGCTACAATAAACTCTTTATTCCTCAATTTTCTCATCATCAAAAACTTGCACATATGCTTGTCACGTTCAAGTATAAACGAATAGTAGCTTTCATCTGCAATTTCAAACCTCATTGTAATCCCCTCACATCATGATGTTGGATAAGTAAAGTGACTTTGTATGTAAAAATAAAACTATGAAAATTATACCATAATTATAGGTGTTCTATCATGCTATTTATTCTCTGAGTAAATCAAACTTGGTCAGCAGTGGAAGCCCCCTTAAGCGGAGATCAGCCTTAAGGGGGCTTAGCTAGCTATGCGTTAAAGGCGGAAGGGAACTGCTTCATAAAACCTTGTGAAAACATATCTGCCATTGCAAGAGCTTGCTGCTCAATTCGGTCATATGCAGCGATATCGGAAGCGTAGTCTTTGTGTAATCGATATATAGCTTCTGCTTTTGTCATATCTAGATGCTCATAAAGCATTTTTTTCATTTCGTTTTCTGGCCAGTATGGATTAATGCTGCTAAAAAACTTGGCAAGCTCATCGGCATTGGCATACCATTTTTTATTTATCTCAGCTACTTTTGCATCGTCTCCTGCTTTTGCTGCTTTGACAAGCTGTGCAGCTAAGACGAGATGGTCTCGAAACAGGGTCTCAAATCGGGCAGCAACTTGATTTCCATAGAAAAGACGAAAGATAGCCCCCATATCTGGAACGTTGCGTAAAAGTCGCTTGGTCGTTTGTTCTTCGTCAGCCAGTCCTTCCGCAATACTAATAATCGTCATTCTCGTCCATGCCACATGCTGTTCCCAGAGCGTTCGCATCAAATTCATAAATTGCACGGCAGTACTGCTAATGCCCGTTCGAGACCATGAATGAAAGCACAGATGGTGGTTTTCATGGTGGATAGGGGGTGGGTACACAGGAATCCCTGTTGGATACATATACATTGATTTGAGCTCCTTTACCTTTTTCACAGCATATGAAAGGGTATTTCTTTGGGTGAATATCACGAAGTTGTGATCTATAAAAGCAATTTATGAGCAAGTTAATAGAATAAAATCGAAATAAGAGTGAATTTTTGGTAAAATAGTAGAGGCATGATAGCAAGGGGGAGAGCAGTATGAAGACAACAGGCGTGTTATTATACCCATTATTTAGCGAATATGAAATTTCGGTTGCTCTGTCTATTTTGAAGCAAGGGAATCATCCGATTACGACGATTGGGATTGAAGAAGAACGTGGGCTTGTTGTTGGTGAGTCTGACTTCACTTGTGTGCCGGATACTACGATCCATGAAGTAGATATGTCCACGCTTGACAGCTTGCTGCTGCCAGGATGTATGGATATCTCGACGCTATTTGAGCATGAGGCATTGATGGATTTCCTGCGTAAATGTGCGGAGGTGAATCCCAACCTTATTATCGCGTCTATCTCTAGTTCGCCGTATTTGTTGGCGCGAGCAGGGTTGATTGGCGATCGTACCTATACGGTGGGTCTCACACAGGAACAACGCCAACTGCTTCAAGTATTTCAAGAAGAGAACTACAGAAATGATCTCGTAGTCCGAGATGGAAATTTGATAACGGCAAGAGGAAGCGGATTCATAGAGTTTGGTGAAGCACTGGGGAAAGAGTTGAATCTGTCATTTCAAATGAACTGGTATCAGAGAAACAGCTGAAAGGATGGCAGTAAATAACCAAATAAATAAAAGAACGTAATGATAAGCCATCTATGAATGACATAAGATTGAAAGGATACGACAAGTGAATACACAAGCATTAATAAAAATGATTATTGCGATGTCCATCTTCGGCTCTGTTGGTTTCTTTTCGGTTCAAACAGGGGTACCTGCGTTAGAGCTCGTATTTGTCCGATGTATATGTGCGACGATTTTTCTAAGTCTGGCCTGGTACGTAACAGGAAGCTATAAATCGGAGCAGTGGAAGTCAAAAGAAGTGATGCAAATTTTGTTTTGTGGGTTGTTTTTAGTACTAAACTGGGTGTTCTTGTTCAAGTCTTTTGAATTAACATCGATAACGATTGGGATTACGATTTATCATCTTGCGCCTGTTATTGTACTTCTTGTAGGAAGTATCTTTTTTAAAGAGAAGCTAACGATGTTTGCTGTACTGTCCGTCGTTACTTGCTTTGTCGGCACTGTGCTAATCGTGGGCGTGGATGCATCGATATCGATGACGGATTTGATGTCATCCGGATTACTATGGGCCTTTTTGGCTGCGGTTTGTTATGCGCTCTTGATGATGCTTGGTAAAGGTGTACAAGAGATGAGTTCATACACGGTTACCTTTTTGCAGACAGCACTCGGCATTGTTATTTTGCTACCATTCGTTAATTTCACAGAATTCTACGATCTGACTGCTGTAAATTGGTTTTATATTATCGCAACAGGTATTATCCATACTGGCATTGTTTATTTACTTTTTTTTGATAGTTTGCGTGAGCTCCCTACTGCTGTTATTTCGGCTTTGGTTTTTGTGGATCCGGCAGTTGCGATCTTGCTGGACATCGTTATAACAGGCTTTGTACCGAGTGTGATTCAAGGGGCTGGAATCGTCCTTATATTTGTAGGAATGGTGTTTGCCGTTAAAAAGCCACCAACCGATCATAGCTTAACGGAAAAGGCTTAGAGACAGAGATCGGAGCTGAGGCAGAGCTGTAGTTGGGGTTCTGACAGCATAAGTAATGTGAATGGTAAGTTTCAAAATGGGATGACAAATGACATACATAGTTAGCTGGTTAGTTAGTTGATAAGAAGCAGGAGGCGTTTAGATGAACAGACAATATCCAATAGGGACGTTTACTTGGGAAGGAACCATTGCGCCAGAGCAAAGACAGCAGTGGATTGCAGAAATTGAGCATTTGCCAGTCAAGCTGCGTGCGCTTGTTAAAGGGCTTAACGAACAGCAGCTAGAAACTCCCTATCGGGAAGGTGGCTGGACGATTCGGCAGGTCGTACATCATATTGCGGATAGCCATATCAATAGCATTACTCGCTTTAAGCTCGCATTGACGGAGGATGTGCCGACGATTAAACCTTATGATGAGGCCAAGTGGGTGGCACTCGGAGATTCGATTGATGTGGATGTTGAGGTGTCACTTGCTTTAATTGAAGCCTTGCACAAGAAATGGGTTATTTTATTACAATCGATGACGGAGCAAGATTTCCAGCGAACGTTCTATCATCCTGATTCGAAGCAGGAAATTCGTCTTGACTATAATGTTGGCCTATATGCATGGCATGGCAATCATCATGCAGCTCATATTGAGCTGGCGAAGCAGGATATTGGGATGTAGAAATAAGTTCGGAGGCAACTGCACCTATTAAACTAGAAAGCGAGTGATAGGGATGAGAAAGAAAATTGTTATAGCCGGCGGCACAGGGTTTATCGGAAAATATTTCGAGAAGCAATTCCGCAGTATGGGGTACGACGTGATCATCATCTCTAGACAACGACATCATTTAGCATGGGACGATAAGCAAGGCATTGTAGAGGCATTGAATAACGCTGATATGCTTATTAATCTGGCAGGCAAATCTGTGGACTGTCGCTACAATGAGAAGAACAAGCAGGAGATTATTCGCTCCAGAACGAGTACGACCAATCTGCTCGGTAAGTCGATTCAAGCCTGTTCCAACCCACCTTCCTTATGGATAAACTCCAGTACGGCGACGATTTATCGGCATGCAGAAGATCGTCCAATGAGCGAGGAAGGTGGAGACATTGGGACTGGCTTTTCTGTCGATGTAGCAAAGAAGTGGGAGGAAGCGTTATTTTCCTTTGAACTGCCTGCTACACGGCAAGTTGCCTTGCGGATCGCAATTGTATTAGGCAAGGAAGGCGGAGTGATGACGCCGTTTAAGAACTTAGTGCGTTTTGGGCTTGGCGGTGTGCAGGGCTCAGGCAATCAACGCTTTAGCTGGATTCATATTGATGATTTATTTCAAATCGTTATGTTCTTGCGTGAGAATGAAGAGCTGAGCGGAGTGTTCAATTGTTCATCTCCATATCCGGTAACGAATCGAGAATTGATGGAGGAACTGCGCAAGACGATGAATGTGAAGATTGGTTTGCCTTCGCCGCGCTGGCTGCTTGAAATAGGGGCCGTATTTATTAAGACGGAGACAGAATTAGTGTTGAAAAGTCGTTGGGTAATTCCTGAACGGCTGGAGCGGGCGGGCTACAAGTTTACGTATGACAAATTGGATAAGACGCTTGATGATCTGCTGACTTAGTCATTGCACACATCCTGTTAACAACTTAGAACAACCTTCACGTATCATGATTATGAAGAGGTGAACTTAGTTGAAGCGTACGCTGCTGCAAGCTTTTCTATTTTCCAGTGTGATCTGTATCGTTTACTTCGTTATTCAAATCGCAATTGGCATGTACAACACCATTACTTATGTACCAGACATCGAAAAACAGTATGAAAACGTTGAATATTTAGCGCAAGAAGTAAGCATTGGAGCTACGGGAGGCATAGTTGGAACAATTGTTCCAATTGCTATTGTATTGGCTGTTAGTATGATTAGCTTTGTTGCTGGTAAATTTGTGTGGAACAAAGTTAGACGAAATACGTAATTCGGAAAACGAGGGTGAATTTATACTGTAAGTGAATAGGTTACCCAATGGACATAGATGCTTAACATCTTATTAACTAGGAAGGTGTATATGGAACGAAAAATAGTTAAAGCGGGATTGTACGGCCTTATAGTAGGAATATTATTTTCCATTGTATATTATCCAGATGTAATAATTCAAAGGCAATCGATGGGGTATAGCAGTTATGAAGTTCCACTTAGGGAGTACATATTCACTGTACTGCGCAACGCGATCAAAATCTGTTTTTCAGCGATGATACTAATGGGGTTGTACCAACTATACAAAAGGTTTCCGAAAGCAGAGTATAGCAACAAACAGTTTATGTGGGGCGTTATAAAGTCATTTCTCATTGGAATTGTAATATTCATTATTATTTATTCTTTGATTAGTATGATGACGTAGTGCAATTCAAAAATAAAATAACGATTTGAAACACCTTTTAGAAAAGATGTTAGTGCAGCCTGTACGGCGACTCTAATGCTTGCTAAAGGGTGTTTTGCATTCATAATAAGTTCGGAATTGTCCGCAAAATAGTAGTGAATTTAGTTGAAATAGTCAAGATTCGACAAAAAAATTTAAAATTTCATAATAATTAAGTAACAAAGTACTATGCAATTGATCTATAAGGATAATGGGTATCGTTATTCTTTTTTCGTATAATTAAACTCTTGTTAGGAAGGAAGGAGATGGAATAAGCGTTTATCAATATAATGAATAAATGATCAAACTATCATTTATTTGAATATCAATGAGATAAAGAGTATGGATACGAAAGGGGATATAGACGTGAAACGGAAATGGAGATTAGTAAGTGCATTCGTATTGGTTATTTCTGTTGTCAGTTTGTTTCAGTACACAGGCTTGGCTGCTTATGTAGCTCAGTATACGTATGATGCGGGAGACCGATTAATAACAGCATCATCCAAAGAGCATGGAGAAACCTCCTATCAATATGATGCAGCAGGCAACATTTTGCGAGTAAGCACAGCACAAAATGCAGCTGGAAGCTTAATCAACGGGAATTTTTCAGGTGAGGTGCTTCCCACTGGGATTGGGCAAGGTTGGACAAGTTATGCCACAGAAGGGGTTGCAGCGGCCTATCAGATCGTAGCTGAGCCTGTGACGGTAGCCATACCAGCGATTCCAAATGGCGTAACTCCATCTGTCTATCAAGCTGTCTATCAATCTACTAGCCCTCACGTTCAGATGATTCAAGTTAGTTCGGCGCAACCGGGCGGTGCGAATATTTATCAGGACATGTCCGTAATGGGCGGTGCGACATACAGCTTAAGCGGCTGGATGAAGGCAGAAATACTGAATCATGCCGCAGCTCAAATGGTCGTGAATTTCTATGACAAGGACAATAAATATGTTAGCCATACCGTTGTGAGAAATGTGCTGACTCCTGAAGGTTGGACGCCCGTACAAACGGAACTAAAAGTTCCTGACCATGCTGTAAAAGCTCGGCTGCATTTGCAAGTATTACTTCTAAGTGACAACGGATCTGCGGTTGCGAAATATAGCAATTTGGCAGTCAATCTGTTAGCGACACCATAATGGAGGCATCTTCTATGAAAACTAGCTTAACTCGCTGGCTCGTGCTTAGTGTCGGCATGTTACTGATTTTATTGTATGGAATGCCGCAGGCAGCTTACGCGGCTGATTATACACACAACCTTTCACCAGGAGAATCTGCTCAAGTCAGCTCAAAAGACGGTAAATCGATAACGGCCAAAATGAAAGGACCTACATACGATTATGCAGAAACGAGCGAAACAAAAGGGGTAATTGGATACGGTAGAAGCAAGAGATCCACTTCTCGGATGGTGACTGGTGACGAACGGCTAACCATTACGAATACATCCAGTGATACCGTTACCGTAACGGTTGATGAAAATAAAGCGAGCATCAATTATTCATCAACTCCTGCGCTTGTAACAAAGTGGCTGCAGCCAGGTGATAGTGCTGAAATAAAAAACGTAGGAATAACAGATGAATATTTTAATGTCACAGGCAAAAATGATCATGCGGACTACGATGTAGATCAATCTTTGTTATCTTATGATGCCGATCATACGGGCGGGCAAATGATTAATTATCGCGATCGGAAAATAGCGATAACGAACCGTGATAAAGAAGCCATTGAAATCTATGCTCCGTATGCCAGCTTTAAAATTGAAACAAGGCAGCACCCAGCTGTGTTTCATCGATATATTGCTACTAATCAGACGTTGGAACTAAATAGTAGTATTAGTAATGATTCTGATTTCTATATTTACTTGAGAGTGCCTAAGGGAACAAGACAATATGATTATGTTTCTTATTACAAAGGTGAGATAAATGGTTATGGAAGCTCCTCGAATACAAATCGGAGGATGGGAGCAAATGAGAAATTTGTAATCACGAATAAAGGCAGTGAGCTTTTAGAAGTATACGGTCCATATGATGGTTTTTATCTCTATGATAGAGATGACTATGCTATGGAATCGAGGATATTGAAAAAAGGGGAAAGTATGCAGATTTCCAATAAGTCTGCTGAATCCCGTACGCTTACGCTCCGTGGAACGTATGATTTCGCTGAGTACGATATCCTTGGTAAAGTCGTTGATTTTGAAAAAGGAGCTTTTTCTACCAGTAAATCTATCGGCTCCAATAACAAAATGGTGATCACGAATAATAGTGCAGCGGATTTAGAAATAATTGCGCCAAAACAGGGATTTTCATATACATCAAGCCCTAATCCTGCCCTAATGGTCAAACAAATAGCCCCAAATCAAAGTATTGCAGGGGCTAATGGAACGACGGGAAAAGCGGCGATTAAGTTGAACGGTCTATTTGACTATGCGACCTATGATACGTTAGGTATGATTCAAACTTATTATCAAAATCGAAGCATTGCTCAGCTTCCTGTCGATTCGATGGAGAGGTTTGCATTAACGAATGTGGGATCTGCGACAGCGGAGATGTACACAGCTTACGATGCTTTTGTCTTTACGAAGCGTGACAAGCCCGTCAGCTTTAGTAAGCAACTTGCTGTTGGTGAAACGTTGAAAGCATTGAATAAAGCGACGAAAAGCTTTACGGTAACAGCCAGTAACCAGCATCATTATGCGATCTATAGTGGACAAAATAGTGTAGAGAAATTCGGTCGTCCATTAACAGGCGACACCTATAGTGTGGCAATAACGGAGCATATCGTCCTCACGAATAGTGGAGCTGCGAATCTGATTATTTCCGGAGCTGAAGATGCATTTATCCTTTCGGAACAAACTAATCCAGCTCTCTATAAAGGCTACTTGCCTGTTGGGTCAAGCTCTCGCATTACGAGCACCACGCCTGGGAACTTCAATCTTGATATCGAAGGGACCTATGATCAAGCAAGTTATAAACAAGATGGAGCATTGCGATCCTTTGATCGACTGCGGTCATCGAAATCTTTGCTGCTGTATGGTGGAGAACGAATAACCATTACAGGAGCAGGTACGGCCATGCTGCAATGGTTTGCGCCTTATGAAGCAGTAAGCGCTCAAACTAGTGAAACACCGGCACTTGCCCTACGCAAGTTGGCGGCAGATCAAAGTGTTGAATTTACGAACCAAACGACTCGATCTGAGAACATCAATCTCACAGGCAATTATGACATGATGGACTATGAAGTAGATGGGACACCAGGTACATATGCGCGAGATCGCAGTATCAGCTATCGTAGCGTGGAGGCTGGACAGCGTATTGCTGTCATGAGTCGACATTCAGAACCGATCGAAGTTTATGGTGCTTATGAAGTCTTTACGATGAAGGATCGTAAGCATCCGGTTACGTTCAAGCACAAGCTGCCAGCAGCTGCGAGTCTAGACTTGACGAATACATCGAAAAAGGCTTATTCCATTTATAGCGAAGGAAGCTATAACTTTGCCTTGTATGACGTAAAAGGACATGTATCTGACGTTGAACGTGGATATAAGAGCAAGTCCAAGCTTGTGAGCAGCGGTAATCGACTTGCACTAACGAATTCGTTAGCGACGAATACGGTCATCGAAGGACCTTATGATGTGTTCCAAGTCAAAGAGCGTGCTTTACCAGCTATATTTGAGCATGAGTTGAAGCCTGGAGCAAGCATGGAAGCAACCTTGACGAGTACACCGTCTGCTGAAGTGAAGATGACAGGCATCCATGATATGGCGAAGTATGATTCGCAAGGCAAGCTTACGTACTATCAAAATAATCGCAGTACGATAACGACTGAGAAGCTCGTCCATGGCGAAAAAGCAGCGGTACAAAATAGTGATGTGCAGCCGATTATCGTGTATGGGGCATACGATCCGTTCCGTGTTCAAGTACGAGAAAATCCGGTAACGTTTAAGCGTCATCTTCAAGCAGATGATACGATCATGCTGCGTAATAAGATGAATAAAATGATGTACGTAGATTTCGTAGGTACGTATGACTTTGCGCAGTACAATGCGGAAGGTGAAGTTTCTACTTACTATTCCAACCAGAGTGGCAGCACCAAGTCGATGTACAATCTATATAAAATGGTTGTATCTCCGACGAGTGGACAATCTGTCACCGTATCAGGAGCATTTGATGCGTTTGAGATTGTGAATCGTAAGGAACGGGCTGTAACGATCAAAACGATGCAGCCGATGGATACGATCTCGTTCTATAACATCTCAGCTGGTCCGTTTGCTCCTAGAGCTGACGCGCAATATGAGTATCAAATTTATGATGCTGCTGGAACTTTGAAGTCCGCAGGTAAAGCGGGCGGCGGTACAGCAAAATCATTTGATTCTACAGAACGAAAAGCAATTACGAATGCACAAGTGATTCCAATTACCGTCGAGTTGCCAACAGATGCGATCCGTTGGGCTGGGGATCAAAATCAATTTTTCCTTAAGCTTTTATCCGGAGACAGCATCGTAGCAACGAATGCAACGAGCGCTCCGCAGGAGCTGACCGTACGAGGGAAATATGACATAGCTGTCTACGATGAACAAGGCAAGGCTGTTCATTACAGCAAAGATGATTTGCAAGAATCCATTAAAGTACTGCCAGGTCAGCGAGTTGTGTTAACGAGTACGAAAGTTAACGGAACAGTGGTGACAGGCAATAAGAACGAACTGAAAGTAGTTCCAACGGATAAACCTGCTCTTATTCATGCGCAATTGGGAAGCGGCAAAGTGCTGGAAGCTACGAATATGAGCAATGTACAGAGTGCAATAACGGTTGTTGGTGACTTCAAATACCGTATTCTTCAGCAGCCGGAACAAGTCGGCTATAGTCCGATGACGATTCCTGCTGGTCAGACAGTATCGATTCGAAGTGCAGACACGAGCTCGATCAGCGCGTACGCACCGTATGAATGGTTCCAATTTGCAGAAAAGGATGCACCACCAGCTCCGATCTCAGGTGCTGCTGCGGCGGATGAAATTGCGAAGCTAGAAGCGTCTGACTATGATCCGCAGTCCTTCCATGCCGACCCAATTGATACGTCGACGGGTGCGCAAATTATTAACCGGACGCTGCTAACTGCGCATGGTGCGGTGCCGATTCCTTTCCAAGCACAATATCATTCTTTGCTAAAAGGGGATGCAGCGTTAGGGAAAGCGTGGGGTCATAACTATGAGCTTCGACTAGAGGTAAGTGAAACAGGAGAAGCCATAAAGGTTTATCGCAATGCATTCCATAGCAATAGCTTTAAGCAGCAGGCAGATGGAAGCTATAGGTCGGAAGATAAAGCTGTTAAGTTGGATAAAGTCGAAAAACAAGCTGATGGTGGCTATGTGTGGTCTCGGAATAAAGGAACCAACTACCACTTTGATTCAGTCGGTCGTCTTACTGAAATGAAAGACAAAACAGGCCAAGGCCTACAGTTCCAATATGATGCGAACGGTTTGCAAGCTGTAATCGATCCGCTTACGGGAGCAGCGTTAACATTTAGCTACAATGGGAATGGTGATGTGTCTTCTGTAAAAGATCACGCCAATCGCGAAGTAACATTTGGTTATGATGCTGCAGGCCGTTTGACTAAGATTACAGATGCAATGGGTAGAGTGACGAACTATGCCTATGATGCGCAGGACCGCATCGTTTCAGCGGAAAGTGAAGGTACGAAGCTATTCGTGAACGAATACGATAGCGAAGGCCGTGTCGTGAAACAGCAGGATGCGCTTGCTGGCAGCAAACCGACGTTGTTTGCTTATCAAGAAGCAGATGGGAAGCTAATCACGACCATCACAGACCGTAACGGAGATGTAATTAAACGCACGCATAATCGCAACTATCAACTGCTTGCCGTTGAAGATGCGTTGGGTCGAACGACTTCCTATACGTATGATGAAGCGGGTAATCGTACAAGTATGACGAATGCGCTGAAGCAAACAGCTCTTTACTCGTATGATGAGCGCGGGAACGTAATCAGTGCTGTCGATCATATGAATCAAGCGATGACGATGACGTACGACCAAGCAAACAATTTGCTAACCGCAACTGGACCAGATAAGAAAACGATTGTGAATACGTACGATCAGCAAAACCGTCTTATTACCGTTACGGACCCTGATCAAGGAAAAACAACGTATGCTTATGATGCAAATGGATTGCTTCAGTCGGTAACCGATGCACAAGGCGCTCAATCGCTGTACAAATATACGGGTAATCGTGTAAGTACGGTACAGAATGGCGAAGGGGAAACCCTCCATCTTGGTTACGATGAAGCAGGTCGTCTTGTTAGCGAACGGGATGAAGCAGGCAATACGACGAAGGTAGTTTATTTTGCAGACGATCAGTTGTCCACTGAGACTGATGCATTAGGAAATGTTGTACGTTATACGTATGGTAATCAAGGATTTTTGGCCAGTACGACAGATGGTCGAAATAATAAAACATCCTTCATCTATGATGGCAATGGCAAGCTTACACAAGTTACGAATGCTAAGAACGAAACGAGTACGTTTGGATACGATGGTGAAGGTCGATTGAACCGGATCACGAATCCGCTTGGCAACTATACAGCATATCAGCATGATGCCATTGGCAATGTCATTGCTGCTGCGAATGCGGAAGGTGAAACCTTCAAGTATGAATACGATGCCTTGAATCGCCTTACAGCAGTTGAAGATGCAGCTGGTGTCAAAGTATATCGTGTAACGTACGATGCGGCCGGCAATATGAAATCTCAGTCCAACGCATTGAACGAAACATGGACGTATATGTTCGACGAGAACAATCGCCTTACGCAATCTATTGATCCACTGCAGCGCCAAACGGCTTACACTTACGACGGGATGAACCGTCTGAATGCAGTAACCGATCCGCTGCAAGGACAAACGACTCAGCATTTTGACGCGCTTGGCCGATTACAAGGATTAACGGATCCCAATGGCAATGCTGCTGGTTATACGTATGATCGAATCGGTCGATTGACAGGTCAGTCTAACGCTTCTGGCGGTAATGAAGCTTATGCTTACAACCGATTAGGACAGCTGGACACGTCAACGAATGCGCGTTCACAAGTGACGACGTACAAATACGATCCAGTAGGATATTTGGCTTCTTTCACAGACCCGGCTGGAGAAGTGGCGTACACGCGTGATGCAAATGGAAATGTAGTGGAGCAGAAAGAAAACGGTGATGTTATCACACGTACTTTCGATGAACTCAATCGCGCGACACAATACGTAGACCAAGATGGTCAGCGAATGCAGTATGTGTACGATGCTGCTGGACGTTTAACGACACTCATTTATCCTGACGGCAAAGCAGTGAAGTACACGTATGATCGTGCAGGACGAATGAAAACAGTAACGGACTGGGCAAATCGCGTCACGACGTACAGCTATGATGCGAATGGTCGTCTTGTTACGACCGAGCGTCCTAATGCTACACTCGAAAAACGTGAATACAATCCAGCAGGTCGCTTAATCAAGCTTACAGATACACGTGCAGATGGGACACTCTTGCATGGTTACACCTACACGTATGATGCTGTAGGCAACGTATTGACGGAGCAAGAGCTGGCTGGCACTTCTGTTACAGCCAATGTGTACGGTACTGGCGCTACGAGCGCTATCGGTGCTGGCAAGTCTGGACAACCCGTTATGGATATCAATGGGCCGGGACTTTCCCCAATAACGCAAACAGTACCGGATGCTGAAATGACTTACACGACAGATAACCGTATGGCAACGTTTAATGGACAAGCCGTATCGTACGATGCAGATGGAAATCTCATAAACGGACCGATCGACGGCAGCATGCAGCCGTATACGTATGATGCTCGCAACAGGTTGGTCGAAGCTGGCGGTGTAAAATATGGCTACAACAGCGATAATATCCGTACTTCGGTTACGGTTAATGGAGTAACGACGAAGTACGTCGTCAATCCAGAAGCGATGCTGTCGCAAGTGCTTATGGAGACAAATGAACAAGACCAAGCACAAGTGTACTATGTGTACGGACTTGGATTAATTGGACGTGAAGATGCGTCAGGTGCATATGCAACGTATCACTATGACCGTCGCGGAAGCACGAAGGCATTGACTAATCCAGTTGGAGAAGTCACAGATACGTACACGTACGGTTACTATGGCGAAGCACTAGGACATGAAGGCGTTACAGAGCAGCCTTTCCGCTACAATGGCCGAGACGGTGTTATGACGGACTCTAATGGCTTGTATCAAATGAGAGCTCGTTACTATCATCCAGATCTGAAGCGCTTCGTGAACCGAGATATCGTGAGAGGCTCGATCGATCAGTCCCAGACGTTGAACCGTTTCGCCTACGTAAATGGCAACCCGATCTCTTATATCGATCCATTTGGACTTAGTAGAGACGGAGACTCTCCGTGGATTCAAGGCGGAGATTTCCTGGTAGATACGATGCCGGGAATCGGTACGGCTAAAGGATTCCAGCAAGCCTTTAGCGGCTACAATCATATTACGGGCGAACAATTATCGACCGCAGAACGTTGGGCAGAAGGAGTAGGCGCGACAGCGAGCTTTATTCCGATCCCTGGTATGAAGCATGCAGGTAAGTATGTAACGGAAGGTGTCTTCTGGGCAGGAAGCAAGATTAAGAACTTCTTTGGCTGGGGCAGTAAGAAGGTTGATGACGTAGCATGTAACTGCTTCACCGCAGGCACGAAAGTGCAGACGGATGAAGGGGAGAAACCTATTGAAGACATTCAGGTCGGAGATATGGTTCTTGCTAAAGATCAAAATGACCCTAATGGAGAGTTAGCTTACAAAGAAGTAACAAACCTGTACCGCAACCAACGTGATGATATAATTAAATTACATGTCGGTGACCAGATTATCGAGACAACGGACAACCATCCGTTCTGGGTTGAAGGTAAGGGATGGATATTTGCGGATGAGCTTAACGTAGGCGATAAACTCCAAAAGGCAGACGGAAGCAATCTAACGATTGATAAGGTAGATTTTGTTAAACTTAATAAGCCAGTTACGGTTTATAACTTTACTGTTGCGGACTATCACACGTATTATGTAACGGATTTGGGTATTTGGGTGCATAATACGAATTGTAAAGTAAACTATAATGGTTCTGATGTAGATGTTTATCGTGGTGGAAAAAGCTTTAAAGTAAAACCAAATGAAATCAAGATTGACCCTAAAACTGGAATGGTAAAAACAACACATGGTGTTTCGTTAGATGTTAAACCTGATACTGTTTCTAAGTTTGGTGGGGCTTACCGAATTGATTCACTACCTGATGGATTAAAAATAATTCAAAGGGGGAGCAGGGCTGAACATTTCGAGATCGTTCCAGCGTACAATATGTCTATAGATGAATTTCAAATTCTACTAAATCAAATTAATGTTTCATTATTAAAATAAGGGGGATCAACATGGGAGATTTTACAGTAACATTTACTGATAATACAGAATTAGCTGAACATGAAGCAGTAAATAAAGGATATAGAAATGATGTATTTGTAAAGGTTAAAGAAGAATACTACAACTTAAGAGTGTATGATATAGTTAGATTGAAACAGGATTTTGATAGCGAGGTAGAAGCATACGGATACTATTCGGCTGAACCAAATTTAGTGTTGGTCACAGAAGTAACCACAGATAACGTAATGAAAATTATTGCTCAACTTTATGAAGATGGATATTTTCATCATCTCAAACCTATAGACAAGAAAATGTTTGAATTAGTATAGTTATAACTTACCAAGACCTTGAGGAGTAAAACCTCAAGGTCTTTTCGATGCTCTATCCAATGTCCAATTAATTGGTTGCGAACACGCATCAGGTGCATATGCAACTTATCACTATGACCGTCGCGGAAGCACGAAGGCATTGACTAATCCAACTAGAGAAGTCATAGATACGTACACGTATGGTTACTATGGCGATGCACTAGGACATGAAGGGGCTACGAAGCAGCCGTTCGGCTACAATGGCCGCTATGGTGTTATGATGGACTCCAATAGATTGTACTAAATGAGAGCTCGTTACTATCATCCAGAACTGAAGCGCTTCGTGAACCGAGATATCGTAAGAGGTTCGTTTTATCAGTCGCAGAGGTTCTTAAACCAAAAAGGTGGTCGTTTATCAAATAAGTTACAATCAGAATTAGATTTGATTGAATAGTGAAGTGAGGATGACCATGAATAATTATATTTTATCGATTACAAAAAAGTTTGATTATTTTTTTCGAGATAAAGAAATTTCGAATATTATTTATTTGCACGACGAGGAAGATAATGAAAGATTAGATCATGTTATTTTCCTTGAACAGAATAATGGTGATGTAATAGGTATATTTATTAGAGGCATGAATCCGTTACTTTCACCGAATAGAATTTTTGATTTGGATGATTTCAATTTACTTGCTAGTTACGATGGATTAATTGAACGCAAAGATAATATACTATTCAAAGTAGAGCATTTATGTTTGTTTGTTAGTGCTAAATACAATGAACTTTTAGGTGTATATTTATCGAATGCCGATGATTCAACTTCCCTATTTATTTTATTTCTACATGATCAGATTGATGTAAAAAAGGGGTGTAATAAGTCAGATATAACTGAGATAATTACAGATAAATATTTGAATAATGGTTATATAACATATGAAAAGAAAAGTGGGGGAGGGTGGAAAGAAATAAAAATGGAAGACGGGTAACGGACTCCGTAATATGTATACTATGTAGTCTTGATCTTTTGACGGGATAACCAAACCCCAAGTATTATATGATTTTGAAAAAAGAAAAAGTCTATAAAAGGAAGACCTTGGGGGGACTTCAGAATATGCCTCTCAAGGTCTTTTTTTATGCAGCTCATTTCTTTAAAATACGACTAAGTTTGGCGAGTACTTGTTGGAAATTTCGTAGAACTAGAAGAGTTTGATAACCGTAACACTTGGTGCGGCTATCGTGGTTGCCGTTGCGAAGACATTTTGTAGCGTCAAAATGTTCGGCGCAGCACCTGTGTTGAATACAGCACCACCAGTAATGGTAGGTTGGATAGCGCTATTGGCTCCGGTATTCGCAACGGATTGAATCGATCCCGGTATTTGCACGCCGTTCAGGAATAAGGCGAAAGCTCGAAGCTGACCAGCCGCCAACGTGTTTGCATTTGCATTCCAAGTCGCGTAGTAAGTCTGGTTCGGGTCTAGAAGTATATCCGTCGAGCCCGCAACGTGTGATATTGCCGTTCCGTTAATCGTTCCGTTGGTGGAAAATGGCACGCTTGCATTACCTGCCACGGCTACGTTAACTGAACTAAATACAGTGGCATTGTTCGCCGTTACTAGTGGCCCAGTTGGTCCTGTAGGACCCGACACTCCAACGCCAGTCGCTCCTGTCGCTCCAGTTGCACCGTCAGCGCCAGTTGCTCCCGTAGCTCCGACTGCTCCAGCGGCGCCGGTAGCCCCAGAAGGTCCAGTAGGACCAGTCGGCCCTGGGTCTCCTGTAGCTCCCGTAGCCCCGGTGAGCCCTGCAGGTCCAGTAGGACCAGTTGGTCCTGGGTCTCCCGTAGCCCCAGTCGATCCTGCCGTTCCAGCAGCCCCGGTTGCTCCTATGGCACCTGTTGCCCCCGGAACGCCAGTTATTCCAGTCGCTCCCGTCGGCCCGGGAGGACCACCAGTTGGCCCTGTTGGTCCAGGAGGCCCCGTTGGACCAATTGAGATCGGCGTATTCAAAATACTGTTTAGCTTGCTGTCCAATAAATATTCCTTCTTCGTTAACTCACGTATCGTATTTCGTACACTCTCATTCATCGTGAGCACGTCACTAATTGTAGCTGGTGGTGATGTCACTCCTGGTAATGTACCAAGCACGTACTGAAGCTTTTCCCCTTCAGCATTCAAAATATGACTTAACCCAAGTTCCTCTAAAGCAATCGATGACAAGAGCAGCGTGATGGCATCATCACGTGTCACGGAGATGATAGGCGTTATATTTGGAATGTTTGATTGTGACATTAGCTAACCTCCCGTACAACTAAACTATTCTGCCATTATAGAGTCAGCATATTAGCTTCTAGTTAATATGGAACCCATCATGTGCTGATAATCTCTGAAGCACGCATAAAATAGATGATAGTTTACGAGATAGATATGGGAAGGTTGAAACAGATGGATAGCATCATTAATGATTGTGAAAGTATTTTTGAAATGCGCCCCTTAAACGTAGATGGTAGTGAAGACTGGCTTGGTGAATTCTAATGATTTTAGAAGCATTTTTTATGAAAATAGGTCTTTAGTAATGGTGAAAGTGGTTTATATACACTCCAATCCATAAATATTTACATTTGATTAAGAAAACTTTTTAAAAACAAGTAATAAAGTACTATGCAATTGATCTAAATGGTTAATATTCAGCATTATTCTTATTTTAGTATAATCGTTATATTGTTTGTACGCGTGAGCGCTATTTGTAATAGAACCATGCAAAGCGCACGAAGAAAATAACCTAATCCGAATACAATTTTTCTTATAGAGATATTTTAATGGGGGCAACTGTTATGAAATCTAGTTTACAACGCTGGCTTGTGCTTAGCGTTAGTATGCTTTTTGTGATTCTAATCGGTATATCGCAAACAGCCTATGCAGCTGAATATACATACCATTTAGCTCAAGGTGAATCCGCACGGGTCAGCTCACAAGATGGCAAGACAATAACAGCTACTTTGAAAGGAGCTGCTTTTGATTATGCGAAAACAACCCAATCGAAAGGGGCCAATGGATACGGGAAAGGGACGGAGTCTTCTTCTCATACTGTCACAGGTGATGAGCGGCTATTTATCACAAATACGTCAAACGATATCGTTACGATAGCGGTTGATCAAGACAGAGCGGCTATTGTTCGGTCGGAATCTCCTGCACTTGTAAGCAGATGGCTGCAACCGGGTGAGAGCGCGGAAATAACAAATATCGGGATCACAGATGAATACTTTTATGTAAATGGAAAAAATGATCAAGCGAATTACGATGAATATAATATGCTGCAATCCTATGAGGCTGATCATAAAGGTGGGCGAGTGCTCCTTGAAATCGCTAGAAAGATAGCGATAACCAATCGGGAAAAAGAGGCGATTGAAGTTTATGCGCCGCATTCCTATTTTAAAATAGAAACAAGACAGCATCCTGCCGTATTTCATCGATACATAGAGACGAATAAAACGTTGGAAATCAATAATGTAAGCGATAACATCTATTACATTTACTTTGATGCGGCTAAAGGAACGATGCAGTACGATTACGTTTCTTATTTGAACAACGAGATAGATCGTTATGGAAACTCTTCGGATTCCTCTCGGCAGATTGGCAGAATTAAATATGTCGTGACGAATAAAGGCGAAGAACCTTTGCATGTGTATGGTCCTTATGAGGTATTTGCTCTATATGAGAGAGAGGATTTTGCTTTGGAAACGAAGACCTTGAAAAAAGGGGAAAGTATGCAGATTGTAAATACGTCTGCCCAATCACATCCTCTCAACTTTAAAGGAACGTATGAATTTGCTGAGTACGATAATGAGGGGAAGGTTATTGATTTTGACAAAGGGGTACTATCCAGCAGTAAATCAATCGATTCCGGGAGTAAAATTATAATCAGCAATAGTAGTGAGGAAGATGTAGAAATTATCGGCCCGAAGGCTGGGGTTCTATATGAAACAGTCGTATATCCTCCACTAATAGTGAATAAGCGTGAGCAGTCTATTAGCTATAACGAGGGTTTGGCTATTGGAGAAACGGAAAAAGCATCGAATAAGATGACGAAGATCGTTATGGTTACAACTAATAATCAGCAACCCATTCCCATTCTAGATGGGCAAAAGAATGCATATCTATTTGCTCGTCCTTTTGCAAAGGCAAAAGACGTCTACACCGCAGTGGATAGTGATCTAAATGGTGAGGTTACTAGTCAGACCGTTCGAACAGAAGACGGTTCTTTAGGAAATATAGATAGGATTCCAAATGAAAGAAATGGGCCATCAGATGGATATGCTCAGAATCGGACCAGTAGTTATCGTAGTGGAAATGATGGGCAACTTGTTGCTGTTATGAACGACAGCTAGATATGCTCGAAATCATTTCGTTTATTTGGTGAACGAAATTATGCCCATAGCTAAAATGGGATTGCTTTCGAACAAAATGCGTCATATTAAGAAACTGACTATCTCTTAAGAGTCTGGGTATATGGTTACATTCCATTATTTAAATCCAGAGCAGGCAGATGGTTATTTGTGCTATTCGAATATGTTAAGGTTTTAATAGGATCATTAACTAATGCGATGAATATCTTCGTGTTATTTCTGTTCATACTAGCCTCTTGCGGTCAGTAATAATGAAAATGTAGTTAAAAAGTACTAGAGGTTCGTTTATAATACAAATAAATGAACATATTTTCATTATTAAGGGGTTAGAAAACATTGTTGAAATTACTTGATAAAATTCATCTGGGTTTACTTGCGGCTAGCTTATTCCTTAAAATGATAGCTGCTCTTTGCGTTTTGTTCATAATCACTCTTTTTGCTTATTTTCTCATCATGTCTCCGGTTATTGATAAAAACACGGAAACCATTATTACCTTAATTAAGGATGGCAAAGTGGCTGAAGCAGAAGAGATGTACCATGACAAATTTTCTATTCATATTAAGGATTATGAAGATTTGGGGAACTGTATTTGAAGAAAATAAACTTGGAGACGAAGCGTTTAATAATCAAGATTATGAACTTGCTTATCAAAAGTATAGTTATGTTTATAAAAACTTACTTGAAGATAAAGCAAAATCAGCAGCAATTGCTTTTGAGAAGCAGCAAAGGGATATGGCTAATAAACTAGAATCAGAAGGTAAATATGAGGAAGCGATTACTGTCTACGAAGAATTCGAAAAATCTGGGATGCCAATATCTGCAGATAAGAATGATCGTTCGATAAAAACGTATGGTGAGATTAGAAGAAAAATTGAGGCATTAAAAGAGCAAGTACAATTAGTAGAGATGATTACTCCTGCACTAGAAGGAGATTATAGTTCTACCTTTGAGTGGCTCGAGAAAGTGGTAAATGACTATTATAAAGATCCTTTGTATAACTATTTTAAAGCGAAAAAAAGTATAGCTAGTTTAGATAGTGCTGCAGCCAAGTATTTTTTGTACCGAATTGATCCGCAATATGAAGGTATGTTGAAGGATGAAGTACTTGCCTTGAAAGAGTTATATATCCCAAGAAGCGATTGGAATAAACTTTATTACCAGTACATAGAAGAGGTATATCCTCCTGAGGTAAGAAAGCATTTACCTGAACCAAGAAAGAGTATGTCCAAGGAAGAAGTGTTGTACGGAACTAATTTGGGCAAGCCTACCGAGAAAAGGGTAGATGAAGAGGATTTCGTTGAGAAATGGATTTATCGAAATAAGGACGGGAATGTATATATTGAATTCTCCTCTTTGGGAGATGTGCAACAAATTTTGTTCTCCTCTTAACTAAATGACAAGAACAACATTGAATAGTCGCATAGCTCTGGCTACTCTATTATGAACAATTCATGGTTGACTAGAATCACAGATCCTACAGAAAACGATATTAATGAACTAAGAAGAATCTATGGTCGTTGATGATATAGTGCGTCCTTAATTGTTATCGGTAAATCCTCAATTTAACATCTAGCTGCCAAGAGCCTCATTACTAAAAATGAAAAAACAATTTTGATGTGAAATCATTAGCTATTCCGATGTATGGGGCTAAATATGGTACACTATAAGCTGCGTAGTAAAAAGTAAAATAGGATGGATTACTTATACTGCAAAGCACTATACCCATTCGATGTAGAACTAACGGATAGCAAGGAGATAGAGTCGACAATGAAGCTTATATCATGGAATGTAAACGGCTTGCGGGCTTGTGTAAATAAAGGGTTTATGGATTATTTTCAGGAAATGGATGCAGATATTTTTTGTCTGCAGGAAACGAAGTTGCAGGAGGGACAGATTGATCTGGACCTTGGCGACCAATATTCGCAGTATTGGAATTATGCGTTGAAGAAAGGGTACTCCGGTACTGCGGTATTTACGAAGCATAAGCCATTATCGGTACGCTATGGGATCGAGGAAAATGAAGAGCCGGAAGGTCGGATTCTTACCCTTGAGTTCGAAACCTTTTATTTGGTGAATGTATATACGCCGAACGCGAAACGGGATTTGTCCCGTTTAGAAGAGCGATTGGTATGGGAGGATCGCTTCCGCAGCTATTTGCAGCAGCTGGATGCGATTAAGCCTGTCATTGTATGTGGTGATCTGAATGTAGCGCACCAAGAAATTGACTTAAAGAATGCAAAGTCGAATCACGGCAATTCAGGATTTACTACGGAAGAGCGGGAGAAGATGACGACTCTTCAGCAGGCTGGATTTACGGATACATTCCGCTATTTCTATCCAGAGCAGACAGATGCTTATTCGTGGTGGTCTTATATGCCGAAGGTGAGAGAGCGGAACATTGGCTGGCGTATTGATTACTTCCTTGTTTCTACAAGATTGCATGATTCATTATTAGACGCACGTATTGATTTTGAAATACTGGGCAGTGATCATTGCCCTGTTCATTTAATTATTGATGATGAAAAGCTATTGTCTGTATCTGAAAAACAAGCATAGGTTTTTGAATATGTAGGGTGTAATCAGGCGTTAAAAAATTATGATATACGTAAAGAGGCAGAAGATCGGTTTCTCAGTATAAGAGAGCCGGTCTTTTTTTATATAGCCAGATGTTGAAGCGATTGACACCACTCTCGTTATTTTTTGAGCGAACTGAGTGATTTCCTATAAACAGATGTTTATTCTATCAACATTGAAAGTGGAAAACATAGAATAGAGTAGTGGACCGAACGCGCTCGGTCCACTTACGTTATTTTAGGAGGTGATAGCATATGATAGAAGCACATCAAGATGAAATCGGCCCGTTTGCAGCCCAGATAACGGTTACTGCTATAACTAGTGATCGAGAAGGAGCGGTTACGGATATTCTCATTTCCTATCGTCCAGATGCAATTTTGGCGCTTGGAGCTGTTGTATTTACACTACCAGCAGGCTTTACGGCAACTACTACGGATACGTTGAATGGCACAACATTACTAAGCAGCCAAATCTCTAATAATGGGGGTAGGGTAACACTTGGATTGACACTTGATTTGTTGGGATTAGCACAATTTGATCTACTGCTCAAAGCGAAACCCCTTCCTGCTGCAGGAACATATCGATTTAGAGCAGAGAATACGCTGTTATTTTTAGGATCACAAGGGGTTGCGGAGACGGACTTTGCCGTAGAAGTGGACTCACTTGCATATGTAACGAACAATCTAGACAGTACGGTATCTGTTGTTCGATTAATGAGTGGAACCAGTGTGCAGACGATTACAGGAATTACATTTCCTGCTGGTTTAATTGATACTCTAAATGGCAGCTTCGTTTATGTTACGAATTTAATTACAAATCTCGTCTCGGTCATTGATACAACAAACAATACGGTAGTTCAATCGATACCCGTCGGGATATCTCCGATTCGGTTGGCTGTTTCACCTAACGGAGCCTTCATATATGCAGTGAACCGAGATAGCGGAAGTGTTTCGGTCATTGATACGGCAACAAATACGGTAACGGCTACCATTGCAGTAGCGAATAGCATTAATGGAGCAGCGATAACTCCTAGTGGAACTTTGTTATATGTAACGAATTCGGTTGAAAATAAGGTGCATGTCATTAGTACGGTTACAAATACGGTTATCCAAACGATTCAAGTAGGCTTTTCACCAATTGCATTAGCGATTACACCAAATGGACAACGAGTGTATGTTCTTAATTCAGGAGACAGCACGATAACTGTTATTAGTACGCCTACGAATACAGTGGTACAAACGATAGTGGGCATTGGATCATCTCCACAAGGGATTGCGATTACCGCTTCAGGCAGCTTTGCTTATATTTCAAGTTTAAATACGAGTGAGGTGCTCGTGCTCAATATTACGACAAATACCGTTACGACAACTTTTCCAGTTGGAAACGGACCGAATGGAATTGCGTTTTCTTCGGATGGTACGAAAGGTGCAGTAACGAATTATTATGATGGCACAGTCACGGTATTTGATATCGTAACGAATACCGTACTTCATACGATTTCGGTAGGTGCGGGACCTTTTGATGTAGTTGTAAAATAGATTATATGGTTACGTTAAAATGAAATACGATTGAATGTAAGCCGTGTTATATCACATTAAGCTTGTAGATGTGGTGTAGATGGCTTTTGGTGCTTTAAAAGCAGAGACTAGTAGAGTTACCTACAGTACGACAAGAAAATAGGGGGCTTGCGCCCCCGTCTATATAATTGCTATTTCATGTATACAAGCATTGATCATTATAATTTTCTGGATCAAACAACTAAGCGATACTGTAAAATGGTGAACCTTAGGAGCCTATGCAATTTGGAAGCAGGACCAAACGATACCTTGGTTACTGCTACCCCCCAAATTGAGTCCAATCGTTAATCCATTCGCAACATACTGTAAGTCAACTGTATCGCCGGCATTAAGTTGTACGTCACCAGCTAATACAACCTCTCCACTTCCAAGTATGGCTCTAAGTGTAAGAACTAAAGCTACGTTAACGTCTAGGATAGGGAACAAGCCATTGAGTAGAGGAGTTGAAGTAGGCGATGTTCGCTGTATCGTAAATGCGGGCGATACACCTGCACCGAGTGAAATGGATACTGTTGCCGTTGTTTGATAGTTAATTGTAGCTTTCATAGCATATCTTCCTGTAACAGGTGCTGTGAATACTCCAGTTGTAGCATTAAAGTTAGGGCTGCCGTAGTAAGGGGCTGCTGTGGACCAGTTAGTTAATGTAGCACTGGCTGACAATGATAATGCACTTATTAGAGCTGAGAATCCATTGGTACCAAATTCAGGTCCAGTAACACCAGTAGCACCCGTGGATCCGGTGACACCAGTAGCACCTGTTGCGCCAGTAGCGCCCGTAGATCCAGTGACACCAGTAGCGCCTGTTGCGCCAGTAGTACCCGTAGATCCGGTGACACCAGTAGCGCCTGTTGCGCCAGTAGTACCCGTAGATCCGGTGACACCAGTAGCGCCTGTAACGCCAGTAGTACCCGTGGATCCAGTGACACCGGTAGCACCTGTTGCACCAGTAGCACCCGTGGATCCAGTGTCGCCCGTTGCACCAGTAGCGCCGGTGACACCTGTGGTGCCAGTAACGCCCGTTGCGCCAGTAGCGCCTGTATCACCAGTAGAACCAGTCACGCCCGTAGAGCCAGTAGCGCCTGTATCACCAGTAGAACCAGTCACGCCTGTTGCGCCAGTAGCGCCTGTATCACCAGTAGAACCAGTCACGCCCGTTGCGCCAGTAGCACCTGTAACACCAGTAGTGCCAGTCACGCCGGTGGCGCCAGTAGCACCGGTGTCGCCTGTAGAACCAGTCACGCCCGTTGCGCCAGTAGCACCTGTAACACCAGTGGTACCAGTCACGCCCGTTGCACCAGTAGCACCGGTAACACCAGTGGTACCAGTCACGCCCGTTGCGCCGGTAGCACCGGTAACACCAGTAGTGCCAGTCACGCCCGTTGCGCCGGTAGCGCCTGTATCACCAGTAGAACCAGTAGAACCAGTAGAACCAGTAGAACCAGTCACACCCGTTGCGCCAGTGGCACCGGTAACACCAGTGGTACCAGCTACGCCCGTTGCACCAGTAGCACCGGTAACACCAGTAGTGCCAATCACGCCCGTTGCGCCAGTAGCACCGGTAACACCTGTCGGGCCTGTAACGCCCGTCGCCCCAGTTATACCTGTCCCGCCACCCGAAGGTCCCGTCGCCCCCGTAACGCCGGTAGCGCCTGTTGATCCAGTCGCGCCAGTGTCGCCAATCGGTCCAGTTGAACCGGTAACTCCCGTGCTGCCCGTCGATCCCGTTACACCAGTAGATCCTGTCGATCCAGTAACCCCCGTGCCGCCCGTAGCTCCAGTCGACCCAGTCACGCCCGTCGCGCCGGTGTCACCAACCGGTCCAGTACCACCCGTCGGCCCAGTCGCACCCGTGATCCCAGTAGGCCCAGTCGGCGTGCTTAATAAATCAATTCTCACATCCGCGGAACCAGGAGTAACTTCAATTTCTAATGTACTTGAATTAAAGGAAAGAACATCTCCAACAGCCATAGGAGCAGTCCCAGAAGGGCCGCTGACAGAAAACAATTCTGCTGGAAGCACACCAGTTGGACCGGTAGCTCCTGTCGCCCCCGTCGAACCTGTTGGTCCTACCGAGATAGGGGTAGACAAGATCGAATCGAGTTTATTGCTTAAAATGTACTCTTTTTTCGTAAGGGCGTTAATTGTGTCGCGTACGCTGGCATTCATTTGAAGGATATCACTGATGGTTGCACCAGGTGGTGTAACGCCAGGTAGAGTCCCTAGCACGTACTGCAGCTTTTCACCTTCTGCATTTAAAATATGGCTGAGTCCTAGTTCTTCTAGAGCAATGGAAGAGAGCAAAAGGTTAATTGCATCATCCCTTGTGACATTAATAATGGGGGTAATGTTGGGGATGTTTGATTGCGACATAGGAACACTCCTTTCCCTTGTGATGAGGATTCTACTAGACGCTTTATAAACCGAAGTTCAATAAATACGGGACAATTCTGCTAAAATTACTTGCTTGATGTACCGATGCGTCTATAGTCATTTGATTGCTATCATAGGATATTCAAGGATATAGCTAGTGCTTGGGTGGAAAAGAAAATTAGGTAATATTCCCAAATTGATAGCTAAAATAAAAGATAGAGGGTAGCCATCATGTATCATTCATCATTCCTATAATCACAGAAATGCTTCCTCACACATACTCATGGTTTATAGCCTATGCACAGGCAGTATTGAAAAGAGGGAGAGGCATGTTACAGTCATGGTTGGGTGTGCTTGTGTTTTTGCAGAAGGGGAAACGAAAAATGGAGGAACATCATATTTATGAAAAAATGACGATAGCAGGTCAGCAGCTAGGCTTGAATGTCTGTTTAATCAATCCTGCGGACGTTAATTATCGTACAGATAAAGCAAACGCACTCATTTATTTGCCTTCCTCTCAAAAATGGACTAGGAAATGGATCGATATTCCTCGATTTATTTTTGATCGCTGCCGTAGTTTTAATAAGAACAAATACGGTATAGTCCGAAAATTTCGTACGAAGTACAGACATTTGACCTATCTAAATTCCCCGCTTCGTAATAAATGGATCATTTACAACGTGCTGCATGAAAAACCTGAATTCCGCTCCTTTCTACCAACCACCATTTTATTCAATAGAGCACGGGATATTAAACATATGATGAACAGATCCAGGATGGTCTATGTGAAACCAGTCAATGGGACGGGTGGTCGCGGAATTCTTCGTATAGAGCATCATCAAAAACATCCGGCGTATTTGTTTGTTGAAGGTCGTGATCGATCTCGCCGCATCATTAAACCCCAATATGTAAAATTCGAACGCTTAGGTAGATATATGTATACATGGGTGAAACAGGAGCGCTTCATTGTCCAGCAAGGTATCGATGTAAAGCTTCCCAACGGACGTGTGCATGATGTAAGAATGTTAGTCCAAAAAAATGAAGTTGGACTCTGGTCATTAACAGGCATGGTTGGCAGGGTAGGTGCACGTCAAAGTGTAACCTCCAATCTGCATGGCGGTGGGCAGGCTGTTCCCATGAGAACGTTGCTTGAACGATGGATCGAGAACCGACAGCCTATTCACGAAATAGAGTATCAGTTAGAACGGTCTGGTATACAAATTGCTAAGTATGTAGAAGAGAAGTACGGATCTTTATGCGAATTGGCCCTAGACTGGGCCATAGATAAAAACGGACGATACTGGCTTCTGGAAGTGAACCCTAAACCTTCACGTGAAGTGTTTCAAAACGTAGGGGATGAAGCAGTTTACTATAGAGCGATTACAAAGCCGATTAAATATGCGAAGTGGATCATGACAAATCATAATCATAACTAGCATCAAGAAGAATTCTTCTTCATAGACTCATACAAGCAGCGTATGCCTATCCCTCTGGTATACGCTGTTGTCATGTGTTAGGGGGATAAAATATCTACAGTAAATCCTAGTCACTTGTAATCATAAACAAGGCATAAACTTCATAGAAATAGGATAAGCATAACAAGCCTCCTTAACAGAGGTTTGTAAAAATTGGGTCAGCTTAATGAAAAGGGAGATGAATGGGTAATGTCAATGCCAACTATTCCAGATATAAAACCAGAAATCGTCTTAAGACGTCACGAGGTAATCAACCTGCTGTTAACATCAATCGCCCTTGAAGAAATTGGTTTGTCACATATCATCAATGCAGAAGGTGAGAAGATACAAGCGTTGCTTAAAGATTCATGTGTCAGTTTGGATGACGCGTTAAAAATAAATCACAGTGTCGAACGTATGATGAGGAGCGTAATTAAAAATCAAATGCTGCTCCAATTTAAACTGGAGGACGTTATTGCATTGGACGAGCGGGAAGAATTTTTTGAAGAATAATGTGTTAAAAAGGACGTGGTTAAGGAAGGAGGTTCATTGTGAGAAAGAAGAATGATCGGATATATGAAGATCCTATTACCAAAGAAGAAGCTGCGGCACAGCTAATAAGGGCGATAGCGTTAGAAGAAGAGGCGTTGTCTAATCTTATTAACATCGAAACGGACAAGGCAGCAGCCTTTGTTGGGAAAAATCTTGATTTTCCCACAAGCCCAACTACTTCGGAAATTATCCAATTCAATCAAACCGTTGTCCAATTTCTTGATACGCTGCTTATGGCGGAATGGCTGCTGCTGAAAAAAATGGATACGGTTACGGGTATGCGAGAATATGATGATGTAGATCGCTTGGACGATAGGGAGTTCAAGAGATTCAGCAAGCGTGAATCCTATAATGAAGATGTATTTGACTATTAAATCAATGAATAAATGAGGCGTTGTATATGGTGCGCTCTAACATTGGAAATCAGGATACTCCATACTACCGTATGGAACGTGCAATTTTGCGCTTAGTGCGTGGAAGTTTGTATAGACGTTTATCTGTGAATGAAAGAGAAGCCTTTGCTATAGAAGCCAAAGTGTATACCTTAGTCCAGTCGATAATGGATCTGCATCATTTTCGGGATAGACGAATCCTAACAATACGTTATAGAGATAGACAATCAAATGAGTTAATTGGTGTAAATGAAAAAATCATAGCAGAAATCGTAGCGAACATTCAAATTGTTAAAGAGGAAATCCTATATCATCCATTCGAACGTGACGTACATATGGATTTTATTTTAACAAGTTTGGACAAGATTGTGGATCGTCATACAGCAAGTGAATGTCCGCTATCATCCAAGTCGATTGTTAAACGAGAAGTGGTGTCTCCTGTAATTAGGGAAGAAGAGGTTGTTCTCGGCAATACAGATGAAGAACCCGAGGTAGTGAAACCACAATCTCCAACGATGAAGGTGAAGAAAAAAGAAAATCCATTTGTACAAAGAAGCCAGATCAATACGAAAAAGAATCAAACACCGTCTCTACCCAAATTAACTACGTTCCTCACTGCTAATGTAGGAAGTATTTTATATGAACAAGGCGAATATGCGGACACAGGAACCTTGAATAAAGGGGAATCAATACATGAAAGAGAACAATTTAGAGCTAATTAACGGTAACAGCTATTTATTTGAAGAGGATTTAACGGTAGGGGTGTATATCAATAAATCCAATCAATCTGCTGTGCTCATTGACAGTGGCGCGAACAAAGATGTCGCGAAGCGGATTGATCAAGCTTTAAAGCAAAATGGCTGCCAACTAGCAGTGATTATCCTTACTCATGGTCATCAGGCGCAGCTAGGCGGGGTAAGTTATTTCAAACAAAAGTATAAACATATAAAAGTGTATGCTACATCATGGACTGCGCAGTTTATGGAGAAGCGGGCTTTGGAAAATTGGCTGTCTGGGCATATTCCCTGTGTAACAAAGGAATATGAGCACAACGAATCTGTTGATATGATTACAGACATCATTCCTTATCGTGATCGTCAGCTGGTCATTGAACAAGCATCCTTCTCTATCGTTACGCTGCCAGGTCACTTTCCTGGAATGATTGGTATTATAACTCCCGATCAAGTTTTTTACTGCGGGGATGCAGTATTCGGTGATAAGACTTTGATGAAGCAAAAATTGTTGTATTATACGGATGTGAAAGGCGCCAGAGCTAGCTTGAGAAAGATCGCTCAAAGCAAGCGATATGCTTATATCGTGTCACATGGGGGGAAATGTAAAGATATTGCATCCCTCGTCCAACAGCATCAGCAGCTTATTGATGAGACTTCACAATTTATATTAGGTCTTATTCGTGAACAACCTATGACACTGGAAAGTATCGTTCAAAAAGTCATGAATGAGTATCAACTCCAAAACAAATCAGCTCACTTTGCTTTAGCGAATTCCATCGTCAGGTCTTATTTGACGGAACTAAGCGACAGTTCAAAAGTACGTGCCACCGTAAATGATGGTATTTTGCAATACTATGCGCGTACGTCGGCAGCGTTGTTATAGTATGGGGGCTTTGTTTATTAATAACGTTTTCACATTAGAACCTGTAAGGTATAAGCCTTACTCGTATGTGGAGACGTTATTTTTTTTATTTCTATTTGTTCATTTGTTAACTCGGTAAAATAAGCTCGTATTTTGTACCCCTTGTTTGTAGATTCGACGTAATTAAAAGTTTTTTTACGTACAGGCAAATTGCTTCACAAGGACTCATATATTCTAACTGCACCCTGAAAGTACTTTTCTACTTAGATGACTGCTTCCTGAAAAATGGTTGTACTACTTAAATCGACATACGATTAGCGATGGATAGCATAGCTCGGCAAAGTTCTATAGGGAGGGAGGCTGTCACATCTGCTTTACTAACAAAAAATGCATCCTAGAGGAGAGATCGACATGTCACAAGCTAATATTCCAAACATTACACCTTCTATAACGTTAACACGTGATGATGCCATCAACTTGTTGTTGTCCTCGATTGCGTTGGAGGAACTGGGATTAGCCCATATCATTAATGCGGAAGCAGAAAAAATACAATATGCGGTTGGGACCATTCCAGGTCTTTCTGTGCCAGCAACTCTTAGTGACTTATTGCTTATTGATGACAGTGTAAAGAGCCTTCTGCAAGAAGCGATAAAAAAAGAAATTTTGCTGTCGAACAAATTGGATACTGTTGTATCCGTTATTCCAGGCAGTACAGGAGGAGTAGGTCCAACAGGAGCAACAGGTCCGGCGGGACCAGGTGGTACAGGAGCCACAGGAGCAACAGGTCCGGCGGGACCAGGCGGTACAGGTGCCACAGGAGCGACGGGTCCAGCAGGGCCAAGTGGTACAGGTGCCACAGGAGCGACGGGCCCAACGGGAGCTAGTGGGACTGGTTCGACGGGTGCTACAGGAGCTACGGGAGCCACAGGAGTAACGGGTGCCACCGGTTTCGGTCTATCGGTAACGTCAAGCAATGCGAAAGTAGTAAGCTTTATTCAGCAGACAGTATCGCCTGGTGATCCCTATGTATTTGAAGTCAATCTGGCTATAAACGGAACAGATATTTCTCATGTCGCAGGCTCTCCTAATATTCAACTCTCTCCGAATCAAACGTATTTGATTATCAGTTATTTGGAAGGATTCCAGATGCCTTCTGAAGGAATTGGCTACGCACTTCGATTAGACGGTATTCCACTAGTGGGCAGTCACGTCGGCAATGGTGGAGCTGTTGGAGTCGAGGAGCAGCTCTCAGGCAGTTACATTTTAACGACAGGTGTAGGGTTAAATATTCTGCAAATGTATAATGACCGTGCTTCAGATACGACCACTGCCTCAGACGGTGTGCCAGGTCCATCGTTAACGATCGTTAGGCTCGCCTAATAACAAGTAGAACGTTTTGAGAATGAAAAAATATTACTTAGTGATGGTTCAGTTTTATAGATTAGTGCGCATAGACATAGAAAGAGCGAGTTGAGATGAGACTGTGCGGTCAGGCATACAGCAATGAATTTAAGATGTGGTTAGTCTCCAGCGGTAAATAAATTAATGATTAGCCACTCCATGTCCGTAAGAGTGAAAAGCCTTTACATTCCATTACAGAGGTGATTTGAGAATGTCACAAGCTAATATCCCTAATATTACACCGACGATTTCCATAACAATTGGTGATTCGGTTAACCTGTTGCTAGCTTCCATTGCACTTGAAGAGCTAGCTTTGGCGCATATTATTAATGCCGAGGCAGAAAAAATCCAATATGTGCTTGGCACTTTGCCAGGAACATCAGGATTATCTCCAGCTGCTACCCTTTCTAACTTACTTGCTATCGATCGGAGTGTTGAAAGGACATTGCAAGAAGTAATTAAGAAAGAAATACTGCTTCAAATTAAGTTGGATAACATCGTAAATGGCTTGCCAATTTCACCACCGCCATCTCCATAAGTGATTATTGACTAGCTTAGCATCATTCTAGCTGGTGTACATTCTTTTATGTTTGTTTACTAACGTTGGATATGTCCACACATCAACAGATTCATGTATGCATAGTATTGCAGAAGTTCGTCTCATCTTACTCGATTATTGCTCATGTTTAGTGAATGTATTGACAATCTTAGATTACCTTCACGGAAAGCCGCTGCGAGATATATGCGAAGTGATATGAGATAGGTTGCCGTAGTGGCAGGCAGCCTATTTGCTTTGCTTGCAACCATACTTCAAGTTCTGATCGATGAGCGGTTCACATATACTTTGTAAGTAGTAATCATATAAGGCTTATCCGAAGTGTCAGGGGGAGAATAATGGACACCGTAAAAGTTTCGTTATGCATGATTGTTAAAAATGAAGAAAATTGCATCGCTCGTTGTTTAAGCAGTGTGCAGGATGCAGTAGATGAAATTATAGTCGTAGACACTGGCTCTTCGGATCGAACCGTTGATATATGTCAAGCTTATGGTGCTCAAGTTCTCGCGTATGAATGGAATGATCATTTTGCAGAAGCGCGCAATTATGGTTTGCAAAGGGCTAAGGGCGATTGGATATTGTGGATGGATGCCGATGAGGAGTTGGATAGGCAGAGCGCAAGTCAACTGAAGTCATTGCTAGCAGGGCAAAAAGAATCGATATGCTGGATCCATCTCATAAATTTCATTGGTGACTCGTCCGACGAAAATGATGCCTTTCATATTTCTCATTCCCGTCTTTTCAGGAATCATATTGGGTTTACGTTCAAGAACGCGATTCATGAAATGCTTAACCTTGAAGAAGTACTGCCTCATTTTACAGATTCTCGTCAGCAAACTTTACCGGTTAAAATGTACCATTACGGCTATATGGATGAATACGTGGAGACGAAGAAAAAATCAGAACGAAACATCCGATTACTTGAAATCGAACTGAAAAAAGAAGACCACCATCCATGGATTAAGTATCATATGGCGACTGAATATTATCGAATGAAGGATTATGTGAAATCGTTTGAATACTTGAATCTTGCCATCGTTCATTTCCTGCAAAAAGAGACGGCACCCCCTTCGCTGCTCTATAAGTTAAAGTATTCCATTCTTATTACGTTAGGAAGTGTGGACGGAGCTTGGCAAGGCATTGACCGTGCGATTCAAATGTACCCAGACTATGTAGACTTGCATTTTTACAAAGGCGTCATTTATTTTCTGAAAGAATGGTACGACGAGGCTATTCCTATATTTGAACATTGTATTGAGCTTGGAGAACAAAATATTAAGCATCTTACGTTGAAGGGCGTAGGGAGTTTTCACTCGTGGTATTATATCGGATTATGTCAGGAGAATTCAGGGCATTCCGAAAGAGCTGTTCAAGCATTCGAACAAGCGATTCAAATTTTCCCGGACTATACACCGGCGTTGGAGCGTCTCGAAGTTATGATTGGCTCACAGTAGAAAGGATAAGAGACACGATGGGACTACAGCGAATTTTATTTGTTATGTGTGTAAATAATGAAACGTTATTTCAACAAGCACAAAGACAGGTAGCTAATTTGTTAGTTCCACCTGGATTCATGGTAGAGCTGTACGATGTTCGCGGCGCAAAAAGTATGGCCAGTGGGTATAATAGTGCACTTCACCTTGAGGCGACTTATCGAATTTATATTCATCAAGATACGTTCCTCATTCATAAAGGGATGCTTTATGATCTGGTTCGACTGTTTGAAAGGCATCCTCACTTAGGCATGGTTGGGCTCGCTGGATGTGTGGAACTTCCGTCGAATGGGATATGGTGGGAGGGGAATCCGTTGGTCGGCCAAGTAATCGAACATCGGCATGATGTGTATCAATTACTTCGCTTTGATCATGGAGCTCTTGAAGCTTCTGATTATGTGCAAGTGCAGGCGATAGACGGTCTATTTATGGCGACAAGTGTCGATCTTCCGTGGCGTGATGACGTATTTGACGGCTTCCACTTTTATGATTCTGCTCATTCCAAGGAAATTGCGCTAGCGGGATATGAAGTAGGTGTGCTGGTACTGCAAAGTCCATGGTGTATCCATTATAATGGCGATGAATTCGATCAGATTTCCTATGAGCGGTACCGCCAGCTTTTTGTCCAACACTATATGTAATCCATTAACGACGCGTAGATAAAGTTGTTACGAATGAGCGCTTAATCCTGTATGTGTATTTTCTTAGGAAGGATGAGAAGTATGCATCAAACTGACAACCGTGTCACCGAGACTCGTATATCTTTATGCATGATCGTTAAGAACGAGGCTTACCTTATTGGTAAATGTCTAGAAAGTGTTAAGCATATTGTTGATGAGATCATCGTAGTAGATACAGGATCAACGGATGAAACGGTAGCTATATGTGAATCCCATGGTGCTAAAGTATTTCCGCTGGAATGGAAGGATGACTTTGCGGAAGCACGCAATTATAGCTTGCAGCAGGCTACAGGGAATTGGATATTTTGGCTGGATGCAGACGAGCAGTTGGACACGGATACAGCGTTAGCTCTACGTGAAATATTGAATGTCCAGGAAGCAGATATTGGGCTTATTGAGCTAATTAACTATATTGGGGACGCCGAAAATACCGAAGAAGCCTTTTTACTGCATCATCATCGCCTGTTCCGCAACCATAAAGGCTTTCAATTTAAGGGTCGTATACACGAACAACTCAATGTGCAAGACATTTTAGGTGCCACATTCCCTGTGCACAAGCTTCCTGTCAAAGTTCATCATTTTGGTTACATGAATGTTGTGGTTGAAGCCCGAGGCAAATCCGAACGAAACAAGCAGCTGCTGTTGAAAGAGAAACAAAGTAATCATTACAGTCCTTGGATTGATTATCATTTAGCAAGTGAGTACTATCGACTCGGACAATATGAAGAAGCCTATGAAACCGTGAATTTGGCCATCAAATCATTTATTGAAAATCAGAAGCTCCCCCCTTCACTTTGCTACAAATTAAAATATGATACCCTTCTCTCTAACGGCTCTTATGAAGGAGCATGGCCTTCTATTGAGCGGGCTATTCTACTTTACCCCGACTATGTAGATCTTCATTTTTACAAAGGACTTATCCTTTATCACAAAAATAAACCCGAATTAGCACTCGAATCTTTCCTGCATTGTATCGAATTAGGGGAGGGAAATTTGCAGCATCTCACCTTGCGCGGGATGGGCAGCTTCCATGCATGGTACCAAGTAGGGATATGCTATGAGAAGCTAGATAAACGTAAGAACGCGATACATGCTTACGAACAATCCCTTACGAGCAATGCCAAGCATGAGTTAGCGCAGCAAGCGCTAGAGCGCTTGTTGGAGCAGGAACAATTAGATTCGTCAGCTATCAAGATCAGCCTATGCTTAATTGTAAAGAACGAAGAAGAGAGCTTGCAGCGTTGTCTCGACAGTGTAGTCGGAATCGCGGACGAAATCATTATTGTGGATACGGGTTCCACGGATAATACGAAGCAGATAGCTAGTCAAAATGGGGCTAAATTATATGATTTCGAGTGGATCGATGATTTTGGAGCAGCACGAAACTTTGCGTTCAGCAAGGCGACACAGGAATACATTTTGTGGCTGGATGCAGATGATGTGATCGAGAGCAAAGATCGCAATGCCTTAAAAAAGCTAAAACGAGAACTGTCACGCGATATTAATAGTGTAAGTATGTCTTATGTGCTGACAACGAACGAGTCGGGCGAACCTTTATTTTCATTGAGACGCAACCGACTTGTGCGTAGAGCTGCGAACTTTAAATGGATTGGTCCCGTCCATGAATATTTAGAGGTGTACGGCCCGATATACCATAGTGAAATTTGTGTTTATCATAAAAAAGATAAACAGTATACCGATCGAAACTTGCGAATCTATGAAAACAGGTTGGCGGCGGGAGAAACGTTTACAGCACGAGACTTGTACTATTATGCAAATGAACTGAAAGATCATGCGCGTTATAAGGATGCACTTGAATACTATGAAAAGTTTTTGCAAACGAAGCAAGGGTGGTTTGAGGATTGTATACAGGCCTGCTTGAAGATGGAGTCTTGTCACGACAAGCTCAATCAAGAATCTGAGCGGCTGCCTGCGCTGTTTCGATCGTTCGAATTTGATAAGCCTCATTCCGATATTTGCTGCCAAATAGGGGAGTTGATGCTGAACAATCAACGTCATCATCAAGCTATTTATTGGTTTGAACAAGCGACTCAACTGGCGATTCCTTCTGACCAGTTAACGATGACACAAGCATCGACGTGGACGTGGATTCCTCACCTTAAGCTTTGTGTGTGCTACGATCAGATTGGTCAGCTGGATAAGGCTTGCTATCATAACGAGATAGCGCTGAGCTACCTGCCGGATCACCCGAGTATGCTGTACAATCAAAACTACTTCAAGCAAATATTGGGCGAAAAATATGAACTGGCATCTGTTAGTTCTGTTCATGCAGACCGTAATAGTGGGGGGAGCGAAGTATGAGAACAGGCAAGACGAGTATTATTATACTGACGCTCAATCAATTCCACCATACGATACTATGCTTGGAAAGCATTCGAAAATATACACCTGAGCCTTATGAGTTAATTGTTGTGGATAATGGCTCGACAGATCTAACGGAGATGTATTTGAGGCAGCAACCAGATGTGACACTTATTTGCAATGCTTATAATAAAGGATTTGCAGCTGGCTGCAATCAAGGGTTGGCTATTGCGACAGGGGACAATATTTTATTTTTGAACAATGATACTGTTGTGACGCCAAATTGGCTGGCACATCTGTTGGATACGTTGTATGCAAGTCCGGATATTGGCATGACAGGACCATTAACCAACTATTCAAGCGGACATCAGATAATACCTGTGCCGTATAAGGACTTGTTAGATTTGAATGCATTTGCCCATGAACATCAAATACGTAATGCAGGGAAAATGACGGAGGTACGACGTTTGATCGGCTTTTGCCTCTTAGTGAAACGTACGGTTCTCGATGAAATCGGAGGATTCGATGAATTGTACGATATAGGTAACTTTGAAGACGACGACCTGTGCTTGCGGGCTGCAAAAGTGGGCTATAGGCTTTATATTGCCAATGCCTGCTTTATTCATCATGTAGGGCATGCAACGATGAACGACATTCAAACGGTTGAACAAAAGAACAATGTGCAGTATTTAATGGGAATTAATCGTAAAAAAGCAAAAGAGAAGTGGGGAGAAGATATTTTTGATTTGATTTATAAAGAAGATGTAAAGCTGAGTTGCTGTGTAATTGCGAAAACAGAAACTTCCTTAATTAGAACGCTGGATTCTATAAAAGAAATTGCGGATGAGATTATCGTTGTAGATCGTATCGGAACATTTGGAGCAACAGCTGCCGAGTTTGGTGCTAAATATGTGGCTGGTCATCCGAGTAAAAATAACATCATGCAATGGAAGCGAGCAGTGGAGGAAACAGAGAGTCAGTATGTCCTGTTACTCGATGAGGATGAATATTTTTCTGATGAGATGCGACGAAAAATTCGGGTATTAAAACGTTCCATTGCGAATGATACAGTTGGTGTCGCCATGATATGCGATCATGTGGATCGTGCACAAAACCAAGCGCAAATTCGGCTCATTCAACGATCTATTCCATTGTTGGATGATGTTAGGAATCTGGCTGCATACGATGAAAATGTACTTATTAGTAGTATTGAAATTTACGGTGAGCAGTCTGTTCAAGAAAAGGATGCGATTTATTAGTGCGAGCTTATTGGCTTAGTCTTTATCATGAGTTATTTGATACATTCACACACAAAAAGCGCAACTGCCTATTCAGGGCAAGTTGCGCTTTTTGTATTGAGGCGTATTTTATGATTCATAGCCTTGCTTGATCTCTGCCCAATGCTTTTCCAATACATGATAATGCTGATTGATTCCTTTAGGAAACAAAATGCCGAGTCCACCGGAGTGCTCAAATTGAAGTGATGGATATTGTTCTTTCAACTCTTGCCACAATTTCCAGACGCCAAAGCCATAGGCATGAATGGAAATATCGTGGAACCATATGACCCCGTGCGGGGCAAGCTTTGGCAGCCATGATTCATAGTCATGCTTTACTGCTTCATATTGATGAAAGCCATCGATATGAAGCAGATCAATCGATCCGTTTGCAAATTGGCCTAGTGCTTCGTCGAAAGTGGTGCGTAATAGATGGCTAACGTTTGGATACAAAGAAGAAGCGAGAGAGGATACTTGATCGTAGACTTCGTTACCGTATTGGCCAGAGTGTGCATCTCCCACCCATGTGTCTACGGCATAGCATGAAGTTGGTAATGCCGCGTCCTTCACCGCTTGGCACATACTAAAGAAGGAAGCTCCCCAATGTGTACCTAATTCTACCGCTACATTCGGTTCATGCTGCCGAATGAAATCATAGCAGAAATGGCGATGGCCTACCCAAGCAGAGTGCTGCAGAATACGAGGCTCTAACTTCTCATATTCAAAAGTAGGGCTATGTTTTTGCCAAATGGTCATAGGTCACCTTCTTTTTATAATCAAGGTCATCCATTCAAGTTAAGTGAATGCAGGATAGCAGTCTATAGTTTATGTATATGAAGCAGTTGGGTATTTCGTTCATGGATCAAGCATGGATTGTGGAATGTTCTTGTGCAATTTAAATACGAATCATAAGGGTCTCCGTCGGTAGGAGAGCCTTATTTGTGCGGTTGGCGCGTGTAAATGGCCGATACGAATCGAACTCTATTTCCATATTTGTAATAATAGACGATTGAAATAGAATTGCCGCCATTAAGGGGGGACTTGTGTGTCTCAATCAAACATACCCAATATTACACCCCAAATCAGTCTCACTCGTGATGACGCTATTAATTTACTACTGACTTCCATTGCAATGGAAGAGCTTGGACTGAGTCATCTTATTAATGCAGAGGCAGAAAGGTTGCAGTATGCGATCGGAACGCTGCCCGGGCTTACGGTACCCTTGTCTTTTAGTCAAGTGTTGCAAATGAACACCAGCGTCCTCGACATGCTTCGTATCGTGAATAAAAAAGAGATGCTGCTGGCGGATCAACTTGAAAACATATTAGGCACTCCGGTACAAATAGGTGCAACGGGAGCAACAGGTGCAACAGGCGCAACGGGTATTGGCATAACCGGTGATCCAGGTGCAACAGGTAATACAGGTGTGACAGGAATTGTTGGTACGACAGGGGCCACAGGGCCAAGCGCAACAGGCGCAACAGGAAGTACAGGCGTTGTAGGAGCTACTGGCGATACAGGGGTCACGGGAGCAACCGGTGCTCCAGGTGTAACAGGAGCGACTGGAGGGCTGGGTAATACAGGACCGACGGGAGCAACGGGCGTAACGGGTACAACCGGGACAATTGGAACAACAGGTGCTACCGGAGCTACAGGTCCTACAGGGTTAACAGGACTGACGGGTGTCACGGGAGTAATTGGAGCGACAGGTTTGACAGGGCCTTGTCCGCCAGATTGTCCACCAGGGCCAACAGGACCGACAGGCCCCGATGGCGTTGGAGCAACAGGAGCGACGGGAGCAACAGGAACAGCGGGGATAACGGGGGGAATCGGTGTCACAGGTGTGACCGGTGTAACGGGCGCGACAGGAGAATTGATTACCGTAAACAATGCTAATTTTGTTACAGAAGGAACGATCATTGTCCCTGATGGTGAAGGGATTGCTTTAGAGCTCAATCAGACTGTGAATGGGACTTTAATTACGCACACACCGCTAACATCGACGATTACATTGGCACCGAACCATACTTACTTTGTTGATTATGAGACGCAGGCCATAGTAACGAGTACAACCGCAGCAGCCACACTTCAATTTAATGGGATTGATGTACTCGTGACAACAGCTAGCTATGACACATCTGCAGGTGTTCCTGTAGAGCTTTCCAGTCATACTATCATCCAGACGGGAGGAACACCCGGTACATTGGAGCTTATCAACACATCTGGAGTGGACACGGAATTTTCCAATATTTCAATATCAATTCTCGCTTTACTATAAGCAAGATTGTGAATGTGGTTTGGTCACAATTACGCTGCCATGCAGGGAGCAGGACGGAAAGTAAAGGGGTGAGGATATCTTGTCTCAATCAAATTTACCTAATATTACACCTACTATTTTGCTGACTAGAGATCAGGTCATTCCACTAATACTGTCATCCATAGCTTTAGAAGAGCTAGGTTTGAGTCACATCTTAAATACCGAGGGTGAAAAAGTTCAATTTGCACTAGGCACATTACCTGGAGTAACAACACTGGCAACATTGAGCGATATTTTGCAAATTAACGCTAGTGTTATAGATACGATAAGGGTGCTTACTAGGAAAGAAGCACTATTGGAAACGAAGCTGCAGCAAATTCTTGCTCAGGACGTGTCAACAGGAGCAACGGGATCGACAGGTGCCACGGGTGCGACAGGACCGACAGGTCCCGCAGGTGTAACTGGCCCAACAGGAGCAACGGGCGTGACTGGAGCAACGGGTGGAACGGGAGCGACAGGAATATCAGGGCCAACTGGATCAACAGGAGCAACGGGAGTAACTGGAGCCATTGGAGCAGCAGGTGCAGCAGGCGCGACGGGTCTGACTGGTATAACAGGTGTAACGGGTCCTATTGGTAGCACAGGCTTAACCGGAGCAACAGGTCCAACGGGAGCAAGCGGATCAACGGGTGCGACAGGAGTAACCGGAGGTACAGGCGGTATCGGATCTACTGGAGTGACGGGGCCAACAGGCGCTACCGGGGCGATTGGGCCAACAGGCGAATGCCCGATCAACTGTCCAACAGGACCAACAGGAGCGACAGGAACGCCAGGGCCGACAGGTGCAACTGGTGTGACAGGAGCTGTTGGCTTAACGGGTGCAACAGGTGCTACAGGAGCGACGGGCGCAACAGGTGAAACGGGTGCCCCCGCACTTGTCACGGCTAACTTCGGTAGTTTCGCTACGCCAGGGAATGCAGGTCCTTCTACTTTTCTCCCGCTTACTATTAATCGATTGTTGAATGGCACACTTATTTCTCATGTAGCTGGTTCAAGCGATATTATTTTGGAGCCTGGCCATACGTACTTTGCGGCAGCAGCGGTCGATGTTGATACAAATGCCTTAGCTGGTGGGCTTGATGTCATTCTCGGCTTAAATGGAGTCCCTCTTTTAACCATCTTTATGAGTAATCCCGCGGGAGCTTTTATTACGTTAAAAGGAAATGCTGTATTTGATACTCCTGCAGGTGGGCCATCTACATTGAACTTGTTTTCTCGTTCTGATTCAAATCAAAATGTGAATATTTGTGTATTTGCTTTGAGTTAAATAATGTCAGTGACAAAAGGGAGGGATACGGTTGTCACAGGCGAATATACCGAATATTACACCAGAAATATCGATTACGTTGGATGATTCACTGAATTTGCTATTGGCATCGATTGCGCTGGAAGAACTGGGACTCAGCCACATTATTAATGCTGAGGCGGAAAAGCTGCAATATGCGCTGGGCACTTTGCCAGGCTTAACTACACCTCTTTCGTTGAGTGAGGTACAGCTTGTAAATGATAGTGTGAAACAAACTTTGTTGGCTGCTATTAAGCATGAGTATATTTTGAATAATAAGCTCCAAGCTGTAATCGAAACACCATTACGTGGTGCGTCGGGGGCGGCAGGAGTTACAGGAGCGACGGGAGTAACAGGAGCAACAGGCGCTACTGGCCCCTCTGGTGCGACAGGTCCGACAGGAGCGACGGGACCAATAGGCGTTACAGGATTGACTGGTGTAACGGGTCCGACCGGAGCAACTGGTGATCCAGGAGCCACGGGTCCAACGGGTGCAACAGGAGTTACAGGCCCGATCGGCCCAACAGGCCCAACAGGTCTTACAGGTGCAACTGGAGCAGCGGGATTAACAGGTCCAACAGGCGCGACAGGGTTAACAGGGGCAACAGGAGCAACAGGAGGAATTGGTGCGCTTGGACCTACAGGAGTGACGGGAGATACGGGGCTGACTGGCCCGACAGGTCCCACAGGAGTGTGCCCTTGTGTTACTGGTCCGACTGGTCCAACAGGGGGCAGTGTAACGGGTCCGACGGGAGCTACAGGTGCGACAGGAGCCACCGGTGCAACAGGAGCGACGGGCGTGACGGGAACTACGGGTGTTACAGGGGCTACTGCTGTGCAAATTACGACCAACAACGGATTTTTTAGAACAACTGGGGCTGTTATTATAGCACCAGGTGTGGCCATCCCGTTAGATGAAAACTTTACCTTAAACGGTACGCAAATATCTCATACGCCGCCCTCGACAGATATTCTGCTGGCCCCCGATCAAACGTTTTATATTAGCTATCGAACAAAGCCGGAGCTTCCTACAGCAGGATCGATAACGCCAGAAGTTGCTCTTCAGCTTAATGGAGTTACCATCCCAGGGACAAATTCACAGATGGAGTCGCTGCCAGGCTCACCTCAGGCGATCACCTCTCTTTTATCAAATACGATTATTAATACGAGCAGTGGAGCACCGAGTGTGTTGACATTAGTTAATTTGGAAGCCAATCCTCGGCAATTTGACCAGACAACGATAACGGTGATTAAGCTAGCTTAAGATGTTTACGGAGGTGGAACAATGGCTAGCAGTGCAGATTTTGGATGCTCTGGCGGATGTGGTTCGATCTCCAGTAACGGCTCTCCAGCAATTCTATTTACCATTGTGCGAAATGGAAACGGAATTCAGCTCCAGGGATTGTCCAATATTACACTCGCACCGAGTCGGACGTATTTAGTCGAATACAACGCTGAATTTAACACTCCATTACTAGGAAGAGTTGTATCCACAGAGCTTCGCTTGAACGGGACATTGGTGCCAGGTTCACAAACCTCCTCTTTTCCAACCACTATGCCTCCAGGGCAAAATACACCAACGGCCTCTGTATCAGGAGGTGCCATTTTCAATACGAAATCGACTCCCGATCCAAGCATTTTGCAATTGGTTGGTTATCCTCCAGCAGGGACATCTGGCACAAATTTTAATGGTGTGAATATCCGAGTAACCGATATTACAGATTACGGCACCGTATCGTTGACGGGAAATAATGCGGCCATATATGGATTTGGTTATGTTGATGTTGCGAATAATGAAGCGGTTCCCTTTTTGGAAGCTGAGGTTGTAAATGGATCGGGGATCTTGTTTTCGGCTGCTGCTCCTACCGTTATTTCACTGGCTCCCAATGCAACATACTTTGCTGTCTATAACTTCATCGAATGTCCCTTGCTGTCAGGTTTGCCAGTAAGAGTTCAATTTACGTTGAATGATCGGACTTTGTTTCAGAGCTTATCTCTAGCGCCGCCCTTAGTTGATGGTAACTCGCGTTCAGGAGCAGCAGGTTCCGCTGTGTTTAATACAGGTCCTGGGACGAACCAATTAAAGCTTGTAAATACAAATTTAGAGACAATAAAGTTTGTTGCGGCGAACGTTAATATTGTACAGATTGGTTAAAAAGGAATGGATATTTAAAACTGTAAATAGCGAAAGCCTCTTTCCTGCAAGAAAGTGGGCGGCAGTCAGTCTCCAATTCATTTACACACTTGTTTGACTTTTGACATAAACAGGAGAGCTTCTCTCTGTTTATGTCATTTTTTTGTGAGATCCCTATCGTTTAAATGAAAGCCAGAGCATTCCTGTCTTTTAAGATAATGTTTCTATTTTTTAGAAAGATTTAATTAATTGACAACATGTAAAAATATGCTATAATCGTTTTCCAGTGATAGGTTTCCCCGAACCCCATGAAGAAAATTACCTCGAAACACTTTTTATGAGATTTACACGTAACTAACCCTTCTTAGACACTCATAATTCTCAACTCTTTTGTATTTGTTTCAAAATAATAAAGGATGTGAAAGTGAGATGATTGATACTTTTGCAGACATAATTAGACACCGAAGGTCAAATTTAAAGTTGACAATGGACAAGTTAGCTGAGAAGGCGAGTGTGAATAAAAGTATTATCTCCAGAATTGAAAATGGAGAAGTCAAGAAACCTGAAATTAATACAATAAAATCGCTTGCTGAGGCACTAGAAATATCTTATGATGAGTACATAAGGATATACATCTCATTAGAGCGTAATGCAGAGGTTATTCTAAAAATACTTCAAGAAGCTATTTCAATTTCATGTCCTGCATCCCTCATCACAGAAATTTCCACGAGATATCTAGAGATTCCTCACATAGATAGTTATGACGCTATTGAAAATATTTTCACTACAGCACACGATATCAATCATACTTCCACTAAATTAGCTTTATTTAATACTGTCGTAAATTACTCGCGTGAACATGGTGTGATGCCTTATATTGCAAAAGGTATGTATCAGGTGTACATGATCGAGCGAAATGATTTTACAAATTTACAAGCTTCATATCACTTTGGTGAAAATATATTAAACTATGTTGATTTTTTAAATCCCAAAGAGAAAGTTTATATTCATTACTACTTAGCAGTCCATGCGTATAGCCTGATGCGGTTTGAGGAATCTGTAAAACTAAGTGAGTATGTTATAAAGAATGCGACACAGGAAGAACACAAAGCGCTCTCGATTTATAATATTTGCATTTCCCTATATCAACTCGAACGATTTATTGAAAGTGAAAGTTATTTAGAAGAGTATAAAAAATTTAATTTCAGCTATATATCAGACACTTCTACAATGCTTACGGGGATTTTAAACGCAAAAATAGGGAACTTAGAACTTGCGCTAACCCAACTACATTCTTGTTTAAAAAATACATCAGACTACAATATCATTTTTATTATTTCGGAATTGATGGAGGTTTATGTAAAGTTAGACAGGATAGAAGATGCAATTAGTTTACTTCACTATGAAAGTAGATTAATTGTTTCGCTTAACGACGAGCGCACGACACCAAGCAAACGAAGGAGATTAGCCTATTTTTATAGGCAAGTAGGAACCATACTGCTGAGTAGAGACATCGAGCAATCTTTCGATTATTTTTTAAAAAGCGCATCTGAATATATGAAAGTTGGAATGGGTAAAAATGCCTTAGAAAGCGTTGCATTAATTAATGAGGCAATTCTTGAAAATGATTCATGTTTGACAACAGAACTAATTAAGAAAATCAATATTACCTTTAAACAAATTATTGAAATTTCTTAATAGAAAGGATTGGTTGACGTGAAAAAAATAATGTCAAAGTTACCGATTCTTTTGTTTGGAGCAATTTTATCATTAGCATTATTGGGGGATATTATTTTGTTTGATGCTCCTTGGATACTGCCTAAATAAAGTATAAATATTTAGTTTAATATCTAAGCAGACACTGATTTAAGTGTCTGCTTTTTTTTGTTTTTGTTGCTAGTGATTTGCATTTAGTGAAAGATCTAACAACAAAAGATATATTCTGTTTAGGGGGAACTTGATTTTTGGTGGGCAGGCAATAGGGGAGCCTCGTCCACCGTTATTAATCTGCAAGGACTGATGAGAATGCTTGAAGAGATCGAATTCTTACGGTTCCGAATAAATGAAGCCTATAAAAAAGGCTTAGAATTGACCGATGGTAGGATGGTTGAAATGAGTCAAGACCTAGATAAGCTATTGTTAAAGTACCAAAGGGAGAGCCTTCACCATGAAGTTAAGAATGAAGTATTTACGTAAAGATGCATTCTCAGAAGAAAATAAACTTCTTGTACGTAAGTTGGTGGGAGAAGAGATTGAAGACGTAGACACAACTAATAAGGCCCACTATTACACTAGGTGCGGCTGTATGTACAAAAAGTCTTATTACAAGCGTTTTGAATTTGAAAAAACATTTATTGATGTATTTGCTTGTTCGTGCGGGGCTTGGACAGTCAATCAAATGAAATGTTGGTGAAAATAAAAGTAATTTACATTTGTGTAAAAAGACCATATATGTTCATACGGGCATATGAAAGGGGTGATGATATATTAAATAATCTTGTTTTTAACATCCTTCTTCAAGTCTGACATTACCCACGAAAGCAAGTTGTGCATTGCAATGACAAAGTAGAGTAACTAAAATTATTTAACTTAAAGGAGAGTAAAAATGAAAAGAATAAAATTAATCGTTTTAGCTTTACTGCTATCCCTTTCTGTTATTAATGTTGGCGTTATTAGCGCAGACAGTTCTACTCCTACACACGAAGTCATCAAAGCAGAGGATATTGATAATCATTCAGACGTTAAACAATTCATTACGGATCAAGGTGCTTGGAATGAGATAAAGAGTTTACAAGAAAACAATGAGCTACAGTCCAGCACTAACAATTTAGATAGAGTTTATGAATCAGATTTACTAAGTCACTTGAGCAAAGAGCGTATTGACACTATAATTAACACATACGACCTTAACGCTCCAAATGTATTGCCTAATAATACTATATATATAGTAGAGAAATCTGCAACAAGCGTAAGCAATGTGTGGTATTTAAACTATAGTACCAACCAATCAGGATTTATTGTATCTGTTGTCAATGTAGGTTCTGATGCGATTGATTCTATATCAGGATCGTTGAAGAAATACAATAAAAGTGATTTGAATTGGGTTTCAGCAGGAAGTACAAGTTTTTCAAGAACTCAAATTAACACTGGAACCGTAAGTACATGGGTTCAACCAATCACAGCAGTTTCAGATTATTTTGAGTACAATATTACAGTTAAAGAAGATGCTAGTGTTTGGAATTATAACAATACAGGACAAACAAACTATCAAAGATATTCTTTCGAAGTAGGTAATTACAATGCTATTCAAGCTCTAGGTGGGCAAAGACATCATTTTGTTTCCCAATTTGCTTTAGCATCTAATGGATATAATAGCAATACAGCCCCAACAATTCGTATGATGACTGCTGACCACAGATTAACTCCAAATTGGGGTAGCTCTCATTCTGCCCAAAACTACAGAGCTACAGAAAGCCAACTCCTCAAAGACAAACAATATAGACCATTACTACAAATGGAAGTTGACGCATTTAAGCTCCTTCCAGACCCAGAAGGAAAATTTCCACGATTGTCTGATAAGTATATGGATGCATTAGTCGTAGCATTAGATCGATATGAAAGACTATTTGGATTAATTTAGTAAGGAGAATGAATGTGGAGATAGTTATTGAACCTGCTCAGGGTATTGGTCAAATTAAGTTAGGGATGACGAAAGATAAGGTTCAAGAATGTATACAATATTATACCAAATTCTATAAAAGCATTTCTTTAACCAATAACTTGTTTGATTATTTTTTTAAAATAGAATACAACAGGAATGGAGAAGTATGCTTCATAGAAGTACCTTGCAACGATAAGGGAATAATCACCTGTAAACTTAAAGATATTGATATAACAAACACACAGGCAGAAGAATTGATAGCAAAAATTAATTCCATTGAAAAATATGATGAAGATAAGTCTACTCCTGATACTTATTATTACTTTAAGTCGTTAGGATTATCATTGTGGAGATCGATGTCTCCAAGTGATGTAGATATTCAAGATCAAGATTGGTTCAAAGAACTGTCTCCGGAAGAAAAAGAAGCTGAAACGAGTTATCTTTACTTTGAATCAGTTAGTATCAGTAGCCCCGATTATTACAGTCAGAACTAAACTACATTAATAAAATAGTCAGAGTAGTAAGAAGCCTGTTCTTAATTGGACAGGCTTTTCTATTTATTCTTTGTAAAGTTCTTAAGCAAATTTTCTTGAAAGCCAAGCGTAAAATGATCATCGAAGATAGTCCGCTGAGCTGTGAGAAGATTGCTGACGGTTATATGGCTTATAATGCACGAAGGAGACCGAAGGAAGTAGGAAATCTCAATAATCTTTTGATGAGAGAACGGGCCGACGCAAGTTCAGCCCGTTCCTCTAGCTTATTCCAATGGTGTATAGTACTTAATTTCTTAATTGTCCAAACGAAAACCTAAGGATTCATAAAGTGATAAAACAGATTTATTCGTAGTTAATACCATGAACTTAGCATTGTATAGTTTAATAGACTAAACCATGTTATCTCCAAGCTTCACGAACAAAAACCTCTTCTATGGACACATGATCTTGTTCTTTCTATGCCTTTAAGCCGCCCACTAGTATGCTTTCATGACGTATAACCATAGATCGTCTAGTAAGTTAATGCAATGCTAGAGAAATAAATTGACAGAATATTCTTTACCAATTATTATGATCTAGCCGGCGTGATTGATCGATTAATTTAACAAAATTATTTGTATATGTATGTTTTGATGTAACATATATATTCCATTGATTTCTAGAATCAATATGATAACTATGTTACCGAAAACTAGTGTTTTAGTTATACTTAAACGATTAAATTCTACTAGACAAAAGGGGTATAGACATTGAATAAAATATTAAAAGCATCCGTATCAGCAATGCTTGTAGTAGGTTTAGTCTTTGGATCGATAGGAGTTACTCCAGTTACTCAGGCACAAGAAAATGTACAAGTTCAAAATGAAAATGGTCAAGTTCAATTTGAAACAGTTAGAAATGATTCAGAGTTTATAGAGTTAAAAATTACTGAAAACGGCGACCATTTATACGGTACAATAGATCTTAAAACTTCTGAGATAACGATGAAGACAGTTGAGCAACCTAAATCTCAGCTGAGAGCTATATTTAGCTCTGAAGTAGTTACTGAATATGATGTTAATGTTATTGAGCATACAGATACTGTATTAAATGCTATTATCATTGAACGAGAAACAAAAGAGGAATATATCATTCAAGAGGTATTAGAAGAGAAAGTACAAGCACAAGCACCGATAATAGGTATAATTAGATTGCTTGCTAAGAAGTACGGCGACGATATGGTTAAAGCATTGAGAACTGCAAAAAAAGTAAAAAAAGATAACGATGGTAATGAATGGGTAGATGCTAGAGATTCAGATATGAAGAAGTTTGTCACAGGTGAAAGTCATCTGTACTACAAAGCCTACGTCGACCATGATGTCGATACTACTGTTAGGATCGGTGACCCGATTGGATACCATGAGGCTCAATCAAGATCAGCAAATGGAAGTGATGTTTTTTGCAAGACTAAAATTGTGTGCAAGAATCTAGCTAAGGGAAATAGTGATGTTGATAACGCAATAATATCGGAACAAGCACATGGTAATCAACAAGAGGCAAGCGGTCAATTTTGGCATTTCCACCACAAAACAAATTCTGGTACAAATCGATCTCACTACTTTTACTATCTAGGTACTTAAGGTCACCCTCGCTACTTAACAATTAGTAAGTCATCGTAACTTTAAATTTAATTTATTGCCACAAACATTTCATATAGTTAAATGATAGTTTGTGGCAATAAAGCTGATAAACCATTATTCCTCTAGGGAAACGTTGTTAAAATCAAAAAAATAATTAAGGTACTCATAACATGATACAATTAATAGCGTACTGTTCTATGATGATAGATCATTTGGGTATAGTATTATTCCCTAGTAATAGTTTATTTAGAATAATTGGAAGATTAGCACTTCCTTTATTCGCTTACGGTATTGCTGTAGGCTTTTCCAGAACAAGTAATGTTACTAAGTATGGAGTTAGGTTATTAATAGTCGGTATAATATCACAAGTCCCATATACCTTATTATTTGGGAGTAAAGAGTTTAATGTTTGTTTCACTTTGTTGTTTGGATTGATAATAATAAAAATAATCAAAAGTAAAGTTATCTTATTTTTGAAGATTATATACACTTTGGGATTATGTATTATTTGTGAGGCCCTTGCTTTTGAGTATGGTTTATACGGAATCGCTCTTACCGTATTTTTTTCAGTGTTTAAACAGTGGACTACACTTCTAATTGCAAATAGTATCCTAGTATTTATATATTTATATTTCTATGAAAGTACAGCTGTTCAATATTATTCATTACTGGCAATACCATGTATAATGGTATTTGAAAAAAAATCTTTTCATCTACCTAAGATCATCCGTTATGCCTTCTATCCTAGCCACATTCTTGTACTTTTAATAATAGTAAATTACATCAATTAATTAATGAAAGATTGGGTGACTGAAATGATAATTGAAGTGGAGTTTGACACATTTCGACAATATATAGAATGTGAGAATGATATTTGTGAGAATATCGTAGAATTACGAGAAGAATTTTTAGAATGGTTATATGATGAAACAATTGATCATCAATATTGGAATTACCTAGACGGGATTAAAGCGGGTGTCGGTTTTAGTGCAGATGCCCTAGTTGAATGGTTTAACACGGTCAAATATAGTGAAAGAACTACAAAGGTAGTTCTTCTAGATGCAAAATTTATGGAACCAAATCTTGTGAATGCATCGATTTTCTTTTGAGTTAATGAAGCTTGTTCTTAAACAGTGAAAATTGCTTTCTTCAAAACCAACAGACTGGAACAGGCTATGTTCAGTCTGTTGGTTTTTTTGCGGTATCTTGTCGTGAACGGATGATTTGTTTCGATTTCAGAACTATGCAAACGTTATCATATCTATAATTTAGCCATCGTGCACTAGGAGTGTTCTTGAATGAAAGTAATTACACGGAGGAAGATATTAACTATATCAACCGTGCTAATTGTAATCTTTTTATTAGCAACTACGTTATATTCATACTATTTCAATAATAGTGTCAGCGTCCCAACAAACATTAACGAAAAACAAACGATACCTTGGGCCATTAATAAAATGAACGTCCGAGAACTATGGAATGAAGGTCTCACTGGGAAAGGAATTAAGGTTGCGATAATGGATAGTGGAGTTGATGCCTCCCACCCTGACCTTATTGATAATATGAATAGCGGTATAAATATTATAGATCCGACCACTCCACCTACAGACTATACGGGTCATGGCACATTTATCGCTGGAATCATAGGGGCAAGCAATAATCATTTCGGTCTAGTTGGGGTTGCTCCAGATGTGGAATTGTACCCAGTGAAAGTGCTTGATGAACTAGGGGAGGGAGACATATTACATATTGAAAAAGGTATTGATTGGTGCATAGAGAATGGGATTCAAATTATTAATATGAGCTTCGCTATTAATAATAATAAACCTCAATTACATGAAGCAATTAATAGAGCCTTATCTAAGGGGATCATTATAATTTCATCTGCAAGTAATTCATATGGGGAGACCGCTGGTTATCCCGCATCGTATAATCAAGTATTTTCAGTCAATGCAGTAGATCGGAATTTGGACATAAGTGAGCTAGCCTCTTTAGGCAAAATTGATTTCAGTGCCCCAGGTGTAGATATACTCTCTACTCACTTACATGGTGGCTATGGGGTCATTAGCGGTAACTCATATGCTGCACCGCAAATAACTGGTTTCATAGCATTACTCCTTCAAGATCCTGCAAAATTTGGTGTAACCGACTTGACGCATGACCAAATCAAAAATGTGCTCTCAAATTACTCAACGGATCTTGGTATCAAAGGTTACGATAGTTTGTTCGGAGCAGGATTTGTTAATTTTAATTAGATCGTGCCTGTCTCTAACAAGCCTGTGCCCTAAATGGGCACCTTTTTTAATTTCTGAGCACAAATCAAGATTAGCTAGACTCTATGAAGAAGATGATGTACGACAATTTTTGGGTGTCGGAATACAAAATTCTGGATGTGGATGATTTATGACGCTGATTTAGTTGCAGAAGTTGAACCAACTGTAAGCCTTCTTAAGCGTATCCATCACAAGTCTATTGTTGTTTGAGTGGCTAGGCTTTTTATGAATTCTGAGCTACCACATTATATAAGCGTCCTTTATTATCGAACTGATGATACGGGGCGTTTTTTTTATGTTTACGTTTTATTGGCAGGGGGATGCATTTTACTCTTAAGTTTCACTTCTATAGGCAAACGCCCAGACCAAATCTAGGTAGTAGCATAGAATGACGATATGAAATCATTAAAGGCAAGTGCCCAGGAGGAAAATAAATGTCTCAATCGAACATACCGAACATTACACCGCAGATAACGGTCACGCGGGAAGATGCGGTTACATTATTGCTGTCCTCCATAGCAATGGAGGAATTAGGACTAAGTCACATCATAAATGCAGAAGGTGAAAAGCTCCAATACATTTTAGGAACATTACCTGGTGTATCAGCGCCAACGGTATCCCTTACCGATATACTCGATGTGAATGAGAGTGTGCGCGATACACTTCGTGAAATTACGAAGAAAAACTTTATACTCGACAGCAAGCTAAACAACATTCTTAGTACACCTATAGCGATTGGTCCAACAGGACCTCCGGGTCCAACGGGTCCTTCTGGCGGACCTATCGGCCCGACAGGCCCAGCAGGGCCAACAGGTCCAGCGGGGGCGACGGGAGCTCAAGGAGTTCCGGGACCAGCGGGAGCTCAAGGGCCAATCGGTCCACAAGGTCCGGCAGGCCCAGCGGGTCCAGCGGGGGTTCAGGGTCCGGCCGGTCCAGCGGGACCACAAGGTGTAGCGGGCCCAGCAGGTCCACAAGGTGACCCGGGGGTAGCCGGTCCGCAAGGTGTAGCAGGTCCAGCAGGTCCTCAAGGTCCACAAGGCCCCGCAGGCCCGGCTGGCCCTGCAGGAGCAACAGGTCCAGCGGGTCCAACAGGAGTGACAGGCCCAGGAGGATTGCCGGGTCCAGACGGCCCAGCGGGTCCAACAGGTGCGACGGGCTTCACAGGTCCCGCAGGCCCGACAGGTGCAACGGGTCCAACAGGAACCGTTGGATCTGTACCATTTATAGATGTTCAAAATACTGCACCACAAAATGTTGGTGCTGCGCCAGAATTAATAACTTTTACAGCTGCGCTCACCAACGATCCGACCGTTTTTGCGATTACCACACCGAGTACTACTTTTACAATCAACCAGACTGGAAATTACTATATAAATTTTGAAATAGTAGCAGATAGCCTTGTTGCAACGACGGAACGAGTTACGGCCAATATACTATTAAATGGTAGTCCACTTGTTGGAGTATTTATAGATATTGCATCAGGTTTAGCACAAGAACTTACACGAACCATAATCGTGCCTATAACGACAGTTCCTTCCACGATCCAATTGCAAGTATCGGGAAGCGCAGGCTCCAGCTTTAACATAACTGCCGCAATGGTATCTTACAGAATCGGCGACCTTTAATGGAAATCTAGGTCTTTTTCGAAGTTGATTATTATCACAATTGCATTTGGTACTGTTTGAAGAAAATAAGGAAACGGTGAGCTAGGGGAAATTCTGTAGCTCTACTGCTTCCTTATTTTTGTTTTCTCTTTATTTATGATTCCTTAAAAGGTGTAGGTTGAAGTAGTAATGTTCGTTATGGTAATATACTCCACAATTCAAATGATTATAAATCTTAGTAAAGAGGAGTGTCATTAACGATGACAAACATGAAGCATTAACGTATTGTCGCTAGGGTCGAATACCGAGCTCGATCACCTCCATCTTAGTAGTTACTTTCATATTGTAACCAAACTAACTATTAAAAAAGGTGGAGGAATGAAGCATGAGTAAACCAGTGATGAGTATTGCGTTAGTATGCGGACCCGATAGTGATATGGAGGCAAATGCAATCCGAGCGACTTTGGAATCTTTTGATGCTCGTGTCATTACGTATTGGATTGGCAGGCCTTCTGATCTCATCGATATTTTATCAGGCAAAGATCTTTATTCGGATACGGATTTCATTATTTTTAGCTTCCATGGAGATGAGGGCAAATTTGTCATGCCTGAGCTGGATGAGTCTGTCTATGAAGAGGACGAGCCAAGGGAGGACTTTGGTCCAGATGAAGTAGCTCGATTTATTAACTTGCCAGGCAAGGTTGTACTTGCAAATGGGTGTTCATTAGGCGATCCGAAGTTGGCACAGACTTTTTTGAACGGTGGTTGCCGAACGTATATCGGACCGGATGATTATCCATACGGAAGCTCTGCGCTTATGTTCGTCGTGCGTTACTTCTATGAGATTCTTCATAACAAGAAGAGTGTGCAAGAAGCCTTTGTTTTGGCAAAGGCTATGGACGAGGAGCTGGAGATGTATCGGATTTATGAGCAAGAGTCTGCTGCTCAATAATACGGCTATTCTAACAGCCGTGATTGATTCAAGCTATAAGAAGGACAGAAAAGAAGGCTAATTTTATCCATTCTTGTATGCAATATTTTCTAATAAGATGATATGATGTAAGGAGATACATAACCCGTTCGGATATCCGAACGGGTTATTGTATACGTAATCATCGGAGGAGGAGACAGCAAGTGGGGAAACGTAAAATAACTTCTGAGGATTTGTTTAAGTTTAAATGGGTGAGCAGCCCTGCCATCTGTCCAGTCAGCAATCGTATTGCGTATGTATCGAAACAAGTTAACGAAGACAAAAGTGGATATGATACCGCCATTCGAATTGTATCAAGCAATGGAGAGCAGGATCGTGCCTGGACTCAAGGCTCAAAGGATACATCGCCTGCATGGTCGCAGGATGGAACATCATTTGCTTTTATCCGCAAGGATGGAGAGCATAATCAAGTCTGGATGATGGATGCTTCTGGCGGTGAAGCTTATGCGGTTACGAAGGCCGAGTCGGGTGTTACAAGCTTTGCTTTGTCACCGGATGGGCAGTACATACTTTATTTGTCCAAAGTAAGCGATGTTGCAGCATCTACTCAAGAAGGTGAAGATGTTCATAAACCAGGCAAGCAAGCTCTTGTCATCGATCGATTAATGTATAAGTCGGATGGGTCAGGGCTGTGGGATGGGAAAAGAACACATCTATTTGTGCACGACTGTGCAACAGGTGAAGCTAAAGCTTTAACGAATGGAAACTTTGATGTTACTAGTTTTGAATGGGCTCCGGATAGTACAACAATTGCATATACAGCAAAGAACATGCAAGATGAAACAGCTGATCCGGATCTGGTGCGGACGAATGACTTGTTCATCGTTGAACGTACGAATGGTGAATCTCGTAGATTAACAGATTCCGGCCTTTCGATTGGCAAACCAGTGTTTTCACATGATGGTCGAACAATTGCCTTCCAAGCTTCCGATTTCTCACATGGATTTGCGTCGCTGCAGCGTTTGTACACATTAACTTATCCAGAAGGTACCCTTACTTGTCGATCTCAGCACTTGGACTGGCAGCTTGGTAACAATGCAATTACAGATATGAAGGCTGGCGAGTTTGAAGGCCCAATATTCAGTAAAGATGACCAATCTATTTATACGCTCGCAACGATCGAAGGAAGTGTACACATCATTAAGTTTGGTCTAGATGGTACACACGAGCTATTGACTGAGGGGCCTCAAGAGATTATCCAATTTGAATTGACTACGGATGAGACAAGTATCGTTATGGTTAAGGCTGATTTCATGCAACCTGGCGCATTGTTCTCATATAATCTGGATACAAGCACGACTATCCAATTGACTCATCTTAATGATTCATTTTTAGAAGAGTTGGAATTAAGCAAGCCAGAGATATTCTGGTTGGAGACATCTGACGGCTGGAAGGTTCAAGGTTGGATGGTTCCACCTGTAGGCATGAAAAAAGGACGCAAGTACCCAACCATTCTAGAAATTCATGGCGGTCCACATGGCATGTACGCAAGCTCCTTTATGCATGAATTCCAATTGCTAGCTGCACAAGGCTATGCCGTTATTTATACGAACCCACGCGGTGGACATGGTTATGGCCAAAAGTTTGTAAATGCATGCCGCGGCGACTACGGTGGGCGAGACTATCAAGATTTAATGGAAGCCGTCGATTATGCAATTGCAAACTTTGATTATATTGATGAAAAACGCATAGGCGTGACAGGTGGAAGCTATGGCGGTTTCATGACGAACTGGATTGTCAGTCATACGGATCGTTTCGTGGCAGCTGTAACACAGCGCTCTATAAGCAATTGGATTTCATTCTATGGTGTAAGTGATATCGGATATTACTTTACGGAAGATCAAATTGACGGCAACGCATGGGCGGATATGGAGAAGCTGTGGAAGCACTCCCCAATTGCATATGTAGAAAAAATAAATACCCCTCTATTAATTTTGCATGGGGAACAAGATTTACGCTGTCCGATCGAACAAGCGGAGCAATTGTTTATTGCGCTGAAACGTCAGGGGAAAGAAACGCAGTTTGTTCGCTTCCCGGATGCTAACCATAACTTGTCTCGCAGCGGCCATCCAGAACTTCGTGTTGAACGATTAGATCGTATTGTGGGCTGGATGAATCGTTTTATTCCTGGCGGGGCTGTGTAACTTTGAATGTACTTATGAATGTATTCCTATGGAACACCATGTGCGTTGCTGTACTTGGTGTTCTTTTTACCATCAATACATAAATCAATTTCGAGTCAGTGAGCAGACGATAGGATCATCATAGTGAGCTGGAGATAAGGATGAGAAGAGGTGGGAGAAGATGAACGTACTGGATGATAAGAGCGATCAAAATCATAATGCTGACCCTACACCTACAAAAAACGAAAAATCTAATCGCTACGAACATATCAAGGGCATTATTTTCGACATGGATAATACACTGCTGCAATCGAAGATTGATTTCCAAGCTATGAAGCAAGAGACATATTCGTTCCTTGTGGAACATCACATTCTACCAGAAGGACTTCCTATTCAGCAGTACACAACCTCTACCATCATAGAAGAAGCGGTGGCAACCAATCGGATGTCAGCGGAGTTGCTGCAAGCGATGTGGGAAATACCTGTTAGGCATGAAGTAGCAGGTATGCATGGTGCAGTGCTGGAGCCAGGAGTGACGGAACTGCTGGAACAATTGCATGGATACTACCACTTAGCTGTAGTCACTAACAATTCAGAGAAAGCCGCCCATTCAGCTCTGAGAGATAACGGTATCATACACTATTTTGATCATGTTGCAGGAAGGGAACAAATGCAATCTCTAAAGCCATCCCCGGACGGTTTTTTGTATATTCTTAATTGTTACCCGACTACTGCGGCTGATGAGTGGTTATCAATAGGGGACTCTTGGATTGATGGAAAAGCATCCGAAAGAGCGGGAATCGAATTTATCGCTTACCGAGCAGACATAGAAAAGATGAAAAACGGAGAAGTATTTCCGAGGAAATATTTTAGCCATATTGGTGAGTTGATGAAGGTGCTGTCTTAAGTTTCAGCACAAGTACGTTTCAAATGATTGAGTAGGAATGATGAGAGCTTACAGCTTAGATGTAATTGTTAATTCGTATCTACAAACATATGCTACTTTCATAGGAGGCCAATTATGAGTCATCAAGATCAGGAATATACAGAAAGCGGTCAACCGATTTATCGCCATACGGAACGCAAACATGACTTTCAACTTGCTGAAGGGAATGAAGAATCAATTGAGAGGATTCGTAATCATATTGAGAAATATATAGGAAGGGTAGACAACGTATTTCACGAATTAATTTCCGATCTCGTTCATATTGATGTCTTTATGGTTGCCCCAACTCCAGAGAGAAATTATTATTCATTAATTACTTCCGGAATGAGCGAGCTGCCAATGACGGTGCCAGAAGGCGCAGAATCGTATTCGTATGCAGAATTGATGATCTGCCTGCCTCCGACATGGAACGTATCACAAGAGGGTTTCCAGAAGGAGGAAAACTATTGGCCTGTACGTTGGCTAAAAACAATGGCCAGGTTGCCACATGAATACGATACATGGTTGTATGCTGGACATACGATTCCAAATGGTGACCCTGCTGAGTCATATACGAATAATACCAAGTTGTCAGGCATGATGCTGGCCATTCCAACATTAGTGGATGATGTAGAAAGTTTTTTCAGCATGCCGTGCTCTGAAGATAAAGTTGTACATTTCTTTAGCTTGCTACCTTTATATCAGGAAGAAATGGATTTTAAGTTGAAAAAGGGTGTTGAGGATCTATTTGAGAAGCTTGAGCAAGCTGGTGTGAATGAAATTGTAAATATTAAGAGAAAAAATGTGTGCAAAAAATCATTTTGGATCTTTTAAGCTATTTCAAGCGGTATAGTACTACAATTATGTTTATACATAAAAATGCCCTTAACTACTAAAATGGTTAAGGGCATTTCTCTATTAAGTAGGCAGCGGAATGTATCCGCTAATTGTTAATTATTCCAAAGTGCCTGAAGGCCCAAAGAACTCATAATGGATACGATCAGGTGCAACATTAAGTTGCTGTAATTGTGTATTTATTGCTTTCATAAATGGTACAGGCCCACAGAAGTAGAAGTCTGCTTCTGCAAGATGGTCCGTGGATAGTACGGACTTAAGCCAAGTGGCATCGATGTAGCCTTCATGATCACAGTCTGTATCCACTGCTCTTTCTTCGTAGCAAGTCAATACTTTAACATGAGCATGCTCTTGGGACAGTTTATCCACTTCGTTCCGTAAAGCATGATGATTACGGTTCTTTGCTGCATGGATATAAATTGTTTCGCGTGCTGGTTCCTGCTCAGCGAGTGTATGCAGCATGCTCACCATTGGTGTTAATCCTACGCCGCCGCTGATAAGAACAACAGGAGTGCTCTTATCTTGAGCTAGGGTGAAATCACCAGCAGGTGGAGTGAGCTCTAATGTATCTCCAACGTGGACAGCATCGTGCAAGTAACAGGAAACGATTCCTCCAGCTTTATTATCGTTAGCTCCCTCGCGCTTGACCGTAATTCGATATAAATCTCCGCCTGGTGCAAGTGACAAACTGTAATGGCGAAGGTGTGTATTTGCTGAACCGTCTGGCTTCACACGAACCGTAATATATTGTCCTGGCGCAAAATGAGCAATAGGAGCATTATCATGTGGTTTCAGATAGAAAGAAGTAATGAATTCCGTTTCTTGAACTTTGCGCATAACAATGAAGGGACGATAGTCGCTCCAACCGCCTGGCTGCTGCTCTGCTTCCTTATACATATCATCTTCTACTTGGATAAATACATTGGCGATAACCCCATAAGCTTCCCCCCAAGCCGAAATAATTTCGTCTGTAGCTGCGTCTCCGAGCACGTCTTTTATAGCCATGAGCAAGTATTTTCCTACGATAGGATAGTGCTCTGGCTTAACATTGAGCGCCCGATGCTTATGTCCAATTTGCTTAACGACAGGAAGAAGGGTTTCGAGTTTATCGATATTTGCAGCAGCTGCGTAAACTACATTAGCTAGTGCGGTTGGCTGACGGTGTTGACTTTGATTCACATGATTAAAAATATTGAGCAGTTCAGGATGAGCCTCGAACATAATCGTGTAAAAACGCTTCGTAATGGCAGTACCATGTTCGCCGAGAACAGGAACTGTAGATTTAACAATTTCAATAGTACGGGAAGATAGCATAGTGGTGTCCTCCATCCATTTTCAATAGTGACTTAATTTCTGTATAGTTGTAGTTTGGTTCATTGATAGTTAGCACTAAATTAGCCGCCAGTCATTCATTTTCCTTCACACGTTGATTTTAATTTTTTCTAATCTGTCACAGTGTGATTGAACGCACATGGAATGTGATAGGTTCATGAACATCTTGTGGAAAAGTCATTCCATTGGTTGAAAATAAAGTCAATAGTGTCCTTGTAGGAGCATTTAAGAGCAAATCCAAGAGGAAGCAGAACTTGCATGGAGATCTTCTGCTTTTCTAACGGTTCATTCCGTTATACAGCGAACGGCGCCGATATTTGAGGGATAAGGCTGCTTTGGAGCGTAATAATTATATGGTATAATATACGTAAGTGAGAGAGTAATCTCTAACTCAAACCAAACAAAAGAAAGGATCAGGATACCAATGCGTCCCCGAAGGATGATGCCCCAAAGGACAATCTGGAAACGTTATGATCTTTCCTACATCTAGCTTCCCTTCGCAGAGTAAAGTTGCCACGACGGTATGACAGACTGCGGAAAAGGAAGCGAGAACTATGATGATTCGAAGGATGAAGTCCTCATCTCTTGCCCTCGCTTGTCTGTCGAAGGACAATGACAACAGAAGCGAGAGGGTACTATGATGAGGAGAAACGAACAATTACGTAAGATTGCATGGATGTTGCTAGGATCCGTATTACTAGCATTTAGTTATTATCACATTAACTTTCAGAACAACTTGGCTGAAGGTGGATTTGTAGGGTTGGCGTTGCTCGGCAAATATGCATTTGACTGGTCGCCAGCGGTTACAGTACTTGTATTAGATATTCCTGTTTTTATCGCGGCATGGTTTTTGAAAGGCCGTACCTTTATTATGAACACAGCGATTGCTGCAGGAGCGTTTTCGCTTACGTACTATTTGTGCGAGCAGTTTTCCACGCTCGTGCTTGACTTCGGCCCTAATTTGTTCTGGGCGGCTGTCGTATCCGGTATTTTAACTGGATTCGGAGCAGGACTGGTGCTGCGCTTTGGCGGAGCTACTGGCGGTGACGATATTATGGCTTTATTCGTAAGCCGTGTCACCAAGTTAAGTATAGGTACTGTATTTATTATATTTGACGTAGTCGTATTGCTAATATCCTTGATGTATTTGCCACTGATGGATGTGTTATACACGATTCTTGCGGTCGGCATTGCTGGTCAAGTTATTACATGGACGGTACAAGGTGGAATTACCGTACATCGTCCAGTAGTAGAGAAAGTTCAGTCTAAGGCTGCTGCTGTATCTGCTTCACCTACAGCAATACGTCACTCGTGATGAATAACATAAAGATAATAATTAACATGAAGAAGAACCGTCTAGTTTTTTTCAATAAGATTGAAGGAAACTGGGCGGTTTTTGTGCATTTATACATACAACGGTAGGAGTTGAAGTCGCATATGAGACGCATTTTAGTAATGGGTGGTACAAGGTTTTTTGGAAAAAGACTAGTACAGCGCTTGTTGGAAAATGGAGATCACGTTACGATTGCTACGCGTGGAATCACTGCTGATTCCTTTGGCGAACAAGTACAGCGTGTCATCTTAGATCGCGCAGACCGTCATTCCGTTCAAGCTGCTGCTCAACTGGGCGAGTGGGATCTAGTTTACGATAACATATGTTATTCTCCCGAATCCGCACAGTATGCGGTTGAGGCGTTTGAAGGGCGAGTAGGTCATTATGTATTTACCTCCACCTTATCGGTATACAATCCTTCTGGCAAGTTGCATGTTGAAGCTGATTTCGATCCATACCGTGTAGATTTGGATGAACCACTAGGTGAGGAGCAGCTTTCCTATCAAAAAGGGAAGCAGCTATGCGAAGCCGTGTTTCATCAGAAGGCTGCATTTCCTGTTTCTTCTGTACGGTTTCCAATCGTGCTTGGGCCAGATGATTATACGAAACGGTTGGAATACCATCTTGAGAGAGTGAACAACGAAATTCCTGTTTATATGCCAAATGTGGAAGCGCGAATGAACTTTATTCACTCTAGTGAAGCTGCGGCTTTCCTAGAGTGGGCGGGCAAGCATTCATGGACAGGACCGATTAATGCTTGTTCCAATGGAATGATTCAGCTAACCGATGTAATGAACATTGTGGAGCAGGCAGTTGGGAAGAAAGCAATCATCACAAACACTGGGATCGACGCTGATCGTTCTCCGTTTGGCGTGCCAGACAGTTGGTTAATGGATAATAGCTCTGCTCGTCAAGCTGGGTTTGAATTTGATGAGTTGCACGATTGGCTGCCATCGTTGGCAAAAGAGCTTACTGCGAGGTAGTAGGAGTAGTATTCAGCTAACTGAATAGGAAGAAAATTTCGTTTACATAAAAAGTCGAGGTGTAGGAACAGACTCTGTTCCTACACCTCGACTTTTTTTAGTTGTGTCTGACTTATAGGACAAATATGCAGTTATTTTTTCTATATATACGTAAGTCAGAGGAAATATCCACAAATGTGCATTTATTTTTACATCTATACCTTCTTTAAGGGCATAATCATCGAAATTAACTGCACATTTGTCCATATTTGCTGCCTAATTCAGAAAGTCACTTAAAATAGATGCATTTTTGTCCTGTTTATCCTATTATTATGCCGCTTAGGCGGTGGATTTTGCGCGCTGACTTTAGATCCTAACAGTTCTCTACGACGATGACAGTAGTCCGCTTGATTTTTATTTTTTAAAACAAGCAAGCATATTTTAAGATTAGATGTGAATAATGTGTGAAAAAAGTATGGATTATTTGTGAATGAGTGCGTTATACTATACATATACAGTTCCAACACGCGCTCGGCAACATCATTCATTTTCCTTCATCTACAGGCCGCTGCTGCCCTTACCTCATGTCAGTCGAACTTATCATACTTGCAAATAAGCGTGATTACGGAACTGAGATTCCCTCTAGTTACAGATTCAGATGTCTATTCAGTACGTTCATTTCCTTTATTAATGGTGAAAAGTAAATAATCATCCAACCAATTTGTAAGCGTTGCCAGAGCATGTCCGATTAAGAATATGTCTTATTTGGCTCCTTCACTTGAATGGATGAATTCGTATGCATCATGAATGGACAGAAGGCTGGGATGATAAAGAGAAGGCCATAATTATGAATATGGATGCCGGGAGGTAATGATGATGAAACGAAAAATGTTATGGTTGTTTGTCATTATGTTTATTGCTGTTGGAGGATTTTTTCAGTATTTTATTTGGACGGATCAATTGCAAGCAGCAGCTCAGCAAACAGCTGAAGTTGCTCAGACGGCGCAGTTACAAGCTGGAGCATATACTCCAGATTTTTCGTGGCAGGATGGAACAACAGTTACGTTGGGTAGAAAAATTCAATTTTTGATGTATTCAGCTGGTTATGTATTTGCTTGTGGAATTTTGTTAGTTATGATGAAAAGAATGCCTCGCTCCTAGTGGATATAAAGCTTAGTATCCAACATTGACCGAGCACATTATGATTACATCGAAGCCAATTGCGACAGAAAGTTGTAGGAAGTTGCAGTAAGTTGGATGTAATTTAACAATTATTCCTTATTTATTTGCTCAAGAATGCATGTTCGCTTCACTTGCTGCATATGTTTGTACCATTACATGGTCGAGCGTTCGCGCAAGGAGGGGTGAGGATGGAAGCGGTTATCAAAGTACTTTTGGATAAGTTGCCGCCTTGGGGTTATCATTTATTTGCTGTCGTATTGGCAGTAGGGTTGTTGTTTTATTTTGTCCGTACCATGTACATTAATAAGAAATTTAGTGAAATGATTACGGATGTATTGAAGCGGGATGAACGATTGCAGGGCTATCAGGAGAAGATGGAACAAGTTCAAACGGATAAACTGAGCAGCGAGCAGGCTGCACAGCAGACAAATTCCGCTTTGCGTAATATGAAGCCTTTTCTTGAGACGTTAAATGACCTGCGATCCACGCAGGATGCCTATAACGTACTGACAGATACTGCGTTCTTAATGCAAAGGATGCTTGACATGATTGCTATCGACATGAAACGCAAGCCTGGCGGACATCATCGATGCGGCATTTGGCTGTATGCGGAACAGAAGCTGACACTTCGCTTCGCCTCAGCTGGTTTCCCAAAGCATTACGTGGGTGAACGGCAGCTTCATGTTGATCGTTCAGTTGCTGGGCGCAGCTATCGCAAGCAATCAATTATCCAATGCGCTGATGTTACAAGGGATGAGGACTGGGAACGAAATACGGATTCCAAAAGTCCATACCAAACCCTGCTTTGCCTCCCGCTTGGTTCATATGGAGTTATGACCGTAGATGGGATAGAGCCGTTTAGTGAAGCTAGTCGATTAATCGGTGAGCTCTATGCCGAAATTGCTACGGGTGTACTCGCTGAACATGTTCAGGCCTATCAACGCTGGTCAGATCAGATGAATCGAAGCATTCATGATGGATTGTCCTTGTCAGAAGAGGAAGTAGGGCAGAACTTAGGTATCTGACCTTAGGTCGCAGTAGTTTACTTTCTATGTCGCTCTAATGATGACTCATCGATATTTTTATTCCAATGTCGTCTTTTCAAGCAGGTCTTGGTGTTGAGCCATAGACCTGCTTTTATGTATTTATTATAAGCGAACAGTTGTTTGTTTGATGGTCTGCTGGTATGATAGGAACATTAAAAATGAGGAAAATTATACATATGAAATGAGGTGGGTAGAACATGTGGAGGAACCGTAATGTATGGATCGTCTTAGCTGGTGAATTTATTGCAAGCCTAGGCTTATGGATGTCTATTATCGCCAACCTGGAATTTATGCAGGCACATGTCCCTTCTGACTTTATGAAGTCGTTGATCCTGTTTACAGGCTTGTTAGCAGGTGTGTTGGTTGGTCCACTAGCGGGAAGAGTTATCGATGCTAATAAGAAAAAGACGATACTCATTTATTCAGGTATTGGACGGTTAATTAGTGTGTGCTTCATGTTTGTTGCACTTGCTTTTGATTCGGTAGCATGGATGGTCATGTTCGCTATATTTTTACAAATATCAGCCGCATTCACCTTACCTGCTTTACAAGCGTTAATTCCACAAATTGTGGCTGAAAAAGATCTTATTACATTGAATGGGGTTAATATGAACGCTTCTACCATAGCGCGAATATTAGGTACGGCAGCAGCAGGTAGCTTATTAATGGTCGTTGATTTATATACGTTGTATATGGCCTCATTTGTCGCTTATGTGTTGTTGTTACTCTCAACGATGATGCTGCGTGTAGATGAAACGCAATTGGATGATAAGAAAAAACAGCATGGAGCGAAAGGAAGCTTTAAAGAAGTAATTCCGATGCTAAAGAACATGCCTGTAGCGACAATGGCACTCATCATTTCTATCGTTCCATTGCTATTCATTGGTGCATTCAACCTTATGGTTATCAATATTAGTGAAATGCATCAAAGTTCCCAAATTAAAGGTGCCTTATATGCGGTGGAAGGGATTTGCTTTATCGTAGCTGCTTTTCTTGTACGGCGTATTTCAGGTAACGGTAATTTGCTGAATCGGTTATATCTCTTCTCCTTCATGATAGCCATATCTCAATTCATGTTGTTATTTGCAGACTATGCCTGGGTTGCGCTGGCTTCATTCGGGTTGTTTGGTTTTGCGGCAGGTTGTTATTTCCCGCTGCTCTCAACTTATTTTCAGACGACGATTCCTAAAGAATATCATGGTCGCTTCTTCTCATTCCGCAGCATGATTGATCGGGTTATGTTCCAAGTCGTGCTCCTGACGGTAGGTTTGCTGTTGGATACGATCGGGCTGCAATATATGGCTGGTATCTTCGGCGCATTGTCTCTCGTATTGATTCTAATATCCATGCTGCGCTTTACGCAGGAGAAACAAGTAAAGACAGCCGCATCCACCGAGCAAGCGCAATAAAAGCACAATAGTACTTGAAACCAATACGAACATCCATCAAGAACGATAAAAAGGCCGCATTACACTGCACACGTGAACTAAGTGTGGTGTCTGCGGCCTTCTTCATTGAATTGAGGTATTGTTATTATAAAAGCAATGTAATAACAAGCAGTTCATACAGCACGAGAGGTAGAATAACGTTGCTTACATTTCTGTGCTCCTGTGGCGCAGCATATCCTCCAGCGCCAGCTTGGGAAGCTTGAGCAACTGCGGTAGGCATCATCACTTCGAGTAATAGAAAACTTCCATCGACCCCAACGATCTTGCCTTCATACATATTTCCATTATCAAGTGTAATCCGAACGGTTCTATGAAGATGAGGTTGGAGTACCTCTTGCATCGTGTCACGATACGTTTTCCATTTCGCTAGCACATCTAGATTGCCTTGATATAAAATGCCGGGCTTAGGTTGTTGGCAGGAGCATGGCATGTTGTCATTACCTCCATCTAACGATACATTTCTCATTACTGTATGTATACGCCTAGGTAACGGTTCCTCTTTACTTGTATGTATATTCCTGATTTAATGAATGGAAAGAGATGTAAATGAGGTGAGAGGATACAACATGGATGATGCAGTAAGTAGCGAACAGCTACATGACATTGTAGCGATAGCGGCATTGGTATTCGGAGTAGCACCAAGTGAAATGATTGAAATTGGTGGTTTTGAAAGCTATGTCTATGAGTTCAGTAAAGACAAAAAATCCTTCATACTTAAAATCATTCACCGAGAACGTCGTACCAAATTAATGCTGTTGGCAGAAGTGGACTATATCAATTATTTAGCTGAGCATGGCATATCTGTATCTCGTTGTATTCCAACTATAGATGGGCAGTATGTATATAAGGTAGGGCAATTTTACTTTGTGGGTTATGAGAAGGCTAAGGGCGATAAAGTGGGAGAAGAGGATTGGGGACCTGACTTATTTGTACAGTTAGGAGACATTGTAGGTCGAATGCATCGACTTGCAGAGGTGTATTCACCTTCAGATCCTTCTTATGTTCGCTCACAATGGTATGACGAGCCGCGCTTAAACCATTTTTCGGAATTGTTGCAGGGACAACCAGCTGTCATTACATATGGACAAAAGGTGTTGGAGCAGCTGCATGCTTTTCCTGTGACGTCTCAGAACTATGGGCTAATCCATTATGACTGTCATCGCGGCAATTATTTTGTTGCAGACGGACAAATTACTTTATTTGATTTTGATGATATGCAGTACAACTGGTATGTAAACGATATAGCTGTCATTTTATATTATGTGATAAAAGGCAATCAGATTGGCCAGAACAGTCAGAATATTCGGGAATTCTTGGCCTGTTTCGTAGAAGGGTACACGCGGCATCGTACATTGGAGCGCGAAGAGCTGGAGCGAATACCGACCTTTTTAAAGCTCCGTCAATTCCTACTGTATATTGCGGTAAGTGAAAAGCAAGCGGCAGGGCAGCTTACGGAGAGAATGAAGTCTACGCTCGACCGTATTCGTGGTGAGATTGAACGTAATGAAGAAATAATAGATGTAAATCTTCTTTTTTGAATCGGATAAGCAGCTGTCTGCAACAATATAAGTTGGAGGGTCGTCTATGAACAAAATGATAAGAAAGGAGCAAGGCTATGAAGAAAAAGATAGCAATCGTTATGTTGGTTGTATTTGGCGTACTTGGATCGACTGTCTATGCCGCTCCGCCTATGCCTGAGTTTAAGAAGCCTGTTAAGTTAATCCATGATCGGTTGGAGGAGAATCTGACGCGCGCAGAGTTGGCAACCGTTCTTGCTCGTTTATTTGAACTTCGGTCAACGGAGGCAGCATCCTTCGAAGATACGAAAGCACATTGGGCAGTTAACAATGGAGCGATACCTGCAGTTGTGGAAGCGAAGCTAATGACAGGGGTATCGAATAAGCATTTTAAACCGAATGAGAAGGTAACGCTGGAACAACTTCTCGTTGCTTTAATGAAAGGTTTTAAAGTTCCGATTGTAGGTACTGCTCCCATGAAAACAGAACCACAAGAATTATGGGATACCTCTGACTGGGCTTCTCCTTACGTCTTCACGGCATTGAATAAAGGAATATTGACGGAGGTAACTTCGTTCCGTACTGAAGTAAAGCGTAAAGATGTAACTACACTGGTGAGAATGTTGGCAAATATAGATACGGCACAACGGACAGCAGATCCGTTAAAGACAGATGTTCAGATTAGTACGGATGCAGCCACAGGGCAAACAAATTTTTTATTTACCGTACGAAATACAGGATCTGAGACGTTGTTGTTGGAGTACAATACATCGCAACGATTTGACTTAATTATAAAGGATGGAACAGGATCTATCGTCGAGCATTTATCTGCGGATCAAATGTTTATGCAAGTTCTTGGAGAGGAATCCTTGTCTCCAAATGAGACGGTGACTTACGATCATCAAGCGAAGTTGGAGCGGGGCAAATCGTATTCGGTAGAGTTTTGGATTACGGCGAAAGATAATAGTGCACGCGTCATTAAGCAATTTACGGTTCAGTAATGGAACAACTATATAATTGAATGATGCGAAAAGATGATTCCTGAGCAATACGGGGTCATCTTTTTTGATATCATTTTTATTTATAGCATAAAGATCGGTGAACCGTATCATAAATAAGGTCAAGTTTTTTTGCGGAATTCCTTGCGGGGCATGAGTTTGTATATATGTGTGTAGGTTTCGGGCTAAAGGCTATTCAATGGACATCGATCAAACCACATTTTAGTTCGCTTCTTCGAATGGCGGACTTCGCAAAGTGGGGAGGGTCAAAATTATAATATATGCACCAAAAATGGCTTAATCCGGTTTGGCAGGGCTGAATATGTCCTATAAAAAAGGGCTTCCACACATTGAGTTTTTCTTTCGGCTGTTAGGCCGGAGGTGCTAATGTCGAGAAGCCCTTAATTTTATTGTTTGCAGTAACATATCAAATGCCTCGGAGGTTCAAGAATTTTAGTATCCTATCTGCTTGGTTGACAATTAGGTGGCCCGTATTAGGCAGTAGTTCGATCTTAGCTTGTTGTGCAAATTGTTTAAGTCGCATAATACTCTTGCTTGCAGGTATTAATTGATCAGAATCGCCAAAAAGCATTAATATCGGCATAGTTAATTGATAAAGCAACTGATCACTGAATACTGGCATTTTTGCCGTTCGTGGTTTGAAATATTTAAACGTAAGTGATGAGAATGCAAGATCTTCTCCCAATCTGGATAACGATGAAGAAGAACTATTACCGCCACCCACTAATTTGAGTGTTTGAAGCTGGCCCCATTTTCCAAGTAGTGAGAAAAAAATTGCTTTCCATAGGAAACTGGCTTTTTCAGGTGCAAGCCCTCCGGGACAAAGCAAAACCAAATTATCAACCTTATCCGGATAGGTGGTGGCGAAACTCAATGCAATCCAGCCACCTAATGACATAGCTACAATTGAACAGCTGCTTAATCTAAGTGCAGTTATTGTTTCATTCAACCATAGAGCATATGCATCACTTTCGTAGTTTGGTCTAATTGCCGCTGATAATCCTGCTTCTCCAATAATGTCGATTGCATAGACATTGTGGGTTTTAGAAAGAGAAGCTACATCGCCGTACCAAGTGTAAGAATTTGATACGCTTCCATGCAGGAGGATTAACGGGGGACTGTCCTTTGATCCAGACTCTATGACAAAAGTCGGTCCAAGACTTGTCTCAACTACGTATTGGTGGTTTTCCACTGGCCAGCTGGCAAGTATTTTTCGATACTGTCCTAAAACTTCTCGTTTACCTTCTTCTGACCTATATATATTTTCCATTATAACTCTCCTTTCTTTCTATTTCAGAAGCCATTTTTCAGCTTCTTCTTTACTTTCATACAATCTAAAATGATTGCCTTTGTTCGTTTCCATGGCCATTTCTTTGAATCTGCCTTTTTGAATTGTCTCCTGAGGAATAATAGCAGTAGCTTTAATACCATAGTTTGTAAATTTCTGGATCATATTGCCGGCTAATTTGGTCTTAAGCTTGAAGAAGTCTTCTGATAAGGTTGCATAGTGTATCATAAGCACATTTGTCTCATGTTCCCAGCATAAAGCTATTAGATCAAGTGCATCATTCTCTGTACTTAAAGGCTCAGTAGTAGAAATCAGCTCAATATATTTTTTACTCTCTATTTCTCTAATTTGATAGTTCATTTTCTCCTCTTCCTCTACAACTTCATTTTTAAACAACTTCTGACGAGTTTCTCGGACCCAATTAAGTTCATTATTATAGGTTGATATGATGTTTTCTGAAATCATTTCCCATATTAAGCTTTCCCTATTGCTTCTATTAGGTGAATGAAGAGCACGTCTGTATTTCTCATTCTGCATAATCAAGTGCAGTTTGATTTCATTTTCATATTTTGAGAGTGCCTTACTTAATTCTTGATTACTTAACATATCTGACCATGCAAGCTGCACCAAAAATGTTTTTTTTATTTCTGGAACTTCTGGTGATGACACAAGCCACTTTTTTAGTTCTTTAAGTCCTTCTTCTGTTATGGAATATATTTTTTTTGAAGGAGAGTTATCCTGATGGACCACTTCACTAGTAACAAAATTTTCATTTTCCATGTACATTAGAGCTTTGTAAATTTGATTATTATTACCGGACCAATACATGAAGGAGGAATCCTCAAAAATCTTTTTTAATTCATATCCTGTTGAGGACTTCCAACTCAGAATGCCTAATATTGCTAATTGGATTGACATTATTACACCTCGTTATGAATAACATAGGTTAAGAGTAACTTATGTTATTGTGTTAGTCAATCTAATTTACTCTAAAAGGATAGCCCAAAAACTTGCCGTTACAGACAACGCGGTGAACCGTACCACAGATGATGCTACCCAAGATGAGGCAGGAGATTGTGTTAGATTGGAAATTATTTTAGTAGGCTTTGGAATTTGATTCGAATCACGAAAAACTGGAACGATCGTTCCGGAAATGTTATAATCCTTCTACACATAAGGAGGAGTTACTAATCGGACGGTCTAGAGAGTTTAACAAAGAGCACGTAATTCATAAAGCAATGTTAGTTTTTTGGGAAAAAGGTTATGAAGCGACAAGCATTCCGGATCTATTAAAAGCAATGGAATTAAGCAGATCAAGTTTGTATGAAACCTTTGTAGACAAAGAGACGCTATATGTTGAAGCCATGCAATATTACAAAAAACTAAGACAGAAAAAAAGAAATCTCTTAGTAAATGCGTCGTCTGCGAAAGTTGGAATTCGGCAGTATTTTGACGAGCATATTACTTCTGCATTTGATGAGAATTTGCCCAAAGGATGCTTCATTACAAACGCATCGCTTGGCTTGGATTCACCGGATGAACAACTACGCAAATTGATACGAGACAGCTTCGAGGAATTGGAGCAGGCATTTGATGAACTTCTAAGCAAAGGACAGCGGACAGGAGAAATTGACTCCAAGAAAGACATTAAGGTTCTATCACACTTATTGCTTAACCTTAACCATAGTATCAATGTAGTATCTAAGGTGAAAAGTGATAAAAAAATGGTTTATGACATGATGAACACCGTTATTGAGATGCTATAAACAAATTTTTTTAATCTTTCTGGAATGATCGTTCCGGAAAAGGAGGCTTATTCACCAGCAAAGGAGCGATAGCCTTGAGTTCAATCGAAGGTGAAAAACATGCAAACCCTATTTCGGCATGGCTCATACTCATTCTTGCTACAGCCTGTGGTCTAATCGCTGCTAATCTCTATTATGCGCAGCCTCTAGTAGGTCCCATTAGTTCGGCACTGGGGTTATCTTCTGGGGCAGTTGGCTTAATCGTTACCCTTACTCAGATTGGTTACGGAATCGGATTATTATTTATCGTACCCTTGGGGGATATACTTGAAAACCGAAAACTTGTTGTAGTGTCTTTGCTCCTCACTGTCGTAGCTTTGGCGCTTGCGGCTGTAGTCAAAAGTGCTGCCCTTTTTCTCACTGTTTCACTGTTTATCGGGTTGGGATCAGTTGCGGCTCAAATACTTGTACCTTACGCAGCTCAACTTTCGCCAGATGCTACTCGCGGTCGAAATGTTGGAAATGTTATGAGTGGTTTATTGCTCGGTATTATGCTCGCTCGTCCCATTTCAAGTATAGTGGCGGAGTTTTGGGGCTGGAGAGCCGTATACTACTTGTCCGCCACGGCGATTTTAGTGTTGGCTCTATTATTGGCAATGGTGCTTCCTGCGAGACGAGCGTTGACCACAACGCGATACTCGGTACTTTTGGGTTCCATGTTACATCTACTCAAAACTACGCCGATTTTGCAGCGTAGAGCGATCTATCACGCGTGTGTGTTCGCAACTTTCAGTTTGTTCTGGACTACGGTTCCTTTATTATTAACAAGTCCGATGTTCCATTTTTCCCAAAAGGAAGTTGCCTTGTTTGCCTTGCTTGGAGTAGTTGGGGCGGTAGCTGCACCAGTGGCAGGCCGGTTTGCCGATAGAGGCTGGACTCGACCAGTTACAGGTATAGCATTAGTTTTAGTTATTATTTCTGGGATTTTACCTCTTGTAATTCAAGGCAGTTCCACATTCGCATTAGTAACCTTGGTCATTTCAGCGATTTTATTAGACATGGGTGTTTCAGCAAATCTAGTTATCGGACAACGTGCAATTTTATCATTGGGTGCTGAGTTCCGAAGTCGGCTTAATGGTTTATACATGGCAATTTTTTTTGCTGGTGGTGCTATCGGCTCTGCGACAGGAGGATGGGCGTATGCTATAGGTGGGTGGAATGCAGCATTGTTGATTGGAATAGCTTTACCCGTCATTGCATTTATTTATTATACGACAGAGAAAAAGTAATGGATTCATTTTAAAAGTAGCGTCGTAGATAGTTGATTGCTGGTAGACACAATAGCACACTTAGAAGGCTTATTTCATTTGTTGAAGATGGAGTGAGTCTTTTTTGCATGCAGAAAATCTAAGGATGAACAGACAATAGAAAACGTAAACAGGTAGCATCGGAAGTAGTAACGTAAGCGGCGAAACAGGAGGTAGATAAATAGGTGCACTCAATTGTCTAGGGTCAATCTAATTTCGATTGGTTAAAAAGTAATTGGGAGTAATAAAAAAAGTAGTTGAAAACGCTAACATGCAAGATTATAATGTGTTTATCGAAACGTTTCGAATTATTGTTCATCTATTTTACAAACAAAGTATCTTTTTCTCGTAAACAGCTGTTTTCTTATGAGATAAGTTGTTTACATAAACAATAAGGAATGAATGGAAGTACTTAGTCGAAATAATAAGCAAGTGTTTTTGTGCGGAAAGTGGTCTTAATTTCGACAATTATCGAAACGTTTCGAATTTATAAGTATTCATCACTATGGTTCAAAAAGCACGTACATTACAGACGAGGTGAATGGAAATGAAGAGAAAATCGTTGTTGTTGGCGTTGACGGTATTACTCATGTTTTCGGTAGCTTTAGTTGGTTGTTCAGGTGGGTCTAAAGAAACAGCAGATGGGGAAAAGGTGTTAAAAGTTTGGGCCATGGGTGGAGAAGGACAGAAGCTGCCCGAGTTGGTAAAGCAATATGAGCAGCAAAATCCAGGCGTTAAAGTTGATGTGCAAGCGATCCCTTGGGGGAACGCTCATGACAAGTTGATGACGGCAGTAGCTTCAAAAAGCGGCCCTGACGTTATCCAGATGGGAACCTCTTGGATACCAGAATTTGCGAATGCAGGTGCACTGCTTGATTTGACTTCTTACATGGAGAAGTATCCGAATTTAAAAGAAGAGAACTTCTTCGATGGAGCCGTTCAAACGATGAAACATGATGGGAAAGTCGTAGGTATTCCATGGTACGTAGAGACGCGCGTGCTCTATTATCGCACAGACTTGCTAGCAGAGGCAGGCTATCCAGAAGGTCCAAAGACATGGGATGACTTGAAGGATGCTTCGAAGAAGCTGACAGCACGAGGAGAAGGTAAGTACGGTATTACGATCGATGGGCGTGACCAAATTACGACAGCATTGTTTGGTTGGCAAAACGGAAGCGAACTAATTAATGATCAGCGTGAGCCATTATTTAATCAGCCAGAATATGTGGAATCGATTGAATATTTAAAGAGCTTCTGGGATGAAGGCTTGGTGCCGCAAGGTTTAGATTTGGATCTTACTGCAGCGTTCAAAGATGGAACGATCCCAATGTTCATTAGTGGTCCTTGGATGATTGGTACTGTAAAGGAAAAGGCGCCAGAGATTGATGGAAAATGGGCAACAGTAGTTATGCCTACGAAGAAAACGAATACGTCTTCCATCGGCGGATCGAATCTTTCCGTATTCAGTCATACAAAAATGGCGGATGAAGCAGTAAAATTCGTTTCCTATATGTCCGAGAAAGAAACACAGCTGAAATGGTATGAAATGGCTAACACGCTTCCATCTGTAAAAGAAGCTTGGAATGATGAAAAGTTGAAAGAGCCGCTTGTAGCAGTATTCGGCGAACAGTTAGAAAATTCCCGTCCTGCTCCATTCGTTAAGGAATGGGAAACGATTGCTCAAGCGATTATTGCTAGCTTCGAGCAGATTACAGTCGGTGATGCAGATGTGAAGACAGAGCTGGATGCTTTGAATGAGAAAGCAAAAGAAATCTTAAACAAGTAAAAGCACCATAGCTTCATTATCATTTTAGTTTTGCTAGATCAACGTGAGCAAATGTTGTATGTTCGATGCGGCTTGCTCCATCGTGGGCAGGCTGCAGCTATAATCCGAGGGGGTGAAAGACGATGCAGCATATTTGGAAGCGGTGGACTAAATATAGAGTCCCATACTTATTTATCGCACCTACGCTTCTGTTGCTAATCGTATTCTCAATCATTCCAATTGTAATTGCATTGGTCATTAGCTTTACAGACATCGATCTAGCAGGGCTTGCTGATTATTCCAACATTAGCGCAGTTGGCTTCGATAATTTTGTACAGTTGTTTAAAGACCCGGTATTTTTAAAATCGATCTATAATACGGCATTCTATGTCATTGTCGGGGTTCCGCTCGTTATTATTCTTTCTATGAGTGCTGCACTGCTGCTTAATTACGGAACAGGGCGGCTATTTAAGACGTTCCGAGTTATCTATTATATGCCTTCTATCACGAACATTGTCGCCGTCGCTGTCGTATGGGGCTATTTGTACAACAGTCAGTACGGATTGTTTAATCATATGTTGTCTTGGTTTGATATTCCCGCACAAAAATGGCTTCAGGACCCGGTGTTGGCGAAACTGTCATTAATTTTAATGGCACTGTGGAAGTCGATGGGTGTTAATATGATCATTTTCCTAGCTGCTCTTCAGGGAATTCCGCGTACGTATTATGAGGCTGCTGAAATCGATGGAGCGAACAAACGGCAAAGGCTGTTTTACATTACTGTTCCACTGCTTGGCTTTGCTACTTTCTTTGTCACGATTACGACGCTAATTGGCTGGATTCAGTTTTTCGAGGAACCGCTCGTAATGACAAAAGGTGGGCCATTGAATGAAACGATGTCCATGGCGCTCTTTATTTACAATAACGGATTCCAACTCAGTAATTTTGGTTATGCTGCTGCAGGTTCCTTTGTTCTCTTCCTATTTATTATTGCAGCGACCATCATTCAGTTCATCGTAAGGAAAAAAGATGTGGAGTATTAAGAAGCAGCTTTCTGAACCGTATGGAATGGGAAGGAGGAAAATAGGATGACCGCTAGACGACTTGAAAAGGTATTTATGACAACACTTCTCGTTGCGGGAGGCGTTATTATGATGATTCCGTTCATTTGGATGATCGGTTCATCTTTCAAGCCAGCTAATGAATTTACAGCTATACCGCCAACGATTTTTCCTGATCAGCCGACGCTTGATAATTATAAACGATTGTTTTTGGAGATGGACTTTCTTGTCTATTTCCAAAATACGATGACGATTGTATTTTGGTCCTTTATTGGATTGTTGCTCAACGCGATGGCTGGGTATGCGTTTGCCAAGTTCGAATTTCCTGGGCGTAACAAAATGTTCTACTTGGTGCTGGCGACGATGATGATTCCGGGACAGGTTACGATGATTCCGGTGTACTTGATCGTCAATGCAATGGGATTAACGAATACGATGACAGGGATCGTACTACCAGGGCTCGTTGGGGCATTCGGTATTTTCTTGTTCCGTCAGTTTATGACGACGATACCGATGGATTTGCTAGAGGCTGCAAGGCTTGATGGAGCAGGGGAAATTAAAATATTTTTCCGACTCATCCTGCCTATTGCGAAGCCGGTGTTTGCGGTCCAAGGTATACTTACTTTCATTGGGGCATGGAATAGCTTCCTCTGGCCGCTCATTATGGCAAATGATGATTCTCTTTATACGTTGTCGGTAGGATTGTCTTTGTTAAAAGGCGAGCATGGTACTGACTTCGGCCTACAAATGGCAGGGGCTGCGTTCATGGTTGTACCGATTATTATCATTTTCTCATTTTTCCAAAAACATATTATTGAAGGTTACACGATCTCTGGGATGAAGTAATATAGACAGTATAGAGTTCGATTGGTGGAAATTTACAAGCTTAAAAATTTATAAATCTTTGAACACACGAACGTAAGATAATGACCATTTATTTTGATTTAGATAATGCATATTCATGTTTAAGGAAAGAAAGGACGACGTTTAATGGCAACGATTAAGGATGTGGCAAAGCTGGCGGGGGTCGCGCTTTCAACGGCGTCATACGCGCTTAATGGAGACAGTAAGGTAAGCGCAAAGACGAGAACGAAAGTATTGGAAGCCGCTAGTCAATTAAACTACCGCAAAAACGGCTTCGCCATGGATTTGAAAAGGAGCCGCACGAAGACGATCGCCCTTATTTTGACCGATTTGTCTGGACCGTACTACTCTGAACTGATCCAGAGCATTCAAGATGTCGCGCTTGCACGAGGCTATGACTTGATTGCATGCAGCTCTATGGGTGGTCGAGATTCAACTGCTGTGAAGTTTTTGCGCGAGAATAGGGCTGATGGAGCTATCGTGCTTGCGCATAACATTAGTAATGATACGTTGAAGGAATGTGCAAGTGAACGCTTTCCAATTGTCATTATGGATCGAGAAATATCCAGTGATTATTTGATCAATGTACTAGTTGATAGTGAACTAGGGGGATACACAGCAACTCGCTATTTAATTGAAAAAGGGCATAAGACGATCGCTTATATTAGTGGTCCTGCTAATTCCTATGACAACCAACGCCGTTATGAAGGTTATCTTCGGGCTCTGCAAGAGGCAGGTCTTGAAGAGAAGACGAAATGGCGGTTAAGCGGTAACTTCGTACGTGAAGGTGGATACCGTGCTACGAAAATGATGATTATGCAGGGAGAGCTGCCTTCGGCTATTTTTTACGGAAACGATGAAATGGCGATTGGCGGATTGAAAGCATTTGAAGAGAGCTCGGTTTCTGTTCCTGATGATATTTCTATAATTGGCTATGATGATATCCAACTTGCTGAATATGTGAGTCCAGCGCTCACAACAATTCGCCAGCCGAAGCGTGAAGCCGGTTCATTAGCAGGTCATCTGTTGTTCCAGATGATGGACGGTGATGAAGTAAATCCTGCTTACAAGCTAGGGATTGAACTGATGGAACGCAAATCGGTCATCGCTGCAAAGAACTAACGAAACACGGGCAGGAGAGGGTAACGTTGGCGAGTATTCAATGTCAGTTTTATGCGGAGACATTAGCCATGTCCACGAGTATTCAAGTTATTTTGCCGCAGCATTCTTCTTTGCGAGAGAGTAGTGGCGGCAAGCTGCCTGTATTGTATTTGCTGCACGGGCTTGGGGCAGATCATGCAGAATGGTTACGTCATTCATCGGTAGAAAGGTATGCAGAGGATAAAGGGATTGCCCTCATTATGCCAAGTGTTGGCCGCAGTTACTATACCGATATGAAAAAAGGCGCTCCTTATTTCACTTATTTGAGCGAGGAGCTTCCGGCAGTGGCACGTTCTTTCTTTCCTTTGTCTGAACGTAGGGAAGACAACTTTGTAGCGGGCATATCGATGGGAGGCTACGGAGCGCTCAAGCTGGGTCTAAGCTTTCCTGAACGGTACGCGGCAGCTGCTAGTTTATCTGGCGGATTGGATATTGTAAGTCGGGTCAATGGCCCCAATAGCTTCTTGCCATATGAAGTGGAATGTATTTTTGGAAATATAGATGGGTTAAGAGGAAGCGAGAATGATTTATTTGCATTAGCTTCTCGACTTGCTGTTAGTCAAGAGCAACAGCCTCATCTGTATCAGTGCTGCGGCACGGAAGATTTCTTGTACAAAGACAATGTATCTTTTCGTGCTCATGCTATAGATGCAGGGCTAACGATAACATATGAAGAAGAGCCTGGCGAACATGAATGGGGCTATTGGGATCGAAAAATAAAGCGAGTATTGGATTGGCTTCCTCTATGAGGGTACGAGGTTTATTTCGTATGTCTGTTTGGTGAAACGTTTCGATAAAGTGCAGCATGCTTATTAAGGCATGAATGAACGGGAGGAAACAGTGATGGTTAATCGACAGCGAATGGTAGATTTACTGCAGCAAATGACGTTAGAAGAAAAGATTGCGCAGCTGCTCCAATTAGCGGCTCCTTTCTATGATGGAGCAGACAGCGATGGCGTTATTACCGGGCCGATGAAAGAGTTAGGGATTACTGAGGAAACGGTTCGTCAAGCTGGTTCCGCTTTAGGGCTTGCTGGCGCGGAAAAGATTAAACATATTCAGCAAATGCATTTGAAGAACAATCGATTGGGCATCCCGCTCCTCTTTATGGCGGACATTATCCATGGCTTCAAGACGATATTTCCAATCCCGCTTGCTATCGGGTGCTCATGGGATTTGGAGCTGGCAGAGAAAAGTGCGGAAGTTGCGGCTAAGGAAGCCGCAGTGTCGGGTGTGCATGTAACATTTGCACCCATGGTAGACCTTGTCCGAGATCCTCGCTGGGGACGAGTCATGGAGTCTACAGGTGAAGACCCTTATTTGAATAGTATGTTTGCACGGGCATTTGTCCGAGGATTTCAGGGGGATGACCTTACGAATGACCGGCATCGTGTAGCTGCATGTGTGAAGCACTTTGCTGCGTATGGTCTTGCTGAAGGCGGAAGAGATTACAACACAGTGGATTTGTCAGAACGCCAACTCCGTGAATATTATTTGCCTGCCTACAAAGCTGCCTTAGATGAAGGCTGTGAAATGGTGATGACCTCTTTTAATACGGTAGATGGGATTCCGGCAACTGCAAACAGCAAGCTGATGCGTGATTTACTGCGGGATGAATGGGGATTTGACGGTGTGCTCATTTCCGACTGGGCAGCCATTAAGGAGCTTATCCCCCATGGGGTTGCGGCGAACGAAGAAGAGGCGGCTTACAAAGCCATTCAAGCAGGCGTTGATATTGAAATGATGACGTCAACGTATGTTCATCATATGCCTGAACTGATCGCTAGCGGCAAAGTGGATGAAGCGCTTATTGATGAAGCTGTACTGCGCGTACTTCAATTGAAGGATAAGCTTGGTTTGTTTGATAACCCGCTGCGTGGTGCTGATCCTGAAGCTGAGCGTGAGGTTGTATTTTGTGAGGAGCATCGCAACATATCGAGGGAAATGGCTGCTAAATCCTGTGTGTTGTTGAAAAATGAAGAAGGCTTGCTTCCGCTGCAACCGAGCAGCCGTATTGCCTTGATCGGACCATTTGCGAAGAGCAGCGATATTTTGGGCAACTGGTCGTGGACTGGGGTGAAAGATGACGCGGTTCGCCTAGATCAGGCGTTGTTGGCGAAAGTTCCAGACTCCCTCGTAGCAATTGCCGAAGGCTCAGGCATCGAGATGATGACAGAGGAGCATTACAGCGAAGCGTTATCGGCGGCTGAACAAGCAGATGTCATCGTGCTCGCATTAGGAGAGCACTCAGACATGAGCGGTGAAGGCGGCTGTCGAGCCGATATTAAGCTGCCGCAAGCACAGCTGGAGCTCATTGCAAGATTGAAGCAGCTGCATAAGCCGATCGTTGCTGTGCTGTTTAATGGGCGTCCGCTTGATTTGCATGGTGTCTATGATCAAGTCGATGCGGTACTTGAGGCATGGTACCCGGGCAGCGAAGGCGGGGCAGCGATTGCGGATATTTTATACGGTGATGTGAATCCGTCAGGTCGATTAACGATGTCCTTCCCTTATTCTGTAGGACAAGTGCCTGTTTATTATAATCACTTTAATACAGGTCGTCCGCATGATCCGAAGGATGTAGATGCTCGATATGTATCCCGATATTTAGATGTTCCGAATGCACCGCTGCTTCCGTTCGGGTATGGTTTGAGCTACACCACATTCGTTTATGGAGAGCTCGTACTATCAGACGAGATCATGACGGTGGATCGTCCGCTTCGTGTCGAAGTGACGGTAACGAATACAGGTGAGCTGGCAGGCGAGGAAGTCGTCCAGTTATATGTGCGTGATATCTCAGGTGATGTCGTAAGGCCGCTTAAGGAACTTAAAGATTTTGCGAAAGTATCACTTGAGCCCGGAGAAAGTCGCAAGGTGACATTTACAATTATGGAAGAGCAGCTTCGCTATCATCATGCTGATTTGCAGTTTACAAGCGATCCAGGAGAATTTGTTGTATTTGTAGGATCGAACAGTCGAGATGTAATAGAGTGTAGATTTCATTTCGTACGGTAATGCATAGAGATGACAAGGATTGGGAGTGAGGAGATGACAACGTTGACGAATAACAAAATCCGTCTTGAAGCGGGACCTCTAGCTTTTACGTTCTTACCTAGTGGCGACCTATATCAAGCGACTTATCAGGGTGTAATGATAAATCAATGGTTGGCCAACTCCATCGATGGTTCGATGAACAATTTGTATTTGCGCTTATACGAACCAGATGGCATTAAAGCCTACCCGCTCTTAGGCGTTCGTTCCACGAGCCGTGTATGGACGGAAGGAAATATGATGATGTGGGAGGGCGAACTGCCTGGAGAGGGAGCGTCGGTAAGTTATCGTGTTGTACTGACCTTGACGGAACAGGGGATTTGGTTCTGGGATGTAGCGGTAGAGGGGCAAGATGCAGACATAGACATAGATATCATCTATGGGCAAGACATCGGTATTGCTGATCCTCGCGCTGTTCGCAGCAACGAAGCGTATTTGTCTCATTATATCGATCATGCTGCATTTGAAGATGACAACCGTGGATATGTGATTTGTTCTCGTCAGAACTTGTCGCAAGGCGGACAATTTCCATATATCCAGCAAGGCGCCCTGACAAAAGGGATCGGGTATTCAACAGATGGCTTTCAATTTTTCGGCTTGTCCTATAAAGAGACGAACGAACCTGAGCGACTAACGCAAGCGACATTAGCCAATGAAATCTATCAATATGAATTTGCGTATACGGCAATTCAGTCAGAACGAGTTCCATTACAGGGAGAAGTTCGATTTGTCTTTTACGGATTATTTAAAGAGAATCATCCCGAAGCGATTTCTACGTTAGAATTCAGTAATGAAGTTCAAGAAGCATGGGCTGGTATCGAAAATGGCAAGGCGAAAGCACAAAAGCTTGGCGAGGCCGGAACATGGCTTGAGCCTGTACAGTTATCAACGCATTTTGGCGTTCCACTGGAATCGCTGCCGATTATGGATGAAGAGCTGGTACAGCTGTTTCCACAGCGTTATCAGGAGGAACGAGAGGATGGCCAGCTTCTGTCCTTCTTCACGGAACGATATGAGCACGTCGTATTGAAAGAGAAAGAGCTGCGGGTAGAGCGTCCTCATGGACATATATTGATGAGTGGCGACAATGCGCGTATGAAAGATAATGTAATAACGACGACCTCGTATATGTACGGTATATTCAACTCTCAGCTAGTCGTTGGCAATACAAGCTTTAACAAGATGATGACGAATGCTCGTAATGCGCTAAATATACCAAAAACGTCTGGGCAGCGCATTTATGTAGAGTTGGATGGCATTTATCGATTGCTTGCAATGCCGTCTTTGTTCGAGATGGGGTTCAATTACGCACGATGGTACTACAAAACAGAAAATGATTGGCTGATTATCACGAATATTACGACTGTCGACTCTCCAGAAGTGAGATTGAATGTTCGTTCGATGAATGGCCTCAGCTATCGTTTTGTTGTAACAAGTCAAATATCGATGAATGTCGATGAGTATGAGATCCCGTACCATATGAGCCAAGAGGGGAATATGCTGGTGTTCCACGCAGATGCCTCTTCGCTTAGCGCAGGGGTACATCCGAATTTAGCATACCGAATGGATATTGAGGGAGCTCAGGTGTCAGTACTGGATGAACGTATGCTGGCTCCAAAAATCAATAAAGGAAATGCGTCCTTATCTGTACTGGAGCTAAGTGAGAGCAGTGATTGGACAATGAGCGTACAAGGGTTGATTGATGGCAAAGCGTTGCCTTTACGACAGCTCGATATGGCATCTGAAATAGAACGTTACCGAGAATTCTATTCTGGCGTTATGAATGGATTCCGTTTATCGCATCAGAATGGACAGGAAGATGACTTGTTCAAAGTAAATGCATTAGCTTGGTGGTATACACACAACATGCTTGTGCATTATTCCGTGCCGCATGGCTTGGAGCAGTATGGCGGTGCTGCATGGGGGACGCGGGATGTTTGCCAAGGTCCTGTTGAATATTTTATGGCGACTCATAAATATGAGCAGGTTCGTGAAATATTGTTAACGGTGTTCGCTCATCAGTACGAAGATGATGGGAATTGGCCGCAATGGTTTATGTTCGACAAATATGCGAGCATTCAACAAGAAGATAGTCATGGCGATATTATAGTGTGGCCCTTGAAAGTACTTGGCGACTATTTGGCTGTTACGCGCGACTTTGGTATTTTAGAGGAATTGGTGCCTTACACTCGCAAGCACAGTTTCGAGTTTACGGAAGAATGTGCGACAGTGTTAGCACACGCACAAAAGGAAATCTCCTATATTCGCAATCATTTTTTGCATGATACGTATTTGTCTTCCTATGGTGATGGAGATTGGGATGATACGCTGCAGCCTGCAAACGCGCAGTTAAAGCAATATTTGATAAGTAGTTGGACAGTTGCGTTAACGTATCAAACGATTCGTCAGTTCTCACAAGTCATTCAGGCGTATAACCAGGAAATGGGTGCTGAGCTGGCTGAGATGGCGGAGGGAATCGAGCGCGATTTCAACCAATATATGCTGCAAACGGACGTTATCCCTGGGTTCGTCTATATGGAGCAGCCTGAGCATGCGAAGCTTATGCTTCACCCAACTGATGGAGAAACAGGGATCCAGTATAGACTATTGCCGATGACGCGCAGCATGATTAGCGAATTGCTGCCGCCGGAGCAAGCGGAGTCCCATTACCGTATTATTCGTGAGCAGTTGTACTGCCCAGACGGGGTAAGGTTGATGAATCGACCAGCGTCATATGCTGGCGGGGTAAGCACACACTTCAAGCGTGCTGAGCAGGCGGCTAACTTCGGTAGGGAAATTGGACTTCAGTATGTTCATGCTCATATTCGATATGTGGAAGCGATGGCGAAACTCGGCAAAGCAGATGAAGTATGGAGCGGGCTTGCAGCAATTAATCCGATTGGCCTTCGCAATGTAGTGAAGAATGCGGAGCTTCGTCAAAGCAATGCGTACTTCAGCAGCTCAGATGGGAAATTCAATACCCGCTACGAGGCGCAGGAGGGCTTTGATAAGCTGCGTGCTGGTGAGGTTGCAGTGAAAGGTGGCTGGAGAATCTACTCCAGCGGCCCGGGAATTTATATGAACCAGCTTATATCAAATGCACTTGGCATTCGACTGGAAAATGGGGATCTTATTATCGATCCTGTACTGCCGAGATCGCTGGATGGCATGCAGTTCGAATTCGAGTATTCAGGAGTACCTGTCACTTTTGTGTATCATATTACCGGAACTGTGGTTCGTAAAGTAGTTGTGAACGGAGCAGAGGTAGCTGCAGCTGAAATAGAAAATCGCTATCGTAATGGTGGTGTACGTATCAGTCAGCACGTGTTTGAACATCTTCGTACAGAATCAGGACCGATCGTAAATATTTATATGTAAAGGTAATAGCCCAATTGTAAAAGAAGTAACCCTGGTCTTCTGGAGAAAAGATCAGGGTTATTTTTTCTAGAAAGCGTTTTTTAGAGGAAGGGTGGCTCATTCAAAATGAATTACGGACGAATGGTAACACGAGTACCAATAGGTACAAGAGCAGCTAGTGTTAACACATCCTCATTGTACATGCGAATACAGCCATGAGATACTTGATGACCGATGGAAGATGGGTCATTTGTGCCATGAATGCCATAATGCGGCCTGGAAAGCCCCATCCAAAAAACTCCGAATGGTCCCCCAGGATTAGGCTCTTTATTAACAATCGTATAATCACCTGAAGGGGTTTGCGTTAACATTTTTCCGATCCCGACTGGAAATCCACGCACGACAATATTGCCATCTAACAAATATAAGGCCCGATCCGACAGATCGACAATAATACGGTAGTTAGGCATGCTTTTGTTCTCCTTCAGCTAGCCGTTTATCCTTCATACATGATGAGCGATAGAGTGCTCATTATGTTTATTTAACATATGCCCTTCGATAAGAAGGAGTGACCTTGCAACGCTAATGGGTATCGACGATATGCATATAAAGCTAAAAACAGCCTCCAGACGGAAAGTCGCTTGGCGGCTGTTTCACTAGTTACAGATGTGTACAACTTTATTTTCGTGAAATGGTTTGCATTCGTTCATTTGCTTCTATTGGGTTTAGGTATTGAAAGAAACCGATGCGATTACCCCAAGGGTCAGTGAAAGTGCTCCATTTTACGGGTACTTCTTCTCTGGTATGGATTTCAAATCGTTCGATTTGCAACTGTTTCATCAGCCTATCTCGTTCAGTTTCAATATCCATTACCCCTAGACGGATGGGGCCGCTCCCTTCGGCAGGTTGCCCTTCAGCAACTTGCAGCCAGCAGCCAGGTATAAGCTCCCATTCTGCGAAGCCTTCATGCGGCACGTAATCCGGCTGTTTATTAAGTAAAGTTTGATACCACTGTTGTCCTGCTGTGAAGTTTGTGACTCGAATCTGAATCGTCATTTCAAATAACATCTGATGAACCCTTTCGTTAGTGACTCAAAATAGAGCGCTGGTGTTAGATAAGGATAAGGATGCGTAATAGCATTAGCATTTGAAAGTTAACAGCATCCTGTACTAGCTTCTGACGGCGGCTTGCTGTTCTCAGGTTGTAAATAGCATTTCAAACTTGCAAGCATATTTGCCCATGCTTCCTTATGCCACTCGATAGCTCTTTGAGTTTCCGTAGAATCCGGGTTATGCCAGCCGGCGTGAATAACAATGACGTTCGTTCCGTTAGTAACAGGTTGGAGTGTGACGTTTACTTCAGTTAGGTGACCATCCTGATTCATCACTTCTGCGAAAGGATCAGGCCCTTTCCATTGAAAGGTAAAAGACTTAAAGGGTTCGAAATGGACAATCTGGCAGCCTTTCGTACTCATGGAATTTTTGTTCGTTGGGTCAAAATACAGTTCAAATTTGCCACCGATTGTAGCTTCGATTTCAGCTTCAGGGGAGAACCATTTTACAAGTCGATCTGCTTCCATCCACGCTTGCCATACTTGTTCTTGATTTTTCTGGATAACTATTTGTTGAGTAATAGTCATGGATAGACCTCCGAGTTAATGGTAGATAGTTTGTAGTAATCTAATTACTGGTTGAACTCAAGCAATTCGATCGCGTTGCCGAATGGATCTAGGAATGCATTATAGTATCCTGGCGGGCAAGGTTGAGGCTCATCATAGATCATCGCGACTCCCTTGTCTGTCAGTTGTTTCATTTTAGAGAGCAAATTCTCAGTCTCAAGGCCAAGCACAACCTGAGCCGTATCGGGATAGCTTGCTGCTGTTGTTCGTTCAGTTTTACATAGTACAATTGTAATTCCGTCATGCTTCAGGCCTACTGTCACTGCATCGTATTCCTCTGAAATTTCAAATCCTAACTTCTCACAGTAAAACTCCTTAGCTACCTCCATATCGCTCACATAAATTGAAATGACACAAAGTCTATTCATAAAAAAGCCCCCTTAAGTAGTGGTTATGACCACATTATAAAGGGGGACGGAGACTATAAATTCTTCTACTTTGCTCGCTTGGAAGAAGTTTGTTCGAATAGAAGCTGTGGTAAATTGACGATAATCGGTGGATCAGTATCTTGCCGTTCTCTTAATGCAATGTTAATCGTCTGATCACTACGATCGGTCACATGAATCACTTCCTCGTACATACCGCGCAAACAATGATCGAGTACGAAATAGTCCTTTGGGTTTATGCTCCACGGTATCGATACAGCCATCGCAAAATAGCTGCCAGATGGTACTTCAGTAAAGGTATGTGAACGACGACCACGATTCAATGCAGTCCCAGCAATCGGTCTTTGATCGGGGATCGGCCGTGGAAAAAGGCCAACAAAAATGATTCCACGAAAGGTAGCGGGTGCATCGATATGGCAAGTTACATTTGCACTTAATTCGGAACAAGACGGAGATTGGGTTTTCATTTGAATTGTATCTCGATCTCTATCGTTAGCAAAATCTTGGTTAATACCAACATCCTGATCTTTATATTGATTCATATAAGAAAGTAGCGAACGAGCGGAGCTGTGAAATCGCTTAGGTGATACGCCAACATGCTCTTTGAACCTAGTATGAAAGGAGCCTGCACTGCGAAAGCCAATTTTTAAAATGACTTTCATCATAAGAGAAGGCTCTTTGAGAAGTAGTTTCTTGCCAGATTCCATGCGCAACGCCGTCAAATAATGACGGGGAGAAATGCCAGTAGCTCGCTTGAATACCCTCGTAAAATGATAGGGGCTGTAGCCGACATGAGCGGCTAACTGTTCGGATGTAATCTCTTCATCAAGATGCTCTTTCATATATTGAATCGCTCGTAGGGCTGCTTTGTGCCCTTCCGACTCTAAATGTTGATTCGACTCATTCTCGATTTGCGAAGGCATGACAATCCTCCTGTCTATGGCATAGTTTGCAATCTATATTTTACCATATGAATTAAATGAGAGGTATAATTCTGCTCTGATCTTCTAAGAGTCGCCATTGCCGTTATTTTAGCAAAATAGCAAATGGAATTATCCATTTTGAATACAAATAAAGTTTAAAAATGGAAAGCTTTTTAGGGTGTTGAATGATCTAATAGATTAGATATAAAACTAGGAGGGAAATACATATGAGCACAGGAAAATGGTTGTTGGCAGTAATAGTAGCGACAGGAGTGATGTTTACCCCTTATTCCGGGGTAACAGCAGCGGAGGGTGTATCCACGCAAGGCATTGCGGCCAAGAACAGCGAGACGAAAAAGCTAGCTGATCTGGATGAAAAAATCGTAGAGACACTGAAGAATACCTTGCAAGAGCTTGCTGGTGAAGATGTGGAGTTAAAGGAAGAAGTGGTTATCTACGATGGTATTATTTTTATTCGAACAAAGGAAGAACGGAGAGGTATTGTACAAGTAAATCAAAAGACAGGAAAAGTGGAACGGGCGTCAATTGGAGTTAGTTTAAATAAAATAGACCCAAAACAATTGGAGTTGGCGAAGAATAGTTTAAAGGAAATAGACTCAAAACTAGCTTTTGAAGTTAAAGAAGTAAAGAAAATGATCGGTTCAGACTATAAACCTGGTGGCTTAGTATCTACATCAATCATTGGGGAAAATTTCGGTATAGGGCTGCATGGTGACAAAGTAGTTAAAATAACGATCCGTTATCCTAAGTCCATGTGGGATGCTGAAATAAAGAAAAAAGCAGAGCGTGAATTTAAAGCTGCAACGGGTAGAACAATGACGATAGAAGATATAGGAAGAGTTAAAGACGATAAGATGGATATTTGGACGATTGCAAGTGAAAACAGTCAATCATCTGTGTATATAGGAGTTAAAACAGGTAAAGTATGGTCTATTTCGGATGCAAAAGCTGTTGGGAAAACAGACAAGGCAATACTTACTGAAAAGAATGCAGTCTCTTATGCGTCAGCCTTTGCGAAAAAAGCATTTAATATCGATCTTAAAGGATATACGGCCAAAAAAGTACCAAATTTCCCTGTTTACGAGCTGACAAAAAAAGGTGCGCCTACGATAGAGGTTAGTTTTAATTCGAAAAAAGGGGTTATATCGATGTCGATTAAACCTGTAAATAGAGTTTGGAATTAAGGGAGATATGTTTGAAATTGGAAAGCCTTTTAGGGCGCTGATTGATCTAATAGATTGAATATAAAAAACTAGGAGGGAAATACATATGAAGACAGGAAAATGGTTGTTGGCAGTAGTAGTAGCGACAGGGGTGTTATTAACTCCTTATTCCGAGGTAACAGCAGCACAGGGTGGGTCCGTACAAGGTATTGCGGCGAAGAAGAGCGAGGCAAAAAAGCTAGCTGATCTGGATACAAAAATCGTAGAGGCAGCAAAAAAGAGCTTAAGTCAACTAGCAGGCGAAGATGTGGAGCTAATTGATTCAGTATCTATTTATGATACTAGAATTTTTATTCGTACCAAGGAAAAGGAAGACAATGGTTATGCTGTGGTAGATCAAAAAACAGGAAAAGTATTATTTGTGTCTATCTATGTAAGTAAAGATAAAGCAGATCCTAAACAAGTTGAGTTGGCGATGAAAAATTTGAAGGAAATAGACGCTGGACAAACTTTTGAGGTTGAGAAAGTAATGAAAATGTTAAGTTATGAAGACAAAGCTGGCGAGGGCGCATCTGCATCCATACAGGGGAAAAACTTCAATGTAATGCTTTCTGGTGACAAAGTAGAGTTTGCATCGGTAAGTTATCCAAAGTCCGAGTGGAATGCTGATATAAAGAAAAAAGCAGAGCTTGAGTTTAAAGCTGCGATGGGTAGAACAAAGGAAGTGGCGAGCATGACGAGATATAAAGATAAGGGTAGGGATGTATGGTCTGTTCTAGGTAAAAATGGCCAAACCTCTATAAATATAGGTGTGAAAACGGGTAAAGTATGGAGTGTTTCTGATTATCAAGCTACTGGAAAAACAGACAAGAAGGCGTTAACAGAGAAGAACGCAGTATCTTATGCAGCAGCCTTTGCGAAAAAAGTGTTTAATATCGATCTTAAAGGATATACGGCTAAAAAAGTACCTAATTTCCCAGTATACGAAATGACGAAAAAAGGTGCTCCGATGGTGGAGGTTGATTTTAACTCCGATAAAATAGTTACATCGATGTCCATCAAGCCTGTAAATGGAATTCGCAATTAGGAATAAAGGACACAGAGGTCTGACAAATTGTCAGGCCTTTTTCAATAAATTAGAAAGCTATTTAAGGCGTTGAAAGATCTAATAGATTGGATATAAAAGACTAGGAGGAAAATACATATGATATCAGGAAAATGGTTATTGGTAGTAACTGTGGCAACAGGAGTAATGTTCACCCCTAATTCAGAGGTAACAGCATCCCAGGTTATATCCACACAAGGTATTGCAGCTAGTGAAACGAAAAAACTAGCTGATCTGGATGCAAAAATTATAGAGGCAGCGAAAAAAAGATTGCTTGAACTAGCAGGTGAACATGTGGAACTTCATAATGTAGTGTCTATTTACGACAATCAAATTTTTATTAATGGGAAGGAAAGAGAAAAAAACGCTTCTGTTGTGGTAGACCAAAAAACAGGAAAAGTGATATATGTCTCTATCCAACTAGATAAAGATAAGGCTGATCCGAAAAAAGTTGAGTTGGCGATTAAAAGTTTGATGGAAATAGACAGAAATCAAACTTTTGAGATTGAAACAGTAACGAAAATGTTGAGTGTTGACAACAAATCCGGCGATTCTTTAGCTACAGCCATACAAGGAAAGAATTTTAACGTCATGTTTCACGACGACAAAATTGATTTTTTTTACGTAGAGTATCCTAAGTCTGAGTGGAATGCAGACGTGAAGAAAAAAGCAGAAAGTGAATTCAAAGCTGCCACAGGTCGGACAATGGAAATAGCAAGTATGGCGAGATATAAAGAAGAGGGAAAGGATATTTGGTCGGTACTAGGTAAAGACGGTCAAAGTTCAATAGATATAGGTTTTGTTACAGGAAGAACATGGAATATTTATGACGGGGCGGCAGTTGGGAAAACAGACAAAACGGCATTAACCGAGAAGAACGCCGTCTCCCATGCAGCAGCCTTTGCGAAAAAAGTGTTCAATATCGATCTTAAGGGATACACAGCAAAGAAAATGCCGGACTTTCCGATCTATGAAATGACGAAAAAAGGTGCTCCTACGGTAGAAGTAATGTTTAATTCGAAAAAAGGGGTCGCGTCAATGTCGATTAAGCTTGTTACCGGAGTCCGAAATTAGGAAGTGAATTATACGTCTCATATATGAATAAGGCATACGATCTGGAAGCAGTGCTAGCAAAATACCTCCGTTTCGTATGCCCAGTTATATGTGTATTTGCAGTGGAATGTTACTTTCTACTTAATTAGCATCAGCCTAGTGTGGAACGAATTTCAACTTAATCATATAAACGAATTTCTGCGAGCTGAAGTAATCCGCTGCTGTTGTTGATCATAGAAAATTTGTAATAACGATAAGAGGTTGCGTTACTAATATGAAATGTCTTGGTCTGATATCGGTTGGAGAAGACTTCATTGGATCTCGTATCAAGGGAATTCCATGTAGTTCCGTCATTCGAGCCGGATAGTGTCCAGCTGCGAGGATCCCTTTCAGGTAAATCATTGGCAGAAGTGATCGCATATGATTGGACTGCATGTGCGTTGGTACCTTGAAATTGGTATTGAATGGATGCTGTACTGTCAAATACGCACCACTTCGATGCCTCGTTATGATCAAAGGCATTTTCTTTGCCCTCACCTGCTGGGCTGTTCGGATTGCTGACCGTAACCATTCCGCCAGCAGCAATGCCTCTAGGTTGCTGGCTTGCTTTGAAAAAGGCACTATTGCTTAATGTTACTGCACTGATAGGGTCCCATTCTGGGAGCTCGTTGTCCTTAAAGACGTAACCGTCTCCATCCTTCAGTACGAAGAACCGATGCAGCCAATCAAACCCGCGCCACATAATGGAGTTCGGTCCTCCTTCGTGCGGTAGGCTAAGGGCGTGTCCAAGTTCATGCAGTGCGGCTCCGTAACCGATGGAGATCGCTTTCTGCACAGTAGTGGCAGGTTCACCAACGAAGGCAGGATCAACTGTGCTCAAATCGGTAAATTTGCTTTGCACCTCAGTCTCGTCGTTCGGGAATAACCATACGGTTGCGCCTCCGAATACGCCGTAATCTCCTCCGCCCAACGCAGTGTGGGCATACATATAGTTAGCGGCAGTGTCATACTTGGTAAAGCCAATAAAGGCAAGGTTTTTCGTGCCTGCTTGTGGATATTGCTGAGGAATGAGACTAGCTACTTCGTGATATAATTCATCTTTCTTGTAAGTCGTGTTGTAATAGTAGGACGTTGGATGATTGCTCTTTAGTACATGTACATTGACTTTGCCAGTGGTATTATCCAACTCCACATTGAACGTTTTGCGGCCATAGCCATTATTGTTCATCGAATCCGCTGTGAAGGATTGGATTACTTTCATATAAGTGCTGAGCTTTGCCGCATAGTTCTGAGGATCATTGGGGAATTGGGTTTGGTAGTGGGTATTTCCGTCACTTGGGACATACCAGAAGATGCGAACAAACGCGTTGTTGGTTTGTGGTACATAGATCAATTTCATAGCGGTTTGTTTCGTGCCGCTCTGGATAATTAAGTTGTTTTCACCAGGGACCAGATCTGCAAATACTTTGAACTGTCCTTGATGGACCTGACCCTGCATCACTTTGGTGTTTCGATTGGAAGATGTGTTTGTTACTGTGATGGAAGTTGCATTCGTATCACTCACTAAACCTCTGATCAAGGGTAAAGGATAGTCGATTGTCTCATTGTCGGTAAAGTTAGTCACTTCAATATCTGGTGCAGTGGGTGGATACAACTGTGTATGAGGGATGATGCTCTTCGGGGTAGATGGACTGCTCCAAAATAACTTAGATACAGCAGCAGCTGTACGGTCGTAATATTCCAATTTGATCGCGTATTTCTGTCCAGCACTAAGCGTAATCGTTCCGCTATGCTCAGTCGTATCATGATCATTCCACTGATCGATAAGCAATTGATTATTAACCCATAATCGCACGCCGTCGTTCGATGCGGTCGTAAATGTATAAGTCTCGCTAAATTGTGCTTGAACTTCACCTATCCAACGAACCGAGAATGTATCGGCTTCGATAGTTGGATTAGGGGAGTTCGCACCCCAATCGAAATTAATTGAAGAATCAAAGCGCTTAAACTTAAAGTTCGAAAAATCAACATTGTTGTAATAATACCCTGTCAGCCCTGTGCCATTTCCGACAGGGGCGGGCGTCGTACTGCTGTTCGTTACAGTTACCGTAATAGGTTGGCTTGTTGCATTTCCGTAATTGTTAATAAGCTTGGCGGTATACGTGTACATGCCGTTTGCTTTGCTACTGAAGCTTTTCAACTTAGTTTGGTGGTTTGGACTGTTGTCTATCAATGCTTGCGTGTCGATCAATACACCATTTTCATACCATTCTAATGACGTCCCGTTCTGTCCCCAATGTATGTTCATCGTGATGGTATAGTTCCCATCCCCATCCCAATTGTCATGTGATAGGGCAGGTGTACCCGGTACCCCTGTTGCGGCTGATGCGACTGTTAGCGGCATTAAGGTAAATAACAACGCCATTACGAGGCTTGCAGCTGTCCATTTTATAGACTTCATTTTGCTTCCCTCTCTTTATTTATCTATTGTGAGCTGAGATTCTAACAGAACAAATTCCATATCTGACATCGAACTTAGCAAAATTTGTGGAGGATGGCTAGCACATGACTTCACAAATGCTCGTCCGATCAAAGGAATGGAAGTATGTTCCTGTAAAGTCTAATCTTAATGTAGTAGTAATGCAATAGAATGAATCAATGATTATTTCGTCCTTCTACGGCAGTGTGCCTGGTGAGCTGGAAGGTGATCTGGCCCTGCAAGGTTAAAAAACCTATGTTATGTGAAATTGGAAAGAAAGAGGATATCCTACATACGATCAACCGAGCCTAATCCAACTGATTAGAAAATCAATTTGATCGTGAACGTATAATTTTGAGCGAATCGGCAATCCTTAAATTATCGACATCATCGAATGTCGTAGACAACCGCGGAGAAGACTTACGTTTCCCCATAAGCTCTTCGTCCGGTTTCTCCTCTCCCATGAAAAGGGGCTCTCGAAAGAGGGCCCCGATTTATTTTTTATAAGCCCAAATAAATATAGGGATTATTCATTTTCGCTCCACATTATATTTAAAAATCGCTCCTGATAAATAATTGCTTGTCCTTTAAAAATCGAGACTATGTTATTGCACTCCATATCGACGGTGCTCAGCTCAATTAAGAATCAGTTCTTTCCACAGGGGGATTGCGCTAACGGTTGCCACAGAGGCTATACCGCTTAAATGGGCTTGTTTTGAAACGTAACGGATGTCACGGAGCTTATTTTCCCAAAAGAGCGGTCTTATTCATCAAAATTGCTTAAATAAGCTATCCTACAACCGTTACATTTCTAGAATGGACGATTTCATGAAAATAACGTCTATGGCGCTCGTTAGAGGAATGGCGTATGCTGTCCTCGTTGCATCACATGTCACAAGTTACAAGTTACAAGTTACAAGTCCGATGGTACATCCAAGAGCCGATGAAGTGTCTTAAAGAACAATAAAGCTGCAACTTAGCTGATTAGTTTACATGAGTTGACAAGTCTACATAAAAAGAAATATGGCTTAGTTCCATTTGAGACTTCCTTGAATGGATCAGCCTTTATCGAAGCATCTTAATAGGTAGGGAATTGACTAAGAAGGAGGCGAACACAATGACGAATGTGTTGGTTATTAGCGCCCATCCCAATTCTGACAGCTTCAATCACGGTGTTCTAGATGAAGCCGTTTCTGAATTGCAGTCGCTCGGACATGAGATTCAAATCCGTGATTTGTATAGTTTGCAGTTCGATCCGGTAATGACGTTTGAGGATTTAGCCAATTCAAAAGAAGGTACAGCAAGAGGCGATGTATTAGCGGAGCAGGAATTGGTGTTGTGGGCGGATACATTGCTCATTATTTATCCATTATGGTGGGCAGGCTTGCCTGCACTGCTGAAAGGATATATCGATCGTGTATTCTCGTATGGTTTTGCTTATTCCATGGATGACAACGGATTACATAAGTTGTTAACAGGCAAGAAGGCGCTTTTGGTGACGACGATGGGTAACAGCGAATCACATTATCGCCAAGTAGGGATGTTCGAAGCACTACAGAAGACGATTGATGAAGGCATATTTGACTTTGTAGGTATCCAAGTACTCGAACATCGTTACTTTGAATCCGTACCAACCGTAGATGATACCACGAGAGGCAATATGCTTGAAAATGTGAAGGAAATGATTCGCACCCATATTGCATCAAGTTAAAAATGAAGAATTGACGAGATTGCCTATATATTTGTCCCTGTCGCCGTATATCACTAGCTGTATAACAAGTAAATGAAGATGTTTAATGAAGTACCTTTTCACCAAGAGAAGGTACTTTATTGCATGCAAGGGGAAGCTTGGAACAAGTTGCACTTCTTTCACTCTATCATTGAATATGTTACGATTAACGTCGAATACTGGAGAATAATCTTCTATCTTCTGTTTCGTAACACAACGAAGTGGTACATGATAAACCTACAGGCAAGGTGATAAGATGAGAGTCATTTCAGGGACGGCGAGAGGTCGTTCATTGAAAGCGGTGCCGGGCATGAACACACGCCCGACGACAGATAAAGTTAAAGAAGCATTATTTAGTATGATAGGCCCATATTTTGATGGCGGTACAGTGCTTGACTTGTTCGCAGGTACGGGTGGACTTGGAATTGAGGCGCTCAGCCGAGGGATAGACCATGCTGTATTTATTGATATGGATCCGAAAGCTATCGAGACGATCAAACATAATGTGAATGCTGCACGAGTAGCTGAGAAGGCAGAAATTTTCCGCAATGATGCGAAACGTGCCCTTAAAGCAATGGCGAAGCGGGATATGAAGTTTGATCTCGTATTTATGGATCCACCCTATCGTATGACTGATGCAGATGAGATGCTGACAACGATGTTGGAGCAAGAGATGCTGAGTGAGCACGCGATCATTGTGATCGAGCATGATTCTAACCACACGTATCCTGAACACATTGGAAGTATGACGTGCTTCAGAAATGCAAAGTATGGTGAAATCGCCTTATCTTTATATAAAAAGAAGCAGGATGAGCAAGAGGATCGAGGAGAGGAGTTATCATCATGACGAACGAATGCAAACCACGGATTGCTGTTTATCCAGGCAGCTTTGATCCTGTCACGTTAGGGCATCTTGATATCATTCGTCGTTCGGCGAAGCAATTTGATAAAGTAATCGTTGCTGTGCTCAATAATTTGAGCAAAAATCCACTGTTTACCGTGGAGGAGAAAAAAGAGTTACTGCGAACTGCAACGGCTGACATTCCCAATGTGGAAGTGGACGGGTTCCGTGACTTGCTTGTTAACTATATGGATAAAAAAGAAGCGCACGTTATTGTGCGCGGGATTCGTACCGTTACCGATTTTGAGTATGAAATGCAATTGGCGAGCACGAATCAAAAGCTTAACGAACGTATCGAAACGATCTTTATGATGACGAACCCTAAATATTCATATTTGAGTTCTAGTATGGTGAAAGAAATTGCTCGCTTTGGCGGTGCAGTTGGTGAATTCGTCACACCAGAAGTGGAACAGGCTCTCCGTCGTAAATATAGTGACATGAACTAATTTTTTATTTTCAATTTATATGAACGACATTAATAGCGTGTGTGCTGAAGGTAAGGCTCTCGAAGAGCATTACTTCTTCGGTGCCGATATATATATCCAGCAGCTGAGTACGGTGAGTAAGAGCAAGCCTGCACCTGCAAAGAACAGCAGTACAAATGGCTGAAGCCATACATACAGCAAGGACAGGTATTGCTCTGCTCCATTTATACTGTTCCACAGCATGATCCAAAGGGAATCAATATTTCCTTCAAATAAGGATTGCAATAAATACATGGATGGATGGTGGCTATGAGCTGCGATACCGATTCCAGTAGGTGCAGCAGGTGCAGCAGGTGCAGCATCTGCCCATACCGGAGCAACGGCAGCTGTGCTTCGAATTAGTGCCAGCAGCGGTTTCCAGCATACATACGTTAAAATGAATGCGAGCAGGGCGTGAAGCAATCTAGCTGCAAAGAAGCGCCAATAACGTAAGTCCGTTTGCTTGATCAAGCTGTGGACTTGCAAGTGTGAGCTAATGCCGCTCCATGCCAAGACAGCACTGACGAGGGCGGCTTGGAACTCTGAAGAGTTAAAAGCAGCGGAGCTGATCGTGAATGCCCCGAGATTAACTTCTAACAATCCATTCATAAGCAAGTTGCCCATTGTAGATGGGAGTGCAAGACGAGCGACTTGGATGAGGACGGAGAACATCATAATATAGCCGCCAATCATCATTAAGGTCTGGACAGCTGATGAGACAGCTTCGCCAAGCAGCCTGCCAATGGGTCTGCCATCCATTTGGCGGGCTTGTTCCATACTGGTAAGTACTCGTTGAGAAAAAGATAGTTTAAGCGATTGTGCTGCAGCAAGCTCAGTGGGATGAATACTTGATGTACTTGGCAGCTCCATTGTTCTTGAACGAGATAAATATTTGAAACTAGATACAGTTGCAACTTTTTGTCGTCCATCAATCATTCGCAGGAAGACAGCCGTTAGCAATGCAGTTATCCAATGTATGCAAGCGAGCAATAGTCCCACATCGGCCTGCTTCATAAAGCCTACACCTACGACAGCGACGAGAAAGATAGGATTGCTCACATGGGCAAGGGCGAGCAGTCGCTCGCCTTCCATACGGCTAATGCTCTGTTGTTGGCGAAGCTTGGCAATGACTTCCGCTCCAGCTGGATAGCCTGCAGTCCATCCTAAAGCCCACGCCCAGCCTCCGACCCCAGGAACGCGAATCAATAGGCGCATAAGGGGCTCGAGCACAACGCCTAGTGCGTGAACCCAGCCGAATGCTGTCAAAAGATGAGACAAGACGAGAAATGGAAGCAGGGCTGGAAATATAATCGTCCACCATACTTGAAGTCCTTGCAGTGAAGCTTGAAAAGCCGCTGTTGGATATAGCATGATGCTGACGACAAGCAGTACGACCGAGGCTCCGACAAAGAGCGTGTACAACGGATGTTGAAAAGGAGACGAGCGGAGTAAACGGACGGACCGCATTGAATTCACCTCTTTGTTAAAGATTAAAGGCAAGACGTAAGTCTGCACGCAGCTGCATATATTTTCATATGTACGTGAAATGGACGGGCTTTAGACCATACAGAAGGAAGGTGAGTCTGATGAATGAGAATGATGAGCAGCTTGGGAAGCAACAGCGCTATGGCGGATGGCATTTTTCCTGGCGATGGCTGATCGCTATTGTAGCATTGGTGTATTTTTTGGTGTATATGCCAACTCCATATGTGATTTATACACCAGGCAGCGCAGAATCGATCAAGCCTCTCGTTGAAGTAAAAGGCGGGGATGATACAGAGCAAGGTGCTTTCATGCTGACTACTGTCCGCAGAACCTACGCCAATATGGGGCTCATTATCTGGCACTCCTTCAATTCAGATGCCCAATTTGGGAAGAAACAGGATGCGCTGCAAGGGCGTTCAGAGGCAGAATATGAGACTGAGCTTGTATTTAGTATGAGCGGCTCTCAGAGCAGTGCTATATTAGCTGCATATAACGCGGCAAAGATTCCATACGATAAGGTCAATACGGGTTTGTATGTAATCTACAATTTGCCTACAGTGTCGAGTAATGAATTTAAGACACAAGATCGCTTATTGAGCATAGAAGGACAGAAGGTTAATACTGTTAAAGAAGTAAAAGCGATTATTGCAAAGTATAAAGAAGGACAGACGCTTACCGTTCAGATCGAGCGCGAAGGTAAGAAGCAAGACGTTAAAGCTAAGCTGGTTCGCTATAAGCCATACAAGCAAGCGGAGAACACCGTAGTAGGCTTTGGTACCACATTTGGAGAAAAGGTCGATATCGTACCTCGTAATCCGAAGGATAAGATTACATTCCATGAAAGTGATATCGGCGGTCCTTCAGCGGGGCTTATGTTCACATTGGAGCTAATTAATCGGCTGACGCCTGGCGATTTGTCACGTGGCCATCTCATTGCGGGTACAGGTGAAATTACACCGGAGGGCAAGGTAGGTATGATCGGCGGCGTTCAGCATAAAGTGGTAGCTGCAGATCAAGAAGGTGCTAGTTTGTTCCTCGTTCCAGAAGGAAACTATGAAGAAGCCAAGGCGAAAGTAGATACAATGGATACGAAGATGAAACTTGTGCCTGTACGTACGCTACAGGACGCATTAACAGCCATTGAACAGCTAGAGGTAAAAACTGCTAAGGTAAATGAAACGAAATAAATCGTTGATCTTTTCAACAATTATAAAAAACAAGCATCCAATGCCCATGTTATGGTGAGCGATTGGATGCTTGTTTTTATAAAGAAGGCTGATGTGTTTCATAAATAGATGCTGGAGCTATACCAGATATCGTTTCTGAGTTTTCAGTTCTCAATTCTATCCAACCTATGCTAATTACTTGGATGGAAGCGCCTTGGCGGCTCGTAAAAGTCGCGATAGGCTGTGCGCCCTTGTACAGAGGAAATACCAGCTGCATAGACTGCGGTAGCACGAATATCTGCGGCTAATCCAGCAGCTCCGCCAAGTATGTTATACTCTCTCGTGACCGTATGTACAACAGGTAAGGAAGCTGATTTTTTCATCTTTTTCAACAGAGTCTGACCCTTTTGGCTAAATCCGAGCACACGAATGTAGTGTGGACCGCGCTGCAGTGCTTCAGGACCAAAGTCTTCTTTCGTATGATCAAGAAGAATATGTGTAAGCATACGCTGGAGCTTTGTCAGCGTATATCGCTTGGTTTTTAATGCTTCAAGCAATGGTTGAACTCGCCATTCTGTTAGTTGTGGCAGCGTGTGTAAAATACGATGCTCTAAGCCCTCTGTGACTTCGAGTATGTTATTCAATACTTCTGGAGAAGAAGTAGATAGACGATAGAACAAAGCTGCGGCATATGACTCCCAATGGCCGAAATGCTTGCCTGCTGTCCATTGATTGATTATATCCTGCGATGCAAAGGGCAGGTATGGCTCAGCTGCCTGTGCGGACTCGTGATGAATAAGGCGCCTTACCGCAGTGGCGCTTGCAATCGAGTCCGAATGTGCGATCGTGTCGTGATAACCCGCTGCGACACGCCGAATCGTATAGGGCTTCATCGCGGATGTAAGCCGCTCGGAAGCCATCATATAGTGCAGGCCGAGCGAATTGTTCGGCTCTGCCAGCCAACTTGCGTCGACAGCAGCATCGCCGCCTTCGGCAGCTACCTCTGCTGCTGCCGCCTGAGCATACGCAGCAGGGTAACTGACGCCCTGCTTCAACGCAGAGCGCAGCCGCGCAGCGAACGCGGAATTCTCCCGCGTAAGCCGCTGCGCAGCCTGAGCAAGCGGCGCAAGCTCGCCCAGCTCGCTGCCGAAGCAAAAGGCGTCCACGACACCGGTGGCGGCAAGCGTCGCCACGGCCCCGTGGGCGAACCATTCTGCTGGCTGCACCGCATAAGCGGTCGGCAGCTCCAGCACAAGGTCAACCCCGTTCGCGAGCGCCATGTCGGCTCGCGCCCATTTATCTAACAGAGCAGGCTCGCCACGCTGAAGGAAGTGGCCGCTCATAACAGCAACAACTGCATCGGCATCGGCTATTTGTTTCGATTGTTGGAGATGATACAAATGTCCGTTGTGCATCGGATTGTATTCAACGATGAGACCAACCGTTTGCATATTTTAAATATTCCTTTCCATCAGGTATAGATGTATAATTTTCTCATTATCGTTCCCGAGCAAGTGATGGCATAATCATATCATGGACAAGCATCGATGTCCTAGTCGCTAGCAACGAGAAGAACGATGCAATCGACTGGATGGCTGCCGGCAGGAAGACGAAGGAAGTCACCGCACGCAATCTCGTAAACTGTCAAACATAATTGGTTGACAAAGCATGAGAAAAATCGCTATAATTAATTTTGTTTGTTTGGGGTGATAACATGAAATTTTCTTTTCGGGACGCGATCAATGGTCAACAGGCGCACATACGAGAAACGTTTGAGATAGAAGACCCTATTTTCAATCGCAGCGATATTCGCCGTATTGCACCCGTTAACGTCGACTTAACAGCGGCTGCGGAAGACGACGACCTAGTTGGCGTTACAGGGAAATTGACAACAACGTTGGACGTTAACTGTTCACGTTGCTTAACGCCTCACACTGAGACAGTTGTCATTCCGTTTCATGAGCATTTTAAGCTGACGGACTCTACTACTGATCTTCCAGCAGATGACGCAGATGATGTCATATACGTGACGGATGAACGCGTTAATCTGATTCCATATGTGGAGGAAGCGGTGTTTGTTCATCTACCATTTACAACTTTATGTCGTGAGGACTGCAAAGGGCTTTGCCCAACTTGTGGTACGAATCGAAATGATAAGGACTGTGGATGTTCCAATGAACGAATTGATCCGAGACTAGCAGGGTTGAAAGATTTCTTTAAGAACTAAAGAACTGACAACCGAAATTTGCAAGATGTAATTTGGGTAAGGAGGTGTAAACATGGCAGTACCTCAGAGAAGAACTTCTAAAACACGTCGTGATAAGCGCCGTACGCACTTCAAACTGTCCGTACCGGGCATGGTTAAGTGTGATCAATGTGGTGAGTTGAAATTGGGCCATCATGTATGTAAAGTGTGCGGAACATACAAAACAAGAGAGATCATCAAACAATAATCGTATTACTAGCGACTGACATTTACATTACGTGAGTGAAGTCTCTAAATACGGGGAATGTAGCATTTCATCATTTGGTGGAGTGCTACTTTTTTTATGTGTCTTTTGTTCCATTTTGTTCCAAATGAGAACTTATGCTTTTCAGAAGTGAAAATATTATATATACTACAATTAGTACCTGGTTCTAATACGAGGTTAAACCTCATGTGCGAATAGTTCATTTCGCTTACGATATAATTGGAGCAGGTTAACAAGAACGGATAAGCAGCATGTTACTCATAGTGATTAAAGGTGGTGTAACACATCGAGAAGCTACCTAAGCGCGAGAGACAACGGCAATTGGCCGGTATTATAGAGGAAAACCCATTCGTTACGGATCAGGAGCTAACACGCAAGCTGCGAGTCAGCATTCAGACCATACGACTGGATCGAATGGAGCTAGGAATACCAGAACTAAGAGAACGAATGAAAGTGATGGCAGAACAATCTTACGATCAGGTTCGGTCACTTCCAATTGATGAGGTAATCGGGGAAGTTATTGATTTGCAGCTCGACCGAAGCGGTATTTCTATTTTTGAAATTAAGCAAGAACACGTATTTTCTCGTACGCTTGTCGCACGTGGACATCACTTGTTCGCACAAGCAAACTCATTAGCAATCGCAGTTATCAACGAAGAAGTTGCCTTGACTGCTACGGCAGACATACGCTTTGTACGGCAAGTGCATCTTGGCGAGAAAGTAGTGGCAAAAGCATATGTACGCTCTGTGTCAGGTGAGCGGAACAAAGCCAAAGTTGAAGTATTCAGTTATGTCGGAGATGATTTGGTCGTCCACGGACACTTTATTATTTTCCGTTCTACATCAGAGGGAACAGTCAGCGAAGGAGGACATGAAGATGAGAATCGCCATTGATGCAATGGGAGGAGATCGTGCGCCAGCCAGCGTAGTAGAAGGTGCTGTGGAAGCGGCTAAAAATTGGAGTGAACTCGAAATCATTCTCGTTGGAGATGAACAAGCCATTAAGCCGCACTTATCCAACCAGCCTTCCAATATCCGTGTTGTTCATACAGAAGAGCGTATTGAAGCTGACGACGAGCCTGTTCGCGCAGTTCGCCGCAAGAAGGGTGCTTCGATGGTCATGGCAGGACGAATGGTACGTGAAGGTGAAGCGGACTGCATGATATCAGCGGGCAATACGGGAGCTTTAATGACAACAGGGCTATTGGTAGTCGGAAGGATGGAAGGCGTGGAGCGTCCAGCTCTTGCACCTATGATCCCAACTATGGATGGTAAAGGAATGCTGGCGCTTGATCTTGGGGCTAATATGGATGCTAAGCCTGAGCATCTCGTACAGTACGCGATAATGGGCAGCATATATAGAGAAAAAGTACACAGCATTAAGAAGCCTCGCGTAGGATTGTTGAACGTTGGCAGTGAAGCCCAAAAGGGAAATGAATTAACGAAAGTTGTATTTCCTTTATTGGAACAAGCCCCAATTCATTTTATTGGAAATGTAGAGTCGCGGGATGTATTGGAAGGCGCTTGTGATGTTCTCGTATGCGACGGATTCGCTGGTAACGTTATGTTGAAGACATTAGAAGGCACGGCTGGCTCATTATTTAATGTCTTGAAACAGGAATTTACGCGTTCTTGGCTCACGAAATTGGGCGCAGCGTTAGTCATGCCTGGATTGAAGCGATTGAAGCAAACGATGGATTATAAGGAACACGGCGGAGCCCCTTTACTTGGTTTGAATGGACTCGTCATTAAGGCACATGGCTCATCTGATGGGCGTGCGGTATTTAACGCGATCAGACAAGCACGTACAGCATTACAGCATAATTTAACGGAGACGATCTCCGCTGAAATTGTTCGTCAACCTAGCGGAAAGTGAGTGTGAGAGCTATGAAATTGCGTCCGGTTGGTATTATTGGGACGGGTAAATATGTGCCTGAACGTATTCTTTCCAATGCAGATTTGGAAAAAATGGTAGATACGACTGACGAATGGATTGTAACACGCACAGGGATGAAAGAGCGTCGTATCGCTGCTGATGATCAAATGACTTCTGATTTGGCGTATGAAGCTTCTGTTCAAGCGCTGACTGCTGCAGGAATTACAGCGGAGCAACTCGATCTGATCATTGTAACGACAGTAACACCGGATATGCCTTTCCCATCTACAGCATGCATCGTACAAGAACGACTTGGAGCCAAGCATGCAGCGGCATTTGACCTATCTGCGGCTTGTGCAGGATTTATTTATGGACTAGCTACTGCGTCAAATTATATTGCTACGGGCATGTACAAATATGTATTGGTAATTGGTGCAGAAACACTCTCACGAATTACGGATTATACGGATCGCAACACTTGCATTTTATTTGGTGATGGAGCAGGGGCTGCAGTGCTGGGTCCTGTAGAAGAAGGGTATGGCATTCAGTCGTTCGAGTTAGGAGCGGATGGAACAGGAGCGGAATTGCTTAAAATAGAAGTTGGAGGCTCGCGCTGCCTAACAGCAGTCGATTCTTCAGAAGAGAAGCGTCCTTTCATTTATATGAATGGTCGTGAAGTGTTCAAGTTTGCGGTTCGCATTATGGGAAGTGCTGCAGAGCAAGCATTGGCGAAGGCAGGTAAGTCCAAAGAAGACATCGATTTATTTATTCCGCATCAAGCCAATATGCGTATTATTCAATCAGCTTTGGAGCGTCTGAAGTTACCGGAAGAAAAATGTGTGATTAACCTTCCGAATTATGCAAATACGTCTGCGGCCTCTATTCCACTGGCACTAGCAGAAGCCGTCGAGCAAGGACGCTTAAAGCGTGGGGATACGGTTGTGCTCGTTGGCTTCGGTGGCGGATTGACTTGGGGTTCAACGGTATTAACTTGGTCATAAATAAAAAACAGTAGACTTCATTGGATGCAAGGAGTGGAATTAATGAGTAAGATAGCGTTTGTGTTTCCTGGACAAGGAGCTCAGTCTGTAGGAATGGGCAAAGATGTCTATGAAGCCAATCCAGCTTCGCGTGAAATTTTTGAGCTTGCAAACCGTGTGCTTGGATATAGCCTTACTGATATTATCTTTAATGGACCAGAAGAGGTATTGAAGCAAACGATCCATACACAGCCTGCTCTCATGACGGTTAGCTATGCACTATACACAGCATTGGCTGAGCGCGGGATTCGTCCCGATTATTTAGCAGGACATAGTCTTGGGGAGTACAGTGCATTAGCTGTAGCTGGTGTAATGAGCTTTGAGGATGCTGTTGCTACTGTACGTAAGCGAGGCGAATATATGGAGGCTGCTGTTCCGAAAGGTCAGGGCGCCATGGCAGCCGTACTTGGAGCGGGGCGCGAGCAGCTCGGGGCACTATGCGATGATATTTCTGCTTTCAGAGCTCCTGTTGAAATGGCAAATATCAACTGCCCGGGACAAATCGCTATCTCTGGTTCAGCCGATGGTGTACAGGCGGTAGTCGAGCGCGGAAAAGAAGCTGGAGCCAAACGTGTTATTCTACTTGAGGTGAGCGGTCCATTCCACTCCTCTCTGATGAAACCAGCTGCAGATCAGTTAAGCGATGCTTTCGATCATGTCAGCATGCAAGATGCGCAAATTCCGATTGTGTCCAATGTATCCGCTCAGGCGGAACAAGAAGCAGGACGTATTCGTCAACTGCTTGTTGAACAAGTTTGCTCCCCTGTACTATGGGAAGACAGTATACGGTATATGATTGGACAAGGCGTAGATACATTTATCGAACTTGGTTCCGGTACAGTGCTAGCTGGACTTATTAAGAAAATTGATCGTTCGGTTAAAGTTGTTTCCATTAACAGTTTAGAATCGCTTGAGGTGTTCCAATTACAAGCGTAAGAGGAACACTACTGTTTGAATCTTCTAGATACGACAGTACCAGCTCGGGTCGATGCTGACTTGAACCTTGACAATGTATGAAATGAAATTTTCATTGGATGTATCATTTTATTGTAAGCAGATAGATCCATCGATACGGTCTAATAGGCCTAATCTGTGTCATCGTTAATGGTGATGCAGGGCATACCCCGAAGCGGCGTATGCCCTATTAAAGGACAAGGAGGGTATTTGGATGTCCAAATTGGAAGGTAAAGTTGCGCTTGTTACTGGAGCTTCTAGGGGCATAGGCCGTTCTGTTGCGCTTAAACTCGCATCGGAAGGAGCAGATGTTGTCGTTAATTACGCAGGTAGTGAAGCGGCGGCTGCTGATACTGTGGCGGCAATTGAAGCTATGGGACGCCGTGCTGTTGCGATCCGTGCGAATGTTGGCAAAACACAAGAGGCAGATCAGCTCATCCAATCCACCATGGAACAGTTTGGCCGTATTGACATTCTCGTGAATAATGCAGGCATTACAAGAGATAATTTAATTATGCGCATGAAAGAAGAAGAGTTCGATCAAGTCATTGAAACAAACCTTAAAGGTGTTTTTAATTGCTTGAAAGCTGTGACTCGTCCAATGATGAAGCAGCGCTCTGGCCGCATTATTAATATCTCGTCTGTTGTAGGTGTGCTTGGCAATCCAGGTCAGGCGAACTATGTTGCAGCTAAAGCTGGCGTTATCGGCTTGACGAAAGCTTCTGCACGTGAGCTCGCTTCACGTAACATTACGGTGAACTGTGTTGCACCAGGTTTCATCGAGACAGATATGACAGATGCATTGTCTTCCGAGATGCGTGAACAGTTGCTCCATGGCATTCCGCTTGCTCGACTTGGCCAGCCAGAGGATATTGCAAATGCTGTATTATTCTTGGCTTCTAACGACTCGTCTTATATGACGGGACAAACGATTCATGTCGATGGCGGCATGTATATGTAAGGCTTTTCCGTCTACTATAATAGTAGATGTTGAGCATTTTTTTGTTAGTTGATTGATATGGCAATTTAGAAGGATTTCTCGTATAATACCAAAGAGGAGGTGAACCGGATGTCTGCAGAAGTATTTGAGCGTGTTAAACGTATTATCGTTGAACGCTTAGGCGTAGACGAAGCGGAAGTAACACTCGAAGCATCTTTCAAAGATGATCTTGGTGCTGATTCCCTCGACGTTGTGGAATTGGTAATGGAACTAGAAGATGAGTTTGATATGGAAATCTCTGATGAAGACGCAGAGAAGATTACGAGTGTAGGTGAAGTAGTCAGCTACATACAATCTCATACCTAAGGTTGTTCAAGTCCCGTTCATCATTGACGGGACTTCTCCACATTTAGTACATGTTTTAATGATAAAGTCAACGGTACACAAATAGATGGTGTTGAAGTATAGAGCCGAAAGTGAATATAATGAGGTGATCTTGTTTGAAGCATAGGGTTGTCGTTACCGGAATGGGTGTCATTACCGCTCTTGGTTCAGATATACCGACTTTCTGGAATCATTTGACGGAAGGCAAATCAGGAGTATCCAAGATTGAGTCGTTTGATGTATCTGAATATTCGACTCAGATTGCAGCTTCGGTTAAAGATTTCAATCCAGAAGCGTATGTGGATAAGAAAGAAGTACGTCGCATGGATCGGTTTGTTCAATTTGCTGTAGCTGCTAGTAAAATGGCTGTCGAAGATGCAAAGCTGGACATGGAATCTGAGGATCCTGAACGTGTCGGTGTTATCGTTGGCTCAGGCATCGGTGGACTTGGAACTTGGGAAGATCAGCACACGACATTGTTGCAAAAAGGTGTGAAGCGCGTAAGTCCATTTTTTATACCGATGATGATTGCGAACATGGCTTCAGGTCAAGTGTCGATGACACTTGGGGCTAAAGGACCTAACACAGCATCTGTATCCGCTTGCGCGACAGGTACTCACTCGATTGGCGATGCGTTCAAAATTATTCAACGCGGAGACGCAGATGCGATGGTATGCGGTGGTGCAGAAGCGACGATTCGTCCTCTTGGCATTGCAGGTTTCTGCGCGATGCGTGCAATGTCCAATCGCAATGACGAGCCGGAAAAGGCAAGCCGTCCGTTCGATGTAGATCGCGATGGTTTCGTTATGGGCGAAGGTTCGGGTGTACTCGTGATTGAATCGTTGGAACATGCGCTTGCACGTGGAGCTCATATTTATGCTGAAGTTGTTGGCTACGGCATGAGTGCGGATGCGCATCATATTACAGAGCCAGATCCTAAAGGAGCTGCTAGTTGCATGCAGCGGGCGTTGCGGGATGCTGGTCTTGAGACAACTGATGTCGATTATATTAATGCTCACGGCACGTCTACGCCAGCAGGCGACAAATCCGAAACAAATGCGATCAAGATCGCTTTCGGTGATCATGCCTACAAATTAGCTGTTAGTTCGACGAAGTCTATGACCGGACATATGTTAGGTGCTGCAGGCGGCGTTGAGGCAATTGTATGTGCGATGACATTGAAGGAAGGCGTTATAGCGCCGACGATTAATTTGGACAATCCAGATCCAGATTGTGATTTGGACTATGTACCTAACGTTGCGCGTCAAGCAGACGTGAAGGTTGCTATGTCTAATTCATTTGGCTTCGGAGGCCATAACGCAACAATTATTTTGAAGAAATACGAAGCATAAGGGGTCAGGCAGTTGAGTGCAGATCTGAAACAGTTGCAGCAGAAACTCAACATTACATTTCGTAATCGTCAGCTGCTGAAGCAGGCGTTCACTCATGCATCCTATGTGAATGAACACCGCTTCGGACAGCATCAAGACAACGAAAGGTTGGAGTTTCTTGGTGACGCCGTGTTGGAATTAACTGTCTCGGAGTTTTTGTTCGAGCGTTGCCCAACGCGGCCTGAAGGAGAATTAACGAAGATGCGAGCATCGATTGTCTGTGAGCCTTCACTGGTCAAATTTGCGAATCAACTGCAATTCGGTCAGTACGTTCTACTAGGTAAAGGCGAAGAGCTGACGGGTGGTCGTACGCGACCGGCATTGCTTGCCGATGTATTCGAATCTTTCATCGGTGCGTTGTATCTTGACCAAGGGCTTGAGGCGGTTTGTGACTTTTTGCGGCGTTTTATTTTCCCGCATCTTACGTTAGATGGGAAGCTGCAAACGAATGATTATAAGACACAGCTTCAAGAGCTTACTCAGCATCATAATTTAGGGGTGCTGGAATATCGAATCGTGGAAGAGCGCGGACCTGCGCATGAGCGTGAATTCGTATCCGAAGTTTACATGGGCGATCAATGTCTAGGCAGCGGCACAGGCCGTTCTAAGAAAGAAGCGGAACAGCAGGCAGCAGCCAAAGCATTGGAGCATGCAGTCATACCGAAATCATAACGTACTGTAAGCCGGCGCGTCGCTGCCGGCTTGTTTCGCAGAAAGAGCAAAGGGCAGCGTGCGAGATGGACGGAACGATGCCGTCAGCGGCTGGTTTTTGCTCTTTCTTTGTCCAGATGGCAGTAGACGAATGCATAGGTATGATGTGCATCGTATGAGTGGACAGCGATGTAGTACTAAGAAACGTTGAGGTGAATGGAGAACAATGTTCTTAAAGCGGTTGGAACTTGCAGGCTTCAAATCATTCGCCGATCGAACTGAATTGGAGTTTGTGCAAGGGATTACAGGTGTCGTTGGTCCGAACGGCAGTGGTAAGAGTAATATTTCGGATTCCATCCGCTGGGTACTTGGTGAACAGAGTGCCAAGTCGCTGCGAGGCGGCAAGATGGAAGATATTATATTTGCGGGTAGTGATGCCCGTAAGGCAGTGAATTTTGGTGAAGTGTCGTTAACACTGGATAACAGTGATAGCGCGCTTTCTTTGGATTTTAATGAAGTTACGGTAACGCGTCGTGTTCATCGTAGCGGTGAAAGTGAATATTTTATCAATAAGCAGCCATGTCGTCTTCGTGATATTACAGAGTTGTTTATGGATACAGGGATAGGTAAGGAAGCTTATTCGATTATTGGGCAAGGCCGTATCGAAGAAATATTGAGTACACGATCAGAAGATCGTCGAGGCATATTTGAAGAGGCGTCGGGTATTGTCAAATACAAGTCGAGAAAGAAAGATGCAACAAGGAAACTTGATGATACGGAACAGAATTTGCTCCGTATTCATGACCTAGTTACGGAATTGGAAGATCAGATTGGACCTTTACGGGAGCAGTCGGAGAAAGCTCGTCATTATAAACAACTGCGTGATTGGCTGAAGACGAAAGAAATAGCCGTTTATGTTCATCAGATTCAACAGTTGCATGATCAATGGCAGGCTGCAAATGAAAAGTTGCAGGTGCTCAAGCATCGAGAGTTGGAGCTTGCGACGGTCGTGAGTGAGCATGATGCTCAGCTAGAAGTGCATCGAATTGAGCTGCGCAAGTTAGAAGAAGAGCTGGAGAAGTTCCAAGCTTCACTTCTTCACTATAGTGAGGAATATGAAAAATGCGAAGGACAAGGTGAAGTACTGCGTGAACGTAGACGCAACCTTGAAACCAATGAAGCCCAATTGAAGCAGTCCATCGCAATGACATCGGAGCGAATGCAGGTCAAAGAGATGGAAGTACAGGGTGTTCGCGATAAGCTGCGTGCACTTGAAGTAGAGCGGAGTGAAGTTCATCGTCTTATTCAGGACGAGCAGTCTAGGCTTGTTGGTGTTGCTGGAAGTGCGAATTCGGATGCTGAGGAGTCGCTAAAAGGTCAATTGCTCGATATTATGAACCAGATGGCGCAGCAGCGAAATGATATTCGGTATTATGACCAGCAGCAAGAGACACTGCAGAAACGGATGGACAAGATGTCTGCCAACCGCAGCAAGCGGGAGGCGGAGCGTGCAGAACTTCTTCGCAAAATTGAAGAAACAAAGGGACGTACGGAAACGCTAGCGGAAGACTTGCTGTATATTCGAAATCGATATATGCAGGAGAATGAGCAGCTTAAGCAAGATGACAAGCTATTAGAGGAAAGTGAGCAAGCACTGCGCAAATGGCAGCAGAAGTATGATTCTCTTATTTCTCGACGAGATACGATGAAAGAGCTTCAGGATGACTTTGATGGCTTTATGCTAGGTGTGCGTGAAGTGTTGAAAGCTGCGCGTCGACCAAATGGATTGTCTGGTGTTCATGGCGCTGTAGCAGAGCTTATACGTGTTCCAGAGTACTTAGAAACGGCTGTAGAAACTGCACTTGGTGCGGCATTGCAGCATGTTGTTATGGAGAACGAGTCGGTTTCCCGTCAAGCGATTTCATTTTTGAAGCAGCGTCAATTGGGACGAGCTACCTTCTTGCCATTGGATGTTATACGTAGTCGAACCATGCATGATACGGATCGTAGGATCGTGGATGGCATTGAAGGCTTTGTTGGTATTGCTGCCGATCTTATCCAGACGGATAGTGCCTATAGCCAAGTTGTAGGCAGCTTGCTAGGCAATGTCGTTATTGCTGAAACATTGGAAGATGCCAACCGTATTGCAGCAAAGCTTAACTATCGTTATCGCGTAGTAACTCGCGAGGGTGATGTCGTTAATGCCGGCGGTTCCATGACTGGGGGAAGTTTAAATAAGAAAAGTGCGAATTTGCTTGGTCGTCAACGCCAACTTGAGCAGCTTGACGAAGAGATTCGCACGATTGATACTCAACTTGAGAAACTTTCCATATCCGTCAAGGAGCTGAAGCAGCGTACGACGACGTCGATTAAGCGGATCGAAGACTTGCGAGAGCAAGGCGAGACGAAGCGTATGAACGAGCAGCAGCTCGTTCATGAGATTGCGCAGCTAGAGAAAGAGGAGCGCCAGCATGATACGTTTGTAGAGGCTGAAGATCAAGAGCTATCACTTGCGAATGAGGAAAAGTCGACACTCCAAGCAGGGCGTTTAACGGCTGAACAGCGTCTTTCCGAGCTTAAAGTAGAAGAGGATCGTTTGAATGTAGCGATACAGTCGGCTGAAAAATCGCGCCGCGCTAGTGAAACGGCTAAGGAAGAGCTGCAAGGTCAATTAACGGACTTGAAAGTATCGCAAGGTAAGCTAGATCAAGAGCTCTTCTCACTTAGCGAGCAGTTGAAGCGTTCTGAGCAGGAGGCGCGTACGTACGAACAGGAATATTCGCATCAGACCCAATTGCTTATTCAAGTTCAGATTGATCTGGAAACGGTTGAGCGAGAGTCTGGTAAGCAGACCGAAGATTTGAACCATTTCCATGTGAAGAAGCAAGAAACGTCCAAGCAGATCGAGTTCAAGCGTGCAGATCGTGCAGCACTCGTGCAGCAGCTTGACTTAGCGGAGAGTGAAACTCGCGAACAGCGCACTGAGTTGAAACAGACCGAAGAAGCAATGAGGCAGACTGAGATTCAATCGAATCGAATGGATGTCGAGTTGGAAAATTTGCTGCGTAAGCTGAGTGAAGAATATGAACTAAGTTATGAGATGGCGAAATTCCGCTATCCCGTTCCAGAAGACATCCAAGCTGCACAGCTGGAAGTGAAGGATCTGAAGCGTCAAATTCACGCGCTTGGCGAAGTGAATCTGGGTGCTGTTGAGGAATTTGAGCGTGTCAATGAGCGGTACCAGTTCTTAAGCGAGCAGAAAAATGATCTCATTGAGGCGAAGACTACGCTGTATCAAGTTATTAAGGAAATGGACGATGAAATGTCCAAGCGCTTCAAGTCTACCTTTGATGAGATTCGCAAACAATTCGTAGTCGTATTTGCGAAATTATTCGGTGGCGGTAGAGCAGATCTGGTGTTGTTGGAGCCTGATCGAATTTTGGAAACGGGTATTGATATCGTTGCACAGCCACCAGGGAAGAAGCTGCAAAACCTTCAGCTGTTGTCCGGTGGAGAACGTGCATTGACGGCGATGGCACTATTGTTTGCTATTTTACACGTGAAACCAGTGCCGTTCTGCGTACTTGACGAAGTTGAAGCTGCCTTGGATGAAGCGAACGTGACTCGATTTGCACAATATTTGCGAGAGTTCTCAGAAGAAACACAGTTTATTATTGTTACCCATCGTAAAGGTACAATGGAAGAAGCGGATGTACTATACGGTGTGACGATGGAAGAGGGCGGCGTTTCTAAATTAGTATCCGTGAAGCTGGAAGATGATGAAGCGCATATTGCATAGATAGAGCGGAGGAGAACGATGAGTTTTTTTAAGAAGCTAAAGGAAAGCATCGCGAAAAAGACAGAAGCGGTAACATCGGTCTTTAAAGAAGGTTTAGAAAAGACGCGTAAAGGATTGGTCGAAAAAGTAACTGATCTTATTACACGCCGTAAAAAAATCGACGAAGAATTCTATGAGGAACTAGAAGAGATTCTCATTGGCGCTGACGTTGGTGTCACTACGGTAATGAATCTTATCGAAGATCTGCGTGATGAAGTGCGCAAGCGTAAAATCGAGGAAGCAGCTGAACTTCAGCCTGTGTTGTCTGAGAAGCTGATTGAATTGTTGCGCGGTGACCAAAATAATGAGCTTCGCATGAGTCCGAACGGATTGACGGTTATTTTATTTGTTGGTGTTAACGGCGTGGGTAAGACGACAACGATCGGTAAACTGGCACATCGTTTCAAGCAAGAGGGTAAAAGCGTACTTATGGCAGCGGGGGATACATTCCGTGCTGGTGCGATCGAGCAGTTGGAAGTGTGGGGGCAGCGTGTTGGCGTTGAGGTAATCAAGCAGCAAGCTGGTTCTGATCCGGCAGCTGTTATGTTTGATGCGGTACAAGCTGCTAAGCAGCGTGGTGTCGATGTTCTTTTATGCGATACAGCAGGTCGCTTGCAGAACAAATCGAACTTGATGGAAGAGTTGAACAAAATCTTCCGTGTTATTCAACGCGAAGTTCCTGATGCTCCGCATGAAGTGCTGATGGTATTGGATGCAACTACAGGTCAAAATGCACTTTCTCAAGCGAAATTGTTTGGTGAGAAGAGCGGTGTAACAGGGCTAGTGTTGACGAAGCTAGACGGAACAGCAAAAGGTGGTATCGTCGTTGCGATTCGCCAAGAGTTGAACTTGCCAGTTAAGTTCGTTGGCCTTGGTGAAAAAATGGATGATCTGCAACAGTTTGATTCGGAGCAGTTTGTTCACGCCTTGTTTGCTGGTATCATTCAAGATCAAGAGAAGCAAGAAGAGCAAGAAGAGCAAACAGAGCAAACAGAGCAAACAGAGCAAGTATAACAATATATAGCCATGCAGGGCTAAGACAATAATAAAAAAGAAGTTAAACACTCCTATGGGTTGTATCCATGTCGGCAAGGGAGGTTTAGCTTCTTTTTTTATAGGTTAGGCAAGTTTATCGTTATCGAGTATTTCTTACTTCACTTCATGGTGCATAGTTACTGTATGATGTTTTCTAAAGGAAAATAAGAAGAATCCGAAAATGGATGAAATGGAATACATAAAGCCAGCGATTATATAAACCATTTGCGCACCCCACAAATCAGCAATTAGTCCGGTAAATGCGATCGATAGGCCAAAGAGTAGGGTCCCAAGCGCACTTTTAGCCGCGTATAAGTTCGGCTGCTGATCAAGAGCAACGTTCAGTTGAATGTAAGTAAGTTGAGAAACATCCCTCATTTGTGTGGCTGGACCCATGACGAATACAATAATAAGGGCTACCCAAGAAGCTGTTGTAAATGCGTAAGCAAACAGCATGAGGCAAAACATCACTGAGCCTATAATCATAGATGGCAGTAGATGATTTTGTAGTTGTTTGGCTCGTTTCATAATAAGATAGGCTCCAAAAATAGAACCTGCATAATAAGCGGCATTGATATAGCCCCACCATGCTTCCGTTTCGTTCAACACCTGTTGAACAAAGAGCAGTGTAACGCCCCCTATCCAAATTCCGTTTGCTAGCCCTTCAATAATATCCATCGTTGTAACGATGCGGATGCGCGGATCACGGAATAGAATACCCCAGCCTGACCACATCGATTGTTTTTTCGCAGTTGCGTCATTAATAGTTGAAGGAAGTGGGATAAATGCTAATAGTAAAGCCGCTAATGATAGAATGACGGTACTTACCAACAACACATTGAAAGAGCCCAACTGTTGAATCAATATTCCACCAACCGTCCATCCGAACATGGAAACGAATTGTGTGCCCATATTGACGATGCTATTTGATTTAGCTCGTTGTTCTTCTTTCACAAGTCTTGGATATAAAGCGGTTGTGGCCGCGTTAGCACAACCTCGTGAATACCCAGAGATTACATTGCTTATGTATGCAAAAATCACAATGAAAGGTACCGAGTCGATAGCTGCAAGTTGCAATAGAACGACGAAGGCGAGTGAAACGACAATATTTATAAATTGGAATCTACGCAATACCTTTTCTACAGACCATCGTTTATACCATAGTGGCAGCGTAAGGCCACTACATAGGGCGGATAGTGAGCGAACAAGAGAAATTCCCCCAGCTAATGCAGCTGAACCTGATATTTGATAGACCGCAGCGATCCAAGTCATCAGCCAAAGTGAAGAAGCGAGTTCGGCGGCAGAGTGATTGAACCACAATGCTTTGAATGACTTTCCCATCCTATCTCCCCCAGTATGTAATTACTTTCGAAACTAAAATGTTTAATAACTATAACATGGAAAAAGATACCTGTCGATGTGAAAATCCTATGACAAACAAAAAAGCACTTTGTATCCGAAGTGGATAAAAGTGCTTCCCTTGTTACTCGCTTATTGGTGGCTGCTTATGACAGCGTCGGCATACAGGGTAATAGCTGTCATTCCCGCCAATTTGAATTTGTTCACCTGTATAAACAGGTCGACCAGTCTCGTCTACTCTTAGATTCATAATGGCCTTACGTTCACAGAACCAGCAGATGGTCTTCATTTCTTCGATTTTGTCTGCGTAGAGGAGCATATAACGGCTTCCTTCGAACAGCTTATTTTGAAAGTCGTTCTTCAGCCCGAATCCCATTACAGGAATATGAAGCTCATCAACAATCTGGGTCAACTGCATCACATGCTCATGTCCTAGAAATTGCACTTCATCAACTAAAATGCACGAGAGTGAACCGGCGTGAGAGCGAACTTGTTCAAATATATTGGTATTTGCATGGATAGGTATCGCTTTACGTCTCAAACCAATGCGAGATGATACATATCCAACTTCATCTCGATTGTCGACTGCTGAGGTGAAAATGAGAACGGATTTGTTCTGCTCCTCATAATTGTGTGCTACTTTTAAGATTTCAATGGATTTTCCACTGTTCATGGCACCGTAGCGAAAAAATAATTGAGCCAAACTAGCCACTCCTGTTCTTTCTAAATATCGAATCACATCATAGCATATCTGGAGTCGGTCGTATAGGAAAGGAAAAAGACACCTGTCTTTACAAGTGTCTACCTTTAAAAGGATGCTATGCAGCTATCGACCGATCTTATGCTGCTGTGCTGTAAAAATGAGCATTGCTTGACGGAGAAAAGGGGCTAGCTGGGGATGAATAAGGTCGTAATAGGAGCGAAATTGTTCTTCGTTCACATACAGATCTGCAAGCTTTGCATATCCCTCTGGTGTAGTAAGGTACATGTGACTTACCCATGCATAATGGTGTCCAATCAACCGCTGTACTTCTTCATCACCAGGTTGTAAGCCAGCATCAAGTAGTTGTGCGAGTATACAGGCGAGTCTTTCATCATGTGGACTATTATCTTGTATCATTGTTGAATCGGTTGAAGAATGCAAGGTAAGTTGTCCTGCTCTGTCATACCGTTCTTTTAATTCCTTCACGTAGCGATTCTGCTTCCCGTTATCGAAGCCAGCGAACCGCTGTTGCTCTGTTAAATCACATTCCCCACGTAAATTGGCGATGGTACGATCCAGCGTCTTAATTAGTGTATGAAGTCTATTTACTTTGCTCAACAGCAATTGGCGATGGTGCTGCAATGCTTCTGCTTGATTAAAAGTATCTCGCTGTATCATTTCATGAATATCAGCTAGTGGCAGATCAAGTTCACGGAAGAACAGTATATGCTGAAGCTTAATAAGCTGCTCTTGTTCGTAGTAGCGGTATCCGTTATCTCCATAGTATGCAGGCTTGAGGAGGTCAATTTGATCGTAATACCTGAGTGTGCGGACACTCACGCCTGAAATTTCTGCTACGTCTTGAACTGTATAGGGCACAGTGGCACCGATGTCAAAAGGATCGTAAGAGGTGCTCGTTTCTTCTTCTATATAGACATGTAGAATCTAATACTACTATTAGATCTATCATTCTATTATGTAGTCGGTTATGCCTGTATAGTGATATCTGAGCCATATATAGATGTATGTTTGAGAAACGAGAGGCTGAAATGTAGTTTGCACCCTTACAATGTTGCATGCTTTGACAAAGCGGCTTCCCTCCTTATTCATGTCGTATTTCTGAGACAATCTGCGCTGCAATCTACGCAATAGGTTCTCAGCGTGCCTTAGTGCTTGTGCAACCCTTTCTAGTTGTAGTGAATTCGTGGTTTCTTAGGCTGCCTGCTCATGTTCTTGCATTTGTCGCTCCTCCTTCTACTACCACTGTAAGGGATGACGTGGCGTCACAGTCAAGCATTATTTCTTAGAATTTACAATTGCCGTTGTTACACGATAAACACCAAAAAATATCCAGAATCAAGCAAAAAAACGACACTTTTATCACTTATTTATAGGTATTTATACCTATAGTTACTACCTAGTAGCTCTACTATAATAGAGTAGTGTTACTATAATTCCATAAAAAGGAGGATTTATCATGAAACAGAAGTATCCGTTCTCACGTTCCTTCCTGCTTCGCACGTTGTCTGCTGCAATAAGCGTATCCATGCTTGCATCGGGCACTGCCGCATTTGCTGCAACCGCGCCTTTGACACAAGCTGCATCCGCTCAAATAGCAAATGCACCTGCACCATGGTCAGCGACTCAAGCTTATACGGCTGGTTCGAGAGTTACCTACAATGGCCAAGTATTCGAAGCCAAGTGGTGGACACAAGGCGAAACACCGAATGCTTCGAATCAATGGGGCGCATGGAAAGTTGTTAGCGGAGGCGGCCAAAATGACACAGTTGCTCCAACTCCACCAACAAATGTCGCTTCACCTTCTCAATCTGCCACTTCTATTACTCTCTCATGGACTGCTTCTACTGATAATGTAGGTGTTACTGCGTATGACATTTACCGCAACAATGTTAAGGTTGGAACATCGACTACGACCACTTTTACAGACAATGGTTTGCAAGCGTTAACATCTTACTCCTATAAGGTTAGAGCCCTTGATGCAGCTGGTAATTTTGCTGATTCTGCTGCCGTGCCAGTAAGCACATCAAATGTCGTTATTCCTGGTGATGATCTCACAGTAGGTCAAAGTCGCGTATTGACAGATGCACAGGTTCAAAGCACTTGGGGCGGCATTGATCCTCAGTATGGACCTGATTTGGCTGTACAGGCGGTACAATCGATATTGCCCAAAGCAGAGTTTGAACTTTTGTTCCCAATGCGTATCGGTACAGCTGAATGGCATAACTTCGCAAAAACAAAAGATTACTATAAACCGAACCAAGCAGATTACTACTCCTATGACAACCTCATCGCTGCTGTGCGTGACGTAGCTAATATCAAGTACAAGATTGTATACCGCGAAGGCAGCACTTGGACACATCAAATATTCCGTTTAGATAAAGCCGCTAAGAAAGAAACACTTCTCTATGAAGAGAAAGATTTTAACTCAGAATGGAACCGTAACAAGGCCAAAATTCCGTATATAACTGATTTCGGTACTTTCTTAAAGGAAGGCACGGAAAATAACAAGAAGCGTGAGCTAGCAGCGTTCTTGGCTAACATCTCGCATGAAACAGGAGGAGGATGGGCGACAGCACCAGGCGGAGAACTTCGCTGGGCACTGTTCTGGAATGAAGAAATGGCTTATATCAATCAACCAGGGAGGGTCGGTTACGTAGCTGCAAGTACAGATTACCCGGCTGTAGCGGGTAAATCTTATCATGGACGTGGTCCAATGCAATTGAGCTGGAACTATAATTATGGTCTTATTGGATCTATTATTTTTGGTGACAAAAACGTACTGCTTCAAAATCCTGAAATGATAACAAATGAAGGTAAACTTGGCTTTATGACAGCTATATTGTTCTGGATGACGCCACAAAGTCCTAAGCCATCTAATCATGACATTATTGTGGGTAACTATGTACCTACGGCTGCACAGTTGGCTAAAGGATTAGTTCCTGGCTTTGGTGCTACGATTATGGTTATTAACGGTGGACTGGAAGGCAATAAAGACGAGACCGATTATCGTGTTAAACGTCGTGTTGCTCATTACCGTGACATTACGACCAGAGTCGGAGCAAACATTCAAGGTGAGAAGCTAGATACACTTGGTATGCAGCCATTCTAATGTGCGGAGCGTATCTATGTTTTTTGTGATAACTCTTATAGTAAGTAACTCATAGAAATGAGCATGGATAGGAATGGAGATAGAAATGTTGCTTTACAGTGATAGTCAGCATGAAGACTTGCATAATCATATACAGTCGCATTTGTTCATTAATCTGCAAGGTTGTAATTTGAATGTACGTTTTAGGGGAGGTATATGAATGAATTTGAAATATCCATTCTCGCGTTCGTTTTTGCTTCGTACGTTGAGTGCTGTTGTAGGGGTAACGCTGTTAGCTTCTAGTGGACATGCGTTTGCTGCTAGCGGCAAGCACGTCCATGAAACCGTTGTAACTGCGGCTTCCTGGCAAGCACAGAAGGTGTACAATGCTGGTGATATTGTGGTATACAAGGGGAAAGTATATCAGGCTAAGCGTACAACTTCAGGAGAACAACCATCTGGCTCATCGAAAGAGTCGCCATGGAAGTTGATTGATAAAGATGACGACGATGATGATGATGATGACGACGATGATGACGACGATGATGATGACGATGATGATGATGATGATGACGACGACGATGATGATAACAACGGCCCGGATCATTCGGCGCCTACAGCGCCGGGGCAGCTCACATCCCCTGTACAAACGACAAGTCTAGTGAAGCTTATATGGAAAGCATCCAAAGATAATGTGGGTGTTAAGAAATATGAGATTTATCGAGATAACGTAAAAGTAGGCGAGACGAATCGACTAGCGTTTACGGATACAGGCTTGCAGGCGTCAACATCGTACAAGTATTATGTGAAGGCCTATGATAAGGCGGGGAACTCTTCGCAATCAGATACGTTTACCGTGAAGACGAAGGCCGTTATTATTGCACCAGGTGAAGGCTTGGAAGTTGGACAAAGTCGAGTGCTTACGGACAAACAAGTTGTCCAATTGTGGGGAGGCATCGATGCAAAATATGCTCCTGACAAAGCAATCGAGGCTGTACAATCGGCACTGCCGAGAGCTGATTTTGAAGCGCTATTCCCATTACGCTTTGGATCGACAGAATGGCATCAGCGTGCAAAGAGTCAGCCTTTCTACAGTCCAGATTTGAAAGAATACTATTCGTACGACAATCTTATTGCAGCGGTTAGAGATATTGCGAATATTAAATATAAGGTTGTATCACGTGTAGGAGTTCCAAATGCGTATCAAATTGTCAGACTGGATAAAGCAGCTAAGACAGAAATGTTAATTTATCAAAGTCCTGACTTTAACGCGCCTGTGAACGTTGCCAAGCCTAAATCTGCGGAAGTATCAGATTTCGGAACGTTCTTGAAAGAAGGTACTGAGAATGATCGCAAGCGTGAGTTGGCTGCTTTCTTAGCAAACATTGCACATGAAACAGGAGGCGGATGGCCGACAGCACCAGGTGGTGAGCTTCGCTGGGCATTGTTCTTTAATGAAGAAGTCGCATACGCTAACGACCGGACGAAGATAGGTTATATTGATGCCGAGAATAAGGATTATCCTGCTGTGCCAGGCAAATCCTATCATGGTCGTGGACCAATCCAGTTAAGCTGGAATTACAATTACGGCTTAATCAGTTCCATTATATACGGAGATAAAAATGTTCTGCTTCAAAATCCTGATGCCATTACGCAAGATGGTAAGATGGGATTCTTGACAGGCATTCTATTCTGGATGACACCACAAGCACCTAAGCCATCAAGCCATGACATTATCGTTGGTAACTGGACTCCGACTGCGGAGCAACTTGCTAAAGGACTTGTACCAGGTTTCGGTGCTACCATTATGGTCATTAACGGCAATCAAGAAGGCAATAAAGGAGAAGACGACAATCGTATTAGACGTCGTGCTGCTCATTATCGTGACATAACAGGCAAAATTAATGCAAACATTCAAGGTGAGAAGCTTGATACACTTGGTATGCAACCTTTCTAATCCAAGCTAGTTAGTTATAATCTTAGTGATGTTCTTTCTTAATATGTAATTTTCTTCTTCTAATACCTTCGGTTGGACCCTTCGTTGAGTGATCAGCGGAGGGTTTTTTGTGTTGTTAAGGTTAATTGCTTGACAATTGAATTGGTTTCAGATAAGATAAAAAACGTCGATGGGCTGTAAAGTGTTTTTCCTTGACGAAAGGAGTGGCCCGTATGAACGAAGAACAGATGTTAGCTAAGACGAATCGAATTAACATGCTGTTTGATTTCTACGAACCGTTATTAACAGAAAAACAGCAAACGTTTTTGAAATGTTATTTTCATGATGATTTCTCCTTAGGTGAGATTGCAGCGGAATTTGGGATTAGCCGTCAAGCGGTATATGAACATATTAAGCGTGCCGAACAAACTCTTGATACTTATGAAAGTAAGCTTAAGCTTCTTGCTAAGTTCGAAGAGCGTTCGAAACTGCTATCCTCTCTGCAAGATACCTTGATAGAACATATGCAAATACCCGACCCGCAGCGTGCGGAACTGCAGGAGATTGTCCGTGAACTGCAGGCGTTGGATTAAGGGAACGGGGTGACTAACCATGGCATTCGAAGGATTAACGAATCGCTTGCAATCAGTATTCAGCAAGTTGAAGGGTAAAGGAAAAGTTACAGAAGATGATGTGAATGAAGCAATGCGCGAGGTGCGTCTAGCACTTCTCGAAGCTGATGTCAACTTCAAAGTAGTAAAAGAATTTATCGCAAAAGTTAAGGAAAAAGCTATCGGCCAAGATGTCATGAAGAGCTTTACGCCAGGCATGGTCATCATCGATATCGTCAATAAGGAATTGACAGATTTGATGGGTGGCTCAGCTGCTAAGTTGGCGAAAGCTAATAAACCACCTACTGTCATTATGATGGCTGGTTTGCAAGGTGCTGGTAAGACAACGACATCTGCAAAGTTAGCTAAGCTTCTTCAGAAGCAGAATCATAAGCCATTGCTTGTAGCGGCGGATATTTACCGTCCTGCTGCGATTAAGCAGCTTCAAGTGTTGGGTGAACAGATTAAGGTACCGGTATTTACACTTGGTGATCAAGCGAATCCAGTTGACATCGCGCGTCAAGCGATGGATCATGCACGTGAACAACATTTGGATTATGTCATTATTGATACGGCTGGTCGTTTGCACATCGACGAAGCGTTGATGGACGAGCTAAAGCAAATTCATGAGACAGTTAAGCCAGATGAAGTGTTGCTAGTCGTTGATGCAATGACAGGTCAAGACGCTGTTAACGTCGCTGAAAGCTTTAATCAACAACTGACACTGACAGGGGTTGTATTAACGAAGCTTGATGGAGACACACGTGGTGGTGCCGCGTTGTCTGTTAAGGCAGTCACTGGGTGCCCGATCAAGTTCGCAGCGCTAGGTGAGAAGATTGATGCTTTGGAGTCTTTCCATCCAGAACGTATGGCTTCTCGAATTCTTGGTATGGGTGATATGCTCTCCCTAATCGAGAAGGCTCAAGCCAATATCGATGCTGATCAAGCGAAGGAAATGGAGCGCAAGATGCGCAACGCCGAATTTTCGTTCGACGATTTCCTAGATCAAATGCAACAAGTAAAGAAACTTGGACCATTGGACCAAATTCTTGATATGATACCTGGCATGGGTAAGATGAAGCAGCAGGCGAATATGCAGGTTGATGAACGTCAGATGGATCGCATTGAAGCGATTGTCCGTTCTATGACGAGCAAAGAACGCCAAGATCCAGATCTTATCAATCATAGCCGTCGTAAACGTATTGCTACTGGTAGTGGTACACAGCTTGCTGATGTAAACCGCTTAATCAAGCAATTTGATGAAATGCGCCGTGTTATGAAGCAGTTCTCAGATATGATGGGACCTAAAGGTCCGAAAATGATGAAAAATTTGAAAAGCAAAGTCGGAAAAGGAATGCGTTTCCCGTTCCGCTAAGCTCAAATATAATGAGATTTTATTAAGGAGGTGAATTTCGTGGCAGTACGTATCCGTCTTAAACGTATGGGTGCTCATAAAGCGCCTTTCTACCGTGTAGTTGTATCTGACTCCCGTTCCCCGCGTGACGGTCGTTTCATCGAAGAAATCGGTCATTACAACCCAGTTGCTCAACCAGCTGTAGTAAGCATCGACGAAGAAAAAGCGTTGAAATGGCTTCAAACTGGTGCTCAAGCTTCTGATACAGTTCGCAACTTGCTTAGCAAAGCTGGCGTTATGAAGAAGTTCCATGAGTCTAAACTTCAGAAGTAATTCATTCGTTCGGAGGGTCGGAGATGAAAGAGTTGGTGTCAGTAATTGCACGCGCTTTGGTCGATCATCCGGATGATGTCCGTGTTGAAGTTGTGGAAAAGGAGCATGTGCTCGTTTATGAACTTCATGTTCATCCCGAAGATGTCGGTAAAGTTATCGGCAAACAGGGCCGCATTGCGAAAGCACTTCGTACGGTCGTTACATCAGCAGCCGTGAAGGTTCCTAAGCGGGTAGCTGTGGACATTATTTCTTAATAAGTCGAAACGGGTTAGGATACGTTCCTAACCCGTTTTCGTATATTTTTATTATGATTTGTTGGAAACTGTAAGAAGGACTAACTTTCTTCTTACGAAAGTTGTGTGCTTGATTGGCACAGGAGGTTGAATGATGAACGAGAAGTTGATTACAGTCGGAGAAATTGTGAATACACAAGGTATTCGCGGAGAAATAAAAATTGTTTCGCATACGGACTTTCCAGAAGTGCGCTTTGCTAAAAATAGTCAGCTATTTATCGTTGATGAAGCTAAGCAACTGCATTTATCGGTAACGGTGGAAAAAGCTCGTGAGCATAAAAAATTATACATTGTAAAGCTGAAAGAATACGACAACATTAATGATGTCGAAAAATATAAAGGTTGCTTGCTTAAGGTGTCCGAAGACCAGCAAGTGAAGCTAGAAGAAAATGAGTTCTATTATCGTGATATTATTGGTTGCCGTGTCATCAGTGATGCAGGAGAAGAACTTGGAGTTATCAAGGAAATACTATCTCCTGGAGCAAATGATGTGTGGGTTGTAAAGCGTCCAAAAGGTTCGGACTTGCTATTACCGTACATTGAAGATGTTGTACTCGATATTAATGTGCAGGACAAGCTCATAAAGGTCCACCTAATGGAGGGGCTGTTGTAATGCGTATTGATGTCCTAACGCTTTTCCCTGAGATGTGTGAGGGTGTGTTTGGCGCAAGTATTTTGGGGAAAGCACGTGAAAAAGGGCTTGTATCTTTAAATACAGTCAATTTTCGCGAGTACGCTACGAACAAACACAATACCGTCGATGATTATCCATACGGCGGCGGCGGTGGGATGGTACTTAAGCCAGATCCAATATTCGGAGCTGTTGAAGATGTTATTCAAAAGGCGTCCGTTGAACATACTGAACAAAAGGAAGAAAGCGATACTCGTACTCCACGACGTCCGCGCGTTATTCTTATGTGCCCGCAAGGAGAGACGTTTTCACAGTCTAAGGCTGAGGAATTGTCACAAGAAGATCACCTTATCTTTATTTGTGGACACTATGAAGGGTATGACGAGCGTATACGCGAGTTTCTTGTCACGGATGAGCTATCTATTGGTGACTATGTGTTGACAGGAGGAGAGCTTCCTGCAATGGTCGTGGTGGATTCTGTAGTGAGATTGCTACCTGGCGTTCTGGGTAATGAATCTTCTGCGATAACGGATTCATTTAGCACTGGTTTGTTGGAGTATCCTCACTATACACGTCCAGCGGAGTTCCGAGATATGAAAGTGCCAGATGTACTGTTAAGCGGGCATCATGCGAATGTTGAAGCATGGCGTCGAGAACAGTCACTTCGTCGAACGATAGAGCGCAGACCGGATCTGCTGGATAAAGTCGAACTGAGCGACAAAGATCGAGCCATTTTGCAGCGGCTGAAATCAAACAATTCGAAATGACTGCAACGATAGAAAAGCGGCTGTTTCAATGGGTAACGACATCCATGAAACAGCCGCTTGTTGTTCCTTCTATAAGAATAAAATGCGGTGATCATATTAGGTTATCTGAAACGACAAAAGCCCTACCTCTCTTTCGTCCTTGCGGCTCCGATGACCGCGCCAGTGTGAATCAAGTCTACCATCGTCAATTCTTTAGGGTTAGTTGGGAATTAGACAAGATATGAGGATATTAATTATTCTTGTTTTGAGGAACTAATTGGTGAGGGTTATACATGCAACTTTCATAGTATAGCACATCTGAATGAATAAGTATAGCTGTTCGTGTTTTGTTCGTATATAATAGAGGGATACGTGTTAAATATGCGAGCGACGAGCAGGTAGAAAGGTTCTACTTATTCATGAATGGAGAGATGTGTCATGGAATTACACACAGCAGATTATCGCTGTGCGGAAGTAGTTGCACGATTTTTTGCCAAGCATATTCAGGCTTCACACGATGGTATAAGTAATCTTGAGTTCTTGTGTCCAGATGGCGCAAAAGCTGCATGTCGCAGACAACAAGTTATAATTGCGGCAGAGGAACACAAGTTGGTAGGGGCACTTCGCTTTTATCGTAGAAAGACCAGCAACTCAGCTTCACTGTATCAATTTGCTCTTAATGAACGTTTTCGGGGTAATGGGGTAATAGTACAAATGCTGCGAAAAATAGATGTGGAATATATTGAGGCTAACTGTTCTACAATGTCTACCTTTAACGCTTATTACGAAAAGACAGGGTGGCAGTGTGTACAAGAAAGTCGTGGGATGTACATATGGCAATATCGGATCGGATAATATCTTAAGTGGTAGGAGTAAAGACAATAATGACTAATTTACATGATTATCGCCAACGCGTAGATACAGTTAAGTTGACTGTAGATGAACAGGCGTGCCAACTACTTGAAGAGTTGCTTCAAGAGTTAGAATCTTTAAACGATGCAAATGAGCGGTTGCGAAAGTCCCTTTCAGCGTCAAGGAAATCAAGTGGGATGTCTAGTAAGTTAAGAGATGCACTGTACGAATAGTTTGCTGATCTAAATGGAACTTACATACAAATAAGCTATTGCTATAATTACGATATGGATTGTGTTATCTAATAGGCTGCTACTCTTCATGACTAGGTATGCGAGAAGTAATCTGATTGTCGCAATACGTTGGTGTATGATCATCATGAAGGTTAGATAATTATTTTGCAAGTAATCCTCTTGTGTAAGATATAGTGGTGTGATATAATGACTTCTGTTGTGTGGAATACGGCGGTCCGCTACAGATGATGACGAGCATGCAAATAGAGCATCTCCGAGCTGTAAGAACGCCTGTGTGGAAGGAGGGAGTCATAGATGAATATCGTACAAGCGATTACTCAAGAACAACTTCGTAAAGATGTACCAAGCTTCCGTCCTGGTGATACTTTGAAAGTACATGTCAAAGTTATCGAGGGATCTCGTGAGCGTATCCAGCTTTTCGAAGGTGTAGTGATTAAACGTCGCGGTGGCGGAATCAGTGAAACGTTTACAGTTCGTAAAATTTCCTACGGTGTAGGAGTTGAGCGTACATTCCCGATTCACTCGCCAAAGATCGATAAAATCGAAGTGGCTCGCCGTGGTAAAGTCCGTCGTGCGAAGCTTTATTATCTTCGTAACCTACGCGGTAAAGCAGCGAGAATCAAAGAGATTCGATAATGAAAGACCGGGGGCTTGCGATCTCGCAAGTCCCTTTTGCTATTCTTTAAACAATTTGGTACGCTAATGATATGTAAGTTACATTGGATAAGCATCCTAGGAAGAAAGCGGGGCACGGCCTATGGAGCAAGATCAAGTATCGAATCAAACGTCTGTAGCGGAACAATCGGCGCAGCCGCGCCGCAAAAACGAACTTGTGGAATGGATTAAGGCAATTGCTGTCGCTGTCACGCTTGTCGTGTTGGTGCGCTGGTTATTATTCGCACCATTTATTGTCGATGGTCCTTCGATGGAGCCGAATTTCTACACGGGTGAGCGTCTTATTGTAAATAAGATCCTGTATGAGTTCCGTGAGCCTAAGCGTGGAGAAGTAGTTGTATTCCATGTGCCAGATGAGAAGCGCGATCTCATCAAGCGTGTAATTGGTGTAGCTGGTGATACGATTGAGTATCGTGGAGACGACTTGTTTGTGAATGGTAAGAAAGTAGAAGAACCATACATACAAGAAGCGATTGCGGAAGCGAAAAAGCAAGGTGGAACATACAACAACAGTGATTTCCCGAATGAAATGAGAACGGAAAATAAAGTTCCAGAAGGTCATATATTTGTTATGGGTGACCATCGCGACAATAGTACAGATAGCCGTGTATTAGGCTTTATACCATTGAGTGAAGTAATTGGCCGTGCAGATGTTATTTTCTGGCCATTGAATCAAATGAAGTTTATTAATCATTATTAAAAAATTACAGCATAGATAAGGGAGGTGGAACGCGATGTCGATACAATGGTTTCCTGGACATATGACAAGAGCACGCAGACAGATCCAGGATAAGCTGAAGCTTATCGATGTAGCAATCGAGCTGTTGGACGCACGCTTGCCGCTTTCCAGCCGAAATCCAATGATTCATGAGATTCTTGGTGATAAGCCAAGATTGATTATTATGAACAAGTGCGATTTGGCTGATCCAGAAGCGACTGCGAAATGGTTGGAAGTTTTTCGTAAAGAAGGGCATGCAGCGATTCCAGTAGATGCTTCGTCTGGATATAATATTCAGAACATCCAAGTGGAAGCACGTAAGCTGCTGGAAGCGAAGTTTGAGCGCCTAATAGCCAAAGGATTGAAGCCGCGACCTGTTCGTGCTCTTATCGTAGGTATTCCTAACGTAGGTAAGTCTACATTGATCAATAAGCTGGCGGGCAGACAAGTTGCTGCCACTGGCGATCGTCCAGGTGTAACGAAAGGCCAACAATGGATTCGGGTAGGCTCTGAGATGGAGTTGCTCGATACACCAGGTATTTTGTGGCCTAAATTCGAAGATCAGTTGGTTGGTTATCGTCTAGCAGTTACTGGGGCGATAAAGGATCAAGTGTTGAATGTAGAGGATATTGCCTTTTATGCGCTGAAGTTTATGTCTGCTCACTATTGGGAGCGGCTTAAAGAGCGTTTCGAATTGGAAACGCCGCTTCATGATATTGAGGACCCGAATGAGATTGTCTCCATTATGGAGGAAATCGGACGTAAGCGCGGATGTTTGGTTAGCGGTGGACGTGTCGATCTTGAGAAAGTTTCAGGCATTATTTTGCGTGAACTTCGAGCAGGCAAGATGGGACAAATAACGTTGGAACATCCTTAATGATGGTTTACAATGAAATATGCTTTTCAGTAAGCTGCTGCGCCATTGGTGAGCAGCTTTTTATATGGGCATTTACGTAACTTAGAAGAGCTATCGAATTTATTATTGCGGATGAATCATTTTCATATAGCATTTGCGGACAGCCCTTGTTACTATCGAATTGGGATGGTTTGCATGATTGTTCATTTGTTTATGTAACAATAGGAATCATTTATATACATGAATGGATAGGAGGATGTTGGGTGAAGAAAGTTCTCATCTATATGCTCTGGCTGATTGGGGCTATCGCATTTATTTATTTTGGACAAAAAGGTGTACAATTCATGACTCAATGGGCACGAAAAGGTGATTTCGTTGAGTTAGCGTTAGTAGCTAAAGTGCTATTTTCTGCTGTTGGTGGAGCTTTACTCGTCTGGATTGGAGGGGCGAAACGTAGAAAACCAACCAACTGGAAGTTATTTTATGTTATTACGATCCCATGCTTGCTTATTGCGTTAGTACCGATCATGTGGATGCATATACCGTTGGATTGGTCATGGCTGACTCCCTTGTATAAGGATGAATATGCATATTACTTTGGACTAGTGGCTGGTTATTCTTATTGCAAATCATTATTTCGTTCGCAGGATCATTAAAGCTCCAGCATGTGGAATGCTCAAATGGGTTGAGTAGGCGAGCGATTACATATACAATGTAAGTCTGTCAATTGAGCGTATAGATTTAGTAAGTAGATAGTTTGTTTGAAAGTTACAAATGGCAGGGGGAAGCGATTGTGGGAACGAAGCGATCGTCTGCGTCTGAAGCAGAGGTTATCGATCTGTTGGCATTGGAGCGTGAAGCTTGGTCAGCAGGATATGAAGCGATAGCAGGTATAGATGAGGTGGGGCGTGGCTGTTTATTTGGGGATGTGGTAGCAGCGGCCGTCATTTTGCCTCGTGATTGGCAGTTGGAGGGGATAAATGATTCCAAGAAACTGTCAGAGAAGAAGCGAGAAGCGCTATACGAGGATATTATTGCAAATGCGGTTGCATGGTCGGTGGCTCATATGGATGCAAAAGCCATTGATGAGTTGAATATAAAACAAGCGACACGGTTGGCGATGAAAACAGCTGTTGAGCAATTGCAAGTTGTGCCAGATATGTTATTTATTGATGCAGAAAAAATAGAAGTAGCTCTACCACAAAAATCTCTTATTAAAGGCGATGCAACGAGCCAGTCCATCGCAGCAGCATCGATTATTGCGAAGGTTACAAGAGATCGTTTGTGTAGTAAGGAATGGAATGAGTTGTACCCTGAGTATGGAATTGCGGTACATAAGGGTTATGGAACAAAAGCGCATTATACGGCATTGGATGAGTATGGGCCGACAAAGATGCATCGCAGAACGTTCTTGAAGAAATGGGAAGAAACGAAGACGCAGCTGACGTTATTTTAAACAGGCTGCGTCTTTTGCATGTTCATTTATTATTTAAGATATATCTGCCGATATATAGGGTAGTGATGCTGCAAGTATCGGAGGGTTATGGTTGAATATATCACATTTGGTGCGAGGGATGACCGGGGAGGCGAAGCCCGGAGACTCGCGGGCGTTAGAGCTTCGTTCCGGACAAGTTGTACGCGGTGTCGTAATGAGTGTATCGGAAAATGGAAAAGAAGCGGTTGTTCAAATAAATGGTGTGCCCGTTAAAGCGGTGCTTGAAACACCTATGCGTCCAGGTCAGACGACATGGATGCAAGTGCAAGGCCAACAGGAAGATGGGCTTATTATGCTAAAGCAATCGGAAGCTCATTCTTCACAGCCGCTGCCAACGATAGCAGACGCGCTTAAGCAAGCAGGGCTTCCAGACGAGCCTTGGGCGCGAACGATATTGCGCGATCTACAGAAGAGTGGAATCCCGTTGACGAGGGAAACGATGGCGCAGTTGTCAAAGGTAATAGCAATGAAACCTGACGGCGTGGCAATGGATGAGTGGGTGGAAACGGCTGCTCTGGCTTTGAAGCGTAATTTGCCGCTGACTGCCGAGACGATGCGAGGTTTACAGACCGTTCTATTTGGCAGGCCAATGCATGATATGTTGACGCAGTTGACACGAAGCAGTGAAGCTTGGCTTCATTCTTCGGCTTCACCTGGATCGCCTGCGATGACAGGGGCTGTTAAGGACGCGCTAGCGCTTGTTCGTACGCTGATAGCTATGATGCCGAACCCTGCTGATGGTGGGGAGTTGACGGGGAATGGCGGCGGCTCCGCACGTGGAGGACAGTCATTGGCGGCAGGGACAACTGTGCCGCTTGCTGCGTCTTTGAATAGTAATTCGGGTAATGGAGCTCCGCTTGGAACACAGTTAGCTGGAGCCTCACAACCTTCCCATGCAGCGCAGGTAGGTGCTGGCGCTGCAACAAGTGGTGCTGTCCAAAGTACGGTGAACGGATCGGCGGCAGGGACGACTGCTCAAGTAGGAGCGGGAGCCTCTGCTGCAAATGGTTCCGCTGCGCCTGCCACTGGTGGCGCGGCGGCAAACGCAGCCCCTGCGATGCCAACTGGCGCAGGGGTTGCTGGAAGCGCCCAGCCAGCTGAAGCTGGGCTGGCTGGGCGTCAAGCTGCGGGATCCGCACCTACAGGTGATGGTGCGGATCCCGCAGCACAGCGCCCGACAAGCGCTCCATCCAATGGAGGCGCGCTTATCGGGCGCATGTTGACGTTGCTCGGCGTATCACACGAGCAGCAAGTGCAGCGCGCGCTGCTGCATAGCGCAGCAGGCGCTGCACAGGCGGCGCAGCAGGCTACGCCTGCAAGTGCGGACAGCGCTCGCGCTGGCGTGCCTATGGCACGCCTAGGGGCGGAAGCCGCGCAAGTTGTTGCGGCTTCTACCCCATTGCCAGCCGGAGCGCAGAGCGCCGCTCCGGCTGCCGCTACGGAGTCACTGAAGAGCACGCTGCTTCAGCTCCTCCAGCACGAGCAGTTGCCTCCAGCTGTACGTGATGCTGCACAGCAGCTCGTGCAAAATATTACGGGACAGCAGCTGCTCTTAACGAGCGATCGGTCATTGCCATTCGCGCATGTCACCTTGCACGTCCCGTTTGTGACGGCGGATGGGCGTCAGACAGCAGCTGTGCATATCCAAGCCCGCCAAGGCCGCAAAGGCGAGCTTGATGCAGACAATTGCCGCTTATGGTTCGATTTGGATCTGAAGGCGCTAGGACATACCGTGGTCGACGTCAACGTGGTCGACAAGCTCGTTGCTCTGAACATTCATCATCCGAGTGAGCAGGTGCAAGAAGCACTGCAAGGCTATCGTGAAGAAATCGACCAAGCGCTTGCAGGTATCGGTTATCAATTGTCTGCATTTCGAGTACAGGAGCCTCCTGAGAAGCATACGGATGCAGCCGAAGTAGATCGCAAGCTCGATTCGTATTCACCGACTCCATACAAAGGAGTGGATCTGCGCATATGAGTCGCAAGTCATCAACATCAGCTTCGCAGAAGCGAGGCAAGGCGGTTGCTCTTTCCTATGAGCCTGGACAAGCTACAGCGCCTGTCATTGTAGCCAAAGGGCAAGGATTGTTAGCGGAGCGTATTGTTGCTACGGCTGTCGAAAATGGCGTCCCCATACAAGAGGATGCTTCTCTTGTTGAGGTTCTTTCTAAGCTTGATCTGGATCAGCAGATTCCTGCTGAGTTGTATCAGCTTGTAGCAGAGGTGCTCACATTTGTTTATCGCTCCGATCAACGAGCAGCGAAAGGATGGGTGCGAGGGGATGACTGAGCGGAAACCGTCATCTACTAGAGGCGTCCAACGTAACCGACGTGAGATGGGCAAACAAGCGGAGCAGCAAGCAGAGCAGTATATAACGAGGATTGGTTGGACAATTGTTGCGCGTAATTGGCGTTGTCGTCAAGGAGAGCTGGATCTAATTGCCCGGGACGGTGAGTGGTGGGTGTTCATTGAAGTTCGCAGTCGTACGGAAGGCGGCTCCTTTGGCACAGCTCGTGAAGCGATAGATATACGTAAACAGCAGCAAGTGCGAGTTATAGTCGAACAGTATATTCATCGGTATCGTCTATACGAAGCAAAGATTCGGTGTGATGCTATTATCATTACGTATCCAAGGCAAGGAGATGCATCGTCGGAACTTGAACATATTGCTCATGCATTTTAAATATAATCCTTAGTTCTATGGGTGTATAAAGCACGGTACAAGCACTTTACATAAGGCTGTTATTTTATCTTATCTCCGTTCGATGTCTGTTCTATGTGAAAAGGTAGAATGAGACGTGGCATATGCAGCCCAAATACTCTCGCATAAATAATGAATACGCCGCTAATAACAGCATGTATCGGTTGCTGTTGCTAGCGGCGTATTTAAAATGGATCAGCATATAGAATCGCAAAATAATAACAGATTGGATCTTGCATCAACATATTCTTCTAATTATTTAATTCCATTCTCCTTAACCTCGATCCAAGTATGGGTTACGTCATTAACTATATTCAATATTTCATTTTCAAATAAGTAGGCTACCTCTAACGGGCGCTATTGGCGTTATTTACGTAAAATCCCCCATTTTAAAAAGTTAACGGTTGTAGATGAGCTTATTTTAGCAATAGTGATGAATATATTTAATCTATCTGACGAATAAGCTCTGTGACACCCGTTGCCATTCAAAATCCGTCCATTTACACGAAATAGGCTCTGCTGCAACCGTTAGAACAATTTCTCATTTCCTCTTGCTTGACGTCAGAGGTGAATTAATTTTGAATACATGAACGCTTGGAATCCATTATGCAGACCTATCATTATGCAGGTCGATCAAGTTTGCGATAGCTGATCGCTTCAGCCAGATGTCCGATCTCGATCTGTTCGCAATCTTCTAGATCTGCGATGGTACGTGCGAGTTTGAGGATGCGATCATGTGCACGAATGCTTAACCCAAGTTCATCATATACCTGCTGAAGCATAGTAGATGATGCCGTAGAAAGGGCGCAATACTGCTGGAGCCAAGATCCTCTTAATTCGCAGTTGAAGCGTAATGGCAAATGACGATACCTCTGCAACTGACGTTGATGAGCCTGCATGACCTGTTCCCGCAGTTGGGCGGAGCTGATCACTTTGTTGTTGGTTGAATGCAAAGAGATGCGAGGTACTTCTAGCTGCATATCAATCCGATCTAACAATGGGCCAGATAGGCGTGAGCGATAATGATGCAGGCGTGCGGGTGTGCAAGTACATATGGAATGTTCTGTGGCTTGAAAGTTACCGCAAGGACATGGATTCATACTACCCGCCAGCATAAAATGCGAAGGGAAGCGATATACAGCCCGTGTGCGGCTAATTGTAACATATCGATCCTCAAGTGGTTGTCTCAGCACTTCTAACGTTTGACGCGGGAATTCGGGTAGTTCATCTAGAAATAACACCCCTCGATGGGCGAGGCTAATTTCACCGGGTTTAGGGAGGCTTCCTCCACCAATTAATCCAGCAGGAGAAATCGAATGGTGGGGAGAGCGGAAAGGTCTCGTCTGAATCAATCCTGTTGACGAATGCTCCCATTTGCCTGATACACTATACAGCTTGGAAACTTCTAATGCTTCATCTTCAGTTAGCAGCGGTAGTATCGTTGGGAGACGACGGATGAGCATAGTTTTGCCCGTTCCAGGCGGACCGCTAAGCAAAATGTTGTGCATGCCAGCAGCGGCGACGGTCATCGCTCGTTTAGCATGTTCTTGACCTCGGACATCGGCATAGTCTTCTTGTCCTTCGACTGGCAATTCGGATTTATTCATAGGTGATGTGTAGGATAAATTAGGAGAGAACAAAAGGTTGGACAAGTTGTCAGGACTGTCAGCCACTTGACGTAGTTGTGCTAAAGTAGACAGACTGTAAACCTCGATCCCGCTTACCAATACAGCTTCAGGAGCATTTTCACTTGGGACAAGCACTTGTGTAAATCCCTGTTTTCTCGCCTCATCGACTAGAGACAGAATGCCTGGGATGGGGCGTGTTGTTCCGTCTAAAGATAATTCACCAGCGACGAGCATATTGCGAAAAGGGGATAGATTGAGTTGACCACTTGTGCCAAGTATGCCGATTGCCATGGCCAAGTCATAAGAGGTTCCTTCTTTGCGCAGATCAGCCGGGGCTAAATTAATTGTTATGCGCTCTAAAGGAAACTTCCAGCCGCAATTGCGCACCGAACTGCGGACTCGATCGATAGACTCCCTCACTGCTGCATCTGGTAAACCTACGACTGCAACATGAGGCAATCCTGAAGAAATATCAAATTCCATTTGAATCATGCGACCTTCGACTCCATATACAGCGGCACTCCATACACTTCCATACATAGCAAAAAAACACCTCTTCTTTCACATTCCGAATTGTAGTAATGGAATGCGCAAGAAAGGTGCTTCCTTATCAAAGCGCGAATAATCTCAATTTGTGATATATTATATGGAAGAAACGCATTTCTCGTCAACTAGCTGATAAAATTCTACTAGTTTTGGAGCAAACAAGTACTGGAATCGTATGCTAAAAGAACTAAAAATAGTGATCTATCTCATTCAGAGATGAATTTGATATCAAACAAATGTGTATTTTGTAATAATTTTGGTAGGAAAGCGCTTTAAAAACATGATACAATGTGTTCGGATTGGTTGGAATTACCGCCCATTCCTTGACATGCACTTGTATTAAAGTTGCAGCAGACCTTAGTATTTACCGTTCCTCTGTTAACGACACAGTTGTCGAAATATGCAAGGAGCATTAGCTTGGCTGCATAAGCATTATCATTCTAACCCATACGATTCGGATAGGGGGATGCACAATGAATATCCATGAATATCAAGGCAAAGAAGTATTAAAACAATACGGCGTTGCTGTACCGAATGGTAAAGTTGCGTTCAGCGTGGATGAGGCCGTGCAAGCTGCAGAACAATTAGGTACACCGGTAGTAGTCGTTAAGGCTCAAATTCATGCAGGCGGCCGTGGTAAAGCAGGCGGTGTTAAAGTTGCGAAGAGCCTAGATGAGGTTCGTGCCTATGCAAGCGAAATACTAGGTAAAGTGCTTGTAACACACCAAACTGGCCCTGAGGGTAAAGAGGTTAAGCGTCTCTTAATAGAGCAAGGCTGCGACATTAAGAAAGAATACTACATTGGTATTGTAGTAGATCGCGCGACAGGACGCGTTGTTTTGATGGGTTCTGAAGAGGGCGGTATGGATATCGAAGAGGTGGCAGAGAATACGCCTGAAAAGATTATTAAAGTTGTAGTTGATCCAGCTGTTGGGCTTCAAGTATTCCAAGCTCGTAAGTTGGCATATGACATTAATATTCCAGGTGAGCTTGTGAACAAAGCAGTTAAGTTCATGTTGGCTCTCTATCAAGCTTTCGTAGATAAAGATTGCTCTATCGCAGAGATCAATCCTCTTGTTGTTACTGGTGACGGACAAGTTATGGCATTGGATGCGAAGTTGAACTTCGATTCTAACGCGCTCTATCGTCATAAAGATATTTTGGAATATCGTGACCTTGATGAAGAAGATGAGAAAGAAATCGAAGCATCCAAGTACGATCTAAGCTATATTGCGCTAGACGGAAACATTGGCTGTATGGTTAATGGAGCGGGTCTTGCGATGTCCACTATGGATATTATTAAATATTACGGCGGCGAACCGGCTAACTTCCTTGATGTAGGGGGCGGTGCGACGACTGAGAAAGTTACAGAAGCATTCAAGATTATTTTGTCTGATCCGAATGTTAAAGGCATCTTCGTTAACATCTTCGGTGGCATTATGCGCTGTGATGTTATTGCGAACGGTGTGGTTGAAGCGGCGAAGCAAGTTGGCTTAAGTCGTCCACTAGTCGTACGCTTAGAAGGTACGAACGTTGAGATTGGCAAACGCATCTTGAACGAATCCGGCCTGAACATCGTAGCAGCGGATTCCATGGCTGACGGAGCGCAAAAAATTGTCGCTTTGGTTCAATAATCTGGCGAACGAGAGGTGGATGTGCGATGAGTATCTTAATTAACAAAGAAACCAAAGTCATTACACAAGGAATTACGGGCGCTACGGGACTGTTCCATGCGAAAGGCGCCCTTGAATATGGTACACAAATGGTCGGCGGTGTTACACCGGGTAAAGGTGGCACAACGGTTGACATTACACTTGATAACGGTACAGAAGTGAAGCTTCCTGTTTTCAACACAGTTGTTGAAGCAAAAGAAAAAACAGGCGCTACGGCTAGTGTTATTTACGTAGCTCCACCATTCGCTGCAGATGCAATCATGGAAGCAGTAGATGCGGACTTCGATCTCGTTATTTGTATTACAGAAGGTATTCCTGTTCTTGATATGGTAAAAGTGAACCGCTATATGGAAGGCAAACGTACGGTTCTTATCGGACCTAACTGCCCAGGCGTAATTACACCAGGCGAATGCAAGATTGGTATCATGCCTGGATACATCCATGCACCAGGACATGTTGGCGTTGTTTCCCGTAGTGGTACATTGACATACGAAGCTGTTCATCAGTTGACAACTCGTGGCATTGGCCAATCCTCTGCTGTAGGTATCGGTGGTGACCCGGTTAAAGGCTCAGAGTTTATTGATATTTTGAGCCGCTTCAATGATGATCCAGATACGTATGCGGTTATCATGATCGGTGAAATTGGCGGTACGGCTGAAGAAGAAGCGGCAGAGTGGATCAAAGCTAATATGACGAAACCAGTTGTCGGCTTCATCGGCGGTGCAACAGCGCCTCCAGGGAAGCGTATGGGTCATGCTGGTGCCATTATTTCTGGCGGTAAAGGTACAGCTGCTGAAAAAATTGCTGTGCTTGAAGCATGCGGCATCCAAGTTGCGCCTACACCTTCCGAGATGGGCTCTACGTTGGTTCGTGTTCTTGAAGAGAAGGGCTTGTTGAAAGATTGCATTACACATCAACACGCTTAATTAAATATCGCAGTTAAATAAGGTAAGCAACCTTTTGCACGTTTGTGCGAGAGGTTGCTTTTTTTATTTTCATGATGTTGAGTGAACTGGTTTGCTCTTTAATTTCTGAAATTTTATTTTACAAACTGAAATAGGAGAAGTATTGGTGGGAGTTTGTTTTTTTGTAGGTGTTATGCAGAGGAACAGTAGGAATATTGCTAAGTTGAGTTATACGTATGTAAACGTATACTTGCATTCTGTCTTAAGGTAAAGCAAAATAAGGGGAGCGGTTGACCAGCTTCCTTCATCTGTAAGAGGAGGAAAGAAGATGAGTCGAATGTGGAGGATTCAAGATTGTTTGTTTGCCTTACATCAAATCAAGGGTATAGGCTGGCATACGATTGATACATGTATCAAACTGCTTGGGGGCGAGCAATTGCCTGCATGGCTTGATCGGCCAATTGCCGAGTGGATGGATGCAGGATTTAAGCCTGCTTTTGCACAGCGCCTTGCTGCAGGGTACACGACGGGTCATTTGCAAAAAAGCTTGGAGCTCACGTATAAATCAGGTATAGATTGGATTACGATGTATGATGAAAGCTACCCTGAATGCTTGAAGGAGATTCATGAGCCGCCTTGGGTATTATATGGTCGTGGAGATTGGTCTGTGGCAAAGCAATATTCCATAGCTATGGTCGGTACACGAAGCCCGACTGTCTATGGCAAGACAGTGGCAAAGTCTTTGTCTTCGCAATTGACGGATCATGGATTAGTCGTTGTAAGCGGGCTTGCACGTGGCATTGATGCTGTAAGCCATGAGGGAGCGCTGAATAAGGGGCAAACGATAGCCGTACTTGGTACGAGCTCTGGTGCCATTTATCCGGCTCAACATAATCATTTAGCAGATAAGATAGCAGCGTCTGGTTTGGTTCTAACAGAATACCCCATAGGAACTCCAGGGCATCCTGGTATGTTTCCACGACGCAACCGTATTATTGCTGGACTTAGTTTAGGGACGGTCGTTGTCGAAGCAGCTGCTAGAAGCGGCGCGCTTATTACAGCACAGTTTGCGTTAGAAGCTTCGCGAGATATATTTGCAGTACCTGGCCCTGTTACTTCTCCTAAATCGGCAGGGACGTTTGAACTGTTGAAGCAGGGGGCTAAACCTGTTGCTACAGCTGGGGATATTGTGGAAGAATACGTTCACCTGTTGACAAGCCAGCCTCAGTCATACAATAATGAAACGGTCGTAGATGTGAAAGCTAACGAATTGTTGGATGACATGGAGCAACTACTGCTCCACATCATAAATGAACAAGATTGTACACTTGATGAGCTATTTCAGAAGAGTGACATGCCATTTGCGAATTTACATCAGCATTTGTTATCCTTACAAATAAAAAGACGTATTTATGAACATCAGCCTGGAGTATATCGTTCGTTATGAATGATTATTCTAAAGGAATTATAGGATAGTATTGATTGGTTGTCGGAGAGGAGGATGCGCCTATGGCGGATTCACTAGTTATTGTAGAATCACCAACTAAGGCCAAATCCATTGGCAAGTACTTAGGAAGTAAATATATTGTTAAAGCATCGATGGGCCATGTGCGTGATCTGCCGAAGAGTCAGATTGGAGTAGAAGTAGATAATAACTTCAATCCTAAATATATTACGATTCGCGGCAAGGGTTCTGTTCTTAAGGAATTAAGAGATGCTCGGAAAAAAGTAAAAAAAGTTTATCTCGCGGCTGACCCCGATCGCGAAGGAGAAGCGATCGCATGGCATCTTGCTCATGTGTTGGAATTGGATGAAGCAGAGCCATGCCGAGTCGTCTTCAATGAGATAACGAAGCAAGCGGTGAAGGATGCGTTTAAGACACCGCGTCAAATTAATATGGACCTTGTGCATGCACAGCAAGCGAGACGTATCCTTGACCGTTTGGTGGGTTACAAGATTAGTCCATTGCTTTGGAAAAAGGTGAAAAAGGGGTTGTCTGCTGGACGTGTTCAATCCGTAGCGGTCAAGCTCATTATGGACCGTGAGAATGAAATTAACATGTTTGTTCCAGAAGAATACTGGACCATTACAGCAATGCTGAAGAGCGACAAGTCTCCTATAGAAGCGAAGTTCCACAGCATGGACGGAGTGAAGAAGGAGCTAGGCTCTCAAGCAGACGTATCCGCTATTATGGATGCGATAGGTAAGCAGTCGTTTGAAGTGAAAGAAGTGAAGGAGAAAGAACGCTTACGTCATCCTTCGCCACCTTTTACAACAAGCTCCGTGCAGCAGGAAGCGGCCCGCAAACTAAATTTCCGTGCTGGTAAGACGATGTCTGTAGCACAGCAATTATATGAAGGGGTCGACTTAGGCAAAGAAGGTACCGTTGGTCTTATTACGTATATGCGTACAGATTCCACGCGTGTTTCTCCTGTTGCTCAAGAAGAAGCGAGTATTTACTTAAATGAGAAGTTTGGAGCAGATTTCGTACCAGAAACACCACGTCAATATGCTAAGAAAGCTGCTAATGCACAGGATGCGCATGAGGCAATTCGTCCAACTTCTGTCCTTCGTGACCCTGAATCATTAAAGCCTTTCTTGTCTCGTGATCAACTTCGCTTGTATAAGCTCATTTGGGAACGGTTTGTAGCGAGCCAAATGACATCTGCAGTTATGGATACAATGACAGTGGACTTACTTGCTGGAGGAGCTTTATTCCGCGCAAATGGTTCCAAGGTTCGTTTCCCTGGCTTCATGAAGGTATACGTGGAAGGAAACGATGATGGTACGGTAGAAACCGATAAATTGCTTCCACCACTAACTGTAGGGGACAAATTGAAACAGGAAACCATCGAACCTAAGCAGCACTTTACACAGCCGCCGCCGCGATATACAGAGGCACGTATGATTAAGACGCTTGAAGAGTTGGGTATAGGCAGACCTAGTACATATTCGCCTACACTGGAGACGATTCAGAAACGCGGCTATGTTGCAATCGAGGAGAAAAAGTTTGTACCTACAGAACTTGGTGAGCTTGTCATTCAGCAAATGGAAGAGTTCTTCCCAGAAATTCTGGATGCAGAATTTACTGCACATATGGAAGAAGATCTCGATCAAGTAGAAGATGGCCAGCAGCAGTGGGATAAAGTACTCAGCAACTTCTATGAATCATTCGAGAAGCGATTGGAAGTCGCCGAAGAAGAAATGAAAGAAATAGAAATTGAAGATGAAGTTTCCGATGAAATATGTGAAAAATGTGGTAGAAACTTCGTATATAAAATTGGCAGATTCGGCAAGTTTCTTGCTTGTTCAGGGTTCCCTGATTGCCGTAACGCGAAGCCGATCGTTAAAGATACTGGAGTTGCATGCCCAACTTGCCACGAAGGTAAGCTTGTGGAGCGTCGAAGCAAGAAAGGACGTGTATTCTACGGCTGCGATCGTTATCCGGAATGTGACCATGTTATGTGGGATAAACCATCGGCGAAGCCTTGTCCAAGCTGTGGCAAGTTAATGGTTGAGAAGCGCTCCAAACAAGGTACGAAGCTGCAATGTACGCAGTGTGACCATAATGAAGTTTTACAAGAACCAGAAGAAGAATAGTTGAATCGTTACAGGTACAGTTTTGTAACAATGGAGAGGGGAACATCATAGATGGATAAGCCGAGAGTAACCGTCATTGGTGCCGGCTTAGCGGGCAGTGAAGCGGCATGGCAAATAGCACAGCAGGGGGTTCCTGTTACCTTATACGAGATGAGACCGGTACGTAAGACACCAGCTCATCATACCGATCAATTTGCAGAGCTTGTATGCTCGAATAGTTTGCGTGCAAATGGATTGACGAATGCAGTAGGCGTTATTAAAGAAGAAATGCGTATGATGAATTCTCTAATACTCCAAGCTGCTGATAAGCATGCTGTTCCAGCTGGTGGAGCCTTAGCGGTAGACCGTGACGGCTTCTCTGGTGAAATTACAGAGACATTAAAAAATCACCCGCTAATTGAAGTTCGTAACGAAGAAATGGAGTCTATTCCAATGGATGGGATTACAGTCATTGCGACAGGTCCATTGACTTCTCCGGCTTTGTCACAGCAAATTAAAGATTTGATGGGTGAAGAATACTTCTATTTCTATGATGCAGCTGCGCCAATTATCGATAAAGACAGTATCGATATGGACAAAGTATATCTTGCATCTCGTTATGATAAGGGCGAGGCAGCCTATTTGAACTGTCCGATGACAGAAGAGGAATTCAATGCGTTCTATGAGGCGCTGATTACGGCTGAGAAGGCAGAGCTGAAAGAGTTCGAAAAGGAAATTTACTTTGAAGGCTGTATGCCAATTGAAGTTATGATGAAACGCGGGAAACAAACAGCTTTGTTTGGTCCTATGAAGCCAGTAGGGCTTCCTGATCCGAAGACTGGAAAAATTCCATTTGCAGTTATTCAACTTCGTCAAGATAATGCAGCAGGTACGTTGTACAATATGGTTGGTTTCCAAACTCATTTGAAGTGGGGAGAGCAGAAGCGTGTATTCCGTATGATTCCAGGTCTCGAGAATGCTGAAATTATACGCTATGGCGTTATGCATCGTAACACGTTCATTAATTCTCCAAAATTGTTGGAGCCGACTTATCAATTCAAGGGACGTCCGTCGTTGTTCTTTGCAGGGCAGATGACAGGCGTTGAAGGCTATGTAGAGTCCGCAGCATCAGGTATGATTGCAGGCTTGAATGCTGCTCGAGTAGCTCTAGGAAAAGAGTGTGTAACATTACCGAAAGAGTCTGCTTTAGGAAGTATGGCACAGTATATTACGACTGCAGATTCAAAGCATTTCCAGCCTATGAATGCAAACTTTGGTTTGTTCCCTGCACTTGAAACACGTATTCGCAACAAAAAAGACAAAAATGACGCGCTTGCACAACGAGCGTTGGAATCGATTCGTCTCTTTAAAGAAGAGCTTGAAACGATTCATTCTTCATAACGTATATAGAGACAGCAGGATATCCTGCTGTTTCTTTTCGATATTCCCACACGAAAGGTGGTTCATCCAATGGAAATGCAGTTTCATGCGACAACAATATGTGCAGTGAGGCATAATGGGCAAGGTGCCATTGCAGGTGATGGACAGGTAACATTTGGCAATAGTATGGTCATGAAGCAGCATGCTCGCAAAGTGCGCCGACTATATCGAGGCCAAGTATTGGCAGGTTTCGCAGGTTCGGTTGCGGATGCAATCACTTTGTTCGAGAAGTTCGAAGGGAAGCTGGAAGAGCATCATGGTCACTTACAGCGTGCCGCTGTTGAACTTGCTAAGGATTGGCGACAAGATCGAGTGCTTCGCAAGCTGGAGGCGTTAATGATCGTTATGGATAAACAACATATGCTGCTTATTTCAGGCGGTGGAGAGATTATAGAACCGGATGATGGCATTGTTGCGATTGGTTCTGGGGGAAGCTTTGCCTTGTCAGCAGCTCGTGCATTGAAGCGACATGCTGTTGACATGACAGCAAAAGAAATGGCTGAAGCAGCTCTTCATATTGCGAGTGAAATATGCGTATATACCAATGATAACCTTGTTGTAGAAGAATGCTAAAACAGTAATTGCAGAAATGGAGGATAAATGATGAGTGAGCAGGCATGGACACCAAGACAGATTGTGAACGAACTTGATAAATATATTGTTGGTCAAAAAAATGCAAAGCGTTCCGTTGCTATTGCATTACGCAATCGCTATCGTAGAAGTTTGCTGGATGAAAACATTCAAGATGAAATCGTACCAAAAAATATTTTGATGATCGGTCCTACCGGCGTTGGTAAGACAGAGATAGCGCGCCGCCTAGCTAAGCTTGTGAAGGCTCCTTTTGTCAAAGTGGAAGCTACGAAGTTTACTGAGGTAGGTTATGTTGGACGCGATGTGGAGTCTATGGTTCGCGATCTAATCGAGACAGCTATACGTATGGTCAAAAATGAACGCACAGAGAAGGTTAAAGAGAAAGCAGAAGAGCAGGCAAATGAGCGATTAGTTGAAATTCTTGTTCCCTCTGCGGCTCAATCTTCTCAACAGCGAAATCCATTCGAGATGTTATTTGGTCAAAATAGTGGCTCAGCGAACAAGTCGGAGCCGGAAGCTGACCCTACATTGGATGAACGACGTCGTAAAACACGCTTTGAATTGCTGTCAGGCAAATTGGAACAAGATGTAGTAGAAATTGATGTGGAAGAGGCAGCGCCTAATATGTTGGATATGTTCTCCGGCCCGGGACAGGAACAAATGGGCATGAACATGCAGGAGATGTTAGGAAGCTTACTGCCGAAGCGGACGAAGAAGCGGAAGTTGGCGATTAGAGAAGCTCGCAAAGTACTCACGCAAGAGGAAGCAGCTAAATTGATCGATATGGATGATGTGATTCAAGAATCGGTTCGTCGTGCGGAACAATCGGGAATTATTTTCATCGATGAAATTGACAAGATTGCATCCAGTAGTCGTGGAAATGGGCCTGATGTATCGCGTGAAGGGGTTCAACGCGATATTTTACCAATCGTTGAAGGTTCAACGATTATGACGAAATATGGTCCTGTTAAAACGGATTATATTTTGTTTATGGCTGCAGGAGCGTTTCATATTGCGAAGCCCTCTGACTTGATCCCAGAGCTGCAAGGTCGTTTTCCAATTCGGGTAGAGTTGACTAGCTTGTCTAGTGATGATTTTGTGTCTATTCTCACAGAACCCAAAAATTCACTGACAAAGCAGTATATGGAACTATTGAGAACAGAGAAACTTGATCTTGAATTTTCTTCAGATGCGATTCGAGAAATAGCTAATATTGCCTATTCCGTCAATCAGAACATGGAGAATATCGGTGCTAGAAGATTGCATACAATTATGGAAAAATTACTGGAAGATTTATCTTTCGAAGCTCCAGAATTAAACTTAGGAGAATTTGTAATTACTCCAGAATATGTACGAGAAAAGCTTACTGATATTTCAAAAGATCGCGATTTAAGTCAATACATTCTTTAGGAGTGAAATTTTGTATCCGAGTGTTGGTAATTTCCCAAAAATTGTCCTATCTTTCGTGTGAAAGATAGGGCTTTTTTCATATTGTCATTTTCGACAAATTTTAAGATGATTAAGTTGTTTCGATATATGAACGAATGTAATAATATGAAAAACATGCTCGAATGATGAAAGATTTTAAAATGTTACAGGTAACACTGTCTCATTTTTTTATTTTTTTGTCGAAACTTTGCAGGATAATAGCAAGACATGTAGAACTACGATAAACAAGGAAAATGTGTAGAATGCGAGGTTAAGTGCATGAATTTAATGGGAGGTTCACACGTTCAGCGCTTAGAAGGTGCTATACAGGCCTCAGTATTGAGACAAAACGTTATTGCGAACAACATTGCTAATGCTGACACCCCTCACTTTAAGCGTTCCGAGGTTCAATTTGAATCGTTGCTTCGTGACCAGCTCAGCAGCAACAAGCTTAGAGGTAGACGAACTCATGAGAAGCATATGTACATTGGTCCTAGATCCGGGGTACCTCAAGCATCACTCATCCAGGACAAGCAAAGCGTAATGGGGAACAACAAGAACAATGTGGACATGGAACATGAGATGACAGTACAAGCTGAGAATCAGCTTCGTTATTATACTTATGTTCAGCAGCTGAACCATCATATCAACATGATGAAGACAGCTATTGATGCAAGGAGGTAATAAATAATGATAGGCAGTAGTTTTCAAATCAGTGCTTCAGGTCTAACTGCCCAACGATTGCGAATGGATGTTATTTCTGCTAACATTGCCAACGCCGAATCGACTCGTGCTCAATATGTAAACGGACAGTTCGTACCATACCGTCGTAAAATGGTTGCGATGTCACCAACAGAGCCGACCTTTCAACAATCATTGAACGCAGCTATGAATGGACAATCTACTCCTCGTGGCGTAAAAGTCACTCAAATTAAAGCAGATGAAACTCCATTTAAGCGAGTCTATCAGCCAACACATCCTGATGCAGATGCACAAGGTTACGTATCCTTGCCGAATGTTGATATTGCAAAAGAAATGGTAGATATGATCTCTGCTACACGCTCCTATGAGGCTAATGTCACGGCCCTGAATGCTTCCAAGTCAATGATAATGAAAGCACTAGAGATCGGTAGAGGCTAATATGCAACAAGCTATAATTGACTAGGAGGTCCACCATGATTCATAATTCGATTTCACCTGTGCAAACAGGTTCAATCTCAGGGATGAGTAATGTAATTAAACCTACATCTCCAGCTGAGGTTACAGAATCCTTCAACTCATTCCTTACAGAAGCAATTACAAAATTAGAGCAACAAGAACAACAAGTACATAATGTAAATGACAAGTTCCTAATAGGTGAGGCCAGTGTTGATCAGGTCATGATTACCTCGGAACGTGCGCTTCTCAGCTTGCAATTAACAACTCAAGTTCGCAACAAGGTGATAGAAGCGTATCAAGAGATCATGCGCATTCAACTGTAATGTCGTGATGTCTTACACAGTATTGGTGGGGTGACGAGGTGTGAATGAAAAAATTGGCCAGTATCGGGAACGTGTTACCCAGTACTGGAATCAGTACAGTAAGAAGCAGAAGCTGCTTCTAGGATCAACATTTATCATTTTACTTTTGACTATTGGAATTGTTACATATCAGTTATCTAAGACAGAATATTCACTAGCTTTTAAAGATTTGAATGCTAGTGACGCTGCAGGAATTATCGAATACTTAAACACCAACAGCATCCCATATCAACTAAGCCCTGATGGGGCCTCTATCTCAGTCCCAGCAGCTATGGCAGCAAAAGCAAAGGTTGATGTTGGCGCACAAGGTATCGTCCAGAATGGTTCCCTCGGTTTTGATTCCTTCGCTCCAGACGGAATGATGGGCGGCATGACCGATAACGTGTTCGATGTTCGTTACAAAGATGCACTAAACGGCGAAGTAGAGCGTTTGCTAGGACAGATGGAAGGTGTCCAAAGTGCGCAAGTATTGATTAACTTGCCTCAAGAAACCGTATTTATGGAAGCAGAAAAGCCGCAAGCTTCTGCATCAATTGTATTGCAATTCAAACCAGGCTTTGTGCCAGATCAAAAAGTGATAGACGGATACTTCAATCTAGTAAGTACAGCCGTACCGAACTTAGAGATCGACAATATAAGCATGATGACAGGGAACAGCCCCTTGCATGCATCAAGCTCGAGTAATGGTGTCAATGGTTCATTCCTTGGAACAGTTGATGATCAACTGGCCGTACAGCGTAGATATGAACGTGAGCTAAGTGAAAAGGTTCGCATGTTCCTAGCTAGCTTTGTAGGTCCAGACAAAGTTAACGTCCTTATCTCTTCCAATCTAAACTTCGATATTCAGACAGAAGAACATAACGAAGTTAAGCCTGTTGACGAAGAGAACATGAAAGGTATCGAAATTAGCGTCGAAGAGCTGCAAGAATCATTTAACGGCAGCGGTGCTGGTGAAGGTGGAGTTGCAGGTGTTGGCGATGGTGAAGTTCCAAATTATCCAGGCGACACTAACAGCGGTCAAACGCAATCCGAAAAATCGCAGCGTACTGTAAACTATGAAGTAACGCGTATTAAGAAAGCGATACAATCTAGTCCATATGCTGTAACAGATTTAACCATTCATGCAGCAGTTGAATCTGAGATTAGTGATGAACAACGAACTTCTATTGAAAAAGTTCTTAAGTCTATCGTTGCTGCTCAGCTTCAGACAACAGCTACTAAAAATAACATCACTATTACAGACGCCATGTTGCAAGAAAAAGTTTCTGTCATTGCAGAAAATGCGACTAATGTAGCGGTAACTGCTGAGTCTGGAATCCCGACATGGGTATGGTATGGGGCTGGAGTCCTCCTATTGTTGCTTGTAGGCGGCGGAATTGCCTTTGCTGTAATGCGCAAGCGGAAACGTCAAGAAGAGGAATATGAACTCGACGATGTGCAATTTATTCCGACAAATATCGAGCTTCCTTCCATCGATTTGGAACATGTTACAAGTGAGCACCAAGTGCGCAAGCAGTTGGAAGCTCTAGCTAAGAAAAAGCCAGAAGAGTTTGTGAACTTGCTACGAACTTGGCTACTAGATGATTCGAGGTGAGCAGATAATGGCTAGAGGTTCAGTTAGTTTGACAGGTAGACAAAAAGCAGCAATTCTGCTCATATCGTTAGGGCCAGAAGTGTCAGCACAAATTTTCAAGCATTTACGCGACGAAGAGATCGAGCAATTGACATTGGAAATTGCGAATGTACGCAAAGTAGATACACCTGAGAAAGAGCAGGTTTTAAGTGAGTTTCATCAGATCTGCTTAGCTCAAGAATATATTTCTCAAGGCGGTATTAATTATGCGAGAGAGATTTTGGAGAAAGCATTAGGCTCCTCTAAAGCTATTGATATAATTAATCGCTTGACAGCAACATTGCAGGTGAGACCATTTGACTTTGCTCGCAAGGCAGATGCGCTTCAAATTTTGAACTTTATTCAGAATGAAAGTGCTCAAACGATTGCATTGGTATTGTCTTATTTACAAACCGAGCAATCTTCTCAGATTCTGTCTTCGTTAGCTCCAGAGAAACAGGCTGATGTAGCACGTCGTATTGCCTTGATGGATAGCACTACACCTGAAGTAATCAGTCAAGTTGAGTCTGTTTTGGAACAGAAGTTGTCAGCGACAGTCACGCAGGATTACACAAGTGCAGGAGGCATCGAGTCGATTGTAAACATTTTGAACGGTGTAGACCGTGGTACAGAACGTACTATCTTGGATTCACTTGAAATTCAAGATCCTGAACTTGCAGAAGAAATTAAGAAACGGATGTTTGTATTCGAAGATATCGTTAATATCGACAATCGTTCGATTCAACGTATTATCCGTGATCTCGATAACGGTGATCTACAACTTGCTCTTAAAGTGGCAAGCGAAGATGTACGCAATGCTGTATTCCGTAATATGTCGAAGCGTATGGCGGATACATTCAGAGAAGAAATGGAGTTTATGGGCCCAGTGAGGCTGCGTGACGTTGAGGAAGCTCAGACTCGTATCGTGGCAATCATTCGTCGCCTAGAGGAATCTGGAGAGATCATTATCGCACGTGGCGGAGGAGACGATATCATTGTCTAACGTGATCAAACCTTCTCACTATGTACCTGTAGAACAATTGCGTCTGCTTGAAGCAGTGCGCAAACATCAGCAGCTGCAGCAAGAAGAAACTGCGGCTGCTAAAACAGAAGAAGAATGGGATGCAGAGCGATTGTTGGCGCAAGATGAGCAGTTGGATCACTTGCGTCGCACGATACTGGATGATGCGCAAACGTTGGCAGAGGATCAAGTGCGTCATGCGAACGCTGAGGCTGAACAATTGATAGAACAAGGTCAAGCGCAGATCGAAACATGGTGGAACGAACGTCGCAGTGAAGATGATGCTTTACGTGATGAAATTCGAACAGAAGCACAATCCACAGGATATGCCGAGGGTTATGAACGGGCTGAGGCTGCTGTAGAAGAAGTATATGCCAGCAAGGTTTCAGAATCAGCAGCAATTCTTGAGCAAGCCTATCAGCTTAAGGAACAGATCATTCAAGAAGCCGAGCCGTTTGTTGTGTCACTCAGTTGTATCATCGCAGAGAAAATAATGAATGAACAAGTTGCTATTGAACCAGAGCGCATTGTTAATATGATTCGTACGCAATTATTGCGTAAGCGCGAATCTGGAACAATTACATTATGTGTCTCTGCAGAGCATTTCAACATGCTCCATGCAGCAAGAGAAGAGCTGAGTCTATCGATAGACTCACAAGCGGAATTGCAAATTATACCAGATGCGACGGTCAAAGATCACGGCTGTGTGATCCGCTCAGCACTTGGTAGCATTGATGCGAAAATTGATACGCAGCTAGCGGAGATAAAGAAAGCACTCTTGCAAGTTGCGCATCAACAAGAGGAGAGAAGCGATAATGACATCTAATACCCATTATCGTTGGAATGTTGAGAAGTATAAGGAACGCTTAGAACATGTTGATTCTGTTCGCGTCAACGGAAAAGTTACTCAAGTTATTGGCTTGACTGTTGAATCGGAGGGACCAGATGCAAGTATCGGAGAGGTGTGCTATATCTATCCGAGCAAAGGCAGAAACCCTTTAAAGGCTGAAGTTGTAGGATTCCGTGATAATAAAGTTCTTTTGATGCCATTAGGTGAACTAGACGATATTGGTCCTGGCTGTGACGTTGTAGGTACGGGTAAGCCATTAACGGTTCAGGTTGGCTCTGAGCTGCTTGGTAAAGTGCTTAATGGGCTAGGAGAACCTTTGGATGGCTCGTACTTACCAACCAGAATGAAACCATATTCTACTTCTAACAGCCCAGCTAATCCATTGAAGCGATTACGCGTTGAAGAACCTATCGGTGTAGGCGTAAAAGCGATTGATGGTTTGCTGACAATTGGCAATGGTCAGCGTGTCGGTATATTTGCCGGATCAGGTGTCGGGAAAAGTACGCTTTTAGGCATGATAGCTCGTAATACAGCAGCGGATGTAAACGTCATAGCCTTAATAGGTGAACGTGGACGAGAAGTGTTGGAGTTTATTGAACGTGATCTTGGACCTGAAGGTCTCGCGCGATCAGTCGTTATCGTTGCTACTTCCGATCAACCGGCACTAGTACGGATTAAGGGAGCGGTCATTGCAACGACGATTGCGGAGTATTTCCGGGACAGAGGTATGAATGTCATGTTGATGATGGACTCGGTGACTCGATATGCGATGGCTATGCGTGAAGTTGGACTTGCAATAGGTGAGCCACCAGCGACGCGAGGTTACACTCCTTCTGTGTTTGCTAATTTGCCGAAACTGTTGGAACGAAGTGGTACAGGAACACATGGTTCCATTACTGCCTTTTATACCGTTCTCGTCGATGGTGATGATATGAACGAACCAATAGCCGATGCTGTACGAGGCATATTAGATGGACATATTGTACTGAATCGAAGTATTGCTCATAAAGGACATTTCCCGGCTATCGATGTGCTTGCAAGCGTAAGTCGAGTTATGAAAGATATCGTGAGCGAAGAACATCAACTGGCAGCCGAGCAGTTAAAACGTCTGTTGGCCGTATATCGCGAATCGGAAGATTTGATTAATATCGGGGCATATCAACACGGTTCGAACCCAACTATTGACGAAGCGATTGCTTCCATTGAAGCGATAAATGATTTTACGAAACAGCGTATACACGAGCACCCTGATTATGAGGAAACGATTGAGCGATTGAAGATGCAATTCACAAGGAGTGAGTAATAGGTGAAGGGTTTCCAGTATCCTTTTCAAAAGGTACTCGATCTAAAGACAAACACGAAGAAGCAGGCGGAATGGATGTTGTCGCAAGCACTTGGTGAGCTTCAGGCAGAAGAAGATTCATTGTCTCGTGTTAAGAAAGAACGTCATGATGCGACTATTACTTTGCAGGAGCTGGTAAACGCATGTGCACCTGTTCATGAGCTTCAAATGTGGCAGCATCACATTTTATTTTTAGATGATAAGCTGATCGTTCAATATCAACGTGTCAAGCAGGCGGAAGGCGTCGTATCCACGAAACAAAGTGCCTTGCACCAATGCATGTCCGATGAAAAATTATGGGTTAAAGCTCGTGAAAAAGCAGAACAGCAATTTAAGTTTCAAGTGTCGTTGGCCGAGCAAAATGAACTCGACGAAATGGCTACGGTACGATATTTTATGGCTTCTCGTTAATGTAAAGATTACATAACATCTATACCCGCCGCACAAGCAGGAGGGATAACTATGGCGCAAGAGATGTATGAAGAAAAGACGTCTTATTCAGGATTTGAACGCTTTTTGTTTATCATTACACCGATCGTATTCACGGTTATATTACTAGGTGTATTGCTGACGCTGTTCAATGTAGATTGGCGCAACAATATTTTAAATTGGGCAGAGGACATACCTGTTATCAATAAGCTTCTGCCTGAATCGGACAAGAAGGAATCGGCTGGAGGAGCAGACAGCAATAAGGATGAAGAGAAAGATGCTGCTTCATCAGAGCCCTCAGCAGAAGAGCAAATTGCTGATTTGAAGGAGCTGCTCGCTTCCAAGGATAAGGATTTGCGAGTTTTGGCTGACAAACGCCAAGCACTTGAATCGGAAGTTAAAGACTTGAAGAAACAAGTTGATACGTTGAATCAAGAGAAAACAAGCTCAGACAAAGATAGTTATACGAAGCAAATTAAAGAACTTGCTTCCATGTATGGGAAGATGATGCCGAGCAAGGCGGCTCCAATTATGGAGAATTGGGCGCCTGAAGAGGTAAGTCTCATTATGAATGAGATGAAAGAAGAGCAGCGTGTGAAGATTTTGGAGAAAATGAAACCCCAAACAGCTGCTGAAGTAAGCATGATGCTTAAGGAAAGCAAGTCTTCTGAAAATCAGCAGATTGCGGCGTTGCAAGCAAGATTGAAGAAACAGCAAGTGCAAGAAAAGTCCCACACAGGTCTTGATAAAGCAGAGCTATCTAAAACATTTGCTAGCATGACTCCACAAAGCGGTGCCGAAGTGCTGCTAGAAACAGCGAAGGTTAGTCCGACTAAGGCGCTGGCCGTATTGAATACGGTGGATGATAACGTACGTTCTAAGCTGTTAGATGCTATGACTAAGATCGACAAAGAAGCGACAGCTAAGCTTGTTGCTAAGCTGCTTCCTAATCAGTAGAAATATGTTGATTGTGGATAAACGGTAATCGGAAGATGAGCGTGGGAGTCATTAAGAAGGGAGGTGAACAATGATGACAATGAACGTATCAAGTGTTTCTGCAACAAGCGCAGCTTCTTCTGTGGCTGGAAATAACGCTACTTCTACGAGTGGGACGACAGCAGTTGATGGAGCGGCATTTAGCAGCTCGCTTGCACAATTGATGAATGGCTCTTCGACAGCTGCTTCTCAAACAGGGCTTGCTTACCCTCTGCCATTGTTAGCGGATGCTTCTTTAGTAGAAGGTAACGAGCAACTGGCTCTAATCGAACAATTGCTCGTTCAATTAGAGGGTGCCCTTAAAGAGGTGGAGCAACAGATTGAACAGGATCCAGCCTTGCTTGATGCATTACAGCAATGGATTGTGCAAGCTCAAAATTTATTAGCACAACAAGATGGCAATTCATTATCTGCTGAACAGCAAGCAGCGATTCAAGCGTTAATGAATCAGCCGCAGACGGTAAGTATTGTTGCACTTGATCAATTCGAACAATTTGCACAACACGCACGTGTGATGACGAATCAAGCAGCTGGTGAAATGGCAGCTGTAAAGGTAGATGATATGCTTCAGCATTTGAAACAACTCGGTGAGGTGCTAATGAAGCATCAGCAATCGAATCCGACAGCAATCGCAAATTTGCTGGCTCAAGTAACAGAAACGAACACAGCTGGGGCTGAGACATTGCGTCAATCGCTTACTGCTAAAGCTCACCAAGAGCAGAGCATTGGTAAGAGCGGTGAAATGATGGCGACAGCAATGAGCAATGAAGGATCAGAAGTGCCGACCCAACATATGACAGTGAGCCAGTTTGCTCTTCGAGCAGAAGGGATGACTTCAGCTAAACCGATACCGCAAGTACCGATTCAGCAATTTGCTCACAACATGGGCGAGATGTTAATCAAGCAAATGTCTATTCGTCACTTTAACGGTACTTCAGAAGCAAAGATTCGACTGTATCCTGAGCATTTGGGACAAGTGGATATTAAGATTACGATGCAGAATGGTCAATTGATAGCTCAGTTCTTTACAGAACATGCTGGAGCAAAAGAAATGATTGATCAACAATTGTCTTCTTTACGTGGTGCGCTGCAAGCTTCTGGTATCCAAGTAGATAAACTAGAAGTAAGCCAGCATTCAACTGCTGAAGCTTCCGCAATGGCATCTTCGATGTTCCAAGGCGATCGTCAATCTCATTCGAGTAAAGAGCAGCATTCTTCTAACCGCTCTTCTTCTAAGGCGGATAGCGTAGAGTTGGATGCGAATAATGTCGAAGGAATGGAGTCGGAAGAACAAGTGCATCGTACATCTTCCAGCTTATCTGGTTCTTCCTTTGAAGCAAGTGCCTAAAAACGACATTTCTGGACCTACAAGCGGTAAGGAGGTGTACAAATGACGAGTGTCAATGCAGGTGTAAACAATCATTTAATGTGGCCTAACTATCATCAAGATAATTTGAAGCTTGCTAAACCCTATGATGGCAATCAATTGGGCAAAGATGACTTCTTGAAAATATTGATGACGCAGTTGCAGAATCAGGACCCAACGCAGCCTTTGCAAGATAAAGAATTTATTGCGCAAATGGCACAGTTCACATCGGTAGAGCAGTTGACATCTATCAATCAGCAACTGAGCGCGTTGCAGCAATCGTTCGGCATGTCTTCGAACCTAATCGGCAAGCAGATTACTTGGACATCTGGAGGGGAAATGGGTACAGATGGTCAACCGGGTGAAACGACGCTGAAATCAGGAGTTGTTGATTCTATCATCGTTCGTAATGGCTTGACCTATGCGAAGGTTGGAGAAGTAGAAGTTGATATGACGGTGATTACGGAGATTCGAAATGCAAGTGATGGAAGTGCTAGTAATCCATCAGCATCCAATGCCGATAAGGAAACGGATGTGAGCGCATGAGAATGAATATCCCAATTGGGGTGATTGGACAATCAGCCCCAATTCATCAAGCAGTTAAAGCGCCAACAAAGGCGGCTTCCTTACAGGGGAATGCTACCTTTCAACAAATGTTGGACCGCGAAATTTCACGCGCGGGAGAGCTTCGCTTTAGTCATCATGCAGAGCAGCGTATGAAAGAGCGTGGGTTGAAATTGACGCCTGAGTTGATGGACAAGCTGAACAAAGCCATAGTCGAAGTAGAGGCCAAAGGATCAAGACAATCCCTGCTCCTTGCTGATAATGCGGCTTTTATTGTTAATGTACCTTCTCGAACGGTAATTACAGCTCTAGCGGATCCTTACAAACAAGGCCATGTATTTACTGCGATTGATAGTACCGTATTTATTTAAATCATGTTGGGCCGGACCATTTGGGGGCCTTTTGTCTGCTGACCGACTGAGGCGGACACAAACGCAAGTTCAATTAAGGAGGATACAACGATGATTCGTTCTATGTATTCAGGTGTATCGGGTATGCGAGGTTTCCAAACGAAACTCGATGTCATTGGTAACAATATTTCCAATGTAAATACAGCAGGTTTCAAAAAAGGTCGCGTTATGTTTAAAGATATTATGAGCCAAACGATGTCTGGTGTTACTGCTCCAGGTGACGGTCGAGGCGGAGTAAACGCGATGCAGGTAGGTCTTGGTGTATCTATCGCTGCTATCGATACAGTTCACACTGGTGGTAGTGCACAAACAACGAACCGCCCGCTCGATCTTCGCATTGATGGTGATGGATTTTTTGCTGTTAAATTGAATGAAGATCAAGAAGCACCGTTTCTGACACGCGCTGGTGACTTCCATATGGATGCTGAGCGTCAATTGGTCACTGCTGACGGGCTTCTCGTATCCAGCATGGACGGTGGAATTATCCAAATTCCAGAAGACGTAACTAATTTTACAATTTCCCAAACAGGGCAAATTATAGCTAAAATGGAAGATGGAACTACAGAGGCGCTTGATGTGCAAATCGGTATGGTTAAAGTGGTTAACCCAGAAGGTCTGGAAAAGCTGGGTGGTAATCTATATCGTGTAACACCGAATGCTGCAATCGATGGTGAAATTGAGATCGTAGCTGCTGGTGATCTTGCTGCAGGAACAGGTGCAATCATTTCTGGTCAGTTGGAAATGTCCAACGTTGATTTAACAGAAGAGTTCACAGAGATGATCGTTGCTCAGCGTGGTTTCCAAGCCAACTCACGTATCATTACGACTTCTGATGAAGTGCTTCAAGAAGTAGTTAACCTCAAACGTTAATCATTGATGGTTCAATATTGATGTAAGTTTTACCTCGGTCGTCCATCATGGGCGACCGAGCAAACAGAGGCGAGGAGGAGAGATTCGGGCATGATTAAAGTAACCAAGCTAAACGGTTCGACGGTGTGGATTAATGCCTTACATATCGAAGCAGTTGAAGAAACGCCGGACACGTACATAACCCTTTTTAGCGGCAAGAAAATTATTGTCTTAGAAAAAGCTCCTGAAGTCATTCGTCTTATCTCTGAGTATGTTCAATCAGTCGGCGCAATTGCTGGCACGATCAAGCTGCAGTCAACGGAGGGACAGTCATGAAACGAATGTTGCCATGGATGGTTACAATGCTTCTAGCGATTACGTTGGTAGCACTCGTAATAATAATGGTCATCAACTCTATGAATGGGAATTCAGAAGTAAATAATGAATCGTCAGCGGTAGTAAGGTTATCAGCAGATGAAATTGTTGAAATGACATCTGAACTGAAAGACATTAAGACAAACCTTGCTGGCCGAGATACGGTAGTAGCGATTGACTTTGCTTTCCAGTTAGATTCAAAGAAGACAAAAGAAGAATTTGAGAAGATTAAAGAGCTTATTATTAAGCCAGAAGTATTGAAAACATTAGCTGATACGAAACCAGAGGATTTAGAGGGCACTAAAGGGAAAGACCAGTTGTCTGCTAAATTGCTGGATCTAATTAATAAGAAGATTCCTGAAGGAAAAGTAATTCAAGTAGACATTACGAACTTCATCATGCAACGTATCTAGCACTAGCATTAAGCATCAATGATAGATTGATGCGGCTGATTCCTGTAAGGGGGTGAAACGATTGGTTGACGTTTTATCGCAGAATGAGATCGACGCTCTTCTAGCGGCACTATCTTCCGGTGAAATGGATGCGGAAGAACTTAAAAAGGAAGAAACGCAACGCAAGATCCGTTCTTACGATTTCAAGCGGGCCGTTCGTTTTTCAAAAGATCACATAAGGACGTTAACACGTATCCACGAAAATTTTGCAAGGTATTTAACGACGTATTTTTCAGCACAGCTGCGGACATTTGTTCAAATCAATGTCGTGCAGGTTGAACAGCTTCCTTATGATGAGTTTATCCGCTCCATTCCGAAAATGACAATTTTGAACATTTTCGAGGCTGAGCCTCTCAAAGGACGAATGGTGCTTGAAGTGAATCCGAACGTTGCCTTGGCGATGTTGGATCGCCTATTAGGTGGCGCTGGCATCGCTCCAAGTAAAATCCAAGGTTTGACTGAGATCGAGACTACAGTTTTGGAGCGGGTGTTCAGTCGAGCTTTTGATAGTCTTCATGAGGCATGGAAGACCGTATTGGATATTCGTCCGCGCTTGGAAAGCTTGGAGACTAATCCACAGTTCATGCAAATTGTTTCTCCTAATGAAACGATCGCATTGATTTCTCTAAGCACCAAAATCGGTGATACGACAGGTATGATCAATCTATGTATACCACATGTGGTCATTGAACCGATTATGCCGAAATTATCTGTCCATCACTGGTTCGTATCTGAGAAAAAGATGAGCGAACCCATCGAAGTCGAAAAGCTTCGTCAGCGTGTTACAAAAGCTGAGCTGCCAATTGTCACTGAGCTAGGGCAGTCTCAAATAACAGTTAATGAGCTGATGCAGCTGACTATTGGTGATGTCCTGCCACTTCAGAAGAAAGTGAATGAAGGGCTGGGAGTGTACGTTGGGGAGCGCCTGAAATATATCGCTACACCAGGTAACGTAAAGGATCGTTTGGCGGTTCAAATCGTTGATGTAATAGAGGGGGAAGTGGAAGAGGATGACGAGTAAAGAATATTTGTCACAGGAAGAAATCGACGCTCTATTGAACAAGAGTGATGACCAGTCGTCAGCGAATCCGGATCCTATAGTTAATGACTATTTAACGGATTTAGAAATCGACGCTCTAGGTGAAATTGGAAACATCACGTTCGGCAGTGCTGCCACTGCCCTATCAACCCTGCTTGGTCGTAAAGTTGATATTACAACTCCTCGCCTGAAGCTGATAGAGAAAGAGAACTTGGAACAAGAGTTCCCAAGGCCGCATGTAGCTGTGCATGTACACTATGTAGATGGATTTGAAGGTATTAATTCACTCGTTATTAAGACGTCAGACGCTCAAGTAATCGCTGATTTGATGCTTGGCGGAGACGGGAAAAATGTTGCGGATGAATTGAATGAAATTCATATTAGTGCTGTTCAAGAAGCGATGAATCAAATGATGGGTTCTTCTGCTACATCGATGTCCACGATCTTTAACCGACTTGTTAATATTTCGCCTCCAGGCATTGGTATTTTGAATGCTGAAAGTGGAGAAGGCATTGACATTTTGCCGCCAGAAAATATGTTGATTAAAGTGTCGTTCCGACTTATGATTGGTGACTTGATTGACTCTACCATTATGCAAATATTAACAATTCCGTTTGCGAAAGAAATGGTAGCGCGTTTGTTGAATACGGCAGAGGTAGATGTACCAATGGTAGAGGAGCAACCGGCTCCACAAGCACAAGACTATTCAACGTCTGCACCTTCGGCGGATTTTGGTATGGGTTCTGCGGTAACGCCGCCAATGCAGCCGAATGGAGGGGGATATGCAATGAATCAAATGTCTTATCCAACAGCTCCAAATCAGCAAATGCATATGCAGCAGCCAATGAATATGCCTATGGGTCAAGTCCCGCAAGGTAATCCTTATGGAGCACCAGGATCATTTGGAATGGCTCCGACTCGTCAAGTAAATGTGCAGCCTGTGCAATTCGCGGATCTGCAAGCAGCACCTTATCAAATGGGTGATGATTCCAACTTGAATTTATTGTTGGACATCCCATTGCGAGTCACAGTAGAATTAGGTAGGACACACAAACAAATCAAAGATATTTTAGAGCTCTCTCAAGGTTCGATTATTGAACTGGACAAGTTGGCAGGGGAGCCTGTTGACATTTTGGTCAACAACAAATTAATTGCCAAAGGGGAAGTCGTAGTAATCGACGAGAACTTTGGTGTGCGGGTAACAGATATTATTAATCAATGGGACCGCATTCAGAAACTTCAATAATAAAGATAAGTTAGGGAGGAAACCCAACGATGGCTAACCGTATTTTAATCGTGGACGATGCTGCTTTTATGAGAATGATGATTCGAGATATTTTAACCAAGAATGGTTATGATGTCGTAGGAGAAGCCGCAGACGGTGCTCAAGCGATTGAAAAATATAAAGAGCATAAGCCTGATCTCATCACTATGGACATTACGATGCCAGAGATGGACGGCATTACAGCACTTAAAGAAATCCGCAAGATGGATCCAAGTGCAAAAGTTATTATGTGTTCTGCAATGGGACAACAAGCTATGGTTATCGATGCAATTCAAGCGGGAGCTAAAGATTTCATCGTGAAGCCGTTCCAAGCAGACCGTGTAATTGAAGCTATTAAGAAAACGTTAAGCTAAACCTATGTTTCTACAAGCGCAACCACCTGTTACACCCGATTTCGGAACTCATACGTCTAGTGTATTGACTGTACTGATGTCATTAGGATTGATCATTGTACTTATCGTTCTATTTATAAAAATACTTAGTCGAAAAAGCCGTATGTGGCAGATGAATCAGAATATTCGTACATTAGGCGGAACGGGTTTGGGACAGAACAAATCGTTGCAAATCGTAGAAGTTGGGGGCGTCATTTATGTGCTTGGCGTTGGGGATGACATCACCGTTATTGACAAGATTAGCGATGAGGAGCAAGTAGCAGTTTGGCTTGCTTCCTTCCAACAACAACATGCACCGTCAGGTGTAAGCCTGCCTCCTACACTTGTGGAGTGGTGGAATAAGCGTCGTGGCAACACGTCGGCTTCTCATTCAAATGCATTGAACCAGGAGAATGAGTCGACGACCACCACTTTTCACGAGATGTTTCAATCGAAACTGGAGCAGCTTCCTGACCGTGATGCTCGTATGAAACGATTGTTGCAAGACGATACCAATGAAGATCGGTAGATGGACCCATGAAAAAGAAATACTTGTTGGCTTTGATGGCAGCAGCAGCATTATTCGCTCTATCAGCTTCCGTGGGCTCCGCGGCTCCTATATTGCCAGATATTGATATCAAGGTTGGAGGCGGAGAAGGACAACCAGGTATGACCTCATTGTCCCTCGTTCTGCTGATTACGATATTAAGCTTGGCTCCTGCCATTTTGATTCTGATGACTTCGTTTACACGAATCGTCATTGTGCTTGGATTCGTAAGAACATCTCTTGGTACCCAGCAGATGCCTCCGAACCAAGTGTTGATCGGACTGGCTCTATTTATGACTTTGTTTGTGATGTCTCCTACACTTGGTGAAATAAACCAAGCCGCTCTTCAGCCGTACTTTAAGGGCGAACTGAATCAGAATCAAGCCTTGACCAAAGCGTCTGAACCGATGAAGAAATTCATGTTCAAGCAAACGCGTGAGAAGGACTTGCTCTTATTCATGAAATATACGAAAACGGAGAAGCCGAAGACGTATCAAGACATTCCGCTCACCGTACTCGTACCAGCTTATGCAATAAGTGAATTAAAGACTGCATTTCAAATGGGCTTTATGATATTTATCCCATTCCTTGTCATTGATATGATTGTATCTAGTACGCTGATGGCGATGGGGATGATGATGTTGCCGCCGGTAATGATATCTTTACCTTTCAAAATACTGTTGTTCATACTTGTTGATGGCTGGCACTTAGTTGTGAAGTCGCTACTTATTAGCTTTAATACGTGACAATCTGTCACGTATTAACAAGCGGAGTATAGGACGAATGTATGGCAATAAGAAAAGGAAAGGGAGAGTATCATGAGTGCAGAGTTTATAATCGGTCTAGCGGGGCAATCGGTGCTGGCTGTACTAAAGGTCAGCGCTCCGATGCTCATTGTAGCGCTCGTCGTAGGATTAATTATTAGTATTTTTCAAGCAACAACACAAATTCAAGAGCAAACTCTTGCATTTGTACCAAAGATTGTTGCTGTATTTATTGTTATCCTCATCTTCGGGCCGTGGCTATTAACAACAATGGTTGATTTTACGTATTCTATTTTAAATAATTTGCATCAATATATTGGTTAGGCTGTGGAACCATGGACATGTTAGCTCAGGCGTTCCCTGTTTTTTTGCTCATACTGTGTCGAATTACAGCTTTCTTTGTCGCTGCTCCTGTCTTTTCTTCCCGAGGTGTGCCGAATCATTTTAAAGTCGGACTAGCTTTTAGTATAAGCCTAATTGCCTATCTACTATTCGGTTTAGGAATTTCAGTGCCAATGGATGGAGTATATGTTACCTACATCATCCGTGAGATTATGATAGGTTTGCTGATCGGATTCGTTGCGCAGTTGTTTTTTACCATCGTTCAAATTACCGGATCTTTTGTGGATATGCAGATTGGATTCGGTATTGCGAATGTCGTTGACCCGTTAACGGGAATGAGTTCCCCTGTCACCGGTAACTTTAAGTACATATTTATGATTTTATTGTTCTTAGGAATGAATGGTCATCACTATCTAATAGATGCCATTATGAAAAGTTATCAGTGGCTTCCTATCGATAGCAACTCTTTTTTTGACCAAATTCAGAATGGGAATATTATGAATTTCGTTGTTACTACTTTTGTACAGGCATTTATTATCGCTTTACAAATTGCAGCACCGTTGATCGTTTCGATGTTTCTCGCGGATGTAGCCCTCGGCTTTCTTGCGAAAACAGCGCCGCAGTTTAATATTTTCGTCATCGGCATACCTCTAAAAATCATTTTAGGCCTTGTCGTACTGCTGCTTACGATGCCAAGCATGGTATACGTGATGGAGCATTTATTCAGTAAAATGTTCCAAGCATTGGACGAGTTACTACGATTATTTGCTAAGGGGGGAGCTTCGTAGTGGACACGATACGACATCGTTATTCACTCAAGCTGGACCTCCAGCTATTCTCGCAAGAGAAAACGGAGAAGGCAACACCGAAGAAACGTCAAGAATCACGTGAAAAAGGACAAGTAGCCAAAAGTATGGACTTATCTGGTTCCGTAATATTATTGGCCACATTTTTCTGTCTACTAATGTTAGGCGGGTTCATGCATGAGCGGATTATCGCTTTATTTGCAGATACGTATCAACATCGACTGAATATGGAGTTAAGCATTCCCAATGTTGTAGATTACTTTAAATATTTATTTATTCAGTTCCTTATTGTAATGGCACCAATTTTTCTCGTCGTGGTTGTAATAGGGTTGTTAATCAACTACATGCAGATTGGTTTCTTATTAACAGGTGAGCCTCTTAAAATGCAGTTTAGTAAACTTGATCCTATTAAGGGGTTCAAAAATATTTTCGCGATACGAGCATTAGTTGAGTTTCTTAAATCTATTATTAAATTGGTTGTTATCGGAGTTATTGTTTATTTGTCTCTATGGGGAGAGCGAGATCGTATTTTAGAGCTTAATCATATGCCTGTAGAGAACATGCTGACCTATGCAGCACAATTGACGGTTGATTTAGGAATACAGATCGGGATCGCTCTAAGCATTCTATCTATTTTCGATTATATGTATCAGCGATATGAATTTGAGAAAAGCATCCGGATGTCGAAGCAGGATATCAAGGATGAGTTTAAAAAGATGGAAGGCGACCCGCAAATTAAAGGCAAGATCAAAGAGCGTCAGCGTCGTATGGCACTCATGCGGATGATGCAGGAAGTGCCAAATGCGGATGTCGTAATTACGAACCCTACGCACTTTGCTATTGCGCTTAAGTACGAGGGAGGTTCCATGGAAGCTCCTCAAGTTATCGCAAAGGGTCAGGATTATGTCGCACTTCGCATTAAAGATATTGCTAAAGAACATGGTGTTGCCATGATCGAGAACAGGCCGTTGGCACGTGCTCTGCATGAACGAGCTGAAATTGGTGATGCCGTTCCAGCAGACTTGTTCCAAGCGGTCGCAGAAGTATTAGCCTATGTATATAAGCTCAAAGGTACATCTAAATGAGCAGGCATGGATGGAGGTAACAATTCGTGAAAGCGAGAGACTTAGTCGTCTTACTTGGTGTTATTGGCATCGTGCTGATGATGGTTCTCCCTATACCAACGCTATTATTGGACATTTTACTTGTCATTAACATAGCGATAGCGCTCATGATTCTGCTCATAGCTATGAATACGAAGGAAGCATTAGAATTTTCTATATTCCCAGCGTTGCTCTTGATTACGACGTTGTTTCGCCTGGCATTGAACATTTCCACTACCAAGCAAATCCTTGGCACGGGACATGCGGGTGAAGTCGTACAAACATTTGGTCAGTGGATTACACAAGGTCAAGTAGCTGTTGGACTTATTGTGTTCCTCATTCTGGTCGTAGTTCAGTTCATCGTTATCACAAAAGGTTCTGAGCGCGTAGCTGAGGTTGCTGCTCGCTTTACCCTTGATGCGATGCCTGGTAAGCAGATGGCAATTGATGCCGATCTCAATGCAGGACTGATTAACGAGCAGCAGGCGAAAGAGCGGCGTCAGAAAATTGAACGCGAAGCGGATTTTTATGGTGCGATGGATGGTGCCAGTAAATTCGTTAAAGGAGATGCGATCGCAGGTATCGTCATTCTCATTATTAATCTCGTAGGCGGATTTATTATCGGTATGGCTTCGATGGGGATGAGTTTCTCTGAAGCAGCTGAGAAATTCTCTACTTTATCTATCGGTGACGGCTTAGTCAGCCAAATCCCAGCACTTCTTATTTCAACTGCAGCTGGTCTTATCGTTACAAGATCTGCATCCAAAGGGAACTTAGCAGATGAACTAAGTAGTCAAATGTTTGCTTATCCGAAGTTGTTATACATTGTTGCAGGTACAATTGCTATGCTCGGAGCGTTCACACCGATTCCGATCATGTCAACTTGGCCGTTTGCTTTGTTGCTAGCGTATGCAGGTTATCGAATGCAGCAGATGCTTGATCGAAAAGCAATTGAGCATGAACAGCTGGAAGAGGAACAGGAGATCGAAGAGGTGCGCAGCCCAGAGAGCGTAATTAATTTACTTCAAGTCGATCCAATTGAATTCGAATTTGGATACGGCCTAATCCCGTTAGCTGATACACAGCAGGGGGGAGACTTGCTGGATCGTATCATTATGATACGTAGACAGTGTGCTTTGGAATTAGGACTTGTAGTACCTGTAATTCGTATTCGAGACAATATTCAACTTAAACCAAATGAGTACGTAATAAAAATTAAAGGTAATGTTGTTGCTCGCGGAGAGTTGTTGTTAAATCATTACTTGGCGATGAGCCCAGGATATGATGATGAGACGATTACTGGCATTGACACGGTGGAACCTGCGTTTGGACTTCCGGCATTGTGGGTGGATGAAACGATGAAGGAACGTGCAGAAATGTCAGGTTATACGGTTGTCGACCCACCTTCTGTTGTAGCGACACACTTGACCGAGATGGTTAAGAAGCATGCACATGAATTGATAGGACGTCAAGAAACTAAGTCATTGATCGAAACAGTGAAGGAACAATATCCTGCAATTGTGGATGAGCTTATTCCTAATGTGCTTGGTGTCGGAGACATTCAAAAGGTGCTTGCTAAATTGCTGCGTGAAAAAATATCGATACGTGACCTTGTCACTATTTTCGAATCGTTGGCTGACTATGGTACCTATACAAAAGATGCCGATGTTTTGACTGAATATGTACGACAGGCATTAGCTCGTCAAATTACTCAGCAGTATTCAGTGTCTGGAGAGACGCTTCATGTTATAACAGTTGGACCAGCACTTGAACGAAAAATCGCTGAAAGTGTGCAGCAAAACGAAAATGGTACTTATCTTGCTATGGATCCTGGAACAACACAACAAGTGTACCAGCGTTTCAATGAGCAAGTTGGCCGACTTGTGCAATCTGGTCACCAGCCAATTGTACTGGCTTCTCCATCCATTCGTATGTATCTCAGACAGCTCATGGAGAGAACGATGCAGGATATTCCGGTGTTGTCGTATAACGAGTTGGAGCCAAGCATCGAAATTCAAAGTGTCGGAGTGGTTAACGTATGAGGGTAAAGAAGTATATCGTCGAAACGATGCCCGAGGCAATGAGCCAAATTCGTCAAGAATTGGGGAAGGACGCAGTCATCGTCAGCACGAAAGAAATAAAAAGCGGAGGATTCCTTGGATTCTTTGCTAAACAGAAAATTGAGGTGACAGCAGCTGTTGATGAGCAGCCAGCTTCGGTACCTGCAAAGGAGATGGTGACAGCAAGGCCTTCGGTACCATCTTCGGTAGCTCGAAATGCCTATGCGGGTCGGAATCAGGCGACTTCTTATCCATCTGAACGTATCCAGCAGAAACCTGCTCCACAACCTGAACTTTCAGTGAAAGAAGTGCAGAGCGCTTCTTTCACATCATCGGATCGCATTGATCAACAGGAGCTAGCAGTATCTTCTGCAGTCTCAGTACCTTCTGCTTCTGTTGTTACTAATGAAGCTTCTGAAGCTTCGCTGCAGAACGAGCTGCAGGAAATGAAAGCAATGGTCAAGTCTATGCTTCGTCATACGGAACATGAACGTTGGCCTGATACAGTAAGGCAGCTAGAAAAGCATTTACTCGAACAAGGCGTTTTCTCGGAATACGCGTACGACTTGGCGAAGCAATCGATGGATAGATGCATTCAGCTTGGAGTGAATGAACCAGACGCAGCAATGCTGAAGCGTGAAGCGAGTTCCATACTGTCTGAGCTGTTCATGCGAAACGTTAAAGAAGGAATTGCCCCAAATACACGAATTATTTATTTCGTAGGTCCTACTGGGGTAGGTAAGACAACGACGATTGCGAAGTTAGCTGCTGACCAAATGTTCCATCACAACCGTAAAGTTGGGTTTGTCACATCGGATACGTATCGAATTGCGGCAGTCGAGCAATTAAGAACCTATGCTTCCATATTAAATTCGCCATTAGAAGTTGTTACATCTCCAAATGATTTACAGCGTGCTTTAATAGCGTTGGAAGATTGTAATCTGGTATTGATGGACACAGCTGGTCGCAACTATCGCAATGATATGTTTGTTAATGAGATGCGTTCATTATTGAAGCCATTGGAAGGTTCTGAGTCCGTACTTGTTCTTAGCCTCACATCGAAATCAGATGACATGATGGCTATCGTGAAACAGTTCCAGGCTAACAAACTTGATCGCATCATCTTTACGAAGGCGGACGAAACAGTTACGTATGGTGCTTATGTTAATGTAGCGATGCGTACGAAAGTACCATTTAGCTATATAACGTATGGACAAAATGTTCCTGATGATATTCGTGCTTTCTCGCCTAGTGAAGCAGCTGAACAATTGTTAGGAGAGTTCTAATGATGAAGGATCAAGCTCAAGCTCTTCGACATTTAGTGGCTCGTGCCTCTCAATTATCAGCTGAGCGAGAAGAGCGAGCAATTGTGTCACATCGACAAGCAAGGGTAATCGCCGTTACGAGTGGAAAAGGCGGAGTTGGAAAGTCTAACTTTTCTTTAAACTTTGCAATAGCTTTGCAAGAAGCAGGCTATCGAGCTTTGTTGTTCGATGCAGATATCGGAATGGCAAATATCGATGTCCTAATAGGAAATCCAGCTTCCGCTAACTTATTCCATGTCATTAACGGTACGAAAAGCCTTGAAGACATTGTGCAAATTGGTCCAAAAGGGATGCATTACATTTCTGGTGGTTCTGGCCTGCATGAACTGTTTAACTTACCTGATAATAGTCTAGAGTCTTTCCTAATAGAGTTGGAAAGCTGGAGTGAGCGCTACGATGTTATTTTGTTTGATACGGGAGCAGGATTAAGTAAAGAAAGTTTGAGATTCATTGCAGCAGCGGATGAAACGTTTGTTGTAACAACTCCAGAGCCTACTGCGATTGCGGATGCTTATGCACTTATTAAAGTGGTACATCGTAAGGCAGAGCACACTTCATTCCGTCTAATTGTAAACCGTGCGTCGGATTGGACGGAAGGAAGACAAACAGCAGATCGCATTTTAACAGTTGCTCGTCGATTTTTGTCGCTTGATATCGCTATTCTCGGTTACATTTTCGATGATATCCATGTCATGAAAGCTGTAAAGAAGCAAATACCGTACAGCGTGCTATTTCAAGATTGTTTAGCATCACAGCAGATTAGACAGCTAGCAAAGGCTTATATGAATAACAGCCAACAGCAGCAAGACAGTCGTGTGAAACAAAAAGTAAGTAGTTGGTTAAAGAGATTTACAAGTTTTAAGTAGTCGAAATGACTCGATACATATTAAGATAATGATAGAACAACCTTGATTTACATAAGGTTCGCTCAATCAAACCATGACGGAGGAGAGTGGGAATGATGGCAACGAAGAAAATTCTTGTCGTGGACGATTCGCCCTTTATGCGAACAATCATTTCCGATCTTATCTTAGAAGATTCCGCTTTTGTTGTTGTTGGAACAGCCAGCAACGGTGTCGAGGCTGTAGAGCAAGTTAAGCAGCTGAATCCCGATGCTGTGACGATGGATGTCGAAATGCCAATTCGCAATGGAATTGATGCGCTAAGACAGATCATGTCTGAATGTCCAACACCAACGATCATGCTGTCCGGCTTAACGGAGGAAGGGCGTCAAGAAACTTTGGCAGCCTTAGAGTATGGTGCATTTGACTTCGTATGCAAGCCGAGTCCATCAGGCGGACTGCAGGATATTCACAAAGTAGGTATTATGCTGCGTGAAAAGCTCCATGCGGCGATCGTATCAGATGTTAGACGCAAGCAATTAAACAGCATGGCCGAAGAGAAGCACATTTCCGAACAACAGCGTTCAGAAAAGAAAAGTACTTTGCCATCCATTGGACAAGACGTTCGTTTGTTGAAGACGACACGACAAGAAGACAGCGTTAGCAAGACATTATCTGAGCGTCTAGATAACAAAAGATTGCGCCCGAATACTTCAGGCGAGCTTGTTAATCAACAGAAAAAAGACGTGCAGGTTGCTGCTAAGGATGAATCTTCTGTTGGAAGAAAGCAAACATCATCTGTTAACAAGCAATTGGATGAAGCTGTTTCAATTCGAAAATTGCCTGATAAGAAGCGCTATGCGGTGGATCAGCACCGAGCACCTTCTGAACATCAAAGTTCCCGCTTCAACATGTCTAAGCGGATGTCTAACAACACGAATTATAGTCAACTTGTTGCCGTGGGGACATCAACCGGGGGACCAAGAGCTCTTAAGGAATTGTTGTCAAATCTGCCAGGGGACTTGCCAGCTCCTGTATTGATTGTCCAACATATGCCGCCTAATTTTACGCATTCTTTGGCTCAGCGACTCAATACTTACTCTGAACTGCATGTAAAAGAAGCTGAACATGGAGATGTATTACAGTCGGGTTGGGCGTATTTGGCACCAGGTGGACAACATATGACCGTTGTTGCTCGACCGGATGGTACTCATGTAATTGAATTAAGCGTAACTGCGCCTCGCTCAGGGCACCGTCCTTCCGTTGATGTGCTGTTTGAATCTTTGCTTCCATTCGACGGATTTGAACGACATATCATCCTGCTTACAGGGATGGGAAGTGACGGCGCTAGGTCGATGAATACTTTGTACCAGAATGGTGTAAGATCGACGTTTGCTGAAAGCGAGCAAAGTTGTATTGTATACGGAATGCCGCGTTCTGCAATTGAGTTGAATTGTGTGACTCACGTGGTTCCTATACAAGATATGGCAAGGCAACTCGTAAAAGCGATGAAATAGCGATTAATTCGCTGTGGAGACGAGGAAAGGGGTGTTCCAAGATGGATTTGAATCAATATTTGTCCATGTTCTTGGATGAATCGAACGACCATTTGCAAGCACTTAACGAACATATGCTGGAGCTTGAAAACTCTCCAGATGATGTAGGAATTGTACAAGTTATTTTCCGTTCGGCTCATACGCTCAAAGGTATGTCCGCTACGATGGGATATGAAGATTTAGCATCATTAACGCATGAGATGGAGAATGTATTGGATCTCGTTCGAAATCATCAGCTAAAGATGGACGAGATTATATTTGATACCTTATTCAAAAGCTTAGATGCGCTAGAAACGATGGTTGCTGATATTGCCAATGGAGGAACAGGTAAATCTGATGTCTCTTCCATTGTAACTTCGCTCAAGTCGATTGTGAGCGGGGATTATAAAAAAGAGCAAACAGGGGCACTAGTTGAAACAAGCAATAATGAAGACGAGCATGCCGAAGATCAAATTGATGAGTTTCAACGTTCCATTCTTGAACAGTCCCTAGAAGCAGGTATGCACGTTTTATACATAAAAGTTACACTGCAACAAACCTGCGTGCTGAAAGCTGCTCGTGCGTATATGATTTTCCAAGCGTTAGGTAGCCACGGTGAAGTTGTGAAGACTACACCTCCTGCTCATGAGATTGAACAGGAAAATTTCGATACTGGGTTCTCTATCTTCTTCGTATCGGGATCTGGATTAGAGCAAGTAAAGAAAGACATTGCTGATATTTCTGAGGTAGAATCGGTTGAAATTCAGGTGCTCACGATTGAAGATGTGAAGAACTGGAATGACATGAAAGATGCCGAGTCTCAAGCGAAGCAAGAAGTAACAGCAGCCATAGCTGAAGTAGCGGCAAGCAATGCCGTAGCAGAAAGTCCTGTTGAGAAGCCTGCCGATGAACAGAAGGCTAATCGTTCTGTTCAGTCAGGAAGCACAACAAATAAAGCTGTACAAAATCGCACCATTCGTGTGGATATTGAGCGATTAGATGTGTTGATGAACTTGCTTAGTGAAATGCTTATCGATCGAGCGCGCTTGGAAGATCTTGCGTTAGATATTAAGCGTACGGATTTGACTGAGACAGTAGAGCATCTTGCTCGCATCAGCACTGATTTGCAAAGTATCGTGTTGAAGCTGCGCATGGTTCCGATTGATGTTGTATTTAATCGCTTCCCACGTATGATTCGTGACTTAGCACGATCATTAAACAAGAAAGTGGACTTCGTCATTACAGGTGCTGATACGGAGCTAGATCGTACAGTCATTGATGAGATTGGGGATCCGCTTGTTCACTTGCTTCGTAATGCAATCGACCATGGTATCGAATCCATTCAAGATCGTGTTGCGGCAGGAAAGCCAGAAACAGGTACCTTGAATCTACGAGCCTATCATAGCGGAAATCACGTATTTATTGAGATTCAAGAGGATGGTAAAGGCATACAACGTGAAGCCGTTCTTAAGAAAGCAATCAATAATGGATTGATTGATGCAGATAAAGCAGCAAACATGACAGATGAACAGGTGTACCAGCTTCTGTTTGCATCCGGATTTAGTACAGCAGAGCAAGTATCCGATATTTCAGGCCGTGGTGTAGGACTAGATGTTGTAAAAACTAAAATTACTTCGCTTGGTGGACATGTTGTTGTTCAGTCTAAGCCAGGCCAAGGAACAACGTTTATTGTTCAACTTCCATTGACGTTGTCTATCTTATCTGCAATGCTGTTCCGTCTAGGCGATGAAAAGTATGCGATCCCGCTGACTTCTATTGTAGAGACAGGATTGGTTCGTAAAGAAGAGATAAGACGCGTGCATGGCGGAATGCGCATGATAGATTATCGTGAGGGTGTCATTCCTTTATTATCTTTGAGCTCTATGTTTGGTTGTACGGGGTATTCTGACTTTGAGGAAGATGAAGTGGAAATCATCATTATCCGTAAAGGAGACAGTGTAGCAGCTCTTGCTGTGGATGACTTTATTGGACAAAGTGAGATTGTACTCAAACCGCTTGGAAACTATTTAAAATCTGTGCAGGGCATTTCTGGTGCAACGATACTAGGAGACGGTCAAGTCGCACTTATCGTAGATCCTAACGCACTACTCAAATAAGCAAGGAGGAATCATGATGGCAGAAGAGATCAAAGTAGTCGTCTTTAAGCTAGCACATGAAGAGTATGGTATAGAGGTAGAGAAAGTAAAAACAATTGAGCGGATGATGCCGATCACACGTGTTCCGAAAACATTTACCTTTATCAAAGGTGTTGTTAACTTGCGAGGTGTAGTTGTTCCTGTTATGGATTTGCGAGGTCGCTTTGGTCTTCCAGAAGCGGAATATGATGATCAGACTCGTATCATTATTGTGAACACACATGAAATGGAAGTTGGATTCATTGTAGATGGTGCAAGTGATGTCATTGACATGAATGCAGAGCAGATTGAGGCTCCTCCAGAAGTAGTTGGTGGGGTTAAGGCGAAATATTTGCGCGGCGTAGCCAAAATTAACGATCAACGATTACTCATCATGCTAAATTTGGCTGAAGTGTTGAATCGAGATGAAATTATTAAGTTGGAAGAGCTAGAGGCTTAATTACGTGCAACTGTACGAGAGCCTAGGCGAATTTAAGCTGGATGTATTAAAAGAAATCGGGAATATTGGTGCCGGGAACGCCGCCACGGCCCTTTCCCGACTTCTGAATCGTCCAGTAGACATGCAAGTTCCAAAAGTAAGAGTGCTGCCTTTCGAATGCATAGCAGATGAAGTAGGTGGCCCTGAGCAAGTCGTAATTGCCATTTATTTTCGAGTAGAAGGGCAGGTTCCAGGACATCTCTTCTTTATTTTTGAGCAAGAGCCTGCTAAAAGATTGCTTTCTTATCTAGTGAATATGAACGACAACAAGGATTTGGACTTCTGTGATATGGAGATCTCGGCACTTTCAGAAATCGGAAACATTTTAGCCGGGTCGTATCTATCATCGTTAGCTGATTTTACGAAATTAGCCATGAGTCCGACAGTGCCTCAGTTGGCAATTGATATGGCGGGTGCTGTTCTTAACTACGGGCTGATTCAATATGGTGAAATGGGAGACAGCGCATTGCTGATCGATACAAAGTTTCTTGAAGGATGCGAAGAGATACAAGGAACATTCTTCCTTATCCCAGATCCAGACTCCTTCTCTAAAATATTTACAGCATTGGGAGTGCCGATCGAATGATAGAAGAGTCCACCGTAGTAAAAGTCGGAATGGCTGATCTCAATGTTTGTCGAGAAGGTTCTTTGCGCACCACGGGACTTGGCTCATGTGTTGGATTGACCCTGTACGATTCCATTAGCAAAGTGACTGGAATGGCCCATATTATGCTGCCTTCATCTGAAATTGCTAGAGAAGGCAAGCTGAATATGGCCAAATATGCAGATACAGCGATTCCAGAATTAATTCGCCTTATGCAGGAACAAGGTGCGCTCGTCAATAGATTAAAAGCTAAAATGGCTGGTGGGGCTCAAATGTTTGCTTTTTCATCCAACAACGATATGATGCGGATTGGTCCGAGAAATGTAGAATCCTGCAAGCAAGTTCTCGATCATCTTTCTATCCCTATCATTGGTGAGGATACAGGCGGCAATTACGGCCGTACCATTGAAATTCGCTGTGAAGATGGTATTTTAAATATTCGTAGTGTACAAAAAGGAACGAAGGAAATTTAATATGGCTGGATCATTACTATGGAATATTGTTGGCGGAGTAATAGGTTTCCTGATAACAACCTTTGCTGCCTTGATGACGAACCCTTTGTCAACGAGCATCGTTCGTGGAATAATCGGTGGTGTAATATGGTTTGGGATTGTCTTTGGGTTTCGTTGGATTGCTCATATGCTGCTGCACGGAAGTGGTGACAGTAATTATAGTAACCAAGCGAGGGAACGTACATCTGATACGGCGCGAGGACAAAATATTGACTATACAACACCCGATGGGGAAGACCTTCACGCAATCTTAACATCTTCATCTGTTGAAAGCAGTTCTTCGACGGCACATTCAGACCAAGCTGTGGAGTTTACACCGATGAACCCACCTAAGCTAGTCACTAAGCCGCCGCTTAATGACGAACAATTGGCTCAAGCCGTTCGTCACCTGACACAAAAGTAAGGAGGCTGAATGTCGGTGAGCGTGCAAAAAATAACCCAATGTTCGCATTATGAGTTGTGGCAAGCGTGGAAAGAGCGCGGAAATGTAGATGCGAAAAAACAGCTCATAGAGCTGTATTTACCTATCGTGGACTTTGTATCTAATCGAATGGCTGCAGGACTGCCACGAAGTGTATCTAAAGACGATCTTGCCAGCAATGGGGTAATGGGCTTAATAGATGCTATCGAGAAGTTTGACCACAGCCGCGGGCTTCAGTTTGAAACATATGCATCTTGGAGGGTACGTGGAGCAATCTTGGATGGACTGCGCTCAGGAGATTGGGTTCCCCGCTCTGTTAGAGAGAAGGCTAAAAAGATTGAGGAAGCTTATCAACACCTTGAACAAAAATATTTGCGTACGGTTACAGAAGAAGAAGTCAGTGATTATTTAAACATATCTGGGCAAGATTTTCACACGATGCTTCAGGATGTTTCAGTCATGTCTCTTTGTTCGTTAGAGGACCCAATCCGCGAAGAAGATTCTGAGATGCGAATCTCCTTATTGGTTGATGAAAAGGCTAAAAATCCTGAGTTCAAAGTGAATGAACATTATTTGCATCAATGCCTTGTTGAAGGTATTGATAAATTGACAGAGAAAGAACGTACGGTTGTATCTCTCTTTTATTATGAAGACTTATCTCTAAGTGAAATTGCAGAGGTTATGAGTCTATCTCCTTCGCGAATCTCACAATTACACTCGAAAGCTATCATGCGCTTACGTTCTGTACTTGATAAGCATAAGACAATGCTGCTAGAGTCGTAGCGTACGTATGTCATTTGGAATATATGTACTGATAAGTTTACATAGGATATACAACTAGTTCGCTAAATATATGGAAAGGGGAACGAACGACTATGAGCACCGTGGATATGTTGGCGCAATATATGGACGTGACTTTGTCTGAAGATAAAATGAGCGCATATGTGCATGTTTTGAAGCAGGATGACCCTCTTGAATGTACGGTAGATGATCTAATTAATTATCTCAGGAGTCATCAGGTGAAATACGGCATCAATATGGAAGTGCTACGCGAGATCGTTTCCCAGCCTGAACTGTATGCAAAAACGTCAACATTGGTTGCAAGCGGAAAGCTGCCGGTCCCAGGAAAAGATGGCAGCATCAGAGTGCTTATCAATGTTGAGGAAGGGGACTCGCGTCCCTTGGAGCAAGAAGACGGTTCAGTGAATCTTAAAGAACTCAAGCAGCTACAGAATGTAACTAAAGGTCAACGGATAGCCGAATTGGTACCACCTCTCGCCGGAATTCCAGGAATGGATGTAACTGGTGAGGTTGTAGATGGGAAAATGGGTAAAGAGGCTCGATTCAAGATTGGTAAAAATGTTGTTGTCGTTGAAGAGGATCGTGTGATGTATGCTGCCATTGACGGTCTCATAAGCAAAACGGAAGGCGACAAGATGAATGTGTTTCCTGTATTTGAGGTCAATGGAGACGTCGATTATCGAACAGGAAATATTGACTTTATCGGAACGGTTGTTATTCGGGGGAATGTGCTGACTGGTTTCAAAGTTAAGGCGGTAGGTGATATCCGCGTCTATGGTGGCGTAGAAGGAGCTGTGCTGGAGTCGCAAGGATCTGTTGAGGTATCAGGCGGCATAATTGCAGGAAACAAAGGTAGTGTTAATGCGAATCACACAATTAAATGCTCTTTCATTCAGGAAGCGAATGTAACTGCTGGATTGGACGTAATTGTATCTCAAAGCATTATGCATGCTCAAGTTAGAGCGGGGCGTGGTGTCTTTTGCAAAGGTATGAAAGGTCTTATCGTTGGCGGACTGATTCAAGCTGGTGAACGGGTAGAAGCTCGCACGATAGGCAATACGATGTCTACAGTAACAACGATCGAAGTTGGAGTGCTGCCTGATTTGCGAAATGAGTTGACCCAGTTGCGTGCGAATCTGAAAGTATGCTCAGACAATCTTGAGAAAACAGAGAAGGCATTGCGTATACTTGATCAGCTTGCATCAGTCGGACAGCTAACAGATGAAAAGCTTGTAATGCGCATCAAGCTTAACGCCACAAGGAAGCAAGCCGCGCAAGAAAAATTGAATATTCGAGACCGAATACTTGAAATCGAAAGAAAGCTTGAAGAAACGAATGTGTCTCTTGTTCATGTCACTCAAACGATATACGGAGGAGCCAAAATCGTTATAGGGCGTTATACACGATACGTCAAAGATGCTTGTAAGCGTGCTACATTCCAGATTGTAGATGGTGAAGTCGGCATGTCATCCATGTAAGCAGCAAACAATTGAGGTGAGGTTATGAATCTGAAACCCGTTGAATTGCAGGTTGCGATACCACGTACACAAGAAGCATCATCTATTCAGAACCAGATGCAGCATCGACCTAGTGCTGAGCAATCTATGCTTAATCATCATGCTGCTAAGCAGATTGAGATATCTCGCCAACGAGGGGAAGAAGTAGATGCAACGGCGGACGGTCGTATTCGTGATGATGGACAAAATGGAGAGCATAATGGGGACGATAAGTCGAGGCAGCAGCGCTCTGCAAGCCCAAGCGAGCAACAGACGATTGCAGCTGAACACCCTTATAAAGGCAAGCATATTGATTTTTCGGTTTGAACACAACGCCGCTGCTCAATTATGAGTTTGCGGCGTTATAGTTATAATAAAGGTATTTTCGTCTGATTTAGAGGAGGGCACTGATGGAACAGCCATGGATTTATCTCGTACTATTAGGGGCGGTCATTATGCTCGTTGGCTGGAAAAAGCCTGCTCGCAGCAACAATGAAGCACAGTTTTCTGAAAATATGGAAGCAACATTAGAACATTTTATTCATGAAGTTGGTGAAGAAAATGAAAAAGTGCTAGCTGTCGTTGAACAGTTGAAGAAAGAAAATGATTTGCAATTTAACGCTGCTCGTCATCGAATGGATGCACTAGAAGCCTCATTGTCTCAGGCTGAAGAGCGTGCATGGCATGCGGAGCAGACACTTGCACAGATTCGTCGTGAACAATCTATACAGCAACCTGTTGGTGTGAATATGTCTTATACTGCAAATACAATTGCAGCTGATAGCGGACACACGATTTCAGTACTAGAGCATGATATTGTAAGTGAAAGTGCGTCCGAACAACCAAATACAGTGCCGCAATCGATTCGCAGCCGCTATGAACAATTGTTTGCGCTGGTAGACGAGGGTAAGTCCAATCAACAGATTGCTGATGAGTTACACATGAATCGCGGTGAAGTCGAGCTTATCCGCCAGCTGAGTCAACAGGAGAGTGAGCGGCGTGTTTAAGGATCGTACATTTTTAATCGGTCTAGGAGCAGGAGTCATCATCGGTACGTTATTGCTACAAATCATGTTGATCGGACAGACAGTGAGCACAGAATTGACAGAACAGCAGCTTGTACGAGAAGCAGATCGTCAAGGATATGATCTTGTTCCAAAAGATTCAGTGCTTCCATCAAAAAAGGATGGGAACAACTCGGATACAAGCAAAGCTGATGACAAAGCTGAAGGAGTGAAACAAAATGAATCCTCAGACTCCAATCAGCTTAAGTCTATTTCTGAGACTAAGAAGTCAGAGCTTCCTACTGCAAAAAACAAGGCAGCCGATAATAATGCTAATAAAAACAAATTAGACAGTAAAATGGTAAGCGTATTTATACCTGCAAAGTCTACTTCAGATGATATCTCCAAGTTGTTGGAGACAGCTGGCGTCGTGAAGGATGCTGACGATTTCCAACAATTTTTGCAGCGGGAGAAAAAGGCTAGAAGTTTACGGACTGGTAAGTTTCAATTCACACTCCCTATGTCTGAGCAGGATGTACTGCAAACTTTATTGAAAGCGCCGAATGGCTAGCTGAAATAGAAGATGGATGTAAAGTGAAAATGGTTGCAACGTTATACACAATATGATATATTAATTGACGGTGTTAAAACACACGCCGATTAATTTTGGCAAGGGTGCTTTCTGTCGTGGGAAACTGTGCGGGAAGTCTTGTCAGAAGATGACATTGGCGGAGGAAAACGAACCAATTAGGAGGTGTAGTGAAGATGGCAGTTATCTCCATGAAACAGCTTTTGGAAGCTGGCGTACATTTCGGTCACCAGACTCGTCGCTGGAACCCAAAGATGGACAGATATATCTTCACAGAACGTAACGGTATTTACATCATTGACTTGCAAAAGACAGTGAAAAAAGTCGAGGAAGCTTACAACTTTGTAAAATCCCTTGCAGCTGACGGCGGCACAGTGTTGTTCGTTGGTACTAAGAAACAAGCACAAGATTCCGTTAAAGAAGAAGCGGCTCGTGCTGGTCAATACTTCATCAACCAACGTTGGTTGGGTGGTACATTGACTAACTTCCAAACAATTCAAAAACGTGTTGATCGTTTGAAGAAGCTTGAGGCTATGGAAGAGGACGGTACTTTCGCAGTACTTCCTAAGAAAGAAGTTATCTTGCTCCGTAAGGAGAAAGATCGTCTTGAGAAATTCTTGGGCGGTATCAAGCACATGAAACAATTGCCTAGCGCATTGTTCGTAATCGACCCACGTAAAGAGCGTATTGCTGTTGCAGAAGCTCGCAAATTGGGTATCCCAATCGTAGGTATCGTTGATACTAACTGCGATCCGGATGAAATCGACTACGTTATCCCTGGTAACGACGATGCAATCCGTGCTGTTAAATTGTTGACTGCTAAAATGGCTGATGCAATTATCGAAGCTAACCAAGGCGAAGAGACAACAGCTTAAGCATAAGAATTGGATGAACAAAGGGTGGTTGAAAGGTGATTCACCTCTCGCCGCCCTTTTTTTAAAGAGAATCGAACCCTAGGTCTTCGTTACATAACGAAGCTAATATTGTGTTGGAGGTAATTGACATGGCAGTAAATGCGAGTGCAGTAAAAGAACTACGTGAAAAAACAGGCGCTGGTATGCTTGATTGCAAGAAAGCGTTGGAAGAAGCTAATGGTGATATCGCAAGAGCAAGTGAAATCCTTCGTGAAAAAGGATTGGCTGCTGCAGCTAAAAAAGGCGACCGTATCGCTACAGAGGGTGTAGTACAATCCTACATCCACGCTAACGGACGTATTGGCGTATTGGTTGAAATCAACTGCGAAACTGACTTCGTAGCTATGACAGATCAATTCCAAGCTTTCGCAAAAGACATCGCAATGCATATCGCAGCTTCTGCTCCGAAGTTCGTTCGTCGTGATGAAGTATCTGCTGATGAGATTGAGAAAGAAAAAGAAATTTTGAAAGCTCAAGCTCTTAACGAAGGCAAGCCAGAAAAAATCGTTGAGAAAATGGTTGAAGGCCGTATCAGCAAATACTACGAAGAGTTCTGCTTGTTGGAGCAATCCTTCGTTAAAGATCCGGACAAAACAATCGAAGAGCTTCTTAATGAAAAAATCGCTACAATCGGCGAAAACATTTCTATCCGTCGTTTCGTTCGTTATGAACTTGGCGAAGGTTTGGAGAAAAAACAAGATAACTTTGTTGAAGAGGTTATGGCACAAGCTAAAATGTAATTTTCGTTCGGAAATACATTGCGAGCAAGCCTTAAGGCTATCAACAGGCACGCTGAAAAGTTGGGACACATTGTGTTCCTTCTTTTTTAGCGGTCGTTATGGAAAGTGGAGGGTATACATTGAAGCAACCGGTTTATAAACGCATCGTATTGAAAGTTAGCGGTGAGTCGTTGGCAGGCCAAGCTGGATATGGCATCGAATCGGATATGATCAATTCTATCGCAGAACAAGTGAAAGAGGTCGTTGAACTTGGCATAGAAGTGGCTATCGTCTGTGGCGGAGGCAACATTTGGCGTGGAATTGCAGGAAGCGAGAAAGGCATTGATCGTGGCACAGCAGACTATATGGGTATGCTTGCAACTGTAATGAATTCTCTAGCTTTGCAGGATGCACTAGAGCAAATTGGCGTGCCTACACGTGTTCAAACATCGATTGCTATGCAGCAAATTGCTGAACCGTATATTCGTCGTCGTGCTATTCGTCACCTGGAGAAAGGTCGAGTGGTTATTTTTGCATCAGGTACAGGAAACCCGTTCTTCTCGACGGATACGACTGCAGCTCTACGTGCTGCGGAGATCGAAGCTGATGTCATCCTAATGGCTAAAAACAAAGTGGATGGCGTTTACTCTGCAGATCCTTTCAAAGATGCAACAGCAGAGAAATTCGATCAGTTGACTTACTTGGAAGTGTTAAACCGAAATCTTGGTGTTATGGACTCAACAGCTACTTCTCTGTGTATGGACAATGATCTTCAACTTGTTGTGTTTAATATCACAGAAAATGGTAACATTAAGCGAGTCGTGCTCGGTGAGAAGATCGGTACTATTGTAAAAGGGAGTGTAGACTAATGCCACAAGCAGTTAAGAAAAATGCAGAAGAGCGTATGGAAAAAGCGATTGGTGCACTCAAACGTGAACTATCGTCACTTCGTGCAGGTCGCGCAACTCCAGCTTTGCTTGATCGCATTCAAGTTGAATACTACGGTGCAATGACGCCTGTTAATCAGCTTGCTAACCTCAATACGCCAGATGCTCGTACTTTGATGATTCAGCCATGGGATAAAACTTCTATTGGTGCAATCGAAAAAGCAATTTTGAAGTCTGATCTTGGATTAACTCCAGCGAATGATGGACAAATGATTCGTATTACGATTCCTGCTCTTACAGAAGAGCGTCGTTTGGAACTCGTAAAACAAACGAAAAAATATGGTGAAGAAGCTAAAGTAGCTGTTCGCAATATTCGTCGTGATGCGAATGATGATATCAAAAAGATGGAAAAGACAGATATTTCTGAAGATGAGTCTCGTCGCCATCAGGATGATGTTCAAAAGCTTACAGACAAGTACATAGTTGAAGTTGACAAAGTACTTGCTGCAAAAGAAAAAGAAATTCTGGAAGTGTAACGTTCTAGACAACAGTGACTTGATACCCCTCCACACGGTGGGGTTTATTGTCTTTTTATTCGAACCCGACAGTCATAAGGGCTTCGACGTCAGTATGTTATCACCGGGTTGGAGGAGACGGAATGATTAAGCGATTCCAAGCGTGGTTGAAGCAACGCGAAACTAACCATAAGCCTTTGCACGTATCTAAAGACAATGTCCCAGAACATGTTGCCATTATTATGGACGGCAATGGACGCTGGGCGAAGCGCCGTGGATTGCCTCGTGTTGCTGGCCATCATACCGGCATGAAGGCTGTCAAGAATGTGACGATAGCCGCAAATGAGTTGGGTATCAAAGTACTTACGATGTATGCATTTTCAACAGAAAATTGGAAACGGCCCAAAGATGAAGTGGAATTTCTAATGAAACTGCCTCAAGAATTTTTGGCCATTGAGCTAGATGAACTGATTAAAGAAAACGTTCAAGTTCAGATGATGGGGCATCGGGAGCAGTTGCCTGAACATACACGAAAACCATTAGAAGAAGCAATTGAGCGAACGAAGCACAACACCGGCCTTATTCTTAATTTCGCATTAAATTATGGCGGACAGCGTGAGTTGGTTGAAGGTGTTCGTGAAATCGCAGCTGATGTATTAGCAGGGCGAGTGCAAGTGGAGCAGATAGATGAAAAGATGATATCTGCAAATCTTTTAACAAATCATTTACCTAATCCTGATTTGCTTATTAGGACGAGTGGGGAAATGCGTCTGAGTAACTTTATGTTATGGCAATTGGCATACAGTGAATTTTGGTTTACTGATGTGTTGTGGCCTGACTTTACTGGGGAACATTTGAAGGAAGCTGTAGCCGAGTACCAAAGTCGTCATAGGCGGTATGGCGGACTACAATAAGTTGGAGGACGAGTCTATATGAAACAGCGCATCATGACGGGAGTTATCGCCGGATCGTTCTTTGCAGTGCTGGTTTACATCGGTAGCTTACCTTATGAAGGGCTGCTTATTGCCCTGGCGTTAATTGGATTTTACGAATACGCTCGAATGCTTCATAAACAGCCTTTTGACTTAATAGCTCTTTTCGGATATGGGTTAGTTCTGATGTTAACCGTTCCATGGTCACGTTGGGGGATAGAAATCAACTGGTCACCAGATGTAATTTTGTGGCTGTTTATGTTTATCGCATTATCGATTACGGTCATTAGCAAGAATCGCATTACTATCCAAAATGCTGCTGTATTATGGTTCGGGGCATTGTATGTTGGTTTTGGATTCAAGTATATGATCGTGATTCGGAATGAAATAGAGCACGGTTTGTTCTGGACTATACTGCTTTTTGCTGCAGTATGGGCTTCCGATATTGGTGCCTATTTTGTAGGACGAGCTATAGGAAAGCATAAATTATGGCCGGCGATTAGCCCTAACAAAACGATTGAAGGTGCTGTTGGAGGCGTGCTTGTATCTATAATTGTATGCTTGATCGGTGCTTTTGTGAGTCCGGACATGATGTCTATTACACAAGCGGTAACACTTGGCCTAACCGTATCTCTGGCAGGCCAGATGGGTGACTTAATCCAGTCAGCTTACAAGCGAGTACAAGGAGTAAAAGATTCTGGAAGCTTGCTACCAGGCCATGGCGGTGTGCTTGATCGCTGTGACAGTTGGTTAGTTGTTTTCCCACTTGCGTACTTCATTGGTGTTGTTTATTAATACACGAAGCAGCACATCTTACGTTACGCGGCAACATAATGAATAGAGGTGTTTCATGAAACGAATCGCTCTACTAGGTTCCACAGGTTCGATTGGAACTCAGACATTAGATGTGGTAGCGCAGCACCCTGAGTATTTTGAAATCGAAGCAATGGCTGCTGGCCGGAACATTGAATTGCTATTGCAGCAAGTGCAGCAATTTCGTCCAAAGCTAGTGTCGGTACAGGACAAAGCAGCTGCTGATGCGATTCGGATCCATCTGCCGGCAGGAACGGCACTGACATATGGAGATGAAGGCCTAATCGAGGTGGCCTCCTGTGCTGATGCAGATACTGTCGTGACTGCAGTTATGGGCAGTATAGGGTTGAAATCTACGTTAGCTGCTATTGAACAAGGCAAACAGATTGGATTGGCTAACAAAGAGACCCTCGTCACAGCGGGGCATCTAGTGACAGCGGCTGCACGTAAGCATAATGTAGCTTTGTTACCGATTGACAGTGAACATTCAGCTATCTTCCAATGTTTAAACGGAGAATCTATGCGTCATTTGCGCTCGATTACGTTGACAGCATCAGGAGGCAGCTTCCGAGATAAAGGAAGAGAAGAACTTAAAGATGTAACTGTAGAGCAAGCGTTGAACCATCCGAACTGGTCTATGGGTGCTAAGATTACGATAGATTCCGCTACGATGGCGAATAAAGGTCTAGAGGTCATTGAGGCACACTGGCTATTCGACATTCCTTATGAGCAAATTCAAGTACTCATTCATCCAGAAAGCATTATTCATTCTTTCGTCGAATATGTGGATGGTTCTGTTATTGCGCAGCTGGGGCTGCCTGACATGCGTGTACCTATCCAGTACGCATTGACATACCCTGAACGGATCGAGATGAAGGGACCGTCACTAAGCTTAGCTGAGATTGGAAAGCTTCATTTCCGTGAAATGGACATGGCTCGTTATCCAATGGTTCGTTATGCTTATGAGAGTGGTCAAGCTGGCGGAACGGCAACGACTGTGTTTAATGCCGCAAACGAGGTTGCGGTAAGTCGTTTCCTTAAAGGGGAAATTGGTTTCTTGGATATTGAACGCATTGTTGAGAAGGTGCTATCCAATCATCAAGTTATTGCCGACCCTTCCTTAGCTGAAATTGAAGATGCTGATGGAAGGGCGAGAGCTGTTGCAGCTAGCTTGCCTCCAGTTGAATAACTTGCGTACACAATTCTAGGACAATGGATTCTCTTGTGCGATGATGGAGAATAATGATAATGTATAGGTTATACGCGTCCCGCAACGCTAAAGGAGGATGTTACGCTTGCAAATGGTGCAGATAGTACTGTCTTCAGTACTCGTTTTTTTCATCATCGTAACGATACATGAGTGGGGTCATTTCATATTTGCTAAGCGTGCAGGCATTCTTGTGCGGGAGTTTGCAATTGGTTTTGGACCCAAAATTTTTGCATACAAAAAGGGTGAGACACGCTACACGCTGAGATTGCTTCCTATTGGAGGCTACGTCAGAATGGCTGGCGAAGACCCCGAAGTTGTAGAAATTCAGCCAGGACAAACTGTTGCGATTCGCATCAGCGATGGGCAAGTGAAGAAGCTGTATGCCGATCAACTCGATATGAGAAAAAATGTCATTCGTGGTGAGATTGTTAGCATTGATTTAGAGCATCATCTAAATCTTACGCTGGCGGTTGATGGCGAACAGCAAACGTATCAAGTGCATCCGCAAGCGCTTATCGTTGCACGTAATCAGGATACTCAAATCGCACCCCGTAATCGCCAGTTTGGTGGTAAGACCGTAGGTCAGCGTGCGTTGGCCATCTTTGGCGGACCATTAATGAACTTTATTCTAGCGTTTTTCTTGTTTGCTGCTCATATTTTAATGGTTGGCATTCCATTGGAAAACCCTACTTACGTCAAAGTAGGTAACATCAAAGAGGATATGCCTGCTGCTAAAGCTAACATCCAAGAAGGCGATATCATTGAGAAAATTAATGGCGTCGCAATCGGCGGAGACGCTGAAAAACTTGTGAAAATGACAGGTGAATCAGAAGGTAAGCCGATGACGTGGAGCGTATTGCGAGGAACTGAGCGTTTTGAAGTGACACTAACTCCTGTTAAACTAGAAGGGCATGAGGGTGGAAAAGTTGGTATTTCACCTATTCTTCCGACTCGCTCACCTTCGTTTACAGAAACGTTCCAACATGCTGGAACTTCAATGGTTAACATGACGAAGTTAATATTCGATGGTTTTAAGCAGTTAGTATTTGGACAATTCAAGCTTGATGACTTGGGCGGACCTGTAAGAACATTTGAAATAACAGGTCAAGTAGCTAAACAAGGAATTGAACAACTTACATTATGGACAGCCATATTAAGTTTGTACTTAGGTATATTCAATCTACTTCCAATTCCGGCATTGGATGGAAGTCGCCTAGTGTTTATAGGAGTTGAGGCATTGAGAGGTAAACCGATTGATCCGAACCGTGAAAGTATGGTTCACTTTGTCGGATTTGCTATGCTTATGATGCTTATACTGGTTGTTACTTATAATGATATTTTACGACTATTTAAAAGCTAATATTTGTGATGTCATTAGCGAGATTGGATCGTTTCACTATAGAGTTTTGTAATTAGAAAATAGGAAATCATGCAGCCTCGCTAATGCACAGATTCAGGAGGAACTTATCCGTTATGTCTAAGGAGAAGCAGTTCGTATCGGAAATTACACCACAGCAAGAAGATTTTTCACGCTGGTATATTGATGTTATTAAAAAAGCTGAGCTGATGGACTACTCCCCAGTTCGCGGTTGTATCGTATTCCGTCCAGATGGATTCGAAATATGGGAGCATATTCGTGAGGAATTGGATCGTCGCTTTAAGGAAACAGGTCACCGCAACGCTTATTTCCCAATGTTTATTCCGGAAAGCTTCTTCCAAAAAGAGAAGGAGCACGTAGAAGGATTTAACCCCGAGTTACCATGGGTTACAGAGGCAGGCGGGGAGAAGCTTGAAGAGCGTCTTGCCATTCGTCCTACATCCGAAACGATGATTGGTCATATGTACTCCAAGTGGATTCAATCCTATCGTGATCTTCCTGTTCTTATTAACCAATGGGCGAATGTTGTTCGTTGGGAGAAACGTACAATGCCGTTCCTTCGTACAAGTGAATTCTTGTGGCAAGAAGGTCACACGGCACATGAAACAGAAGAAGAGGCGCGTCATGAGACGATGCAAATGCTTCAAATTTATAAAGAATTTGTTGAAGGTTACTTGGCGATTCCCGTAATCGTTGGTCAAAAAACACCTTCTGAGAAATTTGCGGGTGCGGTAGACACGTATTCGATTGAAGCAATGATGAAGGACGGACGTGCTGTACAAGCGGGTACTTCTCATTACTTGGGAACAAACTTTGCTGTCGCATTTGACATCCAGTACCTTGGCCGTGAAAATTCGATGGAATATGCACATACGACTTCTTGGGGAGTAAGTACTCGTCTAATTGGCTCGCTGATTATGGTTCATGGTGACGATCGCGGATTGGTTCTGCCTCCTAAAGTTGCTCCAACGCAAGTTGTTGTTATTCCAATTGGACCTGCCAAACTACGTGATCAAGTGGTAAGTCGTGCAGACGAGTTGTTCGCTGAATTGAAAACTGCCGGTGTTCGTGTACGTATGGATGATCGTTCCGACGTATCACCGGGCTGGAAGTTCAACGAATACGAAATGCGCGGTGTCCCAGTTCGCCTTGAAATCGGTCCTCGTGATATGGAAAACGGTGTTTGTGTACTTGTTTCCCGTGTTACAGGTGAGAAGCGTATTGTTGAGCAAGCGAAGTTGACAGAAGAAGTTGAGAAGATGTTGAACGATGTTCACAGTGAAATGTTCAATCGTGCACTTCAGTTCCGTCAAGAGAATTTCTATTCTGTCGATACAATTGATGAAATGAAAGCTTCCATGGAAGAGAAACGCGGCTTCACATTGGCAGGATGGTGTGGATCTGACGCTTGTGAGAATCAAGTGAAGGAAGAAACAGGTGCTACTAGCCGCAACATTCCATTTACGGTGGATGAGCATAAGTCCTCTTGCCTAGTATGTGGAGAGAAGGCTAAACATACCGTTGTATTTGCACGTGCATATTAATTACAATACTAATAGTTAATAATGATGAAATGGCTTTCGATGCGGGAGCATCCCTCGGCAATCCGAATGATGACTCCTAGCGAAAGCCATTTCTGTTCTATAGATTAGACAGGAGGTGGACTTCATGACGGATCGTAGACAACGTTTTGAGCTGCTAATGAAGCAAGCCGAACTGCCCCCCGAACTTATGCAAACCTTTTTTCAAGATGGACATATAGATCGTGTAGAAACAAGCCGTTCGAATCGGGAATGGACGATCCACATCGAAAAGTCAACGATCGTACCACCAGAAGCGTACCGAACATTTTGTTTGAAAATCCAAGATAAAATGTCTCATATCGCAAAGATTAAAATCATTTTTCATTATGAAGAAGTGGTTTCTTATCAGGAGGTTGTTGAAGCCTATTGGCAGCTATTCATGGAATGGGTGAAGCGTGAGGTTGCTTCCGTAAATGGTTGGCTGCATCGGGCGCAGATCGAAGTTGAATCTGATCTTGTTCGAATATTACTAGCTGAAGAAACTTCATTGGAGCTGGCTAAGAAGAAGCAAATTGATGAATACGTCAAGCGCTTCTACGACACGTATTTTTCTCGCCAATTGCGTGTACAGCTTCAAATTGGACAGCAAGATAAAGAAGTGGTCCAGGAATTTCAGGCCAAACTGGTTGAAGAAGAACGTAAAGCTGTTCAGCGCATGATGGAAGAAGCTGCATTGGATTCTGTCGATCAAGCAGCTGAGCCGGGAGTCGTTCCGGATCGCCTACAATTCGGCTATGAAGTTAAAGATCAGCCTATGCCGATTATGGACGTGCAGGATGAAGAGAAGCGTGTCACCCTTCAAGGTATGGTGTTCGGTCTGGAAACGAAGGAACTGCGAAATGGTAATACGTTATTTACCTACAATGTAACTGACTTTTCTGATTCCATGCTGATCAAGATGTTTGCTAAGTCAAAAGAAGATGTACTCAAGCTTAGTCTGTTATCGAATGGAAAATGGGTTAAGGTTCGTGGTCGAGTCGAGTATGACCGTTTTATGATGACACCGGAGCTTGTTATGCTGGCGTCTGATTTGCAAGAAGTAACTGCTCCGCCAGAGCGTCAAGATACAGCGGAAGAGAAGCGAGTGGAGTTCCATTTGCACACGACGATGAGCACGATGGATGCTGTTACTTCTATTGATAGCTATGTAAAGCAAGCAGCTAAGTGGGGACATAAGGCGATAGCTGTTACGGATCATGGCAATGTTCAATGTTATCCAGAAGCTGCTAAGGCTGCGAAAAAGCATGGCGTCAAAGTGATTTACGGTCTGGAAGCAAATGTGGTTAATGATAATACGGAAGTCGTTATGAATGCAAAGCCTCGCAACTTGAAAGAGGCAACTTATGTTGTATTTGATATCGAGACAACGGGTCTGTCCGTAACGAACAACAAAATTATCGAGATTGCGGCAGTCAAAATGCAGGATGGTAAAGAGATTGATCGTTACGCTTCTTTCGTTAATCCGCATGAACGTATTCCGTACAACATCCAGCAATTGACGAATATTACGGACGATATGGTGCAAGATGCACCTGAAGTGGATGAAGTGTTGAAGCAGTTCGTTGCGTTTGTGGAAGATGACATCCTTGTTGCTCATAATGCTCGATTTGATATGGGCTTCGTACAGCATAATCTGAAACAGCTGGGATTGCCGGAGCTGTCTAACCCTGTATTGGACACGCTTGAGCTAGCGAGATTGATTCATCCAACAATCAAAAATCACCGTCTAAATACGTTGGCAGATAAATATAAAGTTTCGCTTGAAAATCATCACCGTGCAATAGACGATACGATTGCATTGTCAGGTGTCTTAGTCGGATTACTGCATGATGCGCATTCGATTCGCGGAATTGAGATGTTGGATCGTCTTAATGATTATGTTGGTCAAAATTTAAAAAATACACGTCCATTCCACTGCAGCATTTATGCATTGAATAATGTGGGCAGAAAGAATTTGTACAAGCTTGTGTCGTCATCACATACGGAGTACTTCCATCGTGTAGCATGTATTCCAAAGCGTAAGCTGATTGAACATCGTGAAGGGCTGCTTATCATTTCTGGCTGCGAGAAAGGCGAATTTTTTGAAGCTGTATTGAACAAGTCACGAGAAGAAGCTGAAGAAATCGCACAATTTTATGATGTGTTGGAAATTCAACCGCTCACGATGTACATGCATCTCGTTGATAAGGGACTTGTAGGTGCGCCGTCTGATATCGAGCAGGCGATACGCAAAGTATGTGATATTGGAGATAAGTTTGGTAAGCCAGTTATAGCAACTGGTAACGTTCATTATTTGAATCCACGGGATAAAATGTTCCGTGATATTACGATCCATGGTATTACTGGCTTTAGTCCGCTCAAAGACCAAAAGAAACCGGATGCACACTTCCGTACAACGACAGAAATGCTGAAGGAATTTGAGTTCCTCGGTGCTGATGTGGCAAAGCGAGTTGTTATAACGAATCCGAATGAATTGGCAGAGCGATTTGAAGCATTGAAACTGTTCCCAGATGAGCTGTTTACGCCTATTATTGACGGTGCAGATGAAGAGATGCGTAATACTTGTTACGACACGGCGAAACACATTTATGGCGAGCCTATACCTGAAATCGTCGTGGCTCGTCTAGAAAAGGAACTTGAACCGATTATTAAATACGGTTTCTCCGCGAACTATTTGATTTCAGAACGACTCGTAAAAAAATCAAATGAGGATGGCTATTTGGTTGGTTCTCGTGGTTCCGTAGGTTCATCAGTCGTTGCGACGTTCCTTGGCATATCTGAAGTTAACCCATTACCACCACATTATGTGTGTCCGAACACGGAGTGCAAGCACAGTGAATGGATTACCGATGGTAGTGTACCTAGTGGTTTCGACTTGCCTGATAAGGAATGTCCGAATTGTAGTAGCCGTATGAAAGGCGAGGGACAGGATATACCGTTTGAAACGTTCCTTGGATTTAAGGGGGACAAAGTTCCCGATATCGATTTGAACTTCTCTGGAGAATACCAACCGATTGCGCACAATTACACGAAGGAGCTATTTGGAGAGAAAAGTGTATTCCGTGCAGGGACGATCGGTACGGTAGCAGAGAAGACAGCGTTTGGTTTCACGAAAAAATATGAAGAAGATTACCATAAAAAATGGCGCGGTGCAGAGCTGGCTCGGCTTGCATCAGGTTGTACAGGTGTAAAACGCAGTACAGGACAGCATCCAGGTGGTATCGTTGTCGTTCCAGACTATATGGAAGTTGAAGATATTACGCCTGTTCAATTTCCAGCGGATGATATAAATGCGGAATGGAAGACTACGCATTTCGATTATCACGCCTTTGATGCCAACTTGCTGAAGCTCGATATTCTGGGTCACGATGACCCGACGATGATGCGTATGCTTCAGGACTTAACTGGAGTAGATCCAACGACGATACCAATGAATGATTCCAAAGTAATGAGCCTGTTCAACTCTACGAAGGCGCTTGGTGTTGAGCCTGATCAAATTCGTACACCAGTTGCTACGTATGGTATACCAGAAATGGGAACACGATTCGTTCGCCAAATGCTTGTAGAATGTCAGCCGAGTTCTTTTGCCGATTTGCTGCAAATATCAGGTTTGTCTCATGGTACAGGGGTATGGCTTGGAAATGCGCAAGAACTTATTAAAAGTGGCATTTGTACGATTAAGACCGTTATCGGTTGTCGTGACGAGATTATGCTCTTCCTTATCTACAAAGCGGGGATGGATGCAGGTCTAGCCTTTAAGATTACGGAAAATGTACGTAAAGGTAAGGGACTATCAGAAGATTGGATTAATGAGATGAAGCGCTGCAATGTACCGCAATGGTATATCGATTCTTGTTTGAAAATCCAGTACATGTTCCCGAAAGCCCATGCTGCTGCTTATGTTATCTCAGCAGTGCGCTGTGCTTACTACAAGCTGTATCATCCAATTGAATTCTACGCCACGTATTTCACGGTTCGTGCGGAAGACTTTGATATTGAGCTACTCTGCCAAGGCTATGAGGCCATCAACCGTAAAATTGATGAAATCGAAGCGAAAGGCTTCCAAGCACTTCCGAAAGAGAAAAACATGCTTCCTGTTTTGGAAATGGCGTTAGAGATGACAGCTCGTGGCTTGAGCTTTAAGTCTCTTGATCTTTATCGTTCAGATGCAACGAAGTTTTTAGTGGACGAAGATTCGCTAATTCCACCGTTCTCCGCGATGCAGGGTATAGGAGAAAACGCAGCTCGCAACATTGCAGCATCGCGTGAAGGTGATGAATTCTTGTCGATCGAAGATTTCCAACAGCGTTCCAAAGCTTCGAAGACGATTATTGAGCTGTTAACACAGATGGGCTGCTTCCGCGGATTACCTGAGACGAACCAGCTGTCGCTGTTCTGACACATTGCTTTTTCGTAATTGTTTATGCTATAATTCTTTTGGTAATCATGTGGATACAGCCGTTGAGAAGAGTGGGGAAACCCACTCTTTCATATTTACATCCGGACTTTTTTTGTATAACACCAATTTCTGTTAAGAATTGAACAGGCAATTGCGATGTAGATACAACGGAATTAACCATATATTTAAAAGAGACATACCTAGTGTATCGGGAGGTACAAAGCTTGAGCACACCGAACATCAAATCGGTAGTTGAAAACATGTTGCAACCTTATTTGGATGAACATCAGTTCGAGTTAGTTGACATTGAATATGTCAAAGAAGGAAGCAGTTGGTTCCTGCGCGTATTTGTGGACAAGGATGGCGGGATCGACATTGAGGACTGTGGTCGCGTTAGCGAATATTTGAGTCTGCAATTGGATGAGAATGACCCAATTACAGATGCATATTTCCTAGAAGTATCTTCTCCTGGCGCAGAACGCCCGTTGAAGAAGCCGAAGGACTACGAGAAATCGATTGGCAAGTATGTCTTCGTGACTACATATGAGCCTATTCAAGGTCTTAAAGAGTTTGAAGGTACACTTGTATCCTACGATGGAGAAACAGTCGTCGTACGAATTGGCAAGAAAGAATATGAATTGCCTACTTCCAAAGTAGCCAATGCTCGTTTGGCTATTATGTTCTAACATTAGTATGTAATTTTCTTTACGTACATGAGTACATGATGAAGCCGTTTTCGCGGCTGAAAGGGGGAGCTTACCGCATGAGTATTGATTTTATTGAAGCGTTGGCAGAGATTGAGCACGAAAAAGGAATTGCCAAAGAAATATTGATAGACGCGATTGAAGCTGCTTTGATTTCCAGCTACAAGCGTAATTTTAACGCAGCACAAAATGTTCGTGTGGATATTAATCGTACAACGGGTGTAATCAAAGTATATGCCCGTAAGACGGTCGTAGATGAGGTTATGGACCCTCGACACGAAATTTCGCTGCATGCATCCCGTGAAGTGAATCCGAACTACCAGATTGATGACGTCTGTGAAATTGAAGTGACCCCACGCGAGTTCGGTCGTATTGCAGCACAGACGGCTAAGCAAGTTGTTACACAGCGTATTCGTGAAGCAGAGCGCGGACTCATTTATCATGCGTTCGTTGATCGCGCTGAAGATATCGTTACAGGTATCGTACAGCGTCAAGATACGCGCAACGTATTTATTGATCTAGGCAAGGTGGAAGCGGTTCTTCCTTTAAACGAAATGATGCCGAACGAGAAGTTCAAACACGGAGATCGTGTTAAAGCATACATTACGAAAGTAGAGAACACAACAAAGGGACCACAAATTATTTTGTCCCGTACCCATCCAGGTTTGCTCAAACGCTTGTTTGAGTTGGAAGTGCCTGAGATCTTCGAAGGTGTGGTAGAGATCAAGTCTGTTGCGCGCGAAGCGGGTCAGCGTTCTAAGATTGCGGTTTATTCGCGTAATCCAGAAGTAGATCCAGTAGGTTCCTGTGTTGGTCCTAAAGGTACACGCGTACAAACGATCGTTAACGAGCTTCGCGGTGAAAAAATCGACATCGTACGTTGGTCTGAGGATGTAGAGGAGTACGTAGCAAACTCACTTAGTCCTTCTAAGGTAGTAGAAGTCGATGTTCGTGAAGTTGAGAAGATGGCACGTGTAATCGTTCCTGATTACCAATTGTCACTTGCAATCGGCATCAAGGGTCAAAACGCCCGCCTTGCAGCTAAGCTAACAGGCTGGAAGATTGACATTAAGAGCGAGTCCCAAATTGGTGAAGTCATTGCTGCTGAATTGGATGCTGAAGATCTAGCGATTGAGCAAGAGCGTTTGGTTGCTGAACAAGGCTTCGATCCAACGGAATCGCTTGAACAAGAAGAAGCTCTCATTGAAAGCGATGAGCAGATTACTGAGACTCAGCAGACACAAGAGTAATTTGTGCAAACAAGTTCTCATTTTGCTGAAGGGCAAGGGGGTTCAGTCATGAAACCGAGAAAAGTACCGCTGCGCAAATGCGTTGCTTGTCAGCAAATGATGCCCAAAAAGGAGCTTATCCGCGTTGTCAAGACTCCCCAAGATGAGGTTCAAATCGACTTGACAGGCAAGAAGTCGGGTCGGGGTGCTTACTTATGTGGAAAGCTGGCTTGCTTTAAGCTGGCACATAAGTCAAAAGCTCTTGACCGTGCGCTTAAGCAAGCGGTGCACGCTGATATATATCAACAGTTGGCGCAGGATTTCATCCGCGTCGAAGATGATTTTCTCGCGAACAAGGAGCGAGATGAAGATGAAGAATAAAGTCCTGTCTCAACTTGGCTTGGCGCAACGTGCTGGCAAGCTGGTATCCGGAGACGACATTGTGTTTAAAGCAATACGAAATAGTCAGGCTCGATTAGTAATCGTTGCAGGTGATGCATCTGAGAACACAAAGAAAAAGTTCAAAGATAAATGCAGTACCTACAATGTTCCACTTGTTATTGGATTTACCCGAGATGAGCTTGGAGAAAGTATAGGTAAACTAGACCGAGTGATATTGGGGGTAACCGACAAGGGCTTCGCGAGCTTGATGCATAACGGGCTGATAACTATGTCGGAGGTGGAGTATATTGGTGAAACAAGGGAAGGACAATAAGGAAAAGTTAAGAGTTTACGAATATGCAAAATCAATCAACATGAGTAGTAAAGAAATTATTACGATTCTTAAACGACTTAATTATCCTGTAAACAATCATATGAGTGTAATGGAGACTGATGCTGTGGGTAAAGTAGAGCAACATTTCAAAGACGTAAAGGCAAATGCACAAGCTAAGAACGAAGGAACACCGGCTAAGCCGCAAGCGGAAGCACAAGTAAGCCAATCTGCTGGAGCTGCTTCTGAGGCACCGCGTGGCGGAGAGCAACAGCGTGAACGCACTGGCGGACAGCGCAGTGAAGGATCCCGTTCTAATGAAGGCCGTCCAACGCGTGATGGTCAACAAGGAGGACGCCCATTCAATCGTGAAGGTGGCGATCGTCCTCGCGGTGACCGTCCACAAGGTCAGGGACGTCCACAAGGCCAAGGTGGATACAACAGTGGTCAAGGTCGTCCGCAAGGTCAAGGTCAGGGACGTCCACAAGGCCAAGGTGGATACAACAGTGGTCAAGGTCGTCCGCAAGGTCAAGGTCAGGGACGCCCACAAGGTCAAGGTGGATACAACAGTGGTCAAGGTCGTCCGCAAGGTCAAGGTCAGGGACGTCCACAAGGTCAAGGTGGATACAACAGTGGTCAAGGCCGTCCGCAAGGTCAAGGTCAGGGACGCCCACAAGGTCAAGGTGGATACAACGGTGGTCAAGGCCGTCCGCAAGGCGGAGGTCAAGGTGGTCAAGGTGGATTCCGCGGTGGTCAACAAGATCGTCGTCCAGGTGGAGCACCAGGCGGTAGCCGTGGTCCAGCAGCACCAGCACCAGCTCGTACAACTGTGGATAAGCCACAACCAGCTCGCATGAATCAAAATCCTAAAGGCAATCGCTTCGGTGATCAAGATAACGATCGTCGCAACGGCGGTGCTGGCAAGAAGACTCAAGGATTTAATCGCTTCGATGATAATCGCAATCGTGGTCCTAGAGGCAAAGGCAGAGGCAAAGGCCGTAATGATAGAAAAATGGAAGTGCGCGAGAAGATCGATAACACACCTAAGAAAATCATCGTGCGCGGCACAATGACGGTTGGTGATCTAGCTAAACTTCTTCACAAAGATGCTTCTGAAGTTATTAAAAAGCTATTGCTCATGGGCGTTATGGCGACGATTAACCAAGAGGTTGATTTGGATACAATTCAGCTTATCGCTGAAGAGTTTAAAGTAGAAGTTGAATTGAAACTTCCTGTACAGGAAGATCCGTTCGAAGAGCAAGAAGAAGCAGACGAAGAAGCTAAGCTTCAATCTCGTCCACCGGTTGTAACGATTATGGGTCACGTTGACCATGGTAAAACAACGCTTCTTGATGCGATCCGCAAAACAAACGTGACAGGCGGCGAGGCTGGCGGTATTACGCAGCATATCGGTGCTTATCAAGTAGAGATTAACAACAAGAAAATTACGTTCCTTGATACACCAGGTCACGAAGCGTTTACGCTTATGCGTGCACGTGGTGCGCAAGTTACGGATATTACAATTATCGTTGTTGCTGCTGATGACGGTGTAATGCCTCAGACAGTAGAAGCAATCAGCCACGCGAAGGCTGCTGGCGTGCCAATTATCGTAGCGGTTAACAAAATCGATAAACCGGCTGCTGACGTAGATCGCGTAAAAACAGAATTGATGGCATATGAACTTGTAGCGGAAGAGTTCGGTGGAGATACTATCTTCGTTAATGTATCTGCTAAACAACGTACTGGCCTAGAAGATTTGCTTGAGATGATCCTTCTTGTATCTGAAGTAAACGACTTCAAAGCTAACCCAGACAAATTGGCTCGCGGTACAGTTATTGAGGCAGAGCTTGACAAAGGTCGCGGTTCTGTAGCACGTATTCTTGTACAAAGCGGTACGCTTAAAGTCGGTGATGCATTCGTCGCAGGTACATGCTTCGGACGTGTTCGTGCAATGGTTAATGACCGTGGTCGTCGACTCAAGGAAGCAGGACCTTCTACACCTGTAGAAATTACAGGTTTGACGGAGGTTCCACAAGCTGGCGATGTATTCATCGGGTTCGAAGATGAGCGTAAAGCTCGTTCTATTGCAGAGAAGCGTTCCACTACACTTCGTGAGAGCCAATTGGGTGCGAACACGCGTGTAACGTTGGATGACTTGTTCAAGCATATCAAAGACGGTGAAATGAAAGAGCTTAACGTGATTATCAAGGCTGACGTTCAAGGTTCTGTTGAGGCGCTTCGTGGTTCCTTGCAGAAGATTGAAGTTGAAGGCGTACGCGTTAAAATCATTCACTCCGGCGCAGGTGCAATTACAGAATCTGACGTTATCTTGGCGACAGCATCTAATGCAATTGTCATCGGATTTAACGTCCGTCCTGATGCTCAAGCTCAATTGACTGCTGATCAAGAAAAAGTAGACGTGCGTATGCACCGCGTTATCTATACGATCGTTGAAGAAATTGAACAAGCGATGAAAGGTATGTTGGATCCTGAGTACAAAGAAGTTGTACTTGGTCATGCTGAAGTTCGTAACATGTTCAAGATTGGTAAAGTTGGTACGATCGCTGGTTGTATGGTAACTTCCGGTAAAATGGTTCGTAACGCAGAAGTGCGCGTCATTCGTGAGGGCATTGTTGTCTTCGAAGGTAAGTTGGACTCTTTGAAACGTTTCAAAGACGACGCGAAAGAAGTTGCACAAGGTTACGAATGTGGTATTATGTTCGACAAGTTCAATGACCTCAAAGAAGGCGACGTTATCGAAGCCTTCCAAATGGAAGCCGTTGAGCGTAAATAACAAAGCCCTCACAGAGAAAAAGAGGTGAAGTAAAATGGCAAAAGTTCGTACTGGTCGTGCGGGAGAGCAGATCAAGAAAGAGTTGAGCATGCTCATCCAAACGGAACTGAAAGATCCGCGTATTGGATTTCTAACAGTGACAGGTGTTGAAGTTACGAGTGACCTATCGTTGGCTAAAGTATATTTGAGTGTACTTGGTGATGATGAAGCACGTGACAACTCATTAAAAGCATTGGAGAAGGCTAATGGTTTCCTTCGTTCCGAACTAGGCAAGCGAATTCGATTCCGCCATACGCCTGAGCTGGTATTCAAGCTTGATACATCGATTGCATACGGTAGCAAAATCGAACGTCTCTTAACAGAGATTAAAGATGGGGATACTCGTCATGAGCAATAAGGAAGCTAATTTCACTCAGGAACAATTACAAAATAACGGCAAAGTTTTGTCTGCTGCGAATAGTCATTCGCAGCTAGACGGGGCTCTGCCGTCTTCTTATGCGCACGATCTTGATCGTGCGCTAACGTTTATCCAGAAACATGATCAGTTTCTAGTCGTAGCACATGTAAACCCAGACGGTGATGCAATAAGCTCGACGGTAGCGATTGGTTGGTTGTTATCGCAATGGAATAAGTCATTCACGATGGTCAATGCGAATGAAGTACCAAGTAAGCTCATGTTTTTGTCAAAGGCAGATGAGATACTAGTAGCAGAGCAAGGTCATTTGAAGGAAAGAGAACCATTTCAGGCTGTCATTTGTGTAGATTGTGCTGATTATGCAAGAATAGGGAGCATATCGGACTGGGTAGCACCCAATGCTCATATTTTGAACATCGATCATCATCCTACCAATGACCGTTATGGTGACGTGGCTCTTATTCGGGAGGACGCTGCAGCTACAGCAGAGATTTTGTTTGATTTGTTTGATCGCGGCGTAATTCCATTATCAAATGAAATCGCGACTATTTTGTATACGGGGCTTTTGACTGATACAGGAGGTTTCCGTTATAGCAACACGACACCGCATGTGATGGAAATCGCATCCAAACTGCTTGCTTACGGTGTCAAAGGCAACGTTATTGCTGAACGCTTGCTGGAAGCAATTTCGAAGCCACAGATGAATTTGATTCAACGTGGTTTAAGCAGATTAAGCTATGCATCCGATGAGCGAATTGCTTGGCTATACATTACCCCTGAAGATATGCAGCAAACAGGTGCTTCTAACGAGGATCTCGAAGGATTGGTTAACTATCCAAGAAACATCGAAGGAGTAGAGGTTGGCTTATTGTTTAAAGAAGTCATACCTGGTAGGGTCAAAGTAAGTATGCGTTCAGCAGGTGATATAAATGTAGCTGCAATTGCCCAAATATTCGATGGCGGTGGACATGTTAAGGCCGCAGGCTGTACCGTGCATTTGCCATTGGAAGAAGCAATTCAAGCAGTAGTAGAGCAGGTGAAACAAACGTTATGACACAATGGAATGGCGTGTTATCAGTGTGGAAGCCAGAAGGGTGGACTTCGCACGATGTTGTTGCAAAAGTGCGAGGGATTTTAAAAGAAAAGCGTATTGGACATACAGGAACGCTTGACCCTCAAGTAACTGGAGTTCTTCCTCTTTGTTTAGGCAGGGCAACACGTATTGTAGAATATTTGCAAGAACAGCCGAAGCAATATGAAGCCATTATTTGTTTTGGTAAAGCAACGGATACTGAAGACAGCACAGGTGAGATAACTGATACTGCTGATTGTTCTCATCTGACGGAATCTCAAATTCGTGAATCGATTCTTTCTTTTGTAGGTGAGATTGAGCAAACGCCTCCTATGTATTCTGCCGTTAAGGTAAATGGAAAGCGATTGTATGAGCTCGCTAGAGAAGGAAAGGTCGTTGAGCGTAAGTCGAGAAAAGCTACGATTCATGATATTTCTATCATTGAATATCTAGGGATTGGAACAGATGAACCTACTGTTCGATTCCGTGTAACTTGTTCAAAAGGAACGTATATCCGTACGTTGTGTGTAGACATTGGGCGTTCGCTGCAAGTTCCGTCTACGATGGGCAAGCTTGTACGTACATTGTCTGCAGGATTTGAAGAGAAAGACAGCTTGACGATCGAGCAAATTCAACAAGCTGTGAGCGACGGTTCATTAGAGGAACATCTTATCTCTATCGAAAAGGCAGTCTCTTTTATTCCTTCGATCCAGATACAAAATGAATATGCATCTTATGCTACGCAAGGCAAGGGGATTCCTTTCCGCGCATGTTCGTTTAAGCCTGTAACACAACAGCTGTATTGTCTGTATGATGAGGAAGGAACGTTCTACGGATTATTTCAAGTTCCAGAAGGTCAGTTTGCATTACGTGCAGTAAAAGCATTTCTTCCATCCTAATAGGGTTGTAGTCTGCTGGTCATCAGATGTATAATGAGTACGGTTGGCTGATGTTTAACACATAGCCCTTAATTGCTCGTGTGCGTCCTGATGACGCTGAACTTGTGAATAGAGGAACAACCCCTAGAACTGGATGTGGGAGCTCGATGACATATGGAAACGATAGCTTTACAACATATATTGAATGATTCGGCTTGGCAGTTGCATTCACAGCCACAGGTTGTTGTGCTAGGGCACTTCGATGGACTTCATACCGGGCATATTCATGTAATAGAGCGTGGCCTTGCATACAGTCGTGAGCATAACATCCCGCTTGGTGTTATGACGTTTCATCCTCACCCCAAATATGTTTTTGGAAGACAAGGCTATGAACGATACTTAACTCCACTTGCAGAGAAAGAGCGTCAGTTAGCGAAGCTTGGGGTCGATTTTATGTATGTCGTTAATTTCGACCTTGACTTCGCGCGTATTTCGCCTCAACAGTTTGTTGAAGCATTGTGTAAGCTGAAGGCTCAGCATGTCGTATGTGGGTTTGATTATCGCTTTGGCTTCCAAGGTGCAGGTACAGCTGAATCGCTGCGTGATATAGGAAAAGATTGTTTCACTGTTGATATCGTCGAACCATTCGATGATAAAGGACAAAAGGTGAGCAGCACACGTATTCGTGCGTGTCTGGATGATGGCGATATGGTTCAAGCTAATCATTTGCTTGGCCGTCCATATACGATTACTGGCACGGTCATACACGGCGAGAAGCGTGGGCGCGCGATTGGGTTTCCAACTGCTAACGTAGATCCGGCAGAGCCTTATTATATTCCGCGTTTAGGTGTATATGCAGTACGGGTTCAAGTGCGCGGAGAAACGTATGATGGCGTGCTTAGCATAGGCTTGAAGCCTACTTTCCACAGTCATATACTAGCTCCGATTATTGAAGCTCATTTGTTTGACTTTGATGCGGATATTTATGATGAAACGTTGTCTGTATCGCTGATTGCGTATTTGCGCTCAGAGAAGAAATTTAACGGCATACAGGAATTGATTGAGCAGATTACTCGAGATGCTGAGGATGCACGAGCAATATTGCGAGGCTAGTAGCATGGCGTAATGACAGTGATTAATTGACCTGATAATGTTGAGTTTACTTTCTCTTGTAATGATGCTATACTAATATCGTTGTCTACAGACAACACTTGTCCATTGCTTGGTTACTCGATCTCACCATCGGTAACGAGGCTATTGGAATCTAATATGAATAATAATGAAATTGGAGGTGAATAGGATGGCATTGTCTCAAGAACGTAAGCAACAGCTTATCGAAGAGCACAAGACTCACGCTTCTGACACAGGTTCTCCTGAAGTTCAGATCGCTATCCTTACGCAAAACATCGTTAATTTGACAGACCACTTGCGTACGCACAAGAAAGATCATCATTCCCGTCGCGGTTTGTTGAAAATGGTTGGTCAACGCCGTAAGTTGTTGGCTTACTTGAAAAACAAAGATGTTAAGCGTTACAGCGCATTGATCGAGAAACTCGGTTTGCGTCGTTAATAGCTCTAACCCAAGCAGCCTGGTTGTATATCGCCGCCGTGAGCGGCATGCAACTGGGTTGCTTTTTATCGTATAGTCAATTTGTTTTTACATACTTATATTCAGTTCTGACTGAATGAATGCTGGACAAGCTGGGATTTATCGACTCACTAATTGAGAGACGGTTTTTGCAGCCTAAAGCAGGAAATAATGGTAGACGTACAGAATTGGAGTATGGTTATACATTGAGGAGGGATTCCATGCATCGCATCGAGATGGACCTCGGCGGAAGACCGCTTGTACTGGAGACAGGACAGTTGGCTAAGCAAGCTAACGCGGCGGTAACAGTACGTTATGGCGACACAGTTGTATTGTGTACCGTCACAGCGTCCAAAGAACCGAAAGACCTAGATTTCTTCCCGCTAACGGTCAACTATGAAGAACGATTATATTCAGTAGGTAAAATTCCTGGCGGATTCATTAAGCGTGAAGGAAGACCAAGTGAGAAAGCTATCTTGGCGAGCCGCCTTATCGATCGCCCGATTCGTCCATTGTTCCCGGAAGGATTCCGTAACGATGTTCAGATTGTCGATCTTGTGATGAGCGTGGATCAAGACTGCCCGCCTGAAATCGCAGCTATGATTGGTACATCTGCTTCATTGGCGATTTCTGATGTTCCGTTTAACGGCCCAATCGGAGGCGTTATCGTCGGTCGTATTGATGGTCAATTCATCATCAATCCTACGGTTGAGCAAGAAGTAAAGAGTGACCTTCATCTCGTAGTAGCAGGTACGAAAGACGCTATTATGATGGTAGAAGCTGAAGCGAATGAAGTACCTGAAGAAGTAATGCTTGAGGCTATTTTATTCGGTCACGATGAAATCAAGAACATTGTTGCTAAGATTGAAGAATTTGCAGCAATTTCAGGAAAAGAAAAAATCGAAGCGAAGCTTCATGCAGTTGATGAGGAAGTGAGTGCAGCTGTTCGTGCATACGCTCAATCTCGTCTAGTTGAAGCTATTCGCATTCAAGAGAAGCATGCTCGTCAAGATGCTATTGATGCTATTAATCAAGAAGCAGCTGAGCACTTCGAGCAGCTCTATATAGAGCAACCAGAAAAAATGGATGATGTTAAAGAGACATTGTACGATATCGTCAAAGAAGAAGTACGTCGTCTTATTACACATGACAAAGTACGTCCTGATGGTCGCCAATTGAGCGAGATTCGCCCAATTGAAAGCCAAGTAGGCTTACTTCCTCGTACACACGGATCAGGTCTGTTTACACGTGGTCAAACCCAAGCACTTAGCATTTGTACGCTGGGCGCTCTTGGCGACGTACAGATTCTAGATGGTGTAGGTACAGAAGAGTCCAAGCGTTTCATGCACCACTATAACTTCCCGCCGTTCTCTGTTGGTGAAGCAAGACCGCTTCGCGCTCCAGGACGTCGTGAAATTGGACATGGTGCATTGGGTGAGCGTGCATTGAGCAAAGTGATCCCGAACGAAGTTGATTTCCCGTATACAATCCGTCTCGTTTCTGAGTGCTTAGAGTCCAATGGTTCCACATCCCAAGCTAGTATTTGCGCAAGCACATTGGCTATGATGGATGCGGGAGTACCTATTAAAGCTCCAGTTGCAGGTATTGCGATGGGTCTTATTAAAGACGGAGATCACTTCTCTATCTTGTCTGATATTCAAGGTATGGAAGATCACCTTGGTGATATGGACTTCAAAGTTGCAGGTACAGCTGAAGGTGTAACAGCGATTCAAATGGATATTAAGATTGACGGTATTAACCGTGATATCTTGTCTCAAGCGCTTGCACAAGCGAATGAAGGACGTATGCATATCCTTGGTAAAATGCTGGAAGCTATTCAACAACCGCGCGAAACGTTGTCCCCATATGCACCTAAAATCTTGACGATGCAAATTAACCCAGATAAGATTCGTGATGTTATCGGCGCAGGTGGTAAAGTCGTTAACAAAATTATCGATGAAACTGGTGTTAAGATTGACATCGAACAAGATGGCCGTATTTTCATTGCGTCTCCGAGCCAAGAGGCTAACGAGCGTGCTCGCGATATTATTGAGGGCATCGTTCGTGAAGTTGAAATCGGCGAAGTGTACACAGGTACGGTTAAGCGTGTAGAGAAGTTCGGTGCTTTTGTTGAAGTACTTCCTAACAAAGAAGGACTTGTTCACATTTCCCAACTTTCTACAGAGCGTGTAGCAAAAGTTGAAGATGTCGTGAACATCGGCGATAAGATCGAAGTCAAAGTTGTTGAAATCGATCAACAAGGTCGTATTAACTTGTCTCACAAAGTATTGTTGGAACCAGCTAGTGAAGCAGGAACAGCTGTTGTTTCAAGTTCCAGTTCTCAAGCTGCACGTCCTCCACGCCCGGAAGGCGGTCGCAGACCTAATGGTCAAGGCCCTCGTGGACCACGTCCAAACCAAGGCGAAAATCGTTCAGATCGTTCGTAATATCATTTGTTTGCCAAATGAGTTACTTTGTAAGAGCCAGATGAATCTGGCTCTTTTTTTGTTTGTAACTAAGTTTTTAGGAGGATTGGTAAAAATAGTGCGTTATGTTCATCCTAACTGATAGTTGTTTGGTGTATCGAATAAGACGGTCCAAAGTCGCATAGAATGGAATGGATCGGAATTGGACAACCATCGAAGGGGATGACCTTATTGAACGCAACGAAACAAAAGTGGATTGTTGTCGGCTTTGCTTGTATCATCACGTGGGTCATAGTAGATTGGACCGGTGCAAGTAAATATGTAGCTGAACATAAAGCTCAACTGGCTAATAGCGATGCGTTTCAGATGAGCAGCAATTTAGATGAAGTAAACGGGGACGAACTGCGTCAGCGAATAAAAAGAGCGGCTGAAGAGCAGCGGGAAGCACCGATAAATGCTCGTATTGATCGCGTATGGAAGGCCGTTCCTGGCTATAATGGTCTTGAAGTGGATGAAGCGGCATCCTACGAACAAAGTAGCAAATTACCGAAAGGTGCTCCACTAAAGCTCGTGTATCGCGAAACGAAAGCAGAAGTAACCTTAGCGGATTTGCCGATAGAACCCATATATAGAGGAAATGAAAATAAGCCGATGGTTGCGTTTATGATTAACGTAGCATGGGGAAATGAACATATTGAGCCCATTTTAAAAACATTGAAAGAATATCAAGTGAAGACGACCTTCTTTTTAGATGGTTCTTGGGTTCGCCGTAATCCTGAATTGGCGAAGCGTCTTACAGAAGAGGGGCATGAGATAGGCAATCATGCCTATACACATCCGAATATGGCTCAACTTAGTGAGGGGCGACAATATGTTGAAATAGAAAAGACAGAGCGTGAGATTGAAAAGCAGCTCGGGAAGCGGAGTAGCTGGTTTGCACCGCCTTCTGGCTCGTTTAACAGCCTCACGGTAAAGACCGCTCAACAATTGAAAATGCTTACAGTGCTATGGAGTGCGGACACGATCGACTGGAATACTCCAAACGAGCCAGGTACAATTATTCAACGTGTAAAGCCTAAGTTGAAGCCGGGGGTACTCGTACTTATGCATCCGACAGCAGCAACAAGCAAAGCTCTGCCTACATTTATTCGTATGGCGAGAGAAAATAAGCTAGAGCCAGGAACAGTGAGCGAGGTGCTGTCAGAGAAGCGGGTTCTCCCAAATCAATTAGGGAATAAGTTGAGGTGACAGCACTTTTTTGATAGGATAAAGAGTGCATCGAATTGAGTTAAGGAGGAGCTCCTGTTGGAAAATGTGCAGCTGACAAACGGCCTGCGTGTCGTTTTAGAGAAAATTCCGACCTGCCGTTCAGTTTCGTTCGGCATCTGGGTGAAGACTGGATCGCGCAATGAGGATGAGACGACGAACGGTGTTTCTCATTTTATAGAGCATATGTTATTTAAAGGTACAGAGCGATATGATGCTAAGTCAATTGCTGAAGCATTCGATGGAATAGGTGGACATGTAAATGCATTTACTTCCAAAGAATATACTTGTTACTATACGAAAGTGCTTGATGAGCATTTGCCAATTGCTGTAGACGTGCTTTCGGATATGTTTTTCCGGTCACAAATGGCTGAAGAGGAACTACATAAAGAAAGAAACGTTATTCTAGAAGAAATATCGATGTATGAAGACACGCCTGATGATCTCGTACATGATTTGTTAACTCGTGCAGCGTATGGTTCGCATTCGTTGGCTTATCCGATATTAGGTACGAGAGAACGATTGGACGCAATGACTTCTGCTGACTTGAAACGCTATATGAATCAGCATTATACACTCGACAATACCGTTATTGCCGTTGCGGGAAATATTGATGATTCGATCATTGAATTGCTCGAGCGTCACTTTGGGGATTTCCAAATTAAAGGGCAGTCTCCTGCTGTGGAGGCACCGGCGTTCAAGAGTGATTTATTATTCCATCAGAAGCAAACGGAACAAAATCATATTTGCATGAGCTTGCCAGGGTGCTCTATGAATGATTCGAACTTATATGCGATGGTGTTATTGAATAACATTATTGGTGGCGGAATGAGTTCGCGTTTGTTCCAAGAGATCCGTGAGAAGCGTGGTCTAGCTTATTCCGTTTATTCCTATCATTCTTCCCATATTGACAGTGGGTTGTTTACGGTTTATGCCGGAACAGCGCCGAAGCAGACTTCTGATGTGTTGGAACTAACACTAGAGGTGCTGCAGGATGTTACAGTAAAAGGGTTGTCTGATGAAGAATTGCGCAAAGGGAAAGAGCAGCTAAAAGGCAGCCTTATTTTAAGTTTGGAAAGCACGAGCAGTCGTATGACTCGTTTAGGCAAAAATGAATTAATGTTAGGAAGACATTACACATTAGATGAAATTATCGCTCGTATTGAGGCCGTGACACAAGATGATGTGCGTGAGATTGTCAAGAATATGACAGCACAGCCATTTGCAGTGTCGATGGTAGGCAGTAATGACGCGGCGATTGCAGCATTCAGGAGGGATAGTCTTGTCCAATAACAGTTATGAAGTTCAAATCAAAAAATTATCAGGTAATGAGGATATTCCTCTCCCACAGCAAATGTCTGAACTTGCAGCGGGATTCGATCTGCATGCAGCTGTAGAGGAATCGATTGTATTAGCTCCAGGTGAGCGTATGCTCGTACCAACAGGGTTTGCAATCGCTCTTCCACCACAATTGGAAGCTCAAATTCGTCCGCGCAGCGGATTAGCATATAAAAATGGAATTACATGTCTAAATTCACCTGGTACGATTGATGCGGACTATCGTGGTGAAGTAAAGGTACTTATTATTAATCACGGTAAGCAGGCGTTCAAAATCGAGCGTAACGAACGTATTGCTCAAATGGTAATTCAAGAAGTGCCTCGCATAAAACTTGTGGAAGTAGACGAATTGTCTGATACAATCCGTGGTGAAGGCGGCTTTGGCCATACGGGAACGAAATAATATGGCTGTGCCCTCGTATATTTTTATAAAATGAATGGGACGACTGCTTCTTTGCGAAGCAGTCGTTTTTTTCAATTTTGGAGTTGTTTGCTTATAAGCACCCTTTCTGGGCGCTGGCATATGATGTTCTAGATGTGCAAGCGGCAAGTTAGAAAGGAGTGATTCGCAACCATGTTGACCGGCGTTCATGTCGTGTTCTTAGGTGGCGACGCCAGACAGATCGAAGTTTTTCAGAAGCTGTCAGAGCTGGATGCCAGTGTGACTCTTGTTGGATTTGACCAACTGTCAAATCCATACCATGGCATTCAGCGTAAGTCGCTGTCTCTTGAGTTGTTAAGAAATACAGATGCACTGGTGCTGCCTGCGGTTGGTACGGATGAAGATGGCCGAGTGCACGCTATATTTACATCTGAAGAAATAACACTAACCGAAGAAGATATCGCTGCGCTCCCTAAGCATGCAGTCATATTTACAGGTATGGCTAAGCCCTATTTAAGTAAGTTGTGTGCGAAGCATCGCATTACGCTGTTAGAATTATTTGAACGTGATGATGTTGCCATATACAACTCGATACCGACTGCTGAAGGTGCTGTTATGATGGCGATACAGCATACGGATATTACGATTCATGGTGCAGAAATTGTTGTGCTCGGATTGGGTCGAACCGGTTTTACATTAGCACGTACGTTGCTTGGACTTGGTGCACGGGTAAAATTAGGAGTGCGCAGACCGGAGCATTTCGCTAGAGGGGTAGAGATGGGATGCGAGCCGTTTTATTTGACTAACCTTGCGCAGCAAGTGTCTCAAATCGACTTGCTTTTTAATACGATACCGACTATGATAGTCACAGCGCAGGTCATATCCCAAATGCCAAACCGTGCTGTGCTTATCGATTTGGCGTCGAAGCCAGGCGGCATTGATTTCCGATTCGCGGAAAAACGCGGCATTAAGGCAATGCTTGCTCCAGGACTTCCAGGTATCGTTGCTCCTAAAACTGCTGGTCGTATTTTGGCGAACAGTATCAGCGAATTGCTGAATGAAGTGACGCGAAGTCGGGGGGATGGCCAATGAGCTTAGATTTTACTGGAATAACCGTAGGCTATGCGTTGACAGGTTCACACTGTACATTTGACGAAGTGATGCCGCAAATTCAACGCTTTGTTGATCTTGGTGCGCGAGTTATCCCTATTGTTTCAACTACAATTTTAACGACAGATACGCGATTTGGTACGTCTAATCATTGGCAGAAACAGTTGAAAGATATTACTGGCAATGATATGATCACTACAATTGTTGAAGCGGAACCGCTTGGGCCATCCAAGCTGCTGGATGTGTTGGTGATTGCACCTTGTACGGGCAATACGACTAGTCGATTGGCTAATGCAATCACGGACAGCCCTGTCCTTATGGCAGCTAAGGCGCAAATGCGGAATCAGAGGCCATTAGTATTAGCGATTTCGACCAATGATGGTTTGGGTTTGAACGCGGCTAACATTGCGAAGTTGCTAGTAGCTAAGCATATATATTTTGTACCTTATGGTCAGGATAATCCTGTTCAGAAACCGAATTCTTTAGTAGCGCGGATGGAATTGATTCCGGAGGCGTGTGCAGCAGCCCTGGAAGGTAAGCAACTGCAGCCGCTCATTATTGAGCGCTTTCAGTATACATGATAAGTCGCAAGGAGCGTGAAGACCCCGGTCCTCACGCTCCTTTGTGCTCCATATACGGGACAGAGGGGAGAAACAACAGATGTCGAATCAGAAGCAATTTAACGTTGCAGTAGTTGGGGCTACTGGAGCAGTGGGGGAACAGATCTTAAAGCTATTAGAACAACGCAAATTCCCGATCCGTAACTTGAAGCTGTTATCTTCAGCTCGTTCTGCAGGCAAAACTGTAATGTTTAACGGAGTAGAACACACGATTGAAGAAGCCAAGCAAGAGAGCTTTGAAGGTGTTGATTTTGCCTTGTTTAGTGCGGGAGGAGATGTAAGTCGTGCGCTGGCTCCGGCAGCTGTTGAACGCGGTGCAGTGTGCATCGACAACACAAGTGCATATCGTATGGACCCGAATACACCGCTAATTGTTCCAGAAGTAAATGCGGATGTAATTAAGGAACATAAAGGAATCATTGCAAATCCGAACTGTTCCACGATTCAGATGGTAGCGGCACTCAAACCTCTCTATGATCGTTATGGCATTTCCCGCATTATCGTATCTACGTATCAAGCAGTTTCTGGTGCAGGTAGTAGTGCGATTAATGAGATGCTTCGCCAGACTAAGGAAGTTTTGGAGGGGCGTGAAGTAGAGGCAGATATTTTGCCAGTATCTTCGTTACCAGTTAAGCATCAAATAGCATTCAATGCAGTACCGCAAATTGATAAGTTTCAAGATAACGGCTTTACGTATGAAGAAATCAAGATGATTCAAGAAACGAGAAAAATTATGGGTGATGATGACCTACAAGTAACAGCGACATGCGTTCGTATTCCTGTTGTCTATGGTCACTCTGAGTCTGTATATGTGGAATTGAAGCAAGATTTCGATATAAATGAAGTAAGGCAACTATTGAATGATGCACCTGGAGTTACCCTCCAAGATGATATCGGGACGCAGACGTACCCGCTTGCGACAGATGCTGCTGGCAAGCTTGACGTGTTTGTGGGCCGTGTACGCCGTGATTTGTATCATCCATTAGCGTTAAATATGTGGATCGTATCTGATAACTTACTCAAAGGCGCTGCTTGGAATGCGGTTCAAATTGCAGAGCATTTGGCATCGGAGCGGCAGGAATAGGCAGGTTGCTCCTGCCTTTTTTGCGTGTTCTAATACGGTCAGTCATCTTAGTTGGAGGAATGTTACATGCGTATTTTAGTTCAAAAATTCGGGGGGACATCATTATCTACCCCTGAAGCAAGACAACGCGTTATTCATCATATACGGCGAGAACTCGAACAAGGCTATCGCCTTGCAGTTGTCGTCTCTGCGATGGGACGTCGTGGTGAGCCATATGCAACAGATACCCTGCTTGAATGGACCGCGAACAATGGTAACGCATTGCCATCACGCGAGCAGGATTTATTGTTGTGCTGTGGTGAAATTATTTCAGCAACTACGTTGTGCAGTTTGCTACAGGCAGAAGGAATTGCATCAACTGTATTTACTGGAGCACAAGCAGGCTTCAAGACGGATGGTCATCATGGTAATGCTCGTATATTAGATGTGAAACCTGATCGGGTTCGTGAGGCGTTGGAAAACAATCAGGTTGCTATCGTAACGGGTTTCCAAGGGCAAACCGAGAACGGTGATTTCACGACATTGGGCCGCGGAGGCAGTGATACATCTGCTACTGCGCTTGGAACGGCATTGCGTGCTGAGATGGTTGACATTTATACGGATGTAAATGGAATTTTGACGGCAGATCCAAGGGTTGTTGAAGATGCGAAGCCGTTGTCGGTAGTTAGTTATGCAGAAATCTGCAACATGGCACATCATGGTGCCAAAGTTATACATCCGCGAGCAGTTGAAATCGCGATGCAGGCGCGTGTTCCTGTACGTGTGCGCAGCACGTTCTCGGATGAGGAAGGTACGCTCGTTACACATCCAGAATGCTTCAATCAAGTACAGGATGGTATCGTAGATCGCTATGTAACAGGTATTGCATATGTAAGTAACGTTACTCAAATTACGGTTGAGGCACAAGAAGGTGCGGTAGACCTTCAGCTTCACGTATTTAAGGCGATGGCTCATAATCAGATTAGTGTTGACTTTATTAATGTTACCCCTTCTGGGGCGGTATATACGGTATTTGATACAGATGCGCCAAAAGCGCTTGAAGTGCTGCATGACATGGGATATGCGCCAAAGTCCTTGTCTGGTTGTGCGAAGGTTTCCGTTATTGGCGGCGGTATAAATGGTGTACCTGGTATTATGGCTCATATCGTAGAAGCATTAACGAAACAAGAGATTCAAATTCTTCAATCTGCGGATTCGAATACGACGATTTGGGTACTAGTCCGGAAAGAGGATATGGTACGTGCTTTACGAGCATTGCATGCTAAGTTTGAACTACATCGATAGACAAGAATTCATGTAAATGAAGACATGACATAGATATAGAAATTGAGAGGCTGAGGCTTTTTATAAGGAGGTGTTCATTATGGATTTTGGCAGATTAATTACGGCTATGGTAACGCCATTCCATAATGATTTAACAATTGATTGGGAACAAACGGGCAGACTTATAGACTACTTGATTGAGGAGCAAAAGTCAGATAGCCTAGTTGTAAGCGGCACAACAGGTGAGTCCCCAACATTGACAGATGAGGAAAAAGTGCAATTATTCCAGTTTGCTGTTAAACATGCACGTGGACGCGCACGTATTATTGCAGGAACAGGAAGCAACAATACAGCTCATTCCATACATCTGACACAGGAAGCAGAGGCAGCAGGGGTGGACGGGATTCTGCTTGTCGTTCCTTATTACAATAAACCAAGTCAGGAAGGCATGTATCAGCATTTCAAAGCCATTGCGAGCGCAACAAAGCTCCCAGTTATGCTTTACAATGTGCCTTCACGTACCGTGTCCAGCATGAGTGTAGATACAACATTGCGTTTGGCTAATGATGTTCCGAATATTGTATCTACTAAAGAATGTGTATCTATTGACCAGATGGCTGAGATTGCTGCAAAGGCGCCTGAGCATTTCAAGGTGTACAGCGGTGATGATATCACAACATTGCCAGGACTCAGTGTCGGCATCTACGGTATCGTAAGTGTAGCCAGCCATGTCATTGGTTCGGAAATGAAATTGATGATTGAAGCCTTTGTTCAAGGTCGTAATCAAGATGCACTAGTATTGAACAATAAGCTTTCCCCTGTATTCAAAGGGCTGTTTAACTGTCCACACCCAGTTCCTAACCCAGTTGCGGTTAAACATGCGTTGAACCTGCAAGGTGTGGCAGTAGGTGGCGTTCGTTTGCCACTTGTGCAAGCAACGGAACAAGAACAAGAGTTTATTAAACAGTTGCTGGATTCAAATCGTACGTAAAGAATTCAATATAAGTAATAAAAAAGAAAGCGGCCTGTGGTCGCTTTCTTTTTTATTACTTTCACACAAATATAACTGAAATTTCGCAGTCAGCAGTCTCTGATTGCATGTTATGAAGCAAGAAATCAGGCATTGCTTAATATGATTTTGGTGATTATATAGGCCAATAAAAACGCTTGCTTGTGTTTTTCTCACACGTTCATGTATAATGAGTTACAAGTGACTGGGTGCGGTATATTTTACAAAAGAAAGATGTTCATTGGTGCGACGGCCAACTGAATATAGGAGGTTAAGATTGACATTGTCGAAGAAAAACAACTCGGATAAACTTTTAATTTTTGCATTGGGCGGCGTAGGTGAAATCGGTAAGAACATGTACGCAGTTCAATATGGCAATGACATCGTCGTTATCGACGCAGGGTTAAAATTCCCTGAAGAAGATATGCTTGGAATTGATATTGTTATTCCAGACATTTCATATTTAACAGAGAATCGTGATAAAGTAAGAGGAATATTGATTACGCACGGACACGAAGACCATATCGGCGGTTTGCCATATGTATTGCGTCACTTGAACGTTCCTGTGTATGGTACTCGTCTAACACTTGGTCTTATTGAGAGTAAGCTTAGAGAAGCAAACCTTCTTGGTGAAACGAAGCGTATCTTGATTACTGCTGACTCTGAAGTTCAGTTAGGATCTATGCGTGCGAGCTTCTTTAGAACGAATCACTCTATCCCAGACTCTGTTGGAGTATGTTTAGATACTCCTGAAGGGGCTGTCGTACATACGGGTGACTTCAAATTTGACCACACACCTGTTAATGAGCAATACGCTGATCTTCACCGCATGGCTGAGATCGGTAAAAAGGGTGTACTAGCTCTGTTATCAGACAGTACGAATGCTGAACGTCCAGGCTTCACGCCTTCAGAAAGCAGTGTTGGTGTTGAACTAGAAAATATCTTTAGCAAAGCTCAGCAGCGCGTCGTTGTTGCTACATTTGCTTCTAATATTCATCGTGTTCAGCAAGTTATTGATGCTGCATATGCAACAAACCGCAAGCTGACAGTAGTAGGAAGAAGTATGGTGAACGTCGTCTCCATCGCTTCAGAGCTAGGCTATTTGCACATTCCTGACGGAATGCTCATTGAGCCTGAAGAAGTAAACAAAATGGCAGCTGATCGTGTGGCTATTTTGTCAACAGGAAGCCAAGGAGAGCCGATGTCTGCATTGACGCGTATGGCGCGTTCTACGCATCGTAAAGTGGACATCCTTCCGGGTGATACAGTTGTAATCGCAGCAACGCCTATCCCAGGCAACGAGAAATATGTTGGTCGAACAGTTGATGAACTATTCCGACTAGGTGCAAATGTGATTTATGGCGGTTCGATGACTGGTGTTCACGTTTCTGGACACGGTAGCCAAGAAGAACTAAAACTAATGATCAACTTGATGAAACCGAAGTATTTCATCCCAGTTCACGGTGAATATCGTATGCTTCGTCATCATGCTAGATTGGCAGAATCAGTTGGCATTGAACCCGAAAATATCTTTATTACAGATATTGGTGAAACGATTGAGATTCAGAATGGAGTTGCTCGTCGCGGCTCTAAAGTACCATCTGGCTATGTACTTATAGATGGTCTTGGAGTTGGAGATGTAGGCAATATTGTTCTGCGCGACCGCAAGCTGTTGTCACAAGACGGTATTCTCGTCGTCGTCGTTACATTAAGCAAGCAGGACGGTACAATAATGTCTGGTCCAGATATTATTTCACGTGGATTTGTTTATGTTCGTGAATCTGAGGGTCTACTCGATGAAGCGAATCGCATTGTTACATCCACGCTGCACCGTCTTATGAATGAGAACGTCAATGAGTGGGCTTCACTCAAAACGCATGTGAAAGATGCTCTTGGTCGTTTCTTATACGAACAAACACGGCGCCGTCCGATGATACTTCCAATCATTATGGAAGTATAATAATTGATACAACTATTATATCGTGTGACCTTAGGTCGCGCTCACGTCACTGAATTCAGTCCTTTGCCTACCCGGCAAAGGACTTTTTTAGTGTTGTTCGTTCATCTGTTTCTTTTTCATATAGGAGATCGTCATGCTCTGTATGTACTTCTAATACTTCTACAGGAACACAATTATAAATATGCTGCATAACGATACAGTGGTCTACGCAAGCTAAGCGTATATTCCCAGACTGGAGGGAGAAGCTTGACAAAAGCACAGGATCTATCAACCTATAGCAAAATGGAAACAAGCTTAGATTTTACATCGATGTATAGATGGAATGTAGATGCATTAGAAGGATGGCTTCGCCAAGATGAGCCTCCACAAGCGCCACCGATCGAAGCACCATTGATCAAAGAAGCTCCACCTGCTATCCAAACAATACAGCAGTTGGGAACCGCATCGATTCCGAGCCCGGGCGAATCCAATATATATTGTTTGAATATTATTGGTCAGATTGAAGGTCACATCGTGCTTCCTCCACAAAACAAAACGACCAAGTATGAACATATTATTCCACAGCTTGTCGCAGCAGAACAAAATCCTAAAATTGAAGGCATTTTGATTATGCTGAACACTGTTGGAGGAGATGTTGAAGCGGGATTAGCAATCGCAGAGATGATATCGTCTTTGACGAAGCCAACTGTAACGCTTGTTCTCGGTGGTGGGCATAGTATAGGTGTACCTATTGCAACGTCAGGACAGGCATCATTTATAGCAGAAACCGCGACGATGACCATACATCCGATCCGTTTGACAGGCCTTGTTATCGGTGTGCCTCAGACATTTGAGTATTTGGATAAAATGCAGGAGCGGGTCGTTCGATTTGTTGTTGCGCATTCAAACATTTCAGATCAAACATTCAAGGAATTAATGTTTAAAACAGGAGAGCTGACTCGAGATATTGGAACAACGATTATTGGACCAGAGGCAGTTAAGCACGGGCTTATTGATGAAATTGGAGGGCTTGGTCAAGCTTTAAAGCGGTTGAATGAATTAATCGAAATGCGGAGACTCCCTTTAGGAGAGCAAGCTGCGTCTTTGCCGACATTAAGTAATGAAACAAAGCAGCCAATTCCTCCAACACCAAGATAGGGGAGATAGGTGATGACTCTTTATACCGTTATACCTGAAGAAGAAATATTTAAAAGCGCAAGCCAAGAGCAAACAGAGCAAGCCTATGAATTTCATGAAATGGCTTGGGAGGGGCGTTTGCTGCTTGTTGAGCGTCTTAATGATGATTATATTCGTGTGGAAAGAATTTTGCAGCCGTGCGGGATTCAAGATTTTTTAAATCCCTTCTTACAGCCAGGAACCGTTCTACAACTAAATAAAACGTAAACAACTCAATTAAAAATAGCGTGGATTGAAAGAACGAGTAAGCCCTGTTCATGATAACTACGCTATTTTGCGTGTCTGTCTCCAAAATGACCACAAAGCAGATAACGGCAGAACATAGTAAGAACGGCTGTTCTGTGATATAATGGCATGTGGAGGTGACAACAATTGGCCCGAAGAAAACGTAAAAAGCAGTCTTTAAGCAAGAGCCTAAAATATGAAATATACGGTATATTGCTCATAACGAGCTCTGTCATCGCGCTTTCTGGCGGAGCAGCCTTCGGACGAGCGTTGTCCAAGCTGTTCGGATTACTGCTTGGAAAGTTTTACTTTGTTATACCGCTTGTTCTTATTTATGTAGGTTTAGCTGTAATGATTAAACGGCAATGGCCTAACGGTTGGAGCGCAAGAAAGTCAGGATTATTAATAATCCTTATCGGATTCACGATGATGAGCACGATGAGTGCAGTAGAAATGCGGCTGCTTCCAGTAGCAGATGATATTAGTGCGGGAAGCATATTTCAAGCAATACATAACACAATGAAGGAAGAACTAATTACTGCTGCGGAAACGGGAACAGCAAGTGATATGTGGAATAAAGACATAAGCGGCGGGTATATAGGGGCAGCGCTATATTGCCTCGTTTTTGCATTATTTGGGGCATTAGGGACGAAGTTGTTAATAATCGTTCTATTTATTATTGGCTTTATGCTGGCAACCCAATTATCTTATGTCGAACTCGCGCAACTGATGCGCACGCAAATTAAAAAACTAATGAAGGCTATACATAAGCAGCGTAAGGCACGCATCAATGAGCGCAAAGTTCGTGAGGCTGAGCAGAAGAAACGAGAAGTCTCCAAGAACGATAACATTCCTGATTTCTCTGATGATGAAGATAGTGAAGAGTATGGTCCTCCACGTAAAGCATCTAAGACACCTGTGTTCTTTCAATTATTTGGCGATAGACGCAATGTCTCTAATGAGGACGAGCTGGTTGATGCAGATGATGAATGGTTAGATCGTTCATTGAAACGAAAAGGCAAACGGACGAAGGCTGAGTCTGCTGTTGAAGCAGAATGGACTGATGTGCCCAGCTCTGATGCAGATGCACGCACGGGGCGAGATGCGCAACATACACGTGGTTATCACAGTACGAGCAACGTTGACAACGATCCTTACGAAAATGAAGCTGAAGATCGTAATGGCCCATTGTTCCGAGACTTTATGTCCCCTGAATATGATGGTTGGAATCCCGCTGCTGATGGACAAATAGGGACGCAAGATGACGTAGATGAAGATTGGAACATTGAATTAGATAATGTGTCTGATGGCAAACAATCTACAACAGGCATGGTAGATGCTTCTTTACCTTCATTGCCACAGCTCCCAGCAGCAGGAGAGGAAGTATCTTCGACACTTGATGTAACGAATGGTATACAGCAAGACAGTGTCTCCAATGAGGAAGAGATTGTAGTCCCAGTTAAACCGCCCGTTAAGCCGTACAAATTGCCGAACTTCTCTTTGCTGGCCAAACCACAAGGCAGCGGCAAAGGAGGAGAGCAAGCGGACTTCATGCAAACTGCTCGTAAGCTAGAAGCTACATTGGAGAGCTTCAGTGTTCGAGCTAAGGTGTTAGAAGTTGTTCGTGGACCTGCAGTCACTCGTTATGAGATTCAGCCTGATATTGGAGTCAAGGTTAGTCGTATTGTAAGCCTGTCTGACGATATTGCATTGGCCTTGGCTGCTAAGGATATTCGGATGGAAGCGCCAATCCCAGGCAAGTCTGCAATCGGAATTGAAGTGCCTAACAATGAAGTGTCAATAGTTACGATGCGTGAAGTTATGGAAACACCGACATTTGTCGATGCCAACTCGAATATAACGATTGCACTCGGGCGTGATATTTCAGGAGCACCTATTATAGGCAATTTAGCCCGGATGCCTCACTTGCTCGTTGCGGGTGCTACCGGATCAGGTAAGTCAGTTTGCATTAACGGGATCATTACAAGTATTTTGTATAAAGCAAAGCCTGACGAAGTAAAGTTTCTAATGATCGATCCTAAGATGGTTGAGCTGAACGTGTATAATGGCATTCCGCATTTGTTAGCACCTGTCGTAACCGATCCTCGTCGCGCATCTTTAGCGCTGAAGAAGATTGTAGTCGAAATGGAAAAGCGATATGAGTTATTCTCCAAGTCTGCTACAAGAAATATCGAAGGCTACAACAAACTGGTCGGAGATGACAAAGAGAAATTACTACCTTATATCGTCGTTATTGTGGACGAGTTGGCTGACTTGATGATGGTTGCTGCGAATGACGTTGAAGATGCAATCTGTCGTTTGGCCCAAATGGCGCGTGCAGCGGGCATTCACCTTATAATCGCGACTCAAAGACCGTCTGTTGACGTAATTACAGGCGTTATCAAGGCGAACATCCCGTCCCGTATTGCATTCGGTGTATCTTCACAAGTGGATTCCCGTACAATTCTAGACATGGCTGGTGCTGAGAAGCTGCTTGGTCGAGGGGATATGCTGTATCTTCCTATGGGCTCTTCGAAGCCGCAACGGGTTCAGGGCGCATTCTTATCTGATCCAGAGGTAGAGGCCGTGGTGTCATTCTGTCGAGATCAAGGAACGGCGGAATACAATGAAGATTTGGTTCCTGAGATTGATGACCTTGCTTCATTTGATGGGGAGCCGGTTGATGAATTGTTCGAGCAGGCTGTTACGATCGTGCTTGAAGGACAACAAGCGTCTGCGTCGTTATTGCAGCGCAGATTGCGTGTTGGGTACAACCGTGCGAGCCGGCTCATTGAATCGATGCAGATGCAAGGGATTATAGGGCCTCCTGATGGAAGTCGTCCGCGTGAAGTCTTGATGACTTTGGAGCAATATCAACAAACAAAGTTGTCTTCCTAAAAGACGTGTATAGAACATAATCCGTTATCTCATAATAAAGTTGCCAATACTGTCAAACCAAGAACGAAAGAGGTAACGATGATGAGAAAACGGATAATCTGGATTACCGTCTGTATGGTATGCATCCTGTTCGGGGCTTATCAGTATACACATATGTCAGATAGTACTGCTGCCTTTAGTGGAGCCCAATTGCAATCTGGCTCTAGAGGACAAGACGTAACGGAGTTACAAGGACGTCTTTCCTTTTTGGGATATTACTACGGCAAAGTAGACGGTGTATTTGGAAGCAAGACGCAAGGTGCTGTAAAATGGTTTCAATCTCAGTTCGGATTGAAGGTTGATGGAATTGTAGGTTCAAAGACACGCTCCAAATTAGTAAAGGCTACGAAAAATTGGAGCCCATCATCTAAGACTTCAAAACCGCCGCAAGCATCAACAGGAAAACCTAAGTCTAAGCCAAGCGGCTCCAATAATTTGGGATTAACCGAAAATGACTTGAAGCTTATGGCAAATGCGGTTTATGGAGAAGCCCGCGGAGAGCCGTATGAAGGGCAAGTAGCTGTAGCTGCAGTTATTATAAACCGCATAAAGTCACCAAGTTTCCCTAACACAGCTGCAGGAGTCATATTCCAGCCACGTGCCTTTACGGCAGTTGCTGATGGACAAATTTATTTGACCCCTAATGAAAAAGCACGACAAGCTGTGCAAGATGCAGTTGATGGATGGGACCCATCTGGTGGCTGCTTGTACTATTTTAATCCGGTGACAGCAACATCCAAATGGATATGGACACGTCCGCAAGTGAAGACTATCGGCAAACATATCTTTTGCATGTAGAGCACACCAGCGGAGTCTATTTACAACGTATATCGACGGTAAGGGTACGATCCATCCATAAACATGAAGCAGAGCAGCAACAGCTGCATTTTTACGAAAATAAACATTCATTGCACAAGCGAAGAAGCGGTTAGCCTAACGGCACTGCTTCTTCCTTTTGTATAATGCGTCATTTAGAAGTAAGATGTTGATATGTTAATAACATGCATATACTGTATGTGAGGATATGATTTAATTGATTTAGAGCTAACATCTTGATGTAAGGACAATTAACTGACAGAGAAAAGGAGATTGCCTATCGTGAAGGTTCGCCAACAAGCATTTGAACGAGGTGTTGTGAACGGTATTCGTATCCATGTAATGCCGAGTAAGCGATTCAAGACTTTTGCCATCGGTGCCTATATCGGTGTTCCCTTAAAGGAGGAGACGGTTACAGCTGTTGGCTTGACGCCATTCGTATTGAGACGCGGTACAACTTCTTTGCCTGAAACGATCCAGTTTCGTGAACGTCTAGATGAGCTGTATGGAGCAGGATTTGGCTTTGATGTATATAAGCGAGGGGACTATCAAATTGTTCAGTTTCGCATGGACATCATAAATGATGCATTTGTTAACACGACAAAACCATTATTGGAGCAAGGCTTTCAATTTTTAGGTGAAGCGATTACAGCTCCTGTCGTAGAACAGGAAAAGTTTCGAGATAAATATGTTCATGAGGAAAAAGAGACGGTGCGCAAGCGCTTGGAGGCGATCGTAAACGATAAGATTCGCTATGCTCAAGAACGATGCGTGGAAGAGATGTGCAAGGATGAACCTTATCGACTCCATCCGCTAGGAAGCCGTGATGAAGTGAAGAAAGTTGAGTCGAAACCTTTATATGATACGTATAAATGGTGGCTTGAGCATGCTAGCATCGATATTTATGTCATTGGTGATACCGATCTTTCTACCGTACAATCGTATGTAGAAAAGTATTTTCAAGTGCAGCGTACCCAAGATGTAGCTTATATCCGCTCATTGTCTGTTCCGCGTACAGGGGATCCTCGTTATGTAACCGACAGATTGGATGTTACGCAAGGCAAGCTTAATATGGGTCTCCGCTCCACCATTACGTATCATGACGATAAATATCCTGCGGCCCTGTTGTACAATGGAGTATTGGGCAGCTATCCACATTCCAAATTATTTATCAATGTGCGTGAGAAGAACAGTCTTGCTTACTATGCTTCATCCCGCTTTGATGGACATAAAGGTATTTGTACGATTCAGTCAGGCGTAGAATTTGACAAGATTGACAAAGCCTCAACGATTATCCAAGAACAGCTGGAAGTGATGCGTCAAGGACGTATTGAGTCATTGGAGCTAAGTCAAACGAAAGCGATGATCGCCAATCAATTGAGAGAAATAGATGATTCTGCTTTTGAAATGATAAGCTTTGATTTCAATCGTGTCCTATCGGGACGTGAAAGAACTACCTCCAGCTTAATTGAACAATTGGGAGATGTTACTGCTGATGAGATACAGACTGCGGCAGCAACGTTTCATCTCGATACGATTTATGTCTTACGCAATCGGGAGGAAAAGAAGTGATGAATAAGCGGGAGTACAATCGCATCCAAGAGACACTTTACTATGAGCGTATGGACAATGGTTTAGATGTTTATGTTTTACCAAAGCCAGGTTTTCAGAAAACATATGCGACTTTTTCTACTCGATATGGTTCCATCGACAATCATTTTAAGGTAGAAGGTGAGGAACCTGTCCAAGTACCAGATGGAATCGCACATTTTTTAGAACATAAAATGTTTGAGGAGCCCGAAGGAGATGTATTCACTTCCTTTGCCCAACAAGGTGCTTCTGCAAACGCCTTTACAACATTTGATCGTACGGTATATTTATTTTCTGCTACTGATCAAATTGAAAAGAACATAACCACTTTGATTGATTTTGTGCAAAATCCTTATTTCTCCGTAGAAAGTGTAGAGAAAGAAAAAGGCATTATCGAGCAAGAGATCAATATGTATCGTGATAATGCGGATTGGAGAGCGTACTTCGGACTTATTGAAGCAATGTATCAGCGCCATCCGATTTATATTGACATTGCAGGTACGGTTGAATCGATACAAGAAATTACGAGAGACACGCTTCTTCAGTGCTACCATACTTTCTATCACCCTTCTAATATGATGCTATTTATTGTGGGTGGTGTAGAGCCAGAGCAAATATTTGAGTTAGTGCGCGGGAATCAAGCAGCCAAGTCTTTTTCAAAACAAGGGGAAATCGAACGATTCTTCGATGAGGAGCCGTTACAAGTACGAACGCCTCGCAAAGTAACGAGCTTGCCTGTGTCGATGGCTAAATGCTTGTTCGGATGTAAAGAAGAGCGCCCAGGCTTAGAAGGAAAAGCATTGCTAGAGCATGAGCTGGCGACACGCATTATGCTTGATCTTATGTTGGGCAGCAGTACAAAACTATCCCAGACGCTTTATGAAGAAGGGCTAACTTCAGATAATATCGGATACGAATATAATTGTGATACAAACACAGCGTTTACGATCATTGGGGGAGAGACACAAGATCCTGATGAGCTAATAAAGCGGGTCAAGGAAGCAATTGAAGCTCAGAAAAAAGTAGGGTTTTCACAAGAGGCATTCGAACGGACACGAAATAAGCGTATTGGAACGTATATGCGTTTGTTGAATTCTCCGGAATCGATTGCAAATGAATTCACAAAGCATACGTTTCGCGGGACTGATTTGTTTGATATACTGGATGTATATGAGCATGTAACCTTAGAACAAATCAATCAACGTTTACAAGACCATTTTAAATGGGAGCAGTTAGCTGTCTCCATTGTGGAACAAAAGACAGAAGAATGATTCGGCAACAGCGATATAACATCTGGGCGTACTTCACTTATGCGGAAGTGCGCCTTATGTATGTGCATACAGGGAGAAGAGGAGAACTGGATGATGAAGGCTTTAACAGAGACGACCGTTCTAATAACAGGCGGAAGTCGGGGAATTGGGGCTGCTACTGCTGAACGTTTCGCTGCAGAGGGAGTACGTATAGCGATACACTATCATCAGGCCCATGAAGCAGCTAATGAGGTAGCACGACGTTGCATGGCAAGAGGCAGTGAAGTATTAACGATTGCAGCAGATATTCGCAGCCGAGAACAGCTTGTGCGCATGAAGGAACAGCTGGATATACATGGTTTTGCACCAGATATACTTGTCAATAATGCTGGCAATTCGACATACGGTCTTTTTACAGATGTAACGGATGAAGAATGGGAGGACTGTATGTCCGTCAATCTCAAAGGTCCGTTCCGATGCGCACAGCTTTTTGTGCCGCATATGATCCGTCAGCAGTATGGACGTATTATTAACGTATCTTCCATATGGGGCGTGACTGGAGCATCCTGTGAGGTGTTGTATTCGACAGCCAAGGGTGGTATTAACGCTTTTACAAAAGGACTTGCTAAGGAACTCGCCCCATCGGGCATTACGGTTAATGCGGTTGCTCCTGGTGCGGTGCAGACGGACATGCTGTCTCACTTAGCAATGGAGGATAAGGCTGCACTTGAGACGGAAATACCTGCTGGTCGTTTAGGTACGCCACAGGAGATTGCTTCATTGATTTATTTCCTTTCGTTGCCTGAGTCCGCATACATTAATGGTCAGATTATTAGTCCCAACGGTGGCTGGCTTACGTAGTACGTTTTTTGAACCTTCCATATCAATGTTCATTGGTCAGTGGTGATGTGCATCACATGCATAAGTTTTTAACGTTCGCACATATTACAAATGCGCGATGTTTCGCCCATTGAATTGAGCAGCTGGTCAGGAGGTATGGAATATGTCATCTGTATTAGAAAACTTTGATTCTTGGAAAAAATTTCTTGGTGAGCGTGTTCAGCAAGCGAAAAAAGTAGGTCTAAGCGAAGAAACCATTTCTAAGCTTGCATACGAAATCGGTTCTTTTTTAGATGAAAAGGTATCGCCCCAGAATGAGCAAGAGCATGCCATTAAGGAACTGTGGGATGTTGGAGACGAGCAGGATAAAAAGACGATTGCTCGTTTAATGGTTAAGCTTGCGGAACAAAAAGGCTGACACAATTGAGCGGACAGAAGCGGGAAAAGCTATCTGGCCGCTCTTTTTCTACTGCCCCATGAATACGTGCTCACAATCTGTTATAATAAGGTCATTCTACCTTGAAGAGTAAGATTACATCTATAAATTATAATTTTCGTTAATTTTCGACAAGGTCTGTGGCATTTATGTCTCAATTATTGTAGAATGGAAGCGGATAACGCAGAATGGGGTTGTGTTATGGAGTATAAACAGTGGTACATGGAGTATAAAATACATAAAAATCGTCCCGGCTTGCTAGGAGATATTGCCTCGTTGCTTGGGATGTTGGAAGTCAATATATTGACGATAAATGGTGTTGAAGGTAAGACAAGAGGAATGCTGCTCCAGACAGATGATGATGAGAAGATTCAGCTCATGGGACAAATGATGAAGAAAGTAGATAACATCACGATTACTGCGCTTCGTCAACCTAAGTTAGTTGATATTTTGGCTGTTCGTCATGGTCGCTATATTGAACGGGACAGTGATGACCATAAGACATTTCGTTTTACCCGTGATGAGCTAGGTCTGCTCGTCGATTTTCTTGGTGAAATTTTCAAGCGAGACGGCCATCAGGTTATAGGCTTGCGTGGAATGCCGCGTGTTGGTAAGACGGAATCCATAATAGCTGGCAGTGTATGTGCTATGAAGCGCTGGACATTTGTGTCGTCCACCTTGCTTAGACAGACGGTGCGCAGTCAAATGTCTGAAGAGGAAAGTCAGCCGAATAATATATTCATTATTGATGGAATCGTTTCTACGATTCGTTCTAATGATAAGCACGAGTTGCTTCTGCAAGAAGTAATGAATATGCCTTCGACTAAAGTGATTGAACATCCAGACATCTTTGTTCGGGAAACGCAGTATGATTATGACTTTTTCGATTATATTATTGAGCTGCGGAACACTCCGGAAGAAGAAATTACGTATGAAACGTTTACGCTGAATTATAACGATTTATAATATATATAGGAATCATAACTAGCTCGGATATTATTTGGTGTAGGAGGTGAGAATGTGTCAGAACTTGGGCAAATGTTGAAAAAAGCTCGACTTGAAAAAGGATTATCTTTAGATGACGTACAAGAAGCAACAAAGATTCGCAGACGATATTTGGAAGCGATCGAAGAGGGAGACTATAATGTTCTTCCAGGTTCGTTCTATGTACGGGCGTTTGTAAAGACTTATGCAGAAACGGTCGGATTGAACCCGGATGAAATTTTACAATATTATCGGAATACAATGCCGGTAGAAGAGCAAGAACAGCCTGTCGAACCGATGATCCGAAATAAGCGCAAAGTACAACATAGTGAAGGTTTTGGAAAATGGGCAACAACACTGTTAATGTGGTCATTTGTCATATTAATACTGGTTATTCTCTATATTGTTGCGAATCAGGCTTCTAAAGGCGATGAATCGAAAAGCATCGATAACACTAATGTTTCCGAAGGCGCGCAACAGCCTGCTGAAAATACAGGGAATGCAGGGAACGGAAGCAATGGTAATACAGAAGAGCCTGTACCTCCTACTGAACAAGAACCTGTAACAGAACCAGAGCAGAATCAAGAGATGCTAATTGTTCAGGAAAGTTCAACTTCACGTATGAATACGTTCGTCGTAGCTGCGCCTGGTGATCAGCCTTTAAAGGTTGAAATTAAAGGTGTGGGCGGAGATAGTTGGCTTGGCGTCACTGAACGGGATCAGAACGGTAAGCGATTGTTCTGGAATACGCTTGAAAATGGTAAATCTCAAGTTGTTGATATAACAGAACAAGGCGTTAATATCCGAACTGGACGAGCTGACCTTATTGAGGTAATCGTAAATGGTCAAACTCTTGATGATGGTGATAAGACGAGTTCGAAGACGATACGGGTTAGAGCGGTGTCTGAGGAGGAAGCTAAGCAACTTCAAGAACAGGCTGGGACAAGCAATACAGGTGCGGCTACTGAGACACCATAGCCTTATAACAAAACGAACTGCTGATTCCGTGCTGAATGGATGAATCGTCATTTCATGTTCCATTTTTGAAGCATATTTGATTTGGCTTCGGAGAGAATAGGACTGCGGCGAATATTCTCATGAACAGCGAGGTGTCGATTATGGCGGTTAGTTGGGGTGTAGCAGCTATTGGTGTTGTCGTGAGCTTGTTAGGTTATTATTTGACGCCTAGTGCATGGGGCTTTGGAATCATGGGGTTCGGTCTAGCACATGTCCTCCTAGGAATATTGGACATGTTTCGAGCACCTTCTCGTGCCCGATATTAGCGCCGTACAATCGGATGAAAGCACTGGGGCATTCCTATCGCAGTTTGCGTGCAAAGGAATGCCCTTGTGTTGTTATAGATTAGGATACGAAATTTAAGGAGGCATACATATGGCTGAATATTCATTTGATATTACAAGTAAGACTGATCTGCAAGAAGTAAGCAACGCCATTACACAGGCTGAGCGCGAAATCGCTACTCGCTTTGACTTTAAAGGCAGTAAAAGTGCGATGTCATTGGAAAAAGAGGAGCTTGTACTTGTATCGGATGATGATTACAAGCTGAAAAGTTTGATCGATATTTTAGAGTCCAAGCTAATTAAACGTGGAGTTTCTATCAAGAACATGGATTTCGGCAAAATCGAACCAGCTTCAGGTGGTACTGTACGCCAACGTGTTCGTTTAAAGCAAGGAATTGAGCAAGATGTTTCTAAAAAGATTAACGTACTAATCCGCGATTCTAAGCTTAAAGTAAAAAGCCAGATTCAAGGTGATCAACTGCGGGTAACAGGAAAAAATAAGGATGATCTCCAATCTGTTATGAAACTGTTGCGTGAAGCGAATTTGCCATTGGATTTACAATTTACTAACTATCGCTAGCACTCCATAGATTAATTTCTAAGTATATTGATTTTATCATAGTCGACTTAAGGGCCATGCGAGGGCGCATACTTGTTTTGCATTTTGACTATAGCATTTGCTCTGTATTATACTTATTAAGAAAACTTAATAATTACAGAGGTATATTACGATTCAAATAGAGGTATGTTTGAATTGTATTACCATAGTGGGAGATGCATTTATGGCAGACAAGCATACAATCATGGCATTGAAACAATCGGTCATTGCACATGCACATGAGCTTTACTTGGCCGGGGAGGGTGTTTAGTTGAATCTGGCTAACAAGATTACATTGGCGCGTATTTTTCTCGTTCCAATCATGATGTTCTTTTTACTGGTGAACGTTGATTATTTCCCGCCGATCCGTATAGACGAATTTTATATTACGTACAACCAGATAATTGCGGCGCTAATTTTCATCATTGCTGCGAGTACGGATGGTTTGGATGGATACATAGCGCGTAAGCGCAAAATGGTAACCAATCTGGGCAAGCTGCTTGATCCGCTGGCGGATAAGCTGCTAGTTGCAGCTGTTCTAATTTCACTTGTGGAAATGGGCAAATGTGATGCGTGGATCGCTGTTGTTATCATTAGCCGGGAATTTGCTGTAACAGGCTTGCGCCAAGTTGCCTTGCTTGAAGGCACTGTTGTTGCTGCGAGCACGTGGGGCAAATGGAAGACTGCCATCCAAATTACAGCTATTATTGCTATGTTGTTGAATAACTTCCCGTTTGCTTTCATCGGATTCCCATTTGATGTAGTTGCAACATGGGCAGCCGCGCTGATTACGGTATATTCAGGGATTGACTATTTTGTAAAGAATAAAAAGGTGCTGCGACTCTCTTAGCACTGAAAGATTGGCAGCAGGCTTGAGCTCAGTTTATTTTGAGCGGCCTGCTGCCTTTGATATTTGTAAGGTTCATACTTATAAAATGATGGTGGTGGGCGTAAGATGAAAGCGGAAATGATAGCCGTTGGAACAGAATTGCTGCTCGGTCAGATTGTAAATACGAATGCACAGTTTTTGTCGCAGCAACTTGCCCTGTTGGGTATAGATGTATATTACCAGACGGTCGTGGGAGATAATCCTCATCGAATGAAAGAAGTTGTTGATACGGCGCGAAAGCGAGCGGATATCGTTATTTTAACAGGCGGGCTTGGACCGACTATGGATGATATAACAAAAGAAGTCGTAGCGGATCTGCTTGGACGAAAAATAAGCATTTACAAACCAGGTTTAGAGAAGATTGAGAATATGTTCCGTGAGCGCGGTATTCATATGGTAGAGAGCAACAAGCGCCAAGCAGATTCGATTGAAGGCGCGTTCCCATTGGATAATGAAGCGGGGCTTGCAATTGGCAATGCAATAGTTGCTGATGGTACCACGTACTTGCTTCTGCCTGGTCCGCCAAAAGAAATGAAGCCTATGTTTCTTAATGTCGCAGTTCCTTGGCTGAAGCAGCATGTGCTTCAGGAAGCACAGGCCCTATACACGCGCATGTTAAAATTTGCTGGTATTGGTGAATCGAATTTAGAAGAACAATTAAAAGATTTGATAGCGGGACAGACAGATCCTACCATTGCTCCTTACGCAAAGGAAGGCGAAGTATTGATTCGATTAGCGACGAAAAGTGTTTCACAAGATGAAGCTAATCGCAAATTGGACCAGTTGGAGTTGCTTATACGATCACGTCTGGAATCATATATTTATGCAATAGCGGATTTGCCGCTTGAAAGTATTGTTGTTGACTTGATGACCACGCGCGGATTAACGTTGGCTTCGGCTGAGAGTTGTACAGGCGGACTATTTGCTGAAACGATTACTTCGGTTTCTGGAGTAAGTGCAATGTATCTTGGTGGAGTTGTCACCTATACAAATGATATGAAGCATCGGTTGCTAGGTATTCCAATGAATGTTTTGGAAGGTGAGGGTGCTCCAGGTGCCATTAGTGAACAAACGGCAACGTTAATGGCTGAGGGTGTGTTGGAGCGTACAAATGCGGATATTGCAATCTCGATCACGGGTGTTGCAGGTCCGACTGAATCAGAAGGAAAGCCTGTAGGGCTCGTATATATAGGTATTGCTGAACGCGATAAGAATACCGTAGTTGAGTCTTTGCGAATAAATGGTAATCGAGAGATGGTTCGTGTGCGTACCGTTAAAACGGTATTGCATCGATTGTGGAAAATGCTAAAGCAGCAAGCTGATTAAAAGTGGTTTACATCTGATATGCGCGTGTTTATGTGCGTTTGGTAGTTACGTGGATGTGTTGCTTGTTATTCGCTCTAGTTGATCATATAATAGATGTACGTTTAAGAAGCGGAGGAACCGCAATGTACCAAGTGTGTTGGTGCGTTGCGGTTTTTTGTATATCAACGCTTTTTCGCCATTTTAACAGTCTATTTTATTGAGATTTATCTGGATGAGGTTGGAAGGAGAGGATAGAAAAAAACGAATGTATGTTCGAAAAAATGCTTGTGCATCGTCTCGAAAAAAGGTATGATAAGAGTACAAAATGAATGAAGGATGTGAGTGTGTGTCAGATCGCAAAGCAGCATTAGAGATGGCATTACGTCAAATAGAAAAGCAATTCGGTAAAGGTTCCATCATGAAGTTGGGCGAATCCAATCATATGCAGGTTGAGATCGTACCAAGTGGATCTTTAGCGTTGGATATAGCGCTCGGCACAGGTGGACTTCCTCGCGGGCGTATCGTTGAAGTGTACGGACCAGAATCTTCAGGTAAGACGACAGTTGCTCTGCACGCTATTGCTGAAGTGCAGAAGACTGGTGGACAAGCTGCGTTTATTGATGCGGAGCATGCGCTTGATCCGCAGTACGCAAGCAAGCTTGGTGTTAATATTGATGAACTACTTCTATCTCAGCCAGATACAGGTGAGCAGGGGCTAGAGATTGCTGAGGCGCTTGTTCGCAGTGGTGCTGTTGATATTATCGTTATTGACTCTGTTGCGGCACTCGTTCCAAAGGCTGAGATTGAGGGTGACATGGGTGATTCCCACGTTGGTCTTCAAGCTCGTCTTATGTCCCAAGCACTTCGTAAGCTATCTGGTGCGATCAGCAAATCGAAGACGATTACAATCTTCATTAACCAGTTGCGTGAGAAGGTTGGGGTTATGTTTGGTAACCCTGAGACAACTCCGGGCGGTCGCGCATTGAAGTTCTACTCTTCTGTGCGTCTAGATGTTCGTCGCGTTGAGACGATTAAGCAAGGAAACGATATGGTCGGTAACCGTACTCGAATTAAGGTTGTGAAGAACAAAGTAGCTCCTCCATTCAAACAAGCAGATATCGATATTATGTACGGTGAAGGAATTTCCAAGGAAGGCAGCATCGTCGATATTGGAACGGAGATGGACATCGTTCAGAAGAGTGGTGCTTGGTACTCCTATGAGGGCGAACGTTTGGGTCAAGGCCGCGAAAATGCGAAGCAATTCTTGAAAGAGAATGTGGAAATGTCTCTAAAGATCGAGAACTTAATTCGTGAAGCTAGCAACTTGACTACGGTTATCCCTGCATCTTCTCAGGACGAAACTGATGAGGACGAGGAAGAATTGTTGGCATTGGATGCTGAATAATTGGATGATGGACAAGCACCTTGCCAAATGGTAAAGGTGCTTGTCTTTGTTGTAGTTGCCGCGTTACTTGTTTAGAAAAGCACCTTCCTTATTGCGGCAGGTCACAGAAAAGCCAATGAGGGGGATATAGATGCAGCAAGATGAGACGATAATAGTAAAAGTTCAGCTGGATGAGAAACAGCGTAATCGATACATCATTTTTTTTGAGCATGCTGAGCCAATTAATGTACATGAAGATACAATAGTTAAGTATCGACTTACGAAAGGGTCAGAAGTGTCTATTTCCTTTCTAGAGGAGATTATACGAGCAGATGAGCAGCATAAAGGCTACATCCAGGCTTTGACCTACTTGCAGCGCAAGCCTCGTACACGAATGGAAATGGCTAAGTATTTGCAACAGAAGGAATACGACGACGAGACGATACCTATCGTATTGGATAGGTTGGAGCGTGAATGGCTTGTAGATGATGCTGCGTATGCAGAGCAGTGGGCAGAACAACGAATTACTCGACATAGCAAGGGCAGCCGCTGGGTTCGACATGAGCTGAAACAAAAAGGCGTGCATGAGAATCATATACGTGCAGCCATGGATTCCATCGACCCGGATCAGGAATGGGAAAGTGCAGTTGGAGCCGCTGCGAAGAAGTGGCGTCAAACGCGTGGGGAAACGTATATTCGAAAGAATAAAGTTGCAGCCTACTTAGCAAGAAGAGGTTTTTCAAGTGAAATGTCGCGAAAGGCAGCTCAACTGGTGGCTGATGAGTCAGTCAGAAATGATCAAGATGAAGAGACTTGGTAAAAGAGAAGTTGAGCTTTGCTTGACAATATCTTTTCCTCAATAATAAAATGAACATGTATCTTTATTTTCACGAAATCAATTTCCCCTTCCAGAAGTTGATTTTAGCTGATTCATTTCGCCAATGTCATAGTTCCGATTGTCACTATGTAGGGGTGATGATCGTGTGTGCGAATGCATGCAATTTTACCGCCATCTTAGGGGTGCCGGTCGATCCATGAGTATGAATCAATTGAAACTGTAACAACACAAATGAAACCTGTCCCAAGCAGTGCTTGGAGTAACCAACGGGGAGGTGAGGCAATGAACGTCAACATTTGGCTCGCAATCGTTCTCGTTGTGGCTGCATTGTTCTTGGGGTTTGGAATCGGTTATCTGATTCGCAAATCACTGGCGGAAGCGAAAATAACGAGTGCTGAGCACGCTGCAGAACAAATCGTGGATAACGCACGTAAGGAAGCGGAGGCACTGAAGAAAGAAACAGTGCTCGAAGCGAAAGACGATGTCCACAAAGTTCGCACCGAAGCGGAGAAAGATATCCGTGAACGCCGGAACGAAATTCAACGTCAAGAAAGACGAATCGTACAAAAAGAAGAGTCGTTGGATAAAAAGTTAGATTCGCTCGAACGTAAAGAGGAACAACTAGCTAACAAAGAGAAACAGATTGAAGAGACACAAGAACAAGTTGAGCGCATCCATCAACAGCAAGTTTCGGAATTGGAGCGCATATCGAATCTGTCCATGGAAGACGCTAGACAGATTATTTTGACGAATGTTGAGCAAGAAGTTCGTCATGAGACAGCTCAAATGATTAAAGAAATCGAGCAACAAGCTCGAGAAGAGGCGGACAAGCGCTCACGTAATATTATTACGCTAGCAATCCAGCGCTGTGCAGCTGACCATGTGGCTGAAACTACGGTATCTGTCGTTGCTTTGCCGAACGAAGAGATGAAAGGCCGTATTATCGGTCGTGAAGGTCGTAACATTCGCGCATTGGAGACGCTTACGGGTATTGATCTTATTATTGACGATACTCCAGAAGCGGTTATCTTGTCTGGGTTCGATCCAATTCGTCGTGAGATTGCTCGAACATCACTTGAGAAGCTGGTTGCAGACGGACGTATTCACCCAGCACGTATCGAAGAGATGGTCGATAAATCACGCAAAGAAGTGGACGAGCGCATTCGTGAATATGGTGAACAAGCTACATTTGAGGTGGGCGTGCATGGTCTGCATCCTGACTTAATTAAAATTCTTGGTCGCCTGAAATTCCGTACAAGCTATGGACAGAATGTACTTAAGCATTCCATGGAGGTTGCGTATCTGGCAGGCTTGATGGCTGGAGAGCTTGGAGAAGATGTAACTCTTGCTAAGCGCGCAGGCTTACTACACGATATTGGAAAAGCGTTAGATCATGAGGTTGAAGGATCTCACGTTGAGATTGGTGTAGAGTTGGCGAAGAAGTACAAAGAACATCCTGTCGTTATTAACAGTATTGCATCCCATCATGGCGATTGCGAAGCAACGTCGATTATCGCAATGCTCGTCGCTGCTGCAGATGCATTGTCTGCTGCAAGACCGGGAGCTCGTCGCGAAACGCTCGAAACATATATCAAACGACTGGAGAAGTTAGAAGATATCTCTGAATCGTTCGAAGGTGTTGAGAAATCTTACGCGATTCAAGCTGGACGCGAAGTTCGTGTCATGGTACAGCCTGAGAAGATTGATGATACGGAAGCGTATCGTCTTGCTCGCGAGATTACGAAAAAAATCGAGAGTGAACTGGATTATCCAGGGCACATTAAGGTTACAGTTATCCGCGAGACTCGAGCGGTGGAATACGCCAAATAATAATAGACGTATAGGACTTGGAGAAGTGGCCGCGTCGGCCACTTCTCCGTTTGTTAAGGAGGACTTGTTTCCGATGAAAGTATTGTTTATTGGTGATATTGTGGGCAACACGGGACGCAAAGCAGTGAAGACGCTGCTTCCGGAGTTGAAGAGCAAATATAACCCGCATATTATCATTGCGAATGCAGAAAATGCTGCAGGTGGACGCGGCGTTACTGCTGCAATTATTAAAGAATTCGCAGATCTAGGTGTTCATGGATTTACGATGGGGAATCATACTTGGGATAACCGTGATATATTTGAATGGATCGATGACGACAAACGTGTCGTTCGTCCGGCCAACTTCCCTCCTGGAACGCCTGGAAGAGGAATGACGACAATTAAGGCTAATGGTAAAGAACTAGTCATTCTGAATCTTCAAGGGCGGACATTCCTGCCGGCAATCGACTGTCCTTTCCGTACTGCGGACGAGTTGTTGGAGCGTGCAGGAAAGCAGTCCAAAGCGATTCTAGTCGATTTCCATGCCGAAGCGACGTCTGAGAAAATCGCGATGGGCTGGCATTTGGATGGCCGAGCATCTTTTGTTGTTGGTACACATACGCATGTGCAAACGAATGATGATACGATTTTGCCAAATGGAACAGGATATTTGACAGACTGTGGGATGGTAGGTTCCAAAGAAGGCGTGCTAGGGATGGAACGTGATGCGGTGCTTCGTAAGTTCAAAACCCAGCTGCCCGTTCGCTTTACGGTTTGTGAAGGGAAATGGCACTTCCATGCTGTATTTGTTGAGATTGATGATTCAACAGGAAAAGCAGTGCGGATTAACAAGATCCGTATCCGTGAAGATGAGTGGATAATGAGCTAGTAATATGAATATTTCGAGAACCTTGGCTGTATACATGCTATAAGCAGCTAAGGTTCTTTTTTTTTGCTTGCCCAGGTTAGCCCCGAGGTTCTGCTTTGGCTAATTGGGGTATAGGGATATATTGGTGGTATTTTTAGCCTGTTTACGAATATGTTGTAATAGTGGAATCAACCATTATTCCCGAGGAGGTACTTTCATGGAAGTATTAAAAGTTTCAGCAAAATCCAATCCAAATTCGGTAGCTGGTGCGTTAGCAGGGGTTTTGCGTGAAAGGGGAGCGGCCGAACTGCAGGCAATTGGTGCAGGTGCTTTGAACCAAGCAATTAAGGCCGTCGCCATTGCACGGGGATTTGTTGCGCCAAGCGGTGTAGATTTGATTTGCATTCCGGCATTCACCGATATTGTGATTGATGGTGAAGATCGTACAGCGATCAAATTAATTGTAGAGCCAAGATAAGAGAGGATGTAGGCAGCTAAGATGGAAACTGCGAAGAGAACGTACTAACCTGTTTACGCTGTAAGCAGGTTTTTTGCTGTATATTTTTCTAGAAACAAAAACCTTGTACGTACCTAATTGGGTACATCTTAATATACACGAAGATGCCTAGAACGCTGGAATAGGCTATAATGGAATGCAGCGATAGGAGACTGATGGAAGAGATAGAAGGGATGAAAATCGCATGAATTCAAAAATCATTGATTTCCATTGTGATGTACTTTATAAAATGCTTTATGAGAATAAGGTTGATTTTGAAAAGGCAGAATTGATGGATATTACACTGCCGCGATTGAAGCAAGGTCAGGTTGGTATGCAAGTATTTGCTCTTTATTTAGAAGCGGCTCCTTTAATAGGCCCTCCACGGTTTGCCCAAGTACTGCGCGCTATTGATTTGTTTCGCGAGCAAATTGCTGTGCTGCCGGAAATGTATTGGGTGAAATGGAAAGAGGATTTGGAGACATTAGAACAAAACCATTCGTTGATCGGATCGATTCTCTCTTTGGAGGGGGTAGATGCGCTAGAAGGAGATATGGTTTATGTACGTACGTTGTATGAGCTTGGCGTACGATTTATTGGCTTGTCTTGGAATCATGCGAACTGGGCGGTAGATGGAGCTGGAGAGCCGCGTTCTGGTGGATTTACGAGAGAAGGATGGCAGCTAATTGAAGAGTGTGATCGATTAGGAATTGTACTTGATGTGTCGCATTTGAATGAACGTGCGTTCTGGGAACTGATGGACGGTACAACACGACCGGTCATTGCCTCGCATTCCAACTGTGCTTCCTTACAACCGCATCCTCGCAATCTGACAGACGATCAGATTCGTGCCATTATCGCACGGGACGGTAGAATAGGTGTGACGTATGTGCCACTTTTCGTAGCAGAAAAAGAACTTGTCACGATAGAGGACTTGCTGGGGCATATCGATCATATTATTCAATTAGGTGGAGAGAATCATCTGATGCTTGGCTCAGATTTTGACGGCATTGATGACAAAATTCAAAACTTAGAGCATGCTGGGCATCATCCAAACTTACTTGCGATGATTGAGCAGCGCTATGGAAATGCAATAATGAACAAAATTGCATATGAGAACGCAAATAGGTTCCTAAAGACGTATTTACCACAGCGGGCATAGCAAAATAATATTTATTACCTATCACATCTTTGCATCGTATTTATCTCAAGGTGCTATGAGCGAAGATGGGAAAACGCTTGCCTTTTACTAAGACTGGACATAGAATGATTATGACTCAGGCCAATAAGCCATTGCCAACTATTTAATAGTTACAAGATGCGTAAATGATGTGTAACATGGATAGGCAGTATTTTCGAGTCACCTTAAAGGAGTGGGCGAGCTTGATTAGTCAATTGTCATGGAAAATCGGGGGGCAGCAAGGGGAAGGCGTGGAAAGTACAGACCGTATCTTCTCTACTGCGTTGAATCGTCTAGGTTATTACTTATACGGTTACCGACACTTTTCATCACGTATTAAAGGCGGACATACAAACAATAAGATTCGTATTAGCACGAAGCCAATTCGTGCCATTTCAGATGATTTAGATATTCTCGTTGCATTTGACCAAGAATCGATTGATTTAAATGCACATGAGCTGCACACTAACGGAGTTATCGTAGCGGATGCAAAGTTTAATCCAGTCGTTCCTGAAGGAGCAACTGCACGATTGTTTGCCGTACCTATTACAGCGATAGCTGAGGAACTCGGAACATCACTAATGAAGAACATGGTGGCGTCTGGCGCTTCATGGGCTCTATTAGGTCTGCCTTTAGAAGTATTCAATAAGGCAGTTGAAGAAGAGTTCGGCCGTAAAGGCGCAGCAGTCGTAGAGAAAAATATTGAAGCAGTACGCCGTGGCGCTGAATTCGTACTTGAGCAGGCAGGCGGACCGTTGGAACAATTCCGATTGGAGCCTGCTGATGGCAAGCAGAAGCTATTTATGATTGGTAACGATGCGATGGCACTTGGATCATTGGCAGCGGGATGCAGAATTATGTCTGCCTATCCAATAACGCCAGCTTCTGAAATTATGGAATATTTAATTAAAAAATTGCCGAAATTCGGTGGAACAGTTGTTCAAACAGAGGACGAAATTGCAGCAGCAACGATGGCTATCGGAGCTAACTATGCGGGTGTTCGTACGATGACAGCTTCCGCTGGACCAGGTCTTTCTCTTATGATGGAGGCTATCGGTCTAGCAGGGATGACAGAGACACCGCTCGTTATTGTTGATACACAGCGTGGAGGTCCAAGTACGGGATTGCCGACGAAGCAAGAACAAAGTGACGTAAACGCTATGATCTATGGAACACATGGGGAGATTCCAAAAATCATTATTTCTCCAAGTTCTATTGAAGAGTGTTTCTATGACATGATCGAGGCATTCAATTTATCGGAGCAGTATCAATGTCCGGTTATTGTGTTAACTGACTTGCAGCTTTCCCTAGGCAAGCAATCTTGTGAAATGCTTGACTACAATCGCATTGTCATCGATCGTGGCAAGCTTGCATCAGATGTGCCACCGTTGGAGACGCATGCGCAATTCAAACGTTACGAGCTCACGGAAGATGGCGTTTCACCTCGTGTTATTCCAGGTGAAAAAGGCGGCCTTCATCATGTGACAGGTGTAGAGCATGATGAAATTGGACGCCCATCTGAGAGTTCCATTAACCGTAAGAAGATGATGGATAAACGTCTTTCAAAATTGAACAGCCTGAGCATTACGAATGCCATCCATGTAGATGCACCTCATGAAGAGCCAGAGCTGCTTATCGTAGGAATGGGGTCTACGGGTGGTACGATCGATGAGGCTCGTGTAAGACTTGAGGAAGCGGGCATTAAAACGAACCATATTACGGTTCGTCAAATCTATCCGTTCCCAACAGAGCTGTTCGAGCCGTATGCGGATCGTGCAAGCCAGATTGTCGTTGTGGAAAATAACGCAACGGGTCAATTGGCGGATCAAATTAAGCTTAACGTAGGATGTGCAGCTAAAGTTCGTAATATGCTCAAATACGATGGAACGCCATTCCTACCAAGCGAAATCTATTCCCGAAGCAAGGAGTTGGTGTAAGATGGCAACGTTCAAAGAGTTTCGCAACAATGTGAAGCCGAACTGGTGCCCAGGCTGCGGTGACTTCTCGATTCAAGCAGCGATTCAACGCGCAGCGGCCAACGTAGGCTTGGAGCCTGAACAACTAGCCGTAATTTCAGGTATCGGTTGTTCCGGTCGTATTTCAGGGTATGTGAATGCATATGGCTTCCATGGTATTCACGGACGCGCATTGCCAATTGCACAAGGGGTAAAGCTTGCGAATCGTGATTTGACGGTTATTGCCTCTGGCGGTGACGGTGATGGATTTGCAATCGGTATGGGACATACCGTGCATGCGATTCGTCGTAATGTGAATATGACCTACATCGTTATGGATAATCAGATTTACGGACTGACAAAGGGTCAAACTTCCCCGCGTAGTGCTGTTGGTTTTAAGACGAAGAGTACGCCGGAAGGTTCGGTAGAGACAACGTTAGCTCCGTTGGAGATCGCACTAGCTGCTGGAGCGACTTTCGTAGCTCAATCGTTCTCTAGCGACTTGAAGCAGTTGACATCCTTGATCGAGCAGGGCATCAATCATGAAGGATTCTCTTTAATTAACGTATTCAGTCCTTGTGTCACATTTAACAAAATTAACACGTATGACTGGTTTAAAGAGAATATCGTTAACTTGGCAACAGTGGAGGGCTACGATCCGACGAACCGCGTGATGGCCATGACGAAGCTAATGGAGACGAACGGAATGATTACAGGACTTATTTATCAAGATACTTCCCGTCGTTCTTATGAGAATTTGGTACCAGGCTTCTCCCAGGAGTCCTTGGCACACCATGATTTGACCCTCTCGGAAGATGATTTCAACGGCTTGCTTAAAGAATTTAAGTAATTATATATAAATTCAATTAATTGTTAAAAAGGCATATGTCGAAAGATGTATGCTTTTTTTATTTTCATAGTATAATAAAAGTTGGTATATGAACTAGAGAGATATCGAGAGGTGGAAGAAACATGAAAACTGTACCAGTAGGCGTTTCCGGTCGTCATATTCATCTAACACAAGAGCACATTGAGGCACTATTTGGACCCGGCGCTCAACTAACAGAATTCAAAGCATTGTCTCAACCAGGACAATTCGCAGCAGTAGAAACAGTAGAAGTTATCGGACCTAAAGGATCCTTTAATACAGTACGTATTTTGGGCCCAGCTCGTCCAGCATCTCAATTGGAAGTTTCTCGTACGGATTCCTTCGCTTTGGGTATTAAAGCTCCTGTGCGTGAATCTGGCGCTATTGCTGATACACCTGGTGTTACTCTTAAAGGGCCGCATGGCGAAGTTGTATTGGATAAAGGTGTTATCGTTGCTGCACGTCACATTCACTTCCATACATCCGATGCTGAGAAGTGGGGTATTCAAGATAAGCAGACATTGCGTGTACGCGTAGGCGGCGAGCGTGGTGTCGTATTCGAAAATGTTCTTGCTCGTGTACATCCTACATTTGCATTGGACATGCATATCGATACAGATGAAGCAAATGCTGCAGGTGTTAAGAACGGCGACACAGCTGAAATTATTGACTAATAATGCATCGTTAACGGTCCCTGACGGGGCCGTTTTTTAATTTCCTGCAGCGTCCTATCTTGGAATCGAATTGAAAACAATGGTATAATATTCTGGATTGTGTTTCGAACTCACTTTGAGATCAAATGTATGATGATTGTAGACAAAATTATAAATACAAAAGGGAGTGACCAAGAGGATGAGCAAGGGGAAGGATTACGCTAAGTATTTTGACTTTTCTCAGGCCAAAGTCATTTCAGAGGATGAGAACGGCAAGAAGATTCGTCTTAGTGGCCGTGAAATTTATATTATGTCAGAACCGAATCAGCGTAAAGAAAAGCAGCGTGGCAAACAAGATATTCAGGTGCACTATGAAGAGGCTGTTCCTGAGACGTTACGTGAGCTGGGTAAGGGCAAGCGCTACATCATTTATACGTTTGGCTGTCAGATGAATGAGCACGATTCAGAGACGATGAGCGGCTTGTTGGAACAGATGGGTTATGAAAAGACAGAGGATCGTAAAGAAGCGGATATCATTTTACTTAATACATGTGCGATCCGTGAAAATGCTGAAGACAAAGTATTTGGAGAATTAGGTCATCTCAAAACACTAAAGCTTGAGCGTCCCGGACTCATTCTCGGAGTATGCGGCTGCATGTCTCAAGAGGAGAATGTCGTCAATCGCATTATGAGCAAGCATCAATTTGTGGATATCATCTTTGGGACTCATAATATTCATCGTCTGCCGTTCCTAGTTCGTGATGCTTTATTCAACAAAGAAATGGTTGTTGATGTATGGTCTAAAGAAGGCGATATTATCGAAAACCTGCCTAAGAAGCGTGCGGGTATGCGTGGATGGGTAAACATTATGTACGGTTGTGACAAGTTCTGTACATACTGTATCGTGCCATATACGCGAGGCAAGGAACGGAGTCGCCTGCCAGAGGATGTCATTGCAGAGGTTCGAGAGCTGGCACGTCAAGGCTATAAGGAAATTACACTGCTTGGTCAAAATGTAAATGCGTACGGCAAGGACTTCGCTGATAGAACGTATACGTTTGGGCATCTTATGGATGAGATTCGTACCATTAATCTACCTCGTATTCGCTTTACAACTTCACATCCTCGTGACTTTGACGATCATTTAATCGAAGTGCTGGCCAAGCAAGGGAATCTTGTGGAACATATTCATCTTCCTGTTCAATCGGGCAGCAGTGAAGTGTTGAAGAAGATGAGCCGTAAGTATACACGCGAGCACTATATACAGCTTGTACATAAAATTAAGGCGGCGATTCCGAATGTATCGTTGACAACGGATATTATTGTAGGTTTCCCAGGCGAAACAGACGAGCATTTTGAAGAGACGATGTCTTTGATGAGAGAAGTGGAGTTTGAACAGGCGTTTACCTTTATTTATTCGCCGCGGGAAGGAACACCAGCAGCTCAGATGGAAGACAACGTACCTATGGAAGTGAAGAAGGAACGCCTGCATCGTCTCAATGCGTTGATGAAGGACTTTAGCCGCAAAGGCAATGAGAAATTGCTTGGCGAAACTGTTGAGGTATTAGTTGAAAGTGAAAGCAAAAACAACGAACTAGTCTTGTCAGGCCGTACTCGTACAAATAGGCTTGTTCATTTTACAGGTTCAAAAGAGTTGATTGGTCAGTTTGTACATGTGCAGGTAACAGATATTAAATCTTTTTATATAAAAGGCGAGCTTGTCACAGAAAAGATGCAGATGAGTTCTTAAAAATGATAACAGCATCAGGTACAATGGAAAAGGAAGATTGTACCTGTAGATGGGGGAGATTGAGGTGTCACAGCAATCCAAAGAGACACAGAGTCAGCCAGCAGCAAAATCAGCATGTGGTGTGCCTAAGTTTGAAGCGGCTGAAGTACTTGTGCGTGAAGATATTATGCAGAAGGCGAAGCATTTGGCAGAGTTAATCTGCACAACAGAGGAAGTAAAACAGTATCAGGAAGCAGAAAAGTTGATTCAGAAGCATGAGCACGTACAAAAAACAATCGCAATGCTCAAGAAGAAGCAGAAAGAGATTGTTGCGTTTGAATCCTTCAACAATACGGCTATGGTCGAAAAGATTGAAGCTGAACTAGACGCGTTACAAGATGAGATTGATAACGTCCCACTTGTGGTGCAGTTCCAGCAAAGTCAAACGGATGTGAACTATTTGTTGCAGTTAATTATGAGTGTTATTCGTGACTCCGTTTCGGAAAAAATTAATGTTGAAGCGGGTCGTGCTGAAGATCCTGATAGCTGTAGTGACTAAGTAAGGGGCTTGCTGCATACTGTGCATTTGCATGTACATAATGAGGCAGACCTTATAAAATAAGACGAACAAAGAAGCATACCATCTCACTTTTAGGAGTGAGCGGGATGCTTTTTTTGTATATGCACAGAAATAAATGTTTATTAGGCGACAAATTTAAAAATATCCGCATAACATAAAAAGATAAAGGTCATCATCTGAGCTAAAATATCGTATACTGCAAGCTGCTCCAGCACGTCTTCTACAGGCGAATCCATTCAATCTGTCCCTCTATCCAATTGTAAAGATGATGACATGCTTGTCTCTATTCAGATGTGAGAGGGAGGGACAAAGATGGTAGTTTCAAGGCCTTGGCTGCAGCATTACCCAAGTGAAGTAGCATCCTCGTATGAGTATCCTCTTATAAACGCAGGGCATATGCTTGTCCACGCGACAGAAACGAATCCTGACCAGTATGCATGTTCATTTATGGGCTACAATCTAACTTACAAGAAATTACTTAGCTCGGCTTATCAATTTGCGAATGGCCTGTCACAGCTAGGTGTAAGTAAGGGAGAGCGTGTAGCTATTATGCTCCCGAATTGTCCGCAGATGATGATTGCTTATTTTGGCACGCTTCTATATGGAGCGATTGCGGTAATGACGAATCCGCTCTATAAGGAGGGAGAGCTCACCCATCAACTAAATGATGCAGAAGCTTCGGTACTTGTTACGTTGGATTTATTTATGGAGCGGGTATCAAAAATAAGAGACAAAACTTCCTTAAGAACGATAATCGTTGCTTCAATTGCAGAGTACTTGCCATTCCCCAAAAATATATTGTATCCATTAAAAATGAAGAAAGATGGTCAGTCTACAGTCGTACCGGCTGGTGATGACATCTATCGCTTTAAGCGTTGGCTGCGTACATGCAGTTCAGCCCCTGTCCTTGCAGAAGTGGATGCACTGGAGGATGTTGCAATACTCCAGTATACAGGCGGCACGACAGGCGTTGCTAAGGGTGTTATGCTGACGCATTATAACTTGGTAGCCAATACGGTTCAAAATTCGCGGTGGTTCTATCGTGCTAAACGAGGAGAAGAAGTGTTTTTGGCAGCGCTTCCTTGTTTCCATGTGTTTGGCTTAACGGTACTGCTGCATCAATCGGTTTACAATGCAGGCAGACTTATTTTATTGCCTAGATTCGAAGTGACACAAGTACTTCAGCAAATTGAGAAATATAAGGTAACGATATTTCCGGGTGCGCCGGCGATGTATAATGCTATCGTTCACGATGCTAATCATTCATCGTATCAATTACATTCCATTCGTGCTTGTGTTAGTGGTGCAGCCCCACTGCCTAATGAGGTACAGGAAAAGTTCGAACGGATCACAGGCGGGCGGCTTATCGAAGGGTATGGATCAACCGAGACATCACCTGTTAGCCATGCCAATAATATATGGGGGTATCGCAAAATAGGCTCGATCGGCATACCTTATCCCAATACAGATGCGATAATCGTAAATTCGGAGACAGGCGAACAGCTTGATGTTGGAGAAATCGGAGAGGTTGTGGTCCGAGGCCCACAAGTTATGAAAGGGTATTGGAAACGTCCAGAAGACACAGCAGCCGTCTTAAAAGAGGGATGGTTCTACACCGGGGACTTAGGTAAAATGGATGAAGAGGGTTTTTTCTACATCGTTGATCGTAAGAAGGATATGATTAATGCGAGCGGATTTAAAGTATATCCTCGCGAAGTTGAGGAAGTGCTATATGAACATCCTTCGATCAAGGAAGCAGTTGTTATCGGTGTGCCGGATGCATATCGGGGAGAAACGGTGAAAGCATTTGTCATCTTGGATGAGAAGGCAACGGATGTAGATGAGGACGCCATCAAACAATGGTGCCGTGATCGGATTGCTGTCTTTAAGGTCCCGCGGATTGTTGAGTTTCGATCCCAGCTTCCCAAGACGATGGTGGGGAAAGTACTGCGGCGTCAGTTAGTGGCAGAAGAGGCCGCAAGAAAGCAGCCTGAGGGCGATTCTGATCCATCCAAGGACGAATAGACATAACGGGAACATAAATGCTTTCAGCAGCCATTGAGGGCCTCTGAGCGTGGTTAGAAGACGTGTGCATTGGGAGTGGACATTCGGGTTGATTGGATGGGACTCCATAGGGTAATGTTAACTTGAAAGCAATCATTAATTTGTAAAAGTGATTACAGTCAATTGTACATTCAATTGTATTTGCGGTTTGATTTGTCTAATTGACTGTAATCAGAACTATCATCATAGATTGATAGCTCGTCAACATGGCAAGGGGGATAACAGAATGGAACATCTAGACTATACGAATGAGAACGATAACAGTAGCATTTTGGAGGAAAAGAAAGGACCTGAGATGTTCATATCTCTTGAAGAGTGGGCTGCGCTCGAAGAGAAGGCAGAGTCAACCTTTTGGGGTTTCCTCGGTTGTAAAGTTGTTTCGATAACCGCTGAAGAGACGGTTATTAGCTTGGAAGTAGGTCCACACCATATGAACATGCTGGGCATTGTAAACGGAGGGGTGTCTTCTTCACTGTTGGATAACTCGATGGGTATGATGGCTGGTGCTTTGCGACCGAATTATAATATGGTAACGAGTAATTTGAATATTCATTTTGTAGCTCCGTTGAAAGGTTCTGTCATAACGACACATGCTAAAGTATTACATGGCAGCAAGCGGACGTTAACTTGTTATGCTGAAGTTCGCGAAGCAGACGGTACGGTGGGTGCAATAGGAACGGCTACGTTCCGCGGAGTGAAGAAACAAGATTGACTTTTTAATCATATTTGTCATAATGGCTGTACAAGTTGGAAGCCTATGTAGAAATGGGGAGAAGAGACATGACAAAAGCGTTGATTGTCATTGATTATACAGTTGATTTCGTAGATGGTAAGCTGCCTTGCGGAGATCCGGCTATCGCCATCGAAAAGCCGATTACAGAACTGGTAGAGCAATTTGTAGCACAAGGGGACGAAGTGGTCATGGCAGTTGATCTCCATGATGAGCAGGATTCATATCACCCTGAGACAAAGTTATTCCCTCCTCACAACATTAGAGGGACAAGCGGTCGTAACTTGTATGGCAGCCTTATGGATGTGTATGAGCAGCACAAAGATCGTATTTATTGGATGGACAAGACTCGCTACAGTGCCTTTTGTGGGACAGACTTGGATATGAGGTTAAGAGCGAGAGGAATTCAAGAAGTTCATTTAGCAGGGGTATGTACGGATATTTGTGTTCTTCATACGGCGATTGAGGCCTATAATTTGGGTTATAAAATCGTTGTTCATGAACGTGCAGTTGCTACCTTTAATGGACAAGCCCATGTATGGGCATTAGAGCATTTCCGCAATTCGCTTGGTGCGACTACCATCAGTTAGCTTCGACGACAGACACAAATGGATAGGAGGAGTGATGCGCAATGAATCACTCGATGGCTTTACATACAGATAAATATCAAATCAATATGATGTATGCGCATTGGAAAAATGATACGCATAACCAGCACACGGTATTCGAGGCATTCTTTCGCAAAATGCCATTTGGCAATGGATATGCTGTATTTGCTGGCTTAGAGCGCATTATTGAATATATGGAACAGCTTCGTTTTACAGACGACGATATTGCTTATTTGGGTGAACAGGAAGAGCAGTATGATGCGGCATTTTTGGAGGAGTTAAGAAATTTCCGCTTTAATGGTCACATCGATGCTGTCAAAGAAGGTACACTTGTATTTGCTAACGAGCCGCTTGTACGAGTAGAAGGCCGTGTGTTTGAGACGCAGTTGATTGAGACGGCATTGCTTAACTTTATGAATTTTCAGACGCTTATAGCAACTAAAGCGTCACGGATTAAACGAGTGGCTAAACATGATATTTTGATGGAATTTGGAACTCGTCGTGCGCAAGAAGCAGATGCATCGTTATGGGGAGCTAGGGCTGCTTATATAGCTGGTTTCCACGCGACATCTAACATGCTGGCAGGCAAGCGTTTCTCGATTCCTACGAAAGGTACGCATGCACATGCGTGGGTACAAAGCTTCACAAGCGAGCATCAAGCTTTCGAATCTTTCGCAAAGGCGCTGCCCGATCATGTTACGCTGCTTGTAGATACGTATGACACGCTTCATAGTGGTATCCCAAATGCGATTCAAATCGCGAAACAATTAAGTGAAAAAGGCAAAAAGCTGCAAGGAATTCGATTAGATAGTGGAGATTTGGCATATTTGTCGATCGAAGCACGTAAAATGTTAGACGAGGCAGGCTTGTACGATGTACGCATTGTAGCCTCGAATGATTTGGATGAGTACACGATTGCAGACTTGAAGGAGCAAGGGGCTCGGGTGGATAGTTGGGGAGTTGGCACACAGCTGATTACAGCAGCCGATCAGCCTTCCTTAGGCGGTGTGTACAAGCTTGTGGCACGTGAGATTAATGGACGTCTAGAGCCAACGATCAAAATTTCTGCTAATCCCGAAAAGGTCACTGCTCCGGGGAAAAAGGATGTATACCGTATCATTCATCCGAAGAAGCAAAAAGCGATTGCAGATTATGTGTGCTTGGCATCAGAGTCAGACGTAGAGCGTAAGCAGAAGCTGAAGTTGTTTGATCCGCTCCATCCGTATATCCATAAATATGTGGATCAGTATGAGGCGGAAAAGCTGCTGAAGCCGATTTATCGCTCGGGACAACTTGTGTATGATCGTCCACTGCTAGAGGAGATTCGTGCCTATCATGAGCAGCAGATCAATCTGTTCTGGCCGGAGCATTTGCGCAAAAAGAATCCTGAGCCATTTCATGTTGACTACAGCACGAAGGCTTGGCAGCTGAAACGAGATATGATAGAAATGTATGTACAGGAAAAGGAAAAGCTTCGACTGATGCGACAAGAAGAATAGCAAATTGGGAGAGGGGATGGGAAGTATGAACGGAAACGAAGCGTCTGTAAAAACACGTAAGAGTGAAGTGTGGACTCCAGCACATGGGTTCACAGGTGGTATTGAAGGACCTGCTTGTGACAGACAAGGTAATCTTTACGCGGTTAATTATGCTCGTGAAGGGACGATCGGGCGTGTAACGCCTGACGGCTCAAGTTCTATCTTCCTTGAATTGCCGAATGGCAGTATCGCGAACGGCATCCGTTTCACTCGAGACGGACGAATGCTGATGGCGGACTACACGAAGCACAACATACTTCTATATGACTTTGCTTTTCAGAAACTATCCGTGTTTGCGCATGAACCACGGATGAATCAACCAAACGACATTTGTATTACGGCTCATGATGTCCTTTTCGCAAGTGACCCAAAATGGGCAGATAACACGGGGCAGCTGTGGCGTATTATGCCGCATGGCGAGGTTACGTTGATGGAAGCGGGTATGGGCACAACGAATGGAATTGAGGTTGGTCCTCAAGAAAACGTGTTGTACGTAAACGAATCGGTTCAGCGCTGTATTTGGGCATATGATTTGGCGGCGAATGGATCGATATCGAACAAACGCTTATTTGCTCAGTTCAGCGATTTCGGCCTAGATGGTATGCGCTGCGACGTTGATGGGAACTTGTATGTGGCACGTTATGGAAAAGGTACAATTGCCATCCTAAATCCAGCAGGTGTGCTGATTGAAGAAATTCAACTGCACGGCAAAAATCCAACGAACGTAACGTTCGGAGGAGAAGATGGCCGTACCGTTTATGTCACTGTGCAGGATCAAGGCAATGTGGAACGATTCCGTGCAGATCGTCCAGGTCGCTGTCGTCGTTTGTTTGGACTCGTATAAGGATTACACAGCATATAATAAGCAAATAGCAGGGAGCCTCATTACAGAGGCTCCCTGCTATTATTATTTCTCGGGAAAGCGCAGAACTAGTCATAAAGCATCTTTATTCGCAAATATAGACAGCGTGCAGGCAAATTCATGTTTCATGAAGATGAACGTTGATGAAAGTTGTCGAAGGGATAGGCTCATTATCCGGTCCACTCCGTTTAATTAGGAAATACAGTATGAATCGCTTTTTTCAAAACATCAGCAGAGTGATGGAGCTTGTCCAATTCCTCTTGTTCCAATTTAAGCTCCACCACTTCTTTAATACCTTCGCGTGAAATGACAGCAGGAACACCAATATACACATCATTCAATCCATATTGTCCTTCCAGTAGCGCTGATATGGACAAGACGCTGTTTTCATTGCGAAGCACAGCTGTAGTTAGACGTGCAAGTCCCATTGCGATACCATAATAGGTAGCACCTTTGCGTTCAATGATATGATACGCAGCATCTCGTACATTTGTAAAAATTGTATTCAATGTCTCTTGACTTGGCTTGCCATGAGCATGTATATAATCTTTTAGGGGCTGACCGCCAATATTAACATGGCTCCACACCGGAAGCTCTGTATCACCATGCTCACCCATAATATAGGCATGTACGTTGCGCGGGTCAACATTGAGTTCAGAACCAAGCTCAAATCGAAGGCGGGCACTGTCCAAAATGGTACCAGAGCCGATTATACGATGTGCGGGGAGCCCAGAATATTTCCATGTCGCATACGTTAACACATCAACGGGATTGGTAGCTACGATGAAGATACCATCAAATCCACTTTGCATGACGGCTGTTACGATAGACTTGAATATGGCTGCATTTTTCTCAATTAAATCAAGACGGGTTTCGCCTGGTCCTTGATTGGCTCCTGCAGTAATGACAACGATATCTGCATCTTTGCAATCGGAATAATCACCAGCCCAAATGCGCATATTGCTCGAAAAGGACAAACCATGATTCAAGTCCATGGCATCGCCTTCGGCCTTTTTATGATTAACATCAATAATGACCAGTTCAGAAGCAGCTCCTTGGTTGAGCATGGCAAATGCATAACTAGCGCCAACAAAACCTGAACCTATAAGAGCGACTTTAGCAACTTTATTTGTTGGATTCATCGGGTACACTCCTCTTTATGTAATAGATTCGAACCATAATGTACTCACAAAAATAAGTATAACAGGGTTTTATTCGCGACCCAATTATACATTAACCACTCTACACGAAATTGATTCATTTTTGTTGTTGAATAGGGGTAGGGGGTATGATATAATCCAATGAAAGGTGGTGAATACGAAGGCTATGACAGAAAAAGACCTAGAGCAAACAGCAGAAGACCAATCATCGTGTTGTTCATCTGATACAGTGTGTGCTGGCCACCAAGAAGATGGAGTGCGTAAAAGCCATCATTCTGCAGAAACGAAACAAAAGCTTGTCCATCGCCTGAATCGAATTGAAGGTCAAGTACGAGGCGTTAAGTCTATGATTGAGCGGGATGTGTATTGTGATCAGGTGCTGCATCAGATTGCTTCGATTCAATCAGCGCTTAACTCGGTAGGTAAATTATTATTAGATGGTCACATCCGATCTTGTGTCGTAGAACGCCTTCAAGCTGGTGAGGAAGAGGTTATTACGGAGCTTCTTACGACCATGAATAAATTGATGAAGTAGACAACAGTCATTATTTTGAGGAGGACGACAGGATGAGTCAAGTAACATGGAATGTAGAAGGAATGTCTTGCGGTCATTGCAAAGCTGCAATTGAGAAAGCGGTAGCGAATGAAAAGGCGACAGCTGAAGTTTCTTTGGCAGATAAGCAAGTAACGATTACGTATGATGAATCCGTTGTTTCATTGGATAAAGTACGTGAAGCGATTGAAGATCAAGGTTATGACGTCGTTTAATTTTTATGTATAGAAAAATGGAAATGTTCAGAGAAGTATCCTATTTGATGTCGAGATGGGGCTTCGTAACGGCTTGCTCTTGCTACAGCATATTTGTTGTGGAGAGCAAGCCGTTTTTCGTACAGGTGGGCAGCAGGCAGAAATCAGTAACAGAACAAGTGATGAAGCGATCTCAATCCGAATGGTGCTTTGTAAACGGGGACAATATTCGTATTTTTGTTAGATGTAGCGGATTCAGTAGTGAGAAACAGGAAGAAATCGCTTTCATACGGGTGTGAAACTCTTTTTTTGCATAGAAAAATTAAATAATTCCTATCTGTCCTATTGGATTTATTTAATTTATTTAATATAAGTCTTGTCAACGGGATAGGAAGGGGCTATAATCAGTCCCATCGGGTAAGACCATTAACTAAATATGGGAGAATAGGTGCTTAGCGTAACGTCTAAGCTTAAAAGGGAAGTTCGGTATAACATTCCGACGCGGTCCCGCCACTGTAATAGCTGAGATACAGCATATAAACCACTGGTTTTTTCAAACTGGGAAGGCAGCTGATATCAATGACGCTTGAGCCAGGAGACCTGCCTGTTCTGACGACACTGTTTTCAACCTACGGGAGATAGGGAGGTGTTACGTAAACACAGCGCTGTGCCATGACGCATGTTTATTTTTGTGTTTTAAGCGGATTTGGCCATGGACTCAATAGCGATGTACGATTCGAACATTGTATCGACAGGGCAGCTCATGTCCAATGGTGGGGCATGTTCAACGTACATACTGTATGTTTCATTGATCGTTTACGGGCATTCTTATCTCTCAAGAGATAGGAATGCCTTTTTTTGTTGATGGGGACAATTAGCGATAGCACATTGGGAGGCGTATGAGATGACAGGACAGAAGAGCGCAGCACAAGTTACAGCAAGTGTGATTGGTTACCCACGTATTGGGAAACAACGTGAGTGGAAAAAGGCTTTGGAAGCCTATTGGGCAGGCAAGAGCGACTATAGTCAAACCGTAACGGAATTGGATCGAATTGAAGCAGAGCGATTGCAGCATTTGGCTGATGCTGGATTGAACTATATTCCAGTGAACGATTATTCATGGTACGATCATGTGCTTGATCAAAGTGTTACGTTTGGTATTATTCCTGAGCGGTTCCGTCAATCGCTAGCTGCGCAGATCGAGTCTTGCAGTCAGCTAGATGCAGGTCAAGCATCTATTCCACAAGAGGTGGCTGACTTGGCTTTCGCAATCGCAAGAGGAACAGCACAGCATCCAGCAAGTGAGATGACGAAATGGTTCAATACGAACTATCATTACATCGTCCCGGAATGGAGCGGACAAGAACCGCAATTACTAGTGAACTTGCCATTGTTAGCAGTTAAGCGTGCGAAGCAAGTTCTAGCTGATCGTGAGGCTGTGCTGAAGCCTGTTCTAATAGGGCCTTACACGTTCGTTCGCTTGATGAAGGGTATTCCTGCGGCAGAACGTTCTTCAGTTATCGCGAAGCTTACTCCTGTCTATGTTCAACTATTGCAATCATTGGCAGCAGAAGGCGTACAAGTTGTACAACTCGATGAACCAGCATGGATCTGGGCATTGAATAAAGAAGAACAGCAACAAGTACAAGCTACATATGATGCGCTGCGTCAAGCTGTTCCTTCCCTTGATCTATGGGTACAAACGTACTTTGAGGCAGTAGCAGACTACAACTTCGTTACCTCTTTGCCAGTTAATGTGATCGGTTTAGATTTTGTACATGGTAAAGTACGTAACGAAGCAAATATAAAGCAGCATGGATTCCCTGCTGACAAACGCATTGCGATTGGCGTGCTGGATGGTCGCAATGTATGGCGTACGGATTTACAAGCGGTTGTTACTGATTTGGAGCAGACAATTGAACCTGTTGTGGCAAAAGAAAGATGGATCGTGCAGCCATCCTGCAGCTTGCTTCATGTACCTCTTGCTTTGCGCGAAGAGAGCAAGCTTCCACAGTTGATGGTTGATGCTCTTGCAGGCGCAGAAGAGAAGCTTGTCGAGATCGTAACGATTGCGAATGCTTTGAATGATCCAAGCGCAGCGAATAAAGAGTTGCTTGCTGCAAGCAATGCGGCTGTTCAAGCTTGGCGTACAGCTCCAGAAAGACAGCGTCCACAAGTTCGTGAAGCGCTGAAGGACATCCACCAGGATGAGAAGCTATTGACCCGTGAAGCATTCCAAGAGCGTTTGAAGCTGCAAGAGCAAAGATGGCCTCAACTGCCGGTGCTTCCAACGACATCGATTGGAAGTCTTCCACAGACGTTGGATGTGCGTAAGGCACGTCAGCGTTTCCGTAAAGGGGAATGGGACTTAGCTGCTTATACGGAGTATTTACAAGCAGAAATGAAACGCTGGGTTGAGATTCAAGAAGAGATTGGCATCGATGTCCTAGTGCATGGTGAATTTGAGCGTACCGATATGGTTGAGTACTTCGGCGAGAAGCTTGATGGATTTGTCTTTACGCAAAATGGATGGGTTCAATCTTACGGCTCACGCTGCGTAAAACCACCGTTGCTCTATGGAGATATCGCTTTCCGCTCTGCTATGACAGTGGAAGAGACTGAATTCACTCAATCGCTCACAAAGCAGCCCGTTAAAGGGATGTTGACAGGCCCCGTTACGATCTTGAACTGGTCGTTCGTGCGTGATGACTTATCACGCGAGGAAGTATCCTATCAATTGGCATGGGCATTGCGTCAAGAGATTATTGCGCTTGAAGAAGCGGGCATCGGCATGATCCAGGTCGATGAGCCAGCAGTTAAGGAAGGTATGCCGCTGCATGCAGACGATGCGGTACATTATCGCAAATGGACAGTTGATGCATTCCGTTTGGCAACAGCTGGTGTAAGATCCGATACGCAAATTCATACACATATGTGCTACTGTGACTTCTCAGATATGGTAGACCTGATCCGTGATATGGATGCCGATGTTATTTCACTAGAAACGGCTCGCAGCGGTGGAGATATCGTAGAGGCGTTCTCACGCAATCATTATGAACTTGGTATTGGATTAGGTGTATACGATATTCATAGCCCACGTGTCCCTTCTGTAGAGGAGATGGAGCAATGTATTACTCGTGCGCTTGAAGTATTGCCAGCACGTACGTTCTGGATTAACCCAGACTGCGGACTTAAAACTCGCGGGGAGAAAGAAACCATCGAAGCGCTGAAAAATATGACAGAGGCAGCAGCGCGTGCGCGGAAGAAGCTAGCTGAAGCAGCTGCAGCGCCTTCTCATTCGTAACATTTGCAATTGTTTAATAATTTGTCTTTCATAAAATAAATGGTATGATAATAAACCCGCCTGATAGATGCAGGCGGGTTTATTGCTGTGCATAGGGGCTTGAACAATAGTTACGATAGTTTTGTTGCATGATCCGTGATTCGCACTGCGTGGCAGACTGAGCTAAGAAATGCTCATCTATTATGATTTATTCCAATCTGATACACATAATATAGGACATACAGATTGACTACTTGCTTGCAGAGCGGAGGGCGTATACAATAAGGTACGGTTCCATCACTTTCAAGCGAGACAACAAATCCGGCTATGCGTAATTATCTATTCATCAAATGAATCGTTTAAAAAGGAGGTAGCTGTGAATTTGGGAGCACGCGTACTTAAGACAGGAATAGCAGTTACCTTAGCACTGTATATTAGTCAATTATTGCATTTCCAAAGTCCGGTCATAGCTGCTGTGGCGGCTATTTTTGCCATTCAGCCATCCATTTATCGCTCTTGGCGACATTTCCGTGAGCAGCTGCAAGCGAATACGCTTGGGGCCATACTGGCGTTGTCAGCAGGGATGATCGTTTCTAATGAGCCATTTGCCATAGGTGTCGTTTGTATCGTTGTTATTGTCATTTGTCTGAAGATGAAGATGGAAGAATCGATAGGTTTGACACTGGTTACGGTTATTGCCGTGATGGAAGCATCGAGTGAGTGGCAGTTCGCCCTAGATCGATTCTCACAAGTGTTAATTGGTATTGCTTGCGCTTGCCTGATTAACGTCATTGTGATGCCTCCACGTCCAAAAGAGCAGTTTAACAATCAGATTCAATCCGTATTTAATCGTCTATCGTTGTTGCTTCGTACCGTCATTTCCGACGAGATGAAGGAACAAGCGTTTAAGGCGGAAAAGGATGAACTGGAGAAAGCTGTATCGTCATTGACAGATAAATATAAGCTCTTTGAGGAAGAAACGAAGAAGCTGCACAAGCCTAAATATCGATATACGCGTCAACTCGTTGTATATAAACAGCTCGTGCACACGCTTCGAATTGGCTTGGATGTGTTGGAATCGATTGATGAGCATTATTTTCAATCACCGCGTACAGAGGCAATCGATAAGTTGTTTGATGATCACGTGGAAGCATTAATGAAGGGACATGAATTTGTTCATCTTAAGCTGCAGGACAAAGTAAAGCCTGAAAGTACCGAAATTGAAGAAATGCAGCTGAAGATGGATGCGTTCTTAAATGACATGATCAAGCATAGTTCGGATGAAGAGGCTGGTATGCAGCGTTTAGCTTTAGTAGCTTCATCGATGTACCGTTATGGATTCCAAATTAGTCGTTTGGATCGTCTCGTAGGGCATGTGGAGCCTGCTCAGACGAATAAGCCTATTCCGCATTGGTGGAAAACTTGGTTTAAGAGCAAGGATAGTTAGGTTGGTATGCACTTCAACGTCAGGATATCATGATAATCCTTTCATGCTTCATTCAGAATGGCATGTAAGAGCTAACCGAATCGTATTACTGGCAAGGGTCTCTGCTGTCCGTTGAACAGTTCAGAGATCCTTTTTATTTTGCGTCGTGGATGATTGTATCTAAAATTAGGCAACATAGCGATGACATCATCTTGGAAGGAAGAAGGCTATGGAGACGAAGCGCTTTTACCAGCAGCGTCTAGATGAATGGGTGGAGGAAAGCCGGAAACAAGCATACAAAGGAAGAGTAGCTGAATATATACCTGGCTTGGCAGCGGCACCTCAGCATGCGTTAGGCATTGCGCTATGGGGCACGGACGGGCAGTTTTTTCAATCCGGTGATACGGATTTGCACTTTACGATGCAAAGTATATCGAAAGTATTTTCACTGCTGCTTGCATTGATGGATAGTGGAGAGAAGTCGGTGTTTCAAAAGGTAGGCATGGAGCCTACAGGAGATGATTTTAACTCTATTTTAAAATTGGAGCTTGTGGATCCTGGCAAGCCATTTAATCCGTTCATTAATGCAGGTGCGATCGTGATCGCTTCTCTCATTCAGGGAGATGGGCCAGATGAGAAGAGTGAAAGACTGCTGCAATTTATTCGACATTTGGCTCACGATAATCGGTTGGATTATAATGAAGCTGTATATGAGTCAGAACGGGAAACGGCTCATCGAAATCGTTCCATCGCGTATTATTTAAAAGATAACGGTGTGCTCGAAGATGACGTGGAAGAGACGTTGGAAGTGTACTTCCGCCAATGCTCGATCGTTGTAAATTGCAAGCAGCTAGCACATATGGCGCTTGTGCTTGCTTCTGATGGCGTAGATCCTGTAACGAAGCAGCAAGTTATTCCGCGTCGCTACGTACAAATAGCCAAGTCATTTATGGTGACTTGCGGTATGTATAATGCATCCGGTGAATTTGCGATCGAGGTAGGACTCCCAGCGAAAAGCGGTGTGTCAGGGGGCATATTGTCAGTAGTTCCTGGAAAATGGGGGATCGGTATCATAGGGCCTGCATTGAACAGTAAAGGGAACAGTGTGGCAGGTGTACAATTGCTGCGTCATTTATCGCAAGATTGGGACTGGAGTATTTTCTAGAAATATACGAAAACGAATAACGAAATTTCATCAATATGCTACATACAAATAATAGCGGTAGAGCCAACAAAGTTGGACTACCGCTATTATGTATCCTTATTTCTTCTCACTTAGCCATGTAGCTAATTGAGCAATCTCTTCATCTTTCAATTGTCCGCCAAATGCAGGCATGCTGCCTTTACCGGCATGTATGAGCTTGTAAAGAGCCTCAGTATCCATCTTGCCGCCTACTTTATTAAGAGGTAGTCCGATTCCACCTTCCAAATTGCCACCGTGACAAGACAAGCAGCTTTGCTTGTACAATGCTTCTGCTTGCGCAGCATCTAATGTGACTGCCGGCATCTCTGGTCCTTTTGGACCGCCTTTAGCCAATGGCTCGTCTGGATTAACAACCTTCTCCATCATAATGAAGACAGCGGTTGCAACTGCCGCTAAGCAAAGATAAGCCATAATCCATTTCTTAAGATGATTAACCATGAACATTCTCCTCCTGATATGCTTGTATAGGCTTACTTCAAAAGTCTCGCAATGAATTGCTTTGTCATCTAAGGTGTATGGATTCATGCTGGATAAGTATGTAATCGAATCGCCTAATTCATGAATTAGGTATTCGTGGTACAAGATGATAAGTAGATTTATTGCTAGGGAATAGGTGTCACTTCCAATTAGAATGCTGTTGTATGGCTTGTGTACCTCATATAATAACGCGAGTAGAAGTCAATCTAGTTGTGTGGGAGAGAGGCATCTGCCGGCTTTGGTGGCTGGGTAACATTGATGTACTAGACCACTGTATCGTATACTTGCAGCATAATAGAGTCTACCGATTGTAACATGCATAGAAATGAAATTAGATTACTTCATCAATAATATGGAAAAAGTAAGTCGCCGAATCTATAGTATCACAGCTTCATGAATGGTGACAAAGATTATATTATATATTTAAAAAATTAAGGGGGAAAGGCAATGATCCGTGTTGGGCTGGCAGGCTGGGGCGATCATGATGAGTTATACCCAATAGGGATGAAAAGTACTAGTAAGTTGGGTCGGTATCATGAACATTTTGCAACGGTAGAATGCGATAGCACCTTCTATGCTGTACCTTCGCAACAAGTTGTTCACAAATGGGTAGAACAGACTCCGCCTAATTTCCACTTTATAGTGAAAGCTTACCAAGGGATGACGGGTCATCGCAAGATGGATTCTGCATTTACATCGAATATTCACATGTTTGACACATTTAAGCAAGCGATTGCCCCTATGGTAGAGACGAATAAGCTGGCTTGCGTACTATTTCAATATCCTCCATGGTTTAAATGCGAGCGTAAACATGTAGATATTTTACGGCGAACTCGTGCTTGGATGGGGGAAATACCAATAGCGTTGGAATTCCGCCATCAAAGCTGGTTTCGAGGTGATATGCGTGAGAAGACGCTTGAGTTTATGCGTGAGGAGAATTGGATTCACAGCGTATGTGACGAGCCCCAAGCAGGAGAAGGGTCCATTCCTGCAATTATAGAAGGGACTCATGCTAACATGACGATGGTTCGTATGCATGGACGTCATACGGCGGGCTGGGTAAATGAGGCTAGCAGCGATAATTGGCGAGAAGTGAGGTACTTATACAATTATAATGCGGATGAGCTGAAAGAGTGGGTAGGGCATGTTCGACAGCTAGAACAGCATTCTAAGCACGTCATTGTCATTTTTAATAACAATTCAGGTGGACATGCTGCGGGTAATGCTAAACAGTTTATGCAGCTGCTAGGGCAACAGGCAACGCCGATGGCTCCACGGCAAATATCGTTATTTGACTAGTGCTGGCAATAAAAAAGACAACCCTCTGCACGGAAGGAGTGGGGGCATCCCATGCAGAGGGTTGTTGATTAACTACATTTGCTCCGAATATTTGACGAGTTCGTCAACGAGCAAATTAGCGGATATAATGTTACCGGAAAGATTCCAGATGACTTCATCAACTTGGAATGTCTTCTTGTTCTTCGCAACTTCTAGCTGTTGGAAGAGTGGGTCTTGCATCCATTCCTGTTGTTGCTTCGTTCCAAGCTTCTCTTCTGTGTAGTCAGCGTTGAAGTAGAACATGATATCTCCGTCCATGTCAGCCATACGCTCTTTCGTTACAACTTCCATGAACTCATCTTTATCTTGTGCTGCAGGACGAGCGAAGCCTAAGTCTTTCAAAATAACACCAGAGAATGTATCGTTCATGTAGATACGAACTTTTTCAGGTACGAAGCGTACAACGGATACTTTTTTGGACAACTTGTCGCCGATTTTTGTTTTTGCTTCAGCAACTTTGTCATCGTATTTCTTCATTTCCTCTGCACCTTTATCTTTCAAGTTCAAAGCATCAGCATACAGATTGAAGTTTTGCTTCCAGTCACCTGCAAGATCCTCGGATACTACTGTTGCAGCCATACCTTGAAGTTGAGAATAAATTTTCTCATGGCGAACTTTGTTCGCAATAATTAGGTCTGGTTTCAAGCTTGCGATTAGTTCTAAGTTAGGCTCGGATTCTTCACCAAGCTCAGTAACACCTTCCAGTTGATCCTTCAGATGTGGGAACCATGTATCACCTAAACCTGATTTAACTGCACCAACAGGCTTTACGCCAAGTGCCAATACAGCTTCAGTAGCTTCATTTGTAAGAACAACAACGTTTTTCGGTGTGCCTTTGATTTCAGCTTCACCCATTGCGTGCGTAACTTTGCGAACTTCATCTGTTGTAGCTGCAGGAGCTTCTGTGCTCGTTTTAGGTGCAGCTGGAGTAGCCGTGCCACTGTCTTTTGCGCCGCAACCTGCTGCGATTAATGCAATCATGCAAGCTAGCATGATAGGCAGAAGACGAAGTTGGAACTTAGATCTTTTTGACTGATTTGAAGACATGTTAATAACCCCTCCGATTGATGTATGTAGTCCCTCTTGAATGATAATGATTATCATTATCTTCTTACTCATTATTAAGTAAGTTGGGGAAGTTTGTCAATCATTTTTTTGGAATTTTTTATAATTGCTTGCGATTTTGAAGCAGCAAATAGATAAAGAATGGAGCTCCGAGCACCGCTGTAAATACGCCTGCTGGGATTTCTGTAGGCTGAAATAACAACCGACCGATATAATCTGCACCGACTAATAACATGCCGCCAATGCTTGCTGAGAGCGGAATTAGCCAACCATGCATCGGTCCAATTAAGCTCCTTGCAATATGAGGTGCGATTAAGCCTACAAAGGCAATTGGTCCAGACATGCCGACTGCGGAACCAGCTAGTGCAACACTAATAAAGAGAATAAGCAGACGATAGCGCTCAACGGATTGACCAACGCTGCTTGCTGTTGCATCACCTAGTACTTGTGCATTCAGATGACGGGTCATAAAGAATGACAAGCTCATAAATACGACGAACCAAGGCAGCAATGTCCATACATAGTCCATCGAAAGACCATATACACTGCCTGTCATCCAAGTAATAATCTGCGTAGCTAAGAAGGATGGGCCAGCTACAAGCATATACATCGTGATCGAACCAGCAGCTGTGGAAATACCTAACCCGATTAAGATGAGTCGATAAGGTGATATTCCATCTTTCCATGCGAACAAATAAATAAGGATCGCTGTAATAAGCGCCCCTGATATAGCCACGAGCGGCAGCCAATGAATGCTCAACGATCCGCTTGTTAGGGTTATAAATGTAACAGCAGCAGCAGATCCACCGCCATTAACGCCCAACAATTCTGGAGAAGCAAGCGGGTTACGGATGACCGCTTGAAGCATAAGGCCAGCTACGCCCAAAGATGCACCTATCATGAGGGCCATTAGCAGCCGAGGAAGACGCAGGTTCATAACGACCATTTCATAGGTGGGATTATCTACCCCTAATATAAGCACTGAAAATACATCTTTCATAGGAATGTACATGCTGCCATAAGAAATGCTAGCCAATGAAAGCACAAACAAGGAGAGCATTGCGATTATCGTAATGATTAGCCCGCGAGCATGAATTTGAAATGAGAAGCGGGAAGACTTTCCACGCAATGTAATATACTTCATCGTAGTATTTTCCTCCTCGCGATTACAATCAGGAATGGTACACCAAGGAATGCAGTAATTACCCCTACAGGCACATATTCACCGCCAAGAATGAAGCGGGATACCGTATCCGCCCCTATTAATAGAATAGCGCCGGCGATTGCGCAATAGGGGAACAGCCAAACATGATCTTGTCCTACTAAAGAACGGCACATATGTGGAATCATTAATCCGATGAAAGCGATAGGGCCAGCCAAAGCGACCGAGCCGCCGGCAAGTAGAATGACCGTAAATAAGCAGCAGAACTTGACAAATAACGTGCGTTGCCCGAGTCCTTTGGCAACATCATTACCCATTGCCATAACATTAATGGCGCGAGCCATTGCAAGTGCTATAATGAGACCGATTGCAACATAAGGGGCAACCGACATCCAATGTGCCATCGTTCGTCCTGATACGGAACCTGTCAGCCAAAATAAAGCTTGATCCATCGTAAAGTTGTCATAGACCATGACTCCGGAAGTAACCGACGAAGCGAGTGCGGTTACAGCAGAGCCTGCCAGTGTAATGCGGATAGGCATATTGCCCTCCGAACCTATTGAACCGATTGCCATTATAAAGATAGCAATGACGGAAGCTCCTATGAATGATACCCATATCACTTCTTGTGTGCCCATATCGATTTGCAATACACTAATGGCTAGAACGATAAACATTGACGAACCAGAGTTGATCCCCAATAGTGAGGAGTCCGCTAATGGATTCCGTGTCATCGCTTGCAAAATAGCGCCAGCAATAGCGAATGAGGCGCCGACCGTGATCGCGATGAGCGTTGCAGGAACACGCACGGTCTGAATGAGTAAATGCTCCCTTGAGTTATCAAATGCTGTGAAGGAATTCCACAATGTTGCTAGTGTAAACCGCTCCAGCCCAAATAATAGGCTGCATAGAGATGCTGCTCCAAGCAAGGCAATACCTAGCAGGAGGACGATCCATTTGGAGCGTGTGCTTGCCAAAATACTCATATGAAATTCTCCTTTATTAAGTTAAAAAATTAGCAAAATTTATGGATAACATTCTAATTGTAAAAAGTCGGATCATTGCTGTCAATGAAATTGATTCTCAATCTTAATGAGGAGGTTGTTTATGAAAACGTATATTTACTTCGTAAGACACGGGGATTCTCCAAAGACTGAAGGCAATGAGAGAACGAGAGGGCTAACGGATAAAGGAAAGTTAGATGCTGCACGGGTAACAGAACTACTAGAAGCAGAAGGGATCGACGTGTTTGTTTCCAGTCCCTAAAGAAAATAGCTTTAGGCACGCATGGAGCTGTCATGACGCTGATGATGGGCTACTACGATGAGCAATATGATCTAAATTTTTTACTTCGACTATCCAAACCAGATGTATATCGAATGGAATTCCAGGATCAGGAGCTAGTTGCAGTCACTAGATTATGGGCTAAATAAACAGTTGACGTCAGATAAGCATCCTGATAATCTATAGAAATATATTTTAATAGTCCCTTGTATAAGTTCGCGAATAAGGCGTGGACGTTTCTACAATGCTACCGTAAAAAGCTTGGCTACAAGGAGATATCGATAAACCGTATTTATCTCGATCGTTATACGACCGTTTGGCTGTATGGCAGCGTGTATATTGTTGTATTGAATCTCTTGGTGATCAAGCTTTGACCTCATTTCCGTCGCAGGATGGGAAGGTCAGAGCTTTTTTTATGCCGTTTTTTAGAATAGCAATGGTAGTGAGGGGCATGATCGTAGAATAGCAATCATCAGGAGGCGCAGCATGAAATCATTTTTTGAGTTCGAACAACGAGGGACGACGTACCGGAAAGAGATCATGGCAGGTGTGACAACCTTTTTGGCCATGGCTTACATTTTGGTTGTCAATCCACTCATTTTAAGTGATGCGGGGATGGATAGGGATGCTGTATTTACAGCGACTGCGTTAACTGCCATTTTCGGTTCACTACTAATGGGTGTGTTGTCAAACTATCCGATCGGCGTTGCTTCCAGCATGGGGTTGAACTCGTTCTTTACGTATTCTGTCGTCATCGGCATGGGCATTCCATGGCAAACGGCATTAACAGGTGTACTCGTATCGAGTGTGCTGTTTATTATTTTAAGTGTAATCAAAATCCGCGAAAAAATTATTAACGTCATTCCTGAAGATTTGAAATATGCAATTGCGAGCGGGATAGGATTCTTTGTTGCCTTTATGGGATTGAAAAATGCGGGCATCATCGTAAGCAGTGAAGCTACTTATGTAACGCTTGGCAACTTAGGTTCTCCATCCACTTTGTTAGCCTTGTTCGGCTTTATCGTCATGGTAGTTCTGCTTGTACGCAACGTACACGGAGGCATTTTCTACGGAATGGTTATTGCTACTGTTGTTGGCATGATATTCGGTATTATTGAAATGCCAGAGCAAATCGTAGGTTCTATCCCGAGCCTGGCACCGACGTTCGGTGTGGCATTTAATCAATTGGCAGCTACATTTACACCTGAGCTGTTAGTTGTCATCTTTACGTTCTTATTTGTAGGATTCTTCGACACTGCGGGTACGTTGATTGCGATTTCGACGCAAGCTGGGTTTATGAAAAACAACCAAATCCCGAAAGCAGGTCATGCGCTTGTTGCGGATTCAACAGCTTCGTTATTCGGTGCGGTAGTAGGAACAACGACGACAGCTTCGTGCATTGAATCGTCAGCAGGAATTGCAGCTGGAGGACGTACCGGATTTACTTCGGTCGTTGTTGCAGGATTGTTCACCTTGGCGCTGTTCTTCTCGCCACTTTTGTCAGTCGTTACAACAGAAGTTACGGCACCAGCCCTTATTCTCGTAGGTGCGATGATGGCATCGCAAGCTCGCTTCATTAAATGGGAGAAGCTAGATGTTGTCATTCCTGCATTCATTACGATTGTGGCAATGCCTCTTACATTTGGAGTGGCGACGGGTATCGCACTTGGTTTCATTTTATATACGGTTATTAAAGTAGCGAAAGGCGAGTTCCGTGAGGTGCATCCGATTATGTATGTGCTGACGGTTATGTTTGTCGCCTATATTGGCTATGTGGCTTAGAAATTAAATAGAGCCTCAAAAATTTTTTGGACATGCTTAATTCGTAGTAAGCTGCTCCATTCATCGAAAATGATGAGTGGGGTGGCTTTTTTGTTGTTGTTCATGATCATCCGAGCGATTCGTGAGGATTGAAAGAGGAAGTTTCCAAGTTTATACTTAAAAAAGAATCTGGTAGAATATTCATTTATGAGGTTGTAATCGTTTGACGGAGTTTTGGTATGGAAAGGGAGAGCGTTATGAACTTATCAAGCAGTCCAGATCCTCAAGAGCGGGCTAAAGCTCTACGCATTAAAAACAATGTTAGATTGAGCATTTTTTTCTTCATTATGTTTTTTATCTTTTCCATTCTCATTATTCGACTTGCTGTCGTACAGTTTATAGAAGGTCCTGAATTAAGCAAAGCTGCTGTTCAGATCGGTACAAAGTCGCTCGACCTCGTCTCGATTCGTGGGACAATTTATGATGCTGCTGGAAAAGAGATTGCTTATTCGCTGCCAACGCAGTCTTTGTATTTTCGAATGGAGAAAGCTTATAAATCAGAGAAAGATAAAGAAGTCATGGAGCTAGCCAAAAAAATCAAGACAGCGTTCGATAAGAGCGGCATTCAGCAAAGCAAGCCGATGACGGTGGAGCAAATCATTTATGCCATGGATGTTGAGGGTAAGCGAACATTAGGTATTTACCCCAGACAATTAAAGACTAACTTGTCAAAACAAGAAACGGCTTATTTTATGGAACATAGAAATGAATTCCCGATGCTGGAAGTAGTAGAAGAAAACATAAGACAGTATGATGCTAGTCCAATCGCTCCGCAGCTTGTCGGGCATATGAAGAAATATAAAGGTATTTCTAATAATCTTGCACGCTATCCTTATTATGAAAAGCTGGCTATAGAAGAGGAAACAAAAAATAATTATTTGGCAAGTGAAGAAGTAGGGGTTGCGGGACTAGAGTATATGTATGAGTGGGCATTAAAAGGAAAGAATGGGGCACGAGAATACCCAGTCGATGCTCAAAATCGGATTATTGGTGCGGGAAAAATGACGAAGCCTGCGCGCGGACATAACATCCATATGACCATCCATCCTGAAATTCAAAAGCATACCCAGCAAGTGATGATTGATCATTTGAAAAAAATACGGAATTCGTCCAATAAATACGAGTATGCGCCTAATGCGATTACCGCTTATGCGGTAGCGATGGAAGTAGAAACGGGCAATATAGTCGCTATGGCGAACCACCCTCAATATGATCCGAATATTTATCAGGATGGGCTGAGTGAAGAAGAGTTTAAACAGCTGGGATCTAATAATTTAAATGGCACAGTACGTGAGGTTGCCCAAGACTATGGGGACAAAAAGGAGAATTGGCGTCATCCTTCCTCCCTCTTGTATTTGGGGTCGACGATGAAGCCCTTAACGATTCTTATAGGGCTTAAGGAAGGGCTTATTTACCCCAATACTACTTATCCTGATACAGGAGTAACTTATATTGGACGTCAAGGTAGGCAAACCCCGATTCATAATGCAAGCAGAAAAGCTAATGGTGTCGTAGATACGCGAGAAGCTTTAACGAAATCCTCCAATACATTCATGATTGAGAAGGTTGGAGATCCGCTGTATAAGAGATATGGCAAAGAAAAAGGTCTTAAAATATGGGATGACTATATGAAAGCATTTGGATTAGGGCAGACAACAGGGAGCGGTTTCCCTGGAGAATCGCCTGGTATCAGCGATTATATGCAGGAAGGGCAGTCAGGTCAATCATCATTGGCCTTTGCTTCCTTTGGCCAGCAGGGTAAATATACGGCATTGCAGCTCGCTCAGTATACGGCAACGTTAGCGAATCGCGGCAAGCGGGTGAAGCCGCAGTTCGTATCTCATATTACTGATGCTAATAACAAAGTAGTCAAGCGCTATGGTAGAGAAGTGCTTAGCACGATTGAATTTGACGAAGCGCATTGGGACGTTATTGAAGATGCCATGTTGGCTGTAAGCGCACAGGGCTTCCAAGATGCACCTTATACAGTAGCAAGAAAGACGGGTACGTCTGAGCAGGACGTATACGGTGGCAAGCGTGTCGAGAATGCGGTGTTTATTGCTTACGCACCTGCAGACAAGCCGAAGTTGGCCGTTGCTGTCGTCGTTCCAGAGGGTGGATATGGTAGTTACGGCGCAGCTCCGATCGCAAGAGAAATTTTTGATGCATATCATAGGGTATATGGATTGAATAAATAAATAGGATGATAGATGAATAGAAGCCACAGGAGCAGGGGAAACCTGCTCTGCTGTGGCTTGCAAAGGGTACGAGTTGTGTTGGTAAATCACTTAACGCTTATCCATTTGAGGCTATTATCTGCGCTTGCGTCTGAAGCCGCAACATGGATTAGGATTGCAACCAGTTCCAATACCGCCAACACCTGGACCAGGGCCAGGGAAGCCGCCATTTCCAGGGAAACCAGGGCCTGGAGGTAATGTTGCACCGCCTACTGTCGTTTCGTTGTACGTCCAGATGTGTTTCGGGATCGGTACAGTGTGAACCTTATTAATAATTTCTACTGGATGAATAACAGGAACGACTTGTGGCTGGTAACAGTTATTAATGTGTTTGATAGGTGGACACACGATAGGCTTTACTTGCGGGTAACAATCATGGCGAGAAGACATACCAACAACTCCTTTTCAGTGATGATACAATATATGGATGATGCTTGTGGAAGGGTTGTTCGTTTGCCCCGATAGCAGCTAAGGTTTTGAAAAATAGGGAATACACCCTTAGATAGTGAAAAAAATCACTATGTACTTGATTATCGATTACAGATTCAGTATGATGGTGAGTAATATTTTCTGGCAAAAGGTGGGATTGTTTTGTTCTCCATAAGACAAGGGTCAAACACGTTAGTCATTGTTCTTCATGAAATATACGGCCTCAATCGGCATATGGAGCATGTATGCAAACAATGGCATGATTCTGGTACAGATGTGATGTGTCTTAATCTTTTGAATCGTGAATCATTCGAAGCAGAGCAGGAACAAGAAGCTTACCAATACTTTATGCAAAACATCGGCTTTGAACGTCCAGTAGAAGAAGTGCTTAAGGTTGCTTCGAGTATGCGACATGAATACAAGCGAATCTGTTTAGTCGGATATAGTGTAGGTGCGACGATCGCATGGCGATGCAGCGCCAGAGGAAATATTGATCGTGTCATTGCGTACTATGGATCACGTATTCGAGATTACGTGGATAGTGTTCCATTATGCCCTTCTCTTCTTATATATGGGCAGCAAGAATCTTCATTTGATGTGCCTACGTTGCTAGATAAAGTGCAGCAGCATCCTACTGTGCAAGTGTATGTAGCTGAAGGCAGTCATGGATTTGCGAATCCGCATGCAGCAATGTACAATCGAAGATCGGCAGAATTAGCTTGGGAACAATCGGAACGCTTTATGAATCAAGGACAGATTGGATAGACGGGCTAGCCAAAACGATGTAAATCAGTGTATATTGTGCATGTACGCCTGTCGTAGAGGCTAGAGATTGTGGGTTCAACTGGAGGGATTCGACATGCAGCGATGGAAAAGCGATTGGACAAACGATGATTCTATATATCATTTTACAGGCTGGGATTTCAGCACATTAGCAAAATACGGGGGAATGCAGGAATTTCCGCTTCCATGGAATTATGCCCATATTGTGATGCCCCGGGTGCGGCAAGCAGACAGTTTGCTGGATATGGGGACAGGCGGTGGAGAGTTCCTTAGCAAATGCACACCGCTGCCAGCATGTACATATGCAACAGAAGGATATGCACCAAACGTTGAGGTGGCAAGAGAGTTGTTGGGGCCACTTGGGGTAAAAGTCGTTCCGTTTAGCGACGACGAGCATATTCCGCTTCCTTCTGAGCACTTTCAGATGATTATAAACCGTCATGATTCATTCAACGCTTCTGAAGTTGCACGAATGCTGAAGAAGGGCGGGACATTTGTCACACAGCAGGCTGGTGGGCATAATGATTTGGAGTTTAATGATTGGCTGGGAGCTCCGTACCCAGACTTTATCGATTGGAATTTGGACACAGCAGTGAACAACTTGAAGCGAGAAGGATTAACGATTGAAGAAGCGGTTGAAGTTGAGGTCAAAACGAGATTTTATGATATTCGAACGATTATTGCTTATCTTCAAATTGTATCAGGTTGGCAAATACCTGACTTCTCCGTCATTACGTATGAAAAAGAATTGCGTAAACTTGATGAGCGTCTAGTCATGGAACGCTATGTAGATACAACATGTCATCGATTCCTTGTTATTGCTCGCAAGCCTTAATTAGTTGTGAGTAGGCATATAAGACAAGCGCTAACGGTGAAAGTAAAAAGATCGAGTGAGGGGGCATAAAAGCCTCTTCACTCGATCTTTTTGCATTATTTGAAAGAATTAAAAGCTACTCGATAAAACCGTCTATAGTTTGAATGGAGTTTGATGCGGAAGAGAGTTATTGAATGCTGTATGGAGCTGTTAGCTCTAAGAGGGCTGAAGTTTACAACAGCTGAATTAGCAAACTCATTAGGCATAAGTAAACGAACATTGTATGAGCAGTTTGAATATTGGTCTACCCGTTGTTTTTTGTGAGGAAAGTAGCAATGTCATTGAATGGAAATAAAGCCCTGTTTCCTATATAATAGTTGTATATGGGCTTAGGGAGGAAGATTCGGTGAAGAAATGGCTGGTCATAGCTGTTATGGCTGTTGCGTTAGTAGGATGCACAAGGGACACAGAACAAGTGGAGTCGCTACCATTAACATTCAGCATTTCTGACACGACTTTAGAGACGGGAAACAATAAAGTTGGTTGGTTTTTTAATCAGCCGGTGGAGTATTTCTATAACAAAGCGATGAAGGTAGTAGCTACTCATGAACGAACGGATCATTCCGTTGTCCTACTGGACGATCATGAAATGGTGTATCACAGTCCAGATAACACGGCTAATAGAACCCTTGTACCTTCAATGATAAATTTACCAGATGTAGGGCGATGGAAGCTTGATCTTTACGTAGATGATGTATCTTATGGTCATATCATGGTTGATGTGGAGCAATATGAGGGAAGAACTCTTCCAGTTGCTCAACTTATTTGGGCAGAACAATATAAATGATGAACTTATTTGTAAAAGGGGAGTGCTGTTCTTGTTTGCGTATGCAGCAGGAGCGGCCTTTTTCCATGTCATGCTAAGAAACTTTTGTGCAAGATGTGCGTAGTGATTGACAGTGTATAGGGCATTCTTATAAGCTCTTATTCGTTGGGTATGACAATAGCTTTTGAAATTCGACAGCATCTGTATAATAATAGAGGGTAAGAAGCTAGTAACCTAGATAAACATGCACGAATAGAGACAACCTTCCCGATACGATAATGATATAGAAAGTAGAGGAGAACGATGCAGAATCAATGGATAGCCGATCGTTATGAACTAAATGGAGAAATCATGCAATCTGATGATGGGGTCTGGTATCGCGCGTTAGATACTTCACTTAACCGTGAAGTGTTTATTTTGCTTATTCGCCCAGAAGCTAGAGCTTATTCAGAGGCATTTCCGCAATTATTTAGCGAAGTAGGACATGTAAGCAATGAATCATTCCTTCAAATATTAAATGCAGGTACGAATGAAGAGCAGCGTTATGTCGTATTCCATGCTCGTAAAGGAATGCCGATGTACCAATACGCAGAGCGCCATGCAGTTAAGCTGCAAACGACGCTGCGCTGGGTGCAAACAGCTGGTGAGCTGTTGCTTCAAGGTGAGCGTTCCGGGCTGCCTTCTTTCTCTGTAAGCTTCGATAATCTTTGGATTACGGAAAACGATGAGATACTTGTTATGAATTATTGGAAAGAGGCTGTAGGCAGCCGCACTGGTACAATTGGTCTGTCTCAGCTGTTGTATCAACTTTCTACTCTTCATGCATTAGCACCACGTCAGTATGATATTTACGCGAGTCGCGTTCAATCTATATTGAAACATGATTTACCAGCTCAACGTGACGCAGTATTGGCACTTACGAAGCGTGTATATGAAAGTGATGTTCCAGTAAGAGAGTATGTACATACGCTCGAAGAGATTCGTGAGCGTCCACATTCATTTGTGAAACCAGCAGCTCCTAGTGTGGAAGTAATGGAAGAGGTTCGGGAGGAGCGTCCGGTGTATACGGAACCGACTGTAACACCTCCACCTGTACCCGTTGCGCCGCCTGCGCAGCTAAGTCGCACGAAGCCGAATGCTGAACCGAAAGTGGAGCAACAAAGCAATCATTCGGCAACTGGGCCGCGCAATAAGGTGAAAGCAGAAGATCATACTTTGTCACCTGAAGAACGATCAGAATTTGATCGTAAAGAATCTCGCAATGACCGCTTCAAGGTAGGTATTATGATAGCAGGAATTGCGTTGTTCTTTACTTTGCTTGTAGGAGCGGTCATTTGGGCGAAGTCTTTAACGAGTGACGATACGGCGGCAACTACGCCGACAACTGAACAGCAGCAAGAAGTAACAGAGACGGGTACCGAAGAATCCGCACAGCCGGACAATTCTACAAATAGCAATGAAACTAGTGATCCAACAGATACACAACAACAAGATACGAATACATCGGAGGAAAATAATACTGGAACGACTGTGCCGTCAGAGGAAACAGAAACGGTTCCCACACCTCCTACTACTCCTGAATCCAATAATCAGGAACAGCCTGTGACACCGGATGTGAATCAGAACGAGCAGCCTAGCACAGGAACGGAAACGGATAACGGTACGAATCAACCTGATCCTACAGTACCTGTAGATCCGAATAATCCTGAAGGCACCATCGTACCTCCCGCGGGTGAGAATGTTACTCCTTTGGATCCAAATCGTCCAAAGCCAGAAATACCAGCTGAAGGCACTGCACCGAATCTAATCGGATTAACACTAGAAGAGGCCGAACAGCTTACTAAAGATGCAGGTCTGAAATATTCCTTCTTAAAAGAGAATCATGAAGGCGGTGAACCAAACACCATCTTCAAGCAGGAGCCAGAAGCGGGCGCTGCAGTGAAAAAAGGGGACCGCATAACGTTCTATGTTGTCCGCAAGGCTAATTAGTCATTTATGCTGGATGGACTTAACCTTGATGCGTTTACTGTATGGCTGCAGTCACTAGGTACATGGGCGATTGCAGCCAGCTTAGTATTAAATATTGTTATCAGTGTAGCAGGGGTAATCCCGAGCATATGGTTAACAGGAGCGAATGTAATTGCTTTTGGTCCTGAACTTGGGTTTGCCGTCTCTTTGCTGGGGGAGACATTGGGCGCAGTTTCAGCACTCCTATTGTATCGTCGGGGATTATCCAATATTCCTGCGGTAAAACAGCAGCGCTGGGCGTGGCTGCAGCGGCTCCATCAATATGGGAGAGTAAAGAGGGCTTGTCTTGTACTTGTTGCTCGATTCATTCCTTTGGTACCTTCAGGTGTGGTTAATGCAATTGCAGCACTGTCAACGATGAGTATGTTAGACTTTACGTTAATGACGATAATAGGCAAAGCACCTTCGATATGGATAGAAGGCGTATTGGGCAAAGCCATGTACTCAAACAGCACGATATTTCATATCGCTTTGATTATTGTTGTTATTGTGTTGATCGTTGGATGGGTGCGACGTAAACCATCTTAGTTCGGATAGAAGAGATAGCACCGTTACGATCCAATTATTTGGATCGTAACGGTGCTATTTTAGTTTAGTAATAAAAAAGCCGACAATAACGATTGCTAGACCTGCCCATGTTTTCCATGTAGGTACTTCATGCATAAACCAGTATCCTAGAGCAACGCAGACGACAATTTCAATACCTTTTGATGCCGTTAAGACAAAGGTCAGCTGGCCGATAGCTTTATACCCAAATTTAATCCCATAACCAATCGCTAAGCTTGCCAACCAGAATAAAGGGAGGACAATAAGTTGATATTTAACAGTCGGCCATAAAGCAGGATCAATATGTTTTGTTTGATAAGCAAAAATCGCATTTACGATAAATAGTCCTGCCAGTAGGCTGCTAAGGCTGTAAATATAAAGCATGCAGACAACACTTCCTTTAATTTGCGAATTCATGGTCTGCATAGTTTCCCTAAGGAAACAAAGTGTTATGCAAGCAACTTAGCAGTGCGGCCCTAAAGGTTAGGGGATAAGGCGTGGGAATGTGAGCGTAAATGTTGTCCCTATGCTTTCTTGACTCTGAACATCAATAGTAGCTTGATGCATATCAACGAGTTTAGCTGCTATGGCTAGTCCTAAGCCGCTACCACCATATTGTCTTGAACGTGACTTCTCAACTCGATAGAAGCGCTCAAAGACGTAAGAGAGCTCGTCTGATGGAATGCCTTGTCCTGTATCGGTGATGGTTAGATGGATGTGGTCCGTTCTCGTTGTAACTCGAATGGATACATTCCCAGCCTTCGTATATCGAATCGCATTGTCTAATAAATTCAACATGATTTGTTCCAAGCGAACGGGGTCTCCCCAAATATATGGATGAGGTTCAGCAGGGAACAATTGCAATTGAAGGCCTTTTTGCTCTGCTTTATGCTGAACTTTGAAGAGGCAGCTTTGGCAGATGACATTCATGTCGACTTGTTCAGATAATATGCTGAGCTGACCTTCTTCCATTTTCGTAAGATCAAATAAATCTTGGATGATACGATTAAGTCGCTTGGCTTCATCTGCAATGATGCCGATATACTGCTGCTTTTCTTCCTCCGTCTCATACCATCCTTGTCGAATGACTTGAGCATAGCCCTCCAAATACGTTACAGGTGTCTTCAGCTCGTGAGATATGTTGGCTATGAATTCGTTGCGTGAATCACGATACCGTTTAAGCTCTTCTGCCATATGGTTGATTGCATGTGCCAAGCTGCCTACCTCATCATCAGAATGAACCTCTACACGCGTCTCTAGCTGTCCCTCAGCGATTGCGCGAGTAGCATCAGCCATTTGGCGCATCGGTTTGGAGATACGTCTAGAAAGCCAATAGATGATGCCTGCCGCCGCAGTCATAATCGCAATAACTGCGAGATATAAAATTTGCCGATGACTTTGAAGCAGTTCTTCTGTATCTGAAAGGGAGTTCAATATAACGATACTACCTCGAAGGTTGCCGTTCGTGATCATAGGCACACCAGTAAGCGTGTAGCTTGTTCCATCAAGTGTAATATTTTTTTCAAGTTGGTTTCCTGCTTGTAGTGTTCGTATGTATTCGTCCGTTAAAAAGACGGGGTTGATTTCATGATGGTGCTTTGAATTAGCTGTAACCGTTCCTCGGCTATCAAGCACGAACAAGGTGACACGAGTGAAATCTGCCATTGTTTCGAGGGCATCCATTTTTAGTGTTGTATCGTTGTTAATCATACTAACAAAGTGGAGTGCCAGCTCGTTCATTTCTTTATGTTTCTGTTGATACGTATGCGATATGACTAATCGATCCATCAGCCAAGCTGTGGGCAGGAAGAGCAGTAGAAATACAGACATAATCGATATTCCAATTTTCAAATCAATTCTATTTCTCATAAGTAGTACCTTTGGCATTGAAGCGATATCCAATCCCCCAGACCGTTTGAATCGGATTGTAGCCTAACTGGGCTTGCTCCATCTTCATTCTTACATTTTTCACATGTGTATCTACAGAACGACTATCTCCGTCATAGTCCAATCCCCATAAATGCTCGATCATCGTCTCTCGCTCATAGACTCTTTGCGGGTGAGTTGCCAGCAGATGCAGGACATCGTATTCCTTCGGTGTGAGATCCAAGTGCAGGCCATTAACAACAACTTCACGACTCTCCTCATAAATGGTAAGTTGGGGAAAATGCAAAGCTTTATGATGAACCTCCTGAGCTGATAATTGGAATTGTGAGCGTCGCAGCAGGGCAGTTATTCTTGCTATTAATTCGTCAGGCTCGAACGGCTTAGCTAAATAATCGTCAGCACCAATAGATAGCCCGTTAACAATGTCTTTCTTTTCTGAACGAGCAGTAAGCATGATGATAGGTATGCTCATTGTCTGGCGTATACGTTGAACGACTTCCCAGCCATCTATACCTGGCATCATAATATCCACGATGACGAGGTCGAATTGCTGCTCTTTGAGCATGTTCAATGCATGTTCCCCATCAGGACTTTCTTCAACGAAATAGCCATGCCGCTTAAGGTGAATGCGCAGTAAATTACGCATGTTAGCTTCATCATCTATGATGAGGACTCGATAAGTTATCGAAGAGGGGATCATATATACTTCCTCCTAATTAAGCAAATACGTGATTCTCATTCATTATATAATTGTGCAAGTTGAAAACCAATCAATGTAAAGCATTACTATTTATTATGAACATGCTATCCTGTATGATGATATAGGAAAATTTGTGAAAGTAAAGGAGGGGAGTAGATGGTTGTTTTTGAGTGGATCATACTAATTTTTGAGTTTCTTATGATGATGCTAAGTTGGCAGTTTTGGGTTGTCTTAGGTATTCTAGGTTTGATTGTAGGTAGCATCTTCCTTACACCTATTGGTGGTATCGCTATCCTAGTGGTTTGTTTAGTGATTGCATTTATTGTTTATCTGTTAGAAGGATTTATAAACGAGCAAATGGCTAAGCTGGAGGCTAAGCGAAGCGAACGACGGAGGCAAAAAAGAATTGCGAAGCAACAAAGAAAAGAACGACGTGCACGCTGGCGTAAACAGCTTTGGATAAAAATCAAACAAAAGATTAGTACAAGATCATAATTATGAATTGAGATTCAGAAAATACATAGAAGAATACAAAGAAAGCACATCTCTACGCGGGACTTACGTGTAAGTAATGAAAATCCTGCGTTCGAAAGCGTGTGCTTTTTTGTATGTAAATATAAAAAAAGAAACCCATCAAGGGAGCTTGAACGCATCAGCTTGATGGGTTGTTTCGTTGTGACTACCAGTCCCAGATCAACGTCCACAGGGAACCGAAGATCGTGATAAGACTAACCACTACTGCATAAATGATATTGATGTAAAGGGTATTTCTATCTTCTTTCGATTCGTTAACGTGCATGAACATGAACAACTGCACGGTAGCTTGAATGACAGCTGTAGAAACTAGAATGACCATACCCATTGTATAGGACATATCCGTATAAACAACTAGCATTGCGACTAACGTCAAGACGAGGGAGAAGATGAATCCCATCACGTGACCGATAGGGAACAGTCGTTTCATCATGATCACATCAGTCCTTTCAGATAGACGAAGCTGAAGATGAAGATCCAGACAACGTCCAAGAAGTGCCAGTAAAGCGAGAAGATGAATGATTTATTTGCAGTTGTCTCATTCAAACCTTCACGTTTTAACTGGATCATGATTGCTATTCCCCATAGGAGACCAAACGTCACGTGAGCACCGTGTGTACCAAGTAATACGAACAAGCTGGAAGCAAATGCACTTGTTTGAAGCGTCAAGCCTTCATGAACATAAGTGTAGAATTCATAAATCTCGATACCCAAGAACGCTGCACCAAGCAAGAGGGTAATACCCATGAACACCATCATTGGTTTTTTCAAACCTTGACGCATCGCGTGAATTGCTAGACCACAAGTGAAACTACTTGTTAATAGAATGAACGTCTCTGCCAAAACTGGCTCAAGTACGAAGACATCTGCAGCTGTAAGGCCAGATCCTGTACGCGTCCAAAGTGTGAAATAGGTTAAGAACAAGGTAGCGAAAAGCACGATTTCCGCGCCCAAGAAAATCCAAAAGCCTGTTATACGGAAGCGGTTTTCTTCGTTCCGGTATTCAAGAGGCAATGAGTTGTCTATTTTCATACCGAATCACCTCCATAGGATTGTTCCGTTTTCTTCACTTCATCAACTGGAATATAGAAGCCATGATCACGTTCGAACGTACGCATTGCAAGCAAGATGAGAACCCCAATACCTGCTACAATGGCAGACTTCCACATGCTGAATACCATGAAGAATCCCCAGAAGAAGAAGATTGCGCCAAGAATAAACGGTTGACCGTTGTTGCTCGGCATATGAATTTTTTCAATCTTGTTTTTGAAGAGAGAGCGTTTCTCTTTCTTCGCGAAGTAGAATGCATCAAGACGATCTACTTCAGGAACGACAGCAAAGTTGTAAACTGGTACTGGAATATGTGTTGCCCATTCCAATGTACGTCCAGCTCCATCCCATACATCGCCTTTTGTCTCACGCGGTGCGTGACGGAAACTCCAAATGATGTTGTAGACCACTAGAGCAAATCCGATCATAAGACCAACTGAACCAATTGTTGCGATCAAGTTCAACGGACCGAAGCCTGTTTCAGCTGAATACGTGTATTGACGACGTGTCATACCGTCCAGACCCAAGAAGAAGAGTGGAAGGAACGTCACGTTGAATGAAATAGCAATTGTCCAGAATGCAGCTTTACCTTGACGCTCATTGAGCTTGAATCCAGCGATAAGCGGGAACCAGTAGTACATACCAGCGATAACCGCGAATACGGTACCTGGAATCAAGACGTAATGGAAGTGAGCTACCAAGAACATCGTATTGTGGTACTGATAGTCGGCACTTGCCATTGCAAGCATGACACCTGTTACGCCACCCAAAGTAAAGATAGGGATGAACGCTAGTGAATACAACATTGGCGTTGTAAACACAATCTTACCTTTGCGTAATGTGAACAACCAGTTAAATATTTTAACACCTGTCGGAACAGCGATAAGCATCGTCGTAATCGAGAAGAAGCTGTTTACTGCTGCGCCTTGGCCCATCGTGTAGAAGTGGTGGACCCATACCAAGAATGACAAGAGAGAGATGATAGCCATACTTGCTACCATCGATTTGTAGCCGTATAGATTCTTTCTAGAGAACGTAGAAATAATCTCACTGTAAATACCGAAAGCAGGAAGTATAACGATATATACTTCAGGGTGTCCCCATACCCAGAACAAGTTGGCCCAAAGCATGTCCATACCACCATTGGCCATCGTAAAGAACTGACTACCAAATAGGCGATCGAACATCATCAAAGCAAGAGCTACTGTTAATACAGGGAATGCGAATACGATGATAATACAAGTAATAAGTGTAGACCAAGTAAACATTGGCATACGCATAAGCGTCATACCAGGTGCACGCATCTTCATAATTGTTACGATGAAGTTGACACCTGTCATCAAAGTACCGAGACCGGCAATTTGAAGTGCAATTGCGTAATAGTTATTACCTACACCTGGACTAAACTCTGTACTTGCTAGCGGGAAGTAAGATGTCCAACCAGCATCAGGTGCTCCACCAACAACGAACGCGATATTATAAAGCATTGCGCCGAAGAAGAACAACCAGAAGCTGACTGCGTTCAGACGCGGGAAGGCTACGTCGCGTGCACCAATTTGTAGTGGAATAACGACGTTCATAATACCGATAATAAATGGCATCGCCATGAATAGAATCATGATAATACCATGGGCCGAGAATATTTCATTATAATGCTGAGCGGTCAAGAACTTCGCTTCAGGTGCCGTCAGCTGTATACGAAGCATTAGGCCGTCAGCGCCACCGCGGAATAGCATGACGAGAGCGGAAATAATATACATGACGCCGATTTTTTTATGATCGACAGTAGTTAACCATTCTCTCCATAGATAGCCCCACTTTTTGAAGTAGGTCAAGCCAGCAACGATGGCGATGGAGACTAAGACGATACTTATAACGGCACCGATAATTAAAGGGTCGCCGTGCTTGAGTCCGTCAACGATAAACTTATCCCAATTCATTCCTGTTAACTCCTTTCGTGAAGTGATGGCTCTTAGTGGTTCGAATGATCCTCAACTTCGGTTTCTTGATTATTCTCTTCACCATGACCTTCATGGTTGTCGTTATTGCTAGGTTGCTCCTCGTCTTTTTGACCAGGTTTCTTAAAGTGGCTAGAATGATCTTCTGGCGCTGGTCTAAATTCAAGATGCGTGGATGTGTAGGATTCACGTCCAGGGAATTCGATTTTGAGCAACTCATCGAATCTTTCCTCTGTAAGAGGTGGAGCCGTCTTCTTCACATCATTAACCCATTCATCAAATTCTCCTGGGGACATAGCTAGAACTTCAAATTCCATTTTAGCGAACCCTCTACCGCTAAAGTTACTGTTTTTACCCATCATGGAGCCTGGTGTATCAGCAACTAGGTTAAGCTTAGTTACCATGTCTGACATGGCATATTTCTGTCCACCCAACTGAGGGATCCAGAAGCTTGTAATTGGACCGTAAGAATATAGTCTGAACTCGATATTTTGTCCCGTAGGAATGTTCAGATAGTTAACAGTCTCAATCCCTTGCTCCGGATAGCTGAAGTGCCATTTGTAATTAGAAGAAGATGCGTAAATAATCATCGGCTTTTGATTCTCGTAACCCGCTGGAGGTTTTTCTACAGCAACGGTAGTTTTGACAGTTACAACCGACAAAATGGTTACGATAATTATCGGAATAAGTGTCCAAGTAATTTCTAGCTTTAAGCTACCTTCATCATGCGGCGGCTCATAGTCTGGGCTGCTGTTACTGGCACGATATTTAACCAGTATGATGGTGAACAGTGTAAAGACTACGACTAGAACTCCAGCCATCATAAGAACGGAGAAAATAATCGTTTCCGACAACATTTCCGCAGCTGGTCCTTTCGGGTTCAGCACGATTAGTTCATCCGTACAGCCGCTTAGAAGGAGTGTTAACAGCGTCAAGATTACTAATAACGATCCTTTCTTTTTCATTAAGGTACCCCTTTCTGTTTGATGCATTTTGTTGATGCATGTTTGTCAATTTGATGTGTAGCCACATCTTCAATGAGAGAACGTTAACATTATCCAACTTGATAATGCTCACGATTGCCATGTGTGATATTTCAGATAGACATCAATAACGTGGCGATTGTTCTTGGTTTGTACGACTCTCATCAATATCTTCATCACTGATAATACATTCTAAAAGGAATATTGACGATGTTTTTACAGGAAAGACACCTAATTGTCACAATTTTTATTCAAAAAAACTCCATATTTCCGTTAAATTCCTTATTTTAGATGTAAAATCTGTTAATTAGTATAAATAATGCACTTTCATTGAATCGTCATACAAATTTAGAAATCAGTTTTGTCTAGAAAGGAACATTTGTGATTTATTTTCCTACACGAAATCTACACAAATTAAGGATATCGTAAGCTTCAAAGTCTTGTAGGAGGTAATGTTATGAAAATATATCGTTCAACGAAGGCTGTGGCGCTGCTTTTGTTCACCATTTTATTTCTAAGTGCTTGTAGCTTACAGCAGGATGCGCAGACCGAAAGTGAAGCAGGGAAGAGCGTGACGAATGTCGCAGCGCCTTGGAATGCAACCAAAAATACAACTCGGATCAATTCTTCGCATCCAGTTGAGTCAGCTGTGATCGTATCTAAAACGCTGTGGCCTGCAACAGCAGATGATAATCGTCCTGGTGCAGTCATACTGGCATCAACAGAACGTTGGGGATCCGCATTGGCTAGTTTGGATTTGGTACATCATCCGAATAATGGGCCGCTCTTATATATGGACAAGGATGGTATACCTCAAGCGACTATTAATGAAATAAAGCGATTGAGGCCGATTGGTATTGGACAAGCTAAAGAGCAAGTCATTGTGATAGGAGATAGCCCGAATAAAGTAAAAGATCAATTGAGTAAAGAAGGAATGAAAGCAACATTCGTAGCAGGAAATGATGATGCTGAAATTGCCGAACAAATTGATGCACTTTATACGAAAGCATCTGGATCACAACCAGATGGAGTCATCATAGGCTCTCTCGATAGTCCTGAGTACACGATTCCAGCAGGGAACTGGATTGCACATATGCCTGAGCCGCTGCTGTATGTGACGAAGAAAGAAATACCCAAAGCAACGATTAAAGCGCTAGAAAAACGTAAGGGCAAGGCAAATATTTATATTATCGGACCTGAGGCTGTTGTATCTGCTGACCTAGAGAAGAAGTTGCAGCAGTATGGAACCGTAAAGCGGATTTCAGGTAAGAACCCGATTGAGAACTCAATCGCCTTTGCCAAATATAAAGATGAAACAACGGGCTTTGGCTGGGGAATTACGACACCAGGTCACAACTTATCATTTGTTCCTGCTGGCAATCCCTTATTAGCCATCTCGGCAGCACCATTTTCCCACCTAGGGAAACATGCGCCACTTATATGGACAGACAAAGATAAGATGCCTGAATCGGTCATGAATTATGTAATGACGTTACAGCCTAAATATAAGGTGACACCAACAGAAGGACCATTTAATCATGCGTGGATGGTAGGAAATGAGAAGGATCTCACACCTCAAGCGCAAGGGGAAATAGACAGCATGCTAGAGATTGTATCTGCTAGTGGAAAAGGGCATGCTGACCACGGAAGCGGTGGGGAGGATGACACGTCTTCAAATAAAAATGAAAAGGAGACTTCATCTGAAAATGACCATGGTGGTGGTCATCATTAGCAAATAGGATGATATCCAATAAGACAGGCTTAAGAAGCTCACCTGAGATTCAGGTGAGTTTTTCATTGTGCTATATTCCAAATTGAGGGAAAAGGTGTTAACTTTCATTGTGATGTTCCATAAATTGACTTGGGTTAGCAACCAGATTATGATATATTTTATAAGTTCTATTTCTGGATATTGATGGGAGAATGATGTGTGGATAAGGTGAATATATGGTAAATGAATCGAGGTCTTGGTCAACGGTTCCAAGATATGCAATGCGGTTCATGTGGATTGTTACAATTGTTGTCGGACTTTTATCTACGCTCATCGTACTTGGATACGGTGATTATTTTTATTTAGGGAATCCTGATCGTCCTGATAATGATGATGTGAAATATTTGCATACTGCTCGAGTGCTTATTAATGATGGCGTACTATCCTACAACACAAGTGATCAACCTAGTACCTATATTATGCCTGGCATGCCTTTTGTCATTGCTGCTTTTATGCTTGTTTTCGGGCAAGGGGATGAAGCTGTCATTGCGATCCGACTATTTCAATGCCTCTTGCAAGCACTGTGTATACCGTTAATATTCTGGCTGGCTTATCGTGTGTTTACTGTACGAACGGCGTTAATTGCAATCGGAATAAGCGCTATTTACTTGCCTGACTATTTCTCATCAGGTGTGATTCTATCAGAGAGCATCTTCCGAACCTTGTTCCTTCTGCTTATTATCATCATGATCGTAGCGTTGGAGAAACGTCGTACAAGCTGGTATTTGCTCGTTGGCTTACTTGTAGCGATTGCTGCCTACTTTAAGCCGCATTCGACTTTGCTGCCCGTTATATTTCTGTTGTTCTGGTGGAAGCAGCGTTATACGTGGAAGGAAATGATGAAGTATACAGCGGCAATTGGCCTTGTGTTTGTCATTTTATTGTCTCCGTGGTGGATTCGCAACGTCGTGACATTTGATAAATTCGTGGTTTTTACGGAATCATCAGGGAATCCTTTTTTATTAGGAACGTTTATCAATTTTCAAGAGCCTGATGCTGGCTTTTACGCAGAGTACCCAGAACATAAAGATGTGCTTATGCTTGGATCTGATAATCAGTTGAAAGAAAGAGGCTATGATATGCTTGCATATCATTTGAAACATAATCCGCTTCTTCTGCTCTACTGGTTCACAATAGGGAAAGTAGGATCTCTATACGTACTCGCCTATTATTGGAAGCCGCTTTTGGGTATAGATATGATAGCGGTACATATTTATCAGGTTATTTTGTTATTAATGGGAATATCAGGCGTGATTCTGACGTTAAGGAAGCTGAGGCAATGGCCTAATGCGGGTATACTACTCGCATCACTAGGGTATTTCACGTTTATATATATTCCGTTCGTAGCATTCTCACGGTATGGATACCCAAATATGTTCCTTCTTATTATTTTTGCTGCGTTCTTCTTGGATAGGATTTGTACAGCTCGATATGAGAAGAAGATGAAGCAGCAGTCACGACATTATTCTGTAAGTGGAGGTTCGTAGTCATGAAAGTTCTTGTCATCATCCCAGCTTATAATGAAGAAGCAACGATTCAAAATGTAATCGATGAGCTTCAAAACTATATGCCAGAAGTAGATGTAGTTGTTATTAATGATGGTTCTACTGATCGTACTGCAGAAATTGCTGAGCGAGCAGGGGCTAAAGTTTTTACCGTTCCTTATAATGTAGGAATCGGGGGCGGCATGCAAATTGGCTATATGTATGCGCATCGAATGAATTATGATTATGCCGTTCAGATGGACGCGGATGGTCAGCACTGTGCTTCGGATCTTCCTAAATTAGTCGAGCACGCTAAGCATCATGATCTTGTGATTGGATCTCGATATGTGGAGACGACTTCGTACCAATCATCAAAAATGCGCAGAATCGGAATGATCTTTTTCTCAAACATCATCACATGGATTACAAAGCAGCGCATTACAGATACAACTAGTGGCTATCGCGTAGCAAACCGACGTGTCATTGCTTTGTATTCCTCTTACTATCCGACGGATTACCCTGAAGTCGAATCCATCGTTTATTTGAAACGAAAAGGCTGTCGAATTTCGGAAGTATCAACAGAGATGCGCGCTCGTTTAGGCGGTAATTCTTCAATTACTCCAATACGTTCGGTCTACTACATGACAAAAGTAACGTTGGCCGTTTTGATGACTGCGTTACGATACGAGAGGTGATAGGCCAATGAGTATTTATGTAATATCTATTTTGGTTTCCGTGCTGTTTCTGATTGGAATATTGGAGTTGGTGCGGCGTCAGAAGTTAAAAGAACAATATTCATTACTGTGGATTGGTTTTAGCGTGTTTCTCATTGTCGTATCCATAGATGTCCGTCTTATTGAGAACATATCGCTCTGGCTTGATGTAAAGTATGCACCTGCTTTATTGTTTCTCTTTGGCTTGTTGTTCTGCTTTGCGCTTATTATTCATCTCACCGTTGTGATTACGAAGATGTCGAAGCAGTTACTTCGCTTAACTCAAGAGATTACGATATTGCGAGAACGAGGTGTGACGGAGCACGATCATGATTAATTATATTATTTTATTTGCTAACATTATATTGCTAGTTACAGGTCAAATCCTGTTCAAGCTGGGGATTGAGAAGGCTGGCGGATTAGTATGGAACAAAATCATTACTTCTTGGTATGTTATTGGTGGGCTTTCCTTATATGGTATCGCTACAATTCTATGGTTCGTCGTTCTAAGTCGTTTGCCGCTAAGCGTCGCTTATCCTCTACAAAGTATTTCTTATATTCTCGGAATTGCAGCAGCCTTCTTTATTTTTAGCGAACCTGTATCACCAACAAAATGGGTTGGGGCGCTAGTCATTCTCATTGGCGTTTATTTGATAGCGAAGTAGCTGATTGATTATGTATAGGTACAGCTTCATCTCGAACACAATATAATTCAGAATGTAGGAGCGGCCGCAGCTTATTTAAACTAGGAGTGAACGTATGACGTCTTTTTTTAGCATGGATTTTAAAACCAAACGAACATTATTGATTATGGCCTTATTTGTATTTATACTATCATCCTTTTTTGTTTTGGCGCACCATAATTACTTTTTGCTAGGTGATTTGCACAAGCCTAACAACGATGACGTAAAATATTTACATAGTGCAAGAGTATTATTAAATGAAGGAACACTTGTGTACAACTCTGGAAATGATCCATCTGCGTTTATCATGCCTGGAATTTCGATTATACTGGCGGGCTTTATGATTGTATTCGGAGAAGGTGATGGGGCAATTATTGCCTTTCGTCTTTTTCAATGTATGCTGCAAGCGATATCGATATTTCTTATCTTCTTTATTGCACGGTATACGTTTAATACACGTACAGCATTTATCGTTTGCGGTATTAGCATGTTTTATATGCCGGATTATTTCTCTTCAGGAGTTATTCTTTCTGAGACGATGTTCCGTACAGCGGTGTTGCTGCTGGTTTGCATCATTATCGTGGCGGTAGAGTCAGGCAAGACATTCTGGTATATATGGATTGGAATTATGGTGGCGTTTTTGGCTTACTTTAAGCCACATGCTACGCTTTATCCGGCCATTTTACTTATTCTATGGTGGAAGCACAAAGTGCCATGGCGGGATATGGTGCGATATACGTTCTTAATAGCAGGTGCCTATATCGTATTATTGGCGCCATGGTGGATACGCAATATGATTACATTTGATCGATTTATTTTGTTTACCAACTCAGCAGGAAGTCCATTTTTACTAGGGACTAGAATTAATTATCAGCTGCCACCTGCAGGCTTTTTCGATGCTTATCCGCAATATGATCCGAAGACGATATTTGCAGGTTCGGACGGTTCAGCGATAAGTAAAGGGTTGGACATTTTGAAGTATGGATTTGTCTATGATACTTGGAATTATGTCCATTGGTATACGATCGGCAAGCTGCACAACTTGTACAATATCCCGTACTATTGGCGCCCAATATGGCCGATTAGTCGTTCATTTATGAATGTGGCACAAGTAATATTAATGAGTGTTAGCGTGTTAGGGATGATATGGGCATTCATCCGTGTACCTTTTGCAAGAATGCTGCCTGTACTTCTGACGCTCGCTTACTTTACCGTTATTTATATGCCGTTTGTTGCTTTCTCACGCTATGGGTATCCTAATGTTGTATTTTTATTGATGTTTGCTGCTTTCTTTGTAGATCGGCTTATTGCAGTTGTGCGCAATAAGTGACGACAATTCGTGGAGCATGATAATAAAAGAGGAAGAACCTTCTCATTCACAATGGATGTTGTGATGGAAGGTTCTTTTTTGATGGAAGCTATGAATGGAAGCAGGGGACTTTATAGGTGGAGTATAGTAGGTCGCCGTTAGCAAAATGGGGAGAAGCTAGCAGCTAGAACTGAAGGAGAGTTAAATCAGATGACAGGCAGCATAGTGGCCGCTTCCGTGATGTCGAAGCAGTGGAGTTTCTTCCCGGCATTTGGATTGTGCCAATGGACAGCGAGTATGGAATTTGCATCCTGTCGGTGGATTTACTGGGCTAGGTGGATCGCCATGCAGTACGATGCGCTCACGCTTCACACGTGGATTTGGAATAGGTACGGCAGACAGCAGAGCTTGTGTATAAGGGTGAAGGGGCTTGCTGAAACATTCATCCCGTGGACCTAACTCAACCAACGAACCTAAGTACATTACTCCGATACGGTTGCACAGATGCTGAACGACACTTAAGTCATGCGAGATAAATAAATATGTCAAGCTGCGCTGTTCTTGCAGCTTGCGAAATAAATTAATAATTTGAGCTTGTATAGAAACATCAAGCGCAGAGAGCGGTTCATCTGCGACAACAAAGTCAGGATTTAAAATAATCGCCCGTGCAATTCCAATACGTTGGCGTTGACCACCGGAAAATTCATGTGGATAGCGATCCATATGGTAACTGGACATACCGCATAGTGCCAGCACCTCTGCTACACGTTCATCAACCTCTTCCTGTGAACATAATCCATGTTGGATTAATGCTTCACCTATCGCATCGCCAATACGAATTCGAGGATTCAAAGAACTATAAGGATCTTGAAAAATAAATTGCAGCTTCGGTCTTAACTTACGCATTTCGGACTTTGATAGATCATGCAAATCTTGACCTTGATATTGTACAGTACCGTCAGTCTTATCATTGAGACGGAGCAGTGTTCTGCCAAGTGTACTCTTGCCGCTGCCCGATTCGCCAACCAATCCGAATGTGTCGCCTCTATTGATAACCAAGCTCACATCGTCTACCGCTTTGACATGGCCGCTTGTACGCTGCAGCAGCCCTGTTTTTACAGGGAAATATTTTTTGAGCCGATCAACGATGATGAGCTGTTGCTGTGTGCTTGGTGTCATTATGAGCTGCCTCCTTTTCATGCAACCAGCACGCTGATTTGTGTTCGTCACCAATCGTTTGCAAGTGAGGTCTGCTTGAACGGCATTTGCTAGTCGCATAATCGCAACGTTCATAAAAGGAGCAGTAATCCCCGATTTCCAACGGATGAGGAACTTGGCCGGGAATTGAATATAAGGTCTCTTCATGTTTATGCAATACAGGTTTGGAACGAAGCAGGCCTTGGGTGTAGGGATGCTTCGGATTATCAAATAGTTCAATAACGGGTGCTTGCTCTACAATCTTGCCCGCATACATAACGATGACATAGTCAGCCATTTCTGCGACAACGCCCAGATCATGTGTTATAAATATGATGGACGTACCGTGCTCCTCTTTAATACGCCGCAGCAAATCTAGAATTTGTGCTTGAATCGTTACATCTAGTGCAGTAGTAGGTTCATCCGCAATAAGCAGCTGAGGACGGCAGGCAATCGCCATCGCGATCATCATGCGCTGAAGCATACCGCCGCTTAATTCATGTGGATAGGCGTTGAGCATCGATTCTGGACGTGCAATCCCTACCGAACGAATAAGCTCAACAGCTTTTGTACGCGCCTCCTTCTTCTTCAATCGCAAATGCTCCTGCAAGGGCTCTATTAATTGCCTGCCAATCGTTAAGACCGGATTAAAAGAACTCATTGGCTCTTGAAAGATCATACTCATTTGATTGCCGCGAAGCCGTCGCAGCTGTTGTTTAGCCAACTTATTCAAAGGCTGATCGGCCAGCACAATATCGCCTGTAACCTGACAGCCCTCCGACTCAGCCAACAATCCCATAAGGGCTAGCGCAGTTACGCTTTTGCCGCATCCTGATTCTCCGACTATACATACTGTTTCGCCCGGTTTTACTTGGAAGCTGATATCATCGACCGCTTTCACTGTTCCACCGGCTGTAGGGAAGTGAACTTGCAGATGGTCGACTTGCAGCAGCGCTTCATTTGCAGAAGCATGTTGTAAAGGGAAATTCATATCCACTACCGCCTTTCCTGCTTAGGATCAAGCGCATCCCTTAATCCGTCACCGAATAAATTAATGGCGATGACCGTGGCGAAGATCGCTAAGCCTGGCGGAATCCAGAGCCATGGACGTTTCTCAAAGTCAATGAGTGTGTTGGCTGCATCAATCATATTTCCCCAAGTTGGTGTTGGAGGCATAACTCCAAGTCCGAAATAGCTAAGTGTAGACTCGCTTATTATAGCTCCTCCAATACTTAATGTAGCTACAACAATAAGTAGCGGGAAAATATTCGGCAGTAAATGTGTGAAGAGCTTGCGCCGATCGTTCAGACCAAGTGCTTCTGCAGCTTGCATAAAGTCTCGTTCCCGAAGGCTTAGCAATTCTCCACGGACGAGGCGGGCTAAGCCTGGCCATCCAACGACGCTCAGCATCAGCATGACGATATAAAGCCGGTATTCGGTTGGTACTTTCCATTCCGATAAGATGGCTCCAATAATAAATAGCAAGGGTAGGTTTGGTATCGTCATCAACAGATCAGCAATCCGCATAATGATTTGATCAACAATTCCTCGATAGTAACTGGCAATTGCACCAAGTACCGTTCCAATGACTACGGATAGAATCATAGATACAAGACCGACGGTCAGCGATATTCTTCCTGCTTGCAGCAGTCTTGTCAATACGTCACGGCCTAGATGATCGGTACCTAGCCAATGTGCTGCGCTAGGCGCTTGATTCATAACAGCCAAGTTCACTTTGCCCGATGCATACGGAGAAAATAGGGGAGCAATAAAGCATGCGGCAAACATGACGATTATAAATATGAATCCGAGCATAGCCGTTCGATTGCGGCGTAGTTTCTTGATCGATTGCTGCCATAACGAAGATCGTTCAATAACGGCAGCAGGTCGAGAAGTGGATATAGTTTGCTCAGGAGCAAGCTGTTCAATTGCTGTAGACATGTCTCATACTCCTTTCTATAGACGTACTCGCGGATCAGCTAATCTGTACAGCAGGTCAGAAATAAAGGTGCCAATAACGGTAAGTATCGCAAGCAGCATCGTGAAGCCCATCAGCAGCGGGTAATCTCGCATCGTAAAAGACTGCATGTACAATTGCCCGATGCCAGGCCAGTTGAATATTTTCTCAATGACAATGGAACCACCGAACAGCGTTGGCAGTTCAAATCCGATTAAGGTGATAGCTGGCAGCATAGCATTGCGCAGTGCATGGCGATACAATACGACTCGTTCCTTCAAGCCTTTAGCACGAGCTGTGCGTACATAGTCTTGCTTCATCGCTTCAAGCATATGGGATCGGAAATAGCGGGTCAGTGATCCTGTTCCGAGTAAGGTGACGATCAAGACGGGCAGTACCATATGCTCCGCAACTTCGAGGACATAATCCCAACCTTCCGCGTTGCTTCCAGTCGTAATCATTCCTCCTGGAGGCAGTATGCCTGCATCAACGGCAAACAGCTTAATGAAAAAGAGCCCAATGAAGAACGAAGGAATCGACATGGCTGCAAATATAAAAATCGTGACGCTCTTGTCAAAAATAGATTGAGACTTATAAGCACAGAGCACGCCGGCTACGACTGCGATAAACCACGTAAGAAAGGTGGAGACGGCCGCGAGCAGGAATGAATTCCAAATGTAATGGTTAAATAAAGTCATAATTGGCTTCTGATGCTGCAAAGAATAACCAAAGTCGCCTTCCAGCACGTTGCCAAGCCATGCTGTATATCGTTCGACGAGCGGCTTGTTGAGCCCGTAAATTTCACGAAGCTCCGCCTTGCGCTGCTCGGTCATATTCATATTGTTGTCGACGTAGTCACCAGGTGTTAGCGCATATAGAAAAAAAATAAGCATGGACGCACCTAACAGCGTCAGCAGCATATAGATGATTCGGCGTATGACGTAAGTGCTCATGAAGATGCCTCCTGTTAGTAAGGCTGGGACGGTCCGCTATGGCGTCCGTCCCATTCCTTTCTTATTCAATGCTTGTCAGTGGCAGGCTCGTTGCGATTCCGCGATACGGATTCGGATCCAACCCTTTAATGCGAGAGTTATAGGAATATAGAAGCTTGGAGTAACTGTAGAAAATATAAGGTGGATCTTCATTCAGCTCTTGATACAGCTTTTTGTAAACTTCTTTGCGCTTTTCAATATCGAGCGTGCTGATGCCTTCTTTAATCAACTGATCAACTTTTGGATTGGAGTAACCCTTCGCTTCTTCTGTCGTAAATCCAGATACGCCGCTATGCGGATCTAGAAGCATTGGTGTGGAGAAGGAAGCTAAATCATAGTCGCCGCCATCGACTTTGGCGAGCAGTGCGTTAAAGTCAGCGAATTGTTCCGGTTCAAATTGAATGCCGATGGCTGTGTAGTTTTCTTTGGCGATCGCGATCAATGCGTCAGATCCTTTTGATTTGGAAGAAAGATAGCGAATGACAAGTTTTTGACCATCTTTTTCGCGTACACCATCACTACCTTCTTTCCAGCCAGCCTCATCGAGTAGTGTTTTTGCTTTTTCAGGATCGTAATGGTATGGATTAATTCCTTCTTCCGTATAAGACCAAGAAGTAGGGGATGTAGGAATGTTTGCAACTTGTGCAGACCCTTGGGATACCCCTTCAACAATTGTTTTGCGGTCTAGTCCATAAATGAGTGCCTGACGCAATTTTTTATCTTTGAAATAAGGCTTCTTGTGGTTGATAGAAATGTAGCCATATGCACTTGATGTGTTTAGCTTAAGATTGAGGAAGCCGAGCTTTTGCAGTTTATCTAAATTGTCTTGAGTAGCGGAAAACGCTGCGTAATCCTGCTCTCCTGTTTCAATAAATTGGAATGCATCACCTTCGGTTGTTTTGTAAATAAAGCGTTCGATTTTAGGTTTTCCTTTGAAGAAGTGCTCATTAGCCGTGAACCGCAGTTCTTGACCTGGTAGATGCTTATCCAGCTTGTATGGGCCAGCGCCTACTGGCTTCGCATGAAGCTCTCGAATGTATTCGAGACTGCCGAACTTGTAGTCTTTTCCGTAATAGGCTTTGGAAAGAACTTGGCCGCCCAATGTAAGCAGCGCAGTTGCATTGACTTGATCAGTTTCAATTTGAATCGTTTGTGGATCGATTACTTTGATGCCAGCAACGGACGAGGCTTTTCCTTCTTTGTAAGCTAAGCCGCCCTTAATATGGCTTGAAAAAATATCTGTTCCGCCATCATAGTTTTTGTCGTGCAGGATGGTGAGCGTAAAGGCAACATCCTCTGCAGTTAACGGGGAGCCGTCACTGAACTTCAAATCTTTATTTAAGTGAAACGTATACGTAAGCTGATCTTTGGAAATTTCCCATTTCTCTGCAAGATAAGGTACGATCTTGCCTTTCTCGTCAACAGTCACGAGTGGAGCGAACAGTACGGAAGCAACATTTCCGTCATATCCGCTTTGATGGAAATGCGGTGTGAAGGCACCGCTTGGCTCTGTCAGACCAGCGATAAAGGTGTCATTACGTTGTTTTGCAGAATCCGGCAGCTTGGATGGATCGGAGGCTTGAATAACCCCTGTCCCTAGATCGGTCACTTTTGTACTCACTGCTGCTGATGTATTTGTTTGAGCAGTTGAGTTAGCAGTACCGGCATTTGAATTGGTTGCTGTAGATGGAGCTGAAGATGTGCTCGGCTTCGATTCATTGGATGTGCAAGCTGTAAATAGAGATGAAGCGAGCAGCACGATGAATAGGGATAGTACTTGTTTTTTCATAGGACATCCTCCTTTTGATGAACAACTCGTTTGTTGATGTTAGCAATGTTATTTTATTCCGATTGGAAAAGTCAACAATAAACCGACATGTTGTTGTTTTGCGAAAAAGTAGTAACGCCATATACGATGAAAGCGAATTCATTAACAAATGTGAACGATTTCCATCTAGTTGAAGCAGATGGCTTAGTTTCATTTCGGAAAGAACAATTGCAGCTAATATTCGGGGATATACAAAAGAGGCTATCTCCGAAGTCAATATTCATGACTTTGGGACAGCCTCTTTTTAATGGAAGATACACAGGTGCACATTCACAGTGTATAAAGTTGTGTGCTAATTAGCAGAGTTGCTATATAACTTACAGGAATACGAAGTAAATAACAGCTGCCAATACAATTCGATAAATCGCAAACGGCACGAGTTTAACACGATTGATAAGCTTCAAGAAGAAGCGAATCGAGATCAAAGCGAAAATAAATGCGCTAATAAAGCCAACGATGAAAAATGGAAGTGCGTCAATCGTGAAGTACTTCCAGTTCTTCAATAAGGACAATCCGCTTGCGCCAAGCATAATCGGAATAGCCATAATAAAGGTGAAGTCAGATGCTGCACGGTGACTCATTCCTAACAGAACGCCTCCGGAAATCGTTGATCCTGAACGAGAGAAGCCAGGCCATAGACCAAGACATTGGAATAATCCAGTTCCAAGCGCTTGCTTGTATGTGATCTGGTCAACCGTTTCAGCAGAAGGACGCTTTGGTCGAGCATAGTCGGCAATAATCATCAAGACTGCACCGATAACGAGTCCAATGAGCACCGTCTCAATTGAGAATAAATACTCATCAATGTAATCCTCAAACAATACGCCCAACACACCAGCTGGAATTAAACCAACAAGTATTTGTGCAAGCGTTAGTTTTGGTCCACTTTCCGTACCCGGTATATTTTTCTTTAAGCCGAACAAATTCAAGATACGATCTTTGAAAACGACTACAACAGCTAGAATAGAACCAAGCTGGATGACGACTTTGAATGTATTCGCCACAGGCGGCGAGAATAATTCTTTAGAATGAAGTAAAAAGTCATCTACTAGTATCATGTGGCCCGTAGATGAGACCGGAGCGAATTCCGTCAAGCCCTCCACAATGCCCAATATGAATGCCACAAACAATTCCCACAAATTCAACAATGTCACTCTCCTACATCACGAGATAAAAGTTCACATAGGCACTATTATACTGTTTTTTTAACAGAAACGGTAGTGATAGAAAGGATAGCAAAGAATTGTATCTAATTGGTAATGGAAGAGGGGGATAATACGGACAGTAGAGATTTTTTTCGGAATATGTACAGAATGCGTGGACATTTGTCATTTTAACCCATACAATGTTGCTAAAGAATGATTATGTCGCAGTATGTTCTCTACAAAGGGGATGTTCCATGGAACACATAATTGAAGTAAAGCAACTTACGAAAGCGTTTACTTACTATAAGAAAGATACTGGAATTATCCACTCGTTTAAAAATCTTATTCACCGAAATTCGCTAACCAAAATGGCTGTTGAAGATGTGAGTTTCTCCATCCGTCAAGGAGAAATGGTAGGCTTTCTTGGTCCGAATGGGGCAGGGAAATCAACAACTTTGAAAATGTTGTCCGGTATTCTTCATCCAACTAGCGGGTCCGCAACGGTAATGGGTTATACTCCTTGGAAACGACACAAGGACTTCAAACAGCAATTCTCCATCGTCATGGGACAAAAAAGTCAACTATGGCCAGACCTTCCTGCAGCAGATTCCATCTATTTAAATAAATGCATTTACCAAGTTGAACAAGATAGTTATCAGAGAACATTAGACGAATTAACCGATATGTTGGGCGTCAGGGACCTTCTGCATGTTCAAGTTAGACGATTATCGTTAGGAGAGCGGATGAAAATGGAGTTGATTGCATCCTTAATCCATCGTCCGAAGCTTCTTTTTTTGGACGAGCCAACGATTGGTCTTGACTTGTTGGCACAGAAAGCAATCCGGCAGTTTTTACGGCATTACAATGAACAGACGAACGCAACTATTATATTAACAAGCCACTATATGAAAGATATCGAAGATCTTTGTCCTAGAGTGATTCTGATCCAAGGAGGTCGTATCACATATGATGGCGAACTTCAGGATGTTAACGCTGAATATGGTGATAAGCGCATTATGAAGCTTCAATTTCATGAACACGTTGAGCGAGAGATACTACTGCCATTTGGAAATGTACTGCATCATGACGGTATAACCGCGGTCATCGAATTGGAATCTTCCAATATAGCGGATTCTTCGCGGCAGTTGTTGGAGCTGCTGCCTGTCTCGGATGTTCTTATTGCTGAGATCGGTGCTGAAGAAGGCATCGAGGCATTATTTCAGAGGCAATCATGAAGAACGCCAACAAATATGCTGTCACATTTCGCTTCGGTCTCCAACATGCCCTGGAATATCGCTCCAACTTTTTTTTGTCTCTCATTAGTGCATTTGTTCCAGCGGTCGTTCAATATTATATTTGGTCTACTGTTTATAAAAGTTATAACGATACTACTTTGTTCGGTTATTCTTACGAGCAGATGATTGCCTATACGATTCTAGCAGCAGTAGTATCCAAGCTCGTTATGACAAATATGGAGCATGCCGTATCTAATGACATTAAGACAGGTGGTTTGAACCGCTATTTGATCCAGCCAATAAGCTATTTTGGATTTCGTTTATGTCATTACTTCGGCCAGAAGCTGCTCTATATAATCGGCTTTATCGTCATTATTACTCTTATCCTCTTCGTATCACCTGCATCCCGTCAACTTGAGCATGAACCTGAACGTATCGTTATTTTTATCTTATCGATCGTTATGGCAATGATAATAAGCTTTCTTCTTTCTTTCGCTGTTTCTGCCATTGCATTTTGGTTGGCCGACATCTCCTATTTTTTCGTAGTAACTTCTTTAGTTATTAATGTTGTCAGTGGAGGGATGTTTCCTCTTGAGTTATTTGGTGAAGGATTCCGCTCTGCTATATCTGTACTGCCGTTCTATTACATGATTTACTGGCCAGTAAATGTGTGGACAGGCATTATACCATCTTCAGAGCTATGGCTTGGTCTGCTATGGCAGCTAGGCTGGAGTGTGGTATTGGGCGGTGTGGCTTATATGAGCTGGAAGCTGGGATTCAAGCGATATTTGGGTTTAGGAGGTTAAGCAATGATGCGTTGGACAGAAGTGAAAAGACACTTGCACATCCTCCGTCTTTTTGTCAAATACTCGCTTATGAGTCAAATGGAATATCGCTTTAATTTTATTACAGGCATTGTGGCCGAGATTGCATTTCTTATCGCAAAGCTACTGTATGTATTGCTCGTTTTCAAAACAAATCTACATATTGATGGTTTATCACCAGATGTTATTTTGATGTTTTTGGGCGTTCATTTTATATTTACAGGTATCTATATGGGATTTTTCTTTCAAAATTTTTTGATACTAGGCCAAACGATCCGCGGCGGTGCACTAGATATGATGATGACGAAACCTATGTCGCTTCAGTTTCTAGTATCCTTACGGCATATCGACTTAGGAATGGCATTCCCTAACGTGATAACAGGCATCGTATTAATTACGAAAGGATGGAATGCATCTTCGGTAATGTGGTCGTGGGAAACGGTAGTCGGATTTGTCGTCTTTTTACTCATCGGTGTCATATTGACCTATTGTCTTATGATCATTCCTTCGCTCTTGTCATTCTGGTTGTTAGACACAAGTGCTGCAGCAGAAATTTCTTATGCGTTATGGGATGCCAACAATATGCCTGCAAGCCTCTATCATCGTGCCATTCAGCATATCGGAACATTCATCTTGCCGTTTTTCTTAATCACGAACTATGGACCATTGTTTGTATTGGGGAAACTTTCAACGGCTCAGTTGATTTGGGCCTTGCTAGCGCCCGTGCTCTTCTTCTTCCTCATTCGAACCGTATGGAAATATGCACTTCGTCAATATAACAGTTCCAGCTTATAACTCATCTAGTTGAACGACTAACGAATATGCAACAGCATTTCGATGGAGGTGTTTATAAGGATGACAAGCTATATTACGGAAAGCCCCATTCAATTGCTTAAGCCAGCTTCATCTGTCGCATTTTGGTATGCCAATATGAATGATGATCAGGCGTGGAATACGAGCAAATATTTCCCGGTTTTAAATGATCCTGTGCAAGCACAGCTAGTCATCCAGCAGGAACAACAGCTGCTCTGGATTGCTGAGCATGGGGATACGGTGTTATTCCATCATAAACCTGAAGATGAATTTGTAGCCTATGTTGAAATGGTGCGAGGACAAGGAACGTTGCCCCACATTCATCTGTCGTTTATCGACGATTCAGATTTCAGTGCTGTACAGCATAAACAGGATAAAGAACCCGTGCTTCTTCCATTTCTATTAACAGAGCAAGTTCGACAATGGTCACAGAATAATGGCTGGACATTGCGGTATGACGATGCTGACTATGTTCGTAAGCTGAATGACAAATATCAGGTTCGGAGATTCGTAGAGAAGAACGGATTTGCTGTTACAAAGGGTTATTTCTGTCATACACCTGAACAATTAGAAGAAGCTTACCAAATGATTCGTGAGCAAGGTTTCACCCAGGCAGTCCTCAAATCGCCGCATGGTTCATCTGGGAAAGGTTTATCTATTATTGATAGCGAGTTGGCTTTTAAAAAGATGATTGCTTTTATTCGCAGGCGAGCTGCTACATTTGAGCTTTTGATCGAAGCTTGGCACCCAATCCAACGTTCCTTGAATGCGCAAATTTTCATTCAGCTGAAAGAAGTACATTTGTTGGCGATTACAGAACAGCGCATTCAAGAGCGCGGCGTATATGTAGGTACGGACTATGCCCCGCAAATCCCAACAGAACTGCGTGAAACCTATGAGAAAGAAATGCTGAGATTAGGTCATCTGCTCCAGCAGCAAGGATATACAGGAGTTATTGGCGTAGATTCGATTGTTGATGAGCTAGGAGATTTGTATCCGGTCATCGAGATTAACGGACGTTTCACGCAGGTGACGTATTTGCTTCCATTTGTGGATACGCAACTTCGCACGTATGCTTTCGCTGAAAGCCGTTATATACGAGTTGATGCCGAGCGTCAATATACATTTTCAGAGATGAAAGCATTGCTGGATGAGGCACTAGAACCAGATCCTCGTCATCGCTACGTCATCTATACGTATGCAGCCCATCTACATGCTGAACGATGGCACTATAGAGTGTTTCTACTATTTCTGGGACAAGATGCTGGTTCATTTCAACACATGATCGATCGATTCGAGCGGTTTACACTTACTCCCTTAGAAGGGGTGAATGGAAAGTGAGTGCATTCGTTACGGTACTGAGTGCAGCTAACTCCTTAGGCATTTATGTTCCTGCCAAGCTGCTGCAGCATCAGTTGAGATCTCAAGGGTTACAGGTTCAAATAGAAATGTTGGAGCAATTGTATCCGGCGGTAACGCGAGACAGCATCCCTCGCTATCGCAAAGCCTTCCATCAGAGCTTTCGAGTCGCAAAGACAGGCTATCACTTGGCAAAGAATTTGGGCGATACGTTGGAAACTGTTAAAGTTGAGGCTCTGCTGACTAAATGGAAGGATGAAGGCAGAAAGCATTTCATTGTGATGACGGGTTTCTGGATCCCTGTAATTGAGCGATACAAAGAAATAATGGGGGACACGCTTCTTACTATTCAATTGATTCGACTTGATGCAGGAGAATCTGCTTCTTATGCTGTGCATAAAGGGCTCGGAGACACTTATCGCAATGTATGGATGTTCGAAGGGAACGAGCAACAGCAGTTGTATCGGCAGCTACTTGTAAGTAAGGAAGCACCATTACCTTTTGAGTCACGTGCTGATCGCTATACGATTCATGGTGGGGGCTGGGGAATTGGCACGTATCAAAATATAATCGATCCAGCAAGACAGCAGCAGCTTGCCTTAAATGTAATCGCTTACTATGTCGACGACATTCCGGATAACCGGGATCTTCATCGCTACTATATGATCGATCCTGCCTGGAATCCTTGGGACATTAATGAACATGGTGAACATGGTTTTCCGCCATTTGCGGAGGTTGATGAGCAGGGGAATGCTGCCTTTCAAACATCCAGCGGCCGCTCTTATCCTGAAGTGTTCGATCTCATTCGTAACAGTCGTGCTGTTATTAGTAAGCCAGGCGGTGCAACTTTGGTAGATTCCTTGTCGGCGGCAACGCCCATCATTATGTTAGAACCATTCGGTAGTCATGAGGTAGCCAATATGAAGCTGTGGGAATCAGCAGGATTCGGCATTCGTTATGAGCTGTGGAAGGAAGCAGGATTTTCTAATGATTTGTTAAGAGAGATGCATGACAACTTAATGCGGGCACGCGAAAAAGCGATAGATGTTGTAGAAGAGCTTGTTGCCCATTTACAAGTACCTATAAATTAAATAATCCCCTGTCAGCGGCGTAAGTGTAAGCAGCCATGAAAGGAGGTGAGGATGAAAGAGACTGCAATTCGGATGTGACGTAGTATCGTTCGTTGTCTTGTCAGTAATATGTAGTTCAACCAACCTACTTTTATGATGAGGAGGAGATACAAGATGGCAATCCAGATAAACAAAGAAGGGGTACCGTCTGTAATCAACACGTCAACACCTCGATGGATATGGCTGCAATTGTTAGAGGCATGTAACTTACGCTGCAAGATGTGCTACGAATGGGGCGACAATGGTGCTTATAAAGAAAGACCGGTGCTCGCTCAATTAGACATTAATGTTGTGAAGCAAATTATCGAGGATTGCAGTCATGCGAAGCCGTACTATGATTTGTTCGGTGGCGAGCCTTTAATGTACAAGCACTTTGATGAGGTGCTTGAAACCTTAAAGTATTATGGCAGTCAGGTGGCCTTCCCTACCAATGGCACCTTGCTGGAAAAGAAAGCGGAAACGATTATTGAGCATGGGGCGCATCGAGTATGGGTTTCTATGGATGGACCAGAAGAAATCAATGATGCGCAGCGGGGCCCAGGCGTATTTAAGAAGGCTAGACGGGGCATAGAGAAATTATTTGACCTGAGGGAAGCAAAAGGCTTGGAGTTTCCTAAAGTAGGCATTATTTTTATCATTACCCCTTTAACTTATATGCATGTGGAGCGGTTGTTCTTCGAGCACATTGATATTACGAAGCTAGATCATATTAGTCTAGAGTTCCAGTCGTTCATTACTCCTGAAGATCATGTTGAATACCGTAACATACTGAAAAACAACTTCAATCTAGACACGAATGCGCAAGTTTCCAATGGATTTGTTCGTAAATTGTCTGAATTTAGTGAAATGGATAGAAAAGAGCTGTCTCGTCAAGTACGCAATATCGAGCGCTATTGCCAAGAAAAAGGCGTTTATTTCAACGCTTACCCACAAAATATGACCGAGGAAACGATCGAACTCTATTTCAGCGGCAACAGCCACGAGCTATCGCATGCGAAGAAGCGGTGTGAATTCCCTTGGCTCAGCACGGAGATTAATGCGCGCGGCGATGTTACCTCTTGCCACGCTTTCTACGACCTTACTTTAGGAAATGTAAATGAAGAGCGCCTTTTAGACATATGGAAAGGGCCTCGCTACAAGGAATATCGCAATTACTTGAAACGTAATTCTTTTCCTATTTGCCAAGCATGCTGTTTGAATTTCAAAACGAAGACGGAGAAATAAGATGAGTAGTATACAGATGAATGGTGGGCTTCGTATTGGCGTACTTGGCTGTGCTCGTATTGTGGGGAGAGCGCTGATACAACCATTACGAAGTGTGCCTAATTTAACGGTTCATGGAATTGCTAGTCGTTCTCTTGAGCGGGCTGAGCAATTTGCTTCAAAATATGCCATACCGCAAGCGTTTGGCAGTTATGAGCAGTTGTTAGCTTCACCAGATATCGATGTCGTCTATATTGCTTTGACCAATGAACAGCATGTGGAGTGGGTAATACGTTCTTTGCAGGCGGGCAAGCATGTGCTGGTTGAGAAGCCAATGTGCTTGACGATGAAAGAGTATGATCGTATTGCAGAGGAACAATTACGGAGCGGGCTTTACGTATTGGAAGGTGTTATGATTCAACATCATCCATGGCAATCGACGGTGAAAAGGTTTGTTGAGTCTGGTGAGTATGGTAAGTTGCATGCCGTGGACATGAATCTCAGTGTTAGGGTGGATAGAGAAGGAACGGATGATTATCGCATGTATCCAGAGCAGGGCGGTGGAGCTTGGTATGATTTCGGCACGTACTGGCTTCAAACGCTTCAAGCTATCGTTGGATTGAACATGGCACAGGCTGAAGCTAGCTCTAATTTCGATGGGCCTAATCATACGGATTGGACTTTTCGCGCAGATGCAACGTATGAGAATGGCTTGAAGGCCACTTTTAAAGGTTCGTTTGAGGAGCAGTATGAGGCAAGTGTTATCTTTCAATTTGAGCGCTGCAAGGTTGTGCTGCAAGATATTTTCCGCCCAGGTATTGCGCCCTGCAAGCTGGCTATGCATGTAGAGCACATCGAAAGTGAAGATGTTGAAAGTATTGGTTATGAGAAGCAGTCTTATTTCTCGAATCAATGGCAGTATTTCAGTGATGTAATTATAAATCGAGTTCCTAGTGATGCTTTCGCGCTCACAGGTGAACGAGTAAGGATTCTCGAGCAGCTGTACAATCAAGCGCGCATGCTATCAACGACGATCGTTATAGATTAGGAGGAGTCAAGGTGAATGATAAAATTATTGCTATCTTAAGTGAAGTGAAAGAAGATCCAGCTCTATTGCAAACGCTGCAGCCAACTTCAGATATTGTGAATGACGCGGGTCTTGACTCTTTGCAGATGATTAACTTTATGCTGGCTATAGAGGACGAGTTTGATATCCAAATTGACTTTGATACGTTTGATTATGACCATTTATCATCGATTGAAATTTTTTCAGCTTTCTTGCGAGTATCAAAGGCAGCTCAACCACAGACCTAGAGAGCCGGACTGTGTAAAAATAACACGTAGTAGTTGGGAAGGAGGAAGACGATGCAACCACGTACGCATGTTAAATTTGACCGAAATACGTTTCAAAATGTAAAACGAACCATTCGCAACATGTCGGTGTCTCGCAGAGCTCAGCGGCATGATCCTACCTTTGCACTGGATGTGCCAGATGATATTGGCATTAAGTTAAACAATGGTTGTAACTTACGCTGCAAACATTGCTTCGAATGGAACAGTGATGGATATCACCATGATATGTCGCGAGAGGTGAAAAACGCAGAGATTGATTTTGATCTGCTATGCCAATTGTTAAAGGATACGCAGCATCGAAGTTCACGCTTATTTCTTTGGGGTGGCGAACCGCTATTCTATACCCAATTTGAAGCATTGGCGGATTATTTAGCAGAAGATCCTCGTACGACAACGATTTGTACGAATGGTTTGCTTATTAAGGATAAATTAGATTCGATTTTGAAAATATCAGAAGGACTTACATTGCTAATCAGCCTTGAAGGGTTCGAGGCAGAAAACGATGCGATTCGAGGCAGAGGAACGTTTCAAAAAGTCGTTGAGCAAATGAATATGCTGCTCGAATTGCAAAAAGCGGGCACGTATAAAGGTCGGATTTCGATCAGCTTGACGATTAACGATGCAATGATCGGCAAGCTGTATGACTTTATGGAATATTTTGAGTCACTAGGTATTGATACTGTTTATTTTGTATTCCCATGGTACATCCCAGAAGATGTTGCCAACAAAATGGATGACTACTATCGCGAGCGCTTCAACTGGCTTGAGGCGGCGAAAATGCAGCAGCGATATAGTTGGCATTCATTTACGTTCCGCGTGTCTGAAGAAAATATTGAGCCGCTGAAAGAAGAGATGAAGCGGATCAATGCGCGAGTGTGGGACAGTCGTATACGTTTCCAGCCTGCACTTGAACCAGGAGAAGTGAGAGATTTCGTACTTGGCTCTGAAAAACCAGCCATGAAACGAACACAATGTCTATCCATCTCGAATCGCATCGACATTATGCCGGATGGAAAGGTTAATCCATGCAAGTTCTTTCCTGAATTTACGCTCGGTGATTTGAGTAAAGATGATCTGCAAGATGTCTTCCACAGTGATTCATTTCGACGTCATCGTGAAGTATTGGGTGAAGGACTAACTCCTGTCTGCTCCCGTTGCGTTCTACTGTATAATCATGGTAGATGAACGGTTTGTCGAATGAGGAGGTGTGGACGATGACAACCGAAACCGTTCATATTTCTGCATGGTCCTTGTATCAACCTGATAATGAGCCAATTCGTAATGTGATACAGGAGGCTAAGAGGGAAGGTTACGTCTTTACAAGGGACGAGGCAGAGTTCAATCAAGAAGGCATATACACGGTTGCGATGGAAAAGCATTTGACCCATCTTCAAATGATTGAGCGAGTAGTGGAGCCTTTGATCGAAAAATGCAGAAAAAAAGGAACCACGATAGCTGAAATATGGTTTGCCCAAACTTCCATGGTTGCCTGGCATGATCGGAACTTTTTTAAATCGGCATTAGCACGGTGGGGGCTAGAGCATGTGCCCATTTATGCGTTGGAGGAGTACTCTTGCTCTAGCTTCCATTCTGTGCTTAAAAATGCAAAAATCATGCTTGAGCATGCTCCCAACGAAGCCATTCTATTTATCGGCTGTGATAAAGGCAGACATCCGCTTGATTACGTAACCGATTATGTGTTCGTTGGTGATAGTTCATCTGCTTGCATTCTAGAGTACGGAAAAGGAGCGCATCAGCTTCTTGCCGTAGATTCCAAGCATGATAAAGTCATCTACGATAATGACGAAGAGAAGATTAAGCAGGCTTATCAATTGTACTATTTGCATATCCGGCAATTTGTTATCAGGATGATTAAGCAGAATGGATTAAAGGTTGAAGATATTAAACTCGTATTTTGCAACAACATGCCTAACTTCGTATGGGAGACGGTGGCGCGTACAACAGGCATACCACTCTCTAAATTTTATAGGCCCTCCTTGCATACTGGCTGCCATATGACGAACTCGGATGTTCTATTCAACTTGGAGCATGCGGTTATGCACGAAGCACTCGCTCCTGGAGACTATTATTTTTCTTTAACAACTGGGACAGGCGGAAGCTTCGGATGTGCTCTACATCGATATTGTCCACCCAATCATACTGACCAGAACCAGGGGGATTACTAAATGGTGCAAGAGCTTTCCTCACGCTTGTTTCTAAGCGATCTTTCCATAAAGAAACCTAATAGCTTCAAAACATTTGAGCAGTGCGGTGAAGCCATGGAATACGAGCTTGATAAGATGGCTGAAGAAAGGGAGCATTTGTTCCAAGCTTCTGGGGTTCCACCTTTGTGGCCTCCAGGTGCGGAAAGTCGTGTTCATGTTCATCATGCTAGTTCTGGCAGCACGAACCATTCAATGGTAGCAACGATAGCAACCCCTGTTCTCGTTCCTGCCTTTTATGAACTGCCGTACGATTCGATATGTTCGGAGGCGATTCAATCAGGACGTTACAATAACGCATCCTATTTGTGCTATTGCCATGAAACCGTCGTTCCAGCTATCATCTATATGCCTAGCTTTCAGCTTGCACAAGCGCTGGGGCATGCGAGGACAATGCCTTTGGCGATTGGTCAGCATGGTAGTCTAGCATGTATTCTAGGTTTGCGATGGCTGGAACGCATGCTGCTGAAAGATGAGTCAAGTCACGCGGTGCTTACGATCATTGACCAAATGGTTTATCCATTTAGCAGACGTCATTGGAATGGATATTTGAAAGCGGATATGGCTATGTGGTGTCGTGTATCCTCACAGGGCGGTGAATTTGAAGTACTGTCCTATGAGGACAAGCCTGCTTATCTGGCAACGGATATGTTTGATTGGACAAGCGAAGATTACGATCAAGCTATTGATGGCTTGGTTCAACAATTAGAATCGTCGATTAAGCAGAGAGAACATGTGCGGGCGGATTTAATGATCGTTCAGCATGTCTCAGCGAACTGGATGAGCGAGGTTGAACGTATAGCCGATCAAGCTGGCATAGCTCTCTATATAAGATCGGAATGGACAGAAGTGAACGGTCTCGGAAGTGATCCCTTTTTGACCCTACAAGAAGCTGTTAATACAGGCATGCTTGTATCTGGTCAAACAGCTTTGCTCGTATTTGCGAGTGTTGATTATGGAATAGGGCTCGTACGAATTAAGAAGGTGCGTTGAACTAGATTGTAGCCAAGTTTATAAATAATAAGTGTGAAGGTTCCATTACTCCTTATGGAGGGGCATGATAAATGAAACCTATTTACAGCTATCGAATGATAGATAACAGAGCTATAATAGCTTACTTTGAACCACAGTGCGGCTAACCGCTTGTGGTTTTTTGTTGCTTATTCATACAAAATTATCTAATACAAAAATTACAATTTACAAAACTTTTGGACGTTTCATGCATCTAACAGGTATACTCATATTTATGTGTATAAGTGGATTCCAGATTCCAAATCGATGTTAGTAGAGAGATTCAAGTGTAAATCTGTACTGATAAGGTGAATCTCGAATTACATAACAGTGGTAAAAATAGATTACAAAGTGGATGGTGGTAGCTGAGGACATGATCTATACAGATTGGCTATACTGGTTATTTGTACTTGCAACATGTATTTTATTTTATGTTGTGCCTTACCGAGTGAGACCTTACGTCCTGTTCGCAGGTGGAGTTACGTTTTATACGTATTACGCAGGCTCCTTTATATTCTTACTATTAAGTGAAGTTATCATTGCACTCTTGCTCATTTATTGGGCTTCCAAGAAATCTAGCAAATGGATATATCCTGCAGCTATACTAGGGGCTGTCCTTGTACTTGGTTATTTTAAATATAGTGGCATGCTGATTGAAACCTTGCAGGAGTTATTTTCGTTTATAAATCAGCCGTTTCTACCAACGGTAGAACAATTGATTTTGCCATTGGGTATTTCTTACTTCACATTTGAATTAATTCATTACTTGGTAGAGCGCAAGCGAGGAAATCTTCCCGAGCATAAGCCGATCGGGCTGTTGGCGTTCATCTTCTTCTTCCCGACGATGGTGGCAGGTCCAATTAAGCAATTCCAGGTGTTCTATCCACAGTTGCAGGCTCGCTTCCAATGGGAGAACATTCCCTATGGCATTGGGCGCATCGGAATTGGATTGTTCAAGAAACTTGTTCTAGCAGAGAGCATTAAGCTGATTGCAGCGCCTATATATACGGAGGCAGGAATTGCACAGTCGGATTTGTCCACGCTGTGGATTGCACTCATCGCGTACACGTTCGTTATTTATTTTGATTTCTCAGGATACTCAGATATTGCGATCGGTACGGCTAGACTGTTCGGTATCGTAGTACCGGAAAACTTCCGAAATCCATACATGGCCCGTAGTATTGCGGAGTTCTGGAATCGTTGGCATATCTCGCTCGGCGCATGGTTGACACGTTATGTGTATTTCCCGCTTGGGGGCAGCCGAGTGTCGCAACCGCGTGTTTACTTTAACTTGATGTGTACAATGACCGTGTCAGGGTTATGGCATGGTGCAGCATGGAACTTTGTCGTTTGGGGGATGTTCCACGGGGTCATGCTCTGTATTCATCGTTTCTTTGTGAAGGAAGTCAAGCCGAAGTTCCCTCCTGTTCCGAAATGGTTAAAACCGGGTACTACCGTATTGTCGATCGCGATTACATTTTTTGGCGTCACGATTAGCAGGGTATTCTTTGTTTTACCTATATTGGCAGGGTGGGAATTGACGCTGCGGTTGTTCGGCTTAAAATAATGGACTAAAGGAGTGAATGTTTAGCAATGGGTAACTTTTTTCCCTGGAAGTCGCTGTCGGTGTTAATGGTATCTATCGCAACGCTTGGTGTTGTTGGCATTAATCAGTGGGCAATGCCTATCGTAGACGATATGCAAAAGGAAGTCGTAAGCCATGCGAAAAAGGAACTACGTGTGCCTGCATATGATTCTATTGTCTATATGCCGCTATGGATCGAGCATCTGAAAGAGCAGCCAGATAATGGCCGTAAAAAAGTTGGTGTATTTGGACCATCAACGGTATTTGGTACGACGGTTAAGGATGGTAAGAACACGACAGCTGGGGTACTCCAGCTGCATATGAAAGACAAAACCGTTTATAATCTAGGGCTTACAGGTGGTCGTTTTACAGAGACATACGCTATTCTTGCATCGATGATCGATGAAATTGATTATGTCGTCTATGAGGTGAACTATGGTATAGCTGTCGTTACTGAGAATGAGCCTGATGTGATGGTTTATCCGACAATGGTTAGCAAGCTTGGTCAAAGCATTCCTAAAGATTGGTTGGATGAATTCCCTACAAAAAATAAAAGCTCTCTTCCAAGTGATGCGCATAACTGGATGACAGCAAATGTGTTAAATAACTGGACGCTGTTCCATGACCGTGATGCGCTTAGCTATAAATTTTTAAAAACACGTACACCGATGGAGAAAATGCGTCGGGAGTTGAAGAAACAGCAGGATGCCAAGAAAGGCGTTAAGCCGGAACCAGCTGTTTCTCCGTATCGTGCCTATGATTCATTCAGCAGCACCTATAAGGCAAAGGTAGATAAACACTTCAAGTCTCTCTATACATGGAAAAAACCATTTGACCCTAACAATAGCTTTGGCTTGTTCATGATGGAGAAGACGTTGGACTTACTTAAAGAGCATAATAAGAAAGCCGTTTTCTATTCGGCGCCGTTAGACAAGACGTTGATAACGAAAAGCAAGCTGCTGGATTGGAAAGATTACAACAAAGTAATGGGCTCTTATAAAAAGCTGATAGAATCTCGTGGATATCCATATATTGAGTTCAACGGCGGAAAGAATGTCGTGGATCATAAATACTATCACGATCCTTCGCATATGACGGATGCAGGCAATAAGCTGTTTGGCGAAATTCTATACAAGAGGTTGAAACAATATGGAATCACCAACAAGTAGTAGAGTAGAAAAGCATAAGGCCCAATCATTGCCGTTAGGCCAACAAATAGCTCGTTATTTGTTACTAGGGCTCGTTACACTTGCTGGTGCTGCAATGATGATTATCGTCGTATTAGGAGTCCTGTTCTTTTCGGGTGAAACAGCAGAATTTATTTATATGAATTTTTAGTAGAGCAGAAACTTAACAGATTAATAGATAGAGATCTTTTAAAATTACTCAGAAAAGCTTGTGGCGTATAACGCTGCAAGCTTTTTTTGTTAACGAGTCCATTCCATAATGTGCGGGGTAACATATGCCTCAATGAAACTCGCGCCAATGAGCAGAGTCGTCATGATAGCTAACAATAAGGTAATTCTGGTGCCTTCTTGTTTCCAGTTAACACGCTGCTTAAGTTTAATGAAGCGAGCTGCCCAGACTAACGGCTTCAAACCGATTGCGCCAGCAATGAGCAAGGCTGGAATTTCTAATATGCCATGGGGCAGCAAACCTGCCAAAATCGTTTCGACGGAGCTAAAGGAAGAGGCTAAAACGGAAACAAATCCGATCATAATCCCGTTAAATAACAAAAACATAATCGTCGGAATGGATAGTAAAATACCGCTAGCAGCAATAATGAGTCCCGTTACGATATTATTAAACGCTAGCGTATACCATTCAGGGTACTGCGGATTATAGTACGTTTTTGGATCGATATCGACATAGTTGCCCAATGAGATACCAAGTAGTAAACCAGCTATTAGGAACAAAGCAGCTAGTATAAGGCGTTTCTTTTCTTCTTGCCATACTTGTTTTAAGTTGATTTTCATGCTGTTTTTCACCTCATGATGTATTTTAATAGCTTTACTTTACATAAATGTACATAAGTAAAAGTACACCTAAATCTATCAGGTGTACTCATATAGGGGATTACAGAGCAACAGCAGTATCGATTAATCCAAGATTAATAAGGGTCTCAAGAAGTCCTCTAATTGGCTCGAGCTGAGGAGGAAGAATACCCGTATCGATAAGATTACGGATAATTTCAAGTGCTACCGAAAGATCAACACCAAGTAACTGCGCAACATCCAACATCATAGTTTTGCACCTCCTTTTCTGTGGAACTAAGACCAATCTATGAGGATTCTACTAGATTGGTTCCAAATTTAAGCAGCTCGTCCCATAGATTTAGATATGTCGTCCATGTCATATTGGACAAGTATCAGCTAGCTTAATCGTTATGCTTAATAGCTATGGAATCTGATCTGCTTTTCATGTGTTGAGTACTAGCTGGAGGGAATGTATGTATTAAATTGGCAGTGAAATTTTCGGGGATTTATGCTAATATCATTTTTGTTCTTGTTAGAAGAACAACTGTATTCCTACAGGAGACAAAATAGTGATTTTTCCATGAATAGAACATGCTAAGGAGATACAGCTATGAAACGGATTGGACTTTTTATGCGGATTATTATTGCGATAGCCCTCGGGATTGGACTTGGACTTGTGGCGCCGGACTGGTTTATTCGCATTTTTGTTACCTTCAACAAAGTATTTGGAAACTTCCTAAGCTTTATTATTCCACTTATTATTATTGGATTTATTATTCCTGGTATCGGGGAATTGGGGCGTGGAGCGGGTAAATTAGTAGGTTTAACGGCAGTCGTTGTCTACTTGTCAACGGTTGTTGCAGGCTTCCTGGCTTATTTCGTGGCTTATTCAACGTTTCCGAAGTTTCTTAGTGCCTCAAATGTTAATCAAGCGACTCATGGCACGGGGCAAAAGTTGTTAGTGAGTTATTTTGACATTGGAATGCCGCCTATATTTGATATTATGACTGCATTGCTGCTTGCTTTCCTGATCGGGATTGGGATTACAGTTGTACAGGCAGATGGCTTAATGAAAATATCGCTTGAATTGAAAGACATCGTTGGTAAAGTCATTTCCGCGATTATTATACCGCTGCTGCCTGTTCATATTGCGGGTATTTTTATGAACATGACGCAAGCAGGCGAAGTGGCAATGATTTTACAAGTGTTTGTTAAAGTGTTTGCAATCATTCTAGTACTGCACTTGATTATTTTGATTCTACAGTTTTCGATTGCAGGGGCATTAAATAAACGTAATCCGTTCCGCATGCTGCGTACTATGGTGCCTGCATATTTTACAGCACTAGGTACACAATCGTCAGCAGCGACGATACCGGTGACATTGAAGCAGGTAAAAGAGCTAGGTACAGATGAAGAAGTTGCTGACTTTGTTGTTCCACTATGCGCAACGATTCATATTACAGGTTCAACCATTACGCTTACCTCGGTGTCTGCAGCGATCTTGCTGTTGAATGGACATGCACTGTCACTTGAAGTGATGGTTCCCTTCATATTGATGCTGGGCATCACGATGATTGCCGCTCCAAGTGTCCCAGGTGGTGGGGTGATGGCTGCGCTGGGTTTATTTACATCCATGCTCGGCTTTGATGAAGCGATGATTAGCTTGGCGGTTGCGTTGTATATCGCGCAGGATAGCTTTGGTACAGCAACGAACGTTACGGGGGACGGAGCAATCGCACAAGTTATTCATTACTTTAAGAAAAAGGATAAGGTAACTGCTAGTAAGAGTTAAAGTTTTTACGAGTCAATTATCTAGTTATGTTGCAAATACTGCGACGTAACTAGTTTTTTTATATAGAAAATATAGGGTTAGGGGAAATAAGTTCCCCCAAACAATGACTGTTGCAAGGGGGAAGATATGAGTCTTTTCACGTAAATCGTTTTACTAAGGGGTTTAAACAACGTTGGATGTGGAGGATGCCGCTTCTTCGGAACTCTGATCACTTCTTGTTGTGCCTTTGTTCAGCATCATAATACCGACGACAACCAGCAGCAGGGCCACAATTTTCAGCATACTAATTTCTTCTTGAAAGAAAATAATACCGAGCACGACAGCTAATGCGGTGCCGATCCCTGACCATGTCGCATAGGCAGAAGACAGCGGTATTGTTTTTAACGAAAAACTCAAGAAGGTGAATGCCGTCAAATAACATATAGCAAAACCGAGTGTAGGATAAATAGCTGTGAAACCATTTGATAGTTTGAGCATCACAGTGCCTACGGCTTCTGAGATAATAGATATAGATAAGAAAAATATACCTCTCATAATTCGAACTCCTTACATAAATAGCGTTATTTTGTCATGTTCAACAGTATAAGACCCGTTACGAGCAGCACGATGCCGATAACACCTGTACGATTGATTCGCTCTTTAAAAAATAGAACGCCAACAAGCACGGTTAATATCGTCCCAAGTCCGCTCCAAGTAGCGTACACCGGACCTAAAGGCAGAAATTGAAGTACATTAGATAGTAGATAGAAGCATAGCCCATAACCAGCAACAACGCCGACGACAGGCCATGCTCGTGTAAATCCGTTGGAAAGCTTCAGCATAAAGGAGCCGAATACTTCAAATACAATTGAAAACAGTAATAAAACATAAGGCATTACGATAGTTCCTCCCTCAATAATTTCATCATATAATCGAACACGATCTGCTGATCCACATTAGCGACAGGATAGAGCTGAAACATAGATGAAAACCACAATCCATCACATAAGGTGCGAAGCACGACAGATTTCTCTTTGGACAACCCTTCTTGTTCCCAAGCTTGATGAAAACGCTCATATTCTTCGGCCCACAAATTCAAAAAATCTGAGTTGTTAGAAACGGCGGCTATCAAACTGGAGTTGACTAGAAGAAAGTCGGGATCAGCGGATGTTTTTATAGTTGCTTGTAAATAGGCCTGGCTGTAAGGGATGCCGGATTCCAACTCAGCTTCAATCATGTTACGGAAACAAGTGATGACATGAATGTTCAATCCTTTTATTAATTCGTCTTTGTTGGGGAAATGATACAGCAGACCACCTTTGCTAACACCAGCTTCTGCTGCTACAGCATCAAGCGTGAGTTGATTCGCCCCTTTGGTGGCGATAACTTGTGAAGCTGCATTCAAAATCTGTTCGCGTTTGGACATGTTTGCAACCACCTAACTGTACCGTCTGGACGGTTAATTTAAATTATTATAGTTGGTATGTTATGAAAATTCAACCTAGTTACGTTGCCAGATGATGTTCTGATTGGGTTTAAGGTTACATGAATATAGTTGCTTTCATATTAACAGTGTGATACTTTAAAGAAACAAGATGATAGGAGGGCTTAACATGCAAATCGAAATTTGGTCAGACTATATGTGCCCATTTTGTTATATTGGGAAGAAACGTTTAGAGACGGCCTTGCAGCAATTTGAGCATCGTGATCAAGTGGAGCTGGCGTATCGCAGTTTTGAGCTGGATCCTCATGCACCCCGTAATTTGAACCAGCGTGTAGTGGAAATGCTAGCGGCGAAATATGGCATGAGTATAGAGAAAGCGAGTGCCATGCAAAATCAGGTTGCAGAGCAAGCGCTCACAGTTGGTCTTACGTTTAATTTTGATTCGATGATCCATACCAATACTCGTGATGCTCATCGACTTACTCGCTATGCTTCGAATAGAGGCAAAGGAGCTCAAATGACAGAGCGATTATTTTATGCGGCATTTACGGAATCTCTACATGTCGGTGATCGTGCTGTGTTAACGAATTTGGCTGTTGAAATTGGACTTGATCGCGAGGAAGTAACACAGCTGTGGGAATCTGATGAGTATGTACAAGAGGTGCTGGCAGAAGAGCAGCGTGCTCAAGCGATGGGCGTTCGTGGAGTTCCTTATTTCTTAGTGGATGGCAAACTGGTGGTTTCAGGTGCACAGTCTAGTGAACATTTTGCAGAGGCGCTGCAATATGCTTGGCAGCATCGTGAGCAATCTAAAGAAGTTGCTTCGAATGAGGAATCTACTGGTTTGGGCTGTGTTGATGGAACTTGCTCCATATAGTGAATATAATAAAAAGTATCCTGTGCCGTTTTACTAGGAGCAGGATACTTTTTTTGTGCATGTAACGGATTATTTAGTAGATTCTAATCGCAGTTTGTTTGCAAAGTAGACGAATATTAGAGTGAGGTAATAGGAGTGATATCATGAGCCTGCCCACGAATCTTCCACGTGAAGTAGAAACATTACTCTTTGCATTTCAGCAAAGGTTACTGGCGGAGCTTCCTAATCAAATCTGCGGCATCTATTTATATGGATCGATTGCGCTAGACGCTTATAATTCTATGAACAGTGACATTGATATTATCGTGCTATTTGATACTAACCCAACAGAGTCAACTATACAAACGATTACCGATATTCATCAAGAACTGGCATCCACTCATCCATTAGCAAAGCGTATGGATAGCATGTACATTCCTCTTGATTACATAGGCAAACAGAATGATGATGTTCCGCCTTATATGTATGTTACGGATGGAAAGGTACGGCAAGGAAAGTGGGATCTAAATGCAGTGACGTGGTGGGTGTTGAAGCATCATGGCATTACGCTCTGCGGACCTAAGTGTATGGAGTTGAATATCAATATTTGCTGGGACGATGTCTTACAGACATTGGATTATAACCTTAATCATTATTGGAAGCGTAGATCAAACAGTAGGCTGTTGTTCATGCTGGATAGTGTTCGTGCAGACGCTGTATGTACGATGTGCAGGATTATGTACAGTCTAAAACAGCAACAAATTGTCCCAAAAGTTAAGGCTGTAAATCTTGTAATGAGTGAGCTTCCAGAGGAATGGCATTCACTCCTGTTGGAATCCATTGCAATTCGTGAGGGACATAGCAAGTCTCAGTCTATTTGGGGGCGCTGGAATAGGGCGAAGCAGACTCAAACTTTTCTCCGCTCGATGATTGCCAGAAGTTCGCAAAACTATTTACATAAGTGATCTACTATCAAGATGTAAGTAGGGACAACTGATACGTTTTATCCGGTTGACCCTACATCCTGTGTTTAGTGCTGCTGGCAATAGGAGTCGAACGATAGGAATACCTCGGTATTAGAGTGTTTTACGAGAAGCGGTAGTCTCACATAGTGAGCAGGCGAGGTAACTTCGGAGTATAGGCTGGATAAGTTATTGTGAGGACGCGCGGCTAGAGTAACGGCTGCTCGTCTTTTTACTTGAATGACTTATCACTGCTGGATTGCTTTTTGTTAAAGGAAAAGGTGAGCAACCAGATCACGATAATGACATATCCAATAGTAACGAAAATTGACCAGACTTGTCCTTCTTGCAATTGTTCAAACCAATACTCGAACTCATTTCCATCTCTTCCGATACTGTTGATTAACGATACGGCGGGTACTAACATGGTAACAACGGCCACGATGATGGAGAAAAAGGTGTTTTTCTTTCGGATAATACTAATAACCGTTGTTACTAGGGTGATAAATAAAAAGCTGTAATAAACCATCCACACCCAAGATGGCAATGTGTGTATATGCATTTCTTACTCCTACTCCTTTTCGACATCGTTAGCTAACGCATATCAGCTCGTGTCTTTATTTGTGTAATCTAAAGCCTATTATAACTAACTTTTTCCATAACGGAAGTAGATTTTAAAAAGTTTCGTTATTTTTATATAAAAGATGTAAGTTTTTTTGACATTTTTGTGTGATATTCAATAATTAATATGAAAATAACTATATAGGCATGTGATTACAACACGGAGCATTATTGATATGGTAAAGGAGGCGTATTGCTTGGGAGGGGGGGAATCTTTATCTCTAATATAAGCTTTCGTATAAAAAAGCGAGCGTACAGTTGTCGGTCATAATCCTCAAACTAACACGCTCACCAATATAATCTCAAGTACAAGCATTTGTATTAAAATTACAATCGAATTGACTTCTTATACAATGGATAGAACCACTTTACTCCTCGTGGGGTTAACGTATCAGCCACCAAATGAGATACGTATCCGAGCACAGCCACAACCATAATACCTTCAACTTGAAGCTGCTGTTCTAATCCATAGCCAATCATTCCCCAGAAGATGACCGCCCAAATCGTATGCGTCAGTCCTCGATGGCTGAGCCAAGGCGCCCAAGCCACAAACAGTCCGAATCCGATAAGCCAGTACATGTGGCTCTGCCAACCGATGAACATTAATACAGCTCCGATCAAGCTGACGATGGCGTTGCGGATAATCCCTTCCTTAGTGACAAAACCAAGTAAGAAAATAATAAATGCGCACATAGCCCATTCCATATTTACATGATCGTTTATCACGTATTGATAACCAAGACCAGCGACGAGTACAGCACCGAGCCATACAATCGACTCGCGAATCCAACGTGATAACTGTCCAATCCTTCTGCTTAACAGACTTGGCCCGTCTAGATCTGCACTAAGAGCAGAAAATGCAGAAATTGCTACATATAATCCTGCACTCTTAAAGGAGAATGGAAAATAAGCAGCAGCACCCATACCGATCGTGACACCAATTGCCAAGTGGGTAGTTCCTTTCATACGTCCTCCTACTACTTATGTATTACATTGATTTGATTATCGATTAACCAAACGTATGTTTGTGTTTATTATACATATATTTAAGATTGTAAACAATATATTCTATTGAAAAGGAAATAATAGGTTTGAAAACAAATGAATTAATTCAACAAATTTTTGCTTTAATATGATAAATTATTATAGGGAAGAAAGTGCCTAACAACTAGATTAGAGGAGGATCATCCTTGGATTGGCAAGATATTATTTTTAAATTTGTAGGTGGATTGGGTTTATTCCTGTTCGGGATTAAGTACATGTCCGACGGGTTGCAAAAATCAGCAGGGGATAAAATGCGGGGGTTGCTAGAGAAATATACTTCGAACCCGATACTTGGATTGTTGGTTGGTGTTGGAGTTACAGTACTGATTCAATCTTCATCAGGTACGACCGTAATGGCAATTGGCTTAGTAAATGCCGGTCTTATGACATTAAGACAAGCCATTGGTGTTATTATTGGTGCGAATATTGGAACGACGATGACCGCCTTTATCGTAGGTATTAAAATTGATGACTATGCGCTGCCAATTATTGCAGTTGGTGCGATATTCTTGTTCTTCTTCAGTAAAAAGAAGCTGCAGTACATAGGTCAAGTTATTTTTGGCTTCGGTACACTTTTCTTGGGATTGTCCACGATGGGCAGCGGCGTAAAGCCGCTTAGCAGTCTTCCTGCGTTTACTGATTTCATGATACAGCTGCAAGATCAGCCGGTTCTTGCTTTATTAGTAGGTACTGTATTCACACTTATCGTACAAAGCTCTAGTGCAACGATTGGTATTTTGCAAACGATCGCTGACGAAGGCATGATTAGTTTGATGGGTGCACTTCCGATCCTGTTTGGTGACAATATCGGAACGACGATTACAGCTGTTCTTGCTTCTATTGGTGCTACAGTTGTTGCGAAGCGTACAGCACTCGTACATGTTATTTTCAACGTTGTTGGTTCGATTATTTTCATGCTTTTGCTGCCGCTTGTACACAGTGTTGTGTTGTGGCTTGGAGAAGGCGTGAACATCCGAATGCAGATCGCGTATGCACATGGAATGTTCAACACGACAAATGCATTGCTCTTCCTGCCGTTTATTCCGGTTTTGGCATGGATTGTAACGAAGGTTATCCCTGGAAAAGTACAAGAAATCGAATTCAAAGCGATCTACTTGGACGAGAGATTGTTGGCAACTCCAGCGGTAGCATTTGGCCAAGCGCAGCATGAAATTTTGCGTATGGGTCAATTTGCACGTGAGACACTGAATGACTCTACTAACTTCTTCTTTAGCAGGGACGCTAAAGTTGGCGAGCTTGCTTTGCAGAAAGAAGCGCTTATTAACGAGTTGAACCGTAAGATTACGGACTACATGGTGAAAATCAATCAGCAAAATGGATTGTCTGAAGGGCAGTCAGAGAAAGCATCTGGCTGGTTCCAGTTGATCAACGACATTGAACGTATTGGTGACCATGCAGAGAATATCGTGGAGCTTTCTGAGTTCAGTATAAACAAGAAAGTAGATTTATCGAAGGAAGCTGGCGCAGAGCTGAAAGAGATGACAATTCTTGCTGATAAAACGGTAGAGAAGGCGTTGTTCTCCTTGGAGCACAATGATGCTCAAGCTGCGCAGGAAGTATTGGACTATGAGCGTGAACTTGATGAGATGGAGAAGAAATTCCGTAAAAATCATATTCATCGCCTTAATCAAAATCAATGCTCAGGCAGTTCTGGAGCTGTGTATCTCGATATCCTCAGCAATCTTGAGCGTGTCGGAGATCATAGTAAAAATATTGCTCAATTCGTTATTCACGAAGAAGAGTTATTGAAGAAATAAATGAAAAGCGTCGATCATTCTTGAAAAAGAGTGGTCGACGCTTTTTTCATTGTGTTATGAAAAGCTCTGTATTATTTCGCAGCAGAACGCTTTTGCATCTCTTCCGTTACAACAAAGGCGAGCTCCTCATTTCCAAATAAAGAGAGAACTGCGAGTACAGTATCATCAGGAATATCTCCTGCCTCTTCCTTTGATACGGTCAATCCCATTGCTTGCTGGAGCAACTGATTATCTTCTTGTTTGGGGTAGGCTTTTTGATATAGCGCTACAGGATCGAGCTTGTTATTGATGCACCATTGTGCAAAAACAAGAATCATCATGTTCTCTTCCTGTTGATAGGTCCGGATAATTTGTTCTTCCATTTCTTTCGTGTTCATTGATAAATCTCCTTACAATAAGGTAATATGGGTTCATTCATTATAACGAAGGAGCAGGTGGTATACAATGATTATCAACAACAAGATTAAAGCTGCTGAAGTTCAATTGACAGGTATAGACGGAGAGGATCTCGGGATCGTACCTACGTCAGAGGCGCTGGCAATGGCCAAGAAGCTGAAGGTTGATCTCGTTTGTACATCGCTGATGAGTAGTCCACCGCCGTGTAAGCTAGTGCGTGCAGGAGCGGCTAAGGAAGAAGCACAGCAAGTCCGTAAACGAGAGCAGAAGGCAAAAGTAAAAGAGATTCGTCTTACTCCTCAAATTGAAGAGCATGATTACGAGACGAAAAAGCAGCAGGCAGAACGTATTTTACGAGCTGGGGATGCCGCTCTTCTCGTCGTTCGTATTTCAGGCAAGGAAGGCGAGAAGGCGAAAAAGTTGCTTGAGGAGCTGCTGCGTGATTTGGCATCGGTCGGCGTGAAGCAATCGGGCATTCAACTAAGCGGCAAGCAGGCAGCTGTACAGGTGAATCCGATTGCATGAATATTTTAGTTGCAGATGATGAAATGCAGATGGTGAAGTTGATCCAAGTTTATTTTGAACAAGCAGGATTCGACGTGCATACGGCCAGCAATGGGGAAGAAGCACTTGAAATTGTCGAACAGCATCCGATTGATCTGGCGGTACTGGACTGGATGATGCCGATTATGAGCGGTATTCAAGCATGTAAAGAGATGAAGCGATATGGTCAAATCAAAGTGTTGATGTTAACCGCAAAAGGTGATCACGATGCAGAATTCCAGGCGTTGGAAGCGGGGGCGGATGATTATGTGAAGAAGCCTTTTGATCCGCGTGTATTGCTTTTACGAGCCAAGAAGCTGCTGCAAATAGACGGACGAGCTCGAATTGGAGATTTAGTTATCGATATGGAAGGCCATAAAGTGTGGAAAGCAGACGAAGATTTAAATGTAACAAAGAAGGAGTTTCAACTGCTGAAATGTTTTATGAACAATCGAGGACGTGTGCTTACACGAGAGATACTGCTGAATCAAGTATGGGGTATTGATTATGTTGGTGAGGATCGGACTGTCGATACACATATTCGTAGGTTGAGAGAAAAGATCGGTGAAGAGTGGATTATGACCCACAGAGGGCTTGGATATAGTTTTGAACATAACCATGAATAAAATTGGCCGCAAGCTGTTTCTAAATATCGCGTTCATAATCGCATTTGTTTATGTGCTGTCTTTTTTGGCAAATACGTATCTGCTGCCGTCTTATTTCTTGCATGAGAAAAAAACGAATATGGCTGAAATTATGGAGCAATTAGATTCGATGTCTGCTAATAGCTTAATTGCCGATGCAGAACGAATTTCTTACGAGCAGGATGTAACGATTGTATATGCGCATCACTATGGAAACGTTGACGACCTTAACGGAACACTGCGTGATAAGTTCAGCAGTCGTGGTATCGCTATGAGTAAGTTCTGGATTACAGGAGAGAGTATTGAGAAGCTGAAGAGCGGTGTGCATGTTAACAAGCTGTACGATCAAGAGAAGCTAAAATCGAGAGTACTCGTTTCATTTGTGATGAAAGACAATACTGTATTTGCTGTGGCGGATTCGATTGCACATGCAGCAGAAACGATAAATATGGCGAATCAATTCCATACTTGGATTTTGCTCGGTGCGTTAGTCTTGACGCTTGTACTCGTTGGCCTATTTTCGCAACGGCTGTTACGTCCCCTTGATAAGTTAAAGCGTGCGACGGAAGATATCGCTAACTTGAATTTCCGCAGAGTAGAAATTAAGACCGGAGATGAAGTGGAGTCACTTGCACATAGCGTGAATGAAATGAGTGACAAGTTGCAGCAAGCGCATCAAGAGTTGGCGATTCGCAATCAGAATCTTCAAGGCTTTATTTCAAACGTGTCTCATGAACTTAAGACGCCGATTGCTTTGATCAAAGCTTATGCCGCTGGGATGAGAGATGGTTATGATGACGGCAGCTATTTGGAAGTGATTGAGAAGCAGACGGATGATATGACGACGATGGTAGAGACGCTTCTTGAGCTGTCTAGACTGCAAGTTGAGTCCTATGAAGCTGCTTCATTTGATATGAGAGAGCTAGTTGCTCAGGTAGTTGATACGTATACATTGACGCTTGAACAGCGAGGCATAGAGCTGGCCATGCATGAGAATAAAGATACAGCGTATATGGTCTTTGCAGATAGAGCGAAGATGTTAACCGTGTGGAGCAATTTGATCCGTAATGCGATAAGTTACTCAACCAATCAACGTATTGATATTACGTTATCGCGGCAGGGCAGCGTGATATATTGCTCCATTAAAAATGGAGTAGAGTCAATTGATGCAAAACAATTGGATTTCCTATGGGAACCCTTCTATGTCGTGGAACAGTCGCGAAATAAACAATTAAGCGGGACAGGGTTAGGATTATCTATCGTCAAAACGATTTTGTTGAAGCATCAATCTAACTTTGGGGTTAGAACGTTCAATACTGACATCGAGTTTTATTTTGAGGTAAAGGCTTCAAGTAAGTGAGTTTGTCGGCAGTATCATAGGCAAGAAGATTAGGCAGCCGCAGAGCTGCCTTTTTTGTGTACTATTTTTGTTTCGTATTTGTGTCATATTGGTGTAACAAAGCGAGTGTATGCTTACTTTTGAGGTGAGAATGTTGCATGTAAATAAACGGCATCATGATTATAAAATAATTCGTCGAGTTGCAGTAACCGCAGGAGTAGGATTTATATTGTTATTGACCTTGCTAGCTTATTCAGCTTACATAGAGCCGAACCTCCTAAGAGTAAAGGATATTGATATAGCCAGTGAGCATATTCCACCTTCGTTTGATGATTTGACGATCGTACATTTCTCAGATACACATTTAGGTGAGTATTATGATAACGAAAAGCTAAAGAAATTGGTTGAGCGAGTCAATGAATTACACCCCGATATGATCATCTTTACGGGAGATTTATTCGACCATTACAGTAAGTATGGGACAAAGCGAAATGAGGCTCAGCAACTGCTCAAACAAATGAATGCTCATCTAGGCAAATATGCGGTATATGGTAACCATGATCGGGGTGGAGGCGGAAGCCGCAAGTATGAAGCATATTTGGAGGAAGCGGGATTTGAAGTGCTTGTGAATGAAACGCACTTAATCGAATTGCCTAACAGACAGAAAATTGTATTAGCAGGAATTGATGATGCGATATTAGGAAAACCAGATATTCCGAATACACTTAATCAGCTGAGAGCGGAAGATTTCAACATTGCAGTTGTGCATCAGCCAGACTTAGCAGATGATATTGCCAATTATCCTGTAGATTTACAGCTGTCTGGACATAGTCATGGCGGTCAAGTGCAAACACCGTGGTCAAAGCCGATTTATACACCGCCATTAGCAGTAAAATATGTAGAAGGAAAATATACGATCCGTGGTGGAGATAAGCCGATGCAGCTATATGTAAATCGCGGCATTGGTACAACTCGGCTGCCCATTCGATTTATGAATGTACCCGAATTAACAAAGATTACATTAGTTAGGAAGGGTGTTGAGTCTTATTGACGTAACACCCTGTTTGTATTTCATAAGCAGCTCAATATTGAGCGCAGGAAAGCAAAAGCCTCCTGCACGAAGCAAGAGGCAGACCAGCGAGCTTACAATTAAGTATCGGCGCCGAGAGGTATCATTTTACAGGCGCTGGAGCTGGTGCGCTTGGTACCTGGGGAGGAGCCATCATTTGGTCTAAACTTGCGAATTCATACCCTTGTCTGTGAGCTTCATCAATAATTCTGCCAAGAGCTGCCGCATTATCTTTGGATATAGAGTGGAGCAGTAGTACCGCTCCTGAATGCAGCTGTCTAACGACATTATCATAGGCATATTGGCCTCCGCGCTGTTGATTGACATCCCAATCTTTATAAGCGATGGACCAAAATACGTTGGTGTATCCAAGTTTATGACTAAGGGCTAGCGAGCGCTCATTAAAGATTCCGCGTGGTGGGCGAAGATAGCGCATTTGCTTCTGACCAGTTACAGCAGCTACCGCCGTTTTAACTTTCTCCAATTCTTCGGTGAGCCGTGCGTCAGAGATCGTTGTCATATCAGGATGGCTCCAAGAATGATTACCAATGAGATGGCCTTCGGCTATCATTCGTTTTAACAAATCAGGCTGCGTCTCAATATAATGACCTGTCACGAAGAATATGGCCGGAACTTTTTTGGATTTCAATGTATCGAGTATATTGGCAGTTAATCCATTTTCATAGCCATTATCGAAAGTGAGATAAAGCGTCTTTGAACGAGTGTTGCCAAGGAAAATGGAGTCGTGCTTTTCAATAACGTCTTTAAATCCTTCTTCATCAATGGAAGGAAGCTGACCGTTCTTGCTCTTTTTGAAGCCGAAATGGAAAGTTGGGCTGTAGGCAGCTTGTACAGATATTCCGTATGGAACAATCAAGATGGCAATTGCCAAGAGAGCTGCAAAATAACGTTTTAGCATAGGTAACTCCTTACGATAATGTACCGTTATGTGTGATTATTTGTATTACTATTTGTATATTGTCTGTGTTTATTCATAAGCGTGGCTGTTTTCGTCCTTCTTGGCGTTTTTGGTGAACTTTTCTTTGTGAGTCCGAGTGCTTAATCAATTCAGAAACCGTTACAAATTGATAGCCTCTTCGTTTTAATTCGGGCAAGATCATTTCGAGAGCTTGCGGGGTTTGAGTGCGCCCGTGTACATAATCATGAAACAGAACAATATCTCCATTGCGTGCGTTGTTTAACACTTTGTTTTTAATTTTGTTAACGCCAGGCAAATCCCAATCTCTCGTATCTTGGTGCCACGACCACATAATGCATTTCAAGCCCTTTTGCCTGCTCGTATCGACGATAAGATCGTTGTAATTCCCGCCTGGTGGTCGGAACAGAGTTGGTATTTGGCCAGTAGCCGTTTGGATCGCTTGTTGGGTCATTTGGATTTCTTTATTGATAAGATTGTGAGACGACTTGCGATTGAAATAAACATGATTGTACGTATGGTTGGCCAGTTCGTGACCATCTTCAACGATTCTTTTCGCGAGCTGAGGATATTTGGTTACGCGTTTGCCAATGACGAAGAATGTACTTTTTACGTCATATCGTTTCAAAATATCCAATATGGCCACTGTTTGTCTTGGGTCTGGACCATCATCGAACGTAAGTGCCATCATTTTGTGTTCTGTCTGTGCCTCCCATATAATTGAACCTTGTTGTTCATATTCTTGCCGACTTCTCTTTGTAGGCGTTGTAAATGCTGATTGGGTGGCAACAATGAAACACAATACGAGAAGGAGCCAGTAGCCTGATTGTTTGCGCATACGTATCACCTTATGTTTGATTAAGTATTTGAACACCAAGAACGGAATAGGTTGCTTGAATTCTCCATCTATTGTGTGACCACTAGTAGTCATTTAAACTGGATAATGATGGCGAAATAGGTGTGAATGGCGCTTATTACGTATTAACTTGAATTAGGGTGGTCAAAAATACAGGTGCAGCTATTGTCTCTCAGGCAGAAAATGCAATAAAACGAATCATTCCCAAAATGAAAAAATTTCGTTATAATAGTGAATAGAGCTTAACGGAGAAAAAATAAGCTACTATATATTCGTATTGAATATGGATCTTCAGGGCAAGGTGAAATTCCTTACCGGCGGTAAAAGCTGTTTAACAGCTCAAGCCCGCGACTCCCTGCGTTTACGTAGGGACTGACTTGGTGTGAATCCAAGGCCGACGGTTAAAGTCCGGATGGGAGAAGATCGCATAAGCGTTTCGCATGACCAATTGAATATTTTAGGTCTATTGTTGAGATCAGCTTATATCGAGTCATCCAATGACAGATAAGCGATGTTTGTCCTCTTCAGCTAAGATCCTATATTCAACGACCCAGGAGGTTATTGAATATGGACACGCATGCATTGGCTGATCAGCGGAGTACATTCTCAAGCAAAGGGGTGTGGCTCGTTGCACTTGGGGCCGCATTTTGGGGATTAGGACCGCTGTTCCGTGTACTTGTGTTGGAGTATTTAACATCCACACAAATCGTATTATTGGAGCATCTTGTATTGTTGGTGTTTGCTGCACCTATCGTGTGGAAACACCGTGCAGAGTTAAAAGGAGCCAATTGGAAACATTGGGGTGCTTTACTCTTCGTTTCTTGGGGAGGCTCTGTAATGGCAACCATTATGTTCACAGAAGCATTTGCAACAGGAAATGTGAACACAGTACTTCTGTTACAGAAGCTTCAGCCATTATTTGCCGTTATACTGGCACGCTTTCTTCTTAAGGAGAAGCTGCCGAATCGATTTGGTTATTTATTAGCTGTTGCACTTATCGGAACGTATTTACTTACATTCGGTTGGTCACTGCCGCAAGGCATGGTGAATGAGGTAGTAGGTGTCAGTAGTTTGCTGGCGCTGGGAGCCGCTTTATTATGGGGTGGATCTACAGTAATGGGTCGGTTCATGTTGGATAAAATGCAATATGAAACCGTTACGGCGCTGAGGTTTTTATTGGCACTCCCGTTATTGTTTGTCTTTACTTGGTCCGAAAATGCAAGCTGGAAAGTGCCGCCTGAGCAGTATGGATCGATTACGTTCTATATTATTTTGCAAGCGGTGCTGCTAGGTCTCTTTAGTATTTTACTGTATTACCGCGGTTTGTCAGAAACGAAAGCATCCTATGCAACGCTGGCGGAATTGTCATTCCCGCTAGTAGGTATGATGATGAACTGGATTGTTTTCAACCAAGTGGTTACAATTGCACAATTATCAGGCTTTGTCCTTATCTGGATTGCGTTATTCTATGTGTCCAGACAGCAGTAGGAAGGCCATTTATACGGATAAATAAATCAACGAAGGAGAGCGGGATGCTCTCCTTTTTTTCGTGTTTATGAAAAAGTTTTCGAATGCAAAATAAATAGATTTGTCCCCTGCAGCGGACGTGCAATTTGGAGACCCCATTTCAATATACATATAGATGATATCATGATGTTCATCGCATGAGATAGCGGTGAAAGGAGGTTAGGCGATGCCATTCGTACAGCGCTTCACCGTGACAAGTGCGGGCGCGCTCACATTCACAGGGAACGCTTTGTCTTTATCGAAAATAAGCAATCAACTGCTGCCAGGAACACTTGATGCTTCGGGGACATTTATTACGACGAATACAGCACTTGCAGTTCCAGGCTGGTTTCCTGGAACGACACTAGATTTTACGCTCAATTCCTCGTCAGCAGTGCTTCGAATTCCATCAGGCAGTACGATAGAGCATGCGGAGTTAATTTGGTCTGCGAACTACTCAACGAATATTGGGAACGTCACGCCTTTTATTCGAGATCCGATTCAATTTACAACTCCGCAAGGGACTTTTACTGTTACTCCGACAAACTTTTTTACGAATGCTAGCCCGGTTAATCCAAGTGTCCAATGGTATACCAATTCCGCTGATGTTACTTCACTTGTGCAGGCTGGAGGAACTGGTACCTATACAACGGGGAGTGTGCCAGCATTTATAGCGGCAGCTGATAATCAAACCACTCATTCCGGTTGGACGTTGGCGGTTTCCTATCGAAACCCTGCCTTTCCGTTCCGAAATAAATCTATTTTTGTAGGGCAAGATCAAGTTGGACTTGGGGTACCAAGAATCGATATTACCGTATCTGGATTCGCATCGCCGCAATTTGGTCCTGTAACAGGCCGCATCCTTCTATCTGCTCATGATGGCGATCCTTTCGCAGGAGGAGATATCGCTCAGTTTGGCCCGAATACATCCAATTTAGTTACCTTATCAGGGCCAAACAACTTAGCGAATAACTTTTTCCAAGCCCAAATCAACAACGACTCAGGCAATCTAGATACATCAGGTACATTCGGTACACGGAACGCAGTTGCAGGTAATCCCGGTTTCTATACGACAGGATCACGCTTAGCGTATGATATTACAAATGTTGATGGTTCTGCTGGATTGGTAAACGCACAAACGTCTGGTGTATTGAGGATTACGACATCATCGGATGTTATTTTGCCAAATGGTGTAGGCATACAGATTGACGTAAACCAACCGTTAATGTCCATAGATAAAACGAGCAATACGACAGCGGTGGTGGAAGGTGACATCATTACCTATACAGCAGTTGTCAGCAACAATGGAGCTGCTAATGCGGACAATGTTGTGTACACAGATGCAATTCCTGCGGGAACAACCTTTATCCCGAACACGGTTTCTATCGACGGAGGACCACCGCAAACTGGATTGAATCCCGCCACAGGCATTAATCTAGGAACGATCCCATTCGGCACGAGTAGAACCGTGTCATTCCAAGTACGAGTCAACTCTAGTGGAGTGCCTGCTCAGATTAGAAATACGTCAAGTGCTGAGTTTACCTTCCAAAGCGTGCCTGGAGGACCTGTCTTAGATGGCAGTGTTGTTTCCAATGAAACGATTGTGAACTTAATTGCGGTTAGTATTACGAAAACAGCTACACCAACGTCTGCTGCTCCAGGGCAAAGTGTTGTTTATACAATAACGGTCCAAAATATTGGGGCTGAGCCGCTAACCAATGTAAGATTGACGGATGCTACACTGGGGTTGAATGAGACTCTTTCTATTCTAAACCCCGGCCAGTCTATTAGTTTCGATGTTACGTTCACGATTCCGATTGGCACTCCGGCAGGTTCTATATTTGTGAACAGATCTTCAGTCATCACGAATGAAACTTCAGCTGAGGCATTTTTCCAAGTTTCGGTGCTGGCCGCGCCATCCCTTTCTATTGATAAAATCGCTGATCGTACAATCGTTGCAGTTGGTGATACGATATTTTATACCATTGAAGTGACCAATACAGGAAACAGCACATTAACAAATGTCACGGTGACTGATCCGCTGTTAGGTATTAACACAGTCATTCCAACGTTGTTGCAAGGAGAGAGTCAGTTTGTTTTTGGTGAATTTACAGTTCCAACTGGTGCGTCTGGCACGATAACGAATACGGTCACTGCCGTTTCGGATGAAACCGCACCTGTGAGTGATACAGAAACGGTAACTATAGTTCCTCAGCCTGCTTTGTTTATTCGTAAACGCGCATTACAACCAGCTGTTGAAGCAGGAACTGCAGCTATGTTTGAAATTGAATACGGGAATGCAGGTAATACAACGCTAACCAATGTAAGAGTTACAGATCCACAGATTGGGATTGATGAAGTTGTAGCCTCGCTGGAACCGGGTGAGTCATTTGTAGTGACAGGGGCTTTAGAAATACCGTTTACTACGCCGCCAGGTACGGTTATCACCAATACAGCAACGATAACTTCCGATCAAATCGGGCCAGAAACCGCACAAGCATCCGTTACAGTGCTTCAACCTCAGCTGCCAATATTAGAGCTAAATAAATTTGCGGATCGTGAAACGACAGCTCCTGGCGAGACGGTAGAGTATACGATTATTGTATCGAATACAGGCTTTGTCTCTCTGACGAATGTACATGTGATAGATACGTTGCTAGGTATCGATCAAGTTATCCCAGAAATTTTGCCAAGTGACTCTTTTATTATTGAATCCGAATTCCTCGTTCCGTTGGATACGCCAGATGGGTCATCAATTGTAAATACGGTTACAGCAACATCGGATCAGACGCTTCCAGAAGAAGCGACGAATGTTATCCCCGTGCAATCAGTATTTTCATTTGAAATTACGAAGACGGTCGAACCAACTATAGCTGTACCGGGGCAGGAAGTTGAATATACCATTACGGTGACCAATACAGGCAACCGAACACTTACCAATTTGCAAATTACCGATCCTACACTTGAGCTGGATACCGTAGTAGAGAATTTAGTCCCAGGTGGAATTGTGGAAATTACTACCTTCTTTGAAATTCCAGCTGGTTTAGTTATGGGTCAATTGTTTGAAAATACGGCTACCGCTGTAGCTGATAATGTAAATCCACAGTCCTTTACTTCGACGGTTGAAATTGGAACGGCGCCAGATCTAACGATTACGAAGACGGCAAGTGAAACGAGTGCAGCGCCTGGGGATACCGTTACTTATGCGATTGTAGTTAAAAATACTGGAACGGTACCACTCTCGAATGTGCATGTCGTTGATCCGATATTAGGCATTGATCAGACGTTCCCTTTACTTGCAACGGGTGGAGAGGAAACGATTCTTCATGACTTTACGATTCCGCCAGCTACTCCGCCATTAACCGTATTTCTCAACACAGCAACGGCTTCTTCGGATCAAACCGCACCGATTACGGCAGAGGCGAGAGTCATCGTATCACCTATTACAGGTTTAGTTGTCACAAAAACAGCCAATCCTACGTCAGCTTTGCCAGGTCAAACAGTTGAATATACAATCACGGTCAGCAATACATCTGGTGTTACGCTTACGAATATTGTCGTTGTCGATGAGGCGATTAGTTTCTCACAAACGATCCCTTCACTCGCACCAGGAGCTTCACAGGTATTAACGACGTCGTTCGTGATTCCAAGTGATCATTTGCCAGAATCGTTTGTCAATACGACAGATGCAACGGCGAATGAAACAGATGCGATTGAGGGGTCAGCTACAGTCACGGTACTACCATTATCCACGTTGTCGATCGCAAAGGTGCCTTCTGTTCTGGTTGCTGTTCCTGGTGAGCCGATTACTTACACATTCCGAATTACGAACACCGGCAACACCGATCTGACGAATGTGCACATTACCGATCCTCTGTTGGGGTTAGATAATACGATTAGTGTTATTCAAGTTGGTCAGACAGTGGAGCTGGAGATTCCATTTGAAATTCCACGTGACTTTACCGGAACGGTACTAACAAATACGGCAACGATATCTTCTGATCAAACACCTGCTCAACAAGTGGAAGCTTCAATCGAAATTGATCCACCTGTTACGGTGCTCTTCCAAAAGGTTGCAGATCGTACGGTAGCTTTACCGGGTGAAACGGTGCATTATACGCTGACATTGACAAATACGTCGAATGTACCGCTGACGAATATCCGTATTTTTGATCCTATCATTCAGCTTGAAGAGCACATTTCACGGCTGGAGCCGGGAGCTACTTTGACGTTCAGTGCTTCCTTTACAGTTCCATTAGGGACGCCTGCTGGGACAGTCATTTTAAATGAAGCCATATTTATGTCTGATGAAAGTAATATAGAGCGCGCCGCAGCAAGTGTCACGGTAGGTGCCAGCCCGAGTGTCGTATTGATCAAGGTAGCTTCACCACAATCTGCACTGCCAGGTCAACGCGTTCAATTTACGCTTCGAATTCGAAATACAGGCAATGTGGCGCTGTCAAATATCGTGATATCAGATCCGCTACTTGGGGTTAATGTAGTATTAAACACATTAGGGGTAGGAGAGTCGCGAGAAGGCATTGTGCCATTTACGATTCCAAGCACAGCTGCTGCCGGGTCCACGATTACGAATACGGTAACAGCATCATCTGCTGAATTGGGTACAGTCAGTGCTTCAGCAACTGTCACGGTTGCAGCATCTCCACTTCAAGTTGTGAAGTCTGCGAATCGTAAATTTGCTGTTGAGTGCGAAATTGTGACATACACGATTGTTGTGAAAAATACCAGTTCGACACTGGTTAGCAACATTACGTTAACGGATAACATCCCTGTAGGTTCAACTTTTGTAGTAGGAAGCTTGAAGCTTAATGGTATTCCAGTAACCAGTCAACAATTAGAAACGGGAGTATCGATCCCTGATCTAGCTTCTGGACAGCAGGCTGAGGTCACATTCAAAGTGAAAGTATCGCCTACTAAAAAATCCAAGCATGTTCAACTTGTCAATCAGGCTACAGTACAGTTTTCGTTCAGGGATGCGACGGGTAGGTTAATTACATCAACTACACGTTCTAATCAAGTCACCGTAACGATTAAAGAAGAACAAGAAGAGTAAATGGATATTATGCATAACAAATGAAAACGTTATAACAACAAAGCTCTCTCTATGCGAAGAGGGCTTTGTTTTTTTTGTATGGTATTGACTAAATGTGTGATTATAGTCGAGCTATGGAATTATAGATACACTACACATTTCGAGCAGATAATCGTTTCCTTAAAAACATATTGCAATATCCGATAGAAACTACTACTAAAATGGTAGAAAAAATGGAAATAATTCCATGAAAGCTTGGCAATTTGGTGAAAAATGAGGGAAATACCAGTGAGAAGATTTGATGTCGTTCAAAGAGAATTAGTTAAAGCGTTTGAAGAAAGAAAGAGTTTAACCGATCAGAAAGTGGTTTCCTTAAGTCAAGAATTGGACGACCATATTGTAACGCTGCAGAAGTTAAAGCAAAAGTCTGGGTGTTCAAACTTAGTAGCGAACAAGCTGCAAGAACGCTGCTGAACCTGAGGATCGATACTCCTATTCAATATGAGCAATCAAGTGCATTGTAAGCTTACATGTATATAAATCAACCTGCATAGAAGTTGGAATGGGAGGCTGGGGACGATTTTCATATCATTTGATGTTTAGCCAGTGAATGTGCATGCAAATGCCGTTTGCTGGCTTATTCGTCTGTCATCATGAAATCTGCACATATCGTATGAAAATAACTTCTTGGGCCCATCTTATGAACTGTGGAGGTGATAATAATGGCAGGAAGAAACAGCAAGCCGAAAAATAATGGGCCAGCTTCAAGCCCTAGCCGTATTGATCAATTTGGAGATAAGCTGGCAGTTGAGACGAGCTCCAAGTCAAAGCGCGAGGGTAATCCATCCTAAAGGCGCACGTATTATGCTGTGAATGAACATGCCTATAGAGGATAGCAGCTTTTCAAGGAAAAGCTCGCTATCCTTTATTTTTTATAATGAGTTAGGTTCTCTAGGCCTTGTACAGCAAGAGTTACTATTTTATACGAATATCAAGAAGCATCAGAAGAACACTTTGTCGTATAATGGGAGCTGTCATATAGGCTGTATGTGCATTCGAATAAAGAGGTGGTCGGAATTTGCTAAAAAGAAAGTCATTATATACGATATTAGCTTTGGTTTCATTCGGAATTATCGTTTATGCTTCCTATTTTAATTTTATTCATGATCCGCAGGCTGAGGCATTTCTAAGTCATAAAGAAGGCCTGAAGCGTCCACTCCAGCTCCCACTATGGCTGAATGTGATGTATGTACATGTTGTTTTTGCTTGTGTGACACTTGTATCCGGGCTGCTGAATTTTTCATCTCAATTGTTAAAGAGCAACCGTCAACTTCATCGAGTGAATGGCTACATTTATGTTGTATCCGTATTTATGGTCGCGCTCACTTCAGGATATATGGCACCTTATTCAACCGGTGGTAAAGCAAGCAGCATTGCATTTAACATGCTAAATATCATTTGGCCCTTCATGAACGGAATGGCGATAATAAGCATTCGGAAGAAGCGTCTCCTTCAGCACCGAAAATGGATGATCCGCAGCTTTGCATACTGCTTTACAAATACGCTTATCCATTTGATAACGTATGTTATGCATAAAGGCTTTGGTTTCGCCTATGTGAGCAGCTATACGATAAGCATTTATTGCTCCCTTATTATTCTTCCTATTTTAGCGGAAGTGGTCATTAGAACTACACTGCCACGCTCTGAGCAAGCCGTTCAAATGAAGTAAAATATATCCTGCATGATTCGTGACTTTCTCCTTTGGCAGCTATAAAATGGTAATGAGTAACAAGCTTTATTCTGCCAATCGACACAATCGAGGAGGAGTACGATGAAAGCTATAGTGGTTGAGCAATATGGCTCTACAGAACATATGAAATATGTTGATGTTGATCTCCCTTCTATTCACTCCAAACAAGTGTTAATTCGTGTTCGGCGCACAAGTGTAAATTTTGCGGATATTAAAGCTAGACACGGGAACAAAGGGAAAGGCAAACTTCCCTTCATTCCAGGGCTAGAAGCAGCGGGTGTCGTGGAACAGATTGGTCAAGAGGTGACATCTGTACGTGTCGGCCAGCGTGTTATTGCTTTTCCGCACCATGGATCATACGCTGAATATATCGTGGCAGATGAGAATTTAACATTTGCAGTACCCGATCATATTGAAGATGATACTGCAGGTGCATGCGGCATTGTTTCTTTGCTTTCCTATAAATTGCTGGCCGAAATAGCGCGTATGGAGGCAGGAGAAACGGTACTTATTCACTCCGCTGCAGGTGGTGTGGGGACGACAGCTATACAAATTGCTAGAGCGATGGGTGCAGCGAACATCATTGGGACAGTAGGCAGTGCACATAAAATAGAAGCAGCTAAAAGCGTTGGTGCTGACTATGTACTGCAATATGATTCCGAGAACTTTATAGAGCAGGTTAGTCAGCTTACAGAAGGGCGAGGCGTTGATATCATCTTAGATTCCGTTGGTGGAGAGGTAACCGAAAAAAGTATGCACTATCTTGCTCCGTATGGGCGTCTTATCGTGTTCGGTAATTCTTGTGGGAAGTATGGAGAATTGAATACGAAGGATTTTCATGCAAGCTGTCGCTCTGTGCTTGGATACAGCTTTGGTACGACGAGGAAAGAACGGCCTGAAAGCTTGCGCGAAGCGGCTGCACCAATATTTCGACTGTTCGAACAAGGGAAGTTGGATATAAACATTGGCAGTCGCTATTCCTTACAGGATGCCTCACTTGCGCATGAACTCGTGGAGAGCAGAAACAGTACGGGGAAAGTGCTTTTAGTTGTAGAATAGCAGTAATCAATAGATAATTACATGCATGCGGCGTTCTATTATGAAGAGAGGGGAGCAGGAGAGTAGTTGTGAAGCCTTTGATAAGTATGAGATGAACGTTAATCAATATGGTCTTAGGCGATTCATGAGTCAAGCTCCTGCGCATCTTTATGGAAATCATTTATATGGATACGAAAGAAATTCAAGCAGAAGATGTTTCACGTGTGTTTGAAACGTCTGGCATTAATAGACCTTATCAGGACTTAGAAAGATTGAAACGAATGATCGAGAACTCGGATATTGTTATTACTGCATGGGATGAGGGGAAAATGATTGGCATTGCGAGGGCATTAACTGATTATTCGTACTGCTGTTATTTATCTGATCTGGCGATAGACAAGGCTTATCAAAAAGGTGGTATTGGAAGGCAACTCGTCAATCTTGTAAAAGAGAAAATTGGTGAGGAATGCTCGTTGGTATTGTTATCGGCACCAGGTGCTATGGACTATTATGAAAAGCTTGGTTTTAGTAAAGCGGATAATGCTTTTGTCGTAAAAAGAGTGAAATAGTACAAACAATTAGGCATGTACATATGTAATAATCGCGTGGTAAAATATGTATCAATCATCACGGTATCGTTTACTGCATCAAGAGCCTTAGAAGTGGACATCTCGGTATCCTTTTCTAGGGCTTTTTGATTTTTCATCTGCCTGATGTATAGACATAAAGGGGGAATTCGATGAAGAAAAGCTTCTTGCTAGGGATGATGTTGTTAGCTCTGCTCGTTCTTGCAGGATGTACAAAATTACCATATCCAGAGGATGATGCGTATCATGCTCAATGGGATTACCCGTATATGTATGCCGGACAAGGTCTAGAGACAGCATGGACAAAGCAAGGCCATTATTTTTTGTTCAATAATTTCATTTATTTTATGAAAAATAATAGCACGAAACCGCAACTTATCGATACGCGTACCGAGCAGAAATGTACAGAAAGTCCAAACCGAAGCAATTGTAAAGCTTATGTACAAAGAACACATACGGCAGTAAAGAGAGGAAATATAACTTTCGAGCCGCCACGTTTTTTGCAGTACTATGATTCTCAACTCTATGTGTTGGAAAATGAACATAATCCTGAAAAGGAGAATGAGCAATCGTACTTAACGTGGACCTTAACTAGCATGAACGTCGACGGCAGCAATCGGGAAGTAGTGAAGACATTTGAAGCTCCACCCGATTCATTGGCGCTGCATCGCGGCTATCTTTATTATTCGATTTGGGAAAAGAATAAGGAAGGCAGTGAGCAAGTCAAAGTATTAAAGGCAAAGCTTACGGCACTCGACAAAAAGCCAGAAGTTATCTATAGCGAAACGGATAATATTGTATCAGTTACGACTATTACTCCTTATGGGAATCAACTGTATTGGACGATGCTCACAAAAGATAATTATAAAATCCAGCGGTATGATTTGAACAATGAAGAGATAAAGACTCTTTTTGACCGCAAGGATGGGAGCATTAACTTTTTGCTAAGTATTTCGGAGAATAGACTTTATTTCTCTTATTTATATCGAAAAATGGAGGACAAAAGGTCTCACAAGTTATATTCCTCTGATCTTCAGGGGAACAACATCGTAGAGGAGAAGATCGAGTATCCCCCAGTCTTTTCGTTCATGTACAAAGACAAGTCTTACTCTTATATCCATCCTTCGGGAGGCTATGTACGTTCTTACAAGTTGGATGTGCCGCTTACCTTAGCGATTTTTAAACAAAATAAAAAAATTCATGAAGTGGATATGTCCTCATTACCACTAGATCCTGAACTTGTCGCTGGTGATGAACGTTATATGTTTATGCGAATCAATAAAGGTACTAGCAGCTCGTTGTTATATTTGGATAAAAGTCAAATTGAATCTGGACAAGCTGCGTTCAAGCCGTTGCTAGGAGTTGATCCTAGTTTGGTGAAATAGACGATTTATGATGGGTTACACTAACATTTTATTACTAGGAGATGAATGTCATGAGTGCACAATTTGAAGCATATCAAGCAACGATACAAGATTTAGAGGCAATAGCGGAAATATTCGATCAATATCGTATATTTTATGGACAACAGTCGGATGTAGCTCAAGCTCGTGAATTCTTATTTGATCGGTTTGAACATCGGGAATCTATTATTTTCATCGTAAAAGATAAGAGTACAGGTACAATTGCTGGTTTTACACAGCTTTATCCTGTCTTCTCCTCAATTTCAATGGAGCGATCTTTAATTCTTAATGATCTGTATGTTCGTGAATCTCATCGAAGACAAGGAATAGCTCAACTATTATTGGATGAAGCCAAGAAATACGCTCAATTGATCAAAGCGAAGGGGCTAGAACTGTCCACAGCGATAGATAATGAGCAAGCGCAGCGTTTGTATGAGCGTAATGGATATGGCCGTGACGAACATTATTATCACTATTACCTAAGTGTAAAAGGGAATGTCCCTGTTTGATATAAATCTGGATTTATGTGTGAAAAAGTGCATGAGATAGGACTGTGAACGAAATGATGCTATTTCAAGAAAATGAACTTTCTATTAGGGAACTTGATCATAGTGATGTTGATTTACTTGTAAAATGGCTATCTGATCCTGCCGTGCTGATGTACTACGAAGGCCGTGATCGTCCGCATAATAAAGAGATGGTCATAGAAAGTTTCTTTGGTGATCAAGAATCCGAAGAAAAGCGGTGCATCATCCAATATGAATCCAAGGACATAGGGTATATTCAGTTCTATCCGATAGGTGAAGAAGAAATACAGAGGTATGGTTACGAGTCGTATCAGGGTCGTATTTATGGGATGGATCAGTTTATTGGGGAGACGGATTATTGGAATCGTGGGATCGGTACGCAGCTCATTCGAGCTACAGTTGCTTATCTCATTGAACATAAAGGTGCAACGAAAATCGTCATGGACCCACAGGCTCGTAATGAACGAGCGTTGAAAGTGTATGAAAAAGCGGGCTTTGTAAAGAAAAAGTTTCTAGAGAAGCATGAATGGCATGAGGGAGAAATGGGAGATTGTTGGCTCATAGAATATGATACGAAGAAGTAATCTGAATTTAGATGAATCGGGATTTACAAGCGATAAGAGATAAGTATCATTTCGTATCTTAATTTAGTATCAGAATAATTTTGTACTTGACCCTGTACTATGGTACAGGGTTTATGATTGCTGGGAAGGAGGAGGCTATGGTTAGGTTAACGATAAGTCAGGTTGCTGCGCAGTCTAATGTTCATCTTGAAACCGTAAGGTATTATGAACGACGTGGGCTAATCGCTAAGCCTTACCGCAATGCATCTGGTTACCGTATGTTTACTCAAGAGACTGTTGAAGATATTCAATTTATTAAAAGAGCACAGGAGATTGGATTTAGCCTTGAAGAGATAAGAGGACTGTTGACGATATACAGACAAGAGGACTACTTTCCGACTTATGAATTGTATCAAACTGCACTTTCTAAAATTCAAGAAATAGACGAACAAATAAAGCGATTGAGTCATTTCAAAGCTACGTTGGAAGCTGTAACACAACGTCCATCGTCAATGCATGCATCTTCAAAGTTACAATGTCCAATTCTTCTAAAATGCTCTAATAAGGAGGAAGATATTGATGGCAAAGATAGAGGTCTTTATTGACAGCAACCCTGCGAATGAGGAGTTTGTTGAAAAAGTAAAAGTGGCTGCTTGTTCGAAATGCGACATTGTTGTATATAAGCTCGATGAGCAAAATGAGGCTGCAGAGTATGTGGACAAAATAAAAGTCTATGGCATAAGTTCATACCCGTCAGTTGTATTAAATGGGAAGTTAGTTGATTTAGAAAAAATAAGTAAACTACATCTGCTCAAGTTAGTACTTATCGGCCGATAAGTATTTTCACTTCATATAATGATGAGGAAGATATCATGGCACGCAAAAGGAAAAGGGACTAGCACGTTGACTATAACGATGCTAGTCCCTATTTTTATCCGAAAAATGGAGAAACGATTACTGCAGCTGCCATAAAGAAGCAACGTTTGCAGGTTCCCAACCTACGAGTGAAGTATGCGGCTGACGACATTTATAGACAGCCCCATTATAAGAAACGAGTGTACCTGTCGTGTAAGCTGTATTTGGTGCCCACGCTGGGACCGTTGGTTGAGCAGTCGTTGTACCCGTTACCGTACTTGCAGTTGACTGATTGCCCGATGCATCTAACGCAAACACGTTAAACGTATAGGATGTGGATGGTGTAAGACCTGTTACTGTGTAAGAAGTTGTAGTGCCAGATATGGTTGCTACTAAAGTAGTGCCATTGTAGACACGGTAGTTGGTCACACCAATATTGTCTGTGGAAGGATTCCACATGAGCTGAATGCTATTGGCGGTTGGCGCTCCCATGACATGCAGATTGCCAGGTGCAGTAGGTGGTGTATTGTCTGGTACGAGCGGATTGGTCGTGACGGTAAGGCTGTTGCTATCAGGAGAAAGGTTACCTGCGGCATCGAAAGCCTTAATTTTTAGCGTATATGCTGTGTTTGGTGATAATCCCGTAACATTATAGTTCAAAGTACTACCGGTGACAGTTCCTACAAGTGTAGAGCCAGAGTAGACATTGTATCCAGTTACACCTACAGCATCTGAAGATGCGCTCCAAGTTAAGGCAATGCTATTCGTCGTTTTGGATGGAGATGCTAATGTTCCTGGAGCAGTAGGTGCAGTTGTATCGACTGGGTTGGAACCTCCAAAGTTTACATCGATAACATTATAGAAGGCATTACCTGTATCAGCAATTTCCCAAACGGCTAGAATGACATGATATCCGGAGCGGGATGGTACATTACACGTATCTGTATAGGTGGCAGGTGGCTGAGTGCGGTTATAAGGGACGTCGCAAAATGGCGTAAGATCGAAGGAATTGCGGCTAAGTGCGGCATTTGGATTCCAGTTTGGCTTCGTAATATAGTATTTCCAGCTTGCCGTTGAATGTCGTGCAGTGAGTGTCCATTTAAATGTGTTTGTTCCAGAAGAGATATTTACTTTCGCCCAGCGAGTGGAAGATTGTTCATCAAGCTTCGGAAAAATGCCACCTGCGCTGGCTATTTTGCCGTCAGCGGGACCGGCGGCTGGAAATCCTTTAGGTGCTTCTAAGCTTTGCGGCTCATATATAATCGCGCCACAATCTGTATTTTGTCCTAGTTTACATAGATAGGCTCGGCTTGCTGGTCCATCGACATAACCGTGCGCGGATACTTGTTGAGAGAACAGGGTGAAAGCAAGCAAAGCAACAATGGCAGCACCACAGCTAATGAATAAGTGTTTCATGGTAAAGCGGGACTTGCTAAATGATTTGTACATAAAACTACCTCCTTGTAATATGGGTTTTGATGATTTTGATTGTTAGTTTGATCACTCCTCCTTTCCACAACAACATTCTATTGAACGAGGTTGCATAATATGAGGGCAGTTTGAAGATTTAAGTCAAAAGCTTGTACCCAAAAAATCATTCTTTTGACGAATAGCATCATACAACGAGGAAGTAATTACAAGAATTTACTTTTATATTAGAGAGATACAAGTGGAGAGGTAGATTGTATACGTTTTATTCACTATGGAATAAAGAAGCGGGATGAAATTTGAAAATAAAAGTGATTTTCTCTCTGAACATTTGCAGACTTGTAAAGTCAGAATATATCAAATGTTAGTAGGTAAAGGTTTCTCGGGAATATATTTATAAATGTATAATTGAACAAAAAAATAGAATTTATATATTAACTAGAAAAATGTAAAGTTCGACGGAATAATAATTAATTATATTAATTGGTCATATTTCTATGAAAATGCTCTTTAGCTCTTGAAAAATTCATGCCTGATTTACCACTTTTTGAAGGTAGGCGAATTGTCCCAGTGATTTGTCATATGTTCCTGTAAATGCCATGCTGAGATGCCTCGTTAGGTCAAGGTTGTATTTTTGTAGAATGAGAGATATGAAAAAATGATATAGTCTAATGCTGAGTAAGCAGCTATAAACAAGCCTAAATGGAAAGGCGCGTAGGATGGTTTCTTTGTCGATGTAAAGTGCTTCATCTATAACCGTTAAAGAGCGTTTAAATGTGATGAGTTCTCCGTGCATGTAAAACAGCTGTGTCTATGACACAGCTGTTTGCGTGAAAGTTTAGTTTCGGAAATTGATCTAAATCAAATAACGATGTAGACATTACAATTGTAAGTCAACTGCCAAGCAGAGTAATGGAAACATCATCGACAGTTATATCTGTACCTATAGTAGAAGAAAATAAAAATATTTCTAAATCAAAAGAAGTAGCTCCTCTATCTCCCGGTATTTGAAATGCATCTATAAATTGTTTATACGTGTTCATAGGTATAGCATTTATTCCATAAATAGCTGGTGAACCACCAAGCCTCACTCTGACTTGACCGAGCGTAGATACAACATTTCTGCGCAGCCACATAGAAACTTGATAGCTTCGCCCTCGTTTTAAATTCGATATTTTTTGCTTAAGTGTCATAACTGTATTTTCTACACAAAGCATTCTTGCGGCTTGCAATCCACTATGCGGGGTAACGGTTGTTACAAATATTTGCCCAAATGGAGAAGGAGGGCCAGGATTCCAAGGACTCAGTGTTCTGTTTTCAAATCCAGGATTTCTAATGGTGGTTTGAGTAGGCTGCGCCAGCAGTAGAGGTTTATTGATTCGTGATGGCGGTACAATTGCTCCTTTATTTTTATGCTTATGAGCCGCTTTTCTAATACCTATTTTTCTACTTTGCATATTGGTTACTCTCCTTAGCATTGATAAGGTTCCAATCTATGACTATCATATTCATTTTTTGAATAGAGGTGAATAAATAGATTAAGCGCTAAAATAGGCTGGAGCGACAATGAAGCTACCGACTGCTACATTTAAGCAAATTAACAATGACCAAAGGAAAAGGATCGATATGGAGTTAATCTCTATCCGGTCTTTTTTATTTTGAAGGAAGTTTTGCTTCTTTTCGGTATTTGCAGACCAAAAGATAACATTGTAATTACATTTGCAAAAAACTTTAATGCTCTGTTAACAGTCGTTTGACACAATGCGCAATCAAGGAGGCTACAATAATTTTGTACGAAAATGGTGTGTTATGGAGGTGTAATTTATAGATTTTAAGAAAGATTGAACATTAATTTAAAATATAGATTTCTGGATTTTGTTTATTGCTTATCAAAAAAATTACCATTTTTATTCGAATAGAGGTGCTTGGTTCATGTTGAAATCTGCTCCTAGATACTTATCTCTAATGTTTTGTGCTGTCATTGCTTGTATGGCAATTTTTCAGACTATCCCTGTCCATGTGGCTGAGGCAGCTAATCAAACGATTACGATGGACAAAGCTGTGTATTTAGAAGGAGAGTCTATTTCCCTTTCCTATACAGGAGCTTCGAAAAAAGATTGGATCGGTTTATACCCAAAAGGGGCCATGCCTCAAGGTAGTAGTCCTTCACTGACATGGAGCTATACGGATGTAACAGGCCATTCTGATGGCAAGATGACCTTCACGAAAGCATTGCCACCAGGAGAATATGAAGCAATCTATATGGAGGACGGCGGCTATAACGTTTTTTCACGAGTGCCGTTGTCTATCATTTCGTTGAAGTCTCCTGAGAGACTGAGCTTTGTGGATACAGATTCTGATTCAAATCAAGTAGCAGGCGATGTGAAAATTAAAAATCCAATCGATGTATCTAACATTCTCAACTATAACTTGTACTGGGGCAATGATGTTGGGAAGCTATCTGCTCATCCAGTTATCGCTAACATACCTTTGACAGTAGCAGGAGCAACCTATGCGGAGTATGAAACCTATACGTTCGCACCTGATACTCCGATTCCGAATGGTGCTACGAAATTGTTTGCTTATTCCCATTCATTAGCGGGCGAATCGGCAGCAGGTGTTGAAGTTGCGATCCCAGGTATCCCTGTGAAGAAGCCATTGGTCAGCTTTGAAGTGATTACGGATATGCATATTACGAACAACAAGAGCCATGTCCATAACAAAAATATCGAAGATGCGCTGCAAGATATCATTGCTTTGAATCCAGACAGCTCCGGACTTATGATGGTCGGGGACAACACGGAAAATGGTACTGAAGCGGAATATAAAGAGCTAGAACGTATTTTCAATCTATATAAGAAAGACCTTCCAGAAACATATTTTGTACAAGGAAATCATGATGTTCGTTGGAGTGATTGGGGCAAGACTTCCGAATTGTTCGCGAAGTACACGAATATGAAATCGAATTATTTTGATGTATGGATTGATGGCTATCATTTTATTTTTATCGGTACGGAAAAAGGTTTGAAGGACTACTCTTATTTATCGGAAACGCAGTTAAAGTGGCTGGATGAGAAGCTGTCAGAGAATGCATCACCAGATAAGCCTAAGTTCATTTTCCATCATCAGCCTTTAAAAAATACAGTCGCTGGCGCGAATGAGGGGACGCTTAAAACGAACTATTGGTATGGAGTAAGACAGGATACGGAGTTGAAGAAAATTTTGACGAAGCATCCGCAGTCTATTTTGTTCAGCGGACATACGCATTGGGAACTGGGCGCCAAAGATACGATGTACAATGCGAAATATGCGACGATGTTTAACGCCGCAGCAACATCCTATTTGTACACTGATGAAAATAAGAGCAAGGATGGCAGCCAAGGCTATTTTGTAGAAGTTTACGATGATAAAGTGCTGGTAAAAGGCAGGGATTTCAGAAATGACAAATGGATCCCGAATGCGCAGTTCGAGGTAAGTCTTTCTACACAGATTCCGTTTGTTGATCCGGCGAATGACCCTGACTTAACGTTAAGCAATCCAACGATCAAGCTGGTCAAAGGCACGTATACGCCAGCTGAATCGGTACAGGTCGCTTATACAAGCTCAGTTAGAGAAGATTGGATTGGTATTTTCCCTGAAGGTACTGTATTGAACAAATCTGCAAAACCAATCGCGAAGCAAAAAACGAACACGATTCAACAGCCTAACGGCACAGCAACCTTTGCAGGCTTGAACCTTGCACCAGGCAAATACGATGCGGTGCTTGTAGGGGAATCGGAATACCGGACAGATAATGATAACTTGGAGCTTGGGCGTGTTACGTTCGAGATCGCAGAACAAGTGGTTGACCAGCCTGAGGCTCCGCAAGCTATAGCATTTACTGATACGGACACAGCTGCTGGGAAAATTGGCGGTGATGTGAAGATTACACCAGCTGCAAATGAGAATAACATCGAGAAATACGTATTGTATTGGGGGAATGACAGCGGCAAGCTTGCTGGTCTAGCTCCGATTACATCCGTTGTTAAGACTGGTGGCAGCATGACGTATGCGATTGCTGCGGGTACAAGCATACCAGCTGGCGCTACCAAGCTGTTTGCATTTTCTGAAGGTAAAGGAAAAGAATCGGTGAACTACGCTGAAGTGGATATTAGCGATACAGGTGTTGTACCACCAATTGAACGCCCATTTGTTGTGACTAGTGCAGCATTATCGACAAACTCAGCAATGGTTGATGCAACGATATCCGTGAAGCCAACTGGAAAATTGGACAAGGCTGTCGTTGTCTTCCAGCTGATGAAAGGTAATACACCGATTAGTATCGCAGCCTATGAAGCGAAGGTGCCAGCAGAAGGCAGTACGTTTAACGCCAAGTTTAATGTAAATCGTAAAGATGGTTATCAGGTTCGAGTATTCGTCGTTTCTGACTTCAACGCAGATTTGACGAATATAGGCACACTGCTAGCCGAGCCAGTAACGTTGAACTAATTTACGTCTATACGTAGGAAAAATTTATGTATTGCAGCAATATTAAAGGTTTTATGTGCGAATGCTGCGGCCTAAACAAACGAAGAAAGAGGAGATTTGCTTGGGAAACAAGAAGAGCTTTATTTCCTTCATCATGATGACCATGCTTATGGTCTCTATACCAGTAGTGGTAAGTGCCAAGGAAGCAGTGCCCGCATTAAAGCTGGATACATCTACGAAATATCCGGGCGATGCGATACAACTAACAGGAACTTCACTGCTCAGCGACGTCATCGTGAAGATTGTCCGTCCAGATGGAACTGTGCTGTACTATAACGCGGTGAAAGTTACGCAAGGCACGTATAAAGATTCGATCACGCTGCCAACCGATGCGATGCTAGGCAAGTATACGGTGGTCGTTGGACAAGGATCAGCAGATCAATTGCCACACCAAACGTTCACGGTTGCGAAGAAGCCAGATGGAGGAAACGGCAACTCCAGCGGAGGCTCAGGATCTTCAGGAGGCAGCTCAGGGAGTGGAAGCAGCGGTGGAACAGGTGGAAATGGCGGTAACGGAAATGAGGGTGGTACACCACCAATTACCGAAGGAGCTGCTATAACCGTTAAAGAGAATGGAAGCGCGATTACAGCTGTCCTTCCTTCTTCGGCCATGAATGTTACGAAAGTAAATGAAAATGGGGCAGCTTTAGCAAAAGTCACGGTAGATAAAACGATACTGTCAGAAGCTTTTGAGGCGTTGAAAGCAAAGCCTAATGAGAGCGGGAAAGCTTTAGTAGTTGGAGTAACGGTACCTAATCTTGATGGTGCTGTAGGTGCTAAGGTTGAGCTTCCAGCGGGTGTATTAAAAGATGCACAAAACATACTCCCATCTTCATTGATTTCAATACAAGCACAAGGAGCATCCATTGAATTGCCAGTTAAGGGGATTCATACTGCCGAGTTAGAGCGTGCTTTGAGCACTTCGGCTACGAACATTAACATTGTTGTAACTTCGCAGACGATGCCTGCGCTGCTTTCAGAGAAAGACAAGCAGTCCATGATGAATGAGGGGATCACCAAATTGTCAGATCCAATTTCCTTCCATGTAGCAGGGGTTGCTAATAACGGCAAGCAAGTGAGGATTGAATCGCTAGGAAACAGTTTTATTAACAAAACGCTGAGCATTCGTTCAACGCTCAACATCGATTCGAAAAATGCGACAGTCGTAGCGATCGATCCGAATACACGCAAAATGCGCTTCGTCCCATCTGTCTTCCAGACGACGGCAGATGGCGCCACGATGGTGCATATCAAGGATCACGTAGCAACTGAAATTTATATGCTTGTTTCATCCAAGCCGTCATTCAAGGATACGGCTGGACATTGGGCACAGTCTTCCATCGAGCATATGGCCGCGAAGCAGATCGTCAAAGGAGTTGGCGTCAGCGGCTTCAATCCGAACGGCAAAGTAACACGCGCTGAATTCGCAGCGATGCTTGTTAGAGCGGCTGGATGGAAGAGCAGTTCTGAGCTGAAATTGACCAATTTCAAGGATGTTCAGGCAGGTGACTGGTTTGCCGGAGCTGTGCAGGTAGCAGCGGAACGTGGATTGGTGAAAGGGATGCAGGATGGAACCTTCCAACCAGATGCACCTATAACGCGCGAGCAGATGGCTGTAATGATTGAGCGATTTATGGAACTTGTAGATACGGAGCTGCAAGCTAACTCAGAGACCAGCTTGAACTTGGGTGAGCGTTATAAAGATGCGAGCCATATCAGCAGTTGGGCGCAATCGTCTATGGAGCGGCTAGTATCCAGCAAGCTGATGGTTGGCTTATCAGCAGATAAGCTTGCTCCGAAGGCGCAGACAACTAGAGCGGAAACGGTAAAAATACTCGAACGCGGCCTTCGTTATGCGAAGTTGATTAATTAAAGATAGATACCCTGTCTTATAAAATCGCAATCCATACCTTTCTAGGGTAGGAACACGAATGTAGGATCAAAATTAAATTACGAAGCCATAGTCGCATACCTTGGAATTGGACCCCACATCCTTTTCCAAGGCATTTTTTATTTATATTTGTCGATGGTTCTGATCTACTTGCTCCGCTAATTGTACGAGCAGCTTCATACCTTCTTTGATTTGCTGCTCATTTATATACGAATAGCTTAAACGAATCCAAGACTGCAGCTCCTTAGACGGATCACATATCGAACCAGGCACAAATGAAATCGAGTGCTCGATACTTTTAGCGAGTAGCTTTTCCAAGGAAAGCGTTTCTGGCAGTTGAATCCATAAGTTAAGGCCACCACTCGGGCTGTCCCACTTCCAATTCGTTACCGAAAGTGCCTCTTCCATAACAGCTTTGCGAATACTTAACGCGGTACGAAGCTTTACAATATGCTGTTGCAGACGTTCGGACATAAAGTAATGAAGGAAAATCTTCTGGTTTAACAATGGTGTTCCGTTGTCCGCTAATGACTTCACGGTAAGAAGATGCTTCATAATTGTGGGCTGGCAGCAAATAGCCGCAATTCGCAGTCCAGGTGCAACGTACTTACTAAAGCTGCAAATATAAATGACACAGCCTTCTGTGCTATACGAAAAGAAAGGAAGCGGAGGCTTGTGATCAAAGTAAATATCATGCATCGGATCATCTTCGATAATTAAACAGCGATACTGTTCAGCGAGCTCAACGAGTTTCTTCCGCTGTTCAATGGGAACGGTGTAGCCCGTCGGGTTGTGGTAGGTCGGATTGAGATAGAATAATCGCGGCTTAAATTGCTTCATATAGGCTTCAACTTGTTCCAAATCATATCCATATGGATAAATATCAATCGGGACAATCTGCGCTCCCTGATTTCTAAACATATCAATGGCAGCACTATAAGTCGGGCGTTCCATGAGAACAACATCCATAGGCTGGACAAGCATGCGTGCTAGCAAATCAATCGCTTGTTGGGAGCCCGATGTAATCATAATGTCATTTTGAGTGAGATAAAAGCCGTATTTATTAGCGAAAAAATGAGCCAGTGACTGTCGCAGCTCCTCATCTCCTTGAGGTGTTGAATACGTGCTGAGCATTTTTGGGTAACGTTCAACGATCTCCAACATAGATTCGGAGAAATAGCGATTAGGCAGTAAATTCGGATCGATAAGTGCATACGAAAATTGATAGTTCGCAGGTACGCGATGAATTTCGGAAAGGTGACTTTTATGTACATAGGAAAATACGATGGGGCTTTCCAGATCGTCGAAAGGCATCGTTACACCTGGTTGAACATAATAGCCAGATTTATCTTTGACATAAACCTTTTTTTCTTCTTTAAGCTGTTGATAGGCTTTAAATACCGTTAAACGGTTGACCTTCATTTCTTCTGCAAGCACGCGAACCGAGGGCAGCTTATGATGTTCCAGCCATTCTCCGCGCTGGATTCGATTCCATACATATTCGTATACAAGGCTATGCAGAGGCTTGCCTTGTGAGCGGTCCAATTCGATATGGTTCATTTCAGAATGCCTCCTTAATGAAACGGATTATTATTTCGCTTCCATATCAAATCTGTTCTATCCAAACTAAACTGTTCTATTATCGCCTTATTATAATGATGTCAAGTGGACTGTCAAGGAGGTATAAAGATGATTATCGTAAATTTTGTTTTGATGTGTATGGTATTTGGCACGACTTTTTTGGCGATCAAAGTAGGTGTGGATGCAGGTGCCCCTCCTTTCTTTTCAGCAGGTATTCGATTTGTGATAGCAGGCTCGCTCATTCTCATATGGATGGTTTTGAAAAAGAAAGCGAGCTTTTCGTTGCTGGTTCGCAAGGAAATGTGGTTGATTGGAATCGGGCTCACGTTTGGTACCTTTTCCTTAGTGTATTGGGCAGAACAATACGTGAGCTCAGGGACAGCTGCCGTCCTTTCTGCCACAGCTCCAATCGTCATCATATTGATGCAGATGGTGTTGTATCGAAATCGTGTAGAGGGCAGAAAAATGATTGGCTGCTTCATCAGCTTGGCAGGGGTAGTTGTGCTTGTCCTTCCACAACTATCGCTAGGAACAGACACGTTGTGGCTGTTAGGATGTACCGCCATTTTAGTCGGACAGATCTTTTATGCTGGTGGTGCTTTGTATTCGAAAAAAGTGATCGGCCGTTTTTCCGAAACATCACCGATTGCTCAAAATGCAGCTCAAATGCTTTGTGGAGGTATTCTGCTGCTCGTATTATCCGCGTTTAGCGAGCGCATTCAACTGGAATCACTACTATCTATGCAAGTGATTGGTTCCCAAATCTATTTGATTGTCATTGGGTCTATGGTGGGGCACACGATCTTTTATTGGCTGGTTGCAAATACAAATCCGCTGTTTCCTTCCATGTGGCTGTACATTTCTCCATTTATTGCGGTTAGTATTGGAAGCCTTCTCTATAACGAAGCCGTATCCATCTATATGATAGTAGGTTCTGTTGCAACGATTGTTGGGCTTGTAGTTGCAAATACGGAACTGTTCAGCAGCCGTAAGAGACAGACATTTTTAGCTAAGGGGATGTCACCAGATAGAGTTGCTCATGAGCAAACCAAAGGATAACGGGTCGTATTGTAAGGGATAAGTGTATCTAAATAATATGGGACAATGCTTCGTGTTATTAGATTGGGGAGATGGCTGGTATGCTGCTTGTACTTGTGGGAAAATAATGAGTAGAAGTTGGGAGCCATTGGGCACTAAGTTGAAGGAGGAATACGCTTGAACAAGCAGCTAATTGTACATAATGAAGTCTCTATTGATGCACCAGCTTCTGCAATATGGGAGGTGTTGGTGAATCCGCAATTTATAAAGCAGTGGGATGATCTGCCCGAGGACTTTGGCAGTGCTCATCTTACGCTGGGAGGCGTCATTGATTGGGCTGGATATTCAAGATTAACGGTCGTGGATTTCGAACCAGAACAACGTCTACGATTTGCCCTTTACGTACCGAAGTGGCCGCATCCTGCTGAGCATTATAATATCGGTTATACGTACACGCTTTCACGGCAAGGCGATCACATATTGCTTACTTCAGAGATTGGAGATTTTGCTGCCATTCCAAATGGGGAATCTTATTACGAAGAATCGGTGAAGTTTGGCAATCAATCCGTGCAAAAAATAAAACAATTAGCAGAACAAATATCGCATCGAGGAGTATAAGGATGGGTATACGGTTTTGCATGAGGGGCATTTGATTTCCATAAGGATCAAGTGTCCTTATTTTTTTAACCATTATTGAAGGTAGGGAGGCATGCAATGAAGTTCTTTCCATACGATCAGTATATCGCTCTAAATATGGAGACGACGAGTGATGAACAGCTCGAACAATTGGAACGGCAATGGCAGCACAATGGCCAACAGTATGGTGAGATTTATCAGTCACTAGCTGAAAGGCTGCCTGAGGAGGTATACCTTCATTTTAGCAAATTGGGATTTCATGATTATCGTCTGCTCAAAGTGGATATCGAACACTCCAGTCTCCTTCGTTCGAATGCTCATTTCACATTAGCGCGAAATGGAGATGATATCGAAAATAGCCCACTATGGATGTTGAGTTTCGATAACATTTCATTCTTTCAATTTGAACATCACAACTACGACAATCCAAGACCGATTATCCATCCTGAGATAGACAATTGGTTGTTTGAAGAATTCACTCCCGTTAACGAATGCACGATATCATTGGAAGTTTTATTTGAATCGGGCGGCAACATTCGCATCCATTTTCCTGATAAATCAATACATATGAAGCGTATAAAATAAGCATAGTGGTCTTTGAAAAGCATACTTATTTGAATGGAACATACATACTGACATACATGTAGAGAAGCTTCTCCATTCAGAAGTTTCTCTTTTTTTATTGAGGAAAGGAAGTGTGACCTATGACACTACTAGGTATAGTTATCGCCATTGGCATTAGTTTTATTTCTGTTTATATAGCAGGTCCAATCGGCGGCGTAGTTATTCCAGCACTTATGTTTGGTCTTGTATTCAGCACGTATTTGAGAACGAAAGAAATCCATGAAGATTTGAAAGCGATCAAAGCCCATTACGGCATTTTGAATGAGGCAGAAAAGGCAGAGATTCAAATGAAACAGCAGCTAAGAAATTTGTATGAAAATGAGATAGATAATAAAAAGTATAGTCCTGAAATGGAAAGAATCAATCGTGAAATCGAGTTGGAATTAGAGGAATATCATCAGAAGGATAAGGATAAGAAGGATGGGGAGCATTAATGCTACACAATAAAGACATCTGCTTATGATACAGTGAATATCACACCATGGGATGACATGACGTACGCCACCATTTTCGCAGAGGAGCGATTCGTTCATGGAGAGAGTAATAAAGAAAGAACCGAAAAGGGGCCTAACGGGGATAAAGGCTGTATCGATAGCATTCGTGATTCTTGTGCTTATTGCAGCAACCTTATTTGTTGACCAACCACCACGACCTCAACCAAGTACAGCCCCAACTGAACAGTTTTCCGCAGAAAGAGCGATGCAGCATTTACAATTCATTGCCAAAGAAACACGTCCTTCTGGCTCCGAACGAATCAAACATGTGAGAGACTATGTAGTCGCGGAGTTAACGAAGCTAGGCATCCAACCACAAGTTCAACAGGAACAAGGAACGACCTATGACAACAAATCAATAGAACTGCACAATATTGTTGGTGTCTTAAAAGGCAAGAACAGCGAGGGTAAAGCTTTAATGCTTTCCACTCACTATGATTCCGTTTATTTCGGGCCGGGTGCTAATGATGCGGGTGTCAGTGTAGCGGCTTTAATTGAAACCGTGCGGGCACTTAAGAATGGAGAGCCGCTTCAAAATGACATTTGGATCGTCATTACAGATGGCGAGGAAATAGGACTGCTCGGTGCCAAGGCATTTTGGGATAAAGCGGAGCATCGAGAGAAAATTGGGCTAGTCGCTAATTTCGAAGCACGTGGTTCCAAAGGTGCATCGTTAATGTTCCAGACAAGCGAAGAGAATGGAGCACTGATTCAACATTTTGCACAAGGTGCGCCAGAACCGGTTGCGAACTCCTTTATGGGTGATCTATATCGTTTACTTCCTAACGATACAGACTTAACCGTGGCCCTTCATGCTGGTATTCCGGGGCTTAACTTTGCTTATATTGCCGGGTGGAGCGCATACCATACACCTAAAGATAATTTGGAAAATGTCGACCTATCCACGCTGCAGCATCAGGGGGAAAATGCGCTGGCCATGTCCAGACAATTTGGCAATGCTGAACTTGAACAGTTGCGCAGTCCAGATCATGTGTACTTCAGTTTATTTGGACAATTGGCCCACTATCCTAAGTCAATTGTAGCTCCAATCACCATTGTGCTGTGGCTCACAGCTGTTGCCTTAATCGTCGTTGCATTCAGACAGCAGCAAATTCGATTGAGAGGTATGATGATCAGCGTACTTGCTGTTATTGGCAGTGCCGTTCTATCTCTCAGTGTAAATTACTTGCTGTATCAGCTTGTCTATACATTGTGGGCGAAAAAGATGACCTTGTTCAATGGTGCTACCTACGACGCTTATTTGTACCATATCAGCTTCTTGTTAATAACCCTGTTCGTACATGCCTTATTGATGAAAAAATGGAACGCTCGCACAAATGTACTTGAGATAATGTTGGTTGGAATGGTATTATTCCTTCTCATTCTTACAGTATCTGTTATTTGGCTGCCTGGTGCGAGCTATTTATGGATGGTTCCGCTCATTATTCACTCCATCGTGATTGGCTTCTCGTTATACAAAAAGGATGCAGATAGGGTATTAAACGGAGTTCCAGCCATACTGTTAACTGCTTTTGCTCCTATCGTGCTCTTTACGACATTATTCCATCTGCTGTTTCATGCGATGTCTCCATCCATCACGTTAGTGGTTTCAATCATTTTTACGTTCATATTAGCATTGTTAAATCCAGCATTTAGATTGCTCTCAGCTCATCATCGCTGGTTCGTTGCAGTTCTATCCGTATGTCTTGTTGTGCTGCTTGCTTGGGGTTGGATGAACGCAGTCCCAAGCGAGGATCGGCCTGTGTATGAACATTTGCTTGATGACCATTGAGGGGATAGGACATAAAAATATGAGGGTAAGAAGGCGGAAGTGCATCAAGCGCTTCTGCTTTTTTGTTTTCAAAAATGGAAAAGAGGTCTAGTTTTCAACCGAAATCCATTTGGATATGGTACAGTGTAGATAGCAGCTAGCGAATACATGACGTACGCCAAATCTCGTAGAGGAGCGATTCGTTCATGGAAAGAGTAGTAACAAATGAAACGATAAGGAATCTAAAAGGGATCAAGATTATATCGATAGGATTAGCCATTTTTGTACTCATTTTTGCCACCTTACTCATCGACCAGCCCCCTCGACCTAAACCAAGTACAGCCCCTGTTAAAGAATTCTCAGCCGAACGAGCCATGCAGCATTTACAGCAAATTGCAAAAGATATTCACCACAGCGGCTCAAAGCAAATCGAAGACGTCCGACAATATTTAATGGCAGAGTTAACGAGATTAGGAGTGCAGCCATACACGCAGCAAGAAGTAGGGATAACCTATGACAATCAAAAGGTAGATTTACATAATATTATCGGTGTTTTAAAAGGAAAGAGTAGTGGTGGTAAAGTTCTTGTGTTAATGAGTCATTATGATTCGGTAGATATGGGACCAGGGGCTAATGATGCAGGTACAGGCGTAGCTGCTTTGTTAGAAGCAGTGAGAGCGCTTACGAATAATGAACAACTTCAAAATGATATTTGGATCGTGCTTACAGATGGCGAGGAGATGGGACTCCAAGGAGCGAATGGCTTTTGGAAGCGAGCAGAACATCTAGAACAGATTGGACTCGTCGTAAACTTTGAGGCTCGTGGTTCTAAAGGAGCATCGTTAATGTTTCAGACGAGTGAAGACAACGGAGTGCTGATCGAACATTTTGCACAAGCGGCGCCAGAGCCAGTTGCTAACTCTTTCATGGGTGATATTTATCGACTGCTACCTAATCAAACCGATTTAACCGTATCCCTCCGTGCAGGAATTCCTGGAATCAACTTCGCTTATGTTGATGGGTGGACCGCGTACCATACTCCGGAAGATAATTTGGACAATGTTGATCTATCCACATTGCAGCATCATGGTGAAAATGCATTAGCGATGGCCCGACAATTTGGCAATATCAATCTTGAAAATCTGCGTACGTCAGACCATGTATATTTCAATTTATTTGGCCTACTTATTCACTATCCTTCCTCGCTAGTTGTTCCTATAGCCTTTATTTTATGGGTCGCATTCTCAGCTTTGTTGTTTGTTGCCTCCAGACAGCAGCATATTAGATTGCGAGGAATGACGACCAGTTTGCTTGCTTTAGTTGGCAGTGCTCTCCTGTCACTTGTACTATCCTTTGTACTGTATCAACTGGTGTATATGCTTTGGGCCAGCAAGGTCACCTTGTTCAACGGCGCGACATATGATGCTTATTTATATCACATTAGCTTCTTATTACTAACCCTCCTTGTTCATGGCTTCTTATTGAAAAAGCTGCATGATCGCATCAATGAGTTGGAAATGATGTTGACCGGAATGTTGTTCTTTCTCCTCTTGCTTACTGCATCCGTCATCTGGCTCCCAGGGGCAAGTTATTTATGGATGATTCCACTTATTATTCATTCCATCGTCATAGGCTTCTCATTGTATAAAAAGGATGCGAAAGTATTAAGCGGAGTTCCTGCTATGCTTGTAACGGCTGTCGTCCCTGTGACATTGTTTACAAGCTTGTTCCACTTACTGTTTATAGCAATGCCGCCTTTCAAGACCATTGTAGTCACCATCATTTTGACGTTAATAATAGCTATGCTGAATCCTATTTTTAGGCTGCTGTCATTCCATTATCGTTGGTTTGTCACTATTGTTGCTGCAAGTATCGTTGTTCTGCTCGCATGGGGATGGATTCATGCTGTACCAAGTGAAGAACGGCCCGTGTTTGAGCACTTATATGAACGGTATTAATAGAGCTAGTTAGAAAATATGGATAGATCACCATAGCAAGTGGAATGAGAACGAGTCATAAGTATCGGAGACAATAGATATATCTGTTGTCTCTTTTTGTATTTTATATTGATAATAGAGGGAATGAACGCAAGGTTTGTCGAACTGATAGGAATGTCGTCCTTTAAGATGGTGGCTGCTCGTAAATACAAGAACGTTATCTGCAATTCGTAGATGAAGTTAAGTTCATTTATTAGAGGAGAATTAATATGATTCTTGAAGTAGCAATCTTATATATCAAGCCTAATTTGAATAGTGAATTTGAAAAAGCATTTAAAGATGCATTTAAAGATGCATCTAAGATTATTAAGAAGATGAAAGGCTATATTAGTCATGAGTTACAGAAATGTTTGGAAGAAGACAACAAATATATATTGCTAGTTAAATGGGGAAAACTCGAAGATCATACGATAGGATTTAGGGAATCAGCGGAATATCAGGAGTGGAAGTCTTTATTGCATGATTTTTATAATCCCTTTCCTGTGGTTGAACACTATACCAGCATTGATTTAGTTTAAAATAAATCAAATAACAAGAAAAATTTATATTAGAACGGAAAGAATATTTACTACAAGAGGGTTGATCTATGTGATAAGAAAAGGCTATTTCATTGACAAAGAGAAAAAACGGATTTATAACGATGAATTAATAGTTTCAAGTAAAATTTACGCTGATTATCCTTCGTTACAGGAACTTGAACAAATGATTTTTAATGGTGAGGTAGAAGAAATATTTATCTGTAACTATCAAACAGGACAAAAATGCGAATTAGAGCGTCTATCGATAAATGATTTTAAGGCTGATTGGAATGTAAAGTACGAAAATAATATAAGCCTTGATGATGAAGCGTATTTAGATGATTTCCCAAATGGATATTGCTTTTTTGTTGAGCTTTGGGAAAGCGAGAAAGGGATTCCTGTTTTGGTGTTATTCTATTGTCATTAAATATTCCATTAGTTTGGTAGTAGTTCAAAAGGAAAAGGACTTCATATAACAATGCATTCACGCATCGGGCTATCTGCACCCGGTCCGGCCGGAGTTCGATGTATCTCAAAGAGGGATTTCAGTAGACGAAGAAGCTGTAGCAGCCGGACACATCACACCACCTAACCACATCGTGGCCGCCACTTCTTGGCTTAAGGTGGTGTGACGTCGTGAATACAATAATGTTAGATGACATTCTTGCAACTGAGGATCAATAACAAGTGCAGTTAAATGCCGACTATAACTAGACGGTGCAGTTTTTGAATAGTTACTGAGTCATTAAAAAGCAGGAAGCAGTAGCAGATGAGATTTTGGTAAAGCTATTAAATCGTAGTGAGATAGGGAGAAAACATTGAAGAAGCTATTCATTTCATTATTAGGGAGCACAATAGTTTTTATCGTAATAGTTTGGGCATCTGAAACAAAATCTACAGGAGAAGTCGTTAGAATAAAAGAAATCAATCATGGATCAATTTTAGTTGAAAACTCAAGTGGAATAGAAAAAGACGTAGAAATACCAAAAATAATAACAAAACTAATTATCAAAAATGAAGAGTATTATATTTCATATAACAAGACAAGGTGGAGTGGATGGAAACTAAAAGAGATAGAACCAATAAAGATATAAAAGAGCTGTTAACAAAGATTATAAAGTCATCGAGATATCTATAGTAATTCGGGGAAGGTATTTCCTTCATATAACAAAATATTCATGCATCGAGTATAGGTCCTCGGTCCGGCTGAAAGATTTCGGGAAAACTGAAGCAGCCAGCCGGACACACTTGGCATTCGCTAAGCGTCGTGAATACAGGAACGTTAAAGGAAATCATTTTAATCAAAACCAAAAGAGGTGCTCATATGGATCATACAATAATTCAAAATGCAAAAGAGTTATCGGTAAGAATTATTCGCCAGGCTGGGCTAATTGCTAAAGAGAAATTTGATAACTTTGATGTATTGAGATCTAAAGATAACTATGGAGATGTAATTACGGAAGTAGATCTTTTGGCCGAAGAGATCATTGTAGAGCAAATTAGAATGGCATTTCCGAGTCATCAGATTCACAGTGAGGAAGCAGGGATGATCGGTAATGAGAACGATTGGCTATGGTTAATTGATCCTTTAGATGGCACTAATAATTTTGCAATTGGGTTGCCCGTCTTTACGACATCTATTACATTGCTGTACAGAAGAGAACCCGTGTTAGGTGTAATATATGAGCCATTGACAGATCGACTATTTGTATCTGTTTTAGGAGAAGGAACAACCTGCAACAATCGCCCCGTACATATTAAAAGTAACTCCAATTTATTTAAAGGAAATATTGGTTGGATTCAGGGACACAAAGTCCAGAACGACAGTAAGGCAGTGCAACTAAGGCAATATATAGATGTTAGATTTAAGAGAATGATGAGATTATGGGCGCCAACTCTCCAGTGGTGCATGCTTGCCAAGGGAGATATAGATGGAATTGTACTGTACAATTCTGAAGGTGATGACTTGTATTCAGGTATATTGATGGTTAAGGAAGCAGGAGGTATTGTAATAGATTTCGAAGGAAATCCGTTTAGAGGGATGAATGAAGAGCCATATCTAATAGCATGTCATCCTGATCACAAACAAGAATTACTGAAAATTGTAAGGGAAGGTTTGAAATAATTCGAAGAAGATACCTACATCTTTATAACATCCTGTTCACGCTATGTGCCATACGATTCTTGGTCTGCAAAGGCATTTTGAAGAAGTAGAATCAGCAGAAAACCCTACACTAGTTAAGTCCATCGGACCCGGCACATATGCGTCTTAAGCCAGTGAGGGTTCGTGAATACAAGAACGTTATAGGAAATCAGCATACGGGTAGTTTAGTACAATAATAACAAAATCGAAGTGGTCGTAGCCGGGTCGGATTTCCGCATCGATTCACAGAAAGAAATTGACTAATTTGTCTCCGACTTTCGGAAAAATTCCGTTACGAACTCCATGAATGTTTTAGCTGCTTCAGATAAATATCTTGATTCAAGCCAAATGAACTTATAGTTACGTTTCGTACTGTGATCGTGAATCTTTAATAAGGAGAGTGGAGAGTCAGCGCTTCGTCCGCACTCACCAACAAGGGCGACACCAACCCCGGCCCGAACAAGACTCGCAATAGCAGAAGGTTCATTTACCCTGCATATATATTTAGGATGAAATCCAGCTTCTTCAAAAAAGATATCGTTCAGTGGTTGATAAAATTGCCCCTCATTGTAACCAATGAAAGCTTCAGCTGCAGCTTCTGCCAAAGAGATGCTCTGTCGGTCTGAGAATCGATGGTTAGGAGGGACAGTAAGGTATATTTGTTCCTCCAAGACATGGGAGGAACACACTCCTGCATGTTGTGTAGGTAACGCTGTAAGACATATATCCACATCTCCACTCAGCAGCAGAGGCTCCAGTTCCATCATAGAAACTTGGGTTATACGAAAATCGGTTTTCGGGTATTGGGATAGAAAGTCGGCAAGTGGACTAGACAGGTGCTCGACGCTCGTGACCGCTAGGTGAATACTGCCTGAATACAACCCTGAAAGCTCTTCAATTTCTTTCCTGCCATCTTCCAATGCGTCTAGTGCAATTTCTACCTTTCGAAGAAACGCTTTCCCAAAGTTGTTTAATCTTATATTTCTCCCCTGTCGGTCAAAGAGAGGGATGCCCAGATCCTCCTCTAGTCGAGCTATTATTTTGCTTAATGCAGGTTGAGTCATTTGCAGTTCTTCGGCTGCTTTGGTCATATGTTGAATTCTAGCTATTGTACGAAAATAGTACAAATGCAAAGTATCCATGATTCCCTCCATTTATATACGAATTAGCATGATACTCATGAAAATTATGCATTAGATATCCTTGATCATATGTTATAGTATCAGATTTAACAATGAATAAAGCAATATAGGGAGGGATTTCTGTGGTACATGAAGAAGAGGGATCATTGAAGCAAGATCGTGAGCTTATCATACATGTAGTTAATGAAATGGAGGCGGCGTTTAATCGGCACGATGCAGATGCGTTAGACAGCCATTTCACACAAAATGCCACATGGGTGAATGTAATCGGTGAAAAGCTGTCAGGTTGGAATGAAATAAATAAAGTGCACAAAATCATCTTGACAGGCCCTTTAAGTAATTCATATAGCAAATATACTGTTGACAACATTTCGTTCATTAATTCCAATGTAGCTGTTGTTCATGTCCATCAATATTCAACAACTTCCGATGGTAAACGAATCGATGGAGGGCAAGAAAGCATTGCTATCTATGTAATGGTTAAGGAAACGGAAGTTTGGAAGCTAGCAGCAGGACAAAACACCCTTCTAAAATCCGTCTAACTAGATTCACGGTAGGAGCTCAGACAACACCCGACCCAGCCTAAGATAGAGCTATCTTAGGCTGGGTCTCGTCGTGAACACGGAAACGTTATACGCAATATCTGGATCTTGTTTTGAAAGCAGTACATAGGAGTGGGATGAGATTTGAAGAAAAGTCTGGATTAATAGAGAACGCATTCAATGCAGACGAAGAGATTAAGTATTACCCATATTAATATGCCCAGATGATGCGATCTATCATGTTCTATAAGAACGCTATCAGAAAGCAGTGAGAAAGGGAATAAAGTAGAACATGAACAAGAAATATGAAATTAAGTTGCCAAAACTAGTGTATGTCCAAGTGATGATTTCTATTTTAATTATCTCTCCATTATTACTAGCACTTCGAAAAGATGATTTGTTTTCTGTTATTTTTTCCACTTTATTATTGTTAAGTATCTTAGTACAAGTAGTAATACTTATGAGGAGGATTTTAAGAAAAAATAATAAGCTAGAAATAAAAGAAAATACAATTAAGATTAATCAAAGAGAAATACCAATACAAAAAATCGAAAAGATAATAATAGAAGGTTATTTTGTACAGAGTATCGGTATCAAGCTATATGGAAGTAAATTAGTTTCGATAGATTTACATTTCAGATTTAAGAATAACGAAGAGATTCATATAGAAGAATTAAAACAATGGGCAAAAATGAACAGGTTAAAAGTAACTAGTGGGAAAATATTTAGATGGATATAAGGAGTAATCTTATATGATACTTGAAGTAGCTGTGCTACATATTAAGCCTGAATTGATTAATAGTTTTGAACCAGCTTTCCTTAGAGCTTCACAAATAATTTCAAAAATGAAAGGCTATATAAACCATGAATTGCAGAAATGTATGGAAGAAGATAATAAATATATTTTATTAGTAAGATGGGAAACTCTCGAAGACCATAGAAAGGGTTTTAGAGAATCCGAGGAATATAACGAATGGAAAGAGATACTACACCACTTTTATGAACCATTTCCGATCGTAGAGCATTATACGAATATTCAGTTAGATGTGGATTAATTTTGTAAAGATAAGCCTGGTTGCCCCAGCGCTTTGCAGCTTAAGCGTCGTGGGTACGTAGATACAAGCACGTTAGATTAAACTAATCTTAAAGATTGTATATCTAAGATAAATTTTCCAACTCTTGAAACTGAAAGACTTATACTTCGAGAATTACGATCTGAGGATGCAGTCGATGTATTTCATTATTTTTCAAAAGATGAAGTGACACAGTTTTATGATTTGGAAAGCTTCACAGAAGTAAAACAAGCTGAAAATCTAATTTCAAATTGGAATAATAGGTATAATAATCAACAAGGTATTCGATGGGGAATAGAACTGAAAACGGAGAAGCGAGTTATAGGAACTTGTGGTTATCATAACTGATCTAACATTCATTATAGAGCGGAGCTTGGATATGAGTTGTCACCTGAGTATTGGCGCCAAGGAATCATGAGCGAAGCTTTAAGCAAAGTTATAAGTTATGGTTTCGAAGAGCTTGAATTAAATCGAATTGGAGCGCTAGTATATCCACATAACATTGGTTCAAGAAATCTCTTGATAAGTTCAGGCTTTAGTGAAGAAGGAATACTTAAAGACTATTATATAAAAAAAGATCGGTTTATTGATGCTGTGATTTTTTCAATTATAAACAAGAACAAAAGACAATGAATTTTAGAAGAGTCCCATTCAGTGTAGATCACGCTTTGGGTTATTCGGGTCTCGGTCACCTGAAGGATTTTGCGGAAGTGAGCTCAGGAGATGCATCTGAAAGACATAAAATAAAGACTTCTTAGGAGAGTTACTATGATATATCTTTTCATATCGTTAGTTTTAACTTTTTCGTACAAGCTCGTAGAAGTGGCTATTGGACTGACTCCTTACAGGAGTATTAGTAAATACACAATATTACTATGGGCTCTAATAATTGGATTGCTCATCCCTCTATTTAATAATAACTATATTTATAATATGCCGCTTCATTATGAAAATGCGATATCGATTTTTAGTCTACTGATTGTCATTAATGTGATCGCAGCACGATTTTCTGGCTATAACCCAATTGGGAAGTACAACATTATTAATTTTGCTATAACATATCCGGTGGTAGAAGAGATAATCTTTAGAGGGTTGATATTACCGAACATTGAACCTCTCTTTGGTAGTAATACATTATTGGAAGTATTGTATATGCCAGTAACGATTCCCGTAATCATTACTGCTATACTTTTCGCGATCTGTCATTTACAGTACTACAAGTTATCAGCACAAAGTATGCGATTCATGATATTAGCATTTTTAGGTGGGATACTGTTGGGAGCTATAACAGTGATGACAAAATCAATTTTGTTATCGCTAATATTACATATTGTATTTAATTCATTTTCAATTCTCTTTTCAAAGAAAATAATAAAGATTTAGAATGCGGAAGTTCAGTTAACGAACAATACTTAAAGCAGAGGAGGTTAGCAGGTTGAATAAGCAAAGTGTTTATAAAACAAACACTTTTCATTGGGATGCAGGGGCTATCTCCTCTCGGCTGTTGAGATGTATAATCATGTACTAGTGTCTGACAACAAACGCCCCAGCCTATGATAAGCGCTATCTAAGGCTGAGGCGTTTCGTGAATAAATAACGATAACTGATATATATATGATGAAAAGGGAGTGGTTTAATGAAAAAAATAATCGTTGTTATTATCAGTGCCCTGTTATTTTTAAGCGGAATAATATCAATTACAGGCAACAAAGCATATGCATGCAGTTGTGCCGGTGGAAGTACAAAAGAAAGACTAGAACGATCTTCAGTCGTTTTTGAAGGTGAAGTAATAAAAAAGGGCGGCACAAAGCAATCGCAATTCCATGGACTAAGAGAGTATACATTTAAAGTAAATACAGTATGGAAAGGTAATCAATCCAATAAAGTAACGATTTACGCTTTTGATGGCAACGAAGCTTCTTGTGGAATAGGGTTTAAAAAAGGTGAATCGTATCTCGTTTTTTCATATCATGACGAAGAATTATTACAAACGAATTACTGTAGTGGAAACCTACCTATTTCCGAAGCTGAAAACATAATAAAAGAATTAGGTTCTGGAACGACAATAATCCATTCTGATCTGGAATCAAGCTCAAAAGATTGGATGATTTATTTTCCAGTAGTCATTGCTGCAGTAATAATTATTTCCGTAACGATAATACGATTTTGGAAATATAAGAAGAAAAAATTCTTGTAAGCCAGTCAAGACGGAGTGAATAACTATTAACGGCATATTTACGCTTTGGGGCCTTCATACCTGTGGCAAATGCAATTGTTAACTATGCTACGAAGTAATTCAACTTCGACATTATTTAAAACAATACTTGTTTATTTTGATTTACCAATGGATTTAGTGAAAGGAAAACTAATGGAAAACGTTTACTCAAGATTGTTTCAGTTAGAGAATTACCTAGACGAAGAAACAGTAGATGTATTTATGGTCAAAGACGGAAAAACACTTTATGATCGTCCTTGTAGCATACCTATATCAGTAGCTACAAGAATGATATGTATTGGACAAGGATATGGACTTAAGTACTCTTCATTAATTGATGTGTATGGAGACTTAAAATTAAACTTCCAACAACTAGATGGATTTAAAGAGGAACTAATGTTCATTCTGGAATTAGTAAATGATGAAGTATTAAAACATTACATAAGTTCCTTGATTGAACTGATTATAGTTTGTCTATATGATCCTAATAAACAAACAGGCATAGAGGTTCTAGGGGCTTAGTCCAAGTAGAACGAACATCAATAACTAGCATGCTGCCCGCTCTAATGGTAACTAAATCTACGGATAAGAATTTGAAGGTACTTACAGGAGGGTAGTACAATATGGAAAGAAGGATGAGGAAATGGTTTTTTCATTTAGTGTGCTTGTCGTTCAATTGTTTTGGCTGGCTATTATGGGGGTTTCCATTTATTTTTTGATATTACTTATTAGGCTTGCTCGAAGAGGAATCGTAGCACTAGATATTTATATAAGAAACAACAAGTAATATTGTCGAGACCTTAGATAGTGAGAGTCATGATCAACGAAGATTTTAAGTGAAATCAGTCAACGATTTTATCAAATTAACTCTATTACAGAGGTGATAAAGTGATCATTATGATTAATGGAGCTTTTGGTTCTGGAAAGACTTCGGCAGCAAATATGCTCCAGCCATTGATAGAAAACAGTATGATATACGATCCTGAAGAAATAGGATATATGCTTCGCAACCTCATTCCGGAAGATGTTAGGAAAGAGGATGAACGAACGGATGATTTTCAAGATATCGAACTATGGAGAATACTAACGGTAAAGACCGCTAAAGAAGTAAAGCAGAAGTACAATAAACACTTAATCGTACCTATGACCATCTATAAGGAACAATATTTTGAGTACATTTACAACGGATAATCTTGAAACTAGTGAAATAATAGATATAATATTGAAAAAAATAAACAAGGACACTATGCGAGAAGGTTTTAGAAGTTAAGCTGTAATAGACAATTTACTTGGGTATAAGAACACTTCGTCATCATACGTCGATTAGACGTTACGAACTAAAGGTTGTTTACAATAGGGTTATACAGGGAGGAAATCATGAATAAAAAGATAATGGTAGTTCTAATGTGCCTCTCTACAATTATTTTATTAACATCATGCTCGAATGATTTTAATAATGTGCCTAAAGATAAAGTTACGATTAGTAATGAAAAACAAGACATTAAAAACAATACGTACTTTGGAAGCTGGAAGATCAGTAAAGTAGCAGGATATTCGCCGATTTATGTTGATACAGATGAGAGCGCTAATATTGGTAAAAAAGCATCCTATTCAGCACAATTAGCGCGATTGGATGACACTGAAATAAAGAATCCAATATATACAGAAAAGAAATATTCAAAATCGAAGTTCTTTGAAGAGTATAGAACTCATTTGAGCGATATAGGTATTGATGATGAGGAGATACGGATAATTGAAATAGAAGACTGGTCAGGTCCAGGCGGCGGATTAATTATAAAAAATGAGCAAGCTTTGATATTATTATGGAATGGAATATATTACGAGCTAAATAAGGAGTGATGTTAGAATACTCAAGATAAGTAGGTGAATACGGATGAAAAATCAACAATCAGTAATTCTTGTAGATTACAATGAAGAATGGCCAAAAGCATTCGGTATAATAGAATCTATTTTATCAAAGAAACTTAATGATCTAGCTTTACGAATTGAGCACGTTGGAAGTACATCGGTGCGAGGGCTTGCAGCCAAGCCAATCATTGATGTAGATGTAGTAATTGAATCTATGGAATATTTGCCAAAGGTCATCAAGAAGCTAGAAGAACTGGGATATGTTCACGAAGGTGATCTAGGGATAAAGAACAGAGAAGCATTTGCAAGAAAGGACAGTTGTGTGCCTTACAGTAATGAAGGCATGGTGAAGCATGCACATCATCTATATGTATGTAATAGAGAAAGTGAAGAACTAAAAAGACATATCATGTTTCGAGACATACTAAGAAAATATCCTTTAGTGGTAGCTGAGTATACAAATTTGAAGCTCCAACTGTCCAATACATTCAGAAACAACCGTCAAGCTTATACGGAAGGAAAGACCGAATTTATTACGCGGACCATGAATGAGTACAAAGATAAATAGAGCCAGTGCGCATTACACACCTAATCTTCTCCAATTGATAGATACAACATGTTTAGGAAAGGACGCATTGAATGATTTTTAATAATCCAATAGGCGAATTTGATTTTGTTCTTCACTCAAAAGATAGAAAATCAAAAATCATATTTACTTTCGTAGAGCTCGAAGTGGAGCATTTGCCTTCAATTAATTATATCGTGAACATAGTGGATCATAGATTCTCTGGCGAGGTGGATGTTTGGATAGAGAAAGAAATACTGAATGATTTCGTTGAAGCTCTTACAGAAGCCAATAATAAGCGAACAACGAAATTAAACTTAAGATCAATGTCTCCAGAGGAGATGGATATCAATTTTATTAGTCAAAGAAATGGCCATTATGAGATTGCTTATTCAATCAAGAGAGCTGGATATTCGGATAATACATTTGTCGAAACGCTATTAAAGGGAGCCTTCGAAATGGATACTGAGTTCTTAAATCTGATAGAAGAGAAACTGAAAGAAATAAACAAAATGTTAAGATAATACTCCGTGGGGTGAGCAGTTCAAAAGTCCCTCTGTATAACAACATACTCATAAAAGGTGTGATAACCATCTCTTTAAGTGACGATGAATTCATGCAAATCCAAGCCATAACTTTATATTTACTTGATGGCAATAAAATTGTAGGAATTAATGAACCTGGGCAGCAAGCAGACGTGCCACTAGTCTTTTTCGGTAGAACTAGAAGCTCAATCTTCACATACCTTAGAACTGACTTACCTCAATCTCTAAAAGATGAAATTGATCAGCGGAACCGAACTGATTTTAATATAATAGCACTCTGTAATATATTGCGTACATATAAGCAGCTTAAGCGTATTTGGATGGGACCTGCATATATGATTCCTAAGCTGCCATCTTTTATAAACAAGGATATTTGTATTATCACGGAATCAAATCGACACTATTTAAACAGATATTTCAATGACGTTAATAAGCAATATGAACATAAAAGTCCAATCATTGCATTCATCGATAATGGACATGCAGTGTCGGTTTGTTGCAGTGCCCGAAAATCCAACCAAGCGATAGAAGCCAGTTTATTTACAGTTGAGCATCATAGGGGAAAAGGCATTGCACCTAATTTGGTAGCAATATGGAGTATGCAAGTAAGAAATCTTGGTTACATACCACTTTACAGTACTTCATGGGATAATCTACATTCACAAAGAGTTGCTCAAAAACTAGGCTTAATTCAATACGGAATAGATGTGAATATAACTGCTGAATAAGAAATTAGCTTCAATTCGTTAATTTCCAATAAATCATTTTATCCGTAGAACTCGTTCGTTGCATTCCTAATTTCTTAAGAACTTTAATGGATGGATGATTGTCTACAGCACATTCAGCTACCACATGGCTAACTTTATTAGTTAAAAATGCCCAATTTACTAAGGCTTTAACGCTCTCCGTTGCATAGCCTTTATTTCGTGCTCCCGGCATGAAGCCATAACCTACTTCTACAGTCTCTTTAACGGGTTTTCCTTTAAACCCAATATCACCAATTACTTCATTGGAATCTTTACTTATAGCTAACCATACACCCCAACCTAACAAATCAGGATCAATTATTAATTGTTCCATGTATAATTGAATATGCTTTTTATTATTCATATATTGTGCGAAGGTAGGAGCATGACGATTGACTACATCAATGGGGACTAATTCAAGTCGATCTGTATGCATTTTCAATGAAATCACTCCAGTTTAGGTTTGATGAATAAATAATAACAGTTATAGAGAGATGGTACTCTACGATGGCAATCTGTATCAAGTTCAAATTACTTGAAGTGATCGATAACAAAGCAATCTATGTATATGGAGATTGTTCAGAGAATTTTGAAGGCATATTTGAGCTAGAGCTAGAAAAATTAATAACGGGTGAGATTCCTAGTGATACATGTATGACGCAAGTAGTGAAAGTCATTAAACCATGCCTAAGTGATGGGCAGTATCAGCATAAAGCTAATAGGGCCTTTAGTAAGATCTATAAACACTATAAGGAGACAAGAACGTATTTACTAGAAGGCGGCTACTACTCGTAGATCTAATCAATAAAGGAGTATTAAATGAATTCAAATGAGCTTAAAGAATGGGCTAACAATAATGACATTAAGAAGCAAGTTGTTGATTGTTTCTGGAAGTGTCTCGAAAACTATATGAACGAAGATCCAAGTGAATTTGAGGAATATTTTAAAGAGTACAACTCGGAATTAATTGAATTAGTATATTATAAACTTTCAATGAGTATTAGAAATTGGGATACATTTGAAACGGATTATAATGAAAATTGTGAGTTTATTGAGGTGATAATAAAGATTCAATATAACAATAAATATATCGGATACTATAAACTTCTATACAACTTTGGTGGGGAAATTTTTGATGATTATTTAGTTTGGGAATGATCGAATGATTGTATTTTAATTTTAAAAAAAGAGGCTTGCATTATGAATACGAATGAATTACTTGAATGGTCAAAGACTCATCAGGTCGTGGAGAGAACAAAAGAAGGCTTTACCGTGTATTTAGAAAATTGGTTCAAAGGAAATAGGAGAGATTATTTAAATACCTTTAAAGAGAAATCAAATCTAAAAGTAATACGAACAAAGCTTGATTCAATTCAACTGACTCATATAAATGGATATGCAGATTTTGTATACTGTAATTTGGATATATTATATTTGGGAGAGAGTATTGGAACTTATAGGTGCGTCTTCGCGCTCGATGGTACAGATGCAGACGATACGATACATTTTGATAGATTCACAGAAACTACAATAAGAGAAGGAACAGTAAAAGTTGAAATAGTAAAAAAAGCACTACAACAAGGATACTCAATAGAGGAAATTGCAAAGCTTGTAGAACTCGATGTTGAATGGATCAGACCATTATTTGAATGTTAAAACTATGAGATCGATAACTTTAGATAGTGTTGTATTCATGCATCGGGAAATTGAAAATACAAAAGAGAGACGGAGAAATTGCTAGTGCCATGAAAGATCAGATGAAGCAATGGATAATGAAATAAGTAGATAAATAAGGAGAAAACAATGAAACCAATAAGAAATTCAGCCAAAGCAATAATTATAGAAGAGAACCGGTTGCTTCTAACCAAGAACAGTGATGAGCAGGGCTGCTTTTATTTATTCCCCGGTGGTGGTCAAGAAAAAGGGGAAGAGCTTAAAGCTGCGGTAGTCAGAGAATGTTTAGAAGAAATAGGCTGTCAAGTAGAAGTAGGAGATATTGTTTACATAAGAGAGTACATAGGTAACAATCATGAGTTCGCAGAATGGGACTATGACGTTCATCAGGTTGAGTTTTATTTTGAATGTAGATTAGCGGGAGCGCAGACTCCCAATAACGGAATTAATCCTGATGACAATCAAGTAGGAGTAGAATGGATTGAGATTGACAGACTACATGAAAAAAGAATTTATCCAAGGCAACTTGTAGAGCAGCTTGTAAATAAACAATCTAAACCTTGTTATCTTGGAGATTCTAATTAGAGAAAGTGTGAGAAAATGTAACTAGTAGAATTCTTTTCGTGAGGTGTATTTTATGAGGAGAAGGTTATTATTCTACGGATTAAGTATTATTTTTATTATACTGATATCGATATTCATAACAGAACAATTAAAAATTCTAAATTATAAAAATACTGATTTGAATGTTAGTGTGTCATCTGGGAGTGATTTTTTATCTAAGGCGTATTTCGAAGAATTAGAAGCTCTATACAAACAAATTAAAATGAAAAATGATAGATGGTATGTTTTTGATGGTTCTAGTCAAATTGCAGCGACTGCAGTAATTACTAGAATGATTAGTGACTTAGAAAACGATCCAGATGCATTAATAAATCATGAAAGTTTCAATCAATACTTTATTGTATTTGATAAAAATATTAGAAAGCTAGATTCAATTACTGAGCAATTTCATTATTTTAGGAATGTATTAAATTCTTACGGTGGTGCACCTAAAAAACTAGATGAAATGATTGCTCTAGCTGCTGAAGGTAAGTGGAAGCTATTTAGTTCAAAATACCATATGTATAACTATAAAGGGATGGACGGAGCATTAAATGTTAAGTTCATTTCAAAAGATGGAAGATTCGAAGCTGTTTATAATACAGGAACCGGAACTTTAGTAAGCGATCCAGTTAATATGGGGACTTATAACTATGCCCCAGGTTCGATTAATCCAATTAAATATCTCATGCACAATAGATATGATAAAATTCCGTGGAAAAAGTGGGGGAATACAAAAGAAGTATCGTATCAGGACATTAATACTTTCCAATCAGGGCATGGATCTCTCAGAGCTAAAAGTAATTTTAAAAAGGTTGAAGAGGAAATACAATTAAAAAAGGATACAGAATTGTGATCTTATTGGATTGATGAATGGTATTCAAATTTGCCAGAAGAATCAACTTCCGCCACGAGAATGGGGTGTTTTAGCTCAATTCGAACAAGGGACAGTATACGCCGTATTATACTTCGGACACTAGGAAGAATTTCACAGCATTTATAATCTAAGATTACCATAATGATGAGTGGAGGAACATTCATGATAGAACTTAAAGAAATTAATCGAAGTAATTTTTTTGATGTCATAAAGTTAAGTGTAGCTGAGGAACAAAAAGAGTTTGTAGCGACAAATTTGTTTTCACTTGCTCAGGCTAAAGCATTTCCAGAGTGTGTTTGCTTGGCTATATATAATGACGATGTTTTAGTTGGTTTTACGATGTATTGTATTGATGAAGAAGACCATGAATATTGGATCTATCGGTTAATGATAGATACGAAGCATCAGTCCAAAGGATATGGAAAGGCAGCAATGGAGAAGGTCATTAAAAAGATTAAAGAAGATACACAACATCGAGTCATATACATAAGCTTTGAACCGGAGAATGATTGGGCCAAACAATTATATGAAAAATTAGGATTCGTAGAAGACGGCCGAGTTATAGAGGGGGAAGTCGTTTATAAACTGGAGTATGAATAGCTGAAACATTAATACAAGAAAGCCACTCAATTAAAACTAAAATTTATAATACTTGTATACGTGTTCTTAATGGTTTTTTGGTATTTCTATTTCAGCTTCAATGAAGAACATGCTCAATTTTTAATAAATGTAGCCATTGTACATCTTGGGCTAATTTCTCTTATTTTTATTCTGAGTATTTTAGGGTCTTGGTAGTTACTTTCTATTGTTGCTGCATGCTTGGCTTTCTTCTTTTCTGATCAGTATCATCTAACAATAGGTTCTATGCCGTTCAAATTTGACACAGCATGATTTTAAAAAGGTAGAGGACAAGGATGCTGGAGGTCTTAGCGCTATCCTATGAAGGTAAGGTGGTCTTGCATAATTAGTGGGTTCATCAAAGTAACAGAGCCAAAGGAGATTATCTCTTATGAAACTATCATCTGAGGAGCTATATTTGCCCCATGATATAAGACTTTCCCGCTATGATGCCGTAACTTCCTCTTTAACACTGCTTAGTGATGAACAGCTTAGAAATCGAGTGGAAGAAGCTGCGATTCTAAATACCGGAATTGGTGGTACAACGGCTTTATTGCAAATCAATGAAATTCCTGTTTTTGTGAAAAAGGTGCGGCTCACGGAGTTAGAAAGAAGCGCTGAAAATGTTATGTCTACTAGAAACATGTTTGATCTTCCTCCATATTGCCACTATGGTATAGGCTCACCAGGTAGTGGAGCGTGGCGTGAGGTCGCCGCCCATACGATGGCTACGAACTGGGTTCTGGAAAGACAGTGTGAGAACTTTCCCTTACTGTATCACTGGCGGGTGTTAAAAAGTCCAGAATGGCGCGAACCAATCTCTGATGAACTGAGCGATGTTCCCCAACTGGTTGAGTTTTGGGGTTCTACAAAAATAGGGGAGCGAATTGAGTCACTTAAAGAAGCTGAATACGATGTGGTACTGTTCTGTGAGTACATTCCTTACAATCTCCATAACTGGCTTAACGAACAGTTCGCTATTGGTGAACGTGCAGCTTCTACAGCGTTGGCATTGGTGGATTCAGAATTGAGGTCGGCTGTCTCCTTTATGAATAAGAACGGATTATTACATTTTGACGCTCACTTTAAAAATATTTTAACCGATGGACACCGCCTTTATATTTCAGACTTTGGTCTTGCTACTTCTTCCCACTTTGAACTAACAGTTGCCGAATTAACGTTTATTGAATTAAACAAGAATCATGATGGATATTATGTGGTGACATGGTTAGTGAACTGGCTTGCAGCAGCACTGGCAGGGAAGTTTGATCGTGCTGAACGAATCGAATTCATACGTCGCTGTGCTGAGGGTAAAGAAGCTCTTGAATTGATGGATTCAGCAGCAGAAATTATTTTGCGGTACGCTCCAATAGCTGTCTTGATCAATGATTTCTACACAAATCTTATGTCGAATAATAGAAATGCCACGTTTCCATTGGAGAAGATTGAACAGGTCTGTATGGAAGCTGGGCTGCAGGGAGTACTGGGAGAAAGATGAACAACAAGGGGGCATCTAAGATATGAGTTCTCAATTAGAGGAGAAATCATTAACTAACGCAGGTAAATATAATATTTTTTCATTGTTGTGTATATTCATTGTAGGTTTAAACTGGTTTATGAACGTAGGATTGTTTCGAGCATTTTATTTAGTACCGATGCTCATCCATGCCATTCTTTTTTATTTTTCAAATCGTTCATTTCATAGAATGGAATATCAAAAGTCAAAGACAATGAAACTGGTTAACTACTCTGTCTATATATCTTTTTTGCTGTCTCATATTTTATTGCCTGATACTGGGGGGACTGCTGGCTCAGAGAGAGTTTTTTTCGGTCTGCTAACAGATGAAGGATTAATAGGTACAGCTTCCGTGGCTGCACTATTATTATTGTGGGTCAGTTTTGTTTCGTTACTTATACAAATTATTTACAACTGGAGAGTCGGGCGAAAGCTAAGGAAAGAAATGTTTAAAAAAGCGGGCCTTTTATAAACTATATGGTACTCATGAAATTAATATTTTTAAATCCTGAGGAGGTTTATACTATGCCAAACATTGAACATCTTCAAATTGTGAATGTGACCCCAGCAAAACTTTATGAAGTACTAACAACAGCTGAAGGCTTATCAGAAGTATGGACGAATGAACTAATTGTTCAAGACCAGATCGGATTTATAAATGAGTTTCATTTTGGCAGTAATGACGTAACAAAGATGCAAGTCGTGGAACTGGAAAAGGATCGTAAAATTGTTTGGAAATGTGTGGATTCTGATCCGGAGTGGGTTGATACATTTATTTCATTTGAAATTGAAGAAAAAAATAACAAGTCGCATATTACGTTGAAGCACTCGGATTGGAGAGAATTAACAGTGTTTTATCGTTTTTGCAATTATAACTGGGGGATGTTTCTTTATAGTTTGAAGTCCTATTGTGAAGATGGGATTGGGTTGCCCTACCAGAAGCGTAAGTTCTAATTGATGATGGAAAAAACGTATAGGCTTTAACTGCACGCGAAAAACGCAGTGTGGAATGGTAAACGAAATGAATGTGGAGAGAGGAAGGGAGGTGATCACTTTGAGCGACTCCAATATTCAACTTCGATGGGCAACGGCTGCTGATGCGCAGCATATTGTTAAGCTGAATGATCTTTTGCCAAGAGACAAACATGATTTTGAAAGAGTTAATCATTTGAAACATGCTGAAAGAAAAGAGCTAATAGAGCTGTTACCAGAATTGCTAACATGGCTTCAAGATATGAATTGGCCTATTTCCATTGAAATATCAGAAATACTTGTAAAAATAGTACCCCGAGAAACGATTCCTTTAGTTAAAAATATACTCAAGAGCGACGATGATCTTTGGAAATTGTATTGTTTGAGATATTTTGTCATGAAACTACCTTCAGAACTACTAGCAATAGACAATCTCAAAGAGGAACTTAACAGAATTGCGACTAAGCCAACTAAGAGCGAAAAGTTAGAAGAAGTACATCTAACTGCACAAGAAATCATCAATCTTCGTCGTATTCTTTAGCGAAATTGTAAACGTTGAGAGGGTTGCATCATGTATATTCCTAAACATTTTTTGGTTGAAGATCGCACTTCACTATTTGAATTTATCGAGAATAATAGCTTTGGAATTGTTTTTTCTACCCATGATAACGTCCCAGTGGCTTCCCATTTGCCGTTTTTGTTAGATTGGGAGAATGATTGTCTAATAAGCCATTTTGCACGACCGAACGAACAATGGAAAGAAATCGAGGGCCAAGAGGTACTTGCTGTTTTTCCTGGACCACATACTTACATTTCTTCCTCATGGTATGAGACAAATATGTCCGTTCCAACCTGGAACTATGTAGCTGTGCATGTTTACGGCAGTGTTGCAATTATCGAGGATCATACCGAAGTCTTGCAATCACTTAAAAAATTAATTTCGAAGTATGAGACAGTTGATAGCCCGTATGAGATCAATGAAACGAATAATGAGTTAGTTGAAGGTTTAACACGTGGAATAGTCCCTTTCAGATTGAAAATCAATCGAATGGAAGGGAAATGGAAGTTGAGCCAAAATCACTCTGAAGATCGGCAAAAAAGAGTGATTGAACAGCTCGAACAATCTGAGAGTGAAGATGATCGAAAAATTGCTGAGTTAATGAGAACCAATTTAGGAAAGTAAATAATCCAATAGTAAAAAGGGATATATGATAAATAGAAAAAGTACAAGACATACGCTAAATAAGATACTCTGCATAAATTTTATAGCGATTTGTTCATTGCTAACAAGCACTTGGTTTTTTGTCCTCAAACAGAAACGCTTCACACTGCGATTATTTGCTCTCCACTCCTAATTGCAAGTACAGCGTTCTTTATAAATGTATTTTACTTTTTATTCTTTTATTGTCTCGTGATAAAAAAGTCATGAACCAGTAAAAGATGTCGTGAATCAAAATGCAAGATGAATGATTAAACCTGAAAAATACAGGGCACCCCACCTGAATGTCGACACGCGTCGAATTCCTCGATTGATGGCAACCCATTCCCAGCGTTTCTTCTTCATTCGCTCTTTTTAGGCAAAATATTAACACCTTATGTTGGACAGACCACAATCAACTAAAGTTTTACTATACATTCTTCGAACTTTTGATATAATTCTACCCAAGTAACATTTCCAATTATGATATAAAATAGGATTTATGGTTCTTTATGCCTATATAAGCTGTGCGCGCGAGACCAGTCCACTGGCTACCCAGCAAGCCGGCATGCAGGGACCGACAAGTGTGGAAAATGACAGCCGAGAATATGTTGCTCCATGACGTCAGAAGGTTCAGAAAGAATGAAGCCAACCTTATCCCAATTCCGATGGAGGATGAAGCGCATGAGCATTTTTGAAAAGCTGGAGTCCAACGTAAGATCTTACTGCAGAAGCTTTCCGGTGGTATTCGACCGGGCCAAGGGAGACCTGTTATATTCTGAGGACGGAAGAGCGTATATTGATTTTTTTGCAGGTGCCGGAGCACTGAATTACGGTCATAACAACGATTATATCAAGGACAGGGTTCTCGATTACTTGACCTCCGACCGGATTATGCACGGTCTGGATATGTATACAATGGCCAAGCGCGAATTCATCCAGAGCTTCTCGGAGCGGATCCTGGAACCGAAGAAGCTGAATTACAAGCTTCAATTCTGCGGTCCGACGGGGACGAACGCGGTGGAAGCGGCTTTGAAGCTCGCACGCAAGGCGAAGAAGAGAACCGGGATATTCGCATTCATGGGCGGCTTCCACGGCATGTCGCTCGGCAGCCTGTCGGCGACAAGCTCCAAGTCCATGAGGGAAGGGGCGGGGCTTCCTCTGAACGGAGTTACGTTCATGCCCCACCCGAGCGGGGCTTTCGCAGAAATGGATACGCTCAGCTATATGGAGAATATCCTGACTGATTCGCATTCCGGAATCGACAAGCCGGCCGCCATCCTGCTTGAAACGGTACAAGCCGAAGGCGGAATTCACGTCGTCGACGCGCAGTGGCTGCGCGGGCTGCAGCAGCTTTGCCGCAGGCACGATATCCTGCTCATTACCGACGAGATTCAAGTCGGCTGCGGCCGGACAGGCGAATTCTTCTCCTTCGAACGTGCGGGGATCGAGCCGGATCTCATTACCCTGTCGAAGTCGATCAGCGGGTACGGCTTGCCAATGTCCCTCCTGCTGCTGAAGCCCGAACTGGATATCTGGACGCCGGGCGAGCATAACGGCACCTTCCGCGGCAACCAGCTCGCTTTTGTGGCCGCCAAGGCTGCTCTTGAGTTCCGGGACAGAGCCTCCCTGGAAGCCCAGGTGAAAGAGAAGGAAGAGTTTGTGCGCTCGTTCCTAGACAAAGAAATCAAGCCTCTGCATCCGTCCATCGCCATCCGCGGACTCGGCCTGATCTGGGGCATTGACGTCTCGGGCTTCACGGATGAAGCTGGGGCGAAGCGGATGACAGAGATCAGCTTCGAGAACGGGCTCATCATTGAAAGAGCCGGCAGAGGAGACCTCGTGCTGAAGATCATGCCTCCGCTGACCGTCTCTATGGAGCATCTAGCCGCCGGCTGCGACATTATCAGGTCCAGTATGCAGCAGGTGCTCTCTCAGGAGAACCAGGATTTGCTGGTAACGACCTAAGCTGGGCCAAGCCCGTGGCCGCCCCGGCAATAGGCAAGGAAGTGCCGTGCGGCCCTGATGTTAAGATAACGATTTCACCCCACTTGGAAGATTATCTCCCCATGCTGCCTGCGGTACCGTCAGGTAGCATAGAATTCACCACCACTCCAAGGGCTGTCCCGTTCACAACATACGGAGCATTCTTTGAGCCTCATACAGCACCATCGTCACATCTAATCTTCAGGAAAAGCTCACTACCCCGCAGCTGGGTCTTCACTTATCCACAACAGGGCTGCGGGGGAATACACAAATCGTACATAGAGTGTATCAATACCCCTTACACATGGCTTCGACAAAGGCAGCTCCGGTGCCGAATCCGGAGGTACGGCCGATTTCCTGCTGGCCGACCGGAACCCTACAGCAAGCCTTGCATCGATGGGCGAAACACCCCTTGTCCACCCTCAAATCCAATTCCAAACCCAATGTTAAACCAAAGCCCGTCTTCGGGCGGCTCGTTCGCAGCAAGCATATTGAAGCCGGAAGCAGCCGCATCTCTTGTGTAGAACGATGCTCTTTGTTGTCTTTTCACGCATGGGAGCCGAGCGGGACAACTGCTAGGCAGATAATTGCGGCATGAGATCAACCGAGCAAGCGAAGCGGTGACCTGGCGAAAGCCATTGAAAATTTTGTCACATGTTTGAAAAGGTGGGGAGCGAGGCTGAAGCGTTGCTACGGCATATGCTCCGCCGGATTGCTTTTACCGATGAAGAGAGGGGAACGATCCAAATGGCTTTTGAAAAAGAAACGTTGTTTTGGAGCGAAAAATTCGGTAGCGATGATTATACCTTGACGCGGCTGCCTTACAGCAAAGCTCCAAGCTCCCTAGCGCCCATTGTAACAACCGTCGGCGGTTCGCTTTCGGAGGAAGCGACGCAGCGCGTATTTCAAATGAGCAAGGGCGCTCCACTAGCTGCTTTTATGATTCTGCTCGCCGGTGTTCAGTCGCTCTTGCATAAATATACAGGCGCTTCTGACATTCTGGTCGGCATGCCGGTTGTACGGAAACCGACGGAGACGCGCCGATCCGTTAATCATACGGTCATTTTGAAAAACTCGCTTTCGGCGGGTGCCACTTTTAAAACGCTTCTGAGCGAGCTGAGGACTTCCTTGCCGGAAGCGATTCAGCATCAACATATTCCGTTCTTGAAAATGACGGAGAAGCTGGACCTGCAATATGCAGACGGAATACCCGTCATCCATACGCTAGTATCCCTTAAGGAGCTGCATCTGGACGAAATCGGGCAGAACGTGGTCACGGATTGTTCCTTTGCATTCAGCATAACCGGCGGGACGATACAGCTAGCGCTATCATATAACGAGCATTTATATGACTCTGAGTTCATGACTCGGGTCGTCGGTCATTTGAATCGCCTGCTGGTCGTGGGGCTTCATGAGTTGGAGCTGGACATCGTGCGGGCGGACATGCTGTCTGAGGACGAGAAATTTCAATTGCTGCAAAGCTTTAACGATACCGAGAAGGACTTTCCCCGTGATCAGACGATTCATCAGCTCGTGGAGGAGCAGGCGAAGCGAGTGCCCGAAGCGACGGCAGTTGTCTTTGAGGGGCGGCGGCTTTCGTACGCGGAGCTGAACGAACAGGCTAATCGGTTGGCGCGGACGCTGCGATCGGTCGGCGTGTTGCCCAATCAACTGGTAGGTCTGATGGCCAGGAGATCGCTGGAGACGGTCGTTGGCATTCTAGCGGTTCTGAAAGCTGGCGGTGCCTACGTACCGATCGACCCGGAATACCCGGAAGAACGCATCCGCTACATTCTGGAGAACTCGAACGCGCAGCTACTGCTCACTCAAAGGGAGTTGCTGCAGCAGGTGCCGTTCGAAGGGACCGTGGTGGCGCTGGATGACGAGCAGGCCTACAGCGACGATGGCTCGAACCTGGAACCGGCCAGCGGTCCGAATGATCTGGCTTATGTCATCTATACGTCAGGTACGACGGGCAACCCCAAAGGGGTCATGCTGGAGCATCGCGGTTTGGTCAGCTTAAAGCTGATGTTCGCAGACAGGCTGGGCATCACGGAGCATGACCGGATTGTTCAATTCGCCAGTCTATCGTTCGACGCATCCTGCTGGGAAGTGTTCAAAGCGCTCTATTTTGGCGCGTCTCTGTACATCCCGACGGCCGAGACGATTCTCGACAACCGCCTGTTTGAGAGTTATATGGACGAACATGCGATTACGGCAGCAATTTTGCCTCCGACTTACAGCGCTTATTTAGACCCGGACCGCCTTCCCAGCTTAACGAAGCTCGTAACGGGAGGCTCGGCGGTATCGGCTGAGTTTGTGCAGCAGTGGAAACACAAGGTCCGCTATTTTAATGCTTACGGCCCTACCGAAGCTTCGATTGTTACGGCGCTTTGGGATGCGGATGAGGAGCAGCCGGAGCGCAGAGTCATTCCGATCGGGCGTCCGCTGGCCAATCACCGGATTTTTATTTTGGATGCCCACCTGCAGCTTGTGCCTCCAGGAGTGGACGGCGAGCTGTGCGTGTCAGGCGTGGGGCTTGCGAGAGGTTACCTGAACCAGCCGGAGCTGACAGCAGAGAAGTTCGTGGAACATCCGTTTGCGCAGGGAGAACGTCTTTACAGGACGGGAGATCTGGCCCGCTGGCTGCCGGACGGAAATATTGAGTACTTGGGACGGATCGACCATCAGGTGAAAATCCGTGGATTCCGGATCGAGATCGGCGAGATTGAAGAGCAGCTTCTGAAGATCGACTCCATGCAGGAGACGATCGTAATTGCGCAGGAAGGCAAAAGCGGGCAAGAACTGTGTGCTTACCTGGTCGCGGGCCATCCGCTTACACTCGGCGAGCTGAGAAGCGCGCTGGCGCAAAAATTGCCGAATTACATGATTCCGGCGCATTTTGTTCAGCTTCCGCGGATGCCGCTCACCCCGAACGATAAAATCGACCGCAAGGCTTTGCCGGCCCCGGAAGGAAACGCGCTGACTGGTGGCGCGTACGTAGCTCCCCGCAATGAAGCCGAGCAGACGCTTGCCGATGTATGGCAGGCGGTATTGAACGCCGATCGTGTTGGGGTAACGGATCATTTCTTCGAGCTGGGCGGAGACTCGATTAAGTCCATTCAAGTATCTTCGCGGCTTCATCAAGCCGGGTACAAGCTGGAAATACGGGATTTGTTCAAATATCCTACTATCTCACAGCTCAGCCTGCATGTGAAACCGATCGGACGTATCATCGATCAACGCGAAATAACGGGTGTAACGGCGCTGACGCCAATTCAGCATTGGTTTTTCGAGAGCTCCTTTGCGGACCCACATCATTTCAACCAGTCGGTGATGCTGTACCGGAAGGGACACTTCGACGAAGAGACGGTGCGTCAGGTGCTGCAAAAGCTGGTCGAGCATCATGATGCCTTGCGGATGGTGTTCCGCAAGACGGAACAAGGGTTTAGTGCGCGGACCCGCGCGATTCAGGAAGGCGGGCTGTTCACGCTGGACGTGTTCGACTTCAAGGATGCGGAGAATACCGCGCAGGCTGTGGAAGCGAAGGCAACGGACATTCAAGCGGGCATCGATCTGGAGAACGGGCCCCTCGTGAAGGCGGGACTGTTCCGGTGCGCAGACGGCGATCATTTGCTGCTCGCGGTTCATCATGCCGTAGTGGACGGCGTGTCTTGGCGCATTTTGATGGAGGATTTCGCTTTGGGTTACGAGCAGGCCGGCAAAAGCGAGGAAATTCGTTTCCCGGCGAAAACAGATGCGTACTGCACTTGGTCCGAGCAACTGGTCGCTTACGTGCAAAGCCCGGAGATGGAGAAGGAACGGGCCTATTGGCAGGCCGTGGAACAAATTGCGGTTCCGGCCATACCGAAGGATCTGGAGGTGGACGTTACGACGCAGCAGGACAGTGAATCGCTGTTCGTCCGTTTGACTCCCGAAGAAACGGAACTGCTGCTGAAGCGGGTTCACCGGGCCTACCACACCGAAATGAACGATATTTTGGTAACAGCGCTCGGCATAGCCGTTCGCAAGTGGACGGAACACGAAAGAGTGCGGATCAATCTCGAAGGACATGGACGCGAATCGATTGGAACGGATATCGACATCACGCGTACAGTCGGCTGGTTTACAACCAAGTTTCCTGTCGTCCTGGAGCCGGAAACCGATCGGGACTTGGCCTATCAGATTAAACAGGTCAAGGAAAGCTTGCGCCGCATTCCGAACAAAGGGCTTGGGTACGGCGTATGCCGCTATCTCTCCAAATCGGAGGATGGCTTTGTTTGGGGCGCAGAGCCGGAGATTAATTTTAACTACCTCGGCCAGTTCGACGATGATGTCAATCAGGACGAGATCGGCATATCTTCTTATTCCATCGGCAGCCCGGCCAGCGACCGGCAGGCCCGCAGCTTTGTGCTGGATATCAACGGTATGGTGCTGGACGGTGCTTTATCGCTCGATCTTAGCTACAGCCGGAAGCAGTATCGCAAGGAAACGATGGAAGCCTTCGCTCAGCGGCTTGAGCAAAGTCTCCGAGAGCTTATTATCCACTGCGCAGGCAAAGAAAACACCGAATTGACGCCGAGCGACGTGCAATTTAAAGGCTTGACCATCGCGGAATTGGAGCAAATCGCCCAGCGCTCGGGCCATCTTGGGGAAATAGAAAACATTTACTCACTTACGCCGATGCAGAAGGGCATGTGGTTCCACAACGCGCTTGACCGGCAAACGGCCGCTTACTTCGAGCAGACGCGGTTTACGATACGGGGAGCGCTCGACGTGCAGCTTTTCGAGAGGAGCTGGCTGGAGCTTGCGAAACGTCATCTGGTGCTGCGGGCGAATTTTGTGAAAGGACCGGCTGGCGAGCCACTGCAAATCATATATCGCGACAAGCCGGTCGGCTTTGAATATGAAGAGCTGCTTCATTTGCAGGTGGACGAGAAACAAGCGTATTTGGATAAAAAGGCCGAGGATGACAAGCTTCGTGGCTTCGACCTAGAACATGACGCGCTCGTTCGGGTTACGATCCTGCGCACCGAAGAGCAAAGCTATCATGTGCTGTGGAGTTTCCAGCATATTTTGATGGACGGCTGGTGCCTACCGCAGTTGACGCAAGAGCTGTTTGAGACGTATTCGGCCTTGGCATTCGGCAAGCAGCCAGTGGGAGATAAAGGATCGGATTATGGCGCCTATATCGAATGGCTAGAGAAACAGGACGATGAGGCGGCATCCGGCTATTGGACGACATTCCTGGCAGGTTATGAAGGGCAAACCGTACTCCCTGGGCAAAAGGAACCGGCGCCGAACGGCAGCTTTACGGCTGATCACGTCATCGCCGAGCTGGGCAAGGACTTGAGCGAGCGGATGGACCGGGTGGCGAAACAACGTCTGGTTACGGTCAATACGCTGCTGCAAGCTGCTTGGGGCGTGATGCTGCAAAAATATAACGGAACAAACGATGCCGTATTCGGCAGCGTCGTGGCCGGAAGACCGGCGGAAATCCCGGGCATCGAGTCCATGATCGGGCTATTCATTAATACGGTGCCTGTCCGCGTCACGAGTGAAGCGGACACCTTGTTCGCCGACCTGATGGTGAAGCTCCAAGAGCGGGCGTTGGAGTCCGGGCGTTATGATTACTATCCGCTGTATGAAATTCAAGCCCGCAGCGTACAAAAGCAGAACCTGATCAACCATATCATCGCTTTCGAGAACTATCCGGTGGACGAGCAGATGGAGCAGGCGGGCGACCAGCAGCACGGCGACCTGACGATCGCTGACGTTCAGATGGAGGAGCAGACGAACTATAACTTCAACGTGACCGTGGTGCCGGGAGCCGAGATCGAAATTCGGTTCGACTTTAACGTCGAAATGTTCGATAAAGACAGCATCGAGCGGCTCAAGGGGCATCTCGTCCATCTGCTGGAGCAGGTGACGGATAACCCGGAAATTGCCGTGGGCGAGTTGGAACTTGTGACGGAGGCGGAAAAGGCCGACCTTCTCGGACGTTTTAACGACACCACTACTGAATTTCCGCGTGGGAAGACGCTCATTCAATTGTTCGAAGAGCAGGTAGAGCGCATCCCGGATGCATCCGCTATCTCCTTAAATGAGCACGAGCTGACCTACCGCGAGCTGAACGAACGTGTCAACCGCCTTGCCCGTACTTTGCGTAGCCACGGGATATCCAAAGGTCGTCTAGTCGCCATTTTGGCCGAGCGTTCCATTGAAATGGTGGTGGGCATGCTCGCGGCACACAAAGCCGGATCGGCTTACGTACCGATTGACCCGGAATATCCCGAGGAGCGTATCCGTTTCTTAATAGAGGATTCGGGAGCACAGGTCATGCTGACGCAAAGCCGCTTGCGCGAGCGCCTGGCGGGTTTGGACTCGGTGATTTTATTGGACGACGAGTCCTTCTATCACGAGGACGGCACAAATCTAAATCCGGGCATCGAAGCGACAGATCTAGCCTGCGTCATCTATACGTCAGGCACGACGGGCAAGCCGAAAGGCAACCTTGTTTCGCACCGCAACATCGTGCGGGTCGTGCGAAATACGAATTATATCGACATCACCGAGCGGGATCATGTGCTCCAGCTTTCGAGCTATTCATTCGACGGAGCGACTTTCGATATTTTCGGCGCTTTGACCAACGGGGCGCGGCTAGTGCTGGTTCCCTACGAGACTTTGCTGGAAATCGGCCGTCTGGCGGATCTCATCCAGCGCGAGCGCATCTCGGTCATGTTTATTACGACGGCTTTCTTCAACATCCTTGTAGATGTGAACGTCGACTGCCTGCGGGATGTTCGGGCGATTTTGTTCGGAGGAGAGCGCGTGTCGGTCGGCCATGTGCGTAAAGCGCTCGCCCATACCGGACCGGGCAGGCTCAACCATGTGTACGGCCCGACGGAAAGCACGGTTTATACCACGTACCTTCCGGTCGACTTCGTCGATGAGTCGGCGGTTACCGTACCTATCGGACGGCCGATCAGCAATACGACGGTGTATATCGTCGACAGCCGGAACAAGCTTCTGCCGATCGGCGTAACTGGGGAGCTTTGCGTCGGTGGAGAAGGCTTGGTACGGGGCTACAATAACCGGCCGGAGCTGACAGCGGAGAAATTTGTGGACAATCCATTTGTGCCGGGAGAGCGTATGTACCGGACGGGGGATTTGACGAAATGGCTGCCGGACGGCACGATCGAATACGTGGGACGGACGGACGACCAAGTGAAAATCCGCGGCTTCCGCATTGAGCTGGGCGAGATCGAAGCGCAGCTTCAGAAAGTGGAGGGGATTCGGAAAACGACGGTATTCGCGAGGGAAAACACCTCCGGTGAGAAGCAGCTTTGCGCCTATTATGAAGCGGACTCCGATCTTCCGGCGGCCGAGATTAAGAGCGTGCTTTCCCAGGAACTTCCGGCTTATATGATCCCGGCGTACCTGATTCAGTTGGAGCGTCTCCCGCTGACGACGAACGGTAAGGTTGACCGCCGATCTCTCCCGGCGCCGGAAGAGAGCTTGCAGCTGGGCGAAGGACGTATTCCACCTCGGACTCCGCTGGAAGCCAGCTTGGCCGGAATTTGGGAAAGCGTGCTCGGACTGGTACACATCGGCGTTCATGACAACTTCTTCGACCTGGGCGGTCATTCCCTGCGGGCGACGACACTGGTGAGCAAGGTGCATCAGGAGCTGAACGTCGAGCTGCCTCTGCGCGACGTATTCCGCTATTCGACGATTGAAGAGATGGCTCTCGCTATATCCCGGATTGGAGAGCAGTCGTTCGCGTCGATTCCATTGGCAGACGCAAGAGCATATTATCCGCTATCTTCAGCTCAGAAGCGGCTGTTTATCCTGAATCAGCTGGAAGGGGCCGATCAGAGCTACAACATGCCGGGTGTGCTGCTGCTGGAAGGATCGATTGACCGGAGTCTGCTGGAGAAGGCTTTCCGCGGACTGATCGCACGGCACGAAACGCTGCGAACCGGCTTTGAGATCGTACAAGGCGAAGCTGTACAGCGCATTTACGACAGCGTCGACTTCGCCGTCGGGTACCGTCATGCGAGCGAGGAAGAAGCACCTGAAGTCGTACAGGCCTTCATCCGGCCTTTCGACTTGGCGAAGCCTCCGCTGCTGCGGGCGGAGCTCGTAGAGCTGGCAGCCGAACGTTATTTGCTGATGTTCGACATGCATCATATTGTCTCTGACGGGGTTTCGATGAACGTGATGATCGAGGAACTCGTTCGTCAGTACGGAGGTAAGTCATTAGAGCCTTTACGCATTCAATATAAGGACTATGCAGTATGGCAGCAGTCGGACGAGCAAAAAGTGCAGTTGAAACGCGAAGAAGCTTACTGGCTGGACCGTTACCGGGGCGAGCTTCCTGTTTTGGAAATGCCGACGGACTATCCGCGTCCTGCCGTGCAGAGCTTTGAGGGACAAACGCTGACGTCCTTTGTGGACGAGGCAACGAACGAGGGCTTGAAGCAGCTGGCCGCTCAAAGAGGAACGACGCTGTATATGGTGCTGCTTGCGGCATATAGCGTGCTTTTGCATAAGTACACAGGTCAGGACGATTTGATCGTCGGAACGTCGATTGCGGGCAGAACGCACGGAGACACGCAGCCTTTGATCGGAATGTTTGTCAATACGCTAGCGCTCCGCAATTATCCGACTTCGGAGAAGACCTTCCTATCGTATCTGGAAGAAGTGAAAGAAACGACCTTAGGCGCTTATGAGCATCAGAATTATCCGTTCGAAGAGCTCGTTGATAGAGTGCAGGTCAGCCGGGATTTGAGCCGCAACCCGCTGTTTGACACGATGTTCTCCCTGCAAAACTTGGAGGATACATCGTTAGAGCTGGAAGGGCTGAAATTGTCCCCGTACCCTAGCGAATACGGCATGGCCAAGTTCGACCTGAGTGTGGATGTTACGGAAGAAAACGGCGGCCTGGAATGCAGCTTTGAATTCGCAACGGCTCTTTATAAAGAAAGCACGATCCGGCGGCTGTCGACTCATTTCGGACATTTGCTTGCGGCGATCGTAAGCCGTCCGGATGCGATGATTGCCGAGCTGAACTTGTTAACGGCAGAAGAAAAAGAGCAAATTGTTGGCGCGTTCAACCCGGCGCAGCTGGAAGTGGCCCCTGCGGCTGCGTTCCACCGGCTGTTCGAGGAACAGGCGGAGCGCACGCCGGAAGCGGAGGCCGTCGTGTACGAGAACGACCGGCTGACGTATGCGGAGCTGAACGAGCGGGCGAACCGCGTAGGGGCTACGCTGCGCGCAAGCGGCATCGGCCGGGAGACGATCGTCGGCATTCTCGCCGAGCGTTCGGTGGACTTGCTGGTGGCTGTGCTGGCCGTCTGGAAAGCGGGCGGGGCGTATGTGCCGCTTGACCCGGATTATCCGGCGGACCGCGTGCGGTTCATGCTAGAAGACAGCGGAGCGAAGGTACTGCTGACGCAGACGGCGCTGCGAGAGCGTGCCGAAGCTTGGCTCGGCGAAGAGGAGATGGCGCTGGCGGTGGTGCTGTATCTGGACGACGAAGCGTCGTACAGCGAGGAGCGGGCGAATGCACCGATGGGCTCTGGTATGGGCTCCGACATAGTTTCCTGTAAGCTGAGTGATGCTGTGGATACCGGCGAGGAAAGCCATCCGAAGGTTGGTACGGATAGCTTCCATGAAGCCATTTCAGAGGATCTGGCGTACGTGATCTACACGTCGGGAACGACAGGCAAGCCGAAGGGCGTGATGATCGAGCATCGCAGCCTGGTGAACACGGCGGCAGGCTATCGGCGAGAATACCAGTTGGATCAGTTCCCGGTGCGGCTGCTGCAGCTTGCAAGCTTCTCGTTTGACGTGTTCGTAGGAGATATCGCGCGGACGCTCTATAACGGAGGCACGATGGTGATTGTGCCGAAGGACGACCGAATTGATCCGTCTCGTCTGCACTACTGGATGGAGCGGGAGCGAATCACCATCTTCGAATCGACGCCGGCGCTGATCATGCCGTTCATGGAGTACGTGCACGAGCAGGGACTGGATATGAGCGGGATGGAGCTGCTAATCACGAGCTCGGACAGCTGCAGCGTGGCGGATTACCGGGCCTTGCAGGAACGCTTCGGCTCGTTGTTCCGGATCATCAACGCATACGGCGTGACGGAAGCGGCGATCGACTCCAGCTTTTACGACGAGGAGTCGGCGAAGCTGCCGCAGACAGGCCATGTGCCGATCGGCAAAGCGTGGCTGAATGCAAAATTCTACATCGTGGACGCGCATCTGAACCCGGTGCCAATCGGAGTACTGGGCGAGCTGGTCATCGGCGGAGTCGGAGTAGCGCGTGGGTACTTGAACCGCCCGGAGCTGACGGAAGAGAAGTTCGTAGACAGCCCGTTCGCCGCGGGCGAGCGGCTGTACCGCACGGGAGACTTGGCGCGGTGGATGGAAGACGGCAATGTCGACTTCATCGGACGGATCGACAACCAGGCGAAAATCCGGGGGTACCGGATCGAGATGGGCGAGATCGAGTCGCAGTTACTGCGGGTGGAAGGCGTGCGCGAAGCGGTGGTACTGGTTAGAAGTGACGCGAACGGGCAGAAGGCGCTATGCGCGTATTACACGCCGGATACGGGAGCGGAGCTGGCGGTGAACGATTTGCGCAGCGCACTGGCGCAGGAACTGCCGGGCTACATGATCCCGTCGTACTTCGTGGAGCTGGAGCGTCTGCCTCTGACGCCGAACGGGAAAATCGACCGGAAGGCGCTGCCAGCGCCGGAAGGGGAGGCGGGAAGCGGAACAGAGTACGTCGCACCGCGCAATGAGTTGGAAACGAAGCTGGCGGCGATTTGGCAGGAGGTGCTGGGGCTTGCGAAGGAGATTGGCGTTCACGACAACTTCTTCGACATCGGCGGCCACTCCCTGCGGGCAACGACACTGGTCAGCAAGATTCATAAAGAGTTGAACGTGGATCTGCCACTGCGCGACGTGTTCCGCCATTCCACCATCGAGAGCATGGCGGCTGCCATTTCCCGGCTAGATGAGCATATATTTGTTTCCATTCCGGTGGCGGATGACAGAGAGGTGTACCCGCAATCTTTTGCTCAAAAACGTCTCTTTATCCTGAATCAACTGGAAGGCGCGGAGCTTAGCTACAACATGCCGGAAGCGATGCTGCTGGAGGGTACTTTGGACCGGGCAAGGTTTGAAGAATCGTTCCGTAAGCTTGTGGCGCGGCATGAAATGTTGCGCACCGGGTTCGAAATGGTGGATGGCGTAGCATCGCAGCGGATTTACCAGGACATAAATTTTGCCGTGGAGTTCTATCGAGCGGATGAGCAAGAGGCCGAAGAGACGGTTCGCCGTTTCGTCCGTCCGTTTGACTTGGCGAAGCCTCCGCTGCTGAGGGTAGGCCTTGTTGAGCTGGCTCCTGAACGCCATATTCTAATGTACGACATGCATCATATTATTTCTGACGGCGTCTCGATGGAAATCTTTGTTGAAGAATTCGTCCGCTTGTACGGCGACGAGCAATTGGAGCCTCTGCGCATTCAGTACAAAGACTACACCGTTTGGCAGTATTCGCAGGAGCAGAAGGAACGGCTTCAGCTTCAGGAGGCGTACTGGCTGGACATGTTCCAAGGTGAGCTTCCGGTGCTGGAAATGCCGACGGACTATCCGCGTCCGGCCGTACAGAGCTACGAAGGCCAAACGCTGGAGTTTTTCTTGGACGCTTCGAAAACCGACGGCCTGAAGCAGCTCGCTTCGGAAACGGGCACAACACTGTTTATGGTGCTGCTTGCGGCGTATAACGTCCTTCTGCACAAATATTCAGGCCAGGAAGACGTGATCGTCGGTACGCCGATTGCCGGAAGGAATCATGGAGATGTGCAGCCGTTGATTGGGATTTTCTTAAACACGCTGGCTATCCGCAGTTATCCGGCTTCGGAGAAGACATTCCTGTCATACCTGAACGAAGTCAAAGAAACGACCCTTCACGCCTTCGAGCATCAAAACTATCCGTTCGAAGAATTAGTGGAAAAGGTGCAAGTCACCCGTGATTTAAGCCGCAATCCGCTCTTCGACACGCTGTTTACGATGCAGAATACGGAGAACGAGGAGTTTGAGTTGGAAGGGCTTCGCCTGATTCCTTATCCGAGCGCACTGGATACCGCGAAGTTTGATATCAGCTTAGATGTGGGCGAGGAGAACGGCGGCTTGGATTACAGCTTCGAATATGCGACGGCTCTCTACAAAAGGGAGACGATCGAACGGTTGGCGAAGCATTATGAGCAGCTGCTCGTAACGATCGTAAGCCGTCCGGATGCGAAGATCGCCGAGTTAAACTTGCTGACCGCTGAGGAAAAAGAACAAATTCTCGGAGTATTTAACACGGCGCAGCGGGAAGCGGCTCCTGCGATCGCGTTCCACCGGCTGTACGAGGAACAGGTGGAGCTCACGCCGGAAGAGGCGGCCGTCGTGTACGAGAACGATCGGCTGACGTATGCGGAGCTGAACGAGCGGGCGAACCGCTTGGCGGGCACGCTGCGCACAAGCGGAATCGGCCGGGAAACGATCGTCGGCATTCTCGCCGATCGCTCGGTAGACTTGCTGGTGGCCGTGCTGGCCGTCTGGAAAGCGGGCGGGGCGTATGTGCCGCTCGACCCGGATTATCCGGCAGATCGCTTGCGGTTCATGCTGGAAGACAGCGGAGCGAAGGTGCTGCTGACGCAAACGCCGTTGCGAGAGCGTGCCGAAGCTTGGCTCGGCGAAGAGGAGATGGCGCTGGCGGAGGTGTTGTACCTGGACGACGAAGCGTCGTACAGCGAGGAACGGGCGAATGCGCCGATTGTCTCCGGCAAGGTCTCTGGCATGGTCTCCGGCAAGCTGACCAATGCTGTGGATGCCAGCGATGAGAGCCATCAGCATGTCGACACCGACAGCTTCCATGAAGCCCGTCCGGATGACCTTGCTTACGTGATCTACACGTCGGGAACGACGGGCAAGCCGAAGGGCGTGATGATCGAGCACTGCAGCCTGGTGAACACGGCGGCGGGCTACCGGCGGGAATACCAGTTGGATCAGTTCCCGGTACGGCTGCTGCAGCTTGCAAGCTTCTCGTTTGATGTGTTCGTGGGAGATATCGCGCGGACGCTGTATAACGGAGGCACGATGGTGATTGTGCCGAAGGACGACCGGATCGATCCGTCTCGTCTGCACCACTGGATGGAGCGGGAGCGAATTACCATCTTCGAATCGACACCGGCGCTGATCGTGCCGTTCCTGGAGTATGTGCACGAGCAGAGACTGGATATGAGCGGGATGGAGCTGCTAATCACGAGCTCGGACAGCTGCAGCGTGGCAGATTACCGGACCTTGCAGGAACGCTTCGGCTCGTTGTTCCGAATCATCAACGCATACGGGGTGACAGAAGCTGCAATCGACTCCAGCTTCTACGACGAGGAGCTAGCGAAGCTGCCACAGACAGGCAATGTACCGATCGGAAAAGCGTGGCTGAATGCGAAATTTTACATCGTGGATGCGCATCTGAACCCGGTGCCGGTCGGGGTGCTGGGCGAGCTGGTTATCGGCGGAGTCGGCGTGGCGCGCGGGTATTTGAACCGTCCGGAGCTGACGGAAGAGAAGTTCGTAGACAGCCCGTTCTCTGCGGGCGAGCGGCTGTACCGCACGGGAGACTTGGCGCGGTGGATGGAAGACGGGAACGTGGACTTCATCGGCCGGATCGACAATCAGGCGAAAATTCGGGGGTACCGGATCGAGATGGGCGAGATCGAGTCGCAGCTACTGAGGGTGGAAGGCGTGCGCGAAGCGGTGGTGCTGGTTCGCAGTGACACGAACGGGCAGAAGGCGCTATGCGCGTATTACACGCCGGATACCGGAGCGGAGCTGGCGGTGAACGATGTGCGCAGCGCGCTGGCGCAGGAGCTGCCGGGCTACATGATCCCGTCGTACTTCGTGGAGCTGGAGCGCCTGCCTCTGACGCCGAACGGAAAGATTGACCGGAAGGCGCTGCCAGCGCCGGAAGGGGAAGCTGGAAGCGGAGTGGAGTACGTCACACCGCGCAATGAGCTGGAAACGAAGCTGGCGGTGATTTGGCAGGAGGTGCTGGGGCTTGCGAAGGAGATTGGCGTTCACGACAACTTCTTCGACATCGGCGGCCACTCTCTTCGAGCGACGACGCTGGCGGGCAAGGTATTTAAGGAATTAAACGTCAACCTGCCGCTGCGCGACGTATTCCGTCACTCGACGATTGCGGCGATGGCCGAGGCGATCGCCCAGATGGAACGGCGGGAGCATGAGGCCATTCCTCAAGCGGAGGAGAGAGAGTACTATCCTCTGTCCTCCGCGCAGAAACGGCTGTTCATTCAGCACACGCTGGATGGAGCGGATCAGCTTTACAACATGCCGGAGCTGGTGCAGGTGGAAGGCGAGTTTGATTTAGACCGGTTGGGAGCCGCCTTGCGGAAATTGATAACACGGCATGAATCGCTGCGCACCGGTTTTGAAATGGTGAAGGGCGAAGCCGTCCAGCGGATTTACCCGCAGGTCGATTTTGCTATCGAGCATCATCAAGCGGATAAAGAGGATGCGGCTCAAATCGAGCAGATCGTCCGCAGCTTCGTTCGTCCGTTTGATCTCGGCAAGCCGCCGCTGCTGCGCGCGGGGATCATCGAGTTGGAGCCGAACCTGCATATTCTCCTTTTCGACATGCACCATATCGTGTCCGACGGCGTATCGATGGCGATTGTGATCGATGAGTTCTCAAGTTTCTACGCCGGGGAAGAATTGCCGCCACTGCGTATTCAATACAAGGATTATGCTGTTTGGCAGCAGTCGAAGGCCCACCAAGAGCGGATCGGGCGGCAGGAAGCGTACTGGCTGCAAACCTTCGAAGGCGAGCTGCCGACAGCGGACTTGCCGCTGGACTACGAACGGTCTAGGGTTCGCAACTACGAAGGCGCGCATCTGGAGTTCGACGTCGAATCTTCTCTCTTTGCGCGGCTGCGCGAATTGGCGGCCGAGCGTGAAAGCACGCTGTTCATGGTGCTGCTTGCGGCTTATACCGTGCTGCTGTCCAAGTACAGCGGGCAGGAGGACTTGGTCGTGGGCACTCCGGTGGCGGGAAGAACGAACGCTGATTTGGAACCGGTCATCGGAATGTTTGTCAATACGCTGGCGATCCGCAATCGTCCGTCGGGCGACAAAACGTTCTTGTCCTATCTGGAAGAAGTGAAGGAAACGGCTTTGAGTGCTTTCGAGAATCAGGATTATCCATTCGAGGAGCTCGTGGAGCGTTTGAATGTGAAGCGGGAGCCGGGCCGCTTCCCGCTGTTCGATGCCGTTTTCGACTTGCAAAATATCGAAGAACGAGACGCCGAGCTGGAAGGGGTCAGCCTGAAGAATTACGAGCTTGATAATTTGGAAGAAGCGAAGTTCGACCTGACGCTGTTTATGTATGAGAACAACGGGGCGCTGAGCGGGGGCTTCTTCTACGCCACCAAGCTGTTCAAAGAAGCGATGATCCGCACCTTGACCGAGGATTACCTGCGGGTACTGTCTCAAATTGCAGAAAATCCACAACTGGAGCTAAGCCGGATTGAATGCCATAAACCGGCGGCAGGCGCAAAGAGTGCCGTCGATTTGATCGAATTCGCGTTCTAATTCTACAAGCGCGCCTCCGCCGTCAAGCGAAAGCGGCGCGCATCCTAAGGAAGACGGCGAACAACATCCAAGCCCTTATACGCGCAGGACGAAAGCAACTTTTTTCGGACCTGCGCCAGGGCATGCGGTCACTTCATTTTTAGGGGAGATACGAATGAAATCTTTGTTTGAAAAGGAAGAACGATACTGGAGCAGCAAGTTTGACGCCGATAACAGCCTGAGCTTCCTTCCCTACAGTCAATCCTCCAATTTATCCGCCGACAGGGAAGCTGCGGCCGAGCCGGGCTTGCTTCACCGTACTCTGCCGAGCGAACTCGCGGAGAGAATCATTTGCCTCGCCAACGGTTCGGATATGGCTTTGTACATGATTGTTTTGGCAGGAGTAAAAAGCCTACTGTTCAAATATACCGGGCAGGACCAAGTGCTGGTCGGCATGCCTTCTTATAGCGCTGACCCCGACGGGACTCCGTCGCCGCATGACATCTTGGTGCTCAAGACGTCCGTAAACCGCCAGACTACGCTGAAAACGCTGCTCGGGGGCATCAAAGCCTCCGTCGGCGAGGCGCTGGAGCATCAGCACCTGCCTTTTCGGAAAATGGTGGAGTCGCTCCGTCTGGACTATACGGGTGGCGGCCTCCCGGTCGTCAACACCGTCGCATCCTTCGCCCCGATTCATCCGGGACCGCTGGGTAATCGGGTGGCGGCCGATACGGTTTTTCGCTTCGACCGCCAAAACCACTCCATCGAGCTGGAAATCAGCTTTGACGGGCAGCGGTACGAGCAGGCATTCGTGGAACAGGCGGCCAACCATCTTGTTCGGCTGCTGTCCGTGCTTTTATTTCAGCCGGATCTGGAGCTCGGACAAGCCGATGTGCTGTCCCTAGACGAGAGGGAGACGCTGCTGAAGCGATTTAATGACACCGAAACCGGGTTTGAGCGGGGGAAAACGATTCACGGCTTGTTTGAAGAGCAGGCGGAGCTTTACCCAGACAACGTGGCCGCCGTCATGAATGAGCGGCAGCTGACCTACCGCGAGCTCAACGAGCGATCCAACCGCCTTGCGCGGAAGCTGCGGGAGAAGGGAGTAGAAGCGGACCAACTGATAACGATTCTGGCCGAACGCTCGCTCGATATGGTCGTTGGCATTCTGGCGATTCTTAAAGCGGGCGGAGCATACGTGCCTGTCGATCCCGACTATCCGGAGGAGCGCATCCGCTTCATGATCGAAGATTCGGGCGCGCCGTTGTTGCTGATTCAAAAGCATCTGCACGAGAAGACCGACTTCGCAGGAACGCGCCTCGAATTGGACGATTTCGTTTGGGGCGACAGAGGGGCGGAATCCGCCGAAGCGCTGGACGCTTCGAACCTGGAACCGATTTCAGGGCCGGGCAACCTGGCCTATGTCATCTACACGTCGGGAACGACTGGTAGACCGAAAGGAACGCTGATCGAGCATAAGAACGTCGTGCGCCTCCTGTTCAATGACAAGAACCTGTTCGACTTCGGGCCGTTCGACACGTGGACGCTGTTCCACTCGTTCTGCTTCGATTTCTCCGTCTGGGAAATGTACGGAGCACTGCTGAACGGAGGCAAGCTGGTCATCGTACCGCCACTCACGGCGAAAAATCCGGCCGATTTCCTGACGTTGCTGGGTCGCGAACAGGTCACGATTTTGAACCAGACGCCAACGTACTTCTACCAGCTGCTGCGTAAGGTCTTGGCGGATCATCCGTACGATCTGCGGATTCGCAACGTCATCTTTGGGGGCGAAGCGCTCAGTCCGCTGCTGCTCAAGGGCTTCAAGACGAAGTACCCGGAGGCGAAGCTGATCAATATGTACGGTATTACCGAGACGACGGTTCACGTGACGTATAAGGAAATTACGTGGGTCGAAATGGAGGCGGCGAAGAGTAATATCGGCAAGCCGATCCCGACGTTGAGCGTGTACGTCCTGGATGAAAACCGCCGCCCTGTACCGATAGGCGTAGCGGGCGAAATGTATGTCGCCGGGGAAGGTCTTGCGAGAGGCTACCTGAACCGCCCGGATCTGACGGCGGAGAAGTTCGTCGATTCCCCGTTTGCGGAGGGGGAGAAACTGTACCGCTCCGGGGACTTGGCGGCTTGGCTGCCGGACGGCAACATCGAATACCTGGGCCGGATCGACCATCAGGTCAAAATCCGTGGGTACCGGATCGAGCTGGACGAAATCGAGACGCAGCTTCTAAAGATCACCGCCGTGCAAGAAGCCAAGGTGCTCGACCGCGACGACGCGAACGGCCAAAAGCAGCTTGTCGCTTACTACGTCGCGGAAACGAGGCTGGCTGCGCATGAACTCAAGGAGGAGCTCTCCAAGCAGCTCCCTGGGTACATGATTCCTTCGCACCTCGTGCAGCTTTCGCGGATGCCGTTGACTCCGAATGGGAAAATCGACCGCAAAGCGCTGCCCGCGCCGGAGGAAGCCGCGGCTGGAGGAACCGAATATGTCGCGCCGAGAACGCTGCTCGAAATGAAGATCGCCCGCGTCTGGCAGGATACGCTTGGCGTTCCACAGGTCGGCGTAAAGGATAACTTTTTTGAGTTGGGTGGCAATTCGTTAAGTCTGATGAGGCTCGTTCAAGCCGTTTACGATGAAACGGGCATTGAGATACCGCTGAACCGTCAATTCCATCATGTAACAGTTGAAGCCATGGCATTGGGAGAGGGGGATCAGGGCTTGGATAAAGGGGGAGACTCCTTCATTAAGCTGAATAAAGCAGGAGATTTGAACGTGTTCTGCTTCCCTCCGGGCAGCGGCTTCGGCATCGGTTATCGAGAGCTCGCAAGCAGGCTCGACAGCCGGTTCGTGCTCTACGGCATTGATTTTATCGACGATGCCGCCGATTACGAGGCCATGCTGAACCATTATGTGGACGAGATCGTCCGCATCCAGCCGGAAGGACCTTACGTGCTGCTCGGCTACTGCTTCGGAGGCAACGTGACGTTCGAGGTAGCCAAAATGATGGAGAAAAGAGGCTGTTCCGTAACGGACGTGCTCATGGTGGATTCGTGGATTAAGGACACGCTGACGCCTTCCGAAACGTCGGAGAAAGAGCTTGAAGAAACGCTTGCCGATTTCGACGAAGAAGAGAAGGAATTAATGAGCAACCCACTCGTGCGGGGGTGGGTTCATCGGAAGGTCAAAGCAACCTTGGCGTACGAAGCGCAGCTTATTAATTCCGGCACGATCACTGCCCGAATTTACGAACTGATTGCGAAGGACAGCGAAGCGTTCCGCCTGGAGCACCAATTGCCGTCCTGGCGGAGGGCAACGACACAAGCTTATGCCGATTATCGGCTGGAGGGCGCGCATGAGGAATTGTTGGAACTCGCGCGTGTGGATGAAACGGCCGTTGTCATCCGGGACATCTTAGAGCAAGTCAAGAAGCAGATCGAAGCGGAAACCGGGGTGCTGCATGGAAGCTGACCGACAGCCATCTGTTCAAGAACAAGGCACAGCGGCGCCTTCCAAGCGCCAAGCCGCTTACGCCACTTGGAAAGCGTTCCGCTGGCTGATGTCCTATGTAAGCCATCACAAAGGCTGGATGATCGTCGGTACCTTGTCCGCAATTGCCGCCGCCGTTATCGAGATATGGACGGGAAGTTTGATCGAGCAGTTGACCACCCAGGCCGAGAAGGGGGCGGGGCCAATCGTTCTGCAAATCGTGTACATGGTCTTTGTGGTCATCTTGATCGGCGTACCAGCGAAGTTTTTCATGAGCTTCGGCGTGGAGCGAAGCAGCGCCTCTGCGGTGCAGGATATCCGCAACCATGTCATGAGTCATATCGGCAAACTCCCGGTCTCCTATTTGGAAAAGCAGCACTCCGGCGACGTATTGTCGCGGATCAACAACGACCTGCAGCTCATCCAGCACTTTATGATTCGGGACCTCGCCCAGTGGTTTTATCATCCGCTATTGTTCATCGGCTGTTTCGCTTATTTGATCTACCTCCAATGGGAGCTAATGCTGTACAGCCTGCTGTTATTTCCCGTAGCGCTACTGGTTTCTCAATGGATCGGCAAGCAGTTGGAGCGGTTGACGGAGGAAGCCCAGGCGAACATGGGACGAATGAACATCAACCTCCAGGATACGCTTGGGGGTATGCCTATTGTAAAAAGCTACTTGCTATCCGGCATGTTATCTCGCTCCTACCAAGCATTGCTGCAATTGACGGCTCAAAAAAAGCTGGCCGTGAAAAAACGGGAAGCCTGGGTCAACCCGCTACTATCCACGCTGATGATCAGCCCGATTATTTTCGCCGTCAGTTTCGGAAGCTATTTGATCTACAAAGGGCAGCTAGGCGCGGGAGAGCTGATCGCCTTCCTGTACTTGCTGAATCTATGTCTGGAGCCGCTGGAGCACATTCCCGAGCTCATCACGCGGACGTTCGAAATGACCGGTGCTCTGAGAAGGGTCTCCGAGATCGTCGAGCAGCCGACCGAAACGGAAAATGGTCGTTCGCTTTCGAAAGCGAGCGCCGCCCCCATCGAATTTCGGAACGTAACCTTCGGGTATGAGGAGAGCTCCCCGATCCTGCGAAATGTTAGCTTCTCGGTGCCGGAAGGGAAGACGATCGCGCTTGTCGGAGCGAGCGGCGGAGGGAAGAGCACGGTGTTTAAGCTTGTATGCGGCTTTTATCCGCTTCTGGAGGACCAGGGTGAAATCCGGGTGTTCGGTAGCCTGATCGACGGCGCCGATCCGGAGCAGCTTCGGTCACATTTTTCCGTGGTAACCCAAGATTCATATTTGTTTAGCGGCACGATCGCCGAAAATATCGGTTACGGGCGGGAAGTAGCGTCGATGGACGAGATAATCGAAGCCGCCAAATTCGCTCAGGCGCATTCCTTCATTATGCAGCTTCCCGACGGCTACCAGACGTATGTCGGAGAGCGCGGAGGCTTTTTGTCCGGCGGGCAGCGCCAGCGCATTGCAATGGCACGGGCTTTTCTGAAGGATGCTCCTGTTCTGCTGCTGGACGAGCCAACGTCGGCTCTTGATCCCGAGTCGGAAAGCGCGGTACAGGAAGCACTCAACGTATTGATGAAGCAGAGAACGACGATGGTTATTGCCCACAGGCTTTCTACCGTACAAAACGCCGACGAAATTTGGGTCATGGAACAAGGAACTATTGTGGAAAAGGGCACTCATAAACAATTGCTGGATATGAAGGGACTGTACGCCCAGTCGTACTACCAGGAATTTACCGATTCTGCCAAACGCAGGGAGGTGGCGTACACATGAAAAAGAGCGGATGGCTCTCGCAAGTGAAAGAACTCGGCTACTTGCTGACGTTTATGAACCGCAAGCGCAAAACCCAGTACGCCATTGGCCTTGCCGTGACGGCGCTCACCCAGACATTGTTCCTCGTCGCCTTCAGTTTGGTCGTACATAACTTGGTTAATTTCGCCGTGTCCCGAGATACGTCCCTGATGGTGGAAGCCTTTATTATTTTGGGCGCGGCCCTGTTCCTGGAAAATATGATTTCTCCCTGGTTCATTTACTTATACCAGCGCAGTGTCGAGCTGACTGTGCTGAATATCCGTGAACGTCTTTATGACAAGCTGTGCCGGGTGCGGCCGAGATTCCTGGAGCAGACGCACCATGGGGACTTGCTGTCGCGGGTGAACAACGACGTAACGACCGTTGAGTTTACATTGTCGCAGGTTTACTTCGTTTTGCTGCTTCAAGTTGTCTTTTGCATCGGCTCTATTGTCTCCATGGTGTTGATCGATTGGCGGTTTGCTGGTGTATCCTTCGTCATTCTGCTGCTGTCCTCCGTGGTCAGCCTGAAATTTGCGCGAGATATTCGCGCCTTGTCCGAACAAGGCTTGCAAACGCTCGGTAAAATGACCGAAAAATTCAAAGATTTTATGGGCGGCATTCAAATTGTGAAGCTGTTCCGCATCCGTACGATTTACGGCCAGTACGAGGCGTTGAACGAACAAATGACGCAGACGCTTCGGCAAACCGCGCAGAAGAACGGCATGCAGGCTGCGGTGAACCATTTTATCAGCTACGTCACGTTCTGCGGCATCATCGTTATCGGCAGTCTGCTTTATGCCTACGGACTGATGGGAATGGGAAGCGTCGCCGCCCTGGCGGTTCTGCAAGTGAATCTGACGCACGCCTTGTTGAACTTGGGGATGGTTCTTTCGATGACCCAAAATTCACTCGCGGGCGCTCACCGGGTTCAAGAGGTACTAAGAGAGGAAGAGGAACCGGAGCGTCTGGGATCTCCTAACAGCGAGATCGTGTCGGAGGCTGCGGTGGAGTTTCGCGATGTGGAATTTTCCTATCAGGCGGATAAAAAGGTGCTTGTCGACATGTCCATGCAGGTGTTTCCCGGCCAGGTTGCCGCTATCGTGGGGGCCAGCGGCAGCGGAAAAAGTACGCTGATCAAGCTGCTGCTTGGCTTTTATCCTGTGGACAGCGGGGAAATCCTGATTCAAGGCAAACCGTTCGGCCATTACACGCTGGAAGAAATCCGTAGGCAGATTGCATACGTACCGCAGGAGCCGTTCTTGTTTACCGGCACGCTTGAGGAAAACATCCGCTACGGCAACCCAGATGCAACGGATGAAGAAGTGATCGAGGCGGCCAAAGCGGCGTACGCTCACCATTTCATTCAGGAACTTCCTGAACAGTATAAAACGCCTGTGGGAGAGAGAGGAGCGTCTTTGTCCGGCGGACAAAGGCAGCGAATTGCGATCGCCCGGGCGATTCTCAAAAACGCCCCGATTTTGCTGCTGGACGAAGCGACTTCTGCGCTGGATAACGAATCCCAGCATTGGGTACAGCAGGCCCTGAACGTATTAATGAAGGGGCGCACCACCATTCTGATCGCCCACCGTCTCAGCACCGTGGAACATGCGGATTTGATTACCGTTATGAACGAAGGGACGGTCGTCGAGCGGGGCCGTCATCAGGACCTGCTGGCGCTCAGGGGTTATTACGCCCGGCTGTACGGCTAGACCCGCTTTATGGCGGGCGGCTTCCTGTTTGCGAAATGCGACTGAGTCTTTTTGCAATCTAAGGTATTACTTTATAAGCGGTACTTACCAGAAAAGTTAGACACGAAAAAGGGGAAGAGTCCGCAGGAGTCGTTCTGGGAATGGCCTGCCCGGTTCTTCTTAAAAGTGACTAAGTGACATCTAGGTACAAAGCCTATCTATAAAGAATCTCTAAAACGGGAGTGTGTCGATGTGAGAGAGAATGCCAGCGAGCAATATGGATTAACGCAAGCCCAGCGCCGAATATGGTTCATGGAAATTATGAATCCGGGAACGTCCATCACGATGCTTTCCGCGACCTACCAAATTACGGGCGAGATCGACACACAGCTTCTGGAGCAAGCGGCGGAAGAGATTGTCAAAACCTATGACGCTTTCCGAATCCGTATTAGCGGGGATTTGCAAAATCCAACGCAGTGGTTCGAAGAGCCGGAGAATATCCAAGCTAGGATAAGCCTTCTCGAAATAGGTACAACCGAACAGTTCTATGCTTGGGTGAAAGAAGTAAGCGAAAAACCGGCCAGCGTGTTTGACGAACACCTCTATCAATTTACGATTATCCATTTTGCGAACGGCCAAGTATGGCTCAATTTGACGGTAAATCATATTATCGCCGACGGCTTGTCCGTCAATGCTTTGCTGCATGCAGTGATGGAAAAATACCTGGAACTACGCAAAGGCATCTCCAGCAGTTATCAGGCTCCTTCCTATCTAGATTATATTTCCTCAGAACGTGAATATGAGCAATCACAGCGTTATCAAAAAGGCAAGGAATACTGGCTGACGAAGTACAGCACTTTGCCTGAAACGACCGGCATTAAATCGTATCCGCCATTCTTGATCGGCAGCGAATCCAATAAACTGGCCATCACTTTGGACGGTTCCCGGTATGAACGCATTCTAGCCTTCAGCGAACAATATCAGGTCAGCTTATATACGTTATTTCTGTCCGCCATGTCCGCCTTATTGTACAAGCTGACCGACAGCACCGATGTTCCGGTCGGCACGGTTTTCGCCAATCGCACCAGCAAGAAGGAAAAAGAAACGATCGGTATGTTCGTCAGCACCGTGGCTACGCGGGTTCGTCTGAATCCAGAAGGGAACGTGCTTTCCTTGATCCAAGCGGTTTCCAAGGAAAATACCGCGGATTTGCGTTATCAGAAATACCCTTATAACCAATTAATCAAGGATTTACGTGAACAACACGGCCGCAACGATCTTTCGGGGCTGTTCCGCACGTCTTTGGAATATCTGCCTTTGAAAATCGTGGAGTACGAAGAAATCAAGATACGCCTGGAGGCTCATTTCGCTAGGCACGAGATGGACGATTTGCTGCTGCGCTTTGATCATATGCTGAATGAAGGCCATATCATTCTCCATGCTTCCTATCGTACCGGCCTGTTCGAGACGGCTGAAATTGATCGGATTATGGAACAGTATGTAACCGTTCTCGACCAGTTTCTTCAAACTCCCGAACTGCCAGTACGCGAGATTTCTCTGCTGAGCGATGAGGAAAGACACCGCATACTCAACGTTTTTAATCCGCCGGTGGCAGGGATGAGCGAGGGAGAAGCGTTTCATCGGTATTTTGAAAGATTTGCCCGGGAAATTTCGGAGCATCCGGCTGTCGTTTACATGGACAAACAGCTGACCTACGGCGAATTGAACGAACGCGCCGATCGGCTGGCTTCTCTTCTTCGCGAACAAGGCGTGGGAAGGGAGACGATTACGGGGATCTGGGCGGAGCGTTCGATGGAACTGCTGGTCGGGGTGCTCGCCGTTTGGAAAGCCGGCGGAGCTTATGTACCGCTGGACCCCGATTATCCGGCGGAGCGGATTGAGTACATGCTTAGCGATAGCGATGCATCGGTGCTGCTTACGCAGCGTCATCTGCTGGAGCGGGCCGGAGGTTGGTTAGCCGATGACCGGCTGAAGCTCCAAGCTGTCTATGCCATGGACGATGAACAGATTTATAACGAAGATGCCTTAACCGTGGAATTTGAATCTGCCGGCAGCGCCCCGCAAGACTTGGCTTATGTGATTTACACCTCGGGTACGACGGGACGCCCGAAAGGGGTCATGATCGAGCATGGTAGTCTCGTGAATACGGCGGATGCGTACCGTCGCGAGTACCGGTTGGATCAGTTCCCGGTGCGGCTGCTGCAGCTGGCCAGCTTCTCGTTTGACGTGTTCGTCGGAGACATCGCGCGGACGCTGTATAACGGAGGCACGCTGGTGATTGTGCCTAAGGATGACCGAATTGATCCGAACCGCTTATACGGCTGGATACGGGACCAAAACATTACGGTATTCGAATCGACGCCTGCGCTCATCCTGCCGTTCATGCAGCATATTTATGAAGAAGGGCTAGACGTTAGCTCCATGCAGTTGCTGATTACTAGCTCGGATGCTTGCAGTGTGACCGATTACCGATTGCTGCAGGAAAGATTCGGCGGACAATTCCGCATCATCAACAGCTATGGCGTTACCGAAGCGGCCATTGACAGCAGCTTTTACGATGAGCCGCTGGACAAGCTGCCGCCTTCGGGTCATGTGCCGATCGGCAAAGCTTGGCTCAACGCCCGGTTTTACATTGTCGATGCCGCGTTAAAGCCGGTTCCAGTAGGGGTTCCAGGCGAGCTTGTCATAGGCGGCGCTGGGGTGGCGCGCGGGTACTGGAACCGTCCGGACTTAACCACTGAGAAGTTTGCGGACAGCCCGTTTGTGCCGGGCGAACGTCTGTACCGGACAGGCGATTTGGCCCGCTGGCTGGAAGATGGCAACGTCGACTTCATCGGACGGATCGACTATCAGGTGAAAATTCGCGGGTTCCGGATCGAACTCGGTGAAATTGAAACGGCCCTGCTGCGTTTCCCAAGCGTCAAGCAGGCTGTGGTGACAGACCGTACGGATGAGCAGGGGCAAAAGTATTTGTGCGGCTATGTGGCGGCGGATGCTTCCTTGCAGCTGAGCGATCTGCTGTCCCAATTGAAGCAAGAGCTGCCGGCCCATATGGTCCCGGCACGGCTGGTGTCTCTTGATAAGCTTCCACTCACGCCGAACGGAAAAATTGACCGTAAAGCGCTGCCTGAACCGACCGGAGGGGTAGAAGCAGGCCGTGAGTATGTGGCTCCTCGCACAACACTGGAAACAAGAATAGCTTTTATTTGGCAGCAGGTGCTGGGTATTTCGCGAGTTGGGGTCCAAGACGATTTCTTTGACTTGGGTGGTCATTCCTTGCGGGCCTCTTCGCTTGTTTCTAAGATTCGGAAAGAGCTGCAAGTCGAGGTTGCGCTGCGGGACGTTTTCCGCTACACCACGATCGAACAGCTCGCCCAAAGAATCGGCGGTTTAAAGCAGCAGGAGACGTATGAGATTACAAAGGCGGCTGAGGCCGAGTACTATCCGGTTTCATCCGAGCAAAAGCGTCTGTACGTCCTGCGTCAGCTTGATGGGGCCGAGCGCAGCTACAATATGTCGGCGGCGCTTCTTCTCGAAGGCAAGCTGGACCGCATGCGCACCGAGTACGCGTTCCGCGCGCTGATTCAGCGTCATGAGACGTTGCGTACTGGAATCGAGCAGGTTCAAGGCGAGCTTGTACAGCGCATCTATGACGAGGTGGAGTTTGCTGTGGATTATTTCCAGGCGAGTGAGCGGGAAGTAGACCAAGTGGTCGAAGCTTACTATCGCTCGTTTGATCTGACCAAGCCGCCACTTCTTCGCATCGGCCATATCGAAGTTGCCGAGAATCGCCACATTTTGCTGTTCGATATGCACCATATCGTCTCGGACGGCATTTCGACAGCGCTGCTCTTTGACCAGTTCAGCCGCCTGTATCGGGGCGAGGAGCTATCCCCGCTGTGCATTCAATACAAAGATTATGCCGTTTGGCAGCATTCCGAAGCCTACGGGCAGATGCTTCAGCCGCAGAAGGAGTACTGGCTGGAACAGCTGTCTGGTGAGCTGCCTGTATTGGAGCTGCCGACGGACTTCCCGCGGCCTGCGGTGCAAAGCTTTGACGGCCGGACCGTGAAGTTTTATATCGGGAAAGAGCGGACGGAGAAGCTGCAAGAGCTGGCAGCACGGACGGGGACGACCCTGTACATGGTGCTGCTGTCGGCTTACTCCATCCTTATGCATAAATATTCGGGTCAAGAAGATCTGATCGTGGGAACACCGATTGCCGGAAGAACGCAGGAAGAAGTGCAGCCGATCGTGGGGATGTTTATCAACACGCTGGCCATTCGCAGCCGTCCGGAGCGTTCCAAGCCGTACCTTTCGTATCTGGAAGAAATCAAGGAGATCACGCTCGGGGCTTTTGAAAACCAAAATTATTTATTCGAAGACTTGGTGGAAAGTCTTCACATTCCGCGCGCAACCGGCCGAAATCCGCTCTTTGATACATTCTTCTCCCTGCAAAATACGGAGAATGAGCAAATTGTCATCGAGGAGCTGGAGCAATCGTTTTATCCACTGGAAAACCGAACATCCAAGTTTGAGCTGCTCCTGGATATTTCAGAGCTGAATGGTCAACTCGAATGCCGGTTGGAGTACGCTACGGCATTGTATAAACAGGAGACCGCGGAGCGGTTCGCCAGACATTATGACAAACTGCTCGAAACTATCGCAGCAGCGCCAGACGGGGATATTGCCTCGCTGGAAATGCTCACGGAGGAGGAAATCGGCGAGCTGGTGCGCGGTTTCAACGATACGGAGGCGGACTACCCGCGGCAGCTGACGATTCACGGCTTGTTCGAAGAACAGGCGGAGCTTTACCCGGACAACGTGGCCACCGTCATGAATGAGCGGCAGCTAACCTACCGCGAGCTGAACGAGCGATCTAACCGCCTTGCGCGGAAGCTGCGGGAGACGGGAGTAGAAGCGGACCAGCTGGTAGCGATTCTAGCCGAACGCTCGCTCGATATGGTCGTCGGCATTCTGGCGATTCTTAAAGCGGGCGGAGCCTACGTGCCTGTCGATCCCGACTACCCGGAGGAGCGGATCCGCTTCATGATCGAGGATTCGGGCGCGCCGTTATTGCTGATTCAAAAGCATCTGCACGAGAGGATCGACTTCGCAGGAACGCGCCTCGAATTGGACGATTTCGTTTGGGGCGACAGAGGGGCGGAATCCGCCGAAGCGCTGGACGCTTCGAACCTGGAGCCGATTTCAGGGCCGGGCAACCTGGCCTATGTCATCTACACGTCGGGAACGACTGGTAGACCGAAAGGAACGCTGATCGAGCATAAGAACGTCGTGCGCCTCCTATTCAACGACAAGAATCTGTTCGATTTCGGGCCGTCTGACACGTGGACACTGTTCCACTCGTTCTGCTTCGATTTCTCCGTCTGGGAAATGTACGGAGCACTGCTGTATGGAGGCAAGCTGGTCATCGTACCGCCGCTCACGGCGAAAAGTCCGGCCGATTTCCTAGCGTTGCTGGGCCGCGAACAGGTCACGATTTTGAACCAGACACCAACCTACTTCTATCAGCTGCTGCGTGAAGTCTTGGCGGATCATCCATACGATCTGCAGATTCGCAACGTCATCTTCGGGGGCGAAGCGCTCAGTCCGCTGCTGCTCAAGGGCTTCAAGACGAAGTACCCGGAGACGAAGCTGATCAATATGTACGGCATTACCGAGACTACGGTTCACGTGACGTATAAGGAAATCACGTGGGTCGAAATGGAGGCGGCGAAGAGTAATATCGGCAAGCCGATCCCGACTCTGAGTGTGTATGTATTGGATGAAAAGCGCCGCCCTGTGCCGATCGGCGTAGCGGGCGAAATGTTCGTGGCCGGAGAAGGCCTTGCAAGAGGATACCTGAACCGCCCGGATCTGACGGCGGAGAAGTTCGTCGATTCCCCGTTTGCGGAGGGGGAGAAACTGTACCGCTCCGGGGACTTGGCGGCTTGGCTGCCGGATGGCAACATCGAATACCTAGGCCGGATCGACCACCAGGTGAAAATCCGCGGGTACCGGATCGAGCTGGACGAAATCGAGACGCAGCTTCTGAACGTCGAGGGCGTGGAAGAAGCGGTGGTGCTTGCCCGTCAGGACCGCGGGGGCGAGAAGGTGCTTGTCGCCTACTTCGTGGCGGACCGGATGCTGACAGTCAGCGAAATGAGAACCTCGCTGGCTCAGGGAATGCCGGGGTACATGATCCCGTCGTACTTCGTGCAGCTGGAGCGCATGCCGCTGACGTCCAACGGCAAAGTGGACCGCAAAGCGCTGCCGGAGCCGCAAGGCGGCTTGCAAACGGGCGTCGAATACGTAGCGCCGCGTAACCGGACGGAGTCCCAGCTTGTGAAGATCTGGGAGAATGTGCTGGGCTACTCCGGCATTGGAGTCCTGGACAATTTCTTCGAGCTCGGCGGCCACTCCTTGCGGGCGACGAACCTTGTCAGCAAAATTCGGAAGGAAATGAACGTCGAACTTCCGCTGCGCGATGTGTTCCGCTATATGACGGTACAGTCGATGGCCGGGGCTATTGCCAGCTTGGAAGAAATGCAGCACAGCTCGATTCCGAAAGCGGAAGAAAAAGCGTACTATCCGGTTTCCTCCGCGCAAAAAAGACTGTACGTCCTGCACCAGTTGGATGGCTCGGAGCTGAATTACAACCTCCCAAGCGCCTTGCAATTGGAAGGGGCTTTGAACGAGGCCAAAGTGGAAAACGCGCTGACTACTTTGGTGGCCCGGCACGATATGCTGCGCACCGGTTTTGAAATCGTGAATGGGGAGCCGGTTCAGCGTATTCATCCGCACGTAGCTTTCAAGGTCGAGAAGCTTCAAGCAAGTGAAGATCAGGCTGCGGCCATTCTTGAAGGCTTCATTCAGCCTTTTGACTTGATCCAGCCGCCTTTGCTGCGTGCCCTGCTGATCGAACTGGAGAAAGAGAAATTCTTGCTCGCGCTGGATATTCATCATATTGGTTCCGACGGCCTTTCGATGGACGTGCTAATGCGCGAATTCGTGCGGCTTTACAATGGGGAAGAATTGCCGGAACTGCGGATTCAATACAAGGATTACGCTGTTTGGCAGCAATCCGAGGAGCAGCGCCAGCGCATCAAACGGCAGGAGGAATACTGGCGCGGGGTATTCAGCTCCGAACTTCCGGTTCTTGAGCTGCCTCTTGACTTCTCCCGCCCAGCCGTCCAGCAGTTTGACGGTCAAACGCTCACGTTTATTCTGGATGCAGAGAAAAGCGAAGCTCTCAAACGGCTTGCCGGCGATTCGGGGGCGACGCTGTACATGCTTCTGCTGGCTGCGTACTCCGTATTGCTTCATAAATACGCGGGACAGGAAGATATCGTGGTCGGCACTCCGATTGCCGCCCGTTCTCACGCTGACCTGCAGCCGATTATCGGCATGTTCGTCAATACGCTGGCCCTTCGCTTGGGTCCGGCGGCGGAGTGGAAGTTCGTGGATTACTTGCAGGAAGTGAAGGAAACGACGCTTGGAGCGTACGAGCACCAGGACTATCCGTTCGAGGAGCTGGTGGAAGCTCTTCAGGTGAGCCGGGTTTTAAGCCGGAATCCTCTGTTTGACACCATGTTTTCTTTGCAAAAGCACGAAAGCTTGGATTTAACCCTGGAAGGATTGCAATGGTCGCTGTTCGACATCGAGGAAAAGACGGCAAAGTTTGATCTTAGCTTAGATATCGTGGAAGCCGATAACGAGTTGGTTTGCAAGCTCGAGTACGCTACCTCGCTGTTTAAAGAGGAAACGATGGTACGGCTGGCGGGTCATTACGAGCAGCTTTTGGCGTCGATCCTGGCTCAGCCGGGTGCGCGGATTGAGGATTTGGATATATTGACGGACAGTGAAAAGCATGATTTGCTGGTCAAATTTGACGTGTCGTCTTCGGCTCTTGCGAAGCAACTTGCTGCAGAGGGTACAGGTGTGGAAGCGGATGAGTCGTGGAGAGAGAGCACGTTCCACGAGTTGTTTGAGGAGCAGGTAGAGCGCACTCCGGGAGCACTGGCGGTTGTCTACGAAGACAGCAAACTGACGTATGCGGAGTTGAATGCGAAAGCGAATCATCTGGCGTATACGCTGCGGGCCCGCGGGGTGAAGCCGGAGCAGGTGGTCGGCATTATGGCCGACCGTTCGGTGGAGCTGTTGATCGGGGTGCTCGCCGTATGGAAAGCCGGCGGCGCTTATGTGCCGCTCGACCCGGAATATCCGGCGGAGCGGATCGAGTATATGCTCGCAGACAGCGGGGCGTCGGTGCTGCTCACGCAGACCCGTCTGCTGGAGCAGGTGGAAGCTTGGTGCAGAGACGGGTCTCTAGTGCTGCAAACGGTGCTTGCGCTTGACGACTTCGCGACGTACAGCCTCGGAGCGGGGGAAGCGGCTGTAGGCGTACAAGCTGTGGGCGAAGCAGGTGCAGAGGTGGAGGCTTTGGCGCAAGCGGAAATGGCTACTGCCGAAACTTCCGCCACGGCAGAAGCCGAGAAGAACGTACTAGCGGCGGATCTCGCATCGAATCCGGCGAATGTGAACAAGCCGAACGATCTGGCTTACCTCATCTACACCTCCGGTACGACAGGCCGACCGAAGGGCGTGGCGGTGGAACACCGCAGCCTAGTTAACACGGCGGCGGGCTACCGGCGGGACTACCGCTTGGATCAGTTCCCGATCCGGCTGCTGCAGCTCGCTAGCTTCTCGTTCGACGTGTTCGTCGGCGACATTGCGCGGACGTTGTACAACGGTGGCACCATGGTCATCGTGCCGAAGGACGACCGGATTGATCCAACCCGCCTCTACGGCTGGATTCGCGACTACGCCGTGACGGTGTTCGAATCGACGCCGGCGCTGATCGTGCCGTTTATGGAGCATGTGCATGCTGAGGGTTTAGACCTCAGCTCGATGCAACTGCTGATCGCAAGCTCGGATGCGTGCAGCGTAGCGGATTACCGCACCTTGCAGGAGCGCTTCGGCTCGCAGTTCCGTATTATTAACAGTTACGGCGTAACGGAAGCGGCGATTGACTCCAGCTTCTATGACGAGCCGCTGGAGAAGCTGCCGAAGACGGGCAGCGTGCCGATCGGGAAAGCGTGGCTGAACGCTAAGTTCTACATCGTGGATACGAATCTGAAGCCGGTGCCGATCGGGGTGTTGGGTGAGCTGGTTATCGGCGGAGCGGGTGTGGCCCGCGGTTACTTGAACCGCCCGGATTTGACGGCGGAGAAATTCGTAGACAGCCCATTCGCCGCTGGTGAGCGGTTGTACCGGACCGGGGACCTGGCGCGTTGGATGCCGGACGGCAACGTGGACTTCATCGGCCGGATCGACAACCAGGTGAAAATTCGTGGCTATCGGATCGAGCTTGGTGAAATTGAAGCGGCCATGAACAATGTTGTCGGCGTGCGTCAAGCCCTTGTCATCGACCGGACGGACGAGCGGGGGCAGAAATATTTGTGCGGGTATGTCGTAGCGGATTCCAGCTTCGATCTGGAAGGGCTTGTGGCCCATCTGGACGCCGCGCTGCCTTCCCATATGGTGCCTTCGCGCATCATGCGCCTGGATCAAATGCCGCTTACGCCGAACGGGAAGATTGACCGTAAAGCGCTGCCTGTGCCGGAAGGAAGCATTCGTGCCGAGGCTGCATACACGGCCCCTCGTACACCTGCCGAGCAAGCACTTGCGTCGGTCTGGCAGTCGGTGCTGGGCGTGGAGCAGGTCGGCACGATGGACAATTTCTTTGCGCTCGGCGGCGATTCGATCAAGGCTTTGCAGGTATCGTCCCGACTTTTGCAAACGGGGTACAAGCTGGTCATGAAAGATTTGTTCCATTACCCGACGATTTCCGCCCTTAGTTTGCAGTTGCAAACGGCGGAGAGAACGGCAAGCCAGGCCGAAGTGACGGGGGAGGTCATCTTGACCCCGATTCAGCGCTGGTTCTTTGAACAAAATCCAGCCGACGTGCATCACAGCAACCAGGCGTTCATGCAGTTCTCCAAGCAAGGCTTTGATGAAGAAGCTTTACGCCAAGCGGTGCGCCAGCTTGTCGTGCATCACGATGCTCTCCGTTCGGTTTACCGTCAAACCGAGAACAGCTATACCGTCTGGAACCGCGGCGCCGGGGAGAACGAAGCGCTGTTCGATCTGGAAGTTGTCGATTTCAAGGGAGCCCGCGACATGAAAGAAGCGGTAGAGGCTAAGGCGAATGACATTCAAGCGAGCATCGAGCTGGAAAACGGTCCGCTGGTGAAGCTCGGCTTATTCCGCTGCGACGACGGCGACCACCTGCTCATCGCGATCCATCACTTGGTCGTAGACGGCGTATCCTGGCGGATTCTGCTTGAGGATTTTGCTGCCGGCTATGAGCAGGCGCTGCAAGGGCAGCCGATCCGACTGCCGCTCAAAACGGATTCATTCCAAACGTGGGCGAAACAGCTCGCTGATTATGCGAACGGTCCGGCGATGGAAAGAGAGAGAGAGTATTGGCAGCATATCGAGCAATTGGCCTATGAGCTGCTTCCGAAAGATTTTGACCAAGGTAAATCCAAGCTTAAGGACAGCGGACTCGTGACCGTTCGCTGGACGGCGGAGGAAACCGAACAGCTGCTGAAGCAGGCACACCGTGCTTACCATACTGAAATGAACGATTTGCTGCTTGCCGCGCTTGGCCTCGCGGTACAAGCTTGGAGCGGCCGGGAACGCGTGTTGGTGAATCTCGAAGGCCACGGCCGGGAAGATATTTTGCCGGATGTGGACATTACGCGCACGGTAGGCTGGTTTACAAGCCAATTCCCTGTCGTTCTGGAGCCGGGTCACACCCAGGCGCTCGGTCATCAGGTGAAACAGGTTAAAGAAAGCTTGCGCCGCATTCCGAACAAAGGAATCGGTTACGGCATCCTGCGTTATTTGTCGGCGCCGCGTGACGGCGAGCGCTTCGCTTTGGAGCCGGAGATCAGCTTTAACTATTTGGGTCAGTTTGACCAGGATTACGAAAGCAGCGGCTCGCAGCTGTCTCCGTTCAGCCCGGGCTCCGATTCAAGCCCGAATGCAGGGATGGATTTTGTCCTCGACATCAACGGTATGGTGTCGGAAGGAGTGCTGGCACTCACTATCCGTTATGGGGAAACTCAGTATAAACGGGAAACGATAGAGTGCCTGGGTACCCTGCTTCATTCGAGCTTGCGTGAAGTTATCAGCCATTGCGTATCGAAAGAGCGTCCGGAGCTTACGCCTAGCGACGTATTGCTTCAAGATATGACGGTGGAGGAGCTAGAACGGCTGGCCGAACATACGGCCGCACTCGGAGAACTGGAGAATGTATACACCCTGACTCCGCTGCAAAAAGGGATGTTGTTCCACAGCCTGCTGGATGCCGATTCGGAAGCTTACTTCGAACAGGTGACCTTCGATCTGTACGGAAGTCTGAATGTCGAAGCCTTTACCCAAGGATTGGATACGCTGGTGCAGCGGAATGAGGCGCTGCGGACCAACTTTATTACCGGCTGGAGAGACGAGCCGATTCAAGTGGTATTCCGCGAGCGGAAGTGTGAAGTGTACTTCGAAGATATTCGCTCGGTAAGCGATGAAGACCTGGAGAAGACGATAGCCGATTTCGTCAGCAGGGATAAAGCGAACAAGTTCGATTTGGCCCGAGGCTCTCTTATGCGCGTGACCGTTTTGCGCACGGGCGACGAGTCTTACCAAGTGATCTGGAGTCACCATCACATTTTGATGGATGGCTGGTGCATGTCCTTCATGATCAAGGAAGTGTTCGACACTTACTTCGCGTTCCAGGAGAAGCGGACGCCGGAGCTTCCTCCGGTTACCTCGTACTCTCGGTATATCGAATGGCTGGAAGCTCAAGATGCCGAGAAAGCTTCGCGTTACTGGTCCGATTATTTGGCGGGTTACGATCAGCAGACAAAGCTGCCCCAGGAGAAAACGCAGCTGAAGCAGGGCGCTTTTGAAGCGGCTGAAATCGATGTGGAACTCAGCAAGGAACTGACCGGGCAAATCGAGCGGGTGGCGCGCCAGCAACAGGTGACGCTTAATACGTTCATGCAGACCGTTTGGGGACTGGTCCTGCAGGTATACAACAACAGCGAGGATGTCGTATTCGGATCCGTCGTATCCGGGCGTCCGGCGGAAATTCCGGGCATTGAAAGCATGATCGGCCTGTTTATTAATACGATCCCGGTCCGTATTCAAGGCAAAGCCGAGGAGACGGTAGCCGATATTTTGAGAAAAACTCAGGATCAGGCGCTGGCATCGGGAGCTTACGAAACGTTCCCGCTGTTCGAAATTCAGTCGCTGAGTGAGCAAAAGCGTGACTTGATCAACCATATCATGGTCTTTGAAAATTATCCGATGGAAGAACAGATTGAGCAGGTCGTCGGCGGAGACAAAGAAGCGCTGAAGATCGCTAATATCCAGTCGCCGGAGCAAACGAACTATGACCTGGACATTACCGTCATTCCAGAAGAGCATATTTTGCTGCGGTTTACGTACAATGCGCTGACGTTCAAAGAGGAAGACATCAGGCGGATCCACGGTCATTTTGCCCAGGCACTGGAGAAGGTTGCGGCTAACCCGAACATCCGTGTGAATCAGTTGGAGCTTTTGACGGCGGCGGAAAAAGAACAAATTCTCGGATCGTTCAACCCGGCGCAACCGGAAGCGGCTCCTGCAGCCGCGTTCCACCGGCTGTTCGAGGAACAGGTGGAGCGCACGCCGGATGCGGCGGCCGTCGTGTACGAGAATGATCGGCTGACGTATGCGGAGCTGAACGAGCGGGCGAACCGCGTAGGGGCTACGCTGCGCGCAAGCGGCATCGGCCGGGAAACGATCGTCGGCATTCTCGCCGAGCGTTCGGTCGACTTGCTGGTGGCCGTGCTGGCCGTCTGGAAAGCGGGCGGGGCGTATGTGCCGCTTGACCCGGATTATCCGGCAGACCGCGTGCGCTTCATGCTCGAAGACAGCGGAGCCAAGGTGCTGCTGACGCAAACGCCGCTGCGAGATCGTGCTGAAGCCTGGCTCGGCGAAGAGGAGCTGGCGCTAACGACGGTGTTGTACCTCGACGACGAAGCGTCGTACAGCGAGGAGCGGGCGAATGCGCCGATTGGCGCCAGTATGGTTTCCGGCATAATCTCCGGCAAGCTGATGGGTGCTGTGAACGACGGTGATGAGAGCTATTCGAATGTTGTGGGTATGGATAGCTTCCATGAAGCCCGTCCCGAGGATTTGGCCTATGTGATCTATACGTCGGGAACGACGGGCAAGCCGAAGGGCGTGATGATTGAGCACCGCAGCCTGGTGAACACGGCGGCGGGCTACCGGCGGGAATACCGGTTGGATCAGTTCTCGGTGCGGCTGCTGCAGCTCGCAAGCTTCTCGTTCGACGTGTTCGTGGGAGATATCGCGCGGACGCTGTACAACGGAGGCACGATGGTGATTGTGCCGAAGGACGACCGGATCGATCCGTCTCGTCTGCACCACTGGATGGAGCGGGAGCGGGTCACCATCTTCGAATCGACGCCGGCGCTGATCGTGCCGTTCCTGGAGTACGTGCACGAGCAGCAACTGGATATGAGCTGGATGGAGCTGTTGATCACGAGCTCGGACAGCTGCAGCGTGGCGGATTACCGGACCTTGCAGGAACGCTTCGGCTCGTTGTTCCGGATCATCAACGCATACGGCGTGACGGAAGCGGCGATCGACTCCAGCTTCTACGACGAGCCGCTGACGAAGCTGCCGCAGACAGGCCATGTGCCGATTGGCAAAGCATGGCTGAATGCGAACTTCTACATTGTGGATGCGCATCTGAATCTGGTGCCGGTCGGGGTGCTGGGTGAACTGGTTATCGGCGGAGTCGGGGTAGCGCGCGGGTACTTGAACCGTCCGGAGCTGACGGAAGAGAAGTTTGTAGACAGTCCGTTCGCCGCGGGCGAGCGGCTGTACCGCACGGGAGACTTCGCGCGGTGGATGGAAGACGGGAACGTGGACTTCATCGGCCGGATCGACAACCAGGCGAAAATCCGGGGGTACCGGATCGAGACGGGCGAAGTCGAAGCGAGGCTGCTGAGTGTAGGTGGCGTGAAGGAAGCGGTCGTCGTCGTCAGGGAAGATCAAGAAGGTCAGAAAGCTTTGTGCGCTTATTATACTGCGGAAGAAGGCTTGACGACGGCAGACCTGAAGCGGTCGATTGCCAGCGAGCTGCCAGGGTACATGATCCCGTCGTACTTCGTGGAGCTGGAGCGCCTGCCTTTGACGCCGAACGGAAAGATCGACCGGAAGGCGCTGCCGGCACCGGAAGGAGGAGCAGGCGGAGGCCGCGAATACGTGGCGCCTCGCACCGAACTTGAAGCGAAGCTGGCCGTCATTTGGCAGGATGTGCTTGTTCAGGAGAAAGAGGTAGGCGTAACAGACAACTTCTTCGACCTCGGCGGACACTCCCTGCGGGCGACGACGCTTGTCAGTAAAATGCATAAGGAGCTAGGCGTTGAATTCCCGCTTCGCGACGTATTCCGCTACTCGACGGTTGAGGAAATGGCCGGGGCTATGGAGCGGCTGGAGATCGGCTCGTTCACGGCTATTCCGACTGCGGAACCTAGCGAGTATTATCCGCTCTCTTCCGCTCAGAAACGTCTCTATATCTTGAACCAGCTGGAAGGAGCCGAGTTGAGCTACAACATACCGGGAGCTATGCTGCTCGAAGGGGAGCTCGACCGGCAGCGGTTTGAAGAAGCGTTCCGCGAGCTCGTAGCTCGTCATGAAGCGCTGCGTACCGGCTTTGAGATGGTAAAAGGCGAAGCGATTCAGCGGATTTACGAAGAAGCTGCCTTCCAGGTGGAATATGTGCAGATCAGCGGGGAGCAGGCGGAAGAAACGGTGCGCCAATTCGTTCGTCCATTTAATCTAGCGAAGCCGCCACTTCTGCAGGTAGGTCTTGCCGAACTGGCGCCGGAACGGCACATTCTGATGTTCGATACGCATCATATCGTATCTGACGGTGTTTCGATTGACGTACTGATCCAAGAATTCGTCCGCTTGTACAGCGGGGAGCAGTTGGAGCCGCTCCGCATTCAGTACAAAGATTATGCGGTATGGCAGCAATCGGACGAGCAGAAAGCTCAACTTGCCAAACAGGAAGCCTACTGGCTCGACATGTTCCGCGGAGAGCTGCCGGTTTTGGAATTGCCGACGGACTATCCGCGCCCGGCTATGCAGAGCTACGAGGGCCGCACACTGCAATTGTTTATGGATGGCGAGAAAAGCGAGGGTCTGAAACGGCTTGCAGCCGAGAACGGCGCAACGCTTTACATGGTTCTGCTTGCTGGTTATACAGTATTGTTGCATAAATATACAGGGCAAGAAGACGTGGTGGTCGGTACGCCGATTGCGGGAAGAAATCACAGCGATGTTCAGCCGCTGATCGGGATGTTCGTCAATACCCTGGCCATCCGCAGTTATCCGGCTGCCGATAAGACGTTCCTTGACTACTTGAAGGAAATCAAGGAGACGACGCTGGGTGCTTTTGAACATCAGAATTATCCGTTTGAGGAACTGGTGGATAAGGTGAACGTGGCTCGCGATTTAAGCCGCAATCCGCTGTTCGATACGATGTTTGCATTGCAGAATACAGAGAATTTGGAAATCCAGCTACCTGGACTCCATTTGTCGACGTATGCCAGCGAAGAAATTGTTTCTAAATTCGATCTCAGCTTGGACGTCACGGAGATCGAGGAAGGCTTGGAATATCTGTTTGAATACGGCACTGCTCTTTATAAAACCGAAACGGTGGAGAAATTGGCCGCTCACTACTTGGAACTGCTTGAATCCATTCTCGGCAACCCATCGGCGACTATTGCCGAGCTGGGCATTTTGACACCAGCGGAAAAAGAGCAAATTCTCGGCGCGTTTAACCCGGCGCAGCCGGAAGCGGCTCCTGCTGCGGCGTTCCATCGACTGTTCGAGGAACAGGCGGAACACACGCCGGAAGCGGCGGCCGTCGTGTACGAGAACGACCGGCTGACGTATGTGGAGTTGAACGAGCGGGCGAACCGCTTGGCGGGCACGCTGCGCACAAGCGGAATCGGCCGGGAAACGATCGTCGGCATTCTCGCCGAGCGCTCGGTAGACTTGCTGGTGGCCGTGCTAGCCGTCTGGAAATCGGGCGGAGCGTATGTGTCGCTTGACCCAGATTACCCGGCGGACCGCGTGCGGTTCATGCTGGAAGACAGCGGAGCGAAGGTACTGCTGACGCAAACGCCGCTGCGAGAGCGTGCCGAAGCCTGGCTCGGCGAAGAGGAACTACCGCTTGAAGTGGTGCTGTACCTGGACGACGAAGCGTCGTACAGCGAGGAGCGGGCGAATGCGCCGATTGGCTCCGGCAAGCTGACGGATGCTGTGAACGACGGTGATGAGAGCCATTCGAATGTCGTGGGTATGGATAGCTTCCATGAAGCCCGTCCCGAGGATTTGGCCTATGTGATCTATACGTCGGGAACGACGGGCAAGCCGAAGGGCGTGATGATTGAGCACCGCAGCCTGGTGAACACGGCGGCGGGCTACCGGCGGGAATACCGGTTGGATCAGTTCCCG
>NZ_VNJK01000001.1:2573764-2814576 GCF_007786455.1 Paenibacillus agilis | reverse complement strand
GGATTTGGCCTATGTGATCTATACGTCGGGAACGACGGGCAAGCCGAAGGGCGTGATGATTGAGCACCGCAGCCTGGTGAACACGGCGGCGGGCTACCGGCGGGAATACCGGTTGGATCAGTTCCCGGTGCGGCTGCTGCAGCTTGCAAGCTTCTCGTTTGACGTGTTCGTGGGAGATATCGCCCGGACGCTGTATAACGGAGGCACGATGGTGATTGTGCCGAAGGACGACCGGATCGATCCGTCTCGTCTGCACCACTGGATGGAGCGGGAGCGAATCACCATCTTCGAATCGACGCCGGCGCTGATCGTGCCATTCCTGGAGTACGTGTATGAGCAAGGGCTCGATATCAGCGGAATGGAACTGTTGATCACGAGCTCGGACAGCTGCAGCGTGGCGGATTACCGGACCTTGCAGGAACGCTTCGGCTCGTTGTTCCGGATCATCAACGCATACGGCGTGACGGAAGCTGCGATCGACTCAAGTTTCTACGACGAGGAGTTGGCGAAGCTGCCGCAGACAGGCAGTGTGCCGATCGGCAAAGCGTGGCTGAATGCGAAATTCTACATCGTGGACGCGCATCTGAACCCGGTGCCAATCGGAGTACTGGGCGAGCTGGTCATCGGCGGAGTCGGAGTAGCGCGTGGGTACTTGAACCGTTCGGAGCTAACAGAAGAGAAATTCGAAGACAGTCCGTTCGCCGCGGGCGAGCGGCTGTACCGCACGGGAGACTTGGCGCGGTGGATGGAGGACGGCAACGTGGACTTCATCGGTCGGATCGACAACCAGGCGAAAATCCGGGGCTACCGGATCGAGATGGGCGAGATCGAGTCGCAGCTGCTGAGGGTGGAAGGTGTGCGCGAAGCGGTGGTACTGGTTCAAAGTGACGCGAACGGGCAGAAAGCGCTGTGCGCGTACTACACAACGGATGGCGAACTGACGGCGGCAGACCTGAAACGGGCGATCTCCAGCGAGCTGCCGGGTTACATGATCCCGTCGTACTTCGTCGAGCTGGAGCGCCTGCCTCTGACGCCGAACGGGAAAATCGACCGGAAGGCGCTGCCGGCGCCGGAAGGGGGAGCAAGCGCAGGCCGCGAATACGTGGCGCCGCGCACCGAACTGGAGGCGAAACTGGTCGCCATCTGGCAGGACGTGCTCGGGCCGATCACGATTGGAGTGACGGACAACTTCTTCGACCTCGGCGGGCACTCCCTGCGGGCGACGATGCTGGTCAGCAAGGTGCACAAGGAGCTGAGCGTGGATCTGCCGCTTCGCGATGTGTTCCGGCACTCGACCATCGAAGCGATGGCCGAAGCGATCAGCCAGTTGGAGCGGCAGGAACACCTCTCCATTCCGGTTCTGGATAAGAGGGATTACTATCCTCTTTCTTCCGTGCAAAAACGGCTGTATATCCAGCAGCAGATGGAAGGCGCCGAGCTTAGCTACAACATGTCCGGCATGACGGTTCTCGTCGGGCGCTTGGAACGGAATCAATTCGAGGAGGCGCTCAAAGGATTGATAGCTCGTCACGAAATTTTGCGAACCGGCTTCGAAATGGTTGACGGCGAACCGGTACAACGGATTTATCCGGACTTGAAGTTTGCCATCGAGTATACGAAAGCGACGGAAAGTGAAACGAAGAGCATCGTAGACGGCTTTGTGCGCGTCTTTGATTTGGAGCGGCCGCCGCTGCTGCGTGTGGGCTTAGTCGAATGGGAAGCGGAACGGCATCTGCTCATGCTGGACATTCATCATATCGTCACGGATGGCATGTCGATGGGCATCTTCATCGAAGAGCTGCTGCGCCTGTATAACGGCGAGACGCTGGATCCGCTTCGGATTCAATACAAGGAATTCGCCGCTTGGCAGCAGTCCGAACCTGTAAAAGAGCGGCTGAAACGTCAGGAAGCTTACTGGTTGGACGTACTGGAAGGCGAACTGCCGATGCTTGAACTGCCTACGGACTTTGTCAGACCTACCGCTCGCAGCTTTGAGGGAGATTTGCTGCCTTTCAGCATCAACAAGCAGATGACCGACAGTTTGCAGCATATCGCCGATGAGAACGGTGCCACCCTTTATATGGTTTTATTGACGGCCTATTCAATCCTGCTCAGCAAGTACTCGGGACAAGAAGACTTCATTGTAGGCACGCCGGTTTCGGGCCGCACACATGCCGACCTGGAGCCGCTCATCGGAATGTTTGTCAACACTTTGGCGATTCGCCATTATCCATCGGGGGAGAAGACGTTCCTCGCTTACTTGAACGAAGTCAAAGAAACGATGCTGGGGGCCTACGACCACCAGGATTATCCGTTCGAGGAGCTTGTGAAAAAGCTGCAGGCGCCGCGAGATCAAAGCCGCAATCCTGTATTTGATGTCATGTTTGCTCTGGAAACCAAGGAAGATAACGTTCAAAGCTTCGGGGATATCCAGATCGAATCTTATCCGGAAACTCATACGGTTTCCCAATTTGATCTTACCTTGGTCATTTCGTTGCTGGATGAGGGAATGAACGGGCAGTTTGAATATGCCACCAAGTTGTTTACGCGCAATCTGATCGACAATTTCGCTCAGGACCTGCTCATGATCATCACCGAAATTTGCGAACAGCCTTCGGTGCTGTTGAAGGATATTTCCCTGAATGGGCAATCCGAGCAGGAGCAAGATGTGCTAGAGGCCATTGATATTATTTTCTAATTCCTTACCCGGCTTGGGTGTATGCCGTATTTCTCTCGGTACGCATCCTGCCGGGTGTTTTTTTAAAATGAAGGGGAAAAATCCACAAATATATGGACAATGGACTAAAGATAGACAGATTACTAGAGATAACTCTTTGAAAAAGAAAATTTGATCATTTAAGCACGTTATATGCGACATTCTGTATATTGAGGAAATGGTTATGAAAGTTATATTATCGTAATAGTACAAGTTTCCAACCTTCTTTTTATGGTAATTTGTGATGGTTTCAGACTTTTTATTTTTCGTGTTTATCACGTGCTCTGGCAAACGCAGTAAAATCAAAAGAATTGGTTCACGACTTTTTTATCAACTGACAATATCAAGAAAGAGTAATAGGTTAGAAGAAGAGCAGTAAGAAGTCATTCCAATGAGGAAATGAGTCCTATTGTTGATGGCACGACTTCAGTTGGAGAAAGGAGAGGGGGAATTTTATAATGTCTCGATTTAAAGATCCAAGATTGCATATTGATGATTTTGTTAATAACTTATTGGTTGCTTGTCCTAGCTGCAATAAATGTGCAACAGTCATAACCGAATTTCAGGAGGTATCGACGGCTACGGATTCATGTCTCAGAAGGCTTTTTATTTGTAACCATTGTGGGAAGATAGATGAAGCTATGAATGAATATCAGCTGTGGTTAAAAGCAAATTGCAAAGGAAATATACTATGGGCCTATAATTTAAAACATCTAGAATACATAGAGAATTACGTACAAGCGAAATTACGTGAAAGTTCAAGACATGAAAAGTTAGGCTGGTGCAATCAAGGCTTATTTAGTAGATTACCTGTATGGATAAAAGAAAAGAGAAATCGAAATATCATATTAATGACGATAAAGAAGCTTAAAAAGACAATAAATGTAGGAAAGCGTGAGTAGAATTTATTACAGGGGTGCAGGAGGGGAATTGTTTGGCAGAGAAATTTCATTTAGAACGAGTAGGATTAGAAGATCCTTTAGATAAAAACGGGTTATCGGGGTTCGGACTGCTAGATTTATTCCAATGTCAGGTTGAATATCACTTCAGTACAGATGAAATGAATTTGGAAGAAGCAGAAATATACATTCAAGATGTTTTGAATCATTTGCCGAATGAAACCATTGATGAAATATGTAAGAAAGCATGTGAATGGAAAGATGACAAAATGTCCAGTGATACAGCTGATTATCCTAGTGGTTTGGGCAATATCTATGGTAGGGGCATTTTAGCCTATATGTCGGTAGGGGATGTTGATCTATATCGAAATGCTGACGATCATACATTTGGAGCTATTTTGAGTGGAGGAACGGAATGGGACTCTGAAAATGGTATGGAAATTATTCTTTGGGGCAGTGAGGTGCTTGAGGTGCGCGAGTATTTAGGTTACGGCAAATTCGCAATCTGGAACGAAAATGATGGAGACGAGTAGTAAGGATTTAATATAGACGTTCATCGAACGTGTTTATGCTGCAGGGCTATTACCTCGCGGTTTATTTGTGTATAATTATGGAATATATTTCGATTGAACATTTCCCAAATTCAGACAAGAGCTATTTAAGGCTAGGTGTTTCGTACATATAGCTATCAACAAGGTATGGATGAAGATGTCCAAAAAACTCTTTGTGAAGGGGATGGCTACCATGCAGAACCACTTTAAGTTAGAAGAGTTAACGAAAGAACTTCAAGAAGGAAAACCTTATTTTTAATTTTTACGAGTTTCTTCTATGTCTGCAGGTATTTATCACTTAAAAAAGACAGACATAGATATGCAAAGTCCTCATGAATGTTCGTAGGTGAGGACGACTTTGAAGTGAAGCAAGGCTCAACTATCTTTGGAGAGAAAAATGTAGCTCACAAATTTCATTCCATTGAAGAGGATCTTATGATATCAGTGTTATTTTCTCCTGCTGAATATACGAATAGGGAATAAAAGAATATAAATCAAAAAGAGGAGCATGTGCATGATTGATATTCCAAGCGTCATACCGCACCGTTATCCATTTTTAATGATTGATCGAATTGTAGAGGTAGAACAAGGTAATTGGGCTAAGGGATATAAAAATGTTTCATGGAATGAATGGTTTATAACAGAATCAAGAAACGAGATGCCAAGTATGATGATTGTGGAGGCTTTAGCACAATTAGGAGCATTTGCAGCGATAGGTAAGGAGAAAAGTTTGGGCTTCCTATCTTCGTTAAATGGTATTGAATGTTTGGGGAATGCCTATCCAGGAGATAGGATCGAATTATACTACGAAGTAGTAAAGAATAAAAGAGGTTTTGTGCTGGGTAAAGGTGAAGCTGCTATTGATGGAAAGGTAATTATTAAAGCTAATGAGATTATGATTTATATACAAGAGCAATCATGATACACATAAAATGGTTAGGATTTAATTCGTTTCTTCTATTCCTCGTCTTTGTCGTAAGCAGCATTGCGTTTAGTTACTTTATCACAGCAGAAGACTATATCACGCACTCTGCAGGATTTGTAGATGTACCATTAAATCCAACGAAAGATGCAATTCTATTTACGGCTTTTCAAGTAACGGCAGCAGTGCTGTACATACTGTTATCGAGGTATCAAATTGGAACGCTCGTAAGTAAGGCTATTATATCAATTTTGATTATTCTTTTGCAGTTAATATTTCTGCTTTATGGACTAGTCCTTTTTGAAGCTGTGTTTCCGTTAACTGTGATGAGATCTGTTGTAAATGTAACAGGAGTAGTTGTTATTATAATGAGTAGCATGGATATAGTTAAATATGCGAAGAGAGTTAACAAGGTTAAGTTGAAGCGGGTACCTAATATTTAAGAGCGGAGAGAATGACATGACAATCACAATAGAACTGACCGATCAAAGTACAAAATTTATTATCAATAATCTATACCCTCTTTATTTGCACGATTTATCTGAAATTTGGGGATGGAAGCCCAATAAATACGGTGTTTTTGAAGAAGATGAGACATTGACTTTGCATGAGCAAAATAAAGTTTTTGATATTTGGTGGTCGGATCCAGCGGTATTTTTCCCCTATCTGATTAGAGTAGATGATATTCCAGCAGGGTTCGCGTTAGTAGCAGCACCACCGCATACACCTCCTAGCTGCGATTATTATTTATATGAGTTTTTCATTTTGCGATCATTTCGTGGCAATGGAGTAGCAGAAGCAGCAGCGGTACAGGTGTTTAATAATCATCAGGGTGCTTGGGAAGTACAAACCAACCCGAATGAAGTAAATCAAAGAGCGCAATCTTTCTGGAGAAAGACCCTTCGCAAATATACAGATGGATCCTGTCTAGAAGAGACTGCTGCTACACAAAATGACGGCATCAAGATCATATTCAAATTTAATAACAGCCCTGCATAAATTAGAAATATAGAGGAGTTTTCATGAACTTCAGATCCGTACATAAGAATTTAGAAGTATGCGACGAATTACTAGAGAGCTACTTATCTGGAGTGAATAGTATAAAAGTATGATATAGATAATTTTTTCAAGCATGAAAAAAAATGTTTATCCAAATAACTAACTCTTTGGAATTTATTTGCATTGTGCGAACACATATCTCTCTGTTATATTACGTATAGAAATCTATCAAAAACGACAGTTCGGTGTCGGAACTAGCACAGATATAACAACTTAGACGGCGAGGTGTCAGGATGAAGCGATTTGGATTAGCTATTCAAATTGTCATTGGTCTTATTCTTGGTATTATCGTAGGTGCAATCTTCTACGGCAATCCTGAAGTAGTAAAGTACTTGCAACCTATAGGTGATGTATTCATACGTTTGATTAAAATGATCGTAGTACCTATCGTAATCGCGACGATAATTGTCGGCGTGGCTGGGGTTGGTGATACGAAGAAACTTGGCAGATTAGGTGGGAAAACGATCCTCTATTTTGAGATCATTACCACAATTGCCATCGTTGTCGGTTTGTTCGCCGCTAACATTTTCCAACCCGGTGTAGGTGTGGATATGAGCCAAATTCAACAGTCTGACATTAGTTCTTACGTTGAAACGGCTGAACAGACAGAAACAAAAGGTATGATCGAAACGTTCGTCAACATCGTTCCGAAAAATGTTTTTGATGCAATAGCTCGCGGTGATATGTTGGCAATTATCTTCTTCTCCGTTCTCTTCGGACTTGGTGTAGCTGCCGCAGGGGAAAAAGGTAAACCAGTGCTGAATTTCTTCCAAGGTGTAGCCGATGCTATGTTCTGGGTTGTAAATACAGTTATGAAGTTCGCTCCGTTCGGTGTATTCGCGTTGATTGGAGTAACGGTTTCCAAATTCGGGTTAAGTTCGTTATTGCCACTTGGTAAACTGGTCATTCTTGTTCATGGAGCCATGTTGTTCTTCGTATTTGTAGTACTTGGTATCGTTGCTAAGATCAGTGGTATCTCGATCATGAACATTATTAAGATCTTGAGAGACGAACTGTTGCTTGCGTACTCTACAGCGAGCTCTGAGACCGTGCTTCCAAAGATTATGGAGAAAATGGAGCGATTCGGCTGTCCTAAAGCGATTGCTTCGTTCGTAGTACCAACAGGTTATTCCTTTAACCTAGACGGTTCCACGCTGTACCAAGCGATTGCTGCAATCTTTATTGCTCAAATGTACGGTATCGAGTTAACGATTGCTGAGCAGGTAACATTGGTACTCGTACTAATGGTAACTTCTAAAGGTATTGCAGGCGTACCAGGTGTATCCTTCGTCGTATTGTTGGCGACATTAGGTGCAGTAGGTATTCCAGTTGAAGGTCTAGCATTTATTGCAGGTATCGACCGCTTCTTGGATATGGCACGTACAGTAGTTAACGTAATTGGTAACGCTTTGGCTGTAGTTGTTATTTCCAAATGGGAAGGTCAATTCGACCGCAAAAAGGCTGATTCCTATCTCGATGAAATTGCTTCTGCGAAAGCAGCGGCTTAATATGGATGTTATGACCTCTTGTCAGGATAATCTGACAGGAGGTTTTTTAATGTGGATAAGAAGAGGTACGAATATGAAAATATGGTGGAATGGAAGGGTTAATGTCATAAGCTATCGTTTTCTCCTCTGATAAAGGATAGACTTAATAAGTAGCGAATGCTTGATGAGAAAAAGTAATCTGGTGTGACCGAATTAGGTAATGAGAGGTGACGATTGGGTAATGAATACGAACAGTGTTATTCCTATATTTAGAATATTCGACGAGCATATAGCGAAAGAGTTTTATCTAGAATATTTAGATTTTTCACTCGACTGGGAACATAGATATGGGAATGATTTTCCTCTGTATATGCAGATTTCCAGTCATCTTTTAACGTTGCATTTGACTGAGCATTATGGGGATTGTTCCCCAGGTTCAGCTATTCGCATCTCAATTTCAGATCTTGAGGACTTTCACCGAACTTTGTTAAGCAAGAATTATAAATATTCACGACCAGGGATCGAAACAACGGAGTGGGATACAAAAGAAGTTTGTGTAATAGACCCTTTTGGAAATAAACTAACTTTTTTTGAAGAGCAAGATTAGACGAGAATGAAAACGAAAAGGGGCGCCTTTGCCCCTTTGTTTTACCAACAAGTATATTGCGAAAATATTATTTTTGAAACTCTGAACGTAACAAACTATACACCCACATATCTCGGCACTCATTCGTAACACTATGGCATTCGTACTGTCGCAAATAGCCTTCTTCTTTGAAGTTGAATTTTTTGAGCATTTCCTTAGAACCGGTATTCTCATCACTAACAAATGCTTGAATTCTTACCAACCCCAACTGATTAAACCCTAATGCAAGAACCTCTTGTAATGCTTCGGACATCATTCCACGCCGCCAATAATTTTCGGATAATTCATAACCAATCTCAGCTCGAACATCTTCAATCTCGGTTAAAAAGATGGTTCCGATAATCTTGTCGGTCTCTTTGTCAGCAATCGCAAAGCGAATAAGCCAACCGTCATGATACCCCTTATTCCAAAATTCAATTACTTTATAGCTTTCTTCTAACGTCTCAGGGCCATGCCAGTCTAAATAGCGGTATACATTTTCATTTGAGTAGTAGTCTAGTAATGCTGGTGCATCTGCTGCTCGTAATTCTCTTAATCTTAATTTCTGACCTTCTATAACAGGAAATGATGTAAAAATGGTTGTGAAGTCCATACACAGTCTCCTAGTTGTTAGTTGTAGTTAAAGTAGATTCATCTTACCTAGAAAAATGGTGCTGAAAGACTAGAAAATGTATTCCCTAATACTGTCACATAGTCTGGAGGAATTGTCCAGATAAAGACTGCCGATTTTGAATGAAATCCATCACATATATTTTGAAAATATATAGCTTACTAACGGAATACATCTGCCCATTCTGCCTCCAACTTACGGCTTTATAATCAAAAGTAATTGAAGATTTCAAATATTCTTATAGACAAATTTTGAGAAATAGATTGAACCTCGCATCAACCTGAGTTAGTATAATGAAAGATAAAACAAAGTAACGTAGTCGGAATTAAAGAGATTGATGTGAGGTGGAGGATGTTGTTGCAACTACAGGTGACGAATAGTCCGTTTACAGCCGAGCAGGCAGAGCTGCTTAACAAGCTGCTCCCGACGTTGACGGAGACGCAAGTGAATTGGCTTGGGGGATACTTAGCTTTTTACCGTGCAGGAAATGTTAGTGCCGCAGTATCGGAATTGGCTGTCAGCCAAGTTGTGGAGGCGCCAGCGCCAGCCGCAGCAGTTGTGGCGCAAGGACCACGCGAAGCGACCATTTTATTCGGGTCGCAGACAGGGAACTCGCAGAGACTTGCGGGACGGTTGGCAGATAAGCTGAAAGGCGAAGGCTTTGAGGTTACACTGTCGGCAATGAACAAGTATAAGACGAATAACCTGAAGAAAGCTGGGTATTTGTTTATCGTTGTTAGTACGCATGGCGAGGGAGACCCACCAGATAACGCGTTGACGCTGCATGAATTTTTAAACAGCAAACGTGCACCAAAGCTGGATGGATTGAAATTCTCTGTTCTTGCGTTGGGCGATACATCGTATGAGTTTTTCTGTAAAACAGGTCAAGACTTTGACATCAAACTTGCAGAGCTTGGAGCAGAGCGGATCGTAGATCGCGTAGATTGCGATGTGGACTTTGAGGAGGCTGCTGCTGGCTGGATCGCAGCTGTAAATGGTAAGGTCAGCGCGGTTGCGACATCGGTATCACCGCAAGGGATCGCTAATGTGGCATCAGTTACTGCTGTAGCTCCTGTAGTCGAATCCGAATATTCACGCTCGAATCCGTTTATGGCGGAAGTATTAGAAAATTTAAATTTGAACGGCAAAGGTTCGGATCGCGAAACACGCCATTTGGAACTGTCCCTTGAAGGTTCAGGTCTTACGTATGCGCCAGGTGATGCGGTTGGTGTGTACCCACAAAACGATCCAGCTTTAGTTGATGATATTATTTCATTCTTACAATGGAATCCGCAAGAGTCTGTTGTAATTGGAAAAGCAGGCGAGACTTCTACACTGCGCGAAGCGCTACTTCACCACTATGAAATTACCGTACTAACGAAGCCTTTACTTGAAAAAGCAGCTGCCTTCTCTGGAAACGGAAAATTGGCCGATCTGCTGAAGCCAGAACATAAAGAAGATTTAAAAGCATATACGAACGGACGCGATCTATTGGATCTGCTTGGTGATTACGGACCATGGACATTCAAAGCTGCGGACGTTGCGAATTTGCTGCGGAAGATACCGCCAAGATTATACTCCATTGCAAGCAGTGAGAACTCCCATCCGGAGGAAGTACATCTTACAATCCGAAAAGTAGAATATGAAGCGCACGGACGTCCACGTAAAGGTGTGTGCTCTGTGTACACATCTGAGCGTCTCGAAGCGGGCGATAAGCTGCCTATTTTCATTCAGCAAAATCCGAACTTTAAGCCGCCAGTCAATCCGGATACGCCAGTTATTATGGTGGGGCCAGGCACAGGCGTTGCGCCATTCCGCTCATTCCTTGAGGATCGTGAGGAATCTGGGGCTGCGGGTCAAACATGGTTGTTCTATGGTGATCGCCATTTCGTAACGGATTTCTTGTATCAGACGGACTGGCAGCGCATGCTGAATGATGGTGTATTGACGAAGCTTGACGTTGCATTCTCTCGTGATTCAGATGAGAAGGTATATGTGCAGCATCGGATGTTGGAACATGGCGAAGAGCTCTATAAGTGGCTGCAAAATGGTGCTCATGTATACGTCTGCGGAGATGAAAAATATATGGCGCATGATGTTCAATCTGCACTGCTTTCGATTATTTCTAACTACGGAGGCAAGTCTCCCGAAGGAGCAGCCGCATATCTAACAGAGCTGCAAGAACAAGGCAGATATCAAAGAGACGTATATTAAGCGCGAATCGAATTTACATGCATTTATAGATATAAACGGGAACGATCCGATCATGGGGATAAAGGAGCTAACAGCAATGGCAAAAAAACTAAAAGTACAGCCAATTGGTGGGCCGCCGAGTGACGTCGAACAGCTAAAAGACGAAAGTAATTATTTGCGCGGTTCGTTAGTTGAATCACTGTCCAACCGTATTACAGGCGGATTGCCTGAATTGGACAATCGTCTTCTCAAATTCCACGGCAGCTACATGCAGGATGACCGTGACTACCGCAACGAGCGTGAAAAGCAAAAGTTGGAGCCATATTTTCAATTTATGCTTCGTATCGTTACGCCTGGCGGTGTATCGACACCGGAACAATGGCTTGTTATGGATGAGCTGGCTGAGAAATATGGAACAGGCAGCCTTCGTGTCACGACACGTCAAGCATTCCAACTGCATGGCGTATTGAAGTGGAATTTGAAAAAAACGATTCAAGAAATCAACGAAGCTTTGCTTACTACTTTGGCTGCTTGCGGTGACGTTAGCCGTAACGTTATGTGTAATCCGAACCCTTACCAATCGGACATCCACAACGAGGTCTTTTATTGGTCGCAGCAGCTGACGACACATTTAGCGCCTAAAACGCCTGCGTACCATGAGATTTGGCTCGATGGGGAGAAGGTTGTAGACAGCTCGGAGCAAAATGGCGCAGCTGTTGAAGTAGAACCGATTTACGGCCATGTATACTTGCCGCGTAAGTTCAAGATTGGTATTGCAGTACCACCATCGAATGATGTGGATGTGTATTCGCAGGATCTTGGCTATATTGCAATTGTGGAAAATGACAAGCTTGTTGGCTTTAACGTCTGTGTCGGTGGCGGTATGGGTATGACACACGGAGATACAGCAACGTATCCGCAGTTGGCTCGCGTTATCGGCTTCATTACACCCGATCAAGTACTTGATGTAGCAGAGAAAACGGTCACGATTCAGCGCGACTACGGCAACCGTTCTGTACGTAAAAATGCACGTTTCAAATATACGGTCGACCGCCATGGTTTGGAATGGTTTGTAGAAGAGCTTCATGATCGCTTGGGCTGGGAGCTTCAGCCTGCACGTGAATTCCATTTTGAAAATACGGGCGACCGCTATGGCTGGATTAAAGGCAAAGACGGCAAATGGAATTTGACGCTGTATGTACAAAGCGGACGCATTGTGGATATTGAAGGCTACAAGCTAAAGACGGCTTTGCGTGAGATCGCCAAGATTCATACAGGAGATTTCCGTCTGACTGCGAATCAGAATTTGATCATTGCTAATGTGAGCAGTCAGAAGAAGACGAAAATCGTTGCGCTGCTCAAGGAATACGGCATTGAAGAGGGTACGCAGTATTCAGCTCTTCGCCGCAGCGCGTTGTCCTGTGTGGCTTTGCCGACATGCGGTCTTGCTATGGCAGAGGCTGAACGCTATTTGCCGTCGCTAATCGACAAGCTTGAACCGGTAATGGAGCAAGCAGGTCTACGCGATGAGGAGATTACTATTCGTATGACAGGCTGTCCGAATGGCTGCGCTCGTCCTGCTTTAGGCGAGATCGCGTTTATCGGCAAATCGCCTGGAAAATACAACATGTATATGGGCGCTGGTTTCTCTGGCGATCGATTGAGCAAGCTCTACCTCGAGAACATCGGCGAAGAGGAAATTATCGATACACTTACGCCAATTATTAACCGCTATGCAGCGGAGCGTGATAAAGGCGAGCACTTTGGCGATTTCGTCATTCGAGCTGGTTATGTAAAAGAAGTTACGGACGGAACAAACTTCCACGATTAATCGAGACCATAGTGAAGGCGATGCAGGGGTTATGCTGCATCGCCTTTTTCATTTGCAAGTTTACAGACGAGTTTAGAAAAGGAAATACAATGGAATTAGAGAACATAATATTACGTATCACTTATCCAACCGCTGAAACTCTCAGCGTAGAATGGTGGTTATTATGGATTTTTCGATTATTTCCACGAAACTATATATCCCTCAAACAAGGTCACATGTTGTGAAGCGCTCACGATTAATCGATAAGCTGGATGAAGGTGCGAAAAACAATAAATTAACACTAATCTCTGCCTCTGCTGGCTATGGGAAAACGACATTGGTCAGCGATTGGCTTGCTTGTTGTGATCAGCCTGCTGCTTGGCTATCGTTGGACGAAGGGGACAATGATCCAAGGCGATTTTTTCAATATCTCTTTGCTGCGGTAAAGATGAACATGAGAAATATGGATGAGGAAGCAGTGGAGAGATTGGATATCGTTCATTCTCCTCAGTTACCGTCAATAGAACTGCTGCTAACAACGTTGATTCATACTATGACAGCTACTTCAGATGACTGTCTCATCGTGCTGGATGATTACCATGTTATTCAATCGGAAACGATTCAACAAGCAGTTGCTTCACTTTTAGAACGGATGCCGAATTATGTGCATGTTGTTATTACAACGCGGGAGGAGCCGCTTCTACCCTTGTCGAGATTACGAGCTAGAGGCCAAATAACGGAGATACGAGTATCGGATTTACGGTTTACTTATTCCGAAGCAGCTGAATTTTTGGAGCAGACGATGGGTTTGCAACTTTCCTCAGAACAAACTGCGCTGCTAGAAACTCGTGCAGAGGGCTGGATTGTTGGTTTACAATTAGCGGCTCTTTCTATTAGGGATCAGAAAGACGCCTCAAGCTTCATCCGATCTTTTAGAGGTAGCCATAGGTTTGTACTAGATTATCTAGTGGAAGAAGTCTTGCAACGGCAGCCATCAAGTATTCAACAATTTTTAATGCGTACCTCCATTCTCGATCGATTATGTGGATCGCTTTGTGAGGCAGTTCTGCACTCAGAAGATGGAGAACCAACCGTACGAGATGCTTCTGGGCAAAGTATATTGGAATATCTAGAACGGTCAAATTTATTTATTGTGCCACTGGATGATGAGCGGCGTTGGTATCGCTATCACCATCTGTTTGCTGATTTACTGCGGCAGCGTCTCCGTCAGCAATTGAATGCCTCTACTCAAAACGAGATGTTGATTGTAGCGGGATTGCATCTGCGAGCTAGTGAATGGTATGAAAATAATAGCTTTGAGATAGAGTCTTTTCACCATGCTGTAGCAGCTAATGATACCGAACGTGCCGCTCGTCTATTAGAGGGAAACGGCATGCCGTTACTGTTTCGTGGAGCAGCAGCGCCTGCATTAATATGGCTGGATTCTATCTCCAATACACAGCTCGATGCGCAGCCTGCATTGTGGGTACTGTACGCATCCGCGCTGTTAATTAGCGGTCGTGTATCAGAGGTTGAATCCAAGCTGAAAGCTGCTGAATATGCAATTCAGCTTGTAGAGCAAGATGAGAAGAATCGAGATCTCTTAGGCCATATTGCGTCGATACGCGCCACAATAGCTGTGAGCAAACATGAGGCAGAAACGATTCTCATTGAATCGCGTCGCGCTTTAGAGCTTGTGTATCCCGATAACTTTCCCGTTCGTACAGCAGCCACATGGTCGTTGGGATATGCCTACCAACTCCAAGGAGATCGAGCAGCAGCAAGCAAGGCATATATGGATGCTCTAACAAGCGGTCAAAAGATTGGGCATGTCATCATCACGATCATGTCATCGCTTGGTCTTGGTAGGATACAGGAATGTGAAAATCAACTACATATGGCGGCTGAAACGTACCAACAGGTTTTAAAGTTAGTAGGGGATATGCCGCTGCCTGCGGTTTGTGAAGCACACTTGGGTCTAGCGCGTATTTACTATGAATGGAATGACCTTCATACTGCTTTGCAGCATGGCCAAATAAGTGTTCGACTGGCGAAGCAGCTTGAACATACAGATAGAGTTGTTGCGGGTGAAGTGTTTTTGGCGAAATTGAAGATTGCACAAGGGGATGTAAGTGAAGCGGCGGCGATTATTTCGAAAGCTGAGCATATGGCTAGCCAGTACCATTTTAAGCATCAGCTTCCTCTTATTGCAGAGGCGCAAGTTTATGTGTTGATTCTGCAAGAGCATTTAACAGCAGCACATACATTGTCACGGAAATATAACCTCCCCATAAGTCAGGCGCGAGTACTCTTGGCTCAAGGTAATACTGCCACTGCATTAGCTATTTTGGAAGCAGCTATACAGAAGGTGGAGGCTAAGGCGTTAGAGGATGAACGACTCAAGATCATCATCTTGTTCTCGATTGTTTTGTATGCTCATGGCGAACAAATAAAGGCATTAGAAGCTTTAAGAGAAGCCTTGACAATGGCAGAGCCTAGTGGATGTATCCGTAGTTTTATAGATGAAGGTGTAGGAATGAAAAAACTGCTAGGTGTTGCGATTGTACACGGAATCATGCCAAATTACACGGCTAAACTGCTTGCGCAATTTGAGAGTGAGGAACAAATTTATCAATTTACATCGAATGAACTTCAACTCGATCCAGAGCGGGTATTGATCGAGTCGTTAAGCGCAAGAGAGTTGGAAGTTCTGCATCTAATCGCACAAGGGCTTTCAAATCATGAAATTAGCGAGCGATTGTTTATTGCCTTAACGACAGTGAAAGGGCATAATCGTGTCATTTTTGATAAGCTGCAAGTAAAACGCCGTACCGAAGCCGTTGCACGTGCACGCCAGCTAGGACTGCTCTAACTGGTTGGTTCAGCTAGCATCCATTTTCAGCTTGCGCCGCAGATTCAAAACCATACTTTAGTATCTGCACATGGCTCCTACATTGTAGTTATACTCATTGAAAAAATGAAATCCAGGAGGATGACAATGAGAGCCGTCGTATGCACGAAATATGGAGCGCCAGATGTGTTAGAGCTTAAAGAGGTCACTAAACCATTTCCGAAGGACAATGAAATACAAATTAAAGTCTTTGCCACAACGGTAACGACAGGGGACTGTAGAATTCGAAGTTTTACAAGTCCATTGTTACTCTGGTTACCTATGCGAATTGTGCTCGGCTTTACGAAACCGCGAAATCCTATTCTAGGTGTCGAGTTGGCAGGGGAAGTAGAGTTAGTAGGCAAGAAGGTGACGCGATTCAAAGTTGGTGATCAGGTGTACGCATTAAGCGGAATGCGTTGTGGTGCACATGCTGAATATATTTGTATGTCGGAACAGGCAGTAGTCGCGTTAAAACCAGACAATGCATCTTATGAGGAAGCTGCTGTGCTGCCATTCGGCGGAACAACGGCATTGCACTTTTTTAGAAAAGGGAATATTAAAGCAGGTATGAAAGTGCTTATTTACGGAGCTTCTGGATCGGTAGGAACAGCCGCCGTGCAGCTCGCTACTTATTTTGGGGCAGAAGTTACTGGAGTGTGCAGCGGCAGAAATATTGATTTAGTACAATCACTCGGAGCGAAGCATGTCATTGACTACACAAAAGAGGATTTTACGGAAAGCGCAGAGCGATTCGATGTCATCTTCGATGCGATCGGAAAAAGCTCTAAGTCTCATTGCACAAAAGTGCTTGCACCAAATGGAAAGTATCTGACCGTAGATGGGCAGGGAATTGCCAAAGTCAGTGCGGATGATTTAGTTTTCCTTAAAGAGCTAATGGAAAAAGGCAAGTTGAAAGCCGTCATCGATAGACGCTATTCATTGGAACAAGTTCCTGAAGCTCACAGATATGTAGAAACGGGTCGTAAAAAGGGGAATATAGTTATAACGGTGCAATAAATAAAAAAGTTCGAATCTCTGGATTACAAGCTGTAATTTTCAAAGGTTCGAACTTTTTTGATCTTTTTCCCAAATGACTCCCATTGCCCAGCCCATTTTTTGAAACCTACAATTCGGTAATAACTTCCCATACAAATCGTAGTATTGTTTCTCGGATATATATTTATCAGATGCTAAATGTTCAAGCCACGGCTTAGAAGTATTGTGTCTAAAAATTCTAGATGCGTTCTTTAAACCGAATTTGCGAATATGTGGAATAAACTCGAGCATTGCTCCAATCACATAAACGTAAGTAGCAGGCGTTTCTACTTCAGATACATTATCAAGTATGACGATTTTTCCATCATCATTCAGTAAGCTTTTCATTTGCTCTAACACATTTGGTAAATGGTTTAGGTGATGGAAAGTGGTTCTACTCACAATGAAATCAAATTTTTGTTCAAAGATAAGATTTTCTGCATCCATATGTAAGTAGCTTGTATTTGCACGCTGCCGCTTTGTTTTTGCTATGCTGAGCATTTCATCTGAAATATCAATTCCGACGACCTCATCAAAATGAGATGATAATTTATCCACTAATATACCGGAACCGGAACCAATATCTAATGCTCGTCCTTTTTGCAAGGAGAGGTTAGACATGAAAAATGAATAATCATTTAATAGCGTATTCACAAAATCATATTCTTCCGCAACTTTGTTAAATGAATCTCTCGCCGCTTCCAAAAGTAGGACCTCCTTTTCAAGTTGAGTGGACTCCGTGTTATCGTATTCTCTTATGCTCACAGTCTGAATAACGGAACCAACTCTATTGATGTTTTAATTATAAAATACTCGATTTAACGACTCAAGCTGTTATAGCAACTCTTTATAGTCCAGAGGTTTTTGTCACAGTATCGAAAATTAACCAAGCAATAACATGTGTTCATTATCAAACATATAACGTTGTTCCTGTTTTCAATAGAGGAAGCTTGTGATAAAATTTGGAAGTTATAATTTCTAAAAATGAACAACTCGTTTCCTTCAAAAACAGAAGTTCTACTTCAGAATATGAAAACAAGATGCGGGGGAGAGCTAGATGGGGCAAATAGAAGTGGTAGAGGTCTTCGAAGAGAATCTAGATAGCGGAGGTTGTTACTGCCTTCGCAGCAAGCCTAATTCTACAGGTTATATCAATAAGAATAACTGGCTGCTGGACAGTTTCCAAGAAGGATTAAAATATATCAAAATAATGGATAACAATAAACCAGCAGGATTTATTGAATATACACCTATTGAATATTCGTCGCGAGTTGTCTATGGCGAAAATTATATCGTTATTCATTGTTTATGGGTTCAAATAACGGGTAAAGGCTATGCTTCAAAGCTAATACAGCAATGCATTCAAGATGCTAAAGAACAAAACAAAGTAGGCGTTATCGTGGTTACCAATCCTAACACTTCTTGGACGCCGAGTAAGGATATTTTTATTAAAAACAATTTTATTGAAGTGGATCATGCACCTCACGGTTTTGAGCTGCTCGTTCATAAATTTGGAGCAGCACCGAACCCTTATTTTCCAAAAGACTGGGATGATAGACTGTCAAGTTTTAAAGATTTAACGGTCATGCGAACGCAGCAGTGTCCATTCGTTGATGTAGCAACTACAAATATGATGGAAGCGGCAAATAAACTTGGAATTCCTATACATATTATTGACATTCAAAATAGAGAAGAGTTGTTGAGAATTTCTCCTACTCCTTATGGTATTTACGGTGTTATCTATAACTCAAATTTAGTTGCGTATCATAGGCTTACTGTTCACTCGGCTATGAAAAGGCTAAAACATATCAACTCAGAAAAATAGAGATACTGTGTGAAACTATTTTACATATGAAAGGTTGAATGACATGACGACATATTACTTTTATCCAATGACTAAAGAGTATGCTTCTGTAATCTGTACTTGGAAGTACTCTGCCCCATATTCCATATACAGCATGGATGATAGCAACGAATGCATTTGCGATCTTATGAATGATGAGTATTTTTACGCATTGGATAGCGATAACCAATTAGTAGGCTTTATATGTATGGGGGGTTCGGCTCGTGTACCAGGTGGTTATCCAACGGGCATTTATGAACATATTGATCGGCGTGACATTGGATTAGGGCTTAGACCGGATTTTACAGGCGGTGGTAAGGGCCAAGCGTTCTTGCTGCAAGGTTTGGACTATTTGAAGCAGCATCACCATGCGCATGACCTTCAGCTTGTTGTCGCCACATTCAATGAAAGAGCGATCAAAGTATATGAGCGTACTGGATTTGTGCGAGGAACGAGCTTTATGAGTAGGATAGGAAATAAGCAAGTTGAGTTTCTGTCTATGACATTGGCAGGGAAATGAAGACATCATGAAAAAGTTGAAAAGCTGCGTATTCGTTACGATATTACTGTCATTTTTCTTTACTAGTACGGTGTACGGAACGACTTGGGAAGATTTAAAGCCAGAGGAAGTAATAAAAAGAGCAACAATCGTCGTCGAAGGAAAATTTGATTTTTCTACTCATTATACAGATGGAGCTAGCGGCCTAACCATTGGATATGATTTTAAAGTAGATAAACTCTATAAAGGTCATGAGTTTGATTTGATAATGGTTGCCGCCGATGAAAATGATAAGGAATGGATAGAAAAGCATCAGAACAATAACGGGTAAATAACACACCAAGTAGTACGCCTACAGTGAGTCCTGATAGTCATATGCGAAATATCACAAACCAAATAAACAAAGTACTTACTATTATTCTCATTCTAGTCGTTCCGATAATAATTTATGGCGTAATAAGAAAAATAAAAAAAGATCAAGAAGACACGAATTCATAACGAAAAAATATCCACACGATTACGGGGCGGCTGTGCAGTTTTTAGGTACAGTGCTCTCACATTCTGTTCTGTCAAACAGACCGTCGATTCTCACAAATTCGATTGAACGAAAAGAGATAGCACTAAATCATAGCAAGGAGTGATATTGGTGAAAGAAGACCTTGATTTTAATAAACAAATGCATTTTCTAATCGAAATGGATAAGCTCAAAAGCATTGAAAGACGGACTAAACTTATACATGGATCACGTCTTGAGAATGATGCGGAGCATTCGTGGCATCTTGCCATGATGGCAATTATTTTACAGGAGCATTCCAATCAAAAAGTTGATTTGTTTAAAGTTATAAAGATGCTGCTCATACACGATATCGTAGAAATTGATGCTGGTGATACTTTTGCTTACGATACGGTTGGGCATCACGATAAGTTTGATCGCGAGCAGCGAGCAGCCACTCGAATATTTGGTTTACTTCCAGAGGAACAAGGGAAAGAACTTATGGATTTATGGCTGGAGTACGAACGTAAGGAAACGAATGAAGCGAAGTTTGCGGCTTCTTTGGATAGTTTACAACCGCTGATACATAATTATTTGAATCATGGTGAAACGTGGAAGAAATATGGCATCACAAGCGATAAAGTTTTGGATCGAAATCGTAAAATGGCGAAGGGTTCTGAAAGGTTATGGGAGTATGCTCAAGAAATGATTGAGAAATCAGTAGTGCAAGGGTATTTAAGCAAGTAATGCAACGGAGATTGACTATGCATTTGCGTAATAGGGGATTTATACTGCTTATTATTTTTACAGATAACCTACATTACAGGAGTGGAAATGACCATGAATCTGCGCTTAACCAATGCTGATGATATTGAACAACTTGTAAAAATGAGATGGGACTTTTCAAACGAATACAGTCAGAACAAGTTCGAAGAGGATACATATGAGGAGTTTGCTTTAGAATGCAGATCCTTTTTAAAGAATGCCATCGTTTCTGATAAATGGTTTATTTGGGTTGCGGAGCAAGAGGGTCTCATTCTTTCTCATATTTATATTGAACGAATTGATAAGGTACCTAGGCCAGGAAGAAAAACGAATCCTTTTGTCTATATGACAAATGTGTACACGTTGCCTGAACACAGGGGGAATAGAATTGGAGCTCAATTACTGAAAAAGATTGAAGAGTGGGCGCGAACGAATCATTATGAATTTATTATCGTCTGGCCAAGCGAATGGAGTGTAGAGTTTTATGAACGCAATGGCTATAAACGATGTCAGGAACCAATGGAATTGATGTTAGATTAAATTCAAGGGGGTATTTATTTGAATCTGTTGTCCAAAATGGCGCATCATTATGGCTTGAATATTCATTTTCTAGATTCTTTTAATGATGCTGATCCTTCTCTAACTCCTATTGTTATATGCCCTGGCTTGTCGGAAACAGCCGAAGAGTACGTCGATTTGCTACAGTTTCTATTGCCGCGAAGAGGGATCGTGCTTTCGTTTAGAGGCAGAGGGCAAAGTGATACGCCGCAAGAAGGGTACGATTTGAAACATCATGTATCTGATATTGAAGCCGTTGTTAAAGAAGCAGGCGTTGAGTATTTTCATCTTTTTGCTTACTCACGGGGCGTGCCTTATGCACTAGAATACGCGAATCAACATACTCCTCTTATTGCCTCAATGATCATGCAGGATTATCCACCTGAACATAAAGCGATGTCCACGGAGTGGGCAGATGATTATATTAATAATTATTTAATCCCAGTTGATAGAGAAATGAATATTCGTCAGGAAACGGTTCGCGGTATTCAACGTGAATCGACTCAAAAATCAATATCTGTGGATTTTGATCGTCCGGTGCTTGTCAATAGAGGCTTGCTGAAAGGTTCATTGTTGACGGATGATAATCTTGACCTATATAAGAAACAATTTCCTCATTTACAACTCCATGAATTTATGAAAAGTGGGCATGACATCCGAAGAACAGAGAAAGCGGCATTTTATAGTGTAATTAATGACTTTTTAAGTTAGATAGAGACCGTGGGAGGTCATGACACACTTGGTTGTTTTCTTCCTTGTCCTCTTCCGTATTCTCTATACGCTGAGTGCTGGAAATGCACAGATGTACGACAAATGAGCGTTACTTGTTATACTCAATGTATTAAATGTGTCCAATCTACCCAATGCACTCAATTCACCCAATGACTCCAATGCAGCTAATATACTCAATGCCCCAAATGTATCTGATGTACTTAATGTAACCAATATACTCACTGTACTCGTTGTAGGGAATGCAGCTAATGAACTTAATGTAGCTAATCTATGAAATATCTTCAATGCACTCCGGCACTTCCTCTAACGGTTGCTATTGACGCTATTTCTACGAAATTGCCCATCAATGAATTTTAACGGGCGTCAGTGCGCCTATTTTAGCAATCTTGGTATGTGGCGCCGCTTTTTCTGGCGAATAAGCTCTCTGACAACCTTTAAACCTCAAAATAAGCAAATATAAGCTAAATAGGCTCTGTGGCAACCGTTAGTGCAATTCTGCTGTAGTAAACTGTTCGGGCTGGAGAGAATAAGAATAATAGACTTATGCTAGTTGATAGTAGAGCGTAGGTAAGGGGCAACTCTAAATCTGTGCAATGTCTATATGAAACACTTGTACCAGTTCCAGTTCTAGTTCTAGTTCTAGCTATAATCCTAATCCTAGCCTTCTGATGCCACCATAGTTGCTGAATAATTTAATTGTCCAGCTCAGTTTTTTAAGGACAAGAAAGTAATTAATTGGAACGAGATGATTACGGGTGGGTAAATGGAGATTCAGTAGCGTTGATGGACGAATACGAATAAAACGAAACGGATTTAGGAATAGTGGTTAATATCATTCCGTTCAACTTGTACTCGTCCTTTTAAATGATTGACCTATATGGATTAAGCAATCACACTTCATTCCCATTTTCTAGTGTGTACGGAAAGGATTGCTCCATGTATAATGATACAACGTAATTTTAGCACTGGTCGATTAAAGGGGAACAACGACAGATGGAATTTTATAAGCAACAAGTATTGCCTGCTTCCAGACAAATGAAAGACTTAGAAAAAGCAATTGCATCTCCATACGAGTATCTTATTCTGCTGGATATTCATGTTGCTCAATTAAAGCATGCCGTTGATATGGTGCGCAAAGCGGACAAAAAGCTATTGCTCCATTTGGATTTGATTCAAGGCTTACAAAGCGATGCTTACGCGACGGAGTATTTGTGCCAAGAATATCGTCCGTACGGCATATTGTCTACAAAAGGAAATGTCATTCAGCGTGCGAAGCAAAAAGGGGTTGTTGCTGTTCAACGTATATTTCTCATTGATAATAGTGCATTGGAGAAAAGTTATAAGCTGCTTGAAAAGACACAGCCTGATGTTATTGAAGTGCTACCAGGTGGAATGCCGGATGTCATCCGTAAGGTCAAAGAAAATACACAATTACCGATTGTTGCGGGTGGATTTATATCTACGAGGGAAGATGTAGAGCGTGCACTGGGTGCTGGAGCGGAAGCGGTAACAACGTCGAACAAGCAGTTGTGGACATATTATGAAAAATAGTGATTGACAACGCTTACAAATATGAATAAACTATGAATTAAGTTAATACTTGTTACGGAGACTTGGAGATCTACTTTCAGAACACATTTATCCTCTCAAGGGATAAGATGTGTACTCGATTGTGGGTCTCTTTTTGCATTCTCCTTGGCAGAATAAAATGTAACAACAGTGAGGATTTTACAGGAGGGCTAATTATGTCAGCATTTTGGGCCGAAGTAATTGGAACGATGATTTTGATCGCGCTCGGCGGCGGTGTCTGTGCAGGTGTATCACTTAAAAAGTCTTTTGCTGCAAATTCAGGTTGGATCGTGATTACGCTAGGTTGGGGTTTGGCAGTAGCCGTAGCAGCCTATTCCGTTGGTTCGTTTAGTGGAGCGCACTTAAATCCAGCTCTTACAGTTGGACTAGCTTTCACGGGGAGCTTCCCGTGGGCCGATGTACCATCGTATATTGTAGCGCAAATGATAGGTGCTATATTGGGAGCAGTAATTGTATACTTACATTACTTGCCGCATTGGAAAGTAACCGAAGATCCAGCTACAAAATTAGGTATATTCGCAACGGGTCCTGCTATTAATCATCCATTTTCAAACGTAATTAGTGAAATGATTGGTACTTTTATTCTCGTTCTTGGTATTTTAGCAATCGGTGCAAATAAATTTGCAGATGGATTGAATCCTTTCATTGTTGGTTTCTTAATTGTAAGTATCGGCTTGTCGCTTGGCGGCACAACAGGTTATGCAATTAACCCGGCACGTGACTTGGGTCCAAGGATCGCGCACTTCTTGCTTCCGATCCCAGGTAAGGGCGGATCGAATTGGAAGTATGCCTGGGTTCCTGTAGTAGGACCATTGCTAGGTGGTTCTCTTGGCGGGTTATTTTATAAAAATGTGTTTCTAGGTGAATCCGATTCGATGTTGTGGTTGGTGTTAGGAATAACGGTCGTTGTTCTGATTGGAGCTCAACTGCTTTCTAAACGAACAGCAAACTAAATTGCATATCAAATTCATTGAGCGTTCAAACAATACAGGGGGGAATCTTGTATGGAAAAATATATTTTGTCTTTAGACCAAGGAACAACGAGCTCGCGTGCTATTTTGTTTAATAAAGAAGGGCATATTGTACACACGGCGCAAAAGGAATTTACACAGATCTTTCCTGAGCCAGGTTGGGTTGAACATAACGCACAAGAAATCTGGGGAACGATCCTATCCGTAATCGCGACATGTTTGATTGAATCTGGGGTGAAGCCGAGCCAGATTGCAGGGATCGGGATTACGAATCAACGTGAGACGACAGTGGTATGGGATAAACAATCCGGTCGGCCTGTATACAATGCGATTGTATGGCAATCGCGCCAGACGAAATCGATTTGTGATGAGCTGAAAGAAGCAGGACACTCTGAGTTGTTCCGTTCGAAGACCGGATTACTTATTGATTCTTATTTCTCAGGTACGAAAGTTAAATGGATACTCGACAATGTTGAAGGTGCACGTGAAAAGGCGGAGCGCGGCGAATTATTGTTCGGTACAATTGACACATGGTTAATTTGGAAGCTGACTGACGGCAATGTTCACGTTACCGATTATAGTAACGCATCGCGTACGTTGATGTACAACATTCATGAGCTTCGCTGGGATGATGAGCTGCTTGAATTGCTCACCATTCCGAAACAAATGCTTCCAGAAGTTCGCTCTTCTTCAGAGGTGTATGGTGAAACGGTTGACTTCCACTTCTTTGGCGAAAGTATTCCGATTGCTGGTGCAGCCGGGGACCAACAAGCTGCGTTGTTCGGTCAAGCATGCTTTAACAAAGGTATGGCTAAAAATACGTACGGCACAGGTTGTTTCATGCTTATGAATACAGGTGAACAGGCTGTTCAATCTTCACACGGGCTATTGACGACGATTGCTTGGGGCATCGATGGTAAGGTTGAATATGCGTTAGAGGGCAGTGTGTTCGTTGCCGGTTCAGCTGTGCAATGGCTGCGCGATGGTTTGCGTATGATTAAGGAATCGAAAGACAGCGAACTGTATGCAAGTAAAGTAGATACAACAGATGGTGTCTATGTTGTACCTGCATTTGTAGGTCTTGGTACACCTTACTGGGATAGTGAAGTAAAAGGTGCGGTATTCGGCTTGACGCGTGGTACGACTAAAGAGCACTTTATTCGTGCGACGTTAGAGTCTCTTGCTTATCAGACAAAAGATGTGCTGCAAGCAATGGAAGCGGATTCTTCGATTGAGCTTACTACGCTGCGTGTTGATGGTGGAGCAGTACAAAATAACTTCTTGATGCAGTTCCAAAGTGATATGTTAAACGTTCCGGTTGAATGTCCGAAAGTATACGAGACAACTGCGCTTGGAGCGGCCTATCTTGCAGGTCTTGCTGTTGGATACTGGGATAGCCGCGATGAAATTGCTGCTCAATGGAGTATTGATCGCACGTTCCAGCCTTCTATGGAAGAGGAACAGCGTGTGGAATTGTACGATGGTTGGAAGAAAGCAATTACCGCAACAAAAGCATTTAAATAAGTTCATTATTATGTTATAATAATTACAAGTTAATAATTGATTCGGTTGGAGAATAGAGAAGCCGCAATTGCACTATCGTCTTGTGTATAGACTATAGTGTTATTGCGGCTTTTGTTATTTCGGTCACCGATTGCCCAGGAGGTTATACAGATGAAGATGGAATTTAACGCAGCAGGGCGTCACGATATAATACAATCTATGAAAGAGCAGCCTCTCGATGTAATCGTAATCGGTGGTGGCATTACAGGAGCGGGTATTGCGCTTGATGCAACGACGCGTGGACTTAACACAGCGTTATTTGAAATGCAGGACTTTGCAGCAGGAACTTCAAGTCGTTCGACGAAACTTGTACACGGCGGGCTGCGCTATTTAAAACAATTTGATGTAAAGACGGTAGCTGAAGTAGGGAAAGAGCGCGCAATCGTTTATGAAAATGGTCCGCACGTCACGACACCTGAGTGGATGCTGCTTCCGTTTCATCGTGGTGGGACGTTTGGCAAGTTCAGTACGTCGATTGGCTTGCGAGTCTACGACTTTTTGGCAGGTGTGAAACGCAGTGAACGTCGTCGAATGTTTTCTGAGAAAGAGACGATTGATCGTGAACCACTGGTAAAGCGAGAAGGATTGAAAGGCGGCGGCTACTACGTTGAGTACCGGACGGATGATGCACGTCTAACAATTGAAGTAATGAAAGAAGCGGTAAGTAAAGGTGCGAAAGCGCTGAACTATATGAAAGTAGAGTCGTTTTTGTACAAAGAAGGCAAAGTTGCAGGCGTGCGTGTATGCGATCAGTTGAATGGTCATCAATATGAATTGTACGCGAAAAAGATTATTAATGCAGCTGGGCCGTGGGTTGACGTACTTCGCGAACAAGATGGGTCGCGTACGGGTAAACGTCTTCAAATGTCTAAAGGTGTTCATCTTGTTATCGATCAGTCGAAGTTCCCGCTGAAGCAGGCGATATACTTTGATACGCCTGACGGGCGTATGGTATTTGCGATTCCGCGCGATGGCAAAACCTATGTGGGTACAACAGATACATTCTATAAATCTGATCCGGTTCATCCGGTAATGACTGCAGAAGATCGTACGTATATTATGGATGCGATTCATTATATGTTCCCAACAGTTCAGCTTACTGTAGAAGATATTGAATCGAGCTGGGCGGGGGTTAGACCTCTAATTTATGAAGAAGGAAAAAATGCATCTGAAATTTCTCGCAGAGACGAAATATGGCAGTCTCCTTCCGGCTTAATCACGATTGCGGGCGGAAAGCTGACTGGCTATCGGAAAATGGCGGAGACGATTGTTAATTTGGTGACCAAGCTCCTTCAAGAGCAAGATGGACGTACGTTTGCGGCGGCAACAACGAAACATATGCCGATTTCTGGCGGGCATGTTGGCGGTTCCGATTCGTTCCAGGATTTTGTGAGCAAGAAGATAAGTGAGGGTGTAAAACAAGGTTTGGACGTAAAGTTGGCCAAGCGATGGGCTCAATTTTACGGTTCAAATGTAGATCTTGTATTTGAGTTGGCACGTGCCTGTGCGGTCGATTCGGAGCAATTGGATCTTCCAATTGACGTGCTCGCACCGCTCGTATATGCGATGCAGCATGAAATGACGGTAAAGCCAGATGATTTCTTTATTCGTCGAACAGGTGCGTTGTTCTTTAATATTGCATGGGTGCGCCGCTGGAAACAGCCAGTAATCGACTATATGGCAGCAGCACAAGGTTGGACGGAGGAGCAGAAGGTACGTTACACATTAGAGCTTGAACAAAGTTTGGAACGTGCGGTAACTCCACAGACCGAAGTGTAATTGTTGTCAATGAAGCATTCATACGTGAAGCATATAACGCCAAGTTCTCATTTTGTGAGCTTGGCGTTCTGTTTTGTTCAGGTTTGTTTTGTGTGTAGATTTTCAAATAGTTGTAAAAGATGATTTGCGTTAAACTCTAGACATAATAAGAACCTTTCCGTTATCTTAAAAGGTACATCGTCCTAGCACATCTTCCTAGTTATCCCCATTAAGCACCGATAGGGGATTCGTAGTACTCCACAATTTTAGATTCCCGTAATCCTATCTCGATGAAGAATACTGTCCTTCATATGATTTCATTAGCGTCTACATACAAGGAGGTCTTTGAAGCGTGAGAATAAGTGAATTATCGCAATTGACCAAAGTGAGTGCTCGATCGATTCGACATTATGAAGAAAAGGGCTTAATACAGGCAGAGCGAACGGAAAATGATTATCGCAAATTCCATGAATCGGCTATCGAACGTGTTAAAGCGATTCAGTTGTATTTGAAGCTGGGGTTAACGGCAGATGAAATTGGGAGCCTGTTCAGGAGTGAGATCGCATCTCCCGATGACTATGAGTATTGTGAGGAAATGTTGAACATATATGAACAAAAGCTAAATAGTGTAGACGATCAAATGAAGTCCCTCCTTGACTTGAAGGAAATGCTGGAGAGGCAAATTTCGCGGACAAAAGCGAAGAAAATTTCTAGTTAGCCAAGGAAATTGGGAATGCCCCAGAGCAGAAATTTGTTCCGGGGTGTTTATTTGTATCCATATTAAATGAAGTACAATTAGATTGCGCTCAAGTTTTGACCTAGTCCTCCATCTACGGTAAGCCTTGCGCCCGTCGTAAAGGTAGCATCGAAGGCAAAGAATAATACTGCCTTTGCCACTTCGTCCGACGAGCCATGGCGCTTCATTGGAGTAATCTGATTACCAAGCTCTTCGAAGGAAGCACGTTCTGCATCTGTTAAACCTTCAACACCCTTCGATGGCGTTTTAATAAATCCTGGACTTATCACATTTACGCGAATGTTTTTCGGCAGCAGTTCTACTGCAAAGCCGGATGCTAAGGAGCGAAGCGCAGCTTTGGATGCGCTGTACACGCTCATGCCAGTATAGCCACCTTCATCAGCTACGGACGAAGTGAACACGATCGAACCGCCCTCTGCAATGAGAGGAGCCAAGCGCTGTACCGTGAAAAAGGCGCCCTTCGTATTAACGGCGAATGTCCGATCGTAAGAGCTTTCTGTTACTTGATGGAATGGTTCAAGCACCGAGATCCCGGCATTCACATGAAGTAAATCTATTTTTCCCAGATGCTGCTCCACATAAGCCTCTAATGCTTGTATGTCTTCCAAGCTTGACACATCAGACAATACAACATGCACGCGTTCGCTGCCTAATTCACGTCTTGCCTCTTCAATGTTCTTCGGATTACGGCCTGTAACAAGCACTTCCGCTCCTCCTGCCAATAGTGCCTTTGCAGTGGCAAGGCCCATACCATGTGTTCCACCTGTAATAACAGCTTTCTTCCCTTGATAGTTACTCATTTGATTTCCTCCTCAAAATGGTTTGGTTTAGCTTTCTGACCTCAGTCTAAAGCTTTACACTAGTGTCAAAGTCAAGTGGGTTTTTAGAAAAAACTGAATCGTGGCGAGCATGCTGTATGTAGTAGCCGTATGTAGTATTTTAAGGGACGGATTATTTTAATAAGTAGAGAGTAGAATTGCATTGCATGTATCAACAAAGAAACGTTTTCTTAAAGCAAGCGAGTTTCATATTTTAACGAATCGATGTCTATCTAAACAAAAAAAGCGAAAATGTATGCATAAATAGCTGTGCATGTATATAGGGGAGACACTGACACTACCATCATAATCATTATTACGTTAACGGTTGTCACAGAGGCTAAATTGCCTAGATTTAGTTATTTTTAGATCTAACGGGTATCATAGAGCTTATTTGACCAATTAAGTCATATTATCTATCTAAACTACTAAAATAAGCTCACATATGACCGTTAAAATTTTATTACGCATGATTTTATAAAAATAACCTCAATAGCGTCCGTTAGAGTAAACAGTACCCAGTACAATAGTAGCTTCGCGTAGGGTGCCTCGCGGCATATCGCAAATTTGGATCAATTGTTTGTTGAATGTATTTGAGAAGGTTGATAAGTCGATTACGATCGAGTTGATAGTTGATGTTATGAATAAGCTCATTCATAATAAGACTTCAGAAATATATTTGCCTCGAAGCACTAGCGATTATGAATGTTTGCAAGAAGCAAGTAAAATGAGGTGCGCAAAATGATGGAACAATCGGAGAAAGTTACGGAAGTCAAAGAGATCATTACTAATGCATTAACGGAAGATAGAGCAGTGGACTTCTTAGATATTCAAGGCCTGGACTTATCTTTTTCAGACCTTTCTGATCTTAGAGCCGATCGTATTATGGCAGATGGTGCTAGTCTGAGAGGTGCTTCTCTAATGCGAGTATCTCTTCGCGATTGTGAATGGAATAAGGTGAATGTAGAAGGTGCAAATTTTTATGAAGCTGATATGGCTGGTTGCTTTTTTTACAAGGCCAACTTTAGTCAAGCTCAAATGAAATATGCAGAGCTTAAAATAAGTTCTTGTGTAGAGGCTTGTTTTGATGAGGCAGATATTTCTTATGGGACCTTGTCAGGAACAACGTTCACGGCAGCGACTTTCCGGCAGGCCAAGCTAAAGGAAATAGAAGCCGATGAAGCGGTATTTAATGAGGCTGATCTATCAGGGGCCATTTTAGTTGAAGGAAACTTTATGAGCGTGGATTTTATCGGGGCCAACCTATCTGGTGTTGATGCAAGGGAAGGTAATTTTAAAGGTGCAAATTTTAGCAATGCTAATTTATCGAATGGGAACTTCGCAGGTGCGGACTTTAGCTATGCAGCACTTGACGGAGTACAGTGGAAGGGCGCAAATATTGAAGGTGCTAAGTTCGACGACCATGCGAAACCAATTATTATGAAGCAAATATAGTGTGTAATGTATAGAAGTGGCTATCAGTGAGTGTAGATGCAGATAGTCGCTTTTTTTCTGTATATGAATCTTCACAATACACTCAAGGTGCTTACTGGTATAATTAAATTTACTATTATAATTTCCTAACTAGATGAAGTAGAAGGGGCATAAGAATACGTGGAACAGCTAAAGAACGTACTACAATTGATTAAACTTGGTGAAAAATTGAAAATGGAAATGCGTCATAGCTGGTTGTCCAATGGGCGTAGGGAAAGCGTCGCGGAGCATACATGGCGTCTTGCTTTAATGGCGATGGCCATTGAACCGTATTTGCCTAATCAGGTAAACAGTGAGAAGTTGCTCAAAATGATCATTATCCATGACTTAGTCGAAGCGTATGCAAAGGATATTCCTGCATTTGATACGATGAATAATAGCGAAGCGAAGGCTTTGAAACATAAAAATGAAATCGCAGCTATCGAGAAGATTCGAGATATGCTTGGCGATGAACATGGTCAGAAGCTCTATGACTATTGGTTTGAATTTGAGGGCAAGGAAACGTATGAGGCCAAAGTGGCTAACGCGTTGGATAAGCTCGAGGCGCAAATCCAACATAATGAAGCAGGTATGGAGACATGGCTGCCGATCGAACATGAAATGACATTTATGCTTGGCAAGCATACAGATTTTGATCCTGTGCTTACGGAGCTAAAAAATCTAATCGAGCAAGAAGGCGAGCAGAAGCTTGCAGCCGCAGGCTTTGATGTAAAAAGGTTAAAGCAGCAAAAAGCCTAGAGCAGAACGGCATGCAGCATAAGTCGGTACAGTCTGAAAACCTCACAAGTGCAATATCAACCTAACCCATAAGATGGGGCTTGCAGAAGCCTTCATTTTACGGGTTATTTTTGTATGAGTCTATTCCTAATTCAATTGTAAGTTTATTGTAAGAATGCTGAAAGAAGTGAGAAAGATAGTTTTTTTACAATACAGATATTACCTACAAAAACAGTCATGGAAAACGAGAACTTACCATACTGAGGAGGTACGAATATGAAAAAAAGTAAAAAAGCACTTGCACTGCTATGTGGACTAATGATGTTGTCTGCATCACTTCCGCTAGCAGCTGCAGCTGCACCGAAAGATGTGCCGATCAAGCAATCAATCCAACAAGCCATCGCGGCAAAGCCAGCAGCTAAAAAAGCAGCAGTCCCATTAACGAAAGCGAATGTGGAAAAGTTTACGAAGGAGTTTTTTTCTCAACCGCATATAAAGAACATGATAGCTGGGGCGGTAGTTACCGTCGTAAAAGGTGATGAAGTGCTGCTTGAAGAGGGATACGGGTATGCAGATATAGAGAAAAAGAAGCAGGTAGATCCAGAAGAGACATTGTTCTATATCGGCTCCGTATCGAAAGTATTCACGGCGACAGCCGTACTGCAGTTGGTAGAGCAAGGTAAGATTGATATCCATGCAGATATAACGAAATATTTGGGCGACGTTAAAATAAAAAATGAAACAGGAAGCCCCATCACGGTAAAGGACTTACTCACACATACGAGCGGGGTTGAGCATGCAGATGCGGGATTCACGATTGATGCAGAGCTGGATTCAAAAACGTACTATTCCATTAAAGATGAATTGCTGAATAATAAGTTCCGCATCGTTAATAAGCCAGGCGAAGTATACAGCTATGACAATTTTGCATCCCAGCTGCAGGGATATATTGTGGAACAAGTAACGGGACAAAAATTCGAAGATTATGCAAAAGAGCATCTATTTGAAGTGCTGGATATGGAAAATACGAGCTTTGTACTAGAGAAAGATAAAGCGCATAAATTGGCTAGTTCTTATGACATGAAGGGAAATAAGCTAAAGCCTGCTTTATTTAAGCCAACTGTATTGCCAGAAGGTTCTATGTCATCTACGGGTGAGGATATGGCTAATTATATGTTAGCTGTTCTTAATGGCGGAGCATTGGAAGGGGAACGATTTTTAAGTAAACAATCTTTGACAAAAATGCTCACCCCTCAAGTAAGTATCCACCCCACCGTACCGAATATGACTTATGGTTTTGAATATTATACGCATCATTTGTTTAACGGACATAACTTTGTTGTGAAGGGCGGAGGTTTGTCAGGGTTTACTTCACAGGTGACCTTTTTACCTGACAAGAAAGTTGGCATATTTATAAGTGACAATCGAGGACTCAATGTACATTTTCCTTACTTGGAAGCATTTATGGATCATTTCTATCCCGATGAAAGACCTGCTCCGCAGTATTTACAACCAACCCAACAACAGCTCACTAAATTCGAAGGTCGTTATTCAAATTTACGATCGGGATATACAGTTACAGAAATTAAAGCGAATACCGATGGTACGTTAATCGTTAATGATAATTTTGGCAGCACGACGTATCGCCAAGTAGACCCCCTTTTGTTTGTAAGTGAGATTGGTATGCCATTGGCATTTAAAGAAGTGCACGGAAAAGTGAAATATATTTATACGGTAGGCTCCCTTGTTAGCTGGGCAGAGAAGCTTGAAGCACCTGTGGGGTATAAAGATGTGGCAGAAGAACATCCATACCGCAAGTATATAGATGGCTTGAGTCCGATTGTTGCATTAGGTGAAAAAGGCACGGATGTGCTTGAACCGACGAAAGAAATGACGCGTGGGGAATACATTCATCTGTTGATAGAATTGCTAGACTTGGGCTACCGTCATCATAAGGAACCAGCCTTTAAAGATGTGGTGGGACATAAGTATGTCGATGCTATTAATGAGGCGGTTCGTTTCGACATCATTGATGCAAAAACCGTTAAGGATGGGAAGTTTGAGCCGGATCGAATCATAGAGCGCCAAGAGGCGGCAGTATATTTGTATAGTTTCTTAAAAGCGTATCCTACGATCCCAAAAACGCCAGCTAAGCTGGCAGGAACGACAGATGAATGGGCAAAAGAAGCGGTGCAGTACATGGCCACATTCGGCTTTCATGGTCCAGAGGTGATTGAACATCAAGATGGTTCCATTGATTATTTGTCCAAGAAGGGATTAAAGCGCCAAGAAGCGGCGGCTCTACTCTACAAGCTGGTGTATCCATTTCACACAGAGGGAAAGTAAGCTAGATTAGGATTGCTTCCAATATTATAAATGAAGAACGCGAGCTGTATGAGTACATGAAACATTCATGTGTTCATGCAGCTTTTTAGTTGTATTTTAGCTGCACGCATAACAAATTTTTTGCGAAATGTATCAATTATTTTCATATCCGATTGTAAGTTTATTGTAAGGTTGCTGAAAGAAGTGAGAAAGATGAGTCCCTTACAATACAAATATTACCTGTTAAATAAAGTAGTAGAGTCACATGATTAACCATACTGAGGAGGTAAGTTCGTGAAAAAAAGTAAAAAAGCACTTTCGTTGCTATGTGCACTTATGATGTTGTCTGCATCGCTTCCCTTGTCTGTTGCTGCTGCAACAAAAGAGGCTCAGGTAAATCAACCAACCCAACATGCCATTGCGCAAGCTAAGCCAGCAGCAGCTAAAAAAGCAGCTGTTCCGTTAACGAAAGCAAATGTGGAGAAGTTTACGAAGGAGTTTTTTGCAAACCCAGATATTAAGAAAATGGTAGCGGGAGCAGTAGTTACAGTTGTAAAAGGTAATGAAGTGCTGCTTGAGGAAGGCTATGGCTACGCAGATAAAGAGAAGAAGAAACCAGTAGATTCGGAAGAAACCTTATTTTATATCGGTTCTGTATCAAAAGTATTTACGGCCACAGCTGTACTGCAGCTAGTAGAACAGGGGAAAATTGATCTGAATGCGGACATAACGAAATATTTGGGCGACGTTAAAATAAAAAATGACACGGGCAGTCCAGTTACGGTAAAAGATTTGCTTACACATACGAGTGGAGTGGAGCATGCAGATACGGGATTTACCATTGATGCAGAGCTGGATTCGAAACCGTACTATTCGATGAAAGACGAATTACTGAAAAATACGTTCCGAATCGTTAATCAGCCTGGTAAAGTATACAGCTATGATAATTTTGCATCTCAGCTGCAGGGATACATCGTGGAGCAAGTAACAGGGCAAAAGTTCGAAGATTATGCAGAAAAACATATTTTTGATGTGCTGGATATGGAAAATACGAGCTATGTGCTAGAGGAGGATGACGTGGATCAGTTGGCCAGTTCTTACGATTGGAAAGGGACAAAGCTAAAGCCAGCTGTGTTTAAACCGACGGTACTACCAGAAGGATCAATGACATCTACAGGTGAGGATATGGCTAATTATATGTTAGCCGTATTGAATGGCGGATCTTTTGAAGGGGAGCGCTTTTTAAATAAAGATTCCTTGTCAAAGATGCTTACACCACAAGTAAGTATTCACCCGAATGTACCGAATATGACTTATGGATTTGAATTTTATACCCATCATTTATATAACGGGCATAATTTTGTCGTAAAGGGTGGAAATATACCTGGGTTTGCTTCTCAAGTTACATTCCTGCCTGATAAGAAAGTAGGCGTATTTATAAGTGATAACCATGGAAGCAACATTCGCGATATTTACATGTCTGCCTTTATGGATCACTTCTATCCAGATGAGAGACCTGCTCCAACATACTTGCAGCCAACCCAACAGCAGCTTACGAAATTCGAAGGACGCTACAAAAATTTGCGGATGGGATTCGATGTCACAGAAATTAAAGCGAATAGTGATGGGTCTTTAACCGTAAAAGATGGAATTGGCAGCACGGTATATCGTCAAGTAGATCCGCTCCTCTTTGTAAGTGAAGACGGTCTGCCGTTAGCCTTTAAAGAAGTAGATGGTAGGGTGAAATATATCTATACATTATTGGGCTTTGTAACTTGGTCAGAAAAGCTTGAAGCATCAGTCTCTTATACAGATGTGGCCGCAGACCATCCTTATCGCAAATATATAGATGGCCTAAGTCCGTTGGTTGCAATTGGTGAGGAAGGATCAAATGTGCTGCAGCCGACGAAAGAAATGACACGTGCAGAGTTTGTCCATGTGCTTCTTGAGTTGTTTGATTTAGGATATCGTCACTACGATAAGCCAGCCTTTAACGATGTGGAGGGACATAAGTATGTGGATGCTATTAATGAGGCGGTTCGTATCAAGGTCATTGATGCAAAGACGGTCAAGGATGGGAAGTTTGAGCCAGATCGAATCATAGAGCGTCAAGAGGCTGCAGCGTGGATGTACAATTTCTTGAAAGAGATGCCTGCTATGCCGAAACCGCCAGTGAAGCTTGCAGGAACGACGGATGAGTGGGCAAAAGAAGGGGTACAGTATTTGGCAACGCACGGTTACTATGGCCCTGAAGTCATAAAAAATCAAGATGGTTCTATCGACTTCTTGTCCAAGAAAGGGTTGAAGCGTCAAGAAGCCGCGGCTATCCTTTACAAACTCGTATACCCTAATCACTCAGAGGGAAAGTAAGTTAAATCATTATATTTTTAACATAAAGATGAAAAAAATGTGGGCTGTGTGATGACATGAACTAATCATGTTTTCATGCAGCTTTTTTCATGCACAATTGTAAGATTATTGTAAGGATATTGAAAGAAGGAAGAAAGAGATATTTTTAGAATACATATAAATCAAAAGTAAGAACTTTTAATAGAGGTAGAGCCGTTCGTCCCGTAGTGATGCTATTAGGCTTCTACTCAAGCACACTGGCTACGCGGAATGGACGGTTTTTTATTTTTAGAATCAATCTAAGCGAAAGTGGGGGAGATAATGATTAAGGCTGTCCTATTTGATTTGGATGGAACTTTGCTGGACCGAGATACAGCTTTACGTTTATTTATTGAAGATCAGTATGAGCGATATGCGAATAAGTTGACCTTAGTTTCCAAGTCCTCATATGTTTCACGGTTTATTGTGCTCGATCAACGAGGGTATGTATGGAAGGATAAAGTGTATCAGCAGTTACTAGAGGAATTTAATTTGGACACCCTTTATTGGGGAGATATGTTGGAAGACTACATGATGAACTTTCCAAAGTTCGCAAGGGCTTTTCCCAATACCGTCGAGATCCTTCAATGGTTAAAGGAGAACCAGATTAAGATCGGAATGATAACGAACGGATTTACGCGTTTTCAAACAAGTAATCTAGAATCGCTTAAAATAGCGGATTACTTCGACGAAATATTGATTTCGGAGCAGGAGGGAGTTAGAAAGCCGGAGAAAGAAATTTTTAATAGAGCCTTAGAACGGCTGGGAGTCAAAGCATATGAAGCGCTGTTTGTAGGTGACCATCCCATTTACGATGTACAAGCATCCATAGATGCTGGAATGAAGGGGATTTGGAAGAAAGCTGACGCTTACGAACAACAAGAAGTTACAGCGGATGCAGTTATAGATAATTTGAATCAATTGCAAAAAATAATAGAAAAGGGAGCGGTACAGGATTAGCCCCGCACCGCCATTAAAGTATTATGCATTCAATTTTGTTTGACGTGAGTTACATCTTTCATGTATGTTCTCAAGTTTTCAACGATTTCCTTTGAACGGGTATGGTGTAAATAATGGCTCCCGTCATATGTCATCACTTTTCCATGTACAGAATCTTTAGCCTGCTCTTCATGCAAGGATACCCAATCTTTCCTATCCGTATTGTTTCCTTGTACAAATAAAAGAAGAGGAAGATCTTTAGGGAACTTTAAATGTTGAGCTGCTTGGAAATTAGCATAAATATGTTCCATTTCATTCAGTGTGGTGGGTTCATACATATTTTTGAGAGCAAGCATTTCCATTTGTTCTTTTGTTGCATCATCAAATGGCAGTCCATCATATGGACTAGCCCCCGTCTTCACTAACAATCTGCCGAAACCTGATTTTTTGAGTAGCTTAAACGTTTCGATTGGAAATTCAACATCCATACCGCTTTGGTTTGGAACGCTGCTATCGATTCCGATAAATGCAATCACTTCGTTCTTATATTTGTCCACATAATCTAGTCCGTAAATACCAGCAATGGAGTGACCCATAAGAATATAGCGGTCAATATTAAGATACTGTAAGGCCTCATGAACTTCACTGACAATATTGTCTGTGCTTCGTTCCTTATCCGTCCCGTCACTTAGTCCATAACCAAAAGGCTCAATCACGACGACTTTATAATAGGGTGATAGCTCTTCGATTAGCGGCTTAAAATCAAGTGCTGGCGCTGCGGTTCCGTAGCCTGGTAGCAGCACGACTGTTTCTTTGCCTTCTCCTTGAATGGTAACGTTCATATTTTTCCCGTCTACAGGCACTAGCTGTCCATATGACTCTATTTTTTCTTGCTCTGATTTGCTGCTAATAATGTTAACGGTAAAAACGATGGCTATAAAAAGTGCTATTGCTAAAACGATGGCTCCTACTATTTTAAGTAGAATCATTAGTGTTTTCTTTGTTTTCGTATTCGTTCTCTTTTTTACTATCTCTGCTTGTCCCATTCGTATCTTCTCCTATCGGTATCTCTTATTGGACTTCCTTAACGGGCCGTTAAGGCAAGCATATAAGACCAAGATGAACTCACTTTGACGTCAATATGAACGGAGTATGAACAAGCAAAAAATGCCACGGCGTCACATGTAAGAGAGCGTGCAGATGATGTCGTAGCATACGCGTCGTGCTAATTCGATATCGTTTTAGCAGTACTTTCCCATGAACTGTAAACTCCAACGGATCAAATGGTTTGGTTAAATAACCTAGATTTTTTTATCTGAAATGCGTTTTGTTTATACTTTCTGTCTATTAATTTGCACTTTTAGCTTTATTATGAGTAAGTTGATGCGGATTTTGGCATATAATGCTTGTCAACATTTGTATCGTCTCCTATAATTGCAAATGAGATTCAATATCAATTAAGTGAAATCGGGCAGAGTAGGGAGAGAAGCGAACGTGTTCAAACTAGGTAAAAAATCACTTCTTGTACTTGCATCAATGGTGTTATTATTGTCGATTATTACGGGTTGCGGAACTAATGGACAAGCAGGAACGACAACCGACTCAAGCAAGCCGGCTGCAGAGAATCAAGCTCAAGGAACAACCAATACGCAAACGAGTGAGGCAGAATCGGTTCGAGTTATCGAGCACCCGATGGGCAAAACAGATGTAAAAGGAACGCCTAAAAGAGTAGTTACCTTGTATCAGGGGGCTACTGACGTTGTAGTTGCACTTGGCGTGAAGCCTGTTGGTGTTGTTGAAGCTTGGGGAGAGAAGAAAGTTTTTGATTACTTAGCTGCAGATCTAGAAGGCGTTCCATTACTTGGTTTGGAAACACAACCTAACCTTGAAGAGATTCATAAGCTTAAGCCTGATTTGATTATTGCATCGAAGTTCCGCCATGAAGAAATCTACAATCAATTGTCTGCTATAGCACCAACAGTTTCGACAGAAGTGCTGTATGACTGGAAAGCAACTTTAAAAGTTGCGAGTCAAGCATTGAATATAGAGGAGCAAGGAAATAAGCTGCTGGCTGATTGGGATAGCCGAGTAGCTGACTTTAAGCAAAAGATGGGTGACCGTTTGCCAATCGAAGCTTCGATTATTAACTTCAGAGCTGATCATGTACGTATCTACTACATGGGTTATGCAGGCACTATTTTAAAAGAGTTAGGGTTCACAAGACCTCCAGGTCATGACGCAGATACTTGGGGCGTTGAAGTAACATCTAAAGAGAGTATTCCGGATATGAATGCAGATGTAATCTTTAACTTCAACTATGCAGGCAAAGATGCAGAAGCGAACAAAAAGACGGCGGACGATTGGATGAACCATCCACTTTGGAAAAATATCGATGCGGTGAAGAACAATCAAGTTCATCAAGTAAACGATATCATCTGGAATATAGCAGGTGGGTACAAGTCCGCTCATATGCTCTTAGACGGGCTGTATGATACGTTTAAACTACAAAAATAGTCACACGTTTATCTAACATATGAAAGAGTGAGAGTATGTTTCACCTTTATGCAAGTGTGAAAATGAAAGTAGCAGGCTTTTGCCTGCTACTCCTTCTATTAACAGGAGCTTTTGTGTCCAGTCTAATATTTGGACGGACACCCCTTACTTTTTCGACTGCGATGCAGGCTTTCCTCCATTATGATGCAGCTCTAATTGAACATGTCGTTGTTCTAACCGAGCGGCTGCCTCGCGCTGTTATTGCTACTGTGGTAGGAGCCAGCTTAGCTGTTGCAGGTGCGCTTATGCAAGCCTTAACACGCAATCCGCTTGCTTCGCCTAGTACATTTGGTATTAATGCAGGTGCTATCTTTTTTATTGTAATTGCTATCGTTGTTTTTTCAGTTTCATCATTAGTTCAATTAACATGGGTTGCCTTCGTGGGGGCGGCAATTTCTGCTGTTACTGTATATAGTTTAGGTTCTATGGGCAAAGATGGATTGACTCCCGTCAAGATTGTGTTAGCAGGAACAGCCATTACGGCTTTGTTTGTTTCGTTCACGCAGGCGATTCTTGTACTCGACGAAACAGGACTGCAAGATGTGATGTTCTGGTTGGCAGGCTCTATCAGCGGCCGGACATTGGACATGCTGATTCCCGTGCTTCCTTACATGGGAGTAGCAGGAGTAATGTCCTTATTTATGGGCAGAGCGATTAATCTGCTTATTACCGGTGATGACATTGCGAAAGGGATGGGACAAAATACACTTCTCGTAAAATGTATGATGGGTGCTATCATTGTGCTGCTTGCAGGCAGCTCCGTAGCAGTAGTAGGTGCCGTAGGTTTTATAGGTCTAGTCGTACCGCATCTATCCCGCGCATTTGTAGGGAACGACTATCGTTTGCTAATCCCGTTCTCAGCTTTAGCAGGTGCAGTATTGTTATTGTCTGCTGATGTCGTAGCAAGATTGCTCATTATGCCGACAGAAATTCCAATTGGCGTCATGACAGCTTTAATCGGCGGTCCCTTTTTCGTGTATATTGCCCGTAAGGGGGTAACAAAAATTTGAGACAGCATATTACTTTCCGTAATAAAAGTGACTCGATTTCTGTACACATGGAAAGAAGGTCATTGATCGTCATTTGTGTCCTTTTCTTCCTTTCCCTATCGGCGGTGATAGCAGGGACGAGCTTGGGGAATACAGTGATTCCACCACTGGAAGTCATTCAATCCATTTTGAAAATTGGTTCTGGTGAACATGATTTCGTTATTCACACGTTAAGGCTCCCGCGAGTTCTTGTTGCTCTATTGGTTGGGGCTGCACTAGGTGTATCTGGAGCTATCTTACAAGGGATTATTCGAAATCCGCTTGCTTCACCCGACATTATTGGTATAACTGGCGGAGCATCTGTTGCGGCGGTTGCTTTTGTCACTTTCTTGGCAGGTACAGTAAGTATTTCTTTCATGCCACTTGCCGCAATCGTAGGGGCTATGATCGTGTCTATCACGATCTACTTGCTAGCTTGGAAAAATGGTGTGACGCCTATACGGCTTGTACTTGTTGGCATTGGCATATCCGCGATTATGGGAGCCGGTACAACGTTCATGCTTGTTATGAGTCCTTATTTCACAGCAGGCAAAGCGTATATATGGCTGACTGGCAGTGTATATGGATCTACATGGGAAGACGTATATCTTATCTTACCGGTAACGGCAGTAATCATTCCGTGCGTCGTTATATTAGCACGCAATCTTAATTTGCAAGAGTTTGGCGATGAAGTGGCTACCGGATTGGGGGCTGCTGTTCAGCGACAGCGCTTAACATTACTTGCTTTTAGTGTATTGTTAGCTGGCGTTGCTGTGTCTATTGGGGGAGCTATCGGTTTTGTAGGATTAATCGCACCGCATATAGCTAGAAAGCTTGTTGGTCGTCCTTTTGGCAGTTTAACCATTGTATCAGCCTTAGTTGGTTCGTTGCTGGTGTTCGTTGCTGATTGGCTTGGCAGAACGGCTTTTTATCCACTAGATATTCCTGCTGGTATATTTACTGCGGGCGTAGGTGCACCATTCTTTCTTTATTTGCTGTTTAAGAACAGAAATCAATTATAAGAACGCAAAATGAATAAAGGAGAACGACATATGGCAGTACAGTTTACACCGGATGAGTTGGAAATGTTAACAACAAAATATCGATTCACAATGGAGGAGTCTTCGGATGAAATCTATTCGATTCGAGCGCTAGATTTTCTAGACAAAGACACTAATATTGCGTACTTCAATAAAGTTGCGAGTATATACGAATCCACCTCTGAAGTGGTTACCGCTTCCTTGTTTGCAAAACGATACGCTTGCTTAAGCATTGCCTCTGGGTTGTATGCGATGTCGATGTACAACAAAAGTATGGATTACTCTCTAGAAAATTGTCATATGGAATCTATATTTCATGGAGAAGCATGGCTTCCATGCGTGCGCCTAACGAATAGCGAAGTTTCGCAACCTGGAGCGGGGGAACGAAATGAATGGCGTGATCGAGTCATTCAAAATATATTTGCAGATAATATTGCTAGAGTATGGGATTCTTTTTCCAAGTCCGTTAAAGTTTCAAAATCAGTTCTCTGGGAAAATACGGCGATTTATGTATATTGGCTGTATGAAAATCAATTTGGAGAAGGGGCGAGCGCCTGTCAGCAGGCTCAACTTCTGGAAGACTATCAGTACTTAGTTGATGAAGCGCCAGCACATCTCTTTGGTGAAACGAAAAATCCTTTGAAGAAGTTTAATAGCCCTAAGAAGGTAACAACTGCATCAGAAACACCGCTTCGAATTCGCAAAACTTGCTGTTACTATTATCAAGTTGCGGATGACAATGAATATTGTCCGACATGCCCCAAAATTAAACATGAATTTGTTTCTGTATAAGTAATAGTGCGAATCATCAGTGTTTAATCTGTAAGTAAAGCAACCTCGTATTCTCATATGTCATGTTTGTTCCTTCCATTCAATTTATTTCTTATTATTCGTCTTAATTTATAAAGAGAATAGATAAATAAGTGCTTTGTTTATTTAGAAAACAAAGTGCTTATTATCTATATTATGGATAAAATAGATAGTTATTATCGAAAATTAGAGGTTGACAATAGTTAATAGTATCTATTATATTTTCACTAAATTGATATTGATTATCATTATCATATCAATTCAACATTTCATATATCTCTGCCTACGTAACTGAAAGTGGAAAGGATTAATCGTACAGCATCTAGATCCACAGGAGAGGAGGACTACGAGAGCAGAAAATGTGGGATTCTGCCGAGCGTCGATACTTAGTCTAGGGAGGATTTGTAGTGACTCAGCAAATCGTGCAAAACTTACAAAATAAATTAATCGTGAGCAAAGCAAAAGAAATGCAAATAGATTGCAAGCTGTTACTACCAGGTTGTGAAGACTTTTTAGAGCTAACATACCGAGGCAAGACCATTATTATTAACAAAACGAGATCGCACAAGCTTCCATTGATGTCAGGATTTTTGGCTAAAAATAAAGAGGCGTCCAATCTGTTGTTGGAAAGAGCAGGCCTGCCTGTACCCGCTTATATCGTAGTTCCACACATGTGCGAAGAAGCCGAACATTTTCTTCATACGTATCGGAATGTAACCGTTAAGCCGTTAGACGCCAGCTGTAGTATTGGCGTTACATTAGGAATTAAGTCGGTTGAGCAGTTAGAAGATGCGATTCAGCTTGCGAAGCAGCATAGCGATAAAATTATGATTCAAAAATATGTTGAAGGCAATGACTACCGTGTATTGGTTATAGCAGGGAAAGTAGTCGCTGTTATCGGATATGAGCTTGCAAGCCTTGAAGGAGATGGCCAATCTACGATAGAACAGCTAATCAATCAACTCAATGAGGCTCGAATCATTCGGAACGAGGTGTGTGAAATCGAATCATTCCCTGCAATTAACATTCAGTCGAATGCATTGCATGCGAATTTACGAGCACAAGGTAAAACGATTCAATATGTTGTAGAACAGGGTGAGCGTGTAGAACTGTTCTCGATTGATAATATACCGGCTGGCGAAATTAGTGAGATCAACATGAATCGAACGAATGATATTTGTGCGGCCAATGCGAAGATTGCAGTTGAAGCCGCACGAGCATTGAATATCGATGTTGCTGGTATTGATATAAGATGCCAAGATATAACCGCCCCGATCACTGATGAAAATGGGGGCATCCTCGAAGTAAACGCACTGCCTGATATGTCTACTCATCTCCTTCCTTTTCAAGGATCTTCAATTGATGTGTACACAGCCTACTTGGAATATTTGTTTGAAGATTAATAAACGTACTCACATACATGTATAAAGGGGAATTCAATTATGATTACAACTAATGTAGAGAACGAATACTATAAGCTTCAATCTGAAAAGGAATCCAATGCAAGATCGTATCCACGCAAATTTCCACTCATTATTAAGAAAGCCAAAGGCACGATCATTACAGATACAGAAGGCAAAGAATACTATGATTGCCTTGCAGGTGCAGGTACATTAGCACTCGGGCATAATCACGAAGTCGTTACGGAAGCGATAAAGGATGTATTGGAACAGCAGCTGCCACTTCATACACTAGACTTGGCTACTCCATTAAAAATAGAGTTCATGCAAGAAATTTTCTCTATTTTGCCGGAAGAGTTGAGAGATTCTTCAAAAATTCAATTCTGTGGCCCGACAGGTGCAGATGGAGTAGAAGCGGCTATTAAACTTGTCAAAAATGCGACAAAAGGAAAATCGATCTTGGCTTTCGATGGCGGCTATCATGGTTCTACACAAGCAACGATGGCGATGAGCGGCAACTTAAGCAAGAAGCAGCATTTGCAAAGTTTGCTGCCAGATGTTCATTTCCTTCCATTTCCATATGAATATCGATGCCCATTCGGTGTAGGTGGAGAGCAGACAGCTAAAATTAGCGCGCATTATATCGAACATTTGCTAGATGATTGCGAAAGCGGTATTGCTGCTCCTTGTGGTGTCATCGTCGAAACGGTTCAAGGTGAAGGCGGCTCGGTTCCCGCTAATATTCAATGGTTGAAAGAGCTGCGTCGCATCACAGCGGAACGAGGAATTCCTTTAATTATTGATGAGGTACAGTCGGGAATCGGAAGAACGGGTAAAATGTTCTCATTTGAACATGCTGGCATTGTTCCAGATGTTATCGTTTGTTCAAAAGCAATTGGCGGCAGCTTGCCGATGTCTGTTGTAATCTATAAAGAGGAATTGGACAAGTGGAATCCAGGCGCTCATACAGGAACATTCCGCGGCAACCAAATGGGCATGGCAACAGGACTTGCTACTTTGAAATATATAAAAGAAAATGATGTGCTTGAAAATGTAAAAGAACGCAGCAAACAATTTTTTGAATTCCTCAATGGCTTGAAAAATAAATACGAAGTCATCGGAGATGTTCGTGGCAGAGGCTTGATGATCGGGGTCGAAATTGTGAATCCAAACGGCCGGAAAGATCAGCTAGGTCACTATCCACAATTCGGTGAATTAACGGCACGTATTCAAGAAAGATGCTTTAACAATGGCCTCATTATCGAAGTAGGGGGACGTCGTTCTGCCGTACTTCGTTTTTTACCACCGCTTACTATTACCGCACTTGAAGCAGCTAAAGTATTAGCTATTTTTGAAAAATCAGTCAAAGAAGCAGTTGAGCTAATGGCTAATCCATGTTAATTCCAAGCTACTTGAAAAAGCATTCTGTTTTATTTTCTATTTTTACAGGTGCGTTTTCATTAGTTCTTACGAATAGTGCATTTAACATCTTACTTCCTAATTTCGTGAGTATGTATGGTATTTCAACCTCGCTTGGTGGATGGATAATCGCGCTTTATATGTTGGCAATGACCATTACAATGCCTCTTACCTCGCTTGTCGTTGATCGTCTAGGCAGAAAGCGTACGTATATGTTAGGAATTGGCCTATATGGTTCTTTCTCGATCATAGGTGGTTTGTTCTATTCCTATGTGGAAATTGTGATGTTGGTCCGCTTCATCCATGGGATATCAGCAGGGTTAATGATTCCATTGTCATTGGTCTTGTTATTTGATTGTTATGGTAAAGAATCGCGTGGCAGAGTGACTGGAATATGGGGCATGCTGCTGATGATCGCACCTGCAATTGGCCCGACATTAGGCGGCATCATTATGGAAGTAGGAGAACTGCGCCATTTATTCTGGATCAATGTTCCATTTGCACTTTTTTCCATCGTCATGTGCGCTGTCCAAATCAAACCATATCAACCAGCTCGTCGAAAGTCCATTCATAGGGAAGGCATTATGCTGCTCGTTATGAGCATTGCATTGCTCAGTTTAGGTATTCAACTCCTATCAAACCCCACTGTTCCTATGTGGATCGTGTATATATTGTTTGGATTAGGTGTTATGACATTGATTCGCTTTATCCAAAAGGAAAATACGAGAGAAGAACCGATTATTCGTTATAAGCTTTTGCGTCGCAATCCGATTTTTAGAACCGTCGTTATCATTTCAGTCATACAGGATAGCGTCATGTTTGGTGCGATCTTCGTGCTTCCACTGTTATTTCAAGAAGTATTTAGCTTATCTGCGTCAGTTATCGGAGCCATGTTTATCCCGACTGCGATTTGTACGAGTTTATTCGTTTGGGTTGGCGGAAAATGGATGGATTCAGGGAAATCATTGAATTTTATCGTTGTTGGCGTTGGATTCATTGTCATTTCTATTATGGCGTTCGTTTTTTTACCACCGAGCATTTCTATTATCGTCATCGTTTTCTTCATGGCATTGCGGGGGATTGGAATGGGGCTGTCTGATATGACGGTTACGACCATCGGACTCAACTCATTACCAGAAGAAGATATGCACGAAGGCTCTGCATTATCGAGCACGATTGAACGCTTACTTTCATCCTTTACAGTCATGTTATTAGCTGTATACTACGATGTTCGGTGGCAGTCGTTAGTTCAATCTGGTGAATCTATTGAATATGCCAAGTGGCTTGCCCTCAAAGAAGAGTGTTTCGTACTGGGTAGTCTCATGTTAATCACCTTGCCACTTATTTTATTCATAAATAGGAAGAAGGTAGACATAGTTGTTGGAAGTGAAAACAAGTCAACTGTCTAATCGTCAAGAACTAGCTAATTTCCATACATGCAAGACATTGTTGAATTGCTATATTCGAGAGTTCTGTCAAGAGAACCGCAATTTATTGTCCGTTGATTCGGAAGGCAGGAACTTTACACTTTATTTCCCAACTAGTGGAGTGACTTTGTCAGGCATGTTCTCTTTTTATTCAGCCATTGGGGAGCATGATTATAAGAGCATGTATATACAAGAGGAGCGGGAAATCCATTGCGCTGAACTCGTCCAATGGATTGTGAAAGAGCTGCAGCAGCAGGATTCACTCGTAACCGACAAGACGGTACAAAGTTTTACAAACAGAGTTGATAATAGCTATCGTAACTTAGCCTTATATCTGAAACAATCCGCACACGCTCCAATTAGTAATTATTTATCATCAGAACAATCTTTATTGTATGGGCATCCCTTTCACCCGTTTCCTAAAAACACAAGGGGCTTTACGGAAGATGAAGTAAGCATGTATTGTCCTGAGCTTCAACCTTCATTCCCGTTATGCTATTTGGCTGTTAAGAAAACCGTATTTCAAGAAGAGTGGGTTTCCCAAGGTAGACAAACAAAATTACACGAAAGTGTTGAAGAGCATGCTCTATCGGTACTTGCATCTAAACGTGATGAGTATGAAATTTTGCCGATTCATCCTTGGCAATATAAGCATGTGCAGACCGTGAAAGCAGTAAGAGACTATATCGCGCAAGAAAACATCATTCTCTTAGGGAGTCTTGGGCCTATCGCATATCCGACTTCTTCGGTACGGACGGTATATGTTCCCGATATGAAATGCAACATCAAATTGTCCTTGGATATCCAAATTACCAATATGATGAGAAACAACAATAAAGAACAAATGCGCAGAACGTTGGACGCATCCAACTATTTGCTGCAGCACAATTGCTTTGATTCTCATCCACATACCGAAATCTCTTATGAAGAAGGCGTTTGTACGTGTCAATTTGAGGATGATGAAGTTACAAAGCTATTTACGATTGCCTATCGTCCGATCGAGTTTGACGTAACGTCAACGTTTGTTATGTCCAGCTTGATTGAATCACCTGCGTTGGGAGAGCCAGCACGATTATTTTCACTCATCGATGGCACTCAGCTTGAGCAATGGTTTAGACGTTATTTAGAAATATCTCTTCTGTCTATCGTTCGCGTAGCGGAGGAAAAGGGTATTCATTTTGAAGCCCATTCACAAAATTGCTTGTTAACGATTAAGAATGGCATGCCGCATACCTTCATTATTCGAGATTTGGAAGGTGTGAGCGTGAATCAAGAGAAAGTGGCGGATACCATCGATAAAACAGGCCTGCTGTTTTATGAAAAAGAAAAGGCATGGGCGCGTACTTCCTATTATTTTATCGTGAATCACTTAGGTTCATTGATTCATGCACTTGCAAAGAGCGCACAAGCAACAGAGGAATATTTCTGGACCATTGTGCGTGATGTTCTTACGGATGAAGTAAAACATCATCATAATGAGTACATTCTGCATCTGTTAGAGGCGGAAGGATTCTATGCGAAACGAAATATGATGAGCTGTCTTGCTGGAGTTAGTGAGACACCTTCTTATGTTCTTGTTACTAACATCATGAACAAAATGGGGAGTGGAACAAGTGAGTCAAGCAAGTCAAGCAAGTCAGTGGAATAAGTCTGAGGCTGTATGTTTTGATGAAGTAAAAGAAAGAATTATGCGCCAGACGATGGAAGCGATGCTATTTGAAGGCATCATTAACGTGGAGAAAAATAACCGAGTATGGACCTTTACGGGCAAGAGCGCGGAAGGCAAGCTTGTGCACTATTCATGCGAAGCGGATGAAAAATGGTCTTTTGGTAGGGTGAAAATAGATAAGCACTCGATAAAAAGAGAAGGCGAACCGTGTACAAATATTTATGTATTTTTGGAAGAAGTGATTCAAAATAATTTGGACGGTGTGCTTAAAAATCAATTTATCGATGAATTGTTGGAGACGTTAGCCAAGGATAATCAGTCCAAGGTGTATCAAGCGGACGAAATTCCAGCAGCGGACATGCATTATGAAACATTGGAAAGTCATATGGCTGATGGACATCCCTATCATCCGAGCTACAAATCTAGAATCGGCTTCTCTCTAGAGGATAATTATTTGTATGGTCCAGAGTTTAATCAAGACATTGCTTTGCAGTGGATTGCGGTAAGTGATCAACTTGCAGATGTCGCTGTATCTAAAGATAGCTCCCTAGAAGAAATGTACAGGCTTCATCTCACAGATGAAGATAGAAATAGATTTAATCAAATCGTGAAAGAGAAAGGTTCAAGCGATAAGCGTTATGTTTTCATACCCGTGCATCCGTGGCAAATGGAGCATCGCACACCATCCCTATTTGTACAGCAATTGATGGATAAAGATATGTTGCTATTAGGGACATCGAACAGCATGTATCGGGCGCAGCAATCGATTCGTTCCATGTCTCATCGTGACCGTTCAGATGCACCTTATATTAAGCTGGCTATGAGTCTAATAAACACATCTACGAGTCGTATTTTGGCCCATCATACAACACAAAATGCGCCGCTGATCAGCGACTGGTTGCATCATATTATTCAACATGATGAACTGCTGCAAAGAGAAGGATTTCACTTCTTAAGAGAAGTAGTCGGTGTTTCTGTTCGCTACGATAAGCTAAATGCAATCCAATATCGCTCGGCCTATGGGACACTCGGCGCCGTATATCGCGAAAATGTTTCCACGTATTTGGAAGAAGGCGAAGAGGCATGGCCGTTAAATGCGATCACGCTTATCCAAAAAAGCGGTAAGTCTTTCATTCAAGACGCAATTGAGCAGCATGGGATCGAGAAGTGGAGCGAGGCGCTAGTTAAAGTAGTATCGCTTCCGATTATTCATCTGTTATACGCGCATGGTATTGCACTAGAATCACATTCGCAAAATATTATATTAGTCGTGAAAAATAATTTGCCGGTAAAAATCATGATTAAAGATTTGCATGATAGTGTTCGTTATATGACGAAGCATCTTCTACACCCAGAGTGGGCGCCGCAGCTGCATCCGGAGCCGGAAACCCATCGTAAATTTAACAGATACTCGTTCCTTCAAGCCGAAACGGTAGCTGAAGTGAGAGATTACACGTTTGATGCGTTCTACTTTATTTGTATGACGGAAATTTGTTTCACGTTGGAGAAGTTCGGTTTGCAAGAAGAAGACTTCTGGCGTGCTTGTACAGAGACGATTGTAACGTATCAAGCAGCTCATCCTGAATATAATGAGCGATTTGAGTTGTTCAATCTATTTTCCGAAGATGGTCTTATCGAAGAGATGACGAAGCGCCGTATTTATGGTGATGGTGAGCTGTTCTTCCGTAAAGTGAACAACCCTCTCTTACAAGCCAAAGGAATTTTAGCATGAGAAAAAACAAGCTGAAAGAAAAAATAAATCGAAATGAATCCGTATATGGATTATTTGTCTCGATTCCGCATCCGATTGTGATAGAGCTGATCGGCTATGCGGAGTACGACTTTGTCATTATTGATTATGAGCATGCGTCAACGAATATGGAAACGATCGAGGATATGATTCGAGCGGCTGAATTACTGGATATTACGCCGCTCGTGCGCATATCCAAAGTGGATCGAAATGAAATATTAAAAGTACTCGATAGCGGTGCACAGGGAATTGTTATTCCGCACGTGGAGAGTAAAGAGCAGATCGAGCATGCTATTTCTTACGCCTATTATCACCCGATTGGTATGAGAAGTTTGAACAGTGGGCGGCCTGGTGCTTTTGCAAAATATTCGTTAACCGAATATATCAAGGAAGCGAATGAGGAAGTCATGATCATTCCGATGATAGAAAGCGCTGTGGGCGTTGCTGAGAGTGAAGCTATCTTATCGATACCGCAAGTTAGCTTTGTACTAGAGGGAGCAGCGGATTTATCTCAATCTCTCGGCGTGCCTTGGGAGACGGATCATCCTGAAGTGCAGCGAAGTTTGGAGCAATTATATGAAACATCCCAGCGTTGTAACGTACCCTATGCTCTCGTTTCTAGAAGTATGGAACAACATGCGAAGTGGGCTGAGCGCGGGGTTAACATTTTTGTACTAGGAGATGACCGCAATACAGCGTTTCGAGCCTATAGAGCAAAGCGTGAAGACTATCGACAGGTGACAGGTGGGAGCCAATGAATCAGGTTGTTGAAAAATGGATCACAGAATGGCATGTTTACAATGATGAGCCTGTCTGTGCGTATATTTATGATTTGCAGGGCATCCAAAATCATGTGAAAAAGATGCTGGAAACGATGCCGAGTCAAACGAATTTATTTTATGCAATTAAAGCGAATCCCGATCCGAAAATTATTGAAGCATTAGTGCCTTATGTGAAAGGCTTTGAAGTAGCATCGATCGGTGAGATGCTGAAAGTAAGAGGGGTTTCCGCGGATGTTCCTATTTTATTCGGTGGACCTGGGAAGAAAGACTATGAGCTTGAGATGGCGATCAAGCAGAACGTGACGTATTTGCATGTTGAAAGTTTGTTAGAGCTGCGCAAAATCATCCTGTTAGCGAAGAAATGGGATCGTCCAACGCAGATTTTATTACGTATTAATGTAAGAACGAACTCGTTGCCGAAAACGAAAATTTCGATGGGTGGGCGCCCAACTCAGTTTGGATTGGATGAGCAGCTGCTTGAAGAAGCCATCTCTATATTGAGAGACGTTGAGAATACGCATGTTCAACTTAGCGGGTTCCATTTCCATTCTCTATCGAACAATTTGCATGCTGAGCTGCATGTGGACATGGTTCAGTTTTATGTGCAGACCGTAAAAGAATGGGAGCGGTTGTATAGTTTACATGTTGAAGTTATCAATGCGGGTGGCGGATTTGGTGTTACTTATGATGGTACGCCTAGCTTCGATTGGCAGTTGTTTACATCGTTATTGGCTCAGAACGAAGCGTTGCAGGCTTTGGGTAAAACACAGCTGTTCTTCGAGCCAGGCAGATTTATCGTTGCCGATTATGGCTACTATGCTGCAGAAGTGGTAGATATGAAACAGTCGCAGGATCAATGGTTCGCGGTATTAAGAGGCGGAACGCATCATAACCGCTTGCCTGCGTCTTGGGGACATAATCATCCGTTCCGTATCGTTCCGATTGATAGATGGGTGTATCCATTTGCGCGACCGGAATTAATCAATGGACAAGCTACCGTTGTGGGGGAGCTGTGTACGCCGAAAGATCAACTATATGCGAACGCCGAACTGGAGTGTTTACGTGTGGGGGATGTGCTCTTGTTCGAGAAGTCAGGCGCTTATTGTTGGACGATTTCCCATCATGATTTTTTAGGACATCCACATCCGAAATTTTATTATATAACGGAAGGAAATTAGGATGAATACAACCTTAACGCTATCGCAAAGCCAAACTGCTGTGCAGCGAATTATGAAAGATGTAATGGATGCATTTCTAGCCGAGCAATTTTTTCAGCTAGATGATCGCACGACGATCTCATTATCGGCTGCATCGAATGAATGGCAGCAGCTGTTCCCTATGTATGAAGGAACTTCTGTGTACGTAGGAAACATTGTGTTCCTGATAGAAAAGTGCTACAAGCAAGGGTATCAATGGGTAGCGGGTTCGCCTATTTATAAAAATGAGGATGAGAAATGGGTAGAGATCAGCTCTCCTATTAAAGTGGCTCAAATGGTACTGCGTCACTCGCTGTCTGAGGAAGCTTATGCTCATCCAGGCGTATCGGAGTTTTTGGCTGGACTGGATATCGCGATTCAACAATTACATACAAGCTTGGAGCAGGCTGGGGATGCTCTGTCCTTTACCCCTAGCTCAGCCTATGAATGGTATGTGAAGGGCGAGATGATTGCTTCTTTGCGAGATCGCCCGTTTCATCCATTGTCGAAGGCCAAAATCGGCTTTACGACAGAGGATTATCAGAACTACATGGCTGAGTTTGGGAAGAAGACGGCATTGCATTGGGTGGCTATCCATAATGAATCGGTTGTAAATGGTTATGCGGATGCCGTAGATGTTGATAGAGTGGAGCCCTATGATGTGCTGCACGATGAGCAGAAGGCGATGATCGATCAAGAGTTAGACAAGAAAGCGATTTCGAAAGAGCAATATACGATTATCCCTGTTCATACATGGCAGCTGCAGCACATCATTTTGCCCAACTTTAAGCAGGAAATAGAGGACAAAACGATTATCGTGCTGGATACACAAATAGGTGATTTCTTCGCGACATCTTCTGTTCGTTCGCTAACTTCAACGACTGCATCTACGAAAATGGTCAAGCTCCCGATTAGTGTATTATCGCTAGGGGCTGCTAGATATTTGCCTGTTGTGAAGCTGTTGAACGGAATTGTAGGAGAAAAAATGTTCCGTCAAGCGTTAGCCTGTGACGAGACACTTGCACATAAAGTGTTTTTATGTGAGGAGAACAATTGGTGGGGGTATATGCCAGCATCGATGGGACTGTTCGACGATCATCCTCGTCATTTGGCGGCACAAGTTAGAATCTATCCGCAGCAGTTATTGGATGATAGCTATAAGTTTCTTCCGATGTCATCGTTAGGCGTCGTATTGCCAGCTCAGCATTTCTTGACGGAAATCGCAGGGGGAAGCATATCGAAAGAAGAAGTCATCCAATTCTATTCGGAATTGGCTGCCACGTTCTACGATATTGTGATGAGATTGTTTAAAGTTGGCATCGTTCCTGAGATTCACGGTCAAAATTGCTGTGTCGTTCTTAAGGACAATAAAGTAAGCGGGCTGCTATTCCGTGATCATGATTCTGTACGCTTACACCAGCCATATCTAGATAAGCATGGCATTGAAGATCCGCGTTATCATATTCGACCGGGCTATTCAAATAGCTTGTACAATGAAACGTTGGAGAAATTGATATTCTATGTTCAATCCTTGGGTACGCAAGTCAATCTTGCCTCCATTATAGAGGCATTATCAGAATCTTATCAGATTCCAGTAAGCACGTTCTGGGAAATTACCGAAGCGAAGTTGAAGGATGCCTTGCAAATCATCGACATTCCTGAAGCAGATAGGGACGTATTACAATACGAGTTGTTCGAAAATAAGGTGTGGCCTGCAAAATTAATTATTCGCCCGCTGCTTGAAGCGGATGGTGTACCTGGTGCGATGCCGTCTGGCAAAGGAATAGGGTTTAATCCTTTTTATAAATGACCTAAAGGTGTGGTTTCTGAATAAAGGAGAAATGCAGTTCTTATTATTCCTATTTCATATTATGCAAGGAAGCCCTGATTCGAAATAAGAATCAGGGCTTTTATACTATATTGATAGCTCTTAAATAGATAAACATTGAAGCGACGTTCCTCGTTGTGACATTTCGTTTACATCTTGATCAAACTTTAGCGACATCTCCCCTCTATAGTGAACTAAGAAGACGGTACAAACACCTAAGAAATAATCATTATGAGGAGGAATACTAATTGTCAGTTAGTAGCAAGCTGCTGGACGAGTCTGGCAGTGAATATGGAACGGGAGCACCCATCGAAGATGTAGTGTCTTCCCAAAATAATAGACTGAAAACTAATGAGGGTGCAGGCAAATCATCGGGACGTCTTGCAGCGCTTGATGCAGCGCGTGGGCTGGCAGTCATAGGGATGTATTTACAGCACTTCGGGCAAAACGAGAGAATTGGAGACATCGTCTCTGGGAACACAACGCTGCTCTTTGTACTCTGTGGCGGGATTTCCTACTCGATTATGGCGCAGCGCTTGAAGGATCGAGAAACAGAGATGACCTCGTTCCGAGCAAAAATGCTTGCTCGCGCAGTGTTTATCGATGTGATCGGGTATTTGCTTATCATGCTTAATACCTCGTTTGGGGTGATATTGCCTGCCTATGCGGCAATATTCGTGCTGGCACTGATTCTGGTTAATCGTTCAACACGTGTGCTTGTCACGACAGCAGTCGCTTTGACCGTAATAGCCCCACCGTTGATGATTCTTGGCATGAGTCTCCTATCCGAAGCGTACCTTCTTGCTGATATTGCGGGCGGCCCAATGTCTGCTCTCGCACTTGCCCCTGCTTTCGTCGCAGGTATGGCGATCGGGCGCCTTGATCTCACCAAGATACGTACTGCATTCTCGCTTGCGGTCGGTGGTGTTGTCATGTTCGTAAGTGGTAAGGCACTGGACGCTTTCGTTCTTCCTGAACTACGACCTTCCTTTGAGGCGTGGCTCGTTCGTATTCAAGGTGCCGGAACTACCGGCTACCAGCCGCCTGACCTGTATGCCATTTGGCCGCTTAACACGGAACCACCGCTGTGGCACATGCTTCTCTATGCAGCTCCGCACACTGCGACGACATTTCAAACGCTGATTGGGCTGGGGTTCGCACTTCTGGTACTGGGATTGATATGCCTCGTGCCGAAGAACATTTCTTCCGTGCTAATGCCTTTCGCAGCAGTTGGACGAGTGGCGTTGACAATGTATGCGGCACAGTTCATCGTGAAGTGGTCTCTCGGACACGCAGGGATCGAAAATGGACTTGAGGGAGTACCTTTCAGTGACCTGCTCATTGTGGTGGCAACGCTAGCGATTGGTTGGGTGATCGCACGGCTGCCCAATGGCCCACTTGAGTCATTGATGCGACATTTTGACCAGATATTCAGCGTCTCTCGAACAGTACAAGCCTCCAAATAGAAGGTTGTCCTCGCCGGGGCTAAAAACTTTACAGGAAGACACTCTTCCTTATACTTGTGGGGCACTTGCAATACTTTTCTCCACGGACCTCCACGTGAAGTGGATTCGATTGTGAGGAGCTGCGAATGGACAGCTCCTCTTTGCTGTTCATCGAAGGCAATAGGTAGAAGAGTTTACGGTGCGGGACACTCCACCCACTGCCATCCATTGGAATTGCATATAGATAGACAAATCTTTAACATTAGTACTAGTATCATGGAATATATCACGCATTCGTATAAGAATTCGTACAAGAAAAGAGATAGGAGCTACTATGAATAACGCAAAAATTCTCATTATCGAAGACGATACTCCGATTGCGGATCTACTTGCATACGGACTTTCAAAAGAAGGATTTATAACGCGTGTCGCGACAAATGGAGCAGCTGGAATGAGAGAACTCCAATTGTTTCAGCCTGATTTATTGTTGCTTGATTGGATGCTGCCTGACTATAGCGGCCTGGATATTTGCAAGAAGGTAACCGCAGAATACAACATTCCGATCTTTATGATTACGGCGAAATCAGATATAACAGACAAAGTGCTAGGTCTTGAATTCGGTGCGGATGATTATATTACCAAGCCTTTTGATCTTCGTGAAGTGCTTGCACGTATCCGAACGATTCTTCGACGAGTTGACCAAGCAAACAGTGGTCATATAGACGAGGTACAAAAAGACGTCATTTGTTTTCAAGATATTGAAATTTATGCAGATGAACGACTCGTCCAAAAAAACAAGCAAGCCGTTGAATTAACGCCTAAAGAATTTGATTTGCTCATGATATTGATTAGGTACCAAGGAAAAACCTTTACTCGCTCGGAGTTGCTCGATATCGTATGGGGATACCATTTTGCAGGAGACACGCGTACCGTTGATACACACATACAAAGACTCCGTAAAAAGCTGGATGCTTCCGAATTCATTATTACTGTATTTGGAATTGGATACAAGTTCAAAAAAACGGGTGGGTAAGTAAAGATGCATAAAATCAGTATTAAATTTCTTGTTGGATTTATCCTCATTTTTTCTGTTTCTTTTCTTGTGCTTAATCACACCGTTAAGGAGCTCATTCGGACAAATAATCAAAGTATCATTACATCAGAATTAGAGGGATTGAAAAGCAACAGCAACGTGTACGTACGTCAAGCGTTCCTAATTAATCATTTCACGAGTGATGAACTATACTTTGGCGAAATGGCTGAAGAAATGGGAAACACCCTGAATCATGCCACGGGTAGTATCGTCGGCGTTTATACAGTCGATGGGGAATTACTATATGCTTCGGACAAGTCCAAGTTCACACAGTCGAATAAAAATGATTTACAAGAGGCGATTCATGGAAAGACAGCCTACAGTATTACTTATGATGATGATAAAACTTCTGTCCTATTTTCTTATCCCGTTGTCATTGATGGATCAAAAGTTGGTATATTACGCTTTTATAAAGATTTTAGCCTGCTTTATCAGCAAAGTGGAAAAATCTTAGAAATCATTCTATATATTACGCTTGCGATTTTCGCGGCGGCCTTTTTGTTTTCGTATATTCTTTCAAGACACATCACGCTCCCGCTTGGCAAACTTACTCGGGCTTCCAACGAGGTGAAAAACGGTAATTTGGAGGTTCGTATCCAGTTTAAAAGAAAGGATGAAATCGGTCGGTTAGCTGACAATTTTAACGACATGATCGATCAAATCAGCGGACAAATCAACATTATCAAAAAGGACCGAGATTATCTCGAGGAGCTCCATAAGAAGGAGAAACTTTTCTTCGATAATATTACCCATGAACTCAAGACGCCATTAACCTCGATTCTCGGATATGCCGAATTAATTCAAGCAAACGGTGAGAGTGACCGAATCTTTTTTGATAAGGGTATCAATCATATCATCGAAGAAAGCAGGCGCCTGCATGCGATGGTATTGAAATTACTTGAGGCTTCACGTAACAATGTCACGAAAAGTGAATTAGACAAAGTCGATGCTGGACTTATCCTTCAGGATGTTTGTGAATCGATGACTATTCGCGCTCAACGATACCGAAAAAAGTTAACGTATGACATTGATCAACAATTAATCGTATTCGCTCAAGGCGATAGGATGCGTCAACTCTTTATTAACTTGCTTGATAATGCTATCAAATACAGTTTAAATTTCTCGACAATCACAGTGAAGGGACTCCATGTTGACGGGAAAATTCGCTTTATTTTTGAAAACCCAAGCGATCCGATCGAGGCTGATCAACTTTCCAGACTTTTCCAACCCTTCTATTTAGCTCACTCAAAGGACTTGGAGAAGGGCAGCATAGGGCTTGGACTAAGTATTGTCAAATCCATTGTTGATGAATGTAAGGGTACGATTTCCATGGTTAGTCAACATGAACTTACGATTGTTACTGTGGAATTTGACTGTGTGAAAACGATGGAAGTGGAGAAGAGCTTATGACTAATAGAAATTTAATAGTATGGTCAGGGATTCTATCTTTGTTAGTTACGCTGCTGTCAGGATGTAGTGCAGGACCACAAACAGAAACGATTATTATGCCTAGCAAAGAGGAAATAAATATTGTGGGTCAGACCTCTAGTCCATTTCAAGTCAAAAATATTTATCGGCTCCCATATGAATTTACAAGCTCCGGACAATTGTTAGGCTGGTCTTCATCTGATTCGGTCATTGCTTCGTTCAAGACAGAAAGTGTATCAGAAGGTCTACAGTTGAAACGATTGACCTATCCGTTTGAGCAAAGCCAGATCATGTCCAAGATAAAAATGGATGACTCTCAAATAATTCTTTCTCCGGATGGTAAATATCTCGCAATGAGATCCTCGTCTGTTTCGGGTGACAGTTTGAAGTTACTTTCATTGGAGGACGGAAAAGAAACGGAGATAGCCAAATTCAGTAACCGCATATTTGTGCAAGATATTTCTTGGTCTAATAATAGTAGGTACCTAGGGTACTTAACGATAGATCCTTCTGGAGGGGAGAAAGACAGTCTCCGACTATATGATATGGAGTCTCGAACTTCCAAAATAGTTGAATTAAAGGATATGACTGAAGGAAATTCACCGATAAGTATTCATGTTTCAGATGATGGCCGCAGCGTACTGTTTACCATGTTGCCTGATCAAAGTGGAAAGAGAACGCTTCTATTGGGAGAAATATCTCATAACAAAATGGAGAAACAGTTCACTCGTCCGTCCGCAGGAGAGCAGAGTGCATGGATTAGTAGCGATCAGTTTGTATTCCTTGGATATGATGGAACATTATACGAATATGATCGGCGAAACGGCGCACTCTCCGTGATTTTGGAGAGAGTGTCTTCATTTAAACTTTCTCACGACAAAAAGAAAATCGCTTACTCTTTGTATGATGAAAATATCATTTATGTTGGAACATTGCAGGGAAGAAATGTTTTGTCTAATGGGCCTGTTTACCATGGAATTGTGCCGACAAATATGTACTGGAGCCTCGACAATAAAAAACTATTAATACAGGGGCAAAGCAATTCCACGGAAGAGCAGTCTTTTATTTTAGAATTTGAATAGCCACCATTCACTCCAAACAACCTTATTTCGGATCATCATCCGGATAAGGTTGTTTTTGTTATCAAAACCATCCATTCGGTGTGACAACTTGTTTACATCTCTATCAAACTTTGGCTACATCTAACCATTATATTGTAGTAGAGAAGAGCACAAGAAGTTTAGTAAAGGAAGTGTTAGGTAACATGGAGAGAAGAAGCAATGTGTCGGGTCATCGACGACGTAAATTAAACAAGAAGAAATTGATTGGGTGTACGGCACTACTATTTATTATCGTGATGATTGGTATTGGTATATATACTGCTGGACAACTTTTACTAGGAACGAATAGTCACATTCAAGCCGAGCAACTGCCACAAGTATCACATGTCATAACAGATGTGGCACCGAGTATGAGTGGGAAAGAAGCTCCTCCTACGCAGAATAGGGAAAATCGCAAAGTTGCCTATTTGACATTCGATGACGGACCTAACAAATATACAGACGATATATTAGATGTGTTGAAAGCAAATAACGTTAAAGCTACATTCTTTATGTTAGGCAACAATGTCTTAGCCAGACGCGATATCGTAAAACGGATGAGCGAGGAAGGACATTATCCAGCACTTCATAGCATGTCGCACAATTATGATAAGTTGTATAAGAGTGGTGGCAGCAGCAATTTTATTGATGAGTTTACAGAAGCACAGAGCATTGTGGAAGAAGTAACAGGCATTAAACCGACACTAATTCGTGCTCCATACGGCAGCTCACCGCAAATTAATGAATCGTTTCGTGGCGACATAGCGGAAGCGGGATTTAAGATGTGGGACTGGACGATCGATTCACTCGATTGGAAATACGAAAGTAACCCATCAGCCATTGTACAAGAGGTAACAGGTGCTTTGACAGAACAAACCGAAGTCATACTTATGCACGACCGTAAACAGACCCTTGATCAGTTGCAGAACATTATTGATGAAGTAAAAGCGCAAGGCTATGAATTTGAAGTATATGATCCAAATAACCACTATGTAAGTAATTTCGCCAAAGATGAGAGATTGTAGGTGCCCAATAGATATGAACCGCTTTGTAAGAACATAATATACATCTAATTGAGTCGCGCTTGCGGCTCTTTCTTCTGTATTACAATAAAAGGGATATAACACCTTGTACATATAAACAAAGGCTGCACTTCTTCCACGTACATGGGTTGAGTGCAGCCTTTGCTATGTTCGTTGCGTAACCAGTGAATTCTATCGATGATGTGTGAGATTCAAATGATCATTCCTCTTCTTCGCTAGCGGATTGATTAGGAACATCTTTCAATCGATAGGAAAGCAGCACATGAACATATTCGTCTTGCTCCTTTTGGCTCTCATACGCTCCTAGCTTCGCTTCTGCTAGATTAAAAGGTACTTTCGTCTGAGCTGTAGAAAGCGCTTGCGCGACATTGTGCATTTTTTCGGCCCATTCACGTGGGTTTAACGAGCTGTGTGCGATATTGACTTGTGCTAAACTTCGCTGCTGCGTATCGCCTTTACGTAAATTTACGTCTACAACATCAATGCCTTGCTGAATGAGTCGCAGTAGTTCTTGAAGAATAAAATCAGAATTAGCCGCGGCCATGGAACGATCTAGCGTATAGCTTCCTCTGTGTGTATTATCGGTGAGATAATACTTTTCAATTAAATTTCCTTGTTGTTTGGTTTCGACTAGCTGGAGTAGGCCGTGTTCTTCTAGTTTATTGACGTGGTAATACAGGCGGGATGGTTTCTCTTGTAGTTGCTCTGCCATTTGCTTAACGGTAACCGGTTCGTTCTTGGCAATTCGTAAAATAGCCAGCTTGCGTGGATCTAGCAGCATTTTAGCTAGCTCCATATCTTGCAGATTACGAAAATGATTCAATAAAGAGCCTCCTTATCCGGAAGAAGAGACTGCTTGTTGGCCTGCTTCTTGCGGCGTGGTGAGCCAGTCTGTCGAAGGGCTTGATTATATTTTAGCAGAGGGAAAACGGCACATACAACAAGCAGCAGCAATCCTGCTATTACAGTTGATTCGAGTGTTGTATTTATTGGAATAAGATCATAATCTGTAGCTATCACAATTTATGCTGAAAAGGTGGAATAACAATGCTGACTGATGAAAACAGAGGGATATACCTTATTACGGGCGTTATGGCATCTGGAAAATCTACAGTTGCACAGCTGCTTGCTGAGAAGTTTGAGCGAGGTGTTCATGTACGAGGAGATACGTTTCGTAAAATGATCGTAAGTGGGAGAGTGGAGATGCTCCCGAACACAGAGGAAGAAGCGATTAGGCAGCTGCGTTTGCGCTACCAAATTGCCGCCAACGCAGCAGATACGTATTACGAGGCAGGCTTCAACGTTGTACTACAGGATGTGATGATTGGCCCGATGCTGGGAGAGATGGTCGAGCTTATTCGTAATCGTCCACTATATGTAATCGTATTGAATCCGTCAGAGGATGCAGTTGCTCATAGAGAGCTTGCTAGAGCAAAGCAAGGGTATGGACTTTGGACGATTGCTGAACTAAATTGTTCCTTGCAAGAGGAAACATCGAAGATAGGTATGTGGCTTGACACAACGGATCTATCTGCTGAAGAGACCGTAGAACAGATTTTGCAGAGGGCAGGCACAGAAGCTCGCGTCTGAGCGAATTTGATAGATATACGGATAGATAGAGTCAATGTAATAAAAAGGTCAATCCATATGTTCGTATCAGATGCTAAACTATTGAAAGCAGGTGAATAATACTTACTTAAGTAACCAAGTGGAGGGAATATGAAGAAGTTTAAACGATATACCAAAAGATTCTTTATCTTTCTCGTTATTTTAGTCGCATTTATGTATGTGAATAATACGTCTCTATTTATAAAAGCTAGTGGCAAGTCTCCTGAGCTGCTGGCTCATAGAGGACTGGGTCAAACGTTCCCGATGGAAGGAATCCAGAATGATACTTGTACGGCGGAGCGAATCTATGAACCGGAACATTCTTACTTGGAAAATACGATCCCATCTATGCAAGCAGCCTTTGATGCAGGAGCAGACACGGTAGAATTGGATATTCAACTTACTACTGATGGTGAATTTGCTGTGTTTCATGATTGGACGCTGGACTGCCGAACAGATGGCAAGGGTGTTACTAGGGAACATTCAATGGCTGAACTTAAGAAATTGGATGTTGGTTATGGCTATACATCCGATCATGGTGCGACTTATCCGTTCCGTGGTAAAGGGGTGGGGCTAATGCCTACGCTGGATGAGGTATTGAAGCATTTTCCAGATCAATCTTTGCTTATTCATATAAAAAGTAATGATCCGAATGAAGGAGTGCTGCTTGCTCAATATCTATCTAAGCTGTCTATTAGCCAGTTGGAGCAGTTGGCCGTTTACGGTGGTGACGAGCCTATTGCAGCATTAAAAGAGAAGTTGCCAGACATTCGTGTGATGTCGATGAATACGATGAAAAGTTGTCTTCTACCCTATGCAGCAGTAGGGTGGACAGGATATATGCCTGCCGCATGTGAGAATACACAGCTTCACATTCCAGAGAAGTTTGCCCCTTATCTATGGGGATTTCCAAGCAAGTTCCTCGCTAGAATGGAAGAGGCAAATACAAAAGTCATCCTCGTAGCAGGTGATGGAGGCTGGTCAGAAGGGTTTGATAAGGAGCTCGATCTAGCACGGCTTCCAGAAAAGTATGACGGTGGCATTTGGACGAATCGTATTGATGTAATAGCGCCTACTATGAAAGAATGACCAGAGTAATTGTTCGACGAAACCGATTTTGTTTGATTTCCTAGCTGCAATGAATGGATTATTTAATAGTGCGTATAGCGCGTATGATAAAGAACCCGGCCCATTAGTGGTCGGGTTTTTGTGTTATGCATCGCATAAATAAACATTGTGTGAACTTACAGTTAAAGTCATATTAGGTCATTTATGAAAATACTATGGATAGGGTGATCTATCGTGCTTTACAAATCATTAAAGGAGGAATACATGTTATGAAACGGTTCGGTCATGTTTTATCCTTAATTGTGATGGTTATGGTGCTTGCTGCAGTTCCTGTTTATGCTGCATCAAGTACATGGACGCTTGATATGCCATTATGTATGTATAACGGAAAAGTGTATAAGCAATTTCATCATTTAGAGGATGGGAAAAATGGAATAACCGTCTCAGGAACGTTGACGACGAAACAAAAAAATAGTGGAGCAAGTGAGATCCCTCGCGAAATTACTGTCTTTCTTAGGGAAGATGATGGTCATACCAATAATCTAATCGGTTCTTTTAAGATAAAGCCATCAAGTGTAGTGGGTGGCACTGTTCATTTCAGCCAGCACTTCCCTGGAGCTAACTCGGTAGGCGACCCGGATGGCATTGGTGAATACTATCTAGTTTGGAGTAAAGGAGCCAACGATTACTGGAGAATAACAGGTACGGGAACCATGTCGAATTAAAATCATGAAATGAGCAGGACAGCTGAAATGGTTCTGCTCGTTTTATTCTAATATTGGGGCACTTCGTAAAAATGCTTAATATAAGTAGAAGCGGCCTTTGTAATTTTATTAAAAGTCAAGTAATTGTTTATAAAGCTCTATAACTAAATAATTTAATACAATGTCACACATTATATAGGGTTAAAAGGAAAGGATAGATGAACAGGGGGATTACCTGCTTACATCTATCCTTTTCAGATTGATGTTGAAAGACAAAAAAGTTGGGAATTAAAAACTCGATCCATTAGCTGTGGGTCGAGTTTTTTGTTACACTAAATAATTCAAAAAGGGTTTCACCTAATAATTGTGAAATATATTAATATAATTACAAATGATTTATTAAGCAGTAGCAATTACTTTGTTGATTCAGATGTATATAAAAATTATTTTATCTATTATGTGGTCACGTCAGATTTAAGCTGGTTACAACGCTAAGAAAAGAATAGTTACCAAACGACGCTTTGGGGACATTTTAATTAACAGAAGAAGGACAATACCTTACCCTGTTCAAATGCTATAATGGTAAAAAAGTATTTTCGAAGTTTGGAAGGTGATATTTTTTGGTGGAGTTAAGAACAATTAATAGGGACAATTATAAAGAATGTTTAAACTTGCATACAACTGATGCTAATGTGGACTTTGTAGACCCTGTAGCGTGGTCATTAGCCGAAGCGTGGGTGTTTTCTGATGATTCACGCCCTTTTGCAATTTATGCCGATAATGTGATGGTGGGCTATGTTTCAATGTATATTGGCGAAAATAACCCCCAAATCATAAATTTTATGATAGATAGCCGTTTTCAAAAAAGAGGCTATGGATCGGCAGCGGCTAGGCTTTGTGTTGAATATTTGTGCAAAGAATACAATGCAAGTAGGATTTCCTTACCAGTTAATCTAGGAAATATACCCGCACAAAAATTTTGGAGCAACTTAGGCTTTGAATTATCAGACGATATAGAGGATGGTTATATTTATATGCGGTTGTACATACAAGAAAAATATGTCTGAGCATATAAAAATGGAGCCGATTTCCCTAAACGGGCGCGATTGTTTCATAAGCGTTTTTGTTTCAATAACGGGGTGCTGCTTTAGTGCAATAAGGATTTATAGCGTATACAAAACAAACGTAAATAACGTTCCCAAACGCAAGTTTGGGCATACACCATTAAGCTACGAATGTTGTTAAAACAACGTTTCGTGGCTATTCTTATGAACTTTGTTTATAAATGATTTTATACACTCTCTTCAAAAGTCAGTCATAGCAATGTTTAAGTGGTCTTTCGAGCATGGATGCATGATCGACTTTAATGAATAAAATCATGCATATTTCTTAACGTTGAAATCGCTTCTGATTTTCTGCAACATATTGTTTAATTGCTATCAATCTATTCACCAATTCTTCTTTAGAAAGCTGCATATACTTCTTTCTAGCGTTTGTTAATCCTCTTTCGGGGGAAATCCTTCTTAAAGTGGATTCATCAAATATAGGGGGCTTCTCTGGCTTTTTACGAGCATTATTTACTTTATAAGTTCTACTATGCTTTTTGTAATGCTCATATAGTTCTTCATTTCGTTTAATAGTATTTATGTGAATACCTTTCTCTTCATCATTAAAGGCTTTTGAATGGTGACTAATATTATGATAGTTTCGATAATAGATGATTCGATAATTTCAAGCTTTGGTTTTGATTTCTTCGATAATTGCTGTTGCTTGATATATTCCTTTTCGTTTTGCTGCATTTGCTCCAACATTTTCTCATGTGCTTCTCGATGTTTCGTTTCATCAAAATGATGCTCATATACAGTCATCGTGTCTGGATTTTTCGACTTCATATAATTCATTTTGTGCAACGTTATAAATTTCTCGTAATCGAGAAGTAAAGAACCAGTGCCTTGCTTTATGTGGATTTAAACTTATTTCATTACTTTTCATTGCTCGATTCCAGTGGTAGTACCAAGCATGATAAGTAAGTGGTGTTCCGTTTGCAGATAAAAAGATAGGGGCATCATTAGGTAATTGTTCAGAATATAAATGATTTTCGTCAATGAATTTTCTTTCCTTTTCTATGTAGTGAAACAATCTTTTTACGGTATCTTTACTAACACGTATAAATTTGATTTTTCTACCATGACTCCCTTTATTGAATGTAATAAATTCTAATTCTTGATGACTTTTACGTTTGCGGTAATCCCCAACTGTTAGTTCAATAGGATATTGCAGAGCTTTTATCAATTCTCCCTACACAATCATGATAATAATCCGTCAAAGGAATAAAGGGCCGGTTCTCTTTGAATACAAGTAACTGGTATTTACTATCAATATGCTTTGGACAATACTCAAACTAATACAATTATTAACGCCTCTTTTTAAATAGAACGAATGTTCCTATTCTATTGTTTTTCTTTATGCTTGTAAAATGTTTAGCCTTTTAACAAATCTAAATGAGAAAGTTAGGAAAAATAAAAAAGCACACCACTAAAATTTCATTTAGTAATGTGCATTTTTATTAAATGTGTAACATGATAAACAAAACACCATTTTATAAGATATAAATGTACAATTACTTGTACTTAATCTTACAGAGTAGGCCGGTTCTTTTTAATGAACGTGCTATTCAAGATGGATAAGGAAGATGTTGGCGTTCAGTGTAAACCGTTGCAGGTCGGTTATCGTATTTATTCATGATGTTCCTCGACTTGAATCACTACCGTATTGGATTCAACAGTAAACACTGGAGCCAAATCGTCAAGTTGGAAGTTTACCGCAGCCGTATTGCGTACTTTATCTTTAGGTGGCAAGCACACTTGTTTCACTTCGAATGATACTTGAACAGATTGGCCGGGAGCTATACTGCCAAGTGAGATCCCGTTTTGAGGATTGGCATCTGGAATATGTTTGCCATCGATTTTGACGCTTTTTGGTACGAATTTCGTGCCTGTCTGCAGTACATCGGTCAATAGAACGTTGGTAGCTGTAACACTGCCTGTGTTCGTCATTGTTATTCTAAATGTAACCGTATCACCTACGAAAATGCGATGGCAATCTGCTTTCTTTGTTACCTCAATCGGCAGAGGAGTAACATTGACGGTTGCAGATGTGCTTAGAAGTCCAGTCTGAACTGAATCGACAAAGGCTGTATTTATGATCGGCTGACCTGGAGTTGAGGTAGGAGGTATCGTAAATGGAATAATTAGTGATAGTACCTCACCGACATCTTGTGAAACCACAGTTCCGCTAATGCTTAGCAGCGGATCATTGTAGCTAATATTTGTTAGTGGTACATTTCCGGTATTAACACCATGTAAGCTGAAGAATACCACTTCCCCTGGGAGTGCAGTCGGTGGAAAGACCGTTTTGCTGATAGTTAGTTGAGGATCGGCAGGAACAGTAACCTGAACGGTTGCTGTAACCGGTGCAGTTTCTGCAGTGGTTAGTACCGCAGTATTTGTTATTACAGTCCCGCCGATGGTGTCAGCAGGTATCGTAAACGTTTGGGTAAGTGAAACGGAGAATCCAGCTGGAACAAAGTCGACCGTCTTATCAATGCCTAGCAGCTCATCCGTAAAATGCAAATTCGTTAACGGTCCATTCGACGTATTGCGGAACTCAAACGTAAACGTAACGTTTTCACCTGGAGATGCGACAGATGGATTCACCTGTTTATCAAGCGTTAGCGATGGAATCAAAGATAGTACAGTAAACGATGCCGTTGCAGAGGTAGGAACCGTTTCATTGGATGTGGCCGTAGCAGTATTGGTCAAAACTGTGCCGGCTGGCAAGTTAGGCGTTACGAAAGGTAATGGAATTGAGCTGCTGGATCCCACAGGCAGATTTGGAATAACTGATCGGAAATCTATCGCTGCATCTTCGATGACTACATTCGATAAATCAACATTGCCTGTATTGGTCACTGTAAGGGTCACTGTTACGCTTTGACCTGGTACGGCTTGAGAAGGATCAATGGTTTTCGTAATTTGTAATAGAGGAGCAGGATCAATCGTTACAGAGGTGCGGCCTTCTTCCGGATTAGTCTGATCCGACTCAGCCACTGCCGTATTTACAATAACGGTACCGCTTGGTGTTCCAGCAGGAATCGTAAATGCGAACGTAAATGCCTGACTTTGGCCCGGATCTAACGTACCAACGGTTTGATTAATACCAAGTATATCATCATTGAAGAAGACATTGGTCAGGCTTACAGTTCCAGGGTTCGTTACGGTAATCGTATAATTAACGGTATCTCCAGGTGCGGCTGTAAAACGATCAGTCGTTTTCACAAGCGTTAATAATGGCGGTAATGGATTGACTAAAACAGTAGCATTATCATCCTCAGGCGGTGTCTGATCAGAAGTGACCGTACTCACATTCCTAATAATAGTGCCAATAGCGGTTCCCGCAGGTATCGTGAAGGTAGGCGCGAAGCTTTGAGATTGACCTACTGCGAGTGTAGGAATATTCGTGCTGAACCCAAGGAACGGATCGCTTACAGTTACATTTGTTAAAGGGATATTTCCAGTGTTGGTGACCGTAATTGTATACGTAATTGTATCACCCGGCAGTCCATTAGGCTGATCTGGCGTTTTGGTAATGGTGATGTCAGGTACTTCGTTTACCGTAATGGTTGTTGTATCCTGCTGGGGGCCCGTTTCTGTTGGCGTCACGGTAACGACATTTGTGATGGTCGACCCTGGGGTTGCGTCATTTGGAATAGTAAATGGAATCGATTCAATTACACTTGCACCTGTAGCAAGTGTGTCAATCGTCGTTTGGTAAGACAGAACGGGATCAGAGATAACAACATTCGTCAGGTCGATATTTCCGGTATTGGTGACGGTTATCGTGAACATGACGGTATCACCCGGATTGGCCTGTGGCTGATTGACGGATTTTGCTACCGTGAAGGCTGGAAGCAGTAGGGCTAGAGCGGCCGTTGAACTGTCTTGAACCGACTGCGTTCCAGCAGTGCCGGTTACTGTCGCGGTATTGATGAACGGATTGCTGCTAGAGCTAGAAACAACGAATGGGAAGGTAATCGTTCGCGATTCTCCTACTGCAAGCGAGCCAATGGATTGGATAATTCCAAGCAGCGGATCACTAAGCTGTACGCTTGTCAGTGGTGTGTTGCCTGTGTTCGTTACAACAAACGTATAGGTGACTGTATCCCCGACAGCGGCTTGGGTAGGGGCGACCGATTTGGATATCGAGATACCAGGTGCACTGATGACTGTGACGACAGCATCGGCTTGCCCAGGAGCTGTTTGATCGGTTGTAACGGTGGAAACGTTAACGATTGTATCGCCTTGCATTGCGGTTAATGGGATGACGAATGGCATCGTAACTACAACTGTATCTCCGGGGTTTAGCGCAGCAAACGTTTGATCAATACTTATAGTCGGGTCGACAATGTGTACATTGGTGAGCGTCTGATTGCCTGCATTTGTTACCGTAATGGTGTAAGTGACCGTTTCTCCTGGGGCAGCAATTTGTGGCGTGACGCTTTTGAAAATAATCGCATCTGGGATTGGTGTTACGATAATCGTCGCTGTATCGGAGGTAGGTGGCGTCTCGTCAGAGGTTCCCACCGATTGATTCGTAAACACAGTACCTGCAGTCGTTCCTAATGGGACCGTAAATGGAACCGAAAACGTTTGTGATTGTCCTACATCCAATGAAGGGATCACTTGGGAAAAACCAAGTAAATCGTCTGTAACGGTGACATTGGTAATAGGAGCATTGGATGTATTGCTGACAGTAATCGTATAGCTTACCGTGGTTCCAGGGGCTACAGCTACTTGATCCACTGTCTTCGCAATCGCTAAACTAAAGCTTGGTAACACCGTCACTTGTGCCGTATCAATAATAGGAGGAGTCTGATCCGAAGTAGCTGTGGCCGTATTATCGATAATGGTACCGGCCAAAGTGCCAGGAGGAACTATAAATTGAACAATAATGGTTGTTGAGACTCCAGGTGCCAAGCTGGACAAGACATCAATCAGTCCGAGCAGCGAGTCTTCTATGCGTACATTCGTCAAGGTGACATTGCCTGTATTGGTTACCGTGAATGTATAGTTCACACTATCTCCAGGTAATGCAGTGGGCGTAGACGCTGTTTTCGTAATCGAAAGCATGGCTGGAGCAGAAATTAGAACAATGTAATCCTCTACTTCTCCATCCGCGGCAGCTCCTAAGCTTCTCGTATCTTCTGCAGTCGGCAAAGTATTTTGATTCACCAGATTATCAGTTGTAAGCCGTAGTCTTACAAAGGTCTGACCTGAAACTAATGTGACACCTGCAGGAACGGTGAAGGGAAGCGTGACGATTTGGGTCCCTGTCTGTGAAGGGACGACCTGAACAGGTGCAGCTTCATTCGCTTGGAAAATACCATCATCATTAAAGTCAACCCATCCGTACAAGTTAGCTGGACTTCCTGTATTATTCGTTATCGTGACATTTAACAAATAACTCGTTGCGGTTACTGCAATGGCAGGAAGAGGAACGGTTAAGCCGTCATCTTGTATCCCTTTTGAAATATCATCGCCTGTGGCGGTAGGGTTCTGGAAAGCATCTTGTTCCGTCGTAATCCGTGTTCCTAGGAAAAGTGTATTTGTCGTCTGATGCCGTGGTCCATTGTTAGCAAGCAAGGTAGAATAATTACTTGGCCCATTCCCTGCACCTGTATCTGGCGCATCACCATAATCAACGCCAACGGTGATAAAGGGACATAGAGTTGCATCATTTAAATTCGTAGTAATGGTTGTGGAGAAGCGGGCTGAAGTTGCTTTATTTCCAGTTATGGTATATCTGTAGATTCCCCCGTTTGTATTGGAGATCGCGTAGATATTGTCCGCTGCATCAATAGCCATTGCACCAAAGGACGTGGCGGTAACAAGTGGAGTCGTCGTTAAGTTGGTAACCGCTCCCGTCGTAGGGACAATTCTTATGACAGGACCCGATGGATCAACCCCATATAAATTTCCATCTAATGGTCGGAATACCCAGTCGCTAATGGTTGGTGTTTTGCTAAAGGCAACTCCGAAGTTGCTCGTCTGTTCCTGAAACCCATTTGCAGGATTAACCAGTTTCATAAAGGTTGCAGTATTGGGACGTAAGTCTACAACAAAAAATCGGGATGCCCCTCTTGCCAACAGGTACAGAAATCCGCTCAAATCGAAAGTTCCACAAATATAATCATCCGCAGGCAATCCAGGTGGAAGAGGAGCCAGATCTGTAACATTTCCACTTCTATCTACACGGGTAATGAGATTATTAGTCCGATCATAGCCGTAAATATAATTATCTAATGGATTGTATCCAATTGCATTAATACTTACCGCTGGATTAACAATTCCTTGTGAGATAGCAGTTCCCGTTACAAGGTTAATATTAAACCACTGGGTAGGTTGGCCTGAAAACTGAACCATGGTCGCTGTACAGAATAAAGGGTTATTTGTCGTGTCGTGGCTGAAATTTTGGTTCGCAATGGTGGCGTTGCCAGTAACCTGTGCAGCGGTTACGGTAACTGTTAATTTTCGTGGCCCGTTGGATACGGTAAAGCCGCTAGGCTGTGTAAAGGTAGTAGGTGGGCAGGTAGCGCCTGGATTCGCTACAGGCTCATAGACGGTATACGTTCCTGCAGTCGTAATAGAAAAGCTGTAGTTACCATTCGCATCCGTTTGCACAGATGTACAGGTTCCTGCTGAGCTGCTAAATAACACAACAAAAACATTAGGTATGCCCGGCTCTCCGGGGTTAAATGTACCATTATGATTGAGGTCATTAAACACGATTCCTGTAATCGTTGCTGGCATCTTTCTTTATCGCTCCTTTCATATTGGCGCCAATACATTTACATAGCGTCTAAATGAGCAAACATCACACTACTCAAAATTCGCCTATGTCTACTGTTAAGCATCTTATGCGACTTTACTTATCACAGTGCCCATTTTCCAATAATGAAAGAAAGGAGCATTCATACAGATACGTATCACAAATTGGTCAAATATGAAGGTGGGCTTGGTGAGGAAAAGTGATGATTAGTTTGAAACCACATGATATTGTGATAAACTTCACATATAAGTGTGTTAGCTGGGTATAGTTCGGGTAATCCTATTACTATCCATATAATGCAACTAGTATGAATCGTGGAGATGAGACAGCATGAGATTTTCTTACGGGAGCGAGTCTATCTATTATCAACAAGAGGGGCAGGGACCTGTCCTTCTATTTCTGCATGGTCTAGGTGGCAATTCAAGCAACTGGATCTATCAGCGAAAGTACTTTCAGACGCATCGAACGGTCATTTCCGTGGATTTGCCTGGTCATGGTCAGTCAGAAGGATCACATATCAGATTTCAGGAGTACTGGAAGGTAATTGCCTCCTTATTAGAGCATCTCAATATTATATCTTGTACAATTTGCGGACTTTCTAAAGGAGCACGAGTTGGTCTTGATCTAGCTGATCATCGTCCCGAAATGGTTGATGGTTTAATTATGGTGAATTCCTTTGTACGTCTTCGAACTGATGATCGGATTGAGCGAATGAGCATTTACGGATTGCTTGACTTAGCTGATGGGGGAGAACAGTGGGCTGACGTTCTACTTAGAGAAATGGGTGTGCTTGAACATCCATCCATCGTTAGAGGTTTTAAACATTCATTGAAAACGATGAATCGGAAGCATGTGCAGCAGATGTTCTATGAACTGGCGGATGTGGATCAGAGGGACAAGCTGGAGCGGCTAAACTGTCCGGTACTCATTATAAGAGGTGTCCACGATCATTTCGTCCCTGAGTTTTATGCGAATGAAATCCATCGTCTGGTGAAGCAATCCGAGGTGGTAGTGATGGAGCATTGCGGTCATCTTCCCTATTTGGAGAAGCCAGCTGATTTTAATCATATTGTTGATACGTTTTTGCTGAGAGGAGAAGGTGAATAACACATGAATCCATTTATTGTACTTGCACATCATGAACCGGAATCATTTTGTGGTGCGCTTAAAGATGCAGCGATAGAACTGTTTGCCGAACAAGGTTATGAAACGCAGCTCTCTGATTTGTATCAAATGGCGTTCAAGCCTGTGGCGGATTGGGTTGATTTCCAAGCTCCGAAAAATCCAGACTATTTGAAATATGGTGCTGAACAACGTCATGCTTATGAAAATGACAGCTTATCGCCAGATATCGAGCTGGAGCAAAAAAAGTTGGCTGAGTCCGATCTGGTCATCTTTATTTTCCCATTATGGTGGCACTCTGTGCCCGCAATCTTGAAGGGCTGGTTCGACCGCGTGTTTGTGCCAGGCTTCGCGTATGGAAGAAACCAAACGTTTGCGAACGGCTTATTAAAAGGAAAGCGCGCGATGCTTGTGTTTACAACTGGTGCAGAGCCAGAGCGTTATGAGGATGAAAACGATCTGGGTATTCTAGAGCATCACTTGCATGGCATAGAGCATGGAACGTTAAAGTATGTAGGAATGGACATTGTGCCTTATTTTGCGGCATGGCAGCCTACCCATGTTTCTGCGGAGCAGCGGGAGAAGTATTTGGCGGAGTTTCGAGAGAGACTGATATCTTTGATTGAGGGATCTGAGCAGTAGTTGCGCTCGAAGATGCTTTGAAACTACTAAGCTTTCAGCATTTTGCATGATATTTTCTCGTAAATGTAGGTAAGAGCAGTAATTTTCTGAATGTTGATTTACACAGAAAAGCACCCTTAATTGAAGGTGCTTTTTTTCTTGTTTTTAATTTTTTTAGAGAAACTTAATTAATTGACAAGCTGTTATATCCTGCTATAATTATCGCTCAAAGAAGATACCACACAATTCGAAATTCAACTCGCTTCGAAACCTCTTTCCAATTAATTGTTACTTATTCTTCTTAGACATTCATAATTCCTATTGTATTTTTTTATAATAGTACAGGATATCTGGGTAAAAGTTGTTCGAATTTTTATCAATATGCGTTTCCTTCGAACACTGTTCGATATTTAATTGACAACACATTAAGGTCCATTGTAATCTAATATAGCTAATAAGCCATAAATTTCCTCTATTTTTTATACCTCATAATTTACTTAGTCGCATATTTCTCATGTTGTCAGTACGTTTAAATATTGAAAAAGGACGTGAATGTAAGATGCCTGTAACTACGACACTTACATTCGGGGATTTAATTAAACAACATAGAACAAACGCCGGGCTATCCCTGAGTGAGTTGGCCGATCTAGCTGCGATTAATAAAGGTACGATCTCTAAAATTGAAAACGGTCGAAATCCTGAATTTCGTACCTTGAAGCCAATAGCTGAAGCCCTTCAAATACCTTATGAGACGTATCTAATTCCTTTCATTGAACAGGGACAAAGACCTCACGTACTCAACGACATTCTCAAAGACGCTATTGAAGATAAACGGCCAACATACCTCATAACGAAAATCGCCGAAAAGTTCCTTGAATCTGAGAAGCTAGACAGCTATGAAGCTACCTCCCAACTGTTTGATTCTACTTATGCATTAGAAAATCCTGAGCTGAAATTAGCGCTATTTAAAACGATCATACTGTATTCCCGGGGGCATGGAGTCATGCCATTTTTAGCGCGCTCCTTGTTTCAAGAATACCTTATTGAACGAAACAACTTTAGTAAGTTACAAGAAACCTACCCAGCAGGGAAATATGTACTCAAGTACAGGGACGCACTTCCAGCCGGAGAGTATGCAAGGCTCCTTTATTGTCTTGCAGGACATGCATATGTTATCCGTCAGTACAGTGAAAGCGTGGAGTATTGTAAAGCATTCCTCAAAACCGATGAACAGGAAACGGGTCAACTTCGTGTGTACGCTGTGGATATATTGCGTGGGGCATACTACCATCTCGGAGAGTACGACTTGGTAGAGAAGTACACTGAAGAATACCGGAGATGTGCGCCGTCTATTGAGGCCGATAATGATAGGCTACTCAGTGCTATGTTGAATGCAAAGAAAGGGAATGACGATCTCGCCATTGAGTTGTTCGAGAAAAGCCTTAGACTTTGCGACGACGATTTTATCGTACACGCAGTAAACGAATATATAGCATTCTGTTTCGAGCGTGATCATATAGATAAAATGGAGAATCTTATCTTAAGCTATGAGACGAAGATCCACGAACAAACGTACATAACACCAAGGGAAAGGAGTGAGGTCGGACGGTTCTACATGCTTAAGGGGGATTATTATACTCGAGTAAATAGTATAAACCGAGCTATCAGCAATTACATAGAAGCTGCCTATTCCTATGCTTGTATAGCTGATCTCGATAACGAGCGAGAATGCTTACGACAAGTATTCAGTGCTGGTAATCAACATAGCTTAGCGGCTGATGTAGTGAAACTTATTGGAAACTATTACAACCGTTTTAAAAAGGAACAGGAGGGGCATCATGAAGAGTAGAACTATCAAATTATTGTTCTCAGCTGCATTATTTAGTGTTATCCTCATTCCAGATCTCGGGGGAAGCCTTGACGGGGGTATAAAACCCTTTGATATTAAATTCCCATGGTAAAAGTTAAGTAGACGCCTAATGTGGGCGTCTTTTTTTGTTGCCGCAAAAACGAACAGCATGATCACAGGCAACTAATATTATGATAAACGTGGGGAACTGATTTACGGGTGAGTGGATGGGGAGATTCACTCACCTATATACAAAAAGGTGATCTATATGATAAAGGAAATTGAATGCCTAAGAAAGCAAATGCATGAAGCGTATGAAGAGGGCTTAACATTGACCGACGTTAGAATAGTTAGCATAAGCCAAGACCTCGATAAACTACTCACCGAGTACCATTATACACACAAATATGAAAGCAAATCATTACACTTAAAATCAATTACTGGAAGATAATACGTAATTATATTAGGAGGTGAAATCCCTTTAAATGATTTTAAATAACATCATTCCCAACAAATAACTCACGCGGGTACTGGAATCAATTATATAGAAAGCACTATTTTGAAGAAGATACGTTTGTATTGTTATTTGATGTGCATTTTTTCACATTTGATAGCAATTCATTCGTACTTGAAAGGGAACAAAGCAGCTTTCTAATAGAATCTATTCTTACATTACTTATAAAAATAAGGATTTATTGCAGAAGTAATACTTAAGGGGTGTCTTTACAATGAAGTTAAGATTGAAAAATCTTCGTACGGATGAATTTGCAGAGAAAAACAAAAGTCTGATACGTAAGTTGGTAGGGCAAGAAATTAAGGACGTAGACACTACTAATAAAGCCCACTATTACACCAGGTGCGGATGTAGTTATAAAAAATCTTATTATAAACGGTTTGACTTTCAAGAGACATTTATTGATGTATTTGCATGCTCGTGCGGAGTCTGGGTAGCAAATCAAATGAAATGTTGGTAGAAATAATTTTACAGTTATGTAAAAACGATCTATATTCATTTGGGCATAGAAAGGGGTGATAGCAAATTAATAAATAGGCGCGTTGAAAGCCTGCAAAATCCTACATCAAATTAAACTAATTATGATAAGGAGAATTTGCATGAAACTCAAAAAACTGTTATTATCGTTCTTGACAATCGCTTTACTGTTTACTCTAGTTATTCCATCCTCGTTAGCAACCGCACAAGAAACTTCTCAAACACAAGTTTATTCTACAGAAAATGGTTCCAGTTACACTGTAGCAAGTAGTGAGAATGGCACTGAAATTGTTATCCCTATTTATGTAATCTATGATGAAGAAACGCAACAAGGATACCAGCTTACCGAAAGCGAGTATCAGCAACGTAAGTCTTCTTTATCTCCAATGACCGTTTCTGTTATTAGATACCAGGTTGCCATATCTGCTAATAACGGTATCCTCACCTATGGGTATACTATTAAAACACTTGCAGGGCCTATACCAACCACTGCTAAAATACATGTGGCTTCGTTAGTTTCATCCACTACGCGTTACGGCCTTTACAGCCAATGGGGTTCAGCAGATTTTAATTTAATTGGTTCCGATTTTGTATTAGGAACTGGTAAGACTAAACAAGACAATATGTATAATACGTATTATTGGAAATTTAGAATTAACTCGTCAACAACTTGGGCATCTGGGCGTGTGGATCTTAGTGACGAAACTACTGATGCATTCCTTTTAAATAAAAAAGGTGTTTTGTACCCTAAATATAGTGACCCTCAATCTGGAATAGCTCTTATCGAACCTCGCGCAGATATGGTGCCAAATCCTAGAACACCATCATCTACTTATCGAACTAATTTTATGAAGCATTATAACACTAGTTTTGGAAACCCCACATACTTCATTTGGGATGACGTACAAGTTCATCATATGATTCCAGTAAGATTTAATGGGAGTGACGCTATGTCCAATTTAATTCCTCTCTGGAAGCCTGGTGTTCAACCGCAGAACGGAATATTGAGTCATAGTGTTTTGAATAGTTGGTGGGCTAACTACTATTAAGTAAGGAAGTGTTTGCGTTTGTCAGAAAAAACTAGATTAACATTAATTATAAAATCTCTTCAAGAGTTGCTTAATTCCTCTTCTGATAGAATGGTTACTACAATTACTCAAGAGGGAAATATCGGAAAAGCAACTTGTCTATTTAATGAACCTATCAGCAAAAAAGAATTTGAAGATATTATAATCAAACATAATTGGAACTTCCCACCTGACGTAATAGAGTTTTATTTAACTCATAATGGGGCAAGAATGTATACGGTTCCAAATTACGGTGGGGGTACAGATTTATTAAGTCTAGACAGGATTTTACGAATAAAACATGAGCAAATTAACATACCTGATCGATGGGTACCTATTGCATGGACTGATCACACAATAGGAGGGATTTACGTTGATTGTGATCGAGTAGTCGAAAATAGATACCCTTATCTATACTTTTTAGACGCAATTGCTCCTGTAAATGAAGCAATACCAATACATTCTGATTTTACAACATGGCTTGAAAGGTTAATTATATGCCAGGGTGTTGAATATTGGATGTGGGATTTTTACAATTCAATTGAGTTCAAGAATAAATAGAATTTGACATCAGTTACAGCAGGTTATCTAGATATATAAGGGTGAGTATCTGTGTTTTAAAAAAAACTCTACAAGAACTTTATGAAGCATATAAAAATGGTTCTAGGGTTGTTATCAGAGAAGAAGGCTATAATTTTGAGAGCATGTGCGTATTTCATGCCCCTGCTACTTCTCATGATATTTCTCGTTTATTAGAAAAGTATCCTAATATGCCTAAAGATTACCTCGAGTTCTTGTCTATAACGAATGGACTTGCTCCCTTCATTGAAACTGATTTTTTTGGCGGAGGAGATATATATCGAATAGATTCAGTACTTGAGTTTAATGCTGCAATCAAACATCCAGCTAGAATATCTGTTGCATATATCTCTGACGATTACATTATTATCGATCTTGATGATGTGAGATCAGGTAAATCAGAATATATGTATGTGCTTGAAAGTATTAGCGATTTTGATGATGCACGTTCATTGTACTGTGATTTCCAGACCTGGTTTAATCGTTATATTATGGCGCAAGGAAATAAATATTGGACGTGGCGTGTAGAAGATCGAAAGTTTTAAACGCGTTAGAAATTAAGCCTGTTCTTAGATTGGACAGGCTTTCCTTTTTATTTTTGTAAAGTTTTCGTGTAATGCCAGAACCAGCGTCATTCATCATATAAGACCTCAAGAGCAACCTTATTCCTTTACCTTACGCGTTTCATCGTGGGACAGTCAGTCCGTGGTGGATTGCATACTAAAAACAAAACACTGAAGGGTGAACACAATGTTTGTAGAAGAAGTATTGAAATCATTGGCAGAACTGTACTCAGAAGGTTCGCGAAAAGTTAGTGCAGAAAATGGAAATTTAATTGAAAGTGAATTAAAGCTTTATCCTGCATCTTCTGATTCAGTCTCCTTGTTGACAGAACGCTATTCACCTTTGCCAGAAGATTACTTGAAGTTTTTGTCGATAACAAATGGTTGCAGGCTCTTTGAAGATGTTGTGTATGGAGGAGAAAATGATATTTTCTCAGCAGAAGAGGTTCTAGAAACTAATTCTCATTACAACCATCCATCAAGAATAATAGTTGCATATATAAATGGCGATCATATTTTTATTGACTTAGAAGATGTAAAAGCAGGTAGAACAGAATATATGTACGTATACGAGGGTGGTGTTGATTTTGATGACGCAAGCTCTCTGTATTGCGATTTTCAGACTTGGCTTGATAGATTTGTTATGGCACAAGGAAATAAATATTGGACTTGGCGTGTAGAAGATCGTAAGTTTTAAAGATTTATGAAAGAAAAGCCTGTTCTTGATTAGACAGGCTTTCGTCTTTATGAATATAGTGTTGAGAGGAGTATTCTATGATTAATTTAAAACGAGTAAAAATCACAACAATACTTGCTTCTTCAATGTTATTGGCTTCTATTCTTAATCCAATCAGCTCATCTGCACACAAATACTACTACAACTATGACGTTGACTTTATACCAAAAAAACAAGTCGATGGAATTTCATCTAATGTATCTTATACTGAACATGCAAGCGATTACTTTCACTACAAAGAAAAGGTTTTTCATTTTGAATCCGCTTACCATCAAGCGATGGAAGAATGGAATGCTAAGACCGAAGCTTACATCTTAGACCACCAGACCTATGGCGGATTAGAAACAGTGCGCTTAAAGGTTGCTCCAGCTATACCAGATGGATATCAGGGATTTGCGGAATTTTACAGAAACGGAAGTCTTGTTAGTGTTAAAATTAGCGACTATCCTAAAGCGCTTTCTGACTGGAATTTGGGCGTAGCATATGTAAATCCTTACTATTTAAGGTTAGCAGACTTCAAAACTTACAAAGCAGTTGCTGTGCATGAAATTGGGCATGTTTTAGGTTTGGCTCATGAAAGTGGAACATCCATTATGAATCCTGATTATAGCACACAAAGTGTTCAACAGGATGATATCAATGGAGTTAACAATCTCTATTAGTAAGTAGAGGAGGAAATTCGAGCGATGCTAAAAAAACTTGGGATAATATCTGTGTTGAGTATACTTGCATTCACATCAATTGCTTGCACGTCAACGTCAGAAAAGAATCAAGCTTCAAGCTCTTATAGAGATCAAAAAGATGTAGGGGTTAACTATGGCACAGCTTTAGTAGCAAACCGCTATAAATCGATGGAAGAGATGATTTATGACGCTGATTTAGTTGCAGAAGTTGAACCAACTGGAAAAACGCAAATAAAAGACTATCAAGGCGTAAAATATGTTGTCACGGAACTAAAAGTAATCAGAGCTTTACACGGTAGTGAAAATTTGAAGTCAGATATCATCACTGTCTTTAGTTTAGAACTATTCAGCGGCGACCTGTTTAACCATGAAATTGTGTTTTTAGACATTGTTGAGCCTGAGTTTCAAATGTCAGACTTTGTAGTTACTGGAGCATATCAAGGAAGATTTAGGATTGAAGATGGTAAGGTGATGTATGATGCAGATAAATATGGTGGAGAGATATATTTTCAAAACGAGGTTAAAGGTATGGATTTAGCTTCCTTTGAAAAACGTATCCAACAAGCGGCTCAAAATGCTACACCACTTGCAAAGCCTCAATCTACTTTGAGTATTGAGGAGCAAAATAAGATAGATGAGCAACAGATGTTAGAAGGAAATAAGGCAATGGAAGAGAGCAAAAGAAAACGACAAGCAGAACTTGAAAAGAAAAAGCAACAACAAGACGAAACTAAGCAACAAGAAGTGAAGCAACCTTAAGCATCATTCATTGAACATGGTATGAAGAAAAACGTAGGTTTTAAAGAGGTATGAAAGAAAAGCCTGTTCTTATATGGACAGGCTTTTGTTATCTCTGAATCTATTACATGGCGAGGTGATTAGATATGCAGGAAGACGAAGATTTGTTCCCACCATTAACTATTGAGTCACTGATTGAAATGGTGAAACAATGTAATGAGGAAGGATTTAAAATCTACCGTAAAGGAGCTTTAATTGATTATTCTTTCACAGTTCATCCTCCAGCAACAATGTCAGAAATTAAGGAGCTATAAGCTCTTTAGATATGTTTATCAGCACTTACGGATACCCGTTCTGGGAGTGGAGCATCGATAATCAGCGTTTTATTGTAAAAAAATTTATAATAGGTGAGCGAAAATGACTATAGAGAAAACGATAAATTCATTACGTAAGCTATATGCACATGGTACACGTAAGATTCAATGTAATGAAGGATATGTATATGATAGTGAACTTATATTTTACGAACCATCCTCTGCTAGTGATATTTCTCTACTACTAGAGTCGTACTCTCCATTGCCAGAAGATTATCTAAAATTTTTGTCAATAACCAATGGTTTCAGACCATTTTCGGAAGTTCCTATTACTGGTGAAACTGATATCTTTTCAATTGATGAGGTACTTGAAATCAATAAACATTATGTTCATCCTTCCATGATTATGATAGCCTGTACTAATGATGATTATTTAATTCTAGACACGAAAGATGTTGCCCAAGGAAAGAGTGAATACATGTACGTGATTGAGGGCGGTGGTTGTCCGTTTGAGTATGCTCGTTCATTGTACTGTGACTTCCAGACTTGGTTGGATCGATTTTGCATGGCACAAGGTAATAAGTATTGGACGTGGCGTGTAGAAGATCGTAAGTTTTAATGTGAGAATGTCTATTTCCTTGGGAGTAAGCATTCTTCTTAATGCCATTGCCTTACAGCTTCCATAGAGGGGTAGTTTCGCTGTGGTGGGTAGGATATCCAGATAATTAAGGGTGAGGATCAATGTTTATTAATAAAACTTTACAGGCATTGCGTGATATGTATGCACAAGGTACTAGGGGTATTCTTAGAGAAGAAGGCAATAATTTTAAGAGCATATGCGTATTTCAAGACTCAGCTACTTCTCATGATATTTCTCGTTTATTAGAAAAGTATCCTGATATGCCTAAAGATTACCTTGAGTTCTTGTCGGTAACTAACGGACTTGCCCCTTTCACTGAGACTGATTTTTTTGGTGGAGGAGATATTTATCGAATAGATTCAGTCATAGAGTTTAATGCTCCAATCAAACACCCAACCAGAGTATCTATTGCATATATCTGTGACGATTATATTATTATTGATCTTGATGACGTGAGATCGGGTAAGTCAGAATACATGTATGTACTTGAAAGTATTAGTGATTATGATGATGCACGTTCCTTGTATTGCGATTTCCAGACTTGGTTTGATCGTTATATTATGGCTCAAGGAAACAAGTACTGGACGTGGCGTGTAGAAGATCGTAGATTTTAATCCGTTAGAAATAAAGCCTGTTCTTAATTGGACAGGCTTTATTTTTAATTATCAATTGAAGCACTAATTGAAATGGTGAAGCAATGATTTGTTAGTATAAGCTTCTATTGGCATATGTTCAGAACGATTCATTCCACAGCAGCCTTATTGACCTTCTTCAACAAACTTTTTAATGCGCGCTTTTATAGCATCGCGAACGTTTCTGAAGTGTGCCATGATTTCTTCTTCCGTACCTGTTGTCTTGGCAGGATCTTCGAAGCCCCAATGCCATTTTACAACATTAGTGTTGGAGATAACGGGACAATGCTCATCCGCATGGCCACATAGGGTTACAACGTAATCAGCGCGGTTTAAAATCTCTGGATCAATGACATCTGAGGTATTACTACTGATATCAATGCCAGCTTCCTTCATCACTTGAATGGCTCTTGGATTTAAACCATGAGCTTCAAGACCTGCACTCTTCACCTCATAGCGTTCTCCGCCAAGTTCCTTCATAAATCCATCCGCCATTTGACTGCGGCACGAATTTCCAGTACATAAAAAGTAAATGAGTTTCTTCTCCATGTTGTATTTCTCCTTTATATCTACTAAATGTCTACTAATGAATAAAGCTAAGCCACAAATATAGTCCAGTTAACGTAATGAATAACACCGGTATAGTTAACACGATACCCACTTTGAAGTAATAACCCCATGTGATTTTGACATTCTTCTTAGCGAGTACATGAAGCCATAATAGAGTTGCTAGCGAACCAATAGGTGTAATTTTTGGACCAAGATCTGAGCCTATGACATTTGCATAAATGAGTGCTTCGCGAATTACTCCTTGCGTATCCGTACCCTGAATAGCAAGTGCGTCGATCATAACCGTCGGCATGTTATTCATAATAGAGGAGAGGAGTGCTGCAACAAATCCGGAGCCAACTGTCGCGATAAACAGGCCTTGATCTGCCATCCACTGAAACACCTTACCGAGTTCTTCTGTGAGTCCTACGTTGCGTAAACCATAAACGACAACATACATGCCGATGGAAAAGACGACAACGGACCATGGAGCACCTTTGATAACAGCGCCTGTTTGTATAACTTTACTTCTCCGAGCAATGAACAGGAACGTGATAGCAGCCACGCCAGCAATGATAGAAACTGGAATGTGTATGAACTCGCTAATCATGTAAGCAACTAATAATACGCCAAGTACGCTCCACGAAAGCTTAAACATTCGCATATCTTTAATTGCTTCCTTAGGTTGTTTCAGTTGACTGAGATCATATGTTTTCGGAATACTTTTTCGAAATACAAGATACAGAACGAGCAAGCTTCCAGCGATAGAAAAGATAGTTGGAACAATCATTCGACTCGCATATTCAGCAAAACCAATGCCAAAGAAATCAGCCGACACGATGTTAACCAAGTTACTTATGATAAGCGGCAGGGAAGCCGTATCTGAAATAAATCCACTGGCCATAATGAATGGCAATATCATTCGATCATCAAATTTAAGAGCCCGAACCATAGCAAGTACGATTGGAGTCAGAATCAGAGCCGCTCCATCGTTTGAAAACAATGCAGCTACTGCAGCTCCTAGTAAGACGACATAAATGAACATCAGCGTTCCATTTCCTTTAGCAAAACGCGCCATATGTAGGGCTGCCCATTCAAAAAAGCCTATCTCGTCAAGAATTAATGAAATTAGAATAATGGCTACAAAGGTAAGGGTTGCATTCCATACGATGCCAGTAACATCCCATACATCCTGAAAGTTTACGACCCCGAAGAGCAGGGCCAAGATGGCACCTCCAGCAGCAGAATATCCAATGTTTAACCCTTTAGGCTGCCAGATGACGAAAATAAGCGTAACCATAAAAATAAGCGATGCAATAGCTAACATGTGCGCCTCCTTGTGTTACTTACAACAGTTAGGATTTAATTTATTTAGTTCATCTTTCATGGAAGGCAATTCTTTAAGAATACCTTGTAAATACGGTTTATCATCCATGTTCAACGAATAGTAAATCCACTGACTACGTCTAGTTTCTAGCACAAGCCCACCATTTTTAAGCTTTTTCAAATGCTGACTGATATTAGGCTGTGTCGTATGTAAAATATCGACGATATCACAGACACACATTTCCTTCTCTTTCAGAAGGGCAAGAATGGTCAAGCGTGTTTTATCAGCTAACAATTTCATCGTCTCTACAAGAGAATCCGTTGTTTCTGTCAAAATAGACACCCCTTTCACTTAAACTTGGATGTTAAGGTTTTCTTACAATCACGGCAATCTTTATCCAGAGTTTATTATACACAGATCATTATATAAGTAAATAATTATATTAGTAAACACTTATATACATATATATGTATAGTGTTACTTGCGTTACAATTAAATATATTAATCAAAAAAATTTGATTAATAATTGACTTTCATAAAAAATGGATGTTATGATATCAATCATAAATCAAATTAATTTGATTAATTGCAGAATTAAAAGATAGGAGGAAAGAGGATGTTCAAAGAACTTCCCATCGTACAACAAGAATCATCGAAAGTTGATTTTGCTACATACGAAGCCAAGTTCAAAGCACTGGCAGATCAAAAACGACTGCAGATTATGTATGAGCTCACACAAAGAGGTAATACATGCGTATGTGATCTTACCGATATTTTCGATATGCAGCAGTCTAAACTGTCGTACCATTTGAAAATCTTGCTGGATGCTGGTTTAATTCGGAAAGAAACGAAAGGTACCTGGAGTTACTACGAACTCAACCAAGAGGAAGTTAACAATCTTCTTTCACCAGAGCTATGCTGTATTTTCCGCTTAAATGATGTTAAAACAGGCGATTGTTGCTAATCGCTTTTGTTTTATTCTATTAATCAAATTAATTTGATTAATAGAATATGGAATTATTTTAATCAAACGAATATCAATTAATCATGGAGGTTATGAATCATGAATAAATGTTGTAGTGCATTACCAGTTGCAATCATTGGTGGAGGTCCTGTAGGTCTAGCGGCAGCAGCCCATTTGGTTTCTAAAGGAGAATCCTTCATTTTATTTGAGGCATCCAATGAAATAGCAGGGAACATCAAGCGATGGAGTCATGTACGTCTATTCTCTCCATGGCAATTTAATATCGATAAAGCAGCTAAGCAATTACTCGAGGAAAGTGGTTGGAAGGTACCAATTGTTACGAATATTCCAACAGGCGGTGAGCTAGTAGAGCAGTACCTTGTTCCACTTTCAAACCTGCCAGCCATGAAACCACATATCCACGTTAATGCCAATGTTACTGCGGTAAGTCGTAAAGGCTTAAGTAAAGTTAGAACAGCCGAACGTGGTCAGCTGCCATTTGTACTGCATGTCACGAAAAATGGTGAAAGAAAAGTGTTTGAGGCAAAGGCTGTCATTGACGCATCTGGCACTTGGGCAACTCCTAATCCTGCCGTTTCCAATGGGATATGGACGGAGAACGAGCTCACACTGAAAGAACAAATTACTTACGGAATCCCTGATGTAGTTGGTCAGCAAAGAGAACGTTATGCTGGCAAACACGTACTTGTTGTTGGAAGTGGGCATTCTGCAATTAATGCACTATTAGATCTTGAAAAGCTTAAAGAACAGGAGCCAGATACAAAAATCTCGTGGGTCATACGAAAATCGAATGTAACAGCAGTATACGGAGGCCAAGAAAAGGACAGTCTTCGTGAACGTGGAGAGTTAGGTATTCGTTTAGAGAATCTTGTTCGTTCCGGCAAAGTACAAGTGTACCCATCCTTTATGATTGAGAACTTCGAAAAATCAGGAGATAAGATTCATGTAATTGGGTATAGCAACGGTCAGACCATGCAGATTGAATTTATAGATGAGGTTATTAGTAATACCGGATCTCGTCCGGATATGAGTTTTCTTCGTGAAGTCAGAACGGACATCGATTCTGCAATTGAGAGTGTTGGTGCAATAGCTCCGTTGATTGATCCTAATCTTCATAGTTGTGGTACCGTAAGGCCTCATGGAGAGAAGGAATTGCGTCAGCCTGAACAACACTTTTATATCGTTGGATCGAAAAGCTATGGTCGTGCACCAACGTTTCTGATGGCAACTGGCTATGAACAGGTTAGATCTATTGTGGCAGCTCTGACAGGTGATTGGGAAGCTGCAGAGAAGGTCGAATTAGAACTGCCGGAAACAGGAGTATGTAGCATAAGTCTTTCCCGCGAAGAGAGCTGTTGTGAGACAGAAGAAACTCCCCACGAGGAGAAAGCAGAAAGTACTTGCTGTACAAGTAATTCAAATGTAAGTGCGCCTTCATCATCATCTTGCTGCGGATAATCATAGAAGGAGGGAAGGGACTTTGAACATTGAGATACGGAGAGCCAAGGTAGATGACGCAAGTGCTTTAACCGAAATCTACAACTATAATATTGTTCATGAGCGAAACTCGACATTTGAGAGCGAGCCTAAAACGATTGAAAGCAGAGTGAAATGGATTGAGGACGCAGGGACTTATTATCCTATCTTAGTTGGCGTTCGTGAAAATGTAATTGTGGGCACAGCTTATGTTTCTCCGTACCGTGAAAAGAGAGAATGCTATAAAGGCGTAGGGGAATTCTCGATTTACATTCATAAGGATTACAGAGGAAAAGGAGTAGGCAAGCAGCTTCTAAGTGTACTTATAGAGGAATGTGAGAAGCTTCATTACTGGAAACTGCTTTCTCGTATCTTTGACTTTAACACAGGCAGCCGACAGTTGTGTCGTAGTTTGGGTTTTAGAGAAGTTGGTGTGTATGAAAAGCATAGTCAATTAGACGGTAAATGGCTTAATGTTGTGATTGTTGAAAAGTTATTTCCAAGCAATATGTAGATTCTATTTAGACAAGAACATAGTGAAATTTCTCATTCAAAAACAATAGCGATAGATGGTACGGCTTTCAAATAAAAATCCAATTTCAAACAATAACCGGCTTTCAAAAAGGCTGGTTATTTCTTTATTCGCTTTATTCGGTTCCCGTAACATGCTTGTACAAAATAGCATACTTCATTTGGTTTGCATATAATGCCTAAATTGAATGCTAAATCAGCACTAACTAAACAATTCTGATCCAATACTGGAAATAGTATGTGTGGAGGAAAGTTTACTATGATTAGTGTGTTAACTTTAACCTACCGACGCCCTCATTTATTAGAGGAAGCCATTGAATCTTTTCTTCGTCAAGATTTTTCAGGTGAATCAGAAATGGTCATTATTAATGATAGCCCTAAAGCTGAGTATGTATTTAAGCACCCCCAAATTCGAATTGTTAATGTAAAAGAAATGTTTACATCCATTGGAAGTAAACTTAAATTTGGATTTTCTCAATGTAAATATAAATATATATACCGCCTTGATGATGATGATTTATTGGCACCGAGGGCATTGAGTCATACATGGGATGACATTATTGCTCATCCAGGTTATGAAATTTATCGAAGTGATGGTCATTATTTTTTTGTAGATAACAAATTCGAAGGAATATATAGCAATGTTAATACTGGAAATGTGTACACAAAGAATTACTTGTCACGTATTGAAATACCTGATAGCAGTTTTGGAGAAGATTACACAATGACTTTTAGTTTTAATGCAAACATTTATAAATCTCCCCGTGAACAAAAAACGATGATATATCGCTGGGGTATGAATACGTATCATATATCTGGAATGGGTAACATTAATGAAATTGCTAGACGTGCATGGACTGATCTTATTGTTGAAAATGTAGCAAAGGAAAGGAATACAAGTGTAGAGGAGGGGCTACTTATGCTCCACCCCCACTTTCAAGAAGATTATTACCAACAAATATCTATAAATTAATAGGCTTTAATGTGAAGACATAACCATCGTGATTCGATGGTTTTTCGTGTTTTTTATGCGTACCATAAGCTACTAAAAATCCTATTCAAAACAACAACCGGCCTCCGAAAAGGCCGGTTATCTCTTTATTCCGCATGTTCATCCACTTTGATGCTAATTACGTTGGAATCGATTGTAAACGGTCGAGTTGAATTGTCTAACTGGAAGCTGACTGATGCCCGATTTTGTACCTTTTCATTAGGCGGCAGCACAGTTTGCTTCACTTGGAACGTCACTTTAATTGTTTCACCCGGGGCGATATTGCCTAACGGAATACCAGCATTCGGATTTGCTCCAGGTAAGGCACATCCTGCGACCGTCACGCTGCCTGGGACGAACTTCGTACCTGTCTGTAAAATGTCCGTCAACACGGCATTCGTGACCGTAATCGAACTCGTATTGGCTACTGTAATCGTGAAGCGAACCTTATCCCCAACAAAGACGGTGTTGCAATCTGCTTTTTTAGTAACGGTTAGCGGTAGTCCTGCAACATTGACGGTTACGGACGTACTTAGCGGACCTGTCTGAGCCGAGTCGAGCAAAACGGTGTTGACAATCGGCTCGCCTGGCGTGGCGTTGGCTGGAATGGTAAATGGAACAATCAGTGATACGGCAACGCCGACATCCTGTGATTGCACGATTCCGTTAATCCCGAGCAGCGGATCGGAATAGCGAATATTCGATAGCGGTACGTTTCCAGTATTAACGCCTATCATATTGAAAAATACTTGTTCGCCAGGGAAGGCGACTGGCGGAAACACTGTCTTACTGATCGTCAACTCCGGATCTTCAGCCACGGTAACTTGAGCCACAGCAATGATTGGCGTCGTTTGATCAGAGCTGAGCGTAGCTATATTGGTAATGACGCTATCGCCACGTGCATCCGCAGGAATGGTAAATGTGCGAGACACGTTAACGAAAAATCCGGGAGGAATAGATTCTACCGTCTTGTCGATCCCAATTAACTCGTCAGTAAATCGAACGTTCGTAAACGTCGTATCGGTCGTATTGCGAATTTCGAATGTAAATGTCACTGTTTCACCCGGCAAAGCAACGGACGGAGTGACGGTTTTGACCAGCGTAAGCTGGGCCTCTGGTAGTACTGTGAGCGTCGCCGTCGCAGATGTTGGGCCTGTTTCGTTGGAAGAGGCCGTTGCTGTGTTCGTGATGACCGTTCCTGCCGGTACAGTAGGCGTCGTAAATGGAATTGGGAATGTGCTTGTCGATCCTGCAGGCAGAGATGGAATGACAGAACTGAAATTGATGGTCGCATCTGTAATGACGACGTTCGTGAGGTCGACGTTGCCCGTATTCCTCACCGTAATGGTTGCCGTCACCCTCCCGCCTGGTACGGCCTGAGTTTGAGAAAGCGCTTTGGTCACGGTTAGCCCTGGAGCTGGTTGAACTGTAACGGTAGAAGTGCTTTCCTCTGGATTTGTCTGATCCGAGGTCACGACGGCTGTATTGACGATGACGGAGCCGCTTGGAGTGCCAGCAGGAATGATGAAGTCAAAGGTTAGGGCCTGGCTTTGGCCAGGGTTGAACGTGCCAAGTGCTTGCGAGATGCCAAGCGTCGTGTCTGTCAAGAGTACATTGGTCAACACGACCGCACCCGTGTTCGTCACCGTAATCGTATACGTGACAGTCTCTCCCGGTGCAGCAGCCAGCACATTTGGCGTTTTTACAATGGTTATCGATGGTGGCACATCGTTGACCAGTACTTTGAAGGTCGCATTGACCGATTCCGTCTGGTCAGAGACGGCCGTGCTTACGTTTGTGATAACGGTTCCGATTGCTGTTCCCGGTGGAACGACGAGCGTTAGCGTGAAGCTTTGGGATAGACCCACTCCGAGCGATGGAATAACGGTATTTAGTCCTAGCAGCTCGTCGCTGACGCCAACACTTGTTAAAGGGACGCTGCCGGTATTCGTTACCGTCACTGTATAGGTAATCGTATCACCCGGCAGCGCATTGACCCGATCCGCCGTCTTCGTGAGCGAGATCGCGGGAACCTGATTCACCGTTACGGTGGCTGTCGCTTGCTGCGGCCCGGTTTCTGTTGGGGTCACGGTCACGACATTTGGAATGACCGATCCTGGTGTTGTACTTGCAGGAACGGTGAATGGAATCGTCTGGGTGACTGATGCGCCCGGAGCTAGTAAAGCAATTGTATTCGTGTAGGCCAATAGCGGATCGGAAACGGCGACATTGGTTAACGGTACGGCTCCCGTATTGACGATTGTAATCGTGAAGTTCACCGTTTCACCCGGATTGACCCGCGCCCGATCTACTGTCTTCGTCAGCGTGAAAGCAGGGAAGAGCAGATTCAGAGACGCGCTGTCACTTGCCTGAACCGTTTGCGAACCAGAGGTACCTGTAACCGTCGCGATATTGATGAACGGATTGGCGGCGCCACTTGGGATGACAAATGAGAAGTCGACCGTTTGTGATTGACCAGGTGCGAGTGTACCAATGTTCTGATTCAATCCAAGCAGTGGATCGGTGAGCTGCACGTTCGTCAAAGACGTATTGCCTGTGTTCGTAACCTCGAATGTATACGAAACCGTAGCTCCTACCGTTGCCTGCTGCGGCGAGACGGACTTCGTTAGTGTAATAGATGGAGCGCCGATTATGATCACGACGGCATCCGCTTGCGTTGGTCCCGTCTGATCGGATGTAACGGTTGCGACGTTAACGAGTGAGTCTCCTTGCATGGCGGTTAAAGGGATTATAAACGGTATCGTGACAACGACCGAGTCACCCGGATTCACGGCATCGAACGTTTGATTGATGCCTAACGTCGGATCGGCAATTCGCACGTTGGTAAGCGTCTGATTGCCAGCATTCGAGGCCGTAAGCTTGTAAGTGACGGTATCTCCTGGCGCAGCCGTCTGCGGCGTCACGGATTTGAAAAGAACCAAATTCGGAACGGGTGTGACGATGATCGTTGCTGTATCGATTGCAGGCCCCGTTTCATTAGAGGTTGCGGTCGTCACGTTTGTAAACACGGTACCGGCCAGCGTTCCCAGAGGTACGGTAAATGGAACGGTAAACGATTGTGACGCCCCAGCGTCTAGCGATGGGATCACTTGCGAAAAACCGAGCAGATCGTCCGTCACGGTAACGTTGGTAAGCGGAGCATTGGACGTGTTCGTAACCGTCAGCGTATACGTGACGATATCCCCGGCTGCGAGGGAAACCCGATCCGCCACTTTCGCAACGTTGAGACTGAAGCTCGGGAGTACCAATACTTGTGCTGAAGCGTCTTTGGGCAGCGTTTGATCGGAAGTGACCGTAGCCGTGTTGTTAATCAGGGTGCCTGCCGGCGTACCCGGAGGGATGACAAAATCCACATCAAATGTGACGACGTCTCCCGGCGGCATATTAAGTAGCACAAATAAGCCAAGCAGTGGGTCATTCACTTGCACGTTCGTGAGCGTCACAGCGCTGGTGTTCGTCACCGTAAACGTATACGTAATCGTATCGCCGGGGACGCCGGACAGCGGATTTGCCGACTTCGTAAATTCAATTGTCGCCGGTGAAACCTGAACGCAGATCTCGCTGGACGGGATACTGCCGTCGAGTATGGGACCGCCCGCAACGCTCTGGTACTGGAAAAATGCCGTAGCCTGATTGCATGCTAATCCGTTCGGAGGCAGTGACACGATGGTCACGGAAAAAGTTACGAAAACCGACGTGAACGGAGCAAGCGTGCCGATGGGGACGCCAACCGTAGGATCTGCTCCCGACGGCGCGCCATTGATCCTGACGCTTCCCGGAACAAATGCCGTATTGTTAGGCAGCGGATCGACGATGACGGTAGAAGTTGCAGAGGTTGTTCCGGTATTGCTTACAACAATAGTGTAGGTTACCGTCTGTCCGATGACGACTGTACCGGCATTGAGGGCTAACAAACCGCCTTCTATGGCAATATCTGCGGTTATACCAGTCGAGCTACCACCTGCGACGAATTTATTGACGACGATTTTTGGGGCGTTGATGTCGAAATAAAGGCCGACGGCATAGACGGTATAGCCGTCACCTGTCGTTCTTAACTGCAAGGTGGCGGATGTCTGATTGTTCGTTAGCGTCCCCGAAATGTTGACATTCGTAATATCCCAGCCCTGCCGCCCCGCGACGACGTTCGCCCCTGGGGCTCCTAGGAGCATATTGCGCGTGCCGAACGTACCGGATGTATCCAAATTTCCGCTATCGTCGCAAATTTGCGAAGCAAAAAAGTTGTTCTGGAAGTTCCTTGGGCCGGAGAGGAAGGTCAAGCTAGCCGGGTCAGGTCCGAACAGTACTTGATCTCCCGATTTGTTAGCATCCCCGTCACCAGCGCAAAGCTGCATCCTCCCCGTAACAGGTCCAGTAATTGGCGTGCTGAATCCCGTAATGGTCGTGTCGACCGAAGGCGTACTCGCAAACTCGATATCGACGATGCCAACGTTCAAGCTCAGATTACGGAATGGCAAGACGGTATTTTTGTACACGACGCACAGCGTCCAGCCGCAATGGTTGCCCGAAGAAGTTGAGACGTTTTCGGTGTTGCCGACGATCCCTCCTACCGTATAAGTACCAGCACCACCCGCCTGAACGATTGAAGTGACGTTAGCGGATCGGAAATAGTTAAAGTTCCCGTTAATGAACAACAGCTGCGCTGTAACCGGATCGGGCGCAACGCTAACGGTTGTACCTAGCGGCGTCGTCACGGAGATTGACTTGTCGATAAACGGGGAAAAATCGGTCGTGCCTCCCGTTACTGCATACGTACCCGCCCAAACCAGCTCCGCATAAAGGATACTGCTTCCCGGCGGCAAGTTAAGAATGGCGCTGGCGTTATTCAGATTGAAATCGTTTGTCGTGCCTGGGGGAAAGTCTCCGACCTGAAGAGAAGTATTCGTCGTGACAAGGGCACCGATAAAGTCTTGCGTTCCAGCTACGCCATTCAATCCGGATAGCCCCAGCGTATTGCCGGTAAACGAAATTGCCCCTGTATCATTACCGGAAAATCGAAGAATAAATGGCACTGCATAACCTCCTTTCGTAAAATAAGTTTTCAATCGATAGGAAGAAGAATATGAATAATTAAGGGTGCGTGGCAAAAAGTTGACCATAAATCATCATCGACACATAATTATGTTGGAATGGCTTGGCTTTATGTCGTGAGTAGGGAGAAGATTCGTGTTATACAAAGAACCTATCTAATTTGGGAACGAGGGGGAGATCTGTTTGTTGCAATCGAGCATCGTGTATTATCAGGACCCGCTAATTTCTTACTATAAGAATGTCGCATCTGCCGATGAGTGCCAACAATTGATTGATTTGGCGACAGGGAAATTAGTCCCATCCGTTGTCGCAAGTCACAATGCGGTAGGTTTATCCCAATCCCGAATATCGGAGCAAGCGTCTTTCGAGCACGCTTCATCCGAGATCGTCCGAAGAGTGACAAGCCGCATTGAGGACATCGTGTGCCAACCACTCAGCAGAGCCGAGCCGGTTCAAATCGTCAAATATCCGTTCGGAGGAAAAGTCGATCCCCATTACGATACGTTCGACCCGGTTTCCCCTACGGGTTAACAAAGTTTGCAAATGGCAGGTCAACGGTTGTATACGGCAATCCTGTACTTAAACTCGGTACAGCTAGGCGGAGAAACCTTATTCCCGTTTCTTAACTTGCATATGCCACCGGTAAGAGGGGATTTGCTTGTGTTTCAGAATTGCAAAAGCGGTTCGTCCGAGCTCACCTGCTTTCCACCCGGTAGTAGAAGGGGAGAAATGGATCGCTACATTATGGTTACGCGAGTTGTCGCATTAATAAGAGTGTTCCTTCATGTGAAAGGGGGCTAGTCTTTGAAAGTTGCCATATTGACGATGTTTACTGGATTAAGCAGTACGTACTCTGTGGTCAATGTCGTCGCCGAACAACTACGAATGCTTCTGGATGCCCATGTCGCGACCAAGCTACTGGTCTCTGAGCGCTTTTCCGACGAAGAGAAGGTTGGGGTTTTCCTGGATGAAAGAATTGAGTGGGTGAAAATTACAAACAAACGGAACCTCAATATCATGGAGAACGGCAAGGTTCGTGATGGCTTTTATGAAGAAGCAGACGTCATGGCACATGATTTTGTACGGAATCTGTCAGATGTAGACGTTTGTTTCATGCATGATATTCTTTACCTGGGGGAGTTTCTTCTTCAGAATGTCGCTGTAAGGACGGCACAGCAGCAGTTGCCGGGCGTGCGTTTTTTAGCGTTTACCCATTCGAGTCCTGAACCTCGGCACAAAACAGATTGGCCGTTTTCAGCCCGGTTTATGCCAATGCCCAATACAATTTATGTATATCCTATAGCCTCAGGAATCCCGGCTTTAGCCAAGCAGTATGATGTGCCTGAAGAGATGTGCCAGGTTGTCAACAATAGCCTCGATTTTCTTGCCTTCTGCAGCGATGAGGTACGAACGGTAGCCCAAAAAGTCGATTTGCTTTCTCCTGATTATCTCGTCGTCTATCCTGCCCGTTTATCGCCGGGAAAACAGCCTGAAAAAGTGGCTTCTTTCTGCGGTGCGATCAAAGAGTTGACTCGGAAAAGTGTTACCGTTCTTTTTTGTGATTTTCCGTCCAACGAGATTGATCCGAAAAACTATAAGACCTTGATTCAACTGACAGGCTATGAAAATGGACTGAACGTCGATGATATTGTTTTTACTTCGGATATCGGTTTTGAAAAGGGGTTTCCAAGAAAGGGGGTCTTGGAGCTTTTTACACTGTCGAATTTGTTCGTTTTTCCATCGGCTTCCGAAGCATTGCCACTTATCCTACTGGAAGCAGCAAGTCGAGGCAATTTTCTTGTTGTCAATGAGGGTGTACCCGCTCTTGAGGATCTGGGAAAGAAACTGGGAGCCTATTTTATGAGGTGGGATGCTCACAACTTTAGGCTTCGCACAACCGAAACCTATCCTCAGACCGAGAAGGTCTATTTACAGGAACATGCAGCAAAAATTGTCGATAGGATGCAAAACGATTCCGTCATCCATGCCAAAACGTTGGCAAGGCAGCAGTTTAGTCCCCAGTGGGTATGGAAGAATCAGCTGGAACCGCTTTTAAGGAAATAAAGTGGTCATCTTCTTTACCTTCATATATTAGTTCTGCCAGCGAGAGTAATGTGGAGCTCATACAATTTGCTGGTGTATTCTACGACTAATTCTAAATATGAAATACTTCCAGCTGAGTAACTTTATTATAAATAATAGTAAGTGCTCTTTCCTTGACTCTTGAGATAATGAACAATTCATCAATTCCATGCTTTCGAAGGTGCTGCACGTCGTCAAAGCTTCCTGCAGTGTGTACGGTATTTTCTCGTAAATTGAAGGTAAGGGTCGCGATCCAATTATTTTTGTGCAAAATATCAGCTGTTATGTTCTGCTCTACTACATCTACCTTACGAAACAAAGCCTTCAGTTCTATCGATTTGAACTCGGTATATCCTGTCATATCCAACAACCCTTCCATTCGTTTCTACAATACCTACTAATATATAAGTATAACTAAGTTCATCGTCCAATAAAAATAAACAACCAACTACCGATGGGGACGGCAGTTGGTTATTTCATGAGGGGTTTGTTTATTTTCTACCATAATGGGGAGTGTGAATATTGATAGAGTGGGGGCAGTGCGGCAAATTATTTAATAACCTTTTCAATCCATTCATTATTTACAACGGACTGAAAGTCGAGCTTCTTCTTAATAAAGCCATGCTCAAGCAATTGATCAGCAGATTGCTGTTGAGCTTGCAGCGCTTCGTTTGCGTATCCAGACACGGTAAATGATAGATTCGAAACGAGAGATTTCATAATATCTTTCGGTATTTTCACTCGATTAGCGAAGATTTCAGCTGTTTCATCTTGATTCGCATTCATCCAGTCAATAGCTCTCTTATATGACTTTAAGAAAGCAGTAACGACCTCGGGATGCTCATTAAGAAACTCAGTGCGGCCGATCAAGGAGGAAGGGGCTAATATGTTGTCTTCATCCCATGCGATCGTACGCGCCTTATTTGTTTTGGTTAAATTCGTAATATGGGGGTCCCAAGTTCCCCATGCATCCAATTGTCCGCTGGCAAACGCAGCTGCACCATCATCTGGCTGCAAGTTAATAAGTTGGACATCATCGATAGATAGACCGTATTTAGCGAGTACTTTTAGAAGATAGACGTGTGCCGTTGTACCTTTGGCGAGTCCAACTTTTTTTCCTTTTAGGTCTTTTACGCTTTGAATGGGACTATGTGGAGGAACGAGAATGGCGTTGAACTTGGCTCCTTTGGACAGTAAGGCGATAACTTGAAAAGGCAGCCCAGCCGATGCTCCGCTAATCGTCGCTCCATCTCCTAGAAGAGATAGATCTACACGTTTTGCAGACAATGATTCGAGTATAGGAGGGCCATTCGAAAATTCACTCCATACGACTTCTGCATTCAACGCTTTAAATTCCTCTTCCAGCCAACCTTTATTTTTTAAAATGACAAGCGCGTTGAGACTCCCATTGATGGCGACATTGACCTTGATTTTCTCCTGAGCTGCTGTACCATTAGCAGCTGTAGAACTAGCCTTATTGCCGCCGGTATCTGAGCAGCCAGCCGCGAGTATAAGAAGAAGCACTGCGAAACTGATGACATAGGCAGCTTTAGTTTGCTTAGATTTTTTCATAGGCGGCATCTCCGTTTCCATTTCTCACATTGAACTTTGTGCTCAATAAGGTACGTCACCAACAATAGAGACTCTTTCAACGACGCGACGATTCGGGAAATAGTCAGATACTGCATAATGCTGTGTGGCTCGATTATCCCAAAATGCAATCGTATTTGCTTCCCATTTATAGCGGATTTGATATTCAGGCGTATGCGCCTGCTGGAATAAGTACTGGAGCAGTTGTTCGCTTTCTTCAGGTTCTAATCCTACAATGCGTATGGTGAATGCTGCATTGACGAATAACGTTTTGCGGCCTGTTTCTGGGTGTGTGCGTACAATGGGATGCTCAGCAGCAGGATACTCGTCTTGTTTAATGGCCAACAATTCAGAAGAAAGGCGACGCCCGAAAGACGGGGTGAAATCATGAATGGCTGTCAGTCCGTCAATTTTCTCCTTAATGTCATCAGGCAAATTATCATAGGCAGCGGCCGTATCAGCCCACAGTGTATCTCCACCATATGTAGGGGCTTCGACCATGCGGAGCACGGCACCAAGCGCAGGGTTGAGGCGCCATGTGACATCGGTGTGCCATATGTTTTCCATCCCGGTTACTTTCTCATCTTTTGCAAACCGAGCAATTGCTTCCTGATCGCCTTGCGGCAAGAAAGGATGGGATTCCAACTCGCCCCATTGTTTTGCAAATGCAACATGCTGTTCGCTTGTAATATCCTGATCGCGGAAGAAGAGTACCTTCCACTCAAGCAAAGCACGGTTTATCTCTTCTTTTACTTCGGGAAGAAGGGGATCTTTCAAATCAAGCCCTTCAATTACTGCACCAATTAGCGGACCAAGCGGCTTAAGCTGAAACAGGTTATAAGGTAGACTTTCCTGTCCTTCAGGTAGACGATGCAGCTTACGGGCACCGGATACTTTGTATCTTTCAGGAAAATAGTCTCGGGATAACGTTTCAATAATATCGATTTGCTGTGTCATCATTATCACTCCTGATCGTTAATATAGGTAACAGACGAGCTCGGCTTTTTAATTAGTACGAAGTGTGGAAAACAAAAAAAGATCCAACATACATGTTGATCAACATGTACGCTGAATCTCTGGTCGTCCAGTGGATTCATTACCAGTATTGTTTTCGTTTCGCTAGGTAACTAATTAGCCAGTCTATATTTGAATAGGGAAATGATACCAACTGAATATAGGTGTGTCAATAGCCAATTCAAATTAATCCGATTATAATACAAGGATATTGACAGTGGGATAGGGCGATGCTAAACTCTCCTGAAACGAGCTGGCCATATAAGATCGGAATTCAATAATGACAGAATCGACTAGACGACTAGAGATTCATCAACGAGCAAGCCTGATAGCAGGCGGTTTTGTTGGTGGGTCTCTTTTTATTTTTTCAAAAGGGAGGAAGGACATATGCCTAATACGATGCTGGAATTGACTGAGCTGAATAAGACGTTCTATTCGTCAGACCATACGACACATGTGCTGGATCAAATTCATTTAACGATTGAAACAGGTGAATTTATAACGTTAATTGGACCAAGTGGGTGCGGCAAAAGTACGCTACTCAAGATCATAGCGGGTCTTGATGTGGATTATACGGGGGAAGTACTGCTTGGCGGTGAGCCAGTGAAAGCTCCTTCTCAAGAGAAAGGATTTATTTTTCAAGAACATCGCTTGTTTCCATGGCTGACGGTGGAACAAAATATCGCATCTGAGCTTTCGTTAAAGGATACCTCCGTTAGAAAGAAAGTAGATGAGTTAATTTCGCTAGTAAAGCTGAATGGCTTTGAAAAAAGTTATCCGAAGCAGCTTTCTGGCGGTATGTCACAGCGTGTTGCCATCGCACGGGCGCTGCTGCGGAATCCAAAGGTTCTGCTGCTGGATGAGCCTTTTGGTGCATTAGATGCCTTTACCCGCAATCATATGCAGGAAGCCTTGTTGGATATTTGGAGAAGCAATCGCACGACTATGGTGCTCGTTACTCATGATATCGATGAATCGTTGTTTTTATCGAATCGGGTAATTGTGCTGGATACGAAGCCCGGCAGAATTAAGGCAAGCATCCCAATTGATCTGCCTTATCCTCGCAAGCGATCAGGTAAAGCTTTTCAAGAGTTGAGGACGAAACTGATCGCTCTCTTGGAGCATGAGACAGTCGATAAACAGGATTGGCAAATATAACGTTCAGAGAATGGAGCGTCGATACTGATGAGTAAAACGTCTAACCATGCTATTTCCGCCGCAAATCCGATTTCTCACCGTCCGTCGTGGAGCAGTAAAAAAGAGAAGAAAGCTAAGCTCAATCTCTCTATTATTCGTGGAGCTTTGCTGCCTGTTTCTGTTCTCTTAACTTGGCAGATTCTTAGCACCAATGAAATCATTCCGTCGCAATTGTTTCCGCCGCCATCGCTCATTTTTCAGACCTTTATCGAAATGATTTCCTCAGGAGAGCTGTTTCATCATTTGAAAATAAGTATTGTCCGAGCACTGCTGGGCTTCACGATCGGCGGTGTTAGCGGTCTATTAATCGGTCTATTCGTAGGGATGTTCCATCGGGCAGAGCAATACATTAATCCAACCGTACAAATGCTGCGTGCCATTCCGTTGTTGGCAATCACGCCTTTGTTTATTTTGTGGTTTGGATTTGGTGAGTTGTCAAAGGTGCTGCTTATCTCGTTGGGTGCATTTTTCCCGATGTACGTGAATACGTTCCTCGGGGCTCGGAACGTGGACAGCAAGCTATTCGATGTCACGCGCGTGCTTGAGTTCAGTCGCGTCCAGCAAGTGACGAAGCTCGTTCTTCCATCTGCGCTGCCCAATGTGCTGCTTGGTTTGCGGCTTTCGTTAAGCATTGCGTGGATGTGCTTGGTCGTGGCTGAACTGATGGGGGCGGATGCAGGAGTCGGTTATCTCATTCAAGAAGCCCGCTCGTTTATGCGCACGGAAGTGATTTTTCTAGGTATTTTACTGTTTGCTGCTGTCGGGAAGCTGTCGGATTCGTTGGTGAGAGTTTTGGAAAGCCGACTACTGCATTGGCAGGATAATTATAAGGGGTAGTTGGATGTAACAAAGGAAATAAAGGAAACATAGGTAACAAAAAAGTGCAAGGATGCTCCCTTTTATTTGCAACTAGAAGGGAGTATTTTTGTGCGGTTATTTAGTGAATATGGATGCGCTTCTATCAGTTTAATGCTAACGGTTGTCATAGAGGCTATTAGATGGCAATTTACTCATTTTGAAATGTAACGGTTGGCAGCGAGCTTATTTTTTATTGGTAGCGATATCATTCACTATCAATGCTAAAATAAGCGCGTTCACGACCGTTAAAACTAGAAATTGAACGAATTCGCGTTAATAACGTCAATGGCGACCGTTAGAGAGAGAGGAATTCTCATACTACTACAATGGATTACATAGGGCCACCTTTAAATGTACATAACACCAGTCAAGTGAGTATAACTTCCTATCTGGTATAGTTACATCGAACTATATATTCCAATATATGTTTGGACTTTCAAACTAGCTCCTGATATGTTTAACAATGTTTTCTATATGTTAATGATAAAAGGGGATCAGAGAGAAATGAAGGAAAAATTTAAAGGATTAGTAATTGGTTTGACTGTTGGATCATTGATTACGGGTGCTACTGCGTTTGCAGCAAGTGGCAAAATGATTGAAGTATTCTATGGTGTTAACGATATCAAAATTGATAAAGTATCCAAAATGCCAGCGGAAGATAAGCCGTTTCTATATAACGGAACAACTTATGTTCCACTTGCATTTGTCGCTAAAGCTCTAGGACAGCAAGTAAAATGGGATGGCAGCACGAAGACCGTACATATTGGTGAGACAGAAGGTAAGAACGAGCTTTACTTCGAGCGTGATATTAAACATATGAATGTTCAATCTGGATACAAACCAACTTCTCATTATGAATATAATGCAAATAACTCGTTGTCAGATAATATTGGAAATGAATACTCAAATTATTTGAAAATAAAAATGAACGGATATGTTTCTGATGAAGATTCGTGGGAATACATTGAGTTTCCGTTAAATGGAAAAGTTAAAACTTTAAAGAGTAAAATTGGTTTGACAGACGAATTTAAAGATACTCAAGCAACATTAGTAGTAACGATTTCTGCGGATGATAAAGTTATTTACACGGAGAAATTTAAAGCTGGCGAATTTCCCAAAGATCTTGAGTTAGATTTAAAAAATGTTTTGAAGTTGCAAGTGAAAGTTCAAAAGCAAGGTGAATTTAAAACTGAAGGTGAAATCGGATTATTCAATCCTGTATTCACGAAATAATATTTATCTAGAAAAAGGTCGCTGAATAATCAGCGGCCTTTTGGTTTTGCGCTGCAAATAAGATCGTAGAGACGTATGACGTAAGTATTCTGTCGGCTTGCTAGATTTAGTATTCATTATCCAATGCACGGATAGTTTTGTTCAGTGAGATTCTAGAACCCAAAATCCAATGTCTTTCCTGTCTCCGCATACGATTTAATATTACTTAAAATCATAGGCCAGTGCTGCTGTGAATTGGCATACGACGGGTGATCGACAGGCCAATGATCATGGACAAGTGTAAGCTTGGTACACGCTCCGACTAGCTCTAAAGTAAAAGTTACTCGTGTTTCTAGTTCAGCATGGTTAGCACGATAGGAAGGTCCAGCGTGCTCAGTGTAACTAAACGTACGATTCTTTTCCAATGCAAGTATTTTCCCATACACATGTACGGTATCATCCCCGTCGTTGCCTGGTCCCACATAGGCATAATCACTGCCAATTTCAAATGTAGATTGAAGGGTGCATCCGTAGAAAGTTTGCTTGACACCCTCATCAGATACGAGTATTTGCCATACTTCCTCAGGTGTTGCTCCAATGTAGAAATTAAAAGTAAGATCCATATCCTAATCCCTCCGTGTACTTGATTTGCTTTGTTCATTGCCTGCGAAAATTATATAATGAGGTTCAACAGTTCGTATTGTAAAAACGCGACAGGTTGTTTGATAGTTGTTGACCATCTTGTTAGGAGGAACGGACATTGGAAATCATCCCTGGACGGTTACCTAAAGGAATTCTTAATGCCAAGACAGGAGATCAGACGTATGCACTAACAAGATTTCATCCTTCCCCTAAACTAAGCGCCTTCGTACAGCATTATTGGGTAGTGCAGTGGGATGTGCGTGGAAAAGCTCCGTATCCTCAAACGGTACTGTCCCATCCTAATGTAAATCTTATCGTGGAGCGAGATATGGCTCGCATTTACGGGGTTTCCAGAACGACCTCAACTCGTCTAATTGAGGATCATGGCTGGGTGGTCGGAGTGAAGTTTAAGCCAGGTGGCTTCTATCCTTTCTGGCATAAGCCTATTTCTGAGCTAACGGATCGTTCGATTTCTTTCGAAGAGGTTTTCGGGGAGGAAAGCGATTTACTCCGGGCTGATATTTTTGCAATGGAATCGATAGAATCAGCTGTACAGTTGGTGGAGTCGATGCTAGCAGCGGTGATAGAACGACTCCCGGAAGTAGAGCCAGATATGTTGTTCGTAAGTGAAGCGGTGGCTAACATTCAATCGGATCGGACGATTATGAAAGTAGACGATGTCGTGCAGCGAACGGGTCTTCATATCCGCAAGTTGCAGCGTTTATTCGATCGCTATGTGGGCGTTTCTCCGAAATGGGTCATACAGCGATATCGGCTTCATGAAGCGGCTGCCTCAATGGAGGCGGGAGAAGCAACGGATTGGTCACAATTTTCAATCGATCTTGGGTATTACGATCAGTCTCATTTTATACGTGACTTTAAGGCAATCATAGGCCGATCACCTGAGGAATATATTCGAAATGCCTAGTCGCGATCCAATCTTAAGTTGCATCATCGTCAGCTCTAATCAGTAATGGCTAGCCCCAGCAAGAGGGGAATAAGAGATTCAGGTCTCTATTACGTAAGCAACTTAGAGGTTGGAAAAGCAGGTAAACATGTAGATTAACATGTAGATTAACATGTAGATGAATACCATCATAAGCGTATAATAAAGGGACGGCAGCAAACACTAACTCAACTTACAAATGTTGATGAAGGAACATACATGATATACGATTCAAACTCAGATATATTAAGTGTCAAACGAAAGAAACAAGGAATACATAAGCCACAATCGATAAAGGAGATACGATGATAGAGAACAACGAAATGATAGAACCAGGATGGAAGTTCGATAACAGTTACGTACGCCTTCCTCAACTATTTTACACAGAGCAACAACCTACGCCTGTACATGCACCAGAAATGATCATATTCAACACTCAGCTGGCAGCATCTTTAGGATTGAACGCGAAAACGCTAAACAGCGAAGAGGGGCTGACCGTGTTTGCAGGCAATCACATTCCTGCGGGAGCTGCACCATTGGCTCAAGCCTATGCGGGCCATCAATTTGGATATTTTAATAGATTAGGGGATGGGCGTGCGCTGCTAATCGGGGAACACATTACTCCGCATGGTGAGCGATTTGATATACAGCTGAAAGGTTCCGGTCGAACACCTTATTCTCGCGGCGGGGATGGGCGAGCAGCACTTGGTCCGATGCTGCGCGAGTATATCATTAGTGAAGCGATGCATGCGCTGGGGATAGCGACTACTCGCAGTCTAGCGGTTGTCACTACGGGAGAGTTCATCAATCGCGAAACGGAATTGCCAGGCGCAATATTAACTCGGGTAGCTGCCAGCCATATTCGTGTTGGTACGTTTCAATATGCAGCCCAATTCGGGACCGTTGAAGATATTCGTGCGTTGGCTGATTACAGCATTCAAAGACACTATCCGCAAGTTTTCGATCATGAAAACCGCTATCTATCGCTGCTGCATGAAGTAATAAAGCGTCAAGCTGCATTAATTGCGAAATGGCAGCTCGTTGGTTTTATACACGGGGTAATGAATACAGATAATATGGCGATTAGCGGTGAAACGATTGATTATGGTCCGTGTGCCTTTATGGATCGCTATAATCCAGCTACGGTATTTAGTTCGATTGACAGGGACGGTCGCTATGCCTATGGCAATCAGCCGCGTATTGGCGCATGGAATCTATCGAGATTGGCGGAAGCATTGCTGCCGCTTATTCACGAAGATGAAGAGCAGGCGATTACAATCGCAGAAGATGCGATAGCAGACTTTATTGAGCTGTATCATGTGAATTGGCTTGAGGGTATGAGAGCGAAGCTAGGTATTTTTAATGAGGAGTTAGAGGATTCATCTTTAATTGAAGGCCTTCTCAGCATGATGAAAAAGTACGACGCGGATTATACGAATACGTTCCGTGCCTTAACTTTAGAACAACCAGAAGCTACTGCGTTGTTTGGCTCAGCGGAATATGCAGAATGGCATGAGCGTTGGCAAGCAAGATTGGGCAGACAGAAGCAATCGATTGCTGATTCGCAGCAGTTAATGAAGAACAGCAATCCAGCAATTATCCCGCGCAATCATCGTGTTGAAGAGGCGTTGGACGCCGCAGTGGAGGGGGATCTCACTGTCATGGAGCGATTGCTGCATGTTCTTGCGAATCCTTTCGCGTATTCGGAAGAGCAAGCTGAGTATACCTCTTCACCTCCTCCAGATGCTTGTCCTTATCAAACGTTCTGTGGTACGTAAATATTAAAGGCGGAACATTATCATTACTTAATAAGGAGAAACACAATGGAAATACGTAAGCTGAATGCTCATGAACTTCCTCCTATGGACTTGCTGCTGTTGGCAGATCCTTCTGAAACGATTGTGACAGAATATTTACAGCGGGGGCAGTGTTATGTAGCCGAAATAGATAGACGCATCGTAGCTGTTTACGTGCTGTTGCCTACAAGGCCGGAAACAATGGAATTGGTAAATGTGGCAGTACACGAGGATTTGCACGGACAAGGGATCGGGAAGCATATCGTCAATCATGCGATTGACCAAGCTAGGAAGCAAGGCTATAAGACAATCGAGATCGGCACAGGCAATTCAAGTGTAGGTCAATTAGCGCTATATCAGAAATGTGGCTTCCGAATTGTTGGCGTGGATATCGATTTCTTTGTCAGACATTATCCTGAGGAGATCATTGAAAATGGGATTCCTTGCAGGGATATGATACGCTTGGCTCAGGATTTATAAGGTAATAGCTAATAAAATAAATAATGAAATGGTTGCGGCCGCTGCTCAGTATATTGCTGGGGGCGGTCGTTTTTATTGTTCCTTTAGCAAGCCTATGAGGAGAAATGGCTCCTTTATTTTCAGGGAAATTTTACATAGAGACAACATTCCGTTGACATAACATTAATATATTCAAGTTACTATATATCAGTACTTAAACATATGAGCTAATAAACCGATATAAAAGTTAATGAATATGCTGTTTTGACCTCAAGGGAGCTAATAGCCACAATGAATCAACATCCACGTAAAAAAACCATGGTTATGGAACGATTGATACAGATGGAAGATAAGGGACGCGTTATAGAAATGCCATTCAACATGTCGTCTGCTGCAGAGCGACTTGATATAAAGATACAGGTAGACGCGTTAGGAGAGGAAGCATGTGTGATAGATTTGGGCTTCCAGGATGCAGAAGGTATGCGTGGCTGGAGCGGGGGGACCGACATCTCTTTTCAAATAGGGAGAGGTGCACCAGCTAGGAGTTATGAATCCCCAGAAATAGAAACCGAGTCAGAATGGGCGGTACTGTTATATGCTAATGAAGTGTCGCAAGCAGGATGTCGCGTCACCTTACATCTAACTTGTCAGCTCACGGCTCCATGCCGGCAGAAGGATAGCAAGTACAGCGATTACTTCCCGAATATAGAGAAAAACTTGAATAGGACCTTTGACATCAGTACAAGCCCGAGCTGCACATTGAGTGAATTAATTCGTTTAAAGGATTGATTTACTGATGTAAATAGGATTAAAGGCGACTGCAAGAGACAAAACTTTGGGTGCTTGAAGTGAATGAAAAAGCTTAGTAGGACGCTAATGTTATCGATAAACATTTTTCCTTTTGAATGGTTAGTGTTATGTACTTACTCATTGTTTGTTCGAATTTTGAATGGTGTTCATCCGATCATTTGTATGATCTGAGAGTTGTATGATGGCATAAATAAACCAATTGTGGGTCAAATTATGTAGGTACAATCACGGATAGGATGCCGATTCAAAGGAGATTACAAACATGACAAATAGTGAAGCAGTCATACAGGTACAAGCTTTTATTAAATCTGTTGAGAACGATGTGACGACTAATGGTTATACCCAACACTACTTGCGACTTCACGAAGTTGTCGTTATGCATGCGGAAGGCATTAAAGTATCAGACATTAACAAAGAAATTACCGCATTGATTCGCTATGGTGATGAACATAGCTTTCCCGAGCCGATTACGGGATTAGCAGCAGGACAATCGCTTGAAATCAAAGGCGTCTATTTGGATAAGAATACACTAGATCCGATTATTGGAAGTCCAGATGATGCGGTGCTGTATTATGCACATCGTCCAGTAGGGTATGTTGTGTATGGCGGGAAACGCTACGAATAAGCTACCTGATTAGGAAGTATATAGTAGTGTAGTAGCGTGAATATGAATGAAAGCCTGCCTCCTCTTCGAGGATAGCAGGCTGTTTCAGTTGCGAAAATTGAATTACTTGGTGTGGTTGTATATGTTAAAGAAGCAGCTCTTTCGATTCGGGAATATTAGGCGAAGACAAGAACGATGATCTCGGACCTTGCAAGCATGCGTGCATACGCTCTACCTGTTCCTCTGTAAACATCACCATCGCCGAATCATTCACGTAGTCCATATAATTCATGAACATATCGCCGTCCGGACCATTATTGCAGGAGATCTGAGGGAAGCTAGGGGTGTCAAAGTTAGGGCCGGCTTGATTAGGAGTATCCTCTACAAGATCGCTGCCTGTACATTCTGTTCCTGGTTCCATGCCGTCATCTCCCCAGATGTGGCGAAGATCGAGCCAGTGACCCACTTCATGGGTAAGGGTTCTGCCTAAATTGAATGGAGCCTCTGCGGTTCCTAATGTACCGAATGCCTGATACGAGCATACGACGCCGTCAGTATGGGCAGGTCCTCCTGGAAATTGTGCATAGCCAAGTAAACCAAAGCTTAATGCGCACACCCATATGTTCAAGTATTGATCAGATGGCCAAGCGTCAATCCCACCTGTAGCGCTTGCTTTGACATCATCCTCAAAGGCTGAAAATTGGACTTTAGAAGTTTGGGTTCGAGTAATTCCTGTAGTAGGCAGTCCTTCTGGATCGATAGTCGCTAAATGGAACTCAATGTCAGCATCTTCAGCAGTATCCTCCCACACAGGTGGAACTTGAGATATATCCGGGTTTTGTTTGCGGAAATCTTGATTGAGCACGAGCATCTGACTAGCAATTTGTTCATCTGAAATGTTCTGTGCTGGATTGTTCCAGAGTACATGTACAACAACAGGAATACTTACCACATCACGTTGTCCGACACGGGCAAGCATGACATTTTGACGATAGCCAGCTTCAATTCGTTGACGTTCCTGTGCATAATGCTCAGACTGTGCTAATAGTTGTTGATGGACATGTAAGGTAGCGCATGTTCTCCTTACCGGCAGGTCTGTTGTTGGAAGCTTAGCGTGTGGTTCATTCATACCTATCCCTTCTTTCCATTTGAAATGTGGAGATAAAGAAGATAGTAATGACAATAGATGTTAGACTAGAGCTACTAGACGCCTCAGGATATGCAATTGTGAGTGGAAGATGTTAATTAACATCTTATACTAGAAGGACTTAATTATACCATATTTACATCCGATTGTAATGTCACGATTTGTGTCAAAGTGAATAGAGAGAAATAAATCCAGATTCTAGGTAATTAATGATTGCTATTTATTACGATATCGTATTAAAATAAAAAACAAGAAGTACATCGTCATACTGGAGGAACTACACCGTGATAGAACAACTGCTGGATCTGTTCGTTAAGAACGGATTGCGGCCTTTAAATTGGATGCCAGAGGCACGAGAGCTGGAGCAATCGGTAAACAGCTCGGAACTATCTGCGCTCGTACTGCTTGATTATTATGAGGAGCTGACGATGTCGGAGCTGGCTGAGCATTTGGGCGCTCCACTTAGTACGATTACAAGTTTGGCGAAACGACTCGTTCGTAAAGAATTGATTGCACGCAGTCAATCCGAGCGAGATCAGCGAATTATTCTTGTTCGACTAACTTCTGAAGGGAAGCAGCTGGCATTACAGGCTAAGGCTATACTAGAAAGCTCCTTAGAACGTGTTCAGAGTGCTTTGACTGCTGATGAGCTGCAGCAGTTTATAACATTGGCACTGAAAGTTGGAAGGGCGTTGCAGCAAGATAGTAAGGAAGAGAAAGTTAAGCCAGCAAAGTCGCTGCACAAAATACAAATAGAAGATTAGCGGCCGCTGGGTAGTCAAATTTTTTTAGGTATTTACTACGATATCGTAGTAATGCAAAACATAAAGTATCCTCACCTTAGAATATGCACAAGACATCATCTAACGACGAGATGGAGGGTTTTTGTGATGAGAATATTGCTATATACAGGTAAAGGCGGAGTAGGTAAAACGAGTGTGGCAGCAGCTACGGCTGTAAAGTTAGCTTCGGAAGGATATCGTACACTAGTGCTGAGTACAGATGCGGCACACAGTTTATCAGATTCGCTTGATATACCGCTTGGCAGTGAGCCCGTTCAAGTTGCGGAAAGGCTGTGGGGACTTGAAGTAGATAGTGTGCGTGAGACCGAAAAACATTGGGGAGCCGTACAAAGTTGGCTGACAGGAATGATGAATTGGGCGAAGCTCAATGACGTGTCTACCGAAGAAATGCTTGTGTTTCCGGGTATGGAGGAACTATTCAGCTTACTGCAAATTAAGCGTCATGCTGATAGTGGCAACTATGACATTATTATTGTAGACTGTGCCCCGACTGGAGAAACGCTGCGCCTGCTTAGTTATCCGAACGTGATGAGCTGGTGGATGGAGAAAATATTCCCTTATGAACGGAGACTCATCAAGCTAGTACGTCCTGTGGCCAAGATTGTCACGGGAGGGATGGAGCTGCCGGATGATAAAGTGATGAACAATATTGAATCATTCGTTCATGAACTGGAAGAACTTCATAAGCTGATTCTCGATCCAGCTATTACATCAGTAAGGTTAGTGATGATTCCTGAGAAGATGGTCGTGTCTGAAGCGAGAAGGGCATTTACCTATTTGAATTTGTTCGGGTTTAATACAGATGCGGTTATCGTCAACCGTGTTCTTCCAGAAGAGGCTGCTGTAGGCTATTGGGATGAATGGCGTACTATTCATGCGAAATACGAGGAAGAAATACAGAACAGCTTCAGTCCTTTGCCCATTTTGCGTATTCCGTTAATGAAATCTGAAGTTGTTGGTCAATCGATGCTGCAGAAAATTAGTGAGCAGGCATTTGGTGAGCAGGATGCTGGGGCTGTGTTACATGTAGGCAGAGTGCAAGAAATTCGTAAAGAGGATGATGTCTACTATTTAGATCTCACCTTGCCATTTATGCATAAAGAAGATCTCCAGCTTAGTCAAAAAGGGGATGAACTTACGGTTCAAGCAGGCCCATATAAAAAGAAGGTATTGCTGCCAAGAGCATTGTTTGGCCGTTCGATCGCAGGTGCTCGCTTTATAGACCAAAAGCTGTCGATAAAGTTTGGAGAACGTTCGGCTGAAGAGGAAAGGGGTCTTGGTGATGAAGCGAGATGACGTAATACTGCTTGTAAACCATCTGTATTCGATGCATGAAGCGTTGAAAGAAAGCTATATGCCTCGTATTCCGGGTAACGCACAAGATCATTTTCGTGCGATGAAAAAAGAAGCATTGCTTGGGACTCGTTCTCTGTTAGACGCTGTTATCGAAGGATTGGATAACTCCGCTGATAGGGAGGAGGTTTCTGCCCAACAGAACAAACCTAATCAAGGTCATCGAGACCATGCGAATATAGAAGGCAGGCGCTCTCACCGCAGTAGCAGTTCTAACATTGAGATTACAGATTGACTTTCTTTTAAAAAATGGATACAAAAGTGCAGTTATTTCATTGCTCTGGTTCCTTGGAGTGAGGATCGCAGCGAAATAACTGCATAATTGTATCCTTTTACATTCTTATTGCTGCTCATAGCGCTCAAAGGGCACGTGTTTACATCAATTTTTGTTAGCAGGTTAGCTGTTTGTGAAGCAGTTGTACTTCATTTCGACTCATTATTCCTATTAGGCCATCCAGTGCTCTGGAGTATTAAAAGCAGCAGGCAATTTAGTTGTTCTATCGCCATTCGCCGAATTGACTTGCGCTTGTGTAAGAAAATACTGCCTACAAGATTCGCTCCCCTTAGATCAGCGTCTCTTAAGTCTGCGCCAATTACATCCGTCATTCTCATATCGGTATTTCGTAGGTCAGCAGCAATAAATAGCACGCCTCTCAAATTCGCACCTTTTAAATCAGCCCCTCTTAAATTGACCCCGATACAATCTCTTCCTTTGATCAAATTACGCTGGCTATTCAAGAGTTTACTGCTGCTTTTTATTTTAGAACGCACCAATTCGCTTGCTTGCAGCAATAAGGGATTAATTATCGCTCTATGCTCAGCAATATGAAGCCGTATGAGAGCTGATGGTGGAAGTTGTGTAAGACGTTCTGTTTCCGCAAGAGCTATCTTCAAATCTTCATAGATCGGGTGTGCGTCCTTGAAATGAAGTGCTTCATATAAATAATAAAGCATTTCATGAAGCTGCTGCATAATTGGCAGCACATCAAACATTTCCTTAGCTGTGGCAGGATTGTCTCGCCAATTTTGTCCGCTGTATGTATGTTGTGAAATTTTTTGGCCCGCTCCAAAGCATTCATAGACGGTACAACCGCGAAAGCCACTATTTCTCAACTGATTATGAATGCCGCAGCGATAATCTGCTTGCAGGTTGCGACAAGGTGTACCGCTATCTTTATCAAAAGCAAAGTCAGCGGTTTTCGCATAGGGCAGGGCAATACAGCATAAGCCAAAGCAAGTTTCGCAGTCTGCACGAAATCTATTTTTCGTTTGGTTGTAATCAATTGATGTAGAGGACAAGCGATTGCACATCCTTACTAAAGTATTGGTGTTTTGATTTACCATATTTTACGTATTCGACATTGCATTGTGTTAATCCTTGCTGTGAGTATGCAAACAAAGAGCGCTGACGAAACGAGTCGGCACCCTTTGTACGATAAGCACTAGAAACTTTTTTACACTCAACGTTTACTGTATATGACTTATAGTTGTATTCGTGTTCGCAGATGGTTTCTCGGCAGCTGTCGATTTTTTAATCGGTGTCCATTTCCAATACGTAAACATTCTCCACAGCCACTCAATGGGGCCGTATGCAAATCGAGACAGCCACCAAGAGCTGAATTTGGCCTGCAAGACGATTGTGACACAGGCAATAACAAGGCCCCAGAACACGCCTACGCTGTGGATGAGACCAATCCCCTTCAACAAGATGCCTGCAGGAATGAACAATAGAGTGAATATAATCGTGTGTGATAAATAATTGGTTAGCGACATTTTCCCAATCGCTTGAAAAGGCTTAAAAAAACGTTCTCCGAAACGGGTTGTAAATAAGTACATGATGCCGAACAAATAGCCAAGCATCGTAAGTCCATTCCCGATAATAAGTAAATCAGCCCACGCTTCGTGACTATTTGAGAGGTACAATATTGCTTTGATAGGCCATCCAATAATCAAAAATATCAATGAGAGCAAGCCATTTCGCGTCCTGTTGTCCTCTAATCGATGGAACCAATTGCTGTGCATTGCATACATCCCAAGAAGGAAATAGGGAAGCACTTCAGTTGCGGAAGCCCATAGCGTATGAAATAAACTTTCGAACGGATTCCATAATCCAGGGGAAATTAAATTTGCCAAGTCCATAATATGAAACAGTGGCTTGTCTACGATATCGAGTGGCCTGAGTATTAGGGATATGATAGGCGCTGACAACCAGATGAGAAGTGAGCTGACCAGCAAAGTCTTAGGTTGACATTTTAAAAATAGAAGAAGGAGAAACCCAGCTGCCCCATACGTTGCTAATATGTCACCTTGCCATAAATAGAGATAATGGATAAGTCCTAATCCAAACAAAAAGAGAAAACGCCGCAAAAAGGTTAGTTCTACACGCAATCCTCGTCTCTCCAAACTGCGAAACAAAATAACAAAGCCTACTCCGAACATGAAAGAAAATAAAGGACGATAGCTGCTGCTGGTGAAAATTTGCACGAAATCAGTTAGCACTTTATCAAGGTTAATTAGCTTTGTGATTTCCTCTGGTGAGGGGTACTGAAACATAATGATATGCAGCAATAAAATACCGAACAATGCGAATCCTCGTATCGCATCTAATACTGGCAAACGTTCCGTTTTCAAATTAATCACTCTCCACTCCATATTCTCTCTTTCTATTCTCGAACAACATCATCATAAGTGCTGTAGATGTTAATGATGTGTCAATTAACTACTAAAAAAGACACACAAAAAACATAATGATCGATTACAATATTTAGGAAAGAAAATAGAATAAGCCCTTTCATGGCTAGCACAAAGGGGAGGACATAAAATGGGGTATAGTGTACTCATTGTTGAAGATGAGAGTCGGATTCGGGAAATTGTGAGCGATTATTTTGAACAAGAAGATTGGGTCGTACATGAAGCAGAGAATGGGAAAGAAGCAATGAATATGCTCCTTTCCTTAACTGTGGATTTGATTATAGTCGATATTCTCATGCCAGAGATGGACGGATGGAGTGTATGCCGCCAAGTTCGCAAGCGATCGGCTGTGCCGATCATCATTTTGACGGCACGAAGTGATGATGACGATAAGTTAATGGGATTTGAGCTGGGGGCAGATGATTATGTAACGAAGCCATTTAGTCCCAAAGTGCTCGTCGCGAGAGCTGCGATGCTAATGAAGCGGGTTGAAGGTACGGTAGGTATGGAGCATCAATTGATCAAGTTCGGTAGTATTTCGATATTTAAGCAGGGCAGAAACATTGAAGTAGATGGCCAACAAGTGGAGCTAACGCCGAAGGAATTTGATATTCTCATGTATATGTACAAGCACAAGGGAATTGTAGTTGCTAGAGAAACGCTGCTCGATCATATATGGGGTTATGAGTATGATGGGGAACTGCGCGTTGTGGATACACATATTAAGAAGCTGAGGGCAAAGCTAGGAACAGGAGCTTCCCATATACGTACCGTGACAGGTTCAGGCTATAAGCTAGAGGTGAAAGTATGAAAAAGCGTGGCATTACGTTTAAGCTATTTGCGCTCACTTCTGCGATTTTTGTGTTATTCTACGCGCTGCTCACTGCAGGGCTGTTTATCTTTTTCGAGCAATTTTATGAAAAACATAACATTAAAACGGTAAAGGATAGTTTATATTCGTATATTAAAGAATCATATGAAGAGGAAACCGATGAGGCTCAATATGTATTGAAGAACGATGCTCTTCTTGCCATACTTGAACCAGACGGCAGCAACATTTACACCAATCCCTTTGTCCTTGAAGTTCTTGTGGAAAATAAAGGGAGTTATATGGTTCCTCTCTTTATGTTCTACAACAATAAAGAGCTGCTTGAAGCGGGTGTGAAAACGGGAGATTCTATTACGCTGACAGGGTTGTTAGGAGAAAACGCTACGATTTCTAAAAAAATGAACAGCCGCTTGTTTTATCCATATATCATTTCGTATAAAGATAACGTTATTACAGGAGGGCCTGAGGAAAAGGTAGACACAAACGGGATGACCCAGTTGTCGGGGGTGATTACAGGGATCCAATATCCCGATCAACCGTTTATAGATGCTCCATATGATGAACGTAATGAGATTATTGCAGAAGCGATTGATAGGTTGTTCCCATTAACAGATGCTCAGCTTAGTCTGCTTGGAACAGGCGAGTCCATGGAAGTTACATGGTTGGACAGCAAGACTGGGGCCGATCATCTCATTGAAATTCAACCAATCCTACAGCATGGAAATTTAAATGAACTTATATTTTCCGTTTCCGCCCACCAAGAGATAGGCGAGAGCTTTGATGCACTGAAGACGTACTATATTTACATAGGTATTGGAGGATTTGTTGTTATCATTTTGCTATCCTTTATGTTCTCCAAAATTGTGAGCCAACCGATTTTGAAAATGAATCATGTCGCTTCTCGGATGGCGCGACTTGATTTCTCTGCCGTCTCTGAAGTTAAAAGTTACGATGAAATGGGCAGTTTGTCCGAAAGTTTAAACAGCCTTTCCAACAACCTTCAGCGTTCTATGAATGAGCTTCAGGACGCGAATGAGCAATTGCAAAAAGATATGGAACATAAACAAAAGATGGAACAGCTTCAGAAGGAGTTCATAGCGAATGCCTCTCACGAATTAAAAACGCCATTAAGTATTGTGAAAAGCTACGCAGAAGGTTTATTGGATGATGTAGTCGCACATAAACGGACTCGATATACAGAAGTGATTCTGGATGAAGCGGGTAAGATGGAGACACTCGTAAACGATATGCTGGAGTTAGCTAAACTCGATTCCCCCGTAACGAGATTGAAGTTGGAAAGCTTTTCACTTATCGATTTGCTGCAAGAGATTATCGACAAACTCACCAAACATCTGAGGGAGAAACATTTACATGTCATCATCCATACCCATGATGAGGCAGAGCAAGCTTGGGCAGATTCGAAGCGTATCGAACAGGTTCTAACCAACATCCTCGTCAATGCGATTCGTCATTCGGATACCAGTAGTACAATTTCGGTGACGCTTAAACCTGAGCAGGTAGATGGGAGCCAGCATGTGCATGTTCGAATCGATAATCATGGAGAACATATTCCAGAGGAACAGTTGGCATTTATTTGGGATCGATTTTATCGTGGAGAGCAGTCCCGCAATCGTAAAATGGGCGGAACGGGCTTAGGTCTCGCCATTACGAAGCATATTTTGGATTTGCACGGTAGTCGATACCATGTGTTCAATACAGAACAGGGAGTGGCGTTCGCATTCACTGTTCCAGCGGAGCATAAGGATGATAATACCTCGCAACTGATGATTAGGGATGGAAATATGTAAGTGAGGCGAGGATAAGAAATAAATAAATCAAACAAGTAAGCAAGCATCTTAAGTGCGATAAGAGGTTCCGATTTCTTATCTGACTACAAAGATGCTTTTTTATATGCAATCACGCAAAAGTAACTGGAGCCATTCTATTGAGTTGAGGTGTCTTTTTACTAATCCATCAATATTTTCTAGCCGAGGAGCCCATAATAAGGGGACTGATGAAAGCGGTGGTGAAAATGAGCATACTCAATCGCCTGCATGATGTATTTGCGGAAAACTGCCAATGGACATGCAGATTTTTTAGTATTCATGGCAGCACGGTCCATGTGATGTTTTTAAACAACGTGGCAGATGACGAATTGTTAAGCGAAGGAATACTAAGGCCGTTACAAAAGCTTGATGTGCACGCTGTAGAACAGTTGACGCCAGACCTTTTGCTTGGGCAGCTCCCGCTCAAAAAAGGGGAATTATCGCACGATCTAGATCAAATCTGCCATAAGCTCATGTTAGGTTGGAGTTATGTATGGATTCAAGATTGTAGTGAAGGTCTCTTAATGTGTACAGCAGCCCATCACGAACGTACTTTGAGCAAAGCCGAGATCGAATCTGATGAGTATGGACCACAAGTCGCTTTTGTTGAGGAATTGTCCACCAATCTGGCTTTATTATATAAGCTGCTTCCTGATTCCAAGCTCTGTGTCAGTTCTTTGGAAATGGGAAATGTATCGAAAACAGTGGTCAATATCGTTTATTTAAAAGAATACGCGAATGAGGATCAAGTGGCCCTGTTACGGTCTAGGATTTCATCCCTTCAACATATTAATGGCATGCTCGATTCGCTGAAGCTAGCACAACTCCTTGATGATAATGTAGCCACGCTCTTTCCAACGATGCTGCATACAGAACGTCCTGACCGGGTATGTCAGGGCCTGCTGGCCAATAAAATTGCACTCTTTGTGGATGGCAGTCCATTTGCAGTACTTTGTCCCGTTACGATCTATGAGTTCTTTCATGCTGGCAGCGATATGTACCAGCGTTGGATCGTTGGCGTGCTGCTCCGTTTGCTGCGCATGAGCGCCATTATTGCGTCGGTATTTGTTACTTCTATTTATGTAGCAGCCATTACGTTTCATTATCAAGTCATTCCACCTGAGCTGCTGAAGACGTTAATCGAATCCCACAGTAAAGTCCCGTTTCCACCTATACTGGAAGCTCTGATGCTGGAAGTCATGATAGAGCTGCTTCGTGAATCCAGTATACGGATGCCAAGCAAAGTGGGACAGACGATGGGGGTTGTAGGCGGTATCGTTATCGGACAAGCTGCTGTGGAGGCTGGATTTGTCAGTAATATTTTGCTCATGATCGTAGCGTTAGGCACCTTGTCATCATTTGTGGTTTCTAACTTCGCTATGGGTAATTCGCTGCAAATTATTCGCTTCCCACTTATTGTACTTGCAGGTACGTGGGGAGGTATAGGGATTGTTGTGGGAGCTAGCTTCATTATTATTCATTTAGCTAGACAAACTAGCCTAGGTGTCCCGTATTTGCAACCTATGAATATGTTAGATAGCAAAACAGATGAACATTCGGTGCTGCGAATGATATGGAAATTAATGAAGCGTGAGAAAAGCAGCTATCGTATCCGTAAGCCAAAGGAAGATTTTGCAGAGTAGAGGTTAAACTTATGAGCAATAAAGAGGTGGAAAGTCCGACACTCCTTCACCCCATGTTTACAATGGTGTTTATGTTCGTGACCCAAATATCCATTGGCATGTTGGCTTTTCAAAAATATGTGTACCGTGAATCCGAGCATGATGCGTGGATTTCTGTTGTTGTTGCGGGTTTATTTGCTCATGTTATTCTGTTTCTCATCATGAAAACGTTAAAGCGGTATCAATATCAGGATTTGTTTCACATCCATGTCCGCTTATTTGGAAAATGGTTTGGCGGGGCATGCAATCTAATCATTATTTGTTACTGGTTCAGTGTTTCCGTCTATATTTTACGTAACTATATTGAGGTATTGCATATTTGGATTTTTGCAGAAGTGCCGGTCTGGGTTTTTACCGCCTTATTTTTTGCGTTGATTATATACGCGCTGTCAGGTGGATTAAGAGTGATTGGTATCGTATCCCTTGTGAATCTCCTGTTAGTAGGTTGGATGGCGGTGCTGCTCTACTTACCGATTAGACAAGCAGAGTGGAAGCTTCAACTGCTGCCTCTTATGGAGGCTAGCTTGGGACAAATTATGATGGGGTCTTTAGCGATGGGTGCGACGTTGGGCGGATTTGAGGTTGTGTACTACGTGAGTCATCGGATGAAGCAGCCGCATCGAATAAGTACATATGCCCAACTTGGATTGCTGTTCGTTAATTTACTGTATGTCATTGTCATGCTCGTATCCATCGGATACTACAGTGAGCACCAAATTTTGAATAACTCTTGGGGAACGCTATCTTTGTTTAAAATTGTGCAATTTGCATTCCTTGAAAGACTGGAGTTTGTGTTGATTATGCTGTGGCTGCTTATTATTGTGGCAAATTTGCTTGTGAACTATTGGATTATGACGCAGGGACTTCATCGAGTGTTTAACGTAAAACGCAAATACGCTTGTATCGTTATTATGTTAATGGCCTTAGTTTGCAACATGCTGCTGAAGACAGGAGATCAATTAGCTGTCGTCTCTGGACTCGTCGGTAAGTTTTCCATTTTGTTTTCGTTCGCTTATCCAGTCGTTATTTATATCGTTGCTCACATCGTAGAATGTGTAAGATCTCGGGCAAAGGAAGCGTGATGACGTATCAAACATAGAGAGAGGAAAGGGATTTGTTTCGTAGTGTATACGCTGCTTATCCTAATGGTGGTGACGGGGTGTGCGGAGTCCAAAATTATTGATAAGTTGGGCATTTTAGTTGCCGTTGGTTACGATTTGACGGAGGAAGACAGCAATGATCGAATACGCACTACCGTTTTATCTTATAAGCCGGGTGCTACATCGACCAGTACCGTTCCGACTAGTGCTTCCAATAATACAAGTAAAGGAGTACGTGAAAAACTTAGTCTTCGCACATCGACGAAAGAAGTAATTGGGCAGCTGCGGGTAGCTGCTTATGGTGAGCCGCTTGCGAGAGAAGGCATTATTACGCTTACAGATACATTCCAACGAGATTCTGAAATTGGGACCAGTGTCTATCTTGTCGTGGCAAAGGATTCCGCAGAACAATTGTTGAACGCTAAAAATAAGCAGCAGGCTGGCACTGGCGATTATTTATATGAATTAGTTAAAAAAAATATTGAATCGGGCATCGTACCGTCACCAACGCTCCATAATTTTTTAAATGCGTACTATCGAGCAGGCAAAGACCCTGTTTTGCCGTATATCGAGGTGCGAGGAGACGAGATTCTTATTTCCAAGCTGGCGTTAATGAAAGATGATCGGATGATTGGCAGCTTGAACTTGTCGGAAAGCTTTCTCGTTAAAGCGATGATGGGAAGCAATCATTTTTTGACACACGAGATTGAATTGAATACGGATCGCCTTCGTAAATACTACGAGCCCACGTTCGATAAGCTCTATGTCACTCTTTCTCATATTGTGACGAAATCACGTATTAAGCTTATCAATAAAGACACTCCTGAGTTCCACATCCAGATTCAGATGAAGGGAGAAATGGAGGAAATTAGTGATCTGGTCAATCTTGAAAAGGCAGAGGTCATTCATGCACTACAGCGGGAAGCAGCAGAAACGCTGAAATCCGAATTTGAAGATGTTATGAAGAAGCTTCAGACGAAACAAGTGGACCCTGTTGGATTTGGCAGCCATTATCGATCATCAGTACGGGTGAAAGATTTTACTGCTAAGAAGTGGCGGGAAATGTTGAAAGAGGCTAAGTTCGAATTTGATGTAAAAGTAACTTTTGTTAATGTTGGTATAACGAGTTAAGCATAGGTCATTGTGCTTAGGGAATCTTATAAAAGACCTAGGAAATCTTTTGACTTCTAGCGTAAAGAAATGATATATTTATCGATATTATTTTAATCGTTAGATGAGAAGGGATGTACGCAAGTGACAGCAAGTGAAGACATTAAGCCGGTTTTAACACCTACTAAAATTTTGAAATGTAGAAATGCTGAATGTAAAGTATGGGTACGCGATGAATTTGCATCTACGGAACAGACTTGTCCGATTTGCAAAGGACCAATGATTAAAAGTATTAAACATTTACCTGCTGTACAAAACAAAATTAAACGTCAGCCACGCAAGCCGAAGTCGGAGTTTGATATTTAACATTCGTTTGCTGCTAATGAATAACGAGCATCTATTTCATAGATAGCTCGTTTTTTTATGTGCATTTATCCTATTAGGACGTTAATAAATCATTGATAGCTTGCTAGATTGTCTAGTTTAGAAAAAATATTCATAATTATGGGAACTAATCTTGAGCATAAGCGTATTACTATTATTTCCATTAAAACAACAGTGGGGTGAACGTGATGTCGAGTGTAGTAAACCTTGTCACTTATCATCCAGATTATGCGGATAGCATCGCAGAAATGTGGAATCGAAGCCAAGATCATTGGGGTGGCAATACCTCCATTTATACAGGTGCACAGGTTAGGGCCGAGGAAGAAAACTCCGATGCACTCATCGTATTTTTAGCTGTTTGCGATGAGCAAGTAGTAGGATATTGCAGTGTGTGTGAATATCGAGAAGATACAGGTGCGTTGTACATAAACTTTCTCAATGTTCGTCCTGATTATCATGGTCATAAGATCGGCAAACAGCTCGTGCTCCGTGCTGTTGAAGAGACGATACAACGCGGTTGGCCGCGTATTGATCTTTATACATGGGAATCAAATATGAAGGCTGTGCCGTTATATAAAAAGTGCGGCTTCTTCTGGGAGGACAGAGAAGATACAACACACTTTATGAACTTTATTCCTCAAATCATGAATTGTGAAGCGCTCGCTCCTTATATGGAAGGAATCGATTGGTACAATGACTCCACACGAACGATTGAAGTCAAGCGTGATGGCCAAGAAACGAATGGTTTCCATACGTATACATATTCATGGAGCAAGGGTAATCGCAACGTACGTGTTGATATTGAGCGTAGGGGCAGGGGAATTTGCCTCATTGAAACCGATGATTATAAGATTTCGGCCGAAGTTGATCAGGCCAAGCCTGTGTTCGGAAAAGCATACAGTATTCAATACAAGCTCGAGAATAAGTCAGGTGTACCTCTTCGTATTGAGCTTGTAGGAGAGAATGATCGCAATATCGAATTTGATTGGCAAAATGCTGTGGATGTTGAAGCGGAGCAAAGTTTGACAGCATCATTCTTTGTTGGTGCCATTGAGGATGAACAAAGCGATTGGCGCACATGTCCAACAGTTCGCACTCGTATTCGCATTAACGGTGCTGAAGCATTGCTGCAAGTAGGCGTAGTACCGAAACACCCTGCCAAAGTCGTCCTGCAGTCACCTGATATCCTCCATGCTGTAGGTGGAAAATATACGTTCTATTTGGATATCGAGAGCCACATGTCAGAGCCAGCCGACTTCTTGTTTGAATTGCCAGAAGTTCCATGGCTGAACGTAGAAGAACGGGCATTTCGAATCCGACTCGAGGCAAAAGAACGGGCTTCTTTACCCATCCCATACTGCCTGCTGGATTATGGCTTTTACGAGACGAAGCTCACGGTAAGAGCACTTCCCGACAACGGACCTGAAGTAGAATTTTACCGTTGGATTGGGGGCAGGTTCTGCGGACCAGGTGCAATGATTACCGGGATGGATAATGATGCACATTGGGCTGTTAATGGTAAATATGTGCTCAAATATGATAAGGAAGACAGTAATATTTTTATAGAGTGTATAGGAAAGCCCAACGATCATACGATTGTACTGTACCCTCGAATAGGCAAGCCTTATGCGAGCGAATTTTCTAAAAAGAGTCCTGTGTTTACGGAGTGGTTGGAAGAGCGGGGAGCTGTAGGTTTTAAGCATATTTATCACTCAGATGCGTACCCAGGTATTATTTTGTACAATTATGCGCTCGTATATGGTGATGGAACGGTTAAGTTATGGCAGGAACTTGAGAATACAGGTGATACTGCTACTTCTACATCATTGATGCTATCTCAGCGAATAGTTCAAGACATGCATCGAGTAATTTTGCCTTATGAAGGCCGCTACATGGAGACAACGAATTCACTTAGCAGTGACTATGACTATTGGGATGGAAGTAAAATGACGGAACCCTGGATATATGCCAGAAGGAGCTCAACTGGTATCGGCTTATGCTGGACAGATTCCTACCAAATGAATTTTGGTGATTGGTTCACAGAACTTGAGTACGATATCGGTCGTCTAGAGTCAGTCGAGAAACGTTCTAGCGAAGTAATCACGCTTTCTATTGGCGGTTTCGACGATTGGAAAGCATTTCGTGCCTATGCGCTTAAATGTAATGAAGATGACAGCTCACTCCAATTAACTTCGGATATTGAGTTTATAGCGAACGGCGGTAATTCTTTTATAGATTCAAGCGTGTCCGAAGTACAGGTCAAGCTTAATGATGTGAAGCAGAATGTGTGGGATGGAGAAGTGAGTGCCGGGTATTTGGATAAGAAGGGGACTTGCCAAGTTATTTCTAGTGCTGAATTGTCAGACGAAGATGAAGCATCTGAAGTGGAAATGCGCGTGCCAGCATTAACGGACACAGCACAACTTTTAGAAGTAAGTGCGAAAATAGGCCCGCTGCAAGCTCAGTATCATTCCATCTTGTTCCCAGTCTCTACTGAGCCTATCCGAGAACGGATTTACGATCGAGACGGATTTACGCTGCATGAAAGTTTTAATGGTCGAATTCGTCTGGAAGCGGCAAATGATTACTATCCAGGCTTATGTACATTGGAAGTAGACGGTCAAACTTGGCTTGCTTCAGCATTGCCAAACTATGAGCCTAAGTCTTGGTGGAATCCATGGCTAGGTGGAATGAGCGATTCGTTTGCAGATCTGCACGTAAACTCGGTATTAAAAGCAGATCGTGAAACTTCATTTGTAAAAATGAAAGACAGCGTAGGAAACCTTTGGTCAGGGATTCGAATTTCTTTCCAGATTAAAGAGCATGAGACGTACAAAGGACTGACTTGGAATGGATACTATCTAATGCTGCCTAATGTGCCTGTGTTGGCCTACGTATCAGACATTCATCAAGATACGGATACGTATTGGAATGGCAAAGCTGTCACAACGGATCTATGGCTCAATACGAATGCAGAGCAGTCTGCTTGGCTGCGCACGTTCCAAGCCGATGGGGAAACAATATACTATCGTCTTGGAGCAGGAGAACTGGATGTAAATGAGTATGAACATTACGCTGTTGGCATGGGGGAAGGCGGTACTATCATGCATGTGGTGACGGATGAATTGGTCCTCAAGCCTCATCTGTATTCGAACCCTGATATTACGGATTTATCTTTCGCGAGATCCGTGAATTTAGCGAATGGCAGCGTACAGAGAAGTACGCCTGTGTTCTTTGCCTTCCATGAACAACTGCTTCCGCGTACAGCGCTTGCGCAGCTGCGGAATCTTACTTTTCCACAACCTTGTGAGCTAGACGATAAAGGAGTGTAGCAGATGAAAATTATCGATGCCCATATGCACTTATCACATATTGATTCCTTTCGGACGACTGCATTAGAGCGTTCTCATGTGGATTATTCGGTATCAGGACTGCTGCAAGAATACGAGGAGAACGGAGTTGTTCTCGGCATCGGCATGGGGGTAACCGAGACCGCTGCTGGCGGATTCCCCGATCGGGAAGCGAATACGCCGATGGGATTGGATATGCTGGAACAATATCCGCGACAATTCGCATACTGTCCAGGGGTGAATCCCTTTAAGCTGGACCAGTCCAATCTAGATGCACTGGAGCGCGATCTGCAGCGGCCAGAGGCGGTAGGGATTAAAATTTACTTAGGCTATTATCCGTTCTTTGCTTATGATGATGTGTACCAGCCGATATATGAGATGGCGAAACAATATAAAGTACCTGTCGTGTACCATACAGGGGATACGTATTCAGAGCGTGGTTTATTAAAGTATTCCCATCCATTGACGATTGACGAAGTTGCTGTTCAGCATCGCGAAGTTAACTTTATGTTGGCTCATTTTGGTGATCCGTGGGTATTGGATGGTGCTGAAGTTGTTTATAAAAATCGAAACGTTTTTGCGGATTTATCCGGTCTGATGGTGGGGGATGAGGCAGAATGTGCGCGTTTGAAGGACTCTCCGCTCTTTTTCTCTCATCTTCGCCATGCGGTAACATATTGTGACCATTATGAGAAGATGCTGTTTGGTACAGATTGGCCCTTGGCTCCGATTCAACCGTATTTACAATTTGTACAGGAACTAATTCCAGCAACGTACCATAAGGCAGTGTTTTATGAAACAGCCTTGCAAGTATTCCCTAAGATTAAGCCTATCGTGGAATCATAGATGATATCATAGACGGTTGAATAAGCAGCGTTGTGCATGATGTGCATGGTGTAAAAATAATAACATAATACCCTACTTCGTGAACATGGCAGATTGATTTTAGTCTGTCATGTTTTTGTCTGAAGCATACAAATTTGATAGCTAAAAAATTAGCTAATAAATATTAATTTTTGGATAGATATTTACGATCAATAGATATATAATGAAGTTGTAATTAACCATGATTTTATATTTTTAGCATAGTAAGCGTTTTACAATATGAGAGAGAAAGAAAGGGATTCCCATGATGATTACGAGTCAATCCAGAGTGGAACGAGATTCTCTAGGGGAAAAGGAAGTCCCAGTGAATGCCTATTACGGCATTCAAACGTTGCGTGCAGTTGAGAACTTCCCGATTACAGGTTACCGCATTGATGCAGAATTAATTCGTGCCTTAGCGATTGTGAAAAAGGCAGCGGCCATTGCGAATATGGAAGTCAAGCAGCTTCAGCCGAATATGTGCGATGTCATCGTTCAAGCATCAGATGAAATCATTGCAGGTCAATGGCATGATCAATTCATCGTTGATCCGATTCAAGGTGGGGCAGGCACTTCCATTAATATGAATGCCAATGAAGTAATAGCGAACCGAGCGTTGGAATTATTGAACAAGCCTAGGGGAGAGTACGCATCATTAAGCCCGAACAACCATGTCAACCGTTCGCAGTCCACGAATGATGTGTTTCCGACAGCGATTCATCTTTCCGTACTTACTCATTTAGATAAATTGCTTGTTACGATGCATGAACTGCATAAAGCACTATGCGTGAAAGCGGCTGAATTCGATCATGTCATTAAGATGGGTAGAACACATCTCCAAGATGCGGTTCCGATTCGACTTGGCCAAACATTTGAAGCCTACAGCCGTATGCTGGCACGTGATATTAAACGTATTGAGCGTACAAAAGAACATTTATATGAAGTAAATATGGGAGCAACCGCAGTAGGAACAGGCTTGAACGCTGATCCTAGGTATATTGAGCGGGTTGTTGCTTTGCTAGCTGAGTTGTCTGGCTTCCCGATTGTACATGCAGAGCATCTCATTGATGCAACTCAAAATACGGATGCGTATACAGAAGTATCTGCTGCGTTGAAAGTATGTATGATGAACATGTCTAAAATGGCGAACGACTTGCGTTTGTTAGCATCTGGACCGCGCGCGGGATTTGGTGAGATTCGCTTGCCTGCTCGTCAGCCAGGTTCCTCTATTATGCCGGGCAAAGTTAACCCGGTTATGTGCGAAGTTGTGAATCAGGTGGCGTTCCAAGTTATTGGTAACGACCATACGATTTGTCTTGCATCCGAAGCGGGTCAGTTGGAACTCAACGTGATGGAGCCGGTTCTTGTATTCAATTTGCTGCAATCGCTTAGCATGATGAGCAACGTATTTACTGCCTTCCGTACGAATTGCTTGGAAGGAATTGAAGCGAACGAAGAGCGCTGCCGTGAGTATGTGGAGAAGAGCGTTGGTATTATTACTGCGATCAGCCCTCATCTTGGCTACGAAGTGGCTGCTCGTATTGCAAAACAGGCTACGGAAACGGGCAAGTCAGTTAAAGAGCTTTGCCTCATGTACAACGTACTGACAGAAGAGGAACTCGATATTATTCTGAATCCGTACGAAATGACGAAGCCAGGCATTGCAGGTGCGACACTCTTCGACCGAGAGTAGTTTGTATTACAAGCATTTAATTGTTGCGATTAATTAGATTTTAATAATGTGATGTAATGCACATAGAACTCCAATATAGAAGCTGTTCCACACGTGTAGGAATACCGGTGGGACAGCTTCTTTCTTATGCATATCCAACATTATTGAAATGCGAAGCAGGTGAAGATCAGTTATACTAAGTTCGAGTTCGAAGTTCGTTCATACGAAAATTAGAAATCAGATCACATAGGGCCATTGGCAGTTTAAACGTACTTTTGGACAAGCCACACGATTTAATAAATTTATTTGCTAATTTTCAGGTTCTTTTCATCTTGAATAGTTATGATGGTTGTAACAAACACTATTACTCATCATGGGGGACATAAATGTTGACTACAGAAAATATGGCTGCGGATCATATAACTACAGACTTAACTGCGGAATTGGGCATAACAGCAGAAATAACAAAAGAAAAAAGCAAAAGCGAAATATTCGAATTGCTGCAAAAAAATTGGGGTGGCTATTTCCGCCAATACCAAATGGCGTTGAATGAACTAACAAGTGACTTCCAAATTATCGATCTGGACTGGAAATCAAGATACGGTTATTCACCGATTGAACATATGAAATCTCGCATTAAGAATCCACTTTCTTTATTGAAAAAGATTGAAAAGAAAAACATTCCCTTTAATCAAAAAGCAGTGCAAGAACAAATCTTTGATATTGCAGGTATGCGTATTGTAACGACCTTTATCGATGATGTGTACATGATGAAGGAACATATTGAGAAGCGGGAAGATATCCGCGTTATGCGAGTGAAAGACTTTATTCAAAATCCGAAACCGAGCGGATATAAGAGTTTGCATTTGGTTGTTCAGACGAAAGTTATTTTGGCTGATGAAATATTGTGGGTCCCAGCAGAAATCCAACTGCGTACTTCATCTATGGACTTCTGGGCAGCTACTGAACATAAATTGAATTATAAATACGAAGACGGCGAAGTACCGGCAGATGCGAAGCAGCAGCTCGTTGATTTGGCTGCGTCCGCATTCCAAATGGACAAACAGATGTCATTGTTGCGCAATCAATTGCTAAAGTAATACTAGAAAAGAGAACAGGACAAAGAAAAGAAATGAACTCATTTCTAAGTCGGTAATCTCATATACTATTCGATAAATATTCGGTGAATTATGCCCCTACACATTGGAAGGGGCATTTTTGTTTTACAAAAAATGAGGAATAATGCAGTAGATTCATGTAGATATGTATAAAAAATCGTTGATATGTGTTATTTACTTCATTATTTCCTTACTTTACAATCACATTATGCTTTTAATCCATCATGGCTTTTGATCAACCAATCCCACATACTCCATCAACCTTCACAATTTACACCCAATCTTCAAAGCTCACCATTCACAACTACTAACTAGAATCATTTTGTTATCGATGAAACATTTGTAATTGTTTATAGGTACGTAGTTTCGCTTCAATATCTAACTTGTGCCTTAATTCCTAGTTTTCCAATGAAAATTTATAATTTTATGCAATAGTAAAGGAAATTTGTTTCGTTATGTGTTAACCGTATCTCAGTTAAGTCACGATGTAGAAAAGGGGGATGTTATTGGAGCATTTACCAAGTAATCAAAATATAAAAGAGGTCGTGGGCATTGGACTAGGACCGTCGAATCTAGCTTTAGCTATAGCTGTTGATGAACAGGGAGAAGATTCGAGTAACTGGTTATTTTTAGAGAAGAATGAAGAATGCATGTGGCATCCTGGCATGCTTTTAGAAGGCGCTCGTCTTCAAATTTCTTTTTTGAAAGATTTGGTTACGTTACGTAACCCGAGAAGTTTTTACTCGTTCATAAATTATCTTAAAGAAAATGGACGACTTGATGAGTTTATTAATTTATCTCATTTCAATCCAACTCGAATTGAATACGTACACTATTTGAATTGGGTCAAAAGTCATTTACCGCAGAAAATGATGCAAATGGGGGCTGAAGTTATCAGTGTAAATCCTGTTGCAAACAGTAATAGCGGTATCAATCTTCTGAAAACTGTATACCGTAATCGGGACGGTGAAGTGGCCTCGGTAATATCTAAAGATATTGTGGTGGCTGTCGGGGGTACGCCATTTATACCTGAGCTCTTTGCTAAATCCCGAATAAAACCTATCTTTCATTCCTGCAACTACCTACATGGAATCGCATCCTATTCTTCGAATAAACCGCATCAGTTTTGTGTCGTGGGCTCGGGGCAAAGTGCAGTAGAGATTATTTTGCATTTAGCCGAGCGTTTTCCTGACAGTACGATCTTGTCCATTCAAAGAAATGCCACCTTCAAGCCAGCAGACAACAGCCCTTTCGTAAATGAAATTTTCTTCCCAAGAAATGCAGACTTCATGTTCGATTTACAAAATCGTCACAACAGGAAGCGTGTTATGGACTTTTATCATGATACGAACTATTCTGCCGTTGATATCGAATTGTTAGAAACGATGTATCACAAAATGTATAACGATAAATGGCGCAATAAGCCACAAATTCAGCTATGCCCTTTTACCGATATCGTTGAAGTGAACGAGCAAGGACATAAAGTTAAACTGGTTACGCGAAATAACCTGAAAGATGAGCCGTTGTCCTATTTCGAGGCAGACGCGGTTATTTTAGCAACAGGTTATGAGCGAAAGACGCTGCCAGCCTTTATGGATAATTTGCTGCCGTATTTCGTCTACGATGAGGATGAGCTAGCTATAAACAGAAGCTATCAAGTTCAGACCAATGATGAGATGAAAGCAAGAATTTATTTGCAAGGCATGTCGGAAATGACACATGGAATCTCTGATACGTTGTTGAGCATACTGCCAATTCGTGCGAATGATATTTTACAAGACATCACAAACGATGCTGCAGCTAATAAAGAAAAAATAAAAGAGGCGGTGCTCTAGCATGTATATACAAGCTTTGAAAAAAGAATTTATTACGGAAGAATACGGCGTTCAAATGAGAAGGGTTTATCAAGTCGATACAGAGCCTTTTCATCCTCCGTTCGGGTCCGCTTGGGCCATTGTGAAACCGGGTGAAACATCCGCTCCACATGTACATCATGAACATGAAACCTTCTATATTACTGCAGGTGGAGGAACCATGATCATTGGAAATGAGGAGCAAAAGGTTCAGACAGGAGATGTTATCTACATACCGCCTCATGAAGAGCATGCGCTTCGCAATGATAGCACGAAGGATGATCTGATTTTTATTACGACTTGGTGGGAATAGAATAGGAGGCGACTACGATGTGTAAAAAATTTATTGTGACAGCGACACCCCCTACAACGAATGGGGATTTGCATTTGGGACATATGTCAGGACCTTATTTAGGCGGGGATATTTTTACTAGAGCTCAGCGGTTAATGGGTCATGAAGTGTTATATATAAGCAGTACGGATGATAATCAAAGCTATTTGCTTACAAAAGCTATTCAAGAGCAGCGCCCTCCAAAAGAAGTAGCCGAAGACTATTCTGCAAAAATTAAAAAGTCTCTGCAGCTTGCTCAAATTGGTTTGGATGAGTTTACTAGTCCAGATCATCCCGTGCATGTTCGTGAGGTTCAAAGCTATTTTATGGAGTTGTACAATCAAGGTTACTTGGTTGAAAAAGACATCGATTTCTTATACTGCGAGCCATGTCAGCAGCATCTTTACGAGGCTTTTGTTAAAGGAACATGTCCTACCTGTGCGGCTCCGTGTGGGGGCAACTTCTGTGAGGAATGTGGAAATCCTAATGATCCGACTGACATGATAGAGCCGTTATGTTTAAGATGTCAGTCAGTGCCGACGGTTCGCAGCAATCGGGTTATCATGTTCCCACTGGAAAAGCTTCGTTCTCAATTAGCGAACTATTACAACCAAAACGGGTACAAGTGGAAGCCGAGACTTAGAGAATGGTATGCTCAATTTCTTGCTCGTCCGTTGCCAGAAGTGCCTGTAACCAATGTATGTGAATGGGGCGTTCCAGTACCTTTGGAAGCTTTCAGCAATCAGGTCATCAATGTATGGTTTGAAATGCTGCCGGGTCATCTTGCTACGCTTAAAAGAAGATACGAGCATCATGCAAGCGAGCATCAGCTAGCCTGGGATGGTAATGAGGATGTAAATATTGTACAGTTTTTCGGATTTGACAATAGCTTTTATTACACAGTTCTTCATACTGCGATGATTATAGGATTAGCAGAGCAGCAGCCTGCCGATTCTTTTATCATTAATGAATTTTATTTGCTAGAAAACAAGAAGTTCTCGACCAGCCGCAAACATGCCGTATGGGCGAGTGAGTTTATTACACCCGAAAATTCGGATTTGGTTAGACTTTACTTATCGTTGACGGGACCGGAGCATAAACAGACTAATTTCACTATCGAGCAATTTAATTGTACAAGCCAATCCTTACTTAATGAATTATTCCGACCGTTTTTGTCTCCGCGTAATGACAAGGGACAAGCGGGAACCACTTCGATCGACGACGTAATCCATTCATTCAAGGGGCTATTTGAGCAGCTATATAGTGAACAGTTCTTTTCACCGAGTGGAGCTGTTCATGCGTTAAAGAGCTATACGGCGCAAGTAAATACGTATGATGACGTGAGCCAAGGAAAAGCTTTGCTAGCATTATCTTTATTCGCATATCCGATTATGCCAACGGTTTCTGCACAGCTGTGGACGGCACTAACTGGAAAATTGGAACATGAAATGAGCTGGCATGATTTCAGCCAAGTTGAAGTGAATATTCAGAACGGGTTGAATGTCATTGAGAGTCGCTTGCTCGTACAGACAAGTGTAGGTTAACGAATGCGATCCCATTCAAAAGCGAGGTGATAGGAAGAGTGTCGTATAATCAAGAATTGGAAGCCGGAGTTCAAATTCAGTCACATTCCATTGGCGTCTCACTTATGGAAAGATTCAGCAAGCAAGTTCAAGACCGACCGTTCGAGCCGGCCATTATTCACAATGATAGTGTGCTTACTTATGCATCCTTGAACACCGAAGCGAATCGCTTGGCGTACCAGCTTCGGGCCGCAGGTGTTGTGAAGGGAATGCTGATACCTTTATGCATGGAGAAGAGCCTTGAATCTGTAATCGGGATGCTTGCTATTTTGAAGCTTGGCTGCGCCTATGTTCCGCTGGACCCATCATGGCCACTTAAAAGAATTGGGGATGTTCTATCAGAGCTGGACAGCCCTGTCATACTCGTAAAGAAGCATGGGCCTAAATATACAAGCATTTCGATGGAGTCTGTTCCCGTACAGTATTCTGCCTCCAGCAAAGATTCATATGATGCAGTTGAGAATATCGATACAGAGGTTTCGCCAGAGGATCCGATGTATATATTATTTACTTCTGGCTCTACCAACACTCCAAAAGGGGTTATTGTTCCTTATCGCGGTATTCTTAATCGTCTGGATTGGATGAATGAAGAGTTTGGAGACGACACTGCTAAAGCTGTTTTGCAGCTGTCTAAGCATACATTCGATGTTTCAATTGGACAAATATTTTGGCCATTAACGACAGGTGGTACAACGATTGTGCCGCCTGATGGAATGCTGATGAATGCAGAGCGAATCGGTCAACTGCTTGATAAGTACCAAATTAAACTGATTAGTATGGTGCCGTCTCTTATGGCAGAAGTGGTAGACGATTTAACGAAAAGCGATCAGGTGCTCAATACTTGGAGGGGATTGGCATACGCATGGATTGGCGGTGAAGAAATAGTCTCGTCTGTCGTACATCAATTTCATCAGCTTCTGCCGAATGTCCAAGTATCCAATCATTATGGTCCAACGGAAACAAGTATTGCCTGCTTGTACTATAAAGTTGATCGACACAGTTCAGAAACGATAATCCCCATCGGCAAACCTATTTCTAATTTGAAAGTGTATATTATTGATCAAGCAGGACATGTTCTACCAGATGGAGAGGTTGGAGAGATTGCTGTTGCTGGTGTTGGCTTAAGTCTTGGGTACTTGCGTGATCCAGAGAAGACGGACACTGCTTTTATCCAAGTCGAATTAAACAGAAGCTCGGAACGAATTTACAAAACAGGCGATGTGGGTAGAGTTCGGTACGATGGAAATATCATGTACATGGGCCGACTTGATCATCAAATAAAGATACGAGGACAGCGTGTAGAGTTATCAGAAATTGAAACTGCGCTGCGATCTGTAGAAGGAATACGTCAAGCAGTCGTCAGTGCTTCCACAGATCGATTAGGACAAACTAGACTTATAGCTTACTATGTAACAACTCGTGCTTATGATGCGATAGAGTTGAGATCAAAACTAGCGGATCTGCTCCCGGATATTATGATACCTAGTCAATTTATTGAACTGAGTCAGTTTCCGCTGAATGCCAACGGAAAAATAGATCGCAAGCGGTTACCAGATCCGTCAGGATCAAGAGCCGAAGAGCAGGAGCTTCAATTACCACAGAATGAAACAGAGAAACAAATTGCAGCTATTTGGATGGATATTTTGTACATAGATACGGTGTCGACGACGAGCAGCTTTTTTGATCTTGGGGGCAACTCGTTAAAAGCAATGAAGCTAGCAGCTAGATTAGAAGCGCTATTTGGTGTTTCTGTGCCTGTTACCTTTGCTTTTCATTATGATCGAGTTCAGCTGCAGGCAAAGTTTATTGAACAACTGCCATCTCGACCTGCTGTTCCAGCCGTTATTCCAGCTAGAGAAGTAGGCAGCCTTTACTCGGCTTCCTCCCATCAAAAGCGACTGTTCATGATTCAGCAGCAAGAGGAAACAGCAACGACGTATAATGTGCCAGGCGCACTTTATTTGGAAGGGACGCTCAATGTAGAGAAGCTGCAGCGGGCAGCTGATATTCTTGTCGCTTCTCATGCTGCTCTTCGTACCTCGTTTTCATTAGAGGATGGGGAAGTCATTCAACATATCCATAAACAGATTCCGTTTACGATAGAGTATGAAAAGTTAAGTGATCAAACCTCAGATGAAACGATTGCTTCGTTTATTCGTCCGTTTCAATTAGGGGAAGCTCCGCTATTTCGATTTAAGCTACGGCAAGTAGATGAGAATAGGCATTTATTTTTATATGACTTCCATCATATTATCGCCGATGGGATATCGATTGGCATCTTAATGAATGAATGTTTTGAATTGTACAATGGCAGCGTAATTTCGCCTTCATCCGTGGAGTATTATGATTATTCGGAGTGGCAGCATCGCCTTCAACATTCTGAGTACTTGAAACAACAGGAGGTCTACTGGCTGAATCAGTTTAGTGATAGTGTACCTGTGCTTCAATTACCAACTGACTTTAGCAGACCACCATTGCAAAGCTTTGATGGAGGACAGGTAACGGTCACTCTAGATCTTGACTTAGGACAACGCTTGGCTCAATTTTGCTCTCAACAAGGCGTAACGATGCATATGGTTTTACTTAGTGCGTTTTATATTTTGCTGTCCAAGTACGCTCGTCAGGATGATATCGTCATTGGAACACCAGTGTCCGGCAGATCTAATGCTGCATTCGACAAAGTGGTAGGCATGTTTGTAAACACACTGCCGCTGCGTAATTATCCAGAGAAGACGAAGACATTTAACACTTTTCTGGAAGAGATTCGTCAAAGCGCACTTGATGCGTATGACAATCAGGACTTTTCGTTGGAAACGCTGCTCAATCAATTGCCATATACCCGTGATTTGAGCCGAAATCCTTTATTTGACGTCTTGTTTGTATTACAAAATATGGATGCTAGCGAGATTATGCTGATCTCTCAAAACCGCCATGTTCGAGAAGAGGAGAAGAGCGGTCTCCTCCTGCAATCTTGTGATTTTAAGCATGGCATTGCAAAGTTTGATTTGCTGCTCGAAGTAGTTGAGCATAAGAAAAATCTATTTCTTAATTTGGAATATGCTAGCCAATTGTTTGCGAAGCACACGGCAGAACGGATGCTGCAAGATTACTGTACGATTTTGCAATCGGTCCTTGTGAATCCGCATGCCACAATTGCAGAAATAAGTTTGCTGCAAGAGCAGGATCGAGCATTAGTTCTACAAACGTTTAACCAGACGGATGCAGAGTATGAGCGAAATATAACCCTTCACGAATGGTTTGAGCGTCAAGTAGAGAAGACGCCTGAACGAATTGCTGTAAGTTATGGTGCTGAGCAATTGACGTATAGAGAACTAAATGAAAGAGCAAATCAACTGGCACATGTGCTGCGTGCCATGGGTGTAGGGGCAGATGATCTTATCCCCATTATGGTTGATCGTTCCGTAGAAATGATGATTGGGCTGTACGGTATATTAAAAGCGGGTGGAGCTTATGTACCTATCTCTCCAGACTTTCCGGATGATCGCATTCAGTACATTTGCAGCGACTGTCAGGCGAAGCTTGTGCTTGTCCAGCAAACAGGGATACCTAAAGTAGCTGGCAAATGGGCATATATTGCGATTGATGACTCGCAGCTTTATGTTGGTGACGGCAGCAATTTGTCGCCTATCAATCATGCTCGTCATTTGGCCTATGTCATTTACACGTCCGGTTCAACAGGTCGTCCTAAGGGTGTGATGATCGAGCACTATTCCGTCATTAACAGGCTCGTATGGATGCAGAAGCAGTTCCCAATCACGGAAAACGATATCATACTGCAGAAGACACCATTTACGTTTGATGTATCCGTTTGGGAATTGTTCTGGTGGAGTATGGTTGGAGCCAAAGTCGTTATGCTTCCGCAAGGAGATGAAAAAGAGCCAGCGCGAATAGCTGCAACGATTGAACAAGAACAGATTAACGTCATTCATTTTGTTCCTTCTATGCTTCACTTGTTCTATGACTATTTAGATACGCATCCAAGCCATTCCAGCTTATCTTCCTTGCAATTTATCTTTACAAGCGGTGAAGCACTTCATAAACATCACGTCATCCAGTTTAATAAGCTGATTCGCGCTCATGCGTCCACAGCATTAATCAATTTGTATGGTCCGACAGAGGCTACCGTTGATGTGACCTGGTATGATTGCTCACGGAGCGATATCGGTGATTATGTTCCGATCGGTCAACCAATTGATAATACAAGAATCTACATCGTAGATGATGTTGGGAATCCAGTGCCTGTAGGACAGCCAGGTGAGCTGTGCATTGCAGGGGACGGCGTTGCACGCGGTTACTTGAAGCTGAATGCTTTGACTGCCGAGAAGTTTGTGCCGGATATCATACATCCAAGCTCACGAATGTACCGTACGGGAGATTTGGCGCAGTGGATGATGGACGGCAACATTCGATATCTAGGACGTATCGATGATCAGGTGAAGCTCAGAGGCTACCGCATCGAGCTGGGCGAGATTCAATCGGTTCTCTTGCAGTTTGAAGCTTTGAAGGAAGCGGTTGTCGTTCTGCGCGAAGATGGTGAGGATCGATACCTTTGTGCGTATTATGTTGCCGCGGAACAAGTGACAAGCGAGCAAATAAAATGCTATTTGTCCGAACGGCTGCCTATTTATATGGTGCCAAGTTATTGTATTGAACTCGATGTTATGCCGTTAACTACGTCAGGCAAAATAAATCGCAGTGCGCTACCAGTACTAGAGAACCGCACAGACGTGCAACAGCTGCAATTGCCAACCAGCAATGATGAAAAGATTCTGGTGGCGTTATTTGAGGAAGTGCTGAATAAACAGCCGCTAGGCATGAACAGCCATTTCTTTGAAGAGGGAGGGCACTCCCTTAAAGCTGCTAAATTAAGCAACGCTATTTATAAAGCATTTGGACAGCATATTCCTTTACGAGTGTTGTTCAAAAATCCTACTGTAGCAGCAATTCATCAATATGTAAGTCTCCATAATGAAGAGCAAACTGAAAAGACGAAAGCTAAAGAAGACGATCGTCCCTTGGCTTCGCCTAACCAGAAGCGATTATTCATTCTTGATAGATTGGAGAAGCTGGGCGTCACTTATAATATGCCAGCGTGCTTTGTTCTCGAAGGGACTTTGGACATCACGAGACTGAAACAAGCACTACAGCACGTAATAGACAGACATGAGTCGCTGCGTACTTCTTTTCAGATGATAGATGATGAAGTGGAATACATCGTTCATGAGTCCATAGCGCTAGACGTCCCCGTCTTGGCATTGACGGAAACAGACAAGATGCAGGCAGTATTTGATACATTCGTAAAGCCATTTGACTTAGGAACTGGAAGTTTATTCCGAGCATGCCTGTACAAGCAATCTGATACGAAGCATTACTTGCTGACCGATATTCATCATATCGTTTGCGACGGTATTTCCATGAATATTTTCATACACGATCTGTTCGAGTTATACAAGGGCGAGACGTTGCCGACATTGACGAAGCAATTCAAGCAATATGCGCATACTGCGGCACATTATTTGAGCCCTTCGCAAATCGAACAGGCCAACCAGTACTGGACGGATACATTCAAAGAAGAAATCCCTGTGTTACATCTTCCGATTGATAATGAGCGTCCGCCTATCCAGAGTCATCAAGGCGATTATCTTTTGTTTGATATCGACTCTGAACTTGCTGTAAAGGTAAGGGAAACAACAGCTCGTTATGGATGCACCATGAACATGATGATGCTCGCGGCCTATTTTGTACTCCTTCACAAATATACAGGAGAAGAAGATATCATTATTGGTTCTGCGATGAGCGAAAGAGTCAGCGACGAATATTCAGATGTCATTGGCATGTTCGTTAATACAGTTCCGATACGTGTTAGGTTGGACGGAGCTCAACCTTTTGCACGGCATCTCAACGTTGTTATGGAGGAAATGCTGCAAGCGATGGATTATCAACAGTACCCGCTTGAGCAAATCATTGAGCAAGTTGGCGTTCAGCGAGATGTAAGCCGAAATCCTTTATTCGATACGATGTTTATTTTCAATCAAGATGATGAAAGAGGTAGTCTATCTGCTGCAGAGTTAGATCGAATCTCTTTCCAGCCGATGTTTACGAAGACGGCCAAGTTTGATTTAACATTTGAAGTATACGCGTTGAGCAATGATGAGATGAGAATACGAATAGAGTATGCCTCTGTATTATTCGATAAATCGAGAATTGAGCAGATGGGCGATCATTTTGTGGCTTTGCTTCATCGTCTGTGCGACGAGGTAGAGAAACCATTATCGCAAGTTGATCTCCTCTTGGAATCGGAGAAGTCAGAACTTGTTCAACGGATAACGGAACCACTAGTGCCTTACCTAGAGCATCATACCGTACAAGATTGGTTTGCTGATCAAGCTCGGAGTAGACCTGAATGTATCGCTGTTCGATTTGAACATGAGACACTTACGTATAAGCAGCTAGACGAAAAATCGAATCAGTTGGCTCGATATTTGCGTGAGAGCGCTCATGTTCAAACAAATGATCTTGTCAGTGTCATGATGACGAAGTCCTTGAATATGGTTGTGGCATTGCTGGGAATCATTAAAGCCGGTGCAGCGTATGTGCCTATTGACCCTGCATTTCCTGAGGAGAGAAAGACACTTATCTTCCAAACTAGCGGAAGCAAGCTCGGACTATACGATACGAACCGTCAAGATGTGAACGGAAGCGAGTCCAGTGCTCAACTTATTTTATTTGATTCCATATCGCTAGAACAGTATGCTTCACATGATTTTGAAGTGTGTAATGGCCCTGAGGATTTGATGTATGTCATCTATACGTCTGGATCGACAGGCGTTCCAAAAGGAGTCATGGTTACGCACGGGAATGTGCTCAATTTTATGGCAGGTATGAATCAACGGCTGCAGCCTGCCTCAGAAGATGTCTTTTTATCTGTTACAACGATATCGTTTGATATTAGTGTATTGGAGCTGTTTTGGACATTGTCCAATGGAATGGAGGTCGTTATTCATTCCGATAAGCACTCACCATTACATTTCAATCGCTATAACCAAGGGCAGCGCTCCATTACGATGATGCAAAGTACGCCATCTCGATTAAAAGCGCTCGTGGAGGATTCGAATTCCAGTGCTTTCTTATCGGATCTGCAAGTGCTGCTTGTAGGTGGAGAAGCATTCCCGACTGATCTTGCCAATGAGCTTAAGCTCAAGACGCAGGCCAAACTGTTCAACATGTATGGACCAACGGAGACAACAATATGGTCGACGATGCATGAGATTACTTCACCTTCAGATAAGGCGATTCCAATTGGCAGCCCAATTGTAAATACGCAGATTGTCATCATTGATAAATATTTGCAGCCTGTTCCAGATGGGGTTGTCGGGGAAATATGCATCGGCGGTAAAGGTGTGACTAGAGGCTATCTAAACAATGAGCTGCTGAGTAATGAAAGATTCGTAGAGCTGGAATTGTCCGGACATAAGCTTCACGTTTACCGAACAGGTGATTTAGGACGAGTCTCCTTAGATGGCGTATTGCAGTATTTTGGGAGAATGGATCATCAAGTAAAAGTAAATGGCTATCGCATCGAACTGGGTGAGATCGAAAATATATTAACACAGCATCCAGCTGTAAAAGAGGCTGCCGTTATCGTTAGGAGCGGGAATGGCCTGGCCGACGAAAAATACATCGCAGCATATATCGTATGGAAAATCGAAATGAGCACATGGGAGCTTAGAGAGTTTCTAGGTGACAAGCTTCCCGTATATATGATTCCATCTGTATTTGTTACGCTGCAATCGATGCCTCAGACACCAAATGGCAAGTTGGATCGTAAGCTTCTACCTGATCCGATTATGGAAACAAACGAGGAGCAAGCGATTCAACCGCAAAACGAGATTGAAAAGAACATTCTTGAAATATGGGAAAAACTATTTAATCGCAATGATATTGGAGTCACTCATGATTTCTTTCATCTAGGAGGCCATTCACTGATGGCTATTCGGTTGGAAGTAGAAATGGAGAAACGCGGGCTTTATTTAGATAATTTTGATATATTCCGTTATCGAACAATAAGAGATTTGGCATTACGGGTTGAAGATTAACATCATGGAGATGTGGAACAAAGGGATCGACGTGATCTCTTTGTTCCATTTATCTTGACGGGAGGGATGATATGGCTAAAACTGTGCGGCATCATTTATGGAATTTAATGAAGAATCATATTCATTGGATATATCTTGGAGCCTTTTGCTCTGTTATTCAAGCCATTTTTGATGTCATCCGCGCCATTTTATTGGAAAAAATGCTGGATACGACACTTGTCCAAGATCGTGATTATGTCATAGGTACAGCATTAGCGTTACTTGGTATCGTAGTTGTAGGCATCGTATTAAGCTATTTTATCAAGTTCGCTTCCTATCTTTATGCGTACCGTTTTGATCGATCTGTGCGTGACAATTTGATTCATCGATTGATCCACTCTCCAATATCTACCCTGTATCGCTTCGAGAGTGGAGATCTCGTCAATCGCTTGAATGGAGATACGAGAGTCATTAAAGAATCCTTTTCCTTAAAGCTTCATGAAGCTATTTACTCGCCAATCGTATTTATACTTTCTTTTAGTTACTTGCTGTCTATTCATTGGCAGTTGACGCTCGTCAGCGTCGTGCTTATGCCTATCTCGCTTTACCTAATCAACCTGATCAGCAAACCAATTACGCGACTCATGTCTAATATTCAAGTTCATTTTGGTGTCATTCAATCGATTTCCTCGGAAGTGCTTGCTGGTGTCGAGACAATTAAGTCATTCGGACTCGTAGAGCTAGTAAGGAGTCGTTATAATAACAGCATCGAAACGATCTATGAAAAAGAAAAAGAAATTGAACAAAAAGTAGCGCGGATCGAACCTATCAATATTTTGCAGCGCTGGGGGACGTACTTAATCTGTACCGTTTACAGTGCATATTTAGCAACGATTGGCGATATTACAGCTGGGGAGCTGTTGGTCTTTTTAATACTAGTTAATTATTTGATTAATCCTGTTGCAACGTTACCAGGAATTATTGTTCAATTCCGTACAGCGAAAGCGGCAGCAGATCGAATGAAAGAAATACTTTCTTTTCTACCGGAAAATAGCGCAGATGCAGCCACGACGATTTCTACCTCACATGATACCGCTATTGAGCTCCAACATGTAACGTTCAGTTATGACACTAACAATCACGATTATACCCTTTCGGACATGAACCTTAAGATCCCAAAAAATCAAATTACAGCTGTTGTAGGGCCAAGCGGCTCAGGAAAATCAACCTTGTTCAGTCTGTTGTGTGGGTTTTATACGCCTCAAAAAGGCAGCATCAGTTACTTTGGACAGACAATGGATGAACGAAAGTATCCAACAATTCGACAGCATATTGGATTAGTTTCGCAAGAAACCTATCTGTTTCCTGGCACGATTTTAGAAAATATTACGGGCTTCGAAAAAGATATTCCATTTGCAGATGTATTAACTGCAGTTAAACAAGCGGATGCGCTTTCTTTTATCGAGCAGCAGCCGCAAGGTTTTGAAACGAGGATTGGTGAGGGAGGAATTGCGTTGTCCGGTGGGCAAAAGCAGCGTATTGCAATAGCAAGGGCCGTATTGAAGAATGCGTCTATCTTGTTATTCGACGAGCCAACCTCTGCCTTAGATTATGAAACAGAAATGAGCATACATCATGCGATGGTAAGCCTTTCGAAAGAAAAAACGATCGTTGTCATTGCTCATCGTTTGTCATCTGTAATAGATGCTAATCAAATTGTTGTCATGGAAAAAGGAAATTTGGTTCAGCAGGGTACGCATGAGCAGCTTCTGGTGGAAGATGGATTATACAGAAAGTACTTTTACTATCAGATGTCAGAGGAGGGGGAACTGCATGCTCAGTAGCCTACGTGACTCTTTTCGTCACATCCATCAGCTTCTACAGTTTCTAGCATCTGTTCGGAAAACCTATTTTGTAGGCTTAATCTTATTTTGTGCGTCTGAATCTGCCCTGCCTATTGTGGCTGCCTTTGTTTATATTGATATTTTTAACGCTGCAGCAACTAGTGATATGTCGTTATTTTGGCGGGGAACGATTTCATTTCTTGTCGCGTTAGTGTCGGTTATGGTGATCTCAACGATATGTAAATATATCTACATCATGTGTGTTAAAAAAACGATGGCTAGCATTAGACGAGTCGTAACGGATAAAGTGTCCGTATTGCCGTGCAGCTATTATGATCGTACGCACTCCGGTGATATATTATCAAGAATGACAAATGATTTGAACAATATCGAAGCGGTATACAGTTGGCATTTCCGTTCGATCATACAGACGCTGCTCTACAGTTTAGCCTCCATATCGATTATGTTATTTCTTCATTGGCAATTTGCGCTCTTTCTTTTAGGTATGTGCTTGTTTTCGACTTTTATAATTATGCGATTTTCACAGCCGATTCAAGCTATTGCTTCTGCGATTCAAACACAGCTAGGACAAATCACGGAACGGGCCGTTGATATGCTCGCAGGTGTGAAAGTGATAAAGATGTTTCAGTTAGAAGAAAAGGTTAAGAAAGTAAGTGAAGAGCAGAATAGCAACCTCAGTAAAGAAGGAATCCGCTTTGGTGTAAAAAATGGTCAATTGGAAAGCTGGAGCTACTTCTTAAATTTCATGAATTATTCCGGAGTCATTGCTGTAGGTGTGTTCCTTGTATTGAATGGTCAATTGGGACTCGGTATTTTAATTGCTTTCGCACAGCTTCAATGGAATATGTCGCAATCCATCTTGCAGCTAGGAAATACGGTGGTCAACATGATGTCATCGCTTGTTAGTGTGCATCGAGTGAAGGAATTGCTGGATGAGCCTGCCGAGCCTAAACAAATCTTGCCGCGTGAAGCGATAATGTATCCTAATGTTGGAGTTATACACGACCACGCAGCTTCCGCCGCTATTTGCTTTTCTGACGTATCCTTTTCGTATACGAGTAAAGCAACAGCTTTGCATCGTCTGAATTTTAGTATTAGCAAGGGACAGAAAGCAGTGCTGGTTGGGCCTAGTGGCTCAGGGAAAAGCACACTATTTAAATTGCTTCAAGGGTTTTACGCGCCGAATGAGGGACACATATATATGGATGGAAAATCCATCTACGAGACGCCTCTAGAGCAGTGGAGACAATCGATTTCTTATTTGTCCCAGGAGCCATGGTTATTTTCTGGAACCGTCTATGAAAATATTGCGTGTGGCAAAAGAGACGCTACAGAGGATGAAGTGATACAAGCGGCAAAATTAGCGAATATTCATGATTTCATTATGACATTGCAGGATGGTTACCAGTCTCAGGTCGGAGAAAAGGGAAGGCTGCTATCTGGAGGACAGCGTCAAAGGATAGCCATCAGTAGAGCTTTTCTGAAAGATGCTCCTGTCCTACTGCTTGATGAAGCGACATCGGCTTTGGATGCGGAGTCGGAAATACAAGTTCGTCAATCGCTAGAGCTATTGATGAAAGATCGTGCAACGATACTTATTACGCATCGACTTTCCGTGCTATCTGAGAAAGATATCATTATGGTGCTGCGTAATGGTCGTATATCCGAAATAGGCACACATCAAGAGCTAATGAATGGTGAGAATTTCTATAAAGAATTGATCGCCTCTAGTCGTGCTGCCGTTTAACGAAGAAAGGAGCAGCTATGGAAAAATTTTATGATGTAAAGCCATTTAACGATTTGTTTTATCGCAATTGTTTTTTTAGCGCCTTGTTTCCTGTTGTTCAGTACTTCGGACAGCCAATTGAGTACATATTGGCACATGATCGGATATCGTATGAGAAAAATGATAATAACGAGGTGTGGCCCGTTAATCTCCGGATGGAATCGGTGCATTCGATTGACCCAATCTTACATGAGCTCGGTCTAAAAATAGAAACATTATTTCAGAGCGAGGATATCATCGCTGACCTTACAGAAGGATTGGAGCAGGGAAAGCTGCCCCTACTAAACATTGATTGCTACGCGCTGCCGATGCGTAAGGATCTTTATCGACAAGAGCATTGGCCTCATGTGCTTCTTATAAGTGGGGTAGATACAGTCAATCGTGTATTTTACGTAATTGAGCATCGGGAACGTGAAAGTATGACGTATGAAAGAAGACTATTATCGTTTGATGATTTAGAACAAGCCTATTCGTCATTTGTTGAGCACTTTTTATCGAATTGGGAAGGGGCATCTATTTATTACATTTCGGATACAGAAACAAGCAGTACAGTGCTATCTAGTTCAGAGATATGGGTGAAGCAATTATATGAAAGTAAGCAGAAGCTTGAGGGAAGTCACTTGAGCAACGCGGCAGAATTGGTGGGCCAGCTGCACGACATTTGTATGCAGGAAGATAAGCTGCAGCAGCATACGCAGGAGCTGATTAAAGGCTTAAACGAGCTGATACTGGTCAAACAAGCGGAGCAATACCGACTTCGTCACATGATGCCTGAGGCGCAAGCTGCACTTGAACAACTTACAGCGCAATTAGATCTCTTTCAAAAATTAAGAAGAGTGATTGGCAAATTTGCAATGACTAATGTGTACCCACATAAAGCGTTTGCTGATGATTCGATATTTACGAGCATCTTGCACTTAGAACGGGAGTATGTATCTTTATTGTTCCATGCAGTGGAGGATCATCGCATGAAGGAGCGTGTGTAATGGACCCATCTCAGCAAATACGAGAATTAATCATCGAAGTAACGAAGTTAGAACAAGATACTCCTTTCTCTCCAGATCTTCCTTTAAGTGAATTAGGTCTCCATTCCATGCGAGTGGTTGAACTAATTGTAAAGCTTGAGACAGCATTTGATATTGAAATATCTGACGATGTGACCGTTGAAGACTTTCAAACGTTGCAGCACATTATCAGCTTAGTAGAAGGAATCTTAAACGAATAGAGTGATGCAGACGATGAATGAACGTAACCAAGAAAATAGACTCATTGACGCGAAGGGATTAATGGTATATTACGTAACCTCGATCATTGGAGTCGGCATTCTTATCGTTCCTGGGATCGCTTATGGGATCGCGGGGCCAGCTTCCTTACTCTCTTGGATTATTTTGGCGTTATTATCTTATCCGTTAGCTCGCTCATTCTCTAAATTAATTGTAGAACGTCCTCATTCCAGTGGGTTAATGCTAATGGTGGGGGATGTATTTGGAGTAAAAGTGGGTCAAAGTCTCAATTTGCTGCTGGCGTTCACGATGATTATCGGGAATCCTATTATGGGTATTGCCGCCGCTCGATATTTGCAAAATATTGTTGGTTATGACGATCATTTTGTTCTGCTGTACGGCTTTTTCTTTATGCTAGCATCCATTCTATTGAATATGCTCGGGGTTAAGATGAGTAACCGCATTCAGTTTATTTCTTTCCTCGTGCTTTCTATCATTTTAAGTGCGATTATAGGCGTTGCTCTTGTCCATGCTGACTTTGAACAGACGGGTTCATTTGCGCCGCATGGTTATACGGCAGTGTTTTCAGCGATAACGGTCTGCTTCTATTCCTTTCTCGGTTGGGAAAATGCGACGAACATTGCTGGTGATGTGAAGGAACCCAGATCATCGTATAAGAAGGCAGTCCCTATAGCCGTTCTTATTGTCGGTGTATTATATGTTCTGCTTGCCCTTGCCTTAATTGCAAGAATTCCGGCCGAAACCTATGAAAACACGCAAACGGTGCTGCCCCTGCTGCTTAAGGGCATTGTTGGTGAACATGTCGGGTATTTATACAATGCGTTGGCGATTTTTTTAATCATGATGGCAACCAATGCGTGGGTATTTAGTGCATCGCGTGTCATTGTGTCGCTGTCAGAGACAAACGTATTGCCTCCGTTATTTTCACAAACAAAGCGGAATCATGTGCCTCTCTATGCTTACCTTTTGTTAGCTAGTTTGTATGGTGTTATTTTACTTATATTAGCATCGTTCGAATTGGATGAAGTGTATTTGATTCAAATGACCAATTTTAATTTCTTTATTATTTACTTATTTATTTATGGTGCAGCTATTAAATTTTACAAGGCAGTTCGAGATAGGCTGTTCTATTTAGGAATGATGCTGCTCGTCTTATCGATCTTACCATTTTTTGAAGGATCAGCTATTTTCTCAATTGTTCTAGGGATACTCTCATTTGTATTAATCGCCATTAAAAGGAGTCAGGAGAAATCAGTTCCATGAAAACGATGGATGTAGTTGTTATTGGAGGCGGCATTATCGGAGCTTTCGTTGCCTGCAAGCTCAATAAAAGCGGTATCAAAAAGATTGCGTTGCTTGAGAAGCTCGAAATCGGAAACGGAGCTACAGGCCAATCAGGGGGAATTGTACGTGTGTATCATTCTGATCCGCTGCTTTCGGATTTAGCGTTGGAAGGCTTTAAGGAATATCAAGCTGAATGTGATCTGAGCGAGCAGGAATGTGCATTTACACGTACTGGATTCTTGTATATGGAATCTGTTCATGAATTTGCTGATTTGCAAAGGGAATGTTCGAGGCTTTTGACAAATGGAGCTGCTATTGAGATTCTATCGGCGCAAGAGGGGGCCAGCAGATTTCCAGAATTTAAGTGGAACGATTTGAATGGGGCAATCTATGAACCTGATGCTGGCTATATGGACCCATTGCTAGCGACCAAGGCGCTTACCAGAAAACTTGCCAACCGTGGTGTAGAGCTGTACGAAGGTATAGAGGTGTATGAAATATTACAGGAACAAGGCCAGACGATTGGAGTTAGAACTTCAGCAGAGACCATATATTGCCCCCATGTAATCATTTGCGCAGGTGCGTGGAGCAGCGCTTTATTGTCGGATTGTACTATTTCGGAGCGAATAAGAAGCAAGAGCATTCAATTTCAAATTGCCAAGCTTCAACACGCACCGCGCACCGGGTTCATTGATTCTAGCATGGATCTGTACAGTCGGCCTTATATGAATGATTTCACCTTAATAGGACTCCCAGTAGATGAATGGGATATCGATGTCGAGCATAGAACGTCGATCGATCTTGGTCAAGAGCGACGTGTCTTGCAAGCAGCTAGCCATCGCTTTAGCCATTGGGGAGAAGTTTCTACTTACGGAGGTCGCAAAAGCTTTGATGCCTATAGTGTAGGCGGATGTGGAATTGTGGAAGAAATTCCAGAGCTTAAAGGTACCATTATTGCTAGTGGTTTTAGCGGTAGCGGGGTCAAGATCGCTCCAGCAGTCGGTAATCGCGTTGTGCAGTTGTTATCATGAGAACGTATAAAAGAAGTGTGCAAGCTTCTGGATAGAAAGGGATGTTTTCAGATGGAAGTTGTATCAACCGCGCTGTTTTATAGTTTTGTCACTTGTAGGAAAGCTCAAGTATTTCGTTATTTGAATCAGCGTATGGATGTGCGTTCGCATTTTTGGAATGCCTATGAGAGCGTGGATAAAATCTACAATGAAATGATAAAAGAAGAAAAAGCCGGTTGGGATTATTCATGGGAAATTGAGCCTGACAATGAAGTGTTGGGAACTGTCGTGAAGTCAGAAAGATTCGACAGCTTTCAAGCAGCGAAGATTACAATCATTGAGCGGTTAGCAAATGGAGAGGAAGTATTTATATGGGTAAGAAATAAATATATTCCTCATATGCAGTTGACTCAATTGCATTTAGAAGGAATCCACTCGCTTGCTCTTACTGCCTATAATGATGTGGATGATTCCTTTACGATATTTGATTACCCCTTTGAGAAAATATATGAATCGGCACTGCTGGAACAAGCTTTTAATAGTGCAGAAGTGCTCATGGTAGATTGCTGCTCGATTACAGAGGCGGCAGACGAGGTCAACGAGTATATCGATCAACGATTTAGAACGACAATGCTTGAGTTAAGCAATAGTGGGTATGGCTTTGAACAAATGAAACAGGATATGACGTCAACTGATATTAAGCTGGAATCATTGCTTTCGTTTTTTGGGGTGTATACGTTATCGAGAAAAATGGTAGCTAATTATTTGCAAAAAAATCATTACTCTGAGCATCTGATTGAGCTTCTGCTCAAGTCTTCTAAGGTGTCGGAAGTCATTAAACAAAGAATAGCCAAGTTTTCCATTACATCAACGGATTTGAAGGCCTGCTGGAATCGAATTGAAGAAAAATACGCTGAAATGATTGAGCTGGAGGAGTTATTTCTAAAGGATTTGCAGCAAGAAATCATAAGTGGTGTGAAGCCCGACTTTAAACGATTACTACCAGATGCCCCAACTGAATTGAAATTATTGCATACAACGGATACGAGTGCATGGATATCATGGATAGACGAAAAAGGAGAATTGGAGTCAAATCGTTATCGTGTTTTAGTTAATGGTTCCGTGATTGCGACTTGTCCCACGACTTATTATGTGATTCCTAATCTTGAGCCAGAGACGAAGTATGAAGTAGCAATACAATCATTAAATACGAATGACGAAGTCAGTATCGAAGAATGTCGTCTCGAAATCGTTACGGAGAAGGTTGCGCTTCATGGAACGCTATCGCTATACAAACCCGTCTATACTTCATCAGATCAAAGTGAGCTGCTTAGCAGATATAATCTGGTTGACTCACAATCATCGACTAGATGGAGTAGTGATTATAATGATGATGAGTGGGCTTGTGTTGATTTGGGTATGTCCAAACCTATTAAAAGCGTGACGCTGCGTTGGGAGCATGCTTATGCAGAGGAGTATAAAATTCAATTATCCGATAACATGAAAGACTGGCACGATATCCATCATGAAGTGGAAGGATTAGGTGGGCTCGTACAAATAGAAGTAGACAATGTTGCTGGTAGATATGTTAGAGTGCTAGGATTAAAAAGAGCGACCATTTATGGTTATTCTTTATATGAATTCTCCATTTGTTCTTAGTATAAGCGTGCTGCGATTCAAGTTGGTTCACATAATAAATGGATAGTTGAAAATACGATGAAGACTATACCTGCGTGTACTGTTTAACGCATGAGGTATAGTCTTTCTTTTAGTAGAGAATGGAATATGTAATTTGAGTTTTTCTAAAATAACTATTTACAACCTTATAAGAAAGCGTTATCATACATTTACGAAGAGCAACTTGTATACAAGTATACTTGTAGTAACAGCAAGGGGGAACAAGTAGTGAAGGTAGGTATGATAGGTCTTGGCAAGATGGGATTCAATCTCGTTCGCAATATGATGCGTTACGATCATGAGGCGGTCGTATACGATGTGAATGCTGAACCAAGAGAGAAGCTAGCAGCTGAAGGGGCGGTTCCAGCGGCGACAATTGAAGAGCTTGTACATAAGCTCGATGCTCCACGTATTGTATGGATGATGGTGCCAGCAGGAGAGATCGTAGACAGCGTCGTCGATACACTGCTTCCCATATTGTCTCCAGGAGATATCGTTATTGATGGTGGCAACTCACATTATAAGCAATCGATCGCTCGTGGCGAAAAGTTGCAAGAGCAGGGCATTCATTACTTCGATGTTGGAACATCAGGTGGAACAGATGGGGCTGAGCATGGGGGCTGCTTCATGATTGGCGGCAACGCAGAAGTGTTCAACAACTTAGAGCCGTTGTTCCGCGATATGGCGGTCGATCACGGATACTTATATGCAGGTAAACTTGGAAGCGGTCACTTTTTGAAAATGATCCATAATGGTATCGAGTACGGTATGATGCAAGCGATTGCAGAAGGTTTCGAAGTACTTGAGAAGAGCGATTTTGACTTTGATTATGAGCAAGTAGCTCGCGTGTGGTCGAACGGTTCCGTAATTCGCAGTTGGCTAATGGATTTGACTCAAAATGCTTTTGCGAAAGATCCGAAGTTGGACGGCATACGAGGGGTCATGCATAGTTCTGGAGAAGGAAAGTGGACGGTAGAGACAGCGCTTGATTTGCAAGCTAGTACGCCTGTCATTGCTATGTCGTTAATGATGAGATATCGCTCACTTGATACCGATACTTTCCATGGCAAAGTTGTAGCAGCATTGCGCAATGAATTTGGTGGTCATGCTGTCGTATCGAAGTAACGAACGATAAAGCAACTGTACAGCCTATTTTCACACCAAAATGGATTGGGTAAGCCAGCATATGATAAGATAGATCTGACATGCCGTTTCGTTCGGATTTCGGCATTATCTATTTCATTAGGAAGAGTTGAATCATATGCACTATCCGTCAACATGGCTTCAGGGAGCCTCATTAGGTGAATGTATCGCATGCGAATTGCGTTTGCAAATTATTAAAGGAACGATTAAGCCAGACGAGGTTATTTCCGAGAATCGGGTAGCTGCTGACTTTGGAACAAGTCGTTCTCCAGTTAGAGAAGCGTTGAAAGCGTTATCCAATGAAGGGCTTATTCGACTTGAACGAATGGGAGCCGTTGTGATTGGGTTGACATTGGAAGATGTAAAGGAATTGTATGATGTTCGATATTTGATTGAAAGCTTTGTCCAGCAGCGTCTAGCTGATGTCGATCAGGAGCGGTTGATCACTCAACTGAATCAGATTATTGACAAGATGGAGCTTGCGGTCAAGTATAACGATGTCGTTGAATTTGCTTATCAGGATATTTCATTCCATGAAGCCATCATTGCGGCAGCAGAGCATCGTCGAATTCAACATCTTTGGAACAGTATCCGTCATATCGTATTGACAGTCCTGTTAATTACGACAGAGGAAGTATTCTCAATGGGAGAAGAGAAACTTCTAAATGTCATTGAAAAGCATAGAGAGCTGTTGCAGGGACTGCAGTCGAAGGATATAGAAGTCATTAAGCGCGGCGTCGAACAATATTTTGCTGACTCACGTCAAACCCTTGTTACAAGCCTTCCTCCCGAATAATTGGAGGTAAGGCAGTAAAAAGGTGCGGGTAAACTTGTCGACTAGTATACAATAAAATTCAGATTGAACGTACATCAAGGGAGGGCATTCTGATGAGCACGATTTTTGGTCTCAGTCATGAAGCAACATTGCTTGTTTGGACTTTTGTATCCATTGCATTCTTGATTGTCTTTATTGCGAAGTATAAGTGGAATCCTTTTGTTACTTTACTCTTGGCTGCATTAATGCTCGGCCTTCTATCTGGTATGAATCCGTTGGATGTCGTGAAGTCTGTCATCGGCGGAATGGGTGGTACGTTAGGTAAGATCGCCATTGTTATCGGTCTCGGAACAATGCTTGGTAAGATGATGGCAGAGTCCGGCGGTGCAGAACGAATTGCGACGACACTCGTTGATAAGTTTGGTGCGAAGCGCGTTCACTGGTCGATGATGTTTGTAGGCTTCATCGTTGGTATTCCGGTATTTTTCGAAGTTGGTCTTATTCTATTGATTCCAATTGTGTTCACCGTTGCACGTAAAACGAACATGTCACTATTGCAAATCGGTATTCCGATTCTTGCAGGTTTGTCTATTGTACACGGTCTTGTGCCTCCACATCCGGCACCGATGATTGCGATTGATGCTTTCAACGCTGACCTTGGTATGACAATTCTTTATTCCTTGATCGTAGGTTTACCAGCTGCGATTGTTGCTGGTCCTATCTTCGGTAAATATATTGGTAAGCGGATTCAAGTGCAGCCGCCTGCAAATTTAGAAGAGCAATTTGCTGTAAAAGGCGACATTAAGCTGCCTGGATTCGGAATTACGTTGTTTACGATTCTTTTACCCGTTATTCTAATGTTAGCTGGCTCTGCTGCACTTATTCTAGATCCAGAAGCAACAAGCAGCTGGACCGTATTCTTTGAGTTTATTGGGCACGAAGTCATTGCCTTGCTAATTTCAGTAGTATTCTCCTTCTATTCACTTGGCTTTGCACGTGGTTTCACGAAGGAAGACATTTCCCGCTTCAGCAGCGAGTGTTTGGCACCAACAGCAACGATTATTTTGATCATCGGTGGTGGCGGAGCGTTCAAGCAAGTGCTTATTGATAGTGGAGTAGGCGGTGCGATTGCTCAAATTGCAACACAAGCGAATGTAAATATTATTCTATTTGCTTGGTTAGTAGCAGCACTTATTCGTGTCGCTACTGGCTCCGCGACAGTTGCGATGACAACGGCAGCTGGAATTGTAGCTCCTGTTTTAGCAATGAACCCTGGCGTTAATGTTGAGCTTGTTGTATTGGCGACGGGCGCAGGTTCGATCGTATTATCTCACGTTAACGATGCAGGCTTCTGGATGGTTAAAGAGTTCTTTAACATGTCGGTCACACAAACGTTGAAGTCTTGGACCGTAATGGAGACGATACTATCTGTTGTAGCACTTGGCCTTATTCTTGCACTTAGTATGTTCGTTTAAATAGATGCAGTTCGAAAAGTCCGTTATAATCGGACTTTTTGAACATGCAATAAAGGTAGTGGATGGAAAGAAGGGTTATGTTATGAGCAAAGTTCTATATACGATCGGTATCGATATCGGTACAACGAGTACGAAGGCAGTTCTGTTCCAGGAAGACGGCACAGTCGTAGCAAAAGGCGGGGAAGAGTATCCTTTATTTACACCTAACGCCACGATTGCAGAGCAGAATCCGGAACAGATTTACCAAGCGGTCATTCAATCGGTTAAACAGGTGATGTCGAATAGCAACATATCGCCAGCCGATGTGCTATTCGTATCCTTTAGCTCCGCGATGCATAGTGTCATTGCTGTGGATGCGGTAGGTGATCCGTTGACGCCATGCATTACGTGGGCGGACAATCGGAGTGCTGCTTATGCCGCACGCTTGAAGCAGGAAATGAACGGGCATGAGCTGTATCGTCGTACAGGGACACCGATTCATCCGATGTCGCCGATAACGAAGCTAATGTGGCTGCGTGACGAAGAGCCGGAGCTATTTGCGAAGACAACCAAATTTATTTCAATTAAAGAATATGTATTTGCGAAGTTGTTTGGCAAATATGTCATAGATTACTCCATCGCTTCTGCGACAGGCATGTTTAATCTGCAGCAGCTCGATTGGGATGAGGAAGCGCTCCAAATAGCTGGTGTCGGCAGAGAACAGCTGTCAGAGCTCGTGCCTACGACGCATCAGATGAAGGGGTTGGATACGGCTTATGCCGGTGAGATGGGGCTTGATCCTGAAACAATCTTTATCGTGGGAGCAAGCGATGGCGTTCTGTCCAATCTCGGTGTTAATGCGATTCAGCCTGGAGTCGTAGCAGTTACAATCGGGACGAGCGGAGCGATTCGTACCGTAGTCGACCGCCCTGTTACTGACCCGAAAGGGCGTACGTTCTGCTATGCGTTAACAGACAAGCATTGGGTAGTTGGTGGTCCTGTAAATAACGGCGGCATGCTGTTCCGCTGGGTAAGGGACGAGCTTGCAGCATCCGAAGTGGAAGCTGCGAAGCGGCTTGGCATAGATCCGTATGATCTGCTCACGCAAATTGCTGAGCGCGTACGGCCTGGATCAGATGGACTGCTGTTCCATCCGTTCTTTACTGGTGAGCGTGCTCCGCTCTGGAATGCAGATGCGAGAGGCTCCTTCTTCGGCTTAACGATGCATCATCGTAAAGAGCATATGATTCGTGCGGTATTGGAAGGGATCATCTTCAATCTGTACACGGTGCTCTTAGCCATGGAAGAGCAGATCGGCAGACCTCATCGGATTCATGCGACTGGAGGCTTTGCTCGTTCAGAGCTTTGGCGTCAGATGATGGCAGACATTTTCGATCAGGAAGTGGTCATTCCAGAAAGCTATGAAAGCTCCTGCTTAGGTGCTGTCGTATTGGGTCTCTATGCAACGGGTAGAGCAGATTCGTTGGATGTTGTTTCGACGATGGTAGGCGCATCTCATGAGCATAAGCCTGTGAAGGAGCATGCGAAGTTGTATCATCAGCTGCTGCCGATCTTCATTTCCCTTCCACGCAGACTGGAAGAGGAGTATGCAGCGATGGCAAAATTCCAGCGAAATTTGTTGGAGGAGTAACCTAGCAAATTAGTAATAATGTCAGATAGATGTATCGTTAATTCAACATATATGTAAAAATAGGGCTGTCTCACATGGGATCGGTCCTCCAGAATGTTAGCCAGTTTGGATTGGTTCTAACAAATGGAGGCTCCACGCAGAGATAGCCCTTGTTATTGAGAGAAGCATGGTTCTAGATCTTGACTATAGCTTGTTAATTTGTAAGTGTCGACCAACACTTCTTCCCATAGTTCCAAATCAAACAAACGATATGCCAAGCCGCTATAGCAAGCAATCCCATCATTATTCCCAGCGTCATTCCTAAGCCAACACGAATAAAGGAAATGATAAGCGGTGTATGCAGATGAGCGAATGTGTTAACGAGAGAAATTTGACCAATGATGCTAATCGCGAAAATGATAATGCCAGCCTTCACCCTGCTTAATGCTAAATAAGCACCGAGGAAGAAGAGTGGATAGGCAAATAAAAACTCTTTTAGACGTGGGCGGACGCCCAGCGTTTGTTCTAACAAGGCACGGAACAATAACTCGATCGGTGAAACGACGCCGGAATTCCCAGTACGTATAAAATAATAAAGAAGAAATGCAGAGCAGGCTGCTGCAATTACGCACCAAAGTATGGTGATTGGCGTTAGCAAAATACGTTTAACAAATTGAGCTTTTTCTCGTAAAGACAGCTCGTTTTTATCAAAAAATAGTATATAAAGTGCGACAAAACCTATTGGAATAATACTTGCCAGCCCCACGCCTTGGAACTGATCGACTTTTAATAGAAACACGATGTCATTTAGTAAACTGACGATTACCATACCGCCGATAAGAGATATGATCGAAGTACGGATAAATAGAGTTACACCTGTTACGATTCGTTGTGCAGGAGATAGGGACAAGCTTTGCTTCTTGCGCAGTGTGCGGATGGCCAAGATGAGAGCAACTGTAGGTGCAGCGATGCACGAGCCTAACGCAATTATTTTATACAGCCACAATGGTGAAAGGACATATAATCCTGCGGATGCGACAGCTCCTAGTAGTAAACTTGGCAGCAGGAGGGCGGGATAGAAGCATCCTACCAGTAAAGCAATAATAGCAATACCGACCCCAATCATAAGCCACTTCCATAGTAACTGCATAGGAACTTCTTTCGTCTCAAATAAAGGCGCCTGTCCAACTTGAATGCTGAACTTTTCTAGTCGGGCAGTCACACTTTCTTCTCCATTCAAGATTGAATACAACGGTACTAGAGGATTGTCATAGGTTCCAGTACTTGCGCTAACAGCTGGTTTAGCGGAGATAAGGATGGTACGGATATTGCGATCCTTTACAGCTAGAACAAGTCGATCTGTAAATCTTGTCTTGAGTGCTTCAAGCTGCTTGTCATTAAGCGTGCCCATCAGTTTACCCGAATCGAAGTCGCTGAAAATATGTGTACGAATGATCTGATTATCGAGCTTGGAAGCGAGGGTCTGCAATCCGAGGGGCTCGGTTTTTTGCAATTCGGGTAGGGCCAGTTTTAGGCCGTGTTTAAGCATTAGCTCTGCTGTAAGCTTAATATTGTCATCTTGTTCTTTAATGGACTTTGTCACGCCAGGTACGCTCTCTCCATCGATCACCAATGTGTTTACTCCATAACTACGCAGCATCGATAGCGATTGGTTGAGAAAATTAGCGTCAAACGGACGGCGGTTAGATATGTAAGCAACGATGTCGAACTGCAGCTCATTTAGCATTTGCAAGGTGAGAGGATCGTAATCAAGCGGCATAATGGCCGCATCTTTTAGTGGCATTTCTAGAATGAGTCCATCTTGTTCGTTTAGTGTCCAACGATGGGTGGTAATGTTCAAACGTTGTGCTTGCTGTTCGATGAACTTGATCATTTGAGTTCGGCTATTCGGCTCCGTAAAAAGGATATAGGTGAAGTTCTCTTGAGGTGAAATCGGTTGAGAGGTCAATACGCTGACTTCGCGTGAGGAGTACATATCTATTCTGCGGCTTAAGTTCAGCTCTTGAAGTGTGCTTTCATGTACCGCAATGGCGTTAATGCCAGCCTCCTTCATGTTATTCAGCTGTTCTTGTATAAACGAAGCAGGGTGAAGTTGTGAATCTGACATTTGCAGCAGATCTCGATAATGCATAACGAATTGAACGCTGCGTGACGTGTTTTCCGTTGCTACACGTTGATAAACCAAGGGGATACTAGCCAGCATGCCAATGATGACAAAACACCATATCCATCGTTTTAACCTATCATTTCGAGATAGATTCATATTATCAACTCCAATGCATGATGAGGTTGTTCTACATTTGGATTGTAATGAATATCAGCTGAGATGTCTACATTTACCATAATTATTGTTGTTTTATATAACAGTTCGTTCTACCGCACTCATGTGGAAATTGCAGTAAATCAACTTCTGAGTAGATGTCACATTGGTGTAACAGAAGCGCATTATGATGAATGCGAGGTGAAAATATGAATTTTACTAGCAAATCAAAATGCAGCAGATTAGTATCGTCGCAAAACATGAAAAAGCACATATTCGCGCTATTAGCGATATGCCTTATGTTTACCACAGGATGTACGCCTACGGCACAGCCAACAAGGCCTGTTCCAGCACCAGACAACAACCAAATGGAAATAAACGTGAAAGAGCAGTACGGGAAAATTACTTTTTGGAACGAGCAGCGTAAAGGTACGAATTTTATGAATTCTACTTCGCTTCCGGATAATTATATGGCTGCGAAAGAAAGCAATATCGAGTTCGTTCGTCTTGCACCTGACAAATGGGGCAAGGACCCGGACATTTTCTTTAAGGACAAGCCTGACCCTGAACCAGAGAAAGATTTCCTCATTGGCAGTGCTAATGGGTACGAAGGTATTGTTGAAGAGGACTTTGCCAAATTGAAAAAAGATCTGGATGATGCGGCAGCGCGTGATATGAAAGTTATAGTTAGTGTATTAAGTCTTCCAGGTGATCGCTGGCGCCAATTCAATAATCGCTCGAATGATGATCGGATATGGCAGGATGAAAAATATCATGAGCAGGCAGCTCAGTTTTGGAAGGATCTCGCGACCCGTCTGAAGGATCACCCAGCTGTTGTCGGCTATAACTTGATTAACGAACCGCATCCAGAGACGGCAACGAAGTTCCATGATTTTTGGACGCAGGATTATAAGGCGTGGTACAGTAAAGTTGAAAATTCGACTGCGGATTTAAATAAGCTATATGATACGATTGTGAAATCCATTCGAACGGTAGATGCGGAAACGCCTATTATTTTGGACTCTGGGCTTTATGCCACACCGTGGGCATTCTCTTACTTAAAGCCAATTGATGATGACAAAGTGCTGTATGCTTTCCATATGTACGAGCCATATGAGATGACGAGCCAAAACAAACGCAAAGGATTTACTTACTCATACCCAGGAAAAGTAAAGGTAGGGGAAAATAAAGAGGAAAAAGAGTTTAACCGTGAGTCGTTGCAGCAATTTCTAGATCCCGTTGCGAAATGGGCAGCTGAGCATCAAATTCCGGCTAACCGCATCATTGCTGCTGAATTCGGTATTAACCGAATGGTAAGCGGTGCTGACCAGTACGTGGCTGATTTGATTTCTATTTTCAATGAGTACGGATGGCACTGGTCCTTCTATGCATTCCGTGAAGATACATGGGAAGGTATGGATTACGAACTTGGTACAGATAAGGCTCATTGGAAATACTGGGAGGCACAAGAAAAAGGGGAGCCCTATGTTTATGGCAACGATGATAGCCCGATATGGGACGTATTTAAAAAGGAGCTGAACAAATAGTTAGTAGACATAGAAAAGTGGAACGAATCAAGCGGTGGATAAAGTAATAGCTCTGATTGAAGCTGTGCAGCAGCAGCAGCAAAGTTGACAGAATCCTTATCTTGAATTATCTTTAATTCAAGATAATTTAAAGCGAGGAGATTTTGTTATGATATCGATAGATGCAACACAACTTACAGATAAAGATGCTTACAAGCTGTTAATTGGCAGTGTTGTGCCTAGACCAATTGCTTTTATTACGACCCTTTCTCAAGAAGGCGTATTGAATGCAGCTCCGTTTAGTTATTTCTCCATCGTATCCAGCAATCCGCCGATGCTTTCTGTATCGGTCCAACGCAAAGCGGGCGTGATGAAGGATACAGCGAGAAATGCGATTGAGTCTGGCGAGCTTGTGATCCATATCGTTGACGAAGCAATCGTAAAAGCTGTCAACGAGACTGCGGCGAATTTGCCGCCAAACGAGAGTGAAGTTGAGCGTGCTGGCTTAACTCCGATTGAGAGTGAATCGATTCGTGTTCCTGGAATTGTTGAATCTAAAATTCGCATGGAGTGTGTGCTTGAGAAGTCTATTCCACTGGGTGGTACAGATGAAACTCCTGCCAGTGATTTATTAATCGCTCGTGTCGTGCGTGCTCATATTGCGGATGATATCTACGAGGATGGACGTATTGATGCAGAGAAGCTGCAGCCTGTAAGCCGTATGGCCGGAAGCTATTATTCGTCGTTAGGGAAGCTGTTCTCGATTGAGCGTCCGCAGTGATATAATGGATGATACCTTTTAAGAGGCCAAGTGTTTGATGTACTTGGCCTTTTTTATATTCCTAAACTTAGTTATGGTATCATAGTCTAATGATGTCTAATACACAGCATACTAATTTCTAAGAGGTGGCACATGTCAATAGAGAGAAACGGTCATGTTTTAAAATACGAGGATGGGCGTTATTACATAGAAGAGGCGCCATATGCGACGGCAAAGCTTGATGAAGCAAAAATATATACGAAGTATTTCGACCTAGTGGAGGCACAAGGTGCTGCGCTTCGTCATACGGGTGAAGCAGTCAAAATTACTGCCGTCTCCTTCTATGTATGCAACATAGCTGAAAAGTAAGCTAGTACAATAAGCAAATGGCCCTTTTTATAGCTTGATATCGAATAAGAATATCCTTCTAGGAAATAGTAAAGAAATAACATTTCAGGAAGTGGGGCTTATCATGTCTAAGAAGATTGGGCTTATGTGCGGAAGCTTGCGAAAAAATTCATACAATCGCATCATTGCAAACACGATTGCGGATTTGAATGTTCCTGCTGCTTTTCATTTAATTGAGATTGGTGATCTCCCTCTATATAACGAAGATTTGGAAGCGGGCGAGCTGCCAGCATCCGTAGTGGCGTTTAATCAGGGGATCCGAGATGCGGATGGTATTGTGATCGTTACGCCGGAGTACAATTCCGGTATTCCCGGAGTGCTCAAAAATGCGCTCGATTGGGCTTCACGCCCGCCAAGATCCGGAGCTTTGCAGGGCAAGCCAGTAGGCATTGTTGGAGCGACACCTGGTGGACTAGGTACGGCATTAGCTCAAGTACAGCTACGACATACGCTGGAAGCGATGCAAGTTCCTTGTCTGCCTTTTCAAAAAGTACGTATTTCGCAGGTACATGAGAAAGTCAATGCCGAGCTGAAAGTCGTATCGGATGAACGTACGAAGCAGAACATTCAAAGCTACATCGAGCATTTTGTAACATGGATTGAACATCGCTCTAATTAAAGGCTCATATTCACAAGTAAGGCACGACTAAGACGAGACATGAAATAAGGCATCAGCTAGCATATAACATGCAGTTGATGCCTTACTTTTTTGCTCGTTTTTTTAGTATGGTCATGATCAGCAGAACCAAAGGAATGATCGTCGATGGTATAAGACTTGTGTAAGGATAGGTTGTATAGTCGAATTCAATAATACTAGCTGAGCCATTCGTAAAGCTTTTTTCACTCAATCCGAACAAGAGTAATGCTGTCGGTATATGGAGCCATTTCGTATCAGGCAAAGAAAATAAATATTGAATACACCTCATAGCCACATATAACGCGAGTATGCCTTCAAATATTACGAGCATGGTCCAAAATCCTATGGATACAATTTCAAATCGCTCAATGTCATCCCCGATTCGTACCATACTAATAGCCGTGAAAAATGGATACGTTTTAATCTCAGCTAGATAAGGGCCGATTGAGCCTATAGTTAAATAAGTGGCACTAAAGAAATAGATCCCTGCTAAAATAATGGCGATCATCGAATTTCGTGAAACAGCCTTCTTATCTTTGACGCGAGCAAATACAGCTGCGAACACAATAATTTTGCTAAATGGAAACGCGTACGTGCTAAATGATGTATAGGCAATCTGCTTACCTGAACTTTGGAACATTGGTAAGAATGGATTTATATCGATGAGGCTAGCTATTAATACACATACCGCAGTTAGTGAAATAACAGCGAGTGGCAGTATAATTTGAGCGGCTCTGCCTATCGTTTCAAGTCCTAAATAAGCAGCATAGGCTGTAACGATAAAAATGAGTAGATTAAATACATAGCTCGGTGTTTTTGGCATAATAGCCGTCGTATAGAAGACGGTTAATGCTTTACTCGTTAGCATACATAACTCAAAGCAATAGTAAAGGAAAATGATCATGAAACCTTTCCCAATCCATTTCCCAACCAATTGCTCTGTGTATTCAAATATCGTCTGTTCTGGGAATTGTCGTTGTATGTATAGCAGAATTCCTAACAATAATAAGCTTCCAAGCGTCGCAAAAAGAATAGACATCCAAGCGTCTGTGCCCAGCATTTTAATTTCCAGCATATATAGCGTAGCGAATCCTGATAAATAGGTGAAAATCAAATATCCGAGTTGCAGTGAAGAAATTTTTCCATTTTCGCCCATGAAATGTACTCCCTTGAATTAAAGTCCTAATACATGCTGTCTTATGTAGTTTGAGACAGGACGATATAGCAATCGATCGATGCTCTCTGGGGTAGGCATTGGCCAATCTGCAATGATGGCGACCGTATACATGATTCCGAATAGAGAAAGGGCTGAAAAAACAAACAGTCTGCGTTTCTCATGCCTTTTCCGTAAATGAACAATAGCCCCAACCGTATAAGGGACATATAGGATTAGCAGGATGTAAAGCATGTTCACAAACTTCGCTCCTTTCTACTACTGAACATTACCGGTATTCCATATCGTTAGATTGACTGTGACATGTACAGGCATTTCTTTAAATATAGCATTCCACTTTGGCTGTATTTGTTTCCATCTATCAGGATGATGCTGATAAATGTGGTTCCCGAAACCCAAATAATCTACATTCACTTTACTTTGTGCCGTTGTAATGACACTTTGGATTTCCTGTTGTATCGTTTTCTTGATAATATTTTCTAAAGTGGGTATGTTCATTTGATTTGCAGTTTGATTATGCTTAAGTTCATTAATCATGCAGGTAAAGTCAAAATGAATATCCATTTCTGGTTGATCACCAACAAAGTAAGAGCGAATTTTCCTCGACTTAATGGCGATCTGAGCCGTAATACTGTCAAAATCATAATCCTGATCCTTCACGACAAAGGTAGCTTGAACTTTGTCTTTGTCCGGATCCGTCAATAAACGCACGATTGCAGTTTCATCACTAGAGAGCCAGTTAACGAACGTTCCCTTATGTAAAAGAGCCGATCCATGCAATGCCAGTACGGGTTCTGACTTTTCTCTAGGTGTTCTCGTTACGACTCGCCCTGTTATATAGCCTTGTGTTGAATTTGCATTTTTGTTTATTAAATCTTTTACGGAAATACCTAAGCTGTTGCCCGTTTCATCTTGATTGCGTATCATACCAAACAGTTCATTAACGACAAGATCTTGCGTTTCGGGCTTCGTTTTCAATATTTGATCCGCATTTACGTCACTAATTAGCACAAGGCTTGTACTCCGAATTTCTCGATTGCGTTGTAAAAAATCAATAATTTCGGGCATCGAATGACGAGCCGCATCTCGACTGATGATAAATACACGATTATGGAACCAAAACAGCTTTTTACTAGCCCGATATCGCAAATGTTGGGCACTTTCCATAATCGAGTCGCCTGTAGCTGAGCCGAGCCATTCGTTGAGTGAATCTTGCTGCGTTGCGTTGGTCCCTTTACTTGTAGGCTGCAGGGTATAGACGGTAATTCGATGCTTGTTCGTGTCTTTATCCCAATCGATGCCGGTTGCCATGACGATCGAAACTTGATTCAGCTCACGAATATCTGTGGAGCAGCTAGATAACAAGATGAGCAGGCATATGCAGATGAAAGTATAGGCGGCGAAGCGGCGATCCCATAGCATAATATTACTCCTTACTTTTCGAATACTCGTCTAATTGACTCGTTTGGTATTCCGGAAGCGATGTGGTGCTGTCCTTCCATTCTCTTAATTGGTAAGGAACAATAAATATGTTCTTGAGCCAGCTTTTCCAATGCATGGGGGCAACTGGTGACAACAGAGGTGCTCCAAATGAACGCAGTGAGCTTACATGCAAAATTAGCATCAGACTGCATATGGCAATGCCAAATACTCCAGTAGCGGCCGCAATAAACATAATCGGAAAGCGCATGATTCGAAAAGCAATTGCTGCATTGAACGCAGGAATCGCGAACGAGGCAATGCCTGTTGTAGCAACGACGATAACCATTGGTCTTGATACGATGCCAGATTGAACCGCTGCTTCCCCGATAATTAACGCTCCAACAATACTAATCGTCTGTCCTACCGTACGAGGCAAGCGAATACCAGCTTCACGCAGCAATTCGAACGCAATCTCCATAATTAACGCTTCAATAAACGTTGGAAACGGGACTCCTGACTTGGCTGCACTGAAAGTTAGCAGCAGCGGTGTCGGGAGCATTTCCTGATGGAAAGTGGTAAGCGCCACGTACAAAGAAGGCCCTAATAAAGAAATGACAAGCGCAAGAATTCGTAAAGCTCTAGTTACATTTGCAAAATAAAAGCGCTCATAATAATCTTCACTTGCCTGTAAAAAGTCCGTAAACAGCGTAGGGATAATAAGGACGGAAGGTGTCCCATCTACCAAAACAACAATTCTGCCTTCATTCAACGCAGCAACAATTCGGTCAGGACGCTCTGTCATCGCGATTTGTGGGAATGGTGTAAATACATGATCTTGAATTTGTTCTTCTAATTGAGCACTTTCGATCAACGTATCCAGCTTGACTTGTCCGATTCGTTTTTCAAACTCCGCTAGCACCTTTTTATCTACAAGATGTTGTAAATAAACAGCTTGGACCTCCGTATTGCTATTGCTGCCAATCGTGTATTTTTTCGTTTTTAAATAGGGCGTTTTTAATCGTCGATAAATCATCGCAAGATTCGTTTGAATCTGCTCAGTAAAGGATTCTCTCGGTCCTCTCACAACAGGCTCTGTTTTCGATTCTTCGATGGAGCGTGTTTGGTAACCTGGGATAGGTATACCGTACGCTTCTTCTTTACCTTGTACAAAGCAAATGAAACCAGCGTTAAATAAGAAGGAAGCGATAGCTTGATGATCAGTAAATGTCTGTATGGTACCCATTGCTGACAAGCATTCCATAATCGTATCTTCGTTTATTTCGTCTATGTTCAGTTGGAGCAGCTGTGTGTTCAAATGTTTCTCGTCGATTAGAATATCCAAATAGCATATAGCCAGGGTTGATTCTATATCCGAAGCTTGCAGGATGCGATACTTAAAGTTAGAGTTGTCCGTAAAAAACGTAGACAAAGTTGCTAAATTGGTATCAACTTGTTCTACGACGACAGATCGCTCTTGTGCTGCTTGCACATTAGATTTGTTAGGCATATTTGGATCACCTCACCAAATATGGTTCTTCAAGCACAGCTGATTTATGCAAATGTAAGTTCATGTTAGCGTATTAAACAGTGGTGAATTTGTGTGAAGTGGAGAGAATCATCATTTCTTGTAGAATGAGATTCTCTATTTTTTCTTGTCGAATCGTTTAGTAGAGCAAAACTATGAAAATGCATCAGTTTACAAAAAAATTAAATAGTGACAACGAGGCGTCTATCAAATTATAATACAGGTGTTAACTAATATATGGAAATGAGGGGTATGACGTACGCTTTATCTCGTTTTTAAAAGTATTTTTGTAAGCGCTCTATTTATTGGCGATCAGAATCCTACATTCGATTTTTCAACAGATATCGCAGTTTTACGCTGTACGAAATCAACTAGAATGTGCTGAGAGAAACCAAAAATGTAGAGGAGGCTCATTATGAAATCGAAGAAACAATCATCACAACGTAAAAATATGGTGCGTAATATTAGCGCAGTACTTGGTGCGGCTATGATCGTATCCACTCCAGTTGCAGGAGCAGCAGCGTATGCAGCACCGAGCAATTCTTTCGCTGTAGCGCAAGTTACGGCACCTGCATGGAATGCGAGTACGGCTTACACTGCAGGCGCTAAAGTAAGCTATAATGGTAAAACTTATGAAGCGAAATGGTGGACGCAGGGCGAAAATCCCGAAAGCTCTAGTGCATGGAAACTGGTTACTACTGAACCAAACCCGGGCGGTGGAAATGATACAGTAGCTCCTAGCGTACCAACAGGACTTGTCTCATCTAGCCCAACCACAACATCTCTTACTTTGTCTTGGACTGCATCGACCGATAATGTTGGCGTATCCAAATACGATATTTTTAGAAATGCGGTCAAAGTAGGCTCCTCAACGACAACTTCCTATACGGATACTGGCTTGACGGCTAACACGGCTTATAGTTATACAATTAAAGCATTAGATGCGGCAGGCAATACTTCAGCTGCAAGTACAGCACTTTCTGCAACAACATCGAATACCGGAAATGGAGAAGGTCCACTCCTCCCAGTTGGTGGAAGCCGTGTCATTACGGATCAGCAAATTCAACAAACTTGGGGCGGTATTGATCCACAGTATTCTCCAGCTCAAGCGATCCAAGCTGTAAACGCTGCTCTTCCTAGAACCGAATATGAAGCGTTGTTCCCATTGCGCACTGGTACTCCAGGATGGCATCAAAAAGCGGCAGGTAAGCCTTATTACAAGCCTGGACAAACAGACTACTACTCCTATGATAATTTGATTGCGGCTGTTCGCGATGTTGCGAATATCAAATATAAAGAAGTTTACCGTGGACCTAGCAACTGGACAAAGCAAATTTGGCGTCTGGACAAGACTACAAAGACAGAAACACTCTTGTTTGAAGAAAAAGAGTTTAACGCAGAGTGGAACATCGGTAAGCCAACACGTTCTAGAATCGTTGATTTTGGTACTTTCTTAAAAGAAGGAACAGAAGTGAACCGTAAGCGTGAGCTCGCTGCCTTCCTAGCGAATATTTCGCATGAAACAGGTGGAGGCTGGCCAGGTGCTCCAGGTGGAGAACTAAGCTGGGCACTATTCTTTAACGAAGAAGTTGCCTATGTGAACGGTCAAGGCGGTATTGGATATGTGCAAAGCAACAGTGACTATCCACCAGTGGCAGGAAAATCTTATCATGGTCGCGGTCCAATCCAGTTGAGCTGGAACTACAACTATGGTTTGATCGGCTCCATTATTTTCGGTGATAAGAATGTATTGCTGAATAACCCTGAGAAAATTACAGACGATGGTCGACTTGGCTTTATGACAGCTATTTTGTTCTGGATGACGCCTCAAGATCCTAAGCCTTCTTGCCATGACATTATCGTTGGCAATTATGTGCCGACAGCAGCACAGCTTGCTAAAGGACTTGTACCTGGCTTTGGTGCAACGATTATGGTTATTAACGGAGCACAAGAAGGTAATCGCGATGAATCAGATGTTCGCGTAGGCCGCCGTGTAGCTCACTACATCGAAATTACGGGTCGTGCTGGTGTTAACATTCAAGGCGAGAAGTTGAATACACTTGGTATGCAGGCATTCTAATATCATATTCAATTAGTCGAGAGCGACGGGGAAACCCGTCGTTTTCTTTTGCTTCCATTGTTTCCATGAAGGTGCGATCATTCAACTGTAGAGAGAAGTAACAAAAAAATGAGCGAGAAAACCGTAGCTGGCTCCTCGCTCATACTTGTTTAATTAGACAGAATATAGGATCACATCGTTGCTGAAATAAAATGCGTTATGAAACTTTTGCTTTTGATGGAGCTTTTCGCAAGCCGGTCATAATATGCCCCATAGGCAGCTTGGACAGCACATAAGTTAGCATGACGGATAAGAACGAAGCAATCATAAAGGCAATTATGGTACGCAGCGTTACATTGATATAGTTAGAGAAATAGTCAGGCAGCCAGTAGGATACTCCTAGCACAAATGCATGTACGAGATAAGCACCATAAGAGTAATGACTAATAAACGTAATAACACGACGGGTACGGTTGTTCGCAACGTTGCTTACTCGCATGCAAAATAGATAAGTAGCAAATACGGAGCTTATCAAAAATATCGCCGTCACAGGCCGCAGCAGAAGCAGTTGGCTATATTCTGTTTTCAGTGCTGGAAGAAGCCCGAAGCTTGAAATCGTACGATACGCCATAATACCGCTCATTACGATAAATATGGAATATATCCAACTAGCGTGGCGATTAATCCATGCTCTCCAGTGTGTTATGGTCAGACCAGCCAATGCGCCAAGTGCAAAGTAATAGAAGAAGTTAAGTGCATTTCGATCCGCATATTTAGTCAATATAGGTGTAATCAATGGAATGTTCCAGCGTGCAGCCGTTACATGAATAGGGTATGTCATTAGCACGATATAAACGATTCCGAGTATGGCGAAAGCTGTATAAACAGCGACTGGTGTGCAAATCCATCTCCTTGCTTGCATGATGATAAAGCGAGATATAGGGAACGTAATATACAGCTGAATAATCATGATGACATACCAAAGATGGTAAGATGCTTTACCTGTCAGAAATACATCTCCAAATCTGTAGACTGCTGTAATAAGGTCCTTATTTTGAAATAGCAAATAAATAAAAGACCAAAACAAGTACGGTACGATAATATCGCTAAACCGCTTCTTAATAAATGTCCCGTAATTCAACCGACCATCGTAATTATAAAATAAAACGAGTCCTGTTACGAAAATAAACATAGGGACGGCAAACTTAGAGATAAGCAGTAAAAACGTAAAGGCAACACCGTCTGCTAAATGGGCCTCAGGGACAAAAATGTAATGCCCAATGGAGTGCTGCAGGACAACAGCGAGAAACGCAAGTGCTCTAATATAGTGAATTTCTTCGATATGTTCTTTTTTCATTGTTACATTATAACCAGAAATGATGATGGACACTAGTCGAATTTTCGTCATTAATGATTCGAGTTTTGTTGCTACAACTTGTCTGCAACGTAATAATTCGAAATTACAAGGATGCGGCGATTGCTTTTTCTTGTGAACGAAGTATCGTGAACTCTTTCTTAATCATCATAAATATCCACAGCACCATCACAGCATCTATGGCAAGTGAGCCCCAGTAAATGCCGGATACACCGATAAACTCAGGCAGAATAAGCATAATCGGAATATAGAAGATCACTTGCCTTACAATTCCGATAATAGCAGCTGGTTTGCCTTTATCAATAGAAGGGAAGTTTGCGCTTGGATGATAATTGACGAGATTTTCTTCTTTTAAGTTGAGTATGTGAGTGGATACAAATTCTGTTAAAGATTGACGAATAAGGGGCAGTATGATAGGTTAAAAACGACAATGATAATCATTATCAATTAATCGTTATACATGTGCTTATTTTATTCGTGCAATTGATCAAATTGATGGGGTGGTTCTACGTGAGTTCACAAATAGAGTTACAACTAGACAGAAGCTCAATTGCTTCAGGCGACAGCCGGAAAACCAGTTTAATAGAAGTAAAAGCATTCATCGACGAGCATTATGATGAACCAATTTCGATTGGATTGCTTGCAGAGATGGCTAATGTGTGTCCGAAATACTTTGTTGATTTATTCAAAAAGACATTTGGCCAAAGCACCATGGATTATGTAACGAATGTCCGCATTAATCATGCGAAACGATATTTAGCCGAAACAGACTGCTTGCTGCGTGATATCGCTGTCAAAGTGGGATATAAGGATGAATTCTACTTTAGTCGTAAATTTAAAAAAGAAGTCGGCGTTTCTCCATCCGATTTTTCCAAAAATACACGGAGAGTGATTGCGACTTGCTCTTCATCGATTATTGGCCAGCTGCTGCCTTTGAATGTGATGCCTGCAGTAGCACCGCTCGACGCGAAATGGACACCCTATTATTACAATGTTTACCACTCTGAAATAAAGTCCCACTTAAAGCTTACAGCTCCTTATCATGACAGTAATTTTGAAGAGAATGCTGAAAAATTATTTCAAGCCAAGCCTGATGCGATTATTGGAATGGATCATCTATCAGCAGAGGAGATCAGCAAGCTAGAGCATATTGCACCTGCGCTTGTAGTTCCAGCAGAGGCAGGATGGAGAGAGCAGCTAACGATGATTGCTGCGTTTTTAAATAAAGAAGAGCAAGCCAAACAGTGGATCGAGCAATACGAGCAACGAGTTCAATATGCACGTTCACAAATTGATCAGGTTGTCGGTAAAGAGAGTGTGTTGGCGCTGCGTATATTCGGCTCCAGTATTCATGTGTACAGCAATCGTGGTTTAGAGGAAGTGTTGTACGAAGACTTGCAGTTGGAACCTGCCTATGGAATAAGCGTCAGGAATAATCAACAGATTACGATAGCGAAGCTGCTGCAGCGTAATCCAGATCGTCTATTTATAGCGGTATGTCCGGAAGCTTCGTCTCGAAGATACTGGCTTGGATTACAGCATTCTGCCGAATGGAGAAAGCTAAAAGCAGTCGCGAATCGCAATGTATATATGATTTCTTCTGATCCGTGGTTTGAATACTCTGCCCTCGCTATTAGCAGGATGCTCGATGAAGCTTTGCTCCTTTTTACAGGAGATTGTCCAAATGCACTTCTGGATAATAGCCATGGTGTATCGTTCGCCACCTAATATATACTCGACTTAATTGAGAATTATTATCAAAGAGGAGATGAAGTATGTTGGACAGCTTTCTGAATGGAAAGAACCTTTGGAGAACACGAGTATCAGCAATCGTGTGCTCTGCAATCATAGTTGGTTTGCTGGCTGGCTGCGGAGATAGCACCAGCAAAGAAGCTGCATCTGCAAAGCAAGCGAGCTCGAATGCTTCCTCCACTGAAGTTGCTCCTGCTGGACAGCAAAGTGGTACGTCTAGTGAGCGAACGATAACCGACGAAGTTGGCAATGAAGTTAAGCTGCCAGCAGAGGTGCAGCGTGTATTCGCACCAAATATGGAGGATTCGTTAGTTGCACTGGGCGTAAAGCCTGCTGCGCAATGGTCGAATGGGAAGCTGGGCCATTTTTATTTACAAGATCAGCTGAAGGATGTACCTAAGATCGATCTTTCAGGAGGTCTTCCATCACCGGAAGTGTTAATGGCTCATAATCCCGATCTTATTATTTTGCACACGGAGTCATATGCCAAGAACGGTACATACGAGAATTATGCCAAAATTGCCCCAACGTATGTGTTCAAGAACGCCGCTGGAGATATTGAAAAGTCTCTAGTTACAATGGGGGATTTGCTTGGTAAGTCGAACGAGGCAGAGCAGGCCGTACAAGCTTATCGGCAAAAAGTGAGTGAAGCGAAAGCTAAGCTTAGCACTGTGGTAGGTGACAAAAAGGTTGCGATAATCCGATTTGCCCCTCGGGGTGTCAGTTTGATGGGCGCGCAATATTTCTGTGGGTTTGCACTGCACCAGGATTTGGGGCTGGGTATGTCTAAGCTCGTTGAAAATAAAACAGCGGCCAATATTTCATTAGAAATACTACCTGAATTGGATGCCGACTTTATATTTGTTATCAATGCTTATGATCAAGGAACGGAGCGCATGACAGAAATGATGGCAAGTGACATTTGGAAGAGCATGCCGGCTGTCAAAAATGGTCATGTATATGAAGTGAATAATCAGCATTGGCTAGGAAGCGGTCTTGTCGCGTATGAAAAAATTATTGACGACACGGTGCGATTACTAACGAGCAAATAGGGAGGATACCATGAGCAATCGTACGGTTTCAATTGATATGATGCGCCGCAAATTGGAATTGCCTCGTGCAGAGCATTGGGTCATGCGTTCGCAGGCTGAACAGCGCACATATCGGATTATTGCGGCACAACCACTGGGGGAAGCTCCACCATCAGGATACCCTGTTATTTATATGTTAGATGGAAATTGCGTGTTTAACACAATGGTAGAGGCTTTGCGTCTGCAATGCCGTCGTCCGGAAAAAACAGGTGTTGTTCCTGCAGTCATCGTTGGAATAGGGTATGAGACGGAGAGTCAGTTCTCACCTGATCGTTTCTATGACTATACGCCATTTCCGAATACGAGCATTTTGAACAAGTCGGATGGATCTCCCTTGCCTGAACAGGGCGGTGCTGAGGCTTTTCTGAAATTTGTAGAGGAAGAAGTCAAACCGCAGATCGAAAGTGAATTCAACATCGATCGCAATCGTCAGGCGCTGTTTGGCCACTCTCTGGGGGGGTTGTTCACTTTGTTTGCAATGTTTAGTAGACCGCATGCATTCCAGTACTATATCGCGGGAAGTCCCTCTATGCACTGGAATAAAGAATACTTGCATGAGTTGGAGCAAAACTTCAGTACTCGTGTGAAGGAAGAGCCGCACAACATTCGATTGATGCTTGGTGCAGGTGAGTTAGAAAAAACGCATGTGGCAGGCAATTGCGCGAATGCATGTCAGCTCTCTGAGCGGCTAGCATTTTTGTCGGAGTATGGCGTTCATGCCGAATACAAGGAATTTGAAGGTGAAGGTCATGTATCCGTACTTCCAGTTCTTATAGCACGAGCTTTGCGATTTGCTTTGCATCCTGAGCGTTAAGGAGGTTTCAGCTGTGAATTATCCATGCATGGAAGGGAAAGTTGCGCTTGTCACTGGTGCCGCTCAAGGTATTGGCGAAGCAGTGGTGCGGGCTCTTGCTGAACAAGGTGTAAGGATAGCGGCTGTGGATCGGAACGAGGCTGGATTGAACAGCCTCGTCGTTGATCTAACAAGTATTGGGGCCAAGGTGTTTCCCTATACAGTCGATGTAGGAAGTAGTGCTGAAGTTGAGGCTGCTGTCGAACAAATTGAGCGAGCTCTAGGTCCGATCGACATCTTAGTGAATGTGGCGGGCGTGCTGCGAATCGGCGCCATCGGGTCACTAAGTGATGAGGACTGGCAATCGCACTTTACGGTAAATACAAACGGTGTATTTTACGTTTCCCGAGCAGTTGTGTGTCGCATGGCAACCCGCAAAGCAGGAGCTATCGTCACGGTTAGTTCGAATGCTTCAAAAGTTCCTCGGACGCAAATGTCTGCCTATGCAGCATCCAAGGCGGCATCGACAATGTTCACGAAGTGCTTGGCACTAGAATACGCGAAGGACAACATACGCTGCAATGTAGTATCGCCTGGCTCTACGGACACAGAGATGCAGCGCCTGTTGTGGAAAGATGAGAATGGTGCACAGCCTATAATTGATGGTTCCTTGGAATCGTATAGAGTGGGCATACCGTTAGGGAAGATAGCAGCTCCTGTTGATATCGCAGATTCTGTTCTCTTTCTCCTTTCTTCGCGTGCAGGACATATTACGATGCATGACGTTTGTGTTGATGGTGGTGCTACATTAGGCTGCTGACGCAAAGTAAATTTTGAGAAGCAGCGTGATTCGTTTAAAGGCCCTCTACAATAACTCTTATCACAATTTCATATACAGGAAGGAGATTTTGATTATGTTGAATGTTGAAACGCTAACCGTAGCTGATGCCGAGCAACTGATTGAACAATATCGAACAGGCTCGTCGTTCTTCTTCTCCTCACCACGAAAAACGTTGTTAACCCAAGGCGAATATGCAAGACTATCCTATCCGACAGGTTCTGAATCCAAATTATTACCCCAACGCGTAGCAGAACTGCTTGAGGCAGCAAAACGAGCAGGCCGAACGCAATCGATCGTCGTTGGAGCTATACCTTTTCATACAGACAAGCCAGCGCATCTGTTCATACCAGGTACAGTCGAAATGTATGATGGTCTGAGATTTTTATCAGCTAGTGCACCTGAAAGGCCGCAAATATCCAACTATCAAGTACAGCCTGTTCCAGAGCCAGAACAATTTAAACAAGGCGTGAATCGATTGTTAGAGCTCTTTCAAGAAGGTGTACTGCAAAAAGCAGTGCTCTCCCGAACGCTGCATATTTCTTTACCTCAACCATTGCAAATTCCTCAATTGTTAGCTCATTTAGCTTTTTATCATTCCCATGGTTACACATTCGCAGTTCCATTAGTGCCTGAGCAGTCATCTTCATCCAAAATAGATACCGTTTCAATCGGATATGAATCATCTGAACCCTCTCGAACACTAGTTGGTGCAAGCCCAGAGCTGCTAGTGACGAAGAAGGGACTTCAAATTACGGCGAACCCTTTAGCAGGCTCTGCTGCGCGCAGTAATGATCCAATTGAAGATGAGCGGAGAGCTGCCGCATTACTGGCTTCTACCAAGGATAGATATGAGCATGCCATCGTGATTGAAGCGGTTGCAAACGCACTTGCACCGTACTGCAGCAAACTGCAGGTACCATCAGAACCATCGCTTGTTCAAACGAAGGCCATGTGGCATCTTTCTACCGAAATTAATGGGGTACTGAAGGACGAATCGATCACATCTCTTGACCTTGCTTTGGCTATGCATCCAACACCGGCTATATGCGGGACGCCTACAGACTTGGCTAGAGATGTTATTCAAGAGATCGAACCATTTGATCGTGGATTTTATACAGGTGCAGTCGGATGGACGGATGAAAATGGAGACGGTGAGTGGGCTGTGACGATTCGTTGCGCGGATACAGAAGGGCTTTCGATGAAAGTTTACGCGGGAGCGGGAATTGTCGCAGGCTCTAGTGCTGAATCTGAGCTTGCCGAGACTTCGGCTAAGTTCCGTACGATGCTGGCTGCAATGGGCTTAAGTGAATAAGAACTAAAAAGTAACTAAAAAGTACTGGTTATGACCTAGGAGGGATACATGATGCTGGCAGGGTGCCCAACATGGCCAGAAGAATTCGCAGAGCGTTATCGACAAAGTGGATGCTGGGAAGGGATCACATTCGGAGAAATGCTGAGACAGCGAGCGTTAGCGCTTGGAGAGCATATCGCTGTTGTTTGTGGTGAGCAAAAAGTGAGCTATGCGGAGCTTGATCGAAGAGTGGATCGTCTTGTCGTTGGATTTCAGCAATTAGGGATTAAGAAGCAAGATCGGGTTATCGTTCAGTTACCGAACATTGCTCCATTTTTCGATGCGATATTTGCCTTGTTTCGGATTGGAGCGCTGCCTGTCTTTGCTTTGCCCGTTCATCGTGAAAACGAAATTGTTTACTTATGTGAATTCAGTGAGGCAGCAGCCTATATCATCCCGGACAAAGACGCGGGCTATGACTATTGTGAACTTGCGAAGAAAGTGAAGACATCTGTTCCCGGACTTCGTCATGTCATCGTGGCAGGTGAGCCGAGCACGGACGAGTTCCATGCGATGCATGATTTGTATGTCGACGAAGGGGAGGAGCTCCAAGTTGAGGGGCTAGAAGGACCTCGTTCAAGTGACGTCGCATTCCTTCAGCTGTCAGGAGGAACGACCGGGCTGCCTAAGCTTATCCCTCGCACGCATGATGATTATATTTACAGTTTGCGCATGAGCGTGGAGGTCTGTGATCTTAACAAAGACAGTGCATATTTGGCCGTACTGCCAATTGCACATAACTTCCCGCTCAGTTCACCAGGTGTGCTAGGAACATTGTATGCGGGCGGAAAGGTTGTCCTCGCTCGGAGAGCAAGTCCAGATGTTGCATTTCCTCTTATAGCCAACGAGGGAGTGACGATTACGGCGCTCGTACCGCCACTCGCGATCGTATGGCTTGATGCGGCAGAATCTCGTCGTCATGAACTATTGAAGCTCCAAGTACTGCAAGTAGGCGGTGCCAAGTTCAGTTCGGAATTAGCCAAGCGAGTCAAGGCTGTAATGGGCTGCAAGCTGCAGCAGGTATATGGGATGGCAGAAGGTCTTGTTAACTATACGCGGTTGAATGATCCACACGACATTACGATAAATACGCAAGGCCGCCCTATGTCCCCTTATGATGAAGTGCGAATCGTAGATGAGGATGACAACGAAGTTGCATATGGTGAAGTAGGGGAACTGTTGACACGGGGGCCCTATACGATACGCGGTTACTACAAGGCAGAGAAACATAATGAGAAGGCCTTTACCGCAGATGGATTTTATCGTACCGGTGATCTGGCCAGCATGACTCCGGAAGGTTACTTAGTGATCGAAGGGCGGTCGAAAGATCAAATTAATCGTGGTGGCGATAAAGTAGCGGCTGAGGAAGTGGAAAATCATTTGCTTGCGCATCCAGCTGTGCATGACGCAGCTGTTGTTGCTATGCCTGATGAGTTTCTTGGCGAGCGAACTTGTGCCTTCATTATTGCTCACGATCAGGCAGTGACAAGTAACGAACTTAAGGCATTTCTTAGGCAAAGAGGTCTTGCTGCGTATAAAATACCTGATCGCGTAGAATTTATGGACGAGTTCCCTCAAACGGGGGTAGGCAAAGTGAGCAAAAAGAGTTTGCGTGAGTTCATTGCCAACAAACAAAACGTCTTAACACATTGATCCCTAGTTCGAAAATAGCTTATTAAATAACATGTTTAAAATACTGCAGAAATGAGGAGATATGATGGCTCTTCCTACTATATTGCCTTATCCAATGCCTTTAGAAAGCGAGCTGCCTAAAAACAAAGTCGCTTGGACGGTGGACCCTAATCGAGCGGTGCTGCTTATTCACGACATGCAGCAATATTTTATAGATGCTTTTACACCTGAGCAATCTCCTGTCGTGGAGCTGCTCGCGAATATCCAGAAGCTGAGAGCTTATTGTGCGGAGCAGGGAATTCCAGTTGTGTATTCGGCTCAACCGGGCGGCCAAACGATTGAGCAGCGCGGGCTACTGCAAGATTTCTGGGGCTCTGGTATTAATGATGGTCCTTATCAGAAAAAGTTTGTCGATGCAGTGGCTCCAAATGAACAAGATATTTTGCTAACGAAATGGAGATATAGTGCGTTTCAAAAGACGAATTTGTCCGAAACGATGCGTGAGCAAGGTCGCGATCAGCTTATGATATGCGGCATATATGCACATATCGGCTGCTTGCTTACCGCTTGCGAAGCATTTATGCAGGATATTCAACCGTTCTTTATTGCGGATGCACTTGCGGATTTCTCAGAAGAAAAACATCGCATGGCACTTACCTATGCTGCTGAACGCTGTGCAGTTACGATAACGACAGATCGTCTTATTGCATCTACAAGTCGAGCACAAGTTGCTGCTTCTGCTGAGTGCATGGATGCCCCAGGCGTGGGTGTGTGTACAGGTGTTAATGAACAGGCTCAAACTGCTTCCCAAGTTGAAATCAGTGTTCTTTCCGAGCAATCGTTGCAGGAAGACGTAGCAGCTCTATTGCAGGAGAAGCCCACTGATATAGGTGTGGATGACAATTTAATTGAATATTGGGGACTTGATTCCATTCGAATCATGAGCTTGGCTGAGCGGTGGAGGCGTGCTGGCATCCCTATCAGTTTTGTGGAACTAGCGGAGCAGCCTACCTTGGCAAGCTGGTGGAAGCTATTGTCGCAGAAAATGAACATGCCGCTTCCTAATTATGATTACTATACCGTCTAAAGGAGATAACTCTATGCTGGAACAGAAGAGGGAACGTTGGCCGCTGTCTGGCGCACAGGCAGGCATTTGGTTCGCACAGCAGATTGATCCGAGCAATCCGATATTCAATACTGCAGAATGTGTGGAGATTTCCGGAGCGATTGATCCGATTCGGTTCGAGGCAGCGGTACGTCAAACCGTAATGGAAGCAGAAGCATTGCATGTTCGCTTTGGGGAAGACGCGGATGGACCATGGCAGTTCATCGATTCATCTTCGGATTGGCAGTTTCATGTAATCGATGTAAGTGAGCAAGCTGATCCAGATCATGCTGCACAAGTATGGATGGAGCGCGATGTTGCAGCCCCTGTTAATTTGGGTGTCGGACCATTATTTACGGAAGCACTCTTTAAAATAGCTGTTGATCGTTATTATTGGTACCAACGCATTCATCACATTGTGACCGATGGCTTTGCTGTCTCACTCTTGATGAGAAGAGTGGCTCAAATCTATTCAGGATTAGTTAGCGGGGATTCTCTCGCTGAAGGCAGCTTTGGCTCATTCCGTGTGAGCTTGGAAGAAGATATCGCGTATCAGCAATCGGAGCAGATGGAGAAAGACCGGGCGTTTTGGCTGGATCGCTTTGCTGATGAGCCAGAGGTTGTAAGCTTGGGTGGACATGCACAATTAACCGCTCGCAGCTTCTTGCGTCGATCAGCTCAGCTTCCAGAGGCGCTGCTGCAGCGCTGGCAGGATGCCGCACAACGATCTGGGACAAGTTGGCCGGATGTCATGGTTGCAGCTGCTGCACTTTATGTACATCGTATGACGGGTACTGATGATGTTGTACTAGGATTACCCGTGATGTGCCGCTTGGGTTCTTCCTCCTTGCGTGTTCCTAGTATGGTTATGAATTTGCTCCCGCTGCGGATTAACGTGTCACCAACGATAAGTTTAGAGGGGTTACTGAAGCAAGTAACACAAGAAATACGCAGTATTAGAAGACATCAGCGATATAGACATCAGGACATACGACGTGATCTAAAACTGCTGGGTGATAATCGTAGGTTATTCGGACCACTTATTAATGTCATGCCATTTGTTGAAGAGTTGAGTTATGGAGGGTATGCAGGAGTTGTACGCAATATCGCAGCTGGCCCAGTTGATGATCTGACATTCAATGTACACGGCAGTCTGGATGGAAAAGGAATAAGCATTAGCGTAGATGCAAATCCAGCAATATACAGTGAAGTAGAAGTGCAATCGCATTTACAACGTTTCTTGCAGCTGCTTAATACTATCGCAGAAATTAATCCTGCTGATTCAGTTGGGCGTCTAACTGTCATTTTGCCCGAAGAACGGGACAAAGTCCTGTATGAGTGGAATGATACGGAACAAATCCTTTCTAAAACGAGTGTATCGGAATGGTTTGAGGAACAAGTCGCTCGCACATCGCAGGCCGCTGCTGTCATTTGCGAAGAAGCAGTGCTTACCTATGAAGAGTTGAACAAACAAGCAAATCGTCTTGCTCACATGCTTATTGACAGAGGTGTAGGCCCTGATCAAATCGTTGCGCTGTCCTTGCCACGATCGGTTGATATGATTATTTCCATTTTAGCTGTTCATAAGGCTGGGGCTGCTTATTTGCCAGTGGATCCTGATTATCCAACCGAACGGATTATGTATATGGTGGAAGATGCGAAGCCGATGTGTCTAATCACTGCACAGGAGATGGCTTCAAGCTTTGTAAATGTCATGAAATCTGATGATGTTGTGATGCTGGATGATCCTGCGATGATTTTAACACTGGCGTCGCAACCCGTTACTAATCCGGTAGATGCTGATCGTACGGCACAATTATCGCCACTTCACCCATCTTACGTTATATATACTTCGGGCTCGACAGGGAAACCAAAAGGAGTCATGTTGACGTTCGAAGGCCTCGCTAACTTGTTGTTCGACATGCGCGAGCGTATTGCGATCGGTGAACAGGATCGCTGGTTGTCGGTTACGACGATTTCATTTGATATATCGGTCATGGAAGTGTTGCTGCCGCTCATATGCGGATCGACACTTGATATCGTATTAAAGGATACGATTCTAGATACTCCTGCTTTAATAAGCAGAATCAGAGAGACAGGCACGACGATCATGCAGGCCACCCCAACATTGTGGCAGGCGATTGCTTCGAGCCAACCAGAGAAGTTCGAGCATTTGAAGGTAATTACAGGCGGTGAGGCGCTGCCAGTTGGGCTAAAGCTAGCGCTCCAAGATTTGAATTGCGAAGTGAACAATCAATATGGTCCGACAGAAACGACGATCTATTCAACAGCTGCTTTGTTAGATCACGAGCGTGAAAAGCCTTCGATTGGAGAGCCGATCGGGAATACGAAGTTGTATGTGCTCGATTCGTCGTTATCTCCTGTTCCACCGGGCGTAACAGGAGAACTATATATTGCAGGCTCCGGTTTAGGCAGAGGTTATATGGGTCGACCAGATTTGACAGCTGAGCGCTTTGTTGCCGATCCGTTCGGCGCACCTGGCTCACGTATGTATCGTACTGGAGATCTTGCTAGATGGATGAATAAAGGATGGATCGATTATTTAGGACGTGCGGATCATCAGATCAAGCTGAGAGGTTTCCGTATCGAGACAGGAGAGATTGAATCTGTCCTAATCGACCATCCTGATGTGGAGCAAGCGACTGTCATTGTACGTGAGGATCGAGTTGGTGATCGTAGACTGGTAGCTTATGTTGTACTGCATGCCAATGGTGCAAATGCTGTGGACGCGAATGAGCTTCGTCGCTTTGCTGCAGGCAAACTGGCGGAATATATGGTTCCATCCGTTATCGTCATGCTTGAAGAGCTGCCGATGACACCAAATAAGAAAGTGGATCGCAAAGCACTGCCTGCTCCTGATCTGAGCTTAATGACAGTGGGACGCACGCCACGTACTCCTCAGGAGGAGATGCTGTGCACCATTTTCCAAGAAGTGCTTGAAATACCGCGCGTCACTATTGACGATGATTTCTTCGCACTTGGCGGACACTCGCTGCTTGCTGGAAGAGTAATGCTTCGTGTACGTGAAGCATTTGGCGTAGAGATGAACATCGGAAGACTGTTTGAGGCCACAACGGTAGCTAGTTTGGTGAAGCTGCTTGATCAAGCACAAGCGGCAAGACCAGCAATACGTCCGACTGTGCGACCTGATCAGATTCCATTATCCTTCGCGCAGCAACGTTTATGGTTCTTATATCGCTTGGAAGGACCAAGTCCAACTTATAATATCCCACTCGTTGCACGTCTATCAGGCCAAATCAACTTGGATGCGCTGCAAGCGGCGCTCAGTGATGTTGTTGCTAGACATGAAGTGCTGCGAACCGTGTTCCCAGATGAAATGGGTGCTTCCAGACAGATTATATTAGATGCTAAACGGGCCATTCCTGAACTGATCGTGACTGCAACTAGTGAGGAAGAGTTGTCCGATCAATTAATGGAGGCAGTCCGATACAGCTTCCAACTGGCCACAGAAACACCGTTTCGTGTCGAGCTATTCAAGCTGAATGATACGGAGCATGTACTTCTCCTGCTGCTGCATCATATTGCAGGTGATGGCTGGTCGCTTACACCAATGACACAGGAGCTTTCCATCGCCTATGCGGCACGTTGTGAAGGCAAGGTTCCCGTATTGCCGCAGTTGTCTGTGCAATACGCTGATTATGCAATCTGGCAAGAGGAACTGCTTCGCAGCTCGGATGATGAAAGCCTTATCGCACGTCAGTTGGATTATTGGACGAACGAGCTTCGCTATTTGCCGGAGGAGCTAGAGCTTCCAATGGATTATCCACGTCCCAATGCTGCTAGCTATAAGGGAGATACGATAGCATTCCATATTGATCGCACCTTGCATCGACAGCTGAATGAACTTGCTCGCAGCAACCGGGCCACTTTATTTATGGTGTTCCAATCTGCCTTAGCGACGTTGTTCACGAACCTTGGTGCTGGAAATGACATTCCGATTGGTAGCCCAATCTCGGGACGAAATGATGACAGCTTAGACAATCTGGTTGGTTTCTTTATTAATACGCTTGTGTTCCGTGTCGATACGTCAGGTGATCCACAGTTTGATGAGCTGCTCAAACGAGTGCGTGAGATGAGCTTGTCAGCCTTTGAGCATCAAGATGTACCATTTGAACGACTCGTAGAGGCATTGAATCCACCTCGTTCTCGTTCGAGACACCCGCTATTCCAAGTGATGCTTGTCCTGCAAAATACACCAGACGCTGCGCTCAAGCTGCCTGGAGTCCAGGCAAAGTTGCAGTTGCAGAGCGTAGGTACGGCGAAGTTTGACTTGACGTTCGAGCTGACAGAGCGTCGTGATGCACAGGGGGCCCCAGATGGGGTAGACGGCTTGATCGAATTCAGCACGGACTTATTCAAGCGAGGTACGGCTGAAGCGATGACCGAGCGCTATATGCGCGTATTGCAAAGTGCAGTCAGTGAACCAAGTAAACCAATAAGTAAACTTGATATATTAACTGTTCAAGAGCGTGATGATCTGATTCAACAATGGAGTACACCACTGCCTATTTCGGAGCAGTTGACGATTCCGGAGATGTTCGAAGTTCAAGTAGAGCGTACTCCGCAAGCGATAGCTATTGTGTACGAAGGAGAATCGCTGTCTTATAAAGAGTTGAATGACCACGCTAACCGACTTGCTCGCCTCCTAATTGAGACAGGAGTACGGACGGAGCAAATTGTTGCCTTGGCATTGCCGCGATCTATTGAGATGGTCGTTGGCATACTAGCTGTACTTAAAGCTGGGGCTGCCTATTTGTCGCTAGATCCGGATTATCCGGAGGATCGGCTTATTTATATGATGGAGCATTCCTGTCCTGCTTGTCTGGTTACAAGCACTCATGTTAGTGATCAAATTCCGAATGCGGCAAGTTTGCCACGTATTGTCATTGATGACTTAGAAGTATCTGTACGTCTGCAACGTTATTCAATAGAGAATCCAACGAATAGCGAGCGCAATGGACTGCTTATGCCGTTGAGCGCTGCCTATATTATTTACACATCGGGTTCAACAGGAAAACCGAAAGGTGTGCTCGTACCTCATCAAAACGTCGTACGATTATTTATATCGACGGAAGACTGGTTCCACTTTGATGAGACGGATGTGTGGACGTTGTTCCATTCCTATGCGTTTGATTTCTCGGTATGGGAAATATGGGGACCACTGCTTTATGGCGGACGCCTTGTTGTCGTCCCTCATCGGATAAGCAGAGCACCGGATGAAATGTTGAGCTTGATGGTGCAAGAAGGTGTAACTGTACTGAATCAAACGCCGTCAGCCTTTTATCAGCTCATGCAGGCGGATCGTGAACGGCCCGATCTGGGGCAGAAGTTAAAGCTGCGGTACGTTGTATTTGGTGGAGAAGCCTTGGAACTTGGCAGATTAGAGGATTGGTACAGCCGTCATGCTGACGATGCACCGCGCCTGATCAATATGTACGGCATAACAGAGACGACCGTTCATGTTAGTTATATCGAACTAAACCAACACAGCGCGCTTCCGGGGGCAAGCAGTATTATCGGTGTGCCAATACCGGATCTTAGAGTGTATGTGCTGGATAATAAGCTTCAGCCGGTTCCTTGTGGCGTAACCGGAGAAATGTATGTGGCTGGTGCAGGTTTGGCGCGCGGATATTGGGGGCGCCCTGACTTGACAGCTGATCGATTCGTAGCGGATCCATATGGTCTGGCGGGAACAAGAATGTATCGCACTGGCGACCTAGCGAAGCGGCTCGCAGACGGTACACTGGATTATTTAGGTCGTTCGGATCATCAGGTGAAAATACGTGGTTTCCGTATTGAGCTTGGCGAGATTGAATCGGTTCTAAATCGTCATTCAGAGGTCGCTCAGGTTGCGGTCATCGTGCGAGAAGATCAGCCTGGTGACAAGCGGCTAGCTGCATATGTGGTCAGCGAGTCTAATGAGCCTATTGATACAGCAGAGTTGAGGAGATTTGCAGCTGCGTCTTTGCCGGATTACATGGTTCCGTGGGCGTTCATATTTATGGACAAGCTGCCACTAACCACGAATGGCAAGTTGGATCGTAAGGCACTGCCAGCCCCAGATGTGACGTTGGACACAGATGGTCGAAATCCAAGAACACCGCAGGAAGAAGTCATGTGCGAGCTGTTCGCTGAAATTCTTAACGTCAAGCGGGTGAGCATCGACGATAGTTTCTTCGAGCTCGGTGGACACTCCTTGTTAGCAGTCCGGCTTATTAGCCGAGTGCGTGAAGCATTGGGTAAAGAGCTGAGCATTGCTGTTCTTTTCGAAGCACCTACGGTAGCAGGTCTAATCGATAAGCTGGAAATGAGCGGTGGCAACAGTGCTTTGCAAATTCTTCTGCCGCTGCGTTCACATGGCGATCAAATACCGTTGTTCTGCGTACATCCTGCAGGTGGTCTAAGCTGGTGCTATGCAGGCTTAATGAAACATCTCGGTATGAATTATCCGATCTACGGCTTGCAAGCACGCGGTATTGCTCAAGATGAAGCACGGCCACAGTCATTGGAAGAAATGACTGCTGACTACATTGATCATATTCGCAGTATTCAGCCAAAAGGGCCATATCGAGTGCTTGGCTGGTCACTAGGCGGCAACGTAGCGCAGGCTATTGCAGTGCAGCTGCAAGAAGCGGGAGAAGAAATCGAGTTGCTCGCTATACTTGATGCCTTCCCAAGTCATTACTTGCCGATCAAAGATGTACCGGATGAAGATGAGGCACTGACTGCGCTGCTCGCTCTAGGCGGATTTGATAGAGAGCTTATTGAAGAAAAGCTTGGAGGCGAGCCGCTGACCATTACTGGTGCGCTTGAGCTATTGCGCAATGAAAGCAGTGCGCTAGCTTCGCTTGAGGTTGACACGATTTTGAATTTGAAGACGACTTATGAGAACTCCGTTCAACTGTTAAAAGCATTCGTTCCTAAAAAATTCGATGGCGATATGCTGTTCTTCCACTCTACGATCATTCCGGATTGGTTCGAACCGATTGATCCAGAAATGTGGATGCCTTATTTAGGCGGGAAAATAGAACGGCATGATATCGAGTGTCGCCATAAAGATTTGTGTCAGCCAGGGCCGCTTGATTTTATTGGAAAAGTAATTGTTAGCAAGCTGGAGGCAGCTGCACAAGCAAGACAGACAACTTCTAAAGGGAGTGAACTGATCTATGAGTAATCCTTTTGAACAAGTGGACGGTACTTATCTTGTATTAATCAATGACGAGGGGCAATATTCGCTCTGGCCAGCTTTCGCAGCCGTTCCAAATGGTTGGAGTAATGTGCTGGGGCCACAGACACGCGAGGAATGCGTTTCCTATATTAATGAGAATTGGGTAGACTTGCGGCCGCGCAGTTTGTATGCGAAGGAAGAGCAAGTTACGGGAAGCTAGCAATGAGCGCGTGGTTAAATCCACGAAAAGTAATGTGCATTGTCTATGTAGCCGCGATGTTTGTGGTAGCCATGGATGCGACTGTGTTAAATGTAGCACTGCAGACGATTAGCCAAGAGCTAAATGTACCGCCAGCTGCATCTGGGATTCTGAATGTCGGCTATTTAGTCAGCCTCGCCATCGTTCTACCGATGGCGGGTTGGCTCGGCGATAAGTGGGGGACGAAGCGCACATTTTTACTAGCGCTTACCATCTTTACTACTGCCTCTGCAATGTGCAGCTTTGCCCAAAACTTAACGACATTGACGATATTTCGCGTCATTCAAGGAATTGGGGGAGGCCTGCTTACGCCAGTAGGGATGGCGATGCTATTCCGTACCTTTCCACCGGAAGAGCGAGCAAAAGTATCTCGCTCGCTTATTCTTCCGATAGCTATTGCTCCTGCTGTAGGACCAATTGTGAGTGGGATGCTGGTTGAGCATTTTTCATGGCGTTGGATTTTCTATGTTAATTTGCCGATTGGTATCCCCGCAATATTGTTCGGGCTGTTCTGGCTAAAGGAAAATAAGCAGCCAAATGTCGGAAAGTTAGATGTGCCTGGGTTCCTATTGTCAGCACCAGGACTTGCACTTGTTATGTATGCCCTAATCCAAGGACCAATACATGGTTGGAGTTCACCGGCAGTTTGGGTATCAGGAACGATTGGAATTATTTTGCTGGCTGCATTAGTGAAGGTAGAACTCAGTGTGAAGCAACCACTGCTGGATTTACGTTTACTTGGCAATCGTTTATTCCGCACGACTGGACTCGTTTCAATGTGTGCATCTGCAGGTTTGCTAGGTATGCTGTATGTGTTTCCATTAATGTATCAAAATGCGCTGAACGCCTCTGCATTAGATACGGGATTAACGACGTTTCCGGAAGCAATAGGACTTATGATTGCCTCCCAGCTCGTACCATGGACGTATCCAAGGCTTGGACCGAAACGAGTCATGGTCATTGGGTTTGTAGTAACAGCACTCATATTTGTCACGCTTAGTATGGTAGATGCGAATACGAATCCATGGTTTATTCGAGGCTTGTTGTTCAGTGTAGGTATTTTCCTTGGCCAAACAGTTGGTTCTGTACAAATTGCTGCCTTCGCAACGATCCCTCCAGCATCGATGGGGCGTGCAACGACTTGGTTTGCGATGCAGAGCAGACTTGGGCCTGCGATGGGACTGGCTATCCTCTCTGGTACGCTTGCATTCATCGGTACAAGTACGGTGAACGCCGTAGGACAAGTTGAGCCGAATCTAATGGCATATCGCGTTGCATTGCTAGTAGCAGCTGGGTTCCTGCTCTTAGGGGCATGCATAGCGATGCTTATTCGAGATAGTGATGCGGCCGCTACGATTCGCAAGCCTGTGAAGCCACGTGAGGCAAAGGAAAAGCCCGTTGCCGCTGAAGGTTGAAATAGAGATCTAGGTTTACAGGCCGTTATATGAGACGAAGTGGCACGAATGCATACATGACCGAAATAGGGCAGAGGCTGTCTTGATCCTTGTCAAGACAGCTTCTTTCGTGCTTTTTACCAATCTCTAATGCAAAATGAAACAATGGATGCCCTGAAGTAGACATATATACGGAATAATCATTGCTTTATGATAAGAAATTCGTACACGAACACGTTTCATGCATTGTAATATTTAGGAATCCATCATAAAATAACAGATATAAATGAAAATGATAATCAATATCAAATTGGATAGGTGTGAAGGTGACAAGTATGAGTCAAAGAGCTAATTCGTATTCAGACACCGCTGTTTCGACACCAGTACATGCAACAACTATGGAACCAAATGCTATAACCACGACAACTTTAACTACAACGAAGATTCGTACCCGACCTTGGACCGCATCCTTGATTCTTATTGGCGGACTTATTGCACTCCCGCTAGGTATGGCTATCTCGATTTGCTTTGGCGCGGCGAATATTGAACTCGCTACCGTATGGAATGCTATTTTTCATTTTGATCCTAACGTAAGTCAGCATCATGTTATTCAAGATGTTCGTCTTCCTCGTATACTTGGTGCAGCGATGATCGGTGCGTGTTTTGCTGTTGCTGGAGCGATGATGCAAGGAATGACTCGCAATCCGTTAGCAGACTCTGGACTGCTCGGTTTAAATGCTGGAGCGGCCTTTATGCTGGCGATATGCTTTGCTTTTTTACCGAATTTGCCCTATATGTATCTCATCTTATTTTCCTTTATCGGTGCAGGTATAGCGGTTGGTATTGTCTACGGGATAGGCTCTCTGGCAAAAGGAGGGCTGACACCTGTACGACTTATACTGGCTGGCTCTGCCTTAACCGCATTGCTGTCCGCTGCTAGTGAAGGAATCGCACTGCAATTCGGAATCGGACAAGACTTAGCGTTCTGGTATGCAGGCGGTGTATCGGGTACAGATTGGAATCATCTCAAAATCATGTTTCCATGGGTGTGTGCAGCATTAATCGGTGCTATTATGTTGTCCCGTTCGATAACGATACTAAGCCTCGGCGAAGATGTGGCAAAGGGACTAGGTCATCATGTTCGCACGATTCGAGCAGCTGGGATGCTGATTGTCCTTATTTTAGCGGGGGCAGCAGTATCGGTAGTAGGCGCAGTTGGTTTCGTAGGCTTGATTGTTCCACACCTTACGCGATATTTGGTAGGGGTTGATTATCGTTGGATCATTCCATGTTCGGCTGTGCTTGGCAGTTTGCTTGTGGTCTTTGCTGATTTGGCAGCACGCATGATTCATCCGCCTCATGAGACTCCGGTTGGTGCGCTTATTGCGTTAATTGGGGTACCGTTCTTTCTATACTTAGCTCGTAAAGAGAGGAGGGGGATGTAGGTGTGAATCAGGCATATTTTGAATTAGCAGATCAACAGAAACGTAGACGCTATCGTACCGTTATGGTTGTATTAGCGATTAGCATCGTAGTCATATTTATTATAAGTATGAATACAGGCCATATACGTCTGTCTCCTCTTGAATTGCTGCGAACGGCAGTAGGCGCAGGTACAGACAGGCAGGAATTGATCTTGTTTGAATTCAGACTTCCTCGTATGGTCATGTCGATGTTAATAGGCGCAGGGTTAGCTGTAGCAGGTACAATTATGCAAGCTGTTACTCGCAATGCGCTGGCAGACCCAGGTATTATGGGCATTAATGCTGGATCGGGACTAGCAGTTATGCTGTTTATATCGTTCTATGAAATGAATAGCAAGGCTTCTATTTTCATCATGCCATTAGTTGCATGGGGGGGAGCAGGGCTGGCGGCTGCATTGGTATTTCTATTATCGATTAAAAAACATCAGAGCTTGTCACCGACACGACTGTTATTGACGGGGGTAGCGATAGCAGCAGGTATTAGTTCCGCTATGATTGTACTTACGCTTAAACTCAATCCAGACAATTATCAGTTCGTGGCTACATGGTTGGCAGGTAGTATGAAGCATACGACTTGGAACTATGTATTGGCGTTAGTTCCATTCATTATTGTGATTATGCCGTATGTATTTTACAAATCACGAATGCTGAATGTACTGAATCTAGGGGAGCAGACGGCCACTGGACTTGGTGCTCATGTATCCAAACAACAGCTCGTTATGCTTGCTGCCTCTGTTGGTCTTGCTGGCACCTGTGTAGCGGTAAGCGGCAGCATTGGTTTTGTGGGTCTAATTGGTCCGCATCTAGCTAGACGTCTGATTGGTCCGAAGCATCAATTTCTTCTGCCAACCGCAGCAGCAGCAGGTGCACTGCTAGTTATTGCGGCAGATACAATTAGCCGAAGCTTTTCAACAGATGTGCCTACTGGTATCGTAGTGGCCATAATCGGGGCACCGTATTTCTTATATTTATTGGCTAAATCTAAATCGTAACGCGTAATGGATGTAAAATGGGAATGTGGAATCTAGCCTGATCGTGAGTAGAGCAGTGTACGATAAGGCTAACTATTGTATCACAAGCAAAGAGGCTGTATCGTAGCACTGGATGCTAGGATATCAGCCTCTTTACTTGTTCGAACCAGTCATTTTTTCAAAAAATCTAAACGCAGAGAATCCATAAAAAAACAGTTTCGTTCTTATCTCTATTTCAATGTTGAGTTGTTCATGTAGTTGCTATTTCGAATCAAAGAGAGAATTCGGCTCTCTTTTAACTTTGCACGTAAGATAGATCGCAGCAGCAATCGCACCAACGGTTCCGCATATAATGTCCAGCATCGTATCGTACAAACTTCCATTTTGAGATTTGAATCCTAACAAGCCATCAACGGTGAACTCGTAGATCTCCCATACGCCAGCCATCGCAACTGCGAAGAAAAAGGCAAACCAAATGGCAATGGAAGGAGCAACTTGGCTGTGGTGACGACGTATCATTTTCCCAAGGATGAACAGTCCGACGAAACAAAGGATAACCCCGGAGAGCAGGTGCTCGATCTTGTCCAAATGCGGTATGACACCGTACATATTAAATAAATTAGCGAGCAGCATGGCAAGCGTAATAAAAAACAGAATCGAGAAGCGCAGCGCAAAGGGAAGATCGCTTTTCGTCCATGTAATAAGTCCGCGCAGCAGCAGCAGTACGACAATAATCAAAGCCGATTGAAACACTTTCCCGCCATTTCCAATCACCAAATAATAAACAAATGTTACTAAACAAATCAGGTATAAGCTAAGTTCAAAAAGGTCGTTGAACGTCAGTTTCTTTTTTTGCTTCATATAAGAATCACCTCGTTATTAAATTGTTACCCAATAAAAGGTTGGATATTAGTATGCGGACGGATAACAACAGGTGTGATCCAGTTATTCCGAGCAAACTTGCTCGACTAAAAATGCTTATGTACACAACTAAACGAATGAACATAGATGATAAGGATTCTCAATATAGCAATCCTGATATATACTACAGCATATAGAAGATGATGTCGAATGCTGATGTCAGGTTGTGCATGATGTACACCATGTGAGGAAAGGAATCCATAATGAAAAGAATATTGCTTATTGAAGACGAGAAAAACTTATCACGTTTTATCGAGCTAGAGCTGCAGCATGAATCGTTTTCTGTAGGTACTGCTTCTAATGGTCAAGATGGGCTTCAACTCGCGATGAAGGAGCACTGGGATTTGATCTTGCTGGATCGCATGCTGCCAGGTATAGATGGGCTTGAAGTGTGCCGACAGATTCGTGCGCATAGCAGAACACCAATCATTATGATAACGGCGAAGGATCGTATTGCTGATCGAGTGGAAGGATTGGACAGTGGTGCGGATGATTATATCCCGAAGCCATTTGCCATTGAGGAACTATTAGCCCGTATTCGCGTCGTGTTTCGAAGACTAGAAGATCAGGAAGTAGATCCTCCTTTCGCACAACTAGCATTCAAAGATCTGAGCATTAATCTCGATGCTAGAATTGTGAAGAAAGGCTCTGCTGAAATTGAATTAACGAAACGAGAATATGCACTGCTTGTGGCATTGATGGAAAATAGGAACCGAGTGCTAAGCAGAGAAATGCTGTTGAATAAAGTATGGGGCTATGACGCGGTTGTTGATATGAATGTTGTGGATGGATACGTAAGATATTTGCGTAAAAAAATTGATACGCCTGATCAGGAGAGCTACATTCAGACACTGCGAGGTATCGGTTATGTGATGCGAAAATGAGGCTGAAATCTACGATAAATCTATTTTCACGAATGCCAATCAAGTGGAAGCTAACGATATGGTCATCCTTCATCCTGTTCGTTCTATTTATGGCCTATAATGCGGTTCAATATGTATATATGGAAAAGTGGATGATGAATCAAGAGAAAGTAAAGATTCAAGCGAATATGAACCAGCTACTGAACGAGCTTCTTGAAAATGAGTACGCACTGCAGAATAAGGCGCAAGCGAGCATTCGTCAATTATTTTACAGGATAAATGAACCGAACCAATTGATACGTTTAATGGATCAGCATGGGGAAGCGATCGTTACGGTTTCAAGTCATGTTTCTGATGAATGGGTGAAGCCTCATTCCGTGACGAAGTCGGAGATCGTACTAACGGAAGTAGAAGGACGTTCTTTGCTGGTGATGAGAAGTCCGATCACCGTATTTCAATTTAACGGTACAATTGAAATCGTGAAGAGTATGGATGACTTTACACAGCTAAGTGCTGCATTTACGCAAATGATGCTTATTTTTGGGCTGGTTGCTGTGGTGCTGTGTGGCCTCGGAGGAGGAATATTGGCTTGGCAAATGTTAAAACCTATTCAGTCTATGGCGCTCACGATACGCAAAGTTAAGCAAAAGGGGCTGCAAGAACGGGTTCCGATTCAAAATAAGGGTGACGAGGTTGGCAAGCTCATTGTTTTGTTTAATGAAATGATGGATCAAGTGGAGCAATCTTTTCTTCAGCAAACGCAATTTGTAGAAGATGCATCGCATGAGCTTCGCACACCGATCGCGATTATTGAAGGACATCTAGGACTTCTGCAGCGTTGGGGCAAGAATGAGCCTGCCGTCCTTGAAGAGTCACTGCAAGCGTCTATGCAGGAATTGCTTCGTCTGAAAGGACTTGTTCAAGAGCTTTTGGAGCTGAACCGTGCGGAGCATCTTGACGGAGAACCGTATCGAACGGTATCCAAGCTTGGAGAAGGGATTCAGTCGCTAATTCAGAAGCTCGTTCTCATCCATCCTGCGTTTCAATTTGAAACGGAGGTTGCATCAGTGATGGATACGTCCCTCGCTATAGGAGAGCAGCATTTTGAACAAGTGATGCTTATTGTTTTAGATAATGCCGTTAAGTACTCATTAAGTGAAGCTTCTGTCCATATTAAGGCATTGGCCCACGAGGATACGGTACAGCTTATCATTAAAGATAAAGGAATAGGTATTCCAGAGGAACATCTGCCTTATGTAACAGATCGGTTCTATCGAGTCGAACAAGCGAGAAGCCGTGAACGTGGTGGGAATGGACTCGGGTTGTCCATTGCCAAGCGAATTGTAGAGAAATATGATGGCGAGCTACTGATTCAAAGTGAGTACTCGAAAGGGACAGAAGTGACCATTTCATTACCGATTGCATCACGAAGCAAATCATCAGAACGACTATTAAAAGAATGAAAGGTATGTGCTAATGAATAAGAAAGTTTCCGTCATAACCCTATCATTGGTGGTGCTGATTGTCCTTCTGATAGGCGGTATCAATGTATTAGTGAATCGGACGGGAGAGAACACAAACGATAACATCGCTAACAAGAGAGAACAGGCTGCTGTGAACAAAGGGTCAGTTGTTAATGTATATACATCGCGTCATTATACAGTTGATCGAAAGCTGTTTGAACAATTCACGAAAGCTACGGGCATTAAAGTAAATGAAGTGAAGGGTACCGCTGACGAATTGATCGAACAGTTGAAGCGGGAAGGAGAGGACACTGAAGCAGATTTGTTTATTACTGTGGACGGTGGCTCACTGCAAGCTGCGAAGCAAAATAATATCCTTCAGCCTATACAATCGACAGTACTTGTTGAGCAAGTAGATGAGCGTTGGCGAGATGCGGACGCTCATTGGACAGCTATTTCAGCTCGCGCGCGTGTAATCGTATATGCAAAAGATCGGGTGAAGCCTGAGGAGCTGTCTACGTATGAGGATTTAACAAACGAGAAGTGGAAAGGACGTATATTGGTTCGTTCCTCCTCTAATTTGTACAATCAGTCGCTATTGGCTTCTTTAATCAAGCTTAACGGTATGGAAGAAGCGGGCAAGTGGGCTAGTGGAATCGCAATGAATATGGCACGTGAACCAGAAGGCGGCGATCGAGATCAGGCGTATGCTATCGTTGATAGAGCTGGGGATATCGCATTAATGAACAGTTATTATATAGGGCAGATGCTCAATTCCAACAAGCCTGATGAGGTAGAAGCGGCTAGCGGCCTTGGCGTTTATTTTCCGAATCAGCAAACGACAGGGGTTCACATGAATGTAAGCGGAGTAGGATTGATCAAGCATGCGAAAAACAAAGATAATGCGATTAAGCTTATCGAATATATGACGAGCCAAGCAGGACAAACGTTGTTGTCGAATGAAAGCTATGAGTTCCCTGTGAACGAGTCAGCTGAAATGCCTACTTTATTAAAGAGCTGGGGATCATTTAAGGCGCAGTCTGTTAACTATGCTGAGCTTGGAAATTATCAACATGAGGTAGCGGAGTTGTTTCATAAAGCAGGATGGAAGTAGTTCGAACATAATATTTAAACGAAAGGACCTCAATTCCACGGTATGGGAAAATGAGGTCCTTATTTTAATTTCTAAATGTGAGTCCACTTTCCTGCAAAGCAGCCCGTAGTTTAGGTAATGACGCAGGACCCATGCCATGTAGGCTTAAAATTTCTTTCTCACGATAAGTGGCGAGCTGCTGTACCGTTGTTATGCCATGATGCTCCAATGCTCTTCGTGCAGGTGCAGACAGAAGCGAAAGAAATCCGGTTTCGGGTTTGTTTTCTTGTGCACAAATGGGGCAGGAAGGGCAATCACTGCTTTTATAGTAGTTGTGTCCGTTATCACAAGTTCTTAGCGTTTTGTTTGAAGGTGCCATATTAAAATATCTCCTTTTGCATTGCTGGACGCCATTGCCGCTTCTAACATTCGACTAGCATCGTAACACCGTATTTTTAGACAGCATAATTTCGTACATGTAATCTCCTCTATTATAGAACGTACATTCGCAGTTATCAAACGATATTGTACTTCAGAACATGCTGCATATAAAAAGATGCGTGTATCAAGCAAATTTTTTGATTTTCACATCGTTTTCACATTTTCATTGGTTATAGTAACAATAGAAATTGCAGATGATTATCATTATCAATGAGAATTGAGTGAGAATGATAACGAAATGGTTAGGAACGGTGTGCTGGAACAATCGATCCAGTTTAATCCGATGAGAGTTACATTATAGACTAGGGGGATCACCTAAGATGAAGAAGAGAAACTTCAAAAAATCAATTATGCTGCTTACGATTGTCATGATTATGACGTTGTTGGCAGGTTGTGTTGGCGGTAACAAGTCCACTGCGCCAGATGCTGGACAAGCAGCTAAAGAGCCAGCAACTAAAGCAAGCAATGAAGTAAACATTTATACAGCACGTCATTACGATGTAGATGCTGAATTGTATGCAAAGTTCACAGAACAAACGGGTATTAAAGTAAATGTAATTGAAGGAAAAGCTCCAGAACTTATTGAGCGTTTGAAGCGTGAAGGTGCGAGTACACCAGCTGACTTGTTCATTACAGTAGACGGCGGTATCCTAAATACAGCGAAGACAGCAGATTTGCTGCAGCCTATCCAATCCGCGACAATTGATGCTCAAGTTCCTGCAGATATGCGTGATAAAGACAGCAATTGGGTGGGCTTGTCCACACGTGCACGTGTCATTGTATATGCAAAAGATCGTGTAAATCCAAGCCAATTGTCTACGTATGAAGATTTGGCAACAGATAAGTGGAAAGGCAAGCTGCTCGTTCGTTCTTCAACGAACTTGTACAATCAATCTTTGTTAGCATCTCTTATTTCTCTAAATGGTGAAGCAGAAGCTGAGAAATGGGCAGCAGGCATTGCAGCTAACCTAGCACGTGATCCTGAAGGTGGCGACCGCGATCAAGCGAAAGCAGTTGTAGCAGGTACAGGTGATGTTGCGATTATGAACACGTACTATGTAGGCCGTATGACTGTGTCTGAAGATCCAGAAGAAGTGAAAGTAGCAGAAAAAATTGGGGTGTTCTTCCCGAACCAGCAAACGACAGGTACGCATTTGAACATCAGTGGTGCAGGACTTGTTAAACATAGCAAAAATAAAGACAATGCATTGAAATTGATCGAGTTCTTGACAGCTAAGGAAGCACAAACGGCGGTTTCTAAAGCAAACTTCGAATTCCCGGTAAACAAAGAGGCAGAAATGCCTGAATTGCTGAAGAGCTGGGGAACATTCAAGCATCAAGGTTTGGACTTCGCTGTATATGGTGAATTAAATCCGAAAGCAGCTGAAATTGCGAATAAGGTCGGTTGGAAATAAAAATGAACAAACGACGTCTCTTCATCAATTTGCGAAAAAGAATGAATGTATGGACGATCGTTAGCCTAACAGGGGCAGCAGTTATTCTGCTGCCCATCCTGTATGTATTGTCTGGGTTGATTCGGCCAGCTAACGATAATTGGGAAACCGTAAAACAGTTCCTACTGACTGACTATGTCATAGGCTCTTTGAAACTGGTGCTATTCACCGGTTTTTTTGCTACGTCTATCGGTGTTGTGCTTGCTTGGCTTGTCGTTGGATATACGTTTCCTTTGCGAAAATGGTTTAGATGGGCCTTGATGCTTCCATTAGCAGTACCGCCTTATATCGCAGCATATACCTATGCGACGATGACTAGCTATACAGGCTTTATTCAAGCAACGCTGCGTAATCAATTTGATATTCAGGTCACTCCAGGCACGATTGAGGTCATGTCGACGCGAGGCGCCGTGTTCATTTTAACGTTATTCTTATTCCCATATGTGTTTATGATTGCGAAAATGTTTCTAGAGCGTCAGAGTGCGGTCTATATTGAAAATGCAAGACTATTAGGGCATAAACGACTATCCTTATTTTTCAATGTCGTGCTTCCCATTTCACGTCCTGCTATTATCGCAGGATTAATGTTGGTCGTCTTTGAAGTTTTGAGTGACTATGGCGTTGCGAACTATTTCGGTGTGCAGACGTTGTCAACGGCCATTTTCCAGACATGGTTTAGTATGTATGATGTTGACTCCGCGATGAAGCTAGCGGCATGGCTTATGGTTGTTATTGTTGGGATATTCGTTCTGGAGAGATATTTGCGTCGCAATCAGCAGTACAATACGTCGATGAAGCAGAATAAACCGCTAGCTCCGAAGCCATTAAAGGGAGCGGCAGCATTTGGCGCTACTGCTTTTTGTATGATCATATTTTTGTTATCGTTTGTTATCCCAGTTGTGCAGTTAATCGTATGGGCGACTTGGACGTATGAGAAAATGTGGAGTGCCGATCTGCTCGAGTTGACGCTGAACAGCTTGAGTGGTGCTGCGATTGCTACGTTTGTCATCTTAATCTTTGCCCTGTTGTCTGCAAGAACGGTGAGAACGATGTCTTCATGGCCAGCCTATTTGCTTACTAAATTGATGACAGTAGGATATGCGGTACCTGGTGCTATTATTGCAATAGGAGTGTTAGCTGTCTGTATCCAATTCGATAAATGGTTTTCTCCCATTTACGCTTCACTAGGGATGGGCGAGGGAGTGCTTTGGTTGAGCACATCGCTATTTATGCTTTTGGCAGGCTATGTGATAAGATTCATGGCAGCAGGCTATAATGCGATTGAAACGGGCTATGACAAAATTCCGCGAACCTACTCAGAAGCGGCAAGAACACTTGGCCATGGACCTGCGAGTACCTTTTTCAAGGTTGAGCTTCCATTGTTGAAAGGGTCAATTGTGACGGGCTTTATCCTTACGTTTGTTGAAATTGTAAAAGAGCTTCCGATAACGATGCTGCTGCGGCCGTTTAATTTCGATACGCTGGCGGCACGAACGTACCAATTTGCCATTGATGAACGAATCTATGAAGCAGCGCTGCCATCTTTACTGCTGATTGGAATTAGTCTGATTTCGGTGCTATGCATCCTGAAGATTGAAAAGGAGAAGACGAGATGACGTTTGTATCAATTGAAAATCTAACCTTCCGTTACAACAAAAGGCAGACGCCAATTATCGATAATCTCTCCTTTGCAATTAATAAGGGAGAGATTGTCGGTATTGTGGGGGCAAGCGGCAGTGGAAAGAGCACGTTGCTGCGCATTATTGCAGGATTGGAGCAGCCTGAGCAGGGGAGCATTGAAGTCGATCATAAAATTATGATGGATGATACACGTTGGGTGGAAACGGAGCAGCGTGGTGTAGGTATGGTGTTTCAAGATTATGCGCTGTTTCCACATCTGAATGTGGCCGACAATATCGGATTTGGGCTGCATAAGCTAAAGCGCTCGGAACGCAAGCAGCGGCAGCAAGAAATGTTGGAGCTGGTTCAGATGACGGATTATGCGAAGCGGTATCCGCATGAGCTGAGCGGAGGTCAGCAGCAGCGTGTCGCAATGGCTCGTGCTCTTGCACCGAAGCCGTCTATTTTGCTGATGGACGAGCCATTTAGCAATTTAGATGCGCATCTCAAAGCTAACATTCGCAAGGAACTGCTTCAAATCTTACGAAGAGCTGATATCACATGTTTGTTCGTCTCTCACGATCAAGCAGATATTGAGGCGATTTGTGAGCGGGAGTTTTGTATAGCAGCCAATAGTGGGGGCAATTTTTGCTCGTGTTGAAGATGTTTATGAATGTGTAAATAAGTAAAGCCAATCGAGGGTAAAAACCCCTTCGATTGGCTTTTTTAATTATTGAATCAAGTGATTAAAACCTTTAAGTCATTTCATTCCTTTTCAATGATTAGATTGCTTTATAAAAGAAGCGCCCTATAGAACGAAAGCTCCATGGGACGCTGTTATTAGTTGCAAAAGAAATTTCTATCCTTCTATTCTGAATGCTCCTCTACAGAAACGACTACCGTATTGGACACGACAGAGATTGGCTGAGCAGCGCCTTCCGGTAAGAATGAAACAGTAGCGCTGTTGCGAAGCTTTTTACTAGGCGGCTCGACCTTTTGCTTAACGCAGAAACTAACTACTACAGTCTGACCAGGAGCTATCGCGCCTAGATTAATACCACGTTCTGGATCGGCATCTTTGATGCAATGGCTGCCAATGCGAACACTGCCAGGAATAAACTTGGTACCTGTCTGAAGCAAATCCGTAAGAACGGCACTAGTAACAGGTAATTCGCTTGAATTGGTAACCGTAATCGTGAACGTTAGTTTATCACCGACAAAGACGGTTTTGCAGCTTGCTTGCTTTGTAACGGTAAGTGGGAAGCCCGTAACGCGAATCGCAGCTGTTGCATTTTGAAGAGGTGTCTGATCGGAAGCGACAAGCACAGTATTGACGATTTCGCTTCCAGGTACAGCTGTAGGCGGAACGACAAATGGAACGACTAGTGTTTGAATGGCGCCAACGTCTTGGGACACGACTACGCCGGCTAGACCCAAGAGTGGATCGCTATAGCGGATATTCGTCAGTGGAACATTACCTGTATTAACTCCTTCCAGACGGAAAAAGACGGTTTCACCTGGGAAAGCGGTTGTTGGCTGTACAATTTTGCTAATTGTAAGTTCAGGATCACTGTTTACTGTAACGGAAGCATCTACGGTCACAGGAGCTGTCTCATCCGAAGTTAACGTAGCGCTATTTACAATTACAGTGCCTCCAAGGGCATCTGCAGGAATTGTAAACGTACGTGTCGTTACAATAGAGAAGCCAGCTGGAATGACATCGACTGTTCGATCTATACCGAGTAATTCATCTACGAAATGCAAATTCGTTAACTCTGCATTGGATAAGTTTTGCAGGGTGAAAGTGAAAGTAACCGTATCGCCAGGACCTGCTGTAGTAGGATCTACTGTCTTCGTTAAATTTAATTGGAACTGTGCAAGCACGGTAAAGGATGCGGTGGAAGAGGTTGGTCCTGTCTGGTCAGAGGTTGCTGTAGCTGTGTTTGTAATTACGGTTCCTGCTGGAACAGTTGGAACTTCGAAAGGCAGTGTATACACTTGGGTAGTTCCTGCCGGAAGCACTGGTACAATAGTGCTGAAATTAAGTGTTGGATCCGTTACAGAAACGTTTGTGAGGTCAACATTGCCTGTATTTCTCACCGTAACGGTAGCAGTAACGGTTTGACCAGGTGAAGCTGATGCAGTGTCGAGCGATTTATTAATTTGCAGCCCTGGAGCGGCAATAACGGTAACCGTCGTCGTTGAATCTTCCGGATTAGTCTGGTCCGAAGTGACGACTGCCGTGTTGACGACTGTGGAGCCTGAATCTGTATTAAGGGGAACAACGAATGGGAAGGTGAACGATTGTACAGCACCTGGATCCAAGGTGCCAATTGGCTGAGAAATGCCAAGTATTTCGTCGGTCACAACCACATTTGTTAATGTAACGGTTCCAGCGTTGGTTACGGTAATCGTGTAATTAACGGTCTCCCCTGGAGCAGCTGTTAATCGGTCAGCCGATTTTACGATTGTAATGACAGGCGGCAATGGATTCACAAGCACATGTGCAGTATCTTGGACGGAGTTCGTTTGATCAGATACAGCTGTACTTACGTTTGTAATCACGGTTCCAACAGGCGTTCCAGCAGGGATGATAAAGGTAACTGTAAAGGTTTGTGATTGACCGATGGCAAGTGACGGAATGACCGTATTTAAGCCAAGCAGCTCGTCACTAACACCAACACTTGTTAACGTCTGATTGCCAGTGTTCGTCACTGTAATCGTATACGTAATCGTATCTCCTGGTAGACCATTGTCGACATCAGGTGTTTTCGTGAGCTCGATCGCAGGGGCAGGGTTGACGGTAACGTCAACCGATGCTTGCTTCGGCCCTGTTTCTGTAGGAGTGACAGTTACTGTATTGGTAAATACCGCACCTGCCAGTGCATCTTCTGGGATATCAAAAGGAATCGTTTCTGTTACCGTTGCACCAGGTGCAAGCTGATTAATGGTTTCGAGATAAGATAGCAATGGATCGGAAATGACCACGTTGGTTAAGGTGACATTACCTGTGTTGGTAATCACGAATGTAAAGTTGACAGTATCTCCTGGGTTGGCTTGTGCGCGATCGACCGTTTTCGTTAACGTAAATTCGGGTATGAGTATTTCTAATGAAGCCGAATCGGTGTCAGTCACGATTTGTGGACCGAAGCTGCCAGAGGCAGTGGCAACGTTTATGAATGGAGTAATCGTACTATTTGGAACGACAAATGGGAAGTTAATCGTTCTCGTTTCACCAACAGCTAATGTTCCTAGCGGTTGATCAAGGCCAAGCAGTGGATCGATAAGACTTACGTTTGTTAACGGTGTATTTCCTGTATTGGTAACAACAAACGTGTAGGTCACTGTGCTTCCAGGGGACGCTTCTGTTGGCGAAACGGATTTTGTTAACACGATAGCGGGCTCACCCACAACGGTTACGACAGCATTGGCTTGTTCTGGAGGTGTCTGATTGGATGTCACGGTTGCAGTATTCACAATTACATCGCCCTGTACAGCCGTAATCGGAATAGCAAACGGGGTGACGATCTGGACACTATCCCCTGGATCAAGGGCATCGAAAGTTTGATCGACTCCAATTGTCGGGTCGAGAATCCTAACATTTGTTAATGTTTCATTTCCTGCATTTGTGACCGTAATCGTATAGTTTACGATCTCTCCTGGCGCGGCAGTAGCTTGATCAACTGTTTTGAAAATAATTAAACTAGGTACGGGTGTTACCACAACAGTAGTCTGATCGGATGCTGGAGGGGTTTCGTTGGAGGTGGCTGTAGCTACGTTTGTGAAAGTAGTCCCTGCAGTAGCAGTGGCTGGGATGGTGAATGTTTCTGTGAAGGTTTGAACGGCACCTGCAGCAAGGGTAGGAATCGTTGTTGTGAATCCTGTTAAAGAGTCATTCACGGTAACGTTCGTTAGAGGAGCATTTGAATGGTTCGTTACAGTCAACGTATAAGTGACGACATCTCCTGGTGCGCCTGAGAAACGATCAGGAGTTTTGGTAATCGATAAATTAAAGGACGGTAAGATGAGTACAGTTGCAGTATCTGTTGTAGGGCCCGTTTGATCCGATGTGGCAGTGGCTGTATTGGTTAAATTTCCTGTAGGAAGGAAAGGCAGAACAAAGTCGACATTAAAGACAGAGGCTGCTCCTGGAGCTAAGCTGGAAATCGTATCGATCAATCCGAGCACGTCGTCTACAAGACGTACATTCGTCAGTGTAACCGAGCCTGTATTCGTTACTACGAATGTATAGGTAATGGTATCACCAGGAGCACCAGAGAGCGGTACTGCTGTTTTTGTTAAACTAAGTGATGGCGCTAGAATCGGAACATCTACTTCGTTAGATGGAATATCCCCATCTGTGATGACACCAGGGACACTTTCAAATTGAAAACGTGCAGATGCCTGGTTAGAAATTACTCCGCTTGGCGGTATTGATATGACCGTTACGCTAAATGTAACCTTCACGGATTGTCCTGTTGCAAGTGTTCCAACTGGAATTCCTACGGCAGGGTTTGAACCGGCTGGGGCAGGGGAACCGTTAATTAACACACTGCCAGAAACGAGCTGTGTGTTGTTTGGCAATGGATCCACAACAACCGTTGAGTTTGCTGAAGCTAGCCCCGTATTAGTGACCGTGACGTTGTAAGTTAAGGTATCCCCGACCGCAGCTTGAACCGCATTCACCGTCTTGTTGACATTGATCTGTGGGGCATTAATATCAAAATAAAGCCCTAACGCATAAATCGAATAACCGTCACCCTGTGTACGTAATTCTAGTACGGCAGAGGTTTGACTGTTTCCTAAAATATTAGAAATACTTACATTGGTAATATCCCATCCTTGTCTGCCCGCGACGACGTTGGCCCCTGGGGCTCCTTGGAGCATATTACGCGTGCCGAACGTGCCGGATGTATCCAAATTTCCGCTATCGTTGTTCATTTGCGAGGCGAAAAAGTTGTTCTGGAGGTTATTCGGTCCAGAGAGGAAGGTCAAGCTGGACGTATTAGGCCCGAATAGTACCTGATCCCCCGATTTGTTCGCATCACCATCCCCTGCACATAGCTGAACTCTTCCCGTTACAGGCCCAGTTACTGGAGTGGAGAAACCTGTAATTGGAAAATCAACAGAAGGGGTACTCGCAAACTCAATATCAACAATCCCGACATTTAGGCTTAAGTTACGGAATGGAAGAGTTGGGTCTTTGTACACGACACACAATGTCCATCCACAATGGTTACCTGAAGATGTACTTACGTTTTCAATGTTTCCGACCACACCGCCAACCGTATACGTACCAGCGCCTCCGGCCTGAATAATGGAGGTAACGTTGGCAGAACGGAAGTAGTTAAAGTTACCGTTAATAAACAGTAGTTGGGCTGTTGCAGGATCAGGGGCCACACTTAGTGTTGTATTTTGCGGCGTCGTGATGGAGACGGACTTATCGATAAAGGGAGCAAAGTTAGTAGTTCCATTGGTAACGGCATACGTACCTGCCCAAACAAGCTCCGCATAAAGAACGCTACTTCCTGAGGGTAGTCGAAGAATAGCGCTGGAATTATCTAGATTGAAATCGTTGGTGGTACCCGGTGGAAAGTTTCCTAACTGAAGAGATGTATTTGTTGTGACAAGCGCACCAATAAAATCTTGTGTTCCTGGAACACCATTCAGGCCGGATAACCCAAGCGTATTTCCTGTAAACGTAATAGCACCTACATCATTATCTGAAAAGCGAACAATAAATGGCAATGTGTCTCCTCCTTCATTTGAATCTGAAGTATGAATTAGGGTGCATGTTCCGAACAATTGAGGCTGCACGCCTATTTGTACCATATATATGTTAGGCAGTTAAATCTGTGATGGAGGCTAATGCTGATGAAATGATCTTTATACCAGTTCAAGGCCTGAAAGTGTTATGATGATATTGACTATCACCTCATATGGGAGGCAATTTTATTATGAAAATTGGAGTTATCGGTATTGGGGATATTGCGAAGAAAGCCTATCTGCCTATTTTAGGAACGAGAGCAGATGTGGAGTTATCGATTGCAAGTCGCAATCAAGAGGTTGTCAATCAAGTTGCACAGCAATATCGGGTTGCACATAAGTGTGCTTCGGTACAAGAACTGATAGCTACGAAGACTGACGCTGCTTTCGTCCATGCAGCTACGGAAGCTCATCCGATTATTGTCCGTGAACTTATCGAAGCAGGTGTGCATGTATTTGTCGATAAGCCGATTGCTTATACATTGGGTGAAACCGAACAACTTGTATCGCTAGCTAAACAACGTGGTGTTGGACTTATGGTAGGCTTCAATCGTCGATTTGCCCCGATGTATCGAAATGTAAAGGCAGAAATACATAATCCGGAGACCATTTTGCTGCAGAAAAATAGAACGGGTCCACTATCCGATATTCGTACAACGATATTGGATGATTATATTCATGTAATAGATACTTTGCTTGCTTATGTTGGGGAAGCGAATGTGGATATGCATGTGCAGGCCAAAATAGAAGAAGGATTGTTGCACTATATTATTTTAAACGTAGTCGCAGGTAACACAACGGGGATTGGTATCATGCATCGTCAGACTGGTGTAACAGAAGAACGTCTTGAAATCATGGGGAATCAAAAGAAGTTTGTGGTCAACAACATGGTGCACACGACCGCATTTGTGAATCAGACGGAACAGTACCAGCCTTTTGGCGACTGGACGACAACGTTGTATCGTAGAGGCTTTGTCGATATGATCGACCATTTCATTACTTGTGTTCGAAATGGACAGCCGTTTGAAACAAGCGGAGAACGTTCTTTACGTACACATGAGCTGTGTGAGAAGATCGTATCGGAACTTTCATAGGGAACCAGCAGATCAGTTGATTCAGTTCATGAGGAATGTTGCTAGCGGTGTAGAAGAGTAGGTATGAGCATTATCCGTGTTAATATGAAGGAATCTCTTCTATTATGTTCTATTATGTATATAGAGGTAGTTAATTAACTGGAGAAGATTATAAATATGGTGAAATCCTTTTTTCAGAAGTTTATGTTTGCCAGATTTCTAGTAGTGGGCGTAATCAATACGATAATTGGCCTGACGTCTATCTATGTCTTATTTAACGTCGTATCGTTGAATTACTGGGCTTCTACAGCAATCGGAAATATAATAGGTGGCATTTGCAGCTATATTTTAAATAAAAAATATACGTTTCAAGTGCAGTCATCTACGTCGAATGCTTCAACCGCTATTAAGTTTATTGGAGTTAATATCGTGGCTTACTTCACGGCTTACTATATAGGGTATTGGATTATAAAAATGGCAGAGAGCTTTGAGCAATTTATGTCGCCTTTGCTGTATGAAAATCTATCTATATTAATGGCTTCAGGCTTGTTCACGATATTTAATTATGTTGGCCATAAATATATAACATTTGCGAATCGAGCTGCGAAATTGTAACTATCAATTGCAATTGGTAGTGATGGAAGTTCAATTGGACATACGTTGGATAATGTCATTTATTAGAAATGTTAAAATAACCTTAAATCAGATACGTTTAAAAATGAATCTGATAACATATTGGGAGGTTAAAATCACCTTGAACAATTCAATATGGATAATAGTAGGAATTGCGCAATTATGCACAATTATTACGGCAGCATTTCAAGCTTCACAAGACGTTTCTGGACAACGTAAGTTTCCGAAGATGTTGTGCATGTTATTCAGCAGCTTGCTCGTTGTAACTTCGTGGCTAGTAGCGGCATCGGCAGATTTCGCAACACCTTATGTATGGCTGGCTGCGGGGATGTCTCTTTCTTTTATTGGAGATTTATCGATGGCTGCATTATTGCCCTGGCGTCATCCTATCATTGGCGGCATGATCACATTTGGCCTAGGACACCTATGTTATATGATTTCTTTTACGCAAATTGCTGATTCAAATGGATTAACAATTTATAATGAGGCTTTCATTGCATGTGCAATTGTTCTTATTGTAACGCAATTATACGTATGGAGACGCATCCTAAATGTACCTACACAGCCAAGAGCAATTGTGAACGGAGCAGCGGTTTATGGCTTGCTTGTTGGGTTTACGGCAGTGTATGCTGCGGGCTTGTGGCAGGCAGTAGGAGGTCTGTGGCTGCTTCCACTTGTAGGCGGACTGCTATTTGTATGGTCAGACTTCTTAATAGGATGGTTCGATATCGGTGGAAGAAAAATGAGAAATCCTCGTTTATGGATATGGATTACATACGGGATCGCTCAAATCTGTATCGTATATGCACCACTCGTGCACCTGTTGCAATAACGGGTGCAGCTACTTGCGATTGGTTATCGGTATCTGCTGGAATGATGAACGAAGACTGGAAACATTTATTTTATACCGAGGCTTTCCATCTTCAGTAGAAGTGGAGAGCCTTCATTTTTGATTATGCAACAGAAAAACGGCGCAGCGACAGGCTTGAATTCACGTTACAGGTATTACCTTTTATTTTCTGATTCGAGTTGGACTACAATGGGTACATCATTTTGTTCAGAAATTGTTAAGTCTACAGAACTATAATGATAGGGATGTGCATTATTTATCCTTGATCATTTTCACATAATTGCTGATAATCATAGGTATAAAGTATTATTTTTGTGATTGTGAAGGCGTGACGAAATGCTGAACTTATCCAGGTCGTGAGTCAGGATTCATATTTTTATAAGAATGAGAGGAGTAATAACGTGAAACTTATATCTGTCGTGATACCCGCTTATTACGAAGAGGAAGTTATTGAACATTGTTATGAAACGTTGACGGAAGTAATGAGTCGTACGAACTATGCTTATGAACTTATTTTTGTCAATGATGGAAGCCGTGATCGTACTATAGAAATATTAACTCATATTGCCCATAACGACGGTAACGTGAAGATTATCGATTTCGCAAGAAACTTCGGGCATCAGGCTGCGGTAACTGCAGGAATTTCTAAGGCTAAAGGTGATGCGGTTGTTATTATTGATGCGGACTTGCAAGATCCTCCTGAAGTTATTGTAAGCATGATCGCGAAGTGGGAGGAAGGCTATGATATCGTCTATGGCAAAAGGAAGAAACGCGAAGGGGAAACATGGTTCAAGCTCGTAACAGCAAAGTACTTCTATAAATTTCTCAATTACATGTCCGATGTAGATATTCCAAAAGACACTGGTGACTTCAGACTGATTGATAGCAAAGTGGCTCATATATTCAACCGCATGTCTGAAAAAAATCGGTTTATTCGTGGGATGATCAGCTGGATTGGATTCAAGCAAACGTATGTGGAGTACGATCGGAATGAACGGTTTGCTGGAGAAACCAAATATCCACTTCGAAAAATGATTAGATTTGCCACAGATGGTATTGTTTCATTCTCCTCGAAGCCGCTGAAATATATTATGCGTATTGGTTTCGTTACGGTTATACTGGCGCTCGGCCTATTAATTTATTCCGTATGTGCCAAATTGCTTGGATCTCCAACGGAGCCGGGTTGGACTTCTATTATGGTAGCTATTACATTGTTCAGTGGCGTACAGATGCTTTCCCTAGGTATTATTGGTGAATATATCGCCAGAATATATGACGAAAGTAAGAACAGACCTCTGTATATTGTGCAGAATGAAGTCAATTTTGAGCAAATACAGCCATCCAACAGGTCTAAAGATACGAAGTTTTCCTCGATTATGTAGGAGTATCAGCATCGTATGGAGAAGGTTTACGAATTCATTCTAGATGCAAATGGAAACAATAAGCACTCAATGATTCCTTTTTGAATCACGAAGGTGAGGTTTAATGAGGTGAACAAAAAATTGGTATTGGGTGCAGGGCTTATTTTATCTATTCTATTGCTCACATCCTGTGACCGTTCTGAGCAGGTGGTGAAACCTGTTCAGCCTGACAAGCCTGCAACGATAGCTCCGCTGCTGCCAAGAGAGAGCTATGGGGATGAGCCGCAAACCCAAGCAAATGAAGAGCAGCTTTACCAGTTTGTTTCTAAACAGTTGACGGGAACATATGGAGTGTTTACGAATTTTCATAACACGGATCAGCATGCAGAAGTAGCGACCGGGCATGAAGTGTTGAGTGAGTCAGCGGGGTTGCTCATGCGTTATTATGCCTTAACAGGGCAGAAGCAGGCGTTCGATGCGGAGTGGAATCGTGCTAAGGAGACATTCAACTTGTCAGCAGGATTTAGTTACCGATATAGTCCAGAGCAAAATAAACGCTATCCGTTAAATGCTGCGGTCGATGATCTTCGACTCATACGTGCCTTGCATGAGGCAAGCATTGCTTTTAATGATAATCGTTATTCGAAGGAAGCCGAACAATATGGCAAGCGCTTCTACGAACATAACAGTAAAGACGGACGTCTGTATGATTTTTACGATGAAACGTATAAGATGACAAACGACTTTATTACGTTATGTTATATCGATCTTACGTCATTAGGTCTACTGCCTATTTCAACATCTCAAGCAGCGTCCTTGCAACGGAACATGCTCGACATTATGCACAAAGGTTATTTATCTGACCAATTCCCATTTTATGAAACGAGATACAGCTATAAAACGGAGACGTATCAGTCAGAACGTATTAATACGGTTGAGTCACTCCTAACTATTTTATCGCTTGTTGAAGTGAAGCAACATAATCCAGCGAGTATTACATTTATCAAAGAGCAGGTGCAAGCAGGAACCCTGTTTGGGCAATATACGAAAGAAGGCAAAGCTACGACGGACATCCAGTCTACTGCTATATATGCGATTGCTGCTATGATCGGATCTGAGCTCGGAGATGAAGATTTGTATCAAGCAAGCATTCAACGAATGGAGCAATATCAAGTTCGCAATAGCGGGACGAAGCTTGATGGGGGATATGGGGACGTTGCCTCACAGCAAGCATACTCATTTGATAATTTAATGGCTTTATTGGCCTATGCGCATTAATGGAATTACAGAAAGGGTGAAGAGCTGATGACGGAGAGAGGGAACATACGCGTAAAAAGCATACTCATTTCGCTGAGTCGGTATGTATCTCCGGCTATGCTCGCAGCCGCTGGAGTTTTGCTCGTCACAATAATTGCCTTGTTTGTGCCCCCTTATATCGGGATGGCGGATAACGGAGACTATTCACGGATTATTTATAGCAACGGTTTGTATATTTTGAATCCAGACTATAAGACGCATTTCTTTGGCTATTTCGTTAAAGAGTATGGTATATTTCAGCACTTTAATGAGCATGCAGCTGCTTTATTCTCATCACATTCGTATTTTATTCGCTTAGCTATTTGGTTAAATGAACTATTTTACAGTGATCAACTATTTGATATTCGTTTTCAAACCATTATTTTTCTTGCCATGTACACGATCGCCATTTATCTATTTATCGAGAGTCTAACTTGGAAAATTCCTCGAAAATACGGCTACCCAATTGCCTTGATCGCCATCTTTATATTTGCAGATACGGCGTATACGGCCTTTTTCAATTCCTTCTTCAGTGAAAGCATCATGTTAATTATGACTATGCTTGTGTTCGCTGCGGGTTTGTTAATGTATCGCAATCGCTATAACGATTACGTGCTAATGGCTGTGTTCTTTATTAGCGCACTAATTCTAACAACGAGTAAGCAGCAAAATGCTCCTGTTGGTGTCATTCTTGCGGTTACTGGTGCTGTGCTCGTCTTTATACGTAAGGAGCGATCTTTCCGTATTTGGATGTCATCGATTCTCGTGGCTTTATTTCTTTCGGGAATTGGTACCTATGTGTTAATTCCGAAAGAATTCGTAAATATTAACGCGTATCATGCTATGACCCGTGGTGTTTTGATGGAATCAGAAGACCCTGAAGCTACGTTGAAATCCTTCGGCATTGATCCACAATATGCCGTTCTAAATAAAAGCATCTATTTTGAGCCATTCACAACTGTAGATGTGGATTCCAAAATACTAGAGGATCATTTCTATAGTAAATATGGATTCGGCTCGATATTGGCTTACTACCTTACGAATCCAAGTCAAGCGTTTAAAATGCTGGATATTGCAGCGAAACATGCCTTTACGATAAGGCCGCCTGCGATGGGTAACTACGAACAATCTGCGGGCAGGGAATTTGGAGAGAAAACCACATTCTTCTCGCTTTACAGTAATGTTAAGCATGCATTAGCACCAAAAACGTTCGGCTTCGTCATCCTTTGGGTCATTCTCATTGTTGGTTTATATATGCCATCTTTTATTACAGCTGTGAAGGCCAAGCATATGAGGCATATTCAGCGGTTGCCGCTCATTTTAGGAATGATTTTGCTGGGCTTATCCGGTATTTTCGTTTCCATTATCGGTGCTGGTGATGCGGATTTATCCAAGCATGAGTTTTTATTTACACTCGTGTTTGACTTAGTAACATTTGTCGCAATAGCTGACGCTATGCGTCGATATTTATGGCGCAGTGACGAAGATGCTGCCATTCAGTAGAAATGTATAGGACGAACGAAGGGAGGTAAGGCATGTTGTTTAAAGCAACAAACAAAATACTGCTGCTTCTTATGATTGTGCTGCTTGTCATGATCACCATCGTGCCTGCTCCCGCGGCTCATGCCGAGGCAGATAAGCCTGTTCGCGTACTGCTGCTGTATGATAGCTTGGCTAAGGGCACAACAAAATCAGGCAATGTTGAAGCACTTCAGCATGTATTAGCTGCGTATAGTGTTGCGGTTACGCTACAATCTTATGATAACTACAAGCAAGGTGACTTACAGCAGTATACGAAAGTCATTGGTATTCATAACGTACCTGATATTGCGATAACGAATCAAGATTTCGTGAGAGACTTTACACAATATAGAGGAAGCTACTTACATATTGGAACGAATGTGCCAGCTATGGTCCAAAGCAAGTTGAATTTACAGACGACACAAGTAAATGAAGACACGTTTAAACTGTCGATAGACGATTTCTCACAGCAGGCCATCCAAACGGAGGTACTCACGTATATCACAGCGCACGGGGGCACTCCTTATGGGCTTATCTCGTCTAGAAGCGGACGTCAGTCTCCATTTGGAGTCGGTCATGATGGGATAGCCTATGTTCCTTATTTTGAAAAAGGGAACTTGAGTGAACTTGCGATTGGGTATGTGCTGCGTGATTGGCTTGGATGGACACAGCAAAGCAATACGTATGTAGTGTTTAAAGAAATATACCCGTTCTCTGATTTAGAAAGATTGGAGCAGTTGTCGGACGAGCTGTATGAAGCGGGGATTCCTTTTGTCGTAAGTGTTAGACCTATCTTTATCAATCTCGATTATCCAGCAACGAAGCGTTACTTTGAGACGTTGAAATATGTGCAGTCGCGTAACGGAAACCTAGTGGTAAATGTGCCGGAAATATCAGCGATTTTGAGTCCACTTAAACGCGATTTGAATAACAGCTTTGAAATGTTCATTGATGCAATGGTTAAGCAGGGGGTTGCTCCGCTAGGTTTTGGTGCGGAAATGTACTGGACCTATGATCAGTATTTTACCAACTCTGGACTAGGTCTATTTGATACGGCTATCCTATTTGGAAATGAAGAAATTAAACATAAAGAGCAAGCTTATACGTCGAAGTCGTATCCATCTACTTTATATAGCGTGCAATTAGATTTTTTGGAGCAATTTGAGTATAGGGAAAAAGCGCTCACAGATTTTCCAATGAATACAGCCATCACATTCAACTTCAATGATAACGGGCAGGAATTGAATGAGGCCGTGAAATGGCTCCGCGACAGTTGGGTAACATTCGCTGACTTAAAGTATGGGGATCATAGCGTGGTAACACAAGCGAACAAGATTCGATCTAGTGGAGGCTCGTTATATATCAATGACCAACTGATTGATTTAGCAAGTGCGCGTGAGGAAGTCAGTGAGGAATATGAATACAAGCCTAAAGAACAAAAGAGCTTCGAACGTTGGTTTAATGTCCAAAATAAAGTTTTTATCGTTATCATTTTGGTGACGATCGTAGCGTTTGGCGGCTTCTTCATAATTGGCCACCGATTATACAAACGTAAGTATTTCAAATGAGGAGGCCGCTATGACGATTGCAGATATACTAATGATGATTGCCGTGGTTTGTATTTGGTCCCTCTTGCTAGTCAATGTGGTGCTGATTATTGCAGGCTACTTGTATTACATCGATATTGAAGGCGAAGAGGTGCCTCCAATTAAAGGAGAAGCACCCTTCGTTACCATTATGGTTCCGGCGCATAATGAGGGAATGGTAATTATAAAGACCGTCGAGTCACTATTAGCCCTGGACTATCCGCATCATAAATATGAGATTATCGTCATTAACGATAATTCATCAGACAACAGCAGCGTCCTCTTAGCAGACCTGCAAGATCGCTACCCTGGTCGCAATCTAATCGTTATTAATACAGATAAGATTACCGGGGGCAAAGGAAAATCCAATGCTTTGAACATTGGATTTCAGCGCAGCAAAGGCGAGCTGATTGCTATTTATGATGCAGATAATACACCTGAGAAAACAGCACTTCGTTATTTGGTGGGCGAAATTATGAATGATGATTCGCTCGGCGCTGTTATTGGTAAGTTCCGTACACGAAATCGCGACGCGAGTTTGCTAACACGATTTATTAACATTGAAACGTTATCGTTTCAATGGATGGCGCAGGCAGGGCGATGGAAATTGTTCAAACTATGCACCATTCCTGGCACCAACTTTATTATGCGTCGTCACATCATTGAAGAGATTGGCGGTTGGGATGTCAAAGCAATCGCAGAGGATACGGAGATCAGCTTCCGTATTTACATGATGGGCTACCGGATTAAATTTCAACCTAAGGCCGTTACTTGGGAACAGGAGCCGCAAACGCTCAAAGTGTGGTTCAAGCAGCGCACTCGCTGGGCAAAGGGAAATATTTATGTGATCGTGAAAAACATACCGCTGCTCTTTAACCGTTCAGCCAAAAGGATTCGTTTTGATATTTTATATTTCTTATCGATCTACTTCTTGCTGTTAACGTCATTAGTGATGTCTGATATTTTACTCATCTTACATGCTTTGGGTTATGTTCATACAACGATTGCTGGACTTAGCTTGTTCTTATGGTTGCTTGCGATAACGCTATTCGTTACGGGGACATTTATTACGATCATCACGGAAAAAGGTGAGATGCGCCTCTCCAACTTATGGATCATACTGCTTATGTATGTGTCCTATTGCCAGATGTGGATGGTCGTGGCAGCGTATGGATTATATGCGTATGTAAAGGACCAAATTTTCAAGCGCGAAGTGAAATGGTACAAAACGGAACGTTTTTAAGATAGGAGAGAAGCGTGTGATGAGAAGAAGCCTACTTATCGGCATCACTTGTATATGTATGCTGCTTGTACAGCTTGTTCAGCCGATGGCAGTTACTGCTGCTGAAGTTAGCAATGTAAAGGTGTACGAGACACCGATGACGAATACGAACACGTCGTTGTCGGGTGCGATGACGTCCAAACATTTTCAATTTCAAACAGAGCCTTTTTGGAAAGCAAAAAATGCAACCATTACATTGGATTACAAAGCATCACAGTTAGCGATCAACGATCGATCCAGTGTTACGTTATCGATGAATGGAACCAAGTTCTATTCATTCCGTCCTAAAGTTGCTGATCAAGTGAAACAGCAGTTGGCGGTTGTCGTTCCTGCAGAATTGCTTGTGAAGGGCAACAATACGCTATCAGTGACAGGTAGTATTCAGACGACTATTAATGATCAAATATGTGTTCCGCCAGATCGACACGATAATTGGTTGGAAATTTATAAGACATCTACGGTTGCCGTAAAGTACGATACAGAAGCATTTAGCGGCAGCATACGAGACTTTAATGCGCGATTCACGGGAATGGACACCATTCGTGCCGATTCCAATGTGATTGTGGTACCTGAGCAAAGCAGTTCTTCAGAACTGGAAGCAGCTGTGCATGCATTGTCTGGTTTCGCAAAATCCAATCGACTGAAGAGCGATACAATTCCGATACAAAAATTTGATGCAGCATCAATGGATCATAAAAAATGGATCGTAGCTGTAGCTCTTTATGATCAATTGCCAGCTGTGCTCAAAACATCCTTGGAACAGCAGGATCTGAGCAAGCAAGCGCTTATTCAAGTTGTGAGCTGGTCTGGAAAACCAACGCTTGTTGTTACTTCTCAAGATGCGAATATGCTTGTTAAAGCAGGCCGTTTAATCGCAAATCAAGAGCTCATTATGCAAATGAATGGGTCTTCAAAAATAGTAACTGAGAGCACGGATGTTAATACTGCGGCCGTTAATGTGAGCAAACAAGTAACATTGACTGAGACTGGCGATGAAGTAAAAGGGCCTATGCGTCAAGAGAAAAGTTACTTTATTGCATTGCCGGCTAACCGCTCTATTGCGGATGCAAGCAAAATTAGTCTTGATATGCGCTACGCCAAAAATCTAGACTTCGATCGCTCTATGGTAACGGTTTATGTGAATGATAAGCCAATAGGCAGCAAGAAGCTGACTTCTGAGTTGGCGAATAGTGACACGCTTACATTGACAATACCTAAAAATCTCGATATCTCAGGTAACTTTATGGTTACAGTGGCATTTGATTTGGAAATGAAGCATGGCACATGTATTCGACCACAGGATGAGATGCCATGGGCTTACATTACTAAGGATTCTATGCTGCAATTGAATACGAAGGACAAGACAGAATTGTTATTCAACAATTACCCGAGTCCGTTTTTACGCGATGGCAGCTTCAATCAAGTTGCTGTTGTTATGCCGAAGGAACGAGATAACTATACGTATTTGGCGCTTTCTAATCTATTTAATCTTCTAGGGCAGTATGCAGAAGGCAATACAGGTAATATTCACTTCTATGAGGATACAGTGGCTGGAAGTGAGCTGACGAATTATAATGTCATTGCTATCGGCAGCTATGCAAATAATAAAGTAATCCGTGATCAGAATGCTAAGCTTTATTTCCAGTACGCTGCGGATGGTGCTGGATTCATCTCCAATGAAAAGATGAGCATCGATCAAGATTACGGCAAACGCTTGGGAACGCTGCAGCTCATTGAATCTCCGTATAAAGACGGCCATGGGTTATTAGCGGTTACTGGAGCAAGCTCCGAATATTATTATTTGGCTTCCAAGCTGCTCGGCAGCGAAGAACAGAAGTGGAAAGTATTTGGCGACAGTGTAGCTGCAGATAAAGATGGACAAGTATTTGCCCATCGCTTTAAGCAGCAGGCCGAGCAAAATGAACAATCACTTGTGAGCAATATTATGGAGCGCAGCGATGTGCTTGGCTTTATGGTTGCCGTTATGCTCATCATCGTGCTCATTCTCGTATCGCTTATATTCCTGATTCGCAAATATAGAAAGAAACGGAGGCAGAACGATGAAACGTAATCAAGGTAGTCTGCTGTCCGATGGAGCTTTCTTGCTGTGGATCGTCATCACGTTTGTCAGTATCGTATTCATTGCGGGAGATCCGAACCGCTATATTTTGAATATTATTTTGTTAAATGTGGCTTTGCTCGCTGCGATTATTACGTACTTTACGTCGCTGACCATCGGGCTTATCCTAAATGTTCTGTTTATTTTCGGTTACGGTACATTCACGCTGTATCAAACGATCGTACAGGGCAGTGTCCTGGAAGGGCATCATTATTTCTGGCTGATCATGACACCTGTATTTACGCTTGTTGCGTGGATGATCACGTTTAGCAACCAGAAGATGCAGGCAGAGAATGCTCAGCTGCTTAAGAAAAATCAATCGTTAGCGACAATGGATGAAAATACAGATCTGAAAAATAGTCGATCTTTCCAAAAGGACGCAACGATATTTATGGCGTTATCCAAGCGATATCAAATAGAGCTTACGCTGCTCGTTGTAAAGGTAAGATATTGGGATGAATTGAAGCAGATGGTCACCAGAGAGCAAATGACCGACCTGATTTACGATTTGTCCAAATTGAGTGAGACGAGCATACGTATGAATGACTCCTTGTATATGCTGAATTCCGATGATCCGACATGGGGGCTGCTGCTGTTCACTGATCGTGAAGGGGCTAATATCGTTATCAATCGAATTAAGGATAAAGTCGCTTCATTTAATGCGGTTGAGTCTACAGGCAAATATAAAATTGATTTGGATTTGATTATTGGCGCGATTGAGTACGATGCGGAGACGGTAACGACACCGCTCGACTTTATTGGGCAGGCAAGAAAACAGTTGGAGTATGATGTGTAGTTTCTGATAAAGAACATAATGAATCCCCTTTAGGCCTTGCAGCTGACGCATCGAGATGATGTCGTTGCAGCATGCATGCTTAAAGGGGATTTTTGCGGTAGATGTATGCATCTATTCCGTTACTATGCTTATTTTTGCTGTTACTGCGTTTTTTTGAGTGGGGGATGTCGTTCATAGTTACCCTCGTTGTATTTCTTCCATAATGCCCTTTATACCTTGATCAATATGTTCAAGAGGTGTTCTTGATACGCTCATTCGTAGAAACTTTTCCCGTTTCAGCCAGCTAGACAAGTAGAAGGGGTTCCCAGGTGCAACTGTAATATGCTTTGAGGCGAGTCGCTTTATGAGTTGATCCATATTGATCGTTAGCGGTAATTTGAATTGCGTATACATGCTTGAATGTGTATCTGCAAGCTGTACAAGTCCTTTCTCGTTATAGTGCTTAACTGTCGCATGAAGTGCTTGCATACGGCTGCTGTATTCTTTGCTTAGAAGCTGCTTGTGACGTTGATACATGCCATTTCGGATATATACTTCGAGTGCCGCTTGAGATAAAAGGGAAGTATCACCGTAACTTTTGTACGATTGGAATGTTTCTACCAAATGCTCAGGAAGAACAGCAACGCCGAGTCTTAATCCTGGGAAAATCATTTTAGAGAAGCTCTTCAAATAAATGACGTGTGAACTTTGATTGTACGAATAAATAGGATCAAATTGTCGGTTAACCCCCAGATCTGCCATATAGTCATCTTCGACAATATACACATCGTAGGTGCTGGCAAGCTTGGCTAGCTTGCGTCTTTCTTCGGTGCTGTAAGAGGTGCCGAGCGGGTTTTGGCAGCGTGACATCGTGTAGAAGAACTTGATCTCGCCGCTGCTGAATGCTTCCTCTAGTGCTTGCCAGTCGATTCCTTGTGCCGTGCGTGCAACTCCGCGAACAGGTATTTCTTCTCTTTCTAAGTAGCGTAAAAAAAGATCGTAGCTAGGTTGTTCGACAAGTACGGTGGAGCCTTGATTCGGAAATGGCATTCTTGCTGCAATTTCTAATGCTTGGTGAATGCCAGACGTAACTATAATTTGTTCAGTGCGTGCAAATACTTGATCATCTGCTAAGAGCGATATTAGTGCTTGTTTCAGGGAACAAAGCCCTTGTGGATGGCCATAAGTAAATAAGTTGTATTTATGCGTATCGATTGCTTTGTTTATACAATGCTGGAAGTCTCGATACGGGAATAAATGTAGATCAGGCGAGGCAGATGAAAAGTCAATCCCGTCATTGAAACCGCCTCTGTTAGTTTGATCGGAGCAGAATCGATCTACTACATAGTAACCGCTCTGGGGAATCGTATAAATCACGTGGCGTTGTTCAAGCTCTGTATAGGCCTGCGTGATCGTGCTTTGGCTGCAATGATATATTTGCATGGCTTGGCGAACAGATGGCAGCTTCTGGCCTGATTTGTAATGTCCGTCTCGAATTTTAGATTCGATATCCGCAGTAATAGCTTGATGTTTTTTCATAAATGCTCCTCTATGTATGCCCTTTATCCTTTAGCATTCATTCATGTAAATCCGTATGTGAGGAAAGTGAAAGGTGTTCGCTTTCGTCCTTGTATGTATGTTACCATGTTCATTCCTTTCTGACAGCCATAACCGATATGACTGTATCGATACAGTTGTGCAATTTGTATCTCGGTTGCCAGTCAAACTTATTGTATCGTGAAACATAACGGAAATCGGATGTGTCGTTATGACTCGGTCCTCGTTATTGCTTATATAGAAGACAGAGAGGGAGAAAATGTATGAACAGAACAGAAATCAAGCTTGCTTATATTTTGGCTGTGTTGAATGCCGTTATTATTGGATTTTCGTTTTTATTTGCTAAAGTTACATTGGACTACGCAGCACCGTTAGACACACTGACTTATCGCTTTGCCGCTTCGTTTATTGTGATGTCAATACCAGTAGCATTCGGCTGGATTAAGCTTCAATATCGGGGGAAGGCGCTGTATAAAGCGCTGCTGCTTTCCTTGATGTACCCGTTAGGATTTTTCACTTTGCAAGCATTTGGACTTCAGTACGCTAGCTCGGCAGAAGGTGGAATTCTATATGCTTGCACGCCTGTTGTAACGTTAATACTTGCTTCGATATTTTTGAAAGAAAAAACGTCTTTGCTGCAAAAACTATCGATATTCTTGTCTGTTTTCGGCGTTGTATTTATTTTCGTAATGATGGGCAGCACCATCGACTTCTCGAATGTGACTGGATTGCTTCTATTGTTTATGACATGTGTTGCTTTTGCTGGCTACAGCGTAATGGCGAGATCGCTCTCAAAGCAGTTTAGTCCTGCAGAACTTACTTATCTGATGCTGGGAGTAGGGTTTGTTACGTTCCTAGTCATTTCGATGATTCAGCATATTGGTGCTGGAACAACAGATCGTTTTCTGGCTCCAATCACAAACAGCACATTTATCGTCTCGATTCTATTTCTAGGTATCGTATCTTCACTAGGAACAGCGTTGGCAGCGAACTATATTTTATCGAAAATGGAAGCCTCAAAAATGAGTGTGTTCTCGAATCTATCAACGATCGTTTCGATGGTGGCAGGAGCGATGTTCTTGGGTGAGGAGATAACAGTGTACCATCTTATTGGCTCTGTGCTTATTATTGCAGGCGTAGTAGGAGCGAATTATTTGGGCCGGAAGCAAGGCGTGCAGCAGCAGCTTTTATCCGGCAGCAGTCTTTAAAACAGCTACAGTAGACCCAGGAAAAGAATTTGCATGCTACAAGAAGCTTGGAGATGCTCGCAACATCTAAGTCTAATTTGCTGATCCTTATTCCTCAAAGGAAATGGGAAGTAATTGATGTAGATTAATAAGAAGACCGCTGGCATTAATTGAACCAGCGGCCTTCCTATTTTCTTGAAATTAGCTGAATACTACATTTACTCACAATTTAATCAGGACTCTATCGGTTCTGGCTGCATCGCCTCAATACCATATCGAGCCAAAGTCTTTGTTGAAGCTTCCAGCATTCGTTTCTTCAAATAATCGCCCTTTATCACACGAACACGTTTGCCGAGAAATCGAATCTTGGATAATAGAAACTCATATTCATCTCTAAGCAGACGGATTCTTACATGGTACTTATCTTGTTCCTCGTCATAATCCACGGCCTTCTCAAAGCAGGAAAAGGCGTACATGATTCGGGATAGCTCTTGATTGTAGTCACGTACAACTTCGATGTATACTTCAGTTTTGCGCGCATGTTGAATGAGGGACAACTTTTCTAGTATTTGCTCAGCCGTTTCAGGTGATATTGGCTGTTCGGAAAAAGAAGTAATTTGGTCTATTTTTGTACTCATAAAGGCACGATGTCGCATATGGAACCATAACAAGTACCATTCTCGCTTCACCATAGAGTACTCCAGTTTATAAGGGAATCCTCTTTGCTCTACATTTTTTCGGCCATCCTTGACGATAAAGCTTATCTTCATTCCCTTTCTATCTGAAATGAGCCGACGCAATGGACGAAGAAGTGGGTGATAGACGTGCTTCTCTTGACTTCTTGCTTTCTCAATTAAGTATTCAGAGGTATCCATGAATATATCAGTACTCAGCATTTGTTTCAACTTGAGTAGTGTGTTTGCTGTAAATGCCTCGTTTGCTTCCGGATGTTCTAGCATTGTCTTCAACCATGATCGTTCATGAGCGGTGACGACAAATGTACCCGTGTCTTCTAACCGAGTAAGTAGCTGATAATTAAAAATTTTCTCAAATGGATTCATAATACGCATGAAGCTCCTTCCATTCCTCGATCATTTCATGTCGGAGTTGTCGTGGTTCGAGTACTTCACAGCTGGAACCGAAGCTTCTGAGCCATGGTTTGATCTCATAAATTCCATTTACTGATATTACATAAATAAATGATTCCTCATCTTCTTCGACGATTTCACCCCATTGCCCTTGAAGCAGAACCCGATGCTTGATGAAGTTATGCTGTTCACCGGAACTCGGATTGTAGAAGCGGGCACGAACCTTTATAGGTTTACCGGTATCAATCAACCAACTTGTTTTGAGTTTTTCCATGAGTTCGACTGTCTTTCTCTCATATACTTCTTCTGACACGGCTTCCGCCTCTTCGATATGGGTCATGCCTTCCATACGAAATTTACGAATGCCTTCTCTATCCATACCGAGTAAGTACCAACGTCCGTATTGATGATCGTACACAATCTTCAGCGGGAATGTTTTGAGCTGCTTTCCTGCACCTTGTCGCTCGAAGAGCGGATTCGTCTGCTGTGCCGTATAGCTTTTCTCTGCCTTAGGCGTGAAGTACAAGAACTGTACTCTACGACGATCGCGGATCGCACGAAGCAAGGTGAACAGATGAACTTCATCCAGAATTCGCGAGTGATAGTGATACTTGTATAGAAAAGAATCAACGAATGAATTATCTTCGGGAAGAATGTGCTTCAACTGCTTCTTAAGCCCATCTTGCAGCAAATAACCTTGAACAGAAGGTACTTGCGTATTCGCCATCACATTGACGAAGTCGAATAGATCAGTGAGTTCATCTTCAGATAGTTCACGTAGAAGATCATTATGTAATCGATAACGGTAAGGCCGAGTTGTGCTCTCTTTACGAATAGCGCCTACTGCTTCGAGATATTTAAGATCAGATCGTATCGTTTTCTCATCAGGCATAGACAGCTCCGCAGGCATGACGCTGCTACATACGTCCATGAGTTCAACAGCTGTCATGGTCTGTTCATGCAGCACTTCTAAAATAATCGATATACGTGTAGATTCCGATTCCTTCAAAGACTTTGCTCGAAATAAGAACAACAATATCGGATCGGTTGTTTCGTAATAGGTATGACGTACAGCGTCAAGAAGATCTAAGGCCTCGGCATTGGACTGTGAAGACGTTGCTGCTGCAATGTCTTTCAGTCGGCGCGTTGTTTTGTCAAAGGTATGTACCGAGATGCCAAGTCGTTCTGCGAACTGTTGTCTATTGTAAGCACCGCTCGTGAGCATGAGCATGCGTAGAAATTGTATCTCTTTATCGAAACTCTCCTTTGCCACCCACTTGTATTCCCCTTTGTAGTAAATAGCTGTTTCATTTATTGTATCAGCTGAACATTTGAGAAGATACGGAATTTTTTATAGGTCGTAATACTTTTGCCATGTTCATGAACTGGAAAATAGATAATGATAGATCCAGAACATTCATCCGTGAATATGAAAGGGGAAATGAACAGATGTCAGATGTTCAACATCAAATTTTAGCAGGATTGCAGGAAATTGAGAACGAAGAACGCGTGGAGATTCTATACGCTTGTGAGTCTGGTAGCCGTGCATGGGGCTTCCCATCGAAGGATAGCGATTATGATGTCAGATTTATATATATTAGGCCAGAAAAGGACTATTTGTCCTTATTTGAGAAACGTGACGTGATCGAAAGACCGATCAGTAATATGTTAGATATAAACGGTTGGGACTTAAAAAAGGCATTAGCCTTGTTTCGCAAGTCCAATCCGCCGCTGCTGGAATGGCTTCAATCGCCCATCGTGTATCGAGAGAATCATAAAGTAATCAAGCAAATTCGAGGACTTTCTGCGTTAACGTTCTCACCTAAGTCCTGCATGTATCATTATTTGCACATGGCCAAAGGGAATTATAGGGAATACTTACAAGGGGAACAAGTGAAGATCAAGAAATATTTCTACGTGCTGCGACCGTTATTGGCTTGCCAATGGATAGAACGATACAGAACAATGCCGCCGATCGAATTTCCGAGCTTAATTGAGTACTTGGTTCCAGCGGATAGCGAGCTTTACTCAGACATCCAACAGTTGTTAATGCGGAAAATAGCAGGCGATGAACTAAACATCGAGCCAAGAATATCCGCCATCAATGATTTTTTGGAAGAGGCAATTGCCCACTATGAACAAGTCGCTGCTCAACAGTCTGTGTCTGACGCAGGCAAATATGATATGCAACTAGATGAACTATTTCGTTCAACAATTTCCAATCAAGAATTCTAATTAAAGAAATGAGATAGAGAGGGGACTCTGAAATGGCTATCGTACAACTTACATCTAGCAACCCTCGATTTACGTTCCTCATTCGGAAAAATCCGCATAACGGAATGATTTTGAGAGAAGTCCGCAAAGGAATCGCATACGGCTGGTATAAGGATTTAAGCACATACAACGTCTATTTTAAAGACGCAGATAATGAAATCTCATACAAGCAGCATAAGCACGAAGTGTTTGAATACTTAAATGTATCTCGTTACAATACGCCTTTGTTTCCGTTGAATGCGTTAAACGAATTTTTCTCAGCTCCCTTGAAGGAGAAGGGTGAGCATGATGTGGAGGGCTATGTGCATTCTTTCTCTATCAATATGATTCATATTGATAGATTGCGGTACATTGAATTTTTCCAGAAGCATTTGAGTGACTATACTTTTGAACTGCAACAGCGCGCAGATAAGAGTTATGCATTGAAAGTGACATCGGAAAAAAGCTTATATGAACTGCTGCATGTCGTTAGTGTGCTCTGTTTATTTCTTGCGATGTTCGGCAACGAAAATATCGATATTTCTGACAGCATCATTGAGAAATATATTAAGAGCATGAACATTATTGATGCACCTTACTATATTCGCAGTTTATTTGTTCGCATTTTTCTATCTTCCAAGGATCGTTATCGAAAGTACAAAGCGCAGTTGGAAGCCACAAGCCGCTACCATATTCAGTTCGAGCAAGGCGGTACAGCCATGCAACGAAGAAACTTCATCGGAAATATTTTACCGTTTAACAAATCCATTTTGGATGTTGGCTGTGGCGAAGGATTCTATGCGATTCCTTATGCAGGGAAAGTAGATGCTCACTATTATGCGGTTGATATTAATGAAGATTTGCTTCAAGTTGTGCAACGAAAGGCAAATGCCAAAGAAATAGATAACATCGCGACGTATAGCTCGATAGATCACTTTGTAGAGACGTATAACGGGGAGCAAGTCGACGTTATTTTAACGGAAGTCATTGAACATATGAGTGAGAAAGAAGCCAAGCAGTTAATTCAGTATATTTTCACGCAAATTGACTTTGATCATTTTATTGTGACTACGCCAAATGCTGATTTCAACTCGTTCTATGAACTTTCTGAATTCCGTCATGATGATCATCGATGGGAAATGGGCAAGCATAACTTCGAGGCTTGGTTCGCGGAAGTGGCATCAGCCTATGAATATCCATATGAATTTGCAGCGATCGGAGATCGTGTGAATGATATAGCGACGACACAAGGTGTCATTGTAAAGAAAAGGGGGGATTAACATGGAGATTCGTACAAATATACATACCATTTTCATGATGATCGGCCCGACTGAATGTGGGAAGACGACATTTGCTAAAGAAGTGTTGATCCCACAGTTAAAGGGAGATGCAGCCGATCCTGTACGAACGAATATTCAATATTTGTCTTCTGATGCCATTCGTCAAGAGATTTTAGGGTACGATTATGATAAATATGATCAAGTTATGTTGGAGGCTAGTGCTCAAGCATTTCAGATGCTTTTTGAAAAATTGAAACTCGTCACGTCATTCCCTATTAATGCGGAGTTTGTTATTTTAGATACGACGGGTCTTGCAGAAGATTTTCGCGCGAAAGTAAAAGAGATCGCACACAACAATAACTACCGGGTAGAGGTCATCTTGTTCGATTATCGTAAACGAGATGACTACTATGCTTCAGAACGATCTAAGAGGCTCATCTCGAATCATATGAATCGCTTAAAGAAGGACGTACTGGGATCATTAGCTAGAGAAGGCTATGATAGTGTGCATCGTGTGCGTGCGAAAGACTTTTGCTCGTTCGAATATCAGGCTGTGCAAGTAAATCCAGATTATCGCGTCATTGTTGAAGATCGCAGTGATTATTTGGAGACGTTCCTGCCGAAGGATCAGAATTATATTATCGTCGGAGATGTGCATGAGTGCGTTAACGATCTGCAAGGTCTGCTTCGCAGTTATGGTTACACTATCGAAGCGGGTAAGCATGATATTGGCAAACTCATAGCCACAGAGCGGGTTAAAGAAACGAAGATTGTTCTGCTAGGGGACTGGATTGACAAAGGGAAAGCAACGAAGGAAACGATTGAATTCCTATATGACAATCAGGAGCATTTTCGATTTGTGTTAGGGAACCATGAGAATTTTGTCTATAAATATATGAAGGGCGAAATTAAAGGTGCTGACCCTGAGTTGATTCGCACATACTTTGACTCGATTCAAGTATTGATGAACGATCAAGAGTTGATGGAGAAATTCCGGCATTTGGTGAGTATGTCTAAGCCATTTTACCAGTATCGAAGTTCGGATTCTCCGTCCTATTATGTTACGCATGCTCCTTGTAGGAACAAGTATATTGGGAAGTTGGATACGAATTCCGTTCGACATCAACGTAACTTCCGCATTGATCGAGATGATTCATTTGAGGAACAGTTGAGTTTCTTGTCTGAAGAAGCGGTAAACAATCAACCTTATCATATTTTTGGCCATATTGCGGCTAAGACAGCGTTCCGTATTAAGAATAAGATTCATCTGGATACCGGCAGTGTGCATGGAAACAGACTAACAGCAGTCACTATTTCATTCAAGCCGTTCTTCAAATCACATCCAGCCAAGCAAGCTGTTATTCAGGAAGAGCTGCCAACATTGTTTGAAGTGAAGCGCAAAGTGTCTGTTCAGGAATTAGAATATGAAGAGGTCCGCAGGCTGCATCACTGTTCACAGAATAAAGTGAACTTTATTTCTGGAACAATGTCACCAGCGGATAAAGATTTAGAGGTGCATGAGCTGGAGTCGTTGAAGCGGGGGTTGGCGTATTTTGCAGAGCGTCAAGTTGATAAGGTCGTACTGCAGCCCAAATATATGGGATCAAGATGTAATGTATATCTGTATCGGGATATCGAACAGTGCTTCGCTGTTAGTCGAAATGGATACCGAGTGAATCAAGTAGATTTGACGGATATTTATAAGCAATTGTTGGAGAAATTCAATGCATATATGGATGAGCAGCAAGTATCGATGCTTGTTCTAGATGGGGAACTACTGCCTTGGAAGGCGATGGGGGAAGGGCTGATTCAGCGTCAGTTCAAGCCGATTGCGTCTGCCTTGGAGAGTGAGCTTTCATTTTTAGAGGCTAGTGGCTTCGAAGATGCTTTGACCACCCTCGTAGGATCGTATCAGGAAAGCGGATACGAGAAAGATCAGCATCATATGGCGAAAGCAGCATTAAGTGAGAAGTATGGAAGTCACGTTTATCAAACGTATAAGCATGTTCAACAGGTGCTGAAGTCGTACGTACCTTTGAATGACCACAAGCAAGCTTATGAAACTTATAAGAAGCAATTGGATTTGTATGCAGAGGACAGCAAGTTGGAATACAAGCCATTTGCAGTGCTCAAAGTGGTATATGAATCGGGTGAGGAGAAAATTCCAACAGATAGCACGTCTGATATGTATCGCTTCTTATCGAATGATGAGTTTCTCGTGTTGGATTTGGCACAGCAAGATTGCTATGAACAGGCAGTGCAGTTTTTCTCGATGCTCACGGTAGAGAATCATATGGAAGGTGTCGTCATTAAACCAGAGACTGTCGTGAACAATGCTGTACCTTACATGAAGGTTAGGAATGCGGATTATTTATCCATTATTTACGGTTACGATTACCGTTTCCCGCATAAGTACGACAAGTTAATCAAGCAGAAGAACATTACACAGAAGCTCCGTACATCGTTGAATGAATATCGATTGGGGCAGCAAATGCTAGCTGTCAAGTTCGATGAGATCTCACCTCAGCATGAGGAATATCAAGAAGTAGCAGCTAACTTACTATTTGAAACAGCCAAAGAGAAAGAAATTGATCCGAGGTTGTAACCTGGTGGCTATCGGTAAGGGTGTAATCGACGCGCTAGAGTCCGATTCAGAATTTGTGTATGATGAGGATACGGTTTGGACTTCTCTACCTTTTGTCTCCGCAAAGATCGTGGTTTCTTCAAATGAATATGTTTTTTAATAGAATGACAAAAGACTGCCTTGTGAAACAGAACGATCGATCTGTTGAATCTTTTCATAGGCTCGATCTTGGATGAGAATAAACGCCAAATCTGCAAGTTGTCGATTGCATTTTTGAAGGACAATTTCGAGTGATCTTTTAAAGAGTTGAAAGGTAACCTCTTTAGCTTTCTTTGGAAACGTTGAATAGTTGGTTGGCGAAAGTCCACTCAAAGTGGTACGATTTGCACCATCACGAAAGCCGTTCCATTGTTCGCACGCGGTCTGTGCCCAATATTAAAGTAAGGTGTATTCGGTGCATGTGCGTTCTTTATCATGATGGCTGATTAACTCGATTATCGATTCAATTTCTTCAGATATTAAAGAGTGAAGCTTCACTTGGAACATGGTAGACCATGAGCTGGCTTCTTTCTATTCTGAATCTTTAATAGCACAAATGATTTTACGGAAAAGGCGGCTTTGTTGCTATATATTTTATGTATATTATTGGCTAATCAACAGGTATGGTTTTTATGAAGAATTTAAACATGTTCTTAATGAATCTGTAAGTTCTTGAAGTTCTCACTGGAACACTAATGTTTCTTGAAGATATGTACAACAGACAAGATAGTTCCGAAAATACAAAGAAACATTGAGATAGCTAAAATAAAACCAGAGTCATTATAGACAAACTGCCCAAGTAATAAAATGAATATTGCTAATATGGTCAATTGTATGCCTAAGAGAATGGCTTGGAGAGGTTGGAGCTTCCTTGAAATGAACCAGCAAAATATTATCAGAAGGATGAGTAGTACAGGCAATACTGCTAATAACGATATCAATTCGTGAGGCCTCCTCTGAGTTTGAATTTAAGTTTGATTATAGATGATCGTAGTATTACTTCATTTTCATAAATTGTCTAGATTGAAAAAACAAAAGAACCGAGTGGGCAAGGACAACATTGTCTTTGCTGCTCGGTTCTTGATCGTTCATGCTATGCTGTGATTAGGATTCGCTGTCCACTAGATTAAGCTGCCATGTCACACCGAATTTATCGGCCACCCATGCAAACTTCTTGCTGAATGGATAAGCGGCTAAAGGCATCATCACTTTTCCATCTTGAGACAACTTTTCGAAAGCGTGATCAACTTCAGCCTCTGTATCGCAATTGACGAATAAGGAGATAGCCGGCGTAAAACCAAAGTCATGCTTCACGAAGCTGTCAAAGAACCTAAACTGCTGCCCATGTATAGACATGATTGCCTGCATGACAGTGCCCTCCGGGCCATCTTCGTTTGGTCCATAGTACTTCGCTTCCACGATTTCGGCATTGTCGAAGATGGACATATAATAGTTCATAGCCTCTCGAGCTTGACCAGTAAACATCAGAAACGTAGAAATTTTTTGCATGGAATTGCTCATCGTTCATTCACTCCTTAGACACAATGAATATAGTATGCTTCATTCAAAAACAAAACATACGTTCTCATAATATTTATTATCTAAGAATTAGCTGAACGTGTCAAATCCTATTATTTTACTTGATATTTGATACCTTTCAGGACAGCATTTCCTCTTTCTGAACCAAATAGCATCGCGATTATAAAGAACACGACGACATATGGCATAATAGCGATCGTAGTTAGTGATGCCGCCCAGCCGAGTAGAGGAGGCAGCAAGGTAGCACCCGTATAAGCGACAGCCATTTGATAACCCATAAGATGTTGAGATTGCTCTTTTCCAAAGCGCACGGGTGTTTCATGCAGCATACATGGATAAATGGGCGCGCAGCCTAATCCGACCATTATAAAGCCAATCAACGAAAATGTAGTTGGCAAAGGCAGCAAGAGCATGAGCGCACCAGTCAGCGCAATAAATTGTCCGGAACGAATCAAGATTTTGTTGCTCACTTTTAAAGTGATAAATCCGGTGATGAATCTTCCAACTGTAATTCCTGCGTAATACATGGATACCCACTGTGCTGCTACGGAAGCGGGTAAGCCTTTCACATTTACGAGAAAGCTACTGCCCCAAAGTCCCATCGTTGCTTCTGTTCCGCAATAGAATAAGAAGGCAAGCAGCGTTGCTTTAACACCTTTCATTTTTAAAGGACTAACTTTTTTGTTCTGTGCATCGTGAGTAGATATCGTTGCATCAGTCTCGTTATGATTAGCAGTTGTGTCAGTGGCAGACTCATCGTTCGCCTTATGCACAACTCGTTTCCAGAGAGGTAGAGTGAGCAGTAAAATAATAACCAACGCAAATTGAATCATCGCGATTGTAAAATATCCATCTCTCCAGCCGCTCTCTCCCACTAAGTGATAAGACATAATTATCGGACCAAGTGTAGCTCCTACGCCCCAGAAGCTGTGAAGCCAGCTCATATGATGGGCTTTGTAGTGAAGAGCTACATAGTTGTTTAAAGCCGCATCGACAGCTCCTGCACCTAAGCCTAAAGGAATAGCCAATACAATCAGCCACATTAACGATGGTGCATAAGCAAATCCAAGTAGTGCAGCAGCGGTCATAAGACTGCTAATAAATGTTACTTTTCCAGTTCCTAACCATTTAAGCATGAGACCGCTCATTGAACTGGAGACGATCGTACCGCCTGCAATAATCATGGAGAGTAAGCCAGCGGTTTCGAACGATGCGCCGTATTCTTTGTGCATAATAGGCCATGCAACCCCAAGCAAGGAATCGGGCAATCCTAAGCTAATAAAGGCTAAATAAATAATAAGTAAGAAAAATGTTGCCATTACCTGTGAAGCCACCTTATGTTTATTTTCTTGACGATGCAGAGAACAGCTAGTAGGGCTGCTTACCTACATAGTCGCAGATTCCGTATACGATGTAATCCATTTGTAGAGCTTTGATCCTAATTGTGTTTCTTGGGTAACCAATGAGATAGAACGATTTGCATCCATGTCCACGATCGGAAGTGCGAGCAATTGGAGATGTCCCAGGTTTCGAGCGTTCAATTCGGGAATGATAGTGATGCCCATTCCAGCTGCAACAGCACCAAAAATAAAGTCTCCAGATGCAACTTCGGTCATTGCAGAAGGGGGACAACCAGCTGCTTCGAACTGTGCCAGAATGAAATTTCTCGTATCACATGGTGCTTGATGTACGAGCAAGGACTCTTCGCATAGATCTGTGAGCTTAATAGAGCTGCGTGAACGAAAATGATGATTCATGGGAAAGACTGCACAATATCCCTCATTAAATAGTTCTCTTTTCCAAAGCGATTCAGTGACATAAGAACTATCAACAAATACAGCGTCGAGTCTTTTCTCTCGTAACGATTGAATGAGCTCAGCCGATGTATTTTGTATCATGACACGGATGGATTGATCAGGTATCGATGAGTGAATCGTTCTTTGCGGCAAATAATAGGTTGCTAGACTAGGCAGAGTTCCTATTACGATTGGTGTTGCTTTATCGTATTCCCGCATTTCTTGGTGTATGTCGAGCAGTTCTGCAAATACAGGTGCAATGCGGGTATGAAAATGTTTACCTGCTTCCGTCAGTTCAATCCCGATCGATGTACGATGAAACAACACCAAGTTATAGTGACGTTCAAGATTGCGAATGTGCTTGCTTATCGCAGGCTGGGAAAGGTTCAGCGCATAAGCAGCTTTGGATAAGCTCTTTTGTCTTGCAGCTTCTATAAAGCTTTGCAGCCAATCTATATTCATCGATTTCTCACTCCATTGGACAGTTACAGCTAGTTAGTTTGGTTCATTAGGATAAACAACTTTTTGGCACATGCATACGTAATCTTTTACTTATGTACACGCCTTCCATCATAACATGATGTTAGGTATTCGTGTTGTGAAGTTGGTATGTTTTATTTGAATAATCTACGTATAGATTATGTTTACTTACCGAGCAACAATCCACTTTGAGGTTCTCTGTCTATTTTAGAAAGAGTCTTTAGCTAGATTTTATGAAAATGTAATGATTCATGCATATGATTCAGTGGTGATCTAAAGATAGAATAGTAGTGTAAGCGATTTAATTTTCCGACAAATCGCTTAAAATCTCATTTGAAGGAGTCGATATTCATGAAGAACAAAGCCAAATGGTTACTTTGCTTTGCGCTTATCATCGGTTCTTTGCAAGCATTACTCGTGCCAACAGCTTCAGCTAACGGTGACCCAAATGAGACCTTCGAGGCGGAGGCAGGAATATTTGCGGCTCCGCAACGGCCATTCCCGCAGCATACCAGCTATGCAGCAGGTGTAATTAAACCAAGTAACGTAACACAAACCCAGATGGACAACGAAGTTAAGCGACTTTACAACGAATGGCGATCAAGATATTTGAAGAAAAATCCGTATGTGAGCAATCAATATTTCGTTCACTACAACCTGAATCAAGAGTCAGACGACAATCCACAAGTGGTGACAACGAGCGAGGCAAATGGATATGGCATGTTGTTAACCGCAATTATGGCAGGTCATGATCCGAATGCGCAGCAGTATTTTGACGGCTTGTATCGTTTTTACAAAGCGCATCCAAGCAGTATCAATTCGACTCTAATGGCATGGCAGCAAATCGATAATGGTTCTGCAATTATAAATAATGTCGCGGCAGGTGTTACTGCGGCAACAGACGGGGATATGGACATTGCATATGGATTGCTTCTTGCGGATAAGCAGTGGGGAAGCTCAGGTCCGATTAATTACAAGGCAGCTGCGATACAGATTATCAATGCAATTATGGCAAGTCAAGTACATCAAACGGCCTGGCATTTGAAGCTAGGAGACTGGGCACAGGATTCTGATCCGCAATGGGGAAAAGGTACAAGACCTTCAGATTATATGTTAAACCATCTGCGAGCATTTAAAACGGCAACGAACGACAGCCGTTGGGACAACGTGCTCAATCAAACCTTTACAATCATTAATCAGCTGTACAACAAATCGACTGGCTTGCTACCAGACTTTGCAACGAAAGAAGCTAGTGGATATAAACCGCCTCAAACGACATATTTGGAAACGATCTATGACGGTAAGTATTATTACAATGCAAGTCGTACTCCATGGCGAATTGCAACGGATTATGTACTTACAGGTGATACACGTGCCAAAGCACAGTTAACAAAATTGAACCAATGGATCAAGAGCAAGGTAAACAACAATCCTGATCAAATTCAAGCAGGGTATGATTTAAGCGGCAATGTAATTGGTACGTACTTTGACTTGACGTTTGTTACTCCATTTGCAGTAAGTGCTGCGATTGACAGCAGTAATCAAGCCTGGCTGAATGCACTTTGGACAAATACTGTTTCGAAATCGACAAATCAAAATACGTATTTCTCCAACAGCATACGTATACTTAGTCTTATTACCGTGTCCGGCAACTGGTGGAGACCATAGTATCGTAGTTTATAGGTGAAAATAAGCCGAGGGGGAGCCCTCGGTTTATTTTTGTGCTGCTTTAGAGTCTCACTTAGCGCCTCATTTCCCAGTTTTCATATGCATTTGTTTATCAATCTGGTAAATTTTAATGGCTGGAAGAAATGCGAATGTCACAAAATGACCTATTCATATTGTTATATATAGTAAATAAACAAGGAGGTGGTCTTTTGGCACATCTCATCCCCGGGGAGAAAGATAGCAAGCAGCATATCGAATGGTTGGTAGAACAAGTGAAAACTGGCGACCAACAAGCTTATGCAGATATTATTCGTCACTTTGAAAAACAAATCTATCAATATTGCTACTATCTCCTCAAAAGTCGAGAAGAAGCAGAGGACGTATTGCAGGATATTTTTATAATCGCTTATGACAAGATCGGGCAGTACGAGCAGAGAACTTCTTTTTCTGCATGGTTGAATAAGATTGCCTATCATCATAGCTTGAACGTGATGAAGAAGAGAAGTCGCTGGAATCGATTGTTTTCCCGTTATAAACAGGAAGTCGTGCAGCGCCCCGTCTATGTCAATCATTATGAGCAAATGATCGATGAGATGCTGGATTGTCTTTCCATTGAGGAGCGACATGTACTCTTGTTAAAGGCAGTGGAACAGTACAGTTTTAATGAAATTGCTGAAATTATGGACAGCAATCCGGCAGCGATACGGAAGCGATATGAACGAATACGCAAGAAATTGATAAGTGCGAATAAGGAGGCTGCGGTGAATGGAGCGTTGGTCGAATCAGGATGAGTTAGCGGAAACCCAGATGAAGCATGTCGAGCGTCTCATTCGAGAGACGCAAATGCCTGTTAGCACGTATAGTCATGGAATAATGAAAAAGATAGGAGAGAGGCGTGGGCGTAAAAAAACGAACATATGGAAAAAAGCCCTTATTGGTACTACGGTAGCAGCTGTGGTAGGCGGAATATTATTGGGGAGTGGATTTGTCTCACCAGTTATGGCAGAAGCGCTGAAACATATCCCACTCATCGGAAGTGTATTCCAGAATCATAATGATGCTGGTTTGAAACGGGCAGTAGAAAAAAATCTGGTAGCACCGCTTCAACAAAGTGTAACGCATGATGGAGTAACGCTTGCAGCAAAAGAAATGATTTATGATGGAAGTAGACTCTCATTGGTTCTTGAACGATCAGGAGAAGGCTTTACAGAAACGTTCCTTGGTGAGTTTGATGCAGATGGCCGTACGTTTGGAGCGGGTAAAGGCGTGTTAGATCATATTCGTTTTAAAGTGAACGGTGAAGAACGATTTATGAGCCTAACCTCACTACACCCAGTTAATGAACATACGATTATTGTCAAATTTAACGATGCACGCCCTGTGTTGTCACCTGGTGCTGTGAAAGGAATGGATACTACAATTAAGCGTTTCCCAGACCAATTCGATCTGACAATTGAGGCGACATTGACAGAAATCATGACTCCATTTTCAATGACTGTGCCTGTTAAGAAAAATACAGAGAATATAGTGCTAAAGCCAAGTATGAAGTCCACTTATAGTAACTTTAGTCTAAGCTTAGAGCAAGTAGAGCTCACGCCTATTACAACTCGTATGCAGCTCGTTGGTAAGGGAGAGATTGAAGCACTTCCAGAAATATATATAGCTCCAAAAGGCGATTACTACGAAGGTAAACTAAATCTGGGCGCGGATATCGTGGATGAGCATGGAAACAGCTTAAAAGGTCTGAGCTATCATGGAATGGGTGGAGGAATTAACTTCTATGAGGGGATCTACTACCTGGATTTTATGTATAATCCATTTTCTGAAAAGCCGGAGCAGATTACGATCAAACCATATTTGTATGAGGCCATTACGTTAACCAACCATACCGTAACGAAAAAGTATATTCCTGAGCTTGAATTTATCGTTCCTGTACCGAAATAACTTGTTACGTTCATATGAAACGGAGAGATCACGTAATGATAAAACGAGATAAAAGTTACTCATTTATAAAGAAAACAGCTCTTGGCGTATCAGCCGCTGCACTAATTAGCGGTTTACTGTGGAGCAGCGGGCAGATGTATGCGTCAGCACTTGAATCTTATGAGGAAGCTAAGCGGTTTGAATCGTTTGCAGAGCAAATTCATGGTACGACTTCAACGTTACAAGCCATTGCATCGAAGTCGCAAAGTAATACCCAAGACGGGATTACACTTACAGTGAAAGATGTGAAGCATGATGGCAGACATATCGAAATTGAGTTGGGACGTTCAGGGGGCAGCAACTTGTCCAAAAGGTTCCTAGGAGAACCTTTGCCAGATGGTAGAACGGACTATTCCAAAAAAGGTGTACTGGATGATGTGGAAGTGTATATCAATGGTGAACTATATCGTTTTGAAAACGGATCCCTGTGGCCTGGGAAAGATGCTAACAGCGTTATTTTAAAATATGGAAATGCTAAGGATTGGTCTAACCCAAAATCAAGGACATCAAAATTAATTCCTGATAAATTTGAGCTTACGATTAAAGCAACTCTCAGTAAGGTAAAGAAGCCATTTATTATGAAAGTACCTGTTCAAGGGAAAGCGAAAAGTACAATAGTTTCACCAAATATAACGAAATCATACGATGACTTTGAATTAACACTTGAACAGATGGAAGTAAGTTCGTTAGGAACCTACATACACATTGTTGGAATGGGAGACATTAAAGATTTACCGCAAAAGTATCGTAGTAAAAAGGGCGAGCTTAATGAAGGTCTTATGCAAATGGATTTTGATATTTTGGATGAAAAAGGGTATAAAGTGAAAGGCTCATTCTTGTTTGACTTAGGTGGGGCTAAGGCTCAGAAGGAAGGCGTATACCAGTTTAACTATGTTTATTCGCCGTTCAAATCGACACCTAAGACAATAACGATCAAGCCATATTTATTTGACATAAGTGATCCTAAAAAGGGGAAAGTCGACAAAAAGTACATTCCAGAGCTCGAATATAAAGTATCGTTATCGAATTCTTAGACGATGCAGTATGTCGCTCCTTTCGACCTGAATGGATGAGCGGTTCACAATTCGAATAACCTAGTGATAAACAAACATCAAAATGCCGACCTCCAATAAGGATGTCGGTATTTTTGTATCTGATGCTAAAATACCTTCTAATCATCACACTGTATACACACGTTGGTCACAGGAGGATTTTATACTTAGCTTGTAACTACGAAATGGAGGAATTATCATTATGAAAAAAACAGCATTATTCATCAGTGTGGCTATTGCCGCAACCACTTTGGTAGGTCAAGTATGGGCAGAACCGACAGCAACGAATACGGTAGAACCAACGAAGTCCATCGTCCAAGAAAATAAAGTGTCGAAGGAATTTGAATCCTTTCTTGAGAACTTGCAGAAAGCTATAAAAGAGGATAATCACAATGATGCAGCTAATTTAATGTCTTATCCATTAAATATAATCAAAAGCGGTAAGAAAATAACGATTTCTACCAAGAAACAATTTGTACAAAAATATGATCGTATCATTACTAGTGATGTTAAGAAACAGGTGCTCAAACAGAAAGCCAAACATACATTTCATAATCAATACGGCTACATGATTGGTGATGGTGTGATGTGGGTGAGCGAAATCAACAATCAAATGCTCGCATATTCTATCAACACGTTTGATAATCCATATGAGGTAGCGGGCATTGATGACCCAGCAGCATTCGTGCAATTTTTGAGTGATTTGAAAAAAGAAGTGGCTGCCAACAACAAAAAAGCGGTAGCGGGTATGATCGATTACCCGTTGAATGTCAACAAAAATGGTAAGACAACGAAAATCAAAACAAAACAGCAATTTATTAAACAATACAACAAAATTATGACAAAAGAAGTGAAGCAAAAACTTCTTGCACAAAAAGCAGATCGTGTATTTGTAAATGCTGAAGGAGTTATGATTGGTGATGGAGAAATGTGGATTAGCCAGTTCGGCACTAAAATTGCTGTGTATGCGATCAATTTGCAATAAAATTGTAGTAGGCTCTGCCTATTTGTAGGAAGTTGTAGTTTTGACATGCTTCTCCCATATCCAATAAAATGGAAAGGTAATTATTAGGGAGATGCGGAGAGTGTAACAATGATCCGAACTATATTGCTTGTTGAAGATGATATGTTAATGCGTGAATTTATAACGGATTATTTTAAGAAAGAACAATGGAAAGTTTACGAAGCTGAAGATGGACGACAAGCGTTAGAAATGTTCGAGCAGGCTGCTATGGATCTGGTTGTGCTGGACATAATGATGCCCGAAATAGACGGCTGGACTGTATGTAGGCGCATTCGTCAGAAGTCGGATGTGCCTATCATAATTATTACGGCTAGGACGGAAGATGATGATCAAGTGATGGGATATGAACTAGGTGCAGATGAATATGTAACGAAACCATTTAGTCCAAGAGTGTTGGTTGCCCGTGCGAAGGCATTATTGAAAAGATCAGAAGGATCGATCGGTCGTGAAGGAGATATGATGAGCTATGGCGAACTTGCTATCAACAAGCGCTCACATACGGTATTTGTAGGAGAAGAATCAATCAATTTATCTCCAAAAGAATATGAGCTGCTATTATTTCTGACCAAACATGAGGGTGCGGTGTTGTCGCGGGAGTATATTTTAAATGCGGTATGGGGATTGGATTACTTCGGAGATCTGCGTACTGTAGATACTCATATCAAAAAACTGCGAGCTAAGCTGGGAAATGAAGGGCGATATATTCGTACCGTCATTCGCGCTGGATATAAGTTCGAATTTGAGCCATGAGAAAGCATGGTATAGTCCTCAAACTATTCATTGCGACATCTGGTTTAATAGCAATAATATTTATGCTGATCATGCTAGCGCAAGGACTATTTTTTGAACGCTATTATCGTGAATTTAAGGTTAATGAATTGAAACAAAGTATGATTCAATTAAGTAAGCAATATGGAAAGGGGGATGCGAGTGAACGTGAGGTTTCCTATTTGCTTGGACAGTTTTCAAATGAAACGAGTGCAAGTATAGCCATTCTAGATGAACAGATGAATAGAATTAGGATAAACCCGTATTTTATCGAACTGCAAACTCCAACTAAATTGGTCACGATTCGACTTCAAATTGAAGCGATGTCGATGAAAGATATTCCTCAAGGATTGCACATCGGAGAAAGTCTGACAGTAGACGGTATTTTTATGGATCAACAATCTACCATCTTGTCACCCGTCAAATTTCAATCACAACAATCTGAATTAGTAGAAGGATTAGTCCGCGTAGAAGGAAAAATTGTTGAAATGATGCTGCCCGAGCAGCACTCATATAATCCGTATTACCAAGATACACTCCTAAATGATGCACTTTGGGATTGGATGATACGAGCAGATCAGGATGAGTCTCATATGCAAAATGGAGAACCTATTCAGTCGGAATGGATGGATCCTTGGAGCGGTGTGAAGTATGTTGTTGTGACTATGCCATTCTCTAACGTAGAGCAAAATGGAGGTTACTTATTCGCGCTAACATCTCTACAACCTGTTGGAGAGGCAGTAGTGATACTCGACAAATATATGATTTATTTGGCGTTTCCGATATTGCTGCTCGTCATGTTTCTTTCTTTTGTGTTCTCTAGAATAGTATCGAAACCTTTACTAACGTTAAATCACACGGCCACGCGTATGGCGCAATTGGATTTCACCGTACCAGCTGATATACATTCGAAAGATGAGTTCGGTGAACTTTCCCAGAGCATGAATACGATGGCGCGGAATTTGGATACAGCCCTGCAAGAGCTTACAGTAGCGAATGCCAAACTGCAGGATGATATGGTGGAGAAACAACGCCTAGAACAGCTTCGTAAAGAGCTAATCGCGAATATTTCGCATGAGCTTAAGACTCCTTTGGGTATTGTTAAAGGATTTACGGAAGGTCTGCAGGATGATGTGGCGGAAGAGAAGCGAGAGCGTTATTTATCTTTAATACTGAATGAAGTAGATCGCATGAATGCTCTAATTATGGAAATGTTGGAGCTATCCAAATTTGAGGCCAAAGCCATACGCTTAGCACCTCAGACGATTGAACTGCCAATGCTAGTGCAGAAAGTGTACACTTCATTTGCTCTTCAATTGGAAAGTAAGCTACTGCAAGTCCAGATAAACGGAGAAGCTTCCGTAGTCGTTTCCGCTGATCCCAAATGGATAGAGCAGGTTATTGTGAATTTGTTGAGCAATGCAATTCGGCACGCAGTAGAACAAAGTGTGATAGGAATTAACATATATGAAACAGGGTCGGGTCAAATGATGATCTGTATCGAAAATGAAGGCTCGTCCATTGACGAAGAAGATATGCAGCGCATTTGGGATCAATTTTATCGAGTAGAACGTTCCAGAGATCGGAAATTAGGAGGAACCGGACTGGGACTTGCTATGGTAAAGCATATTTTAGAGCTTCATGACAGTGATTACGGTGTGAAAAATACGAATAAGGGCGTTATGTTTTATTTTACTTTGAAGAAGAGTGAAAACATCGTCCTCGATAATAGGAGTTGATGATACCGATGAAGAAAATAAAATCGATGTATGTATGGGGAATAGTCGTTATTTTGCTGTTGACTAGCGCATGTGGGGGAGCAGCACAATCCGGATCTCCGGCTTCGCCGCCCGCTGAACAAAAGCCTGTTGATCAACAAGTAAAGAAAGAACGAACGCAATCACTTATTAAGCAGGTACCTATTTTGATGATCGTTGACCAGACCAAGCAAGAGGGCTTTGAAGGGAACATGTTTTATTTTACAGTTGAACAAGTTCCTGAAGGATATGCGCTTGCAGAAATGAAGTGGATATCCGATAATCATCAAATTGTAAGTACATTTGAAGAAGCGTCTAAGAATGGAGCTACTGGAGGAGATGGATTCTATTTAAGCGGCAATGGTCAATACTCTGGGTTTATTTATGACGATAAAATGAAGGGCGAACAAGGCCAAGTTGTATTTGTATTCCGCAATGACGACAAGGAAGAATTAACTTGGAAGCAGAATATTACACTTAAATAGCCATCCATCTATTTTATAAGTAAACATTTATTACAAATGCAAAAGGCTACCATTCGCTCATTCCTTGCGATAGCAGCCTTTTTATTTTATCCCAATGGGGGCGAGTATTTTCGTTTATAATTGGCCAGCGTTAGAAGGGGCCAAATGTAATTATAGCTATGATAATAAATATAGAAGTTTCCGGGCAGGCCCGCACCAGTCGGATACGTATTTGATTGCTTATTTGGATGCTGGAGCATGTAGAGCAGATTCTGGATTCCACGTTCAATTTCTTCAGTTGGCTGTGGAGAAACAGCGATAAGTGCATCCAAGGCCCATGCTGTCTGCGAAGGTGTGGATAGATGCAGCGGGATATATGTTTTTTTACGATCGCTCTCACACGATTCACCCCATCCGCCATCTTGATTCTGTATCCGAGATAACCAACGTGCTGCCCGTACTAGAGCTGGGTTAGATGCATCTACTCCTACAGCCGCCAATCCTGTTACCGCAGCCCAAGTACCGTAAATATAACTAATTCCCCATTTCCCATACCACGATCCGTCTTGCTGTTGATGATTCATTAACCAATCTGCACCACGGCGTACAAAAGCATGTTCCAGCTTAAGTTGAGCTGTACTTCCCAAATATTCTAATGTTCTCCCTGTCAAATCAGCAGTAGAAGGGTCTGTAAGTGCAGCATTCGCACCGTCATAAGGCAGCCACGTCAATATCGTTTTATTCGTATTTTTCTCAAATGCTGGCCAACCGCCATCATCATTTTGCATCGACAACAGCCACTGAAGACCCTTATCATAAGCAGCAGCATAAGAAGTGTTGCTGCTTGCCAGCTTATTTATAGCACGAAGGGCAGCGGTCGTGTCATCGATATCGGGAATAATGGTGTTAATATCTGAAAACCCCCAACCACCAGGAGGTGTATTCGGATTATGGAACTGCCAATCTCCGAATTTATGCTGCTGACGTGACAATAAGTATGCACCTGCGCGTTGAATGGCTCCATGTTGAACGGGCAATCCAGCTTGCTGAAAGGCGTGGCTGATAAGTGCGGTATCCCAAATGGTAGGCGGTGAGTTTTGAATATGCCAGTGTTTATCTGAAGGGCATACGAATGATTTGAGCCCTTGAATAGCTTTAGTGATACGAGGATGGTTCCGATCGTATCCAAGTGCGAGCAGAGCAAATATCATCAAAAAGGTAGCACTTGCATAACTGTACAACGTGCCGTTTGGTTCAATTCGATCTAACATGAAGCTTTCTGCTTTATTGCGAGCCTCTTGCTTAACGGATTGTGGGGAAGGTAGCAATTGAAATAATTCTCTTTTTACATTTTGAAGTAGAGATCGGTGCGCTTCTCCCGATTGTATCACAGAGTTGTAAGTTGACTGAAAATTTGAAAAGTCATATGCGAAGTAATCCTCGTACAAGCACTGCTGTTGTTGAATATCGTCAGTATGATTAAAGCTTTCACTCTCATACTCCCAACTTCGATTTGGCAAAATTAAATCGGAAAGATCAGGAGCTCCTTCAGGTATTGTTGTATCAGGTAGGCTGCTCATGATAAGAATTGGGGCGATATGTACTCTGGCATAGCCCACAATATCGTAGAAACTAATCGGCGACCATTCGGGAAGCAGCAGGAATTCAATAGGCACCGTATAGGAGCGAGGCCATGGGCGCTGCCCTGTGGCTGCTAACATCGTTTTTGTTAGCACACTGTTAGCTTGCTGCATCCCACCATTGCTTAAAATATATGCCTTTGCTTTTAATAGGATAGGATCATCTTTTTTCATCGTCCCAGAATAAAGAAGCGCGTAATAGGCCTCTACTGTAGATGATAAATTGCCGTTCGTTTCGTTCGGATATACGCTCCAGTAGCCCTCCGGATGCTGCCTAGATACTATGCGTTGGCTTAATTGCTTCACTAACTCATCCTCAGAAAGCTGCAGCACGCGTACGATAATAATCATATAGCTGTCTGTCATCGTCCCGCTCTCAAAACAAAACCTCCATGAGCCATCAGGAGCTTGGGCCATCAGCAGTTGTTGAATGAGACGATCGATTCCCGACTCTATGTTCGCCCTTCGGTTCATTGCTTCATCCCTCCAATAGTCATGGTGAAAAATCTTTCTTTTGTATCTTTATTGACAATATTCATTTTCACTCTGTCCTATTCGAACATTGATTTGGTAAAATTTATTGTTTATTTTAAATTTATAAATTAAAATTGAATTAGAAAGGGGGATGAGCAACATGGAGCATGCACACTACAATTTAAATTCATAATGGTGGTTGTTATCGATAGCGACCACCCAACTTAACAGAAAAGGTGGTTTATATATGCACAACAAACAATACGAGATCATCGAGCGTCGTCCAACTGTGTTAGAACATAAGACACTATGGGAAGCAGTAGGCTGGGGGAACGTTAATATAGACATGACAGAGCGATCGATTGATAACTCTGTGTACGCTGTAGTTGTCATAAGTGATGATCAGGTGGTCGGTATGGGACGAATTGTTGGTGACGGAGCCATGTATTACTACATACAAGATGTTGCTGTATTACCTGACTATCAGAAATTGGGCATTGGCCAACAAATTGTAGACAAACTGATGCAGTACATCCGTCTACATTGTGTTGGAGCTGGTTTTGTTGGTTTATTTGCTTCACAAGGCGAAGAGCCATTCTATGAAAAATTGGGATTCAAAGACTATTCGCCAGGAATGACAGGGATGTTCACGGTAATAGAGAAATAGGTAAGCAGCCGGTTATTGGCGCGTCAGAATAATAGTCCGATTTGACGCCGTGCAGGATACATTAAAGGGAGGAACGTAATTCAGGTCCTCTCTTTTTCATTACATTTACAGGGGAAAGTGATTTGAAATTAAAGGTGATACGTAATGTGTGCGGCTTTGATCCTGGAAGAGAAAAAGGAGAGGAGAATCAAGATGACTTCGAAGTATTTACTCCCACGGATTGGTGTTGGCGCAGTAATTTGGAATGAGAAGAATGAAATTCTATTAGTGTTGAGAAATAGAAACCCAGAAAAAGACAAGTGGAGCATTCCCGGTGGCAAGGTAGATCCTTTTGAAAGTTTAGAAAGTTGTGTTATCCGAGAAGTTATGGAAGAAGTGAATCTTGAAATAGAGATTCAAGGTTTGCTGTGTATGGCTGAAACGATTCGACCCGAACACGAAGAACATTGGATTTCCGCAATTTATGAAGTAACTGTGAAAAGTGGAGAAGCTCGCAATATGGAGTCAGGTGGAGCAATCGCAGATATGAAATGGTTTAGTCTCGAGGAACTGCCTGCAAATTTAGCTTGTTTTACGGTACCTGCTATTGAACAGTTACAACATCGACGCACTCTGTAAATAGCAGCGAGGAATTAAGAGCATATCAGAGCGTATACGCGTAGCTGGGGGCTGATCTATCATCTTTTTACAAAGAGAAAAGATCATCGAGAGTTATTTCACGGCATGGATACATAAAGATGCCACTGCATTGGAGGAAATTTTTAGTTCGGACATCATTTACAGCGAGTGTTATGGTCCCAAATATCGTGGCATTGAGCAGGTAAAACAATGGTTTGCGGATTGGAACTTACAGGGGAGGGTGCTAGAGTGGAGGATTAAACAATTTATCCATCAAAATGATACATCTGCTGTTGAATGGTACTTTCATTGTGAACACGAGGATGTGAGTCATCAATTCAATGGTGTATCTATTGTTTTATTTACCGCTGAAAATAAAATTTCAAACCTTAAAGAGTTTCAGTCGCAATCAGAGCACCATTATCCGTATGGGGAAAGTGAGTAATGTCTATAGCCTATTTACATTGTAAATAAACGTTGAAATGGAAAGGATAAACATGATAAAAAAGCTGCTACGTTTATTTGGAATCGGAAAGAAACAAAGCTTAAAGCAAGGGACAACTACCGTAAAGAAGACGGCAAGTAAGAAATCAAAGATTGAATCTACTCGTATTGGTGAGATTGGCGAGTATAAAATTAATATTCAATTGGACCAGTTACCAAAGAATTGTCTATACGCAAGCGACATAATGATACCTAATAAAAAATCTCGCTCTGGGTATGCTCAAATTGACCATATTATTATTTCACCGTATGGCATATTTGTTGTTGAGACGAAAAACTATAAGGGCGAAATAAAAGGGAGCAAGTCGGAGAAATATTGGACTGTAGATCGCAGGTTTAAGATGTACAACCCCCTCATGCAAAATTATGGACATATAAAAGCCCTTGAAGGGCTTTTGAAAAACGAGTCTAATGTACTTTATATCTCCATCATTTCTTTTACGATGCGCTGTCGTTTTGCTATTGATCCGGAGTTGCGTAAAATTGAATCAAATGAGTTGGTTGTGTACGATGTTGAGTTATCTGAATTTATTAATCGCAAGTTAAATAGACTTAAGGCAACAACGGGCGAACCGCTTCTTTCGCATGAGAAAATACAACAAATGTATCAAGCTATACATAATGTTAATATTACCGATCCAAAGACTAGGTCCGCTCATGTTGCAGCCTTGAAGTCGGTATCTAAATAAAAAATAGCCTCAAACTCGACCTATGAAGTGATTGCAGCGGCTAGTTAGGGGCTATATTGTGTATTTGTACCGAATACTTCACATAATCGAAAGAATTATAGTTATGAAAATTTTGAAGTATAAACAATCTTGACTTCGCTAGTATTAATAGATCTCCCGCGCATCTTCTGGCAACTCTCTCACTCGTTTTAAATATGCAGTCATATTCGTATCATCATCCAAGCAGTATGTATATGAATAGGCTGCAGCTACCTCTTGTGCTATCGTCCTAAACAACTCGCATGTGATAAAGATAGCTTCCCACATCTTTTCGTAGTCCGCATCCGAATAAGTTGCTTTATACATATTCCAATACACTGCCGGTAGATGTGTTTTGAAGTATTTTCCCATCTTGCCCGTTGAAACTTTGAAATCATGCTTAGTGCCGATCCACCATGACACCATTTCATCTAAAGGAGTTCTCGATGTGTGCTCGTACATGAGTTTCGCATACGGCAATTCGTCTCGCCATATTCCTTTCACCACGTTTTGTTGACACCACCAGAATTCATTGCAGCAGTTCATAAACTCCGCTTCAGTAGGCTGCTTTACATAGTAGATGCTGTCTGTGGGGGCAGGAATAGACGGTAGTATATTGTCCTTGTCCAATAATGGAACAGTAAGACTATCTTCCATATAGGTCTCAAGCATAGCCTCTTTTGTTTGAAGGCGAAGGTCGATACGATTGCCATCTGTGAATAGCATTAGGTAGATATATGTACGATCATAATGAGTCTCTATACCCGCAGCTTGATCATTTTTATCTGGCTCTTGCATCATTAACCGTTCGCCAAACACATCAATCCACTTCTCATCTTGTAAAAAGGATTCTGTCTCAGTTACGACATAAACGATATCATAGTCTTGAAAAATATCTTTTGGTGCATTAGGGTTCGTTCTGGAGCCATTCATATAGACAGCTCGTACACGTTCGTCTTTGTTAGCGACACCGAGTATTAAGTCAAACATTTCTTGCTCATTTCTCAATATGAATCACCTCGTAGATACTGTTGTTGATGTACTGATTTTCATAATAACATAGATACTTAATATAGGCAGTTTGTTAATAAATTGGATTTGGACTGTAATAAGCCGTACAGTGAAACATTGGAAATGTGACATGATGGTTACATTTTTGATTTATATGACAGAAGAAGTGTATTTTTCAAGTTTAATAGTATATTAGTATTATTTCTTGGCATATTTAACCGATATATATAGTTCATATACATAAAAGGGGATGACATCATTGAGTAATAAGGCGAACTTATACGGGTATTTAGCACTAATTGTTATACTCTCTTCAGTTCCTATTCCGAATCAGGCAAATGCTTTGGCAAATGGTGCGCTTGATGGAAAGGGAGTCTCAGTTACTACATCTGTTTATAAAAACGGTGTAGAAGCTAGTCCAAGAAATATGTTCAATGTAATGACAACATCAGCTCCGCAAAATTTCGTCGTAACGAAACAAACGGATGATGAAGTAGATTTTGCATGGGATGGGGTACAATCACCTGAACTAGACTACTATTGGGTGTATGTAAATGGCAACAAAATTACGGATGTACGCGGTAAAACAAGCGTTAATTTATCTGGATTCAGACCGGAGGAACATAAGGTTTATGTGACAGCGGTATACAAAAATGGAGTCGAGTCTGCTTCAAGTAATGTCCTTACGATAGATACAACACCAATCCCGAAGGAACTCACGGTGCGAGGGCAAACAGCGACGAGTGTAGATCTAGCCTGGAAAGAAGTACCTACACCATGGAAGCCAAGCAATGCAATCGATGTGTCTTACTATTGGGTGTATGTAAACGGCAAGCGTGTAGCTGATGTGCATGGTAAAAATGAAGTGACATTAACAGATATGCCCACGGGTCAAATGAATAGTATCTACATAACAGCGGTGTACAGCAACGGTACGGAATCAAAGCCAAGTAATATGATTCAAATGAACGCAACACCAGCTCCGCAAAATCTAGTCGTGACGAAGCAAAACAAGAGAGATGCAGAGTTTGCATGGGAAGCGGTACAATCGCCTAAACTAGCTCACTATTCCATCTACGTAAATGGCAAGAAAAATAATAAGGTAGCTAATAAAACGACGATTGCGCTGTCTGGTTTCCAGCCGGGCAAGCACAGCATTTATGTAACGGCGACGTACAAAAATGGGGATGTTTCTGGTGTAAGCAACGTGGTAACGATAATTGTAGAGGGAAATGTAACGACAACATCAACTCCGCAAAATTTCGTCGTAACGAAACAAACGGATGATGAAGTAGATTTTGCATGGGATGGGGTACAATCACCTGAACTAGACTACTATTGGGTGTATGTAAATGGCAACAAAATTACGGATGTACGCGGTAAAACAAGCGTTAATTTATCTGGATTCAGACCGGAGGAACATAAGGTTTATGTGACAGCGGTATACAAAAATGGAGTCGAGTCTGCTCCAAGTAATGTCCTTACGATAGATACAACACCAATCCCGAAGGAATTCACGGTGCGAGGGCAAACAGCGACGAGTGTAGATCTATCCTGGAAAGAGGTACCTACACCATGGAAGCCAAGTAATGCAATTGATGTGTCTTACTATTGGGTGTATGTAAACGGCAAGCGTGTAGCTGATGTACATGGTAAAAATGAAGTGACATTAACAGATATGCCCACGGGTCAAATGAATAGTATCTACATAACAGCGGTGTACAGCAACGGTACGGAATCAAAGCCAAGTAATACGATTCAAATGAACGCAACACCAGCTCCGCAAAATCTAGTCGTGACGAAGCAAAATAAGAGAGATGCAGAGTTTGCATGGGAAGCGGTACAATCGCCTGAACTAGCTC
>NZ_VNJK01000001.1:1138073-2573667 GCF_007786455.1 Paenibacillus agilis | reverse complement strand
AATCAAAGCCAAGTAATACGATTCAAATGAACGCAACACCAGCTCCGCAAAATCTAGTCGTGACGAAGCAAAACAAGAGAGATGCAGAGTTTGCATGGGAAGCGGTACAATCGCCTAAACTAGCTCACTATTCCATCTACGTAAATGGCAAGAAAAATAATAAGGTAGCTAATAAAACGACGATTGCGCTGTCTGGTTTCCAGCCGGGCAAGCACAGCATTTATGTAACGGCGACGTACAAAAATGGGGATGTTTCTGGTGTAAGCAACGTGGTAACGATAACTATAGAGGGAAATACCAATACATCTATTACTTCTTATCCATATTCACAGAATCAAAATTCAGTCGAGAGTGGTCAAATGGAGAAAGAGCTCTTAGTGCGGGAGGCCTTCAAATCAATTAATTTTGAATCCATGTACACTAATTTCAAAAAAATAATATGGAATATGATGAAGATCAAATTTTTTAAGTAAATGAACATCGTTAATTGACACGCTACCTTTGAGGCTGCTTCAATCCCAGATGACTTGGGATGGCCATTATTAAAAGTATTGGCATATGACGTTGCATGGAAAATCAATTTTGTGTTATATTGGAAATAATTCATGTAAAGGGGGTGAGGTAGGTGAATCACGAAATGGTCAACAACCGTATTAGCCAGCTGCCGATGGCTATGGCTGGCATTGTTCATGTATTTTCTGCGAACGGGATAAGTCTGTCCAAATTCGACTATACGTTTGAACCATTCGCGAGAAGACGCCTACCTTAACCACAAGGGATAGCATAATTATCCTAAGGGTCGCGGGCTTGTTGCCGCGGCTCTTTTTGTGCATTCAAGATAGGGTCTTTATCTAACAGGAGGCACCTAAAATGACAATTGTAAATATTCAAGAAATAAAGAAATACCATGCAGCAAACCTTATCCTAGACGGGTTGACATTTCAGATTCAGGCTGGTGAAAAAGTAGGGCTCATCGGTCGGAATGGCAGTGGAAAATCCACGTTGCTCCAGTTAATTGCAGGTCATGAGCATATAGATGAGGGCATGCTAACTATAAAGAAGGACCTACGGATTGGCTATTTGCCGCAAATTCCTGCAGAGTTTGAATCACTGACGGTATATGATGTCTTGGCTTATGGTTACAGAGATCTAATGCTTACGAAGCAGGAAATGACGAAGATTGAGCAGCAAATGTCCACACCGGAAGCAGCCGCTAATTCTGAAAAGATGGAGCAATTGCTTGAGGCGTATGCAGCTATACAAGAGAAGTTCGAGCAGGGCGGCGGCTATGAGATGGACACAGCTATCGAACAAGTAGCGAACGGGATACAAATTAACCGCAGCAGTTATGAACGAGACTTTTCCAGCTTGTCTGGTGGCGAGAAAACACGGGTGGTTTTGGCGTCTCAGCTAGTTGTAGCGCCAGATTTGCTCCTGCTAGATGAGCCGACCAATCATTTAGATTTAAAAGGAATAGAATGGCTGGAGCTATTCATTAAACGCTATGACGGTGCATGTGTGATCGTCTCGCATGATCGATATTTCTTGGATGCTGTCGGTACGAAAATGATTGAATTAGAAGACGGCGAAGCACAAGTGTACCACTGCAATTACAGCGGCTATATGAAAGAGAAGGAAGAACGACTGCTGCAGCAATTTGCACAATATAAAGAACAGCAAAAGGTCATTAAAAAAATGAAGGAAACGATACGTCAACTAGAGGAGTGGGGGCGTATCGCAGGGGATGAAAAATTTTTTAAACGGGCATTTTCTATTCGAAAAGCGTTGGAAAGAATGGAAATTGTAAAACGTCCGGTGTTAGAGCGAAAAGCAGCAGAGTTTGATTTGGTACCTCTTGATCGTTCTGGACGACAGGTTATCTTTTTTGAAGGATTGACAAAGAAATTTGAAGGACGTGCGATACTTGATCAAGCTGAGGGAAGTCTTTTCTATGGTGAGAAAGTTGTGCTTCTGGGAGAGAACGGATCAGGTAAGACAACCCTTTTCAAGCTGCTTCAAGGCATGATTGCACCAGATGAAGGTCAGGTTCATCTAGGAGCGCGTGTAGAAGTAGGTTATTTAGCTCAGCAAGAACCTGTGTCAGATAGCAAGATGACGGTTCTGGAATTCTTTCGTACAGAGGGTAATCTGGAAGAAGGAGTGGCGCGTGGCGTCTTGGCGAAATATCTCTTTTACGGAGCTGATGTATTTAAGCCGCTGCAAATGCTTTCAGGAGGTGAGTGGTCACGTTTGCGACTCGCCTTGCTAGTGAGAAAGAAGCCCAATCTATTACTGCTAGATGAACCGACGAACCATCTTGATATCGCATCACGAGAAGCTTTGGAGGAAGCCCTGGATGATTTTCCTGGAACTGTACTAGCGATTTCACATGATAGATACTTTGTTAATCGTTTGGCGAAGCGTGTTTGGAAGATGAACGAGGGGACGCTTGCCAGCTATGAGGGAAATTACGATGATTTTAAGGCGAAGCGTGCGGAACTGCTTGCAATTAATCATAATTTAGAAAATAGTCATGTATTAGATTTACACGTGACACCCACTAAGCGGGAGAAAGCGAAAAAAACGGCTGCTGACGAAAGAATTAAACAGGTACGTACGAATGAACGACGACTTGAGCAGTTAGAGAGCGAGATTGCGGCTCTTGAATCAGACATGGCCTGTGTAGATGAGGAAATGCTTCAATTGAATCAAAGCGGGGATGCTGCCCAGCTCGAAAGCATATGGCGGAAAAAGGAAGAGCTTCAGATGAATCTTGATGAACGCTTAGAAAAATGGATAGAATTATCAAACGAATAATTAATTTGTAAGAGGGGTGCGAGAGAATCGCACCTCTCTATTATTTTAGAGGGTATTTTTGATGTAAAGGGTGTTATAGTGAGAAGGAGATAAATGATTTCATTAAGCATTACCATGAAGATTTCGCGACTATACGCAGGGAATTCGTTATGCATCAGTTCATGTTCCGAGAAAATGAAATATATGTGCTGAATCCTCAAGAAATGTGGGCAAGATGGGAAAATCTTTCGTAACCGAGGACGGAAAGTAGACAAGGTAGTGTTTCGTTTTAGTTTCTTTTAAAAATTTTTTGAAACTATTAGCCTCTTTAAAACGTCTTTATCATAAAAGGGGGCCATGCGATGAAAAAGATAGCAGTCATCGTCTTCATACTAAGCTTTATTTTAATGGCATGCACCGACGAGAAAATAAGACTTACAGCGGATCAGCTGAAAGCTACCTTAGCTGATCATGGAATTGTACTGCCTGATAAGCTCTCTTATAAGCATTCTGTTTTTACAGAAAGATATAATCAAATTTTGCCGGAGCATTATGTGATCGATGAGCATCAATCTATTAGTATTTATGTCTATCCATCCTGTGAGGCAGCTAAAGAAGGATATGAAGATTTTACAAATAAGACAGCAACGAAGAAGCTAGTACCGCATAGTACGTTCCAAGTTGCTAATGTATTGATATTTTATGTGGCGAAATACGAATATATGGACAAACGAATAAAAGACGCTGTTGAGAATTTGCCTGTAACAAAATAAGGTTTAATCCTCTAAAGTAAGTATAATCATGCGAAATGATAAGAAATCACTTGAAAAGAGAGCATTATCTCTAAATATCTCGTTCCCAGATACATAAATGGAGTTTGTACGTGGAATTCACTCATGTATACAATAGAAGCATAATGATGTATACGCTAACACAAGGGCTATGCCTTATTTAGTGTTGTGAGATTGTACGATCGACAACACCAGATAACAACCCCGTTTTCTTCGGAGAACGGGGTTGTTTGCGTTCTTGTAGTGGCACAATATGGATGGAAAGAAGGCTGAGTGAATATGCAATTAGAAGCAATTTATCACCGTTCAAAACAAGGTTGGTCCTATGCTTATGACCATGAGACGGTCCATATTCGGATTCGTACAAAGAAAAATGATGTTGCAGCAGTTGATCTGATCGCTGTTGATAAATATGCGTTTGAGCGTATGACGGAATATGTGCCAATGCGCAAGTTTACATCGGATGCATTATTTGACTATTGGGAAGCGGCGTATAAACCGCCATTCCGCCGTCTTCGTTATGCGTTTCGTTTCGTGGATGATCAGGAACAATGGTTTTTGACCGAGCGTGGTTTCCGCAAAGAGCTGTCAAAAGAATATTTTGAATCTTTCGAGTATCCGTACTTGAATAAAGTTGATATTTTCGAGCCGCCTGCTTGGGTAAAAGAAGCTGTGTTCTATCAGATCTTCCCTGAGCGTTTTGCTAACGGGGATACGTCGAATGATCCTGAAAATGTACTGCCATGGGGTGGAGAGCCTACACCGACGAATTTCTTCGGTGGAGATTTGGAAGGTGTTATTCAGCATCTCGATCATTTGAATGAATTGGGCATTACGGCGATTTATTTCACACCTGTGTTCGAGGCAACGACGAACCATAAATATGATACACGTGATTATATGAAAATAGATCCTCAATTTGGTTCTAATGAGAAGCTGAAGGAATTGGTTGAGGCTTGTCATGCTCGTGGGATCCGCGTATTGCTTGATGCTGTATTCAATCATGCAGGCAAAACATTCCCGCCGTTTGTGGATGTGTTGGAAAAAGGAGATCAGTCCGCGTATAAAGATTGGTTCTATGTACGTGAATATCCATTGCGAGTGGAGGAAGGTATTCCAACTTACGAAACGTTTGCTTTTGAACCTATAATGCCGAAGCTTAATACGGAGCATCCAGAAGTGAAGGAGTATTTGCTTGAGGCAGCTCGTTATTGGATTGAGGAAATCGGAATTGACGGGTGGCGCTTGGATGTAGCTAATGAAGTCGATCATCAGTTCTGGCGCGAGTTCCGTCAAGTTGTGAAGAAAGCAAATCCGCAAGCCTATATTTTGGGTGAAATTTGGCATGATTCGATGGCTTGGCTGCAAGGTGACCAATTCGATGCTGTAATGAACTATCCATTTACGGATGCAGTGAATGATTTCTTTGCAAAACAATTAGGAGATGCTGCAGAATTCGCAAGTGCTATCGGAACACAACTTGCTAACTACCCACAGCAAGCGACGGAAGCTGCGTTTAACTTGTTGGACAGTCATGATACGCCGCGCCTATTAACGCTATGTGATGATGATAAACGTCGGATGAAGCTAACGTCTCTATTCCAATTCACACATCCAGGTGTTCCTTGTATTTATTACGGGGATGAAGTTGGATTGGCTGGTAAAGGTGACCCAGATTGCCGTCGCTGTATGGAATGGGATGTGGAGAAGCAGGATCGAGAATTATTTGAGTTTTATCGTGATCTAATCGCATTACGCCGCAATTATGAAGCGATGCGTTCTGTAAATATACGCTTTTTGCAAGCTGAATCCGATTCGCGTGTATTGTTGTATGAGCGCCGGAGCGAATCTGGTGAACGCTTCCTAATTGCTATTAATGCTTCATCCGAGGGTACTTCCATACGTGCTGGTGAGCAGTTTGATGGTAGATCGTGGCAGACAAAATTGTCTTCAGATGCTACAATTGCACATGTTGGCGATGCATTGACCATTCAACTTGAAGCATATGGCTTTGCTGTACTGAAGCAGATTAATTAAGCAGGTGGAGCAGCGGTTGTTGGCATGCAACGTCCATTCGAACTTTATTTTATAAAACGTTCTGTATGTCTAGGGGGAAATACCTATGAAAATGTTTTCTCGTTGGAGTGCGTGGCTCTTAACGATTTCTACACTTCTATTTGTGTGGACACCACAACCGCTGCAGGCTGCACCTGACACATCCGTGACGAACCGAGCTAATTTTAGTACAGATGTGATTTATCAGATTGTGACTGACAGATTTCAGGATGGCAATCCTCGCAATAACCCGAAAGGCTCATTATTCGATGGGACTTGCAAAAACTTGAAAAAGTATTGTGGGGGAGATTGGCAAGGAATAATCAACAATATTAACGATGGCTATTTTACTGGAATGGGCGTTACTGCGTTATGGATCTCTCAGCCTGTAGAAAATATTTATGATGTCATCAACAACGCTGGTGTTCAAAATACATCGTACCATGGATACTGGGCGCGTGATTTTAAGAAGACAAACCCTGCTCATGGTACGATGGAACAATTTAAACAATTGGTTACAGCGGCACATGCGAAAAATATTAAGATTATCATTGATTTCGCACCGAATCATACCTCGCCTGCAATGGAGACAGACTCTAACTTTGGCGACAATGGAAGACTGTACGATAATGGTACATTGGTTGCGGGCTACACGAACGATACGTCCCGTATTTTTCATCATAACTTAGGCACCGATTTCTCGTCGATTGAGGACGGGATTTATCGCAATCTTTACGATCTTGCAGATTTGAACCATAACAACACGGTCGTAGATAAATATTTTAAGGATGCCATTCAACTTTGGCTTGATATGGGTGTGGACGGCATTCGAGTGGATGCGGTGAAGCACATGCCGTTCGGTTGGCAGAAAAACTGGATGTCCTCGATTAACAGTAAAGCGCCAGTGTTTACATTCGGCGAATGGTTCCTCGGGAAAAATGAGGTAAGTGCTGAGAATCATGCCTTTGCAAATGAAAGCGGAATGAGCTTGCTCGATTTCCGCTTCGCTCAAACGGTTCGCCAAGTATTTCGTGACCAAACTCAAACGATGCAAAGCTTGAATAATATGATCGTTAGTACGGCTAAAGATTATAAATATGTGAATGATCAGGTTACATTTTTAGACAATCATGATATGGAGAGATTCCATGTCAACAAAGCGAATAAACGTATGCTTGAGCAAGCATTGGCATTCACATTAACATCACGTGGTGTACCAGCAGTCTACTACGGGACCGAGCAATATATGACCGGGGGCAATGATCCGGACAACCGCGCACGTATGTCATCTTTCTCGACTAATACGACAGCTTATAAAGTTATGGGCAAGTTAGGGCCGCTTCGAAAAGTAAATCCCGCATTTGCCTATGGCACGACAAAAGAGCGTTGGGTCAATAATGATGTATATATTTATGAGCGCAAGTTTGGTAATAGTGTTGCCTTGGTTGCTATAAATCGTAACTTAAGCAGTGCTGCGCACATTAGTGGATTGGTTACAGCATTGCCAAGTGGCCAGTATCAGGATATGCTCAGCGGTTTGCTTAATGGATCAGATCTGACGATAACAAATGGATCTGTTGCACCATTCAAATTGGATGCTGGGGCTGTTGCGGTATGGCACTACACAGCGGAAGAAATAAGCCCTGTCATTGGGCATGTTGGACCAACGATGGTAGTCCCAGGGAATAAGGTAACTATAGATGGGCGTGGATTTGGTTCAGAAAAAGGAACGGTATATATTGGTGGTGTAAGGGTATTAGGGGCAGATATACTATCTTGGGAAGATACACATATTGAAGTTAAAGTTCCTCCCATTCGTCTCATTCAACCAGCGCATCGTCCGGGACATTATGACGTGGTAGTAGAAACTGCAAAACGTACGAAGAGTAGTGCTTATTCGTCGATTCAAGTGCTCACAGCACCTCAAGTGAATGTTCGTTTTGTCATTCAAGGCGCGAATACAGTTGCAGGGGAAAATGTATATCTATCAGGAAATATATTTGAGTTGGGGTCCTGGAATATTGAGAGTGCTATTGGTCCGATGTATAATCAAGTCGTGTACAAATACCCCAATTGGTATATAGATGTTAGTGTTCCTGCGGATACACAAATTCAATATAAGTTCTTGAAAAAGAATGGCAGCCATCTTTTCTGGGAAGGTGGAAAAAATCGTACCTATACGACACCAAGCAGTGGGACGGATACGGTTATTGTGAATTGGCAGCATCAGTGAATAACACTATGCATCCCTGCTATAGGGATTCGATGAAGCATAAGTGTAACTAATATCACTAGTAACATTTAAATCTTCGATCGTTGATAATCGTAAAATGAAGTAACTTGTTAACAGTAAGAGCCGGGGGAATTCCACGGCTTTTTTTGTTGTGTATAATACAATTTGACGATTCAATTCGGTATAACGATTTGTTTTACCCCTCTTCCACAATGATATTTCCGCTCAAGGTCTGCGTTTGCTAAGCTTTTGTTATAAGGATAATTTGTACCTATACTAGGAGGAATGCCATATGAGCCATGAAGATTGTGGTTTGCAAACAGCTTGGCAGGAAAGTGTGAGGGCAATTGTGCATAAGCAGGTGAATGGTTCAGAAGGGCTTTGTATGCATACGGTTGCGAATAGGCGGCCAAATGCAGGTGAAGTAAGTGTACGGATTCAAGCAGCTGGATTAAATCATCGCGATCTATTTATTATGAAAGAGCGGGGAGACCTTGATAAGTCTGTTGTGCTTGGTTCGGATGGTGCGGGTATCGTTGCTGCTGTAGGGAAGGGCGTGGAACATATTCAAGTTGGAGATGAGGTCATTATCCATCCGACTTTGAATTGGACTCGTACAAATGAGATGCCTGAGATTCTTGATATACTAGGATATCCATCGGATGGCACATTTGGGGAGTATGTCATCGTACCTTTCACAAGCATAGAGAAAAAGCCCGCCTATCTGACTTGGGAAGAAGCAGGTGTGCTGCCATTAGCCGCTCTCACTGCCTATCGCGCTTTGTTTACACGGGGACAGTTGAAATCAGGAGAGCATGTACTCATAACGGGAATTGGCGGAGGGGTAGCAACTTATGCCTTAATGATGGCTAAAGCTGCAGGGGCGAAGGTAACGGTTACTTCACGCAGCGAAGAGAAGCGATTGCAAGCGCTGAGGCTAGGGGCAGATCATGTTTTGGCTAGTGATAGCGCTTGGAGCAAGAGCTTACAGGGTGGAAAGGTCAACTTGATCATTGATAGTATTGGGACTGCGGTCTTTTCGCAATTTTTACAGGTGCTAGCATCTGCTGGGCGGATCGTTCAATTCGGCAGATCTTCAGGAGATAAGGTTGAGATTTCTCTGTCTACGATGTTCCGTAATCAATTCAGCATGTTAGCAACTTCGATGGGAAGTGCGGAAGAGTTTCGTGCAATGCTTCAGTTTGTAGAAAGGCATCGTATTCGTCCTGTGATTGATCGAATATATCCATTTGAACAAGCTGTCCAAGCTTTTAAACGAATGGAAGCAGGAGAGCAGTTCGGGAATATTGGATTGAAAATGTAGACAAATGTTGTATGCATACAGAAGGCTCCGTCCAGTAAATATGGACGGAGCCTTCAGATTTACCTGTACAAGTTTGAAATTGTATTAATATACTTCTAACTCATTAATTCGAACATAACCTTGTTGGTGGCTTGGTCCAAGAAGAGCAGAAACACGGATTTTGGTCGTATTAACAGCGTTAAAGGTATGTGTACGATTAGCAGCTGTATTTCCTGTAACCGTTGCTAGCTGCACCCAAGTAGAACCATTCCAATATTGTAGGTCGTATTTGGATATTGCATAGGTAGCTGTTGTATAGAGATCAATTCGATTAATGTTTCGGGATTGGCCGAAATCGACGTATACATATTGTGGGAGAGGTGTATGCTGGTTATTAGCCCAGCTATGGCTCTGCCCGAGAGCAGTATTACGATCACCATCCTTTATTTTAAGAACAGAGTATCCAGGGAAGGTCGAATCAGCAGAAACGGTTGCAGTTAAAGCGTAGTTTGTATTGTTTGTAGGCGGTTTTTTCTCCAGCTTAACTAGATTCCAACGGAATTCGAACAGTTTGAAGTATTTGTTGAGTACGGTGGCTTCCCCTTTTACGAGCGCATCGATGGTGAGAGAGAAGTGAGAGGACACATTCGTGTTACTTGTCCATTTCCCCTGACCTTCTATCCCGGCAAAGACACTAACCGCTATGACTTTTAACTTCGCAATTTTCAAGCTGACTTCAGCTTTTACTCCAGCCCAAGCTTTAATCTGCCCTTCAATATTGTGGGTGATATTTAGATATCTCGTGGTATTTGCATATGGTTTAAATGAAACGGGTATCCAGAAGAAGTTCTTGCCTCGAATGCCTGCTTCCACGAAGTAGCCTTGATCGACGACAAACTCAAATTTAACGCTGCCATCGACACCAATAACTAAAAATACGCCTACAGAAGCACTTGCTAGTTTTCCTGCATTAATGTTGAAGCCGAAAATAGGTACTTTTACTTCTTTGTGGAATTTGGCTTCACCCTTGAGGGTAACTTTTGCTTTTTCACCTGCAGTAAACTTCACATCGTATTTTTTGCGGTTATATACAGCAGATACTTTAGGGAATTGTAGTGTGATGCTGCCGCTAGCTTCTACATACACTTTGCCGTTAGTGCCGGTTTGGTTCACGAGTACTTTGTTGAAGTTACAAGTGAAATCATTGCCGACTTTACCACAGCCTGTGGAGGTTGGGGATAGAACAGTGAGATCGTGTTCTGCTAAGGACATTTTTTCGGCAGGCAACACGATGTTGGATTCAGCTAATTCTACCGTTTGCTCTGGAATATCGTAATATTCGAGCAGTTCATCAAGTGCAGGAGCTACATAGTCAATTCTGAAGCTCGTTCCATCTTGTATCACTTGTGAAACTTTGATTGTTTTATTGCTTGCTTCATCGAAATAAATTTTCCCTGCAGCAAGGCTCGGGTTAATTTGTCTAAACTCTTCTTGAGTCAGGACAAAGCTTCCAGATTCAGCTTCGTCTTCGAAAATATTCTCCTTGATATCTAAGCGGTTTTTGACACTAGCAGGCATTGTTACTGTCGTGCTCTTTAGTTGATGAGTAACGTTGCTGAATGAGCCTACGCTTGTAATTGGATTACCTACACCTGATGAACCGTCTGGATTGATTATGAATTCGAAGCGGAAATAAGCTTCCTTCACAGGAGACCAGTAGTTGGTGTCTCCTGGCCAAATCCACTTAGCAGCTGTATCAACTGGCATACCTTGAACAGACTTGTCCCACGGAGTTATACCGTATGATCCGAAGTCTTTCGCTCGCTGCCATGCAGCGTCGTTGAAATCGCTCAAATGCCATCCTTCAGTAAACGTGCTTGTCGACTTCCAGTTAAAATCCGTTGTGAAAATATCATCTGGCCCTGCATTAATCTCAGCAAGAAGACCTGCGTAAATTCCGTTGTCTTTCGCTTTTACTGCGATGACGTTTTTACCAGTAGTAACTTTAAGAGGGAATGTCCCAGCTTGTTTCCAGTTGGTACTTGCACCAATTCTGACCCCGTTATGATATACCTCGTATTCATCATCAGCCGTCAACGTAATACTTGGCTCATTCGGAGAAACAGCAGCAGGAGCAATAAGTGCATCTGGACCAGTAGGAATAAGAGTGCCATCAGGAAGATAGGTAGCATCGGTTACACTTGTGGGAGGAGCAACATAGGCTAGAACTTGCCCGCCAACCATCGTGATAATTAGCGTGACGAGCATAAAGGACATTAACCATTTTTTAAATACGGACTTCGTTTGTTCCACTATCATTACCTCCTAAGAATATGGTGCGTCTGAGCTTCACATGCATCATGTTCGTATTGAAGGGGTATGTAGGCATCTTGAAGAAGCATCAGTCTACTTGAAAATAGAAGATGAGCAGATTGCCATGACTGTAAATGATAGATATAACATGGAGTTTGAATGATTAGTTAAGTGAAGTGAGCTTGACCTGTACTAGTATTCGTGGTTGTTTAGACAGGTTGAATATATTGATGGAAGGGGGTGGGAAATAGCTGTGCAGTTTGTTAATAAATGATCGTTGGATTATTTTCAACATCCAATTTAGAAATTGATATAATAAAGAATTGTTTTCATATGGACTTACATGGTTATTGGAAAAGACTTTGGCCAAGGATGCAGTAATCGTTGAAGCTATGTGGAGCGGAGTAAATAAATCATAAAATGAAAGATTTGTTTAAATAGATGAGCAACTGTAGGGAATCGTACATTCCATTTGTGTAGACAAGCTATGCATATCTGGCAGTGGAGTTTCCTTGACTGAAATTGGAGTATGTTGAAGAGGTAATAGGTTTATTTACTGAAGAATGATGTTTTGTAAATCATGGGGCAATAAATCGTTGAATAGGAACAGAACTTAGTCCAGGGAGAGTACACTTTTACTGTCAGAATACGTAGTAGATTCTTTGACTCTAGACTATAAGTGCAGTTGAACTGGATCTGCTCCTGATATAAACAGTTTCACCTCCCAGCTTGATAGATTAGCCAACTTTCGACAAAGTGGAAAATTTCTGTGACCATCCACTATGTCTGTCCACTCTATAGGATGCCGGAACGCAATGAAGTTCATTGCAACATTCACTTAAGAGATAAGTTGTTCCAAGCAGTGGCTTTAATTATGGAATCGCTTACATATGTCATTGTTCAACAATTGCGTTCTTTATGATGCTTGCAAACAGCATAGCATATGGATAGATAGATGTGCTAGATCAAAAATAGTAAAAAATCACTAGAATGAGTGATTTTTAAATGAAAAAGGAATGAAACTATCGTGATACTTATGGCACAAATTGAATAGTTAAAACGATAATAAACATAATTGTCATAAGCGTATTCATAGAGATATGGAGCATTTATTTTAAAGACAATACTAGTGAGGATGGTTTTGAACTCAGTACTATAGTAGGGGAGGATGTGATATACCAATTACGTTCAACAGGACTATTTAGATATGAAGAGGCTAGGGTGGCTATATCAGTGAATAGAAACTTAAGTTTTTTGTCACTTTTTGTCGTAGTTATAGACTTATTATGACTGTTTTCCACAATTTACGCTAAGATTTCTTACTCATTTTACATATACTGTTTTGCGGAAAGCATAGTTCCAAAGTATGATAGTGTAAATGAATGTAGCTTTTTCCTTGTTTTCTGAGCAAAATATTCTAGAAAACGGTGTCATACAAAATAATTATGATAGCTCGTTGGTTATTGTCGAAAATTGTCGTATTTTATGTTGGTGCAACAAGGATGTTAGACAATATAGCACAACAATTATGGGGAAGCTAGTAAACAAAATTAGATTCAACAACACGAGCTTTATATGAATACATTCTCATATGAGTCTAATTTGGTATATCAAAGGGGTTGAACGCTTTGCCGGTTGTGGACTTAACGGTTGAAAGGCTGTACGGATACGAGGCGTATACTTTTACAATTTCCGAAATGGCTGCTGAAGCCATACGTTCGATTAGAAGCAAGCAGGACTTATCACCAGAATCTGTTGCATGTACGGCCTGGGGGATATTGTTAACACGGTATTTCAATTTGAATGAGATAAGTTTGTATATTGCAGCATGCAAGAAACCAAATCTCGCTAAAGTCATTGTTAACGAAGATAGAATAACAAGAAATATGTTAGCGGAGATGGAAGTCGGAATTCAATGTTGTGTTCAAGATCAGTACATTCATCATGTACCTGTTATGGATTCAACCTATACCTACTGTTGGATTAGTGATTATAGTAATAAACCTTCCAGTTTGGTTGCGGCCGAACTAGAAGGTGAGCTACACTGCCAATTTTTATACAACTACGGTGCTGCGGTACCACAGCAGCTTCGGGTGTATTGTAGATTAAATTATTTACAATATACAAATATGGAGCAACTGAAAAACCATTGGGAACAGCTCCTTATACAGATGGAAAGGCTTCCTAATAAGCATCTTGGTGAGCTGAAAGTGTTGACTCCAGCAGATGAACATCAAATAGTGACATTGTGGAATGATACATCGGCTGCTTTTCCGAGATTTCAAACCATTCCGGCGTTGTTCGAAGAACAGGTTATGAAGTCGCCGAACCAAGTTGCAGTCATGGAAGATGGGGAAGAGATATCCTATTTGATGCTTAATGAAAAGGCTAATCAATTGGCTCATCGACTTCGTCGTCTAGGTGTGCAAAGAGAACAAACGGTTGCCATCGTAGCTGAGCGTACAGCACATATGATCATTGGCATTTTAGCTATCCTGAAAGCAGGTGGGGTGTATGTGCCAATCGATCCCGATCATCCATTGGACAGAATCGAATACATACTGCAGGATAGCGGAGCACAGCATGTGCTGACAAGCGGACATTATGCTAGACTGCTATCCATGGAAAATAAGGCAGTAATGATCGATGCTTCCGATTTAGAAGTTGAACCAACAAGCAATCCTGAGCCGATAAATGAAGCGAAGGATCTCATTTATTTGATGTACACATCTGGCTCTACTGGGATGCCCAAAGGGGTTATGGTTACACATCGCAATGTGGCTCGACTTGTAAAGAACACGAACTTTGTAGCATTTGGACCGGAAGATCGTATTTTGCAGACAGGCTCGCTTGTTTTTGATGCATCGACTTTTGAAATTTGGGGAGCCTTATTGAACGGATTGCAGTTGGTGCTTGTAGACAAGAGCGTTATTTTGGATCCTGTTCAGTTGGATGCCGCCATTCGTAGACACAAGGTGACGACGATGTTTCTCACTACCGCGTTGTTTATTCAATTGGCAGATCGCGACCCGAGTCTTTTTTTGCCGATTAAGCAATTATTCGTCGGTGGAGAGCTTATGAGTCCTAAGCATATGCTGAGGGTAGCACAAGAGAGTGCGCCAATTGTGCTGGCTAACATTTATGGACCGACTGAAAATACGACTTTCTCGACTTGGTATGAACTCGAAAGCAGCATAGAGGGGCCAATTCCTATTGGCAAACCTATTGCGAACTCAACTGCCTATGTTGTAAATAAGTACGGTCAACTTCAGCCTGTTGGTGCAATTGGTGAACTGTGGGTTGGAGGCGAAGGTGTTGCCCGAGGATATGCAAACCGTGCTGATCTGACGGCTGAGAAGTTTATAGATAGTCCATTTGTATCCGGCGAGCGGCTATATAAAACGGGAGATCTGGTGAGACTGCTTCCAAGTGGTAATTTGGAATTCGTAGGCAGGGTTGATCATCAGGTGAAAATCCGTGGCTATCGGATGGAATTAGGAGAAATTGAAGCGCAAATTCAAGCACATGAGTCAGTAGTAGAAACGCTTGTAATCGATTTCGAAGAAACGTCAGGTCAAAAAGCTCTGTGTGCCTATATCGTTGCACAGGCTAATATATCCGAAAATGAGATGCGTTCATACTTGGCTAGCCACTTACCTGGTTACATGATCCCAACTTGCTATATGTTCTTGGAGCAAATGCCACTGACGATTAACGGCAAGATCGACCGTCAGAAGCTGCCGCATCCTATCAAACAAGACTGGATGTCAAACAACTATATAGCTCCGCACACTGAGACAGAGCGAAAGTTAGTTGGTATTTGGGAAGAGGTTCTAGGTTTTGGTCCTATCGGGGCAGGGGATCACTTCTTCTACTTAGGTGGTCATTCGCTGCAAGTTTCACGCATGCAGGGGCTAATCGCGAAAGCCTGTGGACTGACGCTTACAATTAAGCAGTTCTTTGAATCGCCTATACTTCGGGAGCTGGCGCTTCAACTGGATCAGCAGGGGCAGCGAGCTGACAATGAGATTCAAGCAGCTGATGAAAAGTCAATATATACACTCGGGCCTGCTCAGCGTCGCATGTTTGCTTTGGAGCAGCGTGAAGCCGTTGGTGCAGCTTATCATATTCCATTCCTGTATCGAATTAAAGGCAAGCTTGACCGAACATTCCTGTTGAATGCGTTAAAGAAGCTTATAAGTAGACATGAAGCTCTGCGTACATCATTCCATTATGTGGATGGGGGAATTGGTCAGCGAATAGCGGCCATAACAGATGTTGTATTTGAAATGGATTACGTTGATCGTGTGAATAAACAGTTCCATGAAGAGTCGGTTAATGAATTTGCACAATGGTTCAAACATCGATTTAAGCTTGAGGAAGCACCATTGATGAAAGCAGCGGTTGTGTCATTTGCAGGAGAAGAGCATCTTTTCTTGTTGGATATTCATCATATTGTATTCGATGGTGCTTCATTGCGCATATTTTCGGAAGAGTTGTGTGCCTTATACGCTGGCAAAGAACTAATCCCCCCGAGCCTGCAATTCAAAGATTATGCTGAGTGGCAAGCCCAAAAAGTTAACTTTGATGAACGAGCAGAACAGTATTGGTCAAATGTTCTTAATGGAGAACTACCAGAGCTGAGCTTGCCGCTGGATTTTTATCGACCGAGCATGCAATCGTTCGAAGGTGGGGTTGTTCACGCTCGAATGTCAGTTGAACAGACCGCTTCATTGCGACAGTTTGCTAAGGAACGCGGTTGCACGATATACATGGTATTGCTGTCCGTCTACCATGTGCTGTTGGCACGATATGCGGATAAAGAAGATGTCATCGTAGGTTGTCCGGCAGCGGCTCGTACACATGCGGAATGGAATGACATGATTGGGATGTTCGTTAATACGCTGCCGATACGTTCTTATCCAGAGGCATCCAAATCGTTTTCTCGTTTCTTAGAAGAAATGAAGGATACGCTGCTGCATGCTTATGAATATCAGGACTATCCTTTAGAGCGGTTAATTGAAAAAAAGCAGCTTAAACCTGATTTGAGCCGCAATCCGCTGTTCGACACTGTATTCGTTATGCAGAACATGGGTGGCATAGACATTCAGCTGCCAGGCGTAAGTTGTACAAAAGTACCTGTTCATAATGGAACGTCTAAGTTCGACTTAACCCTTGAGGCGATAGAGCAAGCTGAAACGGTGTCCCTTACGTTCGAATATGATACAAACCTGTTTAAGCGTGAAAAAATGACCCGACTTGCGGGGCATTTCGTTCAGCTCGTTCAAGAAGTAGTCGCCAATTCGCAAATAGCGATTGCGCAATTGAATATTTTAACTGCGTCGGAACGTCAGCAAATTATGCAGCAGTTTAATGATACGGCTAGAGCGTATCCACGTGATGCTTCCGTCGTTGAGTTATTTGAGCAGCAAGTGCTGAGAACGCCTAATAAAGTGGCTGTCGAGACTTACGATCGCCAGCTTACCTATACGGAGTTGAATCAGGTAGCAAATCGTATGGCACATTACTTGCGTAGTAACGGTGTTGTAGAGGAGCAAGCTGTAATCTTGTTAGCGGAGCGCTCGGCTGATATGATCGTAGGCGTTCTTGCGATTTTAAAGGCAGGCGGTGTCTATGTACCAATTGATCCTGATTATCCTGCGGAACGCATTCAATATATGATCGAAGACAGCGGGGCATCACTGGCGTTGTCTAGTAGGCAGCTAGCTCATCGCTTGCCTGTTACGGTGAACACGATTGTATTGGATGATCTCAAGCTTAATGATTATTCAAAAGAGAACGTTGGCGAAGTGCCGAGTCCTAATCACTTAATTTACATCATGTATACTTCTGGCTCGACAGGTAAACCAAAAGGGGTAATGATAACCCATCGCAACGTGATTCGTCTCGTACAAAACACAGACTTTGTTCAGTTTCAACCAGATGATTGCCTATTACAAACGGGTTCACTTGTGTTTGATGCGTCTACGTTTGAGATATGGGGAGCATTATTGAATGGGTTGCGTCTCGTGCTTGTTGACAAGACAACGATTTTAGATGCTGTACAACTAGGAGCTGCCATTCAGCGGTATGGCATCACGATGATGTGGTTGACTTCACCGTTATTTACACAATTGGCAGAGCAAGATGCCCATATTTTCAAGCCCATACGAGTATTGCTCGTTGGAGGTGACGTTTTGTCACCAAAGCATATCTCTTGCGTGCGAAATAGTTGTAAACCCATTATGATTATCAATGGCTATGGACCTACGGAAAACACAACATTTTCGACTTGCTTCTCCATTGAAGAGGAGAGAGAAAGCTCGCTACCGATAGGTAAACCCATTGCCAACTCGACCGCGTATGTGGTTAATGGTGCTGGTACACTGCAGCCGATCGGTGTTCCAGGCGAGCTTTGGGTAGGTGGAGATGGAGTGGGCCGAGGATATTTAAATAGAGATGACCTGACCGAGGCTGCATTTATCAATCGTGCATTCGGGGCTCCTGAGAAGCTTTACAGAACAGGCGATCTTGTTCGTTGGTTGTCGGATGGTAACTTGGAGTTTCTCGGTCGTAAAGACCATCAGGTGAAAATCCGTGGTTATCGGATGGAATTAGGAGAGATTGAAGCCCATATTCGCAATCATGCATGGGTGAAGGATGTACTTGTTATCGATATGGAAGAAGAATCTGATGTAAAGGCCCTTTGTGCTTACATCGTGGCAGACCGCGTGATGACGAGTAAAGATGTCCGTGACTATGCGATTGAACGAATGCCAGATTACATGATTCCAACTTACTATGTGTTCTTGGAGCAAATGCCATTGACGACAAATGGCAAGGTAGATCGTGCCAAGCTGCCAACACCCGAAAAGCAAGAATCTATGGCTTCTGGCAACTTTGTTGCACCAGCTAACGAAACAGAGCAGAAATTGGCGATGTTGTGGAAAGACCTGCTTGGTTTGGTTGAAGTGAGCGTAGAAGACAACTTCTTTGAGTTGGGGGGCCATTCTCTAAAAGCTATTTCTTTAATTGCATGGCTGAAACGTGAATATGAAGTAGAAGTGAGAGACGTATTCCAATATCCTACGATTCGCCAACTTGCACAGCATATGAAATTCCATCCCAATCATTTAAAGGACAAGCTGTCCCAATTGCGTGATCGAATGCAAGTCGGTCGGGATGAGAAAAAGCAAGGAAATGAGAGGTTAGAGGAAGAACGTCAGCAATATCAGAAAAGCATTTCTACTTATATGGCACATATTAAGCACACTTTGCAAGAAGAGAATGCTTATAGCTATATTTTGCTAACAGGAAGTACGGGTTATTTGGGAGCCTACTTGCTGCGTGATCTTCTTGAACAACAAAAGAGTTGTCAAGTTACAGTAATTGTGCGAGGCGATTCTCAAGAGCAGGCTAAGGAACGGTTGCTTCATAAACTAACCAACTATTTTGGTTTCGATTGGGTCAAGCATAATAGCGATCGAATTCGTATCGTGCATGGTAACTTGTCAGATGTAAAGCTTGGTTTGGATCATCAACAATATGCGCGATTAGCTTCGGAAGTAGATTGTATTATCCATTGCGCTGCAAATGTGAAGCATTATGGCCCTTACGAAGAATTTGTAAGCAACAATGTTACAGCTACCGAACATTTGATTCAATTTGCCATGGATGTGAAGGCTAAGGCGTTCCATCATGTATCGACGATGTCAGTTGGGATGGGAACGATAGATGATATAGAATCTGTATTCTTTACAGAATACGATCTTGATTTTGGTCAACAGCATAATAACTATTATATAGAAACAAAGTTTGAAGCTGAAAAACTTGTCCATTCAGCAAGAAAGCAAGGGCTTATTGCAAACATTTATCGTATTGGAAATATTGTATTTGATTCCGTGAGCGGAAAGTTTCAAGAGAACATAAAGGATAACGCGTTTTACAATCGGATGAAGTCATTTATCCAGCTCGGTGCCGTACCCATAACAGAGGCAGATATCGACCTGTCATATGTCGATCAGGTTAGTGGCGCTCTCCTTACATTATTCAATAAACCAGTGCTTCATCAACATACATTCCATTTATACAATCCGAATTTCGTTAGTATGTCTGATATACTCGCGGATCGAGAGGAATGTAGAGTAGAGGAGCAGTCAATTGAAGAATTTTTTGACATGCTCTATACCGCATATAATCAAGGCGATAACACGAATGCTGTTGAAAATATGCTTTTACACAGCGGATGGATGGATGAGAATGTTGACAGTAATCATTTCGAGCTGACAGCAGAACTTACACTGAACCTATTGAAGCAACTAGGCTTCGATTGGGACGTACCAGAGAACAGACATATATCAGCAATGCTTGGCCATTGCCGAAGAGTGGGCTTTTTGGAATAAGTCGAGCAGAGCGTATACATAGATGGAGTTTCAACGGACAGTACTACTTTATGCTTTATAAAAACTACCATTTTAAACCCATTTGTTTTCAGGAGGAATCTATATTATGTACGAAGTTAAATACAGAGAAGATAAAAATCGCATTTATGTAAAATTAGAAGGTCTTATGACATTAGAAGAGGCTAAAGAATACGATATAGCAGTACGTGGATGTGTAGACCAAGCTACATTAGGCTACACGTTCTGTATTGATATGTCCAAAGCTCAACCAGCACCTCCTGAAGTAAACGACTATCTTGCTAGTCTTCGTTCCTACATGGCTGCCAAGCAGCTTAATGGTTCCTCGATGATCGTTAGCTCCGTACTTACAAAGCTTCAATTGTCCCGTTTGATCAAAGAAATCGGTGGTATTTTCAATGTGTCTCAAACCTACGAGGAAGCAGATAAATATTTGGATACGATATAAAAGAGCATACTTTACGCAATCCCATTGAAAACTAAATGGTGATATTGAAAGAATTGCTCGTTCAAATAGAACGGGCCCATAGAAAAGACGGAACAGAAACTAATTTCTGTTCCGTCTTTTTGTTTACATATAAACCGTTATAACTTCTACGAGCTTATACTCACGGAATTGGCACGTATGCTTCTCAAACCAAGTCTATTCAGCGCGAACGTTAGACAGAAGTTCATACGAACGAAGCCTTGCGCCATGATCGTAAATTTGACTGTTGAGCATAATTTCATTCGCATTTGTTGCTTCTACCAGCTCGGTCAGTTTGCGCTTGACGGTAGTTGGGCTACCGATTATCGATGTTGAGAGTGTTCGCTGCACAAGCATTTTCTCATACTCGCTCCAATGCTCATCCATGCTGTCCACAGGAGGCTGCAGCTTCTGCGGCCTATTGCGTATGATGCTCAGGAATTGCTGCTGTGCTGAGGTCGCCAATCGTTCTGCTTCTTCATCGGTATCCGCTGCTATGGCATTAACCGTTACAATAACGTACGGTGCATCCAACACTTCTGATGGTTGGAAGTGATTCCGATACACTTCCAGTGCTGGGCGTGTATTCTCAGGCGAGAAATGGCTAGCGAATGCAAAGGGGAGTCCTAGATCCCCAGCTAATCGTGCGCTGAAGCCACTAGAGCCAAGCAGCCAGATCGGTATACGAAGGCCCTCGCCAGGTACGGCGCGAACACGATTTTCAAGTGGTGAAGCAGGTCGCAAATAATTGCGAAGCTCATCCAATAACTCAGGAAACTCTTGTCCATTGCGGCCTGTATCGCGACGAAGTGCTTGTGCTGTAAGTTGATCGCTGCCAGGCGCTCTACCTAAGCCAAGATCAATTCGGTCCGGGTAGAGAGATTCTAGCGTGCCGAATTGTTCTGCAATAACAAGTGGAGCATGATTTGGCAGCATGATACCGCCTGATCCTACACGAATGGTCGTCGTATTCGCAGCCACATGTCCAATAAGCACAGAAGTTGCTGAGCTTGCTATGCCAGGCATATTGTGATGTTCCGCCAACCAGTACCTTTGGTAACCCCATGCTTCCGCATGGCGTGCTAAGTCTGCAGTTCGCCGAAAGGATTCGGCAGCCGTACTGCCTTCAACGATAGGAGATAGATCCAATACGGACAACGGGATATTAGTGAGTGATTGGTTAGAAGAATGTGATGGTTGTTCCATATTTTATAGGTCACCTGCTCTCTAGGTAATCGCTTTATGGCATGTTAATAACGAAATCGTAAATGTAAGGAATGAATCCATACTCAATAACATTTTAGCTTAATACCAGTAATGTACTAACAATTATAAAGTAAACATAGGGGCATGACAACATAACTGCGCCAAACAATAAATCCCGCACGCTATAGTGTGAATATTTTTCCGTAGGACTGCAATCCAAAATCATAAAGGAGAAACCTTGTCTATATACATAACTAAACAGTAGATTCGTCGGTGAGGAGAGTCAGGAAGGCAATGATTGATATACATACACATATTCTTCCGTGCCTTGATGATGGAGCACCTTCGCTTGAAGTCGCTGTATTAATGGCACGAATTGCATATGCACAAGGTATACGCGGAATGATTGCAACTCCTCATCATCGTAACGGGAGATACCGTAACGAAGCCGCTGACATCTATATAGTTACAGCACTTTTAAACGAAGCGCTTCAGCAGCAAGGCGTCGATGTTACGGTGTATGCAGGGCAAGAAATTCACATGTACGACAGTCTGTTATTGGATTGGATCGAAGGAAAGACGCTTCTCTCATTGCATCGTTCCAAATACGTATTGATTGAGCTCCCTGCCACACATATACCGACCTCTTGTCGGGATTTGTTCTATGAGCTGAGGCTGCTTGGCATGGTCCCGATTATTGCTCATCCTGAACGTAATGCTGAAGTGATGAAGGATGTGGGACTATTGGCGGAGCTTGTTCGTGAGGGTGCATTATGTCAAGTAACGGCCAGTTCGTTAACAGGCAGATTTGGTTCGAAAGTTAGGAAATTGGCATGGAAATTGTGCAAACAGAACTTCATTCATTTTATTGCGTCAGATTGCCACAATTGTCGTTCAAGGCCGCCCGATCTTGCAAATTCCTATCAACAGATTGGAGAAGTGCTAGGCGAGCGTCACGTTCAAAATTACATGCTGAACGCGAGTAACGTCTTGCAAAACAAAGACATCGCGGTTCAAGAGCCTGTGCTATCCGGCTCGATATGGCGTATGTCCCGGTATTAGGGCATCTAACTCAAATTCAAAAATAGATGCCTCATGGGTCAAAATCATATTGGAGGGCTCAATCGACGTGATAGGAGGGTCAAAATGGAGTTGGGCGTCAAAGAGATATTACAAGTTATCCGCAAAAGAAGCTGGTGGTTGGTTACGATTGTCGTACTTGCATCCATATGTGCAGGGATAGCTAGCCTTTATTTATTACAGCCCAAGTATGAAGCCTCCGGTCAAATCATTATTAGTTCAGCTAATTCTACGGGTCAGTCTTTGATGAGTATAAATGAAGTGAATATGGATTTAAGGCTTATTGATACTTACAAAGAAATTATAAAGACAGTTGCGATGATGAAAAAGGTGACGGCGTCGAATCCTGATATTGAACATACTCCTGAAGAATTATCCCGTCGAGTGGAAGTTAACTCCACAAGTTCAACACAAGTAATAACACTCTCTTATCAGCATGAAAATTACAGCCAAGCAGCGAAGACGGTGAACGCCATTGTGCTCGCATTTCAACGTGAAATACCTTCTCTGATGAATATCGATAATGTATCCATACTAGGTCTTGCCAATGAAGAAGCAGTTCCGGCACCAGTTAGTCCGAATATTGTATTCAATGTAGCAGTTACCTTTATGATCGCATTGGTAGGTGGAATTGGGCTGTTTGTACTGCTTGAGATGCTGGATGACACCATTAAAAGTGAGGAGGAGTTGGCACGATTGCTTAACTTGCCAGTACTAGCAACTGTAAACATCATTCGAGATACAAAATTTATTAAATCGAACTCAGCAACTATCCATGGGGAAGGAACGGGGAGCGATGTCACGATTGACGCGAAAGTCTAAATTGATTACGGCATACAGTCCGTTGTCTCCGATCGCGGAAATATATCGGACGCTGCGAACGAATATCCAATTCTCCTCGATTGACTGTCCGATGAAGTCGATAATGATTACGTCCGCTCGAGAGGGGGAAGGGAAATCTACAACACTTGTAAATGCAGCGGTCGCCTATGCGCAGTCCAATATGAAAGTCGTTATTGTTGATGCGGATTTGAGAAAGCCGACGATTCATGAATTTTTCCAGTTATCCAATCGAGTCGGTGTAACGAATGTGTTAGCTCAGCAAGCTAGTTTGGAAGACGTCATTTTAGAGAGTGGCATTCCGAATTTGAAGGTAATACCCGCAGGGACGATTCCTCCAAATCCATCGGAGCTGCTGTCTTCTCCAAGTATGACGAATCTCCTGACGGAACTTAGTGAGCAATACGATCTTATCTTTGTCGATACTCCGCCAGTTCTGCTTGTAGCTGACGCTCAAATTATGGCTGCTAAATGCGATGGCGTACTGCTTGTCGTTCAATATGGCAGGATAAAGCGTGAAGAGATAAAAAAAGCTAAAGCTAATCTTGAACTAGTCAATGCGAATTTACTAGGAACGGTTCTTAACCAATATAAAGCGAAAGTGAGCAGCCGGTATCACTATTATAGGGAGTCATAAGCGAGCACACTGTGAATTGTGTGAGGTGGAACCAATGAAAGTGTTATTGATATCCAGCCTAGCTCCCTCGCTGTTAACTTTCAGGCTGGACATGATCAGAGCGTTACAGAGGAATGGTCATGAAGTTATTGCAATAGCTCCTGAGCATGGGCAGAAATGGGAATCAGAATTCAAAGCGCTTGGAATCGCTTATTACGCAGTACCCATTGCTCGCACCGGCATGAACCCCCTTCAAGACATACGAACCTTTCTTCGCCTGATTAAGTACATACATAAAATCAAGCCTGACCTTGTATTTGCCTATCAAGCCAAATCAATCGTATACGGATGTGTAGCAGCAAAATTAACAGGAGTAAATCGTATTTATGCCTTGGTTGCTGGCCTCGGGTCTATTTTGCACAGCAATCGTAAATCCTCGATAAAAGCTGTTATCGTCAAACTTATTTTAAAGCTCCAGTACAAACTTGCGCTAGCTTGCTGTAAACGGGTATTTTTTCAAAACCCAGATGATAGGAAAGCAATGCGCAGTATGAATCTTATTCGTGCGGATCAGCCTGCACTTATTAACGGCTCTGGGGTTAATTTGAGTGTTTTCACAGAACAGCCTTTGCCTGATCAAGATGTATTTTTGTTTGTTGGCAGACTTCTTAAAGATAAAGGAATTCGTGAGTATATGGAGGCAGCTAGGCTCGTAAGACAGCAGTATCCGCAAGCTCGCTGTCTTGTTCTCGGGCCGTTCGATACGAATCCCACTGCTATTCAGCAGCAGGAGCTGCAGTGCTTCGTAGAAGATGGCTCTATTGAATATATGGGTGCAACCGATGATGTACGTCCTTACTTGAAGCAATGTTCGGTGCTCGTTTTGCCTTCCTATCACGAAGGAACGCCTCGTTGTGTGCTTGAAGCAATGGCAACAGGTCGCCCCATCATTACGACAGATGCTCCAGGTTGCCGTGAAACGGTAGTCGATCAAATTAACGGCTTTCTCGTTCCACCTAAGGATACGGCGGCAATTGCTGAGAAAATGATTTGGATGATCGAGAATAGAGAGCAGCTAAGATGGATGTCACAGCAGAGCTTGCGAATGGTTCGAGATAAATACGATGTCAACAAAGTGAATCAAGTGATTATGGAAACGATGCAAATCCAACCGATGGAGGCTGTCAAATATGTTGGAGGCGATCAAAGATTATAAGAGGTCGATAGCGGTTGTCGGACTTGGTTATGTGGGCTTGCCGTTGGCAGTGGCCTTTTCCAAACACGCGAGTGTGATCGGATATGATAGCAGTGAGGCTAAAATTAGCCTTTATCATCAGGGAATTGATCCGACGAATGAGGTAGGGGGCGACTCCATTCGAGTGAGCAAAATTCGGTTTACGAGCAACTCCGTTCATCTACGCGAGGCCTCTTTTATTATTATAGCGGTGCCAACACCTGTTGATAAGCACAATAAGCCTGATTTGAGCGCCTTAATAAGCGCTAGTTCTATCGTAGGAAGTCATTTGCAAACAGGATCAATTGTCGTATACGAATCTACGGTATATCCAGGTGTGACAGAGGACATATGCGTGCCTATTTTGGAACAGCAGTCTGGTTTAAAAGCTGGCATAGACTTTCAAGTAGGCTACTCGCCTGAACGAATTAATCCTGGTGATAACGTTCACCGGCTTGAAACAGTTGTCAAAATCGTTGCTGGGCCCGATGAGGCAACATTGGAGACGATTGCTGGCGTGTATGAATTGATCGTCAAAGCTGAAGTATATCGGGCTCCTTCTATTAAAGTGGCAGAAGCAGCTAAAGTTATTGAGAATGCACAGCGCGATATCAATATTGCGTTTATGAATGAACTCTCGATTATTTTTAATCGACTTGGGATTGATACGCTGGATGTACTGAAGGCAGCGGGTACGAAATGGAACTTTCTGAACTTTCAACCGGGATTAGTCGGTGGGCATTGCATCGGTGTTGATCCTTATTACTTAACGTACAAAGCAGAGGAAATTGGTTATCATCCTGAGGTCATTACAGCTGGCAGACGAATCAATGACAATATGAGCAAGTACGTAGCGGATAGTCTTGTTAAGCAGCTGATTTATGATAATTGTTCGATTAAAGGGGCTAAAGTGCTGGTTATGGGCGTGACCTTCAAAGAAAATGTTCCCGATGTTCGCAATTCCAAAGTTGTTGCGATGATTCGGGAACTGGAACAGTATCATATCGATGTTGTGGCCGTAGATCCGCATGCAGATCATGAAGTACTAAACAACGAGTACGGGATTGAGCTGGCTAACGAAATACCGCTAGTTGATGCTGTAATTGTCGCGGTAAATCATAAGGAGTATAAGAACCTTGCCTTGGATGAGCTTCGTTCTTTGTATAAACCTCATCGTACGGTATTAATCGATATAAAAGGAATCTATGATCGACGTGAGGCTGAATCCAAAGGATTTACCTATTGGAGGCTGTAATAGGATGGGATATCGTGATGTTGCTTTTCAAGCGGGTACGCAGTTCCTTGTAACTGGAGCAGCTGGTTTCATTGGCTCCAATCTTGTAGAGGCCCTTCTCCAGATGGGGATGAAGGTGCGAGGACTTGATAATTTTTCAACAGGAAAAAAGGAGCATGTTACATCCTTCTTAAACAATCCCAACTATACATTTATAGAAGGCGATATACGTGATGCAGCTGTTTGTCGTGAAGCTTGCGAACAGGTCGATTATGTTCTTCATCAGGCAGCACTCGGATCTGTACCACGTTCCGTTAGAGAACCCATTCTCTATGATCACAATAATATTGTTGGAACGCTTCATATGTTGGAGGCAGCGCGCTTATCAGGTTCGGTGAAAAGAGTTGTCTATGCTTCCTCTTCATCGGTGTATGGAGATGCAGAGCATCTACCTAAGGTTGAAGGGCAAGAAGGGAAGCTATTGTCTCCTTATGCGGTTACGAAGGCGGTTAATGAATATTACGGCTCTTTGTACACACGACTGTATCAGCTGCCTTGTGTGGGGCTTCGCTATTTTAACGTATTTGGCAGAAGACAAGATCCTTACTCTACTTATGCGGCAGTCATTCCTTTGTTTGCAAAGCTTTTATTGGAAGGACAGCAGCCTACGATAAATGGAGATGGAAAGCAGACAAGGGACTTCACTTATATTGACAACGTTATCGAGGCCAATCTGAAAGCTTGTGTGGCTGGGGATGAGGCAAATGGCGAGGTATTCAATATTGCATGCGCTGAATCATTCACTATCGCTGATATGCTTCGCATGATGTGCGAGCAGCTGTCTATTCCGTATCGTCCGAACTTTGGACCTGATAGGGAGGGGGATATTAAGCATAGTCTTGCGGATATTTCCAAAGCCCGTTCGTTATTGAACTATACGGCGGAGTGGAATTTCCATCGGGGGTTTGACGCAGCTGCTGCATGGTATCGTGCCTATTTCAATCGCCAATTAGAAAGGGAGGTTTGATGAATGACTCATGCTCCTTATCGCGTTCTGCATGTATTTGCAAGAATGGACAAAGGCGGTGCGGAATCTCGCATTATGGATTTGTACCGCTATATGGATCGAAGTCACATTCAATTCGACTTCCTTAGTTTAGAGGGCGGGAAGCATTATTTTGATGAAGAAATTGCACAGCTCGGGGGAAGGAGATTTGTAGTTCGTCACCCAAGGGAGAGTCTGGTTGGCCATATGCAGGATCTGTATCACTTAATGAAAACAAAGGGACCATTTCAAGCCGTGCATGCTCATACGGCTCATCATGAGGGGGCGGTGGCGCTAGCAGCTCGGATGGCAGGCATTCCGCACCGAGTATGTCATGCACGAACAACGGGCACAGCACGCTCTGCATCACTGCATAAACGAGTTGGTCTTTTGTTTGGCAGATTGCTTATCGCATCTTGTGCAACACGTCTACTCGCAATAAGCCAGGCGGCAGGGAAGTATTTGTATGGCGAGCATGTCATGAAGCAGGGAAAGGTAGAGATCGTTCCCGACGCGATAGACTTGTCTGCCTATGAACAAGTGAATCAGATCGATCCGTTCGTTCTGCGACAGCAGGCAGGAATTCCGCCATGCGGTATTTTGCTAGGGCATATTGGAAGTTTTCGCACCGTGAAAAATCAAACCTTTTTAGTTCGACTACTAGGAAATTTACGAAAAACTGGCATTGATGCAAGGCTTGTTCTCATTGGAAGTGGGGATCAGCGATTAGAGATTGAACGGCAAGTCATTGAAGCTGGACTTGCTGCTTATGTTCACTTTCTCGGTGTCAGGGATGATATTCCGAGGCTCGTTCGCATGTTTGATGTTTTTGTTATGCCATCCCTTTATGAGGGATTAGGAGGAGCAGCCATAGAGGCGCAGGCTGCAGGCACAGCTTGTGTGCTGTCATCTGCACTGCCTAAAGAAGCGGATATGGGACTTGGCACGGTGCGATTTGTAGACTTGAGTGAACCAATGCCTTTCTGGATGCAGGCCATTTTCAAGCAAGCAAATGCAGTACGACCGAGTCCTGATGCGATTCGAGCGGCTTTCTTAGAAAGGGGATTTATGCTCGAACATGCTGCTGACAGTATTCAACGTGCGTATGGCTTATCAGGCAGCAGCTGTGCAATCAATGATAGTGGAAGGATGTACGAAGGATGAACAAAGAGTTGAAGCGAGTGTTGCACGTTATACCGTCAACAGGATTCGGTGGCATTACGTCTATGGTGATGAATCTGTATCGTGCGCTTGATAAAGAACGAGTACAGTTTGACTTTGCATCGTTTAATCGTGGACATTTGCATGATGATATTTTATCTATGGGCGGGCGCGTATTTTATTTTGATTATATGAAGAAGCAGGGTATTTTTCGATACATGCATGCACTTAAGAAATTAATTCATGAGCAGGGTCCTTATCACGCGATACATGTTCACAACGGCTATAAAGGTGGATTTGCTTTATTAGCCGCTCGCATGGCGGGAATCGACACGCGTATTTGCCATATTCATACGAGCAATGTTGAAGAGCGCTGGCAGAAGGCCATACTGCCCTTGCTAAAGTCAGTGTCGATAGGTCAAGCTACCGAACTGATCGCTTGCGGACAAGATGCAGGCACATTTATGTATGGAGAACGTTCATTTTCTATACTAATGAATGCGATCCAGCCCGAGCAGTATGCCAACCGTTCACCGTGGGAGCGTGAGCAGCTGAGACGAGAGCTAAATATTCCAAGCGATTGTCTTGTCATTGGTCATGTAGGCAGATTATCGCCTGTGAAAAATCATCATTTCATGCTGGAAATTGCAGAGCAATTGAAGAACCATCATACAAATGTACCGTTTCGCTTCGTATTCGTAGGAGATGGACCGCTGCATTCCGAGCTGGAGGAAACCATTCACAAGAAGGGGCTGGAGAAGTATGTCTTCATGATTGGTTCCCGTGAAGATATACCTGCATTAATGAATGTATTCGACTTATATTTGCTGCCATCTCACTTTGAAGGATTGCCTGTTACGCTATTAGAAGCACAAGCCGCTGCGATCCCATGCCTTGTATCCACAGGGGTAACTCGGGAGTCAGATATAGGCGCGGAAATGGTCACCTTTATGGATTTATCCGCTGGAGCGCAGGCATGGGCTTATGAATTACTGAACTGCATCGATAGGGGCCAAGGTAATCAACAGGAAGCCGGAGCTAAGCTGACTGAGCGGGGTTATGATGTGAACAGCAGCCTGACCAGACTTTTACAGATCTATAATGTATAAGGGCATTAGCGTGTATTGCATAAATATCGCGCTATGCGCTCGCGTCAGAAGGGAAGATGTGCAGTGTCGCAACGTTCCGTAAAGGGCAGTCACGAGCTAAGAGGAACAGAACTACGCAATCGCACGATGTCAATTGCAGGCCGGTTTCCTCTACTAGGTTGGTTCTATCCTAGCATTACAATGCTGCTAATGCTCTACGCCGGCACTCAACAAACCTCGCTGCTTCTTGTGGCCATGTTGTGCATGGGCATTTACATAGCTATCTCTTCCGCTGAATCTAACTTCTACTTACTCGTATTTCTGCTTCCATCATTAAGCTTGTTTGTAACGGAGCAGGCAGATTCCTCTTATGCAACCATGCTGTTTTTAGCTGCTCTAGTGAAACATGTCGCTTCGAGAATAAGCAGCATGAAGCTGCATGTAGCCGGATTGCTGGGCGTGCTGGGCATTATAGTGCTCGAATTACTGCATTTGTTCACTTATTTATCGGATTGGCTGAGTCCGACTGTAAGATGGATCGCGTTGATGCTGTATGCAAGTTTGCTAATTATCGATATGAGCTTCAAACCAAGTTTCAAGCGTGCTGTCTACACGTTTACTTGCGGTATTTTCGTATCAAGTGCTTGCGGTTTGGTAATGAGTGTAACAAGTGAGCTGACTTCCGCACCATTTCGCAGGTTTGAAGGTGTAGGTGGTGATCCAAACGGTTTCGGTATGATGGTGTTAATGGCGGCTTTTTTCCTCTTACATCTGTACAAGCAAGCACGACAGCCGAATACACTTTTAGTTTATAGTTCACTTGGGTTGTTGTTGCTGGGATTAACGACATTATCTCGGACCTATTTTCTTACCATGGGATTTATGGTGCTCTTATTGCTCGGTTATATGGCAGTTACTGCCGATCGGAACAGTATAAGGATGCGTTCGAAGATGATCGCGGCAGTAGCAATTTTAGGAGCTGTATTTGCCATTCCTGTTATGAATTTGGTGCAATCCATTATTGAGCGGATGTCCATTGGAAGCAGCTTGGATAAAATGACAGGTTCCCGTTCCTTTCTTGCTGAGCAGTATTGGACGGTCTTCAGGGATTCTTCTTTGTGGGAATTGTTAGTTGGGAGAGGGATTATTGGTTATTTGCCGCAGAGCCGTATTTCCGTTCATGGTCAGCAAATGGGTCCACACAATACCTATTTAGAGTCACTTGTTGCATGGGGCTTGGTGGGGACAGTTATCTTTATTGCATTTGTATTGCTGTTGGCTTATGTACAGCGGATTAAGTCTGGGACAGTAGTTGTACGCACAGAAACATGGTTGGAGAGTTCACGATCAAAGCCAAGCTTTCTCGCGTTTCTTCCCATCATCTCCACGATGATTTTTTTGCTGTCTCTGCATTCGCTAGGAATGTATACAACCTACTTCTATATCGTGCTGCTTATTATGAATTTGTACTATACAGAACCGGAAAGCGTTGAACGGATGGAAGGTATCGGCAGCAGTGGTACTGTGCCAGCTGAGCGAGGGAGCGGGAGAATATGAGAAGCAAGCTGGCGCTGTACAATCTTTCGGCGAGTCTAGCTTTGCAATTCGTTACGGCACTTGTCGGTATTTTGCTGCCGCGCTTTATCATTGAGGCATATGGTTCGTCTATGAATGGGATGATTGCTTCCATTACGCAGGTGATGCGTTATTTATCTATGGTGGAAGCTGGCCTTGGAGCTGCATGTATTGCGGCTTTATATCGTCCGCTAGCGATCAATGACACGAACCAGGTGAGTGCCGTTCTGTCGGCGGCGCGAGTGCTCTATAACAGAACGGGCAAGGTGTTTGCTATTTTTGCTGTAGGGGCGGTGCTTGTTTATCCTTTTCTCGTCTACGCTCAAATTTCTGTATTTACGGCAGGGGCGATGGTGTTCATTATGGCGGGAAGTGGCTTGACAGAGTATTATTTAATCGGCAAATATCGTGTGCTTCTTATCGCGGATCAGAAAAGCTATATTCTCTCACTGATTCAAACTGCCGGAGTTATACTTAATGCTGTCGTATGCATTTTACTGATTACATTTGGCTTTGATGCGCTTACGATGCAGGCCGCTGCGACATTTATTTTCGCCTCAAGGGCTATGTTTATTAAGTGGTATATTACTCGAAAATATAAGCAGATCGACTATCGAGCCATACCTGACATGAAGGCGCTGAATCAGCGAAAGAATGTATTTATTCATCAGCTTAATGGAATCGTTGTATTTGGCTTAGCGCCTATTATTATCACGATATTTTGCAATCTAAAAGAAGTAAGCGTCTATTCGATATACAGTATGGTTCTTGTCGCTGTGAATATGTTTATCTCCTCTTTCTCTTCTGGATTAATGGCGTCATTTGGGCAAGTGCATGCTAAAGGCGAGACAGCGGTGTTGAGGCAGAGCTTCAAAAGCTTTGAGTATTTGTACGGTATTGTGCTCACTTGGGTGTACACATGCACGGCACTGCTCCTTATTCCCTTTATACAAATATATACCGTCGGCATTCAGGATACGGACTATCTCCGACCAGATCTTGCTGTCTTATTTATTGCGGTTGGGATCGTAAGCAATCTGCGCACGCCGCATCATATGCTCATTCAAGCGGCAGGTCATTTTAAAGAAACGAGAATTCCTTCTATTATTGAGGCTGCGATCAGTCTGGCTGCTTCTATTTTATTCGTGCAATGGTTTGGCGCGGCAGGGGTATTATTAGGAATGTTCTGTGCTCATCTGTATCGAACACCAGAGCTTATTTGGTACACGTCAAAAACGATCTTAGAGCAATCTCCAAGGTATGGATGCATTCGAAGTATTCGCAACATGGGGCTGGGGGCTGCTGCTATCCTAGTGTGTACGTTCTTTTTTGCAATGGGAGTAAGCTCGTTAGGGGAATGGTTCGTCTCGGCGGTCATTACAGCACTTGTCGTACTTATTATCGTGGTAGCAGGGAATCTTGTTTGTGAACCGAGTTCAGCTAGAACGGTGTTGGCGAGAGGAATGGCCGTGTATCGAGGGATACGAAGTAAATCGGAATGAGCTAGTGCTGTTTGGCTTTTAGAGTCATGCATAACTTTTTATAGGTATTGAGATATGAAAAAAAACATGCGTAAGAAGGTTTGGGAGTATTGCGAAAACAAGCTTTCTAATGTATGTTTTTCGTGTATATTGATCGATATGTAGCCAACACAAGCTGGATAATGGTACAATAACTTAAACGTTTAAGTTGCGAAGAGGATTGGAAAGTTAGGCTGGAATATAAGAACTAGGAGATGAGTAGGTGATTGCTTGAAGAAAGTGACGATTAAAGATATCGCGAAGGAAGCAAATGTGTCCACAGCAACCGTAAGCTACATATTGAACAACGTCCCGAAGCAGACGATTACAGATGAAACACGCTGTCGGGTGCTGACAGCAGCAGAGCGCTTGAACTATGTACCCAATCTCGCGGCTCGATCTCTTGTAAAGCGCAAGACGGGTTTAATCGGTATTTTGATTAATCGAGCTGCAAATGAACCGTGGTGGAGACAGCTTCGTTATGCTGACATGGTCAATCAATTGGAGCAGTTGTTAACCGAGCGGGGTTATCACGTTGTGCTATCTAGCATAGAGGCAGAGAAACCCAAAGTGGGGATTATTGCTGAGCGTAAGCTGGATGGTGTGTTCTTAATCGATGTAAAAGAGGAACATTTTTATTCCATTTCGTTTCATTTTCCTGCTGGTGTGCCTTTGGTCGTGGTTGATAGTTTGGTAGAGGATTCGTTGTTTTATAAAGTCATTCATGACTATGAGTTAGCGCTCCAAACCGCACAATCATGGAATGTGGGTCATGCTTGTTATTATGTTATAGAACCTTATTACAATGAGCCTTATGTGCAGGCCATCAAAGATGCAATTGGTGTCGAGGATAGTCAACTGTATGTGATGGAGGATGAGGCGCAGTTAACTGAATTTATAAGCAGACAGCCTGCCGGGAGCAAAGGTATTATTTTCAATGAATTTATAGGAACGCTTGCCGCCAAATATGCTGACCCAGCTGATTTGACGATTGTTTGCACATCAGGTTGCCCTGAGATGGTTCCTGCACGAGCCAAGCGAGTGTCTGCGATAGAGAATAAATCACAAATTAGCTTTGAATTGATGATACAGCTGCTGAAGCTGGATGGGGAGCTTCCTATCGATAAATATATAAAAGTGAAATGAGGATGAACAAAAAAGCAGAGTGACATCTGTTTTTTATTTCTAAGCTTAAACGTTTAAGTGTCATGTAGGGGAGACTTGATGATGGAATTAGCAAGAGAAGAAGTAGGTATTCGTCAGGCGAATACATCGTTATGGCGCAATCGTACGTTTATTGGATTGTTTGCTAGTTATGCGGTTTCTTTGTTTGGAAATATGTTTCACAATATTGCATTAAACTTATGGGTGCTGCAGACTACAGGCAGTGCAAAGCAAATGTCTGTCATTGTCATTTCACATTTAATCGTGGGTGTATTATTCGGCTCTTTCGCGGGAACTTTTGCGGATCGAATCGATCGTCGCGCACTAATGATGATCTCGAATGTATGCCGTTTAGTGCTTGTGTTAGGGATTGCTTTTGTCATGACGCAGCCAGATGTACCTTTCTATGTACTTGTCATACTGACGACATTAGTTGCATTTGCTGGCGTGTTCCACGGACCGGCATTTCATTCATCACTTGCCGATATTGTTGGCAAGGAACAGATTCCACAGGCAATAGGGATTATTAATATTGCGGATAACATTATTCGAGTATCTGGGTTTGCTTTTGGTGGAATGGCCGTTGCGTTGTTCGGCGGCGTTGTCGCGATATTAATTGATGCGGGGGCATTTCTCATATCTACGTTATGCTTGTTGGCGGCAGGTCAGTTCCCTCGTAAAATGGAGCGCAGTACAGGGCAGAAATCCAGCTTTATTGAAGATTTCCGTGAAGGATTCAAGGTTGTCTTGCACAATCCGTATGCCAAAGCAGGTCTCATTCTAATGCCTGTATTGTCTTGCAGCTTCATGTCATCCTTTATGATTATTCAAGTTATGGCTGTGCAGGTATGGCATGCGGATGGATTTGTATTTGGGCTGATTGAAGCATCTATTCCGTTAGGTTATTTAATAGGTTCTATCGGTATTATGTCGTTTAGTGAACGGCTTGGTCGAAGAGGCTACTGGGTGATTGCGGGAGCAGTTGGGATGGGCCCGATCTTCTACTTAATTGCACAAGCTGATTCAGCGGCCGCAGCTCTGCCTTTAATTTTGATAATAGGGTGTTTGTTTGCGTTTAGTACGCTCATTATCAATATTATGCTGCGGGTTGAGATCGATACAGCGGTGCAGGGGCGTGTATTTGGCATTCTTGGTTCGATTATTGGTGTTACGCCACCAGTTGGGATTGCAATTTGTTCGGCGATTTCGGATAGTTACGGTCCAGAGACAGCGCTTACGGTTAGTGCGATTGCGACGCTGGTGGTGAGTCTTGCTGCGGTAGCTTGGAATAAGCCGATGAGGGAATATCGCTAGAAGAGATAAAGAGAGTGACGATGTAAGTTCAGAATAATTCATGTTTAAAACTAGATTATTTTGGACTATCATCGCAAAATCCTAGCTCCTGACTATTGGTTTTGAGGCATTGCTTTTTGTGAGGCTGAGTTCCTGATATGAGATTATGGGATCTTGAAACATCCAGCAGGCAGATAAACGACCACTACAAGCAATTGCAATCTGAGTCACTCCAAATTTTAAAATATAAACTGTAGAAACGTGCTGTTTGCTGATCCAGATCTACCCGATAGTGAATTTGCTTTAGTTATTTTAGGAGGAGTTCCGTTCATGGATGAAAGGAATGAAAGCGCAGGGATATTAGTTCCCTGCGCTTTTTTAAATCGTTTCTTATATTTATGTTTAATTTATGCCTTGCTTTGAAAGGTATCGTATGTACGGATATAGCTTGAGCAAAGAAGTAAAGAAAAGGAGTCACAACTCATTTGAAATTCAAGAAGGAACGCTGTATTTATCGTTCAAACGACTCGAAAAAAACGGATATGTTACTAGCCATACATGCACATTCTGCCGTATGATCGGACAAACAGATATAGAAATAAATCGTGTGAAGAGTGGTTCCGTCAATGACGATACCATGAAATGGTATACAAATAGTGTCGCTTTTGTCATAATGAAAAAGGCTATGTCAGGGTAATAGGTATAAATCTACATATGTTACAAAAATAAATAAGCAGAAGAGTGGACTCTTCTACAAATATGATACAAGGGTGAACAAATGGAAACAGAAACGATAGAGAAAAAGATAGAAGGCTTAAAGAAATTTGAGTACAAGATACAAGGTTTGGGTGGCTGGCTCGTTGTTGTACAAATTATGATTTATCTCAATCTAGTGCTTATTCCGATTGGATTGCTGGCATTAATGTCAGATACGATGCAAGAACAAATGGAATATATTAAGTTAGCATTTCCTGAATACATGTGGCTCATCTGGTTTGGGACCGTATTCAGTATTATTATGATCGTAGTATTAATTTGGGCGCTAATTTGTATGTATCGTAAAAAGAAAATTTTCCCTAAATTGATGATCGCTATTAATATTGCAACTTTTGTAGTTGATTTCTTAGAGCCGATCGCGATAATTTCTCTTATGAATACTAACGGTGATTTTGAGATTTGGAAAGACACGATACGAAGCGGTATTTATTGTGCCATTATTATTCCCTACTTCTTGAAATCAACACGTGTTAAAAATACGTTCGTAAATTAATTCAGTACATCCTGACATAGCCTGCACAAAAATAAATATGACAACAGAACAGGTGTTAATACCAGAGTAATTCTACGTAAGTATTGCCTATTGTCGAAATATCGGTGATAATGAAACATGTTGGAAAAAGGGTTTAACTGGAAATTTTTCATGTGGAAGGGGAAAGATCAATGAGTATTACTTGTTCGAATTGTCAACATACGACGGACGAAGGCGTGTTCTGCATCCATTGTGGTGCTAAATTGCCAGAAAAGATACAAGGGGAAGCGCATTCGTCTCAACCATTATCGTCATCACAGCGAGTTTCTTATGGTGAAGCGCAGTTAAACCAAGGGACAGAACCAACCTCTAATTCCATGCTGACGAAAGAGCGTATGCAGAAGGCCAGCGAATCCTCAAAAATGTATGCTAGTTACGTTATGGATAACATCCGTTCACCTTATCAGCGATTGCAAACGATATCCCAATCACATCTTATTCAAGCACTTGTTACGATGGGCATCTATGCTTTACTTATCCCGTTAATTTTGTATATTCAACTCCAGTCGAGCATCGGTTTGTTTGGTGATGTGCCGTTTTTTGAAACAGTAGTGAAGCCATTTCTTGGTTATATTGTATTTTTGCTTTTGATTGGAGCGATTACGTTTGGTGTTATTGTGCTGAATCGTTATCAAGCGAGTTATACAGAGGTTATTGCGCGTTTTGGTACGATACTGCTGCCGTTTGTGGGGTTGCTTATTCTTGCAATATTGATGTCACTTTTAAATATTGGTATGTTTATACTTCCTCTCTTAATCGCTTTTACAGGTGCAATTTTTGTAGCACCGTTGCTTGTATTGCTAAGTTACCATGAGCCCGGTTGTGAGCGGATTGACTTGATGTATAGCATTTTACTTATTATTGTCGGCGCTTATGTGACGATTCGTATCATGTCAGAGGTTCTGCTGTCATTTGTTAGTCAACTATTTAGATTTTAATGAGCGTTCAGTGTTCATAGTTCACTATCAAGTTTTAGCATTGAAATAACGTTATCACCATCTCGTGCTTGGTAGCGTGCCGAGTAATACTATATTAAAATGACTTGCTCATAATCCAACAAAAAACGAAGCTGGAGACGGGATGTACTACATCCAAGTCCCAACTTCGTTTTTTCGTTTATATTATGCAGAACTAGGTTAACCTACGAACTGAATGGTTTTCCAGTAAGAGCTCTGACTAATGATAACCCAGCCAGCTGATATTGAAGAAAGACCATGAATCTGTTCTGTTTGTCCATAGAGTAATTTCTCCAATGAACCAATCATTAGGAACAAGGCGACTAGAAGTAAGGATACCTTTTTAACATAGAGAGTCTCCTTTCCATTCTAGTTTTGTAGATGATTAATCTGCTAGATACTATTACATAGTAAATTTATATTTTGGTCCTACAGGACTTTTTTTAAAATAAGAAATCATAAAGATGGATAATTCTCTAAAGAATGGGTCAGTTTCTTTCTTTACAGAGAATTTCGGTGGTACAAATATAAGCTAGCTGTAATATAACTCTATATGGATAGATTAAGCCCTGTTCTCAAATAGTAAATACTAACAAGAAAACAAACTTAATTGAAGCAGATGAACAGGGAGGATTTGAGAACGAATGGAACAGCATATTCCACAGCCGAAGTCGTTTGGTCCATTAGGCAACTTGCCACAATTGGATTTGGAAGCACCTGTGCAGTCTCTAATGCGACTAGCGGAGGAATTAGGGCCTATTTTCCGTTTGGAATTGCCAGGGGGAAGAAAAGAATTATACATATCTGGTCATGAGCTTGTTGAGGATGCTTGTGATGAGACACGTTTTGATAAAAGAGTGTGGGCTCCGCTGCAAAAAGTAAGAGCGTTTACCGGCGACGGATTGTTTACAAGTGCGACGACAGAACCGAACTGGCAGAGAGCCCATAACATTTTGCTGCCGAGCTTTAGCCAAATGGCGATGCGTGGTTATCATGAGATGATGGTGGACATTGCTGTGCAGTTGATTCAAAAATGGCTGCGGCTGAATCCAGATGAGAGCGTAGAGGTTGCTGAAGATATGACTCGACTTACGCTGGATACGATCGGGCTGTGCGGGTTTGACTATCGTTTCAATAGCTTCTACCGGGAGCAGTCACATCCATTTATTACGAGCATGACTCGCGCATTGGATGAGGCAATGGGTCAGCTGCAGCGACTTAACATTCAACAGAAGTTGATGGTCGTTACAAAGCGCCAATTTCAGCATGATATCCAAGCTATGTACGCGTTAGTGGACAAAATCATTGCAGAGCGCAAAGCACATGGACAGGCAAGTGGAAATGATCTGCTTGCTCATATGTTGAACGGTCGGGATCCTGAAACGGGCGAGCGATTGGATGATGAAAATATTCGGTTTCAAATTATTACGTTTCTGATTGCAGGGCACGAGACCACCAGTGGATTATTATCCTTTGCCCTATATTATTTACTGAAAAATCCAGATAAGCTGCAAAAGGCGTATGAAGAAGTCGACCGCGTATTGGTCGATGCGGTTCCATCCTATACGCAAGTGCGAGAGCTATCTTACATACGCATGATTCTAAATGAATCGTTACGCTTATGGCCTACCGCTCCAGCGTTTGCACTCTTTGCGAAAGAGGACACGATACTGGCTGGAAAGTATCCAATGAAAAAAGGGGATAGTGTCAACGTATTAGTTCCAATTGTTCATCGTGATAAGGCTGTATGGGGGGAGGATGTTGAGGCATTTCGCCCAGAACGCTTTGAGGATATTAGCAAAGTACCGCATCATGCTTTTAAGCCATTTGGTAACGGACAGCGAGCTTGTATTGGGCAGCAGTTTGCGATGCAAGAGGCCGTGCTAGTGTTAGGTATGGTGCTGAAGCATTTTGAGATTATTGATCATACAAATTATCAGTTAAAAGTAAAGGAATCGCTGACATTGAAGCCAGATGGCTTTACGATGCGGGTCCATCCTCGAAGCGAGCAAGGCTTTACGATAGCCGGGGTTGACGAATCTGCTCAACCAAAACAAGCCGATACGGCAGTAGCAGCTAAAAATCGAGTAGAGGGCCACAACACGCCATTGCTTGTTTTATATGGATCGAATCTCGGCACAGCCGAAGGAATTGCACGTGAACTAGCAGACATGGCGCGTAATCAAGGTTTTCGTACGGAAGTGTCGCCCCTGAATAATTGGGCTGGTAAGCTGCCTAAAGAAGGTGCTGTCTTTATCGTTACTGCTTCGTATAATGGCAAGCCGCCGAGCAATGCGAGTGAGTTTGTAAAATGGATTCAGGAAGCTGACCCATCTGAATGCGAAGGTGTGCGATATGGGGTATTTGGCTGCGGTGATCATAACTGGGCAAGTACGTATCAAGAAGTACCTAGACTTATCGATGAACAGCTAGCTGCAAGAGGGGCAGTGCGTCTTACTTCGCTTGGTGAAGGGGATGCAAGCGGTGACTTTGAAATACAAGTCGAGACTTGGCGCGAGCAAATGTGGCAGGATGTGATGTCTGCTCTAGGATTGCAACTAAATGAGGAGACAGCTAAGGAAACGAACAACCTCACTGTTCAGTTTGTTAGCGGTATTGTAGGTACACCGCTTGCAGAATCGTATGAAGCGTTTCATGCCAAGATCGTAGATAACCGTGAGCTGCAAGGTCCAGATAGCGAACGAAGTACTCGTCATATCGAAATTTCGCTTCCAGAGGGAGTTACCTATAGCGAAGGGGATCATATTGGAGTGCTACCTGTAAACCGCAAAGAATTAATTCTACGAGTATTGCGCCGTTTTAAGCTGGAGGCTACTGATCATCTAATATTAAGCGCAACAGGGCGCAGTGCTGCTCATTTGCCGTTAGAGCGACCTGTCAGCTTGCTCGATCTGCTTAGTCACAGTGTTGAATTGCAGGAGGCTGCTACACGTGCGCAGCTTCGTGAACTTGCTTCTTCTACCGTCTGTCCGCCGCATCGTCGAGAGTTGGAAGTGTTATTGGAGGAAGAGGCATATAAGTCGCAAATTAAGCAGAAGCGGGTAACGATGTTAGATCTGCTGGAGCGCTATGAAGCTTGTGAAATGTCATTTGACCGATTTCTAGAGTTGCTGCCGCCGCTTAAGGCAAGATACTACTCGATATCCAGCTCACCGCGTGTTCATGCTAATCAGGCGAGCATCACCGTTGGTGTTGTTCGTGAAGCTGCATACAGCGGAGAAGGTGAGTACAGAGGAGTCGCGTCAAACTATTTGGCGGAACGCCAGGCGGGAGATTCGATCGTTATTTTCGTGCGCACACCGGAAACTGAATTCCAACTGCCGAACAATACAGAAACACCAATCATTATGGTTGGCCCAGGTACAGGCCTTGCTCCTTTCCGAGGGTTTTTGCAAGCACGGAGTGCTCTCAAGAAGGAAGGTCATCCGTTGGGGCCCGCTCATTTGTACTTTGGCTGCCGTAGTGAAAGCGACTTTATTTATCACGATGAACTGAAGCAATATGAGGAAGAGGAGATTGTTACTCTACATACCGCAATGTCCCGCAAAGAAGGCGAGCCAAAGACGTATGTTCAGCATTTAATGGCTCGTGATGCAGAGCAGCTAATCCGTATTCTCGATGAGGGCGGACACTTGTATATATGTGGAGACGGCAGCAAGATGGCACCAGATGTGGAGGCGACGCTGCAGCGTGCATGGGAGGAAGTGCATGGGGAGAATGATCGTGAATCAGCGGCTTGGCTTGAAAAACTGCTGGAAGAAGGACGATATGCAAAGGATGTATGGTCTGGGATTTAAGTGATACAAGGGTTGTAAATGTAAGGTTTATTAGTGAGCACCTTCCATGTTCGTTATGGAGGGTGCTATTTAAGCGTTCTTTAATCAAATGACATGTTGTAAAAATAGCAGTGATACTAGATGATTTCATAACTGCTTTAGGGTAATGAGTAAATTGAATATTCTAGCTCACTATTTATGAATATAATATCATATAATCATATTTATAATATTTTACAAAAGGGGCTCCAGCATGAATAACTACGATGTTATTTTAAGTAGAGTGATTAAAGGAATTCGGAACGTAAATGAATTTTACGTAATAGTTACAGAAGATAATGAAGTTTTTCGCTGCAATCAACTACCCGCTTCAGTACCCAGTATTACTTTAGATAAAATGGCTGATGCTTTCTATGAATCGTGCCGAGATCATCTCACTAAATTTGCTGCATCTGAAGATAACAAAGATGTGTATGCGATATCCGTGTATACAGATTATAATCATTTATTTGCCTTCTATGTAAATACGCTTGAAGGTTTGGGAGAGACGTATAAAAATAACTCTGACGTTAAGTATGATGAAGCATCTTTTGAGTATATTTTTGAGATTTTCAATGATGAATTTGAACTTATGCGTGAAGGATATATTACCGCATATCATACGGTATTTGACAGTAATTTGGGATATCATCTACCAGAGTACGTGGGGGACTTTAAAGATATTAAGTGTGCATTAGAGAACATTATATTTCAAGAACAAAGCTATTTCATCGCCCTAGAAACTGCCAAGCGACTTAAAGAATTTGATATTGAGCAACTGAACACAACAGAAGATTTCGTTATTTATGCAAAAACTGGACAGAACGAGGGTTTAGATTACAGTTTGACAATGAGACAAACCGTACCGCTTTCGCTTCTTTATCGTATTTTTCCGGAAATTCAAACTGGTGATGAACAATTTGAGCAATTAAAAGCAGAGGCTAGAGCTCTTCCATTAAAAAAGCAAATTGAATATTGGCTAAAAGAATTCAACAAAGAAAGGCATGGAATGAATCATAACAGCAAAATAGTTCGATGTTTGAAATCCGATTATGAAGCAGTTCTAGCACTTGTTGAAAATGGAGTGGCCATTATTCCAGAATTATATGAAGAATTTAAAACCGCGTTTATCGAATCGGATGATTCAAAAGAAAGTAATAATCGAATTTATTTCCTGAACTACACGTTAGGGGAGTTTACTTTATATCCCAAAGAAATGGTTGATGATTTCCGTGCATTGCTAAGTAGTGAGGAAGTTCAAAAAATAAACGAATACACGGTGGAGGATATTAAGCAAACCTTCTATTATATGCAGCGAAATCAAGATTTCTAGGATTTATATATTTCTAGATCGGGCGAAACATCAATAGAGCACTTATTTATGGATAATCCTGTTCATGTTGGTCAACAGTAAGAAATGGAGTTTGACGATATGAACGGAGGTCTTAGGCAATGCCCGGTGAATTAGAAATATTATTAAGAACGCTATCTGCTGTCGTGGTGCTGTTTTTAATGACGAAGCTGTTGGGTAAACGACAAATTTCTCAGCTATCTTTATTCGAATACATAACGGGGATTACGATTGGTAACTTGGCAGCATACATATCTTTAGACTTGGATGCACAGTGGTATTACGGTCTTATTTCCATTGTCGTGTGGGTGGGGATATCCTTGCTTGTTGACTACCTCCAGTTAAAGAGCAAAACAGCGAGGGACTTTATTGATACGAAAACGACGGTTCTCGTAAGAAGTGGAAAAATTTTAGAGCATAATTTGCGTAAAGAAAGAATCACTGCGGACGAGCTTATGCAGCAATTGCGCAAAAATAATGCCTTTAGTCTTGCTGATGTGGAATTTGCGAGTATAGAGCCGAGCGGGGAGATTAACGTACTCCTTACAAAAGAGAATCAACCACTAACGGCTAAAGATCTTGGGCTATCTATCCAAAATGAACATGTGCCGCAAATTGTCATTATGGATGGAGAAATATTGGACAAGCCACTTAAGGAAATGGGACTGGATCGTAACTGGCTTAAAAAGAAGCTGGATGAATACAGCGTCAAACAAGATGAAATTTATATTGCGCAAGTGGACTCCAAGCAAGAGATGTACTTGGATCTGTACGCCGATCATATAAACGTCAACAAGAAAAAGACATCGCCGCCAGGTGAATTACTTGCATTGCTGAAAAAATGCGAGGCAGATTTGAAATTGTATGCGGACAAAACAAAAGACAAAGAGATTAAACAGCTTCATGAGCGCTTCTCCACGGATTTGGAGAATGTGCTATCTGATATGAACCCTATGGCAAAATAGGCAAGGGAATATAGACATAACTATGTACCCCCGGTCAATTGTTAAGCAATTGTCTGAGGGGTATTTCATTTCAATGGAGTCGTTTATCGTCTTCCATACAATATGCTGCTGTGCAAGCTTTAAGTAGTTTATCAATGCCAATACTGTGACTCGCACCATCTATTTTTCTCTGATTTGCAGACATGTTATGATGTTATTTATACATATATCAAGCTAATAGTATTTATTTAATATTTGGCATGTAAGGAGTGAAGCAAATGATTCTAAAAGAGAAAACAGCATTGCTTGTAGGCGCAACAGGATTAGTCGGAGGACATTTACTGCATATATTGTTGGAGCAGCCAGCTTATGACAAAGTCAAGATTTTTACACGAAGAAATATACAGCTCGATCATCCGAAGCTGGAGCAGATCGTGGTTGACTTTGATCATTTGGAGCAATATGTCGATCATATGCATGTAGATGATGTATACTGCTGCCTGGGTACAACAATCAAGAAGGCAGGCTCAAAAGAAGCATTTCGTAAGGTGGATTTTGAATATCCGCTAGTGATGGCAAAAATGGCGAAGCAATGCGGAGCGAGCAAATTTTTAATGGTTACTTCTATTGGTGCAGACTCGAAATCTTCTTTTTTCTATGTTCAAGTTAAGGGGGATGTGGAGGAAGAAGTTAAGAAAGTAGGCTTGTCATCTGTTCATGTATTCCAACCGTCGCTATTGCTTGGGTCACGGAGTGAATCACGACCTAGGGAACGTGCGATTATGATGGTAAGCCCGCTAATTAAGCTGATTGCACGTGGAAAATGGAGCCAATATAGCCCGATTCAGGCTAAAGATGTGGCTGAAGCTATGTACCGGGTGGGTCAAAGCCAAAGGCAGGGGAACCATGTTTATCATTATGAGCAAATCATGAGCAAGTAAGTGGTGAAGTCGTTTCGTTCGAATATCCTAGACACTTCGTTTATGAAATGAATTGGAACGGTTCATAAAAGTAACTATATACATACGGGGAAGGGCTTGTTCTGTGCATGGAACAAGTCTTTTTTGTATTGAATGAGAAGGGGAATCTATCCAATGTTACCAATAGTAACAATTAATTAATTGTTATGAAACCATGTTGTCATTCATTTGCAGATCAAATTATATATATTCATATCCGGATTGAAAATCGGAGTGAAGAGGTTGTCACATTTGAGTATAGGGGAGAAATCATGGGACAAATTCAACAAGGAAAGACTACACGCAAAAAATACATGTTCATGCTGCTAATGGTATCTTCATTGGCGATGACCAATGGGTTGAGCATTTCGGCGCTCAACGACAGTAAACAGAGAGAAATAAGTACGAATGCAGCAGCGATACAAACAAAAAACCAATCGAAGACCAAATCCAAGTCTGCGACGGTAGCTCCTGCCAAAGTCATAGCCAGCTTCTCCACCAAAATTGCACCGGGCCACAGAGGGCGCACACATAACATTAAATCAAGTACAAAAGCGCTAAATAACATCGTGCTGCAACCGGGAGAATCATTAAACTACAGCGATGTGGTCCAAAAGACGAAGAAGTCATATGGTTTGAAAAAAGCACCAGTTATCGTGAATGGCAAATTCGTTGAAGGGTATGGGGGAGGGATTTGCCAGACGTCATCAACGTTATACAATGCAGCTCTTCTCAGTGGACTTGAAATTGTAGAACGTCGCAGTCATTCGCTCCCAGTAGGCTACGTTGCGCTAGGGCGGGATGCGACTTACGCAGATAACAGCATCGAATTTACCATTCGAAATAATACCGAAGCTAATGTTACGATCCAAACGAAGACTGACAACAGCAAAATCACAATCAGCATCCTTGGTCAAAAAGAAGAAGGGGTCACGTATGAAATAAAAACGCGAGTTTTGAAAAAGATACAGCCTAAGACTGTGTATAAGAGCAATAGTATTTCACGTTCGAAGCAAACAAAAACGATTCAAAAAGGAAAACCTGGCTATGTCGTGGAAACGAAGCGCGTAAAGAAGAAGAATGGAGTTGTCGTTGAGGAAGAACTGATGAGCAAATCCAATTATCGCGTTCAGAACACGATTAAAGGCAGACCGTAAGCGGGAATAAAGTGAAACATAGTTAATAATCGAATCTTGTACAGTTGTTCCGTAGTCGGCTTAGGTTGTTTGCATGCAGTGCAGCGTTTGCATATAACCCTATAAGCTACTATTTTATACGGCTATCCATAGTGATGTTGGCCTCATCTCCTGTTCGTATACGCTTGCATAGAATAACATATAGAGCTTATCGGAAGGGAGCCAGCCGGGTGCGGAACATGCTGGATATTTTTATACACATTCCTAAGACAGGCGGTACATCATTTAACAGACTAATCCAAGATCACTATAGCGCGAACCGGATTGCATTTCTGCACGATGACCCGGAATGGTCTTTTGAACGGTTAATTGAGAAATGCAAAGATAAAAATCAAAAAATAAAAATTGTATCGGGTCATTTTCCTTATGGTATTCATGAGTGGATTGGACGTCCTTATCGATACATTACAATTCTTCGTAATCCGGTCGAATTAGTTATCTCTTTATATGACTACATTAGAAGCATTCCTCTGCATCAATATTATCATTTGGTAGTGGACAAAAGTTTGCATGAATTTATTTCAGACCAGCAATTTGATCTATTTACTAGCAATTTGCAATCCAAGTTATTGGGGTTGGCAACGGTATTTCCTTATTTTCCAGCACTTCATAATGAGGTGGGGGTAGAAAATGCGATCTTTCCCGATCATGCAAGTGTGCAGCAGCATTTGAGGCGTCATTTTGCATGTGTTGGTGTCACGGATAAGTATAAGGAGTGTTTGCAACCGATGCGCGATGCGCTCGGCTGGAAGAGAAGCCCGAAGTTATATCGGGAAAATAGCAACCCGAATCGGACTTCCTTGGACACGTTAGATAGAGATACCATCGAAAAGATTGCACGCAAAAATTCATTGGATATACAATTATATTCAATAGTAGTTGAGCGATGGTATTCATCAAAAGGAAAATAATGAGTAGTTATTTTTAAATAGTATGTGAATGAGCGGCATGTCCATCATGCAGAATCCCCTTTCTGTAGTGAATGAAGTAACTTAATCTACTAAGAGAGGATTCTGTTCTTTAGTTTTCAGAGTATTTACTCATTATTAATTACTCTATCAAATTCAACTTTTTGCATAGACGATATAAATAATGAGTGCCTCGAAGCTGATCTTTGTTCAACTTATGTAAATGCTGCAGTGAATCATAGGCGATCTTTCTCGCTTGCTCAATATTGTTATGATCCAATCCTTGAAGTGCTTCTTTAATAGTATCTAGTGAGTATATCGCAGTTCGCAAAGAGCGAATAAGCAGTACGCGCTTAATATGAGAACGATTGTACCTGCGATAACCATTTTGTGGGTCACGTTCTACGGTTATAAGTCCTTCTTGTTCCCAATGTCGAAGTACAGAAGTTGGGATCGATGTTTCTTCTGCAATTTCCCCAATTGTCATCCACTTCGTTCTGCCTTTCGTATTCCATTCATCCATTTCCAATTCATCCAACAGTTGAATTGTTTTCTCAGCCATCAATTTGTCTTGATATAGGGATGCTTGACGCTCATTAACCATCCATAGTGCAGCATCCATTTCTTCTGCTTGTAACTTTCGCATGACATCTGCTGTGAGCTGCATACCGAATCCAGCAGACAAAGCTCGTATACATTCGAAGTAAGCGACATGCACTTCGGTATAGATCCGATAACCATTTGCTCCGCGCTCGATGGGCGGAACAATGCCCCAATCCTCATAATGCCGCAAAGCACTTGTACTAATATTTAGCTTTCTAGCAATATCGATAGGTCTTAATTTCATCCTACACCTCTTTGGACAAAGTTCTAAGTTGGTCGTCTGATCGTAAACCCAATGCTAAAGTTTTGTCAATTAACCTGTATCAATTCCATTTTATTAACGAAGTAGTCCAATCACACAAATATTCAAATAATCGTTTGATTTTTGATATGTACTGCGATAAAATACATACATTAGAATAATCATTTGAATATGCAGATGAGAATGTAATAGGCGGGTAATCATCGCAGCATACTATACAGGTTTCTTATAAGGAGTTGATGAAAGTGGGTCGGTCACAAGCAGGCTCCATCGCGCAAACTCAACTAGAGCTTGAAGGCGTGCACTGTGCAGGTTGTGTAGCTAAGATTGAGAATGGACTGCGTCAGATTGAAGGAGTGACGAGCTGTAATCTTAATTTTGTGAATCAGACGTTAGTGATTGAATCCTCTCAATCCGTATCGAATATGGTGGAAACAGCGAAGAAGGTCATTCGTGATATCGATCCATCGATCAAGGTAAAAGAAAAGGTACCATTGCAGAAGATGAAGCTCACCATCGAAGGGATGGATTGTGCGGGTTGTGTGGCGAAGATTGAAAAGGGTGTAGCGACGATCCCCGGTGTACAATCTGCAAGTGTTAACTTTGTAGCGAAGCAGCTAACGATAGAGGCCAATGCTGAACAATTGCATCATGTTGCTGTGCAAACTGAGCAATTTATTAGGCAGCTCGATTCCAAATTCACGGTTCATAGAGAAGGAGATAGCAGCGCTGAGAGGCAGTCCCAGTCTGTGTCTGAAGGAAAGAGCAAGCTTCCTTATGTAAGGTTAGCAGTGTCCATTGGCTTGACCTTTGTGGCTGTATGGGGTGGACTATCCAGCAATATTTCGCTTGCTTTGTTCCTCATTGCTTATGTGCTGGCGGGTGGCGACGTTCTATATAAAGCATTGCGAAATATTACGCGTGGACGTGTATTTGATGAGAACTTCTTGATGAGTATTGCTACAATCGGGGCGTTTATTATTGGAGAGTACCCTGAGGGTGTAGCGGTTATGATCTTTTATCAAATAGGCGAGCTATTCCAAAGCATTGCAGTTAATCGTTCTCGCAAATCTATACGTGCGTTAATGGATATTCGTCCAGACTACGCTAACTTGAAAGTAAATGGTGAACTTCGCAAAGTATCACCAGAAGATGTACAGATTGGTGATGTTATTGTCGTTAAGCCAGGTGAGAAGGTGCCGTTGGATGGTAAAGTGATTGACGGTATATCCATGCTCGATACTTCTGCACTTACGGGTGAATCCATTCCAAGGGAAGTGGAAGCGGGTAGTGAAATTCTTAGCGGCTCTATAAATAAGAATGGTGTGTTAACCGTAGCTGTAACGAAAGCTTACAAAGATTCAACCGTGTCAAAAATATTGGATTTGGTGCAAAATGCGAGCAGCCGCAAAGCGCCGACCGAAAATTATATTACGAAATTCGCTCGCTATTATACACCTGTTGTCGTGATTACAGCAGCGCTAATTGCTCTACTACCGCCATTATTTTTCGCAGGTGAGGCATTTTCAGATTGGTTTTATCGGGCACTTGTCTTTCTTGTTATTTCTTGTCCATGTGCATTAGTAGTGTCGATTCCATTAGGATTTTTCGGAGGAATTGGCGGAGCTTCCAAAAACGGCATTCTCGTGAAAGGAAGCAACTATCTTGAAGCGTTAAACGATGTGAAGTATGTCGTATTCGATAAAACAGGTACGTTGACAAAGGGAATTTTCGTCGTAACCGATATTCAGCCGCATGGTGACTTAACGAAAGAAGAGCTTATGCGCTATGCTGCTTATGCAGAAGTGTATTCCAACCATCCGATAGCCGCCTCTATACTGAATGCATACGCGCAGTCTGTCAATAAAGATGAACTGAGCGAGTACGAGGAAATATCCGGACACGGCATATCTGTGAACGTGTGCGGGCAGCATGTGTTAGCTGGAAACGCAAAGCTAATGAGAAGAGAAGGGATTTCCTTTGCGGAGCCTGAATCGGCAGGTACACTTGTCCATGTTGCGGTCGATCAGCGCTATGCAGGATATATCGTTATTGCGGATGAAGTCAAGGAGGATGCAGCAGCAGCCATCCAGGAATTGAAATTACTTGGCATCAAGAAGACAATTATGCTGACAGGGGATGTAAAGCGTGTAGGAGATGCTGTGGGGCAGAAGCTAGGATTGGATGAGATTTATTCTGAGCTCTTGCCACAGCATAAGGTAGAGCAGTTGGAGCATATTGATGCACAGAAGCTGCCTAAGGAAAAAGTCATTTTCGTAGGCGATGGAATTAATGACACGCCAGTGCTTGCACGAGCGGATGTCGGTGTTGCAATGGGTGGATTGGGTTCGGATGTAGCGATTGAAGCTGCAGATATCGTCATTATGACGGATGAGCCATCCAAAATTCCAGCAGCCATTCGTATGGCGAAGCGTACGAGAAAGATCGTATACCAAAATATATTCTTTGCCTTAGGTGTAAAGGCGTTATTCCTATTGTTAGGCGCATTTGGTATCGCAACGATGTGGGAAGCTGTGTTCGCTGACGTGGGTGTTACGTTGTTGGCCGTATTGAATGCGATGCGCGCGATGAAGCCGATTTGAATGGATAGAATTGCGTAACAAACAATAAAAATATACTGGCTTGCTTGCACATAGTTTTGGTGTTGTTCAGCAAGAAATATTTAAGGGCACCCAATGGGTGCCCTTAATCATGTCCATTGAGTATCGTAGGAAATATTCGCTGTAACGAGGATATGCTCGATAATTGACTCTATTCCGATAAGGACTTCTCATCGTCCCGTTTTCTAACACGCTTCTCAATTAACGTTAACCCTTCATAAATATGAAGAATGTATTTCAGTGACTTCATCAATCCAACGAGGATGAACAGGAAGGCATAGGTCGCCACTTCATCCACATTTTTCGTCACGAATCCTTCTATAATTTCATACACACCCGTGCCAATAAATAACACAGCTGCCACAAGCTCGAAATAGTGATTTTCCAGTTTCACAAACCATCTGGGAAGCTTATTGTGATTGGACTTTGCCAAATGGTGAACCCCTGAATAAATAAGTGGGAGTGTCTTCGCTACAAGTAAAAAACCATACAACATAAATCCGTGATGGATGTCGACATCTTTCTGGGACCATTCATATAACACGCTGTGCTCTGCCTCCATAAAGGCGGTGACGATATAGATGATGCCGATGATGCATTCAGATAGCGTATGTGAAGTAATATGATGCAGGGAATGAAGCCATCGAGTCAACTTGGAATCGCTGGTGCTGGCTTTGTGCAAATGATGAATCCCGCTAATGAAAAGGGGAAGTATTTTCAGAACATTCCATATGCCGAACAGAAGCAAGCCATGATGCACGCCGAACTGATTGATTTCTTCAAGTTCAATGATAGCAGTCAAAATAAAGCTAATCCCTACAATGACAGAGATGTAAGGATTATGAAGGAGTTGAAGTAAGATGAGAGTCGCCTGCTTGGTCATCTATGCACCGTCCTTATAAAAGAAGCCCCCTCTTTTGCAAAAGGGGACTTATCGTATCGTTTAGACAAATGTAGCGGAATCTGCGAAATGATTGTTCTCAAACTTGCCGCTAATTGCAGCGTTGGCGCCTGATATGGTGATCTTACAGTTGCTGGATAGCTTCTGGAACTCAAAAATGATGGTTCGAATACCGGCATCGTCTGCCTCTTTAAGATTGGAAACATCCAATGTTACGGCTGCTGGATGACAGTTTAGCAATTCATCTAAAGCTTTTTTGAGCGATGGAAGAGATGATTGATCGATTTCTCCTGCTAAATAGAGTGTTGTACGCTGATTATCAACATCCAGACGGGTTAACAATCGCTGTGCGGCATCAACAGGGGTTAGAATGACACATACTTTCACATGATGCTTCACATCGGGCAGTTCAATCGTTAGTGCTTCTGCATCGAACTTATCATATGCTTTTCCATCGATCGTAACCGCTGTAATCTGAACGCTGCCTGCTGGCAGAATGTCTGGCTGTACGCGGAGAATTCGATTCTCAAGTCCAGCTGGATTTGGCTTGAAGAAGAACTGCATCGGCTGCTTCGTTACAAGCAAATTACTGTATACACTAGCCAAATACGTTAACTCAAAGGAATGATAGCCGCTCATGGAATGGCTGCCTTTGTTTCTTTCCGTGCCAAGCAAATAAGGGAGACCGTTCGCCAACACGTTAAAGTACACGCCACCAGACTCATGATCAAGGAACCAAGCGTTATAGAACGAGGAGGATTCTCTTGCTAGTTTTAAGTACTCCTCTTTATTTAAAATTCCAGCGAGTATCAGGTAAGCCAAAATGCCTTGCTCCTGCTGCCACCAAGCTTTGCGGTCATGCCATGCAAATCGGTGATAGGTCTCGCCTTCAGCCAATGTTCTCTCCACTACGTCATACCAACCGCCACGCTGCTGATCGCCTCCGGCTTCAGGCATGAGTTCGGCAATTTTCTCCGCCAAGGCCACATATTCATCTTTGTCAAACATACTGTGCATCCGCATCAGGTTCCATGCAATCTTGAGATTATGGCCGACGACAGCGCGATTTTGCTGCCAGCCCCATGTTTGGTCATGGCTCCAATCTTCATGGAATTTCTCTTGTACAAATGGGCTATTCGCGTAATCAGGAAAATACTTTGTAATCGTATCGGCTGTATACTCCAACATTTGTTTGTAACGATCGTTGTCGGTTGCGAGTACGAGATTAATCAAATAGGCAGGAGCATGATCGCCTACCGAGTTCCAGTTTTTTCGCGCACGGTTATGGCCTAGTGTCTCATTTCTCGGATCAAAGTTGATTGGATCAATATGTGAGAAATAGCCTTCACGCTCTTTATCTAAAAAGTATTTATCGAATAAGTTAATTGTCTTTTCAATGACATCTAGAATTTGAGGATTCCCTGTAATCCGGTACGTTTGAGTTGGACCTGCTAGTGCATAGATTTGCTCATAGGCAGGAATTGCATCATAATCATCACCGAATTCCGAAGCAAATATTTTCTTTTCCTTATCCGGTGCCTGATCCAAAGCATGATACCAAAATGCCGTATTATCATCCGGTTTACTATTGCACAGATGTTTGATCAAGTACTCCGTTCCTTTGTCTGCCGCTTCCAAATAACATTCTTCACCAGTCATCATGTAGGCCGTTGCAAAACCGTAGACTAGCCTAGAAATCGTATCTGTCTCTTGCCGAAAATTCGTTGTATGCTGGCCCTCTAAATTAAGCGAAGTACGGTAATTTTTATAATCAATTTCATCCGTGCCGAACTGTGCATGCAAGTAAAAGTCCCCGAGTTCTTTAATTTGCTGAATCCACCAATCCTGCTGCTCAAATCGATATTCAGCGGCATCATTACCGACAAATACGATATGTTTTGCTTCAAATGACAAACTGTCGTTAGGACCATCCGTATAAAAAATGCCGTAAGCGTACAAGTATCGTCCTTTTTCAATCTTATTTCTAAGCTCGCTAGTATTGTCCAAGAAGGGTTCACCCAGATTACGAAGCAGCTCTGCATATACGTTCGCGGAAAGCTTCACTTGGAAGGAGCGTCCGTCGGACGTTTCCAACGTAAACACATCATCTTTCAACTCCGTACTAGTTACATAACCTGCAATTAAATCCGAAAACGTAAATTTAGGATTTTTCATATAAAACCTCCTATATCTTTTCAAGGGTTAAGATGAGCACACTATGATATTGAACCTCGATTTCTTGTGCGTGTATGATCTCTCCATCTTCATGCAGAAAGGAAGAATCACTGTAAACTTTCCACGCACTTCCTGCCGGGGCAGGAGGAACTTCAAATGCTAATAGTTGCTGCTCCATATTGAGCGCTACGTATAGATCGGGCTCATCTGACACAAAGGAACCAAGCGTTAATGCCAATACACGAGATGACGGATTGTTCCAACCTGGACTGTACAGCTTACAGCCATGCCAATCTAAATCTTTAAATCCGCGATCATTGACAGCTCCGGTAAAGAACGTCTTTCTGCGCAGGCTCTTTACTGATTTGCGTAGATTTATTAGCTTCTTGCAGAAATGAATGAGACTCTCGTTCGTCTCTGTGAGGGTCCAGTCGATCCAACTAATCTCATTATCCTGACAATAGGCGTTGTTATTGCCATACTGGGAATTTCCCATCTCATCACCTGCGAGCAGCATGGGAACACCTTGGGAAATCATGAGGATCGAAATGAAGTTTCTTACTTGTTGCAAACGAAAAGCTTGAATGCCTTCGTCCGAAGTGTCGCCTTCATATCCATAATTGGCGCTGTAGTTTTCATTAATTCCGTCTTGATTGGACTCGCCATTGGCCCAGTTATGCTTCTCGTTGTAAGATACAAGGTCCATCATCGTGAATCCGTCATGGCAGGTAATGAAATTTAAACTGTTGATAGGTCCGTGCAAGTGGTGGTTATACAAATCGGAACTGCCGGAGATGCGGGTTGCGACGTCATTAACTATGCCAGCATCTCCGCGCACGAATCGGCGTATGTCATCGCGGTAACGCCCATTCCATTCTGCCCAGCTGTAGCCTGGGAAGGAGCCGATCTGATATAGGCCTGCTGCATCCCATGCCTCTGTAAATAGCTTTGTATTGGCAAGTGAGTCACTAAGCTCGATGTTCCACAGAACAGGGGGATGTTGAGTTGGAATGCCATTTTCATCTCGGGTCAACACGGAGCCTTCATCGAATCGGAATCCGTCGACATGCATTTCTTTGACCCAAAACTCTAGACTGTCGAGAATCAGCTTCTCAACTACAGGATGATTGACATTGAAGGTGTTGCCGCAGCCGGTGTAGTCCATATAGTAGTATTTATTTTGCGAGGAGAGGTAGTAGTAGGTAAGATTGTCGAAGCCCTTGAAGCTAATAGCAGGGCCTTCGTGATTGCCTTCGTTCGTATGATTATAGACGACATCGAGGATGACTTCGATTCCTGCTTGATGCAGTGCCTTGACCATGTCACGAAACTCATTAATATGTGATCCAAGCTGAGGATCTACGCAATATCTAGAGTCCGGTGCAAAATATCCAATTGTACTGTAACCCCAATAATTGTAGAGCTCATGCCCGTCAACGACGCGAACAATTTCTTTATCATCGAATTCAAACACAGGGAGCAGCTCTACTGCGGTTACACCTAGTTGTTGAAGATAGGGTATTTTCTCAATCACACTACGGAATGTACCCGGATGCGTGACGTTGGAGGTAGGTGAGGCAGTGAAGCCTCTAACATGCATTTCATAAATGATACAATCTTGAATCGGACGCTGCAGCGGTTTATCGTCTTCCCAATCGTAATCTTGGTAATCGATGACTACGCTGCGCATAGAAGTATGTAAATTATCTTCTGCATGGCAGGCGTCCACTCGTTCCCATAACGTATCAGAGTTCCCTTTCGCATAGGGGTCAATCAGTACTTTATTGGGGTTGTAACGCAATCCAGCTTCGGGTAGATTCGGACCGTCCACTCGATATGCATATTGAACTCCCGGCTTAAGATAGTCAACAAACACATGCCAAAAACAAGACGTTCGGTTCGTTATTGGGTCCAAGCGAATTTCCTGTATGGGCTCCAAGTCACCGTCTTGCTGAAATAGGAGTAGCGTTACCGATGTGGCATGTTCGGAATATACAGAAAAATTGACGCCGTCGTTGGTGACGGTTGAACCCAGCGGATGAGCGTTTCCTTCACGAACACGATAGGGCAGAGGAGCTAACGTCTTAAACTCGCTCATTTTCCAACGCCTTCATCGTTTCTGCCATTATGAACTGAACCACTCCGCCAGGTGTCAGTAACTTATCGGAAGCATCTCGAAGATAAGGCTCGAATAAGTCTTTCGGAAGCGTCATGTCGACTTCGCCTTCAATGACATCAACGAATAGATGGACGGGTTTGCCACTTGATTTCAGTATAGGAAGAATGACTTCTTTAACTTTCTGCGCAACTTCTTGACGGTAAGGGGTGTATACGGCATTCGCCAACAGTAGTACATGAACTCTTGCCGTTACCGCATCCGAATCGACACGGCCTCTGACAGCCCAGCGAGCTTCCTCCAGTGTGATCCAAGTCCAGCCCGGCATAATGTTATGCGCAATCTGTCGACAAACCTCGAATTCTTTAGAGCCTTCAGTGAAGCCAAGCTCTATCGGAAAGACGTGGGAAATTTCTTCTTGCAAGGCTGAGGTTAATGACGATTCCACAAGTGTATGGAACTCTTCTGTAAGTTCGATTCCGCTAATTTTAATTTCTACACATGGCATAGGATATGCTCCTTTATTTATGATTTTGAAATATACTCGAGCAGTTCCGGTGGGGCAAATACATCCCGATAGAACGTCAATTGTTCACTCTTGTAGTAACAAGCGCCGCGATGTCCTCTGCGCACCCAGTTGACTGTACCTTTAGCAATCGTTTCATTCGTTTCAAGATCAATGCAGTTCCACTCAAAATGAACAAACTCACCGTGGAACATGACGATCGGCCAGGTCATTTCAACGCCAGGTTGTGCCAGCAGCGCCCACCAGTGCTTCTCTCTTTCTTTCTGCTGATCCAGTCCATAAAAAGGACCATCCTGACAAAAATAAACCAGATCCTCTCGGTATTCTTCTGTCAATATATCGCCGCGCCCTTGTCGAAGCGCCTCACAATGTGTTGGCCACCAATCTTTATTCTCTTTTTCAATCTGTTCAAGGGTATAATCCTTATCGACAACAGGAAGCACTGCTTCTTTGAGAGCGGCATATTGTAAGGCAAAATGTATGAGCTCATCCTGCTGCTCGATAGATACGAGTCCAGGTTTGGAGTAATTCGCTGCCAATCCTTGATAATAATTCACTCTCTTTTTCATGGCGTGATTACTCTTCCTTCCTGTTTTAAGATGCTGCTTGCGAACTTTTCTACAAATTCACTAACCACTTCCGGGTGCTTTCCAGTAATGAAATGACCCTCTTGAATAAGCTCACTGGTCTGATTGCCATCGAAAACTACAGTTGCTCCTGCATTTTGCACATCGTACAAAATGTTATGGGAACAGGTAACTCTTCTTCCGCGCAGCAAGGCAGGATCCGCACAAAATAACCATAAGCTATGGCAAATGGTACCTACAAAAACTTTTCCCTCATCCATGACTTTCACGGCTTCACGCAGAAATTGTACAGCAGGTGCTTGGTTGCTCTGCCCTTGAACGGGGTTCGCTTCATAGCGGAGTCGGTCCATTGCATATCCACCAATAAGAATAATTCCGTCATAGTCAGTTGGCTTACGTGCTGAAACATCGACTTGTACGGCAACCTGACTTGTCATATCATTACCTGTGAAGATGAGCTGTCCATTCCCCCACAGGTTACTAATGTACTCGACCTCAAAGCCTTGAGATGGAAAGTACGCATTAAATACTCGGAATTCGGTTTCGTCATAATGGGACTCGATAAGTACTCCGATTTTGCCTTTTACTTTTCCTTCAGCATGATAAAAACCAGGTTGCACGTTAATGGATCATCATCTCCTTCTCATGATTAGAACAGCCGCTCGCCATTTTTCTAGGTAAAAAGTTGCGTGCTTTCTTATGAGGATTTGAAATAGTTGGACGACCACTATGTTAGAAGAAGCGTTGGGTAGATGAATGCAGACAATATAACAAACTATGGACCCATCTTTTCAGTTCATATACCTTAAGAGAGTGTCTCATTCCAAAAGGCTGCGGGCAAAATTACTGTTCAAGTATATTCTAGACAAAGGTGATTAGAACGGCGTGTTTAAAGGGGAATTACGGCCAAGCTTTAGCTCTGCTTGCTTGCTCGAAGTGACTCGGAAAGTGATCCGTCAAATGCGAATATTGGCATAGTAAGGTTGAGTGGTGTGTGCAACAAACGGAGGCGTGATTTTACAAATAGGAACAAAAAAAGCCCCGTCCGTTTCACTTAAGGGTACCGGACAGGGCTAGTGTTTGCGTTAACACTTATTTATCATTTTTCTTCAACAAAGGAGGAAGCTGCATGTATGTGACTGCTCGCCACAGCCATTCCATCGGTCCCATTTTGAAGAATCGTAGCCAAGCCATGCTCAACATAATCAAAATAAAATGGATCGCGAGACAAATATAAAATGTTTCCATGTACGTGATGGTGCCAGATTGCTGAAACCATTGAGTAGCCAAAAGAATGAGAGCAGTTTGGCTTAAATAGTTCGTTAACGCCATACGGCCATAATACTTTAACGGTGCCAGCAACGTTTGAACAGCTTTCATTTGCAGCAATAGGATCAACATACCTACAAATGCTGCAGATACGAGGGGACCAATCATAATTCCTATGGTTAAAAATTGATTCACTTGTATAAGAAAAGGATCGAGGTCGCCTGCTATCACGTAAGGGATGAACGGTTCGCTAGGAAGATATTGAACCTGATACCATAGGCCAGCTGCTGAAAGCAGCATCATGATGATCGTAAAGCCCCAGACTTGCTTCTGTAAGCTAGCCAGCCGCTCAAAGATACGATACTGGCCTACTGCGAGTCCTAATAAAATCAACGGGAACGTTAGCAATAACTTATCGCCCAAGTAACCGAATAGGCTAATGCCAGCAAGGGCAATTAATAAGTTAATGTGCTTAGACAGTTTGTAAAAAGGAATGAGAAGCAGCCCACAAATGGCATATAGAGCTAAGGCTTCACCAGGTTGAAACATTTGATGAATAAATCCAATTGCAAATAATGCGACGATACGACGAAGGAACAAGATGTAACCGTTGTTGCCCTTTGCTAATGCACGAGTCATAAAAATATAAAAGCCAATGCCGAATAGAAAGGAGAATATCGAGTAGAATCGTCCCTCTACAAATAAATAAAGAAATCGCTGATAAGCTGCATCCATCGTATTTACGGCAGGAAGATCAGGGGATATCAGACCAATGATATTCATAAAGATGATGCCGAGTAAAGCAAAACCGCGTAAATAATCAAGGGTATCAATTCTGTGCTGTAATTGTGTTTTTTCCATAAGACAACTCCTAACATGCATGAATTACTTGGTTTATTATAGAAAAGTTATCTTATCGTTCCCATTCATTTTACTTTCAATAAGGTGACAACCTTGTAAGGAAACAAAAAACGAGAGTGCCACACATCGTTTATGTGCGGCACTCTCGTATCTTTTGAAAAGGGACGGGAACTAATTGCTGCAACCTATTAGTTAAATAGGTTTTCTGACACTGTAATATCTCATTGCTCGTGGTATTCCCTTAATCTCAAGCTTGCCAGCGTATATGAGCTCGCGCAATCGATATTCGAAATAACAGTCGCTTACATATTGTTGTGCCGAGCTTAATGCTTGACCGATAACGCGGGCAGATTTTATAAAATTATATTCTTCTTGCTGTTGATGCAGTTGTTCTACCGTTTGAAGCAAGTAGGCATCATAGGAGTCCGCTGGCACATTTGCCACTTTTCCGTCTTGGATAACACGTAAACTTCCGGTATCTTCTGCGAGTACCAGCCACTCTTGCTCCAACCCCAGTCTTTCCTCAACATCAATAGGCGTATAGGCCTGGCTAAGTTCCAAAATAGGTACTAACTTCTCCGTGTTCAATTCTCCAGAAGTATACCATTGCTGAGTAGGGGGAGGCGTATGAAATAGCTGCTGCTCGGCATCAACGGCGTCACATACAAATATCTTGTTTGATTTATCGCGCAGCATATAGATCGCATATCGTAATCCACTTTGCTCGTGTGCATTGTTTGCTCCCCACACATAGATGGAGGCAGAGGGTGGAATGCTATCAAATTGCTGCGCTAATTGTTCATTTGAACGGAAAATAGTATCTCTATCATCATCATCAGATTGGATATGATTTTGCAGCCATTCCTGCCTTCGAAGCAGTCCTTCTTTTTCATGAAAGTGCCACAATGGACCATACGCGTAATGATCCCGCAAGCAAATGAATGTATCACTGTGCTCTCGCCCTAACTTGCGTAATGCATTTTTCATACTCCCAGCAAATGAGTCGCCAACAACGATATGTACACGTGCACAGTTCTCCGTTGGTTCCCAACGATGTGTCACTCTTGGAGCCGTCATTTTTTCATAGATTTGAATGAGCCAATCATAGCCTTGTTCTTGTACATCTTTATTTTCTTTCATCGTCTCTACAATACTCATCACATGCATCAGGTGAAGTTTGCTTTCTTTCTCCGTTTGAGCTCTGATCATATCGATTATTGCTTTTTTCGGCAGCTGAATGATAGACACTTCCTTTAGATTTTACAAATTTGAGAGATTAACTAATATAACCATATTATAAAATAACATACAAATTACAAAACAACATACTACTAATTTCGAACGGTTATGTTCTGCTTTATATAAAGCTATGTATGGAATTATGTATTAAAAAGTTATCAAAGTCTATAGTAACAAAGTGTTTATCGTATAAAAAGCGTACGTTTATACATTTTGATGTCATTAATATTAAGATTTGATTAAATATTGATTTTCAAGAAAAAAGGATCTTGAGGAAGAAAATGCCTGAAAAATGGGGATGTATTCGTTTTCTTCAAAATTAATGCGGTTTTACTTTCGGAAATCAAAAAAGTAGTTTGATAGTAGTAGTGAAAATTACCTAATTCTTGGTAGGGAGAGGTGGGCGAGCCCGAGCAACAAGTATTCGCAGCACGTGAGGTTATCGTTTTATCGTAAAAATAGAGAAAAGGAGTGAGAGACATGTCATATTTTCTTTATGTAACAACAATTACCTTTTTAGTCTTTCAAACGCTCTATACATTCATTCCCCTTTTTGCAAGCAAAGTGAAGAAACTGAAGCCTAAACTTGCGGAAAAGTCGATATCTGTACTCGTGCCTGCCTATAACGAGGAGCTTACGATTAAGAACTGTATCGATGCGGCGCAAGGAATACGTTATAAAAACTACGAACTTATCATCATTAATGATGGCTCAACAGATGGTACTTTATCGAAGCTCGATGAGTTGTTGGATTTGCAAATATATCGTCGTAAAGCAGACGAACGACTAGCCTATCAGCCGATTAAACAATTATATCGCTCGAAGAAACACCGTAATATTTATGTCATTGATAAACATAATGGTGGTAAAGCCGACTCTCTTAACGCGGGAATTGATTGTGCCCATGCTGATATTGTTATCACCTTGGATGCAGACAGCATGCTGGAAGTAAACTCGCTTAAATATATTAATCAGTATTTTCATGATCAAGTTGTAGTCGCTGTGGGCGGTACAGTCAAGATCGTACAGGGTGCTGAGAAGAAAAACGGCGTCATCTTTGAGAAGTTTACAGGGAAAGGCATAATTAAAAGCCAGATTATAAGCTATATTCATGGTTTCTATGTACGGAAGTTAACGCAGTCTGCCTTTAATTCGATTGTTGTCATTTCCGGTGCATTTGGGGCTTTTTATAAAGATCTCTTAATGGAGGTTAATGGATTCCGCAGCACAGTAGGCGAGGATATCGATATTACACTCAAAATTCACGAGTATTTGAAAGCGAACAACCTCAAAAAACGTCTTGTCTACGCACCTGAGGCGGTGTGCTATACGGAATGCCCTGAAAATATTAAAAACTTCTATAAGCAAAGAATTCGATGGCAAAAAGCTTTTATCGATTGCATCTTAATTTATTGGTCGAAGCTGTCCCAGAAGTTCAGCTTTGGCGTAAGTATCTTTTTTGCTATCGATGGTTTTATTTTAGGAACCTTAACGGCGTTTACAACGATCTTCTTTATTTTACAAACGCTGCTTATTGGCGGTAATTTATTCGTCGCGTTCCTATTGTTTTTCATGTCTATATTTGTAAATGCGATCCAAATCATTATCTCGCTATATTTATGCAAAAAATATGGAAGCAATTATACGTGGAAAGATTACATTCACATGTTTATATTCAGCCAGGTCGAAATCTTTACGTATCGTAATCTGTTAACGTACTTAACAATCGTTGGAACGTTCAAATACTTCGACAACGATGAAGGCTGGGGCTATGTAGAACGAAAAGGTGTAGCTTCTATTAGCTAAAATACCAACACGAGACTGTTATATGAGCAACTAGGAGGAAAGAACAATGGAGCCCGCTGCAAAACCGAATCGAATTATTTATATAGATATACTCAGGATTTTGTCGATTGTTGCGGTTATCGCACTGCATACGACTGCAGATTTATTAATACGATCAACTGACTTTAATTCTTCATCATGGTGGTTCAGTAATATATTGAACTCGATTGCAAGATTTGCAGTACCCGTATTTTTTATGATTAGTGGGGCGATGATGCTTAAGGTTAATGTCACATCCTATCGTTCCTTTTATATCAAAAGAATCTTGCCGCTATTTCTCGCATTGGTGAGTTGGTCAATCATATATGACCTTTACAATCAATTTTACATATTAAAATATGAGCTAACATTGTGGCAGTATGTTCCAGGATTCGGCTATCGATTGATTATGAATCAGAACTATGTCCATCTATGGTTTCTTTATGTGATTATTGCCATCTATATGACGGTTCCATTAATAAGTAAATTGGTAAAAGTATGCGGCGAAAAAGATTTAAGATATTTCATTATTGGCTGGTTTACGATTAGTATCGTTTATCAGCTTATCTCTGATACTGTAGTTCGAGTAACAGGCCAATCTCTTTATATTATTAGTATGAATATTCCTCTTTTCACGGGTTTCCTCGGATATTTTGTCCTCGGTTACTACTTATTCCATTATGAACTGCCCCAACGGGTAAAACATGTGTTGTTTAACATCGGTGTTGCCTCATTTTTTATTACTCCAATAGCAACTTATTTTGTATCCCAATACAAAGGTTCATTGGATGAAATGTTCTATGGTAATTTTTCGATAACGACATTTTTTATGGCTGTGGCGGTTTATCTATACTATCAGGAAAAGGAAACCTCCATGCATGAGAATCTCAATCATAAAATTCATATTGTAATCGGTTCTTTATCCAAAGCAAGCTTTAGTATTTACTTAATTCACTTGCTCGTGGAACTGGCCATTTCTCGAAGAGTCGAAGTGGATGCTTCCTTCTTGCGTGTAAGTGTTAGTTTGGTATTCAATGTTGTGGCTATATTCTTAATCAGTTACGTAACTGTCAAAGTCCTGCATCTCAATAAATACGTAACCAAGCTGCTGTTTGGTGGAAGAGGGTAATCAAGCATGAAGGTTAGTATTTTTACGAAAATTTTTATCGCCTTATTAGTAATTGGGATGAGTGCTTACATGTATATAACTAACACGAAAGATGAAAAGGTGACTGCAGCCTATATCCCGATTTATAAGACGATTGATGAAACACAGTTGGATTACGTCGACATTGCTTATATTTCCTTTGCGAATATTGATAAAAATGAAATTTATTTTAGCAAAGACAAAAATGCCGACGAGGAGATAAAAAACACGATTAAAAGATTGAAGCAGGAACATCAAAAGACACGGTTTGTGCTTGGAGTAGGTGGTTATGCAGTTGACGGATTTTCTGATGCATCGCTCGATGAGAACCGTGGTGAGTTTACTGATAATATTATTAATATGGTTAAAGAACTCGGTCTGGACGGGGTTGAAATTGATTGGGAGTACCCGGCGTACGATGCCTGGAACACGCAAAAGGCTCGTGACATTGATACGGTGAACTTTACAAGTCTGATGAAAGAACTTAGAGAGAAGCTGGACAAGCTCCCGAAGAAGAATAAGAACTATTTGCTCAGCTTTGCCGCTGGTACACAAGAATGGTACTTTACCAATGTAGAGGTTAAAAAGGTAGAGCCGTATGTCGACTATATCAATGTGATGAGCTATGACTTAACAGGGGAATGGTCAGACACAACCGCCTATAATGCCAATCTCTACGTTGACTCCAAAGGAATAGCAACGAACAGTGTCGATGAAATCATGAATCGTTATTTATCACGTCAAATTGACAGTAAGAAAATACTCATGGGCATTCCCGCTTATTCCTACGGATGGAAAAATGTACACCGAGATAAGGAGAAACAGCTACAGGGACTATATACGGTTGGGTATCCAATCGATATCGACAAGTTCGATATAAGCTACAAGTCTCTTGTCTCCACATTTATGGATAAGCAAGGATATAAGCGTTACTACGATGATAAAGCCAAAGCAGCTTATTTATACAATGGGGATATATTTATTACGTACGAGGATAAGCAAGCACTGGAAGCAAAAGTAAAATATATCAAGGAGAAAAACTTAGGCGGCGCAATGGTGTGGGAATACTCTCATGATACCAAAGACGGAATTATGAAATACTTGTTCGATCATTTAAACTAAAATGTGAAAAAAGGATGAACATTGGTGGCTGTTTCCTTGAGCGGAAATGGCCACTTTTTTTGCCGGACGTGGATTTATTGGGATTGGTGCTGTAGCTACACTCGATGATATTCCTCGTCAGTATGTTGATTTTAAAGTCGTATTTACAAGCTGGTAATTCCAACATGAATAGGAAAATTTTTAAGATAGCTACATCTTCACCGGACCTTCAACTACGCCGCGCCCTGATGCTCCATCTTTTCCATTTGATCAACTTCGCTCGCAATATAACAAAGTCGTCTATATTTCCACGGGCAGATTTTGAACAAAGATATCGAATTCTATAAACTTTGATTTGAGGCATTTAAAGATATACCAGCCCAATTTGTACTTGTTAGTGGCAGAGATACGGATATTACATCACTCGGGGATAGCATTCCAAACAATTTCATCATACAGTCTTGAGTTCCACTATTAGAGATTCTACAACGAGCAATTGCTTTTACGACACATACGGGTATGAAGAAACATCTAGAGCTGAAAAAGTCAAAACAATGTTTACGTTCCTCCAATATAAACAAGTCTTGCAAGGTAATAGGTGCTCATGTCGAATGTAGGACATAGGGAGTTCGTCTCGTAATTGTTGGTCTGGTTTAGTTGCTTAACCAATTCGAGATTTGGGGAGGTACTCCTTTTTTTGTGCTTGAAGACCTTATTACATCAAGGGTTGAAATTTGAAATAGATTCAAATAGTGTTAAAATATCAAAAATTGTTGTTTTGTCATATGTTGTTGTGTTAAAGATAGAGGTATAATTATTGAAAAGGATATATTTACATTAAAAACCCTAATACTTCCTTGTATATCACATCCTGTAATAACTTCCTAATTTGTTCTGCCACTATTAATTATTTCATAGATTTTAATTAAAGACTCACTTTGATTTGCATACGTTACAAATTTTCGAATTAGCCAGCTTTCTTTCTTCATTAATCTCGTTCGACCCTTTACATAATTAATAAGACTTTTTAAGTAATCAGCCCTATCAGTATCAATAATCTGTACTTAAGAATTCTCTCATCTTTTCGTGTATTAGTTCAGCTCCTTCTTTCTAGCAAAGAAAACACCACTGCATTTACAATCAAATTAAACTTATTTTCATCTCGTTAAACTTTATAGGTGTTTGTCCCTATGGCCACGTGATCAATATCAGACTTGACGATGTTCGAAGCAAACTCCTTGATCGATTGTAGATATCCTTGCGGATTTAATGATGTGATTCGTCTTTAAGCCAATGATGGTGTGAAAGCGCTTTATGAGGCGCAGTTATTAAAGAAGGAAATAGATAGTTAGCATGCAATTATGATTATATGAGCTAGATACCGTATTGAACTTGGAACTGCCGTCTTAACTAAGCAACCTTCGCGATTTCACTTAGACGATTTGGGTCACGCTCTAAAGCTAATGAATACGATATCACCGAAACGGAGCATAGTACTGACAAGCACATGACCACAGACTATTTTCAGAAGAGAGTGATGATAGCTGGCTCATTGCATCGAGCACGTTGCATGTGACAAAGGCTTTGTTTTTACGCATACCGTATCATCTGCAACTCGTCTGCAAAGTGAATGATATGATTACATACAGTTATGAATAATACGAGGGTAGCTTCTATTGTACAAAGATATTGTTCCAACTGCGTTGTTCTGCGTGAAGTTGTCGGTTGAGCTTCTATTTTACACAGAGGATTAAGGATATCTCTTTTTCAATTTAATTTAGAAAGGAATTGTATCTCTATGCAAAATCATAATCTAGAAATTAAGGACCTGCTAATAGATATACTTGAATCCGATCAAACGGATATTCAATCAATTGAAGCGGATGAAAACTTAGTGGAATCAGGTTTAACTTCACTTAAAGCCATTTCTTTGGTGATTCTCATTGAAGAAAAATTCAATATTGTTTTGGAAGATGAAGATTTATTGTTCGAGAACATAAATTCTATATCTAAAATAAATATTATTATCAATAAATATCTGGTAAATACCTAAAGATACTGTATTGAGTTTTGAGCATGATATGGAGGAGATCGAGTGTGCTAAAAATTGAACCAATTTATGAGTATTTACTAAGAAAGCAGGATAAATCTACAGTTGAAAGAAATCAGATGTGGTATGAGCAACTGACTCCATTCTTTCAAGATATGCTTGAAGTTCCTTATGCAGTACTAAAAGGTGATGTCTTATCTATATTTGCTTATGGGGGTTCAGGTTTCAGAAATTCTCATGACATAGATATCCTTGTATCAAGAAAAGATTTGACAAAACTTCATGAAATATGCGATAAACACGATTTTAAACAAATTGTTCTTGATGATAACGGAAATCCAAGACCATTATCCCGTCAAGAAAAGATTATGTTTAAAAATTCTCATCAAGTTGTGCCATATTTCAAAAAGTTGGAGAACGGAACAACTATTGAATTGGATATTAACTGTGACTTCTTTTGGGCTGAATTTAAAGGCACTAGAATAAAGGTTGATAAAATTCTTGAAGAAGCAATTGATTTTAACTTACATGATTGTCATGTAAGAGTGTTGACACCTTTAACAGCATTTGTTCAAATGTGTTTACATCACTACAGAGAAATGAATTCTATCTACATCTATAAGCTCAAAAATCCTATTACAGTAGCAATGTTTCAAGATATTTATATGTTTTATAAAAATCATTATAAATTTAACATTACACAGCTATTAGATTATACCAAGGAACATCGTATTGAACCTTATATGTATTATCTTCTTTTTTATTCAAATTTGATATTTGAAGATGAAGCTCTCTCTGAACATGTAGAGTTGTTTCGAACTCCAGAAGGAGAATACCTTTTGAACTGTTACGGCCTCACTGAGACTGAACGGAAAAAATGGAAGTGTGATTTCATAAATAGGCTGAATAGGATCGATTTATTTGAGCTTGTTGAAAATGATTTAAATGAAGACGATAAGAAAAAGATAGAGCTGAGTTTGAGTATAAAGTAAAGGTCAGGTGGTATCTAGCAATGATGGTAGGTTCAAAGGCAGATACATTAAAACGACTTGCTGACCAAGTTCACAGGGCTGTAATTTTGCCGCAATATGTTTTTACTGTCGGAGAGTGGACTTTAGATAGAAATGAAATTCTTGAACGGTTACTGAAACTTGAATGGATTACTAAACCAGTAATCGTCAGGAGTAGCGCTTTAAATGAAGATACTATTCAGGCTTCAATGGCAGGAAAGTATATTTCATTACCAAATGTTTTTGGAGTTGATGCTATTGAGCAGGCTATAGGAGATGTCATTTGTGCCTATGATCTTATAAACACAAAAAATCAAATTCTTATTCAACCCTATTTACAAGATTTGCTTATGAGTGGTGTTGCTTTCAGTATGAATCCCAATACGGGTGGCAATTATTATGTCATTAACTTCGATGATTATTCAGGCAAGTCATCGTCTGTCACATCTGGAACATCTAATCACAAAACGTTATATCACTTTAAAAAGTCTCCTGTACCTGCTGTAGGATCATTATCTAAAATAGTTAACTTGATTGAAGAGCTGGAAAGTATATTCTCTATTCCGATTGATATAGAGTTTGCAATAGATAAGGAACAAAATCTTTATTTGCTGCAAGCAAGGCCTCTTGTGATGCAGTACAAGTTGTTTGATCCTGATTCGCAGTATCAAACTTTACTCGATATTTCTAATAAATTCAGTGCAGCACAGAACAAAAAACCATATTTGTATGGAAAAGAGACAATTTTCGGTATAATGCCGGATTGGAACCCAGGTGAATTAATCGGTATTAGACCAAGACCACTTGCACTTTCCCTCTATAAAGAGCTGATAACTGATAGCATATGGGCGTATCAAAGAGACTACTATGGTTATAAGAACTTGAGGAGTTTCCCGCTACTTATCAGTTTTTGTGGAAGCCCTTACATTGATGTTAGAATAAGTTTCAACTCTTTTTTACCAAAATCGATTAATTCAGAAATATGTGAAAAACTCACTAACTATTATATTCAGAGATTAAAAGAAAATCCTACGCTGCACGACAAGGTTGAGTTTGAAATTGTCTTCTCCTGCTTTACATTCGATTTACCTGAACGGATTCAGTTATTATTACAGTATGGATTTACAGAAGAAGAAATTGATTCTATTTGTAAAGGGCTGCAGTCATTAACCAACCGTATAATATGTATGGAAGATGGATTACTTTTAACTGACTATAAAAAGGTAGAGGAATTAGAAATAAGAAGGGAAGAGATCCTGAAAAGTGATCTAGACAAAATATCAAAAATTTATTGGTTGCTTGAAGACTGTAAGCGTTATGGAACATTGCCATTTGCAGGTCTTGCACGCGGAGCCTTTATCGCTGTTCAGATGCTGCAGTCATTAGTGAATAAGGGAATTATTTCTCATGAAGATTACCAAAATTTCATGTCAGAACTCGATACGGTTAATTCTCAGATGCAACGTGATTTTTTCGATCTAGATCAAGCTTCTTTTTTGAAGAAGTATGGACATCTTAGACCTGGTACATACGATATATTATCAAAACGGTATGATGAAGATCCATCAAGATATTTTGATTTTGAGAGTGTGATCGCGAAGAATAAAAAAAGAAATCCTCCATTCTCATTATCGCTTGCTCAGTTAAATGCAATTAGTGAATTAATGAAGGATTTCGAGATGTCCGGCAGTGTATTACAACTTTTTGATTTTATAAAGAAGGCTGTTGAAGGAAGGGAATATTCCAAATTTATTTTTACGAAAAGCGTAAGCTATATTTTAAAACTGCTTACAGAAATTGCACAAGAACAACATTATACAATAGACGAAATTTCTTATTTAAACATCAGTGTCATTAAACAGTTTTATGATTCTGAAAAAAGAATGGATGAATTATTTTTGAACAGTATTAAGGAAGGTAAAAATACTTATAAAAAATTGCTAGGGATCAACCTTCCTCCATTAATTACTTCAGCAAATGACATTTGGAGTTTTTGTCTACAACAAGGAGAACCAAACTATATCACAATTGAATCAGTATGTGGTCGAACAGTTAAAGTAGAGGATTCAAATAAAAATTATGAAGGGAAGATATTATTAATTCCAAATGCTGATCCAGGATATGATTGGATATTTTCTCGGAATATCGCTGGTTTTATTACGATGTATGGAGGAGTTAATTCACATATGGCCATTAGAGCTAATGAATTATCAATACCAGCTGTTATAGGTACAGGTGAACAATTGTTTGCTCAACTTGAAAAAGCAGAAGTTTTGGATATTAACTGTGCTCAAGGTCAAATAAGGGTTATTCAATGAAACTAGCCTTTATGACTCAACGAACGGATTCTTCAAACACCTATCTTGAAAAACGAGATGTGCTAGATCAGAGATGGATTGATTTTGTTCTTCAATGCGGTCTTATACCGGTTATTGTTCCTAATAACTATCTTGCTGCCAGTAAGCTGCTAAAACATTTTGGGGATAACAATCATATTGGCGGCATTATATTAACAGGTGGAGGTCATCTGAGTCGGTATGGTGGAGATGCTCCTGAAAGAGAAGAAGTTGAGCACTTCTTAATAGAGTATGCGATAATTACAGACACACCTTTACTTGGAGTTTGTAGAGGTATGCAAGCTATTCAGCATTTTTTTGGGCAAAAGCTTATTGAAGTAGACGGGCATGTAAGCTTGCAACATCATGTGATTGATAATAATGGATATTGTAACTACAAAAATAGTTATCATCACTGGGGAACAAAGATATCTGTTCAGACTTTAGTACCGACTTTTAAGTGTATAGATGGAGTAATCGAAGCGATTGAGCACCTGCAGTATAAGATAAAAGGAATTATGTGGCATCCTGAGAGAAATTATCCATTTGATCCATCTGATATCGATCTTTTTAAACGGTTTTTAAATCCACAATGGGTAGAAAGGAGGAGCGATGAACCATAAACCTCTTTACTTAAAAGCGATCAATAGTATTGCGCATATGGAGGAAATTTTAAAGTGCAATAAAGTTGTGATATTAGGTACTGGATATTCTGGACGAGTTATTGGTTATATGATATCCGAGAGTTTGAAAAACGGATGTTTTGAATCTGAACTTACTGACATCTGTTACCTAGAGCGAACACAACTGAGCAGATCGTGTGAGGATCTACTTTATCCGGTTATTCACGAAATCCCGGTTAATAACGAAGAATCTATTCTGATCACAGCGGATGAATTTCAGGTAATGGATCGAGATGTGGTCAAAATTTACAGGTCTGGTTTTAAGAAAATTATTGATGGTACTTCTCTTGCTAACTGTGGCTATCATCCTGTGTTTTTTAATATAGGTGATATCGGTACAAAAAATCTGGATTTACAAGTAGTCGCGAAGAAATTTGATAAACAACTGGAATTAGAAGGAATACCGACATCATTGGCTGAAGTTTTATCAAGAAGACCAGACGATAAAGATGTCATTATTAAAATGGTTGAAACCTACCATCAGCATGGGAAGGAACTGCTGGCCAAAGATTACTGCAACCGAATTCAGAAAAGAGAAAATGAAACAGTTAGATCGCAGCAATGTGAAAAGCTAATTACCGATCCTCCAGAAGCTGATGAAGAATGTCCATTGACAATAATAGACTCAATGGAGAAAGCGTTATCCTTAAATTATTTAGGGAGAAGTGGATCAATTTATTTCGGAAGTTTGCTTGATAGTCATGATGAGATTATCGTATTGCCACCGGGCATCTTATATGATCCATTTCCATATTTGTATACTCAATTCATTTCAAGAAAAGCTGAAGTTACACTTGATCAACTGATGTCTTGTTTTAGCTTCAACCAACCTTTATTCGGAAACTACGACGAATGGATAAAAATGAAATATTCTGATGGTAATAAGTTTTATGATGATGATTATAACAATCATTTTGTAAGTATAATGAAACGAGTTCTGTCCTTGAAAATAAAGCAAAGTAAAGGATTTGTTTCTGAAAAATTTTTGATCAAAGCGATGTATTACGCACATCATAAAGTCTCTGGAAAAGAACAAATATTTAAAAAAAGAGTTCCTTACATTCTTAATCAATTTCATACATCTGATGCAATGAGCATAAAAAAATTTTCTGCATTATTTCCTACTACAGTAATCTTAATGACAATACGAAATATTATCCAGTCAATGGGAAGTGCTATGGCTGCTTTACAAAGGGAAAATAAAGGTGAATTACATGGGAGATCAGTCATTAATTTACTATACTACTTCTCTGAAAACATAATCCTCAGAGAATTATCTAAAACGAATCGCGTAATTCTCGTTCAGATTGAGAATCTCAATATCTGTCCTGTCGATACGATGCGTGATATTGTTAAAAAATTATGTATTGATTGGCAAGATTGTTTGCTTCAAAGCACAATTTTAGGAAGAACATTGTATGATGGCTACGTTGATACTTCAAATGTCCAATATGAAAATGGTCCTCGGTTGACTGGGATATCAAAACATTATGACGAGTATTTTAATCCGTTCGATCGATATCGTCTGGAGTCCTTATTTCTGCCTTTACTCAAGCAATGGGGTTACACAGTGAAAGAACGAAGGGATGATAATGATTGGGAGGAACTCAGTAAGATTCCATTTAAATTTGAAGAGTATTTAGCAATTAGTTCGGATAAGTGTCATATATTTCGTGAGCAATTTTCTAAAGCATACTGCAAGGTTATGGATGAATTGAAGCTAGAACCAGACTACTTAAAAAGGCTTGAGCTAGCGCTGGGTGATATTTCTTGATTCATGTTGCTTTTATTGGAATAGATGGTTCAGGAAAATCTTCTCTTTCAGCAGTAGTAGCTCAGGAGCTCGAAAGACAGGGAGTACAAACTAAAGTCATCCATATGAAAAAAAACAATAATGAGGTTATCTTGAACTTAGAGAAAATGAATCCATCTATTGTTTCGGAAGAGATGAAGCTACTTGGATATACTTTTGATTTGTTAAGTCAGTACATCGATACGAGTCATATGAATGAAGAAGTTATTGTATGGGATCGTTATTCTTATTGTTTAAAAGCGTATTTTTCTGAACTAAATATCGTATTACCGTGGCAGCAAAAAATGCTTCTTGCCATGGAAAAGCCAGACCTCACCTTTTTATTAGATATTGATTCTCAAACTGCTGTTAAACGAATATTAAAGGGTAACCGACTTCTCAAACCACTCGAAAACGAACAATATCTCGGTTCGGTACGCGAGCATTATTTGAAATTGCATCGAGAGAATGACTTTATACTAATGGACGCACATAAGCCATTACATATATTGAGAGATGAAGTTCTTCGACGTTTGTACGGTTGCATGCGATAGGAGGAATAGAATGAAGAATCATAACGGGGTCGTATTAATTATTTCAGGGCCGTCGTCAGTTGGTAAATCCAAAGTTATTACCAAGATTATTGAAAGTGATATTAGATACATAAAAGCAATATCCTGTACCTCCCGAACTAGAAGGGTGGAGGAGAAGGAAGGCGAAGATTATTATTTTATTTCCGAGCAGGAGTTTCATCGCAGGATTAAGGCGAGTGAATTTTTGCAGTGGAAAAAAAGTAAATACGGTTATTATGGTACCCCATTGGCTAGTCTTCAATTGGAAATAGGTCAGATTTGTATTGTTGATGCGGATCCTGATAGCTACTATGTGTTCAAGGCGATGGGGTATGAGGTTATAAGTATTTATTTATTACCAAACTCATTAGAGACTATAAAAAAACGCCTATATTCTAGAGGCCCTGACAGGGGAATAAAAACAAGTGAAGATGCAAGATTACGCTTTAATTCTTCTGTTGAGTCAATAAAATCATGCTACACATATGATTATCTAATTGTAAATGACGATGAAACGACAACTACTGATACCATCACTCGTATAGTCGATACCGAAATATTAAAACTAGAAAAGGATAACTTGTATAAAAAATGGTTTTCTCTAATTCAAAATTATTACACAGAGGAGGGGGAAGATGGCAAACTTATTGTATGAGAACCCTGATAATTCAAGCTATATTAAAAAATCAATGAGAAGTGGTCTTGAATTTATTGAGTACTATAAAAATGGATTGTTTTATTCAGGGATATATCCTGAGGCTCCTCTCAAAATAAGTTTTACGCTGATTCCTACAATATACAGCCTTATCCATACAAGCAAAAGAGTGCTGATTTTAGGTACTGGTACGGGTGGGCTGGCAATTCAATTAAAAGAATTAAACTCCGATTGCATGATTACGACGGTTGATATAGATGAAAATGTTGAGCATTTGGCCAAAACATATTTTGGATTGGAGCGTTATCCTGATGTACACTTTGTGTCGGAGAATGCTATTACATACGTAGCGCAATCTGACCAAAAATTCGATTATATTATAATTGATATATTTGACGGAGATAAGATACCTGCAGGCATTATATCACAGAATTTTATTAATCAATTAGAAGGTCTTTTAGAACAGGATGGAATGATCGCAATAAACACGAATATGAGAGAGCTCCGTATGCTTACACCGTACGCTATTGGTGTGAATCCTATGAAATATATATACAATCTTGTTTTTAATTCTGGTTTTAAAGCGATTTTTCAAAATGATTTTCATAATAGTGGTTGGCTATTTGCATTTAAACAAGGTAAAAATTTGAAAGATCTAAAGGATATATTTTTTGAAAAATTTCTTGAGGTTCAAGACATTTTTCAAAAATGTGGAATAGCTATACAACTTCTTTTTCTCTCTCAGATTGATAGAGAAGAAGTTCGTAACACAGAATTTGTTCATACGGCTGAGTATAAATCTGACATTATATCACAGTACAGACAATATATTTTCAAGTCAGTTATCAGTCTTTCTCGAATAAAAGTGAACAACAACATTTCTGAGCAGGAGCTTAGAGAAGCGACTGTTCGCAGTCTAATCCGAAGGATTAAAGATACATTATCTAGCGAAGCAGGAAAAGATTTTTTTAAAAGCAAAGATGAGGTTTATTACCAGGAATTGAATGATATTGGGATGAAAATGACGAATAAACAGCAAATTTCGTTATATTTGAAGGAAATATTACTACCAAATGATGTTGAGTTGGCTATTTTTAGTCTACCAACAGAAAAGTCCTTTTTTCTAAAACTAGTATATGCGCTAGGTTGGTATTTAAGAGATGACTGTGAACAGGCTGCTATAATCATTGAAGCTGTTCATACTCTATATGATCCTAGTTGTCAGGCGGTGAACAACTGAAGAGATGATGTATTGTGAATTAACGGATAAAAGTACGATGTTACCTGGCAAGGAAAGATTACTTGAAGTGTTAAATAAACATTTAAGATTTGTTCCCGGTTTCAGTATTGGCATTATAAATGGTGATGACTACTATTTTTATAGCGCTGGCGAAACTATATCTGGCTCCAAGCAGAATGTGGGTATTGATACAGGTTTCTCGATTTCATCCTTGACTAAAGTTGTTACTGCACTATTAACAATTAAATTGTTTGATGAGGGGAGACTAGACTTATTTCGTTCTGTTTATGATTATTTACCCGATTTTACATTCAGAAACCACGCACACGGCGATGAAGTTACATTGTTTCATTTATTAACACATACAAGTGGGATGGCAGCGATTTTCCCCAATTTTTATATATCAGATGATAGCTCGTTAGAACAGCATGTATACCAAGAAGTATCACAAGTAAAAATGATAAATAATAATAATCGCATTTTTAATTATAGCAGCGCCAACTATAATTTATTGGGGTACATTTGTGAGAGAGTGACAGGTTTATCATTTGATCAATTAATCAAACAGTTTACATGCAAAGTCCAAATGGAAAAAACGGTATTTAATCTAGAAACAGCCTATAGTCTTAATAACTTTGCATCTGGACACATGGTTAATATGAAGTTGTTCACACCGACTCCTAAGATTGCATTTGTACCAAGCTACCATCCATCAACTCAACTCATTTCAAATGTTCGAGACCTAGCGAATATTGCACATATTTTACTCAATGAAGGAAATTTGAATGGTGAAAGATTGATAAGTCAATATCTATGGAAAGAGATGTTAACACCCAAAGTAAGTATGTATTCTGAAAGAGGAGACTTTTTCGGAATGGGACTTGGTTTTAAGGGGAAACATGCAGATCGTGTCGTTCATGAGGGAATCGGACTTGGTTATTTCAGCCGATTGTATTTACGCCCAGAAAAAAGATCAGGTGTTATATTGCTTGCAAATTCGCAACTGTATGGGCATACAAGTAAAATCACTCATTTAATTATTGATGAAATGTTAGAAGACAATAAAAGAGTATTTATCCCACAACCTCCATGTGTATACACTGACAATACTGATATTCGGAAGATTTCATTTTCGGACAGTTATTACTCCATGTCAGGCAAACCATCCAAAATTGAAATTACTAAGGAACAAAATCAATTAACACTATTATATACTGATCTTTCCAGTGGAGTCTGCACAAAGTCTGAAATTCGCCAAAAACAGCTAGGATTAGCCGTTATTATTTCTAACGAATGCAAAAAAATTGGATTCGTAGGCCAAAAAGACGACGATCATATTATTGAGACCGTCATCATTGGGAATACACTGTATACTGCCACCGCACAATGGGCAGCTACTTACTGTCCAGATCGATTTGTAGGGACTTTTGTTGGTTTTCTTGAAACCAGTGAGCAGCTAGAAACGATTTATATTACTCTAACAAGCGAGAGTGAATTAATCCTAAAAAGCTATGAAAAGAGTTATAAACTATTTAGTCTGCAAAATGATAATAAAAGTTTCAGCTGTGGAATTGGTCACATTGAGTTCTATAAAGCAGATAATGTCGTTAATGGTTTTTCGTTGAACTACTGTTTGAGATTTATAAAAGTGAACGATGATTTTATTCCGTGTTCGGAGTGATTGAATGAACAATAATTTCGAGTTTTATACTGATGTAGATGTTACATTGTATGGTTCCAATGCAATGGAGTCTGATATAAAAACAATATTAAAAAATCATGTTTGTATGGCAGAAAAATTCAATTACAAAGGAACCTTGATTACAACAAGCTCTACTACACTTGATCCATGGATGATTGCCAGTCATATACTTGAAAACACACAGGATTTTACGCCGTTATTAGCGTTACAACCCTATACGATGCCGCCTATCACGGCAGTAAAAATGGTACAAACGCTTGAAGTACTTTATGGCAGAAGAATTGGTATTAACTTCGTTACGGGTATCAGCACTAAAGGTTTAAGTGAAGCGGGAGTTACATTGAGTCACGATGAGCTGTATATAAGGTTACAAGAGTATATAAGCTTATATGATACCCTCATCCGCTCTGGGAATGATTCAGTCACATTTAGCGGTAAGTATTATGAATTAAAGGACTATAGAGCCAAGCCCAATATTCCATTTACGTTGTTTAACGAAAATGATAGAGTTCCAGAAATTTTTGTGTCTGGATCTTCAGATAACGCTATTAAAACTGCAATCAAATATGGAAATGTATATCTAACGCATCCAGGCCCTATTGAGCGATATCGTGATAAAATACTAGAAATTAATGGTGATGAAACGAAGCTTGCTATTGGAATAGGTGTTATTGCACAAGCTGAAGAGAGTAAAGCTTGGAGTTACGCTCGCTCTGTATTTAAGCCAAATCGAAAAAGCATTATAGAAGCAGCAATGAAACGAAGTTCGCATTCGCAATGGATTAAAGATCAAGCCGATCTCTCAGTTGAAAAAGACGTATTTGACCACGTTTATTGGACAGGGGCATTTAAAAGCAACTCTTTATATCCCTATATAGTAGGGGACTATGATCAGGTTGCAAGCTATTTACAACAATACGTTGATATTGGTGTCCAAACCTTCATCATTGGTGGACCATACACGGAAGAAGATTATGTTCATCGTCAAAGAGTATTCCAACGCCTAAAGAAAAAAGAAGGGAGTTGATATTGTTTTGTGACACAACATACGAGTAGCTAACGCTCAGATTGTTTATAGCGGTGCCATTAACTAATGATTGGAGATGTCATATTGGATCTTTTAATGAAAAGAGAAGATTTTACAACGTCATATCCTCCATTTAATGTACTAAACATTAAAGACACTTCAGCACTTTGGGAGAAAAAAAGAGTAAATGTTTACGTCCATCTTCCATTTTGTCCGACAAGATGTGATTTTTGCTATTACCGTGTAGAAGAGCCAAAAGGTAGAGATGAGATCTCAGATTACGTCGAGCTATTGCTGAAAGAGATTGAAATCATGTCCCAGCGACCAGAATTTAATACATATACCATGGAATCGATGTATTTTGGCGGGGGCACACCAACGATGCTGTCAGCTGACCAAATCGTGACGATCACAGAGGCGATAAAAAAAGTATTCCCTGTAACCGATGATTTTGAGTTTTGCGTAGAGGTTAGGCCTGGCGGCGAAGCAACAACACCTAAACTGGAATCGATGAAGAAACTCGGTGTTCATAGGGTAAGTATGGGAGTGCAAAGTTTGGATGAGAAGGTGCTGGAACTTAACGGACGAAATCACTCCAAACCTCTGTTCTATAGTACTTATGAACGGGTTCGTAAAGCCGGTTTTGATTGGGTGAGCTGTGACATCATGTCGGGAATGGTAGGAGCGACTGATGAGAATTGGATAAATACCATTAATGAGATGGTTCAACTGAAACCAGAAAACATTGCCTTGTACAAAATGGAGGTTTATTACAACACAAAATTATTCCGAAAGGTGAGAAAGGACCCGGATTTGTTGATTTCGAATGCAAAGGAAGTACAACATTTTGAGTATGCTCGTGAAACTTTCGGGCGTAATGGGTATTCGATGTGGGATTGCTTCAGTTTCACTAACAACGATCGTTATATTCATCGTCATCGTCTAAATGTACAAAGTGGTGGTGAAATGATTGGAATTGGTCTATCCTCACATTCCTATGTGAACGGTTATATCTATCAAAATGCATCTCAACTAAATGAGTATAGGGATTTTGTAAACAATAATAAATTGCCAATCAATCGAGCATACAAAATGAGTCAGCAGGATGAAATTATACGTTTTATTACGATGGGATTGAAAAATTTATCTTTCAGCGCTAGCGATTTTTTAAATCGATTTGGTTTTGAGGTTCAGGATTTGTATGGCAAGCAGATGAGCTATTTAATGGAAAAGGGAATAGTAATTAAGAATGGGGACAATTTTATTGTTACTTCTTCTTACTACGGCTATGCTGATGACATTGGAAGATATTTCTATCCCGAAAACAAAAAAGAATCTATGCTTGCACATATTTCTAGAGGAGGCTAACGATTATGGAAAAAGAGATGATTATAGAGGAAATTAAGGAGATGTTACGTTCAGGACTCGCATCTTCGACCATAACAGATGAAATTCATGAGGATACTTCCTTATTAAGGGATGTAGGACTAGATTCAGTTCAACTAATCGAATTGGTCGTTGTTATTGAAGCTAAATTAGATCTACCGATCTTTAATGAGGATTTAAATGCGAGTCTTTTTGATCGTTTTGGTAGTTTGGTAGACTTTATTCACTCCAAACTATTGCAAAGGCAGGTGTAAGGGAATATGAAAAGCACATACACAGGTGTGGCCGTTAATCCTGGCTATGTAAAAGCAAGGGCATATGTGGTGTCCGATGAAAATACTCGCCCTTTTACTAAAGGCGATATATTAGTCGTCCCATACAGTCATCCTCGATACTCCTTGATGCTCTTTGATGCAGGGGGACTTGTATGTGAGACTGGTGCTGTAATGGCACACATCTGTATTATTGCAGGTGAGATCGGTTTACCTTGTTTGACTCAGGTTGCTGATGCCACTCGTATTGCAGATGGTAGTTTAATTGAGGTTGATTCAGAAAAAGGAGAAGTGAGGATCGTTGAATGATTCGATTCTATTGGAAAAGTATCGGGATTCTTTGAAGGTAGCATGGGGTTACAATGATTATAATGATTGGCCGATCAGGATTTCGTCAATTATGCATTTGTTCGCCGATGCATTTGCAGAAGAGTTTGTTAGTGACCTTAATATGATCTGGGATCGTACTGAGGATGCTGCTGAAATAATTGGTAAGGCGTTTAAGTTCCCTGGAAGAATTTTTAGACTAATTGATGTCGTATTGTTTGGCCTACGTAGAAAGCGAATCCCATTAAGTGAACAACATCAATTTATTTTTAAAATGATCAAAATCGCTGAAACTTTAAAATTGAGTGATACATTCAGCGAACTTGGAACAAATCTTCTAAAGGGTACACACATTCCAACTGAATTAGATAGGATAAATTCAAATGTTGTTCATCGACTGCAAGCTGCACTATTCGCCTATACTGAAGCGACATTATTTAGAGGACATGATGCAACTAAATCGGTCCATGGTCCATATACAGACGATAACAGTTGCTTTATATTCCGAGAATATTACAATCTAAGACCAACGGAACTATGGGAGAGAAAATTATTATTGCCTGTCGAAAGTATTCGAACGATTTGTAACTATAACTCAGATGTTGAAGTTAGGGTAGATAATTTTGATCATATTTATCATGAGGGAATTCTAGGTAAGAGCCTTATCGGGAGTGTTATAGAGATAAACGGTGTAAGAGAGAAAAATGATCAGGTTATTATTGAACTGACTGATGAAATTATTCAAAAGGCACGAGCAGTTGCCGCTATTGTGGATAGATGGGAATGGAGACAAAAGGCAGAAAAGTATGCTGAAATTTTTTGGATTAGAAAATATCCATTGAGTAATTTATGTGGAAGGACCAAATCGCCTCCGTCGCATGTGTATCACCAAATTTTACAAGGGAATATTAACAAAGTCAGACAAAAGTGTTTATCTCCTGATGAAGTAGCTAAGCTGATTCGACTTGTATTGTAACACTGATGACAATTTGCAAGGAGGTAATAAGCGTTGAATAACTTAACCATACAACTTGCTGATGTTATCCAAGAATTTTCTAAAGAACAGATTGGTGGTAAGGTTTGGCGACTAAGCGCTGCTCTTGCAAAAGGAATGTCGGTGCCTAATGGCATCGTCATTCCTCATTGGGTAATTGAAAATGTTGCTATAACCGATCGTAGAATCTTCTTAAAAGATATTTTAGAAATGCTAAATGAAATTAATTGTTATGCTGTAAGATCAAGTTCTACTTTCGAAGATAATCCAATCGCTAGTGGTGCGGGTATTTTTAAAAGTATTTTAGCTGTAAAGGGCAAAGATCAGATAGTTGAAGCAGTGTTAGAATGTTGGAATGAGCTTTGTTCTCCATTAGTCCTTCGATATACAGAGCGTTTGGGAGCTTCAAACCTGATGCTTCATATTTTTATTCAAGAAATGGTAATGCCAAAACGTTCAGGAGTTGCTATCATTGGTCGTCCTGAGCCTAATCAGTGCATGATAGAAGGAGTTTGGGGATTAGGCGCGGGTGTTGTTTCAGGTGAGGTAAGTCCTGATTTTGTGTCCGCTCAGTTAAAGGATGCAAACATTATAACTTTGCGCAGAGGTAATCAACAAACCGTTATGTCCGCTTCTTCAGAAGGCGGAATTTACTATAAATCAATAGTGAAAGAGAACGAAGCTCCCGTATTTGATCAAAAATTTGTAAACGAATTATCGCATTTTTTGAGAGAGCTAGTATCATTCTTTGGAAGCGAACAAGAAGTAGAATGGGCTGAAGATGGGCAAGGGAAGATCCGACTACTACAAATACGTCCTTTAACAAGCAAAACCGCATTCAAGTCATGCTGATTTAATGTTTTCATCTAAAGTTTATTTATTCCCATTTCTTTTTAGTTGTATTTACTCTAACTATAGGAAGAAGGATTATCAATGGATGCCCGTCGATTAGGTCATTCGGGACTTAAAATATCGCAGATTGGTATTGGTACATGGATCAATTTTTCATCAGTGGAAGAGAATCATCGATCGTTAATCGCTTCAGCCATGAAAGAAAATATATTTCACTTTGATACAGCGGATCTTTATGGTGCTATGCCTGGCTGGTCAGAGGAGCTATTAGGAAAAACATTAAAAGATATTCGGAGATCCTCATACGTACTAGCAACGAAAGTTTGCACGAAGGTAGGAGAAATGCCCAACGATAAAGGTCTCTCACGTAAACATATAATGGAGAGCTGCGATCGCAGCCTGAGGAGACTCCAAACAGACTATATAGATATTTATTATTGTCATCGATTCGATCCAGAAACCTCACTTCACGAAACGATGGATGCATTTTCTACTTTGAAAAAACAAGGGAAAATTTTATATGCAGGAATTAGCATGTGGAAAGCTGACCAAATAAAAGAATTTTGCGAACTGGCTAAGGAATATAAGGTACAAGTGATTGCGAATCAGTTGCTATACAATGTATTACAACGCCCATCGAAAGAAGTGTTAGAAGTTTGTGAGCAATACGGTGTTGGGCTAGTACCTTATTCACCTCTTGCTCAAGGATTACTAAGTGGAAAATACATGAATGGCTTGCCAGAATCATCAAGAGGGGCAAAACCTTATCGTAATAAATGGATTCTCAAGTTGCTTGAGGATGATCAACTAAAGGTAGGTATGCAGCAATTTCACAAGATATGTAATGAGGCTAATATTCCGCTAATTGCAGCCGCATATGGATGGTTACTTTCTCAACCTAACGTCTCAGGAACCGTCAGCGGATTTAGCAGCAAGGAGCAGCTGGATGAATTATTGAGCTATTCTTTTGAATTATCTGAAAACGTCATACATGAGTTGAACGAAATATCCTATCAGATTAAATGAAAGGATGAGAACTATTATTAAAAAAAAAATACTCCATGTCTTGGAGTCGAATAAGTTCCGATTTTCAAATAACTTGGACATATGGTTAGACACTCATGATTTACATATAAGTATTCAGAGAATTAAACAAATGCTTTCGATAATACCCAAAGGACCAATTGGAATCGTATGCTCTGACCGGATTGTCTTCTTGAGCCTTGTAATAGCTGCTACCTTAGACGATAGAGGTATCGTTCTGTTTGGTGACAAGTGGACACCCGCAGAACTTGAAGGTCATTTTCAGAAGAGTCCGTGTTGTGCATTAATCTCGGATAAACCTTTTAAAGCGTGCCGCATGATGGATCCTCATGATCCTATTTATGTATTGGAAAAGGATCAGTTGCATACTGCATCTAGCGGAAGCTGGATCGGACAATATACATCAGGGACCACTGGTAGAAGTAGATTAGTGATCCGAGACTGGGAGGCAGTTTCAGAAGAAATATCGGCTTTACAACAGTCAATGGCTGTATGCGAGGGCGCAATTTTCCTGAATATGACTCCTCTTCACCATTCATATGGTTTTTGTGGTGGGATGATGTGGCCATTCTTTCAACAATACAGAGTTTTCTTAATTCAGTCATTTTATCCATCCTACGCTAGAAAAATATGGAGTGTTCTAGAGCCGGATGTGGTATATGGTATTCCTTATCAGTATCATTTTATAGCAGATGCTCCAGGTCCAGATATCACACAACCACAATATGCGTTTTCTGCTGGGGCGCCACTTACTAGGGATGTTAGACAGTTGGTACAGGATAAACTTTCTTTAAAACTTACAAATAATTACGGGAGTACTGAAACAGGTACTCTAGCGATTTATCCGAACATGACACCAGAAACTAATAACCATGTTGTAGGTTGGCCTTTGCAAGGGAGAACATTTTCGACAGATGAAAAGAAGCAGCTTCACGTGTGTTCAAAAGGAAATATGAAAGGTTATTATGACGGATTGGAGCAAGACGGGCCGTTTGCTACAGGAGACTTTGGTGAGATAAGGGAAGATGGGTGTGTCGTTGTCTTAGGAAGGATAAAGCCTGTTATAACAATTGGTGGTATAAAAGTAAGCATTGAGAAGGTTGAAAACGTTTTGAAAAGCATACAAGGAGTAAAAGATGTTGTTGTTATCCCAGAATCGGCTGAAGGATTTTATGAGCTCATTAAGGCATTTATCGTGTTAGAAGAGCCATCGATTCATATTACAGATAAATATATTAAAGAGTACTGTAAATTAAATCTACAGCCTGTGGAAATACCAAGAAGGTTGATATTCTTAGATAAGCTGCCGACCTCGGATACTGGAAAAATTCAAGGGAAATATCTTGTAGAGATGTAAAACTACAGGAACGAGGAGAGAGGCTTTTATGAATGAAATAATAGGGTATAGCGATATATTGTTGGCGTTAAAGCGAATTACGGATGCAGAATCTGCGACAATGTTGTTAATAAGCGACCTTTCACTTGAACCTATTTTAAGCCAGACTCTGAAGGTGACAATTTATGATGCGTTGTCTGTAAATATGAAGATGAAACATATTGGCCTAGATGATTTTTTTCAGCATAATCATACTGAAATATTATCAGAAGCAGATTACATTGTGATGCACATTGATATGAAAAGCTTACTAAGCTCGGTTATGGGAAACGAAGACTTCTTAGATCTGAAGCTATGTTTTTGGAATTCTGTTATGGAGAAAATAAGAGAATTAACCCAAGCACCTGTTTTGGTGCTGATTCCTGAACAAAGTTATCGAGATATAGAGAAGACTCAAGTTGAATATTTACGAGAGAAATTAAGGATATTTTGTTCAAGACAAGGTGGTTACGCTATCGATTTAACGAGTGCCTTAACCCAAGTTGGTACTAAATTATTTTACGATTACCGAGCATTATATGCCTATCATCTACCTTATTCATTCACAGGATGCTTGGCTATTGCACAAGTGATTGTAAAGGAAGTGAAGAAAATTCAGGGGAAATATAAGAAGTGCATCGTTCTTGATTGCGATAATGTTTTATGGGGCGGCATTCTTGATGAAGTTTCAATAAACGGTATTAGTCTAGACACAACTTATCCAGGAAATCAGTATCTACACTTTCAAGAATACTTATTGAAATTGCACGCCTGCGGGGTCATATTAACAATATGCAGCAAAAACAATGAAGAGGATGTACTGCAGGTATTGCGAAGTCATCCATTTATGCTAATCAATGAATCTCACTTAGCCACTTTTCGGATTAATTGGTTTAACAAAGCTGATAATATCATAGCAATTGTAAATGAAATAAATATATCTATGGATAGTGTTGTTTTTATTGATGACTCGTCTTTTGAAATAAATCTTATCAGAGAGGCTGTACCAGAGGTGATTCCAATTCAATTTGACATGAAAAGGCCGTATGAAATGACAAACCTTCTGGAACGGCTCGATTTATTTAAAACTGATCGTCTGACAAATGACGACTTAACAAGAAACGCAAGTTACATTGCGGAAAGAAAAAGAAAAGAGGAGAAAGAGAATTACATTGATTATGAGCAATATATAAAATCACTTCAAATTCGTATAGAAACAGAAACACTAAATACTTTTAATGTGTCCAGAATGTCACAATTGACGATACGGACAAACAAATGCAACTTATCTATTCGTAAATATCAAGTTTCAGAGTTATTGGAAATGACCGAAGACGAAAATTATTGGATAAGATGTTTTAAGCTATCTGATAGGTTTGGGGATTATGGATATATCGGTTTTTTGATCGTACATATTAAAAATTGTCAACATCTTCATGTAGACGGATTTTACTTGTCTTGTCGAGCCTTTGGTCGGAACGTTGAACATTATATGGTGGATTTTATGAAGGACTCATTTCAAAGTGAAGATGTAAACATCACTTATAGCTATGTGTCGAATGGGAAAAATGAAGAATTCAGCTGGTTTATGCAAGAATATTTGAATAGTAAGTCGGAGAGGGGGTTACATGTTGTGGAATAATCAAAAATATCGTATACATATTGTCTCATTTTTGAAGCATTATTTGAACAATGTCAAACGTTATGTAGTGGGTCTCTTTTTGCTAAGTATTATCAGCGTGATGGTTACCTTCTTGCCACCCGTGATCTATCGAATTTTTATTGATGATATTATCGTCGGAGGTCAGTTCTCTAAATTTTTTTCAGTGGTGTTGATTGGATACTTAGGGATACAACTTGTGAAAACAATTTCTAGCTACCTACATCTCTACTGCAATAACCGTTTAAGTTACCATTTGTTATTCAATATTAAAAGCAAAATTTTCAGTGACTTTGTGCGAAAAGACCTTAATGGTGCGTGTGATGACAGCATTGCGAATGTGAAAATGAATATTGAAGATGACACTGCATTTATTAGGGGATTTGTTGAAAAACAAATAATTCACTATATTATTTCTGCCATTTCGATTCTTATTTCTTGCAGTCTGTTGTTCTCGATTTCATGGAAACTTGCTGTTATTGCTGTACTTATGATTCCATTGACGTTGTATTTTGATCTATTTATTAGTAATAAAGAAAAAAATATTGTGGAGCTTAACCGAAAAAACGATGAGCAAATGATCTCGTGGTTTTATGCATCTCTTAGCGGCTGGAAAGAAATCAAGGCGCTTAATTTAGAAAAATACGAGAAACGAAAATATGTTAGATTCTTGAATAAGTTTGCTAAATTGCACACGCTCAGAATTCAATTTTTTGTAATACGTAGTTTAGTAATGCCATGGGTGAAAGATAAGTTTGTAATGCAGTTGTTATTGTACTTTATTGGTGGTTTATTCGTAATTCAAAGTGATTTGACCATAGGGTTATTGGTCATGTTCATTCAATACAATACGGTTTTAGCAGATTCGGTTAAGGAGTTGTCTACAGCCGATGGAGAGCTAAGAAACCAAAAGTCGATTATTGATCGAGTTATAAAGCTTCTTACTCAAAAAACCTTGCAACGTCAAAGTACCAAGTGGAGAAAAAAAACAACGATAGAGCTAAGTAATGTAAGTTTCAGATACCCTGATCAGGGTCGTTTAATATTGAATAACATCAATTTAACAATCCAGCCTGGGGATCGTGTTGTCATTTCTGGAAAAAGCGGGGAAGGAAAGTCCACACTTCTAAAAATGATAACGGGAATGATAGAACCTGTTGAAGGAAGTGTAGCAATTGCAGGCATATCTATTCAAAATATTAACAAGCGCTCGTTATACAAAAAACTGGGATATGTAATGCAGGAAACGTCACTATTCCATATGACGATTCGTGAATACTTTTTGTTTATTAAACCACATGCAACGGAAGAAGAAATCACTATGGCATGTAAGAAAGCACAAATTTACAATGACATACAGCTAATGTCGGATAAATTAGATTCTAATATGGGTGAGGGCGGAAGCAAACTTTCTGGCGGTCAAAAACAACGGATTATTTTAGCGGGGCAACTTCTAAAAGATGCGGAAATTATTGTTTTAGATGAAGCTACTAAACATCTTGATCAGCAAACCGAGGATTTACTTTATACTGCTTTAAATGAACTCTCACAAGATAAAATTATCATTTACATTACACACCGTAAATCCGTAGTTCCTTTTGGAAATCGTTTTTTATACGTTAAAGATGGCAATGTGATAGAAAATGCTTTGTTGATGAATACATAGCACAGGGGGTTTGGTATGGTTATTGTTATTGATAACTACGATTCCTTTACTTATAACATCGTTGATTACTTGAAACAATTATCTGCTAATGTCAATGTCATAAAAAATGACTCAGTTACTATTCAAGAACTGCAAAATTTACGGCCGAAATATGTTGTTGTTTCACCTGGACCACATTCCCCTGAGCGGGCAGGAATTAGTGTGGAGGTTATAAGAAAATTAGGTCACACCATCCCTACTCTGGGTATATGTTTAGGACATCAAGCAATAGGTTATGCCTTTGGAGCAACGATTGCTAAGGCAACTAAGCCTATGCATGGAATGCAGTCGAAATTGTACCATGATGGCAGAACTATATTTAATCAAATTCCGTATCCTTATACGATTGGGAGGTATCACTCTTTAATTGTAGATAGACTAAACCTTCCAGAAGAACTTGAAATATCTGCATATTCTGAGGATGGAGAAATAATGGCCATACGACATAAGATATATCCAATTGAAGGGATACAGTTTCATCCTGAATCTTTTCTGAGTGGTTATGGCTTACAGTTGCTTAATAATTTTATGGAGTACTATGCCTAAATAAAGGGTGAGTTTATGAGTGAATTTTCTTTGAATGAAATAATGCTTTTTGATTTTGCGAACAACCAAGGGAAGCGTGAGCGACTTGTTTTTACGGAACCTCTTAGGATTTTTGAAGCATACACATATGAAGAAGTTTCTAATGCATGGGATGAAATCAATGTATATGTTAATAAAGGTTATTACGCTGCCGGTTATGTAGCCTATGAAGCTGCACCTTTCTTTGATCAAAAATTGAAAATCAAAGATAATATTGAAATTCCTCTTTTATATTTCGGTATTTATACTGCTCCTTTAAATACATGCAAACCAAAAGTATGTTTTAACGAAACTGAAGCAATAAATTGGTCTATGAGTTTAAATGAAGATCAGTATTATAATTCTATAAAGCGTATTAAAGAGCATATAGCTGAAGGAGACACATATCAGGTTAATTATTCGATGAGACTGTACAGTGATTTTAATCAGAACGATTTAAAATTTTATGAGCAATTGATGGAATCACAAAATTCTAAATATAGTGCTTATTTAAACCTTGGGCGTTATCGAATTTTGTCAGCTTCTCCAGAACTATTTTTTGAACTAGATGAAGGGGTTATTACAACTCGACCCATGAAAGGAACATGCAAAAGAGGGCGCTGGAATGAAGAGGATACAGCACAGAAGGCTCTATTAAAAAATTCTCTTAAAGATCGTGCAGAAAATGCAATGATCGTCGACTTACTTCGAAATGATCTATCTAAGATAGCTAAAGCAGGTTCAGTTACAGTAACAGAAAAATTTACGATTGAAAAGTATCCTACTGTATATCAAATGACATCTACTATAACTGCCTCAATCTTGGATGGACTTACGACAGAAGACGTATTTCATGCATTGTTTCCATGTGGATCTATCACTGGGGCTCCAAAAAAAAGTACCATGGATATTATTGCGGAGATAGAAGATAGCCCAAGAGGTATTTATTGCGGTTCTATTGGGTACATAACTCCTGATCGTCGCTCTATTTTTAATGTAGCAATACGCACTGTTATGATTGACACTTGGAAAAGGAAAGCGGAGTATGGGATTGGTGGCGGAATTACATGGAATTCGGATAGGAAGAATGAGTATGAAGAAGCACTCATAAAGGCAGTTATTCTGCAAGAGAAACCCCTGCGGTTTGAACTTCTCGAAATAGTAAAGTTGGAGCAAGGACAGTTTATACAATTGGAATTACACTTGAAAAGGTTGGAGCAAACCGCAGATTTTTTTGATTATCTTTTTGATCACGATAATGTAATTTCTGAGCTGTTGTCATATTCTTTTACGTTAGCACATGATAAATCATGGGAGATAACCATTTACATAAACGAAAGTGGTGTAACAAGGTTAGCCTCATCACTATTTAAAGAACTTGATAGTATTCAAACTGGAAAACTGGCTCTTCGAGCAGTTTGCAGAAAATCTAAACACCTATTTCATAATACAACGATTCGTTTGAAAAACGAGCAAATTCAAATCGAAGATGAAAATTGTTTTGAAACTTTGCTATGGAACGAAGAAGATGAGTTAACTGAATTTACTTCTGGGAATCTTGTCGTTAAGTTTGAAGGACAGTATTACACGCCTCCCGTGGATTGTGGATTGCTTCCTGATATCATGAGAGCAGAGCTTCTAGCTACTGGAAAAATATCTGAGCGAATTTTTCTAAAAGACAAAATTCTCGAGCTAGATGAAATATGGATGGTTAATAGTTTAAGAGGTTGGGTTCGAATTCAGTTATTAATATCTAGCGAGGAGGGAGCTTTTGGCTAAGAAGATGCGTTTAGGTCAGCGATATGCTCGTATAATGACGAGAACATATACTCCATTTGCAATGTACGTGACATTCTTTATCGCATTAATTATTTGGTCCAGCTCCTCTGTAGATACGAATGTATTTCAAACATACAAATCATCCATACACGAAACAAAAGCATCCATTTTTATTGATGACGAAATTAAACCTTCATCAGACATTATTTATATTTACACCGATAAGAATCAAAATCTATACAAGTTTCAAATTAAAGATGTGACACAAGTAGATGGTGCCACATATGTGAGTGTGCATGAAATTGATAAGTTGCTCAGCTTGACATCGGAATTTATGAACAAACAATTGTATGCTGAAATACCAAGCGGCAAAGTATCTTTACTAAGAAGAATGGTTCCGTTAGGAGAATGAATCCATGAAGAAGGATGACAATCATTTTGGTATCTTAGATAGTATCCGATTTTTGCGAGTGTACCTTAAAAATTATAAAATAAGTTTTGTTTTATTTGCAATAGGATGGATGCTTGAAGGTTTGCTACAGTTGCTTCTCCCAGTATTATTTGGTGTCTTAATTGATGAAATGGTCTATTACAAAAATATCGATGTGTTTTTAGACATTAGTCTAGTCATTATGATTTTTTCTCTCTTTTTATGTACATTATATTTTGTTATTTACACTTACTTTAATCAGATAGTTGGAAAATATACATTTGATATCAAAATGGATTTATACGATCACTTGCTTTCAGTTAAAAATAATTATGTTGATGATTCGAGGGCAGGCGATATTATTACTACAATTCAAAATTACACACATGAATGTGTCTTGATCATTACCCGTAATCTTGTATATACGATTTATTGCACGTTGATGATCCTATTGTTTAGTACGTATATATTTTTTGTGAATTGGAAAATTGGTGTACTGTTTATGGTCTTTGCTCCTATTTCAACCTACATAACATTAAAAAGTGGAAAAAAAATAAGGGGTTATTCCAATCAGTATCGTTCCGTTTATGGAAGTTACATTGGATGGTTGTTTGAAATGCTGAATGGAAAAAAAGATGTTAGGTTACTGGGAGCACAAAATATTGTTCGAAAAATGTTTACGCGCCGCCACAAAGAGTTGTTCAGCCTAGAAATAAAAAAGAATATGTATAGTTTAAATTTAACTAATTCAATTGAAATTGTAAATGTTCTAATGCAAGTGTCAATATTTGGTTTTGGGGCGTACCTTGCCAGTAAAGGAGATTTAACAGTCGGTGCACTTATAGTTATTATCGCTTTTTTTGCTGAAATCAATAGTAATATCCTTTTCCTACATGGTTACTATGTTGATTTGCAAGATAGGCTGACAGCGGTGAAATATATTAAAAACTTTAAGGACTTACCAACGGAGTCCGAAGCAGGAGAACGTTCACTTGTTGTTCACGACGGTGAAATCGAATTTCAAGACGTTCAATTTACTTACTCCAGCGAAAACATTTTAAATAATTTATCGTTACATATTAAAGCAGGTGAAAAGGTTGCTATAGTTGGGAAAAGCGGAAGTGGAAAGTCAACTTTGGCCAATATGCTGATTGCTTTTTTAAAGCCTAGTAAAGGTAATATTTTAATTGATGGACAACAATTATCTGATTGTTCTCATAAATCTATTCGCAGTTGTGTTGGTGTAGTACAGCAGAGTGTTTTAATGTTTGACGGAACAATTCGAGAGAACATCCGATTAGGAAATTTAAAAGCAACGGATATAGAACTCTTAGAAGTTTGTGAAAAAACGGGCATTATGGAATTTGTCAACAGTCTCGAAAAGGGGCTTGATACTGTAATTGGATCGAAAGGAGTATCATTATCTGGCGGGCAAAAGCAGATGATTGCAATTACGAGAATTTTTTTGAAAAATCCGAAAATTATAATTTTTGATGAAGCCACAAGCTCTTTGGATATGGAAACTGAAAGCAGATTACATGAGTCTTGGAGTAAGGCGTTTACAGACCGAACAATTATTGTAATTTCCCACAACTTAGCCTCTGTTAAGCTTTGCGATCGCGTTATTTTATGTGAGGGTGGGCAAGTTATTGAAGAAGGAGAGCCTAACGAGATGCATCGAACCAGCCAACGATATAGAGAATTATTCTCCTTAAATATGTAGTGTGAGGGTGTTTTACATGTCAGTATATTGGATAACGGGTTTATCTGGGGCAGGTAAGTCGACAGTAGCTGCAGCTCTCTATGAGCGACTGAAATGTATTGAAAGCGTAGTACTTTTAGATGGAGATTCGCTTCGTGAAGTTTTTGGTGATGATATTGGTTATACTTACGTGGATAGAAAGAAAAGCGCTATGCGCAATTCTCGATTGTGTAAATTGATTTCGGATCAAAACATAAGTGTTATTTGTGCAACAATATCGATGTTTGATGTGGTCAGAGCTTGGAACAGGGAAAATATTCTTGATTATTGTGAAATTTATTTAAATACTCCAATGGAATTGCTCTACAGACGTGATCAAAAAAAATTGTACAGTAGAGCTCTACTAGGACAGATTACTAACGTTCTTGGTGTGGATATGCCTTTTGAGGAGCCCAAGAAGCCAGATGTCGTAATCCTTAATGATGGAGTCTTAACACCTGAAGCTATAGTAGAGCAAATAATAGCTAATCGCGTTTTATATGAGAGAAACTAAATATCTCAAAGGAGGAAAAAAATGAAAACAGAGTGGGATTACACAGAAATGGCACGCACTTACTTGAAACGTCCGGATTATGCGAAAGATGCTATTCAAAAAATGATTCAGATTTCGAACGTTAAAAAAAGTGATTTGATATGTGATATTGGTGCAGGTGCAGGCCATCTTACCGTGATGCTTACTGAAAGGGGGTTCCAAGTCTGTGCAGTTGAGCCAAACGAAAGTATGGCTACTCACGGAAAACGACGAACGCAACTGTATAATCCAAAAGTATTATGGATTAATGCTATTGCTGAGAATACGAGTTTAAGTAATGATCAATTTCAGTTGGTAACATTCGGTTCTTCTTTTAATGTAACTAATCAAAGTGAGTCATTAGTGGAAACAAACAGAATATTGAAGCGGGATGGTTGGTTCGCGTGTATGTGGAATCACCGTAATTTAGAAGATGAAATACAACAACAAATAGAGAAAATAATTAAAACTCATATATCTGAGTATGATTATGGATCTCGTAGGCAGGATCAGACAAACACGATCAATGAAAGTAAATTGTTTGATAATGTGACGCTTATTGAAGGTGCTGTGGAGCATACGATTTCAGTCAGTAACTGTATTGATGCTTGGAAATCTCATGCAACACTTCATCGTCAAGCTGGTGCCAAATTCGAAGAGATTATTGCTCATATTGAAGATTTCTTATGTAGTTTAAACCTTGAAGAGCTTGTTGTGCCATATACAACCAAGATATGGATGGCTAGGACGAAGAAAGGATAGTGCTAATTTGTGAGAGCAATAATATTAGCAGCAGGCAGAGGCAGTCGTATGAAAGAATTAACAAATGATATGCCAAAGTCTTGTTTAGAACTTTGGGGTAAACGTTTGATAGATTGGCAGCTCGAAGCAATAAGGAATGTAGGGATAAGAGAAATTGCTATAGTTACTGGCTATCGGAGAGAGTTTCTGCAATTAGAAGGTGTGACAGAATTCTATAATTCGAATTGGTCTAAAACAAATATGGTAAGTTCTTTAATGATGGCCAAACCGTGGTTGGAATCAGATGATTGTATTATCTCTTATTCTGATATTTTTTATACTGAAAGAGCAGTTTCAGCTTTACTTAATGATAATTACTCCTTTTCAGTCGCGTATACTACTCATTTTATGGATCTGTGGAGTCAACGCTTCTCAGATCCGTTGGTTGATTTAGAGACATTTAAGCTCAGCGAAAATAATTTAATTAAAGAGATAGGTGGGATTCCAACAGTCACCTCAGAAATCGAAGGGCAGTTTGCTGGACTCTTTAAAGTGAACCCGAAAAGTTGGAATAAAATTAAACAATTTTTAAATATGCAGCTCGAAAGCTACATTGCTAAGTTAGATGTTACCTCATTATTAAGTTTGTTGATTAAAAATCACTTTGACATTTCTGGCGTTCCCATTGAGGAAACATGGTTAGAAGTAGATACTCCTCTAGATCTAACGTTGTACAATAGCTGGACCAATAACCATTAAAGGGGTGTGTTCATGGAAATCATAGAAAAGCCAATTTTTTATAATTATCTGGCCTGCTCGAAGTCACAAGCATTAAAATATTTGGCACTCAGAGTAGATATTACTCCACTAATGTGGAACGCTTATGAACCGGTCACCTCTATTTATGAAGAAATGGTGGTTAATAGACTTACCCCTTGGGAATATAATTGGGAGCTCAAGCCATTTAATGATGAGGTGGGTATTTTTAAAGAAGATATAGTTGTTGAGAATTTTCAAAATGGAAAAGCAGACATTATTCAATTATTGAACGAAGGGTATACTGTTCAACTTAGCGTTTTAAATCGCTTTATTCCACATATGGTGCAAAGTCCACAAGATGGTAATCATTCTCTAGCTATTATCTCTTATGATAAGCATAAAGACACGTTTAAATTATTCGATTATCCATATGAGTATGAGTATGATGCGAAAATTATTCAAGATGGTTACAATCATGTCGAAGATAACTACTATTTATATTATCGAATTCAGGAAACTGGTCGAAGGCCAACATTAAAACATCTATTCCAAGAGAGAATGTTACAAATGTCTGATGACTTTAGTTGCTATGCACATTTAAAACGGCAGATACTAGATCGTTCTATTGCAACTGATAATCTAATCTTTTTCTTTGGAGTAGCATCTTTATCTAGAGAATTAACTTCTACGTTTATCAGTAATAATCAGTACTCCAACTACCTTGTAGAGATTTCTAATAAAATATATAGGCAGATGGAAGTGCTAAAGCAGCTCTATTTAAAAATGTACTTGAAAACGAGTGTTTCAAACCAAGAACTCTCTAGCATTGCTCAAAAGATAGATACGCTTATCACATTAGAAGTTGAATTTTTGAATGGGATTAAAAATGAAATATTAAGCGGTAATAAAATTGACTCTCTGATTATGAATCCTGACCCGCCATCAGAAGTTTATATAAAGTATAGGACTGACACTAGTGCATGGTTAGTATGGAGTGATCTTGAAGTTGAGAAACTTGAGAACATGACATATGAAATTTATATTAACTCAGAATTAATAGATGTTTGTAAACAAAACACTTATATTATTAGTGAATTACTTCCTGAAACGAACTATGTCGTACGTATTAAAAGTGTAAATAAATATGGTCTGAAGAGCTTAGTTGACAAGGAAGTGTCGTTTAGAACAACTGCGAAAAAAACATTTGGTAATTTGTCGTATGGTAAACCTGTTATAGCTTCTTCTTTTGAAGATTTAGATCGGCTTCATTATCATATCGTTGATGAAGATACGAGTACAAGATGGGGTAGTTTATACAACGATCATGAATGGATTGTTATTGACTTAGGATTTCCAAAAGAATTTAATCGAATTAGGCTGCATTGGGAAGCGGCACATGCCATTAAATATCGTATCCAAATTTCGAATGATTTTGAAAACTGGATAGATTTACATTATGCAGAGACATGTAAAGGAAAAGAGGAAGAGATAACTAAAATACCGAATCAGGCACAATACATTAGAATTTATTGTGAAAAGAGGGCCACGAAGTTTGGCTACTCTCTTTGGGAGTTTTCTGTATATAACGATAAATAAGGCTTGGGGTGGTAAAATGAACTGCGAAAAACCAGACAAACTATCTTGGAATCTAGTTGATGATTTGGAAAAATTTCATATCGGCACTTCTGGAGCAGTTAAATCATCGTTTAAAGGAAAAGAGGCGCTTTACTTTGAAGAAGGCGGAACTGCTGTTTTGCTAAAGGAAGAGATTAACTATCATTCATTTTTACTTCAAGCAGAAGTTGCTATTCCAGAAGATGTCGTAGCATTTATCGGCTTAGTTTTTGGTGCTAAAGATCAATCTAATTATGAACTTATTTATGTTTCTCCAGGAAACAAAGGAATTGGTGAAATTCAGTATGATCCTTATATGAATGGATCTTCTACTTGGCAAATTTATAATGGACCACATTATCAAATTGATATCCCTTTTTTTACTGGTGAATGGACCAAGCTAACACTTAAAGTAGATCCCGACACCGTGAGTGTATTTGTCGGTGAAACAACTTCACCGCAGCTTATTATTCCTAAGGTTCAACTAGGCAGTTCTATTGGGAAAATAGGAGTATGGGGCTATTTACCGTGTTATATCCGTAATCTGTCTATTTTAGAAATCCCCACTGAAAATAATATTTCGTGCGCAGTAAGGAAAAATGAACTGGATATTGATTTTTTAACTGAATGGTCAGTATCACAACCCTACTTTAATCAAGATGATGCAGCTAATTTTGAGGAACTTGCTTGGACTAAAGTAGTTGTTGAGGATAATGGAACGATTAACTTTAACAGGCTCTACTCTTGCGAGAAAAACAATGTAATACAAGCCATAAGTTCATTCTATCTGCCTGAAGCAACTCAATCAGACATGTCCTTTGGATATAGTGATGTACTCCGGTTGTGGGTAAATGAAAATGAAATTTTTAAAGGTACTTGGAAGTGGGATCCACCTAATTATGATGGTCGAATCCGTGCAAATCATACTTCAATACGAGTAAAATGGAAATCTGGTATAAATGTGGTCAGAGCAGAAGTGAAAAATGAAGAAACTGTCTTTGGATGGGGGCTAGCCCTTCGGACAGGAATTATTACTGATATTAATTTAAGTTAGGATTTTAGAGGGTTTGAGTCCTACTAATGTTCGACCGATATCCCTTCTCACGAGATGTGCCCACAAGCGAGCTGTACAAATTGATTAAAAAGTATTGACTAGGTCTGTTGTTTCTGTGAAAGTAGCTGATAACCTCAAGCTAAGAAATAATGGTAACGAAAAAAACTAATTAGATTCTTCCAGTTTTGTTTCGTAGCTTGAACAGATCAAATAGGTACAAAAATGATTGGTTTCAATAGCTGGATGAGCTAGGAATGTTCCATACAATACTACCATATCTTCATTGAACAAGTGAAACAGAGGCTAGGCGGGCTGCATTACGCAAAGTGTATAATGCACAGTGTTGATTTTGATGAAATTGCACGTTTTAAGACATAGGATGACTGGGAAGGTGCGGGGGAGTGTTTAGACGAAACAGCCAGAGCTCAACGGCGGGCAGGGGCGGCTTTATTTTAATCGTAGCCGATACCATGCACCAGGCCAACGAAGCAGTTGTGGAGAAGATTACAATTCTTGTCCTCCAAATTGCAGATGCAACTGCCAATCAGATTAAAAAGGCGGGTCTACAAAAGCTATGTTACTAGACACTATTTATGCGATGGAAGAAGATTTTTTGTTATCAGGGGAAGAGTTTTATGAAATAAACATTATCGTAACTGAAAAAGAAGACAGGGAAAGGTTCACCACATTATTTATAAAGAGTTATGCCGTGGTCAATTCAACACGTTGTTGAGGGACTGTAACCATTTCAACCAGATTATTTTCGGTCTGTACGGTGATAACAAAACCAATTCTAGCCGATTCTGGTTCTCACCCTGAAAGGCTGCAGCAAAAACGAGTATGATGAATCCGGACGTTATCCAACACCATCACGATTTTTCTGATTAGTTAGGCACAAAGGATCTATCGGAAAAAAGTTGAAAAAGTCTCGGCATTATATTGCTCATCTTCGGTCCAAAGAATCTAACCCGTTTCATAATTGTGTGTAGCCAGTAGTTTCACGCCCCGATAGTTTGCTGGTCGAGGGAATGATTCGCTATTCAGTCGGTTTGCCCAATTGGCAGCACCTTGAAGCGAGTATGTCAATTGAAATTCGCATTTGATGTACCTTCAAATGCAGCGTCCAGTTAAATTTGGAGGTAAACCGATCTCATGCGGAGAAATGCTTGATCACCGTATGTTTGAATTGCTCTTCCTGCTCGAACGTCAGCTGCCGCGGCGTATCAAGACTATCTTTTCATTTTTACCAATAATAGATGCATTTTTTCTATGTTTTACTCGCGAGTATATAGGATACGGCCTGGCAGGCTCAAACCTCTTCATTTGGTGTTTCGATAAATTCTTCCCCCGTCGGTTTCGGCTATCTACTACATTTCCACAACCGCTGGAGTTGTTTCCCTCCATTGTCGTGGGGGAGGCGATCTGAAGTTATATTGAAGTGGATTTTTCTGTAAATGGAGATTTGTGTTTTCGATTATTGGAAAGCTTGAACATATGCCCGAACTGATATATGCTCTAGGAGCGTCTTCAACATTGCTTATGGAAACGGGGTCTTGCTCACGTTATAGGATGCTCCTCAACTAGAATTACATAGTGAACTTGCCCCATAAATTAATGGAGGTGGAGTAAGTGGCACGGGTGTTATACGTAACTATTCCAGCAGAAGGTCATGTGAATCCAACATTAGGATTGGTGAAGCAGCTAGTCGACAACGGAGAAGAAGTTGTTTACATGAACGTAGAACCATTTCGACATAGGCTGGCCCAGACAGGGGCGGAATTCCGAGCCTATCCAATCAATGAACAACTATTTGTAGAACTTGGCCTTAGTCCAACCGAATATACACATCCACATCACCTCACCGAATTTGTACTCCGAGGCATGATTGAACCCATTATTCCAGAAGTGTTACGATTAATTGAAAATGATTCCTTTGATTACGTCATTGTTGATTCCTTATTTGGGTGGGGTGGGGCTATATTAGGAGAGAAGCTAGGTATCCCACTTATTTGCTCCGCTACAAACTTTGTATTTGATAAGCCTGTATCCCATGTTATTAAAATGAAAGAAGCAGACGATAACCTTGATGTTGAAGCTCTATGCGAGAGATTAACGGATACAGCGGAAAGGGTAGCGTTAGCATGCAATGTGGCTGTACCTACGTTAGATGATATTACTCGTCAGTATGGTCAACTGAAAGTCGTATTTACAAGCCGCTATTTCCAACCCGAATCGGAAAAGTATGACGATAGCTACATCTTTACCGGCCCTTCCATTTCACCGCGCCCTGATGATCCATTGTTTCCACTTGAACAACTTCGCTCGCAATATAATAAAGTCGTTTATATTTCCATGGGCAGCATTTTGAATAAAGATATCGAATTCTATAAACTTTGCTTTGAAGCATTTAAAGACATCCCGGCTCAATTTGTTTTAGCTTGCGGAAGAGATACAGATTTGTCCACGCTCGGAGAGGATATCCCTCATAATTTTATGATTAAGCCTTACGTTCCTCAGTTGGATATTCTTCAGCGAGCAGATGCTTTCATTACCCATGCAGGCATGAACAGTGCAAGCGAAGCTTTGTATTATAGTGTGCCGCTTGTCGCGATTCCACTAAGCTCAGATCAGCCAGCTGTAGCACAGCAGGCAGAGAAGTTAGGAGCCGCTATTACGTTAGACAAAGAGAAACTTACAACTGAAATGCTTAAATTGGCAGTGCTGAAAGTGTTAAATACTCCAATTTATAAACAGCGTGCGAAGATGGTTGCAGATTCTTTCCGAAGTGCTGGTGGATATCAAGAGGCTGCTGATCGTATTATGTCTCTATTTTCGAAAGTGTAACAAATAGAATCTTGTAAGCTACTATGAACCATTATTACTACTTCATGTCCAAGATAAAATAACAAGAAATGCTATATTTGATCATAACGGTGGCTGTCCCCTAATTGGGATGGCTATTCTATCTGTCAACAATTCCCATGCTAGAAAATGGAGCATGGAGAGCAATTCATAGTGATAAGCTTGATCATCGTTACAACCTGATCTATCATAATATGGTGACTATTTACATTGAAGTGCTAGAAAGATGGGAGACTTGCTCACGAATAGAATTGGTATTACAACATGATATGCAAAAGTGAACTTGCCCCATACATTGATGGAGGTGGAGTAAGTGGCACGCATACTGTATGTAAACATTCCTTCAGAAGGTCATGTTAATCCGACAATCGGATTAGTGAAGGAGCTAGTCGACAACGGAGAAGAAGTTGTTTATCTGTGCACGGAAGGTTATAGGAAGAGGATTCAACAGACTGGGGCGGAGTTTCGAACCTATCAAGTAAATGAAAATTTATTTGATGAACTTGGTTTTACGCCTACAGAAGCGAGGCATCCGCTTCAATTCGTCGATTTTATTCTCCGTGGCATTATTGAACCCCATGTCCCTGAAATATTGAGGCTTGTGCAGAATGAATCATTTGATTACTTTATTTATGATTCGATGTTCGGCTGGGGTGGATCTATTTTAGAAGAGAAACTTGGAATTCCAGCCATATGCTCAATTACACATTTTGTTTTTACGGAACCGCTGGAACTCGAAGAATCCGCAGATGCTCATGGCGACTTGGATATTGAAGCGCTGCATAAACAGACAACAAGTACGTTAGAGAGAATTGCCAATACGTATCAAGTTACCATTCCAGCAATTGAAGATGTATTTTTCCATCATGGCGTAAGTAAGCTAGTGTTTACGAGCCGCTATTTCCATCCAGATGCAGATAAGCTAGATGATAGCTTTATATTACCTGGACCTTCCCTTACTCCTCGTCATGACGCTCCTGAATTTCCATTTGAACTGCTTCGATCCCGATATGAGCAAGTCGCATACATTTCCATGGGCACTATAGTGAATAAAGATGTGGAATTTTACAAGCTCTGCTTCGAAGCCTTTCAGGATATTCCGGTTCAATTTGTATTATCTTGTGGCAAGGAGACTGACCTAGATCCAATCGGAGATTGTATCCCATCTAACTTCATTATCGAACCTTATGTTCCCCAATTAGAAATTTTGCAACGAGTGGATGCTTTTATCACTCATGCTGGTATGAATAGTACTAGTGAAGCGCTCTATTATGATGTGCCGCTTGTCACAATACCACTAACTTCGGATCAACCCATAGTGGCTAAGCGGGTAGAGGAGTTAGGAGCGGGAATTTATTTGGACAAGAATAGCCTTACTCCTGAAGGATTAAGATCCGCTTTGCTACAAGTGCTTCAAGAGGAGTCGTATAAAAAGCAGGCTAAACAAATCGGGGATTCCTTCCGCGAGGCTGGTGGCTATAAAGAAGCTGCCAATCGTTTGATGTCTTTATTTTTGAAAGTATAGCTGCACATCGTGAACATCTATGGCTGTCTCCTATTAAAAGGGAGATAGCCATTTTGCTTATATTCCTTTACATAAATGAGGCAATGACAGTGAGGAGCGTGATGAGGTTGATCGTTCCTTCAAGCTGATCTATCATAGTATGGTGGTCATTGCCATAATTGTATCTAGAAGCTGGGGACTTGCTCACGCATAGATTGAGAATTACAACTTCATAGGTAGAAGTGAACTTGCCCCGAAAATAATCGGAGGTGGAGTAAGTGGCACGCATACTGTATGTAAACGTTCCCTCAGAAGGTCACGTAAATCCGACATTAGGATTAGTGAAGCAGTTAGTTGAGAATGGTGAAGAAGTTGTCTACATGTGTACGGAGGAATATCGGAACAAGCTAGCGCAGACCGGAGCCCAATTCCTGCCGTATCAATTGAATGAGGAAATATTTAAAGAACTAGGTTTTAGTCCTACAGAAGTCAAACATCCACTGCAGTTCACTGAATTTATGTTACGCGGCATTATTCAGCCTCATATTCCTGAAATATTAAGGCTTGTAAAGAACGAATCTTTTGACTTCGTCCTATTTGACTCCATGTTTGGCTGGGGAGGTCATATTTTAGCAGAAAAGCTCGGTATTCCATCGATTTGCTCGATCACACATTTTGTTATCGCGAATGTACCAGATTTCGAAATGCCGTCTGATGCTATTGATTTGGACATGGATGCTTTACGTGACCGAATTACAAATGCTGCACAAGAAATAGGGGCCGAATACAACGTTGATGTTCCTTCTTTCGAAGAGGTCTCACGCCAAATCGGGCAATATAAGCTCATATTTACCAGCCGATATTTCCAACCTGACGCGGATAAGCTTGATAATAGCTTTATATTTACGGGCCCTTCCATTATACCTCGTCAAGATGCTCCTGATTTTCCTTTTGAGCAGCTTCGCTCCCGTTATGAGCAAGTCGTATACATTTCGATGGGTACGATTTTGAACAAAGACGTGGAATTTTACAAACTTTGCTTTGAAGCCTTTAAAGACATTCCAGCTCAATTTGTGTTGTCCTGTGGCAAAGACACGGATTTAGATCCGCTAGGCGATTGCATTCCTCATCATTTCATCATTGAGCCTTATGTTCCACAGTTGGAAATTTTACAGCGAGTGGATGCTTTTATTACACATGCGGGTATGAATAGTACAAGTGAGGCTTTGTATTATAATGTCCCACTTGTTATGATCCCATTAAGCTCCGATCAACCGGTTGTAGCGAAACGGGTAGAGGAGCTAGGAGCAGGGATTGCACTTGATAAAAATAACCTTACTCCTGAATTGTTGAAGGCTGCTTTGCTGAAAGTGCTAAATGAAGCTTCTTATAAAGAGAGCGCTAATCGAATCGGAGACTCTTTCCGGGATGCAGGTGGCTATCAAGAAGCTGCGAATCGCATTGTGTCATTGTTCTCAAAAGTTTAAAAGGTCTAATACTTTAAACGAAGGCTGCCTTCTAAGCGAGGGTGGCCGTTTTTAATTGCTAGATTGTGAACATTTTCGCAATATAACATAAATCAGTGCGCAAAATGGGGGTGATCATATTGCTTCATATATTCAACATCATTTATCATTGACATATGGAGATATTATCCAATGCAAGCATTTGAATGGTGGGGGCTTGATCACGTTATTAATGAAAGTTCAATAGGATGTGCAGATGTGAGCTTGCCTCATCAAAATTATGGAGGTGGAGTAAATGGCACGCATACTTTATGTTAACATTGCAGCAGAAGGTCACGTTAATCCTACATTAGGGCTTGTAAAGCAGCTTGTTGAAAACGGAGAAGAAGTCGTGTACATGTGTACAGAGGAGTTTCGCAATAAGATTACCTCTACTGGGGCCAAGTTTCTGCCGTACAAGTTAAATGAGCAGGCCCTTGCGGAGCTAGGATTTAGTCTGACAGATGTTAAGCACCCGCTCCAATTCACGGAATTTATGCTGCGTGGCTTTATCGAGCACAGTGTTCCGGATATTTTGAGGCTAACGAAAGATGAGTCCTTTGACTTCCTTATGTTTGACTCCATGTTCGGCTGGGGTGGTCATATTTTATCCGAGAAGCTGGGCATCCCATCCATTTGCTCACTTACACATTTTGTTGTTCCTACATTAGCAGTTCAAGAAATGCCGCCAATAGACCCAGGTGATTATGATGTTGCCGCTCTATGCGAAAGAATTATGAATGCTGCCCAGCAAGTCGCTGCGGAACTTCATGTTGATGTACCATCCTTTGAAGATATAGCTGGAATGATCGGTCAGCATAAAATTGTGTTCACAAGCCGTTACTTCCAACCCTACGCAGATTTGATTGACGATAGCTATGTATATACGGGCCCTTCCATTGCATCTCGTGAAGATGCTCCTCATTTCCCGCTCGAACAACTTCATTCCAACTATGAACAAGTCGTCTATATTTCCATGGGTACCATTTTAAATAAAGATATAGAGTTTTATAAACTTTGTTTTGAAGCCTTTAAAGATATCCCCGCTCAATTTGTACTGTCTTGCGGCAAAGATACCGATTTAAGCGAGATAAGCGACAGCATACCTCCTCAATTTATAATTGAACCGTATGTCCCGCAATTGGAAGTTCTTCAGCATGCAGATGCTTTTATTACACATGCTGGCATGAATAGTACAAGTGAAGGGCTCTATTACAATGTTCCACTTGTTATGCTTCCCTTAAGTGCAGATCAGCCATATGTGGCAGCTCGGGTTCAAGAATTAGGAGCAGGAATCATGCTAGACAAGGGCAGTCTTACACCTGAGATCTTAAAGTCCGCTTTGCTCCAAGTACTAAACGATGCGTCTTATAAAGAGAACGCTAAGAAGATCGGGGATTCTTTCCGTGAAGCTGGTGGTCACCATGCAGCTGCGAAGCATGTCATGTCTTTATTTTCTAAAGTATAAATAGGAGCAAGGAGTCCATCCTAATGTACGGAATCTAATTTACTTCATGGAAGGATGGATCTGCGAATATGACACAAACACATTCCAGCAATCAAGTATCCAAAGCAGAAGTACAATCTACGAAATTAAATAAGTTTCCAGGCGTAAATATTGAAGAGACACAATCCGAGTTTGCTTCGGAATTGTCTGCACAGGGTACAGCTCAAGGCATTTCTCAGGGTGCACAAGGGGCATCCGCTCATATTGCACCTGCGACAGCAGACGAGGATTGAGCTGTTCATTGCAGTTAATTAGAAATAAAGTTAGCAATTAAACGTCGACAACCTGAATAGGCATTAATCATTTTCATGAGCAAAGGGCTTTCCCATGTGGGAGAGCCCTTTTTAGAAATTTCAGAATATAGAAATATAGTGTTTCTTTTGTCTAGTGCTTGGCTTGCTATTGAAGATTGATCCACACTGTTTTGACTTCGGTGTAGTTATCTAAAGCATAGGAGCCCATTTCACGACCTAAGCCTGACTGCTTGTAGCCTCCAAATGGAGCAGCAGCATCGAAAACATTGTAGCAGTTTACCCATACGGTACCGACTTTTAGCTTAGCGGCCATTTCATGTGCGCGCTTAAGATCTTGTGTCCATACACCTGCCGCCAGACCATAGTCAGAGCGATTTGCTTGCTCAACTAAGTCATCCAGTGTATCGTATGGCATCGCTGCAACTACAGGACCGAATATTTCTTCACGAGCGATTGTCATAGATGGATCTACATTTGCAAAAATAGTAGGTTCCACAAAGTATCCGTGCTCATACGGAACTCTTCCTCCTGTAAGCAACTCCGCACCTTCAGAACGCCCCTTATCAATAAAGTGCTGAACCGTTGCGTGCTGCTCTGCCGAGACGAGCGGCCCCATCTCCGTCTTTACATTCAGCCCTGAGCCTAGCTTGATTTTCCTTGCAGCAGTTACCAGTTCAGACACAACGTTGTCATATTGCTTCTTCTGAACAAAGAGCCGGGACCCTGCCGAACAAACTTGGCCTTGGTTGAACATAATGCCTTGTAAGGCGCCTGGAATTGCTTTTGTGAGATCAGCATCTGGGAAAATAATATTAGGTGATTTACCACCAAGTTCAAGCGTAACTTTTTTTACTGTATCTGCCGCACTTCTCATAATGAGCTTGCCTACAGAAGTGGATCCTGTAAATGCGATCTTATCGACTTGTGGGTGACGAACCAGCGGAGCTCCAGCCGTCTCTCCAAAGCCTGGAATGACGTTGATAACGCCTTTAGGAAAGCCAGCTTCATGCGCCAAGTGTGCTAAGTACAGCGCGGATAACGGTGTCTGCTCAGCAGGCTTTAATACAACCGTACAGCCAGTTGCAAGCGCAGCTCCTAACTTCCAAGCAGCCATGAGGAGCGGGAAGTTCCACGGAATAATTTGCCCAACAACCCCAACCGCCTCATGTCTAGTATACGTATGGAATTGGTTACTTGTTGGTATCGTTTGACCAGTCATTTTCGTTGCCCAGCCTGCGTAGTAACGGAAATGCTCAATCGTGAGCGGAATATCTGCAGCCGTTGTTTCACGAATCGGCTTACCGTTATCCAACGTTTCTAATTGAGCGAGTTCTTGCTTATTTTCCTCAATTAAATCCGCAAGCTTATAAATCAAGCGGCTGCGATCAGCAGGCTTCAGGCGGGACCATTCACCGTGATCGAATGCTTCTCGCGCTGCCTTTACCGCTCTGTCCACGTCTTCTTCTTGAGCTTCGTAAATTGTAGCGAGAACATCGCCAGTAGCGGGGTTTACAGAGGTAAATGTTTTTTGTTGTGCAGATTCCACCCATTCACCGTTTATGTAGAGCTTCTTCGTGCCTTGTAAAAAGGATTGCAGTTTTGGACTGATTGTCAGTTGTTCCATAATATCCTTCGCTCCTTATCAAAAAGAATTCATTCGAACGAATAGGCTTGTTTTCAGGAAAGACCTACATCCATACTTATTAATTGTTCAAATGAATTTAGAACGAAAATAACGTAATATTTTACTAAATCATGGACATACGAATTACGTTTACATAAAAATTGACCAAGAGTTACCCATGCATGTGCTTCGACTTAAACCTGCTTTCTTGGCATACATATGTAGGCAAGGAGCGTGAATATAGTGGACCAGAAAGTACAGCGATATTATGAATTGAAGCAGCAGCAGAAGGAAATCGAACAACAATTGTCGGAATTACGAAGTGAAATCGTAAGCCACTGCTCGGAACGGCATGCTTCCGAATTGGAATTCGATCAGTACAAGGTGAAGATCGTTCACCAAGAAAGAAAAGAATATGATGATAACAAGCTTTATACAGCAGTTGTTGATCCTAGTGTTTGGCGTATGCTATCAAAAGCCGATCCTTCCAAAATTGCAAGTCTCATTAAACTAAACTTTATTTCAGAAGATAAGATCAAAGATACGTATTCGATTAAAAAGATCTCGCTGCTCCAAGTGGATAAAAAGTAGGCTAACGTGATGATAATGTAGCTCCCTTTCCGCTAAAGAGTGGATAGGGATTTTTTTGTTTGCGGCTAGCTACTTGTTTTTTTTTCAGTTGAGGACATATGTCCTACCTCCTTTGCGCCGATCTCCTTTTAAATAGAATCAAAACCAAGTGGGGGAAATGGAGCATGCGAGGGATCATATTTGCAATTGCAGGGGGAGCTTTAATTACGCTGCAAGGTGTGGCTAATGCTCGTATTAGCCAAGACATTGGCAGTTGGCAAGCGGCTAGCATTACGCAGCTTACAGGATTTATAACGGCATTGCTTATTTTCCTTATTGTCCGTGATGGGAAATGGCAGAACTTTAAACAAGTAAAGCCTCTATATGTAACAGGCGGTGCTTTAGCAGCACTTATCATTTTCGGAAATATTACGGCGATGGAGCAAATTGGCGTTACGATGACGGTATCCGCCGTTCTCATCGCACAGCTTGGTATAACTTTTCTAATCGATAGTACAGGGGCGTTCGGTGTAGTGAAGCAGAAAATGAGGCTGCCGCAGTTTATCGGAATCGGCATGATGATAACGGGCGTTATTCTTCTCGGAATTTGATAAAATAAAGGAGACGACATTGATAGATAAGGGTGGGGGCGGATTAACACGATGCAAGAGGCGAAGGATCGAGAGCAGCTTGAGCATTATTTGCAGGCATATCAATTGAAAGCTATTTTTAATGAATCGTTACTGCCGCATTTATCGCTGTTTCATTTTAAACAAGGCGAGTCTATTTGCACTCAAGGGGAATCCTCGCACTATTTGTATATCCTTGTTAAAGGAAAAATAAAAGTATATACGACCTCAGCAGAAGGGAAAGCGCTTATTCTGTCTTTCAAAACACCGCTGGAAGTGATCGGGGATATTGAATATTTGCGTAATATTGATTTTATCAATACGGTCGAGGCAGTTTCTCCGGTCAGTATGATTGCTATCCATCATCGTTGGCTGCGAAAATATGGGCAGGATTATGCGCCGCTGCTGAATTTTTTACTCGACATTATTACGAAAAAGTTTTGCGTGAAATCGAATTCGATGAGTTTTAATTTGATGTATCCAGTTGAAGTGAGATTGGCCAGTTATTTGTTGTCCATTTCTTCTGATGAATCTGGCTATCTGTTTAATGGTCAACTGGGAACGATCAGTTTAAAAGATGCTGCGAACTTGGTAGGAACAAGTTACCGCCATTTGAATCGGGTCATTCAGCAGTTTTGTGCGGAAGGGTTAGTGGAGCGGAATAAGGGTGGCATTTTGATAAAAAATCGTGATGGACTGCGTGCGCTAGCAAGCGAGAGTATTTATGAGTAACCTGTTTTTATTTGATAGAAAAATAGGTTGAAAGCAGGAGGGTTGTACCATGATCGTAGGAATCATACTGGCATTGTTTGCTGGTTCATTGGTTGGTCTGCAAACTATATTTAATAATAAAGTGAATGAACATATGGGCTCATGGGCTACGACAACGTTAGTATTGGGTATGGGGTTTCTTGCTTCCTTCTTGATCGGCCTATTCGTTGAAGGTACGGGTCTGTTTACCTTGCACAATATGCAGCGATGGTACTGGTTTAGCGGTATGATAGGAGTAGGTGTTGTTATTAGTATCGTGAAAGGAGTTAAGCAGCTTGGGCCGACGTATGCGATCTCGATCGTATTAACTTCACAATTGGCATTTGCGTTATTATTTGATTCACTTGGCTGGTTCGGACTTGAGCAAGTTCCTTTTACCTTTAAACAGCTGCTCGGCGTGTTGATTATCGTTGGTGGCATTTTAGTATTTAAATTAAGCGGTGGGACGGAAAAGGATCAGAAACAGGTTGCCAAAGCGGTCTAACCCCATTTTTATAGAAATAGTTTGTAATTGTTTATAGCCAGTGGGAGATGGAGAGATCATGTTGAAAATGTATAGGACTTTATTATTTGATGTAGATGATACGTTGTTGGATTTCGGTGCAGCTGAAAGATTAGCGCTTCGCTTACTGTTTGAAGGGCAGAACGTTGTGTTAACGAATGAAATCGAAGCGAAGTATAAAGTAATGAATCAGCAATTGTGGCGTTCTTTTGAGGAAGGGAAAATAGATCGAGATGAGGTTGTAAATACTCGATTCTCGCGCTTATTTCAGGAATGCGGGCAGGAAGTAGATGGGGCTTTGTTAGAACAAAAATATCGCGGATACCTGGAAGAAGGACATCAGCTTATTGACGGGGCGCTAGCGTTGATAACCAATTTGCACCGTACATTTGACCTTTATATTGTGACGAACGGAGTATCTAAAACGCAGTATAGACGGTTGCATGATTCGGGGCTGCTGCCTTATTTCAAATCTATTTTTGTATCTGAGGACACAGGATACCAGAAGCCAATGAAGGAATACTTCAAATTTGTGCACGATCGAATCCCTGAATTTGATAGAGAGCACACTTTAATCATTGGAGATTCGTTAAGCGCGGACATAAGAGGCGGGCAGCTTGCAGGTTTGGACACATGCTGGTTCAATCCAAGTATGAAGCCGATTGAGATGGATATGGTACCTACTTATCAGATCCAGAAACTAGAAGAGCTCTATTCTATTTTGCGTGTAGAAAGAGATTCGGCAGTTGGCATTTAGTTCAGTGAATGGAATAATATTTTTTATAATTCGAGGAGGAAACGTATGGGAAATAATCTAGTTACTGTTACATTAGATGAGGTTGAATTTCAATTACAGAACGAGCATGATTTTGGGTGGTTAAGTAAACTGGGGCGAGTATTTAAGGTGTTCGATAAACAGGATTCTGGCAATATTAGCTTTGGCGTTGAACGGAACGGTGAAAAAATATTCGTTAAATATGCGGGTGCCCAGACTGAGCATTATTCGGGGATTACAGATACGGCAGTAGCTAGTTTGAAGGCAGCCATTCATTTGTACGAGAAATTGCGTCATCCGACCTTGATTAGACTAATCGATCATTTTGAAGTGGGTTCAGGCTATGCGGCCATATTCGAATGGGTCGAAGGCGAATCGCTGCATCCGCATTGGGCTTTTCCTCCGCCTGCAAAATACACGCATCCAGACTCGCCGTGCTATCGATTTAAGCAGCTGCCAGTAGAAACGAGACTAGCTTCATTAGAACGAATCTTTGATTTCCATGTTCATGTGGAGGCAAGCGGATATGTAGCTGTGGATTTCTATGACGGAAGCCTTCTCTATAACTTTACAACGAACGAGATGAAAATTTGCGATATTGATTATTATCAAAAGAAGCCTTTAATCAATAAGATGGGCAAGTTCTACGGTTCGAAACGATTTATGTCACCTGAGGAATTTACATTAGGGGCACCTATTGATGAACGCACGAATGTGTTTACGATGGGAGCAATGGCATTCGCGTTACTTGGTGGTGAACTAGATCGTTCTTTCTCAAAGTGGGATGCTGGAAAACTGCTGCATGAGGTTGCAGTTCGTGCTGTAAATGAGGATCGGGAGCTTAGATTTGCTAGTGTTGCGGCGTTCAAGGCAGCTTGGGATCATGCGATAAAATACGTTGACTAGTCCAGAATTTTCTGTAATAGTAACGAAAACCACCTAGATTAGATTTGGTTGTAGAACGAATGCTCAGAGTGGATGGAGGGGCTATACATGAAAACGATTGGACTCATTGGCGGGATGAGCTGGGAGTCTTCCGCGCTTTATTACCGTATCTTTAATGAAGAAGTAAAGGTACGGCTAGGCGGATTACACTCAGCAAAATGTTTGATGTACAGCGTTGATTTTGATGAAATTGCTCGTTTTCAAGTAAACGGTGATTGGGAAGGAGCAGGCGAGCTTTTAGGAAATGCCGCACAAGGATTGGAGCGAGCAGGCGCAGATTTTATTGTAATCGGTGCCAATACGATGCACAAAGTTATTGCCTCAGTAGAAGCCAAACTGTCTATTCCTGTCTTACATATTGCCGATGCAACCGCTAATCAAATTCAACAAGCCAACTTCCAGACTGTAGGCTTACTCGGTACCATGTATACGATGGAGCAAGATTTTGTGAAATCACGGGTAGAGTCGCATGGAATTAAAGTTATCGTACCTGAGAAAGAAGAGCGGGAAGCTGTTCATCGCGTTATTTATGAAGAACTGTGCCGTGGGGAATTTAAGGAGTCGTCAAAGCAGTACTATATCGATGTGATGAAACAGCTAATCGAAGACGGCGCAGAGGGAATTATATTGGGCTGTACAGAAATTGGATTGCTAGTAAAGGCCGATGATATAGATATTCCACTATTTGACACTGCGATTATACATGCTTTAGAATCTGTAAAAATGGCATTGGAAGTAGAATAGAAAGGCAGCTAGTACTGGATGAAAATGATGCTCATTTTATACGGAAGTCGCCGTTCATTTCAAATTAGCCTTACTATATTGAGCTATGTTATACATAAATACAAAATCAAATACGGGACTCCTTTCTAGTGAAGAGGAATCCCGTTATTTTTCTATAGTTGAAGTGAATTACCTCGATTTACGCTCGTTGCGAAGTGGAACAACGAAACTAACTTCAGTTCCTTCCCCAAGTCTGCTGTGTATATGCAATCCATTTCCATAAGCTTGCTTTAATCTGCGATCTGTATTTATAAGCCCGATTCCTGTTGATCTGTTCCCAGCAGGTTCGAACAACATACGCACGTTTTCTTCCTCCATACCGATTCCATCGTCGATGATGGATATGTTTACGCCATCTGGACAACTCGCAATTCGAATCGTAATCGTTCCGCCTTTCATACGTTTCATAATCCCATGTCGAACTGCATTTTCAACAAGAGGCTGAATCGATAAAGGAGGAATATGAATATTCACAGTATCATCAACTTCCCATTGGATATGCAACCTGTCTTCGAACCGTTCCTTTTCAATGTACAAATAAGAATGTACGAGTGAAATTTCATGCTCCAGTGGCACAAGTCGCTTTGCATTACGAGAATCGTAGCTGGCACGCAAGTAATGGCCGAATTCCTCCAATAGTGCTCGCATACGATCGATGTCAATATCGCTAAGCGCGGCAATGGAATTCAACGTGTTGAATAAGAAATGAGGCTGGATTTGCGCTTGCAGCCAAGCTGCCTCCATCTTCAATCTTTCATTCACAGAATGCTTGAAATCAGTTAAAGCACGTACTCTTGAGCGCAATTCCATCGAATCCATCGGCTTAATGACATAATCATTGGCTCCAGCTAGGAAGCCAGTCTCGATATCGATGTGCGTGCTGCGTGCCGTAAGCAGTAGGATAGGAAGCTCTGAAATAGAATAATGCTGGCGAATGTTTCGAGTTAGCTCATAGCCTGAAATCCCCGGCATCATGACATCAGCAATAACAAGATCAACATCATTCTCTTGTATCATCGTCAACGCTTCATTACCGTTTGTTGCTGTGATGACTTGATAATGTTCTGCTCTTAAAATTCTAGAAAGGATATCTAAATTCACCGAATCATCGTCAACGGCAAGCACCGTAATACCGACACCTATGTGAGTAGGCCTATCTGTATTATCAATCGAAGCAGCGATCTCATGGTCAGAATCTACTGAAGCTGGCAAGCGTACAGTACTTGCAAGTGGTCTTGATGACTCAAATGGAACAAGATTGGCTTCTACATGATCACTGCTATTTACGAATTCCGCTAGCGGTAACGTGAAGGTGAATGTAGAGCCTTTCTCTGGGACAGAGCTGCAGGAAATCGTTCCGCCGTGCAGCTCAACTAGCTGTTTGCTTATATGCAGGCCTAATCCTAGTCCGCTGGAAGAACTGTTTTCTCCCTGTTCGTAGGGTAGAAATAGCAGATGCTGCATACCGTCTTCTATTCCTATGCCTGTATCTACAACATGAATGTACGCGGTGTTGTTCCGCACTTCTGCTCGGATAGAGATGGTACCTGCACTTGTATGCTTAATTGCATTATGGAGCAGGTTAAACAAAATTTGAATGACGCGCTCCTCGTCCGCCTGCACTTCAGGAAAGTCAAACGGGATCTCATTAATGAGACGAACAGGCTTGCCTGCTGTCATGTGCTTCAGCATATCCAACACACCTGTGGCAACCGTCTGAACTGCAATCGGCGATGCATGGAGCTGAACTCGGTTCTCTCTCAGACGGGCTACATCAAGCAGGTCTGTGAGCATGTTTGACATTCGGCGTCCGACGGTAACAACCAGCTCTAAATGTTTCTTGCTTTCATCGCTAAGCGTTTCCTTATCTGAATCAAGTACATCCTGAGATAGGTTGATAATACTATGCAGTGGATTTCGCAGTTCATGCGACGTATTGGCCAAAAACTCGTCCTTTAGCGTGTGCTCCTTTGTTAGCTGTTCTGTCGTATGCGCGAGTTGTACAGTAGTGCTAAAATATTTTTTAATCCAGAAGCCGACAAAAGCCAGGAACGAAATAATAATGTCGATCGGATAATAATACATGTCGACGTAACCTTCATTTTTTGCTATTCCCCATAGCAAGTTGGCTGCTACACAAACGATCCCTATAGCTAAATATATGGCATCTTCTTTGTCTAAAAAAACGTCCTTCAACGCTGCCCATACCGTAATAAGAAACGGGGTATACAAAATGAGTGTGTATACCGGAATGATCGGTGTGATCAAATCGATTGGAGCAATAAAAATATATAAACACATAAGGAGACACATCAAGGTAAACCATCGGATTAAAGTTGGTCGTTTGAAGCTGGTAAATAAAGACTTGGACATTTGCAGCAACGCTATCGATGAACCCAAATAACCCAAAAACTGTATTTTGATAGACCACCAATAATCGATATTTACAAACTGAAGCAGAAGCCTGTGATCGTCTACTAATATCGAAATACTTGTGCTAAACGACAAGAGTGCGAAATACACTAGGCCCTTAATCCGTATGCCAATCCAATAGACAAGTACAACATAGATGGTATGGATGATCATAATGATGAACACCGTCATCTCAGTTCCAAGGGCGATCCACATTCTTTTCTGAATCGCATCGCTTAGTCCAAGTGTAATTCCTTGCGTTATCCCGCCTGAATATGCATTTTCATAGTTTGCTATATGTATGACAATATCCACTACTTTACTATCCGTTTGAAAGTTTGCGATATAAGGGACACCCCACGGCTTATACAAATGAGCGGAGGCAGCTGGTTTTCCCGAGTGTGCGATTTGTTTACCGTCTACATACACCTCTGAAGAGGTGGGTAAGGCAGGAACGTGCAGTGCAAGCATTTGATTATCGCTGTCGTTCAATTTGATGCGTAATCGATAACTGCCATATCCTTGCGGGCTTCCTTTTGGCGGTGTATGTGCATCGCTCCAATTACCTGGCACATCAATATATTCCGCTTCAGGTGCATGGTTAGAGTGTGGATCTAGCAACTCGTTTGGATGCCACTCCCATTCTCCGTTTAATTTTAAGTTCCCGTCTTGCTCAAAATTCCAATCTGTTAAATCAAACTGCCCATGAGCCGCTATCGGCTGGTTCGGGGTGGAGAGGGCATACAGCCACAATAGACGGATACCAGTAATTACGACTAAAAATAACAAAAGAATAAATAATTTTTTTCTAATTTTCATCATAATTCTTCCTATTCGACAGAAACATAACGGTTCCTGCCATCGTATTCACTATAAGATAGGTAGATGGTCCTTATATCTTTGGAAGGAGTTCTCGTTCACATGAAAGTTTTACTGGTAGACGATGAGAAGTTAGCATTGCATAGCTTCAACCGTCTTTTGAAGGATTATAACGATATTGATATTGTAGCCATGACTCAAGATCCACGAGAGGCGTTAATTCTGGCTGAGCATGGGGCAATTGATGTTGTTTTTTTAGATATTGAAATGCCTGAAATGAATGGGATGGTTTTGGCTGAGAAGCTGATGGAAATAAAGCCTGAGCTGCGGATTGTATTTGTGACAGCGTACAATGAATATGCGATTCAAGCTTTTGAGGTAAATGCGTTGGACTATTTACTAAAGCCTGTACAGCGCAATCGCCTTGCAGTAACCATACAAAGACTTCATAAGCAGTTTTTATCTGTGACCGAAGATAACAAGACTCCGCAGTATGTGTTATGCTGCATGCAAAGCCTTTATTTGCGAGACGATCAGAATCAAGTACAGTCCTTTCAATGGCGTACACTAAAAGCGCAGGAATTATTTGCATACTTGCTGCATTATCGCGGTCAAACGGTGCAAAAGGATTCGATCCTAGAAGTGCTGTGGTTTGATAGTGATCTAGAAAAAGCTTCAAATTTGCTGCACACAACGATGTATCAAGTGCGAAGAACATTGAAGCGGCTCAATGTGGATATTCAAATTAAATATATAGACAATGGCTATCGACTAGAAATAGGCACCGTTTCATTAGATATGGATCAATGGGAGCAAGCTCTGGTAGAGTCTTTGCCTGTTCGTACAGATACGATTGATCGCCATCATAGGCTGTTTGCTCAATACAATGGAGATTATTTAGAAGCTTATGATTACATATGGGCGGAAAGCGAACGTGAACGGTTGCGAGCCCTATGGCTTATACTTGCTAAGCAGCTCGCGCAATATCATGTTCAGACAGGACAGCTTCTCGAAGCATTTCATTTCTATGTAATCGCGTTGGAGCGTTTTCCGTTTAATGAGGAAATTGCATGGGAAGCGATGAAGCTGCAGGCAGAGTTAGGAAATACATATGAAGTGAAAAAGTTGTTTGATAAGCTATGTGAAAATCTTTCGAATGAGCTTGGGATTGTGCCTAACGCCAATATCCAGCAATGGTATGATCAACTTATAATGCGTACATAATTTGAAAAACCGCTCTTAATATGAACGATGGTCCTTATTGTTGATGATGTCTAACATTTGGAGGTGCAGTTCAAACCTAGAGCGGTTTTCGTTTTTATTTTTACGAAATGGAAACATCGTTTAGAAATTGTCCAGACCGATTGTATACAATAAGAGCAGGCTTGCATAATAGGAGGGAGAACATTGAATATAGGCCAACTTGTACTTGGCTTGATCTCCATAGGTATCGTTACAGCGTTCAACTTATATTTATTTGCAATCGATCGTCTTTCTAGCTCTTTTGCTATTGTCTCAGGTATTTGGATTGTCATGTCTTGGGCTCTAGGCAAGTATATTGATCTGCTTCGTTATACAATTACGTACGATTCTTTAACAAGCGCTTATAGTCGGACAGTTGCAGTCAAACAATATCGCAGGCTTTTGCATCGAGCGAAACGAAAGAATGGGGCAGTCGCCATTTATTTCATTGATGTTGATAATTTTAAACAGATTAACGATAACTATGGTCACAACATAGGTGATAAGATGCTGTCTAAGATAGCAGACCAATTGTTACAACTTCGTATTCCAGAAAAAGTTGTTGTTCGCTGGGGAGGGGATGAGTTTGTTGTCATGGTTCCTTGCCAGAGTGAACATGAAGTAGAGGCCGCACTTCACCTGATGAATAAGTCTATCCAATCGATAAATCAACAAGGTACTATAAGTTTATCGATATCTCTAGGAACTGCCGTTTATTCTCATAGAGGTTCTCATCAGGGTGCTAGACCGAAACAATTAGAACAGCTAGTAGATATGGCTGATAAGCAGATGCTGTGGAATAAGCAGCGGAAGAAAATGAATATGACCGTGATATCCAAGCATACTGGAACGGGTAGGTATTATCCAAATCTATGTAGAAAAATGTTTTAGAGCGCGACTACTTGCAAGGATATTTTATAAATAAATGGATCTATTATTTCCTCTTTTAATTATGAACATATGTTGTTAATATAGATAAGCTGGACAAGTAGAAGAGCTGCCTTCCATGATAAATCATCACTAGATAATGGAAGGGGCTTTTTTGATGTGAAAAGAGATTGTACAGTAATTGTTCAGTCATGAATGTTACTATATGTGTCGCTACCAGCATTACTATACGAGGGAGTAGAGTCTATGACAGAAAAGCAACAAAGCAAGTCAACTCTAAAAAGAAAGGGGGCGTTGGGAAAACGGATCGGGGCACTATTAATGACTTTTGTACTCCTCTGCGCTCAGTTAATGGTTCCGCTAGGACCAGTTAAGGCAGCGGTTCCAACTTCAGTTGACGGTGGCACGTTCTTCGTAGATTCCGATAACTGGGGCGGCGGAGCAAGTAACTCTGCGGCTGACGGGGATTTGGATCTTGGCTTGAAGAATCAAAATAAAACCGGTGATAACTATAGCAAGTATCCAGTCGAGTTTAAAATTCCAAACGTCAATAAAATTCCTACGAAAAGTGCACAACTGCTCATTCGAGCATTGGATGTGGATGAATATAATGCAGCCGCGAATAATAACGGGGAATGGGACCGCGTCTATTTCTCTTCAAGTGCTAGCGATATCGCATTAGGTAGTCCATATACGCCTTGGAAAACGACCGCTGACTGGAATAACAGTATTGCGGGATCGGGTATCTCTCCAAATGGGACGGGCTACAAAAAAGAGATTACCGAGGGAGCATATCTAGGTACACTGTCAGGTCAAAATGCTAAATGGAATACGACCGTATTGAATTTCAAACCGAATGAATTTCATCGCATCACTCAGGGCGATAACTATGTAGGGATTACGATTCACCATTATTATCAAGATGTGCGCCCGGATGCACCTAACACGAACTGGCAGATGACAGTTGACTGGGCACAGCTTATTATTGATGGCGGTTCCCGTAAATCCGGTGAAATTGATAAGGCTGACTTAAAAGTAGAGCCAGGTAAAGTGACAATTGACACGGGCTTTATTCCAAAAGTGCCCGGAAATTATGCGATGGAAGTCAATGTCATTGAGAAATCAAAAGTAGGTAATCAAGAGGTAGAACGAAATCTAGGTCTTTCCCAGAAGCTGTTTCCAGGAGCAGATACAGGCAAGACAGAGAACTGGAACAACATCGTAATTACTGATGGAACCATAGACCCTTCGAAAGAATATGTCGTCAATGTAATTTTGTTCGAAGACAGAGGCAATGGGCGTCAGCAAGAGGGTAACACAAATGCAGGCGAGGCGCAGCATGTCGTAACCTTCTCCACACATGATCCACTCGTGGCAGATATCGCAAAGTCCGCTTATCGCTCTGTCCCGACAGCGTTCTCCGCAAATGACTTCAAGTCAAAGTACTTCAAAATAAACGGTGGCGCTCCTAACGGGGACAACTTGCAAAGCGTTAAGATTGTAACGCTGCCAGATTCGACAAAAGGGCAGCTGCAATTAAACGGTGTAGCGGTAACAGCTAATCAACTTATCCCTGTAAATGAGTTGGACAAACTCGCATTTGTGCCGGTAGCAGCTGGGTTCGACGGTACAGTTGATTTCCTATGGAACGGATACAACGGGACAAAGTTTGCTGTAGATGATGCCAAAGTTACGGTCAATAGTTCACCTGAAGTAAAGGATATTCGCAAAGTTATGAAAGCAGGAGATGCGGAGCTTCCATTTACGAACGCGGGGGATTTTGCACCGAATTATATCGATCCAGGTAATGAGCCGCTAGAAAAAGTGCGCATCGACACACTGCCTGATCCTACAAAAGGGAAGCTAGTTCTAGTTCCTTCATCTGGTCCAGCAGTAGATGTAACGGTAGGACAAGAGATTGCTGCGGCTGATATTGATCGGCTGAAGTTCATTCCAGCCCCAGATGCTGCAGGTACTGTTGATTTCAAGTGGAGCGGTTCTGATGGACTGCAATATTCACTCGAATCGAAGACGGTAACGATTGTAATAAATACACCTCCTGTTATCGGACAAGTGAACAAGTCTGGCACGATAGGGGCAACGATTGATTTTGCAACTGCAGATTTTTCAGCAGCTCCTGCCTATAACGATAAAGATGGTGACTTGCTAGAGAAAGTTCAAATTCTGGTTCCGACTGATTTGGCGAGCAAGGGAAGATTGAAATACATGTCCAGCGTAACCGGTGCGGTATACCTCAATCCGGGCAGTACGGTAACTTTGACAACGGCAGAGGTAGGCAGCTTGCAATTCGAAACATCTCCTACATTGCCGGAGGGCAGTATCGTATCCATCCCTTGGCATGGATTTGATGGTATGCACCAATCAGAGCAATCAGGAAGCATCAACATTTCTTACAACGGTATTCCTGTTGCGGAGTCCGTAACGGTTGAAGCAAATGAAGGCCAACCTTCCGTTTCTATCGTCCTGCGTGGAACGGATCGTGAGAGCGTAACAGGAATTACGTACGGGATTATCACTAACCCGATAAACGGAACACTCACGAAAGACCCAGCAGATCCGACAGGTGCGACTTGGATTTATACACCAAACGTTGGTTTCACATTTGGCCAAGATAGCTTTACATACGGAGTGACTGACCAAGATGGAAACACGAGCGTATCACCTGGAATGGTAGCAATTACACTCCATAAAGCACTGAATGGATGGACAGGAAATAAGCAAGAAGGCGATGCGGAACCAGCTAGAGCGATTCCTAATCAGCCATTGAAACTTTCTGCTGTTAGCTCCATTGCAGCGGAAGGTGTAACAGCCACTGTGAATGGTACTTCCGTTCCACTCACACTCAGTAATGCAGCTACATGGGCTGCAGACGGATTTAAGAAGTGGGAGAGCACTGATTATATCGTTCCTGCAAACTTAATTGGAGGCAAGCATACGGTTACGTATGTAGCGATTAATGGAGCAGGCGCTGTAGTGCAGACAGAAGCAGTGGACAAGCTTGCTGATAATGACTATAAGGTAGCAACATCGAGCCTGTCGCTTATAGCTAATCCAGCTAGCATTTTGGGAGATGGTAAGTCTTCCACGGTGTTAACAGCGAAGCTGCAAGATGAGAGCGGTAAACCTATCGCAGGTGTTGAAGTTGTATTTAGCGCTCCATCGAATACAGGTCAATTTGTTGGAGGAAATAAAGCGGTAACGAATGCAGAAGGTATTGCGCAAGTAACGTATCAATCAGGAAAGATTACTGGCGTAGCATCACAAGAGATCCCGCTTAAAGCGGTGGTAAATGACACGAAACTTGGATTATCTGCTGAAAAGGAAATTAAGATCACGTTCCTGCCAGCTTCTATTAAAGGAGTTGTGACATCAGGTGACAGCAATAAGCCAGTGGCAGGGGCAAGTGTTAGAGTGACACTTGATCTGAACGGCGATGGCGTAATTACACCAGGTGTTGACTTTGATGAAACCGTAGTAACGGATCAACATGGTGCGTACAGCGTCGTAGTTCCTAAAGGCGATGTGACCTATGATTTAACGGTCACACAGCATGTCATGATCGGCGGCGTATCAACGCCAGTTAGCTACAAGCAAAAGGCAGCAGTTGGCGAGGTAACTGGAGCAGGCAATCAAAGCTTTGATTCGGATAGAACAGCGACAGGTATCGTTTTGTTCAAGCAGCCGAATGGCAGCACGTCTTTACTTGCTCCAGAAGTACTAAACAAAGCTAGTGTTTATCTGAAGAAACAGGATGGCACATACGTGATGCACAATGGGGCGCCAAAAGCGTTTCCACTGCAAGGACAGGGCGTATTTAGTGCTGATGGCATTGCAATCGGTGAATATGAGCTAGAGGTGCGCTACGAAGTGGCTCCTGGCCAATCTATCATTGTGAGCCGTGGTCCTGTTAAAGTAACGGCATCAGGAGAAATGAATATTTCAACTGAATTGATCGATCCATACGGCACGATCACAGATGCGGTTACGAATAAAGTAATTGAAGGTGCAAAAGTCACTCTTCAATATGCGAACACACCTAGAAACATCGCGAAAGGGCTTGTTCCAGGACAAGGTGTCAAGCTGCCTGCTATTGCAGGATTTGCACCTAATGATAACGCGAGTCCTGAGCAATTGAGCGATGCAAATGGCTTCTATGCTTACATGGTATATCCAGAAACCGATTATGTTCTTGTCGTTACGAAGAGCGGTTATGAATCGTATACGAGTCCGGTATTGTCGGTCGAACGTGAAATCGTGAGGCATGATCTAAAGCTAAAGCCGATCAACAGCGGCAATAATAGTAATGGCAGTGACAACAGTAATAATAACGGTGGCAATCCGGTATCACCTGTGCCGACACCGGATCCAACTACGAAGCTCGCGCTTCAAATGGAGATCGACAAGAACAAAGTCAAAGAAGGGGAGAAATCCCATCTGACGATTAGTTATAAGAACGCATCTACAAGCCCTGTTTCTTCCGCGGAAGTTCGCATTACGCTTCCAGAAGGTGTTGTAGTTGTAGATGCTGCTGGTGGAGTAGTGACTGGAAATACAATTGTATGGAAAGTATCTAATATTGCTAGCGGCAAAGGCGACAGCTTCAAACCAGTGATTCAATGGCCGCAAATGAAAGCAGCGGACACGATCTTCGACATTCACGGTGAGTTTGCTGTTAACGGCAATAACGACTCAAAAGCCAAAGCAGTAATTAAAGTGAACGTGTTCTCTGATCGCTTCGGCACACTTAAGCATCCACGTTATATCGTTGGTTTCCCGGACAAAGAGTTTAAACCGAATGGATATTTGACTCGTGCGGAGCTTGCTGCTATCGTAGCACGCCTCACTGAGCCAGGTGGTGTTAGTAACGACAAACTATCTTATACCGATATTCGTTCAGGACACTGGGCAACCAACTCGATAAAAATTGCAACGAAGCATGGCTATTTCAGCGGCTACAAGGACAACACATTCCGTCCGGACGCGCCAGTAACACGCGGTGAGCTTGCTTCGGTTATGTCTCGTTTCTTGAAGCTTGACGTGTATGCACCTGTATCGCATCACTTTACAGATTCGTCCGAGCATTGGTCAGGCAATACGATCGAAGCGCTATATCGCGGTAAATTCCTAGGTGGATATACAGATGGTACGTTTAAACCATCTCAGCATATTAATCGCGTTGAAGCTGTTACGATGATTAACCGCATGCTGTTCCGCGGACCGTTGAAAGGACTTGATCCTTTGTTCCCTGATATGCCAATAAGCCATTGGGGCTTTGGAGATGTTCAAGAAGCAACCGTATCACATGAATCGACACGCAACGAAGATGGCAGCGAAACGTGGAAAAGCACGTTGAGCAGTCCAATCAAGTAAAAACGTAATACAAGATTATAACTTGAGAATGATAACACATCCGGCAGCGATTGGAATGAAATCGCAGTGCTTCATTCTTGAATGAAATGGAAAGGACGTCCCTTAAGGAAAGGAGGGGCGTCCTTTTTATGTACAAGTAATGCATTTAATTTGTTCAAATATGCACTCAAATTGGAAATGAAGCTAAAATAACTACATTTTTGCGGATCATATCTTGCATAGGCACATTTTTAGGTTAAATAACTGCATAATTGTCTCTATTTTCAACTGGGAGCTCCCCATTAGTGATTTGTGAAGCTTAGGTTACTCCCGGTTTACCGTCGGAACACATAATGTCCATGTAGTACGTCATAATTTGTATAAATAGTTGATTGTGAGAGGAGTGGATGCCTCATGAATGATATCCCCCATCAACATAGGAAGATACCAATCCCACAACCGATTCGCAGCGATGGAGCGGGGGCTACCGACTTAGGACCTCGCAATATTATGCTTGATATGCAAAATCCAGATATGCTAGTGCCGCCAGCAACCGATGCGGGAACCATGCCTAATATGAGGTTTTCTTTCTCAGATGCACCCATGCAGCTGAATCATGGAGGTTGGTCGCGGCAGGTCACGATTCGAGAGCTGCCAATCGCAACGACGATAGCAGGCGTAAATATGCGTCTGACCCCAGGAGGTGTGCGTGAGCTGCATTGGCATACGCAGGCGGAATGGTCCTTTATGATTTTAGGAAGAGCTCGAATTACAGCAGTCGATCAAGACGGGCGCAATTTTATCGCGGACGTTGGTCCAGGTGATTTGTGGTATTTCCCACCTGGAATTCCCCATTCCATTCAAGGATTAGAGGAGGGCTGCGAATTTCTGCTTGTTTTTGATGACGGGCATTTTTCTGATTTTGATACGTTATCGATTTCGGATTGGTTTGCTCATACACCGAAAGATGTCCTATCCGCTAATTTTGGTGTGCCGGAAAGTGCCTTTGCCAATATTCCTAAGGAGCAAAGATACATTTTCCAAGCAGAGGTGCCTGGGCCAATCGAATCACAAGAAGTGCCTGATCCATTTGGCACGGTACCAAAAACGTTTGCTCATCGGCTGCTAGCCCAAAAGCCATTAGTTACTCCTGGTGGCAGCGTTCGTATCGTCGATTCGAGTAATTTTCCGATATCCCGTGAGATTGCAGCGGCTTTGGTAGAAGTGAAACCAGGAGCAATGCGTGAATTGCATTGGCATCCAAATAATGATGAATGGCAATATTACCTGTCAGGAACGGGGCGTATGACCGTATTTGCAGCAAATGGGGTTGCACGCACTTTTAATGTGAGGGCTGGCGATGTGGGGTATGTGCCATTTGCTAATGGCCACTATGTGCAGAATACTGGTGAACAGAGCCTTTGGTTTCTTGAAATATTTAAGAGCGACCGTTTCGCGGATGTGTCATTGAACCAATGGATGGCGTTAACACCGCATCAACTTGTAGAGGATAATTTACATGTAGGGCCTGAGTTAATCAATGCTTTGCGCAAAGAGAAGTATCCTGTTGTTAAGTATCCTGGATTTTCGTATTATCCAAAGAAAGGGGAATGAAAATATTCATTTTTAAGGGGCCGTAGGGAACGCTGCGGCTTATTTTGCATGTGTATAAAGAAGTATTTCAGCCTCACTATGTTATTTATAAGGTAATTGTATTGACGTATTTAGGTAAATTCTGTAATGATAAAATGAAATACTTATATAGGACTATGGGACAATAAATAATGGGAGGACACCATTTGCAAATTACGTGGAATGAAGAAACCAAGCACTTATCCGATGTATTGAAAAATGAAAAGATTCATAGTTGTTTGATTAGTAGAGACGGCACGCTCGTATTTCAGCATTTTAAAAATAGCAAGTCTGAGAAGAAGCTTCATAAGATCAATTCATGCACAAAAAGCTTTACTTCTTGCTTGATTGGCATTGCAAAAGATAAGGGATTGCTTCCCGAACTTTCTACTCCTATCATTGAATTATTTCCTGAATTGAGACGTAGCAGCGATTCTAGAAAGCAATTGATCACGATCGATCATCTTCTTACGATGAGTGCGGGCTTCGATTGGCCAGAGCTGAGTGAATGGGATGGCTGGCCAGAAATGATTCATAGCCCGAACTGGGTTAAGTTTGTGCTGGAGCGACCACTGATAAGTAATCCCGGTGAATCTATGAATTATAACTCAGGATGCAGCCAGCTGTTGACGGCAATTTTACATAAAGTAACGAATGTGCGTGCGAATGAATTTGCTGATAAGCATTTGTTTTCTCATTTGCAGTTTAACAATTACATTTGGCATGATGATCCGCGAGGAGTCAATATCGGGGGATTCGGCTTGCATCTATCCGTACAAGATATGCTCAAATTTGGACAGCTGTATCTGAACAAGGGAAGATGGGGCAAGAAGCGGCTTATAAGTGAAAACTGGATTTCGTTGACGACACGACCTGAATATTTAACTTACAAGAGTTTTGGCTATTACGGTCGGCACTGGTGGATTTCAGAGACTGTGGCTGGTGAGCCATTTTATTTTGCAATGGGGATGGGCGGCAATTATATTTGTATCGCACCAATGAAAAATATTGTAATTGCGATTACGAATGATACCTATGGAAATACGTTGGTGCCGCTCGATATCATTAAAAGTGTATTGTCCCTAGAAGGATGTTAAAGTAGTACATACAGAAATCCGTTTAACGATATGGAAAGCTAACAATGATTCGATTATGTACCATGTCTAAGCCCCGTTCCTTGATAGGAACAGGGCTTTATTATTTTTATAAACGGCATTACGGCATTAAATAATAGTTTGTCGAATGTTCTCCGCGTGTAGTTGAAATACGATGTTATATAATATAAAATACGATCATATGATAGAATGATCTATCATTTTTAAACAACTCGTACGAAAGAAGGGAACAAAGTGAGCGATAGCAGGTCTGTCACTAAGGAGAATAAGCTGAATGCGATACTGGATGCGGCAACGGAAATTTTGGTCAACAAGCCTACCGCGTCTATGAATGATATTGCTGATTACGCAGGTATTGGAATTGCTACACTGCACCGTTATGTAGAAAGCAGGGAACAGCTGTTTGTGCAGTTGGCTTTACGTTCGATCAAGGTAGTTGGAGAAATCCTAAGCCAAATTCCGAAAGATGATGAACATATTGAAACCTACATTCCAACCGTGGTTGAGGAGCTTATTCCATATGGAGATAAGATATATTTTCTTATTCAGGACCACCAGCATTTTTGCAATGAAGAAATACTTGAAGCTGAAGCTATAATATTGGAGCCAATACGAGAAGTGATAGAAACCTTACAGCAGCGTGGAAGTATTCGGCAGGATATGAGCAGCGATTGGATATTAAATGTGTTCTATTCCATACTCATTTTGACGTGGCAGCAAGTACAAAATGGGCATGTTGCGAAGCGATCAGCGGCAAAGCTGGTCATAGATACATTATTTCATGGTGTAAAAGCAACTGGATCGAGCAGTTAATGTAATGAAATAAATTGATTTAAGTTTACCATCAGACCATTTGTGAATTACTCAAATGATTTCCTACCTTCATAGTAAGTCACCAGCGTATATCAAACGAATCTTGTACGTAAACCATTCGGAAAGGATGTTTATGATGATAAGAGAAGCCGGATATATTCCTCAACCAAAATCATACGGACCCCTTGGTAACTTGCCTTTAATTAATAAAGATACTCCTATATTATCTCTCGGAGAGCTAGCGGAGAAATACGGGCCCATCTATCGCTTTAAAGCGCCGGGATTGAATACGTTAATGGTGTCTGGTCATAAGCTAGTAGCTGAATTATGTGATATTACGCGATTTGATAAACATCTCGGTAAAGAACTGTTAAATGTCCGTGCTTTTGGTGGCGATGGTCTATTTACAAGCTGGACGACTGAGCCGAACTGGAGAAAGGCCCACAATATTCTGCTTCCTACGTTCAGTCAGCAAGCGATGAAAGGTTATCACACGATGATGGTCGACATTGCTTCACAGCTTGTTCAGAAATGGGCACGGTTGAATCCGAATGACACGATTGATGTAGCGGATGACATGACTAGGCTTACGCTCGATACGATTGGGCTGTGCGGATTCAATTACCGCTTTAACAGTTTCTATAGAGAAGAGCATAGTCCGTTTATTTTAAGTATGGTGAGTGCACTGAATGAAGCGATGCGAAGAAGCAATCGGATAGAGCTTCAGAACATGCTGATGGTGAAGACAAGGAAGCAATACGAAGTAGATATACAAACGATGTTTAATTTAGTAGACACCATTATTGAAGAACGAAAGACAAGTGGAGGATCTGGGGAAATTGACTTGCTCGCACGTATGCTGGAAGGAAGAGATCCTGATACAGGTGAACAACTGGATGATGAAAATATTCGCTATCAGATTATTACCTTCCTTATTGCAGGGCATGAGACGACGAGTGGCTTATTATCGTTTGCTATTTATTATTTGCTCAAAAATCCAGATGCACTAAAAAAGGCGTATCAAGAAGTTGATCAGGTGCTCACGAGCCCAACTCCGACTTATGAGCAAGTTCTTCAATTGAAATATATCCGTATGATTCTTAATGAAGCTTTACGTTTATGGCCTACAGCACCAGGTTTCGAGGTTTCGGCTAGAGAAGATACCGTATTAGGCGGCGAATATCCGTTAAAAAAAGGGGACAATCTCGTCGTACTGCTGCCTCAGCTTCATCGGGACAAAGATGCATGGGGAGAGGACGCAGAACAGTTTCGTCCAGAGCGCTTTGAGTATCCGGATAAAGTGCCGAGTCATGCTTTCAAGCCATTTGGCAATGGTGAGCGGGCATGCATAGGCATGCAGTTTGCACTTTATGAAGCTACGTTAGCGCTGGGCATGATTCTCAAACATTTTGAACTGATTGATTATCGTAATTACCAGTTGAAAATAAAAGAGACGTTAACGCTTAAGCCAGACGATTTTAGTATTCGAGTGAAGCAGCGGGAGCGTATACAGGATGCAAGCATATCTTCTCAGCAACGGATAGTAGGAAATGAGACGGTGAGTACTAGCGAAAACATAGCTGCGAATCTCCAAACAAGGGCTGTTACTCGAACAGACGTCAATTCGTCCTCCTTACTTGTGCTTTACGGCTCCAATTTAGGCACGGCAGAAGGGATAGCGCGAGAGCTAGCAAATACGGCACGCTCATTTGGAATAAGTAGTGAGGTTGCTTCCTTAAATGAATCAATTGGCAAGCTTCCGCAAGATGGTGCTGTTGTCATCGTTACCGCTTCTTATAATGGGAAACCGCCAAGAAATGCAGCACAGTTTGTGAAATGGCTGGAAGAAGTAGAAGATGGTAAACTCGATGGTGTTCAATATGCTGTATTTGGCTGTGGTGACCGCAATTGGTCCAATACTTATCAGGATGTGCCTCGATTTATCGATGAGCAGCTTGCGCGAAAAGGTGGGGTAAGACTCTCGTCTCGTGGTGAGGCAGATGCCGGCGGTGATTTTGAACTGCAATTGGAGCAATGGCGTGAAACGCTATGGGTGGATGTCAGGAATGCTTTAGGAATCAATGTAGTGTCTGAAGCGGAGTCTGTACAACCTGCTCTTCATGCCCAGTTTATTAATAGGCCAGTTGCCGAGCCACTTGTGCGAGCGTACGATGCTTTTTATGCAATTGTATTGGATAATCGTGAACTTCAATCCACAACTAGCGAACGGAGTACAAGACATATTGAGATTCAATTGCCACAAGGGATGGCGTATCGTGAAGGGGATCAATTAGGGGTACTGCCGCGTAATAGTAAAGAAAATGTGGATCGGGTGCTGCGGAGATTCCGACTCCAGGGGGACGATCAACTCATACTAACTGCAACCGGCTTAGACATGGCTCATCTTCCTATGGATCATCCGGTAAATATTCGTGATTTGCTTTGCCATAGCGTTGAAATGCAAGAGCCTGCTACTCGGGCTCAAATACATGAGCTCGCAGCTCATACCGTATGCCCCCCGCACCAACGGGAGTTGGAAGCTTTGTTAGAGGAGGGTGTCTATCAGGAACAAGTGCTGAGCAAGCGACTCTCCATGCTAACGTTATTAGAAAAATATGAAGCCTGTGAGCTTCCATTCGTGAAATTTCTGGAGCTGCTTCCACCTCTACAGCCGAGATATTATTCCATATCAAGTTCACCACGAAAATATCGGGATAAAACGAGTATAACCATAGCGGTCGTGAACGGGCCAGCAAAGTGCGGCAATGGTGAATACAAAGGCGTTTCTTCGACTAGCTTAGCTTCAAGTAAGCCTGGAGAGGAATTACTCATATTCGTTCGGACGCCTGAATCTGGCTTCCAGGGGTTAGTAACACCTATGTACAGCATTTGATGGAACGGAACGCAGCTGAAATCATTCATAACAATCTAGGTTTCTAGATTATTTCTCAAGAAGATTCCTAATGAAGCAGGCTGTCAAATCGCAGACAGCCTGCTTTGTTTAATGTGTGAATAAATGGACAGACTAAGCGCGGGACAATAGCTACATATACAGTAGTAAAAATATGAATAGAATTATTCGAAATTTTGTAAATTGTTAATATGTAAGCGTTATCATATAATAAAGGTAGTTGACGATGAGGAGTGAATTCACCATGCATATTCAAGCAGCAATTGTAAACGAAAAAGGCGGCAATATTACTATTCAGAATGTTCAACTCCAACCGCCGAAATCCAACGAAGTGCTCATAAAATTAGTGGGCACAGGCATATGCCACACGGATATCGGCGTCCAGCTTCAGCATACTCCCACTCCGATGCCAATTGCTCTCGGTCATGAGGGTGCAGGTATTATTGAGCAGCTTGGACCGGATGTGACTGACTTTGAAGTGGGTGACCATGTCGTTATTTCTTTCGCTTATTGTGCAAAATGCAAAAACTGTCTCGAAGGCCATCCAGCGAGCTGCAATCATTTTGGTGAGCTTAACTTTGGCGGTCATTTGCTAGATGGAACGAGTCGTCTTACAAAAGAAAATGAAGAAATTGCTACGCTTTTTGGTCAATCCTCCTTTGCAACATATGCAGTTGCGCATGTAAACAATGTCGTAAAGGTCGACAAAGAACTGGATTTATCGCTTCTCGGTCCTCTCGGGTGTGGAATTCAAACAGGGGCAGGAACCGTGCTAAACAAGCTAAAGCCTGAGATTGGTGATTCCATCGTGATCTTTGGCTGTGGCGGGGTCGGATTAAGTGGAGTAATGGGAGCAGCGATTACAGGTGCAAAGACGATTATTGCGGTTGATATAGTACCAAGTCGATTAGAACTAGCCAAGGAATTAGGTGCAACGCATGTCATTAACGGCAAGGAGCAGGATGCTAAAGAAGAAATTATACGAATCACAGGCGGCGGAGCAGATTACGTTCTGGAATCGACAGGTGTTCCGGCCTTAATTCTTCAAGCGATCCGCAGTCTTCGTGCACGTGGGACAATGGCATCAGTGGGGGTAGGTCCTGACGTAACATTAAACATACTTGAAGAATTAATTATGTACAATCGAACATTGACAGGAGTAGTGGAGGGAGATTCGATTCCGAAGCTGTTTATCCCTCAATTGATTGACTATTATAAGCAGGGCAGATTCCCATTTGATAAATTGATAAATAAATATAAATTTGAAGAAATCAATGAAGCTATCGCAGATATGAAGAGCGGCAAGACGGTGAAGCCAGTTATTTTATTTGAGTAAAAAAGATATTGATTTACGATGGTTCGGCCATTGACGTCTATGAAATCAAGCCCCAAGTTACCACTATTCGAAGTGGAACTGGGGCTTTTTATAGTGTGAATGTATAAGAAACGGGTAGTAGTTCTCCTCGAATTATAGTTCTTCCTAAAGCTAAAATTAAATCCAGGTCATCTAAGAGATAGTTATCATTCAAGCAGGTTAAGAAATAACACTAGCGTATCCAAGGAAAAAACGGTCTAAGAAAGGCTTTTTTTGATCATTCGTAACAGTATCAAACAAAACAAAAAAAATATTTTTCACATCATGTCACAAAATGAAAGGCTGTGATTGTTATATCGGTAAACAACAGGACAGGAGGTGATTTCTTGCAGACAGCTAGCCCAGGGGATATAGATAGCTTGCGAAAAAGGGAGGCAATCGAAGCGATTGTTGACCAAGTCAAGGCAGGAGATGTACAAGCATACAGAACGATTATGATTCAATTTGACAGGCAGATGTATACATATTGCTATTATATTTTGAAAAATCATACCGAGACCGAGGACGCGGTACAGGAAATCTTTATTCGTGCTTATGAACATCTTCACCAGTATACGAGACAAGTCTCATTCTCGGCTTGGCTGTACAAGATGGCTTATCATCATTTAATGAATATAAAGAAAAAGCAAAGCCGCTGGTTCAAGCTGATTGAACGTTGTAAAGAACAGGTTCAGCCTATGCCGGGACAGTCATTCTCTCAACATGAACCCGTTATCCATGAGCTGCTTACTCATCTTACTTCTGAAGAGCGTCACATTTTACTACTGAAAGGCGTCGAAAAGTATACCTTCGATGAAATCAGTGAAATCATGGAACTTAAGCCTGCCACGGTACGGAAAAAATATGAGCGGCTACGTCGCAAGCTACTCGAGCGTAACGGTAAGAAAGGAGAGGTGGTACATGGCACATTTACGGCGACAAACGGAATGCACTGAGATGGAAGCGATTGAAAACATGATCGGGGATTCGAAGTTACCTAACGAACAGCTGCGTGATCGGATTATGAGCCAAATAGAGGAGAGATCGATTCCACAACGATCCAGAAGACGATCAAAATCGAAGCCTAGTTTGCTCAAACGAACGGCCATAGCTCTATCAGCTGCGAGCTTACTCGGTATCGGAATCATTTTCTCAGGCTATGTATCTCCGGTAATGGCTGCTACTTTAAAAAACATTCCCGTTATCGGGGTACTCTTCAAAGGGACTAGTGAAGAAGCAGTTCGAACTGCCATTGATCAAGGCATTGTATCTCAGCCAAACTTACGTGTAACCCATGATGGCGTTACACTAACATTGACGAATTTGCTCTATGATGGAACGCGCTTATCCTTTTTGGTCGAACGTGAAGGCAAGGATTTACCTTTTAATACTACCTCTCCGTACGATAAGGAAGATACGAAGATCGTCTACGCTGCTAGCAAGGAGTATGAAAAACCAAACATTGTACCGGAAAACGAGAAGCTTAAGGGATATATTGAAAAGCCAATTTTACTTGTTAATGGTCAAGAATTGCAATTAAGTACAGGGAGTCATGGGGATCGTCCTTTAGATGGGGGGCTAACTGCGTTTGCCGTTCAATACACTCGTCTTGAACATTTACCAGACGAATTTGAACTCACGGTCCAACTGAAAGTTACTAGAGTAAAGGAAATCTTTGAATTTAAAATCCCTGTGAAGGTAGAAAACAAGTCTTTTGTGTTAAAGCCGGGCGTTACCCAATCAAACGGAACGTTCAGTTATACTGTGAAAGAGCTGACGCTGTCACCCGTGTCCACTCGGCTTGTATTAGACAGCAAAGGCCCGGTTCCAAATTCATCAGAACAAACAGGAAAGTATCATGCAAGTAAGGTGTACTATGAACTTGTGGACGACAAAGGCAAAGTTGTGGAACAAAGTATGTTTGGGTATTTCCATCGTTTGCCTGAATCTGAATACAAAAATGATGATTTGTATAGTCCATTTGAAGGTACACCAAAATCAATTACGATCAGGCCGTTTACGCTTACCGTAAAAACAAAAGATTGGGCTGTCATGGATCTGGATCAGGATGGAGAACATGATAGAACTTATCTAACAGATCTGGAGCTGACCATCCCGATTAAGAAGCAATAATTATATATAGAGAACCTAATGTTACAGCGTATAGTCGACACATTCAATACACGGTCAATGGAAAGCTTACAGCCGTGCTTGTAGATTATTATGATGTGTTTCTCTTGGAACATGTGACGGATGACTATCAACTTGCGGCGCGAGTAGTTGGAGCAGTCATGGGAGATAGCAATCTTGTTGTTGGTGATATGTATTTAGCATTCGGTGTACGTCAGTTGATCGATGAGGGCAAGCTGGATTATAGAGGCGAGTTAGGGTCACTAAGAGACTATGAAATTCGATTAAAATAAAGCTAACTAACATTTCTAATGTTAATATGAAAAAAAGCAAGTCCATAACGGACCTGCTTTTTTTCTTTTTTACTCATTGATAATAAACGATTGTCAAGTCTATAGATGAAGTTGCTGTCGCTGAATTGTATCTGCATTAACATAGAACTTCGACGGTAAATCCACCTGGTGCTGTTACATAAAAGGTCCAAGCGTGCCATCTTTGTGGTGGCTCCACCTCAAATCCATCTTCCTTTAAACGCTGATTAATCTCATTTACCCTTTCCTCGCTGTCTTGGATAAAGCCGACATGAAATGTACTAGGGTAATTTACTTGTGCACCTTTCATCAAGGTAAGAACGAATCCATCTTTGTCCGAAAGAACAGCAAATCCGTTACCGCGTGTACCCTCCGTTTTTAGATTGAAATATTTTTCTAAAAACGCTCTCGCTGCCTTTACGTCAGTGACCGTGAGATTAAGGTGATTAATTTTCACAGACGACACGTCCTTTCCAGCATTATTAATGATTTTCATTTCTTGCTTCTTGATCATAGCAAGTTCATGCAAGTGCTAACGTTTTGTCTTAAAGGAGCTGTTATATGGAATCTAACACGAGACACTGGTTGAAGCTTTCGTGATAAGCACTCTTATATAAAAAGCCTCCAGATCCCAATTATCCAGTGGATATTGAGTATTGGAGGCTTGCTCGTACATGTGCAGAGTGTGGAGAGAGCGGGAAATAGGGAGGCGCATTTTTATGAACGTCTTCTTGTGCTTACCTTAACGGGATCAATTGGAAATCGCCCTTCCAAATCAATGACCTGCTTCGAGTCAAATAAATCAAAAAATAGATTGCGTTGACGACTTAGGGATATCCCATCAATATGTCTGCGATCTTGAATGATTTTATTTTCAAGACGTCGTTCATAGGTTACATTGCCTACATGACTGAATACGGTGTAGCCTTGCTGCTCAAGCCATTCAAGTCGAGGATCTCCCAACTCATATCCTTCTCCAAATGGATATATGTAAATGTTCGTATCGCCAACAAGTGTTCCGACTTCTCGCTTCCACTTTCGTTCATCTCTTTTTAATCTTTCTAAATCCATTTTCAAATGATGACGATGACCATAACTATGTGATGCAAACTTCCAACCAGTTGCTTTTAACTGTGCCACGACTTTTTTTGCTTCATAACGCTCCCTGGACCAAGTCGGTGAGGTAGATTGTGTACGCCAACCCAATATCCCTTCAAACCCAGTCACGGCCAGCGTACCTTTAGCACCCTGGTAGGAGAAATCCGGATGCTGCTCGACAAATCGATCAAGAATAGGGACGATATCCAAATCGTCTGACCACACAACATTGCCTTTTAAATCGTGAGATTCCGATACCACTTTACCTTCGTCATTCAAGCGAAGCTTATTTACTGTGCCGTATTTTCGCATGTATGTATAATAGTTCGGATCATCAATCGATATGACCAGCGGTTTTTTGCCTGCTGTTAGAGGAAAGTGGCGGCGGACAGCCTGTTTTTTACCGTTTATCATTTTAAACTCATATACATCCTCCAAATGAACCAACATATAGTTATTGTCATATAACGATTGAAGAATGCGTTTGAACTCCAGAACGGTTACAAACCAATCAAACATTTCTTTTGATTGTCTGTCGCCGATAAAGGCGCGCTGCGGATATGCAACTAGTGGATGAAAGAAGATATGTTCCACTAGAGGTGGACGAGCAGAGCTATTCTGCTTCATAGATCTTCTATCGGATGCTGTGCGATCAACAGGTTCAGCAGCAGCCAGCTTAATGCTGCTTAGCGAATTGAATCCAATAAGAACGAAACAAAGTACCAAAATGATGATATTTCTCAGCTTTTGCTTATGCACGGTGCAGTACCTCCGATCATTCAATATTACCGTTTTGAATAAGCGTACATTTTGTTTTGTTAGTATTGGTTAATGTCAGGAAAAAAATGAAATGTTAATTTCCAAATTATGATATTGGATGTATCATAGAAGGGTGAATAAGTCCGGAAGGAATTAAGGAGTTTTTAAATGAATATTCGGAATGTCCTTGAGTCTGATTATATCCCTATCGTAGCTGTTATCGATGAATGGTGGGGCGGTAGGAAAATGGCAGATATGCTGCCGAAACTATTTTTTCAACATTTTACGCATACGAGCTTTATTGTGGAGCAAGGCAAGGAGAGGATTGGCTTTTTAATTGGGTTCGTTTCACAAACGGATATGAATCAAGCCTATATACACTTTGTCGGCGTTCATCCATCGTATAGGAAAGCTACAATTGCCACACAGCTATATGAAAAATTTTTCGATAAGGTACGAGAGCTTGGTTGCACAGAGGTTCGCTGCGTAACTTCTCCTGTTAACCGTACATCGATTGCTTTCCACACTCGCCTCGGCTTTCGAATGGAAGCGGGGGATCGACTAGTCGACGGTATTTCCGTCACGACGAACTATGATGGAAAGGGGCAAGATCGAGTTCTATTTGTAAAGAAGTTTTCATTGCTTGATAAGTAAAGAAAAGAAATAGGTTCAAAAGACTCATAAAAAAGGACCCCTCGGGAGAAGTCCTTTCCAGTCCTTACAATCAGATCAATACCGATGTTTTTATCAACTATAGTATCTGAACTTATATTCCATTTCACCAGCTAAAGCAGCAGGGGTATCCCCGGTTTTTCTAAAGTCATGCGTATAGATCGTTTCATATGGGCCAAAGTTGGATTGCTTATAAAACTCAAAGCAGGGGAATCCATCATGCTCACCAGTCATGGATACCGTGCCTTCGCGAGTTATATTTACCCTTAGTAAGTAGTCGACTGGAGGTGCTGAATCGTTCAAGGGATTACTGGCACTAGCGCGCATTTTAAAGCACACATCGTCCTCTCTCCATTCAATATCTGTACATTGGATACCATCAGTACTAGCTTTGCCTTGTCTTCGTTGAATAGAACCATTTGAATGAGTGATTTTCTCCGTTGTAATACCTGTGTTTTTGTAGGAAAACACGTCTCTTTTATAAAAATCTACAGTGACTTCTTGCTCCACTCTAGAGCGCATTGTGTTTACGGCGTAGGGGGTGAATTCACGTGAATCCCCTTCAAACTGTTTAACGATTCCGGTCTCCATATCCTTTACGGGATCAGTCCAGGACATTGGAATAAACACACTTGCTCTAATCTTGATAATCATATTGAACCTCCAGAGGTGTTTTTATCTGGCTGAATAAATTGAATGGCAATGAAAAACAAAAAAAGTCAACTTGATTGACTATATATCAGACTGTACAATGATAATCAGAGAAAGTCAACTTGATTGACTATATATGAGGGAGAGAGCGTATATGAATGAGCAAACAAATGCGGAGTCCGACCTTACTGCATTATTAGCAGGAAGTATTAGTATATTGATCCGGGAACTTCATGAACAACTGCATGAAATAGGATATGAACATATTAGGCCTGCACACGGCTTTTTGTTTAAACGCATCACGCCTGATGGTGCAACAGGAATCGAGATCGCAGAGTACTTAGGAATTACAAAGCAAGCTGTTAGCAAAATGGTTGATCACCTTGAAGAAAACGGCTATGTGCAGCGGACCAATCATCCCACCGATATGAGAGGGAAATTAATAGTGCTCACTGAACACGGCAAGTTAGCCATTCAAGCAAAAGAAAAGATTGTTGCAGAGATCGAGCAGCGTTGGGCGGAACGAATAGGTGTGGAAAGAATGAATATGCTCAAGAGGGATTTAATAACGTTAGTGGGTGAATCTACTGGAGGGCAAGTTCCATTTAGAGCAAGGCCTGTGTGGTGAATGGATAGTCGATTCGTGTGCTAACATCATCCTAGCTTATATGCATATTTGATAACTATTTTAGAACCCTCTAAATCCTCAGCAACTGATGAGGTTAGAGGGTTCTATTTGTTCAATCATCTTACTTATATGCTCTTTCCTCGATAATTCGTGCCGACTCAAATTCATAAATAGAGCGTAATTGTTTTGCTATCTCTTCAGGGGAAAGTGGTGGGTCTTGATCGAGCCAGTATTTTAAAATGCCCATAAAAGAAAATAGTCCGTAGTGGACAACAAGGTCTTTGTTAATATGATTGGTCGTCTTGGAGGTCAGCTTCATTTCTTCAATGCTTTGTTCGAAATGATTCTTCAATAGCTCTATAAATCGGGTATGAAAATAAGGGTTTGTAGCATCCTCAAACATCAGTTTGTAGAAGTCACGATATTTTTGAAAGTGAGAGAAGGATTGGATGATTCGTGGTTCCATACATGTAAATGATGTTTGGTTTATCGCATAGTCAAGGGGGACTGAAGCAATCAGCTCCGCGAGTATATCATCTACTTTACGCTCGAATAGATCATATTTATCTAAAAAGTGCAAATAGAATGTTCCACGGTTAATATCGGCCCGATCTGCAATATCTTGTACCGTTATTGCCTCAAACCCTTTCTCCTTCAACAATTCGCTAAACGCTCGCTTTATATTTTTCTTTGTTCTTATAACCCGCCGATCCGTCGTATTGGCCATCATCCATCACCTTCTTATCAACGAATAATAACACGTTCCTCAACAATTTAGCTTCTTCTGTCTGATAACGAACGAAACGCAACAAGCTGCTTATTGAACAGATTCCAGTACTTAGTAAAATTATAAGCATCCAATTGGAGATTTATCAATTATTTAGCTACTAACTGGTAATATCGTGTGTGTAACCATGATGAGGGGGTTGAGAACATTGTCTTATGTTTTGCATTTGGAAAAAGTGAACCGAGCCCATATTCATAAGGTTGGCGGTAAGGGATCTAATTTGGGTGAGCTGCTGCAAGCTGGTTTTCCTGTTCCGCCAGGATACTGCATTACGACGTCTGCTTATGAGAAGATTGTAGGGCAATCTCCTGCAATGGCTTCCTTTTACGAACAACTCAACCGTCTAAACGCATCTGACATCGAAGAAGTCAGGCGTATTAGCAAGGAAATAAGAGAACACATCATTGGACTGACTGTTCCAAGTGACGTAGAAGAAGCAATTTTGAGCGCATGGACAGAATTAGGCCCAGGTCATCGATATGCTGTTCGTTCCAGTGCGACGGCAGAGGACTTGGCGACAGCTTCCTTTGCAGGGCAACAAGATACCTTTTTAAATGTAAAAGGTGAGCAGCAATTGCTAGATGCAATCCGTAAATGTTGGGCATCCCTATTCTCTGAACGTGCCGTCGTATACCGCATGAAGCATGGCTACGATCATCAAGCTGTTCAACTGGCTGTTGTTATTCAGCAGATGATTGAGCCAGATGTATCTGGGGTGATGTTTACAGCTGATCCGGTTACAGGAAACCGAACGATTACTTCGATAGATGCGAGCTTTGGCTTGGGTGAAGCACTCGTGTCAGGCATCGTCAATCCTGATATGTATCAGGTTAGAAAGGGCGAGATCGTAAAGAAACTAGTAGCGGATAAGCAAAAGGCTGTACGATCACTCACTGATGGTGGTACCGTTGTTGAAGCTATTTCAGCGCAACAGCAAAATCAACAAGCTTTGTCGGATGAAGAAGTTATTGCTTTGGTTCAAATAGGTGAGCGAATTCAAGCTCATTATGGAACTGAGCAGGACATTGAATGGTGTCTAGTTAACCGGCAATTTTATATCGTACAGGCTAGACCGATTACTTCACTCTTTCCCATACCAGAAGCGCCTGATGATGAGCTGCATGTGTATATTTCTAGCGGGCATATGCAGATGATGACCGATGCAATGACGCCAGCTGGGATATCGATGTGGAAGCATCTTACGCCAGCTGATCAGGGTGCGAATGTTGAATCGCAAATAGAACTTGCCGGTAGATTGTATGCCGATGTAACTAACGTTCTTCAGTCTAACATAGCACGCAAAGTATTTCTGTTTATTATTGATAAATTTGAGCCTTTAATAAGCAGTGCGACCCGTCAGGTTCTGCCTCGCTTTCCGATCAAAGAAGGTCCTCTTCCAGGCATGGAGCAGTTCAATCAAATGATTCCTTTCCTTGCAACAAAGGTCATGAAAGACATGCTTGAAGGAGATGGTGAGACGGCTTATACAGAAGTGAAAACATATGCAAGTCAATGCTTAGAGCTGTGTCGACAGGCACTGAATGGATGCAACGGTGCAGAAAGAATTTCCTATATCCAGAAAAACTGCGGTTCGCTCATGCAAGGTTTAATGGCAATAGATATGCATTATATGGCAGCTGCTTCTGTTGCAAAGGAAATGCTTACATTACTTTCGAAGTGGTGGACATTCGATGAGAACGATCTCCTCACCTTAAATAAATCATTACCTTATAATGTCACGGGAGAAATGGGATTGCAACTAGGGGACTTGGCGGATCTCGCTCGCGAGCATCCAGAGCTAGTAGCTTACCTAAGAAATGCAGGCGAAGATGGGTTCATGGAAGGGTTGAACGCGATAGCTGGGGGCAAGGAGTTCAAAGCTGCATTTGAACAGTGGCTGGACAAATATGGAGCCCGTTGTCCAGGCGAGATTGATACGGCTAGAACGCGTTGGTCGGAGCGTCCGTATATGTTGATTTCATCTATTGTGGGGCACTTGGACAGTGTGAAGCAAGGAGAGCATCGTGAGAGATTCCGTCAAGGGGAGCTTGAGGCTGAAGCAGCAGCGGAACGTATTCAAGCACAGGTTCGTGCAGCAGACGATGGTGCGTTTAAAGAGAAGGTTGTGTCACGACTAATGACCGTTTATCGCAGCTTTATGGGCTTGCGTGAGCATCACAAGTTTGTACTAGTGCGTCATTTTGCGCTTTATAAGCAAGCATTGCTGGAAGAAGCTGATGGCTTGGTGGCGAAAGGAGTTCTATATGAACGTGACGACATTTTCTTCTTGAGCTTGCCTGACATGCTTGAAGTCATCAACGAGTCATTTGATCAGGATGTTCAGCAACTGATCGCAAGCAGAAAAGAGGACTTTGAGTACTATAAGCGATTAACGCCACCGAGGGTAATGACGAGTGAAGGAGAAATTATCGAAGGCAGCATTAAGGGAGGAGATGCGCCTGAAGGAGCGCTGATTGGCACGCCGGTTTCTCCCGGAATCATTGAAGGAAGAGCCAAAGTCGTGCTTGATCCAACTACAGCTGCATTAAAAGAAGGTGAGATTCTAGTTGCACCGTACACGGATCCAGGCTGGACGCCATTATTCCAGCAAGCGAAAGGACTTATTACAGAGATGGGCGGGTTAATGACACATGGTGCGGTTGTTGCCCGAGAATACGGGTTACCTGCTGTTGTCGGAATTGAGCGTGCAACGAAGATTATTAAAGATGGCGATCTGCTTCGACTTGACGGCAGTAAAGGATATGTAGAGGTGCTGAAAGAAGCGAGCTTAGTAGAGTGAACCTATTTATTCAATAAATAAAATCATCATAAATAACAAATAAAAAAGAAAGGGTCAACAAATTGGTACTAAGATTTGTTGACCCTTTAAATAAATCGATCACAAAGTGCTCTATGTGGATTGGTATACAAATCCCGAGGGGAACTTTGTTTTTTATTGTCGGACTAAAAATTCATGGATAGGACTTGCAGGTAATGATTGACAATTGGATAGATTTGGTTTACTCTAAATGCGACCAAGTGGTCATATTTTGAATCGACAGGTCAATCATTTGTTTAAAGAAGCGTTTATTTCATGAAGAGGAGTTGGTTTGTTGTGAAAATTAAGGCTTGCCGCAACAGCATTTCATGGGTGTTAGCTATCGTTTTCATTATCGGTTTATTTGGTAATGCAGGACTGTCTCATGCCAGTTTGGAACCGTCAACGAAGAGCAAGCATTCGCTAGTTATTCAACATGCAACAGTAGTTGATGTACGCAGCGGGAAATTGATTCAGAATCAGACCATCATTGTAAATGGAAATAAGATTAGCTATATCGGTAATGGTGAAGATGTTACATTGCCTAAAAATGCGAAAGTCAGGGATGCGACTGGTCAATATGTAATTCCGGGTTTATGGGATATGCATGTCCATTTGCTAAAAGACTATAAGCATGCTTTTCCGCTATTTCTCGCTCATGGGGTCACGGGAATAAGAGATTTAGGAACGGATATGAGTCATATCGAGTTGTGGAAGAAGGCTATCCAGAACGGAATGCCAGCCCCAAGGACCGTGTACACAGGGGCCATTTTAAATCAAGGAGTACATGTGCCGTTTCATTTTGATTTGAAAACGGAACAAGAAGCACGTAAAGCAGTGCGCAGCATTGCTGAAAAAGGAGGGGATTTTGTAAAAGTATATTCCGGTCTGCCACGTTCTATTTATAATGTGGTCATTGATGAAGCGCGTAAGTACAGACTTCCTGTTACGGGGCATTTGCCTTTCCAAGTTAGAGCCATTGATGGGGTTCGAATGGGCCAAAAGAGTATGGAGCATCTAAATGGCTTATTTATTGCTACTTCAAGCAAGGAAGCTGAGCTGCTAAAGAAACCAGATCTTCCTAAACGATATTTTGAATATGAAATGATAGCTAACAAACATTATGATTCTAAGGTCGCAGCGAAGTTATTTAATGAGTTTGCTGAGAATGAAGTGTGGCAAGTTCCTACTTTAATCACCCCCATAAACATGGCGAAACTAGAGATTGATCCACGTGCCAAATATGTGCCGCCCGCAATTCAAAAAGAATGGATTACTTTTATAAAAACAATGAAAGATACAAAAGAATTAAAATTAAATGTAGAATACGCTAAAATGATGGGCGGATTGGTCGAGAAAATGAACGATGCAGGTGTTCCTATCATGGCTGGTACAGATTCTGCGACCTTAATTCCTAACTCTATATTTGGTAGTTCCTTGCATGACGAGCTACAGCTGCTTGTGAAGAACGGATTAAGCCCGCTGCAAGCATTGCAGACAGCAACAATCAATCCTGCTCGTTATTTCGAAAGAGTATATGAACTAGGAACGGTAGAAGAGGGGAAGCTCGCTGATCTTGTAGTGCTGGAAGCAAACCCATTGGAGGATATTCGAAACACAGCGCGTATCTCCGCAGTTGTTTTCAACGGAAAGCTGATGGAGAAAAAGGAACTTGCGAAAGCAATAAAGACGTACGATCTTGTCAAAATGGAAGATGTAAAACTTGAACCTAAACAGACTAAGCCATCGAACTCATCTCTGCATCATCATGGATTGCATGCGCATTAAAGAAGGAATCGGAGATTGCTCACACATTCATTTATTTGTATAATGATGGATGAATGTCACAACTTTGTCAGAGGTACGATATGAATATCGAGATGTTTGAGCGATTGCCACAAGAGAAGCAGGATAAAATTTTTCAAGCTGCGTTGTCCGAGTTTGCTGCTTATGGATTCGACGCTGCTTCTACGAACCGGATCGTGAAGCAGGCAGGAATACCAAAGGGCTCGTTGTTTCAATATTTTGGTGATAAAGAGTCGTTGTTCTTTTATGTATATGGAAAAATAGAGCGCGATGTTGAGGAACAGCAGGATTACACGAAAAGAAACTTGCCTTCTGATTTTGTTGAAGCCACTGTCTATCTACTTGAGAGAGACCTTGATTATATGAAATCCAAACCTAAATACCTTCAATTTATTCATATTATAGTAAGTCAACCGCTCCATCCTGTCTATCAAAAGCTTGAGGAACGGACCCAAGGTAAAGAGCCGGCTGTTGAGATTCAGAAATTTATTTCTAGCATCCCCCGAGAGCAGCTTCGTGAAGATATACATTTTGAGGATATTTTACAAGCGGTTACTTTTATTATTAGTTCAGCTGCTCAAAAGATTGAGAAGCTTATTATTGCAAGTGATGCTAATCTAGGTAGTATAGATGCGGAACTAAGTGTAGTCATTCAAGAGCTAAGAACGTGTTTAGACTTGTTCCGCTACGGGATTTACAAACCATGATCCAGCGACGATGCTGGCTCACAGATCTATATAAGCCTCCAATGTTTTATAACGTTGGAGGTTGTTTTGTGCTGTAATAAGATTGTTATGTAGACCATATCAATGGAGGAACTTCCATGTATCGCATTTTTATTGTCGAGGATGATAACCAGATTGGTAATGTACTGAGCAGGACAATGGAGAAGTATGGCTTTGATGCGAAATGTGCAGCAGACTATAGGGATATTGTAACTGAATGGGAAGCGTACGAACCGAATCTCGTGCTGCTAGATATTAACTTACCATACTTCGATGGCTATTACTGGTGCAGGCAAATCCGTAAGAGCTCAAATGTTCCGATCCTATTTATATCTGCTAGAGAAGGCGAGATGGATCAAGTTATGGCAATTGAGCATGGCGGGGACGATTACATTACAAAGCCTATACCCCTCGATCTGTTAATGGCAAAAATAAAAGGTGTGTTGCGGAGGGTGTACGGGGAATATGCGGATACTTCAACGCTTGCTCCTCCTGATTCCGAATTAAACTTGGAAGGTTTGCGCCTTAATCTTAGTCGAAATGAATGGATTTGGAAGAAGGAAAAGGTAGTGCTTACGAAGAATGAGCAATTGTTGGCGGAATGCTTTATGCAGCATCATGGCAGGACGATTACACGTGATCGATTGCTAGAAGTATTATGGGATAAAGCACAATTTGTAGATGATAATACGTTGACGGTGAATGTGACTAGGTTGAGGAAAAAGCTAGAGCAGTTAGGACTGCCACAGGTCATTGTAACGGTACGTGGTCTAGGTTATAAAATGGTGCTCGAAACAGAGAATGAGAATAAGTTGGAGGCGCAGGAGTTACATTTATGATGAAAAAGGTAAAACGAAACACAGCAGTTCTCTTTATACGTGATCGGTTGCCTTATCTTGTAACGGGCATCGTCATTATTGTGTTTGGCGCAGCGCTAATGATAATAGACAAAGCGCGCTTACGTAAGGGAATCAATGATACCGATACCACAATGTATTTTATTATTGTAGCCCTCTTCTTTATTTGTGTATGGCTAGTGGTAGACTACATACGACAGCGTATTTATTATCAGCAAGTAAGCATGGCAATCGAATGTTCAGGCGAACTGCAAGCAGCTGCAATTGTACAATCTACCGTGACACAGGAACAGCGGCTTGCTGTCCGTTTGTTAGAACAACAGCAAACAACTTACTTGAATGAGCTTCGCAACTTTCGCCGTCAACAAGAGATACATAATCATTTTGTATTGCAATGGGTTCACCATATGAAGACGCCCGTTTCCGTCATGGATTTACTTATGCAGGAAGCATTGCAACAGATGCCTTATACCGAGCAAGAGCAGCACCAGTTTGTTTCAAATATGAAGGATGAGGCCGAGCGGATGACGAAAGGTCTAGAAATGCTGCTATATTCAGCGCGGATTGATAAATTCGAGTTCGATTTACATATTAAACGGATAGCGATACATGATTTGATTCGTGATGTAATTATTGCTCACAAACGTCTCTGTATCCGTCATTCCATCACCCCTCAAATAGACGGCGAGGCATGGGTAGAAACAGATATAAAGTGGATGACGTTTGTGCTCAATCAATTGGTAAGCAATGCAATCAAATACAGTAAGGGCATATCAGGCTCGAAACGTCTAACCTTTCAAATGAAGCAGACAGCAAATGAGGTAAAGTTGAGTGTAATAGATGAAGGTATTGGCATACCTTCGCATGATTTGCCGCGAGTATTTGATCCGTTCTTTACTGGTGAAAATGGGCGAGCTGCCGAAGAATCTACAGGGATGGGATTATATTTGGCACAGCAGGTATGCCATAGGCTTGGTCATCGCCTGAATGTACGTTCCGAAGAAGGCAGCGGAACAACCTTTACGGTTTCATTCGAGACCAAGAGCATTCAGCGACTCGATTAAGAAGTAAAAATGAGCAGCTTCTATCTGTCCGTGATCCACAGTAAAGTGACAAATTTGTAAGGTTCGTTTTGATTCTTTTGTCATCTAAATCGATGGGACCTGCACTTTCGGAAGCCTATACTTACGTAGTAACCGTACCCGATACGAATATAGCGCAGGGAGAGGGACTAGAGGATGACCGTACTAAAAGCGCAGGGGCTTGGAAAAATATACAGTTCCAAGGGCAACATCTTGACTACTGCACTAACAGATATTGATTTAGAAATAGCGGAAGGGGAGTTCGTCGGCATTATGGGACCATCGGGAAGCGGCAAAACGACTCTTCTTCATTTATTGGCTACCATTGATAGGCCAACGTCGGGAAGCATCGAAATTAATGGAGTTAACCCTGTTGGCTTTGACGATAAAGAACTGTCTTTATTTCGCCGTCGTCAGCTGGGCTTTATTTTTCAGGACTTTAATCTCGTACAGACTCTATCGATAAAAGAAAATATTATTCTTCCTCTTGTGTTGGAAGGAATGGTACCTGAACAAATAGAGCAGCGATTACGACCATTAGCTGAAAAACTCCAAATCGCCCATCTCCTGAATAAGCGGACCTATGAGCTATCTGGTGGTCAGATGCAGCGGACAGCCATTGCGCGTGCTTTTATTCATAAGCCTTCCATCTTACTTGCCGATGAGCTGAGCGGAAATCTGGATTCCAAATCAGCAAAGGACGTAATGGGTTCACTTCAGCTCATGAACGAAATGGATCGAGCTACCGTACTGATGGTAACGCATGATCCATTTGCAGCAAGTTATTGCAAACGAATCGTGTTCATAAGAGATGGGAAAATGTTTATGGAAATAAGGCGGAAAAATTCAAACCGTCAAGCCTTTTTCCAACAAATATTGGACGCACAGAGCGTGCTGGGAGGAAATTTCAATGACGTTCCGTTCGCTCGCAATTAGCAATATACGCGGTAAATGGCGGGCGTACAGCGCATTTTTTATGAGCTGCGTATTTTCTGTCATGATTTTTTACATGTACACGGCATTTATCGTTCATCCTGACATGTTGAAAGGTCAAATGATTGAAGCTTTAGAAGTTAGACAGGGGCTCATATTTTGCCAGTATATCGTTATTATTTTCTCACTGCTGTTTGTACTCTATTCCAATGCGGCATTTTTGAGGACAAGGAAGCAAGAGTTTGGTCTTTTCAAGATGTTTGGTATGACGAGTATGCAGCTTCGCAAATTAATTGTTTTTGAAAATGCTATCATTGCAGCTTTGGCTGTAGGAGTTGGTATTGGTCTAGGCATCATGTTTAGTAAACTATTTTTTATGATGCTTGAAGTGTTGCTGGAGATGAATGATCCTATCCCATTTACTGTCCCGCTCCGTGCGATTTGGCAGACGGCAGGAAGTTTCTTTATCTTGTTTGGATTGATCACGCTGTGGACTGCCTATCAAGTTGGGCAAACGGAAATTATCCATATGCTTAAAGCGCAAATGCAGTCCAAGCAGCAGCTTATTCAATCACGGTCACTCTCTATACTTGCTGCCGTCTGTTTAGGGCTCGCGTATGGTCAGGCACTTATTGTTGATGCATTCAATTTTGCGCTGCTAGCACCGATTATTATGGTAACGGTTATTATCGGAACATATTTTTTGTTTACTCAACTTAGCATTTACATACTGCAGCTCGCTCAAGGAAATTCTCGCTTCTATTATAATCGTACCAATATGATTATTATTGCTCAGTTAGCTCACAAATTGAAAGACAATGCGCGTATGCTATTTATCGTGTCGATACTGAGTGCGGTTATCCTTACTGCATCAGGTGCGGTTTATACGCTATTACGAAGCGTGCAGTTGGATGGTGCACAAACGCAATATGAAGATCCTGAAGGGCTATTTGCGCTGATTTTATTTATAGGGATGTTTATCAGTGTACTGTTCTTCATAGCAGCAGGCAGTATGATTTATTTCAAACTGTTTACAGAATTGCGTGAGGATCAGGAGCAGTATAAAGCGTTGACTCGTATCGGCATGACCCAAGACGAAATAAGAAAGATAATCGTAACCCAATTGGGAATTATCTTTTACGTGCCTTGCATTGTCGGAATTATTCATGCTTCGTTTGCGATGAAAGCGATGGATAATGTCCTTCAGCTCGCACATTGGAGTTATTCTTTTGGAGTTATCTGTATTTATGTTGCGATGCAGACGATATATTTCCTAGTGACTTGTCATGATTATATGAACAACGTTTTGCGCAGTAATGAAATCTAATAGATGACGAGGAGTAGGGATATGACCATTAAACCGACTAGTAACTTAGTTAAGAGCGTTGCGAAAAGGAATACCCGAATTATGACTCACAATCTAGCCGTAACTGCATTGAAGAAGCCTTTCTTTATATTAATGGCGATAGCGTTTATTGGTGGTATGCTGCCGCAGTCTGTTACGGCACAAGATTTCTTATCTAAGAAAGAGAAGACGAAACAAATAGAGCAGTTTATACAGAATCGGATGCAAGAAAGCCGTATTCCAGGTGTTTCATTGGTTATTGTAGAGAAGGGTACTATCGCATATCAAAATGGCTTTGGATATGCGGATGTTGCAGCGAAGAAACCGGTGACTGGTGAAACGTTGTTCGAGCTCGCTTCTACAAGTAAAGCCTTTACCGGATTAGCCATTTTACAGCTGGAGAAGGAAGGGAAGCTGAAGCGAACGGATCCTATTACAAAGTTCGTCCCTTGGCTGCAATTATCGTACAACGGAAACCCAGCTTCGATCACAATCCAAGATTTGCTTTATCATACTAGCGGAATCCCATCAACATCGATTCAGTATTATCCCGAGAGCGATGCTGATGATGCGCTTGAACAAACCGCAAGAACGTTACTTAACCAACCTTTGAACCGTGAACCAGGGAGTTCCTTTGAATATGCGACTATTAATTATGATATTTTGGGCCTTATCATAGAAAAAGTGACGGGACAGTCCTATGAAGCGTATATGCAGCAGCATATTTTACAGCCGCTTGGCATGAACGACTCGAAAGTTGGCGTAGCGCAAATCCCTCCAGCTCATATGGCTACGGGTTATCGACTGCAATTCACGGTGCCTACTCCACATACGCCAGCGATCTATCGTGGCAATACACCAGCTGGATACGTTATAAGTAATGCGAACGATGCTGCGAAATGGATGAATGTGCAGCTTGGAAATGTACAGCTTCACGGTATTGATCAGCAGCTTATAAGGGATTCGCATATGCCCGATCAATCCGTTAAGCCATTTGACGAGCATACATACTATGGGGCTGGCTGGGCTGTACAGGAAGGAGACGATAAATTCGTCTATCATGCAGGTACAAATCCAACCTTCTCTTCTTATATCACATTGCTGCCGAAAGAACAGATAGGAGTAGCGGTTTTATCGAATATGAGCAGCATTACAACGACAACGATGGCTCAGGGCGTTATGGATATATGGAATGGTAAGGAGCCAGAAGCGAATAGTCAACCAGACGGCATGCTAGTGGTGGAGCAAATTGCAACCTACGTGTTTATTTTGATGAGCTGCCTTGGATTTGTCGGACTGATATTAATCGTTGTATGCATGAAAAAATTAATTAAACAGCAGAGAAGTTGGGCTGCTCTTAAAGGGAAAAGGCCGCTATTTCTCGTGCTGCTCATTGTACTTTCTGCCGCAGCCATGTTCCTTATTGTGAACCTTCCGAGTATATTGCTTGATGGTATGTCATGGTCGTTTGTTGCTAGATGGGCACCGGCTACAATTATGCTTACGATTTATAGTCTTATTGCCACATTAAGCGTGTATTCTGTTTATGGGCTGATGCTAGTCTTGTCTAAGAAACGATCAGTCTTACAAAAAGAGTTGAAGGTTCAGTAAATGTATAAGTGATAAGACGTGATAGGAGTGAAGTAGAAAGCAGCTGGGTTATTAAAAACTCAGTTGCTTTTTTTATGAATTAGGATAAAGATCTTGAATAGAAAAGATCATCTAAATCTTCTATATGTGAGGTGTAATGAGTATGGAAAGCAATAAATCGTCTATACGAACGATTGCGCTTGAAGAACACTTTGTAACGGCGGCGTTTATGGAGGGGCCAGGGTGGATTATTAAGGATCAAGCCCAAGCGGCTCGTGCACATCCCCAAGTCGCAGCGGGGATCACGAAGCTTATCGAAATGCTGTCTGACATAGGTGAAGGCAGAATTACACATATGGATGCAGCTGGTATCGACATGCAAATATTGTCGCTAACATCTCCAGGGGTAGAGCAGCTAGACGCCATGGAAGCTGAAACACTTGCCCGTGAAGTAAACGATTGGCTTGCTGATGCGGTGCGGCGATATCCGGATCGCTTTGCTGGCTTTGCAGCACTCCCAACTTCTTCTCCCAGCAAAGCGGCGGATGAACTGGAGCGTATGGTCCGTACACATGGATTCAAAGGAGCATTAATTAATGGTCACACCCAAGGCCGTTACTTAGACGATGAATTTTTCTGGCCTATACTTGAACGTGCTGAAGCTCTGCAAGTCCCACTATACCTTCATCCAACTTTACCTTCACAATCCGTAATGAAGGAAGTTTATACAGGAAATTATAGCCCGGAAATAGCAGGAGTATTTGCAACCGCAGCATGGGGCTGGCATATTGACACAGCGAATCATGTACTTCGACTTATACTTAGTGGCGCTTTAGATCAATATCCGAAATTACAAATTATCGTTGGTCATTTAGGAGAAACCCTTCCCTTTATGCTGCCGAGACTTAATCGAAGTTTGCCTCCAGAAATGACAAAGCTGAAAAAGAGCGTAGGGGCTTATTTGCGTGAAAATGTTTATTACACGGTATCAGGATTCAATTGGACGCCAGCATTCCTTGACCTCTTCCTCCAAGTCGGCGCTGAAAAAATAATGTTTTCTACCGACTATCCATACTCATCCATGCACGAAGCTCGTGCATTTCTCGATCAGCTCCCAGTGAGCCCCGCAGATAGAGCACGCATCGCACATCGCAATGCCGAACAATTATTGAGGATTTGAGTTATCTATATTCTATAAGGTCATGCAATTCATCTTAGGAAATCGGATGTTCTAACATGTACAAATAGGTGCTTATGCTGTGATAGTCCTTTAAGGAATGACCAATTGTGGGATAGTCAAGCGAGTTTAATGGAGTTCCGGGCCCTTCTTGTACGAAACCGAATAACTCGCCAGGGAGTTTTGGTACAATATCAGGTTCATTGTACACCCGATAATTGGCTGAGACGGACTGACAGTAAGCGGCGGAAAATGCAGAGTCTCCCGCCATAGGCGCAGCATAAGTAAAGACCTCCGTTTGAGTTGAGTTTGCACTGCATATTCCCGCTAAAATAGCCAGTGCACCACCTAAGCTATGACCTGCGATGGTAACCCTAGCACCACTTGAAGTGAGTTGAGCAAGAACATCTGCGAACGGAGTTTCGTTGGAGCCGTCTGTGTTTGTTCCATATAACGAGCGATAACATTCGGTAAATCCGACTTCTGTTTCCCCTGCATTCGGCACTTCGCAAAAATTAACCAAGCCAAACTCGGCATCGAGCACCCATTCCAACTCGGTTTTTGTTCCTCGGAATATGATGGCAACAAGGGTAGGGTCAGTTTTGGAGCGGGCTATATACCCGATGAATTTAGTTTCGGTGAAGAATACGACAACGGGATGGACAATCAATAGACTTTCGATCTCCCAATCAACGGGGAAATCAGCTGGTGGCTTAGGAGTAAGGTTAGAAGGACACGCATCATACATCTCATAAGCCCAATTCACCATGTTGCACCAAAACAAAGCTTCCGTCCAATTGATGTCTGTTGCTGTTCCAGCGGATGAGGAGCTCATTACTATACCTCCTTTTAAATTGGAATCTATTTTCAATCTATTGCTGGCACACTGGTTTATGTCAGTTTTTAAGCGGCTGCTTATATCCCTCCCGCCGATTAAACCGAATGAAAAAATATCGTTAAGGAAAACGTAACAAATATGTAAATGGTGATTCGGAGGGTTCAGGATGAAGCAAAACGATGAGAAGCGGCTAGTAATTGCAGCATTAGGCGGAGTTAATGAGATAGGCAAAAATATGTATCTGGTACAGTATGGGGATGATATTGTCGTCATCGATTGTGGATCGAAATTTCCAGATGAAAGCCTACTGGGTATTGATCTGATTATCCCTGATATTAGCTACTTACTATCAAATAAAGATAAAGTCCGCGCACTAGTGGTTACACACGGACATGAAGATCATATCGGGGGAATCCCTTATTTTTTAAAACAAATGCCGGTGCCAATTTACGGCTCAAGGTTAACGCTGGGGCTTATTGAAATTAAGCTGCGAGAGCATGGGATTCTTCATGAAACGAGCATGACATGCATCAATGCAGATTCACAAATTGAACTGGGCACGATAATATGTTCTTTTTTTCCGACCAATCACAGTATCCCGGACTGCCTTGGTGTCGTATTCGACACACCTGAAGGAACGATCGTACATACAGGTGACTTTAAATTCGACATGACACCCGTCAATAAGCAATATCCTGATCTTCACCGGATGGCTGAAATCGGAAAGAAGGGTGTGCGTGTGCTTTTGTCCGAAAGCACGAACGCCGAGCGGCCGGGCTTCACAGCATCGGAAAGTACCGTCGGGGCACATCTGCTAGAAGCATTCAACAAAGCAGAAGGTCGAGTGTTTGTTTCGACATTTGCCTCGAATGTGTACCGGCTTCAGCAGGTTATCGACGCTGCTGTTCAAACGAACCGTAAGCTAAGCTTGCTAGGGCGTACTATGGTTAACGTTGTGTCAGTTGCACAAGAACTTGGGTATTTGTCAGTACCGTCAGGAATGATTATCGATGTACAAGAGGCTGCTAAACTTCCACCTGAACAATGCACGGTACTATGTACAGGCAGTCAAGGTGAGCCCATGGCTGCGCTTGCTCGATTAGCCGCTTCTTCCCATCGCCAAATGAAAGTGGATATTGGAGATACAGTGATCATTGCAGCTAACCCGATACCAGGAAATGAGCGTAATGTTGCTCGCATCATAGATAATTTGTACGCATTAGGCGCTAAGATCATCTATGGTTCTCGCAGTGAATTGCATGTTTCCGGGCATGGCAATCAAGAAGAATTGAAACTTATGCTCACCTTGATGAAGCCTGAGTATTTTATTCCTATCCATGGTGAATACCGCATGTTGTATTTGCATCGTGAGCTTGCTGAATCTGTGGGAGTGCAGCGGGAAAACGTATTTATTTTAAAAAATGGCGAAGTTGTCGAATCTGTTAATGGAGTTGTTCGTCAATCCGGCCATATTTCAGCTGGTCAAACGTTAGTGGATGGCTTTGGCATAGGTGACATCGGCAATATTGTGCTGCGTGATCGCCGCCAGTTGTCGGATGACGGTATTCTAATCGTTGTTATTACAGTAAGTAAAGCAGAGGGCAAGCTGTTAACGGACCCGGATACGATCTCAAGAGGCTTTGTTTATGTCCGTAACTCCGAAGAGCTTATTGAAGATATTAACCAGCTCGTCATTGGAACCGTTGAAAAAATGCAGCACGAAAAAATCAATCAATGGAGTGTAATGAAGAAGACATTAAAGGATACACTAGGACAGTTTCTGTACGCTCGTACCCAAAGACGTCCGATTATTTTGCCTATTATCATTGAGGTGTAGGTTTCCGGTTTTTATGAAACAACGAATCATTTGACTTTAAAATCTGATGATGGAACTGCCCACAAGCAGCCTCAGTGAACAAGTTGGGGCTGCTTTTATTTGTAGTTCAAATATTTGGAACGAATTTGACTCTTGTGCTCAATATACAGATTGACTTCATAAAAGGGTGTCCATATAATTGTCATAACAACTATATTGGATGTTAAAAAATGGAGGTTAATCTTTGGAGTTAGAAAAGTATATAGGTGTCATCGTTCACCGGGCAGACTTGAAGCTTAATCAGTATTATCAGAAAGTATGTGACCCATTTGATATTACAGTGGATCAGTGGGAAATTCTCGTTATTTTGTGGGAGAAGGAGGGCATAACTCAGAAGGAATTGGCAGAAAGATTGTATAAAGACCAAGCCAACATCGCCCGTATGCTTTTCAAGCTCGAAAAGAAGGGATTTATCCACCGCGTTACTCATGAGACGGATAGGCGCTCATTACGAGTGTTCTTAACGGATAAGGGACGTTCGATAAAAGAAGATATTATGGAGCCGTCGATTGAGGCTTTTAACAAAACCATTGCAGGGCTAACGGAAGAGGAAGTCGAAAATTTCCGAAGAATGCTGGCGATTATGTACAACAATGTAAAGGATCTATAACTACGTGACGTTGTTATTGATCCTCCATTTTTTAGACATATAGTTGTTATGACAATTACCGTTACGACAAGTATAAAGGGAGCGATCGGATATGACATCGACATCGGAAGCGATAAAACCAAGTATCTTTGGTGCTCCATACCGCGCATTGACGATTGGCATTATATTAGCCATTTCAACTGTAGCCTTTGAAGGATTAGCGATCACGACAGTTGCACCGACGATAGCACAAGAGCTAGAGGGTCTTCATTTATATGGTTGGATATTTAGTGCTTTTCTGTTGAATCAGATCATCGGCACGATTGTTATGGGCAAACGGATCGATAAGCACGGGGTCTTCAAAAGTATGATCTTATCATTTGTCATTTTTGTGATAGGGATACTGGTGGCGGCTTTATCTTCCCATATGTTCATTCTCATTATCGGGAGGGCATTGCAAGGTTTTGGAGCTGGCGCCCTTATTACGTGTGTATATTACAGTGCTGCTGTTCATTATCCAGACGCACTTCGAACGAAAATTCTTGCCTCTTTTTCCATGGCATTTGTGCTGCCCGCATTAATCGGACCGTACATTGCTGGATATGTAGCTGCACATGTATCGTGGAGGTTTGTATTTTTAATGGTACTCCCCATCATTGTACTCGCTCTATTATTAACGCTTCCCACTTTTCGCACGTTACCCTCACCTAGACCTTCATCATCGAGTAAACAAAATTATAAAGAAGTACATGCGATCTTACTCGCCATTGGAACAGGCGCATTATTAACTGGATTGGGCTGGATACCAGATTGGAAAGGCATATTGCTTGCCATGATTGGCGTGCTTATTATGATGAAGCCTTTGCGCAAGCTGCTTCCAGAAGGTACATTTTCAGTAGCAGCTGGTTTGCCTGCAACCATTGCTACACGAGGAATGTATGTGGCCTGTTACTTTGCTACAGAAAGCTTTGTCGTATTGGCCCTTGTTGAAGTGAAAGGTTTATCTGAAGATCTGGCAGGTTTAATCGTAGCTGCAGGTGCATTAAGTTGGTCTGGCGCAGCTTGGCTGCTGTCTGTGCTTGATGCAAGAGATGATGGCAAAGGCAGGAAGGTAAGGATCCACGTTGGCGTCAGCTTTATTATTGCTGGTGTAGCGCTCGTTATTGCAGCTATCGCTTCTACAGGCGGTGGAATCGTTATTGCAGTTATTTCACAAATCATTATCGGCTTCGGCGCAGGCTTGGCCAATCCAACTACAGCAGCGATTGCCTTGCAGTACACAAAAGCTGGGGAAGAAGGGGAGGTTTCCGCTATTCTTCAATTTATAGATTCATTTAGCATTGGATTAAGTATTGGAATTAGCGGAGCTTTAGTAGCAATAAGTGATACATTCGACTGGGGCATAACCACAGGGATTGTTATGGTGCTATCTCTTCAGCTTCTGTTTGCTGTTGTAAGCTTCATTACGTCTTTCCGGATTACAAAGAAGAATGGAGTTGCTCCCACTGGAATCCCCCACAACATGTCCTAACATTCTTCGTTACGGAAATATTCTAGTCTAGCTCAGGTTCTACTATCAATCAACGTAGTCAGCATATCAAACTTAATCCTATATTGGAGGCGACGTTCATATGGCACGCGTGTTAATTGTTAATATCCCTGCTGAAGGACATGTTAATCCTACTCTTGGTTTAGTAAAGCAGTTGATAGACCGGGGTGAAGAGGTCGTATATGTGTGTACAGAGGAGTATCGAAATAAAGTGCTTCAAACCGGAGCAGAATTTCGATCATATCCATTTCAAGTAGACCCGTTTTCCTATGATCCTGACTTGAAGCCTGCTCCCTATAAACACCCTTCCCAGTTTGCTAACATGGTCGTTCGCGGCATTATTCAGAAAATTGTTCCTGAAATCCTACAAGTTATCGAAGGTGATAAGTATGATTACTTTATCTTTGACTCGCTGATGGGTTGGGGAGGTACGATAATTGCTCAGAGGCTTGGAATTCCTGCTGTATGTTCCATTGCTTCCTTTGCTTTCGTAGACCCGCTTGGTTCAGAACAAGGACTGATTGATGATGATATTGAAAATGTGTATGAATCAACGCTGGAATTGGCACAGCAGCTAGCCACTCAGTTTAACGTTCCAGCTCCATCGATACAGGAACTTACGAAGCATGCCGGCCAACTTAAGCTTGTATATACAAGCCGCTATTTGCAGCCTAAAGCGGATCAGCTGGATGACAGCTTCTACTTCGCAGGAACTTCCGTTGTACCGCGTAAAGATGCGCCCAACCTTCCATTGGCACAGCTCCTAGACCCACACAAACAGACCGTTTACATTGCTATGGGGACGATTCTGAATCGAGATCTGGCTTTCTATAAGCTGTGTTTTGATGCATTCCAACATTTGCCGATCCAATTTATCCTGTCTTCAGGGAAAGATACAGATATGGGGTCTTTGGCTGATTGTATTCCTTCCAACTTTATTGTTCGTCCTTATATTCCACAGCTTGAGGTACTTGAACGTGCAGACGCGTTTGTCACGCATGCAGGGATGAACAGTGTGAGCGAAGCTCTATATTATAATGTTCCGATGGTTATGATTCCGTTAACATCAGATCAACCACTTGTCTCGAATCGAGTACAGGAGCTTGGAGCGGGTATCACACTCGACCATCATACACTTACCGCTGAAGTCCTGAGAGAAACATTAATGCAGGTATTGGGCGATTCGAGCTACAGACAGCAAGCTGGCCATATTGGCGAATCATTGCGACAGGCAGGGGGATATATTCAAGCGGCAGATACGATTATCCGTCAATTCTCCAAAATAAAACAGCAAATATGATTGTTCGTCATTAAATAAACAAGCATGGAAATCATCCATCGACGCCGGAAAACCGTTCTGGCGTTTTTTGTTTGTTTTATCATTGGAACTTTGTGGCATATTAATAAAGGTAAAAGATACTTATTGCTTATTAGAAATAAACTATATGAAGTTCATCGGGAAAGTGTTAAGATTAAAGATAGCCTTTTCTTAATAACCAGGTACAGCGAGAGAAGCTGCTATAAATACAAATTTGGTTGAATAGAAGGGGAGAATGAAAACATGAGAGTTGAATTGACATTTACGAACAAGGGAAAGTTAGCAATCGCTAATTTTAGCAATGAGGAACTGCTTGAAATCTTTTCAAGATACATGAACACATTAAAGAAAAAATATGATATTGAGGTAGCTGTTGATCATGAGTCCAACCAAAATATCATTACTGATAACGTTCTATTCGTTAATGCGAGCAATGTAAATTGTGATGCAGAAACATTCTTCAAAGAACTGAGCAGAGATGTAAAAGTTCCGTTGAAGAAAAGACTTGATGGGAACTTAGACAATGTATTTAAAATAAAAATCAGTGAATAAGACAAATGAAACAAACAATAGAGCATCTTCAAAAGGCCTTGTGCTTACGAAGATGCTCTTTAGCTTTATATTAGGAAGGGGGTGAAACGGGGATAGCACTCTGTTCTACGGAAACCATCCATGTCTCGCTGTAATAATAGGTGAACTTAGCCGCAGTCCTCTTCACTACGAAGATTGAACTGCCACTCAATGCCAAACTTATCCGTTAAGCTGCCGTAACACTTACTCCAGAAAGTTTCTTGAAGTTCCATCGCTACCTTGCCGCCTTCTTTAAGCTTATGGAATGCAGATTGAATTTCTTCGATATGATCTCCGACAAAGGTAAGGCTGACGTTGTTACCAACTACGAACGGCATACCAGGGAACACATCGGAGAACATAACCGTGCTGCCTTTAATGTTAATGCGAGTGTGCATGACTAGATCCTTTGCTTCTTCTGGAAGCGTAAAGTCAGGGGATGGTGGGGCATCACCAAAAGCCATAATTTCAGGTTGTTCTGTTCCAAATACCTCTGCATAAAACGTTACTGCTTCACGACAATTTCCATTAAAATTAAGATATACCTCGATTGACATCACATTCACTCCTCAAATTAATATGTAGTGCTTCATTTCGAATTTCGATCATATTGTATCACGTAAATTCAAAAATGCAAATATATGTTCGCATTTAGATAAATTCCAAACCTCTCCTCCAAGTTATAGTTTTATCCGATCCGACCGTAAAAATACCGTTGCAAAAAAGGGCGAAGGAAGAAATAGAGCGTACTTTGGCAACTTCTACGGCATCCTTTCAAACGTCATGGGCGTGAATAAAATATGCTGTGCCTGCTCTTATGGAATTATCGATTTCATGCGAGCGAAGAGAGCTTCCATGTCTTTCTGGAGGAGTTCAAACAGTTATTGGACAAGCATTTTACCATGCAAGGAGCTGAATCCAATATCGACTTACAGTCAGATGAAGAGAAGAGCTACTATATGTCTTTAGTTGCATTTCAAGATGACAATGGAAACATTAGCATTCAATAATTATGCAGCCGTGGAGGGAATACATATGCAAAGCACTCAGTATCCTATCGTGATTGATGATCCGTGGTTTACGGTTTCGAAGCTGGATGAGACGACATTCGCAATTAGTGAATATGGACATTGGGAAAAAGTCCATTCGTTCTTACTTATTGGTCAGGAGCGTGCAGCTCTTATTGATACCGGACTTGGGATCGATAACATGAAGCGGATGACTGATCAACTGACGGACTTGCCTATTATCGTGCTGACAACACATGTTCACGCCGATCATATCGGTAGTCACGGGCAGTATGAAGAGATTTATGTACATGAGGCAGAAGAAGATTGGTTAGTTAGTGGCATTAAAAAATTGTCAATTGAGCAAATTCGCAAAGATATATCACGTGATATTACAAGACCAGTTCCAGCTTCGTTTGATCCAGAAACATACACACCCTTTCAAGGAAAACCGACAGGGCTGCTGCGTGACGGGGACGTTATAGAGCTAGGGGAGCGAGCATTGAATTTATATCATACACCCGGCCATTCTCCTGGCCATATTTCTATCTATGATACGAGCAGAGGATATTTATTTACTGGGGATTTGCTGTATGATGAGACACCTGTCTATGCATTTTTTCCAACAACAAGCCCAGAGGATCTCGTAAACTCGCTGGAGAGAATTGCAACGAAGATTACTGGGATTCAAAAAATATTTGGCGCTCATAACCGAATTGGGTTGGAACCTGAATTGCTTGAAACGGTGAAAGAAGCGGTGGGCGAGTTACGGGGAAAAAAGCTAGTTCGCTTCGGTACCGGCGTTCATCAATTCGATGGATTTTCGGTGAGGTTTTAAGTTTGAATTAAGCGATAAAGGACTTTGTTATGTAATTTGAAAAATCATCCAAATAGATGAAGGTCTGTTCCCGTGCGCCTGCGTCTTATTTTCGATCTTACATTTCCAAACACCTACCATCAGGAGGTAAGCACGATATGTATATTCGGACAAGAATGATGCTCACTTTGACAGTCTTAGTAACGAGCGCACTATTGGTTTCAACTGGTAAAGGCCTAGCGCAGGCAACAGTGGGAGCAGAGGCAAGTGTACATGCAAAATCGAGTAAATCAACTGTTCAGAGCAGTCATCAAGATAGTAAAAAGAATTTCTTCATTGTTGAGGCTATGGAAGAGGGGGTTGCTAAGGGGATACCCGGAATTCTCTTGCAGACACGTAAAGATGGGGTCGTGCAGCACTATACAGCTGGAAAAGCGAGCATTTATGCAGAACGGAGCATGCAGTCTAATTTTCATTTCCGAATTGGAAGTGTAACAAAAACGTTTGTTTCTGTCACAATGCTGCAGCTCGTAGGTGAAGGCAAGGTGAGCTTGAATGATACCGTTGATAAATGGCTGCCTGGACTTGTCCAAGGAAACGGATATGATGGGCAGCAAATTACGATAAGACAACTGCTCAATCACACGAGCGGAATCGCTAGCTACACGGACGATGTTTTTTTACAGAAAGTATATGAAAACCGTTTTAAAAGCTTCTCGTCTGAGGAGCTTGTACAAGAAGGATTACGGCAAAAGCCCCTATTTACACCAGGCACCCAAGCTTCCTATTCCAATACGAATTATATTATTGCAGCCATGATTATCGAAAAAGTAACGGGAGATACATACGCGAAGCAAATCGAAGAGCGTATTATTAAGCCGTTGAAATTGAACAACACGTTTATACCAGGGACTTCTACAAAGCTGCCTAAGCCGCATGCAAGAGGCTACTATCAGTTAAAGCTAGGTGGACCGCTTCAAGACTTCACAGAGTTGAATGCAACTTCAGCTCATGCATCAGGCGGAATGATTTCGACTGCAGATGACTTGAACCGCTTCATATCGGCACTACTCTCCGGCAAGCTGCTGAAGCATGAACAAATGAAGCAGCTATTAGACACGGTGGAATTTCAAGATCAATCTAAGTACGGTTTAGGTCTTTTGCAAGTTACATTGTCGAATGGAGTTCAACTATGGGGACATACGGGCGGTGTTCATGGATTTAAAACGTTTACTTTTGCGACGAGTGACGGAAAGCATGCGGCGACACTCAGCATGAACTATCACGGAAAAGATTTGGAGAACATCATTTTTGAGATGATTATGAAAGTGTATGAAGCTGAGTTTCCAGCTAGCGTTTAAATCCGTCAAAGTCTATCCATTGTATTTTCCTATGATAACAATAGGGAATTTGTAATTGATGCTTCTTACTCGCGCTCCTATAATCATAAGTGTAGCAATGCTACATAATATAAAAATTAGGAGTGGTTGAGAATGTCTAAAGCGGTATACTATCATGCAGGTTGTGCTATTTGTGTAGAAGGAGAAAGATTCGTACTACAATTCCTTGATACAACAAAAGTGGATCTTGAAATTGTTCATCTTGGTACAGATCGTAATCGCATTGAAGAGGCAGAGCAAGCTGGAGTCAAATCCGTTCCTGCGCTAGTTATTGATGGCGGCGTGTATCACATTAATTTCGGCGCTAGTATGGAAGATGTAAAACAAGGATAAGTTGTACCTGAAGGGGGCGCCTGCAATTTGGCTCCTCCTTTTCCTTTTAAGCAGCCATGTTTGGATGTAAAATAGATAAGAATAAACATGGAAGGTACGAACTCAATGATCTTTGATCCCAACCAACGACAAAACAATCGCTCTGCCCGTATAAGTATGGCTTTATTTCGCATGACGCAAGCCATTAAGAAGATGACACAGTTAGAAAGCGACGCCGCAGGCTTTACCCCGATACAAATACAAGCTTTATTGTTCTGCTTGCATACACGTAGTGATGCAGCAACGGTGGGCAATTTTGCGCATGCCATCGGAACGACTCATGTGACTGCGGTTAAGGTCATAAACGGACTTGTTCAAAAAGAACTGATTAACAAAGCTGCGAAGCTCGAAGATCGTAGAGTTACATTGCTTCAGCTTACATCAGAAGGGCAGCTAGCAGCAGCTAAACTCGAACAGTGGGGTCAGTCGCTTGAGGACCTACTTCTTACCATCCCAGAAGAGACATTAGCCAGTTTAGAACTAGGTCTTGGCTCTGTGATTGCTGCTATGCAGCAGGAAGGTCATGTCGTCGTCGCGGAACCTTGTTTAGGTTGTATTCATTTTCATCCAAATGCTAGAGAAGGATCTGAGCCGCATTATTGCGGACTGGTGCAAAAACACCTTTCAAACGAAGCTTCTTTAAAAGAATGCCCTGAGCATACTTCCTCTGAAGGCGTCTAACGTTGACGTCTTATTTGGCTGTATAAATGATACTTGTAACTGCATGCACATGAATGGCTGTCGTGCACTCCGCATCATATAGCGTAACAGCTCCCCTTATTTATCCATAGGAAAAACCTATCGTTATCATATAAATAATAGTATTGAATGATTAATCATTGGATTTTATACTGAACCCAAATCTGAGATTTATGAATGAATAGAAGAGTATGGGTAGGGGGAATCTTCTGTGAAATCGAAACTTAAGCGAAATGATACCAATGCCAAAGCGGCATATGAACGTGCAATACGAGTTATTCCCGGTGGAGTAAACAGTCCGGTACGTGCCTTTTCTTCTGTAGATATGACCCCGATTATCGTCGCAAGTGGTCAAGGATCGCGAGTGTTAGATGTCGATGGCAATTCATATATAGACTACATTGGCTCGTGGGGCCCACTAATATTGGGGCATGCCCATCAGGAGATGGTTGAAGCCATTTGGAAAGCTGCAATACGAGGAACGAGCTTTGGGCTATCTACAGAGATCGAGACGAAAATGGCAGAGCTAATCTGTGAGGCCGTACCGTCTGTGGAAATGGTACGGATGGTGAACTCCGGTACGGAAGCAACGATGAGTGCTTTACGCTTGGCGAGAGGATATACGAATCGAGCCAAGATTATTAAGTTCCAAGGCGGCTATCACGGTCATGCCGATGCGATGCTAATTAAATCGGGTTCTGGTGTAGCAACATTAGGTTTGCCAGATAGCCCAGGAGTGCCTAAGAGTGTTGCAGAAAATACAATCACCGTACCGTATAATTCTTTGGATAGCGTGCGAATGGTATTCGAACAGCTTGGCGAACAAATTGCAGCCGTCATTGTCGAGCCTGTTGCAGGGAATATGGGAGTTGTACCGCCGTTGCCGGGTTTTTTACAAGGATTGCGGGACATTACGATCCAATACGGCAGCTTGCTCATATTCGATGAAGTAATGACGGGTTTCCGTGTGGGCTATAATGGAGCGCAGGGCTTGTACGGGATTAAGCCTGATCTCACATGCCTCGGTAAAGTCATTGGCGGTGGACTTCCTGTAGGAGCGTATGGTGGAAGCCGTGAAATTATGGAGCAGATTGCACCAGTTGGACCTATTTATCAGGCGGGAACTTTATCTGGGAACCCGCTCGCTATGGCGGCTGGTTACGCAGCTCTAAGCATACTTGGAAATGATCCGACAATTTATACAGAATTGGAACGCAAATCAGCGCGGCTGGCAGAAGGTTTTTTGCAAAATGCGAAGCAGACAGGAGTTCCACTGAAGGTCAATCGGGTTGGCTCAATGCTTTGTTCTTATTTTATGGAGCATGATGTTGTTGATTACGAAACTGCCCAATTATCCAATATGGCGTTATTTAAAAAGTACTATGCAGCCATGATTGAGCGAGGGATTTTGACGGCCCCGACACCGTATGAAGTGATGTTCGTTTCCAACGCACATTCGGATGAAGATATTGAAACAACGATTGAAGCTCATTATGAAGCTTTGAAACAGTGTGGCGGCAGGCTGCAATAATTCCATACTGCTGCTCACTTAAGCAGCTACAAGCGAAGTGTGTCATCGATAATACGAAGGTACTTAGGATGTGGCGATTAGGTATGTCGTATATGCCTCCACATCCTAAATACGTTGCCGCTAATGATTATTTTAGATTAAATGTTCATTTTTAATGGTTGCGAGCAATTGCTCCATAAATACGCGGCTTGCTGCGCATAAATATTTGTTTTTCCGATATACAAGACCTATTTCAGTTGTCAGCGCAGGCTCTTGAATGGGAATCGTTCGAATATGCGGATTGGCGATATAGTCGAGATAGCCTTTCGGCAAAATGGTAACGCCAACACCTTGGCTAACCATGTTAATGATGGACTCCATCGTGGTCATTTCAATGACTTGCTTAGGTATGCAATCAAGTGCGCGGCATTGCTCATTAATTAGCTGACGTAAAAAGTAGGTATCGGGCAGCAGCACACTCGTCGTTTCTTTTAAACATTCAAGTGTCACAAATGGCTGCTGCGAGATGGGATGATCGATTGGCGCTGCTAATGCAAGATTCTCCTTAAACAGCGGAATCGTTTCCAAATCATCATGTTCCATGGGAAGGAATACAATGCCTAGATCTAGCTCGTTTTGCAAAATAGCCTCAAAAATATCACCTGTGCGCATCCCCAATACGGACAGTTCAACATTCGGATAATTGTTATGAAACCCAATGACAGTAGGCGGAAGTAAGTAATTTACAACGGTTAGGAGTGCGCCGATTTTTAACGTTCCACGTTTCAATCCTTGCAGTTCGCTAATGGCGGCACGTGCTTGAGACAATTCGTGAAACACATTGTAGCTGTGATGCAGCAGTGTTTTGCCTGCCTCTGTAATAACCGTTCGTTTACCGATGCGATCAAATAAAGGCATGCCGATCTCATGCTCAAGTAAACGAATCTGCTGGCTTAGAGAAGGCTGTGCAATGCCGAGTTTTTCCGCGGCACGAGTAAAGTTTAGCTCTCGGCATAAGGCCATAAAGTATTCTAATTGCTTTAGTTCCATAGGTTTTCCTCTCTGTCCATCCATGATCGAATTCCACGTAAAGAAAATTACTATCATTATGAGTGATATTTCTATAAATAGCTATTAGATATGAATGGAATGCGTAGATCGACACAAACGATAGGTAATACCTATCGTTTCTATATCAATAATTGAATTGTTAATCGAAATAAGCATCTTTATACTCAGTTCATAGGATGGTTAAGTAATGGGGGAGTCAAACATGAGAATACATTATTTGCAGCACGTTCCCTTTGAATCGATCGAGCAAATAGGAGTTTGGGCAGAGGAAAAGGGACATACCATAACAAGTACGATGGTGTATGAAAATCAACATTTTCCGTCCGCAGCGGAGTTTGATTTGCTTGTCATTCTCGGCGGTCCGATGGGGGTATATGATGAATCGTCGTTTCCGTGGATTGTTGAAGAAAAACAATTTATTCAAGAAGCGATTCAGCAGCGCAAGTTCGTGCTTGGAATATGCTTGGGCGCACAATTGATTGCGGAAGTAATCGGTGGTCAGGTGTACAAAAATGAACATAAAGAAATCGGATGGTTCCCCGTAAAGCTGACTGAAGAGGCGAAGCAGTCTACAATTTTTAAATACTTTCCTGATGAATTTGTACCTTTTCATTGGCATGGGGATACGTTCAGCCTTCCAGACAAAGCGAAGAAAATGGCTTTTAGCAAAGGCTGCATAAATCAAGCATTTGTATATGAGGATCATGTCATTGGTCTGCAGTTTCATTTGGAATCCAGTGACAGAAGCATTCAGAAGTTGATTGAAAATTGTGCTGACGAAATTGAAGCGGGGATGTATGTCCAAGCTGCACATGAAATGGCTGCACAGCCACGATTGTTAATTTTATCGAATGCCGTATTGTTCACTTTGCTAGATACACTGGAAAGTAGCTGGAAAGTAATAAAAGGCACAACAAATACGTATAACAACGTATAGGCATGCCTTACTAACATTTATGTATGGTATAGACCGCGATTATCGCGGTTTTTTTATTTTGGAAGCAGTCTTATTTCAATAAAACTCGCATAAGAAATGTAGCATTGGGAAGACCGTAGCCATCACTTTCCTGAACTTGCAGCATTAGACCGCTAATGAGGGCGAAGTACCAGAACAACAGCTGCTGAGGATCGCCAGCGATAAACTCTCCTGCATCCTGTCCTTTTATGAAAATAGAAACTAATTGATCGATAATAGCTTGATTCGAATACTGTTCAAAAATCTGTTTCACACGCTCAGGCATATTTTCGGACGTACGTGCTTGCTGAACCAACATAAAATAATACTTGTTATTTTCTTCGAGCATTCCCTCTGTAATCATAGCCATTAACTCCGTCGGTGTTCCTGGTTGCTCGCTAACATATTTGACCGCTTCCAATGCTTCTCTCATCGCTTCTTCAATCAATTCAACGAACAGCTCATCTTTTGACTTAAAATAGCGGTAGGAGAGCCCTTGGCTTACGCCGGCTTCGCAAGCAATCATACTCATTTTTGTACCACAGAGGCCATAACAGGCAAATACTCGTAGCGCTGCATATTTAATTTGCTCTCTACGTTCATCGCGGAGCTGGTCTAATTGTTCTTCATTTAATGGGGGCATCCATTCTCACACTCCGGTTCACAGGTCATGTTGAGGTAATTTAAACATATTTGGATCATCAAATCAATCTGTGTAACAGGATAAAAAAGGATTGACGGATAGAAAATAATGCCTATACTTAAAAATGAATGAATTGTTCATTCATAAATTAAAAGGTCTGAGCACAGGTCAGTCACACTTTCTTCAACTTCAATCTACATGTTCAGATTGTCGAAATGGAGTGGGCCTAGTTATGAGTCAAGAAGGATTAAAGAAAGCTGCACGAGGGGCGGTAGCACAGCATGAACGTTCAATCGCACCTGATTTGGCGAGAGGAATGATGCTCTTACTAATTTGCATTGCCCATGTACCTTTGTACATTTCAAACAATGCGGAATATCGAACTTTGAATCATCCATCAGGAGGAGACCTGCTGGATAATATCATCCAATTTGCAACGATGATGATTGTGGATCTTCGCTCTTATCCGATGTTTGCTGTGCTCTTTGGATATGGTCTCGCGATGATTGTAACTCGTCAGTTAGCTGCAGGTACTTCGCAGCAAACCACTCGCAAACTGATACGCCGTCGATGTTTGTACATGATATTGTTTGGAGCTATACATGCTTTGATCGTATTTTCATTTGATATTCTTACCGTGTATGGACTCGTTGGATTACTATTCGGATTTTTGCTGTTTGCCCCGAAAAGAAAACTGCTTCGTGTTATTGGCTGGTTAAGCCTCATTATGGTTAGCCTTTTACTCACTCAAGCCTGGTTATTATCAGGAGGAGCTGGAGCTCCGATGTTGGATTATTCTACACTAGCAACTTCGTATGGAGGGGCTATTGAGAAGCGCTTATTTGAATACCCATTCTGGGTCGTCTATTCATTGATAGCTATGCCGCTTATCATTCCGGTGCTGATAGGAGTTTGGGCAGGCAACAAACGCTTGCTTGAAGCTCCGCAACAGAACCAGCGTTTGCTTAAGAAAATAAGTATTATAGGTATCACGGTATCAATATTAGGTGCATTACCATTGGCGTTAACGGTATTTGGTTTCTGGCAGAAATCCACTTATCTCACAGCTTTGCACTCCATTAGTGGAATATTCGGGGGAATCGGATATATAGCTTTGTTCGGTTTGATCAGTGCCCGCATCAGCGCAGCTGGCAGTCGCGGAAAGATTGTTCAGGCATTAGTTGCAACAGGTCAGCGTTCGCTTACAAGTTATTTGCTTCATTCCATTATACTTGCCTTATTACTTTCTAGCTGGGGTTTTGGATTAGGTAAGTACTTTCACAGCTTCGAAATCTTTTTCATTGGCATTTTAACTTGGCTGATTCTTGTAGTTATTTCTGTCTTGTTAGAAAGAAAAGGGCACCGAGGGCCTGCTGAAGTGCTGCTTCGCAAACTCGTTTATCGTAAATCCTATTAAACGATAGCAGGACCTACGTGTATGAATGGTCATGAATTCCTTCAACTCATTTAGGGCAACCTATGCCGTGGAACTACGATGCCAAGCATGAGTATCGTAATTCTTCAAATGATAACAATGGAGGATGAAAGGAATGTCTAAGAAACACGAGCATAATCATAACCACAACAACCATAACCACAACCACAATAATAATCATGTTTCTGATCGTGATGCGGCCGATGCAGCTGATATGAATGCAGGAGAAGTTGCAGGAACGGTTGGCGGTGGTGCGATAGGCGCCGTAGTAGGCTCTGTACTAGGTCCTGTAGGTACAGTTATAGGCGGCGTTGCAGGTGCAGCTATTGGTAATATGGCTGGCGAAAGTATGGAAGATGCTGTAGACGATACTGTATAATCGGCGCTAGAATTTATCATCCAGCGAAACTAAGGTGTATTTGAAGGGAGGCTCTTGGGCCCCATTCAAATACACCTTTTTTAAACGGAATTTAAATTTGCTTGAGCCTTCTCTTAACCTTGGCTGACTATGATAGGTATAGAGGTGAGAGAAACATGGAACATATCGTACAAACAAAAAAGAAGAAAAATAAAGCATGGACTATAACTAGAAATACGTTGCTTGTAATTGCTGCATTCCTGTTAGGCTGGGTTGGTTTTCATCATGCAATGACTGCTTATGAGCAAAGTAAGCATCCAGCCCCAGGCCATCTTGTTGAAGTAGATGGGAAGAACATGCATGTTTACACAAAAGGGAAAGGTGAACATACTATCGTATTGTTGCCGGGCCTAGGAACATCGGCACCTGTATTGGACTTTGAGCCGTTAATAAATGAACTGGCAAGGAGCAATCAAGTGGTTGTTGTAGAGCCCTTCGGATATGGTTGGAGTGATCAAACGAATAAGGAACGAAGTGTGGACAATATTGTAGAGGAACTAAGAATGGCTTTGCAGAAAGCTAATATTGTAGGGCCCTATATTTTAATGCCTCATTCCGTATCTGGCATATATAGTATGTACTATGCGAATCAATACCCTGAAGAAGTCGAAGCCATTATCGGGAATGATATTACTTTACCACAAGCGCTGGAGTATTTTAATGAACCTGCTCCAACTATGCCTTCGTATATGGGTATGCTTGCTCCAGCTGGGGTTACAAGATTGCTATCCTATACTTCGCCTGATCAGTTTCTGCCAGAAGCAGAGCAAGGAACGTATTCGGATGAGAATCTTAATATGACGACACTCCTTTCTGCATGGAAAGGTGCTAATAATAATGTGGTCAATGAAGCAAACGAAATGCAAAATACCATTGTAAAGACGAAAGGCATGTCATTTTCTCCAGATCTACCTGTTATGCTCTTCGCAAGGGAGAGAAAAGACAAGGTAAGCGTGGAAGGGAAAACAAATCTGACCTTCTATGAATCACAACTAAGTCATGTGAAAACGAGCAAACTGATCCCGCTAGAAGGGCATCATTATTTGCACTGGACGCAATATAAAGAAATGTCTGACCAGATTAATCGTTTCATAGACTCGATCGAGCATAATTAATCAATGTATACCTCCTTTCCGATGACTGGAATAGGAGGTTTTTTCTCTAGAAAGATAGGAATTTTTATTGAAATTATTACATATAGAGGTTACTATTTTTAGATATGCCTATATAACTAAATAGAGATCATGAGAATTTGGGGGATTTTTGGAGTGGAGCAGCATTTGAAGAAGCATAAGAGGATCTATGCTATGCAGTTGGCTACGATCTTTCTAGGCTTCATTATATTTGGCATTTCAGAAAATATTAAAGGACCGGCAATACCACGTATTCAATTCGACTTCATGCTTAATGAAGCGCAGTTGGGCACATTATTGTCACTCAATGCATTAGGTTACTTGCTAGCTTGTTCGTTCACAGCATTTTTAACAAGAATATGGGGTATTAAAATTGTAAGTATTACTGCCTTTGGCGCGATGCTTCTGTCGGGAGTTTGTATTTATTTTTCGCATAGTTATCCGTTGTTCGCCTCATCATATTTTCTAATGTATATTGGGAATGGCATGCTGGAGATTGCGCTGGCGATACTTGGTGCACGCATTTTCGTTAAAAATACAGGCATGATGATGAATTTATCACATGGTTTCTATGGGCTTAGCTCTACGGTGGCGCCATTGATGGCTACTGGACTTATGTCAGTAACGGTGTTCGGTCATACGCTTGATTGGCGTGGCATGTACCTGATCATGCTGTCGTTATCTATTCTGCCGATTATATTAGCATGGCGGAGCTCATTTCCGGGAGATGATCTCTCACAAGAGGAGCGGGTACCGTTTAAACAGTTAATGCGAGATCCGGTGTTGTGGTTTATGGTGCTGATCTTGTCCTTTGGCGTTGTGTCTGAGCTTGCGGTAGGAGGCTGGCTGGTTAATTTCCTAGAGAAAGCATATCAGTGGGATACCGTGGCTGCTTCAGGCTTGCTTTCTGCCTTTTTCTTATGTTTTGCACTGGCGAGAATTGTGTTGGGTCCCGTGACAGATAAAATAGGGTTCAATTTATCGTTGATCATCTTTTCGGCATTTTCGGCCATCTGTACGTTTTTGGCAATTTGGGGAGGAGAGAAGTTTGCGTTCTTATTTGCTGCTGCTGGCATAGGAATCGCGATGATTTACCCAACCGTTATGGCGTTTATTGCAAAACGATATCCGAATGAAAGTGATACAGCGATTACGTTTACCGTCACGTTGATGGGAATCGGATGCGTCATCGGCAATTACATGATTGGCGGTATTATTGAGCTTGTTAAACAGTTGTATGGTGCCGATACTCAAATTGGCTTAATTCGTGGCTTGCAGGCTGGCTATGGCTTTATTGGATTATGTGCTGCGATTTGCGCAGTATTCAGCTTCATTTTGTACGTACGATTAAAACAGCGAAAAGAACTGATATAAGCTGTATTGAGGTACAGTTGGGGAGCGGGCTTTGTGAAGACGGAACCTTTATGGTGGCTAAAAGGGCTCGCGATGTACAATTTTATACTGTGGTACGTCATTCCGTTGGCGATTATTATCTTTGCTTAAACGTGATAGGGTTGCTTCCAATTGAATAAGTAGAGAAAAAGGTTGGCGCTTAATTGTGCCGGCTTTTTTGTTTGGTGGCGATTATCAAACAAGGTTCAATATGCGAAATGAAGTAATCAGCATCCCTTTAATGGGATTTAGTTCAATATTACTGAACGTAGTAATTCCAACTGTAGCGCCTGCATTGAGTACACCTTGTTTTCCAATATAATTTATTTTTTCTTTGAAGTATATTTATTATAGTGCTATAGTAGTAATTGATTGAATCATATGGATTAACTTACTATTACTAGGAGGTGCTTCTCGTATTAAAAAGGAGCATGTAAACAAGCTTATCGTTTTGTTTGCGATTCTTATTTTGGTAGCAAGTGCAACTTGGTTTGCAAAACTATTGTTTGATCTACGAAACACCAACCCGTTAACCCCACAAGAAGTGAACCCTAATCACCAATCTGCATCAATTGTTATACATAGTTTAAACTTTACTTTTCCTAAAGGAATGGACGAAAACAACAATCCATACTTACATTATATCGAGGACAAAACTAACATCGACATTCGGGTTAAAATGCCGCCTGTAACTACGTATGAAGATACCCTTAAAGTGGAATTATCCAATGCAACTCCTCCTGATATGCTTACTACATATGTCCCTAAAACCTTTTATGATTTAGTAGAACGTGGCGAGCTAGCGCCATTAGATGAGCTTATTGCGTCGTATGGAGCTGATCTGCAAAAGTATATTCCAGAAGAGGCATGGGCTACCGTTCGTGTTAATGGTCACATTTATGCAATCCCAACTTCGAATGATGCAAGTGGTGAAGAGGTGATTTATGTTAGAAAAGATTGGCTTGATAACCTCAATTTAGACATTCCGACAACGATAGATGAGATTGCACATGTCATTCATGCTTTTACGAGGCAAGACCCTGATCGCAACGGGAAGGCGGATACCTACGGTATAACGTGGATGCCACATTTAAATCAAACTAGTCCGTTATTAGGCGCTTTTGGTGTTCAATTTGACCACTGGATAAACATTGATGGTCAATTAGCATATGCGAATATTTTGCCAGGAATGAAAGAAGCCATATCCTTTCTTGCAGCATTAAATAAAGAGAAATTGGTAAAACCGTTTATATCATTTTCGTCAACAAGAACAGACTGGCTGCATCATACGATCGTTGATAATAACGTTGGTATGTTTTCTGGCTCGTGGGATCACCGAATATTAATTCATGATCTTCAACGTAAAAACGGAGTTGAAGCGGAGTGGATAGCAATTGATGCTCCGATTGGAAGGAATGGAGAACGGAGCACGAAGGCGCTCCCTTTAGTCAAAGGATATCAACTTGTACCTAAAAATAGTGCCAATAAGGCCGAAGTTATAAAATTGTTAAATTTTATCGTTGAAGAAGGCAGAGAAACTTTAGATATGGGCTTTGAGCATCAAGTGTGGCAGCGACAGGGTGAAGAGATTGTTTACGATTCAAATGAAAATAAAAAAGCAGGATATCGCGGCATGTATGCCATCCTTGCTAATGTACAAAATCGAGAAGTATACGAAGTGAGCTTTAAGAAGAACAAAGCGCTGGTTGAAAATTTACGTAAGGCGGAACGTTTCGCTGTTGAAAGTGAATTTACATCCTATCAGACACCGACGATGAAGTCGCAACATAAACAGCTTGAGCAGTTGAAAGATGTATTCGATGAAATGATTAGTGGACAAGCTTCAATGGATGAGTTCGATCGTTACGTTAACGAGTGGAAAGCGCTTGGTGGCGACCAAATTACGAAGGAAGTGAACGAATGGTATGCATCAAATCGTGCAAACAAAAAGTAACGCGATTGTGGTGCAAAGCGAGACAACAATATTTAAAACGGACACAATTGCGCCTAACCGTTTATTTTTTAATCGTAATTGTACCGTTAATCGTTGTAAGTTTATATACTAATTTTCGCACACAGCAAATTGTAAACGATGAAACAGATGCAACAACGAGCATCCAACTTGATATGCTAGCTATGTCTATCGACGATGTGGTGGAATCAATAGAAAGTTTGTCATTCGATTTTGCAAGAGATGAAGACACGATTGCGAAGCTTAAAATGATGAAGCTTCAACCATCATCATCTCCTGTTGATGAGAGAGATCTGCTCGATCATTTAGAAAAAGAATTGTCTCCGCATGCTATTTTTTCGCACATATCCATCATTGATGTTCAATTGGAAACGATTTTTTCAACTAAATTTGGCGCGCGGCGAGAAAGTAGGTGGAAGATACAGCTAAAAGCTTCCGAAATTTATAAAATGATAAATCGTGGTCCTATATTTATAGATAACACAGAAAGTCTTCTATACGGATCTCCAGCACGTGTATCTGATGTAGAGGGCGTTTCAATTATTCGAAAAATGACCGATTACGATGAGGAAAATGCGGAACGTTATTTGTTTGCGACTATAAAAGAGAGCGTGTTAAATGAGAAATTAAGGCCACTTCAACGACATGAATCTGTGCGCATTGATTTGTATTCAAAGCAGGGTATCCTTATTACAGGTGTTGGACCTGAACCACCTCCAGGTCATTTCAATGAAGAATGCGATGAAGTGGTATACACCGATAATTATCATTGGCGCATCGTATATCACGATCCAACGAAGCAATCGTTAGCTCAAACCGAGCATATAAACTTTTTCACAGTACTCATTATTATCGTTAGCGTTATATTGGCAATCTTGATTGCTTGGGGAGTGTATACACGTATTGTTGCACCGTTAGATAAATTAACGCGCGCGATGCGTAACATGATGCGTGGCAATTACGACGTTCGACTAGAGAGTGATCGCGAAGATGAGTTTGGTTTTCTCATGGTAGCTTATAACCAGATGGCGGCGCATCAGAAAGAGCTTATTGAAGGTCATTATGAGCAGCAATTGCAGCTTACACAGGCAGAGCTCAAATTCTTACAATCACAAATTAATCCTCACTTTATGTACAACACACTCGATTCGATCTATTGGATGGCTAAACATTACGATGCAGACGAAATTGGGGACATGGTACTAAACTTGGCGGCTTTTTATCGTGCTAGTCTACATAAAGGCGCGAGTACATGTACAGTCGAAGAAACGATGACACAGTTGAATTATTACGTTCGTGTACAGCAAATCCGATTTTTGGACAAATTTGAAGTGGAGTACGATATTTCGGATGACAGTAAATCCATTCCTCTATTAAAACTGCTGCTGCAACCTCTAGTTGAAAATGCAATCCTACACGGTCTAAACTCTAAAATTTCAGATGGTAAGTTAACGATTTCTGGTTACACGATAGACGATCGTCTCATCCTGCGAGTAGAGGATAATGGTAAAGGGATAACACCAAACAACCTTGCGATGATTCAAGATGTGCTACATACGATACAAACGCCAACATGTGCTGCAAGCATGAAGCAAGTGGACGATGGGCAATTTTATGGATTAAGAAACGTGATGTCACGGCTTAAAATGGTTTATGGTAATGATGCGACGATGAACGTCCATAGTGAAGAGAATCAAGGTACATCCATTACGATTGAACTTCCGCTCAAGCAATGTTGGGCTGCTGTTCATTACAAATAACGGGTTCTATTTATATGATTTGCGTTAAACATAGAAAATGGGGGCGCATGTATGAACTTGCTTATCGTAGAAGATGAAGAGCGACTTCGCAACAGTCTAGTTTATTACATTCCGTGGGAAGAGCATGGTATTCAAATTGTAGGCGCAGCCGAAACAGGTGCACAAGCGCTCCAATTAATCGAACGAAGACAGCCAGATATCGTGCTGCTCGATATTGAGATGCCAGATTTAAGTGGATTGGTCGTTGCAAAACATGTGTGTAAGCATCATGAGCATATTAAAATGATCGTACTGAGCGGGCATGACGATTTTCAATCTGCTCAGAAAGCGATGGAGTTCGGTGTTAGTTTGTACTTGCTTAAGCCGGCAGGTGCAGAGCAAATATTAGACTACGTGTTACATGTCGCTAATCAATTAAGAGAGACGTGGGCGCAGCAGCGTGAGCAGTTGTTGCTTCGAGAAAAATGGGAATATTACTTGCCTAGTGTGCGAGATCGTGCGATTTGCGACATTTTAAATGGAAAGTATGAGCGTGAACGATTAGGAGTGTTAAATAATGACCTGCAGCTTGGGTTCATGATGGATTGTTATTACGCGGTTGCTACGATTGAATTGGACGATCCATTTACGGAACGTAGTGACGTTGGGTTGCGTTCACAGCTAACATTTGTGCTTTCTTCGATGATGCAGACTTGGCTTGCGGGGCATCAATGTTGGGTTTATGCGGAGCAGAATGGCAAGGTTGACATTATTTTTTTGTTACAAAATAATGTTGTAGACGGCCTCATTCAAGTTCATGCTTTATTGGAAAAATTGTTAGGTCACATCCGTGTATGCTTACAGTTGTCGGCAAGCGCAGGTATTTGCGGAAGTGTTGGTACGGTTGAAACGATTTGTGCACAGTATAATGAAGCGCGAGCCGCTTTGAAGCAGCGCCATATTTATGGCAGCGGGATCGCCATACCGTACCAAGCGGCATACTGTGCGGGACAAGGTGTTCGAAATAAGACAGTGCAATGCATTGTCCAAATTGTAAATGAAGAGATGGAGCAGGAAGTGACGCTGCACGGGGTCGCTGAACGTTTATTTGTTAACGCTTCCTATTTGAGCAGATTGTTTAAGCAGGAAATGGGTACCTCGTTCTCGACCTATGTTATTGAGCGTAAAATGGAGCGGGCGAAGCATATCTTGTTAGAAGGCGCTAAAGTTTATGACGCTGCCTACCGCGTCGGTTACCGCGACGTTAGTTACTTCACCAAAGTGTTCCGCAAACATTGGGGCGTAACCCCAGGCAACGTGAAGCAAAATCAAGGCAACGGCGTGGGGGCACGGTAGCTGCGTTGTGGGACTTACTATTAAACAATATCCTTCCCAAAACAGCCCAAAAGTCCATTTAACGGATCACATATCCGTATGCTAGCAGATAATGACACGTACAATTATAGCTTGTACTCACAAAGAGGTAATCAAACTACCAAATAAGGTCATATTAGTCTACTAATCTATTTAGTGGATCTATATTAATATAAAGCCAAGGAGCAATCCTTAATCTTAGTGAAAATGATCAGGAGGTCTTGGCAATGAAAAAAATGTTATTAAGCGTGTTAGGTGCAGTGATGATTGTGGGTTCAGCAAGTACGGCGTTTGCGGATTATAATTTTGGGAGAGCTGTACAAATTCACTTAGGCTCTGAAGTGGCACGGTCGATTTATGATACACAGGAGCAATATTTTTATTTTATTCCTTCTGAAAGTGGTAGGTATCGTATTACACTGTCTGGAATATCTGCTAGTGAGGACGCTGACCTGTTTCTTTACAATGAAAGCGAAGTTCTACTGGACAGCTCAAGGAATGGTAAGGGCCAAGATGATCAAATTAGTGCAGACCTGATTGCTAATCAAAAATACTATGTTAAAGCTAAGGGTTATGTTAACGATACAAGCTATAGATTATTGATTGTTAAACGTTCATAATGACAAAGAAAGAGCCAATTTTTGCGAAAATCAAAGATTGGCTCTTTGACTTTTGAAAGTAACCTTTTTAGTAATGCCTGAAGCGTTTCGCTCTCCACAATCGTAGACAATCTGAATACAATCCGACTGAACGTAGCCTCCATGAGGTGGACAAAAGATGGATAACCTATCAAAGATTATTGCCGAGTCAATCATCCATGACCTATAATTACCTAATTGAGGGAAAGTAAGGATGACGAAGGAGGCAGCCTATGCGCTCGTATTGGATATGGCTCTTATTTCTAATGGCGACTTGGCTGTGCGCCTGGTTAAGCATGCCGATCGAAGAGGCGATGATGCCTTGGAGGCTCGCTGTAATTGCAGCATTTTTCACTTGTTACTTCTTGGCTGCGCTGCTGCGCAAGCATCCATATGGATTAACTGCGATGCTAATTGCGGCTTCTCTTTTATCTACAGTGGGGTTATGGAAGGGGCAGTCTGGAGAGCAAGTACTCTACTTGCTATTAATTTATTCCTTGCTTGCAGGGAAGGCCGTCTATCAATTGCCGCCACTATATGCGAGCATCGTTGGAATGGTGCTAGCAGGAAATCTACTAGTTCTCGGATGGATAGGCTACTCTGCTTATCCTACGATGTTTGCTGTACTGTATACGGGTATGCATGCAGCTGGACTTGCCGTATATCATGTGGTGAAAACAAAAATGGAAGAGCTGGAACAGCGCAATGATGCGCTGCTCAGTGAATATCGTAGAATGAAACGGCGCCTTGCCACGGATGAGGAAGTGGCAAGGCAAGAAGAACGCACACAGATCGCGAGAGATATTCATGACTCCGTCGGGCACAAGCTGACCGCTTTGCTGATGCAGCTGGAAGTATTTCGATTACAGAATACGGATAGTCAACTCGTCCCACGGGTTAATGAGCTCAAGGAGCTTGCCAAAGAGAGTCTGGAGGAGACGAGAAGCGCGGTCAAATCACTGAAGCAGCAGGAGACAGGGGGACTCACAGCGATTCTTAATATGATTCGGCGCTTGGAAGCCGAGCAATTTATGCGGGTCAATTTTACCGTAAAGCATGGTGCTTTATCCGCTCCGTTAAATGCTGCGCAGTCGTTTGCTGTGTACAGGGCAGTGCAGGAGGCCTTGACGAATCTGATGAAGCACAGCGAGGCAAGAGAAGCAACGATTACTTTCGAAGCTCCTGGCGGCGGGATTTTCCGATTTGAAGTAATGAATCGTCTGAAAAGTAAAGTCGTCGTTCGTGAAGGATTTGGTCTAAGAGCGATGCGGGAGCGAATGGAAGAAGTGGGCGGTACATTGGAGGCAATTGCTTATCCAGATTCTTTCATCATACGTGGTGTCATTCCTATCCTAAAAGAGAGAGGTGGAGTCGAGTGATCCGAATTTTATTGGCAGAAGACCAAGCAATGGTAAGGCATGGCTTGAAAATGATGATTGAAACGGACAAGGAACTGTGTGTTACCGGTGAAGCAGCGAATGGCAGAGAAGCAATTTCACTTTGTGAAACGCACTCGTTCGAAGTCATCGTGATGGATATTCGCATGCCGGAAATGAACGGGCTGGAAGCAACACGAATTATCCATTCGCGCTGGCCTAACAGCAAAGTACTCATCCTAACAACATTTAATGATGATGAATATGCGCTCGAAGCGCTTAAAAGCGGTGCGAGCGGTTATATGCTCAAGGACGCAGACCCTTCGGAATTAATACGTTCGATTCGTAGCTGTCTATCTGGAGGTATGGCTTTGCAGGATGATGTCGCCGCTAAAGTAATCCCGAGACTACTGCAATCTGAGCGCGAGCAGCGTAAGGTAGATTCGTCGATTACACCGCGAGAACTGACAATCCTTCGTCTTATTGGCGAGGGGCGCAGCAACAAAGAGATTGCGGAACAGCTGGCATTATCTATCGGTACGGTGAAAAATCATGTCAGTCAGATTATGGAGAAGCTGGAGCTTCGAGATCGGACGCAGCTAGCGATTTACGCCATTAGGCATAATGTTGTCTGAACGACCATGACTAAGGTCATGGTTCTACATAAATGTAATGACGGGAGACAGTGGGAGCACTGTCTTTTTATTTATAAACTTGATTCATAAAGCGGTACAACATCATTTTTAAAAGGAGGATGTCATGTGTTAGAAACGGTTGAGCTGAGTAAAAGCTTCAAAGGTAAAAAGGTAGTAGACAATGTAAATCTCTATTTGGAACGGGGAGAGTCGATTGGATTATTAGGCCCTAACGGAGCGGGGAAGTCTACTACCATTTCTATGATTTCGTCCCTGCTAGTTCCCACACATGGGGATGTACGTCTGCATGGCAAGAGCATTGTTAAAAATCCTCAAGAAATTCGCAAAGTGCTTGGTGTAGTTCCGCAAGATATTGCACTGTATGAGGAGCTAAGTGCATATGAGAACTTGGTCTTTTTCGGCCGGATATACAGACTGCCCAAATCCATGCTGGAACACAAAATTCAGGAGGTACTAGAAATCGTAGGGCTTCGGGAGCGGCAGAAAGAGCTTATTAAGACGTATTCTGGCGGCATGAAGCGGCGAATAAACATCGCTGCGGCATTGCTGCACAATCCGCAAATTGTCATTATGGATGAACCAACGGTAGGTATTGATCCTCAGTCTCGCAATCATATTTTAGAAACGGTCAAATTGTTGAATCGAGAAAAAGGTACGACGGTTCTGTACACGAGCCACTATATGGAGGAAGTCGAACAACTATGTAATCGTATGTACATCATGGATCATGGCAAAGTAATCGCGTCTGGTACAAAAGAAGAACTGGGTCGCATCTTGTCCAGCGAGGATACCATTTTGCTTCAATTGGACGGATACAATGAAGCCGTTATAGCTGGGATACAAGCCATTGATTCCGTGCGTCACGTCGAAGAAACCGTGCAGGGTCTAAAGCTAATCGTCACGAAACAAAGCCGAGTTCTTAGTGCGATTGTACAGTGTACAGAACGTCATGGTGTACAGATCAACAATATGCATGTGCAGACGCCGAGCTTGGAAGATGTATTCCTTCATTTGACCGGCCGAACCCTGCGCGACTAGAGGGGGATACAGATGAATGCATTTTTCAAGAAAGATATACTTGTCTTTTGCCGGGATCGTAAGCAAATACTGATTCCACTTATCCTGCCTATTATTATGATTGTAGTTATGGGATTTCTATTACCTAACTGGATGGGAAATGCAACATCATCGATAAAAGTGAAGGTTGGATATGTTGTAAAGGATGACGTGGAAAATGGACTGAGGCAATTTCAAGATTCACTAGCAGCTAGAGGGATATCAGAAGAGAAAGCGGTTCAGCTAATCGGCGTTGCGAAAGAGATTCATCCTGCCAATCTCCTAAAGTACGTGTTTGCAAATGAACAAGTTGCAGAAATAATCGAACTGACCCAGTTAAATGAAGAGGAAGCGCTGTTGAAGCTGAAGGCAGAAGAGATTCATGCCATTGTTACTTTACCGGAAGGCTTCACAAGAAATGTATTGGATAAGATGCTTCTCGGCGCAGGAGAAGGTGCGGCGATCAGCCTCATAGCTGAAGATCCTACTAAAGAGGTAAGTGTTCTACAAGGTATGATTGAAGGCTTTATGCGTCAGGTGAATGCTGATGCGGCGATTGCCAACGTTGGATCTGAGGCTGTAAAGCAAGGTCAGATGGCTTGGAAACCCGTTATCGCAGCAGTAGGTGGTGTGGAGCAAATTGAGGGAATAGACACTGTAACAACCTCGCAATATTTCACCCTTTCTATTACCCTCATATTTACGTTGTTCGGTGCTGTAGCGATTGCAAGTAAAGTAATAACCGAAAAGAGAGAGCAAGTGTTTCAGCGAATTTTGCTGTCAGGTAGTCATCCGCTATCCTATTTAATGGGTAAAATAAGTGCGACATTTATTTTTGCCTTTTTGCAGCTGCTGCTTGTCTTCACTGTATCTCATTTCACTCTGAATGTATTTCCAGATTTTCCTCTGCAATTTTGGATCGGATTCATCTTGCTAACGGTCATGCTGTGCGTATTTATTGCCGCGATGTCGGGGTTATTTACAGCTCTCATGCTGCGCATGAATGCCGATATAGCATATGGAATTATTAATACATTTATAATTGTCCTTGGGATGGTAGGTGGAAATTTCGTTCCCGTATATATTCTGCCAGATAGCATGCAGCAATTGTGGGGATGGACACCGAATGGACTTTGGCTGTCGACGATGGTCCAGTGGATTCAAGAACAGTCGTGGGCAATAGCGGTAGAAGGCATAATGGGTCTAGTCGCATTCACGACTGTAACGGTTGCACTTAGCGTCTGGATATTTCCAAAAAGGGGGCGAATCTAGATGGTACCCGTATTTTTGGCGCAATGGATGAAGGAAAAACGCTCCCCTTATATCGTACTAATCTTCTGCGTACTTTCGATTGTGGCGTCATTACTATTTGGCTCCAGTACAGGTATGCAAATAAAGATCGATGCGTTTACCGGGGAAGGATTGACAGAAGTTGAAGCAAAGCAGTGGGTGGATCGTTTAAATGAAAAAGGATCATTTGACTTCACACTGCGAAGTGAAGAAAAGGCGCTGGCCGATGTCAAACAAGGTCGCTCGGATATGGCGGTTAAATTGCTAAAAAACGACTATCGCATCATTTCGATTGTGGAGGGCGGAAATGCAAATTTGGTGCAGCAGCATCTGCAGGTCATCTATACAGAGGAGCTTAAGTTCAATGCAGTTACGCAGCATTCAAATGATGCAGTACAGTTCCGTGAGTCGATGAAGGTATATCTGGAACAACCGCCTTTAACATTGCATTCCAGCAATCCAACTGGCGAAGAGTTAAAGAGCTACAATATGCGTTTGCAGCTGCTGTTTGGATTCACGTTATTCCTCGTCATGTTCACAGTAGGATTTAAGGTGAATGCGGTAACGGCCGAAAGAGTATCCGGTATTTGGAATCGGGTTATCTTGTCGCCTGTAACAAAGACAGAAATGTATCTTGGTCATTTGACGTACAGTACAATTATAGGGATTATTCAAATTGCGATTATATTCGTCATATACAAATACGTGCTAGGATACGATCTTGGAGTAAACTTTGTGTTTTTATCAACGATAAGTGTACTGTATATTCTTAGCGTAGTTGCCATGAGTATGCTGTTTACGGCTATGTTTAGGAAACCTGAACAGTTTAAAGCATTCTTCTCGTCCGTCATCCCGATTATGCCCCCGCTGAGTGGGGTCTACATGCCTCCAGGCACGATTACAAGCGAGATTATGCTCTTAATTAGTGAACTATTCCCAATCAAACATGCAATGGATGCTTTTATCGGCGTATCTATGTATCAGCAAGGTTGGGAGGATATCTACTTGCCGTTGGCGAAACTGCTGCTGATGACCGTGATTTTCTTCGGAGTAGGTATAAATTTAGTGGAACGCAGGAATGCGTGAATGTGAAATAGGATTAAGTTGAACCTTTAATAACGGAACTAACAAAATTAAATAACAATGCTGACTAAGCAATCTTATTCCTGTTCTAGCGGGGATAAGGTTGCTTTTGTTTGATTTGCAGCAGTTTCCAAATATAATCCACGAAAAGGAAAAAAACATATTGACCGACTGGTTATCATAGAATACAATCATGTTGACCGATTGGTTAGTAAAAATGATTTCTCAGTAACGAAGTTCCCATTTGAGGAAGGAGAAATGATAATGACTTACAACGGAAAAATTGGTGACGGTGCTGCTGCGTTTGATCTTACTCATTGGCAGCAGCGATTGGATGAACTGCGTATTGCGTATCGCGTTCCTGGAGCGACATTGGCTGTGCTTACAGGTGGGAACATTTATGAACTGGCAAGCGGTGTGCTGCACCGTGGGACTGGGGTCGAAGCAACAACGGATTCGGTATTTCAGCTCGGTTCAATTGCTAAGATCTATACGGCTACACTCGTGATGAAATTAGTTGATTCCGGTGCTTTGGATTTAGATGTACCAGTAAAAAAGGTGCTGCCTGAATTTGAGGTTGCGGATGAAGAGGCAACAAATACGATCACGGTTCGTCAGTTACTGAGTCATACCAGCGGGTTGACCTGTGACTTCAACTATAACAGCGGACGTGGAGATGATTGCTTAGCGCGCTATGTTGAGGCTTGTAAAGGCGTGGCTTTAGATTGCCCGCCAGGAACGGCTACCTCATACAGCGGAATAGGATATACCGTATTAGGGCGCATAGCAGAAGTGTTAACGGGTCTAACTTGGGACGAAGCACTGAAAAAGCTGCTGCTTAGCCCGCTTGGACTTACGAGGACAATGACTTTGCCTGAGGAAGTATTGCGTTTTCGAGCGGCAATGGGTCATTTAGGCAAGGCGGGAGAGGAGCCAGAGCCTGCATTCTCATGGGACCCTATGCCGCGTTCGCAAGGTCCAGGAGGTAGGGTTTGTGCAACCGCAGCAGACGTGGTAAGGCTCGCACAAATGCATATGAACAGCGGTATTGCGCCAGATGGTACACGCGTGCTAAGAGCTGAAACAGTTGCGGCGATGCAGCAATGTGAAGTCATAGTGCCTGATAAGTGGACAGTTAGTTCCGATGGATGGGGGCTTGGTTGGACCTTATATGATTGGGACGGTATTAGGGGATTTGGACATGATGGCGCATCGATTGGACAGTACGGATATTTACGTGCGGTACCAGAAGCAGGTGTGGCTATCGCCTTGTTGACGAACGGTGGAGGAGCACGTATGCTTTATGCGGCATTGTTCCGAGAATTGCTTGACGAGCTGGCTGGCGTGAAAATGCCGGAAGCTTTCGCCCCAGCAGCACAACCACCAGTAGTGGACTTTACGCCGTATATCGGTACTTATAAACGTGAAGGTGTAATTATCACAGTTACAGAACGAGAAGGTAAACCGCATCTTGTATACGAATTTGTCGATGGGATGAAGGACCTTTCACCACCGTTAGAGATGGAGCTAGTACCCGTGTCAGATACGGTCTTTGCGGGTGCAGGCGCAGGTCCTTCCTTCAATGAAGCGTGGATGCCTGTCATCTTCTCGAAGCTGCCAGATGGCACGTTATATTGCTACATCGGTTTGCGCGTAGCTCCAAAGGCTTCATAAGCCAGTCACTCGCAGCATTCCTAGTATTGGTACGAAATATATGCTCTCCTTGATCAGTTGTCGTATACTGGTAGATAGATTGACCAATCGATCATCTTTGTTTACAATGCTATCGAATGATCGGTCAGTACATGAAGTAGGAGATGAAGCACTTGCCAGTACAGCTCTATGAACGGGATAAAATCTTGGAAGCGTGTCTGTCTGTATTTGCTCGTCATGGGTATAAACATACATCGACTGGAATGTTGGCAGAGGCAGCTGGTATTTCTAAAGCGTTAATATTTCATCACTTTCAAAATAAAAAAAAGCTCTATTTAAGCCTGCTGGAGCATTGCTATGAAAAGGTAGGCACTTCGCTCGATACGGGTTCGATTTCTGAACAAGAAGATTTTTTCGCGGCTCTTCATCTGTATATGAGCAGAAAGTTCGAGTATTATCGCAAGCATCCGGATGAATCCAAGCTCGTATATGAAGCGTTTTATACGATACCTGATGAGTTAAAGGCAGATATGGAAGAAAAGTTTGGTGATGTGCTCGCGAATAAAGATCAAGTCTGGGATCAGTTGTTTGAAAAAGTCCCTCTACAAGAAGGGATACCGAGAAAGTATGCGCTCGATCTCATCCGAATCACATTTGAACATTTAGATACTGCCTTTTTTGCGGATTTAACGAATGGGATTATCATAGATGAGCCGTACATGGACAATTTGTTCGAGAAGATAAAACATTTCTGCAGCATCATTAGAGATGGAATGGAAAAGGAGCCCTCGTGAATCTTATCATGAGGGTTTTTGCCATGCTTCGTTAATAACGTAAGGTATATGTTGACAACTTTAATTGGTGAGTGTAATCTTGGAAAAAATAAACTATTACACTTGTAATAAAAGTTGGGGAGGCAGCGAAGTGAAGGAAATACCACGAATTTCAGAAGCGGAATGGGAAATTATGAAGATACTATGGTCTAAGGCGCCAACGACGGCAAATGAGGTGATCGAAGTACTAGCAGACAATAAGGAATGGAAGCCTGCAACGATTCGTTCCTTAATCAGTCGACTGCTCAAAAAGAATGCGCTTGGATTTCATCAAGACGGGAAGACCTATCTCTATTATCCTTTAGTGAGTGAAGAGGAGTGCATCAAAGCGGAAAGCAGTTCATTTTTACGTCGGTTGTATGGCGGGGCTTTAAAACCGATGTTTGTCAATTTCTTAAACCAGGAAAAGTTAACGGAGGATGAAGTTGAAGAGCTGAAAAAGCTGCTCGATGAGAGGAAGAAGAAAGAATGAATGTTCATTTATTTGTTGACTGATCAGTACAAAATGTGTATGATCTCTGTACTACCTTGAAATGGAAGGAGAATACCATTGAGTAAACGCGGCAGACCTCGAGATTTTGAGCACACCTCCATTGTAGATATTGCTATGAAGACATTTTGGACAAAAGGTTATGAAGGTTGTTCTACGCAAGATTTATGCAATGATACGGGGCTTGGCAAAGGCAGTTTGTACAACACGTTTGGCAGCAAGCAGGAGCTGTATAAGCAAGCAGTTGAGCGTTATCATGAAACCGGGATTAAAGAGCAAACGGCGATCTTAGAGAGTACAGGTTCTGTTAAAGAAAGACTACGCTATTTTTTGAATTGGGGAATGGTAGAGGATTTTGAATCAACAAGTCCTAAGGGCTGTTTGTTGATTAATGCCGGTTTGGAACGTGCCAACGAGGACCCGATAGTTGAGGGCATTGTTTCTAGGCATATTGAATTACTTAAAGCAGCGATGGAAAAAATCATGGAAGAAGGATTGCGAACGGGTGAAATTCCAAGGCAACGATCTGCAGTTGATCTGGCAAGCTTATTTTTAAGCAGCTACTACGGATTCCGTGTTCTGAACACATCTACACAAAATCGAACATTGGCGGAACAAATTATGAATGGAACTATGGAATCGATATTTGGCGCGTAAAGCGCTCTTTTTTCGCACTATTTTTGTACCGAACGTTACAATATTAAGTGGGGAGTGTATGAAATGCCATCGATAATTTATTTGTTAGCTTTAGTGATATTTGCGATGACAACATCTGAATTTATGGTTGCAGGGATGATGAATGAGCTCGCCAATGAATTTAAAGCTTCGATCTCATCCATTGGGTATTTAATTACAGGCTATGCGGGTGCCATGGTGGTGGGTGGTCCTATTTTAACGGCAACGCTGCTGCAAATACGAAGAAAGCAAGCACTATTGGCTTTAATTGTCGTCTTTTTCCTTGGTCAATCGTTAGGGGCATTAGCTTGGAATTATGATTCTATGATGATCGCTCGAATAATTACGGGAATTGCATCATCCGCAGCTTTTGGAGTCTCGGTAAGCATTTCGGCAACGTTAGTTCAACCGAACGCGAGGGGAAAAGCAGCTTCGATCGTGCTTGCAGGCTTAATGATCGCCACCGTGCTAGGATTGCCGATGACAACGATAATCTCTCAACATGTAGGTTGGCGGAGCAGTTTTTGGGCCGTCGCATTTCTTGTCCTTCTTTCTGGAATTATGATTCAATGGTTGCTTCCTTCCTCCTCTAGAACTAATCAAATGAATCTGAAACAAGAATTAGCTGGTTTTAAAAATCCTCACCTATGGTCCGCCTATGCGACGAGCATGCTAATTATTGGCGGTACATTTGCAGCATTTAGCTACTTTACTCCTATTCTAACCGATGTGACGGGGTTTACAGATGCAAGTATTCCATATTTGCTTGCTCTTTATGGATTAGCTACGGTAATTGGCAATATCGTAATCGGCAAATTTGCTGATCAATATACGATGCCAATTCTATTGTTAGGATTAGTCTTATTATTGGCTTCATTAGTTCTATTTGCTGCAGGTGCAGAAAATCAATTGGTGGCTGTTATTTCAATCCTATTCATTGGTGTGACTGGGGTGGCGATGAACCCAGCGATGATTACACGCGTTATGAAAACGGCGGGCAGTGGAACGATGGTAAATACGGTGCATACTTCGTTTATTACTTTTGGTGTTGCGGTCGGTTCTTCATTGGGCGGCATTGGGATTAGTGCTGGCTATGGGCTGACATCGCCATTATGGGTAGGTGCTGGTTTGTCCGTACTAGGTATTGTTTCTTTAATACCTTATTTACGAATAGGAAAGAGAAGCAGGACGACGGATGAAGAAGTTACTTTATAGTAGTTTTATTGTAAGAAAATTGTCAGCATTGGAGAATAAGTTTTAGACTGACTCATGATTATGTTTCGTAAAGATGTAAACAGAAAATAGACTATTAAACTGAACTTGTTTAACATGGTTTTCAGTCTTGACACAAATAAACGGTGGGCTATATCATAAAACCAGTAAGTATATCCATGTGAAGGGTGTGGTACTTTTGAAAAGTTCAAACTCCCAATCTTTTTCCACAAGCTTATTGTTAAGTGCCTTAGTATTTGTGATAATTTCTATGGGTATCATCTTTACTTCAGATGCGGGAGTGAAGCATACTGACACTGGCAATCAATTATTTATTGCATCAGATAGACAAACGGGTACAGTTAAAGTCTAATATACTTATTTAAAAAGAGGGACTCAGTCCCTCTTTTTGTATTTCAAACAAAATACATATCATTTATGTGATAATATGAGTGCCAAATCGTATAGATAGTTCGTAGAATTATTATTTTTATAAAAGAGTATCTCATATATTGGTAGCTCACCAAATAGAAACTATTTTGCTCTCGTAAATAAGCAGGGTATCCGTATCGTACGAGGATTGAAACGTAATAATATAAAGGGGAAGCAGAAGTCTGCTTTTACTAAAGAACAAAGAGCACGAATTCAAGGGTATCGGTAACTCATCATGAAGGACGATTAGCCGTAGCGCTAATAAACACAATGAAGTAGGGAAATTGATAATGGAATTCGATATAAGAATTCTGTAATCTGGCAAAAATATAGTTGTATTGATCGTTGGTGTATGAAGATATACAGAGGAAGGTGAATATGAACATTACATCTTGGATGCTTGGGCTCATCATTTTATTAAATATTATATTTGCTTTTATCGTTATTTTTCAGGGAAGAAGAAAAGATATAGGTTCAACATGGGCATGGCTCATGGTGCTGTTGTTAATTCCTATCGTTGGTTTTGTGCTCTATATATTCTTTGCCCAGAACTTCAAACGCACGAAATTGTTTTATTGGGATGATATTAAAAAAAGAGGCTTGGATCAGGGATTGCAGTCCCAAGTCTTACAATTTCGAGCACAGCAATTTCAATTCCGTAATTCCACATCAGCTGAGTATAGAGACTTAATTACGATGAATTTGCTTAACAATCAAGCGGTTCTTACAGAAGACAATCAAGTGGAAGTGTATACGGACGGCAAGGAGAAGTTTGCTGCCTTGTTCAAAGATATTGAGCAGGCCACAGAGTCTATTCATGTTCAATATTATATTATCCAGAAAGATAATTTGGGCAAGCAGTTGATGGAGCTGTTGACCAAAAAAGCTAAAGAAGGAGTTATGGTTCGAGTACTGTACGATGATCTGGGATCGAGACAGCTCACTAAGAAGTTTCTGAGCAATCTACGTGCTGCTGGCGGACAAGTTGAAGCCTTTTTCCCATCCCGGTTTAGACTGATTAATCTTCGCTTGAATTATCGGAACCATCGCAAACTGGTCATTATAGATGGAAAAATCGGTTATGTGGGAGGATTCAATGTAGGTGATGAATATCTCGGGCTAAGCCCCAAATTCGGTTATTGGCGAGATACGCATCTTAGAATTGAAGGAGCGGCGGTATACTCGATCCAGACGCGATTTATACTTGATTGGAATCAAGCTTCCGAGCATCATGATATTACGTACGTTCCCAGCTTGTTTCCTCCTATCCCTTCCAAAGGAGAAAAGGGTATACAAATTGTTTCAAGTGGACCTGAATCGGAGTATGAGCATATTAAAAACACGTATTTGAAAATGATCACATCAGCTCGTTCGTCCATCTATATTCAAACACCGTACTTTATTCCAGATTCAAGCGTGCTTGACGCATTAAGGATTGCTGCTTTATCTGGGGTAGAAGTAAATATAATGATTCCAGATAAGCCGGATCATATGTTTGTCTATTGGGCTACGCTTTCGTATATTGGTGAGATGCTAAAGACGGGTACAAATGTATACTTGTACAGCAATGGTTTTGTACATGCTAAGACGCTTGTTGTTGATGATCAGGTTGCATCGGTTGGAACAGCCAATTTTGACTTCCGCAGCTTCAAGCTCAATTTCGAAGTTAATGCGTTTGTCTATGATAAAGGAATCGCACAGCAGTTAAGTCATGCGTTCAAAGAAGATATTAACGTCTCCACATTGCTGACGATGGAGAAATACCAGCAGCGCTCGCGCTGGGTGCGGATGAAAGAGTCTATATCCCGTCTGCTGTCACCAATCTTATAACTTGTAACGGGCTCGCTTTGGAGATAGTTGACATTTTATCCGCTCAACTATATACTAATGACATTTCAAATGGACATGCGAAGAAGCACCTCGCAGGATAGGCCAATCGGTCTTTCTTGTGAGGTGCTTTTTTGTTTCGTTTGAAGAAAATTTGAATAAGGAGATGGTATTGTTGTTTGAACGAAGAGGTTACGTAAAGAGGTTAGTCGTTGTAGGTTTGTCATGCTTGATGTTGTTGTTCAGTCCTGCACATGCATCAGCTTCTAGTGTCGGTTGGGAAGCTGCATTGAGTACCGTTGAGCAATTACATGACAGCTTGAGTGCCTTGGAGTTAGCTAATCAACTAGACAAACAGAAGATCCAACTGCAGCGTAAGCAAAATAATGAAAAGCGTAAAGAAGTGGACAGGAAAATTCAACTTATCGACAAGGTAAAGGTAGATCATTTAAAGACAGAAGCAGAACGCACCGAGAACAAACATGCTCCTCTACTCGCAAAATATAAGGAGCTCGGCAAGAAAGCGTCAGAGGCTAGGAAGCGCAAAGATAAAAAGGCTGCACTGCGATATGACCTTGAAAGGAATCGTATAAAGGCCTCTGCAAATACGGCACGCCAAGAGATTAAGATGAGAAAAGATACGTTAACAGCTGCCAAGAAGCAGGTGCATACAAAGGCCAAACTAGTTAGGGAAGCTCTAGAGCCGATACAAACGATAAAGAAGCAGATCACGGCCGAGAACAAAAAAATGACAGATATATTCAGTAAAAATAAGACCGCAGCGAATAAACGCTACCGAACTGCTATTAAGCAAGGGGATGCTGTAACAGCAGCTGTAGAATTGAACATCATTGTCGCAGAACTTGCCCGAATCCATGCTTCACAGAAGAAAATTTATGAATGGGAAGGGAACATCCATAATATGATTCGTGCTGCCGATGCCAAGCTGTAATACACTCTAAAATTACCTATTTCAAACCGATGATCGTTGAATGATCTGATAAGGTATTTGTAACTTTTGATTGGATTTACAAATAATTAGTTCACATGCCTGCTCCCCAACTTTGGTCAGCTGATGATCGACAGTCGTAATTCCTAAGCCTACACCAATCGGTTGATTTTCTTGACCAATAACCGCTAAATCACTAGGTATATCCAGATTTATTGACTTTGCGTACATATGAATGCCGCCAGCCACTTCATCTCCGTTGGCAAAAATAGCGGTAGGTCTATTAGGTAGATGCAGCAGCTTCTTAGCTGCTGCCACACCATCATCCAGACAATTGCACCCGGTCAAATAATATTCGGGTATAAATGTGCCAAATACCTCTTTGTATGCCGTTATCAAATGTTGTGTACTCATACTTTCCGTTTCTCTCGCTGTCGTAAAAGCAACATGTTCATGTCCTTTATCTTTCAATAGTTGAAATGCCTCAACGTAGGATGAATACCTATCGATATAAGAACATCCGATTGCAGGATGGGAAGTGAAATCGTACGATACGATTAAACCATAGTCCGAATACGGAATAATCGTATCCCAATCATTTGCTCTAGAGGTAATAATGATGCCATCGAGCTGTTTGTTTTTTAATTTTGAAAGATATTCAATTTCTTTTTCTTTATTATATTGAGTAGGTAGAACGATAACCGTATAATCCTTTTCAACAGCTTTGTTAAGCACTCCATTTAACAATTGATCAAAACAAGCATTGTTGTTGTAAGGGATAATTAGGCCAATCATCTTTGTTTCGCCCCGAGTTAAGTCAATAGCACTTTGGTTAGGAGCATAATTTAGCTCATCAATAATCGTAAGTACTTTAGTCCTCTTATCAGCTGAAACATATTTATGGTTGTTTAGAACTCTAGAAACGGTGGTAACCGAAACACCAGCCAGTTTAGCTATATCATGAATATTCGCCATGGGAGTGAGCTCCTGTAACATTATGATGTGGTTGATTCGCATTTCATTCAATCAAGGATAGGATCGATTGTTGAAGAAGGGATCACCTACATCAATTGTAAAATATGAAATGGGTTTCAGGTCAAGGACTTGGAGACTATGAGTGATTTCATTTACTTTGTAGTTCGTGATTAATCAACCACTCCTTTCGTGACAGTCCGCCTCCGTAACCGCCAAGATCTCCATTGGCATTAATTATGCGATGACAAGGGACGATAATGGCAAGCTGGTTAGCGCCATTTGCTCGAGCCACAGCGCGATAAGCCGTTGGATGGCCGATCAACGATGCTAATTCAGAGTAGGATTGTGTTTCACCATGAGGAATTTTTCTTAAATGCTCCCATACTTTTTGCTGAAAAGCTGATCCAAGATAACGAATTGGTGTTTGAAATTCGATGAGTTTTCCGTCAAAATATTGATTAAGCTCCATTTCGATAGAGTGTATGGGCGATGCAGCTCCTGGGATAATCGCAGACTTTGTTCGCTGCCTAAGTCGTTCAACCTCTCGTTCCAAACCCCGACGATCCACAAATTCCAACAGATACAGTGCTTCGTCATCGGCAATAGCAATCATGGGCCCTAAAATTGTATCTAACCAAGCTGCTTTCAGAATGCGAATGTTGCCGAGCGAGCTAGGGGCGGTACCCATAATTCGTGAAAATGCATCTCTAAACCCGCTACTTGATTCATAACCAACCGAAAGTTGTGCATCTATGACATGTTCGCCTTCTCTTATTTGCTTCATGGCAATTCCCATGCGTCTTGCACGTGCGTATTCCACAAATGTCATTCCGAATCGCTTTTTAAATTGACGACGAGCTGTAGAGGCATCGATAGATATCTGCTGAAAGTCTGCATCTTTCCATCTTTTTTCAGGATTCGTCTCAACAGCCTCAACAAGAGTACGAACGATTTCTGAGACATGGTTAGGATGGGAAAGAGGGCGACATCTTTTGCAAGGGCGAAAAGAGGCCAGCAGCGCTTGTTTCGCTGTCTCAAAAAACTCACAATTTTCAAATTTAGGTTTTCTAGCGGGACAAGTTGGACGGCAAAATACGCCTGTTGTCTTCACTCCCACATAAAATAGACCTTCGTATTCCGTTTCTTTATCAATCAACGCTTGATAATACTCCTGTTTACGCTCAATTTTAAATGTCATTTCGTTCACCCTTATTTCAAATTGACTAGCTTTATTTATGATCATTATAGCCATCCAACTAAAGACTGTCCGCCGAAAATCAGGCATTGATTTTAGTTTACATAATAAAATTTCCGTAAACAAATAAAAGGTTTGTAAATGAACGACATAATCAAGTGAACAAAGGAGTTCATCCTATTGGCAATAAGCAAAGAGCAAATCATAGAAAAAATGCAGCAGCAAGCTATTCAAAGAGAGCATATTATCGGTGTCGCTGTGGGAGCGGGAATATCAGCCAAATACGCGGTAAAAGGCGGAGCATCCAGTATCGAGCGTTTTGCAGCGGAGGTTGGTATTAAGCAGCAAACGGAAGCTTTTAAAAATATATTGAGATAGGAAAATAGATGTACAATTAAGATATAATCACATAAACAAACCAAATATAAGCCATGACTATAGAGATTACTCGTGATAAGTGATATCTCAAGGTAGAGTAGCTATGGCTTTTTTTGTGCTTATTAAAGGAGATTACTATTATCGATGACTAAGAGAGAACTAGGGCAGGTACTGAAATCCTAATAAATTATTTCTATATATTCAACAAAAAGTATTAAATATTATTTATCGAAATAAGGTGATGAAATACCAATAAATAGGTGATAAGGAGTGTGTGTGAATGACTTCTTCTTTATCCAAACATTTTATGGTATTCGCAGCGAGGGAATGCAAGGGATCGAGCAGCTTGTACGAACACTTGTCTGAAAAAATAGCGATTGATGATGAATTGCTCAAATTGGCTGCTCATGCAAGACAAGGGCAACCTGTACCCAATCTTTTCTTTGGGGCGGTTCATTATCTATTGCTGAAAGGTTACGGTCATGAATTAAGAGAATTTTATGCAAGCCTTGTCAACTATCCTAGAAAGGTCACAGAGGCATTTCCTCACTTCAAGGAATTCTGCTTAACGAATCAGCTCGATATGATACCGTTATTACAGAACAAGCTTGTACAGACAAATGAAGTTAGACGCTGTTCTTATCTGTATCCGGCTTTTTGTTATATGTATGAGAAAACGAAGCGACCATTAGCATTAATTGAAATGGGGACAAGCGCGGGTTTGCAACTGCTGTGGGATAAATATAGTTACTCCTATAACTCAGATAATGAGATTTATGGTGGTGCACGTTCTGAGTTGCACATTCATGCCGAAATAAAAGGAGCTCGACGTCCTGTTATTTTTGAACAAAGTCCTCCAGTTACGAGTAGAATAGGACTAGATTTACATATTAATGATCTAAATGATCCAGAAGATTATTTATGGCTAAACGCATTGATATGGCCAGAGCATCTGGAACGGAGAATCCATTTTGCAAAAGCTGCGCAATGTGCAAAAGAGCAAACGCTTCAATTCATCGAAGGTGATGGTGTGAAGCTGCTTCCGGAGATTGCTTTGCAAATACCTAAAGAGTCTGTGCTTTGTGTGTTCCACACGCATGTAGCCAATCAAATACCAACAGAAGGTAAGCAAGAACTGGAAAGGTGTATTAAGAAGCTTAGCGAAGAGAGGGATGTTTTTCATCTTTACAATAATATGTGGGATTCGGGACTACTCCATCTTGATTATTATGTCGGAGGAAAGGAGTATAAGGAAACGTTAGCCGAAACGGAAGGACATGCTCGTTGGTTCCAATGGAAGCTTTGAGATTTAAGATTGAATAGGAGCAACCTATGTTCGAGGCCAGTAGAGATACTTGTTTGAGCCGAACCTAAAACAAGTAAGGTTCGGCTCATATTGTGCAGATTATGTATCGCATTTCTATTAAATAGTGGAATTTTAAGATTTAATTATTTTCTTTTTTGTATTTTTAGACAAAAGCCAACCTGCAACTCCGGATATCGCTATCACTCCCAAAACAATGGATTTTTCGAATGTATCAAAATGAAAATAGGAAGTGAGTGAATTTTGAGCAGCGCGCATACCAATCACAGCAGCGTAGGTCACGACCCAACCGATAGCCATTCCGAGTAATGTAAACTTTACTTTGTTGTCTGACAGCTTGTGTGTTACGAATTTGTAGCCAATAATAATGAGAAGCAGCGGAATACAGTCTAACATTATTTGTATAAAAGCTGAATACGGAACAAATCTAAAAAGATACTCATTTACTAATGTATACAGCCATAATCCAAGCACACCTCCGACTGCAATCCCACGCACATTAATGTTCCCATACCATTTGAAATAAATAATGCTCACTAAAATAGTAAGCACGGGAAATGCGATAATTCCTGTGGCGTACACTAGAAATCCAGGTGAAAACGTCTCTTGCGGACTAAATTTACTAAAATAAAATATTCCTATTAAAATATAAACGACTAGATAACTAGCTATTATCGTAACGACGCTTCCGAGCATAGCATATAAACTTCTCATAAGCTCCTCCTTATATAATATGATAGATGTATCATAAGCTGAGAATCTTTGGAAAATGAATTCTTAATAATTATGTAACCATGTCAGTGATCCATGCTGGCGATATGTAGTTCTAAGTATCACTAATAAAATACATAGTTACACATTGAGTTATAGACCCGATAACGTTTATAATAAGTCGAGTAAAAAGTATATTAGAAAAGGTGTCATGGATGAGCATATTAAACGTAGAGAAATTAAGCCACGGCTTTGGAGATCGTGCGATCTTTAAAGACGTTTCCTTCCGCCTGCTTAAAGGCGAACACATTGGACTAATCGGTGCAAACGGTGAAGGTAAGTCCACTTTTATGAACATTATCACAGGCAAGCTTCAACCAGATGAAGGTAAAGTCGAATGGTCCAAACGCATGCGTGTTGGATATTTGGATCAGCATGCTGTACTTACAAAGGGATCGTCCATTCGTGATATCTTAAGAAGTGCTTTCCAATATCTATTTGATATGGAACAAGAAATGAATGATATGTACGGCAAGATGGGGGATGTAACGCCCGAAGAGCTGGAGAAGCTTCTTGAAGATGTCGGTACGATTCAAGATACGTTGACGAATCAAGACTTCTACTTGATCGATGCTAAAGTCGAAGAAACCGCTCGCGGACTTGGACTTAATGATATCGGACTGGATAAAGACGTTCATGACCTCAGCGGCGGACAACGTACGAAAGTATTGTTGGCGAAGCTATTGCTTGAGAAGCCGGACATCTTGCTATTGGACGAGCCGACGAACTATTTGGATGAGCAGCATATCGAATGGTTAAAACGCTACTTACTGGCGTATGAGAATGCATTCATTTTGATTTCACATGATATCCCGTTCCTTAACAGTGTAATTAATATGATTTATCATATGGAAAATCAAGAGTTGAACCGCTATGTTGGTGACTATGATAAATTCCAACAAGTGTACGAAATGAAAAAGCAGCAGCTTGAATCTGCTTATAAGCGTCAACAGCAGGAGATTGCTGAATTGAAAGACTTCGTTGCCCGTAACAAGGCAAGTGTAGCGACTCGTAACATGGCGATGTCCAGACAAAAGAAGCTGGATAAAATGGATGTTATCGAGCTTGCTCAAGAAAAACCGAAGCCACAATTCAACTTCAAGGATGCTAGAGCTTCCAGCAAGCTTATTTTCGAAACAAAAGATCTTGTTATCGGCTATGATGAGCCGTTGTCTCGTCCGCTTAACCTGCGTATGGAACGCGGTCAAAAGATTGCTTTTGTGGGTGCGAACGGTATCGGTAAGACTACCTTGCTGCGCAGTATCTTGGGTGAAATCAAAGCGATTTCTGGTTCTGTCGAGCTTGGTGAAAACTTAGCAATCGGCTATTTCCAACAGGAAATGAAAGAAGCAAACACAAACACTTGTATCGAAGAGATTTGGGGCGAATTCCCATCCTTCTCTCAATTCGAGGTGCGTGCAGCGTTAGCGAAGTGCGGACTTACGACGAAGCATATTGAGAGCAAGATCCAAGTTCTCAGCGGTGGCGAGAAGGCAAAGGTACGTCTATGTAAGCTTATTAATAACGAGACAAACTTGCTCGTACTCGATGAGCCGACGAACCACTTGGACGTTGATGCGAAGGATGAACTGAAGCGTGCGTTGAAAGCATACAAAGGCAGCATTCTGCTCATTTCCCACGAACCAGAATTCTATCGTGATGTTGTTACAGAAACATGGAACTGTGAATCCTGGACGACAAAAGTATTTTAATACATGTTAACAGAGCCGGTTCTGTCGCATTAGCTGTGATAGAGCCGGCTTATACTATCTACATACATTTCTGGATCAAGAACTCAACTCATATGTAGGAAAAAATACCACCTCTTAGAAACCACAAACACTACTATTTTGCCATCATGGAAAAACATATAGACTCGAAGCAAGAAGCTTTTGATATATACGGAAACCATTGTGAATATACTAGAGATGTAGCTTTTTGCATCTATGGAAATGAGAGATATAATAATCTTAGCTTTGTTTCATTAACCAAAGAACATGGCCAAGCTCTGTTCAATTTACCTCTTAAAGATCTCGTAAGAAGTATGAAAGAAGTTTTACTATCTCACATTATTGGGTATCAAATGAACAGAGTACCGTCTAATTTAGCAACATCCAAATGAGGTGGCTTATGAATAGTGAGCAATGGAGGAGGGCTGAACACGCCCTGTCTCGAATGGAAGTCATTAAGCAAGGTGTCAATGATCCGGTGACGATTGAAGGGGAATCGGATGAATTGCACTGTATAGGGATCGGTACGGATGCTGCTGTATTTGTCCATAAACAGATGCCGCAATACGCATATAAGCTCTACGCAACTGAGGCACTTCCTAAGAAGGAAGCGGAGATAAGCGTGTATGAAGCGTTGAAGGGCAGTCCGTATTTTCCTGTCTATTTCGGCGCTGGGGATCGATATGTAGTTATTAGCCATGAACGAGGAATAACACTGTACGATTGCTTGCTCCTGGGAGTTCCTATACCTAGACAAGTTGTAGATGACGTAGAAGCAGCACGAGCATTTGTCCGGGAACGAGGATTGAACCCACGAGATATCCATTTGAAAAATATATTGCTGCAGGACGGTCGAGGAAAGGTACTCGATGTATCCGAATATATACAGCCTGGCAACGACAAGCGTTGGGAGCATCTCGTCTGGGCTTACGATAATGTCTATCCTTTGCTAGAAGGTGAGAAAGTATCGAGCTGGCTGCTCGAAGCGGTGAAAAACGGATATTACCGTTTTGATCCGGCAAGTGGAAGCCTGCAGGATTTTGCAGAGCGCATTAGAAGGCTGTTTTTTGGAAAATAGGATAGCTTTATGTTGACCCTAAAGAGGTCGGTCTCCTGTACGTGAAGGGAACCGACCTTTTGTTCGTTGTACAAAGATTTATCTGAGGCTGCCGAAAATTACGGGTCTCTAACATGAAACTTGAATGATTAGTTATCTTGGTACATCATCAAAATTCCTTCCGCATGTTTGCGCATGCCATCTATTAATTCCTGCGGTTCTATAACACGTGCATGAGGACCAAGTCTATAAAATAGGGGCATTGAAAAGTCAATCTCACCTTTGTCTATAGGTGAATCAATATATCCCGTTCCATCTTCATGAATGATGACAATCCCCTCTAAGCTAGGGACGCTTTTGCACTGCCGCACGCCTTCTTGCGTCAATTGGACATGGAGCCGAACAGGTTGCTTTATTTCATAGGAGCCAAACCATTGTTCTAAATTCATATATTCATCTTTGTTTTCTTCCGTCGAAATGATGGAAAGAATTCGATCGATACGATAAAGCAGTACTTTTTGCTTCGTATAATCAAATGCAGGCAAATACCATAAACCATCATGCGCGTACACCCCAATAGGTCGAATGTGCTTGGTCTTTGTTCCTCCTTTTGATTCATAGTGCATATGTATATTTTTATTTTCAATGGCAGCTTCTAACGTGTCTTTTAAAAAAGGAGTATCAATCGTCCGTTTAGGATTCCAAAAAGCGATGTAGGAGCATACTTTATCTACTTTACCTTTGGCATCAACTTGTAAGGAACGATATAGCTTTTGGGCAACGGAGCTGATTTCAGCATCAAATGGCAAATCACGATAGTAGCTTAAAGATTGAAAGGCAAAAAAGATGGCAACCGCTTCTTCTTCCGTAAATAAAATAGGCGGCAGCATCTTGCTCGAAAGTACGGTATAGCCTCCGTTCCGGCCCTGCTCCGCGTAAACGGGTAGACCCATATCGCTCAAATCCAATATATATCGGTGTACCGTGCGAACAGATATGCGGAATTCATCTGCGATTTCCTGTGCAGTAAACTTCTTTTTCGCGCTGGCAAACAAGAGAATATCTAATAATCGTTTTGCTTTAGACAAGTCCTTCACCTTTTCTTTTTTATCATGACATTAGTTGTCATGTTTTATGGTTAGTATAGAGGATACCTAATGCGGTTATCAATTAGGATGATGCAAAGATTCAATTAAAGATGGATGATTTGAAAAGCGAAAAGGAGATGGATGATTTGTCACGTGAAGTTATTTTGTTTATTGCAGCTAGTTTAGATGGTTTCATTGCGAAAGAAAATGATGATTTGCAATGGTTAATGGAAACAGAAGGCGAAGGCGACAATGGATATAGCGAGATGTATCAATCGATAGATACGACGATTATGGGGAAACGAACCTATGACTGGGTAATGAAAAATATCGAAACGTTTCCTTATGCGGATAAAAAGAACTACGTATTTTCGACGACGGAGACAGGTTCCAATGAATATGTGGAGTTTGTAAATGAAGATGTAGTCGAGTTTACGAAGAAGCTTAAAGCGCAAGAAGGCTCGAAAATATGGATGGTAGGCGGAGGGGTAATCCTCGATGCTTTCATCAAAGAAAACTTAATTGACGAGTATATGATTACGATCACGCCTCACATATTAGGCTCAGGCATTCCATTGTTTAAAGAAAAGAATCCACAAATCGACTTGCAATTAATGAGTACGCGACGGTTTGGGCAGTTTGTAGAAATGCATTATAAGGTGAAATAGGGCGCTCTTCATGAGCGTCCTTTTAATTTTTCCTTTTTAGGGAAAAGTAACATTAACACTTGCTATGTACGGGTCATCAACGAGGAGGTGACAGATGATATGGTATTTTCAAGTATTCCATTTTTGTTTTTATTTTTGCCGGGTGTATTGGCTATTTACTATGGATTGTTGAGAAAGCGTCAAGCGCGCAACGTATTTCTGCTTATAGCAAGCTTGGTATTCTATGCATGGGGAGAACCCGTCTATGTACTGCTGATGATTGTGAGCTTCATGGGTAACTATTTATTTGGCTTATGGGTGCACAAGTACAGAGATCACTTGAAAATGAGCCATATCATCATTACGGCAATGTTAATATTTAACCTCGGAATCCTCGGTTTTTTTAAATATTTGGGGTTTTTAGTTGGCATTATTAACAACCTGTTGAATGTGCAGTTGGATGTACCTCATTTAACGCTGCCTATAGGGATTTCATTTTACACCTTCCAAGGGATATCCTATGTCATCGACATTTATCGACGGGACGCACAGCCATTAACCAATCCATTGGATGTCGGATTATATATTGCTTTATTTATGCAGCTTGTTGCGGGACCGATTGTTCGGTTTAAGACCGTTGCCAAGCAAATTTATGAAAGGCAGGAGAACGAGAGTGATTTTGTAAGCGGAATCTCCCGTTTTATAGAAGGATTGGCTGTTAAGGTACTGCTAGCCAATAACTTTGCGCTTCTCGCGGATACAGCTTTTAGTCTTGAAGGATATGAGCTATCCGTTATGCTAGCATGGATGGGAGCAGTAGCATACGGTCTGCAAATCTTTTTCGATTTCTCCGGCTATTCTGCAATGGCGATCGGACTTGCCAAAATGTTCGGTTTCCACTTTGAAGAGAACTTTAATGCTCCGTATATTTCACGCACCGTGTCAGAGTTTTGGCGCAGATGGCATATTTCCTTAGGCACTTGGTTTCGAGACAATGTATACATTCCGTTGGGCGGCAGTCGAGTATCCAAGTGGAAAGTCGTACGCAATTTGTTTGTTGTGTGGTTGTTAACGGGGCTATGGCATGGCGCAGATTGGACGTTTATTGCATGGGGAATTCAATTTTTCCTGTTTATTATGCTGGAGAAGCTGCTAGCTTTGGAAAGCTTCTTTGCTAAAAACAAAGTATTGGGGCATATGTACGTTATATTCGTTGTCCTATTTGGTTGGGTATTATTTAGATCTCATAACATTGCACATGCTTTTGAATATATGCGTTCTATGTTTGGACTAAATAGTAATGCTGCTATTGGAGACAAAGCCATGTTCTATGCTAGCGAATATATGCTTCTGTTCATCATCGGTATTATTAGCTGCTTGCCATTGAAGAAGTGGATACTCAAACGCCACGCTAACCTGTTAAGTAGACCTGTAACCTATACGTATCAAGTCGTCATGGCAGCTCTCTTTATTTTCTCAATCGCTTATTTAGTGAAAGGGAGCTACAATCCGTTTATTTATTTTAACTTCTAACTGAAGGAGGGCATACCATTGATTATGGAAGATGAACAGCAGACAAAAGATCGTAATAATGAGAGTAGTGGCAGAAATAAAGTTATCATTGCCGTGTTCTGTCTGTTCCTATTTCTCAGTGGTGTGCTGACCTTGGTATTGAACTCGACGAAAATAAGTGCAACCTTAACAAGGATCATCAAGGATAACGATAAGCAAGATGGTGGAATAGAGCGAGGCATTCGAGGACTTACGAAAGGGCTCGAAGAAACGATTTCAAGCGGATTTATTGCGAAAGAGAAGTATATTGACCTTGTCGGATTAGCAGATCGTATGTTAGGAAGGCAATACATTAACGATGTTGATCCAAAGAGGGACGTTGTGAAGGACAATCATGAATTATTACATTTTTTAACACGTAGGATGAAGACGAGAGAAGTTACCGATCAGCTTATTCAGCTAAATGAAATTTTGAAGGACAAGCGTATTCCACTCCTATATGTACAAACTCCGATTAAAGTTATGCCTGGATTTACAGAGCTGCCTCCTTCCATTGAGGATTACTCGAATTCCAATTCGAATACGTTCCTCGCTGGATTATCGATTGGAGGCGTGGATTACTTTGATTTACGGAGTGAAGCTAGCAAAGTACAAATGAACCCATCATCGATGTTTTATCATACCGATCATCATTGGACGAATCAAACGGCATTCTGGGCAGTAAGGGAAGTGGTTAAGAAGCTGGATGCAGATTACAGTTTACGTTTAGATCCTGACCTTTTTTATACAGATTCAGCGAATTACTCCTTTATTACTTACGAAAATGTATTTTTAGGGTCGCAGGGAAGACGCGTTGGCAGATATTATGCGGGAGTCGATGATTATACATTGATAGTGCCTGAATTTACGACTCAGTACAAGATTGGCATTAATAAAAATGGCCGATCTTTATCTATGAGGGAAGGGACTTTCGAAAATACGATACTACATAAAGAGCTATTAGATATGTCTAGTTCCGTTTACAAGAACCGTTACGCAGCATATTTTGGTGCAGATTACCGCGAAGTACAAATAACGAACAAGAAAGCACAAAATTTGTATAAAATTCTCGTTGTAAAAGATTCTTTTGGGCTTCCATTTACAGCTTTTTTGTCAACGATGGTAAGCGATATTCGCATGATTGATTTGCGATATTTTTCTCATGAGCATGTAGTAGCCTATATCGAGGAGTTTAAGCCTGATGCTGTCCTGTTTGTGTATAAAGGATTAGGAATACGTTATAATTTGATCAGCGAAATATTGAGGCTATCGCGTAATCTTGTTCAGGAAGAAAGCGATTCGAGGTGACTTGGTTGAGAAGTAAACGAGAAATGATGGCGTTAGGAATGAATTTTGCACGTAGCTGTGAACAAATTAGAATATTCACGCTTGAAGGTTCATTGACAAATGTGAACATTCCGAATGACGAATTTCAAGATTATGATTTTAGTTATTTTGTTACAGATATGGAACACTTCAAGCAGAACGATGAATGGCTGGACTACTTTGGCAAAAGGATCATGATGCAAAAGCCAGAGGCGATGGAGTTATTCCCGCCTGAGCTAGGGAATTGGTTCTCTTATCTTATGATTTTTGAAGACGGTACGAAAATAGACCTGACTCTCATCCCACTGCATGAGTATGAAGACTATTTTGCGAACAGCGATGGGCTAGTTGAAGTACTATTGGACAAAGATAATCTCATTCATGAGCCTGTTATAGCTACGGATAAGATGTATCATATTGCCAAGCCTAGTCAACAATCATTCGATGACTGCTGCAATGAGTTCTGGATGTCATCCACTTATGTGGCAAAAGGACTGGCGAGAAATGAATTTTTATTTGCTGCGGATATGATGAACCAAGTATTTCGTCCAAATTTGCTGACGATGCTGCGCTGGAGAGTGGGTATCGAAACGGAATTTTCGTTAAGTATCGGAAAGTCGGATAAATTTTTAGAGAAATATGTGTCAAGCGAAACATGGACTACTTTACTTGCTACATATGATATGGGTTCCAAGCAGAACATGTGGGAAGCACTATATACGAGTTATTCCTTGTTCAGAACAACTGCTCAATTTGTTGCAGAACAGCTAGGTTACACCTATCCTAATTATGATGAAAACGTAAGCCCTTATATCGGTTCAATACGTCAAAGATACGCACCATGTAACATATAACAATGCTCCGAACATCTATCATCAAAAGTATCTCTGGGAGTCGGGGGTGCTTTTTTTATTTTTAGCCCACTGTAATACATGTTTCCAAGCTTGATTGCTAAAGTTAAAGAGCAAGGTGTTGACATGAGCAAAAAAGCACATTATATTAAATGCATGCACATGCATGTAAATAATTATTGACTATACATTGATACCAAATAAAAGGAGAGTTATCATGGAACATTTATTTAGCCCTTATGAAATGATGGATTTGAAGTTGAAAAATCGTGTTGTTATGCCCCCAATGTGCCAATATTCCGTCACGAACAAAGATGGGATTGCAACCGACTGGCATTATACACACTATGTAAGCCGAGCGATTGGTGGGGCAGGTTTAATCATTATTGAAATGACCGATGTAGAGCCAGACGGTAGAATTTCAGATTATGATCTTGGTATATGGTCTGACGAACATATCGCGCCATTGGCAAAAATCGTTGAGGCTTGCCATGCTTATGGTGCCAAGGTTGGGATTCAAATTGCTCATGCAGGACGCAAAGCAGAGGATGCAGAGGTCCCTGTCGCTCCATCAGCCATTCCGTTCGGTCCCGAGTCTAAAACACCTAGGGAATTGACGACGGTAGAAGTGAAGGAAATGGTCGAGAAATTCCGACAAGGTGTAGCGCGAGCTGTCAAAGCCGGAGTAGATGTCATCGAGCTGCATGGCGCGCATGGTTACTTGATTCATCAATTCCACTCCCCGTTGTCCAACAAGAGAACGGATGAGTACGGACAAGAGCGGACGCTCTTCGGAACGGAAGTTATACGTGCTTCCAAGAGTGTAATGCCAGCTGGCATGCCGTTGATCATGCGTATTTCCGCTAGGGAATATGTAGAGGGCGGATACGGTATTCAGGAGAGCTTAGCCTTTAGCAAGGCGTATAAAGAAGCAGGAGTGGACATTTTCCATATTAGTACAGGTGGCGAAGGAGCAATTGGAGTTGGACCTATCGCTATGAATGATAAGCCAGGGTCTCACGCCGCATATCAAGTACCTCTGGCGAGAGCAATCAAGCAAAGCTTAGATGTTCCTGTTATTGCAGTTGGAAGGCTGGATGAGCCAGCACTTGCTGATGCGGTTATTGGCAATGAAGATGCTGACCTCGTTGCAGTAGGCCGAGGAATGTTGCGAAATCCATATTGGGCGTTGGAGGCTGCTGCCCAGCTTCATAAACATACGGATGTCCCTCGGCAATATCAATTTAGCTTCCCTAGAAAGAACAAATAACGTAGTATTTAGAAATCTAAATTAGAGGCCTGTCAATCATGTTGACGGTCTCTTTTTATCCCATGGAATACTATATTCGCAATTAAAAATTGTTCTTTCCATAGTATCGACTGCTCGTTTCTACTTGACGGTTAATGTTATAATTTTATCATGTAAGGATAGAGTAATGTATGATAATGCTCAGCAACTTGACCTTCAGGAAGGAACTGTGAGATGGACAACGTTCTTAATAATGATCCCAACCTAATATCGAATTGGTTGACTTTAACACATATACAGATGACCGTAGCCAATGAATTAGAAGCGAATCTACTAGAGAATTATCAGTTGTCGTTAAAAGAATTTTATTTGCTGTTATCATTGTCTGAAGCTCCAGACAAAAAACTTAAGCTGCAACAATTGGAATCGATGGTTGGTTTAAGTCAAAGTGCGGTATCAAGGCTTGTTAGCCGTTTTGAAGCGAAAGGCTGCGGGGCTTTACAACGGATTTCCTGTAATGATGATCGCAGAAGTATTTACACTTCACTTACACCTTATGGACAAGATAAGGTAGACAGGGCATTAGTGACGTTTGAAGAAGTTTTGTCAGCAGCTTTCCCCGAACAGCAAGTAGAGCAGTTACTGCAACAAATGCTGCGCCTCAAACAGACAGATTCGAAATAAGCCCGCTTTGGGCTTTTTTTGATTGACAAAGTGATAAATCATTTTAACAGTTAAATATATGATAAGGAGGAATGAGATGAGTAACATCGATAACTACCACATCCTAGTTGCTGATGATGACGATGAGATTTGTGAGGTAATCGAGCTGCTGTTAAGCGGTGAGGGCTTTCGCGTATCTAGGGCCTCCAATGGGATACAGTCTATTGAAAAAGTAGATCAAACGGTAGATTTAATTATTCTTGACGTAATGATGCCTGAGAAATCTGGTCTATTTGCATGCGTAGAAATAAGAAAAAAGACATCTGCGCCAATTTTATTTCTAACTGCGAAAACGCAAGATTCTGATAAGGTACTCGGATTCTCCGCTGGAGCAGACGACTATCTTTCAAAACCATTTTCAAATGTAGAATTGCTTTCTCGTGTGAAGTCGTTGCTGCGAAGATACTATATTTATCAGGGCAAGAACGATATATTCCGGAATCAAGCGTTGGTTCTTAAAGATTTGACACTCGATTCTGATTTCAAAGTAATATTGAGGAATGGGAATCCGATTCATCTAACAGAAACCGAATATCAAATTTTATATTTAATGATGAATCATCGAAATAAAATATTCTCCGCTGAAAACCTTTATGAAAGCATCTGGAACGAACCGTATTTTTATGACGCGAACCAAACCGTAATGGTACATATACGAAACATTAGAAAAAAGCTTGGTGACGATCCAAAGCGCCCTCGATATATCAAAACTGCATGGGGGAAAGGCTATTATGTTGATTAAAAAGAAACACACCTCTAAGTTGAGCACTACGCTAGCCCTCTATATGCTTCTCTCTGCGGCAATCACAATGGTTTTCGTGTTACCTATTATCGCATTCATTTCTTCATTGGAATTAGAAGCTGTTTCAATTGCATTTATCACAAATTTAGATGCGTTGAAATGGTTTGTTACAATTATCGCCTACGTGATATTTTCCTTTATCCTATTCGCACTAATCGGGAACAAAATACGCTATATCGTGAACATAGAAGAACGAATCAGTAAAATAGAAACAGGCGATTTGCACACCAGTATTCCCGTCCACGGCAATGATGAGCTTAGCTCTCTCGCAGCCCATGTAAATACTATGACAAACATACTGCGAGAGCGATTTGAGATAGAAGAGCAGTTAAAGCAGGAAAAAAGTGAACTAATTAGTGCGCTTTCTCATGATATACGTACTCCTTTATCTATAGCGATTAGCTATTTAGATCTTCTAACGGAGAGCAACGTGGAAAGCGAAGAAAAGCGACAACAATACATCCATCATATTCGCAGCAAAGCTTACTTGATTAAAGAGCTCACAGACGAGTTGTTTTATCATTCTCTATCTTCTCATTCAAGTGCTCCGCATAGTTTCGCGATCGTAGATGGAAGGGTACTGTTCGGACAACTGTTGTCTGAATTTATTTTCATTTTGGAAAATGAAAATTTCGCGGTACAACTAGACGAGCATATGCCAGAAGCGTTCTTAATCCGCGCTGACATTAACCAATTACTGCGTGTTTTAGACAACCTATGCTCAAATGTTATCAAGTACGCCGATTTCCATACGCCCATCCAACTTTCTGTTAAGTTACACGAAAATAGCTTTGAGCTTAAACAAATCAATACTGTTCGAAACCAACAGATTGATAGTACCGGTCATGGTCTAGGTATCAATACCTGTAAAAAAATTATTACAAGACATGAGGGAATGATGAGCACACAAATGGTTGACGCTCTGTTTTCTCTTCATATTGTTTTGCCTCTCTATAAGAGCGAAGAGTAAATGAAAGGGAAATTTGCAACGGTCCTTCGCCACTTTTGTGTGCTTATCTTTAGAAACCTTAAGATTTGATTTAGATTCTATTTACATTTCCTTTTTATGCTGTTGATGTCTAACGACAATGACGTGCAGAAAAGGAGAATATGAAAATGAATATGAGAAAGAGAGTTATGGCAGTTGGCGTGACACTGTGCTTATGGATTGTAATGGGAAGTATGAATCACGCTAAGGCGACGGAGAGGATACCGAGTCACGATCGAGCTGTCGTGCAAACAGATGTGGGTCCTGTTAAAGGTAACGTATTGAAAGGCTACCGCCTGTTTCAAGGCATTCCGTATGCGGCAGCTCCGGCAGGTGAACTGCGTTGGCAATCACCGCAGCCAGTGAAGGCATGGACAAATCTGTTCGATGCTACAAAGCCGGGTAACCTATGTCCGCAGGAAAGTGCCATTTATTCTGGAGTTGCAAGTTTAACGGAGGATTGTCTGAACCTTAACGTCACCGTGCCGAATTCATTGGATAATAAGAAGCTCAAGCCAGTCATGGTATGGCTGCACGGTGGAGGCGGCTTCAACGGAGCCGGAAGCCTGTACAATGCGAGGCGATCAGCTGTTGATGGAGACGTTATGGTTGTGACGATAAACTTCCGATTGGGTATATTTAGTGGCTTCGCGTATGATGGGCTGCAAGGCTCAGGTACTTTCGGCCTGCAGGATCAACAGGCTGCTTTGCAATGGGTAAAGCGTAATGCAGCTGCATTTGGAGGCGATCCGAACAATGTGACGTTATTCGGAGAGTCTATCGGCGCAGTTTCCGTTGCAGCGCATCTGGTCTCACCAGCCGCTAAAGGTCTGTTCCACCGAGCTGCGATACAAAGCGGATTCCCATTAATGGATGTACCAACAGGCACGTTATATCCCAATGTGCCGTTCTTGTTTCCGTCGCTGGCATGGATGACGAAGGAAGAGGGGAAGGTCATGGGCTCCCAAGCTGCAACGGATCTTGGCTGTAATGATCCGAAGACTGCATTGCTATGTATGCGTAAGCTTCCTGTGAAAGCTTTGCTTGCCAAATCGCCGCAGTTCACCAGATTCGAATTCGGAAATAATGTCCTTCCGGAAGATCCCGTGCAGGCATTACGGGGAGGAAGGTTTCACCGCGTGCCTGTCATAAATGGAGGAACACGAGACGAAGCTAGACTGTTCGTCGCTCTTTTCTTTGATTTGGCTGGCCAACCGGTGACAGAAAGAGCATATCCAGATATGCTGAAGAAAGCTTTCGGAGCAGCAGCAGATAAGATTGAAGTGGAGTATTCGCTCGACGATTATGCAACACCTAGCATAGCGTGGGCATCTGTCGTGACCGATAGACTGTGGTCGCTAAGAACGATGCAGCTCAACGAATATTTTGCGAAGCATGTCCCGACCTATGCTTATGAATTCGCGGACCGAAATGCGCCAGCGGTTACTCCGTTTCCCGAAGGATTTCCACCGGGAGCGTTCCACTCTTCAGAATTGGCCTATCAGTTTGATATTGCTGATACGGCAATTAATTTTAGTAAGGCACAACGCCAGCTTGCCAAACAAATGAACCGATACTGGGCGAACTTTGCACATAGTGGCAATCCGAACGATGAGCATTCTCCGAGATGGAAGAAGTTTGACACGAATGCAGTTATACCGTTTGTACTGTCTCTAGCCCCAGGAGAAGGCGGAATCGGTCCTGTTAATTACAGTGACGAGCATCGCCTCGATTTTTGGAGAAGTATCAAAGCAGACGATAGAGTAGCGATGCTAAACATATTAAATAAAGAACTTGTTCACATGTAAATGCATGTTTTGAGATAGTGCGATAACTATATTTTTCACAGAAGTAGTTCATCATTAATATCTATGAATGAGCGGTACCTGTACAGGTACGTAATTGGATGGTTAGGATGAAGGGAGGAAGACGCGAATGACGATTGTCCATTCAACGGATACTACCTTTAAAAAAGACTTGAAGAGCAAGGGCTATACGCTGGTTAATTTCTGGGCACCTTGGTGTGGGCCTTGTCGATCACTGGCGCCTATTCTTGAATCATTTGCTCGGGAAAATAGCAGCGAAGTAAAGGTGCTCAAAGTAAATGCAGATGAGCAATCCGAAATTGCAAACCGATTTGCAATTAAAGGTTTACCCACAACAATCCTATTCAAGAACGGTAAACAAGTCGAGAAATTAGTTGGACTAGTAACACTAGATAAGCTGGAGCAATTTATAACGGCTCATAAAAAGTAGTACCATCGAATCTCGTCTGTATGGATCTTCACCCATCAGGCGGGATTTTTATTTTTACTATCTTGACTACTGGTAAAAATTGATCTATATTCTTACTGACCAATTGGTTAGCAAGAAATGGGAAGTAAGTGGGAGGTGGGAGATTGCCTTTACAACTGTATGACAAAGCGAAAGTATTAGAGGCTTGTATGTCTGTGTTTGCGCAGCATGGATATAAAAATACCTCAACTATCATGTTGGCGGAGGCAGCCGATATTTCGAAAGCTTTGATCTTTCATCATTTCAAGAGCAAAAAGAATTTGTATCTTAACTTGTTAGAGCATTGTATTACAAAAATACGATTTGAGCTCGGTGTAGACGCTATTATCGAACAAGGTGATTTTTTTGAAGTAATCGAAAAGATTACGCTTTTAAAATTCGACTATTTTCGAAAGTATCCAACTGAATATAAGTTTGTATTTGAGGCGCTTTATACTGTACCTGAGGAAATAAAGGAAGAGATTGCAGAGAAATACGGCAAAGGATCTGCTGAAAGGCATCAACTATTAGAGCAGTTATTTGATAAGGTTGTCCTCAAAGAAGGTGTGGACCGTAACTATGCTTTTGAACTTGTCTTGATTACAATGGGGCATTTTGAGAAGAAGTTTATAGCGGAAGTCACAGATATTGAAACCATGAATGAAGATTATGGTCAACATTTTTTTAAGGAAATGAACCTTTTTCACCGCATGATTCGCCTAGGAATTGCAAAGTAATACTAGCTCTAGTGTACTTATCCTTATTGTATGAAAGGGGTATTCCCATGAGACAGTTTACAAGCTCCGAATTTATCTCTCCTGAAAATATGCGTGATTTTAGTTCTCTGTACAAAAAACTTTCTGAATCAGATGAACCGCTCCATCGAATGGATGACTTTTTTGGCATGGGAGCAGCGTGGGTCGCGTATAGACATGATGATGTAGCTATGATTCTCAAAGATCATCGTTTTGTAAAAAATATGAAGCATCTCGCTTCAAAAGGTCAAAATACAGCAAGTCCAACGGTACAATCACTATTGCAAAGATTTATAAGCATGCCAAACATGGTTACTGTAGATCCTCCCGATCATACACGCTTGCGTAGGTTAGCTTCCAAAGCATTTACTCCCCGTATGATCGAAGAATTACGACCTCGTATTCAACAAATCGCAGACGAGTTATTGGATGCTGTACAGGCGCAAGGGAAGATGGATATTGTTGAAGATTATGCTTATCCGCTTCCAATTAAGGTCATATCCGAGATGTTGGGCGTCCCTGCCGCTGATCATATTCGATTCCGTGAATGGACAAAAACGATTAGCAATTCTACTTTGGACCCGAGCAAATTAGTAGAAGTCGAAAGCGCTTTGGAATCTTTTATGGACTACATCAGATCATTACTGGAAGAGAAACGAAAACAACCTTGCAATGATGTAATAAGCAGCTTGATTCAAGCATACGACGAGGGGGATCAATTCACCGAAAATGAAATTATATCGACGGTATGGCTTCTCATTACCGCTGGGCACGAAACGACAGTTCATCTCATTACAAATGGTACGTTAGCTCTTATGCAGCATCCCGAACAAATGAAGCAGCTTCGTAATGATCCTTCTTTATTGCCAAGTGCTGTTGAGGAAATGCTGCGTTATGCCGGTCCTGTCCTGTTTGGTATGAGGATTGCGGGTGAGGATTTGATCCTTCATGGTCAGGAAGTTTGCAAAGGTGAAGTCGTTGTAGTATCTGTAGCAGCAGCCCATTTGGAAGCGAGTAAGTTTGAAAATGCTGAAGCCTTCAACATTACACGTGAAGAGAACGATCATCTTGCATTCGGAAAAGGGATTCACTTCTGTCTCGGTGCACCTCTAGCTCGTTTGGAAGGTCAAATTGCTTTTGGTACATTGCTGCGGAAATTTCCTAATTTGCGCTTAGCCGTCGAACCGGAACAGTTAGTTTTTAAACAAAATTCAATGCGTGCTCTTGAAAGCCTGCCGGTCGAATTTTAATGCTATGCTTTTGTGGCATTTGCTGCTTGACTTGATAGGATCATCAATACCGATGTCTTAACAGAGTAGACTATACAATTGAACTGACGATATGGGTTAACAATCATATGAAGAGGGTCGGATGACGATGAGTCGTTCGACCTTTTTTGGTGACTCTTGTAATTTCATTGCATTTTCTTTGAAAAGTATTCCAGTATCACCCGTTCTCTACTATACTGAATTCACTAGGCATATCGTTCTACTTGGATTTATAAGGCTAGGGGGGATGGCAGTTCTTACATACGATTTGCAAGAAGTTGCTAGTGCTAAAGGTAAACTTAAAAATGAGGTGAGCGGATTGTATGATTAGAAAATGTTCGATGGTGTTGGTATTTTTGCTTGTTTTTCAGTTGGTTCCAGTGGGGAGCGTTACCAGAGAAGTACAGGCAGCTGGGGGAAGTGTGACTTATACGTTAAGACCTGTGGCTGCGGGGTTTAAAGATATCAGTGGTTATTATCCTGATGGTTTTGGTGGTACACATTATATTGGTTATAATGGTTCCCAAGGTTTGGGTAAAAGTGTTGGAGCCTTACGCTTTGATTTGTCCAGTGTTAGTGGAAAGGTTATCGATGTTCGATTGAGACTTAAAGTAGATAATATTTTGACTTCAGGTTGGCCAGTCCATGTTGATCTGAAAGTGGCTTCAGATGATCGGTGGTTTCGCGATCTGCCACAAACACATACATGGACACCCATTTACAGAGAAAGTAATTTCTATAATCCGGGGCCACACGTGTTTGAGTTTCTCAACTCTGCAGCACTGATACCACATGTGCAGAAAGAAGTAGCCGGGGACGGGATCATTTCAATTGTGTTAGACAATGATTTAAGGGTTAATCCGCCGAACTTTGATTCAGAGATTCAATATTCGGGAGCCGAATTGCTTATCGTTTCTGAACCACTAGTGAACCATGCACCAGTCGCAAATAATGGAAGTCATACACTTCATGAGGATACGATGGCAAACGGTGTGTTGTCTGCAACAGATCCTGATGGTGACCCACTTACATATAGTGTCATTACACAGCCGTCTCAAGGCGCGGTCACGATCAGTAATGCATCCACAGGTCAATTTATATATACGCCTTACGCGAACGTATCAGGTAGCGATTCATTTACCTTTAAGGTAAATGACGGTTCACTGGATTCTGCGCCAGCAACGGTAAATATAACGATAAATCCAGTGAATGACGCGCCGGTTGCAATTAATGGGACTCTGTCAGCAATTAGTGGTTCTCCTGTTAACGGAACGGTCACAGGCAGCGATGTCGAAGGGGATAGCTTGAGATTTATTTTAATTACAGGTGCGAGTAAAGGTACAATTGTTTTAAATGCACAGGGAACCTTCACATACACACCGAATTCAAATGCAACAGGTACGGACTCATTTACCTTTAGAGCAAACGATGGAATGTTGAACTCGGCTATAGGGACAGTGATGATAACGCTCAATCCTCCAGCAAACACGATTCCTGTGGCTGTTGCAAGTACAATAAGCACAACAAAAAATACAGCAGTAACTGGTACGTTGTTGGGTACTGATGCTGATGGTGATAATTTGACGTACAGCATCGTACAGCCACCAGGTAAAGGAACTACAACTCTTAATACAAGAACAGGATCGTACACCTATATACCGAACAATAATGCAACAGGAAGCGATACAATCATCTTTAAAGTGAACGATGGTACGGTTGATTCACTTCCGGCAATAGTCACGGTGACGATTGTAGCAGTCAACAGTGCGCCTGTAGCTGATGATGATACACTGTCGGTTACTGAGGATACGCCGAAAGCAGGTAAAGTAACTGCCACGGATATCGATGGAGATAGCTTAATTTACAGCGTGCTTGATAATCCAAAGAAGGGTACAGTCACCTTCGATGCGTCGGGAGCATTTACGTATACACCACATACAAATGCAACGGGAACGGACTCCTTCATGTTTAAAGCCAATGACGGCACGGTTGATTCTAATCCAGCTACGATTGCAGTAGCTATTGTACCGGTTAACGACACACCCGTTTCTGTGAACAGTACATTGTCAGTAACGGAAGATACGTATGCAGAAGGAATATTGTCAGCAGCAGATGTTGATGTAGATGTATTGCAGTACAGCATCGTGACACAACCTGCAAAAGGTACAGTAACCATTATCGACTCAGCAACAGGAGCATACAAGTATGTGCCTAATGCTAATGTCACAGGAATAGACAGTTTCACCTTCAAAGCCAATGATGGAGCAGTCGATTCAAATACTGCATCGGTAGCGGTTACAATTACAGAAGTGAATGATGCTCCGATTGTTAACCATGTGACGGTTACAGGAACGGCTCAGGTAGGGAAGACATTGGCTGGTAATTATAGCTATGCAGATGTAGAAAATGATCGTGAGGGCACTTCTATATTCCGTTGGTATGCAGCAGATGCAGGCGGAGTCAACAAAGTCGTCATTCCAAATGCAACAGAAACAACATTCACATTAACATCAGCACAGAAAGGCAAGTATATTACGTTCGAAGTGACACCAGTAGCAGCCTTTGGATCCGAAAAGGGAACAGCTGTGGAGAGTTCGGCAACAAGTATAGTAGCAGCAGCTCCTAGCATCCCAAGTGGATTTATTCCTGTTACTGCTCCAGGATCTGTCATCGATAAAAATGGTGAGACCCTTTATCCGGAAAATATCGACACAACGAAATCGTCTATCACGCTTGAAGTAGCTCCAAAAGATGGTGGCGCTTATGTCACGATTCCTACGAGCATTTTAAAACGTCTCGAGCAAAAAAATAATCGCTTTATGATCGAGATAAAAGCTCCTTACGGCAGCTATAGAGTTCCTGTTAACGCAGCATCGCTCATTCCCAATCTTCAGGAATTACTGAAAGCAAATAAGCTGAAAGAAGAGGATGTCAGCTTCAAATTCATATTGAAAGATAAATCCATAGACAAGGCTGTACAAGCAGCACTGTATGCAGAACTACCTGATAGTAAAGTTTTAGGTATACTCGTGGACTTTTCGATGCATGTCGTTAACAATCATACAGGGAAAATGGTTGGCAGCGTCGATCAGTTTAGCCAGTCATTGACCAGATTAATCCCGGTACCGAAAGATATTGCGAGCCTGCCAGCACAATGGGGCGTCTTCCGTTACGAGGAATCAACAAAGAAATTTGAGTTTGTCCCTGCCAAAAAGGTACAGATCGATGGTGTATGGCATGCATCCATTCACTCCTATTCAAACAGCGTTTATGCTGTGGTTGAAAATGCGGTTAGCTTTGCCGATATGCACAAGCATTGGGCAAACTCTTTTGTTCAAATTGCTGCATCGAAAGGACTTATAGATGGTATTGGGAACGGCCAATACGCTCCTGAGAAAGCGGTAACGAGAGCGGAATTTGCTGCTATGGTCGTTCGAGCACTTGGGCGCGGCGCAACTATGGAAGATCGTACTGGACCCTACAATGATGTTAGATCTGATGCGTGGTATTTTAACGCAGTAGCGCTTGCAAAAGAGTATGGATTGTTGGGCTTTGCAGAGGGTAAATCATTTAAACCTAATCAGCCAATTACGCGTGAAGAAATGGCAAGTATGCTGTCTGCCGTCATTTCTTTAGAAAAATTACCTATGACAACGGAGTATGTCAACTTGGATGGCTTCAAAGATATCGGCAGTGTAGATGCAGCTTTCCTGGAGGATGTTCGAATGATGGTGAAGTTGAACATTATGTCAGGCAAAGATAAGCATACATTTAGTCCTAAAAGTGAAACGACACGCGCGCAAGCTGCAGTTGTTCTAGTGAAGACATTGCGAGCGCTAGGATCATTAGAATAAAACAATAGACTAAAGTGGATAAGTAAAACGAAATCTATTTAATTATTCTGTTTGGATTTGAGATGTTGCTGATCAGCTTGTTATTCGAACATTAATGGTAGGTTTTTTACTATAGTTGAATTTTTCTATTACCTTTTCTATTACCAGTGAGATCGTTTTGTTATTTCATTATGAATAAGGAGATGTGTCCAATATGAAAACTGAACAAGTCCAAACCCTGAACATCAATGAAAAAAAGCTGGTTGGTTTCTCTGTCACGGTGTCATTAAATCAAGATTTAGAAAATGGGATTGTCATAAATTTGCGTGAACAACTCATTTCTAAGCGTTCTGAAATTATAAATCGAGTGAATGACGGGATATACTTAGTTCAAGTTTATCCGGATTGTGAATGGACAGAGGATGTTCCGTTTGAAAGTATTGTTGCAGTCGAAGTTACTGAATATTCCGGTACGCCAGAAGGATTCATTCAGTATACGATACCGTCTGGAGACTATGCAAAGTTTACACATAAAGGACCAGAATCCGAATTAGGAGAAACCTACGATACCATTCGTGAGACAGGTATTGCAGCGCTTCGTCCATTTGATTTCGAATATTGGGCAGATAGTAGTGTGCTAGAGCAGGAAGAGAGTACAATCGATATTTACTTGCCTTTGGAAGCTTAGAGAGCAAGACCTCACCAGCGCAGTGAGTGAGTCTCAGCTTTGAACGTTTAATCATACGAAAACCAGTCTAACACCCGATTGTGGTGTGGAGACTGGTTTTTTTCTGTTGCGATTATGTACGAAAATACGCGTCCAATCAGCAGATAGCGGCTTCGGATGTATGCTGTAGCTGAAGTATTTTCGCTATTTTGAGTTGAGCGATTGTTTTTTATCCAACGCAATGATGCTAGCTGGTGATTTCTCTTTTAAACGAAGCGCGACTAATTTAGCGCCTGCCGTTTGCCAATTATAATAAGTTCTCTCTGGTACATACGTGCGAAACCATGCTAACGCTTCCAATGCTGAAGCATCCAGCTTATCCGATGAATACCGCATACTGTATGGCTTAATTCCGACAATGTAAGGAAAATAAAGTGCGTTATAATAACGCCATTCATCTGAAGTGCCAAAATCCTCATCTTGTCTAGGCTTTAAATATCCGATGCTTTCAAGGAGGATGGATTTCAGCTCAATGGCTCTTTCCACAACGTCATCATCAGCGCCGCGATCGTGCAGTCGGGTATCAATTAGCTTTAGCTTCGTAAGTGGACTGGCCGCGAGACGCTGTAGATCACCGAATTGGCTTAATGCACGTCGTGTATGGCGATAAAGCTCCTCTTCATCCATTTCTTCTGGCTCTGCTTCATCATCTAATCTCGTTTGAACATCTTCAACCATACGTAAGTGGGCACGTTCTTCACGAAGCTTTGGAAACATGAAAAATGCAATGCTGTCCAAGATTGCGCGAAGTGGATACACAAATACTTGGAAGGTAATCGATATGCAAATGCTTATTAGCAATAGAAATATTGTCATGCTGTTCCAAGAAGAACTGAGTTGGATAAGCAGGGCAATTTGCCCAGAGAAAATGGTGGTGAATATGACCGAGTAATCCAAGGACCGAAGAAAATCGGGTAGGTACGCTTCGCCTTGTGCTGCTAGTTCTTTTATCAATAGACGAACCGCGAATAAAAGGAGTGCAGCTCCAAATAAAATCCAGTTCCATTCAAAAGAATAATCCCATGACAGAAATCTTCCTTTAAGTGATATAAGTATATAAATAAAAATAGGGAATATCGTGATTATTCGATCAATGACAAGCATGTTATTCCATTGAAAGACGCGTTTCTGGGTTTCATCTTCAATTTCAGTGGTAGCTCCTAGGGCAGCAATCATCCATGTTATAAATGTAACGTGCAGAAATAGTGCGGAAAATAGCTGGGTCTGATCAAGTAAATCAGTGACAGAAAGCACTAAGGAAGCGCCGAGTCCTAAGGCAGCTAATAGCAAGCTTAAGCCAGTAGTTAAAAATAGTTTGTTGTATTTATCGCGGTTACAAATATATAATCCTAGCCAAAAAAGAAGACCGAACATAATATAGGTTAATACCATCCGACCGTATCACCTCGTCATCATTTTCCCCTGAGCTAACAGAATGGAGTACAAACTAACAGTTTTCACGTCCAAATTATACCATGAACCTGCCGTGTATAATTCATATTCGTGGGACAACGAAAGATATTTTTTATCAACAGCTCTTCAACGAATTGTAACGCAGAAGATTCCTTTACGTATTAAAATATGAGAAAGTATATATAACGCAGTAAATTTGTTGAAGCACATAAAAAGACGATTCCATGTAATTGCGTATTCTCGTTCATCCTTATGGATGTATGTTAAATAATAAATAGAAGCTGAGGTAATCCATCATATGCGTGAGGAATTTACAGATCATGCCGATACTTGGTATCGACCGCATGAGCAGAAGGCAGCTCAATATTTTGCATCACTTCATGCTCAAATAAAGGAAAAAACATATGTAGCATCATTGATTGACGATTTTCATTTGTGGAAAAAGAATCATATTCATCATTATTCCTTGCTTTCTTTATTGTCACGAGGGAAAAGAAAACCCGATTCCAAGGACTATCATCGCTATATCCAATGGTTGAATCATATGGGAAAGTTGGATGATTACTTAGATCGAAGCATCTCTTATATTTACATGAGGGATTTAGGCAAAGCGCTGCATTCTCCCGATACACAGGTTAGCATTCAACGCCTGGTGACGAATATCAAAGATCATTTAATTCGTACTACTTCTAGCAGTGATCATAATCAATCTGAGTTTATGAGTATAGCAGGTGTATACCGTTGGGGGCAGAAGGAAAACGTTGAGCACGCAGTGATCTGGGTGTTAGATAAAATTAAGGCAGTTTCCGCTCATATTCCGAAAGAGATGAATGCAGAACATGCTATTCGCAAGCTAATCAAAATTATTTTAGGCGTTATTCTTCATGTACTTGATGAGATGGACGATACCACACCGCCTGTCGAGCGTGCACGTTCACTGGATGAAGCGATTCGACTCGGTTATTGTTACGGATTGACGTATCCCTTTATCGATGATCTGCTGGATTCAGACGCCTTAAATGGATATGAGAAAGAGCAATATTCTAATATGATTCGTACAGCGATCATGAGTGGAACCGTACCGGAGCTAGGGGAATGGACGGGAAATAACGCGGACATTATCCCTTTCATACATGCGGAGCTACGCGAAGCTTTTGAGTATATTAAGAACCATCAACGATCTGAAACGTTAAATACGTTTTTTGAGCAATCTTATGTGTTTTTTCATTCACAGGACATAGACAGAGTTAAGGTGCTTACGAATACAAGCTACACAAATGAAGATCTGTATGTGCCTATCATTTTAAAATCAGCTTCTTCTCGGTTGATTGTCCGTTCTGTTCTAAGTGCGGCAATAGATGACGGCTTCGATAATCGAACGTTCTATTATGGCATTTACAATCAGCTTGCTGATGACTTTGCAGATATGTTTGATGATATGAAAGAGGGAGCGGTAACACCGTACACGTATTATTTAACATATAGGAATCAGCGACCTGATTTGATTAATCCATTTGAAATGTATTGGGCAGTCATTTCGAATTTGATACACAACGTCTATCAGTCTGATGCCAAGACACGAGAGGTAATACTGGATCGTGCCATCAATGGCTTAAAGCGCTGTAAAGAACGTGTTGGGCTCGAAAAATACAATGAAATTATGGATATATTCGCCTCTGGAATGCCAGAACTCAATCAGTTGATTCAACATATGGTTCGAAAAGCGGATGATGTTGATTTCTTTGATAAACTAGTTCGTGATCAGATGGTAACCACACTGAGAAATAATCGAACAGAGAAGGATCACTTTTTCAATACGATCAAATCAGTTCGTAATCAAATTAACACGCTGCTGCACATTCCCAAGCATAACGGGATACCAGAGATGAAAGAATCAATTATCGATGCTGCCAATTACAGCCTTGAAAGTGGAGGCAAACGGTTAAGACCGATTATGGCTTGGGTGATGGGTGTAAATGAATATGGGCTTCCATCTACAGCAATTATGCCCTTGCTGCGATCATTGGAGTATATGCATACGGCATCTTTGATTTTTGATGACTTGCCGTCTCAGGATAATGCTTCTACGCGTAGAGGACGTCCAACGTTGCATCATATGCATAATAGCGCTATTGCTGAACTAACCGGACTATTTTTGAACCAGAAAGCAATGGGAGAGCAAGCATCGCTAAACGATTTTGATGCAAAAGCCGTGCTCACATTGATTCAATATTCGTCTGAGCGGGCAGCAGATATGTGTGCAGGTCAGGCGATGGATCTGCAGTCTAAAGGAAAAGCGCTCACGCTAGAGCAGTTGAATACAATATGCTTCTACAAAACGGGAATTGCATTCGAGGCATCACTTGTCATGCCTGCCATTCTGGCTCAAGCGCAAGAAACAGAAATTAGCACGCTGAAAAAGTTTGCTTATCATGCGGGCATTGCTTTTCAAATCAAGGATGATTTGCTTGATCTTGAAGGGGAGCAGCACTTGCTTGGTAAGCCGGTGGGTCAAGATGCACACAATAACACTTCGACATTCGTAACGATCCTTGGTAAAGAGGGCGCTAGGAAAGAGATGTGGGAGCATTTCTGCTTGGCTACAGAAGCTTTGAAAGATATGCCGCGCAACACTACATTTTTAAAGCATTTATTGAATTATATGATTCATAGGGAATCTTAAAGGTAACGGATGTTGGCATACAACATTCTAATGGCTGCGAACGAATTTGTTCGCAGCTTTTGCTGTAAAAACAACTACACGATCTGAAATCACATTTTAGTAGAAGTAGAATAAGCGGAAATCATAGATAAGAGAGCCCAACCTATAAAATGGTCAGACTCTCTTTATTTGTTTATGAATAATAACTGCTAATTTTTACAAGTGTTTGATAATATGGAAATATGATGATAATATTTAATTCGGAGCTAGAATCATATCTTTACAATAAATGGTTAGATGTATAGCTCTGATGCTCAAATTGAACTTGATAAAATGAGCTATTGAGGTATTTTAACAGGTGAGAGTAAGCTTTTGTTTATAGGAGTTGAAATACTAGCGATTGTAAAATTGTACGTAGCTTCCGTTTCGTGTGAAGTTCCCCAGAAAGCCCCAGTTAATCCAACCACCATCACCTTTGTTTCTAAACGTCCCACTCTCAAATACCCAAACGTAGTAATTAATAGAACCATAGTTTACGATAGCAGATTCTTTCACACCATGAAAACTACGCTCATAACCTAGTTGTGAATTAAACACTAACACATTATAACGGTTTCCCCATTTATTATTGTAGAAATAAAGCGTATCTTTCACAAATTGCTCACGAGCGTTCATCGTTGTAATGTCACCATCAACTAAATTGGACACATTCGATATTGTCGATTGTGCAGCAGGAGTTGGTGCGACATCGGATTTGGCAAAAGCGGCGGTCACTCCAGATGATAACATGAGCGTTAAGCTCAAACTGGATAGTAGCATCAGGCGACTAATTTTTTTCATTTTAATACCTCCTAAATTGTTTTTTGTGATATCCACATGTTCATATTAAATCTAGTATGTGTCTGGCGTGTGTTCAATTTAACAAAATGTGTACACATAGCAGACATAAAGGAGTGTTTGTAGTGAGCTATAGCGTGCTTTTAATAGAAGATGATGCTAATATTCGCAATATAATGTGCCTATATTTCGAGAAGGAGCAATGGCAGGTACATGAAGCAGAAGACGGAGAAACGGCACTAGATATGATAAGAACTTGCTGTGTTGATTTGATCATTCTTGATATTATGTTGCCAAAGCGGGATGGCTGGAGTATTTGTAGATGGATTCGAGGATTTTCTTGTGTGCCTATTATAATTGTAACGGCGTATTGTAATGATGATGCTCAATTAATGGGATATGAATTTGGTGCGGATGATTACATAACGAAGCCATTTAGTCCTAAAATATTAGTTGCACGCTCTACGATGTTAGTAAAGCGCGCGGAAGGAACAGTAGGGTTGGATCAGCAGATCATTTCATTTGGCCATGTGACTATTCATAAACAAAGAAAGTACGTCGAAGTGAATCGTTCCGAAGTAGGATTAGCGCCAAAAGAATATGAATTACTAGAATACTTGGTGAGAAACAAAGGGATTATTTTGTCGCGAGAAGCGATACTTGATCATGTATGGGGATTTGATTTTTATGGAGATCATCGTGTTGTAGACACACATATTCGCAAGATTAGAGCAAAGCTAGGAGTGGAAGCTCGACATATTCATACCGTGAAGGGGGTCGGGTATATGTTGGAAGTCAAAAATATGGAGTAGTCCCACAACTACATTGTTACATGCGTATGTATAAGCTAATAGCGGAGGGGTAGCTCGGAGGTTATCGCGTTTTTCGAATTATTTTACGATTCCATTTCATAAATTTCTTCACTTGTAGTGGCATTGTTTTTCAGATCAAAAGCCACCAGTTGGGTGGCTTCGTTCATAAATGGAACGGATCAGATGGAGCTGAGCACCTTATCGATAATCCCGTACTCTAGAGCTTCTTCCGCAGACATAAAGTAATCTCGATCCATATCCTTTTCTACCCTTTCCATGGACTGTCCCGTCCGATCAGCGGTGATCTGGATCAACTTTTCGCGAGTCCTAAGAATTCGTTTTGCACTGATTGCAATATCACTTGCTTGCCCTTGTGCTCCTCCATGAGGCTGATGAATCATGATTTCACTGTTGGGCAAAGCGAAGCGTTTGCCCTTAGCTCCAGCGAGCAGCAGCATAGCCCCGAAAGATGCTGCAAAGCCGGTACAAATCGTATGGATTTGCGGCTTAATGTACTGCATCGTATCATAGATACCGAATCCAGCACTTACCGAGCCTCCAGGGCTATTGATGTACATATAAATATCTTTATCAGAATCTTCGGCCGCGAGTAGAAGCAGCTGTGCAATAATGCTGTTAGCAAGCGGATCGTTAATTTCTGAACCGACAAATACAATTCGATCCTTAAGCAATCTTGAGTAAATATCGTATGATCTTTCACCGCGATTGGTTTGTTCCACCACATATGGGATAAAACTAGACATGGCATTACCTCCGTGTTTAAGTTTAAGTCATGTAACAACAGGTAAACGAATCCACGCTGTCAAAAGGTACGGAGGTAGTGTAAATAAATGATGTAAGAACAGCGTAACGTAACACATACGTTATTCGTTTACATATAAGATAATCTAAACAACGTAACGGATAAGGAGATGACTGTGAAGATGAGCCATTCATTGATGACATCGCATGAGACGTTGAGCAACGAACTGGAACAGCTGAATGCTTTGCTCAACCGATACTGTCTTTCTATAACCCATTCTGTGTGGGATTCCGAAGATCTTGTGCAAGATACATGGGTGAAGGTTTTGGATAGAAAGCGGGAGCTAGATCTGGATCATAACAATCCTGAAGCGCTATTGCTGCGAACAGCTAAAAATACGTGGATCGATCAAGTGCGCCGCAGAAAAGTACTGGATCGAATTTTGAATCAGGAAAGAGATCAATTAGCAGAAGGTGAGAAGCATCTTACTGGAGAGAGTAGTAAAGTTGACATCGAAATCGCTTTTTATTATTTGATGAAATACTTGTCTCCACTGCAAAGAACCGTCTTCCTGTTACGAGGGACGCTTGGTTATTCTGTTGCAGACACTGCTAGCAAGCTTCAGACGACAGAGGGGGCAGTCAAGGCAGCTTATCATCGTGCGCGAAAAGAGCTGCAATCATTGAAGAACGATGATCATGCTTTAGATGAAATAGTTATCAATGACGAAGAGAACGCCGAATGGAATCTAAGTGCTATGGTTAGGGCTTACATTAATGGTGAAGTAGAAGAGGTATTACGACTTGTCCAAGGAGATCAAGGGATGCATTATGTATGTAATGTTTACTCCATGGCCTCGATTCGTGCACAAATGAAAAATAAAACCCATCATAAATGTTTATCAAACGTATATGCATCAATGGCTGCGTAGTTATATAACTACGCAGCTTCTTTAATTGCTCCATCATAAAAGGAGATAGTTGTCAGCCTCTATACATTGACAGGTAAGAGCAGCAAATGTTACGATTTCCATACTAACAGTAAGGAGGCTCGTTATCTATGACTCATTCTATACGATTAAGATAAGCTGGCAATAAAAAAGCGGGGTTTCCATCCACTTTGGTGGGCTTTTTTTGAGCTGCTTATTTTTACGTATGATGACATGGATTGTGGGCTAATCGGGATCTATTTTATGTACCTACTATCTACCATGTTTCTTTCGTAATCGTTGCAGATCTGTGCCCACATGCCGGCTTGGATCTGTATTTTTTATTGCCTAAAGCAAATAAACAATAAAAAATACGGGGAGAAAATGAAACATGAATAAACAACATTGGAAACGAAGTTTCTTTACGATTTGGGCAGGGCAGGCAGTTTCACTTATTACTAGTGCAGTTGTACAAATGGCCATTATATTGCATCTTACCGATACAACAGGGTCTGCTATGGTACTTTCAATGGCTACGATGGTAGGTTTTTTACCACAAGCTGTATTGGGGACGATGATTGGCGTGCTTGTAGATCGCTGGAATAGAAAATTGGTTATGATTGGTGCAGATCTATTTATTGCAGCAGCAGGTGCTGTCTTAGCACTTGTAGCACTTACGGTAGACTTGCCAATCTGGGTCGTCATGGTCGTTCTATTTGTACGCAGTGTCGGCACCGCTTTTCATACACCTGCATTAAGTGCTGCAACACCATTGTTAGTACCGGAAAATCAACTAACCAAATGCGCTGGGTATAGCCAATCCGTTCAATCGATCAGCTATATTCTAAGTCCTGCAATCGGTGCTGTTCTATATGCAACATGGGAATTAGGTGCAATTATTGCGCTTGATGTAATTGGTGCGATCATTGCTTGTATAACCGTAGCGTTGATTAAAATCCCAAATCCAGACTCACAAGGTGAAAACGCAAAAAGCAACTTTATTGCGGAAACAAAAGAAGGTTACCGTGTATTCAAACAATCAAAGGGACTATTTGCTTTACTTTGGATTGGTGCTTTATATGCACTTGTTATTATGCCGATCAATGCTTTGTTCCCACTAATGAGTATGGGGCATTTCGGAGGAACATCTGTGCATGTCTCGATTGTTGAAATTGTATTCGCAGTAGGTATGCTTGTAGGTGGCTTGTTGCTGGGAGCTTGGGGTGGTTTTGAAAAGCGTGCATGGAGTATCATTTTCTCTATTGCATTAATGGGGATCAGCTTATTGATTTCTGGTCTGCTGCCGATAGATGGCTTTGTTGTTTTTGTATTATGTAGTGCTTTGATGGGCTTTTCTAGCCCATTCTACAGTGGAGTGCAGATGGCACTCATTCAAGAGAAGATTGAGCCAGAATATTTAGGTCGAGTATTTGGTCTCTTAGGCAGTATTATGTCCTTTGCTATGCCATTCGGATTAATCTTGTCGGGTATTTTCGCAGATCAAATTGGCATTGCGACGTGGTTTGCGTTATCAGGTGTAGGCGTATTGGGGATTGCAGTACTATGTGTTTTGATTCCATCTATTCGAGAGTTGTAAGACGATTTTATGAGTTGTTTTTTTATTATAGTTGCAGTAGAAGTGACCGCGATTTATTACTGCAAGGAATAAATGATAGAGGATCATCCGTTTAAACGGGTGATCTTTTTTATACAAATAAAATGGAATTGCTTTACAACCAAAACGATACTTAGTATAATTATTATGTAATTACGTAATATCGTAATACATAGTTACATAAATTCGGAGGTGGTCCACATTAGCGAAGAATTGCGCAGCGAGATTGATACGTTAAAGACACAGATGTCCGAGCTTCAAGCTCTTGTTAGGAGCATCGTTACCAATCAGTCATCTGTTGAGTTACCGATTCAACTAAAAGGTCCACAAGTCTTGCGAACAGATGAAGAGAACTTTTCAGAGTCAGCAGGCCACGTTTATTATGCTGGCCAATATCAAGCAAATGGACAGTTACTTCGTTGGGAACCTAAGGATAAACAGCTGGAGCAATTACTGCAAATAAGCACGGAAAAAAGCTCGAAAATATTAGCTGCCCTAGGCAGCAAGCCCCGTCTCGATATTATAATAGCCATTTTAAATGAATCCCTTACAGGGGCTGAAATTGTTGAAAAGTTAAACATGGGTACGACGGGGCAGCTGTATCATCATTTAAAAGCTTTGAATGGTGCTAACTTGATAGAACAAGATAAGAGTGGGCGTTATACAGTGCCAGATCATCGCAAGCTGCCCCTTCTTTTGTTGTTGTCAGCTGCTGCTGATATGATCGATACGAGCGATTATTTAGATATGGTTCAGGTAAGAGATTCCGCTGGAACTTATTTGGGGAATGCTAATACAGAGTGTTATGACGCCAATTTGCTGTTATGGGCAGTCGTTGAAAATTCAATTCTCGAACACACGGCAGGCTATACGACGGAAGTGCATATGTTCTTGCATCAAGATGGCAGCGCAACCGTGAGTGATAATGGTAGAGGGATTCCGATCCAAGCCTTTCAAAATAGCAATTCATCGCATGTACAAACCATATTGACAGATATTCATAGATTTCGAAATGAAGCACCTTATCAAGTACCTGGGGCAGAGCAAGGAATAAGTATTGCAGTCGTTAATGCGCTAACCCATAGCCTCACCGTTGAAGTGCAGCGAGAAGGATACACGTATCGTCAGCAATATAAGCATGGAATCCCACAAACCGATCTTCTAACAGTAGGTAAAACTTCATTAACGGGCACAAGCATAACGTTTAAAGCGGATCTGGAATTATTTAGTCAAGACTTTAACAGGAATGCAATTCAACAACAAATAGAACAATTAGCCTTTTCTTATCCAAACTTGCTCATTAGCCTGCATTAGCACATATTCTTCAAAAAGGGGACGTTACGGTGGAGACGATTCATAATCATGATGATATCCTTAGCATGCTTGATACTTTTTTAAGAGAGCAATCTAGTTTTACTTGGGATACTTTTTACTCGGATCGAAATAAAGCGATTCCATTTTTCGTGAATGCACCAGATGAGAACTTAGTTCAATATGTGAAGCAGCAGCAGTTACCAACAGCAGGCAGGGTTCTTGAATTGGGATGCGGACCTGGAAGAAATGCTATTTATTTAGCCAAGCAGGGGTACCAAGTTGATGCTGTAGATCTATCGAGTGAAGCATTGCAATGGGCAAAGGATAGAGCGAAACAACAGGAAGCTGATGTCAATTTTATTTATAGAAATATATTTGATTTGGACATTGAAAATGCTGCCTATGATATCATTTATGACTCAGGATGCATGCATCATATACCCCCTCACCGTAGAATCGATTACGTACGTCTAGTGAACAAAGCTCTGAAACCAGGAGGGATGTTTGCTCTTACTTGTTTTGTTGAAAATGGTGTACTCGGTGGAGCTGATATAAGTGATTGGGAGGTTTACCGTCAACATTCGCTTAGAGGTGGTCTTGGATTTAATCCTGATAAATTAAAAATGATCTTTAAGGATCTTCATGCCGTCGAAATTCGAAAAATGCTAGATATGGAGCAGTCTAGTGATTGCTTTGGCAATTCAGGTTTATGGGCGGCATTGTTTCAAAAGAAAGAATGATACTGCAGCCAACCAAGCTGGTAAAAATCTTGAATATAGGTATAGACAGGATAAAATGAAAATGGCCTCTTCTGAGGTCATTTTTTAATATGATGCACCATCTACTAGGTACAATTGTAAAGAAATATTCTTTCTGCTTACTTCTAGAAAAACCCGTTGCAGGATAGGCTGTAGCGGGTTCTTTGTTGTTCTACAGGTTACAGAGCAAGACGAGATTAGAGGTTTCGCCGACTTCGTAATTATGTGTTTTTAATCCTTACCACTTTTATATTGACTAAACGTTCATTCAATAATAAACTGTGATCATCTTCTCATTACCAATTTGTGGAGGTTTGCCGGGTGGATTTGTATTATGAAGTACATGGTGAAGGAGAGCCTGTTGTCCTTGTACACAGCGGTGCTGCTGATGTGAGAGATTGGGCCTTTGTCACGCCAATTTTGGCAAGAAAATATCAGGTCATTGTCTTCGACGGTCGCGGATGCGGCCAATCGCCTTCACCAACAGAACCAGCTAACTACGTGGAAGATTTGCTTGCCATATTAAATCATCTGCAACTTGAGCAGGCAACGATTGTAGGGCACTCAATAGGAGGTCGGATTGCTACCGATTTTGCCTTAACTTATCCGCAGCGCGTTACTAAACTTGTGCTCATAGCTCCAGCCTTGTCCGGGTTTCAACATAGTGAGGTATTCACGAGAAACATGCTGGACATACAAGGGGCAGCTCCTGATGTCGATAAAATGATTGAGATATCCTTGAACAATTGTATGTACCGTCTTGTATTGGCTAGCCCGCAACGAGAATACTTCATAGATATGCACAAATTCAATATGTTAAAAATGTTCCACTGGAAGACTTGGGAGTCCATATGGCCGCAGCCTCCGGCGATAGAACGCCTGGAGCAGCTTACAGCTCCAGCTTGCTTTATTATTGGTACAGAAGATTCTTCAGATCTACATCGAATTGCGGATCATTTTCAAGTTGTCCCAGATATACGATTTGTTGAAATGAACGGAGTCGATCATAAGCCGACGCTGACTCATCCGGAAGAACTTAGCCGTCACATACTTGAATTTTTGGAGGATTGATTGCAGCCGTGCCTCGTACCCCAGAAGAAAATGAACGCATCCGACAAGCTGCTAAAGAAAAAATTCACGCAGCGGCGATGACGCTTTTTGTTAAAAAAGGTTACCATGCTACCTCGGTTGAAGATGTAGCCAAACAAGCTAACATATCAAAGGGCTTACTTTACAACTATTACAAAGGTAAAGAAGATCTCCTCGCAGCTATGATCCAAGTTCGGATCGAAGAAATTTCCGAAGTGATAGAAACAGCCGCTGCGATAAAGACACCGATTGAACAGCTCCGCTATATCGTAGATGGTGCACTAGATAACGTGTATCAGCGCCCTGAAGTATATCGATTTTACTTAAACCTACAAACACAGCCGGAAGACGATCGGGTGCTTGCCATCTATAGACAGCAGCTGAATGAGGAATCTCGTAAGCAATTTGAAGTACAGTGTCAAATCTTTGAGGGACTTGGGGTAAAGGAACCGAGAATGAGATCGCTCTTCTTCTCGTCTGCGCTGCATGGCACCATGTTGATGATGGCTACTTATACGAAGGGATTTCCTGTAGAGAAGATGAAACAGCAATTGATGCGAGAATATGGAAGCTGCAAGGGAGAGTAAGAGTTTGCTGTATAGGCAGGTACGAACTCATTAAACCATATAATGCGGCAGTTAAAGTATATTTCCCGTACTCTAATCTGCCGCTATTTTATGTGAAATACTCTATTTTTGCTTGTGGAAAATAGGTGTTAATTAAACTCCCTAACGTATCTTTTATTTCTTCTTGCTCCGTATCGGTATAAACGTATTTTCCAATCCCATAGCGACCCCATTTCCATTTTCGCTTTGACTCTTCTAGCTCTAATTTTGTCATAGGATAATTTTGCTGGATTACACGTTTGGCTGGCTTGGTAAAGCGATGCTGAATCATTTCAAAAGTTACATTGTTTTTTGCAGAAGCAGGGAGAGAGGACTCAAGATTTTGGATTAGCTCTGTATAACCTTCCTTCCAGCCTTCATGCAAATAGATCGGAGCAATAATAAATCCTAATGGATACCCAGCACCAGCAACCTTGGCTGAAGCTTCAATTCGTTCTTGAAGTCTGGACGTTCCAGGTTCAAAATTTTTAATGATGTAGTCAGCATTGATGCTAAATCGAAAACGCGTTCTTCCATTATGCTTGGCATCAAGCAAATGATCCACATGCGCAAACTTCGTCACAAACCGAAGCTGACCATGCTCAGACTGACCAAAATGCTCAATCGTTTTTTTCAATGTATGTGTCAAATGATCTACACCTACAATATCTGACGTACACGACGCTTCAAAGCGAGTTGGCTGTGGGGCACGCTCCAGCATATACTTGTCAGCTGCTTCTAATATATCCTCTACGTTCACATAGGTTCGAATGTATGGTTTACTTCCCATTGTAGTTTGCAAGTAGCAATAGTGGCAGTGGCCCATACAGCCGGTTACTAATGGAATCGCATACTCTGCAGATGGCTTGGATGTATCAAATTTTAATGTTTTACGAACACCAAGCACGAGTGTTGATTTCGCAATACGGTATCGTTGAAAGTCATTTTCTCCAGGCAAGTTACGAATTTGGTTATGGGAAGTCGTTTGTCTAATTTCTACACCCATCTGTTCAAATTTGTGGACCAATTGTTTGCCTAAAGGATAATCCAATGCATTAGGCTCCACATAAACAAGCTGCGGTACAAACGGCTTAACCATAGTAATTCCCCGTGTCTCCGATACCAAAGGCCTCTTGATATGCCAGTTCAGCATCTTCCATAGAAGAATATACAGCAACTTCATTTGTTAGCGGATAATAGGTTTCATATAAAAAGAGGGCCAGTCCGCTCGGTACTTCAGGATTGTGGACAACAGCGGCTTGCTGCACGTTAGCTACATCTTGAGAATGGGGGTTCCGAATAATGACATATACAATCTGACCAGGTGAAAAAGGGATGCTTTGTTCCATATTTATCTTACCTTTCTAAAATCAAATTCAGTTTCTATATTTTACTTACCAGTATTAGTGTCCTAATCCACATCATTTATGCTTGCAGCGCAATTCGATTTCATTTTCAGATGAATTTTTTGCAGGTGAATAACACCATAAACGAGAACAATAAATGGAAGTTATACATGCTCTATGAGGTTCAGTAGATGCAAAAGGAAGGTGCGTAAAATGTCGAAGCAAGTATGGTCACAAGCAGGACTTGAGCGATTACAAGCAGTGGTTGCTGCACAGGTAGAGCAAGGGGCGCTTCCGGGCGTCGTCTACGCGGTAAGCCGTCAAGGTGAATCCCACTTTGAAGCGATCGGCACGATGGAAGTAGCAGGTGAGCGACCGATGACGAGGGATGCGATATTTCGCTTGGCTTCGCTTACGAAGCCAGTGTCTGCCGTCGCGACGATGATTTTAGTTGAACAGGGGAGATTGAAGCTTGATGATGCTATCGATCGTTGGCTTCCCGAGTTGTCAGAACGTCGTGTTCTGGTTCATCCCGATGGGCCAATTGACCAAACTGTACCTGCCAAACGCTCGATCACCGTACGCGATTTATTAACACTAAGACTCGGAATTGGTCTTGTCTTGAAAGCACCAGGCAGCACGCCAATTCAACGTGCGATGGAGGAGGCTGGCATTGCACCAGGCCCACATCGTCCTGTGTTACCGCCTGATGAGTGGTTAATGCGGCTTGGCAGCTTGCCGCTCATTTATCATCCTGGGGATGAGTGGATGTATGAAACAGGAAGCGAGATCCTTGGGATATTGATTGCACGAGCATCTGGCCGCTCGCTAGAGGGATTTATGCGCGAACAGATCTTTGAGCCGCTTCAAATGAAGGATACCGCATTCGGTGTGTCTGCTGAGCAAGTACATCGTCTGCCCACCAGCTATATGACGAATTGGGAAACAGGTGGATTAGCGATTCACGACGAACCAAGCAGCAGCCGTTGGCTCGCACCTTCTATTTTTAATTCGGGGGCTTCTGGACTTGTATCTACAGTAGATGACTATTTCGCGTTCTATCATATGCTGATGAACAAAGGGGACTTTGAAGGAGAGCGTATTTTGTCTGCTTCATCGGTAGAGATGATGACTTCTGACCAGTTGACCTTATCTCAAAGGGTAGCCAACCGATTCATACTAAATGAAGGGGGAAGTTGGGGCTTGGGCGTAGGAATCGCGGTTGAGAGCACACGTTGGTTTGAAAAAGGCAGCTTTGGATGGAATGGTGGCACTGGTACGAGTGCTTATATCGATCCTGAAAATGAAATGATCGGCATTTTGCTTACACAACGAATGATGGATTCCGCCGAACCAACACCTATATTTGATGATTTCTGGACTCATGTTTATAAAGCTATTCCTAACTAAACGATTAATAAAAGAACCGTCCTTATAATAGGAGGTTCTTTTTTTGTAAGAGAGGGTGGGGAGTTGAGATAATCTCAAATCGAAATTGAATAGTTCGAATTTTAATAAAAAGCGACACTCTAAAGGGTAATTATGGTAATCTATTTGTCATATGTACAAGGAAAGGGACGACTAGCATCATGACAAATGACACACTTCATACGATTTTGAATAAATTCGACATCTGCGAGTCAACTATTACGTTTTTAAGACATAACGAGAATAGAACGTATAGAGTGGATGACGCTCACGGTACTTCCTATTTGCTGCGCATTCATCAGCCAGTGAAGGAAAGCATGGCAGGCATGCAGCATACCTATGATGGATTGCTTGCCGAGCTGAAAATGCTAGATGCACTCGCAAATCAGAACCATCTCATTGTTCAGGCCCCGCTTCGTAATCGTGAAGGGGAGTTGATTACGGTATTGGAGCACGAAGGCCAACAGCTAAACTGCTCTATACTAACATGGCTTGAAGGTAGAGATCTCCAGAAGGAGGATGTCACGAACCGTGAAGTCGTACAGCAGCTAGGTTTCCAGCTTGCTGAGCTTCATTCGTTCTTTCGTCAATATCCACATGAAGGTATGGAGACGCGTCCTAGCCAGGGAATTGCCTATAATACTGGAATGATTGACACGATTAAGAAGGGCCTGGTACTAGAATTGTTCACGGCTACTGATGTCTCCATAATAGAAAAAACAATTTTGCTCATTAATTCTCGCTTAGAGGGCAACGGGTTAACACCGGAATCGTGGGGATTGATTCACGGGGATTTAGGTTTAGGCAATATTATCGTCACGCCAGAAGGAAAGTTGAGCTTTATTGATTTTGGCTTTTTCGGGCCGGGGTATTATTTGACGGATGTGGCTATGGGAGCTTCTATGATTCCCGTAGAGCACCGAAATCTATTTTTAGAAGCTTATTATGGGCACAAGCATGTGCATGAAAATGAACTACTTTTAATAGAGGGCTTCATGCTACTTTCAATTATTGGCTTTTATGCTTTTATGATGGGGAATGAGTCTGTCCATGATTGGATGCGTGAACATATGCCGCAGCTCTGCACCAAGCAGTGCCTTCCGTATTTGTCAGGTGAACGGATATTTTATACCAGCTAGCAGAGCGTATTCTAACGAATTCAACACAGATTCTTGTAAACTAACATAGTGAAACAACAAGTTGGTTGAAACGATTCATTTAGTTCTTATCTATAAAAAAACGAACTATTCTAGCAGCTTAATCTGTGAATAAAGAGAGGTTAGAAAAAGGAAGACCCCGGAGCTGGCTTGAGGTCTTCCTTTTTTCTGCCGTCTATTTTATGCGTATAGTCCTATCATGTATCAGCGTATGATCTTATTTAACGAATATACGAACCGTTGATTCATCTATTCGCTCCATGACACGATAGCCATCGCTTGCGGACGTCGCTATGCCTTGATCATTCGATTTACAATATCCATCAACTGCGCAAGTACCGTCATCATAAACAACGAGCTTGCCTAACATTCCCACGGCTACCCATTCCGGTCGTTCTCTGCGGGGGACATAGGTAAGAGTAGGATTGTACTTAGGATTCAAGATGCGTTCCCCGTTCTCATCTCCTAGAACTCTCCCTAATTTATCTCTTACAAATAAATCATGCCAACGCAACTCGGAGCAATCTGCAATAATAGCGGGGGCCGCACTGGTAACGCCTAGTATATACGTATCATTAGCGTTAGCTAGTCTAATTTTTTTGCCTTGTAAAGTGACAAAATAGGCGGGTTCAATGGATTGACCATCAATCGTCTCAAACATTTCCGCATAATCTGCTAATGCCGGACTCATTACGGTTCCATCCAAAAATAAATTCCCACCTGGACCGTCTAAAATGACCGAGTTCAGGGTTGGGCCAACTGCCATGCCATTTGCAACATGGAACGAATTTGCGAAACGAGCGGTCCCATTTTGACCCATAATGTAAGCTCCTGTTAATCCGCCCGTGTTCGTATTAAGACCTCCTGCAAATGAGTTTAAGGCATCAGCAGCGGTACTATTGCCTGTAGTAAATGAATTCATTCCACTTGCTCTTGTAATTTGCCCTTGGGCGTGGCTGTTTTCTCCGCTTGCGACACAGCCGTTGCCTTCTGCATGCGAGTTAGCGGCGCTAGCGACACTCGAAATTCCTTCCGCGTGCGAATTATCCCCATTGGCAAAGGTGCCACTGCCTTCGGCATGTGAATTGTTACCATTCGCTTGTGTGCCAAAGCCTTCCGCATGCGAGTTCGTGCCTGTTGCGTTCGTACTTTGACCTTCCGCATGCGCACTCGTTCCGTTGGCTACGGAATTGGAACCTTCCGTGTGTGAATTGTCACCATTGGCAACCGTTATGTTGCCTTCTGCATGGGAGCTTACGCCATTTGCCTCGGAGCCAAACCCTTCGGCATGGGCATTCATACCACTAGCAATGGCGCTGGCACCTTCCGCATGCGAATTATCTCCATGTGCCCCGGTCGAGCTGCCTTCCGCGTGAGCATTATTACCAAGGGCAGTAGCCGAGCTTCCTTCTGTATGTGAATTAGCTCCGAATGCGCTAGTCATGTTGCCTTCGGCATGAGAATTATTACCGGATGCAACGCAAAAGTTACCTTCCGCATGACCATTTACACCAAGTGCTTGCGTGGCGAAGCCCTCTGCATGCGAATTAATCCCATTCGCAACTGTAAAGTTACCTTCTGCATGGGCATTGGCTCCTGCGGTGACCGTGCCAAATCCCTCGACATGGCTATTAAGGCCACCTGCGAGGGAGCCAAAGCCTTCGGCATGCGAGAAATCGCCATTGGCTTGCGTTAAAAATCCTTCTGTATGCGAGCCGATGCCATTGGCCTTGCTTCCGAATCCTTCCGCATGGGAAGCATTGCCCGTTGCTAGAGTATCCTGTCCCTCCGCATGTGAATACAGGCCGGATGCGATCGTGCCGCCACCCTCGGCATGAGATGTGGTACCGCTAGCTGTAGTAAAGTATCCCTCCGCATGCGAAGCAATTCCGCTAGCGGTTGTAGAAATTCCTTCCGCATGAGCAGTGTCTAGACTCGCAACGGTTTTGTATCCTTCCGCATGCGAGGCTGGCCCGCTAGCCTGCGTACTTCCGCCTTCCGCATGAGAGGCGACTCCATTAGCCGTAGTAAGAAGGCCTTCCGCATGCGAAGCAATTCCACTGGCTGTAGTAGCAACTCCCTCCGCATGGGCCGCAGCATTACTAGCAGTTGTTATATATCCTTCGGCATGAGAGGCAACACCGCTTGCAGTAGTAGAAGTTCCCTCTGCGTGTGCCGTATCTGTATTTGCTACCGTTAAGTATCCTTCCGCATGGGAAGCAGATCCAGATGCTAGAGTCGTGCTTCCTTCTGCATGTGCAGCATCTAGGCTCGCAAGGGATTGATAGCCTTCCGCATGAGAAGCGGGTCCACTGGCCGACGTATTCAATCCTTCTGCATGGGATGCCGTTCCGCTGGCTGTTGTGTTCTGTCCTTCAGCTGTAGAACAAGCTCCTGTCGCATTTGTATTACACGGGCCCGCCATAAGATCACCCATCCTTTTAAAAGTCTCTCTTCTCAATCATATGAACATTTTTCTTGCATGCACATAATGAAGTGGCACATTCTATAAGCCTTATTTTTGATAGGAGAGAATTCAAGTACTCTAGCTACCCATTCATTTTTTAGATTACTAAATATATATTTGAGTATAAAAAATATATTTATTGACGATGAGGTTCATTTGGGTTAGCATTTGCTCAAGAACATATTATACCTTTTGGTATAAATAATGAGTTAATCTTCTATTTATGAGGTGAATACGATGATCGAAATTAGTGATAATGCTGCTGCCCAAATTAACGAAATGCTTAGCAGTTTGGATTGGCAGAACGTATTTTTACGTGTTGGAGTCGTCGATGGAGGGTGTAGCGGTTTGTCCTATGACTTGCGCCCAGACGATACAAAGACGGAAGACGATCTTACATTTGAGGAAAAAGGGGTGCCAGTTATTATGGATGCCAAGAGCGCCGAGTTCCTCGTCGGATTGAAAATTGACTATAAAGTGCAAGGTATGACAGGGGGATTCACCATGGATAACCCAAACGTGAGAGCGAGCTGTGGATGTGGGGCAAGCTTTAGAACAGCTACATATCGAGGCAATGTGAACAAATGCTAAAGTCTACTCAGAACGAACGTGCCTTCACTTAGAGATAGATGGTTGTATCCATATGTAATCTAGTCTTTTATACGGAAATTTTTTAATGGAGCCGAAGTGAAAAACTGAGGTTCTTTTTTTCGTTCATTACAATACAAAATCGTCATGAAGGATAAATACCATTCTGAGTCGTCCATTATAAGCAGCACATCTACGTGCATGAACATGAACAACGATTAGACTCTCTTCATTTGCCTCAGCACTACGATTCTTCTACATCTTCTGTATGATCTTACACATCAGTCACATCAAGAAAGCAGCTGCATGACATAGATGTTAGGTCTCAACATTTCTAGCAGTTACTTTATTAAAATGATTCTCTATCCTTGAAACAACCTAAAAGAAATGGGGTACTCACGTTGCGCACCAAGGCAGAAACATTTCATAAAGCTTTTTTATGCGCTCTAATCGTAAGCGTTATTGCCGCACTAATTCCTAACGGACTTACAAATTCGGCATTTGCAAAATCAGCGGCCTTCAGGGAGGAGAGAGTTACTTTCGTGAGTGGCACAGGGGAATTCGAAGAAGTCATCGAAGGAACCATTTTAATCCCTAATCATACATCTTCCGCCTATCCAGGTATTGTACTTGCGCATGGCTCTGGTATCAACAAAGAGGGGGGAGGAGGAAATCAAACAGCAGTCCGCAAAGAAGCCGAGGTATTTGCTAAAGCAGGATTAATCACTTTACTATACAACAAACGCAGCAAAGGCTACTCCAAAACGAATCGATCCTATGAGCTGCTAGCGCAGGATTTAATAGCAGGGGTCCGGGCTTTACAAAAGAGATCAGATGTGATCAAGAACAAAGTTGGCGTTTGGGGGCTTAGTGAAGGAGCCTGGGTAGCTCCGATTGCAGCAACGAAGTCTACAGACATTGCTTTTGTCATTACGAGTGGAGGACCAGGAATTTCTCCGATACAGCAGCAGACATGGAATGTGGAAAATCGCCTACGCCATCAAGGAATAACGAATCAATCTGCCATTCAAGCCCTAGTACGCAATGGGGCTGGTATTATGCTGTCATTATCTCGATCCGAATCAGATAGGCATGATCCCGTACCGGTGCTCCAGAACGTTCATCAACCTTTTCTAGCGCTATGGGGCAGCATTGATCGGCAGGTCCCGCCTGCAGAAAGTGCACAAATTTTTAAAGATGCTTTTGAGAGCTCTGGAAATCGGTATTACACGCTGCAATTTATTGAGGGAGCCGATCATTCGATTTACAACAATACAGATGATGGATTTCGGACACTAAAGACACTGTATCCTGGCTATGCAGAGGCAATGACATCTTGGATACAACAAGTAGTTGAAGATAAACCTCCTGTGGCTAAAATGATAGGGAAAACACCCGTGCAGATGAGCTCAAGTCCGGAAGAAGTAGTGAAAATAGACTGGTATGATTTATATTGGCTGCATTTAAGCGTTTCAGCATTTATATTGATCATTTGCTTGTTTGCACTCAGTGTATCTCTTGTAAATAAAATTCGAAATCATAAGCCGCTGCTCATTAAAGGGTATAGCAATTGGATCTGCTTGTCAGCTATGATTTCAATCATTGGCTTCTGGCTGTATCTTGTATCGATTTGGATGAACGGTGGAAGAGATGTCGGATGGGTTGTGTTCGGAACCCCATTCCTGTGGCTGCTTCTCCAAACCGTATCTACGGCAGCTGTTATTCTAACTGTTATATCAATTGTGCATACTCTACGAAAAAGGGAACGGCAAGGAAGGAATAAGATGGAGCTTCTTGTTATTGGGACAGGTATCATCTATATACCATGGGCCTTGTACTGGCATCTTTGTTTCTTTTAAGGGAATAGGGCAATAAGCTAAATAAGTTGAGGCGCTTCCAACAGATGGAGCGCCTTGTTTCGTTTACTTTTCATGTTCTTCTAATTTAATAACAACGATATTCGAACGAATACTTAATGTGTCCGTAGAGCCAACAGGTCGATAGCTTACGGTGGCATGATTGCGTAGCTTGTGATTTTTAGGCAAGCTAATTTGCTTTACGCAGTAGGAAATCTCAACGGATTGCCCCGATTCAAGGTTGAGCAGCGAGATACCAGCTGCTGGCTTTGACTTAGGGTTGGACTTGCCATTGATGTTCACACTTCTAGGAATGAATTTCGTTCCGTCTTCAAAATTATTGGTGAATATGACATGTTCGAGAGGTGAGTCGCTCGCGTTAGTCACTTTGAATGTGAAGTATAAAGTGTCTCCTAAATATGCGGATTTGTTCGCTATTTTCTGTTTAACTTTAAGTGGAATAGGGCTACCTTTTACTACTGCCTGCGCTTTTTGCGGCGCTTGTATCACGAAGAATACTTCATTAGATGAAATATTTCCTTCTACGATAGGGCCATCTGCTACACTGCGATATTGAAACTTGGCGAATGCTTTATTAGAAATAGAAATCGTGTCACTATGCTGAGAATGTGCTGGCATTTTTACTTTATAGATGACAGTAATCGATTGTTCTGGAACTAATGTGCCGACAAAAATACCGTCCGTAGGATTCATGTCAGGCGGAGCAAGCTTTCTATTGATACATACACTTTCAGGTATGAGTAGCGTGTGATCAGCTAAAGAGTCGGTAATGATTACGGATTCGACTGAGGTCATGCCTGTATTTTGGACAACGATGGAATAGGTTAAGGCTTGCTCTTCTAGTTTATCTGATCGATTTACACGCATAGTAACTTCTAGTTGAGGTTGGTTAATATCAATACTGATTCCGGCAGCGTATAAGTTGTAAAAATCGCCTGTAGTGCGGAATTGAAACATGGCAGATGTCTGACTGTTTGATAGGGATTGAGAAATATCTATATTGGAAATGTCCCAGCGGCGACTACTGACGATCTTTGTACCTGTTTCATTTTTATAGTTATAGGGCATAGCCAATGTGCTGTGTGTAGTTAGGGCGTTGCTATTTTCCACTTGCAAAGAATTGAAGAAATGAGCAAAAACATCGTTAGGGTTGGTAAGATCGATTGGATTCGCTGTAGCAATTTCAAGAAGATCTGAATGGTGCTCATCTCTTTCCCCAATACACATGGCTAATTTCCCAGCTACTGGACCGCTAAGGGGTGTACCGAAACCGCTAATTGTTGTCGTCACGGATGATGAAGGATTAACGCGAACTCCGCCCACATTTAAGCTTAAGTTTCTTAACGGTAAAGTAGTGTGTTCATAAATAACACAAAGTGTCCATCCGATTAACTTACATGATGTATCTTTATGACGCATACTCGTAGAGGTACTGTTTACAATGTACGCTCCTGCGCCTCCTACTTGAATAATATCGGTGACGTTAGCAGATCGAAAATACTCATTTTCTCCGATATAAGAAGCCGTTTCTGGATCGGCTTGAATACGGAATTTAGTTCCCTCTGGAGTTGTTAAATGAATAGGCGCTTCTTTGGAAATATGTAAGTTACTTCTAATATGGGTAAGTGATCCTGCCCAAACAAGTTCTGCGTACAGCACACGGCTCTCTGGAGGTAGAAGCAGCTCAGCAATGGAGCTCACACCTAATGCATTGCCTGCAAAGGTAAGGTCTCCTGAAGCATTACCCGAAAATCGAAGCATTAATGTCATAGTCACACCTCCTTATAATGCTGCACGTAGCCTGCTTTCTGTTACATACGTATGCAGCTAGATCGTGTAGATGCATGATTGCAACGCGCTTATTTCATTTATATGCCTTTCATTGTAATACGAATACGATCATGAATTTAGCAGCATAATGAATAATGTTCATGTTCTGTTAAGCGTACCCAAACTGAAAAAGGTTCTCATTTTATAATCATTATAAATAGCTTGACAGATTGCATCGTCTAGTAAATAATAATGATTATAAAGTGAGTTCGACAGCTATTTTTTAGCATGTCCTGAACTTGCTCTATATTTAATAAAAATAAATTGAGAAGTCAAAGGAGATATAAACATGTCACTAATCGGAACAGAAGTACAACCATTTAAAGCACAAGCATTCCAAAACGGTAAATTCCTTGAAGTTTCTGAGCAAAACTTCAAAGGTCAATGGAGCGTAGTTTGCTTCTACCCAGCTGACTTCACGTTCGTTTGCCCAACAGAGCTAGAAGATTTGCAAAACCAATACGCAGAGTTGAAACAACTTGGCGTTGAAGTATATTCCGTATCTACAGATACTCATTTCACACATAAAGCTTGGCATGCAAGCTCTCCTGCAATCGGTAAGGTTGAGTACATTATGATCGGCGATCCATCCCATGTGATCTCCCGTAACTTCGATGTATTGATCGAGTCCGCTGGTCTTGCAGATCGCGGAACGTTCATCATCGACCCAGACGGTGTTATCCAAACAGTTGAAATCACTGCTGGTGGTATCGGCCGTGATGCAAGTGCACTTATCAGCAAAATCAAAGCAGCACAATACGTGCGCAACAACCCAGGTGAAGTTTGCCCAGCGAAATGGCAAGAAGGCAGCGAAACGCTTAAGCCTAGCCTTGATCTTGTAGGCAAAATCTAAGGTGGGATAATAAATGGCACTCGATCATGACATCAAACAACAGCTAGTACAATATCTTCAACTCTTAGAAGGGGATATCGTTCTGAAAGTTAGTGCGGGCAATGATCCTGCATCTATGGAGATGATGTCTCTAATAGATGAGCTTGCCAGTATGTCCACGATGATCACAGTCGAAACAGCACAATTACCTCGAACACCAAGCTTTAGTGTGAACCGTGTAGGTGAAGAGACGGGCGTATCCTTTGCAGGTACGCCGCTCGGGCATGAGTTTACTTCTTTAGTATTGGCTTTGCTACAGGTAAGTGGAAGAGCTCCTAAAGTAGATCAAAGTATCATCGATCAAATTAAGAGCATTGAAGGCGAGTATAAGTTTGAATCTTATATTAGTCTCAGCTGTCATAACTGTCCTGATGTGGTACAAGCACTAAACTTGATGAGTATCTTTAATTCTGGCATTTCGCATACGATGATTGACGGTGCAGTATTCAAAGAAGAGGTAGAAACAAAGAACGTAATGGCGGTTCCAAGCGTCTACCTCAACGGCGAGTTTTTCGAAAGCGGTCGTACGACAGTCGAAGAAATTCTTGCGAAGTTGGGTACGGCTCCAGATGCATCTGAGTTTGATAAGAAGGAACCGTATGATGTACTCGTTGTCGGCGGCGGCCCAGCAGGTGCAAGTGCAGCGATTTACGCGGCTCGCAAAGGGATTCGCACGGGTATTGTTGCTGATCGTTTCGGTGGTCAGGTCAATGATACGTTGGGCATCGAGAATTTCATTAGTGTGAAATACACAGAAGGTCCTAAGCTTGTCGCTAGTATCGAAGAGCAAGTGAAAGAGTATGGTATTGATGTTATGAAAACACAACGTGCGACACGTCTAGACAAGAATGATTTCATTGAAATTGAGCTTGAAAATGGTGCTGTTCTTAAGAGTAAGACGGTTATCATTTCGACGGGTGCTCGTTGGCGTAATATCGGTGTTCCTGGGGAAACAGAATTCAAGAACAAAGGGGTAGCTTACTGCCCGCATTGTGACGGTCCTCTGTTCGCAGGCAAAGATGTTGCGGTTGTTGGCGGTGGCAACTCTGGTGTTGAAGCAGCGATTGATCTCGCTGGTATTGTAAGACATGTAACGGTACTTGAGTTCGCTCCAGAACTCAAAGCCGATGCTGTGTTGCAAGATCGCCTGTACAGCTTACCGAATGTAACGGTTCTGAAAAACGTTCAAACGAAGGAACTAACGGGAACTGATAAGTTAAACGGGATTTCTTATATTGAACGTGATTCAGGAGAAGTGAAACATATCGAGCTGCAAGGTGTCTTTGTCCAGATTGGTCTTGTGCCAAATACAGATTGGTTAGCGGATACGGTTGAACGTACGCGTATGGGTGAAATCGTTGTAAACAGCCATGGAGCAACAAATATACCTGGTGTATTTGCTGCTGGTGATTGCACGAACAGTCCATACAAGCAGATCATCATTTCAATGGGATCTGGTGCGACTGCCGCTCTAGGTGCGTTTGATTACTTAATTCGCAATTAGTCTGTATTAAATGAAAATGACAGCCCTCACTTATTATGAAGTGGGGGCTGTTGCTCTATAAATGAATCACTATTGAATAACATTTTAAAATGTAAAGAAGACGCGTCCCTTTCTGTAAAAAAGCAGGAAAGAGAAGCGTCTTTTACTATTTGTGCACTATTCTTTATCAAATGTCACGACAAATTTGCAGAAGTTATCTCCATCTGTGCGACAGCAGGTTCTCGATATATCATCAGCGTCTAGTACATGCTTCAACATATCGGTTTCGCAATGACAAGCAGTCTTATATTCTCTTGCAACAGAAAGAATAGGGCAGTTGTATTCCACTAATTCATAGGTGTTGTCATCAATTTGCGAATACCCAGCCATATATCCTTTTTCATTTTGAATGTGAACCATCTCTGTCATTTTCTCGGAAGCGGTCTTGCTATGCATTCTTGTATGATACTCATTCGTCAGCCGCTCCTGTCTCTTGTCAAAGAGGCGCTGAATGGCTTCGTTACCATACAGCTCTTTAATATCATGAAGAAATTCAATACTAATTCCATCATAATTTTTAGGGAATAATGCCTCCGCCTTTTCCGATAAGGAGTAGGTTTGAATTGGTCTCCCCATTGGCTGCCTGACCTCATTCGTTACAAGCAGTCCGTCTTTTTCCAGAACAATTAAATGCTTTCTTACAGCCATATGGGTTATATCTAGAAGTTCTTTAAGTTCATTTACAGTTAAGACGACTTCTTTTTTTAACAAGTTCACAATTTTATCTTTTGTACTTTTTTTTGTAATATCCATGCAACTATCCCTCCAATAAACAGGTGGAGTTAACTATCAATAAACACCGTAGTTTTCACTCAAATTTTAATTTTATAATTATACTATAAAGTATAAAATATGAATAGATAGCTGAAAATATAAGAGGCAGTCGGTATATATTCACATAGAAGTTTATTGACTATTTTAATTAAAAGATATTATACTTAAAAATATAAAAAGTATAGCATAATCATAGAATAGTGAGAAGATACACAATAAATGAACGAGCCATTTGTAAGGATGGCGTGGATAAACAAGAAATGGAGTGAAATCACCATGGAAATCATTGTGTCTGAAAATGCGATCCGTTCTTTCCAACAGGAATGGGGGCTGGCAGATGGCCAGTATGTGAGAGTATATGCAAAATACGTCGGTGCAAGCGATGATGCGTTCTCTATTGGAATAAATGCGAGTGCAGACCCCATTGATCCTGCTCTTGTGAAATCTATTGGTGGTTATCAATTTTTTATTGAGCATAGTGACGCATGGAAGTTTAAAAATAGAGTGTTGAACATAGACAGTAACGAAGATGGGATCTTCTTTCAGTAAGAGCATTTCGTGTCTGTAAGTATGTATGCTTTGCTAATAAAAAATATATAAGGTATACATATTGATTACATGAAGTGAAGAGAAACCATTTTGTGTTACTGTGAGAGGAGAAACATCATGCAGGAGCAAAAAACAAATGAAATCGTGGATATGATTATTATCGGTGGAGGTCCAGCAGGTATGTTTGCCGGGTTCTATGCGGGCATGCGAAGTGCAAGTGCGCGAATTATTGATAGTATGCCGCAATTAGGAGGCCAACTGGCAGCTCTATATCCGGAAAAATATATTTATGATGTTGCAGGGTTTCCTAAGGTTACAGCCCAGGAGCTTGTAGATCGGTTAAAAGATCAAATGAGTGCTTTCCCTGTTGATGTAAAGCTGGAGGAGAAAGTGCTGCAAGTCATAAAGGAAGATGAACGTCAATTCAAAGTGGTTACGAATAAAGGGGAACACATTGGTCGTTCTGTTATTATTGCAGGAGGTGTGGGCTCTTTTGAGCCAAGAAAGCTTGATCTTCCTGAAGCAGCTACGTTTGAAGGAAAAGGACTTCACTATTTCATTGGTGACTTACAGTCCTTTGCTGGACAAGACGTAGTCGTATGTGGAGGGGGAGACTCTGCTGTCGACTGGTCCCTAATGCTTGAAGGCGTTGCTAATAGCGTAACGATTATTCATCGTAGAGACAAATTCAGAGCTCATGAACATAGTGTTGAGAATTTGATGAAATCGAGCGTTAACGTTCTGACTTTCATGGACGTCAAACAGCTTGGTGGCGATGATCGCTTAAAAGAGATTACGATCGCAAACAATCGTACGGGTGAAGAAAAGCGCATTGCTTGTGATGCGTTAATCGTGAATTACGGCTTTGTTTCTTCCCTAGGCCCTGTCTCTGAATGGGGATTAGATATCGAAAAAGGTTCCATCTGTGTCGATACGAAAATGCAGACAAATATACCAGGTATTTTTGCTGCAGGAGATATTACGACATACCCTGGTAAATTGAAGCTTATTGCTGTTGGGCTAGGTGAAGCGCCAACGGCGATTAACAACGCTAAAGTGTATATTGATCCAAGCGCAAAACTATCACCAGGTCACAGCAGCAATATGAAGTTTTAACGATTAGGTAAATACGTCGTCAAATAGCTTAAATTTGCAAAAGCCCGCAAGCATCTTGCGGGCTTTTTTATATGCGTATGCGAAAGCGGGTTACCCTTCCATTGCAGTTCCAGCTGGATTCCAATCGAATGGCAGGCCGTTCGGTGTTACGTTTGCCGGAACGGCCTTTAGCGAACCAACACTCATTCGTATTGCTTATGCGTTCGAACAGAAAACGAAACATAGAAGAATGCCAGAGCTAAAGTGCTGAAAATTTCTATGTTATCGCAAGGGGTGCTGGAAGTAGGCTGGTTCATTTATGTATGTATTAATCGTAAAGCATTCCATTTGACAGCTCGTCCAATCGTTCCCAATCCAACACGTATAGCTTTTTCTTTTCTTTACGAATAATATTCATCTCATTCAGCTTTACAATTACACGATTTAGATGTCGTGGCGTCGTTCCTATTAAAGATGCAATCTCAGAGATATGTGGCGTGAGCATCTCCTTGCCGAACTCATTTTTAAGACGAGTCGTTAATAGGTAGCTTGCAAAGCGCTCTTCAACCGAGGCTAGCAAATTTATTCTTGAAGCGGTCGTACAAGTTTGAAGTTTATAGGAAAGATGCTTAAGCAGCTCATGTAAAAAGGTATAGCTTGTCATCAGTTCTGTTTCGACGGTACGCTTGTTAATGAATAAAAAAGTTGTCATTTCAACCGCTTCCACCTGAGACTGAATCACTACCTGTTGAATTAATTCAATATCACCGAATACAGATAATGGGTGGCAGAACCGCAGCAGCAACGCTTTCCCTGTCTCTACACTGGATGACACTTTTGTTTTTCCTGCAACTTGAAAATATATTCCGTCAAGCTCTTCGCCTTCTCTGAGTATGAGCTCATTGGGCTCATATATGCGAAGTTGTAGTGGCACGGAGTTGGGTTGTGATTGCATGAATAGATTATCGAGCTGGTATTTCACAAGATAATGCTGAATTGTATCTCCATCATGAATGATTTTCATCGTTTTCTCCTCATTTGAGACATCTGTCCTTTTTATTATACAAGCAATTGCTATGATAAATATCAGAAAAGGAAGGAGAATAAACGATGAAAATTGTTTTTGATTTGGACGGGACGATCTGTTTTTCAGGAAAGCCGCTAAGCGAGAAAATGATTAAAGCTCTCGATCTCCTCGTGAATAAAGGTCATGAAATTATTTTTGCCTCAGCAAGACCGATTCGTGATCTGTTGCCCGTCATTCCTGAGCATATGCATCATTATCCGATGGTTGGTGGGAATGGGGCATTTGTGGCAGCAGGAGGAGAGATTCTTTCTGCCGTTCATTTTGATAAGGATACAACGGACAGTCTGCTTCAGTTAATAAAGAAATACGAGGCAACTTATTTAATAGATAGCAAATGGGACTATGCATATACAGGCGCCGAGGATCATCCGATTAGGAGAAATGTGGACCCAGAGCAGCGGGCACAACTTAGACGTTTAGAAGAGCTAGAGGAGATTGTGAAAATAGTCATTTTACATAGCCTTGATCAGCAAAGTTTACTAAGTAAGCTGCAGCAGCTTCCGATCGTTATTCATATGCACGGATCTGAAGACATCATAGATATTAGCCCCGTAGGTGTTGATAAATGGGCAGGGCTACAAGCATTGGGACTGCGGTCACAAGAATTTATTGCGTTTGGCAACGATGCCAATGACATGTCCATGTTCAAGCACGCTCAACGCTCCATTTGTGTAGGGAATCATCCTGAGCTTGCGAGCATGGCAACCGAAAAGATCATTAATGAGGAAGAACGAGTGGTCGACAAAGTTATACACTTATTTCACGAACGTGTAGCTGTGGAGTAGATGGTAAGTTGCCTCTTCTTTTGTACGATGATGTACTTCACTTTCTTTAGGATGAATTACTGTTATGATGATGGTTGTTGTTATCTAAAATCAATCGTTCATGTTATGCTTTTAGGCATAATTCGCTATAATGGATACATGGATTTAGGAAAGGAATGCAATCATAATGAAAGTCATCATAGTAGGAGCAGGAATTCTAGGGGCATCTACCGCATACCACTTAGCAAAAATGGGTGCAGAGGTTCTGGTCGTAGACCGTAAAGATAAAGGACAAGCTACGGATGCAGCAGCAGGTATTATTTGCCCATGGTTAACTCAACGACGTAATCAAGCTTGGTACCGTCTAGCGAAGGCTGGTGCACGTTTTTACCCTGAATTGATTGAACAACTCGAGAGCGAGGGGGAAAGCGAAACGGGCTATGCTCAAGTTGGATCGCTAAGTCTTCATCATGATTTGGACAAAATCAACAAGATGGAAGAGCGAGCACATCTCAGAAGAGCAGATGCACCAGAAATCGGTGAGATTACCCTGCTTGATGAAAATGAAAGCCGTGAGCAGTTTCCTCTGTTAGCAGAAGGGTATCATGCTGTGCATATTAGTGGTGCTGCCCGTGTAGATGGTCGTGCACTGCGAGATGCTCTTATGCAATCTGCACAAAGAAACGGGGCTGTCCTCATCCACGGGGATGCCACGCTGCAATATCAGTTGAACTGTGTAACCGGAGTAACAGTTGGTGCAGAAAGCCACTCTGCTGACGTAGTCGTCGTTTGTGCGGGGGCGTGGGCCAAACCACTTCTACAACCTTTAGGCATTAACTTTAAGGTAAGTTATCAAAAAGCGCAAATTATGCATGTACAAGTTCAAGACGGACAAGATACGAGCACGTGGCCTGTCGTTATGCCTCCTTCTGATCAATATCTGTTAGCATTTGATAATCAGAAGATTGTAATTGGGGCAACACATGAAGATGATATAGAAGGCTACGATACAAGAGTAACACCTGGTGGCATGCAGGAAGTTCTGAACAAAGGATTAACTTTGGCGCCTGGGCTAGCTAGCAGTACATTTGAAGAGGTACGTGTTGGTTTTCGACCGTTTACACCCGGCTTTCTTCCAGTTATCGGGGCATTTCCAGCGTGGGAAGGTCTTATCGCTGCGAATGGTCTTGGTTCGTCTGGATTAACAATGGGGCCTTATATAGGAAGCCAGCTAGCAAAATTAGCACTTGGATTGGAACTAGATATCGATATAAATGATTACGATATTAGTAAAGCAATAGAAGAAGGTTGAAGTTGTGAAAAGCAGGAGAAGATCTTCTGCTTTTTTTCATTTTTTTCTCTTTAAAGCAAATTACGTCACAATTGCACTAGTTGATGGTGTTATACATCATGAGACCCTACTGAAGAGAGGAAAAACAACCATGAAAACGACAATGAAATTAGCAATTGCGACGCTTAGCGGATTACTGCTGTTCAGCTCTATGAATCTAGCTGCGGAGGCGGCAACCTCGTCAACGTCAGGAAGCAATGTAAAGTGGAAGGAAATAGCGTCCAAGCCAAAATCTGAATCCAAAGCAGATAAGTTAGTAAAAGAAGAGTTGGACAAAATTGAGGAACTAGTCAAGAAAAATCCTAATGATATGTATATCGTATATGTCAGCAACGATTTAACGAAAAAGAAAACGAACGAGGTTTTCTCGATGGGAGGTTCAGTATTAGAGTTTTCTACATACAAAGATTATTGGAACAAAGCTTCTACGTTGAAAGATATCGTGCTGCAGCAGCCTGCTGATCTTCCAGAAGGATATAATTTTACGCATGGAGAAATTTGGGGACCGTACAGTACGGAATTAAGTGCTGAATTGAAGGCAGAAGCCAAAAAGCTGGGAAAACAGATTCACTGGAAAAAAGTAAACTGGACGCGTGCGAACTCAATCGAGTTAGAGTATAAGAGTGAAGAGCATTATATTAAATTTAGATACATTCTGGAAGATAAGAAGGATGCTAAAGCTTCTAAAGGTTTCACTTATGAATCAGCGGATGAGGCTATGAAGAAATTTCCTAAACTGAGCAAAAATCATGAATATATAGTTAACACTCTTTATTGGACTGAAAAAGGGAAGTATTATTCCATCACAACAAATCCAGACAGTCCATTAACAAAGGAAGATTTAATAAAATTGGCTAAAACGATGGTTAAAAAGTAGATCTTAGTCATTCATTACGGCTTCATTTTCATTGTATACAAATATAATCTCATGCGACGGATACTCAGGCTTATCAGGAGTATCCGTCTTTTCGCACCTATTCAATGATCTAGCCTAATCATCCAGCTTTGGATTATTTCTTCTTTTTTCTTCGTTTGTTTACCCACTTGTTCTTAGCTGTTCCACCTCCACCGACAGCATGCTGTTGTTTCGTTCCTGCACTCTCAATGGCAGAGTTCGTCCCGCCAGTGCTGTATTTTCCAGCGCCGCTTGCCACTTGTGTAGCAGAAGCATTAACAGCATTGGCAGGTAGCTTCACAATTTGATCGTTGAGCACGACAACAATTTCTTTGAAGGGACGACGTGTTTTTCCTCTATTGTTTATACGGTATGGTTTGAGGTCAGCAGCCTTCAACCATTCATTCGTGGCCGTTCCTCCAGCGCCGACACTTTGCTGCTGCTGTGTATAGGGTGACTTGATAGCAGCATTGTTCCCAGCGGCGCTGCTGCGGCCTGCACCGCTTGCGATTTGAGTTGTATTGGGTGCGTTCGTAAACTGATGATTTACAACGAATACCAACCTATCAACCCCGGCCAAGGGTGTTCTAGTAATAATACGCTTTTTTCCTTTTTCTATAATAATAGTGAGTCGATCTGTTTTCCTAACCACGGAACATCCTCCTTATCACTATAGATTTTTAAGTTTTTAATAAGTATATGTCCTTATGATGAAACGGTAAGGGATAGGTGCCAAGTAGGTTATGGTATACTTTTAAAATATAGATGAGATAATCCCTGTTCTGATAAGCTAACCCTTATTGGACGGGGATTTTTAGTGGATAGCAAAGAGTGCTCAATTACAGCATTTAGCAGAGGGCTGATTGAAATATGGCGGATAACTTCATTTGAATTTTGGTGTTGACCTTGCCCTTAGGAGAAGGTGTACAGTGAAATGGAAGCAAGTTCCGGTAGGAAGATGTATCATGCAGCTTACATTACATGACAACGTAGAATGGAGGCGATTTAGTGCTATCGATAGGCGAATTCTCAAAAATTTGTGAAGTATCTACAAAAACGCTGCGCTATTATGCCGAAATTGGCTTAATTCAACCTGAAGAGATTAACCCTGAGAATGGTTATAGATATTATTCCATCAACCAGCTCAAGAAGATGCTCTTCATTAATCGATTGAAATCTTATCAATTTTCGCTGGAAGAAATAAAAGCTATTTTGGAGTTGGAAGAGGATCAAGCAGAAGAGGAGCTCTGTTCTGTCCTTAATCGCAAACGAAGAGAGATAGACGACAAGCTAAGTACTTTGAAATATACCCTAAAACAAATGACCCATGATATTTCAAATTTAGAAAAAGGTATTCCGATTATGTCTTACTTTGACCAAATAGACGTACAGCTTGTTGAGATACAACCGTTGAATATTTTGTATATACGCAAAATGATGAGCAAGGATGACTATGCTGCTGGATATGGAATGTATTTTAACAACCTGTACGAAAAGATTTCGACCGGACGATTAACGATTCTAGGTGCACCGATGACGATTTATCACAGTCCAGACTATAACCCTGCAGGCAATGATACGGAGTTTGCTATTCCAATAAAAGAGGCGGTAAAGGGAACAAGAGATTTCTCTGGTGGTCTCTGTGCAAAGACGATACTAAACGGTCCTTATTCAGAGTTGACATCGGTTTATGCAAAGTTAAGAGAATGGGTGGAAGATGAAGGCTATGAATTGGTGTATTCACCTTATGAGATATACGCAACTGATCCTAAACAAGGCGCAGCACCTGAAGATATGGTCACTGAGGTGTATTTCCCTGTAAAGAAAAAGTAGTCGCAATATTTGATAGAAGATCAGCACTACTATCGTCACTCTAGGAGGTATGCACACATGGAGAGAAACAATTGGCCAACGACAGAATGGCAAACCGAAGACCCGACCGCTTTGAAGATGGACGCCAACAAGTTTATAGACCTTGAACGTTTGATCAAAACCAATCACCAGAACATAAACGGTATCGTTGTCGTGAGAAATGGTTATATCGCTTTCGAAAACTATTTTAATGGCTATGGCCAGAATGATACGCATCATGTAGCATCTGTGACGAAAAGTATCGTATCTGCGCTCGTTGGTATTGCTGTAGATCAGGGTTACATTAAAAATGTAGACCAAAAGGTTTTGGATTTCTTCCCTGAATATGTACCTGATCCAGCAGATAGGCAAAAACGAGAAATCACGATACGACATCTTCTTACGATGACAGCTCCGTATCCATTTGAGGATTGGCGTGAACCGCTGGATAAGTTATGCATGCAGCCTGATTGGGTATCTTATACGTTGAATATGCTTGGCCAAAATGGTGCAATCGGCGCCTTTAAGTATTCTACCGCCGGAGCGCATTTGCTCTCAGCTATCCTTACACGCAGTACAGGAAAAAGTGCTCGTGAATTTGCCAACAAGCATTTATTTTGCCCCATCGGCATGAAAGAAATTCCGCAGTATGAAATGGAGTCATTTGGCTTTGAGGACTTATTTGGGAATAAGGTGAAAGGGTGGGTTCATGACCCCAATGGCTATTCCACAGGAGGTTGGGGGCTTACACTAACTCCACGTGATATGGCACGTTTCGGATGGTTGTATTTGAATAGCGGCAGGTGGGACAATCAATCGCTCATTTCGGAAAAATGGATAGATGAATCAACAGTGATGAACCCTAATCATTACGGCTATCTATGGTGGCTACGAGAAGAGGATGGTGTTCGTGCATACTTAGCACTTGGGGATGGAGGCAATGTCATTTGCTGCATGCCAGAACTAGACATAGTCGTAACTATAGCATCATCATTTATGATGAATTCGAGCGATAGGTGGGCATTGATTAAAGAATGCATTCTTCCGGCAGTTATAGCGTAAATTCAAGTATATAAGCGTAGAAGTTTAGTAAATCCATCCTAAAGGAATCATCACAGGATGGATTTTTTTGTCGTGTCTATGCTTGAATGAATATTCCATGCATCTATAATCCATATTTTATGAGATTGACTATTTTAAATTAGCGTACTATGATTTATGTGTAAACGGTTACACAAAGTAAAGCACATTTTGATATAGACAAGGGGTGCAAGCATGAAGAAGCCCAAAATTACAGTTGTGGGAAGTTTAAATATAGACATGGTCACGGAAACAAACCAATTTCCGAATCAAGGTGAAACCGTAATTGGAACCGCTTTCTATAGCTTTTTTGGCGGGAAAGGTGCGAATCAAGCAGTAGCGTGTGCACGTCTTGGCGCGCAGGTAACCATGATTGGCGCAGTTGGTGAAGATCTTTTTGCGAAACAGCTTTTAGAAACATTAGATAAAGAAGGCATTCATACGAAATGTGTGAAAACGGTTCCACATCAAACAACAGGTGTTGCAACGATTACTTTATATGATAACGATAACCGAATTATTGTTACACCTGGTGCCAATCACAGCTTGCTACCTGAAGATGTAGTGTCCCTAAAGGAAGTTATCGCTGATTCCGATATGGTGCTGTTGCAGCAGGAAATTCCTTTTGAAACCGTAGAAGCAACGATAAGGCTTGCGAATGAATTACAAGTCCCGGTAATGTTGAATCCCGCACCAGCGATTGAGCTGCCTAGTGAGCTGCTGAAGCAGGTGGATGTCATTACGCCTAATGAATATGAGCTTGCTGTATTGCTGGGACTCGATGAAAAGCAGGTCCAATCGTTCGAGTACATTATTAAGTGGTATCCGTATCGCATCGTAATGACAGGTGGAAGCAGCGGAGCTTTTTATAAATCGTCTACTGGTGAGATTAAGCATGAACCAGGAAGACAAGTAGAGGTCATTGATACAACTGGTGCAGGCGATACCTTCAATGGGGCATTGGCGGTAAGACTTAGCGAAGGCTCGACGCTAGATGAGGCAGTAAAGTTTGCTGTAGCGGCCAGTGCATTATCCGTTACTAAGCTTGGCGCACAGAGTGGTATGCCTACACGCTCTGAAGTAACGCAGTTTATGGCAGAATAAGCTTACGAAATGACGTGGAGAGGGACTTAACGATGAAAAAAACTGGCATATTAAATAGTGACATTGCAGCAGTGATTGCCAAAATGGGCCATACCGACTGTATTGTAATTGGCGATTGCGGACTTCCTATTCCAGATACGGTTCAACGAATTGATTTGGCTGTAAAGCCTGGACTCCCATCCTATCTAGACACATTGGAAGCAGTACTTGCAGATATGGAAGTTGAAGCGGTTACCATTGCAAGTGAAATGACAGAGCAAAATGAAAAAATATATGAGGGCACAAAGCGACTCCTAGGCGATATTATAGTCAAGCAAGTGACTCATGAGGAATTTAAAGCATTAACCTTTCAAGCTAAGGCGGTCATTCGCACAGGCGAAGCAACACCATATGCGAACATTATTCTTCAATCGGGTGTGTTCTTTTCATAGGAGCTTTTGTTGAGCAAAGGGGTGATAAAGATGGAAGCATTATTCGAAATGAGAGGCATTCATAAATCCTTTTCTTCCGTGCAAGTATTAAAGGGAGCTGCATTTCAGCTCAAGCCAGGCGAGATTCACGCACTAATGGGTGAGAATGGTGCAGGTAAATCGACTTTAATGAAGATACTAACAGGCGTGTACAAAGCTGACTCCGGTTCAATTAAAGTTAAGGGCAAAGAGGTCATGTTCACAGACCCGAAGCAAGCTGAGGAAATGGGTGTAGCGATTATTCATCAAGAGCTGAACATTATTCCTAAGCTGACCGTTACGGAAAACATGTTTCTCGGTAGACAACTTACTTACGGCAAAACAGGGTTTGTACGAGATAAAGAGATGAAGCGCAGAACTCGCGAATATTTGCAGCGATTAGGTGTTGATATCGATCCAGATGCGTCTGCAGATACACTATCAATTGGTCAGCAGCAAATGATCGAAATTGCGAAAGCGCTATCAAAAAATGCCGAGGTCCTTATTATGGACGAGCCTACTGCGGCATTAACGGATCGTGAAATTGAAGCACTGTTTAAAATTATGAACCAGCTCCGCAGTGAAGGAGTCGGCATCGTCTACATTTCACATCGAATGGAAGAAATTTTTCTCATGTGCGACCGCATTTCTGTTCTACGAGATGGCTCGTTTATTGGAACGGAGGACATTTCTGAAACGACGATTGAGCATATCGTTCATATGATGGTCGGTCGTGAGATTGGTGAGCGGTACCCAGAGCGCAGTAGCAAGATTGGCGATGAGCGTCTTCGGGTGGAGGATTTAAGCGATGGCAAGAAGGTAAATGGCATTAGCTTTTCAGCGAGGGCTGGAGAAATCGTAGGTGTTGCGGGGCTAATGGGTGCAGGACGAACGGAAATCGCACGTATGCTGTTCGGAGCCAATAAGAAAAAGCAAGGTAAAATTTTTATTGATGGACAAGAGGTAGCGATAACGAGCCCGTCAAAAGCGATTGAATCAGGAATCGTGTTCGTAACCGAGGATCGCAAGCATCAAGGGTTAGTGTTGGGGATGTCTGTCCGTGAAAATTTATCGCTAACTAATTACAAGCATATTTCAAACTATGGGGTTATTTCGTCCAAAAAGGAAGAAGAGCTGTCTGAGAAAATGATTAAGCGCTTCCATATACGGACGCGTGATCCCGAACAGACTGTAAAATCGCTAAGCGGCGGCAATCAGCAGAAGGTAGCCATTGGTAAATGGCTCGGCGAACTGCCTAAAGTGTTTATTCTGGATGAGCCAACAAGAGGGGTAGACGTTGGAGCGAAAAAGGAAATTTATACGATGATGAACGAGCTGAGCGAACAAGGCGTCACCATCATTATGATTTCATCGGATTTGCCAGAGGTTTTAGGTGTCAGCGACCGTGTCATCGTTGTTCATGAAGGACGCATCGCTTCTATTTTGGACAAATCAGAAATGAATCAAGAAACCATTATGCACGCAGCGACAGGGGGAAGCAGCAATGGCCACTGACAAAAAACAGCTATCATCGACATTGCAAAAGCTAGGTCCACTCATCGGACTCCTTATTATTATAGCCATTTTAATTATCGCAAGCCCAAACTTTTTGACGCTCAATAACATATTGAATGTGTTCCGCCAAGTATCTATTAATGCGCTAATCGCGTTCGGTATGACCTTCGTCATCCTTACAGGGGGCATCGACTTATCCGTAGGTGCAACGCTTGCATTATCCGGAGCGCTGACCGCAGGGTTGCTGAATGGGGGGATGGACCCAGTAACCGCCATTATGATTGGACTCGCTTCCGGTGCTGTGATGGGTACAATTAACGGTGTTCTCGTTACGAAGGCTAAGATTGCTCCATTTATCGCAACGTTGGCGACAATGACTATCTACCGCGGCTTGGCACTTGTTTACACGGATGGTAGACCGATAACAGGATTTAATAGTGAATTTTTCACAATGGTGGGTGGCGGTTACTTCTTCGGGGTTCCAGTTCCAGTCATTATTATGATTATCATTTTCGCGGTATTATTCTTCCTCCTTCGCAAAACGACTTTCGGCAGAAACGTATACGCAATTGGGGGAAATGAAGAAGCTTCACTTCTTTCCGGTATCAAGACGGGCCGTGTGAAAATTTATGTCTATGCCCTGACTGGTTTGTTGGCATCGCTTGCAGGGATTATTCTAACATCTCGTCTGAACTCCGCTCAGGCAAATGCCGGTATGGGCTATGAACTTGATGCAATAGCAGCGGTCGTACTGGGAGGAACCAGCTTATCAGGAGGTAAAGGGTGGATTGTAGGTACATTAATAGGGGCACTCATCATAGGCGTCTTGAATAATGGCTTGAATTTACTAGGAGTCTCCTCCTTCTATCAACAGGTTGTGAAAGGGTTGGTTATTCTGTTGGCGGTCTTGCTGGACCGTAAGAAAGCAAATAGTTAACGTACCATACTAACAATGAAAAGGGTGGTTCAACATGAGAAAATCAACTAAACTACTAAGCATCGGTTTGACAGCAGTCCTGCTCCTTGCAGGCTGTTCTACTACGGCACCCGGATCAGGAAACAAGGAAGCTGCACCAGGCGGGAATAAAACAGATGGTTTTAAAATTGGACTAGCGGTATCGACACAAAGCAATCCGTTCTTCGTAACGTTAAGGGAAGGTGCCGAGAAAGCTGCAGCAGCAGGTTCAGCACAATTGATTACGGTTGATGCACAAGATGATGCAGCTAAACAAGCTTCTTCCATCGAAGACTTAATTCAACAACAAGTAGATGTTATTATTATTAACCCTACAGATTCAGGGGCTGTTGTTCCTGCCGTTGAATCTGCTAACGCAGCGGGCATTCCGGTTATTACGGTCGATCGAACTTCCGACGGTGGTAACGTAACGACGCATATCGCATCCGATAACAAAGCAGGCGGTGTACTTGCTGCTAAGCATATCGCGGAGCAGTTAGGCGGAACGGGTAAAATTGTGGAGCTTGAAGGGATTCCGGGATCTTCCGCAGCACGAGAGCGCGGTGCCGGCTTTAATGAAGAAATCGCCAAATCGAGCGGCATCCAAGTTGCTGCCAAACAGCCTGCTGATTTTGACCGTGCAAAAGGTTTGACGGTAACGGAGAACATTTTACAAGGAAACAAAGATATTAAAGCAATCTTTGCACACAATGATGAAATGGCGCTAGGCGCGCTTAAAGCTATTGAAGCATCAGGTGCCACTGGTATTACCGTAGTTGGCTTTGATGCAACTGATGATGCAGTGAAGCAAGTAGCTGATGGGAAATTGAGCGCGACGGTAGCTCAGAAACCGGAGAAGATAGGGACGTTGGCTGTCGAAACAGCAATCAAAATCGCGAAAGGCGAAACGGTAGAGGCCTCGATTCCTGTCGAGCTTGAACTCATTACAAAAGATACAGCTAACAAGTAATAGCAAGCAGCCAAATAAGTATGCATCCAACAAACAAGTGTGTTTATGTTCTTTGAGCGTAGCACACTTGTTTTTGTTAAGTGTCTTTCCGTATACTTTATAGGAAGGTTATTCGTGAAAGGTTTTGTTATAAATGACGACAATTAGAGATGTTAGCAAACTAGCAGGTGTATCTGTAGCAACAGTATCCCGTCTTCTTAATCAAAGCGGTTATGTAAGTAAGGAAGCTGAGATTGCAATTATGGCAGCGGTACAAAAACTAAATTATAAACCAAACAACATTGCTCGGAGCTTGGCGGGTAAAAAAACAGCTGCGGTTGCCTTGATGGTGCCGGATATTTTAAACCCCTTTTTCCCGGAAATTGCACGCGCAGCCGAAGATGCGGCAGCGGCTGAAGGCTACACGCTTGTACTATGCAATACGGACAATAGTCCTGTTAAAGAAAAGCAGTATATTGAAACACTGATCAACAAGCAAATTGATGGCATCATTATATCTTCCTATACCATTCAGCCAGAGCAGATCATTGCCTTGCAGGATCGGTCTATTCCAGTTGTAGCTATCGATAAACCTTTTCCCAATTATCCCATCGTTACGATTACAGCGGCGAATAGGCATGGAGGTGAATTGGCAGTTAGCCATCTGCAAGCGGCTGGATGCAGCAAGATTGCTCATATTTCTGGTCCAACGCATGTACATGCATCAAGAGAACGGACTATAGCCTATGAAGAAATTTGCAAGGAGCTTCCTTGGTTTACTCCAACCCTGATTGGTTATGGCAACTTTACGGTAGCAGGTGGCTATCAAGCGATGAAGGACATTTATAAGAAGCATCCTGATGTTGATGGTGTATTTGCAGGGAATGATCTAATGGCTGCTGGAGCATTGAAGGCGCTTATAGAGCTAGGTGTTAAGGTTCCTGAACAGGTGAAGGTAATCGGCTTCGATGGTGTTCGTATGGACATGGTCTATCCTGAGATCACGACTATCTCCCAGCAGATTTACTCCTTCGGTGAAACAGCAATGAACTACTTAATCCGTTTAATCAACAATGAACCAGTCGAGCGTAAAAATTACGAGTTTGATGTAGAGCTTCTGCACAAAGGAACCACTTAGTGTTACGTTAAACTTTATCGCGGAAACAGCCTCCACTGTTAGTAGGGGCTGTTTTTTGATCGATTTAAACATTTATACTGGAGTATAATGCCCCTGTATAAACGCTCGAAACGCCTGTGCGGCAAGCGACTGATAGTGTTTTTCATGCCATACTAAATGTGGAGTCCACTGACAAACTGGATTTTCAATATGAAGCAAATGAAGAGGTGGCAGTTCTCGCTTCGCAGCAGCGGGTAAAAATGCGACACCGAGGCCAGCGCGAACTAAACTACTAATTGCTGCGGGTTCGTCACCTTCGCATATGATATTCGGCACAAATCCCGCACTCTTGCAAAATTCATCTGTAATTTTCCGGAAGCTATATCCTTCTTTCAAATTGATGAACGGATCATCGGCTACCTCTCTGAGCTGAATACTATCACGATCTAGAAAGCGATGCGAATAGGGCACAGTGAGTACAATTTCTTCTGTCTGTAATGGCATATAACAAATGTCAGGTCGATGAATGAATGATGTAGCGATACAAAAATCAATTTCCCCTTTTTCCAGCAATTCAACCATTTCTTCCTCTGTAATCGCTTGAGTAATGCGAAAGTTAACATGCGGGTACATCGATATAAAAGGACCTAAAAACTCTGCGACTCGGTGTAAAGTTGTTGTAGCTAATAAAATACTGCCTTGCTCCAATCCCGCCATGTCTTTCATTTCACGACGACCATTTTCCAGTGCATCTAGCGCCTTATCCACGTTCTTGAGAAAAGCTTTACCAAATACATTGAGCCGAATTTGTCGCCCGACCCGATCAAACAACTGCACGCCCAAATCCTCTTCCAAACGGGAAATCATGACACTAAGCGCGGGTTGGGCAATATGCAGCTCTCTAGCTGCTTTCGTCATATGTTCGGTGCGAGCAACGGTTTGAAAATATTTGAGTTGCTGCAAGTCCATGCTGTTTTACCACCTTAATCCATAATAATTTCATTATTAATATGATTAACATTTATATATTTTTTATTATGTAGTTTTCATTTTACAATAATAAATGTAAGGTCACCATTAAAGTAGTAAGGAATAATGAGAAAGGGATAGGTGATAGGCATGGACGTACAAAAATACTTGGATCGCATTCAAGCTGAGAAGAGAGAGGGGCAGAGTCTTGATTATTTGGCTCACCTTCAAAAACAGCATGTACTTAACATACACTTTGAAAATTTAGACATCCTAACAAAAAAACCACTATCTTTAAAGGTTGAGAATCTTTATCAAAAAATGGTTCATGATCAACACGGGGGCGTCTGTTACGAGTTAAACGGATTATTTTATCATTTGCTAAATGAGCTTGGCTTTAAGCCTTATCTAATGGCCGGAACCGTATATGTCGGTAATGGAGTTTGGGCACTTGAAAATGCACACATGTTCACCATCGTGCCAATAGAAGGTAAAGAATATTTGGTAGATGTAGGGTTTGGAGGTAACTGTCCGCGATTACCTGTCCCGTTAAGTGGGGAAGAGGTTATTGATAGTGATGGGGTTTACCGAGTTATTAAGGATGAATCCCAGTCTTGGTTCTATCTGCAAAAGAAGAGTGACGATGAATATGAAACGCTGTATCGATTTGAAACTCCTTCGAACCGATGGAGTTTGGAGAAGATACACCCAATATGTGTGCTGACCGAAACGGCATCTGACTCTATGTTCAACAAGATGTTTTTCCTTTCTCGGGTTACAGAAAAGGGGCGAATAACTTTGTTAGGCAATACGCTCATTATTGTCAACGGAAAAGAAAAGTTAAAACAGAAACTTGAAGAACATGAGATTGCAAAGGTCGCTCGTCTCCATTTTCAGCTTACAATTTGACCTGACTACTAGTAGTTGACTTTGACACTATGTCAATGCTTATTCTATCTTCACGGGCAGTTTATTTTAATAAAGGAGTAACAACACATGAAAAAATTTCCCTTGAAAACAATAATGACTGTTGGTGTCATTTTCAGCATGGTATTCGTTTCAGCATGCAAACCTGAAGTAGGCGAGGCCCATTATGATAGTAAGGTCCCAGTAAGCAAGTTATCCAACCATGTTGTCATTAAAAATGGCACCATTTATACAGCCAACCAAGATCAAGATATGGCAGAAGCGGTAGCCATGAAAGATGGTAAAATTACATTTATTGGTACTAACAAGGATGTAGAAAAATTTATTACTGAGGATACTCAAGTTATTGATGCAGAAGGGCAGCTTGTTCTTCCTGGTTTTGTAGATAATCATAATCATATATTTGAAGCACAATCACCAGCTGCAGGGAATTGCAGTGTATCACCAGAGAATTCCTTACAAGAACAACGTCCCTATTTAAAAGCATGTCAAAAAAGCGTAAAGCAAGGAGAATGGATTAGCGGAACAGGATTTAGCATAGAAAATTTATTGCAAGATTCGGATGAAGATTCAGAAGAACAAACACCATTACAGCTCCTTGACGAGCTGTTTCCGAACAATCCTGTCGTAATTATGGAGAGAACGTCGCACTCTGTATTGGTTAACTCTAAAGCACTTGAGGAAGTCGGGATGAATACAGATGCGGAAGATCCTCAGGGGGGAAGAATTATTCGAGACCCGGAAACAGGTGAGCCTTTCGGTATTCTTTATGATGCTGCTGGTGATATTGTTATGGAAAAAGCGTGGAGTTCACAGCCAGATCTATTTGAGAAAAATGTTGAAGGTTTATTGGCTGGTCTAGATGAAGTCGCAAAAAATGGGATTACAACCGTTGGTGATGGTCGTCTCTATTGGAAACGTGGCTGGTTAGATGTGTGGGACAAAGTATATGACGATGGGAAGTTAACATCACGAGTAGTTCTTCGTCCATGGGTATACCCCAATGTAAATGAAGCAGAACAACTCGAGTATTTCAAAAAAATTAAACATCATGACACATCGTCTAGAATGCTTATTAATCAGGTGAAAATGTATAATGATGGTATTAGTATTAATAGCACAGCCAAAACATTAGACAAATACAAATTTGAATGGTTCCCAGGAACTCCATATGGTCTAAATTATATACCAGAACAAAAAATGAAATGGTGGTTGACGGAATTAAATAAAATCGGCTATGGTGCCTTTATTCATACGATTGGTGATGGCGGAGTAAGAGAAAGTTTGAATGCAATAGAGGCAGCAAAACATAATGGATCGCAGCAGCCATATACACTTACTCACGTGGAAATGGTTGAAGAGAGTGATATTCAACGTTTTGCTGAATTAGGTGTTAGTGCCGATTTTCAGGTAGGACAAGATTTTGCAGAAGATCCTAATCAAAGCTGGGCAAGTGCCTATTTTTCAAATGAGCAAATGAAGCGTATGATGCCGTTAGGGCAGATATGGAAAACAGGTGCAAATGTATCTCTTAGTAGTGATTGGGATGTAAATGAACTGAATCCACTCGTTACGATTTCTAACTCATTGAGTCTCGGCAAAAAGGGGTTGCCTAATGTATTGGCAGCCATTGACGCTTACACAATTAAACCCGCCAAATCATTGGGCCTTGATAAAGTTACTGGCTCAATTGAGATTGGTAAATCTGCGGATATTATCATATTAGATGATGATATCACTGAGATGAAAGAACAAGGAATTCCTAATACCAATGTTTTAATGACCGTGTTACAAGGAGAAGTCGTTTACTACAAAAAATAAATAGCCGTAGGTGAAAAAGAATGCAGACCTACTATCTGCATTCTTTTTTTGTCAATTTTCTCTTTATCACTTATCGATTGTTGGTTGAAATATCACTTATGTCAAATGCTCAATGATCGTACGGTATGCAGTAACTGCCTCATAATCATGAATGTTAAATACGGTAGGATCAACCCCAGATTTAACGATAACCGTTCGTTCCTTCTGATTTACATAAATATGCTGTCCATATATGCCGCGCGCCATAAACTCAGTCCCGTCACTGCCTAATGGTGCCCACCATTGATAGCCATAACCAAAGAAATCATTAGCTACCCCAGGCATCAAATCCGCTCGGTCGGGTGTAACCGATTCCTTAATCCACTTCTCAGATATGATTTGACGGCCATTCCAATTCCCATTATGCAAATACAGTCTTCCGAACTTGGCGTAATCTCGAAGTGTCGCGTTAATAAAGGTGAATGCTATTTCATTGCCATGCAGATCGGTGCTCCAATAAGCATTTTGCTCCATGCCTAGCGGCTTCCAAAGCTTTTCCTCTAAATAAGCAGATACTTTTTTGCCTGTCGTTCTTTCAAGCAGCATCCAGAGCACTTGCGTGTCCACGCTCTTATATTCAAACTGGCCTGGCTCCTGCAATTTTGTCAGCTGTTGCACATATTTGGAGATGGGCACAGCTTTTTCACCGAACACGTCACTTAAGAAGGTGTGGATTTCCGCATCCTTATCATTGTAATCCTCATTGAAGCGTACGCCAGATGACATTTGGAGTATATCTTTAATACTAGCCCCATCAAAGCCGCTCCCTATTAGTTCAGGCAAATAGGACGTTACCGAATCATGAACATCTTTCATAGCACCTTCATCAAAGGCAATGCCAACTAAGGCAGAAACGATTGATTTCGCTACAGACATGGACATCGCTGTCGACTGTTGATCGTAGCCGTTGTAATACTGCTCTGTCACAATCGTATCGTCATGAATAACGAGAAACCCTGTAGCAGAAACCTTCTGCAAGTAATCGGCTACCTTCATGCTGCGACCATTAAATTCATAATTGATTCTCGATAATGGCAGCTCATTTTTTTGAAACAAAAATGTATGCTCAGGCGCGTGAATATCGTTTCTCGGCATAATCTTGTCCATATTTCGAAAGCTCCACGCGATGTGATCCTCGTGCAGCATCGTGGCTAATTTGCTTAAATCATACTGCTGATTGTGCTCATTATTCAATGTCATCGTAACCTCCTGCTGCGAAAATATATCGAGTAAATTCTATAGTTTTCATTGTACCTTACGATTAGTGAGTATACAAATTTATAAGAAATATCTAATTTGATCAGGACAAATTTTCAAATATGCGAAATAATTCAGAGATATTAAAGTACGTTAAATAGCTGTATACTAATAGTAAGTATGTATAAGGAGAAATGATTGTATGCCATTTTTGAGGTTCAAGGGATTTAATAAAAGCATTATTGAGCAAGTGTCACCATCTATCATTGAACAGTTTTCCAATATTGTTGATATTCCAAAAGAGATTGTAAAAATAGAGCTTCTTCATGTTGATCAAATCGCCAATTCACCGTTATCAGTAGAAATTTATATGTTTCAACGCGAACAAGAAATTCATGATGCGGTTGCTGCTATGATACATGCAAAGGTGAGTGAGTACGGATGTCATCGTGTACACATCTTTTATGTAATCTTATCACCTTCGCTTTACTATAAAGAAGGAAAGCCATTAAACGCTTTACCGAAAACAGCGTCATCAGCCAAATGAGTGGAGCAGCATTGCATTGATATAAGAAGCAAGGCGGTTTTTAAAAAAATGAGCATTGAAATCATTAGATTTAAGAACTCCGATATGAAAGAAATAATTGAGCTATTTTATGAGACGGTACATTCCATCAATGCTCGAGATTATTCGCCAGCACAATTAGACGTATGGGCACCCAAAGACGAACAAGTACGTAAAGAACAGCTCTGGTTGGAGTCTTTACGTAACAACATCTCATATGTTGCTCGTATGAACGGTATAATTGTAGGCTTTGTTGATATGTCCCATAGTGGGTACTTGGATAGACTGTATATTCATAAAGACTTTCAGCGGCAAGGAATAGCGTCTGCTTTAGTTAATGCGATTGAGTCTGAGGCACAGAAACTTACCCTCAAGGAACTAAGTGTGGAAGCGAGTATTACAGCGAAGTCCTTTTTTATGAATCGAGGATACCAGATTGTTCAACAACAGAATATGGAGCGAAAAGGCGTTACACTAGTAAACTTTAAAATGATAAAACAATTAAGGTAATAAATGATTAGGAGAAATTATACATGAACGTAAAAGAGTTCGATACGATCTTTGAGATTATGCAAGACTCATTTCCTGCATATGAGCGGAGAACATATGATGGACAAAAGGAACTGCTAAACGATCCCTATTATCGTATTATTTCAAAAGTTAATGACACTAATCAAGTGGTTGCTTTTATAGCCGTATGGGAATTTCCTTTGTTCCGCTTCGTTGAACATATAGCTGTCTCGCCAGCTGGACGGGGAAGTGGTATCGGTGGAAAGTTAATGAGCGATTATATCGAAGAGTCACAAAAGCCTATCATATTGGAAGTAGAGCTGCCTGATACGAACTTGGCTGAGAGAAGAATAGGTTTTTATGAGCGTTTAGGTTTTAAGCTCAATCATTTCAAATATATACAGCCTTCACTTCAGAAAGGGCAGCCTGATGTTCCGTTAAAGGTGATGAGCTATCCTCAAATGCTTACGGAAGAGGAGTTTACTCTGTATGAAGATATTTTGTATACAAATGTATATAAGATACATCGTGTACAGGATTGAATCGAGCATGTAGGAAGCATAGAATCTGGAACGCGTAGAAAACCGTCCTTCCATTAGGACGGTTTCTTTATGTTTCTATGTCACGTTTCTTCTTAAGTGTTTGATTTCAATCTAATTTGGATCTTTTGTCAATTGAAGTAATGGATACAAGTAGGATATACCGCGCATCTGGGACTCAATGATTGTATCGAAATAAGAACGGATATTTTCGGCAAGCTTTAGGATTCGGGTGAAATCCGTATGATCGATTGAGACAATCGTTTGTTTGAAATAAACGGTATCCTCTGAATAAACGGTGTTTTGCAGTACTTGCAGTAACCTGATTTTTAGCATATGTGACCCGGTATATTGACGATATCGGTTAGTGGGGTCTCTGTCTGCCGTCACATAGCCAGCTTGCTCCCAATAACGGATCGCTGTTTTGGAAACCTGCGTCATTTCTGACACTTCTTTAATGGTGAACCACTTGTCATTAAGGTGAATTTGACTTTTTTTAGCGTACCTCCTAATATCCTCGATCAATTTTTCCAATCTCGCTTTTTCAGCATACAAAGCGACCTCTTGTGCCCGCACAATCCACAAAGCCTCGGAAGGCTTTCCTTGATGGAGTTCATTCAGAACTTCCGTTGTTACTTCCATCCCGAAAGCTGGAGCCATTGCTTGAATACATGCCAAGTAGGTCTCATGTAAATCGGTGTAAACACGATAGCCGTTTGCAGAGCGTACTGCAGGGGGAATGAGGCCATTAGCTTCATAATTCCGCAAGGTGCTGGTGCTTATCATGAATTTAGATGCAAGTTTCTTAGGACGCATCGTCAATTTGTGCCTCTCCCTTTAATATAATCCTAAAATTAAAACTATTTATAAGGTTTTCGAGAAATACCCCTAACTATCCTGCTCCTTGACGGGTGTACGAATTGGCGATGGGGCCATTATTAGCGTGGGAGCAGTGGTAGTAAAGGATGTTGACTCGCATACGATTGGAGGGAATAAGACTTCTTACTTGAATAGATATAGCATCGTACCTTAAGCGGTATCATATAATCCTTCGTGAGTTACTCTCATACAGTCCCATTAAAGGTACATAAAGGAGGAGAATGATGGCATCCATTCGTACAGACTTGAAATTAACCAACAATACTCCCTTAAACATCGCACGAATCTGGGTAAACGAAACAGATAACTATGATTGGGATGGGGGATCACGGCCTGATCATAATTTTCAAAATGTAAACCTCGGATCTTACGCAAGCCGTGCGGAGCGAGAAGAGCTTAACTATTGGGCTAGCTCAGCTTGGTATAGACTTCATATCGAATTCCAGAATGGCGATACAATCTCATTTAGAAACGATCAGTACGATGCCCGCCATGATCATAAACGCGAGATAGGGCTGGATGGTGCAAGTGCGGACAAGTATTTAGCGACTCAAATTTCTGGAGATGATTGGAACAAGATTACGATTTCTTTGCGGATGCCAACGAACGGTTGGATGGACAAAATAGCCGGCGATCGAAAGTTATTTGAGCTTAACATTCCTGGTACGCATGATACTTGTGCATTATACGGTGGAGATTTGGCGATATGTCAAACACAAACGCTTCGAGAACAATTGGATTCAGGTATTCGTTTTGTTGACATACGATGTCGACATATAGAGAACCGATTTGCGATCCACCACGGCATCATGTACCAGCACTTAATGTTCGGTGGTGGAGTTAGGGATGTATGTTTGAAATTTTTAGAAGATCATCCACGAGAGACGATTATTATGTCTGTTAAACATGAATACGATGATGCGGATAATACTAGAAGCTTTGAAGATACGTTTAGATGGTATCTTGAGGGCAATGAATCTATGTGGTATCTAGACGAAACGTTTCCGAGTTTGGATGAGGTACGGGGAAAAATTGTACTGTTGCGCCGATTTAAGGCGAATACTACTCTAGGTATAGATGCAACTGCTTGGAAGGATAATGCTACGTTCTCCATCGTAAATACTCATGAAAAACTGTGCATTCAGGACGAGTACAAAGTACCTACTGTGTTTCATATCGGAAGAAAATGGGATCGTGTGAAATCTCTATTAGAGCAAGCTCAAGAGGAAAAAGTAAACGAGTGGTATTTAAACTTTACATCTGGAACATCTGCTGGTGCGTATCCGTATACCGTTGCAGAAGGTAGCCCAGGTATTGAAGGACTTAATTCACATCTGTACAGTTACTTGGATCAGCTTGCAACGAAGAGGATAGGCACTATTATTATGGATTTCCCGAACAAACCGATCCCGAGCTTAGTTGAGAGGATTATTGCATCCAACAAATTTTCGTTCTAGCTAGTCATAGGAAAGAAGGACATTTTAGAGAGCGTATTACTTGAGCAAAAATGCCTATACGTAGTAGAAGCCGCCCTATTGGCGGCTTTTTTTCGTTTTAAGTCATTAAATAAGAGGTATCGCTGTCATCATTGGTTAATTTCTTACAGCATGATGATAGATAACGCTTCATGATAAGGAGAACTTGTTCATTATAGTGAAGAAAAACATCCTACCTTTATTGTTGAATATGCCGATTTTCAGTCGAGCACTTCACTATAAAGGAAGGATGTGGGACAGATTAGGGGTTACTGGTTTACATGCTTGCGCTACTTGAACGTTTTTTGAATAGCAGGATCGCAAGAAGTAAAGCTATGGATACAGCAGCAAGACCGAGCCAATTTAAATACAGGACGGTTGTACGGCTAATGACAAGCCCGCCTAATCCAGATCCCAGCGCGAAACCAAATTGGATGAAGGAAGTATTTACGCTTAGGGCAATGTCTGGATTTCGAGGTACCAGCGTGACCAAATATAGCTGTTGGGCAGGGGAGATGCTCCAGGTTGCCAACATGAAAACCATAAGAACCAATATCAAGATCATAAGATTAGCACCGGAAAGAGCTAATAAAATGAGCGTTATTCCTTGTAACAAGAGTCCGAGGCAAATTGTAAATTTTGATCCCTTTGCATCTGCTAATTGTCCGCCCATTTTTGAACCAACAAAGCTGCAAATTCCCGCTAGGAATAGAATGACGCTAATTTCGGTTATGGAAAGAGAGGATATGGCTTGCAAGTAAGGCGTAATATATGTAAATAGTGTAGAGTATCCTCCGATATAAAATAAAGTAATAGCCAAAGCAGTCAAAATTTTTGAATCTTTTAAAATGGAGAGCTGCATCCTGAGGCTAACCGCTTCTTCTTCTTCTTTGATTGCCGGAACCTTTTTATAGACGATAAGCAACGGAAGAATGGTTAATAAACCGATCAAAATAAACAAAACTCTCCATCCAAACATCTCGCTAAAAAACGTACCAATGGGAACTCCCAGCACGAGCGAGCTGCTGAGGCCCATCAAAATAATGCCGATAGCACGGCCTCTTCTTTCTTTTTCAACGAGTCGTGTCGCTACTGCCATGGCTACTACGGTAGCAATACCTCCGCTAACCCCTTGAATAATTCGTATCCATAGTGCTGTTTCATAAGAAGGGCTTATAAACATCAGTCCGTTGCTGGCAATGAACACACCAAGGGAAACCATGAGCAGCTTCTTGCGATCCATATTTATCGTTATAGCAATCAGAATTGGAGCGACGATGGCTGCCGCGAGAGCAAATACAGTTACCAATAACCCAACTTTGGATGTAGATACGCCCAAATCCACGGCGATCATTTCAATAACTCCTGTAATAATATATTCAACCGTTCCGATTAGAAAAACAGCAAGTGCTAGAACATAGATGATCAGGTTATTTTTCAATTCAATCTGCTCCTTTTCCAGTTATACTTCATTCAAGTAAGAAATTTTGTAGCCTGCGATCTATAAATTCAGAATCTGGTTCATGTTGTCCAATACCTGCGCAATGCCCCCACTTCGATTCTATTGGGATGAATAGCGCATTGGGCATATGTTGTGCCTCATACTTGTTGTCTTGGGGAGGAAAGAAAAGATCTGTACTTCCGGGCATGACCAGTGCATGTGCTGTAATTTTGCTTAATGCAAGTTCAAAATCGCCGTCATACACCGGATTTGAGCTAATATCACTGCTGATTCCGGTATGCAGCATGGTGATCAGGTCATTGGCATCGAAGGTCAAAAACACTTGATCCCAGTAATCCACTAGATATTCCTCCAGTGTGTGGTAACCCTCTTGCTGATAGAGATGCTCCAGATAATAAGCCTGAGAGAAACCCCAAGCTGCATAGACTCGACCCATGGCTGCCAGTCCCGTTTTGGGCTGCTGCGTATAATAGCCATTCTTCCAAACAGAGTCAGCCTGAAGGGCAGCGATCATTCCTTCAAATACAACCTTTGCATGCGGCCGAAACTTGGCTGTCCCTCCGAATGGAGCGATTCGTTCGACCATATCCGGGTAGCTTGCTCCCCACTGAAAGGTCTGCACGGCTCCCAGTGACCAGCCTACGACGAGGGCGATTTTCGTAATACCGAACTTTTGGGTAACCAGTTGATGCTGCAGCCGCACATTATCATATATCGAAATCTGTGGAAAATTAGCTTGGTGATAGGGCGGAGGCGTATTGCTTGGCGAAGAGGATAGCCCATTGCCCAACATATTAGGGATGATGATAAAATACTTTTCCGGGTCCAGCGCCTTACCAGTTCCAATTAACCATTCATTATCGGTATGCTGACCTGCAAACCAAGTGGGGTACACAATAACATTATTTTTCGCTGCATTTAGCGTTCCGTAAGTTTTATAGGCGAGAACGGCATGTGGCAGGGTGTCACCGGATTGCAGCAGAATATCTCCCAGTTCATAAATTTCATAATCTCTCATGTGAATCTCTCCTTTTTATAGCTAAAGATGAATTGTGTCTTTCTTGTCATCACTCTACGACGATGTTATTGTTAAGTCAAAGAAACGTTTATGAATAAAACGTTCAATTTTTTTGAATTAAGGGGTGGGAAGTACCATGGATTTGCGCCAACTAAAGACCTTTCATACGCTTGCTTCCACACTCAACTTTAGCCGCGCTGCAGAAGTGCAAAACTATGTACCCTCCACGGTTACGATGCAGATGAAGGCATTGGAGGAAGAGCTGGGTGTCAAGCTGGTGGATAGATTGGGTAAAAAAGTAATCCTGACCGATGCGGGGAGAAGCTTTCTAGGCTATGTAAATAATATATTATGCGAGCTTGAAGAAGCACGCCATGCAGTCAAGCAATCCGGCGAGGTGACGGGTACGGTGGTCATTAGTGCGGATGAAACGTTGTGCACGTACCGACTCCCGGCTGTACTGCGCCGATTCCGCTTGCGCTATCCAGGGATTCGGCTGATGTTTCGGCCGCTCGCTAGTCCGAACCTCAAACAGAGCTTGCGGGAAGGGGGCGCGGACATTATTTTTATGCTGGATGAGGATAAGGGCGAGACAGGATATTGCGGAGAAAAATTACGGGATGAGCCCTTTTATGTATTGGCAGCACCCGACCATCCATTGGCTGCACGTAGTGCGTTGACCATTGAAGATTTTAATGGCGAGACTTTTTTGTTGACGGAGAAAGGATGTTCCTATCGCACGTTTTTTGAGCGGAGTCTTTCACAGAAGGGCATGGGTGGAATTACTGAATTGGAATTTAACAGCGCAGAAGCTATTAAACAATGTGCAAAAATAGGAATGGGTATCGCCATATTACCAGAAATGGCCGTGACAGCAGAAGTGAATCGAGGAGAACTGGTTCCGTTGCCGTGGGATCTGATGGCCACATCATTTGCGACTCAAATGTTTTGGCATGAAGAGAAGTGGATCTCGCCAGCGATCGAAGCCTTTTTGGGCTTGACTAGAGATACATTTTTGAAAAACAGCACCCTGTAAAGTTCTACTGAATTTCACATAGTATTACATAGTAAGCATTGGTTAAAAAATGAGTTTGAGAAGTTACAACAAAAGAAAATAAATTTGAAGGAGAGTGTAACTAGTGCGCGACACCTGTGTTCCTACTGGCGTGGGGCTGAAAGACACTGGCTTTGGATATACGTTGTCCTTAATAGGCGGTAAATATAAAATGATCATTATGTATTGGCTGTCTGAAAATAAGGTTATGCGGCATAATGAGCTGAAGCGAAGTATCGGTTCCATTTCCTTCAAAACACTAAGCATCATGTTAAAAGAGCTAGAGTCCGATGGCCTTATCATACGCACAGAATTTCCCCAAGTACCACCAAAAGTTGAATATACATTATCTGAACGCGGTCTTTCTCTCGTTCCAGTGCTAAATATGATGTGCGAGTGGGGAGAGAAAAATAGTTTGCCAGCTATGGAGCCTGTACAGCGGTAAGCATAGCTATTTTGTTTAAAGCAAAAGAAGTATCTCCTGAGCAAGGAAATACTTCTTTTTTAGCTAAAAAGTTATCTATTACATGTTGTCAATAAAATTCACATAATCTTGTGCACTTGTTTCCAAATCACTTGCAGACGTTCCACTTTCTGCGCCATACAACGCATAGAATGAACGGTAATCTGCATTGCAGTATAGGAAGGAAGTTTCAAAAGGAGATAATAAATGTTCAAGCGTGTAGCGATATCTTCCTTCTTCCGTATAATCTTCTTTTTTAATTCCTGCAGATACAGCTAAAGCAATTTTGCGATTTTTTAACTTATCACCTCCATTTGAACCATAAGCCCAACCATAAGCAAAAACATCGTCAAGCCATTTTTTAAGAAGAGGTGGACAATTAAACCAGTAGAAAGGGAATTGAAGAACGAGATTACTATGCGATTCAATTAATCGCTGTTCTTTGGCCACATCAATGTTCCCGTCAGGGTATACCTTATGCAATTCGTGTACCGTATACTTTTCCGGATCGTTTTTCAGTTCTTCTACCCATCGTTTATTTATGACGGAAGTTTCTATGCTGGGGTGCGTAACGATAACAAGAGTTTTCAAAGATTTGTCCTCCTAAAAGTAATGTTTATCATTTATGTCTTGAGTATAAAGTGCATACTAAAAAAATGTAAGTATGCACTTTTAGTACAGGTACTTACATAAAGGTTAGTGTTAAATCAGTCATGGAGTAAAAAATTCAGTTATCTAAAACATACAGTACCAGTACCTCTACAGAGATGCTGGTACTTTTTTTCTTAAAATAGAGGACAACGACACAATCATTTACGGATACTCTTTCGCTTAAAAATATGTTGGGGAACAAGGTAAGTAAGTTGCTAAAAGGATCTTTAATACAAAATAAAGGAATAGATATATTGACTCACAAGTGAATAGTGTATATATTGTATATACACGGTAGTTAATCGATTAACATAAGCCAGGGGATGGAACATGAATATTATCATATCCAACGCATCAAGCGATCCGATCTACACTCAGATCATGAACCAGATTAGACAGAGTATTCTGAGCGGTGAATTGCAAGCAGGAGATAGCCTTCCGTCGATTAGACAGCTAGCTAAAGATTTGCAAGTAAGTGTCATTACAACGAAACGTGCCTACGAAGAGTTGGAGAAAGAGCAGCTCATCGATTCTGTCGTAGGAAAAGGTTGTTTCGTATCAGGAGCCAATAAAGACTTTATTCGGGAGCAGCGAATGAAACGACTAGAAGAGAAGCTATTAGAAGTCATCCAAGACAGCAAAGAATTAAGCATGAGTCAGCAAGATGTAATTGAGCATTTGACAATTTTGTTCGAGGAGGATCAGACATCATGAATGCAATCGAATTACGTAATTTAACGAAAACATATCCTCAATTTACAGTTAATAATGTATCTTTGGATGTGAAGCGAGGGTATATTACCGGACTTATTGGTCCGAATGGAGTTGGTAAAAGTACTTTAATCAAGATGATACTCGGAATGGTTCGTCCCGACTCTGGCAGCGTAAAAATATTAGGCTGCGATATGCCTAAACATGAAGTGGACATTAAGCAGCGCATTGGCATCGTGTCGGATGATTGCTTTTATTATGAAGATGTTTCGATTCGTGATATGAAGCGGATAATCGCGCCTTTCTATAAGAAGTGGAATGAACAGAAGTTTAACAGCTATTTGGAACAATTTGAGTTGTCACCCAAAAAGAAGATTGGACAATTGTCTAAAGGGATGAAGATTAAGTTTGCCCTGGCTGTTGCTTTATCTCACGAGGCGGAGTTGCTCATCATGGATGAGCCGACTTCTGGGCTTGATCCTGTGTTTAGAAGAGAATTGCTTGATCTGCTTGCGGATATGATGCAGGACGAGCAAAATACGATTATTTTCTCGACCCATATTACAACCGATTTAGATCGTATTGCTGATTACATTAGCTTTGTCAACCGTGGGCAGCTCGTATTTAGTGAACCGAAAGATGAAGTGCTCGATAGGTACGCAATTGTGAAAGGTGATAGGCAGCTGCTTGATTCGGACATTCGCAAAAAGTTTGCGGGAGTGCGTGAGACTGCTTTTGGGTTTGAGGGATTAGTTGAGGATAGGCAGGAAGCTGAACGATTATTCGGCAATCTCGCTGTATTTGAAAAAGCATCCTTAGAAGACATCATCTATTACAACGCCAAGGGAGGCCGCGTTCATGCTTAACTTGCTTCGTAAAGACTTAATAGCGGCAAAGATATCTTTAGTAATGAGCGTCGGGATTTTTGCTGTATTTTGTATCTTCTTTATGAAAAAAGAAATGTCTATGCATCTTGTCGGTATCATTACAGCTTTCGCCACAATTAGCAGCCTTACTCTCAACGATACTAAAAATCATAATCATCAATTTCTAGTTACATTACCTGTTAGTCGCAAGCATATTGTGCAGGCCAAATATGTGCTATCTCTCATTTGTATAATTATTGCAGTCCTTGCTTCGTATGGGGTTCACTCGCTTGTGAAAATAGCCGTTCCAGGGTACATCCCCGTAGGTTATACCATTATAGACATTTTGGTCCCTATCGCTATTATGCTTGTTCTAACTTCCATATACTTGCCGTTTTTTTACTCGCTCAGTGAGAAAGGGGCACCTGTTTTAAATGTTATATTTTTGTTCCTATTTCTTATAATGGGGGACCCAGTAGCTCGTCTTATTCATATGGCATCTTTAAATGGAATTAATTATCCACTCTTATATGGTGCTCTGCTTAGTACCGTGTTGTTATATGTTGCATCGTGTTACTTAACGGTATATCTGTTTACGAAGAAAGACTTATAGCAGAAGCCATTCAAAACTTGTCTGGCTGAAGCAAATAAATTGAAAAGGAGAGTTAGCTATATGAAAAAGATGAAATCGATACATTTACTGCTCGCGGGGTGGGCGACATTAGTCTTTGGCCTGTTCCTTGCTATTTTTTTCACCGATATTGCTGGGCAGTTGTTCGGCTTATCAAGACAGTCTGAAAAATGGATTTCTGCTATTTTGATGACTGCGCTGGTCGTTCCTACTATTTTGTATTTGTATCGATATGTTTATCAAATGACCGGAGTTTCACCTAAGACGCCAGAATATTCGTGGAAAAAGCTATATCACTTTTTTACGGGGATGTTCTTTGCAATAGCACTAGCTTCATTAGGTTTCTTTATTGCTAATTCGCAAGGGTTATTATCCATTACACAATGGCATGCACCTGATCAGTGGTTTGCTGCGCTGTTCATAAATATTATCATTGCTTTCTTATACGAAGCTTTCCCAGAGGAATTAGCTTTGCGGGGACTGTTATATGATGTGCTGCGTCATCGATTCAAGGCATGGCTCGCCGTACCATTGCAAATGCTTCTATTTATCTCTGTTCCTATTTCGGTTTCTCTGCTTCAAGAACTTTTTGGAATGGCTCCGGGCAACATCATTAACATGGGGTACGTCATCACGATAATAAGCTTTGGATTCGTTTTGCAGTTGGTCCGTCTATGGAGCGGAAATATATGGGCATCAATGGGTTTTCATATTGCATATTTAGAAATCATGAGATTTGTTGTTGTAGCAAAAGGGTATGGAGCTTCACCGATCCTGACTTATCATGAATCCGTACCAGGGATTATAATCATCATTCCTGCTGTGGTGATTTTGGGAGGCGGTGTTGCATCCCTCGTTATATTAGGAGTTAAGCATCTCGTACAGAAAAGGAAAATGAAGCGAGCTGCTTCTCTTACAAACTAAATTAATGAATATATGATCATTAATAAATAAATTAGTCTTCAGAGTCGATTGCTAAAGCTTTTTAGTAGTCGGCTTTTTTTATAGCGTCAAGCAAAGTCATTGTACGTCATTGGCGCTTTCGATACGTTTCATTCTGATATTGTTCATTAGAATTATTTGTAACTTGGTGATAAACTCTAAGTGCTGGCTATACGAATCGCATCTTGCTGCTGCATACAGATTTTCTTATTGAAAAATAATTCTCTATTGAGGTGATCTGTAATGATTGAAAAACTTTATTGGCTTCCAGCAGGCAAACTTTCCATGGATAGTTCCGCATTTAATAAAAGTGTACAGAAAGGACAGATGATATCCATCCAAATCTGGTCTTATCTACTTGAGACCAAGGCTGGGCCGATCCTCCTTGATACTGGCATGCCTGAATCCTTCATCCATAACCCAGATTATTTTAAAGGTACTCCATACGAGGGAATAATAATCCCACTCATGGAGCCAGAGGATCACATCGTCTCCATTCTAAAACAAGTAGGATATTCTCCTAACGATATGATTGCTGTCATAAACTCGCATCTTCACCTGGATCATGCTGGAGGAAATCCTTATTTCCCTGATACCCCAATCTATATTCAAGAGAAAGAATGGGAGATTGTAAATAAGGGGGATACTTCCTATGCTCCTCCAGAATGTTTGCTGCCAAACCTGAATTACAAAGTCGTGGAAGGTGATGTTGAGCCTTTTCCAGGGATACAGCTGCTCTCTACGCCTGGACACTCGCCCGGGCATCAATCCGTACTTGTGACTACGGAGAAAACGGGTCCGATTCTAATAACCGTTGATATGGCTTATACGCGGAGCAATTACGAAGACAAAGTTCCATTTTTTACATTCGATAGCGTGCAAGCGGATCAGTCTATTGAACGAATCAAACAAAAAATGGAGGAGATTCAGCCGAACATTATTTTCTTCGGACACGATAATGAGCAGGGGATGAAGCAAGAGGTATATCCGCAGTTCTTTTAATTAACATAAATTTGCGTTTCTTTATTTTTATCGTTAGCCGATCCTGTGTGAATAGGGGTCGGCTATTTATGCATGATGGTGCATTTATCTTCGTATGAACAAAACCTATTTATAATTATTCTATAAATTTTTAGCATTGAAATTAATAAAGTGTGTAATTATCATTCCTTTTTGTGAAATTGGTCTCTGTCGCGTTATTATTTTTTAAGTGTATTATGAAGATGACGGAGGTGCTAATTGTGTGTACAGGCATTGCGCTATACGGCACAGAAAAGTTTACGCCGGCTGAAGCTTTTGATATCGGAAGCTTTCCGCATTTGAACGCTCTTTGTGAGTTTTCACTTTATGAGGTGTACCTCCCAGTTAAAGCATGGCTTACAAATTTGACGCAGCAGTAGCCTCAGTTTTCATATGGTATTGTTTACGCTGCCCATCAAATGACAAAAACCCATTCTTATGCGGCAGGTAATAATGGAGTTACTATGTTTCCATATGAAGCTGGTTTTGCCTTCAATAAAGAAACTCCTGGCAAGTTTGAAGGTAAGGGGCGATATACGAGTAAAATGCTTCGTATGGTCTATCCCTTAAATATAATGAACAGTCAACATTTGAAAATGGAAGTGAACGGAGTCAATCTGAAAGAATGGATTACAGATAGTGAAAAGCGTGGCCAGCTAACGGATATCGGTAACGATCTTTGGCTATGGGAAGTGGAAATGGAACAGCTTGAACAAGTAAATCAAGTGTGCGGAGAAGCTGGGGTGCTGGTGGCCTGGTCACCTCGTATCCCGAAAAAAGCGCCTAAAAGGCTGCCTTGATAAAATAGTTGCGATAAAAAAGCAAGACATTTAAATAAATAGGAGGCGTATTTCGATGGATGCGAAAGCAAAGAAAATATTGATAAATACGTTTTGGAGCTCTGGCGGATGGAGGTCGGGCGGTTACTCCTGTGCGGATGAAGATCTCCAATATGCGAAAAGCAAGGGGCTTATGTTCGACCCGATAACCTTGTCACACGAGGAATGCGTTCTTAAAGTAAGAGAGCTACACGAGCAAAAAATAACAAAAGAAACAGCAGTTCGTGCCTTTCTGCACAGTTTGTCCACACGCAAGGTTTATTTGCGCAGTGCTTTGTCCAGCTATGCATTAACGTATGATATACCAATACATACTTTTGCAGAGCGGCCGGCAGAACAAATAAGCTACTGTGCTTGCGGGGATTGTAATGACAGAAAGCTGATGGCGAAGGAACATTATGCCGATGAAAACTTAAATGTACTTAACTTTGAGCGAATCAAATGGGGCGGCGTCCGGTTGAACTGGCTGATCTATTGCATGATGGACTTGGATCTCCTCAGTAAGGACATGGAGTTTGAGGTTAGAAGTGAGGATATTGACATCCTCAAGCAAATGATTGAAGCCGTAGAGGCGTGCGAGGAAAAGGATGCAGCCCGACAGCTGGAGAAGCGTTGGAAAGAGATTTTCCCTAGCAACCAGCATGAACGGGACTGCGTGATGGAAATATGGGGCTACGCTGGTCTGCTGCAGTCTCAGAATGATTACCGCAAGGAGCGCGGTCGTGGAACCGACTTTATGTCGATGGCAACTTGGAGAGGCGAGGATAGGTATTGTGCTGATAGGCTGAAATACTATTTTGGGGAGTATTTGTAGTCTACTAAATATTATGTTATTACGAAGTTAACGAGAGTTTAAAAAATGTAAGAGGCGGGATTCCATTGATAACCATTAATGAAATTGTTGCAATCATCCGCACAGACAGCTTCTTTGAAAATGTCTTCGATAAAGAAGTAGACTGGGACGCAGAGTTAGACGCGAGAGATGCTGATGAATTTGATAGAGAATGGCGTTCTAGCTATGAAAAATTATATCAACTCGTTCCCGATGAAAATGAGATGATTCAAGATATTAGGGAATTTACGTTCAAGCAAACGTTTCGGATAACGAAAAATCCAGAGCTGGCAGGGTATACGTCGGACGATTTAGGCCTAATTTCTCAAGCATTTGACAACAAGATCGATATTCCATTTATTCATGACTTATGGAAGAGCTACATCCAAGGGAAATTTCCAACCTGAACCTATTTCAGATGAAATTTGTATAATTTTGGAGGGGGAGAAACCGTTGAATCAGGCTGTAGAAGCTTTTTTGAACGATGTATGGCAGGAAGTTACGTCAATATATGCAAAAGAAAGCAAAAGGATCAATGAATTAAAAGACCAAAGCAGGCTGCAAGCGGGAATCATGGACTATATTCAGGTTGCGTGGCGCAAGGGTAAGTTTGCATGGGCAAATGGAAAGGTTCATATCGATGTCTATGAACCATTTTCTTGGAGTGACAGCTCGTATAAAATCGAAGCTGGCTCCTATATCACGGAGTTAACCGACGAGCTTTTGACCGAACAGTTTTTCCCTGCTTTGTGCGGACGTATAGAGCAATTATTTCTTTCAGAGAAATTAGGACCCCGGTTCTTTGATTACAAGTTTGAAGTCGTATTTGAATTTGAGTGGGAGCAGTCGAAAGTTACACTAAAAAAGAAGCTGCTGCATAAGCCTAAGTTGATTCAACTCCAAAAAACCTTGGATCAATTTATCCAAACGAAGATTTTTCCCGATCCGCCTGTGCTGCCAAAAGAAAATGACCTGTTCTTCTTTGCCTATCATCTAGTCAATCCAGATATTATGCAGCAAAAAGTAGAAAAGATTGAGCCTCTGATTCGTCGGCTCTCTGACAAGCTTAAGACGAATCAAGATCGAAAAAATGATTGGCTCAGGCAATATACAAGAGCCTTCATCCAATGGTCTGAGAAGTGTTTTTTATCGCAGTATTTTAATCGTTCTGAAGATTACGGATCCAATTGGGTCATGAAGGAAGAAGACGATCATCCTTCTGTGGACATAGGAGAACTGGATTTCTTTTTATATGCAGCCTTGCAGATTGGCTTTACCGAACCGGATACTCGGCAGAAGTATCTGGAGCTTGCTGTCCTTTTAGGTTCCAAGCAAGCAGCTGACTATTTAAAAATAGGCAGCGGAAAATTTGAGAGTACCTATCGGGGAGGAAGGATAGAGGCTCGAAACAATGACGTCATGCAGACGATCGAAATCCGAATCCTTTCAGAAGAAGAGACGGCTTACGAGGAAGCACTCGATTATATCATCCAACTTTTGCGACAGGATTTTCCGAGGGGCTATAATTTAAAGTTAAAAAGCAGTCAAAAGCATTTTTTACCGTTGAAAAAATTGGCGAAGTCCAAGCTCCATCAGTTTTTTGCCAATGCGCTCAGCTATCCAAACCTATTCCCTAAGCTTGCGGAATATGCGGATACCGCGATGGAGAAGTTCGCATGGTACAACGATGTGGAGCCAGGAGAGAGATCAGTCATGCCGGGCACCTACGCCGTTTTGGGCCTCGGATTGTACAGCGAAGCTCATTTTTCGTTAGTAGGCCGTTATATGGAGCTGGTGGATACGGAGCATCAAATGGTGCAGGATAGTTATGCGCAGGCATTTATTGAAGCACATGGTGTAAAGGCGGAACATATGCCAGTGCTTGTATCCATTTTATTAGGAGGCAATGAAGAAGGAAAGCAGGTCAAAAATCTGACCATCGACCGTCCTGAGCTTGCCGATGCACTTGTCCAAGCTCTGAAGGGCAAAGAGATTTATGAAATGGAGCTCGTCGTGTGCCGGATTTTCGGAAGTGTGAAGAAACTGACCGCAGCAGCCAAAAAAGCAGATCCGCCTCTAAACGAAAGGCTGGAAGAACTGTTGGGACAACTCTAAAGTTAGCCCTTTTGGAATAATTGATGTTGAGCCTATAGAACCTCATAGAACTATGAAGAAGAGCCTGCTTCAAATGTGGGCTCTTCTCTTTTATACACAAGCACACGATTATCTGCAAATATAGTAGCAAAATCTAAGCACGAGCGTGCGGTTCGGTATGCGAAATAAGTCCGTAACGATTAACAGGCCTTCCGACATTACCATAACGTATGTCAAGGCGAACACTGCCCGATTGAACCAAGTAGTCTAAATAACGGCGGGCCGTTACCCGCGCTAGGCCAACGCCGTCCGCTACTTCCTCGGCCGTCAAACATGATCGCTGCTGAAGCAGCAATTGTACAATTTGCCGCATCGTATTCGATTGCAAGCCTTTCGGCAGCGCAGATGCTGCACCTAATGCAAGAGCGGAAGTCATGTCCATGGCGGTGTCGACAGATGAACTGGTTGTTTCACCTGTAGAGCAACTTGCTGGAGTTGGAGCCACCGTCGATATTTTCGTAGAAGCTTTTCCTAGATCGCCACCACCACTGGCAGCTTGCAAATAGTTGGCAGTACTTGCTTCAACAAATGTTGGGTTCGAGTCTGGCGCCGCCAATCCAGCTTCATGATTGTGTCCCACAGACATGCTGGATGAGCTTTGTGAAGGTGAAGGCGTGCTGCGCAAAATAACATCCAGCTCGTCCTGTGTTACATGGCGCTCTTCATTCAGTGCCTGCCGATACGCTCGATATTGCTCCAGTGCTGCCGCTATTCGCTCGAATTTAAACGGCTTTATAATATAGTCGAAGACACCTTTTTGCATAGTCTGCTTCACAGTAGGTAAGTCTTTAGCTGCTGTCACGACGATGACATCGACATGAAGTGCCTCCGCCCGTATTTGCCGCAGCGTTTCGGCACCATCCTGCACAGGCATGAACATATCAAGAAATACGAGATCCGGCTTCAGCTCCCGTGCCAATTTCAAACCCTCCATACCGTTGCCAGCTATCCCTTTAACATGAAACCCAGTCACATTTTCGATAAACTGCCGATTCACTTCTTGGACCATCGGATCATCTTCAATTAATAAGACGCGGTACCCATTTGCTTGAGCTTGCTTCGCATCCATCCCATTTGACTCCTTTCACATGTACATCGTTTAGACAGCTATATATGGTCGTGAATTGCAGATAATGATGCCATTTCTTGCATAGGGAAGGTGATAATCATCGTTGTTCCATTGCCAAGAGACGTGTGGCAGATGAGCTCTCCACATCCTTTTTCAATGATGTTGCCAATTAAGTACAGACCGATGCCGCGCCCGTCGGCAGCCTTGGTGGAAAAGCCATTCTCCAGCATATGCTGCTGTGTAATTTCGTCCATTCCATTCGCATTGTCCTCAACCATAATTGACAGAACCTCATCATCTTGCTCAATGCTAATTACAATTTCTTTGTCTTCACGATCTGAGATCTCCAACGCATCGAAAGCGTTTTCAATTAAGTTTCCGAGCAGTAACACGAAGTCGTGCCGATCTAACTTCGGTGGAAAATGCGTCAATCCGCTGCGCTTGTCTAATTCTACGTGAATACCGAGTTCTTGACCACGTGAAACTTTACTGAACAGCAGCCCGCCAATCCCTTCATCTGAGAAGCGCTCTTTGACAAAGGAGAGCAATTCTTCCTGTCGTTCAGACACCTCAAATAAATAATCGAGCGCTTGCTCATAATGTTCCAATTGAATAAGGCCTGCTATGGTATGCAGCTTGTTCATATATTCATGATTTTGAACACGCAGTGCATCTACAAATGCTTTAACACCTGTTAGTTCTTCAGCCATGTGTGCTAACTCAGTTCGGTCTTGGAAAATGGCGATCGCTCCGACGGTTTGCCCCTGAACGGTAATCGGAATACGATTGCTCCATATAACCGCATTGCGCACAATTAGCTCTCGATTATATATCGGCTGCTGCAGTGTCAAAATTTCTGGCAGTCGCGTATCCGGAATCACATCGCGAATTGGCAGCCCAACGGGATTGCCTTCAATATCAAAAATTTGCTTCGCGCGCTCATTAAAAATCGTAATGCGTTCCTTGTTATCTACCGCAATAACGCCTTCGTGCATCGCTTGAAAAGCAGCTGTGCGCTCTAATAAGATGCGCGCAATTTCTTGCGGCTCCAAATTGTACATTTGCCGCTTAATATTTCGGGACAGCTGCCATGCTCCGAGCAATCCGAATAAGAGCGCGAGCATTAGCGTTGCCGCAATGGGCCCACGCTGATCCCAAATCATTTGGCCAATGCTTGGCAGCAGCATGCCAGCCATAACAACACCTACTTGATGATGCTGCTCATTCATAATCGGTACATAAGCACGCAGCGCGGAGCCTACTTCGCCTTTTACTTTAGATAAGTATGAATGCTCCGCGAACGCGGGCTCCACATCTTTATCCGCGATCGGCTTGCCGATCCGATCGGTAATTGGATGCGAATAGCGAATTCGCTCCATATTGAGCACGACGATATAGGATACATCATTGATAACTCGAATATTTTCGGTTTCGTAGGCGATGTCTTGAGCATTTGCTACGGGAAGTTGTACCTGCTCGCGAATATGCGGCTGTTCAGCTACGGTCCGTGCCGTCGTCATTAATCGGCGTCCGAGCTCATCCTCGGTCATGCGTGTCATAATGCCAAGAACAATGATTCCGCCTATTAAGAGCGAGAACGATGTTAAGCCAAATGCAAGCAGCGCAATTTTACCGTACACGGGCAAATTGCGGATATGGCGCAAGTGGCGAATGCTGATTTGAGGCATGACTAGTTTCGCTCCCTACCATTTACGTCGTGATACCATTGTGAAATAATGGGTGAAAAGAATCAACAGGAAAGGAGCAAATAAATGAAATCTTTCATCAGCATTGGATTATTTGTTCTTGTTGGTCTCATTACCGCGATTTTGATCGGGTTTCCGCCAAATATGTCGAAACCGTTGCCCTTTGATGCGGAACAAACAGGGCTAAAAGATCGCATCGTCATCAAATTCAGCCACGTTGTTGCTGAGAACACGCCCAAAGGACTGGCGGCTGAACGCTTTGCTAAGCTCGTGCGCGAGCGATTGAGTGATCGCGTCGAAGTGCAAGTGTACCCGAATGGCATCTTATATTCGGATAAACATGAATTGGACGCCCTTAGCCGGGGAGACATCCAAATGGTTGCACCGTCGTTTTCGAATCTAACGAATGCATTTCCCAGTTGGGGAGTTTTAGACTTGCCGTTCGCTTTTCCTAGTCAGCAAGCGGTAGATGAAGCGCTTCAAGGCGAAATTGGTGAGCAGTTGCTTGCTGAATTGACTGATGCAAACATGGCGGGTATATCCTTCTGGCATAACGGATTCAAGCAGATGACGAGTGCGCAGAGACCGTTAATTCACCCATCCGATTTCACGGGTCAGACGTTTCGTATTTTACCGAGCAAAGTAGTGGAGGAGCAGTTTCATGCACTAGGCGCACAAACTGCTATGATGCCCTTCACGGAAGTGTATCGAAGTGTAGTGAATGGGGATGTCGAGGGGCAGGAAAATACAATTTCGAACATATATAGTAAGCGTATTTATCAGGTGCAGCGGTATATGACAATTAGTAACCACGGTTATTTAGGCTATACCGTTATCGTCAATCAGTCATTCTGGGAGGGGCTGCCGGCTGATATTCGCAGCGAACTGGAGCAGATATTAGCAGAGACAGCACAATGGAATCGAGGACTTGCACAGCAACTGAATCATGAACAGCTCGACGAAATTAAGAAGAGCGGGATAGTGAATATTCATCAGCTTAGTGCCGAGGAAAGAGATGAGTGGATAAAGGCGTTAGCGCAAGTTTACATACAAATGGAGCAAGAGATCGGAGCACCATTACTCGCGCAAATTAAGGAACTTGGACAAAAATATGACGCTTATCGTTACTAGCAATTAAAATCATATAACCGTTAGTCAGCATAAAGAAGCGTAAGACCAAAAAGACCAATATGACCATATTATTGAATGGAACCGCTTTCTTTTCTACAATGAGGACACAATTTCACAATCCCTTCACATTGTAGACCTTGACAAGAAAGGATGTTCCCAATGAGAATCAATTTTAAAAACTTAACAGTACAAGTTGTAATCGCAATTATTCTCGGTATTTTGGTCGGTCATTTCTTCCCAGCCTTCGGCGAGAAGCTTAAGGTGCTCGGAGATGTCTTTATTAAGCTGATTAAGATGGTTATTGCACCAATTGTCTTGTTCACGGTTGTAAATGGTATCGCCAGCATGGGGGATATGAAGAAGGTTGGCCGCATCGGGGGTAAAGCGCTGCTTTATTTCGAAATCGTTACGACAATTGCGTTGGCGATCGGACTTATCGTGGTCAACGTTATCAAGCCAGGTGAAGGTTTCGATACGGCAGCTGTGCAAGGTGACGTAAGTACGTATGTGCAAAAGGCAGAGGAAGGTAATCAGACCATGATGGAATTCGTCGTTTCTATCGTGCCTGAAAATGTAGTAGGAGCTTTGGCAAAAGGGGACTTGCTGCCGATCTTGTTCTTCGCGGTATTGTTCGGCTTGGCATTAACAGCGATGGGCGAGAAAGCAAAGCCAGTCATCGACTTATTTGAACGGCTTTCACACGCGTTTTTCAATGTTGTAAATATGATTATGAAAGTGTCTCCTATAGCTGCATTTGGTGCAATGGCGTACACGATTGGCAAGTTCGGTATTGGCTCCTTAACTAAGCTAGGTTTGTTGATGACTTGCGTGTACATCACAATGTTTTTGTTTGTCGTATTTGTTTTGGGTGGTATAGCACGACTGTACGGCTTCCGTCTTTTCAAATTTATTCGCTACATCAAAGATGAAGTATTACTCGTACTCGGTACATCTTCCTCCGAGTCGGCACTGCCTCGCATGATGGATAAACTGGAGAAGTATGGTTGTTCGAAGTCCGTTGTCGGTCTAGTTATTCCAACCGGATATTCTTTTAACTTGGACGGGACATCCATTTACTTGTCCATGGCTGCAATCTTTATTGCACAAGCGTACGGTGTTGATCTCACTGTATGGGAGCAGCTCGTGTTGCTCGGCATTTTGATGCTGACGTCTAAAGGTGCAGCGGGTGTAACGGGTTCAGGGTTTATTACACTTGCAGCAACGCTTGCAGCGTTCCCGACGATCCCAATTGCGGGTCTAGCAATCTTGATTGGTGTAGATCGCTTTATGTCAGAAGCACGTTCGATTACGAACTTAATCGGAAATGGTGTAGCTACGGTTGTAGTCGCGAAAATGGAAAAAGAATTTCATCCACCTGCGGAATATGCAGCCGATAGTGATTTTAGAAATCACGCTACTATCGCCAAAACCCCAATAACGGAAGCGAAATAGGCGACATATTGCCCCCCCATTACCACGTTGCAGTGGAATGGGGGTCTTTTGACGAAGTAAGAGGAACAATCCTTTAACTAGCCCTTAACTTCTAAATTAAATTTCTCTAATTCTATTAATTAATTCAAGCGTGAATTGATCCGCTAATCGCAAGCGTCCATCTTCCTGTAGGATCCGGCCTTCATTTATACGATGTTCCAGCCATTCAGTAATCCATGCTGGAGCGTAACCGCCTTGACCAAATTCGCCGCCGAAGGCGATCATTTTATCATACATATTCAAGTACTGCTCGCGATTCGTGTTTGGATGAGACTTTGTATATAGCCAAAACTGCACATCATACATCAGATACGATAATTCATCAGCATGAAAGGAAAAATGGCCTTTTTCTTCAACAACTTTTGTACAGACAGCGCGAATTTTCATTTCAACCTGGTCAACCTCTGTTACTTGAGAGCAAAGCTCCTCCAATAAGGGCGAAAATTTTCCGTGGGCTATTTTATAAAGATCCTCTGCCTTATCCTCCTCAGAAGTATCATATTCCTCTTCGCTCACAAGTCCGCTAATAAAGGTCTCAAAGTTTTCAGCCAGGAACGTAATTTCATAATCGTTCTCTTGATCGACGTGAATTACTTCTGGTTCGCCATCTCTCCCGCATGCTCGGTAGTCTAACATCACGACGTCATGTCCTGCCGAAGGACAGTCGCATATGACTACGCCTATGTCGGGATACCCCCATTCCTCGATCATAAACGGACTGCCAAACTCCCCACAAAGGGAATAGCTTTTCTCACGGCCAATACCCATGATACCTGTAATTGCAATATGATCCTCAGCCCAGGAAGTGGGTTCCTCTGTTGGGAAGGAGGTATTTTTCGGGATACCTCCATTCTGTTGCTTCATCAACGCGATGTAAGAGGAGGGGAGCTTATATCCAAGCTCTTCCTCGATCGAGACGATCATTTCATCAGTCGGCGGCTCGGAAAGATAAGATTTCTTCGCATACTCGCTGTCTTCCCAAAAATCATCCAAGGACATGTTTGCGAAAGGAACATAATCACCTGTCGATCGGTTCGATTCCATAGCATTTTTCCTTTTCGCGGCAATCCGAAGCTCTTGTCTATGCTGTTTTTCGGCTTTTTGCAAACTCAAGGTTAACAAGTATTCGATATTCGGATCGCCGGGTTCTAGCATGTCAGCGGTACGCAGTACCTGAGACGCATCTTCATATTTTTTCAGATGAAATAGCGCAAAACCTACCCGATAATGCCAGAGTGGATCTTGTTGGCCTTGTTCAGCTATTTTTTCAAAATGGTGGAGTGCCTCTTCATAAAGCCCTAGATTGTTATAGGCTCTTCCTAGTCGGATGAGCGCCTCATAGTCCCATTCATCCTTGGGGATGGCTAGCAGTGTGTCCACGATATACTGATGTTTGTCATCCTCATGCCATAAGTTTAATTGTTCAATAAGGGATTGGTTCATTTCTTCCTCCAGTCTGTTATATGAGACTTGTCTTTCTATCTTAGCCATAACGTATATCTTCAGCCGAAATAGTACCTTGGCACAGCTCTATAAATGTCTCGGCTATGTGTACTGCATCTTCGTATCCTAAATTTCCTGAGTGCGAGACGAGAATAGGATACTCATCTTGATCCTTGTTGCTTCTCATGTCCCATGCATAATGATGGCCGCATCCATCCATGGCGAATGGTACGGCTCCAGGCATATATTCGGGAAATTCATAGGCAAGCATCATAGCTCTGAACTCAGCTGTGCTAAAAAATTGAAAATACCGTTCACCATTGCCGAATTCACCGCCGTTGGAATAACGAAGCAATTCTACGTAGGTAGCTGGTAAGCGTTTATTCGGGATGATCCATTTTGCTGGATCAAACGGCTGGTATTGCTTATGTAAAGGGTCTGACACAGGGAAGGGATTGCGCTGTCTTTCCACGATCTCCTTGATTTCATGCTCGGATAGAGGTCGATGCCAATCATTTATCAACATATCTAACTCTTGTTCTGTCGCTTCAGGACACTTTTCGTAACACACTTCGAAAACAGCTTTCCAATTCATGTTACTGCTCCTCCTTTGGCTTACTACAAAAATATGTACAAAATTCTATATCATTTTAACGTAAAGTGATTGACGATTAAATCCCACTATTATACTATAGCAAGAATACTTTTTTATCGGCGCTGAAAAAATGTGTAACATATAGAGGAGAAAGAGCTATGTACAATGAAAAGAAAAGAACAATCACAACTGAGAGATTGCTGATAAGACCGTTTGAATTATCGGATGCACAACGTGTCTCAGAGCTATGCAATAATTATAATGTTTACAAAAGTACATTGACGCTGCCTTATCCCTATCCGATAGAGAGTGCGAGAATATGGATTCAAACGCATGAAGAAAATTTTAATAATAATCGATATTATGAATTTGCCATTACGGATAAACATACACACGAGCTTTATGGAGCAATAGGCCTGTCAAACCACCCAATACATAGAAATGGTGAGTTTGGGTACTGGATCGGTGAGGAATATTGGGGCAGGGGATATGCAACAGAAGCCACCAAAGCGCTTATTTCATTTGCCTTTTCAGAAAAACATTATCACAAAGTATACGCGAGATTCTTTGCTTCCAATCCTGCCTCTGGACGTGTAATGCAGAAAGTTGGCATGGTGGAGGAAGGTAGACTCGTACATCATGTTTATAAGGAAAATAAATATGAGGACCTCATTCATTATGGAATCTTGAATACTGGAGTCTGAAAATGAAAACGGTAGAGGTAGACAATCAAACAACTTAGTTATACGATTATCGTATGGAAAATAAATATCTTTGTTGTGCGACATGCCAAAACTTTAGAGTCATCAAAAAAATTGGAGCTAGAGTTACATACAAATGCGAAAGACTAGGGTATGAAACCCATCCAAAATATCAATTTAATTGCTGGCAGCCCAAACCTGCTATCATAAGCAAATGCCAAAAAAATTAGATCATGATCCTCAGTAACTAAATTTAACGCAAAGAAAAGCCCTCATTCCCTGAGGGCTTTTCTTTGCAGCCACATTCAACAGCACTATTAATTGCTCGAATTTTCTCTCCAAAGCCTTGATTATTGATGATAGCATGATGAGCTGTCATGTTCCTGCACCAGTGGGGGGGAACCAGCATTAAAAACCCCATAACAATCGTCAGCATAAATGAAATCTTACTCATTTTTCCGCAAGATCTACTAGACTTTCAATAGAATTGGGGGTATATTAATCCCGAGCGAAATGATAATTCACAAAAATAGCCCCGAAGTAAATTTTTTCTGCAAAACTCCCTCAAATAAACTGCGAAAGATGAGGTGAATACGAGGAACAACCAACTTTCCTGAAGCACAGCACTCAACATGTTATTTATGAATTGGAAACATTCAGAACGTATTTTTATCTTTGAAAAGTGGCCAAGCTCTATTTTGCTATGCCTAGAGTAGGTTTGAAAGCTTATTCAAATTGTATTAACCACATAAAATGAATAATGGAGGTAACATGTATGAAAAGTATGTTGACCTTGAAACCTAGAAAGCCTCTCATCCTCTTTGTTGTTTTTCTCCTCTGTACTACGGTAATGATACCACTTACAGCCAGTGCGGCTTATTTCAACACTTACACCACAGTTGCAACACTTGAAAATGCTAATGGAGGTAACTCCGCACAAGGATTTGATGTGGGATCAACTTATGCCTACAGTGTAAAAGTCAGTAATGGCGATCAAAAGCAGGTCATTTACCGGACGAACATGAACACAGGAGCTACAGAGCTCATGAAAAACGGTGATAACGGAACTACCTACAGAACCGATCTGGGCCATGCAAACGATATCGTGCTCAGCACAATTGACGGAACGCATTATATGTTTGTAGCTACTATGAAGGACAGTAGTGCAGGCGTGATGAGCCTCGTAAAACTGAAATATGTTGGAGCAACCTATTACAAAGTTGGCAGCTACACAATCAAAAGGGGTGGCGCAAACGAATCGGTTTCAGGTGTGAAAATACTTAGCAAAGACGCAAATAATATAAACTTTCTATTCAAAAAGGGAGTAAACTTTTATAAGGGTACACTTCCACTGACCGCAAATAGCGGCACTATTAATATTTCCCCTGCCTTTAGCATTAATGTTCAAGGATCATTGGTCAATGGCAGCCCAATACCTGATATCACGTATACACACCAAAGCTTCGCTATTTATAAAAATACTATTTTTGTACCCATAACAAATAAAAACGTCAGCATCGTACTTGTGTATCGTAATGTATCTACTGCATCGGGGACTATAACGTCAGATCCTAATCTGTCATTCCGTATAACATCCGCTGCATACCCTGAGCTTTTTGAGATTGAAGGCGTGGGCGTCGCTCATGGGGATAAACTCTGGTTCAATACGAATCGCAAAAAAACAACGACTGATCTCCTGCATGACGGTGTGCACTATTTCAATGATTTCAATGCTTCTCAATTCATCCAATAGTTTATCGAAATTGCTAATTGGCTTGAGATGGTTAGTGGCGAGGCATCCTTATAACGATTCTACAATCTTTACTCCTCATACACATGTATGGGGAGTTTTTTCGGTTTTGAGGCGTAGGGAATTAATAATACAGATAGGAAAATTACATGCATAAAGTAAAGTAAATTTTTCTAGAAAATAGGTTGACATATTAAAACTACAGTTGTAGTATTGTCATTACAACTACATTTGTAGTTTTAAATTAAACAGATTAAGGAAGGAGAATTTTCAACATGAAAGCAGCATCAAAAGCAGCAATCGCAGTATTTAGTGGAGTCTTATTACTAGGTTCGACCGCTTACTTTACAGCAGAGGTGTCAGCTAATGATGTCACTCAACAAAAGCCTGCCAAAAAAGCATCAAATGCATCTAAGTCGACGAAAGCTATACCTGAAAAGGACAAAGAATTTATCGAAAAAGAAATGAAAAGAGTGAAGGAATTAGCTGAGAAGTCTGGTGATATGTACATTTTGTATCACAAATACAAGCAGCTAAATAGCGGGCTCGATATTAGCTATTGGGGAGGTATTCATCATTACAAAACCTATGAGGAATACTTGAAAAAAGCTTCTACGTTGAAGGGCTCCATTTTGCAGCAACCTGCTAAACTTCCAAAGGGTTATTCGCTTTCTGAAGCAAAAATTGAAGGTCCAACGGAAGGGAAGTTCGTTGCTGATGTGAGAGCCGAAGGTAAAAAAAGTGAAAAGCCTCTTTACATTAAAAAGATAGATTGGAAAGAGGCAGCCACGATTCGTTTAAAATATACAAGTGGAAAAGAGACCATTACATTTTCTAAGTATATGTTAGACGCAGATTCAACGAAGAAAAAAGGGTTTTATGAAGATGAGCTTCCTGCCCATATTTACCCTAAATATATATATTGGCAGGATGATAAATTCGGATACAGTATTTCTACGACCTTTGCTATGCCAAAAAAGCAAAAAATTGAGTTGTTGAAAGCGGCGATTAAAAAATAAGTTCAAATTTGGCTGTATGAGACTACATATACGGGAGTTTACTCTACTAAATAGGTTGACATTACCAAACTACAAATGTAGTATTTAATTATAACTACATACGTAGTCAGAGTAAATTGACGGTGGAGGTTTCATACATGCATCATATACCATCCATTACCGATGCTGAACTAGAAATTATGCGTATCTTGTGGGCAAATCCAGATTTCCTTTCCAGCGAAATTGTGAAGATAATGGCAGAGCGGATGGGTTGGAGCCCAAATACAACCCGAACGCTTCTCAATCGATTGGTGCAAAAGAGCGCTGTAGGTGTGAAAGTTGAAGCCAATGCGACACGGTTTCAACTGTTTTACCCGCTCATAAGTGAACAGGAGTATTTACAATTCGAAACAAGATCATTTGTAAAAAGGCTTTATGGAGGATCATGGAGACCAATGCTGGCCCATTTTTTAGAGGATGAAAAGCTGAATGCCAAAGAAATCGAGGCTCTGAAGTCTTTATTTGACGATAACGACAGTGACAAACAACAAGAAAAGAGAGATACGTGATGAGTCCTTCCATATATGTAAGTCTTTTATCCATTTTCGAGTGGGTCATTCAGACATCTTTCATGGCCAGCATATTAGTTGTCATTGTTCTGATGTTGCAATTTGTAATGAAAAACAAACTTGAGGCAAGATGGCACTATTTACTTTGGATGCCTGTCGTAATTCGTTTGCTGCTCCCTTGGGCGCCAGAGTCTTCGCTTAGTCTGTACAATATGTTTTCACTGGATGGCATAGCGCCTAGTATTCATGAGCAAGTCCAAGACTCAGCTGCTTGGCATAGTTGGAGCAAGGAAGCGAGAGGCATAACGGAAAATCCCGCTCATTCTCAAGGGCTTTCTTATTGGGAAGTGGCGAATGCAATTAAGCAGCCTCATTTATCAGAATTTGAGCCTAAAGATAAGCCATGGTGGAGCACGATCAAACAATGGAGCTTCACGAATATATTCATATTCGTATGGCTTGTAGGTATGCTGCTGTTAACGCTAAAGACGTTGTATGATTACCTTCGCTTAAAGCAAATGCTGCGTGCAAGTCGAGCCATTGAGATGCCTTATTTATCATCTCTGTTTCAAGAAACAAAGCAGCTATTCGATTTTAAACGAAATATTCGCTTTGTCGCATCTGAACAAATACCAGGACCAGCTGTGGTTGGATTACGAAACCCTGTAATCGTTATCGCACCTAGCCTGCTTGCTACCCTACAAAAGGATCAGCTTAGGTATATTCTCGTGCATGAATTTGCACATATTAAGCGCTGGGATGTGGCAGTAAATTGGATCATGCACATTCTTGTTATTGTCCATTGGTTTAATCCTTTATTATGGTTTGCTGTACAAAAGGCTAGGCAGCATCAAGAAATCGCATGCGATGCTTGTGCACTGGATCGACTGAGCCCGAAGCAAAACTATGCATACGGACAAACCATTTTACACGTGTTGGAACATTTTTCGGCAATCCATCATCAGCCGGGGCTTGCCGCCCTGTCCGCTACCCATAAACAAATGAAAAGGAGACTTATCATGATTAAACATTTTCAAAAGAAATCATACAAATTATCCATTTTAGGATTAACGATGCTTCTTGCTCTCGGCAGTGTGTCGCTAGTAAATGCCAAAGAAAGTGAAGCAGTGAAGGCATCTCAAATAGAAATTGCTTACCCAGAAGGGATAGATTCTGCGGAGGAGCGCGCTAGCTATAAGAAAGGAATAGAGGAAGCGCAAAGAAAATACGATGAAGCAGCCAAATCTATACCTGCAGCGGATCTAAAGTTTATTGAAAACGAACAAAACAGAGTGAAGCAATTGCATAAGGAAACAGGCGGCATGTATATTTTGTACCATAAGTACAAGGGCATTAATAACGGGCTCGACTTAAGCTATTGGGGTGGAATCGATCATTACAGCAGTTACGAGGACTACTTGAAAAAGGCTTCTACGCTGGAAGGCTCCATCTTGCTTCAGCCGTCGAATTTACCCAAAGGCTTTACGTTCTCAAAAGCTAGAGTTGAAGGTCCCATTCAAGGGAAGTTCGTCGAGGAAGTAAGGAGCGAAGGCAAGGAGAGCGGCAAACCTCTCTATGTGAAAGAAATTGATTGGAAAGAGGCAGCAACGATTCGTTTGGAGTACACGAACGGCAAAGACACGATTGCGATTTCTAAACATTCTCTAGATTCAGAAACTCTTAAGAAAAAAGGATTTTTTGAGGATGATCTCCCAGCACATATTTACCCAAAATATATGTTCTGGCATGATGATAATTATGAATACAGCGTTTCAGCCACATTTGACATGTCTAAGGAAGACAAGATTAAAATTTTAAAAGAAGCGGTTAAAAAATAAGTTATGGCTTAAGTCATAACTATGGCGAGATGAGCCCATGCAATCTAGGTGATAAGATTGCATGGGTTCTTTTATTTGTTTATCAGAATGAATCTTAAGGCACGGTGATTGGTGTCGTAGCTCACTTATGGGTTACGCTCTCGATAGGCATCCTACATGAAACTGTTGTGTACGATGAGCATAAGCTGCTCGTTAGCATAATTTTCTCATTAGCAGCTCGATAGGGCCTCTTGATATCTGTTTTCTCCACATGTACGAGAAGGCAATGGCCATAACAAAATATAAGCTTCCGTATGCCACAGCAAATGCAAGACTGCCATTTTCCAAATAGCCTATTAGTTGCAGCAGTCCCAATCCGATTACTACATGTCCGTAATAATGAGTGAACGATAACTGACCGGTATAAATAATCGCCTGCGTCAGCGCAAATTTCTCCCATTTATCGACGATATACAGACTGACCGCTATAATTGCCAAAGCCGAACTTATACCAGAAAGAACATACAGCATGGTAGGTGGCATCGGTTTTGTTCCAAACAAATAAAGTGCAGCTTCACTACCCAGTGATGGGGAAGTCCATTTGACCAAAATATAGGACATCGATTCAAAAATAACCGTTCCAAGCAAGGCGTTTAACAAGAGCTTTGATCGGTTTTTATTCGTTATCCAACCCTTTCTACCAATCCACAAACCGATGAGGAAGAAGCATAGCCACGGAAAGAGTGGATGGAATCCGTTAAATAATAGATTGCGAGCGAACCCTTCTAGTGTCCAAAAATCTGTGTATACGGTGAAGTTCGAATTCCACCCTTTACTGTAGTCGAATAGCAGTAAAAATACCTGAGATAATGACAGGATCGTTAAGAACAATACGATGATAAGACGATCTGACACCGTGATCAATACAGCTGCAACAAGCATAAATACCGCGTAGTAATGCAAAATGTCGGCACTCCATTCCATGAACAACAAAAGTACACCAGCAATAAAGAGGAATGCCGCTCTCTTGTATAAGCCCATTCGGGATTGACGAATCAGCTCCCTGCTCATGGAGCTTCGGGCCTTTGAGGTCATTAACGCAACTCCGATGCCAGCTAGTAGGACGAACAATGCAGATGCTCGACCCTCAAATAGACCTGCAATCGATTGTAACCATTTCGGACCGCTATGCTCTGCCTGCATAGCTATTTTATAATTCACGATAATCATTCCGAAGATCGCCAATGCTCTTGCAAAATCAAAGGCAGTGATGCGCGTTTTCGATTGATTCATTAGACTTCAACCTTTCGCTGTTCTATACAAACTTGCAGCTCATAATGAAGCTTTTGTTCGCTAAATAAGGATAAATAAGATTTCTCAGTTAGGAGCAGGGGTCCTGATGTAACAAATGATTGTGATGCTGCATAGGCATATAACTGCTCAATTGCTTGCTCAAGCTCATCATCTGCATTGATTAGAGTTTGCATCGAAAGATAGTTACCTTGAGGCAAAGAATGATCGGCAGGCTCTTTTGTTTCCAAGGACAGGCTAATTGTATTGGAGCCATCATAGATACAATGAAAATCCATTTCGAACAAGTTTGGAATGCGGTTCGCTTGTGCAGCCAAGTGTCTGGCAGTCAGCTGTTCACTGACGTCCATTTTAATCCAAGTTGTAAAATAAGTAGTGTCTCGCCATTTTATTTGAAATTGCTTGGACTTTGTCGTTGCGTCCTGCTGTTCCTGCAGCACCTTTTTGATGAAATGCTGTGTTTCCTTGAGACGTCTAAGCTCTGCTTCTATTTCTTGTAGGGAAGTATGAAATAGATCTCGATATTGATCAGCAGAATAGGAGGTCATACATTCCTTAATCGTTTGAACAGACACGCCCAGTTTACGGAGTAGTAGAATATGTGACAGCTTGTAAACTTCCTCTATTCCGTACATTCTATATTGATTCTCATCGGTGTAAGCGGGTTGAAGAACTCCCTTCTCTTCAAAATAGCGAATTTGGTGTACCGATACGTTCATAAGCTTGGCTAGCTCACTAATTGTAATTTCATTTTGCATAACGTTCACTCCTGATGATCATCTGGAATATCTCAACGATACACCTTAGGTCGGACCTAAGGTCAAGTGTTTGCGAGAAAATGATTTATTAGACCCCTAATAGTGAATAAATGTTGGAATATAAGGACTCTTATGGTGTATTGTCTAATGTAGAGTTACAATTTTCCAAGTAAGTTGAACTCTTCCGTCATAAAATAAGTGTACTATATATGGGAGTGAACATAATGACAATGGAATCCATTCAAGCACATAGCATGCCTTTATTTTCTCAGGCGATAAGCGACTTTTGGTTGTCTCCCTTTATGAAAGGAAACGTTCTCTATAGCGATGAAGTCTTTATGGTAATCATTAATCCTGAACTGAATGAAGACAGTCGAGTTATGGTAGTGGAAACCTTCGATGGGGGAGTTATGGCAGTGTTGACACCTGCTATGGCTACTAAGGCGGGTTTCTTTGAGAAAGAAGAATTGTCAGAGTCAACCTTTCGCCAGAAGTTAAATAAAGCAGGAATCACGCTGCATGGTGCAGACTATCTTTTTTATTTTTCGGAAGCGGAAAAGAAAGTACTGATGCAAGAAAGTCTGGATGGTGTGGTGCGTCCGTTAACAGAGCAGGATGAAGTGAGGTTCTCAGAATTCCAATCCTCCGCCTCGGAACAAGATTTGGATGACGCTTATGTAGAACTGGATCATTGGGCGGTGTTCGGCTCATTTGATCAAAATCGTTTAGTGAGTGCTGCCAGCATGTACCCATGGCAAGCTTCGAAAATGGCAGATCTCGGAGTACTCACTTTGACATCTTATCGAGGAAAAGGTCATGCCCGAAAAGTAGTTCGTTCCATTAGCAAATACGCGTACGAGCAGGGGTACGAACCCCAGTATCGTTGCCAGCTCGACAATCTTACATCTGTATCATTGGCTAAGGCAGCAGGTTTAACGTTGTTTGGAAAGTGGGAGGTCATTTCCCCTAACTCAGCAAACTAAATATGATCCCAAATGAAAAAGGACCGGTTAAGGTCCTTTTCTGATTGTATTAAACAGCTTATTTGTATAATAGAGAAGGTGCTTTAATTATTTGTACTCGAGCCCTAGCTGATAAGCGCGATCCAGCAAACTTTCAATATGTTGCTTGGATTCTGAAAGGGTATCGTGCAACAGCTCAACCTTGGATTCCTTCACTCGAGCGTAGCCGGAAACCAACACATTAAGATAATGCGTAAGTATTTCTTCCCGCTTATATTTCAACATATGGGCTTGATCTCCTCCGGTAAGGCAGATCCATAGCACCTTTTTCTCACCCATTTTTCCAAAGAGTCCCATGTTCCATATTTTGTCCAAATACGCTTTAAGCATCGAAGGTACGCTGTACTGCCATAACGGGAATACGTAAATAAGTGTGTCTGCTGCTGCAATTCGGTCCATTTCCTTTCGAACCTCAGGAGAATAAATTTTGTCAGGACTCATCCAATCTTTCTCATCATTAACGGTATAAATAGGATCGAAGCCATCGTGGTCTAAGTGCAACAAATCGATTTCGTGATTGTTTTGTTTCAGACCTTCGACAAAACGATCCATCACTGCATACGTAAGGGAATCTTTGCGAGGGTGAGTGACGGTAACAAGAGCTTTCATAGGTTAACAACCTTCCTTTGCATCATATTACCGGCGGATTTTTATGATTGATTGTATGAAGCGGTATTCATTGGCCGGTTATAGATGCTATTGTGCGGGATATTGGATTTATTGTGAAGTACGTACTTAAAAGTGCTGTAGGCACTTCTAGGTGCTATAGGTACTTTAAAGTTCTATAAGGTTATATTTATATATCCAAAATCTACTTTGGGGTGCATTGTGACTCGATTATAGTCAAGAAGGGTTGCCAGTCTCAGCAAGATTGTATACAGGAAGCGGATATTCTTTGTGACATTCCTAATGCATAGAAACTTTCATGAACGATGATGCGTCTATATATATAAATACATATAAAACACTAACCCGGAGGTACGTTATGAAGAAAAGATTTCTAGCTATTATGGCAGCAGCGCTTGTCTCGGGAACGATTTCAACGGGAGGGGCTGTACAAGCATCTGGTGCACAACCTTCTCCACAAGTTTTTATCGACAGTACTTGGCAAAACGATATTTTGACCCTAGAAGGCCGAACGCTGGTGCAATTGGTTGCGTTTAATGATCCTACGTGGGCTAACTATTCTTATGATAAACAGAAAAAGACGATAAATATTACGAATAAAGCTAAGTCAATAGACATCCAGCTTACTGCTGGTAAGAAAGAGGCCCTAGTCAATGGAAGTAAAAAAACATTGGATGTTCCTGTAACGATCCGTAATGGTCGCACTTATGTACCACTTCGTTTTCTGTCTGAACAACTAGGGGCTAGCGTTTATTACCATAAGCCGAGCAAAAATACGATCGTTCAAACACCTTCCCGCATGAAGCAACTCGAAACGTTAGTGAACGGGAACTTGGCTGATGCTCGAAAGATCGCGACTTCGTTACCCGTTTTTCGTGAGAAGGGCGCCTTAGAATCGACTGGTGAAGGGTTCACCATCCGTTATATTTTCCCAGAGGGTGAGTCTCTGCGCTTCATCAGAGAGCATAAAGGTCTTAGAGAATATATTGAAATCAGTGAACATGGATTTTCTGAAGTAGAATGGGCGGAAGATATTTACGATTCGTCAGACACTAAAAAACGTGAGTGGGGTACGAAGCCTGCTGCGTTTGGAAATGCTGTTTACTTTACAGATATTGTAATGATGGACACTACCGAATTCGGCAAAATTGACAGCTCTGGTGCCGAGACGCAGCTTGGACGGATTGATAGGTCACAACCTGAAAATAAAAATAAGATTATCGTCTCTATTGAAGGTGAAAAACGAAAGGATGCCAAGTAAATATCGGACAACCAAAAGTCGATTTCCTTTACAAGGAATCGACTTTTTTATATTTTCGCTTTCATTTTGTATCACGACAAATGTAATAATAGTGTATCTTGAAGTCTCCTTGAGTAGGTAATTTTCCTACGAGGGGGAAAATTTTCGCAAGTTAATATAATCATATAGACGAAAGTATAAATTTATCGTTATATAATAACACGGTACTGATCATGCAGCTAAGCCTGCCATTTTTATCGTCTTAGCAAAATCGTTGTACAAATTCGTAGAGAAAATTTAAAACTGCTGTAAATATAATCGCTAACATACTTATAGCTTTAATTGGACTTATCAAAAGGGGAGAAACCTATGAATGTTGTACAGCTTCCGGTGTTTAATCCACCACTTAAAGGGTTTTTACGGTGGGCCTATACGCTTTCAATTACGAGTGGTCATGAAGAATCGATGCCTTGGTATTACAGCAATTTTATTCAATGGTCCTGCACAAGCAAAATTCTAGATGGCGATAGGCAATTCTATGTCGATTTTTTCAGGGGGAAGCCCAACGAGCTCAATTTTAATAACCCATTTCTACTCACATGCTCCGTCAATTATTCGATTTTGGACAGTTTAGCAGTGGACGCTTGGCCCAAATTTTTCGCGGATCAAATCCGCAACGGCTATTACTGTGTCGTGTTTTTAGACGAATCTAAGCTCTCGACAGCGGCCTGCTATCAAAAGCATCATTTCCCTCATCATCTTTTTATATATGGTTTCGATTGGGACCAACGTATCTTTTATGTCTCCATGTTCGATAATAAAGAAGTTTACCGCAATTTACAAATCTCGTTCCAAGAGTTTCAGGATGCTATCCACTCCATGCGACATCTTCTCAAGGAAAAGTATACAGATGATCACCATACGTATTTTTACAAATACGAGCCGCATTTTCCTTATCCTTTTGATACAACATCTGTGATCGATCAACTTCAAGATTATTTAGACGGAGAGACCCATTTAAACCGAATCAATTACATTTATGACAATGAACAAGCGTTCGGAATTAAAGTATACGATTATTTGCAAATGTACTTTGATGCCGCTGAGAAAAACGATCCTCGGCTCAAAGACCGAAACGATTTGAGGAACCTTCATGTAATTTGGGAGCACAAAAAAATGATGAGTGATCGGATCGGATACATGGTAGAAAAGGGGATCATCCCGTACGACGAAGAGCTTGTGGAGGGATGTAAGGATATAGCGAAAAGAGCAATGAAGCTGCGGGATCAATACATTCGTCACAAAATTCGCGAAGACAAAAAAATGTTCGAAATGGTGAAGATTCGGCTCGACCAATTTAAAAATGAAGAATTAGTTCTATTGCAAAAACTAATTAACATGCTTGATAAAAAATTAGTCGTCATCTGATTGACGATGTACAGTAAACAGCCCGAACCATTTCAGGCTGTTTTTTATCTTTGTTATGCCTGCTCAGTATTCCAATATTACTATCATTAATCACGTAGATGTGGAAAAATAATAAGTAGCACGTGGTAACCTTTTAAATCATTAACAGCACTTTACTTATAGATACACCGTTAAAGGAGGTTCGTAAAAAGTGCTTCAGTGGATGGAAGAGGCCAAGCGAGGCAATGTGGAAGCCTATGACGAATTGGTTAAGCATTACAGCGGTATGGCTGTAGCTGTCGCTTATGAAAAATTACACGATCTCCATTTGGCAGAAGATGCGGTTCAAGAAGCATTCGTTGAAGCCTTCGCCAATCTGCAAAAGCTCCAGGATCCCAGACGTTTTCCGGGGTGGTTCAAAGTAATCGTAGAGCGCCAGTGTTATCGCTATTTGCGACGCAAGTCATTTCAAACGTCTCCGCTTCATGAGCTTGAGCTGCCAAGCGATAATCAGGGAAGCCTGGAGACGATTATCGAGAGAAGAGAGTTATTCCAGACTCTTCATGCAACTGTTGCACAACTGCCGTCACATTTGCGTATTGCGGTACAGCTTTATTATTTTCAAGGCTACAGCATCCGGGAAATATCAGAGACGTTGGAGATATCCTCGACAGCATTGAAGAAGAGACTCTTTGATGCGCGGAAGAAGCTAAAAAGCACTTTGCATGTAGCCGATTTTGTTTCGGTATTTACTGATTTGTATGAAGGAGGCACACGAATGCTTCATATTGTTAATGGAGATGTAGTAGCAGATAAGCTGCGCAAGGGAAATATTCAAGGGGAGATATTAGTATGGCGAGAGCTCTATCCGTTCGGCCCGGTATTTAAAGAAATGGACGCGTTCACTAACAGAGAGCTGCGGGCGAAGTACCTAGAGCGCACACTTGGGATCCCGGAGTCCGAATATATCCGGATCGGCAAAGAGCAGGAGCAGAAGCTTCACCAATTTCACAATTATGATGAAGTCGTGCTTTGGTTTGAGCATGATCTTTTCGATCAGACCATGCTAAGTTATTTGCTCAATTGGTTTAACGGAAGGCCGCTCGGCAATACAAAACTTAATTTGCTGTGCATCGGATCTTATCCGGGAATCCAACTATTTCGTGGATTAGGCCAGCTGAGCACAGAGCAGCTTGAAACGTTATCCGGAACATGGACTCCTATTGGAACTGCTGAGTTAGAACTGGGCAGTAAAGCATGGGAGGCATACGCAGCGGAAGATCCTAATAACATGATGGAGCTGCTAGTACAGGACACTTCGGCTCTGCCTTTTCTACACCATGCTTTCGAGGCACACTTGGCACGTCTGCCTTCGGTGTTGAATGGTCTAGGAATCATTGAGCAGGTTACATTGGAAACGATAGCAAGTGGAATTCACACACCTATTGAGGTGTTTCAACATGTCGGTGACCGGCTTCATGAGCTTGGGATGGGCGATCTGGAGTTTTGGTACCTACTAAACTCACTTATTGAAGTATCGAATCCCTTGTTGGAAGTTAAGAAGGGGATTGTGCCGTTTGCTGATTTGAAGCAGTCTTCGCTGCCGTTTCGAGAAAGTGTGCTGCAGGTAACGGCACTGGGACAGGACATGCTAGATGGGAAAACAGAATATGCAGAAATAGAGCAGTTGGATAGGTGGGTAGGCGGCATTCATTTGCAAGGGACTCCGTCTTGGCGCTGGGATTCGAAACTGAAGATTGTGGTAGAAGCATAGAACTGGTGAATTACATAAGTACAGCCAATAAGAAAGCCTCAATTTACAAAGTTAACTGTGCGTAGGTATTCGTCCAATCGGATGCATTCACTCCAACATACATTGTTTTAGCCTATCTTTAAAAGGAGTGAAATCAAATGGCATTTGTACCATTGCCAGGACCAGGTCCATCTGGACCGTTAATGCCTCCACCAGGCCCGCCACCAGGTCTAGGACCTGGACCGTCATTCCCACCACCTGGACCAGGACCTGGACCCGGAGGCGGAGGACATCAGGGACCAACGGCGCCACCTCCACCATTTGTCCCTCAAATGTCTCCCTTGGCTGTTGACCCCGGAGCTATTTCTAGATGTTTGTTTCGGAATACGTATGTTTGGCTGAGAAATGGAGATAGCTTCTGGTTCTTTCCAACCTTTGTAGGACGAACTTCAGTGTCAGGATTTAGATTTTTCCGTGGAAGGTGGATGTTTTTCGGCGTTGACTTGAGGCAAATTGTTTCATTTACTTGTTTTTAACTTCATCTCATCATATATTCAAAAAGGCTGCCTTTATATGAAGGGCAGCCTTTTATTATTAGGGGCGTGCTAACTAGATAGGATGTTACTTATAAACCTGAATCCCTGCTACTAGAAGGGTTCACCTATATGAAAACTTACAATAAAAAAATATCGATTCCTATTAAAAAATAGAATTGTCCTGGAACTCAAACAAAAACCACATTTTGGATGAAAAAATGTAGCTAAAGCCTTTCGTATCCTGTACAATGAAACTATCTTTATACATGAAGGGACTGAACTATGCGCAGATGGTCAATATTCCAACACCAACTATTTTAATATAAGGGAGGTGAAAATATTGATTGTAGAGTTATATACAGATCGCTTGCATTTGAGAAAAATGAAAGTATCCGATTCGTCTAGTTTATTTAGCATTTGGTCTGATCCGGATGTCACCAAATTTATGAATGTCACTTCCTTTACGGATGAAGATCAGGCTAAGGATATGATTAAACTACTGGATGAACTTTCTCAGAATAACAAAGCCATTCGTTTCTCTATCATTGAGATGGAGTCGAATGAAATTATAGGTTCATGTGGTTTCAACTACTTAGATTTTGAGCATGCAAAAGCAGAAATCGGCTATGATATTGCTAAAGCATATTGGGGAAAAGGATACGCTTCCGAAGCTGTCCGCTCGTTGCTAGATTACGGCTTCTCAGATCTACAACTGAATCGAATTGAAGCCAAAGTAGAACTAGACAACGTGAGCTCCATAAAACTTCTTCAAAAGTTAAACTTTACGTTTGAGGGAACACTCAGACAATATGAAAGAGTAAATGGAAGATTTAACGATCTCCACATGTATTCCAAATTAATATCCGATTGATAGGACGAAGGCAGTAGAACCACCGTAGGATGAAAAATCCAATGCGGTGGTTCTTTTTTTCTCTCGCTTCGTATGCCATCATTGTAGATGGGGGCGATGAAGGATGTTCCAAGATTTTAAAGTCGTTCGTGACCGTCCGGTCTCGATACAAGTGAAAGAATACGTCAAACGTTTAATTATAAAAGGGGCATATCAATCCGATCAGAAGCTGCCCGCTACAAGAGAAATGAGCGATTTGCTAAAGGTGAGCCGCAACACAGTCATTGCAGCCTATGAAGGTCTAGAAGATGACGGATTTACATATACGATTCCCGGCAAAGGCAGTTATGTGGCTGCAATGGTACGTCATTCGAATGCAGATAACGAAGCAACTGCCAGTAATCCTACCTGGCAGATCGACTGGAAAGCACGAATAAACGAGTACGCAGCATCGGCTGTGGAGCTGGATTTGATGAAACAGGGGATTCGCGCCCAAAAGGGTACGATCTCATTTACAAGCATTGCTCCAGATGAGCAGTTGTTTGACTTGGGTGATGTACGGCGAGCCTTTATGGATCGAATGGCCATCGAAGGGCAGGTACTGCTCAATTACGGCTATGCGAAAGGCTACAAGCCGCTGATCGATTATTTGATGCGATACATGGAGAATAAAGGTGTCGATATAACCGGCAAGGATATGCTGATTACAAATGGATTTACGGAGGGTTTTGATATTGTTCTGTCTGCACTACGTCCTTCGGGGCGCCAAGGTAGAGCCATTTGTGAAAATCCAACCCATCATACAGCGATCAAAAATTTGAAGCTGCAAGGATTTGAGATTACAGGTATTCCGATGGAGCGTGACGGTATTGATGTGGAGCAGCTGGAATCCGTATTGAAACAGCAGTCAGCCAGCTTTGATCTAGCTTATTTGACTCCTTCTTATCATAATCCTACAGGCGTCGTGATGTCGCCGGCGAAGCGCAGCGCCGTAATGAAATTAATGAGGCGCTATCAGATTCCCGTAATTGAGGATGGATTCAATGAGGAGCTGCGTTATTCGGGAGCGCATGTTGCGCCTTTAATCGCGACAGCAGGGCAAGGGAACGGAGTCATCTATATTGGCAGTCACTCTAAGGTGCTGTTTCCTGGCTTGCGTGTAGGGTGGGTACTTGGAGATAGGGCGCTCATCGATCATTTAGAAAGTATAAAGCGCGCTCGTACCATTCATACCTCAACATTCGATCAGGCTATATTGTATCAATATTTGCTCAATGGAAATTTCGATAAATATGTAAAAAAAGCGCGCATGGAATATAAGCGTAAATACGAGCTGACGAAGGCATGCTGTGAAGCCTATCTCCCTGAAGCACAGCTATCTGGTGACGGGGGATTACATTTGTTTCTTACTTTCCCGCCCAGCGTAAATACACGTCAATTGCTAGAAGCTTGCACAGAACAAGGCGTTATTTTTACACCAGGAGATAAATTTTTTATTCAAGAAGGTGAAGGAACGAATACATTGCGGCTGGGGTTCTCGCGAGTGTCAGATGAAGATATTAAGCAAGGTATTCAAATCATCGGCGAACAGGTACGAAGACTTTTAAAGTAATTACGATAATTAAGATCATTAATTAAACGGTTTAGAAACACGTACAATAAAAAAACGAGGTGTCATCATGAGAATCGGCGTCATTATGGGTGGTATTTCTTCTGAGCGTGAGGTTTCTTTACAGACAGGTCAAGAGATGATTAAGCATTTGGATCGCAATCGATACGAGGTTATTGCAATCGTGATCGATCAGCGAGCAGATTTAATCGGTCAAGTGCAGCAGGCTGGCATCGATCTCGCACTATTAGCGCTGCATGGTCAATATGGAGAAGATGGCACGGTTCAGGGAGCACTAGATATACTGGGCGTTCCTTATACAGGCAGCGGTGTTCTAGCAAGCAGCTTATGTATGAATAAGCAGTTGTCAAAAATGCTGCTGAAGGCAGGAGGCGTAAACACTCCTGCAGGTCTGTGCTGGCAGGGGATGGACGATTATAATCCGCAAGCTGTGGCAGCACTGGATTTCCCTGTTATCGCAAAGCCTAACATGGGAGGGTCCAGCATTGGCATCCAGCTTGTGCATAATGAGCAGGAGCTGTTGCCAGCTGTTCAGGAGGCTAGTCGTTTGGACCAAGCGATCTTAATTGAGCCATACATTAGAGGAACGGAGCTTACCTGCTCGATCGTGGATGGCGAGGTATTCCCGATTATTGGTATTCGTTCCGTACATTCGGAGTGGTTCGACTATAAAGCGAAATATGAGACTGGTGGTGCTGAGGAAACAGTGATTCAGCTTCCTCCTCATGTTGAGCAGCGAGTACGCGATGCGGCGCTAGCCAGTTATCGGATGCTGCAGTGTAAAGTATATGCCAGGGTCGATATGATTTTGTATCAAGATATACCGTACGTACTGGAGGTCAATACGTTACCTGGAATGACCGCCAACAGCCTGCTTCCGAAGAGCGCAGCTGCAGCTGGTTTGAGCTTTACTCAGCTGCTGGATCGTATTATTTCTAGCTCGCTTCATGAACGGAAACAGGAATGGGAGATGGTGCAGTATGTATAGGGAAGAGGGATCAGAGCGTTTTTTATCCTCGCGCGTACGAGATATTCGTCCATCAGGAATTCGCGCATTTTTCGATCTAAATACAGCAGGCGGAGATACCATTGCACTAGGTATCGGAGAGCCAGATTTCATTACACCAGAAAGGGTACGCGAAGCATGTATTCAAGCTTTGCATGAAGGGCAGACGAAATACACTTCAAATGCTGGTTTGATGGAGCTGCGGGAGGAAATCTCAACTTATCTCTCCAACAGCTTTGAACTATGCTACGATCCAGTACAGGAGATTATGGTAACGGTAGGGAGTAGTGAGGCCGTTGATTTAGCACTGCGAGCAGTAATTAATTCCGGTGATGAGGTACTGATTCCCGCGCCTAGCTATATCGCTTATGAGCCGATTTCCCACTTACATGGCGGTAAAGTTGTAGAGGTGCCCACTACTGTAAAAGAGCAATTTAAACTAACCACTCAAGCACTGAGCAGGGTGATTACGCCTCGTTCGAAGGTTTTGATGATTAATTATCCGTGTAATCCGACCGGAAATGTCATGACTGAGCAAGACTGGCTGCCGATAACAGAGCTTATAATCAAGCATAATCTGGTGGTTATATCGGACGAAGTTTATGCCGAATTGACTTATGGAAAAAAGCATGCTAGTATCGCATCGCTGCCAGGCATGAAGGAGCGGACGATTGTTATCAGTGGTTTTTCCAAAGCGTTCGCAATGACAGGCTGGCGGGTAGGTTATGCTTGCGGACCAAGTGAGTTGATAGCTGCTATGCTAAAAATCCACCAGTATACAGCGATGAGCGCTCCTACCATTTCCCAAATTGCTGCACTCGAATCATTGCGTCATGGCTTAGCAGCTAAAGATGAGATGATGGCGAGTTACAATGAACGTCGCAAGCTGTTTGTAGCTGGATTGAATACAATTGGACTAACTTGCCACGTGCCAGAGGGGGCATTCTATGCCTTTCCTTCCATAGCTTCAACAGGCATGTCATCTGAGCAGTTTGCTCTTCGGCTACTAGAGGAAGCGAAGGTGGCGGTCGTTCCAGGACATGTATTTGGTTCGGGAGGAGAGGGCTTTATTCGCTGCTCCTATGCAACATCGCTCGTTGATTTGGAAAGAGCGTTGGAACGGATGGGGAAATTTATGCGAGTCATGCAAGCTGTGTGATGAATACGAGAATTATTCCTGTGACATTTAAAATTCAAAATTATATTGAATTTTTTATATAACCTTATCCGAAACGAAAGCAGGCGATCTTTGTCTAATGATCGCCTGCAAACAGATTAACTTGTTCCAAAAGTTTATTTTTTAGAACGTAAACTGATGTCACATAAATTGATGTAGGAATTATACTATATAAACAAATGTTAATACCCGTGGTAGCCATCCTTATGGCAAAATGGACATAATATATTGCAGGTGCCGCTCAAAGTATTCTGAATATATTGTACGTGAGGAGGTTTGTAGGATGAGTACAGTTATTTCTCATTTTTATAATGAAGAATATTTACTGCCATGGTGGTTAAAGCATCATGTCCCGTTGTTTGAGCATGGTATTCTCATTAATCGGGGTTCTAAAGATCGTTCAGTTGAAATTTGTAAAAAACTTGCTCCTCACTGGGAAATTCGAGATTCAAAAGTCGAAGAGTTTGATGCTTTGCTCGTAGATCGTGAAGTGATGGAAATTGAAGCAGAATGCAAAGGCTGGAAAATGACGCTGAATACAACGGAATTTCTTTGTTCCCCTAATATAAATCAATTTTTTTCAAAACTTAAAAATTTAGACAATAATATGTATCATCTCCGAACGATATTTCTTGTCGACGATCCCACCTTTGGGTATACAGCACCTGACCCTGATATCCCTCTAGTTAAACAACGTCATCATGGCTTTATACTTCCACACGCCGGAAGGTTGATTCACCGCCATACACATGGAAATTACACGATTGGCAGGCATTCGACGAATTATGAGTTTGCCTATTTTCCGTTCATTGATGTTCCCGATCCTGCTTTTATCATTAAGTTTTACTTCAGTCCATGGACTGAGGAAATGAAGCTCCGCAAACTTCAAATTGGACCTACGATGTCAGCTAATAGTATTCACAGCAGGCTAGGGTTCCAACATCTTGTAAATCGCGAAGAACTTGATCAGGCATATTTGCATTATGTTCAGCAAGCAAGCGATTTGCGACTTCATGCAGTGTATAATTGGCTGTGGGAGCTAGCATAACAGAGACAGGATAATAATAATTTAAAATAGGCAATTTCCTGGCTAGCCAATGGGTAATTGCCTATTTTAATCTAAAGGAATTGTGTTCTATGAATTATTACGATAAAAAAATAATGCAGTAGTTTATATGCAAAATAATTTACATAATAAAAGTTTGTATACTAGTAAAAACAGTGTGTATGTTATCACAGCCCTATGTGTCGATCTATACCAACATAAACCTGAAAAGTTGCGAGAAAAAGAAAAAAAAGTGTCGGTTGACATTGCTAAGCATGGTTTATATAATTTACATTATCTAGGACATGACTTCATAACAAAGGCATAGATTGGAAAACTAGATCGCAGCTATTTTATAGTACATCGCATAAATTCCCCTTTCTGTTCCTCGAAAGGAAGCAGGTAGAACGAATCCATTCAGGCTATAGAAGCCATCTAATCAAAGTAGAACTACATCAATTAACCAGAGCAGCAAACAGAAAAAAACGATTTTTAATGCGGATTATGAACAGGAAATTGCTGTTCCTTACAAGCTACTATTCCAACCAATCATTCTGAAAAAACTAATCGTTGTTTAGGCACGTTAGTTTTTCTTAGTGAAAATAGTTATCGTTCGCAGAGGCCTATCTTTATATACGATAGATCAGTGGCGAAGCTATGTCTTTTTAAGTAAAAAAACGGAATTCTATTAAATATTTATAAAGAGGATGAGGGATAGATCATTATTTCCTTATCCTTTTTTATTTAGTATGAATGTTCAACTGCATAAATTATTAATTTCATCAAGAACAATCATGGTTAAACTTCGAGGTAGAACTGAATATTTAAATACCGTTCACAAAGGAGCTATAGTATGAGCTGGTATGCACTTTTTGTTGAAACTGGCAGTGAAGACATTGTTCAGAAATGCTTGAGGATACAATTCTGCCAAAAAGATTTATACTCATGTGTTCCGAAGCGACTAGTCCCTGAAAAAAAAGGAGGGGAATTTTACAGCGTCGTTAAAACGTTGTTTCCAGGTTACCTTTTGATTAATACGAAGATGACCCCAACAATGTATTATGATCTTAAAAAACTACCTAGATATTATCGATTGCTTCGTAATTCAACATTTTTACTGGACAAATTATATCGACGCTCTCAAACATTGAGTGATCCACGCATCATAGAAGGAACAGATATTTATAATTATGACGATTTTTTCAACAAAATAGAGGAGGATGAAATACGACAAATCCTACAGCTTTGTAATCATGAAAATATTATTGAGTACTCCAATGTAATTGTGGAAAATTCTAAAGTTACCGTTCAATCAGGACCGTTATTTGGCCTAGAAGGTATCATCAAAAAACTTGACAAGAGGAAGAGAAGAGCTCAAATTGCAATCAATTTTTTTGGTGGAGAGAAATTAATTGAAGTAGGGATCGAAGTACTTGTACCGGACAGCCAAGGTATGAGCGAGATTCGTGAAAACTTCGGTTGATTTTAAATTACATACACTGCTAAGAAATGGGGTTATATTTTGTATACTGAATGTATTGCACTTACAGCTGAGCAATTGGAGAAGCAAGAAGAATTCAAAGCATTTGTCGATTCTGAAATTGTGCCCGTGGCAGGACACATTGATCAAGAAGCGTATGTGCCAGATTCTGTCCTGCAAAAGATTGTTGATAAAGGGTATTGGGGAGCCGCCTTACCTGCTGAATATGGTGGAGCCAATATGGATTATGTTACTTATGGACTTTGGAATGAAGAAATAGGTCGAGGCTGTGCAAATTTGCGAAATATTATTGGTGTTCAAGGAATGGTAACATCATCTATTCTTCGCTGGGGATCTCAGGAACAAAAGCAGTATTGGCTTCCTAAAATGAGTTCTGGTGAACTAAAGACCGCTTTTGCAATAACGGAATCTCAAATTGGTAGTGACATAAAAAATCTTCAAACCAAAGCTATACAAGTAGGTGCTGAGTATGTAATATCGGGACAAAAAAAATGGATAACGTTCGGTCAAGGAGCTGATGTCTTTTTAGTATTTGCTCAATGCGAAGGTCAGGGCATTGCCTTATTAGTAGATCGAAATACTCCAGGCCTAACTATTCGTCCGATATCAGGTTTAGTAGGATTCAGGGGTTCTATGTTAGCAGAACTCATTTTTGAAGATTGCAGAGTGCCTACAGACAATTTAATTGGTAGAGTTGGTTTCGGAATCGCACTTGTAGCGAACAACGGTTTGACTCATGGGCGATACAGTACAGCCTGGGGAGCCGTAGGCTTGGCCCAAGCTTGCCTAAATGCGAGCTTAGACTATATTAGTGAAAGAAAACAATTTGAACATTATTTAAAAGATCATCAATTGATTCAACAAATGATTGCAAATATGGTAACCAATACGGTAGCAGCAAAACAACTATGTTTTCGAGCAGGTCAGTTATGGGACCAAAATGAGGTAAACGCTACATTTGCTACTTCATTAGCTAAATATTTTTCTTCCGTTCATGCCTTTAAAGCTGCTACAGATGCGGTTCAAATTCATGGAGCTAACGGCTGCAGCAGTAATTATCCTGTTGAAAGACATATGAGAGATGCCAAGATTATGGAGGTCGTAGAAGGTAGCACTCAAATTCAACAGGTATTAATTGCGCAGGATGCTCTGAACATAATGAAAAATTAAGTACCAAGAAATAGGTTCCCTATATGTCCATTTTAAACATAAAAAAAGCCGCTCAGGTCAATGACATGATGTTGTGTTATACCCGTGAGCGAAGCGAAAAGGAATGGTTAAAACGATGGAGAACGTACATTACATTCAGCTAGAGCAACCGATTCCAATTAAACATGATGAGGAATTGGAGAAAAGGATTTATTTTATATCAGCCAGCATTCAACAGTTTAAATTGATAAAAGATGAAAGCACGATCAAAGGTTTAGAAGTTAGTCTATTACCAGGAACTGATCCTTCAGAAATTAAAGAAAAACTAGTATCTGTAATTGATAATGAAATATTGCTCCAATTTGTTGTACCAGCGCGAGTCATTTGGAAATCAGAGAACATTCACAGCAATTATCAAGACGACCTTTTTGATCAATTACTTGAAAAAGAAATGGTTTATGAAATGGGAGAAGGTCAAGTATGCTTTGGTGATAAATTAATTTTCTTAATGGACGCCTTAGATAAAATATTTAAAGAGATGACAATTTCCCATTTTGGTGCAGTCGAATATCGATATCCTACTTTAATACCTACCAAAACTTTAGAGAAATGCGGTTACTTTAATTCGTTCCCACATTTCTTAATGTTCGTCACGAGATTGCATAATGATATTGATAACTATCGCAACTTTCTCGAAGAATATAAATCTAATGATAAAATAGATTCTTACTTACTTCACAACTGCCACAATGTGGATTACTGTTTACCCCCAACTATGTGTTACCACACTTATCATCAATTCCAAAATACTCAACATGATGAAACACAAAATCGAGTCATAACATCAATCGGCAAATCATTTCGTTATGAATCGAAATATCACCGCACTTTGGAAAGGCTGTGGGACTTTTCTATTCGCGAAATAGTTTTTATGGGATCAAAAGATTTCGTTTTGGAAAGTCGTCAAAAATTTATGGAAGCATCCTTTTCTATTTTTCAGAGATTGGGTCTGCAAGGACACTGCGAAGTCGCAAGCGATCCGTTTTTTTGCAATGAAGATACGGCCGCAAAAATATTTAATCAAAGAATGCAAGAATTAAAATACGAGCTTCGGTTAAACGTTGCAAGTGATCGTACGATTGCGGCAGCATCTTTTAATTTTCACGAGCACTTTTTTGGCGAACAATTCAATATAAAACGCGGCGAAACAGAATGGATGGCAACTGGTTGTGTCGGGTTTGGTATTGAAAGGTTAGCATATGCGTTTATTAGCCAGCACGGTTTGGATGAAAAAGATTGGGCGAAGGTTTTATCAAACGGATATCCAGAAGCTGTCTTCGCCGAACAAATCTAAACTTACTTATCATTCTAAAATTATGGGGGACTAGATGGAACAACAACGTCTATTTCAAATCTTAGAACTCGATGGCACATTGCGTGATGATAGTATGGTTATAAATGAAAAACTAGCCATAGAAATGTACAAGCTTCTTGTGCTCAATCGGGTGTTTGATCGAAAGTTAGTGAATATGCAGCGTAAGGGTCAAATTGGCACGTACGCTCCGTTCGAAGGACAAGAAGCGAGCCAAGTTGGCAGTGCTCTTGCTCTTTCAAAGCAGGATTGGATGTTTCCTACCTATCGGGATCATGCAGCAATGCTGACATTTGGATATGAGATGGTAAAAATTATTTGGTATTGGATGGGCAGAATTGAGGGATGTATTCCTCCTGATAACCGAAATATTATGCCGCCATATGTGCCAATAGCTACACAAATTCCTCAAGCAGCAGGGGCTGCCTGGGCTAGTAAATATAAAAATGAAACGGCTTGTTCTATTGCCTATTTTGGCGATGGAGCCACTTCAGAAGGAGACTTTCACGAAGGCTTAAATATGGCCTCTGTATTCAAGGCTCCGGTGGTGTTTTTCTGTCAGAACAATGGTTACGCAATTAGTGTACCGCTATCTCGTCAAACATCCAGTGAAACTATTGCTCAAAAAGCGATAGCTTATAATATGGAAAATGTTCGAGTGGACGGAAATGATGTGTTCGCTGTTTATGTGGCAACCAAAAATGCATTGGAAGCCGCAAGAAGCGGTAAGGGGCCAACTTTAATAGAAGCAGTAACTTATCGATATGGTGCACATACAACAGCTGATGATCCAAGCCGCTATAGAAGCATTGAAGAGAGCGAATCTTGGAGACCACGAGATCCTATTTTGCGCTTAGAAGCTTATTTGTTCAAACAAGGTATGTTAGATAAAGACATACAAACAAGAATTGTTGGAGAAGCAGAGCGGCTAGTTAATGATGGCATCAAATTTGCTCTTACTATTTCCAAACCTGATCCAACTATCATGTTTCAGAACGTGCTTGCTAATAAACCATGGAATATTCAAGAGCAGGAGAGCAACTTTAATAGCTTTATAGAACGTTATCATCATCAATAGATTTCACGGAGGGACTTGGTATGCATAGAGAGTTAAACCTGGTTCAAGCGTTAAATGAAACGTTAGATATGTTATTGACCGATGATGACAAGGTTCTTCTTTTAGGACAGGATATCGGTAAAAACGGCGGTGTTTTCCGTGTTACTGAGAACTTATATCATAAGTTTGGTGACGAACGTGTAGTAGATACCCCCTTGTCAGAAGCAGGTATTGTAGGCTGCGGAATTGGGTTAGCGCTGAACGGTCTTAAGCCTATTGTTGAAATTGAGTTTTTTGGATTTATTTATCCTGCACTTGAGCAAATCTTGTCGCATTTAGCAAGATTGCGGATGCGGACACAAGGTAAATATGAAGTGCCGTTAATTATAAGAGCTCCTTATGGAGCTGGTGTTCGTGCACCTGAGCTGCATTCGGAGAGCATAGAGGCCCTGCTGTTTCAATCGCCAGGCTTAAAAGTTGTTATACCGAGTAATCCCTATGATGCCAAAGGTCTTCTCACTGCAGCGTCAGAAGGCAGCGATCCTGTTATTTTCCTTGAACCTATGAGAGTTTATCGTAGCATGCGTCAACCTGTACCACAGCATCGATATACGGTACCACTAGGTAAAGCAAATGTAATGAAGGAAGGAAAAGATATTACCGTAATCGCGTGGGGCGCTATGATAGGGAATGTAGTTAAAGCCGCAGAACAGCTTGAAAAGACCCAGGGAATTAGCCTGGAAATTGTAGATCTTCGTACGCTGTATCCATTTGATATAGAGACTATTCAGGAATCTGTAAGTAAAACACACCGAGCCGTAATTGTACACGAGGCTCCATTAACAGGCGGAGTAGGGGCAGAGCTTGCTGCTGTGATTCAAGAGCGCATGTTTGGTGATTTGAAATCTCCAGTAAAACGAATTACGGGTTTTGATGTTCCCGTACCGCAGTTTTCTATAGAAGATTACTATCTTCCTTCTCAAGACAGAATTGTGCATGAAATAGAGCAGATGTTAGTTTCTCTTACGAGGTGAGTGATTATGAAATATGAATTTCTTTTTCCGGAACTTGGTGAAGGATTAATTGAAGGGTTTATTGTTGCTTATCTAGTCAAAGAAGGAGAACGTGTTGTTGAAGATCAACCGATTGTAGAAGTTCAGACGGATAAGGTAACAACCGTGCTTCCTTCGCCGATAGAAGGGGTAATTGATAAACTGCCTTATAATCCTGGGGATGTCATTCATGTAAACGATGTAATCATCGTTATTAATCAGAGAAAAGGAGATGAGTCGGACGGATTCAAGCATGAATGGTTGAATGAGGATGTATCCAAGGATAGCCAGCACTTATTGAATGACTTTGGCATAAACCTTGGTACCTATCCAAGCACAGCAACAGACAACTCCAACGATGATACGATTGTAAAACTGACCTCTATGCGCAAAGAAATTGCAAACATCGTAACAAAGTCGGCTCAAACCATTCCTCATGTAACGGCATATGCTGAGGCAGATATAACAAATCTGCTGCTGTATAAAGAAAAATTAAAAATGAATCAGGGCTTAAGCTTGACCTTAACACCTGTATTCGTTAAAGCATTGTCTCAAACACTCAAACAACACCCACTATTTAACTCCAATGAGATCAATGGTTCATTAAAGCTATTTTCAGCCCACAATATCGGAATTGCTGTAGATACGAACGATGGAGTCGTTATACCCAACGTTAAACAAGTAAATGAAAAACCACTTGATGCATTGTCCAATGAGATCACTGATCTCATTGACAGAGCAAGGTCAAAAAAGTTGTCATTTACAGATACACGCGAGGGTACGATTACGATAAGTAATGTAGGGGCCATTGGCGGGGGATTCGCTACACCTATTATTTTTTGTCCCCAAGTCGCAATAATTGCCTTGTATCGTGCAGATAAGAAAGTGGTCGTTACAGAGAATGATGAGCTTGTCATTAGAAAAATGCTCCCAATCACCTTAACATTTGATCATCGTTTCTTCGATGGTGCAGATGGGCTGCGCTTTATTAACACTTTTAAAACAAATCTAGAAAATCATTATGAAGAATATTTTTCTTAACACAACTTACGCAATATGATATCTAAATCCAAGTAATAAAAAATCAAGATGCTTAGTAATATAATATATTGTCCCTTGATTATATCCCTGAACTATCAATTAATGGATCAATTACCCTGCTGAGAATGCCTGAGGGGTTCTCCCTCGGGCTGCTTACCTAATTTCTCATGCATCCTGAACGGAGCCAATGTTCTTTGATAACGGAAGATCTTCAGTAATCCCCGTATCCGTTTACACAATTTTGTTCCAACTATCATGGTACATAGCGATCTATCCCTTTCCAATACGGGCGGGGATTATATAAATACGCTCATTCATTAATTTAGCAAATAGATAGCATAAAATTAAGTTTGACTTTTTTCATCTCCCAAGAAACGGGAAGTCGAGTCAAACCCAGTTCAGAAATATTTTACGAGGAGATGTAAGAAGTGAAAAAGCTAATCGAGTTTAAAAACGTAATGAAAGAATACAAAATAGGTGAAGTGCCGATCAAGGCTCTTGCTGGTGTTGATTTTTCCATATCAGAGGGAGAGTTTGTTGTAGTTCTAGGTGCTAGTGGCGCAGGAAAAAGTACAATTTTAAATATTCTTGGCGGTATGGATACAGCTACTTCAGGAAACGTACTAGTTGGTGATCAAGAGATTACGAAGTTTAATGAAAAAAAATTAACCGAGTACCGTGCTCAAAAAGTTGGATTTGTATTTCAATTCTATAATTTGATTCCGAATCTAAACGCGCTGGAGAATGTCGAATTTGCAACGGAAGTGTGTAAAAACCACTTGGATGCTAAAGACATTTTGTATAAGGTCGGATTAAAGGAACGTATTAAAAATTTCCCTTCTCAGCTTTCTGGAGGAGAACAACAACGCGTTGCGATCGCGAGAGCTGTTGCCAAAAATCCTCTGCTTTTACTCTGTGATGAACCTACTGGAGCATTAGATTATGTGACAGGTAAATCTGTTTTAAAACTTCTTCAAGATTTGAACAAGGAAACGAAGAAGTGCGTGATATTGGTCACTCATAATACAGCGATTGCTCCTATGGCAGATAAAATCATCAAAGTTAAGAGCGGGATGATCGAAAGTGTGACGATCAATCATGACAAACAGAATGTCGAAGGGATCGAGTGGTAATTATGAAGTTATTTTCAAAATCTTTAAGGGATATTAAACAATCAATCGGGCAATTTATTGCTTTTGTATTAGTTATCGCAGTAGGAGCTTTTTTCTATGCGGGACTGGTTACATTAAGCAGTAATCTCGATGCATATACGAAAGCTTACTTTAAAGAGCATAATTTAAGTGATTTACATGTAAATTACGAGCAAATTTCTCCTCAGGATGTGGAAAGGCTAAGGCAGGTCGATGGGATTAATAAACTCGAAGGTCGCTATACTCTTCATGCCACGCAAACTTTTGAGGGGTTGAAATCTACGTTAAAGATTCATTCTATTCCTGTAGACAATGCAATCAATACGTCTAAATTGATTGAGGGAAGCATTCCAACACAAAAAGATGAAATTTTACTTGATTCTCATTATGCCAAGGAGCATCAGTACAAAGTCGGTGATCAAATTCAAATAAATGTGAATGACAAAAATATGACGTTCACGATTAGCGGCTTGGGTGAGAATGTAGAATATGCGAAAAAGAATGCCATCCAAGATCATAAATCATTCGGTGTAGCGTATTTGACCGAAATGGCTATCCCTCAAATCGCTGGCGGCTTTTACTATAATGAAATTTTGATTGATGCCGAGGAAGGGTATGATATTGAAAAATTAAGCCAATCCATTGAAGCACAATCAAAAGAACTATCCTACGTTAGCCAAATGAGTAAAGAGCGGATGTTCAGTTATTCACAGCTTCAACAAACGATCCATAACAACAACTTAATGAGCAAAGTTATCCCGTTGGTTCTATTTATCATCGAAGCGATTATTCTATTTCTTACAATGTCGCGGATTATTGATTCTCAACGAAATCAAGTAGGTATTATGAAAGCGCTGGGTATTAAAAATAGAAATATCATGCTTCATTATATGGGATATCCTGTTCTGGTAGGGATTATAGGCTCCATTTTAGGTTGTATCCTTGCTGCGAATGTATTTATTCCAATGATTAGAGCATCAAATGCGAAAGCCTATGCTTTGCCGGACATTATGTTCTCCCTATCCTTTACTTCTGTGATTCCACCTATCCTTTTCTCAAGCGCATTCGGCATATTGTCCTGCTACCTAAGTGGTAGAGCCATCCTAAAAGAACGTGCAGCTCAGGCGATGCGTCCTAAACCACCTAAGAAGATGAAGAAGCTGCTCATCGAAAGAATTCCAGGTCTCTGGAGTCATATTTCCTACAACTACAAAATCATTTTGAGAAATATATTTTTAAATAAATCTAAAGCGATAGCAAGCTCCGTAGGTGTTATTGTTAGTACCGTTTTATTGATTACTGCTTTTGGTACGATGACATCCTTGCAAAAAGTAGCTGACCAGATTGAAGAGGTAAATACTTATGAGCTGAGAGTTGACTATAAGAAAGGCTCATCTCTAGATACGTTGCAACTACCTGCTGGTATCAAGAGTAGTTATGATTTATCCAATATTCCTGTCGAATTTATCAAAGGTGATACTAAGCAAAATGCCGCGTTAGTTGTTACTGAAAAAGATAACAATCTCATTCATTTCTTTGATGAAAATGCCAAACGGATTGTATTGGAAGACGGTGGTGTTCTTGTACCAAAATCCTATGCTGACAATTATAAAATTGCACTGGGGGATACAATCCAAATCAAGTTCACCGAGCCTGAGTATGCAAATAAAACGATCGAAATGAAAGTGGTGCAAATATCCAACCAGTATTCGAATCCATCGTTTTATAGCACACCAGCGTATCTGGATAGTTTTGGCGTCAAGTACAATCCAAGCTCGCTTGTAGTAGAGACCAGTGGCACTGCTGAACTTGCCAGTGTCCGTACTTTCTTTGAACAAGATCAGCAGGTGGATGCCATCGCAGACAAGGAAGATTTAAAGGCGTCGGCACAATATATTTTGAAACAGAATAGTTTTATCTTTATTATGTTTATCATCTGTGCGGTCGTACTTTCCTTTGGTGCCATTTATACGATATCCTCCATAAATATTTATGAAAGAAATCGTGAGCTGGCGACACTGAAAGTATTAGGATATCCGAAGTTTAAAATTAACCGGCTGATTTTCTTTGAGAACATTATACTCACTAGTTTCGCTATTATTATTGCATTACCGATAAGTGGTTATATGTACTCATTAGTAGTTAAGTCACTATCAAGCGCCCATCAGCAAATTCCAAATCAGTTAAGTCTGTTTGTCATGTTGATAGCTGTTATTCTTGCTTTCGTGCTCACCATTCTCTCAAGCTTAATGCTTCGAAGAAAAGTGACACGAATAAATATGATTGAATCGTTAAAAAGTGTAGAGTAGTGAAAAACAGCCTTTGGTTCATTTGAACCTAGGGCTGTTTTTTATATAGTAAGGTACCCTGAAGGAGATGAGACAAAATGAATTCAGAAAAAACGTTCACAAAGCCTGAAATTATCGCGTTTTTAGCAGACTTGGTGGAAGATATTTTGGATGAAACAGTTGTCGATTATAATGAGCCATTTATCAGCTTAGGATTAGTATCGGTTGACATACCATTATTTACAAAGAGAGTATCGAACCAATTTGGAATCGATGTTGAAGTAGCATCGATATTTGAAAATTCAAATATCAACTTGTATGCAGACTTTCTATTCAATACATTAAACCATGTAATAGTATCAAGTGATGAAAGTACGGATAGTAACAAAGAAGTAAGTCATGCGCAAGAAGATATAGCGATTGTAGGGATTAGCTGTCGTTTCCCAGGAGGAGCTAATAGTCCCGATGAATATTGGGAAGTTTTAATGAAAGGCATTAATGGGATTTGTGAAATGCCAGCGGATCGATGGGATGTTGATAGCTATTTTAGTGATGATAAAGAAGAGCCTGGAAAAATGTATTCTAAAAAAGGCGGATTTTTAAACGTACCTATCGATCGCTTTGACCAGAAATTTTTTAATATTTCCCCCAAAGAAGCCAAATCACTAGATCCACAGCAGCGATTACTGCTTGAGCTGACTTGGGAAGCTTTTGAAAATGGCGGCATCAACATTGCGCAGCATTATGGAAGCAACACAGGTGTTTATATTGGTATAGCAGGGGAAGAATATTCGTTCGCCCACTATAAATCAGGAGATTTAAGTAAAGTAGACGCTTATTCGCTTACAGGAACAACATTTAGTACGGCTTGTGGCCGAATCTCTTATACTTTTGGCTTTGAAGGTCCATCCTTTTGTGTCGATACGGCATGCTCTTCCTCCCTTACAGCCTTACATTTAGCTAGCAGAGCTATTAAATCTGGTGAGGTTGACACTGCGGTCGTAGGAGCCGTGAATTTGATGATTTCACCAGCCGTTCATGTGTGCTTCTCAAAGTTAGAGGCCATATCCGTCGATGGGCAAAGCAAAAGCTTTGATGCGTCAGCAAATGGGTATGGGCGAGGTGAAGGCGGTGGGGTGCTAATCCTAAAACGTCTAAGCGATGCAATAAAGAATAACGATAACATACTAGGTATCGTTAAAGGAACCGCGATCAATCAGGATGGCAAGAGCAACGGATTAACAGCTCCTAATGGATTAGCTCAAGAGAAAGTAATCACCAAGGCACTTAAGGATGCTGGACTAAATTATTCTGATATTGATTATATGGAAATGCATGGTACAGGTACAAAGCTGGGTGATCCTATTGAGGTAAAGGCTGTTGTAAATACTTATGGCAAAGACAGAGCTATGGATCATCCTCTGCAAATTGGTTCTGTTAAATCGAATATTGGCCACTTAGAGGCAGCAGCAGGAGTAGCCAGCATAATTAAGGTACTGTTAGCATTCAAACACGAAATGATACCTGCGAATTTGAACTTTAATGAGCCGAACCCTTTTATTCCTTGGGAAAAATCACCTGTATCCGTCATTGCAGAACATACAGCTTGGAGCAGCGATGGCAGATTAAGAAGAGTGGGCGTAAACGGATTTGGCTTTGGAGGCTCAAATGCCCATATCATCTTGGAAGAGCCGCCAAAAAGACAAAAGCCACATACAAAGGATATAGATCCAATTTCTATCGTTAAAATATCAGCCAAAAATGATAAGTCATTACATGAAAATATTAAAAATAATCTTGAATATTTAAAGAAAAATTCTCAAATTCCTATTAAAGATTATGTTCATACGAATAACTTGGCCAAGGTTGATTTTCCACACAGGTTTACTGTATCTGCTAGAAATCAAGAGGAACTAGTAAATAGACTTCAGGCCTATTTGGATACGAACAACAAAGCTGGAATTTCTAAGCGGCATAATGAAAAAATCGATATGCATCAAGAAACGAAATTGGTGTTTTTATTTACAGGACAAGGGTCCCAATATTTAGGGATGGGAAAAGAATTATATGATTATAATCCTTCGTTTAAATTAGCATTTGACGAGTGTGATCAATTATTTACGCCATATGTAGATAAATCATTAGTAGAAATGATTTATAGCGATAAATATTCTAGCAAGGATATTGAAAGAACTCGCTATGCACAGCCTTTAATATTTTCCATCGAATATGCGTTATTAAAATTCTGGGAAAGCGTAGGGGTTACTCCTGAGGTCGTTCTAGGACACAGTATTGGGGAGTTCGCGGCTGCTGTCGCAGCAGACATTATGAGTCTTGAGGATGCTGTAAAGCTAGTTGCACTTCGTGGCAGATTAATGGATTCAGCTCCGGGAACAGGTGCGATGTCTGCTATTTATACAAATCAGGCAACGATTGAAGCGCTAATAAAGGGTTATGAGGACAAGCTATCGATTGCTCTTCATAATGCAGAGGAAAGTATCGTAATATCCGGAGATTTGGATGCGGTTGAGGAAGTTTCCAAAGAAGCGGAAAATAGAAAGATAAAAGTAAATCGACTGCATGTATCCCATGCTTTCCATTCTCATTTAATGCTTCCGATATTGGAACCATTTAGAGAGGTTGCAAAAAATGAAGTTGAATTTAAAACCAGCAAGCTGAACTATATATCGGCTACCCTTGGAAGAGCTGTGGATAAAGACGAATTATTAGACGCTGACTATTGGACAAATCATATTAAGGATAGAGTTAATTTTTATCATGCTCTTTCCCAATTAAAAGATGTTCAAAATACGATTTTCCTCGAAATTGGAGCAAACAAAACGTTATGCTCACTTGGCAAACTCATTCTTAATGAAGAAAAAATGCTTTTAAATTCGCTGGATATGAAAAAAGATGCATGGGAGCAAATTGCGCATTGCCTAGGAGAACTATACTGCCATGGTGTAACCATTCATTGGGCAGGGCTTGAGACCAGCTTTGAACAAGATTACAATCGTGTGACATTACCAACGTATGCCTTTGATCGAGAATCATATTGGATGCAGCCCGTTTGTTCTCATGAAGATAATGTGTCTTCTATTTTGAACAAGGATTTTCATCCGCTCATTGGCCAAAGAATCAATACACCTTATTTTAAAAATGGAACCATCTATCAGAGCACTTATAGCGTAGATACTCCTTACTTTATGCATGAACATATTATTTTCGATACGGCGATAGCTCCTGCTGCGGCCCACATGTCCATGCTTTTATCGATCGCTAAAGATTTCCGTAATCCGCGAAGATGCATAATATCCAATGTGGAATTTCATGCCCCTCTAACGGCTGTAGAAGACGAAAAGCGGGTTGTTCAGTTTCTTATTGAAGATACAAATCAAGAGCAAATGAAATTTGAACTTGTAAGTACAGACAAGCAGTTACAGCATGAAAATTGGATGAAGCACTGCAAAGGCAATATTACTATGTCCCAGCAAGAACGAGAACATGAGAAGCATGTATCGATTGATGAGATAAAAGACAGATACCCTGAAGTGACCTCGGGATTCAGTGCTTATGATGTGATGAAGAAATTTGGGTTCAAATTAGGAGATGGCTTCACACGAATTTCGAAAGTATGGAAAGGTGATGCTGAAGGGCTCTGCTATATTGATCCTAAAAAGGATATTCCAGGTGGCAAGGATTATATCGTTTATGCTGGTACGATAGATTCTATCTTCCAATCTATATTTTTTGTATCCGAATTGAGTATGAGAATGAATTCACAGAGTGAAGAGTATGCACTAAAAACGGCCATTCCTATATCATTGGGTAAATTAACATATCACTATAGGGATGCTGAAAGCTTCTGGTGCCATATTAAGGTCGATGATTCTCAGCAATCTGGAGTTGTAGGCGATATCGATGTGTACAACGAAAAGGGAGAAATCGTATTTGAGATTGAACGGCTAATGGCGAAAATAACTGAGCGTGATACCTTACTTAAAGAGTTAAATAGTAATGGTGATCGCATGCTGTATAACGTGGATTGGATTGAAGAGGCGAGAATTAGCAAAGATGTAAAAGTTAATGGAAATGAAAAAGTCGTGTTATTCGGAAATGATCCAGATGTAGTTGATCGATTCCATGAAAGCTTGAATCGCAATGGTGTATCCTCCATACGAGTTATACAAGCTGATAAATACGTTGAGCATGAACAGGATTTATTTTTTATGTCGTATACGAATAAAAATGATGTTAAGAAACTTATAGAAAATATCGGAAGTCGATTTGAAAAAGAAAAATGCAAACTAATCTATATAAGTACAACCGATGAAACGAAGCTAAATCGTCTACATGCAGAAGATTTACTAACTACAGTGGAAAAGGAATGCAGTGGTCTATTGTACCTCGTGCAATCCATAACAGAATTAAATTACTCTCATAAAATGATGATCAAAGTCGTAACGAATAATGTGCATCAGGTAGATGGCGCGGCTACATCAACTTCCCTCTATCAGGCCCCAATATGGGGATTTAGCGAGGTCATTCGACTCGAGCATACTCCGTTGTGGGATGGCATTATAGATGCAGATCTTCATGTGTTGGAACACCATATGGATAAAATTATTAATGAAATCATCTATGGAGAAGATAAACAGGTTGTGCTCAGGGATTATCATAAGCGATATATTCCTAGACTAATAAGAAACTCCAAAAGCCGTACTAGCAAGGAAGATCTCGCAATTCAGATCGATGATGAAGCCGCCTATGTAATTAGCGGAGGAACAGGAACAATCGGTCAAATCTATGCAGATTATTTGATCCAGCAAGGTGCTAAAAACATCGTACTTCTAAGTAGAAGCGATGCTTCGAACGAATTACTTGAAACGGTGAGCTTGTGGAGTGAAAAAGGTGCCCGGATTATCGTTGAAAAGGCTGACGTGAGCAATCAAGCTGATGTAATTTCAGTGGTACAAAAACTGAAAAAGAACAACATGAAGATTAAAGGTGTCGTCCATGCCGCTGGAATTATTGAAGATAAGATGATTAAAGATCAAACGTGGACCAGCTTTGAAAACGTACTTAAGACTAAGGTGGGAGGAACTTACCACTTACATCATGCATTAAAGGATGAGAGCTTGGATTTCTTCATAATGATGTCATCTATTTCCTCTGTAGTAGGAAATATGGGGCAAGCCAATTATGCGGCAGCTAATTATTTTATGAATATGTTTGCAGAATATAGAAGAAGCCTCGGTATGCCAGCAATGTCAATCTGTTGGGGGCCATGGGAAGAAGCTGGAATGGCCACGAGTAACAGCAATATTTTAAAGAACATCGAGAATAAAGGACTTTATGGAATGTCTAAAGAGATTGGAAAGAAAATGATAGACAGAGTATTTCAAAAAGATCATTCTTCAATTGTCGTTGTCGATGCGAATTGGGAGTTATTTAGTCAAAGAACAGGTGTAGATGAAGTAACTGCGTTTTTGACAAATTTCATTTCAAACGATTCTGATTTTGGAGGACAAAGTGTAAATACGGCTTTGAAGGAAGATGTTATCGCCAAATTGCAAAGTTTAAGCAAAACAGAGCGAAGTGAGTATTTATTAGCTCTATTGCATAAATCAGCAGCTGACATTATTGGGTTTAATGACGCCAGTCAATTATCTGTCGATAGTTCATTTACCGAACAAGGGGTTGATTCCTTAATGATCTTCTCCTTAAGGAATGAAATAAAATCTTTACTAGATGTGCAAGTCGATATTTCTGTGTTCTTCAACTACCCGTCTTTACGAAAATTAAATGGTTATTTATTGACGGCAGCTATGAGCTTTGAAGAGGACGAAGAGAATGTCATCGTTGACAGTAATACACAATCCGTAGATGATATTTTGTCTGAAATTAATTCCTTAATTAATTAAACAATGATTATTTACTTGCTACTTTGAAGGAGCACATGCCAATGAGATTGTATTGTTTGCCGTTTGCAGGTGGATCCAAGCGTGCATATTCACATTGGAACACATATACTAGTCACGCTTTGGAAATAGAAGGTGTTGAACTAAAGGGAAGGGGGGAGAAATTCGGCCAAGGCTTTTATCATGATATATCAGAAGCTGTGGATGATATATATTCGATGATAAAAGATAAAATTAGGGATGAAAAATATGCCCTATTCGGTCATAGTATGGGGACGCTGTTGGCTTATGAGCTGTACTATAAAATTATAGAAGAAGGACATCCGAGGCCACAGCATATCTTTTTCTCAGGGAGACAATCACCCATTGTGCACAATAATATGTATGTCAACTTTACCATGTCAGATGATGAATTTATTTCAAAAATAATTGCACTAGGTGGTATTCATGAAGAGCTGACACAGAGTAAAGAACTAATGAGATTTTATTTACCAATTCTTAAAAATGATATTAGAATCATGGAAACTTATGAGTTTAAAGAACGACCAGAACGATTAAAATGTAAAATTACAGTATTAAATGGACTAGAAGATAAAATTGATACCATTCAAAAGATTACCTGGGATGATTTATGCGAACAAAAAAGCAAGTCTTATTATTTTACGGGCAGCCACTTTTTTATTAATGATCATGTCGAGCAAATCGTAAAACTGTTTGAAGGCGTATTATGCCAAGATAATGAGGTTGGTGAACATGTTAAGCAATAAAAAACGGGCCTTTCTTTTTCAGGGTGTTGGAGCAGACTATCGTAATTTTTTGGATAAGTTTGATGATGATCAACTTCATACCCTTGAACAATACTGTTCCACTGTAAATGAACAAATTGGAATTGATTTGCATGGTTATTTATTTACATCTCATGAACTGAAACATACGGAATACGACCAGATGTTCTACGATTGGATTGCCATTTATACGTGTGATTATATCGTTTACCAGCAATATGTTAATTCCGGCATAAAACCTGCGATGATGGTAGGTTATAGTATGGGCTTGATCACCGCTATGGCGTGTGGCAAGTCCATTTCTTTTGCCGCTGGACTACAAATGCTGCAAATAATTTACGAATATCCTAAGAGTTCCGCAGATTCATGCGGTATGGGGGTCATCGTAGGCAAGACCTATAGCGAGGTTTACGATATGATAGCCAATTGCAAGGCGGAAAATGATGTTTTTATCGCAAGTGAAAATAATGAAACATGTCTCGTTATTTCAGGAATCAAAGACAGCGTGATTCAAGTCTTGAACACTGCTGAACTACAGGGAGCAATAAAAGCATCAACGATCCATACACCATATGCGTTTCATTCACCATATGCAGCAAAAGGCATTGAGATGTTCGTCAATCTGGTTGAGGACACTCCTATTTATGATGGAGAAGTACCCATTATATCCGTCTTTACTCAGACTATCATCCAAAGTGCTTCTGATTTAAAGAATGAGCTGATCAAAAATATGGCTAGTCCCATGAATTGGAATGCCTCCATTCTAAAATTAGGCGAGTGGGGGATAGACAGTTTTGTTGAAGTTAGCTTGGATGATTCCCTTACGAAAATATCTAGAATCATCAATTTGGATTATGAGTTTGTAACGTATAAAAAATTTATACGTTTAAAAAGCGCCATGAGCGCTCTATAACTAAAAAACTATTAAATAGAGGTGTATATCCATGGAAGAAATAAAAAACCGTACACGTGCATTTTTAAGTAAATATATTAAAAGTAAGCAGCTAGAGGATCACGATGATATTTTCGCTATTGGAGAAGTCAATTCTCTCTTTGCTATGCAGTTGGTTATGTTTATGGAAAAAGATTTTGGCGTCCAAATCGATAATAATGACTTAGACTTGAACAATTTCAGGTCCATTCAAGCTATTTCTTCGCTTATTGAGCGTAAAAGCGCTCCAGTCGGCCAATAAAATAAAGATAGAAGCGACAATAGAGCAGTACAATTTAACGTAGCGTAAGGAGAGAAGATATATGAAGGTCATTGGAGTCATTGGTGCAGGTGTAATGGGGACTGGAGTTGCACATAATTTTGCACTAGCTGGGTATGATGTTGTACTCGTTGATATTTCAGAGGAGATTCTTACAAAAGCCAAAGCGCAAATCGCGAACAACATTCGTTTCCAAGGCTTGTACAATAAAGATTTCACAGCTGAGAAGCCTGAAGCCATTCTCAATCGTATCAGCTTTACCGCTGATTATGGTTTATTAAAAAATGCAGACTATGTTATTGAGAATGTGCCAGAGAAATGGGAGATTAAAAAAGAAGTATATATAACGCTTGATAGCGTATGCCCAGAGCATTGTATCTTTTCTGTCAACACTTCATGTATTTCAATCACCAAAGTCGCTGCACTAACAAATCGACCAACTAAAGTTATCGGTGCGCATTATATGAATCCAGTCATTATGAAACCAGTAGTAGAGGTTATCAAAGGTTTCCATACTTCGGAGGAAACCATAGAAGCTACTATTAATCTACTTGCTACTTTGAATAAAGAGGCTATCATTGTTAACGACTTACCAGGTTTTGTGTCCAATCGTATTTCTCATTTAATGATGAATGAGGCTGCATTCGTCGTTCAAGACCAGATTGCAGAACCAAAAGACGTTGACGATATATTCAAAAAATGCTTTGGTCACAAAATGGGGCCACTTGAAACAGCTGACTTGATAGGCCTGGATACTGTCGTACATTCACTAGATATTTTATACGATAGCTATCAGGATCCAAAGTTCCGCGTATGCCCTCTTCTTAGGAAAATGGTAGAGGCAGGAACACATGGCAGGAAGACCGGACAAGGATTTTATTCGTACCCGATATACGAACAGAGCTTGGTGAAAAGTTAAGAACGGTTAATGTGACTTGGATTTAAATCATTTAAAGGCAAGCATGGAAAACAGAAATGAATAGATCTTGAACAAGAGAATCGTGTTCGGCGAGTGAGCGGGTTACAGCTCCGAACTGAGCGCGATTCTTTTTGTTTTAGCTCTCGACTGGAGGAAAAATGGAAAACACAAGCGAACCAAAACAGCGATTATGGTCCAAAAATTTCTTTTTGCTCTGGCAAGGACAGCTGGTTTCTGCTTTAGGCGATTCCATTTATGAAATCGCATTAACCTTTTGGATACTGTACGAAACAGGCTCACCTGGTTTGATGGGTGCACTGTTAGCGGCATCTTTGCTTCCTAAAGTCCTCATATCTCCTTTTGCAGGCGTAATCGTAGATCGTACCGACAGAAAGAAAATGATTTTGTTAATGGATTTCATTCGAGGGGTTTGTATTACTTTTGTTGGTGTTGCAGCTATTTTTGGTTTTCTTGAAATTTGGATGGCTTTTGTTGCCGGGATTACGCTTGGCATATGCGCCGCATTCTTTAATCCTGCAGTAACATCCACGATCCCAGATATTGTTCCTTCGTCTCGAATTGTACAGGCCAGTGCCAACTTAAGTATGTTACGTGCCGTTTCTCAGATTATAGGACCTTCATCCGGCGGTGTACTGTACCATCTCGTAGGTCCGCCAATTTTATTCTTATGTAATGGCATTTCCTATATTATTTCATTTATTCTCGCATTGTTTATGAAAATTCCTAAGTCAACAAGTCAGGATCAACAATATAATTTCTGGGAAGATATGAAAGACGGGTTTGCGTACGTCTGGAAGATGAAAGGGCTTAGAGACTTAATTATATTAGCTGGTATTTTAAACTTTTTTGCCACAATAAGTATTGTATTGCTCGCACCGATGTTTAAAAATGCTGAACATCTGGGAGAAGTAAAATACGGAATCGCTTTGGCTATTTTTACATTAGGTATGCTTGCGGGAATGATTTTTACTTCTGTATTTCGTATCAAGCCTGAACACAAAAGTATGATTCTTACGGCTTCAGGGCTGCTGCAAGGGATTATTTTATCAACGGCAGTCTTGATGAATGATTTCATATTTATGGCCATTTTGTTGTTTTTCGGTGGTATATGCAATGCGATCGTAAATGTATTGATTGAATCGACGATACAACTAACGGTGACTCAGGAAATGAGGGGGAAGGTATCGTCACTTAAGGGAACGCTCACAATGGGGCTTGCGCCGCTGGCTATGTTCTTAGGAGGTATTTTAGGCGAGTTTTTACCGATACAATACATTGTATATTCAGGTTTCATGGCCATTACCGTATTGTTTATACCTCTAATCTTCTTAAAATCATTTAAAACCTTTATACAGTACAATCCAGAACAACAAAAAGTGGAATTGTAATCAGTAGTGGAAAAGGGAGTGAGTGTATGGAGCAAGAGATTGATAAATATAAACTGGCATTAAAAAAAGCGGCGACCAAAATAGAAGAACTGTCTACGATCATACATGATCAAAAAAGCAATGAAGAGGTTGCTGTAATCGGTTATTCGTGTCGATTTCCAGGTGACGCTTGGAATATTGAAGGCTTTTGGCATGTATTGGTTAACGGTAAAGATAGCGTCACTGAAATAAAACCGGATCGTTTTGATTACAACGACTATTACAGCGACAATCCTGATGCTGAAGGAAAAATGGTTACCAAAAACGCATCATTTTTGCGTAATGACATAAAAGATTTTGATAATCTCCATTTTGGCTTATCTGCCATTGAGGCTGCATCGATAGACCCCCAGCAAAGGCTTTTGCTGGAGGTTAGCTGGGAAGCTATGGAGAATTCAGCTCTAAATATAGAGAAGCTGAAAGGAAGCAGAACAGGTGTATTTATAGGAATGAGCGCGTATGAATATGCCAATGCCGAATTGTTTTCAGGTGATGCATGCGATATAACACCGTACTCCACAGTAGGCGTCTCCATTGGTTCGGCAGCAGGAAGGTTATCGTATTTTTATGATTTCAAAGGGCCAGCGGTAACGTGTGATACGGCATGCTCGTCGTCCATTTCAGCCTTAAATATGGCCGTGGATAGCTTGAGAAATAACCAGTGCGACATGGCTATAGTTGGAGGTTCCAATCTGTTGCTTACACCAGAGCCGTTTATAGGACTTTCCAAATTCAATGGTTTATCTAAAGATGGACAATGCCGAGCGTTTGATAATGACGCAGATGGTTTTGGGAGAGGTGAGGGCTGCGGCGTCATCATCCTCAAAAGGTTAAAAGACGCTAAGAGTGATGGAAATAAAGTTGCAGCTCTAGTAAAAAGTGTTGCTATTGGTCAAGATGGCAAGTCCAACGGTTTTACGGCTCCTAACGGCCTATCACAACAAAGCGTAATTAGACAAGCACTACATAATGCAAAGTTAACAATCGATGATATCGATTATATTGAAACACATGGAACGGGAACTCCATTAGGTGACTTAATTGAAGTTCAATCACTAGCTGAGGTATTTAAGAACAAAAAAGATACGCTCCTGATCGGATCTGTTAAACCTAATATCGGCCATTTGGAAGCTGCTTCTGGGATGGCGAGTTTGATTAAAGTCATTTCGTCTATAGAAAACAAGAAAATTCTGCCCAACATCTACTCTAAAAATCCTAATCAGAACATTTCATGGGAAAAAGTCAAAATTGCAGATGAATTTAAGGACTGGCATAAGTCAGACGGAGTCAGAAGAGCAGGCATTAGTTCTTTTGGGTTTAGTGGAACCTTGGCGCATGTCATCCTTGAGGAACCTCCTCAGGAGAAGGAAGAGCAATTCGATGAATTGCCAACTCATTTGTTGACTTTGTCTGCTAAAAATGAAAAAGCATTAAAAGAATATGTAGGCTCCGTCAAAGAGCAGCTGTTAAAGGAAGAGAGCTCTATCGCAGATATCTCGTATACGGCCAATATTAGCCGCTCATTTTTAAACTACAGATTCTCTGCAGTCGGAAAAAGCAAAGAGGACTTGTTAGATACGATGGAAGAGGTTCTCAACCATACCAACCTTGAGTTTCTCATTCAAAAGAGTACAACCAAAGATAAAAAAATCGCCTTTCTATTTACAGGCCAAGGATCAATCTATGAAGATATTGCTAGAGACCTATACACAACATCAACTACATTTAGAGAAACAATGAATCTCTGTAATGAAAAGTTTAACGAGATACTTGGCCTTTCAATACTTGATGGCATTTATGGGGAAGACAAGACGCTGCTCAGCAGACCGTTATATTCACAAGCTGCCATATTCTCGATTGAGTACGCTTTAACCAAGCTTTGGGATTCGCTTGGCGTTAAACCGACCATAATTATTGGTCATAGTATAGGTGAGTATGCTGCTGCATGTTATGCAGGACTAATAAGCTTAGATGATGTCATCCTGATGATTGCACAGCGTGGAAGAATGATGGAATCCATTGATGTGGAAGGCAAGATGGTCGTCATCCTTACGAATGTGGAATACGTGAAAGCTGCCTTAGAGGAAAGCGGATGCAAAAATGTTTCCATTGCTGCAGTAAACGCTCCAGACAATGTTACGATATCAGGCCGAAGCGATGAAGTGGATATTGTTATTGATACACTACAAGCCAAACAAAGAATCTTTTTTAATAAGCTCAATATTCCTCATCCTTATCATTCCTTATTGATGAAGGATTACGAAAGCATGTATGAGAAAAGTATCGGTGATATTACATTCTCAAAGCTGCAAGTAGCGATGATATCCAGCATTACGGGAAAATTGGAAAATGAAGAGGTGCTGGGCAATAGCAAGTATTGGGTTGAGCATTTATCAAATACAGTTGATTTCCAAAGTGCCGTTCAAGAAGCGAAACGACTCGGCGTAGATATTTTTATTGAAATTGGTGGAGATGCGACCCTAAGTGGGTTGGCAAACCAATGTATCGATGATGAAGACATCTTGTTTTTACCTTCTATGAGAAGAGAAGCGGACAACTATACACAATTTTTCAACTCTGTTTCTGCTCTATTTATGAAAGGAATGGATTTGGATTGGCATTCATTTTATAAATCCTATAGCAAAAGAAGAGTAACCCTACCTAATTATCCATTTCAAAAGAAGGAACTGTGGAGAGAGGTAAAAAGAATGGATCGTAATGCTGTCAATCAAGAGCAACCTTCAGCATCAATCATCGAGATGAAAGAAACTACTCAAGACAGACAACTGCCTCAAAAGACGCAAACTCGCAGTAGTCACTCCCGCACAAACTATAAAGAGAAAATCAAATCTGAATTAAAAGAAATGATAAAAATCTTAACTGGATTAAAGATCGAAGAAATCGAAGATGACCTCAATCTGCTAACGCTTGGTTTTGACTCTTTAGTACTCATACAGCTTAACAAACAAATTACGAATAAATTTAACCTATCGATCACATTGAATGAGTTTTTTATAAGCTTGGATACCGTCGAAAAAATAACCGAGCATATTTATACTCATATGGATTGGTCTGAAGAAATAGAAGAAGCAGAAGAGAGTGATGTTGTATCTGAGCCGCAAACTAATGGCTCTGAGCATACGCTCACAAATAGTGTGCAGGTAAATAGCTTGCCAGTCGTTAGTCAGGTACAGAGTTCCTCATTAGGCTCGCTCGATGGTATGGGCACCATGCAGAGTATTTTTACTGCACAGATGAAAATCATGGAGGAACAGCTTGGAATACTAAAAAATCTAACGAATCCCAGTAACTCCAGTAGTAGTCCCAGTAGTATTCAAACAGTAGCTAAAGATAATAAGCTGCCAGCCGCAACAAATAATCAAGTCAATGTAAGCAGCTTGAAGGCCGCTCCTTTAACGGTGGACACGAAAAACCACTATGTTCCCTACAAAAAACTGGATTTAATCGATAATGAAAATTTCGATGAATTGCAGTTGACCTATATTCGAAATATCGAAAAAAAATATACAAACTACACTAAAAAATCAAAATCGAATATTCAAAAATATAGAAAAGTGTATGCGAATAATCGTAATGTCGCGGGATTCCGGCCTGTAATGAAGGAAATGATTTATCAGATTGTAGCTGATACTGGACAGGGATCGAAGCTCCGCGACATAGACGGTAATAACATTGTAGATTTAACAATGGGATTTGGGGTTAACTTACTTGGTCATAATCCGAGCTTTATCAATCAGGCATTGACAGAGGAGCTTGGCCGAGGAATGCCTTTAGGTCCAATGGGGAGACTCGCTGGAACCGTTGCAGAACAGATCAGCCAATTAACTGGCGTTGAGCGGGTAGCTTTCTACAACTCGGGTACAGAAGCCAATATGGTGGCTGTGCGAATAGCTCGGGCAAGTACAGGCAAGAAGAAAATTGTTACGTTTGCTGGCTCCTATCATGGTACCTATGATGGGCTGCTTGGCTTGTCTTCCATTGGAGATGATGGAAACCTGACGACGATTCCATTAGCACCAGGCATTATGGATAGCGTAGTAAGTGACTTAGTTATGTTAAATTACAATCAAGAGGCTTCTCTAGAGTTCATTAGAAATAACGCGCATGATATAGCTGGTGTCTTAGTAGAGACGGTTCAAAGCAGAAGACCTGATGTTCAGCCTAAGGAATTCCTCAAGACATTAAGACAAATTACCGAGGATAATGGAATTGCGCTTATATTCGACGAGATCATTACTGGCTTTAGAATAGGTCCAGGAGGAGCTCAAGAGTATTTTGATATTAAGGCAGATATCGTTACTTATGGAAAAGTGCTTGGGGGCGGAATGCCAATTGGGGTTGTATCTGGAAAGTCAGAGTTTATGGACTGCATTGATGGAGGAATGTGGAGCTTTGGTGATACCTCGGTTCCACCTTGTGAAAATAAGAGAACATTTGTAGCAGGAACCTTCTCTCATCATCCGTTGGCCATGGCTGCAGCTCACGCCTCATTAACGTATATAACGGAGAATAAAGATACACTTTATGACAAGCTGAATCGTAGAACCACAGATTTTGCGTATCGAGTAAACGCTTATTTTGAAGCTAATCATGTTCCAATAAAAGTTGTGCACTTCGGTTCATTATTCCGTTTTGTGTTTCGAGGTGATTTTGAAATATTCTTCTTTGGCTTATTGGAGAAGGGTGTTTATGTTTGGGAGGGAAGGAACTGTTTCTTCTCTACCGAGCATACGGATGAGGATATCGAATATATATTTAATGCCATTAAGAAAACGATAGAAGAGATGGCTCATTTCGGATATTTAAGCGATTCACCATTGAGTCAGCACACAGATCTTGTAACGAACTTCAACCAAATTGAATTGCAGGAACCTATACTTCCCATGTCCATGATTCAACAGCGATTGTTCACCTTAAGTTCAATCAGTAAAGATGACCCCTACAATATGGTGACGGTTCTGAAGGTAAAGGGGATATTGGATCGACCAAAATTTGAGTCCGTACTTAATGAAATGGTTAGGCGTCATGAGAGCTTACGAACACGCCTTTTTCTTGAGGATGGGGAGTTTAAGCAAGAGGTGCTTGAGCATGTGGAATTTAAAATTGACATTGTCAAAAAAGGTTCCCAAGAGGATTTAGATGAATTAATAGACAAATTAGTAACACCGTTTGACTTAACGGAAGCTCCTTTATTTAAGGTCATCTTGATTGATGAGCAAGAAAATGAAGGCATGCTTATTTTTAATTTCCACCATACGATCGCAGATGGAATTTCGATGAGCATATTTGTGCAAGAGTTTATGCAATTGTATGCAAATGAACGTCTATTGCCTGTCAACAAGCAGTATAGAGATTTTGTTGAATGGGAAACGCAGTATCTGATGTCGAACGAGAAGAAACTAAGCGAGCAATATTGGCTAAGTAAGCTATCGGGAGATATGAACGTATTGAAGCTGCCATCTGACTTTCCAGCACCTGCAGAATCAGATTTTACGGCAAACACGGTCCATATGAAAATTGATTCAGGGCTGGTGCACAACTTGAAATCAGTCTCAATGCGTAATAAATGCTCTTTATTTATGCTGCTAGCTGCAGGGTTTAATCTTTTGCTAAAACAGTTAACCGGCAATGAGGAGATATGCATAGGTACCCCTGTGACCAATCGAGCGGATGGATCTTTTAATGAGAGTATTGGCATGTTTACAAATACGATGGTTCTTAAAAACAATCTAGCAGATGAGAAAACATTTGAGGCATTTTTAAATGAAGTGAAACAAAATTGTTTAGAAGCATATTCTCATATGTATTATCCTTTTAACTTTTTGGCGAACCACATGAAAAAAGAAAGAAATAGTAGAGAAGGCTTTCTCAATGTGAGATTTGTCTATGAGAAAATAGATGAAAGAGTATTAACGATAGATAACTTGGAAATTGAGACTTATGAATATAAGAGTAAGTTATCCGATTTTGATTTTGTCATTGAAATTCTCGAGGAAAATGGCGTGTTTCATATTGGTATGACCTATAAAACAAGTCTATTTAAAGAAACAACAATCGAGAGATGGGGACAAAGCTACAAAGAGATTTTAGAGTTTATAACCCATAATGATAATGACGATAACCGAAAGCTAAAACTAAAAGATTTTTCGCTGATCGAAATAGGGGAAGCGAATAAATTAACTTCGGATGGAAAAGGTGAGCGTGATGTTTTGCCGGTGCCTACAGCTCATGCCGGAACAGGTATAAGTTACGAAGCTCCACGAAATGAAATCGAAGAAGTGCTGATCAAAATATGGGAAGTTACTTTGGGCTCAAACCCTATCGGAATCAACGATGACTTCTTTAAAATGGGAGGAGACTCGATTAAAGCCATCCAGCTTATTTCACGAGCCAGAGCCAAGGGCTACAGCTTTGAAGTTGATCATTTATACAAGAACCCTACTATTAAGCAGCTAGTAACCTTAGTGGAGCAGCAGCATGCAAAGAACTCACAGGAACCGCTAGCTGGAGAAGTAACGTTAACGCCCATTCAAAGATTGTTCTTTGATCAACAATCTATGGAACAGCATCAATGGGGTCAATCAAGAATGTTATATAAGGCAGATGGCTTTAAGACTGACACCGTAAAAGAAGTGTTTAATAAACTAGTCGCTCACCATGACGCATTAAGAATCGTGTATAAGCATAACAACGGCAATGTCATTCAAATCAATCGCGGGATCGATCACAGCCTGTATGATTTGAGTGTATATCAGTATGCAACTGATCAAGAAGTGTTAGAAGCTTGCAATGAGATTCAAAGCCGCATAGATCTTGAAACAGGACCATTGGTCAAGCTTGGATTATTCAAAATGGACGGAGGAGATCAACTGTTCATCGTAATCCATGGACTTGTTATCGATGAAGTGTCTTGGAGAATCCTGCTTGAAGATTTCTCACATGCATACGATCAGGCCGAGAAAGGATTGGACATTGTTTTTTCAGAAAAAACGTTATCTTTCAAAGAATGGTCTGAGAAGTTGGAGAAACACGCGGATTCTTATGCTATTAAAAAGCAAGCCGACTATTGGAAAGGTTTACGCGAAATGAACATCAAAAAATTGCCAAGGGAAAGAGGTAAGCTTGCATGGATTTGAACAAACAAGTTCTAGAGCTTGGTGAGCAATTTACCGAAGCTGCACTTGAAGAGATAAATAGAGCATTTTGTACAAATATTCTTGATATTTTATTATCTGCCCTGGCTTTGACGATCCGTGATTGGACGAAAGATGAAAATACGCTTATTACTTTGATTGGCCATAGTAGGGAAGAGTCAACCAAAATGATGGACATTAGCAGAACCGTGGGGTGCTTTAGCGCCCCTTTTCCGGTTGTTCTAAAAGCTTTCGATGATCTTGGCGACACGATTAAATATACGAAAGACATGCTGCGTCGAATTCCGAACCAGGGTAGATTTTATGGAATGATTAAACTTTTATCTAGTGAAGAACTGAACGATGTAGAACCGGAGATTTGTTTTAATTATACAGGTAAATTGGATAAAGCTACTCGAGAAAATGGCTTTGAAATTACGAGCCATGGATATAGGCAGAACACGATTAAACATTTTTCTGGTATACATCCTCTAGACATCGAAGCTGTTCTCATTGACGAAAAATTAACAATTTCAATCGCTTACCAGCAGGATGAATTTTATGTTGAAACCATTGAGAAATTGCAGGCCACGTATCAAGAGCATTTGCTTCGTTTGTTCCATTATTGTACAACCAAAGAGGAAACTGAAATCACCGTAACGGATATAACGCTAGAAAATATAAGTATGGATGAGCTGGTCGCATACAAAGATGTACTCTCCAATTTGAAAAACATATACCCTCTTGCTCCTATGCAAGAGGGTATGCTTTATCATGCCTTAACGGATGAGCTGGATACGTATATTAAACTCTCGTGTTTCCAGATTGAAGGGCAAATTGATTTGGAGCTGTTAGATAAGGCTTTTAACACGGTTATAGAACGACATGATATTTTAAGAACCGTTTTTGATTACTCTTCATTTAAGCAAAATATGCAAGTGGTTTATAAACAACGAAAAGCAGCAGTAGAGTACATCGATATTACGGATCAAGGTGATAATAGCGATGCTTATTTAAAGCAATTAATGAGGCAGTATCGCAAGGAACGATTCGACTTAAATAAAGATGTGCTGCTGCGAATTGTGCTCGTTCGAATGAATGATAATACATACAGCATGATATTCCATCTTCATCATATTCTTATGGATGGTTGGTGTAATAGCTTAATATTAATTGAATTATTCAAAATTTATAATGAACTAAAGCACGGCATAAAAGTGAGTCTAAACGAGGTAGTGCCTTATTCTACCTATATAGACTGGTTGAAAAACAAAGATAGAGATGAATCAATCGCATATTGGAATGATTACTTGCTGGAATGTAATGAGGTTACAAAAATACCTTACGAAAAAGAACAGATTACGAATGATGCATTCATCAATAAAGAAATGAAGTTGGTTCTGGAGGAGGAAAAAACATCATCGATAGCTCGCATCGCTCAGAAATGCCAAGTCACCGTGAATACAGTGATACAAAGTATTTGGGCTACACTACTTAGCAAATATAATAATTCAGATGACATTGTTTATGGATACGTTGTGTCAGGAAGAAATGCTGAGATTGCAGGTGTTGAGGTAATTCCGGGACTATTTATTAACACGATACCGCTTCGAGTGAAATTTACAGAAAGTATGTTGTATCCAGACTTACTGGAGCGTATAAGCAACATCACTTTGCAAAATACGAAGCATGATTATGTTAGTCTGACAGAAATCCAGAACTTGAGCGAGATTAAAAATGATTTGATCAGCAGCCTTCTAGTATTTGAAAATTATCCGATTGATGAGAAGCAATTAAACGAAGAAATTTTGAAAAATAACGATTTGAAAATACTTAATTCTGTCTTTGTTTTACCTCATCAGCTTATAGAGGGCTCAAACTATAACTTAACGCTGGTTGTTAATCAAGATAACAAAACATTGATCAATTTCATTTATAACGGAAACGTTTATGCTGAAGAGGGGATATCCAAAATAGTCAATGGGTTTGAGGCGATTGTTAATCAAATCATTGAAAACGAACAAATAAACATTGAACATCTAGAAATCCTTGGTGATAACGATAAGAATCAAATTCTCTATCAATTTAATCAGACGAAAAGCCTTTATCCCAAAGATAAATCCATTGTTCAGCTGTTTGAGGAACAAGTAAACAAAGTGCCTAATCATACAGCATTAATCCATCAAAATGAATACGTAACCTATCAAGAACTGAATGAAAAAGCCAATCGTCTGGCGCATCATTTAAAGCAAAAGGCTGTAGGAAAAAATGTTTTAGTCGGTATTATGGGCGAACGATCTGTGGAGACGATCATTGGTATTTTGGCAATTTTGAAGGCTGGTGGAGCTTATTTGCCTATAGATCCTAAATATCCGACAGAACGTATAAATAATTTGCTGAACGACTCCAACGCGAAATTGCTGCTTGCCCGATCCACCTATACAGAAGCTTTAGGATATGATATCGACAGTGAGATTGAAATCTTACATATAGATCAAGTTACTGAAGAGATGTCGGTAGAAAACTCAAATAATCCGCAATGGATAAACAATTCCTCAGATTTGGCCTATGTTATGTATACATCAGGTTCCACAGGAAAACCAAAAGGGGTCATGGTCGAACATCAGAGTATTGTGCGTCTTGTGAAAAACACTAATTATGTAGAGTTTGAGGAAGGTGATCGGATTTTACAAACGGGAACCATGGTTTTTGACGCTTCTACATTCGAACTGTGGGGAGCCCTTCTAAATGGAATTGGGCTGGTTTTGGTTGAGGAGTATACTCTTTTGCATGCAGAAAAGTTAGGGCAAGAGATTAGAGAGAACCAAATTACAACGATGTGGCTAACTTCGCCATTATTTAATCAACTTGTTCAACAAGATGTGACAATATTTGCAGGACTAAAAACGCTAATTGTAGGTGGAGATGCACTTTCTTGGGAACACATTAACCAGGTAAGGAAATCGCATAAGTCGTTGAAGCTTATTAATGGATACGGACCAACGGAGAACACAACCTTCTCGACTTATTATGCTATTGAAGAGGAATTTGACAAAGCGATCCCAATTGGAAAAGCAATTAGCAATTCAAACGTGTATATCGTTGATCGTCACAATCATCTCCAGCCTATTGGTGTTGCTGGTGAACTATGCGTTGCGGGAGACGGTTTGGCTCGTGGCTACCTGAACAATGAGGAATTAACTGCAGCGAAATTTGTACCAAACCCGTTCGAACCTGGCACAAAAATGTATAAAACAGGTGATTTAGCTCGTTGGTTACCTGATGGGAATATCGAATATATGGGGCGAATTGATGAACAGGTCAAAATTCGGGGATTCCGCATAGAACCAAATGAAATTGCACAGCATTTAATGCTTCACCAGCAGATTCAAGATGCCGTTGTAGTGGCTCGTAAAGGTGAAGATGGACAGGCATATTTGTGCGCGTATGTTGTAGGCGAAGCTATACTATCGCCATCAGTACTGCGTGAACATGTATCTGCATCGCTACCAAGCTATATGATACCGTCGTACTTCATACAGCTGGACAGATTGCCATTAACCCTCAACGGTAAAGTAGACCGTAAAGTGCTGCCAGAACCTGACGGTGAAAGACACACTGGTGTGCAATATGAATCACCTCGCAATGAAATGGAGCAAGCCATAGCACAGGTGTGGGAAAAAGTACTTGGCATTAAAAATGTTGGGATCAATGACGAATTCTTTTCCTTGGGCGGAGATTCAATTAAAGCCATTCAAGCTATCGCTCAAATGAACAACAAAGGATATACGTTTGAGATTAAAGATTTAATGAATAGTCCAAGAATTAAAGACTTGATCGTTCATCTCAAATTCGCGAAAAATATTGTGGATCAGAGGGAAGTATCAGGTGAAATCGAACTGACGCCTATCCAAAGATGGTTTTTGGAGCATGAAGATATAATGAAGGATCAGTTTAACCAGGATTTAATGCTGTTCAGTGAAAATGGGTTTAGAGAAGACTGGATTGAGCGAGCTTTTGATCGTATTGTACAGCATCATGATGTACTAAGAGCGGTCTTAGTTGACCAACATTTGATAAATAGAGAAGTAAATAATAAATTATATGATTTTCGAATTTATGACCTTAGAGGAAAGCAGATTGCAAACGAATATATAACAAGTTTATGCTCTGAATTCCAAGCAAGTATGAAATTAGAAAAAGGCCCGTTGGTCAAATTGGGGTTGTTTAAAACAGACAATGGGGACTATTTACTTATTGCTATCCATCATATGGTTGTAGACGCCGTATCTTGGCGAATTATTATGGAAGATTTCGAGACGCTTTATCACAATCGGGAATCGAAATTACCTTTAAAAACGACTTCCTTCCAGGAATGGGCTTCTAAACAAAAACAATATGCTAGTGGTTCTATAGTAAATAATGAAATAGCTTACTGGAATCGTATCAGTCAATGGGAAATTAAAGATCTTAACAAAGACCATGTACCTATGCGTATACAGGGTGCTGAGATTGTTAAAAAGACGATTGTATTAGACCAGACCTATACCGAGAATCTATTAATGAAAGTAAATAAGGCGTACTCCACGGAAATTAATGATATCCTTCTATCTGCTTTGACTACAGCGATGAGTATCTTCAACCAAAGCGAACGAATACTTATAAATTTGGAATCGCACGGCAGAGAGCAAATCGTAGAGAATATTGACATAACAAGAACCGTTGGTTGGTTTACTAGCCAATATCCAGTGGTATTGCATAACAAAGGCTGTGTATCCAATCTGATTAAAAATACGAAAGATACCCTTAGAAGGATTCCTCGTAAAGGTATTGGTTATGGGATCTTAAAATATTTATCACCTTTTGAATGGAAAGATACACGCAAACCAGAAATCAGTTTTAATTATTTGGGACAGTTTGACGAGAATATTTCAGGTGACCACTTTACGCTATCCGATATTTCACCAGGAGATTCGGTAAGCAAAGACAGTGGTGGATTGTATCCGTTGAATATTTCAGCAATGGTACTCCACAAGCAATTTCATTTGACATTGAGCTATATTAGGGAAGAATTTAATGATGACACGATTGATAATCTGCTAGCAAGCTATATCGAAAGCTTACAACAAATTATTGATCATTGCATATCCAAGAAGTTTGTGGAAGTAACTGCTTCGGATCTTACAGATGAAGACATATCATTGGATGACTTAGCTCCATACAACGAGCAAATCGACAATGTAAAGCGTATTTATCCACTCACTCCGATGCAGGAAGGACTGCTATTCCATTCAATGGCAGATAAAGGCGAATACTATCATGTAAATATGGAACTTAGGGTGAAAGGTGAACTCAATAAAGAGTTATTTAACAAAAGCTTTAAGGAGCTCGTCGCTAGCCATGACGTCTTAAGAACCAATTTTGACAGTGATCGTTTTAAAAATAATATGCAGATTGTTTACAAAACTAAAGAAACGGATATTACCTATCTCGATATAAGAGACTTGCAGGAAAGAAAAGAGGCATATATCGAGCAGCTTGTCAAAGAGGATAGGAAAAGAGGCTTTGACCTACTAGAAGATAACCTAATTAGACTGTTTGTGGTGAGAACTGACGAGCAAGAATATAGCTTGATGTTAAGCAATCATCATATTATTTTGGACGGATGGTCTTTTGGAATCATTAGTAGTGAATTATTCGATATTTATAGACGTCTTTTGCAAAATTCTCCTGTAGAAGTGAAGAAAGTTAAACCTTACGAAGAATATATCAAGTGGATAGGTTCGCAAGATAAAATGGCAGCGCTGAGCTATTGGTCGACGTACTTGAAGGGCTACAATACGACGATCGAAATTCCGTTTAAAAAAGTTGTAGAAACCGATGGTAAACCACAAGAAGTCACTCTAAACTTTGGTCAAAGTCTGACCAAACAAATTGAGATACTGGCTAAAAATAATAACGTTACTATTAATACGGTCTTCCAAAGTGTATGGGCGATCCAACTTCAGAGATACAATAATGTGGATGATGTCGTATTCGGGTTTATTGTATCTGGTAGAACAACGAAAGTAAGTGGAATTGATGAAATGGTAGGATTGTTTATCAATACCATTCCATTGCGAGTAAATACATCTCATGAGAAGAAATATAGCGAAGTACTGCAAAAAATAAAATCAGATTTCCATGAGAGTGAGCCTTACCAATATTGCTCGATAGCTGAAGTGCAAAAGCATACAGAGGTTGGTAATGGTCTCATCAATGGACTAATGGTATTTGAAAATTATCCGATCGATCAAGATATGATCAATAAGGATATTCAAAATCAGGTCAATCTTCACATTCGTTCTGCTCGAATGTTTGATGAAACGAATTATAGCTTTAATATCAAAGTCATTCCAGGGGATGAACTGGTTGTTAAATTTGATTTTAATGATGGAATTTACGAACAAGCAGCAGTCAATAAAATCAAAGGCCACTTCATTCACATACTAAACCAGGTTATTGCTAATCCCGATATTCGTATCGACGATATTGAGATTGTAGGAACCGATGAGCGAAACGAACTATTAGTCGACTTTAACGACACTTATATGGATTATCCAAGAGAAGAAACCATTCAGCAGCTTTTTGAAAATCAAGCTATAAAAAAACCAGATACAACTGCGGTTATTTGTGGTGAAGCAGCAATAAGCTATGGTGAATTAAATAAAAGAGCCAATGCATTAGCCAAGCATCTTAGAAGTAAAGGCATACGTGCAGAGTCTATTGTACCAATTATGATCGATCGGTCCATCGATATGGCTGTCGCTGTACTTGCGACTTTAAAAGCAGGCGCTGCCTATCTACCTATTGATACGGGCTATCCTGAAGATCGAATCAATTATATTTTACGAGATAGTAAAGCTGAGTTTATGCTTTCTACTCATAAACTCATGCAAATGAGAACACTTGAAATTAAAGAGGTTATTGATTTAGATAATAAGGAGTTATATACGCACTCTGTTGAACAAATCGATAACATTAACTGTTCCTCTGACTTAGCTTATGTTATTTACACTTCAGGCACTACCGGAAAGCCTAAAGGAGTTATGGTAGAGCATAAAGGAGTCATTAACTTAAAACATTGGTTTGAGCATGATCTTGGAATCGGAAATGATGAGAAGATTTTGCAGTTTGCAAGCATTGCGTTTGATGCATTCTCATGGGAGCTGTATATGGCGTTATTGCTTGGTAATACGCTCTGTATACCTGATAAAGATACTCTACTTAACGCAGAATTGTTAAACGAGTACATGAGAGCACACGGCATCACTACGATAACGCTACCTCCATTTGTAGCCGCCAATTTGGAAGCAGGTAACAGATTGAAGCGGGTAATTACGGCAGGTAGTGAACTCAAGTACGAACAAATCTCTCATCTACTTGGAAAAGTAGAAGTTATAAACGCATATGGTCCGACAGAAGACACCGTTTGTACGACAACATGCAAGCTAACCCAAGACCATGAAGCGAAAATATCAATTGGAACTCCGATCAAAAACCATCGAGTCTTAATTCTGGATATCCAGAATAAAGTAGTTCCAGCAGGTGTAAGCGGTGAATTATGCATTGCAGGTGTGGGATTAGCAAGAGGCTATTTAAACAATGAGGCATTAACGAAAGAAAAATTTATTAATAATCCGTATAAGCAAGGTGAGATCCTTTACAAAACAGGGGATATAGCAAGATGGTTGCCGGATGGAAATATAGAATATATTGGAAGAATTGACCATCAGGTTAAAATTAGGGGCTATCGAATTGAAATAGGCGAGATTGAACAAAATCTATTACAGCGGCCTGAAATAACGCAGGTAGGCGTTGTTGATAAGGAAAAGGATGGAGTTAAGTTCCTCTGTGCTTATTATGTATCAGAAAAAGAATTATCCATTCAGCTATTGCGGGAGTCTTTAAGCAAGCAGTTGCCCGCCTATATGATACCTGCATATTTCATGAGAATGGATTCGTTGCCTTTTAATTTAAATGGTAAAGTTGATCGCAAGTTATTACCTGAGATGGAGGGCATTATTAATACGGGTACTCATTATGAAGAAGCGGAGCATGAAATTGAATCTGTGATGATAGACATTTGTAAAAATGTATTAGGGTTGCAGCAATTAGGCGTAAGAGATAACTTGTTTGAAGTTGGTGGAGATTCGATACGAATTGCAAAAATATATACAGAGCTAAAAAAGGTGAATATTCATATTTCTATTAAGGATATTTTCTATTATGAAAATATTCGTGATATATATCAACATTGCGTAAGTAAACAAACAAATTTCCAGGAAGAAAGCCATGAAAGCAGCGAATTTAATTTTTCAAGCTTAACCGAATGGAAGCAAGCACTTACGGACCAGCTCAACGAATTTAGCAGTACAATAATTAATCGTAAGGAGATTGCGAGCGTTTATTCATTATCAGCAATGCAGAAAATCATGTTGGATACGAACCAAACATATAGTGGAGCAACTATAGATTTTAATCATCACGTCAATGTTCAGCTGCTGAAAAATAGCATAAAGCAAGTCATTAATGAGCAAGGCTTATTAAGAAGCATTTTAATTCAATCTGATGATCGAACTATGATTCAAGAGTATGGGGTGGTGCAAGATCTTGAAATCCCTTATTTAAACTTGGAAGATGCAAGCGAAGATCAAGTAGAAAGTATCAAAGCCTTCATCCATGAGCTCTATGGGAAACATGTAAACGATATAGATGTGCACAATAGGTTGTTGTACAGCATGTTTATTATCAAATTCTCTGACATTCATTATAAGGTGTATATGCCATGCAGCCATCTTATTTTTGATGCGATTAGCTTTGAAATTATCCAAGCAAGTATACGACAAGCCTATGCAAACAATGGAGAATTAAGAGAGAATAACGTATTGCAATATGAGCATTATGTAAAAGAGCAATGGAAAGGACCACAAGGGATAACAGAAAAAGATCTGATGGAGAGATTCCAGTTAACTGAGTTTCAGGAGAGCTTTAACGATTATTTTAAAAAGTACAGGGAATCAACATTCATAAATTCAATGATTTCTATTCCATTAACAAATGATATTCGTGAGTCGATACAAGAGAGGTCATGGGAACTATCCTTAAAATTATTCTTAAAAATTTTAGAGCTTAATTTTGGACTTGATAAAGTACCATTTGCTCTAATGCATACAGGAAGAAAATACACAACGCACAACTATTATCATACGATTGGAGCATTTATTGATATTCTGCCGCTGAACTTGCAAGCTGCACAACACCTGTCTATTGAAGATATAAATCAATTGATTCGCTTGGCCTATGAGAAAAATATTCATTTTACAGCATTGCTAACTCAAGAAGAACAGAAGAACAAGTATAAAAAAGTGAGACGCGCTTTAAAAGATGTCTACGGCTCAAAAATGATAAATATTCCTATCTTCAACTATTTGGGTATGTATGATTCACATTCGGAAATGAAGGAAGAGCTCAGTGGAATTAAAGAAATGTATAGTGGTCAGACAAAAAATGTATCTACTGAGATCGTCATTGCTGTACAAGAGAACGAACTAATGATCAGGTTATTCTGTGAGGAACATCAAATCTCAACAATTACAGAAGAACTCCAAAACCTTATGAACAACTATAAGCTGCTCTTCATTTAGAAAGTAGAAGTCATTCACTACTACAAGAATTGGTCACCCAGAGACATATCTTCGCTATGCAGAATAAACTCAGCAATGAGCGTAGCGGGGATATGTCTAGTGGGTGATTATTTGTGATTATTTCTATTTGCCGCTTTTGCAGGATCTACTTACCTCGTTACGATTTAATACCCCCTCCAATTTTAAACTCTCTAAGCAAATACTAGTGGATAACACTAAGCCACCAATAGAGTCCAGTCAAAGTAATAAACAGCACAGGTACAGTAAGCACTACTCCCACTTTGAAGTAATACCCCCAAGTGATTTTGACATTTTTCTTCGCGAGCACATGAAGCCATAATAGAGTAGCAAGTGACCCAATTGGGGTAATTTTCGGACCTAGATCCGATCCTATTACATTCGCATAAATAAGAGCTTCACGTACAACACCTTCAGTCGCTGTTCCTTGAATAGCCAGTGCATCGATCATAACCGTCGGTAAGTTATTCATCATCGAGGAGAGGATTGCAGCTACGAATCCAGTTCCAACGGTGGCGAGGAAGAGACCTTGATCAGCCATCCATTGAAATACGTTGCCAAGTTCTTCGGTGAGACCAACATTGCGCAAGCCGTATACGACGACATACATTCCGATCGAAAATACAACGATTGACCAAGGTGCCCCTTTAATAATAGCTCCCGAACGGATAACTTCACTGCTTCGAGCAAATAAAATAAGTGCAAGAGCCGCTGTTCCAACAATGATAGAAACAGGAATATGTATGAACTCACTTATGATATAAGCAACCAACAATACGGATAATACAATCCAAGAGAGCTTAAACATTCTTATATCCTTAATCGCTTCTTTAGGAGGTTTCAACTGACTGTGATCGTAGGTCCTAGGGATGCCTTTGTGAAACACAATAAATAGAACGAGCAAGCTGCCGCCTATCGCAAAGAAATTCGGCACAATCATCCGACTCGCATACTCAGCAAAGCCAATGCCGAAGAAATCAGCCGATACGATATTAACTAGATTACTAATAATAAGCGGTAGGGAAGCCGTATCCGAAATAAATCCGCTAGCCATAATGAACGGCAAAATCATGAGATCATCAAATTTCAGTGCCCGTACCATAGCCAGTACAATCGGAGTCAAAATAAGGGCCGCTCCATCGTTTGCAAAGAAAGCAGATACAGCAGCTCCCAGTAAAACGACATAGATGAACATAAGATAACCGTTCCCTTTAGCAATGCGCGCCATGTGCAGCGCGGCCCATTCAAATAGGCCAATCTCATCCAAAATAAGTGAAATGAGAATAATGCCGATAAAGGCGAGGGTTGCATTCCAGACTATACCGGTAACATCCCAAACGTCTTGAAAGGTAACAACCCCGAATAGTAAGGCCAAAATAGCACCGCCTACGGCAGAATACCCGATATTTAATCCTTTCGGCTGCCATATGACAAAAACGAGTGTAACCATAAAAATAAGCAATGCAAGAACTAACATCTGTTCCTCCTTAAACTATTCCTTTTCAATCTCTAGACTGAGAAAACGTGTCTTATAATCATTAATCCAGAATCTATTATACAAAGCTGCTTACATAAGTAAACTATTTTATTTGTTAGATAGTTTTATGCTTTCAATACGAATGATACGTCTACACAATGAACATACAAATTCAAAAACGAACTTAGGAGATCTTTTATGAAGAAAAAATTTTTTGCTATTACGGCTGCAGTGTTTGTTTGGGGAATGATTTCATTGGGGGCGGATGTACATGCAGCATCTGAATCGGAGCCTTCCGTTCAAGTGATTATAGATAGCGATTGGCAAAGCGATTTCCTAGTACTACAGGGTCGCACTCTCGTGCCGCTCGTTGCATTCCATGATCCAGAATGGGTGACTTATTCTTATAAACCAAAAACGAAAACGATTCGTATTGAAGGTAGTGTGCAAAAGATCGACATCCAACTTACGATTGGAAGCAAAGACGTATTAGTGAACGGCAGTAAAAAAAGACTCGATGTTCCAGTAACGATTCGTGATGGTCGCACCTACGTGCCTCTGCGTTTTCTATCGGACCAGCTCGGAGGCAGTGCTTATTATCATAAGCCGAGCAAACAAACGATTATCCGGACGCCTTCCTATATTGAAAAGATTGAGACATTGAAGCGCGGTAGCTTAGCAGATGCACGGCAAATTGCTATTTCGCTACCAATCCTACGTGAAAAAGGCGCGCTGCAACCAATGGGTGATGGGTTCATTATCGATTATATTTTCCCTGAGGGGGAGACTATGAGATACTTCCGTGAATATAAAAGTTTAAAAGAATACATTGAAATCAATAAACAGGGTTATGCTGAAGTCAAATGGGCGACGGATACTTATGTTCCACCTGGAACGAAATCTCGTGAGCGGGGTGCAGAGCCGCCGGATTTTGGGAAAGCCGTTTATTTCACCGATAACTTTATGAGTGAGCTTACTGAATACGGAAAAATAGATAGTTCTGGTGTAAGTACGCAGCTAGGACAGACGGAACAAGTACTGCAAAAGAACCAAAGAAGGATCATCGTTCCAATACATGGTGAACAGCGAACGGATGCTCAGTAAACTTGCCCCTTTTAATTTTAAAGAGTTTCGTAGAAAATAGTAGTATCTATAACCGAAAGGGATTAGCCAAGTAACCTTTGCATCCTACATAACGGAGTCATGATCATCAAGCTTCGGTTCTGTTGCGCGGAAGCTTTTTAAACTACATACATATCAATGTTTAGGTACTTAGTTGCCTCATAGTTTTCATGCGGATTTTTAAAATACAGTTGACACGACACTAAATGGTGTCCTATAGTTAAAGTGACACTAAATGGTGTCTAATTAGGAGTTCACCTCATACGGGCGTTCATCCTAAGAGCCGCATGCTTTAAAAAGGTTGTGAAATTAACGGCTGTCCCTTGGTAATAATGTGAGGAGAGAGTATTGTGAGCGAGAACAACCCATTGCGGGATGTGTTTGACGCGATTGCAGATCCAACTAGGCGCCAATTGATTCAGCTGTTAGCAGAGGCAGACGAAATACCGCTTCATGAGTTAACAGCACAATTTCAAATGGGCCGTACAGCGGTATCCAAACATTTAACAATTCTTAAAGAGGCTGGACTCGTGCTTGACAGAAAAGTCGGCAGAGAAACACGTTTTAGGCTAAATGCCTCACCACTCAGAGAAGTTCAAGATTGGGTGGCATTTTACAGTAAGTTTTGGAGTGCGAATATGCTGCGCTTAAATCAGCTATTAATGGAGGAAGAAGAATGAGTTTAAAACTAGAACTAGATTTTCAGTATACGACAACGATTGCCAAGCTATGGTCAGCTATCACTGATCCAAATAAGCTTGAAAAATGGGTGTTGCCCAATGATTTCAAGCCAGAAGTAGGACATCGTTTTCAGTTTCGTGCTGAGCCAAACGAATGGTGGGATGGCTTAATTGAAGGCGAAGTACTAGTCGTTGAAGAGCCAGACCGTTTGTCTTATTCTTGGGCTAGCGGAGAAGAGAAGCACCTTGTCGTCTGGACGCTGCAGGATTTAGGAGATGGAAAGGTTAACCTTCATCTTGAACAAACCGGCTTCTCTAATCCGCATGGACTCGAAGGTGCTAAGTATGGCTGGAGCGGCTGGTGCGCTAAGCTTGAACAAGTGCTGTAATAATAGCTGCAATTGGGAAATAAATAGTTGTCTCCTTCTATAAGGCTAGCTTTTAGTAGGTCTTTTGTTTAGCCTGCTATCTTATATCAACATAAACCGGCTGCATGTAGATTGCAGCCGGTTTATGTTTTCTACCGAACATGTCACTATGATGTATAAAAGTGTAACGAATACTAACGGAGGGAAGTTAGTTATGAACGAATCAAATCAAGAATATATCGTAATCTCGGCTGCAAGAGAAAATAACCTTAAAAATGTATCCTTACGCATTCCAAAGCGAAAAATCAACATTTTCACCGGGGTATCCGGATCTGGTAAGTCATCGATTGTCTTCGATACAATTGCAGCAGAGTCAACGCGATTGCTGAATGAAAACTTCAGCATGTTCGTACGTACTTTCTTGCCGCGATATCCGCAGCCAGATGCAGATGCGATCGAGAACTTGAGCATGGCTGTTATTGTAGATCAAAAGCGGCTTGGCGGCGGTTCCCATTCTACGATGGGTACGATTACTGATATTTCTCCTATTCTCCGTCTTCTTTTCTCCAGAGTGGGTCAGCCCTATGTTGGAGCAGCGAACATGTTCTCGTTTAACGATCCGCAAGGTATGTGTCCAGATTGCAACGGTCTTGGCCGAAAACTAGGTGTTGATATGAGTAAGGCCGTAGACATGACAAAGTCGTTGAATGAAGGGGCAATTATGCTGCCAGGTTATAACGTAAACGACTGGGAATGGAACATGCTCGTGCAGTCTGGGTCTTATGATCTGGACAAGAAATTAAACGATTATTCAAACGAGGATCTTGAAGAACTGCTGTACGGCAAGGCAAGGAAAGTGAAGATGGATTTTGCCGGTAAAGCAACAAATATTACAGTGGAAGGCGCCCTTGAGAAATTTACGAATAAGTACATTAAGCAAGATGTGAAAGCAAAGTCCGAGCGTACACAAAAAACGGTCGCACCCTTTATAACCGAGTGTTCATGTCCTAGCTGCCGCGGAGCGAGACTAAGTCAGGCTGCGCTCAACTGCAAAATTAATGGACTGAACATTGCGGACCTGTCATCTATGGAGGTTGGTCAGCTCATACGCGTCATCCGGGAGATTGACGATGCTGTCGCCGCACCTGTCGTCAAGTCGTTGAGTGAGCGCTTGCAGCATTTGGTGGATATCGGACTTGATTATTTGACGCTTGACCGAGAGACAGATACGTTGTCAGGCGGCGAGTCTCAGCGCGTCAAGATGGTGAAGCATTTGAGTGGCAGTCTCGTAGATGTCACGTACATTTTCGATGAGCCTAGCGTTGGCTTACATCCCCGTGATGTACATCGATTAAATGAATTGCTGCAGAAGCTGCGTGATAAAGGCAATACGGTCATTGTCGTTGAGCATGATCCTGATGTAATCAAATCAGCAGATCATATTGTGGATGTCGGCCCTCACGCTGGTAGTCGCGGCGGTACTATCATGTATGAAGGAAGCTATGAAGGGCTGCTGGAGTCCGGTACGTTGACAGGTACTCATATGAAACGTCCGCTTCAATTGAAGCAGGACTGCAGACAGTCATCTGGCAAGTTGTCTATCAAGGATGCTTCGCTGCACAACCTGAGAAATGTAAGTGTTGATATACCAACTGGAGTATTGACGGTAGTGACGGGTGTTGCAGGTTCAGGTAAAAGTACGCTGATCAATGAAATATTCCTCGGCCAGCACCCAGATGCGATCGTCATTGACCAGTCAGCGGTAGGCGTATCAACGCGCTCGAATCCTGCTACTTATACAGGCATTATGGATGATGTGCGCAAAGCGTTTGCTGCCGCCAACAAGGTCAGCGCAAGCTTGTTCAGCTTTAACTCTAAAGGGGCTTGCGAGAATTGCCAAGGGCTTGGCGTTGTGTATACAGATCTTTCGTTCCTCGACAGTGTGAAGCTGCCATGCGAAGTATGCGATGGGAAACGATTCAAGGAAGAAGTACTCGAGTACAAGCTGAACGACAAGTCTATAGCAGATGTGTTAGAGATGACGGTAGAACAGGCATTGGAGTTCTTCAAGCTAAAAGAGGTAGTGCGCAAGCTGCAGGCAATGAGTGATGTGGGTCTAAACTATATTACACTCGGCCAACCTCTCAGCACGCTGTCTGGCGGGGAATGCCAACGTATCAAGTTAGCAAGCGAGCTGCATAAAGAGGGCAGCATCTACGTAATGGACGAGCCGACGACTGGCCTCCATATGTCTGATATCGGGCATATTGTGGAGATCATGAACCGACTCGTGGATGCCGGCAATACGGTGATCGTCATTGAGCATAACATCGATGTGATCAGCCAAGCCGATTGGATCATCGATATGGGACCAGACGGAGGCAGTAAGGGTGGTCAGGTTGTGTTCGAGGGCACACCGACGCAGATCATCCATGCGGAGCAGTCGATCACAGGAAAATACTTGATGTAATTTTAAAATCCAGGGCTGCCAGCAAATTCGGCAGCCTTTTTTTAACGGGCTTGAATGGGGCGAGAACCTAATGAGGGTTAAAGAGAGTGGCGGGCAAGAAGAGCGAAAGATTGACAATAGTTAGATGTAAAACTATAATGGGCTCATGATAAACGGAGACGCAGCTTCACTCATAAGTCAAATTAGAGACGCCGTAAACAAACTGATTATGTCGGAGTTCGAAAGGCGTCATATTAAAGGGATCGTTCCTTCACACGGTGACATTTTAGTGTACTTATACAAGCATACGAATGTAACCATGAAAGAACTGGCCGAGCATATTCACCGTTCAAAACCAACAGTAACTGTGCTCATTAATAAATTAGAAGAGTATGGGTACGTAGTAAGAGAGAAGGATGGGAGTGACAACCGAATTACTTATATTAAGCTGACGCAAAAAGGAACGGAGCTATATCCGATTTTTAACGATATATCTGTTGAAATAAGAGAGAGGATGTATGGAGGATTTTCTGAGCAAGAAGGGGAACAGCTGGAGCAGCTTCTTCAAAATCTTTTGCGGAGGTTTTAACATTCCTTTATTTAATCAAAGGGATGTTTTTAATCTCCAGAAGTTAGATATCTAACTTTTTAGATGAATAAAAAAACGATCTATGTACAAAACGTATGTAAATACCTTTCAAAGCTGATAATGACTGAAAGTCAGACGAGAGAAAAGGAAAAGACTTAAGGTGAGAGCAATTGTTTAGGAAAAGGTCATTGCTGATCAAAATTTGGCTGTACATGAAGTTTCCATACCTGAAGTAAAGTTGGGTGCTGGTCAACGTATTGTAGTATCCTTGATGGGCGGTTTAGGGTAAAAACTTGACGGAAGCTATACGGAGTTTGCGTTAATCCTTCCTCTCATGGAGAGCAACACAGCAACATGTAAAGGAGTAAAAACATGATTCAATTCCAAAATGTATCCAAGTACTTTAACCAAGGTACACCTATAGTAAAAGCTTTAGATTTGACAATAAATAAAGGTGAATTTTTTATTCTGATTGGTCCCAGTGGTAGTGGAAAAACAACTACTTTAAAAATGATAAACCGTCTAATTGATCTATCTGAAGGAACCCTTCTCATTAACGGAAAAAAGATCAGCGACTACGATATTCATGAACTGCGCTGGAATATCGGCTACGTTCTACAGCAAATCGCTCTATTTCCCCATATGACTATTGCAGAGAATATAGCAATCGTGCCGGAAATGAAAAAGTGGGATAAAGAGAAAATTGATGAACGGGTAAATGAATTAATGAAATTGGTGGGCTTAGAACCTAACATCTATGGACAAAGAAAGCCTAGGGAATTATCCGGTGGACAGCAGCAGAGGATAGGCGTCATCCGAGCACTTGCAGCTGACCCAGAAATCATTATTATGGATGAACCCTTCAGTGCTCTGGATCCGATCAGCAGAGAAAAGCTGCAGGACGATATATTGACACTTCAGAAAACGATCAAGAAAACGATTGTGTTTGTTACTCATGATATGCAGGAAGCACTAAAGTTAGGGGATCGCATCGCGATTATGAAAGATGGAGAAATTGTGCAGGTGGGAACACCTGATGAGTTAGTGTATCATCCAGCAAATGATTTCGTGTCTAGCTTTATAGGCAAGACAGAGCCTATGCTTCGAATAGCGGATTTTGATCTAGAGCTTCTTTTATCCCAACCAGAATCTTTAACTCCAATCGGTGTAGGAATGGAGACTTTATCCGTAAATAGTTCACTGGAAAGGACTCTTCAAGTATTATTTGAACATGAGCAAATATCCATTGAAAGAGATGGAGAGATTATCGGTGTGTTACATCGCCAAACTATGCTGCAGTATGTATTGAATGAGTTGAGAATGAGGGTAGGTAACGTTAATGAATAATTTGTGGCAGACCTTTCTGGACCGAAAAGCAGATCTTTGGAGCGCATTAGTCGAGCATATGACCATTTCGTTAATCTCCTTATTTTTTGCTCTATTGATTGCCGTTCCGTTGGGAATATATTTGACAAGACAAAGAAGAGCAGCTGAGCTCGTAATCGGAATATCGGCTGTATTTCAGACTATTCCATCTTTAGCTCTGCTTGGCCTTCTCATACCTCTAGTGGGAATCGGGACCGTTCCGGCCATTATTGCTCTCGTCATTTATGCGCTACTACCTATTTTAAGAAATATATACACGGGAATTATTGAAGTTGACCGTAGTTTAATTGAGGCCGCTAAAGGTCTTGGCATGAATAATCGCAGACTTTTGTTTAAAGTGGAGCTTCCGCTTGCTATGCCGGTGATTATGGCTGGTATACGTACAGCAATGGTTTTAATTATTGGAACGACGACTATAGCTTCTCTCATTGGAGCAGGTGGACTAGGAGATTTAATCATCGTTGGTATTGATCGAAACGATACAAGCCTCATTTTACTTGGGGCTATTCCAGCCGCTGTATTGGCGCTGTTATTCGATTTTCTGCTAAAAAAGATCGAAAAATTCTCATTCAGAAAGTCCATGATTTCTGTAGTTTCCGTTGTCATCGCCATCTTCCTGGTTATCTTTTTGACTTTCGGGCTTCAACCTCAAAAGGCAGACCTTGTTATAGGCGGCAAACTGGGATCGGAACCAGAAATATTGATGAATATGTATAAACTTCTTATAGAAGAGAATACATCACTCAATGTGGAGCTAAAGCCAAATATGGGAGGTACCACCTTCGTATATAACGCCCTTTTATCCGGGAGTATCGATATGTATACTGAATTTACTGGAACGGCTATTGTCGATCTGTTAAAGGAACAACCAATAAGTACGGACCAGAAGCAAGTATACAAGCAAGCCAAAGAAGGGTTGCAAAGTAAACTAAACTGGGTCATGTTAGAACCTATGGCTTACAACAACACCTATGCACTGGCGATGCCTTCATCTATGGCAGAAAAGTATAATATCAATACGATTTCCGATCTGAAAGCAATTGAGCATTTGATTGATGCTGGCTTCACACCGGAATTTCCTGAACGGGAAGATGGTTATTTGGGTATCCAGAAGTTGTATGGCATTCAATTTGCCAACGTTAATATAATGCAACCCGCGCTAAGGTACACAGCCTTGAATTCAGGGGATATAAATGTGATTGATGCCTATTCAACGGATAGCGAAATCCAACAATACAACCTTACTGTTTTGGATGACGACAAACATTTATTTCCACCCTATCAAGGAGCGCCCTTACTGAAAGCGGACACGTTAACAAAATATCCGGAACTGCAAGGGATTTTGAACAAACTTGCGGGTAAAATCACTGACGATGAAATGCGAGTCATGAATTATAAAGTAAATGTCGAGAAAAAAGGAGCAGCTTCGGTCGCAAAAGAGTTTTTGGAAAAGAACAATTTGCTTCCTTAATAGGAATAAGTAAAGAATGTTACAAATGAAAGGACTACGACTTATATAGACGTAGTCCTCTTTGAATTGTTGAATCAATTACTTATGAATGCTTCTCAAAGAATGCTCTAGTATCCTCCCTACGCTTAGGAGACAATGTTTTATCCAGCTCTTTGTCTAACCAATCAAGTGTTTTAGCACGTAATTCATTTCGCATCTTTTCTTCTGCATCTAACATAGCTAAATTAATTATGCAGTGGGGATTAGGAGATTGGCATTCTGATTTTTCAGAATCTCGATCCAAATATCCCTTACTGACAATATTTTTACATTGAAAGACAGGTTTATTTTCTTCGACTGCCTCTATGACATCCCAAAATGAAATATCTTTAGGGGATTTTGCTAAACGATAGCCGCCCTTCACTCCAGGTACAGAATGTATGATACCTGATTTCGATAACTTACCGAAAATTTTGGATAGGTATGTTTCTGAAATACCTTGAAATTCGGCTAATTCTTTTATACCAATTGTCGAGTCGGAAGGTATACCTATGAGGTAGACCAAGCAATGTAATCCATACTCTACGCCAATACTATAAGCCATATGATTCCTACTTTCTGTTTACGGTCCTATATTTGTTCAATCTTAGAAGGTAGTGTGATTGCTTGTCAACAATGAGACCACTTTAAGCGCAATACTAAAAAATTGACTTTCTAAAGAAAACAAATTAATCTAGATAAAAAGAATCGTCGATTAAATGTGTCGACAATATAGATTTTCTTGATGTAACAACTTTGTAAAGGAGTTTTAACTATGGCACAACGATTTAACTACAACGCAAACCCAAGTGAAGGTTTGAAGATATTGTATGAAATGGAGAAAGTTATTAATCATTCGTCGATTAGCAAGACAATTAGAGAGCTGATTAAAATACGCGCATCTCAAATTAATAAGTGTGCATTTTGTCTCAATATGCATACAGCGGAAGCAAGGAAGTTAGGAGAAACCGAACAAAGACTTTACTGTTTGAGTGCATGGGAAGAGTGTGATTTTTACACGGATGAAGAGAAAGCTGCTTTAGAACTGACGGAACATATCACTCTTATTTCAAACCACGGTGTCCCAGATTCCTTATATCAACATGTTCGTACATTTTTTAGCGAAGAACAATATTTTGAGCTAATCATTATTATCGGTCAAATTAACACGTGGAATCGAATTTCGATTGCAATGGGGAATACCGCAAAGTGAAATAGAGATATGGATGCAAGAAAGAGTTCTGTGCGCTGTGAGGGATTTTATAATTAAAACGAAAACGTGCTTAATCAAAAAAACCGTAAGGGTACCCCTTGCGGTTTTTTATGTACCTGGGCTTTATGAACTTGTTCTCTTAGTCACTATTCTAAATAATGATTACATTATGAATTAAAATTTCTGAACCAACTGTTTTCGTGGAAAGTCGGCTTAGACAGAATTGAACGTTGTATCCTAATGGAATATTTTTCACCCCATTTATCCAATTGGTGAACCTTTTGCATGAGATAGTTGTTAATATAGTAATGCATGTTCAAGGGGGAGCTGCAGCTAGAGTTACTCGAGAAAGGTGGGGAACCTGTTGACGGACAGGGAATTTTTTGAAAGATATAACAAAGAAGTGTACAGAACCTGCTACTATATGCTGCGAAATGTCTCGGATGCGGAAGACGTGTGCCAAGAAGTTTTTATAAAGGCGCTTGCCTCCGGATGGGAGCAGGTCGAGCATTTGAAAACGTGGTTGATGCGGATCACGGTCAACCATTGTTTGAATCACTTGCGAAAGAACAAGTCGAGATGGATGAAAGAAAAGCTGTTGCACTTATTCCAACGGGAACAGATGGAGCCTTCTGTACTCACTGTGCTCGAGCAAAAAGAATCGGAGGACGACTGGAAGCGGCGACTCGCGAAGCTACCGGATAAAATCCGAGTGGTCGTAACACTGCGTTATACGAATGATTTGTCGCTTGCCGACATCGCGGAAATTCTACATATTCCGATGGGGACCGTGAAATCCCGCTTAAACCGGGGGTTAAAGTTGATGAAAGTCATATTAGATGAGCAAGAGAACGAATTAAAGATTCTACAGGAGCAGCCAAACAATCAGAAGAACTTACGAGGAAAGGATGGTGCGGAGCATGAAGAAGAGAACGAGCGAAATAGGAAACCACTCTCAGCAGTTGGGCAATGACGACAGCCATTCCTATCCTGACTTTGATGCGATGTGGATGCGAATCGAGGCTGCCAGAAACAAGCAGGACAAGCTGAGAACTTCTACAGATCCTGCACAAACGAGACCGTTGATCCGTAGACGCCGTTTAGCCGCACTATCCGTAGCAGCATTTGTTTTGTTGGCTACTCCGGCGCTTGCCTATCTTACTGGGAAATGGGATTTCATTTTTCATTCAGGGATAAAATCGGCGCTTCAACACGGATTCGGACATCCGATCAATAAAACAGTAGCGAACAAAGGTGTCACGTTCACCATTGATACGGCAGTGTCCGATGATAATGGAACGGCACTGCTCTACAGCTTGGATACAGGGGACGAGCAGGAGAAGAAATGGGTTTTTGACCAATTCGAATTCAAAGATAACAACGGAAATTCCATTGCACGTATGGATAATAAGCAGGCGATGAAAATGAATTGGAATAAGGGCTACTATTCCCATGTCTGGGATAAAGAAAGCCTTACCTATAAAGGCTTTTTTGATACGTCCTGGACGTTTTCCGGGAATGAAGCAAGCGTACAATTGCATACACGCGGGCTGCAGGCTTATGACTACATTCGGAAGCCAATCGCATTGGATCCACGTAAAACAGAGGTGCAGATTTTTCCGATCCATGATGGCGGGATTAAGGAATTGAAAGTGCAGTTTGTAAAAGGTGAAAAAGAACAAGTGGTGATCAAGCACTCCTTTTCGTACACGGATGATTCTATATTCAAAATCGTCGATCCTCAAGTTCAGGTGAGACGGGGAGAGGACATAGTTAACCGATCAGGCTATAAGATGTCTGCACCGATAGAGATTGATGGTCAGATGGAAAGGGGCTCCCAAGAAAGTTATCGTCTAGACGAATTGCTGCAAAGCGGCATTTCTTTCGAATTCGTATATGCTCTGAAGGGAAAACATATTGAGGGAGAATGGAATTTCGACATGATTTCGTTGAATAAGGAAAAGTCTTTGCAGGCATCCATAATCCGGAACTTAGATATTCCAATCCTATCAGAACAAGGAGACTCGATTATTCATAAGCTAATCATTAGGCCAACAGGAATAAAATTGGAAGTAGAAAATAAAAAAGAGTTTCGAAGAATTCCATATCGGGAAGTTTCCTTACTAGTGAATGGTCGTAAGTTGAAAGGTGGGGAGACATCTGAGTATGCATATACTCCATCTCATGGATACAAGCAGTTGTATACATTTACGGTTTCGCCTGATTTACATCTAACCAAGGATACGCCAATACAACTGTTGTTGGAACATGAGGTGGAGGAGTATAGAGACTATAAGCAACCAATTAAGCTGAGATATATTTCAGATGAAAAGAAAGAAATACTCGTAAACATAGAGGGGTATCCTGTAAAAATATCCTACTATACAAAAGACGGTGACCTTTATGTTGAAAATGAGAGCGAGAATCTCAGTTTCAGCGGCGTTACACAGACATACATGAAACGAGGCAATGAGAAAGTATATGGAGAAGTTCTGTTTTACCCATGGGAGGACAATTGGCTCGATTGGGAGAACTCGAACAAGTTCGTTAACATCTATCACGATTTTAAGGGAAGCGATACCGATCTATATTTGCACGAGTTCCAAATTCGACACCGAGATAGGGAAAAGAAAGTAAAGCTGCAGTAACTCATAAATGCTGTCCGCGTCATGATATGACGAGTTGGGCAGCATTTTTTCATTCCGAACCTAATTAGTGAACCAAAAAGAAATGGGATGTGTTTATAAGATAGAGGCTTGCGCAAAGGGATCCCAATAACACGGAAGTGCGGCCTGATACCATCGATCATTCGTTTAAATAGAGAGGAGTAATATTCAATGAAACATACGACGAAATTTGCAATCGCTACGCTGAGTAGCATGCTGCTTCTAGGTTCTATTAATAATGCGGCTCAGGCAACTACAGCCCCATTGTTCGGAGGCAACACAATCAATACAACAATAGCGAAAGCTCCGACTGCTGCGGAGAAAAAGAAAATGATCGAGGCTGAAAAAGCAAGAATAGTGAAATTAAAAACAAATAAACCTGGGGAAGTCTATCTACTCTATGTTAGCGATAAGGCATTGAATGGGGGAAGTGAATTTCTTTATTATGTGAATTTCCCAACATTCAAAACATACGAAGACTACGAGAAATGGACATCTAGATTAAAGGGACCCGTTGTAGTTGAGCCACAGAGTATGCCAGAAGGCTATTCTTTTGTTAAAGGCGAAATTCAGAATTCGTTAGACAACAAGGCGTTCGAGGCAAAAGTAAAAGCCGAGGGCAAAGGTAAAGTTGTATATTCCAAAAAGATGGAGTGGACGGAAGCGGGACAAATCAAGTTGGAGTACGCAACTGGGAAAGACAATATTATTTTTCAAATGCAAACGAATTCTTTCCCAATGAAGGATTCAAAAACATACCGCTACAAGTCTGTAGATAGCTATAGTGAAGAGGATAGAAAGAAGTACGGGAAAATTTTGCGCAATCAACTCTATTGGACGGAAAAAGGAATGACATACGAAATATCCACAAATCCCGGAAATCCATTAACGAAGGACGAGCTTATCGAGCTTGCCAAGACGATGATTAGAAAATAGCTCTGTTCTTGTTAGTAAGTAGCATACAGAATGTGCGAGTGATCTTCAAAGCTGCCGGTTCAAGGTTGTCGGCAGCTTTTATCACGCAAGCAAAGGAGATTGGGAGATTAGATGGAAGGTGAACTGCTAGTAACAAGACTTTGGAAGAAAGGTGTACTTTTGCTGAGCATCATGGCTCTATTAAGTGGATGCTTCGGTTCGGAAGCCGTGCTAGAAGAGCTCGATAAGGATGGGAAAGGCACACTAAAAGTTCTTACTTATGAAGAAAATTATTTCTTTCAGGAATATGGAAATGCATTTTCGCTGCAATTTCCGAACATCGACATCGAAGTGGTTGAAACCAAGGATTTGTTCCAACAACATAGTAAAACGGACGGAAATGATGAGACGCTGCTAACAAAGCTGATTGATGAGCAGCAGCCAGATGTGCTAATTCTAGCGCCCAATGACTATGAGAAGTATGCAATAGACGGCAAATTATATAATTTAGAGCCAATTATTGCGCAGGAACAATTTGATCTGGAAGGATATATGGTTGGTTTAATCGATATGGTGAGAGAAAAAGGTGGTGGCATGCTATATGGGCTAGCACCGCATTTCCGCACGGAAGTGATTTACTATAATTCGGAGTTATTCGAAAGGCATGCAATTGAACTGCCAAAAGTCGGTATAAGCTGGGAGGAACTATTCGATTTAGCCGCTCGGTTTGAAAATACGGGAATGCCTGGGCTATATGCTGGCTCTGAAAACGTAGAACAGATGCTGTATCGTATAGCGAATGCATGGAGCCTGCAGCTGTTTGATGCCAAAGGGGAAAAAGTCCTAGTCGAATCAGACGGCTGGAAACAAGCCTATCAGTTGGTAACAGATGCGATCCGTACCGACGTTCTGCAAGTTCGAAAGTGGGAAGATCCTGCGAATTGGCTCCCAGCCAACAATCTTTTCTTACAAGGGAACGCTGCCATGACTATTGGTGGAACAGATTTCATTCACCAGTTAAACGATCCGAGAAATAAAAAGGCGAGTAAGATGGATTGGGGATTCGTACCTGCCCCTATAAACCCTGCTCACCCAAATGAAACATCAAGTGCAACGGTGTACGATTATTTCGTCATTAACGAGAAATCCAGCAATAAGCGAGCAGCTTGGGAATTCATCAAGTATGTCAACGGACCAGAGATGGCGAAAGCAAGTTCCTCTCTTTACTATAAGCTGCCGACGAGAACGGGATATATCAAGTCGATTCAAGGCAAGAGCACAGAGGCTTTATATGATTTACAAATAAAAAACCAAAAATTTGAGTATGCAGCAAAGCAAATTCCTAACGAGTTCAACGGCGAGTATGCACAACTACGGGAAAAAGTATTACGGGACATCATTGAAAATAAGAAAACGGTAGATGAAGCTTTGGCACAATTGCAGCAGCAAGCACAGGCAGCACTTCAAAATGCACGCCATGGCAGCGGAGCCAGCAAGAAATAGAAAATTCGTTGCATAAGAAACAGGGAAAGTAAGGGAGTGTGAAGCGAGGTAATGAGGCGAATACGGAAACGTTATGCAGCTGTGATTCTTCTGCTTGGCAGCGTCATTTTCATAAGCGGGTGCTTTGGAAATAACTCCGAATCGGACGAGCTAAGCGCTAATAGTAAAAGCAAAGGCAAGCTGAAGGTGTATTATCCTTATGTAGAGGATTTCCATAACAAGTACGGCAAATTGTTTAACAGTAAATATCCAAATATTGAATTCGAAATCATTCGATCAACAGAAGAAGGGAACAGCGAATCGGAACATGCAAGCCCATCAGATAAGCTGAAACGCATGCTAGAACAACAGAAGCCAGACTTGCTCGTTTTGAATCAAGATGAATACGACCACTTAGCCAGCTTAGGCAAGTTACATCATCTGGAACCGATTATTAAGCAGGAACAATTTGATTTGAATAGCTATGCTCCTGGTTTGATCGACATGCTGCGCATGCGGGGGAATAGCTCTCTATTTGGACTTGCTCCGGTGCTCAATGCTCGGTTTCTCTACTACAACGTGGATATGTTCAAAGAGAAACATATTGATCCGCCGATCAACAGCATGCAGTGGAAGGAACTATTTGAACTAGCTTCCCTATTCCATAACGACAAGGCGGATAAGGAAGTATTATACGGCTTGATGGATAATCAAGCTTCTGATGTGTTGTGGGGAATCGCAGCTACGATGGGCTTGCAGTTGTTCGACGCGGAAGGGAAAAAAGTAATGCTTCAGTCCGAAGGCTGGAAGCAAGCGTTTCAGCTTACGGTAGATGCGATTCAAGGAAATGCGGTATCGGTAAGGCCGCCGGAGCAGAGCGGAGATCCGGGATCACGATATATGATGGCGATGAATCAATTTGTGAATGGAAACATCCCAATGATCATCAATGATGCGTCCTTTGCTGCATACATCGGAGAGTCTTCCAAGCTGAATTGGGGCATGGTTACAGTCCCGATCGATCCAACGCGTGCAGATGAGTCCATGACGACTAATGCAACTCAAATTATTGCGATTGCTGCAGATTCGACGAATAAACAAGAGGCTTGGGAGTTCGTAAAGTTTGTGAATGGTCCGGAGATGGCGAAAATTATATCCCGTACGGGGAGAAGCGATCTTCCAGCACGAACAGGACATATTCCACGTAGCTTGGAAAGAGGTGCGGAAATTCTCTACATGCTGAAGCCAGCGAAGCACCGGGTCAATGAGCAATGGAAAAAGAATATTCCAGATGGCTTCTATGAAGCATATGAGCCGATGCTGAATGAGGCACTGCATGCTGTAATCGACGAAAAGAAGTCATTGGTTCAGGCGATAGTAGAGTTGGAGCAGCAAGCGCAAATAGAGCTGGATCTTATTCGCAAGAAAGAATAGCAAAATAGTGTGAAGTACAATGAAGCAAGGATAATCAATAATTTGTTCATGTTTTGTAACCAAACTATATTTTAGAAAGTGCGATGTCATTAAGCATCGCACTTTTTTCTTTTAGAGCACATAAATAAGGGATTAACCAAGAGCTAATTCAAAGTAAAAATAATTTGGAATATATTCATTGGTATGTATTGACAAACATATTCGTGTGTAATAATATTCTTACATGTCAGAAATATATGACAGGTGTAAGTTAATAAATAAAATTGGAGCAATGCATGATGAAAACAAGCGAACAAGAGTGGCTGTTTCTTTTTGAAGCGCTGGCCAATCCAATTCGACTAAAGATCATCGCCTCTTTGCACGGAAAGCGAAAGTATGTAAGTGAGCTTGCTAGAGAAGTAGGCATCAGTCGACCATTGCTATACATGCATTTGCAACGTTTAGAGAAAGGAGGATTGGTTATCGGCAACCTGGAGTTGTCCGAGGATGGCAAAGCGGTGAAGTATTTCGAATTAACAGATTTTAATTTTCATTTAACTCCACAGACGATTGCAGAAGCGGTTAAAGGCTTATAAATAAAGTAGATGGAATTCAACGCATACACATACTTAGGAGGATTTATAATGGATGATAAATGGTTGGGTTTCTTGGTGAGTTTTGGTTTCTTATTTTCGATTATGGCACTGTTATTTTATTTTGTATACGCGAAGTATAGTTCAAAGCATTTGAAAAAAGCGAGTGCGTCCATGATCGATAGAGATGAGGATTACCGTAAGCTTTTGGAAAATTTCACTCGATTGCAGCAAGAGTTAAAAGCAGGCCAAGAGAAATTGCTGGCAGAGCAATTTCAGATTAACCGTCGCGTCACTTCGATTGAAAAGGTGCTTAAAGAAGTAGATTAAATGGCAGTCTACAATAATATACATACAATGGAACCGCGTAGCTGCGCGGTTTTTTTGTTTTAAAGAAATACCTTCTTATTTTATAAATAGGGCTGCAGTTTATTTCGACAGAGAGCATTAAACAGAATAATTGATGTCCATCTCATACATAGGGGTTGACCTTGACACTATGTCAAAGCTTAATCTAGAGCTAAGAAAAGTGATTAAGGACATAAGGAGAATGCGAAATGAATACAACCGTGATGAAATCACCTATCACGATTGAACCTATGCAGGCTAAGTATTATCCACAGGTTAGCAGATTACTTGTTTACGTATTTCGCGGAAAATTTCAACATCTCACAACGATGAGTGATGACGATCTTGCACTATTTTTCGAGAAGCTATTTGAACATTTTCCTACTGATCCAGCAAGTCGAAGAATGGTTGCTCTGCAAGATGGAGAAGTGATTGGAACGATATCCGTGAAGTGGAGAGGTGAATACAACAACGGTCGCAAAGGTCGCAAACAGAAGCTGTCTTCATGGAAAAATTTCAATAGGTTTGGGAAATGGAACCTGATTAAGATGTTGATAGGGCTGCATGTATTTAAGCATAAGCCTGAGATGGGGGAATGTTATATTGAAGACGTTGTTGTCCATCCGGATCATCAGGGCAAGGGGGTTGGAAAGCTGTTATTGCAGTGGGCGCTTCATTTTGTGCAAACAGAACCAATGCTGGACATGCTGAGCTTATACGTTTCTGGTAAAAATCCACGAGCTAAGCAGCTCTATGAACGTTTATCATTCTATACACATTCGCAATCGAACAGTATGGTCTGGCATCTTTTATTCAATGAAATGAAGTGGGATTACATGGTGATGAAAATGAACAATAATGAATTTGATGGCTCAGACCAGTAACAAATAAAGGGTTTCATCCGAATTGACAAGCCAAGTAGTCAATGTTAGCATTAAAGATATTTTTCAAATAGGAGGCTCGTCATTTATGTTCTTTCCAGTTATTTAAGATAAGCTCGCACAAAAAGGAGAATTCCCGCGTATCGTGGGCTTTTTTGAGCTGCTTATTTTAAACGTGAAGGACATAGATCTCGACTTGGTTAGCATGTTTGCTATACTTTTTCGGTGAGTTCTCTTTCGTGATAAAATGCAGATCTAAGCCCGCTTCGTGACTTGGACCTGTATTTTTTTGTGCCAAAAACAATAAATGAAGACAATTGAACGAAGCAAAGGAGCTAGTAACATGCGATATCCGAACTGGTATATTTATATTTGATCCTCACTTCTTAAATCGCAGGCTATCCTGCGAACAGAAAACTGCGATTTCTGAAGGAGGATATTATGATGACTTTATCGATAAAAGCAAAAGACATTTATGTAGAATATATGGGGCGCAATATACTGGATATCGACGAATTGGAACTTTATGAGTTCGATCGTATCGGTCTAGTAGGCGCAAATGGTGCAGGAAAGAGCACATTGTTAAAAGTATTACTGGGCGAAATCACGCTGCCGCAAGGAAAAATTGTCCGAGAGGCTGATTTCACTTATATTCCCCAGTTGGAAGATATAATCGTGCATGAAGTGAAGAATCATGCTTTAATGGGCAAGCTCGGAATTGACTGCATTCATTCGGAAAATAGGAGTGGCGGGGAAGAAACACGGCTAAAAATTGCACAGGCACTGTCTAGTGAGGTGCACGGTATTTTTGCTGATGAACCGACATGCCACTTAGATCGAGCTGGCATCGACTTTTTAATTAACCAGCTTAAACATTATGCTGGCGCATTGCTCATCATTAGCCATGACCGCTACTTCCTTGATCAGGTTGTAGATAAGATTTGGGAGCTGAAAGACGGCAAGATTACTGAGTATTGGGGCGGATATTCGGAATACTTGGCGCAAAAGGATGAAGAACGTCAAGCACAAGCGGCACAATATAAGAAAGTTGCTGCTGAACGAGAAAGGTTAGAACAAGCCATTACCGAAAAGCGAAATCAAGCTCGGAAAATAGAACAGAAAGCGAAGGGGGCTTCACGGAAAAACAGCACTGAAAGCGGCGGACGTCTCAGTCATCAAAAACCGACAGGCAGTAAACAGAAGAAGCTTCACAATGCTGCTAAAAATATGGAGCATAGAATCAAAGAGCTTGGCGATATAAAACCGCCCGAAGTTATTCGTAACATCCAGTTCCGATTAAGCAAAGCGCTAGAACTTCACAATCCGTTCCCTATTACAGGTAAAGATATCTGCAAACAATATGGGAGTAAGGTCATTTTTGAAAAGACGAGCTTTCAATTTCCATTGGGTGCGAAGATTGCGATAAAGGGTGCAAACGGATCAGGTAAGACGACACTTTTCAAAATGATACTAGCTCGTGAAGACGGTATTACGATATCTCCTAAAGCGCAAATTGGCTACTTTGCTCAAAACGGTTATAAATTTGACCGTAATCAGGGTGTAATGGACTTCATGGTAGATAACTGTGATTATCAGATATCGGAAATTCGTGCCGTACTGGCAGCTATGGGATTCTCTCATCATGATATACGTAAAGCGCTGTCTGTATTAAGCGGAGGCGAAGTCATTAAATTACAACTTGCTAAAATGCTGCTTGGGCGATATAACATCTTGCTCATGGACGAACCAAGCAACTTTCTTGATCTACCAGCCGTGGAAGCGCTGGAAAATATGATGAGAAACTACGCAGGTACAATCCTATTTATTTCACACGATGTTCGTTTGTTAGAAAACGTTGCTGATATCGTATTTGAAATTGAGGATAAGATGATGATTCAGAAAGTGTAACGAAAGGTATGCTGCTTGATTAAAATAATTGATTATACACCGGCCTTCCCCTGAAGGTCGGTTTTTTAACATGTTGCTCAACATTGGATAGATTGAGTGAGAGTTACAGATAATCAAACTTCAATCTTACGAAATAGTAAGATAAGAGTCTCAAATGGTTAGACTAGAGTCATTCATTTACATAAAAGTCTCGTCTATAATTCAGTCATAAACCTTTAACAAAACATATAAGGAGCAGACAGATGAAGAAAATAATAGTCTATGTATTGGTTATTGCTATTTTTGTAGGTATAGGATTTGGAGTGAAACGTTTTATAGAAGGTCCATCTCAACCAGTCAATGGTATTTTAGTTATGGGCACCGATCAAGATATTAATAAAGTTAAGCATATGTATAAAGATAACGCAAAGCAAACAAGCGATTATAAATTGAAATTAGTGACAACAACAATAAAAACTGAATTATCAGAGCAAGATCAAAAAGAAGAACCGAGGCAACAATTTGATATTCGACATATCAACTATTCTGTTATTACTCGCTCTACAGCTGAACAATTCATCAAGAAGGGCATGATTAGACAACGAAAAGATCCTAACAGCGTATCCATTATTTCAGATCCTGTTACGACCATAAAAGAACTGTCTACGGGTCAAAATCTTCTATTTTCTTTTAGTGATGAGGAATTGAAAAATAACCAACTTGATTTAAACGGTCAGATGATACCCGCACAGTATGTTAAGCATCAAGCATGGATCGGATACAAACCAGCGATGTATCTTGTTATTGTTGATGACCAAACGTACAGCAAGTTAGCAGAAGCTGAAACAACAATCTCATTGATTCCTTTTCAAAAGCGCAGTTTCGATTATAAAAATAAAGTTAAAATGAACGAGGTTATAAGTGAAATTGAGATAGTTTACCCAGGCAGTGAAGCGAAAGTAAATTTCGTAAATGTACAAGAGTAAACGGTTAGTGATCGGATTTTAAGGAATGAGAGGTAGAACAGCATGGAAGTTGTACGCTTGGAAAATGTAGTGAAGAGTTATGGGGAAGGTAATAACCGAGTAGATGCACTTAACGGGATTAACCTTTCCATTCAGCAAGGAGAATTTGTCTCCATCGTAGGCGTTTCCGGCTCTGGAAAAAGCACGCTGCTGCATATTTTAGGAGGACTGGATCGGCCTACTTCGGGACAAGTACTAATTGGTGATCATAATATTTATAACTATACAGATGATGAACTATCGATATTTAGAAGAAGAAAAGTCGGGTTTATCTTTCAGTTCTTTAATTTAATACCTGTACTGAATGTTCAAGAAAATATCGCTTTACCTACGCTGCTAGATGATGAATCGATTGATATGACCTATCTGGATGAAATCATTGAAATTCTAGGTCTTCATGAGCGGAGGAGTCACTTGCCTTCTGAATTATCTGGCGGTCAGCAGCAGCGGGTTTCCATCGGTAGAGCACTAATCAACCGGCCGCATTTGATCTTGGCTGACGAGCCTACAGGCAATTTGGATACGAGAAATACGAAGGAAGTAATGGACTTATTACGATTAACGGCCAAAAAATACAATCAAACCATTGTTTTGATTACTCACGATCTCGCAATCGCATCGGCTTCCGACCGGATCATCACAATAGAAGACGGTACGATCATTTCAGATCAACGGCTAGCTGCGAATAAGCACATGGCTGGAGGAGAATAAATGTGATCAGCAGTTATAAACAATTGAGCAGTAAATATTTAAAAGGGAATATTAAACGAACCGTACTTACTTTTGTTGGAATTGTATTATCTGTAGCATTAATCTCAACAATCGGCCTATTTATGAAAGGATCACAACTTTCACAAATTGAGAACATCAAGAAGTTAGATGGAGTTTCTTTTCACGTCGGTATTTCAAACTATGATGAAGCGATATTAAATAAAATTCGATATAATCCTCAAATTGCATCGTCTGGGTTGATGTCTCAGGGTGAAGTCGTTCCGGCTGGAGACATTTCTGTACAAATGAATTTCGCTGATTATCCTGCCATGGCGTTTTTAACGTACAGCCTCGTTGATGGCAAGTTACCAGCCAATGGCGATGAAGCAGTTGTCGATTCATGGGCGCTTCCTTATATCAAAGATAATCTTCAGATCGGTGACTCATTTGAATTGGGCGGAAACGAATACAAACTGGTTGGGATACTGAACAATCGTGAATTTACACAGAAAAGTAAAGTAGCCCGATTATTAACCTATAAACGTGACTTTGTTGCTGGAGAGGGCAGAATACTAGTAGAAATAGACGAAAAAGCGGACTTTAATAAGGTAATCGATGAAATCAATTCACTAACGGAGAGCACACATATCGAAATTAATCAGCAGTTGATTAACGTATTGAAACCAGGAACAAATGAGTCAGTATTGGCTATGGTTATTATCGTTGTTAGTATTGTTGTGATCGCAACGGCTGTCGTTATCTACAATGCTTTTCAAATCAGCGTCGTTGAGCGGATGAAGCAATTCGGCTTGTTAAGAAGCATTGGCGCTACGCGAAAGCAAATTAGGCAAATTGTGATGAGAGAGGCAGCTGTATTGGCTGTCCTCGCGATACCAATCGGCATTGTGTGCAGTATATTAGCTCTTGCTGTGCTGCAATTCATTTTTGACCTGATAATAAAAAATGGTGCAGGTGTTTCATTCTTTCATATCGATTGGCAGATAATATTGATTAGTTCAATCCTAACGCTAGCTGCTGTATTTGCATCAAGCTATTACCCGGCTTTTAGTGCGGGCAGAATATCGCCCTTGTTAGCAATCAGCAGTCGGCTGTCCATCAAGAAGGAAACGATCAAAAAACAAAAGAATGTCGTGCTGAAAAAGCCGTTATCTTTTCCTTTAAGCCTTGCCCTGAAAAATGTAAAAAGAAATAAAAATCGTTATACGATTACTATTTTGTCGATTATCATTAGCAGTGTATTATTTATTACGTTTACGTCTATTATGGATTTTGCATTTTCATCCAAATATGTCGAAGATTTATCCACAAAATCGGATATAACGATACATTTGCAAGTTGATAATCATGATTCCATTGCATCAGGAAGTCAGCAGGTATTGAAGCTGTTGAAATCGTTTGAAAATGTATCCGAAGTTGAGTTACAGGACGCTAGATTTAATATTCATTTACAGGATGTGGATCAATCTAACGCGACCGCCCAGAACATTCAACAAACCATTGGAACAAAATTCGATATTACTATCATTGATAACGTCCATGAAAATAAATCAAAACAAGAATCAGAGCTTGTTATTAAAGTGCTCGTATATAGTTTTATTGCCGTTGTTTCTTTAATTGGCAGTCTCAATATTATCAATACGATTACGATCAGCATTATCATTAGACGAAAAGAACTGGCAGCGTTAAAATCAATAGGTATGTCACAACGAGATTTGAAAAAAATGATCATTTACGAGGCTCTCATTTACGGTATTTCAGGAAGTTTACAAGGGATCTTCTTCGGTTGTATACTTTCCTATATTATGTACTTGGCTGTTTCAGGTATTAGCGCAATTGAATGGTCGATCCCATACGAAGCATGTCTGATAACGTTTGCTGCTGCTTTGTTGATTAGCTACGCATCAGTTCTAATACCGCTAAGGAAAATTCAAAAAGATAATCTTATAGATGTGATCAGGGAACAATCATAGGGGAGGGCCCGGCTATTTTATAGTCGGGTTGTTCTCATTTGATGGTCACTAACTCAGTGGTACGAGAAGAAGGAGAGGACATCCTTGCATAAAATATTGCTTGTTGAAGATGATGAAGCGCTTGGTTTAGCTATCGAATTTTCGTTAAAAAATGAAGGTTATGAGGTTGTTAGAGCAACGAGTGTAAAAGAAGCGAAGTACCAGTTTGATAATCACACTTTTGATTTGGCTATTCTGGATATCGGCCTCCCAGATGGAAACGGCTATGATTTGTGTCTTCATTTCAAACAACAAAACGATACGTCGGTTATTTTCTTAACCGCCTTGGACGAAGAGGCAAATATCGTTATGGGATTGGATATTGGCGGGGATGATTATATCACGAAGCCTTTTCGAGTTAAGGAATTGATGTCCAGAGTAAAAGTACAATTGCGCAAACAGGCGCGGTTGGAAGCTTATTCGAAGATCTTAACTTCAGAGAATATACAGCTCGATTTGAACTTAATCAAATGTTACAAAGACCAAGAAAGCATTCCACTAACGAATTTAGAATATAAGCTTCTATTAGCTTTTATGACGAACGCCCACAAAGCATTAACGAGAGATGAGCTGCTGCTGAAAATAACGGATAACGACGAAGTCTTTTTTGATGAAAACACATTATCTGTATACATTAGGCGATTGCGAGACAAGGTGGAAGCTGACCCGAAAAAACCACAGTTTATCGTGACCGAAAGAGGATTAGGCTATCGTTGGAGTAAGGATGTGAGCAGTAAGTAGGATGATGAAAAATACGGAGCTGAAAAGCTATATGCTAATACTGGCCATTCTGCTATTTCTATATACAGGGTATCAGGTTATTACCCATCAGCTGTTCTACAATCAATTAAAGGCCGATTCTATTACCACTTGGGGCGAAATTACGGCTAGATTGGTTGAGCAAAATCCTAATCATGAAGCGGAAATTATGAAAGTGCTAACAAGCCATGCTGCTGATTCGAGTATATATCAGGAAAAAGGAAGAGAGATATTTAGGCAATATGGATTGGATGAAGATTTGGAGTCAGAGCTATTTCCTTTGTTAAATGACCATATTGCGGGCCATAATCAATCTGTTTTATGGGGTCTATTTATACTTGGATTTATGCTGTTTGGGACAGGCTATTGGCACTACAAGATGATCTTCCATAAAATTAGACAACTTACTTCAGCAGCGAAAAAAATCATTGAGGGAGATTATTCGGTTGTCATCAATGAAAACAAAGAAGGGGAACTGGCCAAATTAGCCGCTGCCTTTCGATCCATGAAAGATATCATTAGAAAGAGCATGCAGGATTTACTTGAAGAGAAAAAGTTTTTAGGACAAATGCTGCAAGATATATCTCATCAATTAAAAACGCCACTTTCAACGATATCCATCTACAATGAGATGATGTTGAATGAAAGCTTGCCCCGCCAGCAGCATGTTCAGCTATTACAAAATAATGAGGTTCAAATTTCTAGAATGAATGTTTTGATTCAAAATTTATTGAAGGTAGCGAAAATTGACGCACGAGCCATTTCATTCGATAAAGAAAGAGCAGACTTGGTGGAGACTGTTGAGGAAGTCGTTGATCGCTTAGCAAGCTTAATCAGTAAGCATCAATTATCGATTGAATGGGACACGTCGAAAGATGTCGTCGTTGCTCACGATAAAATGTGGATGCAGGAAGCAGTCCTGAATCTGCTGAAGAATGCGATCGAGCATTCCAAGCCTGGTGGTAAAGTCATGATTCAAGTCAAGGATACCCCGATCTATACGGAACTTGTGATTCAAGACTTTGGAGAAGGCATTGAATCACAAGAGCTGCCGCATATTTTTGATCGATTCTACAAAGCAAGTAGCTCTAAAAAACATGACTCGGTAGGGATTGGCCTGGCGCTTGCCAAAGCCATTATCGAAGCGCATAATGCCTTGATTAAGGTGGAGAGTGAGAAAAATACCTATACCAAATTTACGATTACCTTTATTAAATTTTGATTTAATACGTACAAGCTGGATATAAATCGCCGAAGAACCGCGTAGCTACGCGGTTTTTCTTGTAAGAGGCGTCAAACGCCTTACATTTTGTAAAACCAGATCGATCAAAATAATTGACAATAGTTTAGTTCATGAACTAAACTATATGCGTAAACACCAATAAATAATGAGGAAGGGGGACAAAGGAATAAACATGAAAAGACTCCATTCATTCTGCAGCTGGAATTTCAACTCCTCATCAGCAGTATATTGACATAGCGAGAAATTATGGAGCGACTCTTATCATACAAATAGAAGGGAAGAAGTAGCTATGATTAAAGCGACCGTTATTTGTGAAAATACTGTGTTTGGAAACCTTGGAGCCATTGCTGAGCATGGCTGGTCCGTGTATATAGAGACGGAGCATGGTCATTTTTTGTTCGATACAGGTCAAGGAAATGCTCTGATCAACAATATGAGCCTATTAGGAAAGAAGTGGTCTGACTTATCCGGTATTATCATAAGCCATCATCATTGCGATCATACAGGAGGGTTGCTTTCTGCTCTGCAAGCGATGCCCCATGCTGAAGTTCCTGTATATTCACATCCCCAGTTATTTAAAACAAGTTACCTTGTTCGATCCAATCATCGCTATATCGGAGTTCCGCATAGAGAAGTAGCACTAATTGATGCAGGTGCGAAGTTTATTTATAACCGCGACTTTGTTGAAATCGTTCCGAATCTCTTTCTAACCGGAGAAGTCCCTAGAACCAATGACTATGAAATCGGAGATACAGATATCGTGATTGAAACAGAGAACGGCTATGAGATTGACCCTGTAGAGGATGACCAATCGATTATTATTCGAACGAAGAAGGGCTTGTTTATTATACTTGGCTGTTCTCACGCCGGAATTGTTAATATCATTAATTATGCGATTAAAAAGACAGGCGTTCAACGCGTTCATACGGTTATCGGAGGCACTCATTTATGGGCAGTTAGTGAGGAGCAAAAAGAGAAGACCATTCAAGCGCTACTAGAAATGGACATTGAACGAATTGGCGTTTCTCATTGTACTGGATTTGAGGTCAGTTCGCGATTAAAGCAGGCATTTGGCAGCCGCTTCTTTCATTGTAATGTAGGTACGGTAGTTACCGAGTAAAACACCACTTATCGCGTCCTTCTCTTGACATTGCAGAGTGGGTACTCTACCTTAAAATATAACGATTATAAGGTAGGAGTTAGATTACATTTGGACAATCATCATGTTATAGGCCAACTCATACACAAGCTGCGAAGAATGGAACGCCAGCCCCGCATTTTCGGTGAAGCGGGAGCTCTTACCCCTTCTGAAATGCACACCATTGAAGCAATTGGATGTGGCGAAGGCATTTTAATGAGCGAGCTTGCTCTAAAATTAAGCATTACGAAAGGTGCAGTCACCCAAATTATTTCCCGTCTTGAAAGGGAAGGATTTGTTAGCCGTCATGCTCATCCAGTAGACTTAAGGGCTGTAGTCGTCCAATTAGAAGAAAGAGGGAAGATTGCATTCATGTCTCACGAGGAAATGCACAAAGCGTTCATCAAAGCACTTCGTGAAGAACTTGGAGATGACGGCTATCACACTTTCGAAAAAGGAATCGCGAAATTTATTGAGTTTTTATAACAAAGAGAATGGAATTGAGTATGATGGGCCTACAACCATTTGGTTAGTTTGCCTATCGACGTAGTGGTGCGAATGTGAAGTGCACATGAAATCCCCGAGACATTCGCACCATATTTTTTCCGATTATTTACTTTTAGATAAGCTGTACGCAATGATTTACGGTAGTAAATGTACATAAATAATACTTGATTCCAGTAAAACGGGAAAAATGTTCTTAATTTTCTGAAATTCGCTGTCGCACTCTACGTGAGTGCGTGGATTGAAACGGTATGCCCCGTATTTAGTTCAGTCGCATCCTACGTGTTACATGCATATCTGTAACACATTAGAATCGAAAAAAGACGGCTATATCCCATACAACGGGGCTATAGTCGTCTTTTTGTATACTTATAAGCTAAGGGATTACCTTCCATACCGTAGCAGATGAAGTGCCAGGTGTTTCGTTACGCGTCCACCATTTGGCTTCATAGTTGATGTTATTGTGAGTTACTTTATTACCTGCGACATAGACAGTCGTTGGGCTCCATGCAGGATAGATAGCAGGAGCTGCAGACGTTGTTACGTTAAGTACATTGCTTGCCGCCGATATATTACCTGCAGGATCAACCGCTTTTACTGTAAAGGAGTATGCAGTATTGGCCGTTAAGTTCGTTACGGTGTATTGTACGGACGTTGATGGCACGGTTGCTACATAAGTGCCTCCGCGAAATATTTGGTACTCTTTGACCCCCACATTATCTGTTGATGCATTCCACATTAAAGGAACAGATGTTGAGGTGGTCGTACCCATAACATGGAGGCTAGATGGTGCAGTTGGTGGAACGATGTCCGGTCCTATTACGGGGAGTGTTGTGAATGTAATCGTATTGCTCGCATTTGACACATTGCCTGCTGCGTCGAACGCTTTAACGGTAAGGTTATATGTTGTATTGGCCGTCAGACCAGTTAAGTTCGTAGAGAGTGCTCCGTTCGTTGTTCCGATCTGGTTAGAACCGTTAAAGACACGGTACCCAAAAACACCCACATTGTCGGTGGAAGCGCCCCAAGATACCGTTGCAGTTGTTGTTCCGACATTGGAAGAAGTAGCAGTGGATGGAGCGGTAGGAGGAATTTCATCAGTATCACCGCCAAAATTAACATCGATAACATTATAGAACGCATTGTTGGTATCGTAGATTTCCCATACTGCTAAAATAACTTGGTACCCTGTACGATTAGGAATGTTGCATGTATCGGAATAAGATCCGCCTGGATGCGACCCACCTGAGGATGCGCTGCAAAATGGTGTTAGATCGAAGGAATCACGTGTAAGAGGGGCATTAGGGTCCCAGTTTTGTTTCGTGATGTAGTATTTCCAACTGGCAGTTGCATGAGAAACTTTAATATACCAGTTAAACGTGTGGGATCCGGGGCTGATATTCACCTTAGACCAGCGAGTGGATGATTGTTGATCAAGCTGGGTAAACCAAGTGTTAGCGCTTGCGATCTTCCCGTCTTGTGGTCCTCCCTGTGGAAATCCTTTTGGTCCTTCCAAACTGTACGGCTCATAAATAATATGTCCACAGTTCTGGTTCTGGCCGCTGGCACATAATGCTGCACGGCTATTCGTAACGTTGCCATGCGCGGTAGCATTCTGCACGAACAGCGTATTTGTTAGTGCGAATAGAAGTGCAAACATTGTACTGCATACAATGAATAACTTTATTTGCTTGGAAATAGTCGAACGTAAAGTAGACACTAATAATCCCTCCATCGTTATCTTATTTACAATCCGTTTGTTTCAATCTCCTCCCGTGAATTGAGATACCGATTTCTCTAGATCGGCGATAATCCAATGTCTCTATGAGAAGATAATCACCCCTTTCATCATCTGTAATGGTCGTGGGATTTACGCTGATCATTATGACGAAACAGAATATGAGTATGCGAAATGTTTTAGTACTACAACATTTAATGAGTACAGAATATTAGATAAGGAGGGAAGTACAATACAATATTCATGGGTCAAGATGCAACTATGTTTATTCTGGATGCTCAAAAATAAACGGGTAGGTGGAAATGATCCCGTTAGTAGATTTGAAGCGATTGAGATAGCGTGATCCAAAAGGCCACCCGTAAAGGCTGGCCTTTAAACTTGCTGATAGGTACGCTGGCGGCTCTACCATGCTCGTAAGCTTTTGGGGCAGTTAAAGAGCCATAGGTCTCTTGTGAGCATGCTCTGTTAATTTCACCGGTAATGGTGACGACCGAGTAGACAATCAATTACCTGGGTCGACCAGCCAAGCTGATGTAACGTCGCTAGTTGTCCTCGCTCAATTATGCTAAGATGGGAGTAGCTCATCTTGGATTTTCTGTAATCACAGTGTTGTGATAACTCTCATTTTACACAAATTCGATCATGAGCCTTTTGTTTTCTTAGGTGTCAAACTTCATATTACAATCCGCATAATGAAAGTCATACTGCTACCTCTTCATAACAGATTCACACTTCATATGGGTCACGAGAGTATTATCCTACATCCAACATTCAGCGCTACAGCAGCTTGAGCATGAAAATATGTCTTACCATGTCGTATTGGCTTATCGGTTGAAGCTAACAACACAACGGAAACAACATCCGTTATGCTTTTTCTGGCTGCATATTTTATCCTGTTGAACAAGTATACCAATCGGAATAGTGCTCTGTTGAGAAATGCCATAAGACATATCCATATTAACTCAAACAAATTAGGTAAGAGTATAGGAGTGATTCACATTAATATTAATTACTTAGATTATTTTAAATTTAGGCATATGAATTGCGGGATACATCAAGTTTTTTTTGATCTTCTTAATAAAGGTGTACCTGTGGATTACCTTTTTTATGATTCTTATATTGAATGTGAGGATATTTATAATCAGATTGTTGTTAAAGGTTTAGATCGTTGGTTCATGAGCACTCGCACGTTGAGCGATCTCAGTGATATAGGGATGGATGTGAAAATTACAAAGTTCCCTAACTTAGCCTCCTCATACCCCTTCGTTCAAGAAAAGTTTGGTGAAGGAAAACGAATTTTTCTTTGGATATGGACAGAACATCTCCCCCATCTAGCAAATGAACCACGAAGCATGCATGCAATTAGTCTGGAATCCTATGATCAAGAGAAGGGAACTTTTGTGATTTCTGATATACCTAACTTAATGGGACACACCTATGATCAAAGCAAAATACAGGAGGCTTTTGACTGCTTAGATGAAAGATGGAGATCCATGGGTTACATATGTGATGAACAGTATAACTTCACTGAAGAAACAGTTAGCTTATTTATTAACAAGTTTGAAGATGGTTTTTTAGCAGTTAGTGATAATTTGAATTTGTACGATAGGATAATAGAAATGCTACAAGAACATTCCCTGCAAATGGAGGAGAATAACAAAGATATAAAAAGCTATGAGCACGCATTGGCTATGGTGGCAGGTTCTCGTTATTTTTTATCAAAATTTTTCAGAATTACTCGATACCCAGGGACAGATAAATTAGACGAAATAGTTGATTTATCCTGTACTATTAGAAATGTATTCCTAAAGATCTTACTAGGTGGAAAGATCAATCTTCAGAAAACGACTGAGAAAATAAAAGCGCTAAAAGAATTAGAAACTGAAAACATTAAGATGATCAAGAAAAGAATTAATCAAAATAGAAGCAACCCTGTTAATAGAATGAGTTCCCAACCTGAAACTGTAGTAGATCTAAAGCTAAAATTTGAAATACTACCAGGTAATGGGCTTTTGCTAAAGTGGGAAGATATTCTCGATGAATATATTTATCAGTATCAAATATATGCTAACGATACTCTATTAGGAGTGACCGTGCAGAATGTATACGAAATACAAAATGTAGATCATGGCCGTGAATATAATATAAAAGTGAAAGTTAGGACGGTTAGAGGTGACATCAGTCTCAGCAATGATGAGATAACCTTAATTACAGCATCTAGAGGAAAAGATCATGCATTAGGAAAGCCTGTCTTCTGTTCATCGGAAGAATCAGACGTTAATCGAAAAGAAAATGTTAATGATGGCAGCTCTAAAACAAGATGGAGCAGCGCACCAGGGAGTGATCATGAGTGGATATGCATTGATCTGTTAGAAGAAGTAGAGATTGGACGTGTTCTTATAAATTGGGAAGAAGCTTATGCTACGTCATACACAATAGACATATCAAACGACAATGAAAGATGGCAGACAATCGTTAATATGGATTCAGGTAAGGGTGGAATTGAAGAGTATAGCGATTTTGGAGGTGTCATGTGTAGATATGTAAAATTGACTGGTGTAAAAAAGGCGACTTTATGGGGATATTCATTGTGGAAGCTTGAAGTGTACACCGATTAGGAATCAATCTAGACGCAAATTCGGAATTTCCTCATGCAGTACAAAAAAAGAACCTGATAATTCTATCAGGTTCTTTGCTATTGCATATAAACAGTCACGATGATACAATCAGATCACGACTATTTTTATATAAAATTGCATAATTAGTGTATCTTACATCTTTATTGTACTATGCTGCTAATCTCTTGTCAAATCTTTTTCTCAATTTAATGGTTAGGGGAGATGTGGAATGCGTTCTTTGATTCTTGATTTTCAGGAAATGAATGACTCGCAGCTTATGCTCGTTGGCGGAAAAGGGCTACATTTAGGGAAGCTATCCAAATTGGAAGGCATACAAGTGCCTGAAGGGTTTTGTATTACAACAATCGGATATCAACAAGCCATTGAACAAAACGAAACGTATCAGGCTTTATTGGATCGACTAACCATACTTACCGTAGAAGATCGGGAGCAAATTGCTGAAATTAGTAGTGCCATTAGACAAAGCATCAAAGAGGTAGTACTTCCTAGCGATGTTGTGAACGAAGTTGCTCGCTATCTCTCACTGCTTGGCGAGGAGCATGCTTATGCCGTACGTTCTAGTGCGACCGCTGAAGACTTGCCGCATGCCTCTTTTGCTGGTCAACAAGATACCTATTTAAATATCATTGGCCAAGAAGCCATCTTGCAGCATATCAGCAAATGCTGGGCTTCCTTATTTACGGATCGCGCGGTCATATACCGTATGCAAAATGGATTTGACCACAGCCAAGTGTATTTATCCGTAATCATTCAAAAAATGGTTTTCCCACAGGCTTCAGGAATCTTATTTACAGCTGATCCGATCACTTGTAACCGCAAGCTGCTCTCCATCGATGCCAGTTATGGTCTTGGAGAAGCACTGGTCTCAGGCTTGGTATCTGCCGATTGTTACAAAGTACAGGATGGACAAATCGTCGATAAGAGGATCGCGGTCAAAAAACTAGCCATCTATGGGCGGAAAGAAGGCGGAGTAGAAACCCAGCAGCTCAATTCTGAGCAGCAAAAGGCTCAAACCCTTACTGAACAACAAATTTTACAACTAGCACGGATCGGAAGACAGATTGAAGCTTACTTCGGCTGCCCGCAAGATATTGAATGGTGTTTGGTTGATGGTACCTTTTATATCGTTCAGAGTCGCCCAATCACGACTTTATATCCGATACCTGAAGCAGATGATCAAGCAAATCGCGTCTACGTATCTGTAGGACATCAACAAATGATGACCGATCCTATGAAACCGCTGGGATTGTCCTTTTTCCTGCTGACAACCCCTGCTCCAATGCGTAAAGCTGGTGGAAGGCTCTTTGTAGATATCACACCTATGCTGGCTTCACCTGACAGTAGAGAAATGTTAGTGAATAACCTAGGACAATCTGATCCCCTTATCAAGGATGCATTGATGACCATACTAGAGCGCAGAAATTTTATCACGTCGGTTCCTAATGAGAAAACAACACCGACGGCTCCCAACGCAAACAATAATGAGATGGCAGCTGCTGTTTTTCAAAACAAATTCGAACACGATTCAACAATCGTTTCTGATTTAATTAAGCGTCATCAAACATCGATAGAAGAGTTAAAAGAAGTCATCCAGACGAAATCAGGCTCAGCGTTATTTGATTTTATATTAGAAGATATTCAACAATTGAAGAAGTTTTTATTTGACCCGCAAAGTTTGGGTGTCATTATGACTGCAATGAATGCTTCAGCATGGATCAATGAAAACATGAACGAGTGGTTAGGCGAAAAGGGTGCAGCAGATACCATTTCTCAATCTGTACCTAATAATATTACGTCTGAAATGGGCCTCGCACTATTGGATGTCGCAGATGTGATTCGTCCTTACCGTGATGTTATTGATTATTTACAACATGTAAACGTGGATATTGGGGAGGAAGAACTGGTTAAGATTGAGGGTGGTCAGGAATCCTTAGACGCCATCCATGCTTATCTCAACAAATACGGAATGCGATGTGCCGGAGAAATTGATATCACCAGAACCCGTTGGAGCGAAAAACCATCTACACTTGTCCCGATGATTCTCAGTAATATCAAAAATTTTGAACCGAATGCAAGTAAGCGGAAATTTGAGCAGGGGCGAGTAGAAGCTGTAAATAAAGAGCAAGAGTTATTACGGCGATTGAAGCAATTACCTCACGGTGAGCAAAAAGCCGAAGAAACCAAACAAATGATCGATCTAGTCCGTAATTTCATCGGATATCGGGAATATCCAAAGTACAGCATGGTGAATCGCTATTTCGTATATAAGCAGGCTCTACTAAAAGAAGCTGATCGACTCGTAAAAGCGGGGATTATTGTTGAAAAAGAAGATATATACGAACTCACTTTTGAAGAACTTCACGAAGTCGTACGAACTCATCAATTGGATTACCAGATCATTAGCAAACGAAAAGACGAATATAAAGTGTATGAAAAATTAACGCCGCCACGTGTCATCACGTCAGATGGTGAGATTATTGCTGGTAAGTATAAACGTGAGAATCTCCCCGCGGAGGCTATTATAGGTCTAGCTGTTTCATCTGGAGTGATAGAGGGACGAGCGCGAGTCATCTTGCACATGGAAGATGCTGCTCTAGAAGAAGGGGACATTTTAGTCACCGCCTTTACTGACCCGAGCTGGACACCGTTGTTCGTTTCCATAAAAGGCCTCGTAACTGAAGTTGGTGGGTTGATGACCCATGGAGCTGTTATCGCACGTGAGTATGGCTTGCCTGCAGTTGTCGGAGTTGAGCATGCAACCAAATTGATCAAGGATGGGCAGCAAATTCGCGTGCATGGAACAGAAGGGTATATTGAGATATTGTAGTAGACACCTTATGACTAGACCTTGCTTCTCATCATGTAAAAATGAGCCTCCCCTTATAGGGGCACGGCTCATTTTTCGTTTATGTGATCATTCATATTCGTAAAGATACGTAGCGAATCAGTATTTAATTCTTGTTCTGAAATTCCTCAATCTTGTTAGCTCCATTCATAACCACGTTGCTATAACGTTTCGTCTAGGTAAAGCGATTAGTCAACGATACGACCAAACAATCTCGTAGGGACGTTCCAATTACCACTTTTATAATATAGATTATAATATCCTGGATTTAATGTAATGTAGACCCTATGTTCTTTGTTACCTGTTAAGAAAGAGTCCCATACCCGATTTCCATTACTATCGTGAATAGCGTAATAAACGTGTGCTGCATAATCTGAAGGAGTAACAACGTTTTGGTCTGTAATAAGTATTACTGTTGTACGGTGAGGAACATAAAAAGTCCCTCCGTGAATCGTATCAACACTGGCAAGTAAATGATTATGTGAAAAAGCAAGAAGAGTAGTGTAAAAAGGATTGATATCCTGTTCAATTGTCTTGTTATGTACCGGTGCATTCACGGCACTACTTTGGGCATGTGTCAACCCACTCATCAACGTTAAACTTGAAGTAACCAGTAGTAATGCTAACATTTTTTTGAACTTCATGGTATCCCTCCAATATTTGTAATATTATAACTATATGACCCTTTAAAATGTGTAGAACAGATCATTTTAGTTAATTTGAAAAAATAAGGAATTATAAAAGGTTTAGCGCGCTGTCCTAAATCGGCTTTTTAATAAGTACAATTCACACAATGTTACGTTTAAATATGATTGGAATCACACATGCAGAATGAGGGATTACCTATACTTGATTTGTACTAGTGAAGCTTTTCACGAAATAATGCAAATCTAAAGGAGGTCCCCATATGAGTTCATTCACACTTCAAAGTCATATCTCTGATATTGTTACATCCATACCGCAAACTGCGGATTTATTCCGTTCGCTCCGCATTGATTTTTGTTGTGGAGGACGAGTACCTTTGCAAGAAGCTGCTATGCAGCTTCAGTTAGATCCCGTTGATGTACTTGAGAAGGTGCATTCCATAGAAGTCAAGTTTGAAAATTACCAGGAGAGCCGTCCAGCATCCCTTAAGGAATCAGAATTAATTGAATACATTCAACAAAAGCATCATGTTTTCTTACGGGAAGAATTACCGGCTTTAACACCCTATGTGACGAAATTGGCTCGTGTACATGGAGAGCATCATCCTGAACTTATTAGGGTACAGGAGCTTTTCACCGAATTGAAAGTGGAGCTGCTGGACCATACGCAAGATGAGGATGAACATGTATTTCCGCTGATTTTGAAATTTATTGACCAACCAAACGAGCAAATTGCAGCAGCGCTTACACCGCATGTATCTGAACTAGAACATGAGCACACTCATGCTGGCAGCTTGCTTCAAGAGCTCAGAAAAGTAACCGCTGATTTTAAACTTCCGGATGATGCTTGCGGTACGTATCAGTTGGTCTTTAAACGGCTTGCTATGCTTGAAAAGGACATTTTTGAGCATATACATCTTGAGAACAATGTATTGTTCGAACGAATTCGCGCAGCAATTTAATGTTAATAAAAAAGACGACCATGGCCCATTTAAGGGGGGGATAGTCGTCTTTTTTATAGACCTAATATATGAAATTACCTTCCATACTGTAGCAGTTGAAGTGTCAGACGTTTCGTGAAGCGTCCACCATTTTGCTTCATAGTTGACGTTGTATGTGACTTTATTACCTGCGACATATACAGTCGTTGGGCTCCATACTGTATAAATGACAGCTTTATTATTTCTGCTGCTTACGGGTAATTGTAATCGAGGAGAGCGGTATTTGGATGTTTAGTCATTTTGATGTACCTCCTTGCCAAATTTTCAAACGAGTTTATTGATGCTGTTTGAACCCTTTAAGGATTAGCCATATAGCCAAAACCAATTGTTGAACAGCTATTGGAATATTCAAGATCATGTACGTTTCATCTAGACCGATGAAACGAATCATAAATAATAAGCTTGCCAATATGGACATAACAGACCCGATAAGGCCCGTAACGGACAACCAACGTGGAACGATTTTACTTTGGTAAAATCCCCAACTAAACAAGAACATAGCCAACACAAAAGACAATGTCGTTGCCACATGGTTTACCAAATCACGGCCTTCCCTTAACAATCCACCTAAAGTCTCAACATACGCGACATTTTCAATTTCTACTTTTAAAAATTCGTGACTTAATGACAGAAGCAACAGAAGAATGATTACACCAATAATAATGAACACTCCCGCAATGATGCCAAAAGCAACAGAGCCAAGCGCTAAACCTTTATAGTGCTGACTTAAAATCGGATATAGTAAAATAGGTACACCGACATAGGCAACAACCATAAGCAACTGAAAAAACGATCCTATTAGTACCTGATTCTCACTGGTAGAAGCCTTGGCTAAATAATCTGCTCCATCTATAACAGGAACAACACTGAATATACCTGTAACTAACCCAGCAATTAATAACACTCCAGTAATTATCGCAGACCATCTACCTGAGTTTGTACGGTTCCTCAACATAATGTACCTCCTTATCATATAGTCAATGCATATTTTTCTGAGTTATTTTTTATGAATACCTGCTAAGCAATAGGGGCGAAATTTGATTAATATCATTAAATAATAGGCTAAAAAAATTAGCTGCCTGTTAAAAAGGAAGCATCCGATTACACATCAGGTTGTCAGTGTATGTAGACTCATAATTCATTTGACTGATGGTCAGTCAAATGAATATAATGGAAATAACTAAAAAGGAGGTTGGATATGAGGATAACCAAAAAGCCTGAAGAACGACGGAAAGAATTTATGGACACTGCTATGGCATTGTTTTTAAAAAACGGATACGAGAAAACGACAGTTGAGGATATTACCCAATCGATGCAAGTTGCAAAAGGAAGTTTTTATTACTACTTCAAAACCAAACAAGATGTATTTGAAGCCTGCATCTACTCCGCAGCGAGTGGGATTGTCGACAAATACCTGATGATTTTGAACAACAGCGATAAAACGGCTGCTGAAAGAATCGTTGAATATATCGAATTTAATTTCCACTTATCTGAAAAGGGGCAGTTGAACGATATTTTTGACATGATTCACTCTCCGGTGTTTGAAGCTGTTCATAGCAGGGTGGCTGCAGAAAGCATGAAAGAATTGCTGGGTTGCTTTACGTCCTTAATTGAATCTGGAAAAGAAGATAGCGGGTTCCAAACAGAGGATGCTGAATTTACTGCCGCCGCGCTTCTAGGCGCACTTCAAGAGGTACACCATTTACTGTCCAAAAGAGTAGGCGAATCATCAGACAGACAGCGGAGCTTAATTTATAGTCTGATTGAAAGTGTTGTTGGTACGAAAATTCGATAAGAAGGGTGAGTCAATCATGAACAAGGCAACAGTTCATACTGAAAGGTTGGAATTCCAGAGCAGCGGGACAACTTGTGTCGGGTATTTATATCGTCTTGATCACGATAGTCCCAAGCCATGTATAATCTTAGGATCCGGATTCGGAGGCACGCAGGACACGCCGAGTCTAATTGCGGTTGCCACTGCCATTGCTCAGGCGGGATTTTGCTCTTTTACATTCGATTATCGCTATCTTGGTGAAAGTGGTGGGCTACCTAGGCAAATTGTGAGTATATCAGGGCAACAGGAGGACTTTTTATCTGCAATTCGGTTTATCCGTGATCATCCAGCAGTCGATGAACATCGCTTAGGATTATGGGGTTCATCGCTTGGAGGCGGGCATGTCGTATCCGTTGCTTCGAGGGTACCGGAAATCACGGCTGTAATCGCCCAAATTCCGTATAACGGTTTTCCGAAAAAAAGCGCACATTCTTGGTGGCAAAGGTTAAAGCTATTAAGACTTATTCGCAAAGATCAGAACCGCGCCAAGCAGAGCCACGAACCGCTCTACATCCCTATGGTCGGCAATACTGGGGAACTGGCTATTATGGTAGGAAGCGATGCTGCCAGAACGATCGCGGGCATGAATTCCAAAACATGGCGCAACGAAGTGGCTCCGAGAGTGATCATGGAGATGGCGAAATATAAACCAAGCAGCACAGCAGACAAAGTTAAGGCTGCCGTGTTGATCTGCTATGGTGAATTTGATAAAGAGACGCAGGGACCGCAGACGAAGGAATTAATAGAAGCCCTTCCTAAGGTTGAGGTAAAGGCATATCCTGCTACTCATTTTGAGTTTTATGAGCCTGGAGTGAGGGAGGGCATTATTGCTGATCAGATCGCATTTCTCAGCAAAGTGTATTCGTAAATCGTAATGATTAATGCTTAATAATTTGGAAGTTGGCAAACTGAATTTTTGCATCTTTAATTTCAGCGTAATGTTTGCGATAAATACCCCATTTCGGGCGGATAATGTTGGCTCCATCTATCCACATGTCTTGATTACCGCTATAAGGAGGCATTACGTCTTTACCGTCTAACGTCTTCAATGTCATAGAAACGGAACCATTATCTGAATTTACAACCGTTACTGTCGCTTCAACCCAAACATTTTTATAATTCGCAAAGTTGGCTTCACTCAGTACTTTACGCTGCGTATTATCCGTACCTTTAGGATTGTGATAGAACTTTAAAACGTTCTGATCCAAAGAAAATGTTAGTAGTGGAATATCATCATTCTGACCGATTGCTTTGTATTGAAAAATAGCAAAAAAGTGCGCTTTTTTAGGAAACTCGAAGTTTTCATCTAATTTAAATTTCCATTTATACGTGTAGTTCGAATCTTTAGGAGCTTTTAGTTCAGTGCGAGAAGCGTTATATACTTTCACTTCGTTACGTTGACTTGTATTGTTTTCAAGTAGATCGGTGCTTTTGACAATGAATTCAAAGGCATTGCCGACAATAGGGGAATTTACTTCAAATATACGATCACTAGCAGCACCATCCACTGGTTTGGGTCCAAAGTTATCTTTGAATATTTGGTACGCATCTTTACCATAATTAGGGCCATCTGCATTTACGTTTAAGGTGAATGCAGCAGCTGATACAACCGTTGACATTAATCCGAACATCATGATCAGCATAAGTATAGTAGTAACCCTTTTATTCCTCAAATATTTCGCCTCCATATTTAAATTAGGTAATTTAAGCCATATGTAATTTTAGTTTATAATAACTAGATAATCAATACGTTTAGGTAAGACTAGAATACGCAAACAGTTGCCATAGAGCGTATTCCGCGTTAATAGTTGTATTTTAAAATGTAAAAGGCGTCACAGCGCTTATTAGTCGGATGGAGTGCGATTTTTCTCCATTATCGCTTATATAAGCTCGTCTACAACCGTTACATTTAAATGAAGAGCTATTTTATGAAAATAACGTCCATGGCGCTCGTTAGAGGAAGGTATAATAAGTAACGAATCCAGACGAAACGAAACAAGCTGGCTTTGGATGAATACCGTTGCCAGCTTGTTCGCTAGTATTTTCAATATCTACTAATTTAGATACTTGGCCATCTGAGTGATTGCTTCGTGAAGTTAATTAATATTATTGAGCTTGCCATAAAGATGCAGATGAGCTCGGTGTCCAACCAGCTTGTGAAGTATGGGCTTGGATACACTTATACGTCACACCGTTATAAGAAACTAATGCATTCAGCGCATAGGCTGTATTCACTGCCCATGGCGTAGCGGTAGAAACTTGTGCGGTTGTGACGGTGATAGCATTACTATTTCCAGATTCATTTAGTGATGGATCGATTGCACGAACCGTATACGTGTAGGACGTATTCGGAGTCAGTCCCGTAATGTACTTACTAGTAGCCGGGCCTGTAACGGTTGCGACGACAGTCGAGCCGCTATAAATGCGATAACCTGCGATTCCGGCTGCATCCGTTGACGCATTCCACATAAGTGTAAGCGAATTCGTGCCTGCTGGTCCCATTACATGCAATCCCGTCGGATTGGTTGGCGGTGTTACGTCATTCTGAAGTGGGCTGGTAGTTACCTGAACGCTATTGCTGGCGGCAGAGCGATTACCAGACGGATCATAGGCTTTGACCGTGAAATTGTAGGTCGTTCCCGCAGTTAAATTCGTTACTGTCGTGCTGAGCTGGTTGCCCAGTACGGTAGCCACTGGTGTTGAGTTCGAGCCTGCATAAATTTCATAACCAGTAATTCCGTTTTGATCCGTTGCAGCACTCCATGATAATGCAGCTGTTGTTGTGCTGACCGCACCCGAAGTTAAATTCGCAGGTGCTGTAGGAGCTGTATTATCGGCTGCCCCGAACTGTACGTCAATTACGTTGTACCATGCCATTGGTGTATTTGAAATATCCCAAACAGCGAGGATGATATGATAGCCTGTTCTAGCAGGCACATTACAAGAATGGGACAATGTTGTTGGAGGAGCTTGTCCGTTCCCTTGAACGGTACAGAATGGGGTAAGATCAAGCTGCGCGCGCGATAGTGGAGCATTAGGGTCCCAATTCGGCTTCGTAATAAAATAACGGTAGCTAGTCGTTGCATGAGGAGCAGTAAATTTCCAAGTAAATGTATTCGTACCGCTGCTGATGCTTGCTTTATTCCAGCGTGTAGCGGTTTGTGCATCTAGATTGCCAAAGCCAGCTAGACCTGCACTCGCGATTTTTCCATCAGCCGGGCCAGCATTAGGGAATCCCTTATAACCTTCAAGACTTTGAGGCTCATGAACGATGGAGCCACAATTCGTATTTAAACCATTTTTACATTGGATCGCTCGGCTAGCTGGCGAATCCACATATCCATGAGCAGAAACCGACTTAGCAGACGCAAGTATACCAGCTAAAATAAGTAACGCACCACCGCAAACAACCAACACGCGCATCATGTGATTCCGATCCATTCGAACATTCATCATCATAACATTACCTCCCAAGTTTTTGGTATGGTATTGTATCCACCCATCTCCTCACATCCAGTAAGTAGCGTTATTAGCTGCCTCCTTTCATTCTCATTCACATACAAAGAGATAATACATAACTTTATGATATCAACTCCTTATCAATCGATTTATATAAACTCTGATGAGCTTATACACGCTGTGGATGCTTAATGATGGAATCGAATGGGACTGTTTGAAATGACAGGATGGGGCAGGGTTAGGCACTCACTATGTTACTTTTTCGGATGAATGAACTGACTTTTAGTTGAGCGATATGATCTTGGTTTGGGTATTAGCTGAGGAATATTAGACAACTCTATCATAATGCAACCGCTTACATTTGTGCACTGAGATTTTAGAACTATTATTAAAAAGCTCGATCTGGTGCCAGCCGATACGCTCATTGACCTACTTAAGTGATAGGTTTGGTCTGTATGGGTATTCCTGTTGTGTATAAAGTCACGGATCTCTGACGAATGAAACTTCGTTTATAAGAAAAAGCTCTATTTATGATAGAAATTATCAAATGTTTACCGTTCCTTTAACCGTTTACATGTGGAGTTTAAAATATTGTTGACAGGACACCAAATGGTGTCTTAAAATCAAAACGTCACCGAACGGTGTCCAATTAGAAGCTAGTCTACTTGGGAAGTTTAGAGCTTGGATAAGGATTACATGTATAGGGAGATGAAGTGATGAGTTTTTTTAAAGATTTTTTCTCGATATTTAAAAAGAGAGAGCTATTATTTCTAGAAAGCCAGAAAGAATCAGAAGATGTATATTCTTTTCTATTTGAAAAAGAGAAAGACTTAACCTGGAAAGCAGGGCAATATGGTTTGTTTAATATCACTCATAAGAAAATAAAAAATCCTACAAAACCATTCAGTATAGCATCTGCTCCTACAGAGAATGTCGTTAAAATAACAACGCGCATTAACGATGACCCAAGTGATTATAAGAAAGCGTTGTTAGAACTAAAACCGGGAATGAAAGTGAAAATGAGCGGACCTGTAGGGACTTTTCAGCTAGAAGATAACACTCCTTCGCTTCTGATTGCAGGTGGAATTGGAATTACACCATTTCGGTCGATTCTAAAACATATAGAGGCAGTAGAGAACGGGGCGGACAAACAAATCAATCTGCTTTATTTTGATAGCAACAAGTCATATATCTACAAAGATGAACTTGATGTACTGGCTAAGGTTACTTCAACAAATGTAACTTATTTGGATTCAAGAGATGACTTACATCAGGAAATCGATGCGTTTAACGCCTTATATAAAAACAATGCTAAATACTTTATTGCAGGACCGAAGTCCATGGTAGATTCGATTTCTAGCTATTTGCAAAATAATCATATTTCAAAGCGGAATATAAAAAAGGATTCCTTTTATGGGTATTAGGTGAGCATGACAGTAGAGGTTAATTCAATAAATGTAACAGAATCCACCAGCCCACTCTGGGCTTTTTTTATTGCTTCTTGAATGCCTTTTTTACAAATTATAGGTTGACAAATGATTGAAGTATGATTAATATACAATTAACACTTTGGTAATTGTTAAAGAGAGAAAGGGTTTTGCTTACCATGTCAAACAAAGAAGCATTAGCACAATATGATGTGAAAAAATATCGCACGCCAGATGGCTATACATCAGACATTGCTGTATTTACAATATTGCCTGTTGAAGTGAAAGAATTCAAACCGCCCGAGATGGATCTCAAGATTATGCTCATTCAGCGGAGTATGCTGAACAGTGAAGGCCAGCCCAATATCGAAGCAGGGAAGTGGGCCTTGCCTGGTGGATTCGTAAACCCAGATGAGACTGCCTTTGAAAGTGCCAAACGTGAGCTGCAAGAAGAAACAGGCGTTGAAAACATTCACCTAGAACATTATGGGGTATACGATAAACCAGGACGTGATCCAAGGGGATGGATGATTACAAATGCACACTTTGCGATTGTTCCAGAACACAAGTTGTCCCAAAGACAGGCAAATGATGATGCCGCAGATGTTCAGTTGTTTTCCATACAAGAGGTTATGAATCTCGATCTGGCTTTTGATCACGCACAAATCATCGCTGACGCAATTCATGTCATACGCCAGAAGCTGCTCGAATCGACGGTAGCAAAGGAGTTTCTACCTGAACAATTCACATACTCAGAGCTTCAAGCCGTTCTCCTTACGGTCACTGATGATTCCGCCATTGCGATGGAATCGGCATTTGCAAGAAAGATTAAGTCTTTGCCCTTTATCGAAGCAGTTGCAGGTCAGAAAACAACACGAACCTCAAAACGACCGACACAGTTGTACCGATTCGTTGATATGGATCTAAACAAATCCATTTATCACACCAAAATATAATTGATTTACAGGGCTAAGAAAAGATAGTGACTAATAAGTAGGCAGCACGATTACGCAAGTCGATGCGTGATGAGTAAAGTGCTACAATAACTTTATTGTCACTACTCTTTTTTACAATAAACAATTAACAATTACGCAATAGTTAAGTTAAGGGGAGGAATACGATATGGAGAACAAAAAAGCACTTATAAATATTGACTATACGAAGGATTTCGTTGCCGCCGATGGAGCATTAACTTGTGGGGCACCAGGTCAAGCGATTGCCAGACGAATTACTGACATTACGAAAGTGTTTATTCAAAATGGTGATTTCATTGTTTTCGCTATCGACATGCATAAGGAGAATGATCCATTCCATCCTGAAACGAAACTGTTCCCGCCACACAACATTGAAGGAACCGATGGTCGGAAGCTTTTCGGCCAACTGGAGGATCTGTATCAAGCAAACAAAGACGCAGATAACGTCTATTGGATGGACAAAACAAGATACAGCGCATTTGCTGGCACGGACTTAGAACTTCAACTTCGTGCAAGAGGAATAAATGAACTTCATTTTGTAGGTGTTTGCACGGATATATGCGTACTGCATACCGCTGTAGATGCTTACAATAAAGGCTTCGATATTGTCGTTCATGAAGATGCGGTTGCAAGCTTTGATGCTGAAGGTCATGTATGGGCACTTAGACATTTCAAAGGCTCGCTTGGAGCTGCTGTCATAAAAAAGGAGGAAAATGAAGATGAATAAGCTCGAGCTTCCCGTACTCAATCATAGTGATGACAGTTTCGCGCTGCATACCGATAAATATCAAATTAATATGGCACAAGTATATTGGAAAAATGGCGACCATAACCGGAAAGCCGTGTTTGAAGTATACTTCCGTAAGCTTCCTTTTCAGAACGGGTATGCGATATTTGCAGGATTAGAACGAGTCATTCGATATTTGTATGACTTCCGTTTTACTGACAGTGATGTGGATTACCTTCGGGACGAAGGATATAGTGAGGAATATTTAGACTATCTTAGGACTATTCGCTTCACAGGCACCGTTCGTTCAATGAAAGAAGGAGAATTGGTATTTGCAAATGAAGCGATTATGCGGATTGAAGCACCGCTCGTAGAAGCACAGCTTTGTGAAACGGCAATACTTAATATCATTAACTACCAAACCCTTGTGGCAACAAAAGCTTCACGTATTAAACAAGTAGCCGTTGAGGATAATTGCATGGAGTTTGGAACTCGAAGAGCACAAGAAATGGATGCCGCGATTTGGGGGACGAGAGCTGCACACCTTGCAGGATTCGAAGCAACGTCGAATGTAAGAGCCGGGAAGTTATTTGGAATACCAATCTCGGGAACACATGCCCATTCCATGGTTCAAGCTTATCGAGATGAATATAAGGCATTTAAAGCCTATGCTGAAACACATAAAGACTGCATATTTCTAGTTGATACTTACGACACACTGAGATCTGGCGTCCCTATTGCCATTAAAGTAGCAAAAGAGTTTGGTGATCGTATCAACTTTAAGGGTATAAGACTAGATAGCGGAGACTTAGCGTATTTATCGAAAGAAGCTCGTAAAATGCTTGATGAAGCGGGCTTTTCGAATGCTAAAATCTATGCATCGAATGATCTCGACGAACACACGATCATGAACCTAAAAACACAGGGGGCTAAAATTGATGTGTGGGGTGTTGGTACAAAGCTGATTACAGCGTATGATCAACCTGCTTTGGGTGCTGTATACAAGCTAATTTCGATTGAAGACGAAAATGGAGAGATGGTCGATACGATCAAAATCAGCTCGAATCCTGAGAAGATTTCGACTCCTGGTCGCAAGCGTGTATTTCGAATTATGAACAAGGCTAATGGAAAATCGGAAGGTGACTACATTGCATTGGAGCAGGAAGAGCCGCAGAATGAACAACGTTTGCATATGTTTCATCCCGTTCACACATATATCGCAAAATTTATAACACAATTTGAAGCGAAGGAACTTCATTATACCATCTTTGAAAATGGAAATTTGGTATATGATTTACCTTCGCTTGGAGAAATCAGGGGCTTTGTACAAGAAAATCTCGATGTATTGTGGGATGAATATAAACGAACACTCAATCCAGCTGAATACCCTGTTAATCTCAGTCAAGCATGCTGGAATAACAAAATGCGATTAATTGAAGAAGTTCGAAATAAAGTGCAAGAAGCACTCGAAGCCTAAATGGTAAAGGTACAAAAAGGAGGCTGTTAACGATGGCGAAAATCGGGATATATGGATCATCCTTTGACCCAATCACGAATGTCCATCTTTGGACAGCAAGCACCGTAGCACATCGTTGCAAGCTAGACAAGGTGATCTTCCTACCTTGTTCCAGTAAGCGTCAAGATAAACAAATCCATGTATCTGATGAACATCGTATAGACATGGTTCGGATCGCAATAGAAGGCAACAACAAATTTGAAGTAGTCGACTATGAAATGAATCAACCTGCTTGGGAAATCGCAACCTACAAAACAATGAATCATTTTCGTGAGAACTATCCAAATGACGAAATCTATTTCATCATGGGTGCTGATCTTCTCGTGGACATTGGTGAGGGGAAATGGAAGCGTGCAGAAGAACTTATTCATGAAAATAAGTTCATTGTCATGGCAAGGGACGGTATTAACATGTTGTCTGCCATTAGTAAATCTCCAATGCTTCGGAATGCAGACGATGGGCAAACGTTTCATTTGATCGATAAAGGGCTGGCCATGGAGATCAGTTCTAGTTACATCAGAGACGAATTCAAAATGGGCGGCGAACCACGCTACTTGGTTCCTGATAAGGTTTACGACTACATTCAAATCAACCATCTATATCAATCATAAAGGGGCAGCAGGATATGAATAAGCAAACAGAAATCATCAACGCACTGCATGTAAAACGGACAATTGTACCTTCGGAGGAGCTTCGCATTAGGGTGAATTTCCTCAAAGATTATTGCCGTAAAACGGGAACGAAAGGATTTGTCTTAGGAATCAGCGGAGGGCAGGACTCGACACTCGCAGGACGATTATCACAATTGGCGGTGGAAGAGCTTCGGGCAGAAGGCTATGAGGCAACGTTTATTGCGATCCGTCTGCCTTATGGAACACAACAAGATGAGGACGATGCTCAACTTGCTTTGCAATTCATCAATCCTGACCGTACACTGACATTCAATATTGAGGCGCCTGTAAATGTGTTTACAGAAGCTTATGAGGATGCTGACGGAGAAGCCCTTACAGACTTCCACAAGGGGAACGTGAAGGCAAGAATGCGTATGATTGCGCAGTATGCTGTCGCAGGGGAACATCAATGCCTTGTAGTTGGAACCGATCAGGCTGCAGAAGCAATTACCGGTTTCTTTACTAAGTTTGGCGATGGTGGAGCTGATATTCTTCCGCTGGCTGGACTTACGAAAGGTCAAGGGCGTGAACTGTTAATAGAGCTTCGCGCACAAGATCGTCTATATCTGAAAACGCCAACCGCAGATCTTCTCGACAACAAGCCGCAGCAAGCCGATGAAACTGAACTTGGTGTGGAATATACCGCACTTGATGCGTATCTTGTCGGCAACGAAGTTGATCCAGAAGAGAAGGTGAATATTGAAACTCGCTACGCGAAAACACAACACAAACGGGAATTGCCTGTAACACCATTCGATCAATGGTGGAAGTAATAAGACAAATAAAAGCCCGCAGAATTTAAGAAAGCAGTTTAGGATAACAAGTCCTGAACTGCTTTTTGTTGTGCCATCTTTAAGCAATCCATAATTATCAGCAAGACTCATTATAGATTTCATCAACAAAGTAATATAATCGAAATACTACCTTGACAGTCATAGTACTATATCGTATTATGAAAATAAGGAGGTGGTTAAATGAGTGAGAAGAAAATCACATCCGACCTGCTGCGCGGACATACGGATACGATGATTTTACGTCTCTTGTCCGAAGCTGACCGCTACGGTTACGAGATTGTCAAACTGATTGCCGAACGCTCGAATGGTGAGTATGAATTAAAGGAAGCCACGATGTATTCCAGCGTCCGTCGGCTTGAAGCAGATGGTGACATCGAGTGGTATTGGGGCGATGAATCGCAGGGCGGACGGCGCAAATATTTTAGAATTACCGAAAAGGGCAAGGTTACATACTCGCGCAACAAAAGCAATTGGGAGTATGCAAAGCATGTGTTAGAAAACTTATTATAAGGAGATTTGATGCAATGAATCAGAAACTGACGGATTATTTGAATGGCGTTTTTACACCATACGACGGGGTGAAGAGCGTCACCGAATTAAAGGCCGACCTGCTTTCCGATTTACAGGAACGGTATAGTGAACTGAGAGCCGAAGGTAAAGACAATGAAACGGCGTTTAAGATGACCATCGATAGTATCGGAGACATTGAGCAGACGATCTTGGAGGTCGCGAATCTCTCCCGTTCGCTGGAGCGACAACTGCTGACAAACTTTAGCGCGAGCAATCTAGCTAAGAGCGACTTCGCAGGCGTTACTGTTCAGAAGGGAACATTCAAAGACAGCTCGTTTCACGGTGCTGATTTTTCTGGAGCAAATTTGACCGGCAGTTCGTTTAAAACCAGTGACGTTCGCGAAGCTAATTTTGATGAGGCAAATCTGACGGACTGCAATTTATCTATACTTGACTTAGGTAAGGCCAGTTTCAATAAGACGATCCTCGTACGAACCGATATCAGCATGTCGGGGCTTGACGAAGCCAAGTTTACGGGCGTTAAGCTGATCGATGTATCGTTAACGAAGACAGATCTGCGAAAAACAATATTCGAAGCTTGTACATTCGATGGCGTCAATTTCATTAGTTCCGACCTCAGTGGTCAGTGTTTCGAGGGGCAAACGTTTATCGGAGTTAAGTTTGACAAAGCTGGATTAAACAACGTTTCCTTCAAGGGCGCTACACTCCATAATGTATCCTTCAAACCGATGTTTACCTTAACAAATAAGTACTATCGCATGATCAAAACCATCAGTTTTGACGGTGCAACAATGGATAAACTGACCTTTGCTCACCTCAAAGGCATGGGAGCAGATGTATCCAAAGTTACGGTCGTTTAAGGGAGGAAATCCAATACAACAAACCGTACAGTCCAAAGTCCATTCAAAGACTGAAAAAATGCTACAAGCAGCATCAAGTGCTCAAAGGCGTAGATTTTGAGGTGGAGAAGGGGAGTATTTTCGCTCTCCCTAGCTCCAAAAGGGTAGGCAAGACAAAGGTTGTCAAAATTCTCACCACGCTCCTCAAACCAGACGGTGACCTCCATTGTTGAATCCATCCGCGCATGATCATTACGAAAGCGAGGGACAACCAATGCATAAGATTACAACTGAAGATTTTAATTCGTCTGAAAATATGAAGGATCTTGTAGGCTTTTATAAAAAACTAACGGAACAGCAAGAGCCACTTATCCGTCTAGATGATTATTATGGAATGGGACCAGCCTGGCTTTCGATTCACTATGAGGATACAGTAGCTATTCTCAAAGATCCTCGGTTTATTAAAGATGTGCGAAAGCTACAGCCTACACAAGAACAACCAGAATTAGAAGATCGCTCTGAGAAGTGGGAATGGAGTATAAACTTCCCGAATATGCTGGACTCTGATCCACCTGATCATACTCGCTTGCGCAGGTTAACAGCCAAAGCCTTTACTCCTCAAATGATCGTGAATTTAGAACCTCGCATTCAGCAAATTGCAGATGAATTATTAGATGCAGTACAGAAAAAAGGAAAGATGGATCTTATTGCAGATTTTGCTTTTCCTCTTCCATTTCGGGTTATTGCCGAGATGTTAGGTATACCTATTTTGTATCAACATAAAATTCATGATTTGTGGGTGAGCATCAAGGCAGATCCTAGTCAAGATCATCAAGCATGGATCAAAGCGTATTACTCATGCATCGGAGCAGCATTGGAAGAAAAACGAAAACACCCAACGGAAGATGTAATCAGCTCTCTTATACACGCACACGATCAAGGGGATAAACTAAGTGAACCCGAACTGCTCTCCACCGTTCAATTACTCATTACGGCTGGACATGAGACTACAACAAATTTGATTGGAAATGGTATGGTTGCTTTGCAGAAACATCCCGAACAATTAGCTTTGCTGCGTAGTAATTATTCCTTGCTGCCTAATGCGATTGAAGAACTGCTTCGCTATGCTGGGCCGATCATGATTAGCTTGCGTTTTGCAGGTGAAGATATATCAATGCATGGGAAAAACATCCGCAAAGGTGAAATGGTACTATTCTCGCTTGGAACGGCGAACTTTGATCCAAAGCAGTTTTCCAATCCTGAATTATTCGATATTACGAGAAGTGAAAATGATCATCTTGCTTTCGGCAAAGGTATTCATCACTGTTTGGGCGCGCCACTTGCAAGATTGGAAGCAAAAATTGCCTTTAGTACTTTATTTAGACGCTTCCCAGATTTGAAATTGGCGGTTGATCCAGGTGACTTGGTTTATAACCATAGTGGAGTAGTACGTTCCATTCCTAATATCCCCATGATTTTCTAACCTTCCTTTCAAGAGCCTACTCAACCCACACAAATTACAGTTATAGGAATGCTGGCTTTACAAATGGAACCCGAAAAGTTGGGAAATGGCCAGTCGATTTCGTGCCTTACGGAATCGACTTTTTGTATTTGTCTACGTAAACCATCCGTTATCAATCGATCCAATATCCGTCATTTTTTAATTTTTTACCATATTTCAAGAAACTTTATATCAAAAATAGGTTATATATAGAAGAAAGGATTACAATTATATACAGAGGTGAGCATGTTGATAAAACCTAGCAAAGTTAGACGATTATTACTTATGACCTTGTTGTCAGTAACCTTGCTTCCAGTAACAAGTTATTCGTCAGCGGAAATTCAGGTAGCAAGTAGAGCGCCTGGAGTAACAGACGTAGTATATGACGTCGCGGTTAAAACCGAGGTAGTCAATGTATCGACCTCTGCACAATTAGAGAAAGCAATTGCCCAGGCAACAGCTGGGACAACCATTGTGTTGGCAGACGGCACATATACAGGAAGCAAAGCGCTGCAAATCAGCGGTAAGCATGGCACCAAAAATAGTCCGATTACAATTAAAGCCGCCAACCAAGGACAGGCGATTATTGCTGGTGCTGAAGTACTACAAATTGTTCGTTCATCGCATATAGTCGTTGAGGGGCTCAAGTTTACGAACACTGGAACTGCCACCCGCAGTATAGCGGTCCAGCTTGACGGCTCGAATCATATCCGAGTAACGCGCAATACGTTTGCTGTTCCTGAAATGGGAAAACAGTTGATATGGCTGGAGATCAAGGGTAAAGGTAGTTCCGACAATCGGATTGATCGTAACAATTTCGAAGGGAAAAGGGATTCTGGTCCAGTAATTGCTTATAGCGGATATAATAGTGGACAAATTAAAGAAATTTCTCAGCGTGACGTAATTGAATACAACCATTTCCACAAAACTTCGTCTACTGCAGATAACGGCAATGAAGCGATCCGTCTTGGAATATCGAAGATTTCTTTATCCTCTGGTCACATTAAAGTCCAATACAATCTATTCGAGGATTGTAACGCCGATAAGGAAGTCGTGTCTGTAAAAACAGGTGATAACGAGGTTAGGTACAACACTTTTAAAAATAACAGTGGCGGATTGACAGCCAGACATGGTCATACTAATAAGTTCTACGGGAATTTCTTCTTTGGAGATGGTACGAAAGAGGCACTTGGCATTCGAGTATATGGAAACGACCATAAAATTTATAACAATTATTTTCAAGGTATAACAAGTCAGGCTATATTTTTGGATAATGGCGATTATGACGGAGGTACAGACGGTAAGGCACCGAATCATACAGAAGCTGATTTAAAGAAACAATGGAGAGTGTATCGTGCCACTGTCGTAAATAACACTATTGTTAACAGTAAAGTCGGCATTACGGTCGGTTCAACGAATACGAAAAAAGTATACGCTCCGACTGGCAGCTGGATAGCCAACAATATCGTCGCTAACCAGACGGACATCTTATATCATGAGGCAAGCAACACCGACACTATCTTTAAGGGTAACATCGGCTTTGGAAGTACATTGAACAATACCTCGCGCGGACCTTCAGAAATAGCATCCATAAATCCAGCTTTCACTGAATCTGAACGCTTGCAAAAATTATCGGCCAATAGCCCAGCTATCAATAAAGCAGTAAGTGATATCCAGCTTGAAAATAGAGTGAAAGTAGAAGATGATATGGATGGTCAACTGCGCTCACAAACAGATGTGGGAGCTGATGAATTTTCGAGTACGGCTATCAGTCGTAAACCGCTTACAGAGAGTGATGTGGGTCCAAACGCACCGGAATGAAAAAAGAAGAAATGACCCGTGTAGGTTTGTAACTTGCAGCTTACTTTATTAACTATATAAAGGGAATATGGTGGGCTTACATTCATAAAGAGAAAGGATTGTGTCATAGTTATCCAAATATCGAACCGTTCCCCTAATTAGAGGTGGAACGGTTTTTGGGCTATTAAAAGAGCCAAGGTATGGATGAGCCATAATTAGCAACATTCGAAAGGGGAAATGACTTGCAGCAGCATGCAGGAGCAAATCAATCAATAGTCTCATTGACTGATGTGATGTTTTTCACAGAGTTGTCAGAAAGAGGTGTCGCTTTCTTGAACATTTAAGGTCAAAGATGTGTCACTGATTGAATTGCTTTGAGACAAAGATATACTTAATTTTAGCAATTAGGTCTTGTCTAGTACTTTGACTGCATTCCGTACTAGGTTCATACAGGCAAATCAAATCCCGCTTCAACCAGTAACGAATGGGGTAAGACACAATAAACATGTGACAAAATATCATTACGTCGTATTTTGTGAAAAAAATCCCATATTACATACAACGTTCGAGGAAGGTCTTATTAAATGAAGACCGAACATGTTGTAATGATGTTGTTGAGTCTGACCAAACCAGATATGGAATGAAGCCTAACGGCTTAGAGACCTAAAACTAAGTATCCATTTATAAAGTAAGTGGAACAGAATTTGAAAGGTGGCAATAAAGGATGGCAATTGATACGGTGATGTGGAGCAAGCTGGTGACAGGAATGACGTTGGCGTTTCACGTTATTTTTGCGACGCTTGGCGTCGGTGTACCATTAATGATCGCTATTGCAGAGTTTATAGGGATTCGTAAGAAGGATCCCCATTACACACTGATGGCGAAGCGATGGGCACGTGGATTTATCATATCTGTTGCGGTTGGTGTCGTAACCGGCACAGCGATTTCACTGCAATTGGCTCTAGTGTGGCCGAATTTTATGAAAATGGCCGGGAATGTCATTGCACTCCCGTTATTTTTGGAAGTATTCGCGTTCTTCTTTGAAGCTATCTTCCTCGGTATTTATATGTACACGTGGGATCGATTCAAAAATCCATATATTCATTGGCTGCTGACAATCCCGATTGTGCTCGGGGCATGTATGTCTGCAGTATTTATTACGACGGTGAATGGATTTATGAACCAGCCTGGAGGCTTTGTCATGGAAGCAGGTCAATTCACAGCGGTTGACCCGGTGCAAGCGATGATGAACACAGCGACGTTCTCGAAGGTGTTCCATGTATTAAGCTCAGCTTATTTGACAGGAGCTGCACTATTAGCTGGAATTGCTGCCTTTACAATGCTGAGAAAAGGTGTGTCCGCCTATCACAAAAAAGCGTTGAATCTTATGATGGCACTTGTTTTACTGTTCGGCTTGCTCAACTCGTTAGCAGGAGATGTGTCCGCCAAGTTTTTGGCAGAGCATCAGCCGGAGAAGCTTGCGGCGGCAGAGTGGCATTTTAAGACTGAAAGCGGCGCGGATTTGATTTTGATGGGATGGCTGAATGCAGAGCATGAAATTTTAGGAGCTCTACACTTGCCGAAACTTCTCAGCTTCTTGGCCTTTGGTGATTTTAACGCAGAGGTAATCGGACTGGAGGAATTCCCTCAGGATGAATGGCCGCCATTGCTCGTTCATTACCTGTTTGATTTAATGGTCGGAGTTGGATTTGCGCTACTCGTTATTTCGCTTCTGTATTTCCTGTTTGTGTTCTGGAAAAAGCGCAATGCACTTAACAATTGGATGCTTCGTATCATTGCACTGAGCGCACCACTTGCTTTCTTGGGTATTGAACTGGGGTGGTTTTATGCAGAGATTGGGCGCCAACCGTGGATTATCCGAGGATATATGCGTGTAGAGGAGGCCGCTACTACATCACCGAGCATAAGGATTTTATTTTTCGTCTTCTTGCTGCTTTATATCGTACTCGGCACCATGTGTGTGGTTGTACTAAGACGCTTGTTCAACAATAATCCGCCAGAAGTTGAAATGGAGAAATGGATGAAGGAGAAGCGCAATCAATCTATAGAAAAGGGTGAGTCCACACGATGAGTTACGAGCTAATCGGCATCTCGGTGCTCTGGCTGTTCTTATATGGCTATCTAATTGTAGCCTCCATTGATTTCGGGGCGGGTTTCTTCGCCTTTTATGCACGCTGGACGAAGCAGGATCACCTGATTAATCGTCTGATTTCCCGTTATTTATCACCCGTGTGGGAGATTACGAATGTATTTTTTGTCTTTTTCTACATTGGCATCGTTGGATTTTTCCCGGATACGGCCTATTACTATGGCAACGCACTGATCGTTCCAGGAAGCATTGCCGTTATCCTTCTTGCAATTCGTGGTTCGTTCTATGCTTTTGAAAATTACGGTTCTAAGAAAAATATTGTATTTCTCTTTTTATACGGAGCAACAGGATTACTTATTCCGGCTTCGTTGTCAGTGGCGCTAACGTTGTCTGAAGGCGGCTTTATCGTGAAGCAAGGTGATACGGTTTCTCTGGACTACTGGGCACTGTTTACCAATCCATTATCATGGAGCATCGTTGGACTGGCGATCGTATCCGTCTTGTTTATTAGCAGCTCATTTCTAGCCTTTTACGCTTCCAGAGCAGAGGATCATTCCGCATTGAAACTGATTCGGGGCTATGCACTATTCTGGAGCACACCGACGATTATTGTCGCACTGACAGCATTTATTTATTTGGGTCAACACAACGAGCGGCATTTTCAAAATATGATGGATCTTTGGTGGTTGCTCGCGCTTTCCGTTGCTTTCTTCATGATTGCGATGTGGCTGCTTTATAACGGACGCCGTTACGGATTAGCTTTTATATGCGTCATGCTGCAATTTTTCACTGCCTTTTTTGCATATGGGATTGGGCAATACCCTTATATTCTTGATCCTTACATCACGGTTCAGAGCAGTGCAACTTCACCAGCAATGGGTATCGCACTAGTTGTCGTGTTTATCGGTGGCCTGTGCATGTTAATTCCGTCCCTGTTTCTGGTATTCAAACTTTTCTTGTTTGATGCGGATTATGTAAAAGGAAAAAAATAAAGTTTATTGGTCTATTCGGGTCTGTTAGAGGTTTCTCTACAGACCCGAATGTGGACTTATACAAAGGAGGAGAGATCTGTGAAGAGGAAATCAAGTTTGATTGCTCAGCAAATGTCTTCACAACGGAAAAACATGGCCCTCCTCACGGTCATTTCGCTCGCGCTTGGTGTGGCTATTGTTAGTCAGGCTGCTCTGCTCGCTGAAGCAGTGCAGCGGATTTTTGTGGAGAAAGCTTCATTAACATCGCTTATCTTGTTGCTCACTATATTGCTAGCTGTTATGGCAGTACGCACATTGCTGTCATATGGAAACGGCAAAGTTGGCTTGCATATGGCCGCCACTGCCAAGACGAATATGCGAGCAGCCGTGCTGCAAAGCTTGACCCATGCTTCCATGCCTTCAACCCTTCGCGGACAGACAGGAGGGAAGGTCAGTATTCCGCTGGATGCTGTGGATGAGGCTGACAGTTACTTCAGTCTGTACATGCCGCGTATGATGGAAGCTGCTATCATCCCGATTCTGATTTTGGTCGTTACATTTACCCAACATGCCAACACAGGATTCATTATGTTGTTTACAGCTCCATTTATTCCGATATTCATGATTTTGGTAGGGCTAAAAACAAAGAACAAATCAGAAGAAAAATATGCGGAACTGGCCCAGTTTTCAGGTACGTTTCTGGATTCTCTTCAAGGGTTGGTTACGTTGAAAATATTTGGACGGGCTCACCGTCAACAGAAGGAGATTGAGCGCAGCAGCTTGAGTTACCGTGATGCAACGATGGGTATTTTGAAGGTTGCTTTTACGAATACTTTCATGCTGGAATCGATCGTGATGTTAAGCATCGGTATTGTTGCTCTAGAATTGGCAATCCAACTACTCGTGTTCAAATCGATGACGTTCCACACCGCCTTTCTCGTTTTACTGCTCGTCCCTGAGTTTTACAGCCAATTAAAGAATATGGGAACAGCTTTTCATAGTGGACGAACAAGTATGGGAGCCATTCGTAAGGTGGAACAAATGCTTGCTGAAACAGAAGGGGAGAGCAGCAGTTTGAATGGCAAGGAAAAAGCAGATTCTGAAGCAGACGCATCTAGCATTGGCAGCGATGGAATGGAACAGGTAGATAAGTCCCAGACAGCTCATGCAGTGCTTCAACCCATGCCACCATCCATTGAACTGGATCATGTCCGTTTTAAATATGCACCTGATTCATTTGAGCTTGAAGCAGGACTCATCTCCCTTGAACCGGGCGAACACATTGCTATTGTTGGAAAAAGCGGTTCCGGCAAAACAACCTTACTGCATCTCATTGCCGGTTTGCTGAAACCTGAATCGGGAACAGTTTGGGTAAATGGAATCCCACTTTCGCAATACGATGAGACAGCATGGTTCGAAAATGTTAGCTACATCACACAGCATCCCTATATTTTTGCAGGAACATTTGCTGAAAATATTTCGATTGGTGCTGGTCGTAACGTCTCAAGGGCTCAAATTGAGCAGGCAGCCAAGGATGCCGGACTTACTGAACTTGTTGCTCAATTGGAGCAGGGCTTGGATACCTTTGTTGGTGAAGGAGGCAGGGGGCTGTCGGGTGGGGAAAAACAACGACTTGCCTTGGCACGTGCTTTTTTGAAGCGACCTGCCATCATATTGTTTGATGAACCTACAGTAGGACTGGATTTGCATACCGAGCGGGTATTGCAGCGTTCCATTGCCGAGCTGGCAAAAACGGCAACGATGATTACGGTAGCTCACCGATTATATACGATTCAACATGCCGATAACATTTTATTTATGGACAATGGAATGTTAGTGGATTCGGGAAAACATGACGAACTTCTAGAGCGCCTACCTCAGTATGCTGAAATGGTCGATGTCCAACGCAAAGGAGGAGGAGGATTAGCATGAATGAGCTAGCAGTTCTGTCAAAAGCTATGCTTCAGGAGCGCAAGGATATCGTCCTTTCGATTTTGGGCGGATTTATCGCCGGCATAGCTGGTGTGATACTCTTTTCCACTAGCGGATATTTGATCTCGCAAACGGTATTTGCGCCACCACTTTACACACTTATTGTACTCACATCGCTGGTCAAACTACTTGGCCTGCTTCGGGCGGCGAGTCGATACGGAGAACGCTTATATTCTCATCGGGCAACGTTCTCGATACTTAGTCGTTTACGTACATCCTTTTTTGCCAAGCTTATTCCTGTAACGCCGGGGATATTTAACAAACATCGAAGCGGAGATTTGCTTGCACGGATCGTTGGGGATGTAGAAAGCTTGCAGCATTATTTTTTGCGAGTCGCTTATCCGCCGATCATCGTCATCATGGTATTTTTGGCTACGATCTTGTTTACTTCTGCCTTTTCGTTCTGGATTGCGTGCTTGTTTGTACTAGGAATGCTGGCAACGGCACTGGTAGTGCCTGCAATTGTTTTGTTAGGTCAGCGGAAAATTCATGGGCGTGTTCGACAGCAACGGGCATTGCTTTCCACGGAAGTTACCGAAGTATTATATGGTTTTCGGGATTTAAAAGTATACGGGCAATTGGCACAGCGGGAGCAACAGCTTCAGGAGGCTTCTACTTTGTTGGTAACCGAGCAGCAACGAGCAGCTGAGCACTTGCTGCGCGGGCAATCGATGCACGCTTTTGTTACGTTTCTTATTTCATGGGGTGTGCTGGCGCTTGGTGCTTATTTAATTATGGACGGGGCACTTGCTGGCGTATTTCTTGCCATGCTGGTCATGGCTGCTCTAACCGTATTTGAAGAAGCGACCGCAATGGCCACATTACCTGCGTATAAGCAAGATAGCGAACATGCAGCCACACGGCTAACAGAAACGGTACCGACCTTTGATGTGCAGTCTTCGCAACCAAGCGGCGCGTTATCTGTTGATGATGCTGTTTCGATTGAGCTATCGGGCGTTACGTTTCAATATGAAGGAGAATGGAGACCAGCGCTTAGGGACATGTCCCTGCATATTTTACCTGGCTCCAAAACGGCGATTGTCGGGCCGAGCGGGTCAGGCAAATCAACGATTATCGATTTGCTGCTCAAGCTGCGTACTCCAACTGCTGGCGATATACGATTGAATGACGTTTCAGTGAAGGAACTGGATGAGACGAGTATATGGAATTCGGCTAATGTGGTGCTGCAGCAAAGTCATTTCTTCCGAGGAACGATCCGTGACAACTTGCTGCTAAATGAAGAAGAACATACTGACGAACAATTGTTGGATGTGCTGGATAAAGTACAGCTGTCGAGTAAATCGTTGACCGATATGGTGTATGAAAAAGGGGAGAACCTGTCAGACGGCGAGAAGCAACGGCTGGCTCTGGCACGGGCAATGCTCCGCAAAGGACGTTTATGGCTGTTGGACGAACCTACTTCCTCGCTGGATTATGTGACAGAGCAGCATGTTTTGCAGCATCTCTACGCACAAGCCGCTAATGATACACTTCTCCTGATTTGTCATCGGCTTACGGGATTAGAAGAGATGGATCAAATTTTGGTTATGGACCAAGGCAAGGTAGTCGAAATGGGTTCCTATTCGGAATTGATGGAGCAAAAAGGCTATTTTTATGAGATGAAGAAAATCGAACAGCAAATGATTGGCGAAGATGGATTGTAAAAAAGACTAGTTAGTAAGTGGCTTATCTGTGTGATGGTTGAGAAGTGTTCGAAAGTCATAGGTAGACTTTAAATTAACCACATAGTATGTACTATCAGGACCGCATAAAAAAGGATAATAGAGAAGAGAGAATGGCTTGTGTCAAAATTCATTTGAAATGTCCAGAGAAAAAATAGTATTAGACCGGGTTAATTGAAGTAATGTAAATAGAGGATGGTTAGTTCAATATATGAGCTAATCTCCTCTATTTTTTTGTTTAAAAGAATTATTAAATATGGCTTAAAAAGCTAGAGGAAGAAAATAAACAATTGCGAGAACAACTTAAGTTTTCGTATGCGGAGGTCTATCAAAAGATCTGACACAATGCTCTTCCCTCTCGTGCTTGAGCTGAACTAGGTAGGATACTTGAGCAATAAGTTGAAATACCGAAGAAGAAACAGTCTTATTGCGGTTCTTTGCTCAACTAACTGGCAGGATAGTTGAATGGTTTCGCGAATAACTTAAGTCATGACGAATTTACGAAGTTCGCAAAAAGACGTTAGCCGAAAGAAGTTCTTAGTTTAGGAGGAGTCTATATGATATTAGAAAAAGTTATAAATAGAATTGTAATACAAAGTGAATATAAGGATTTTGTTGATAAGTATATAGATAATATACTTACCGAATTTAAAGGTAAGATTCATAGCATTTATATGTGTGGCTCGATTCCAAAAGGAACTGCTAAACCTTTTAAGTCAGATGCAGACTTTACTATTGTATGTGTAAATCCCAAAGATATTGATTACGAAAGATTGTCAAATATTAAAGACAGGCTTTTGGAAGAATATCCAGTATTAACTAAGATTGATACGATAATTTGCTCGATTGACGATGTATTAAGTAGACCAAATGAGTGGGGTTTTTGGGTAAAGATAATTTGTGTTTGCATATATGGTCATGACGTTGGTGAAAAAGTACCACCGATAATTATTTCTCCAGAGTTCATTTTAGACTTAAATACAGAGACCAAGGAGGAAGTAGATCGTATACATAGTTTACTTTCTAATGCTAGTGATAACACAATGAAAACTAGATATATTAAAGGTTACTCTAAGAGATTAATTCGTGCATTATACTCTTTGGTTTTAGAAGATGAAGGTGTATGGCAAGATGACATTATTAAGATGAAGAATGCCATTTTAAACTATTGTGAGATTGACTCCACTTTAGTTGATTATCTGTATGCTTGTTACTTGGATAGTAATGTACTTGTTGAAGAGTTTCTGGGAATTGCAGATGAAGTATATAGCTATTTTGAGAACGCCTTAAATGCAATGGCTGCTTCCAGAACTTCCTTCGGCTAACACCATATTGACGCTCCGGGTCACTCTGAGAAGCGAGTGACCACATCCAGCCCCTAAGTCCGTCGGGACGTCACTGCCTTAGGTGTTCGGCAAGCCTCACAACTATAAGCAGCGACTTAAAAGATAAGACTATTGAGCTAACGGGAGACGATAGTTAAATATAATAAAGGGTTCCACATATTATTCATGACTAATATGTGGAACCCTTTATTATATCTGACTTTTTTATATTTAGCTCTTGATAAACTAGGATAATAAAGTTTTAGACTGGCAGTAGTTGGAGAAAGCTTTAATAATGTTACAATAATAAAAAGGTAAACTTTGGAGGCGAACCACTGCAATAAGACCTATAACGAAATTAAGTTCTTGATATATCCCATCAAGGACATATTATGAAACAGTGCTTTAATAAAGGAGTTGTATAAAATGAATGAATATAAAGGTACAGAAATAAAACGTTCTGCAAAAATAGAAAACATTCTGCCTCAGATCAACAGTAAAACTAAGCTAGGCGACTTACGAAAAATCGCAAAGGACATTAAAAAAGATCACGAACTAGCTATGGAACTTTGGACAACCGAAGAGTTTTTGCCCAGACTATTAGCAATCTTAATTATGGATAAAAAACTTCTTTCACAAGAAGTGCTAAATAAGCTTGATAAGAATATGCAGACTCACACTTTTGATGAGCGAAATAACTTAATGGATTGGTTAATGGCTAATCAGCTCACCAAAGACAAGAAGACAATCGCATTGATGGAGTCATGGGAAAATAGCCCTTCTGCTCTTCAAAGGCGAGCCTTCTGGTATTATCAAGCGCGATTGAGATGGACTGGACAAGCACCGCCTGATAACACCGCAGACTTACTATCTAAATTAGAAGCTAACATTACGCAGGAAGAACCGGAAGTTCAATGGGCTATGAATTTCACCGCAGGCTGGATAGGCGTTTATGATGAAAAAAATCGTGCACGTTGTATTAAACTTGGTGAGAAAACGGGTCTTTACAAAGATGAAATAGTAGCAAAAGGATGTACTCCCAGCTATTTACCCGAGTTCATTACGATTGAAGTTAACAAACGACAAAATAAATAGTTACCTTTACACCTTCGAATCTAGTTTTGATTTTTCGATATGTTCTCCATTTGCAAGGCATCTAACGCTTCCTTATACTGCTGCTTTAATTCCTCAGCGACTAGTGTGACAGTAGCGACATGTTGGATAGCGCCCAAGCCTTGCCCGGCTGACCAAATGTTCTTCCACGCTTTGGCGTTGGTTGCGTTAAGTTGAGAGAAGTCGACGTTATCCTTCTTATTCAGCTTAGCAGGATCGAGTCCGGCATTGCGAATGCTCGGAATAAGATAGTTTCCTTTTACACCGCTAATGGCATCGGTGTAAATTAGATCATCAAGGGTGGAATCGATAAGCATCGTTTGGTAATCATCATGGGCAAAGCTCTCGGTTGTAGCGATAAAACGGGTGCCCATGTAAGCAAGATCGGCGCCGAGCACTTTGGCGGCCAAAATATCCTGCCCATTTGAAATGCTACCAGCTAGAATAGTGATACCTTGCCATGTTTTTTTGACTTCAGCCATAAAGGCGAACGGATTAATCGTCCCCGCGTGTCCACCAGCACCACTACAGACAAGGATAAGTCCGTCTACGCCGCGCTGCGCGGCTTTTTGAGCATGTTTAAGTGTACTGACATCGGAAAACACGAGCCCGCCATATTGATGGACGACATCAACAATCGGCTGCGGGTCGCCAAGCGACGTAATGACGATCGGTGGCTTATGTTTCATAATTAGGGCGAGGTCGGTTTCGAAGCGCTTGTTCGAGTGGTGAACGATAAGATTGACGGCCCACGGTGCGATTTTTTGTTCAGGCTCTTTGTTCTTTGCGACGAAGAGCGCGTCCGTTATATGCTGCATCCATTCGTCAAGTTCATCGGCTGTACGTGCGTTTAAAAGGGGGAATGATCCGATGAGTCCGGCTTTGCAGCTTTCGATAACCATTTTAGGACTGGAAATAAGGAACATAGGGGCGACGATTACAGGTAAATGGAGTTGCTGAGCCACTGCTTGAGGTAACTGTGTAGACAATCAAACTCATCCTCTCGTAGTTCATATTTTTTACGATAAAAATTACAAAAAATGCTGAAAAGAAGGATAGGCGAACGACAGATCAAATTTTAAGCAGGAAAAATGAAGTGTCATAAAGTAACTTTACTGAATCGTGAAGCTGAGCTAACCAAAAGGAGATACCTGATGCAAACAAATCGAACCATTTCATTGGCAATTGAAGAATCTATAAAATTTCTTGAATTTGCACCCAATTTTACGAAGGATCATGGCGAATACACTCGTCGTAAATGGGATGGAGCTTGGTGGCGTATGGCCGCACTTTATGAAATGGGAGAAGTGAGTAGAATTCCCAAATCTGCTATCCTCAGAGCTAAAAACCTACTCAAAGACCAGGTTTGGCCAATCTTTATCATATCCGCGGATGATCATCCAATAAGTAAAAGCGATAAGATGAAGTTGGATTGCTGCCACTGCGAACTTGCCGTATTTTATATGATTTTAATGGCGTATGGCTGTGATTTGGACAAGGAACTCCCTTGGATTCGTGAATGGATCTTAAAACATCAACTTCCTGATGGCGGCCTGAACTGCGATTCTGAAGCTTATACACATTCTAGAAAAAGCTCTATAGTTTCAACACTTCCTCCACTTGAAGCTATCTTATTTTATACGGACCGTGAATTTACTGAGCAGGAAGCTTCTTTTTTAGATGAAGGCGCACGTTATTTAATGGAGCATCGCCTTGTTTGCTCGAAACAAAATGAGGGTGTCATTGATATGAACTGGCTGAAGCCCTGCTTTCCAAGGTTTTTTGAATATGATATTTTACGCGGGATGTTCTTCTTGGTGGAATGGTCCCGGCGCAGGAACAAACCACTGCCAGTCGCATTGCTTCGAGAAGGATTGGATCGCTTGAATCCATTAATCACAGCAGGAGGCATACGAAGCGGTAGACAAATTTTTGATCCTCAAGGCCCCTGGAGTGGAGAAACTTTTCCCTTGTTAGAAGCAGTGTCCAGCGTTGATGTTGTTTCGCCTTATCTGACCAGACAATTGGACTATGTGATCGAACGAATGGGAACGTAAGTGTTAAATCTCGGTGGGGTACATATATACGTGTTTAGTAGTCTCGAAAGATATGGTAGACCGGGTTATTCGGATCAAAAATTGATTCTGCAATTGAAAATGAATGTCTTGGATGGAGTTTAAACGTACTAGAGAAAGCAGCTAATAAACGTAATCATTTATTACATGTTTAATTTACAGGATAAAGCTGTCTTGCCCATCTTAAAGACTTACGAAAGTCAATCAGTTAAATGGGAGACAGCTTATTTTCATCTTATAGTAAACGTCTAGAACGCTATTCTACAGGACTTGTTTGATCCGTTCCAAGGCCCAATCCAATTCGTCTTGTGTAATGACAAGTGGAGGTGCGAAGCGAATGGTGTTGTCATGCGTTTCTTTTGCAAGCACGCCTAAGCGTTGCAGTTGTTCGCAATACGGTCTAGCCGATTCTGTCAACTCAACCCCGATAAACAGTCCTTTACCACGGATATCCTTAATGAGCGGGGATTGAATGCTACGTAATGCCGTGATGAAATAATCACCTAGTCCAAGAGAGCGCTTGACGAGTTGTTCATCTTGCAGCACTTGCAGGGCCGCTACGGCTACGGCACTTCCTAGTGGATTGCCACCAAAAGTAGAACCGTGTGAGCCTGGATTAAAAATGCCTAGCACCTCATCATCAGCAGCTACGGCAGAGACGGGAATTACACCTCCTCCCAATGCTTTACCGAGAATATACATATCCGGAACAACTTCCTCCCAGTCACAAGCGAACATTTTTCCTGTACGACCAAGCCCTGTCTGAATTTCGTCGGCGACAAATAAGACATTATGCTTGCTGCATAGCTCCCGAGCTGCTTGCAAGAATCCGTGCTCTGGCATAATAATTCCGGCTTCACCTTGAATCGGTTCCACTAAAAATGCGGCGGTGTTTGCGGTAATCGCTTGTTCTAATGCCTCGATATCACCGTATGGAATGGTGACGAATCCTGGAGTGAAAGGTCCGAAGCCGCGCTTATAAGCATCCTCGGAAGAGAATGACGTTATCGTGACCGTGCGCCCATGGAAATTCCCTTCGCATACGATAATCGTCGCTTCATTATCAGGAACCTTTTTTTTGTCATACGCCCATCTTCGTGCCGCCTTAATTGCAGTTTCCACGGCTTCTGCACCTGTATTCATGGGGAGAATTAATTTTTTTCCTGTGAGGGTAGACAACTGTTCATATAAATGACCAAGCTGATCGTTGTAGAAGGCTCTTGAAGTTAGCGTGACTTTGTCGGCTTGATCTTTGAGCGCTTGAATGATGGTTGGATGGCAATGCCCGTGATTCAAGGCGGAATAAGCGCTCAGCATATCCATATAACGTTTGCCCTCAGGATCAACGACCCAGACTCCTTCTGCTCGCGAGATCACGATAGGCAAAGGATAATAATTGCGGGCTCCGTACTGTTCAGTCTGATCGATAATCTGCTTAGATTTATTCATCATCAATCCGCTCCTTATAAGGAATTATAAAATGGTTTGGCCGAGCAGAGAGCAGATGAGCCCATTAGCAAGACGAACAGTTCGTTTGTCATGATCTAAGGTTGGGTTGACTTCAACGTACTCTGCAGAGGTAATGAGTCCCGATTCGTGCATGAGTTCCAAGGCAAGATGAGCTTCACGATAATTCACACCACCTTGAACAGGTGTCCCAGTACCTGGTGCTTCGTGCGGATCTAGACTATCGATGTCGAAGCTGAGATGTACGCCGTCTGTACCGTTGCCTACGATAGCGAGTGCTTCTTCCATAACACGCATCATGCCTTTACGGTCGATATCATGCATCGTGAAGCAGGTGACACCGAAGGAGCGAATATATTCGCGCTCTCCTTGATCGAGCGATCTGGCACCGATAATGACGACCTTGCTCGGATCAATTGGGTAAGCACTTTGTTGAATCTGGGTGAGCAAAGGATGGCCTTGACCAAGATTAACAGCGAGCGACATACCGTGAATATTTCCCGTTGGACTTGTCGCTTCCGTATTCAAATCACCGTGGGCATCGAACCAGATAACACCTAAATTGCGATAATGTCGCCTAATACCTGCAATGGTTCCTATGGAGATACTATGATCTCCACCAAGGATGAGGGGAAAGTGCCCTTGTTGGACAATATTACTTACTCTCTCAGCCGTAGCTGTATTCAACATGATGATTTCATCTAGATATTTAAGATTTGTGGATGCGCTTACAAATTGCTTAGTACCAGTATCAATTGCGGATAGTTCTGAGGCTGCAGCGATGGGAGGAAGGACGACTTCTCCTTCATTTATAACTTGGATGTTCAACTTCGTTAAGTGGCGTATGATTCCAGCTTCGATCAAGGCCTTTGGACCAAGCTCTGCTCCTTGACGAGCACCGCCTAATCCGAATGGCACACTTAATAAAGATACAGCGTTGTTTGTCATGTGATTGCTCCTTTTCCTATGCTCGTGGATATGAAACAAACAAGAACGGTGGAGATAATAAGCTGTTGCAAAGATAAAATAAGTGTGTTGCCTTACGATTCGGTACTAGTATATCAGAAAATAATGTAAATTTAACAGCTAAAAATTTAAATACTAAAAGTTGTATTTCTATGCAAAATGCCCAGTATACGGGAGGATGGTTCATAATTTAATTCTACCTTATCATATGAAGACATGCTGTAAATTGTTAACCAATGTTTAATAAAATGGCTTTTTGAATAATCATACAAAATAAAGCGTGTATATGTTAACAAACGATCTGAAGAACCAATAAAGGTATAACTGGAAATTATCAAATATGGGGTAACGTAAGAGAAAAGCTTGGTTAGCTTTTAGGAGTAGAGGTGCTTCGTGTAGTTGAATTGATTAAATAGAGTATTCATGAGCTAAGAAGATTATCAAAAAAACTCAAATAGGCTGCCGTATTGGCAGCCTATTTGAGTTTTTTTGATGTAACATTTTCCTAATAAATCTACAACCCGACTTGTTTATCCGGCAGCCTGATTTAGACTACAGAGGAATGTTAATTGAAGGGGAGCTTGTCAGAGCCACAAATGTCCTTGAGCCCGAAGCAAGCAGATTGCCGCTTGGACCAATCGCGTTAATTTTTACTTCGTAGGCGCTGAATTCCTGCGTCCCAACATTTCTGTTTTGACCATTCACTCCAACTCCTTGTGTTCCCCACTCAAGCAGGCTGCCATTTTTGTATACGAAAAACTCATAGCTAGTTGCGCCAGGAACAGTTCTCCAAGAAACCTTAGTGAAGAAATAAGTGGATTGGGTAGATATCGACTCAGGCTTGACAACACTTGCAACTGCTGGAGCAGCAGCTTGTGTGCTGTTTTGAGCAAAAGCTGGAACAGCCGCAGAAAGTAAGAGAGTTGTTGCAAGTACGGATGCGAACATTTTTTTCATAATGCGTCACACTTCCTTTTCAAATTTTTTTAATACCGTTACCCTCTTGTGTCTAATAAAATTCCAAGTGCCTTTATATTACCATTAATATAAATAAAAGGTGAATAATGCCAACTGCCTATTTTGTAGGATTATTTGTAATTTATTGGTACTTAAGAAGCAGATATCCATATCATTCAACATTGTGGCTGCAAAGTTGTCTCCGTGCCTATCCGATTCAAAATGCTGCGGACCCAAAAATGTAAAAGCTATCAAGACGTAAACATAAGGACATTACTGCTTGGCATTGTTAATTGACGCATTATGGAATTAAGAGAATGCTATAAAAACTTGGAGGATTTCTTTATATACATGAAAGGGATTGGATCGAAAAATAACATTTAGGTGCACTTGTGGAGATGGTGGGGGAATTTCATTACTGGAAGAGCTACCCCCCCTTATCTTAGATAAAATTGGGAGTCAGCAAATATATCGCAATAGATGGAATCAGCGGAGATAAATTGGCCTCAAATTTTTTTATATGACAGACAGAGGTGTTTTGGACTTAAGAATAAAAATAGCATATAACAATCAAAAATTCCATACATTTCAAGTTTTGTCACATGTTTATCTGTACCTCATACGTCAAATTTGAAATCATCTTCAATATAAAGGTTAGTTGAGAGTGCTGAAAATTTCCAAAGGTGCTCTTCTATTTTAGAAATGTGAAGCACAAAAACCTCACATTTTAAGTTGTTTACAATATTTAACGTTCGTATTATAATTGTGATAATTGCAAACACGGTAACGGGGAAGCACCTCGTACATGGGATTAGTCCTATGTGCGGGGTGCTTTTTTTGTTGTCGCCGAAGCGTGTATGGCAATCATCATCTGTTCTTTGACAATTTTATAAATAAGGAGGACTTTCACGTGCTATTTCGTAAGAGAGGGCGTAAGTATACCAGTATATTTCTGAGCCTAACGCTTTTCACAACATTGTTACCAATAGGTATTGGGAAAGTGCATGCTGCTGCAGCTACTCCAACTCTGAACGGTTATCAATTAGGTGACCACGTTAAAATGGAGTGGGGCGTCGAAATGGAACCATCTGACGTATTAAACCAAACTTCTTTTGAACCTGGTCAAGAGATACCCAATTTATATTGGAGCGGTATTGGAAATCAATCCATTACATCTGCACCAGGTGGTGGAAATGCTTTAAAGGTAACAGATACGATAACGAACAGAACCGGAAACCTAATAAACTATCCACATAAAGATTCTGATTGGAGTATTAATCAATATACTGGAAAAAGTATTCCTGGTGGCTCGACTATAAGTATTACCTTCCGAGCGCTGTCAACTGGGGGGAATTTCTCGCAACTTTATTTTAGTGCTGGTACCGGATGGTATAAAAGAGGGTATACGTTTAACGATAGTAATGGAAGACTTGTAAAGTTCGGTAATAGTATAGACTGGAATGTTCCACCCAATGAGTTTAGCGCATACGTTGATGGAGGCATAATCTCCATACCAGATAATACGATAATGGTTTTGGTTTCATCACATACTCAAAACTATGAATATGGAGTTATGTATTACCATTGGGATGATACAAGGAAAGTGTTCAAACGATCTTCTGCGAATAGCGCACCATGGGCAATACCTTATCCGAACGGGCAAACCTTCACTATAGTAAAAGAAAAGTTCTACACTGGGGAACCTGTATTAAGGTACGGCGAAGGTGGTGTAGATTTTCCAGTTCGTCAACTATCGAATGATGGAAAATGGACAACCTATAGTCTCAATGCAGTTTTGCCAAGAACTGATGAATATGACTTTATAAAGTATGGCATAAAACCACGATTATTCTGGCAAACAAATGGTTCTCTTTATGTCGATGATGTAAAGTTTGGCCATGCTACTAGGGTGAATTTATATCGAGATAATAATCTTATCTATGATGGATACCTGTCCGACTATGAGGATAAGACTGCTGTTGATCATGCAGCTCCACATCCCGTACATAATCTCGGTGTCTCTGTTGTTAAGCGTATTCCCCAAATAACATGGGCGCCTTCAGCAGGAGATAATGGAACAACTTACAACTATAAGATACAGGGTATAGCGCCGAGCGGTGCTTCTACAATGTCTGATAATCTACCAGTCACAGTTACAAGAGGATTGAAGGGGTATTCTATTTTGGTAGATACCAATCCTAACTCGATACCGGACAATGTAGTCGAGACAACCGGAACAAGCTTTGCATGGCCACACCAAGTATCAAGCAACTTTTATGTTCATGTTGCAGCTGTAGACCATCAGGGGAATATTTCAACTGTTGTACATAAGCCGTATACAGACGTGATACAACCAAACCTAATCATCAATCCTAGTACGACAGGATGGACATCAGGGAATGTGACTCTTACTGGAGCGGGCTCCGATAATGAAACAGGTATCCAGTCTATTCAACTTCCAGATTCGAGTTGGGTTGCAGGTGATTCGGCTTCTTATGTCACAACTGCCAATGGTTCATTCTCCTTCGCCACGAAGGATAACGCAGGCAACATAAGCAGCCATGTATATCAAGTTAGCAATATTGATAAAACAGGACCAGATGCACCGATTATTTCTATCAATCCATCGGGCTGGACTAATGATAAAGTTACTGTAACGCTTACTCATGGTTCAGATCCCCAAAGTGGTGTGAGGAAAAGTCAATACAAGATTGGTACTTCAGGTGCGTGGAAAGAATACATAGTCCCGTTCACGGTTTCTACGGAAGGAAGTACGGAAATCTTTGCTCAAACAATCGATAATGTAGGAAATATCGGTCCACAATCAACTGCTAGTACAAAAGTAGATAAATCCGGACCAGCTTCGCCAACGATTATTTTGAGCGATACCAATTGGACCAAAGATGCCGTGGCCTTTACCATCGAGAATGGAGCAGATGAATTGAGCGGTATTGCCAAGAGCCAGTACAAAATCGGTTCTACAGGCGTATGGATGGATTATGATCCACCCGTCTCCATTTCATTTGAAGGTGTTACAGAGGTATACGCTCGTACGCTGGATCAAGTAGGAAACGTGAGCCCTTCTGTTATGAGTACAATACATATTGATAAAACAGCGCCTAGTGAACCACGTATTACACTAAGCGAATCTAGTTGGACGCAAAAGCCCGTATCTTTTACGATCGAGGGAAGCGTCGATGTTAACGCTATATCATACGAATACAAAATAGACAACGGTGCATGGACAGCCGGCACAAACGGTACCGTAACTCAATACGGAGTCACGACGGTAACGGGGCGGGCAAAGGACGGAATTGGGAATGTGGGCAGTGAAATTAAGAAGGACATCTATGTGGATAACGTAAATCCGACAATTGCAGTGAGTCACGTTCAAGATTGGACGGCGAACGATATTGATGTGACGGTAGATTTCAATGATACACATTCTGGCGTCAACGCTAACAAGCGGTTCTATAAGATCACGAACAGTTCGACAGTGCCAAGCAGTTGGGATACGGCAACCGCGAATAGTCAAGCTATTTCGATTAACAAAGAAGGAGTATGGTATGTGCATGCAAAGGTAGAAGATACGGCAGGTAACGCATTCCAGACGGTATCGAAAGCCTTTAAGGTTCAACGTATACCAAACATGCCATCTAACGTTCGAGTAACGCAGGTGACAGAATCAACGGCTCGGGTCGCTTTTGATCTTCCAGGTGGTTCTGTTTATACAGACGGATACAGCTACGAAGTTAAGAATGTCAACACTGGACAAGTATGGATGCTTCCACATCCGAACAACGCCATTAAGGATACTGCTCTTGAAGGCGGTAAGACGTACATCTATGAAGTGAAAGCTATAAATCATGTGGGTTCTAGTCCTGTTGCAACCATAACTGCTCTAACGCTACCAAAAGCTCCTGACAATGTATCGATACATCAACTAGGTGCGTTATATGGAGAAGCAACGGCAAGCTTTAATCCGGTAGAAAGCGCAACACAATATCGGATTGTAGCAAGAGACACTAAAGGTTCAGGGGTATTTAATCAAACGGTAACAGACACGGTGTATCAATCGATTAAAGGTTTACAACCTGGTACGCAGTATACAATTTCTGTTAGTGCGATTAATGCAAGTGGAGAGGGAAGTTCCCGCAATGCAGGATTTTTATCACTGCCAGATGCGCCAAACCAATTCTCTACGGTGCAGATCAACGAGCATGACATCCAATTACATTGGAATACGGTTACTTCGGCTACGTATTACAGTGTGTTTAGGGATGGATTAAGTATCTATGGCGGACCATGGAATATGGCTTTGGATACTGGACTAGAAGCCGGTACCGCTTATAATTATAGCCTGTCTGCGTTAAACGCAACGGGATTAAGCGCATTAGCAGAATTGAAAAACATCATGACCCTGCCAACCAAGATTGAAGTGTTAACGGTTAGCGATCCTACCACAAACAGCTTGCGTCTCAACTGGAATTCGGTTCGCGGGGCAAGCGAATATGTCATTGAAATGGACGGGAAACCGTATCGAACTGTACCATCGGGTACAAATCAGTTAATGGTAACCGGTCTTCAAGCGGGAACGAGTCATGCTTTTGAAGTGCTTGCTGTGAACAAGAGCGGTGCCGGAAGCCGAACAAAAGTAACGGGGATGACGATCCCGTCTACAGCCGTAAATCTATATGCAGAATCGGTCGGTGAAACATCTTCGGTACTGAAATGGGATTCTGTTCAAGGGGCGGATAAGTACCGAGTTTTCATTAACGGTCAGACTGTGGAAGTAGGAACAAATGAATGGTTGGCTGTAGGTTTATCTGGCAGCCAAACGTATTCCTATTCGGTACAAGCCGGAAATGCTGCTGGCTATGGAGGAGTAGCGACAAAGAGCTTCCTAACTCTTCCGTATGCACCTAACCAGGTGAAAGTGACGGATACAACCGAAACGACATTCGGATTGAAATGGGATGCTGTAAAAACTGCAACTTCCTACAATGTCACCCAAAATGGAAAGGTGGTCGGGACGTCTACATCTTCGGAATTCAAGGCTACCGGGTTAACAGCTGGAACAGCGTATTCGTTCCATTTGCATGCTATAAACGCAACAGGAGAAGGGAAGAAGTCCGCGTTTACTTGGATCACTAAGCCTAACGCACCGGAAGTACCGAAAACTGTGCCTAGCGTTTACCAAGCAGAGATATCATGGGCAACGGTTCCAGGAGCTGTTCAGTATGTGATTGAGAATGGCGGCAAAGAGCTCTATCGCGGAAAAGAACTAACAACGAAATTGACAGGCTTATCTGATGGAGAAACGTATAACCTGACCATTCGGGCGGAAAACGCAAACGGCATCTCTTCCAAAGAGCAAGCGTTTACCTTATTGACGATTCCAAAGAAGCCGGTAAAAGTAACTGCTAAAGAGGTTCAGAAGACACAGTTGACTCTTGATTTCACGCAAACGGAAGTCGTTGGCGCTGATCGTTACATTATCGAACGAAATGGAGTAGAGATTGGGCATGTTCCTGCCAGCGATAAGACGTATACAGATCAAGGTTTGAAAGCTGGAACAAAGTATACATACGGCGTAAGGGCAGTCAATGCGAGTGGTTCAGGTGAATCCTACCAGATGGAGATCACCACGAAAACGGAAGCCGTTTCTGCAGGAAGTCTAAAGGTCAGCCCAGAAACGAATACCGCAAAAGTTTCATGGGAGCGGGTCATCGGAGCAGCTTCTTTCCAAATCACGAACACCGTGACCGGCAGCGTATACAGTACTTCAGATTCGATAGCAACTTTGCCCAACCTTACTGCAGGTACGAGTTATACTTTTGAAGTACGAGCGGTGAATGAGGATGGGATTGTTTCTGAACCGTTATCACTCAAGGTTCTTACTAAACCAGCTGCTCCTCAAACTGCAATGATAGACCGCGTAACCGATACGACTGCAACGCTAAATCTATCTAAAAGTGGAGTGAAAGGATCAGAGACATTTGTCATCTTCCGTGATGGAAAAGAGATCAAACGCCTATCGTCCAATGAAAGCACGTATGAGGACAATGAGCTCAAGCCTGGTACTTCGTACACGTATGAAGTGAGAACGTCGAACGATTCTGGTATGAGTGATAATGCATTTACTTTAAAAGCAAAAACACTGCCGAAAACTGTTACCACGCCAGCTCAAGCAGGGAAGATATCTACGAACAGTGTGGTTATCTCGTGGGATGCTGTTACCGGAGCTGAACAATATCGTATCATTCATGGAAAATCAGTCGTCGAGGTTACGTATGAAACTTCCGTCACGATTAATAACCTGGAGAGTGCAATGACTTATGGAGAACAACTATGGATTATTCCACTGAATGATGCGGGAGAAGGCAAAGCGATTCCAGTCGCTCCATTTGAAACACTTCCTATTATCGATGGATTGAAGGTAGAAACGAAGCCATCGATGAATTCTGTTTTCTTAAACTGGTCATTACCCAATCCGCATGAAACGTTTGTGATTAGTTACAAGGGGAAAGAAGTTTACCGTGGAAAAGACCACCAGTTCGAACTGAAACGTCTTGAGGAAGGTAAGGTACATCTCGTATCTTTCCATACGGAAAATGCCAAAGGCAAAAAGAGCAAGACGATGACCTATCCGGTACTGACGAAGCCGAATGCGCCAAGCAAAATCGGATATGGTGCTACACCAAATAGCGTAGTCGTGAGCTTCCCACAACCAGCGGTGCAAGGTACCGACGAATATGTGATTGAACGAAAGGGAGCGGGAAATGAGCGTGTATCTGTAACGGCAGCTACGTATGAAATCTTGGGTCTAGAACCAGGGGAAACGTACACCTTTGAGGTGAAATCCGCAAACGGATCAGGGCTTAGCGATAAAGGCTATATGTTTACGGTAACAACGTTACCAGCTAACATACTGGTGCCACCAACAACCAGCAATCTAGGTACAGGAAAGCATGAGCTCTCGTGGGATGCGGTGAAAGGGGCAACAGGATATAAAGTGTATATCGGAGATAAGCTAGTGCTCACTACGACTATGAGCAAAGTGATGTTAACCGGCTTAGAAAGTGCGAAACGATATGACAATGTCCGCGTGGTTCCGTTTAATAAAGGTGGGGATGGTAATGCCATAGCGGTGCCTGTTTTTGTAACATTACCAAGCAGTGATTTTATCGTTACAGCACAATCAAAGGGAACGAATATAATTGAGCTGAACTGGGCGCTTGCATCACAAAACGAAGTATTTGTGATCGAGCACAATAGAAAAGAAATCTATCGAGGGAAAGCCCGTTCCTATGAATGGACAGGCCTTAACGATGGACAAACGTACACCGTAAACATCTGGACCGAAAATTCGAATGGTGTGAAGAGTGATGTGAAGATAGTAACGACTCTAACAAAGGAAGAATCAAGTAACACCTCCGACTGGGTAGACACTGATTCAAAGAAGCCAATAGAAGGCACCAAGAAGCCGGAACCCGAAATAAAACCGGATGTGAAACCAGATCCAATTCCAGAACTGACGAAGATACGTGTGTACTTCGAAGACATCGATCGTACGTTTAACAAAAATCAAATTATCCTTCTTGCCGAGCAAAATGTTATCCATGGGGTGAGTGCAACGAAGTTCGAACCGTACCGATCCATTACGCGAGCAGAGTTTACGGCATTAATCGTTCGTTTATTGAAAGTGGAGACGGAAGGTAATAGTGAAACAGGATTTACCGATGTGGAGGCAAAGGATTGGTTTGCTCCGGAAATCGCTGCTGCTGTAGAACATGGTTTTGTAAGTGGTATAGGAGGAGGGAAATTTACTCCAGACCAGTTAGTTACCAGAGAACAAGCTTCCAAAATCATGGCCAATGTAGTGAGGGCAATGAAGCAAGAATTACGAGCGGGAAATAAAACCTTTGCTGACCAAGATCGCATATCAACATGGGCAGAAGAGGATGTACGATTCCTAGCAGGCATGAATATGGTAATGGGGTATGAGGATGGAACTTTTCGTCCAGTTAATCACTTGAATCGAGCTGAAGCTGCTGCTCTGATTTATAGAATGAATGAGTTCATGAAGTAAATTGATTAAAAAAGAGAGCTATCTAACGCAGATAACTCTCTTTTTTAGGTTCAAGAATAAAGGTAAACCCAGCCTGTATGAATAAGCATGCAATGGAAACGTTAGTAACTGGTTAGTAAATTCAACGCTATAGGTTACGTACTACTAAACTATGAATTAGTTCGTTCATCCTATAGCCCTCACTACGTGCTTACTTTATAGTGATAGTTGCATACAAATTTAAACAGTGGTTAATTAAACGTATCGGTTACACAATTAAAGGAGGCGCTAGAATGTTACAAAAAAGGATGTTGGCAAGTATGCTCTTAGCAGTAAGTTTAATAGGTACTACTACAGTACAAACGAGTGTTATGCATGCAAGCCAGAAACAATCACACGTATCCTCGATGAAGCAATCTTTGTCTGCTGCCCAGAGCTTTACTAAGCGATATGAAATCCCTACCGGAGGCTCTTCTCCTAAAGAACAATTGTATTTGAAAAAAGGGCAGCGGGTTCATATTCAACTAAAGGGAGACAGTGCTGTTTCTTTCACGCTCAGTGACGGAAATGGTAACCGCATCGGTTCTTATTCACATTCGATCATATATACTGCTACAAAAGATGGTAACGTATATACACAGTTTCATGCTCCATTCATGTATGAAGATGTATTAAAAGTTACTGTGACATACAAGATCCTGTAACGGTGAAAGAACGTTACATATTATAAATAACAACAAGCTACCCAACAGGGTAGCTTGTTGTCTTACTCTTGTTTTAATCGTTGTGGTTCAGCTAGTGCTCCTGCTGCACAACGATACTTTATATTATTCTCCAGTGTTACATTATCCTGTTACACACTTCACTCCTCGACACTCTTTGTTACATGTTGAAACGAATAACGAATGAAATGCTTCTAATACTACTAATTCTATTTTCTCACGATTATACAGATAATCCTAATATGTCCGTATTTTTAGGCATATGACCAAGTAAACGCAGCATCGTTGCAATTTGTCCTTTATGATAAAATTCATGTGTAATAGAATGGATTAGTAATTGGTGCGGGTTTTTTCTTAAAGCTCCAACTTCTGGTTTCCAAGAAGGCTCTTTTTCGATAATTTCATCGAATTTATCGTTATATTTATCAAACACCATATCTACAAAGATATCCGCTTGTTCAAAATAACATTGAATATCTTCTATCCGCATTTCATTGATTACTTCTTTTTTTAATAACGGTGTTACTGTTTCTGATAGCACATAAGAACCAAGCCAAGCATGATAACAGCCCGCCACGTGAATCAAAGAATCTTTTATACTTTGGAACCCAAACTCAAACTTTTTCGTAAGTTCATTTTCATTTAATTCCTTACACTGGTCTAATAAAATCTGCCTTGCTTGTTTTACCCACTCATAGTCCTGTTTTTCCACAACTATCCCACCAATCTACAATTTTTTGTAATACACAAATCTACAATCAAGGACTTAATCGAGAAGTGAGGTACAGGGATGAATTATAAATCTATTTTCATAGACCAATTAAACGCTTGTTATAACGATAAGAGCTGGTTTATTCCTCTTCATGAGATTTTAAAAGATTTAAATGCAACACAAGCTGCTTGGAAGAATGAAAGTGAACAGTCAATTTGGTCGATAGTGAATCATCTCATTTTTTGGAATGAGAAATGGCTCGAGCGATATAACGTTGAACAATTTGAATTAAAAAGTTCAATAAATAATGATGATACGTTTTACGTGACTCCACATTCTATTAATGATTTTGAGTGGAAAAATACCCTTCAGAGACTTGAAATCATCTTTAATAGTTGGAATAGGGCACTTGAGGAAAGCGAAGATCTCAAATTAATAACAGAAATCCCCACATACTTCAATGCTCCATGGTGGGGAATCGTATCAAATTTATGTATTCATAATGCATATCATATTGGACAGATAATGCTACTGAAAAAACAATTGCTAAATGATAAAAACGATTGAAAGTTTTCCATTGAAGTCTGATTCTCCGAATTCACGCTGAGGTCGCAATCGCTCCCTTGGTCATCCCGAAGCATTCCAAGATGCGGGATCAAGCGGACATCCTTCCGAGGATAAGTGGCGAATCCACTTATCGCTGAAGCGCCTTAACCTCTCGGATTAGAATATACAAAAACGTTATCTGCCTTCATCTTTGTATTGAATACTTGATGTGACGTGTAAAAGATTATAAATTATAATGCGAAAATGTCTATTCCCTCGGGAGTAGGCATTTTTCTTTGTTAATTAATAGCTCTTCTAATTGGCGGGGATTAAATGTATCTACCTATGGATATATAAATAACGAAGTCATTAAGAAGGAGAAATAATCATTTTATAAATTCACAGGAGACAGCGTATTTGCAAAAAAAACAATTTTAATTGTAGAAGATGAAGATATCTTACGTGAAATCGTAAAGGATTATTTATTAAATGAAGGCTATAAAGTAATAGAAGCAGCAAATGGAAAAGAAGCACTATTTATATTTGAAAAGAATGATGTTCATCTAGTGATTCTTGACATTATGTTGCGTGAATTAGATGGCTGGGCTGTTCGTCATCAAATGTTTGCGTCGATGTTTTTTATCAAGATGTTGTAAAACCACGTAAATCCACATATGAAGCAACACATTTTGAATAAAATGAAAAGTCTGGAGTAGCTATGTAGAATAGCAATATCCAGGCTTTTTTTAGACTTTTTTCGTGTAATAATTTGGATTGACGATGTTTTTGTTCTCCTGTATAGTTGCAGAATTAAATGGACATTCGCAGTTATTACGCTGTCAGCTTTATTGTTGCCAGTTAGCATGCTCATGGGGAAATATTTTCGAGTAGAGAGGAGAAATTTATGGCTGTACTTACGATTGAGCATTTAATAAAGAGACAGGGCAATGCACTACTATTGCCAGAGATAAACCTGCGAATGACGAGCGGCCAGTGTGTCGTTATACAATGTAACAATGAACTTGGTCATTTATTAATTCAACTGCTTCTAGGCGATATTCCTGCATCTAGTGGTCATGTGCTTATCGAAGGCGACAATTTACCGCAGACCTTTAAGAAAAAGGCACATAAAATAGGCGTATCCTTTCTGGATGATGGACATTACGGGCGGATTAAGGTGAAGGATTCGCTCACTTTTTATAAGGAGCTATACCACGCAACCATCTCTATTGATGAAGTATTACACCGAATTGGACTAGGGGACAAAAAAGACAGCAAAATTTCTTCATTGACCTTCTCCGAGAAAAAACGATTGAATCTAGGGAAAACGATTATACATAACCCTGTGTTACTTATCTGGGAAGAACCCGAGCAGAATGTAGATATTGAAAGCCATATCATTATTCGATCATTACTTACGGAACTTCTGAACGAAGGAAAGGCCATTCTGATCACAACATCCTACCTTGCTGATGCCATTTCCATCACCAATGAGGTATACAGACTGAATGAGCATGAGTTCAAAAAATTGGATGTTATCGATGATTCGGGGACTGATGCTCAAACGGACATTACTGCTTCCGCCGTGGAAGATTCATCACAAAATGTAATACTTCCGCCCACAGCAATCGAAGTTCGACCCGTTCGGGTCGAGAAAATCCCCGCCAAGGTGGACGATAAGATCATCTTGTTCGATCCAACAGAAATCAATTTCATTGAAACTAGTGATGGGATATCCATCCTTCATGTTAAAGGGGCAACTTTCCCTTGTGTGTTCTCCTTAAGTGATCTTGAGATTAAACTAAAACCGCTTGGTTTCTTCCGGTGTCATCGTTCCTATATCGTAAATTTGCAAAAAGTGCGTGAAGTCATTACATGGACACGTAATAGTTTTGGTCTCATATTGGATGATGACAAGAAAAGCTCCATTCCACTTTCTAAAGGAAAATATGATGAGTTAAAGGGGACCTTGGGCATCTAAAGGTGCCTTTTTTTAATAGAACAGATACTCCATTCCTCATCCAAAATGCAGCATTCAGCCCTCCATTTACTCTTTTTACCCTGTAAATGCTGCGTAGTTATGCGACTTTCCTTACAATTGGTTTTGCATAAGCAAGATCAACCAATAAAGGAGCTAGCAGGATGAAACATGAGATTGAAGTAAGGCAGATGGTAAAATCTTTTGGTAAGAAGTCGGCTCTGAATGGCGTTGACTTCCATGTTCAAAAAGGGGAGATTTTCGGATTTTTAGGTCCTAGTGGTTCAGGTAAAACAACGATGGTGAAAATTCTGACCTCACAACTCCAGCATACATCCGGCTCCGTGCAAGTGTTCGGTACAGATGTAAGCAAGCTGCGTGATTCATCGCAATTGAAACGGATAGGCATCCTTACTGACAACAGCGGATTATATGATCGACTAACTGTGTATGAGAACCTAGAACTCTTTTGTAAGCTATATGATGTAGATGTAAAGCGCATTGATGAAGTGCTAGAGGAAGTTAACCTTATTCAAGACAAAAAAACTGTAGTAAGTAAGCTATCCAAAGGAATGAAGCAGAGAGTAACCTTAGTAAGGGCCCTATTGCATAAACCTGAACTTCTGTTTCTAGACGAACCTACTTCTGCATTAGACCCGACCAATAAACAACAAATTCATGCAAGCCTGCGTAAGTTGAATGAATCAGGAACAACCATTTTTTTAAGCACCCATGACATGCAAGAAGCAGAGTATCTCTGTCAGCGACTTGCTTTCCTCGATCATGGGAAAATTGTAGAGTTGGACAATCCGCACAACCTACGATCAAAGTACGGGGATTCTACAATTAACCTTGTACTAAGAAACGGTAGCCGTATTCAAATCAAACAGAATGAGAATGGTGCACAATCCATTGCCCAATATATAACCAATGGGGAGTTGATGTCCATTCACTCGAATGAACCAACTTTAGGAGAGATATTCATTCAACTCACAGGGAGGTCTTTGCAATGACATTTTCCATACGAAGAGTATCTGCCATCGTTAGAAAAGATGTAAAGGATCTGATCAAGAACGCTTATGCTATTTTAATCACTATATTCTTGCCATTAGGACTGGCAGCCATGTTATCTCGTTCGGGTTCGGACGATGCCAGTTTGCTAGGTACGCCGATCAACCTGGCACTAGTTATAACAGGCGCCTTTGTTCAGGCCACTATAATGGCTGAAGAAAAGGAGAAAAATACCTTGCGTGCCTTATTGCTATCTCCGGCTACACGAATGGAAATCATGCTCGGCAAGAGTTTCTTATCTTCTCTAATTACGATTTTGGTCGTTATTGGCTCGATCTTTATAAGCAAAATGCAGGTTCCCGGGCTTTTTTACTTCACTATCATGATTTTGCTCTCCTTAATCATATTCATCTCATTTGGCACCATTATTGGACTTGTCTCACGCACAGTTATGGAAACCTCCATTGTGGGTCTGCCGCTTCTAGTGATCTTTACCTATGGATCGTTAATAAGCACAATGCTGGATAACGCTGTCGTCAGTACAATCATTACCTATCTTCCTACTGAAAGCTTCTCATCAGCACTCATCATTCTAGAGCAAAATGGCGGTTTCTCAGAGATCAAATGGCATCTCCTTAATATGCTTATCTGGGCGATTAGTTCTCTTATCATTGCAGTCATCGTCTATGGCAAGAGCCGTTTTGATAAGTAAATTAAATAATAGAATGTGAGGTCATATAAATGAAATTTAACCTGAGAAATTTTATTATTCAATTTGTAATAGCTGTGGTTATTGTCGTTGTCATCTTAGCTGTAGTCAAATAATGATCGATAATATGGAACAATACAGTTTATTTCAGAAAGAAATCCTAGTAAATGGATGAAAAATGACTCCTGCAAAGGGAGTCATTTTCAATATATAACTCTTTCAAATTGAATAGATGGACTCATCTCCTATATATAGACAATATGCTATGATGATTTAGAAAATAGAGGAAGCAAAGGAGATGCTAACTTGTCGAAATCTACGGAATATTCGGAGTCTGGGAACACGATCTACCGCTATAGTGATAGACAGAATGAATGGCGGCCTCCAGCGCACGGGGAAGAAAAATGGATCGAGAAAATCGAAGACCACGTGCGCCAGCATATCGGGGAAGTCGAGTCCGTTTTCCACGAAATCCTATCGGATGTCGTTCATATTGACGTTCATGTCATAAACCCGACTCCCGAAAGAAATTATTATACTTTATTCACAACTGGGATGAGCTTTTTACCCATGAATACGCCAGAAGGAGCGGAAGGCTACGAATACGCGGAATTGATGATCTGCTTGCCGCCGGATTGGCCGATCTCGCAAGAAGACTTGCAAAATCCGGATCACTATTGGCCTATTAAATGGCTGAAAATGTTGGCCCGTTTTCCCCATGATTACGACACTTGGCTAGGGTGGGAGCATACGATGCCTAATGGAGATCCAGCTGAACCGCTATCACAACAAACGGAAATGAGCGGGATCATTTTGCTGCCACCCCTTGAAGTGGACGAGGATTTTCTTTCACTAGATATGGAAGATGGGCGGACCGTACACTTCTACTCCATCATCCCTCTCTATTCAGAAGAAATGGAACTCAAGTTGAAGCACGGTAGCGACCCGCTGCTGGATAAGTTCGAAGAATACGGCATTAACGAGATTATTGATTTGAATCGGCACAATACGTGCATAGCTGAATAGAAGATTAGCCCAGCAGATACGACCAATGCATTACATTAGAAGCGTAGGAGGCAGATATGCTAGATGAAAGGCATCTTGTTTATTTCAAAGAACTAGTGGAAGGGAATGCTGATATTTCTTTTAGGGCATATCTTTCAAATCATGAAGATTCTTTGCGCGAGCAATTTTCTTCGGCAAGATTTGCAAGACTAAAGTTCAAGTCAATTGATGAAATCATAAAGATTCTTGACGAAGAAAAAGTATCCTACACCATCAATGTTCAGGCCATAAGAAATGAAAACTATTTGGCGACCTTTCATCCAGATGCATTGAATGAAAAAGGCAGACTCAAGGAAGGGTTCAAAGACAGCCTATTCGATGGAATTGTTCACGATTTTAAAACCAAGGGTGAAGATGCGGTATTAACCCTCCATAAATACATCGAATACCCTGAAAACATCAATAACAAAAATAATATAGAAAAACTCGAAGACATCGAATTTTTCGCCGAAATGGAATTAGGGCTAGGAGATGAAAGTCTTGGTCTTTTTTTACTGAAGGCGCTAGCATCGATTGAGCGTCAGTTTTCCGATGTGGATGATATTGTCCTTCGAGCAAAAGAGACTGTCTTCAAGCACCGGGGTGAAACATGTTAGAAAATATCGACCTTGTAAAACTAATTAGAGACGCTGCTCAAAACTGCTTTTCTGAGTTACGGAAATCTAATCCAGCCGATGAATTTTGCGCCTTCGGACTCTATTCAGATGAAGGAGCAATGACTGTTTGTCCCTCCGCAAACACAACTGAGTATCTGAAGAAGAAATGCGAAGAAGATCCGGACGAGCCGTTATACTACAAATGGAGTTCCGCCGAGTGGAAGTATGAATTCTCTGGCCAAGAGTGGTTTAATGACGTTCAACAAGTTATTGAGCACTTTCATAAATCACCTCATAACGATGAACAGTTCATCCATTTTCAGGAATACCTATATGAATCATGCGTACTCGCTCTGGAACAATTGAGATTAGATGGATTTTTTCAAACATGTATAGTTGTTTTTTCCGTAACAGATTATTTAGATGATGAAAAAGAGATCTCTTGGATCTATCGTCTAAATAATGCCAGAGAGGCATCCGAATTCGAAAAATCTGTCCGGCAATAAGAGGCTGGAAAATACGTTGAAGAAGAAGGTGACTGAAATTTCAAGATACTCAATGAACAATATTACAGAAATCAATAGCCTAGAAAATTGGCAAAATGCTTCTCCTGAACGCCGCAAAGATATATGTAATTCGATACTCAACAAATTACCAGGAAGGTTCAAGCTCGCTAAACCATATCTATTAAAAAACAATGGTGCAGAAATAGAAATACCCTGTTTTTATGATGAGCTTTACGAAACACCTTTAATTTTAGTATTTGGAGGAGACTTTATTTATGGAGCATCCTCTCAACGTATTGAGAGCATCAGAAATAGTTGCGAACCTAACGACTGGTCAATGATTTCTGAACTTATCCATCAATCAGAGGGTATTGAAAATACTCGAATAAACCCATTCCTAATGAGCCGCGTCCCTGTGTACGAGTGGGTACTGGAGGAGAATATTAATCTAGCAGATGATGTAGAAAGGCCTGATTTCTATAGCGAAGACGGCCCGTACCCTGCCTATGTCAACTTAGAAGAAGCGACCTCTTTTTTGAAAAAAACCGGGTATAGAATGCCATGGGACTTCGAATGGGAGTATGTCTCCAAGGAATTAAACAATAATTTATTCATTTGTGGAGAAGAAATTCCAGCACGAGATTTATCCGATGATATTTGTCTCACACAATTTGGCGATAGTAGGCTCAATCATGCCGCTTCCAATATGTTCGGCGTCGCAGGTCTCGCCATCGCGGCATTCACCCGCATTGGAGGAGAGAAGAATGAGATAATCGTTCGTGGAGGCGCCGCCGGATTTTACCCGTTTCAGCATCCTTCACAATGGGCGATGCTATTGACCGAACTGCAATTACCTTTGAAAAATATGCCCGGCCAGTTAGCAGGTCTACGATTATGTCTCGACATACCAGAAATATAGAGTTTCCTTCCACAAAGCAATAATGTAGGAGATGTTTATGAATTGGTAAACATTTGTAACTTGTAAGTATGGCTATTATAATAAAAGAGAGTTTGTATTCATTTTTAGGAGGTATGGTTATGTCCGAACTTAAACTATCTGTCGATTATGATCAATATGAAAGTGGTGTCAAAATCGTAGAATTAATAGAGGAGCTTGCAGGCAAGGATGAGAGCTTACAACTTGAAAGTCTCATCATCGGTGACTGGGGCGGCGCCTACGAAAATGACTCTAGTGAAATTGTCGAAGCTCTTGTTCGGCTGAAAGACCGTTTTCCGCAGCTGCGGAGCTTATTTATTGGCGATATGTCCTATGAAGAATGCGAGGTCTCTTGGATTAATCAATCTAACATAGGACCGATTCTATCTGCTTATCCTGATCTTCGCTCACTCACTATTAAAGGGAGTACCGATCTTAGCCTTGTTCCGGCTCAACACGATAAACTGGAAGAGCTCACTATTATTTGCGGCGGACTTGGAAAAGACGTCATTACTAGCATAAGTGAAGGCAGTTTCAAAAATTTGAAGAAGCTGGAGCTTTATTTAGGAGTAGAGGATTATGGATTTGATGCAACTCTCGCAGATGTGCTCCAGTTGATCGAACCTGGAAAGTTCCCTCTGCTTACCTATCTTGGGCTCAAAGATAGCCAAATTCAAGATGAAATCGCGATTGCAGTAGCCAATGCACCGATTGTTGATCAACTACATACGTTGGATCTTTCTATGGGCACGTTGACAGATACTGGAGCTGAAGCACTTATCAATAGTGAAAAAATAATGAAACTGAAGAAGCTTGACTTAAACTACCATTACATGTCGGATGAAATGATGAATCGTTGGAAGCAGTCAGGTCTCAACGTAGATATCAGCGATCAACAGGATTCTGATGAAGACGAGGATTATCGCTATCCTTCCTTGACGGAATAACGATGAATTCGATGATTATCATTGGCAATTCCGGCAATAGAAGAACAACGGGACTTCAAGCGGCAAGAGCTCGGCTGGGGCTGCCCCCAGCTCTTGTGCTGGATTATATAGATGTATTGCAAGGAAATGCATCCTTTAGTTCAGTTGCACAAAACTTAGGGCAAACGTTGGATGAACCTCCATTGCTCCGGCTTGACGCGCCTGGGGAACATTTTGAAGTGGAACGTGAACTTATTGTACTTGGTTCCCCTGATACGGCAAACACCCATATATCCGAGATAGACGAACGTTGGATTAGATATAACAAGAGCGTTGTTCAGCCTATCTCGGTAAAGATGGCCAAAGGGTTACAGGAAGTTAAGGGAAAGCTGTATCATCCTTCCCAGTGGTTTCGTGGGTACTGCAAGCTTTTATCTCGACTGGACAGGGAGGCCGCACAGCTGTGGAATAAGCCACGATGGATGAATGCTCCCGAGGATATCGCAGCAATGTTCGATAAAAGGTATACGCACCAGCTCTTATCAGCAGCTGGATTGCCGGTGCCTAGAAGATTAGCTGCCCCAGAAGCCATCCCGGATTACGATACACTTCGGGATGCTATGGCAAAAAAGCGAATCTATCGTTTATTTATTAAGCTAGCAGCTGGTTCCGGTGCATGCGGTGTAATCGCATATCAGGTAAACCCCGTAACAGGAGCAGAATCGGCGGTGACTACAATAGGTGTGGAAAATTATCTGCGTAGACCTCCTTTATTTTATAACGTAAAGAAGCTCATGCACTATAAAGAACCCCAAGACATTCGCCGAATCATCAATTGGGTATTGAGACATGGCGCTCATGTAGAGCAATGGATTCCAAAAGCGTCTTATCAGGAGCGCACCTTTGATATTCGCCAGCTTGTTGTAGCAGGTAAAGCTTGTCACAGTATTGCAAGGGTTAGCAGAACACCTATAACAAATCTGCATCTCGATAGTGCTCGAATGAGCTTGGAGGGGGTAGGCTTGACTGACAATCTTCAAGCTACCGTGCGACAATGCGCTGAACAAACGTTATCGGTATTTCCGCGTTCTACCGTCGCAGGTATAGATGTATTATTGAGCAGCGGTTCCTATAGACCTTATGTATTGGATGTAAATCCGTTCGGAGATTTACTATATCATAGTCATTATGAAGGACATGATCCCTACGAATGGGAAATGAGAATGGCTTCACACTCTACGACTATCTAAATGGAAGAGGATCTCCACCATGATTAACATGAATGAAATTGTAGGCAGTCACGATATTCTGATGATTACGCTGGATACGCTTCGATATGATGTCGCTGTACTGGAGAAAGAAAACTGCCCAAATTTATGCGAGAGCGGACAATGGGAAAAGCGACATACACCGGGCAGCTTCACTTATGCAGCTCATCATGCTTTCTTTGGCGGATTTCTGCCCACACCCGCTACGACAAATAAATCAGAGCATGTCCGATTGTTTCATTCGAAAAATACGGGGTTAAAGACTCATCCGTACACATGGCAATTTGATTCAACGGATATCGTATCTGGATTGCAGGCAGTAGGCTACCGCACGATTTGTATAGGCGGAGTCATCTTTTTTAGCAAAAAAGTCCCGCTTGCCAAAGTTCTTCCAAGCTACTTTCAAGAAAGCTATTGGCGAATGACCTTTGGGGTTACGAATCAACGTTCTACAGAGCATCAGGTGAACCATGCCATCAAGCTGCTGCACAATTCCAATGAGACAGAACGTCTGTTTATGTTTATGAATGTATCAGCGATTCATGGTCCCAATCATTATTTTGTACCGGGAGCAAAGAAAGACTCCATAGAGACGCAGCGCGCGGCACTTCGATATGTTGACGGTGAGCTTGGTCGATTATTTCAGGCATTCCGAGAACGAGAACGCCCTGTATTTTGCATGGTGTTCTCTGATCATGGCACCGCCTTCGGTGAAGACGGCTACAACGGCCACAGGCTTGCGCATGATGTCGTATGGAATGTGCCTTACCGTGAATTTATTTTGTAAAGTGAGAGAAGGGATCAATATGAGCCTTACGGTTTACCCTAATTACATGGACATCATTCAGAATCCGGAGGCTCTGCGCAGCTGGAAAGAAAACATAACATCAGAGCCTTACCGGTCTTATTTATACGCTTATCCACACAAAACCTCCTATCGAGAATTGGAGAGGAAGCTGCCCTTGTCCGAACTGTGGAGCCAGGAAAAGGCAGATTCGCTCTTTTTATATATGCATATCCCGTTTTGTGGGGCTCGCTGCGGCTTTTGCAATTTATTCACATTGCCTGACAAGAGAGCCGACGTACATACCAATTATGTAGATGCTTTGGAAAGACAAGCTGCACAATGGGCCTCACTCATTCCGAATGCACCAATTGCTCGATTTGCTGTTGGAGGCGGTACACCGACTTTGCTGCAACCTGACCAGTTAGATCGATTGTTTCATATTGCTCAACATGGAATGGGTATGGATCCGAGTCAAGCTTCCATCTCGGTAGAAACATCTCCGGAGACGATAAGCACCGAACGCTTGGACATTTTAAAAAGCAGGCAAGTGGATCGGGTCAGCATGGGCATTCAAAGCTTCGTAGAATTTGAAGCAGACGCGATCTATCGTCCCCAAAAGCCGCAGGAAGTCGAAAGAGCTCTGAGACAGCTCAAGCTGTATCAGTTTCCGATCCTTAATTTAGATTTGATTTATGGCCTTCCTGGTCAAACCTTAGATTCATGGATATATTCGCTGGATAAAGCGTTGTCTTATGATCCGGAGGAGTTATTTATTTATCCGCTATATACTCGTGACCATACGATTGTAAAGCCAGAGCAGATAAGGCAGAGCGGTGAGGATCAGAGAGTAAGCTTCTATCGTGTAGCACGAGATCGTTTGCTTGCACATGGATATACTCAGTACTCTATGCGCAGATTTGCCAAAGCTGAAGCGGGTTCAGAGAAATCATTGCTTCCTTATGGATGTCAGGAGGAGGGTATGATTGGACTTGGTTGTGGAGCACGATCTTACACAAAAACGGTTCATTACTCCTCGCGGTATAGTGTAGGTCGTTCAGCTACAGCAAGCATCATTGCCGACTACGTGGCTTCAGCCGACTATACCCATGCAGATTATGGCATTGTGTTAAGTAAGGATGACCAGCAGCGACGCTTTATACTAAAGGCGCTGCTTCATACGGAAGGTTTGGCATTGAGGAGTTACGAGGAGCGGTTCACAACATCATCTCTCAACGATTTTCCCGAGTTGAATCTGCTGATGCATACGGATCTAGCTGTGATAGAGCATGAGGTGCTGCGTCTGACGGATGAAGGTCTTATGTACTCCGATTCCATAGGAGATTGGTTCATCTCTCCAGAAATACGGGCGCGTATGGAAAGCTGTGTACTGTCATGAGGGCGACCATTTATTTTCGCGGGAGCCTGAGCTCTTGCAATTATGACTGCCCTTACTGTCCTTTTAGCAAAAATATTGATAGTCAAGAGACATTGACGAAGGATAGGCTACAAGTACAGAAGTTTGTCGACTGGGTAGGGAAGCAAGAAGAAAGCGGACATCAGCTATCTGTGTTTTTTAACCCATATGGCGAAGGACTTACGCATCGTTGGTATAGAGAGGCTATGGTTAAGCTGTCCCATATGCAGCACGTTACAAAGGTCGCTATACAAACCAACTTATCCGCTAGACTCGATTGGACGGCCAATTTGAATCCAGTTACTACTGCATTCTGGGTAACCTACCATCCTGGGCAGACAGTGGAAGAGCGATTTTTACAGCAATGCGGCAATCTTTATGAACAAAAAATACCGTTCAGTGTAGGATCTGTCGGTGTTAAGAGCGCGTTTAACTCCATTTCTTCCTTAAGGAATGCACTACCTGATGATGTTTATATGTGGGTGAACGCCTATAAAGATAAATCAGAATACTATTCTGCCGAAGATACAGCATTTTTGACCGATATAGACCCTTATTTTGTCCATAATGCTAAGGATTACGATAGTAAGAACAAGCCGTGCCGTGCCGGAAAAAATGTGTTTTATGTCCAAGGAGACGGGCGCGTAAAGCGTTGCTATAAAGATCGTCAAGTGATCGGAAATTTGTATAGAGATGGACTTGATGGAATCTCTAAAGAACGCCCATGTCGGATGAAGCAATGTGATTGTTATATAGGCTATATCCATATGGAAGAGCAGCCGTTCGATTCTATCTACGGAGAACGCGCACTCGAACGGATTGCTATATTATCGTAAAAGGGCAAGCGAGCATTTCTGATATCTATGAACCGCTGGTAAAGCGTCGCATCCTAAGTGGATGCGTGTATTGAAACATCATATGAGATATATCAACACACCTTCAAGTGAACGACCATCTCGTGAGATCGGGAGTACAATTTGAAGGTGTTTTTCTGCTGTACAGTAAAATGAACTGTCCAGTGAAAATAAAAGTAAAAATGTAAACGATGAAATAAACTTTCACCAACTGAATTGGTATGCATATCCATAAAGGGTAATCAATCATATACTCTTGGTGACAACCTATTTCTAGGAGGCAGATTGAAATTATGAGTTTGCGTAAAAAGGCACGGACAAGAATCTTTTTATTGTTACTAACATTAGTATGTATCATTCCATTAGCTACGGCGAGCGCATTGGGCGATCCACCAGTGACTTCCCAGAGCGGGGATGGAAAGTGGAATTGGATAGGTGAAGATCGGCTAACTAGATTAGGCCCCAATTTTTACGTAAGCAGTCCTACGGTGAATTCTACTGGGGGAGATTTCAGAGTTTGTTCAACAGCGCACGACTACTATACTTTATATGAGGCCGATTCTGTCCCCAATCCTGCTGATTTAGTATGGACTGAAAAAACCGGCAGCGACGGTTGTGCAGTTTGGCGAAAAATCGGTAGATTTGTGGACGGAGACAATAGAAAAGCTGAATTTTACATCATTGGCTCTAAGGCGGCATATGTATGGTTTTATGATTGATTTGGAAATAGTTGCATTTCAGTAGGAAGTTCAGTATGATTTATCTGACAATTAATAGGTTTATGTGTGACTGGCGTAGCATGGGATACCATGAGGGAGCACATAGATGACAACGGCCGTACGCCTGGGCAGAGGTAAGGGAGCCTATTTCCCTTGCCTCTTTCTTGTTTTTTGAGACATAACTAATCTATTAATGAATGAAAAGAGGAGCTGACAAATATGCTGAACACGAAAAAACTACTACTGCTGGGCTCGGGAGAACTGGGCAAGGAAGTAATCATTGAGGCTCAACGATTAGGAATATACACGGTGGCAGTTGACCGCTATGAGCATGCACCGGCTATGCAGGTTGCACACCGCCATTACGTGATAGATATGCTGGATGGGGACAAGCTGCGGAGCGTGATCGAGCTGGAGCAGCCGGATCTAATTGTACCTGAAATTGAGGCTTTGGCTACGTCAGAACTGATCAAGCTCGAAGATGAGGGATATCGCGTAATACCAACCGCTAGAGCTGCGAAGCTGACGATGGACCGCGAGGGGATTCGTAGACTTGCGTCTGAGCAACTGGGCTTGCCTACGGCAGGCTATCGCTTTGCAGATACGTATGATGAATTTGTTGAGGCGGTACAACAGATGGGCTATCCGTGTGTAATTAAGCCATTGATGAGCTCCTCCGGCAAAGGGCAGAGTGTCTGCCGCAGCGAGCATGATATTGAACCTTGCTGGCAAACTGCCATGGAAGGCGGACGGGTGCAAAATGGGCGGGTTATCATTGAAGAGTTCATTACTTTCCAGTCCGAAATTACGCTGCTGACGGTACGCTCTGTAAACGGGACAAGCTTCTGCGCACCCATCGGACACATTCAGGAGGACGGAGATTATATCGAGTCGTGGCAGCCGCATGATATGAGCGAACAGCAGCTAGAGGAAGCCAAGTCGATAGCTCGAGCCATCACGGATGAGCTCGGGGGCTATGGATTGTTTGGTGTTGAACTATTCCTGACAGCGGACAAAGTGTACTTCAGCGAAGTTTCGCCACGTCCGCATGATACTGGATTAGTCACCCTCGTCACTCAGAACCTATCTGAGTTTGCACTGCATGTCCGAGCCATCCTCGGATATCCGATTCCGGAGATTGAACTGATCACACCGGGAGCCAGCCGACCATTGAAAGCGCCGCAAGAGCTAGAGGATTATACGATTACAGGAGCTGAGCATGCATTGGAAGTTCCGAACACACAGCTGCGCATCTTTGGCAAACCAGTAACCAAAGTAGGTAGAAGGATAGCGGTCGCCCTGTCTGGAGCGGATACTGTGGAAACCGCACGTCAGCGCGCGAAGCTGGCACTGGATCAGCTACAGGTGGAAAAAGCTTGATTCAAGGAGTTTAACGAGTTTTAAGGACTTTTTGGATGGGTCTGCTCATAAATAGGAATGTTTAATTGACATATGACTTTCAGGTAAATGTGTAAAATGAAAAGATGACGGTACTCAGGATATCGATCCTTTCACCGTCATCTTTTGTTATTGGGGCCGTTCCTGCCTTCTTAGGAAAATGAAACTAGCGAAAATTAACAAAGAAAAAAGGTGATTGAATATGCAAATCAATAGAGTGTCAAGCCAAGAAAAGATTCTAGACTTTGACATCAGAAGAACAATTATTCTTAATTTATATATGAAAGAGTGGTCTATGCCAGAATATAGAGTCATAATGACAAAACCGGAGATTGGCATATATATTGAGATATATTATTTCCCATCAATTAACGATACAACTCCTGCAAGATTCGCAACAGTCGGCCTATCTAATTCCATTCGAAAAACCGGAAAACCTACTGAGACTGAATGGATGTTAGCTTTGAAACCCGATTTGGGACAAGAAAGCATTGATCGCATATTCTCATATTTCTGCGACCTAATTGCCCATAATATTGAAAATATAACATCTTCCGAAGTACCACGAGTAATGACTGAGAGCACACTAGCACCAGAGAACTGGACTACAAAAGCTCTATTGATTGATGAACTAAGAGGAGAAAGTGAAGATTTAGAAGAAATTAAAATAGGTGAAGAAATAATTAGTGTCTTGTGGATTGTACCAATTACTCACACTGAAGCACGTATAATTTTACAAGAAGGCATTGATGCTTTTGATACTTACATAGAAACGCTTACGCAATCAATCATAGATCCCACTCGTCCTCATTAATTAGGTGATAGCAGGTCTGCGGTTATGTCTCGATATACCAGAATACCAAAAATATAAATAGTGTTCCTGCCTTGAATAGTTATTTATCCATGACTTTTGTTCTAAACAAATCTACAATAATTTGAAAATGAAAGAATGAAAGGGGGAATGGCGTTGATTGAACATAGCAATCTTGAAGAATATGAAGATCCGGTGAATTACGATCTTGAATTTGATGGTGAAATGGACAAATATCAGTTCTATCTTGAGCTTGCTAAATCGAGTCCTGGGGAAGTGTTAGAACTTGCTTGTGGTACAGGCTTAACAACGATCCCCATATCGAAAGCCGGCATAACGATAACCGGTGTAGATATCTCATCAGCGATGCTTGCATATGCGCGGTTGAAGGCGGAAGGTTTGACTGTTACTTTTATGGAAGGCGATGCCCGTACCTTCGAATCGGACAAGCGATTTTCGATGATTTATTTGACTGGTAATGCATTTCAAGCATTTTTAAGTAATCAAGATCAAATCGATTTGCTCACAACCGTTCACAAACATTTACATCCCGGTGGAATCTTTGCATTTGAGACTCGCAATCCGAATGGAACGGATCTATCTGATCAAGAGGAGACAGAATGGGGATCATTTATTGATAAGGATGGGAACAACGTCAAGGTATCAGGCACGCAATGTTATGATGCTAGCCAGCATATCATGCATTGGGTCACGATGCGCGATTGGGGCTATAAGCGAACCACTTCCCGAATTGCTTGTCGGTTTACAGATTCGGATACGCTGAATTCTTTATTAACCCGTCACGGCTTTCGCATTGAACATCAATATGCTGACTGGGATAAAACGCCGTTCTCAGCGTTATCTTCATCTATCATTAGCGTTTGCAGGAAAACCGATGGTTAATATTAACATTGACAATCATATGATTTTTCAAAATAATAGAATGTAATTGAATACTGGTACCTTTAATTCAGTCCAGAGAGGCTGACAAGGGAAGCGGATCTATTTATTCACGCATGAATCAGGGCATATTCCGTCAGGGATGCTTTGCTTTTTCGCGCGGTTTAAGATGTAAAAAAGAGGCTACTTGTCAGTTTGATATATGACAAGTAGCCTCTTTTTCTGCTTTTTTGGTATCAGAACACTTTAAGCTGGAGGTATTCTGATGAGCAAACAAGATCAAGAGTTTTCGTGGCAAGAGGTACCGAAAACGCAGAGAAACAATTTTTGGAAGACGTTATCCGTAATGCTAGGGTTCACTTTCTTTTCAGCAAGTATGCTGGCAGGGGGAACGTTGGGAGTCAGCTTGACGTTCATGGAGTTCATTGCGATTGTACTGGTAGGTAATTTGGTACTCGGTATCTATACGGGAGCGTTGGCACATATCGCAGCCAAAACGGGACTTTCCACGCATTTGCTGGCAAAATATTCGTTCGGTGAGAAAGGGTCGTACTTACCTTCGTTCCTGCTAGGCTTCACACAGGTCGGATGGTTCGGTGTCGGCGTCGCCATGTTCGCGGTTCCAGTAGCCAAAGCAATGGATTGGAACGTGTACCTATTGATCTTTTTGTTTGGTTTCGCAATGACGGCAACAGCCATTTTCGGTATGAAGTCGCTCGTCATTCTGGGCTATATTGCGGTTCCGGCCATTGCCATTCTTGGTAGTTACTCTATGTTCGAAGGAGCAGGCTCGCTTGGTGGTTTGCAAGGGTTGCTCGATTACACGCCAGCAGAGACGCTTACCACGGCAGCAGCATTGACCATTTGTATCGGGTCATTCATTAGCGGCGGAACGCTGACACCCGATTTTGCACGCTTTTCCCAAACCTCCAAACAGGCAGTTACCGCAACGGTCATTGCGTTCTTCCTTGGGAATTCACTCATGTTCCTGTTCGGAGCAGTCGGCGCAATGGCATATAAGCTGGCTGATATCTCGGAGGTCATGTTCTTGCAAGGTTTGACCATTCCGGCGATTATCGTCCTCGGGTTGAATATTTGGACGACCAACGATAATGCCCTTTACGCTTCCGGGTTGGGCTTTGCAAACATCACTAAGATTTCGAAAAAGCTTCTCGTCGTTGTAAACGGCATCGTGGGTACCATATTCGCAATGTGGATGTACAACAATTTCGTCGGTTTCCTGACTGTGCTTAGCGCGGCGGTACCGTCCATCGGAGCTATCATCATCGCGGACTACTTCTTTGTGAAGCGTAGAAACTATAAACCGTTTGCTGATACAACTTTTAGGAAGGTGAACTGGATAGCGATGGTGGCTTGGGCCATCGGCGTTGCCTTCGCCCAGCTAGCTCCGGGAATTACGCCATTGAATGCACTGATCGGTACAGCTGTAGCCTACATCGTGTTGATGCTTATCGTTCCAGCGAAAGAAATTAATGAAAAGGGGAAAACAAATGATTATACAGAACGCCAAATTGCGGGGTAAAGAAGGTTTATGGAATATCGTCGTGAAAGACGGGAAGTTTGCACGAATCACACAATCACTGGAAGCCACTACAAACGAGGAAATCATTGACGTCAACGGTTCGCTTGTGCTGCCGCCATTCATTGAACCTCATATTCATCTGGATACAACGTTAACAGCGGGAGAGCCAGAATGGAATTTGAGCGGAACGCTGTTCGAAGGCATCCAGCGCTGGTCAGAACGCAAGGCATTCCTAACGCATGAAGACGTCAAAACGCGCTCCAAAACAGCACTGAAGTGGCAGATCGCGCAGGGTATCCAGCATGTACGAACACATGTAGACGTCACCGATCCAAGCTTGACCGCGGTTAAAGCGTTACTTGAAGTGAAAGAAGAAATGGCGCCATACATTGATATCCAGCTTGTCGCTTTCCCGCAGGAAGGCATTCATTCTTACCCGAACGGCGCGGAATTGCTGGAAGAGGCGCTGAAAATGGGCGTTGACGTGGTCGGCGGCATTCCACACTTCGAATTCACAAGGGAATATGGCGTTGATTCGATGAAGGTCGCATTTGACCTCGCTGAAAAATACGACCGTCTTATCGACATCCATTGTGACGAAATTGATGACGAGCAATCCCGTTTCTTAGAGGTTGTTGCCAAAGAAGCCTACGAACGAGGACTGGGCTCCCGCACTACGGCAAGCCATACAACGGCGATGGGGTCATACAATGATGCATATACGTACAAATTATTTAGATTGCTGAAGATGGCTGACCTCAATTTCGTCTCTAATCCTTTGGTCAACATCCACCTACAGGGGCGCTTTGATACATACCCGAAAAGAAGAGGGTTGACTCGCGTCAAAGAGCTGCAGGAAGCCGGTCTTAATGTGTGCTTCGGTCACGATGACATCTTTGATCCATGGTATCCGTTAGGCACAGGCAACATGCTTCAAGTACTGCACATGGGTATCCATGCTTCACAGTTGCTCGGTTACGATCAAATCGTAAATTCAATCGACCTCATCACGAAAAATAGTGCAAGAACGCTGGATATCGAAAATAAGTACGGTATTGAAGAAGGCATGCCTGCCAACTTCATCGTTCTTGAAGCAGAGAACGAATATGAGGCAATTCGCAAACAGGCAGCAGTGCTTTATTCATTCAGAGGCGGCCGCAAAATCGCGGAAACGAAACCTCGGGATACGTCTATCGTTCTTGAGAGCGGCTCAGAGAAAATCACTTTCAATAAATAATCGAATGAAGTATGCCATGCATTAAGCAGGGCATGCGCATTAGCTAAAATCCCCTCATGGTGGACAGGGTAACAAGAGATCGCGTGATCGTGAACTCTTCCTGGATACAGGAGGGGATTTTCATTTACAGCAGTAAGCTTTTCTGTATCTAATTTCGGTCTACGCAATTCTTTCCCACGCTTTTCACTTGCTTCGAGTCCCTCCTTTACTCCTTCAGTCGTCGAACATTTATTTTTAAAACTCAAATAAAAGCCCTTTGCATACTATAGGGGGGTATGGTATATTGATGGTAAAATTAAGGAGGTGGGGCACTCTCGAAGATTTCAGAAAGTCTTACTAAAGTTGTTGAAAACAATCCATGCATTGCTCTCGAAAGCAGTGTAGGCAAACTAACTTAACGATTCGTTCAGAAGATAAAGTCAATTATCGAAAGGAATGAAAAATGATGAGTTTAGAAGCTTTAAATGAACAAGTAAGAAGAGATCTTTCCTATCTTGCATTTGGGGGAGAAGACTGGGTACGCCAAACCCAACATCCTGAAGGACATGTCTACGATGCAGTAATTATAGGAGGTGGCCAGTGTGGCTTAGGTGTGGCCTTTGGGCTTTTGCGTGAAAGAATATCTAATATCCTTATCATCGACGAAAACGTTGAAGGATATGAAGGGCCATGGGTAACTTACGCTCGTATGATGACATTGCGTACGCTTAAACATTTGATATCCATTGATCTTGGAGTGCCTTCTCTGACTTTTCGCTCCTGGTGGGAAGCTCAATTTGGACCACAAAGTTGGGAGGACGTCGATAAGATTCCACGGAACGACTGGATGAGCTATCTACGTTGGTATCGAAAGATTCTTAATCTACCTGTTGTTAATGAGGTAAAGGTGAAGCTTATTGAGCCTACAGGGAAAGATGTTTATCGACTGCATATGGAAGGAGCAGGAGCATCTTCTAATTCATTATTGGCCCGCAAGGTTATTTTAGCTACTGGTATTCAAGGCGGAGGGGAATGGCATGTACCCTCTATGATTTCCGAAACATTACCTCGTCACCTCTATGCACACACCTCAGAAAATATTGATTTTAAGTCCCTAAAAGGCAAAAAGGTGGCCATTTTAGGCGGTGGAGCATCAGCTTTTGATAATGCCAATTTTGCATTATCTGAAGGTGTGGGTTCGGCTCACGTATTTGTCCGCCGCACGGAGATGCCACGCATTAACCCAATGCGTCAAATGGGGGCGTCAGGTCTAATTGAACGTTTCCATGTACTATCTGATGCTGATAAATATGCCGTTATATCCCATTACTTAAAGCATCAACCTCCTACGAATGACACATTTGAACGTGCAGCTTCACATCCCGGCTTTCAATTACACTTAGGTGCACCATGGCTTGACGTACAGCATGAAGCTGAGAGTGCCGTTGTCACTACTCCGCAGGGTAATTTCACTTTTGATTTTCTAATCATTTCGACTGGTCTTGTGACTGATCATTCTCTGCGTCCAGAACTTAAGAACTTCGAACACCATATTGCGCGTTGGGGCGACTATTATCATGCACCTGCTGAGACAGCTAGCCATAAGCTTGATGCGTATCCTTACCTTGGCCCTGACTTTACTTTCACATGCCTAGACAAAAAGGATACAAAGCTACTTCACGGACTTTTTGTTTTTAACTTTTCAGCTTTAGTTAGCTGTGGTATCTCAGCCTCTTCGCTTCCCGGAATGAGATATGGCATACCTAGACTCGTTTCATCTGTAGCAGACCAGCTGTTCTCTGATAATCGTGAGGAGATTTTGAAAAACATTTATTCTTATAATGAAGCTGAATTTGTTGGAGAATGGGCAAAGAAGGGAGGATAAACAGTTGGGGAAGGTCTTTACAAAATCGACGTGTACATTACTATTATTAGTTTTTATTTGGGGTGGAAGTTGGCCGATCTATAAAATGGCTGTACCTTATACGCCCCCGTTATTATTTGCAGGTATGCGTACATTGATTGGGGGCCTTATACTTGCAGCTCTCCTATATAAAATGAGGAACAAGATCAAATGGCGTGAAAATTGGGCGAAATATTGTATTTCAGCATGCTTGAATACGATTCTCTTCTTTGGGTTACAGACAGTAGCGCTCAATTATTTGCCAGGAGGACTGTTGTCAGTGCTTGTCTATTTTCAGCCCGTTCTACTTGGATTGTTTGCTTGGATTTGGCTTGGAGAGGCAATGTCGCCGTTTAAAATCATAGGCTTGATTATCGGATTTCTTGGCATTGTATTTATCAGTGTGGACGGATTAACCGTTCATGTATCGATCATTGGTGTTGTCTTAGGATTGCTTATGGCATTGAGTTGGGCATTTGGTGTGGTTTATGTGAAGAAAGTAAGCAAAGAAGTAGATGCTTTCTGGATGGTGTCTCTGCAGTTTATTATTGGTGGGGTTATTCTAATAGGTATGGGATCCATTATTGAAAACTGGTCAGCTATTGAATGGAACGGTAAGTACCTTTTTGGACTCGGATACGGTTCCACTTTTGGCATTCCACTGGCATATATCATTTACTACAAACTTATAAATGCGGGAGAGGCAAGCAAAGTAGGTACATTTACGTTTCTTGTACCGATCATCGCCGTATTCATCAGTACGGTGTTTTTAGATGAACCGATAACTTACCGCCTTGTCATAGGGCTGTTACTCGTAGGTGTAAGTATTTATTTGGTTAATTATCGCGGAACAAAGATAAATACTTCATTGGTCAGGTAATACCTATTATTCCGCACAGTTCCAGTAACTTCTCTGTTCTTTACAATATTTCTATTGATTTCTCACATAGGGCTATGGTTAACTAAAGATGTAAATTTATTTACTACTTTTTTCCTGCGAAAGGGGATGTTTTAATGACTACTTATATGGTATTGGTGGTTTTAACTTAACTGAATATCGGGCATAGTACATTCCAAATCTTTGATTATAGCTTGGAATGAGAAAAAATGGGGATATCACCCGTGTTTTTTTGCTGTGCCGTAAACAGTAACCTTTCGTGAATACTGCTGTTAGCGGGATACGATGATGGTCGTATCCCTTTTTGATTGTAAGCCGACTTTTTGGCTTTTTCGCCGCGAAACAGCAGCTTCTTAGGAGGCTGCTTGTTCGCGGTATTTTTATGCCCAAAAACGACTGTAATTTTGTAGGAGAGGATCGATTCAATGATTGATTTGAAACAATACGGCTATATCGAAGCCGAAGCAACGCCGATAGGTTTCATAGCTGGAAGGATTACGGAACTTCAGCGAAATCAATATACCGTCATCACCGAACAAGGAGAAGTGACGGCTGTATTGAAGGGCGCGTTCTACCATACTGTGGAGACTCGGGAGGAGTTTCCGTGCGTTGGCGATTTTGTATTGCTGCAATACAACGAAAACGGAACTTCGCGCATTGCCAAATTGCTGCCTCGCCGCTCGAAATTTTCCCGTGCTGACTATTCGGGACACGCAGCAGCGTATGCCAAAACCATACTGGAGCAAGTCGTAGCAACGAATTTTGATTACGTATTTATCGTGTCGTCTCTAAACTGGGATTTCAAGGTCAGCCGCATCATGCGCTACCTGACACAGACACGTCAGAGCGGCGGCCAGCCTATCATAATCTTAACAAAAGCTGACTTGGCCCCGGATTTCAGCACACCGTTAGCTGAGGTTCGGAAAACCGTTCCTGATGTGCCGGTACACGTAGTTTCCAGTCACACAGGGCTTGGGTTAGACGGGTTGAGTGAATATTTGCAACCAGGAAAAACGGTGGTATTCCTCGGCATGTCCGGCGTGGGTAAATCCTCGCTGCTAAATGCCTTGATGAATCAGGAAGTGATGACTGTTAAGGCTATTCGCGAGGATGACAGCCGAGGCAGGCATACAACAACTCACCGCCAGCTTTTCATGCTCCCTTCTGGCGCGATGGTTATTGATACGCCGGGTATGCGTGAACTTGGTCTGTTCGGTGCGGACGACGGGATCAGCGCGGGATTTAACGATGTGGAACAATTATTCACACAGTGTCGCTTCAATGACTGCCGCCATCAGACGGAGCCGGGCTGCGCAGTTCTTGCAGCCCTTACCGATGGATCATTGGCGCCAGAGCATTGGGAGCGTTACCTTGTGCAGAAGCGGGAAAACAAGTTTGTGGATGATAAAACGAGATATCTCATAGATAAGCAGGCGCAGCAAAAGTCGATCGCCATGCAACATAAGAGTAGAAACGGAGGGTACAAGAAATGAATAATCATGATGAGAGGTTTGCAAAGCCCGAAATTCTGACGCATGTTTTGAGTAAAATGCTCAACAAGATGATAATTCGCGTAGATTATCAACTCAAAGAGTTGCAAGGCGGGACAATAGGAGATGTTCAGCTTATAACAGGCATAGCTGAAACTTCCGATGGTGACAATCTGCCGTATAAGGTGGTTTGGAAAACACAGAAAAAATTTGAGCGTTATGGCGATCCGGATTCATGGCGAAGGGAATACGACCTCTATACATCGAATTTCAAAAAGGTTTTCTCCGATTCGTTCCGTTGGCCTGAGTGTTATCACGCTGAAATAAATGACGATGAGATTCAACTGTGGATGGAATATATTGATGGTGTGTCAGGATTAAATCTGACCTTGGAAATGTATGAACGTGCGGCCGAGGAACTGGGGCGATTTCAAGGCAAACTGTACACGGAACGACCAAACGCATTGCAGAATCTGTCTAATTTAAGCAAGGTTGATTATATGAAAAACTACTATCTGCGGTATCGGTCATGGAATGTTTTATATGATTATATACGCGCCGATGACTGCGAAATCCCGAAGCACCTGTGTAACATGCTCATAGACTTAGATAACAATGTGGACGAAATATTCAGTCGCATTGAAAAGCTACCAATAGTGCTTTGCCACAGAGATTTTTGGGTGGCAAACCTATTCTATTCGGACGGTAAAATCGTACTTATCGATTGGGATACCGCCGGATGGGGGTACATGGGCGAGGATATCGCGAGTTTAATAACCGATGAAGCGGACGTCTGTCATATGATTGAATACTACCAAAAATGCATTCCGGCGTATTACAGGGGTTTTTCGGAATATGCGGATGTGTCACAAATCTCTGATCATTGTATCTATGAACTAATCCTTGCTATGTTCGGATACAGGCTTGTGGAGTGGTATAAATTCGCTGAGTCGCCCGAAGATAAGTCAATGCACCTTAATACCTTGCAAAAAATCCATGAGATGAGAAATATATAGATAAATAACAAAAGCAAATTCTTATTTCTCAAATTCTGACGATCCGATTAACCAATTAGAAAATCGCGCTACATCAACAGCTCCAGTCTACAACTTTATTTACTTTCTACAAAAAGTCGCTATTTGGGCGGCTTTTTGCATTGTTCATATCTATTCTATGGTCAAAATATATACTGATGTGGCTTAGAGTAAACATTTTATTCTATTTTTCAATAGAAACAGACAAAAAAGTATCCGGACATTATAATTGTAATATATATCCTATATTAACACTGACCAGAGGAGCCGCATCAACGATGGTTAAAGAATTGCTAGGGGAAGTTTACCAAAAGCGTCCACTTTAGAATCGCGATTTTCTACCGAGGAGGGATCAAATTTCGATGAATGTAGCCGTCAAGTTGTTGCGAGAATTCAAAGAACGTGTTACCCGGCATAGGCTGAAAGGCTATCGAGACAAAACGGAGCTCATCAGGAAACGGAATTTGGAAGCATGGGACGACAAGCAGCTGCAGGCGGAATCTGTCCGGTTGAAAAAGGAAGCAAGATCAGGTACGCCTTTGGACGAGCTGCTTGTCGATGCCTATGCCTTAGTCTGCGAGACAGCGAAGAGAAAGCTTGGATTACAGCCTTACGATGTCCAGATCATGGCTGCCATCGCTCTGCACGAGAGATCTTTGATCGAGCAGCATACCGGTGAAGGAAAAACACTCTCTGCTGTTATGCCTGCTTATCTAAATGCGCTGTCCGGCGAAGGCGTTCATGTGCTGACTTTTAACGACTATTTGGCAAATCGAGATGCAGAGTGGATGGGCCCGATCTATCGTTTCCTCGGATTAACAGTAAACTCGGTTCAAGCGGGCATGAGCCTGTCCGAGAAACGGGAAGCGTACGCCGCAGATATAACCTATGTTACGGCCAAAGAGGCGGGTTTCGATTATTTGCGCGACACGATCGCACTCATCGAAGACGATACTGTGCATCGTCCTTTCCACTACGTCATTGTCGACGAAGCGGATTCACTGCTGCTCGATGAAGCGCGGGTGCCGCTAGTCATCACCGGCGAATCGGGCTCTTCCAGCAACGACGGTACTCGTTTCGCAGAAGTGGCTCGGCTGCTCAAGCAAGATGAGCATTACGACTTCGACGATTTCCAGCGGAATGTTTATTTGAATGAAGCAGGATCAGCGAAAGCGGAGTCGCTGCTGGGATGCGGCAATTTATACGATAGCCATAATACTCATTTATTAACGTCATTAAATTGTGCGCTGCATGTGGAATCGTTATTAAAAAGAGACGTCGATTACATCGTCCGGGACGGGCAAATCGAGCTGATCGAAGAATATACGGGCCGCGTGGCGGAGAACCGGTATTTGCCGGACAGGCTGCAAGCTGCGCTCTCGGCCAAAGAAGGGCTGCAGTCGAAAGCCGAAGGGAAAATTCTCGGGATGATCACCCTACAGCACTTCCTTAGCCTGTATCCGAAGATTTGCGGAATGACGGCTACCGCGCACGCTTCCGCAATGGAATTTGAAGAAATCTATGCGCTGCAGGTCGTGCAAATCCCGCCGAACCGTTCAAACATACGAATCGACCATCCGCATCGGATTTATACCCATAAAGAAGCCAAACTTAAGGCGCTTGTACAAGAAATCTCGTCCATCCATGCGACGGGACGTCCTATTCTTATTGGTACGTCAAGTGTCGAGGAGTCTGACATGCTGGCGGCGGCGCTAACAGTTACCAATGTACCTTGCCATGTTCTAAATGCAAAAAACGACGAAAAAGAAGCCGAAATCATCGCCAAAGCGGGAGAAATCGGCGCCGTGACGGTGTCTACGAATATGGCAGGACGCGGCGTAGACATTCGGCTCGGCGGCGGCAACCCCACACAAGCTGAGGTTGTCGCCAAGCTGGGCGGGTTGTACGTGATTGGTACACATGTGAACGAAAGCGTGCGGATCGACGACCAACTGCGCGGGCGTTCCGGCCGCCAAGGTGATCCGGGAGCTTCCGTATTTTTCGTGAGTTTGGAGGACGAGTTGTTGCTTCGGTTCGGCATCCATAAAGTGATTCGCGCTCCTAGGCAGGATGAGGCTCTCGAAGAACCGGTGCTCCGCAGCCAAATTGCGCATATTCAGCGTGTTATTATGGGCCAAAACTTCCATATCCGGCAGGAACTGAACTGTTATTCAGATATGGTGGAGGATCAGAGGCGAATTCTATACGAGGAGCGGCTCGGAATTTTGAAAGGCGAGAAGCCGATGAGCCCTTCGGAGCAGCGGGTACGGCTTTTTTATATGGACGAGTTCTGGGCTGATCATCTTGCATACGTCTCTTACATTCGCGAAGGCATCCACTTGGAGAGCCTTGCCAGCCGCAATCCGATCGACGAATTTCATGTGCAAATCACCCAAGCCTACGAGCAAATTCCGTCTAAAATAAATAGAGAGTCAGCGAATATGCTTGCGAGGCTCAGAGGTTCGAATGATCCGGCAAAGTGGGAAGAGTTCGGGCTGAAGAGCCCTGCGTCCACTCGGACTTATATTATCAATGATCAATACATCCAGAATAAGCGCAGCTCATGGACCGCGGTGCCCATATTTGCTTTTTGGATTCGCAAGATGTTGAGTCCGGTATTCAGATGGTCGAAATTTTAATCGAGAAGAGTATGAGTAGATTCCTACTATTAGGAGATCGCTCAGAAATGAAGGAAACAGTCTGTGAGATTAGCAACGAAGACAGAGGGGCAATTCCGCCACTATCAAAAAAAAGAACACGCCACATTCAGCGTGTTCTTTTTTTGATAGTGGATCGCGAATAGAAGGAATTTCAAAATATATATGTTTCTGTTTGTATAGGGCTCTTCATCTCCGCTATGGCTGATCAAAAAAGAAGAAGTCTCGCCTATATCCAACGATACGAGCCAGCTTGGCGAATTGCACAAGGAATTGTCCATAGACGAGCTTTACGACTATATCTTAAAAATAATGGGTTATCTATACGCAGACTCGAGCTGCTGGGGAGTGCCACCAATAATTCCGATAAAGCTTAAGTACTACATACCGGTTAGCCTCGTAAATCTCTTTCGATTTTTTAGCTATAGGTGCAGGTAGTAAGGATTTTTGAGAAAAGGATTCAATGACTGGTACTGTGAAAGAAGAGATAAATAGGGTGTATATTCCCGTTTGTAAAACATATCCCAAAAAAGTTAAAAAATAAAATAAAAGATATCGGTATCACGTATTGAGATAATTTCCCAATCATGTTATTATTATCTCAGACGAACTAACACATGTCGCATCTATTCTACTATTTAGGGAGATGGGTATATGAAAAAGAAATTAGTGGTTTTGTCAACTTTGGCTACATTACTAGGGGTACTTCCTGCAACACAAGCTGTACAAGCTGCACCACAGCAATCTGTATCTGCTGCAAGTGATGTAGAAACACAAGCAATATTGTTAGAATCTAACTGGTATTTAGGTGCCAATGGAGAGGCAAATCTCTCATTCAATTATCAGAAGAGCCAAGGTAGCACAATTAGATACTGGCTAGGCGATGATAATAATACTGATTGGATTTCACTAACTATTAAGATATACGACAGTAATTGGAATCAAGTTGCAACAGCAACAACTCACAATGGCCAAGTTCTATCCACATTCAACCCAACTTCAGATGGAACATACTATGTAAAAATAGTTTCCAGTAATGGAACAGGTAATCTTGGATACAGAGTTACAGTGCGTGCAATCTAAATAATATTAATAAAGCCGTAGAAGAATGGGTCAAACTATCTTTCTACGGCTTTCCTTATAGTAATAATTGAGGAAATATTAATACCTATTAAAGATGGCTTCTGAACTTATCAGAAGCCATTTCATAGTGAATTTAATTTGAAGCTTTTTAAGATAATTGTTCAATGGTATTCTCTATATTATCAGTTCCTACAAGTCTTCCTAAGATACCGTTAAATAAATTTTAATAAAATGTACCTTCAAACATACAATTTCCACTTAAATTTTATCACCCCTTAATCAGAATGTCTGTTCACTATAAGTCACATGTATATAATTATTTCTCTTCTTGTACATATGCATATGTTTAGTTAAAAGCATATCATTCACGAAAGTACTCTTATAAGATGAATTGATTATAGCTTCCAACTAAGGAGTGTATTTTCTTTGGACATTAAAAAGGATTTTGGGAGGCGCATTAAAGAACTTCGTGCACGTGCAGGTATTTCACAAGAAGTATTAGCTTATCGTGCAGAGTTAGATAGGGGTTACATTAGTTCTGTTGAGAGTGGTCATCGAAATATTAGTTTAGTTAATATTGAAAAGATTGCAATTGCTTTGAATGTTCCTGTAATGTACTTATTCTCAAATGAAAGATTCTCCATTGACACTGCTTATCAAAAGGATGAGTTTAATCCCCCGTTTAACCAAAGATTCAAGTATCATCTCGACACCGAAACCCGTGTACTTTCTTTTCAAGTGAAAGGTCTATTTAGTGGATATGAAGATGTAGAACATGTAGCTTCAGCGATTCTTTCCGTTTGTTCTGAGTTTCAAAAAGGGGAACTTAGTATTTTTGTAGATCATAGATTTATGACGACTAGTGACGGAATGCCTGCTGTTTATTCTCCAGAGGTTGCAGAGCATGCAGTAAAGTTCCAACAAGATGTTTTAAACTATAGTAATAAAGCAGTTGTACTTTGTAATAGTGAATACATGGTTCATCAATTAAATTATGTAACAGAAGCAAGTGGGATCTCTTCATGCCAACTATACGATAAAGATCAAGTCATGGTTGATAAAGCATATGAATATCTTGGGATCAACGGAAATGAGCTCATTAAGTATCACCGAGATTGTGGTGGATGTACATAAGATTGAAATTAAAAGTATATATCGGACAAGAACATGGTCCCAGTGAAAGTCGCTATTAAAGCGGCTTTTTTGTTGTATCGGTACAAATTCTTATCCGAGTCAAGGACAAGTTCCTGTACCAATGCCGAAAAACTTTGTTCATGCTCCGTTCATATTGCATTCATTGAGAAGACATCTTGGTTTACTAGACTTGCATTAGTGGACTGCGGGCTATTGTATAGATAACAAGAGGAGCTGAAGAGTTTGACAGAACCAGCAGGAAAGGAAGTAAGGAATAGTACAAAAACAAAGAGAATTCTACATATTTTGCTTAGAGTACTCGTCGCAGTAGTTATAGCTATCCTACTTTTTATCGCCATCGTATATACCGTAAATAAAATCAGCAGCCATATAGAACAAAATAGAATGGAACAATACGGTCAACATGTATCTGTAAATAGAAAACGAATGAATGTTTTCATTCAAGGTCAAGGTGAAGAAACCGTTGTGATTCTTCCTGGTTATGGAACAGCTGCACCTGCACTTGATTTTAAGCCACTTATATCAGAGTTAATCCCTTATTATAAAGTCATCGTGATTGAACCTTTTGGTTACGGTTTGAGTGATCAAACCCAGAAAGAGCGCAGCACAGCAAACATCGTAAGCGAAATTCATGAAGTGTTACAACACCTCCATGTAGATCGTTATATTCTCATGGGTCATTCTATTTCAGGGATCTATAGTCTGGATTATGTGAACCAATACCCAAACGAAGTGAAAGCATTTATCGGGCTGGATAGTAGTGTTCCCTCACTGAGTGAACAGAAGATTGATTCGTCAGAGATAGAACCGATTAAATGGTTCCGCAATTTGGGTTTCGCCCGTTTACAATTGAAACTAGGTGCTGACCCTTATGATGGACTGCCCTATGATGAACAAACGAAAGAACGATTGAACATTTTGAGATACAAAAACATGTATAATACAACTCAGCTAAATGAGGCAGTGAGCATGTATTCCAACTTTAAAGCAGCAGAACAGTTAACTTTTCCTTCAAATTTACCTGTCCTTTTCTTTGTCCAAGCGGATCACCCTGTGACGGACCGATGGATTCCCGAACATGAGAAGCAAATAGAGAAGTCTGTACATGGAGAAATGGTCTTATTGGAAGCGGGACATTATTTATATCGTTCTCATCCAAAAGAAATCTCTGAAAAAATAAGAGATTTTACGGGTAAAATAAAATAATCATATCATCTGTTTGAGATACATTGGTGGAGCGGGACGAGGTACATTTCAAAAGACTTATTGCATATAGATGATCGCAATAGATTCAACGTTGAAAAATGTTCACAAAAAGTTTAGGTTTCTCTATTGTAAATAACTATGTAGAGGATAAACTAAAAGGGAGTATGCAATTTGAATCTACAGCGAGTAGAATAACAGTTTCATTCACGTTTGAAATATAATAGATGACTACAAAGGCGTAGTCTTACTAAAGCAAAGAGGCTTTAAGGTTATAACGTTCCTACTTGATAGGAAGCGGTATAACTTTAGGTCTCTTTTTGTTTATTTTCAGGAGAAGTATTGTTACGTGTAGGAATAGATATGAGAACATTAACAACACAACTTGTCCTATTAGACGAGAATTGAATCAATGTTCAAAAGTGTATCACCGCTGTAACGGTTGCTATGCTCATTGCAAATAAAATGGTTCCAAAAAACTGCACCTTAGAAGCAGAGGAGAGTACTTATGAATATCGATAAAAAAATGATTGAAGAAATGGTTCGTACAATGATCATGGAGAAAGTAGGGGCTGATGCTATTGAACAGAACGTTCATAGAGGCCCTGGAGGAATTACTTCTGTTAAAGTGCCAAATATGAAAGTTACAGAAGAGGATCGTCTCGATACAGGCAACCCTAATGATATCGTCTATTGTAAAGATCTTTTTTCTCTAAAAGAAAGTCCAAGACTTGGCTGCGGTATCATGGAGATGAAAGAAACAACCTTTGACTGGACACTTAACTATGATGAAATTGACTATGTGATTGAGGGACATCTGGATGTTATCATTGATGGTACAAAGGTGTCTGCTGGTCCAGGAGAAGTGATCCTGATTCCTAAAGGAAGTAACATTCAATTTTCTGTACCAGAATATGCACGATTTATCTATGTAACATATCCTGCTAACTGGGCAGAACAAGCATAACATTCTAATTTCTATTAGAGCAAATGCAAACAATTGATTCTTGACTATGGTTCTTTTATAAATAAAGGATTATACGAAGGTGTCTGCTAAAAAACATATTTACTTAAAAGTCGCATAGCTGCGGCTTTTTTTGTTTTATAGCGATTCCAAAGATGAGCAACCATATAGTCTAATACTACTTACAGACATAGTACAAAATACTATATAATATTTAATTTGATTTTCATTGACAATATCTTGAAATAAATATATTCTTCTATACATCACGAGGGGGTTTATTAATGAAAATGAATGAAAAAACATATCTAAGTATAGAAGAGATTATTTCATTACCAACCTTATCAGGTACAAACATAAGTGATGATGGCAAAAACGTAGCATTTGTGAAGAAGACAGCTAACTGGAAAGACAATAAATATAGGAATCATGTATGGATATATGAAAAAGATAATGGGCAGAGCTACCCATTAACAACTAGGAATATAGATAGCACATACCCAGTATGGTCTCCAGATTCCAGGTATATCGCGTATCTTAGTCCAGTTGGTGACAGGGATAATAAGAAAAATCAGATCTTTGTTAAGTCAATAGATGGTTATAGTGGAGTTCAAATTACTGATGAAAAAGAAGGGGTCAGTACATTCAAATGGGAGCCTACTGGTAAGGGTTTTTATTATGTTGCACAGTCAAAAGAATCTGAGGGGATAACAAAATGTAAGCAGCCATATGGAGATTTCCATCATGTAGGTAAGGAATACCGGAATAATAGTTTATATTACATTGAAATAGAAAAAGAGATACAGAATGATAAATATGAACACGAAAATAGTGCTGTTTATCAACTAACTGATGGGAAGGATTTTCATATCCATGAATTTGATATTTCAAATGATGGGGAAAAGGTTGTATTAATGGCTTCACCAAGCCCGAACATGGGAGATAATATTAATAAAGATATATACATACTAGATATTATAGCTGGAAAGCTAGAAAAAATGAATATCGATAAGTTGTTTAGAGGGAGCGTTTACTTTTCTCCTGAAGGAAATAAAATATGTTACTCCGCAAGCATAAGAGAGAAAGATTACTATAAGACACACATACAAGACAGTACAGTAGAGGTATATGATATTAATAATGGCGAGCGAATTCAGCCCTTAACAGATGTTGATAGTACGATTACTCCATTACGCTGGACAGCGAAAGGAATTTTAATTAGATGGCAGAATAAAACGAACTATGTTATTGGGTTGCTATCTGAGGATGGTGCTGTGGAAATGTTAAGCGAAAAAGTAGATTGCTTTATCATGGATGCTTCTATCACAAGGGATGGGAATTATATATCCTATAATAAGGCTACAACAAATGAAACCTTTGAAATTTATTTAGGCGATACAAAAATAACGAATGAAAATAGCTTCTTTACAGGAAAGCTTAAAAGTAACCGCCAAATTATCTCCTGGAAAAGTAGTGATGGTCTTGAAATAGAGGGAGTGTTATCAACCCCAGAAGAGTTTGATGCAACTAAAAAATATCCCTTATTAGTGGTTATCCATGGTGGTCCAGCTTGGGCGTCATTCCCCATATTTTCAGACTGTTTTAATGAGAAATATCCTATAGAACCGTTTATTGAAAAAGGCTTTATCGTTTTAGAACCAAACTACAGGGGAAGTTCGGGTTATGGTGATGAATTTTTAAAAGCAAACTATAGAAAACTAGGAATTGCTGACTACGATGATGTTATATCTGGAGTGGATAAACTAGTTGACAAAGGGATTGCAGATAAAGATAGAGTAGGGGTTATGGGTTGGAGCAACGGGGGATTTATATCAGCTTTCTGTTCTACGTTTAGCAATAGATTTAAAGCTATTTCAGTTGGAGGCGGAATTACGAATTGGAGTACCCATTATGCAAATACAGATATACCTTACTTTATTAGGATGTATCTAGGAAATAATCCATGGAATGATCCAGAGATATATACGAAAACATCACCAATGACATATATTAAATCTGCCTGCACTCCAACCTTAATCCAACATGGCGAAAAGGATGCAAGAGTTCGAACTCCAAATGCATATGAGCTATTTCAAGGATTAAGGGATATGGAAGTGGATACGGAATTAATTATATTTAAAGAAATGGGACATAGTTCTGACCAACCAGAAGTTAGTGTGGCTCTTATGAAGCAGAATTTGATGTGGTTTTCACACTATATTCTTGGAGAAAGTATGAAAGATTTTAGGGATTTATGATTAATTATTATTTAACAGCCATTTCATTAAGCTAACGGGCAGTTGAGTTAACAAGGACAGAGTCAGCTGGTGAAAAACAACAGGCTGACTCTATTCCAATAAATTAACTGTTCCAGACTACTGTCTAAATGCTTGTATTATTTATATGTACCTGCAAGGAAGATTGTATCTTTAACACCAACTAAATCAACTAATTTCGCAGTCACCTTAAGTTCCTTAGCACCTTTAATATCTAGTATAACCGTTTGACCACTACTACTTGGAGACAAGAACACTTCTTTCAGCAACACCTCACCGTTAAAAACTTTAACAGAAATCTCTTTAGAAACCGATATAGCGAGCACAGAAAGTTCTAATGTCTGGTGTTTACCTACGGGTTTGGACGTAACCTCTTTCTCTACATTAATTTCTTTCATAAGTACACCTGATCCATAATCCTTACCGTCATGAACAGTGTATTGTTTGTCCTTTGTGACGACAGAGGAGTATCCTACATCAATGTCTTCAGATATTAGTGGAATAGCAGCTGACTTTTCGCCAAGAATTATTTTTTGATTTTTATTATCAAACTTCTGTTTTCAAGTAAATGGCTTATTTTTCATTAACCAACGATATTTTTAAGATTATTGCAAATGCAAACTTTAGTAAGCTGAAGAGGCGGAGCGGGATAGAATACAGTCCAAGTGACTTATTGCAAGTCATAAATGGATTTGGATAACTATAGGACAGGGTCGAAGCGGGTACCAAAAATCCAGGAACAATGTTCACTGCATTTTATCCTGAAGAGTTAGAAACGAAATGACAAAAATCATCATGATTGTGGAGTAGGATGATAGCTGCAAGGAATATACTTCTCGATGAATTGATCGACGGTAATTGATTTTCCGAAATGATGAACTACGTGTTCTAGGACATGCTTTCTTTGTTCTTGTGTAAAAGCGGATGTCGCGTCTTCGACAACCGTTACTTCATAACCAAGGTCATGTCCGTGTCTAAGCGTAGATTCTACGCAAACGTGAAGCGCATAACCTGCGATGTAAATTTTTTTAATTCCCTGATTTCGAAGGAAACTATCTAAATTTGATCCCGCAAATCCACTGGCCCCGGTTCTGCCCGACACAACAAATTCTCCGGATTCAGGAGTGAATGCTTCTCCGAATTGGCTTCCTGGTGAACCTTTAATGAATGTTTTAAATGTGGCAATGGCAGCGCGTAAACCATACGTTGTATTGCCTAATTCAATATGGTTTTCCTCAAAGAACAGACCGCAGTGAATAATTTGAATATCGGTTTTCCTTGCTGCCTCTAGTAATTTTTTCGAACTTTCAATCGAATCAGCAAATTGTTGATGATCTTCAATCAAATGATGAATTTTCCCGTCTTTTGAGAGCCATTCATTCTGGTATTCAATTAAAACAAGAGCTTCTTTTTCATGGATCGTTACGTGGGAAGGATGTTGTTGAATGGACATTTGAGTTCCTCCTTATATTTGCACATGAAGTTTTCGTTACAGTACTGGTTTCAAATAACTGCCCGTACCATTTAAATCGAAATGTACTTGCCAAAACGGACAAGAAAACCCTTCCTTCAGTTCTAATGGTTGATTTATTGGGCGTGACATCATCTCCTTGAGCAAACTGAATTGTGTAATTTTTCCGCCTTGATTGTAACATTTCTACAATGATTGTCAATAATATGTATTCATTACAATAACAATGCTTGGGATACAAGGGAGTATGTTAACGCAGGTGACTTGCGGAAACCGGTAAAGTCCGCAGATTCGCCCTTATTTGTAGTTACACCGTGAGAGGAACGGAATACAGCCAGCTCGTGCATATACATTGAGCAATTTGAGTTAGAGAAAGGTTTGTCATCGAAGATGACATTTACAACGCTAAACATTCTTATCAGTTTCATTTATAAGTGAAAATGTAGATTATTATCCTTTCATTACTTTCTCCGGCGGCAGTTTCGGTTTAAACTGTTAACTAGAGAGAAGTTAACTCCATGCACTTGGAACTCATACTAGCACATACATATAGCGGAGGTAATATAGGTTGAAAAAATGGATGAAAGTTTCTACGTACTCTGTACTAAGTATATTAATTGTGGGAGTTATTATTTTTATCGTTTGGTCCCAGTTTACTTATAAACCAACCGAGGAGGCTTTATCATTAGTAGAACATAATAAAGATGACGGTAATTTAGTGTTTGGACAGAAGGATGCTAAAATAGGGGTTATTTTTTATCAAGGAGCAAAGGTAGAAGTAGAATCATATAGTTATTTGGGGAAAGAACTTAAGAACAATGGATATTTTGTTGTCATGCCTAAATTACCATTAAACTTGGCGGTACTTGGAACGAATGCAGCAGACAGTATAATTGAAAAATATCCTGAAATTCAAAAATGGTATGTTGTTGGGCATTCACTCGGTGGATCCATGATTTCTAGGTATGCGTTTCACCATGAAAATAAGGTAGACGGTATTATTTTCTTAGCTTCTTATCCAGCAGATGACTTCTCTACAAAATCGATTCCAATGTTATCAATTTATGGTGAAGTAGATGGCTTAGTCACTGTAGAAGAAATAAAAAATAGAGAAAAGTTAATGTCAAAGAATACAACCACGCACATGATAAAAGGAGGGAACCATGCTAATTTTGGTATGTATGGTGAGCAAAAGGGGGACAATGCTAGTTTAATTACTCCAAAAGCTCAACAAGATGAAACAATAAAAGTCATGCTCGACTGGTTAAAAAGACAAAAATAAATTACCTCGTTACTATTTAACTGCTAAAATAGTTGACGAATTCATTATTTGCCTGTTAATTTACATAATGTGACACTTATCGTGAAAGACAAACTTTTATACCTAAAAAGTTTGTCTTTTTTATTGTTTATTTCGGAGGAGATATCTACGTTTTATCACATTTTTAGTCCATTGGAAAAGAGGCTTTGAGTCAATGAATAGCAAAATGATTTGGGGGATAGTATTATTAGCACTGAGTTTGTTTCTTAAGCCCTTATTGGCGATTGTGGGGCTGAATGAAAAATTGTTCGGATTGCACTTACAAGGTGAAACTGTGTTTTCATTGAGTCCATTATTAGTTCGGATTATTCTCGCAATAATTGGGATTATCATGCTTATTATCGGCGGTATGCAAGTTGCAAAGCAGAACAATAAAGTGACCCCAAGAAGTTAGACATTATGTTATTAGGCGACTTCTAGGGCATGAGTCCGGTACTGTACTAGCCTCATGCCCTTTTAAATTCGCTTATGATTGTGCTGGATCGTTAAATGGGGAATTAGAGGATATTTAGGCTCAATAGAATTGTCTTGAATTCCGTGGAACAATTCAAAAGAACGGCCGCTGTTCGCATCCTTTGCGAAAGGGCCGTTTTTTCTTTTCGTAGGCTAGCTTCAAATTGCTATTCTTGCCAAACACTCAAAGGGTCCCATGGTTTGATCTGATCGCCATATTTCCCAGCCAAAAAAGCTTTCATGTCTTCCAGCTTAGCAGGTACCTCGTTCCAAATTGGAAGGGGTGGTAACCCTCGTTTGCTTTTCAATAGGATATCCACTGTAACATACAAGCGTTCTGGCTGAATCCAATGAAGGAAGTGGGAAATATCAATTTGCTTGGTCAGGGACAAGGAATCAATTTCGTCATTGTAATGCTTGTTGAACTCGCTGATCAGGTTCAGGAGGTAGTCTCTCTGCTCCTTCACGAAGTCCAGGCCGCAGATGGCGCCATGTCCTGGAACAACGATTTCGGGTTTAATTTCATCAATAATGCGATCAAGCACTTTAACCCAATTGAGGGTTCCCTCTTCGCTGTATGCGGTACAACCGTTAAACACGACATCGCCAGCGAACAGCACTTTTTCTTTTGGCATCCACAACAGTAAGTCACTGTCAGAGTGGGCTGGAGCTACGTTGTAAATCATAACTTCCGTATCGCCAAGACGGATGTTGATATCGTCCTTTATCTCAATATTCGGGAGCACCCATTCTACGCCTTCCAGGTCGAATCCTTCAAATTCCGCTGCAAAAAAACGCTCGCCCGGAGTCGATTCCGGAGAATCCTTTCCTCTTCTGATGACGCTGTCCATCCAGGCGATATTTTCGGTGAGACGCTCTCTGGAGGCTTCCTTGTGCATAATAATGCAAGCATCTTCAAACACTTTGTTTCCCCAGGCATGGTCGCTGTTATAGTGCGAGTTCACCACATATGCGGGAGAGCCGCCGTTACTTACTTCCATAAAAGTCTCCCGCATTTCCCGCGCATGGAACAAGTCGAAGAACGTGTCATACACCAGCCCTTCACCCTTGTTGATGAACCCGGCATTGGCCCAACTGATACCGTGATACGGTGAAATGCCAGCAAAGACGTCATCTGCGACTTCAATAAACTTAACGCGAGGTTTTTGGATAATACGTCCATACTTCATGAAAATTCTCCTTTGCGTATATGTTTTTGGGGCAAGGCATACTGACTATGTCTTTATTATAGTGAGTGGAAAACAGACTTGCAAGCGTGTACTTGCATGCATTTGTTCTGTGCCATATAATAGTAACAGAACAACATCACACTACATGGATGGAGGCGCTGCTGCATATGCAAAACTTGTAGTAGAATAGGCTTAACATAATGCAAAAGGAGAAATACAATGCAAACTTCAGACAGAATCATTGAAGCTGCGACACGGCTCATCAAAAAGAATGGCTATCGGGGAGTAAGCACCAAAGCCATTGCAACGGAAGCTAAAGTCAATGAATCTACGGTTTTCCGGCAATTTGGAAGCAAGCAAGGCATATTGGAGGCCATCATTGAAAGACATTCGGATATCCCGCAATTTGAAAAGCTGTTAAAAGAGGACGCGACCGATAATCCGGAAGTCGACCTGCTGAATGTAAGTCAGCAATACCGTTTGTTTTTCCATAAAAATGCGGACATCATTTTAATTGGCATCCGCGACAAAGGAATGCTTCCCGAATTAGACAGAGTGCTGGCTGAGCCGCCGGTGAAGCTCCACTCCTTGCTGGTTGAATATTTTGAACGCTTACAGAAGAAAAAAGTTATAGCCAAACAGGATGAGCGTCTTACCGCCATGTCTTTTCTCTCGATGTGCTACGGATTTCAGATGAGCGAGCTGATTCACCGGCAATATCAATCCCAACTCGTCACCGAGGAAGAGTTCTACAAGCACAGTGTCTCATTGTTTGTTAAAGGAATTTTGTCTCAGTCATAAGCTTTATTGATTTATTTAAATATGCCGAAGACTGCTTGCGCAGCTCTAACTCTAGAATAATTGAGAGAAGAATACTAACCGCGTAAAATGCGGTTTTTTTGTTTTATTTAGGTACAGGTTCTTGTCCGAGCCAAGGACAAGAACCTGGTCCGATTACCGATTAGGCATGTATCTAATCGGTTTTTCGCAAGCTAATTCATTAAGCTAACGGGAAACGCTGAAATGAAGCAACTGACTACATTCGGCTGCTTTTCAATGAGATAATGGGAGTCACCTATGATAGTGTAGAAAAACTCGGACTGTAGACTGACTTATGAATCAGACTCAAGGTTGTTTTGGGGCACGCCATTCTCCAAGTAATATAAAGATAAATTAAGATACAATTCAATGAAAGGGGGAACACCATGAACGATCGTCTATTTTATATGGATCATCTGCGGACATTTCTCACGATTTTGGTTGTGTTCCATCATGCAGCGACGACATATGCTGTACCGGGTTCGTGGTATTTTTTTGATACGCTACAAAAACCTGATGCGAGTTTTGTGCTGATGCTGTTGTTTGTTTTTATCAACCAAGCGTTCTTTATGGGATTTTTCTTCTTTATCGCAGGATATTTCATGCCCTCATCTTTTGATCGCAAAGGACCAAAGCTTTTTCTCAAAGATCGGCTAATGCGCTTGGGGATTCCGTTGATCGTTTATATCTTCCTCATTAGTCCAGTAATTTTATATACCACTACGCTCCACTACAGCGCAAACGCTAGCAGAGTAGTGTCATTTTGGGAGTTTTATCGGACGCAAATCCTCAGCTTTGAAATCGCAGAACCTGGTCCACTCTGGTTTTTGCTCGCACTGCTAGTGTTTAATGCAGTTTATACGCTTGTAAGTATGGTAAGGAAAGATAGTGCACCGAAGAAGAGTATCCCTTTTCCATCGGTGAAAGTGCTTTTGCTTACTGCCACGCTCATCGGGCTTGTAACTTTCGGAATTCGGCAAATATTCCCGATTGGTACGTTGATATTTGGTTTGAATTTTGGTTATTTTCCTGCATATATTGTATTCTTTATTGCAGGGATTATCGCGTACCGCAATCAGTGGTTAACGAGTATCCCACGTCGAACCGTGAAAATCATGGGCATCATCGCACTCGTTTTCCTGCCGATACTTCCGATCGCCACTCTCATCCTCAATCCAACATTGAGTACTGGAGGGGGACTAAACACAAATGCCTTCATTTATGCCATGTGGGAGCCCTTTGTCGGATTTGGCATCTCGCTACTATTGTTGGCAGTGTACCGCAAATATCGCAATCAAACGAACGGATTTCAACGTATTGTGGATGCTACCTCGTATACGGTCTATATCATCCATTCACTCGTATTGATAGCTTATAGCATTTGGTTGCACAGCGCGCAAATGCCTCCGTTTATTGAGTTTCTGATATTAGGTGGGTTAGGGACGATCACGAGTTATTTGCTCGCTATGCTGATTCGAAAAATCCCTTACGTTAAGAAGATACTATAACCATTTTAACAGTCAGAACCCCTCAAATGGAGGGGCTCTGTTTCATTTTATTCTATCGCGCAGTTCAAATGAGAATGGATTTAGAAATTCCGATCTAACAGTATTCCCGTTTGTCTAGCCATAACGCGAGGAGGGACGGATAATCCATTTCTAAACCACCATTCCACGACACCTACAACAGCAACTGCAAAGAATTGAAGAATAAACTCTTCATTTAATTCTTGATTTATTCCTTTTGTTACATCAACTTTTGACAAGAACATAGGGACATTACCGATTAAATAATATTCCTTGTTAGAATAATTACATAACAGTAGGTTTTGCCGAACTGTTCTATGGGGCTTGTTACAAAAAAATTGAGCAAGTGTCAATACACTTGTCATGCTTGCCGTTTAACGATAATAGCATAGTTCATGTAACCATCAATATTGACATTGATGGTTACATGAACTATGCTACCTTTATAATCAGGTAAATCCTCTTTAATAACTTATTAATTTTCTCTGTGGGAAATTGTATAGGGGGCTACATGATGTTTCTAAATAAAATTGTACCCATAATAAAAAACAAAAAGGAGATCGCAATCACAACTTCATGTATTGCGTTTTCCATCATTTTTGGTTTTTTATCTAATGATTTATGGATTGGGGGCACGATACTTGCTACAGGTTTGTTAGGTGCATTTTATGCAAGTGAAGGAAAACGAATTCACTACATTCTAGGCTTAATCAACTACCTTTTGATGGCCTATGTAGCGTACAACAATCATTTGCATGGAATTTTATTTTTTTATACATTACTATTTGCGCCGCTTCAAATAATAGGTTTTTTTTCATGGAAGAAGCAATTGAGCGCTGATAACACGGTTAACGCAAGAAGATTTACTTTGAAAACATCACTTTTTATAATTGTTTTAAGTATTGTATGTAGTTTTATTCTTGGCTATCTGTTGAGTTTAATTCCGAATCAGCAGTTATCTTACTTGGATGCAAGTACAAACTGTATCAATTTATTTGGCGTTATTTTAATGATCATGCGATACCAAGAAGCGTTTTGGTTGTGGCTAGTAAATAACATTTTAGATTTAATCATATGGACTCTAGTTCTGCTTAGCGATGGAGAAGGAGCATTTATGATGGTTTGCGCTTCGATGGGCTTCCTTTTAATAAATATCTACGGAATTATCAATTGGCATAGAAAATCAGCAAACAACGATTTGCAAAAATCAGAAGGGTGAGATGATGGAGTTTCTTTGTATAGACATTATGAATAGTGACAGGGTAGACTGGCAGAATGCTGAGAATCCAAGAGATATGTTGGAAGATGGAAAATGGTTAACTGAACTTTTAGAGAAATGGGAGCTAGAAGCTTCTTCACCAATAGATACTGGTTCTCTAAAAAAGCTAAAGGCACTGCGCAAGCAAATGTACGCTATCGTATCCCAACTGAGTAACGGTGATGCACTGGAGATAAATCAGCTCATTGAGGTAAACAAAATACTGGAAGACATGTCCACGCATGTCCGGATGGATTATAAAAACAACGAATTTATCCTTGGGTACAGCTATATTGGCCAAGGGTGGTCTTTGGTTATTTGGCATGTCGCCAAATCTTTTGCAGACATGTTATGTAATTACGGTACTACACGGATTAAGATATGTGACAATCAGAATTGCGGCTGGGCATTTTATGACCAAAGTAAAAATAAATCACGCAGATGGTGCGATGACAAAGTGTGTGGAAATATTATGAAGGTTCGCCGTTTCCGTTCCCGAAAAAAAGAGAAAGAAAATGAATAATGTAGTTAGACAATGAATACAAACAATAAAATTAAGTTGTGCGTTATTAAAAAGAGATTGCACAGGAATGTTCGAAAGGTGGATTTGCGGATTACGCTATCGTCGATCCGTACATAGTTCACAAGCTTCCAGATAACGTAACGTATCCTTGGAAGAGGCTGCTGTTATAGAACCGACGGTAGTCGCTTTCCACGCCGTAAAAACGAGCCAAATGAAAGTAGTCTTCCTCTGACCAAGAATGAAAATGGTGGTTTACATTAGTGGAAACACATGGTAAAGTTAAGGTCGAATAATTCATACTTAAAGGAGTCACATATTAATCAAAAGGAGGGCGATATTGTGTCGTCATCTACAATATGAAACATTGGCGACCTTATACAGTAGTAAAGACTAGCAGCCGGTTTATCGCTGTTACAACCTCAAGAACGATAAAAAGTAGTACCAAAAGTAAACCACCCGAATTTTACAACCATTTACACTCTTCTTTCCTACTTAAACCCCACACTAGTATCCATTAAACTTTTTGAATCACCTCAAAAAAACAGCTATGAAGCAACTGAAAATGATTCACTTCAGCATAAGAGAATTTAAATATCTTTCGATAAAACTGAATCTATACAAAGGGATTCCTTCTTCAAGTTCTCGCTCCCCTGAAGGCTTTTTCTGTCATGCCAACTCTCGTTCGGCTGAAGTTATAAGCAGCATCCACCTGTCTAAAAATGACGTATTGATTACAACATCTCTCTTTTTTAGACGAGTGTATTCTTATTACATTTTTCACTGCGGCATCCATTCATAAATCTTACTTTACATACACCATGTTTGGCACAAAATTTGGATAACAAAAGTTACTCCTTATATTTGTTAAGGCTTTGTAAGGGTATGATTGACCAAATTAGGAGGGATACTATGAACTTTTTATCTAAAAAGGCATTGTCATTGTTAATGGTAGGTGCAATGAGTCTTTCTTTTTGGGCCCCTGTAAGTGAAGCTGCAGTTCCAGAGAAGAATCAATATTACAATGTTAAGTTGAAGGCTAATCTCAACACACAGTGGGATAATCCTAATTCAAGCCAATCTAATAACGCGGGTGTTAATCTACACTATGCACATAATGGCGACAATCAAAAATACGTATTTTTCCCACTTGATGGAGGATTGTATGCCATTGTAAATAAAAGTAGTGGAAAAGCTACTTCATTTGCAAACTGGAACACAGAGCAGCTGGTACAACAAACTTGGACTGGCGCCACTAGACAACAGTGGTATTTACGAAACCAAGGAAATGGTTATTATGAAATTGTAAACCAAGAAAATGGAAAATTCGCATCTTATGCAGTATATAATGGGGCGGAGTTTCTAGATCTGGATGATGCAAATTCTTCTGATCCCTATCGGGTATTTCGACTTTCAGCAGCCAATACCAGCATTACGTTACCAACTTTGCCGGCAATAGGAACTAGACCGAGTGCTCCAGTTTATACAACGGGAAATGTTGATGAACAATTACCTGATACTTCAAGTTCTGCTGTAGTTGGGGCGACTTTATTACCTTTTATCGTAGTACAAGATAACCAAGCGAGTGATTATACAAAAATAAACACTTCACCTTATTATGTTCTGGTGAAGGAGGAATACTGGGAGAAAACGTTCTCAGCGGTTGTTCCGGCTGGACTTACTTACAATTATTCATTTACATCAGGTGTGAGTTCTGAAGATCAACGAACACTGACAGATACACTTTCAATAACTGTCGGGGCGGATTTTGGATTTGCATTTAAAGCAATAACAGCATCACTGAAAACCGAAATCACGAAATCATTACAAACAACAGTTAGTTCAACTACTAGCAAAGCAACGGAAGAAACCATTTCAAGTAGTGTAACAAATCCATCTGGGATAACAACAGGGTATACAGGATATCAACTGGTAACAAAATATACATTAAAGAGAACAGATGGCACACTTGTTCAAGAACCTTGGATTGTAAAAAACAACAAGATAACAATCGCAAGAAAAAATCCTCCGCAATAATCATTTAGAGAAGTTTATTGCAAAAACCGTTTCTCCATTGAGGGAAGCGGTTTTTATTTCAAGTGAATTCAACTAATTTTTAATATTTTTAAAAGAGGCAATAGCATACTCAATAATGTTATATATCCGACAAAGAGAGAAGATGTCGGATGACAAGAACATAGGGACATTACACACCGCATAAAATGCGGTTTTTTTGTTTTATGTCATCAACTTCTTGTCATTTTCATTTGACAAGAAGTTGATGACATTTCCGTTTTTGACAAGAAAATAAGGACATTACCGAAAATGTTTGTAAAATCATGCCCAATAAGAGTAGTACTCGTTTGAGGATGAAAATAAAGAGGAGCCGCGACCACAAGCTTTCGACCTCCCACTGCCTCTTCTGCTGTTACAATGCTTCAGTATTCGATTCTCTAACACTTCGTTGGGAGCTCTCAGTATGACCAATAAATTTGACGATAGGCATTAGCTGTGAGACTAACCGCGGAATCCTACAAATAAATTCATTATCCAACCAACTAGCGCCTCCTGTCGATGCCATGAATAAACAGACAAAGCTGTACTTGCGGACATACTCCGGAACGGAGTGGAGGCTTTATTTCCGAGAAGAGCGAAGTGCAACGTGCGTAGTAAATCATTATAATCCCGATGTCTCCCGCTTTGAAATCATAAAGCTGAACATGCGATTCCTTCTAAACGCTCCCAAAGATTTTATAGTTCCCTATTCTTGATGAACAAAAATCGGTGAAGTTTCAGACAACCGCTATGCAATGGCACGTCGCATGTTAACGTCCGCTGCCTTTTTTCTTAGTTAGGAAACAGCCTCACACGGATGTCACTAATCAATTCGCTCCTGATCCCCTATACTTATTTCTCTATTTACAACGTACCTATCACATGCTATGATTTGGTAAATGATATTTACGTTGTAAATAGGAGTGATAGTATGAGACGTACAGGTGAACTCAAACCTGTTGCTAAACGTATCGACCTGGAGAAGCTTGTTATGTTTATTTCCAAAGATCCAGAGAGGGAATTTGAAGTTCAGGATTCAGAAGAATTGTTGAGACTCATTGTGGAGCAGCACACAATGACTTCTGGAGACGTTATGGAACGGTTGATGGTGAGTAGGCAGAGATTGCAAGGTTTGAAAAATCAAGGATACTTGAATGAGATCAAAATAGGGTTGTTCAGTCGATCAAATGTTGAGGCCATGCGTTCAAAACAAATAAAGGAGGAACGGATTCGAGATTATGAGTTGTATCCCATTTTTCGTAAAATTGAAGGTTGCTTAATTATAGACAAGCTACGTTTCTTTGATTGTCAGACTATGGTTCGCGTCGAGTCAAGGGAAGAAGACTATGATCCTGTGTCCCATCCTTATAAACAAGCGCTAGAAGAGTTACTTACTGCAGTGGTGGAAACTTACAAGAAAAAACAAAACGTTGTGCTTTTGAGGCATCCGGGTTTCGAAGCAGTTTATGACCCTGAAGATCTTCAAATTGAGGTGGAAAATGGAGTTTGGTTCGTCGGTGAGTATAAGAAAGATGATTTCTTGAAACTTCTTGAGAGAGTTAGTGAAGTCGAAAGCGGGCTTAAAAAAGCCGATAATTTTCAGACTACTATTAACGAACTTGAATTGTTGTGATTCAGGAGACATGAAGTATTGGTTTTAAACTAATCGAAATCATACATAGATAGGAGAATACATCATGATAAATTGGACAAAAAGTGGTACGTATTCAAATGTTACACCAATTCAATATAATGGAATCTACTGCGTGAAGAAGGAACTAAAGGAGGAGCAGTTCTCTGAGAAGAACTTGGCTCGGTTCCAGAGAGAATACGAGATCCTAAAGAGCATCAAACATCCGAATATTATTCGGGTATTTGAAATAGAGGGAGCTTCATACATCATGGAGAAGGCTGACTGCGATTTGGAGGCCTACGTTCTAAAAAATGAACTTTCTGATGAAGAAGTTGACCGAATTATCGATGGAATCACATCGGGCCTTGCGTGCCTGCATGAGCATGAGGATCGGATCATTCACCGGGATCTAAAGCCGGCGAACGTGCTTATGGTTAACGGTGTGCCGAAGATTTCAGATCTTGGCGTATGCAAACCGCTGGAAAATAACTTCATCAATACAAGCGCCTATAGTCAGGAGTTGATGGGCTCCATACGATATATGAGTGATTCGCATAAGGAAGGTAGTGGGGATCCTACATTTCATTATGATATCTTCGCACTTGGCCGTGTGATCTACTTTTTGGAAAAGAAAATACATCCGCCGGTCGGAGTGATCACCAATTACGAAGGCATGCGGTATCACGCGCTTGTCCTTTTAACTGAGCAGCAATCTCCAGTTGCCATACCTAACACGGAGACCTTCAATCGAAAGCGTCTAAGTATGATTTCATCCAAATTGTCAATAGAAGATTCCATAACAAAATACAATGATGGGCAGATCGGAATGACTGAGCTGGTCGCTAGCTTTAGCCAACGGAAGTCTCCCAGGGTTTTTGAAGTATTACATCGTGGAGCAAAAAGTGTAATTGACACCATCCCCCATCAAGACGATCAATCTCTTGGATTGTTCTTTGATATCTACATGGATTTGTTCGAATCCTTCAGGCAACAACCTTATTGGGATTTCAAGAAATCTACTGCTGTGACGGAACGGTTGATTGAATTGTTTGACAAAGCAACGGGAATAGATCTTCGCAGAAAGTTGTTTCTTGCTGCATATGCGTGGTCGTATGATTCTGACCAGTTTGGTGCTATCAAAGCTATAGACGGTTATATGCAGCGGATGCAAAGAAAAGACGACTATTTAGCTCTATATATGGAGCTTGTTAGCTACCTTGAGATCTCAGATATGCAGGGAGTTGATAACTTCATTGCACGGCACGGATAGACAACTCTTCCTACAACATTGAAAAGTACCAGTAAACAATGTAATTGCTGGAGAAAAGTAATCGGCAAGCAACTTCTAAAAACCTCCACAAGTAATTATAAAAATCAATCAAGCTAAAGAGAAACAAAGTTGATTGATACGCCCGTTATTCGTAAGCGTCAAACTTTTAAAGGATTGATGTCATGAACGGATTAAATGATTAACCCGTCTGAGAAAGGATGATAGGTTTGACAGAACCGCTACAACTAGCCTGCATTACTGAAACAACCATGTGCACTTATTGTTGGGAGGATTTGTCCAAGGTTTTCGATAAACACGGACACAATTTGTCAGAGGATGCTGGATATGAAGTACTCTGTGCACCATTAGAAGAGTGGCCAAACTGCGAAGTATGCAGACAGAAAATTAATAGTGAAGATGAATATTACATTGTATCTGTCGATGATGCTGTTTTGGAAAATGTGGTTGATAAGATTTCAAAAGAGATTGGTGGTTGTGAATATTGTGAGGGACAAGAACGAGGGTATCTGGCCTATAAGTTTAATCAAGATTTAGATTCAGAGGAAACACCAATCGATGCATCTGGTGAATCATTAAGTAGCTATTTAGGTGATCGAGATGTCCCTGATAATTTTATTGCGCTATTTGCAGGTTTTGTTAATTGTCCACGTTGTGGGAATGGAAGAGATGCTGATCCATATGATAATCCAGGTACTTGGCTTAATGAAAACTCAGAAATTTACACTATACGTGATGTGAGCTTTTTTTGGGGTGATGATTTCTATGATGAAGATGCCTTACTTGAATACTGCAACTTCACCAGTAAATATGGATATAACATCGACCGCAATAATTTAACTGAATTTGGTGAATTTCTAATTAAACATCCTACTATGGGCACAAAGCACCGTGTTGGTGAGATGCTATTTCAATCTATTCAACGCCATAAACAAGAAGGGAAGGGGATAAATCTTAAACCCACAGTCGATACTGGAATACTATTATTCCGTGGTCGGAGTCGAAAGGAAGATTCAGAAGAACAATATACTGGTTCAAAAATGTGGTCACCGCCTGAAGGACATGCCAGCCATGGACGCTACAATCCTATTGGAGTACCGGTATTATATCTTACAAGTGACTTAGAGGCTGTGGCGTATGAAATCCATGCGCTAGACGATGAAGTAATCGATATAGCAAATTTTGAAATAAAGAAGGAACTGCTACTTTTCGATATTGGAGTTTTCAATTATGGGTTTGAAGGTTTTTTTGAAGATAGTCGAGCTGATTCACGGTTGTTAAAACATCGATACTTACTACCCAACTTCATCGGGGCGTGTTGCAGTTTTCTTGAGTATGACGGAGTAAGTTATACTGGTGTGCGAAATAAAGACCAATATACCAACTATGCACTCTTTACCCAAGAGAATGACCAAGCTGTCGGAATTACCAATGAAATTAATACATACAAACAAGAAATCATAAGGAAACTGAGTGTTATTGAATCTCAAACCGAAGATAAAGAAGAAAGTGCGGGCCCGGGTGAAGATGCGGAGCTTCCATTCTAATTATAGATAGCTGTTAAATAGAGTCTTCTTTACATCTAACATGTAACAAAATCATTACGTTGTGGGAGATAGTAGAAAGTTTATGTTGTTTGTTTATATTTATTTTACGAAAAGCTACAATCCAAATGATTGTGGCTTTTTCTTTGCAAATTATCCTCATAATCGGAGTGAAAATGTATGAGTACTATGAACAGAAGTGAAGCAAGACCAGTAATAATGTTAACTCGTCAAGGTATGTTGCAGCTGTTCTTAGAAGCTCTAATCCGATACTCTTTTGCTGGATCAAATAGTTGTATGAATTGTTTTATAATTTTGATGAATGTCAATGGAAATACGTAGAGATACGCGATACACTCTTAATATATCGTATATACTCTTTGAGGAGGTTCATTTTGGAAAAATAAAAAGCACCATAGCATCCTTGATTTTATGTTCGAGAGAAAGTTATTCCATCATGCATGTCTGTAAAAGCCGCTACAGAGCTACTTTGTAATAGTAGAACAACCTTGTCAAGAATTCTTAACGGAAAAACTTCTCTTTCGCTTAATTTGGATTAACAGGTTAGAAAATGCTTTTGGCGTTGAGAAACAGCGATTACTTGATATCTCTACAGCAACTCCAGAACTGAATTGAATATTCGAGATAAGTTTAATATTCACCTCGCTAAAGCCCTCAGGGTCAATAGCGATTATTTTATTTCAGCGAGAGTCGCTATGAAAAGACGTTCTATGGAGATTCAGGAGTGAAGAATGGTGCGCTACAGGATATCTATAAACAGGCTGCCTATTCAGTGAAGATCCCTTGTTACAGTATCTTGATTGGTGTAAATCCTCTAAACAGAAATCCAAAAAGTACGCAATATTTAGCGAGGGTTGCAAGGAGTTCAAGGGAATCAACGACGCATTTGTAGCGTGGCCAGGATCAAAGAACTGTGTCACTCTAATGTTAAGAGATTTTGTGATGAGCACCATCATGGTTTCTTTTATTAGAGTACGACATTGGTCAGGCTCTTGAAATTGAATGGGAAATGCTCTTATGGGGTATTTATCGAGGCTTTGATACATAAGGGGGTTCGTATGACGAGTATTAACGAACTTATTGATGCAATAATTCAGGTACTACTAGAAGAAAAGGCATACGACATACCAACTGTTTGTACTAGGTATGGTCTGGAAAACGGAAATGAGTCCGAGGCTTTTCAGAGTAGACGGGTTTACGTTCAAAGAAGGCTTAAAGGCAAAGATCAACTGTTCCTCTTGGACTTAGCCAAGAGGATAATAGACGATTACGGCTCTAAAGCAAACTCATTGTCAAAGTTTGTCCTTCTTCTTAATCCAACGGAACTTTACACAATTACTGAGATAACAAGACGCAATATAATGGACGAGTTGCTTGCCAGAAATAATATCACAGGTAAATACAACTTGGTTGACTTCTTGAACAGGGTATGGGATTTGGACAGTATGCCTTCAACTGATTCCCGCTTTAAGACCGCTTCAGGTGATATATGGCAACATATGATCAACAACTCTGACTGGGATGAAGTTTATTTATACGAGAAGTACTTGGAACTAATGATTGCACCCGATGAGGTATTTATTAAATTCTTAGAGCAGGTCGTACATCCATTGGTGCGACAACAGAAGGAGCAGGACGAGTATATTGAGTTCATAAATAAGCATCTAGTATATGACGGATATAAGTTTGTCCTGACGGATAACATTTCCGGTTTTCCAGTCTATCATATAGACAAAATGCTAGATGGAGTACAAGGTAATGTGAAAAATCTAATATTCGCCGCGGTTGGTCAGAAGCCGGAAATTGTTATAAGTGACTTGATCAATAATGATATTAGGATTGTAAAGCATGAAGAAAACTGCTTAGTTTACGACCATAATATTTCGAATACAGGTCTTTATTGGGCTGACCTTGTAATGTGGTGGGCGAAAATGAATGGGGCAGCGGAGCCAAATATAGAGATGGAAAAACAACTATATGTGCGCTTACTCCAAACATTAGCATCTCCACCGGAGAAGCTACTATTTATGAATTACTTTAAATGTTTCAAGAAATTGTTTGATAAGAACTTCCCTGCATTAATACCTCAAGTCTATTTGCATTATGATCCCTACACGTTAAGGCAGCGAGCAGGAAAGCCTTATTTATCAAGGCAGCGTATGGACTTTCTCTTATTGTTTTCAAATAAGCAACGTATCGTCCTTGAAGTAGACGGAAAGCAACATTACTCTGACGATGATGTATCTAGCCCTAAAAAATATGCTGAAATGATGCAAGCAGACAGGGAGTTAAAACTTTGTGGGTATGAGGTCTATCGATTCGGTGGGTATGAATTGATGGATGAGGAAGCGGGGGCAAAGATCGTTAAAGAGTTCTTCGAAGGGTTGTTCAAAAAGCATGGGATTAAGCCTTCATAACAATCAATACATTTTCCAGATATTTATAAATCCCACAGTTAGTTTAGCGGTATTAAGTGTTACTATTGCTATTGTCTTACAAACTTAGTTATTGATTTTACTAGACATGAAAACTAAGGTTCCATAAGCTAAGAGAACTAAAAGTACTTATTTTTTATTTAATTTTGGGATGGTGTTGCATGGTAAAGTTACGTTGTAAGTGTGGAGATTGGAAGGTCTTAAATTTTGAGCGATATGTATATGAGCAAGATGAGATAGCCATTGCGTTCGACTTGTGTCCACTCCTTATTTGTCCTTCATGTGGAAACATTGATCTTCCTGATTATACCTATAACCAGATTCAAAAGTTTATCTCAGAAAATAAAGACTCAGGTCGGAGAGTCTTTCAGCTTAAGGGTCATAGTAAAGAGCTCTTTGAGAAGTTGGAATATCCAAAAGGGTGCGTGGATTACAAATTTTCAAGATCTGACTTCCTTTTTATTCCTGCCTTGAGCATTGGAAGCCTTGGTGATTTTACGCCGGTATTCTTCTCACTTGACGTATTGATTAATTACATGCATAATCCACAATACACTGTACATCTAGGTGCTGAAACATACGGCCAGATATCAACTGAGGAGTTTGTTATTCCTTTCGGAATAAATAGAAACGGTAAAGTAATAATGTGGTTAACGGACATTATAAAATTGCCTGAAGAAGAGCAGTATTACTTGAGATCCAAAAACATCTCTTCTGATCACGATGTTGGTTCTGAATTTTATGAGGGTCAATTTGAAGGTGTTTGGGCAGAACCTTCAAAGCTCAACCAGGTAAATTCATTGAGGAAAGTATTATCTCAATTAATTATTCAGGTATATGGCTTTAATTTGTTTATGCTGGATGAAGAAGCTGAAATTATCACTAGAAGGATTAGTAAGCCTATATACTTTACTGACAAAGAGGTTGGAGATACTTTTGAAGATATCAATAAGGTCCTTGTTGAATCACTAAATGTGAAGGGAATCAAAACCTTTATCATAGAAAACTCGAATCTAGGGAAAAAGGATTTAGCGGAGCTAAGAGGAATGAAGCTTTTTCGTTGTTGGTTAATTCAATTTCTACAACTATCGGAAGATACTGTAGACAAACTCTTGCTTCCACTGTTTGTTCTAAATGATTTGCGAATCGTTTATGCTCATTTAACCTCCGTTGAAAGTCGAGAAGAAAAGTTAAGTTCTGTATGTAAGCGTATCGGATTGGATGAACAATGTAGGGAAAATGAAGTAATTTATGACATTATGATTGATAAGATAATTTCTATGTACGAAACGGTAATTGGTCATCTTAATTAGAAAATAGAGCTTGGAGCATGGAACAGTATTATCTCCCAATCCATTCGAAGATTTATACAACAAAGTTGGCTGAGAGAAACAGTAACAATGTAAGTAAATCATTGACTTTACTGAACTTTGTTTTACAAGATACGAAAATCTCATTAGGAAAGTGGCCACGATACCTCTGGGCACTAGTCGAATTAAATAGTCGTTTACTTCAATGAAGCATGGCATCTGATAGAGTATTTAAGAAAATGTGTTAACAGTAGCTTTATTCGTTGTAGGAGAAATTCAAACTGTTGGAGTCATAAAAATTAGTTGAATCATGATTATATTAACACTAACCTATGGTTAGTGTTTTTTATCCTCTTGAATTGTACGGATAGAAGGGTTACACAATTTTTTTGTCGAATTTCTTTCTTTTAAGGGGGAGAGACATGAAAAATTCAATGAAGATAGCCGCACTTATTTTATTTGGAATTATTGGTATTTATATTATTTTTATCTTGTTCTTGTATTTGGGGTTTGATGAATGGGATAAGACGGGAACCTTTGGAGATTCTTTCGCAATAATAAATACGCTATTTTCAGGGCTTGCTTTATCAGGTGTTATATACACATTCATGCTTCAAGCAAAAACATTAGAACTACAGAGGCAGGATCATGAGTTAAGTATTCGACCATTGATAGCACTAGAAGTTTCTAAAGATGAGGAAAAGCATTTTATATTTAGAGCCACGAATGTTGGTAATGGAACTGCATTATATGTGGATTTAGGTGCCTTTATGTTAAATGATTACTTCTTTACAACTGATACTATAGTTAGTCTAAAGGCTGGTGAAACAAAAGAATTTAATTTATCTATTTATGATAAAAGCATGCTGAGTTTCGAGCGTAATTGGAAGGAAATTTTATTATATGCAATCGAAGAAGCGGAGAAAGCAAATATAGCGCAGAACGCGATTGTAATTAATTTAAGAGTTAGCTATTATAATATTTTAAACGCAGCACATAGCCAGAAATTCATCTATAGCCTCGTATCTGACCGAATTACTATGGATAAGCGCAATGATTAACACTAACTTCATGTTAGTGTTTTTTTATTCCCCCATTATATGAAAAAATACATTTGTTCCTTAGCCGTATAGGAAGCCCAAATTTCATACATGTGTAAAATTATGAAGTTTGTCGGGAGGAGCTGAATTTTGGTGAAAAAGCGTCGTGATTGCACAAGAGATATCGAAATTACAAAAATATTTGGAGATGTTAATCCGTATAAGAAATTGTGCGGAGATTAATTGAAGACGTTGCTTTCCTTAAGGCTGAGAATTATACGTTGAAGCGAGTTTTAACCAAGACGGTAAGTGGTACAAAATTGGTCCGCTGCTGCTTCTTTTAATGACTCATTCAATAGCTTTATTTTCGATGCATAGTCGATTAGTGACGTTCGAGTCTACGTACAATGGCTCTCTTTGAGCAGCCGAACCGGTGCAAGGTCTCTAGTCGTCCTCGTTTCAATTAAATTAAGTTCTGGATAAGCTCATGTTGGGTTCTCGTGTAGAAATGGTATGTTGTAATGACTTCCATTTTACACGAATCCATTCATGGGCTTCTTTGTTTTTAGCTCTAGCACACCATATTAAAATCCCTCAAGTCAAAAAGTACACAAACTTTTTGTCATTTTTAGGTTTCGTTTATTAGCATATGCAATTAAAATAGGTAATAAGTCTGAGTAAAAATTCCCCATATGGGAAATTGATCTCAACGAATTTCGTTTACCCAAAATGTATTTCAGAGGAGGATTAATTATGAATATTAATGCTGTATCCCCTCGGGGTAACGATCGAATATTTTTCGGTAATGAGGAAGTTGTAATTCTAAAAACTTATGAGCTATTTCATTTGGCGAAAGTTAAATATAACACGTCTTCCTCGATTTTTATGGTGGACCTATCCGCCTTACAATACCAACCTGATTCTAGCAGTTCGATTTCTATTTCAATATTGGGCGAGGTGCCTTAATGTTAGATTTTATTGATAGCTACTTAACTGGTGACGCATGGGAAGAACTGTGCAAATCATGTTTCAGAATGAAGTATCATGAGGAACATTTTACTGATATCCCAGCAGTTCATGGTGGAGATGGCGGGATTGAAGGGTTTACTCGAACTGGAAGGGTTTATCAATGCTATTGTCCAGAACGGGAGTATTCAGATGATGAATTATATAATCATCTAAGAGACAAAATGACAAAGGATATTAATAAATTAGTCGCTTTGCAATATGCAAAGCGCTTAAAAGATCTAGGAGTACTGAATATTAAGGAGTGGCACTTTGTTATTCCGAAATATAAAGATTCAAGGATAGTGGCACATGCGGAGACAAAAAGAAAAGAAGTACTTGCTATGAAGAAAAACAACCCAAAAGATTATGATTATATTGATGACAGTTTTGCTATCTTAATTAAGACAGCTGAAGATTTCAAGGTTGAAATTACTCGGATTATTAGAACTACAATCACAGATGTTAAGTTGAATTTTGCGATATATCATGTGAACAAACCTGATTGGTCCAAATGTGATTCGGAAAAGGCTGCAAACATTAAAAGAAAAGTTAAGGCTGTAATGGGAGAAGTTGATGAATCGGATGAAGATTTTAATGACCTAGTGAGTATGTATATTGAAGCGTACATTAAAGGACTAGAGATTCTTAGAGTTCTTCGTGAGGGATATCCGGAAGTTTTTGAAGATATACATATGCTAGAGCAGTCTTATAAAAAACAAGTAAAAATGACAACTAGACTGAATTTAGACAGTTCAATGAATTCAAAGGTGTTCAACGACATTCTTAATGATTTTCAGAAAACGCTTGAGCAGCAATTTAAATATCTCAATGCAGCTTCAATCATGGAATTAAAGTTGGACCTAATAAGCGGCTGGTTAGCTGACTGCTCCATGCAATTCAAAGGTAGGTGAGAATGTGGACGAAAATTATGTACTCTCTGAAGAGATTATTTTTGATGCTAAGCCTGATGCTGTTCCATTTAATTACCGTATTAGCTATAAGCTAGCTAAGCTTAGTCTTATTTTGGAATTAAACGCACGCGGTGGATGTTCATTAATGAAATTGCAAATGGTATCAACTGCTTTGAGTACGACGAGTGATAGGGGAAAGCTGTGGGACTTTGTAAATAATAGCTCAAATAACTATTCAGTAGTAAGATTTGATCCTGCGGTAAACCGTGCAATAAAATACGCAATTGCTGAGGGGTTGTTCAATCAACAGAAGAATGGTTTGTTTCGCCTTACAAAGAAGGGAAAGGAATTCACTAAGGTAATTATGAAGGATTCAAGCCTTTTGATTTCTGAAAAGAAATATTTATTTTTGCTGTCCAATAAACTAACAGAAGAAAGAATAAAAGAGCTCACAACATTCTGGAGGTACACCAATGTTGAAGATAAATAGATTAAGAATTGAAATAAAGGCAAAAGAAAAGATTTTTGGTTTTGACGAAAGGTTCTTTTCTGGACTAAATCTTATTGCTAGCGATGATAATACTCGTGGTAAAAGTTCGATCATTGCAATGATTTATTATTGCTTAGGATTTGAGGAGATTATTGGTGGGCGTGGCGAAAAAGTACTAACTGCAGCTTTTAAATCAGTTATAGAAGAAGGCGAGAATGTCTGGCCAGTACTTGAGTCGGGGGCATATTTGGAGATCTTTAATGGTATAGAAGTTATTACTATTTTCAGAGCAGCTAAAATAGAAAATAGGGATAACAGATTGATTAGTGTCTACTACTCAGACATGGAGAATATTCACCGCCAGGATACACTGTTGGATGATATGTATGTTCATATGCCTAACGCTGCTACCAATAAAAAGGGGTTCCATAATTTTTTGGAAACATTCTTACATATTGAATTACCTATGGTACCTGCTTCAGATGAAGCCATTAGAAAATTGTACCTCCAGCTAATATTCTCAGGGATGTTTATTGAACAAAAGCATGGTTGGGCGAATATTCTTTCTGGGATGCCGATACTTGGAATAAAAGAGTCGAAGAAACGCGTAATAGAATTCATTTTAGACTTGGATACGCTAGATAATGATAGAAAAAAAGATCAACTACGAGCTGAAGAAGATAATATTAAAAAAAGTTGGACCACAGTAGTAAGAGAAATAATCCTTTTAGTTGAAAGGGAGTCCTGCACAATCACTGGGCTACCACCTTCCCCAAAAATATTAACTGATGTAGATTATTCAAAAATAATAATTCAAAAGAATAACGATCACATTGGTGAATACATCAATGACTTAACCAAAGATTACGAGGATTTAAATGCTTTAAAACCTAAAATTATTGATAACTTTGACGAGCTTCAAATTGAACTTAGCGAGACTGAGAAGACAATACGTGAATATGAGTGGGATATAGTTAAACTTAGTGATCTTTTAGATAAAGAACACATTAGTATCAGACGATTAGAAAATAATCTCGAGATAATTGAGACAGACATTAGTAACAATAAGGATGCTGCTCGTCTCCGGGATCTTGGATCAGAGATAGACCTCTATACATCGAGAGATTTATGCCCAACTTGCCATCAAGAAATCGCAGATACATTACTTCCGCTTCCGAATGACATGCCCATTATGAATATAGACGATAACATAAGGCATCTAAATGCTCAGAGGGACATGCTTAAGTTTGCAAAGTTAAGTCATGAAAGTAATTTAGATAAAATTCAAAACAGCATTAATCATATGGAAGAGAGTTTATATAAACTGCGGAGTTTGGCTAAATCATTAAGGAGTGATCTATACCAGACTAATGATAGTTTCTCAGAGGCGATTGTCTACAAACGTTTAAGTATCGAATCCGAGATAAATAATCTAAAAAGATTAATTGATTTCTATTTAAACAATAAAGTTACCTTTGAAAAATTATCAGATAGATGGAAGGATCATCTAGAGAAGAAAGCCGCATTACCCGAGAATAAATACTCTGAAAAAGATAAAGTTAAATTAAAGCATTTACAAGAATGCTTAGTAGATAACTTAAAAAAGTTCGGATATAGAAGTGTTAAGAATTTAAATCAGGTAGAGATTTCAAAAGAAAATTATTTGCCGGCAATAGAAGGGTTTGATATGAAATTTGATTCATCGGCAAGTGACAACATTCGAGCGATTTGGGCTTTTACTTTATCTCTATTGCAGACATCATTGATGGATTCAGGAAATCATCCAGGTACATTAATTTTTGATGAACCAGCACAACACAGTATCATCGTAAGTGACATGAAAGAGTTCTTCAATAGTATCATAAATAATTTAAGTAACAGTCAAGTAATTATAGGGATCACAGTTAAGGATAGCGATACTCGAAAAGTAGTTAATGAACTTCCAGAAGGAAAGTACAATTTGATTATGGTACCAAATAAAGCATTCCAAAAAATCGACAAAAGTCTATAAATTAATTGTTGTCCCTGTACGAGTTGGCCGCATTGCATGATATAGCTCTGTTGTAAGAATCGGATGTACCTGACTAGCTGCATTCCGGCATGACCAGTAGCAAATAACACTTTTGTCAACTCAACGACAAGTATCAAGAAGGGCTATCGTTGACATTGGTCAAAACCTTATGCGGATTGTAGCTGATCACCCGAATTACAGTAGGATCATTAGATAAAAGTCGATAAAGGAGAAGAGCGGATATGTCTTTGTTGAAGTTAATAGAGAGTAGTCATAGTTCTAAGCCCACTAAGGAAAACACTGTGGCTCGTATACAAGGACGGGAGGAATTTGTTAATCGGTTTCCTATTGAGAGTTTAGCCGATATGACCGTAGAACAATACGCGAGTATTCATTCCAAGGACACATTCATCTATTGGCTGGAACGCAAAAATATTCTTGCAGGAATTGGCGGGGGAAATTCCTCGAAGTTCGGTATTTATCATGCAAAGGACGGCAAGTATTACAAGGGTTACCGTAACAAAAAAACACTACTTGAAGGCGACACCTTGCAAGTGGAGTTTCAAAAATTGAAAGACCAAATCCTGACGGCCATAAGAACAGCTAAGGAAGGAAAGTTACAGGAGATCCCAACGGGAGGACTGCTATGGGATATGGTGCTGCTTAAGATTTTGAATATGTATGTACCGAATTGCTTCTTTAATATTTATTCGAGGGCTGTACTTGTTCCATTGGCAGAGGATTTGGTCTTAGACAGTAAGATGAATTTACGGGATACGTCCGTTATCCTTATTAACGCGGGAATCCTAAAGGTGCTTCGCGAACAAGATCCCTTCTTGAATTGGGATACAGTGGCCATCGGGACTTTTTTGTGGAATCAATATGGTGTGGAAGAGAAACGTTCTTATTGGTTGAATGGATACACCTATGGGGGCGATAATACACAGTTGCACACGTTCCTTGAGAAAGGAGTCATCGGAACGAATTACCTGGACTTTGATTTATCCGACAGCCTGGGGCTGGATACACGTGATTTAGATAAGCAAATCGAGAGCAAAGCATTGGAGAACAAAGAAAAGAAAGCCCTACAGTCCTTCCTCCGCATGCGCCAGGGCGATTATGTCGCACTGAAAGCGGCTTACGCAAAGAAGGGTGCTTCAATTCTTAGAATTTGTGCTATAGGGATCATTTCAGAGGATCCTGCTACGGGCTATGAATATGACCTTCAACTGGGGCATACTCTCCCTGTTGAATGGCTGGATACAGATGTCATGGAATACGAGGGCCTCGGGTATATGCGCGATACCGTTGTAGCTGTTAAAAAAGAAGAAGTTATATCCAAAATTTTCGGTAAGTACCTAGAAGAACAGAGGCAAGACGGTGATTGCCGCCCGGATAGTGATTATGACAAAGAAACTCTATCCTTAATTAGACCTTTTGGAGAACGAAATCAAATCCTTTATGGTCCACCAGGAACAGGAAAAACTTATCATTTAGTAGACAAATCCCTACAAATCCTTGACCCCGAACGGTATGAAGAATTGTATGAACTGAATAACAGGAAGATGATGAAGGATGCTTTCCGTCAATATATAAATAAGGGCCAGCTAATTTTTACGACTTTCCATCCTTCATATGCTTATGAGGATTTTATCGAAGGGTTGAAATCTGATGGGCGTGGCGGATTTGAACCAACTGATGGTGTATTTAAACGCGCGACCATTGAGGCGTTGTTTCTTGGACTTCCAATGGTTGATGATTTTAAAAATCCGGAATGGACCTATGAAAAAAAGAAGGATCGGGTCATGGAAGCGCTGCAGAGCAGTATGACTTACGATTTTCGGCACGCAGAAAGAGTAGTGGTTGTCATTGACGAATTTAACCGCGGTAATGTCTCAAAAATATTCGGTGAACTTATTACCTTGCTGGAATCTGACAAAAGACTGAATGAAGACAATGAAATCATGGTTACACTGCCATATTCCCGGGATCGATTTGTTTTACCACCTAACTTGTATATTGTAGGAACAATGAATACGGCTGACCGATCCATCGCACTTTTAGACACCGCCCTTCGACGCCGCTTTGCTTTCTTAGAAATGATGCCAACCCCCGCGCTTCTAGTTAATACGTTAGACGAGTTGCAGCTGGATGTTTTGCTGCATACATTGAATCAGCGAATAGAGGTTCTATATGACAGAGAACATACAATTGGACATGCCTTTTTCATAGGGATTCAGAGCGTAGAAGAGCTAGTAGAGGTGTTCCAAAACAAGGTAATCCCGCTTCTGCAGGAATATTTCTATGAGGATTGGGAGAAGATTGGCTTGGTTCTTGGAGGAATCGGCAAAAGCGAACAGGACCATTATATCGTCTATCAAAAAACAAGGTCCATAAGCTCCCTGTTCAAATCTGCTGCATCCACAGGCCATTTCCAAGAAGTGGAGTACCTAATGAAGAAGTCGATCTTGGTGGAGGAGCTTCGTACAATATATGAGTAAGGTTGTAGTAGTGCGGGAGGCTTATGATTGGCTAGAGGCCAGACCCAGTAGCTCTTTTATGGAAGAAGACCTAAAAGAGCTTCTTGTGTATATGACCAGTATATATCCGAAGCTTGAATGGTTGGAATTGGGCTACAATCGGGTGAAGTTTATTAACATCGTAGGTTCGATCCGTTTATCCCGTGTTCAAATAGACATTGTACCTAAACTACAGATTGGGGAAGATGAAGGCAGGTCGGCTCTTCTTAATATGCTTGGCGTATGCGGCTATATCCCATACAAAATGGGATCGGCCGCGGCGGCTGTACAAGTGGTAGCGGAGGATTTGTTAAGCTGGACCGCTGCCGCCTTCTGTATGGAGCTGGAGAAGCAGTTAAAGCGGGGATTAGCGACCGGTTATGCCGAGCTGGAGGAAAACTCCCAACGACTGAAGGGAAGGCTTATGGTAACGAAGCACCTCCAATATAATGCAGCCGATAAGTCACGGGCTTATTGCAGTTTCAATGAAAGGACTCACGCCATCCCTTTAAATTTTGTTTTTTATAAAACCTTGGTAATCCTGAAACGGAAGGTGTTGGATCCTTCAATCCGGAAAAAGTTGCTGCACCTATTCGGGTGTTTTGAAGAGTTAGACGTCCCGGGAAATGTGAAAGAGTTGCTCAATCAGGTGCACTTTGACCGACAGACCTCCAGATTTGAACCAGCCTTCCGGTTAGCGAAATTGATGCTATCCCACATGTCGGTACTACACAGGGGAGCGAAAGAGGAATGTTTCTCCTTCTTGTTCGAAGTGCATTCGCTCTATGAGATGTATGTCGGCCGTGTCCTGCAGCAGATGACATTAGGAAGAGAAGCGGTAATTCGGCTTCAGCATAAAGAGGTTAAACTGCTCAGAAATGAGGACTCTGGTCTGGATAATATTCAGCTGATCCCCGATATTGTCTTGGGAGAGCGGCAGGTGAATGGGGAATATGTCTGGACTTTAATAATGGATACGAAATGGAAGGATATTAACAAGTATCAGCAAGGTGATATCTATCAAATGTACGCCTACGTGACGGGATACCCATATGCTAGAAGAGCCGTATTACTGTACCCTGCAATGGATGGAGCGGCTTCCGGCCGGAATTGGACCTTGGCAGCCAACTCAAGTAAGAGAATTTGTGTACGGATGGTACGAATTACACATTGGTTAGAGACCCAAGAGGACTTACGAGGGATCATAGCTGAATCTGGATGGGAGGAGAAATAGGTTTAAGGGAAGATAAGTTGAAAGAACGATGTAGCAGACAATGGACAACAAATAGGCCTATTACATGAGGGGGCCTATTTGTTGTCCATTATTTCAGTTATAAATAACACCATTTTTTTTAGGTCTTTAGAATTCATTTTTACTGCTAGTTGTTGAATCTCCACCAAAAGATGTTCTTTCTCTGAATGTGGTGATTTCGTTTTTACTTCATATTTAAGCAGCTCGTACACAGGTACATTAAGCGCATCAGCGATTCGTTGAAGGTTTAACAATGACACGTTCTTCTCTCCACGCTCGATTCCACCTATATATGAAAAATGAAATCCTGCGATTTCTCCTAATTGCTCTTGAGAGAGTTTACGCTCTTTTCTTATTTCTCTGACTCGAAAACCTACACTTGCTAAGATGGAATTATCCATGACTACACCTCAAAAACTAGTGTAAGCAACATAAAGTCATGGATACATACACATTTGAATATCATTATTAATAAATGATACATATATGTATTAAAAATAGTTTTTTTGTCAACTTTAATTAAAAAGGGGGCTAATTATGGCTGCTTACAAGGATATAGCCAGAATGACTATAAAAGGCTTGAAGTATCGTAATCATTATTATGTAAGTAATGTGATGACAAAAGAAAGTTGGTACGACAAGGTGAGAACTGTAGGGGAATGGTACGTACCAATCATGTACAATCCAACAACACCTGATGAAATTGTCATTTCAACACATCATGCTTTAGCACGTGCTATTTGTATGGATTCTAATATTACTCAAACGACTATTGAAAAGTATCATCAAGATATTCAAAAAATTCTAAAGAAAAAGTCTACAAAGTCCTAGCTCCTATTGTGAAATCAGTTCTTGAGGGGATATTTCTAATATGACTGCTAGTCGAAACAACAAGTGCAAGCTAATATGGTGTCTTCCTGCCTCAATATTTGAAATTGATGGACGTGACATTTCTAGTTTTACGCCTAATTCGTCTTGAGTCCATTTCTTAGATATCCGCCATCTACGTATGTTTGAACCAATAAATGTGTATATTTCTTGCTCTGTCATAATGTAGACCTCCCATGTATCCATTCTATAATTCTAGCATTCCCTAATAGTCAACTTAATATAATCATATTTTTAATAAGAAATGGCTGATAGTAGGTTTAACATTTAAACCTTTTGGAAATAGGTCATTAGTAAGCACATTTAAGAGGGATGATAGAAATGTTTAGTCCTATTGTAATTTCACGTAATAAAAAATACGGGAATAATTACTGGACTTCAAATGGTCCTAAAGTGGGGCGCAAAGTGGGGCTGTATAGTGATTTAGAGTTTGATCATTTTGTTCGAGTTGATACGAATCCTAATGTAATAACCTATTGCGAACAGCCACTAGAAATCAGTTATGTTTGTAACGAGAAGATTCATACGAGCATATTTGATATGTGGATTAAATATCAGGACGGTGAAGAAGTATTTGTAGAAATCAAATACTCAATTGAATTAAAACCTCATCATCATAGATACTCACGCACGATGAGACAGATTGGTGCACAACAGAAATGGTGCGAAGAAAACGGTTATAAACATATCGTAATGACAGAAGCATCAATACGAGAGAGCAGGATCGAGAGGGAGAATCGAATTAAAATGTTGTCCATTGTATCCAATATGCAGAAGCCCGATAATACTGAGAAGATTTTATGCGCTATAAAGATGGGACGATGCACTATTCAAGAGCTGCTTCGAAAACTAGATAGTGAGTTTACAATTAATAAAATGATTAATATTTGCGCATGGCTCATGTATACGGGTGTTGTGTGCACCAACATAACAGAAACGTTATGGGGACACAGTACGGAGGTTTGGATTGATGACGAGGAGTAAGTTCATCTATAAAGAAAGTCTTCTGCCTGAACAAGTAAATCTAGCATTGTGGCCTACTGTAGACCCTATGCAGTTAGATCCCTTAGATCGAGAGATATTTCTAACCAGAAAGCAAGCAGTGGATATGTACGTCACAAAAAGAGTCAGTATGAAGGATATACATGCTCTTACTAATATTCAAAGAAAGAATCTTCATCGATTAATTACTAGATGCCTATCATTTGACGTAAATGGAGACGTATTGGGCTACAGAGCCTTAATTCCTAATAAAAGAGTTAAGCAATACGAGTTAAATCCTACAAGCAAGAAGAGAAACCATGGAAAAAAAACTGGCGAGTTTAAATTGCTTTTGGAAAAATACCCCGATATTGAAGAGTTAATCATTGACCTCTATTTTAATCGAAATAGAAGAGGTATGGAGCCCGTAATGAGACCAAAATACATACATAAGAAGTTTGTGGATGCCTGTAGAGATAAAAACATACCGTTACATGCTTATCCATTTAATACAGAACATATGGCTTACCGAACCATCTACAGATACCTAAAGAATTTGCATAACACTCATATCCACAGGGCAGCAAAGCGTTATGGAGAAGATGCAAGTCAAAAAATACGCCATTCTGGAATTGGGGAAGCAAATCATCAAAGTACCATGACGCCATACCAAGTCGTCCAATTTGATGGTCATCGTATTGATGCTATATTTGCTGTTCGTCTAACTACTCCAGATGGAGATGAAGTTGTACGTGTGCTCGAGCGTTTCTGGATTTTATGTATAATCGACGAAGCAACGCACAATGTGATTGGCTACTCGATATCTTTGAATAAAGAATATAGCGCTAGTGATGTCATGACCTGTATTAGAAATGCTATCGTGCCACACAACAGAAAAACATTATCAATAGACAATTTATCATACCAAGGAACAGGTGGATTTCCTTCTGAATTATCACCAGAAATGGAGTGGGCTGTCTGGGATATTATATTGTTTGATAACGCCAGATCTCACCTTGCAAACCTAGTGCAAGATCGATTGCACTATCTACTTGGTTGCACAACTTCATTAGGACCGGTTTCGCTTCCAATGCGTCGGGGAACTATCGAACGATATTTCAAATCATTTGCTGAACAAATTCATCGTCTCCCGAACACAACTGGTAGCCATCCCAAAGATCCACGCAGACAGAATCCAGATGAAAAGGCCATCAAGTTTTCGATAACCTACAGTCATTTAGAGGAGCTTGTTGAAGTAATAATTGCGAACTATAACGGGACGCCTCATCAGAGTATTTATCACCAATCACCACTCGAATTGTTAGAAAAACGAATATCAAGCGGAATGTCTCCTCGCATTCTTGATGAAAGTAAAAGATCGGAGATGTTGTTTATGCAAACAACAATAAAACGAACAGTTAGAGGAAGTATAGGGACCGGAAAAAGACCTTACATTCAATATGAAGGGGTCGAATACAGGAATGATAAGCTAGCTAGTTCAGCTCATTTAATTGGTACTGAACTTAGCTTGCATGTAAATATCGATGACTTACGAACGATTCGATCTTTCTTACCAGATGGTAGTGAATTTGGGGTATTAGTTGCTGTGGGTAAGTGGTCTTTGAGCCCGCATAATTTACAAATGAGAAAAGAGATCAATAAACTTGTAATTAATAAGCTAATTCACTATACAAGTTGGGACGATCCTGTGTTTGTGTATACAGATTATTTGACACAACAAGCTAAAGCGGGACCAAGACGTGATGCTAATAAGATTACTAAAGTCAAAAAATACACAAGGGAGAAGGAAAAAGCTAACCCTCAACAGCAACAAGTAATTGACACGACTAATCCTTTAGAAAATGCTCGTCAACTCAACAGCCAAATAGATGCAACCAATTCCAAAAATCTTGAGGAAATCCTTACACAATACAAGACCATTACATATTAAGTTAGGAGTAAATAGGAATGAATAGGCCTAGTATCCCAAATGGTGTCCATCCTGTTGAACAAGGTCATTATGTATTACCAACAAGGGAAGTTTTAAAATTAATGGAGACGTTAATGAAAACAGTATCAAATCGAAGTCCTGGCATAATCGTATACGGACGACCGCGAATAGGAAAAAGTAGCTCTATTCAATTTGCTATGCGATATATTCCTGAGAAACTAGGGGCACCTATACCCATCTTCTCAACATCTTGTAACTTGTACCGTATGCCAAGTGAAGAAAAGTTCTTTCTCGATATGTTAAATGATTTTAAGTTTCCCTTTCCTTCCAAAAGAAAACCTTCCAACATGAGAAGTCAGATTGTAAACTTGCTAATTGAACAAGGAGAGAAATCAAAATTACGTAGAGTCGTCCTCATAATTGACGAGGCACATCGTTTAACTGAGTTACATTACAATTGGCTGATTGATATTTATAACGAGCTCGATCGTGCGAAGATTAGTCTAACTGTCATTTCAGTTGGTCAAGAAGAATTGTTGTCGCGCAGGACTTTCTTTTTAGAACAAAAGAAATCTCAAATCATTGGTCGATTTATGACAAAGGAGCATCAATTCTATGGTATTCGTACAATTGAAGATATTAAGTTTTGCTTAAAATGCTATGATCAGGTTTCCGAATATCCTGAAGGAAGCGGGTGGAGTTTTACACGATATTATTTCCCAAAAGCTTTCGAAGAAGGACATAGATTAGAAAAATGTGCAGCTGATTTATACAGTCTTTTTAAAGACATTCGGCGAGAATATGGTTTATCAAAAAGTTTAGAAATTCCTATGGAGTACTTTGCATTTACGGTTGAGAATGCAATGAAACAAGGTTGTGCAGATGATATATACTGGCCGACACAAGACCTTTGGAAGAATGCTGTTAAAGACTCTGGGTATATTGAATCTGAAATATATATGGCTCTAGCTTAGTTTAAATAAAGGATGATTGATGTCGATGAACGTTGTTTGGAGAAAAGAGTGGATTCATCCATTTGAATCCCCATGGTCCATTTTAGAAAAATTCGCTTTTGCCAATGTCCTAAGTCATAAAGAACTCGTAAGTGTAATCGGTAGAAGAGTAGGGCCAAATATGACTCCTTCATTTACTAGGTCTATGCGTAATTTAATTACATTACAGGGTGTAGATAGTGATGCTCTTTCTAGATTTTTGAACTACAACCTCCATGCTCATAATAACGAATATTTTGATTCACTTATTAGAAGTGTAAGGACGAACTGCAATTACGAACAATATTGGCTAAAAAATAACCTGCATTGGTGTGTAGAATGCATGGAGGTTGGTCACCATAGCCTCTGTCATCAGTTTTTGCTTATTGACTACTGTCCGTATCACAACAAGCAGTTAATTAATTTATGTCACAACTGTAAGCAGCCGATTCCGTACTTGTTAGGTGAGGGTTTATCAGATGCATTTACTTGTAAATGTGGTCATCCATTGTTAGATCTTAGTACGAAATGGAGCCGATGGAGCCAAAGATTTAAGATTCAAAACAAATCACTTACTAAGTGGATAATCAACAATACAAAAAATGCTGATCAGACACGTGGATTGCATTGGAGGATTATTAACGATCTTAGTAAAAGAAGAGTAAATTTCGACTTTGAACAACTGTTACTACCAAGTGAAGTAGAAAAGCAGATTCGATATGAATATTATATGGGAGAAGAATCGATTCAATCTTTCGACTTTAATAACACCTGGATATACAAGCAAATCTATGACATCACTAGAGACGTATTTAAATCAATTGATAAATATTTACGTCGTACCTATATACATAAACATAAGTCATGCATTAAAAGATTAAATTGTTTATTGAAAGAACCTGGTGAGCCTTTTCCAGAGATTTGTCCCTACGCATATGCTTATGTCTTTTGGAAGCAATCGCTATTAAAATATCCACCATTTTACGAAAAATTTTGTGGTGCTCGTAAAATGAATGCTGTATATGATTTCACGATATCTACACCATTGTATGAAGATGTTATTAGAGATCTATACGATCAGACTATCATACACAGTGATTACTTTAGAAACTATAGTTTTAATGCGTTTAGATGGATGCTTGCCAAATCTATTGGGATGATGTATCTAGATTGGTTTTATAGTTGGTATGATTCTGCCAAACACGGAGCAAAGGGAGTCTATTTACCAAACATCCCCGAAAATCTCATTGTTGCATTTGGATTTTCTACAAAAAACAAAAAAATTCATTTCCGAAAGATAAGGATCTCTGAACATAAACTAGAAAAGGATTTAATATGTCCTTTCAATACTAAGAGTAAAAGAAAGGTCAGTCCTTCCGCATGTGAACATACCCCGTTAGCGTTAACAATGTTGAATCGCTCAAATAATACCGAACAATTTAAATACGTTAATGATTATATTAGACGATTAAGTATGACTCAATAGAAGGAATTTCGAGCCAATGGATGAATCCTTTAGACCACTTATAAAGAAATAAAAAAACTGAGTAGCGGAAGCTCAGTTTTTTTATTTCAAAGACTTTTGAGTTCTTTTAGTTATATGAAAGGTATAAGAATTGAAACTAGTCTACTACGAAATCAATAAAAATCGGAACTCTCAACATTCCATTTGAAGTCCAGTTCCTTATCTTCACTTTAGCTTGGATTCTAGGTTCAATATATACGTATTCGTTATCTTCCTTGAAGAGGTTGGATTTACAATAGTCCTCATAGAATTTTCTCTGAGCATTAGTCATACCGTATTGAACAATACCTGTTTGTTTGTATTGACCATTATCTAAACGTATAGAAGTTAACCATCCTAAATCATTCTTATGATATCCAACTAAATAAACGGTGGTAAACGTCCAGTTAATGATTTTCAACCATGAACTCGATCGTTTTCCTGTATAGCTGCTATCTTTTAACTTCGCAACTATTCCCTCTATACTTTGTTCTTTAATATAGTCAAATAGAACAACTCCTTTATTTTCAAACATAGGAATAGTAGTAATTTGATCAAAGCCTTCCATACATACTTGTGAAAGTATATCTTTCCGCTGGATCAAGGGTAAGCACCGGAGGTCTTGATTCTTATACCACAATATATCAAAAGCAATGAAGGTAGCGGGTAGATTAGCAGATAATATATTAATCCTCATACTGCTTTCTGTTTTAAGACGTTTCATGACCGATTCATAATCAATTTTACCTGCATTATTGCAAGCTATTTCTCCATCCAGTACTACATCATGTTGCCAATTCAGTCTATGTAGTTCAGGATATTGACGGGTAACATTATTCCCGTAGCGTGTATATATGCTAGTTCTCTGATCAAAATGCGTTAATATTGCTCGATGACCATCTATTTTAGGCTCAAATATGTATTTATCATCATCAAATGGGTGATCATGCATTTCAAGTAGCATTGGTGAAAAACGAATAGTAATGTTACTCACTCCTTATATTAACTATATTAAAATTCTTAACGTTTAAAATCAGCAATATACATAAGTCATAGATAAAAGTGGTGTAATTTAAAGTGGTTATGTAGGGAAGAACTGTATAATTCATAATCATAACGGGAATAATAATGATATAAACAGGGAAGGGTAGATAGGTTATGCACACATTGTGGAAAGGTGCACTAAGTTTCGGTCTTGTTCATCTCCCCGTAAAGATGCACGCAGCAACTGAGGATAAAGACATTTCAATGAAACAAATTCATAGAGCTTGTGGTGTACCAATTTCATTGCTTAAAACGTGCAATCAGTGTAATAAAGAACTTGCATCTACAGACCTTATAAAGGGATATGAATTTCAAAAAAACCAATATGTTTTTTTTGAAAAAGAAGAATTAGATGAGCTTATGCCAGAAGTAAATAAAGAAATAAGAATTGTGGATTTTGTGAGTATCGAAGAAATTGACCCCATATACTTTCAAAAAACATATTATCTATCTCCTGATGGCCGAGCTGATAGAGGTTATACGCTTCTAATGGAGGCATTAAAAACTACTGGGAAAATTGGGATATGTCAAGTATCAATTCGTACGAAAACAAGTCTAGGAGCAGTCAGAGTTCTAAATAACTGTCTTGTTTTAGAAACACTGTATTACTTTGATGAAGTTAGATCAATTGAAGAAGTTCCTAATGTACAGACAAATCCCATTGTTGATCCTAGCGAGTTAAAAATGGCGCAATCTATTGTTCAGCATCTTTCGGTTTCTTTCGAGCCTACCAAGTACCAGGATGACTATAGAAACCGGCTACAACAAGTGATTACGAAAAAGATTCAAGGAGAAGAAATACTAAAAAATGAGGTTACTCATCCAAAAAGTAATGTTCTTGATTTAATGTCTGCACTTCAGGCTAGTCTAGATGCTTTAGATAATAAAAGCAGCTCTAAGTCAATAAAACCAAAGGGGAAACGAAAGAAGGAACAAAACAGCATGATATCGTAAACTAAAAGTAGGAAATTGATAAAAAGCGACCCTGCTTTTGCAATAAATAGAGTAGAAGTGAACCTAATATATTAATCCTCTTAAACCTACTTATTTCGTTGGATAAATTCCGAAGGTAGGTTATTTGTTATGCAGTCACCATGTGCATTTAAGAAATACAATCATAAGTGTTCATTGAGAAATGAGCACTTTTGATTGTATTTGGGTGGAGATTTGATTTAAGTATAATGTGCTTAACTGACCAGCATAAAAACGAAAGAAGCCAGACAATGAAGTTTAAGGTTAGCTATAATACTTAATATGATTCTTAAAAGGAGATTGCACACAGGAATGTCGTCAACTTCTTGTCATTAATGTCATCAACTTCTTGTCATCCGACAGAAGAGAATGAGGATTGTAGTATAAGAGTTTTTACTTGATATAGACATATGTACAAAATACGGGTTTTGTGAAACAGTATTAAGGATTCAAAAGAGTTCCTCTTAAATTGGCTCTGTTTTAAGCGATTTTTTTCAATTTATGCGCATATCTCCATTATTATTTTATATGTTGTTTACCATACCATCTTTATCTTTAATTATAATGCTAGCTGCTTTAAATTTTTTCTTCGTTTGGTTTTGTTTTGCTTCAACTTGGTTTTGTCTGTGTAACGCTTCATACGTGAATTTACAGCTTAACTCTGATTATTTTATTCGTGCTACACATTAGCTGGTTCTAAATAACTTTATTGTTCCTCAGTTGGATTTTGATCTAAACTCGCATCATATAAAGCCATTTGCCAGATCAATTATCATTCAGCTCGCTTCAACGGTTTCAAAAAACCACCCCCATTTGAAAACGCTTTCTTTTAAGCGCCTTATTATTGGACCACTCTAGTATCTAGAATAGCCCTTTAATAAGCCTCAACATACGTCAATAATATCTAACATTTCCCCATTTCAAGATTCATTATAAATATTCCACGCTACAGAACTGGATTTTTTAGAAAGTTTTTTTGCATATATCCGCACAAAAAATACTGCCCTATATAGTCAATAATGACATCATAGGGCAGCATCGTATAAAGCCAGTTAATTAATCGTGCTAACTTCTACAGGGTCGGAATTGAGCCTCGTACCAACAGCTTTGATGATGAATTCATAATTCATCGTCGAATTAATATTGTTTACAGTAAAGCTGTATTGTGTTTTACCTGCCACGACCGGAATATATTCACTCCAGTGTGTGGACACCTTGTCATTTTTCTCGTATAGTCTAAAACCTCTTACAGGTTCTGTACTTGCTGCAGGAGGGCTCCATGAAATAACTGCTTTGTTGCCATTTCGTACAACACTAGCATTCGTCACGGTCTCAGGCTTAACGTCCGTTCTCCTGATCCCATATTGATCATAAGCCTTTACTCCATTGTTACCCGATCCTTCGTCAGCTATTGCTGCTGTATAAGCTGTAAATGTAAGCACTTGATCAGATACATAAACGTCGGTAAACATTTTTTTGTGAGGCTGTAGATTTTTAGCTGCAAAATAATCGTTATAGCCAGGATATTTCGTATAAAATTTATTTCCGAATGCATTAGACATTAGATAGATGGTACCCTTAGGATTGATTGCATTACCTTCACTGTCAAACGTAATTTGTGAGGCTGGAACAACTTGATCATTGTACATTTGGAACGATCTCATATACATATGATCGTGAGCTTCAAACACCATATCAATTCCCATCTCATCAAAGGCAGGGATAAGATGCTTTTTGTAAAATTGAACACGTTCATCTTCATATTTTCCTGAGTTATCTCCTGCTCCATAAGGAGCTTTGTGGAACGCAACGAATTTCCACTTCTTATTACTCTTTGCAACAACATTTTTCATCCATTTCACTTGGTCCAAATATTGTTGATCTACCCACCGAACGGTTCCGTCACTGGCAAGTCCTCCATCGTATTGAGAATTAAATATGAGGTACAGTGCATCACCATATTCAAACGAATAAACAGAACCTTCATCAGTACCGGCTACAACTTGTTTGGGCAAGTTAAAATGATTATAGAAGTTATTGTTAGGTGTTGTCGCATCTCCAGGATAATCTTGAACCTCATGACCACCAAGCACTGGAACGAATGGGACAGTTGTAAGTTCATTTTGTGCTAGACCGAGCATCCATTGCCATTGCTCCTCCAAATCCCCATTGTCTACCAAATCACCTACATTAATAAGAAATTTAGGGTCGCCTATTTGTATTTTCGCTTTCTTAAAAGTATCCGCCCAAGGTTCAAAACCTGACCGACTTGACGCTTGAGAATCAGATCCGGCAATAAAATGATATGGCTGATTCCCTACCGCATCTGTTGTAAAGGAACCGATCTGACTCCAGCTGTTCGCAGATCCGTTACCTACTCGGAATTTGTAAGCTGTTCCTGGAATTAAGTTGTTCGCAATAGCTTTATGCGTGTAGTAATACGTTCTCTTTTGAGTAGCTCTGTCTCCTTTGATCACGTAAGTTCCAATTTTTTCAGAGCTACCTTGATAGGTAGTCACTCCAATCTCCGGAAACAGACCATTCTGTACTGCAGAAGCCTGAACGACTTGAACGACCGTATCCGTCATTACATCGGTATACCAGGCGAAGGCTAAGCTTGTTTTTGGGTCTCCGTTAAATGTCATATTAATTAATTTAGGGATAACTGGTGGAGAAGTCGAATTTTGAACGGTAAAACTCCAAGATACATCCCGAATAAGAGGTAAATCATCTTGCCCTTTAATAAGTTCCTTTGGTACCGATACCGTATAAGTCTGTCCACTTACAAAATTGGGGTGATTTATTTTTAACGTGTGGTTATTTATAATTTCAGACGATACATTGCTTAAAGTAATGTTGTTACTGTCCTTGATGGTCGCAGAGTACCCTTGAACAATACTAATCGGCTTATTGAATTTCACAGTAACTGGACTACCCACTGCTACATTTACTGCACCGTTCACGGGTTGAAGAACCTCATCTATCGTTGGAGTACCCGGATTTGTGCCTGAGATTCGGCTTCCTTTTACAATAACATCTTTAAATAAACTTGAGCCATAAGGTCCAACAGTAGCATTACTTGGATTCGTTGCTTTAGTAGAAGTAACGAGCCAGCGAATATACAATAAATCTTGATTGCTTGCGTTAAGAGGAGTATCCTGTAGTTTACAGTTCGTGCAGTTAAAATTGCTCGTTATTAACGTAAGCACACCATTTGGTACATCAGTCCATGATTGGTTATCTACACTAATTTGAACCTTAAAATCCCGAGGGCCTGTTCCTGTTGAAGTTTGTTGAGAGGATAATGTAATGTTCTCATAATTTTTCGTTGATAACGTAGCTAGCCAATATTTCGTGTTAGCTCCATTATTCCAGCCTTGATATTTGATACTATTGTCAGTTGACACAAGCGCCTCGAAGTATGGACCACCAACTGCACGTATGGTAGCGCTTTGCTGATTCACACCAGCTGAAGCCGGAATAATTCCTTGTGTTCCCGCGCTGGTAAAATTCCATTGGGCAAGAACCTCACTACTTGGTGTGACCGCAGTCTCGACTGGCTGTTCATTTGCATTGACTGCTCCTATTACATGGAATGGAAACAAAATTAGAACGAGTAGAACGAAAAGGACAGTATGTAATCTCATTTTCAACTTCTTTTTAACCTTCATGCTAGTTACCTCTTTTCCATTTTCTTGACGTTTCATTTGTAATATATTGCAGTATCGAACCTCCATTCGACAGAACAAGATGATACCATCTTGATGTATTCTTCTGCTCATTCATTGGAAATATATGCTTATTTTCCATTGGATATTTCATGTATTTTCCGAAGCATTTCAAGGATATTCTTTCGCAAGAAAAAATCCGAGTGCAGGACATTATATAATGTCCTGTACTCGGATTTTTGTTCATTTATAAATTATGCACATACTCCAGTCCGTAAATGCCTGCTATGGAATGGCCCATCAGTATGTACTGGTCGATATTAAACTGCTGCAAAGCTTCATGAATTTCACTTGCGATATTGTTGTGGTTCGCTCTTTTTCGGTTCCATCACTTAATCAATAACCAAAGGCTCAATCACGGCAAATTTGTAGAATGGGTTTACCATATCTAGATAGCGAGTTGACCTTCTCATAAAGGCAAATCGGCTCACCCACTTACACAATTGCTGGTATAAACCTCACAAGTATTCTATGTAACGACTCATAGCAAATAAATATACAGGAAGCTAAACGCATCATAGTAAGCGACCTGGCCTACGTCTGGTCAATACAGATGGCACTACGTACAGACACTGGAAACGTCCCTATCAAAAAAAGCAGGCGCTTATTGCACATTGTGCAATAAGCGCCTGCTTTTTTTATCACATAAGAAATAAATCTTAAGTAAGTGTATTTTTTTGATTACAGATTTGACCTTAGTCTATATAGCCATTTATTATATTTCAACCCAAGGATATATTGTTTTCGATGATCCTTCTACACATGGTATGGTTGAATCATTCTGATTTCAAAAAATTCTCTCCTCCGTACGAATAAGGTTTATTTTTTGTTCTTTTATTTACTACTTTGGACTTTGAATAAACAAATTTTGTAAACGTATTATGCTCCATTTTTGTAAGGTCAACAACTTTCACGAAAAGAAATGAAACAGCTCTGAAAATCAAATAACCAATCATTACTCCTATTAAGTTAAATATAATATCATTAACATCAATTATTCGATAAGGATACTTAATACTCAAAGAGATACATAGTTGAATGGTTTCGATGATAGTTCCAAGTATAATTCCACTTCTAACTAACTTAAAGAAGTTTTGTTTGTTCATTACATAATTTACAATGTAACCAAATGGAATGGTCATGATGATGTTTAGAATTTGTTCCTTGGTAATAAAAGTGAAATTTTTATCAGTCCATAAAGGGAGCAGATTAATACGCTCAATAAATGGGGAATTCGGACGTATCATGGATAAATATGCTTCACTTACAGGTATAGGGAAGAGAGTATATTTGCCTACAAAGATCAGGTAATAAAAAAGAACCCCGTAAAAAAGAATACAAACATTACTTTTTCCCCTTGATTTAAGAATGTACACTATTAATAGTAATACTGGAACAACGAGTAAAAGATATAATTCATGAAAACGTAACATAGAAAATCTCCTCTTAAACGGTAAGAGACTGCCTAATTAGACAGTCTCTTACACACTTGTTAGTATGTGCTTGTCAATGTACCGGATCCGGATAGATTCCAATTATCGTCAATAGTTTTTTCTAAATAGAGATAGTATTCACCACGGTTATCCGAACCTCCGCCATCTGCTACAAACCACCCAAAGTTCTTGCTAAAAGTTCTGCTAGTACCTACCATATTATATGGTTGTACATCGATTGTTCCAACCAAATCATCCGCACTGAATGCCCCATCTTGATCAAATACGCCAATTTTCACAGTGGATGTAATTGGTGTATAACCCGAATCTACTGAAACAGTATTAAGTGTCCCACCGAGTTGTATTGTACCATCGCGCAAAGTATGGATCTGACCATTTTTTTCCCCATCTACAACCCTATAATCCATACTCCAACTATAGTTTGCAATATCAGTTGCAGCGAACACAGGGATGGACATTACAGCAAGTACAGTTAGTCCGAAAAATGTGCTGACGAGCTTTTTCATTATTCTAACCTCCATTTTGGAAAATATCGTATCACAAAATAATAGTATCCCTATATTCAAATAATTACCATAGTCCAATGCTACTAAAACTTGTAAATTCGGTTAGGTACCCTAAATCCGGAATCTTGTTTATAAACAATCAAATTTCAAAGCACGGATTCAGATGCTAGCCGGTATCTTCAAACTAGCAACGGGAGGCGATCTATTGCTGTTCCACTAGATAATCATACATTTTCGAATCAAAAAAACAGAGGGTCAAAAGGGAAATGGCACCTAATCCGTGCAAATGAAAACCTCATTGGGAAATATAACAGTTGAATAAATGATAATATCGCAAAAAAAGCTACTCATAGCGTATTGGTTCTTATTTACCTAATTGATTATGTATACAAATACAAGTTCTTGCCCTCAACTCAGGACAAGAACTTGTTAGTCTAAAATAAATATTTACTTTTTTAATGTAATAACAAACTTGGAACCAGCCTCACCTGCAAATAAGATACGGCCATTCTCCGGTAGTAAGACCTCATTCTTACCGCTCACTTCCGTGTAATTTATACAAATGCCTGCTTGATCATATACAGCAAAGGAAGCATTAGCTGGCATCTTAACGGACATAACCTTCCCTTCAGCAGCTGCAGGCACTGAGAACCATTTAGCATGGCCATTCGCTTGGATCGTTGTCGAAGATTGTGCACCCGAATAGAGCGGCTTTACAAGCTCTTCACTGCCATATAAATGGCCTGCTAGCGTAAAATACTCTACTCCATTCTTCTTAAAGAAGTTGATTTCCATAGAATCTCGACCAGCCATCGTAGGGAGTTGCAATTTGTTAGCTGCTTTGTTGGCATCCAAGATCTTATTATTTAACACATAGCCCGGTGCATCTTTACTCATCTGAAATTGTTGAACCGCCCCACCGTTGAAATAAAACATCGATGAGTATTTCTCACTTAATAAGTAGTATTTTTTATTCTCACGATGTTTCCATGCGGCCAATACATCTTCGGATAATTCATTCGCTTCTAGCTTCTCTGCGATATACTCTGAGGACGCTAACTGACCAAGCCCCGGTATAGATAAATAAGAGCGAGACCACAAGTAAGTACGTTTATTTTTCTTAACAACGAACTTATACTTTTCCGTACCCTTCTCGTTTACAAAAGAACCATCTGCCGTGTACGTATACTTTCGGACAGGAGTGTTCTGAGCGGTAATCGTAGATACAGTCAATTCGCCGCCCCCAGGATTAATTTCCACCTTCAGTAACGAGCCTGAAGCACCGCCATAAATGCCCGTATGCTGGGATAATTCCTGTGGCATATCGACCTTTATGGGCACGCCATGCGACTTCTCCGGCTTCTGTTCCTTGATAACACCTTTCTCTTGTAGTGCGCTAAGCAGTAGTTCCTTTGCCAACAGCTGATCGATTGCGCTGACGCCACCTGAAGAAAGCACAGCTGCTGCCATATTGTATTCCGGAAGCACGACTAATGATGAATGATAGGCTGCCGTATCTCCACCTTTCACAAGCGCCTTGATACCATATTGGTTGAATGGGAACAAGTTCACACTATCCCAGCCTAACCCGTATGATAGAGAAGAATCGGCGTCTGGTGACCACATTCCCTTCTTATACTCCGGTTGTTCCATAGCGGTTATCGATTGACTAGAAAGAATATCATCGATATCTCCCGTGAAAATACGAGAGAATTTAGCGATATCTTCAGCTGTAGAGTAAATACCGCCAGACGCAATAACATTATAATTTTCGGTTGGAAGTTGTCCCTTATAATTAGGGTGATATACCCCTGCCAATGCTGCTGGGTCCAGATGATCCTGCGGTGTTTTCGTATGGTTCATCTCTAGCGGCTCTGTAAAATACTTGTGTATAAAGGCTGTAAAGCTCATGCCGCTAACTCTCTCAACCAATATTTCAGCTAATGAAAAACCAACGTTATTGTATACCGAGAATGCACCTGGCTCAGCCTTTAAGTCCTGCGCTTCCAATTCTTCTAGCAATGTATCGTGTGCATACGTATCGTTATCATCATACAAGGTTGCATTTGGGCCTATATATCCATGAAGACCTGAAGAATGATTCAGCAGCATGCGCGGTGTAATCTGCGTATATCGATAGTCTTTCATTTTAAAGTCTGGTACATAGTTAACAACGGGCGTATCTAAATTCACCTTGCCTTGATCAACAAGCTTCATAACGGCTGCAGCCAGCACCATTTTGCTCGTTGAACCTATGCCGTACATCGTATTTGAAGTGAGTGGTATCTCTCCCTTTATATCGTTTTTGCCTGTATGCCCTGAAACAACGATCTCGCCATGATCGATGAGTGCATATTGCACACTTGTATTGCCGTACTTTTCTGTTAGCAGCTTCGCTTTCTGCGCAGCTATTTTCTTAGTTGAATCAAAAAGAAGAGGATTGCTGTTTGTAATCGCTTTTTCGGGCATCGCGGCCATTGCAGGCATTGGAGCGACCATCGTTAGTACGAGGGTTAACGCGACGATCGAAGCTCGTATTCTACTTGCTCTTGTCACCAACTTCATTTTCACGACTTCTCTTCGTTTCATTCGTATCTTCTCCTATCCTGATTTGTATGTAGGTCTGACTCTACGTGTCGCTAAGGACAGCTTATACGATGAAGATGTACTCTCTATGACCGCCATATGAACGGAGTATGAACTGGCAAAAAAAATGCTACGGCGTCATATGCAAGGAAGCTTGCACATCATGCTGTAGCATCGAGAATACGTGTATCGCGTTTAGACAATTTGAATGACATTTTATGAATCAATCTACGGGTGTAGTTATTGGCAAAGTTACAATGGTGGTCGTTCCTTGGCCAGGATCGCTTTCCACTTGGATGTCGCCTTGATGGAGCAATACAATCTGTTTAACGATGGCGAGTCCTAAGCCGCTGCCGTCATACTTGCGACTATGGGAACGGTCCGCTTTAAAAAACCGCTCAAAGATGCGCTTTTGGTCCTCTAAGGGAATACCAATCCCCGTGTCGGATATTTGGATGATCACATGCTTACTATCTTGTTTGATGCTAATGCTGATAACACCGCCATCCTCGGAAAACTTAATACTATTACCGATAATATTAGTCCATACTTGGTTTAAAAGATCATGATCAGCTGCTAAGCGAACGGCTTTCAAATGAAGCTCGAAACGGATACTCCGAGCTGACCATTGGGGCTGAATGGCGATGATGGCTCGCCTAATCTGTTCATCAAGGCTACATGTGGCCAGCTGTAGTGGCTGTGACTGCGATTCAAGCAAACTCAGCTTGAGCAGACTATCGCTCATCTTGGACATCCGAGCTGCTTCCGCGATAATAATATCGAGATAACGGCTTCGCTCATGATCTGCGACGTCTACTTGCTTGAGCGCTAGCGCATAGCCGGATATCGAAGTAAGCGGTGACTGAACTTCGTGCGACACGTTCGTTACAAATTCCCTGCGCATCTGTTCAAGCTGCTGCAAATTGTACATCATTTCTTCGAAGCTGCGAGCCAGTGTTCCTAGTTCTCCCTTTTGCTTAATATTCAATTTGACGTTGAAATCTCCACCTGCGATACGCTTGGTCGCTTGCGTCAGTTTCTTTATCGGTCTGACCACGAACATGGCGGCCACCAGAATCAACAGACTTCCTGCGCTCAACGAATATATCATAAATTGATACGTCCACATGCTAAGAAATGAAGAGGAAGAAGGCGTGCGACGCTCCAGAAACATGGCTTTCTTACCCACTTCCGTTTTTAACGGCAGTCCTAAAAGGATCGGATTAATTCCATTTGTCTGAAATTGAACTACTTCTCCAGCTAATACTTTCTTCACTTGTTCATCGGTTACATGAAGAGGCTCGTGTCCATTAATCGCGCCATATATCTGGAGCTGGCCTGATTCATCATACATTCGTACATAATAGGAGTTAAGCTGCTTCATCTCACTTACGAATGAGTCCGCATCATGTAACGGAAATGTCTCAAAGATTCGGACGATATCTTGTCCAAAGTCATGCAAAGTTACTTGTAAATTGTTGTTCAACTCATCTTCAAAAGCCCAAGTTGCCACTAAAAAAGCAATGACGGTTCCCCCTATTACCGAGACTAGAAATGTCAGAACAACACGTGTGTATAGGGAGCGAATCATTCATTCACCTCAAATCGATAGCCAAGCCCACGGACCGTCTCGATACGAAAATCAGGCGTAGCTGCAAACCTTTCACGCAGGCGCTTAATATGTACATCGATCGTTCGATCATCTCCAGCGTAATCGATACCCCAAATTTGCTCAATCAACTGCTCGCGCGTATAGACTTGTCCGGGCGTACCGGCTAGCTTATAAAGCAGTTCGAACTCTTTAAGCGGCAGCGTGAGAGAATCTTCCCCCAGCAGTACTTTATAGCTCTGCCGATCAAGTGTGACACTGCCAAATCGGATCATCTGAGTAGAGCCAACTTTATATCGCTTAAGCAGTGCCTTAACACGTGCCAGCATCTCCAGCGGGTCGAATGGTTTCGTCAAATAATCATCCGTTCCAAGTTCAAACCCCTTCACTTTCTCCCATGTTTCGCCCCTTGCAGTAAGCATAAGTAACGGCAAATCTAGATTGGCTTTTCGCAGCTCCTTGCATAACGCCCAGCCATCCATGATTGGCATCATAATATCAAGTATGACAAGATCAATTTGCCTTGAGGCATAAATAGCTAATGCTTCCTTTCCATCTACGGCTTCGGCTATTTCGAACCCGTCATTGCGTAAAAACAAACAGACCAGTTCACGAATGTTCGCATCATCGTCAGCAACTAGTATCGTAGTCATTCGTCCCACTCTCCCTGTTTTCCGTCCTATATTAAATGGCCCGTATACTAAATATTTTACTCTGATAGCCTAATTAGAAATATGTATATATATCAAACTAAAACAAAAACTTATACCGGAATTTATCTGGATGTTTAGACATCTTATATTTCATTCGTTGTATAAACTTCTCTCTTTCTATTATATCTTCCGAAACGTCCACATCTCTGAAATCTGATCTCCTAACTTAATTAAAATAAGACAAACCACTTTATTATTAATTTCTCATATATTCATCTTTTAGATATAGCTTACCACACCTAGTAACATCAAAAAACGCCACCACACAAAGTGATGACGTTCCCATCCAATGAACTTCACATTACTTCTTTTCCATTACTGCGAAATAGCTGTTCTCGTCGTCAGCAAAGTTGAATACACGGCCTCCAGGCAGGCTCACAACATCACCAACTGTAACACCTTTTTCTTTAAAGCTATTGTACAATCCATCGAAATCATCGGTAAATAACATGATGGAAGGAGTACCTAAATTCATGCCAGGCTGCATTTCAGCAACCATTTTCTTATTGTGAAGAACGAAGCTCGTTTGCGCTCCATTTGCCGGTGCAACTTCAATCCAACGCATTGGGCCTTGGCTCTCTTCTGAAACGACGATAAATCCTGCCTTCTCCGTCCAAAACTTTACCGCTTGATCTTGATCATCCACATACAGCATAATTTGTCCAATTTGATTGATCATTTTGCACACTCCCTAGAAATCGAATAACAGCTATTATGCCCATAAGTCACAAGCCGTAAGCCATAGATCCTATCAAGCATAATCATGCTATTTTAGTATAATCAAAATTCAAGATTGCAGACAAGCACGAATGAATGACTGATATTGGATGCTACTTCATTCACCTCAAATAATCAATAACTCCATTTACGATCGACCCTATAATACTGCGTCACAAATGACGTGTAATACGAATCAAATGACATCTCGTCACTGTGTCATTTGACAAACATCGTTGTATATTCACCCTGTAACCACGAAGCGGCTGATTGGCCTACAGCCATATCAACAATCAGAAAGGGTGTATCATTTTGTATAAAAACTATGTATTCAAAAACAGTATCGTGATGTTAATCGTCATCATGATATCCGGGGTGCTGGCGCAAACGACCTACTCCTTACTTAGTCCCCCTAGTCCAAAGGGACAACACAACCTTATTGTTCAAGACGTTACGATTGTGGATGTAAAGACAGGTAAACTTACACCGAAACAATCCATTGTCATTACAGGCAACGAAATCACACGTATTGATAATACAGCAAATATCGATGTTCCTGACGATGCTCATGTTATTAAAGCATCCGGTAAATATGTGATTCCTGGATTGTGGGATATGCACGTTCATATGGAACAATTCATGGATAGTGCGGTTCCTCTTTTATTAGCAAACGGTGTAACAGGCGCCAGAGAAATGGGTTCTAGTCTGACTCATGTGAAATTGACGCAAAATATGCACAATAAAGGTACATTAATGCCACGCATTGCGTATTCAGGAAAGGTCATCAATAAATTTCCGAATGATCAAGTGCCTCCACATCATTTTAATTTAAAAACAGAAGGAGAAGCTCGTAAAGCTGTACAATTATTGAAGCAGCACAAAGTGGACCACGTTAAAATGTACTCTTATATGCCTGAGAACTTGTATGCTGCTGTTATGGACGAGGCAAAAAAACTGAATCTGCCTGTAAGCGGCCATTTGCCTTTAACGATACGAGCGGACCAAGCTTCTAACGATGGCATGAGAAGTTTTGAGCATTTACATGGCATGCACATTGCTACAGCATCGCAAAAGTCAGGCATCTTTAACCGTTATCTTAAGGAAGTAGTAGCGGGAGCACTCAATAAAGATCATTTGCTCTACTATGATTATGAAATTAAAGCAGCGGAGCAATATAATGCTGGTGAGTCACAAAAGCTTTATGAAATTTTCAAACAAAACGACACTTTCCAAGTTCCAACGCTAGTTACGATGGTAAGCACAGTTAAGCCTAGTCCTGATCAACGAATAAAGTATGTTGCACCCTCTATACAGAAGCAGTGGCTTGCAGCAATAAAGCGATCCCAAAGTAATAACAGAGAAGTGATGACTGTAAACAAAATGATGAAGATCAATTCGGATTTGATCCGTAAAATGAATCAGGCTGGCGTTCCTATTATGGCTGGTTCAGATACCACGTACATGATGCCGAACTTATACTATGGCTTTAGCCTACACGAAGAATTACAGCTGCTTGTGGAAGCAGGACTAAGTCCTTTGCAAGCTCTTCAATCTGCAACAATCAATCCAGCTCGATTTTTAGAAAATGAGGATAAACAAGGTACGGTTGAGGAAGGAAAACTAGCAGATCTCGTTTTGTTAGATGCCAATCCATTGGATGATATTCGAAACACAACTCGCATTCATGCTGTTGTGATGAATGGACATTTGATCGACCAAACAGAGATCAAGAAGATGGTGAAAACGTATCCTATCATCAAGGAGTTCGCGCGGAAGAATACGGCTTTACCTCGATAAAATCAGTCCATAATTCATCTATAAAATGATAAAGTTTTGTTATTAAAACCCGATTTCTAATCAAAAACTTTATCATAAGCTTTAATGTTCATTTATCTGGGTAATATTTCGTTCTATATTAAACAAAAACTCCTGACGGTTATGAACCATCAGGAGTTCTATATCTAGGAAGATAGAGGCTATCTCCTCTACTCTCGTGCCAGTGTACTACACACTTGGCATTGGTGTTGGTGTCGGAGGCGCATAGCCTTCTTTGTATTTCTTATCAATCTCGGCACGAATATCAGATAGAGAGGCACCATCTTCGTGCATTTTGGCCGTAATCATTGCCGTTTCTATACACACGCCACAACGAGTGCCGTGATCATCCCATACAACGGATTCCTCGTTCACTTCCTTAATGAAGCAGTTTAAGTTGCTGTTGTGCCCAGCGCTATCACCACAACCACAATAGCATGGTATGTATTCCAATTGTTCTGTTACCTTAGCAGCCGTCATATATGCCGTACGAACAAGCTCAGGCTGCTCGTCCAAAAAGGCTGGCAGCTTTGCTAAGGAAGCCGTTGTTTCCTGCAGGTCACCATTTGGTGCATGCTCCTGATGACCTTCTTTATGACTAGCATTCGAGCTGCCAGAGCTGCTAGTATTGCTTGAACTACTGCTGCAGCCTGCTAATAGGAGACTAAGACCAAGGGCGAATACGCCAGCGAATTTTGCTATTTTATTCATGCAGACACTCCCTTATCAAATATTATATATTATACCATGAAAAATTAACCAAATTGAAACTTTCTACTTCCATTCTCTCATCGGATCAATAGCTTCCAACTCAGTTACTAGATTTAATCATTGAATTATATCACGAGCGTACATAACGAAACTCCTGCATAATTGATCATGCTGCAGGAGTTCGAATACGTCAAATTATTACTCTGGCTTATTGCCAACACTCGGGTCGGGGATGTAATTGCTCTTATACCCATTGTACATAACATCCGTAACCATTCCATCAGCAGCATGATGCAGATCATGACAATGGAACATCCAATCTCCTGGATTGTCAGCCTCAAATGCAATTACATATTCCTCTCCTGGCTTCACATTAAGCGTATCTTTAATAACAGGTGATCCTTCAAGCGGATTGCCATTCCTACTTAATACTTGGAAGAAGTGGCCGTGCAAATGCATCGGATGGTCATCCTTCATGGATTTGTTCACAAACGTAACTTTGACCTTTTCCCCTTTGTCGACTTTGATTCGATCCGTATCAGGGAATACTTTACCATTAATCGTGTAAACCATTTTCCCGTCTTTCATCTCGGTATTGAGATTCATGAGGACATCTTGATCAAACTTCTGATTCAAAGAAAACTTAGTTTGCGCTTGCTTGCCATAGTTCGTGAGATCAAATGCAGGCAGCTGTTCTTTGGCATTGGAAGCATCCGTCTGAGCTGTAACGCCTTCATACGCAATGACCGTGCGCATATTTTTCACTCTTTCATCCTTGCCATGCTCTTCAAGCAGCCAATTCCCAGGATTGTTTGCCGTAAATTCAATGTCGTACCGCTCACCTGGAGCGATGGAAATCCCTTGGTCCGTAATGACAGCTGGACTGTTAACGGGTTGTCCATCTGACGCAATGATTTTGAATTCATGACCATGAAGATGCATCGTGTGTGTGATATATCCGGCATTAATAAGGCGAATTCGCACTTTATCGCCTTCTTTGACAACTAGCTTATTAATAGCATCTCCTGACTTACCATTGATTGTAAATAGATCGTACATGCTCATATCGTGGCCGCCCATGTCGCCCATGTTCATTTTGCTGTGATCCATACCTTCCATCTCGTTGGAGTCCGATTGACTATGACCCATTTGGCTATGATCCATGCCCTCCATATTTCCCATATCATGATTGGAAGATTCGCCTTCTGCCTCTTTTCCCATATCCATGCTTCCGGAGCTCATCCATTCATCTAGTACTAAAGTGTAGTCACGATCATAACTTTCATTCGGATCCTCAACAATAAACGTACCATATAGCCCTTTATCGAGTTGATTTACGCTGTCTTGATGAGAATGATACCAGTAGGTCCCAGGCACGGTGGCTTTAAACTCATACGTAAATGTTTTTCCGGCAACAACCGCATCCTGCGTGACTCCTGGAATTCCATCCATAGCATTCGGGACAGGATAGCCATGCCAATGAATAGAAACGGGTTCTTCTAATTCATTTTTCAAGTTGATTTTAACGGTGTCACCAACTTTGACTCGAATTTCTGGCCCAGGTACAGAGTTGTTAAACGTCCATACCGGCAATGTTTTATCATTAGATACTTTCAAGTTGCTTGCTTGCGCCGTAATCGTGTATTCTTTACCATTTACCACCGGCGTCTGTTTCGTGAGCATTGCTGTATTAGGCTCTTGTTTTGGCTTAGTAGTATTAGTTAGCGCCTCTTTTTGCTCATTTTTATTCATGTTAGAATGATCCATTCCTTCATGTTTGTTGTTATCAAAACAACCTGTCAGCACGATGCCAATTGCGCCGATAGCAAGAAGTAGTTTTAGCTTGTTTTTCATCTTCGTACCTCCATGTTTGTTGGTATGGTTTCTAATGTAAACTACAATTGTGTGGAAACGATGGAGAACAGAAAAAAAAGGCTAGCCTAATCGACTGCCTCTATATACGTTGCAACTTCTTTTCACCCTTCATCTACAGCCGTACAAATAATTGCACCCAATAATGCGCATAGCTGCTGCTAGCATTCCCTGGTACATAACCTACACCTAAAAAGGTGAAATTCGGATTTAAAATATTTTTGCGATGCCCTTCACTCGCCATCCAAGCAGCCATTACATCCAGCGGTGTTGGATAACCAGCTGCAATATTTTCACCATACTCGCGCCAATTTACTCCGAAACTAGTTAACATTTCACCTGGTGTCCCATAGGTTGGCGAGTCATGTGAAAAATAGTTATTATCACGCATATCTGCCGCCTTGATCGTTGCAATATGTCCCAAGTAATCCGTATATACCATATCCGAAACCCTATATTCTAACATCATTAAAGGATTAAGTACTCTACTTGTTCGCTCTTGATTGACTAGACGAAATACTTCATCCGCATACATCTGCTTTACACGGACTCTATTCTTAATAATTAACCCCTTTGCATATAGAGCTTTTCGTTTCCATAACGGATAAGGTCTTGCTCTCCTACATGAAGAAATCGCATGACGTCTCTTCACTGCTGCAGCCTCCCACAATCGTAATTAGCATACCCTTATATTTCTATGAAGTATGGATAGTATGGTGTCGGCTTTAATCATTCACCCGCTCCCTACCTTAAAGTATGGGCTTCTTCCTAGTTATTAGCTTGTTATGATTTTCATCCAAACACTAGGATTGATAGATTCATTATCTAACTTATAACGTGTAAGGAGGAGATTAGATGATAAAAAAACAGATTAAGAGACCATCATCAAAACCTTTGCTTCCGGCTCAAAAAAACAAGAAGGTCCCGAAAATTAAAGTGATCTATATGTCTCCTACTATAAGGAGTACGGAGAGCTTGGGAGGCGGGTTCCAGCGTCATATCTTTAATGATGTTATCGTTCCTGCCACTGATTATGCTGAAATTAGATTGTCGATTCGAAATACGAGTAGGAAGCCTGTAAGTGCAGGCTGGGCGATAGGGGAATTCCACCAGGCCTATGCTGTTGAAAGTTATCCATTATCAAATACGGTATGGGTCATAACGATTTATAATGCAACAAGTATGGATAGACCGGTAACTCCATATTTAATAACAAAATCATAAGTGTACGCTACTGAATAATAGGAATGGCTTGCCTGAGTTCCCCGCGCATTGCGGGGTTTTCATTTTTGTACGTAATTTTCTGTCTATTTTAAAATATCAAGTGATAAAGTTTTTAAATATTCTACGGGGTTATACAAGAAAACATTATCATATACATAAATGTTAATTTGAAATGATAAACATTTAAACCTTGAGTATCTTTTAATAGCTATCTCTCTATCATTTTAGTTTCGTTCAGCTAGCCTGATGACTTCAGAAATATACGAAAAAGATACAGCAACCTTGATTTCAGAAACGTGTATAAAAGGATATCGTTCTATTTTATCTGAAAGGTGAGATCCCCTTGGAAATGAGTATGCGAGCGGTTGGAAAAGTTACGGTTAGTTTATTAGTAGCAATACTTGTAATCGTGACATCTTTTAGTTATCAAGCAACAGCCAAGTCGAAAGAACCGTCCTCCACTTCGATTACCAACCCTGATAAAACGATTCAATTAACGAAATTGAATGACAACGTTTGGGCACATACATCCTACAATGTCTGGAATGGCACAACTTATGACCACAACGGGTTAATTGTCTCTACTTCCAAAGGAGCCGTCCTCATTGATACAGCATGGGGAAATGATCAGAAGACAGAAGAGCTGCTGCAGATGATCGAAAAACATGTGAAGCAAAAAGTTGTTCTGGCGATCGTTACTCATGCGCATGATGATAGCATCTCAGGCATTCGGGCTTTACTGAATCAAGGCATAGATGTAAGGAGTACTCGTTTAACAGCAGAACTAGCTGTGAAATACGGATATCCTTCACCGAATCCGACACTTGATGAAGCTCCAGTATTGAAAATAGGCGGTACCGTCATTGAGACTTTTTATCCTGGAGAAGGTCATTCGCAAGATAACATTACCGTTTGGCTGCCCAAATACAAACTATTGTTTGGCGGATGCTTCGTCAAATCACTAGAGGCAAAAGATCTAGGCAATCTTTTGGATGCAAATGTAGAACAATGGGATGACTCTATTAACAAAGTACTTAAAAAATATCCCTTTATAAAAACGGTTGTAGCGGGTCATGGAAATTGGGGCGACAAAAGCCTGCTCTTCCACACACTAGATCTAATCAGACAACATACTCAGAAATAAACGCGAAGCTAAGCAGCCTTCCTAATATAAAAAATGACTTGAGTCCCTAATCCTTCTCAAATCATTTTTTAATGTATGAAGACTAGCCGGCACATAATACTTCCCTATCTACTGTTCTTACTCTTACGATGGATATTAGGAAATAGATGTGAGCATTACGCCCGCTTCATATTCCTTTTCAATAATTAACTTGATCTGCTTAGCCACATATTCAGTAGATTTTAGTTGTCCGCTAGTATATGCTTCGTTAAACGGTCCAGCCATGGCAAATGTGAGTGGATCTTGCTCGCGCGCGCTTTTTTGCAGCTCTGTATCGACCATACCAGGATCGATAGCTACTATTTCTACAGGTGAAGTGCGATTTGCTTGTTCTTGTCCGACACATTGCGTGAACATATTGAGTCCAGCTTTGGCTGAACAATAGACACTCATGTCAGGTACTGGGTATACCGCAGATCCAGAAGATATATTGATGATCTTCTTTCTTACTTGAAACTCTTCTGTATGTTTGATAAATACAGTTATCAGCGAATACCGTATTTATTTAATAAGACGATTATTAATGATGTTAAATAAATCAATACCACGTTGTGTAGCAATGACAATCGGCTTGCCTCGATACAAAATAAGCTCGATTCCTTCATTCCCAGCGACGACAAAACCTTTCTTCTGCTTATTCGCCCGTATTCCCCATCCACCGAATTGTTCTATCGCTTTAATCCCTACCAGTTGAACTTCTTTAATGTCTTCAAAGTGAATTCTCTTTCGATAAAGAGGAAGTAGACTTAACTTGATTTCATCTGATGTTACTATAATGCTTGCCTTCATAAAGATATAAGTTAATGGCACTAATAATCCGAATATCAACGTAGTTGCAACCAGTTCATTATTGGACATGGAACTACTTCCTACGGACTTGCCTAGCCCAAGTTGTACAAAAGCAATTCCAAAAAAGATAAGGGCTGGTGCAATAACAAAAATCAATGTCCACTTTGGAAAACGCTGCACTTCCTTATACAAAACTTGACTCCCTTGACTGTCTTGTCCCATTACACGCCTCCCCCCTTCTCTAAATTGATTGTGCAGAAGAAAGGCGCATACATTACGGTATGCACCTATCCAAAATACACAATTGATAATCCATTAGATCCATTTATATTCGCTACTCTTCGTGTTCCTCCTGCTTGACGGTTACCGTCGAACTGGCCGTTAGCTCACCTCTCCCTTGATTGCCGTCTGCTGATTGGGCTAAAAAGGTCAACAATGCAGCATTTTGGATCGTACCTTGGTCCGTAATTACCTTCACTTTATAAGTGATTCGAACAGATTGGCTCGGAGCAATCGCCTGTAAAGGAACTCCACCTACCAAATTAACATTAGATTGCAGTACACCATTTATTGTGAAAGAATCACTTTTAAAAATGACGCCTACAGGCAATCGATCTATAAATACAGCATTCGTCAGCGTCAAATTACTGTTATTGATAATATCAACTTGATACATGAGTGGATGACACGTTACTACTACAGATTGGCTAGCGCGCTTACTCATTTGTACATTAAGCTCCACAAACGGAATAATGAGCGTATTAGATGTTTGGCTTAACGACACGATAGTCCCATCAGGCAATGCTTTATTGTAAGTAGCTATCGCTTGATTCGCGAATTCTCCCTGCACGGGAATGGCCACAACGACGAGCTGGAAAGCAATTCGAATCGATTGATTAGGCTGAATCGTGCCCACTTGCAAGGAACGGTTAGGACGTGCCAACAGATCTCTAATGGGTACTCCATCTATCATTAGGCTGCCTCTTACAAAGCGTGTACCTGCAGGCAAAGGGTCTCTAACAATAAAATTGGTTAACTCTGAGCCGCCTATATTTTGAATATCAATCACGTAATCGATAAAGGATCCGATAAATCCAAGCGAGACGTCAGATGATTTGATAATTCGAAGATCAGGATCCATGTTGGGTATGGCAACTATATTAGAAGGAATCTCTATCGGGACTGGCGCGCTCCCTGCCGCTGCTTGCTCTGTACTTATAAAGGACTGGTTAAGGATGATTCCGTTCGATGTTATACTGTCAACGAATGCGGTGAAAGTAATCGTCACCGTTTGCCCAACTCCGATATTCCCGAGAGGCAGCCCCTCTATCGTACTAGAATTAATCGGCACTAACTGGCCATTTACCTGGACACTATCTGGATCGATTCGAATTCCTAAACTAATAGGATCTCGGAACAACACATTTTCTGCAACTGCCGTTCCTGCATTGCGGACATTCACCGTAAAATTCAAAGGTTGACCCACGAATGCCATACTTGGCGTAACGGTTTTATCAACAAGTAGACTCGCGCTGGTTACAGGAATGACAACCGCATTCGTTGGCTGTATAAAAGTGTCCGTTTGCACAGCCGCTCGATTTACGACCTCCCCAGAAGGCGGTATAGCCAGTATGATAGCTTGAACGGTGACAATGGCGGATTCATTCGGCAGCAGCGTACCGATTGGAACGGACGCTGTGTCCAAATCGGGCTGAGCGTTACCATTTACCGTGATGCTGCCACGTATAAAATTCAGTCCCTCATTTAAAATGTTTATTACTGATATATTTGCAATCGGAACCGTACTTGTATTCGTAATGGAAATGGAAAACGTTACGGTCTGCCCGATAATGGCTGTTGCTACATTCGCACTTTTCGTCACAGTAAGTGCAGGAGTTGGTACAGGTGTCAAACTTTGCACAGGAACGACAACGGTATCGGATAAAGCCGTTAGTGGTACAGTCGTACCATCCGCTCGTGTAAACACAAAGGATGCACTTGCTGTATTCGTATACGCTGTAAAATCAGGTGGCAGCGTACTCGCCGTAACTGTGAAATCAATCGCAGCGGTTGTTCCCGCTGGTAGGGAATCAATTTGAATACTGAAATTCGGTGTTGTTGTGACAGTAGCTGGCACCGATACGGTAACAGACCCGGGAACAAGCTCAAGACCTAAATCAATTAAATCGGTGATCGTAATCTGGCTCAGTGTGTTAGTGCCTTGATTTGCAAATTCAATATGATAAGCGTACATGTCGCCAATAAATACGGATGATAGGCTTGCTGCTTTTGTAAACGAGGTTTGATTTTGCAATACAGGTAGCGATACCAAGTTTGACAGCACCGTTGCAACAGCACCCTGTGCCTCAACTTGAAAGGATACCGTCGCTGTATTTTCATATCGTCCCGTATTTGGGAACGCGTTCGCAAACAGGCGGAAAGAGATGGTGCTTTGTCCGCCCGGCGGGATATCTGGAATCGAAACGCCTCCACCAATATCCACATCTGGCAGCTCAGTCCCATTTACTAGCAATGTACCTTCGACAAATACAAGACCTGGTGGGATAAAATCAGTAACAACTGGTTGAAGTGCAGTAAAGTTACCTTGATTCGTTACAACAATCTCGTACGTAACTTCTTCACCTATGAGCACATCAGATGCATTCGCCGATTTACGGACAATTACAGCATCTGGAGCAACCGTAATGACAACCGTATCCGTGGAAATTTCTCCTGGCGATCTTCTTCCGTCCGGCGCTTCAAAGTCAAAAGTAAACGTGGCTTGGTTGCTCAATTCTCCCGTAATCGGAACTCCTGTTACAAATACGGTATAATTCACGGTAACCGATTCCCCCGGCAATAGTGACGGTAAAGACACAGAGAAATCAGGACGAAGATCAGGATAAGTCGTATCATTAATGGTAAATGAATCGAGCACAAAGTCCACACCCGGAGAAAGAGGATCGATTACTTGAATATTGTTCAATACCGTCGTTCCTGTATTACTAAGCACCAACGTATACGTGATCTGCTCCCCGGCTAATACCGTCGATCTGTTGGCTGATTTTGACGCTGCTGCGCTATTTGCGACGACCGGAATAGACAGTGTATTGGAACTAATCGTTGTTGGCGGAAATGGACCTACATCGCTCACAGGAGTAAATACGACTTGCGCTGTGTTAACAAGTGTACGGGAAGGAGGAATGGCGTTAACTAGAACAAGAAAACTAATTTCCAGGCTGGATTGAGGTGCAATATTTCCAATAAATATGCCGTCATCCGGATCAGCCGCTGAAAAAGGAATACCATTTACCTTTACCGTTCCTACTACAAGTTCAGTGCCATCAGGTAATGGATCCGTAACTGTTACATCGTTTGCCTGCGTCGTTCCCGCATTTGCCACGATAATCGTGTAAGCAATACTTTCTCCGACGAAAGCGGCAGCATGATCCGCTGACTTGATTACATTTACTCCTGTTGTGAACACCGGAATAACCACGTTGTTTGAGACTTGAAGCAATGATTCAGATACCCCACCTGACGTGACAAAGTCCAGGCTGGCTGTTGCTTGATTTATAATTTGAGCAGGATCAGGCACAACGTTAACCTGTACTTGATACGTAATTGTGAGTGTGGCACCTACTGGAATGGAAGGCAAGCTGATGCCTGCCGCAGGGTTTGCATTTGCAAGTGTTTCTCCATTCAATGCAACACTGTCTGGCACAAACGAGACGGCCGGAAATAAAGGATCCGTAAGCGTTCCTTGACTGCTTGCAATCGTCCCTGTATTTGTAATCGCAACTTGATACGTGATGATATCCCCAACACGGGCCTGCGAGGTCGACGCAGTTTTCGTAATGGTAAAGGAAGGGACAAATACATTCGTAGAATAACTGGTCGAGCTGCTGCCTGATACGATAGGTCCTCCTGGTAATGAGGAAAATTCGAAATCCGCTGAAGCTACATTCGTCAGGATGCCTTGGGGAGGCAAGCCAACAACGACTACATCATAGCTGACTGTAAGTGTACCTGCAGGAACGATATCTGGAAGGGATACGCCGTTAGATGGATTCGCGCCGCTAACAACCGTCCCATTTACACGTAATGTATCACTTTGAAAAATAACAAAAGAAGAAAGAGCATCGAGGAAGACGACTCTGCTTGCGGTGACTTCCGAAGTGTTGGCGATTGTTACGATGTAAGTAAGCGGCTGTCCAACGAAAGTATCGAGCGGTGAAGAAGTTTTCGTTAAGGTCAAATCAGCAGAGTTCGCGTCAATTTGCAGCCCTAGAACCGGAATTAAATAGAAATCGCCCGTCGATGTCGCTCTTGTGACCACCTGCGTAAGTCCATTTGTTAAAAATCCACTAATATCGACGTTGGTAATATCCCACCCTTGCCTTGCTCCAGACACATTTGTGCCTGGGCTTCCATTTATATTGTTTCTCGTGCCAAACGTTCCCGAACGATCTAGTAACCCATCATTTCCGTTAATTTGTGACGCAAAAAAGTTATTCGCAAAGTTGTTAGGACCTGATACTGGCGTTAACTGCGTATCACTTGGTCCAAATAGAAGCTGATCCCCTACAATCGCGACATCCCCTTCTCCCGCACTTGCCACGAGCCTTCCTCTTACAGTCCCTTGAATTGGGGTTGAAAAGCCTGATAACATCTGAGTAGCCGAAACGGCGCCACCAATTAAATCCTGATTGTAATAAAGTGCAACCGCTCGGAAAGGAAGATTTGGCAAGGAATAAGCAACTTGCAGCGTCCAACCACCATAAATATTCAAATCATTGTTTACCAAAGTGACTGGAATAGCACCTACAGAGAAAGTTCCAGGTCCGCTTACTAAGGAAGTCACATCACTTGTGTTGGAATAAGCGAGACTGGTTGCATTCAATACTTTATAGTTGCTAATTTGCGGCACAATGGAAACCGTACCTGCGCTGGGTGTAGTGAACGTGACTGGATTTTTAACTAACGCTCGGGTATTGACATCAAAATAGCCGGACCATGTTAATTGGGCCCGCAAAATTTCTGCCCCTGCAGGTATTTGCAAGATAGCTGACGATGAATCTTGTGTAAAATCCCCTGTCGTCCCGTTCGGGAAGTTGCCGAATACAGAAGCAGAATTTAACGTAATAAGCGCTCCTAATGTACCTTGTATCCCTTGCTGTCCAACCGTCAGATTGCCATTTAAACCAATCGTATTGCCTGTTAGCGATAGCTGAACCCGATCGATGGTGTTATAAATAAGCGTATAAGGCATTTGTTTATCACATCCTCGTATGTGCTTTTATCTATTGTATGCATGTGAATAGGCAGGTTCCCCATTGGATAAGCCTTATACGTTGTACATTATTAAAACATTACAACAACAAATCAGGGCACAAAAAAGGCCGACATGGTTTCTGATATCATGCGACCTTGTTTATTGTGAGTTCATTAAGATTTCGTTTTAATTCTCGTACAGGATCATGAATTAACCTGTGATTACATATTCAAGCTGCATATCTCTTGGATCGCTCTCGTAGAGATCCATTTTAATTTCCTCGGCTTCCTTACAGCCTAATGCAAAATAAAAAGCAATCGTATCCTCAGCGGAACCCGCACAAATATAAATTTTGTCCGCTCCCCATTCACGAGCCATGCTAGCACAGCTGAGAAACAGCTTTTTACCGATACCTTTATTACGATGCTCTAGTGAAATAAATAGTGAATCTAGTAAAACATGCTTGTATTTGAGTCCAAATAACTCACGATTAATAGTACCAAACCCGATTAGCTTGCCGTCATCGTCAAATGCGCCAACTGCATAGCCGTTATCATCGATCGTTTGCTTTAGTTTACCGAGATAATGCTCATATCCATCTGGCCAGCTATTTTCATAGTAATCGATTTCCACCAGCTGACGCTTGCCGTCAACTTCGCGCCATGCTCGTTTGATGTACTGTGCGGGGTTGATTTCATTGATTCTTTCACTTTCATTCATTGTTAGTACTCGAATTGTATATGTATGCTGCATGGTTGTTTCTCCTCTAAGATGGTTTATTATTTCTTCTCAATACTCTGTATTGCATCTATAATATTAGCTCTTACCCGCTTCAAATCTGTATTCCGTTTGTCGATTGGCTCTACCCAGCCGAAGCCATCATCTTTATATCTCGGAAATACATGCATATGATAATGTCCTAGATCATTAAATACTCCACCGTTCTGAGTTATGGATATCCCATCAAGGTTATAAAGACGTTTAAGCGCCCTTGAGATCAACACCGAAGCATTCATCACTGCTTTCAGCGTGTGTTCGTCCAACTCATCAAGATCTTTGACATGCTTCTTATGCATAATGAGAGTGTGTCCTTCACTTAGCGAATCATGGTTTAAATTTCTCAAACTTAATGTATGTATGATGTCCTTATAGCAAATCCATTGCCAATAGAATATAAAACCTCGTCATTGTGTAGATACAAGCATTTCCATTCCTTATAACTCGGCATATTAATCATCATGACGATAGCCTTGCTGAAAAGTATAATACGCCAAACCATCCTTCAATTCCTCGTGCTTAACAAAGTTCATTTTGCCAAGTAATTTCTGAGAGCGCACATTTTCTACTTCCACAGTAGCTTCAATCATATCTAATTTCATAACCTCAGAACCGACTTTAACTAGTTCCACTAAAGCTTCTTGCATATAGCCCTGTCCCCAGAACCGCGGTGATAAATCAAATCCAATCTCAGCGATTGATTCTTCTCCTTGCACCCAGCAATGAAAACCGCATGTGCCAATGAACTCACCGCTCACTTTACTGAATAAACCATATCGACAGCCCGTATCGTCGATATGAAATTGAATAATTTCCTCAGCTTCTTTTATATCTTTGCAAGGCTCTATGTCCATGAATCGTGTTACTTCTGGATCTGAGAAGTGCTTAAATACCCCATCAACATCGGCTAAAGTAAGCTCTCTAAGGATTAATCGCTTTGTCTCTAATTGCGGAAAATATAACATACAAGACCCCTCACATTCGTTATCATGATGTCGTTATACAGCGTTTTGTTTCTACTATTATTTTCTCAATCTTTCCATTCAACTATTAATCTATTTGGAAATGTACAATAAACAACCATGGCAGGACAATTAAATTTGATGCGTGTTGTTACACAAATACCTAGTTATATTTTACCTATATATGAAACTATGTACAATACATCATACATTCAGCATGCTGCTTCGACTGAGAATGCAAGCAAATAAGACCCAAACCATATACAAGCGCTTGGGTACACTAAATATAGAAAAGAAACCTTGATTCATCTGCACGTGAATTCATCATTTACGATTTTTGCGCAACTGTCCCGTCCATCAATGAGATTAGCTGCTGGACTGTTATCATTAACGTACGGCAACAGTACTGGCCAACCAGCGAATTCACGTCCAACATTGGTTGCGAGCACACCAGATTGAGCTCTTGCTTGAGCGATTGCAGAAGCTCTATCCAGTGCGACATAGGTTGACGAATCACTGCTTACTATCCTGTTATAGGAAATAGACATACATGGCTGCTTGCCCTCTCCCATACTGCTATTTAATAGGTTTGATTCTACCCACTAAGCCAAAGAAAAATAACTCTATTAGCTGATCAATATGTGCATCAACTTGCTCGCGGGTCACTTCTGAACTCAAATACCTTTCCAGTTCGTTCTTGTACATGGTGAAATACAGCATACTTGTTTCTTCCGTCATCTCTTTGTTAATAAACCCCTCTTGCTTACCGAGCGCAATATACTTCATATAGAACGGCATTACTTTCTCCTCACTATACTGCTGCAATTGGTTACCCCATTCATCCATCTCAACCCCTAAATGCTTCACTGCTGCATCATCAAATAGAACGTTGACGCTTTTAGCTTCAAGCAGCATAATTTGCTTCGTTTTCTCAGGAAAATCAATCTCTGAAGCAAGGATCTTCTCACATTGCTCCAGTCTTTTGTCCATCCAATCGATTAACATATCCGCATAGAGCTTTTCTTTCGTTCCAAAATAGTTGTAAATCGTAGCAGGACACACTTTAGCTTTTTTTGCAATTTCCTGTACACTCACTTTTTGAAAACCATGTTTTAAAAATAACGATAACGAAGCGGAATAAATCTGGTCGATTTTTTTCTGCTTACGTCGTTCATAGCCGTTCATCACCTTCACCTCACAAGAAGTGTAGCTCAAGTTTTAGAGTATATCAATAATATGAGTATAAAACCTATTGCATTTAGACGTTCTGCAGTTATAATAATTTTAGAGTCTACATATATAATTACTCTATAACTTAACGAAAAGGAGTGTAAACGATGAAGAAGCAACTCCGTATTCCTTCGTTTTTGCATGATGTATTTGGTGAAAAGCAGCACATAGGCTCGATGATCGCGATACTGTTCTTTGGGGCACTGTTAACAGGGGCTTTACTGTGGAGGTTTCCCGAAATGATAGGTTCGTTACCTTTATGGCGCAGCATACTCGCCTGTCTTTTGATCTTCGATATATTTGCAGGCTGCATCGCTAATTTCACTGCCTCAACCAGTAATTTTTATGCTTCGCGAAGTACAAACCGTATCGTTTTCATTAACATACACGTTCATATTGTGCTAGTCGCGTTATTACTAGGTGTAAATGTTGAACAATCCATCGCAGTGTGGGCGTATACGATTATAGGCGCGTTTATTGTGAATGCACTTATCAGAAGACAATCCCAATTATTTATTGCAGGCCTCCTCTTATCTATTGGACTCGGCTTATTGCCATTACTCCCTGACCTTCATCCCTATATGTTAACAACTTGTATATTATTTATGATCAAAGTGCTATTCAGCTTCGCCGTCGATCATTATGGCAAACCATTTCACAAAGTTGGTGAAGACATATGAGTACTTCGCATCGTATAGCCAAGCTGGATAAATCAGATAAAGCCTCATTCGTATCGCTTATGTGCAGCGCATTTGCTCAAGACCCCATTTTTCTGCATATATTCGGTCATTCTGAATTCGATGAGAAAGCTCGACGCCATACAGCTCACTTCATTTCTTTTCTATTTGATAAAAGCGCATGGCTTCATGAGGAAATATGGGGTTATTTTGAAAATGGAAAGCTGCTTGGGGCCTATGTCATAGAAAAGCCTACTACCAATAAAATTCGGCGTATGAGTATCGTACGATTGGTTGGAAGACTTATCACTTTGGCTTGCCGCTTACCAATTAGGAAGATTCGACAGCTAAATGAGTACATGCAAGTTACCCGCTCCATGGCCCCTAATACTGCCCATCACTATCTGATTATCATTGGAGTCGCACCAGAGGCTCAGGGGAAAGGAATCGGCAAAGCCCTGCTGCAGCATCTATTGCATGATGTAGATTCTTGCCCAATCTCGCATGGCGTTGCTCTAGATACAGAAAACTTTCAAAATATAGCTCTCTATGAAAAGTTCGGATTTATGCTGATGCAAGAAGCACGCCTCGATCATTTACCGATATACGGTATGTTCCGTCCGAAACAGTAGAACTTAACCTTGTAATTCCTTTACTCTTTTTAAAATGGCTTCTACTGTACCATTCTTCATTACGGCGATAAATAACCCTTCGTTAAACCGATCTCCTCTTATGTAACTTGTCATTAGTTTGCGAAGGGTATCCATATCAGCGTTCCTGATTGGAGTAATAATATCTTTGCCAGTATCCTTATATATCTCATGTTCATTAAGCCAATCGAGCCAGTTGAAAACGATCAAAAACCTAGTTTCCGTAAGTGCTTTACGAAACTCCATTATGGTTTCATTCTCACATTCATAACCGTTTTCGTGAACCATGAATGTATTTTGATTTTGAAAATACATTCATGGTTCACGAGCAATCTGTTAATCTCTGTTTGTGACAAATCGGCATAATGCACAAAGAATTCCCCCTTCTCAAAATAAAAGACTGTGATTCAATAGAATATGTATGTATTATAATGCTATTCCTATAACTAACGTGTTAAAATACTAAAAACATAAGGAGAGGGATACGATGTTTATACATAAAATTGATGAAGAGCTATCGCTAAAGTTAATTGAGATAAAAGATGCAGCAAAAATTTATGAACTTGCCGATCGTTCAAGAAATTATTTAAGAGAATGGCTTCCTTGGGTCGATGAAACAACAAGTGTTGAAGATACAAAAGCCTTTATTCAAATGTGTATTACAGGCTTCGCAGAAAATAGAAGCCTTACTACAGCTATTTTATATAAAGGCCAAATCGTTGGCGTTGCTGGATTCAATCGTATTTCCGAGTCCAACAAAATAGTAGATATCGGTTATTGGCTAGGTGCAGAGTATCAAGGAAATGGAATAATGACCAGAGTAGCTAAAGCATTGACCGATTATGCGTTTCATGAACTAAGCCTCAATAAGGTTGAAATTAGAGCAGCCGCAGGAAATAACAAAAGCAGAAGCATTCCTGAGCGATTAAACTTTGTACAAGAAGGCTGTATTCGACAAGCCGAATGGCTGTATGATCATTATGTAGATCATATCGTGTATGGCATTTTAGCGGATGAATGGAATAAGTAATACAAAAAAACCGCCATTCCTTAAAGAATAGCGGTCTCTTTATGTTTATTTATTTTACGTTCAACGTTATATGAATCATAGACTTATTTCACCAAGTACTCGCTCAAGAGCTTCGTTTCCACATCATCAAGTACCTTCGCAAACGAACGAATCGACATAAATGTTTATGCTGAATCTTGTTTTAATTACAAGTAGCGCATCCTGCATAAACATCAACACGGTGAGTTCTATCCATAATATCTCTAGACAAGGTAAAGCTATCGATAGCAAAATCAAATTGCTCTCCTTCACGGAGTCTCATACCCGACTTATCCAGTATCTCGCTCAATGCACCAATTAAATTATTGTCACTATCATACATCAAGGCAATAGCTTCTATTTTATCTCCATCAACATTCACATTACTATTATTGGTCATAGTGCCATATACCTTTAACTGACCGTCAGTATCATTAGATTCATTATACAGCTCAACGCTAAAGCTCACATTAGAAACTTCAAGATTGGTATAACTTGCACTGTCTGCCACCAAAATATCTTGCTCGATATCGCTCCCTGCAAAATCTTCTGCAAAGTTAATAAAGGTGAATATCCCAGTGTTAACAGCGTAGCCTACTTCACCAGGTTGTAAAATAGAAGGCACAACCGAAAAGAGATCTTCTTCCTCTGTACGATCCTGAACGGATTTGTATATCGCGTTAAAATCACGAACTCTTACAGGGAATGAGTTTTCGTTCTTAACAACTAATACGGTCAGACCATATACAACTTGTTCCCCCCAAACATAGTCCACCTTGTCTACAATAGAAACCATCGGAGGAGCTGATTCTTCAGGTGAAGGAGAATAAATATCAACTCTTGATGGAACAGTCTGGACCACTTCAGTCGGCGAAGAAGATTGGGAAGTCTGATCCTCTTTCTCATTGAAAAAATTTAACCAGAGCAAAAAACCAACCGCTAGTAGCAATAAGCATATTACGAATGTCAGTACAACTATAATTGCGTTCTTCATGATGCCCCTCGCTCATCCAAATATTGAGATAGTAATTGTTTCCTATCACATTTTATCGGTAACTATACGAGGCTGTAAAGTGCAATTCGTAAACTCGCTTATACTTATATAAAAAAATCGCTATTGACCCTTGAACCTAATCAATCATTTGTCGTGTTGTACCTTCATTACACTTAGGTAATATTTAATTCCGTTCGCTCTTTTTGTTTCAGTTCTATATAAGCCTGTCCATACCCGGGATTTTTTCCTTCATAGCTGTTCATTCGCTCCGTCCAGAGCCTCACTTTATACGCTGGTTATGCAAACTCACTTCACTTCTTATGCTTATTATTAAAAAGTAAAAACCCAGAAGACTGCCTCTCTTTCTTCAAGTGGCAGTCTTCTAGGTAATTATATCGTTGCTTGCATATTCAAAATATTGGCGTTGAAATATTTTCAGCAGGATTACAGCACATACTTTATTTTTCTACAGGAAGAGATATTCTCTTATTGTAGGTTTTAATATAGGTGAAACCATCCAGCAGCAAGGATTCAGGTTTATCCATTGTGTTAAAGGAGAACGTGTTTTCCCTCATAATATTATTATTCCCCAAATCCCAAGGACGGCTTTCAGAAATCGATGATACTGGAATCACTTTACCACCAGCTTGTACGGAAATAGTGTCCCATTTCGGTTTTGTAAATTCTCTTCTAGCTATAACTACATCATAGCCTGTACGGGTCTTGGTTACACTGCGAATCCATAACTTCTCATCTCCTATTTTAATGGACCGATCTGATGGTGAAGCGAGAGAAATGGGCTCTTCTATTTTTTGATAGCCTAAGAAATTTTCAAGCTCAAGCTCAATGGAATTTATTCTGTCTGTTGGTAGCATATCAAATTCAAGCTCAAATTCAGGCATTGTACCAGACTTCCCCTTATATTGAACTTCTATTCCATTCACGTAAAGTTTGTATTTGCCATAAGTTCTCGGGTATTCCTCAAATTCATAACGCCCTTTAATAAGGGTTGATGTAGGTGAAGCAGAAATAGAATCATAGTGAATCGTTCCATGATCGACTTCAATGGATTGATCAAGCTCCTGTTTGATAATGCTCTTCATCGCTTTATTGGCTTCAAACTTGAAAGAAATCGGATAAAACACTCGCTCGTCGTTAATCCATTCATAGAAGTTAACCGTTAATGTCCTAGAAAATGGGCTAACAGGTTCAAATCTAGCCTGTCCCACGAACTGAGACTTGTTCTTACCATCACCGCCACCGTTCCCTTGCGATTTTGAATCTGTCAGGAATCCTTTTAATTTATCGAAGCCATATCGACGAAAATCCTCATCCGTGAACTCGATGCCCACTGGTCGATCCATCGTGTAGTACATGAGAAACACATTATCGTCCGCCATAACACCATTGATAGTAACTACAGTGCCGTCCCTAAGCGTTATACTTTCATCTACCTTTTGACCATATCCTTGTTCTGTTACTTCAGAAAAGCTTAACGCGCTCCAGTTCGTTTTGAAGAACTTTTCACCATAATAAGCTAGGGCAGGATACTGATACACACCAACCAATAAAATGAACACCGCAGCCGCTGATGCGATCCATGACACGGCTCTATTTTTGCTTTTCTTTTTATCGGGAACGTTATGAAGCGCTTCTCGAAGTCGTTCCTCCAGTTCTGAAGGAGCCCGCATCGTATCAATAGTCTGTTTATGCTCCTTTAACTTCTCCTCGATTGTCTTCATCATGCTCACCTCCGATCATGACTTTCAGCTTTTGTATGCCTTGCGAAATTCTTGATTTAATCGTTCCAAGCGGCGTACCGGTCATGTCCGCAATCGTTTGATATGGAAGATCATGAACGTAACGCAGCTCAATTGCTTCCCGCTGCCTTGCATTCAAATGCGATAGCAGGACCTCCATATTCATCTCTGACTCTGCATAACGATATGGATTATCATCCGTTAATGCAGCAAATGAAGCTTCTCCCTCATCTCCTACGGGCAGCAACCGCTCCTTTTTGCGAAGCAACGTTTTGCACCGATTAACGAGAATCGTTTTACTCCAACTGTAAAAGGCTTCTCCCTTTTGCAATTGATCAATCTTTTCATATAGTGTAACGATCATATCCTCCATCGCATCCAACGCATCATGCTCATTTCCCATGTACGAATAGGCAAGACGATAATAAACGTCTTTATCGGCCATGATGAGCTGTAGTAAAGCTTCCTTGTTGCCTTTTTTGGCTTGTCTGACAAGATGGCTTACTCTCATGTTCACTCCCCTTTTCATAGATAAGAGACCGCAGAGGCAATAAAGGTTCATTTTGCGCAAAAAAATTATAAAATAATAAAGCGACCCCTCGGAGCCGCTTCTATCATTGACTCTTATTCCTTTTTTAAGAACACCGCGTAAACTAAGATCTCTTTTTCCCATTTATGAATCATCTTTTCCACGGTCATGCCGATTCGTTCAGCTACCTTGGCGGATGGGGTGTTATTGATATCAACGAAAGAGATCAGTTTGCTTAATCCAAGCTGCTCAAATCCATACTTCTTGCAAGCTAGTGCCGCTTCCGTTGCATAACCATTGCCCCATGCGCGCCTAGCAAACAGGTAGCCAATCTCCATTTCGATCACATCTTCTAGTTCTTGAGGGACAATTCCACATTGTCCAAGAAAATCACCAGTTGCTTTATCTTCAACGATCCACAACCCAGTCTCATATGTATCGTAATTACGAAGCGTCCAATCCACCCATTCGCTCGCTTGCTGCTCATTTTTAGTTGAAGGATAGTATTTCATTGCCTCTGGATCTGAGAAGATCTCCATTAATATCTCAATATCGTCTTCGGTCATCCTTCTTAAGATTAATCTTTCTGTACTAAGAACGGGATTACTCATGTTTATCCCTCCTATTGTTTAGCATTGATTCCTATTTTACGTCCTATTTAGGGCTAGCAATTTGCTTACAGTTGTACAGCATGCTCAAACCTATGTATGCCAAAATCGTCGATTGAAGACTCCAGCAATTGATCCCTCACTGGATATAAATTAGGTGTAAAACGTACTTCTACGTTCATGTCCATTAACCTCTCAAGCCCGTTGTTTATTGCTATCTTATTTATCGGCTTTACGGCTTCACGAGATATATAATACCCGGCAGTTTCATCGAACAAGATAAATGATTCAGTAGGAAATTCATATCTATACAAAGTAGTATTTATGATTCTGGAGTACCAATGCGTTTCTACGGTAATAATCGTATTTGCCGCTGTATTGCCAAAAAATTTAGCTTCGTCTTGTTCTTGAACCTGTTGGCTTTTCCTATAAACGATTCTAGGGCAATTTCTAGGAAAGAAAAACATAAATTGATGTTCGTCATCAATCGCCCAGACAACAGGCGGCATATCCGTTCGATTTGCTTTTACTCGTGGTTTAAATCTTTCGATATGATCCTCTTCGCTAAAATGAAATAATCGCAACCTGTTCTCCAATCTTGTCAATGAATGGTGCTTATGGTTCACTGGCCAATTAGCATCACTCATTACTATAATTATCTCCTGCATCAAAATCATAATCTTCTAAAATATTGTCGTAGCTGTAATGAATGAAGTCATTCAGATATTCCTCGGGATTATGCAAGAATTGATCCCAAGTTACGTCATCTGGAACCATAAATAAGTTACTCCCCATACTTACGCCAACAATTTTTCCGATAGTTGGGCACCAACACAATATTCCCTGGGGATCGAAAATGCCAGATTCGCTAAGCAAGTCGATAAGTACATATCCGCACCATGTAAAAGATGTTATTTCAAAGACATCCCGGAAAACAATATACTCCATGTCGATACCTTGTAATTCAACCCGTTTATTTGTATGGCCTAAATAGTTTATGATTTCAATTGGTAGACCCATCTCTAGTAAAGTTGCAACTCGAGTTTGATAGTCATGAAGATGTATGGGCTCATGTTCAACTATGAATTGCACTAAATCATCATTCTTTTCTCTTCTTGCTACATGATATGCTCTTTCTCCAAGTACATTTGATAAAGTCACATTTGCACCATTATCTATTAAAAATTTTGCAATTTTCGTATGGTTATTTGATGTAGCATTATAAAGTGGCGCATCCTCATAGTCTGAAGTGTAACAGTAGATACTTAGCTTGTTATAGTCAATATCTACTCCTAAACTAACAAGTTTTTTTACCGTATCGAAATCCCCATTCCACGCTGCATCGTTTAATAATTCTCCCACAGGGTGTAAATAATCAAAAGATACTTGTTCTAAGTCATCAATAATCTTATAGATTTTCAATGAAGTGGCTTTTAGTAAATCTGTATTCTCCACATCGCTTATTGCTACAAGATTTGCTCCATGCTCATACAATAGCCTTGCAACAGCATGTTGTTCATTAGCAAGCGCGTAGTAAAGCAATGAAGTATATCTATGAATCAAATTTACATCTAATCCTCGTTCTATTAATGCTGCGATCGGCTCTATTTCACCATCTTTTATCATTTGAAAAAATTGATCCAGCTCTAGTGTTGACATGTTCATATTGACGCTCATAGTCCATTCTCCTAACGAGTAGTCTATAGTTATCTGATGTAGAAATTATGTTAACGCTATCTTTTCATCTTTCATTATAACTCCTATTCAAAATACTGGTAACAAAAAAAGAAGAGAGCCATCTTAATCTCTCTTCTCCGTTCATACCATTAGATAACTGTAGTTATTTACATCAACTCAGCGCTCTACATTAACCTTCTATTCTAAAACATCCTACACCTTAATCAATTCCCAGTGCTGAGCTGGCGTGCCGTTGTCCGGCCATTGTTGAATGTTGGCGCCATTCTGCTGCTGATTGCTCGCAAGATCAAGTAAAAGTCCGCTGTGCTTCGCTATAAATTTCAGTGACCCATCTGGGTTCTTAACAATGTTCCACCGTTGATGCGCACCGGCTGTATCTTCCCATTGCTGTACATTAGCGCCGCCAACCGTTGAAGCCCCCGCTACTTCAAGTAGTTTCCCACTATGAACCGCTGCAAATGTATAAGATCCGTCTGCTTGCTTCTCCAGCTTCCACTTTTGATGATCGCCGCCATTATTTTCATACTGCTGAACATTCGCGCCATTGTCCTTGGAAGCGCTAAATACATCAAGTACTTTTTGGCTTCCTCTATTGCGAATCATATATACACCGCTGAAGTCGTCCTCGACCACGCCTGGACAGCACAATTTTTTCGCTTTTTGCAGCGTATCTTGCTGATGTTTTTCATCTGAAGTGATGCTGTTCAACGTCTCATTCAACTGCTCATTTGCCTGAAGCAGCTGTTCTGCAGTGAGTTTGCCATCATTGAACGCTCGAATCGCATCCTGAACCCGTATCTTCTCTCCAGCAATTACACCCGCTACTGCTAGTTCCGCTTCGCCGACAGCCGTTACGATTTTCTTCTGCGCTTCACTGCAATTCGCTTCATGAACAGCTGTAACTTCATTCGTCATTTCATCTTTACGATACACTTGACCGGCTGGGATCAACTTGTATTTGTAGTCTACTTTCGCTTTATTCGTCACTTTTTTAGGGACCGGGTCATCGATCTTTACTTGGAACGTCACTTTGGCTGTTGTCCCAGGAGCTACGGTGCCAATATTAACACCATTCTCAATATTGCCTACGATCGGACGACCATCGACCTGTAAACTGCCTGGCACGAACTTCGTTCCATTCGGAATTTGATCCTCTACCACAACATCGGTCAGCGGCGTATCTCCTGTGTTCGCAACCTCAATCGTATACGTAATGACGTTCCCCGCTTTCACGTATACAGGCAGGTCTTGTCGTTTCGCCACAGCCACTTCTACTTTTCGAATAACGGTCGTTGCTTCATTGCTGTCTGCCTTACCTGACGAGACAGGCAAGCCAGGAGCACTCTGAAAATCGTACACAACAGAAGCCTTGTTGATCGCTTTATTGTCTGGCGGAACTTTTACGACGAGAACTTCAAAGGTGACCTCCGTTGGACCTTCGACGGAGATAGATCCAATGTCCACACCTTTTATCGGATCTCCATCTGGGATAGGCACACCATCGACCTTTAAGCTGCCATCCACGAACTTCAATTCAGGTGGGAGTATATCAGTGAGTGTCGTTCTTTGTGCTTCTGTCATGCCGTTGTTCTCAACTAACAACGTGTAGGTAAGTTTTTCTCCTACTACTGCCGCTTCTTTATCGACTTCTTTAGTGACTTTGATCTCAGGGCTATTTACATCGATTTGAACAGCTAGCCCTGTTACGATATAACCGTCTGACTTAGAAGCGAGCTGCACGACAGCCTCAGTTTGCGAATTTTGCATCGCTGCAGAAGCGTCCACATTCGTAATATCCCAGTTATAACGAATGGCTGCTCCAGCGCCGCCTGGTGCCACATTGGCACTCCCAAATGTACCGCTTGTGTCCAAATTGCCAGCATCATCGTTAATTTGCGAAGCGAAGAAGTTATCTACCGGATTGTTAGGACCGGAAATTGGCTGTAAGGAAGCTGCGTCTTTGCCGAACAGCAGCTGGTCGCCGGGGATCTTTGAGTCGCCTTCCATCGCGGTCACGAGTAACCTTGCTTTCACATCGCCAAGATCTGGCGTAGAGAAGCCAGAAATCGTCTGATCCACTGATCCTGCCCGTTCAATCGATGCAGTTCCCACATACACACTCATATTTCGCAGCGGGAGTGTCGTGCCTTTATAAACGACGGATAATGTCCAGCCAGCTACGTTATTGCTCTTAAATCGCTGCACAGTAGCCGGTACACCGCTGACCGTATAGCTGCCAGCTCCATCTGACTTAATCAGACTGGTCACATTAGCAGAGCGAACATAAAAGACTTGGCTTGCCTGCGTCACCTGCTGCCCGGTCGTCGGATCTGGCGTAATGAGATGAGTTCCGCTCGGCGTAATAAGTGTAATTGCCCGGTCGATCTCACTCGTCACGTCTTCTCGACTCGTTTTCGTTGAACCGCCCCAGATCAATTCTGCATACAATACATCGCTTCCAGTAGGCAACCGAAGCTGTGCCGCAGAGGAATTCTCTTTCCAATCTAATGTCGTGCCAGCAGGATATCCTGTTACCTGCTTAGTTGTATCCGTCGTAATAAATGTGCCAATATCGGTATAGCTTGTATTTGTACTGCTTAAGCCCAGTGTGTTGCCTGTAAAAGTAACCGCACCATTCGTCGTCGTTGAATATCGCGGATTTAACGCCATCCATCTCTCACCCTTTCTCCATACCTCGTTCTATCTCTACTAGCAGCCGCAGCAAAGATCCTTTACCTTATTAAGCTTGTTCTTCAATTCCTTCTCCAAATTTGCAATCTGCTGAACGGCTGACTTGGCACTCTGATTAATCGCCAGCAGTTCGGTAACCGTAATGCGACCAGCGCGAAACGAATTGACAGCAGCTTGAATCTTTTCACCCTCTATATAAAGAACCGTTGCTAGTTCTTTTTCTTCTTGAGCGATGGAATGAATGATCAGGTCACGTGACCATTCACATGCCGTGCGTCCTGCAGGCACATTGACTTCTACTTCGTTACTGATCACATCCACATATCCAACCGAAGATTCCGAACCCATATAGGCTTTATTTTTAATTACGCCGCTTGGATGAGGTTTGATCACTTCAACTTGAAACGTAAGAACGATTGGACCTTCGATAGAAAGCTGATCAAGTGTAATCACCTTTGTAGGATCTTCACCAGGCTTGGATTCACCGTCGATAGTTACACTATTAGGAACAAATGCAACCTCATCGGATAAGAAGTCTTTAAATTTGCAATTCGTCACTTCTATGGGACTATCGTTGGAAAGTGTAAACGTATAGGTGAGAATATCGCCAACTACGGCGTCCGTCTTATCGACTTCTTTCAAAATACTTACATTTGGTCTATCAGACATTTGCTTTCACCCTTTCAACACGGCATTCAAACTAGATTCGTAACATAAATTCATTCCATAATGCTCCGTTCATCTACTTTTATCCTGCATATGCCTTGCTTCGCTTCACTTGCAACCTTTGCACAAATCCTGAATCGCTGCTCGCTTGTTAAGCAGTTCTTGCGACAGTGCCACAAAGGCTGCATCCGCTCTATTTTTACTATTAACAATGAATTGCTGCTCCGCATTTGTGATTTTCCCGTCGTACAAAGCTTGATTCGCTGCACGTATTTTTTCTACTTCGACGTTCGACAACTCTTGAAGAGCCTTTTCTTGCTGGACAATAGAAAATTCCACAGTTGCTTGGCTTTTCTCACAGTTTGTAGGAGGGCGTACGATTACCTTCGTTCTCGTCTCATTACTGGCAGCTTCTGCTTTGGAAACTGGAGATCCAGTCGCACTTTCGTATTCGTACTTTAGCGATGCTTTATTTTTCACGATTTCATCTGATGGGATATTGACAACTTTCGCTTGAAAAGTCACTTCCGTCACTTGCTCTGTCCCTACCGTTCCTAGCTGGATTCCGCTTGTGACATGCGCACTAGGTTGAGGCACACCATCTACAACAACACTTCCCGGTACAAACTTTAATTGTTTAGGTAACAGATCTTTCAAAATAGCGTTCTGTGCATCCGCTGTTCCTGTATTCGTGATAAGGACGGTAAAAGTAAGTACATCCTTCACTTTCGCCTCTGTTTTATTCACCGTTTTCGTAAGTTCTATAATTGGACTATCGAGCGCTAAGGTAAGTGCTTTCGTGCTCGCGCTTACAGCGGCTTTCTTTTTAGCCATCGATTCTCATCCTTCCATCAATGAATCAGGTTCAACCCTATCCAACGGTTTCTCCCCAAAGATTAGGAACAGTAATTGCAAACGACTTTCGTAGCCGCCAATTTTTCCTTAAGTTCGCTTTCCAACGAAATGATGCTATCGAGCATATCAGCCACACTATCATTTATAGCAGCGAGATCCTGAACCTCGATGTTGTTATTTCCAAATGCACGCGCTGCCGCTTCAATCTTCTCCGCTTCTGCTCGCAGTATTCGAGCAATGCTATGTTCGGCTTCAGCGATCGTACGAATAATTTGATTTTTTCCTTCTTCACACGTAGGCGGCTCAATAATTTCCACACCAGGCTTGTTACTTACGCTCGTCGCTGTCGATATTGGCAAGTCTGGTCTGCTTTGAAAATCAAAAGTCATCGAAGCCTGGTTATGCACCACCTTATCATCAGGTTCTTTCGTAATCTTTGCCTGATAGGTAATGATAACCGTCTCTCCAACAGCCAACGTGCCGATGTTTACACCATTCGCAATATCTTGATCTGGGGATGCCACCCCTCTGATTCGCAAACTATCCACTACATATTCAAGTTCAGGATCAAGATGATCCTTAAAAATCACATTGGTCGCATCGACATAGCCATCATTTTTGACCTCTAGCGTGTAAGTGACAATCTCACCTACTACGGCTTGCTTTTTATCCGAAGATTTATTCATTTTGACAATTGGACTATTGGCATCAATCTGTACGCCATATCCGCTCACCAAGTAAGTATCCTGCCTCGTCGCTATCCGAGCGATCGCTTCGGTTTGACCATGGAACAATGTATGAGTTACGTCTACATTCGTAATATCCCACCCTGATCGTACGCCGAATCCATCTGCACCTACAGGCTTATTAAGTCCTCCAGCCGTTCCGCTCGTATCCAAATAACCTTGATCGTCATTAATTTGCGAGGCAAAGAAATTATCCGCCGGATTGTTAGGCCCTGAAATAATCGATAACGAGGAACGGTTCGGACCGAATTCGAAATGATCACCTGGAAGATTCGCATTCCCTTCCATCGCCGTAATCATGACACGTCCTTTAATGTCGCCGCCTTCAGGCGTCTTAAAGTTGTAAATCAATTCATCTACGGGAGGATTGAACATCGTAATGAGCTGAGAGCCAACATAAATGTTCATATTTCGAATTTTTAGCACCGGATGCTTATACGCGACAGCCAGTGTCCATCCAGCCGTATTCGTCGAAGCTAAAAACGTACAGTCTCTAATCGATCCAGGAACACCGCCTACAATATAGGTTCCAGCTCCACCACTTCTTACATAATCCGTCACATTCGCCGAGCGGACATAAAACACTTGGCCATTTGCCGGTTCCTCACGAGCTGTATAACCATCTGGCGCGATCGTGACCGTTGTACTTGGTGTCCTAAACCAAATCGACGTATTAATAGCTCCGCCAATATTCGTAGAGTCATCTTTCGTCGATCCGCCCCAGATTAACTCGGCATACAAGATCTCACTACCCGCTAGAAATCGCAGCTCAGCCGCAGATGAGTTCTCTGACCAGTTAAGCGTACTTCCTGCTGGATAGCCCGACACTTGTTTGGAGGTGTCTGTTGATAGAAATGCCCCGATATCTGTACTTCCATCTGCAAAGCCTAATGTATTTCCAGTGAACGTTATTGCACCGTTGGTTGTTTGGGTAAAACGATGAATAAATGGCATCTTGCTCCTCCCTTTTCCTTTGAATCTCGCTCGTCACCTATCCGTTCACGCAAAGAAAGATTGTGCATTTCTTCACGATATAGACCGTTCTAAATAAATCTTAGCAGCATACGTTCTTCGCGATCTCAAGTTTTTCTTTTAACACTTTTTCTAGCAGCGCTGCCTTTTGGACGACTTTTTCCACACTTAAATTAATAGAAGCAAGTTCTTGAGCAGAAATTCGACCCGCTTCAAATGCTTCGATTGCTTTTTGAATTTTTACACGCTCTGCTTGTAATACTTTCGCTAGAGCCAACTCTTGCTGGACTACGGATTCAAAGATTTGATTTTGAGCTTTTTGACAGTCCGTCTCCAGCCATGCGGTTATTGTATTACTAGCCGCAGTGTCTTGACGCACGTCACTTCCCGGCTTCAATTGATATTGATAGTCCGCTTCTGCTTTGTTATCCACTTGTTCTGGCAACGGGCTTTGTACCGCTACTTGGAACGTAATCAATGCGGATTGATCAGGAAGCAACGTGCCGAGCGGAACCCCTGTCGTTAGATCTCCCGATATTGGTATGCCGTTGACTGTTAAGCTGCCAGGCACAAGCGCTGTTCCTGTTGGAATCGCATCTTTAATCGAAACGGCGTCCACTGGGGTATCACCGTTATTTGTAATGTCGAGCGTATACGTAATGACGTCACCCGTTTTGTCGTACACTGATCGATCTTCACTTTTTACAACATCCACTTGGACATGCTTGATGCTCGTATCTGCAGCATTGGAACTGCTGGAACCTGAAGTAAGCGGCAAACCTGCTGCACTTTGATACTCATAATCAAGCGTTCCAATATTGCTGACCTTTCCACTCGGAGGAACAGCGGTCACTTTCACTTTAAACACGATTTCAACAGGCCCTTCGATGCTGACCGAACCGATATCGACCCCTACAGTCGGGTCTTCTCCCGGTCTTGCTTGTCCGTCTACCAACACACTATTCAGTACAAATTGCAGCTCATCCGGGAGTATATCTTTGAAAATAGCATTTTGCGCTTCTGCCAGTCCGCTATTTTCGACAAGAATCGTGTATGTCAGCTCATCTCCGACAAGCGCTATATCTTGATCTACCTGTTTATCTATTTTAATATCAGGGCTATTTACATCGATTTGAATGCCTAAGGCGGAGAGGACGAAACCATCCATATCGGTTTTGAAGCGTGCAGTTGCTGAAGTTTGTGAAATATCTATGGCGTTGGAAATGTCTACGTTCGTAATATCCCAACCATATCGTTGAGAAGTTTGTTTTTGACCCGGAGTCACGTTATTTGTGCCCTGTGTACCGCTCGTATCTAAATTTCCGCTATCATCATTAATTTGTGAAGCGAAAAAGTTATCTATAGGATTATTCGGGCCCGATATCGCTTGCAAATTGCTTGGAGACGGACCGAACAAAAATTGATCCTTTGTGATGAAGCTATCGCCTTCTATCGCAGACAATAGAGCTCTTGCTTGAAACGGCTTGGATTCAGGTGTGCCGAAACCCGTAATCGTCTGATCCACTACATTTCCTCGTTCCACATTGGCCGTTCCTACATATAAGTTCATATTGCGCGGTGGCAGCGAGTCATTTTTATATATAACAGCAAGAGTCCAGCCTGCTGCATTGCTTTTGCTCGGACGGACAATAGTTGCCGGCACTCCATTAACGGTATAGAGCCCTGCTCCGCTTGATTTGACGATTGAGGTTACATTAGCCGAACGAATGTAAAACGTATGTTTTTCATGTACAACCGTCTGGGCTGTTGTGGAATCGGGTGAAATGTTTTGCGCGGAGCCATTAGAGTCAATGAAAGCAATCGGAGTATCCAATTCAGCGGATACATCTGAGGTATTAAACTTGGCAGTTCCTCCCCAAATTAATTCGGCATACAGCACTTCGCTGGCTGATGGAATTCGTAATTGAGCCTGTGAAGCATTCAATTTCCAATCTTTCGTACTACCAGGTGGATAACCTGCTTCTTGCAGAGCGGGATCCAACGTAATGAACGCTCCAATGTCGTTGTAACTAGGATTAATCGCCCCGAATCCTAAAGTGTTCCCAGTAAACGTCATCGCTCCATTGGTAGTTGTCGTATAACGGTGCAGTATTGGCATTCTCTTCGTCCTTTCTTTCCCAAGTAAAGGCTTGATTAGTTAAAATTGTGTCCATCTAAACTCGTTTCTGTGGGATGGACTGTAAAGCATATTAGCTCGATCTGAAAAAGATAACCTGATAATTTTGGGAAAATAAGGGGTTACCGTACATCAAATTTTGAAAACGAATACAAAAAAAGAGCCTAGGATATTCCCTACGCCGACGTAATATTCATGTTATTTTCAGCAGTAATTTATATAAAATTTGTATTTAAAATATAAAAGGATTATATATGAATATACTCACATCTAGTATAATAGATGGATGAATTTAGTAGGAGGAATGAAAAATGCTCAAGAAAATAGCGACCCTTTCTGCTGCCATGATGCTGTTTGCAGGTACAGGAAGTGCATTCGCATATAACGCTCAACTAAAGCCATACTCCGATGTGAAGAAGGATTGGGCATCGGATAGTATTTATAAGCTGTCCGTAACCGGTGTTGTCTCAGGTATGGGCAATGGTACCTTTCAAGGAAATAGCGTTCTAACGAGAGAGGCTTTTATCAAAATGATGATGGCCGCTAATCCAGAACAGCAAGCGTCAACAACAACTACGTCGATGAAAATAACAGATATGCAGGATCCTAGTCACTGGTCCTATAATTATGTGAAACGTGCTTATGACCAAGGTCTTATCCAGTTCATGATTAAAGATAATCAATTCAAACCTAAAAGTGAGATTACGAGAGAAGAAGTCGCAGTACTGACAGGCAACTTGCTGCTGCAAAAAAAGACCGAAGCAGAGCGTACAGCATGGAAAGAGACTGGCTGGAAGGACGAAAAAAGCAATCGCAAGCTTACAGATGCGAACAAAATTAACCCAAACTATTTGCCAGAACTATACTACAGTTCATCCCTAGGTATTATGGTTGGTGACGAAACAGGCGCATTCCGACCCAATGCATCGTTAACAAGAAAAGAAGCAGCTTCTATTATAGAACGTGTCATTAACGAGCGAATCCAAGCTCAACCTCTATCAGGCATTGGCTATTATGCGATTAAATCTTTCAAGCAAGCCAATCAAATGAGCCATTTAAATGATGTGAAATTTGGTTGGTCGGAGCTGGCTTATACAGCGAATGGCACGGCTTCACTGGATATGAAAAATGGTGAATATGCAGTCCCAAGCGGATGGGAGGCTGCAATTCAAATTGCAGAGCAGAACAACGTACAGAAAGAGCTTAGTATTTTCGCTCATAACGGAAAAGCACAATTAAGCAAGTTCCTTGCGGATGTGCCTGCACAGCAAGCCTTTATTCAATCTGTTCAATCAGAAATGGCGAATAATCCGTATGGATTTACGGGTATCTCTGTTGACTTCGAGGGGATTAAGAAAGAATCGGAACAAGCTGCTTTCGTATCCTTTTTACGAGAGTTGAAGCAAAGCTTGAACGGGCTTACGCTTTCCGTAGCTGTTCCACCAACAAACTGGTATAAAGGTTATGATATCAAATCAATCGGTGAGATTGCTGATCAAGTTATTTTAATGGCTTACGATTACACGCATATGGAGAGCAAGCTTCCTTCTGCTCCACTACCATTGGTCAATGAAACGATACAATCGGCATTACAAGTGATTCCGAAAGAAAAGCTTGTATTAGGCATTTCAAAGCAAGCGAATCAATGGATTACACGAACAGATGGAACGGTCGTTTCGGAACAACCATCGATCAAGCTAGTTGAGGAGCGGGCGGCTAAACCGGGCAGTAAAGTGGAATTTGTGACACCGTACTTTTTAAGCAAAATAACGTTCAAAGATGACCGCGGAAGCCATGAAATATGGTATGAGGATGCGCGAAGCATCGAGCATAAAATATGGTTGGCGAAATTTTACGGCTTACAAGGTGTCTCCTTGTGGCATATGGGTAACTACACCACAGCCGATTATGAGGTAATAAAGAAACATACGAACAAACGATAAATAACTCAGTCCATACTCAAAACAATCAACAAAACGTTTTGCTATTATTGTTTATTATGAATGTTAGCCACTCATTTGAGTGGCTTTTTTACGGCGATATACGTAAACTTGCCGAATTCAATCCTTCTTACTCTTTCTTCACTGTATAATCAAGTCGGTACCAAGTCACCTTCCTTCCCTTCCTGTTCATCGCTTGGGTGAATGGCGAACAACGCAATGCCGCAGCATAGAAGCCCCATACCTGTGAAAATATAAAACACCAATCTATCGTTATCCAAAAAAAATGAAGTGATTAACGGACCCGCCGCAACGCCGATAAAGCGCATACTGCTGTACAACGAAGTTATTGTCCCTCGCTGCTTTTTATCAATGCCTTCTGTAATTAAGGCATCCAAACTCGGCAGAATAAGACCAATCCCTAAACCTCCGATAGATAAAAGAATAAGGTTCGTTATTAGCCTCGTCGTATCCAGAAACAAAAACATAGACATACTTCCTGTCAATATCACAGCCCCCGTAAAGTTAAACCACTTCATTTTACATTTGTTCGTTCCGATCAACTTTCCAGTAAAATACGATGCAATACATATAGCACTTAACGGAATAGCGAGTAATGCGCCTTTTTTAATGCCGTCGATCCCGTGCTTCTCCTCCAGCATCGTGGACATATGATACAAAAATCCAAACATGATATACATCGCAATTCCGCCGATAGCGAAGATGGCATACAACCAGCGTCCATCTTTGTATAAAATATTACCCACATCATGCAAGAACGCTTTGAACGTCATCTTCTGCTGTTCATCATTTTTCTTAGGCACTTTAACAAAAATCGCAATGGCAGCGATCGAGATGACACAGAAGACTGGGATAATAGCAAGTGGGAGATACCAGACCACTAATGTGAGCGCAGAACCTAAAATGGGGCTTACTACCTTTCCAAATGTGTTGGATGTCTCAATCATACCGAGTGAACTGCTTACCTGTTCATCACTTGTAAACATATCCCCGACTAAAGGAAGTACGATTGGAAATGCCCCTGCTGCCCCTATTCCCTGAATAAAGCGGCCGATAAGAATGCCGATATAAGCTGCATAGTGATCCAACTGCCATGCGGACCACCCAGATACAACCCCTCCTATCGCCGCTATAGATAAGCCAATGATGATAATAAGCTTTCGGCCAAAGCGATCCGACAAGTAGCCAGCGATCGGTATACATACGATGGATACGGCTGCATATACGGTTATGATCAAACTGGCCTTGACAGAGGAAATGCCTAATTTCTTTTGCATCAATGGCAGCACGGGGATAAGCATCGAGTTGGCCAATGTCATTATTAGCGGTATCGAAGCTAATGCAACTAAATCTCGTTTCTTTTGATCATGCATTGATGCATCCTCTTTCTTAAGCCAATGATAATTACTTCACACCCAGATAAGATTTCCATCGGATCATGATTTCATTCCCTTATTTCCTCTCTTCAATTTGTAAGCCTAACGATTTATGTTATAATTAAAAAACCGACTAGTTGGTCGGGAATGGAGGGGTTCTATTGATAAAAAAAGCAGATTTGTTAGATGCCGCTCTTCGAATTATTGATAAAGAAGGTATCAACAAATTTACACTAGACGCAATAGCGCTTGAAGCCGGAATTAGTAAGGGTGGGCTCATACACCACTTTAGCAACAAAGAAGAATTGATCAGGGCACTAAATGAGCAAAGCGTTGTTCGCTTTAAAAAGTTATTGCTTGATGAATTTGAACTTACTAATAATTACGCTCAATCTTATGCGGCAGCCACATTTAAACAATGGGACAATTCCAATCCTGTACGTGCAGATTTAAGTATGTTAGCCGCATTAACTAACAAAAAAGAATTGTTGCATTTATGGGAATCCGAATACCAAACGTTAAGGCAAAAATTGAATGAAGAGTCGATCTCAGTTGAGAATGGTTTAGTAATAAGGCTTTTATGCGATGGGCTTATTTTCTCCAAAATGTTTAATATAGATCCATTGACTAATGAGGAAACAGATAGTGTGCTGCAGTATATTTCGAGGTTAGTACAGGACAAGCCCTAATTGCTTAAACAGCGATTAACATACCAAATGCGAATTATAAAATAGCAACTTTATTCTGTATAATTTCGGCTATTCGTAGGAGGTTCTTATGAACGAAAAGAATGTAAATGTACAGGAATATTTCCTTAATCAGTGTAGGAAGCGTGAAATACCATTAAAGATTCTATTGAAAAATGGTGTTCCCGTGTCAGGCGTTTTGCTATACTTTGATAAATTCACAATTTTGATTCAGAATAATGGCAAGCAATCTTTACTCTTAAAAAATATAATCTCGACGATAATTCCTCTAGAAACGATTGATTTACCAATCGAATAAGAGCATTAAGAGCCCTATTCGTTAGGGCTCTTTTCTCTGTATCAGTAGCAGCAAATGAAATACTTTCGTTACAATGGCTTCACCATTCGCACAAAGGTGTAGTGCATAAGCTTATATTGATGCTGCTCTACATAGCCTAGCTGATTATATAGCCTTCTTGCTTTTTCATTGCTTGCATCTACCGTTAAGGAACATTTTAGATAGCCGTTATCTATGGCTAATTGCTCAGCAAGATCGAGCAGCTTCGTGCCGATCCCTTTGCCTCGGAATTTAGAATCCACACTTAGCGTAGTGATGTAATATTCGTCTGCTAATGCTTCTTTTGTTTTTAATAAGGGACCTGCATGCTTGAGCACATTTTTAATCGTCTTAAAGCCAAGGAATGACACGCTGTTTAGCGCTGCGCTTAAATTAAAGCGATCAAGTTTACTTCCTGCAGCAGTTGTTAGAATTCCTGCTACTTCCCCATCTATCTCCACGACATGCGTGTGTTCATGGCTGAATCTCGTATTTGGTTTTAAATACAGCTTTTCAATGAGTCGAGTGCTTTTCAATGAGTTGAACTGAAAAAGATTCCCCAACCAATCCATCGCATCGAACATTAATTTTGAAGCTTTTTTTGCGTCTTTCGGGTGTGATTTTCTGATTGTTACCATGGTCGTTTCCTCCTTAAATTCGGGACAGCTGCTGCTGTAATTTAATTTGCCGATAAAATAGCCTTTACTTTTCTAAATGTCATAATAAATTGTTCAATTTCTTCTTCGGACACGTCTGATAACAATGATTTAAAATAATTAAAGGATAGCTCATTAGCGAGCTTCGTTGCGACCAGTCCTTTATCTGTTATAACTACATGCTTGATTCGATGGTCGTCCTCTTTTTGCTCAAATCTAACGTAATCTTTTTGGATTAATTTTTTCAATCGGTTGGAAGTAGCGCTCTTGTGTCCCCCTTGAAGCTCGGTAATTTCGGTAGAGGTTAAAGGCCCTTTCGTAACTAAAAGCTCTAATAGTCTTACCTGTTCTAAAGATAACTCTTTAAAAATATCTAGTTTCAGCTCATTCATAATATGGTTGGTTCCATAAATCATGACTTCTTCAAATAGCTGAATCGCTTCATATAATTTTGTATTCATTAAAAGTATACCCCCTAAACAATTATTAGTTTAACCCATAAACTAATAGAAGTCAACTTCTAATCCTAGCTAGAACTTGTACATTCAAAATAGCTTGTTCGAGGTAAAATATGTACAAATAAACGCGAGGAGCTTCCCCGCGCAAACGTATTTCTTATTCAAGTGGTGGCCACTACACAGAGGGTGACCTATTGCGATTATAGGTATACTGATGTTGCTTTTTGCTTAAGCAGGCTCATGATTACACTAAACTTCTCATAGTTGGCGCCAAACGATTATGGAAGGGTTCTGACGAGGTAGATAGCCAATCGAGCAGACTGTGCATTTGCCAATGGTGTAGAGATCGTTCTTGCTACACCTGAAGTATTAATAAGCCTAACCGTAGTGCCGGCTGTAACACCTAGAATACCGCTATTCGACAAATGTTGATTGATTGTCGTTGCTATGTTCGAATCAATGTTAGGTGCTAATCCATTTACGGATACCCCAAAAGAAGACGCACCAACATTTCCGGGATCTAATGAAATATCATATGAAATAAAATATAATCCTGTAGTGGGAACAGTAAGTGTATCTGTTCCGTTAAATGTAACTCCGATGATTTGAGTATACGTACTTAAATTAACTGCTCCATTGTTTGGAATAACCTGTGTCGTATTCGATGATATGTCCGCAACTGCAATTGGAGGATTAGGACCTGTTGGACCCGTGGGACCAACCAATCCTTGTATCCCTTGACTTCCCGTTGCCCCCGTAGGTCCGACTGGGCCTTGAAGTCCCTGTAGTCCCGTATCACCTGTTGGCCCAATTAGACCCGGAATCCCTTGCAGGCCCATGGCTCCGGTTGGACCAATCAGTCCCTGTGTGCCTTGCGCACCTTGAATACCTTGAGTACCTGTTGCTCCCGTTGGGCCGGTTATACCCGTCGCTCCACGAGCTCCCGGCTGTGCTTCAATTGCAGCGATGGATTGACTCAAAGCGGTAATGGCGATCTGCAGCGCATTAATAATGGCTTGGTTGGCACTTTGCAAGCTGAAAGCTAAGGCTAGCAGCAGATTTTGCAGATTCTGAATTTGCGCAGCAACGGCCTCTGTCGGGAATGGTGTTTGCACAATCAAGGATAATATCGTGTTTATTGTGGCATTTATTTCAACCTTCAACACAAAAGGTATTCTCACAGCTTCAATAAACCGAGCTAGTTCGTTGAGCTGATCTCTTAATTGTTGAATATTCTGTGCATTCGGATTGGCAAGCACCTGTATCGTAAACGTATTAATGTTTTGTATAAAGGAGATGAACGTAGCGGTTTGCAGAGGCGTAAGCACAAACGGTCGCTTAGGGCTACAAATAAATATTTTCTTACCGTTATGCTTATGGTGCTTGCTGCTAAGAGTGGAACCGTGACGAAACCCTTTTTTCACCAGCTTCTTAAGCGCCTTTACATTCGCCTGTTTATCTGAACGATGAGGAAGCTGCTTTTCTTCTTTTTTCTTGGACAAACGGAGCACCTCCTTTAACCTACTATATGATGCACTCGCCTGCCCGCTATATGTTTCTGCCTACTGAATACCAAATTAGGTTTCTGACCCATTACAAAATAGAATATAAATGAACGAGCCAATATAAAAGTTTGTTAGCTTGCATAGCTGATCTCATTCACATATACTGATATACATAAATTAATGGAACGATTGAGTACTCATTGATTATAGGACGGACTGCTTTATAACTTACTTGTAGTTTAAAAATGTAGAATCTGAGAAGGGAGAGTATCCAAATGAAGAAACGATCATTGCAATCTTTGTCTAAAGGCACAGGATACTCTACTGCTGTTTTCTTTGAATACGCTAATCACGGGATACGTATGTCCAAATTCGATAGCAGCGGCTTCTATCTTAAGTGTTAACGTCTTAGGATACAGTGGAACGAAACACCACAGGTCGCTACCTTGTGGTTATCTATTTTGACATGTACACCACAGGGTTCCTGTGGTGTTTTTTTATTATCCAAAAAGAGGAGAAATGTACAATGACACGATTAAACGGAGAAATGATTTATGTGAAACTGGTTGAGAAATCCGATGCTGAGTCCCTACTCGCACTTGAAGCGAACAACCGCCAGTTCTTTCAACAGTTTACAGGTGCAAGAGAGAAATCATTCTATACCCTTCAAGGGCAAGTAGAACGAATTAGAGAAGAGATGGAGTTAAAAGAAGCAGACCGCGGTTATTTATTTGTTATCTGCTTACAGCAATCGGACCAAATCATTGGTGAAGTCTTTTTAACGGAGGTTGTGCGTTATAATCTGCAAAGCTGCTGGATCGGCTATTTCCTTGATCAAGAACATAATGGGAAAGGATATACGACCGAAGCGGTCAAGCTCGTTGTAGACTTTGCCTTTAATCAGCTGGATCTCCATCGTATAGAGGCTGGTGTCATGCTGCATAACCAGGGTTCGATGAAAGTGTTGCTGAAGTCCGGCTTCCACAAAGAAGGCGTGGCTAAGAAAAATGTTAAAATAAACGGCCGTTGGGAAGACCATCAGACACTAGCTATCGTGAGGGAAGAACCTTCCGATAATGACATGGTCAAGATCAAACAAGTCCAACGGATTAATCCATCGACACTTACACCGCCTATCGGGCCGTACACTCATCTTACTGTTGTTCCCAATGGCGCTGATCTACTTGTGCTCTCTGGTCAAGTGGGTACTGATTTAGAAGGACATATTCCTTCGGATCTGAATCAGCAGCTCCAAAATACGCTCCAGAACATTTTGCGTATTTTGCAAAGCCAATCTGTAGCTGTTGAAAATATTTTTAAAGTGAATATTTGGGCAACTGAAGAAATGGATTGGGAGTTCTTCGGTGAAGCTTGGGCCAAATTCCACGGTGGTGCCACACCAGCTATGACGTTTTGTTATATTCCTGCCTTGGCAGTTGAATCGTTAAAGATCGAGATCGAAGTTTGGGCCGCTAAGTACTAATTAAGGATTCATTTTTCTTATAAAAAAAACTCCCCACATTTATATCGATAAAAATGTGGGGAGCACTTTAAATAATGGTGCAAAAACACTTCAATACTTCACATAATAAATCGAATTCCTGCCATACAAACGACCCCCACTATTACTGTGATCGCCATGCTTTTTGTATAAAGAGCGGTCAGTATCGTTGGAATCAGCGCTAGTATGACGTTCCAATCCATACTTATTAGCGAATCCGCTTCCTTGTTTATAAGGCTATCTGCCACAAGTGCTGTAAAAATACAAACCGGAATAAATGAAAGCCACTTTATAGCGACTGGTGGAAGCTGTATATTTCGCACAATAATAAATGGTAAAATCCGAGGAATCAAGGTTACAAGTGCACACCCTATAATAATCCAGAAAACCGTTATATTTACGCTCATTTGTCTTTCACCACCCCAATTGTCGCCCCAATCACAGTGGCTATAATAATCGCTATGTACGTTGGCATAAACATGGATAAACCGATCATGAGAGCTGTTACGATGATAATAAGAAATAGATAGAGCTTTAACTTTTTATGCTCAATGGTTTGGAATAACGACACAAGTAAAGCAACAAACATAGCCGTTAAGGAAAAGTCGAGACCGAATGCTTCTGGATTCGGAATCCATTTCCCCAACAAAGCACCCACCACACAAGATACAACCCAGACGCTGTACGCTGTTAGATTCAAACCATTCATCCACGTGTCATTAATCGTTTCTTTGCGCGCCAATTTATTTACAGCAACACCGAATGATTCGTCTGTCAGCAGCGACCCTATCCCAATGTTTTTAAGCAGCGAATAGGAAGTAAATTGCGGAGCCAATGTCATACTCAACAGGAAGTGTCGGATGTTCACAATAAACGTTGTAAAAATAATAACGGAAATCGGACTACCCGCCGCTAATAAGGCACAAATAATGAATTGTGCTGATCCTGCATAAACAAAAAGAGCTAGTAAGCCTACTTCTAGCACAGTTAGATTGGACGATGCTCCAACAATCCCCATGGCGATTGCGATGCTTATATAGCCAATTAAAGTAGGAACACAGTCTTTTACACCTTCCAAAAAACTCGGTCTAACCTCTTCTTTATAGATCGAATTCAATTGTACGTTCATTACCCCACCCATTCGTTCGTTATAATGAATATCTGTCTTATATAACATACTTTATTGTATGCTATAATAAAAACAAAAATGGGTCAAGGAGATTGTATGGAATTGATTCAAGCTGCAGTCGCACAAAATTTTTCGAGGATTAGAAAAAACCGTGGGTTAAGCTTAGATAAAGTAGCTGAGATGACTGGCGTTAGTAAAGCAATGTTAGCTCAAATCGAAAATGGAAAATCCAATCCAACGGTTACGACGTTATGGAAAATTGCAAATGGATTACAAGTATCTTTTTCTGCCTTCATCAAAGAAACGGATAAACCCAAAATAGAAAAAGTAAACATTCAGGATGTCAAATCAATCGTTGATGATGATGATCAATACAATGTTTATACGCTGTATCCTTTTCATCCTGAAAAGCGTTTTGAAGTTTTTATGGCTGAATTAAAACCTGGTATGGAGCATCGTTCAGAAGCACATATGGGAGAAGAATACCTTATGATTCAAGAAGGTCAACTTACGGTAGATATCGATGGAGAGCAAATGCATATCAATCGGAATGAATCATTGAAATTTGATGCGAATACACCTCATATTTATATCAATGATACAGAAGAGATTGTTCGATTCTATTCTATTATTGCTTATCCAGAATCTGAGTAAAAAAAGCACACCCCTATAAGAGATTCAGCGGTTTACGCCCAAAATCTCTATAGGGGTGTGCTACAATTTCGTTCATGGAGACCGCCAACCGGACTATTCCAATCGAACACGACTATTGTCTTGTATTGGCTCACTGCTCTCCAATATAATCCGATCTTCCTCGCTTATTTCATTGGAGCGAATCATCGTCTCAACATGACTCGTTTCCATATATTCAATGTCCACTTTTCTCGCTACAAACACATTTCCTAATGCGCCTCGCTGCTCTTCTACTTTGTATACGTATTTACCTTTACGATCTTGATGAATCGCCTTATCCAGTACGAGCATCCCTTTTTCATTGGATCGTTTCGTAAGCGTAACGGATACCTGCTCACCACCTTTGAGCGACGGATCTACTAGTTTAACGAAAATCGTTTTTTGAGGTATCGTTGATCGTCCTGTCGATCTATCAGACTCTGGATTAACACCCTCTTTTCGAGGTTCTGAATGTGCGATGCGGGTTATAGTACCCTTGATTAATCTTGTCGGCTGATCGCCCAGACTAGGAGATTCAACTTCAATTTGACTGTTAACGGTAAGCGCCAGACTCGATACTAACGCTGCATCAACCACCATTTCAAACTCATATCCAAGACGACTGTCAGTCATGATTACATCTGGCGCTCCGGATGAGGCCATACCTTCCACAACGTTTATTTTCGAAACAAGCCCATCGAAAGGAGCTACTATTGCCTTTTTATCAGCCACGTCCTTTCTCTTCTCTTGTATGTTCCGCTCTCGTATACCAATCGTAAGCTTATGCATGTCCATATCGCTTTCTGCCTTGCGGATGGCCATCACATCGTCTTCTCTAGCGATTCCTTTAAAATGTTCTTGCATATTTTTCAGCTCGATCTGCAGCTTCTCCAATTCGGCTTCATCATTTTTTACTTCCCGTTCCACAGATGAACTGTCATACGTAATAAGCGTTTGCCCTTTCTTTACACGGGCTCCTTCTTTCACTAGGATCGCTTCCACTTTCCACTCCCCAGAGCTTACAAGCTTCGTTTCACTAACAGGCCGCAGTACACCAACACTTTCAAACTTATGTTCAACCGCTCCCATACTGGGCTTTTCCGTTATGACTTTTGGCAATCTTATCGACTCAATCGTATTGCTGAATATCGTGAAAAACAGCAATATAACGATAAACAGCAGAAACGAAACTTGAATAAGTCGCTTTCGTTTACGGTCGCTGCCTTCTCTCTCTACCTGCACCCCTACTTGCAACATTTGTTCCTCCTAACTACAAAAACTACCCCTTGATGCCAGAAAGTTGAATCCCTTCGATGAAATACGATTCCGCATACAGAAAAAGAAGTACCATAGGCGTCATATATAGCATTGAAGCAGCAAAGGCAACGCCTCGCTCATCATTATTTATAGCAGACAAATAAACCGATAACGGCTGTTCAAATGGATCGTCTATAAAAATAAGTGGCTGCTCCACCATGTTCCAATAGTCGACAAACAGTAAAATAGCAAGTGCAGCAAGACCAGGCCTCACCATTGGAAAAATGATCGTGTGGAAAATTCGAATATGCCCAGCACCATCCATCTTGGCCGCCTCAATGTAGGCGTAAGGAATTTGCAGCATAAACTGACGCAGCATAAATACCCCAAAAGCAGCGAAAATACCTGGTAAAATGATAGCACTTGGACTATTCAACAACCCAAGCTGATCCGCCATAATGTAATTCGGTACGAGTGTAACTTGGAAGGGCATTAGCATCGTCAATACATAAACGATGAACAACACTTCTCGCCCTCGGAATCTCAACTTGGAGAAAGCGTAGGCAGCTAAAGCCGCAACAATCGTTTGCCCTACAATGATAGGCACGACTAAAAATACAGAATTCCAGAACAATTTCAGAAAAAACGGATTATCGACCAACACTTTTTCATACTGCTCCAACGAAACTTTATCAGGCAACAGCTTGAGATTCACAAATGGATTCTCTGCTCCGGGCTTTACTTCTGTCATTTGACCGATCAGTCCATAATTAATCTCAATCTCCAGCTCTGTCATCAACGAATTCGTGTATGTAATTACAATAGGAAACAACAAGATGATTGCTATGACGGTCATTACAACCGTTAGTGCCACACGTTGCAGCACATTTCTACTTCGCTTCAACTCTACTTCCCTCCCGCCCTTATTCCATCGACTTCTGGAAACGGCGTTCTATCGCGAATAACCCTAATACAATGATTAGAATGCAGCCAACCATCATTACAGCCGCCGCCATTAGCTTCTGAATATCGAGCGACATAAACATATTGTTCATAAAATGCTGCAGCATATAAATGCTGTCATGCGGATAATCGCCTGCAATCAGGTACGTTTCCCGAAACACTTTAAACGAGTTAATGATCGACATTAAGACAACGAACGATGTCATTGGAGTTAAATATACGAGCGTAATGCTGAAAAATTGCCGCAGCCGCCCTGCCCCTTCTACTTGTGCAGTCTCGTAATAGTCTTTTGGTATTTGCTGCAGACCAGCTAAGAACAAAATGATGTTATAACCAATGTTCTTCCATAAATAAACGATAATGACGACATTGCGAGCTGCGTCCGTCTTCATCCAATCTACGCGATCCACACCAAAGTAATCCAACCAAGCATTAAGCGAACCATTCCAGTCAAATAGCATTTGCCAGATGAGAATAATGGAAGCTACAGGAATCACTAATGGCAATACGTAGGCGGTTCTTAGCCAGTTGCGAAGGTATAGATGTTGATTGAGCAGCAAAGCGAGTCCTAACGACAGCACGAGCATAAGCGGAACACTAATAGCCGTGAAATAAAAAGTATTGGATGCTGCTTTACGGAAGGAGCCGCTGTCAAGCAGCTCCTTGTAATTATGTAGTCCAACGAATTGTCCGCTGACTGAATTGTCCATAAAAGAATAGAAAATACCCATTAGAAATGGAACCAGATAAAATAGGGTAAATCCAATTACACTTGGAGCTAGAAACAAGAGCGCCGCAGCGGCGTCCCTACGCGACCATTTTCTCAACATTATCTTCATGATTGTTCTTCCTCTTAGGAACGAATGACTGCTCGAAACGAATCTAAATCTAATTTCATGATTACGTTACTCGTTTAAGTACGTCGTGACTTTATTTTGAATAAGCTTTGCTACATTCTCGGCAGATTTTTGCCCGGCGAAAAAGGCGATTGCTTCGTCATACACAATGTTCGTTACTTTCGCATCCCATGGTGCATAGTTATTTGCTTCTTGGATGAGTTGCTTAAATTGAGCAAAAGCTTCATCTGGTACTGTGACTGATTTCCCATCCGGAAGCTTATAAGTGCCGTTCTTCATCTGCTCCTGAATCTCATTTAGCTTCTTGTCATTGAGTGACGTAAGCAGTGAAAACCCCTCTCTTTCTTGTAACGTTTGTACTTCTTCCGACAATAAGAAGGCAATAAACGTCCACGCCTCATCTTTGACTTTACTGCTGGACTTAATCCCAAGCTGATCCGAGAAAAAGATCCTGGGACCACCTGATTGACCTTCGGCATGCGGCTTATGCAGCAGCTTTGGGTTGTTAAATAACATATAGGGAGTGATAAATTCCTCTGGTGAAGGGATCCTCATTGAATAAAACAACTGCTTCCCAGGCTCTGCTGCTTCCGAAGTCATTACACCATTTTCGTACATCCTTTTAATTTCCTCCATCATCGTTATAAAGAAGGGCGAATCAAAATTTGCTTTCTGATTCGTACGATCTACGAGCTCCTTATAGTTATCAACTACCATTTCCTGTAAAATTAGTTCTTGTGGTTCGCCCGCTAATGCGTATCGCTTATCACCTTTGCCAGTCTGCTCAATCAGGTTCTTCGAAATGTCACCGAATTGCTGCCAGGTCCAGCTCTTATCATCAATATTCGCGCTTTTCAAAGCATCACCGTCACCTACAAATGTCCTTAGCGAGAACGAGTAAGGCATGGTATACAAGCCGCCATTGATTTTGCCAGCATCCAGTACATTCATTTGAAGGTCATTTTTGTTCAGTGGCTGGTCTTTTTCCATCAAATCACTCATATTTACTAGCAAATTTTTGTTTACGTACTTACCAATAGGCAGACTGCTCATTTCAATGACATCAGCACCTTTTCCAGCTAGCACCTCGGTATTCATTGTTTTTATGTACTGCCCATACTCTCCTGGCTCCCACTTTCCGCCCATTTGCTTATGAGCTTTAATTTCCAAGTCAATGTCAGGATACTTCGCTTCAAATTTCTTCTCGACCACTTGATAAAACGGATTCAATTCTTTAATAGAAAAAGTAACGATTGTCTTTCCCGCTGCCGATTTAGGCTTAGGCTTTAATTCTCCATCGAGACGGCATGCAGTCGTTAGCGCGAGCAGAACACAGCTCGCTATCACGCCTAGTTTCTTCTTTCTCATTTCATGGACACTCCTCGTTTTCATTTTAACAACAACAAAAAGCCCTACTTCTTCATCTCATTATCTTCATGCCTTTCATACAAAAAGGATAAAGATAACTTGTTAAGAAAAAGTAGGGTAAAAATAAAGTTTTTCTTAAACTCTGGTAAATCTCAGGTAGATTCCTGAAGTCGTGGCAGCCTCACTTCAAACTTAGTACGAACGACATTACTCTCAGCTGATATGTTGCCTTTATGCTGCTCTACAATATTTTTCGCAATAAATAAGCCTAGGCCCGTGCTGCCCTCCTGATGCGTCCGTGCTTTGTCACCTATATAAAACATATCAAACAGATGCGGCAAATCTTCCTGATCAATTTGAGAACCGTAGTTCACAACTGAGACAACGATCTCATTTTCCTCCACATAACCATTAATATCTACAAACTGACCATCACTTCCATATCTAATGGCATTGGTCAGCAAATTTTCAAATACACGTGCAAGCAGCTCTCCATCCCCTTGAATCGTCAAATCTGAAGCCACTCGGACTCTTGAAACAAGATGATTGCTCTCAAACATCGGATATAGCTCTTCGCTTAACTGATTCAACAGCTCACTCAAATCAATCGATTGCTGCTCCATTGAAACCATTCCGTAATTCATTTTCGTAATGCCAAACAGCTCATCAATCAGCTTCTCTAGTCGTTTCGACTTCGTATATGCGATCGTTGTGTAATGTCTCGTCTGTTCAGGAGTTAGCTGCTCGTCCTTTAAAATGAAATCCAAATAGCCTAATACTGAAGTAAGCGGTGTGCGCAAATCATGCGCCAAATTCAATACCAGTTGTTCTTTGCTGCTTTCGGCAAAGTCGCCTCTCTTCACGGCCTCCTGCAACTGCACACTAGCTGCATTTATATCTGCCGCAATGGCTCCGAACTCATCCTTAGTTGCAAGCTGGACTTGATGATTAAAGTCACCATTCGCAAGATGATGAATTCCATCCGATATTTGATTAAAATAATTCGCATATCGCTTCGTGAGAAGAAAGAAAAAGAAAATTGACAAAGGAATAAAGAAAATCAGGAAGAAGTTAATATCTCCAATTTCTCTCATAAAATAGCGAACGTCCTTAAGCGGACTCTCAAACTTAACTGCTGTACGGTAATACAATTGAAATACTTTATAAATGGCAAAAGTAATGATACTGGAGCAGAATAGACTCAATCCAAATATCATAATCATTTTCGCACGGAAGCTTTGAATCATCTTCATCTTAGCCATTGAATGTGTACCCTACTCCCCAAATCGTTTTAATAAATGTATTTTTATCTTCTCCAAGCTTTTTGCGCAAGGTACGAATATGTACCATCACAGTGTTCCCGCCTTCAAAATAAGCTTCGCCCCACACCTGCTGAAAAATAAGTTCGGTAGGATACACCTTCTTGGGAGAACTGGCTAACAAATATAAAATATCGAATTCTTTGGGAGTAAGTTCAATGTTATTGCCATAAAGGGAGACTGTGCGCTGATCATACGAGATTGATAATCCACCGAATTCTAATACAGGCTTAATGGTTGGTGCTTGTTGGTTCAACTGCATAGAACGTCGTAACTGGGCGTTCACCCGAGCGATCAGTTCCATCGGATTGAACGGCTTCGTGACGTAATCATCCGCCCCTCTGACCAATCCTGTAATCTTGTCCAAATCCGTTGCTTTCGCACTCAGGAAAATAATTGGCATGGAACTAAGCTCGCGAATACGATGCGTTACTTCATACCCGTCCATTTCAGGCATCATAATATCAAGTATGGCTAAGTCGATAGAGTTCGACTCAACTGCTTGGATAGCCGCCTTTCCATCAGATACGATTATTGGGTGATAGCCCTCTTTTTTTATATGCAGCGCAAGTAACTCTGCAATTTCTGCTTCGTCATCCGCGATTAGGATGTTGATACGCTTCATCTGTTTCATCTCCTATATGAAGTTTACATCGTCACCATTATAGCAGAACTATATGTCCAAATTGAAAGTACAGATTCTTAATAATTGCATATGCAACGATTGAAAACAAAACAAATAGAGCCTCAGATACACTCTAGGCCCCAATTTGCTTACAATAATAAATTTCATTTTGGTATACATCCGTTATTTCATTTTATGAATTAACAAAGTCAATAAGCAGCTTATTCAGTTCATCTGCTTGACAGATTGGAGCTCCGTGCCCACTATTCGTCAATGGAAAGAGCTTAGAATTCTTAATTCGTTGGTTCGTCAATTCAGCACTTTTGTACGGAATCAGTTGATCATGAACACCATGAAAAATAGCCGTAGGAGCTTGAATTTGACTTAAATCTTTTTCTACATTTTCATTCGCTGCTACTTGTAATAGTTTAATAAGGGCATACGAAGCGGAATCCAATGCCATATTTACAAACCAATCATTCGTTGCATTACCTAAATTCCGATTGAAAAAAGATGGGGATAGACCACTAAGAAATACAGGTAAGTTTACGTACATTTGATTAATAAGTGCATCGGCTTGTTCTCTTGGAACACCGTAAGGAGAATCTGGATCTTTCACAAAGGAAGGAGATACTGCATCAACTAATGCTAGCTTCGAAACACGATGTCCTTTATAGCGAGACATATAACGGATCGTAATTGCTCCGCCCACGGAGAAACCAAGCAGTGTTATATTTTCTAGTTTCAATGTCTCTAGCACAACAGCAATATCGTCCGCTAATCGATCGAATGTGTAGCCGCCCCAGGGCTTATCGGATTGCCCATTTCCCCGAATATCCATACATACACAGCGAATGCCATGCTGTGGCAGTACGTTGTACTGATACTGAAACATGTTGTGATTAAGCGGCCAACCATGGACGAAAAAGATCGTCTTGTTATTCTGTCCTCCAGGGTTAATATCCTCAACAAAAACATGTATACCTTTTTCAACTTCAATATACATGATCTACCCTCCAATTTGGCTGTTCATTATTGTACTTGCTGCTGTTAGAACACGCCCTACTGAAGGATATATGATCAACGGTTTGTACGCTATGTATAAAAAAACAAGGCAGACGCTTTTTTAAAAGCATCTACCTTGCCTTGCTTGCTCAGATTAATGTGTTTGTTTAAACTCCCATTTCTTGTACGCCAGCACCATTCCAAATAAGCATGTCGTTGCAATCAGTGCAACTAACGGCAGCACAGCTACGACCTCTTCGGGAAAAACAAAAGGAAGCAGCGGGAAGGCAAATACCGCAGGAACCCGAATTCCGACGATACGGAGCAGTATAAGCATACAGATGATATCCAGCATCGTAACGATAATCCATGAATCGATCGCATAGTACAACAACGTCCCTACCGTTGCGGAAATCGTGAGTACGAGTGCTTGTTTAAAGGCCATTTTCCCATTGTACATCGGTTTCTGAAGAGATTCATATACCACAACTAAAATAGGTGGAATAACAGAAGCCTGCGGAAAACCAGCAAGCGTACATGCGCCCATCCACACGAAACTAATCACTAAAAATACAAGCATGTACTTATAGTTGATGGGCACTTTTTTCTCTAAGCCCTCATTCAATCGGAATAGCAGCACACCAAGCATTAATATAAATGTGAACACTAGTACAGATAGGACAAACGACCATTCTGTTGCATTTGTAACTAACGGCAGCAGCCCTGTTGCGATGGACGGTGCCAGATTGGATCGAATAATGCGCAGTGAGAGCATCATCAACGCCAAGGTCAAACTGACTTTAGCTAAATAAGCAATATCTAATTGATTGACGGCGAAGCCTATAATGGCAGTAAGTGACGGTGCGATAAATAGTTTAGAAGGCTGTCTAATCCACCCCGCTTCCCGATATACCCATACGCCAATTGCCATCGCAGCAATCTCAGGCAAAATAATTTCACGGTCATTAAATAGTAGTGCAGCAGCAACCATGCCCAAAATAAGTGCTACGGCTAGGAAATATGAAATAAATGTTTCTCTTTTGGAAATAGCTGAATTCATTGCTGTAAACTCCTCTTCATTAATCATTTCCATCCATATAAGTGTAGCCCCAGCCACCTATGGTATACAGGTAAGCGAAGCTTCCTGTACAATTGATAAAAATAAATTCTACATACCCCACAGGGGTACATTGTGAAATAAAGTATAATCGTGGTATGCTAGATGTGTCAAGGTTAACATATTATTTCCCTGGTTATACATTGTCGTTTTCTTGTCCATCTATTTGTGAGTGTGGCTGTACAATATATACATAACATTAATTAAAGAAGGTGAATCGGCGTGATGCAAACGGAACAAATTAAGGATGCGATTACATGCTTCCCCTGCCTTGCAGAAATTACCGAAGAGGATTGGAAGGAAAATGGAATTAGCGTCGTTACACTGCCAGCGAATCATATCATTCACGAGGGTGAATTTCTAGAAAGCGCAGCATTGATTATGCATGGCACCGTTCGTATGTACAAGCTTGGCGAAAACGGCAGAGAAGTTACCTTATATCGCATACACGATGGCGGCTGTTGTCCATTAATGGCATCCAGTATTTTGGGCGAAACCGCTTATGAAGCCAATGTCTGCATTGAGAAACCGACGAAAGTTCTGTTCGTTCCCGCTCGTATTTTCCAAAGATGGATGGGCACCTACATGAGCTTCCGTCAGTTTATTTTCAAGTCATTTGCTGAGCGTCTCATTATTATGTCTAATCTCATTGATAACATGGTCTTTAAATCCATACGGATTCGAATATGTGAATATTTACTCGAGAGAACTACAGAGGGGGATAATTCCTTAACGATTACACATGATCATCTAGCGATTGAATTGGGCACTGCCCGGGAAGTCATTAGTCGGACTCTAAAAGCGATGGAGAAGGAAGGGCTTATCCACTTGTCCCGTGGCCAAATTACAAACATCCAACGTGAACAGCTGCTGGAGCTAGTTGAATAAACGCGCCCTTCCCCTTACGCATTGTATAAATAGCTATCAATTGGTGAAAATAGCCGCAGCATATACGTTGTTAGGAAAATGTACTGTTATGTGATCAAGTTACAGAACAGCGGCTGCGGCTTTGTTAATATAAGTCTCAAGAGATTGCTACTTATACAAATCGGAGGTTATTCATATGACAAATCCATCAACTCAAATTGACCTAGCGGCAAATACAATCCAGGAAAAATTGACATTCGTACTCATCCATGGTGCTTGGGCTACGGCAAGCTTCTGGGACAATACTGCCGCAGTGCTGCGTGAAGCGGGACATACGGTTCATGCTCCTGAATATGCAGGTCATGGAAACAATATCGATCCACAGGTAACGCATGAGCAAATCGTTTCATCTGTCGTGGACTATATTACACAAGAAAATATTCAAGATTTCGTACTTGTAGGCCACAGCTTCGGTGGTACGGTTATTGCTAAGGTAGCTGAATTTGTATCCGACCGCGTTAAACGCCTGGTCTTCTTCGATGCCTTCGTTCCGAAAGACGGCGAAAGCTTGCTTGATCAAATGCCTGCGCCTGTTCAACAAGCATTCCATGGACTAATCCAAGCTTCTGGCAACAACACGATTACGCTGCCATTCCCATTGTTCCGTGATACATTTGTGAACAGAGCAAATCTACATTTGGCTAAACAAATTTACGAAGCATCTCCAGCAGAGCCAGCTGGACCGTTGCTGCACAAGCTTGATTTGAAAAAGTTCTACAGCCTGCAAATTCCAAAGAGCTATTTGTTCCTTACAGAGGATATCGCTTATCCTCCGGCTCCATTTGCTTTCCACCCAGGCCAATCCAGCAACTTGGGCGTATACCGTCTTATCGTTTCCGATGGCGACCACATTAGTACGGCGTACACACATGCGAATGTGCTTGCGCAAAAGCTTGTGGAAGCTGGCAGAGACTAATTTTAAAGTAACTCGCAATACGATACAGAGGGGACCCAGGCCATGCAAGTGGTTTGGAGTCCCTCTCTTTTTTGTTCACCTCTACGTAATTTCTACACAATTGTCCATTAGGGTAAGTACTGTAAGTGCTAGTTCTTAGTTCTAACATAAGGCTCTATCCTTTCACTTACATGACGCAAGTTGCATAGGAGGTGGAATAACCGTTGTAACGAATCTTGCGTAACTTTGTGCACTGCTTTTTAACTTTTACAGGTAACAATATTAATGTTCGAATCACTCTTACTTTCGTTCACTTCCCTATTTGGTCAACTCTCCTGCTTAGTCATTCGACTCCAATTGAACACAATATAGGCTTTAAATGAGGTACAAACAAATGTGGTATACACTTGCACTGCTAAGTTCCCTTACGTTTGGACTAGGCGGCTTTATGATGAAAGTCAGTTCTTCAAAACGAGGCTCCACTGCTCATCTGTTATGGGGTCTCTATTTATCAGGTACGATCTGCTTCTTTACTTGGGTGCTGCTAACCGACAGTTGGGTGCTGAATTTTCAGGTTGTGCTAGCAGGCCTCATCATCGGATTTGGAACTGCCATCGGTAATTTACTGTTTATGTTTGCACTTGAACATGGGCCAGCAAGTCTGACCTCTCCTGTCGTCAACAGCAATGTCATTTTTACGATCGGGTTATCTATGCTGTTCTATGGGGAACAGCTAGCCTTTTTCGAATGGTTAGGAGTCTCGATGCTCGTCTTCGCCGTACTGCTGCTGCCTATTGATCCTAATGAAAAATTGCGTATTCGCAGTCTCAAATGGTATGTGCTCGTTATTGCTGCCACATTTCTATTCTTTCTTCGTAACGGAGGATTAAAAGTAACAGAAGAGCTGCATCTGCCCAATGCGATGATTTTATTCATAAGTTACTTCTTTGCCCTGCTCTGGTTCTCCATTGAAATCGTTCGGCACAAGAACAAGGAGTTAGCTTATGAAAAAAGGAGGATTGGCATCAGATGGGGGTTAGGCTCTGGAATATTCTCTTTTCTTGGCATGCAAATCTATGCAATCGCTGTAGCAAATGGTCCTGCGAGTATTGTCGCACCTATATTTTCAACGAACAGTCTTGTAGTAGCCCTGCTATCCATTTGGATCTATAAGGAGCGCCTTTCCAAGCTGCAAGCCATTTCACTTCTCGTACTCTTTATAGGTTTGGTCTTTACCCGACTTTAAATGATCGATGTAACTAGGACTAGGAGGAAACCGTTGATGATCTATCGCAATATTACTGAGTGTATCGGAAATACACCTATTGTGGCATTGGAAGATGAATTGGTTCCTGTTGGCAAGCGACTGCTGCTCAAGCTCGATTATTTCAATCCTACATTTAGTGTAAAAGACCGGACCGCATTTGGCATCGTGAAGCAAGCGTTAGAATCAGGAGAAATTAAGCCTGGAGGGCTTGTCATCGAATCTACGTCGGGGAATCTAGGCAAATCGTTGGCGATGCTTGGCGCTGTCTATCACTTTCAGGTATTGATTGTTGTCGATCCGAAAATTAGTCCGAGCTTATTGAAGTGGTACAAAGCCTATGGGGCAGAAATTGAAATGGTAACCGAGTTGGATGAAGACGGTGGATATCAAAAGACTCGATATAGAAGGATTCAAGAGCTGCTGCGCGAATATCCTGACGCATATTGGCCGAATCAATATGACAACCCTGCCAATCCTGCTTATCATTATGCAACTACCGCTCAAGAATTAATCGACTTGCCGATCGATGCGGTTGTGGGAGCTGTAAGTACAGGTGGCCATTTGTGCGGTATCGGAAAATTTATGAAGGAATCTAAACCCGACATACAAGTCGTGGCTTGCGATGTAGAGGGATCTGCTATTTTCAACCACCCTTTTCATACGTACTTGATTAATGGGGTTGGACTCAGTTGGCGAACCGCAAATACCGATTTGTCTGTCATCGATCAAGTTTGTATGGCAAGTGATCAAGAAGCCATCTCTACTTGCCGCCTGTTAGCCAGTGATCATGGATTGATGGTTGGAGGATCAGGAGGACTAGCTGTAATATCTGCTCTATCTTATCTTTATCATAGTAATGCCAGTACCGCAGTTGCTATTATTCCAGACACAGGCACGAATTATTTGGATCAACTGTATGATGATGAATGGCTTACATCGAAAGAGATAACTTTATTGGATCGTAAACAACTGCAACATAGCATCCATAGCAAGAAGTTGTTCTCCCCTAATAAAGATGTGCTTTACAGTGCATCTCACAAGTAGAGAGAAATATACGAAGGGCTCCAGAAAGCCGGTTTCAACTGACTTTCATGGAGCCCTATTTACAAAAGGTTATTATTAATCAAGTGCTGCGCTTAATGAAAAGGATAAATCCAAAACATTTCAGTACTATGCTTTCCATGTGACGCAGCATCCTCTTTTTTCAAGCTGTCGAGGAGCATCTGTGCTTGTGATTGATGCGCCTGAATCGCATATATCTTTTGTTCCACATAATCACTAATGTCATTAACTACCTCAGGTTCCCCTAATACTTTTCTCCGATTCGGAGTGATAGCAACACAATGAACCGTTGGTCGTAACTCACTTGGCATCCGCTTTACAGCCTCTATGACGGCTGCACCTGTCGCATCATGATCAGGATGTACACCATGACCTGGATAGAACGTGTAAACAAGGGATGGTTGCAATTCAGTTAGCAGCTGCTCAATTTTTACTGAAAGCTCTCCTTGCTCCTCAAATTCAACCATTTTATCATGATAGCCCCACATTCGAACATCTTGAATACCAATTCGTCGGCAAGCCTCTTCGAGCTCCCGCTTGCGGATTTGTGGCAATGTTACTCGATTGGCAAATGCCGGATTCCCCATATTCCGTCCCATTTCCCCGAGTGTCAAACATACATAAGTCATGATGGAACCTTGTTGTATATGTGTTGCTAACGTACCTGCAATCATGCTTTCATCATCTGGATGCGGCAGCACAACGACAATATGACGATGTCTTTCCATTTGAAGTCTCCTCTTCTGTCATATCCTTTTAAAATGGTGATTCACTGAGCATCAAGCAAACCATAAGTTTCCCCTGCTGATCATGCCCTGCAATGATCAGTTGATTAACCTCCTGCTCGTCCCAATGCGTCAATCCTTCCGCATACACCCAGCCATCTTCCGTTTTTAGACCTATACGATACGGTCCATTGCCTGCGATTGTCCCATGGGAATATTGAATCACTGTATTTTTCGTAAAAACAGAAGCCGTCAGCTTAGACTTGTCTCGATGAGAAGCATAGGCTCCTGTTGTCATCTCCAAGTGAAGATATACCCTTTTGTTCTGAAAGGATTGCAGCAACTGCTGCACTTGTTCTTGTTGTATCGGTTGCATGATTTTAGTTCCCCTCACATACAGAGAGTCCCTCGCATCGCATCTGCAATGAGTTTAAGGCAAGGGATCTTCTTCTATTTTACCGTCGCATAATCCGACAATAATCAACTTTATTCAATTATCTATGATAATAGTTTACATGATTAATCATTAAAAAACAAAGAAGCCGCCCAATGTGATCAGCTCCATTCCAAAAATTGTACTCACTCGAAAATAGTCGTCTATGACTCTAAAAATAACACTATATCGTCTCGCGTTATTTCACGATACATCCACTGCAAACGCTCATTCACTTCCTGCCACGAGCCTTCTTCCACCTTACGCAGTGTAGTCTCCACCTTATCGCCACGGAACGGCCTAATCATATTGTACAAAATAGTAATAACGTTCCGCTCAGCGTCTGTTATGGAATAATGCTCTTTATATCCCTCGTAAAATTGCTTGAATCTTTGGTCCATGTACCTACATCTTTCAGTATCCAGCCACTCTTCCTCATAGCATTCATAGCAAAGGAATATCCCTTCTTGTATCATATAGGTCACAAACTTTTCATTCCCTGCTAAATTGTAATCGATGATGCCGCTAAACCGATGATGATGATCCACCAATAAGTTATTTGTTGATAGATCTCCTTGCACAGCACCAGCTGGTAACGTGGAATATACTGATTGCAGCTCTGCACGTTTCTCGTTATAAATACTCCATATTTCTTCTAATAGATGAGTATCGGCTTCTGTATCTTTCAAGCCTTCATACCACTGCAGGGCATAATCGTAATTCTCTTCTTCTTCGTCAAATAGCACATAAGCACTGTCCCAGCTATAGGAAATGTCATTTTGCAGAGAGATGGAATGCATCTTCCCTACACAGCTTCCAAGCTGATGCAAAAAGTCATCCTCCAATTGTTCTAACTCTAGCTCCAGATCATCCAATGTTTTCTCCGACATATACTGTTCCGCCCAAACATAGAATAGATGACCTTCCATGATATGAGTAATGCTATATTTCCCATCTCGTGTATGATAAAACGCAGGTGTAGGTATGCCATTATTACGGTATGTACGAGCCAAGTGCGCCCATCCGTCAATCTTCTCACTGCTCGTATAAGGATTGCTGTAACATTTCAATACGATTGGACCATTGTTTAGCGTGTTAATGATCGCTACATATCGATACTCATCTTCCCCACTGTTGTCGATAACTCGAAATGATTTAATCGTGTCTTTATAATAAAATTGCAACAGGTACTCCAACTGCTTCTCTGTAATCATCCTATCCGATCCTTTCCTCCCATAATCGATCGATACAAAAATGTTAGCCCTGAGAAGTATGATTATGATAAAGATACGAGGGATGCTGTAAACCCGTTGCCGGATAATACTCATCATGTGTATAGGTAAACCCTAGTTTTTGTAATAGTTTTTTGGATCCCTGATTCTCAGGGTTATGTCCCGCAAATAATTGGTTTGCTTTTAGTTTCGCAAATGCATGGGCTATCGTCGCTTCTGCCGCCTCACTGGCATAACCTTTTCCCCACTTCGTACGCTTCAGATGGAAGCCTAGTTCGTAGATACCCTTATCTAACTGATACGGTTGTAACCCACAACACCCAACAAATTCACCTGACTCCAGCTCAAATAATGGCCAATATTGAACGTTATACTGCTGTTCTTGCCTAATTTCTTTACTTAGTCGTTCCTGTACTTGCAGCTCTGTAAATGCCCCGGTGGCTGAGATATAAGTTGTTACTTCCGGGTCTCCCCATAAAGATACAGCCAGCTCACCATCCTCTTCTGTCCATTGAGAAAAACCGAGGCGTGCTGTTTGAAGAAAGTATTGTCTCATTATGTCGCCCTTCCTTTGCCTATGAAATAGATTTCATATGACACTATTTTACATCACCCAAGGAAAAAACACCCGCAATCTATGATTGGGGTGCTCGTTCTACGATAGAAATGAAGTTATTGCGGCGGCTTACGCCTAGCTATTAACAGCATGAGAAAGGATATTACGACCATTGAGCAAGTCCAAGCCCAAGCAATAGCCATATCACCGGAATCAACCGCGACATAAATGGCAGTCGGTATCGTTTGCGTTTTGCCTGGTATGTTACCAGCAATCATCAATGTCGCACCAAATTCGCCAAGACTCCGAGCAAATCCAAGTATGTACGCGGTTAGAAAGGACGAGAACACTAGCGGAAAGCTAATATAGCGAAAAACTTGCCACTCGTTCGCCCCATTCGATCGTCCGGCATCCTCTAAATCTCGATCAATGGAAGAGAAAGCTACTTTCATCGTTTGATACACAAGTGGAAAAGCAACCACAATTGACGCTATAACAGCTGCCCACCATGTAAAAAGAATTGGTTCTGTAAATATGGACTCTATATATCGTCCGAACCAACTTTTGCGACCAAGCGCAACTAAGAGAAGAAAGCCAACTACAGTCGGAGGCAGCACAAGTGGAAGCATAAACGCCGTTTCCAGCAGCAGCTTACCGCGAAATGTTTTACGTGACATCCACCATGCCACACTCACCCCTAAAATGACTGCTACAATACTAGAAATAAGGGATACTTGCAAGGAAAGTCGGATTGGCGCCCAAAATGCGGGCCAATTGATGTCTGCCATTATCATTTAGGAATCGAAAATCCGTACTTCACGAATACATCAAGTGCATCTTTCGATTGTAAGTACGTATAAAATGCTTCAGCTTCCTTGCTATGCTTAGATGACTTTACGATACCAACTGGATATTGAACTGGTGAATAGCTATTAGGATCGACTGGAAAAGCAATTTTCACCTTGGAGGAAGTTAGCGCATCTGTTTTGTAAACAAACCCAGCCTCCACATTTTCCGTTTCCACATATTGAAGCACTTGTCTTACATCTTTTGCTTGTACCGTTTTAGCTTGCAGTGTTTCCCATAGTTGTGCATGTGTAAGTGCTTCCTTGGCATAATTGCCAGCAGGTACACTTTCGGGAATTCCGATCGCTACCTTTTTAATCTTTTCTTGCGTGAGATCATGCAACTTTTCAAGTGTTGTACTCGCGCTGCTAGGAACGATGACAACCAACTCATTGCTTAATAAAGTACGCTGTTGATTTGTAGCGATAAGCTCCTTGTCAACGAGTGCGTTCATATTTTTAGGTGCTGCGGATAGAAACACATCAACAGGTGCCCCCTGCTCAATCTGCTGCTGCAACGCTCCTGAAGCTCCAAAGTTAAAGTTAAGTTTAATGTTTGAATGCGCTGATTCATAGGATTTTTGTATTTCGGTTAGTGCATCTGTCAAACTTGCAGCCGCCGATACCGTTAACTCTATTTTCTCTATCTTGTTCGAGCTGTCTTGGCTTACCTGTGATTGGGTATTGTTACTTGTAGTGGATGTTGGTTTCTCTGTGCATCCTGCTACCCATACCAAACTTAACAAAACTAGTAATAGAATCATACTAGATTTCATTATTCTCTTCATTTCTCCACTCCTTACATTATGTTTAGTTATATTTGGTTATAATTAGATATAAATATACACATCATTCTATGAAAATGTAAAGGTTATAATCGGAAAATTTATACCACATTATGTTACAATATATCTACATTCACGAACCGGCATTACATTTCACAAGGAGGATTTCCGTGTCTAATCCTATCTCCTATACCACTGAAGAAATTGCTAATCTATTAAAAGTTTCCAAGCTCACAGTCTATGACTTGATTAAAAAAGGCGAACTGCCCTCTTATCGGGTTGGCAAACAAATGCGCGTTGATGCAGAAGATCTGGAGTCCTATAAGCAGCGTGCTAAAGGCGTTGCTAGAGCGTCGAAACCAATTGAAGCTTATCCGTTGTTACCTGCAGCGTCACCAATTCTCACTTCTGGAGCACGACCTATCATTATTACAGGCCAAGATATAAGCCTTGATATTCTTGCACGGCATATCGAGCGAAACGTTTCTGGAGTACGCCCCCTTCGCGCTTACAGCGGCAGCATGGATAGCCTCATTGCCATGTATCGTGGTGAATCCGATATCGTCAGCACGCATTTATTAGATGGGGACTCAGGAGAGTACAACCTCCCCTACATACGAAGAGTTCTCGTTAGTTCATCTTATGTCGTGGTCAATTTGCTTACACGGTGGGCTGGGATGTTTGTTCAAAAAGGAAATCCTCTCAATCTCAACAGCTGGGCGGATTTGAGTCAACCAGGATTGAAGATTGTTAATCGTGAGAAAGGTTCAGGCGCGCGTGTACTTCTGGATGAGCAATTGCGACTGCATAGCATTCAAGCAAGCGAGCTTACAGGATATGATTCGGAAGCATCCAATCACATCGGCGTCGCTAGCAAAGTCGCATCAGGCGAAGTAAATGTTGGGGTTGGAATTGAGAAAGCAGCTTCCATCGTGAGCAATGTTGATTTTATTCCTTTAATTCAAGAACGCTACGATCTTGTCCTTATGAAAAAGCCCGAGAATCTACATTGGATTGAAGCAATTATCGCTATTTTGCAATCAGAAGATTTTCAAAATGAACTTCTTGCTATCGGTGGATATGATTTATCACTTACGGGCCAGCTGTTGTATGAGAGTTGAAAGATATCAAAGATTTTTGAACAATAATAAAACACTCTTTACTTGGTTATAAGTAATAAGGAGTGTTTTTTATTTTTTATATAAAATTTTAAATGATGAAATGGCAAACACCCCTACGAGTATAAGCTCACAGAGGCGTTATTAGTTTAGATAATTATAATGAACAAGATCGATAGCGTCATATATTCTTCACTACTGTATAAAAGCATCCATTAAAAGGTATAAACTTCATCTTCCTTCCCAATCATGCTTTCCAAAAGTTGTGATATCTCCAGTTATACCAGAAGTAAAAGAAAGAACTAAAAAAGCTGCAAAAATCAGTTTAAAGTAACGTATTTTCATTTAAGATCTCCTCCAACTGATAAAATTAATTACAGCATTTACTCTTACAATGTTCCTTATTAATTAATGCCATTAATTAGGCCTTAATTACTTACTCGTTTTCATTGCAGAGCGCATAGAAGTTCTCAATTTTTTCTATCGTAACTGCTGTCATCATTTGTTTATTCTCTCTATATAATTTAAATAGTAGTCTCATGCAATTGCGCTCGTTCTTCATGTCATCAATTTTTGCATATCTGTAAGCACTTTCCATATAATTATTTGCAGCTTGGTTAAATTCTTTAACTGCTGAGTAATAATTACCTTTCAGCTTGTAAAGCCGGGCTAATTCTGCAGATTCAAGTGGTGTCTGATAAGAAACGGCATTAATTCTATTTTCATAATTCAACTGTTGTTCGACAGCTGATAGATTCCCTATTTCTAAGTAGAACGATACAAACTCATTGATAACATAAATGACAAAATCATCGCTACACTTATCAAGGCATTCCTGAAACTGAGTTACTGCAAGTGTGTGATTTCCCTTTTTTACATTTAACATGGCTGTTAGTAATCTTACGTTATCTGGGACAAATGATTGAGGATATTTTTGATATTGGGATAAATACTTTTGTGATGTTTCATAATCGCCTATATAATAATAAGCATCTTGCAAGATCCCAATTGCTTTAATCTTAAGCTTACTATCAGTATGATCATGATTGACCACCAAACTGCATAGCTTAATGCTCTCTTGAAACATACATAAGCTATATGCATGTACCCCAAGTTTATAGTAGGTGTCCAAGCGCTCTTCCATCGAAAGTAGATTGATATAATTCAATATGTATTTTCCTGATTGAAATGTTGCATTTAGTTTACTAAAATCATTCCGCTCGATGGAATATTTCTGATATAAACCTTTAGCAATGAAGGGCATAATTCCGTGTTCGCGGCAGTAATCGATGATAAGCTGATATAACGTAAGTTTAATGGAAGTGTCTTGCATTGAAGCTGTAGCGTGATAAAGCCTTTCTACAACATCATAGCTGTCTTCACGATCAGACTCTAGAAACTTACTTGCAATATCTATGATGAGGGATATTGGACTGTAGCGAGAGATTGCCTCTTGTAACATCATTAAAAGAGTATCAGGTCTACGTTCGACCTCAATGTATAGTCCAATGTATTCATTGTATGGAATACCGAGTGCTGATGCAAGCATTTTTATCGTCTGAAACTCCGGCTTTTTTACCTCTCCGTTTTCAATTTTGGAGATGGTTCCTTTACTCACACCTGAGAGATTTGATAGTTGGGTCAATGTTAGTCTCGCAATAAGCCGATACTGTTGAATCAAATCTCCAAACGTTAGTAGGGTGATACAACCATTCATCTTTCATTCACATCCTCTACTATTATATTAGCTGCTCACCTACAACTTCAATAATGATTAGAAATATGACTTTAAAGATGCACATTGACTTTTCATAGACGATTCGGGGAACATAAGTTGTGTCCGTGCGCGGGCATTATTTACATATATTAGATTATAGCTTGATTTTACCAAGTGTCAAATAAAACTAGCTCGAATTCGTAATAAATCGCGAAACAAAAAGACTGCTCGACTTTTATCGACCAATCTCCCGATTTTGTTACATTTTTCATCATTTTTTTCGTTATCACGAGCTATGTGTATCAGACGTTTAGGAAGACTTTTTTGTTGCATCTGTTCTTACTACAAATACTAACTCTTCTTTCTTGTTCGTCCATTCTCCTACAAAGTGAAAACCTCTTAAGGTAGCTCCTTCTTCGTAATCTTGAGTATTGGAACTCAGATAGGAAGCTACATTTTCTTCTAGGATGAAAGAGCCTTTGCCATCTTGAAAAGTTAAATCAATTGTAATTGTTTTTGCTGTTTCCTCTTTGTACTTCAATGTGCCGCTATCTCTTAGCAGATACTCCTTTAGTTCATATGACTGCGGCGCTTTGTCCTTGAGTTCAATTTGAATTTTTTCACCGAGCTGTATGTATGGGACCGTTTTTGAAGTATCCTTTATTAATGATTGAAAGAGATCTTCATGATTCGTTTGTTTTGTATCTGGGATTGGCTTAGATATCGTAGGAAGAGCAATTGGAGGATTTCCAGTTGTAATCGTAATATCAACCGGTTCAGATGAAGGACCTCCACTACTTGTTCCATAACTGCAAGCTGTAAGCATGAGAATAAATAGGCTAAGCGGTATAAGAAGTATTTTTTTCATATGAATCACTCCTTTAAATGAGGAAGATATGGAGGTAGACTTCATGTCCATGTGAGAGATATTTTATTAACGAGAATATCTTTAATTAAGTTGCATCACTAAAATATAAAAATGGCAATACAGATTACGCTCTGTATCGCCATTTTTCTTTCCCTCATTAATGCAATGTTCAAAGTAAAAATTCTTACCTGTAGCATCGCCTAATGTAGTTTATTTATGCTTCAACTTTCCATACAAGTAACCCAACAATCCACCTACAAGTGCTGGCACAACCCAACCAATTCCCTCTTTATACAATGGAAGATAGCTTAATAGGTCTGTTACCGCACCTACAGGAATTTCAGCTGCTTTCAAGCCATCGAATAGGCTGATAGCTACCGTCCCTATTAATGCTCCAACATATACGGAGGATCGTCCACCGAATAGCTTGTTGAATAGAGACAACACAATTAACACGATTGCAATTGGATACATAACGAGCAGTACTGGGATCGAGATTGAAATAATTCGGTTCAAGCCCAAATTTGCAACTAGTAAACCAATTAGACAGATGAGGAACGTAATCCCATTGAAGCTGATTCGTTTCGTCAAAGATGAAAAGTACTGGCTGCATGCGGAAACAAGTCCAATACAAGTTGTAAGACAAGCAAGAGTTACGATAATAGCTAGCAAAATCAGGCCAAATGGACCGAACAACTCTTGTACCGCAATTGTTAGAAGCTGGCCGCCATTCACTACCTGTCCAAGTGATTCAACACTAGTCATCCCAATATAGCCAAGCGCTACATAAACTAATGTTAAACCAACACCCGCAATAATGCCGGCATGGATAGAAGCCTTAGCGATTGCACGCTTATCCTGTATCCCTTTATCTCGAATTGCATTAATGACGATTAGGCCGAATGCAAGTGCTGCAATAGTATCTAACGTCAAGTAGCCTTCCATAAACCCTTTAAATCCTGGAGAAGTAACATATTCTCCTACCGCAGGTTGTACGTCACCCAGCGGATTCACTACCGCAGCAATGAACAAAGCAGCGATGGACAATAGGAGCAACGGCGTCAAAATGTTACCTACCCATACAACAAGCTTAGATGGATTCAAGCTTAATACATACACGACAGCAAAGAAGATTAGTGAATACAAGAACAGGATCCAATTATTCGACTGGAGCGATTCAGATACAAAAGGCTGAGCTCCCATTTCAAATGCTACGTTCGTTACACGCGGGATAGCCATCAACGGCCCTAGCATGATGTATACAGCAACCGCAAAAATGACTCCAAACCTTGGATGAACTTGCTGCGCTAACTGCTGCATGTCTTTGCCTGTAATCCCAATCGTAATAATCGTAAGTAACGGCAGACCAACTCCTGTTAAAATGAAGCCAAACATGGCCAAAGCGAATTGATCACCAGACTGTTGACCTAGTATCGGAGGAAAGATTAAGTTTCCTGCTCCGAAAAATAAAGAAAATAACATAAGACCAATAAAGAAAGTGTGTGATTTGGATAATGATTGCATCATGGTCCCCCCTAGTTGTCTCTTTCTATATTATCCATTCATTGCCAACTTAATGAAAAACAAAAAATCCGCCCCTCGAAAGGGACGGATTAGATTCCGCGTTACCACCCATTTTCATCTGATACAACAATGGATCTCATTGGTACCAAATGCACTTTGCCACGTATATGCCACGTGCTCCTGATAACGGTGGATAGCCGGCATAGCTTACAACGTTTCTGTTCAGCCATGCTTCTCTAAGATGACTTCGTTCATGTATCGAACGTTGGCTTGCAGCAATTACACCAACTCTCTGAAGATCGGATAACATGACCTACTTGTTCTCGTCAATGAAGTTAACACTAAGAAGTTTGTACTTATTTTACATGATGTGATCGTGAAGTCAATGTACATTTTTTTACAGTTATTTAACGTTTCATTTGTACCTCTTCACGCAAGCGTTCTACAAGCTCCTGAATACCCATAGCACCAATATCCCCTTCTCCACGCTCACGGATTGTAACATTGTTCAATTTCTGCTCTTGCTCTCCTAGCACGAGTACATACGGGATTTTTTCCAGCTGCGCCTCGCGAATACGATACCCAAGTCGTTCATTACGTGTATCAATATCCACTCTCACACCCGCCTCGACTAATACTTGTTTCACTTGAAAGGCATAGTCTACATACTGCGCTGCAACAGGTAGCAGCTTCACTTGTACGGGTGCAATCCATAGTGGAAATGCCCCTGAATAGTGCTCCGTTATAATGCCAATAAAGCGATCAATAGACCCATAAACAGCGCGATGGATCACGACTGGGCGATACTTTTGACTGTCTTCAGCGATGTACGTCAAATCAAATTTTTCGGGCATTTGGAAATCAAGCTGGATCGTGCCGCACTGCCAACTCCGCCCAAGCGCATCTAAAATATGAAAATCAATTTTCGGACCATAGAAAGCACCGTCTCCTTCATTGACTCGATAAGCTGCGGCCCGACGATCCAACACATTTCTCAGTGCTAGTTCCGCTTGATCCCACAGCTCTTCTGACCCCATCGAGTCTTCTGGTCTTGTAGACAATTCAATCTTATATTCGAATCCGAATACTTGATAAATATAGTCAATAAGTTCAATAACGCGGTTAATTTCATCTTCGATCTGCTCAGGCAAAACGAACAGATGAGCGTCGTCCTGACAGAACGTGCGAACTCGCATCATCCCGTTCAAAGCCCCTGAAAATTCATGTCGGTGTACTTGACCAAACTCAGATAAACGAATCGGCAGCTCACGATAAGAACGTTGACTGTTCTTATAAATCAGCATATGACCCGGGCAATTCATTGGTTTGAGAGCAAACTTTGTTTCATCAACCTGTGTAAAATACATGTTTTCTTTATAATGATCCCAGTGCCCCGATTGCTCCCAAATCCGATTATTCATCATAAGAGGTGTACGCACTTCATCATAACCCAGCTTGTTCTGAACATCACGAGCAAAGTTCTCCAGTTCTGTGCGAATTGTCATTCCTTTTGGCAAATAGAACGGCATTCCTGGGGCTTCTTCAGAAAACATAAATAACTCCAATTGTTTGCCTAACTTGCGATGATCGCGCTTCTTCGCTTCCTCCAGCCGATATAAATGTTCGTCCAGCTGTGCCTTCTTTGGAAATGCAGTGCCGTATACCCTTTGCATCATTTTGTTGTTAGCATCTCCACGCCAGTATGCCCCTGCCACATTCAGCAGCTTGAATGCTTTAATTCGACCTGTTGATGGGAGATGCGGGCCGCGGCATAGATCAGAAAACTCCCCTTGTTCATAAATCGAGATAACTGCATCCTCTGGGAGCCCGTTAATAAGTTCCAGCTTGAATGGTTCTTGCTGCTGTTCAAACAGCTGCAACGCTTCAAGACTACTCACTACCTTGCGCTCAATTGGTAAATTAGCTTGAATGATACGCTGCATCTCTTGCTCAATAGCCTCTAAATCATTCACGGATAAAGGCTGAGCGATATCGATATCGTAGTAGAATCCATTTTCAATAACAGGACCTATAGCGAGTTTAACCGCTTGATTGCCATATATTCGTTTTATGGCTTGAGCCATTACGTGTGCTGTACTGTGACGGTAGATATCCTCGCCTTCTTTGCTGTCCAGCGACACAATTTCGAGGTGGCAATCTTCATTGAGCGGTTCGTTGAGATCAACAAGCTTACCATTCCATTTTCCAGCAACTGCATGCTTCTTCAATCCTGAGCTGATCGATGCAGCCACATCCAAAGAGGTCGTGCCTTGTGCATACCTCCTAACTGTTCCATCTGGTAAAGTTACTTGAATTTGCAATCCCATGATGATTACCTCCTTTTCTCCATTGTTCATTATCGTTGAACGCAAAAAAACACACTCTCCCAGAAGGGACGAGTGCGTTCAGCTCGTGGTTCCACCCTAATTCGATAGGCATTAAAAACATACCCTGACATGCGTCAGGTATGCAGATGCACTATCCTCGTTAGTTATCCGGTATCGTGGATAAGACGGCAATGCATACTGCCGTTCTCGATTCTATAACTAAACGAGCAAACGGGTTCAACATTGCGGCTACAAAGGGGTAATTTCACATCCGTTTTCTGAAGAAGCTCGCACCATTCGCTTCTCTCTCTGGACAGCTCGTGAAGGAAGTCATGTCTTTGATCAGGGCCAAATATTAAATTATGAATTATCATACATATGGACATACCCATTGTCAATAATAAAATCCCAGAAATACGATCTATAATAAACATTTTCAGATGATCTACCATAAATTTTGATCATATATTTTCCACTAGAATATGTAAATATACTCTGATATTCTCAAATAGTAATTTTCAATAAAGAAAGGAATACATATGAAGAAAAATTATTTCCGCAACTCTATCATCATTCTTGTTGCCATGCTGTTAGCATTCCCGCTCCAGTCTGGTCAAGCGCGTGCAGCAGACTCCATTCCTGAGTACATGTACATGCCTTTTGACATCATGAATCACTGGGCTTTCGATGAGCTCGATAACTTTGTTAATGCAGATTTGCTGCGTGGTTATGTCGACGAGTACGGTGATGTATACGTCAAACCCAATCAGTCCATCAGTCGTGCGGAATTCGTCTCTATTTTAGTGCGAGCATTAGGGTTAACTAGTGATCAAGCAGGAACATCCTTTAGCGATGTACAAAAAGGAAAATGGCACTATGAGCCGATTCGTATCGCTAGTTCACTAGGTATCGTGAGCGGTACAAGCGAATCTACATTCGGACCTAACCAACCTGTTAAGCGCGGCGAAATTGCTGCCTTGATCATTCGGGCATTCTCTTCTTCTGTGCAATTTACGGGTGAAACGAAATCGTTTACAGATGTTCCCGATTATTACGCAACGCCATCGATTATGAAAGCAAGCCAAGTCGGCATCGTGCACGGAGCTACTGCAACGACGTTCAAGCCTTTCGCCAATGCAACACGCGCAGAAGCAGTTGTCATGCTGCAGCGTGCACTCGACTTGCAAAGCAGTGATCTTCCTGAAGACGGTACACTTACGAAAGTAATAGCGGATTGGACAGCCAACAATGCGAAAGCTATTAATGATAACGCGTTTGATCAGCTAGAGGTTATGGATAAACAATATGCTACAGGCTATCATTTGGCATATAGTGCAAGTGCGAATGCTGAGCTTATGGAAATCGTAAGTGAAGGCGCTACTTTTACTTCCAAGATCATTAGTGAGCAGAAGCTTACAGTCCAGCACAAAACGGATCGATTTGCTATGATCGAGTCAAAAGGCGGAATTATGCAAATTACAACGAAGCTGCATGGATCTGAAGTTGACGCGAAGCAATCCATGGATGGGCATTATTTGCTTAAGAAAATGCCTGATAACAGCTGGAAAATATACATGTACGCGATGACAGAACAACAGTAGTTCTGCTGCTTCAATTAGGTAAATACTAAAATGATGAGTGTGGACAGGAATCGTTCACACTCATCATTTTATTGTCAACCATCCCTACGGCGCTCCCCACTCTTTCAATTATCAAAATGCAGATCCTACTATGTCAGGCAGGAAAGTGATCACCTTCAGCGAATACGTAACTATTCAAGAAGTTGAGGTGTTCAAATGAATGTAAATAAACACAAATCAATGACCGAAGAACAAGTAGCAACTTTTATAAGTCATATGGAGAGGAATCGCACTGCCTTGTTGATTGCAATTGATGGCTGTGGCGGTTCAGGCAAAAGTACTTTAGCCCGTAAACTGCAAGCGACACTTACAAATGTGGCTATTGTACATATGGATGATTTTTATCTCCCTTCTGATCAACGCTCAGCTTTGTCACCTGCTGAAAAGCCTGCTGGTGCCGACTTTGACTGGCAAAGAGTAAAGCAACAAGTTCTTGATCCGCTAAGTCAAGGCGAAGACGGCTGTTATCAACGCTACGACTGGGAAACAGATAGCTTAGCAGAATGGCATTGTGTGAAGGCAGAAGGAATCGTCATTATAGAAGGTGTATGTTCAACTCGGCTTGAGCTCGCAGATAATTACGATGTTACAATATGGGTCAATTGTCCGAGAGAAACAAGACTTGCGCGAGGCTTGGAGCGAGACGGTGAAGCGGCTCGTTCACTATGGGAAGACAATTGGATGATCGCAGAAGATAAATATGTGCGAGAGCATCAACCAGATGTGCGCGCACATGTTATCTTGCAAGGAATTTAATAGAGACCGCTAACCAATGTACATATTCGTATAGATGGTAGCGGTCTTTTTCTTGTTCAAAATGAAATGATAGTTCGGCCCCGATCATAGACTATCTATAAGCTGTAACGTTCCATCTATCATATTGTGCTTGATAAGGAGGCGTAGACATATCATGTTGGATACCCAATCTATATTATTCGAAGGCTTATTGCTGTCGGTCATTTTTTTAGCTATTGTACTACTGTCGCTATACTATAATCCACGACTATGGCTGCAAGATTTTCCGAAAGATATTCAGCAAATGACCTTACCAAAAACGAAGCAAGAGAAGCGCCAGACAATATTTCTGACCATGCTTATCTTCATCTTGTTCCTCTCACCTTTCTTCACTTCACTCTATATCGATAACGATCAAATTGCCTTATGGCCTGCCTTTCTACACTTTTTCTTTATTTTCACCATTGTAAGTCTCGTTGATTTAGTGATACTTGATTGGCTTATTATTTGCTTTTTCACACCTAGCTTTCTTATTGTTCCTGGGAGTCATGGAGCGAAAGGCTACAAAGATTATTGGTTTCACCTCGTTGGCGCGCTTAAAGGTACGTTCATTTGCGCTGCGTTCGCCCTGCTTCTTGCCGGTTTGCGTGTTGCCATCTCCTATCTATGTATATAAGCACAAAAAAGAGCGTGCAATGGACATCAAAATCCAAGCACGCTCTTTCTTTTACTCACGCATAGCATATTCTACACGAGCAATGGTTTCTATACACGAGACCTAGTCTACCTCGCCTGAATCTTCCTCAGCGTCTGCATCTTCAATATATTCTAAAATATCTCCCGGCTGACAATCCAATGCTTTGCAGATCTCATTCAAAGTGGAAAATCGGATTGCTTTGGCCTTGTTATTTTTCAATATAGATAAATTAGACATCGTTATTCCTAATCGATTCGCGAGCTCTGTTGAACTCATCTTCTTCTTCACCATGACTAAATCCAAATTAACAACAATGGACATCTATTTCACCGCCTAGATCGTATTATCGAGTTCCTCTTTCATTTCAACGACTTGCTCGTACAATTTAGAGAAAACAAAGCTCAATAAGGCGATGCTAACTCCAACGATTGAAATGATAATACACGGCAAAATAGTAGCAGCATACAAATACACATCATAAGCAAAAAATAGAACAATTGTTATCAAATTAAATAATACGACTTCACTAGCTGCATATATGGAAATCCGCTTCAAACACTTCGGTATCTTCGCAGAAAAAGGGTGGCCCGTTGCAATCAACTTACATACTTTCTTCAAGTCAACTAAAGCAGCGACATATGGTATTGCACAAATATAAATAACAGCAATAACGATATTTACGACGTAATCCAATTCCGCCCCTGATAATGAAAGTCCAGACTTGGCAAAAGCGGTGAATACTAAAGGTGCAGCTAGCAATGATAGGATTGTAAGCGATAACCCGATCAAGACGATAAGATTTAATACTTTCGCTATAGTTTTGTTTTTCATGTTGATATTCCTCGACTTTCTTGATTTGTGGTACGCCATTTACAATATCCGATCATTTTTTCTTTGTCAACAAGAATTGATTAAAAAACAGATATATTTTATTATTAAACACTACTTATTTATTGATAAACAATAAATTAAGATCTCCTTCACCCAATTATGCCCTAACAATAAGCTTTGTATTACGTAATTCTGTAACTTCAATACGATTAAGCTGCAACAAATTACTTCGTTTTCCTTACTCTGACTTACATCATCGCAACCTTCGATCCATCTTTGATTTTGTTTGCGCAAATAGGTACACATACAGAAAAAGACCCTATGCCAAAGGGTCTTTCATCCGCACTGCAATCTTTCATCTGTACTCAATTAATGCCTATTATCTTATTTATCTTATATATCAATTGCAACATGAGGCTTGCTATAATGACTCGTTCCACCGCCACCTACTAATACATATCCGCCTTTGTTGAAAATGAGCCGCTTGCTCGAACCATTCGCCAACAGCACTTCCACTACTGATCGGTTTGCAAGAGCGATATATTTAACATATCCGCTGCGCAGCACAATGGTCTTCCAACTGTCACCAAACTCTGAACGCACTACCCGATTAGAGTAGACTTGATTTTCTTTACGTCCCACACGAGATTTTCCCATCGAGATATCGCCCCTTCACTAATAGCAGAATAATGATAATGATATTTCATGATCCTACTAACTACTCTTTTGTGAGTAGTATATTCAGCAGCGATACTCGATGTTTGGGTTTAAGGACAGCTACTCGATTTTAGAGTACTAGCTCGCACTTACCCAAGTTTACTTCCGACTGGTTGCTGGGCTTTGAGAACTTATAGAGCTCAATTGTTGATTCTTTAATTTTTGCTTACCTTGAGACATCATAATGCAAGTCGCCACTATTAGGCAGCCCCCTGCAATTGTGTAGATGTCCGGTATTTCGAACCAGAACAAGAATCCCCATAGCGCATTAAATACGATGCCAATATAACGAGTGACCTCTACCACAATCGCATTTTCATGTGTAAATGCCTTCGTCAAAAATACTTGCCCAATTAAGGATACGACACCAATTGCGATAAGATAGATCCATTCCGTTGTATTCGGTATCACGAAGCTATTCCACATAAGCGGGATGGAGACAAGCGTGGCTGTTGCTAGGAAGTAGAACACAATTTCATAGGCATGATGACGTTGGCTCAAATAACGAATTGAAGTTGCAGCACCTGCGCCAAGAACTGCACTCAACAGCCCTACGAGCGCATACATCGAATACGATGAGAATTGGAATGGCTTTACTAGCAGTAAGGCTCCGATAAATGCAATGGGCATAATGTACACCATTCGACGCGACAACTTCTCCTTAAGGAAAAAGAAAGCGAGAATAAATACGAAAATAGGAGACATATGTGCTAGTATGGTAGCGTCTGTTAAAGGTATTTTCGAGATCGTATAAAAATAAGTAATTAAGTAAATCGCCCCTAACACGCCTCGTGTCAGTAACATAGGAATCCCAGTTGTCGAGAAGGAAACTTTGCTCTGCTTCATCAAGGCAAAGATAAGTATCGTTCCAATCAGGCTGCGAAAGAAGGCAACCTCCGTTGGAGGGAGCGTGAAGCTGACGGCCTTTACAAGCGCATTCATAATACTGAACACAAGAGATGCTAAAATAGCTAAATAAATGCCGTTTTTCATGTTGTACACTCCCACGCTCTATAGATCGCATCTATGTCTTCACTCGTCGTATCGTTGAGCATATCAGGATGGATAGCGGATACTCCCTTTTCAGCAATAAACTGCCGCAATCGCTGCTCAAACAGCCGAATAAGCTGTAAGGTTTGTGGCATGTTCACCTTCATTAACTCCGCCACACCGTAAAGAACCTTTAACCGCCTATAATCCTCGAACGGTATCCGCGGTATCAGCCAGCGCCCACATCCATCTTGGTACACTTGTTTATACGGTACAGCAGAGAAATCAAAATACTTCCCCTTTTCATCAATGGACGAGAATGGATCGATAAGTAGAGATGAATAACGAATATAGAGCAAATATTCTTGATGGATCGGCTCCAGTTCTGCAAAATGTTCAATTTCATATCGTGACAGGCTCTCTTCCCGCACAGGATAATTATCATCATTCATAAATTGCAGCAAGTTAATTGGCTTAGACCCGCATTTCACTAGAAAACGGGATATTTCCCGCCACAGCTCTGCCATGACATGAATGACTTGAGACGTAATCGGGCCCTCTGGATACAGTTTGTACATCCATTTCTTCGAAGGCTCTTGGCTGTGGCTAAGAATTTGATCCAGCGAGAATTCATTTATAAACAATGGAGAATGTACATACATCGTAATGCTTCTGCTCTCTGCCTCAAGCGGATTACTTACTTTCTCACATTGAATACCCATACTTGAAATAAATTGTCGGAGAGGCTCGATAGACAAGCTGTTAGCTTGATTCGAGGCCACATAGACTTTCTTCTTCATTGCTTTCGTGTAGGCGGCTGTTATAGAAACGGAATCGAACTTCGTTGCGGCAAAATAAGTCGACAGACTAATAACATCAATACCTCTATCGATAGGAAGTTCGCTATTGACCAGCAGATTTGAACCAAGGCTTGGAGAAAGCAATATAATCGTGTTTACAAATGGTAATCGCTCTAGCTTAAGCTGACGGATTACATCCCGATAGCTATCACAAGGCGTACAAATGATAATCGTTTCCCAGCTTCCATGAGCCTCCAAACCCATATAACCCGCGTAAAAATGATCGAGTTGAACCGTCCCTTCTAAATGTTGAAGCTGCTCATCCTGTAATCGCGATGAAATCCTTTGTTGTGATTGCTCTAATGCTTGCAGCAGCCGAGCAGCATGCGGCCCTTCTCGATTCAATAAGCCAAGCTTACTGGAGCAGCCGCGAGATAATTGGACAGCTGCGTGTATCGCTGCAGGGCCAGCACCAATGAGCAAGGTATCACCAAAAGGTGTTGCACATATCTCTTGGGATGCTTTCCTATTTTGATCGGATGCATATCTCGTCATATTAACGTCTCTCCAATACTAACGTATCGTACAAATGCCGATCGTCATTGATTTTTCGCTGCACCCATGTGTCAGCAACATCTGCTTCCAGAGGATAATTGAAAATAGATTTGAGGCCATTTCCATAGCGGACAATAATTTTGGCCTGTGGGTTCATATGCTGACGAAGCTCTTCCAGCACCTCTAACTTGTTTTTTACTAACGAGGCGATAATAATATGCGTTGCTTCTCCAGTGAAGGACAATTCCTGAGCCTTCTTATTCGTAAAGCTGATGCAGTCTCCCAATCCAGAGGTAGCAGCCACTTGCTGGGCCCACTCAATAGCTTCAGGATCAATATCTAAGCACATGACCTGTGCTCTCGTCTCTCTCGCAATCGTTAAGGCAGAAGTCGGAAAAGCACCCGATCCGATAAACAGTACCTTGGAGCTATCATCAATATGATGCTTTTTCATTTCATCATTTACGGCACGCGCCAGCGTATCTAGGTAGTCACTAATATCTGAATGATGTTCACAAGTATATTTGGCTTGATATTTTTCCATATCACATAGAGCTTGAATGGAAGCTTCTCTCACTCTTTCTGCATACTCCGCTATTTCAGCATGTTCGCCCCATTGGCTCCACCGTTGCAAATTATCATCATTAATCATGAACTGGCACAAATAATCCAATCGCTCTTTTAACAATTCAAAACAATCACAATGTTGCTTCGAGTAAGTAGTCAATTCTCTAATTTCAAATTCAAGTAATTTTAAGGAGAGTAAATAATGATATTTGTCTTTCATAAACAGCTCCTCCATTCATGTAGGTTTTATTTGTTCCTAACGTCAAGAAGTTGACGAAGTCCATCCCCGATCAAATTGCATAACATAACGACTAGCATGATGCATAAGCCAGGGTAAATCATAAGTTCCGGAATCGTCTGAAAATAAGGTCTTCCATCATTCAGCATAGCCCCCCACTCGGGTGTTGGAGGTTGTGCTCCTAAGCCTAAATAAGAGAGCGATGAGACGATAAGAATAATTTTCCCGATATCCAGTGATGCAAGGACAATAACAGGAGATACGATATGAGGAAGCAGCTGTCTTCGAATCATATGCCATGTACCAAATCCCGCTGCACGTGCTGCCTCCATATATTCCTTCTCACGCTCCAACAATACGATGCTTCGTACGAGCCGGACATACTCAACCCATTTGACCGCAATGATAGCTATTAATAAATTCGTTATGCTCGGCCCGAGGAAGCCCGAAACTGCAATCGCGACAATGATTTCAGGCAATGCGCCAATACCATCGACAATCCTCATAATGAAGGAATCAAGCCTTCCTCCTACGTAGCCAGATAGAAGTCCTATCGGTACACCAATCAACACCGTCGCTGTAATCACGATTCCTGCTAAACTCAACGTCATTTGCGCCCCTGCTGCCAAACGCGAGAAAATACATCTGCCTAGATGATCCGTGCCGAGCGGATAGTCCCAACTTGCGGGTCGAAGACGTTCCGACATTTGGATTAGCAAAGGATCATTAGGTACAAAATAAGGTCCTGCAATGACAATCAAGATTAGCGTAAGAAATAGGGTGAAGCCAATCAACATGAGCGGATAGCGCATCAGAATCTTCCAACGGGAAGTGCTCCTAGTGCTTCTACCTTGCTGAATAAGAGCAGCGGCGGCAGACAACGTATTGTTATTGGAGCTCATGTTATCCTCTCCTTCACATAGCGAACACGAGGATCTATCCATGTATAACTGAGATCAATTAGCAAATTAACCATCACGATCATGCTCCCTGAAATCATGACGTAGGCCTGAATGACAGGATAATCACGCTTAAATATGGCTTCAATAGCCATGTCACCTAAACCCGGCCATGAAAACAGCGTTTCAATAATGACTGAACCGGCCAATATGCTTCCTGCACTCGTACCAAATACCGTCATAACGGGTATAAGTGCAGCACGCAGCGCATGTTTGTACATAATCCGCCATTCCCCTACACCCCGCGCACGAGCGGCACGTATGTAATCCTGTACAAGCACCTCTAGCAATCCAGCACGCAGCATACGCGCATAAATGGCAGCCAAACCAAAACCTAGCGTGATGCTAGGCAAAACAAGATGTGCAGCAGAACCCATACCCATTGTTGGCAGCCAGCCAAGCCTATATGAAAAACCGTAGATAAGCATAAGTCCCAGCCAGAAAGCAGGTATAGAAGCTCCTAACAAGGCGAGTATGCTGCTAATATGGTCAATCCATTTACCCTCATATTTCGCTGCTAATAGCCCTAGAGGAATCGAAATGACGAGCAATACGATTAAACTGCCCGCAGCAAGCTCCAAAGTAGCTGGCAAACGTTCTAGGATGTCTTTCCATACAGGCTTGCCATTAATAAGGGAGCTTCCGAAGTCGAATTGCATGATACTATACATCCATTTTGTATATTGAATATATATAGGCTGGTCCAGCCCAAGCTCCTTTCTTAGCGCTTCTTCATCTGCTGTAGTAGCAGCCACTTCGTCCGCACGCAATATAGAAAACACAGGATCACCAGGTGCTAATTTCATTAAAGTGAATGTAAACAACGATAGAAAAAACAATACGATTACTAGCTGCAGCAGCCGTTCTTTAATAATCGTCAGCATGCTACTTCACATCCATTTTGTTCGTGATGATATAATATTCCTCCGCTCCTGGCGCCCAATTGTGAACACGTTTATTTACACCAACTAAAATATTAGGGTAAATAACATAGGAATGTGGGACTTCCTTTTGAATCAAAGAGACTGCTTCTTTTGACAGCTTCATGCGGGTATTCGGATCTTCTGTTGCATTAAGCTGATTGAGGAACGGCATCAATTTGTTCACTTCTATATTGCCTGGATTTAAGGCGCCTCCTTGCTGATAAGCAGCGTTAAGGAAGTATCCCCCATCTCCTCGCGGAGCTGATAGACTGCTATAAGTGGCTATGTCCCATTGATCGTTTTCTTGTAAATGTGCATCAACGTTCTCTACAATCTTAATCTCAACCTGAATCCCAATCTTTGCTGCCTCTGACTGGAACAATTGAGCGATTAGTGTAAGTTCCGGACGAGTCTTATACGTAATGAGCTGGATGCTCATTGGCACACCATTCTTCTCAAGTTTGCCTTCCACATTCGGTTGATACCCCGCTTCATGAAGGAGTTCCAATGCTTTGGCTGAGTTAAATGCAGTAACTTCACCATCATTTCCAAAAGGCAGTGTCTTCGGGAAAGGTCCGTTGGCTGGCTGTGCATGGCCAAACATAATTCCTTCCACCACCGTTTTACGATCAACAAGCAAATCAAGAGCCTTTCTTACTCGTATATCTTGCATATGCGGCCGTTTAGCATTGTAGATCAGATAGTGAACGCGCAGGCCGGTAACTGACTTCACACTCAAATTGTCATCATGCTCCAAAGCTGCTATTGATTCGGCAGGCAGCTGATAGGCGATGTCTGCCTCATTGGACTGAAGTGCCATCATCCTCACATTTGCATCCTCATTAAATTGGAATGATACTTCGTCAAACATGGCAGGCGTATCCCAATATCCCTCGTAACGAACTAATTTAGCTTCACGGTTAGGGGCAAATGAAGCAATCTGGAATGGCCCCGTCCCTATAGGCATATCGTTGAATGACAAGGTACCCACTTTAGCCTCTGCAGCTGTACTGATAATCGAAGTGTACGGATTAATGAGTTCAGACGGCAGTGCTGGATTAGGTTCTGATGTGACAATCGTGAGCTCCTGTCCCTTTGCTTCCATAGAAGCTATTTTTAACCCTCTGGAAAGGGAATGATTGGCCTTCAACGAACGTTCAAGCGATGCCTTTACTGCTGCTGCATCCATTTTCAACCCATCATGAAACGTCACATTGTCTCGAAGTACAAATACCCATGTTTGCGGGTCTTTCAATTTCCATTCCTTTGCCAACCATGGACTCGGCTTCATTTCGTTATCGAGCTTTACCAGCGTCTCTACTGCGCCCGCTCGCAATGGTGCCCAGCTATTATGCGGATCTAACGTATTGACCGAAAGATGGTACATCATTGTTAGCTTTTTCAAATTCTTTATCGTGCTATCGTCAGAACCTCCCGTGCTGCAACCCGTAATCAAAAGTATCAAACCTAGAAATAACAATATTTTTGCTTTATGCTTGCTGCTATTCATGTAATCCTCCTCCATTTTCTTATTCGTAATTTTTACGATTAAACAAGGTTATAATATCCATTTCATTTCAGTATGTCAACAAAAAAAGTCTGTTAGCGTTAGCCAACAGACTTTCTAAGTAATGAATGGACTGCATTCTTATGCAAGAACACCGCATAGAATAGTACGATTTTTCCCACAGCTGTAAACGAAAAAAAAAAAAAGAACCTCCAACGCCAACAAGGCATTGAAGGTTCTTCGCTTGATTCTATCATTCTCCCCTAAAGAGCGTGGTAACTACTTAACGACTTTCCATACGCCAGCTTTACCAGGCTCTTCCCCTTGTGTCCACCAAGATGCTTGGTAAGTAACACCGTTAAATGTTACGGTTGCACCACCTACATAAGCTTTTTTAGCGTTCCACTCAAGCGTTACATTGCTAAGCAATTTCCATGCATCAGAATTGTCAGGAGTGTTGCCTTGTGTCCAATAAGCAGCTTGATACTCCAAGCCATTGTATTGAACTTTATCTCCGCCTACATATACTTTCGTTGCATCCCAAGCAGGAAGTGTGCTTGGACCACCAGGATTTGGGTTTCCTGGATTCGGGTTGCCAGGGTTGCCGTTATCGCTCGGAAGCGTTGTAACGGACACAGCACTGGACAGTGGAGACTTCTTGCCTGCTGCATCAACCGCGCGAACCGTATAGCTGTAAGCCGTGCTAGCAGTCAGACCATTGTCAGTAAATGTCGTTTGATTAACCGTGTTAACCAATGTTCCATTGCGGTATACTTCGTAAGCTGCTGCTTTTGCAGAAGCTGTCCAGTTGATTTCAACGCTAGTTGCGGAAAGAGCTTTACCTGCAACATTTTTCGGAGCTGCAATCGGTTCTACCGGAGCAGTTCCATCGTTTACAAGATTAACGTCGATAACTTGGTAGAAAGCATTTGGTGTATCTGCAATTTCCCACACGCCAAGAATCAAGTGGTAGCCACTGCGGTCACTTGGAACTTCGCATTCATGGGATGTAGTTTTAGATGGCTTCTTACCACCATCGTAATAGTAGCAGAATTGGTCCAAATCAGCACGAGTCAACGGCTTGTTCGGGTTCCAATCTTTTTTCGTAATGTAATATTTCCACTCTTTTGTAGCATGTGCAGCTGTCAAATTCCAAGTGAACGTTTGCTTGCCGCTGTTCAACGTATGTTTCTGCCAACGTTCAGCCGTTTGCTCGAACATTTCTGGGAAGATGCCTCCACCCGTAATTTCACCGTCTTTTGGACCAGCAACTGGGAAGTTACCAATCGCCTCCACACTTTGCGGTTCATATTGAATCGCACCGCACTTCGTGTTAGTTCCTTGCTTACACATATAAGCACGGCTGGAAGGTGACTCAATGTAACCATGCGCCGATGCTTTTTCAGCTACAGCTAAAGAACCTAGACCCAATAAGAACGCCGTTCCGAGTACGACCGATACTCCTTTGAACATGCTTTTCAATATACCTTGTTGCTTCATAACGTAATCTTACCTCCTACAAGTATGGTTTTTTCTGATAGGCTGCTATGCTATGTATCCCCTATCACTTAGCATATGAACTTGTGCTATCCGACCTCCTCTTGTATGTCATTTTATCGTTCACATTTGTCATTGTATTACATTCCATGTCAATTTAACGTAGTTCTAACTCACCAAATTTCTATCTCGTTCTACTTATTTCTGCAAGAAAACTTGTAAATTTTTGCTCAATCCGATCACATTGGCTTACAAATATAGGATTAAGGTATGATATATTACTTAGCCTCACTAATATTTAGTGTAGAAGACTAGTTTGTTAAGTCTCAACTCTTTCAATTTCTGAAGAAGGAAATTACTCTACTAATATCCAATTAATCTATAGCCTTACTAATGTTGTCTAACCTATTGGAGGTGGGAGATGATGCAGGTAGATGCTGTATTCGAAGGTGGCGGAGTGCGAGGAATTGCCTTTATCGGTGCCATTGAGCAAATAGAAGCAGCCGGCTACATGTGGCGGCATATCGCAGGAACATCAGCTGGGTCAATCTTCGCTGCGTTATTAGCAAGCGGCTACACATCTAACGAGTTAAAAGATCTGATGTATGGATTAGATTACACGAGCTTGCTGGGTCGCAATTGGCTGCACCACATCCCTATTGCAGGTCAGGCTATCCCAATGCTCCTCTACTCTGGCATTTATAGCAATACGGTATTAGAGCAGTATATGACGACTTGGTTGCATCAAAAAAATGTCCATACCTTTGCTGATCTTCCCCAAGGCAAGCTGAAAATTATCGCTTCTGATGTTAGCAGCGGCAACCTTATCGTATTTCCTGATGATCTCGCCAAGTACGGCTTCACACCTTCCGATTTCCCTATTGCAACCGCTGTTCGTATGAGCACGAACATCCCCTTTTTCTTTCGGCCGTATCGCTGGCAAACTCCCACGAATGTAAAACCATATTATGTCGTGGATGGAGCGCTGCTCAGTAATTTTCCTATTTGGATCTTTGATGTGGAAGATACACCTATTTGTCCAACCTTTGGATTTCGGCTGTCAGAGAAAAAAATCTTCACTCCACACCATCCGATAGAAGGACCTTTTTCATTGTTTAGCGCAATGTTCAAAACGATGCTGCAAGCTCATGATCAGAGGCATGTGGACAAGCATGGAGAGAGTCGCACCATGTTTATTCGCACGGGTCATGTCACACCTACGGACTTCGATTTAAGTGAAGAGGATCGCGTTTATTTGTACGAGGAAGGTAAAATTGCTGCACAACAGTTTCTTAAACGATGGGACTTTGAGGAGTATAAGCAAAAGTTCCGTTCGAATATCGTATAAATAGAATTCCTCCGCTAGAAGTATGTCATTAATGATCATTTGTTCATAATATATGCCGATTATCGGATAGATAATCGGCTTTTATACCGTTAACTAGCAAGCACACGATGCTTGGGCGCATCTTTTAATCCTCTTAATTCAAGAGAATATTTTTACTCTTGCGATAGGCAGTTGGTGTCATGTCCATTCTCGTTTGAAACACACGAATAAACGTTGGATATGACTTAAAGCCCGCTTCGTAACCAACTTCAGTTATTTTCATATCTGATCCAATCAATAGATTGCAGGCATGGGCAACACGAATCCGCTCTAAGAATGAATAATAGTTCTCCCCGACCATCTGCTTAAAGGAAATACTAATATAAGAGACACTGTAATTAAACTTTTTAGCAAGCATCTCAAGCGTGATATCTTCTTTGAAGTTCTGATACACATAGTGTATAACTTCCCACATTCCTTTGCGATGAGTCAACTCATGCGCCAACTTCTGTCTTAAGCCTGCCTGGGTCTGCCGGAAGCGATCGAATATAATAAACAGCTGCATTAACTTAGCCAAAAACATCATTCGGTTCCAAGGTTTCTCATCCAGCACTTCTTCATGCATTTCTTGAAGCAATGCCAACACTTGATTGCCGGTTGATTCATTTAATTTATAGGTCGTGTTCTCATCATCTTCAGCCTGCTTAAGCAAGCTGTGCAAGGTCAAAAATGAATCCCCTTCCCCGAAAAATGCTTTTAACCCAATGGCACCTACATAAAGAAATAATTCCTCTCCTGGCTCGATATCAATCTCATGCACTTGATGAGGAAACAGCAATGTAAAAGTTCCCGGTGTTAATTCTTTCTCAATTCCATTGATCATTTCTTTCGCTTTGCCCTTAAACGTATACGTAAACTCAATAAAATGATGGACATGAGCAGGCACTGGTTTCGTTAAATGATGAATTTTCAGAGTAAATGGGAAATCTCCGTATATTTCTTCGTCGCCATGTAAATTGTGCGGGATCAATCGATATCACTCTTTTCCGGATCTAAGTTGTCAATGATTGTTTTCCATTTCATTTTATCATCAAAAATGATAGAAATAATAAAAATTTGATAGGTGAAATCAACTAATTCTCTCTACAATTATAGTAGTACTTTCGATGCAATAGCCTATTTTCGATACAATGATATTTATCATTGTATCTTGATTATAACATCCAACAAAAGGGAGCGACCTATAAAATGAGTTTACTTAAACATGTTAATCCTTTGCAAGGTACTGATTCCATTTATCCCTATTCTAACGGTAACACATTACCGCTAACTTCCATGCCTTTCGGTATGAATGCATGGGCACCGCAAACGACAGAAGCTGGCGGTGGCTGGTGGTTTAGCCCGAATCACAATCGTTTGGAAGGCATTCGTCTTACCCATCAACCTAGCCCATGGATTGGTGATTATGGTCATATGGCATTTATGCCGCAAACAGGACCTGTAAAAGTATGGGCACCTGAACGTTCTTCTTCTTTCCGTAAACAAGATATGATCGTGAAGCCAGACTACTTCAAAGTAAACCTCCTTCGCTATCAGACGACATTAGAATTGACGCCGACAACTCGCTGTTCCAGTATGCGTATTAGCTTCGGTCAAGCGGATCAGGCACGTATGATCGTGTCTCCATTCCCAGGTGAGTCCTTCATGTCGATCAATGCGGAGAAACGTACTTTGACAGGTTATACAACGGCAAAAGCAGGCGGGACGCCTGATAACTATCGCATGTACTTCGTGGCAACGTTTGATTGCCCTATTATTGCAGATCAGAGCGGACTGTCTGATCAAGATAACAAGCTAGTAGCTGCGCTTACGATGACAGGTGAACGCGTTGGCGCTTATGTTGGGCTGCAATTGCCAGAGAATCGCATCGTTGAAGTTCGTGTCAGCACATCTTTCATTAGCGAGGAACAAGCTTTCATCAACCTGCAGCGTGAAATTGGCAGCCGCAGCTTCGATGAAGTACGCGCATTGGCAACAGAAGCTTGGGAAAAACAGTTAGGTGTCATTGAAGTCGAAAGCGATGACCAAGATAAGCTGGATACGTTCTATACTTGTTTGTATCGTACATCTTTGTATCCGCATACAACTCACGAATATGATGCACACAACAATCAAATTCATTACAGCCCTTACAATGGCATGATCGAAACAGGCCCAATGTTTGCTGACATTGGTTTCTGGGATACGTATCGAACATCATTCCCATTGTACAACTTGCTCTACCCTTCCTTCATGAACGAAATGATGCAAGGCTGGGTAAACGCTTATAAAGAAAGCGGATGGATGCCAAAATGGTCTTCCCCGGGCGAGCGCAGCATGATGCCAGGCACGTTGATCGACGTAAGCTTCGCAGATTCCGTAGCGAAGGGTGTCACTGGATTTGATGTAGAAAAAGCATTTGACGGCTTGCTGAAGCATGCAATGACTGCTGCTGCAGATAATCGCTTTGGCCGCAAAGGTACTTCGGAATATGTGAAATACGGCTATCTTCCAGCAGACGTTCATACGCATGAAAGTGTATGCAGTACGCTGGACTACGCGTACGGCGACTTCTGTATTGCGCAAATCGCGAAATATCTTGGCCGCGAAGAAGAACACGCGCAGCTTATGGAGCGTGCAGAGAACTATAAGAAGCTGTACGATCCATCAGTTGGATTTATGCGCGGACGCTTGCAAGATGGCAGTTGGCTGTCACATTTCGACGCAACGGAATGGGGCGGCGCGTATTGTGAAGGCGGAGCATGGCAGAGCTCTTGGGCGGTCCAGCACGATTTGCTCGGCCTATCAGATATTATCGGTGGACGTGAGAGTTTCAAACAGCGCCTAGATGAACTATTTGCAGCAGCTCCTGAATTCAAAGTTGGTTCGTACGGCTTTGAAATTCATGAAATGTCGGAAATGGCTGCTGTAGATTTCGGTCAATTTGCGATTAGCAATCAGCCAAGCTTCCATATCCCATACATTTATACGGCACTAGGCTACCCTGCCCTTACGCAGTACTGGGTTCGCAAAACGATGAATGAACTATTCAGCTCTCGTCCGGACGGTCTTCCTGGGGATGAAGACAACGGCAGCTTGACAGGCTGGTATGTATTTGGAGCAATGGGCTTGTACCCGCTCAGCCCTGGTGTTCCGGAGTATGTCATCGGCACACCATTGTTCAAAAAGATGACGGTGAACTTAGAGAACGGTAAACAACTCGTCATCCATGCAGACAACAATTCGGATAGTGCAAAATATGTAGCTGGCGTGGAGATGAATGGTGAAGTAGTATCCAACCTTTACGTAAGCCACGAGCTAGTGAAAAATGGTGGAGATTTGCGCTTCGATATGACGGAGACGGCTCCAAATGTAAGCTACGACGAGTCCGCATTGCCGTATGCGATGTCTAGACCGCGTTCTTATTAAAATCAAAAACAATGTAAATCGCTGATAATAATAGAAGGTCGAGACCAGGTTACATTTGTTCCTGAGCTCGACCTTTTGCTTTAAACTTGATATCTCTTCATCCGCCCCCGTTCCCGGCCCATTGCCGCTCACGTGGACAAAATAGCATCTTTTTTAAGTGAAAAACGTGATTATTCGATAAATTTAGGACATATGTGCAGTTTTTATTGAAACCATTAGACCTAATACCCTAGTTCGAATTAATGCCCAGGCCCTTCTACGCCATACTTTTCTTCTTCTTCAAGAGAAACACCATTTTTAATTTTTTGCAGCATTTCACTTCCCTTGGTTTCCCACTCTGCCAACGCATTTTTTGCTGATTTCTTGCCAGTAATCACTTCGTTGAACATTTCATCGCCTAAATAATCAACACGGTACAAGTCTTGTTTGTTATTATATAATTCACTTAATTTTTGATCGGCAGGTATAATAAATTTCCCGCCAAAGAACGCAGCGACATTGTAATTCGACCCTGAAGCTGGCTTAATATGAGATTTGCGTGTTACCATATCATAGCTGCTGCCGCGACTGCGAACTTTCGCCCAATTGTCTCCGTTCACGTAGCGGACAAAGTCCCAAGCATCTTCAGCATTCGGTGCTTTGGCATTAATTGCAAAGATATCATTTAGGCGTACCAACCCGGATACATTAGGAGCTTCGTCATGAAATGGCATTGTCACGACATCCCATTCAAATGGCTTAAAGTTCTTAATCCTCCCTGCATTTTGCATGGCCCGAATAAGTTCACTATTCATATAGCTCAAATCTGTAATTGTCATCGCCAATCTTCCGGATATAAACAAATCATGCACGAATGGCCCCTCATTTTGAGGCATGTTTTCCATGTTCCATGCTTCTTGGCCAGGTACGATTTTATTTTTGTATAACTTCGCAATGCTTTCCCACACTTGTAGCCACTTATCCGAGTTGACTAGCATTTTCTCTGCTTTACTATCAAATACTTGAAGTTGAAGTGGACTAATATACGCATTTTTTACGTCAGAGTAACTCGTGCCACTATAAGAATTGAAGGACAATCCGTATTTACGGTCCGCTCCCTCACCTTTGCTTACGCGTTCTGCTAATGTAAGTACTTCGCTCCAAGTCATACCATCCTTAGGAAACTCTACACCCGCATCTTGGAACAGCTTCTTATTATAAAGTAATACACTGGAATTAAACGTAGGAGACAAGCCGTATACACTTCCACTTCCCAGCTCCTTGATAGCATCATTTACTACAGGTACGATGTCGGAAGTGTCGAATTTATCCTGTACCATACGTTCATCCAGCTTCGCTAATTTCCCATCCGCAGCAAGCTGTCGGAAGCTGTTGGAATCAGTAATGACAACATCAACAGCATTAGCGCCTTCTAATAGCTTTTTCCAAGCTTCTTTAACATCTGGCGCTTTCTTCTTAGGATCATGCGGCTCATATCTTTGATCCTCATAGTTTATTGCAGGAACAAGTTCAATACGGACATTCGGATTAGCCATTTCAAACGTATCAATATATTGCTGTCTCATCGAAGGGTCATTTGCCCAGCCAGATTGATAACCAATACGCAGTACACGTTCTTGCCCAGGTGGAACCACTTCTTCTTGCTTCGTACATGCTGCTAACAGCGGTACGATCAGGGTCAATGTTAATGTGAACATTAACATTTTGCGTCCCCATCCTTGTTTCATCTCTTTCACTCCTCCTCAATCTTCCTTAAATACGTATACTGCTTCATCAAATTCTGTAAATGGTGCCTCTTTGTTTTTCATTCTCGCTTAAATACTTTACCAAGGAATTCCTTTTTATTGGTTACATAAATATAAAAAATAAGGGTGTCCTTTGTCATATTTATGACGCAGAAACACCCTTATTACATGTGATACTATATTGTTGAATACTTAGGATCTAGCAGTACCTTCATTATTTCCTGGAATCTCTTAATAACCTGCTTCTAAGTCTACTTCATTTATAAGCGACTCTCCCGTCATATAACGGCTTACATTGTCTATAAAAATAGCTGTACAACGATCATTATAGCGCTTTGATATCGCAGACACATGTGGGGTAATGACACAGTTGTCCAACTTCCACAGGGATGAATCCTGCGGCAAGGGCTCGACGTGAAACACATCTAAATACGCACGTTTGAAATGCTTTTCTTCCAAGGCATAAATAAGATCCTGTTCTACTACTAGGTCTCCTCTACCTAAATTCAAGAGCACCGCTTCTTGTTTAAGCTGGTTCAGCTTAGCGATACCCAACCAATTCTCGGTTTCACGAGTCAACGGAGCAATGAGAATCATATAATCAGCTTCATTCAACGGAAGTTCTTCTGCATCAAATCGATAGATACGATCAAAGTGTTCCGCTTGTTTTCCTGATCGATTAATACCCACTGTCTTCATCCCAAATACCTTACATCGAGCTGCTATTTCTTGCCCAATAGCCCCTGTTCCTAGCAAGCAGACCGTCTTACCTTCTAACTCCTCGAAATGAATCTTGCTGTTCCACTCATTGCGCTGCTGCTGTTCATGAAGCGTTATGAGCTGTTTGGCTTCTTGTAACATAAGTCCAAATGCGAACTCAGCCATCGGCACTTTGTGAGCACCGCGCGCATTTGTCACTGTAATATTTCGATTCGCTATAGTGGATAACGGTAGTGCATCTACGCCTGAACTAAACAATTGAATCCATTTTAAGTTTGGCATTTTACTCAATAGATCCTCTGTTATACCCGTCGAATAGCTAATAAGCACCTCCGTTATTTGCAGCTGCTCAATAGAAACATCCATCAGAGAGCGGCATGTATGAATGTTTATGTGCGAATAACGAGATAACAATACCTCTATTTGATCTTCTTTCAAACGAATGGTCGTAAGTATATTCACAGCTCATTCTCCTTTCGCAATCAATCTCTAGCTATATTTTTCAGCGTATCATATCAAGCAGAGATAGAGATAGTTTATCTCTCTATAATCTATACATCATCAACATTATAATAAAACAAACACGCATGCGTGAGTCCTCTTATCGGACATGTGCATGCGCGTTGGTCGCACTGGTTGACTTGGTTATTCTAGTAAAACTAATACGAGCGAGCACCCAATAGAGAGCCCCTCCACTCATGTAGGCGATAACATCCCACGGATCTGAAACACCTCGATGATAAAGTGGCGTTACATACTCCCAAAACAAACCCACAACAAATGTAAAACCGATAATTCGCCAAATACTGTACAAGCTCATACGAGCTTGCCCGCCTATTGCACTAGCCAAATTTGCGAATGCAACAATAAGGAGTCCGCCCATTACGTCATTAAAATGACTATACAAAAAATAAGAATCCAAGCTGGGCTTCATAATTTTATTGTTCAATATGTATAATAAAATAGCTAGTGTCCCAATAACGAAATTTATTCGAATGACATGATTAAAATAGCGAGAATGACGGCTCCTACTACGCCCCAAAAAGTAATTCCTCCTCCTGTTTTTGCTTTTAAAGGTTGACCGCAGCTAGGGCAAGATTGTGCCTGACTTGAAATTCTGTGACCGCATGCTGGACATTGTGTGAGATACATTTTGTCACTCCTTATGTGTATGTATAATGTTATATCCTATTTTGTAGGACGCAACTATTATACCATCCCCCTTAATTCCAAACCATAATTTAGGTTATATCTCCATTATTTTTACGATGGTAACAATAAAAAACGTTCATCCAGCATGTTTTATGCTTAATGAACGCTCTATTTGTATGAACATGAACGAATGTGACTCCACTATTTCTATGCACGCTCTCCATTACGCTATAACCGTCAAAAAATCAATTTTCACGAAAGACTACGGCTCCAAGCGCGAGGAGATTTGACGATCGACATAGGAGTTGATTGATGTAATGATGACAGCAATGACTGGCACAGCAACGAACATGCCCATGATGCCGAATAAGCCCCCGCCTACGAATACCGCCAAGATGATCCATATTGGGCCCACTCCTACTTTGCCGCCCATGATCTTAGGGTTTATATAATATGCATCCATTTGCTGAACAGCGAATATGAACAACGTCGCCCACAGCGCCTTAGATGGCTCCACCATCAACAAGATAAAGCCGCAAGCCAGCATGCCGACGAAAGGACCAACATACGGAATTACATTGGTTATCATGACAATTAAAGCTATTAGCAGCGCAAACGGCGTTCCCATCAAAAACAGGCCGATAAATACAATGGTACCAATGACTAATGCGTCAAGTATTAATCCTACAAAATATTGCGAAAATACACGATCCACACTTTTCGTATATTCAATAACACCTTTCGCTCGCTTATCGCTCATAAAGCCGTGCAGAAGCTTTTGTGAACCAGCTGCAAACTTCTCCTTGTCCACCAGCAAATAGGCAGATACAATCAGCCCGATGACCAAGTTCAACAAGATGGAAGAGAACGAGACAATTCCACCCACGAGCATATTCAGATTACTCTGGATGATTTGTCCAATCTTCGTCGTTTTCGTTTTTAAATACGCTTCTACCTCAGCACCGATACCGGATTGAATAAACCAGTCTGTTTCGAATACATTTGTTCGCATCCATTTCTCAATGTCGACAAGAAACTTTGGTAACGCTTGTACTAAACTCGATATACTGCCGATTACAGTAGGAATAACTATGGTCAAACCAAGAACGATGGTACCCAGCACTACGGCATATACAATCAGCATGCTGATTACACGTCGAAAGCGCAGTTTAGCCAAAACGGTGCGTTCCAACCAATTAATGAGGGGTCTTAGCAAATAAGCAATAAAAAAAGCAATAAAGAAAGGGGTAAGCAGCGATAGTATAGTTTGAAATCCTTTCCAAACATGCTCAGCGTTATCAATCACCTTGTACAAAGCAAGAAAAATGATAAACAGCCCGATATAATACAATGTCTTACGATCTTTAAACATAACATGCTCCTCATTCCAGATGTTCGGTCCTTTGATACGGATGATCATAAGACTCCTCATATTAAATCTACCTAAATTCAGAGCCAAATGCAAAAGGAGGAGCCTATTCATCAAGAGCTAATTGAAAATAGAGACAAAAAAGACTGCTATCGTTCAAGAAGTTATCCTTGATACGATGCAGTCCCTCCACATCCTATGCGTTTTTATTGTTCGTTGTTGCTGTTGGTTTTTGTTTCACTGTAATCGACGTCATCTGCTTCCATACCCATTCGAATGGACCTAACTTGAAGTAACGTAGCCATACATGGGAGAAAATGATCAGAATGACCACGATAAGCACCCACATCGCAACAGGGAACCAAGCAAAATAATCTTTAGCGAACCCATGTAAATTTAGTCCCCAACCGTAGAAAATAATAGAAGCGAGAATATTTTGCATAATATAACAGCTCAATGCCATTTTACCGACCTTTTCAATCCGAGCGGCCAGCCAGTTATCTTCCCGCTTCTCCATAAGCTTCGCTATAAGCGCCATATAACCAAGCGCGAGCAGAGGTGCGAACAAATAGCGCTGGGACATTGCAAACAGTTCTGGACTCATGAGCACTAGCAAATGCAGCGGCCCACCTACACCAATACCCCAGATTAACATTTTACGGCGAATAGCTTTACCTTTTTCATCAGCAGCGAAAGCGCCAGAACGCATTAACATGACACCTGATAAAAAGAGGAGTATGTTCATTGGTATAATAAATATCGCTTCGGCACGGAAAATGAGGAAATGATCAAGGCGGTACAGTACTTGTTCCCACCAGCTTCCAGTCGTATACACGGCTGTATCCATAGCACCCATTTCAGCTTCTCCACTGGACATAGCCATCGTCAACATGACCATAAACGCAACATGGATACTTCCAGCAATAATCATCGTACGTTTTATTACTTTTGTACTCCGTTTTACAATATAAGCAACAATGATGGCCGTGACCGCATAGCTCATTAAGACGTCATATTCCATTACGAGAATGAAATGAATGAGCCCATCTAAAAATAGCAAGAAAGAACTCCAGATATAGATTCCCGGCCATGGACGAAGATGTCTCTCTGCTTGCCGCCGCTTAATTTCTAGCCCGACACCGAACAAAATCGTCAACATGCCTAGAAACTTTCCATTCACGAACAGGGTAAATAGTGCCTGCACCATTGCCTCCGCACTAGACCAGAATGGTACTCCTACTTGCCCAGTAATGAAATCAATATCACCTACCGAAGCAAATATCCAAATATTTGTTCCTAACGTTCCAATGATGGCGAATCCTCTCAAGATGTCAAGCAATCGAATTCGCTGCATAACTCCACTCCTCCTATTTATCTCAATCTATTATGTCAAGCCATCTTAGGTCGGCTTCCAAATGCAGAAGGCCGCCTTCGACAAGCCAGATCATATCTTTATCACTCTGCTCATCTAAGCTGTTCTTGAATTGGGTTAGGCTCAATATTTCTTTAATAACGAGGCTGCGCTGCTGCTTGATCATATCTTGAACCGCCTCAAAGCCTATTTTTTTGGCACATAAAATTTTGAAAAAGAACTCATCCCGCAGCAAAGATCGTTCCACGGGCTGCAGCAGCCAACTCCTCAACTCTACACGCCCAGCTTCTGTAATCTGGTACTGCTTGCGATCCTTTGCATCTTCTCCTAACGTCTCTACGAACTCATCTCTAACGAGCCGATCAAGCGTTGTATACACTTGTCCCGTGTTCAGCTGCCACTTTTGATAAACGAGCTCATCAAACTGTGTTTTAATCTCGTATCCATGTCTCGGCTTACTATAAACAAGTCCTAGAATGGCATGCTTCACAGACATTTAACCACCACTTTTGCGATATAATTATCAATCACTTGCTCGAATGCTATTCGTACTTCATTGTGTACGTAATGTCCCATTTGACTGCGCGATATGCTGGCAGCAAGCATGCTAACAAGGATATGCCAATCCCTGTGGCACTAGCAACGAACACATCTTTCCATGGAACGATGAACTGAAGTGGAAGGTGTAGGTAATACCCTTGAATGACCGTTAAATACATAGAACCCAATCCAGCCAAAATACCGATTACAGCGGCTATCGCACCGATCATAAACGCTTTACTAAGCAGCAGCTTCACAATTTGCCAACGGGTAAAGCCTACAGCTCTCATCATCCCCAGCTCTCGGGCATACTCAACTGTGTTCATAAACATCGTGTTCGTAATCCCAATTGCCGCAATGAAAATGCTCAAATAAACAACGAGATTGATAATGCCAAATGTCTTCTGCAATTGTTGCTGGGACAAGAACATGATTTCACTCATCGTCTCTATGCTTTTAATTGGCATATCGTGTTTTGCTAGCAGGGTTTCTTTTAACAAAGTCGGATTATGCGTTTCAAGAATGGCCATATTGTCATGAGGAAGTCCGATCGACTCCTCCAACGTGCGCTGCGAGACAAATCCATTATTGTTAGCCATTCCCCAACCGACTGTTCCTACAACAACGAGCTCTTTTATTCCATTTGGAGTTTCTAGTTTAAAGGTATCGCCCTTCTTGCCACCCCACTCCCGATATACTTCTGCATCAAGCACAATAGTATTCGGACTCTCTAATAGCTTTGTAAATTTGGCCAGCTCACTCGTTAAATCTTGATTCACGATAAAAGATTGTTCAGCGCTGTTCACTTCCAAGAGGCGCGTCGAATGCTGCGTATGCTGAGGCTTCCAAGGCAAAAAATAGCTTGCATACGTAGAAATTTGACGGACACCCTGTATTTGTTGCAATTCTTGCTCCTGCTGGCTTGAAATCGCATTTGCATATTTCACAGTCACGACAGGCGTACTTGACGATTGTTCAAGGTTCACATAGAAAGAGCTTCCTAGTGCGCTAATATAAATAAGCATCGTTATCCCGAAGCTCAATATGGTAGACGACATCATAAAATGGCGACTTGTGCGTAACATTTGTTTCGAAGCCACGCTGCCCTCTCTTCCAAATAGCAATCGATTCAAGGGATTGATTAGCCAATGAACGATCCGAAATAAATAAGGAAAGATGAGTGCTAATCCTATGAACAAAGGTAGAAACGATATCATATGCGTAATAAATAGACTACCGATAATACAAAAGAGGCCAACGATTAACGCAATTTTCCCTTTCGGTCTTTCGCTTGTATTATCTAGTCGGCGCAGTGCATAGGATACCGACGTTTCACTGGCTTTTGCCACGGGACTCCATACTGCAATGAGAGGCAGTAAAATACCTGCAATCATAGACAAAATTACGGCCTCTTTCAAAGCCATTTCATACGGCAGTGCATTACCAAACACATTTAGCAGCATTGCCTGCAACTGAATAGCAAGTATAGCTCCTACTCCAATCCCAATTATGCTGCCTATGAAGGCAAGCAGAACAACCTCACGCAAAATATGTCCTTTAATTTGAAGCGAGGTGTAACCAACAGCTTTCATAATGGAGAAATCTCTTCTCCGTTCGGTAACATTAATATAAACCGTGCTATACATGATGAATGATCCAATAAGCAGGCCAAGCCCACCGATCACGTATAACGCCTGGTATAGCTCTCCCAATCCGCGAGCGCCCAACTGTGTATCTGCAACAGAACGCTGCACATACAGCGCAGGATCGCTAGATATCGCTCGTTCAAGATTTCTTTTGACTTGATCAGGCGGAACAGACTGATCGCTTTTCAGCATAATAACGTGAACCTGTTCATCCACCTTGCTTAGTTGCTGAGTAACAGCAAGCGGTACGAAAACATCTACCGGATACAAACGATCTCTCGCTTGCCTTGAGTTATTCAGCTGCGATGTATTTTCAATGATTGCTGCTACTTCTAAATAAGGAGAAGAATTCGGCGATGGTGACTTCAGATAAATGCGATCTCCTACACCAATTCCCCATAGTTGTGAAGTAACTTGATCAACAACAAGCCCACTCGATGTGAATTGCCCATCAACCACCTTCAGATCAAGAACAGAACTAGCTAAATCACTAACGCCGATGAACCGAATATTTTCAAAGGGAGCCTCTGTTTTATTGCCTTCAATTCGATCAAGCGGACGAACGAACATGATTTCTGCTACTGCAGATTCCACCCCATTAGTAGCTTGCAGCGCACTAACCCAGCGTTCGTCAAATGCCCCCTCTTCACTCGATACCAACCAATCAAATCGCCCATACGCATCCACAGTGAAAGAGTGTATCCATTTATTTGTGGTTTGTACCATACTTATCGTCGCGAGCGTAGACGCTACGCCAATTACGATAGCTAAAATAGTCAATACGGAACGAATTTTTTTATCTTTTATATTCCGCCATGAAACTCGCCAGGACTGCATCTGTATCGCCCTCCTCGCGCGTAGTATCGGATTGGACGGTACCATCCTTTATCATAATGATTCGATCCGCATAGCCAGCAGCTAATATATCGTGTGTGACCATAATAATCGTGTGCCGCTCTTCTTTATGAAGTTTAGTAAGCAGCTGTAAAATTTCAGTCCCACGCTTACGATCCAAGTTCCCTGTAGGCTCATCAGCCAACAGAAAACGAGGATTTGCGGCTAAGGCACGAGCAATCGCAACACGCTGCTGCTGCCCGCCACTCAGCACATTAGGTAATTCCTGAGCTTTATTTTCTAATCCCATTAAGGTGAGCAGCTTAAGCACTCGTGTTTTGATTTCAAGGCGCGAGACATTGTCTGCTTCCAAAGGCAGTGCCACATTTTCTTCAACAGTTAGCGTCGAGATAAGCTGATAGTCTTGGAAGACAAAGCCTACATTGCGCCTGCGGAACAATGTTCGCTCCTTCTCCGACAACTGATGCATGGCGATATCATCAATGAGGACCTCACCTTCCGTTGGCAGGTCAAGCCCACCAATAAGCTGCAGCAAAGTACTTTTTCCAGCCCCACTTGGCCCCATAATCGCAACGAATTCACCTTTTTTAATTTCTATATTAAGTTGATGCAACGCATGAAATGGCTCTTTGCCATTCAAAAATGTTTTCGTTACTTGTCGAGTAACAATCATCATTCTCAACTCCTATCTGTGCTACGGCTTCATAATTTTAGTAGTATTCAATAGGCTGTTGTTAGGCAGCACATATGCATCAACCCAACAGCTTAAGCGCAACAACAGCTCCGATGATTCCAAATATAAATAACATTCGAAGTAAATTTCTCGGCTCTTTGAATAAAAGCATTCCAACAATCGCTCCACCTACCGTGCCAATACCAGTCCATACGGCATAGGCAGTCGATAGCGGAATCGTCTTCAGTGCTTCTAACAAAAATGCAAAACTTATCATAAATCCGCCAATAAGGATGACATTATTCAAAAAGTTGTCTTTCTCGGATGCCCTCTTTATCCCGATAATTCCGATTACTTCGAAGCATCCAGCTATAATTAAATACATCCATGGCATTATGCTGCACTTCCTTTACTCGTTACTTTGAGTCCAATAATACACAACAGAAGGAATAAAATAATGCCTACTCTAGCTAAGCTAATCCCGTTAGAAGCAACTGCCTCCACGACCACGGTGCCTACCGTACCAATACCAGCGAACACTGCGTATACCGTACCAACAGGAAGTACGGAGGTTGCTTTAATAATAAGGTCAAAGCTAATGATTAATGAGATAATAACCGCAAACATGGGGACCGCTTCATATTTGAAGCCTGAAGCCCACACGATCTCTAATGCTCCTCCGATCAAGACATAGAGCCATGCATGGTTTGCTGATAAACGTTTTTTGTTACTCATTTTTACACCCCACCTATCTGGACGATTAGAACTATATACTGAGTATCTATATACTGAGTATATGAATTTATTGGAAAAATGCAACAGATTTTTTCAAGTTCTTTACAATTGTGCGATGTAAGTGGTTTCCTGTGTCCTTTATTCATGTTCTAATCGGCAGGTACATCAATGGTTTGGAGTATGGTCGGGTTCATGTCTAGCAACGGTCTTGATCGTACAACGTGCTTGTGTACATTATGTGTTGACTAATGATTAACGTAATTAAGTTTACATAATTAAAGATATGTAAACTTAATTAGACATAAAAAAACGCCCCGCTATGTTGAGGGACGTTACCTTATTACGTTATAATTTCAATTTAACCCATACCGTTGATTACATCTTACTTACCGCAAATCTATTTAACTTATTCTCCGCAGTTGTAATGGCCGCAAGTAAAGCTTCACTCCGACCTTCCTGAACTCTTCTAAAATAAAGGCAGCGCAAAACATTTTTGCTATTGACTCGCGCAATTACTTGCTCGCGGCTTCTCGGCCTGTCAGCGCATTGCGCCAAATTCCTTATCCACTCAACGATTTCTGCTAGAGGCAATCGTTCTGTTTCAATCATAACGTCTACAATGCTCGTAATACGCTCATCCTCTTCTTCATTAAAGATATGTATACCGTTATACAACACTTCCTGTATCGCGGAAAGCACTTCACGTTGTACCTTTGCATCGCTTTCAGAACACTGCACGAGCTCAACTAACATATCTGCACCATGAGCAGCACTGTGAGCCCAGCCTCCTTCTTCTAAGTACCCGCGGAAATCCTTTTCTTCCGCGTAATAACGGAGCATCGCATTCTTTAACTGCTGGAATTCCTTCAGTTCTAGGAATGGTTGCTGCCTATGGCGACGCACGATTAACACGACTGCTAGAGCAGTAAACGTCCTTGTAAATACGGTTTGATCGTTCTGACTTCCAATCGCATAGAATAAATGCTCTTCATCAACCAACACTGCTAACAGACTGCGTAATTCCTCTTCTGAAAGCTTATTTTCCTCCTGAATCCACATATAGAATGTCGGATAGATCAGATTATCCCTTAACTCAGAATCAGGATCGCCAATGTACTTCAGCATAAGTGGAATGAAATCTTGAATCGTTTCTCCTTCTCGAAGCTGATATTGTTCCTTCTCGATTCGTTGTAGATCCAGCTTTAATTTCGCTCTGATTTCGTTCACTTGTCTATCCCCTTTAACAAGATTAATATTTCCTCAATTACAATTTCGGGCTCGTCATGATGAATATAGTGCCTACTGTTAGCCGCAATGCGACTACGACTTGAGGTCGATAGACGTGTAAATTCGTGCTGCAGCATCTGCTCAATTTCTAATATAGCTTGATTCGGCCATTCTCCCTCCCCGATATCCGGTAGCCCCCTCGTAATAATAGAAAGCGGGATATCGTTTAAGCAAGAATGCTCTACGACTTGCTTATAACTTTGCACCTTATCGATCTTCTCGCCGTTCAATAGCGGATTCTCGTAATATTCTCGATTTCTTGCAATCAACTTTTTAGGCAAAGCTTTCTCATAAGCTAGCTCTTTATATTCGGGTGCTGCATCTACGAGAACGATACCAGCAATAAGCTGTGGATGGAGGCTCGCGTACAACCTCGCAACTAATCCTCCGAAAGAATGACCTACTAATATGTATGGTGGTTCAACATTTACCGATAACAAAAGTTGTGAGAGTTCATCTGCCAGATCCCGACACGTCCTTGAACCCGCTGCAGACTTGCTCCTACCAATTCCCGCTCTATCGTAAGAAAATGTCGAGGTTTCTAGAGCTATACGATCTTGAATGTCCTTCCATGTTTCACAGCTATCGCCCATCCCCGCGATAAACACAACACTCGGTGAACCTTTTTGACTGGATTTACTATAAATTTTGAGATTATTGCAGAAGTGGGCACTTTCAAGATAATCATTGTAAAGCAAGGAATCATCCCCTTTCCCCTATGCTATGCGCCTACTTGCCAATTAAAAATCACTTCTCCCTCATTTTGATCCACCAGAAGTATTTTGTCAATTTATTCTAATTTTTTTGTGGTTCATAGGTAAGATGAACGATTTGCTGGTATTTCTCTGTTGATTCGGATCCCCATCAAAGGTTAAGGAAAGTATAACTCCTGCCAAACATGTGGTAACATGAATATAGGCAAGGCTGGCATCAAGAGTTACGGTTTAGAAATAGAAAGGATGTGTAGCAATGCAATATCGTAGACTAGGTAGAACAGAACTTAAAGTATCTGCTATTGGAATCGGCACGTGGCAATTTGGTGGTGAATGGGGTCATCAATATACCCAAGAAGAGGCCGATCGAGTATTACATACAGCAAAAGAAGAAGGCATTAACTTTATTGATACGGCTGAATGTTATGGAGATCATTTATCCGAGTCCCTAATCGGAAATTTTCTAGCTCGTGATAAGCGTGAAGATTGGGTCGTTGCAACGAAATTCGGTCATCAATTCCACTCCCATTTGAATCGCACAGATCGGTTCGATGCTGAACATGTACTCACACAATTGGACAAATCATTGCTTGCATTGAAAACAGATTATATCGATTTGTATCAATTCCATTCTGGAAGCGATGAAGCTTTCGATCAGGATGATCTATGGACGCTGCTGAATAAGCAAGTCGAGGCAGGAAAGATTAGACACCTCGGCATTTCTTTAAACAAGAGCAACAGTATGCATCAAACGACACGTGCCCTTTCCGTGGGTGCCAGCACAATTCAAATCGTGTACAATCGATTGGAGCGTCAGCCAGAGCAGGAAGTATACCCTGCATGTGAAGCAGATGATCTTGGTGTGCTTGCTCGTGTACCACTGGCGAGCGGTTTCTTAAGCGGAAAGTACAAACCAGGTGTAACATTTGCCGACAACGATGTAAGAAAACGCAATGAAGGAATTGAATTAGACGAAACCTTAAAACAAGTTGAATTCATTCAGCAAAATGAAGTTCCTGCGGATGTTCCTATGGCACAATGGGCGTTGGCTTGGTGCCTTCGTCACCCTGCTGTCGCTTCCGTTATCCCAGGGTGTAAAGATGAAGCACAAGTTCGCAGCAATGCTCGCGCTGCTACCCTGCTTGACGCGGATCATCCACTTGTCATTAATTCATAATTGGAGTCACACGAATAGACCGGTTCCATGAACCGGTCTATTTTAGTCCGTTTACTTGAATAATATGGTAAGAACCCTGCCAGTTCATATCTTTTTCTATTGCTAAGTACACGTTCTACTCTGTTACGAGCATCACACTCATTATTTGCTACGGAGAAGAAAAGTATAATCACTCTCCATAAGCCGGAAAGATTCTTTTATATACAGCATAAAGCATGAGTAGAAGCACAATTGGGACGATCCATACAAGGAAAGAATATTGGAGGATATATTGTAGGGAGAGGTCAGGCACAGGAATGAATTGATTCGTTTCTAGATTCACCCATAAAAATAAGCGAACTGTCAGATCATGTGTTGCTTGCATGAGAATAGCGATAGCTGCAGGCTGCCATGTACGATATTTTCGTAACAAATAAACGCTCATTATGATATTAATAACAACAATGATATATAAAGAAAAAATAAAACTGATATATGCGATAATCGCACTGCTAAAGAGCGCTACATAGGCATGATGCTTACGCCAACTATGTGCGACAACTGTTAATAAGCATGACCAGCCAGTTAGCATCAAGAGCAACACAAGCCATGGAATTGGCACAGCACTAATAAGTGGTAGTAAGTAAGAAGTCAATCCAAAGTGACCGTGAAACACAAGAAAAAGTACGATGTTAAATCCAATAAACGTCACAATCAGAGCCCATAACGGAGCGCGTTGTTTGCTGCTCGTTCGTTCTCGAAGAATAGGGTCACATTGTATCATTTCAATGGCTTTTGCAGCACTTTCTTCGACACTGTAGCCTCGTATGGTGTAGTCACGGGATAGCGTGTACAGCTGTTTTTTTGTTCTCAGTATGAGCGAAGAAGACTCTTCTGATGAACCCAGCCGCTGAGATAACCGTTCCAAGTATCGTTCAATAGCCTCCATCATTTGCCCCTTCCTGTTCTAAAATCGCTCGTGTAGTCAAATGTAACATACATCTTCCATTATTGGGAAGGTAATCATGACATATTTCTACAAAATCCTGCATATATTTATACAAGTCGTTCGAGCTAAAGATTCAAACAGGACCATAACAAAGAACAATACATTCCCTCGCACGATCAAGGCTATTTCTTGTTTAATGGACAAAGTCCATCTGTGCAATGCCCCACTGGTATGATCATTCTGCCTCCAGCGATCCAGTTATAAAGCTTCTCCCCCACTCCCATTCTAGCCAGCAGCGCAAGCACCGGATACAACGGCCATAACGGAGGTACCACCTTAGTAATGGATATAACCGCGTGAATCCCCGATTGAATGCTATTTGATGCAATCCACCTAACATGCAGTTCTTTTTCTACCTGCTCCATGCTCACACCATACTTCTCCAACGTGGCTACGAGCTCCGGCGCGCGTATCGATACAAACTGTAGGGATTTGAACCAATCCAGCTTCAACAGTCGCTTATGAATTTGTTGGCACAAAGGACACCAACTGTCATACCATACTTCCAGCTTAGCCGTGCGATGGACATTCATAAGGACTTCCCCTTTCTTATTGAAGATCAACCTGAGGCAGCATGATAATTCATGCAAGGTTAATCAAATGTATTTAAAGTTACATATAAAATATTATGTTAACTTATATCTGTAGTTACCTTTATCGCTCATCATATCTTATGCTCAACCTGCTTCAGGAAATGTTAATTTTCAGCATTCGATATCGAATAGGTATTTGCTTCATCAAAAATGGATAACCATGCGATGTATAAGTAATTGAGCTGTGACATCAAACTGAACAACAACTTGCGTATTTTCTACATACACACAAAAAGAGACCTGTCTGTAATAGACAGATCTCTAGCATTGCATGTGTCTAATTAAGCACTAGAATAAATAGTTAGCGTCTATCGTTTCCTGTTACTCGATCAAGCCTGCTGTAAACATAGCGAGATCAAGATGCGCGGCCGCAATTCGTGTACGCTCTTCGTCACCCAATGTGCTCAACTGATCAATTGCTGACTTCATATTGCCAACATTCTCTTTCACAGCGTCTAATTCCACATGTTTAAACACTTTTAACCGTGCTTCAAGATCAAACAATGGCAGCTTATAATGTGCAACAATATCATGAGACAACGACCTACGAGCATCACTGCTCAGCCCATTCACATATTCCAAGTTCCCATATGTAGATTGGAATTCGTTGTTGAACTTGCCCTCGTCCTCTTGTTCGAGTACATAATCAAGTAAACAATAGTTGTACTGACTCGTTTGCAACAACTGCTTGTTCCAATTATCTTTGTTTGCTTTAAATATGTTCAGTTCTAATTCATAATTTTGAATACTAGGCTCAATGCCCAGAAAACTAATCTCTTCCACTGCAAATGCTTATTCTAAATGAAAATGAGGTTAACCATTAATCTGGCCAACCTCATAAACAAAATTATTTTACGATCTAGATCTCTAATGCTTTATAATTATCCCCAATAAATCCCTAACTCATCAAAAGATTCTTTACTCTCTCTTAATCCTTCTTCATCAGTTGTGCCTAGCATCTTTATTTCTTTTACTGTCAAATAGATTGACTCAGATGGATTATTGATTTTTTTATAATAGAGCATTGTTAGTAATTCAATTTGTTCTGTGTTCATTTCATAATATTTAATCCATGATTCAAGGGATTCTTCGAATTCTGATAACTGATTTAAAATGATATCTCCACCATGTAATAGTAGATCATCTTGATTATCCGGAGAATAGATATTTTTATCATCGCCCCAAAATACAGCACTGATTGATGGTACCAGTGAGCCACTAATCTCATCTAGAAGATATTGAAATGTTTCATTTGCTGCAATTTGAACTACCTCATCTGGAGCACTTTTCGAACCATTGCTATACCAATCGTTATGATTTAATCTATCACTTTCCTCTTTTTGAAATGCTGCTATGATCCACTTTTCATCAAATGTAATTGTTCCTCTTGTACCAGAACTGTCTTGCACATTATAATTGACACCATCCCATGAATGTTCGTGTGAAAGTTCTGGATAATGCGCTACCATCATAGCATGTGCTAATGCCGCCAATATACAGCCATTACGTATTTGTTCCTTATTCATGTCCAATGTATATAAATTACTCTTCATAGTATAACTCCTTTATCCATCCCATTTATCTCTATTTTCTTTACGTGAAAGTACTTCCGCATTTTTATAATTATTAGATTCACCTTTACTTTTGGGGTGAATATAACCAATTTGCCATTCTTTCATCATCGTAGAAGTATTTTTTCGTTCCATATGTAGTGACAACTTCATTGCGCTTTCCTATTTCATCAGAGTCTGCTTGGAAGTATATAAATTCAAAAATATCCTCTTTTTTAAAAAAGAGGATATTTTTACAAGTTTAATAACTTATTATATCGTGGACTTTTACTTTGTTCACGACCAGAGACTAACGTAATCTTCAACAGGGGGAGGTCAATTTGCATTTACACATGATATTTTACGCTCTCCAATTTGTAGATTTAAATTAATATATTTTTATATCAATTTTAAAATTAACACGTCTGTTTTAAATTCAAAGTTCCAACTAGAGATTGAAAACAAGCTTGTATTTAAGTCCTCTTCTGAAGAAATCAATTCAAGAATGTTATCTTCTTTTTTATTTTCAGAAGCATTATTAACAATAATTAATTTCAAACTTCCGATGTTTCTATCTTTCAATATAATTTTCAATATTTTTATGAATTTTATTATTTTAATCGGTGGTGAAGAAACATCTTCCCAATCTTCAAACTCTCCTATAAATTCTTTATCTACTAATTCTATAACTGTAGTTTTTAAATGGTCTTTAAGATAGATTAGCTTATTATTAGAGATTTGCTCATTGAATTTTAAATCAAAACCTAACTGCTTAAATGCTTCTTTTATGTTCTCAATACTGTTATCATCATGAGTGTCTAAAGTTACAAACTGGGTGCAATCAAAAACGGTATACGACATATCTTCCAACCTCCATTTAATTACCTATATTTACCATTGTATGCATAGTCATATAACTGTTTTACATCCTTTCTTGTTGGAGCAGTCACACCACCATTTTTCGTTTTAGTTCCCACTATACCTCTTATTTTCCCATTTTTAACATTTCTAATAGGCTGATGAACATGTGGTGCTAGTCCTGCATGAGAGTCAGTTCCAAACCTTTTAAATTGTCCACCTGAAGAACCAACATTATTAAATCCAGATGATTTTGTATATAATTTCGTTTCTTTTGTTTTAGGTACATTTTTATTTACAAAACCTTCAAATGTTCTTTCACCAGGTCTAGACTTATATCCCCGAGAAGCTAACCCTTTACTTTTAGTAACCTTTTGAGTAGATTTCTTTGCAAGTTTAATAACTTTCGGTGCAACTTTGATTACAATTCTAATAACTAATGAAACCCATTCACCATCAGGGTCAACCAAGTTCACTGGATTATTATTAGCGTACGTGTATCCATTCTTTGTAAGCGGCATCTCCATAGATCCCAGATGAGGATCAAGCGTCAAGAAGCTGCCATTCGTCGGATTATAATATCGTGCCAATAAATAATACAAACCTGTTTGCTTATCATAGCGATAACCTGCATAGCGATACGGATTACCTTCTGCTAATGGTCCGTTTTGCGCTGTAATGTTACCCCACGCATCATAAGCATAGGAAGCCACAATATTTCCTTTGCTGTCCGTCAGAGCCGTTACATCCGAATGACCATTCAGATGATAATAATACGTCTCTCCGTCTTTGCTCATCGTAACCGGATTACCGGAATCATCCCATGTATATTGAACGGTGATTTCGTTCTTTTCGTTCGTCTCATAAATAACGTTATCGCCATCATAGAAATAGTTTGTCATGCCAGATGGAGTGATAACAAGATTGCGCTTGCCTGTTTCATCATAATCTGCTTGGAATAGAACTTGTCCGTTCTCGTCTTTAACAAGAATTAAATGATCTTGTTCATTGTAACGATACTGACGTTTACCGTCCGATGTCAAGTTTCCGCTCTTGTCATGAGTATAAGCGACACCGTCGACATTTTTTAATTGATTGGCTTCGTTGTAGGCATAAGAAATTGTATGGCTATTACCTTTTGTATCCGTAATCGTCTTCGCTTCACGATTGCCGACTTTATCATATTTATACGAAATCGTCGTTCCGTCAGCCATAACTTCCTTGAGTAGCTGCTCCAGACCATCATACTCATAATGTATAGTACCTAACGGTGTTTCAATACTCTTCATGTTACCATTTTTGTCGTAATGATAAGTCGCTTTATCCATCACTTGACCAGTTGCACCCGTGTTCGTATAAGTATTCAATTGATTGCCTTGGTCGTATGTCAAACCCGTCGTTGTACCATTGTTGCGATTCATTCGTTCTAAATTATCTAGTTTGTTATAATGATAATCGACTTGCTGAGCCCCATCTTTACGAATCTCTTTTAATTGATTGGCCGCGTTATAATCGTAGTTCAATTGCGTGCGTATATTTCCTACACGGTAAGCTAGTTGCTTCACTTGTTGATTCGGATCATAGTCATAGAACAAATTGTTGCCACGATCCGTAATCTGTTTAAGCATGTCATTTTTAAAATAAATATACTCTTTCAAAAGAATGCCACCACGAGACACCGTCTTTACATTTCCATTTGCGTCGTATTGATAGCTCCAGTCCTTTTTGCCATTAACAAAAGTATCTGCAACAAGATTTCGCTCATTATAAGTTGACGATAACGTGTTGCCATTAGGTGTTACTGTCTTTTTAACATTTCCGTTCGCATCGTATTCCAGCTTCGTCGTATTGCCAAGCGGATTTGTACTGTTTGTAATTAGTCCTTGACCATTATATTCGTAGCTAGTCGTATACTGCTTGGCATTTATGAATTTTGTCAGATAGCCCGCATCATTGTAATTGTACTCGGTTACATGCTGCAACGCATCAGTGACCGTCTCAATCTGATTACGCTTATTATACGTGTATGATGTCTTGTTCTGCTCGCCATCTATTAGATCCGTTACATTACCGTGTTTATCTGTATGCGTAGTGATTATGTTACCTGAAGGGTCTTTTACGGTTTTCACATAGTTTCCATTCGAATCATAACTAAAGGACTCTATTGTACCGTTCGGTAAAGTTGCTGTTAATCGATTGCCGTACTGATCATACGTATACGTCGTACGTTCATTGTTAGCATCGATAACGAACATCAAGTCGCCTACATCATTGTAATCGTAGGTCGTCTTATTTCCTTTGGCATCAATTTCTGATTTTACATTACTGAATGCATCATACGTGTAAGTTGTAACGAATCCTTCTTCATCTGTAGATGTTAAAATATTACCTTTATCGTCGTACGTTCGTTTCACAAGACCGTTTTCAGCGTCAACGGATTCTGTAGGATTGTAGTTTTCATCTAGGATAGTCGTAAATACATTGCCTGCAGCATCCACAACTTTCGTAACCACATAATTACTGTTCATGTGATAAGCTGTCCTATTGCCAAGCGGATCCGTTATGCTAGCCAGAGCTTTTTCAATTTGATAATTGTAGCTCGTTCCCGGACGATCCGGTGCGTCTATATTACTCTCATCCGACGATGGCTCTTGCACGGATAATAGAGAACCGTCATCTGTATAAGTGAAGTCAGTACGACGTCCGTTGTTATCAATAACAGCATGAATACGATTATTTTTGTCATATTCAAACTGCGTGCGGATTTTCTTAGTAGCATCCAAAAACTCGTCCACATAAAGCAACTTCGAAGATGTATCATATTCATATTCGAACTTTTTATCTTCCAAAACGGAGCTTCTTACTTTTCCACGTTCATTGTAATCCAGTACAAGCTTACGTCCAGATGGGTCAGTAATTGTAGTAAGTTTGCCTGCTTCATCATATCCATACGATACAGTATTACCATGGCGGTCCTTCTCCGAGCTAATCCGCGCACGGATAATACTTACCTCTTCATCAGACTTAAGACGTTCAAAATAAGTTTTATTTCCAAATTTGTCAAAGATCTCATAACCAGTTGTAAACCCTTTTGCATCAAAAACTTTATTCAATCTGGTATAGAGACCAGGTGGTGTTTCAAATCGATTCGTATCTTTATTGTATTTAAACGTATGAGATGTTCCATCACTGTCTGTATATAAAATTTCACCTGCACGGGGAGCTTCCATAATCGTTTCAGATCCAGTGAAAGACCATCCATAGCCAAATGGAGCATGTTCTACTGCTTTGGAATTGTAGGTTCTGGTTAATGAAAATCCAAAATTTCCGCGTCCATCAAGGACATGGTCTGTGAACGACAACACATGGTTTCCTGTTCCAAGATTTGCAGAACTGACACCATCTCCAACTGGAAGACTGCCATAAGTCCAATACGGTTCCATACCTAAACGACTTGCTGGATAGTACGTAATTGCTAGAACTGGAGAATAATCTGCAAATGCCGTATCATCACCAGATATAAATTTCTTATACGTGTTCGTCGTTTCTGAATGACTCTTAAATAAGAGTCCACGATTTCGCGTAGGATCGTTAATCCATCTGTCTACAATATATGGAGCAATCGACCACTGATAAATAATATCCAGTGTTGTTAAAGCACCGATACCAGATACCGTAGAAGTTTGAGCCGCTGCAAAGTCCCCACCTTTTACTTTCCAAGGATCGTTGACATTCGCATTGTTCCACGACGCTCCTGTTTCAGACCATGTTTTCTCTATAACGTGCATCGTTCCGCTAATATCTGTATCATTAGATACAGAGGCAAGACGCATATTGATTTCCGCTGTTAGTACTTGAGAACCTTTTTTGATGTTACTTGTATCAAAATGAAGCAATGAACGAATGACATTACTCTTTGTACTGTCCTTATATAAACCAACACCAAGTGTTGTCTCCGTTGCTGCGGTTGCTGTTGGTGAAGCACTGCGAATGTTAGTATCATTCAATTTCGCCTTTGGCTGGTACTTCACGATCGTAGGATCGATCGTTACAGGATAGACACGACTGCTATCTTCTAGCCATGCACGATTAGGGACAATATCCAGCGTAAGCTGATCTCCCTCTTCTTGCATTCGCATTTCTACGTCAAACGACAAAGCCTCTTCAGGATACGTATCAACCTGTGGATTGGATTTGTATCCTTCAGGTCTGTACGAATCATACATGAATGGCTTGTCAATGAAGTAAACAATCTCTTGCGTCTGCTTATCAAGTAATGAAATTGTTCCATTCGGTTCAGCACGGTAATCAAGATTTTTCAAATCAATGCTGAAAGAATAGACAGTTGGTGTAGCTGGATCAGGCTTCTTTTCAAGAATTATATCTTCCTTGATACGATTTGAAGCCAATGTATACTTAATATTTACATCCGGATATACATCAGGATATTCAATGTTGTTATTCTCATGTGAGCTTGTTACTTCTTTAGGAGCATCTAGCACAGCTTGATTAGTACTCGTATCTCTCTTTTTTCGGGAATTCTTGTTCTCATGCTTTCTGCCTACTGGATGTAGAGTAATCCCATAGTGATCCTCTGTTAATTCAAATAGACTCGAATTCTTTTTATTTTGTTTATTAAATTTGACTTTATAATCATTCGCATTGTTATATACGATTTGCCCATTTGTGTGGAGTTTATTATCAATGGGGAGCCATTTATCCGAGGATTGGTCCTTGTAGTGAATAGGTACTTGGGAAATCTCCGTCGTTAATGTACCATCACCATTAGAAAAGGTGCGTGAATCTTCCGTTCTTAGATCTTCTACTTCTTCTTTAGGCAAATCCTTTTCTTTGCTTTGTTGCTCTTGGTTCTTTTTCAAAGAATCTGGTGCAGCTAGTTCTGATCCAGTACTAGGTAGTGCATAACCAACAGGAACAGCTGTTACAATAAGTGCAACCACCAAAATAGAAACTACAAATCTTTGAAAACTTCTTAATCTCTTCCTAGAATACATTTCTTTACCCCTTATGCAAAATAATATGAACACAATGATCCATTCTATTTACAGCATAAGGAATTGACAAGTATCAACTTTTTTCCAGCTGTTTAATGAACTACTCTGTAGGACCAACACTTAAATAGGTATCGTCCTAACTTGTAAAAAAGCGCAGCTCATTTTTAGAAACATAACAATTATTATGTAAACTTAATTTCTGATGCAAGATTAACTAGTCCCAGCAAAAAGAGCTGACGATTAGCATCCTCTAAAAGATGTAATCTTCAGCCCGTAACTATATACCCCAGCTAATGTTTAGCCTTTTGATCTCAACTAGTTCAAGTGATTATTTTCACATGAAAGTTCATACTTTTTATCTCTCTCATTAAGCGTAATAAGCATTCATTAAATTCTGTGTCTCTTGCTGCCCTTCTCCATTGAGTACTCCTTGTTCAGTCCAGCAATCGCGGCAAGCTTCTTCGGTAGCGCATAGATGCTTGTCATCACACATGTAGCATAATTGAAGGAAGTTACGCGTTACGTTTTGCTCTTTATGGTCAAATGTTGTGAATGTTCTCATCATTATCACTCCTCTTCTGGATTGATTTCACTATACCATGAATGTTAAATTTGTTATGTGAATTAAATCACAATATTAAATCAAGAAATGTGCTTCCCCTTCTTAAAGGAAAGCACATTCGTTGTTAAGGTATTAACCATATATAGATGGGAACGAATAAAATAGACGTAATGACACCAGCTAGACCCATAGCAAGACCACTAAAAGAACCCTGTTCTTCCGAGTTGGCAAGACATCTTGCCGTCCCGATGCCGTGAGCTGCGGTTCCCATTGCAAGTCCTATTGACATGTCATCGCGGAACCCAAACTTTTGGAGAATCGTAATGCCGAATACACTGCCGAATAGCCCCGTGCATACACTAAACACAGCAGCAAGTTCCGGCACACCGTTTAGCACTTTAGAAATCTCGATGGATATCGGTGAGCTGACGGACTTTGGCAGCATACTAAGTATGATCGCTTGTACATCCGTGAGCAACCAGAGGATAACCATTACGCTAACTATGCCAATAACAGAGCCACATATGATCGAGATCATAATCGGTTTGAATTGTTTCGCAATTTGTTCCCGATGCTTGTATATTGGAACACCTAGCGCTACAGTCGCTGGTCCAAGCAGCATGGATAGCCACTCCCCGCCAGCCGAGTATGCCTCCAACGGTATGTCGGCTGTGACAATAATGACAATCAACAATCCTGCACTAATTAAAATGGGATGCATCCATGGAAAACGCCCATGTACGTAGCGTGCCAATAAATAAGCGCCGATAGTAGCAGTAATACCTGTTATAATAAGAAGGAGTTCACTAAACATCATAGCATTCTTTCTCCCCTCTTCTCGATGGGAGAGGATGTGGGAACCTGTTCAGCATCGATTGACGGTTGTGACTTCCAACGACGAGCAGACCAAGCAGTAGCAAGTAAGACTGCTGTCGTACTGCCACCGATGCCGGCTAATATGCTAAACCAGTGTTCGCCTAACAATGGGGCAAATGCAATGATGCCTACTACATACGGAATGAAAAACAGCAGCATATGCTTCAATAGGAATTGGGCCGCTTGCTCTACCCATTCTAAACGGACCCAGCGCATGTATAAAGCAAATAGGAATAATAGTAAGCCTATTACATTGCCGGGCAAAGGAATGTTTCCAACATGCTGAAGCCATACACCTACAAGATGAAATGCAGCTAAGATGATAAATCCGAGCAGGCCGTACATACTCCATCACCTTTCATGATACGTATTGAACTTGTGCAATTTACAACATTGTTATTATACTACGATAAGGAGATTACCACGTAACTTATTTCACGATAATTACGCTATTACCGAAAGACTATATAGATGAAAGAGGAGAATTATTATGATCGTTAAGACAGAACAAGAAATTGCGAGTTTAAAAAAGATTGGTCACATCGTCGCTCTGACGATTCAAGAAATGAGAAAGCATACTCGTGTTGGCGTGACAACACGTGAGCTCGATGAAATAGGTGCTCGTGTTCTTAAAGAACATGGGGCATTGTCAGCACCGAAAGTAACCTATGACTTCCCAGGCTATACATGTATTAGCGTCAACCAAGAGGTTGCGCATGGCATACCAGGTGACTACGTTATCCAACCGGGAGACCTCGTCAACATTGACGTTTCCGCACAATTGGATGGCTATTTCGCAGACGCAGGTCAATCTTTTCAAGTCGAACCGCACGATCCCAAGCTAACGCAGCTATGCGATGACACCTACGAAACGATGATGAAAGTTATCTCCAAGCTTAAGCATGGCGTGCGATTGAACGAAATCGGCAAAACCATTCAGCAAGAGGCGAAGGATCGCGGCTATGCCGTTATTAATAATTTGTGCAGCCACGGCATTGGCAAAGCACTTCATGAGTATCCGCAGCAAATACTGCCTTACTATGAAAAGGGAGATAAGCGCACGTTAAAAGAAGGTTTGGTACTCACAATTGAACCATTCCTATCAACGGAAGCGGACTTTGTACTGCAGCAATCTGATGGCTGGACACTCAAAGTGCCTGATCAGAGCTTTGTTGCTCAATTCGAACATACGATCATCATCACCAAGGACGAGCCAATTATTTTAACGGTTGTCTAGTCCGAATTAATGCACGCTAATAAATAGGAAGACCAATACCAATACATGAAAATGTGTCCCCTTACCTGAAGGATGACGGCAATGTAGTGCTGAACAATCAACACTCGCATTAACGCAGTCACTTCAATAAGGGGACTTTTTTATGTACTGTCACTACATCTACACCTACATCCACATCGACAACTTCTGTGCCGCTTCCTCTTTTTGCTTATCACTAACATGCGTATATACCGTCGTCGTCTGAATCGATGAATGACCGAGCATTTCCTGAACCGTTCGAATATCTGTCCCGCTGCGTACGAGCATCGTAGCAAAAGAATGCCGCAGCTTATGGCAGGAATATGATCGTTTGCGCATCATAGTTGCTTGCCCCGTGTCTTGTTGGAAACGCGCAAAGGTCTGCTCCGCGATAAGCTGAATGTTACGGATCGATAGCCGCCTTCCCTGTTGAGATACAAATATGGCATCTTCGCCGGCGCGTCGTGGTTGCTTACGTTCTTGCAAAGCTTTGTTTAGTTGCTGAATAACTGGCTCTGGCAGAGGTACCGTTCGCCACTTTCTCCCTTTACCAAACACTTCGATATAGCCTCTGTCGGCTCGATAATCAGATAAGTTCAAGCGATGAACTTCACTAACGCGCAATCCCCCATAAGCCATCAACATTAATACAGCCATATTTCTCTCTCGGTACTTCCCATCCGTTAGCTGCACAACAGTTCGCAGCTCTTGCGGTTCCAAATAAACGGGTGCTCGATTCATCTCTGTTTTCGACTTCTTCACCTGCAGCGCAGGATTCGTCTCTGCCATGTCAAACTCATTTAATGCCCGATAGAAGCTGACAAGTGCGCAATGCTTGCGATTGCGTGTTGCATCACTGACCCCTGCTGCTTTTACTTGCGATAAATATGACACGATTTGCAGCTTCTTTGCATCCTGCACACGCTTGCCTTGAAGGCTGCGCAAGAAACTATACAAGTCACCCATATAATTGCGTTCCGTATAAATGGTGTAACCTGCGTTCGACATCCACAAACGAAAAGCTTCGATTTCTTCAGCGTAATGTTCTGTCAACTCTGCTTTTGACCAACTGTCCATACCCTTCTCCTTTCTGCTATAACTCTCTTCATTTACTATACGAGTCGAGCTGTTTTCCCTACTATATCAACGTAAAAGCGCATGAAAATAACTGCATATAATCATTATTATACGCAGTTTTGATTTAAAGACGCAAATTAATAGTTTCTCGAGGCGTTATACACGTTTAAAAACCCATAAAATATCCCTTCTTAACTAGAATTAGGAACTTCAGTATGAAGCCTCTTTAAGTTGATACAATGACGCAATGAATCAAGATAAGTACTAGGATGAAGTAGTACCAACTCCCTTACTCTAGGACCGCCCAAATTAATTAGCGGTAAATGAAAAAACCATAGTGCTATCAGACATAGCACTATGGTTTGACTTATTATTGATATTCGTATGTTTGAATTAGGCTACCCTACATTGAGCTACTCGGCTATGGTGATTGTAACTATTATAATAGTAGTGCAAATCGGGGTCGACATAATATTCATATCTGCTCCACCATAGACACGCTCCAATTCATCTTTGGACAATTCAATCAATTTGGAACCTGCTGGGTCGTTTTCATGAAGAGAAGCAAGGATTTGATTACGGCTCATGTACAACACCTCATTTTTTGGATTTTTAATTACATAGTTATTTTACCAAGTGACTCATTTATTTCACACTTCGCAAGATTGCATTTTTTATAAATACAATCAATTTCAGTAGCTTCACCAATGCACGGGCATAAAGCAGCCGTTGCCTTTGAGCGCCCGAAAATCCGAGCCCTCTCTTACAGTTCCTTACATCACACAGATGCTAACGGTTTTTCTAACGTTAACACGGACGGGACCATATCGGGTGAAGCCAATCTCAAGTATTGATACCCTATCCCTGAAAGTCCTGTAAATAACCCTGGTACCTCAATATGGCGTGCGGCGCTTGAACGATATTTTCCAAGCTGCTTTTTCTCTTGGAGAACGTTCATCCCTATCTGATTCGCCCTTTGCACCCATTCCGGACGCTGTAAGGACTTACCCGCTAAATAGAAGAACTCTGCATTTCCTAGATCACCGTGACAAAGAGAATGACTGTATCCCATTCCTGTACGGGCTGTAGTCATTACAGCCGTTTCAATTTCTTGTTGGAACGCGGGATCATCTACATAGGATCGATAAAGAATGCGACTTAATCCGAGCCCAAACGCTCCATGACTCCAAGAAGTAGAGCATTGCTCTTCTTCAGTGGACTTACTTCTTAGGTCTGTTCCATTTTCCATTACATCCTCGAAAAAAGAACGATCGTAGCGGAGTGCATCAAGTCCAGTGTCCAGGTATGCTTGGCTGGAGGTGACATGATATAGTCGGAATAAAGACCAGGTAATACCACTTACACCATGAGATAGCCCGACTAAAGGCGATTGTTTAAAATTATTTAGTCCCATCCAACTTGCTCCAGCAGCTGTAAGGGTTTTGTTGTTTACTAAATGTTCGCCAAACTTGGAGGCAAGTTGAAGGGCTTCTTCCCATTGAAAATGTTCATAGAGGTTAAGTAACACCTGAATAACCCCAGCACTCCCTCCGAACAAGTTGTAATGCTGTTCCTTCTCCACTTGTTTCCCCATATGTTCTAGTGACTGCTTCATATATGACATCCATCTGTCATTTTCTCCGTATATGGCTGCAAGATGTGTTAATGTGTGCAAAATAGATGATTGCCCGAAATACGCACTAGATAATGCGTGGACCTGAGGAGGTGCATTAAGAATAGATTCCAGCGTTTCATTTACAATACCCACAAATTCCGTATCCTTCGTCACGCGATCTAAATAAGCAAAAAACAAGGCGATGCCGCTAAGCCCGTTGTACAAACCATGATTCAGGGCAGATACTTGCCACTGACCGTGATAATTGGTTTCTAGTCCAATCCATGTCGCATCATTTTTACTACCTTGGATGGCCTGTTCCATCAAACGATACCCAATGTTTTTCGACGCTCTGAGAAATAGTTCCGTTCGCTCTTTGGGAGATACATCTTTTACGTCAGCCACATCCTCATTAACTAGGTATAGCGGACTATGTATCTCTGCATTACTCGCTATCGATCCCTCGATCCATGAGATTTGTTGTTCGATCACTTCCGCAGTCAGGCTTTTGATTCGAATCATGACTTTCTCGTAACTAGATTGAGAAAAATACTGGGGTATCCTTTCACCCGAACTGGCGATAAGATCCGTGCTCCCTGGTGTGGTTGTAAAAAACGGGATATCTCCTCCCCACAAATCTTGCTTTTCGTAACGTATTTGGCGTGAATCCAGAAATGTAAACCATAAGCGGTCCAACAGCTTTTCTCGCTCAAGCATATCTCTCATATAGTCAGGATGATTCGTCTCAATGACAAAATTTCCGTAATAGTTAGTCGCGCGAATCACAACTCGAATCGGATCATTCTTAAATCTGGTCAATGGGCTATTTCCAGCTGTAAGCTCTTCTTTGTTTTCAAAGATAATCTGAATTGCTTCCCTAAAGCCTTGGATGATGGCATCTACATAATCGTGAGCCAATATCGGTTTTCCGTTTAAGTGAGGAGTGTTCTGAGAACTTACCTTTAACATGGCCTTTTTGCGGACAAAACGCATCTCATCCGTACCGTCGTTTTCAATTCGCAGAACAAGGCTCGGCAGTTCCTGCTCATTGGTTGCATTAGTGTTGATCCCACTAAGATCAATGCCACGGCCGTCCGCACTTTGGAAATATAAACGAGGGAGCAGTGATGTCCCCATCACGGAGTTAACAATCATATACTTTGCTCTAGTATCAGCCGTGTCTTCTATCATCAATTCCGGACTATGGTGAAAAATCGTTTCCAAATCTATCAATCTAGGGTGTTCTCCATCTGCAATCATATTTTCATAGTGAAAATCAGCTCCATGGAGCGCGTACAAAACAGCGAGCAGACCACCTAGCCGCTTATAGTAATGCTCCGCTTCTTGTTCCGTTTGGCAATGTCTATGTTCAACGTATTCTTCCCATGCGTATTGTTTCCTGTACAGAATCTGGTGACTAGAAAGAGATGGTGTAAATCCCTTTTCATTCATCCAATCCAAAAATTCAAAAAAATGACGAGCGATAGAAAGGTCTTTTGGTTTATAGAAGACAACCTTATTGGAAGTAAAGATAAAACGCATGACGGTGCGCCCTTTTTGATGAGAATCTCCCAATCCTGTGGAAATTGTAGCCAACTTTTCGCCTTCTAGATGGAACATGCTTTGCATGTTTTCCCAGTCATCACAAAATCGTTCTAATGCTTCGAAAATGGACTGAATAAAATAGGAGGTTCGGAGCATAAGTAGACGAGTTAAAACAGGATATTCCTTGTAGATAAATTCTAATGAATCTGGATTAAGCAGTTTGCTTTTTACAAAATGTTTATAGCGTGCCTCAGGAGTCTCCCCTTCTAATTCGTTCATTTGTTTACTGATATACATTTCAAGTACAATAGTTCTTGCGCCCATTTGGTTTAATCCCGCCACAAGGTGATGGAGGAGCGACGGTAATAATTGCTCTGTATCTACTCTCTCCAATAATAGTGGATGTTTCTGAATAAATTCCGCGTACTTCTTTTTTGTCCATAATGTAAATGGTCGGAAGGCAAGACTAAGGAGTGGTTTGTCCTCTTCTAGCCAAGGCTCAACCCGATTCAGCATTAAGGCCTCATCCAACCAATCCATCCAATCTGGCTTATGTTTATCTTTCAAATGATAGGTGTGTATCCACTCGTCATCTTTAGCCAACTCGATTACTTTGGCAAAGTCAGTTGCCTCCAAGCCCTCCACTTGCAGACGCTCTTGCCACATGCGGTCGTCTAGCAGAGAAGCTTCTTTCCATTGTTGTATATGTTGTTGCAGGTCATCGTGAGCTATACCAAGTTGTTCTATGTTCTGTATAAACGCTAATCTTTCTTTTATAGTCAGCGATCTATAGAGATCGTCTGATATTTTTTTTGAATTCATCTCACTTGCAATAGACATGATCTACACCTCGCTTGGACAATGGAATGAATACATTAGAATTTTTCATTATTACGAGTTCGCCAGTTCATTCTGTTGACTCCCCATTTGGTTCTTATATAACTGATAGTACAAGCCCTCTCTGTCCAGTAGTTCCTGATGCTGTCCCATTTCAACAATCCGCCCGTCTTTCATGACAACAATCCGATCTGCATGAACAACAGTACTCAGACGATGAGCAATAATCACTTGTGTACAGGTCAATCGCTGCAAATTTTCTTGCACGCGCGATTCTGAAAGCGCATCCAAAGCAGAAGTTGCTTCATCAAGGACAATCAATTTCGCCTGCCTCACCAATGCCCGAGCCAGAAGCAGCCTTTGCCTTTGCCCACCCGAAAAGTTGATCCCCCCCTCAGAAATCATCGTATTGTACCCAATCGGCTGCTTGAGAATATCTTCATGAATATCAGCCAATTGCGCGGCACTAATGGAATTTTCCACCGAAATATTGTCATGGAATAGTCTGATATTATCCAACACTGTACCGTGGAACAATCTCGTCTCCTGCAAAACCGTACCAATTTGTCTACGTACTGTGTTCAAGTCAAGCTCTTCCATTGCTATCCCATCAAACTTAATCCTTCCTTCAGTCGGCGCATAAAGTCCATTAATCAGCTTGGCGAGTGTACTTTTTCCAGAACCGGACTCTCCGACAATCGCCACCTTTTCTCCAGGTTTGATCTGCAAAGAAACAGCAGTTAAATGGTTGGGACCAAAAGTGTCATACGTAAAAGATACGTTGTCCAATTCTATCGACCCCTTAAAATCATCCAAAGCTCTTCCACCCTGTTCCTCCGACTTACTCTCCATCACATCCTGCAATCGCTGTGTATAGGAGCCTAGTACGAGAAATTGCGAGTAGGTCGTCACGATAGAAAAAATAGGAATCATGAAAGAGACAGCTAAAGCACTAAATCCAAGGAGTTGTCCTAATGTAAAAGTCCCTTGCAAAACATAGACCGAACCTATCCATAATAAAATTAGCGGGGTGCTTAGTTGGATTCCAGAACTGAACGTATCCAGTACGGATGTATACACGGTTTGTTTTTGCGACACTTCCAACTGGGAGGTAAATAAATTGCGCCAATGTTCAAGCACCTTTTTCTCTGCCCCCAAAATCTTAATATCACAAATACCGTATATGCTTTCCGTCAAATAACTTTGTGTTTTCGTTTGAGCAGAGACATGTCGATCAGACAACTTTCGCAACAGACGGCTGCTAAAGAATAGCGTCCCTGACACGACCATACACAACAGAATAACCATTAAGGCAAGCTTCCAATGGAGGGAGAACATCATTACAGCGTACCCGACAACAAGGATCAGATCGATGATAATAGAGAGTACTCGAGAAGACAGGATTTGTCTGATTATGATATTTGAATTAGCTCGAAAGATAAGATCGCCGCTTGTCCTGCTTTCAAAAAACGGAAAATTCAAATGAAATAGCTTCGAGATAAAGGTGGACATCAGTGACATATCCATTGAGGTTTGTAATTTTGCAATGAGGTAGCCTCTAAGTAACGAAAAGAGCTGATGAAACAAGTAGAGCCCGAGAATCGAATAGCCCATGACGCTCCACTGTGAGCTGTCTTCCTTTAAAATAACCTGATCTGTCAGCCACTGTGTCAATTTAGGAGTAATTAGCCCTACTCCCTGAAGCAAGAGAGAGGCAAGAAGAAGATGAGTCAGAAGTTTTCGCTGCTTTAAAATGTGGATTAGCAGAAGATTTATCCTTCGCTTCTTTGGCTGAGGGGTGAATTTGTCAGCTGGTTCGAAGGTTAATACGTAACCGGAGTAGGCGGTTTGGAATTCCTCCTTCGAGATGCATCTTCTACTACTGGAAGGATCTAAAATGGTGACCGTTTTCTTGTCCATGCGTTCCACGACCACATAATGCTTGTATTCCCAGAACACGATATAAGGCATCAATAATTCCGGCAATTGATGAACTTCTGCTCTGTATGCCCTTCCTGTCATATGAAATTGTTTTCCCATTTCAATCAAATGATATAGAGATGAGCCTTTTTTAGAAGAGCCAAACTGATTGCGCAATTCAGTCAAGGTAATATGGTAACCGTGGTATCCCAAGACCATGGCAAGGCAAGCTAAGCCACACTCACTGTGTTCCATTTGTTCAATAAACGGGATTTTCTTTCTCATATGAATCATGTTCCCCTTCGGAATGATTACTTTGAATAAAATCCTGTTTGTCCAACCAGCCAAGTTGATAAACAAGAATTCCTATTTGGACTCTAGAGGTTATCTGACATTTTCCCTTGATGGAAGCAATAATCTCGCCCACTCTTCTACGACTGACAAATAGTTTCTTAGAAATCTCTACGTCTTTGAATCCTTTTGCTATTAGAATTGCTACTTCTTTCTCCTTCTGAGTAAGATATTCATTCATCACGCCACCTCCTATCCATTGGTAAATGAATGCTAGTTATGTTTTACATGCAGTTACGTTCTATGGTAATGAGTGTTGCAATTTTTCCGTAAACAGCTCTTTGTAATACTTGATAAATGGCAATCATAGAGATCTTGATGTAACAAGTCGCGTTAATTTAAAACCGTTTTATGGGACAAAAAAAGGACTCACATACTAGTCATGACTAATATGTGAATCCTCTATTACATTCTAATTGTATGCTAGCGACCTTACTCCGTCTCACTGCTAGCGTTAATTTGAGCTTTCTTTTTAGCGCGAAACTTACGAAATAGGAACCAGACCAATGCAATAACAAGGAAGAGTGCGAAACTGATAAGAGTAAAATACTCATTAATTACATTTTCAGCTAATGAGCCATAAATATAAAACAGTATCCCTACAATGTAAAATTTAGCTGCTCGTCCGATCGCTGCGTAGCCCATCAATTTCCACAAAGGGAAGTTTGTACTACCTGAAAGAATGGTAAAGATTTTAAACGGAATCGGTGTGAAGGATCCTAGAAAAATAGCAGCTTCTCCATGTCGATTAAACATTTCAGATGCGGAATCGACCCATTCTTTTTTCAGTATTTTGTTCAAAAATGATCGCCCTGCCACTTTTCCAATCCAGTATCCAATTGGCGAGCCCAATAAACATCCGACAAATCCAACAGTAGCCAACCATAACGCATTGGAAGGATCAACCATACTTAAAGATACTTGAGTAAAGAAAGCTGGTATTGGGAAAATAATGGCATCAATAAAAGAATGAAACATCATTCCCCATATCCCAAAATCTTTTAGAAAGTTTAATATAGAATCTACCATTCAGTTGTTCCGCTCCTCATTTGTTGTGTCTATTCAATATTCATTGATTGCTTGTTTCTGTAATTCCATCTACTCGGTTATGACTATTACTTCCCGCTTCATCATAATCAACGAAAATGAACAAACGCCGAAGAAAATCTGAATTAATTATTAAAATTTCCTGAAAGAAATCCTCATAACCTTTATCTTACCATAGATATGACGTTTAAATCTCTTCGACTACTTTAAGATTTTCAACTTTATATTGACTTCTTACTTTTTTTTCATGGGATGACAATACAATATTCGTTGATGGCGTTCCATATTTCATCGCCTCATCAATAAATTGCTCCAAGCTTTCTACTGAATGCGTAGCCACTTTTGCAATATAGCTTATTTCCCCTGCTACGCGATAGCATTCAATTACATCAGGATGATTGTTGCAAAAATGAGATAGCGCTTTACAATCCTTTGATTCAAATAAAATAAGCGCCATAATGTTACGATCCAGCTTTTTTAAGGACACACTTGCGTGATACCCTTCAATTGTATTGTTATCTTCGAGCTTTCTTACTCGCTCTATGACAGCAGGCGATGATAAATGAACGATCTCCGCCAATTCTTTCATCGAAATTTTAGCGTTTTTCTGCAGCTCTTCTAGTATTTGCTCATCGATTTTGTCCAAATCTATCCCTGCCTTTCTTTATAAAGCATTTTAAGGTAATAACCATTGTAAGTAAAGCTACACTATATATTAACCGTATTAAACTCATGTATTTAGCGGTAGTTATTTTTTAAACTAAACGTATGGAGGCGATAAGATGAAAAAAGTATTGTTATTGTTGGCAGATGGCTTTGAAGCTGTAGAAGCGAGTGTGTTTACTGATGTTTTTGGATGGAATAAGTGGGAAGGTGATAGATCTACAGAGTTGATCACGGTCGGCTTGCGGAAGCAAATTAAATGTACTTGGAACTTTACGGTTCTCGTTGAACAAGTAGTTGGTGATATCGATCTAGAACAATTTGATGCGCTCGCTATTCCTGGAGGATTTGAAGAAGTCGGCTATTACAAGGATGCCTATGATGAAAGATTTCTCGAAGTAATCAGACATTTTGACGCTAAGGATAAACCAATCGCTTCAATTTGCGTTGCATCCTTGACCTTAGGGAGAAGTGGAATTTTACAAAATAGGCAGGCCACTACTTATAACCATCCAACAAGCCACCGCAAAGAACAGTTGAAAGCATTCGGTGCGCATGTACAGCATTCACCTATCGTTCAAGACGGTCATATTATCACTTCATCCAATCCAGCGACAGGCTTTGATGTTGCATTTCTTCTTCTAGAGGCTCTAACGTCAAAGGAAAATACTAAACGCGTTAAAGAATTAATGGGGTTTAATAATTAATTGAAAAAGGAGCTTATATTACCGAAAAGATAGTTATATATGCTCCTTTTATCTCCCCTACTTTATGCTTTCCATCCAAATATAAGGACTCGTGGTCTATTTCAATAGAGGTTAAAATTTTGTAAACTAATACCAACATCAATCGGAATTTAAGCGTCTTAACTTTTCACAACCTTCGACACACCACTACATGACTACAATGAGTGAAAGCATTTAGACCAGTAGGCATCCCAGAAGCCTGCAACTATCACTCTCTCATAAATATTCCGAATAAGACTTACTCCTGATATTTAATGTAAATTATACGCACACCATTCAAGTGGTTGATACTAACGGCAACAAATCTGTGGCGCTATCTTTGAGTCACGTTGGTGTACGCAAGTTGAAACACCAGGTATAGCTGAAGTTTGGAACAAGATCGGATCATACAAGACGACATAGAAACAACTATCTCATTACATAATTTAGGACAACTACATTCTTATGATTATATTAATTATTAAATAATATTTTTTATAAATAACAGTTCACAACCCTATTACTTTGATCTATAATAAGATCACTCATGAAAGGGGGTGAGTATGAACATAGCCCGCTATTAACATATATGGAGGTGTATACACTAACAAATAACTGCTTCATAGCATGCTTGGCTTCATCTTCACATATGTGTGGACATGCCTAGCAACACATGCTCTGAAACCAATCCAATTTTCCCAAATCCATGTTAGGAGGAATAATAATATGATACAAACACGCAATTTATTAAACCCATTTAAAAATGTCCCGTTCCTTGCAGCATTCTCAATGACATTGCTGTTGGCTCTCATTTCTCTCGTTTTCGCTCAACAAGCTTCTGCACACGGTTACATTGAAGCTCCACAAAGCCGTTCTTACAAATGTAAATTAACGACCAACATTAACTGCGGCGCAGCACAATACAATCCGCACGATCAAGAAGGCCTTAAAGGTTTCCCAGCTGCTGGCCCAGCTGACGGTCAAATTGCAAGTGCAGGAAAAGCTTCTTACGCTGCACTAAATGAGCAATCCCCTACTCGTTGGGATAAAGTTACGTTGAATGGTGGAGCGAATACATTCACATGGCATTTAACAGCTCAACACGTTACAACAGATTGGAAATACTACATCACGAAGAAGAATTGGGACCCAAGCCAACCGCTGAAGCGTTCTGATCTTGAATTGTTCTGTTCTGTCTACGATGGCGGTGCTAAGCCTCCACAAAAAGTTTCCCATTCCTGTAACGTTCCTACTGACCGCTCCGGTTATCACCTCATCCTTGGAACTTGGGATGTGCATGATACTGCAAATGCCTTCTATCAAGTTATCGACGTTAACTTGATCAACAACGGTTCTGGCATTCAATTGCCATCTGTTCCTGGCAACATCACTTCTATCGTTCAAACGCTTAACAGCATCACATTGAACTGGTCTGCTTCCACTGCATCTGCTGGCATCAGCTACTATGAAGTATTCCGTAACGGGGCACTTGTTGGTTCCCCTACTTCAACTTCTTTTGTAGACACAGGCTTGCAAGCTAACACTTCCTACACATACACAATTAAGGCTGTAGACAATAATGGCAATAAATCTGCTGCTTCCGCACCTGCATCATTCACAACGAACAACGGCGGCGGCACAACTGCACCAGCATGGAGTGCAACTCAAGCTTATCTTGGCGGCGCCAAAGTTAGTTACAACGGATTTATTTATCAAGCTAAATGGTGGACACAAGGTGAGACTCCAGGCGTAGCTGCAGTTTGGACGAAGCTCTAGAATGTAATGAACAACAACAACCTTACTCCTTTTCTGGGGTAAGGTTGTTTTACTACTGCTCTATTTTCATAAATGCATATGCATATCTATTAAGCCTGTCTATTAAACTAAAGTAACGTAGTTACCTAATTATATAAATGTAAGGAGTGAAATAATGAATGCAATCGATCTAATCATTTTCAATTTGGAAGAAGTTAGACGCAGAAGTATAAAAGTATGGAAAGCTATACCCGATGAAAAACTGCATTGGAAACCTGATGAAGAAGCACTCACATGTGCTGAAATGATAAGACATCTATTACAAGCTGAGTTTTTGTATCACAAAGTTCTTAAAGGGAGAGGTGGTCAAGCATTATCCAATTTGTATAATCCCTATGACACAAAGAAATTCATTTCTGTAGATGATGAGCTTGAGTTCTCACAGCCTTATCACGAGAAATTTCTGGAGTATGTAAAAACGATTCCATTAAACGACTTAGAGCATATACAAATCGACCTTTATGATCTAGGTGGATTTATTAGACCACTTGGGGATATGCTGCTCCGCATCGCATACCATGAATCTGTTCACACAGGTCAATTATTGGACTATATGAGAACTATGGGGATTGAACGACCCAAAATATGGGACTAATGGTTTGGAACAGGACTTTAACTTTGTTAAAGTCTTTTTTTTATTCAGCTACCGTAGTGCAGCAATCATGATTTCTTTAACAAACCTTTACATCATTTTTACATAACCTTTATTGTTTTCAAGATAAAGTAATATTAGAATTACAAGTGTAATACATAATGTGAGGAGGTGAATATCGTCAGGAGCTTCTAACGATAAAGGAGGTGGCTTGGTACAAATGGATCATGTATAACTCGCTTCAGCATCATCGATACCAAGATGAGCGGCATCAACAAAAGCAAGTATGGCATTTGCTTACCATATCTATGTTAGGAGGAATATAATATGATACAAGCACGCACTTTGTTAAATCCTTTTAAAAATGTCCCGTTCCTTGCAGCATTCGCTATGACACTACTGTTGGCTCTTATTTCTGTAATATTTGCCGAACAAGCTTCGGCACATGGTTACATCGAGTCCCCTAAGAGCCGCGTCTATAAATGTAATCAGTTGATCAACATTAACTGTGGGGATGCACAGTACAACCATAACAATCTTGAAACAACTAAGGGCTTCCCTGCATCCGGACCTGCAGATGGTCAAATTCCAAGCGCGGGTTGGACTTCATACAGTGCACTAAATGCGCAAAGCACTACCCGTTGGGACAAAACAACAATGAATGGCGGACCAAACACATTCACATGGTATCTCACCAATCCACATGCTACGACAGATTGGAAATACTACATTACCAAGCCAGGATGGAATCCTAACCAACCACTCAAACGTTCCGACCTAGAGCTATTCTGCACGTACACCGATGGAGGCACTACTCCACCTAAAAACGTCTCACATACATGCGATGTTCCTACTGACCGCTCCGGCTATCACATCATACTCGGCACTTGGGATGTTTATAACACTACTAATGCCTTCTACCAAGTTATTGACGTTAACTTGATCAACAACGGAACTGGCCCTCAATTACCATCTGTTCCTGGAAACATCACTTCGATCATCCAAACATTGAACAGCATCACATTAAATTGGTCCGCTTCCACTTCATCTTCGGGTATCAGCTACTATGAAGTATTCCGTAACGGTTCACTTGTAGGCTCACCTGCTCAACCTTCTTTTGTAGATACAGGCTTACAAGCCAACACGTCGTACACCTACACCATTAAAGCTGTAGACAATAACGGGAACAAATCCGCTGCTTCCGCGCCTGCAGCATTCTCCACAAATAACGGTGGCGGCACGACAGCTCCAGCATGGAGTGCATCTCAAGTGTACCTCGCAGGCAACAAAGTAACTTATAACGGTGTTGTATATGAAGCGCAATGGTGGACACAAGGTGATACTCCTGGTACAGCCGCAGTGTGGAAAAAAGTCGTGTAAAGCGTCTAATACGTATTAAGACAGTCAAACACCCTTGCTCCTTTTACTCGGCAAGGGTGTTTGACTATTGTTAACATAAATTTATGCTATATTAAACTTCATCTGCTGCTTCAACTACTGACTATATAAACACATACCATTATTATTTCTCCAACAAGTTAGCCATCTTGCGAAGGCATTGTTCAAGACCTTGTTTCGAATAGTCCATCATTGGTCCTACAGTCCAATCATATTCGGTAATAACTAATTCCGTCTTGTTATCTGATAAACAGTGAAATTGCACGACATGCAGCTGGTCTTTGGGGAAATCCGGAGGCATTCCTACAGAAACAGGATCGATCTTGTTTCCTTCATGTAACTTTATTTTACCAGTACATCTTATCATAAGAAGCAAGCAAAAGGGAACGTATGTTCTATAATTTACATTATTGATAAAGGTTATCGCAAACAAGTTTCATTATTTACATATGTTTAGATTTATTCTTAAATAAAATTATTTACAAAAGGAAGTTCACAACTCTATTTCCATGATCTATAATATAAACATTGTGAAAGGAGGTGTACTTCGCTTGAGCTTCTAACTTGAAGGAGGTGTCTCGTACTCGTTAATTGCAGCAATATTCATAGCATGCTTTTGCATGCTCCCTTAATAGGGATTATTGGCACACATGCATGAGCAGCTTTTGAACGCATTTTACCCAATCCATGTTAGGAGGAATAATAATATGATACAAGCTCGCACTTTATTAAACCCTTTTAAAAATGTCCCTTTTCTAGCGGCATTTGCAATGACTCTACTACTTGCTCTTATCTCGGTAGTATTTGCTGAGAAAGCTTCTGCACACGGTTACATTGAATCTCCACAAAGCCGCGTTGTTAAATGTAGCGCGCTTATAAATCTTAACTGTGGCGCAGCACAATATAATAAAAATGACCTCGAAGGCCTTAAAGGCTTCCCAGCCGCTGGACCTGCTGATGGTCAAATTCCAAGCGCAGGCAGAGCTCCTTACAGTGCACTCAACGAACAAACAGCAACTCGCTGGGATAAAGTATCGATGAATGGCGGACCGAACACGTTCACTTGGACATTAACTGCAAATCATGCTACAACTAACTGGAAATACTACATTACAAAACCAAACTGGAATCCGAACCAACCGCTGAAACGCTCCGATCTTGAGTTATTCTGTACTTACAACGACGGTGGTGCAAAACCTCCTACAACCGTTTCCCATTCATGTAACGTTCCTACTGACCGCTCTGGCTACCACCTCATCCTTGGAACATGGGATGTCCATGATACAGCTAATGCCTTCTATCAAGTTATCGACGTTAACCTAGCTAACAACGGTACAAGCCCTCAATTACCATCTGTTCCTGGCAACATCACTTCTATTGTTCAGTCTCTTAACAGCATCACATTGAACTGGTCTGCTTCCACTGCATCTGCGGGCGTTAGCTATTATGAAGTATTCCGCAATGGTGCACTTGTTGGCTCTCCTACTTCACCTTCTTTTGTAGATACAGGCTTGCAAGCTAACACTTCTTATACGTACACAATTAAAGCTGTAGACAATTCCGGTAATAAATCCGCTGCTTCCGCAGGTGTGACATTCAAAACTTTAGCGAACGGCGGTGGTACAACAGCACCTGCATGGAGTGCAACTCAAGCTTATCTTGGCGGAGCCAAAGTTTCTTACAATGGCGCTACCTATGAAGCTCAATGGTGGACACAAGGTGAAACTCCTGGTGTTGCTACCGTGTGGAAAAAGCTATAACCTAAGCTAATTGATACCCAAACAACCTTGTTCCTTTTCTAAGGACAAGGTTGTTTTTATTAATTCCGATTATCCAATCGACCGACTGGGTTATAGGACCCTCTAATCTCTAACGGAACTTCTCACCTGTCTGCCTTCATACTGTACAATTGGACGACACTATTATTCAAGCTGTGAAAAGATTAAATCTATGAATCTAAAAATTTATATAAATGGAAGTTTCCAACTCCAATTCTATGATCTATAATAGAAATAATTAGGAAAGGAGGTGTACCGTCAGCTTAATATGAAGGAGGTGCTGTAACAAACTGAAAGCGATTACAAAAAAAGTTTCTATAGCGCAGCTACATTACTCACAGGGATAATTTAATTTTGGCTGCCTACCCCGATTTTACCTACCCAAAACCATATTAGGAGGAATTATATTATGATACAAACTCGTACATTATTAAATCCTTTCAAAAGCGTCCCATTCCTTGCAGCATTCGCAATGACACTTCTATTGGCTCTTATTTCTGTCGTTTTTGCTCAACAAGCATCCGCACACGGTTACATTGAATCCCCTAAAAGTCGCTCTTATAAGTGTAATCAGCTCATAAACGTAAACTGCGGACAAGTACAGTACAACCCACACGATCTTGAAGGACTAAAAGGCTTCCCTGCTGCTGGACCTGCTGATGGTCAAATTACTAGTGCAGGTAGAGGTACTTACAGTGTACTTAACACACAAACGGCTACACGTTGGGATAAAACAACTTTGAGTGGTGGACAGAACACGTTCTCATGGCATCTAACCACTGCACATGCTACGACAAACTGGAAATACTATATCACAAAGAAAAATTGGGATCCAAACCAACCTATTAAGCGTTCTGATCTTGAACTGTTCTGTACGTACAATGATGGCGGTGCAAAACCACCAATGAAAGTAAACCATACATGTAACGTTCCTACTGACCGTACTGGCTATCATGTTATCCTTGGAACATGGGATGTTTTTGATACGAATAATGCCTTCTATCAAGCAATAGACGTAAACTTGACTAATAGCGTTTCAGCCCTTGAATCCTCATCCACTCCTGGTAACATTGCTTCTATCGTTCAATCCCTTAACAACGTTGCACTGAATACTGTTAATACAAATATAACTAGCTACTACGAAGTTTTCCACAATACTACAGTGTAGACTACATTTCATTGAACTATCACACACCTGCAAATGACGTAAGCAATCTCCTCAGCACGAAACATGCATTTCACATCTATCACATACCGCTACGTTTTTAGCGTTCCCTAAGACGAACTTCTAACAGCTCTTAGGGTGAACCATTCTTGCAGCTCAATTGAGCAGCGAAAGCAGCATATGCTCTCACGGAACATCAATAACCTTGCTCCTTTGTCTAGGGGCAAGGTTATTTACTCATTGATCGCTTCATTTTTAGTATCCTGCCTGTGTTCGACAATGCTCCGCAAGCAGCGCAGTAGAATGATTCAGACGGTCTTTGATCTTCCAATGTTTATAAATATGAAGTCCTGGCTTAGAATTCACTTCAAACAGCCACGCCTTCCCCTTTTGATCCACACCGATATCCAATGCTACTTCCCCCACCGGCTGCTTGATGCATCTCGTTACCTGATTGGCTACCTGCAGGCTAAGCGTAAGTATCCCCTTCTCAACCATTGTCGCTTTAGCTCCAAACACAGGTTTCAATACTTCCTGAACCGGCTTAATCCATCCCCCGTGGGTCGTAACATTTTGACTGCCAAAAACATTGGCCCCGATTGCGCTAATCTGCCACTTATGTTTGCCATCTTTAAAAAGGTGTACACGAAAATCAAAGAAATCGTTGTTAATCTTGGCTAATTGAACATCAGCCTGCACAATATAGGCAGTTCGCGTACTTTTCCCTACAATTTCATGATACAGCTTGGAAAGATCTTTGGATGTAGATACGATATACCTCTTATTAAAACGTGCTTCTTTGATAAAGCTCCCATCGGTAGCCTTCTTAATTTTATAAATTCCTTTTCCTTGTGAACCTGTAACTGGCTTGAAAAATACCGCTTGATGGCTGGCAAGTAGCTGTTGCACCTGCTCCAGTGAAGGCCCAATAATACTAGCTGGAAGATGAGAACGAATGGAAGCATGCTTCATTAAGTACTGATGAATCGTATCTTTTCGAAAAATAAACGGCGGATTAAATAGCGGAATACGTCTCGTGCGTGCATTTTGCAGAAACTGCCTAACATGAGGACGCTCATATACCTTGTAAGGTACGATACGATTATAGATAACGTCTGGTATAGGCAATGGCTGTTTATTCACTCGATATTCGCCTGTAGTACTTCGTGACAAGCTGCGACCATGGACCATTCCTGTTGACCAATTTACTTCATTTGGAAGAAATGAAACTACAACGTTTGCATGCGCATTCAACTGTCGTAGCATAAGCCCAGCGTGATCCGTAATTCGTGCATACACAATCCCTATAACAGGTCCGAGACGCAGCTTGCCATTCTGATACTTCATATGCAAGCTCTGTATAGACGGCAGCAATAGCTTCTTCTGCAGCATCCTTGATATGTGAATGGTGCTTGAATTTCCTTGCTTGTCAGAGCGAATGACAGCTTTTACATTTCTTCCCCCAACTTGCACAACGTAAGTCTGTCCGTCTTTTAACCCCCACCGTGTAAGGAGTACACTAGGTAATACAAGTTCGTCAGTAGATTTATTTGTCCATTGGATATGGACACGTGTAGATCGGTTCAATCGGATTCACCTCTTCAGCACCATACAATAAGCTAGGTGATTGAACGAATAATACGATGCTTTTTTAGTATTTGAAGGATATAAGCAGCCCGATGCTTATAGGAGTGCTTCGCTACTGCTCGCAATGCATGTTGCTGCATTTCTTTTCGTTTCTTCGGATTTTTCAAATAATACTTCAACCATTTGAGCGTTTCTTGTTCGGATGATGTAACAATACAGTCCCTGCCAGGCTTGAATCTGCGTCTTATTTCAGGCGTATCAGCTGTAATCAAGCACGCACCCGAACCCATAATCTCATAAGTACGTTGTGTTAGACGATCTGGGGAGTTCTGTGGACATAGTACAATGTCAGCTGAACTATATACTTTATTTGCTTCTGTGTAGGACAAATAAGGATGGAGCCACTTGCGTGGAATTGGCCGCTTAAACATATCCCTTAATTGCCGCCAATCATTTCCGTATATATTCAGTACAAACCCATCTGATAAAGCAGGATTGATCATATGTTTAAGAGTATGGAACCTGAAGTCGTTCGGTTTGCTCGCATAATAAGGTGCATATCCATTGGCTACAAGCGCTAATTGTGTTTTATATTTGGGTTGAACAGCAGTTGGACGATGAACACTTCGGTGATAACCGAAATCTAAATGCGCGACTGGAATCTTTCTTCGTTTATATTTAGAAATAGACGCTCGATGAATGGTAAATACAAAGTGAGGCTTTACTCTTTGAATATAAGGTAGAGAGAAATGCCTCATAAATCCAGGATCTTCAGTCGCCCAATAAATATGAGGGACATTAGCAGCATTCAAATGTTTGGACAAAAACAGCTGTTTCTCTACCGTATCATTAGTCGGCGTCCAACCCATCGTTATGATGAGTTGCGGGCGGAATGAAGCGATCATTCGAGGTAGATTGTCATCGGACGTGCAAGTTGCTACTTGGTGTCCCAGATCACGAAATCCATTTGGTAGCCCATATTTCCACATCGGATGGTCTTCTACAAATAATATTCGCATGCAACTCCCCCTTCTTGCCTACATGTACATCATGATCACGTTGCTATGAGTATATGCCAGCGACTATCACTAGGTTATGGACATTTGCCATACTATAATCAGATCAATAATTCCACTCACCCGATCTATCAAATATTTGTTTGAAAATGAACGACCGTTTCTTGCCTGTTACGAGGTTCAGCCCACTCTAATTCATACTGCGGTAAAGGCCTTAACACAAAAAAGAAGACTCCTTCATGTTAAAGAACTAACACGAAAGAGCCTATCTATAATTTGTTTGTTTTGTAATAAGAAGAACTTGCAGTCTATATTGCCAATTCACCTTGTTTTGCTTTTCGTTCAATATGAGCCATTCGCAAGAACAATGCCACAGCCCCTATAGCCAAGCCCGCAATAAGGCCAACCCAATATCCATAAGCCTCAAGTGAGGTAGTCTGAGCGAGTACATATCCTACAGGCAGCCCCACTATCCAATATGAGCAGAACGCAATAATAAATACGGACTTAACATCCTTGTAACCGCGCAATATACCTTGCACAGGTGCTGCAACAGCATCAGATAACTGGAAGAAAATCGCATATACCATAAATACTTGTGTAAGTGCGATAACTTGCGGATCATTCGAGTATAGACGAGCCGTGTTTTCATTGAACAAGAATAAAAATATGGCACAAAATACAGATAGCGAAACCGCAGATAAAATGCCAATGCGAGCATACTGCTTAGCGTCCTGGATTCGTTTCGCCCCTACCTCGAATCCAATAACAATCGTCATAGACATTGCAATACTCAACGGCAACATATATAACAAGGAGGCAAAGCTCAATGCAGACTGATGAGAGGCAATCGTAACAGTGTCGTACTTACTCATCAATAGTGTGACTGCAGAGAAGACGCTAACTTCGAAGAAGATCGATAAGCCTATTGGCACTCCTATCGCCAGCACTTCTTTCCAATGGGCGAACGAAACAGCCTCGAATCGTCCAAGCATGCCTAGTGAACGCATCATTTCATTTCTCTTCATTAAAATAACAGCAATAATGAAAATAACAATATACGTGATAGCCGTCGCTAAACCAGCACCAACTCCGCCTAGTCTCGGCATTCCAAACTTACCGAAAATGAAGCAGTAGTTGAGAAATACGTTGATGGGAAATGACAATAACGTAATGAACATCGTAATCCGCGTCTGTCCCAAACCATCAATGCTTGCACGAAGCACTGTATATAAAAACAATGGAATAACACCAATACCGAGAGCGGACAAATATTCTCTGGCTACGCGTGCAACCTCTGGTTCAAGAGTCATCCAATTAAATATTGGGTCGAGTACAAATGCCCCGATTACAATAACAGCTACACCAACGATAATAGATAAGTAAGCGGCTTGAATAAGGCTTGATGCAATTTTATCTCGTCTGCCTGCCCCTACATGCTGTGCGATAATCGGAGTTACAGCTAAGAAAATGCCGCTCAGCCCCGTATACACGGGTACCCATATGCTCACGGCCATAGCAACTCCAGCCAAATGTTCTGTACTAAACTGGCCAGACATGATTGTGTCAAAGAAGCCCATTAACTGCATCGTAACTTGTGTAACTAATATTGGTAGTAATATGGCAAGCAATTGTTTAATCTTCTGCTTGCGCGAGTATGTCTGAATCATATGCTGCACCTTTCTCATTGTAATAAATCGATTTAAATACTGATTTAAATGCTCTACATAGTGTATATGTTTACACATGAAAAAGAAAGAAAATCATGAAAAAGCCTCTTATTTTAGATAGATGGACCTATTTATTTATACAGCTTTGTTACAAAAGCATTGCATTCTCTTGGAATTTGTAATATTATGTCCTACGGTTCGAATTCCAGCATTTTACTAAGATAATTACTGAGGGGCGGTACTTTACATGCTTTCACAAAAAAATCGACTCATGTTTCCGTTGAGTCTAATTGTTATACTATTAAGCATAACAATCCATCTGCTGCATCGTGTTTTTAATATTTTCCAACATCATGGTGTTTCTGATCATATGAATTACGATCTTACGATTGCTGATCGATATGCAATGCCTATGAATCTATTATTGATTATTCCGATTGTTGTTTTTGTGGTTGCTTATCTGCTATATCGTAAACAATCCTCCCATCCGTACATACCCATGCTGCATACGCTCGTGCTCTGTTTTTCCAGCATATCGATGGTGGCTGGCGGCGGTGGCGCAGTAGAATACCATTTTTCTATTTTTATGGTGTTAGCGATTGTGTCTTATTATGAAGAGGTTAAGCTCATGCTTACGATGACTCTCCTTTTTGCTACTCAGCATTTGCTTGGTTTCTTTTTCATACCTGAACTCGTGTTCGGAACATCTTCCTACTCCTTTATGATGCTGGTAATTCATGCGTTCTTTTTAATTGCCACCTCTGCAGCAACATCCATCCAGATCTTGTCCAAGAAGAAAATGACTTCTGAACTAGCGCAAGAAAATGCAAGACAGCAAGCAGAACTGGTTAAATTGTTAGACATCGTTAAACATATGGCGCATGAGCTTGACACAACCTCCACTACTGTCACAAACAAGTCTGAGTATCATATTCAATCGAACGCGGATATTTTGACTTCCTGTGACGAGGTAAGTACAGGGCTGCAAGCCCAGAGTGATTCCGTATCTACCGTTCACGATAATTTGATGCAGATCAATCATATGATTCAACATACAGCTTCCCTTTCTCATACGATGACTGAACATGCAGGAGCAACTGACCAATTAATAGGGAGTAATATGCAGCATATTCAATCACTGTATGACCAAGTGGTCTCCTCCTCCAAGACAATACAAGAAGCAGCAATGGCGATGACGACACTCAACAACTCGACACAACAAGTACAATCTATTATTTCGACGATTCAGGATATTGCCAATCGGACCAACTTGTTAGCACTCAATGCTTCGATCGAGGCTGCTCATGCAAAAGAATATGGAAAAGGTTTTTCGGTTGTCGCTTCTGAAATTCGTCAATTGGCAGAGCAAAGCGGTGAAGCTACATCACAAATTCAGAAAATTCTCATGAACATTCGTACGCAAAGTATACAATCTACTTCCCAGATGGAAGCTGGCCACTTAGCATCCACTCAGTCCGTGCAGCAAGCAGAGCAATCGATTTCGAGTTATGAACAGATGACACAATCTGTTCATCATTTAATTTCGCACCTGCATGAATTAAATCAATCTTTAACTCACATTGAACTTCGTTCCGGAGATATCTCAGCTGAAATGACAAGCATAGACGCAGTAACATCCAAGAGTGTGCAATCCATGGAACATTTACAGCAGCTATCCCATTCGCAATTAGCGGTTACTCATGAAGTAAAGAAGGAACTTATACGATTAAAAGAGCAATCTCGCTCCTTGCAAGCACAGTTTTAATCATTTAAAGGAATCAATACTCATGAATATATACTGAACAGCTTTATTATCCCTTTTACACCGTTTATTTCATCCATCTATGATCCTAAGGCTATCCACAAGTAAAGCACTACTTGCTGGGCAGCCTTTTCTTTTATCCCACACCAAAACAACGCATATAAGTATAAATGTATCGAGTAAGTCTACTTTATCGATGCTTTAGCTTTTGACGAAATGCACATATAATAATAGATACAAGCATATGGATAGGGATACTTGTTAACGATACAACCTTATTCAACTGAAGGAGCAACAGCATGTCTATTCAAAAAGGAAAAGACCGCGCACGATTGGATGAAAAACTCCCTACTATGCCGTGGTTCGTGCAACAATATATCGAGTTTAAGCTACCTGATCTATCTCCCTCTACTCTATTGGAGTACGTAAGGGACTATGAAATCTTTTTCAACTGGCTGATTGTTGAAGGGATAAGCCAAGCAGCCACCATGCACGAAGTTACCCTATTAGAACTCGAATCGCTTCGCATGGAGCATGTCACATCGTTCCGTATTTATCTCACTACGTATAAGGAACAGACGAACAGCAGAATTACAGTATCTAGAAAGCTTTCTTCACTCCGCTCCGTGTTCCATTATTTGAGCCAAATTGCGGAGGACGAGAATTTCTACCCGCTGCTGAAGCGCAACATTATGGCGAAAATTGAGATTAAGCGTGTAAACAAACCGAAGGATACAGCTGCCAAGCTGAAAGGAAAATTGCTCGAAGAAGAAGAGCTCGGAGAATTTATCGACTACGTACGTGAAGACTATGCAGCTGATGTGGCAGAAAATAAGCAGGCCTTATACTCACATGAGCTCAATGCTGTACGTGATGCTGCTATCGTAAGTTTAATCTTAAATTCTGGCCTCCGTGTTAGCGAAGTAGTGAATTTAAATGTTGAGGATATTGATTTAAACAATAGGCTTTTGTATGTATTCCGCAAAGGTAACAATGATGAAACGTTCAAGACGCCTGTCTACTTTCGCGAGCGAGCAAAAATGGATCTTGAGCAATACTTCACGCTGCGTTCTACTCGATATAATGCCCCTAAGCAAGAAAAGGGTTATTTCTTAGCAATCAAAAATGGGGAAAAAGCCGGTAAGCGAATGACTAAACGAGCGATGCAGCAAATGATACTGAAATATGCAAAGCTTTTTGGCAAACCAGCCTTAACGATTCATAAGCTGCGTCACTCCTTTGCTACCGATTATTATTTGCAAAATGATATTTACAAGACGAAGGAGCAGCTCGGCCACGCCTCTACCGAAACGACAGAAATCTATGCTCATCTAACAGACAAAACCATGTCTGAAGCCATTGATAAGTAAAGATAGGAATACAGCAAACTCCCCGACTTTCACTTTACATGTGAATGTCTGGGGAGTTTTCATTTCACTCTATATCTGACTTGAATCTTGAATCCACAGATTGAATTATCAATTCTTCACATAGCGAACTATACTATGTACTTGTACTCTCACTTATAGAGCTTGCGTCAGAGCTTTGCGGAAGATACACCATGCAGCATCAACAACCTGATCGATCTCATGTATTTGCAGCTGCTCATAATGAATGCCTGCAATTACTGTGACCGTAGTCCGCAACCTATTTGCTGCTTCCATCGCCATTGGCTCAGATAATATCGCTTCCTTATGGCCCGGCACAACATGCGTCATCGTACAAATGTGCGGGTATAAATGGGTAAGGTTAGCCCCTTTAACACCTTGACAACCAACTGTATCATTATCGTCACTCGCAATAGATATCGATATCTCATCTTGCGCAAGAAAAGTATTAGTTACGCTGCGATTATGAGCTTCCAAATCGGATACAAACATTGGCTCAGCATAATAAGCTGTAGACACAGCTCCAATATGATGGTGATGCATATGAGCCCCGCCTGACAACCGAATGATATAATCCCGACCGAGTGGTATAACCTCACATAAGATCGTATCTTCCCAACTCTGGTTTACCCTATCTTTATCATTCATACTCTTAAATAATCCCTCTAATTTCATCAAGTGATTGAATATTTTCAAGCTCCATATAGCTGTTGATTCCTGCCAATAATTCTTCTCCCGCACGGAGGTTCATAAAGTTGTACGTTCCAATTTGCACAACTGACGCCCCTGCCATAATGAATTCGATGACATCGGATGCAGATGCAATCCCTCCCATCCCCATGACGGGTACTTCTACTTGTTTTGCCACCTCATGCACCATTCGAAGTGCAATCGGCTTAATAGCAGGGCCAGATAGACCAGCATACATATTTTTAAATACACTTGTACGTTGATATATATCTATCTTCATCCCTGTGAATGTATTCACTAAAGAGATCGCTTCAGCCCCTTCTTCTTCGCACATCACCGCCATATGAACGATATTTTCTGCATTCGGTGATAATTTGACAGCCAGTGGCAACGATGTCATCTGACGTACTTCTCGAACCACTTCCCTTGCAACTTCCGTCTTAATGCCGAATGCGACTCCCCCTTCCTTTACGTTTGGGCATGAAATGTTCAATTCGATCATATCTACCGCTCGACGATTTTGCTTCCGCCTCTCTTCAGCATCTTGCGTTATTTTCATCGCGCCAAGCACGTATTCCTCTATATTGCTCCCACCAAGATTAGCAATCTTCACAGGCTCGATCGTCTCCCAAAATTTCATTTCCTCTCGCAGAAATGCGTCAATACCTGGATTCTCCAATCCTATACTATTTAGCATTCCTCCCGATGTCTCCATAAGCCGGGCGCCACCATTACCCTTGCGTGGATGCAGCGTCAAGCCTTTGCAAGAAATACCGCCTAATTTATTGATATCATACATCTTGGCATACTCCTTGCCAAAACCAAACGTGCCAGATGCCATAACAATTGGATTTTGGAAGCGTATCCCAGCAACTTCACAAGCTAAATTCTTCATGCCAGTTGACCTCCTCTGCTAAAAATACAGGACCATCTGTACATACTTTCTTATTCCCATGTTTACTTGGTGTGGAACATCCATAGCAGGCTCCTATACCACAGGCCATCCTTTTCTCGAAGGAGACATATACCTTTACATCAAGTCCTTTGGTCAAATCGGCAACTGCCTTCATCATTGCATAAGGGCCGCATGTATAGACATAATCGTAGCGGGTCCATTCAATATGATCGAGAACGTTACCGTTCACACAAATATGCAGTTCATTTGCAAAAGGCTTATAGGCCTCCGTCAAATAAGCCTGATCACGAAAGCCTAGAAAGATATCGGGTTTATTACGAAACTGCTTGGCTGTATATAGTAGCGGTGCAATTCCAATGCCTCCGCCAACTAATGCAACTCGCCCAGATTCATGCACGAAACCATTCCCAAAAGGGCCTTCAAGTTGAATGGAATCCCCTTCCCTCAATCTTGCGAACAGTCGCGTACCTTCGCCAACTACCTTGTACATAAATTCAATGTGCTCGTGTTCAACATTGCACACACTGATTGGCCGCGACAGTATCGGATGGTTCTCCCACGCTCGAAGCATAAAGAATTGTCCCATTTTTACTTGAAAATGTCCTTTCACTTTCATTACATATATTCCTTTGGCAATACATTCATTAGATAAGATTGTGTGCACGGCTATACTCCTTTGTAAGCATTCAACATCTTAACTATGTCATGCTTATAAAGGATCAACTGTGAAATGAATCACAGTTTGAATCACGGAACATCGAATGTTGACAAAGTGTTCAGAATATTAGCAACAACTGCTACATCACTCAGCCCTATTCATTCACGTAAACCGAGTTTAGAATTCTATCCCAAGTATCTTCCATATACCACACCGGATCACGGGGAACGAGTACAACACACAAGGATGGATGTTTATGATGACAATCCATAACATCAAAAACATCAGCTTGTCTTATATATAGAAATACATATGAACCTGCGACTTGTTTATCCAATATATCCAGTGTTTCTTTAATTGGATAATTCCCGCTTTCCTCGGTCCGGATAAATAATATTCGTTTGCCGGAAGACATATCTTGCAGCATTCGCTGAATACGTCGATTTAACTTGGTCATCACCTCAGGATACTGCTTTAAATCGGTAAGCGTATTTTGATAGATATCGAAATCATGGACAGAAGAAATCTGATATAACGTATCTTTTACGATATAATGCGCTTTTTGATAGCTTAGATCACCCGTAACTTTAATATGTTTAAGTGACATGAAGTCATTAAATTTCGCTTCCAGCAGGCGATTGACATCGGGTAAGGATCTCGAGGTCATCCAATCTATTGGCCCACTAGATGGGCGAAGATTACGCGACTGAAGTTTGAGAGCAGGCAAACATGATGATCCTAAACTATATATCGCATCATATCCGCCTTGTACTTGTGCGAGATTCATGACAACACTCTCCCCTATCGTTTTATATAGAATATGAAACTGAAAGAGTGTGAGTGTTGGCGTTTGCCGCTTACGTGCCGCCTTTCATAGACTGTCTCGAAACAATTGACAACAACTGGAGTTGTGAACGATAACCAACAAATGCATATCCCCATTTCTTACAGGACATAACAAGAGAACAGCACTGTTAAGGAAGGAGGATACATAATATGCACCGATTGCTATTCATCATTTTGCTCGGATTAACGTTATCCAGCTGTTCTAACTCACAAGAAACTCGTCATGATGTTGTATCAACTGCTCATGATTTAAAAACACGGGACATAGCTGTGCAGCAGTACAAGCCCGAACATCACAATTATTATGTTCCAACTCTTCCGCGTACAGAATCAAAACTTTCAAATAGTAAGGAAAGAAATGAGCCGGCACCCAAAACCAATACGGGAACAAAGAGCATTAAACAACCTGAAAAACAAGTTGCTTTAAATCAAACGGCACAACAAAAAAATCGTTCTACGCAACAGCGAGCACGACAACAAATTCAAATGAAACAACGTGCAAGCAAAAGATTAACAATCGCTCAACTGCACAATAAATATCCACAACTGTTTAAGCTAAGAGGGAGTTCCAAAGCTGGCAAAAAGGTTGCTCTCACTTTTGATGATGTGCCTGACCAGACCATTACTCCTGTGATACTGGATATTTTAAAACAAGAAAATATTAAAGCGACATTTTTCCTTGTCGGATACCGTGCCGAACGCAATCCTAATATCGTAAAGCGCATGGTGGATGAAGGTCATATTATCGGTAACCATACGTACAATCACCCGCTGCTAACTCGTCAAGATTTGCCCAAGTTTATTCGCCAACTAAGACAAACGGAAAACATTATCGATGACATAATCGGCTATAAGCCAAGGTATTTTCGTCCCCCTTTTGGAGAAATCACAGAAGAGCAACTCCAATGGGCAGGCAAACACGGTTACATGGTCGTAAATTGGGATGTAGATTCCAATGACTGGCGAGGAATACCCGCTGCAGTTATGGAGAACAATATTATGAACGAAGTGTCTCCAGGATCGATTGTACTTCAACATGCAGGCGGAGCAGGCAAAAAAGGCTATTTAGAAAATACGGTTAAAGCATTGCCTTCTATTATTAAGCGCCTTAAGGCGCAGCAGTACGATTTTGTAACCATTCCTGATTTACTAAATGGTGCGAAAAATAAAGACTAATTTATTAAAGGATCAATCATCTGTAAGAGGTTGGTCCTTTTTCCATTAAAATAAAGAATCAATTATCGTGTTAACATAATAAAAGTTATGTGATCTATATCTCTTATACTGCTATACTATCATCCATTTCTTATATCTCTTTCAGACGTCCATACCATTTTAGATAAGCCTCATATATTGATATTGGGGGTGATTTGAATGGCAAAATTTCTGGATAGTCAAATATCACAAAATGCAAGTTATGCGGGCTCCATTTCTATACCAGCAACAACAGCACCCGCGTTGTTTGGTACACTTGGATTAAATCTAACAGGTGCAGGTCCAAATGTTCGAGTTAATTTTAAAGCTACTGTATCCTTATCTAATCTTCTTGGTGTGCTTACTACAGCAACGATTGTGGTAGTTCGTATAAGCGGCGGTATTCCAGTAGTTGTATACACTGCAACAGCTTCAATTCCAGCAATCTTACTAACAACCTATAACTTCACCATATCAGGCATCGATAACAATGTTCCTGTTCCAGCTGCTCCTGGCTTTGTCACTTATCAAGCTTTTATTAGTGTTGCTGGCTTAAACATAATTGCTCGTACAGGTCCTGAAAGCTTCAGCGCACTTGCTTCTTCTGACTAATCGCTGCATAATTACATCCTAGTCATGGGCGAATTGTATAATTCGCCTTTTTCTACTTATACTATGTAAACGAAAAAAAGAAGCCGCAGTGTACACGACTTCTTTTTCAAACGAAATATGGTCATTGACTCTTAGCTTACAATTACTTCAACACGTATACTTGAACGTCTTGAACACCAAATTTACGAGCTTCCTTTTGACTTAGCGGCAAAAAGATATCTACTTTGTTCCCTTTAATTTTACCACCTGTATCTGTAGCTGTTGCTACTAGACCACCTTCTGGCAAATGCTTAAACTGGTAACCTGTAATAAATAGCTTCGTACCAAGTGGAATAACATCAGGGTCTACTGCTACAGTGCCCAGCTTAAGTGGATTGCCTAATGCATCGATTGGGCCCCAGCCATTTTCACTCGGATGATCCGTATATGATGTAGCTTTCATGTTATAAGAGCGTTTAAAAGTCATAGGTTTACCGTTAACACTAATAACGTTTTTCGGCGACTTGCTAACCTTTTCGTCTGAGCTTTTACGTTCTGCAGTAGAAACTTTTACAGGCTCTGCTGGTTTACGGTTAGTCTCTTTGTCATCAGACTTATTCTCATCTTTCTTCTCGTCTAACTTCGGTGCAGAAGCTTGCATTGGCTTGGCTGCAACTTTCAAACTTACTGCCATCAAGGCTGGAATACCTTGGTCCATATTACCCCATAGCTCTTGTTCATTTATCATAGGGTTCGCGGCTTCTTCAGCATTAATACTCACTGGAACGCTCTGAGCCTGCTCTTCTAGTTCGGTTGCGGTAGTAGACTCCGCATAAACAGGTAGTATTTGAATAATCAAGATAGCTACCAGTAGTACACCTGCAATTTGTAACGTCATTTTTTTATTCATAATATCCTCCTTGAAGCATGCGTCCATCACAATTTCCATGGACTAACATCAACGCGGTGATCATAACATAGATTTCTAGCATATGATCAGGTAGTTTTTGTAAAAATGCGCAAGTTCACGTGTGCCAACGACTTCAATCACTTGATCTATTGTTTGGAAAATGACATTTCTGACTTTTATTTTACATATATACCCTTTCTTTCGGCACCCTTTTTCTATTACCCATCTTCAAAAAAATGAAACAAAACAAGCCATAATAAGCGAATAATTGAGAGACTCTTCTCCTATCGACAAGCCATGCAACCATAAAAAATAGGTTAATGAAACGTCATTTTTACGTTCCACTAACCTATTTTTCTTTATATGCTTTGCAAGCAGTGTCTCTTATCCTACCAATCGCTTACTGAAAAACGTATAAATCCCACATAATAATACGCATATACCTGTACCTATCAACAAGCTTTCTACCTTAACGATATCAGCCAGCGGTCCGAATATGATCATGCCTAATGGCAGCGCACATGAACTAGCAATCTGTACGAAGCTAAATACACGGCCATGCATAGAAGGCTCGACTTTTTCCTGCAATAAGACCGTAATCGGTGTGTTAAAGCAAGGCATCGTTATTCCGATTAGTAGATTACATATTAAATATACGTAAAATAATGGAGCAACTCCAAGCCCGATCATCATCAATCCATAGAGAGCACACGCAACTGCCGTTGTATGCATTCGATTTCGAAAACCTCCCCATGTTGCAATCAACGTCCCACCTATAACTGCACCTATACCGAACGTCATTTCACTCGCCGTCAGTCTCCACATTTCAGCCCCAAAAGAGCGACTTACCATTAATGGTGTTAAAAATGCCGCCGGACTGGCGAGTATCATGATAACGATCAATAAAATAAGCAGTTGTTTAATAAACGCATGATTCTTCAAGTATACGAATCCTTCCACGATTCCTTGTAGATTCGATTTATTCTGGTTCTCCGTTTGCAAATACGCTGGGATTGATATCGTAAATAAAATGCTAATCCCGATAACAGCGGTTATCACATCGATCAACAATGTTGTTTCAAGCGTTGCCACAGATAAAATGGCTCCACTTGCTGCTGGAGACAGAACCATCATTAACGACGAAATCGTGCTGTGAATTCCGTTTACTTTCATTAGATGTTCTTTCGGAACAATCTGAGGAATTAACGCATTGATGGCCGGTGTTTGTATACCCGTCCCTGCTGAACGAATCAACAATACGATAAATAGCAGCCACACACTTTTATAACCTGTAAAAAATAAAATAGCCAATATTAATGTTGCAGCAGCAATAATTCCATCAGATAACATAATCATTTTTTTGCGGTTATAACGGTCCACCCAGACGCCTGCGAATAAAGATATGATGATCTGTGGAAGAAACCCGCAGACTGTCGCAATTGTCATCATGACCCCAGATGAGGTCGTAAGCGTGATATACCAAATAATCGCATACTGTACTAAAGAAGAACCAAACAATGAAATCGTTTGTGCAGTTAAAAATAATGAGATTTGAGACTTCCAGTTATGATTGGAGCTATGCATGTTATCATTTACACCTCTTATTTAATTTCATTTATCTATATCGTTTGAATGATTAGCATTTACGAGTTTACTACTTGCCTTGTTTTATATTGAAAATACGATCTGCCCATTCCGAGTAGAAGCTTACTTCGTGCGAAACAAGTATGATGCTTCCCTGGAACTGTATGAAAGCCGACTGCAACGCTTTTTTAGCTTCTGAGTCCAAATGATTGGTCGGTTCATCTAAAATCAAAAAATTACATGGTGACAGCATAAGTCGGCACAATTTCACTTTAGACTGTTCACCACCGCTTAACGTACGAATTTGTTGTGTAACATGTGCCTCTTTCATCCCTATTTGTGCTAAGTATTTACGGATTTCTTTCATATTCAGTTGAGGAAACCGCTCTGAAATAATTTGAATAGGTGTCATTGTTCCATCTTCCCATTTCAAATCTTGCTCATAATAACCAAGTTTAATCGGCTCGGAGAATCGAAAGTGGCCAGCGACGGCAGGAATTTCTTCGACCAATGTTTTAAGCAAGGTTGATTTGCCGATTCCATTAAACCCTGTAATAACAAGCTTTTGCCCACCCAACATAGAAAAATTGATCTTTGGCAACAACGAAGAATCATAGCCTACTTCAAGATTGCTAGTCGTGAGAACCTTCTGTGATGGTATCGGTAGTTCACGAAATTGAATGATGGGCTTATGCGTAAAAACAGGTGCAGCCATGCGATCCATTCTTTCAAGCTGCTTTCTGCGTCCTTGCGCGATTCTAGTGTTTACACCAGCAATATTTCTACGGATAAACTCTTCTGTCTTTTCGATTTTCTGTTGCTGTGCATGGTAGCGGCGAACATAATCCTGACGCAAATGCTCCTTCTGACGTAGAAAGTCAGAATATTTCCCGTAGTATTTTTTGATCGTACCAAACTCAATATCACATATACAGGTAGAGATTTTTTCTAAGAAATCATAGTCATGGGAAACCACACAGTACGCACCTTTAAATGATTTCAAATAATTTGCAAGCCATTCCACATGCTCTTTATCCAGAAAATTAGTAGGCTCATCTAACAAAAGCACGTCTGGCTGTTCCAGCAGCAGCTTCGCCAAAATTACCTTCGCCCGCTGCCCTCCACTTAGTTCCAACAGCACTCTATCTATTCCAATAGCATCAATACCTAGCCCAGAAGCAATTTTGCTAATATGACTATCTATCGCGTAAAAGTCACCTGCTTCAAGCTGTTCTTGATAATATGCTGCTTGAAGTAGTTGCTCTGCAGCACCCGTCAAGGCGCTCATTTGATATAAATCGTTCATCTTCTTTTCTATTTCAAATAAATGAGAAAATGCCGTTTTTAGATACGATTCAACTGTGTTCCTTCCATTCACTTCAGCATATTGATCCAAATGTCCAATCCGGATATTAGATTGCCATTTGATACTCCCTTCATCCGGAATCATTTCTCCCAGTAGTATTTTGATTAACGTGCTTTTTCCCGCTCCATTTTGCCCAACAATCCCTACATGTTCACCTTTGTATAAATCAAAAGAAGCATTGGCGTATAACGATTTATCCCCGAAATGATGAGATACGTTTTCCACTTTCAGCAAGCTCATATTGACTCCTCTTTTCCTAAATAAAATAAAAAAAGCAGAGAGCTGCGTCATTAGACGCTAACTCTCTGCTTCGTGATCAAGTTGTACCCAATGGGATACAACTGCTTCGAACCAATAAAGGTATTCACCTCATTGATATCGCCACAAACACAAAGAGCCATAGACAAAGCATTGTCCATGGCTCCTTAATCTAAGTAGACATCGGTAAATAGTCATAACTAAATAAGCATAGAAAACTACACTTTTTCAGCAAGACGATTCAACCGATGAATATAGGAAACTTCAAGCTCCCTGATTAAGCTCCGTACAACGCTTCATCGTATACGTTTGTGCGGAGCGAAGCTTCATCACGAGTTTAACATGTTTAATATAAAGCATTGTATACACCTTCCTTGTTTCATTAAAGCAAATTTTAGCATATGTTTCTAATTAGGGTCAAGTTACACTACACCCTTTTAGCGCGTTGATTGAATGTGCAAGCTATAACATGATTGCGTAGTTGCTCAATCAGAGTAAAGAAATTTATTTTTGTTTACATAATAATTTTTATGACTACTTACTTAACTGCAACTCAACTATAATACGAAAAACTATTGCCAACATAGCCCAATATAGGTTAAGTTATAGTCAATTGCATAAGAACCAATCCGGGAGCTTGAGTGAGTCAGGCTGAGATTGTAGCCGTAACTGCTACTGACCGTATATCTGAACTGGATAATGCCAGCGTAGAGAATTGACATCGAGAACTTTGTGTATTCAACCGTCTATACGTCTGCGTATTCAGGCGGTTTTTTTGTGCAAATTTATAGAAAAAGAGGGGTAAACATCATGCAGCAAACATCTAAAGGGTTAAAGTTCTCTGACGTGCTCATTACTGTCGTCATTGCACTCGTATTCGGAGTCCTTTTCAAAGTATGGGATACGGTCTACAGCGCCTCCAAGCTGCTTTTTCCTCAATCCGGTCAATTGACGTATGGATTATGGTTTATGGCAGGCCCATTCGCCTACTTGCTGCTTCGCAAGCCTGGTGTAGCATTCGTCGCAAGTTCAGCAGCCGCTATCATCTCGATGCTGCTTGGCTCCACATGGGCATTTGAAACGGTCGTTTATGGTGTCGTGCAAGGTTTAGCAGCAGAACTCGTATTTTTACTTGTTCGTTATCGCAAACACAGTCTTGTTGTAGCAGGTGTCGCAGGTATGATGTCTGCGGTCGGTTCCTTCTGTGTTGACCTGTACTTCGGTTATGCTGGCTATGAAACATGGGTACTCGTTTTGAAATATGGGTTGCGTTTCTTCAGTGCCTTTGTATTCTGTGGAGTATTCGCTTACTTGCTCATCCGCGCCCTTGAAGCAACAGGTGTAACGAAGTCCATTCGTCCACTATCGCAATCTGACTATGCGGCACTTAATAAGTAAACATTTCAACAAAGTATAGTTCAGTATTGATTGAGGTGTAATCCATGAACGTATCACAACTTAGTTCAGACCTATCTATTACCAATCTAAGATTGAAATTTGCAGGAGAGTCGTCCTTTATATTTAAGGACCTCTCCTTCGTTGTTCCTCAAGGACAGAAAATACTACTATTAGGGCCGAGCGGCTGCGGCAAATCTACGCTGCTGCAAGTATTGAGCGGGATTATACCCACTTCTATTGAGGTCCCTATGAAAGCTGACTCCATTCAGAAGCCTGACAGCTGGGGATTCGTTTTCCAAGATCCAGACACTCAATTTTGTATGCCCATGGTAGACGAAGAATTAGCGTTCGTGCTAGAGAATCTATCTGTTCCCCGTGAGCAGATGAAAGCGCGCATGACCAGCGTATTAGAGATGGTTGGTTTGCACCTCGACCTTGACGAGCTGCATGTTCCGATCCAAAGCTTCTCTCAAGGTATGAAACAGCGCTTGGCACTTGCGACGGTACTGCTGCTCAATCCTGAGGTGTTATTTCTCGATGAGCCTTCTGCCCTGCTCGATCCGGATGGAACCATGCAAATATGGGAGGCAATCAAATACGTCGCCAGCGAGAAGACCGTCATTATCGTCGAACATAAAATAGAGCACATCATCTCCTATGTAGACCGGGTTGTTCTGTTCAATGATAAAGGTGAAATCATTGCCGATGATACTCCAGATTTCGTGTTCTCAAATAATAAAGATGAGTTGCAACAATTCGGTATCTGGTATCCTGATGTGTGGCAAGACTATACACAATCAAATACATACCAGACAATTATGCATGAGAAACATTTGTACAACCAATCACCTTCTATTCCCGCAGTATCACGAAAACGACCACCATTGTTATGGCTGCATCAATTTGCCGGTTATCGTGAAAAACAGCGCAAGATTTATGTTCGAGAAGCTGCCGTACATACAGGTGAATGGATCGCAATCACTGGGGAAAATGGTGCTGGTAAAAGTACATTTCTCCTTTCCCTTATGCAGCTTCTGCGAACGGAAGGGACATACGTTATTGAAGGACAACCTATTGTGCAAGCGCAAAGCCGCCGTAAGAAACATACGCCGCCAAGTCAGTTGGCGTTTGTATTCCAAAATCCTGAAATGCAATTTGTAACGGATTCCGTCTATGACGAAATTGCATTTGCACTTCAATTAGAGAAGCGTCCTCAAGTCGAAATTGACCGGATTGTCAAAGGACTGCTGTCATCGTTTCATTTGCATGTAAGCGAAGACCGACATCCGTATCAGTTATCAATGGGTCAGAAGCGCCGCTTGAGCGTAGCGTCAGCTATCGTTCAGAATCAGCCTATTTTACTGCTGGATGAACCTACATTCGGCTTAGATGCAAAAAGCACATTTGCTATGCTGGAAAGACTAGAACAACTTCGGGTTAGCGGAGTATCTATATTAATGATTACTCATGATCCGCATATCGTTGAATATTTTTGCGACCATGTATGGGAGATTCGTGAGGGAGAACTATCGAGTATATCTAAAGTAAAGCGCCCGACTGCAGCGACCACATCTTTGTATGACGCTAATAAGGATGTCGATATGGCCGAAAGCCATATCATTCACAGCGAAGCCGCAACGAAGAGGAGCAAATAGATGGAACTGTTCACTCCTCAAAAAGAAACGTGGTTCTATCACGTCAATCCTGCATTCAAATTCTTTATTATATTTGCAGCGCTCTTGATCACCTTGTTCAATCGCCATTTTGCGTTTGCACTTCACTTGCTGCTCATCTACATCCTGTTACTAGTACTATGGAGTGGATACTCGTGGCGGAAATTATTGCTGTTGTTAGCACCTTTCGTTCTTATATTTATTTCTACTGCATCAACAATGATTTTGTTTGGTAAGGGCGAAGTGATTTGGTGGACATGGGGAATTATCAAAATTTCAGAAGAAAGCTTTTTTCGTGGACTTCTACTATCGATGAAAACGGTCAGCTTCGGCGTTATGGGCTTATTGTTTGTTTTAACAACAAAGCCGCTACTGTTCTTCTACGCCCTTATGCAGCAATTTCATCTGCCGGCAAAGTACGGATATAGCTTTATCGCCGCCATTCGTTTACTACCAACAGTATGGGAAGAATTCCATACTCGCACCAATGCCTTAACAATACGCGGTGTTCGATATAAAGCAGGCATTCAAGGCATTTACGAACGTATACGTCTGTATGCCGTACCGTTGCTTGCTCAAAGCATCCGCCGTGCGCAGCGTATTGCAGTTGCCATGGAAGCAAAGCAGTTTCATATCAGCTCGTCACGCACCTATTATTATGCGACATCCTATTCTCGTCGAGATGCCGTACTGTTAATTACTTTGGTCGTACTACTGATATTTGCATATGTAAGCGCACAATATATCCCTTTATTTGAATGGGAACCACCAGTACATCAGGCGGTAATTTTGCAATAAAATGAGCTAGCTTGCTTACATGCTTCTACTACTTGTTTCATTCCAATTAAACAGTATCAACTTAAAACACAATAAGGCCGTCCCCAGCAGTTTGACCTTCCCTAGTAAGGGACAGTTCACACGCTATAGGGACGGCCTATTTTTGTACGAATGATCATTTGTATCTATCATACACACTTCAACTTAGTTGATTACTTTCTTCAAAAATTCCTGCGTACGTGGATGCTTAGGAGCATGGAACACTTCATCAGGTGCCCCTTCCTCTACAATGTTGCCTCCATCCATAAATAAGATGCGATCTCCCACTTCTTTAGCGAAGCCCATTTCATGCGTTACGATAATCATTGTCATCCCTTCTCTAGCCAATGATTTCATGACTTCAAGCACTTCGCCAACCATCTCAGGATCAAGCGCAGAAGTCGGTTCGTCGAACAGCATCACATGTGGCTTCATTGCTAGAGCACGTGCGATTGCAATCCGCTGCTTCTGTCCACCTGACAGTTTGTTAGGGTGCACATGAGCTTTGTCTGACAATCCAACTTTTTGAAGCAAATCCATCGCAATTTGCTCCGCTTCACTTTTCGATTGCCCCTTCACCTTAATCGGTGCCAGCGTAATATTATCTAACACGCTCATATGAGGGAAAAGGTTGAACGATTGAAACACCATCCCCATCTTTTCACGTGTTTTATTCACGTCATGAGCCTTATCATTAATACATTGACCTTCGAAATAAATCTTGCCTTCGCTTGGTTCTTCGATCAAATTCATACAGCGTAGCAGCGTACTTTTCCCCGATCCGCTCGGTCCGATCACGACCACAACTTCACCTTGTTTGATTTCAGTATTAACACCTTGCAAAATATGCAGCTTTCCGAAGCGTTTATGCAGCTGTTCAATTTTTATCATTTGTGTTCAACTTCCTTTCCAACCTGCCAATTAACTTGGACATAGAGAATGTCATGATGAAGTAAACAATTGCTGCCCCTACTAAGGATGGGAATGGTTGATACGTTTTTGTACGAATAAGATCTGCATTATACATTAAGTCTGCAAGTCCGATAACCATGACAATCGATGTTTCTTTAATGATAACGATAAATTCATTACCGATAGCTGGTAATACCGAGCGTAGAGCTTGTGGAATAACAATATAACGCATCGTTTGTTTCTGAGTCATACCAAGTGAACGAGCCGCCTCAACCTGCCCTTTATCTACCCCTTGAATTCCAGCACGGAAGATTTCGGCCAAATAAGCAGCACTATTTAATCCAACTGCAATTACACCTGCCGTAAATTTATCCACTTGAATGGGTAGTGCAAAATAAATAATAAGCAATTGAACGAGCAGCGGCGTTCCCCGGAATATTTCAATATAAGCAGTTGCAAGCCATCTTACTGGCTTCACCTCTGATAAGCGCATAAATACGAGACCGAAGCCTAGAATAACACCAAATAGAATCGAACATATCGTAAGTAATAAGGTGACTCCAGCACCTTGTAAATACATCTCTTTATACTCCCACAACGTTTCAAAAACAGACATGATCCTCAGACGCCCCTTTCCTTTTCAACATAACAAAGGACGGCCTATCAGCCGCCCTCTCTATACCAACATTCAACTCGTTTACTGGGATTCGGACAATGCGTTCGCTTCCGTAATAAACTGATCGAGCTTGCCTTCGTCTTTTAAGCGCTTGATCGTCTTGTTGATGGCATCCTTCAGCTTATCACTGCCTTTCGGAATCGCTACCGAGTAGCCGTCACCGATTGGTTTAAGGGCAATAGAACTAACTGTAACCTTGTTGTTATTGCTCGCGTACGCTGCTGCAACAGGCTTCTCGACAAGCACAGCGTCTACACGATTAGTTTCCAAGGATAGAACAAGGTCATTTACTTTGGGCAGGCGGTCAGCCTGTGCATCAGGAATCTGCTTCAGCACCTCTTCAAACGTACTTCCGCTTTGCACGCCCACCTTCTTGCCTTTTAAGTCTTCAATTGCTTTATATTTGTCAGCATCCTCAGCACGTACGAGTACACCAACTTCCGCTTGATAGATAATATCTGAGAATAACATCGCCTTCTCACGTTCAGGAGAACGATCAATACCTGCAAGTGCCATATCGACGTTGCCTTTATTAATAGACTCTAGCACGACGTCAAATTTCATATCTTGAATTTCCAACTCTACTCCCAAATCCTTCGCAATCTCTTGCGCAACCATAATATCGTAGCCAACAATTTGGTCTTTACCATCGATATCTTTATGGAACTCAAATGGCGGGTAATCCGCACTCGTTGCCATTACAATCTTCTTATTTTCAAGAACCGTATCATATTTATCTTTCTTGGAGCCACAGCCCGCTAGCACCGTCATTACGAGCGTACATACCATTAATAGAAGCAATAGTTTTCTCTGTTTCATCTGTAATCCCCACTTTTGTCTGTAGTTGTGATGTCTATGTTTGTTATTATACACACGAATGCATACTTATACAATATCTTTTTTAAAATCTCTTTTTATACTAGATCGGAATAACATTCTCAATTCACTTTATTTATAATACAATGGTTAATATACTAATATTTATATTAGCAAAGGAGCTGCTTATGAACACAAAGTTACGAATTGCAGAAGCAATTGAACAGAACCAAGCAGAATTTATTGAAATATCAAGCTTTATCGCGGCTAATCCTGAGCTAGGACATGCGGAATTTTTAGCATCTGAACGACTTATTCAATGCTTGCAAAACCATGGTTTTACAATTCAATCACCTGTCTTAGAGCTGCCAACTGCTTTCATCGGTACATATGACACAGGTAAACCTGGACCGATTGTTGCATTTTTATGTGAATATGATGCATTACCACAATTAGGACATGCATGCGGACACCATTTAATATGCATGATGAGCATTGGTGCCGCAGTGGGACTCAAAGCTGTTATGAATGAAATCGGCGGCATTATTCGCGTATACGGGACACCTGCTGAAGAAACTGCGGGAGCCAAAGTGCCTATGACAAGAGCAGGTCTATTTGATGATTGTGACATTGCTATGATGGTACATCCATTCTACCAATACGAACAATCCGGTACTTCTCTTGCTATGGATGCGATTAAAGTTGAGTACTTTGGTGAAGCAGCACACGCAGCAGCCTCGCCTTATAAAGGTATAAATGCGCTTGATGCTGTTATCCAATTATTTAACGGTGTAAATGCAATGCGTCAGCAAGTTCGCAGTGACGCACGGATACACGGAGTCATTACAAATGGTGGACAGGCGCCTAACATCATTCCAGATTACGCAGCAGCTGAATTCTATGTTCGCTCTGCAGATCGTCCATATACAGATGAACTAAAACGCCGCTTCCAAGCAATTGCTGAAGGAGCTGCGCTGCAGACAGGATGTACAGTCAAGGTCCATGAAGATCCTTGTGCATATGATGAGCTTCGTACCAATGAAGTGCTGTCACAATTGTTTAACAACAACCTTATTCAATCAGGTATTCAACCAGACGAAATTAAGATAGGTAAAGACCATGGCTCACTGGATCTCGGCAATGTATCCACGCGAGTACCTACGATTCACCCGTATATACCTATTACAAACGAGGCCTATGATCTGCATACGATCCCGTTCCGTGATGCAGCACAACAGCCTTATGCGTATGAGCAAATGATTTTCGCTTCCAAAATGATGGCTTATACTGCATATGATGCTGTATCGGATACTGAACAATTAGCACGGATCAAAGCAACCTTTACAATAAAATAGTAGAAATGAATAAAAGGAGCTTATGCCACAGCCATTTAAAAATAGTGTGGATAAGCTCCCTTTTATATTTAATCGTCACATCTTATATTTTCTTAATCTTTTCATCTCTACTACTAATCGTATCGTCTTGTTCCTATTCCGAATGAAGCGCCATCTCAATCGGTAGGCTAATAGACACAATTGTACATCCAGGCTGCGAGTGAAATGTCATGATGCCCCCATGTCTTTGTACGATGCTATAACAAATGGCAAGCCCAAGTCCGGTCCCTGTTTCTTTTGTAGTAATGAATGGTGTACCCGCTTGCTGCAATACAGACGGGTCAAAACCGGCCCCTTCGTCTTCCACTTCCAAAATAACGCGGCTGCCATCATGCCTAGTACGAATACGCAGGATCTTATTTGCCTCCATCGCTTCCAGCCCATTTCGGATAATATTGTGCAGAAGCTGCCTTATTTCCTTTTCGTCCAACATTATATAGGGAACTGACTTCAAATTAAGTTCGATATGCTGACAATTCACGGTTGCTGTAGCCTGAACAAGAGGATAAATATGCTCAATAATATCATTAATAGACTTAGGTTGAAATTCCACAATTTTATGCTGTGCTAAGGTCAAATATTCCGTAATGATTGTATTTGCTCTAATAATTTCATCCATCATCGTATCAAAATATACATGCTCGTGCTCATGTTCTGGTTTATTGCGCAGCAATTGCAGAAATCCTCTCACTGTTGTTAACGGATTCCGTATTTCATGACTAATCGCAGCCGCCATCTCTCCTACAATTTTAAGAGCACTCATGCGCTTAATTTCTTGTTCAAGCGCAGCCTGCTGGCGCATCGTAACCAGCATGTCATTCATATTCTGTGTCAATTCTCCCCATTCATTATCCCCGCGAACACTAATCTGCCCACTTAAATCCCCAGCAGCTATTCGCTGTGACGCCTCCACTAAGGATCGAAGTGGACTTGTCACGAAACGCTTTATCCACCAATGAACAAATGCATAAATACTAATTAGCAAAGCAACCCAGATACAAAAAATAATAAAAAACACCCTCATCAGTGTCTGGTCTACTACTTTAGTTGGAAGAAGGACAATTGCTTGCCACTCAGCCTCTTTAATAGGAGTCGAAATCATATATTTCTGTTCGCCCTTATCATCTACAGTCGCTATATGAGAGGTTATTTGTTTTTCATTAATTGTAAGGAGAAATTCATGTTGAGATTGTGCTTCTGCTGCTTGTGCTTGTGTGTCATCCCAAATAAAGTCCGAGGCGTCCGTATCAAGCAACAATTGTCCTGTTTTGTTCAACAGGACTACCTTACTTTTTGGATGGATGCTGAGATGACTGGAAATATGGCTGAGGTCTTGGAAGCGCAGGTCGACACCTGCAACGCCAATGAGTTGATTGTCGTGATCATAAACAGGTGTACTAATCGAAATAACGGGAAAATGGGTAAAATGATCAAGGTAGGGTGACGTGATGTATGTACTGCCTTTTTTGACAGGACCATGATAATAGTCATATCGAGGGTCGTCGCGTAGCTTAGCTGATGACTCATCTATGAATTCTGGGATAGTTATACCTTGCAGTTTACCATCTAAGTTGTAACCATACCAAGACGTATACTTTCCTTGCTTCTCATAATTGGATTGATAGGAATACCAGTAACCTGCAACATATGGATTCGTTTGATTAGCAAACTTTTCTATTGTTTTGTTGCGCTCTTCCTTCGAGTCTTGCCTTGCATAAGAATGTTGAATCATTCGGGCATATGTTTCTAAAAACACTTTCTGCTGGCGAATGATCCCATCGACTTCAGAAGCTGCGATCATCGCTTTTTCCTTATAGTCTTGATGAACATAACTTTGGATCGTCGTACGTATCGCCTCTGAGGACAATATGAAGATGAAAGTAATCGCTATTGTAACCGTCAGAACGAGCCGCACGACCATTTGATCATGTATCGTCCGTCGTCTCATAACTATCCCCCGACATACTATTATTCACTCTCTCACAGATGAAATTCTAGATGTGACAAACTTGCTAACTTCCTCTAAATCAAATGGCTTCGTGAAGTAAGCAACAGCTCCAGCTTCCTTGGCTCTGCGTACGAGTTCCTTTTCTCGGTAGGCTGAAATGATGATAACCTCCGTCTTAGGTCGCAGAGCACGCAACTGATGCAACCAGTCTATTACATTCATATCAGGTATACGGACATCCATAATAACAATGGAACATCGATGCAGCTTAATGATGTCCATTGCACGACATCCCGTGCTCGCTTCATGCACTTCAACACTTTCCGATTGAAGCGCTTCCCTCAATAGCAATCTAATTGCAGGCTGATCGTCAATAATCAATATGGAGGCTGGCTTATCCGGCATAAGCTCTTCCTCCGACTCCATAAACATGGACGGCTCTGCTTGTTCTCGCAACAATTCAAGCTCTTGGCACTGAAGTCGCTTACGATAACCTTTACATATTGCATATACAAGGAAAGGAATAGTCGCCATAGTTGTAGCGAACCATAAAGTCTGCATTACTTGTTTCTCCTTCCCGATTATGTGGGTCAACATACTTATCTTTCGCCTTCATCTTCGACAATGATCGACGAACTACTTGCGGGCTTCCAACATAAACCGACACTCCTTTATTATAGTATGAAAGTTCAATTTCGCCTATTATTATTTAGGATCGAACAAAGCCGCTGGCAATCGCCAGCGGCTTACATTCAGCTAATTTATTAGTCGAGGAGCTCATATTTTCATCTAATCTTCTTCATCCGCAACTCGTGCAGGTGGCACGTAATCCAGCGGTAAATCTACGATAACTGTCGTACCTCTACCCTGTTCACTGATGATGCTCATTTCCCCACCGTGCACTTTTACAATCTCATCTGTAATCGCAAGACCTAGCCCTGTCCCACCATGCTCTGGATTAACTTGGTAAAATTTATCCATAACTTTAGTAAGATGTTCCTTACTTATTCCGATACCAGAGTCAATTATCCTCACTTCATAATGCGTATGTGTTCGTCTTAATCGAACTTCAATCCTAGAATTCTCCGGCGAAAACTTAATCGCATTATCTACCAGATTCAGGAACACCTGCTTAAGACGGTTAGCATCTCCATTTAGCTGCTCATCAGAATCACTATTTGTCACATCATCGTTTAAGGTTAAACTTATTTGCTTCTGCTCTGCTTTCATCCGAACCTGAAATAGCGTTTCTTGCAGAAGCTTATAAAGAGACAACGGCTGCCAGTTCAGTTGCAGACGGTTCTGCTGCAGCTTCGAGAAATCAAGCAATTCCTCTACGAGACCTATTAAACGATCCGTTTCTTTGGAAATAATGTTGAGCCCTAATTTCGTCTCTTCATCGACTTGATGCATATTACCTAGCAGCAGGGTCTCACTCCAACCCTTTATACCTGTAAGCGGCGTTCTGAGTTCATGAGAGATGGAAGATATGAAATCATTTTTAAGCTGATTGCTTTTAACGATCTCTTTCGCCATATAATTGAGTGTCCGGGCAAGATCACCCAACTCATACTTATACCCTTCCTTGGCCCTGACTTGGAATTTTCCTTTTGCCATCTGAGCAGAGACAATAGTGATCTCATTAATCGGCTTCACAATGGAATCTGCGAGACCAACACTAATAAGGAAAATAATAAGAAGCACTGCTATAGAAATGAGAATCGACAGCATGATGATGCTCATAATTTTACTATTGGCCGCTTCTAATGAAGTTGTCATTCGCAGGACATAAGAAACGTTTCCATTCGCTATCAATGGTGCAGAGACTGACATAACCGTCTCTCCCGTTTCAGGTACTTTGCCAATCCAGCGTTCAATCTTAGCATTAGCATTGTTAGCTGCTGCTAGAAAGTCTGATGTTTGCACTTTCTCTATAACAGGAAAGTTTGACGAAGTAATGAGTACTTTCCCTTCCTTGTCCAGAATTTGCACTTCTGCATTTTCAACATTGAAATAGCTGTGCAATTCCGGCAGCCAACGTTCACTATTGTCATCTGCTAAAATACTCGTATAGTTCTTATAGTACTTCATGCTATTCGTCGCATGACTCTCTAAATAATTAGAGATCGTATCGTAATAATAACTCCGTACAAACACGGAAAAAATAATTTGCAATATTAACATCGTTAAAAATACAACGATAAAATAGTGCAGTACGACCGAACGTCGTATACCTGGCTTTATGATAAAACGATTGCCTTCCATTTATATCCATGTCCCCAGACGGTTTCTATATATTTTGGTGAAGATGGCTCATCCTCAATCTTTTGACGCAAACGACGAATGTTAACGTCAACGATTTTTGGATCGCCCATATAATCTTTGCCCCACACATGATCCAACAAAATGTCTCGGCTAAGCGTCACATCTTCTTTCTCCATAAAATACTGGATTAAGGAGAATTCTGTAGGTGTCAAGTCAATAGCCACTTGATCCTTCGTGAAGCGCTTCGCGATGAGATCCAATGTGAAAGGCCCTGATTGATAGACCACTTTTTGCAACGACTGCTGATAAGAATGAACACGGCGCAGCAAAGACTGAATACGAGCTACGAGTTCAGTTGGGCTAAACGGCTTGCTCACATGATCATCCGCGCCAACAGATAACGCATATACTTTATCTTGCTCTTGTACTTTAGCTGTTAAGAAAATAATGCCGATTCGCTCATTATGTTCACGTACACGACGACATACTTCGAAACCATCCATACCAGGCACCATTACGTCTAACAGTGCAACGTCAATTCTCGGATCTGCCATTAGTTTTTCCAGTGCTTCAGGTCCATTCGAAGCTTCAACCACTTCGAAGCCATTTCGTTTTAGATTAATAACGATGAAACTGCGGATAGATTCTTCGTCTTCAAGAATAAGTATTTTTGTCAACCGATCCAGCTCCTCTTCCCATTTCTTAACACTACATCCTATTTATTCGCTTTTGCGTCTTTGTTCTCTTCTAATGGAAGCTTTGGCTTCAAGTCCAATACCTCTTTACTGTTAATGCCGATAACTTGATCGCCATATGCAGCAAGATACAACCACTTATCCTTATAACGTTCCCAAGATCTGACGCTAAAGAATCTAATTTCTGCCAACGTTTCATTCGTAAACTGGTCGATAAAAATAATATGATCGTCCACTTGCGACTTTGTGTCGATGGTTACTCGCCCATACCAGGATCTCGGAAGGGTGAATTGGAACCGTTCCTGGTGATCACGATATTGCTTCTCAACAAGTTGGAATCCATCAGTACCATCCCATTGAGAGTAATTTGTGAAATAAGGAATTTCGTATTTCTCGTATAATTCCCAACCACTAGGTTCTTCAAGTGAAGCAATCTCAATGATATTATCAGCATTAATATCTACACTGCGAATCACATTAGATTTGTAGGTTAGGTCTTCACTTAAAATATTTTTCAACTCACCGTTCTCGGTCAGTGTGACAACCTGGGTTAGACCTGTATTCGACTCCGTTGATGCATCCAGAACAATACCTCGTTTATACTTCGAAATAAAGCCTGACGTAACATAATTGAAGTTATTCGCTTGGCTGTCTAGCTGCAGTTCTCCTCGCTTAACGAACGTGTTATCTTTATAGCCAAACATACTTAACTCATATGGTGAGTCTTTTCTTTTGTTAACGATAAAGAGTTCATCTTTCTTGTCTCTGTTCAGATCATCGATAACAAATTGGGAGTATGGCTGCTCGAACAACGTCTTAAGCTTTGAATCGTCATAAGTATATACAACTAGCCCTTTCGTTAATTCAACATCGCCCGGACCGTATCCGACTACAATGTCAGTGCGATTGTCTTCATTAAAGTCGACTAACTCTACCCGATCCAAATTAGGTCCCGCACCAGGGAAATTAGTTAGCTTTTTCCATACAGAGCCGTCATATTTGAGAATCATGCCATGTATGCCTTCCGCTCCTTCTGGTTTATAGAACGCAATTGCCTCATGGATTCCGTCTCCATCAATATCTCCCGATCGTATGGCACTATTATCTTTTGAATTCATCGGACGTATGAGAACACCATTCTCCTTCTTGATTTCCTGATCAACAACGGAATTCAAATCCTCTTGCACTTCAGGGAGCTTAGGTTCCCTTAGCAGAGATATAGGATCAGCAACTACTTGACATCCAGATAACAATAGCGTGAACGCAACGAGCATAGTCGTGCTGCGACGGCGTGTACGCCTCTTATTCACTTTCATCCCTCAATTCTTTCCTACCATACATAAGTTGTGCTCATTATTCCAATATTCATGCCTTATCATGCTTATCCAGCTTTTCGTCTGGAGAAGGAACTATATTGCTTGAATGGATACGGCTCCATTGCTTCTATACCGATAATTAAATCATACCCTTTTTCATGCAAATAGGGAATCAATACAGACAATTGCCATACAGTGGCCTAAATCTATCATTCTCCATCTTCTCATTATAAAAAAAAAGAGTCACCCTTAGGTGACAAACCCATTACAATTTGTCTAAAGATGCCGTAATCTTACATTTTGTGGATGAAGCAACCAGCACCTCTATGATCCTCTGCATCCTCTTTTTGAACTAGTAATACAATCTATTAAGAGGGCTCTGTTCATCCGTTATCGGCTGCAAAGAATAAATCGATATCGGAAAATACACAAATCCATATACATATGCGGCTAATTGATATAAATCATAAAAAAGTACAATCGATTTATCTGTTAAATAGAATGGCTGATCTGGCGAAATTGCTGTAAAAGGTTCTAAGGTCGGTATCTCTCGCTCCTGAATCTGCCTAGCGACATCTTTACTTAGAAATGCCACATAGGGCGCATCTGGACGAAATAATTCCGCCAACGTATAAAGATGGCCGCTGTTCACATCAAAGGTCAATCCACGTTGATAAGTCATTCCATGTGCTGCACCTTTGGTATAACCATAAACCGTGAGTGTAAGACTGAGCAGTTCACGCTCATTTAGTTTTATTTCATATGAACCTTGAACCTCGGTCGTTTCATTTTCCTCATACCCAGTCAAACGAATCAAGTCTAGAACATTGCGGTAGATTACTTGATTTATTTGTGCTGCTGCAGCATGCCCATATTTTTTGTCGTCAACTTGTGGAAAAATGACTTTCAAACGAGGTTTATGAATATGATACGAACGTATTTCAACTGGTAAAGGATATAAGGTCATCGCTATTCCCCTTAACACATTGATGAATGATTGTGATCATTTCACTCATCCTATGACAAGGGGAGTACAGACGTGACATTAGCCTATTCAAAAACATCGCTCTTCATGAACAAAACTATTGATGAAATGAAGGATCTGAATCAAGTACATTATATGGATAGGCGCTGCTTTTCCGTTTGAAGTAATCTGCGTCCCTTCACATCTGCTTCTATCCGACCATTTGCAAGCCCTATAACGCGAGTCGCATATTTTTCGGCAAGTTCTACCTGGTGCAGGACAGCGATCACCGTCACTTGTTCTTTCAACGCCAATTCTCGAAGTGTATTCATCACCGTTTCTGCAGATTTCGGATCTAGTCCAAGTACTGGCTCATCGACTAGCAGCACCTGAGCACCGTGGACTAATGCGCGGGCGATTGCAACACGTTGGCGCTCTCCACCACTTAATTCGGATGTCAGCATATGAGCTTTTTCCAACAGCCCTAGACGTTCCAGTGTATCCATAGCACCCATATAGTCGTCATTGCGCACCATTCCTGTCACCATACGCCATAAAGGTGTTTGCTGAGTTCGGCCAATCAATACATTTTTCAGTGCTTTTCGATGTACATTCAACACAGGCGTTTGTTCTAAGTACGCACATTCACGTCGTACTTTTCGTTTTCCCGACCATCCTTGTGCGGTAATGTTATGGTCACCCATTCGGTATGTACCACTCGTCCACGTTTGCTGCATCGCAAGACATTTTAATAGCGTTGATTTACCGCTACCACTCGATCCTACAACACCAACAAATTCTCCCTTTTCTATTTCTATATCGATTTGTTGCAGAGCTGTTTCAGAAGGCGGGTATACTTTGCTTAAATTTTCTATTTTTAGCATGTGATATGCTCTCCTCTCCACTAACCGAACTATATGTATAGTCTAAAAAAGGTTGTCCCATTCGCGCAAGCAAATCTTTCACCTGCATTGAATAAAGACAACCTTAAAAAGTGTTACTGCACCGCATTTACACATTTATATGATATTACATATGCATGAAAATTACGAATCTGTCGCTGTACGTATCGTTCCTCGGAACTTAAAGCCCATTACAGAGAAAACAATAAAGAAGCAAGCAAGTATATAGAAAATACTTCCTATCGAAATATACTTGATGCCCATTCCCGCTAGGTACGGACCAAGTAAGCTACCAATACTAAAATGTAAGGATGCGAGCATATTGGCTGAAGGCAAATATGCTTTTGGAAGTATATCTGCAGCGTATGCGAGACCCAAGGAAAAGAAGGATCCTACGAATCCACCAGCAAGCATAAACAGGATGAGCAGCATCCATGTATTGTCGCCTGCCATTGGAATAAATATGAATACAAGACCGCCTATAATTCCACAAATCATTAGAACAGCTTTACGGTTCCAACGATCACTGAGGATGCCAAGCGGCAATTGCAAAATAAGGCCACCTAAACCGAAGAATGGAAGCAAGTAAGATATCGATGCCTCACCCATCCCTAGACGCATTGCATAAACAGGGAAACCGCTGTTCATAGAAGCTTCCATATAGCCAAACAACATCGCAGGCATTAGAGCAAACCAAGCCCATTGATAAGAACGGCGATAGCGCTGCGGCGGCTGTTCCATACCTGTAGATGCATCTGCTTTGCGATCAGGCAGCATCCACCAAGCAATAGCCATTACAATGACAAACAACACCGCTGTTACAATAAAAGGTGCAGCATCGTTTATTTTCAACAGATTGATTCCTAATGGTCCTAAACTGAACCCGACCCCATACGCCATACCGTATAAAGAAATGTTTCGTCCACGACGATCTGCTGGGCTAATTGACACTGCCCATAATTGAGTGGCATAGTGCAAAGCACTGTCACCCATTCCTACAATTAAACGAAGTACGATCCAAAAGCCCATGCTTGGAATAAGTGGAAATAGCAGCATTGCTATCGTTACCGCTATCATTCCACCTAGCAGCATACGCTTGAAGCCCACTTTAATCAGAATTCGCTCAACGAAGAACATCATACCAAATACGCCAACATAGAGCGCTGTAGCATTAAGTCCGTTTATATCAGACGGCACACCCATGCGCTCCAAGAAAATGGTAAGCAACGGTAATAACAAGCCCTGGCTAAGACCCGTTATCATAACAACCGCAATTAAAATGGCAAATTGCCATGCAGGAGACGTTGTTGTACGTCGTGCTGTAAGCATATTCTCCCTCCACAATATGTAGTTATTTATATATGTTTTGCACACAAAAAAACATGAACTCGTTTTACGAATTCACGTTGCTGGTGTCAACATTTCAATATTATAGTGGACAACTGCTGTAAACACAATTCATAATGAATAAGGAATAATGCCCAATGCAATTCTATAAGAGAATGTTCAACCGTATCTTCGTTGGACACTCACCATTAAGGAGGACCGTGTAATGGCCCTTCACATTCGAGTCGAATGTTCAGCCGTTTACGAGTTTATCGGAAGTTTCATGCTCTTCGTGCAACGCAAATGGATACATAATGTAGATGATGGCTTAGAATGGGTTCGAGATGTTGAGCAGCAGGTTCCTGATTCATTCCTTTTTAAAATCTCTGAACTACAGAATTATTCCATCCATGAGTTCGACATGTTATTTGCCGCTTCACTTGAGTTAGACCATGCACACCATGTATCTTTGTTTTTAGAACAATTGCAAACGGTGAGTGAGGAAGAATGGTTGAGCCTATTTGTTCACACTGGACTGCCATTTGATAAGGAACATGTGGTTAAATTAAAACAAGACTATATCCCACTTCTGCAAGAATGGTACGAGCACTATTTCCGCTGGTCCGTTCCTGAGTGGGAACCGATTCTCATTCAAGATGCGACTGAAAAAACACGCTTGTTTAATAAGATGTCTCCTGTAGATCTAATTGAGCTGGCGACTAATGGAGTCGTCTTCGAAAATAGCGATAACGTTCGTGAAGTTGTATTAGCTCCAATGTGGCACTACCGCCCTATTATCAATACATGTACGTTTACGAATACGACGCTGGTGTTGTATGCCACGGAATCCGAAGAAGAGGATGATGTTCCACCCAAGTCACTGAAGCGTATGATACATGCATTATCAAGTGATATTCGATTGAAAATGCTGCGTTATCTATCACATGAGTCTGTGACATTTTCAGAGCTTGTATCTTATATACAACTTGAAGAGAGTACGGTGCAGCAACATCTTGTCATTTTGCGTGCTGCTGGATATATTCGAACCTACTGGAATGGTAAGGTTGAAAGAATTTCTTTGCGTCAGGAAGGCATTGCTGATTTATCAGCATTTTTAGAAAATTATGTACAGTCTTGATCGATCGTCGTATTAGAAATAATGTTCGAATGTAATAGTAAGTCAACATTGAGCGATTAATTTCCAGATGACCGTCAAGCTCCATGGAGGTGAATCGCGATGAGCCAATCTATACAGCCAGACAAGCAAACGTTGTTGTTCGATCTGGATGATACGCTTATCCACTGTAATAAATATTTTGATATCGTTATTCATGAATATTTGAAATTAATGAGTCGTTGGTTTGATGATTATCGTGTGGAACAACAAGATATTTTAGCGATCCAATCGCGTTTTGACTTAGAAGGTGTCAGTGTAAACGGATTTGTTAGCACACATTTCCCGCAGTCTTTAGTAAAGTGCTATACTTTTTTGTGTGAGCAAACAGGACGTGTTTATTCACAAGCTGATTATGAAATATTGTGGAAGCTTGGGCTTAGCGTGTACGAAATGGAAGTAGAACCGTACCCAGGTATGCTGGATACATTAAATCGCTTGCGAGATGAAGGTTACAATATGTACCTGTATACAGGTGGCGAGACGTTGATTCAGCAGCGTAAAATCGATCAGATGAAGCTGTCCGTCTATTTCGATGATCGTATTTTTATACGCCAGCATAAAACAACGGATGCACTCTCCTCTATTCTCGATCAATTGAAGACGAATCCGCTGCAAACCTGGATGATTGGCAACTCCTTGCGTACGGATGTGATTCCCGCTCTTACTAACGGCATCAATGCTGTCTATTTGAAGCAAAACAATGAGTGGGCTTACAATCTTGTTGATGTAGACGTCGAGCCAAAAGGTGCATTTTACACGATTGATCGACTTACTGCTGTTCCAGATGTGATCCAGCAGTGGAATACAAAGCGCAATGATGATGTTATTTAATAGCATTAAATTTTTCGCGAAATGTGAATAACAATAAAAGTGCAAGTGCTATCAAAAATACCCCGAAACGGTAATGGAACTTTATCCTTTTACTGATTCAGGGTATTTTTCGTACGAAAACACTCCGAACCCAAGTACATTCAGAGTGTTTTCCGCTTATTTATAGGGTGTAATTCATTGAAGTCACTTAGTTGACGCTGGCTTCGCTGCCGTTTTGAATTGAAAGGCAATTTTTGAATCTGTCGCATTCCAAACTAATGCGGCTTCAAACACTTTATCGCCTTTTTTAAACCCTTTTAGCATCGCAGTCTCGCCCTTAGTTAGCAATCGTTTCACCGTTGCAGTCGAAATGGACTTACCTAAAATCTTTTTAGATATAGTAAATCGACAACTCGGGTAGCCTGTACACCCGTAGATAACTTTTTTATCTACCACAGGCTTCGTACATATTGGACAGGGTCCTAATTCATCCGATTGGGTATTTTCCTTTGATTGGGTTTGAGAAGCCTTTCCTTCCGGCTCTTCCTGTTCAAGTGGTTGTATGGTGAAAGACCAGCTCTTCTCATTTTCAATCGCATCTTGAATTAATTTATGAGTTAGCTTTTTGGCCTGCTCCATGAAAGACTGTGGTGAGGCTTGTCCTTTGCCGATTTCATGCAGCCGCTGCTCCCACTTCGCTGTCATCTCAGCTGAAGCCAGTACACTTTCGCCCAGTGCATCAATTAGCATGATTCCTTTTGGCTTAGCGTAGACCATGTTCTTCTTCACTTCAATATACTTTCTATCCTTCAACACAGATATAATACCTGCCCTTGTAGCTTCTGTACCCAGTCCCTCTGTCCGTTCTAATACTTTTTCCAGCTCAGAATTGTCCAGATGCTTACCTGCTGTTTTCATTAACGTGATTAATTGACCTTCTGTATAGCGCTTAGGAGGCTGCGTCTTCCCCTCTTTAACCAGAAGGCTTGCCACATGACCGATAGCTCCTTCCACAAGTTGTGGTGGAATCATTGCTTCTACATCATCGTCTTCCTGCCGGTACAGTACTTTACGCCAGCCTTCCTGCATAATTTGCTTTCCTTTTGTAACAAACGTCTCTTCTTGATCGACAGTTGTCGTAAGCTTGGTATAATTAATGATTGCTTTTTCATAATGAGCTGCAATTAAGCGCTTAGCTATCAATTCATATAGACACCGCTGTTCTTCTTTCAAACGCATAAGATTAGGTACTTGTTCAGTCGGAACAATGGCATAGTGATCACTTACTTTTGATGCATTGACAAACCGTTTATTTCCCAAAATTGATTCTTTCGGTAGCGGAAAATAAGATGACAACGATTCAAACCGCGACAACTTTTGTAAAATATCTGGAAACTGCTTAGCTTCTTCTTCGGTCACATAAGCAGAATCCGAACGAGGATATGATATGTAGCCTTCAAGATAAAGCTGCTGCAAAATATTTAGTGTTTGCTGCGGCGAATATTTGTAAATTTGGTTAGCTGCTGCCTGCAGAGCAGACAGATTAAATAATTGCGGCGGCTGAAACTCCTTACGTTCAGTATGAATACTTGTAATCCCTGCAGGTTTATTTTCACAGCGCAAGCGAGCCTGTTCTGCTTCTTCAGCGGAACCAAATCGTGTCTGCTCCCCTTTGAACCATATGCCTTCATAATCCAAGCCATCCATGTCGAATTGAGCTTTTAACTCCCAAAAAGGTTCAGATTTGAAATTTTGAATTTCCTTCTCTCTTGCCACAATTAAAGCCAAAGTCGGACTTTGAACACGCCCCGTCGAAAACACTTCCCGTACTCCACGGCGCTGGAACAACAAAGAATAGACCCTAGAACCGTTCATTCCTACGAGCCAATCTGCACATGAACGACTTACCGCTTCGTAATATAGATTTCTTGTTTTATCTTCTTCCAATAAGTTCGAGAAACCTTGAACAACGGATTTTGGTGTAAGGGAAGAAATCCATAGACGTTTCATAGGTTTCTTTACCCCGCTCAACTGAATAATGATTCGAACAATGTACTCCCCTTCGCGCCCAGCATCACTTGCGATAATAATTTCTTTTACATTAGGACGCCGTAACAAGTCTTTTAGCAATTGAAATTGCTTAGCTTTAGATGGAGTAACTTTGTGTTGAAATTTTGAAGGTAAAATCGGCAGTGTGTTTAAATTCCAGCGTTTAAAAGCAGGGTCATATGCTTCTGGAGGAACCAATTCACAAATATGACCTACTGCCCACCCAACATAAGCACCCTCCGGAAATTGCGAGCAAGGTGCAATTTCAATATATCCTTGCTGTTTCTTATGCTTAAATGGGGCCGCTAGCTTTGCCCCTTGATCTGGCTTTTCCGCAATAATTAGCTGCAAACGATGCAACTCCTTCTCAAAAAATAAAAAGGTCGAGATGCCTACTCGACCTAACTTATCATATAGAAATTATTTTATCACATGTCAAAATTGTACTCAATCCAACTTGAACCCTATCTACTTCTAAAGTAAAGTATTCAGCTAACTCTAATTATCGTTACGGATGCGCCTGGAGCTGTTGTTGCTAAAGTAGCTGTAGCTAGCACACCAAATAATTGCAAAGATAAGGTTGCTCCTGCAGGGACAGACGTAATAACATTGGCCGTAAATGCTCCAACCGCTACTGTCGGAGCATTTATCGTTGCGGGGACAGGCGTTCCATTAATGACGATTCTCGCGCTAGTGAGCAGGGACACCGATAAATTTATCGTATATGCAATATAGTAATTACCAGCCGGAGTTATTGTAAATACAGAGTTCGTTCCATCTATCGTTATGCCTGTGCCAATATCCTGTGCGTTTGGAAGTGGTACATTCGTACCTCCTAAAATAACGGCAACCAAAGAGCCAGATGTATTGGCAGCAAATGCAAAGTTATTTGTAACGCCAATGCCTGTTGCTCCGGTTGCTCCGGTAGCTCCTGTTCCTCCGGTTACTCCCCTTTCTCCAGTTGCCCCGGTTACTCCCGTTGCTCCTGTGGATCCAGTTGCCCCTGTTGCTCCTGTTCTTCCGGTCGCTCCTGTTGCTCCGGTTGCCCCCGTTCCTCCTGTTGCTCCGGTTGCTCCCGTTCCTCCTGTTGCTCCAGTCCCTCCTGTTGCTCCGGTTGCTCCGGTTACTCCCGTTCCTCCTGTTGCTCCAGTCCCTCCTGTTGCTCCGGTTGCTCCCGTTCCTCCTGTTGCTCCGGTTGCTCCCGTTCCTCCTGTTGCCCCTGTTGCTCCTGTTGCTCCGGTTGCTCCTGTTGCTCCGGTTGCTCCCGTTCCTCCTGTTGCTCCGGTTGCTCCCGTTCCTCCTGTTGCTCCGGTTGCTCCGGTTGCTCCGGTTGCTCCGGTTGCTCCCGTTCCTCCTGTTGCTCCGGTTGCTCCCGTTCCTCCTGTTGCCCCTGTTGCTCCTGTTGCTCCGGTTGCTCCGGTTGCTCCTGTTGCTCCGGTTGCTCCTGTTGCTCCTGTTGCTCCGGTTACTCCTGTTGCCCCCGTTCCTCCGGTTGCTCCAGTCCCTCCGGTTACTCCTGTTGCTCCTGTTGCTCCGGTTGCTCCGGTTGCTCCGGTTACTCCTGTTGCCCCTGTTCCTCCGGTTACTCCTGTTGCTCCGGTTACTCCTGTTGCCCCCGTTACTCCTGTTGCTCCAGTCCCTCCGGTTGCTCCGGTTGCTCCCGTTCCTCCTGTTGCTCCAGTCCCTCCGGTTGCTCCCGTTCCTCCTGTTGCTCCAGTCCCTCCTGTTGCTCCCGTTCCTCCTGTTACCCCTGTTGCTCCGGTTACTCCAGTCCCTCCGGTTACTCCTGTTACTCCCGTTCCTCCGGTTGCTCCTGTTGCTCCTGTTGCACCCGTTACTCCGGTTGCCCCGGTTACTCCTGTTGCTCCCGTTCCTCCTGTTGCTCCAGTCCCTCCGGTTGCTCCTGTTGCTCCTGTTGCTCCGGTTGCCCCGGTTACTCCTGTTTCTCCTGTTGCCCCGGTTGCTCCTGTTGCTCCGGTTACTCCTGTTGCTCCGGTTGCTCCCGTTACTCCGGTTGCCCCCGTTCCTCCTGTTGCTCCGGTTGCTCCGGTTGCTCCAGTCCCTCCGGTTGCTCCCGTTCCTCCTGTTGCTCCGGTTGCTCCGGTTGCTCCGGTTGCTCCGGTTGCTCCGGTTGCTCCGGTTGCTCCGGTTGCTCCGGTTGCTCCCGTTACTCCGGTTGCTCCAGTCCCTCCGGTTGCTCCCGTTCCTCCCGTTGCTCCGGTTGCTCCGGTTGCTCCCGTTCCTCCTGTTGCCCCTGTTCCTCCGGTTACTCCTGTTGCTCCGGTTACTCCTGTTGCCCCCGTTCCTCCTGTTGCTCCAGTCCCTCCGGTTGCTCCCGTTACTCCGGTTGCTCCAGTCCCTCCGGTTGATCCTGTTTCTCCGGTTACTCCTGTTACCCCTGTTGCTCCGGTTACTCCAGTCCCTCCGGTTACTCCTGTTACTCCCGTTACTCCTGTTGCTCCGGTTGCTCCGGTTGCTCCGGTTGCACCCGTTACTCCGGTTACTCCGGTTGCTCCAGTCCCTCCGGTTGCTCCCGTTCCTCCTGTTGCTCCGGTTGCTCCGGTTGCTCCTGTTTCTCCTGTTGCCCCTGTTGCTCCTGTTGCTCCGGTTACTCCTGTTGCTCCTGTTGCTCCTGTTGCTCCCGTTACTCCGGTTGCCCCGGTTACTCCGGTTGCTCCAGTCCCTCCAGTCCCTCCGGTTGCTCCCGTTCCTCCTGTTTCTCCGGTTGCTCCGGTTACTCCTGTTACTCCCGTTGCTCCTGTTTCTCCCGTAGCTCCGGTTGCCCCTGTTGCTCCCGTCGCCCCGGTTGATCCTGTTTCTCCGGTTGCTCCCGTTACTCCCGTGATCCCCAGCCCTGTTGCTCCAGTCGAACCAGTTGCTCCGGTTACTCCTGTTACTCCTGCACCTGCTCCCGTTGGACCAGTTATTCCCGTAACCCCTGTCGGTCCAGTCGCACCTGTTACTCCCGTGATCCCCAGCCCTGTTGCTCCGGTCGAACCAGTAACCCCAGTGACTCCAGTAGCACCTGTTGCTCCTGCACCTGTTCCAGTCGGACCGGTTATTCCCGTAGCTCCAGTCGCTCCTGTCGGACCAGTCGGGCCAGTTGCTCCGGTTACTCCTGTTACTCCTGCACCTGCTCCCGTTGGACCAGTTATTCCCGTAACCCCTGTCGGTCCAGTCGCACCTGTTACTCCCGTGATCCCCAGCCCTGTTGCTCCGGTCGAACCAGTAACCCCAGTGACTCCAGTAGCACCTGTTGCTCCTGCACCTGTTCCCGTCGGGCCGGTTATTCCCGTAGCTCCAGTCGCTCCTGTCGGACCAGTCGGGCCAGTTGGACCAGTTATGCTGCGATGCTTACATTTATGTTCAATCTTTATCAGTAAATGTCTCAAAGCATGAATAGCTGATTTTAACGCATGATAAAGCGCCTTATGGCATCCCTTCAGGTATATCGTTAACGCAATTAATATTTTAAAAAGTATCAATAAATGTTCAATTAATGCCTTACCTGAACAGTCGCCTTTAGTCATTAACAACTGTATATTCCTAACCGCTTTTCGTATATCTTCTTTAAAGACAGCGGGCACACTTAAATCCTCAACTAAACTTAACAGCCTATTCAGTAGGTGATTCAATTGCTCCAACAAGTGGTTATCGGGATTTAAAATATACTGCTGACTTAAACCAGTCAAATTCTGAAGCTGTTTAATAATAACAGCAGATTGTTGCGGTGTAAGTACGCCATGAAACGATCCTTTTTGTTTCTTTTTCCTTTTTCCTTTATCACTTTTCCTAAGTTTACTTAACAACTTCCTTTTAGCATACTCAAATTTTGTTGAGACTTTTGGAGATTTCCTTTTCGTCTTACTCCCTTTCTCATTAGCCATGTGAATCACCTCCTGATCAATACCATATGTAGACGTACCCAATATGGATTATAAGATTCAAGAGATACACAAATGCCTAATGTAAAAACTGAAACCCTTTAGATGCAAGCTACAAACATACTTAATCCATTAGCCAGTAGCTTTTACAGTATTAACTTCATAAGATGCTGCATAGGCAATATGTTTATAAATAAATCCTACTAGCGCACCCATCAGTCATAGTCGGTACTTTTATAATTCCAAATATGAAGTTAGGTGAACATGATGAATGAACAGCATAAACGGATTTTGATCGGAAGCCCCATACATCAAAAGCCTCGTATTTTGAAAGAGTTTCTCCACTCATTGCTTCAATTACATCATCCGCATATTGAAATTCATTACTTTTTTGTCGACGACAATATAGAACATGAATCTCGAGAAATTCTTCAGCAGTTCCAGTTAAAAACAAAACATACTCTTATCACACCTTCTAATGAACAATCGCATTATGAATGCAATAATACAACCCACTATTGGCATTCAGACTTGGTATGGAAAGTAGCTGCATTCAAAAACAGCATTTTAAAGCATGCAATTGAGCAAAAATTTGATTACGTGTTCCTTGTTGATTCTGATCTAGTTCTTCATCCCAATACAGTAGAACAACTTGTTGCTGTCGATAAGCCCATCGTTTCCGAAATATTTTGGACAAAATGGATACCCGAAACAGTAGAACAACCACAAGTATGGCTTTATGACGAATATACACAATGGGAACGACAACAAGATGAGTTTGATGTATCTGAAGAAGAGCAATTGCAGAGAATTGCACAATTTTTCAATAAAATGAAAATACCTGGTTTATATGAAGTAGGAGGACTGGGTGCCTGTACATTAATTCGTCGCGACGCGCTGCTGACTGGTGTATCTTTCACACGTATCCCGAATATTTCATATTGGGGTGAAGATCGTCATTTTTGCATCCGTGCTGCAGCATTAGGAATTCCTCTATATGTAGATACACATTATCCTGCCTTTCACCTATATAGAGAATCCGATCTTGAACAGTTCCTTACAAGCAAACCTCTAGAAAATGCAGCCGATATAAAATACGAAGACATTTCCCCAACGAAAAATAACAATCTTCCCACCTCATCCATTACTATCCGTGAACGTCCAAAACTTACATTGACTATGGTTATCCGAAATGAGGCATCTCGTTATCTCCAGCAAACACTAGTTGAACACCGAAAATACATTGATGAAGCTGTCATTATCGACGATGGGAGTACCGATAACTCTTCAGAAATTTGCAAGGAACTGTTAGCAAACATCCCACTTCGCCTCATTCGAAACGAACAATCCAAATTCAGTAATGAAATTCAACTGCGGCAGCAGCAATGGGCAGAAACGATCCAGACAAAGCCTGATTGGATTTTGAATTTGGATGCCGATGAGCAGTTTGAATCAAATTTCGGCGACCATATTAACGATATGCTCAAAGCCAATTCTATCGATTGCTATTGCTTCCGTTTATTCGATCTATGGAATGAGACACATTACCGTGAAGATCAATATTGGCACGCACATCTCTATTACCGTCCATTTTTAATTCGCTATCGTGAAGATTTTCAACCTGTATGGAAAGAAACACCGCAGCATTGCGGTAGATTCCCGATCAATGTGCTGGAACTTAAGCATCAGCTTTCCCCACTTCGTTTGAAACATTTTGGCTGGGCAAAACATGAACATCGAATAGAGAAGTACAACCGCTACATGGAATTGGATCCTGGTGCACGATATGGTTGGAAAGAACAATACGACTCTATCTTAGATCAGAACCCCCTACTCATCCCTTGGGACCAATCTCAATTTTAGAGAAATGGAGATTTACTACTATGTCAACAATCATTCATACACTTCCACTACTTATTCGTAGTTCACCATATGATCAACTTGACCGCAGCATGTTAAAGCAGTGTTTGCAAAGCTTAAGCTTCAGTGAACAGCCAGTTGTCGTCATATACAACCAAGGTAGTATGAGCAATGATGAATTGGCCCAGCTTTGTCAATCGATTGGGCTGCCTTTTCATCTGCTCGGCTCGGAAAATAATATTGGTATTGCACAAGCTCGTCAAAAGTGCTTTGAATTTATATGGGAGAACTACCCTCACACCGATTTCATATCAGAAATTCACGTTGACATGATTTTTCCACCTAATTGGTATCAACCTCTCATCGATTATTTAAAAGAATCCGAAGAACCTCTAATTTCTCCAGGAATACTGACTGCAGAAGGAGCCCTCCAACCACTTGGTACTCACACAGAAGTTCCTACTTCCTATGATCAAGTGTGTTCGCTGCTCAGTAGCTGCTCACAAACAGGCGTTATGAATGCCTTCGTTCATCCTGTTATCCATCGTGCAAGCATTCTTCGTGTAATTGGAGGATATGACACTCGTTTTCTTCGCGGTAAACAAGGCTATGAGGACGATAGTCTACTACTAGGGTATTTGTATTACATGGGTCTCCGGAGCAATTGGCGTCCAAAATGCTGCCTTGCTTCATGGGTGTATCATGCAACTTTAGCTCAGCGAATGAGTTTACCTAATAAACATTTGCATTTTGCACAGAATGAACAAGGCTTGATCGAACAATACGGAGCAAATGGTTTGCAACATCTCCAACGTATATATCCTGACTCGACCATATTTCAGCAACTGCTAGATACTTGGTTTACAGCGAGAGATAATACTCCCTCTACACGATGATCATTATAGACAGAAATAGGAGTTGTGACGATGAAACAAGAGCAAAAAGAAATATGGGATCGATTATGGTCACACGAAGTGTCCTATCAGTGGGATCCATTAAGCCAAAGCATTTTAGAATCCCTAACGAATTCAATGGGAACCGTATCTGGACGCTCCATGTTCGAGGCGGGATCAGGAACAGGAAAAATATCTCTCCGACTTTGCCAACTTGGAGCAGATGTGACTTTAGCAGATTATTCCCAAATTGCATTAGACAACAGTCGAGCTGCATTTGATCAGCATCTATGCAAAGCTGACTTCCTTTTAACCGACATTAGGAGTATACCAACTGAAAATAATCGCTATGACGTTGTTTGGAATGCAGGAGTACTTGAGCACTTCACTTACGAGGAAAAAGTACAAATACTAAAGGAAATGCGAAGGATTACGAAGCCTGATGGTATGGTCATTATATTCACACCAAATGCACAATGTCTTCCATATCGCGTAGGGAAATATTACGCAGAACAATCTGGAACATGGATGTATGGTGTAGAAGAACCTGTTTTGTCTCTACAAGATGAATTTCAAGACAGTAATATTACGTTGCTAAATGAGCATTCCATTGGTTTTATAAACAGTTTGGACTTCCTTGATTTTGTACCAAATGCAGGTGTCCTTAAGACGCAATTAAGAATATGGTACGAGCAATTGGATAACGTGGAACAAAGCTGGTTTCCAGGTTATCTACTTGCCAGTATTGGAAGGGTAACGAAAAAATAAACGATGTCATCTAACTTGACTTAAAAAAGCTGCGACTAGTTAAACTAGTACGCAGCTTTTTATATTTTACATTTATCAATTTATCCAGAAAATCTTATTGTCATAATGAAATAAGTGCAAACTCCATTAAGGCAGCATGGATGAACCCATCAAATATTTATCTACCTCACGCGCAGCCTCACGGCCTTCATTAATTGCCCATACAACCAAGCTTTGGCCACGACGCATATCACCAGCAGTAAATACTTTGTCTATATTTGTCTTGTAAACGCCATATTTTGCTTTTACATTCGACCAGCGATCTGTTTCCAAGCTTAGTTGATCAGGGATTGTCTGCTCTGCTCCATCGAATCCGATAGCAATTAATACGAGATCCGCCTTGAATTCACGTTCCGTTCCCGGTATTGGTTGATAAATTTTACGTCCTGTTTCATCAACAATACGCTCAATTTGAACCGTCTCAAGCGCAGTTACATGACCGTTCTCTTCCCCAATGAATTTTGTTGTCATGATGGAGAACTCACGCGGGTCACGTCCATATAGTGCCTTCGCTTCTTCTTGTGCATAATCGAGCGTGTATACGTTCGGGAATTGCGGCCAAGGATTATTTACTTCATCGCGCTCAAGTGGTGCTTTGGCATGTGTACCAAACTGAGTGACACTTGCGCAGCCGTGACGGAGTGCCGTTGCTACACAGTCTGTACCCGTATCGCCACCACCGATTACGATTACATGCTTATCCTTAGCATCAATGTATTGGCCGTCTTCTAAGTTGCTATCCAAGTAGCTCTTAATCGTTGTGTTCAGGTAATCCATTGCATAGTGAATACCTTTTAGCTCACTTCCATCAATCTTAAACTGACGTGGTCTTGTAGCTCCACCGCAAAGTACAACCGCATCATAATCATTTACAAGCTGTTCAGAAGAAATATCTTTGCCGATTTCCGTATTTGTAATGAACTGCACACCCTCAGCAGCCAGCAAGTCAACTCGACGCTGAACGACACCCTTATTCAGTTTCATTGTTGGAATACCATACGTGAGCAGTCCACCAATTCGATCTGCTCGCTCATAAACCGTTACGAGATGACCAGCTTTGTTCAACTGTGCCGCAGCTGCTAGACCAGCAGGCCCTGAGCCAACTACCGCTACCTTTTTACCTGTACGCTTCTCTGGTGGTTGTGGAGTAACCCAACCTTCGCTGAAACCTTTGTCGATAATCGATTGTTCAATCGTCTTAATCGTTACTGGCTTACCAATCAGCCCTACCGTACAGGATCCTTCACATGGCGCAGGACACACACTTCCCGTAAACTCAGGGAAATTATTTGTCTTATGCAAACGGTCAAGTGCTTCTCTCCATAGTCCACGGTAAATTAAATTGTTCCATTCAGGAATCAAGTTATTAACCGGGCAACCAGAAGTTCCTCCCGTGAGCTCTATTCCCGTATGACAGTAAGGTGTACCGCAATCCATACAACGAGCACCTTGTGTACGGAGCTCCTCTTCGGACATATGCTTATGGAATTCTTCCCAGTCTTTAATTCTCTCTAGTGGATCACGATCAGCAGGAATCTGTCGTGTATACTCCATAAATCCTGTAGGTGTTGACATGCTAGCTCCTCCATCCGTTCGTCTGCGTATCTATTTATTGAAATTTTATACATCAATATAATACGTAATCCCTAACACATGCAAGAAGGAAATACATTGTCCGACAAATAATTATGTAAAAGTTTAGCGTAAAAATGCAAAAAACCATATAGATAAAATATCGTATAGTTTGCACTGCTTTACACTAATAAAGGGGCATATGAAATAAGCCCCTTCTATTTGTTGCGCTCGTACACAGTGAAACGGTGAGGAACAGGATTTTTCTCGTCCATTGTTCCTTCTGTTTCCTCAACAAGCACCCACTCAGACTGATCATAGTTTGGGAAATAATCTGTACCTTCAAATTCAGCATCAATGAAGGTAATTAATAATCGATCCGCGTGCGGCATAAAGAGGTGGTAGATCTCTGCACCGCCCATGATCATTACGTCTTCCTTCTCAGCAAGTTTCAACACCGTTTCCAAGTCGGTAATTGTCTCAACACCTTCTGCCGTCCATTCTAGATTGCGTGTCAATACAAGATTGCGCCGCTTGGGAAGTGGGCGTCCTATAGAGTCATACGTTTTTCGCCCCATGACAACCGTTTTCCCGCTCGTTACACGACGAAAATACTGCATATCATTTGGCAAATGCCACGGTAAAGCATTATTTCGGCCAATTAGTTGGTTACGATCCATTGCCCAAATCATGTTAATACTCATTCCGGTGTAGTCCCCCTACTACTAGAAATTCATCACAAGTATTAAATTGCGACTGGAGCTTTAATTCCAGGATGATACTCATATCCTTCAAATTCGAAATCCTCATAGCAATAGTCAAAGATGGATTCTGGCTTACGCTTAATCACTAACTTTGGCAATACAAGCGGTTCTCGAGTCAATTGAGTCTGTACTTGCTCCATATGATTGGAATAAATATGCACATCGCCGCCAGACCAAATAAACTCACCTACTTCTAAGTCACACTGCTGCGCAATCATATGTGTTAACAAAGAATAACAAGCTATATTAAATGGAAGCCCTAAAAACGTATCCACAGAGCGCATGTTGAGCATGCAGCTAAGTTTTCCATCCGCTACATAAAACTGAAATGAGTAATGGCATGGAGGCAACTTCATATTATCTACTTCACCCACATTCCAAGCGGATACAAGTAAACGACGAGAATCTGGATTCCTCTTAATCTGTTCGATCACATTTGTAATCTGATCGATTACGCGTCCGTCTGCTGCTTCCCACTTACGCCATTGAGAACCGTATACAGGTCCAAGATCACCGTTCTCATCAGCCCACTCGTTCCAAATGCGAACCCCATTCTCCTGCAAATATTTTATGTTCGTATCACCGCTAAGGAACCAAAGCAGCTCATGAATGATGGATTTCAAATGAAGTCGTTTCGTCGTTACAAGTGGAAAACCTGCTTGTAGGTCAAAACGAAGTTGGCGCCCAAATACGGATACCGTACCTGTTCCTGTACGATCTTCTTTTTTCACACCGTTGTCTAATACTTCTTGTAGTAGGTCTAAATAATTTCTCATGCTGATAAATTCCTCCGTTCTTTCCCTAACTATCTTAACAGTGTACCACTGCAGGGCAAAAAAATCACCACTGCTTCGCCTTAGATTCAATACGAAAATTTTCTCAATCCTAATAAAGAATCCTATCATGAAATCTGTGTTATCCAATGGATGCTGAAACTCATACTCGTGCCAATCCATTATCACTAACAATAAAAAAAGTCCCTGTCGTCCAAAAGACAACAGGGAAAAACAAACCATATAGAACCGTAACAAATAAAACAGAATTAATTAGAGAATAAAGTTAACTTAGCTGTGGATCGGATGACCCAATACAACCTCAGCAGCTTCCATTACGATTTCACCCAATGTTGGATGAGCGTGAATAGTCAATGCCAAGTCTTCCAATGTAGCTGCCATTTCAACAGCCAAGCCCAATTCAGCGATCAAGTTAGACGCTTCAGGTCCCACGATTTGGGAACCTAGAACGATACCTGTCTCAGCATCAGCAACGATTTTCACGAAGCCATCAACGCTTCCGCCAAGGGACAACGCACGACCGTTAGCTGCATATGGGAACTTACCAGATTTAACGTTCAAGCCTTTGCCTTTTGCTTCGGACTCGGACAAGCCTACGCTTGCGCACTCTGGATCCGTGAAGCAAACAGCTGGCATAGCTTTATAATCAACAACGCTAGGCATACCTGCGATTGCTTCAGCAGCCACTTTACCTTCGTAAGAAGCTTTGTGAGCCAATGCAAGACCAGGAACGATATCACCGATAGCGAAGATATGAGGAACGCTTGTACGACCTTGGTGATCAACTTCGATAATACCGCGATCTGTCATTTTAACGCCGATCATATCAAGACCAAGTTCACCGTCAGTATTCGGACGACGACCAACTGTAACAAGCAAGTACTCTGCAGTTACTTCTTTCGTCTCTCCGCCAACTTTGAACTTAACTGTTACGTCTTTGTCTGTTTGCGCAGCACTTTCAGCTTGTGCACCAGCAAAGATTTCAACGCCTGTTTTCTTCATGTTTTTGGACACAATTGTAGTCATGTCTTTATCAAATCCAGGAAGAACCATGTCAGCGCCTTCGATGATTGTTACTTTTGTACCGAACTTGGAGTACATTTGGCCAAGCTCTGCACCGATGTATCCACCACCGATAACGATCATGCTCTTAGGAATCTCTGGCAATTCCAACGCTTCTGTGGAAGACAAGATGCGTCCGCCAAACGGGAATGCTTTCAATTCGATTGGGCGAGAACCTGTAGCGATAATACAGTTTTTGAACATGTAACGAGGTGCTTCTTGATCGTTGAACACGCGTGCTTCGTTTTCATTGATGAACATTGCTTCACCTTTGAATACTTGCACTTTGTTCTTTTTAAGAAGCGCACCAACGCCGCCTGTAAGCTTTTTAACTACGCCACCTTTGAATTGTTGAACTTTAGAGAAATCAACTTTAACGTTCTCTGCAGTAATACCAATTTCAGAAGCGTGTTGTGTTACTTCGTATTGATGAGCTGCGCTAATAAGAGCCTTGGAAGGAATACAACCACGGTTCAAGCACACGCCGCCAAGCTCAGACTTGTCGACGATCAATACGCTTTGTCCTAGTTGAGCAGCACGAATTGCTGCTACGTATCCACCAGGACCTGCCCCGATTACTAGTGTATCAATGTTTAAAGACGCGTCTCCTACTACCATTGCTTATACCTCCATGACCAGCAGTTCTGGGTTAGCCAACAACTGCTTGATATAGTTCATAAAGTTTTGAGCTGTAGCGCCATCGATTAGACGGTGGTCGAAGCTCAAGGACAATGCCATAACAGGTGCTGCAACAATCTCGCCGTTCTTCACAACTGGCTTCTCAGAAATACGTCCTGTACCCAAGATCGCAACTTCAGGGAAGTTGATGATCGGAGTGAAGAACATACCGCCTGCGGAACCGATGTTTGTGATTGTAATTGTGGAACCTCTCAACTCGTTAGGAGCAAGCTTGCCGTCACGACCGCGTGCTGCCAAGTCACGAATATCGTCAGAGATCATCCAGATGCTGCGACGATCTGCGTCCTTAATAACAGGAACGATCAATCCGTTGTCTGTATCTGCTGCGATACCGATGTTGTAGTACTTTTTGTACACGATTTCTTGTGCTTCTTCGTCGATCATTGCGTTCATAACAGGGAACTGACGAACCGCTGCTACCAATGCTTTCACGATGAATGGCAAGTAAGTAACTTTCTTGCCTTTTTGCTCCATAACCGGCTTCAAGCGGTTGCGGAATGCAACAAGTTCTGTAACGTCCACTTCGTCCATGATTGTAACGTGTGGTGCCGTGTAAGCAGATTTAACCATAGCGTTGGAAATCGCTTTACGGATACCTTTGAACGGAGTGCGCTCTTCTTCTTGGAAGCGTTCAGCTGCTGGTGCTGCTGCTTTGTCAGCTTTCGCTGCTGGTGCTGCAGTCGTTTCAGCTGTTTCTGCCTTAGGAGCTGCTGCTGGAGCGCCGCCTTTAGAGAATGCTTCTACGTCTTCACGAGTGATCTTACCGTTGTTACCTGTACCAGCAACTTCAGCGATGTTAATGCCAAGCTCACGAGCGAACTTACGAACGCTTGGAGTTGCCAATACTTCACGGTTAGGAGCTACTGGTGCTGGTGCCGCCGCTGCTTCTGCTTTAGGAGCTTCAGCTGCTGGTGCCGCTGCTTCTTCTTTAGCTTCTTCAGCTGGAGCAGCTTGCTCAGGAACGTCGCCTTCAGCATCGATAATAGCTACAACTTCGCCCATGTGCATTACTTGACCGTCTTTTGCAAGAACTTCAAGTACTGTTCCGTTCACGGGACAAGGAACTTCTACGATCGCCTTGTCATTTTGTACTTCCATGATAATGTCATCATCTGTTACTTTGTCGCCTGGCTTGATAAGCATTTTGATAATTTCGCCTTCATGCAATCCTTCACCAAGCTCTGGGAAACGATATTCAAACTTTGCCACAGGTAGGTACCTCCTTCACTCATATAACGGTTCTATCTATTAGAAATTCAATACTTTATTAACGTTAGCAATGATGCGCGCAGGAGACGGCAACCATTGGTCTTCAATTTGTGCAAACGGATAGATCGTATCAGGACCAGCAACGCGAAGCACTGGTGCTTCAAGGTGAAGAATTGCTTTCTCATTGATTTGAGCAATAACTTCTGCTGCAACACCGGATGTTTTTTGAGCTTCTTGAACAACGATTGCACGGTTTGTCTTCTTAACAGACTCAACGATTGTATCGATGTCAAGCGGCAACAACGTACGAAGGTCGATAACCTCAGCTTGTACGCCTTCTTTTTCAAGCTCAGCAGCAGCTTTCATAGCTGTGTGAACCATAAGTCCGTAAGCCAAGATTGTTACATCTTTACCTTCACGAACAACTTTAGCTTTACCGATCTCAACTGTGTACTCACCTTCAGGTACTTCATCACGGAATGCATGGTACAAGTTCAAGTGCTCCATGAAGAATACTGGATCGTTATCACGGATTGCAGAGATTAGCAAACCTTTAGCATCGTACGGGTTAGAAGGTACGATAACTTTGATACCTGGAGATTGAACAAGCAAACCTTCCAAGGAATCAGTGTGAAGCTCAGCCGCTTTAACACCGCCACCGAAAGGTGTACGGAATACGATTGGCGAGTTGTAACGTCCACCGGAACGGTAACGCATACGAGCTGCTTGAACAACCATTTGGTCAAGCGCTTCATAGATGAATCCAACGAATTGGATCTCAGCAACTGGACGGAAGCCAGTTACACCAAGACCTACTGCCATACCACCGATTGCAGATTCTGCAAGCGGCGTATCGAATACGCGCTCTTCACCAAATTCTTTTTGCAATCCTTCTGTCGCACGGAATACGCCGCCAACATGACCTACGTCTTCACCGAAAACAAGGACGTTAGGATCTCGTTTCAATTCAACGCGCATTGCGTCGCGAATCGCTTCTTTCATATTCATTTGTGCCATTGATTCGTATCCTCCTTACATCGTCGCAAAGTAATCTTTGCCTGTCCGCTCATCGAATTATTTCGAATTCATCTATAGTAATGAAATCTTATTGGAAGTCTGCTTTTTGCTCTTCAAGGTGCTGTGGCGTTACTTCGAACATTGTGTCGATTAGGCCAACAACAGTCATTTTCTCTGTTTGCTCTGCACGCTTGATTTCTTCGTTTACTTTCGCTTTTGCTTCTTCTTTTACGCGAGCTGTATCTTCTTCAGTCCAAAGACCTTTGCTCTCAAGGAATTTACCAAAGCGAACGAGTGGATCTTTAACAGACCATTCAGCTTCTTCGTCTTTAGTACGGTATTTAGAAGTATCATCCGCCATGGAGTGTGGACGGTAACGGTATGTCAACGCTTCGATCAATGTAGCGCCTTCACCGTTGCGGCCACGCTCAGCTGCGATTTGAACTGCTTTAATAACTGCCAATACGTCCATACCGTCGATTTGCATACCGTGGATACCAGCTGCAACCGATTTGTGAGCAATAGACTTAGCAGCCGTTTGCTTCGAGAATGGCGTTGTAATTGCATAACCGTTGTTTTGTACAAAGAAAATAACAGGTAGTTTGTAAGCACCTGCGAAGTTCAAACCTTCGTAGAAGTCACCTTCGGAAGAACCGCCGTCACCTGTGTAAGTAATTGCAACATTTTGTTGCTTTCTAAGTTTGAAGCCTTTAGCGATACCCATCGCGTGCAAAATTTGTGCACCGATAATGATCTGTGGCATCAATACGTTAACACCCTCTGGGATTTGTCCACCATGTTGGTGTCCGCGAGAGTACAAGAATGCTTGGTAAAGTGGCAAACCGTGCCATACGATTTGTGGCATATCACGGTATGCAGGTACTACGAAGTCTTCTTTGTTAAGTGGGTATACACTACCTACCATGGAAGCTTCTTGACCGGATACCGGTGCATAGAAACCAAGACGACCTTGACGACCAAGGTTGATCGCACGATCATCCCATGCACGAGTAAATACCATACGGTACATAATTTCTTTCAGTTGGTCATCGCTCAATTCCGGCATCATGTCCGGGTTCACGACTTGACCTTCTGGTGACAAGACAGATAGAGTTTGGACATCTTCCGTCTGAACTTCAAATGGGAACTTGCTCATCATATTCACCTCAATAAAAGTTTGAAGATTTTGTTTCTCTGTTATAGAATTATTATACACCTGTTCTACTCGATTGGTCAAAAGAAATAGCGGAAAAAGTGAATATTTTGTTCTCTTGTAGCTATAACAGTTTCTTTTAACTACTATAACAGGATAAAACAAATCAGTCTAGTTCCAGTGACATCTGACACATACATTCGTTATGTATTGTGTTCAACTTCTAGTTCCATTACGCTCGATACTTTCAAGAATAATGAGTCAAGATAGTTGATTCGTTCTTAGTGTTAACCAATTTCGATAAAATTTTGCATAGGTGGTGTTGCGAATGTCAGATTCCGCATACTTTAAACGTACGATTGTTAAGCATGATGTTTCTTCATCTATATTGCCTACTGGAACTCGCTCGTTGCGAGTCTATTTACCACCAGGTTTCAACGAGATTCTGAGCTACCCTGTCGTTTACTGTCAAGATGGAGAAGACTTCTTCAACTTTGGCCGCATCGCTACAATAGCTAACAAGCTAATACTTGACGGCGAGATCGAACCCATTATTATTGCAGGTGTGGATGTGGATAAAAAAGTCCGTACCGAAGAATATTCACCAGATGGAGCCTTGTTTGAAACGTATACAAGATCATTCACGGAAGAAATCGTTCCTTTTATAGAAGCGACGTACCCTGTACGCACAGATTGGAATGACATTGTTTTAGCAGGAGACTCATTAGGAGGCACAGTGTCCTTGCACCTTGCTCTTAAGCAGCCTGAAAAGTTTAAGCAGGTCATTTCATTATCAGGAGCATTCTACTCCGCATCCTATGACATTTTGGCTGCTCAACCGGATTTCAGCTGGCTGCGCATATTCATGATTGTTGGCTTGCAGGAGACTGCATATGAAACAGATCGCGGCGTGTTTGATTTCTTACAAATTAACCGCGACACCCATCAGCTGCTTTCCGAGCGTAGTGCTCGTGTTCATTATGAAGAACATGACGGACAGCATCTATGGGGTTTCTGGCAAAAACATATTCCAGACGCACTTAAGTATTATTTTGAAGTCTAACCTAATCTACGAAACAGAACTGTTGCATGATCAGCTGTCATAAAACAGCTGCTTAATACTGTTTCAGCTTATAAATCAGCACACAAAGAAAGAAGTGACATACAGAAAGTATGTCACTTCTTTTGTACTTTTTACTGCACTAGAAGGTAACTAGGTTAGTAGCAATATTCGCTAGTCAAACACCCCAACTCTTCTGGCCCTTGCATCGTATTTCTACCTACTTAAAATCTATTACAAAGAGTGCTCTGCTCGAATTCGCTGAAGCAACCGCTCACAGCCTGCTTCAACTAGACGATAGACCTCCTCAAAGTTACCTGTGTAATACGGATCGGGAACATCTGCAATTTGCTCTTCGGGCAGCATTGTCATAAATCTAAACACTGTCCCTGAAGCGTTAGCTGCCCCTTCCCAAGCAAGCACATTCTTCTCGTTACTTGTGTCCATGCAAACAATATACGTAAATTGGTTGAAATCTTCAGCTGCGATTTGTCGTGCTTTTTGTCCATGATAAGAAATTTTTCGCGTATCTAATAATTGACGTGTTCCCTCATGCGGTTGGTGACCAATATGCCAATCACCTGTACCAGCACTATCTATAGATATCACGTTAGACAATCCTGCCTCAGATACTTTCTGCCGCATAACAGCTTCCGCCATCGGGGAACGACAAATGTTGCCCAAACATACAAACAAAACAGATACCATAATCATATATCCTCCTTCTCATGCTACAATTGTAGCCCCATCATTTATTCATTTCAACAATAGATAACGCTTCGGCCAATGGCTTGGTCCGATTATCATTTTTCGATATACTAGATATATAAGATACATATCGAAATGTGAGCTTCAAAAAGGAGATGAGAAAATGTTACAACAACAGAAGCAGCTTTCTCGGAAAAATGGAAAACCTGAACATGAGATACACGCTGTAATCGTAGCTGGTGGCGAGCAACCCGCATGGATTATAGATGAAATTCAATCTGCAGATATTATTATAGGCGCAGATCGAGGCGCATTATTTCTTGTGCAGAACGGTATTAAGCCCACTCTTTCGTTAGGAGATTTTGATTCCGTTAATGAGCAAGAAGAACGGTTTATTGCAGACAATAGTGAAAGAATGATTGGATTTGACGAAATAGACAAAGATCATACGGATACAGAGCTAGCTTTGCAATATGCTATGCAATATGGCGCAACTACAATTACGATGTACGGCACGACAGGAACACGACTTGATCATACGCTAGCTGGAATTCATCTCCTTAGACAAACTTATGAAGCCGGCATCCCTATGAAAATTGTCGATAATCACAATTCAATCCAACTTACAGGAGATTATCTAAAAATATATAAAGACCGCTATACGTATATGTCGCTCATTCCTCTAAGCATGGATGTAACTGGCATATGTCTGGAAGGTTTTGCTTATCCTCTTTCAGATGCAACCTTAACAATTGGACAATCTTTAGGTGTGAGCAATCGATGGAAGGAAGAGTATGGAACGATTACGATCAAGAATGGACTGGTTCTCATTATTTGCAGTCGGGATTGATAGCAATATAACATTTTCTTAGATATGCACATGCAGTCAGCAACATCCTGCGATGTATGACAAGCAGCCACTTTCTTTTGCTCCATTGTTTAATCAATAATCTAGACATCAAAAAGCGCTCTGCTGTGGATCACCACAGCAGAGCGCTTTTCTGGGGAGTGTTGCCTCCCTACTATATACTTACTATCATTTAAGAACTTCGCAGAATCATATTTTCTTATTCATTAGTAATAAGCAATTAGATCTTGCCTGCATATTTTCGTTCCGATACTTCGATCAATTCACTTATAGTAATGAACTTATATCCTTTTTTTAATAGAATCGGAAAAAGTCGCTGTACGGCCTCTACGGTTTGTTCCCTTTCCCCGCCCCCATCATGAAGCAAGACAATAGAACCGTTCTTCATGTTATCCAACACTCTTTGTACGATGGCATCTGCCCCAGGATACTCCCAATCTCTTACATACATGTCTCTTGACCATAGTGCAAATCGATAACCCATTTGTTCAGCACGCTCTACTGTCTCCATACGAAATAGACCATAAGGAGGTCTTAAAATGTGACTCCGTGTTTTTGCATAAGTCGTAATGGCTGCCTCTGTTGTCATTATCTCTTTGTCCGACTCTTCAATAGTTAGCTTTGATAAGTCAGGGTGAAAATAGGTATGGTTACCGATTTGGTGACCTTCTTCCACAATACGCCTTGTAATGTTGGGAAACTCGTCTACAAATTCTCCAACTACAAAAAAGGTTGCTTTCGCATCATATTGCTTAAATAAGTCTAGTAGTAAGGGGGTATATTCTGTAGGACCATCATCAAATGTGAAACAAACGTATAGTTCGCTCTCATCAGGAAGTCTCACATCTCTTATAATTCGATGATCAAGATTGTCTACTAGTTCTGGATTCTCACAAATTTCTCGAAAGTCAATAACATCCTCTGCCATATACGTTCACCTTCTCATGTAGATTAGGATTACCTACGGTACATTATTTACTCCGTTATCGGTCTGCTTTTTAACTGTACAGGCTATTTCACGATAACAAATATTGAATACGTTACATTCGTTTCAGAAGAATATATAACATATGATTCACACATGATGGAATAAAAGATATAGAGCTTTCTACTGAAATTCAGTGCAATAAAGTTTAAAGTTATTCATAGGCTTTAGAGTTCTAAGCAGTCGGGATTTAATAATGAATGAGGTTAGTACGTTCTATGGAGCGATTTTCTGATGTATATCCATACTATCACACCCAAGGTTTGGAAGTCTCTTTTTTTGTTTGTATTTTAGGTGTTTTTAATAATTACAAAACCCACAAGATAATGGTACTGCCCACACTCTTCACTAAGAATATGAGATTGCGAAATCACGGACTCTGCAATAATCCGTAAGATAGCGCATAAAAAAACTAAGAAAAAAACTCCTACAGGTTGTAGGAGCTGGGAGACAAACTATATGATATGAATTCGTTATATTACTTAGGCCATCTCGTACCAAGAAGCTAGTTGCTTGTAAATCTGAACCGCTCCTTCTTCAGCACCTAGCTCACTAGATGCAATGGCATGAATGACTGCAACACCATCCGCTCCAGCCTTAACAACTGGTGTAACCCGTTCTGCATGTATTCCCCCAATACCTACGATTGGAACTTTAATTCCAGCTCGACGCATATCCATAATTAAAGAGGGTCCAATGACAGGATGAAGATCCTTTTTAGTCTGGGTGAAGAACATCGGTCCTACTCCGATATAGTCTGCGCCTTCATACTCCGCATCAAGAGCTTCTTCCACGTTATGAGTAGATTGACCAATAATCGTCCCCACAGGAAGAAGTTTGCGCGCCTTTGTCAACGACATGTCCTCTTGTCCCAAATGTACACCATCTGCTTCCAACTGTGCAGCAAGCTGAACATCGTCGTTTACAATAAACAGTATGTCATTCTGACGGCATAAATCTTTGAGTCGCATGCCTAATTCAATTCGTTCATTTTCCTTGAGAGTAGATTCACTAGTCTTTTCTCTCCATTGAAAAGAGGTAATTCCACCTTTAATTGCACTCATTAAAGTTTCTTCAATTCCTTGAGGACAATTCACCGAACCTGCTACAAACATGAGCTTCAGCTTTTTATGTAGTGACACAACGAACCATCCCTTCCGTTCAATGTACGTGCAGCCCAATGATTGACTGGTCCATGCCCTTTTCCGACCGCAATTGGATATTTAATTGCCATATGAATATACTGCTTTGCTTTTATAATTGAGTCAAGCACAGAATAACCTTTTGCTAAGTAAGCCGTTATCGCAGAAGATAACGTACACCCAGTTCCGTGAGTTCGAATCGTATCATGTCGCGGCCCTTCAATCCACCATCCTTCAGAACCATCATATAGCAAGTCTGTTGAATAGTCCTTATCTGGGCCATGTCCGCCTTTTACAAGGACATGCCCTGCTCCTAGCTCATGCAATCGCTTAGCCGCTTCGAATTGCTCTATGCGACTATGAATAGCAATTGAAGTAAGAGCGGCTGCCTCTGGAATATTAGGTGTTACAACTGTGGCAATCGGTAGCAAATGTGTCCTCAATTGTTCAACCGCGTTTTTTTCTAGAAGTGCCGTCCCACCTTTAGCGATCATAACAGGGTCTACTACAATATTAGGCCAACGATAAGTTACCAGTCGTTCAGAAACAATATTTATAGTTTGACCATCTGCAAGCATACCCGTCTTTACCGCATCTGGTCGAACATCATCTTCAAGCGCATCAAATTGGGCTGCAATATGTGCAGCCGGAATACGATGAACATCATGAACACCAAGTGTATTCTGGGCCGTAAGAGCTGTAATAACACTCATACCATAAGCTCCACACTCTTGAAATGTCTTAATATCAGCTTGGATACCAGCACCACCGCTGCTATCTGAGCCTGCAATGGTCGCGGCGCGAGCTGGCACCAATAATTCCGTAGCCGGATGGATACTATCACGTTCAAACGAATGGTTCTTAGCCCAATCCGATTGCAATTTATCAGCGCCATTCATTGGAGAAATATATATGTCACCGCTTAGTGAATAGATTTTAATCGACTGATCTGCACTCACGTCGGAATACCTTCTAATGGACTACTAGCCGAAGCATAGCGCTTCATTGGAATACGACCAGCTTCATAGCCTAGTCTGCCAGCCTCTACTGCCCACATCATAGCTTCAGCCATCTTTACAGGGTCTTTTGCCCCTGATACGGCTGTATTTAATAATACTGCATCCGCACCAAGCTCCATTGCCTTGGCAGCATCGCTTGGTGTCCCTATGCCAGCATCAACAATTACTGGCACAGTAGCTTGCTCAATAATGAAAGAAAGATGGTGTGGATTTAGCAATCCGAGTCCTGTTCCAATCGGAGATGCACCAGGCATTACGGCGTGTACACCAAGTTCTTGCAATCTTCTAGCCAAAATCACATCATCTGATATGTATGGCAGTACGATAAAGCCTTCATCCAACAAAATCTCACAAGCACGATAGGTTTCTAATGGATCAGGCAAAAGGGTTTTAGCATCACCGATGACTTCTACTTTGATCATATCGCATAGTTCGGACGCCTTCGCCAGACGAGCAATACGTACAGCTTCTTCAGCTGTAGATGCACCTGCTGTATTTGGCAAAAGTGTGTATTTATTTAGATCTAAGCTCTCTAGAAAATTAGGTTGGGTTGGCTCAAATACATTCATTCTTCTAATAGCAAACGTTAATATTTCCGTCTTGGACACTTCCACTGCTTTACGCTGAATATCAAAGTCAGGGAACTTTCCAGTTCCTAATAGCAATCTCGATTCAAATGTATGCGGTCCGATACGTAAAGGTGATTTCATTATTTTTATCCCCCTCCAACAAAATGTACAATTTCGATCCGATCCTCATCGGACAATAGCGTTGTTTCATATGCTGACTTGGAAATGATATTTCCATTAAGCTCCACAATCACGATTCGCTGTTCCATTTGTAAATGACAAAGCAACTGATAGATGTGACCTTGTTGCTCAGGAAAAACAATCGATTCTCCGTTTATAATAAGTTTCAATTTCATCCAACCTTTCTAACTGCCTAACGATGATAATACCTCACCTATACCACCACATTTTCAATGAACAACCTGCGGCATTACCGTATGACGAAGCGGATCAAAAGCGTTCATCCAGGCCCACGGCATCTTACCTGAATGAATCCAAGAAGCAACACCAATCCCAGTTGCTGCACTTAGTAGTATGCCATTGCGGTAATGGCCTGCCGCCAACCATAGTCCTTTAATATGGGAGACCGGCCCAATATAGGGAAGACCATCAGAAGTGGCTGGCCTGAGACCGGCCCATGCAGTAACAAGTTCTGCTTCATACAAACTTGGAATGTACGAAATCGCGCTCTGAATCAAGTTGGTGATTGATCCCACGTTTACTTTCCGATCATAACGGTGCGGATGAGAAGTGGCACCTATGTATATATGACCACCACTTTTCGGGACTATATATGTTCCATTACCATACAGGATCGAATCAAACACATAGTCCGTGCGTACAACCGCCAACTCTCCTTTAACAGGGAAAAAATTGGTGCGAATATCCGTCTGCTCATTAAAGCTGTCGCTGTTTACGCCAGCACATATAATTACATGCTCTGCGCTCCATGTCCCCTCAGCTGTTTGGACACCACGAATGACACTATTTTCATAAATGATTTTCTTTACTTCCTGATACTCCTTAAACTGAACGCCTCTTTTTCGCGAACCAGCTATTAATGCTTCCATCAACTTCACAGGTGACACATGTCCTTCGTGAGGTACTTCATATACTCCGTATACCGTAGGAGTGATATATGGATACATTCCCGCTTCAGCAAGTAAGTTACGCCACTGTATATGTCCGCTTGCTCCTGTCTCTGCAACTTCCGCAGCAATTTGAAGTTCTGTACCGACTAGAGTCTGTTCCTGTTGTGAATGCACAGGAATAAGCAGACCCTTCCGTCTAAGCTCCAAGTCCACTCCACTATCCAACCATAGTTGTTCTGCCCAACCGGAAAAAAGATCTAGACTGGTATAAGCAAAATGTGCAAGGTCTTTATTCTCAAATCGTTCAGCAGTTGGTGCCAACATACCAGCCGCAGCTCTAGAAGTTCCATGACTCAATACATCTCGTTCTAGTACAGTTACCCTCATCCCAAGCTTCGCACATTCATAAGCTACCGAGCACCCAATAACACTACCGCCCACTACCAAAACATCTGAATGTCTTGAAAGGTCCATATCTCCCCACCCCTTCCATGCTACTCCCTTGAATAACTTCTTTCATGAACCGCATATTGCGCGCTGCTCAGCACTGCTTCCCGATAGGCACGAGCAGCTAATCCAGGTGATTCTGCGTTCCAAATACCTGACATAACTGCGACGCCTGAACCGCCAGCTAGAACGACTTTCATAATATGATTCGGCGTAATGCCTCCTATCGCAATGATAGGAACATCAACTACCTCTCGGCATGCCTGCAGACCACCTAAACCACGCCCTGGAACCCCTGATTTGCAAGAAGTTTCAAACAAATGACCATATAATAAATAATCAGCGCCATCTTGTTCCGCAATTGCAGCCTCATTTTCGTTATGCACAGATACTCCTACAGATAATTGCGGGTACATCCGTCTAACAACTCTACACGGTAATGAATGATAGGCGAGTTGAACCCCTTTTACTTGAGTCGATGCCGCAACATCACATCTGTCATTGATGATCCATTTTTGTGTAGGTATGCCGGAGTGCCTGCAGCTTGCAATTACCTCCCACAACTTTCTTGCTGACCATTCTTTCTGCCGGAGGTGTATGAAATCTACATTGTCTGCTATCTCAATAGCTATACGTATGACCTCATCTACCTTTTGCACTGGTGGGGTTATTACATGTAGCCAAGGTACAATCATCATTCGTTATGCCTCCTCAACCAACGATAATTCTCTTTCTGTGTGAAGGAATTCGAGGAAGTGATGATGAAAATCCAAGACAAAAAGGACCACTCTATAGAAAGAGTGGTCCTTGGTCTGAGCAATCCGATAGCTATAACGCAATAAATTCACGTAATAGGCACATGTCATCCGCTCACGATAACGTATCTACTGGCTACGTATGTCGTGCAACTTATCGTAAGGGCATATTTACGATATATACGCTTAGATCAGCATATTGTTACAATCAAGCTAGTAAGCTGTATGCTGAGCAAAGGGTACACGTGCCCTTTAGTTAGACATGCCGGTCTTCATCATCCCAATCCACACTTCCCTACGCTGGTATAATCCAGATCAGGTCGTTAAGAGTCCGAAGCCTATGCTTCATCTCAGCCGATAACCGGCCCCCCTAGTGTTGGATAGTTCTGGTATGTTTTTGCACCGTAAGTGTACCATGAATAAGATGTTTTGGAAAGAGAGGAATGACATCATCGATCACCACTTCAAATCATATGATGCTCCCCCTCAATAACATCTCTTCACATAATATCCTTTGCTGGCAGCATCACGATCACTCGAAAAAGTTTCAATGTACTTTGAAGGCGCACAACGTTCTGGATAAGCGACCTTGACATTGTTTTGAATCGAAGCATACCATGTATCACGCTGCAAAATCCGTGAACCTCCCAGCGCATAGTGATTATAAGTAAATGCACCAACCGACATCCCTTGTATAAATGACATAATACTTATATCGTTAATCGTATTATTCCACTGCTCGGTTGGTATGGTTGGCATCGTAAAAAGATATGACACTCCATTACGCCGCGCCCACTCATTATGCCGATTTATATAGTGCTCAAGTTTTTGTTGAATTGTTTGAATAATCGTCATTCGCCGTACATCATCGAATCGCACATCATCTTGAAGAAGAGAAAGACTTGAGCGGAGCTTCAGCTCATGCTGATAACCACTTATCCATTTACGTGCCGATGAATCATACACTGTTACATAATCATCCAATGTGAACGTGTACACGTTACCATGTTGATCTACATAAGAATAAGGGTGCACAGGTTTCCATACATGTTCGATTCTCTCAGACCCTTGCATTGTCGAAAAGCGTTCATTTACATAGAAGTAAGCGCCATCGTAACCAACTATAGTGATTGCAGGGATATAAAAAAATAAGGCCTGTTGAGCAACTACGTCGTCTTCGATATTCAAATTAACGTAAATAGAATGAAGTAAAGTAGTTACCGCATGCTGTTTATTAAGAATTAGCTGTTTGTTCGATTCATAGGAGTCATCGGTTGCTTTCCAAGCAGCTGTTTCTTTTAATACTTGTGCTGCATCATCCACCGCTGTGTTCATCCATCGATTATACTGCTCTTCTACAATAAGTTTATGGCGATACTCCTTAACTTGCTGCCGATGCGTCCAACTAAATGGAAGTATGATGCAAGCGAAAAAGATTGCCCACTTAATGAGTCTCATTTCGCACCATTCCTCCTATTGGTATACTGAAAGCAGCAACAGGATCTGCATCAAACGTCAACCACCGAGTTAATCTACTCGAACGAGTTTCATCAAGCCTGTTTAGTGTAACTTGAAAATAGTCCCCTGCCTTTAAGTGATACAGACGAGAAGAGTCAGAAATACCAATCGATGTATTAGGAAATAGTTTATTCATCATGTCCTTATGATGGACCAATTGATAGTGCGTCATAAACTCATTTTGAAAGGAATTGTGCTGTACCGGATCATTATATATAGGAACATAATATTTCTCGTAATGCTCCATCTCAATGTCATAAACGTAACCTGTTCGATAAAGATCCTCTATTAACGAATTCCACATTTGAGGAGTAATTACACCTTTATCTCGAATAGCATCCACGTACGCAGTGGCAACCTTCATTGCAACTAACTCACTCATCTCATCATGTCGCTGAAAAGTATCCCGTAATGGAAATATGAACAACAACAACATGACCAACATTAAAGCGAGCCAAACTCGCATGGCATCTACCATATACTCACCTCTTATCTGTATTGAATCCGAAGCAAGCGGCCAGATGCATCACGGTTATGCTCAGGCACATACATTCGATTAACATTTATAAAAGAAACCGGCATATCCTCAAGCTCCATCTCTGGAAGAAAAGAGTAACCATCCACTTCAATGGCTACATTAGAATCTTTCAAGTGTGTCAACATAGAAACAATATCAGCTCCTTTTATCGTAGGTGGAGCAGTGATTTCAAAGTTCTCATGGATTGTCCGATCTTGCCTCCTTGTATCTAGCACCAATGCGTTCAACAACCCAGCAGAGCTCTGGTAGTAGTTGACGGCCATACTTAAAGCACCTACAAATATAAGGATAGCGCAGGAAAAGGCGATAAGTTCTCGAACATTTTCGTTCATATTGTTTAGTCAACTCCTGCGCATTTTTATATATCCATAAACGATTGCCCATCTTATTACTGCTGTTCGAACACAATCGCTCTCGTCACATTAGAAGAATCTACAATTAATTTGGCAAGAAACTTTCCACTCGGATTTACATAAGTATCTAAAGCTTCCTGCATCGCCAATTCAATTTTATCATTACGAGTATTATTGGATATCTTTCCGTCTGAATCAACATTAGCTCCATAGAACATTCCAGCACTATTCGCTGACTTGTCCTTACCTGTTTTCACCCAAATTCCAAACTGGTCCTTTTGATGGAACTTGCGAATCGCATTTATAACTTGAGAGCCACTTACCGTTGTGTTGTCGTACACGGTGAAGGATGCTTTGCTTAACTCCGTCTGAATAGATGAAAACTCATTCTGTGCCGTTTTGGTTGCCTCTTGAGCGGATACAAATAGAAGAACAACAATTGTAATTAGAGCAATGGTTAGAAATATACCTGCAGCTACCTTTAACGCGGATTGAGCATTATTCATTGAACATATCTCCTTTTATAAATAAGTTGAAGTTAAAAGTACTGAATATTATTACAGCCTCTGAATTTGGCTAAATGAGTGAGTCATTTGTTGCGCGCTAAGCCAAACCAAAGGAATGACAAGATACAAAAATACAATGGCATACATAGGAGCAAATCCAAACCACCGCCCCCAGACAGCTTTTGATTCTATTATTTTTTCTTCTTCTTGCTTACGCATATCTTGCTCAAACCACCATGATTGCTCAGCATCATCAAATGCTTGCTTGATCGGAATTTGATCAAACCCCAGTTCCAACTGATCAACGAAACGTACAAAATCAGGGTATGGTATATCCTCTCTCAATTGCTGTAAAGATTGCTCAGGACCACTGTCCCAATGAAGCAAACATCGGTGAATAGCTTCTTTGCAGCAAACAGAGCTTCGCATCATCCAATCAAGCATCTGCTCAGAGGTCATTCGCTCAAACGCACGGAGCAGAAGCGCCAAAGAATAAAAATGGCTTAATTCAAGTCGTATTTCCATATTCCGTAATCTCTTTTTAAAAATCATCATACCCAATGGGGTATAGTACGCTAAAACACTCAGCGCAAAAGCCACCAGCAACTCCCACCACCATAGCAAGCCTATTTCCTGCTCATAAGCTAGATTTAGCAAATGCTTGCTTAATTGCAACACCCGCTCCTGCGACCAGCTTGGATATTTTAGTGAAGCTAGCTCTTGTATTAATAGTTCTTGTTCTTCACGGTTCGAGCTTTTTGTTAGAACATCACCCACCCATTTCTTATGAAGCTCAGCCTGTTCAGTGTTCCATTCAGAGCTTGTTGGCTGGCTATAAGAAGAGCCGTCCCATTGTACTGTGCTTTTTGCATCACCTCTTGGCAATACTCCCCAGAGTGGAGAAAATGACTGCTGTTGCTGTATGACGACATGGATAATAATTGCCATGCTAATCGATATCAGCATTGTTACAGACGCATATACTAATCTTTTCGCATACCATCGCTCTAGAGATAACGGCTCGTTGGCATCTTTAAGGAGATATGCGTTTGCACTTAATCGTGATGCAGATATACCTCTCATCCAGCGGTAAACAATAGAACGGACGAACTTTAAACGTAAAATATCGATATGTTTCCTCGCCTCTTCGTTTTTCGATTTTTCAGCAATACTTTTTCTCCATTGAAGCTGCTCTAATAGCCAGTGACTCACAATAACAGTCAAAAGAACAATTACTTGTACATACCATCCGATTCGACTATCGTAGAACCGTGCCATATCAGGGAAATATGCTCTCCCCCATTGTTCGATAGGATTCGCAAATAAGATTGGAATGACTGCGATAATTTTTAATCCCTTTAAGAAAGTATCCAGCTTCATTCGCATTAGATGCTCTGACTGCATATCACGAATCATCATTGACAACCCCTGTAGAAATGAAGAGCGATTATCCTCTTTAGGGTCACCATACTCTGCTACTAATCGAGCTAGTCGTGCAAATAAGCGGTAATGACGATTCGGTGCTGCATCATCATACTTCACAAGGGCTGCATCCGTATCATACTCATATATACAAGCTAGCAATCTTGTCAGATGAGGCCTTATTAATGGCGAAGACCGTTCCAGCGCTTCTTCAACAGCGAGCTCAACCATTTGATGACGTTGATAAGCATGTCTAATCGTAGAAAAAGCTTGTGCTGATTGGCTAAGAACCTTTAACTCGGCTTGCTGAGCGAACATCTGTATACATAAGTCATCTGCTACGCGAAGTACGAGTATAAGCATGAGGAGAGAAACCCAATCTTGTTTAAAACTGATAAATACGAGTAATATTCCACTTAGAACAATAATGATAGCCCATATTACTGTAGCAACCTTCTCTCGTAACAATCGTTCATCATACCCATATATCACTAATAATTGTTGATAAACCTTTGCTCGCTTGTGCTTCAGCCCAATAATTCGACCGAACCAATAGTAACTGCGCTGTAAAAATATTTTAATTATATTTGTTTGTTGGTTTCTGCTCTTAAAAACGAGTTTGTTCATCCACGGCTGACGCATCATACGCTCGGATAGCTTCCATAATAGCAGCCCAATAAGCGCGAAAATAATTGCTGCTGACAGTAACGAATTAAGCGACAACATACTCCCCCCTCGATGCCATCCATCCTCTAAATGACTCTTGATCATAGTCTGTCATCTGCGAGAGCATCGCTTGCATATGTACGTCGGAAATTTCATTTACCCACACGTATCTACCATTTTGAAACTCGATAATGTTTTTGTACGTATAAGAGCTACTGTTAATTTGATCATCATAATATTGAATAGCTGCATTTCTGTAGTCCATCCAAGAGTTTGACGAAGGAATTGACACGTCCTGTTGATTCATATCCTCCCTTACTAACAGTCCCTTGTGTGATTGAATGCCTTTTGTCATTTCTGAGGGAACACATTCTGTAATCCGTTCAATATAACGTGTCCCATTTGCATTTTTATTTAAATGAATATTAAAATGTATCACTTGCACCACCTGTTGCTCTGCAATACGTTCATTATGAAACATACCCGTCTTCAACAAGGAATTGCGCAAGGCACCAATCAAATCAGGAAACGTCTTAGCGTGATGTGTAAATATCGTAAATAGACTCGCCACTTGCGCCATTTGAATCATCCACGCTGCTACTGGATCAGTTGCCACTTCCCCAAGAATATGAACAACTCCATCAGTCTTCTTCTGCACATCCAAACCTGATTGCCCAGAAATGCTTTCTGTTTCTCTCAAGGTTAAAATATTTCGATGTGGATACAGCTGCCTTAAATGCAGCTCGAATGCCTGCTCCTGAACTCGCAAAGGATAAAAAGCATAGATGGATTGAACTAACGCCATTAAAAGCGTCGTCTTGCCAGACCCTTGTGCGCCAGTAACAGCGGTAATGCGGGCTCCTTTCATTAAAAATTGGAGCAGACGAATTACATCTTCAGCACCATTAGCTGTAATAAGACGCGATAACGAAGGCTGCTCACGCTCAAACTTTCGTACAAAAAATGCCCAAGACTCTGAAAATGGCGGTCGCATAACAACTACGCGCGAACCATCCTTCATGTCATTAACACGATAACCATCTACTTCTGTCAACGGCCCTGGTGCACCATGTTTGTAAATGGTTTGACATACACGCTTCAGCTCTCTTTCACTATCGAAGCTAAGAAATCCGAGTCGTATAGACTTACCTTGATAAAACATCCATACACTGTCATACGAGTGTGGCACTTTTGAAGCTTGAACCGCATTTCTTGAAGCTCCGTAATACGAGCCTGCAGATGAACCGGTAGGCACGAGCGGAGTAGCTTGGATCAAGCCATTCACCCCTCCTGATACCCCCTCAATTCTCATATCACGCAATTCATCGATAACAGACAATCCTTTATATCGCTCATAGATACGTTGAGCAATGATTCTAATCCGCTCTTCATGCTTCACAACGGGACGTTCTTGGCGATAAGCTTGACTGATATCATCCTCGTCTACGGCATAACTTTGCTCCTGTTCACCTTCTGAACCAAACTGATCCTTTAATTGATCCCAACCGTAACGCTGTACGATTTCATGCATAGCTTCTAAACCATAGCGTTGGAAATAAATATATAGTAAAATATCGAACTTATCTTTTGCCGAAAGCTGAATGGGATCATCGAATGGGATAAGCATCTTCCAACAGTCATTGGAAGGTTTCAAAAATGGTCGTATAATCTCTACAATAATGTCCTTCACATATTCCTTTTGTAAGCGATCCCCGCTATGACAGGAGCGCAGTGATTGTCTGATCATTGATCGCCTCATTAGCTCCCTGCGATATGGTTCGTCATTTGCGAAGTGATCCAAATAAGGGTCAGATGTCCATTTTTGTAGCTGATCACGAACGATCTGATCGATCTCCTCCCAAGTCAGTGCAGATGGCACAGCTGCTTCCACGATAGATTTTTGTTTTAAACGAAGCCTATACAGCATCCCTAATGCAAAAAGCAACACAACACCCGTCGACATCAATAACTGTATAGAGTATTCACTTATCCATTCCATCTTCTTCCCCCTTCATTTGCTTTGCGATTAGGGAGAACTGCCTCCGATAATAATTGTTCTGCAAGCTGATCAACATAATTCAGTAACCTTGAAGCTCCATGCTTGTTATTACGGTACTGCTGTTGGAGGACGTAATGAACAAGATGGCCTTCATTGGCGTAATGTCTCAGCTGCGCATCGTATGGCACTGCATATATCAACATTCCTCGCATATGCTTTTTCAGGTTGGCTAGATTTAAATGCGCCTCTGGATCATAAGAAGATACAACCCAAATCTTCTTTTGCTCGAACCCATTATTTCCATGCCGGCACTTGGGATCACGCCATAAATTCACGTCTCTAAGATCTTGAGTAAGTAATGTAATGGTTCCAGTACTATAGGCTTGCTCCTGTTCATGATCGTGCATTTCCGTCTTTCTATCACTTTGCAGCTCTAATCTGGTGTCCTGCCGTGGAAGTGGTCGATTCCAATCCCAAAGAACAACATCATAGGCATTAGCGGAATACTGCATAAGTGTACGCACATCACGTTCAGAGCTGAATCGTTCATGTGTTGCTCCTCGTTCAATTCTATTCTCACAACTATCTGTTACACGAAGCACGTCTAGTCCAGGAATTATCGGTGAGGTACAAGCCACAAACATAGGTATATCCATCAATTCATTTTGAACGAGTCTTTTATATTCTCCCCAACCATCCGGCACTGACAGTTGAGCTAGCCTTTCATCACTGCTTCCTGTATGCATAGAAGAACGAATGAAATATTCAATACCATCCCCCTCGTCATCCTGGTGAATAAGCAGCACCTTAAGTCCAAAACGTGTAACTAATTCGATACCAAGCAGTACCGTCGTTAATGATGATCCTAATGCCCGTCGCGAACCGTTTTTTATTAACCAATGTTTACATGGCTTCATGCCACCATCGCCCTTTCTTATCGCTTCGCAGCAGTTTTCGCCAATTACGATCAGATATTGGTCCGCAACTACGTTCTAGCCATATACGCCATACAGTACGTGCTATTTTCGTATACTTAGACAAATCCGTCCTCTCATTCACTTCGTTATAGAGATATGCTGCCCAATTTTCTTCGTCAAATGGTATGAACGTAGCTTCTTCTTTAGGAGTGACATATATAGATTGCAAATGCTCCATGATATAAGCGACTTCTTTAACATGATCGACTGTATTTAAAATAAGTAGTCGTATTTCACGGTTTAAATCTACATCATGAAGCAGGCGAAATGACTTTATCCATTCCATATTTCGATGGATGGCATAGGCCTCTACCGTTTGTACCATGACACGTTCACGAGCACTCATAAAGGTAGTGGCATCGCAGAATGTAAGTCGATCTGTATCTATCAATACGTCATCATATGAATCAAGATCAATTTCTTGCTGTCGGCTAATTTGGATCAATTCTTCCCAATGAAGGATGCCTGATATAGTGTCCATTCCATTCCAACGACACCATTTCTCCTTATTAATCCAAGTTTGATTTCGATAAGTTAACCATGGCATGTTCATCGCATCAACAAGTAGTACACGTCTTCCAGCCCGCGAAAGTAGAGTAGCTAATCCAAGTACGAAATCTTGCTTACTACATGAGCCTATGAAAAAGCTAATATTAGACATCTTAAATCACCCCTTGATTCACGGTGCAACCGGCAAATCGGACCTCTCATTCTGATAACCTTCAACTTCAACCAGTTCTTTATATGCTGAGGTATTGCTTTGATTGATACTTGGATTTGTGTAGTTACTGTTTGAATCAATGCCATTCATTGATTTCACAGGAGGTTCATTTTGCTTAGCAGCTCCTTCTTTGTTATTGGAAGGATGCTGATTATGTACTCCCTGCTTCTCTGCCTGCTGTCCTTGTTGATCCCGTTCCGTCTGCCCTACCTGTTCTGCAGGAGTAGGTTGTCCAACAAATGGAGCTTCACGGTTCGGAGACTTACTTTGTCCAGTAAAAGGAGATAAGTTTGAAGAGGTGGTGCCAGCTCCATTACCGCCATTTGATACTGCTGTGCTATTTGTCCCATTAGTTGAAGGCAACGCTCTTAAATCAGTGTCTATACTAGAAATCGATTGGGCTTGGCTATGCTTAACTAAGTCTCCCTCCAAACGCTTTCTCGCTTGTGCGGACATTACGATGTTCGCATCCTTGATCAAATTTGGATTATTGTTTATTAATTGTGTTACATGTTGATTTACTGGATAATTAACGATTGCTTGCTCCTGTACATAGGCATCGACATAACGAACAGCGTATATTTGCCCGCCGTTCAAGTAAGCATCTACACAAGCGCTGGACATCGTTAACAATTCATGCTCTGACATATGAAACCAAACTGTAGTGCCTTGAATACGGTGTACTTTCTTATGAGACAGGACAACATAGTCTTGTCCATCAGGGTAGCGAATCCGTACATCAATCACCTGATCGGGTTCAAGTGCGAGCGGCAGTTGAATGACTGAGGTTTCAATCCAACGAATATCCTGACCGGTCGAACCTTCACTGCCTATCATAGAATCTATTAAAGGTATATTAGCCGCCAAGTCTATTTTTGCAATGGTTCCTTTCAAATCTTTAGGTTCGAGCACGTGCTTCGGAATTAACCTTTTCGGCAACTCTATTTGTCTTAAATCCGATGTATGCAGTCTTGAACCTGCAACTTTGGATTTAGCAAGTACCCAAACTTGCTGTTTCTCTTCTTTCCCATACCCCTGAATGATTTGTTCACTTAACTGAGCTTTCTTAATCCAATCTTCTCGCTCGATTTGCCAATTACGTTCAATCCAAAAAATATAACCTCCACTAACTGTTGCCATGATGGAAGCTGTAATTACTACACCAACTGCAACCTGTTTCGTTCGCCTTGACCATCTGCCAATCAAGCAAGAGCCCCCTCTCAATGAATCCCACGGTTAATCTTTTTATTTCCTTTTGCGCCAAGAGAACCATTTTCGCTTCTGTTCATGTACCTTCATCCAAGATTGCATCCATTCTTCTATATCCGCTGTACCCTTAAATGGGTTAGAACAGGTTGGAACCGAGATAATGCTATGGCATTTCATCTGCAAACGAGGAGAGCGTAATTCTTCCTCTTTAGCATGTGGCAGTGCAAAAATCCATTGTTGATAATTTAATTCAAGCAGATTGTTCAATGCTGCTTTGATGTCATCATCCCTCCAAGGGGCAGTTGAACCTATTAGCAAGCTATATGAAGCACGAACAAATTCCTCATCTAATCTGCGCTTTGCTCCAATTACGCCTAAATCCATGATAATAAAGTCATATTCCATCTGTAGCTGTGTTACCGAGGATGTTGTAAGCCCTCTAGAGTGTTCGCCTAATTCAATGTAGGAGACCCCTTGCCACTGCCAAACTTTGTTATTCCAATCTTCCGCACAATTTCCTTCAACTGATGAAAGGATAGAATGGACTACAGAGCGGTTCGACTCCGCATTAGATACATAAGCAACCTTTCCACGGTTACTTCTTGCCAGTCGATGTGCAATCATTAAGCTCATATGAGTGCATCCTAATCCTGAAGCTATCCCAGTAACTGCAATCGTGACCGCACGCTGCAAACCATTATTGGCATTACCGTGTTGATTACGTTGTCCTTTATCCATAAATTCATAGGCTGCAGGAAGCACCTCACTATTGGCGTGCACTATTAGCGCTCTTTTTAATTCGTCTGCAGATTGATATCTTGCATTAGGATTTACTTCCATCAACTTGGTGAGAATACCATAAAATGATTTAGGAACATCCTCATTAAGCATCTGTGTGCGAAATGGTTCCATCCCACGCCAGCGCCCTTCAGTCAACACGTATGCTAACAATGCACCTATACCGTATAAATCAGTACGCGCGTCACTTTGCTTGCCTTCATGCTGTTCAGGTGCAGCAAAGCCAACTGTTCCTAACTTCATCGTATCTGCTAACTCAGAAGGCTTTACTTGCCTAGCAATTCCAAAGTCAATCAACTTTATTCGATGCTGCTCAGCTAACATAACATTAGAGGGCTTCATATCACGGTATATAATCGGCGGTGTACATCCATGCAAGTAACTTAATGCGTCACACAGCTGGAGACTGTACGCAATCGTCTCATCAAATGAGATAGGAGTTCGCTTCAATTTCTCAGCTATCGTTTCTCCTTCGATGTATTCCATGACCAAATAGGCATGCCCATCTTCATCAGGTGAAAAAAAATCGACGATAAGAGGGAGGTTAGGATGTCTAAGCTCAATGAGCCATTGGGCCTCCCTAATGAGATGTTCACGATCATGAGCAAGAGGGATTGATTCTTTAATCGCCCAGTACTTTCCCATCAATCGCTCATCTTGCGCCAAGTACACATAACTCATTCCGCCAACACCAATCAAACGCTTAATTCGATAACGCTCGTGCAACAATGCACCAGCCATTAACTTCGTAGGAGCACGCACTCCACAAACCTCCTTGAAGTAGCCGTTGTGAGATGAATGAACTCGACAGATTAGTTCCGAAACGCAAAAAACCCGAATACAGCCGTATAGGCGTATTCGGGATGCTTTCCCTGAAAAGGTTACGTTTATGTTGTTATTGATGTCATTATAGATTTAATTCCATCATTTGTCTATAGCTTGTTTGTAAAAATAATACGGTTTAATTTTTAAGCATATACAGCGTGATTTCATCACGGTTATGGAACAATTGCTTCGCACGAACGATCGTTGCATGCTTCTCAAACATCTCCATACAATCACGTATCGTTTGCAGCGGCTTCTTGTGCATAAGTTTTACAGTAACAATCAAAGTACCACCATAAACAAGAGAATCAAGCAATTGAATCACTAGCTGTGCAGTATGCTTCGGGCTCCAACTCATATCACATACAATTAAATCAAACTCATTTGGTTCAAAAACAACCTCAGCTGCATTTCGCCCATAATAAGTAAAGTTCGGGTGATCCATGAGAGAAGGATGCATTTTAGCCGGATCCACTGCTGTTACATGAATTCCACGCTCAAGTAACAAACTGCTCCAGCCCCCTGGTGCTGCACCTACATCCAAACCATTTCGATATGCAGAGAAGTCCAATCCAAATACCTGCTCTGCTTCTAACAGCTTAAATTTTGCACGAGAAATTTGTCCATCTTCACGGCGGAAACGGATGGCTCCACCTGGCCAATCCGATTGTTGATCGGCGAAAGCTGCTAATCCTACGTACACTTGTTGCTCATGCTCAAATAAAGTTAAGATGAAATCCGGTTGTTGAACGGCCGCAGTAATATTTTGCTTTGACCACACTAATTGAATAGCAGAGCGCCATTGGAATACAGCTTCTTTATCACTAGCATCTTCTGTCTTCACTTTTTTAGGCGATGTTCGTACATGAACAGCCCCTGACGATTTACCTTCTAAAGACAAACCACTTCTCTCTAAAAGCTCACCCCATAATTGCTCGGCATCTTCTTCACTAGAGACAGCATCGACGGGTAGAATAATATGAACTGGATAGGCATCACGAATAAAAATAGCTGGTTCACGACGAAGAAGATCCCACACCGCTCCTTCTGATTCAGGAAGTTCCATGAAAGCAACTTCACCAGAAACAAGAATCGTACTCTTCAAATAATTATATTTCCGGCGCAATTCTTCCTGCGCATATGGGATATAGCCATGATTAGCTGTAACGATCCAATGGGATCCTAGTTCATAATTACGTGTTGGGTGTATTTCATTACTAATAACTGACAACTTATTTTTCCTCCAAGCATTACTACGACTTTATGCGCGCCCAAGGCCGGCCGTCCATCCAATTTACTGCAATAGGCAGATCAAAAGTTTTGGAGAGCTTTTCTGGAGACAGCACTTCTTCTTTAGGACCAGCGGCTACAAGTTTTCCTTTGTGCAGCAAAGCTACATGTGTAAATAACGGTACAATTTCTTCAAGATGATGCGTAACATGAACGAGATGTACATCATTTGCGAGTAAATTTGACAGGTCTGTAAGCCACATCTCTCTTTCATAGAGATCGAGTCCTGCACAAGCTTCATCCATAACGAGCAACTTAGGATTATTCATCATGACACGAGCCAGCAGAATCTTCTTGCGTTCCCCTTGCGAGCACAACCCAAAAGACTGTTCTGCCAAATGAGCAAGTCTAACCATACGAAGTTGTTCTACTGCTCTTTCCTTCAGGATATCTGTTTCCTTATCAAACAAACGCAAATGTGCTTGCATGCCTGTAGCGACGATCTCCCACACAGGATCACGCATTGTTAATTTTTCCACAAGTGATTGACTTATATAACCAATCTGTTTTCGAATTTCCCGAACGTCACAACGACCATATGTATGACCTAGAACACGAACTTTACCTGAGGTAGGAAAATGGTATCCTAGAATCATTTCAAGCAGCGTTGATTTGCCAGAACCATTTCTGCCAAGAATCGTCCAGTGTTCTCCAGCTTTCATTTGCCACTGTAACGGATAAATGATTGTGCGATCTTGACGTTCAAATGTTACATCATCGAGATGAATCATCCATGCCGCCTCCTCTTAGCCGCTCATACAGATATGGGATAGAATGAAAAGCATATATTTTCTGAGGATACACGAAGACATTGTGCGAAATCAAATCTTGTTGATTTCGTTTCACTTCAATTGTACGCCAAATCAAAAGACAAGGCACACTTTCAACTTGATACGCCTGAGCCAGATCAGGCACTTCATTAACATTCAAACGTTCAAATCGCAGTTCGGGCAGTAAATGCTCAACAACATCCAGCATCCGACTAGCTACATTGCATGTTCCACACAATGGACTATACAAATATAAAAGATCGATATCAGACGGAACTTGTCCATTCATTATGGCTTCACGTAGTTGTTGAATAACAATGCTCATTTAACTTAGGCTCCGAACTTGCTCGAGTAAATGAAGAGGCATAGGCCCATTATGCAGTTCAACATCATTCGGCTTGTTCATATACAGCATCTCATACATACGACGGCGCCCTCTATCACAGGACGTATGCAAATAAATCTGTTTTGCATATAAACCACGATTGACCATCTCTGCCACTAACTCTGTACCTGTCGGTTCATCAGGCCCCAAATCGTGATCCAGCGATAAAATATCAACTTCTGCACCTTCAAGGAGCAATATGCATTCCTCCATATTCCGCGCTAGTACAAATCCATCCGGGCATTTGCGCCAATCATCAAGATACACATGGATCATCTTCGCACCCTCTCTATATTACAACGTTTTTCAATATTTCGTATAATTAATTAACACCATTAATTATACGAGGCAAATTGATTGTGAATATCATACATACAGCTTAATTCGAATAATGCAGCTGCCTCAAGATTTCCCATTCCGGCTGATGAAATGACACATCACTTGCAGGTGTCTCCAATACATTCATCACTCCGTGTAGCTGCGACGCAGATAGCAGCTCTTTCATCGCCGCCAATGATATATGCCCTGTGCCAAGCTGAGCATGACGGTCTCTCATAGAGCCAAACGGTTCTGCTGCATCATTCACATGAACGACTTCTACATCATCCCAGTAGCCCAATCGATCTCCATCTCGTAAAAGTTGTTCCGTACCTAATTGATTATCCGCATGCCATAAGCCACTCACATAGGCATGACATGTATCAAAGCAAAATCCAACCCGTTCCGGGTCGATACATAATTGCTTGATTTGAACATGTTCTTCGAATGTTGAGCCAATACCACCATACAGGCCCGCTTGGTTTTCCAATAAAATAAGCGCTGGCCCCTTATACATAGCCAGCACGGTATTTAATGTGGTTAATATATCTTGATAGCCTGCCAGACGGTTAGATTTCTTTGCAACTCCAAAATGTACAACGACTCCAATTGCACCTGTTACCTCGGCAATTTCCAGGTCATTACACAAGCTTTGAATATGTTGTATGGCCGCCTCAGGTTGATCATGAATCGATATCGCCAAGTTCAAAGGATAGGCAGAATGAATAACCGAGCGCAATCGGTAATGTTCCATCAATTGACGACAACGCTCGGCCTCTGCTGTTACAAATTGCTTCACCTGCAAACTGCGTGGGTTCTTTGCAAAAAACTGAAAGCTCGAACAGCCTTCCTGTTCATACAGAGCGATTGCCCTTTCTGCCATGCGAACATAACCGCCACTTAACTTAATGTGGCAGCCATAGCTAAGCTCATTAGCCATGTGTACAGACAGCTTCAGGAGCATGTTCATGCTGACAGGAAGAACAGTATACAGAAACTTTTCCACTTATCAGTACATCAGACAACTCCGTCCGACATTTACTACATGCCTCACCTTGTCGACCGCTAACTGCATAAGTAGGAGCTCCTGGCTGTTCAATAGCTTCTTGAAGCCATTGAACCATGCTTGTGTATATCGCTTCCCAATCGCAGGACGATAACGTCTCTGTTTTTACAGTCGGCATAATACCTGCTCCAAAACAAATCTCATCAGCAATTGCAGGAGAAATACCAGCAATCAAAGCTTGATTCGTGAGAGCTGTGCGAAGTGCTGTCCGCCTCTTTGCAAATCGACTTTGGAACAAAGCTGCATTTAAATTGCGACTAAGCGGCTCAAGTCCCCATTCTTTCGCAATATCATCCATTTCTTTGGCACTCAGCCACTGGAGTGAAAGAGTACGCGCGCCAGTCACATTCCAGCTTCCTTGATCAAATGAAATAAGCAATTGTGGTTGAACAGTAACACTTGCGATTGCATCTATAGAGTCAGCACTATCAGTCATACCAGCTTCTGTATCTGCTGAAGTTGTTGTATGGAACAGCGCTCCATTCCCTACTGTTAATAATAATCTTCTGCCATCGTCTAAATGAAATACAATTCCTTTAGCACGACGCTCTACGTATAACAGCTGTCTTCCTACTAATCCTTGCTCTAATTGCTCAATGGATACATTCGCCCAAGATTCCTTCAACAGTGAAATCGCTCTAAATCGTTGCCCTACAAACAACTGATTCATCTTTTTACGCTCTCGCTCTAATTCAGGTAGTTCTGCCATCTATTCCAACGCCCTCTCTGTATCATTATTTTCATAATTCTGCTCGAACAGCAGCCTAACTTGCTCAAGATTATCAAATACATAATCCGGAAGGTCATTACTGTTCTCTCTATACGATGCATAAGATGACTTTGAGGTCACTCCTGTAAGCACTAATGCCGTAAGACATTTTGCTCGAATACCCGCCTGGATGTCTGTTAACAAATTATCTCCAACCACGATCGCCTCAGATGCTGTGCACTCAAGTTGTTTAAGCGCCACTTGCATAATAATCGCTTCTGGCTTTCCGATACAAACAGGTTCTACGCCTGAAGCAGCCTGTATAGCCGCAGCAATTGTGCCTGCACCAGGAGAAATTCCTTTATCTGAAGGCAGCTGTACATCTGGATTCGTCACAATAGAAGCTGCGCCTTTACGAATTGCAATCGAAGCAACTTCCAGTTTATTATAAGTAAATTGTCGATCAAGTCCTTGAACGACAACATCAATTTGCTTCTGTTCTGCTATTGAAGGATCACTTGTCCATCGAATATTACAATCCGATAACGCCTGCTGTAATCCCTCTTCACCAATCATAAAGACAAATGGATCTTTATAATGATCTCGAATAAACATGGCCGCCGCCTGCGCAGAAGTCAGTACATCCTCTGTTCTTGCTTGAATGCCCATTTTCTCCATTAGCGCTGCTATTTGCTGCGGGGTACGAGTAGAGTTATTGGTCACAAACAAATAAGGCACTTTCCACTCTTGCAAGCACTCAATTAAACGATCAGCTCCATCTATAGCTTGAGATCCGTGAAACATCGTCCCGTCCAAGTCAATGAACGCATGAAGCTTGTTCGGCATTGTTTTGCTCATGGCGTCTTTGTTCCTCTCTAGTTGTTTTTATTCCGATAATGGTAAAAGCAAATACCCCACAAAGTACAATAATTGCACCGATCCATTGCTGCATTGTCATCTGCTCATTCAATATCAAGTACGCAAACACCCCGGTAAATATTGGGTTTAAATTTAGAAACATTCCTGCTTGTGTTCCTCCTACACGCTGTACTCCAATGTTCCAGAACATCATAGCTGCAACTGTAGCACCAACACTTGTATAGGCAATACCTATCCAGAACCAGGTATCCCCTGTCGTTGAGATCAAGTTTCGCCACTCCAACGGAAGCATGAACAGTACACCGATAATACCTCCCCAGAACGTGGACAAAAACGGTGATATATACATCATAGCCCATTTTGATGCAATTGAATATATGCCCCAAATGAGAACGGAGCCTAGCATCCATAGATCTCCAATATTAAATGACATTAACCATAAACGTGATAAATCACCTTGTAGGATGAAATAAATAACCCCGCTAAAAGAAACACACATGGCAACGATTTGCAGCGTATGTAAACGATCACGATAAATGATAAAGCTCAAAAGAGCAATCATAATAGGATTTAAGGCTGAAATTAAACCTGTATTCGTAGCTGTTGTGTGCTCCAGTGCATAGAACATGCATACATTGAACAGCAACACTCCTGTAAGCCCCATTAACAGAAGCGGCAGCCAAGCAGCACGAGGAGGAAGTATTTTCCTCTCTTTTTTCAATACAATAGGCAGCCATACGATAATCGCTATTCCCCATCGAAATAAGACTAGAGTCAGCGGCTCCGCATGATCGACAAGTAATTTACTCGCTACAAAATTGCCTCCCCACAACATGCTTGTAAGGATAAGAAGTGTGTAGATGAATCCTTTCATACGTTTCCTTCTCTCTTAGTCGTATACCGAACCTTATTGGTCCGTTTGTTTGGAAGAAGCGATTACTTTATCCACCCAGCGTTCAACAGCATATCCATCTGACAAGGTCGGTGCAATATCAGCCCAACGATTATCTCCCGTCATTCTCAAAATAAAATGATGAAGAGCGGCAAAATGGCTGTCCTGAAACACACCAAGTGTAGCCTTCTCATCCGGCAGCAGTTCTAGGCTATCTGGTATTGGTAGGCTTGGCACAACACCACTTATTAAATGTACATCGGGCATCCGATCTTTTTCCAAATCACATGTCATACTTCCTTTAGTACCGACGATATGAATACGGAAAGCATCTGATCCGTAAGCAATGCGAGATACTTCTATAGAGCCACGTATACCCGTTTCTGTTTCTATATGCATCGAAGCCCAGTCATCTACATGCACTTCAACTTGTTCCGTAGAATGCACAGATACAGGTCTATTTTTAACAAACGTATGTGTACGACCATCTACTTGTTTAAAATTCCCAAACCAATGACGAACTAGATCAAGCGCGTGGACACCTATATCCGTAATCGCCCCACCACCAGATAATTCATCACTTAATCGCCAACTGAATGGACGGTCTGCATTCAAATAACCTGAACGCATGTACGCAATGTTGCACTGTAGCACATCACCGATGATTCCTTCCTTAAGACACTCACGTATTCGCATCACGGCTGGATGATATCGGAATGTAAAAGCTAGTTGTTGCGGGTAGTGTGCTGGTACAGTAGCCAATAACTTAGCTGTTTGCTCAGCTGACTCTGTTACAGGCTTCTCGCAATACACGGCTTGATTGAAACTCATTGCAGTCTTTACCTGCTCAGCGTGAAGTGCATTAGGTGTACAAATACTTACTGCCTGTGATTGACCACGTTCTAACGCAGTTTCCAGTTTATCTGTCACAAAATGAAAGCCAATTTGCTTCGCTTGTTCCGCCAAAGCCTCTGGTCTTCTCGTTACTAATGAATCCAATACGGGAGTGACCGGCAATCGTTTAATGATAGGCAATGTACGTAGCGCTACAAGATGTGTCTTTGCAATCGTACCAAACCCAACAATCGTAAAACCAATATGATGCATGGTGTGTGTCCACCTTTCTTTTCTAAACCATATGTAACTTAACTTTAGCTCGTTGATGGCCTCATGTTGTAAGTTGCTTCATTTATTGTAAATAACGCAAAGCAGCGTTGCAAGCACGTTCTATATCCAATCCTTCGACATCATGAGATATAGCAACCTGTCGAAATGGTGCACGCGGTTATTTATTCAGTCGCTTTTTCATCTAACTGTCATATCCTGCGCTTTCCCGGAAAATAATTCGTATTTGCGATATGAAAAAAACGGCTTACGCCGTTCCTTCCGCGCCTTCTGCAATTGTAACAACATGATGTTCCAATGCAAGTACCGTGTTGGGAAATACACTCTGTGCCTCCGTTAGAAGCTCATCCATCTGTTCCCCTTCTTTATATCTGGAACTGAAGTGGTTCAGCGCAAGCTTCTTCGCACCAGCTTCCCTTGCAATTTCTGCAGCTTGCTGTGCCGTACTATGACCATATTCATTCGCATTATCAGCCTTGTCATGCATATAAGTAGCCTCATGGACAAGTAAATCAGCGTTCCGAGCTAAACGTACTGCATTATCACAAGGTTTCGTATCTCCCAAAATAGCAACCGTTCGACCTGGTAATGGTTCTCCCAACACGGAGGTAGCAAACAATAACTCCCCATTCGGCAACTGCACATCTTTACCTTGTTTAAGCTGACCATATACTGGTCCTGGTGGAATCCCTTTATCACGCAACAATTCGAACTTTAGTTTACCAGGACGATCCTTCTCCACAATACGATAACCAAGTGTAGGAATTCGATGCGAGAGCTGCATCGCGGTTACAATGAATTGATCATCTTCCCATACGACTCCTGGTTCAATCTCCTTGATAAGCAGCGGATAGGAAACCTCGGTTCGGCTTACTCCGAAACAGACTTTCATGTAATCGCCAATACCTTTAGGCCCAAATACCGTTAATGGAGTCTGTCCTCCTTGATATGAGCGGCTTGAAAGAAATCCCGGTAGCCCAAATAGATGGTCACCATGTAAATGCGTAATAAATATAAATTCACATTTGCTCATTTTTAATGGCGAATGCAGAAGTTGATGCTGGGTACCTTCGCCACAGTCAAACAACCAAAATGTTCCTCTCTCCTCTGTCAAGCGAAGTGCGAGGCTGCTAACATTCCGCGTTGTCGATGGCATACCTGCCCCTGTCCCCAGAAAATAAATGTCCACACTAACACCCCTCTCAAACTTATGAGTCTCATTGCGTATACGTTTTCTGACCCACTTGTAGACGATAAATATATTGAGCTTGTAATAAAGCCCCTGCACCGTAATGACGGACAGAGGCTTCTTATCCTAATACTATTATGATTCCTATATCACGCTTTATCTACATTAAAATATTGAGCTTGCGGATGCGCAAACACCATAGCACTAACAGATGCTTCTGGCTCCATCATAAATCCTTCAGTTAGTAGGACACCTATATCTTCCGGCATCATAAGCTTGAACAATGGCTCCTGGTCTTCTAGATCCGGACAAGCTGGATAGCCAAAGGAAACTCGAATACCTTGATAGCGGGCGCCAAAGCGCTCCTTCATAGTCATCGTATCAGGATCTGGATAGCCCCATACTTCCCGCATCATATGATGAATCCGCTCTGCCAATGCTTCCGCCAATTCTAATGCTAAGGATTGCAAAGCATGTGAACGCAGATATTGTCCCTCTTGCTTCCACAGCTCAGCTTGATCCCGGATTCCTTCACCTGCAGTAACTACAAGGAAACCAACATAATCCATAACACCACTTTCTTTCGAACGAAGGAAGTCCGAAAGACACAAATACGGTGCTACTTTCTGACGAGGGAAAGTAAATGTATGGAGTACTTCCTCTAGACGATCTGGATTGTAGATATGAATCGAGTTCCCTTCAGATTGCGCTGGGAAGAAACGATACATAGCATTAGCACGCAATTGCCCCGTTTGTTCACCATGTATAAGAAGTTCATCAATCGTCGCCTTTAATTCCACTGCCTTTGGATCTTTAGCAGCCAAGAGCTTGTCTATTGTTCCCTTTAGACCCAAATGATGACCTAATAACATTTGCATATTCACATAAGGTACAAGCTGCTTTGTTGGAATGTCACGAATAACGTGACGGTTCAAGTCAGGTGGCAAATACACCTGCGCCTCACCAATAGCAGATCGTTCCACTCTCGTTAATTCAGGCAGTACCTGTTCTTCTTCCGTCTCACGAGCTAACCTTTCCTTATGTGCTCTTAGTTCTTCCACCAATATAGACCGTTCATTCGCATCCATTAGTTTATTAGCCAAGTCCAATCCATCCATTGCATCTTTTGCATAGAGAACAAGACCATCGTATTCTGGACTAATGCGATTTTTCGTGAACTTCCGTGTCAATGCAGCTCCGCCCACTAAAATAGGAACATCGATTCCTGCACTGCGCATATCTTGAGCTGTGATAACCATCTGTTGTGCTGATTTTACAAGCAAACCAGATAGCCCGATTGCATCCGGCTTCTCCTTGCGATACGCTTCGATCAGCTGATCAGGCGGGACTTTGATACCTAGATTCACAATCTGATATCCATTATTAGATAGTATGATTTCCACTAGATTTTTACCAATATCATGTACATCGCCTTTTACAGTCGCCAACAAGATTTTACCCTTTACAGCACTCTCGTTCTTCTCCATAAAGTTTTCTAGATGAGCAACAGAGGCTTTCATGACTTCAGCACTTTGCAATACTTCCGCAACGATAAGCTCGTTGTTGTTGAATAATCGGCCTACCTCTTCCATGCCTTTCATCAACGGCCCGTTAATAATCTCAAGCGGCATATATTTTTCCAAGGCCAATGTTAGATCAGGTATGAGTCCTTCTTTTGTTCCTTCTACAACGTAAGATGCAAGACGTTCTTCCAATGTAAGATTGCTTATCTTTTCTTTCTTTTCAACCTTACGATTACGAAATGCTGCTACGAACTCTGCTAAAGTCGCATCATTTGTGTTATACAGCAGCTCTTCAGACAGCTTGCGTTCATGCTCAGGGATCGATGCATAACGCTCAAGCTTTTCTGTATTTACGATTGCGTAATCCAGCCCTGCCTTTGTACATTCATATAAAAATACGGAGTTAAGCACCTCACGACCAGCCTCTGGAAGACCGAAGGAAATGTTACTAACTCCCAATATAATTTGACATTTTGGCAACGCTTGTTTAATTAATCGGATACCTTCAATTGTTTCTTTGGCAGACCCAATATACTGTTCATCACCAGTACCTACCGGGAACACAAGTGGATCAAAAATAATATCTTCGGATTGTATTCCAAAATCATTTACTAGAATGTCGTGAGACCTCTTCGCTACTTCTAATTTATCTTCTCGTGTAATAGCTTGTCCACGTTCATCGATCGTACCAACAACTAATGCTCCCCCATACCGATGGACGATCGGCACTACTTGCTCGAATTTTTCCAAGCCATCTTCAAGATTAATGGAGTTAATTATCGCTTTACCTTGTGTATGCTTCAGAGACATCTCGATTACTTTCGCATCGGTCGTATCTATAACTAGAGGCACTTTTACTTTCTTAACAACTTCTTGTAAAAAGGCAGCCATATCTGTTGCTTCATCCCGATCAGGATCCTGCAAACAAACATCGATGACATGCGCCCCATTCTTAACTTGCGCACGGGCAACTTCAGCAGCTTCTTCAATTTTGCCTTCGGAAATTAATCGCTTGAACTTGCGTGAACCTAATACATTTGTTCGCTCTCCAACCATATAAGGGCGACCGCTATCTTCTATGTACACTGTCTCAATACCCGATACAGCTGGGGGATGATCACCATAGACTCTTCTCGGTTCATACTTTGATAACGTCTCTGCAAGCACACGAATATGCTCCGGAGTCGTACCGCAGCACCCTCCAGCTACGTTAAGCCAGCCTTGTTCAGCAAAGGCAGCAATTTTTCGTGCAAGAGATTCAGGAGATTCATGATACAAACCATTTTCGTCGGGTAAGCCCGCATTTGGATAACAGCTAATTGCCGTCTTTCCAATTCCCGCTAACGTTCTTATATGATCGCGCATAAATTCTGGACCAGTTGCACAGTTCAAACCTACCATTATTGGTTGCAAATGCTCAAGAGATATGTAGAAGGACTCTATATTCTGCCCTGCTAACGTCGTACCCATTGGCTCAATCGTACCAGATATCATTAACGGCAGCTTTTTCCCTGTTGCCTCCATAGCACGCTGGATACCAATAGATCCCGCCTTAACATTCAATGTGTCCTGTGATGTCTCTAACAACATGACATCAACACCTGCTTCAATTAACGCCAGCGCCTGATCATAATACGTTTCGATTAGCTCATCGAACGTAACGCCACCAGTAACGGATAACGTCTTTGTCGTTGGTCCCATAGCACCAATAACATAACGAGGATGTTCAGGAGTCGAATATTTCTCCGCCGCCTCAACTGCTAATCGAGCAGCTTCTAAGTTCAACTCTCTTGCACGATCTTGAATATCATACTCCGCTAATACAAGACTTGTAGAACCAAACGTATTCGTTGATATCAAGTCTGCACCCGCAGCCAAGTATTGTTCATGAATATCTCGAATGACATCAGGACGAGTAACAACTAATATTTCATTACAACCGTCCAAATGCTCTCCACCAAAATCTTCAGCAATCAAATCAGCTTGTTGAATCATAGTGCCCATTGCACCATCTAGTATAAGAATGCGCTCTTGCATACGCGCGGTTAATAATGGTTTCGTCATCCGCCTGCCCACCTCTGTCTCAAAACGTTAGAACTAAGTGTAGCAGAAGTCCAACCAATAGGAAAGAATAGGTTTTCGGGTGTGAATAAAAATGTTTCTTGCCCAATCATTTCCTCTGTACTATAATACCAAGTAAACCTAATGGAATAATACAATTGGAGAAGCGAGGGATCGGCTATGGCACAAATTCGAATCCGTAACACGAATGAAACGATAACTGGAGTAGAGCCAATACGGGAGTATTTGAATAGTGTTGGAGTTTTGTATGAACATTGGGAAGGAGATAAACTTCCTGCTGCACTTAAGGAAAAGTTTATTCTCTCTGATGAAGAGAAACAACAAATTCTATCCGTGTACGACGAGGAAATTCGCGATTTAGCATCCCGTCGTGGCTATTTAACCTGGGATATAGTCGCATTGTCTGATGCTACTCCCAATATCGAAGAACTATTAAAGAAATTTGAACAGGTTCATACTCACACAGAGGATGAGGTTCGTGCCATAACAGCAGGCGAAGGTTATTTCATTATTAAAGCATCTGAAGAGATCGGTTATATTGATGTGCTAGTGGAATTAGGAGATGTCATTTCTGTACCTGAAAATATTCCTCATTTCTTTACATTATCAGATAAACGTCAAATTGTAGCTGTTCGTCTATTTATTGAGACAGAAGGATGGATTGCTCATCCTTATGCGGACCCTGCATTTGTAAAATAAAAATAATCAGCAGCCCCTAATACCCTCGTGGTACAGGGGCTTTTCTATCTAATATAGAGGTAGATTTTTTTATCTCACCTATTACTTAACCTTAAATTGTTTTTTAGGCATAGAATGAAGATCTCTTGCATCAACGTGAGAAATGACAGTATACGCTCCAGGCTTATCGAAAGTGTGTGTAAACTCATACTTTCCATCTTCGCCCCATTTCCCTTCATTGCGTTGATGCTCTTCTCCATCTAACCACCATTCAAACACAACCTTCGCATCATCAACGGCTGCTTCCTTTTGCGTAACACGAGCAATAATAGTTACTTCTTTATTTGCCGTCACGGTTTCAGGTACTGTAAGATCTACTTGTATCGGAATAAGCTGAGCTGCTGGCGCTGATGAGTCTGCTTGCTGCTTTGCATGAGCATTGTGTCCCTTGCCAGCTCCATCGTCATTGCTACAACCTGCTAGCAATGTCATTGCAAAGATAAGTAAAGCCATAACTTTACGCAAAAGATACACCTTCCTTGTTCTACAATATCCATTCATATGTAATTACGTTAACACACCCTACTATAACAAAATATGGATAACTCGATACAGCTACTTCTGAGCACATATGTGAACAGTTTATGACATAAATTAGATTAACCAATGAATGAAATTAACCAGCAAGCATGAAGCAGGCCTGTACTTTACGGCAAGCATAATTAATATTAGTAAAACTTGTAACAAAAAAAGCCCGCCATATGACGGACTTCCCCTTAATTAACGATCTCCTGTTGCTTGTTAATGGATTCAATTACTTCAAACAAGTCATGCAAAGATTGTATAGAATACTCGGGTCTAATTTCCCCCGTCAATGGCTTATCATTTCGATTCAACCATGCGTTATGCATTCCTATACTAACAGATCCTTGAATGTCCGTCGTTAGCTTATCTCCCACCATCAAACCTTCATGAGGACGTATATTTAATAACTTCATAGCATGTTCAAACACGATTCTCGACGGCTTCCCTTCAGAAAAACGCCCCGAGATAACCACATGATCAAAGTAGCTCGATATAGCGGGTACGCCATCCAACTTTTCTTGTTGTAAACACGGAGCACCATTTGTTAGTAACAAGAGTGGATAATTGGCTTTGAGCTTCTTCAGAACCTCGAAAGTATCCTCATAAACATATGGTCTTTTTCGACGCTCTTCCATAAATCTCTCGGCACAAGCTTGTCCTAATTTCTCGTTATCAACACCTAGGTTTCTAAGCCCTTCTGTCCAAGCCGCTACACGATACTGTGGTGCCAACTTTTGTAGAATACGGAATTCTTCATGCTCACCGCCAGTGAAATGAGCCCACAAAGCTTCAAATGGATTAATTCCAATATTCTGAGTGAATGCATATGTCTCATAAGTAGCATATAATTGCCGAGCAGCAGCACGAACGGCTTCTTCCAACTGCTTCGGGTCTACACCTGACTGTTCATTTGCATACTGACACGTTGCATCAAATGCTTCTTCTACACTGCGTTCATCCCACAATAACGTATCGTCTAAATCAAACAATACCGCCTTAATCGTCATCGTTCCCAACTCCATTACTTCGACAATTTTTCGTATGCGATACCATGCTGCTCAGCAAATTTAATTAAACGCTCACCCATTGCGTCTGTATCATACCGATTCATAACGCGCGAGAATACCCAATTTGCGCCTTTCTTCTCAGGCCAAATTACAATATAACCAGGTTGAATCGTAATTTTCTTAATATCCTTAGCTGAAAGGACACGAAGTCGATTCCACTTTGGAGTAGAAAGATAGTCTTTCGCTACTTTTAAATACGGTCGACGCACAAACAAAATAATCCCGAGTGCGACATAGGCTATAACGGTCACCCAATATAATGTAGGAGACTGAGCCATTGCCACTGCGTTACCAAGGAATGCATATAATAAAGATACAAAGATCAGAGTAGACGGTAAAATAAAGTTACGACCCTTGAACTCATCGTATTGTTCGCTACCTACTTTAATCTCTTTCTGGCCTGATTTTTGACGCTGCTTGTTGAGTGCAGAGCTATTTTTACGTACTTTTCGTTCCCAACTGCGAGACATTGCGGTCCGACCTCCTACTATAATCACTATAGCATATCAACATAAACTGATTCTTCAATTAAGGACGTAAATAATTAATGTACGATATCTGATGAGGAGCCATTACCATTTTCCTCTTCATCTTCTACCCATTTTACAGTATCCAAATTGTTGCGAACCTGTTGACGGAATAGTACCAAGTATTCTTCGCGCAATTTCGCACGCTCAGCAGTTTCTTCTTCATTCAAACCAATTGTCTTATGTTTGCGAGCCAACTCATTAATGCGCGCAATCATGTCATCGATGTTCATTGTATTACCTCCGTCTTTACTAGCATATCCTTTACTTTGACACGGTAGCTGGTTAATGTCAAGCAAACTGAGGCTAATAAAAGGAGTGCCACAACCATACATTGTGGCACTCAACGATTGATTCAACGATCTAATGAAGAAACGAATGGAATTTCAATTACTTCCCCCACTTGCAGGTGCCTTCCAACTAAATTGTTATGCTGTAAGATATCATATACATGCTGTCTAATATCATCCCCATCATTTATGTATTCCTTAGCTAGATCCCATACCGTATCCCCCGGCTGAACAATTACTTGCAACATATTTTCTTGACTTCCCGCTCCCCCCGACCAAGCCTGAACAATAGAGCCAAAAGCTACAGATAATACAAGAACTAATACAGTAAATAATCCAAGCCTCTTTCCATTAAGAAAATGACGTCTCTTTGGTGTATGTAAATGAGTCTCACGTTGATTATAAATGGATTGATAAGTTGTGCGCATACGAACTCCTCCAAACGCTTGTTCTTATTTTCAGCCAATAATGTAACACGAACATTTGTTTGAGTCAATGCTTTTCAAGAACCTATGTTCCCTTTATTTTGATTATGAAGGTATGATCACTACTCGATCTTCTATTTATTTATTGAAACAGACTATTTTTTAGAACTTACGTTTGTACGAACGGTAGTTCTATGGTATAATTTCTGACAAAAGTGTACTCATTGGAGTTGATAACTTTGTCAAAAATATCGAGCCGTCAACAAGCGATACTCGAATTCATAAGAAATGAAGTCCGTCTTAAAGGATATCCACCTTCCGTAAGAGAGATTGGAGAGGCTGTAGGTTTAGCATCTAGCTCAACTGTACACGGTCATCTTGATCGCCTTGAGAAGAAAGGATTCATTCGCAGAGACCCAACTAAACCTCGCGCTATTGAATTGCTCAGTCATGAACAATCTGAGCGTATGCATGATTTCTCGAACACCATCGCTCGAGTTCCAGTAGTTGGAAAGGTAACTGCCGGTGAGCCTATCACAGCAACTGAAAATATTGAAGATTATTTCCCGTTACCTATTCATATGGTAGGAGACGATTCAAATACGTTTATGTTGACTGTTTCAGGTAGCTCGATGATCGAAGCAGGCATACATAACGGAGACTATGTCATCGTTCGCCAACAGCAAACCGCTTCTAACGGGGATATCGTTGTTGCTATGACGGAAGATAACGAAGCGACTGTGAAAACCTTCTACAAGGAGAAGGATCATATACGCCTTCAACCGGAGAACTCCAGCATGGAGGCTATCCGTCTTAAACATGTTACGATCCTAGGCAAGGTAGTTGGCCTATTCCGTGATTTCCATTAATAAAACTATCATTTACACATCAGCTATGTGAACAAATTACAACAATTACAAATAGAAAAAGGAGCTTTCCACAATTGGGTTTCAGCCAATGGGAAGCTCCTTTTTCTATTGGTTTACATCAAATGGTGGAGGTGTAGTTTCGTGAACGCTTGTTGTATATAGTTCATTTATGTCTGTTCCTGAATTATGGGGAATCACATTCCACAAAAACGTTGCCCCAGGATTTATAGCTACTCTTTGAAGACCCTCAGCTTTACCAGGTCCTGCATCATGTAAATAAAATGCTGGAGTGTACGATCCATTGGCATCACGAAACATATACTGAAAATCTACATTTAATGTTGAGGAGGAACTCGGATATACAGTGAAAGCAATGTACATCATTTCCGACGTTTCATTCTTTACCGCGTACCAATCATTATCATTGGCCCCTAGATAAGTCTGCCACGAACTGTTTAAAGGAATATGAAATGGTGTAAGATGGCTATCTGCAAATCCCGGTTCTGCTGCTACTGGGTTAGAAAAACCAGAGAAACCAAATACAGTTACAGCAGTTACAACTGCCACTAAAACTTTTTTCAATTTCACACTATCATCTCCTATTAATTGTATTTACAAGAGTATAATACCATAAAATTCCTGTAAATTAAACTTCAAGAGATGGTCTCTATTTACACATCACAGCTGATTTTTTTTAAGCATATCCATTCTTTTTACTACATCAAAAAATATCAAGCAAGGAATTACAATGTGCAGCCTAAACTTTATTAGAACTATATCCAATCAACTCTACCGATTAATCAATTAGTCCTATGAACCAAAAGTCCCAGTTTTTTCATGGTACTGTTTGTAACATTCTGATATTATACAGGCTGTATGTAAATATAACCAAAGGGGAGTATTCCATGAAAAAGCCGTTCTACAAAAAATGGTGGGTATGGTTGCTAGTTATTTTTATTGCAGCTGGTATCGCAGGACAACAAGGTGGTAGCAATACTACAGGAACCGCAGCACCAGATACAAGTGGAAAAGGAAGCTCAGATGTTAAAGCAGCAGAGAGCCAACAAGAAAAACAGCCTCAACTTAAAGCTATAGGCGAAGAGCTTCAAGTGGGAGATGTTGTATTTAAAGTAAATAAAGTGTCCACTACTAAAGAGATTAAAGACGGCCAATTCTTGAGTTATAAACCTGACTCGGATGGCAGCGTATATTACATAGTTAATGTAACTGTTAAAAATGCAGGGAATGAAATGATTAATACAGACTCATCATTTTTCCAACTTAAGAAGGGCGAAGTAACTTATGCCCCTTCAATCTTAATTACTACGTCCAAGGACTTCTTCATGTTTGAAGGTATAAATCCAGGACTAGCTAAGACTGGTAATGTCGCTTTTGAAGTGCCAAAAGACGCTAAAGATTTTGTCTTGAACGTTCAAACTGGCTTTTTCGGAACAGAGCAAGGTCAAATTAAATTGAAGTAATTTCAGAAAAAGAGTCTAGGAGCTAATCCTGTGGCTCTTTTTTATTAACTTCAAGACTTATTTCTTACCTCCACATCTTTGCGATATGGTAAGGACTTAAGCTTTTTTCCAACTGGAGCCTACCACCTCTGCCTTAATCTCATTTGTGTGCCCTTTATTTATCCACTGTGAGCCACGAGGGAATAATATCATTTTCACCAATGGGCAAATACCGTGAGCATAATAGGTAATAACCCCATAGACTAATGTAGATTATACGTTTAGGAGGACTAGAATGGATCAGAACTTTTTAAAGCAAGCCTGTTGGAACAGTATGAACAAATATGTTGGTATTCAGACAAATGACGGTCAATCACATGATGGTTTTATTGCTCATGTCGATGAAAACTACGTTACCTTGGCTATACCTACTAATGAGGTCCTAACTGGTAAGCCCACAGAAAATTCAGCAAACAGACAATTTGGCTTCCATCCCGGCTTTTTCCCTAGACGTCGCTTCTTCTTCCGCCGCTTTCCATTCCCCTTTGTTACATCTTTATTTTTGTTACCGTTTTTCATCTAATAAATTCATCGAGAATCATGGAGTATGATGCATTCTTATCCTTACACTATTAGTAAAGATTGTTGTGCGTCACCTGAGAATTAATACAGTAGAAGCTCTAGATTGCTCTAGGGCTTTTGTTGTTTTCAGGAAATGTTGAAAGACTATTTTAAATCCATCGGATGTAATGACCTACGCTGCAATATGAATTGGCAGAATCAGAATAAACTCATATTAAAATAATGTAGATAAGATCGTAATTATATATCCAAGCCTTCGCTATTCAACGCATACTCTAAAATATTAAAATGAGCTGAACCTCCACTACTCCCAATACACTACTTCGATACCCTTGAATAGCTTTAAATAAAGCCCTATCTTGCAAGCTGATTCCGGTACTTGACCGGAGCCAGCTTGTTTAGTTTTCTCTGTGGTGAATTATGATTATAAAAATGGATGTATTCTTCAATTCTGCTTTGTGCTTCTTAGATTGATTGGATAAGGATAGAATGCTTCTGTCTTTAGATGGGAGAAAAAGCTCTCCATTGAGGCGTTATCATAACAATTCCCTCGACGAGACATGCTGATTTGGGCGCCAACTTTTGGCAGCATGTCGTGGTAATCGAAGGACGTGTACGGAGTCCCCTGCTCCCTGTGAACGATCAGTCCAGTCACGTCTTTCTTTTTTTCCAAATGCCTTTGCGAATGTCTGAAGTACAAGTTCCTTATCATTGCGTAAGCTCATGTTGTATGCCACGATTGCGTTTTGGCACAAGTCTTTGATCGCAGAGAGATACAACCATGTTTCGCCCACGTTATACTATATAATGTCTATTACCCATTTTTGATTAGGGACATCTGCCTTGAAATCGCGATTCAAGAGGTTTCTTACGGCTCTGTCACCATGATTCCATTCACTATGATAACGGAATTTACGGCGAATTTTAGCTCGTAGCCCCAGCTCTTGCATGAGATGGTGTACCTTTTGTGATTCATCCATATCCCGTGATCTTGATACATAAACAATTGAATTTGTCGACCTCCATATATTCCTTTGTAGCGTTCATAAGTAGTATGAAGCATCTCTTTGAAAAACTGATCCTTAGCTACAGCTTTTCGTTTGAGATAAGCATAGAATCCACTTCTGGCTAGACCGACCTCTTTGCACAGCTCTGCAACGGTAAAATACTCTCGCAGCTCTTCGACGAGCCAACATTTCTCTGGTACACCCCCGCTTTCGTAATGGCCAACCACTTTTTAGGACCGCATTCTCCATTTCGAGCCGCTTCACATAGCGATTCTCATCGATGTATTCTTTTCGCTTTCCACGCGTGTCTGTAAGTCCGGAATCTCCCATCTGGTTGTAACGACGCATCCAGACTTTTAAGCGTCCCACATCGGCAATACCTAATTCCCTAGCTACCTTCTCTTTTGTCATACCTTGTAGTCGTATCTCAATTGCTATCTTTATCGTTTCAAAAAAAACTGTACGTTAGATACTTTCGTCATAACGAAAAGCACCCCCTATAGTTTTCATCGGTATAAACACTAGGGTGTTTTTCCAATGTCCACTATAAGGGGTGCGCTTTACTTTTTGTGAGATGCATTTTGTTCAATTATGGTGAAATTGTGGGATCATCTTGATTTTTCATACTCTCTTCTATTCTCTTCATGAGTTCATTTATATCAGTTTCATCTTCTGGTTCTTCAATTACTTCTACTAAGGTATCTGGTGTCATTTTTATATAGGATTCAGCCTCAACGCCTTCTGAAACATCTTTTTCATAAACGATTTCTTGTTCTTGTGAGAAACCTAAAAAGTCGTTCAGAACTAATAAATTATCCATGTACAACTCACCATTTTTCGTAATGTCTAAAGTTCCACTTGGTGAATCATATGTTAGTCCCTGGAATCCCGGGCTACTAACTAAAACAATATCATATTTAGATACATGCTTTATTAAACTACCAGTTGATTCTGCAACTACCCTCAAAGGAATACCCTTTAGGTCACGATCCGCCCGGAGAAGGAGGAAAGTATAGTTTAGTAAGCTGTTATTTTCGTAGACTTGTGTAAGAGTCTATATATATAAGTGGCTTTCGTAAGGGGAAAACTATGCAACCCTATACACTATTTTTCCGTCGATTTCTTTTTCTTTTATGTGCACTTTCCCAACACGGACAAAATCAAATAAAATTGTGATTGTTTCTGATATAGTAATACCTTCCTTTACTTTCAAAAATACTTTTTGTGCTTCAACTTCATTAAAGTGATTTTCCTCAAAAGAACTCTCCATAAGTACTAGAAACACCTTCTGTTTTTTACCAATCAATACAGTCCGCCCGTGAGAGGTTAGTTGATTTCTAAACATAAATAATTTCGTGTCATTTTCTGTATAGATTTTCTATTTCTTATCTTTTAACTGTTCAGCATGTTCTTTGAACTGTTTCTTGATATCATTTAACGTTTCTGGTTCTAAACCATCTACGGTTTTAGTACTTTCTTCTATTTTCTTCGCGGCAGTTTCTAACTGAATTTCCTCCTTGCATTGTGGAACATTTTGTAGTTATTAGCGTACCTATCTCTATAGGAGTTGATACTGTGTTCAATTTCATCCTGATAAGTGTATTGATGATTTTGATAGGTTTGTTTGCCATTAAAAATCCAGAATCATGGTGGTTTAAGAAAATAGGAGATGATTCCGAGCCTAATGATGAATATCTTGCCTCAATACGCTTTAGAGGAAAGTTATTCATTGGACTTTCCCTTCTTATCATCGCAACATTTCTTTGTTTGATCTTGTCCACCCTTATAGGGCCATAAGGCCTTTAGCCATCATATTTTTTTATCCCTGATATGTTTATGTAATTTAGATATTCCATTTCCCATCGCCGTACCCACTCTTGTTTGCACTGTTCGACATATGTTCCTTTACGTATCAGGCCGAACAATTGGTGATCTGCCATTCGCTTGATGACATAATTAATATCTCGTACATTGGCGGTTATGTTTGTCTCTCCTTATAAGGACATAAGCTCCACAAAATAAGTATATATGTTCGTTTTAAGTATTGTAAAAGCCCGTTCCAGCATGGGTTGTAGTGAAGTATGATAAATATAAGGACAAGCTCAATACATTCTTTGTTGGCTATCAGAAAAAGTAATTGGGCATTTGTTGGACATTGCGCAATCAACAGCTTCAAACCCAAAAACGTCCAACAACATAAAAACCCCCAAAGCCTTACGGCTCTAGGGGTTGAGATGATTAATATAAGGTCATGTATTGATCGCGTTCCCATTGGTGAACTTGAGTTCTGTTAATGAACCACCTTTAAATATCGTTAAATAAAGTTCGTAAATATGCACTAGATATGCTTTTCTTCTACCGACCTTCAATAGTTGATAATAGTCTGTAATGGAAAGTTGGGCATTTATTGGGCAGATAGTTGGGTATTATTTAAAAGGCAAGAGAACTCATTTAATTGGGTGCTCTTGTCTTATTTGTATATCGACAACGCTAGATCAAAAGCTTCATTAAATGCCCGATTGTATACTTCAGTAGCAATGTTCTCACTTTGATAGTTAAGCAACTCTTCAAGTTCCAATAGTAAAGCATTAGCCTCTTTACAATCCAATTTTTCTTTTAATAGATTCATGTTTTGAGTAAATTTATCATATGTTTCTTTTGATTCACATTCTGCTGCTATTTCTTCTGATCTCATTTTTACCCATGGCACTAAACATTCTTTCAACATCAGGCTCATCCCCTTGTCTAGTTGTGTACATTTTAACAAGAATGCCTAAACATCCACACAAAACATGATATAATTGCACTAAACTTGCTTATCCCCGAAGGAGATCTCATGTTTAAGATCACTAGGGGGCGCTGTCTGTTAAAAATGCGAATTAGTGATGCTAAAACCACTCAAGCTAAATTGGCGCGAAAAACTGGATATTCGGAACAAAGAATTTCTAATTGGGCAAATGGCCGTGAACCAATCCCATACGATGTAATCGTACTTTTCGCGCACATCCTTGAATGTCACGCCGAAGATTTCTATAAGTGGACCATCACTGAGGAAGCCTAAACAGGCGCCCCTCTAGTTAAAAACTATAGATATATCTATAGTACAACCAGTCACTTCCCCCTTATTTCCACCACCCTGTGTGTAATGTAAATTCACGTACTTTGCTATCGATACTCAATAACATCGGATCGTATGTTTGTATTCAAGGTTAAAAATCCCCGTTATAGATGACTTATCACCTACATAAATCACAATATTAATGCATCACCACCTAGCTATTGAATGCTGCTATGCAGCTTAAATTATGGATCATTGGCTGACTGTTGCTTTTTAATTTGGAAAGTCAAAATGAGAAGAATTTAAATCGAGTGGAGCTGAGGTATATTGGGGCATCACTCCCTGTTGTGTGTATGTGTTTGCATATAGATCATACCAAAAAGGAAAGGAATATTTTGTCGAATTCCGACGATTAGTTTTTTTTGCGCTAGGGGGGGTTGAAAATTCTTGACAATAGACAAATCCTGTGTTAATCAAAAAGACTCGCTATTTTATTTAGCGAGTCTCAATTATGGGTACGATGCCTCGAAAACGTTTCGCCATCGTTTTACCTATTGAAGTTGTATATTCACTGTCATAGAAGTGTACTACTTGACCGTATGGGGTTATTTCGATCTGTTTAATGTTTTCTACATTCGCTAATACTCCACTATCTATTTGCGTTAAAAAAGGAAAAACATCTTTACACTGCCTTAATGTAAGACCGGGCTCATACAAACCTAAATGAGTTAGAAAACTTGGGACTCGATATCCATTTTTAGTATCGAACAATTCAATTACACATACATCTTTGAGTGCTAAAACGACAACTTTTCTAGTTTCTACTTCTACGGCAAATACATGTCTCGTTTCCTCAGTTGTGTTAACTAAATCGATGATCTCATATTTAGCATTAGAAATGCTTATCTTTAAATCAATGCTCTTAAACGAAATCATATGTCCATAATTTTCTGACTCAATCTTAGCTATTAAAGCCTTGTTTACAAGATGCCAGGGTTGCACAAGTTCAAAGCTCTGTAACCCCTCGTCGCAATTCTCCAAAGATAACGGAACGGTATATAAGCCCTTTTTGGTAAAGTATCTTGGAACCTCGACCTTTTTAAATGGATTCCAGTTCTGCACGAATAACAGGTCATTAACTGTGAATGAAAAATCATCGTTACCTTCATCGAGAGGGACGGAAAAATAAGATTTCATGTAATGCATAGCTTTATTTAGCCTTCTCTATTAGCTGCTTTAAAGAATGCGGAACTGCCAGTGCTCCAAATACGCTCTTTTTCCTTTTGGCTTGGTTTACTGCCTCTTTTTCGGAGCTTTTAATAATTAATTTAGAAAGTTTAATATTCATCGTCTCTCACCTCCTCCACTTAATAATGGTTAGACCTTGAACGAAAAAAATGATTGTTAAAATACTTGATTGGAAATAGAAATTGCTCGCTACAACTAAACTCGAGAATAATTTTAATTGGTCGTCATTTCGCTCAACAACTAATTCTTCATACACATTTGGAGCCCACACTATATACATAAATAATGATAGAGCCGTAAAAATAATTTTAATTTCCATTTCTAGTTGAACTAACGGTAACAATCCACAAAACAATGATGTCACGATTGCACAAACTGTAAGGGATTTAAAATGAACCCCTCCTGATAATGTTCTTATCACTTTCAATGCTACAAGCGCAAATAAAGCTTCTAAAATGTGACCCAGCAAAAAACCTATTAGAAACGTGAATAAATTTATTGTGTACCTGCATAAGCGATTTGTAAGACCGTATGTAATAACCTCAAGATCGGCCTCACTATCTGCAGAATTATTAATAGCTTTTATTGCGATACTGCGCGATAGCCTTTCTAGCATTCTCGGCCTCACTCCGATCAGAGAAATAATATGCAGTCACAAAGGTCACTAAGGACAGTACCATAATTCCAATATAGAGTTGCGCAAACAACAGCGCCAGAGTTACAAAAATCGTCACTGTCGATATTGCTGCACTAATAATAGCAACTCTATTACCATACTCAGCGTAGTTCTCCTTGAAAAAGAAGTCATGTGGTGGCACTAATATAAATGAGAATCCTCTACCTGTAACCCATAAGAATAAGCTTATTAATAGTGCAACAGTAATTGAAGATATTTGGATAATGTATACTGATAACCCTGCAGTATCGAAAATAACCGTATTATTAGAAAGACCAGCCCATGATGTTAAATGATAAATAATCATTTGGAGAGATATATAAGCTGACCACCCTGAACCAAGTATGAACGCCGATAAGTGCATTCTATATTTGAGTGTATACCTATAGAAAAGCAGAAATAGAACGAATTGAATAGGAAGGTCCCACTCAGGTTGGCCGACTGCTATTCGCATAGTGAATGAGACAATTGCAATAATGCCGCAGAATATTAGTATCTGAAATATATATTTTCTGACTGGAAGACGGTACAGCTTGAGAATCAGCAAGTTTACTGCAAGCGCATCCAAAACACTTAAACCTATGTATGATAAAGTCGGGTCCACATGTACACCACCCTATTAGTATATAAATCCATTATAATGTGTGATTGAAAATATTACATGAGAAATTGATAGATTAGTCCTACACAAACAAAAGACCCAAAATTTTCATGGTACAATTAGTAACATTTTGGTAACCTACTCAAGTACATATTATAAAAAAGGGGCTAGAACATCTATGAATTGGGTTTTTCTTAGTTTAGGCGTTGTATGTTTAATAGGTACATTTTTCTTCACTATTGCATCACTAATATCTGCAGTAAAAAGAGATGGCAGAGCCAAAAAGAAATTCAAACAATCAGTTATATCTACTCTAGTGGCTACTCTGCTAATAACAGTCGCAGCTTTACTGACTCCACCCCTTCCGAAACAGGAAGAGCCAGTGGTTGCTGAAAAACAAGAAAAGCCTGTAACTAAACAAGATGAAGAATCAGATGATAATGACGAAGACACCAAACCAAAAAAGCCTGCACCCAAACCGCAGCCAAAACCTGAACCTAAGCCAGAACCGAAAGAAGAACCAAAACAAGAATTTGTATATTATAAAAACTGTAAAGCCGCTAAAGCAGCAGGAGCTGCGCCGTTGTACGCAGGAGATCCGGGATACAGCTCGAAATTGGATCGAGATGGCGATGGCGTAGCATGCGAGTAATTACAGCAAAAGCCCCTTAACCGGGGCTGCCTTTTCATACGATCATCAAATATATATAAAGGGGTCCTACACATGCAAAAGAAGAAAAAACCTATTTTTAAACGCTGGTGGTTTTGGATAATCATCGCTCCTATTGGTATACGTATTATGCTTGATATTAATGAAGATTTAAAAGGTGGAACTGATCAAGCAGCTAAATCAACAAGTACAATTCAAGAGAACAAACAGAATAAAAGTACATCACCCTTGTCAATAGGCATGATACAGGATGAATTTGTAAAAGCATTTAATTCAAAGGTTAAAGAACTAGACTCGAATAATCTCAGGATTGAGAATTTAAAAGTGAAAAAAGGCACTGAAAATGACACTTTCCAGCACAGCTTTACTAAGACCTTTTTTATCGAGGGGACAGTACATAAAAAAACTGGAGAAATTCGTGACTTGATGTTAGTAGGCTCTGGGGACGGAACACTTACATCCGTTGCTGACATTTTTGTTTCCATTGGCGCTATTGTGGCAGTAACAAATCCTGAACTCAAAAAAGAAGAACGAGGCGATGTATTAAATGAAATAGGATTAACTGATCCAAACGCTGATATTATCGGCCTTAAAAGTGCATCTATTCGCAACGGAATCAAATATAGTATAAATGCAGCTACTGAATTAGGTATAGTTTTCATAGTCGCACATGAAAATCAGAGATATTCTAAATAACCAAATGAGGTGCTTAGGTTAGCATGAAAAATAGGGTTTGGATTTGGCTAGTAGCATTGGCTCTTATCACTGCCGGGTGTACTACTGATAAAACGCAAACCGTAACCGCCAGCAAGCCAGTTGCAGCAACTAAACAAGAGCATGAAAATAAGAACCGCATCAAAGCCAAGGTGACAAAAGTTTCTGACGGGGACACAATCAAAGTCGATCTAAATGGGAAGATTGAGGATGTGCGTTTATTGCTAGTAGATACTCCCGAGACTCAGCACCCTGGCAAGCCTGTGCAGCCATTCGGTCCAGAGGCTTCCGAATTTTCCAAAAAGACACTTGATGGTAAAGAAATTGAACTTGAGCTTGACGTGAGCGAACGAGAAAAGTACGGCAGGCTGCTTGCTTACGTATGGATTGGCGATAAAATGTTTAACGAGATGTTATTAGAAGAAGGTTTGGCACGGGTTGCTTATGTCTACCCGCCTAACATTAAGTACGTTGACCATTTTCGCGAGGTCCAAGACAAAGCACGTAAAGCTGAGATAGGTATATGGAGCATCGAGAACTACGCGACCGATGCGGGCTTTGATGATACGGTAGCAGAGAATCAGACAAACTCCTACACAGAGACCATGACGACCGTTTACACCGTGAACTACAAGAACTGCAAGGCTGCCAAAGATGATGGCGCTGCTCCATTACGAAAAGGCGATCCAGGATACAGTAGCCAGTTGGATCGGGACGGAGACGGCGTAGCGTGTGAATAGATATAACAAAAGCCCCTACATACAGGGGCTCATTTAAATCCATTCATTAAACAAAAAGCATAGGATTAATCCCGTGCCAAAGTTTACTGTTTAAACCTAATTGGAATCACTTTTGCCGATTCATTTTGAAGTAAGTAGCCACTATAGAGATTTGCGATAGCTTCAATCTCTTCTCTGTGTATACCTACATCACTAACAAAATCTTGTTTTGTTTTGATGCGATTATCAATCACTGCTTCTATAGCTTGCTTCAACAATACAGGTTCTTCAAATGGAAGTTCATCATCTAATGGTTCTTTTGTCAGCCATTTATTTTTTGCCATTTTACTTCTCATGTTAATGTACTGATAATCACTAAAAATGTCTAAATCTTTGGATCTATAAGACATAGCTCCAATAGATACCTTCCAACGCTTTTTTAGTGAGATAAAGTGTTCTAAGGAGGTCGACAAAACTTCCGTTCCGAAGCTAGGTGAAGGCAATAAAAATGCTCCTGCAAAACGATGAGCTTCATTCTCTATTGCTTTGTAGTTCTCTTTGTTATTGAATTCCGTCTGACTGATTTTTGAATGTAGCACAAGATGTGCAAGTTCATGCGCAACATCAAAACGAGACCGCGCAGCTGTCTTATCATTGCTTAACAACATAATAGGCCTCTCATCATCTATCCAGAAAGAACAAGCATCAATACTATAATCAGAAAAAGATGAGCGCCCCACAATCACACCCATCTTCTCTAGTAGTAAGACAACGTTACTAATAGGGCCATTACCAAGCCCCCATAATTCACGTACTTTTAATGCCATCTCATCAATCTCAGTATAATCTGTGGGAATATACCGTTCTCTAGTTATAAACCTAGGGATATTAACCTGCGGAAGTTCTAGAAATTGTTCAAGGTAATCAGCAATTTCTTTTATCCACTTTATTTTGTGAGAATGTACTTTTTTAGACTTAACAGTAGCTGCTGATTTACTTCTAAAAAATACAACTGAGTCATTACCTTCAACTTGTGGCTTATAAAAGAAAGTCGCAGGTAATTCTAATGCAGTTGAAATACTCTCAAGTGTATCAAATGTAGGAACGGCGCCCTCATTCTCATACTTGGAAACAGATTGTTGTGAAACCCCAATGAGTTTTGCCAACTCCGTTGTGGTCATTCCTCTAATTTCTCTTGCTTCAATCAATCGGCTTGCAACAAATTTGGTGAATCGATTACTTACCTCCACCTTCTTCCACCTCTTTTACAAACTGTTTTAGACCAATAAGGTTCTCTTGTTGAATAACTTCTTCTTTATCGATGTCTTGGCCATCAATTTGAACCAAATGAGGTTCAGAGAGTAAATTCACCTTTTCAATCCATGCATCTTTTCCTGGCATTCCAATATTGATAAATCTTGGTGTTTCTCCACCAGAGCTATAAGTCAACAACATATAATACTCTGGGCTATCATTCAAAATCATTTCCTCATTAAAAAGATTGAAGCGAATTTGATTTGTTTCTTGCAGCTTATCTCTAAAAAAAGCTGGCCTAGCCACTGACTTACTTGTACTGGTTTGACTTAGTGTCATTTTCACATTTCCTTTTTGGAACACTAAGTATTTATGACTCTTATTCTTATTAAATTCGTACGAGTAAGACAACGGAAGAAGATTCTGCTCTATATCTTTTTTAAAGAGATAGTTAATTGCTAACGGCCTAAGATATCCTTCATGTCTCTTTCCTAGATCCCAATTTAAAAATGATACATGACGAGTAGCCTCATTAGCAAGTATGTATCCCTGTTCGACTAGCTTGATAATTCTGGAACGAACACTTCGACTATACTCAAGTTTTATGATTTCAGCAGCATCTACTGGAACTATTAAATTCACACTCAATCCCCCTTGAAAATTATTCCTTACAACCATTTTACTAAAAAACTTAGAATTTTACAACCGAAACAAATCATCAAAACGGATTAACAACAGCACAGGATTATTCCCGTGGCTTTTCTTTGCTTGCTCATTTCGAAAAAGATCTGCTATCTGCTGGCTTATCTCAGCATGTGAGCACCATAAAGCATAGAGTGCACACATATGCTCTTTCAATCCTTTCAGACCTGTTTTGCAGTGGCACAAATTAATATTATCCCGCTTAGACTTCTTCTTTCCCTCCGTATAGATTTATTCCGGCCATTCACTCATTTCACACCAACCAGAAGAGATCATTAGTTCTTATTTCATCCAGTTAGTTTATTTTTAGAATTCCAATTCTTAATCCAAGAAAACTCTATCCTGATGCTCAATAAAGAGGATGAGAGAAAAACATGTTGAATAGTAATTCAAACAACTATGTAAGCGAAGGATGATTTCTAATGGAAGTATGGATAGGTTTAATAGGTGCTCTTATTGGAGGAGTAGCAACATATTTAGGAGCACGATATCAAGCTAAAAATCAATTCAAGATTTTAGAACTACAAGAAAATTCAAAAATTTCTGAAGAAAAAGAAAAAGCAAACGATATTATTAAGGTGTTCTTAGAAAACGAAATCGTGCTTAATTCGAATAAGTTAATGTATTTGAAGGAATACTTGATAGTCGGTTATGATGCATTTCATGCATCTGGTGATATAATCACACTGCAAAATGATTTACAAATAAATGAATACAACTCAGCAAAATACGATCTACTAAAAGTCAATACACTCTCATCAATCATGACAATTGAGTTGTATCAATCATTCTTACTTGTTATGAGATATGAGGGAGGGCTTCTAAGTGAATTATCTAGGGATGAATTTAATTTTCTAAAATCCAAAGTAAAGGATTGGGAAAAAGCGATTGAGAATTCTTATAAAACTAGCTATCTAGTACAAAGATTTAAGGAAGTTGAAGAACGAAACAAGAAACAAACATAATCTTAATATATACATAATAAAAGAGCCCAGACTATTCCTGTGGCTCTTTTTTATTGCACTTATTTTCATCACGTTCAATTTTTTCTTCTATTGATTTAATTATATATTCATTCAGACTATATCCAGCTTTCGTAGCCGCAGCTTCATACACTTCTTTTCTTCCCTTTGGGGCGTAAGGATACAAACGATCATAATTTGCAGCGTTGTATTTATTTTTAGCGCGGGTTGCAGGTGTACCCTTCTTTTCGTCCATACTCATCTTTCCTTTCTTACTACAATCTTATCACTCAAGGTTTCCTCACGCAAGTATATGAAACACCCGAAAAATATACTAGCGCAAGTATAAATACTTATTGACTATGTACTCACGCAAGTATATTATAGAAAATGTAGAGAGGAGGTGAAACGATGGCAAAGCGAAAACACAAGAAACATAGACCTGAGCAAGCACAGGTAAAGGAATTAGTAGAACCACATACTGAGGAAGAACAGCCAGAGCAACAACAAACACAGCAAAAAGACGACCGATCCAAGATCAAAGAGATAATCCCACTTCTCACGGCGATGATTAATCTCTTGATTGCAGTGATCACCCTAGTCATTTTCTTATTAAAAGAAAAATGATTAGAAAGTGCTTGCCCCTTCGGGGGCAGGCACCCAAGGTCGGTCGTCTTATCCACAGTATATCATAACTAGGAGGTTTTTATGATGAGCAAGATGCAACGAGCAACATTTGCCGTAATGCTATCCACCACCCTTGTCCTTCTAGCATTGCTTTGGGTGGTAGTAAAATGAGCACATTAGAGGGCGCCTTTGAAAAGAAGATAAAACGACATGTAATGAGTATTAAGTTTTGGATGCGCGAGGATAATCTAACTGTAGATGAAGCAATCAGCCGCGTACGTGCCGGCAGCTGTTTGGGTGCTACTACGTGGGATGAAATAGAAAGACGTGTTAAACAATAGAGGGGCTTCGGTCCCTCAATATTTTTAAGACCGCACCTACTCCATAATCGATCCACACAATGCGGTTAGATATGGGAGGAATTAAGTATATGCGTATAGATGTTTTACAAACGTCTTGCCAATTATGTTGGCAGCCGTTTCACGATATTGTTTTAATCGATACAAAAAAATGTCCCCACTGCCTTGCAAGCACGGAAAACTGTCAGTTTGAACGTATTGCTGCAACCTACAGCTTAGATATAAACCATATTACTGGAGATTTAACATTGACAAAATTATAAATTAATTCATTTCCTTATCACCTTCTCCGATGTTAAACTTTGGTTATGAAAATAGTAAAAATATTAAGGAGAGTGTTGTATGAAAGCAGTTATCTACGCACGTGCTCGAGATTTAATTTCTGTTCAGAAACAAATAGAGTTGTGCAATAACTTTGCAAAAGTAACTGAATATGAAGTTATTGAAATATTCCAAGACGTTAACGTAAACGTTTCTGACAAACATTCTTCTTTCAACAAGATGAAAACCTTGATTGATCAACATAAAGAGCTTGTAGTGATTTGTGCTAGCTTGGATAGATTGTATAGAGATTCATTAAAAGTAGCCGAGTTTATTCACTTCCTAGAGAAAAATAACTCGGTAATCAAATCAGCTAGTTATCCGCTGGGTCATGATCATTTGAAAAAGATGTTCAGCCTAGCGAACTTTGTGCGCGAAGCAACAGAAGAGGCCGTGGTGCGACATGGCTTCGAATTTCCTGAGCAAGGTACGGAAGTAGGATCAAAAGTACTAGTTAGCTTTAACGGCAAGCCGCAGATTGAATACCATGGCACTATCGTAAGATCCGATGACGTGGAGCCGTTTAATACAATCATCAAATTAGATGATGGCCGATATATACTCGACACTGAGTGTGCGTTCGAATTAATTTAACTTTTAAATGTAGCCTTCGAAAAAAGTTTGTGCATGGAGTATCGAAACAGCCCCAATGGATGTAGTGCCGTGGGGCTGTTTTATATGGCATAACATGTAACATTTTGGTATCATTCTAGATATCTAACGAAACCAAAACAAATGGGGCGTTTAAATGGAGATTACCTTTTGTACACATGATTTGGAGAAAAAATTCAATGAGATTAAAGAGTTTTGCGATGAATACGGAATCTTGATTTCGTATGATAATAAGGAGAAATTCTATAATGAATTTATAAAAATTAGTAAGGAGACGGAACTAGTGGTTCTTCTACCAGGAGAAAGTGCTATTTTTTCTCTTACTGAACGTACTAACTTCCTAGAATTCCATAACCTAATTAACGATGCGAAAAACGGGAAAATAGTTAATGATTCCAAATTTATTAGTTCGAATCGAGTTCTAGTCTATACTGACTGTCATGAGAAATATGAACTTGACTTTATACCTGTAGATGAGTTGAAAATTACTGATATATGGAATTCAAAAAAAATAACAGTGTCCTTAAGAAATGGATTAAATTGTTATAGCCTGCGTCTAACTATGGATCGGCTTTATGATAAATATTTCCCTCCACTACTAGAGTCAGATCTTTTTATAGAAATCACATCATCCGAAACAATAGAAGAAGAATCAATCGACGCTATTGTCCAGGCTTTCATTTTTGAATTAGGAACTAGTTTGGGATTAAATCTATACACCCCCAACAGACAAAATTTCATAGGGGAAGATATTGAGGAAGATGAGTTTAACGATGACCCGATTAGATTAAGACCTTTGTTACAAGGAAAGGGGCTATCTGATGTTATTAACATTTACAATTCCGCTAATGAGATTCGTGATCCTGAATTTCTAATCCTTATGTACACTAAAGTCATTGAATATGTATCCCAAACGGTTTTACGTAAAGAAATGGTCGATTCAATTACTAAAAAACTTCATAGTCCTACCTCACTAAAACCAGACGCTAATTTCATACTTGAGCTTGAAAAATTATATGATGAACATAAACTTAGAACTAAAGATAGCCAAGCAATTAAATTGACTATTGAAACATGCTGTGACATTATGGATTTGGTATCATTCGCTCCCCCATTTTTAAAGAAAATTAAAAAATTCGATTTAAGCAGTAGCAAAGAAGAAAGATCAAAATGTCTTGAAGAATTAGCCTCAGCAATTTCAGATACAAGGAACAGGATTGCTCATGCAAAAACTAATTATAGGTTAAAGGGGTATGAATGCCCTGAAGATCAATTAGGTGACTTTGCTACCTGCCTTAAAACAGTGGCCAGTCAAATAATTCGTTGGTTTGCTAGACAATCTGAAGAAAGTAGAATTATTTGATATGTATTTCAAATAGAAAAAGAGCCGCTAGGGACAAATCCCTTGCGGCTCTTTTTAATGCCGAAAGTGTATGGAACAAGATTATCACCTAATCGTTGTAATGTCTATGTTTAATTACTTACCTTAGAGATTTTCAACAATACGTGGATTGGCTATTCGCAGCGTGAATGAATCAACGGATTGGCCGAAGGTTATCCACTCCGTGCTAACCGTTCCAGCAGGCACAGCAATATCAGCCGTGACTCTCAGCCTGTCTATTCTCCTAAGCGTTGGAGACCTAAGCAGATACACAGCTCCATTTAGCACCACGCCCGCTGCACTCTTGAACTGGAAATATGAAGTGCATACGGAGTCCAAGTTGCTCCTAAAGTCCATGTCCATTTCCACTCTGTATGACCTATTTTCGACCAGGCTTGATGGAAGCTTGACTTGGAAGCCGCCCGTTTGCAATGCGTTGCCTATATCCTTCTCAACTGTCTGCCAACCGTCTGCTCGATTAAACTTTAGCAGATTCCCCGCGCTGCCGTACTTCCCCCAACCCGCTGCTACTTCGTGGGTACCAGTTGCAAAGAGTGGATTAGGCACAGTTGTCGAAGTGTCTCCTTTTGCTACTACTGGAAGCAACTTGGTTGTTGGCAAATGCGCGGCAATAGTCTCGGCAATAACTCTCATTCCGAGCTGCGTCGGGTGTAGCTTGTCTGTCAGCAAATAGCCTGGCTTAGGCAATCCTTTTTCATCAGCAAACACGGAAAATAAATCAATAAATATAAAACCTTGCTGCAGACAAAATGTTTGCAGCCATTCATTCAAGCGATATATGAATGGCATGATTGCTAGGTTGTCATCTCGCGGCAGAACTGAACAAATTATCGGATCAATGTTATTGGCGACAAGTTTGGCTGTAATGGCTTTGAAGTCTGCTGCAACTGCTTGCAATGGCCGTCCACTGTTTCCGTCATTGGTTCCACCGCAGATTATACAACTACCTGGGCGATGAGCAATCACGTCTATATCCAGCCTAGCAAGCATTTGATCTAATCTATTTCCGTTTACCCCTGCATTGATAACCATACTGTTGGTTGCCCATGATAACCATGTTGGATACTGGCGGACATTTGCTTCATTGCCAAACGTTATCGAGTCCCCGAGCGCCACCTTCTTCGAGCTACGAATCTGTGGCTTCTGGTATCTCATAACCATAGACTTAGCTACCGCTGCTACCATGCCTAAATTCTGTGCCATTCACCCTCACCCCAACGGAATACTTCGCCAGTGTCAAGTATTAAGGCTTCGCTTCCATCGTTGTGATCTTTCAAATCTGGTAGTTTATCAAAGCTCTTCGCTTGAATTTCAACTTTACTTGAAGGCGTTATAAATTTTACGGCCATGCTCCTCAACCCTCCCGAGGAGTTAATTTGACCGTCTTGTTCTTCTCGTTCCAATCTACCACCGCGCCCAAAGCTTCCCCCACTACTCGGACGGGAACGTAGGTTATGCCGTTGACTAATAGTCCTTCCCCAACTTTTTTGCCGTTAACATCAACCTTTACTTTTTCCAACATTTCTTCTTCCCCTTTCAATACTTGATATAGTCTATCCCACGGAAACCTAGGACCAGGGCAGCTTGCTTTTCGAATCGGATCGATGTGACAATGTCCGATAACGTGCCGAGCGTCGAGTTTGATAATTTTGCCCCATATCCGTTTAACTTCTGCTTGGATATGACCGTGAAGCCAAACAGATGCTGTGAACTGTGCTTCGGTTAGATTTCCGTCTGTGCCTTCGTGCTCAATGCTGATTGTGTATAAGTTCGGATTGACCTTCATTTCTTTAACAACAATGGATGGAGCATTAGGAATAGCCGCTGCCTTTAAACCATTAGCCCAAGCAGCAAGCTTGATATCGACATACTGGTGTACGCGTCCGTCTTTGGACACACCGAAATGAGCAGATGAAACCTCGTTCCCGCTGCTGCGGAACCAGTTATCCATACTGCTCATAGTGCTTGAACTTATGTGATTTACAATTACAAACGGAACATGCCCCTTACGGCTGCTAGAATTGGTATGCTCATTTCCCATCTGGGCGATTTTCATCGTTTACCACCTTCCTTGTCCTTCAAGATTTCTATTGCCTTTCGGATGACAGATGGAACAGGAACGCCCATACGACCTGCATTCTCGATAATGGAGAGTAGTTCGTTAGCCATGTAGAAGAAAATCGTCGCGTCTCGTATCATGTGCTGATCACCTAGCACAAGATCTACTTGGTGAGCTATGGCAACAATAAGAAAAATGAGTATCTTTCTAGCGATACCAATAAATCCAATTCCGCTGCGTAAAGTTCCTGTCAATCCTGCTGCAGTAATTCCAGATACATAATCGATGATGACCATCATAAGTAACACCTGCAGCAATGTTGGCCATCCTCCAAACATATAAGCGGCCATTGTTCCGAACGCCCCGACCGTTGCTGTTGCTGCTACTTGCTCCGTTGTCTTAAAGCCGATCGTTTCAGCAATTAATTTCGTAAATTGATTCATGTCATTTCCCCCGATTTTCATATTCCTGATCGGCTCAGGAGCAACTAAAACTTGAGAACACAAAAATAACGCTCATGCTCTGCATGGCGCTTTACTGAATTAATGAAATAGGTAGAGTTGCCAACCCGAACCCCATAGAAATCAATTATCCTTTTTGCTCCATTTTCACCCTCCTATTCATAGAATGTCATATTGACCGCTCGTTCACCCCATGCGTTGCCAGGTGTAAAAATCGCTGGACCATATAGCTTAATATACACACGACCGGGATTAGTACCGAACGGTATGGATATAGATGTCTCAAAGATTGTACGTCCATAGTTAGAAAGATAATTTGTATTCCTATTATTTAGTAGGTTTAAATTTATGATGTCTCCCGTAGAGCCTCCAAAATACCCATTTAACTCCGTGATTACAAGAGACGGTACGAATGGAACCTCTGCCGCAGTAAATTCCGCCCATACAAAACCGTCCTCGGGAACAATCTCTGATCTTGTGAGTATCCTACGTTCCACTCGGGCTGTTCGTCGTCCCGGTTGCAATGTACCTTTAACTCCTTTTAAGACTTCTATACCCGCTCGGACATGTTGAGCTTTAAGGTTAGGTGCATCTATGGTAAACTCACCGTTCGTGCTGTACGCCCCCGCTCTGGGTTGGACATAGATCTTATATCCCTCTTCCACTCTGTAAGATAAAGGAGACCAAAGACCTCCAGCTCTGAAGTCGGGGAACGTGCCTACTTGCGGAACTCCACTGTCATTGGTAAAAGTCTTATCTTGCAGTACGTCGTGAACCTGAGCATTACCAGAGCCTCTTACGACATTGGCTATTTTCCCGAACAAAGCTGTGATCGATTCAGTTGCACTTGCCGATACATTTTTATCGATAAGATTCCTAGCCCCTAAAGCTTTTGCATCATTAATAACCTTCGCCAATTGGTCGCCTGTGTCATTAGCTCCAGCAGGAGCACCAATAGCAACAGCGACCTTTTGCTTGATGCTATTGGCAAGCGACTTTAAACCACGAAGTACTCCCATCAACGTTGTTTCTCCTGGGAAGTCCGCATCGGAGACAGTAATGATGGTCGCTGGATGCGTTGGAGGATGAGTGTAGTTATTTGCGCTAGCCGCTACACCAGCAAGCTTCAGCTTTTCTGCGGTCGTATAGTCCTCGGTGGAGAGCTGCCTGCCAGGAACCTTGTCCACTTTAGTTGCGAGCTCAGTATGAGTTGCCCAGACAAGAGAGTTATCGATTGTCGCGGTGATATTCGTCGCCTGATCAACAATGACTCCCGTATCGATAGCTTTCTCAATGATGTCTGCCCCACCCCTCGGAGGGATAAATTCCGCATTTACGCCTGCATTACCATAGCAGTATAGGATTTCGCCTTCCTGCGGGTCCGTCGCAAAGATACCCAGCTCTCTAAAGAAAAAACCAACCGTAACATCTTGATTGGAAAGATTAGCTCCTACTACGGCCTTGCCTTGAGATTGCATAATCAGCTTAATAACAGGCAGCGATTTTTTCTCGCTAATAAGTGCGTTAAGTGTAGGAATTGTCTGGCCGTTAGCAAGTTGGCCGTCCCCGATTGCTACTCTCGTAAACTTCAGTTGCACACCTGTCTGTGCTTTGGCTAATAGGTTAAGACCTTTGGCCGTGAACTGTAAACCTCCGAATCCTGCCATTATCTCACCATCTCTACTGTCATTTTTTCACCCATGTGTAATACAGCCGCGTACATGATTTGCATGCTTTCGGTTTGGTTGATGATCACCCGCTCCAGCTTGGCAGAAGCTCGTTTTACGGAGTCCACTGCGTCAATGAAGTCTTGAGCTCGTTCGGCGGTAACGCCAGGATTATTGGTGACAACTCGAAAGTGGTGAGGCTGCCCACCATATTCGAACCATTCTTCTACTTTCCCATCCCCGAATAGAGTTACAACCAGTTCCTCGACCGCAACTGGTGTACCCTTTTGCCTGTGCCATTTAATTGCGTTGCGTACAAGCTCTCTGCGCTGGGGTAGTGGTAATGATGGATCGTAGAAGTCCACATGAAATTGCCATGCAAGCTCATTCGTCTCATCATTCGTCCACTGGTCTGAGTGTTTAAATATAGAAAGTCGCTGCACCATCTCAGTTATGCCTTGAAGCTCTTTGTCAATCGCTTTAGCTGCTGCAACTACTGAATCATCCCCGCGCAGGCTGTGCGGCAATATATCTAAGAGGCTTAAGTTAATTAACTCAGTCATCTACAAGCCCCCCGAATGTAATCGTGACTGTTGCGTCCTGTGCTACCTGCAGCGAGCTTACATCCGTAAATACTGGTGAGGTTACATTCAACCGAAAAGCTCCGGCGGTCATAACACGTGAAATAAGCTCGGATGGATTGATATCCCTTCCGAGCTTCGACTTTTGCCATAATCGGTATTTATCAACTGCCGCAGAAACAGCAGACTGAATACTAATTGATTCTGCTGCCCTTGTTCTATTGATGTAGTATGTCAGCGCGATATTATACGATATCGTCGTCGGGGCAATAGCTGACACCTTATCAGTCAGGGGCCGTATTCGGCGGTCGTGACAAGCAAGGAGCACTGCGTCCAATACATCTTGAGTTGGTAAGGCTCCGTCCGCCATCAATGGCACAAGTGTGATTACACCGGGGCTGGGAGAATCAACACCCACATCCACAATTCCTGATCCTGCTGTCAATGCCCAGAAACGATACGCTTCAAACGGGCCCGCTGTTGAAAATGATTCAGGAGCTGCCCGTATTCGTTCGCGAAAAGCGTCATCTGATTCGATTTCTGCGCCGCCCGAGCTGGCTGTCGTGTTATTGACACTAAGTACAAATGGTATCGGATCGATCAGCACATTGAGTTGTCCAGGAATAAAACCATTGCCACCGATACCAGTCACAGAGCATTCGGCCAACACTTTTCCTGTTAGTTCCCCTGGCTTAATCTCTAACACTTCAGTTGTCGCGAAGTAGATAGCACCACCGCCGCCCTGTGCTCCAATCCGTGTACCAATTGGAATAATTGTTGCAGATGTGCGAGGGAGGGAAAGAGTAAATTCCATTGTCACTCTAGCGGCATCCGCAGGCAATCGCTTCACATTGAACATTTCTCCGATGAAATCAATAATCTCACCCCTAGCGAAACGAAGGAATACTTCTTTGGCCGTCTGATTAATGAGCACTCGCTGCTGACTCAATATTGAGGCAATAGCCAACAAAAAGAGGCGCACAGGATCAGCTGGATACAGCTTACGGCCTGATAGCGCCTCGTAGGTAGTGATTAAGTTTGAAACAGTCTTGTTAACATCTTCGTCAACAAAGCTGATGTCCGGGAGATCATTCAGTGTCCTCACCCTCTTCCACCATTACATATTTAACTTTGGGCTTTATCTTGCCATCCTCGCCTGCCGGGAAATAAACCTCCGTGACTTGGACTCGCGGTTCATGCTCTTGGATTGCAGTTATGACTTTATTAGTCATTCGAGCCTCAATTAAATTATCCAACGAATCTACATCCGTCTTGTCTAAGCCAAAGCCACGCGCAAGAGGCGCAGTTCCTTGGATCGTTTCTAAGATGCAGTCAATGTTCTGTTCGATTTCTTCACGTAAGCTTGTAGGAGCAAAGTTAACCTTCATCGTGCATACTCCTTTAGTCGGACACTGACATCCGCGGAAAGAATAAGACCTTTATTACTCACTGCGACATGCTTTTCCTCAAATCCAACGAGCACCCACTTGTATGTGCCAATTGCCTTCTTGCCGATTGTTAAGACGAACGGTTTCCCGCTTCGCTGCATGTTAACCAATCTATCAATTTCATAGCGTGGATCGATCCCGAGTGATAGACGGAAAGACATCGAGAATGATATCTCGTCTAAGCCTGGTCCGATAAATTGTGAAACTGGCTTTTTGCCGATTACCTCATGATCTGCCCAGCGCGGCGAACACGTTCGAACAAAGTCGTCATAGGTTCGGATTTTCTCGTTTGTCACTAGGAAATTCACTTCTCCAAATGCACCGATCATATTCCATCACTCCTAACACCGATCCAACACGATTTTTGCCGATACATACTCGTTTGAGCCTAACGCACCATAGACCCCGCTTGGAGTAATGGTAGCGTTAATTGTAAGCTGCCGACTACTACCGTCTGCTAGTTTTCCGATCACGGCCAGAATTACGGTGTTATCTGGAGTCCATGTATTATCAGGGAAATTAACATTGAAATCTGTTGAGCCCGCCAAGAAGTCAACTTTCAAAGTCGTCTTCTTATAAATTGATTTTCCATCAACAGAAATACCCTTCCGCGGATGAATCTCCATCTCGGTTTTTTTTAGTTTACGGATAGTCACTTTTACATTTCTGTAGTACGTGAAATTCAGCTTGATACGCAAACCTTCTACAGTCCAACGATGTTCCCTGTCCTTTAGAGGCTCATCGTAATAGTCTGTCTTGCCTTGTAAAAATACTACCTCCATATTGCTCTTATTCCAGGTTGCATCAGGAAACGGAATAATGATAAAGTCCTGAGCCTGTGGATTGATGTCGAGAGTCTTTCTTTCTAACTCCTCAAATGATGCTAGTGTTGTAACACCGTCTTGATTAATGCGAAGCAACGACTGCCAATTCTCCACATATGGACGGACGAAACTTCCCAAGCGCTTGAATACAAACTCGCACTTGTCTAAATCCGCTCTATTGCTCCACGGATCGAAGGTGCCATGTGCGAAATAGTTAATCGGACTTTGCATCCCATAGTAATAGCCAGGTAGTTGGTCCTCATCCTTATTCCACAATCCATGTTGGGTATTCCATAACATTGCATTGTACAAGTAGCCATACTCCTGCACAGGTCTATCAGGGTTTTCACTCTTGCCGCTAAAGCGCCCCAACGATACACGATTAAACGGCGAAATCCCTGCACCGTCAATTTCAAAGCCAGCTCCACCGATGGTCATCCCACCGTAGGAATCGCACATGAAGTGGTTATTCCACCCTAACATGACGCCATATTCACGCCATGTACCATCTGGGAGCTGCACCCCAATATCCTCACCCGTTTGATCGCGCATCGGATCACCGACAGCGTATGCCTTTTTCCCATTCGCTTTCCACAAATTCACACCCTGATTGATGAAGTCACCGATCGTCTCCTCGCCGGGGTAAGTGCCGCCGCCCTGGAGTTGCCATCCAAAGCTGAAGTTATCGACATTTACGCGTTTAAAGCGCTTGGTATCGTAGTCATACCAGGCGTTGACTAAAATCCATATCTCGGTGTATTCAACTCCGCCGCGCTGCCCCTCCACTACTGCGAAATTATAGGGCGCATTTTTTTGATTACTATTAGGCGCCCGAAATCCAATCGTGCTGTTAATCATGGGATTATCAAGCCAAGTCGCTTGCGATCCGTCTTTACTAAGCGGTTTTGTTTCGCTTGCCACGTAGTAAGTTCCAACACAAAAACCACTATTGGAATTGGGCAAAAATAAACATAAAACGCTGTCCCCAACTGATGGGAGCGAATATGTTCCGTGCTGCACCAATACGGGCAGCATATCACTTACCATATCGTCACGTCCCGCGAATGTAACACGCACGGCAGCCTGCTCGGGATGCACCGATGATACTACGCCCACCCGTATTGCGCTCATACTACCACCCCAATATTTTTCTCAAATCCATTCTAGTATTGTAGCCGCCGCCACCAACTGTATGGTTAGCCTTGTCCACAATATACTTGCCGTCAAATCTACCAAAACCTTTAATAGTTATAATTACGCCAGCAGCAATACGAACGTCACCGACAATCGTCATGGTTGCTAGATTTGCCTGCTTGTTTTTTTCGCGCAGCCGGTTCTTGCCGATACGGAGAGCGTCCGCTTGTGACTTGGCACTTTCCTGGACACGCAAAACAGGCCCGGTCGATGGTGCGCCGGGCGGTGTATATGTTGCTTTGCTGGTCTTCTTTTTATCGACTTCCTCGTAAGTAACCTCGCAAGCTCGATACGCACAATTTGCTGCAGACCACGAAAAGCTATAATCAAGAATGTTGGACTTTCCTCGTTCGAATGTAGCCACTGATTTGCCTCGTTCAAACTTGGATTCATCGAAGAGAACAAGCTGCCCGCTTACCACCTTGCAAGCAATTCCTTCTTGCTTAGTCAGCTCCAGCAAGAACGAGAAGTCAGACTTGTCCATTTGCTCAATCCTGTCGTAAGAAGGGTCAATGTCCACCTCGTTAGCGAGTTTAAGCTTCGCACGCCGCGCGATCTCTCCCGCTATCGTGGAGAGCTTCACCTTTTCCCATACCTTTGTTCGCCGCTCCTGGCGCGCAGTCGAAGACACCGGGAATGAAGCAGCTCGCACACTCACTTCGTCGGGGACGCCAGAGAAAGTAAGCTCATCCACATGAAAGCTGCCACAATTGTACTTCTTCGATTGCCCCTCTCGCTGCCAGTCAAACACTTCTATGGCGGCGCTGATGACATCACCCTCAGCAGGCATCCATGAAGCCTGGAACTTACGATCCTTATCCGATAAACGAAGCGATAAATCATCGAGCTCACCACTACCCGAGTCTGTGTAAGAAAAGTCTAAAACGTGGTCCATAAAACTCTTGTCCATTTTCTTTCCATTGTAGTTAACATGAAGCATAACTCGCCTCATAATTCACCTCTTCCACGGCGGCAAGTCTTCCGAAATCTCTTCAGGAGCTGCCGGAACAAACAAGGTAACTCCCGCGTCAAACCTGACCTTTGTTGCATGCTGGGGATTCGCGTTAATCAGCAAGGGAAACAAAGACTCGTTTCCATATTGCTTGTACGCAATGATATCCCATGTATCTCCTTGGACGGTTGTGTAATTAGCTCGATCCATTGAAACTCAACCTCGCTTGCTGCCTATAAACATCGGCCATTATTTTTGGGAGTTGGCTATATATCCGTTCCGCTTCCTGCTTCACTGCATCCTTTATGGCCGCCACTGTATTGCTATCTGCATTTCCTTGCACGACTACAGTTGGGTTGCTCTCAATCTTGACGACAATTGGCTCAGTTCCGGATCCTGAAGAAGCTGCACCAGAAGGTGTAGCTGTGTATCCCATCATCTTGTTTGTCTGCTGGAGCAAGGCATGAGAACGCGGTTTATTATTGATCGGGATAAATGCTTCGGGTCCTGCTTCGCCGTAAATACCAAAGTGCGCTCCGCTGACAATATCGCCTTTTGCGTATTTAGTAACGCCAGGCATTTTTAATTTTGGAATGAATCCGTTGTATTGTTCCAGATTCGGCATCGGCTTGCCTATTTCTTGATATACAAACTGGATATCAACCTTTTTCTCGGTAGGAATCAATTCCATCTCGACATTAAGCCGAGCGAGCTTTTCAAGCGATTCATCAAAAAGCTTTTTTTGTTCGTCCGTCATATTTTTATATTTTTTTGCCTGCTCCTCAATAGATCCTCCGAGGTTAAGCTCAATCAATTCCACCTGTTTGTCATACAGACTTTGAATTCCAGATTCCGCTTTCCCCAGTTCCTCTTCTGTTTTCAGGAGCATCTTATGGTTGTACTCAAGTTTTTCTTTAGTGCTGGCAACTGTTTTCTCCAACTGCCCCCACTTGTCATAACCGGAGAATTTTTTGCCTGTCTCGTTCTCAATCTCGTTACTAAGAGCATCTAGCTTTGCTTTCTTCTGCTCATCACTGAGACTCGGATCCTCCGAAATTGATTTTTGACGACTTGAATAATCATTGAATTTAACATAAGAGTCTTTATATCGGTAGTAGGATCTGTTGTAAAACTCTTTATCCCCACCGAGTTTCTCGTATTCACTTTGCAGCTCGGGCAACTTTTCTTTTTCGTTTATGATCGTATGCTCTAGATCACGCTTAGCTGACTCTAACTTGGTACTCTTTAGTTTTTCAGCCAGTTCTATTTGCTCGCGGAACTTCCCGCTCTTCGCATCTTCAGCTTTCAAAATCTCAGGATTTAATTCTATTAATTGCTGTTCAACTACCTTTAGCTTCCGTCGTGCTTCAGTCAACTCATTTGCAGGGGTCTTGGAATCATTAATTTTGCCAGTTAATCGATCGTACTCAGCGGCTAACTCCTTCGTTTCTTTAGCTTGTCTTTCGACATCCTGATAATTGGAGAAGGCAGTTTCGAGCGTCTCTTTCATGTTCAAAAGTTCTTGTCTAGCTTTTTCTTGGGCACGACTATATGTGTATAACCCCGCCCCCAGTAACCCAACTGCCCCCACTGCGAGTCCGATTGGATTAGTTAAAAATGCGGCAGCTCTACCTAGCATTCCAATTCCGTCAGTCGCACCCGTGCCGGCTACCGTCACCTGCTTAAGACCTTTGGCGAATTCTACAGTACTGCTTATTGCACTTACGATTTTGAACCCTGCGAAAGCAGACGCAGCTGCCATTGCTAGTTCAGGAAGTGCCTCAAGGATAGGCATTATTACTTCGCCCCACGCCTTAGCTTGGTCAGTATCGAGCCATTTTTTGAAATCTTCCGCTGCTTCTGCGGCTGCGAGTGCCGTCTTTTTGATCAATGGAAGCGTTGGCTCTAACAATGCGATCTGCAATGTCTCCATCGCACCATTAAACTGTTCAAGCGCACCCTTAGCATTGTCCATTTTGGCTTTTGCGACATCCAACGCCGTAACCTTGGACATCTCGCCATTAAATTTCTTAACGCCTTCGGCACCTTCCTTGTAAAGAATGTTTGCCGCACGAATCGCATCTGTACCAAACATTATTTCCAATGCCATCTGCCTCTGGGCATCATTCAAACCAGTCAGACTCTTCTTAAGAGTTCCAGCAATAACGTCCAAGTTATGAAGCGAGCCTTTGGCATCATAAAACGCAGATGACATTGCTCCCGTTTGCATGGCAAGCTTGGTATACTCGTCATGCGCTTTGTCTGATCCTAACTTAGCTCCCGCTTGCGTGGCGGCATATTGTCGTAACGCCTTGTCGACATCTTCAAACGACTTCGATGCAACCTTGACCCCATTTTTACTCAAGTACTGCATGGCTTTGTTGGTGTCGTATGTCATCAAACCGAGTCGTTCAAACTCGTTGTATTGAGCCTTTGTTGATGGCAGTAAGTTAAGAAGCATTGTTTTCAGGGAAGTACCAGCATCGGAACCTTTAAGGCCATTATTGGCAAATAGCCCGATTGCGATGTTCGTATCTCGAAACGACTGTCCCACACCAGAAGCAACCGCGGAGACCGCAGAGAGTGAGTATCGCATCTCCTGGACACTGGTTGCCGATGCGTTGGCCGTTCCCGCTAATATGTTGGATGCCTCTGCGGCTGACATAGCATCTCGCTTATATGCATTCATTGCAGTGCTCATTATTTCAGCAGCTTCAGCCAATTCTAGGCCGCCAGCTGTTGCCAAATTAAGTGATGCTTCTAATCCTCCGCCCATCACTTGGTCGACGGTCATCCCCGCTTTTATTAGCTCTTCCATACCCGCGGCTGCTTCTAAAGCAGAGTACTTAGTCTGAGAACCCATTTGCATCGCCAAGTCATTAATTTTTTTCATTTCATGACTAGCGAGCCCACCCAAGGCTTGTATTGAATCAAGCTGCGCTTCGAAGTTCATTGACTTTTTAAAGGAATCAAGCGCAAGCGCTCCAGCACCTAAACCCACCGAGAGAGGAAGGAAGGTACGACCAAGCGCCCCTTGCATCTGACCAAATATTCCATTCGTTTCGCGCATCTCTTTTTGAGTGCGTATCAAGTCATCTCTGACAGATCGCGTAGTTTTTGCTGGACCAGGACTCTGATGTAATTTCTTTGCGTCATTATACAAATCACGCATGTCGTTAGAAGCTCCGGTTATAGTTCGTTTAAACGTAGATTCCAACACGCCTGACAGCTTAAACTCAACTTCGTATTCCCTTGTCATTCAACCCCCCTCCCCTCTTTGATGACCTCATGCCAGTCGGAAAGCTCCCTAATGGTGAGCCCGAGAAAGAATGTTGCAGGTGTGTAAGTCTCCCTACACAAAAAAGCGACAGCTCTCATGAGCTGCCGCGCGTTTAAACCTATACCTATCCTAAAAAAAAATTCTGAGCATTTACTGTTAGTACTACAAAATCCTTGCCCTTGACTTTATCAGCAAATTCAAACGGCAATCCTGCTGCTCTCGCTGCTGTAAGTATTTGATAATGCTTTGAATACTCCCTCACAGCAAGTGCCTGATCTATGGTGGTAGATTCATTGGCTCTAGTAAATATGTTGTCGATTTCAATTAAATCAGCAGCCGTCAATGAATCAAAATCAAGGCTTACTTTTTCAATCCTTTCTCCATTAAGCTTAACAGGAGAACGGAGGTCATAATTTATTACTGTACTCATCAAATCAGCCCCCTATAAGCCCAAAATGCTGCGACGACGGGCAAGATAATCTTTGCCATTGACATTGTAAATAGAATTGAGCTGGTCTATTTCGTATAGCACGCGGCTGTCTTCCTCGTTTTTGAGGTAACTACAGGACATAACAGTATTTCCATCCATTGCTGAAGCTCCTTCAACTTTACCAAGAGCATGGCTTATAGTAGTTGCTCGGAATGTAACTGTTTTACCGACTTCTAGCGTCTCCTGTGCAACCTTATCGAAAACTTGAATGGCCGCTCTAAGCACAATGAAATGCGAATTAGGTGCTAGTAACCTTGTCGCCTCTTGTGTTGACGTTGTACGCCAGTTCATTGTAAGTGTCATAGGTTCAAAATACCCAGGTGTGGTGGATTCAATTACACCAGCAATTCCGGCCCCTTTTAGACTTTCCGTTGGCATCTTAATTTCTGGTAATTGCACAAGTGCTGTCCCCAGATGCGTATTCCCATTCAACCAAACGGTATACTGAATTACTTTTTCATCGATCCGTGTAAGACTCATGATTTCCTCTCCTTTCTATGCCGCCAATTCAAGCGCTTGGATATACGCTGTGTCAAATTCAAAATCAAATTGAATATTTTCACCGATACCAGGGAAGCCGACTCTTACATGGAAACGAATCTTGCCTTCGATAATTTGTGACGCCGGATTGCTATCAGTACTAAACGTGCATTCTCCGCCAATAATTGCCCCCATGGAAACGAGGCTGTTGAAATACATGTTGTGCTTGGAGACCACCATCTCAATAAAACGACGAGTGATGTTCGCGTCCACATTTGCCCAAGTCTCAGTTATAAGACGGTTTCCAATCCAAAACATCATCCGCTTTGCGTGGATGAAGACATCTTTCATGCTTGTTACATTTGAGTCCGGGAAAATAGATGTGCGATTACCCCACGCTCTCTGGCCGCCAATGAACGACAACATCGTCGAGATGCCCGCTCCGTTAAGCTCGTTGGCTTCGTCAATCCCGAGATCTACAGGCGTTCCATCTGCAAGCACAAGTCCATCAATATTGGCGCTTCTATTTGATGGCGAAGTGTACGGAATTCCTTGGTTGCTCAAGTCCATCTGACTAATTACACCCGCCATATGGGTGCTCATATGATATATGAGACCGCTCTTCATGACTTTCGGCCAGTACAACAATTGTCCTGGGTCTCCGACTGGCTTGGACTCAATAGCCTTTTGACGTGTCTTAATTGTTTTGGAGTCAACGTCTACAAGCGTTATGGCCTTAAAAAGACCGTTGATCTTTTGCGATTTTACTCTCATCGCCGTTGCGACGGCTGCATCTACAGAAAACTTAGGAGCCAGCACCACGCTAGGAACAAGGTGTAATTTCGGAACGATCGTATCGAATAATTCAAAGCCAGTACGCTTGCCCGTTGTGGCATCCACGGCACCAATAAAGTCAGTACCTTTAACTTTTGTCGGATCAAACACGTCATAAGACAGTGCAAGGCCCGTCGTTGGAAGAGTGACGGAACTGCCCGCAAGAATCGTAATGACAAGCTTTCCGTCCTTGTTGAGTTCAGCTGAATAGTCGGTACCTTTCACAAGATCGGCTGTACCTTTCTTGATTTTTACGCTTTCGATGTTCGGGTACTCGATATCAGTAACCGTTACATTTTCAGCTATATCCAAGGTGCCTGTCGTAGCTTTTTTATGCACTGCTTTATCAGCTACGTTTATGAAGATAGCGTGCGATTGCCCATATAACCCAAAGTGAGATTGCAAGCACTCTGACACCGTATAAGTTTCAAAGTCCTTCGAATAACCAAACACCTTTACGCCTTCATCAAAGGACTTTATTACCACTGGCGTCTGCACTGGACCCAACGGAGCTGTTACATAAAAGACCGTTACAGATGACTTCAAACTATTCTGTACGGTCTGTTTTACTTCCAATTCGTTTACATACACACCATGTTTAAATGCCATGAATTATCTCAACTCCTCGTTCTGGAATTACGCCTTGACAATTCCATGTAGTGAACGCTTGTCCGAACCACATTGGATAAGCTTGTTCGTCTGGAATTTCCCATTTATACGGCATGCTTAGTTCATATCGTCTATCGATAATCCCCTGCCTAAGTAGAGCTATTTTTACACGTTCCATTAAATTGATAAGGTCATATGCTCCGTCGGCAGATAGCTGCGAGGATTTGTCATCCGATATGCTGTATACACCGAAAGTAATCAGCACATCGATTTTAGATGATAGAATGCCTGCTTCTGGACCGCTTTCAATTCCGCTCAATGCCCGGACAAACACATACGGAAAGTCGTCCTTTTTCACGTTGGCTGGGTCGGGCTTAGGATCTTTGAAAGGCGTTGACCAATCAAAGATGTTGGGCGGTTTGAATGTGCCGTCTTTGCCTTGAACGGCAGCATAATTAGATAATTCCAATCGAAGATAATCGTTCAGTGCCTTTACTAACAATGGCGCTGTCATTCTACTTCATCCTTTCAAAAACCCGCTTCATCTCATGATCTAGGCGTTCACCCATTCTACGCTTTGATTCATCCTGCATATGCTCGACAACTCCTGGCTCCCCTAACATACTAGGGATTGATGGACCATGAAGCTGCTCAACTTTCGCACGACGAGCCGGGCCTGTTCTAATAAAAACACCTGGTGCATACTTGCCGAGATTCGCGACAAATGCACCAGGTACATTCTTCATTCCACCTCGTTTAACAGCCGCTCTCAACATACGCGGCTGTTTTCGCGGGGGCTTGCCGGGTGTAGTTTTAAACTGTATCAGGGGGATGTTTCTTCCGCTTGCATGGAGAATCGCTGTTAATCTCGTAGGATTCGCTTTGATGACGCGAATCTCACGAAGTACTGTGCCATACTTGATGTTGTAAGTCTCTTTGATCTTCCTAGCAGCCTCTGTTCGTACCCCCGGCGCAGTTCGATTTAAGGCAGCAGAAAAAGCCCTCGGCACAGCTTTCTCAACGCGCTTCAGGCTTTTGGTTACTCCTATTAAATCATCAAAGGTTTGTGTTAAACGGATCATGACTGATTACAATCAAGCATAACCTCGACTATGCCCACGTTTGGAATTACCTTTCTCACGGTACAAAGCAGCCCGTCAAATTCCATCGGTTGGTTTTCAACTGGTATATAACCGAGATCGATTTCCTTAATAAAGAATGTAATATTGGTCAGATACACCCCGTGAGCATCAAAATCATTACTACCCGATGTGGAGAGTGATGGCCGCTCATGGATAATCTCGTTATCAACGACGACTGTGTAAATCTTGCCATCTATGTTGTGGGGCTCGCCAAATTCGTCGGGATTGATAAAGACGGCCATGTCTGCAGCAACGATATTCTTAAACATCGCTGTTCAGCCAATCCTCGTATTGCTTCACGCGATCTTCTGCTTTTCCTGCTGGTTCCATGCCACGAAGCTCAAGGTATTTCTTCTGATCAGGAGCTCCCAAGCCAGCAAACTCCTCCACAGTCACATCGACATCATCAGTGATGTCGATGATATCCAAATCAAGTCGCTCGGCTGCGCCCACATCAATCAAACGCTGAGCTTCTTCTTCTGTTAAATTCCTAATTGGCTCGCCGGGAGCACTTTTCTTACCATTATGAGAAACTATAAATTTAGCTTTTAATGTTGTTGTGGTCATTAGATACCCTCCCCTATAGGACTTTGGCTACTACCCATCCGTCCACATTGGCCGGAACAGCTAATGGACGCGACAGCATCTGTAACCAACGTTGTGCTGGCTCAATTGTCACCCAAGTTTGCGGCGTGATTTTACCCATGACTCGCATGAATTCCTCCGTTTTCTTATCCATAATAATATTTGCACCATAATGGATAGAAAACTTCTCTTGACTAGAAAGCATTGCAAGTGTTCCTGCTGGAATGAATGGTACCTCTTTATTCTCATCGTTTGTGTACTTGCCAGTGTAACTGTAAATATGAACCCCCACATCTCGTAAGTATCCATGATAAGTGACACCTCTAGGCAACAATGTAGTGTCAATTTTACCAATATCAAGCCCATCATTTTTAGCAAGTTCAAGGATTTTAGGATGACGAACGATAGATACCGCAGTGTTATAGTCAGTTAATACAACGTCTGGCGTCGATGCTTCTTTATCTACAATCATTTGACGCCATTCTGTTAAAAACTTAATTGGATCGGAGGCTGGATTACTGAACAAATCAGTACCAGAGAGTGTAACAAAGTTAGTGAAGTCATAGTCAATTACTTGGCTAACACCTTCACCGATTTGTGTTACTTTACCAGTAAACATTAATTCCGCAGCTTGCTGTATCAATCGACGCGTGATTGCATCTCTCAAATCGATAATATCTTTCGCCAACAACCTACGGGCACGAACTTCTGGAGGAATAGGGTTAATTAGACTTTCGCCCGCGCTTCGTGTTCGCAAGTCAATGGACGTTATTGGTATAGCTGGTTTGATCAATGCTGGTTTATATTGATTTGCTGTAAATCCTGTGCGCAGAATAACTTTACCTGGTTGTAGTTCAGAAACATACGGCGCTATCGATTTACTACCCTTTACAGTTTGAACTTCTACATATTCAGTTTCAAACTCTTCGCCATCTTGAAAAAATGTATCAAGTATATAAGTATTGGGTGATGGGAGTGCCCCGATTACTTTTAATAGTGTAGGAAAAGAGTAAATATCTTTGATACCCATGTAAAACCCTCCTTATTTTACGACCCGCTTCGTATAGATTTTTGCATTGTTAAGTGCTGCCTCATGGATTGCGATTGAATCCGTACCCCCAAATTTCAGCGCTTCACGGTTAAACTCACCTGATGTATAAGCCGTTGCACGCTGCTTTGTTAATGTGGCGTCAACCTCTACGTCAGCCAATACCCCAACAGGCACTTTTGCTTCAGCTGCCGTCGCGGCAGAATTAACAATCGTACATATCCATGTACCATCAACTTCAAAACCTGTGCGAGCCAACACCGTTCCTCGGTCATACTTCGCCCCTGCCGCTTGGTTAATAACGATAGACTGAGTGACTATCGGTTGAACCATACCCGCGATTAAATTATCATAAGGTACGCTTTGATATGCTGGCATTACTTACGACCTCCTAACATATTATCGATTTCACTTTTGATAGCTTCGGCTTCAGCATCAGAAACAGCATCTTGATTTTGATCCAAAGGTGCCTCATCTGATTCGACTTGATGAGCTCCGCTATTTTGTGAGTCTTTCAGGCGCTTATCTCCTTGCTCCGTAACTCTTGCCGCTGAAGCTTGTACGATCTTGATAGCCGCTTCACCCGCTGTTGTCCCATTCTCGATTGCTGCGGCTACTATTTCAGCAGCTCCCGGCGAATTAGCTAGTGCGTTCAGAGCAGTGATTCGAGAGCGTTCTGCATCTTGTCCCTCTTTAAATGCTGCGTTGAAGATATCGGGGTACTGTGCTTTTAATTGATCCAAATCCATATTCTTCGGTTCCTCCTTCGTTTCCGGTTCTTGATCGGAATTGCATTCCTCAATACTGTTCGTTAATTGAGTTAAATCTGTTATGTTTGGAAAAATTGCGGACAAATCTAAGCCTTCGAACGGATTTTTCTCTCCATTACTACCACTCTTGACATCAACTCCACCCTTAAGCATTGCTGAAATCACTACGTCACGGAGTTTTGCTTCTACATCAGGCGGAATTTCACCGCTAGTCAGGCTGTTGGAAACAGCAATGAGTGAGTTAGTTTCATCGAAAAGGATTCCATCAGCAAAGCCTAACTCAACTGCCATTTGTGGATTCATCCAAGTTGTTTTATTCATCAAATCAAGTAATTCATCTGTACTCTTGCCTGTTTTAAGTCGATATGCATTGGTTATTGCAACATCTGTGCTTTTTAACATTTCAACATTACTGGAATGAGTATTTTTATCCCCTTCAGTCCATGTACTAGCATTGTGAATCATCAACTGCGATGTCGGCGACATCATAAGAACGTCAACACCCATTAAAAAAAATGAAGCAGCACTAGCCGCAAAACCCGTAACTTTTCCCGTCTTCTTTCCTGTATACTCTTTCAATATTGTATAGACTTCGGAGCCGGCAGACACAGAGCCCCCTGGAGAATTGACATAGAGTTCAACATCTTCTCCACGCGCATCATCTAACTCTTTTGAAAGCTTAGACGCACTAATACAAGGCATCCCGAGCCAGTCATACAACCAAGTGCTGCCGTCGCCAATTACGGGTCCGTTAAGTTTGATCTTCTTCGGCATTTTCTTCTTCACCCCCCTCCGCGATGTTCTTGTCAACGGTTAATCCATATTGCTCACGCAAGTCCTTCTCATAAGCAAGCTGGCGTACGTTGGATTCGTACTCTGTTCCTGTCAGCTCAGCAGCTTCACGCTGCCTTGTACTAAATCCATTTTCAACACGAATAACAGCCGCATTAGCTTCCTTGACTGGATCAAGCTGCCCTTGAGATGGACCGTGCCATTCCGCCTGAGTGTAAGCTTTAAAGATGATAGGATCATCGAAGAAGCCCGGCGCATCGATGCGCCCCTTGATTACTGCTTCTGCAAACCATTCCTCATAAATCGGCTGACAAAAGTCCCACGCCATCCAAGCTCGGCGCATGCGGAACATCTTCCAGGCTTCGAGCAAGGCTGCGCGAGATGCGGAGTATGAAGCCGTGAAGTGCTTAAGTAGCAACTCATACGGAACTTCTAGTGACGCCCCAACTTGCCGAAGTATCGACGTTACAAATGGATCAAACTGAGCATTTGGACGACCAGGATTAGCTATGTTCACCTTCTCGCCAGGGCGCAAAATTTGGACAGCGCCATTACCTAGGCGCAGCTCATCGTCGCTAGTTGGTATTGGTTCACCAGTCGGATTATCTGTTGGAGGGACAGCGAACTCATCAGGATCATCAGTTTCAGACTCAATAAATACTGTAAACATCCCGCTAATGACAGCTGCCATCAACTCCGCTTCCGTGTACCGCTCTAATTGCTTCAAAGACTCGATAACGGGAGCAAGAATTGGAACACCCCGGCGTTGCTCTGGTCGTTCTGCCTCCATCAAATGCAGCACGTTTCTGCGTCCACTCTCTTTGCCTACCACTTCTACCCGCTGCCACTTCATCGGCTTCAGGTTATACGATCCCGGATGCTTGTCTGAAAACCAATAAGCAGAGACCATGCCGTCTTTATCGACTTCAACACCATTGCTGATACGACCGTATTTGCTAACATCCAGATTTCGAGGATTACTGCATCGGTCAGCCTCAAGAATGCGTACACGAAGGTCATACAAAGCGTGTTTCCGTGGTAGCAAAGGAAGTAAGGCGAACACGTCACCGCTCATCATCTTGGACAAGAAAGCCAGTTGCTGTAACTCGTAGAAATTGTGCATGCCTGCAGCATCACAATCCTTCGATTCAGCCCATAGAGCAAATTCACGCTCTATCTGACGCTTCAACTTCTTAGCATCTTCCTCACTTAGACGCAAAAAATCGGCATCAAAGGATGGCTTTAAACGCAACCCCGTGCCGATAACATTTGTTCTTAGTGTTTTTAATGCCCCGTTCGATAAAGCACCACCCATAAATAGATCACGTGCTCGCGGTCTGAGCGCTTCAAGGTTTTCGTGAATATCAGCTTCTGCATCACCAGCACTAGGATTCCATGCTTTCATGGACTTCTTGCTCCTGCTTGCTCCGTGATCTCCATAGCCTTGATTGACAATCTGTAGTAGTTTTTGATTTTGATAAGCCTCTAAGCGAGCCCGCTCCCTTTTGGCTGCCCATCTTGGCGATACAGCGCTAATTGCACTTTCTATCCAATTCATGAATCGATAGGAACATAGCGTCTCATCCTGCTTTTGCGCCTGCCACTTGCAAGATTCACTTGATTCTGCCAGTAGCTAATTTGTCGTCTGACTTCACCAACATTCGCACGTGTTAGCATATGTGTCCCTATTTTGTAAGACTGAGATGTTGAAAGTGCTAAGTCAGCCGCAAGCCATGCGTCCAAGTGCTTCTGTGCTACCTCTTTCGTATATAGTGCCATTCCTTTTTCACCCCCATTGTAGGTTAAACGCTGCTAGAAGTGCCGCGGCGTCGATTTGAAGACCTTGCTACTACCTGGCGCTGTGGATCGAAACAATACGGAGCCATTCTATTCAAGTCAAATTTCAAAAGCTCGATTACACCACGATTATAGACGGCTAAGTCAAACGGCTCGTTCCGGTCCCTTATTTGTACCCAAGTCCTATACTCGACTCCGTCCATTCGCTTTTTCTTCTGAACTTCTGAGAGCAAGCCAAGAAAATATTCGTGCGTATAGCCCTTTTCCTCTCGCGGGAAATGACAATATAACGGTCCCGGTTCTTCAACTTTCAAACTGTCCATAACTTTTGTTTTTCCGTCGTCAACTCCGAGGGATATCAACGTAGCTTTCTGCAACTGAGTTTTCGAGTGGCCTGCTATAAACGGTATGTACTTGGCCGTCTTAGGTCCTATTCCTCGGCCTTTAATTGCAAAAATCTTTCTTGAATTACGAGGTGCCGTGAACTCATAGACCTCTTTCGTGAAGTGTCCGCCCGAATCTATGAATGCTCCCACTATCGGAAATTCTTTGCCATCGAAGCCTGTCCATCTACGCTTTAGGTACTCATCTAACTCATTCCATGCAGTATCTTGGTGTAAGTCCCCATAGATACGGTGGTATTCGATGCGCCAAGATTCTTTTCCAGCGCCCCACCCAATAACTTCAACTTCAAAACGGTCATTTTGTGTATCGACTGCTGCTGTGAGCACTTTTACACCTTCAGGCACATCGTATTCATAGGTTTCCTGACGATTCATCAAGACAGTTTCATCGATTTTGGTTTTGTTTTCTTCCCAAGGCTCGCCTAAAACGGTGTTGATGAAAACTTTTAACTTGTCCACGCCTTCGCGTTTCGCAATCAAGAATTTCTTTGCTACCTCACGCCAGTCAGACCAGGGGCTCGCTAATTGGTTGATATGAAAGCCCCGCCGCTTTGTGTGTATTTTTGCCGCAATCCATGCGCCTTGGCCCCGCTTCCAATCCTTCTCGCTGCCTAATAATCCACAAAATTCACATCGGCACTCTGCTTTAGTTACAACAATTTCGCCACTTTCAGATTCGTAATGCTCAAACACAATTCGATCTTTAAATTTTAGCGGCTGTAACTCACCACAATGAGGACAAGGCAAGTTCCACTGCTCCATTGAGCTGTCCTTGTATAGCTCATAAATGCGTGATGTTTCTGCATCAACGGGAGTTGAAACGAACAAATGACGCCGCTTGTGTTTAAATGTTGTCGTCCGTGCGATAGCTAGTGAAATCGGGTCTCCTTCTTTTCCTGATGAAACAGGGAACCTGTCCACCTCATCACAAAGGACAACTTGAACTGGTCGTGAGGATAGGTCAGCAGGTACGTTCGCTCCAACGATGGTTACATACCCACCTGGGAACGACTTATCCTCTATGGTGTTGCTACTATCTCGCGACTTAGATACCCCGACCTTCGCCCGTAATGCATCACTGCTATTAATCATTGGTGTAAGACGTTTTTTTGAGTAAGCTTGAATCAAGGAATCGTTCGGCAAAACATGCATTATTGGACAAGGATCCTGATCGATGTACGAACCTGTCACATTTAACAGAAATTCTGTTTTCCCGACTTGAGCCGATGCCATAATAGCGACTTCTTCCCACGTTTCAATCGAATCCATGATTTCTCGTTGATAGGGCGCACGGTCAGTTCTCCACGGTCCTGCTTCCGCGCTGCTCTCGGTAGTCAAGATGCGGTTAGCATCAGCCCACTGGGACACTGTTAATCTACGCTTAGGCTCCCAGTCCTTATTTGCTTGTGCAAATAGTTCAATTGTCTTTTGAGATACCATCGCCAATTTCGCCCCCAATCTTGTCCGGGGTGTACTTCGCCAAAGAAGACAGCGCAACCTCGATATCTCGTCGAACAATCGCTTCAACCACATCAGCAGTTTCATTTTCACACTCCGTTGCAATTCTACTAGGCACGCCTAACAATCTTGATTTTGTAGTCAAGATCAGATCAGCCAGCAACGCTTCAACGTCAGAAGCAACATGCAATTCATTTTTTAACCTTAAGAGTTCGAGTTCTGCCTTCTCAGCCTTTGTCTTTTCTAGTGCCGTCTTAAAATCAATAAGGCGTGGCTTCTCGTCTTCTTCTTTTCCACCCGCTACATGTTCGCAATAAGCTTGGATAGATTCGCCTAGCAAATACTTTCCACGACCATACTTTTTCAACACCCCATCCCGCGTAAGCTGGCGTATCCACTGAGGAGTTTTTCCGACGATAGCAGCTAATTCAGACGTTTGCACTTCCGTATCAACGATGTTTTCCACTTTCGCTTTTTCCTTGGACACTTTTCCCGCCTCACTTTCGCTTTTGAATGGATTTTAGTTATGTTGAAAATCGGTGCATTAGATGAAGAAAAAATTAAAAAAGCCTTCGATCTGAGCTGCCCTAAACGAAAGCGAAAGTGAAAATTTTCAACTAAAACTAGCGGCATTTCGGGGTCGCACGCACCCGCACCTATTTTGAGACCCCCAAAGGACCCGTCTTTTGCCCCTATTTGCCCCGCTGATGGGTGGTGTAATGGTGCAGATCATCCAGATACATCAACGCCTTACGTACGCTTCTGATTGATCGTTTGCTTAAGCTCTTCCATCATCTTACCAAGCTGTTCCTTTGCTTCATCGATGCGCTTGTTCAGTTCGTCCAATGCATCCATGGTCTTTGTTCTTGGCAGCCTAGCATATAAAGCTCTCAACTTACGCTGCTGCTCTCTAATAGATGGATCGCTATAACAAACGTTGAACTCTCCACCACAATGAGGACAAATGAAATACGTCTCCTCTATGTTAGAGTCATCTTCCAACCGACGCGTAAGAGCATTGACTTCGAACTCTTCCTTACAACTACTACAATCTACTATCCTATCCTTCATGAGCCTGAATCCAGTAATGTTAATCACCCCAAGTATCCAAGTGTACAAGTACTGCTACAACTATAAGAACGATTACCAACCATAATGGCCAGTAATATATGAGCTTCTGCCCTTCTGTCATATGGATCATGTCATGAATGAACGTTTCGATCATTTCCATTCACCTCTAATACAGCGCGGTATCTTACATATCTGCTTATAACCCAACCATTCGCCCCATACGCATCCTTTACATAAAACAGGCTGCTGCTGCTTTTGCTTTTGAGGGGATGCTTTATTTCTGTTTTTCTTACGCTGCTTACTCATATGACTGCTCCTTTCGTGGCAATAAAAAAACCACCCCGTTATGGAGTGGTTAGAACGTGCTATATGTGATTTAAGAGATTTAAAGATTTAAGGTCAAAGGCTTGCGTCCGTAAACGTCCGCTGCAAAATTGCTGCGCTCTTTGCTTTAAAAGCATACGTACTTTGTAACTATGGAGTAAGTACAAGACTATTTTACAAAGCCCCGAAAATACGAGTCAAGTTGGTGTAATTGCACCCTTTGTTAAATAGTCAATAAAATCATTCATTTGTTGCTGATAGCTCGTTAATTCGATACAAACGATTACTTGCAACGAACCATAACCCTACCTTTGCATTTCTGAAATAAGAGCTGCCATTTGCGTTCCATTGAATCCGCGTTGGGACATGACAACTGCTACGGCCTTTAGAATTGCAATGGCATCATCGTGACATATTGGATAGTCATTTAATAATCTGGCGTATTCATCTGCCTGTCCTTCAGATAAAACCATATCTGCTAAACCTTCCATTATGTTCACCCTCTATTAATTTATTTTTCTAAATAGAGTCACAATTCAAAACATTTATCGATATTTGATCTACGTAAACAGCTCGCCACAAAATGAACCCCTATTTCGATATCTAGGGTGAGAGGACTGCAGGCTTCTCACAAGTGGTGTAGCTAAATCCAAATTCGATAAAGGTGGTAATTTATATGTTTGAAGAAATCATCATGCAATTCATCAGCTTTGTTTCAAGCCTACTATTGTGGTGCATTGAGAACCCTGACAAAATCTACTATGCCGTCAGCTTTGCATTTCTGTTCAAAAGAAAACGAAAGGATGATGATCAGCCAAAGACGTAGTTTTGATTGAATGAAAAAGGCGAGATGAGTAACGCCCCGGTTAACACTGCTGGTAGCAGCCGTGCGTGTCAATCTCGCCTAATTCGATGTCTACAATATAACATGGGAAATGCACCATGTGGTCGTCAACAATCCCTCTTATTTATCATCCTTTCATCAAAAAAACAGATTACGTATTCACGCTTAACCGACAAAAGGCGCCATATTGCGATAAATCCATTTTAAACCTTTTGAACCATGGATCACCATTAGATGAAAAGATATACTTCTCTATGCAATGAATATATCTAATTTGAGAGGAATGGTATTTTTGAAGAAGTCACTATCTCGTGTTTTGTCATTACTTTTAGTAGTATGCATTGTGTTGGCCGCAGTACCAGTTTCAGCAGCAGCGTCTAGCAACGGTAACACACATGTAGTTTACAAGGACTATACTGACCTCGACGGGAACATAGTCGGTAAACAGAAAAAAGAGTTTACTATTGGCTCTCCTGTTATCGATTCCAACGGAACAAAACACACAACAGTTAATGAAACTATATCCTATGAACTAAATGATAATTTCGACTTGAAAGATAAATTTACTACTACAACTCGTACAACTATCTTTTCCCAAGATGCACAAGGAAATAATTACATCAATAACGAGATAGTTAAACCTCTTGAAGTAAACGATCAAGTTTCTCCTCTTGACACTGGAGGTCATTGGAAATATACTTCCTATGATTGTGATTCTCCAACCCAATGCTACTTATACACTGGATCTGCGGTATCATTCGATTTAAAAGATGTCACTAATGCTTATAAAGCTAAATATGTACTTAAAAACACCACGAACAATCCTATGATATCTGACTTCAAACTCTACGCAACACAAGCCAATAATGCGGTTGGCGCATACTATACTGCCGGAACTGCTTACGCACTTGCTATTGCCGGAATAGCAGCTTTACCATTTGCAGGTGCTATTGGGGTGATAGTTGCTGGTGGAGGAGCTATAGCTTCTGCGTATCAAGGTTATAGTGCATGGAAAGACTTGAACGATGCAATGGCAAATGCTTATTCAATACTCTAATACAAAAAGAATGAAGTCCTTGCACTGTCGAGGACTTCATTCTTTAACTAAAATGTGAGGTGACATCGTTATATGTTTTTGCTTGCCCAATTTATTGCATCCGCAGGGATAGCCGTTAGCATCTACAGTATAATTGATTCAATCTCTGATGGTAGATCATATGGCTTACATATTTTAAATTTAATCTTATGGGTTGTGTATATCCTCTCTCTCTACACACCTTCACAAAAAAAGAAACGAGAACAACTCAAGGCTGATGAAGAAAAGTAACTATCTTATTATCAGCCCTGCTTTTACCTATTACTTGTATTTTGCCTTTCAAAAAAAGCCACGGGATTTGCTTCAAGTGTTCGTCATAAAAATTCATTCATTCCCACAGTATACTCAAAAATTTTTACTGTAAGTACAGGGAGGTCTGTATTTGTTTTAATCAAGTTCTTCTATAAAATCTTTAACAAGGTAGACGTAATTTATAAAAAAGGACATCAGGGTCGTATTATCACCCGAGCCAACTTCAACATTTGTATCACGTTGAAGAGTATTTCCTAGCAGACAAATTAATTCTCCGTCCCTAACAATATAGAGGGATTTCCCAGAACCCGCTAAAACTGTAGTGCCATCCCAATCTCCGGTCTTGTCATCCATTTCTAGAGGAAATTCTTTCATCCTAATGAGTTCACCATTTCGAAAAAGATAGACATACGAATCACCAGGTGCTGTTAATAAAGTAGCATCTGTCCATCCAGTGTCTTTTCCCTCTTCTATGTTAGTTATGGCATTCATCCGAATTAATTCATCACCTCTTACAATATAGAGGTGTTGTCCCGAACCATCCATAAGTTTTGCATCTTCCCAACGTGAACCATCTGGATCATTAGGATCATCGGGAAGAGGAACAGTTTCAAGTTCAAAGTTCAATTTAATAAGCTTACCATCTTTAATCACAAAAATATGCTGACCATCAGCACCAGCAATAAGTTTAGTGTCCCTATAACCTGGAACTGTTTTAAGTATTTCGAGTTCAGGGACAGTTTCTAATTTGTATAGATTATCCCCCACAACCAAAAAAACATATCGGTAATAAGCTAGTAGTGCAGTTGTGGTGTCATCTGAATTCTGTGTGTCATCCGGCACTGGGATACTTTGAATAATATTTCTAAGGTTATTTTGGTCTATTTTATATAAAATCTCATTTCGTCTTGGTTCAGGTATTAGACCTGTTGAATCATTTGGACTTATTGAATCTTTTTTATACATATGTCTATACAACTCCAGTCATTTATATTGCGTATTATCAACAGCAACATTTTATTCAGCTTCAAAACAATGACTAATACGGCCTCCGTTAGAATATCTTGTTTTCACAAAAATATTCGTCTCAAAACCGAAGTCAGTAAAATTTAGCCTATAAAAAGGACCTCATCCTCCATTTGGCGGTGGAATTTGAGGTCCTTTCGTTCATAGATTGCAATGTTCCCATTTCATGCGAACACTTTTGGGAGATCCTCTTTCAACTCTTATTTCTATACATTTTCTCGTTCGAAAAATCCCCACGTTTTCAACGTATTCGCTATAGCCTCAATACCTTTTTCAACTCTTCTATCTACCGTGCTGTCACTGTACCCGTCGGATTTGATTTTAGAAATAGCTTCCCCTCGACTCAGACCATGTATGTAGCGAAATTCAATTGCCTTTCTCGCCTCTGGAGTCCGTATAATACCTATAGCTCGTTTTAGAGTCATAGTGTAGAATACATATTCTTTGTAGACCCAACGCTGCTTTTCCATCAAAAGAACAGCATTTGAACTTTTGTCTGCATACAGGTCTTCTTGATCAATCCTTCGAGCTACCTCGCCATCGATTCCAACTTGCTGCAGTTCTTTTTCATATATTTCGAAGTCCTGTATCAATGAAACCATATCTATATACTTTTCGAGTAGGAACTTCGTGCGAGCTATCTCTTCTTTATTTGCCACAGCAAAAAGTTCACCTTGTCCCCACACCATCGCCATTCCCCTCATTCCTCTCGATATGTTAATATACATGAGAGGAAATCTCGCGCAACCCACCCTGTAGCCCGGCCAAGGATCAGCGGGGTGGGTTGCTTCTTTCTATAGCTAGGTGACGCTTCATTGCTTCCGTTCCCCGTAACGAGCCATCCTAGCAACAAAATGCGCCTTAGCAGCTTCGGTGTATGCTTCACTGCCCTTCGTGATGTTCATAATTTCTTCTAGCGCCTTATTCAATCTATTCAACTCTCCTTCCAAGACTGGCGCTTTCTCACATCGTTCCTTCTTCATCCTTTCAACAACCACATCCATTTGATCAAAATTGACATGTTGGAGAATAGTAGAGCTGGACGAAATAATCTCGGCCGCTACCGGGATTCCGTAGCCGTTTCTCTTAATATTGAAACTCTTAAGTTCCAAACTCTTAAGTTCCAAACTAACAACCTGTCCACTACGCAAATAAAAATCATACATTTTCGCCATCTGTATCAGCTCCTACTATTTTTTTGTCGTACCGCTGTCCTTAAAGACGAGAGTTCACAAAACCATTCTTCGTCGTTGGTGCTTAAAGCTAAATCAACAAGAAACGGATCGTACTCTCTTTGTGTACTGCTCAATAATTTTAAATGTCTGACTTTAGCTGTCCCCGAACAATCAGCATCTACGAAAAAGACCCTTGCGAGCTCTTCATCTGGAAGCATTTCTAAGACAAATCCATTTCCGAAACGTTCATATTCAACCCAATCGCCTACCTCCATTCAATCTAACCTCCGATTCTATTGTTCAAGATATCTAGCGCTTCACGATCAGTAAGACCGTGCTTGTCCCTAATTTCTTTGCCCAACTCTTTAAATTCTCCTATGGTCTTTATGGATTCCCTACGATGTTGATAGTCGGTAACTTGTTCCAAAGTGATATTTTTAAAGCCGTCACTTCTGTTCATCATCTCTTTTCTCTCCCTTTGCCCGACTTGGTCTTTCTTTTTCTCGCACTTCCAATACTCCGATAGATATCTGCTATAATGATGCCCGTTCTAGTCAGCTCCGCATTTTTCTGAATCAAGCCGTTCTTATTCATTACAGCGAGCTGCTGTCTGGATACTAAAATTAAATTACTTAGCTCGAAGTTGCGTCGATTTCCATCCCCAAAGATGACAATGTGACCTTTCGGAACTGCACCATTGTGTTGCTCCCAAATCAGAATGTGTTTACTTTTCCACTTGTTTGGGTCCGCTACTTTCACATCCACATAATCATCACCATTTACTCTTTCGGATCCCACTGGCCTGTAATTATGCGGTCTATGCCCCTTTTTAAATTGAGTGGCTTCACCGCCCTTATAAAGCCCTTTTGTACCTTTATTTGCAGGCTCATGACCTTTATTAAACCTTGCATCGATACCACTCTTAAGTCCATGATTCCTAATAAACGCTCTAATATGACTATTTTTACGAGTGGTACCAAACTGTACATTGAACAAATCAGTAAGCTCATTGACGTAACGCCCACTAACATTGTTGGTGATAAACTTAATCATCTCAGTTGTATAGCGGAACATGGTTATCCCTCCAACATCTTAGGCACAACGGTATCGGCATTCATCCTGTCATCCGCAAGTTTCTTCGCTTCCAGCACCAATGCCCCATTTGCTATAATTTGAGATGCAACACTTGTTACGGCCTTCGCTCTGTTAATCTCTTCTGCAAGTTTTTCACTAGTAAGGTCTTCTTCAGACAAGCGCTCCAGTTGAGCAAACAAATGGTTGTTTAAATCACCGAGTGTATTTTTCATGTCGAACTCGCCCCTTCTTCATCAAGCGGCTCTACTCGGAACCGCTTGCCTAGTATTTGAATCACATCGCCGCTTTTCGCTCCGTACAATTGCGCTTCTATAAACGTTAATTCGTTCAAATATTGCTCAGCCAATTTAGGCTCGGGAGCTTCCTGTATTTTGCGCCCAAGAGTTACTCCGTCCCACAATTCTCGTATCTCATCGACTTTGTGTAACACCTGGCCGAGCATCGGCTTCGATATTCTTGGATGACAACTGATAGCATCAATGAAGTGAGTCATTGCTGTTCCATATCCACAAGAGATATAGAAGTTTGCCCGGTCTATAAACTGCTCCAGCGTCATCCATTTGATATCCTGAAATTCTCTGACAATCATGCGTTCTTGCTTTTCTTTATCCATCCGAATCACCCTCCAGCTAAACGGTCAGCGACAAAGAAGTTGCCCCACTCATCACGTTCGAGATGAACATCTGTTGCTTGGCGAACTTTCATGAATTGGCCGCAATCGTAGCATTCGACATATGTCTCGCTAGGCGTTATATAGTGCTGTCCTTTTTTCTTGTTGCAACTCTTGTTTTTGCAAAAGTAAACGCAGCGATAATGAGGAACCCCATCTTTGTACTTGATCCCCGTTTTGTACCATTTAGGCTCTTCGCCGTTTTCTTCAACAGCTGCAGCAAGCTTTTCACCGACCGTCACGCCCAAGGTTCTCTCTGAGTTAATTAACGGGGGCTTAATTTTGCCGCCAGTAACCTCAATGGCCGTCAGTACATCTTTCATAGACATAGATAATTCGTTTCGCAATGAGATAGGAATATTGTTGATAGGAATAACGCGCTCTTCGGATAAAGCAGTAGCAGAAGCAGCATTGTTTACTACTATCATTGTTGGTTCTTTTAATTGTTCAGTTGGATTTTCAAATACACTGAACAATTTTGAGACAATTCCGCGTACATCTTCAGGCGTTGCACCCTTCATCTCGACTTCGCCCCGCGCTTTTCCTGTATTGACCTTTACTTTAATCCAGTTCATTTTCGTTCCTCATTTCCCCATGAGATGATAAAAATAAGATCGTACGTTCTGGATCAGGGCCGCAAAGGTTCCAACTCGCGGCCCCAAAACCCCGTTACTCGGATTTATTGATTATGAGTTTAGCAACTTCCTCTTTGTATTTGTTCCAACCTTTGCTGAGTTTGGAACTTGAAAGACCTAAGCCCTTACCGATCTCCATCCAAGTTACTTTGTTTTTTCGCTTAGTGAAGCACTCAGCCCAATCGATCGTCTTCCCGTCTACATCCGTACCTTCGATGACAGGCTTGTGCTCCAGGATGTAAGCTTCGATTTCTTCATCAGGGACTTCAATCTTATCGGCTGCATGTTCGGTTTCAGCTTCAGGAGTCGCTTGCTGCTGGCTATCAGTTTCCTCAGACGTTTCAGCCTGCTGTTCATCTTCTTGCTCATTCTGATTTTCATCAGGTGATTCAGTGGCTTCGGTTTTTGCAACTGCTTGTCCCTGACCTTGTCGCCATTCATCCCATGGCACCGCTAGTGGAGCGACACGCTTCCGGTACTCATCAAAGATGTCTGCAACCTTGCTCGCATCTACTCCTATTTCTTCGGCGAAGCTCATGTAAGTCTCTCCTCGACGTAAACGTTGAACCAAGGATGGGAAATAGTAAGGCATATCTTCGTAAGTTGTTGCCATACCTTCAGCGATAAAATCATCAACGATTTCCTTATCTATCTCGTGCTGCTCTTGCTTGATTTTTGTCTTGCCTTTAGGAGCGCCTTCAAGTTCCAATTCCAACTGTTCACCATCAGGCTTAACCTCAGACACAACCCCTGTATTATCAACCGTGTACGTTTTAATAGGCTTGTTCGTTTGGGCATTTACCGGAACGCTATAGCGGACAATAGTCGGATCCACACTCACCCGAACTTCGATGCCTAACATTTCATTCAAACGTTCAAATTGCCCTCTCAGCTCAGCACCTTCAACATTCAGAACAATCTCAACATCCCCATCTGGCTTCATCGTTGCCTTCTTTGTTAATGCTACGAAATCAATGTATCCCATTTTAAACAGCTCCTCTTAATTTATCGTTGTAAGCGCAGCATAGTGCTAATGCATCGGATGGGTCGAAGAGCCGATCTTTAACTTCGCCCTTCCTGCCTTTCTTACTGTCAACCTTGTACAAGACAGGAACCGCAAGTTCGTCATAATCAAGACCGAAGCGCATTTGCATCTCTTGAGCAACAACATCTTTGTCTGCATTCCCTTTGCCCGTAAGATTTTTAATGTCGGTTGGTCTGAGGTGCTCAATACGTATGTTTAAGTCCAACGCAGCCATTGTTACGCTAGTAAACGCACCCACTAAAGCTATTACTGAGTTAGCATTTTGAAAATGTACAGGCCGTTCAAGCACCAGCACATCGGGTTTTTCCTGCTCTAGAAGCCTGAAAGTATCTGTGTATATCTCAGTAAGGACAAACGGCATATCAATTTGTGTAAAATCCTTTATTCCGATGTCAATTGGCTTTCCGTTTCGCATCGTCGCCCATCCAGCAAAGTTCGTTCCGTGGTCGTATCCCATGATCTTTATGTTCTTCATCGTTGTCCCCCTATGCCAAGAAGAGCTTCAAATTCCGCGATTCCTTCATCCAGCTCTTCTTTTTCGATCCCCTCAAATTCTTGCTCCAGCTCATCACGCTCCGGTATGTTGCCAGCAAGACGATAACGATTTTTCATATATTCGAAGACAGTCCAGCGACTGCAAGCACGCCCGTTCATACTGCCCTCTTGATGGTGCGAGTTGTTTTATCCGAGAAGCGATGCTTCAGGACCATCGCTTCTGTCGTGGTACGTTCAACAAACCAATTTTCAGGATTGAGCCCGTTCTGTTTAATCTCATCCATTTGCTTCCGTGTCGGTCGTTTCCCCTGCTTCATTCGTCCTCATCCTTCCTACGCCGATTGTTCTTATTAAAACGATTGCCGCCGTTCCATGGCGGTCGCGATTGTTTAGGAGGCTGCTTTTCCTCCGGTGGAGCGATTTGTTCCTGGTGCTTCCGATCGATGTTTGCGAACTTGTTGAAGTTCTTCAGGAATGCAAGCTCGACCGTTCCAACTGCTCCGTTACGCTGCTTTGCTATGATGATTTCGATAATGTTTTTCTTATCTGATTCCTTGTCGTAGTAATCATCGCGATACAAGAAAGCAACGATATCGGCATCCTGTTCGATGGAACCCGATTCACGAAGGTCGGACATCATCGGACGCTTGTCCTGGCGTTGCTCTACTCCCCGGCTGAGTTGTGACAGTGCGATAACTGGCACTTCAAGTTCACGTGCAAGTTGTTTTAGTAGGCGAGATATCTCTGAAACTTCCTGCTGACGGTTCTCGCCAGCCTTACCGCGACCTGAAATTAGCTGCAAGTAATCTATCACGATCATTCCTAATCCATGTTCCTTCTTCAAACGGCGACACTTGGAACGAATATCGTATACGTTTATACCTGCTGTATCATCGATGAAGATATTTGTTTCACCGAGGATGCCAATCCCCGTCGTTAAGTTGGTCCAGTCTGAATCCTCTAGATATCCCGTTCGCATTCGGTTAGCGTCGACCATCGACTCTGCGCAGATCATACGTTGTACAAGTTGAGCCGCAGACATCTCTAGACTGAAGATAGCAACAGGTGCTTTAGAACGAATACCGACATTCTGTGCTACATTCAGCGCGAAAGCTGTCTTACCGACTGAGGGGCGAGCTGCCACTATAATCAAGTCGCTTTTCTGGAAACCGGAGGTCATCTTGTCCAAGTCTACAAATCCAGATGCAAGCCCCGTTATCCCTTGATTTACCTCGCGATTCTCGTAACGCTTCTCAGTTTCCTCGTAGACGTCTACCACTACATTAAGGATCTTTTTGAAGTCCTGAGTTGGCGCTGCTATGTCTGACAATCTGTTAGCAGTTAATTGCAATTTTGTAATGACTTCAGTCGGGTCGTTTGAAGCTGCGGCTTGCTGAATCAGCGCCATGCTTTGCTTCATGCTCTCTCGAAGCAAGTACTTGTTCTTAACGATGTCTACATACTGGTCGAGGTTGGCTGTGCTTGGGACGCTACCTGCAAGCCTTGAAAGGTATGACACTCCACCTATCTTCTCGATTTCGTTGTGTTGGTTCAGCTTGTCGCTTAAGGTCACAATGTCGATAGGTTCCTCGTCACTTGCCATCTCACACATCCGCTTGAAGATGGTTACATGTGACTTGTTGTCGAACTCTTCACCGCGCAACTTCTCGCGGACCGTGTCTACTAATTCAGTATCTAGTAATAACGATCCTAGTATTGCTTGTTCCGCTGCTAGATCGATGGGCAGCTCAATGCCGAACACGTTATCCATCGCTGCCGTCAACTCCTAGCATTCGTTTGATTTTTTCAAGATTGCCCGGCGGAGGCGGTGCAGCGTTTAAACGTGCCACTTCAAGTTGTGCAAAGTAGTCTTCTGTTGCCTCCTGTGCTCTCTTACGCTCCAGTTGCTCTCCTAGCTTGCCGCGAATGTTTGCTATCTTCGGCGGAAACTCGTCCGTTAGAATGTGCCGCCGGATATTTTCCATTGCTGCATCTAACGGGAAATCTTGTAGGAACGAGTAGTAACGTTCAGCCTCTTCATCGCTAGTATCAAAGTTGGGATAATTCGCTTTTATCTCAATCATTAATTCAAACACTTCAGCCCTGTTCACGCTTTCTTGCCTCCTCAGCTCTTCGGCGTAAATCGTCAAGCTCTCGCTGTTTCTTGCTGCGTACTTCACGTTGCGGGGAAGGAGAGCCAAGGGCGACTGTCCCCTTCGAGGGACTAGTTATGGCCTTCTCCGTTTCCCAAGCTTCCAAAATTGCGTCTCTGTAATAACTGAAGGCGCGAGCCTTTCCACCGCGTTCTTGGTAAATGGTCTCCATAACCCGAATGATTAGGGAGGTCGGCACTCCCAGGGCGATCATCTGTTGCATAGCAGTTACGTCCAAAGCTTTAACGTGAATATCTAATTTGCCATGTATCCTGCAATATGCCTGGAATACATTTTCGAATCGTTCTGTTTCAGATTCAGTCGAATCAGTAGTAGTAGTATTGTGTATCCTTGTAATATCTTTATTGGATCGGAAGTTTTCTTCCGATCTCTCGGAAAAATTTTTCCGATCACTACCTTTCTGATCGGTAATTTTCTTCCGATCACCGTCGACTGATCGGAAGTTTTCTTCCGATGACTCAGGTTGCTTATTCCGGAATTTCTTCGAATTTCGAACTGTGAAAATTAAACCTTGAGGAGCCCTGGTCACACGAATGTATTCATGTTCTTCAAGCGTCTTAATCCAAGTCCTCACCGTTCGCTCAGTCACTCCGAATTTTTCAACTATTTCTGGTATCTTGATAGGTTTGTTACCAAGCACTACGCCCCATGTCGTGCCGTCCCTCTCGATGTCTTTGGTCGTGGAGCTGACGAACCAGAGGAACAGCCATATCGCAGTGCCTATTTGCTTATAGTGCTTTGGCTCCAGCAGACCTGAATAAGTTGGGAACGGGTAACTCTTATCGGGCATAAGCTTCATCCCCTAATCATATTGCGCGTTCAGCTTTCGTTTTCTCTTGCCATGCTTTATCCCATGTACAACGTTTGGCACTTATCTCGAAGTGCCGTCGTCCTAGTACGAATGATACGAATTTATTAGTGCTTTTCTCGTAGTACATGCCGTTAAGCTCAGGTGGTGGATCTGCTGCAGGTTCGAATAGGTCCATCTGAATCCACTCGTTCACATACCATTCCTCCTATCGTCACGGAGGTAAACAAGAGGATACTTCACTTTAACAACTGTCCAACCTGGATAACCGCGAGCGAAGTAATTTGTCACCTCATGCTTGAATGCTTCAGTATCCGAATCTTTCAACATCCAAATTCGCATCGATACAGTACTTTTCATAATGACTTCATTTGCTAGAGTCATATGTTCATCACCTTTGAGCCACGATTACATGCTTGCCAGTCAACTCTTGTATCTTTCGCTTGAACAATTCCTCATCGCTATTGCTATCAGACAAGTGCAGGAGCCAAATCTCTTGAACTCGCCTCAGATCATTTGCCCGGAGAAAGTCTTTCATGTTCTCAAGGCTGAAATGTGACCGCAACAAGCGACTCTTCATTATGCTGGGCGTCCTGCCGGAGATAATATTTTCATTCAGGATCTCGAGCGAATAGTTGCACTCGACCATGATGTGAGTCAGGCCCTTGAAGCGATACCTAATGTAATAGGTGTCTGTTGCAAACAGCAACTTGTCCCCGTCCTGGTTAGCGAGCAGGAAACCCAATGGCTCATCAACATCATGCTCAACCTCGAAGGGCAATATGGTCCACGAACCAATCTGGAACTCCTTGCGGGCTTCGATCACCTTCACACGATGCCCTGAGAGCCCCAAGGCTTCCGCCGTCCCTTCTGAGGTGTAAATACTCACTCCTGCCCTCATAACGTCCTTAGTTGCCTTGCTGTGATCTCCGTGATCGTGTGTGATGAGGCAGCCTGCTATCTCCGTCATGCGAAAGTGTAAAGCTTGTTGCAACTGTCTGTATGGCAAGCCTGCTTCGATGAGTAAAGCGGTTCGCCCATCAGATACCCGATAGGCGTTTCCCTCGCTGCTTGATCCTAAAGCTTCAATTTCAATCATTAGAAGCCGCGTTCCGACTTGGTGTCGTGAAGAACACCTTGGAAGTCAATTTCATCTTGCGAAATATTTGATGTTTTCTCAGGCTCGCTTGCATTCTGAGGGGTAACATCGATCACTTCACCATTTGCATACTCTGAAAGCTCTTCTTCGAGTTCAGCTTCCGTCACTGAATCATCCTGTCGGTTAAAGGTCTGCATAATTAAGCTGCCGTCATCCGAAGTGTTCATATAGGATTTGCAAGTGCGGTTGATTACTGTTCGCTTCGCCATCTCGCCAGGAAACTCGTTATGCGTGCTTCCTTCTTTATCTGGATTTTGCTTCGACTTTTTCCAAGCTTGTCGAATCTCTTTCGCTGTCATGACTTCTGAATACTCTTTACCGTCTTCCCAGTAAATTGTGCAGTAGGCGCCTGCGATCTTGTTGTCATCAATATTTTTAAAGTGGGACTTGTGTTTAGTAATCTTCTTACGCCCGCGCACTACTTCAAACTCGAATTCATCATCTTCATAAATGACCTGGGCATCGATTTCTTGAGCCCCGGTTACTCTTTTCGTGACAGCCATTGTGCCGAAGTAGCTTCTTTGGAAACTCAGGGTATTTCCATATACGATAAAGTAACCTTGTTTCTTTGCTGGGTTCAGGCCTTGAACTACCATGTCCAGCAAAGCGTTGGCAATACTATCACGAGTACAAACCTCTAAAGCAGGCTTTTGATTTCTGTCCTTAGTAGTCTGCATAATAAGCCACGCAGACTTCATTGCATTTTCAGGACTGTAGTTTGCAGGGAAGTTAATCTGACCTTTCTCTTGAAACTCCCTGATCTTGCTAGCAACCACATCCACTGTATCTTTCTTTAAAACCGCTAATTGATTACTCATATTGACCTCCTGCTACAACTCGAAGTTTTTTATCCGGTTCGCTAACAACCAGCCTTATAATCTGTGCTTTTGTTTCTATTAGTTCTGTGACTGCTTCAGCGTTATCTATAAAGATTGGAGCTGAGAAGCCATAGTGCTCGGATAAGGTGTTGATGATATCGAGACCTACATTGATCCGCGCAGCGTTATTAAGCCCACTGTCATACGCAATACCGTTGTATAGTGTGTCGCAAACCTCTTCCAGTCCGCCGTTGATCTGTGGCTTAAACAGTCGGAATCTAGCATATTTGAATTTTGAGTTAATCTTGGATTCTAGCAGCGTAACTTTCGTTCGCACGAACTCTTCCATCAAGAACATTTGTTGTTCGAGCTGTTCGTACTCACTGGCAAGCTTCCGTTCTTGTTCCTCAAGCTCTGCGACGCGATTGTTGGCCGCTTTAGCTTGTTCTATCTTTGCGTAGTCAGATTCAAGTGAAGCAACTTCTCTACGAATCTCTTCAATCTCTCGCATTACTTTGTTGATAGATTCGATTGCAGATGAACGCAGTAACTCAAGTTCACGTTGAACCTGACCCTTTTCATTACTGAACTGCTTGTATGCAGGGTCTGTTGTTGGTTCTTGAACTTCCGATCTCAAGCGTTCAAGAACTGCTTCTGTTTCTTTCAAGGCTTCTTGTTTTTCATTGAGTTGAGGAGCCAGCGCTTCAAGTTCTACATTGTTCCTCTTAACTGAGGCATTCAAGTCATCGAGTTCCCCTCTCGCTAACTTTCCTCTATTGGATATCTCAGTCAGTTTGCAAGACTTATCTCCGTTAAATGCTGTGAACGCCTTGTTTCTTGCTACTTGTATCTGATCGTCCGGCAGCTCTTGTCCACATGAAGGACAATTTTCTTCGTGAATATGGTCTGGAAATTCAATGGAATTAATCGAGTCCCATTCTGATCGTAGACGTTCTACCTCTGCTTCTTTCGCCTGTATTAACCGCATTCCATGCTTGATTTTGAAATCAAGGTCATCGATTTTACGAGTTAAATAATCAATCTCTCGATGGATGCTATCTACTTGCCGCCGTGCATCTGTAACCCGGTCAAGTGCTGTCGATTGTAATCGTGTCTTGATCTCCAACAACTCTGAATCGATTTCTCGAAGAAGTTTTTCCTTCACACTGACTTCGCCACCGCTTTGGATGCGCGACAACTCCGCTTCCTTTGCTGATATTCGTTCGCGCAGCGTTTGGATATCCTCTTGAAGCATTTCACCGTCAAGCTCTGATGCATCAGGTGCATTACGCCTTGCTTCATCGATACGGATCGGGATGTTGTTCATTTCTTTATTGATGAGCTTCTTCCGCTCCGCTAGATATGCACGGTGTTTTTCAATGGTGCGACCCTCAATAATTTCTTTAAATCGATCCAACTCTTTGTTGCTATGAATAACTTCGTCGTCCGATATATCGCCCGCTACATCAAGCAGGATTTTCCGTCGCTCCTCTTTTTTGAGTTGTTCATTGAAATATGCCGGGTTAGTGAGTAGCTTGAAAATGTCCTCTTTGATAATCGCGTTTACTTCTGCAGCAAACTCAGTTTGTTTGACTGGCACGTCATCCACGTAATAGCTAGTAGTATGGCCGTGAAGTTCCTCTGTCGCCTTCCCTCGGGTCTTGACCCATTTCTCTGCATAGACACGCTTCAAGGTCTTGCACCTGCCGTTCACGATGAATCGTCCCGAAACCTCATGGCTAAGTCCGTGCTGTGCAACCCGCCCCATCCCATCAAGCTCTTTAATATCGAAGCTAGAACGATTGCTGCTGTCCTTTCCAAACAGCAACCATATGAAGCCATCAAACAAAGTTGTCTTGCCAGTACCGTTATTACCGTATACATCAACGTTCCCACCCTGCGTGCTAAGGGTGAAGGAACGAAGTCCTTTAAAGTAACTGAACGTAAGGCGCTCAAGTTCAATCCGTGTCATGTGCAACCTCCTGAGTTGAATATTTAACTGAATCAAGATGTTGTTTTATTGCATGCTCAATTTCGGCCAGTTGATCGTCATCCGCTTGGATTTCTACTATCCCTGTTGCTGTTCTTACCGAGAGTATGGAAGGCGTATAGTTCATCTTTGGAGTCACTACTACCTCTATCTGCTCTCTCGTGACGTTAAGCGACATCGCTGCTCCCATACTTAGTTACCAGCGAGAAGCTTGTCTTGATCACGAACGATGATACCAATACATGCTGTGCAAATACGTTGTTCTGGAAAAAGTGTTTTCAAAGGTCGATCAACACTTGAACATAACGTGCAACCAGGCTTGTATTTTTTAAGAAAAACACCATTGTTTGATGAAAAGATTTCGATTGGATCGCCATCTTTAATATCTAACGTTTTGCGAAGTTCCTTCGGAATTACAACACGTCCTAATTCATCGATGCGACGTACAATACCAGTAGCTTTCATAAGTACCTCCATGATTTCCGATTGCATGAATCGGTTGATAGTGTTAAACTGACCGTGAATATTGTTTTAAATGCGCTTGGATGACCCGCGGCAACGGGTCATTTTTCATTCCATGGTAAGTCGACCACCACACAAGCCGAGCGATAGATACTCATCGGTGACACGATTCTCCACAACAAGATAGTCGTCATTTTGAATATCAGGACCACTGTCTTCGTCATCAGCCCAATACGGGGCTAGAACAGCTTCTTTTGCATCTTTCGTGAATCCTATACAGATGTAACTTACTTCATCGTGGACATAGCCCACATTCTTCACGAAACCTTCTGTCACGGTTGTTCCTCCCTACTTTATTAATCAAGCGAAATAAGTTCATCTTCCATAGAGGTCCAGTACTCATTGCCCATGTTGTCTCTGATTCTGATTTCAACACTCCCGCCCTCATATTCCCTAGCACCGATAATTTCAAAGTTGCGAGTAATGCTTCCAGTTTGACCGATCAAATCATCGCGTTTCTTAAAAGTAGCAGCCGTCATGTCGTCTCTCCTTTCAATTTATTGATGCGTCAGCCGCATCTCTCGAAGCCAGGCACCATAGCGAGGAGGTGCTGAAGGAACCCGACTCCGAGAGACAAGGCCGACAACCTTGTCATGATATGCTGTTGTCCTTTGCTTTAGCTTGTCTCATAAGCTTGCGATACTCGTTATAGGTACAGTTCGAAGCGAATCTGAACTGTGGTGACTTTCCTATTGGATAAACAGTCTCGCCTCCTACCGCAATCAAGCAACGCATAGCCGTCGGATCATCTACTGCCTTTACGCGAACAGATAGCCTCATATGCCTTATCCTCATATTTGTTAGTAGCCATCGCGGCCCCGAGTATAAATCCAACCGAACCGCTTAGTGATATCAAACCTAAGCCGATAATGACTAGAATCAGCACGCCATCCATAAGGTTATTTCCTCCCCATACATCTCACGTTCGATCTGAGCTATCTCGCCACTTAACCAATCGTATGCAGCTTCTAAGATGTGTGGGCTTTGGCGCATTCGTCTAAGCTCAGACAAGTACTGTTCTATCAAGTGCTTGTCCTTCATTTCAATTCCTCGTTTCTTGTTATTGTCTGGAAATCAATCCTCCTAGCCGATAGAATGAAAGTGTCCAGCTTGTCATTCCACGAAGAAAGGAGGTGTAAATTTGAACACATGCGGCCTAAGTGAATCTGATGTGAAAGTATTATTAAAACAAAGCCTTAATGAACGTTTATCTACTGTCAGTGAAGATGATTTAACTGTCATAATTAATGCCATCTCCAAGGTCATTGTGAAAAACAACCGAAGAGTTAGCAGTGATCTAGATGCAGAATTAAGGAATAGAATCCAAAGAGGTTATTAGAACTCTGAAAAATGATATCTTTGAACAACTTGTGCTGAAGAAGAAACGATTCTTTCTAAGAGCATCGTTTCTTCTTTGTTCAAAGCTTCCTTACTTTGAAGCCGTTCGATCGCCCAGCGTTGTGCAACCAACAACACCTCTTCAGATGATTCAGCAATCTCTTGCGTTGACGAACCCTTTTTGATTTCAGTCATTTTTTTACCTCACTTTCTAACGTGTGTTTTTCTATTTGGTATTGCCCCTCGGACAGTTACTTGTCCATCATGACCATTCTTGGATTTGATGATCGAGCATAGCGACTAATATTTTTGCTGTTTTTTCAGTAAGCTTTATAGCCGTTTGCCCTACTTCTACAGGGCAAAGAATCATTGTGTGGGTTAGATCGTCGGGTATTATAGCAAACAAGACTCCAAGCTCTTCCGGGCTGACCGCCATTGGTGCTTCATTGGTGGTCACTTCTTTTTTTACTTCCAGCTGCTTAACTATATGGGAATTTGTCGGATTCATTTTCTATCCCCTTTCTACTGTCCCTTCTCATTTTTTTCTTTCTCCTGCTTTGCGCGGTTTGCTTTAATTTCTTTTGCTAGCATTTTTATTGCCTGCAACTCGTATTTGGTAAGCTTGATATTCTCATTCATGGTCATCCCTCCTTTCATGCACTTGCTCCTTTCAAGAGGTACTTTGTTCTGATAACCAAACTAATAGAAAATCTCTAGTTTCTTTTGCAGGAAAAAGCCACTTAGTTCCGACTTTGAATTTAGAAAACCTTGGGTCATAAAAAAACTTTTGCTGAATAAAAGGCCAGCTCATACACGTTCTGCGTTCAAGTTCATTTCGATCCCAGAACACATAATCAGATTCAACTTCTTGAATTAGAGCCGATATTCGTTCTCTGCAAAGCTCCTTTACTTTTGCTTCATCGATATTGATGGAAAGCAATTTAACTCCCCCATCCCTATTAAGCCGTATGTAGTTTCGAATTCGAAACCTGAGGGTTTAAAAAATATTCATCCGCACTAATCTTATATTTAATGCAAATAGTCCGTACCTCAGATAAAGAAAAATCTCCACCTGTACCATTTAAATTCTGATTTAGAGCGGAATTAGACTTACCAAGTAATTTTGCTACTTCACTTTGTTTAACACCTTTTTCGTTTAAGAAAGCTTTAAACTTTGTGTATGGTGTATGCCTTCGGTTCAAGGATTTCACAGTTATCACCTCCTTGATGACTTGATGGTATCGAATTCGAAACCCTGTGAGACGAGTATATCCCCCTCTAGGTTTCGAAGTCAATAACTTTTTTTCTGTTTTACTGAAAATATATTGCGGTTTCGAAACTGATATAGTACTATACTGTTTAGATGGATCTAAATGTGAGGGAGATATGTAGAATGTACTCATTCGGAGAAAAATTAAGAGAATTAAGAACAAAAACTGAACTATCTCAAGGGGAATTAGCGAAAGTTCTTAATACAGAGTATGGAACATCAATGAATAAAGGAATGATATCAAAGTGGGAAAATGAGCGCGAAGAGCCGCGTATGGATACAATTCGAATTCTTGCTGCTTTTTTCAATGTAACGTTGGATGAATTAATGGGACTCAATATTGATGAGACTAATGACCTACCAAAAGAAAGCCCCGTTGATATTGCTGACGAACTAGAGAAGTTAATTAATCATCTTAAGTCAGATGAAGTTTTATATTTTCAAGGATTAGACATGAACAAGAATATTAAAGATACACTCAAGGTGTCACTTGATAATCTAATGTTGTTGACAAAGCAAATAACCAATTCTAGCGAGTAACATCTGCCATAAATTAACCTCTCAAATTCCCAGCTATAAAGCTGTTTATATAAATATCTTAATGAATTTATAAAGGAGTGATATTTATCGCAACATTTACAAAGCACAGTACGGGTTGGGAATATCGCTATGTTTACAAAGATCCTATTACCAAGAAGAAACGTGAAAAATCAAAAAGGGGCTTTGCCAGGAAAGCAGATGCAGAAAATGACCTAGTTGAATTTAAACGACAATTAGCGATCGGTATAGAAGTAATAGATATGCCATTGAAAGATTACTTGGCTAGCTGGTTAAACGATTATAAAAAAGGGACCGTTAGAAAAAACACACTACTCTCACACCAAAACAACATTAATACACATATAATTCCCTATTTCAAAAACATCTTGCTCAAAGAAATCAAACCTATTATGTATCAAAAATTTATCAACAGTCTTTTAGAAAACGAGTATAGCCGCCGTACTGTCGAAATAGTCCATAGCACTATGCATAATGATCTTGAAAAAGCAGTTACAATTGGAAAATTGGAAAAGAACCCTTGTAACGGTGTAGAGATCAAGGGCCCAAGAAAGAAAAAGGGAGAAATTAAATTCATCGACTCTGACAAAGTTCCTGATCTTTTAAAAGCCGCTTATGAATACGGTTATATTTACTGGATTTTCATAAAAGTATTATTAGAAACTGGAATGAGAAAAGGAGAAGCAGCAGCGCTGCAATGGACTGATATTAACTTAAAGGAAATGACAATAGACATTAATAAAACCCTTGATTTCTCAGCAGATGAAGACGAGGAGCTATTTGGCGACACCAAAACATTTAACTCCCCGAGAATAATAAAAATTAGCCAATCTCTAGTAAATGATCTAAAGGATCATATAAAATATCAAAACCGAAATAAATTAAACATGAATGATAATTATCACCATGAGTTAAATCTAGTACTGTGTAGAGATAATGGTAATTTCATGCCTAAATCAAGCCTATTCAACGCATTTGAGCGAATATTGAAGCGTGCAGATTTGCCTTCAGTACCAATTCACGGGCTTAGACATACACACGCAGTAATAATGCTTGAGGCTGAAGTGGATATGAAGTACCTTCAAGAGAGACTTGGACATGGGAGTATGCGAATCACTTCAGATGTATATTTGCACATTTCTAAAAAGTTAGAAGCGAGGAACATGGATAAATATGAGGACAAGCTCAATACACTCTTTGTTGGCTCTCAGAAAAAGTAGTTGGGCATTTGTTGGGCATTTAGAAACAAACTCCTTTATCCCCGTAAACGCCCAACAACATAAAAACCCCCAAAGCCTTGCGGCTCTAGGGGCTGGAATGATTAATATAAGGTCATGTATTGATCGCGTTCCCATTGGTGAACTTGGGTTCTGTACATATCCCACTCGATTTCTTTCAGTTCGAAGAAATGTTGTGTCGCATGTTCGCCAAGCGCGCTGGTAATCACTTCGTCTTTCAACATTTCATTCAAAGCTTCCTTCAAGTTTGCAGGCAAGCTAGGAATGCCTTCCGCTATACGCTCTTCTTCTGTCATCACATAAATGTTACGGTCAGTAGGAGCTGGAAGCTTCGTATTTTTCGTAATACCGTCAAGACCAGCTTTCAAAATAACTGCCAAAGCCAAGTATGGGTTAGCAGACGGGTCTGGATTACGTACTTCTACACGTGTACTCAAGCCACGTGAAGCAGGGATACGAATCATCGGACTACGGTTGCTCGCAGACCATGCAACGTAACAAGGAGCTTCGTAACCAGGTACGAGACGCTTGTAGGAGTTAACTGTAGGATTCGTGATCGCTGCAAAGCCGCGTGCGTGTTCAATTACACCAGCCATGAAGGAACGAGCATCTTTGCTCAAGCCAAGCACATCTGATTCATCTACGAACGCATTTTCTTGTCCATTGAACAAGGAGATGTTGCAGTGCATACCAGAACCATTTACACCGAATAGTGGCTTAGCCATAAACGTTGCATGCAAGCCATGTTGACGAGCAATCGTCTTAACAACAAGCTTGAACGTTTGAATTTGGTCTGCTGCTTTAATTGCATTTGCATATTTGAAATCAATCTCATGCTGACCAGGAGCAACTTCATGGTGAGAAGCTTCAATTTCGAAGCCCATCTCTTCAAGCTTCAACACGATCTCACGGCGACAGTTCTCACCAAGATCAGTAGGCGCAAGGTCGAAGTAACCACCTTGGTCATTCAGTTCCATCGTTGGATTGCCTTTTTCATCCGTTTTGAACAAGAAGAATTCTGGCTCAGGACCAACATTCATAGCTGTGTAGCCTAATTGTTCTGCTTCTTTAAGCGCACGCTTCAAAATACCGCGTGGACAACCAGCAAATGGAGTTCCATCTGGCATATAAACATCACAGATTAGACGCGCTACACGGTCTTCTTGTACCCAAGGGAAGATAACCCATGTATCCAAATCTGGCACGAGATACATATCGGATTCTTCAATACGCACATAACCTTCGATAGAAGAACCATCAAACATCATCTTATTATCCAATGCTTTTGGAAGCTGGCTTACTGGAATCTCAACGTTCTTGATAGTCCCAAGCAAGTCTGTGAATTGAAGACGAATGAAACGAACATTTTGTTCTTTAGCAATCTGTAAAATATCTTCTCTTGAATAACCCACGTGGAACCTCTCCTTCACCTATACATTTTATTTCCTAAAGAAACGGGACAACTCGCCTTGAATAAGTGATACCTGTCCCGGTCTCTTGCCGGCTAATAATTGCTGTTTCAGCATCCGATGTAATTGTAGATCTGACATTTCTTTGCGTTTAGATTCAGAATCTTCACTTAGTACAGTTGCTTCATCTGAGCCCTTGGACATCGGATTCAAAACTTGTTTAATTCCTGCGATATTGACGCCCTTCTCTATCAACGCCTTAATTTCAAGCAAACGCTCTACATCATTAAACGAAAAAAGACGTTGGTTGCCTGATGTACGTGCTGGCATTATCAACTCATGTTGTTCATAGTAACGAACCTGACGTGCCGTCAAATCCGTCAACTTCATGACGATACCGATTGGGAACAACGCCATATTTCTGCGAATTTCATCGCCCATCGCTCATCAACCTTCCTCATTCATTCATCACGAATTACCTTTATTTTACCGTTGGGAAGCAAATGTGTCAATCGATGTTAGCAAAACTAACAAAGAAATTTTATACATATGTCTCCGCCTCTATTTTAGCCGTTATTAAATAGCATAAACAACTACTCAATTGTGAGTAAGTTACGATCAATCATCGTTTGTACCGCGATCAAAGCACCAAGTTTGGCATGTGCATAAGTCAAGCCACCTTGCATGTACGCTGTATAAGGTTCACGGATTGGCGCATCCGCCGATAACTCGAGACTTCCACCTTGCATAAATGTACCCGCTGCCATAATAACTGGATGCTCATAACCAGGCATGTCCCAAGGCTCTGGCACAACATGAGCATCTACTGCGGAAGCTTTTTGAATACCTTGAACGAATGCAATCAAGTGATCAGCGGAATGGAAACGAATCGCTTGAATGAGATCCGTGCGAGGAGCAGTCCACTTTGGCGATGTAAGGAATCCAAGCTTTTCAAACAACGCCGCCGCAAATACACTTCCTCGTACTGCTTGTCCAACAATACTAGGTGCAAGGAATAGACCTTGATAAATAGAACGAGTTGTTCCAAGCATTGCGCCAACCTCACTGCCGATACCCGGTGCCGTTAAGCGCTGTGCTGCTTTATCGACGTAACACTTTTTACCTACAATATAGCCGCCCGTTGCAACAATACCACCGCCAGGGTTTTTAATTAATGATCCTGCCATGATATCAACACCGTGCTCAGTAGGCTCTGACTGCTCGGTAAATTCACCATAGCAATTGTCTACAAACACAATAACATCAGGTTTAATTTGCTTAACCCGCTTAACCATCTCAGCAATCTGTTCTACCGTAAAGGATGCGCGCCACCCATACCCGCGAGAGCGTTGGGTTCCTATCACTTTTGTTTCAGGACGAATGGCCTTCTCTACTGCTTCCCAATCAATATTATCTTGATCATTAAGTGCTACTTCATCATAGAGAATACCCCAGTCACGCAGCGAACCTGCTCCATCTCCTTCTTTGCCTATTACCTTGTGTAAGGTATCGTACGGCGTTCCGCTAATATATAATAACTGCTCCCCTGGTCTAAGCACGGCAAATAGCGCCGTAGCAATGGTGTGCGTTCCTGACACAAAGTGCGGCCGCACCAATCCTGCCTCAGCGCCAAAGACATCAGCATATACTTCATCCAATACTTCTCTGCCTCGATCATTGTATCCATAACCTGTTGAGCCTGCAAAATGATAATCGCTTACTCGATGCTTTTGAAACGCCTGAATAACTTTCCACTGATTACGCTCAGCAATCTTCTCTATTCCGCGAACTTCTACTGCTATTTGATCTTCTACTAGCTGTTCATAATGTTGTAACTGTGATGACAATTGCATAACATAATTTCCCCTTGTTATCATTTAAACTAATTCATATATAAACATAATACGGAGCACATATGCGCTGTGCACCATTCATCAAGTATTTCGATTTCTCATTGTGTTTCAGATATATGTTATACATGAGCTATCGCCAGTTTACCTATGAATAACATAAGATGCAAGCTTATGCCCCTGAACTTCTGCATCTGCTTTGTCCAATCGAACACGAAGACGAACTCCATCTTCATCATGATCCTGTTCCAGCACTTCACCTAGACGATATGCAAGAGCTATCAAATCACCACGTTCCGGAGGAATGTAATAGGTAACCGTCTTCCCTACTAGCTGCTCTTGAACAGCTAATGCTACACGCTCTAGATCCTTCTTATCAAGCGCACTGATCAGCATGTGCGTGCGGTCTTGGTGCAGCAATTGCAATCGTTCCTCCGAACAGAGATCCCGCTTATTATATAAAATAATTTCTTGTTTAGAGCCAGCCCCCAGTTGTTGCAAAATATCATTTACAACACCCATTTGATCTTCTCTCATCTCACTAGAGGCATCTACAATATGTAAAATCAAATCCGCCTCGTTCACTTCCTCTAAAGTCGCCCGGAACGCCGCAACCAGATCATGAGGCAGATTTTGAATGAAGCCAACGGTATCGGTCAGCACAATTTCCTTCCCATTGGGCAACCGCCAATTTCTTGAGGTTGGGTCCAACGTAGCAAACAACTGATTCTCTACATACACATCAGCCGCTGTCAATTCGCGCAGAAGTGTGGACTTGCCAGCATTCGTATATCCGACCAAAGCCACTTGAATTACACCACTCTTCTTCCTCCGCTCACGATGAAGCGTGCGATGTCGTACAACCTCTTTAAGCTGGCGCTTCAGATCAGTAATTCGATTACGGATATGTCTGCGATCAGTTTCAAGCTTCGATTCACCCGGCCCTCTCGTACCGATTCCACCACCAAGGCGCGAGAGGTTTTTTCCATGTCCAGATAGACGAGGTAGCAAGTAAGATAGCTGTGCCAATTCAACTTGAATGATACCTTCTCTTGTTTTCGCGCGCTGGGCAAAAATGTCCAATATGAGTTGGGTACGATCAATAATTTTTGCGTCTAATATTTCTTCCAAGTTTCGTACTTGCGCACCCGATAAATCCTGATCAAAAATAGCGGTGTTAGCCCCAAGCTCATCCATAACTGCCCTAAGCTCTTGCACTTTCCCCTTCCCGATGAACCACTTAGGATCTCTCGTGTCTTTTGATTGCGTCATCGTCGTAACTACGTCTACACCAGCAGTCTCTGCCAATTGCACAAGCTCTTCTAGCGAGTAAAATGGATCAATGCCGCTTCGCTTCACTTCATCCGTTATAAGACTTACAAGTACAGCGCGATGTAAAGTCGTCGTTTGCGTATCATGAGTCGTTGTTCGCATTCGTATAAGGATTCTCCTTTTGACGTCAGAATCGATTAGTAATCAGTATACCTTATTTTCGCTCAACCATTAAATCATCGATCCTTAACGTCATTAGTTCTTGCTTGCTAGGAGACTTAACCGGATACTGCTGCAGCAGTCTGACCGCTTGATTGCGCATCGCCTTTTCCATTACATTGCGCACATATCGAGCATTACTAAAAATATGAGAAGATTGTATTTTTTCTGTAATGATCATTTCCTTCAACTGTTCCAATGCCTGGGGCATGAGCACATAATCTTGTTCTTTTGAGATGGATTCAGCAATTTGAATTAATTGATCAACCTGATAATCTGGAAAGTCGATTTGAATCGGAAACCGAGAAGGTAACCCTGAATTTGTCTGCATAAACCAATCCATTTCATCGCAGTACCCAGCCAATATAAGCACAAACTGATTTTTATGATCTTCCATCGCTTTTACGAGACAATCAATACACTCTTTGCCAAAATCTTTTTCCCCACCGCGAGCTAAACTATAGGCTTCGTCAATAAACAATACGCCGCCCATCGCCTTTTTAATTAAATCCCTTGTCTTTTGTGCAGAATGCCCGATATATTCCCCGACTAAGTCAGCACGCTCCACCTCAAGCAGATGACCCTTGCTCAATATACCAAGCTTTTGGAACATCTTTGCCATAATGCGCGCAACCGAAGTTTTACCTGTTCCTGGATTTCCTTTAAAAAGCATGTGATAGACATGGGACGGGCTAAGCAGCCCTGCTTCCTGCCGCCTTTGATTCATTTGAATGACAGCGTACAGCTCGAATGCAATATCTTTAATATGCTGCAATCCGATAAGACGATCGAATTCTTGACGCACTTCGCCAAAAGCACTGTGTTGAGACTGAGTGAGTATTGCCGCTTCAGCAAGCTCTGTTGTAGCAGCCGCAGATTCTGTTCGAGGAGCTGACGCCTGCTCGTTTGGTCGCAATACAATATTAATTTGGCGTGAAGGACGCGATTTAGCCATCGCCATCTGAGACGCTGAAGATACATTACCCATCTGCACCCTATTCACCTCATTGTTAAATGTTCAATTCGGTATCGACCACTAATTGTATGTATACAAGCGGTCACGTACTCAGCTTATTCGGCTAAACATGTCCATATGTTTGTCACTACAACCACAACCTGTCCCATTTCCATTTCGTATAGGCTAAGCTTTCTCGCAAAGGATGCCATACCGGTGATAACACCTTACTTTCGATGGTTTCAACTTCTATTTCAGCATACTGTAGTGTTTCTGCTATTTCACGCGCTCTTGTACCATGGAAATCGTGAGTAATAATCGTAATGCTATCCCATTGATTATTCGAAATGATCGTCTTGGAATACAACAAATTTTCTAAAGTACTAGTGGACTTGTCCTCTTCTAGCACACGTTCTTTCGGTATCCCTTGTTTAACTAAATAACGCTTACTACCCTCTGCCTCAGAATACAAATCTTGCGAGCCGCCTTTCCCTCCTGTAACGAGAATATAGCCAAACCTTCCCTCTTGATATAATTTCACAGCTAAATCCAGCCGTTCTCTTAGCCCAGGGCTAGGGTTAGCACCCCACATTGACGCGCCAAGGACGATACCTACATCCGTTTTCTCACCAGTTGACACTCCGCCTGCTTGCCCAATTTTAAATTGCGTATAACCGAACCACACACAGCCTAATAGTAAAAAAATGGTGAGTAGAATTATGATTCGTTTAAGCGCTGTTCTCCACAGACTTGACCGTTTGCTCGAATGCCTTGATTTCATCATATATCCTCCTGTTAATTCGTCGGTTAAAGGTACAGACAAAAAAAGAGACACGCAGCATTTCATTTGTGCGTGTCTCTGTAAGCTTACTCATTTCAATTGTTACCTGTTCAATAAAATGAACTTACAATATTGTAATTAGGCAACAAATCTCTCATTCATTCTATTCATACCTGTTGTACCTGGAACTGATGGAGTTCCTTCAGTCGGCGGTTGTTCCGGAATCATTTGCCCATCGGTAGAATTCGTACTTGGTGTCCCCCCGCCTTCTATAGGGTCAGTAACCTCACTGGAACCACCGTTTGGACCACCATTACCGTTTCCATTACCGTTATTACCTTGGCCATTTCCATTATTCCCGCCGTTATTGCCGTTTCCGTTGCCATTTCCATTGTTTTGCCCATTATTCTGCCCGTTGTTATTTCCACTATTGTTGCCGTTGTTAGTGCCATCACCTTCGCCTGTTCCTGGCTCATTTCCTTCTCCACCTGTACCCGGTTGCTCTGGAACTTCCGGCACAGTGGGATCAACAGGCGGTTGGATTGGATCCACCGGCGGTTCAATTGGTTGCTCTTCAACAGCAATTGCAACAGAAACCTCGCTAGACTTCGCTTCACCTTCTATTTTGCTTGAAGTCGCTACTACGTAATACGTGTACGTTTCGCCTGGGAACACGCCGATATCTTCAACATTCGTTGTTTTTAAATCGCCTAGCAATTTCACGAACTGCTGCTCTTTACTAGACTTGCGATACAGTTGATAAACAACATCATCGCCTGGCAGAGCACTCCAATTCAACGACACCGTCTTCGTATTCTCCGAGTATGCAGCAGTTAAGCCTGTAACTGTAGCCGGCGGCTTAGGAGGCTCGGGACGCTTCACATTATCAGGCCTGTGGAACGATCCTGCATCTGTACCTTGAAGCGCCTTACTCATTACTTCAGAGAATAGTTTGGCAGGCTGTGAAGAACTTCCGCGCAATACATGATCACGGTCAGTTCGGTCATAACCCATCCATACAGATGCTGTCCATTGTGGTGTATAACCAACAAACCAAAAGTCACGAGCACCTGGTCCATCATAGCCTGGAATACCATGCTGAGAAGAACCTGTTTTACCTGCTACAGGTCGACTCATTTGTGCAGCAGTACCTGTACCACTGTTTACTACTTCCTGCATCATTTGCGTCATATAGTAAGAAGTTTGCTCACTCATTACCTGTTCGGCTTGAACCTTAAGCTTATAAACATCTTTGCCTTTGCCGTCCTTAACGAGCTTAATCGTATAGCCATCATAGTATTTACCGCCATTTGCAAATGCATTGTATGCCCGCGTCATTTCCAGCGGAGACGTACCATGCGTCATACCACCCAACGTCAAGGCCAAAGAATAATCATCTTTATGCAAATCAATACCTAGTTTTTGAGCGAACTCATAGCCTTGTTTCAAGCCAATTTCATTCAACAACCATACGGAAGGCAAGTTCGTTGAACGCTTCACTGCTGTCGTCATATCAATCGCGCCAACATATTTGTTGCGGCCGAGGTCAGTTGGACAATAGTTACCGAAGCATTGTTTGTCATCACGCAATGTCGACCATGGATACCAGTCTCCAGTATCAACAGCAGGGCCATAGGTCGCAATCGGCTTCATTGTCGAGCCCGGTTGACGCTTATCCGTTACACGGTTGCGGCCTTTCTTTTCGTAATCACGACCACCCATCATCGCCATAATAGCACCATTGGAATGGTCAGTAATAATCATTGCTGCTTGCGATTGGATTTCATCTTTACTCTTTTCAAAGTTGCTATCATCATTGAATTCATCATACATAACTTGCTGCGCATGAGCATCCATCGTCGTGTATATGGTATAGCCACCACGATACAATTGATCCTCTGTAAGACCAGTTACCGTTTCCGCTTCTTGAACCATGTAATCAAGATAAGATTGGTATGCTGGATTCGTCTTCGACTTCTCTTGATTCTGCTTACCTACACTAGGATCATAATCAACAGCTGCAGCTTCCTTCATCTGTTCATCCGTGATGTAGTTCTCATCTCGCATTAATTTCAAGACGACCTGTCTGCGCTGTTTCGATTGCTCCGGCTTCGATATCGGATTGTAATGGGATGGCGCCTTAGGTATAGCTGCTAAGGTAGCAATTTCCCATAGCTTGAGATCATTCAGATTGTCTTTGCCAAAGTACGTCTTTGCCGCTGATTTGACACCATAAGCCCCTTTACCGAAGTAAATTCGGTTCAAATACATCGTCAATATTTCTTCCTTCGTGTAATGATTCTCCAAGGATACTGCTATCGATACTTCCGTTGCTTTACGGAAAAACGTTTTGTCACTTGTTAAGAACATGTTTTTAGCAAGCTGCTGAGTTATCGTACTACCACCCTCAACGAGACTACCTGCCATAACATCTCGCACCATCGCACGACCGATCGACCACAAATCCACACCCTGGTGGTTCATAAATCGCTTATCTTCCGTTGCAATAAAAGCTTGGGCTAGCAGGTCAGGTATATCCTTGCTCTCCACTACTTCACGGTTGCTAACCTGATGACCTAGTTTAGCAATTTGTTTCCCGTTACGGTCCAATACGACAGAAGCTTCTGCCATTTTAAACATATCAGCTTCTTTATATTCCTTCATTAGCCGTTCACCATTTAACATGATAAACAAATATCCACCAACCGCACAAAAGATCGCGAAAGCAGTCGTGAAGAAGAACAACCACCACGTTTTCTTCCACGTCCACGATTTCTTTTTGCTTGCCGTCGGCTTTGGCTTTCTCGGTGATTGCATTCGAGATAGTTTATCTTGATTTGCCATTTCTTCCGACTCCCCTTACATCATTCTTGCGTCTCCAGCATACAGTAGGTCTGAAGCGCAACTTTATGTCTTTACCCTTACATCAATTGTCTAGAAACATCTTACACAAGCACAGCAGACAATAATTTGACGACAGACGAATACAAGTTCCCTTCATTGAAACATAATACACGAAAATAAACGTACTGTATAATCACCTGAAAATGATAAATACCTGCTTTATCGTTCACTCACAGCCCATTCGCCCCAGTAATGAAAAGAACAACCCGTTGGGGTTGTTCTTAAGCACTACTATACATATGACGTACTGTGCCTTTAAAAAGTTTCATTTCAAATGCTAGATCCGATATCTGACAATATTAATTGTCATTTTGTTGATCTTGCATTAGGGATACGTTACGCAGCGGCGTAAATGTTGAGATAGCATGCTTGTATACCATCTGCTGGCGACCGTCGCTGTCAATAACGATTGTGAAGTTGTCAAATGCACGAATTACACCGCGAATTTGGAACCCGTTCGTTAAGTACACCGTTACAGGTATGCTTTCTTTGCGAAGCTGATTTAGGAATGTATCTTGGATATTGATGGATTTGTTCATCGTCCGTACCCCCATATCATGAGATTGATTGTGTTGAAATATATTCAACCTGTTATCGAAACTTTCCTGCTAACAAACTGCAAATTTCTAAGAAATGTTCTTCTGCTTGATTTCCATCTGTCACATCTACCCAATGAATATCTTTCATTCGGCGGAACCATGACAATTGGCGTTTAGCAAAGTGGCGCGTGTCTCTCTTCAACAATTCCACTGCCGATTCGTAGGACCGTTCACCAGCTAAATACGAAGCTATTTCTTTGTAGCCTAAACCTTGCATAGCAACAAGTGAACGCTCATAGCCTGCTTGCAGCAGACTTTCTACTTCCTGGACAAGTCCTTGTTCCAGCATTTCATCAACACGTGCCTCTATACGTTTATATAGCAGTGCCCTATCCATTGTCAAACCTATTATACATAATTCATAGGGAGAAACACGTTGCTGCCCCTCCAATTGCTCGGACATTGTGCGCCCAGTCATGTGAAATACTTCCAAAGCTCTTATCACTCTTCGCGTATCGTTTGGGTGCAGACGCGCAGAAGAAGATGGATCAATTGCTGCTAAACGGTCATGCAGTGCCTGTGCGCCAAACTGTTCGGCGTACGCTGCCATTTCCGTCCGAAAAGACTCATCTCCGCCACTCTCCGAAAATTCAAAACCATACGCGACAGATTCGACATACAGTCCAGTTCCGCCAACGATAAACGGAAGCTTATTTCGTGATGAAATATCTTCGATTAAAGAAGTGCATCGCGTTTGGAATTCAGCAACAGAGAAGGACTCATCCGGATTGTGAATATCCATCATATGATGCGGGATTCCTTCACGATCATTCACTGCCAGCTTCGCTGTTCCGATGTCCATCCCTCGATATACCTGCATACTGTCTCCAGATATAATCTCTGCATCAAACTTCTTGGCGATATCCAAGCTCAATCGGGTCTTACCTACAGCTGTTGGTCCGACTAATACAAGAAGAGGTGTTCGAGTATTACTTGTCGTTGTCAATTGCAATCACTCCATACGCCAGTTTAGAGCCGGTTTGTACCGTTTCTTCGAATCCGAGTCTCTTGAATTCACCGCTATATTTCAACTCTTTCAAGACAATAGAGCGGCGCGCTACTCGTTTCGCCTCTTCGATAACTTCCTCGTGAAGAGCCTCATGATTCGCTACATTTCGCAGCGGATCAATAGCTGCCGAAGTACGAACAGGCTTCCGGAACATCGGATCAAAATATACGACGTCCACTGAACGCTCTGGAAGGGACTTGAGCAAGTCCAAGTGATTACTATGAATCATTTCAATACGACGCATCGCTTCGTTGACTACTTCCATTTCCGTCGTATAAGTTTGCAAACCCTCTCGTACAAGTGCATACATGGCCAACTCACTCTCACAAGCGATTACCCGGCCCGAAGCTCCTGCTGCGACCGCAAATACAAGCGCGTCTGAGCCTAGCCCAGCGGTACAGTCAAGGATTGTGTCACCTGCTTGTACCTTCGCCGCTCGAATCATGACATCTTCTATCCCACTAAGATGCCGCTTAATTCGCAAATAGGCCATGCTCGGATGATAGAATAAATCTGTTTTGCCAACCTGTGTGAAACGCACTTCATCATCGGTAAGGACAATGAATTGATCATCGCCAAGCCTCTTCATCATGCGAGGCAAAGACTGTTTTCTGCGTTCGACAAATGGGACTTCAATATGCTTCGCCAACTGCTTTGCCCGTTCTACCAAGGCATCCGAAGTCATATCCCCTGTCGTAATAATCATAGGTTCCTCCTCATTATAAACGGTTTTGAAACATAAACACAAATGATCATGCTGTTTGAAGAACCTAACTTCAACGCTATTACATAATTCGCTTGAACATTTTTTCCAAATCCGTAGTTGTAAATTTAATAATTATTGGTCGTCCGTGTGGACATGTATACGGCTGTATACATGCACCAAGTTGAGCTAATAAAGCATTTACTTCAAGCTCTGTAATACGCTGATTTGCCTTAATCGAGGCTTTACAAGAACACATAATAGCCGCAGCTTCACGAATTTTACCAATGTCAATCGCTTTCTCTTCAAGTACCCAGTCGATCATTTCTTGAATAATAGCTTCCTCTTCCCCTTGCGGGAACCAGTAAGGGTGCGAACGCACTAAAAATGTTTGTTGACCAAAGGGCTCAAGGCCTATTCCGACTTGTTCTAGCAAGGGCATTTTTTCGAGAATCCGTTTGGCCTCATTCGGCGTAAACTCAATCGTCAACGGGATTAACAGCTCTTGTGATGCATCTGCCGGTTTCGCGAATTTTTCGCGGAAGCGTTCATAATTCACACGTTCATGAGCAGCATGCTGATCAATAATATATAAGCCCTCTTCATTACTGCATAATAAATATGTGCCGTGTACTTGGCCTACATATTGAAGTGCTGGGAATGCCGGCAAAGTCACCTCATCAGCTGGCAGCTGTGAGACAGCCTGATTCCAACTAGCAGTCGGTGTACGATAAGCCTCTTTCGAGCCTAGCGATGTTCCATTCCTATTAGACTGCTTATTCGAAGCACGAGCAGTGTTTCGATTATACTCAGAACTCCCCCGTGACTCTCGCCACGTTTCAGGCGGAGACGGTATAGGCGAATCATTCGCTGTTGATCGCGGACGCTGCTCATCATAATGGGACTTATTGGACTTGTTTGCATGTAGCCGTTCAGAAGCTTTGTCATCCACACTGCCCGTATCATTTCCCCTATCTTTCAGTGCCGAATGTTTCAAATTCACTTCAGCTCTCAAAGTATGTGGTAATGTTTCAGCTTCAGCAGGTTCACGCCTTGATTGAGTATCAAATGATGGTAGTTGCTCGCTCGCTTGCACATGCGTTTTCACCATTGGCTCTGGTGGAGCTGACAAAGCTCCCCTGCCTATTTGCGGCTCATTGCCGTTTACATTTGAAGCCGTCCAATCTAAGCTAACTTGCTCAACCATGGTGCGAACTTTTGCCTTTGGAGGTGCTGCCAACGGTATCAAAGGCTGCCCAAGCAGCTGATTATGAATCTCTTGTTCAACGAACTGGACAAGCTCTGCTTCCTTACTGAAGCGAACTTCCATTTTCGAAGGGTGAACATTGACATCAACCAATGTAGGATGCATCGTCACCTGCATCACAAGTAACGGATATCGATTAATGGGCAGCAAGGTATGATAAGCTCGAAGAACAGCCTGATTTAATGGAAAACTACGTACATAACGACCATTAACAAACCAAGACATCGCATTGCGATTCGATCTAGTAAGCTCAGGCTTCCCTACATAGCCCTCTAGACGATAATCCAAATGTTCGGCTTCAATACGAACCATTTGTTTCGCGGTATGCACCCCATATATCGCAGCAATTACTTGCAGCAAGTCGCCGTTCCCTACAGTCTGTAATAACGAATTCCCATTATGCTTCAATGTAAATCCGATATTTGGATATGCCAGCGCCATTCTATACAAATAATCAGAAATATGGCCAAGTTCAGTCTGAATCGATTTCATATATTTCAATCGTGCAGGTGTATTATAGAACAGCTCTCGAATCGTAAACACTGTTCCTTGCATCGATTGCATATCCTCATTTACAATGCGCTGGCCGCCCTCAATCACGAAACGACGACCCAAGCCCGTCGTTTCAGAGGACGTAATCACTTCCACCTTGGACACCGCCGCGATACTCGGCAGTGCTTCTCCACGGAAACCAAGACTGCGGATGGCAAACAGATCCCGATTCGTACGGATTTTACTGGTTGCATGGCGCTCAAACGCCGTCTCCACGTCTTCCGCTTGAATACCTGAGCCGTTATCCTTTACTTGAATAAGCTGAAGTCCGCCTTCCTCGACGCTTACATCAATATGTCTTGCACCAGCATCAATTGCATTTTCAACAAGCTCTTTGACAACGGATGCCGGTCGCTCAACAACTTCCCCAGCTGCGATTTGGTTTGCCAACTGCTCGTCCATCACTTGGATAATACCCATATTTGTTCCCTCCCCGCAGTCTGTTATCTTCACTATTAATATACATATGAAGCATGGTATCAACATAAAATGCACAACATGCATCCGTCTCTATTTGCTAACGCTTCATCGCCTGACGTGCCTCGCGCATAAGCGCATGCAGCTGATTCATCGCTTCAAGCGGAGTCAACTCCAGCACATCTATTTCACTCAACTTTTCGATCAGCTGACGATATTCATTGTTGCCCACCGAAGCAGCAGCCTCTGCGGAAGCCGCCGCTTCTCTTTCATACGAAACAGCTGACTCGTGAATACTTTGGGCTTCATTCTTCGCTGCTGCTGCAACCGAAACCGAAACTCCCTTAGATGGTGCAGCATGCACAGCCTCGCTTCTTTCGCCAAACAAATCAAGCTGCTCGATAGCCACTACTTCATGCTGAACAGGAACCTGCTGCTCCTGCTGGCCTTGCCTATCCGTTTGTTCATCACGCTCAAGCACAGAATGCTCTGCCTTAACAAAGTGAGCCTGATTTGGCACTTCAGACTCATAATCCGTTAGTAAATCATATGCCCGATCAATAATGGATTCAGGCAACCCTGCCAATTTGGCACAATAAATACCGTAACTTGTGCTCGCAGCTCCATCTACCAACTTGCGCAAAAATGTGACATCATTGCCGCTCTCTTGCACAGCCATCGATACATTGTGCAGCTTGTCCAAATGGTCTGCAAGATGTGCGAGCTCATGGAAATGTGTCGATACGAGCGCCTTGCATCCAATATGATGATGAACATATTCAATAACCGCTTGCGCGATGGACATCCCTTCACTTGTTGAAGTGCCACGCCCAAGCTCATCTATAATAACAAGACTGCGCTTCGTTGCCTTCGCAGTCATCACTTGAATGTCCATCATTTCAACCATGAACGTACTTTGACCGCCGATCAAATCATCTGCTGCGCCAATACGGGTAAAAATACGGTCAACCAGCGGAATCACCGCATGCTCCGCAGGCACGAAGCATCCAATCTGGGCCATCACATGCAGCAAAGCCACTTGACGCATATACGTACTCTTACCTGCCATGTTTGGTCCGGTAATAAGCAGCATCGAAGCTGTTTCATCACTCAGTTGCGCATCATTCGCCATAAAGCTGCCTTGCTGCATAACTGCCTCAACGACTGGATGGCGGCCATTCTTCACATCAAGATGGTAGCCCTCATGAACTTGCGGCTTCACAAATCGCTGCTTCGCACTAACCGCCGCTAGCGATTGATACACATCAAGTTGGGCAATCGCCTCAGCCAAATGCTGCAATCTGCGAACATGACTATTGATTCGCTGGCGGAGCTCGCTAAATAGCTCATATTCTAAACCAACCATTTTATCCTCCGCCTCAAGTATGAGCGCTTCCCGCTCCTTGAGCTCTGGAGTCACGAATCTTTCAGCATTAGCCAACGTCTGCTTGCGCTCATATCGCCCATCTGGCAAAGAGGATAGATTGGACTTGGTCACCTCAATAAAGTAGCCAAACACCTTATTAAAGCCCACTTTGAGTGACTTAACCCCTGTCACTTCACGCTCTTTGCGTTCCAATTCAGCAATCCAACGCTTGCCGTTAACACTTGCTTCACGGAGCTTGTCCAAATAATCGTGATAACCATCTTTAATAAGGTTACCTTCACGAACGGAGATCGGCGGCTCGTCTTTAATCGCATTCTCAATCCATTCCTTAATATCCGCACAAGGATCCATCGATTGCGCTAACTGCTGCAGTGTGTTGGAAGACGTCGCCATACAACGCTCCATCAGAGAAGGCACTCGCTCCAATGAAACCTTTAATGCCGTTAAATCTCTGCCATTCGCCGTACCAAACGCAATACGTCCTACGAGACGCTCCAAATCATAAACGGACGACAATTGCTCCCGTAGCTCTTCACGTGCAATAAAATCATTGTATAGCGACTCCACAGCCTCAAGACGTTGATCGATCGATTTTCGATTCAGCAGCGGTTTATCAATCCAGCGACGAAGCATACGACCGCCCATGGACGTTTCTGTATGATCTAGGAGCCATAGCAATGACCCTTTCTTCGCTCTTTCTCGCACCGTCTCGGTTAATTCCAGGTTGCGTCGAGTAAATGGATCTAGAACGAGATATTGATCAGGCTCCAGTTCTTGAATTGTTGTAAACTGACTCAAAGAACGCTTTTGTGTCTCATGCAAATACGACATCAGCAAACTGACAACCTTCTGCCGTTCTTTGTCCAAACGAGTCCACGCAGCTTCTCCAAACTGCTGACGTGTCAATGTTTCATTCGTATCTTTCCATGCCGTGAACAACACTTGACGATTCCAAGTCATCGTCAGCGGCTTTACCGTTTCCAGCAGATGCTCATCGCCTATCATTTCACTAGGAACATATACGTTTACCTCATCGAGCAACCAATTTCCTTCCATAGGTGCAGAAGATACCGTAAGCTCGCCTGTAGACAAGTCGCACGCAGCCCAAGCATGCTTTCCTTCCAGTTCCGTAACGGCCAGCAAATAACGATTGGCCTTCTCTTCAATCGTCTTGCCATCCATCACCGTACCCGGGGTCACAATACGAACAATCTCGCGACGTACAACTCCCTTCGCCTCAGATGGATCCTCTACTTGCTCGCATATTGCAACTTTGTAGCCTTTCTCGATCAAACGCTGAATATAGTTTTCAGCAGCGTGATGAGGCACGCCGCACATCGGGATCCGTTCCTCAGATCCTCCTCCACGGCCAGTCAATGTTATCTCCAACTCTCTTGATGCCAACAATGCATCATCAAAGAAGAGCTCATAAAAATCTCCTAGACGGAAAAATAAAAAGGCGTCCTTCGCCTGTTCCTTAACTTTTAAATATTGTTGAATCATTGGCGTGTATGTGGCCATCGTCAACCCCCATTGCCATTCTTAAATTACTTTTTCTCATATAGCATTTATTGAATAATCTCTTTAACTTATCTAGTATAACAAAAAAAGCACAGGACCTCACCCCGTACTTTTCAACGTTTCGTTCTATGACTAAGCATGTATCCAAGCAATCCTGACATCCGTATGTTCTTTCCAGGTCCATTCTTCACGCAATCGTTGAATCAATTGAGATAATAATAATTGCTGCTTATCCTCTGCGAACATTTTCAGCTCTGTTAATCGATTAATGGCGAGCTCTTTATAGACATGCCGCGAATCTTCGTTATAAGCAGCGATAATAGGATCACGGGCAGCTTCCCGTCCTGGCAGTTTCCAATAATGACGTACGATGATCTCAAATGCACTCAGCAGCTCCGCACTTAAGGACGGATCAACTAGAAAGTTCCATAATGTTCGGTATTCAAAGCCACCTGCGCCATTATGAGGGTGTTGACGAACATCACCTAGTGTTCCATAGCCTGCTCTTCGCCTATGTTCGCTCCGCTCTCTCCTCTGTTCAAGAAGAGAACAAGGCAATGCTAAATAGGTGTCCAGCGCACGAATAAGCTCAGTGGTGCACATTTTGCCTGCCACATGCAAATGAGCTCCGATGGGAAAGCGATTTAAAGGCTTCGACCCTGCTAAACAAGCGATCATTGAGCCATTCTCACGATCCACATTATTTACTGATATGGAAGCAGCACGCATCAATTTACGGATTGTAGGCACTAACGCAGCAGCATAATCACCCGGCTGCGGACGTAGTTCCATAATTGGATACATCACCTTTCCATTTACCCGTACCGCATCACACCCAATTTCACCAGCAAGATCAAAGAATCGAGAAGCTGGTATAATTTTTCGGCGTTCAGCATGATATAAAATAAACTCTGCATCTAAACCAAATGATAAGTCTAATCCTTGCCGGTGTTCATTGCTGCGCTCTTCACCTAATAACAGCGCATCTTGGTGGATTCGCTCCTCATACGTCCTCCACACCCACTCCGGATCCCTCCGAGTAACTGGGGCTGCTCGTACAATGGAGTCACCTTCCTGCGGCTCATCCAAGGCATAGCTCCGCGGATTCGAACTCGTGTCATTCTGTATGGATATGACATTTGCATCGCTTGTACTTTGTATAGTAACCGAGCACGTATCCCAACCAAGTGCGTAAGCAGCCCGCTCCGCCATCCGTGCCAACCTGCGATATGGTGGATCAGACCATTTGGCAATAGGCCGATGCATACCAATCACCTGCGGCATGCTGTGGCAGTGGGCTGCAGCTATAACCTCGCACTGGTATACCCAAAAAGTTACGGTGCGGACATACTGAGAATCTTTGGTGCGATACGATTCATTCCACACCGCGTCATAAGAAGTCGGCAATGCAAACTGCCGCATCCTTCTAACCATCGTTCCACTTTGCCATGGACGCGCATAGCGATTCAGCACGAGCGTTCTGCCCTGCGGATGAGCTGCATCCAATTGTTTTGAAATATCCGTATAGTTCCCTGCTGTTCCAATAAGCCAATGGATTTCCATCTGATGCGCACGATCTTCCAACGAGTTGAGCCGTTTGATGTTAATGCTAGAAGATCGATTAAGCTCCCACGGCAGCCAATTTGTTCGAAAAGTGGTCGTCTTCGCCACCGAATGAACCTCCTTTTACTAAACACCTCAAATAAGCAGCTAATGCATTACATATTTAGAAAAAAAGAGGGCTCCCGCCCTCGTCGAACATGCTGCCTATGCATATAGTGTGTTGTACAGGAAACAAGAAGCCGCCGCATACGGCTGCGGCGAGCTTTATGTTTCATCATCAGGCAAATATGGCTCTAAATCTTCATAGTCGTCACTTGAACTCGTGCTGTTAAAATCTAAATATTTGTCTTCCAGCTCGGATGCGCCATTTGGATTTACAACGACCCAAACTTTCGTTTCAGCGATCATTTCTACAAGAAACTCTCGCTCAACTCGAATAATAACACTTGTTCCATTTGAAGATACCGTCGCTTCCACACAGCTAGGTTCTTGCGTAGCTTCCGCTGATACTTCTACCGTAGCTGCACGGTGATGCGGATCAACATAAGCTAACGATACGAGATCAGCGTAAGATACCGTCTCTTTAGCAACATCGGTTTGTGAGTTATTATTGTAGGAATACCAGATGTTGATATCGTAAGTACCTATTACCTCAATCCCGTCCCCCGCCCGCACCGCCTCATATTGATGGTTTATAATCCATGCCCCCAATATGCTGGTCGGATTGTGAGGCGGAGTGACCGTATGTGTGACGACGGAGAACTTGCGACCTTTGCCGCAAATCGCTTTCGTAATGATTTCACGGCTGTGGTTCTTATCTCGAATTGCCATCCTATGGACCTCCTCCATACAATCATTCTTTTAAAGTGTATGCAGGACATAGGCGAATGTTGATAAAATGACGCACACTAAAATTATTTTCCTTGTCCATCGCCGTTGTCAGCCTTCTTGTTCCGTTCTATTCACACAGCAGAACCATTGTAGAAATCCCTATTTCCTTATACATAATATGATTTTCTCGCTCGTCACATGCAGTTGAAGTACCTCCAATAGAAAGCACATAACAGCATAAACAATAAAAAGCCGACCCATCAGGATCGGCTTTTCTTTCTTTTGTAAATACATTTCGTTCAACAGCCTGTTACCCTTCAATTGTCAGCTCTTTCTTATCTTTCTTTGCCACCTTCAAATATACTCGGAGCTCACGGAATACTTGAAGAATGGCTGCTCGAACCTCCAACTCCTCACGTGTCGTAGGTAGCGGAAGTTCACGAAATTGCGGTTCAAGATCATTAAGCAAGCGTTCCGTCGTTCCCGTGTACAGTGGATGCTTTACATCTTCACTCAATTGCTCAAATAAGTTGGCCACGAGTTGGTTGTATGGCATCGTCTGATAAATTTGCGACAGCAGCTGCATCAAATTTTGAATAGAGTCCAATTGTGTTTTACGCATATAAAAATATAGCAGCCACTTCTCTTCAACCTTCTCCTCTTCAGAAGGCAGCAGCCGGTTCTCCAGCGCCTTAGAGGCCGTTGCGATACCGCCCTCAATATTGGCAGCTGTATCGATCATTTCTTTGCCATCCCATACATAAGAGGCATCCCTTAAATTGCGGCTAATTTGCAAGAAAATAGCGGAGAAGCAAGCATCGACTTCTTTGCGAATTTCCCACAGCTTTTCATGTTCTTTTGGCATGTAAGCCAAATTTACGAGTGTGGCCGCACCTAGACCGCAGCTAAGCAGCAACACTTCGTTCCAAAGAATATCAAGCGTTACTTGACCTTCCGCATAAAGATGAAATACAACTACGGCACTCGTAACGATACCTTGCTTGAAATTCAAACGCGCCACTAGTGGGAACGTTAACAATATGTACGCCGCCAGCACCCACAAATGAAAGCCAAATAGTACGAACAAGCACGATGCAACGGCAAGACTGACAATTGAAGCGAAAAACCTGGCTGAGGTTGAGCTGATACTTTTTTTACGAGTAACTTCTACCGCGAGTATAGACAACGTCCCTGCACCAAGATGGTTATCCAATCCAAGCAGATCTGCTACGATAATGGCTAGAATTGCTGCAATGGCTGTCTTAATGACACGAAAGCCTACGAATCCAAATAACATGATGTTCACCCTCTATCGCTTGGATCGTTTATCGTTAGTATGTAACTACTTTTCATCATCATACCATGTAATCGTGCAACCTGTCCGCATCTAACAGCCTTTGCCTTCACTTCCCTTCATACTTATATTAGATAAGTATAAGCACGAATCTATATGGCTTACAAAAACCCCCAAACAAACATTTCGCTCTCATTTCCTCTAGCGCTACTTACAAAGTGGACAAAACAAAAGCGTTCCTTTTCAGGAACGCCCATGCTAAGTATGTTAATTTGCATCATCACATCAACTAAGAAGTTGCTTCCGTTTCTTGAGCTACAGCTTGGCTGCTAGCTTCATCATTCGCTTCCAACGTACTTGGCAGTACAACTGAAGCAAGAATAATATCTGCTTGCGTGAGCAATGATACATGTTCAGGCCATGGCACATCCTTGACAAGTAACTTCTCGCTAATATCAAGAGAAGATACGTCTATGGCGATAGATGCTGGAATGTGGTCAGGCAAGCCCTCCACTTCCACACTTGTTTCTTGGATATCCAGTATGCCGCCACTTTTCGTACCTGGAGCAGTCCCTATATATTCGAGCGGTACTCGAACTTTAATCGGCTTATTCTTATCAATTTTAATCAAATCCACATGCAGCCAGTTGGCATCTTGCCGCTGTACATCTTTAATCATAACAGGAATCGATTTTTTGCCATCTACAGCTAAATGAATGACATCGGTTAAGCCCTTATAGCGAACATAATTAATAAACTCTCTAGCATCAACACTAAGGGATGTACTCTCAATTCCTTGCCCATATACAACAGCAGGCAATCGCCCTTGTTTCCGTAACCTTTTCGAGGATGAACCACCCTCAATTTTTCTGTGTTCCGCTTTTAGTTGGAAAGACGTGCTTGTCGTGCTCATCATTAACAACCTCCTCGTCGGCAGCTCCTCACAGTTGGCCATCTTATCGATGCCAAACATCGTGAGTGAAAATTGGTATACAGATATTTACCCAGTTCCTTAGCGCTTATAACCGAACAAGAAGAAATTATTTGGTACACAATGAGCAAAGTTCTATTTCACCAATGCTAATCTCCATCTACCACGCCGTACTTTTACTTATAGTTTGCATTACCAATAAGTCTCCGCTCCAAATAGGAAACGGCTTCATACATAATCGTGGCGACAATCGCAATCAGCACGAGAGAAGAAAGGACCAGCGTAAAGTTAAACACTTGGAACCCGTATATGATTAAATAGCCAAGCCCTACTTTGGATACAAGAAACTCGCCGACGATGACGCCGACCCAAGCAAGACCTACGTTCACCTTTAATGTAGACACAATGGACGGAATCGTTGCGGGGAAAATAACTTTACGAAATACAACACTTTTGCTGCCGCCAAATACCTTTACAACTTTCACATAGTTGGAATCAACCTCGCGAAATGCATTATATACAACAAGTGTCGTAATAAGCACCGTGATCGACAACGTTGTAACGACAATGGCTGTGAAGCCAGGACCGAAGCCAACGATAAATAACGGGCCTAAGGCAACTTTAGGCATACTATTAAACACGACCATGTAAGGATCAAGTACATTCGCTAAGTACCGTGACCACCAAATCGCGACTGCCAGTAAAGTACCAAATACCGTACCAAGCACAAAGCCCACTAACGTCTCTCCCACTGTCATCAATAAATGCGGCCATATACTTCCGTCCGCAAAATCTTTCCACAGCTGCGCTCCTACTTTGGAAGGATAACTGAAAAGAAGTACGTCAATCCACTTAAAGCGGCCGGCCAGCTCCCAACATACGAGCATCGCTGCCAACAAACTAAACTGTGTGACCGTGACACGTGTTCGATGTGAGCGTTCTGATTTTTGATATTTGGTATACGTATCCGCCATCAATGCCTTTGCTTCCGGAGAATAGTTGATAGCTGATGTTTCCGCTCGTTCCCTGCTCATTTTCACATCCCTCCCGTCTCATTATCAGAGGCTTCAAGTTCCTTCCACAGCTCGTGGAACCAATCATTGAAACCTGCTTGCTCACGGGCAAAAAATGGTGTTGCAGAGCGAATTGGTTCCGGAACATCAAATACGCGCCGAATGCTGCCTGGATTGCGATTCATTACAAATACACGATCGCTGACAGCCAACGCCTCGGACAAGTCATGCGTCACGAGAATTGCGGTCTTCTCATGCGCCTTTAACGTGTCTACAACTAAATCTTCAAGCTGCAGCTTCGTCTGATAATCGAGCGCCGAGAATGGTTCGTCGAGCAGAAACAGCTCTGGTTCGGTGGCCATCGTCCGGATAAGCGCGACACGCTGACGCATTCCCCCTGACAATTGATGCGGATAAAGTCGTTCGGTCCCCTCTAGTCCCATCCCTTCAAGCATTCGCACAACGCGTGATCGACTAGCCTCATTCAGCTGATTCGTTAGTTCTAGACCCATACATGCATTGTCCAAAATAGTCCGCCATGGAAACAAGTAATCTTGCTGCAGCATGTAGCCTACTCGCGAGGAACTGCCCACGACAACTTCTCCATCTACAAATACTTTGCCTCTAGTAGGAAATACGAGCCCCGCAATCAAAGACAACAAGCTGGTTTTCCCGCATCCACTTGGGCCTACAATGCTCACAAATTCACCAGGATATATGTTTAACGATACATCTTCTAATGCAAGCTGAGCCCCTCGCCCTGTAACATAAACATGCGAAACATCTTGAATTTCTACCATTGCGTGCATGCAGCTGCCTCCTTTCGGCTCATACTAAACGTACATGGTCTCATTTCACTGTTTGCTTCGCCTGCTCTGCGAAGCGGTTATTAACTAGGTGTTCAAGTGGAACATCCTGCTTCAATTCGCCAGCAGTCCGTAGTACATCATGTAAGTTGCTCCATTCCTCTTGCTCAAACACGCCATCTATAGCATAAGAGCCTTGCTCTTTATATCGTTTAACTGCATCGATAACAATTGCACGATCTGCATCTTTAAAATAAGGAAGAATCGTATCAGCAATATTCTCTGCAGAGTTATTAGCTACCCACCGTTGAGCCTGCTGCAATGCGTTCGTGAATTTCTGCACTACATCAGCCTTTTCATCCAAATAACTGCCTTTAGCCATATATGCCGTATATGGTAAACGGCCGCTTTCCACGCCGAAGGAGGCAACAACCTTACCGCGCCCTTCTCGTTCGAATATCGAAGCCTGAGGTTCAAACAACTGAACATATTGCCCTGTACCCGATGCATACGCAGAAGCAATATTCGCAAAATCAATATTTTGAATTAAATTCAAGTCCTTCTGAGGATCGATGCCATGCTTGCGCAGGGTAAACTCCCCAGCCATTTGCGGCATACCGCCTTTACGCTGACCAAGAAACTCACTTCCTTTTAAATCATTCCAGTCGAATGTCCCGTCATGCTCTCTCTCCATTAAAAAGGTACCATCTGTCTGCGTCAGTTGAGCGAAGTTGATAACAGGATTATCTGCCCCCTGCTGAAATACGTATATAGAAGTTTCCGAACCTACCAAAGCAATATCAATACCCCCGGACAGCAGCGCCGTCATCGTCTTGTCTCCGCCGGCAGTCGTCTGCAGCTCCACATCAATTCCTTGTTCAGCAAAAAAACCTTTAGCTAGTGCGACATACTGCGGAGCGTAAAAGATCGTGCGAGCTACTTCGCCTACTCGGACCTTTGGCTTACCGCTGTCATTGCCGCAAGCGGCAGCAAAGATAGGCAGCATTAACATGACAATCAAAGCACATGCATAGAATCGAAAGCGCAGCCGCATTGTCATAACCTCCTTCGTAAGTTGCTTGATATAGTCATACAGCTTATGCAACAGCAGAAGTGATGGTTAATGCCTATAACATTTCTCAATTCCGAGGTAGTCTCGCCACATCGCATAACAAAAAGCCGCTCTGCTCGCATATCGCAAACAGAACGACTTCACCATTAACATTTATTTTCCATTATCAAACACGTCAAGAAATATCATTATTAGTTATATTAGCGATTAGCGACTCTTCACTAACATAGAAATCGCCTCTTGAATCACTTCATCTGGGTTCTCACCAGCTTCAAGCTGCTCTTGCACACACTTTGCCAAGTTTGCACCGATAACGAGTCCGATCGTTCTGTCTACAGCTGTGCGTGCAGCTGACAGCTGAGTAACAACATCACGGCAATCCTCACCGCGCTCTAACATACTAAGAACTCCTCGAATTTGACCTTCCACCCGCTTCAGTCGATTGCGTATCGCATCTTGATGTTCCAATTTTACACACCTCCTGCTGCCACTAAGCTATATAAATCAGATAAACAAATTCAGTCCAGCATCTTCTGCATCCCCAAGATAGGTAGCAACTCCGCCCAGTTCTACACCATCAATAAGCTCTTGATGCTCAATGCCCATCAATTCCATGCTCATCGTACAAGCTACGAACTTGACTCCTAGCTGTTGCGCATTACGAATCATCGTCTCCAAATCATCCACGTTGTTGCGCTTCATCACATTTTGAATCATTTTTGGCCCAATGCCAGCAAAATTCATTTTCGATAATGGAAGGCTGTCCGCACTTTTCGGCATCATCATACCAAACATTTTACCAAACATATCTTTATCCGTTTGAGCGGCGTGCTTCCGTTTCAACATATTTAAGCCCCAGAACGTAAAGAACATCGTCACCTGCTTGCCCATCGCTGCTGCTCCAGTAGCTATAATAAAGCTAGCAATCGCTTTATCCAAATCACCGCTGAATACGACCAATGTCGCATTATTTTTCTCAGCGATTTGACTAGAAGTAGGTGCAAGCTTAGTCGAATTTATTTCCGCTGAGTCTGGCCTGGGACTTTGCCCTTTTTGTACATATGCAACAAGTTCATGATTTACATTCTCGGCATGCAGCATCGTGTTTCCTGTCTTCTCCGTCCATTGCTTCACATCTGATGCGAATCCTGGATCAGTTGCCTTAATTTCAATTATATCACCCTCGTCCGCTCGCTCTACCGCCTGATAAAGCTGTACAATTGGGCCTGGGCATTGCAATCCCCTTGCATCGATCACTTGTTTAGGCGCAGTCATTTGCCCAGACGGAGAAGCAGCTTCTCCTTGTGATGAAGAAACATTTACTGTTGGGGAGTCAGCCCCAACTTGGTGAGAGCTCTCACCCTTTGTATCGAGTTTGGGTGCTGCAGCCATATGAGCTCCTTCCGAATTCGATCCTGATTGGTTCGACTGGGTAGCATCTTTTTCTTTTCGCATATAGCTATAAGTCTTATATCCACCATCAACGTTATACACCTTAAAACCGTACTGCTCAAGCATTCTTGACGCAATATAGCCTCTTAAGCCCACTTGGCACGATACGTAGATCGGCTGATCTTTTGGCAACGTGTGATGAGCTTGACGCAGATCATTCAGCGAAATATTCGTGGAGCCCGGGATGTTCCCTGCTTGTACTTCCAATGGCTCGCGCACATCAATAACAAGTGCTCCCGATGCGATCAAATCATCCACTTCATGCCATTGAACGGTATCCACAAGCTCGTCCATCATATTCGATGCGATATAACCCAACATATTAACAGGGTCTTTAGCAGAAGAATATGGTGGCGCATAGCACAACTCTAGATCAGAAAGATCATATACCGTTAATCCACCGCGAATCGCTGTTGCCAAAACGTCAATACGTTTATCTACACCATCAGCCCCAACACCTTGAGCACCTAGTATACGGCCATCTTCAGGCGAGAAAATGAGCTTCAATGAAATAGCCGCTGCGCCTGGATAGTAGCCAGCATGCGAAACAGGGTGAGTATGAACGACGCGATATGGAATGGAAAGACGTTTAAGCGTCTTCTCATTGTTGCCTGTTGAAGCGACTGTAAGCTGAAATACTTTTGCAATAGAAGAACCATAAGCACCCTCGTATCGCGCTGGGCGGCCTTGAATAATATCAGCTACAAGACGCCCTTGGCGGTTCGCCCCCCAAGCAAGCGGCACATAAGTCGGCTGCCCATTCACACGGTCTTTGACTTCAATCGCATCACCAAGTGCATAAATGGACGGATCACTTGTCTGCAACTGCTCATTCACGCGAATAGCACCACGTTGTCCAAGCTCTAAGCCCGCTTCCTTAGCAAGTTCATTTTCTGGCTGAACACCGATTGCTAATACAATCATGTCTGTGTCCACACGTCGACCACTTTCGCAAACAACGGACTTGCCTTCATTTTCAAATGCGGAGACACCTTCGCCCAGCAACAGTTCTACACCGTGTGCACGCATATGCTGGTGTACAATCACAGCCATTTCCTCATCGATAGGATTCATCACCTGATTGCCACGTTCAATCATCGTTACTTCCAAACCACGCTCACGCAAGTTCTCTGCCATCTCTACACCGATAAAGCCACCGCCAATAACGACTGCTCTTTTCGGTTGCTGTTCATCCACATAAGCTTTAATACGATCCGTGTCTGGAATATTTCTTAGTGTAAATAATGCCTTAGTATCCTCAATACCTGGAATATCCGGTCGAATCGGCTTAGCCCCTGGTGACAAAATAAGAATGTCATACGATTGTTCATAAACGGTACCATCTTGTACACGTCGTATTTCCAAGACTTTGCGATCACGATCAATGCGCACAGCTTCACTCCAATTACGAATGTCCATCTGGAAGCGCTCGGACATTCCTTTTACAGTCTGAACGAGCAGCTTACTGCGCTGCTGGATCGCACCGCCTATATAATAAGGAAGCCCGCAGTTGGCAAAAGAAATATGCTCACCGCGTTCCAACAAAATAATATTGTCTTTCTCATTCAACCGTCGCAAGCGTGCAGCTGCTGAAGCTCCTCCAGCTACTCCGCCAACGATAACGATCGTACGTGCTTGATTCTTTTGTGATTGATTCATAATTATATCCCCTCTCACTAATGCACAATTTAATAATTTCCATACCCCCATGGGTATATTTATGTGTAAAAAAATATCTAAATACCTATAGGGGTATCCTAGCATTATTCATAACTCGTGTCAAATGCTGCGATTTGTTACAGCCTGTTCACACACGACGCATCTCATTTCCTCGATTATGTGATACGCTTTGACCAAGATAGATAGACTAACCATGTATATGTACACAAGGAAGTGATTTCATGAGCATCATTCAAACTAACCAGCTGCGTCCAGAACTACAATACGTATGGGAAGAAGCCCAGTCTTTTGTAAACAGCAGTTACGCTGAGTTAGGACATGCAGCTGACATTATACATCAACGACTAAGCAGCATCATCAAAGAACTGCATGAAACAGGCACGTACACACATACAACCGAAGAGATTGAATATGGCGCAAAGGTAGCTTGGCGCAACAGCAATCGCTGTATCGGAAGGCTGTTCTGGCAGTCTTTGACTGTATTTGATGCCCGTCATCTTGATACACCAGAACAATATGTCGAAGCTATGCTTACACATATCCGCTTTGCCACAAATGAAGGGCGTATTCGCCCAACTGTGACTATCTTCCGTCCTAAGGTGCCTGGCGAGCCCGCTCCGATGCGTATTTTAAATTATCAGCTTATCCGCTATGCGGGATATGAGACAGATACAGGCGTTATCGGTGATCCTCACTCTGTAGCCTTAACGAAGCAATGTGAGCTACTCGGATGGGTCGGCAAGCAGAGCCACTTCGACCTCTTGCCGATTGTACTTCAACAGGCAGGTGAACCTCCACAATGGTTCGAGTTTCCTGAGCAAGAGATTAAACAAGTGAAACTACGCCATCCATCATACGATTGGTTCGCTGATCTTGAACTGCAATGGTATGGCGTTCCTATTGTATCCAATATGCGGCTAGAAATCGGAGGTATTTCTTACGAAGCAGCGCCTTTCAATGGCTGGTATATGGGAACTGAAATTGGTGCTCGCAATCTAGCCGATACGGACAGGTACAATATGCTGCCAGTTATTGCAGAGCGCATGGGTCTGGATATGTCCTCACTTGCTACACTGTGGAAAGATAGAGCGCTCGTGGAGCTTAATGCCGCGGTACTCCACTCCTTCAAAACAGACGGCGTCAGTATTGTAGACCATCATACGGCTGCATTGCAGTTCGCTCAGTTCGAGAAACGTGAGCAGGATCAGGGCCGAAACGTTACGGGAGACTGGACATGGCTCATTCCTCCAGTGTCGCCGGCAACGACACATATTTTCCATAAATCTTATGACAATACAAACATTCGTCCGAACTTCTTCTACATGGATGAAACAAATTAGGCATGTGACAAGAGCAGACTCTACCTTTATGCTGAAAGGCATTGGAAGTTGGAGTCTGCTTTATATGTATAATGATCTTGATCATTCTTCCATCATTTTCTAAAATGTAGAGTGAAGGAGTGATTATATATTGTTGATTACATGGCATCATCATGATTCTGCCTTATTAGATCTGAATGATAATCAATTGGTGCAAGCGTGCTTCCAACCCCTTATTGAAGCTTTCAAAGAATTACGGGTTGCCAATGGGGATGAAGCTGCATTTTACGAAGAGCTAACGAGTGGACAGCAAGCTTTGTTTATGTTTCGAGTTTATTTTGATCACGCAATTGTATCACGCGAGGAGTTATATTGGTGGAGCGCTTATTTCTATGCCCAGCCTCGCAAATGGACTGCACTGAAGCAAGGAATCGAATATTTCGATGCAAAGGACACATTGCGGATTCTCACAAACATCGAAAGCCTACTTACCACTAAAGCATATCCTCGACATCTAGACAGCTTCACCATGACAATGAAAGATCTTGAGCAAGATTCCTCATTGATGACAGCCTTTGATGATTTCTATGCTGAGTTCCAACAATCAGTTGCTTCTGCAATCCGACATGCAGCTCAACATATTCGCAGCAACCAGAACGAGTTTGTACAAGCAACATCCAATTAATTACATTTACTAGTACCAACATAATTAAAAAGCGCCTTGACCGTGATGGTCATGGCGCTTTGATTTAGATGAAATGAGATGCAACTGTCCATTCGTAACCTAATGAAACGAATGTATTGCAATTACAGCTTATAGATATCTTTCGTTTTAGCTGTCAAATAATCAACAAGATATTGCGGATTCAATGACTCGCCTGTCATTTTCTCGATAATTTCAGCAGGCGTTAGCAAGGAACCATATTGATACACATGCTCTGTGAACCAGTCTTTAATCGGCAGCAAATCACCCGCTTCAATCTTCGCGTCCACATCCGGCATTTCTTGACGCAGCTTATTCATCATTTGCGCGCCGTACATGTTACCCAGCGAGTAAGATGGGAAGTATCCCAATCCACCGAACGACCAGTGCACATCTTGCAGCACGCCTTCTCCATCATGAGAAGGACGAATACCCAAGTAGCTCTCGTACTTGCTGTTCCAAGCTTCAGGAAGCTCCTCAACCGACAAGTTGTCATTGATTAGCATTTTCTCAAGCTCATAACGAATGATGATATGTAAGTTGTACGTAACCTCATCCGCTTCAATACGAATCAATGATGGTTCAACACGATTGATTGCACAGTAGAACTGTTCTACATCAACATTTCCTAACTGCTCTGGATATCTGCGCTGCAACTCACCATAGTAGCGTTTCCAGAACTCACGACTGCGACCCACGATATTTTCCCATAGACGGGATTGAGACTCATGGATACCCATGGAGGTACCTGTAGCAAGCGAAGTGCGAGCAAGCTCAGGACTGATATTCTGCTCATACAAAGCGTGACCGCCTTCATGCAGAGAGCTGAACACCGCACTCGTCACATCGTTTTCCAAATATTTAGTTGTGATACGAATATCTTGTGTGTTTAGTCCGATCATAAATGGATGCGCGCTCTCATCCAATCTGCCTGCTTCGAAATCATATCCAATCTCACCAAGCAAATACGAGCTGAAATCCTTCTGTGTTTCGATGTTATAAGCCTCTTGCAGGAAGCTAGCATCTGGTTTGTTCGTCGATTGCTGCACTTCATGTACAAGTGGTACCAGCTTATCTTTGAGCTGACCAAAAATGCCGTCCAGCTGAGCTGTAGTCAAATTCGGCTCGTACATATCAAGGAGCGTATCATAGCGAGTATCTTTAACTCCCCAGTAATCGATGAACTGCTGCGTCATTTTAATAATATTTTGCAAGTACGGCTTAAACAGCTCAAAGTCACCTTTGTCCTTCGCTTCTTCCCAGATTGTTTCCGCTTTGGATGTCAGGACAACATATTCTTCATACAACGTTGGCGGGATCAGCTTGCTGCGGTTGTATTCTTTACGAGCGTCTTTCACCATCTTCTTCATTGGTGCATCAAGAGAATCAAACTGCGATTCCAATTGATCCAAGCACTCGCCCATCTCTTCCGAAACAGAGAGTTTGAACACTTCTGATGAAATCTTACCAATTGCTTCAGAGCGAAGCTCTGCCCCTTTGCGTGGCGCTCCTGTGCGTAAATCCCATTGCATGAGTGAAACAGCCTCACTATATGCTTTCATCTTCGAAATGATATCCAAAAATTGCTGTTCTACTGTTGATAGCGTTGTCATTTCCATCCACTCCCTGTTGTAATAGGCTACCTCTTGATGATACGCCCTACACCATATATAATCAACAAGCAAAAGGACAAGAACAACATCATTTATTCATCTATGTAAGATGGTAGATATCTTTGGATGGAGTCAAATTTACATAGCTGAAATATTTGGAAAGGAGCGTTGTCGCTATGGATTTGCAATTTACTGAACCAGCGCTCCAAGCCATCATGAATCGCGGAGTCGATGAACACGCAGTGATCAAGCTCGCCTATGATACCGAAGGCTGTGGTTGTGCAGTCAATGGAGTGCCGGCCCTATGGATTATGACAGAGGAAGATTTGAGCTCCTCTGATGAGCTTATTAGCTCTAATGCACCTTGCCCGATTTTTATTCATCGTCAGCATGCTGTATTTTATGAAGATTACTTAACACTGGATTTGACAGCTGACAAGTCATTCCGCCTGTATGGCAGAGGACAGACTTATTCGAACCATGTACGCTGCGAGGACAAACGTCTTCGCTGAATAAAAGGGGGAATTGATTTGACAAACCAACAACCACTTCACGAGTCTCAAGACGCGACTGCTACGAACTTAACCAGTATTTTGGAGTATAATGAGCAGTTCGTAAATCGACATGAGTATGAGCAATATTTGACGGACAAGTTTCCAGACAAGAAGATGGTCATTTTCACATGTATGGATACTCGTTTAGTTGAACTATTGCCAAAAGCGATGAACCTACGCAACGGTGATGTCAAAATTATTAAAAATGCAGGGGCTATCATTTCTCAGCCATTCGGCTCTGTTGTGCGCAGTGTGCTCGTTGCGATTTATGAGCTAGAGGCAAACGAAGTCGTCGTAGTTGGACATTATGAGTGCGGTATGACAGGCTTGAATTCGGAACGTATCGTGGAAAAAGCCAAGCAGCGCGGTGTAGATGACCTCGTTCTGGACACACTTACAAACTCCGGGATCAAGCTGCATCACTGGCTGCGCGGCTTCGACAATGTGCAAGAGGGCGTACTGAACAGTGTTAGCATTTTGCGCAACCATCCATTGCTGCCTGCTGATATTCCTGTACATGGAATGATTATTGACCCGAAAACAGGCAAGTTGGACCTCGTTGCAGACGGATATGAATATTTAGAGCAAAAGTCAAAAGGAATCCATGCCAATCACGACTCTAACGACAGCACTTGCTCTACACGTTAATATAACTACAAAGCACGAACTGGTAAGGGGTTGTTCGCAGCCCCTTTTTCTGGTACTCTTAATCGTAATTATTACTTTTAATATCAAAAAGGAGGCCACGCCGGTTGCTATCATCTACTAAACGATCTGATGATCCTACAGCCCATCCTTCTCCTACCTTACCGCAACTACCGCTATTACTCCCATTTCTACTATTGCTCGCTCTAGCTGGAGTGCTGGCTGTACAGCCGCTCTCGGCAAACACCGAACTTTGGCGCACATTTACAACCGTGTTCGTCAGTATTTTACTTGAAGCAATGCCGTTTCTTTTATTGGGCATCATTCTGTCATCGCTCGTTCATGTATTTATTGCCCCAGACTTCTTTCGTAAAATTGCTGTTAAGTGGCCACGACCATTATTAATTGTTTTCGCAGCATTAGGCGGTATTTTACTGCCCCTCTGTGAATGTGGCATGATTCCTGTCGTACGAAAATTCATGCAAAAAGGACTTCCTCCCGCAGCAGCCGTAACCTATATGTGCGCAGCTCCTATCCTTAATCCGATCGTGTACGCTTCAACAGCCACTGCATTTCCAAGTGCGCCCTGGATGGCAGTCGGACGTATGGCTGTAGCCTTTTTCGTCGTTCTAACAATCGGATGGATCGTGTCGTTGATCGTACGCCGCAGTCATTCTTTCTTACTCTTGCAAATAGATTCATATAGAGAGACAAGCACTCATTCTGGGAATCAACCTTTCATACCACTCCCTATCAAATTAAGGCATGCAACCGAGCATATGGGTAAAGAGTGGATGGAGACAACTGTCTATTTAACGTTCGGCGCATGTATCACAGCTTTGTTTCAGACCTCATTTCCACGCAACTTAATTGTTGATGCACCATGGATGAATCCCGCCCTAGAACATGTTGGTTTAATAACCCTGGCTTATTTGCTATCACTCTGTTCCACATCAGACGCCTTTATCGCCGCTTCGTTTACGAGCATGCTTGCACCAGCATCCTTACTTAGTTTTCTTGTGTTTGGTCCCATGATGGATCTAAAAACAACGCTCATGATGATGACCGTATTTCGGAAACGTTTTATTTTATTGCTAGCGTTAGTGCTGCTCATCATTGTACCGTTATTTGCAGCTTTATTTATCTCCGTTGTTTTGTAGCGCACTGAAATGTTATTAACCAATGTATAACCTCGTGGAAAATTTGGACAGGAATACAAAGGAGTGACAACGATTGAGTGAGGATCGCAATTTACGGACAGCTGAGCGCAAAATGAAGCTGTTTTGTGCATGTTTATTACTTGGATGGAGCTTTTTGATCGTATACATTACAAAACAACAACTCATGCCTCTATATGTAGCACCGAGGATGGAATGGCTCGTAAAAGGCTCAGCACTTGTTTGTTACATCCTTGGGATATTCCAAGTTTATATGGCATTCGTTCCAGACAAACGTAGCGATCCATCTGCCTGTAATTGCACAGCAATAGAAATAAAGCACAAACGCGGATTTGCGAGTTCATTGTCCTCTTGTTCTGCTGCAATTACGCTGTTGCTGCCCTTCATCTTGACCTATGTTTGGCCGCCAATGCCATTGTCCAGCCAGGCAGCTGCTCTTAAAGGCATTCAATATGCACCTTCTGCTTCGCTAAAGCAATGGACTACTGGTCCAACCTCATCTCTTCTGGCATCGAAGGATAACACAACGCCTTCAAATCCAACAGCTGAGTCATTACCCCCAGATTCTAGTTCCTCTTCTAATGCAGCTACGGAACAATCGGATACAATAGAACCATCAGGAGTCGTTAGCAAGGAACAAGAACAACTACCTGCAACTAGTACTAAAGTTCCTACTTTCGAAGCGGATGAATTTACTCAAATATATGCCGACTTAGCTAAACAGCTATACAACAAAGAAGTAATTGTCGTCACAGAAGAACAATATATGGAAATTATATTGACGTTGGATTTATTTAAAGAGCAATTCGCAGGTAAGCGTATTAGAATACCTGGATTTGTATATCAAGACAAAGAAATGGAGAAAGGAAGATTTGCTATCGCCCGCTTTTCCATGCAATGCTGTACTGCTGATGCGTCGCCATTCGGCATATTGTCTATTAACCATACAAAACAAAATGTCAAAGCAGATGAGTGGGTTGAGGGAGAAGGTGTGCTTACAATCGCAAAGCATGAAAATAATCAGGTTATGCTGCTTAAGATCGATTCACTGCGGTCGATACCTGCCAAAGAAGATCCTTACGTTTATCCAGACTTCAATTTCGGCTCTTAACTATAAAAAGGGTGCTCCCGTCAACTTGGACGAGACAGCACCCTTTTCTATTACCGTTTATGCTCGAAGCATCTCTTGAAGCTCCACATACAATTGCTCAGCATCCATTTGCTCACCGATTAAGACGATGACATCGTCAATATCGCCTTGTGGTCTAATAGGGATAAATTCCGTCTGCCTGTACGCAAATTGAAACATATAACGCTTTGTAGTATCACTAAACGTTACAATTCCTTTAGCCCGGTATACATGCTGCGGCAGCCCCTTCAGCCACAGCTCAAAAGTATGGCTGTCAACAGCTGTAGGCAGTGCACGTGTCCAGACAGTTACATGCGCATGTGAAGAGTGATGATGCGTACGTGCTTCACAACCAACATCGTGTCCATTATCTATTTGGCAGGAACAAGTAGGAGGAATCGTAGGTGTCTGTTCTGCTTGAGCAGAAAGTTTACTCAACTCATCACTTAACACGAAGCTGCGCTGCCACAACTCATGCTTCACTTGTGCTTGTTCTGCATAAACAATCGTCGTTTCCTTGTTCCATTGTTTTAATTGCTGCTCTACTCGCTGAATATCATGCTCCTGCACAAGATCACATTTGTTCACAATTAGCAAATTCGCAGCCCGAATCTGCTCTTGCAGCAAATGCATCATCTTACGACTCGGCTTGTTAACCGAAACAGTTTCATCTATCCAATGCGACATTTGCAATGCATCTACCAATGTCACAATATGTGTCAATTGAACTGGCGCATAGAGAGAAACATCCGTTAACGCATCTACAAGCTCCATAGGTTCCGCAATGCCTGTACATTCCACGTATACAACATCAGGCTGATGCTCCTGAACAAGTTCCAATAACTTCATGCCAAAGTCGCCTCGGATGGAGCAGCATATGCAGCCACCAAGTAACTCCTCCATATTCACATCCTCAGGCAGCAGCTGCCCGTCCAGATTTACATCACCTGCTTCATTCATAATTACCGCAGGTTTCATACCTTGCTGCAAGCATTGCTGCGTCCACTGCTGTAGAAGCGTTGTCTTGCCGCTTCCTAGAAATCCAGCCAAAATAACAACCGGTATATCGTGTCGCTCACTAGAGGAAGTAATTAAGTCCATTATTGAATGTTTATGCTCCATATAACTCTCTCTTTCTCTGTTGCAGTCTTCAAATTATAGTTATTATAGTTATGCCGCTATCCACCGTTCATTATAGGCGATGCTGGTGACATTTGTCTCCTATTGTTACGTAATAGCCACCATATTGGAATTAACATGAGTATAAATACGATCGAAACCCAAAAAGCGGCTTGAATACGGCTTACGGTCACTAACGTTCCTTCAACGGAATTGTGACCCAACATGACAATTGACGAATATATAGCTATTGAGCAGGCACTTAACAATTGCTTCAGCCAATTGGACAGAGCTGATCCTTGAGCTATATGTTCATTTGCCAGACAAACCATGCCCATATGATTGCCGGGGGTCGTTACTAAGCTAACACCAACGCTGCGAATAAACATCGCACTGATGATCGAAAGAACCGAGGCACCGCTATCCAGAGAAGCTAACAGCAGTGATCCAATAAGCATTAGCAACAATCCTGAAAACATGAGTCTCAACGGCCCTACCACATCATACAATCTCCCAACTACTGGTGCAAGCAAGACCATGATGAACGAGGGAAACAGCATGATCCAGCCGCTGTCAGCCGCGTTCCATCCTTGTACATCCATCAAATAGAGCGGAATCAAGTATGTACCTGCATAAAGCGCCAGCGTTACGATCCCATTCCATAACATTGTAAGCGTCCATAGTCGATATTTGAATAATGGCCAATGAAGTAAGGGCTGCTTATCTGCTGCACTAATTTGAACAAGTCGTACGAGCATTCCTCCTCCTGCCAACGCGACCATACCATAACCCCAGCCGGCTCCAATCCAATAATGCACTTGACTTAAGCCAATAATTACACTTGCACTTCCCGTACCAGCGAGAATGAATTGTCTCAATGGGAAAGGAGTGTAGGATGTGGATATAGATTGTCGGGGTATTCGGCGAAGACAGCCTAACATAAACATACTGAGTAATCCCGAGAACAGAAATAAACTTGACCACCCAAACTGAACGTACAGCCATCCACTTATAACAGGGCCAACAGCAGGTCCCAGCATGGCTGCCATCGACCACCAGCCCATCGCTAATGCTCTTTTTTGTTCAGGTAAGTATTGATAGATCAGAGAAACGGTTAACGGTGTAATCATTCCCGCGCATAGCCCCAACACGATACGGATGCCAACGATTGATCCCCAATCTGTTAATAGGCCTCCAACAACTGAAGCTATCGCAGATAGGGCCGTCACAACCACTAGCACCCTGCGTATCCCCCACCGCTTCACCATGTATCCAGATAACGTCATCGAAACACCTGCCGCAGCCATAAATCCAATTAAAGACCATTGAGCATAATCAACGGTTAAGCCCCAATGGGCCTTCCAGATCGGAATCATGACCGTATAACCGCTTATTCCATACATCGACATGAACACGCCAATTAGAGCACATAACAAAAGCGAAATTTCTAATATTTTTCTGTTATGTATAAAAATCCGCCCCTTTTCAACTTAATCTCGACTTTTATGATTAAAATACTTGCCTATTAGATTTTTTTTCTTATAATGTAGTTGTTCCCATCTCGCACGGCACGTTCAGTGAGGTACATGTATGGATGAACGATATCAACTTCGAATTAGGAAGGAGTTCCTGATATGTTAAATACGTTATCCTATGGTTTGTTGGGCTTGTTAGCCAAAGAGCCGTGTTCTGGGTATGATTTAATGCTGCGTATTCAACCATTCTGGCAAGCGAAACATAGTCAAATTTATCCGTTGCTCGCCAAGCTGGAACGTGAGAACTACGTACAATATGAACGCATCGAGCAAAGAGACAAGCCTGATAAGAAAGTGTACACGATAACCGATGTGGGACGTGAAGCTGTTATGGAGTGGCTTGGCGAACCGCCAGCCGAAACCGCTTTCCGTGACGAATTAAGCCTAAAAGCAAATTGCATCTGGATGACTGACCGCAATACAGCAGCCCCTCTATTCCTCGCTCGCATGAAGCAGCTAGAGACCAAGATTGCCTATTACGAAAAGTTATTGACTCGCATCCCTGAAGAAGAGCGTCATATTCGTTCCAAACATTTTGGAGATTATATTTTGTTGAATCGTGCGGTTTCTCTCGCAGAAGGACAAATCGAGTGGTGTAATTGGGTTATTCAAATGCTTGAGGACGGACAAGATGTGTTAACAAGCGATTAATTAAAGTGAGAACAACCGCAGATTATCCCAACGGACACTGCGGTTGTTATTATTGCTGTCTTTGCTGCATCGCAGCATGACGAGCTGCAATGACTTCTGAACGGTCTCTAAGACTGTGACGATGAATGAGATCTTCACTCCAGATGGGAGGATCCAGCTTCCAGTCCAGAGATTCGCTGAGGCACTGCGCTTTGCACTGCTCCAAAAGACTTTCATCTGAGATAGGAAGATTCATCACTTCAAAAACTTCGACGTGATTAGATTGTATACTTTGTTCAGCATCTTTCTTAACTTTCTCAACACGTTGTTTAATTTGCACGAACAGCTTTTCTTTATCCAAGCCTATAGAACACCAATCTAAATCTTTGGCATCACTTTGAACGAGAGTCAGCATTTTAAGAGCCCCTTTGCTGTTTCCTCTTCGCTCATGGTACAGTCCAACTGCAATTCTTACGAGTGATAGCCATAATGCCCGTTTATTCGCATCTGTCTCGGCCTTCCACATTTCTTCCATAATTTCATGGCATTCGAACCAGTCACGTGTAACGTGAAACTCTATTAAATAACGAACATAATCGTGATTATACATATGTCACCAGCTTCCCACAGAGCATTATTTTTACCTATATTCAACTTCCATGATTATTGTAACAATTACAAATGTTTTTTGAAACCATTCGTAACTTTATCCGTAAACAATCTTAAGGAAAACAAAATTATATGATTCATCATCTGAGGAGGCAATTATGCGTAAATTAATGGCAGCTTTCATGGCTATTACACTTCTATTCGCCGTAACGGCACCTGGTATCGTTGATGCTAAGAAGCGCAGCGGTGGCGGTTTCAGCTCTGGAGTTAAGAAATACAACCCAGCGCCGACAAAGAACGATTCCGGCGTATCTTCTACGAACAAAGCAAACCAACCAACGAACAAAGCTACAACAACAACTCCACCAAAGACTTCTAAGCCTAGCTTTGGCGGCAGCTTCCTTAAAGGGATGATGATTGGTGGACTTGCTGGAATGCTATTTGGCGGATTGTTCGGTGACTTGGGAATGTTGGGTAACATTCTAGGCCTTATGGTTAACGTATTTGCAATCGTGCTTCTATTCATGGTTGGATCCATCATATTCCGCAAGTGGCGCGATCAACGTAAAGCTCGTTCTTCACACGGAGGATTCAACTAATGACACTGCGATTGTCTATGGACGAGCTTGTTAATGCAGTGTGTCTCAATATGGCAATGCGCCGACAAGTTCAACCTGCAGATGTCGAGGTAGAATTATGCTGGGATGAAGAATACGGCTTTACAGCTCAAGTATGGATTCAAGGTCGACAGCAATATTTAGTAGAGATGAATCTACTAGAAGCGATTGAGCAATATGTTCATCAACAATACGGACATCGTGTTTTCCGTTCTGATATCAAGCTTGATCTCAATGATGATGAAATGTGGGCTGACATTAACGTCTCCGCTTAATCATCACTATAGCAACATTCTATAAAGAAGCGACTTTCTACGATGTTACATCGATAGAAAGTCGCTTTTTTAATTTGCTGTATGTTGGCAGATTGACGTAAAATCCGCTTCTATTAAATAATTTTAATCAAAAACGCTAGTTTTGTTACAACATTGTCTTCTCTTTTTAAGGTTGGTTTAATGTTGACTGTTTATTATAAAGTCATAGGTAACATATACGTTGTAATGGAGGTACATTCTATGTTGAAGAAAACCGTATATATTGAATTTCAAGATCGCCAAATCCCAGTGTTTTGCACAACTATTTCACATAAGAACACATTCTCGCTACTTAAAGATGCATTGAATCGTAAGCTATTCTCAGGCAAACGTGCCATTAAGAAATGTCTTGATACACTAATCAGTATTGAGATTGTTGGCTCAGAAGCTATCTTACACTCGAAGTGGGAAAATGACACACTTGCTTTATCTTTGTACTAATTTGTACTAAGTAGAACTAAGCGGTATTTAACTAACGACCCCGACTAATGAGTCTGTCACACTCTGAAGCTCACTTTCCATTGAGTGCAACGACACGGAGTGGCTTGCCCGGCAACGGCGTAATAGGCAACATGGTCTCGCTGTTTATGTTCCACCAAGCGATATATGGGTCTATACTTACGCCTGACAGAAGAATGTAATGATTAACCCAACGATGAATACGAATAGAAGAATGGCGCGTTGCTCCTTCAAGAGTAATGCGCTTTCTTATTTTACCATCTAGCATCCCCCGCATTTCAAGCGCAGCATCATCTGCACAGTAGATGAGCAATTGCTCAGGATGATCCCGTGAGGTTACGATTTGCTCAGGCCCTTCCCCAGTATGAATGAGTCGTGAAGGAACGTGCAGCGAATTCAGGTTCCAAATGCGCAATGAATTCTCCATGGCACTACATGCGTATATTAAGCTATTATCAACACTTACGCCTGCATCTGCCACCAATGCGCCAGATGGGATTGTATGTGTTATTTCTCCAGTCGCAATATCTAATATCTTCATTGTCGACGAGGTATGGCTCGTAAATAGTATCCTTTTCCCGTCTTGCAACGAACGCATTAGATGCGGTATAAAGCCGATACCATATGGTCCACTCACATGTACCTTCTTTTCTTTTAAAGCAATTAAACGTAATTGTTGAGATGCTGCGACCATTCCTGCAAAGCAACTTTCTTCAAACTCTTTCGTAAATGATATAATGCTGTCAAAGGGATAGCTCTCGTCTTCTACTGTATAACGCTCAACCTGACCAGTCAAAAGACATAACTGTATCCATTGCCTTCCACCCTGCTCCATTACTGTTAAATGATTTCCATGATCCTCTTTTTCTAAAGCGATTAACCTGCCTTGCCTCCACTCCCAGCGCCAAACTATCTTTAAGTTCTCATCTAAGAGAACAATCTTATTGGGCTCACATAATACAGCGAATCGGATCATACGCATCACCTGTATAATTAAAGTATTGCTCACGCTCATTCATACCATTTTATCTTCCTTATTCCTCTATCAGTAACACTTCGCAAGCTAGTTTCACCCAAGCGTCGTCATTTCCATACCATGACGGACCAGTTGGCATGAGATATTGCAACGTGCTTTTATGCTTGGCAATCAGCTCTGGTTGTTTACATGCATGAGACTCCTTTATTAACAACAATTCGAACGGAAATTGGCGTGCCGTAGTTATCGCGTTTTCTAAAATCGGTATGTCCTGATGTTCATAGCCCATCCTTATTAGTGTAACTGGCTTATCCATCCTCAAATCATCTAAAAATCTACGAATTCTTTTCTGCAAGGTTTGATAATAAAGCTCATAGTTATACAAAGGGGATTCTCCCTCAACAATAGGAAAGTCATGAAAGGAATGACAATTCCATTTTCGATCTACTACATGGTAGTACAACCCATTGTCAGTGATACCGAGAATATCCAAATTGTCTCGTTCCATAAACGAAGAGAAATTAGATTGAATAAGTGAAGCTGTCAACCCTGCATCAGGCATTGCGAACCAGTCTAATGGATAAGCAGCTTGTCGCAAACCTAAGCGTCTTATTTGATAAGCTACCGAACAATCCCCACCTAAGCCGATAACAACACGATTATAACTAGAGCAGCCTCTCACTATCCGACCCCCTTCCTCTGTTCTGTATATTATGCAGCTCAAACGACAAGCGAATGTGTATACAACGCGGCCACATAAGAAAAGGGGATGAGCCCAATGGCCCTCCCCTATCTAAACCTAATAAACATGAGACAACAATTAGTTAGAAGAAGCTACTGCGCTAAAGCTTTCTGGACCTGTGCGATTCGCGAGATTGATACCACTACCGAGAACAAAGGCAGAATAGATTGGGAAGCTAGGAGTTGTTGGAACGTTAAAGTCAGTTGCTGAAACCGTAAAAGTAAGGGTATCCAAAGCGTTAACAGGAAGTGCCGTTGTGGCCGAATAAATTAGAGTTGTGTCCCGGAAGATCAGAATAGTAACCGTTCCTAATACCGCTAACAATGTGGTAACTCCAACGGTTGCACTCAACTCTACTCGAGTATTTGTTGTAGCTGTTGCTAGATTTATTCCTAGTGTACCAAATAGAGCAGGGGTTGCAGTTAGTGGAACCGCAATGGAACCTGCATAACTCGCATTTTGCGAAACTTGACTATCTACAAATGTAGACATTGGCTTCACCTCCACTATTACTATATGTATTTTATAAACTCTCGCTTGGACCAATGCTAGACTTATAAAAAAATAGACAGCAAAATATTCTTGACACGATACATTTTGTATCATAAAGTACAACTATCAGCTACATAATTCCCCATATCTGACTAATCTAATAAACGAAGGAGTATCTCATATGACGATCGGAGAAAGATTGCGACGCTTGCGTATTTCTCGCAAACTATCGCAAGAGGAAGTAGCAAGATATATTGGCGTGACACGCTCGGCATACAGCCATTACGAGATTAATAGCCGTCAGCCTGTTTATGATACAGTTCGTAAACTATCGAATTTATTCGATGTATCCATTGATTATCTTATAAACTCCGACCTGCAAGATCATGAGCCTCAAGAAACAAAAAGACTGCTTCAACTATGGCAAGCCATGGATGAGCAGTCACGCGAGCAAACTCTTCATATGATGCACGCTATGAAACAATCTAATTCAAAATTATAAATCATACACAGGAAGCTCAATATGAAAAGTACTTCCTTGTCCATATGAACTCTGCGCCCATATTCGACCATGGTGAAGTTCTACAATTTCTTTGGCAATAGATAAGCCTAACCCACTGCCACCTACAGCTGAATTGCGAGATTTATCTCTTTTATAAAAGCGATCAAAAATATAGGGCAAGTCTTCCGGATCAATTCCAACCCCTGTATCGTTAATTGAAATCTGTATGCATGATTTAGATATCACATATTGAAAGCGTATGCTAATCTTTCCTCCGGTTGGGGTGAACTTGACGGCATTGTATATTATATTATCAAATACTTGTATCATTCTGTCCAAGTCCATTCTAAGATTCAAACTTACCGGAGGGGCATCTCGATACGTCAAATTGTAACAAGCAAACAGCAGACCCCTTGCACGCAATTCTAATTCATACTGTTCTTCAATATGGGAAATGAAACGCTCCAAACGCACATCTACCATTTCAACGTTGACCTGGCGAGCCTCCAACTTAGATAATTCAAACAAATCCTCAATCAAATGATTTAAGCTATTCACTTTGTTAAGCATCAGTTTCATATATTTTTTTTGTTCGTCAGGCTCAACAATGACATCGTCATAGAGTGCTTCCAAATATCCTCTAATTAACGTCATCGGAGTTCGCAAGTCATGAGATATATTCGATAACAAATGTCTTCGCGAGCGTTCCATTCGTTCCAGCTCATCATTTTTGGATTCTAAGCTTTCATTCATCCGCACTAATTCTGAAGTACGATGTTCAATCCTCGTTTCAAGCCCAGCATTTAACTCTCGCAATTCGTAGTAGAGCGATTCTACATCCCCCATTGCCTTTGAAATACGTCTAGACAGCATTAAAGAGTGTATGAATACGCAAACGACAAGACCAAATGGAGCCAAATCACGAATAGGAGCAAACCCTTGATAGTATAAAATATCGTTAAAAATAAGAACCGCAAAAATAATAAATCCTAATAATGTAATCGTGGCCCCCGTCCGCTGACTCTGGATTGCGCGAACCGTGACGATGATTGAAAAAACGACTGCAAAAACGATATAAATTTGGTACATAATAAGAATCGATGTAAAGAATAATGAAGATAGAGTCAAGCTAATGAGCAAAAATACAAAACCAGACCCAATCAATGTGTAGTAGTACTTTTGAAGTGTATCTTCCTTAAATAAATAATGGACAAAGCTGACACCTGCCATTACAGCTATCGTAATTAGACAATAATCCAGTCTTATGACACCAGTCCATCGATACCATGAGGTCCAATACATAAGCATCACATCGCCTAAAGTGAGCATTCTTACAGCAATAGCGATACAAAGTAGACCAAAAAAGAATGTAAACTTTTCTTTACGCCGCCCCATAAACATTCCAAACTGATACAGACCAATAATAAACAAGCATCCGAAAATAAGGGAATCCTTCGCCGTCTCCAGCTTGCTTTTACGGGTCATTTGATTCACAGTGCCAATCTCCGGTGCAACTGAAATCCCACCCTTATAATGAGCAAAGTTTGCTACCTGTATGACGATGTCCAGTTTGTCTTTTGGTGCAGGAATCATAATTAATCGATTTCTGAAAGAAGGGACGGCTTCTTCAGCGTTATTTGCCACTACACCTTCTTTTATGTAAAGCTTACCATTGATCCAAATATTATAGGAGCTGAATGTGCCTGGCATCCATAAACCAAGAAGGACTTCAGATGAGTTCTTAAATATTTGAATTCGATAAGAAGCGTAGCCTGTACCGCTAAGCGGCACCCCATTCAGTTCAACTTGATTCCACAACTTAGGGACCGATACATAGTGCTGATCTTTGCCTGTGGCGAACATTTCTGGTGTACGCAGCTCATTCCAATTAAACTCCCATTTTCCATTAAGAGTAACAGGTCCGTCTCTTTCAAAATTCCAAGTTTTCAAGTTCAGTACACCATACTGTACTTGTGGTGCAATTTTGGAATACGAGATATCTCCTATAAGTTGAATCACAATGACAACTAATACCGCTAGTGCTACAAATGCATGAAAGGATAGCTTTTTAATGCGAAAACACCCCCAGTACACTTACTCGCTGCAATATATAAACCAATACTTGGCTCATTCGACAACTGCTCTCACTTACTGAGTTGTCATCTTCTACCATTGTTCGCTATAATATGAGATGTGGAGGTGAATAGCCAAGATGAGTACTTCTAGAATACTTGTAGTAGATGATGAAACTGAGATTACAGAGTTAATCTCCTTGTATTTAAGACGGGAAGGATTCCAGGTCATAATTGCTGACAATGGCTATGACGCACTGCAGCTCGCCGCTGAAGTGAAGCCCGATCTTATTATACTTGATATTTTACTAAAATCATTAGACGGGATTGAAGTTTGTAAAGAAATTAGAAAGACTTCAAACGTCCCCGTCCTCTTTATCAGTTGTAAAAGCGATGACGTTGATATTATTTTAGGTCTGACCATTGGCGGAGATGACTACATAACAAAACCATTTAGTCCAAGCCAATTAGTTGCGCGAGTAAAGGCGCATCTTCGACGTACGACTTTGCATAAATCAGCAGAAAACAACAGCACACTACTTGCCTACCCCGGTTTAGAAATCGATCTCAATAGTCATACTGTCAAAACAAATGGACGTCTCATCTCTTTATCATCCAAAGAGTTCGACTTGCTTTCCCACTTAGCTCAGACTCCGAATAAAGTTTTTCGTTTGGAACAATTGTACCAGCTAATTTGGAATTCAGAAAGCTTTGGCGATACAAGAACGTTAATGGTTCATATAAGCAATCTTCGTAAAAAAATAGAACCCGATCCCACCAACCCGCGATATATTGTAACGGTTAGAGGTGTAGGCTACAAATTCCTTGCGAATGAGTAGCTTTTTTATCTATGTCTCACCTTTCCTTATCTCACAGTAGAATGAACCCCTTCTTTTGTAGTACAATAAGATTTAGTGATTTTTTTGATGATAAGGAAGGAAGACTGAATATGCTATACATGGAGCAAAACTGGAAAGACTACGAATTAATAGATACTGGCAATGGTGAAAAATTGGAGCGCTGGGGCGATGTCGTTCTGCGTCGTCCAGATCCGCAAATTATATGGCCGATCTCTAATGAGAATCATCAATGGAAAAATGTACACGGACATTATTCTCGCAGTTCTTCTGGTGGTGGACAATGGAACATGAAGAAGCCTATCCCAGATCGCTGGTCGATTCAATACCGTGATTTGAAGTTCCATATCAAGCCAACTAGCTTTAAACATACGGGACTATTCCCTGAACAAGCAGTGAACTGGGCATGGATGATGGACAAAATAGCAAATGCGAATCGTCCCATTAAAGTGCTTAATCTGTTCGCTTATACGGGTGGAGCTACTTTAGCATGCGCTTCAGCAGGAGCAGAGGTCTGTCATGTCGATGCAGCTAAAGGCATGGTTCAGTGGGCAAAAGAAAATGCTCAGCTATCTGGCCTTGCAGACCGTCCTATACGTTTTATTACGGATGATGTATTCAAGTTCGTACAGCGTGAGCAGCGTCGTGGCAATAAATACGATGCGATTATTATGGACCCGCCTTCTTATGGCCGCGGACCTAATGGTGAAACGTGGAAACTAGAAGAAAGTCTCTATCCATTCTTGGAATTCTGTACAACAATTATGTCGGACAATCCTTTGTTCATGTTAATTAACTCCTATACGACAGGTCTTTCCCCGACTGTATTGGAAAATTTATTAACAATGACGATGAAAAATCGTTATGAGGGAAAAATTACATGCGGTGAGATCGGATTGCCAATTACAAACTCCGGCATGGTGCTGCCTTGCGGTATATTAGGACGTTGGGAGTCTTCATAATGAGTAACTCCTACCCATCTGTCCCCATTCTTTTTGAGGATAATCATATTCTTGTTGTAGAAAAGCCTGTGAACATATTGTCACAGGCTGATTCTACTCAAGATGTAGATATGCTCACCATACTTAAACATGATGTGAAAGCTCGCTATAACAAGCCTGGCAATGTGTATATGGGGCTCGTACATCGACTAGATCGTCCTGTAGGTGGAGCAATGGTATTTGCCAAGACGTCCAAAGCAGCTTCCCGCTTGTCTGATACCGTTCGCAAGCATGAGCTAGACAAGCAGTATGTAACGGTCGTACACGGCCGTCCTGCCTCTTCCTCGGGAAGCCTGATACATTATTTGCTGAAAGACACACGCACAAATAACGTGAGTGCTGTACCCGCTCATGCACCAGGAGCCAAAGAAGCTCGTTTGGACTATGAAGTGTTAGAGCATAAGGACGGGCTGTCCCTAATACGCATTCAGCTTCATACAGGCAGATCACATCAAATTCGAGTTCAAATGCAAACGATTGGCTGCCCGCTGTATGGAGATCAACGATATGGGGCTAGTGTGAACAAGCCAGGTCAGCAAATTGCCTTGTGGTCCTACAAACTAGCATTCCCACATCCAACATTGAAGGAACAGATGAGCTTCACATGCAGTCCCCCACAAGTTTATCCGTGGGATATGTGGGGGAGTTTGCAGCGTTAAGATACAATAGCCAACGCATGTATAACTGTTCCTGCAGAAGCAAGACAATTAGTAAACGTTCTACTATGTACAAACAATAGGTTGCGGCGGCTGTGCTTATGTCACAGCTACTGCAACCTATTATTTGTTACTTTGAAAAAATTTTAATTTTATAATAACTAACGAAGTATGCCTGCTTACTTACTATATTCATTGTATATAACTAAATAGGAATACAAGCCATGATAGTAAATAGATAAGGGGCATAGCTTCAAGCTGCTAATCCCAGGATGTCAAAATTACTTATGAGCGGATTCAGGCAAAGAAGAAGCTAATACGCTAGTCAACTCCGCTGATTGTTTCTTCGTTGAGTTCGTGAGTTGATCGATCGGTGATTGAGTGAGCTTATGGAGTAATAACAATAACAGTTGTTGATTGTGTGATGATATTCGACTTAATAGTTCATTCCAGTAAGATTCACGGGCAGCCAAACCTCTGTTCATTTCTTGTTCCCCGAAAGAAGTTAAACTGACCCATACGATACGTCGATCTTCTTTATCGCGTTCGCGGCTGATTAATGCATTCTTCTCCATGCGGTCTAACAATGTCGTGACAGCTGCTGCTGTCGTTTCTAAATAAGGAATTAAAGCAGAAGGCTTTAACCGCTTATGCTCCGACACCTTTTCCAATACAATAAGTTGACTGTCCGTCAAACTAGGGGCTAACGCCTCGTCCATAACGTTGCGATAATCTTTCGTTAATTTAGACCATACTTTCGCAAAATCGTGAGCATGCATTCGATCACCCTCTCCAACACTGTCCCGTTCCTCCAAAAACAACTAAATTATACCACAGTTGTCATTCATGGTCACGTTTCCTTTCACATATGTTTACAAATGCAACAAATCAAAACCGTTCAGCATAATGTCAAACTTGTCATATTGTTCACACTGCGCCTAATACCTTCATACAATAAAGTAGGCAATCTCATTTCTGAAAACGAAAGGAGCATGAGGATGGATACGTGGAAGCTGGACTTATTCAACCGCGCAGTACGTGCCGGCATTATAAAAGACCCACAGTGGCAAGACCGATTGGATGAACCGGTACCACTGTGGGTCGTGTTAGAGCTAACTATGAAATTGAATGAACTGTTAGACCCGCCTCATAAACCTTATGACTGATCCAGCATCGTTCTATTCATGCTGAGGAGGATGGAGCGCAAATACATCGATCAACTGCTCATCCTTCTCCAATGGAAGCAATACTTTACCTATAGACTTACGATCCATTAGCGGAGCCCGCTCGGTTAACACAGATAGCATACGACCACCATTGGTTAAAGCTATGATTGGATAAGCTTCTTTACTAAAGAATGCGCCCATAATAACTGAACCATTTGGTTTTACACGTTTGCCTTCTTTGAACTCAAAGCTAGCCATCCCTTTGCCGCCTCGACCTTGCTGGACATAATCCAGCAGTAAAGAGCGCTTGCCCCACCCTAAATCGGTTAAGATCGTAATTTCCCCTTCATCTCCATGCACGCTAAGCGCAGTTGCAATACAATCGTCATCCTTCAGCTGGATGCCACGTACACCAGCAGCTGCTCGTCCCATCGGATTGATTTCATTTTCTGCAAAACGAATGGACATGCCTTGCTTCGTGACAAGAAGCAAATCATTGGACATATCTGAACCATAAACATGGATAATCTCATCATGGTCAGCCACTTTACATGCGACGACAGCAGCACTTCGATTTGTTTCATACTCTTTAAGCAACGTACGCTTGACTTGACCTCGCTTCGTAACGAATACGAGTGATTGCGATTCATCTTCGAATGACTTGACTGGAATTACACTGACAAGTCGATCCTCTTTAGCAATTGGAATCACGTTGACAATAGCTGTTCCATTGTCTTTCCACTTAAACTCAGGCACAAGATGTACAGGGAGTGAGAAGTATTGACCCCGTTGTGTAAACAACAACAATCGATCAAGTGTGTTCACTTCGAACACATGCCTGATTTGGTCCCCTTCCTTCACACCGGAGCCGTTCCATTCTCCGCCAGAACGATTAAATGAAAGCATACTCGTACGCTTAACATAACCATCGTTTGAAACCGTTACGATGACATCTTCGGAATTCACCATAACTTCAAGATTGACTTTAATCTCTTCAATTTCGCCTTGTACAACTGAACGACGATCGATGCCAAAACGATTGCGGATGTCTGTCATTTCTTTCTTTATCACTTGCAGCAGCTTGCGCTCGTTACTTAAAATAAGTTGGAGATCTTCTACCTTTTTCTTAATTTCATCGAGTTCTTTCGTTAATGACGTTAATTCTAAATTCGTTAAACGATACAACTGAAGGGTTAAGATTGCATCTGCTTGACGTTCTGTGAACCCGAATTGGTTAACGAGATTAAGTTGCGCATCTTGACGATTTTTCGATGCTTTAATCGTTGCGATTACTTCGTCCAAAATATTTAGCGCCTTAACTAAACCTTCTAATACGTGCGAACGATCTAACGCTTTATTCAAATCATATTGTGTACGAGCGGTTACCACATCACGCTGATGTTGAATATAAGCTTTCAATATTTGAATTATGCCAAGTTGCTGTGGCGCTTTATTCACGATCGCAACCATATTGAAGTTATAAGTAACTTGTAGATCCGTCTTCTTGAACAAATAGTTCAGAATCCCCTGCGCATCCGCTTCTTTCTTTAGCTCAACCACAATACGCAGTCCATCACGGCCACTCTCATCTCGAACTTCAGCAATCCCATCCACTTTCTTCTCCAAGCGAATGTTCTCCATAGCTGTAACAAGACGAGACTTTACAACTTGATATGGAATTTCCGTAATGACGATTTGTTGCTTGCCACCGCGCAAATCTTCGATTTCGGTCTTGGAGCGGATGTAAATTCGCCCTTTACCAGTCCGATACGCTTCACGTATTCCTTCTTCGCCCATAATAATGCCGCCGGTAGGGAAATCAGGACCTTGAACGATCTGCATGATTTCATCAAGTTCCATGAACGGTTTATCTATAAGAGCAACACAAGCATCGATAATTTCACGCAAACTATGTGTAGGTATCTCGGTAGCAAATCCCGACGAAATACCGCTGACACCGTTTACGAGCAAATTTGGGAAACGTGCAGGCAGAACGGACGGTTCTTCTGTCGTATTGTCAAAATTCGATCGAAAAGATACGGTATCTTTATCAATATCACGAAGCAATTCATTCGCAATTGGAGACAATCTTGCCTCTGTATAACGCATTGCTGCTGCTGGATCATCATCCAGTGAACCCCAGTTACCATGTCCATCTACAAGTACATGCGACATCTTCCAAGGTTGTGCCATACGAACCATTCCATCATAAATAGATGAGTCTCCGTGTGGGTGATAATTACCCATTACGTCACCGACGGTTTTCGCGGATTTGCGATAAGGCTTATCCGACGTGTTTCCAGACTCATACATAGAAAATAAAATGCGCCGTTGAACTGGCTTCAAGCCATCCCTAACATCTGGAATGGCTCTATCTTGTATAATGTATTTGGAGTATCTACCGAATCGGTCACCGACTACGTCTTCAAGAAACGCAGGCTTAAACTGTTCCGATACGCTCATCACTAATCACCCTTCTATTCTTCGAACTCCGTAAAGTCCACGTTCTCTACAATCCAACGCTTTCTCGGTTCGACTTTATCTCCCATTAGCGTCGATACTCGACGCTCCGCCTTAGCAGCATCCTCAATCTGTACCTGTAACAATGTTCGTGTTTCTGGATCCATCGTCGTTTCCCACAGTTGATCGGGATTCATCTCACCAAGTCCTTTATAGCGCTGAATTTCAGATTGTGAACCTAACTGTTTCAAGTAATTGTTCAGCTGCTCATCTGTCCATGCGTATCTAACAGAAGTGTGCTTCCCTTTTTTGTGAGTTATCTTGAACAGCGGCGGTTGAGCAATGTAAACTCGTCCCGCGTCAATTAATGGTTTCATATAGCGATAGAAGAATGTTAGCAGCAATACTTGGATATGTGCTCCATCCGTATCGGCATCGGTCATAATGATGATTTTGGAATAGTTGCATTCGTCCAGCTCAAACTCAGATCCAACGCCTGCTCCGATCGCGTGAATGATAGTCCGGTACTCGTCATTTTTAAGAATATCCGCAAGCTTGGACTTCTCTGGGTTCATCGGTTTACCTTTGAGCGGCAGGATTGCTTGTGTCTTAGAATCACGCCCTTGCTTCGCAGATCCACCTGCTGAATCACCCTCGACGATAAACAGCTCAGTACGAGTAGCGTCTTTGGATTGTGCTGGTGTCAGCTTGCCACCCAAATTCGTACTCTCGCTGCGCTTTCTGCCCGAGCGTACTTCTTCTCTCGCTTTGCGCGCAGCTTCCCTAGCCTTAGAAGCTTGAACGGCCTTCTTAACCAACGATTGAGCAATTTGTGGATTCTCTTCTAGGAAGATTTGCATCTGCTCCGTTACGACGGCATCAACGACGCCACGTGCTGAAGCGCTGCCTAGTTGGTCTTTTGTCTGCCCGACAAATTCCACATCAGACATTTTCACGCTTACGATTGCCATCATACCTTCGCGCAAATCATTACCTTCGAGATTTTTATCTTTTTCCTTCAACAAGCTGCTTTTACGAGCATATTCATTCATCACTCGTGTATATGCCGTTTTGAAGCCGGTCTCGTGCGTACCGCCGCCTCTTGTTGAAATGGAGTTAACGAACGATGCAATCGTCTCCGTATATCCATCATTGTATTGCATCGCGATTTCTACTTCGATCTCGTCTCTTTCACCTGTGAAGTGAATCACTTCATGAAGTACACTTTTGTTCTCATTTAAGTACTGCACGAATTCACTTGCACCGCCAGCATAGCGGAACTGATCTTGCTTGCCAGAACGTTCGTCCTTTACATTGACTTCCAAGCCAGAATTCAGGAAGGCTATCTCCTGCAGACGCTCACTCAACGTATCAAAATTCAGATGAATATTGCCGTGAAATACTTTCGTATCAGGCTTAAAAGTTACTTTCGTTCCTGTGCGATTCGTATTTCCGGTAACTTCCAAGCCAGTAACAGGCTCACCTACATGCTCCATTCCAGCGGCATCCGTCCATGACTCAAAGCGTTGGCGATGAATCTTACCGTCTCGATAAATCTCTACTTGCAGCCATTCTGATAAAGCATTCGTAACCGAGGCACCAACCCCGTGCAATCCCCCGGATTTCTTATATCCTGCTCCACCGAACTTTCCACCTGCATGCAAGATCGTAAATACGACCTGTGGAGTCGGTACACCTGTCTTATGTATTCCCGTCGGAATACCACGTCCATTGTCTCGTACAGTCACGGAATTATCCGCGTGTATGGTGACATCTATAACAGAGCAGTATCTGGCAAGATGCTCATCGACGGCATTGTCCACGATTTCCCAAACAAGATGATGAAGACCCGAGGAGCTTGTACTTCCTATGTACATCCCCGGTCTCTTACGTACCGCTACAAGCCCTTCGAGCACTTGAATGTCGTCAGCGCCATATTCCATTATCGTGCCTGCACCTTGTTGCTCAGGCTTCCCGCCGAACATATCGACTTGGTCGACCATTCATGCTCCCCCTTTGTTTAAACTATTGATGATTATCGAATTTCCGAAATCAAAAGAAAATCTGTCGCACCCAGACGTCTTCGACAACGCCTCCAGCCTTTCGGCAACCGTCAGGATGCAAACAGATGTTTCGCTTTCTTAACTATTTTAATTCATCATGTCCTGTTTCGTAAAGACACTGAAAGCAATAAACAGTGCACAAATCGCCCATACGCTTAGTACAGCCAAGGAAAACGGAAGTGTCATACCGTCCACTGGCGTTGGAGTTCCTGCCAAATAATCCGTTAATTTCAAATTAATCATAAACAAATATTTTGCAGTTGGCCACGAAGCTGCCATATTATACAAAATTGTACCCGCAATGAGCGTAGCCATTAGTGTCACGATGCTGGCAGCTGTGCTGCGGACCAATACGGATATCATAAATCCAAGAGCAGCAACAACAATACTAGCAAACCAGATTAGCCCACATTGCATGAGTACATATAGCCATGCCGGCACGATATGAACATCATTATAATCTACACTCGTCCCCGATATATCAAAACCTGTAAATAACGGTATCGTCCAGCCTCCATATCCAAAGACGGCACCTGAAATGACATAAGAGAGCAGTGCGGTCACAAATACAATGATCCCCGTGAACATCATGAGCACTATCCATTTACTCATTAATATTTTCCATCTTCTCACAGGCCTAGTAAGCAGCATCTTAATCGTACCTGTAGAACGCTCGGAAGATACGATATCACTCGCAATAGCCATGACAAGCAGGGGTATAAATAGATTTACCGAATTGTCCATAAATGTACGTGTAAATGTTACACCATTGGGCTCTTTCGGATTGACATCATGATCAAGATAATATTGAAGCTGTTGCAATATAATTCTTCTGAACTTTTTCCATTCTTCAGGTACTCGGTCACTACCCAACGAGTTCTGCAAATCTGTAATTTGCTGCGTAAGTTCTCTACGCCAGTCCTGATCAAATTTCTCCAGACTATTTTGAGCCACTTTCATTTGCGCGTATGTAAACACAGGTATGAGTATTAGTAGAATAAGAAGTACGACATAGAAGCGTCGTTTCTTCAATACTTTTATCGTTTCATTCTGAATAAGCGCCAACATATTATTCGATGTGCCCCCCTTCTGTCATTTCTAAGAAGAGCTGCTCCAACGTAGGCATTACACGCTGAATACCATTCACATGTACACCATGCTCCAGCAACAGTCGATTCAAGTCAGCAATGTGATCCGGGTGTGTATCTGTCAACACGCGACTCTCTGGTAAACCTATCAATATAGACTCATCGATGATTGCATCTTTTTCATTTACAATACGAGTGAATCCACTCTGCTTCAAAACCTTTGCAGCCTGTTCTATATCGGATACAAACCATATCACATATTGATTTCTTCCAAGTAAAAGATTATTAACATCATCTACTGCGAGTACTTTACCATTGCTAATAATCGCAACACGATCACACATTAACTGAATTTCGCTGAGCAAATGACTTGATACAAATACAGCCATTCCGCTTTCGGCAAGCACACGGATAAATTGGCGCAACTCTTTAATACCTAACGGATCCAATCCATTTGTCGGCTCATCGAGAATAAGCAGCTTCGGTCGAACTAGCAACGCTTGTGCGATACCGAGACGCTGTCTCATACCTAGGGAATAAGTGCCTACTTTGTCGTGGATGCGTTTGGACATACCAACAATTGCAACTACTTCTTCGATCCGCTTCTCATCTACATCAGGTACCATTCGTGCAAACTGCTCTAAATTTTCCCAACCCGTTAAAAAGTTATACATTTCAGGGTTTTCAACAATAGCACCAACGAAACGAAGTGCTTTCTCTGGTTCTTTATTTACATCATAGCCACATACTTGAATTTTGCCTTCTGTCGGTTTAATGAGGTCCACCAACATACGTATCGTTGTTGTCTTCCCTGCACCGTTCGGACCAAGAAAGCCAAATATTTCACCTTTGTGCACGTCAAACGATACATCATGTATAATCCACTTCTTGCCCACACGCTTCTTCACTTGCTGTACGGACAAGACAGGAATCGACTGCTCCGTCATATGACCGCCTCCTGTTTACGTGACTAACGAGTCACTACGTTCAAATCGATTGCTTTCACTTTCCTTACTTGATACTTTGCACCACTCGTGTAGCAATCGCCTCATATCCTGCTCCATTCGGATGAAAATGATCAGAGGCCAAATACTTTCCTATATTACGTTCAAATAAATCTTGCGTCGGAATCATAATCATATTTGAATCTTTATTTATGGCATTAAACATCGTTTCATTCCATTGCTGCACGACTTCATTACCATCTTGATGCATTTCTTTCAAATCAGAAAATGGATTGTACAATCCCACATATACGATAAGCGCCGATTCATTCCATTTTCGAATCTGTTTCAGCACTTGGATCGCATCATTCGTCCCCTTCTCTACTTTCGCTTTGAGAGATTCTGCACTTAAGGGATTGTTGCTCATCTGATCATCGCGTGCACTTTGAAATAAATCATTCCCGCCTATTGTTAAAAAAATAACGTTCGCTTGCTTCAATGTATTGCCGACCGACTGCTGTTTCAAACGTTCAACAAGTTGATCCGCACGCTGTCCATTGATCGCTAAATTATTTACGAGATTAACTGGCTTGCTTTGTTCCTTAGACAGCTGAGCGACAGCACGACGAACATAACCTTGACCAGTCTCATCCCCTGTCCCACGCGTTAACGAGTCGCCTAAGGAGACAATGTTTATTTCTTTTTCCGAACGTTCTGTTTCAACAAGTGGTGCTTGGGACTCAGGTTTCTCCGTAAATGGTATGGATGCAGGAGCAACGATATCTGCGACACCCAAACCAAAGCCGAGGAGAAACAACAACGTCGTCCCTATTCCCCCCGCCATAACAACCGACCAAAGCCGAGACTGTTTTCGCTTCAAAAATACCCCTCGCTTCTTTGTTCAAATCACATCCGCTATGCAATCAACTAAGCACTTAAGTACGACTTTGCACATGACTACATCGCTTCATATCGATATTTTTCCAATCAATATCTTTACATTACCTATTTCCTTGAAACAATGCAAACATAACCAGTTCATTCCATTTGACAAAAAACATGCTTTTTCTTCATTTTTCGTCTAACTTGTCGAACGAAATTCAGGACTTTTTTCTATATAATTAGGAATATAATCCATGTACACTGGTCAATTCTCACATTAAAATAGGAAGTATTACCTCTTAGACAAGCACACCTTAGAATCGTACTCAGTTAGTTGCAGTTCACTTCACCCTCGAAAGGAGGTTCTGCGCTTTCCTTCATGCCTCACTGTTCTAACTCTATCATCGTATTATAACCCCATTTATTGAAGGAGGATTTTATTTGAGTACAACTTCCTACCGCAAAACATTAGCTACATTTATGAGCATAACACTGACTGCAAGCCTATTGTTTCCAACTTTAGCAGCAGCTGAGCAAGCAGGGCAACCTTCCAAGCAGTCAGAAATTGAGATAATTAAAAACTTAAAGGTAGCATCCAAACTACCACAGGACACCAAGTTACAATTACCAAAGTTAGAACCCCAAAATTATTTGCCTCAAGCTTATTCCGAAAGCAATCAGCCAATCACTGTTATCGTAGAACTTCAAACAGAGCCTGTGAAAGTTCAACAGACTCAGCAAAACCCTGGAATTCTATCGAATGATGAGGACACAATTCAACAATTGCAAGTTGAACAAGCACAATTTAAATACGCGCTCCAATCCGAGTTAAACGGTAAAATTAATCGACAATTCTCACAAGTATTCAATGGCTTTGCAGTCGAGATTAACGGTCAGCAAGTAAATGACCTACTTAAACTACCTGGTGTAAAAGCGATTTATCCAAACCAGACCTTCTATGCATTGCCATTCCAAGATGAAGCGAACGTGAATCCATTTATGGATGAATCGTCTAAGCATATTGGTGCCCCAGTGTATTGGAATGCTGGTGTTACAGGTAAAAACATTAAGGTCGGCGTACTCGATACAGGGGTTGATTACAATCACCCAAGCTTAAAGGATGCCTACAAAGGCGGATATGATGCTATCGACAACGATAACGATCCTTACGAAACTAAGCCTAATCCGGCCAAACCACCAAGAAACGGTAGAAACGTGGAAACCTCTCATGGAACACATGTCTCCGGAACGATTGTAGGACGAGGAAATCCCGATATCCCTAACTATGATAAAGGCTGGGTGCGCGGTGTTGCTCCGGAAGCCGATTTGTATGCTTATCGCGTACTTGGTGAATATGGTGGCGGTACAACCGCTTCCGTCATCGCAGGTATCGAGCGAGCGGTTCAAGATGGTATGGACGTTCTGAATCTGTCCTTAGGCTCACCTACTAACTTCGAATATACCGCAGATTCCGTAGCTGCTAACAATGCTGCTATTGTAGGAGTCCCCGTAGTTATTTCGAACGGAAATTCAGGCCCTAACGGTTATACCGTTGGTAGTCCAGGTGCTGCGCATCAAGCGATTTCTGTCGGCGCATCTACACCACCACTAAAAGCTGCTAATTTCCACGGCGTTGGTACAACTGCTATTCACGGTAATATTGCTACATATGAGAAGTTCCTACAAGAGAATCAAGAGCTTGAGGTCGCTTTCGCGGGACTTGGTAAAACTTCTGATTTTACAAGTAAAGATGTTAAAGGAAAGCTGGTTCTTATCTCCCGCGGAGAGATTACATTTGCTGAAAAAGCGCTTAATGCTACAGCTGCAGGTGCCGCTGCCGTTCTTATTCATAACAATGCTGACGGCGAGCTAAGCCCATCTGTACCTGATCCTAAATCCGTTCCTACATTCGGTATTACGAAGAAAGATGGAGAAGCGATTAAAGCGAAGCTCGCTGCTGGAACAACAAAGCTAAAATACCAAACAATTACCGAAAAGGACCTAGTGGCTGGCTTTAGTTCACGCGGCCCTGCTTTGCCGGGATATGCGATTAAACCTGATATTCTCGCACCTGGTGTAGCGATCCGTTCCTCTGTCCCAGCCTTTGACGGCAAGTACGAAAAAGCTTATGAAGATAACAATGGTACAAGTATGGCCGCTCCTCACATCGCTGGTGTCGTAGCCCTATTGCAGGAAAAAGCCGAGAAGGAACAAAAAGAATTAAATCCAGATCTGATCAAGTCACTCATTACGAATAACGCAGTTTCTGTCAAAACACGCGAAGGTCAAACCTATGATATTGCTTCACAAGGTGCAGGTCGTGTGGACCTTCCTAGAATACTAAAAGCAGAGGCCGTTGCTTCAGTAGGTTACACGACAGATGCAACAAAAGATTATGTACCTGATGATTATTCCACTGGTAGTGTTTCATTTGGACAGGTAAATATCGGTGCAGCATCTGAAAAGCAAGTAACACTTAAAGATATTGCCAACAAAGGCCAAGTGTATGATGTTTCTCTAGAAACAATTAGCGGGTCCCCAAATGTTACAGTAACTGCGGATCAAACACAGGTGAACCTTCTAGCTGGCGCTCAAGCTTCATTCAAACTTACGCTGAATGTGCCTGCTAATGCTGCCAAAGGTGTATATGAAGGGGCTGTATTACTAAAAGAAACAACCAGCAATCATACATTACGTCTCCCATACAGCGCTTATGTTGGTGACGATTATGTTCTGCCATCAGTACCTACTGTCACTCCTTCTAAACTTTTCTTCTCTCCAAATGGAGATGGCGTGCAAGATGTTATTGATGTTGAGTATGGGGTTGCTGAAAAAGTAAATCAATTAGCTATCAGTGTGGTTGATGCTGTTTACAACGAACAAGGTACGATTCTAGAATCAAATGGCAGTGTCAATAAAGGATATTATGAATTCAGCAAATGGAATGGAACAGTGAAGAAAGACAATGCATCCGTTTCGCTTAAAGATGGTTTCTATTATTTAGTTCCTAAAGTCGATTCTAAGCTTTTACTAAATGCTAGAAGTGGACTTATTGTAGATAAAACAGCTCCAGTTTATAAATTAAATGAAATCGGAGTAATTCAAGGAAAGCCTACTCATGGTAAGATTAGTGGTACAATCGATAGCGATTTACTCATCGATCTACTACCTGCAACAGAACCACTTAAAAATATCATTGGTGTACAACTAGCAGTTATCAATCCAGATGGTAGTGCGAGCATTATTGCGGGTGAAGTTCATAACAATGGTGATTTCACCGTAGATGTGCCATTAAAGTCTGGCGCGAATGTTCTGGGGTTATTTGTACACGATCTGGCTGGAAACGGACAGACTGACCCACAAATTATTGAATTTGATTATGAGCCTGACTCACCAGCACTAGGAGCCGTTTCATCTGCTTCTGAAGTTAAGGTCGGAGATACGTTCCGCGTAGATGTAAAGGTTACAGCTACAGAGGCTGTTTATGCAGCTAACTTTAGCGTCTTGTACGATAAAAAGTTTGAGTTAGAACTTAGTAATATTCAGCAGAGTGTAACGTTGGCCACCTATCAACAGCAACATAATCCTGGTGTACCGTTATCGATCCAATCAAACATTGTTGATTTTGGTCCTAATAAAAAGAGACTCGATTATGCAGTAAGCCTTTCTAATGGGGCTGCTAAAGGTGTCGATAATCTAGTTAGCCTAACGTTCAAAGCAAAAGAAGCAGGCACTTATTTATTCGATGTCCAAAACATTAAGTTGTTAAGTTCAGCTAATAAAATAGAGGCTGCTGTACCTTTTGCACCTATCTTAGTAAAAGTAGTAAAACCTACACCTGAAAAACCAAATCCAGGTAACAGTTACTCAGGCGGCGGATTCTACCCTTCCACACCATCTGGTACAAAACTTAATGCAGGAACTTTAACTGAGTCAACCAAAGAAAGCAAGAAGAACGGTGTCTTAACGGTAGAAGATAGTGTAATTAAAGCTCAATTGGATAACAAAGACGTGAAACAAGTTCAGCTTGATGTATCTGACTTGGACTTCACGAAATATGAACAAGTTGAGCTGCGCCTATCCAATGCTATTGCTAAAGCTTTAGTTGATTCGAAGAAAGCACTTCGTATTAACGGCACTACACTAGATATCCAAGCTTCCAACGAAACATTGGGCGAGCTTGCAGATACGGACGGCATTAAGTTCATTGTATCTCAAAAGAACAATGCTTCCACATCTGCTATCGCTGGGGTGAATCACTCTGCACCAACTTTGAAGATTTCAACAAACAAGCAAACATGGAAAACACCATTACTTGTTGGTCTCAAAATCGATACAGCGGTTAAAGATCCACGTAAAGTAGGTGTTTACGACGCAACTTACAGCGACAAACTATCTTACTTGAATGCTGGTCTTAAGCCAGCGACAGGTTATCTACATGTTAATGTAGATAAATCTGGCACTATCTTCACATTGGGTTCTTATGAAAAATCTTTCTCTGACCTTGCGAAGCATTGGGCAAAAGATCGTATCGAAGTGCTTGCGGCTCATCATTTGATCGCAGGCAAGACGACTCCTAACACATTCAAACCGAACGACAATGTAAATCAGGCTGAATGGCTGTCCTTGTTGGATCGTTTACTTGGCTCATCATTGAAGTGGAATGATCGTGCGAAAGAAAAAGGCGCATTCACGAATCTTACTCGTGAACAAGTTACTGTATTGCTTGTTCAAGCGTTGAAAGCCGATCTTAAATCAACGACGAAAAAACTTACTTTCAAAGACAGCAACAAAATTAACGTTGATGCTCAAGCTTCAATTGCTTATGCAGTAGAACAAGGCTTTATCCGCGGCACAGACAAAAATCTATTCAACCCTAAAGCACTAGTAACACGTGCTGAAGCTGCTGCTATTCTTCATCGTGTATTGGAGCATTTGCAACACCAGCATAAGTAATTTTTAAACACTGTCAACAAAAAAGAGGCTATTCCTCGTAGAATTTCTACGAGGAATAGCCTCTTTTCTTTTCCTGATTGTTGTCGAATAACACCAGCACAAGCTACTGATTCGCCCCGCTTAACGATACAAATATACTCTTACCACGACATGTAAAAATTCAATTATCTCTATATTCGAATTAGCTGTATACATATGAATCACTTACATCTTTATCTTTAATATAAACGTGTTTCATCACTTACTAATGAGGGTAATTAATTTCCAGGACTCTGATTACCTGTACCCTGTTTCGCCCTAGTGAATACGCCTCATTCATTAAACACTTATTGAGAACAAGATAATAGGAGGACATATTTATGAGTCAAACAAAAAACAAATGGTATTGGAAACTATTAAGTATTAGCTTATGTATTGGAATCCTACTCCCCCCACCCAGCCTATCTGCATTTCAACGATCGCGAATCCCGCTACCCGATCTATCAACGGAGCCTAAAAGTTATGTAACAAGCTACGACAAAACGAGCAATGCGCCAATTACCGTTCTTGTTGAATTACATAGTGAGCCGTTGAAAGTATACGACAACAAAGTAAAAGATAAACTCACCCTACGTTCGCAATCTTATACGCAACAAATAATAAGTGAGCAAGCTGATTTCAAACAATCGCTGATCCAAAGCTCACAAGCAAAAATTAATCATCAATATGTACAAGTGTTTAACGGTGTATCTATTCAACTTCCACAGCATGAAGTAGATCAATTACTGCAGCTGCCACATGTGAAAGCGATTTATCCGAATCAAACTTTTCATGAAGTGCCATTAACATTAACGAATTCAGAAGCTAAGCTGCAAAACTTGGCATCCGATACAACGCTAAGCCAAGATATAATTGGACTCTCTGAACTTTGGAAATTAGGTTATAAAGGAAAAGGAATACGTATCGGGATCATTGATTCTGGCGTCGATTATCGCCATCCAAGCTTAGCCAAGGCTTATCGAGGAGGATATGATTTCGTTGATAACGATAACGATCCAATGGAAACAATGCCTCTGCCTGACCTTACAGCTGAAGAAAATGCGAAATACGCGACGGTGCATGGGACATTCGTAGCTGGTGTATTGGTAGGTCGCGGTAACCCAAGCACACCAAATGGTCCGTACGGTTCTGTTCGTGGAGTTGCACCTGAAGCAGAGCTCTACGCTTATCGCGTTCTTGGTCCTTATAAAAAAGGCACAACCGAACATATCGTTGCGGCGATTGAACAAGCTGTAAAAGACGACATGGACATCATCAATCTATCTTTAAGCGGCGAAAGCAATTCACAATATACAGCAGACACAGTCGCTTTAAATAACGCTGCTATGGCAGGTGTGATTGCGGTAACCTCTAATGGCAATCGCGGCCCAAATGAGTATAGTGTCACCCACCCAACTGGTGCACATCAAGCAATTGCTGTAGGGGCATCCACAAGTACAAGCATCGATCAACAGCAGGTTGCAGCCTTTAGCTCTCGTGGACCATCATTGCCAGATTACGAGATTAAGCCAGATCTATTAGCTCCCGGCACGAAAATTCGTTCGACGGTTCCTTCATGGAATGGGGACTATTCCAATGCCTACAAAGAAACGAATGGAACGAGTATGGCTGCTCCGCATGTCGCCGGCACTGCAGCGCTGCTCTTGAACAAAGCAGAAATAGAAGGCAACTATTATGAACCAGGAGAAATCAAATCCATACTTATGAATAATGCAGTACCGCTTGCAGATACAGCTGGAACACGGTACAAAGTCTATGACCAAGGAGCAGGCCGATTATCCATTCCGAACATACTGCAAGCTGAAGCAGTTGCACTCATACAAGCAACAACCGATGTTACAAATAGCGCTCAACCTGATGAGTATTACACAGGCAGCCTTTCTTTTGGACAAGTTATCCCTGGTGCGAACGTGCAACGTGAACTGCTGCTTAAAGATATCGTAGATACAGACCAAATGTACAACATAAACATCCAATTTGATGAACCAAACCACCATATAGCAAAACCTAGCAACGAGGCTTCTGAACAACAGAACTACAAGTCAGCTGTCACTATATCAACAAATGATACATCCATCCCATTACATGCTGGACAACAAGCTTCTATTTCGATTCACCTACACGTACCTCCATATGCAAACGAAGGAAGCCACTTTGGACACATTATCCTTACAGAAGCGACAAGCGGACACATCTTGCGAGTTCCCTTCAGTATGCATATTGGAGACCTGTATACGCTGCCACCCATCTTTTCGCTTAAAATGACACCAAATGTATTAAACACAAACCAGCAGACAGCAAATATTGAGTATAGTGTACGTGAATCTATAGAATATTTGAATGTAAGTGTTCAACATGCAGTATACGGAGATATGGGCTCTATCCAAGAGCGAACTGATATCACAAAGCGCGGACACTATGAAATACGTAATTGGGACGGAAGCGTGATAAAAGACGGTAACAAAGTGCATCTATCTGACGGAGAATATAAAATGATCCCCATCGTAGGAAGCCATCAAACACCGCTCCCGCTTGCCACAACAGCGATCTCATTTACGATAAACCGTGGCATAATCGCATTACAGTAAACAATCACGATTAATGTAATAAAAAATCTCTATACGTAAAAGAAGCTGCTCCTCACCCGCCGATTGGGTTAGAACAGCTTCTTTTTTATAAGATTCTACTTAGTCTACTTCGCAATGGTAGGTTACGCTCAATACATGATTACATGTATTTAAATTGTGCTGCTACTAAACCATAATACGTACCTTGTGTATCCATGAGCTGATCATGCGTGCCTTGTTCTTGAATAACACCTTGATTCAGTACAATAATACGATCGCAATCTCGAATCGTGGACAAACGATGAGCGATGATGAAGGACGTGCGCCCCTTAAGCAACGTTTTCAACGCATTTTGAATTTTAATTTCCGTATCGGTATCAATACTTGCTGTCGCCTCATCCAAAATAAGAATTCTCGGATCTGCGAGCAACGCTCTAGCAAACGACAACAACTGCCGCTGCCCCATAGAAAGGGCACTACCTCGCTCCTGCACTTCTGTATCATAGCCCATTGGCAACTGATCGATAAACTCATGAGCATGTACGGACCTTGCAGCTGCTTCCACTTCCTCATCTGTTGCATCTAGCCGACCAAAGCGAATGTTGTCGCGGATCGTACCTGAGAATATAAACGTATCCTGCATTACGATACCGATCTGCGTCCGCAAGCTATTCAACTGCACATGGCGAATATCTTGACCATCAACCAGTACACGCCCCTCTGTAGGGTCATAGAAACGACTGATTAAGCTAATAATCGTCGTTTTGCCTGAGCCTGTATGACCAACAAGGGCGATGGACTGCCCTGCTTCCACATCGAAGGAAATATTACGGATTGCTGGACGGCCTGCTTCATATTCAAACACTACGCTATCGAGCTGAATGTCTCCTTTAACAACAGGAAGCTGCTTCGCTTGTTTATTTTCGTCCACATTGGGCTTCTCATCCATAAATTCAAATATGCGCTCAGAGGAAGCCATAGCAATCAACATTTGGGAATACATCATACCAAGACGGTTAATCGGCTCCCAGAAGTTCCCCACATATTGAGCAAATGCGAACAATACCCCAACTGTGATAGCTCCAACTTGGATTAAATGAGAACCATACCAGAATAAAATAAATCCACCGATCGCGCTCGTCACTTCAATAATTGGACTGAATGTCTGATTCATCATGGAAGCACGGTCGAAAGACGCTTTATTGATGCGGTTCATTTTATCAAAAAACTTCATATTCTCTTGTTCTTGCGCATAAGCCTGTGTCACTCGCATCCCTTGAATCGCTTCATTCAAATGAGAATTTATGCGAGACTGCTTAATTCGAACATCCTGCCAAGCCATCCGAATATGGCGGCGCAAACGAGTAGATACAACGAACATAATCGGTACGGTAATCATAACCGCAATCGCCAATTTCACATTCAAGAACATTAATATAATGACGATTCCCACCAATTGGAGCAAATCAACTAAAACGTTTATAGCTCCGTTCGTAAACAAATCTTGTAACGAGTTCACATCATTCGTAATACGTACAAGCACGGAACCTGCAGGACGCTTATCATAGAAACGGAAAGACAGCGTCTGAATATGCTTGAACAAATCGGCACGCAAATCATAAATAATACGTTGGCCAATCATACTCATGAACTTAATGCGATATGTATTTGCAGCCCATTGTACAATGTACAAGCCAAGTATCGTACCAGCCACAATATAAAGCATTCTCAAGGATGGGTCCATATCCTTTGGCGCAATGGCCGAGTCAATCGCATAACTAATGAGAAACGGTATCGACAACTTCGTCAGTGTATCCACTATGATAAGTACGATCAATGCAGGAAGCAGCTGACGCTTGTACGGGCGCATATACGCGAACAACCTGCGCATTTGAGCCCAGTTAAACGGTTTCTCAATCAGCTCATCATCTGGATAATAAAATCGTGAAGGTTGTTGTTTCACCTCATTGGCATGCGCTGCTGATTCATGCTCTGTAGATGATGCATTTGCTGCGGTTCTCATGAGCTCACCTCACTATAAACCCCTTGTTTCGCAAGGTTTAAATAATCTGCATATTGAATATGATACGTATCTTGATACATACCTGACTGCTGAATAAGCTCCTCATGTGTTCCACGCTGAACAATTTTACCTTTATCCAAAATGAGAATTTCATCAGCATGTCGCAGTGAAGAAATCCGATGGGCAATAATAAATACGGTACGCCCCTTCATCACTTCTTGGAAACCAGCTTGGATGGAATGCTCCGTCTCCATGTCGACTGCACTCGTAGCATCATCCAGCACTAGAATTTTAGGATCACACAACATTGCACGCGCTATCGCAATACGCTGCTTTTGACCTCCTGACAGCCCAAGTCCGCGTTCACCAACTAGCGTATCATATCCTAATGGCAGCTCCATAATAAAGTCATGTGCTTGAGCCAGCTTCGCAACGCGAATAATTTCATCCATACTTACATCATTACGGCCATATGCGATATTATTTCGTATCGTTGAAGAGAACAAGAACGTTTCTTGAAATACAATTGCAACTTGACTGCGCAAACTTGTAATTTCAATATCCTTGATATTTCTACCATCTAGCGTTATAGCTCCCTCATTCACATCATAAGCTCGCATAAGCAGCTGAATAATCGTAGACTTACCAGCCCCCGTGCCTCCCATCAAGCCAATTACTTTACCTGGGGTAGCATTAAAGTCAATCTGGCTCACTGCCTCTGCATCTTCCTCATATTTGAAAGAAACATTGTGGAATTGTACATGCCCTTCCACCTTATTGCCATCCAACACATAAGTAGTATCGCTGTTTTGGATGTCTATATGGGAGTTTAATAATTCCAATATGCGCTCCCCAGAGGACTTCGCTTGCGTATAGTTGTTAATATGAAACCCAATTCCCCACATCGGGCCAATGATGTACCATATCATACTGAAAAATGCGACTAGTTCCCCGAGAGACAACTGTTTCTTTATTACCATGGTTCCACCTACAGTAAGAAGCAGAACAACACATAATAAAGATAGAAGCTCCATTACCGGAAAATATCCACCCCACAGGTTGGCTGCGCGAAGCTGATTATTTTTGTACGCCTCATTGCGGCTTGAGAATTTATCCACTTCATGTCTTTCTCGTGCGAATGATTTTACAGTACGCATCCCTGTTATGTTTTCTTGAACTGCTGTGTTAAGCTCACTGAACGTCTGTCGCATCTCTTGAAAGGCAGGATGAATTTTGGCTTGGAACTTGGATACCGTAAAGACGAGTATTGGCATCGTAACCATTGTAATCAAAGTGAGCTGCCAATTGAGCGACATCATCATCGCAGCTCCAAACACAACCATTAAGAACAGATTCAATAATTGCGCAAAGCCGAATCCAATAAACAATCGTATTCCTTCCAAATCAGCAGTTAGCCTTGACATTAAATCACCGGTACGTGCTTTGTCATAGTACCGATAAGATAACGTTTGCAACTTCTCATAAGAAGCGTTTCGCATCTCATAGGCAACATGATTGGCTACTCTTCCCCCTAGAAATCCGTGCAGGAACTGCATCGAACCTTTTAGCAGTACGACGAGAACTACTCCTCCCGCCAGCCAAGGGACCCAATGAAACTGTTCCTTTCCAATGACATCATCGATAAGGATGCGCAGCAAGTTAGGATAAACAAGACCAAGCGCAGTTGCTACCACTAAGCATAACAGTGATCCCAGTATCATTTTCCTTTGTGACCAATAGTACGGACGTAATTGACCAAAAATATTCATGACAACCTCCCTCCTCCTACTCCTGTGTTATGTATTATCGGAGTTTAACACCAGCTTGTAGCAACAGCAAAACGCGCATTATCTCATATTTAAGCGGAATATGCGAAATAGAGAGATTTTGCATATATATACCCATATATTTCTTTTAATTCATTGTATTTTCTCAGATAATATCCAGTTTCCTTCAATATGCACAAACTGCCCCGATATATCGGGGCAGCAGTTCAAGCGATTCATATCAAATAAATATAAGAATGACAAAAAAGATATTTTTATACGCTCATTTCGCGCTGACGATTCACTTGCTGAATAGCATCTTGAAGCACTTCAAGCGATATTGTATCCGAAGTAACGGAACACAAACGGTTATAGTGTGCATGCCATACTTCTCTCGCTTCATTTTCTAGTTGAGTCATTTCATTCTGGAAGCAAGATGTTATATGCGAAATGAGCATCTGCTGCATGTTATGCACCTCAATCTTCATTGCTTCCATGCACATCACTTCCAAATGCTGTTTCAAACTATCACGCCCACCCGCTTCAAAGAAATGCTTCGCGTTCTTATACCATTTACGAAGCTCTTTGACTTCCATCTGAAGTTGAGGCAGCTTTGCTTCTACATGAGGTGTAGTCCAAGAATCCAATGGAGGCCACTCGTAAACATATCCTTCGAACCTTGCCATCATAAAGGAGGAAGCATCTCCAATATGCTGAACGATGAGCCGCTTTGCATGCTGTTCTAGGCGTAAACTTGTAGCCAATACTTCATTCGTCAACTCTACTTCCAAATGCCGTCTCCAATCTTGGAATGCGAGCCGTAATGCGAGATCAAGATCCGATTGATCAGCTCGCAGCGATGCCGGATTGAAAGCATAGGCAAATCCATCATTGAAACGATATTGAATACGCTGACGAACGTGATACAGCAACTCTTCACATTCTTGGGTCATAGATCGGCTTTCATCCGTTTCAGCCAGTAAATTCAATTGGTGTTCAACTTCTGACCAAGATTGAGCAATTTGTTGCTGTTGCTGTTCCCGATCTGCTGCATTAGATAACAGTGCCCGCTCCAAAGCTTGCAATTGCCCATGTGCCCGCTGTATGTCAGCATAAGCTCGCTCCATACTCATCGCAGCTAGTTCATTCACAGCAAATGACATAAACCGTTCTTCAAACGCTTCAAAGCCAGCGGCACGGATCTGGGCTTTATCATCTGCCAATTTACCCTCAAGTGCACGTAAACTGGACACTGCATTCAATCTTGGCGAACGAATTCCAAACTCCAGCAACCTGCCTTCTACATAGGTCATGACACTTTCCAACTCGTCCTTACTTGCGGCGAGATCTGCTGCATTAACGATAAAGAACATCTTATCCATTTCGAATGCATCTTTAACTCGACCGAGCTGCGTAAGAAACTGTCGATCTGCTTGAGAGAAGGCATGATTATAATAAGTAACAAATAAAATCATGTCCGCATTTTTGATATACTCAAAGGCTACTCCTGTATGTCGTGCATTAATAGAATCCGCACCAGGCGTATCCACGAATACGAAGCCTTGACGTGTCCATTCACAGTCATACATATATTCAATATGTTCAACAAAAGCAGAACGAGATTCATCTGCTACATAAGATCGATATTCAGCTTCCTCAACAAGTATTTCTTTACCTATATGTTCTTTAACATGGGCATAGCCTGTCGATATAGCTTGTATAAAGCTGTAATGCGGGCGTCCAGAAGGATGCAGCATGTCAGGATTCCAACGCGATAATGAAGCTATAGCTTCCTCTAACGAATAATGAACTGCGTTAGCATCGCCCATTTGTACCAAAGCATAGCGCATATCTTCCAAAAGTCGCTGCTCGCTCTTTAATCGAATCAAAGCAGTGCCATGAGGCCGCTCTGCCGTTGGCGCAGTAATCGTATTAATTGCTGCGGTCGTTGGATTAGGCGATACTGGCAGCGCATTAGCACCAATAAGTGCGTTAGCAAACGATGACTTACCTGCGCTAAATGCTCCGAATAACGCGACTGTAAAGCGGTTATTCGAAAGCCGCTCCGCTTTGTTGCGATAGTCAGCAGCGAGCGCGGACATTGAATCGATACGCTCCAATTGCTTTGAAGTTGAACGCAGCGCTTCTACAGCAGCAGCAATGCCGCTCCGCACATTAGCTGGTTCCAACACCGGCGCTGCGGCATATGCTTGCCCCTCTGCGGCTTCAGCCTGTAGCTTCGTATCCGTGCTGACAGATGTAATATACATTTCATCTGCATGTGCCATCTGCTCTGACACTCCGCCCTCAGCATATTGCTCATCAAGCTCATTCCGTCTCGCTTCAATTAACTTACAAGATTGATCTCTAACATAATGAATAACGTGCTGAAGCAACTGCAAATCATCTTTTGCTTCACTGCCACTACTATTATGTTTCAACTGTGCTTGCAACTGATTCACTTTTAACTTCACTTCGTTTAAACGAGCTTCCAATTGATGCAAGGCGGCGAGTTGCTGTTTCATATGTTCAAACTGCTCTTCTTGCTGATGAATCAATTCCGAATCTCTATCGCTTATTTGTTCAAACAACTTATCAGAACCTGCAAGCACCGTGCGCCGCACTGCCGCTTTCATCTCTTCAGCACGAGATAAGCAATAATTCATCGTATATTCGCCGCTGCCTGCTGAAGACTCCTGTACATGCTGTTTAAGCATATCACTTGTAAAATGAGGCAACTCATCCTCTAGCACTTGAACAGATAGGCGCTCATCCGCTCCTGCTTCACGAGCAAGCGTGCGATACATAGGCAGCAAATGCGCATATACATGTGCACGCAGTTCTTCATTCCATTTTGCAGTAAGCTGCTCTAGACGGCGCTCCCGCTCCGCTTCTGTCTTTGCTGCAGTAAAGAGGAGTCCAACCTTGAAGCCAGGCTTACGACTGTCCAAATATTGCTGTGCTGCATCACGAAGTACAGCAGGAGTTAGAATTGCATCACGGAGCAGACGCGTTAGCGCTTGCATCCATTCATTTTGCTGTTTCGTGATCTGGCCCCGCAATTTCTCTAATTGAGATGCTGCTGCATCATACTCCCCTTGCAGCGCCTGTACAGCTTCTTTACCGCCAACTTGCTCTTCCCATTGCTCTCTTTCTTCTGCGATTGGCTGACTAGCCCACGCCTCATATTCTTTTACAATTTCCTGAGAGGCTCTTACCGCTCCAACTTGAACAAATGGTGCTCGATGTTCTACAAGTAAACTGAGCGCCGATTGCGCAGCCATCCACTCATTGCACGGATGCTCAGGCTGGCGCATTGATACATAATATATAGCTGCGGGTGCAATATTCCACGCTTGCAAGGCAGCTTCAACGCTATCACGATAGCTTTTGAATGACAGCTCTTGTTCACGATGTTTGTCAATTTGATTCACAATCCAAATGAGCGGCTTACCCGCATCTGCAACTTTTTTAGCAAAAGTAAAATTCAACTCAGATTGTACATGATTATAGTCCGTCACATAGACGACAACATCAGCCAGATGCAGAGCTGATTCTGTTGCTGCCCGGTGAGCATCGTCTGTAGAATCTACACCAGGCGTATCAAGCAATACAGCTCCTTGACGAAGCCATTCTACTTCTTCAAATAGAACGATTCGCTCGATCGCTTCTCCATCGCGGCAAGCGGCCTGCAACTGCGTCAGTGGAATCTGCTCAGCAGAGGTTCCGCCTTCAGCATTATGACGATATATCTCGGCACGACTCGTTCCATACCGCACTTCAACAATATTGGCACTTGTCGGTATCGGACTAGACGGGAGCAACGCTCTACCGCTTAGCCGGTTAATTACGGTGGACTTACCTGCAGAGAAATGACCGCACATCGCAATGTATATAGATTGCTCGCGCCATTTAGCAGCCACTTCTTTCATTTTAGATGATGCAGTAGAGTTTCCAGCCGCTTCGAGTTGAACAGCTAGATCTTCCAGCTGCTTATCGAAGCTTATTGAATCTATACCTGAATGTATTACGGATTGAAGCGTTTCTGAGATGCGATCCCTGTTATGCACAATACCCATTCCCCCATCTATAAGCTCCATGACTTTTAGCAAGACATGGTAATTCAATTTTTTGCATGAAAAAACCGAGTATGCTCGGCTTCCTCATTTTGCCTACAAACTCGGTTATTAGTGTACCATATTTTGTTCTTCTGGGAGAAGAATTTCAAACTGTTTAGCATGCTGTAGAATAATAATGCCTTGATTCTTGTCACGCATAACAACGACATTATTTTTCTGTTTCATCCGATCCACATATTGTTCAGGCACACTGCCTGCTCCATACACCGTTACGCCGTCCACTTCGATTTCCTCATCGTCTTGGACAGGTTGTTCCAGCAACTTCAAGTATATATCCGAGAATTGTTCGAAGTTATCCGTATATACTGAGATGCACTTCATTTCGATCGCCACCTATCCGTGTAAATAGTATATTATCCATTCTTTCTTCCTTTAGCCGCTTTCATACGCCCTTTGCCAAATTTACATATCTCTAGCAATGGACATACTTCACAGCGCGGGGACTGAGCTTTGCAGTGATATCTTCCAAAAAAAATAAGTCTATGATGCGTATCCGTCCATTCCTCTTTCGGGATTTTTCGCATAAGTTTCTTTTCAACTTCCAACACACTATCTTCATCATTAGCAAGGCCTAAGCGCTTAGATACACGCTCAACATGTGTATCAACTGCAATCGCAGGTACACCGAAAGCATTCGAAACTACGACATTCGCAGTCTTACGCCCTACTCCTGGCAATGTTGTTAATTGGTCGTGCTGACGCGGAACTTCACCATCATAACTCTCTAGTAGCATATGGCACAGTTTCTGAATGTTCTTCGCTTTATTTCGAAATAATCCAATTCGTCTAATATCCTGTTCCAATTCATCTAGAGGCACTGCAATATAGTCTTCTGGTCGCTTGTATTTGCGGAACAAATCAACTGTGACCTTGTTGACCATCTCATCGGTACATTGCGCAGATAGCAGAACCGCAATCGTCAACTCAAATGGATTGGAATGAATTAATTCACAATGCGCATCCGGGAACATTTCCCCAAACGTATCCAATATGCGGCGCACACGTGCGCTTGTTGCCATTTAAATCCCTCTCTTCTTTTCTTACCCAAGAATATATTATACCATGCTACAAGCTCTTATGGCTAGTAAATGTCGCTTAACTTCAAATAAAAAGTCAAAAGAGCTCGGTCTATGATGACCAAGCTCTTTCATTCGTTGAACTAGTTTTTCTCTACTTCAACAACTTTGCCATTCATAAGATAAACCGTAATACTGTCACCATTTTTAAATGATGACCAATTTAGTGTCTGACCTTTACTATGAACAACCGCTTCTGGCAAAACAATGAGGCGAGGCTGCGAGCCACTTACGCTAGAACGTTGTACAAACAATTCCTTTGTATTCGCATCATATTTCCAGAAGTTATGCTTTTCACCTTGCATCACCTTCAATACGGTGGTATTATTTGCATCTTTACGGATTTCGATACGTTCTCCTACTTGTAACGCCGATGGATTACTAGTTGTCGTACCATTCGCTGCAATAATGGTCACACCATTATTAATCGGATGAGTGGACGTCTGACCTTTGTAATCTTTGATCGTCACAATACCCGCATTTACATCAACCGCTTCAACACGCCCCGTATTTACTGCTACTTTGCGCAATTCTACCAAGCTTCGTCCATTAAAGACGGCATTGACAACTTCGTCTGTACGCAAGTCAGATACAGTAAGTTTTTCATTGTTAAAGCCGTATACAGGAACCGACAATACGGAATGCTCCTCAACTTGTCGACTTGTATCACGTAAAGTAACACGACCTGTTGATGTATTTACCGTCGCTACTTCGAACTGCTTGTAGGTACGCACAGCTAGCGACATCGCACTAGCCTGATCTTGGGATAGTACAATCATAACTTCTTGTCCTGGTTTCACATCAGCAAGTGTAGCACCACTTTTACCATACATATCGACCACAAAATAATTCGCCATATATGGAATCGTAATAATCTGATTATTAGCCAGCTTTAGTGTGATCATTCGTGAAGATGTACTCACATTCACTACTGTACCTTCATATTTATGAGCGAAGGAGACGAGGAGCACTTTGTCACCCGTAAATTGAATATTTACCTTGCGTTTCCCATTCAACATTGGAATAACAGCCGCACCTATAACACTATTACCGTCCAGCTCATACTTTGTATCATCTGTTAGATAGAAACTCTTTACGCCGATATTATCGGCAACGACCGTCAGTAATTTCTTCTCCGCATTATAGTATTCTACTTGAGCACCGATAAGCGTCTCTACTTTGCGGCTAAGCACCTCAATACGAGTAACCTTGTCCTCACCGTCAATGGTTAGTTTGACACGGTCTCCATATTCTCCAGCAAGCAAGTTATCCACGCTCGACTGTTTCATACCATTGATGACAACTTCAACATTGCTAGCGATCATCTTTGCTTCCAATCTGTTGTCGTCTTTCAAAATAGTAATGCTCGTCTTAGCAGGCCCCATCGCTTGAATCTTGCCGTCAATCGTATAGGAAGGAGAACTGTTTAACGTGATTCCAGTTATAACACTATTTTTAACTGTGAACGTAATCGGATCGTTCACTTTCAAATCTTCAAACTTAAATAGCTGGTTCGCATAACTAACGACAGCCTGCTCATCTACTCGGAATGTCTCGCTTGCACCATTTTCAAGTTTAACCGTTACATTGCGAGTCGTTTTATTAATTTCAGTGATGGTACCTTTAGCAGTCTTATTGACAGGACCTGATTTGACTTGAATTTCAAGCACACGACGATCTTCAGAGAACGTTTCACGCATAAGAGTCAATTCCGAATCTGCTGTCAGTTTGTCCACCGTGATTGTATTTCCGCTCGCATCTTTCAAAATCGTATTTTGCTCATATTTCACCTGCTGCAAATCTTCGCTGCCTGCTACTTTCAAATAGAGCTTATTCTCTGATGGAACCACATATTTCAATGTAGCTTGTACATTCTCAACCTGAGGCGCTGCATCTATCAACTCTACATAAGCCGCATTGTTAGCTTCTCCAATAACACGAACTTTTGTATAAGCTGGAATATCTTTAGCTGCAATAGGCTTAGCATTGCTGTAATATACCGTTTTCGCATCGACGCGATAGTTAACCCATTGATTGTCCTGATTAAACAAACGAATAGAGTTATCTGTTATACCACCGGAAATACCATGGTATTCATTCGCATATTGAATATCAAGCACGCTCTCACCACGGCTGAAGAATGAAGCGATTTGTGCACGAGTTACTATATCCTTTGGAAGGAAGCGATTTTTGTCCATGCCTGTCGCGAGCTTTAGATGTGTAGCCACATTCACATAGCCCAGCGCATTAGCAGAAATATCATTGTTATCTGCAAATGTCGTCGCTTGTTTCATGGCTTCTTGAGCGTCGGCATCTTTACCCATCGCGCGAACTAAGATTTTAGTAACCCATTCACGTGTAGCTTTCTGCTCTCCCCATGTTCCTTTTGCTTTTGGATCAAGTGCAGCTGCTTCTTCGGTCTTATTGATCAATCCCTTTTGGATGGCCAATGCTGCATATGGCTTAAAATGATTACCCACTTTAATACCTTCTGGAAGCACAACCTCGTCAGCATTCGGAAGCTCACTCTTCACATTCATATATTGTAGTGCTATCGTAATCGCTTCTTGTTGGGTAACAGGATCATCCGGACGGAATTTTCCATTGTATCCTTTCAAGATACCTAGTGCTGCTAGTTTATGTATATGAGCTTCACCCCAATGTCCTGACTTCAAGTCTGAAAACATGGGACTGAAACCGCTCGTTTTTGCTGTAGTCGCAGTTGAAGTAGTCTCAGCTGCCAATGCCGCAGGAACGGTTGACATCGTTAACGATAAAGCCAGTATCGCACTTGTTGCAATGCGGATCGGCTTACGAGTTTGATTTACCATGACGCATCTCCTTAATCTCCCAATTATCTAATCGTCCAAATATGTACTTATTCGACAACAACAGGGGCATCTCCTGCCCCTGTTGTCGATTGTCATACATATTTAACTACCCGTTAAACATCATTTTACGGTCGCTTGATTGGATGTTCCAATGTCACATGCCCCATCAAACTCTCTGTTGCTTGACCATCTATTAAAATATCAATTGCTTTCACATCTTCAAATTGGAACAATGTTTGAGTCAAAGCATCAAGTGCAAATTGCTCTCCGCCTGAACCAAGGTTTGCTCCTTCAGGAATATGAATGTCAATCGTTAACGTACCGTTATCGAACTTGTGAGACTTAAACTGAATTTGCTCCCACAATGCATACGTATTAGGCACGTCCGTTTTTTGCAATGCCGCTAGCACTGCATCAAATCTTTCCTTGTCAGTCGTGTAGGAGAACGATTTATCGTATGATTTCAATTCCATCAACTGATCGTCAGAAATATATACTTTAATCGTCTGTTCTTTTTTCTCTGGTTTTGGCGTTTCCTCTGGCTTCTGCTCAGGCTGCACAGGAGTCTGCTCACCCGTTGTTGGCGGAGGATTCTGACCGGTCGTCGCTGGCGGTTCTGCCGGAGCAGGCGCAGTCGACTTATTGCCGCAAGCAGATACGATGCTCATTGCAAGCACAAGCGTCGCTAGAATGATCCAGTTCCTACGTTTCATGTAACATGACCTCCTTTTATACCATATTAAACGTTTTTACATATGTTCAGGTTGCAAAATTATTAAGATGAATTATTTTACATTAAGATAATCTTTAATTCCATTAACAATTTGCCCTGCTACACGGTTTTGGAATTCCGCGCTGAACATCTTCTGCTCATCGCTTACATTCGTTAGGAAGCCTAGTTCTAACAGTACACCAGGCATTTTCGTGTTTCGAATAACGTGGAAGTTACCTTTCTTCACGCCTCGATCACGCATGTCCGTTCCGTTCATGATGTACTTATGCATTACCTCAGCAAGTGCTTTGCTTTCTGGACGATAATAATAAGTCTCGATACCATTCACACTAGGAACGGCAATACTGTTGCCATGGAAAGAAATAAACAAATCAGCATTTAAATCATTTGCGATCTTAACACGGTCCTTAAGCTCAAGGAATCTATCCTCTTCACGAGTCATTACCACATGGAAACGACTATCCTTGCGAAGGATCTCTGCTGTCTTCTTCGCCATTTGCAGGTTAAAATCCTTCTCGTAGCGTTTCTTGACACTTACAGCACCCGAATCATGTGCTCCATGACCTGCATCAAGAACGACTACATACTTGCCATCTGGACGTGTTGGTTTCGACGGATCAACTGGTGGTTTCACAGAGCCGCCTCCATCGCCACCACTGTTACCATTGTTGGAACCACCGTTATTATTACCTTGTCCTGTCCCATGCTCAAGAGTTATCGATACCAGACCTTGAGTAGATGTGCTCACACGATAACTGAGAGCTTGCGTTGCATCAATGACAAAGCGAACCGTGTTTGGAGAATTGCTGAAGAGTGAGAATCGAATTTGCTTCACATCTGGATAATCAGAAACCGAGAATGTGCCTTGTCCCATATGATCCTCGAACCCAAACTTCTCTCTAAACTGTTTTGAAAAGTTTGCTTTAGGAAAGTCTATAACGATGCGCTCTGGATTACTCATCGTCATAATCTTAGGTGTAACTTCTCGATCCAGAGCAACATGTAACGTGTTCTCATAGAAATTCATATCAATGACTTCAGTATCATCAGAATTCGGCTTACCAGTTGTATTGCCGTCCTCGCCTTCACCAGGCGTTGTAGGTGGCTCAGGCACTTCATTTCCACTTCCATCAGGTGTGAACAAATATACAGACTTCGTTTCGTTATCCCAATCAACTACCAGTCCGAACGTTTCACCAATAAATCGAAGCGGAACCAGGGTTGTCCCATTTACGACCTTAGGAGCTACAGCAAGATCAATCACTTGACCATTGACATATCCCTTTTTATGACCTACTTCCAAAGTAATATCTTTGTAGTTGTCAGAGATACGTACCTTCTGCTCCTTGCCTCCCTCCCAATTGACACGGTAACCCAGTTCTTCAGATACGACCCGAATAGGTACCATTACCACGCCTTGAATGATTTGAATCGATTCATCCGTATGTAAGGAACTCCCATCCAAGTATAAACGCGCTTCTGCTTGCGCTTGTGCCCAGCCTGGAATAACTAGACACATAATCATAACTAAGAACAAACCAACACTGAACTTTCTTTCTCGCTGCATCTTCACCTCTACATCCTTTCATGTTGTTCTGTCTCTTTGAACTTATGAGAACAATTTCAATGATACAGACGTAAGATTAGACGTGAAATAATGCAAAAAGTTGCGAGATTTTAATAAGTGGCATTATCATACAGCTTACCTGATTTCATTGTTAAATGCTGGGTTTAGATCCAAGCGTTAGGGTCATGATCTGCAATAATTATCGTATTTCTACGTGCATATAGTGCAAATAAAGTTCTCAGACGCTCCGCCTCAAAGGATCGACATGCTTCAATGGCTCGTCTCCATAACAATAATAGAAGGCGCACCTAGAAAAGCCTGCGCCAACATAACTCGCCCTCATCAGGATCAGATGCGGTAGCAACTAGCTCTAGAAAAGCTGACTCTGCCAAAAGCATCTTCAAATGCTCGTATACATGCTCCACCCTTTGTGTTATCCAGAACTGCAAACACGATCTCATCAAATAACTTGCTGTAGCCATCATCTTCGAGCAATTCTTTCCACCATCCAGCCACCTCAACTGGATGGTTGCGGAATACACCACAGCCATACGCTCCAAGAATCAAGTATTTATCCCCTCTATCCGCGAAAATAGCCAAAGCAAGACGCATCCGATCCTTCATCACCCGCTTAGCTTCGTTGCTATCTTCACCTTTTAATAACACTTGTCCGTAGTTAACGGCAGGCAGTGTCAATACAGAAGCTATTACCGGCTGCTCCAGCAATACAAACCGCTCATCTCGAAAAAATACAACATTGGGAGAATAAATAGCATAGTCGGTATACATCATTGTGTTGCAAGCACGGTTAGCCAAATAATACTCCTCATTACGTAGCTGAGTTCGATATAGGCCACTGGAAGCAGCCAGACTTTCCTCCTGCGCCATAGCGCCGTTCAGGAATCCACCGCCGGGGTTTTTCGCACTTGCGAAGTTAAGTAACCCGACTCCACTAGCCCCTCTGTTAGCAAAGTCCAGTATCGTTTTTACCGTAGCCTCTCTAGTAACTCGCTGCTCCGCTCGTTTCCCTTCTGCCGGCGGCTCGCAACCCCGTACCAGTTCTACTCCCCGCTCGGGTGTGATAAGAATACTATTATCCTCTGAATATTTCTGCAAATTAGAGAACTCTATTTTCTGGCCATTGATTGCATAATAGCCCTGCTCCATATAACGAAGCGTATCTTGTGCAATTTGCTTGCGACTCATATTACTCCCCTTTCTTTCTCTAATAACTGATCTCTTACCTCTGTCAGAGCAAACCCGAGTAAATTGGTTCCTCTCCATTTCATAGGATTGCTTGCGGCGGGATCTCCCTGAGCCATTCCGATACCCCAAATCCGATCAACAGGGCTCGCTTCTACCAATATTCTATTTTCCGTCGTTCTCAAATAACGCCAAAGTTCTATATTTTGTGAAAACTTTGCATAGTTGCCGCGCTTCACAATGTCATAGCCGTTACGATTCCAAATGTCGTTATCAAAGTTTCTTACCGCACGGCCGTATGCTTTCATTTCCTTCGGATGTTTGGCATTCATAATCTTCTTCAGCATTTCAACATCCTGAAACAGCCGTGCCTTCTCCGCCATCATGAACTGCTCGGTGCAGCTATATGTTTCACCATCTACAGTGAAATGACACTTCCACCACTGGCTGAAACAGCTTTGATTGATGCTACCGTTAGCAGGAGCCCTGTGCCCCCAGAAAAACAAATACTTGTATTTTTTGCCCGCCTGATAGGCTTGCTTCAAATCTACTAAAGAGTAAATCATCATATCCCCTCACGATTTCTCCTGAACAACCGCGATGGACGGTGCCCAGCATTTTCAGTGTAGTGATCGGTTTCCTCCACGAGATAAGCTACTTTACGTCGGAAAGCCGCCTTCAACAATTGTTTGTCCAGAATGACCTCATACACTTGCTGTAAGTTCGTTAAAGTGAACAACTTAGGCATTAGATGCAGCGCAATATCCGTATATTCTACCTTCCCCCGCAGACGCTCAATGGCATAGCTAATGATCTTGGCATGATCGAAGGCCAGGCCTTCATTCGAAATAATTGAATATTTCATAGCAGATGTAGCTTCCGTCGATGTCATCGTGCACTCTACCACGGATGTTAGCGTCACATCATGACCAATAAGCTTTAACTCATACTGCTTAGTCTTAATAAATCCGTCCTCCAGAAGCTCCTTCTGCTCCTTCAATAATCGGTAGTTCACGCTAAACCATGAAGCTTTATCTGCATCATCCCCAGCCTTAACCTGTACCTTAGAGCTGTCTATCAACGCCATGTAGGAACAGCTCATAACCCATGTACGCGGATCACGTCCCGGATCACTGAATGTGTACAACTGCTCCAAGTAGACATTGTCCACATTCGTCTCTTCTTTCAGTTCACGCAGTGCTGCCTGTTCCGTCGTCTCCGTAGGACGAACAAAGCCACCTGGCAGTGCCCAATTCCCCAGGTAAGGATGCCCTCCACGCTGAATAAGCAAGATTTGCAGCTCTTTCTTCGGCAGCTTGCGGTAATTGCTCTCTTCGGAATCCGTAACGGTGAAAATCGCCATATCCGTAGCAACTGAAGGGCGTTCATAATCACCCGCTCGATATTGCTTCAAAAATTCTTGTTCAGTCAGTCCGTTCATATCCCTTTGCTCCATATCACTACCACCTGTTAGTAACTTTTAGTTATTATCAACTTGTTAATATCAAAATACACAATTATCCACAGTTTGTAAAGGCTAATTTTCTTACTTCAATAAATCTTCAACGTAAGATAACAACACTTCTATAGGATTTCCAATCCAAAAAGATGATGACATGAACAAAAAAACCGCATTTTATGCGGTTTTTAATGTCCCTATGTTCTTATCACCCAAAATTAAGCTTGAACTGGATACGCAAGACGATCTTGATGGGATGCTTCATATGCAGCAATCTTGTCATCATGTTTTAGCGTCAAGCCGATATCGTCAAGGCCTTGGAGAAGGAATTGACGGCGATGCTCATCTAGATCAAAGGAATAAGAAAGTCCATGTTCATCTGAAATCGATTTGTTATCCAAATCAATTTGAAGTTGATAACCTTCATGCTTATCCGCACGTTGGAATAACTCCTCTACTTGCTCCTCTGAAAGGATAATAGGAAGAATACCATTCTTGAAGCAGTTGTTATAAAAAATGTCCGCATACGATGGCGCAATTACACAGCGGAAGCCAAAATCCAAGATCGCCCATGGAGCATGCTCACGTGAAGAACCACAGCCAAAGTTTGCTCTCGAGAGCAATACCGATGCGCCTTGGTAGCGCGGTTTATTCAGATTAAACGATTCAATCGTATTTCCTTGCTCATCGAATCTCCATTCAAAGAACAAGAACTGGCCAAAGCCGCTGCGTTCAATTCGCTTCAGAAATTGCTTAGGAATAATGGCATCTGTATCAACGTTGACTCGGTCTACAGGAGCAACAAGTCCTGTTAGTTTCGTAAATGGTTGCATCTGTTCGTCCTCCTCTACTAGTTCAACACTTCTGCTTTGAATTCCCAACTGCGTACATCAACGAATCGACCCTTAATCGCAGCTGCTGCTGCCATTGCAGGAGATACGAGATGCGTACGTCCACCACGGCCTTGACGGCCTTCAAAGTTACGGTTCGACGTGGATGCGCAGCGCTGACCTGGTTGAAGTACGTCTGGGTTCATCGCTAAGCACATACTGCAACCCGCTTCACGCCACTCAAATCCTGCTTCAGTAAAAATGCGGTCAAGACCTTCACGTTCCGCCTGCATCTTAACACGACCTGAGCCCGGTACAACGATTGCGGTTACGCGTTCACTAACCGTATGACCTTTAGCCACAGCAGCAGCCGCGCGCAAGTCTTCTATACGTCCATTTGTACATGATCCGATGAATACATAATCAATTTCAATCTCTGTCATTGGTGTACCTGGCGTAAGCGCCATATATTCCAACGCCTTCTCAGATGCTTTACGCTCGTTCTCTGTCTCGAAGTCAGCAGGGTTTGGAACAGAGGCAGTAATGTCTGTACCCATACCTGGACTCGTTCCCCATGTTACTTGTGGAATTAACGATTCAACATCGAACTCGATGACAACATCATAGAAAGCTCCCTCGTCGGTTACAAAATGCTTCCAACGCTCAACTGCTGCATCGTAAGCTTCGTCTTGCGGCACATATTGACGACCCCGTAAATAATTGAAAGTAGTCTCATCCGGCGCAATTAGACCAGCACGGGCTCCACCCTCGATAGACATGTTACAAACCGTCATACGCTCTTCCATCGTAAGCTCACGAATGGCATCACCTGTATATTCAATAACGTATCCAGTTGCAAAGTCCGTTCCGTACTTAGCAATAACGCCAAGAATCATATCCTTAGCCGTTACCCCTGCATTGCGCTTGCCTATAAAGCGAATTTCCATCGTCTTAGACGTAGCTTGCTGCAAGCATTGCGTCGCCAATACGTGTTCCACTTCACTCGTTCCAATACCAAATGCCAATGCTCCAAACGCACCGTGCGTAGAAGTATGGCTGTCGCCGCAAACGATGGTCTTACCTGGATGCGTCAATCCAATTTCCGGTCCCATTACGTGAACAACACCTTGATCGATATCATTCAAATCGAACAAACGAACACCGAAATCAGCACAGTTCTGTGAAAGTGTATCAATTTGCTGCTTGGAAATTGGGTCTGTAATGTTGAAGCGATCTTTCGTTGGAACGTTATGATCCATAGTCGCATAAGTCAATTCCGGACGACGAACTTGGCGACCGCTCAAACGCAAGCCTTCAAATGCTTGCGGGGAAGTAACCTCATGAACGAGATGCAAGTCGATATATAGAATGCTAGGCTTTCCTGTTTCCTGTACAATGACATGCTGATCCCAAATTTTCTCGTATAGCGTCTTCTTTGACATGTTTCCTCACCTCATCAAGTGATATGCAGCTTTTCTCTCTTTACAATTCTCTGTGAATCAGATGCGTTCGTCCCGCATTGACTGCGCCAATCTATTTATCTTGGGACTCAATATATCATTTCTTTCTTAATTGTTCCAAGATATAATATCTATAATATTGATAGGTTAAGACTATAAAGAGGAGGAAATACGGTGGAGATACGACAATTACAATACGCCATTCAGATTGCGGAAGAGCGTAATTTCTCACGCGCTGCGGAAAAGCTTCATATTGCGCAGCCTTCATTGAGTCAACAGCTATCCAAGTTGGAGAAAGAAATAGGCGTCCTATTGTTCCAACGAACGACCAATTCTGTAGAGCTCACACATGCTGGAACGGTATTCGTTGAACGAGCACAAGCGATTATCGACTCCTTGGAACAGCTCAAAAAAGAAATGTTTGATATTTCGCAAACCAAGGCCGGAAAGGTCACAATAGGCACGATGCCTATTACAGGCTCACACCTGCTGCCGCATGTGCTGCCCTCTTTCCATCGCAGATATCCTGATATTGAACTTGTCCTTACCGAAGAACCGTCGACTTCAAATCTAGTGAAACTGACAGCACAAGGCAAAAACGATCTTTGCCTGCTATCGCTTCCTTTGTCAGATCCATCGCTCGAATATGAGCCTATATTGGAAGAAGAAATTGTGCTGGCTGTACCGAGAAATCACCGATTAGCTGCGGCGACTATTTCTGAATTATCAACTGGAATACCACTAGCAGATGTTAAGGATGAGCCTTTTATTTTTTTAAAACGAGGACAAGGGTTCCGACAGATTACGATGGATTTATGCAGTCAAGCTGGCTTCGAGCCACGGATCGTGTTTGAGAGCAGCAATATTGAAACAGTTCAATCCCTTGTGGCTACTGGAATGGGCGTGGCACTTGTTCCAGCCTTTATTGCAACAGCACCGCGCAGTGAGTTCGTTCCACAATATGTTGCGCTTGAAGGACAGCCTTCTCGTACGCTCGTACTTGCCTATCGGAGTGGTAGATATATGTCTAAGGCAGCGGAAGCTTTTAAAGAAACGCTGCAAGATACGTTAGGTGCTCAATTTGGCAATCGCGTCCGGGCAGCTACGACAAATGCCAATATAACATAGCGGAATTTCACAGAGGCGGATGAAAGTAAGTCAGTTGAAGAAGATAGCATTTCATGATTCACAATTGGACCGAATGATAATGGAGAGTGGAAAATAATTGGTATAGATTAAAAAGAGGAGGGACAGCCCTCCTCCCTAACTATATTTTAGGTATATACGCTCCCGAACTACTTCTGCAATCGATATAGACTTTCACGTCTATCCTCGAATACTGGAATTCGGCTGCGGACTTCTTGTACCAATGAAATCGAGAGTTCGCCGTGAACCAGACGCTCCTGGTCATCTCCTTCTGCGATCAACTCTCCCCACGGATCTATAATCGTGGAGTGTCCAAAGAAAGAAGTTGGCTTGCCGTCCGACCCGATACTCGTACCCATCCGATTGCAAGCAACTACATACATTTGGTTCTCAATCGCCCGTGCTGTCAACAAGGTTTTCCAATGATGAAGTCGCGGATTAGGCCACTGAGCAGGGACAAATAGCACTTCAATCTGCTGCAAAGCCAAACTGCGGATATATTCCGGGAAACGTAAATCATAGCAAATGATAATTCCGCATTTTACTCCATCCAATTCGAAAATACCCAGCTCATTCCCACTATGTAAGTAAACATGTTCGTCCATTAATTTAAATAAGTGTGCTTTGTCATAGGAATAAATCAACTTGCCTTCTTTACTAACAACATAAGACCGATTCCGAATTTGTCCGTCTTCTTTTATTGCTACAGATCCCCCAACAATATGAACATGATGCAAAGATGCCAATTCTGTCAGCAGCTGCAATGTTTGCTTGCCACCCTCATCTGCCAGCTCATGCACACGGTCAAGTGCATAGCCTGTATTCCACATTTCAGGAAGAACAATAACATCAGGTTGATGAGCTGCAACTGCCGCTTCAATCTGCTTTATAACTTCATCTACATTACGTTCCGGCTCTCCAATTCGAATATTCATTTGAATGGCACATACGTTCCACATCTTATTCATCGACAACCCTCCAAAATATGTAGTTTCTACCATCATACCCTTTCATGGAAACACGTCAAGCTGGGTACAGTAAGGAAAGCAGTTTCATGTTCACAATTTGTTGTTTTCTTAATGATTTCGCCACTATAGATCCATGGTTAGGAGTTGAAGTATGAATTTTACAGCTGCACAAGTCAAAACTTTACGCAAAATATGTACCTTACTATGTGCTGCCCTGCTTGTCGTAATGCCGAATGCTGTTGGCGCGATTGCAGAACATCAACATATGACGAAAACGCGATTTGCTCCTGCTACCTCACCTGAGCAGACATCACAACCTTTGCCGCAAGTTCAACTATTTGATATGCAGCAAGAGCGGATCGTAAAGACGTTACCTAACACGCCTGCCGTTCAAGCAGAAGCGACAAAATGGCTGCAATCGGTCACCGGCCTATCTCCACAGTTAAATATAGGAAGTAAGTGTGGTTACATCGTTCGTATCGCCCTTGCCAATCCATTTCAGGTGAAGCTGCCAAGAATTGATTTTCAAACCAATGATGTATTTCTCATTTATTGTCCGGACAAGAAGCCTTTGTTACTCGTATTTACACCTGAGCGGAAACCGTTCCTACTCGAATTTAAACATAATGTCCAACCATTTATGGAAGAGCTGATGAAGCCAATGCTTCCGGGCGCGGAACAACAATAATAGTTAGGATGAATAGCTTCAAAATTGAGGATCGTTAATTTGTGCAAAAAAGCTGTACACACTAGGAAAAACATGCTAAATTATCGATTTAAGGCAAGTATTATAGATGCCTAATCGCTGAAGCTAACATTGCACCAATCACGTGCATAAGCATGGCATGTCAAATTATATTCCGGAGTGTGAGAGAAAAAATGACCATAAGCTCTAAAAGTTCCTTTCCTATCGTTCCTGCGTCGCGCATGCAGCATTTGCCGACGCAGTTTTTTGCACAATTGGTAAAAAAAGCGAATGCACGCATGGCAGCAGGTTATGATGTCATTAATCTAGGTCAAGGTAATCCTGACCTTCCCACACCCGATCATATTGTTCAAGCGATGAAGACGGCGGCAGAGAAGCCTATATATCATCGCTACCCACCCTTCAGCGGCTTTTCTTTTTTGAAGGAAGCTGTTGCTAAACGATACTTCGAAGATTATCAAGTTGAACTTGATCCTGAGACTGAAGTAGCCGTTTTGTTTGGCGGAAAGACAGGGCTCGTTGAACTTAGTCAAATATTGCTCAATCCAGGGGATGTATGCTTAGTTCCCGATCCTGGTTACCCAGATTATTGGTCTGGCGTTGTCCTATCTGGCGCTGAAATGTCTATGATGCCTTTAACGGAATCCAATGACTATTTGCCAGATTATGATGCCATTTCAAGCGAAACTTTAAAACGTGCTAAGTTGATGTTTTTAAATTACCCAAACAATCCGACATCAGCGATCGCGAATGCAGCCTTTTATAAACAAACCGTAGAGTTTGCAGAGCGCAATCAAATTGTTGTGGCGAGCGACTTTGCTTATGGCGCCATCGGCTTTGATGGCCATACACCTGTTAGCTTCCTTCAAACCCCTGGTGCAAAGGAAGTGGGTATTGAATTCTACACGATGTCCAAAACGTATAGCATGGCAGGGTGGCGTGTAGCATTTGCTGTCGGTAATCCTGAATTAATAAAACTCATTAACCTGATGCAGGATCATATGTATGTTAGTTTGTTCGGAGCGGTTCAAGATGCTGCAGCTGCGGCTCTTAACGGACCACAACAATGTGTACATGATCTTGTTCATACGTACGAGACACGACGCAACACACTATTCGATAGCATGAAATCAATTGGTTGGGAAGCCAAACCTTCACCAGGTTCCTTTTTTGCCTGGCTGCCTGTTCCTTCTGGCTACAGTTCTGCTTCCTTTGCCGATTTGCTCCTGGAACAAGCAAACGTCGTCGTGGCAGCTGGAATTGGCTTCGGAACACATGGCGAAGGCTATGTACGTGTTGGCCTACTCGCTGATCAGTCACGATTGCAAGAAGCTATAGACCGTATAGGTAAGCTGAAATTATTTGGTTAATCAGTGATAATAACTGCTGTAATCCAACATATATTTTTTCAATGATGTCAAATCTAATATTGTTCGCTCTAGTCGCGCAAACTGATTGTAATAAAAACGCTGGCGTTTCACTCCTTTACAGCGATGTTATCTCATGGTAAACTACTGAGAAATTAAGCAGTGGAAATACAAGAAATCTAATCTTGAAACGCGATGACAGGACCAGTACATGAGCAAGGCACGATTAGAGAGCGGGAGCCACCGGCTGAAAGCCCCGCCGTAGCCCCTCGTCGAAACCTACCCTTGAGCGGTCAGCATGGATTCATGTCGCCATGGCAATATGCCATCTCATGTGGAGTTACATGTATGCGATGAGTCCTGACCTGAACGGAACTCCTCCGTTATTGGATAAAGCAGGAAGAACCCTGGGATGTTATCTAGATCTACATAACACATTCCGTTTCTTCAACTAAGGTGGTACCGCGGAAGCCAAGACTTTCGTCCTTTATTGGATGAAAGTCTTTTTTTGTTTGTTAATGGCAGCTCCATAAACAACTAAACAACTTTCCGGATATAGCTACTCTCTGCTTAGGTAAAGCGTCAGATTAGATTTAGATGGCTTGTACCTATTTCACTTGCAAACCTAAAGAATTATTGAAGGTGAATCCGATGAATCAACGTATTGTCGTCAAAATAGGCAGCAGCTCACTAACGTCCGAACAAGGCGGATTAGATCGCAGCAAAATTGCCTTCTATGCTAATGAGCTCCTTTCAATCATAGCGAATGGACACCAAGTCGTTCTAGTCACATCTGGTGCAGTTGCAGCAGGTTTTACGCAAATCGGCTACAGCACTCGTCCAAAACAACTTCATGAGAAGCAGGCAGCTGCAGCAGTCGGTCAAGCGCTCCTCATGCAAGCGTATCAAGAACAACTTAATTCACAAGGCGTCACTGCTGCGCAAATTTTACTGACAAGACAGGACTTTGCGAATCGCAAGCGTGGACATAATGCATGGATGACTATTGAAGAATTAATCAAACAAGGCGTCATTCCTATCGTCAACGAAAATGATACCGTATCTGTCGATGAGCTGAAGTTCGGTGATAATGACACATTATCAGCACTTGTAGCTAATCTCGTACATGCAAACCAGCTAGTCATTATTACAGATACAGATGGACTGTATACAGCAGACCCACGCAAGGATCCGGATGCTAAGAAGTTTGAACATATTGAAACGATTACCGAAGAAATCTACGGTTATGCTGGTGGAGCTGGAAGCTCTGTTGGTACAGGCGGGATGCGCTCTAAATTGGATGCTGCTAAAATCGCAATGCGAGGCGGTGTTAAGGCATTCGTTGGAAGCGTTCAACAAGATGGGGATTTGAGACGTGCGGTAGAAGGAATTGGTGCAGGCACATACTTTGCAACAAAACAGAACGGCCTACCTGTCAAGAAACAATGGCTGGGCTTCCACTCTACTCCGCTCGGCACGATCGTCGTAGACGCAGGTGCAGAGCAAGCCTTACTAGGCAAAGGCTCCAGCTTGCTCCCTGTAGGTGTGCATCTTGTTCAAGGAGACTTTCACGCAGGAGATGTTGTTGAAGTAACCGGTATCGACGGCAAAGTCATCGGTCGAGGAATCGTCAATTATGAACATGACCAATTGATGCAAGTGGCGGGCTGCACAACTGCTGATGTATTGAAGAAACTAAACGTACCTCGGATTGAAGTTATCCATAGAGATGAATGGGTTACATTGCGCTAAGCACAATTCATTACCGGGATTACCCGGTTATCATAATTATTTAACTGAATAATAGAAGGACAGTTGTAAGAGGAGGAACCAGAGATGAGTGAAGTTAAAAACAAGGCGCTGCTTGCCAAGCAAGCGGCGGTCATTATGAATCGTTTAACGACAGAGGAGAAAAATAACGCCTTGCTGCGCATGGCCGACCAACTCATTACGGATCAACAATCGATTATCGAAGCAAATAAACTCGATTTGGAACGTGGCAGAACAAATGGAACCAGCGCATCGCTGCTTGATCGACTCGCCCTCAATGAAGAACGTATTGCTGACATTGCACAAGGTCTTCGCCTTATCGTAAATCTGCAAGATCCTGTTGGCGATGTTCTACACGCATTCGAGCGCCCGAATGGCTTGAAGATCGAGCAAATACGTGTACCTCTCGGTGTCATCGGCATGATTTACGAAGCACGCCCTAACGTAACAGTCGATGCTGCAGGACTTTGTCTTAAGACGGGAAATACGGTAGTTCTCCGCGGTGGCTCAGCTGCCCTTGAAACGAACAAACGTATCGTAGCTGTACTTCATCAAGCATTACGCGAAACAGCAATTCCTGTAAATGCTTTGCAGTATATTGAAGATGCAGATCGTGCATCTGTAGATGAAATGCTGACTTTAAACGGAATCTTAGATGTAGTCATCCCTCGTGGAGGAGCTTCCTTAATTCAAAATGTAGTGCGCAATGCCACTGTGCCGGTAATTGAGACAGGTGCAGGCATTTGTCACACGTTTATCGATGTAAGTGCTAACGCTGAGATGGCTCATCAGATCGCTTACAATGCTAAAGTTCAGCGTCCATCCGTTTGCAATTCTATGGAGACGCTGCTTATCCATCGCGACTATGATGTGGAGCAGACCCAGAAGCTGCTGCAAGCCTTCCAAGAACGTGATGTAGAATTGCGAGGTTGTCCGCGTACACAACAACTTGTTGAAACTATCACACTTGCAACCGATCAAGACTACAAAACCGAGTATAACGATTATATTCTTAACGTTCGCATCGTCGATTCTCTCGAAGAAGCACTGCAGCATATCTCCCAATTCGGGACGAAGCATTCTGAGTGCATTGTTACAGAGAGTGACGAGCATGCAGCACGCTTCTTACAAGAAGTTGATGCTGCTGCTGTATACCATAATGCATCTACTCGCTTTACAGATGGTTTCGAGTTCGGCTTCGGCGCTGAAATCGGAATCAGTACTCAGAAGCTGCACGCTCGTGGACCGATGGGTCTGCCTGCATTGACATCTAGTAAGTACAGAATAAGCGGCACTGGACAAATTAGAGGTTAATCTCAAGTGTAATTCGTCATAAGTGCCTTCACCCGTCATCCCCTCCTCCACCTTAAACGTCATGAGGATCTGGAATGACGGGTTACTTGTATACAAATAACTGCACACATATTTGACTTAGGAGGTTTTCATACAATGAACCAATCCACTGTAAATTCAATGACAAGCAACAAAGCACTAACCTACTGCTTCTTTGGTGCCGGGTCCCAAGCTGAAGCGATCGTCCGCGGCATGCTGAAGCAATCCATAACGGCTCCTAGCCAAATTCAAATGATTAATCGAAGTAACCAAGAGCGCTTAGCTGAGTTGCGCCAACGCTATGAAATCCAAGCTGATAACGATATCGATACAAAGCGCCGCTGGCTCAGCGAGGCAGACATTATTATTTTAGCGATGAAGCCAAAAGATGTACGAGAAGCCTGTCATGAATTGCGCTCGCTTTTGCGCAAAGACTGCCTTGTCGTCTCTGTCATCGCAGGACTTTCCATTGAGTCGCTACAACGCATGCTCGGTACGATCGCGGTTGTACGCACGATGCCGAACACTTCCAGCACAATTGGACTTGGCGCGACAGGTGTAAGCTACTCTTCCGAGGTTACTGCAGAGCAGCGTGAGATTGCGATAAATCTGCTGCAGGCGATTGGTATTGTCGCAGAAGTGGAAGAAGTTTCGATTGATGCGATAACAGGGGTTTCCGGGAGTGGCCCTGCTTATGTATACTATTTAATGGAAGCCATGATTGAAGCGGGCATCCAAGAAGGATTAGAGCCTGAGCAAGCCCATGATTTAGTCGTACAAACTGTTCGTGGAGCTGCTGAAATGGTACGACTTACGGGCGAATCACCTGCCGAATTGCGACGCAAAGTATGTTCACCTGGCGGAGCAACACTAGCAGCTCTCACCATTATGGATCAAAACGGTGTTGGAGAGGCGGTGAAATCGGCAGTACATCGCGCTCGAACTCGTGCCGCTGAAATGGGCGAAGAGATTGGGAGGGAGATACATTGAGTGACACTTGCGTAGCAACATATCGCTTATATGATGATCGTGCCGATTTTCATAAAAAAGCAGAAAGTATTGCAGTTGGATTAACCGTCGGCAGTTGGACTGACATTCCAGAGACGAAGAAGGCCTCGATGCAAAAGCATCTGGGCCGTGTCGTTGATGTACATATTCACGAAAGCGACGTACCTAATGAACGCTATGCTGATGTTCGCATCGCTTATCCAGATGTGAATTTCAGCCGTGATATCCCCGCACTGCTCGTAACCGTATTTGGTAAGTTATCCATGGATGGACGCGTCAAGTTGCTTGATCTGGATTGGTCATCTACGTTCCAACAAGCCTTTTCAGGACCAAAGTTCGGAATCGCAGGCATTCGAGAACAACTGGGTGTACACAATCGCCCATTGCTTATGAGCATTTTCAAGTCTGTTATCGGTCATGACCTTAGCGCACTGCGAGAACAATTCCATCAGCAAGCGTTAGGCGGTGTCGATCTCATTAAGGATGACGAAATATTATTCGAAAATCCGCTGACACCAATTCAAGACCGCGTCAAAGTTTGTCTTGAAGCCGCTAAACAAGTGGAAGAAGAAACAGGCAAAAAGCTGCTATATGCTGCGAACTTGACAGGACCAACCTTCGAACTGCGTGATCAAGCACGTCGTGCTATTGACGCAGGTGCAAATGCTTTGTTGTTCAATGTACTTAGCTATGGATATGATGCCCTGCACGGATTGTCTTCTGATCCTGATATTTCAGTACCGATCATGGCTCATCCGGCTATGGCAGGAGCGCTTTACCCATCGCCGCACTATGGAATATCAGCTCGATTATTGCTAGGCAAGCTCCTTCGCTTAGCTGGAGCTGACTTCGTACTGTTCCCTTCACCATATGGATCAGTGACGATGCCTCAGGAAGATACACAAGGTATACGCGAAGCTTGTCTAGATACAGATCGACCAATGAAGCAAAGCTTCCCAGTCCCATCTGCAGGCATTCATCCTGGACTCGTTCCGCTTATCATTCGCGACTTCGGTATTGATGTGGTCGTCAATGCAGGCGGCGGTGTCCATGGACACCCACTCGGAGCTGCAGGAGGCGGTCAAGCATTCGTTCAAGCCATTGATGCTGTACTGCAAGGGACAAGCCTTAAAGATTACGCCCAAAATCACGAAGCATTGCATCACGCGATTCAAATATGGGGGACAAAAGAGTGAACAACATGAAGAAGAAAGTCATCTTTTGTGATTTTGATGGAACGATTACGGCCAATGACAATATCGTAGCGCTTATTAAGCACTTTAATCCGGACGGATGGAGGGACATCGTTGAGGATGTGCTAGCAGAACGCATCACCATTCGCGATGGTGTCGGTCAAATGTTCGCCTTACTCCCCGCTTCAATGAAAGATCAGGTCATTCGCCAAGCTATTGACCAGGCCATTATTCGACCTGGCTTCAAGGAGTTTCTAGACTTTTGCAAGAAAAACGAGATTGAATTTTATGTTACAAGTGGTGGAATCGACTTCTTCGTCTACCCGCTGCTGGAACCATTTGATATACCGCACAATCATATTTATTGCAACGGCAGCGACTTCAGCGGTGAATGTATCCGAATCACATGGCCGCATGCATGCCAAGAGCCTTGTACGAATGATTGCGGAATGTGCAAAACAACGATCGTGCGTCAATTCCCTGCTGATCAATATGAACGCATCGTAATTGGCGATAGTGTAACAGACTTTGCTGCAGCTAAGCTCGTGGAATTTGTTTATGCGCGTGCCGAGCTTATCAATAAATGCGAGGAACTTGAATTAGCACATGCAACTTTCGACACATTCTATGATATTGTCGAACATTTATCTGCCACTATTAATTCCCGAACTTCATAAATCTATCTGATTCACGAAGGGAGCTCTATGCGTTGATCACACTATCATCCGAACAGAAACAACATGCTTTTCAGCAACTACGCTCTATTAAAGAACAATTCGCAGCACGTCATTGGTTTCCAGGAACGAGCGGCAACTTATCTGTTAGAGTTGGAGATATAGCAGATGGACAGTTTCAATTTGCTATTACAGCAAGCGGCAAGGACAAGTCAGTTCATACGCCTGAGGACTTTTTGCTCGTCAACGAGAATGGTGTGCCTACAGACGCTACTTCATTGAAGCCAAGCGCCGAGACACTCATTCACTGCGAAATCTATCGGTTAACTGGCTGTGGTGCCATTTTTCATGTGCATACGGTATTTAACAGTATCGTTTCTGAATTATATGGTGATCAAGGCTATGTTCCCGTACAAGCTGTGGAATTAATTAAAGCATTTAATATTTGGGAAGAGAATGCCCGCATCGAAATTCCAATTGTACCAAATTACGCACACATTCCGAGCATCGTTCCTGAGGTCACGCAAAGCTTAAATCCTAGTATTCCTGGAATTGTACTGCGCAATCATGGCATCTATGCGTGGGGTGCTGACAGCTTTGAAGCAAAGCGTCATTTGGAAGCTTTTGAGTTCTTGTTTGAATATGTGTATCGTATGGACTTGCTGCGTAAATAAGATACTTTCTATTATCATTCACATACTAAAAACACAAACATCCCGCTTCACTTTTCAGTGATATACGGGATGTTTGTTTATTATTTACCAACAACGAGCGTGCATTTATTTATAGATAAATACGCACATAACCTCTAGCCTATTCTTCGTCCTCAACCAATTTAATCTCAATCGTATTCGAATGGTATGAGAATTCTCTAACTACGTTATCAACAATTGCTGTTGCAACAACAAAAGCAGCATTTGATATTGCACGCCCACTCGCGTATGTTACTACGGCTGTAAATCGAATACGATGTGCCACCCCTGGTTCAGCATCTAAAATGGTAATTCCATCACTCAACTCACGATCGTTAACGATGACCCCGTTTACCGTTAGTTTATTTGGGATGAGTTTTAAATTAGATGCTAACTTATCTGTCGCAGTTAGGTTCAACGGTATATTACCCGTATTTTGAATCGAGATGTCATACTGAATAATATCTCCCACCATTACAACCTTCGCAGAAGTGAATTTTACAACATCTACCGAAGCATCATATAAGCGATAAATGGTTGGGATGGCAACCACTTGCTCCGAAATGACTGCTCCATTAATTCCACGATAGTTATAGTCTGCGCTAGCCCCTACTACGAGTCGACTGCCATCGCCTGCACCTACAATCCGTATTTGGAAACGGACTTCAATTCTCTCACCGATCTTCAATTGTGGAATAATAAAACCGTCAAATGGATTATCATTAAGTGAGATGCCATTTACATACAAGCTGCCAATAACAAATGCCCCATTTTGATTCATCGTAAACTTCAGCAGCAGCTGAAATAAATCATCTTCTGAAATATTTTCAAGGATATATTGAAAATTAATAACACTTCCAACAAATACAGGCTCAGTTATACTAGGCGACGCTACATACAACCTCAGCTTGGGATCAACAGGCGGCGGAGGCTTAGGCGGATCAGGATTAGCGACTATCGTTACGATGTTAGACAGCACAGAACCTCGATTGTATTCGACCCAATAATGAACTGCAGCTTGATTGGTAATAAGCATATTCGGCTCATATTGAGTAAGCCTCGCTCGAAATGCAATCGTTATAGTTGCCCCTGCTTCGATTGTCCCCAGTTGTATACCAGAAGTGAGATCATTTACATTGGGATCTGGCCAACCATTGATAGCCACACTGCCCAGAACTAACTGCAAACTGCTCGGCAGTAGATCAACAACAAATAACTCATTTAGCGCGTATGCCATAACGTTCGTAATCGCAATCGTATATCCAACTTCCTCACCCAGTGAAATAGCAGATGTAGAAGCCGATTTTCGAACGACAAGCGGCTCTGCTACAACGATTTGCTCTGCTTGTGCATCATAAGTACTGACAGCTTTACGGCCACTCGGTAATTGTACCGTAAACAACGCGTCAACCTCGTTTACTAGCTTTCCAGTAAGCGGTCTTGCTTTTACCGTCACATCAAAACTCACTCTTACCAATTGTCCAACCATAAATGGATCCCACTTAATTCCTGTTTCTGGCGTTTCATCTCGTCGCAGTTCACCATTAACAACTAAACTACCTGATATAAACTCCACTTCGCTCGGCAGCTTATCAATAAGCAGCAGTTGCCCAGAAAATACTCCAAAATGAACAGCATTAATGTAATACGTAACACGACTTCCAACGATGACCGTTGATACGTTCGATTCCTTCGATAATTGCACGGCTGATGGAAATAATTCAATATGAACGATGTTGGAGCTTATGATTGACGGATCCGAACTCACCTGATATGACAGGCTCGCTTGTGTACTTGTCATAATCCTGTCCGGTACATAAGTAATTAACGCACGATACGAGATAACGATTCTTTCTCCTGGTTCCAACACGCCAATTGTAATGGCATACGGGGTTGTATAAGGCTGCCGTACACCTTGAACAACAACACTGCCAGAAATGAACTGATAATATTCAGCAAGCACATCAGAAAGTAATGCCTGATTCAATGTTCTTGTTGAATCATTTTGAATAACAATCGTAAATAAAACGAATTCACCCGCAATCGCATCTATAACATCGGCTATCTTAGTCAGGCTGACGGCAGAGTCATAAACCGGAACGACCACTTGATTGGATAAAGTCTCCGTATAGACCGTTCTTCCGCCATAAGGCTCAAATTCAATCGCAGCCGCTACCTCATTCGTCAGCCTGTCAAGGGGGGGACCGATGTCACTTCAACTTGGAAAGTAACCGTCGTCGACGTCCCTGGGGCAACATTACTCAATGTAATCCCTGTTTGTGGATTAGAAGCTGGAGACGGGATACCATTAATGGTAACAGTGCCAGGAACAAAAGTACCTCCTTCTGCAATCGGATCTGTTAAAACCGTTGAGGCTCCTATATTGCCTTCATTTTGTGCTACAAGTGTATACGTTACAATATCCCCTACTGTAGCCTCTGTTTGACTTACGGTCTTCGTCACGGTAATAATCGGCTGAACAACCGCAACGGTTACCGTATTTGACACCGAACTGCCCGTGAACGTTCCAGATGTAAAGCTCACAGTAGCGCGGTTTGATAATGTAGGTGGATTAGGCAGAGAAACCACTCTCACTTGGAATGTAGCCGTCTCTGTCTGCCCCGGTGCAATCGCAAATAGATCAATCCCCGACGTAGGTTGGCTATCAGGGACACTTATTCCATTAACCGTCACACTACCCGCTACAAATACACTGCCCGCTGGAATCGGATCAAATACAACTGCGTTATTGACCGTTTCAATTCCGTTATTAGTAACGGTAATGGAATAAATCACAACATCATTAAACACCGCAACCGAAACGTTGGCTGATTTCTGTATTGTTACGTCAGGTGATGATATTGGGATGGTTACAATGTTAGATTGAGCCGTACCTGAAATGCTGCGTCCAGAAGGTAAAGAATAGCTGTAACTTATATTGGCCTGATTAAGCAGTTCCTGCGAAGGTGGTAAAGATACAATGTTAACCTGGAAGCCTACGGTTACCGACCCATTTGCTGCAATCGTTCCTAAAGTCACGCCTACATTCGGATCCACTCCTGGCTGAGAAACTCCATTGATAGTGACACTACCTGGTACAAATACGCTGCCCGTCGGTGTTGTATCCGTCAATACTCCTGTAGCTGCTGTATTCCCTACATTTGAGACAATAATCGTATACAGCAAAGTATCACCTATCGTCGCCACGGTCTGCGAAGCACTCTTCAGCGCTGTAATCGATGCTTCATACACAGGAACAGAAACCGGATTCGATGGTACTGTCGAGCTATACGTTCCTAAAGAGAAAGTTGCACTCGCTAAATTATCAATGGACTGCGAAGGTGGTAGTGAAATAACCTGTAGCTGATAGGTAACCGTAGCGCTAGCACTCTGGGCGATTACCCCGACAAATATTCCTGTCGCTGGATTTGCTGTTGGTAGAGGTGTGCCGTTCACTGTCACACTACCCGCTACAAAATTAGCCCCACTCGGCAGCGGATCATTTACAATCACGTTCGTAATTGCCTCTATACTTTCATTTGTAAGCAGCACGCTGTATGTTATGGTATCCCCGATAGCTGCTTCTGTAGCTTGTGTGCTCTTGACTACAGAAAGACTAGGTAAAGATACTGGTATTGTTACGATATTAGAATTAACACTGCCGCTCTTTGTTCTTCCATCCGGCAATTGGAATGTAAATGCAGCTGTAGCCTGATTGCTCATATCGCCACCATCTGGAGTAGTGATAATATTCATTTGGAAGGTGACCGTAACGCTTGAAGTTGGGCTAACTGTAATCGATATGCCTGTTGTAGGATTGACACCTGCTGCTGGTACCCCATCAATCGTTACACTATTAGGAATAAAGACAGCATTTCCTGGAACGGGATCCGTCACAACTGTAGTGGCTGCTATATTGCCCGTGTTAGATACGACAACAGAATACGTAATTGTATCGCCTACACTGGCAACCGTTTGATTGGCGCTTTTCACAGCTGCAAGCGTCGCTTGGAACACAGGTATGCGAAGCGGATCTGCTACCGTAGAACCAGAGAATGTTCCTCTTGTGAATGACACCGTCGGCTGCGTAAGCACCTCTGGAGGTGTCGGCAATGCATTTACTTGCAGCTGATAAGTCACTAGCACGGATTGCCCTGTGCCTAATGTACCTAGTACAATGCCTGATGCAGGATTTGCTCCCGGTACTGGTGTTCCATTTACGGTTACACTTCCTGGTACAAATGACGTACCTGGTGGAATAATTTCCGTCAATTGAACTGCTGTTAGTCCTTCGAATCCATTGTTAGTTGCCGTAACAGAGTACGTAATGACATCGCCCACTGCTACACTGGTTTGATTAGCAGTCTGGGTAAGCGAAACATCTGGCACAGAAATAGGAACATTTACGACATTGGATTGTGCATTTCCACTTAATGTTCTTCCATCTGGCAAGGTAAATGTAAATGAAGCTGCTGCTTGGTTTGACAATACAGGTGGTGTCGGCTGGTTGGTGACATTGACTTGAAAACTAACTGGCACATTCGAATTGACTCCTAGGCTTCCAATACTGAATCCAACCTGCGGATCTGCGCCAGGAAGAGGTGCTCCTCCTACAAGTACAGAATTGGGAACAAAGACAGCTCCATTTGGTATCGCATCCGTAATTGAAATGTTTGCATCAATATTACCAGCATTACTAACTTGAATCGTGTACGTAAATGTATCTCCTACTGTCGCGTTCGACAATTCCGAACTCTTCACTAAGGTAAGTGCAGGCTGAAATACATTCACTTGTACGGTATTGGAAGTTGAAGTACCCGTAAACGTACCTGAAGTAAAGGAAGCTGTAGCCTGATTCACTAAAGTTGGAGGAACGGGAACAGCATTCACATTTACCTGGAACGTAACGGGAACCGTTACACTTGGAGCGATCGATCCAACAAGGATACCCGACTGTGGGTCTGCTCCTGGAGCAGGGACTCCGTTAATCGTTACGCTTCCTGGCACAAATGACGTACCAGTTGGAATCGGATCAGTTAGGCTCACATCTGTGACATCTTCAATGCCACTATTGGTCAGGTTTATCGAGTAAGTAATGTTATCGCCAATGCCCACAGAACTGTAGTTGGAGGACTTAGCCAAAGACAAATTTGGTGCAGACACAGGAATCGTAACCGTATTCGATTGAACAGAGTCAATGAGTGTGCGTCCATCAGGCGTATGATACGCATAGCCCACCGTAGATTGATTGACAAGCTCTTGCGGAGATGGAAGCGACGTGACATTCACTTTGAAAGAAACATTCGCTGTACCACCCGCTTCAATCGTCCCCAATGGAATGCCTGTAGCAGGGTTCACTCCTGGCTGCGGCACTCCGTTAACAATTACACTGTTCCCCAGTAATACAGCGCCTGGCGGCACATTATCAATTAAGGTTCCCGTGACGATCAGATTGCCCGTATTGTTGACAACAATCGTATACGTAACGATATCCCCAACCGTTGCTACCGTTTGATTCGCCTGCTTATTCGCTGTAATAATTGGCTGAAACACAGGGATAGAAAGTGAATTCGACCAAGTAGAGCCCGTAAACGTACCCGAAGAGAAACTGACCGTTGCTTGATCCGTTAGTTCCCCTGATACAGGAAGTGAAACGACGTTAACCGTAAAACTGACATTGACTGTTTGGCCTGGCACGATCGTACCTAATGAAATGCCGTTAGTAGGGCTCTCATTTAGCCTTGGGAATCCATCAACCGTAACACTGTCTGTTACAAAAGTAGAGCCTGCGGCGATAGGATCAACAAGCACCGCATTCGTTACATTTTCAATCCCTCTATTACGAACTGCGAAGCTATAAACAATCTGGTCACCGACAACAACTGCATTCACATTAGATGACTTCGTCACACTAACATCTGGGGATGATACTGGAATCGTAACCGTATTGGTCGTCGATGATCGGGAAACGATTCGACTTGAAGGTAATGTGAAAGAATAGGCTATGGCTGCGCTGTTGCTAATCGCCTGCAGTACCGGCACAGATACAACATTCAATTGAAACGTTAATACCGAAGTCGTGTTAGGTGCAACCAACCCAATATTGACTCCATTATCGATACGAGCTCCTGGAACTGGGATACCGTTTATCGTTACCGTGTTTGGTACAAAAACCGTTCCATCAGGAATCGGGTCGGTTATCGTTGTATTTGCTGAGATATCACCACTGTTGCTAGCAGATATTGTATACGTGATCGTATCGCCCACAGTAGCATTAGCGGAATTAGCAGACTTCGTCGACTGTATAATGGCTTCATAAACAGGTACAGAACTCGTATTCGAAGTTGAGCTGCCTGTAAATGTCCCTGCTGTAAAACTGACCGTTGCCGTGTTCGTTAGTATTGGTGGTGCGGGTAGTGACGTTACTTGAACTTGAAACACGACATTCAACGTCTGGCCGGGTACAATCGTTCCGACATTAATACCGCTGCTTGGATTCGCAGTCGGACGGCTTATTCCACCTACAATCACACTGCCCGGTACAAAAGATGATCCTGATGCGATAGAGTCACTTACAATTGCATTTGTAACATTTTCAAAGCCATCGTTCGTAATCGCTAACGTATAAGTCAAACTATCATTCAGTGCAGCTTCATTTGCACTGACGCTTTTCACAATGGATACGTTTGGCGCAGACACAGGAATAGTTAGTAGGTTGGAAGTAATGCTCCGGTTGATAGCCCTACCGGATGGCAGCTGATAGTTATAGGCAATAGATGCTTGGTTGTTCAATGTTTGAGGGTTCGGTAACGATGTAACGTTCACTTGGAACGTAACGATCACGTTCTCCCCTGCTAATACTGAACCTAGCGCGATTCCAGTAGCAGGGTCGGCATTAGGCTGTGGCACACCTGAAATGATAACCGTATTGGGCACAAATGTCGTCCCCGATGGTATCGTGTCTGTCAAAATAGAGCTCGCGGCATAATTTCCCGTATTCGTGATTGAGATGGAATAGGTGATTGTATCTCCTACAGTCGATCTTGTAAGATTGGCACTTTTAACCGCTGTGACAATAGGTTGGTATACAGGAATAGTGAGTGAGTTGGAAGCTGATGTTCCCGAAAATGTACCGGCTGTATAGGAAACGATGGCTTGCGTAGTCAATTGTGCAGGGTTTGGAAGTGTATCAACGCTCACCTGGAAAGTAACCGGAATCGATTGCCCAGCTGTAATAACCCCAATTGGAATACCGCTGCGTGGATCTTCTGCTGGAGCTGATACTCCGTTTACCACTACACTTCCGGGAATAAATGAAGTTCCTGCTGCCAACTGATCGGAAGCAATAACTGCACTAATATTAGCAATTCCAGCGTTATTGGTATTAATAGTGTAGGTGATAATATCCCCCACTGTTACATCTGGCAAATTCGCAGACAATGTAACATTCACCGTAGGAGATGATACTGGTATCGATGACGTACTTGATAAAGCTGTTCCTGTTAAAGTACGTCCATCAGGAAGCAGGTACGAATAGCTGATCGTTGCCTGATTGGATAGAATCTGTGGAGTAGGCAAAGAAGCAACATTGACTTGAAACGTAACCGTCACGCTTCCACCTGGAGCAATAACGCCGGCTGGAATGCCTGTGCCCGGTGAAGTTCCAGGCTGTGGCACACCATTTACGACAACACTGTTCGCGATAAAAGCTGTTCCTGCTGGTATCGTATCTGTCACCGTAGCAGTAGCCGCATAATTTCCCGTATTCTGTATCGAGATCGTATATGTCAGTGTATCGCCTACTGTGGCTCGGGATTCACTTCCCTGCTTTGTCGCACTTATGATCGGCTGGTATACCGGAATACTTACCGTGTTGGATGTCGAAGTCCCCGTAAACGTTCCTGCTGTAAAGGACACATTGCTCTGATTCAGTAAAATGCCCGATGGCTGAGGGATAGAGTCAACTCTAACTTGAAATGTAACTGGAATCGTCAGACCAGGAGTGATGGTCCCAATTGTTATTCCTAGCGAAGGATCTAAGCCAGGCCGGGAGACTCCATTTACGCTGACACTATTCGGAACGAATGAAGAGCCACTTGCAATCGTATCTGTCAAAACGGCGCTGGTTACATTCTCAACACCTTGATTTCTAACATTAATCGTGTAAGTAATAAGGTCGCCAACGGCTGCTGCTGTCCCACTTACTGCTTTCGTTACGGAAACATTTGGTGCAGAAACAGGAACAGTTACCGTATTTGAGCTCGCATTACGCGTAATTGTTCTGCCATCCGGTGGTTGGAATGTATATGCAACAGAGGCTTGATTGTTAATTTGTTGTGACGGTGCAACCGAAACAACGTTTACCTGGAATGTAACCGTTGCGCTTGCTCCTGCGGCAACAGCAGGTACCTGCACACCTATCGATGGATTAGCTCCTGTTTGGGTGACTCCATTCACTTTCACACTGTTAGGCACGAATACAGTTCCCGTTGGAATCGTATCCGTCAGAACCATCGTAGATGATAGGTTACCCGCATTTGAGAGCTGTACAGTGAATGTGAGCGTATCTCCCACCTGTGCAACAGACTGGCTTGCACTTTTAACGGCTGTTACAGTGGAATTGTATATCGGCAGCACTAGCAGGTTAGAAGTTGACGTTCCTGTAAATGTTCCCGATGTAAAGCTTAATGTGGCTTGATTGTTCCAGTTGCTAGGTGATGATGGTAATGCATTAACTGCGAATTGAAACGTTACTGGAATTGTCTGTCCGGGCGTTATCGTTCCGATCGCAATTCCTGTAGTAGGATTCGCCAATGGCTGGGGTACCCCAGCTATCGTAACACTTCCCGCTACAAAAGATCCTGTGCCTGGAACAGGGTCAATAAGCACGGCGTTCGTTACGTTGGCAATCCCGTTGTTCGTTACGTTTACCGCGAAAGTAACGGTATCCCCCACTACTGCATCGATAGCAGATGTGCTTTTGACTACACTGACATTTGGCGCGGATACAGGAATAGACAAACTGTTCGATTGAGAAGATCCGCTTATCGTCCTACCGTCTGGCGGCTGGAACGTATATGCGGCGGATGCTTGGTTTGTCAACTGCTGGGGTGTCGGAACTTGAGTTACATTTACATCAAAGCTCACGTTCACCGTACCGTTAGGGGGTACGTTCCCCGAATTGATTCCTGACACTGGATTCCCTCCTGGAACCGGCACGCCTCCAACCCGTACACTGTTCGGTACAAAGACTGAACCGCTTGGGATAGGATCGGTTACCGTTACATTGGCACTAATGCTACCTGTATTTCGAACTGCAATGGTATAAGTGATAGTATCACCTACGGTAGCAGCAGTAGAACTACCTGACTTCACTAGACTAATAATCGGTGCTAATACTGGAACACTGCTTACATTCGATACAGAAGAGCCTGAAACAGTAGCCCCTCCAGTTATACTTTGGAAAGAATAGCTAACTACCGCCTGATTATTTTCTTGAAATCCAGTTGGAACTGACCCGACATTGATCGTGAATTGAATCGTGTTCGTGCTTCCTGGTGCCAAAGTTCCTAGTGAAATACCTGAGCTCAAATTTGGATTGCTCAATGTTGTCCCATTCAATCTGACACTATTGGCAACAAGTGTTGTACCTGAAGGAATTAGGTCCGTGAAAACCGCACTGGTTGCATTTAAAGATCCAGTATTCGTAATGACAACCGTATACGTAATGTTATCTCCGACTACAGCAAAGGTGGACGATGTAGATTTGGTTACATTTACTTGGGGAGAATTGATATTAATTTGCAGCGCATTGGCGCTGACTAAATAGGCATCACCAGAGGAAGTTAGTTGAAGTACGGCACTGGTTTGATTGTTGCTTAGCGTAGAAGAAACATCGACATTTGTAATGTCCCACCCTTGTCTTCCCCCTGAAATATTGGTCCCAGGTGCACCATTTATCGCATTTCTAGTTCCAAAGGTTCCGCTTGTGTCTAACGTTCCGTCATCCTTATTAATTTGAGAGGCAAAGAAGTTATTAGCAAAATTGTTTGGCCCGCTTAATATCGTTAAATTACTTGTATTTGGTCCAAACTTGGCTTGATCTCCCGTCCTATTGGCATCCCCTTCTTGCGCACTAAACAACGCTCTTCCTGAAACGGTTCCAGACGTCGGTGTAGCGAATCCTGTAATTGAAGTAGATACAGCTGAACCTCCAGCACTGATGTATAAAGAGCCTACTCGTAGAGACATATTGCGAAATGGAAGCGTAGGATTTAGATAGACGACAGCAAGCGTCCAACCTGCATGATTGGATGTGTCATCTGGAACGACGATGGTGCCAACTACGTTCCCAACGGTATAGGTACCAGCCCCTGTACTGCTTATAATCGATGTAATGTTGGCTGACCTTACGTAACCATAGATGCCTGTAGCCATTGTCACGCTTTGCGCAGTCGTGCTATCTGGTTGAATGCTGTAAGATGTGCCAGTTGCTGTTCGAAGGGTAACAGGATTATTGATACTTGTCGTTAAATTGACATTACCGTTGATATAAGTGCCGCCCCAAATTAATTCAGCGTACAATACGGTACTACCAGAGGGAATGACTAACACTGCGGCAGAGCTGTTTAGTGTATAGTTTGAGGTCGTCCCGGCAGGATAAGAGCCGAATTGTAAAGTGGTGTCGACGGTCGTGAAGGCACCTATGCTATCTAACGTTCCCGGTACGCCCACCGTATCTGATCGACTAAGGCCTAGCGTGTTCCCTGTAAATGTGATGGCGCCTCTCTGATTATCACTATACCTGACAACAAAAGCCATCCCTTCACCGCCCTGTCGTTATTCGTTCTCATTCTATGAAAAGACAAGAATCGAATATAACCCTATCTTTCAAACAATCGACGGCTTTGCAACAAAAATTGGTGTAAACTACACGGTTAGATTGTCCATTTCACCTTCCATACACTTTCATACAATATTAGTAACGTACTAAGGAGGGTTAACATGTCTCAAGACGTAGTTTCTCTGCAAATTTATGCGCAAGTAAGCAGTCCAGAAGAGAAAAAGCTGCTAGATGATCTGCACCAGCATCTCATTCGCCATGTTGTACAACTTAACTTATCTGGATTCGCCTCTGTTACCTTGCAAAATGTTGTGACCCCAACAGATGCGAGTTTATCTCCTGATACATCAAACAAATAATTTAAGCCCGCTGCCAATAAGTAGCAGCGGGCTTCATTATGATCGGCCAGTACCGCGAAACTTTTGAGTAAAGTTACGGGCATCTTCAACCGTCCGTATTTTGTTGCGACTCCATTCCAATAAAATGCGATCGACATAACGGAAATGCACTTTTCCAGCAAATACAGCTTCTTTTAAAGCCATAAGAATGATTGGTTCCGAATAATGATCGTCATCAATCCAACCTGCAATCGTCTCACATTCCATCGGTGATAATGGCCTGCCGAATTCTTTCTCGAAGATATCAAACAAGTTAGGCGCGTTCTTCTCTGAACGATTTCCAGTCTGCTGCTTTTGTCGTTGACGTTCCTCTCGAATATCTTCTGCAAGAATGACTGCCAGTCTCTCCCATAACCCTTCAAGATTGTAACATTCTCCCTGCACTCGGGTGATTGGATCTATTTGTTCATCAATCGATAGGAAACCCTCTTTAATTAAGCGCTGCAGGGCTGAAATAACTACCGTTTCCGTTGAACTCATACGTTCTTGTATCTCATCAATGGTAGGGAATTCTTTATATTCATTCTGTTTGAAGTCCATTAAGTGAATAAGCAGCATCACTTCAATATCTGTTAATTGGAGACGTTTATAATGCGTAAACAAAGTGGCAGGAAGTGAGAGTTGTCCACTTTGCATCTGTAGGGCGATGCCCTTCGCATAAGCTCGCCATGCATCTGCGCTCATACGTTCCCCTCCCGTTCCTTCATCAGCAACCATTCAACTTCAAGGCAGCTTTCTTTAAAGACTTCCACCTTTGTCCTATTGTCTCATAATTTGCTCATTTTTGTAATGGAAAAGACAATACATCCCGTACCACAAAAGTAGTACGGGATGTATGTATTCATCTTTATGAAGATGTTATGGATACAAGCGATATAACGTACGTGGGAATGCAATCGTCTCACGAACATGATCAAGACCACAGATCCAAGCGACAGTACGCTCCAATCCAAGACCGAATCCTGAGTGAGGAACCGTTCCGTATTTACGAAGATCCATGTACCATTGGTACGCTTCTGTGGACAACTCATGCTCACGGAAACGTTCTTCCATAAGAGCAGGATCGTCGATACGCTGGGATCCACCGATAATCTCTCCGTATCCTTCTGGTGCGATCATGTCTGCACAGAGCACAACATCAGGACGATTAGGATCTGGCTTCATATAGAATGCCTTAATTGTCGTTGGATAATGCGTAATAAATACCGGTGTCTCATATTTCTCAGCAATCGCTGTTTCATGAGGAGCACCGAAATCTTCACCCCATGGAATATCAAAGCCTTGCTCTTGCAAGAATTTAATCGCGTCGTCATAAGTGATGCGTGGGAATGGAGCGACAACTTTTTCAAGCTTGGAAACGTCACGTCCCAATGTCTCCAACTCCGCACGGCAGTTTTTCAACACGGTTTGAACCACATAAGAAACGAACTGCTCTTGAACACGAAGGTTCTCTTCATGATCAACGAATGCCATCTCAGGCTCAATCATCCAGAACTCGATCAAGTGACGACGAGTTTTCGACTTCTCTGCACGGAACGTTGGACCGAAGGAATATACTTTCCCTAGAGCCATTGCCGCTGCTTCCATGTAAAGCTGACCACTTTGTGTCAAGAAAGCATCCTCTTCGAAATACTTCGTATGGAACAAATTCGTCGTACCTTCGCAAGAAGAAGGTGTCAAGATTGGCGGATCAACAAGTGCAAAACCACGCTCATCGAAAAATTGCTGAACCGCACGAATAATTTCCGCACGAACCGTTAGAATCGCACGCTGCTTCGGTGCACGGATCCAAAGGTGGCGATGATCCATCAAGAAGTCAACACCATGCTCCTTCGGCGTAATCGGATAATCTTCCGTAATCTGAATAATTTCGATGCCCGTTACCGTCATCTCATATCCAGACTTGGAGCGCTCTTCTGCACGAATCGTTCCTGTTACGTACAAGGAACTTTCTTGTGTTAGGCTCTTTGCCGCTTCCCATACTTCCTCTGGCAAGTCGCTGCGTACTGCTACACCTTGAATATAGCCTGATCCATCACGCAGCTGTAGAAATTGAATCTTGCCGCTGGAGCGCTTATTATGAAGCCAGCAACCGATGCGGACTTCTTCGCCCACATGGCGGCTAACTTCACGAATGACACAAGTTGTTGCCATTGTCTTCGTTCTCTCCCTTGTTATGCTTATACGTTATGCGATTTACTTCGCGTTGTTAGCAAGACGATACGTATCACGTGCAATCATGAGCTCTTCATTCGTAGGAATGACGAGTACCGCAATTTTAGAGTTCGGTGTCGAAATATAACGAGGCTCTTTAGAGCGGATTTTATTTAACTCTTGGTCAATTTCAACGCCCAAGAATGTCAATTTCTCACAAACACGTTGGCGAACTGTAGCCGAGTTCTCTCCTACACCCGCTGTAAATACGATTACGTCTGCTCCGTCCATAGCCGCTGCATAAGCACCGATATATTTGCGGATACGATATTCGTACATTTCGAATGCCAATGTTGCATTCGGTTCACCATTTTGCATGCCTTCTTCAATCTCACGCATATCACTGGATGTACCCGAGATTGCTTGCAAACCACTGTGCTTGTTCAACATAGAGTTTACTTCATTTACAGTAAGATCCTCTTTGCTCATTGTATATGGCACGATTGCAGGGTCCAAGTCACCAGAGCGAGTACCCATCATCAGACCTTCAAGCGGTGTCATACCCATCGTAGTATCGACAGATTTACCACCTTGAACAGCCGTCAAGCTTCCGCCATTACCGATATGACAAGTAATGATCTTCAAGTCTTCAAGCGGACGGTTCACAACTGCCGCAGCTTGCTTACTTACATAGTCATGAGATGTACCATGGAAACCGTAACGGCGAATCTTATGCTTCTTGTAAAGTACTTGCGGAATCGCGTACATATAAGATCTTGCTGGCATCGATTGATGGAATGCCGTATCGAATACACAAACTTGTGGAACATTCGGCATATTCGATTCTGCTGCTTTAATACCCATCATACATGCTGGGTTATGAAGCGGTGCCAAGTCGAATAGACGACGAATTTCTGCCTTAACTTCTGAAGTAACAAGTACGGATCCTTTGAAGGTTTCACCGCCGTGAACGACACGATGTCCAACAGCTTCGATTTCATCAATGGATTTCACTACTCCAACTTCCGCATCTGTCAACTTGTCCAAGACTTTACGGATTGCAGTCGTGTGGTCAAGGATTTCACTTACTTCTGATGTCTCGTCTGTATGATGAGGCTCATGAACGAGAATAGATGAATCCATGCCAATACGCTCAACGCGACCACTCGCTAGAGCTGTTTCACTTGACATATCATATACTTGGTATTTCAACGACGAGCTTCCTGCGTTTATTACGAGAATTTTCATAGTCTATCCCCATCCTTGTCATACTTGAAAAATCCAGCGCCAGTCTTAACGCCTAGTTGATTTGCACGCACCATTTTTTTCAACAACACAGACGGACGATACTTGATATCCCCGAACTCACGGAACATTCCTTCCATCGCTGCCAATACCGAGTCAAGTCCAAAGTGATCTGCCATTTCAAGCGGACCATATTGGAAATTATAACCGATTTTCATTGCATTGTCGACGTCTTCAGGTGTAGCAACACCTTCTTGAAGAACGTGAAGAGCTTCGTTAATAAGCACGCAAATAAGCCGTGTAGTTACGAAACCAGGCGATTCATATACCATTACGCCCTTCTTCTGAACAACTTCTTCTACAAAACGTTTCGTTTCGGAGAATGTTTCTTCAGATGTTTTCAAACCACGGATAATTTCAACCAAATCAATTTTGGATACCGGATAAATAAAGTGCATGCCGATTACACGCCCAGGATATTTCGTCGTGCTAGCCAGCTCAGTAAGAGATAATGTAGAAGTATTGCTCGCTAATATAATGTTACTTGGGCAAACGCGATCCAATTCTGCAAATACTGCTTTCTTTGCATCAAGATCTTCAGAAATGGTCTCGATAACCATATCGCAAGAACTTAGTTCTGCCAAGTGAGTAACCTTATCGATACGAGACAAGATCAGTTTTTTTTCTGCTTGGGTAATTGCCCATTTCTCTAACTGCTTGTCCAAGCTCAGTTCGATCATGGAATAAGCATGGTCTAATTTTTCTGGCGTTTGCTCAACAAGCAATACATCTAGACCTTTAACAGCAAGCATCTCTGCAATGCCTTGGCCCATTGTACCGCCGCCAATGACGCCTATCTTTTTGAAAAACATGGTCTCTTCCACCTTTCATGTTGCTACGCTCTCCCGATATTGTACCCGAAGGACAGGTATCGTTATCAGCATAAATTGCATAGGTAACTAACCATATCTTATCATTTTTCATGAATATGCAGTGAAAAAACCAGTGATTTTCACACTGGTATTTTCTTACTGTCACAAAATAGACACCTAAATGCATTGCCATCAAGTCTTTCGTCTTGTAGAAGCGGTAAAATAGCTTGATCGAACACAGCTCTATTTTGTTCCAATTGTTCTCGAACCTTACTATGAAGTTCTTCTAATATACGATTCATTTCAGCCGTTAATTTTTCATTAGATACATGCTTCAAACGTACAATACCTAATTCTGTGAGCCCCGCGTTAACCATCGTTTCTACAATGTTCAATGCTTGATCGAAATCTCCCTGAGAACCGGTAGAGCGATCACCGTAGAACATTTCTTCAGCTACAGCTCCGCCTAAAGCAATCATAATTTGCTCTTCCAAAAAGGGCTTTGTATAAATATAACGGTCCTGCAGCGGTTGATGTCGAACGTAGCCAAGCGCTTGACCACGTGGACTTAGTGAAATTTGGGATACACTTCCCGGACGAACTGCTTCGGCAGCAATAGCATGACCAAGTTCGTGTACAGCTACACGGAATCGTTCATCTTGCGCTGTTTCACGATCCGTTTTTTCACCCATCATTACTTTATCAATCGCTTGCGTGAGGTGCTTCATCTGGATCTGCTCGTCCGCTTCACGCATGGCATAAATCGCACCTTCGTTAAGAACACTTTCCAACTGTGCGCCAGAGAAACCGAATGTTTCTTCTGCAATACGCTCTAAGTTGACATCATCAGCCATCGGTTTATTTTTCGCATGCAGCTGCAAAATGTGTGTACGGCCATTTTTATCAGGCAGATCGACTTGAATATGGCGGTCAAAACGACCAGGACGCAGTAAAGCAGGATCCAGCATTTCTTTACGGTTTGTTGCTGCTATAATTAATAGTTGTGGATTTTCATTCCCATATAAACCATCCATTTCCGTTAGCAGCTGATTCAACGTCTGGTCATATTCTCGCTGCTGACCACCGTCTCGCTTGCCCCCAATGACATCGATTTCATCGATAAAAATGACGGCACTTTCTTTCTTCAACTTTTTAGCCTGTTGGCGCGCTTCCTTGAAAAGTTCACGAATACGCCCTGCACCAACACCGACGTACATCTCGACAAACTCACTTCCTGATGCACCTAGGAATACGGCATCGGCATAGTTTGCAGCAGCCTTCGCCATTAAGGTTTTCCCTGTTCCGGGAGGACCTGTTAACAACAAACCTTTAAGTGGACGAATACCGAACTTGCGTATATCCTCTCTCTTTACAAGAAAGTCCAATGCTTCTATGAGCTCTTGCTTGGCACGCTCTTGCCCGCCAATATCATGAAAATGTAAAGATTTATCCGTGATCATTCCTGATTTTGTACGAGAAGCATTTCCTTCATATCTGCTCATTACTTGACCTCTACGTTTAGCAACGAAAGCCAGTAAGCTGATCGCCGCTACAGCAAATACAACAGGCCAAACGTTAAAACCAATGTATGCCAAAAATGCTGTCAACGGAATTAATATGCCAACTCCGACCTCAAGCCATCGTTTTGTTCGATTGTTCATTTGGCCACACCCCCATAGACTCCCCATTGAGCGGCAGCAACATAATTTTGCTTCCTTTTCCCTTCTCTGCTGTCAGTGTCACATATACATATTCGTTATCCATTTCTGTCTTTACAGCAACTCCGCTTCCCTCGGCAAGTTTATTCAATTGAACAGGGATATCACCGTAGTTACGATGTGCCATTGCTTCTGTCACTGGAAACAGCGCTTGTGACCACCAATGTTCAAGTTCTGGAGTTGTATGCTCATTATTTATTTTTATAGTAACTTTACGCTTATTTTGCTCATTGTTAGCCTGTCGTTTCACTTCCTGTACAACAGTACGAACGTCAGCACCTGGATCAATAGAAAGCTCTATTTCAACTTGCTTAGGATCCCAAACTACTTTTGCTTGCTGAACTTTATCTATTTGCTGAATCGTTGATTGCAATGGTGTCTCAATCATTTGATGACGATAAAAAGACCAACCGCCGAACAAAACAATCGAACTGACCGCCATTGTCGCAACCAAGGCTGCCCAACGTTTATTTTGCATGATCTTCACTCCTTGATAGGGATAAGTTAAATCTTCGACGGTATTACTTTATTTATTAAGTGTGTATACAGAAGTATATCATAATGATATATCATTATTTGAATGTAATGATTGGATCTTCAAACTCAAAACCATTTGTCAAAATATATCTGAAATCGTTTACAATAGTCGAACTTTGGTTTATACTTCATCTTACCAAATGTAATAGATTGACAATGAAGTCGATCAAAATACATATTTCCTCAAATTCCAACACGAGTTTCCGCACCTATGATCACAACAATCAATCATTTCTATATTCCAATTCACTTTACTGTCTTTATTTTCAATGTCCATTTTCACTACCCGTTTTGTTGCGCACGGTATAAGCTCACATTGAGTTTATATAGATTTATTACACCTAATACATAGGGAGTTGATAGCGGTAACCGAGAGAAAACCATATTATTTTATCGCCAAGTTTGTGGAGGAGGTTCTGACGTTCTATTTCGGACGAAGAAGTATCTGTAATTTTCCAATTAGGAACTCACATTTTAGGAGGTAATTAATGATGCAATTACGTTTATCCAACCCTGTACTTAGCAAACTTTTGGTCGCTACGGGTGTTACTGTGCTAGTGACTGCGTGTACGCTTATGTTCGCTGATAAGGTTTCCGCTCACGGTTATGTTCTAGATCCGAAGAGCCGTACTAGTTTGTGTGCTACCGGTGTCAATACGAACTGTGGCCCTGTGCAATATGAACCACAAAGCCTTGAAGGACCCAAAGGCTTCCCAGCTGCTGGTCCATCAGATGGAAAACTTGCGAGTGCTGCTGATCCTAGATTCTCGGCAATGGACGAGCAATCTGCTACACGTTGGTCCAAAGTCAATTTGACTGGCGGTCCGACAACATTCGCTTGGAAGAAGACAGCTAACCATGCAACAACAAACTGGAAGTACTATCTTACGAAACCTAACTGGAATCAGAATGCTGCATTGACTCGTGATTCCTTCAATTTGACTCCTTTCTGTACGGCTGATGGCGGTGGCAAACAACCACCAAAAGACTTCTCTCACAGCTGCAACGTTCCTACAGATCGCACTGGGTACCATGTAATTCTTGCTGTTTGGGAAATCGCTGATACACCAAATGCATTCTATAATGTTATCGATGTAAACTTCGGTGGCCAAGCACCAACAGACACTGTTGCTCCTACTGCACCTGCGAGCTTAAGCGCTACTGGTACAACGACAACTAGCGTCTCCCTTGCTTGGAACGCTGCTTCTGACAATGTTGGTGTGACTGGCTACCAAATTTTTAACGGCTCTACTTTGATCGGTTCTGTATCTGGTTCTACGTTGAACTACACAGCTGCTGGATTGACTTCAAATACGGCTTACACGTTTACTGTTAAAGCTGTCGATGCTGCAGGCAATGTATCTGGAGCTAGTAACGCTGTAAGTGCAACAACTGCTCCTGTTGCTAATGATACTACTGCTCCTACTGCACCAACTTATTTGCACAAAATGACTGTTACAGCTAACAGCGTATCCTTAATGTGGACAGAATCAACTGATAATGTTGGTGTTACCGGCTACCAAGTCTACAACGGCAATACACTAGTTGCAACTGTTCCAGGGACTGCAATCGAGTATAACGTAACAGGTCTAACTGCAAATACAGCTTACTCTTTCAAAGTTCGTGCAATCGATGCAGCTGGAAACGTTTCCGCTGACAGCAACATTTTGACTGTAACTACTACTTCTGCTGGTACTGGAACTCCAGGCGCTGCTGCGTGGGCTCCTAACACGGCTTATGCTGTAGGAACAGAAGTAACTTTCAACAATGTTACTTACGTTTGCCGCCTTGCTCATACTTCCCTTAATGGCTGGGAGCCAACAAACACTCCAGCATTGTGGCAAGTAAAATAATTAAATACGAACTATTCGAGGAAGGAGGGCTCTTGATAGCCCTCCTTTTTTTACATCAAAAAAAGCGTAAACGCTCACTTGCATGAACGCTTACGCTTTGGGCTATTGGTTAGGCATCGGATATCCTTCACCTATCCGTTGACCATTATCGAAACGGAAGAAGTGATAGTAATGGCGCTTCGTTCCTTCTTCATCTTTGCGATAGACGAATGCTTGGTAAACGAGCTCTCCATCTTTAATACCAGGCTTTATTTGCTTAATTTCCGCATCCAAATAGCTCGACAGGATTTGATCCGCAATAAACGCTTTATCCACCCCGTCAGCTGCTCGTTTCACGTCTACCTTTTCCTTGCCTACCCAAACAATTTGGTCGGTATTCGATGCATCTTTTCCATGAATAACAAAGATTGTATCATACCAAACAAACTTTTCTACTTCATCAACACTTATAAGCTGAATCGCTTCATTCGCTCTTTGAATCGCGGCTGCTTCCTTAGCATCTTCCTCACGATTCACCGAATTCAAAAAATATACGAGGAGACTAATAACCAACACCAGTGCTAACATTATACCAGACACGACCCAGCGCCAACGTGGATTACGTCTACGTCGTGGTCGACTTCTAGTCATATGAAGATCCATCTACTGCCTCCTAGCGTTCAAGCAAGTTTCGGAAGCATTGTTCCGCTTCATGCTTAATACGCTCTTCATCCATTGTCAAGCATTCACCATTTTTAACAACTTGGTTTCCGTCAACCCATACATGCTGAACGTCTTTAGCACTAGCGGAGTACACCATATGAGATACAAGATCTGTATGAGGATATAAATGCGGTTGGTCGATATCGACCGCAATAAAGTCAGCTTTCATCCCAACCTGCAACAAACCTACATCATTCATATGAAGCGTGCGTGCTCCATTCACCGTAGCCATTCTCATTGCATCTGCAGCAGGAACAGCCGTCGGATCACCAGATACCCCTTTATGTATAAGGGCAGCTAGTCGCATTTCTTCGAACATATCCAAGTTGTTATTGCTCGCTGCACCATCGGTACCTAGAGATACAACCACTCCAGCTCGCTGCAAATCAACGACACGGGCAACGCCGCTTGCCAATTTGAGATTACTGCCTGGATTATGAGATACACCGACATTGTGCTTCGCCAATGTTGCGATTTCTTCATCATTCAAATGTACGCCATGTGCAATAAACGAAGGACGGCTAAACAAACCAAGCTTCTCCAAGTGAGCTACAGGACGTAGTCCATATTCCTTTACATTTTGCTCTACTTCTGCTGCTGTCTCAGACATATGTGTATGCAGCATCAAATCTAGCTCGTGAGCAGCCTCTACGAACTTTTCAATAAATGCCGGCGGACATGTATAAGGAGCATGTGGTGCAAGCAAAGTTGTAATTCTGCCATTTGCTTGTCCGTTCCAGTCTTTAGCAAATTGAACAGCCTCATTCAATTTCATGCGCTGTACGTCTTCACTGCATAAACCAATCGCACCACGCATCAAAGCAGCGCGAATGCCGGATTCCTCACTTACTTTTGCAACTTGGTCCATATGATCATACATATCGACGAATAGCGTAGTACCGCCTTTAAGCATTTCGATAACAGACAATGCTGTACCCCAATATACATCGTTGCCCGTAAATTTAGCTTCCATTGGCCACATTTTCTCCTGTAACCAGCTTTGGAGAACCATATCATCACCGTAACCACGGAGCAACGACATAGCAGCATGACCATGCGTATTAATTAAGCCAGGCATGAAAAACAAGCCTTTGCCATCTATATATTCAACTTCACCTTGTTCATAGACTTCAGGAAGTGTTTCACCGATATAAACGATTCGATCTTGTTCTACCACCATGTAGCCTTTGATTGTAGTTTGAGCTAGGCCCTCTTGCAATTGTGCAAATAATCCGTTACGTATGATCAATCGTTGTGTCATTCAATACAACTTCCTTTCCTTCATTAGGTAAATAGTAAGCTAAGCTGAACAAATCTGTTGAGAAATCAGCTGTATGCACACGCACATGTGCAGGCACCTTTAAAATAACCGGAGCAAAGTTCAAAATCGCCTCTACACCAGCCTCAACAAAACGATCAGCTACCTGCTGCGCTTCTAATGCAGGTACGGTAATAATGCCGATACGAATGTTATTTGCTTCAACGCTCTCTTTCAGCTCTTCCATTGGCTGAACCTGAAGATCACGAATAGCAGTCTCTATCCTCGCAGGAAATGCATCAAATACGGCAACAATTTTCATATTGTCATTAAAGAAGCCAGAATAGTTACATAATGCTTGTCCAAGTTTACCTGCACCAACTAGAGCAACATTAATTTGCTGATCCAGCTTAAGTATATGTCTAATCTGCTCAATTAGATAAGAGACATCATATCCGATCCCTTTCCGGCCAAAGTCGCCGAAATAAGCTAAATCCTTTCGAATTTGGGCTGGATTCAGATCTAGTTTCTGTCCCAAATCCTGAGACGATATGGTTAGTACTTCACTCTGTTTTAGTTCTTTCAGATGTCGCAAATAAACCGGCAATCTGCGCACGACAGCTTCAGAAATTTTTAGTGTTTTCATATACCAGTCCCCCTTTCGTTCTCTATCAACATGCCAACTCTTATTATAATAAACCTTTTACATTTCCACTACTGGTTACTGCTGTTCCTCTTTTAGCCACGTTTCCACTCTCGGAACAACATGCTCTGTAGCCATATGTTCCATTTTTGGACCAGGCAGTGAATACAGAAAATGCTTCCCATAGCTTGTTTCAATAACACGCGTGTCGTAAATAAGTACTATTCCTTTATCCTGTGTCGTTCGAATAAGACGACCAAAGCCCTGCTTGAATCGAATAACAGCTTGAGGCACCGAATATTTACGGAAAGGATTTTGTTTGCGTCGCTTTAATAAATCACACTTTGCTTCAACCAGCGGATGATTAGGCGGTTGGAATGGCAAACGAACAATTGCCAAACAGGTCAAAGCGTCACCTGGAATATCTACACCTTCCCAGAAGCTGCTTGTACCGAGAAGCACTGATGCAGATTGTTCCTGAAAACGACGTGTAAGCTTACTACGGTTCCCGCTATCCATCCCTTGACCAAGCACTTGAATTCCGTGAGGCTTCAAATGTTCCTTCAAGGGCTCATATACGTCCTTGAGCATACGATACGAGGTAAACAGAACAAGCATTCTACCTTTCGTCACCTTGGCGATTTCTGCTAAAGAGGTAGTCAAGTTTGAATTAAAATGAGGGTCGCTTGAGCCTTTCACTGTCGGGAAATCACGCGGGATAATTACCAGAGCCTGTTCACGATAGTTAAATGGAGAAGGCAAAATAACTGTATTCAAGCGCCCATCCCTAGCGGCATCTTTCAAACCAATCTGTTCTTCCACAAAGCTGAAAGATTTATCTACAGACAAGGTCGCAGATGTAAGAATAACACTCTTTTTCGGTTCAAAGAAATACCGATTAAGCGCTTCACTAACATCCACGGGTACTGCATACATATTCATGGATTTATGCTTGTATTGCTGATTACCTTCCATCCAATAAACAGTCTCAGGATCATTAACTTGAACGAACATACGGAATTCATCTTTAACATTCGCCAAATCTTTTAGCAATCCTGTTACATCTGTAATAACACCCTGTAATTCCTCGTCATCAGCATCTTTCCATTCTTGAGTCAGTTTCTCGCCGGTACGCACGATTTCATTTAGTCTTGTATGAATTTCCTGTTCCATTTCAGAAATGGCTGACCATGCTTCAGGCTTATTTGATGATTGTAGTCTTAATACAGCCTGTCCCACTTCAGCTTGACCCGCTTCTGGTGCTGGAAGCAACTGATACATGGCCTCATGTAATCGATCCCAACTGTCCTTCATCTCAACAATTTGGTTCATTAGCTTATCAATGCCTTCTGCCCAAACCAATGATTTCTCGCTGCCTGATAATCGTAAGCGAGTTTGGAGAATAACAAGGGAGCCGTTCTTACTATCTTTATACAAACGTACGAGTGGATGTATCAATGAGAAATATTGCACATGAACCCCAAGATGCTTTCCGGCCGTCTCTTCAAAATGATGTGCCTCATCAATGACCAAATGCTCATATGCAGGCAGCAATCTATGCTCCGCAATCACATCAGTAAACAGTAGGGAGTGATTCGTAATAATGACGTCCGATAAATTTGCACTGTTCTTGGCACGATGATAATAGCAACGTCGGAACCACGGACAGGCACGATTTAAGCAAGAATCGCTGTCGCTTGAGACCGTATCCCAAAAATCAGGCCCCTTATGAACCAAGTGAAGCTCTTCATCATCACCATGTTCGGTCTGACTCAACCAAACAACCATTTGCGCAGCTGTGATGAGATCATCGCGAGCATGTACAAACTCTCTATGATTTATTTTATGTTCAAACTTTCTCAAACACAAATAGTGACTGCGGCCTTTTAATACCGAAGCTTTGAATGGCACAGGCATAATCTTGTCGAGCAGCGGCAAATCCCGCTGGCGTAATTGTTCTTGTAAGTTTATTGTATGTGTACTGACAATGACTTTCTTGTCGTTCTTCACACTGTGATACAGAGCCGGGAGTAAATAGCCAAGAGACTTCCCTGTTCCCGTACCTGCTTCAATAAGTAAGTGCTTGTCTTCATCCAAACATTCCATAACATCGTCAAACATTTGCTCTTGCGCAGATCGAGGTTCATAGTTGCTAAACCGCTGTTTGAGATTATCTTTCACTTGATCCATAAAGGAACGGAAAGAAACATCTTCTAACGCTTGATCTTTCATGCCCTCGCGCGGTGGTAGCTCATCTGACCATTCATCCGTCTTAAAGCTAAGCTGACGGTACGAATGCTGATCATGACGATCATTGAACCGAGTTGCGTCTTGTTCAATACGTGCAAGCTCAGACTGCAACAACCATGCAAGGTCATTATCTTCATTTGCAAATAGCTCAACGATACGCTGCAGCGTCAGTAGCGGAAGATCACGAATTGCTTCTATGCAACGAACAAATATGTGCGCAGTTGCCAATGCATCACTATCTGCCTGATGCGGCCGCTCATGTTCGACTCCAAATGTCTGCGCAACCGAGCCTAACTGGTAAGACGTTAAGGACGGGAACAAGATTCGCAGCATTTCAATTGTATCCAAAATGCGACCTGTAAAAGGCAAATAACCCGTCTGCTCAAGGGCATTCCGGAGAAATTGATAATCAAAAGCCACATGATGACCCACCAACGCCACATCGCTTAATAATGGCACAAGCCCTGTCATCGCCTCATCCAAGTCAGGAGCATCAGCAACCATTTCATCAGTAATTCCTGTTAATTGTGTAATGAAAGCAGGAATCGGGATGGAAGGACGGACAAGTGTATGATATTGCTGTTCAATCGACAGCTGTTCATTTAGTACAACGAAGCCAATCTGTATAATTTCATCGCCAGGCTGATTGCCTGTCGTTTCAAAGTCCAATACGGCAAATCTCATCATTTACATATTCCTCTCACCCAATTCTGTTTATATAGCATAACAGATGTTCGGTTTTTTGGAAATGAGTAGAGGGGAACATCTTGCGAAAAGATGTTCCCCTCTTGTAATTTCATCCCATATGAACCATTCGCTTTTCTCCAAGTTGGAGACAGCCATGATTGTCTAAACATACTTGTAAATTAGCAATTGGCTCGGGAATCGTTGGATCAGCGACATGTGCTTGGTGAAAATAGTGCTGCGCTTTCTCCGTATTTCGATCCATTGCTTGAATACAACCTAATGCATTGTAAGCCAATGCCTTTAACATTGCATCTTCCGTCAAAGGAATAATAAAATGAAAATGACGGCATGCTTCCTGCTTGCGACCAAGATGCAAATAAGACAACCCCAAGTATGCTCTTACTAATAATCGTTCAGGTTGCTGCAGGGCAGCCTGTTCAAATTGGGGGGCCGCTTGATGATACATCAAAAGCGTAAAGTAACCTTGCCCCCGTTGAAACGGATCACTGTAATCCAAATCCAACATTGACTGCTGTACAGAGGGCTCTTTTTTGGAAACGATACTTTTTAGACTGTTGCTTGGGCTATTATGCTCGCCTTCCTCTTGCTTACGAAGTAATGCCAGCTTCTCTTCAAACCGAAGCCATTCTTCCAGAAAATGATCACTCATGGAAGTGAGCAGTTGAATTTGATGGTTCAGCTCCTCACGCATTTGCCCCTTCGCTTTCGGATAGTGCTTCATGATATCATCCAACTGATCATTCATCGTCGCGAACATGTGCTGCAACACGATTCATCCCACCTCTACATGTGATGCTTTGCGTTGTTGTTTGGCTCACGTTCATTGTGTGTATCCACGATGCTTTTCATGCGGGATGGCATTGATTCAACAATACTGCCTCATGCTGTTATCGAATTGTCGCATGAATCTCGACGCCTGCTGTTTCTGTAGGACGATTGCGCTCATCAACAAAGACGATGCGAGGCTCATATTGTCGCGCTTCTTCATTTGTCATGCCAGCATAGGAAATAATTATGACGTTATCTCCAGGCTGAACAAGTCGGGCCGCTGCACCATTCAAACAAATAACACCAGAATGACGCGCGCCACGGATCACATACGTTTCGAGTCGGGCACCATTATTATTATTTACGATTTGAACTTTCTCATTCGGCAGTAGGTCTGCTAATTCCATAAGATGCTCATCAATCGTAATGCTTCCGACATAGTTCAAATTCGCTTCAGTTACCGTTGCACGATGAATTTTTGATTTCATCATTTCACGAATCACGGCATAATCCCCATTTCTTTATGATTCATATATTTGAAAGTCAATCTTATAATTGATATGGCAAGTATAAGTTATCAATCAATCTCGTATTTCCAAATCTGACAGCAAGCGCGATTAATATGTCAGACTTTTGTTCACCTAACTTCACAGATGCAGCAAAGCGTTCCATACTTGGATACTGAACAATTTCTACATAATCAATATCTGCAATCGGCATCGCCTGAATATGTTTAACAATCACGTCATTCAGCTCGGCCGCTGTAATGGTAGACTGTTCACGAATTAGCGAATGAGCCATTTGTAATGACTCAGATAAAACAAGCGCCTGTCTACGTTCTTCATCCGATAGGTACACATTACGTGAACTAAGCGCCAGGCCATCTGTTTCTCTGACAATCGGACATGGAATAATTTGCACATCCATGTTAAGGTCATTTACCATCTGTTGAATAACAGCCACTTGCTGCGCATCTTTTAAACCAAAATACGCGCGATCCGGTTTAACCATATTAAATAATTTGGCTACGACTGTCGTTACTCCATCAAAATGACCAGGCCTAGATGCACCGCATAATCCTTCCGTTACTTCAGCAACTCTGATCTTAGTCTTTGTCGCTTGCGGGTACATGACTTCAACTGATGGCAAAAATACGATATCAATACCACATTGCCCTGCCAGCTGAAGATCTCCAGACTCATTTCGAGGATAGCGCTCTAAATCTTCGTTTGGACCAAATTGAATCGGATTTACAAAAATACTAAGCACAGAGATCTCATTTTGCTCAGCCGACTTGCGCATCAGACTTGCATGTCCTTCATGCAAATAGCCCATCGTCGGTACAAAACCAACTGTACTATTAGGGCGATTAGTGCGCAATTGCTGCACCGCCGCTCTTATTTCTTCAACCGTACGTGCTACGATCAACGAACTTCCACCTTTCCTGGGCCATACAAATGCTCTACAACATTATCTTCTGCACGGAAGCTGTTCACTTCTGCTGGGAATGCACGTGTCTTAACATCTTGTACATATGATTGGATGCCTTCTCTTATTGTTGTTCCGATATCGGCATATGTTTTAACGAAACGCTTCTCGCGGTAATCTGGTGAGAAGCGAACAATATCATGGAAGACAAGCACTTGGCCATCACAGCCTGCACCTGCACCAATACCAATAGTAGGAATGCTCAAGCGCTCACTGATATAAGCAGCCACTTGATCCGTTACTAATTCAAGCACAATTGCGAATGCACCCGCACGCTCTAATGCAAGCGCATCTTGCAGCAAGCGATCCGCATCTTCTTTTGTTTTTCCTTGAATGCGGTAGCCACCAAGCTGATGTACAGATTGAGGCGTTAGTCCAATATGTCCTAGAACAGGAACTCCTGCCTTAACACAAGCGTCTACCATTAACGTAATTTCAGCGCCGCCTTCCATTTTAACAGCGTTTGCATGACCTTCTTGCATGAGGCGACGAACGTCATTCAACGTCTCTGCAACCGTGCTGTGATAGGTCATGAACGGCATATCGGCAACGATAAATGTATTAGGCGCTCCACGGCGTGCAGCGCGTGTATGGTAAACCATATCATCAATAGTGACTGGCAATGTGGAATCGTATCCAAGAACGACATTTCCAAGCGAGTCTCCAACAAGAATCGTATCTACTCCAGCTTGTTCGACAAGCGCTGCCGTTGGATAATCATACGCGGTAACCATTGTAATGGGGTCTTTATTTTCTTTCATATTCTTCAGTTTAACAATGCTTACAGGCTGTTTTTTGACTACTGACATGTAAGTCAACTCCTTTGGTTTTTCCTTTTTAGTTTACGCAAAACAAAAAAACCTTTTAGCGTTTCCACTAAAAAGGTCCCAAAGCAAAAAAGAAGTCACATGCGGACGTCTTTCTGTCTCGGTCCCTTCGGCTCAGAGCAGAAATGTGCAGCACAGCTACTATGCAATTAAAGGCACAAATCCGTTGCTTTGCGAGTGCGGTTCCAGTTGGATACCGCCTACATAGCTAGTATACCAGAAATGCGCCTTCAAATCATGTGCTAAATTGCACGTCTCCAGAAAATACTTTCTTATAACAGCCATCCGCATCCAACAATATAAGTGCGCCGGATTCATCCAACCCTTGTGCGACACCGCTAACTTGTCCGAAAGGTGTATCTACGTTAAGCGCTCGGCCAATTGTTATGCTTTGCGCTTCCCATAGCGAGCGAATCGGACCAAAACCTTGCTCTTCATAGAGGCGGTACAATTGCTCCCATTCGAACAACACCTCGGCAAGCAATGCAGCGCGGTCTACTTCTTGTCCACTTTCACGACGCAACGAAGTCACCACTTGTCGAAGCTCTTCTGGAAAGTCATCTGCTTCTAAATTAACGCTAATGCCCACACCAGCGATAACACTAAGCAATCGCTCGTCTTCTGCTTGGGACTCCAGCAAAATACCACATACTTTTCGATCATCTACGAGTAGATCATTCGGCCATTTTATACCTACCGGCAAGGAGACAATACGTTTGATAGCTCGACATATGGCTACTGCAGTGAGCAGCGTTAAATGAGGAGTGAAATGCAGCGGTATACGGGGCTTAAGCACGAGACTCATCCAAATACCTTTACCTGCAGGCGAATGCCACGCCCTTCCCCGACGACCTCGTCCTTCCCCTTGCTCTTCAGCAATGACTACCGCTCCCTCTTCTGCCCCTTCTAGAGCCCAAGAAAGTGCTACGTTTTGAGTAGAATCTACACGTTCAAGCAGCTTCATCTGTTGACCAAAGCTGCTTGTTTTAAGATGCTCTCTAATCGAAGATTCATCAAGCTTAGTAGGCTTGCCGATAAGGCGGTATCCAAGCTTCGGAACCGCCTCAAATTGATAGCCTTTTTTGCGCAAACGATTAATTTGCTTCCAAACCGCTGTGCGCGATATGGACAGCTCACGACTAATCTCTTCGCCTGATATATATTGGTCTTGATGGGATTGGAACCATCCTAATAGCGGATCGCTCACGCTGTATCCTCACCTTTCGTTGCTTCATTCATTAAAGCATCGCGCTCATTCGGGAGCGCACCGATTGCCACCTCTAGCCAGACACGTTCTAGGATAGCTCGTATCCATGGGCCCGCAGGACGATCGCTAGCAGCGAGGATGTCGCGGCCCTTAATGGCTAGGTCCGACAGCTGCCGGGCAGGCATTGCCTCGAGCCATTGCGGCGCCATACGCAGCAGCGAGCAATCAGACTGCGGCGGTGCGTATGACTGCTGTAGTTCGTCTGCGGCCTGTTGCTGCGCGTCTGTGGCCTCTGGCTGTATGTGTGCTTGCAACTGCGAGTCTACGGACTCTGGCTGTATGTGTGCTTGCAGCGCTGCCGCAGGCTGCTTGCCTTCGCTTACGCCTAGCATCGCTTGGCGGCAAGCAAGGGCTCCGCGCACAGCCGTTTCGCCATAGGCGAGTACGGCTTGCGCGAACGCGCGGCGCAGCGCAGCTTCGCCAGCGCTAGCGGCGCCTTGCGCTGGCGAAGCTGCGGCGGATGCCGCTTGCGCCGCAGCAGCGAGCTGCGCATGGGCGCGCAGGACGGGCAATATGCCGTCCTGCTGCGCGCCTGAGAGGCGCAGGGCCAGGCATACAGCCTGCGCCTCTTCCGCGCTTGCGCCATGCACAAGCGCAAGCAGCGCGAAGCGCAGCTCGGGCGTCTCCATTTGCCCGAGCACCGCCAAGGCGCTTTGCCAGCGGGCGCTCCATGGGTGCGCCAAGAACAGAAGCGGCTCTTTCGCATATGCGAGTATGCCGCTTCGCACAACGAACGCCCAGCCCCTAGCAGGGTCTGGCCCAGCGGTAAGCTTCCACAGCTCTTCGCGCACACGTTCCATCGCGACAGGAGCCAATCCAGGGCGAAGCTTCACCAACGCGCGCCATGTCCCCTTCGCGATCCGCATCTGTAACACAGATGCAAAACGAATCGCTCGCAGCATACGAAGTGCATCCTCGCTGAATCGCTCATCTGCTTTACCAACTGTGCGGACACGATACGCACGTAAATCAACTTGTCCAGCAAATGGATCCAGCAACGTGCCATCAGCATCAACGGCCATTGCATTCATAGTAAAGTCTCTGCGACGTAAATCTTCCGTCACATCCGTAATAAATTCCACGGACTCCGGGCGACGATTGTCCACATAGCCGCCCTCACGTCGGAACGTTGTCACTTCATAATTACCATATTTCGTAACAACCGTAACCGTTCCATGCTGCAAACCTGTCGGTATAACACGCTCAAACATCTCACATACTTGATCAGGCTCTGCCGAAGTAGCAATATCGATATCGTGTATGGGACGTCCTAGTATCGTATCACGCACACATCCGCCTACCATATAAGCTTGATGACCATGCTGATCTAGCATGCGAAGGACGTCTCGTGCTCCTTCAGCCAGGTCACTTTCCAACTGTAGTTGAAACATATCCATTCAGGCCTTTCTTGACATTGGATTTACGTCAGAATGCCGACATTAACCAAATGTATATCGTTCCTTACATTTACGTGCACACAGGCTGCTCCAAATTTACTTCCCGATTCAATACACGATAATATATTTTCTCATATTCATGAGTAATAAGGTCATTACAGAACACGTGACGAGCTCTATGCAAGCACGCTTCACGCATACGCTCTGCCAGAGCATCATCCGTCAACAATCGGATCGCATAAGCTGCCATCGCATCGGTATCCCCGACTGGTGCCAAAAATCCCGTCTCTTCATGAGTTACCAGTTCAGGTATGCCGCCTGCAATCGAACCGATGGTCGGAACCCCACAAGCCATTGCTTCCAAGGCAACCAAGCCAAAGCTTTCTTTCTCCGAAGGTAACAGCAAAACGTCAGCCAAAGAAATGACTTGAGCGATCTCATCCTGCTTTCCAAGGAAATGAACGCGATCTTCCAATCCCATAGCCATAATTTTGTGCTGCACTTTCGGCATATCAGGTCCTTCACCAACAAACACAAGTCGTGAAGGCACTTTTTCCGCCATTTTTGCAAATGTATCAACTACATCACATACCCGCTTCACCGGGCGGAAATTAGATATATGCATTACGATTTTCTCATCTGGGTAAGCAAACTCTGAACGCAAGTGAGAAATATCCCGCGGATAATACACACGCTTATCGATAAAGTTATAAGTCAAGTCAATATGACGATCAATATCAAGCAGTTCTCTCGTTTCGGCAATCAAATCTTGGGAAACTGCCGTGACAGCATCACTTTGATTAATCGCAAACCGGATCATATCCTTTAACGTTTCATCCTGCGCTAATACGGTAATATCTGTACCATGAAGAGTAGTGACCACTTTAAGATCCGAAGTGCTCATTTGCTTTGCCAAATAAGCGCATACAGCATGTGGGACTGCATAATGAACATGAAGCAGATCCAACTGCTGCATTTTTGCCACTTGTGCCATTTTACTAGCTAATGACAAATCATAAGGAGGATAACGGAACACATAATAATCGTTTACATCCACCTCATGATAATAAATATTTTTTTGAAAAGAAGTCCCTAAGCGAAACGGAATATTGTGTGTAATAAAATGAACTTGATGTCCACGCTCAGCCAACAGTTTGCCAAGCTCCGTTGCAACAACACCTGACCCTCCAAGTGAAGGGTAGCATGTTATTCCTATTTTCAAAGGCTCCTGTGTCATACTCTGACCTCCCTTACACTGCTGCTCTTTACAACAACGGTTTCCTGCTGCTGCATCAATGAAGGATTATATGCCTTCGTTATATTTACGTATTTATGATTCCCGTTCTAACAAATATGCAACATGATAAGGACCCTTATAAATAAAACCTTCTGCATACACAATTCCTCTTGCCTGTCCTATAAGCGCATCGCGAGCAGCAACCCGTTCTACGTATCCTTGATTTAAAGGAGTCGGTACGATATCTTCTCCACTTTTTTCACTTAAGAACTGGGACTGATATGCATGGAGAGCTGCCTGCTTCCGATCATAAACATCGGTTACATCGACGATAAGATCAGCTGGTGCTAAGTCGTTAATGAAATAAAAATATACGTGTTCAGGCTGATGCGCAGCCAACTCCGGCATATACCGGCGCAGCTTTGCGTTAAACAGTGCTTCTTGGACGATACGGCTGCACATGACATGGTCAGGATGCCTATCTTCCCAATACGGTACAAATACAATACGAGGCCTATAGGTTCGAATCGCTTTGACAACTTCATCAACATGCGACTTATCTAGCTTCAATCCCCGATCCGGCAACCCCAAATTCAAACGAAAGGACACCCCCAGCGCTACATCAGCTGCCTTCGCTTCCTGTTGACGTATATCTACCGTTCCATTAGAGGACATCTCGGCATACGTCATATCCACGATACCGATGCTAAAGCCTGCTTGCTGATGCTTGGCCAGTGTACCACCCATCCCAATTTCTACATCATCAGGATGAGCTCCGAATGCCAATAAATCCACCTGATTCATTAAGCTTCATCTACTCCCGGTTTATATTTATCAGTTAGCTCTCGCCAAGCAAAATCTCCGCGTTCTAATGCACGTACGAGCAGCTCTGCAGTAGCAATATTGGTCGCTACCGGTATACCTTGCACATCGCATAGACGAAGCAGCGCGATTATATCTGGCTCGTGTGGTTGCGCCATGAGCGGATCACGCAAGAAAATAATAAGATCCATCTCATTTTCAGCAACCAAGGCACCAATCTGTTGATCTCCACCGAGTGGTCCAGACTGGAAACGATGAATATCTAAACTCGTAGCTGCCATAATACGACTTCCTGTCGTACCCGTTGAATAAAGTGTATGACCTTGAAATACATATTCGTAAGCAATTACAAAGTTGACCATTTCATCTTTTTTGCGATCATGCGAAATGAATGCGATGTTTAGCATAGTTAATTACCTCCGTCTATCTGCGATGTATACAAGTTTGAATACCATGAACTGCATGAATCGAAAAAGTCTATTAGTCCATCATGTGCTCAAAACCATAAATTAATTCTTCTATTTCCATGACTTTCTTTACAGCTACATTAACTCCAGGCATATAGCCTGCACGCTCATATGAATCATGACGTATTTTTAATGATTGGCCATAACCACCGAAAATAACTTCTTGTTGTGCAAACACACCAGGTAAACGAACACTGTGAATTCGGAATCCATTGTAGTATCCACCGCGTGCTCCATCAATTGTCTCCTCTTCGTTCGGATTGCCCTGGCGGTGCTCTTTACGAACTTGAGAGATCAATTCTGCCGTTTTAACAGCTGTACCTGATGGTGCATCCAGCTTCTGATCACCATGATACTCGATAATTTCGAGATCTGGGAAATACTTCGATGCCTGCTGAGCGAATTTCATCATTAAAATTGCTCCAATAGAGAAGTTAGGTGCAATTAAGCCTCCAAGCTTCTTCTCTCTGCACATTTGCTGCAGCTCTTCAATCTGTTCTGTCGTAAATCCAGTTGCCCCTACTACAGGCCTTACACCATATCGAATAGCAAGCAATGTATTATCCATGACTACATGCGGAGTAGTAAAATCAACAAGCACATCCGGGCTTGTCTGTTCCAATGCTCGTTCCAAATCATTTGTCACGATAACACCACTTGCTGGCAAACCAACTAGTTGTGCAGCATCTATAGCACCAGAAGATCTATCAATTGCTGCTGCTAGTTCAAGTGTATCATCTTCTAGAACCATTTTAACAACTTCGCGGCCCATGCGGCCACCCGCTCCCGTTACAGCAACTCTTATCTTTTTCACTATTCATCAACCTTTCCGTTATCGGCATGTTCAACGTTCGATGATTGTTTAATTCGAGTCCATCGATCCGCATCACGTGTGTTGAATTTATTCATTACTTTATCGTGAGCTTCTGTCAAATCAATTCCTAAGGAGTTGGAAAAGCATATTAGAATAAAGAGAACATCCCCTAGCTCCATTTCAATGGAATTATCAGCTTCTGAGGATTTCTTCGGTTTCTCGCCATAGAAATGATTCACCTCACGAGCTAATTCTCCTGCTTCCTCCGTCAATCTAGCAAGCATTGCTAATGGACTGAAGTATCCTTCTTTAAACTGGGATATGTATTGATCGACTTCGCGCTGCATTTCAGCCAGTGGCTTATCGCGAAGATTTTCTAATGAAAAAGGGCGTTGATGTTCCGACATGGTCAATCCTTTCTGTACATGCACATGTTGTATGCCTGCACGATGCCTAATATAGCTAATATGTTATCGCAAAGCATCATGGAAAACAAATGCTTTTTAAGCCCATTTATTGTTGCTGTGCAGGATTGAAGCATGTTAGCAAGGCTATTATCGTTAAATAATAAAAAAGATGACTTCTGCTTCCAGAAGTCATCTTACATTTCATTTTATAACGAATCCCAAGGGCTATTATGAATACCATCTCGATCATAGCGATACTTTTGATACGCCACATACGCTAACGTAACCGTAACAATGCACCCTAACCATATTAGCACTTGCATCGGAATCGGTTCCTCTACAATAGGTGCAATCGTCTCTAAATCCTTCGTTGATCCAAACAAGTTATCTAATATGATGGATTCATAATCTTTTAAAGCTCGCTGTACATCTTCATGCTTCACTTCATCACGTATGCCCTTATTCACAAGCGCAATCATAGAAGATGCCATTTCAATTACTTCTGTAGGACGATCAACGGAAGCAGCAGGTAGCAACCTGTCCATATGTTCCAGCCATTGTAAGGATACCTGCTTCCATACAACAGCAGATTTCGCCTCAGCCATCTGCTTCATCTCATCCATGATAACTGCTGCATACTGCCGCCACATCGCATCCTGTTCATGCGTAACAGCATCAATGACTAACCGTAATCGAGCAGCCGCTCGTTCAAGTTGCTGTTCATCTTGTTTTGCAGCAACCAGCGTCTGCTTAAAGCGGATCACACTATCGGTAATCGCCTTCATTTGCTCGTAGGTCATATGATCGAACATGCCTGGTGCTGATAATACCGTGGTGAAACTTTTCATATTGGCATGAATATTTGTCATGTTTCCATTCACGCTATCTTTATACATTGCTGCAGCAAGCCTGTCAGCCTCTTTCCAATTCAGGATGTTTACATCCGATTGTTTATTAACGGCAGCTTGTACGTACGGAGGCATGGACATTATGGCCCATACAAGTACGAAACAGATAACGATACGCAGTGCATGCATGTACACCCCTCCCCTTCATTAACCTATGGGGAAGAAGACAAATGTAGAACAATTCAAGCAGACAACTATCTTTTTCTTGCAGCAATCACAATACTAATCGATTTCCCTGTCAAAGGTTGCTCTTTCCACCCGCCCCACATATGAAGCAGTTCAAATCCACTAGCGTCCATCAGACGGACCAATTCCTGCGGGAATGTATAACGTAAATCAATATAGGTTGTATCCTCACTATCCATCTGATCATTTACATAGTAGGTTCTAACCGTTTTGTACCGTTGAATTTGACTAACCGCATCATAGCTGCTCTGATAAGCAACTTCACATACTCGACCATCTGCGCATGTGTATTTATGATCAACGAGCAGCTCATCTGGCTGAAAGATCTCATCGGCCAACGGGAATCTCGTGTCAAATATACAAATGCCTCCTGGCTTCAGCACTCGATGAAAAGATTGCAGCAACCGACTTTGTGAATCATTTGTTAGAAAATGTTGAAATGCATTTCCCACCATGGAAACGAGCTGAAATTTATTGTCCCCGGGCAATTCTTCACAGTCAGCTTGTTGCCAAGCAATATCCAAATTTAGCTCAGCAGACTTTTGAGCAGCATGATCCAGCATCCCTTGATGAAGATCAACTCCTACAACGTCATACCCTTCCTGTGCTAAAGGTATTGCAATTCTACCTGTACCTGTTGCCGCATCCAACACAGGACCTTCTGACAATTTACACATTTTCAAAATAGTTGCCAGTTCGTAAGTACCTTTATTCTCTTCGTCATATCGGATTACATCTGCATATTCTTGTAAGTTATGATTCATTTCGTTCCTCCGCATGTGCGATATGTATATTTAAAACCATCGAACTATCTTTAAAGAAGTTTGTTTCTCCATAATTGCCAATCGCGCTGCTGCAACACTAAGACCTGTAAGTATAAATGTAAAGATGCAAATCGCGGTCAAGTCATCCATTAATACTTGAGATAAACTAGGAAATACACCAAACATGTAATCAACGGCATCATTTAGCCACGTCCAAGTTGCTGCAACCATAATGCTTATCGCCCCATAACGGAACCATTTCGCATACAATAGTGCCTCGATCGCCATAGCCAAGTGAGAAGAGATTAACATCCAGTCCTGCCAGAGCATGTCCTGTCCTTGGTAGGTAGCGCTAAAGATCATTACGCACGCCCAAATCCCATATTTTATTGAAGTAACCACAGCTAAAGCCTCGATAATTCCCCTGAATGCAAGTAAAACAACACTTGTACCTTTGGGAGGAAATAATAAGAAAAGAAGAGATATTGTGAAAAACAAACTTGCTGTAGGACTGTCTGGCACGAATACAATCTGCCATTTCGGAAGATCCATCCACGTGTAAATAAGTTGTTCTTTGTACCAATAATACCCATAAATTGTACCTAATGCATTTGACCAGAACAACGCCCACAATACCCAGCGATTCGTGAGAAGAGCTTGATTACCTATAGGATGTGCCATATTACTCCTCCAAACAGTCGAAATGATCGTAGAAAGCCTGACCGCAAGATTGCGATCAGGCCTGCATTTTGGATATTTCTACTACTCTTTCTTCTGCTTCGCAAGCCAGTCAGCCAGCTTATCTAACTCTTCTTCTGTTACACCTGCTTTAGTCGCTGTATCCAGCATCGCTGGCATCGCGCCACGACCATCTTTAATAACGGTCAAAATTTCTTCTTTCGATAAACGATCTCCTACGCCGAGCAAGGAAGGAGCTCCACCACCTTCAAGTTCCCCACCATGACACGCGATACAAGTCGCTTTCTTATACGTTTCCATAGCTGGATCATCAGCAGCTACTAATGCAACCGAATCGTTAGGCTTCGGATGATTGTAAGGCTTACCTGCAAGCGCATTCTTCTCTGCTTCACGAGCACGCTTATGATGTTCCGGTTCAATCTTCATCACTTCAAGCTCATGCTGGTATGCGTCCCATGAAACTACAGTCAAATAGACACAAGCAGCCAAAGACACAAGCATAAGCCACGATGCGATTGGACGTTTATAGAAGCGGCGCTCCTTGCCAGTATCCAAAAACGGAGCAAGCATTAAACCACCAAATGCAATACCTGGTATAAGAACAGTACCGATAATTACATAATCACCAGCAGCATATGGATACTTAAGCAATTGATATAAAAATAAGAAATACCAGTCAGGGATCGGAATAAATGCGGTATTGTTTGGATCAGCTGGATAACCTAACGGAGGAGCCTCCGAAATGGTTAAAACAAGAAATCCAACAAGTACAACCGCGCCTACCATCCACTCTTTTAATAAAAAGTTAGGAATGAAGGCTTCCGATTTGCCAGGATAAGAAGAATAGTCCGGCTGAAGCGGTTGATGACTTTTCTTCTTGACACGAGAATCACCGACGTACACGACTTTTTCATCTTTAGAACCATGTGCCATCTCTTCTCCCCCTCTCTTATAGCGGTCCTGATATGCCTTGACGGCGTATCATGAAGAAATGTGCTCCTAACAATCCTAGTAGAGCTGCAGGTAAGAAGAAAACGTGTATAGCAAAAAATCTAGTTAGTGTCTGCGCACCAACAATTTCGCCGCCTTGCATTAATTCTTTTAAGTATGGCCCGATATATGGAACTGTATCGGCAATCTCCATACCAACTTTTGTTGCAAAATAAGCTTTGTTGTCCCAAGGAAGTAAGTAGCCTGTGAAACCGAGTCCTAGCATGACAAAGAAGATAAGCATACCAACTACCCAGTTCATCTCACGTGGAGCTTTGTATGAACCTGTGAAGAAAACACGGAGTGTATGTAAGAACATCATAACAATTACTAGTGATGCTCCCCAGTGATGCATTCCGCGAACGATACCACCGAATGCAACTCGTTGTTGTAAATATTCTACGCTGTAATATGCATTTTGAATATCTGGCACATAACTCATCGTTAGAAACATACCCGACAAAATTTGAATAACGGTGATGAAAAATGTTAATCCACCAAAGCAATACACAAACGCTGAAAAATGATGTGCAGGATTAACGTGCTCCGGCACTTCATGATCGGCCACATCACGCCATATCGGCGTGATGTCCAGACGTTCGTCTATCCAGTTGTAAACGCCTTTAAACATCTGTCATTACGCCTCCTTATTTCACGCGTGTATTTGGTTTTATTGCTCCTAAGTAGACAATACCATTGTCAACTTTTACCTCGTATTCGTCCAATGGAGCACGTGCGATTGCCATTTGTTTGCCGTCTTTAGTGTAAAACGCTCCATGACACGGACAAAAATACTGGTCTTTATGAGCGGCACTATTATTCCAGCCAACGGTACAGCCTAAATGCTTGCATACTGGGGATAATGCTAAAATCCCACTCTCATCCTTCGTAATCCAAGCTTTCAACTTTGCTTCATTTTCATACCAACCATCAACTTGCAATCTTTTAAAAGAAAATTCTTGCGGTTCAGCGGTCAATTTGCTCTCTTCTACTACCTTAATGTACTCGGCTCCAGCCTTTTCCTGAAGCAAAGGATCGACAGCAAAGCGAACCATTGGTAGTGCCGCTCCACCCATCATAAACGCGCCAGCCCCACCTAGCGTGTAGGAAAGAAATTGTCGACGGGACATTTCTTTACGAGTTGCCGGTTTGTGAGGTTGCTTGTTCTCAAGCGGTTGACTCATCCTCTCTAACCCCCTTTACCAACCGTTGTTACAGCTAATTATGAGATTTATTACCATCTAACTAAGACATCCCTATAATATCCCAGCACTATGTAAGCGTCAATAATTTACCAGATTAATTGGAACTATCAACCATTAATACTTCAATAATTGTTGATAATTTGTCACATTTGGTGATCGAATTGTGACTGATTCCACATTTCGCTCACTTGAATTTCTATCATTTCAGCTATACTTTTCCCTTCTTCCACCCTTACCGAATATGGCGTTACTATTAAATCAGCCTCAGACAGGTTCTCTTTAGTAATGTGAGGCTGACAAGACATAATAATGACATATTTAAAGCCTATTCGTTTCACCATTCTTACTACTTCTTGTATCGCGACCAATGTATCTTTATTATCGTTCATTCCATAGCTGCTATAATGATATGCAGGATAAGTCACAACTCTACCGTGAAAAGGAGTTTCGACTAATTCTAACCAATCTCTCAATTCTTCTAATCGATCTGCAGCCTCCACTGGAGACTCAAGCCCATTTAACCCTGTAATCGGTAAAAGGCAAGTATCTAGGTACGGTCTCCACTCTGTCCATTGTTCTCTAGTCAAGTCACTAAATTTCATGATTACCCCTCCGCGATTGCCAACTTGTTCCTATTCCATTATACCTCCTCAAACAAAAAAATGAAGAACCGCAAAATGCGTTCTTCATTGAAGCGTTTTTAACTCATTTGTAAGTTGATGAAAGGTGTTTTCATCCCCCGCTGCGAGTGCTTTATCAATTTCTTCGTAAATACGTAATGTTCGATGCTTTTTTATCGCCTCGTCCCACACCATTTCAGCAGTCAGACTTAGCATTGCTTCATACGTTACTTTCATTTTGTCCATAGGATGCACCTCCAACCATAACGATTAAGAGCCCCTATATTCCTTTCCTTTCACCACATAGCTTTCGGCTGTTCGTTTCATACGTTGTAAATCTTCCTCCGTCAGTTCTCGAATAACTCGGGCCGGTGAACCGATGGAAAGAGTATAGGCCGGGATTGATTTGTTTTCGGTTACAACCGATCCTGCCCCTATTAAAGCATATTCACCGATGTCAGCCCCGTTCAGTACAATCGCCCCCATCCCGATTAATGTACCTTTGCCTAGTGTACAACCATGGATGATCGCCGCGTGTCCCACAGACACTTCTGAGCCTACAATTAACGGCTGATTAGTATTAACGTGACCGATGACTCCATCTTGAATATTAGCGGATTCTCCGATGATAATAGGTGCCAAATCCCCACGCAGTACCGAATTAAACCATATGGTCGACTGCGCTCCAACCGTTACGTCTCCAATTATTTTAGCTCCATCTGCAACATATACCGATTGATGAATGTTCGGCATGATATGATTGTAAGGAATGAGCATCGCTTTCCCCTCCGCGTCGGCATGAATAGTTCACTATCAACATAGCCGTCAATTTGGGTTCATCGTAACAATGCTGCATTTTATTGTCAACCTAGCTTAATTTTATCCTCGTGTGTAATAATTACACCTTTAACTAGAAGATTTCCCCGTTTCGACATTTGAACAGATGTCCCCGTCTTTGCATCTTCACCTATTTTCAGCAGACCAAGATGAACTAACATCTGAATAATCCGCTGCCTAATGATAGACTGTGGTTCATCATAGAAAAAAGGCTTTACATAGGGAGTCAACGCTTGTTCCATCGATTCAACGGTCGTCCATTTTGCAGCACATAAGTGAATCCAATGAACGATAGCTGACAAATTAGGTATTGCATTTTTATACAACTTTAACCAAAACCGATAGATGGGCTGTATCGGCTCATAAGCTGTACCTTTTTCAAGCCGTTCGAGCCCCGACGTTGAAACAATAAGCTTTCCTGCATGTTCTTCTATCCATCCTTGATAGAACACGTAGTCGTACAATAGGGACAAACGATTTGGATAATTGTGAAATCGTCTTCCATATCCGAAGCGCCATTCTCCTTTGGATACGGTCTCTTCCATGACAGACATTTTTTCGATCAGTAACTGCTGCGTCTTCTTGTACATAACTCCCTCAGGGTTAAGCGGTACGTTGCCTGCTTCATGAAAATAACGAAGCATGGTAACCACATCCTCGCCTATACGACCATCTTCGTCCCGATATGCCTCAGGCTCTTGAACAGATACAAGCTCTTGCTCCATTCGTCTTTTCATAACAAGCTTGAAGCGTTCTTTGAGATCTTCCGGAACTTGGAAGAGGTACTTGGTTTGCTGGCTAGCTCCATTGAACAACCATCCACTCTGCCTCATTTTCACAATCATATCGCGCGGACTAGAAGATTGCGTTTGTTCATCTCGTTCAAATCGCGTCTGTTGAACTCTCGCAATTAACTCTTCTAGACTAAACAACGATCGCTGCTCAAACAGCAATGAATTAATAAAGCGAAGCTCCTCTACGCTCATCTCATTTATGAATTGCTCAAACCAATCTTTGCGCCCTATCTTCGTCAAAATGGATTGAATCAATTCACGCTTCGAATGGGCATCACACTCGCAATCGTATCTTTTCGCAATGCTAACGAGCTGCTGAATATCTGCATAGCTAAGCATATCGGCTAAGTTCATGAGCCACCTCCAATCGTCCCGTCGTCCATCGCCGATTCTCGTTGTCTAGAATCCATTATTGGACAATTCTGCTCGTTTATACGAATGATCAGAAAAAAATATGATAAACAGAGATGAACAACTGAAGGTTCTCCACAAAGTTACGTTTTCACAAAATAAAAAAAGGTTGTTCCAACGCTGTTAAACAGCCTGTGGAACAACCAACTCATAAAAACTCACAAACATTATTCAATTTATCGCACCTTTTGCGATACCTCAAAAGTCGTCTCTGCCATATGACGAGAACAGTTCAGCAGCAAAGCTTCCCAATTCTGCTCATGTCTCTCAACGACCGTAAATGACAAGTTTCCGATATGACTCGTACATTCTTCTCCGAACCAAGTATAGAACAGCTGAGCCAACCAGCTTCCGTGACTAATTATGAGTATATTGCGCTCTGGCCATTGATTAGCAATAAAGTTCACAGCTTCTACCGCTCTCAACCTAATAGCACGATCTGTCTCTTGACCAACATCTTGAGCTTTCCAGTCCACTCCCCATCTAGAAGTTCTTTCTTCTAGTGTGGTTCCTTCCGCGAGTCCAAATGCTCTCTCCAGTAAACCTGCATGCGGCTCCAATAACGGAATCGCCAGGTGTGATGCAATGATAGCAGCTGTTTCTTCAGCACGTTGCAGACCACTTGAGATAACGGCATCAAAGCGATAAGGCTCGTGCAACAAACGTGCAGCAAGCTTCATCGCCTGATCTCTACCGATATCATTAAGTGGAATATCGGTCTGACCCTGAATACGACCTAACGCATTCCAATCAGTCTGTCCATGCCTTACTAATCCTATTTGTTGTCTATTCATTAGATTCTCCTGCCTGTTCAAAATGATAGCATCATCTTACCACATTAACGCCTGATACGCGCTAAATAATGATACAGCAAGGAGGCAATGATGATCCCCACAAGGGAATAAACAATCCAGTACTCTGGAATTGTTGGGACAACTTGTAGAATTAGCGGTTCACTCGTTTCAGAATAAGGAACATCCCCAATTGTGATGTCCAATTCCGATGAATTACTGCCTGCTATTGCGGTTGGTATAATGCCACTCTGATCAGATGGATCCGTTTCCGCTTTGTTTGGGTAAACAGCCATCACAACCAGACTGCTCATAAATACAACAATACAAAATGACATTACCCCAACTAAAATGTTACGCATCTTAAGCGACATCACATGAGAACGTCTATGGACCGGCATAAGCCATTCTTGTTCACTGTATATGCGGTCCATCACGAGAGAGGAGTCAAACGTAATAGGCCCGTTCATCTCTGCCTCTGCTAAGCTTGACTCTACTAAGTCATCAGTCCATGCCTCACTCGCCGCCCAAATCTGATACTCTTCCGCACAGCCTTCACAAACTGACAAATGACCTTGAATGCTAAGACGTTGCGGATCGTCTTCTGGCATATCGCTGTAAACCGATATCCATTCGAGCGCTTCCGCACATTTCATTTTCCGTTCATCCCTTCAATCCCGGGTCAGTTATGTATCCTTCCATTTGACATTTAATACTTGTACGAGCCCGGAACAACAATGATTTTACTGAGCTTACCGTCTGTCCTAGCTCATTAGCTATCTCTTGGTAATCCAGTTGGTCATATTCACGCAGGATGATGGCAGAACGCTGCTTCTCAGGCAAATTGTTAATCGCTTCCCTAACGAGCTGTACCTTCTCATTACGAAGAGCTGTATATTCAGGTGTAAGTTCCCTAGGTGCTTCAGGTACGATGCTATTATCTTCATCAAGTGATACTTGAAGGCTTCGTTGCTTACGAAGCTCACTTAACACCGTATTACGAGCTATCGTATAGAGCCATGTAGAGAACGATGCCTCTGCTTCTCTAAACGTATGTAAGCTGCGGTATGCCTTATAGAATGTCTCTGCACACAAGTCCTCTGCAAGTAATTCCAACTGAGAATTACGAAGCATGTGATAAATAAAAGCTAAAACTTTACGGTGATAACGATTCATCAAATCCGCATACAAGTCAGTATTTCCTTCTTTGATTTCACGGATAATTAGGGAGTCAGTCATGGATTGCGGTCCTCCTTGCTTTCCATTTCGTCCCCGATGCGCTACCTTTAAGGATATTATACATCACAGAACAATAAAAAGTTGCGAATCGGATACTACTTATATTTAAAAAACGAATAGTCAATTTCCAACAATACGACAATAAATCCTATGATTTTACATCTTTGTTTACTACATTGCTATTTTAGCATAAGACATACGTGCGTAATGTTAATTTTTCTTAAGATTCTTTTAAGGTTGAACATTTGCACAAAAAAGAACCTCTTCGTAATGAAGCGGTTCCGCGCCTTACATATTAACACATATTATACATCAGTAGTACAAAATTGGAGAATTACAAGCATGGTAATTAATGTTTCTTTAAGCTTTTATCCGTTGCTGCCTTTGTAGACTTGCACAATAATTTAAGAAAAATGATTCCGAGTTTATCCTCAATAACCTCACATCATTAGCTTAAAGATGTTAATTACATTGAATCACATACTGTTTTCTAATGACACTACGACCATTGGGTACATTATGTTTCTCATGCATCTCGAATGCCACATAAGTCCAGAATCGTTCAATCTAGATCAAGACAAAAAAAGAACCACTCCATAATGGAGTGGTTGCACAAAGTGCATATTTGGATAGGAGTGGAGAGAAACCATACTGTAGTTATAGTATAATGTATACGTTTTCATTCTGTCAATAACTTCTACCGAAAAAATTTCATCTCTTATCAAATTTTTCCGTTTCCACGTAAAAAAGCCCTTTCACAAGGGCTTTTTTACTATACGTATACTTCATATCCTAATGCTCGCAGGCACACCTGCGCACGCTCCCAGTTCCGCTCTTCTCGGAATGAAAGTCGCAGTACGCCTGGGACATCTTCTCTACTTTCAATAATTTGAAGATTGCTAAGATTAATCTCCTCTTGTCCCAGTTGGGTTGCAATACGACCAATAACACCAGGGGTATCAGGTATGTCCATATATACATCATAAAGTGCATGGATAGCCCCTTTACGTCGTTCAGGCATTTGATTGCGAAAATCTCCTGAGAGACGGAATGACTCTTCAATCCATTCGCCATCTTCACGCAGCAATACATCTTTCCATTCCTCGACTTTATCCTGCCAATCTTGAAGCAAATCAAGCATTACTTGCCGATTATTAATCAAAATATCTCGCCAGACAGTAGGATCACTGGATGCGATGCGAGTAATGTCACGGAACCCGCCAGCTGCAAGTACGAGATGCAGCTCATTAGAATCATTGTACTGGCGTACTTGGTTGACTAAAGCAGTCGCCACAATGTGAGGCAGATGACTAATCGCTCCAACAACACGATCATGCTCTTCTGCATTCATTTGGATAATATGAGCTCGTGTATGATGGAGCAATTGACGAAGTTCATGAATAACACTTTCCGGACAATCGTTTGTAGGAGTCAATACATAATATGCATTCTCGAACAACAATACGGAAGCTGCTTCCACACCAGAACGCTCAGATCCTGCCATCGGATGACCACCAACAAAATAAACTTCATTCCAATTTAGCTTACTCGCACACGCTGTAACAGATGCCTTTGTACTGCCAACATCCGTAATGACACAACCGCGTCTAAGCGTTAAAGCATTTAGTTGAAAAAGAGTATCCTCTAGCATGCCTACGGGAGAACAAATAAATATATAGTTCGCATCTTTTACTGCTTCTTCAAGATCCGTCGTTGCTTCATCAACAACACCGCGCTCCACATATTTCTCAGCTGATGCAGTTCTAGGCGAATATCCAATTACATGAAGCCCTGACTTACCTTTAAAACATAATGCAAGCGAGCCTCCGATGAGGCCCACTCCAAGAATTGCAATCTTTGTAGTCGTAGTCATAGGTCCACCTTACATTCTAATAAAATTTGTTCTATAGCTTGAATAAATGCATTATTCTGCTCACGACTACCTACCGTGACACGAATAGCATTCGGATAATGACGGAATCCTGCTCGGACGATAATCCCTTTGGAAACCAACTGTTCGAACATGACCTTACCAAGCATCGGAACTTCGATCATAATAAAATTACCGTGTGCTGGCATTGTACGTAATTCTAACCTCTCACACTGCTCTTGTAAATACCCTAGACCTTCCGCATTCCGTTGCTTGCAGTGTGTTACATATTCCTGATCTTGAATCGCAGCTATCCCTGCTGCTTGTGCAAAGCGCGACGTATTAAATGGCTCTCTGACTTGATTAATAGAGCGAATCACCTCAGGATGGCCTATACCATAGCCAAGCCGTAATGACGCTAAGCCATGAATTTTAGAAAATGTACGGAGTGCAACAAGGTTTGGATAATTCGTAATGAGTTCAATTGAATTAGGATAGCTTGCATCCGTCACATATTCACAATACGCTTCATCCAGAGCAACTAGCACATGTGAAGGAACCCGATCCATGAACGCAATAAGCTGATCTTTTGTAACTATCGTTCCCGTTGGATTGTTAGGGCTGCATATCCACACTACTTTCGTTCGCTCTGTAATAGCAGCGAGCATACCTTCTAAATCATGTTTGCCTTCCTTTAATGGAACTTCAATGGTACGAGCTCCCTCAATCTCAGCATTATGCTTATACTGAGGAAAAGTTTGATCTGCGGCAATAGACTCATCATTCGCAGTTAGAAACGCACGACAAATCATGAGTATAACGTCATCAGAACCCGCTCCAAATATAAGCTGATTGCTGCTAACTTGCAACTGTTCTGCTACTGCCTGTTTCAGCTTAAGTGAAGCTCCATCGGGATATAGACTCAGCTTACTTATTTCTTCTTCGAGCGCCTGTTTAACTTGGACCGAGCAACCGTACGGATTTTCGTTGGATGCTAGCTTAACGACGTTATCAATTCCGTATTCACGCTTCACATCCTCAGCAGATAAACCAGGCTGATAGACAGGAAGCTTCGCGACGATGTCTTTCGTTCTGATACGCATCCAATCACACCTCTCCACTTCAGGGTATCAACTTGCTAAAGTTATGATTTTAATTCTCTCACAAACTTGCAAATTTGCAATACCCCATCTTGCGCTGTCTGTGGTGATTGTAGCAATGGCAACGCCTCTTCGATTCGACGAACAATCGCACTGCCAACCACAACTCCATCACATTGCGAAGAGAATCTACGTACATGCTCTGCATTCGAGATACCAAATCCGATCGCGATAGGCAGATCGGAAGCTGTACGGACTTCATCCAAAAAATCTTCTATATTCGCAGCAAATGAACTCCGAACCCCTGTAACACCTAAGGAGGACACACAATAAATAAAACCTCGGGCATGCTGTGCGATTTGTTTGACCCGCTCCTTCGAGGTTGGTGCGACTAGCGGCACAAGATGAATCGAGTAACGATCTGCTATTTCACGAATAGGCGTACTCTCTTCAAGAGGCAAATCAGGTATAATAATGCCGCTTATTTCGGAGTCTACCATTTCATTAAATAATTTCTCCGCCCCATATTGGAGTACAGGATTGTAGTAAGTGAACAGAACGTAAGGTATGGACGCACCGCGCTCCCTAGCTTTTTTCGCTACCTGTAAACTATCTCGAATCGTAATATGATTTTGCAGCGCACGGGCTGAAGCACGTTCGATAACAGGCCCATCAGCAAGCGGATCTGAATAAGGGACGCCTAACTCAATAATATCCGCCCCTGACCGTTCCATTCCTAGCAACAGCTCTAACGTAATATCGATATGAGGATCTCCAACTGTAATAAATGGAATAAGGGCAGATTTCCCTTCTGACTTTAACTTTTCGAATGCTGCATCCATACGATTCATGACGGCATTATTCATGTTTATTCCCCCCTAGTACTTCCATGATCGTACCCACATCCTTATCCCCACGACCTGATAAGCAGATTACTAACAACTCATCTTGCTTCATCGTAGGAGCGATCTTTATCGCTTGGGCTACGGCATGAGAGGACTCCAACGCAGGAATAATTCCTTCTGTACGACACATAAATTGAAGGGCATCTAGTGCTTCTTTATCTGTAATCGGTGCGTATGTTGCTCTGCCGGATGCATTCAAGTGAGCATGTTCTGGCCCTACGCCTGGATAATCAAGCCCCGCAGAAATGGAGTGAGCTGGCTGCACTTGACCAAACTCATCCTGTAACAAATAGCTTAACGAACCCTGAAACACACCTGGTGTACCCAAAGTCATTGTAGCCGCATGCTCTTTCGTATCGACACCTCGACCAGCAGCTTCCACACCTACGAGATTCACACTAAGATCATTAATAAATGGATAGAACATCCCCATCGCATTGCTTCCACCGCCAACAGCAGCAACGCATACATCCGGCAATCTTCCTTCTAGTTCTTGTATTTGCCTTTTCGTCTCATCCCCGATAATACGTTGAAAGTCACGAACGATCATCGGATAAGGATGAGGCCCTACTACAGAACCTAAAATATAGAAAGTATCCATCACATTAGAAACCCAATAACGCAATGCTTCATTTCCAGCATCCTTCAATGTTCTTGTACCGGAAATGACGGGTACGACCTCCGCACCAAGCAGCTCCATACGGAAAACATTAAGACGTTGACGTCTCATATCTTCCTCGCCCATAAATACTTTGCATTCTAATCCAAGCAACGCACAAACGGTAGCTGTAGCTACGCCATGCTGACCAGCCCCAGTCTCCGCAATCACCTTCTTCTTGCCCATCCGCTTGGCAAGTAATGCCTGACCAATGGTGTTATTTATTTTGTGAGCACCTGTATGGTTCAAATCTTCACGTTTTAAATAAATTTTTGCTCCACCGAGCTCCTTCGTCATGCGCTCTGCATAATAAAGAGATGTCGGACGGCCTGAATAGCTTTGCAGCAGCTGCTTGTACTCTATCTGAAACTGCTCATCGTGCCGGTAAGTTTCATAAGCTTGCTCAAGCTCGATTAAAGCATTCATCAACGTTTCAGGGACATATTTTCCGCCAAACTGGCCATAACGCCCGTTCGCATCAGGATAACGGTAAACTTCTTCTTGTACGGACATGTTGTCTCACCCTTCCTATAAATGTATCTACTTTGCTCATGTCTTTGCTTCCATCTGTTTCGACGCCACTGGAAACGTCTACGCCATCAAGCTCATAGCGTGATAGCAAACTGTTAATGTTGTCAGGATTCAGTCCGCCAGCAACATACAACGGCACACCTATTTGTTTAGCACGGGATTGATAATACGGGATCACATCCCACTGAAACACTTTCCCCGAGCCTCCACCCTGAACCGGATCATGAGTGTCAAGCAGCAATAAGTCAATGTATGGAGCTGCTGTAGATAAGCGTTCAAACTGATGATTCAATTCATCTTCAAAATCTATTCTATCAACGTTAGATATTGGCAATGTTAGCCAAACGTTCATGTTACTATTTTCTTTCACCCATCGACATTTGTCCAGCTGATCGTTGGCATGAAATTGCAACGCCTGCACTGTACAGGACTGAATAACTGGCTTCAAAAGTTCAGTATCCACGTGCGCGAATACACCGACCGTATGAGGAATGCGAACTTGTTCCTCTTGTAACTGATTGAGTATCCATTGTACGGCATCTGGACTCACTTGCCTGCGACTTTTCGCAAATACAAATCCGATATGGTCAGGATTGTATGCGATGACGTCTCTTGTCATTTCTAAAGACGTCATCCCGCATATTTTAACGTTCATGAACTCACACTTCCTGAAGCAGAAGAAGCCTGCTCAACGGGTTGCATCAGCTTGTTAACAGCCTCACCAATGTCGTCGTTTCGCATAAAATGCTCACCGATAAGCACTGCATCGACACTGGACTCATATAAATGAGCAATATGTTCAGGCAAGTGGATACCACTCTCACTCACTAATGTGCAGTGGCTAGGAACCAATTTACGTAATTGATCGGTTTGAGCCAAGTCTGTAACAAAGGTGTGCAAATTGCGGTTGTTAATGCCAATCAGCTCAACATGCTCCAATTTCAATACACGAAGCAGTTCACTTTCTTCATGTACTTCGATTAATGCTTCCATTCCTAATTCTCTGCTTTGCTCAAATAATTCCTTAAGCTGCGCATCATCCAAAATAGCAGCAATGAGCAATACAGCGTCCGCCCCAATTAATCTTGCTTCAAGCAACTGCTCGCGACTTATAATAAAATCTTTGCGCAACATAGGAACATCAACTTGCGAGCGAACTTGCTTAAATATATCGATTCCACCCTGGAAGTAGGAAACATCGGTCAACACAGATAATGCGTCAGCACCCGCATGAACGTAGCTTTGCGCAATCTCTACTGGATTAAAATGCTCTCGAATAATCCCTTTAGAAGGGGATGCTTTTTTTACTTCTGCTATTAATCCCACTCCACGATTACGATTCGCCGTAATCGCTTTTCTTAGTGATCGCACTGGCATGAACCTTGAAATATCTGCTTCCGCTTGAGCAACATTCAAGGTCTTCTGCAGTTGCTCAACTTCTGACTGCTTCGTTTCTACAATACGATTAAGAAACATGACTCATCCCTCCAGTTGTCTCTATCAATTGTTGCAGCTTACTATGTGCCTTTCCAGTATCTATCATATCAGCAGCAATTTGTACCCCTTCGCGTATGGAATCAGCTTGACCGGATACATAAATGCAAGCACCTGCGTTTGCAAGTACGATATCCCGATGCGCCCCGCGTTCGCCTTTTAAAATGTTCAATATAATTTTTGCATTGTCAGACGCTTCGCCGCCAAGTACGTCACTCAACGACTGCGTTCGTAAGCCCATATCTTCAGGGGTAAGTTCATACGTGCGCAGGTCTCCATTTCGCAGTTCACTAATACGAGTGGGTGCAGACAAGCTAATCTCGTCTAACCCATCGAGACTGGATACAACCATAGCCCGCTTCAAACCAAGTTCGCGCAGAACAGCTGCGACAGTTTCCGTTTTCGTTTTGTCATAAATGCCAAGCAGTTGGCGATCTGCTCCAGCTGGATTCGTCAAGGGGCCAAGCATATTAAATACGGTACGTATGCCAAGCTCTCTACGAGGCGCTGCTGCATATTTCATTGCAGGATGGAACATTTGCGCAAACATAAAGCATATCCCAATCCGATCCAAACATTCTGCAGCATTCTCACTGGATAAATGGATATTCACACCCAGTGCTTCCAACACATCTGCACTGCCTGAACGACTGGAAGCCGATCGATTGCCATGTTTAGCTACACGAACAGATGAGGACGCCGCAATAATAGCGGATACTGTCGATACGTTGAGCTTATGAATGCCGGAGCCTCCAGTACCACATGTATCAAGCAATTGTTCACGGGATGTGTTCACCTGCTTCGCAGCATTTCGCATTCCTTCTGCCAACCCTGTTATCTCATCTACCGTTTCGCCTTTTAGACGAAGACCAGCAAGTAACGCTCCGATTTGAGCAGGCGTTACATCACCACGCATAATATCTTCCATTACATGCCGAGCTTCTTCCCTTGATAGGCTATCTCCGCTCAGCAACTTACTTAAAGCTTCTTTTACACGATAATCGTTTGTCATATGATCCTCTCCTTTTCGTTTCTTGTTTCTATTAGTAACTGTATTAGCCTTACTATCTCAGTTCGTTTGTGAAGAGATGTTCATTGCTAGTTTCCTAATTGAACCTTAATGAATAGCTTCTTGTTAGCGAGCTAAACGGTATGACGTTCGCCAATCTTCTATTGGTAAACTCGGTATACGTGAGAAACGAAAAAGAGAAGATATTGAACTCGTGGGATCATTCCTTAGTTCGATCATTGGAGGAATCATCGCGCACACTCCTTTCCCATACTTGCATGGATAGGGAGAGATAGCTGTTCAACAACAAAAAAACCTCTGCTTCCGCAGAGGTGTGTTGAACGCGATGATAATATTGAAGAAATAAAAGGTGTTGTTATCAGGATGCAAGGTAGATTGAATAAAGGCATAAAGCCAATACACCACCTATGCACACATAAGTATGGACGTATAGAAGGTATGCCAATGAATGCATCACTCTTGTTATACAACAAGACTAAGGATACATAGCATTGTAAATACTTCTTATCTCCATCTAAATCTGATAGCCAATAACACGCTTATACTCAACTCTACTCATCTAATCTCATCTCAACTACACTATGCTCAACTCTGCTAATGCCAACTATACACTAGCATGTGGAAGTCGTCAATGACCTACTCACATGCCTATAGCCACTTCATTACGAAGCAGGTCCTGCCAAATCAGGACGCAGTTGTGCCGACTCCTTTAAATATACATGCTGGATAGCCTTTTGTGATTTATCAGTATTAATATGAACCAGCAATCGTATACATTTAGGCAAACTACCCTCAACCGGTATTTCCAACGCACACATAATAGGGACAAGTTCCCAATTCGGTAATGTACGAATAGCACGAGCTGGGAACGTTGCATTTAAATCTTCAGTCATTGTAATCCAGACACTAGCAATAGATTCTGGCTCGACACCATTACGCTGAACGATTTCATCAAGCAGTTCTGATGTCGCTTGTAAAATCTCATCCGCATCATTTGCTTGCACGGTTGTTGCTCCACGTATTCCTCTCACCCACATGGTTAAGCCGACTCTCCTTTCAATTTATCCACTACACTGCGCACAAGCTCAATAGATATATCATGTCTAATATCTACTTGGCCCACCGCGGTTGGAATAACAAATGTCGTTCTGCCACCGCTGAATTTCTTATCGTGCATCATAGCTGACAGGATAGCATCTGTATCATAATGTGACGGGATGGATGTAGGCAATCCGAATGCCTCCAATATGCGACGTGTGTATGTGACAAGCTGAGAATCTTCCCCCAGCAGCACAGCCAACTCCGCTGATCCCACCATACCAATAGAAATCGCCTCACCGTGAAGCAGTTCACCGTACTGGCCTACTGCTTCAAGCGCATGGCCAATCGTATGCCCTAAATTCAAAATTGCGCGTAAGTTTTGTTCACGCTCGTCTTTAGAAACGACCTGCGCTTTAACATTACATCCCATATAAATGCCATATGCAAGTTTCGCCTGGTCTAGAGCAACTAAATCATCCGCATGTTCCAAGCACCAATCCGAAAATGCTTCATCCCAGATCAGACCATGCTTAATCATCTCAGCAAGACCAGCACGAACTTCTCTAATTGGAAGCGTATGAAGCGTCTCCAAATCAAAAATGACCGCCTCAGGCTGATGAAAAGCACCGATCATATTTTTGGCCAACGCATGATTAACCGCTACTTTACCGCCTACACTGCTGTCATGAGCTAAAATAGTAGTAGGAAGTTGAATGAATTTAACACCTCTCATATATGTAGCGGCAACAAATCCTGCCAAATCTCCAACTACACCGCCACCAAGCGCAAGTACAGTCGATTTCCGATCCAATCCCGCCTCGATAGCAGTTGTCATGCATGCTTCATAATGCGTTAAAGATTTAGATGATTCTCCCGATGGAACAATATGTACAACAGTATTATAGCCCCCTTCTTGCAAAGCTTGTTGTACAGTCGCTAGATGATGCTTAGCAACCTGCTCGTCGGATACTAGCAAGAGCGGACTCCCGTTTGATATACCACGTTCAAGCAGTAATGCGCTTAAGCGAGGGAGTAGACCACTCCCTATCCATATTGGATAGGAGCGATCCTCCAAAGAGACGATAAGTTCACGACATCCCAAAGATTGATTAGTGTCCATATCTATCACCTTAGTACTGTGCTAGTTGATTCAAGTAATTTTCGTAGTTGGCACGAATTTCTTCCATGGAATCTCCACCAAACTTCTCAAGAAATGCTTTAGCTATTTCCCAAGCAACGACATGCTCCATCACTACACTTGCAGCAGGCACTGCGCAAGCATCTGAACGCTCTACTTGTGCTGTGAACGCTTCTTTTGTATCAATATCCACACTACGCAACGGCTTATACAAGGTTGGTATCGGCTTCATTACCCCGCGAACAACAACAGGCATGCCATTTGTCATGCCACCTTCAAAACCGCCTAAGCGATTCGATGCCCGTGTATATCCATTTTCCCCGTGCTCAATCTCATCGTGAACCTGTGAGCCGCGAAGAATACCTGCTTCAAATCCGATTCCAATCTCAACGCCTTTAAAAGCATTAATGGACATTACTCCTTGCGCAATTCGACCATCCAACTTACGATCATATTGAACATGACTTCCTAATCCGACAGGAAGCCCTTCGACGATACACTCGACAATGCCGCCGATAGAATCGCCCTCTTTTTTAATTTGATCGATGTAAGCTTCCATTTTCTTTTCTGTTTCTTCATCAACGACACGCACAGATGACTGCTCTGTACGCTCGATTAATGCATCAATTGAAATATCTCCTACTGGAGGTGCCTCAATTTCTCCAATACGAATAACATGACCCGCAATTTTGATACCAAATTGCTCAAGGAGCTGTCGAGCCAAAGCACCACAAGCTACTCTTGCAGCAGTCTCACGTGCACTTGAGCGCTCCAATACATTGCGCAAATCTTTCAAGTTATATTTTAATCCACCGTTCAAATCCGCATGTCCAGGACGTGGGCGGTGTACGCGGCGCTTCTCTTCGTCGGTTCCCTCGATTGGCTCAACGTTCATAATGGAAGTCCAATGCTTCCAATCCTTGTTCTCAACAACAAGTGCAATAGGTGCACCTGTCGTACGACCATGGCGAACACCACCTACGATTTGTGCAGTATCTGTTTCAATTTGCATACGACGACCACGGCCGTAGCCTTTTTGACGACGTAGCAAATGATTATTAAGCTGTTCAAAATCTACAGTCATATTACTAGGCATACCTTCTATAATAGCGGTTAATTGCGGACCGTGTGTTTCACCAGCTGTCAAAAATCGTAGACTCATTTACTGTTCCTCCTTTAAGCTGTGATGCTGTGAATGGCTAAAATCTCAGACTCTTTGCTCATTATAGTATAGGTGACATCGTTTGACAAGAAAGCATCAACCGCGTTTAATAAGCTCCCGCCTTAGAGAATCAAGGATTGCAGGCAATTTATTACTGCTACTTGAACGATATACCTCACATTTCTGCTAGACTCTGACTACAATTTGCGATAGAAGAATGTCTCTTGTGTTTCCAAGCCATATTGCGCTGGGTTAAAGATTTGTTCCGTGCTGCCTACAAACAGAATTCCACCTGGTCGAAGCGCCTGGGAGAACTTTTTATAAAGTTCATGTTTTGCTTCTTCCGTAAAATAGATCATAACGTTGCGGCAAATAATCAGATCCAAATTCGTTTCGAACTTGTCCAACAATAAGTTTTGCTTTCGAAATTGAACATGCGGCTTCAACATTTCATGTACGCGATACATATCTCCATCTGGCTTGAAATACTTTTGTTGAAATGCAGGCGGAACATCCTTTAATGCCCGTTCGATATAAATACCATCCTTTGCACGCTGCAATGCATTTTCATCAATGTCAGATGCAAAGAGAGTTGTGTTCTTAAAACAATTTTTATCATCAAGAATCATCGCAAGCGTATAAGGTTCTTCACCCGTTGAACATGCAGCACTCCAACAACGAAGCTGTTTACTTTCTGCCATTAATGCTGGAAGAACGCGATCTTTCAACACTTCCCAACGGTTTGGATTCCGCCAAAATTCGGATACGTTGATCGTCATACGGTCCAAAAACTCATAAAACAGCTTTTTGTCTGCATTCATGGCATTCGCAAATTGTTCGAAGGTAGAGTGACCATTCTTTACACGTAATGTCGTAAGTCGACGGCGCATCTGCGCTTCTTTGTATTGGGAAAGATCAATTCCTGTCTTCTGCTTAATTAGCTGTATGAATATCGCATAATCAGCATCTTCTTCTTGAGAATATACGATTGTGCGTGTTGGAATATCTGCTAGCGCAGCCAACTTATCTGCTTTTGTCTGATCTTGGTATGTAGGTCTCTCCATCTGCTGCTTCTCCCATCATTTTTCATATGTACTGTTTCTTCACTTATATCATACTAGCAAGGACTATGCACCAATTAAAAAAGACACGACGAAAAAATTTCGTCATGCCTGTCCGTATAACATCATTATTTAGCTTAAATCCACGGTTCAATTGACCGAGTATATCCAAGCAACTCGCTATCATTGAACATATTGGCAATCTCGCGCTCTGCACTTTCAGGTGCATCCGAACCATGCACAAGATTGAAGTTCGTATGCGCAGCATAATCACCACGAATCGTTCCTGGCAATGCATCCGCAACCTTCGTCTTACCAATCATAAGTCGAGATAACGAGATGACATCGTCACCTTCCCACACCATCGCGAACACTGGACCAGAAGTGATGAAGTCTACCAATTCTCCGAAAAATGGCTTTTCTGCATGCTCGGCGTAATGACGCTCTGCTTGATCACGCTCAATAATCATCAACTTACCTGCTGCTAATTTAAATCCCTTGCGTTCAAATCGGCTTACGATTTCACCAATCAGGCCACGCTGCACGCCGTCTGGCTTAACCATGATGAATGTGCGTTCCATACGTTCACTCCTTGATACCTATGTGAAGTTGTCCAACACAGAAAATTATACCAGATTTTGTTTGTAAGCGCATCCTTTTCTAAAAATATAGCCTATGCATTTATAGCATAACGAATGTAATGCTAATGCATAAGCTCTATTTTTAGTGATTTCGATTTGCGATGAAATGTGCGATATCTTTTAAATTCCGCTTTGCCCGTTGATTAGGCAGTTCCGCGAGTGCATCCATTGCCTTTTGTATGTAGCGATCTGCTAGCTGCTCCGCAATCTTAATTCCATTACTATATCGAATTAAATCAAGTGCTTTCGTCGCATCCGAATGACCATTGTTCAAACGTATTTCGTCAATGTGCTTTAGCAATGGTTCCTGCAAACGAGGTTCTTGCAGTGCGTACAAGACAGGAAGCGTAATGTTCCCTTGTAAAATATCATTACCCGGCGGTTTGCCCAACTGTGATTCAGTACCAATCAAGTCAAGCACATCATCACGAATTTGGAATGCCATCCCAACGTTGTATCCATAGCGATACAATAGTCGGCTCACATTTTGATCTGCACCAGCTGCCAAAGCTCCCAGTTGACAACTGATGGCGATTAGCAATGCCGTCTTTCTACGGATACGCAGCAAATACTGGCGAACAGACTGACCCGTGTTAAAGAAATCACGGATTTGTTCCATTTCACCTAGACACATCTCAACCATTGCTTTAGAGAGGATAAGATGAATATCTGGATTTTTCAATTCCGTTACAAGAGTTAATGCTTTCCCGTAAATAAAGTCACCCGTATACATGGCAATGCGATTATCCCATTTTGACTTAACCGTCATGCTGCCTCTACGTGTATTCGCGTCATCTATGACATCATCATGCACGAGGGAGGCCATATGAATCAATTCCAGCGGCACAGCAACTTTTTTGAGTTGCTCCAAATCGTATGTGCCAAACTTACCAGAGAGCAAAACAAATACAGGCCGTATTCGCTTGCCTCCTGCTTTTAATAAATGAAGTGTCGTTTCATTAAGCAATTCATGATCAGATACGACAGTACGCTCCAATTCACGCTCAATATAGGACACGTCATTTTTCATAGTTGCATAAATATCCCACAATTTCATACCGTCACCTAACCAACCTTATTTTCAGACCATATATCAAGTTGAACATGATGATCAATAAGACCTAGCTCATATGCATATTTAAAATACAACTGCAACCCCTGTTGCTGTCTTGGACCAAAATCATAGTTCAAGTTTGCAAAATAGTGACGCCAAAACTGCTCCGTACCACCGACTCTTTGTACGGCCGTTTGAATAAGGGGATCAGGGCTGTGAATGCTTTTCTGCTTACTTTGCTCAAAAGCTTCGACGATGCGACCAATGTCAGAAGGATGACTAACGAGTGCCTGTTTGCGAACAGCCCAGACTGCGAATGTCATCCAATGCCCTGTCCATTCTTGCCACATCTGCCCTAAATCCAACACCTGATAGCGACCATGTTGTTCATTATCCCAATAAGCTCGAATCGCATGATCACCTATCAATAATGCCGCATCAGCATTTTCCATCATTCGATCAAGTTGGGGATCCATCGGAATATAGTTCGGTTGAGCGCCATAGCGCTTTTTAGCTATTATTTTGAACAAATTAATGGAGGTAGCAGAAGACGTAGTCAATGCAATCGTGCCTTCTAGCGCTTCTATCAATGGCTTATTCAAAAATAGCAAAATGGAATTAACAGCCCCGTAGGCACTAACCGACAAATCAGGAAATAACACATAGTCTTTACTGGATACGCCATACGCAAACGCTGAAATAGGACCCATATCGATATTTCCTTCCTTCATCGCCTTATTCAAGGTCGATGGAACAGCAGGGACAAGCTCGACAGGTGACAACGTTTGTTCAGGCCTAAAGTGATAGAAAATGGGCCAAACGTTCGTATAATCAATTTGGCCGATTCGTATCGTACTCATCTGTGGATTCAACGGAATGCTCATTCGGCTCTCCCCACCTTGTAAACAGTTGATGATCAATGTCCAAGCTGTCTAATACCTTTCCAACAAGGAAGTTTACGATGTCATCCAATGTCTGTGGACGATAATAAAAGGCAGGCATTGCAGGGACTATTTTCACACCTAATCGGGACAGCTTAAGCATATTCTCAAGGTGTATGGCATGCATTGGCGTTTCACGAGGAACTAAGACGAGAGGTCTTCCTTCCTTGATCATGACATCAGCTGCACGTGCCATCAAATTATCTGATGTTCCATGGGCAATGGCAGACAGCGTTCCCATCGAACACGGCATAATAATCATTCCTTTAACGCGGAACGATCCACTCGCAATACTTGCTCCAATATCTTGAATAGGATGATATTGAATTCGTTCAGCAGCATCACCGAACGCTTCCTTGATGGCTTCTTGCCTTCTAGTCACTTGCCAGTCCAGCTCTTCTTTAAGTACACGCCAGCCAGCGTCAGAAATGAGCAAATGAACGAAGTGACCAGCAGCTAGCAAAGATTGAACAAGACGTACACCATATATAGCGCCGCTTGCTCCTGTAATGCCTACGATCCAACGTTCAGGATTACTCATGAACGCAGCACCACCAAGTCAAGTAAACTAAACACGAACACGACGACACTGAGCACACCATTCATGGTGAAAAATGCAGTGTTCAAGCGTGTCAAATCATTCGGCTTCACGATAAGATGCTCATAAATCATCAAGCCTGCAGCAATTAATGTACCAATGAGATACAACCAGCTCAGCTCAGTCATAAACGTTAACGATATGAACCCGACTGCTGTTACAATATGAAAACCTCGAGCAATCATAAGCGATCTTGCAATACCAAATCGAACAGGAATGGAGTGTAAGCCTGCCTTCTTGTCGAATTCATAGTCTTGACATGCATACACAATATCAAACCCTGCCGTCCAAAAAGCAACTGTCAAGAAAAAGACCATTGCTGTCCAATCGATGACATTCGTTACCGCAACCCAGCCACCAAGCGGTGCAAGTGCAATTGTAAACCCGAGAATAACATGACAGAGCCAAGTAAAGCGCTTCGTAAACGAATAAAATACGAGCATAAACACAGCAATAGGTAATAATACAAAGGATAATGGCTGTAACTCATAGGCTGCCCATATTAATAATCCAAACGAAACAATTGTAAATACGATTACTTCACCAAACTTTAACAATCCGGCTGGAATCGCTCGATTGGCTGTACGAGGATTTTTCGCATCGTACGCTGCATCAATAACACGATTCAACGCCATAGCAGCACTGCGTGCGCCAATCATAGCAACTAAAACCCAACCAATCTCTGTCCAGCTCGGCATTCTGCTTTGTAAGGTCATCGCGCCTAGAATAGAGCCCATAAACGCAAATGGCAGTGCAAAAAGCGTATGCTCGAACTTGATCATTTCAAGAATTATTTTTATTTTATTAAACATGCTCGTTCCCCTTCGTCCCCATATGAAGCGCAGCTACACCCATAAAGAATGGCTTCACTTCAACTCTCTCCAATCCCGCTTCCTCAAACATACGGGCCAATTGTATATGGTCAGGGAATGAAGCCTGGGATTCTGACAGCCACTGGTATTGTTCATATCGCTTCGCAACCAATTTACCTAACATCGGCATAAACTTCTGGAAGTAAAGATTATAAATACCTTTAAAGGGCTGCGTAGAAGGCTTGGAAGTCTCTAAACAAACGACTTTTCCACCTGGTTTGACGACTCGACGCATCTCACGAATAACCTGCATGTAGTCAGGCACATTCCTCAAGCCGAATCCAATCGTCACATAATCAAACGTATTGTCTTCAAACGGAAGTTCCATAGCATTACCTTGTACAAGCGTTATTTGCTTGTCCAATCCTAGCTTGTCTACTTTGTTCTTCCCGTGAGCTAACATATTCGCACTAAAATCTAAACCGTAAACAGCTCCCGTTTCCGTTGCTTGTGCGAGTTGGATCGTCCAGTCACAAGTACCGCAGCATAAATCGAGAGCCGTTTGACCTCGTTGTACGTTCATCTTCTTCATCGTGAACGTTCTCCATGCTTTGTGGCGACGGAAGCTTATGATATCGTTCATCACATCGTATTTCGGTGCGATATTTTCAAATACCGCGTGTACATGTTGCTCTTTAGCTTTGCCTTCCTTCGGCGAATGTGTCATCACGTCACGTCACCTAGTCCTTTCATCGCCTATTTTACAACTGATCCGTCACTTCACGGCGTTGAGCTGCAGCTTGTACGCACATTTAAACCTATATCGCTAGTTCAGAAACAATTGATTCTACAAGAGAAGACTGCGTATCGCTCACGATTGTACCTAATACGATTGACAATCGCTCTTCAACAGACTTCATTCTCTCTTGCAAGATCACTTCTGGCCTGCATTGGCTCAGCAATTCATCCCACTCTTGTTGCACAATAGCTTCATGTTGCCAACGACTGCGCTGAGCGGATGAAGCATGTTCCATAACTAACCAGTACGTCCAACTATGAGAATCCACAGCATGCTGCTTCACATTCTCCAACTCTTCTTGAATCACTTCTCGTTCACTAATTAAATCAAGCAATTGCTCGTATAACTCAACATCAGCACGATTAAGCCATTCATTAAAAGCGTGGAACAAACACTGTTTTATTTTCACTGCATGCTCATAATAGCGGCTGTGATTCATAGAACCATCACGCACGCTAGCAGCTACGGTCATTTTCAAGCGATTTACTTCACAAACTGCTCGACTGAGCAGCTGAATCGCCTCAATTTGTCCTGCTTCGGCTAACATTTGATAAAAGCGACTGCTAAAATAGTCTCCTGCCAGCACTTTGAGCTGTCTAGAGCGCATATTTCGATCACTGGTGGAACTGGTCGCATATTCAACCGTATTGTGCGTGTCAATTCCAAGCTGTACAAGCAGCGTCACAGCTGCCATACGTTCCGTAAACTGCTGATTGTCTTCGTTCCGCTTCAAAAAGGCGTACAGCAAAGCTATCCGCTCATTCGCGAACGACGGCAGCTTCGTGTGCGCCTGAATCATGTCATGTGCGACATAACGCTTTACTTCTTGCGGAATAGCATATCCTTTCATCCTCGTGCCTCCGAATGCATTCATCCTTTTGGATGTCGTGATCTTGATTATTATAGCATATTGTCAGTAAGACGGTGATATTTTTTATAGCTTCGCTCGCACTCCAAATTGTTCAGTCCACAATGTTGTATAACTCAACCGCATGGCTCTGATCGCTTGGATGGAAGGTGGATGTCCGTTTCGGACGAGCTCATTCAAATCGGATTCGGTCACTTGATTGCGAAGTGTATCCAATGCGAGAAGAATTTGCTTTTGACGGCGCTCTTTATTTTCAATAACGACTCTCAATTCCAAACGGTTAACATTATCCGTCTCATAGAAACTAAAGTGTAGCCAACGATACAATTCTTCATAAATGATTCTTGGATGATGAATACTAGAAGCTACTCGGATGTCCAGTGAGAGTACGCCCGGTTCACTCCATTGCACACGGCTAATAGGTAATTGAGTAGGCAGAGCGAGCAGCGTATCTACAAGCCCATCATCTGTTACATGCTTGATGGGACTAACTGTACTCATTACTGGAATCGTTCTCCGCTCATTGCCATGCAAGCTGCGCTCTGAGGAAAGAATCCCTAGAACATAAACTACTGAAGTGACGCATAATACGTACATCGTCGTTATTCGGAGTGCCTTTTGCCATCTACGCAACTATATACACCCTTTCGTCTTCCACTAAGTCATCGCAAGATATACTAACAGTGTCGACGGACGAACTTATGTCCATACCTCATTCTATAATGAAAAAAAGCAGGCTATGCCTGCCTTACTCTATTCGTCTTTATCTGTATGAACCGTACCATGCTTGCTCATAATCATAGCCTTGCCGCGAATCTTAATTGCAGATGTATGATCCGTGAATTGTGCAATGAGAACCTCGTTTTTGTCTAATTTCTCCGTGTGATGAAACTTCGTATCTTGTCCTCTTGTCAATCCGATAACTTGTACCCCTTGTTCTTTCGCCTTAATAACAATAAAATCGGTTTGTTCCACGTTAATCCCTCCTTATTGAATAAGTGTAACACATAAAGTAAGCCGTGACATTCGTCACGGCTGAGCAAAGACATTCCTATGTAAAAGCTTATTTGATGCCTTCCTTCAACGCTTTGCCTGGTTTGAACGCAGGGATCTTGCTAGCAGGGATCTCGATCTCTTCACCCGTTTGCGGGTTACGGCCCTTACGAGCGGAACGCTCACGAACCTCGAAGTTACCGAAGCCTACCAACTGAACCTTATCGCCCTCTTGCAGAGCAGTAGAAATCGCTTCGAATACTGCGTCTACAACTTTTGTTACATCTTTCTTAGAAAGTTCGGTCGACTCAACGACTTCCGTAATCAATTCGGACTTGTTCATGTATGCTCACCTCCCGATTCAAGTATGTGGTTATCCATTGTTTACACTAGTTCCTATAAAAATATACATGAGTATATCCTATACGAAGTCCCTTAGCATGTAATAGTGCATCTGGAACAAATTTATAGTAATATACCATTTGATCAATTGCAAGTAGCGATGTGACAGCAATCTTACAATTACGATGAAGAAGAGCGTCCTCGATTTACAACATAAAACGTAATCGAAAGAGCCAGCACGAGAACAGTTCCCTTAATAATATCATGCGTGTAGTATTGCAAGTTCATCATCGTCAACCCGTTAACTAACACACCTATTAGTAATGCACCTACAAAAGTCCCAAATACATTCGGCTTCCCTGCTCCAAAAACAGAAAAGCCAACAAATACGGCCGCAACCGCCTCCATCAAAAGCGGTGCACCAGCATCAATTTCCCCTGTTCCTACTCTTGATGTAAATAAAATACCACCAATTGCAGCACAAACCCCTGAAATGACATACGCAAGTGTCCGAATCCGATTGACTCGAATACCCGATAAACGCGCTGCCTCACGATTTCCACCAGTCATGTATAGCTGTCTGCCGAAACGAGTATAGCGCAATAGTAAATGCGCGGCCACAATGGCCAACAGCATGAAAATTACAGGTATAGGAACTGTAAAGCTGCCGATATAAAACTCTCCCTGACCAATCGTCTGGAACGACGTTGAAATGACACCTGGCGCTTTGGAGCCGTCAGGGAATAACATATGGTCATTAATAGAGTAACCTTTAGTATAAGTCTTGTGAATACCTGCAATAATGTACATTACCGCTAGCGTCGCTAATAGATCGGGAATACGAAATTTAATAATAAAAAGTGCGTTCAACAAACCTACCAATGCACCAATTAAGAGTGGTACTCCAATTACGACGAGCATCGGCATTTCATACCAAACCATCATCGATGCGGTTACAACGGTAGTAAGTGAAACCGTAGAGCCTACTGACAAATCAAATCCATCCACAATAAGTGAAAAAGTAACACCCAGCGCAACAAAGGTGACGATCGATATGGAGGCCATAATATCCCCAATATTAGATGCCGTCAAAAAATTATCCAACCGCAGCGAAAAATAAATAAACACGCCAATGACTACAAAAATTGCTCCATAACGGAATAAAAAGTGCAACAGTTTGTGTTTGATACCTGCTTCCATGCTTATAGCTCCCCTTCTTTGCCGGCGCTAGCGTAGAACAAGAGTTGTTCTTGGGTCGCGGCTTGTCGATCAAATTCTTGAACAATCTTACCGTCACACATCACAAGAATTCGATCTGCAATCCCTATCGCTTCTGCAAATTCGCAAGTAAAGTACAGAATAGCATGCCCCTGCTTTGCTAATCCGCCGATAATTTGGAATATATCCTCTTTGGCACCAACATCAACACCTTTAGTAGGCTCATCAAATACGTATACATCCGCACCGGATTCCAGCCATTTTCCGATTGCTATTTTTTGTTGATTTCCACCGCTCAAATATTGAACCAGTGTCTGCACGGATGCTGTTTTAATTCGAAGTTTTTCGACTATTTCTGCAGCAAGTTGACGCTCTATTTTGCCGTTGAGCCACCCGCTCCAGTTCGACAGTCGTTTTAGTATGGGAAGACTAAGATTGGTCTCCACCGATTCATGCACAACAAGCCCTTGTTTGCGCCGCTCTTCAGGTACAAGTACTACTCCTTTGGCGATCGCATCTGCAGGTTCCTTAAACCGAACCGATTGTCCTTTAATAGAAATGGACCCTTGTTCTATCTGATCCACACCCGTCAGCAATCTTGAAGTCTCGGTTTTCCCTGCCCCAACGATACCAACCACGGCTACTATCTCGCCTTTACGAGCCGCAAGATTAACACCACGAACTCTATTACCAGCTACAAGGTTTTTCGCTTCCAGAACTATATCTCCAATCGGTACGACTTGCTTCGGCACCTGCTCTGCAAGTGTACGTCCAAGCATATGACCGACGACATCCTGTATGGATGTCCTCGCCACATGATCGGTGTATACCCTAACCCCATCTCTCATAACGGTAATCCGATCGCAAATGGCAAATACTTCAGGCAAACGATGAGATATAAAAATGACGACCAGCCCTTGTTCTTTCATCAGCTGCATAACAGCAAACAGTCGTACAGCCTCTTCCTGACTAAGCGGTGCTGTAGGTTCATCAAAAATAACTACTTTGGCCTGCTCCACAAGCGTCCTTGCAATGAGAACCATCTGCTTCTCTGCCAATGAAAGCTCCGACACAAGTTTCGTTAGTGGCAGCTCGACCCCGAGCTTAGCACATGCAACAGCCGCTTGCCGATACTGATGTGCAGGACTGACCCACCACGATGCGGTGTCTTTTGCCATTTGATCCAGCATAATATTTTCTGCGACAGTTAATTGTGGGACAAGAGCTGTATCCACTTCTTGATAAACACAGTAAATCCCCACACTGCGAGCGTCTTTCGGCTGATCAATCTGAAGTTTCATACCGTGGAGCTCAATATGGCCTGCATCAGAAGAATAGGCGCCGGAGAGCACATTCATCAGCGTGCTCTTCCCAGCCCCATTTGCTCCCAATAATGCATGAATCTCTCCGCTGTAAGCTTCAAAATCAACCTGCTTTAGTGTCGGTATCCCATTAAAACTCTTTTCTATACCCACCATGCGTAATAAGGAGCGAGGGATATCCATATCACACTCGCTTCTTTGCTCCTTATATGCAACAGTGGGAGAAGATTCTGTTGCATATTGTGTTGACAGCGTCATATCAGTCCCACCTTTGCTGTATGTTGGAACTTATTTGTATTTATACAATTTCATCCATTCTTTCTCACCTTGCTTACTGCCGCTCCACCCTTGTACATACTGTCCTAGCTCATTTGTTGATACTTGTTTGTCTTTTGGCAAATCATCTCGCTGTACAAATATCGGTTCAAGAACAACACGATCTTCTGTTTTTTCACCGTACAGCTTTTGATAAAGATAACGAGCTTGTACGCGGCCAATGTCTTTTGGATCTACAGCAGCCGTTGCTATCCATGGGCTAGTCGGATCTTGAAGCATTTGCAAATCCTCATCACTCATGTCGATGCCATATACTTTGATTTCATCACGGCCTGCTTGCTTGATCGCTCGTGAAGCACCTTTGGCGAATTCATCCCAGGCAGCCCAAACTGCTGTAATGTCACCCTTATTAGGATACTGCTTTAAAATAGCCTCCATCTTAGCTTGTGTATCCAATGCTGTACTGCTGGATGCAGCACCAAATGCAGCAATCTCTTTAATTTCCGGATACTTTTGTTGGAAAGCTGCATACGCCGTCTGACGACGTTCCATTGGAGCAAAGCCAGCTACCCAGATTTTCACGATATTTCCTTTTCCACCGGCATCTGCTGCCAGCTGCTCCAATGTCAACTCAGCCATTTTCTCATCCCCTTGTTCGAGGACCGTTACACCTGGAATGTCTAATAGTGCGTCGAAGGCAACGACAGGAATATTATTTTCCTGTGCCTTTTTAATTCCTTTTGTCAATGCTTCTGGTGTGCCGTGATCCGTTAAAATACCATCAAATTTCTGATTCACAGCCATATTTACGTATGTAGCCATCTTAGATTTATCTCGTTCAGCGACAAATACTGTCAACTCTCCACCAAATCGCTCCACTTCTTCCTTAACACCTTCAGCATATTGCTGCGAGAACGTCCCTGTATTTAATTCCATAACAAGCGCAATCCGCTTTCCTTTAAGATCCTTAACCTTATCGTCTTTATTTTCTTCCTGATTATTTGCAGGTGCAGTTGTTTGTGTCTTTCCGGCCTCACTCCCGGCTGTCGTCTGTCCTGCCGATTTAATCCCGCACGCAGAAATAATGATAGAAAAGCATAGAATTGCAGTAAGTATTCCCCACATACGTCCTCGTCTCAACGTTGTCCCCATCTCAACATCCCCTTTTAAATAATTAGCGTGCTTGTAACCAACATTTTCCGCACAACTATTAGACAATAATATATACGCTATTTCCTAGTATGTAAATCGGTTTTAATGCATTTAATCATTTTTCACTCGATATTACATAAAAAAAGGGCGTTTACCCTCTAAACGGTAAACAACCCTTGAGTTATAATTATATTGTTTCGCTTGCTTGTAGTGCCGCTTCCAATAATGTATCGAACAAGTCATCATCTTCTTCCAAACGTTCATCTAACTTCAATAATTCTTCTTCCCCACCACTATCAGACGTATAATGAAGACTATAATCCCACTCTTTCCCCTTCTTGCTAAACACCGTTAATTCATACGGATGCTGGTAGCCTTCAAGCTTGAAAACAACCGTCCCAAGGTATGCACCTTCCGCATCTGTTTTCATTTGCGCTGACACAATATGTACTTCATTTTGCACACTCATCAAAAATCCCTCACTCTTCTTATCCTGCTCCCCAAAAATTAGGGACTTACTATAAGTATACCATTTTCTTATTTAAACTTCATGAAAGCCACTTGACAGATACAGGAATTGCCATTAAATTAATTATCACAGACATCGAAATAGACATTAGATGAGTACCGAAGAGAGGTGTTATCATGATCAAGCAATTTAAATCCAGTATTTTCAATGCAAAAAGACGTGTACTTCCAGTCACTGCTCTATACAAACTATTTGCCGACAAAAATTCACAACGAACAGAATTTGCAGTATCTCAGCACTTAACAGTAGCAAGAATCACCATTACAGTATATTCTAATCTGAAATAACATTCGATATTGATCGAAAGATAGATACGAACCTAATAGGTAATCTATCTTTTCCTACAAAATCAGTACAAACAAAACAATTGACATTACCATTTATTATCATTATATTTTAATCTGGAATAACATTCGATAGATATCAAAAAGGAGATTCGAACTTGGTGAACAATCATGCAGCAATCCCACTAAATACAAGTAGCTCTATTACGGTTGAACTATTAGCAGCACTATTTCGACTTACGAACCATGACCAATTGGTACCGCAGCATCCATCCATGCAGTTACACCAAGATAATCAACTCAATCAATATATTCAAGAAGCACAACTAAAGCTGCCGAAAGACACATTGGAACAAATTCAATTATTTTTCCATCAAGATAATTCTTGCGGCACATCTGTACTGCCTACTATTATTCGAAATAACATGACCATCGAAAATCTTTTTCAATGGATAGAACAAATGCCGTCCAATGAGCTTTTTCTTCAATTTTTGAATTATAGTTTAGATCCAGAAATTAGCACTATTTCTGAGCTCACTACAAGCAATATCCTTGAACGGTTAGAACAAACTACATTACCAGAAAAAGATCGTTGGAAAATGCTCTATTTCTTTGCAGATCCTGATCGCATGAAGAGCAAATATCTAGAACTGCTGAACATTTTCTATAATATTGTTTTCAAGTTCTGGGAAGATGAACTGACTGCACGATTAGAGCAAAGCTTGCTTCGACTCCGTCAAATGATTCAAGAAAACGGCGTGAAGCAGTTGAACAAAGCTCTAAGAACAGACATCGTACCTAATACGATGAACGATCTTCCGATTCATGTATTTCCTTCTTATTTTATGAACACAGCAGCGTTCATTTATGATAACGAAGAAGGATTTATATGCTTACTAGGGATCAATCGTCTGGATATGATAAGCAAACATGATATCACTCATCAGCAAATTGGTGACTCTCTAAAAGTACTGTCAGACGAAAAGCGAATTCATATTATTCAACTATTGAACCGCGCACCTAGATATGGGCATGAACTTGCTAAAGAACTAAACCTTACAAACTCTACAATTTCTCACCATCTCAACTCATTAACGACGACAGGATTTGTAAAAGCCATCCGTCAAGAAAATAAAGTTTATTACCATACAGATAAAGAGCGTATCGCAGAAATACTTCAGAATTTAACACAGTTGCTAACCGAATAACACAGCTTCAGCGCTGTGTTATTCTTTTGGAAGGATATTCGATATACATCGAAAGTTATATTTCATAAAAACAGAAGAAGGGTGATTGTTAATGAAAAACTTTTTACGCCGAAACCCAATGTTTCTTCGCTTCTGGCTTGCTGCATGGTCTTCTGAATTTGGTGATAACATCCGCAACACTGCACTCTTATTCGTAATTTTAGAGCAATTCGCTGATAAAGCTGCATCCGCCATTTCCATCAATCTTATATTAGAATATGCCCCGATTTTTTTACTCGGTCCTATCATTGGCGTATTTGCAGATCGCTTTGATCGCAAAAAGTCATTGTCTGGCGCATTGCTGTTCAGAGCTGTAGTTATGCTGTTATTTATCGGCGCGATTGCGGTTAATTCCGTGATTTTGATTTACATAGGCTCATTTTTGTCCGCCATCTCTACACTCGTCTTTCGTGCTTCCCAGCCTGCTTTTACAATGACTCTTGTTCAAAGTGAAGACAGACTGTCTGCTGCAAGCTATCGTCAAATGTCCGTTAGCTTCACGAACATTATCGGACCTGCTGTTGCTATCATGTTATACGGGGCAATTGGCTCAAGTTTCATGATTGTTATCTCGACTTGTCTCTTTATTATTGCTGCCATTGCCATTACTCGAATACCCACTCAGCAACAACCAAGTGAGTTAACAACAAGTACGAACAAGGATACACTAACGTTTCACTCGGTTTGGAACGACTTAAAGCTCGGCTTTCGATTCGCGATGAACCACAATATTGTTAAGATCGTAACGCTTAGTAATGTGGCATTCGGATTGGTAGCGGGCGTATATAATGTGATGCAAATGTTCCTTATTACAGAATATTTGGGACTCCCTAAAGAATCTCTATCCTGGTTTACCCCAATCATTGGCGTAACTATGCTTGTTGGCTCTCTCGTTGTCCCAAAAACAAACATTCAATCTGAACGTTTGTTAACGATATCTGTTTTCCTACTTGCCATTGGATTAGCAGGAATGACCATTATTCCAAATATCATTATCGCTGTCGCGGCAACGGTTATATTCTTTACTGGTATCGTCTCTTATAACATAACAACCTCATCTCTTATACAGACTCATGTTGAAATAGAATATCAAGGAAGAGTGAGTACATTCATTCAATTGGCTTGGATGGGGCCTATGTTGCTTATGTCACTTATAATCGGTCAACTGTATCCAGCCGTTTCGATCAGCTACTTATTTATCGGAACAGGATGTCTTGTATTCCTGCTTGCGATTGCGGTGGCTTATCGAATCGCCAAATTGCAAGCCAACCCTCGTCCACTCTCTATAGCTATGGAACAAAATAAGCTGTCACAATCTTCATGAAAAAACTTCTACACTTCTACTTCTATTGAAGTCCGTTGAGATGAGCGAAAGCATAAAGTGAATGCTCTTGCCGCAAATAAACACCCCCTTCATTTATGGAGGCTCTCAAATGAGCTGTCTACCATATGAAGGGGGTTGCTTATTTAGAGCATGAATGGTTAACGAGGTTATAATATGATAGCTATCAAGCCACCAGATCCTTCGTTAATAATACGACCGAGCGTTTCTTGCAGCTTGTATCGAGCGTTATCCGGCATCATAGCAATCTTACCCTGAATGCCTTCACGCACGATGGAATGAAGCGAACGGCCAAATATGTCGGACTCCCAAATCTTCGTAGGATCATTCTCGAAGTCCTGCATAAGATAGCGCATAAGCTCCTCACTTTGTCTCTCCGTACCAATAATCGGAGCAAACTCTGACTCCACATCGACACGTATCATATGTATCGACGGAGCAGTTGCTTTCAGACGAACACCAAAGCGAGAGCCTTGACGGATGAGTTCGGGCTCATCAAGAGCCATCTCAGCAAGAGTAGGCGCAGCAATACCATACCCTGTTGTCTTCACCATTTCTAATGCCTCTTCGAAGCGATCAAATTCTTTCTTCGCATGAGCGAACTGCTGCATCAGTTGAAGCAAATGATCTTTGCCGCGAATTTCGACGCCGACTACTTCCATTAGGATTTGATCGTACAACTCATCTGGAGCATACAAATCAATCTCTGCAACGCCTTGACCCATATCCATGCCACTCAATCCGGCACGTGCAATAAAGTCATATTCCGTGAACTGTTGCACGATACGATCCACATCACGCAAGCGACGAATATCTTTCACCGTATCACGGACCGAACTCTCATAGCTGGAACGAAGCCAATGCTGCTCATTCAGGACCATTACCCAGCTAGGCAAGTTCACGTTTACTTCATGCACAGGGAATTCGTACAGCACTTCGCGCAATACGCCAATTACATCATCTTCACCCATCGTAGCAGCACTTAGCGCCAACACAGGTATATCGTATTTCGCATGCAATTCATTACGAAGCGCCTGCGTTTCTTCACTGCGCGGTTTCGTCGAGTTGATAATCAACACAAATGGCTTGCCGACTTCCTTCAACTCATTAATGACGCGTTCTTCAGACTCCACATAGGAGTGACGTGGGATTTCTGCGATCGTTCCATCTGTTGTCACTACTACACCTAACGTTGAGTGTTCCTGTATCACCTTACGAGTTCCTATTTCCGCCGCTTCCTGGAACGGAATCGGATCCTCAAACCATGGCGTATTAATCATACGCGGACCGCTTTCATCCTCGTATCCTTTTGCACCTTCCACAGCATAACCTACACAGTCTACCAATCTTACATTCACTTCTAGACCATCTGCTACTTTAATCTGAACCGCATTGTTCGGGACGAACTTAGGTTCTGTTGTCATAATCGTCTTACCAGCCGCACTTTGTGGAAGTTCATCCACGGCGCGAATGCGATCGGATTCGTTTGTAATATTCGGCAGCACGACCGTTTCCATGAAACGTTTTATAAATGTTGATTTACCCGTGCGGACCGCACCAACGACCCCGAGGTAAATATCCCCGCCGGTACGCTCGGCAATGTCCTTAAAAATGTCTACTTTCTCCAATTGATATCCCCTCCTCAAATAATTCCCGACGGACATGAAGGCAGCGTCCGCCTTCCGCCCTTCAGAAACAATTAGCACCGTTGCTGGAATTGAGCTGTTGCCGTTGTCGCTAGTGTTCGCCGCCCGGTTCATATTCAGCAATGAGCAAGCGATGCAACCTGTACATGCTTTGGACTAGTAACATCATATGATAGAACGCCATAAATATGACGATCAGCCACACTTTTTTTACTATCGCTGCTCATAATGTTAGTAAATAACTATGAGGGGCTCTTCAGCAGAGCGACGCCTTCCTACACAGGTATATGTTTTTTGTTCAAATATATGACAACCATTATGTATTTCTGCATAAGAAAAACGTAGATATAAAAAAAACAAGTACAGCATCTTATCTGCACTTGCTTCTATTTGCTATAGGATTGACTAGACTTCACTCATGTGCCGATACTTTACTTGGGCCAAGGTGCGTTGTCTCTCCATTCATAAACAGGAGATTTAACAGGCACAAACAAACCTTCCGTTACGAGTAACTCCTGAACCTGATCCGTTTTGTCAGCAGGTTTCTTACCCGATTTCTCAACAGCCTTCATTATGTCTGGAGCATAATCAGCAAATACATTACCTTGCTCATTCATAATAAAGGTGAGGGTATCACCACTGTAGGGACTTCGAACCTCAACAGGGCGAGCACCTATCTTTTCTAGTGATATCTCGTAAAATCCGGGATACAATTGTTCTTTGCTTGGCAGTTGCCCTGTATTCTTCTCTATGTACATGGTAACGGCTCTCTGCAAATCATTTACCCTTTGAGCTGTAGGAAGATGCATAAGACGAACCGTAGGTTTCTTCTCTTCGTTAACGATTAGGTAAACCCCAGTCCCACCGTTCTCAAAAGCATTCGCAGGAATTGCGCCAAGCACTTCACTAGCCAGCAAAACTTCAAAGTCAATTCTGAATTTCTCGTATCTCGGTACAGTTTGGTCAGCCGTAATGATGGGAAGTAATGAATTTCGTTGCTGATATTCATCAACTGCATTCTGTACAAGCAAAATTCCATCTTTAGCAGAAGCTTGATTCTCTTTTCGAAGCTCATTCGGGTACATACATCCTTGCAAGAGCAAACATACAATGAGAATGATGCTGACTACGAACTTAGTACGACTCAATCCGCCTCTCCTCCCCCGCCTACCATAAGCGGTCTTCCTCTTGCTGCTCCAGTAGTCGTTTACGAACTGCCGCCTTTAAAGGATCTTCCGGCACATGAACGACCACTTTACCATTTGAAGAACCAATAATACGAGCCTGACAGGCTAATCGCTCTCCACAAGTTGAGAAAAAACCCATCTTACGTTGCTCTGCCTCAGTTGGGGAATGAATTAGCCCCTCATCAGCTTCTATCGTTACTTTGCATTGCAAACACCCTGCTTTGCCTTCACAACGAGTTCGAATGGAGACACGCGCTTTACGCGCAGCCTCCAACACGCTCATTCCTTGCTTAATTTCAATCTGTTTGCCATCTGGTTCAAACTGAATGCTAACGCTCATGCAGCACCTCCTTCATGTGGATGCTGGTAGAGTTGTTCTAACAACACACTGTAGAATACTCACTTAATCATTGCTGTGTACGTTAACTTCATACGTATCTAGGCATAGTTCAGGTAATACATGTTGAATGTTCATATATGCGCTAGAGGATGGCTCGCATCTAGATAATACATTTGCCAAAACCTTTACATGCTCCTGGGGATTGCATCGGATTGCCGCTGCGATTGCATCTACACGCTCTGCTCTTCCCCTCAGCATATTAAAAAGCAGTTCGTGTATAAGAGGTGTCAATCTAATGGATTGTGCCCCAACTATCGCAGATGGCGCATACTGCCACAAACCCGATCTAACTTCCATCTGGTAACTGCACCATTCATTCTTAATATTGAATTGTCCAACAAGTTCTACAGAGTAACAATTTATCTCGTAATGGCTTAACAACGAGCGGTACATTTCTGTCTCATTCCAAGCCGCGTCATCCGTAGATTTGCTCCGCCATAATTGATGCAGCACTTCTGCATCGCCTTGATCAGCGAATACATCAATATCATTTGGCGGAGCCAGTAGCTCCACTCCTTGTAACAATAGGCTGCAACTGCCACCTATCATCCATTTCGATGATTCATTTGAATGACTTGCAAGCCATTCAATCGCATGAGCCATCGTTTCTGTCATTTGTTGATGCATAGTAAACCCCGTCACGATTTCATTAGTAATATGGTGCAAACTTCGCTGTTACTGTCGTGTCAGCATCTATCACTTTTGCCTGACATGCTAATCGGTAACCTTCCCGCAGCTCATCTTCGTCCATTCGATCCCATTCAGCATCTGTTATTTCGCTTAATTGGAGATGTCCTTCCTCAACCAGACAGCGGCACTGTGCACACGTTCCTCGTTCACATCTATATTGCCAGTCTAATTGAAGCTCAATCGCTGATTGCAGCAGCGTTTTGCCTACAATGATAGCGGCTTGTCCTTCTCTTGTTCGACCCATTAATCTCAGTTCTCCCATTGTGCTGAGCCCCTATACAATTGAAATAAAGCTGTATAACATTCCGAGCAAAAGTATGACAAATGCGACTAACGTTAATATTCCCTTAATCCATCCACGAGTCTTGGATCGGGCAAACACAACGAGGATTGCTGATAAAGCCATGAGACCAATTCCGATAAAAGAAACCCACATCTTCGTTAAACCATCCATGCCAACGTCTCCCATTCTTCCAAACTGAACCTATTATAACATCCGCCATAAAGAAACAAAAGACGACATATTGGTTGATTTCACCAACATGTCGCCTCTACGATTAGCGGCCGCCTATTTCTTCATCATCAACTTCATCAATGACTCAAGACTGCCCCCGTTTATCCCGCTCTTTTTCACGGTAGTTATAATCTCATTCACCGTTGACTCCGTAACCGGCACATTGGCCATCATAGCGACCTGCTTAATGAGCTGTCGAAGCTGAGCCTCACTCTGCATCGTTTCTGAAGTTACAGTACTCGCCACGTTTTTGATCTGATTTTCTGAGATAGGCTTGCTAATTTTCTTATTAATTGCTTGGAGTGCATCTTTAGGAACTTTCCCCTTCGACATGTCACTTGTCCCTCCTCAACTGAACTCTTCATAGTGTATGAAAGAGTAAGCATGAAGGTGAGGCTCGTTACCATGTCCAATTGAAATCATGTCCCGTTAGAACGAGATATCTTCAATCTCATTTTTCCGAACACGGCCCATTAATTTCTCTACAGCAGTTTTAGGATCCAGTTGTTCGAACAGAACTCGGTATAACTGCTCTGTGATTGGCATTTGTACATCGTGCTTCTCAGCCAATATATGAGCCGCCTTCGTTGTACGAATACCTTCCACAACCATACCCATCTGCTTAAGAACTTCATCAATAGGCATTCCCTGTCCAATCATAGACCCAGCACGCCAATTCCGACTGTGCTGACTTGTGCAAGTCACAACTAAGTCACCAACGCCTGCTAAGCCAGCAAACGTTAATGGGTTGGCTCCCATTGCTGTTCCAAGACGGACAATTTCGGCTAATCCGCGCGTAATAAGTGCTGCTTTGCCATTATCACCAAATTTAAGACCATCTGAGAGTCCCGCACCCAATGCTATGATGTTCTTAAGCGCACCAGCCAGTTCTACACCAACTACATCTGAGTTCGTATACACACGGAAATAAGAATCATTCATAAATAAATCTTGTGCCTTCGCAGCCGTTTCCAGTGAAGCTGAAGCTATAACGACCGTTGTCGGGCATTGACTAATTACTTCTTCCGCATGGCTTGGGCCAGATAACACTGCAATCCGTTCTTCACCACATTGAAGTTCGTCATTTAGCACCTCAGACATTCTAGCAAGTGTTTCGGTTTCAAAGCCTTTAACCGCATGTACGATAAACATATCGCTATGCCAATACTGCTTCATCTGTGCTGCCACAGCCCGCAACGCGGCAGAAGGTGCCACGATCAAACATGCATAAGCACCTTTCATCGCATCCTCAACTGAGGTCGTTGCCCGAATAGCTGGATTAAGCACAGCATTTGGCAAATATTTTTCATTCGTGTGCCGTTCATTGATCTCTACAGCTTGCTGCTCGCTGCGTGTCCAGACGACTACCTCATGTTGATTGTCAGCCAATACTTGGCATAACGCTGTTCCCCAACTCCCAGCTACAAATACAGCAACCTTTTTAACGGACACGTGCTTCTCCTCCCTTGCTGGATCCGAGACGATTCTCTGTACCCTTCATCAACTTCACAATATTATTGCGATGAGCGAAGAAAGCAAACAGACAAAGTAACACACTACCTAAAAAGATACTACTGTCGTATTTATATAACCAAATAAACACTGGCGTCAAAAATGCAAATACTAGCGAACCAAGAGATACGTACCTTTTCCATACGATGGTCAATATCGCAAATACGGATGCTGACAGCGCAGCCCAAAATGCCAATACAGCAAGAACCCCAATTGTCGTAGCTATCCCCTTCCCACCACGGAAACGGAAAAAGATCGGCCAATTGTGACCAGCAATAGCAGCGATTCCACAAACTACAGCTACCCAAGAGGCATCCGATACGAGGTAGCCCAACAAAACAGCAGAAATACCCTTCAAAGCATCGAGCAACAGCACGCAAAAAGCAGGACCTTTTCCTAATATACGCAGTGTATTGGTCGCGCCTGCGTTGCCGCTGCCATGCTGCCGAATATCAATACCACGGAGCCACTTGGCAAACAGCACACTGAAACTGATAGAGCCAATCAAATAGCTGCCGATTATAGAAAGTATGGGTAACGTCACCTTAGATCGCTCCTAACTCTCGTCTGATTTGCGACGCGTGAACAATCGCATCGGCGTTCCTTCGAAGTCAAACGAAGCGCGAATACGGTTCTCTAGATAACGCTCGTACGAGAAGTGCATAAGCTCTGGGTCGTTTACAAAAATAACCATCGTAGGCGGTTTAACCGCCACTTGAGTGGCATAGTTGATCCGAAGACGACGACCTTTGTCTGTCGGCGGCGGGTTGTAAGCAACCGCATCAGAAATCACGTCGTTCAGCAAATGAGTTGGAATACGTCTAGCATGCTGTTGCGCTACATGTTGAATAACTGGCAGCAGTTTATGTAAGCGCTGCTTCGTTTTTGCTGACAAGAACACAATTGGAGCATACGACATGAACAAGAAGTTATCACGAATGTTCTGCTCATTCTGATGCATCGTCTTGTCATCCTTCTCAACCGCATCCCATTTGTTTACAACGAATAGTGCTGCTTTACCTGCTTCATGAGCATAACCTGCAATATGCTTGTCTTGATCAATGATTCCTTCTTCACCATTAATAACAACCAACACAACATCTGCTCGCTCAATAGCTTTAAGAGAACGCATTACACTATACTTTTCTGTAGTTTCATATACTTTTCCACGCTTGCGCATACCTGCTGTATCAATAATGACATATTTTTGACCGTCTTTTTCAAACGGTGTGTCAATTGCATCACGTGTGGTACCAGCAACTTCACTTACAATAACTCGATCTTCACCTAGAATTGCGTTGACTAGAGAAGACTTACCAACATTCGGACGACCGATTAAGGCTACTTTAATGACATCATCTTCATACTCTTCTTCAGTCAAATCAGGCAGATTTTTCACAATTTCGTCCAACAAATCGCCGATTCCTGTTCCGTGAGAACCCGATATAGCCACAGGGTCACCGAACCCAAGAGAATAAAATTCGTAAATATCATCCATACGGCGCATGTTATCCACTTTGTTAACTGCTAAAATAACAGGTTTACCAGAACGGAATAGAATTTGTGCTACTTCTTCATCCGACTGTGTTACGCCGCTTTTAGCCTCACACATAAATACGATAACATCCGCTTCTTCAATCGCCAATTCTGCTTGTACACGAATGGAACGAAGAATATGATCGACACCGTCAATCTCGATTCCACCTGTATCAATAATGCTGAACGTCTTCCCGTTCCATTCGCCCGAGCCATAAATACGATCTCTAGTAACGCCGGGCTTGTCTTCCACAATTGCCAATCGATCGCCGATGACACGGTTAAAAATGGTCGATTTCCCGACATTCGGCCTTCCGACGATGGCAACAACGGGTTTTGCCATGCAGTTCACTCCTTCATTTACCTAAACAATATACACGTACAACATCATATCAGAAAAATCACGGATTGGCTAACTATTCCCGACGCATATACATGAAAAACCGCTCTGCATAGAGTAGTATTAATGCGCTGAATCGGCAAACAACATAGGTCATCCACCACTCATCTGCTGTTGATAATGTGCCAAATAACATAACAAGCGTTGCTTTATCGCGTACTTGCACTAACCATTCTTTACATAAAAGAACACCTGTCACAACGATAAATGAACGGCTTGCAGACGAGTACATAATCCCGACAATTACTCCAACAATTACACTTACCAATAACGGAGTAAAAGAATGGGCCCACGTGTCTCCTGCTTCACGTAATAAATCTACGATCATCCATAATGCGGCGATGATCGATATCTGTCCACAAAGCACGATGCAGTCTGAAAAACTCATGCCTTCTCGCCATAGCTGCACGAACATGACTATTGCAACGAGGCAAATAAGCAGCCATCCTAAGTCCCAAATTGTTTCACCTACTCTAAACTGTAGTCCCGTCACCCACAGCCAAGTTCCAATACCGAGGATGAGCACATAACTTGACGCATGAGGCAAAATCACCTGCCTCCAGCCAGTAAATACGAGGATGATGGAACAGACCGCACATAATGCAGCGACGGTCCCTGGCACTGAAGCAAACTGTAGCCCCATCTTACATCCCTCCATTCCATGTTAGGATGGGATAAAGCAGGACAAAATAAACGGCAATCCTCATGAGGATTGCCGTTCGTGTACTTATTATTTCAAGTTGTTCAACTTGTCGCCGAAGCGTTCAGCCAATGTGAAGCTCATCGTCTCATTGCTCAAGGAAACATTTGGATTGTTCAGCTCTTCTTTTACCTTTTTCTCAGGTTTCTCAGTATGAGCTGGTGCCTCTTCTGTTTCTTTGATGCTTAAGCTAACACGCTTCTCAGCAGGGTTGAAGTCTAATACTTTAACTTGAACCTCTTGACCTTCCTTCAAGACTTCATGGGGAGTGCCAATATGACGATGTGAAATTTGGGAGATGTGCACCAATCCTTCCACACCCGCCGCTACTTCAACGAAAGCGCCAAATGCAACCAAACGTCTTACTACGCCAGTCAATACGTCACCGATATTGATGGAGCCTCCAGCTTGTTCCCATGGGCCAGGTTGAGTAGCTTTCATACTCAAGCTGATTTTGCCATTAGCCGGATCAACCTTAAGTACTTTAACTCGTACTTGCTGCCCCTCTTGTACAACATCAGCAGGCTTCTCAACATGCTGCCACGCCAATTCGGATACATGAACAAGGCCGTCAACCCCGCCTACATCAACAAATGCACCGAATTGAGTTAAACGCTGTACAGTACCTTCAAGTTCTTGACCTTCTTTAAGACCTTCGATCACTTGCTTTTTACTTGCTTCGAACTCTTCATCAAGCACATCTTTCTGAGAAAGAATAAGCTTGTTGTTCTCGCGATCAACCTCTTTAACTCTCACACGCAAAGTACGACCTTTATAATCGCTGAAGTCTTCTACAAAATGACGTTCTACCATGGAAGCTGGGATAAAGGCACGAACGCCAACATCTGCTACAATGCCACCTTTAACAACATCAGCAACCGTTACTTCGAATACTTCTCTGTTCTCGAAGCGCGCTTGCAACGTTTCCCATGCAGATTCGCTATCGATAATACGTTTCGACAAAATCAAGCTTTCTTTGCCATCATTAATGCTGACAACTTTAGCTTCAACTTCTTGACCAATTGTTACAGCATCAGAAGCTTTCTCTACTGATACCGATGATAATTCGCGAACCGGAATAATGCCGTCGTATTTATATCCAATACTTACATACGCTTGATTGTCATCAATCTTGACAATCGTGCCTTTGACGGTATCTCCTTTTTTCAAAGTCACGATGCTGTCCACCGTTTGTTCAGTAGCATTTTCAGTTACGGTTTCAACTTGTTTCGTTTCTTCAGACATGTCCATACCTCCTCGATTAGAACCCCATTTATAGAAAGCTGCTTGATATAGCAGCGTCCATAACGACTTGGCTTACACACATAAATTCGAAAATAATACCAATAGTATTAAACGTCGACCTATAATTCATGCATAATCTTACTGCTCTTGCGACTTGGAATCGATTAAAGCATAAATATGCTTCATAATCCGCTCCGTTGCTTGCTCTAGCATATCGCTATCTTTGGCATCAAGCAAATCCTGCATGTCAATTGGCGGACCATAAGTTACAGTTACCTTACCAAAAAGCTTATACGAGCCGGAAATCGAAACTGGAACAACTGCTGCACCACTTTTCAGCGCAATCATGGCTGCACCCTTTTTAGCTGCAACATCCCCCGACATGTTTCGAGTTCCTTCAGGAAATATCCCCATAATTTCGCCTGAGCGCAACAACTGGAAAGCGGTCTTAATTGCTTCCTTACCTACACCGCCCCGCTTGACTGGAAAAGCACCTAGTGCTGAAATAATAGAACCAAGAACAGGTACTTTAAACAGCTCCGCCTTAGCCATAAATCGAACCTTTCGCTTTAAAGCAATGCCGATTGTAGGAGGATCAAAATTACTTATATGATTGGCACATAGTACAACGCCACCTGTCTGCGGCACATGATGCTTCCCTTTCACTTCCAATCGGAAGAAAAAGCGATAAAGAACATATAAAAGATTTTTACAGAATGTATAGAACATATGCCTATCACTCACCATCCAATATGGAGTTAGCTTGCTTAACCATGCGTTGAACAATCTCATCAATGCTCATATAAGTTGTGTCCAACAACATAGCGTCGTCGGCTTGCTTTAAAGGTGAGATGGCGCGTGTAGCATCTTGGTGATCACGTTCAGCAATATCCTTTATGAGCTGTTCCATCGTAATTTGTTCTTTTCCCTGCCATTCCACATAGCGGCGGCGGGCTCTCTCTTCCACCGTAGCAGTTAAGAACCACTTCTGTTCTGCATGCGGCAGCACATGCGTACCAATGTCTCTGCCATCCATAACCGTGCCTTTGCGTTCCGCGAGTTGACGCTGCATATGAACGAGCGTCTCTCGAATTAACGCAATTTGAGCAAATTTAGAGGCTTGAAGGCTTACTTCAGGTGTACGAATTAATTCCGTAACATCTTCGCCATTTAACAATATAGATTGTCGATCGTCACCGGGTATTAGTTCCACCTGTAACTGCTTCATTTCCTCAGTAGCTCGTTCAGGCTCGTCTGGAGAGATGCCTCTCCGATTCATATGTAACGCAACAGCTCGATACATTGCTCCTGTATCAATATAAACATAACTAAGTTCACGAGCAACATGTCGTGCAACTGTGCTTTTGCCTGCGCCTGCTGGCCCGTCGATGGCAATATTAATTCTTGCTTGAGTGGATCGTGACGCTTGCTTCAACGAGTCTACCCCTTTCTATCCGATGACACTTCACTATGTTTCATGAGTTTCAATAAAAAAGCAGGCATTGCCTGCAGACGTAAAAATTATACCACACCTTCTAAAAAGGATGCAAAAGGCCCAAAGACCGATATGAACAGTGAATTCAGCACAAGATTTGCTTCTCCGCCGGCTTTGCATTTATTTGTATGGAACACCTTCAAGTCTCTCTACTAGGCTAAACCAGTTCCGAAATAGAGGGATATGCATACTAACTTGAGTAATAACCCCGAACAAACTAACGATTAGGAGTAATTTCAGCAGCCTTGAGCTCAACTTATCTATCCGACACATCCATTGACGACGAGCATTAGCCATTTCGTCTTCTTCACATTGCTCATGCTTCTCAGAACCGAAAGGCAATTGCTCTTGCTCACTGTTCTTCACCTTGACACACCCTAACCATAGAATAATTGGGATTAGTGTGCGGAAATACTAACAAACTTATGTATACGCATGTTATGTATGTGCAATTTCAGTAAATTACTTATGTTTATACACGACGTTGGACGAGCTGTCTTTCAAAACAAAAACGGATTATTTTCTGCTGATCAGATGCACTAATCTGATGGAACTTAATCATAATTAATCTCTTCGCAGCAAATTCATCCTCCTGCACAATACGTATCACTTCAGCTACAAAAGGAATATGTTCATATTCACCATTGCGAAAAGGAGCAACCATCCAGCAGTGTATCTGCTCCTCCAATTGGATCGTTTCGTTTTGTGTTGGGACAGTAAACGACATCCCTCCACCACTTATATCTTCGGTAATAGCCAACAGCTTTTGTCCACTGCTCGTACGAACTGCAATCTCCAATTCTGCATTTACTCTTAGAAAGGAACGCTGATGAGACGAACGAATATCTTCGGCAGCTGGCTTTCTAATGCCAAACATTCTTACACCAGCTTCCTTTCGAGCAACGATATTAGACATAAACTGAAATACGGTGCCTTCATGTTTACTATAGCGAATTTGCAGCACTTCCGTATTCACAAATATCCCGTATTTACCTGTATCGTGATTTAGCGGAATTTCGATCCATATGTGCGTATCATCCAAATCCAGCACACGCGCCTTATAGTCCCCTGGATGATTGGCAGAATCAGTTTGAATGATTAAAGTATCATTAATAGTTGGAAACATAATTGGACTCCCCTCCGCCCTAATTATACCATTCAAGATACTTTAGCTCCATAAATATATAGTATAAAAGTCACAGATGTGCACAAAAAATCGCCCTATCCAATTGATAAGGCGATTTCCTTCGATTCCTCTTCGTCGTTATCGCTTACATTACTTCAATGTTTCAATTGATTCTTCCTCACCCGTGTTTGCATTGATATAGACTCGGTACTTTTGATTTCCTTGTTTACCAACAAACTCATAGCATAGTACAGGCTTCGACAATTCATTTTTTATAACAGCCAAATTACTGTCTTCGATGTTTATATCCTTGTTCAATCGTTTTAGCGCCTCTGCTTCTGTTAACTTCGGCTTCAAGGAAACCGATTTCACTTCCTCTGATCCATAGAGATAATCTGTTGCTTGAATCCCTGTAATATCACCATTATCCAGTGCTACTCTTACTTGAATTTGCTGAGGGTATAAATAAACATCTTGCTTCTCAGGTACGAACGTGAAGCTAGCGATATTTTGGTGGTCATGATATCGAACTGCCTCAAAATCATCATATCCATGCTTCTCCAGATACTTTTCAGCTTTAGATTCAGCCGTCTCTATGGACACACGAGAACCTTTCACAGTTCTTGTATCCATATAAGACATTGCTTGACCTTGCTTCGTAAAGTCAATCATAATGCCGCCGTCTCCGTGCTTATGATCAGCGCTTACCGTATACGTTTCATGTTCTTGGCTATTGCCGTTCTTTTTAACCCGAACATTTGTAACCGAATGCGGTTTCATTAATTCAAGCGCTTTCTTCTTCATCTCTTCTTGTGAAGCTGGCGGTCCTTGCAGCATTCGAACAGAACGCTTCGTATATATACTGGAAACGGACGGCCCCCAGTTAATTTCAGGATATTCATTTACCTTTTTATCAACGGTCTTAAAACCATCAATAATCGTATTATTGGATTGCTCATTTTCGGTTGCCATCGCTACTTCTACATCCATCCAGCGAAGGTTGTTGCTCAGTACTTTTGTTCGAACCTGTTCAAGATCTTTTGATATCGTAGCCGAGTTCGCATAGAGTGTCTTTAACGTTTTCACTTCGTCATCCGTCAGCGGTTCCTTCGTCATATCACGAACTGCTGCACGGTACGAGAAACTAGATATGCGAGATAAGAAATCTTCCGTTTCGCTAAAAGGAAGGAGGGTCAAAGGCAATTGATTAATCTCATTTTGCGCTTCACTAGTTAAACGCCACACATTGACTAGTCCTTTGCGCTGCATCCCTTGCGAAGATGAATGGACGGCCAACGTTTGACCAATTTGGTCATGCAGTTTATCTACATGGAACGTTAAGTCATGAAAAGCACGCTGATACTGATTCTCAGCTTTTAGCAAGATTGCAGTTTTTTCTTGATTCTCTTGATACCCCCACACTACTGCACCAATAAGCAAAAGCGTGACGATCGGAAACATCACGGCACTAAATCGTTTATACATCGTACAAACGTCTCCTTTCACAGCTCCAAGTTAATCGTGTTAGTATTGTGCTGGAAATGGATTCAGATTATACATGCCATGGCATCCATCGTCACGCTCTATTCAGCTTGTTCTTCTACAGCAAAGTGCTCGCGATTATCGCATAGGCACTGCTTAAATCCTGTTTCAATCTTGCCTTTCTCGCGTTTGCCTCGCAAGATAAATTTTTCCCCACATAAATTGCATCTTATTGTGACTTTAACTCGCACAGTAACACTCCCTCTACGGAATAAACAGTACGAGTTCAGTGTTACCATTTTTTTCATGGTCTAAACTGACTTGGATCCTCTTCATGCTTTACCATACGAAGCGGCGATCCAGCATTTGCCTTTCTCACCTTTCCCATACCGAAATACCAAAGGAATACCATAAGAGGAACAACAAACCATAACCAATACTTTGTCATCGTCATCAAGATAATGTCATATACGCCATGCCAGAACCATGGTACGAGGAAAGAAAAAGCAAGCAACTTCTTCTTGTCTTTTTCCATTGTAAATTTGCTTTTACCCATATAATAACCCATCAGCACCCCAAAGAGCGCGTGACCAGATACAGGCAGCAAGGCACGCATAAGTAAAAAAGCAAATGAAGCTTGATTCAGCCATGCATATAAGATGTTCTCGATTGTAGCAAATCCTAAGGATATGGCTACCGCATATAAAATGCCATCATAATGTTCGTCAAATTCTACATGGTTGTAAATCATATGGTACAAGACAAACCACTTTACTCCCTCTTCAACGAAAGCAGAAATGACGAAAGAAAATACAAATGGCTGTTTACCCCATGACAATACTAATCCATGCTGAATAATCATAATCGGCAAAACGATAAGAAATCCGATTAAGAATAAGCGTACAACTACATGTATGGGTTCAGCATGATATCGGTCCTTCAAATAAAAATAAACCAAAAGTGCAATTCCAGGCGCTACTGCCGCGGTAATAAGCGAAAATAAAGGGGTGGATATTTCATTTGACTGCATCGTATTCATGGATAATGACATCTGGTGGAGCATATCTAACACAGCCATCTCTAACCTCCTACGGAATCACATGCTGCAACCCAACAGTGTCCATATCCAACTGCTATGCATATACTAGCAACATATTGTATTTATTTTAACACAATAACGAGCATGTAATTACTCAAAAAAAGAGTCCTCGATCATTGACCGAGGACTCTTACTAAACCAGACATACACTTATGTCCCGCGCGGTTTGAAGTATTCGCACGTCAGGGTAATTGCATGCTCAGGCATAATGCATGACCCATACTCTTCCAACACTGCAGTCGTTACTGAGGTTGCCTCACCAAACTCCGCCAGCAAAGCGACAAGCGCTTGCAAACGGCTCTGTTCTATGGAAGCGCCGTCCAAATGATACATATACTGACCATTATATAGGTATAGTGCGCCCGACACGTCGAAACGACCATTGACTTCGTGAGCAGCATCAATAAAATGTTCAAAGTCACGGAAAGCAAACAACACGGTATCGCTCTCCTCTAACGTAACTTCCATTTCATATACGCCTTCCATATCTTCATCGTCATGACTTGAAATATTCAAGTTATCAAGACGAGTTCGAGTTACAATAACAACCATTCCTTGTGCTGGCATAGCAAATACTTCAACAGCTAGCGGGCCCGTTGCGTCAAATCCGAGTTCGGTATAGGCCTGATCCATCATCTCGGCAAACAGATCCTGTAGCTTTGACATCTCTCGCCACAGATCATCCCGCTGGATCCCGCGCTCTGATAAATCATCAAACGTAAGGAAAATACGAATCTTATCTTGACTTAAACGTTCGATTTTCATGACAGGACCCTCCTTTACAACATCGGTTATAACAGATTATGAAGCAACATATAATATGTGCTGAAAATAGTTCTATGTAATTCATGTTATCATGGTTTCCAACGTTTTGCACGTATTAAAATGATCTTCCATGATCAATATCATACACGATAAAATATAAAGAGCCACTTCTGATCTTCTCAGAAGTGGCATCTTCTTAGCCTAGTGCATTGTTTAGTTAATCACTCATGAACTATGCTTCCTACGTATCCGTTTGGCACGAGGAGCACGTTCCTTCTTACGCTTTCAATGAGACGATTGATGATGTGCAGATGTTTTTTGGCTCGATTTTGCAGCTTCATGCGCCACTACAGCAGGCACATGAGTTTCACTTGCGCTTAAGGCGCGTGCAGCTCCACTCTCACGCAGAATGGCATCTACTTGTCGTTTTACTTCCGGGTCCCGATCAATCAATTCCTTAATCTGATCAAGACGCGGAGTATGATGCTCTTTCGATACAGCAGCAGCCGTTGAAACCTGGTTGGCTTTCACTTGAGTGCTGCCCACAGAGCTTGAGCTTTGTGCGAACGAATCGAGCGCAGTCTCCACAACTCGATTTTTTGCCATACCTACTACATCATTTACTACATCCCCTGCAGTTTGCAGCTTAGACTGCAATTGCTCAAATGAGCGGCGATCTGCTAAATAAATACCAGCCAATGCCCCAATCGTCAACCCTGTAAGAAACGTCGTCACCCTCACTACTGTTCCCTCCTTACTATGATAGGATCAGTTCTTAGTGTGGGTTGATTTCCGTCTCTACATGCGCTTCAAATTAAGGAAGCTATGGGCAACGCCGTAACGTAATAAAATGACCCTGTGGCTTAGCATTCCAACGCATCGGCACATGTGATGTACCAAATCCGTTACTAATAAACAACCGATAAGCGTGATTCGGGACGTGTTTGGAAATAATCTCATACCATCCAGACAAATATCGACGATAAAAATGATTTAATCTTAACGGTCCATAAATCGGCAGTCTAATTTGTCCACCATGAGTGTGCCCTGTCAGTACCAGCTTCACATAAGAAGGCAACTTCTCGCGAATAACTACCGGATCATGAGCTAATACGATCGCACAGCTTGGTTCTGAATTGGATGGTGCAAATGCTGATCTCACATCAGCATATCCGCTGCTGCTGTCACCGATCCCACACAGCCAAATCGATTCCCCATCCTTCACAAGGCGCATTGCTGTGTTATCTAATATTTTGACTCCGACTTTTGTAAGTTCAGCATCCAGCTGAGCAGTATTATACTTGTGATCATGATTACCATGAACCATCACAATAGGCGCAATCTTACTTAATTGATCAATACTTGTCATAGCCTGTTCAAGTGCTACACCTTGTTCAATAATGTCACCGCCCAACAATACAAGCTCTGCACTTGGATGACGAGCGACGAGACTTACATGCTCAGCAGTGAACGGTCTCCTATGCAAATCAGTAATCAAGAACAGCCTTGCACCATCCCAAGTATGCGGTAAATCATTAATAAAAACTTCTTCTTCCGTAACGGTAAAACTGCTTGCTTCCTTTTTCATACTAAGCATCAGCAATATCAATATTAGACCCGCACCAATGATAGCTGCGCATACAACGAGTAAAATCTCGGCAGCTAGGCCTGTCATCCGTTACGATCCCTCCACAATCTGACGTCCCCATATTAATAAAGCAATTAATAAGGCAACAAATAAAATAAACAAAAGATTATAAAACCACTTCGATAATCGCCCAGAGCTTGATGGATACAGCGCACTGCGTGGGGGAAGTGTACGATCTTCTTCTTCCCTAGCTGCGATTAACTCATGCATAGCTTCAGCAGGCAAACCTTGTTCTGTAGTATCCTCCACCTGAACATGTTCCGTATTGCTTTTTTTAAGCAGCTTTAGTGCTTTTAATGCTTGACTGCTGCTATGTTCTGACTTCATCGCATACGTTCTACGTCTCTGAGGGGTTGGTTCTAAATCTGTTCTATAAAGTTGTTCTTGCTCGGTCATGCTTCCCTCCGATAACGCAATATTAATCCCATAACAAAATCAATTACAAAATGCGCCATAATCGGCGCCCAAAGTGATCCCGTCCATTCATACATTAGACCCATCGCATAGCTAATACTAAACACAAGAGCGGTAGGAACCCAATGTCGTAAATAACGAACATGTATAGCTGCAAATAAAATACTCGTCCAATAAGGCCCTATCGCGAATTGAATCGCACCACGAAACAGCAGTTCCTCACAAATACTGACGATTAGCGCTATGATAAATATATGCCAGACTGGCCGATCGCGGAACAGCCGCTCATTTACACCTCCATCATCGGTAACATCATCTGGAACGAATCTGGAGATTAGCAAGTCAACGACTATTACAATTACCGCCAGGCCGATTCCCCACAACCAGGGCTGAGCGTGACTTGGCAACTGCAGCAGTTCAAATGGATTGCGCTGTTGAAACCATATCCACACAACCCCAATGATAAGTGTAATCGCTTGAGTCAAATATAAATTCAACAGTAACGTTCGATCATCCAATTCGCCAATTCGTGCTTGCTGTTCTTTGAACGCTTTCCACTTTTGCTTCATTCCATCCCTACTGTTCTATGTAGCTTATGGCTGTTCTTGTCGATAATAAGCCATAAATGTATCATATCAAATACAAGAATACTCGTACAACTACAGGAATTAGGAAGTGATCTGACAACTTCTGCGAATTTGGCAATTGTTATGATTGACACGATTTCTGAACCGTGTTAAAGTTAGAAAAAATTTCATGTTCGTAAAAGTACGATGAAGGAAACGAGCAGTTATGAAGCTTACAGAGAGCCGATGGAAGGTGCGAATCGGTGGTGGATGATCTTGCTCTAGCGTTCCCGAGTAATTGGGCTGAACCTTTCTACTTCTGTTGAGTATTAGTAGGTCCAATCGGCTAGAATCCGTTACCATTCTCATCTCTTAGAGATGACAAGGTTGACCGTGTGAACGGACAACGAACTAGGGTGGCACCACGATCTAAACTCTCGTCCCTTACTACGGAAGTAGTATGTGGATGAGAGTTTTTTTATATTTTTCACAATTATATAGGTGCACAAAAGGGAGGAACTACAATGTTTAAAGTATTGGTATCGGATCCGATTAGCGACTTCGGAATCCAGCAATTAATGGATGCTCCAGATATACAGGTAGATAAAAATACCGGTTTATCTGAAGATGAACTCGTAGCAATTATTGGGCAATATGATGCACTGCTCGTTCGCAGCCAAACAAAAGTAACTCCACGCATCATGGAAGCTGGCACAAAATTGCGGGTAATCGGACGCGCTGGTGTTGGCGTCGATAATATTGATCTACAAGCAGCTACACAGCGTGGTATTATTGTTATAAACGCTCCGGATGGAAATACAATCACAACTTGTGAACATGCCTTTGCGATGATGATGGCTATCGCACGACACATTCCTCAAGCTTATGAAAAGACGATCAAGGGAATATGGGATCGCAAGTCATTCTTAGGTGTGGAGCTGCGCAACAAGACGCTTGGTGTATTGGGAATGGGACGTATCGGAAGCGAAGTGGCTAAGCGTGCAAAAGCATTCGGCATGAACATCATTGGATATGATCCATTCATGACAGATGAAAGAGCTGACAAGCTAGGCATCAAGCTAGGATCTGTCGATGATATTATCCGACAAGCTGATTTTATTACGGTTCATACACCACTTACCCCTGAGACGAAACATATGATTGCAAGACCTCAATTTGAAGTCATGAAACCTGGTATGCGCATTATTAACTGTGCTCGCGGAGGTGTCATTGATGAGTTGGCACTCGTTGAGGCTATTGATCGCGGTATCGTAGCTGGTGCAGCATTTGACGTGTTTGAAGTTGAGCCGCCTGCACCTGATCATCCATTCTTGAGTAATCCCAACATCATTGTTACACCTCACCTAGGCGCATCCACCGTTGAAGCTCAAGAAAATGTTGCAATCGACGTTTCAGAACAAGTAATTTGTATCTTAAGAGATCAACCATTTAAAAATGCAGTCAATATGCCTCCAGTTCCAGCGGATGTATTAAACAAAATTCAACCTTACTTTGAGTTGGGTGAGAAGCTAGGTATTTTTGTTTCTCAATTGTCTAAAGGTCCAGTTGTTGAGATTATCGTTAACTATTCCGGTGAATTGGCAGAAGTAGATACTCAACCTTTGACTCGCTATATTGTTAAGGGAGTATTGCAGCAGCATCTAGGCTCGAATGTTAATGTTGTTAACTCGATGCACTTAGCTAAAGTTCGCGATATTAATATTCTTGTTCAAAAGTCTAATGTTGCAAAAGGCTTTACGAACTTAATTACAGTTACCCTTCGTACGAACGAAGATGAGCGTCTAGTTGCTGGTACCCTATTGAATGGTTATGGTGAGCGAATTGTTCAAATCGATAAATACCCAGTAGATGTTGCACCAGAAGGCCATCTGTTATTGGTGAAGCACAATGATAAGCCAGGTATGATCGGTTCTGTAGGTACATTGCTAGGCAACAACGATATCAACATCGCAACGATGCAAGTTGGACGTAAAATTGTCGGCGGATCAGCTATCATGGTATTGTCCGTAGATCGTGCTGTTCCAAAAGAAGTTATTGAACAATTGAAAACAACACCTCAAATTAATAAAGCAAAAGAAATTGTATTCCAATAATACGAGAACACGCAGCGAATCAAAATAAATAAACTTAGCACTATTTATGTTTTATTATCTTAACTAATTTATAATTACGTACTGTTCCACGAACAACAAGATTTACAACGCAAAAATGACGTCTGACTACGGCAGACGTCATTTTTGCTGTTTACCCCTTACTTGTCGACAAATCTTATTTCGTGATTCTGTTCCGTTCGTCAACTTCTACTACTTTCATAAAGCAAAAAAGAACCTTTACAGCAACAGTTCTATCGACTATTGCTGTAAAGGTTCCTTCTAAATCTAATACTTAGACTTAAGTTAATTAACGATGACGAACGGCAATGAAATAGAAAAGGTCGTTCCCGCCCCTACCTTGCTGCTCACTTCAATCTTACCCTGATGTGCCTCAACAATATTTTTGACGATGGCGAGACCCAATCCAGTTCCACCCGTAACTCCGCGTGTACGAGCTTTATCTGCTTTATAGAATCGTTCAAAAATATACGATAAGTCTTGAGATGGAATTCCTTGACCATGATCACGAACATGTATAACAAGCCATTCTTGTCTCGAGTCTGCAATTACTTCCGTCTCAATTTGTATCAATTGCTCAGCCTGCGAATGCCGAAAGGCGTTATCCAACAAGTTCGTTAATACTTGCTCCAAACGATCCTCATCGGCTTTAGCCAAAATATATCGCTTGGCTTTAAGTTCCACTCCTAGTGGAATGGCCTGTTCTTTTGCTAATACGGAATACTTCCGTATAACACGATGGATGAGTTCATTAGCATCTACTTCTGCCCAATGCATTTGCAGGTGGCCAGCTTCCATACGAGCAAGATCCAATAAATCTTTCACAAGCCGTCCCATACGGAGGGACTCGTCATGAATAACTTGTACAAGCTCTCGTCTTTCCTCTGGAGAAGTAACAATATCATCCAGTAACGCCTCACTATAGCCTTGAAGCATCGATAATGGCGTTCTAATCTCGTGAGAGATATTGGCGATAAAGTCTTTTCGCATTTTCTCCAAGCGAACTTCTTCTGTCACATTTCGCAGTACAGCAACAGCGCCACGAACACCATTAACATTATGCAGAGGTCCCATTACAACAGACCACACTTCTTGTTTCACATGAATACGTGTCGTTACCTCTACCGCTTGGCTTATCACTTCATGAAACAGTGGACGCAGTGGGCCTGGCACGGACTGATCCAGCTCATACTCCTCCATCTCGTTCCATTCAAGCGTATTCCATTTCTCAAGTTGTGCTTGGCCTTGAGGATTGGTGGATAGCACACATCCTACTGCATCGAACGTAATAACCGCATCCGTCATACTGCGCAGTATGCTTGATAAATGTTCTTTCTCATGTTGCAAATCTTGAATGACTAAATCAAGTTCTTCTGCCATATGATTGAATGTCTGCGCGAGTTCACCTATTTCGTCCGTAGAGCGAATAGGTACGACTCGCGAAGAGTAGTCTCCTTGACGAATCGTTTCTGCAGCCGACTTCAGCAAGCGCATCGGTTGTGTAATCTTCGTAAACAGAAAAAAGGCAAAAAATGTTGTTAGCGAAAACCCTACTATTGCCGTATATACAAATAGCCGTTTTACATCATTCGGATGCGCAAAATTACTATCGATATACGGGAGAAGGTACACACCTAAAAATAGTAGGATCGTAGCAACCAATCCAATGATCGTGATCCATAGCTTACCAACTACACTTCGCCAAAGTTTCACTTACTTCGGTACCTCCAATTTATAGCCGACTCCCCACACGGTTGTAATCATGGTAGCTGCTTCAGGAGATACTTTATTTAATTTCTCACGCAAACGTTTTACATGTGTATCCACCGTACGCAAATCCCCGAAGAACTCGTAATTCCAAACATCTTTCAATAGTTCTTCGCGTGAAAATACTTTATCAGGTGAAACTGCCAAGTAATGAAGCAGTTCATACTCTTTAGGAGTCAAGCTAACTTCCTGTCCACCTGCCGTAACTCGATGAGCATCATGTTCAATAATTAGATTAGGGAACACGATATTGTTGCTTGTCTTTGGATCATTCGTCAAAAAGGCCGTAGCAGAAGAACGGCGAAGTACCGCTTTCACACGATAAATGACTTCACGTGGACTGAATGGCTTGACCACATAATCGTCAGCTCCTACTTCAAAGCCCTGCACGCGATTCATCTCTTCCCCTTTAGCCGTGAGAATGATGACCGGTGTAGCTTTTACTTGACGAAGTCTTGTGCATACTTCTATACCATCTATACCTGGGAGCATTAAGTCGAGCAGGATGAGGTCAAAGTCATCATTGACCGCTTTGTTCAAAGCTTCCTCCCCATCTTCTGCCTCATCAATTTCGTACCCTTCTTTTTCCAAGTACATTCTCAACAATCGCCGAATACGTTCCTCATCATCCACGACAAGAATGCGATTTATTTGTTCTGACATGACTGACTCCCCTTTCAACACCACTAACAATACGTTCCTCTATATCATACTGCATAATTCCTTAGGTTTACACCCCTGCATATGAATGAAGTCCGACAATTAGCAAATTCACACCAACCAATGTAAACATAACGATAATAAAGCCAATAACGACTAGCCACGCCGACTTCTCACCATGATAGCCGCGTGATAAACGCAAGTGAAGATACGCACTGTAGAACAACCAAGTAATTAATGCCCATACTTCCTTCGGATCCCATGCCCAGAATCGCCCCCAAGCCTCTTGTGCCCAAATCATCGCAAAAATAAGGCCGCCTAGCGTAAAGACTGGGAATGCTATTGCTGTTGCCCGATAGCTAATCTCATCCAGATCGTCGGCATTCATACCGCGAAGAAGAGGCTGAAGTGCTTTGGCAATAGGCTTGCGAATAATTAATCGAATCAGTCCATAAAGCAATAAGCCTGACATCAGAGACCAAGTCACCGTATTCATCTTACGTGCAGTCTTATGACTATCCATCGCTGCTGGAACTTCCATAAGCGGAAGCTGCATTCCTAAAAACTTCTCATCTCCAACAACCTTACTATTAGAAGCTGCAAAAATCGGTGGCAATGTGTAGGAAATAGAATCCGATTTATTATTAATTTGTGTGTTGTTGTCTATTGTTTCAACCACTTCAACCGTGCGCTGCAATTCCACCTCATAACCAGCTGCACGATAGCCGAAAACAGCAACAACATACCCTAAAATGATAATGACGGTGAACAAACTGAATTCCAATGCGATCTGAGATTTACGCTTTGAAGCATCATCCCAGCGCATCGTATGAACCAAGTACATAATCCCAGCTACGAAACCGACTGCAAAAAACGCTTCACTCGCACCCACCATCGATACGTGCAAAATAAGCCAAATGGATTTGAGCTGTGGAATCAATGGCTGAACTTCGTTAGGAAACACAGAAGCATATCCCATCATTAAAATAGCCAACGGAACTGCAAACAATCCAAGTGCAGCTGAACGATAAATGAAATGCATGACAATATAAGCTGCTACTATCATAATCGCCAAAAATGACATGAATTCGTACATATTACTAAGTGGAATATGCCCTGAACCTATCCACCGTGTTATAAAGTAAACCAGTTGAGCAACAAACCCTAATACAGTAACGGCAAAAGAAATCGTTCCCCATTTTTTAAGATGTGCTTCTTGATTTTTTCTGCGTCCTGCTAAAGTAAAAACATATAAAATAAGGGCGAAGCAAAAAAGGAAAAAGGAAGTTAAATAGGAGTTCTGGCTGAACTCTAATATGTTCATGACTTGTCCCCTCCACGATCAATAGCATTCACATCGACTTCAAGATCTGTCTCTCGCAATATGCGAGCTACTTCGTTACGCATTCCATACCAATTCTTGTTCGTATGTGCCCCGAGCAGCAATTGCTTCCCATTTAGTCGCAGCCAAATGCGTCGATGCTGCCAATAGAAGCCCATGACCAAACCAATCATAGATATTCCCGCTCCCACCCAAATATAAGGGAGAGCCTTTTCGATTCGAACATTCAAGTAGCTTAAAGATTCTTGGATGGTGACATCTGCCATAGATTGAACGTCGATTTGAATTTTTTGCATAATATCCTTATTCAACACATCTTCACGGAAACGCTGTTTGTCTTTCTGAAGCGGGAAGTAGAAGTATGGCTCACCTGTCTCTTCCAATCCTGGTCCTTTGATCATGAATAAAAATGCTGGTGCATTAGGATTAGGAGTTTTCGTTATTGGCTTGCCATCCTTGCCTAAGTCAAAGTCCATGTATTTCTCACGAAGCTCCAATGTATATGGGCCAACGATATACTTCGGTTCGGACTTACTTATTTTTAATTCAAAAGAACCGTATACTTCGTTTGTCTTCGTGTTTTTGAGTACAGGCTTAACAGCAACAAGCTTTGGTGTCAGATCAAAATCATATTGAAATATCATCAGATCTTCATACTTCAACGGCTCATTTACCCTTATGTTATGTTTATAAACTTCCTCCAACTTTGGTTCTGCCAGAGGTTCATCACAATTGGCCGCACAACGGTATAAGGTAGCTTGTGTCTCAAACAGTTTAGGAATGACACGACCTTCCTTTGCAAACTGTTCTGGCATTTCTTCTAACGTATAGTATTCAACGGTAAATTTATTATTTTCCAAATAATAGGGAGTGTTCTCGATCGGGCGTGGTTCGTTATGCGGAAAAGCTGCATAATATTCTAAATTCCAGCCAGGAATGCTGCGAGCCAGCACAGCTAATAAAAAAATAATTAACCCAATATGGTTAATATACGGCCCCCAACGACTGAAACGGTTCTTCTCCGCTAGTATTGCACCATCCTGCTCATAGACACGATAGCCTTTGCGCTTAAGAGCCTTCTTAGCTTTCTGTATCCAATCCTCCTGATTCATAGCTTCAGGAAATTGCTGTTCATAGACGATGCGTTGACGACGCAGAAACTGATCATGCTTGCGAATTTTTTGCTTGTGTAGGGCACGATAAAGTGGCAATACCCGATCCAAGCTGCAAATGACCAATGAAGCACCAATCATAACAAGCAACGTTATAAACCACCATGATTCGTATGTATGTGACAATCCGAGTAAGTAATAAATATGTCCTATCGTACCGTAGTTTTCTTTGTAGTAAGTCGAGGGATCAAAGTTGATGAACTGGCTCTCTTGAGGATAAATCGTTCCCAGCGACGCACCAATGAGTGTAATAATAATGATGACAACTGCTATTTTTACAGAAGAGAAAAAATTCCACACACGGTCAATCACACTTGGATTTGCTTTTTGAGATTTTCGGGCAACACCATCATATCTCATTTCTAATACTGATGTTTCCATATCACTTTCATGTAAAGGCTTACCACAAGCTTCGCATAGTATTGTCTGAGTGGGGTTTTGATGCCCGCATTCACATTTCGTATTTTGAAATTCCAAGGATGTAGCCCCCTTGCGTTATGCACTTGGTTAGCTAGTAATTTCCTTTATCTGTGTCTGCAGCACAGATTCTTCTACTTCACCTAATATGATATTGTGTACGGTACCATCCGGCTTAATAAAGAAAGTGGTAGGAAGTGGTCGAATACCATACGCTTTGGCAGCTGATTTCTTACTGTCCAGCCAAATAGGAAACGTAATATTCATAGCGTTAACATAGTTGTTTACAGTAATCGGATCTTCACCATTGTTGACAGCTATAATAGAAACGCCTTTGTCTTTCCATTCCTCATGAGCACGTTGAAAGGCTGGCATCTCACGTGTACAAGGCTCACACCATGTACCCCAGAAATTCAGCACAATGGCCTCGCCTTTTAGATCAGCAAGCTCTTGCACATCCCCATTCAATTGCTGTAGCTTTATATTCGGAACTTTACTTCCTACAACAGGAACTGAATCATTCGCGAATAAAGCCGAACCAATGGCGAATCCGCCAAGAAGTATAATGGCTGCAAGAATAACCATTTGAAGTGATTTATTTCGTTTTCCCATCTTAATTCGCCCTTTCTATGACAAATTTCACAATTAGGCGGCGCAGTTCAAACAATTCGATTACACCGAACACGTCCATTATAATCCATATACGCAAGGACACATCTTCCTTTTTATGAAATTTATGTGTCATAGAAGGGCGACACGTTTGCTAAATGCTATTAGATGCCACAAATTGTTCACGCATCTTGTAACGCCAGCATGTTATTTTAAGCGTTCCGTTTTGACAGGTGATTGCTTGAGTTCGTTGATCTCAGCCTTCGTCAATAGACGATGCTTACCTCGAACAAGACCTTGCAGCGTAATATTTCCAAATTGAACACGCTTCAGACGCGTTACCGGATGTCCAATTGCTTCAAACATCCTTCTCACTTGACGGTTACGACCTTCATAAATCGTCATACTAATCGTTGCGACATTTTGCTCCAAGTCAACATCGAAATACTCAACTTCTGCAGGCTGAGTCATTCCATCATCAAGCATAATGCCTTTCTTAAGCATCTCTAGCTTATCGCCATGTGGAATACCTTTAACCGTAGCTCGATAAATCTTGCCAACGTGGTGGCGTGGATGTGTCAGCCAATTCGCCAATTCACCATCGTTTGTCAGAATTAACAATCCTTCGGTGTCATAGTCCAAACGACCAACCGGATATACACGAGTCTTTATCTTTTTAAGAAAATCCTTAACCGTCTTACGGCCCTCAGGATCTGACATCGATGTAATTACACCTTTCGGTTTATAGAAAGCGATAACGACTTTCTCAGCCGCCTTTCTCAACGGACGGCCATTCACTGTAATCTCATCCGTATCAGGATTCGCTTTGACGCCAAGTGTCAACACAAGCTCACCGTTTACTTCTACTTTTCCATCTAATATCAATTGCTCACATTTGCGGCGAGACGCTATACCTGCATTCGCCATAACTTTTTGAAGACGTTCTTCCATTTGTGTCATTCACCTCAAACCTATGATATCCGTTCGTGAACAAGTCCACAAGCGAAACTGATAAAAACATGTCGAAACAAGAAAAAACACCCTGTTTTAGGTGCATATCACCTAGAAACTGGGCGTCTCTATCACATTATAACACATTTACGCATCCATTATACAAATATAAGCATACAAATGATAATGGCCGCTACAAATCCTACAATATCTGAAAATAGCCCTACTTTTAATGCGTAGCGTCCTTTGCGAATACCAATGGCCCCGAAATAGACAGTTAGCACATATAACGTAGTATCTGTACTTCCTTGAATCGTAGAGGCAATTCGACCAATGAGCGAATCAGGGCCGTACGTTTTAATCAAATCCGTTGTGAACGCGAGCGAGCCGGCTCCTGTAATAGGTCTAAGAAACGCTAATGGCATAACTTCACTTGGTATTCCGAACCAATCGAGCAGTGGTCTCATCAGCCCCACAAGCCAATCCATTGCACCCGATGCTCGAAATACACTAATGGCGACCATCATACCAACTAAAGTCGGAATGATGTTGATCGATGTCTGGAACCCATCCTTGGCACCTTCGACAAACGATTCATACACCGGAACTCGCTTCATATATGCGTATAGGGGGATGAAGACGATAATGGCTGGAATCGCCCAAGTAGAAATGGTTGTCAAGAACGCATACAAGCTCCATCATCCTTTCTGCACACGCATTACCGTATTAGACAGCTGTTAACAAGCTATGGTCCTGCTGGCACAGAATTCGATTCATGATGTTGGGTATGCGGCGGGCTTTTTGTTCGAGATCGGTACCAACGATCTGCAGCGATGGCAGCTATTGTAGCAACCATTGTAGCTAATAAAGTCGTTCCAACGATTTCAGCCGGATTAGCGGAATCAAAGTTCATGCGAATGGCTATTAATGTGGTTGGTATTAACGTGATACTTGAGGTGTTAATCGCCAAAAGGGTACACATTGCTGGTGTGGCCGTTGATTTATCAGGATTCAGTTTCTGCAGCTCCTGCATAGCTCGAATGCCCATTGGGGTAGCTGCATTACCCAACCCTAATAAATTGGCGCTCATATTTGACATAATGAAACCTAACGCAGGATGGTTGCGCGGAACATCCGGGAATAAATAACGCACCACAGGTCCAAGCAATTTAGCTAATGACTTTAGCAAGCCCGCATCCTCTGCTATGCGCATCATCCCCAGCCAAAATACCATAACGCTGATAAGGCCGAAACTTACCGTAACACCCGTCTTAGCACCATCAAATACAGCTTCGGTTACAGCTTCGATTCGCCCTTGTGCAGCAGCTGCAATAAATCCTACAACCAGCATAAAAATCCATATCGCATTAACCATGCTGCTCCCCCTCATTCACTTAATGTGAAACTTGTCCAGCGCACTCACCTCTCCCTGATTCTGTGCGCTACACATAAAGCAATAAGCTCTTTAATGTTTATTGGGTATTTCTCTGATTCGCTTCTGCTTGTTCTGTTTTCATTTGCATTGATTGCTTAATCGGTATTGATCCAATCAACTTATCCTCTAACCAAATGGATAGCTTGCCACGATGACCTAGTCGATAATCAAGAGAATTTGGTTGAAACCATTCAACTTTTTGCTGGATTTTCGACTGTTCCTCTGAACGTAAAGGATAGCTCCACGACGCATCCATCTCATATGGTTGTCCTTCCAGTTTATAACCTTTTTCAATGACGTTCGTTAATGGATAGTGTGTAAACCCATAGTCAAGCAAAGCTTGATGATCATTCCAATCATCGCCATCATTCAATGTAACTACAGCAAGCTGTTGTCCATTACGGGTAGCAGAGCTTACTAAACAACGCAGCGCATCGCTCGTATATCCCGTCTTAACGCCATCCGCTCCAGCGTAGAAACGAAGCATCTTGTTTTTATTTGTCCATTTGTAATCCCATTTTTCAATTGGATTTGGGACAACCTTAACTTTCGTCTTTACAATTGTTTGAAAATGCTTGTTATGCAACGCATACGCACTTATTCGTGCAAGATCATGCGCGGAAGTGTAGTGTTCTTTTTGGTCCAACCCATGTGGATTGCGAAAACTCGTATTTTCAAGACCAAGCTCCTCCGACTTTTGATTCATCATATAAACAAAGCCGTCTTCTGAGCCGCCAACATGTTCTGCGATTGCTACAGCCGCATCATTTCCAGAGCGAAGCATCAGACCATATATCAAATGCTGCAGCGTCATTTCTTCACCTAAACGCAAATATATCGATGATCCTTCTTTGCCAACTGCGCGCTTACTCGTTTTCACTTTGTCATTTAACTTTCCAGACTCCAACGCCACAATCGCGGTCATAATTTTTGTTGTACTAGCCATAGGCAGACGCGTTTCCCCGTTATCACTATGAAGAATCCTGCCAGTTGACACATCGATTAAGGCAAACGCTTTTGCTCCCGTTCTAGGTGCTTCTGAAGAATTGCTTTTGCTTTTCTTCTTATTGCTTTTCTTTTTTTCTTTGCTCACTGTTATAACTTCATACTGATCGTTCATTTTTATCGCTTCTGCATTACCCAGTTGGAAGATAGGGTTCCATAGCAGTACAAGGGCAATGACGGCTGCTAGCTTCCGATGAATCATTAATTCGTAATCCTCCTTCATGATGTCAGAACATGGAGTTCAGTCTGGATAAGACCTGCTCCTCACGCCGTAATTCATATGTATGCGAATACGATGCTACGTATGTCCAACATTTTGTCCAAGCTATTCCCATGTAAAATGGTTCAAAAAAAGCGCCATACCCACGCAGCCGCATGTTGCTTCAGCCAAACGACTGAATGACAGCTCGAGTTTATTGACGCTTTTGATTTCATACAGTCACTATGAATCGGCATGTGTGTTATGGTTATGTGTTGTTTGCTTCTGAGCGTGACTATCTTTACGCTTAAATAGAGATTCAAGTCGATCAATAATTTGCGGAGTCGAATCGATAATTTTTTCTAACAAGTGAGTATTGTTATCCATCGATACAACCTGCACATTTTGTTTTCCTACTACAAGGAAGCCAATCGGGTTCATATATACACCGCCCCCGCTTCCTCCTCCGAACGGTTGCTGTGGCGGATAGCGATGTACTTGCTGGTTTTGATTTTGTGACTTTTCACCGTTAATAATTCGATAGTCACTTCCCCCTGCCGCAAATCCGATACCAACCCTGCTAATTGGAATGATGACAGAACCATCTGGCGTTTGTACAGGATCACCGACAATTGCATTAACATCGATCATCCCTTTAATATTTTCCAGAGCGACTTGCATCAAGCCTTCGATTGGATGCTCCGCCATTGCTTAACTCCTCCTTCAGCCCGCTTGATGCGGAAAATGAGCACAATCACTGCAAAAATAGCATGTACGACACGAATTCGACCTATGCACAGAAACCTTGTGGAAAATACAGGACAATCAAATCGAGGAACGACTTCTACATCAGGTAAGCGTCGGAAGGTCAGCAGTTGGGTAATAAAGCCTGTTACTCCACCAATTACAGCCCATGCTAATCCATACAGCATCCCCGTATGGGCAGCATTTGTCGTTCCGTATTCGGTATCCCATATGTAGCTGTCCACTTCAATATGATCTAGTGTTTGTAAACCCCACTTTTCAAATCCATATGTACGAGCGACCACACGCACTATTTCTTTGTTCCACTTCTTAATGGTTTCAGCTCCGATAAAATTACGCATTCGTTCTTTGTGTTTGCCCGCCCAAGACTGCTCTTTCTGCTTGGACTTCATACTGAACCCTTGCTTAAAATTTTGAAATTGAATGCTGCGGATCTCATATCGCCAACGAACGATTCCATAGACGGCTCTAATCCCAATCCATACCCGCTCGTGCTTGCCCTGTTTTGAGATAACTAGCTTTACCTCCAGATGAGACATCAGTACGGTCACATTAAAGCCAATTACGATTGCCGCAGCAAGCAAGAAGCTCCATAGCCATATGAGCATCTGCAAGTCACCCCTCTTCCTGCAATGCTCGTATTATAGCCACATGTATCCAACTCCATGCAGGGCAACTAAGAATACATATAAAATAGAAAAAGAGCTACCCCATTAGCAGCATTAGCTACTATGGAACAGCTCTCTTTTTCAACATTTCATTCAAACAAATAACTAAACATTATACCTTCTATACGAATTGCCACGTAGATGTATCCAGCACTTGGCCAGGCTCCATAACAATCCCTTTAATACCGAACTGCTTTAGCTTCTCAGCATACTCATGTCCATCTTGTTCAATAAGCGAGAACGTATTGTAATGAATAGGGACAACAACCTTAGCTTGTAACCATTGTGCCGCAAGCAGCGCGTCCGTAGGATCCATCGTAAAATGGCTGCCAATCGGCAAAAATGCAATATCCGGTGCATATCGTTCCCCGATAAGTTTCATATCCGAGAACAAGGCCGTATCTCCTGCATGATATATCGTTACGCCCTCCATTTGAAGAACGAAGCCTGCTGGGTTACCTAAATAAATAATCTCTCCATCCACAATAGCCGATGAACTATGCAAAGCTGGCACCCATTTTAGTTCCCCAAACGGGAATGAGGCGCCACCGCCGATATTCATAGGCACAACGGATTCAAGACCTTGCAGAGATAAATAAGCTGCAAGTTCAACTATCGTAATGACAGTCGCATCGTTTCGCTTCGCTATATTGATTGCATCCCCAGTATGATCATCATGACCATGTGTCAGAAGAATCGTATCCGCTTGAATCGTTTCTGCAGATTCTACAGCGACAGGATTACCTGTCAAGAAAGGATCAACAAGGATGGAATGTTCTTGCCCAGTAATTTGAATACATGCATGTCCATGAAATTTAATCTGCATCTTCCTGATTCCCTCCAACATCTTCAATAGTTAGCTGCCTACTATCTAACTTCGCGAATAGAAGCTGGGTTTCCTCCTCCAAGCCATCTGTTTGCTCAAATTGAGCTGCCTCAGGCAATTCTTCCAAGCTGGAAAGAGCGAAATAATCAAGAAATGATTTTGTCGTACCATAAAGAATCGGACGCCCAATCGCCTCCGCACGGCCAACCTCTTCAATAAGATCTTTATTAACAAGCGTTTGAATCGCCCGATCAGACTTGACTCCACGCACTTCTTCGATCTCAACGCGGGTAATCGGCTGTCTATACGCCACGATGGATAATGTCTCTAGCGCTGCTTGAGACAAAGATGCACGAGCAGGTGAATACGCCATCTTTTCAAAATAAGGCACATGTTCAGGCAGCGTCGCTAAATGATACATGCCTGCTATCACAAGAACTTGAATACCGCGCTTATTTCGCTCAAAGTCTCCTTTTAAATCTTGCACTGCTTCCTCAACGACTTCCACACGCTGCTCCGTAATTTCGGCCATATGCTTGGTACTTAATCCTTCTTCTCCTGCCATAAACAGCAGGCCTTCAATAATCGACTTCAACTCTTGAAAGTTCATCTGTGTCCACCTCACCTTGCCACTGAATGACGATATCCTCAAATCGCTGATCTTGATGGCAGCGAATATGTTTTGTTTTCATTAACTCCAATAGTGCTAAGAAAGTGACCACAATCTCATGACGTGCCATTTCTTCACTTAATAGCTTGGAGAACATGACCTTACTTCCTTTTCCTGAAGGCTTGAGCATACCAACAATATCGCGTATTCGATCCTTAACGGATATTTCATCACGATGAATGGTTGCTACTTGCTCTTTGCGCTGAGATTTGCTGAGCGCTTTTTGGAACGCACGAACAAGATCTGCCACATGCAATCCTTCAACTGGATTAGCAGGAGCAGACGGCAAATATGTGCTTAAATCCTCGGCTTCCTTTGTGAAAATGTGACTTCTTACGGTTTCCTTTTCGCGCAAATGTTGAGCAATGCCCTTAAATTTACGGTACTCGATCAGCTTGCGAATAAGCTCATCACGAGGATCTTCTTCTTCCTCTTCGTACTCAGGATAGTCTTCCCATTCCATAACAGGAGGTTTGGGCAGCAACTGCTTGGACTTCATAGATAATAATGTAGCCGCCATAACGAGGAACTCACTCGTAATATCCAACTCTAGCTCCTGCATACTTTGCAAATATTCCATATATTGATCAGTAATTTCGCTAATAGAGATGTCTTGAATATCAATTTCAGACTTGTCCACTAAGTGAAGCAACAGATCAAGCGGACCTTCGAAATGATCAAGCTTATATGTAACGGACACCCCGTAATTCCCCCTGAAAAAAACAAATGTAGCACCCCAGGTAAAAGGGTACTACATTAACTAAGCACTATTTTAACTGTTTCGTCAAGTTAGCCATCTCGATCGCAGTCGCTGCTGCTTCCCATCCCTTATTGCCTGCCTTTGTACCCGCTCGCTCAATCGCTTGCTCAATTGAATCCGTTGTAAGTACGCCGAATATCGTAGGAACCCCAGTTTTCAAGCCTATTTGCGCAACTCCTTTTGCCACTTCATTGCAAACATAGTCGAAATGCGGTGTCGAGCCTCGGATGACAGCTCCAAGTGTGATAATCGCGTCATACTTTCCACTTTCCGCTAATTTTTGTGTAATTAATGGTATTTCAAACGCCCCAGGTACCCAAGCAATATCAATCTCGTCATCCTGCACACCGTGACGCTTCAACGCATCCAATGCACCTGAAACAAGTTTGGATACGATAAATTCATTGAACCTTCCAGCTACGACACCGTACTTAAGACCTTCCGAAATGAGATGACCTTCAAAAATATGCGGCATAATAACAACCTCCTATTATAATAGATAATTCGTATAAATGAGCACTAGACCGTTAGGACGAGTAGTCAAACAAATGTCCAAGCTTCTCTTTCTTTGTATGAAGATAACGACGATTCGATGTATTTTCTGGCATTTGCAGCGGGACTCTTTCCGCAATTTGCAGTCCATATCCTTCTAGTCCAGTAATTTTTCTCGGATTATTGCTCATAAGTCGGATGCTCCGGACCCCGATATCCTTCAATATTTGTGCACCAATTCCGTAATCTCTTAGATCTGCAGCAAACCCCAGCTTCGTATTCGCATCAACTGTGTCATAGCCTTCTTCTTGCAAATTGTAAGCTCGAAGCTTATTAATTAACCCAATTCCTCGGCCCTCTTGGCGCATGTACAGCAGCACTCCACTGCCTGCTTCTTCAATATGTTGCAAGGCTGCTGCCAACTGCGGTCCACAGTCACATCGATGTGAATGGAAGATGTCTCCCGTTAAACACTCAGAATGTACACGTACAAGCACAGGCTGAGAGGGATCAATTTCTCCCTTTACCATTGCAATATGCTCTTTATTGTCAACGGCATTCGTATAAGCAATCATGCGAAATTGTCCGTATTCCGTCGGCATGCTCGCCTCGACTTCACGTTGAATTAGCTTTTCCTGCGAATGCCGATATTGAATCAGATCCCGAATGCAAATTAACTTCAGGCCATGCTTCTCTTTCAGCTCAATCAAATCTGGCAGCCTCGCCATCGTTCCATCTTCATTCATAATCTCACAAATGACGCCAGCTGGAGCTGAACCGCTCATACGTGCCAGATCAACTGCAGCCTCTGTATGACCGGCACGACGCAGCACTCCACCCTTTTTCGCTACTAGCGGAAATATATGACCAGGACGTCTAAAATCGTCCGCCTTTGAAGCAGGATCGATAAGTGCCTGTATCGTTAACGATCGTTCATGTGCAGAAATGCCTGTCGTTGTGTTCATATGATCGACCGAGATCGTGAACGCTGTACCATGAAAATCGGTATTATGGCTAACCATAGGAGGAAGATTAAGCTCTACGGCCCGTTCAGGTGTAATCGGAACACAAACGAGTCCGCGCCCCTCTGTTATCATAAAATTAATGACGTCAGGTGCAGCCTTGTCTGCTAGCGCGATGAAATCTCCTTCATTTTCACGATCCTCATCATCTACTACAATAATGACTTTCCCTGCTTTCAAATCTTCCACTGCTGCTTCAATCGGATCGAAATAAAATGGCTCGCTCACGGGCATTCCCCTCCTTAATCCGTTAATTGTTAAAAGAATCCGTGCTCAGCAAGAAAACTCTCTGTCAATTGCGATGATTTCGAACTGGAGTGCTCCAAATTATCACCAACGCCGTGGTCGTTTGTACTTGCGAAGCGAAGTAGTCTTTCAACGTATTTGCCTAGTACGTCGCACTCTACATTCACCGTGTCACCCATCTTTTTATGAGCTAGCGAAGTTTTACTCAATGTATGCGGGATAATAGATACAGCAAAGTTGCTATCATCCGCTTGTATAAGTGTCAAACTAATGCCGTCAATTGTGATTGAACCTTTCGGAATCATATATCGCTCTATGCCTGGCTGCTCTAGTTGAAATTCGAATACGATGGCATTGGCATCAACTACTCGATTCACAATAACGGCCGTCCCGTCAATATGACCTTGGACAATATGACCACCAAATCGTCCATTAGCAGCCATCGCTCGCTCCAAATTAATAGATACACCAGGACGCAGCTGTTTCAAGTTCGTATGACGATACGTTTGTGGCATAACATCTGCATGGAACGATGCGCCACTATATGCTGTCACCGTCAAGCAAACACCATTGACCGCAATACTATCTCCGAGCTTCACTCCTTCGAGCACTTGGTTAGCGCGGATGCAAAGCACCAGGGCTTCTCCCTGCTTGCTAACCGAATGAAGTGTGCCAACTTCTTCAACTAAACCTGTGAACAAGCTGCATTCACCTCCTGCGCATCTTGTAACTCTCTTAATTTTCGGTTCAACGGGCTGCCGCTAATGATGACGTTGTCCCCAATCGTTTCCACTTGCAAACCCTCCAACTGCAGTGCATCTTGCATGCTCTCTACTCCTTCAAAATTGAAGACAGATGGAGCCTTAGGATGACCGACAATTTTGGGAGCTACCATAAGTAGAACGCGATCGATAAGCCCAGCCTTAAGCATGGCGCCATTCAACGTGCCTCCACCTTCAAGTAAAATAGACCCGATCTCTTCCTTAGCACAAAGCTTCATAGCTAACGTAAGATCAACAACTGGTCCGTCATTTACTCGAATGATGCGTACCCCCCGCTCCTCTAATCCGTATGCAGTGTGCTCATTTGCTCGGGTTGTCGTAAGTACCCAAGTCGGTGCTGCTTCATCCTTCACAAGGCGAGCATCCAACGGCATTCTTAGCTTAGAGTCGACGATGATTCGAATTGGATTCAACGCTGGCACCGACAGCCGAGTTGTCAGTGATGGATTATCCTGCAACACCGTCTCAATTCCAACCATAATCGCTTGATGGCGATGACGCAGTGCATGGACACGTTCACGAACATCTGCGTTCGTAATCCATTTGCTGTCGCCTGTATGCGTGGCAATTTTCCCGTCCAGCGTGGATGCTGTCTTCATCGTCACATACGGCAGTTTCGTCAACATAAACTTTGCAAACATCGTAATGAGCGATTTGGCTTCTTCCTGCAATACACCAACAGCCACTTCGATTCCATTATCATGTAATGCCGTTAACCCACGACCTGCAACTTGCGGATTAGGGTCAACACAGCCAACAACAACTCGCTTAACACCCGCCTCAATCAATCGCAAGCAGCATGGAGGCGTACGGCCATAATGGCTGCAAGGTTCCAACGTTACATAGGCAGTTGCCCCTTTCGTAAGCTCACCCGCCATTTGCAAAGCATGAACTTCTGCATGCCCTTCGCCGCGCATCAAATGCGCACCCATGCCCACAACACGGCCTCCATGGACGATGACACAGCCTACAGGCGGATTAATGCTCGTTTGGCCAATGACACGCTCTGCCAATTGAATCGCTAATTGCATGTAGAACTCATCATCAAGCCGTGGAATCATACAAACACCTCCTCTTCACATTTCTCGAAAATGTACGAGCTAAACTTGCCGATGTAGTTGCGTACAACTACAAACGAACAACAGAAAAACCCCTCGGAACAATACTCCGAAGGGTCATTAGGTCGAATAATCAGGTATGTACGATGCTTCACATGAACGGCAAATGCTTGTAGGCAGCGACAAAACTACTTTATCAGCATAAGCAAATAAACCGATGTCAATTTACCTGCATAGAGCAAATAAACTACAGCGTTAGGCCAAAAATGACCGTCATGTAAAATACAGCGCGTCGAAAATGAAATGCATCTACATCTGCTCCGTCCTAATTGATATGATAACCAAATATCATAGCCAAATAAGAGCAAGCAGCAGTCACACTCCACCTGTCCTGATATCCTTCTCCCATCCAGACTATACTGTCGGCTCTGGAGTTGCACCAGATCCACCGTCTACGATATTCAACCGCATCCGGGTCACGGACTAAGCATAAAGAGCAAATATCGCACTCTTAATACATCACCGCCGGTTGGGACTTTCACCCGACCCCGAAGGATAAATCATATAAAATTGTGTTATTTCCGAACTGCAATACCATGCAGCAAGGAAATATGACATCGACTATACAAGTCTTGCCATGTATGTTACACCCGCATTTCGAAAATTGCAATAGTCTCTCCACATATTGCCGTATGTACTCCTTCAAAACAAAATGAATCAACGACAAAAAGCCCTAGCTGCCCATTGCTTAAAACAATGGATAACTAAGGCTTTAATTAACGTACTAACGCACATTAGCAGTTAGCATCTTTAATGAGCTATTATTAAGCTACTGTTACGGACTTCATTTTGTCACCTTGTTTGATTTGGTCAACAAGTTCCATACCTTCTGTTACTTGGCCAAATACAGTATGAACGCCATCCAAATGCGGGAATGGAGCGTAGCAAATGAAGAACTGGCTTCCGCCTGTGTCTTTACCTGCATGTGCCATAGACAATGCACCGCGCACATGCTTGTGCGTGTTGCCAGCTGTCTCACATTTGATTGTGTAGCCAGGGCCGCCTGTGCCTGTACCGTGCGGACATCCGCCTTGAGCGACGAAGTCTTTAATAACGCGGTGGAACGTCAAACCGTTATAGAAACCTTCGTTAGCCAATTTCTCAAAGTTTGCAACAGTTCCTGGAGCTTCTTGATCGAATAACTCGATTACAACGTTTCCGCCTTTTTCTAGTTCAAATGTAGCTGTTTTCATATGTAAACATCCCTTCTGTATTGCGAGTCTAAAACACAATGAAAATAGTATAGCATTTAAGCTTCCAAGGCTCAACCCAAATAAACTGGATCAACATTACTATGAAAGGTATAAGCAACAATCCGTCCTATATACGCTGCTTAACTAAACAATATAAAAAGCCAGTCGAAACCAAACCGTCCTCGACGATTTGGTTAACGACCAGCTTCTGGCTATACATTAAACTTGAACTGCACTCTTCTTCTGAAGGCGAGCAGGGATCACATCTTTCCCTACAATATCCTGATGCGTCTCACGTTCTACAACTACATCAGCCTGACCCTCGTGCACAAACAAAACAGCAGGACGACGGATACGGTTGTAGTTGTTTGCCATTGCATAGTTGTATGCACCTGTACATGAAACAGCAAGTAAATCATCTTGTTTTACTTTTGGCAAAGAAAGATCCCAAATGAGCATATCTCCACTCTCACAGCATTTACCAGCGATAGATACGACTTCTTCAGTCGCATCGTTTGCACGGTTGGCAAGCACTGCTTCGTAACGGGACTCATATAGAGCAGGACGCGGGTTATCCGTCATACCGCCATCTACAGCTACATACTTGCGTACACCAGGAATTTCTTTTACAGAACCTACTGTGTACAGCGTTGTACCTGCTTCACCGACGATACTACGGCCTGGTTCAACCCAGATCTCAGGCAACGTTGGGCCAATTCCTGCAAAATGTTGTTTCACACCATCTGTAATCGCCTTGACGTAGTCGGATACAGCCAATGGAGTATCTCCATCCACATAGCGAATACCAAACCCTCCGCCCAAGTTTACTACTTTGAACGTAGTGCCTGTCTGCTCTTTAATAGAGCGAGCAAATTGAGCAACGCGTTCTACTGCCATTTGGAAACCTTGTACCTCAAAGATTTGCGAGCCGATATGAGAATGAATACCGAGCAAATCAATATGATCCGCATTTGCTGCTTCTTGAACAGCAACAGCAGCCGTACCGTTACCAATATCAAAGCCAAACTTCGAATCTGTCTGGCCTGTTGAAATATATTCATGCGTATGCGCTTCAACACCTGGTGTTACACGAAGCAGCACATTAACACGAACGCCGCGTTCCTTAGCGATCGCATTCAATAACTGAAGCTCATTGAAGTTGTCCACGACAAAGCAGCCAATTTGTGCGTCGATAGCCATTTCAATCTCATCAGGAGTCTTGTTGTTACCATGGAAATGGATACGTTGTGCAGGGAACCCTGCCTGTAATGCCGTAAACAGCTCTCCATCTGAAACGACATCAAGCGACAATCCTTCTTCTTCAGCAAGTCTGCACATCGCCATTACACAGAAAGCTTTACTTGCATATGCCACTTGGAAAGTCAGGCCAGAAGCACGAAATGCTTCCATATATTGACGACAACGCTCACGAACAAGCGCCTCATCAACTATATAAAGAGGTGTGCCGAATTGAGCCTTCAATGCGGTCACATCACAGCCACCAATCGTTAGATGCCCCTCATTATTGATAGTACTCGTTCCATGTAGATACATCGTTTTATTCCCCATTTCTACGCGATATACTGGTTTTGGTACCATGATTATAGCAACTCTTGGTGTTGTTTACCAATGGACTAAATTGTGTTTCATTTGCATTTTATGCGATTTTATTTTTGTTTGTTACGCATTTTCGTACGGTCTTTTGGTTTGTTTAAGCTTGGTCGATCCTTGTTGTTGAGCACAGGCTGACGAACAAAAATATTGAACATCGCCTTTGCATTAAATGGTATAAACGGCCACAGGTAGGACGAATTGTACGAGCGATGTAAAGTTAAAACGATTATATATATCGTGATCCCAATAATCAAGCCATGCACCTTGAAGAAGGCAACCGCAAAAAGCAAAATTAACCTGACTATGCGATTGGCGAGTGCTAACTCATAGCTCGGTGTCGCAAACATTCCTACAGCTGCAAAAGCCATGTAGAGTATGACCTCATACACAAAAACACCTGTCTTAACAGCTATTTCTCCAAGCAGTATGGCAGCCACCAAAGTCATTGCTGTTGCTAACGGAGCTGGTGTATGAATGGACGCCATCCTCATTAAGTCAACCCCAAATTCCGCAAGAACAAACTGCAGAAGGAGAGGAAGCTTACCTGTCTCTTGTGGGCCTAGTATTTGTAGATAGGCTGGCTTCAAGCCCGGCTCTATAACTAACAACAACCAGAGCGGAAGCAAAAACAATGAAGCAAATATACCCAAAAATCTGATCCAGCGCAAGTAGGTACCCATAAATGCTGTCTGGCGATTTTCTTCTGCGTGCTGACAAAGATCAAAAAATGTCGTAGGCATTATCATGACAGACGGAGAAGTATCAACCAGAATGACCACACTTCCGTCCAACAGATGATCGGCAACGACATCAGGTCGTTCGGAGTAACGAACAAGCGGATATGGATTCCATCCCTTCTGAATGATTGCTTCTTCCAGCTGTTTATCCGCTAACGGAAGTCCGTAGACATCGACTGCCTGTATTTTTTTTCGTATCGACTCTACAAGACGAATGTCTGCAATATCATCGATATAAAGAATGGACACGTCGGTTTGTGTTCGGCGCCCAACTTGCATGATTTCTACCTTCAATCCCGGATCACGAACTCTTCGCCGCACAAGTGCCACATTCGTTAGCAGGGTCTCGTTAAATCCATCTCTTGCTCCTCGTACCACTTTTTCCAATGAAGGCTCATCTGGTCCACGTGCGGGATAGTTACGGGTATCTAGCACAATAGAAGTAGATTCCTGCTCTATGTAGAATACGCTGTAACCTTGGAATACTTTGTTTATAGTCTGACTCATTGAAGTCATAAGCTCAACTTGAATATGTGGAATGTAAAGGTCAAAAAAAGCTCTGAGCGCATCTGCACTTATTTGCTTCTCATCCAACATACTCAGCCGCGCTAGTACAATTTGCATGATGTTGTCTTTTGCAAAGCCAGATACAAAGAAATAACCAAACTTACGTCCTGCAAATGTCATTTCTCGGAAAACGAGATCGAATGATTCGCCTAGCCCCGAGACATCCTTTAACGTCCCTTTTACCTTTTCAATATCAGTCGGAATCTTATCATCGCCTTGCCAATACTTTACCGATTCCACCAAGCTGTTTGAATACTCTTGCTTGCGCTTCCTAGCGTGCTCTGGACTCTCCTTACCAACAGGACTGCCTGCAGTTCGATCTGGAATTTGATTTGATGCCTGATTCGCATTCGGTGCCCGCTCCTGCTCCCCCTGTTGTTCAGAAGATTTTGACGTATTTCGTTCTTCAGTGTGTGATGAATCCTGGTCATCGGAAACTGTATCTTTTTGCTCTCCATCTTGCTGCTCTGTATCCCGTGTATCAGCCACCGTCTTCCCTCCTTCTTACCTTCAACTTCACATTTACCTAGATCAATATCTAGATGGACATTCCTTAGTATGGAACAGAAGGAAGAAGTTCATGAATGCATACCGCAATAATTAATAGGACCGCACAAAAAAACAACCGCTCTCCCCACTGAAGGGAAGAAGCGGCTGCTAATTCGCACATAACGTTCTACTTATTCAGTTATACAATTTGTATGTTCATTACTGAGCGATTTGTGACTTAATGGTCTGTAATATTTTTTTCTCCAGCCTTGACACTTGCACTTGAGAAATGCCAAGCCGGCTTGCAACTTCAGACTGCGTCTGGTCTCGGAAGTATCTCAAATACACAATTAGACGTTCACGCTCATTTAGTCCCTCAATCGCCTCATTAAGAGCAAGCTTATCAAACCACTTCTCTTGTGACTCATCTGCAATTTGGTCCATTAGCGTTATCGGATCGCCATCATTTTCGAATACCGTCTCATGGATCGATGTCGGCGGCTTGTTCGCTTCCTGAGCAAATACAACATCCTCTGGAGAAACCCCGAGCTCTTCCGCCACTTCCTTAATCGTCGGTAATCTATTCAGCCTCTTGGACAGCTCGTCCTTCGTCTTACGGACTTTGTTCGCCATCTCCTTAAGGGAACGACTGACCTTAAGTGTTCCATCATCACGCAAAAAGCGTTGAATTTCCCCAATAATCATCGGTACGGCATAAGTCGAAAACTTCACGTCGTAAGACAAATCGAACTTATCCACTGATTTCAACAACCCAATGCATCCGATCTGGAACAAATCATCAGGCTCATATCCACGATTCATAAAACGCTGCACAACAGACCATACGAGCCGAATATTACAATTTACCAACGTCTCACGAGCCAGACTATCACCAGATTGGCTGAGCGCAATGAGACGTTTTACTTCTGCGTCGTCTAAGTAGCCGGGTGATGATTGTCTCATATCGGCCTCCATTGCTCCAACCTCTAGTTATAGAGCGCTTTTTTTGATTCAATCCGCTTTTTCATACGGATGCTTGTTCCTGCACCATGCTCGCTATTCACTTCAAACTCATCCATGAAATTTTCCATAATGGTGAAACCCATTCCTGAGCGCTCCATGTCTGGTTTGGATGTATACAGCGGCTGACGTGCCATTTCGAGATCTTCGATTCCATTGCCTTCATCCGAAACATAGATCGTTACTTCTTCCCCTACGATTTCAGCAGAAATCGTTACGACTCCGTTTGGATTATTGTCATACCCGTGAATAATAGAGTTCGTAACCGCTTCCGAGATTACCGTTTTCAAGTCTGTCAACTCGTCCATTGTAGGATCCAACTGAGATACAAATGCCGCAACTGTAACTCGAGCAAATGCTTCGTTCTCAGACCGGCTGGCAAATTGCAGTTTCATATGATTCGTGTGATTCGTGGTAGACAGCTCATTCATGAGACGACCTCCAGACCAGTAAGTGCTGTATGCTCACTATCATAAACGTTCATAATCTTAAACAACCCGGAAAGCTCAAATAGTCGACGAACTGCAGGGTTCATATCGCAAACGACCATCTTTCCGCCTTTTCCTTTAAGCAACTTGTAGCGTCCCAATATGACACCAAGTCCGGAACTATCCATAAACGAAAGCTCCTTCAAACTTAGTACGACATGATTGACCTGACCACGTTGAATCGCTTCGTCCAATTGAGCACGCACCAACTCTGCAGTATGATGATCCAATTCTCCCTTTAGCCGGGTAATTAGAACATTACGTTGATGCTCAAGCTCTACATGCAAATTCATGCTTTCACTCTCCTCCCACATTGCCGAACCTTTTCGTTGCCGAAACCTCTAATTCCTGCCCGCCGACAAAACTAGAACCTCCCCATCAATCATTGACAAAAAACAACTTAGAAGTTGCCCGTTTAAGCAGTGTCCACCAGCCAGCTTTCGCAATATCACGATCTGATTCGACAGGAATCTCGCGAATGACTTGTTCTCCCTGATAGACGACAATTTTCCCAATCGATTGTCCCTTGGCAATGGGAGCCGATAAAGATTCAGGTGCGGATAGCTCGAAGCGAACTTTATCTTTGCTAGCCCCTTTTTTAAGCAACAGATGATACGGTTGCTCTGCTTTTAGCTCCAGCTTGGACTGCATGCCCTTCTCGATCTGAACTTCGCCAATGCGATCCCCTTTTTTAAGAAGAGGAACATTCATATATTGAGCAAATGCATAGTCGAACATCTGTGTCACTTCTGCATTGCGTGTTTTCGTATTCGGCTCACCTAACACGACTGCAACAACACGTAAATTATCCCGCTTCGCAGTTGCGGACAAACAATATTTAGCTTCTGATGTGTAGCCTGTCTTCAATCCGTCAGCACCGCTATAGAAGCGAACAAGCTTGTTTGTGTTGACAAGCCAAAACTTCTTATCCGTATGTTGTCGCAAATAGTCTTCGTAGGCACCTGTAAACTTTGTTACTTCCGGATATTTCAACAGCTCACGAGACATAATCGCAATATCTTTCGCGGAAGTATAATGATTGTTTGCTGGTAGGCCATTGCAATTTACGAAATTGGTATTGTTCATTCCGATTTTCTTGGCCTTCTCATTCATAAGCTGAACAAATGCTTGCTCGGAACCTGCTATCTTCTCCGCAATTGCTACTGAGGCATCATTTCCGGAAGCCATTGCGATTCCTTTGAGAATATCGCGTACGCTCATTTCTTCACCAGGTTCTAAAAAGATCTGGGACCCACCCATGGAAGCGGCATATTCACTCGTCGAAACTTTGTCATCCCATTTTATTTTCCCATCCTGTATAGCCTCCATAGCAAGCAACATCGTCATAATCTTTGTAATGCTTGCAGGAGGCAGGCGATCATTGCTGTTTTTCTCATAAATGATAGTTCCCGTATCTGCATCCATAAGCACGGCAGATCGAGCATTGGATGCTAGCTGTAAAGCATCTGTACTTGTTGAGACTTCCGTAACTGGGCTTGTATCTGCTGCCTGATTCGTATTCGTATTCACAGGTGGCAGATCGAGCCCATACACTGCTGATGATCCTGTTAGAATCAATGCTCCACACAATGTGATACAGACAAAGAGCTGCATCGTTCGGCTTTTACGACTCATGTCGTTTCCCTCCTCATTGATTGTCTATCCACTCTAACTCTCTAAACCTGCATAAGATTATGTATGTACATTCTCGCAAAATGAATAGTTGTCATTCATAGCGATTACGAATACATAAGAGAGAAAGAATGCCTTTTCACATTGTCGACCTCTTGCGCCTAAAATATTCCACACATAAAAAAAAGCACAGCACGCATAATGCGTAACTGTGCTTTCTTCCCTATTATCTAGTTCTAGACGATTTTCTACGAATAACACGAGTAAACTCTGAGTTGAGTACACGATGCGTAGGATTCAAGTTGCCTCCCGCTGTTTTACCAAATACACCTAGAAGCGCGCTGCGGCCAGTAATTTTGATTTCTACCTCAAATTGCAAAACGTTGCGGTTCAAGTTAACCGAAAGAAAATCAGACGATCCTGGAGCAAGGGTTACGGAATCTCTCGTAATAAGTTTTTTCTTACCGTTTAGCCTAAATACAGACACCTCGGCTTTAACTTGGCCAGTACCGTTATTCAAAACTTTTGCAATTACACTAGTAGAACGATTGTTTGCCGCATTTTCTAGTGGACCTGTGGAAAATGTCCTAGAAGTAGAGGTATTAGTAGTAGTTGCTCCTGCAGTCTCACTATTACTGCTGAATCCCATATAAACAACTCCTTTATGTTTTATCCCTACTATAAGATGCAGCATCACTCTTTTTTGAAAGGTACATTCGTTGGAAGGTACATTCACCTTACTAGATATGAGCAGAGATATAAGCAGATTCAAAGACGATTTAACGATCTCGACGGGATTGACAGACAATGATCTGGTATTTTGAAAATGTATAATTATGCATGCACTGTATTGTGATAAAGCTTTAATTGTCTTATAAAATATGGTTTCTCGTTGTCCCATGCCACCTAACAAACATAGAAATATAAAGGTCCATAAAGATTTCTTTTATGCTCATATAAAAAATTTCATTCACATCGATAGCAAGTTTATAAGTTGACCGACCGCATATTTATGATAAAATACAAGAAAATATTTAGATAGTGCAAATGAAAGGACCTATTCCAGGAATCCTTTCAAATAACTTACACCATTGAAAAATAAATAATTTGGAGGAGAACCATGGCTATTACATCAACAGCAGTTAAGCAAGAGACATTGAATCCTTACGAGATTGTACAGAGGCAGATCGAAATTGCGGCATCTCACTTGAATTTGCCACAGCAAGAAATCGAATTTTTGAAGCGTCCTATGCGTGTACTCACTGTTAACTTTGCAGTAAAGATGGATGATGGTTCTGTAAAAGTATTTGAAGGCTATCGTTCGCAGCATAATGATGCAATCGGACCAACAAAAGGCGGCATCCGTTTTCACCCAGATGTAACACTCGATGAAGTAAAAGCTTTGTCTATGTGGATGAGCTTCAAATGTGGCGTTGTCAGCTTGCCATACGGCGGCGGTAAAGGCGGAGTCATCTGTAACCCTGCGGAGATGAGCAAAGGCGAACTGGAGCGTCTCAGCCGCGGATTTATGGAAGCAATCGCTGACTTCGTAGGCCCTGACAAAGACATTCCAGCTCCGGATGTTTATACAAACGCTCAAGTCATGGCTTGGATGGTGGATACCTACAGCAAAAAGAAAGGCTCCTTCCAACCTGGTGTCATTACAGGTAAACCGATTATTCTTGGTGGCTCTAAAGGGCGCAATGAAGCTACTGCTCGTGGCTGCGTATTTACGATTCTAGAAGCTCTTGAAGAATTGGGTAAGAAGCCAAACGAAGCAACCGTTGCGATTCAAGGCTACGGCAATGCAGGACGTATCGCTGCGGAGTTGCTAACAGAGCTTGGATTTACTATCGTGGCAGTTAGCGATTCGAAGGGTGCTATTTACAATCAGAACGGTCTAGACCTAGAAGCAGTTAATGCGTGTAAAGACGCAGGATCATTGGCTAATTACGATAAAAAGTATCAAATCACTGCGGAAAGCATTTTAGAGCTGGATGTAGATGTGCTCATCCCTGCTGCATTGGAGAACGTAATTACATCTGTGAATGCCGATAATGTTAAAGCTAAAATTGTCGCTGAAGCAGCAAACGGCCCTACAACACCAGAAGCAGATAAAATTTTGAGCGAAAAGGGAGTCTTGGTCATTCCAGACATCCTTGCTAATGCAGGCGGTGTAACCGTATCCTACTTTGAATGGGTACAAAACTTAATGAGCTTCTATTGGAGCGAAGAAGAAGTAAATGAGAAGCTTCAAGTGAAAATGGTAGAAGCTTACCGTGAGGTTCGTTTCTTAGCTAAAGAACATCAAACCGATCTGCGTACAGCTGCGTTTATGATTTCGATCAAGCGCATCGCAGAAGCAATGCGCATTCGTGGTTGGGTGTAATAGATAGAAATAAATAAGAAAGCTGCTTATTCCCTCGAAGGGAACAAGCAGCTTTTCTTGTAGTTATTTAATAAATATAAAGATTAGACTATACAAAACGTTGTACGCCATCTTTTGTTACGATCGCATAAACGAGTGGTTTCTCTTCAACTGGCTCTGCAGACAGCTGATATGCTTGGATAATACGCTGCTTGGATTCTTCTACACGTGATTCATCATTCACATGAAGGATAGCAAGCACATCGCCTTTTTTCACTTCGTCAGCTACCTTTTTACGAAGGTCAAGTCCAACAGCCAAATCGATGACACTTTCCTTCGTCTCACGGCCAGCACCTAACAGCATAGCCGCAATTCCGATGCTCTCCGCTTCGATGCTTGAAACGTAACCATCATTTTCAGCAAGGACTTCAATACGTTTAGCTGCATGAGGAAGCTTAGCTGTATCTTCAACCATAGCTACATCTCCGCCTTGCGCTTCAACAAGCTGTTTCAAGCGCTCGAATGCTGAACCGTCAGCAATCGTTTTCTCAAGAATCTCACGTGCTTCTTCCGTAGTAGTAGCTTGTTTGCCAAGCACGACCATATGAGAACCTAGAATCATAGACAATTCATGAAGATCCTCGGGGCCTTTGCCATGCAGTGTCGCAATCGCTTCTTCTACTTCAAGACCGTTACCAATAAGATGTCCCAATGGTTGATCCATATCAGAAATAATCGCAACGGTATCACGACCTACCTCTGTTCCGATATCAACCATCGCTTGTGCAAGTGCAATGGAATCATCAAGCGTTTTCATAAATGCACCGCTACCTGTCTTAACATCAAGTACGATCGCATCTGCACCAGCCGCAATCTTCTTACTCATAACAGAGCTTGCGATAAGCGGAATCGATTCTACTGTTGCTGTTACGTCACGTAATGCATAAAGCTTCTTATCAGCCGGTGTGATATTGCCGCTCTGACCGATCAAGGATACACCGATTTCATTCACTTGCTTAATGAACGTTTCACGCGGAAGCTCAACTTGGTAACCTGCAATCGCTTCCAACTTGTCTATCGTTCCACCTGTGTGTCCAAGCCCGCGTCCTGACATTTTTGCTACAGGAACACCTGCTGCTGCAACCATAGGTGCAAGAATTAAAGTTGTTTTGTCGCCAACACCACCAGTAGAGTGCTTGTCTACTTTGACACCAGCAATTGGGCTCAAATCAATCTGATCGCCAGACTTCGCCATTTCCAATGTCAATTGTGCAGTTTCCTTAGCACTCATACCTTGGAAGTAAATAGCCATAGCCCATGCTGCTACTTGATAGTCAGGGACATTCCCTTCACTGTATCCACGCACCATAAATGTAATTTCTTCTGGTGTAAGTTCCTTACCTTCACGCTTCTTCTGAATAATGTCTACTGCTCTCATGTTAATTCCTCCTACCTGAGGTTGTTCTTGTTGTTCAATTGCATTAATTGCATGATAACCTCGGCGATTACATTGCAGGTATGATATCTAGCACAAGCCCTAGGAATTGCTCCTTAACCTGTTCTGCTGTCTCCATAACTTCTTCGTGTGAAAGTGGCTGATCAAGGATTCCGGCTGCCATATTGCTAATACAAGATATCCCTAGCACTTCAAGGCCAGCGTGTCTTGCTACGATAACCTCCGACACGGTCGACATACCCACCGCATCAGCTCCAAGTGTACGCATCATTCGAATCTCGGCAGGTGTCTCATAGTTAGGTCCTAGTAGACCAACATAGACACCTTCCTGGAACGTAAATGAATGACGCGCGGCAACTTCTTTAGCAATGGCACGCAAGCGCTTACTATAAGCTTCCGACATATCAGGAAAACGAACGCCAAATTGCTCATCATTTGGACCGATGAGCGGATTACGCGCAGTCAGGTTCAAATGATCGCTGATAAGCATTAAATCACCTGCATGATAAGCAGTATTAATGCCTCCTGCTGCATTCGTTACAAGCAACTGCTTAACACCAACTGCCTTCATGACACGTACTGGGAATGCAGTAAGCTCTGGACCGTATCCTTCATAAATATGAAAGCGACCTTTCATTAACATAACGGTTCGTCCACGAATCGTACCAATCAGCAATTCACCAGCATGACCTTCAACCGTTGACTTCGGAAAGTGCGGGATATCTTCATATGCAATAGTAGTCGGGTTCTCAACTAAGTTGCTGAGAACCCCCAATCCTGACCCAAGAATCAAACCAATCTCAGGTTGATGGGAAGTACGGCTTTGAATATAAGCCGCAGCTTCCTGCACTTGATTATACGTTGTTACTAAACTCATCACTTAACATCCTCCCTAATATGTATTAAGGAGCTAGATGCACTCTCATGATGTATATTCTTATAGCTCCGACAAGAAGCTTGTTCCGATCTCTGGAAGCTTCGCTCCAAAGTTATCAGCTACTGTAGCACCCAAATCCGCGAATGTCGCACGAATTCCAAGCGAGCGACCTGGCTCAATAGATGGGCTGTATACCAACAAAGGTACATATTCACGCGTATGATCTGTACCTGGGTGGATTGGGTCATTCCCGTGGTCAGCTGTAATGATAAGCAGATCGTCAGGACCTGTCATTTCCAACAATTTTGGAACAGCAGCATCGAACTCTTCCAATGCGCCTGCGTAGCCCTCTGGATCACGACGATGCCCGAATAAGGAATCAAAGTCTACCAAGTTTGTGAACAACAAACCTTCGAAAGATTGTCCCATCACATCAATCGTCGTTTCGATACCATGTGCGTTGCTCTTCGTTGGGTATGAAGCAGTAATACCTTCGCCACTGAAAATATCGTTAATTTTGCCGACGGAAATGACATCCTTACCAACTTCTTTAAGCGCATCCAATACCGTTGGTGACGGCGGAGATACCGCATAGTCATGACGGTTAGGCGTACGCTTGAAGTTGCCTGGAGTTCCAACATACGGTCTTGCAATTACACGACCAACCATGAATTCTTCCTGCAGCGTAAGCTCACGAGCAATTTCACAAGCACGGTACAATTCATCTAGCGGGATAATTTCTTCATGAGCCGCAAGCTGGAATACACTGTCAGCAGATGTATATACGATCCAGCTGCCAGTCTTCATTTGCTCTTCGCCATATTGATCCAATACTTCAGTACCAGAAGCAGGCTTGTTGCAAAGTACTTTGCGGCCTGTTTTTTCTTCAAATTGACGAAGCAATGCTTCCGGGAAACCATCTGGGTATGTTTGGAATGGAGTCGTGATGTTTAGACCCATCAATTCCCAATGGCCAGTCATTGTATCTTTACCAACGGAGATTTCGGCCATTTTGCCATATACTCCTGTTGGTGCATCTACAGGTTTCAACGCGCCCAAGTCAGCAATGGATCCCAAGCCGAGTTGATTCATGTGTGGAATCTTAACAGCTGGAACTCGTTCAATAATATGACCTAGTGTATGCGAGCCTTTATCGCCAAAAGATTCAGCATCAGGAAGCTCACCAATACCGACACTATCCAACACGATAACGGTTACTTTTTTGAATTTGCGTGACATCGTACCACTCCTCTTTGTCTCTTTGCTATTGTGCTTAGGGCACGTCATGCTCATACGCAATATAGCAGCTTACTTATTTTTCTTAGCTCTCGGATGAGCAGATGAATATACTTCCTTCATATTTGGCTTCTCAGGAATGGAGGCGTAACGCTGTGTCGTTGCCGCATCCGCATGGCCAAGCAGTTCTTGTACAACACGAATATCAGCCCCATTGTTCAACAAATGAACAGCAAAAGTCTGACGAAGCATTTGCAAAGTCAGATCTGGCATATCTGGTATATGTGCTGCATACGTGCGAAGACGCTTCCAGAACCCTTGTCGAGTCATCCGCTGTCCATGACGATTTAGAAATAGAGCTTGTCCTTCCTGCATTTTATCTCCAGATGACTGGGACTGCAAGTCTTCTCTGCTCTTCTCCAAATAAATTCGAATCGCTTCAATGGCTACTTCCCCGAGTGGAACTATGCGCTCCTTGCGATTCATCACACAACGAACGAATCCCAATTGCAAATTCACATCCGATATGTTCAAATCCAACAGCTCAGATACACGGGCACCTGTTCCATAAAGCGTTTCCAGCATGGCACGATCTCGAATTCCTTGCGGTGTGTGCAGCGAAGGCGCTTCCAATAGCCTGCCAACTTGTTCAATCGACAGTACCGTTAACTGCTTAGGGTCGCTTTTAGGAACTTCAAGATCCATTGTTGGATCCTTACTAGCTTCCCCTTCCCGAATCAAATAACGATAGAAGGCACGAAGAGCGGCCTTATGTCTCGTAATCGTCGATGCAGCCCGTCCTTGCCTTCTTAGCCAACTCACATAATGAAATAAATGTACAGGAAGCACTTCATTTGCTTGCTCGATACCTTCAGCTGACAAGTGACGAACAAAAGATTGAATATCCCGCTCGTATGCATCTTTCGTATGAGGGGATATTTGACGTTCGTCGGTTAGATACTGCATATATTGCGCCATTTGTCGTTCCAACGTCGTCTTCATCTTCGTCAATCTCCTTCTCTTACACTTTAACACCATTTATGTACGACTTCCACCACAAAGAAGGCAATATTAATTGCCGTTATTCTCCAAGCCAGTAATACAACTTCAAACGTTCACGAAATTGTTCGGGTTCCATATCTAAGTCCACGTTAGGATGGAACACTTTTACAGCACGGCCTTGCGGCTCACGGTACTTATTCACCGGAGCGATCCAAACCGAAACAAAACTAAGCAGTTGTACCACTACATACGTAGCCAAGAAAAAAATGACAATAAATCTTAAGCGCTGCATGAGAGATCGAATGGATACAATCAACGTCTACACACCTTTCCAAAATGGAATGACACACCGAGAATGAAAATTCCGAACCATTTTTCATCTATCATAATCAACGTATGTCCACTCTAGATTGGTTATACCCCATTGTGTATAAATGTGCATGTAAACAGGCTCACCTGAATCGGTTGCTGTTCATAAAATAGGAGACCAGACAGCATCGTGAGAGGAGCTACGTCATGCGATCGTTATCCGCTTATATGAAGGCCCATATTCAATCCCAGCCTCATAAATACAGTGTTCGTAAAATGATTGTGTGCCGCAATCGTGAAGCTTATGAGAATTGGCTGCATGAGCTTCATAAGCAGGGCATTACTCCCCTGAAGCAGATCCCTTCTGCTCTCACCATATGTTGTCATATGAATCCCGATAAGGAGCTCCATACATCAAGTTACCATCCAAGCATCCGCAAAGTAGAAACAGATAGGCAGGCTCGCATTCATCGTTGGTCGAATGGATGGGTACGTCCACTCGCCTCCGCTGCTGATGCCTATTCGCCTACCTTCACTTCAAAGTCGATGAAGGAGGTTAAAGTCAAGCTTCCACAAATCCCGTGGAACATTCACGCCGTAGAAGCCCCAAAAGTTTGGAAGCAGACAAAGGGAGAAGGCATTAAGATTGCAATCATTGACACCGGGATATCAGAGCATCCTAATTTAAAAATTGCTGGCGGCATAAATATGATCAATCGGCTTGAATCCTATGAGGACGATAATGGCCACGGAACTCATGTCGCAGGTATAGCTGCGGCTATAGGGCATCAAAGAATGCCATTTGGCGTAGCACCGGATATTCAACTATACGGCATAAAAGCTCTTGATAATACCGGAACAGGCTATGTATCCGACATTGTAGACGCGATCGAATGGTGTATTCATCAGCGCATCCATATCATTAATATGAGTCTTGGCTTGGATGATCCTAGTGATGTCCTTCGTCGCTCTATTATAAGAGCCAATCAAAAAGGAATTATTGTGGTTGCTTCAGCCGGAAACGATGGTCCAGACACCCTATCAGTAGATGAACCTGCAAAATATCCGGAAACGATCGCTGTCGCCGCTATGAACGCAAAGCATGAAGTTGCCTCCTTCAGCAGCAGAGGCAAAGAGGTGGATGTCATCGCTCCAGGTGAGCACATCGTTTCAACGAACCATAAAAATGGCTTCGCAATCGAATCTGGAACTTCTATGGCAGCTCCGCACGTTGCTGGCGCAGTTGCGCTGTTATTGTCATTGCATGGGGCTTTAAGTCCTGATGAGGTGCTAAAATTGTTGATGAATACAGCTGAGCCTCTGAAAAATACAAATGAACGCTCACAAGGCAGTGGTCTTATTCAAACGATGAAAGCACTCCAAGCAGCGCCTCAACACGCAACGGTCAGCAGACGTTCTTTCTCCAGAAGATTGACAGCTGCCTATAAGCTGGAACGTACACGTTCAAAAAGAGGGAAACCACAACCTATTTACTCACGCCCCATTTTTGGAATCGCTTTGTCTAAAAATATGAAATATAGGGCTAAAGCCAGTGCGAAAGTAACTTCAAGACACAGAGGAGACAAAACAAACGTTCAAGCAAAACGAGAGAAAGTAATAAAAAAGCCGGTGCGCTCAATTAAGTCAAACACGAAAAAGAAATCTGCTCACATTAGAAAGCAACTCGCTTCTCCCTCTCCTCTGAAAAAACAAATGAACATTCAATCGGCTCCTAAACGGCGTTGGCGTTATAGTAAATAAGCATGGGCTACCAACGTAAAAGGGCTGCCCTAGTCATTGTACATGACTTATCGGACAGCCCCTTGCTAATAAGCGGATGTAATTGTTGTGTAACAGCAGTTGCATATTTAAAATAACATGAACTACTGTCCTTGTTTGGACTCTTTCTCCTGACATTTATTACAAATGCCTTGGAAATCCAAACGATGATCGAGTACATGGAAATTGTATTCTTGTGCTAACCGCTCTTCCAACGGTCCCAGCCAGTCATCCAAAATTTCTTGCATCGTACCGCACTGCACGCAGATCAAGTGATGGTGATGATGCTTACTGCTATCGCCACGCAAATCGTAGCGAGCAACCCCATCCCCAAAGTTCAACTTCTGTACCACATGCAATTCACTAAGAAGCTCTAACGTACGGTAAACGGTGGCAAGACCAATTTCGGGAGCTTTCTCCTTGACAAGCATGAAGACATCCTCTGCACTTAGATGGTCCTCTTCATTCTCGAGCAGCACGCGCACAGTTGCTTCACGCTGCGGTGTCAGTTTATATCCTTGGGATTGCAGTTGTTGTTTAATAGTATCAATCCGCGACTCCATGGTCTCCCCCCTTGCCGCCTATCCGCAATTCAACTCACTTCTATTATTATAGGGGGACTATCTAATCAGTGTCAAATTATTTAGGAGATCTTTAAAGCACTCTCGACATCAATTATCGTCGAAGACATCCAATTCATGAGATAAGGACTTACCCATGTCATAATAACGGCAACTGCCATCATTCCTATACATACCCCAGCTTGCGTCGTCAAGTAATCTAGAAACGGCTTTTTTAAAGAACGCATCTTCGGTACGAACAGCCTGTCCTTCATCACATGAATAGCAAAAGAGAGGGCTGATACGCTTGCTATAAGCATAAGCGGAATGGCGATTATATTGTGAGGTGCCACACCAAGCAGGGCAACAAACATTCCTTTCCATGAGAACTGGCTGACTAGTGTTCCTACCGTAAATCCAATGAGTACGCCTTTTGCAAAGTCAAGAATCAAAATAAGCGGAAATCCTACAATAGAGATGCCAAGCACGGCAATAAGCAATATCCACCGCCAATACATCCAGAGTGACGACCAGAATTCAGCGCTGTCAGCAGAATCTCCTGCTGTTAGAAATATTTGCTCTAATTGACGCGATAGCTCCTCTTGCTGGTCATACGTTAACGAATTGACCAATAAAGCACCAAACACAACGCCTACGACAAATATCAATGAGACGAACACGTACAAATATAAATGTTTCTTTATATCCGGCATGATTGATAACAAGGTCAACGTCTCCTTTCTCCATGCGGAAAGCTTGTCCGATTTGACGTTTGCTCCATGTATATGCAAATACATGCCGTTATATGATGATGCGAACGATTTAATCTTGCTTGTTCATGACTCCCCCATATGTACCTCCACCGCCGCTTCTAAGCTCCAGCGTCCCTGTGCGTGCGGCGTGAATCAATGATGCTATTTTGTCTCCTACAACAGCACGAAGATCATCCATACTTGCTCGATGCAAAATATTCATTTCCGTACCAAACTGCTGCAGCATCTTCCTCATCGTACTAGGTCCAACTCCAGGTAAATACTCTAGCGGAACCTGATGAACATAAGGAGTCTGATCAGGCCTTACAGCCGCTTCTACACCTCGATCTGCAATAGATGCAATCCGATCATACACACCGCCGACGACTACTTTACTGCCACACGTTGGACATGGATGAGACAAATGTTCCCCAGACGAATGATTCCCCTCTAATAAAAAGTGACCATTGCCGCATGTTGTCCGATGATATTTTCCAAGACGCGGATTTAGACCGTAATTCGATACGATACTGCGCCCTTCCTGTTTACGAAGCACTTTACACCATTCTGCAAAATTTGGTTCCGCCATTGCAAACGCATTGTATTCCCTGCCAATTTTCGATAACGAGTGCGCATCCGAGTTCGTTAACAGCGGAAACGAGTCCAGTTCCGAAATACGCGCTGCCATGTCACGATCTGCGCTTAGACCAACCTCAACAGCATCGATTAGCTGCATATCCAGAACTTCCTCCATGCGATCTGTACAGCTGCCGTATATGCTTTTGTGCGGTGTGAAAATATGTGCAGGAACGAATACTCCCCCGTATGCAGCAACTTCCTGCTGCAGCTGTTCAGCCTCTACATAAATTCGCTGAGTGGACAGATGGATATTACGCATATGTGCTGACATCCACTGAGAAAAGCGCTTCATCGCTTCAAGGCTTGGCATATAGCATAGAACATGCGCCGTACCTTTTCCACTAGGCTTAATCTCGATTTCACTCCCCAATAAAATGGTCGTATTTTTATACCGAATTCCACCCTGTGGGAGTTCCTCCATTTCCCCTTGAGCGATTAGGCGATCGATATCAGCAAGCACACCAGGTGATTGCGCATCAATAATCCCGATTAGATCTATGCCCTTTCGATCGGCTGCTTCACGAGCAATCGCCTCGAAAGTTAAATTTCTACTGGCACTTATTTTAACAGGTCGTCCTTCTGAAGTTGCGCCGATATGAACGTGTAGATCCGCATAGTACGTATTTAGATTAGGGCTCATTTTCTCACTCACAAAGGCCATTGTCCCGTCAGCTTCTTAATTTGCCATGCATAAACCGCACTTATCGTCTTAGCATCACTAATGCGTTCTGCACGAATCGCTTCGAAAGCTTCATCCAGAGTTAATGCTGTGACCTCAAGAAATTCATCCTCATCCGTGTGCATTGAACCGTCTACAAGCTGCTCAGCAACAAACACGTGGATAATTTCGTCAGCAAAACCTGGCGAAGTGTAAAAAGAAGTTAGCGGAATTAGCGATTCTGCTTGATATCCTGTCTCTTCCTCCAATTCCCTTTTCGCCGCTGCTTCCGGCTGTTCTCCAGCATCGAGCTTACCTGCAGGTATTTCGACTTGAGATTTCCCAAGCGGCTTACGGTACTGTTCAACAACAATCATCTTGTCGTCACGAATCGCAAGTACAGCTACTGCTCCTGGATGCTTCACAATTTCACGAGTGGCTGTCGTTCCATCAGGTAAAGACACCGTATCTACTTGCAACGTAATCACTTTTCCATCGAATATTTTCTTCGTCTCTATCGTTACTTCTTCAAAAAGCTTACCCGCTTCATATTGATTATTCGAACTGTTCATTCTCTTCATCTCCTTATCCATCTGCGAAATCTACTTTATCTATTATTTTTCACATATGCACGCAATCTATTACATACAAATTATATCAGATGACTTTCACAAACACGATGGAAGACAAGGAGATGAGATCAAGCCATGAAAAAATTTCGTACAAATAAACAATTGTGGCTTTCTGGTAAAGGCTACGATATAAGCGCAACTTTACGACGCATGATGATGAAAGAAGGAAAAGACGCGAAAATATCGGATATATTAAGTAAGCCGCAAAAAAAATAACGGATTTATGACGAAATCAATCCGCTTTTATTCAGCTTGACACTTCCTCCCAATCAAGCTAAGATTGAATTATACTGACCGATCGTTCTAATAAATGGAGGATACTTATTCATGGCACGTCGAACTGCAGAAGAAGCCGAACAGACTAAGCAAGCAATAGCCGCCGCTGCGAAGCAGCTCTTTATTCAACAAGGATACCAAGCCACTTCTATGGAGCAGATTCGAGAATCATCTGGCATGAGTAAAGGCAGCATTTACTATCATTTCAAAAGTAAAGAGCAGCTATTTATGTACTTACTTGAGTTAAATATGGTCGATTGGATCTATAAATGCACAGAACGATTCAAACTTGCTTCAACCGCGACCGAGAAGCTTTATGCGATCGCACATCATTTCGCTCATGATTTTGAAAATCCGTTAATGCAAGCATCGATGGAATTTTCCGGGACAAAAGGTGCAGATCCTGAAGTGATCGAGAAAATTGTGGAAATGTCAAAATTCCCGCTTCCGCTTATTCTTGATGTGATTCAAGAAGGCATCAAACTGAAGGAATTCGCTGAGGATGATCCAGAGAAGCTAGCCTTGTTGCTGTATAGTATTTTAGGAGGGCTAGGCATCATTCAATTTGACAACTACTCACTCGAAGAAATTGAATCGATACATCGCAAGGCGATCGATGTGTTCCTTAACGGTATTCGCGCATAATATAGGATGAAATAGATGGATGAAAAGATCCATCTTTATTTTCACCCATTATTAAACCGGACAGTCAGTATAATTTTATTTAGGGGGATAATGAATCATGTCAAGCACTGCTACACCTGTAGCCGCACCACCTTCTTTATGGACCAATCGAGTTTTCCTAATCGTAGCTTCTGCTGATTTACTCCAACAAATTGGCATATGGGTACGAAATATGGCACTTCTATTCGCAGTAACGGAGATGACGAATGGCAACGCAGTAGCCATTTCCTTGCTCACTGTATTTGAAATGGCACCGATATTTATCTTTTCCTTAATCGGCGGTGTATTCGCGGATCGCTGGAATCCGAAATGGACAGTCGTAATCGGCGACTTGCTCAGTGCCTTGTCGATCGTCGTCATCATGCTCTGTCTCGCATCAGGCATTTGGCAAGCCGTATTTCTAGCTACCGTAGTCTCTGCGATTGTGAGCCAATTTTCAGTACCTTCTTCTTCCGTACTGTTCAAGAGACACGTTCCTGAATCCCAAGTGCCAACTGCAATGGGAATTACGCAAGGTCTTCAATCTATTTTCGTCATCGTGGGCCCTATTATCGGAGCTAGCCTATATACATTGATAGGTTTGCAAGGCTCTTTAATCGTACTATGCTGTATTTTTACATTAGCATCACTTATTCAGCTTGCTCTACCCTCCTATAAGCGAGAGAAGAAAGAGGCTACACCGGTGCTGGATGATATTAAAGCAGGCTTTACCTATGTATGGACACAATCTAGCCTGCGCCTACTAACTCTTACTCAAATTGTCATCGGTCTTGGAATTGGATTGATTCAACCTCTAGAAATTTTTATCGTAACAGAACGGCTTGGTCTGCCTAAAGAAGCATTGCCATGGATAACGACGGCTGCTGGTGTTGGTTTGTTCGTCGGTATTAGCATCGCATCTGCATGCGGAGCATTTATTCAGAAGCACCGCAAAATCATTCTAGCCATTTCTATATTAGGATTAGCCATATCGTTAGTTGTTGAAGGATGGTCCACGATTTTATGGTTAACACTAGGCATTCGTTTCCTGAGTGGTTTGCTGCTTGCAGCACTGCAAGTTATTTTGAGTACATGGTACATTCAGTTTGTGGACGAAAATTATATTGGACGTGTAAGCGGAATTACAGCACCTATGTTTACTGCAAGCATTATGATTTCTTCCGCGATGGCTGGATTTATTAAGGAACAGTACTCACTCGTTGTTGTCTTTACACTTGCAGGTATCGTAGTCGCTTTTGGTGCGTGGCTGAGCCTTTACATCAATTTATCTTCATCTAAGCAGCCTACCAAAGAAGCAGAAAACGTAGAAGTTGGTAAATCGTTAAGCACAGCAAAGTGATTACTCCAGCTTTCCAACGGATTCGAATAACGCAGCAAAAAGAGAAGCATCCTCTTTCACTAGAAAAAAGTGAATAAGGATGCTTCTTTCGTCTAATAATCTTGCTGATGCAAAATACATTAAATACATTATGCACAGCACCATACGTTAGATAACTTTAGTTGAGAATTCGTTTCAGGCTACGCTTTAATTGCTTCTTCAATAATCGCAACAACAAGCTCAGTTGTCTTCACCAAATCCGAAGTGTGGATATGCTCATTCGTCGTATGGATATCTTTGTAGCCAACTGCAAGGTTAACGGTAGGAACTCCATGACCGTTGAAAATATTTGCATCGCTGCCGCCGCCGGAATGGAACACACTTGTCTTCACGCCAATTTTCTCATTCGCACGAGCAACCAGCTGCACAACTTCATCTTCTTCTGTGAAGTTAAAGGCTGGGTACATCACTTCACTTGTGAAATTAGCACGAGCGCCGTACTCCGTAGCTGCTGATTCAAGCGCTTCCTTCATAGCAGCTGTTTGCTTATCCATCTTATCTTGAACGATACTTCTCGCTTCAGCTGTCAGCTTGACATAATCGCATACGATGTTCGTCGCACCGCCACCTTCGAAGCGTCCGATGTTCGCTGTCGTCTCGTGATCGATACGACCAAGCGGCATGCGTGCCACAGCTTTACCTGCCACTTGAATTGCGCTGATACCATATTCAGGGTTAACGCCAGCATGTGCAGACTTCCCGAAAATCTCCATCGTAATCTTCGCTTGTGTTGGTGCAGCAACTGCAATAGAACCGATCTCACCGTTCGAATCCAATGCATAACCCAAATCAGCCTTCAAGAGGGATGCATCCATAACACGAGCACCATTTAGGCCTGATTCTTCTCCTACCGTAATGACGAATTGAATTTGACCATGTGCTTTGCCGGATTCTTGCACTACACGAATCGCTTCGAACATAGCAGCAAGACCTGCTTTGTCATCCGCTCCAAGAATGGTTGTGCCATCGCTGCGAATCATGCCATCTGCATCGATAACAGGCTTAATGCCTTTACCAGGTGTTACTGTATCCATATGCGAAGTGAAGAAAATGCGCTTCGCCTGCTCTTGCCCTTCAGATGCTGGCCACGTTACAATTAGGTTGCCTGCGCCATGTCCAGACTTCTCTTCTGTATCATCTTCGTATACGTCAAGTCCAAGATCGCTGAACTGTTTTTTTAGCAAATCACAGATTTCACGCTCATAGCGTGTTTCACTATCTACTTGAACCAATTGCAAAAAATGTTGTACTAATCGTTCTTGTTGTACCATGGTATCTTTCCTCCACACTCATTTTTCGTTAGAATAAATAGTATATCATTGATTTAGAGAGAAAGGAGTGCTTTCCTATGCAATCCAAACGTTGGTTTAAGATCATTGTCTACGTCATGCTCATCGCTATGATCGCTTCCACTTTAATCTTCCTTATTGAACCGATACTATATGGTCTATAAGATATCGCTTTGAGAAGTTTCCAAGCACCATTCGGTTCGGTCGTATAGAATCGTTCAGGCAGGACAAGCCTGCTTGCTAATTGTCCACACATCTTTACATGTACCTACGGATGAAGCCATGCTATCAGCATGGCTTTCAACGTGTTATGTTAGGAGATGGAATGATGAATGATCTCAGGATATCCAAATACATTCATAAAATGAGGCAGCAATTCCTGCCCTACCTGCTCTACCGTAAAGGTTAGACCTGTTACATCTTCTAATGACGTTACTCCGAATTGTTGAATGCCGCACGGAACGATTCCGGTAAATCCAGTATGCTGAATTCCTTGCTTAATATTAAAAGCAAACCCATGACTCGTAACAAATCCTCTGCGGCTTCTACACTTGTTGAACTTAACTCCGATCGCTGCAATCTTTTCATTGCCGACCCATACACCAGTAAAATCTGGCTTGCGATCCCCAACGATACCATAGGAAGCAAGATACTGAATCATCATTTCTTCCAAGTTTCTTAAGTATCCATGTAAGTCCAAGCTTGGACCTTCAAGCAGCAGCATAGGATAACCAACTAGCTGACCTGGCCCATGATACGTAATATCACCGCCACGATCAATTTCGTAAACAGAAATTCCCTGTTTCTCCAACTGTTCGGCGGATAAGAGCAAATGCTCAGGGTTACGCTGAGAACCAATCGTATAGGTTGGTGGATGCTCCAGCAAAAACAATGTATCCTTCGCTAAACCTTTATCGATCTGCTTTACAATGTCTTTCTGCATATCCCATGCATGCTTATAATCCAATTTTCCATAGGTATGTAGGTGCAGCGCCTGAGTGTTAGTCGTTTCCAAACTGATCTGATCCTGCTGTCTGTTCATCATGCTATCACTCTTTCTTCTCTGACATCCTACTCTAGTATACCACGGAATGAACCCATCAATATAATTTCGTATCCGAATTATAGCTTTCCAAATTTTCTTTTACACGTTGGAGGAATCGACCGCAAATGACACCATCCAAAATACGATGATCGAGAGACAAGCACATATTGGCCATTGATCGAACCCCGATCATATCATTAATAACAACCGGACGCTTCACAATTGATTCAAAGGTAATGATTGCAGCTTGCGGATAGTTAATAATTGGATATGATTGGATGGAACCAAATGAACCTGTATTGTTGAACGTAAATGTACCGCCTTGCATGTCCTCCAGAGTGAGCTTGCCTTCACGTGTGCGACGTGCCAAGTCATCTATTTCTCTAGCCAAACCTGCAATGTTTTTCTGATCCGCTTTTTTAATAACCGGAACCATGACGGAATCTTCTGTGCCCACAGACAATGAAATATTTACGTCACGCTTCACAATAATCTTATCAACGGCCCACACCGAATTCATAATCGGGTAATCTTTGATCGCATTTACAACTGCTTTAAGAACAAATGCCAAATAAGTCAGATTGACGCCTTCTTTGCGTCGGAATTCATCCTTCCACTTATTGCGAAGCTCTACCAAGTTTGTAACATCAACCTCAATCATCGTCCACGCATGAGGGATTTCAGAGACACTCTGGCGCATACGTGTTGCGATCGTATTACGGATTGGTGTTACATTGATAAAGTGCTCACCATCGCCTACAGTCTGCGGCCTCTCCACATCGATATGCGGTACTCGCGGAGATTCCGACAGATGCAGACCCGAACTCCGAACCGGCAGGCTGACTGAGCTTGCATCTGCAGCCAAGCTTTGATCAAGACCAGCCAATTGTTCTTCATTCTGCTGGTACTGGAGCTGACTATTTTTCATTTCTACTGGTACAACTGCAGATAAACCGCCATTTATAACATCTGCGCCTTGCTTCAACGCTTCATGCGTAACATTGCCGCGAAGCTCAATAAATTGCAAAACGTCCTTACGGGTAATACGTCCGCCAAGGCCTGATCCTTGAACATTTTTCAAATCAACATCATATTCACTCGCCAGCCGCTGTACAGCAGGAGATAATCGCGCACGCATCGGAGCATTTTCATTGTTGTATAGCATGCCAACCTGTTCGGCAACAGACCTAAGCTTGTCTGCTGTAATTTCTGTGGAACTGGAAATTGACGCAGCATGATGCTGTCCTGCACCTACTCTTACTGCACCCGTTCCATTCACAACCTTCTCGCCTGCTCCAGCTGCCTCAGATGAAGCATCTACTTTAGCACCTGTAAGATACGTACAAATAACTTTACCTACTTCAACCACATCGCCCTCATGCACGAGATGCATGCCCATAACCCCGCTTTCGGTAGCGGGAATCTCAGCGACGACTTTCTCCGTAAACACTTCACAGATCGGTTCATAAGCTTCAAACGCTTCGCCAGGCTGCTTCAACCACTTATTGAGTGTCGCTGATACGAGGGATTCCGCAAGCTGCGGCATCGTAATCTCCTTCGTTAATCCATTGTCTGACATCGATCACTTCACTCCCGTCTTTCGGCTATTTCACAATTAGTATTGAGCGAGCTTACGCATCGCTTCTTTAAGCTTGTCTTTGTTTAACATAAATTCTCGCTCTAGCGGAGGACTGATCGGCATCGCCGGAACGTCAGGGCCGCATAGACGCATTATCGGTGCATCCAGTTCATGCAGCAATTCTTCAGCAATAATCGCAGACACTTCTGCACCAATACCGCCCGTCTTATTATCTTCATGAACGATCAATACTTTTCCTGTCTTCGCCACCGCTTCTAAAATGCCTTCCTTATCAAGCGGCTGCAGTGTGCGCAGATCGAGAATATGAGCGCTTATTCCTTCTGACACCAATTCTTCAGCGGCCTGCATAGCGAAATGAAGCGGTAAGCTATAGCCAATGACAGTGATGTCTTCTCCCTCACGTATCACGTTTGCTTTACCAATAGGAACGATATAATCGGTTTCAGGAACTTCACCCTTGATCATCCGATAGCACTTTTTATTTTCAAAGAAAATGACTGGATCTGGATCACGTATCGCTGCTTTGAGCAGCCCTTTGGCATCATATGCCGTATAAGGTGCAACAATTTTCAAGCCCGGTGTACCAAAGAACACCGATTCCGGACACTGGGAATGATACAGTCCACCAAATATACCTCCACCAATCGGTGCTCGAATGACAACTGGACAGTTCCAGTCATTGTTTGAGCGATAACGAATCTTGGCTGCTTCGCTAATTATTTGGTTCGCTGCCGGGAACATGAAGTCCGAATATTGCATTTCAGCAATTGGCTTCATGCCTACCATGGCAGCTCCAATCGCCACTCCAGCAATAGCAGACTCAGCCAATGGAGTATCCAATGCACGAGCTTCACCAAACTGCTCGTACAACCCTTTGGTTGTTGTAAAGACACCGCCCTTTACCCCAACATCTTCTCCCAACACGAATACTTCTGGATCGCGCTCCATTTCCTCTTTCATTGCCAAGCGAATGGCATCAATATATTCAATAACGGCCATTGGACGCTCCTCCTTCCGATTCAGCATACACATGCGTATAGGTTTCATCAGGATGAGGGTAAGGAGCTTCCTCTGCATAAGCCGTAGCTTCGTTGATAATCGCTAACAATTCTTTCACTAAAGCCTCTTCTTGGGCTTCTGACCATATACCACAATCTATCAAATATTGCTTAAAACGGGGAAGCCCGTCATTTGCACGATGCTGCTCTACTTCTTCCTTTGTCCGATATGCTAGATCGTTATCCGAAGTAGAATGCGGCTGCAATCGATACATAACCGATTCAATAAGTGTCGGTCCCTCTCCACGAATGGCACGTTCGCGCGCTTCCTTTACGACTCTATATACTTCTAGTGGATCTGTTCCATCAACACGCACACCCGGGAAACCATAACCTGCTGCCCGATCGCTTATTTGTCCAGCCGTCTGCTTGGCTAAAGGCACAGAAATCGCGTATTGATTGTTCTGACACATTATAATAACGGGAAGACGATGAACGCCAGCAAAGTTGCAGCCTTCATGAAAATCTCCTTGATTGCTCGAGCCCTCACCGAACGTTACATACGATACGATATCCTGCTTGCGCATTTTAGCAGCCAATGCAATACCTACGGCATGCGGCACTTGCGTTGTAACTGGGCTTGACCCTGTCACAATGCGATGACGCTTCGATCCGAAATGACCCGGCATCTGGCGTCCTCCGCTGCTAATATCTTCTGCTTTCGCAAATATAGAGAGCATCAAGTCCTTTACCGTCACACCAACCGATAGTACAAAGCCATAGTCACGGTAATAAGGCAGAAAATAATCCCTCTCCCGATCCAAGGCAAAAGCTGCTGCGACTTGTGTCATTTCTTGGCCGATTCCTGATACATGAAATCCAACCTTGCCAGCGCGCTGCAGAAGCAAGCCCCTCTCGTCGTATTTGCGTGCAAGTACCATCATACGATACATCTCCAAAGCTTGATCATCCGAGATTCCTAGCTGCTCATGGCGTGAACGCTCACGAACCGTTACATCTGGTGTCATGGAGTGATCCCCCTTTTCCACATGTCCTAATCACGTTAACTTACATGTAACTACAAAATTTATCATCAACATCTAATACCAGGTACTAATTTTCTGGTTAAGTGTATTATACCCTCTTGCTGAGCAAAAAGAAAATGTTAAACGTCATATCGTTACAATGACAGTTGCGATGACTTCCTAATTAGAAACGCCTCGACCCTTTTCCTAGTTCAACGCATGCCATCAACAAGTTAGGCTTTTTACGCGGAATTTTACAGGATGTGAGATCGACCTTGTACAGCTAGCATTGCTTCCTGTACAGCTTCTGACAAAGAAGGGTGCGGATGAATAACTTGTCCAATCTCCCAAGGAGTACCATCCAAAAGTTGTGCTACTGCAGCTTCACTGATAAGTTCTGTCGCGTGCGGTCCAATCATATGAACACCCAGAACATCGTTCGTAGTTTGATCCGCGATCACTTTGACAAAGCCTGCTGTTTCACCATATACAAGTGCTTTACCGATTGCTTGGAAAGGAATTTTTCCAACTTTAACATCATGACCAGCAGCACGAGCCTCTGCTTCCGTCATACCAATTGAAGCCGTTTCTGGTCTCGCATAAACACAGCGTGGTACCATTCGAGATTGAAGCGCCAAGCCTTTATGCCCACTTAAATGCTCAACCGCAGCTATTCCCTCTGCTGATGCTACGTGCGCAAGCTGTAGTCCGCCAATACAATCACCAATTGCATAAATATGCGGTTCATTTGTCTGCAAATGTTCGTTCACTCGGATGACGCCGTTTTCAACTTGAACATTCGTCTGCTCCAAGCCAAGTTTCTCCACATTAGCTACACGGCCAATGGACACAAGCATACGGTCTACTTGCAGATGAATCGTCTCATCCGCACACGTCACCAAAATATCCATCCCAGCTTCATCTTTGCGGGTTCCTTCCGCATCAATGGTACAATTCGTATAGATCGTGACGCCTCGATCAGCAAGCTGCTTATGCATCTCTTTTGCAACATCTTCATCCTCGGAAGGGAGAATCCGCTCACCCGCTTCTATCATTGTTACTTCAACGCCAAAGTCCACCATCATCGATGCCCACTCGACGCCAATTACTCCACCGCCAACGATAGCGATACGCTGCGGCAGCGTGTCCCATTCAAGAGCTTCATCACTCGTGAACACATACCGTCCATCTGGTTCTAAGCCACGCAGCAGTCGTGGACGAGAGCCTGTTGCAATAATCAGGTACTTCGGTACAATCGTTTCCGACTCACCATTTTCCAATTCAACTGCTACCGAACCGCTTTGTGGTGAAAATATTGAAGGACCCATTACACGTCCATTTCCATGTATCACTTCAATTTTATGTTTATTCATCAAATATTGAACGCCGCGATGCAATTGCTCTACAATTCGTTGTTTGCGAGCTTGAACTTCATCGAAGTGCAGCTTAACCCCTTCTGTATGCACGCCAAACTGAGCACTTTCCTTAGCTAGCACATATACTTCTGCACTGCGCAGCAGCGCCTTGCTCGGAATACAACCACGATGGAGACAAGTACCTCCCAGCTGCTGTTTTTCTATAACTACAACATGATGACCTGCCTGTGCCGCTGCAATCGCAGCCACATAGCCACCTGTTCCTCCGCCGATAATGGCAACGTCTACTTGCTTTGTCATGAAATTTTTCACTCCTCGCTATATCTTGGTGATATTGTAACTCCTTTTTACGTTCCAGCCAATTGCATAACTATCGGACAAGTACCTTCTTCTCAATAAATATGACCAAAAAGCAAAATTAGACATATTTCCATAGTCAAGGTAAGATGAAAAGAGCAGAAAAATATGTAAACGACATACACATCCTCTTATAAAGGAATGAGAGCTACCGATGGCAAATGCAAATGTTAAATTAACCATATCTCGTTTTATTGCGATAATGATGCTTGTGATTCCTGGCGTGCTTGCAACAGCTGGATTTTTGTACATGAAAGATGCCATTTATCAATATATTGTTGACAAAGGAAATCCCGCTTTAACCGATATATCATTCGGATGGCTACCTTTCTTAGGAGGTTTATTTCTCTTTGCCATTGGAGTTGGCTTCATTGGAGGCTGGATCTTTTTCCGTGATCGCAAGCACAACTATGTTGCACCCCGTTTCCGTGAAAAGAAGCCGCGCGGACCTCGTCCGGACTTTCGTCAACAAGCGACACGCTCCCAGCACAATTCTGGAGATAACCCGTCTGCTGAAGCAAATACGAAGTAATCATTCATTTATTTTTTCATTCTACGGTGATTCAAACCGTTATCTTCTATAAATAAAGCAAAAGTCCGCGGCATCTACCACGGACTTTCTTTCGTATTTTGTTGAAACTATTACATACGCCTCGTTCTATCCACCAGCTTCAGGAGGAGCGGCTCCTTCTGGCCCTTCTCCAAGACCCGGGAATAGCCCCGTATCCTCCAATGCCTCGAATAAACCAACATTCTCTTCATTCAAAAATTCTGGACGAATTCCAAATTTCCCGAAATCACCAGCTAAAATAACTTGAACGGTTTTATTTCGATTTATGATAACCGTCTCGACAATAAGCCAATCTTTTAACACAGCTGCCAGAAGAACTGCCTTCTGCAACGTGATCGGAGGAATCGGCGGAGGTTTGTTTGGATACCCCTTACCATCTGGACCAGGAGGATATGGACCCTTTCCCTCCCCATCATTGTTGTGTAGGTAAGCTTCTTTCTGCCTACGACCATTGCGTTGATCCCGACGACTTCTCCGATATGGGTTCTGTTTACGACGCCTATTCATATGAAGCCGCCTTTCTCGTCCATCTAGGCACCAGAGCTGACAACAAGACTCCATACAGTATAGTACGCTGAAGCCTAAATGGTGAAAGGCAGTTCACTAGCTGGACGTTTCTTTTCGCTCCGTAATGACATTCCGTGTATGGCTCCACTTTTCGTAAAACAATCGTTTATCTCGCGTAAAGAAATTCACGATAAGATGAAGCACCAGCAATCCGCCAATACCAAAATATAAGAAAAGAGCGCTCAGCAAAATGATCGGAGATAAATCTGTAAAACTAAATATGAATCCAAATACATAATTATAGCCAATAATAATCGTATACAAGAGACTGTATCGATGGAACAACGCTCTAGCTGTAATCGTTCGCCCCTGCTGTTCATCTTGCAGTCTATCATCTACGACATGAATTCGAGTAATCCATTTCCCAACCGTTCGACCATTCGTCAGTGTAGGCACAATAACGAAGTAAATAAGCACACCTACAACGCTTATCAAGGCATATAAAATCCAAGCCAACACTGTATCCGTTCCTTGATTTGAAAGACTTTGATACAAAAAGACCCCTATTCCAAGTGTAAATATACCAGTAATCGCCGTATAAACAATCGTATCTATAAGAAAAGCAACTAAGCGACGTACATAACCGACTGTCATTTGTGACAGCTGTACATCTTCGTCTAACTTCTCAGAACGAGGCAAGAAAAATGTTAGGAGTGGTGTAAGGAAATAACCTATCAATCCACCTGTCGTATTCAAGAAGAAATCGTCAACATCAAATAAGCGATATGGACAATCAAAAATACCAAACAATCCCGTAATCTGTGTCATTTCAAATAAACATGCAGCAGCAAATGCTATACATCCTGTCTGAAATGCCGTTCGTCTAAAATAATATCTCGCATACACACCAAGCGGAATCGTTAAAAACACATTAAATATCGCTTGGAGAAACGCTTTTTCTTTTACTAACTGTATAAACGTACTAGGTTGTGTCCAATTCACCTGGGTATGATTCAAAATTTCCGTCATAAACGTAAACGGAACTAATTGTGAATACGTCCAAAATGCACCTTCACGGATACAATTATCCGTACTGCTCGGAAATGGTAAAATGACTAAAAAATAAGCAGATATCATGTACAGTAACATCGAATAAAGGACAGCAGCACGTAGTTTGTTGACATATCCGTATCTACGATACTGTACGACAAGAAATGGTAGAGTTAGCGCTAGCGCGAAGAATGGAAAAAATAGAGCCGCATCCATAAGAGGCTTAATATAAGCTTGCATTCAAAATGGTCCTTCCTTCCCTAAGATGTATTTCGTACCTTCGAGATGTTGTTCTAGTTGATCAACCTATGTATTCGCTTAGTAAATGATCTTATAGCAGCAACGCTAGTATTCGAAGTTCAAATAATCATATATTTTAACGGAAATGACCCCTAATTTGCAACTAATATCACTAAAATTTACAATATAAACAAGATACCTTTATCCTAACTCTCTTTGTTAGTAAACGTAAAAAAAACCGTACGAGACGATGTTTACACATCGTGAACTGTACGGGTTGTTTATGGAATACAATTTGATTTTGTCCTTATTTTACAAAATAAAGAATTAAGGAATTACTTCTTTATTGCTTGCTGCATTCATGTCGCCTCAACTGCCCGCTCCTTGGTATTGATGAATGCCACGATGCCAGATGAATATGGTCAGTAATAAGAATAGCGGCCCTATAACGGGTACAAGTAATAATGCTATGTTGTCCGCTTTATCTAATAAATAGAGCGCAGGAAAGTAATTAATGAAGGCAAGCGGCATAATCCATGTTAGAACAATCTGGATTACCGCTGTATAGGCCGAGATCGGATAATTGATCACATCTTTTATTTTAAAATATAAATCGCCCATGAACTGCGACTTCATAAAATACAAGCTCCAACTGCCGATTAAAATGAGACCCCCCGCCTGCAGCATCGAACCGCTTAGCAAGGTGAACATGAAATAGATAGATTCGAAGACGCCCCAATGCACGTCTAGGTTCCTTAGCGACCAGATTAATAGAACAACGGAAATAAGAATATGCGCAATATAGCCAAAGTTAAAGAAGCTTGCAATTAAATATGTGAAGGGATTGATGGGCTTAATCAAATATTTATCCAGATCCCCTTTTATAATTAGTTGCTCTAAGCTCAACATCGGAGAGTATGTAAATGACGCTCCAATCGCATACGTCAGCACATTGACACTAATGAGGAACGCCATTTCTGGCCAAGCCCAGCCTTCAATTAAAGTAAATCGATTCAGCAGAAGCCACACGATTAAATAATTGGCGGCATATCCGAGTATTTGCCCTACCATTCCAAGCAGAAAGTCAGCCCGATATTCCATCCGTGTCCGCATTATAATTTTTAGAAAATGAAAAAACAGTTTAACTGACATATTACCACCTCATTATTAACCGCCTTGTACGATTAAACGTTTAATGGCCTTCCACCACAACAGATTGACAACAAGTAGTAAAGTAGCTGCCCATCCACATCCTTGTAGCAATATTAGGTACGGCTGCTCAATTTTCCCTAAATAAATGGCGGATGGAATATATCCTAAATACTGAAACGGAAGCATATTCGCTAGCTCCGCCCAGAATGGGTTAAAGAACCAAATTGGTACAAAAACACCCGAGAAAACGGTCATTAAGGCACCTAATGTCCAATTCAAAGCAAAAGTCGTAAGAAACCAAAAAGCAATAAGTGCAACCAAATAACCAATGAGAAACGAGATAATCATCGCTAAAAATAAACTGATTAGAAACGGAAGGAGGTTTGAAGCTTCTGGAAGTTGAATACCGAACAGCAGCAGAGCAATTAGTATGGAAGGAACGACATTAAATAGCAATTGAAATCCCACCGTACCAAGTTGTTCGAAAAATAAGTACCACGGATAGCTGATCGGTTTCTGCAAATCAGAACAAATATCGCCCGACTGTAATTTGGAGTCTATGGATTGATATACTCTAGTCATGAGCAGATTCATGACGGAAGTTGTAATTACAGAGTAGGTAACCATTTCGCTTATATTAAGCATATGGGAAGGAGAGCTAGCTGCAAGTGACTTCCATATTGAGACCTGAATGAACATGATGACGATGTTCCCAATAATTCGAAGCCACACCTCAGAACGGTAACTAATATGTTTGGAAAAAGATTTCCCGCAGTACGCCAAGTAAGCTCTCATTGTCATCACACTCTAATTTTCGAATTTTGATTCAAATTTACGAAAGCCTTATGTATAATCTCTTCAATGCTCATATCCTCAATTGAAATATCTTTAATTTGGTCTACATTAGGGATGCTCATTATAGACCGCATGAGTGAATTTTCTTCCCCCTCGTGATGAATAAATTCATATTTCTTTCGTACACCTTCATCACGAATGAGCAGCGCATTGGGAAACGCTATTTCGCCCGGATCGATGTGAAACTCGATCGTAACTTGCTTATTGATTCCACCAATCTCCCTCTTCAAATGATGAACATCACCATCAAACACGGACTTGCCATGGTTCACAATAATAATGCGATCACAGATCTCCTCAATGTCTTTCAAATCATGAGTCGTCAGCATAATGGCTACATTCGTTTCTTGATTAACTTGGCGCAGAAATGTACGGATATTATGTTTAGCGATTACGTCCAACCCAATCGTTGGCTCGTCCAAAAATAGTATCTCGGGATTATGCAGGAGCGCTAACGCTATCTCAGCGCGCATTCGTTGTCCCAAGCTCAGCTGCCTAACAGGCTTATTGACAAAGCTCCCCATATCCAACAGTTCAATATATTGCTGTACCCTGCTGTTGTAATCACTATCGCTAATATTGTAAATATGCTTATGTAGCTCAAAAGAGTCTACCACAGGCAAGTCCCACCACAATTGACTGCGCTGTCCAAAAACGACCCCAATCTTCCTCGCTATTTCTTTGCGATGACGGTAAGGTATCTTCCCATCTACTTGAATATCACCTGCGGTCGGGACAAGGATGCCTGTTAACATCTTAATCATCGTAGATTTGCCTGCCCCATTCGGTCCTAAATACCCAACCGATTCGCCGGAATCGATACTGAACGATATCCCATCCACAGCTCTCGTGTTTACATATTCCGTACTTAACAGTGACTTAATTAAGCCAAACGGTCCCGTGAAGCGCTTATTCGTGCGGTATTCCTTTACTAATTGATTGATTTGAATAATGGCCATATGCTTATCCCCACCTACCTGTTTTAGAGATAAATTCCATTATGCGCATAAGTTTTGCTATTTCATATAGGTGAAAGCAACGATCTGTTATACTTTACAACGATTCACATAGTAGTGGGGAAAAGAAAAAACCACTACCTATCGACTCGAGATGAGTGCGATTAAAGTGGTTTGGGTTGATCGTAGAGCATCAAAGCTACTTAATGAAGATATTAGGCCAAGGGCTACATGTACATGTAATTGATATTTCACTGTAGATCTTTACTTTGTAGTATTCAATAGCAGCAACCGTTTTTCAAATCCTCCACGTTCCTTATGCTTTGCTTGCCGAAGTTGCTCCACCTTCTCCATTTCATTTTCAATGCCTACTTTCACGAATCTCATCCTTTTGAGTTGATAATGAATATATTCGCATAATACCATAGCTGTATTTTTCAATTTTCACTGTTTCAAGTCCCTTGATGTCCGTGCCAAACTTTTATTGAAAATGACATGAAAATTAAAAAAAGTAAAATGAACGTTTGATTTCCCAAACATAATATGGTAACTTATTCTTGTATCTTGAATTCAAGATATGAGGAGGTGCATGCAATTATCTTGATCGATATTCCTGATTATCACCGTTTGTACTGAGATGCATGTTGCATGCCCCAATTCGCAACAGAAATTTGCAGGTGTTTTAAGATTGAAGCTATCCCGTATCTCAAAATCATTCACATTTGGGAGGTATACCTATGTCAACGATCTTAATACAACGCGCGCATATTTTATCAATGGATACTCAAATTGGAGAAATTATGGATGGAGACATACTGATCGAGAACGATACAATTAAGCAAGTAGGAATCCATATTGAACCTACGGAGGAGATGGAAGTAATCGACGGGGCCGGCTATATTGTAATGCCTGGTTTCGTGGATACTCACCGACATGTTTATCAGCAGCTTTTCAGTCAAGCATTTACTAACTGGTCGCTGATGGACTACTTCACACGGTTTCTTGATGATATCGGATCACGGCTTCGCCCGCAGGATATTTACGTAGGCAGTTACATCGGATACTTGGAAGCGCTCAATTCCGGTGTTACAACCGTGCTACACTGGGCGAATTCCACGAATACGTATGAACATGGTCTTGAAATATTGAAAGCAAACTCGCAAATCAATATGAGAACGATTATCGCCATAGCAGATTCTGTACAACAACTAGATGAGGACGCGAACTTTAGGAAGATGCTGCGGTTGCGAGACACTAACAGTAATCCCCTGACTCAGATTGCACTTGGCGCCATCAGCCTGGATGTTGAAAGGTTTAAACGCAGCATTAGCGAAGCTCATGCGGAAAATGTATTTGCTACGTCACATGTGGGAGGAGCTCCAGGTGAAGAGGGGCTGATCGAGCATTTATACGAAGAAGGCCTGCCGCTCAATTACATTAACTTTGCCCACTGCAACCAGCTCTCAGACAAAGATTATGAGATATTTGCAAAAGAAAACATTTCGGTTTCCATTACACCAGAGATCGAGATGCTGATGGGTCACGGGTATCCGCCATTTTACCAGATCCTAAGTAAGGGCGGCAGACCATCGATCGGAGCGGACACAACCTCTGTCGTTGGAGCAGATATGATCACGCAATTGCGAGTGGGATTGGCCTACACCCACAGCGTGCACAATGAGCTGGTTAACATCAAGGGAGAAGAGCCTAGCCTCGGTGTATTTAATGCCAAGAGTGTACTTGAAATGGGTACCATTGACGGAGCACGCGCATTGAGGATGGAGGACCAGATCGGCAGCCTGATACCAGGCAAAAAGGCCGACTTGATCATGATTAACACCACACATCACCAGACTGCCCCGCTATACGATCCTTATAATTATGTACTGATGAACGCTCATGCAGGAAATATTGAACAGGTAATGATCAACGGCCATTGGGTCAAAAAGAATGGCAGGCTCAACAATGCTCCTGTAGATATTGATTTGTTAAATGACAGCACGCGCTTTATGAGACAGGAACTGGAGAAATACCAAGGCGTACGTGTCTGATTGATATAAATAAAAATAGGAATAGGCGCTCTGCGGAGCGTTTTTTCCTATTGGCTATATACAAAGAATGGAGCATGACCGTGGAATCCTTTGTAGTACGAGAAATAATTTTTATTAAACTCTGGCATTCCAATACGTCACTTCATCAACACATAGTCGCACTGTAGAATGAGCAGGTGCTGCAGCTTTTCCTACCGTTATCATCAGAACATAAACTAAGTTGTCGGAAACAAAAAATCCCTTACGGAACTGTTCCACATGATAACCAAGCATCGCTACTGTCATATCCTCTTGCTTTTGCAGCCAGCATCAGTTGCTGACAAAAATTATTATGATATAGTACAAATAGAGTGAGAAGTACGCACTTTTTCGTGATATAGGTACGAAAAGTGTTTTTTGGACAACTAAAGGAGTTATCGTATGAAGAAAGAATTCAACAATAGATGTGAAGTCGTTTTGAACTTGCTCAGTGGGAAATGGAAAGCGCACATTTTGTACTTCCTAACAAAAGGGCCTGCACGAACAAGCGAATTAAAACGATTAGTTACGGGAATTTCACAAAAAATGCTTACGGAACAGTTAAAAGAGCTCGAACGCGATGGCTTAGTTGCCAGAAAAGTGTTTAATCAAATCCCGCCAAAAGTTGAATACTCGCTTACCGAACATGGCTCCTCGTTAACTAAGGTGTTAGGCGAGATTGTTGAGTGGACAGAAAATTACGTGGAGCAAAGGCATCCTGACGGTGAAGTAGTCTTTCATGATAATGATGATGGGCTCTAATTGTCACATAATCAGGTCATTTATTATTGAAGAGCCCATAAAGAATGCCTACTCCTGTAAGGTTCTCCTTATAAGAGTAGGCATTCTTTGATTAGCTATCATTATATTCAGATATGCAGACAGCTTTTTATTAGTTTTTAGAGGCTCAATGAGTAATGTGTCCATGCAAGATACTCCCTCACAAAAAACCAAAACCCGATAAATCACGAAGATTTATCGGGTCAGGTGGAGATAGATATTATAACTTTATGACGAATTGGTTGGCTTTCATAGTTGGTATGTAAAGCACTCGTAGCAACCTTCAATCCGCTCCAGTACGTCATTTTATGATACCTTATGCTCGATTCTAAGCTTATCTGCAACCATCGCGATGAATTCGCTGTTGGTAGGTTTCGACTTGCTGATGTTGATCGTGTAGCCAAATAGACGGCTAATGCTGTCGATGTTGCCGCGTGTCCAAGCGACCTCAATCGCATGACGAATCGCACGCTCGACGCGAGATGGCGTTGTTTTGTATTTTTCAGCGATTGCTGGATAAAGCGTTTTCGTAATAGAACCAAGAATTTCGATATTGTTATACACCATTGTGATCGCTTCGCGCAAATATTGATAGCCTTTAATATGCGCAGGTACGCCGATCTCATGAATAATGGTTGTAATATTAGCATCAAGATTCTTCGTCTTAGCCAAAGGTACAACATTGGACTTAATTGAGCTGCTTACATAAGCAGATGAACCTGTCAGAGAAGGTGCTGTGGAACCAGCTAGTTGACGAATTCGATTCGCTAGCACATCCATATCAAACGGTTTCAAAATATAATAAGAAGCACCAAGTTGTACAGCACGCTGTGTAATACTCTCTTGCCCGAAAGCAGTCAGCATGATGATTTTAGGCTGTGGTGACAATTGCAGTTCTCTAAGGCGTTCCAACACACCAAGGCCGTCTAGATGAGGCATAATGATATCGAGAATAAGTACATCCGGTACCGTCCTCGTTTGCTCCAAAAATTGCAGCACCTCTTCGCCGTTATAGGCTACTCCACTTACGGTCATGTCATCCTGCTCGGATAAGAAATCCGCCAATAAATTCGTGAACTCCCGATTGTCATCAGCCAATAAAACTTCAATTTTTTGCAACTTAATGATCCTCCCTTAACCCGTTTTGCAGCGTCTCGTCAGCATATCTCCAATTGTGACGTGAACATTTCGCTTACAAGTTATACTTATTCGACAAGGCCACAAGAATTCCTTCTGTCGAATAACTTTTTTTCTTTCTTTTTTTAACAAAATCATTTATAATAATAAATTTGTTTATATTTCTACACCGTTCACGCTCATTCATGTCGAGATCCTAACATTCGACAAGCGGTAAAAAAGATTCACGCCGGGACGTGAACCTTTTTCGTAGTCTTCCATTGAGATTGTGTTAATACAACACCAGCATCCTGAAGCATCCATTCTATAAAACATCCATAGCCAGAGCTCGGATTGTTGACGAATACATGTGTCACCGCACCAATCAGCTTATTATTTTGAATGATCGGGCTGCCTGACATTCCTTGAACGATACCGCCTGTTTTTTGCAGAAGACGTGGATCGGTTATTTTAATAACCATTCCTTTCGTTGCAGGAGCAGTCTGTCTTGTAACATGGACAATCTCAATTTTGAATCGCTCCACTTCTTGACCATTAACAACTGTCAACATTTCCGCTGGACCTTCACGAACTTCCTCATTGAAGGCAATCGGAATACCTTTTTTGAACAGGCTATGATCAGGATTACTCTTCATCTTTCCGAATATGCCAAACGGTGTATTCCGTTCTACATTTCCAAGCACACGTCCTTCTTTCAAGAAATGAGCACGTTTTTCACCTGGTTCTCCATTTTGACTCTTGGATATCGAAGTAACATTTGATTGCAAGATCTCCCCACGCCCCACTTCAATAGGTGTTTGGGTATCGAGATCCGTAATAACATGTCCCAATGCACCATAGACACCTTGATCTGGGGCATAGAATGTTAATGTACCTACTCCTGCTGCTGAATCACGAATATATAATCCTAAACGCCATGTTTTATCTTCTGCATCATAAGCAGGACGCAGCTCAGTATTGAGTAATTGGCCATTGCGCCGAACTTCCAGCTTCAAAGGTTTCTTCCCTTCCCCTGCTGCCTTCACTAACGATCCAACCTGGGATAAATCTTGGATACGTTCTTCGTTGATGCGTACAATAAGATCACCCAATTTTACGCCTGCTTCTTCACCAGGAGATACCTTACGATTGTCTTCAACTTGAACAAGATGATGACCTACTACTAAAATGCCGTTGGATTTAACTTTAACTCCAATTGTTTGACCTCCAGGGATGACACGGAGATCAGGTACGACGTTTACCTTTAAGCTTCGAAGTGGAATGCGATTAAACAACTTAAGCTTCAGTTCTGCCTGACCTACTTGCTTTGGCTGCAGCGCCAGTGGTTGATTCAGCGAAACATTCATTACCGCTTCCTTATTGCCATTCACTTGCAATATTTCTGGGTGATCAATGGTAGCCTTAGCCATAACAGGCATAGACAAGTTCAAATGTTTCTGCTGACCTTCGAACAACCTTAATTGCTGAGGCCAAGTGACATAAGCACGAAACGAAGGTGTAGTACTGCCAGCACAAATGATGATTACAAGCATAAGACCTATTAGCCGTTTAACGTAAGGGGTCAAGGGGTCACACTCCTTTGTAGCAATTCGAAGCATACCGTCGTCGATGGCAGCCCCTAATCAGTAACATTAAGTTAACCCCGACCCTTACCTTTTATGAGTGAAAATGATTCCTTACCTTGATTTACGCCCCTTTTTGTCGTTCAGCCAACTTTAGCATTTCTTGTGCATGATGTATGGTTTTCTCAGTGACTTCAACACCACCAAGCATACGCGCCAATTCCTGGATTCGGCCCTCTTCATTTAACGCTGTAACCCGTGTAGCAGTACGTTCATTTTCAACTTGTTTCTCAATATAATATTGATGATCGGCCATACAAGCGACTTGTGGCAAATGAGTAATTGCAAATACTTGCCCATTCGCAGCTACCTCGACCAATTTCTCGGCAATGGCTTGTGCTGCGCGTCCGCTAACACCTGTGTCCACCTCATCAAATATAAGTACTGGAATGCGATCCAATTCCGAAAAAATCGCTTTCAAAGCAAGCATAATACGTGATAGCTCACCACCAGATGCAATCTTGTGCAGTGGTCTAAGCGGCTCACCTGGATTCGGTGTAATCAGAAACTCAACATCATCCCAGCCGTGCTGGGTCAGTCTCGTACCAATACCGTCTACTTCTGGTCCGTTATTATCCTGTAGTCGTTCCATACGAACTCCCATACGAGTACGTTCCATATGTAAATGTTTAAGCTCTGCTTCAATCCGCTTCGTAAGCTGATCCGCAAGTAATCGCCGCTGCTCACTCAACAGCTTCGCTTCCTTTACAACAAGTACAAGCTGCTTCGCAAGCTCAGCATCCAGCTTTTCTAAACGCTCATCCTTGTTTTCAAGCTTGTCTGCTTCATCCGTAATCTTTTCTAAGTATTGCGTCATATCTTCAACCGTAGAACCATATTTACGCTTCAATGAAGTTAACAGATCAAGTCTCTCTTCAATTTGCTCCAACCGTGCGGGATTGAATTCAATCTGTTCACGGTAATCACGCAGCTGAAAAGAAGCATCCTCCAATTGGTAAAAAGCATTTTGCAAATGTTCTACAATGGGCTGGAATTTCTCCGGATCTACATGAACAATCTGTTCCAGCTTGTCCACCGCCAACGTGACTGCATCCATCGCGCCCTGACCATATAAATGCTCATAAGCTCGATTAACACTGTCCATGAGCTTTTCCGCATTGGCTAGTTTGCCCTTTTCATCTGCTAATGTTTCATCTTCGCCCAATTTCAACTTCGCAGCTGACAGTTCTTCGATCTGGAATCGATATAAATCAAGCATCCGATACGTTTCTTGGCTAGTTTGACGAAGCTGTTCGGCTTCACGATGCAACGTTCTATATGCACGATACTGTTCACGATAACGTGATTTAATTTGAGCTAATGATTCACCGCCATAAGCATCCAGCCATTCGATATGCTTCTCTACCTTAAGCAAAGATTGATGCTCATGCTGTCCATGTATATTAATCAATTGGTCTCCGACTTCACGAAGCATACTTAAATTAACCATTTGCCCGTTGATTCGAGCATAACTCTTCCCTTGAGCCGTCAGCTCACGACGAATAATTAACATTTCCTCTCGTGAAGCGTGAATGCCAAGTTTCTCAATTATCCCCCAAGTTGGGTGATCAGAAGGAAGATCGAAGGAGGCTTCGACCTCAGCACGCTCACAGCCATATCGTACGAAGTCAGCAGAACCTCTGCCTCCAGCAGTGAGCCCCAGCGCATCAATAATAATTGATTTACCTGCACCTGTTTCCCCTGTCAGCACATGAAATCCTTGATGGAACTGCAGCTGTACATACTCAATAACGGCCAAATTGCGAATAGACATAGCAACTAACATCCAACATCTCCTCCTGAACCTAACAAGCCACAAGCCTATTTTAAGATCAGCCGTCATCTTGAGTTCTAAATCCTAAAATATTAGCTTCTGTGCAATGATATTATGAAATATAGCTCATCACTTGATCAATTACTTTTTTGCTGCTGTCTTTAGAGCGAGCAACAATAAGAATCGTATCGTCTCCACATACTGTCCCTAAAATATCCGGCCATTCAATGGAATCCATCAATACTGCAATCGCATTTGAAGTGCCCGGCAAACATTTCATGACGACAAGATTTTCAGCGAAATCGATGCTAACGAAATTATCCAGCAAGGCTCGCTTCAACTTTTGAGCTGGATTAAAACGCTGATCGATCGGGAGTGAATATTTATAGCGTCCATTATCCATCGGAACTTTAATGAGATGCAGTTCCTTCATATCACGAGACACAGTAGCCTGTGTGACTTGAAAACCTGCTTTACGCAAAGAATCCACAAGCTCGTCCTGTGTTTCGATATCATTATTCATTACGATTTCTCTAATTTTAATATGTCGTTGACCTTTCATAAAAAAGACCCTCCACCTTGTATTCAAACATCTTGATGTATGTTTATTCGCCAGATGCAATCGGTTCTCCTACGTGCATACGAATAAGCTTAACAGAACGGTCCGCTTGATTGACAATTAACAGCCCTTCACAATCGGGAAAAGCGATCTTATAGCTTAGCCATAATTTGCGAACGCCATTTGTCGTCCAATCCAACTGCATCCGCTCACGTACTAACCGGACTACATACCAATTGTTGTGCTTCGTAACGATCAAGTCAACCCATATCCGACTCATCTGCTCATCCTGGTTGTCCATTTGGATATAGAGTGGAACATAGAATTTGCCGCCTACGACGTCATATCCTTCCCTTTCCAACAATGTCTCCACTTCTTCATCGTGTACCATATGCTCACTAATATATAGCTGCTCCATCGGCTCTTCTCGATTCCAATACCGATACGCAGCAACTAGTCCCCATACTACAAGGCCCACAATAATAATGACGAGAACAAAGGAATCACCGAGCATTCATAAGCCTCCTTATAAAAGGACTTACTCGCAAAAGAAACTCACCCGTAGGACCGTTCCTAGCCGGATGAGTTTCATTCAAGTCGCTATAGGTCCATTATACAGATCGGAATTGCGTGTTGGCTTCCTTAACTAAATCATGAATTAGCTCACGTGATACGTTCGGCTGCTCCAGTTGTTCTGCTGGGTCTGGTACCGTCCAATAAGCAAGGAACTCGATGTTCCCTTCTCCCCCTGTAATCGGAGAATAAGTTACACCTTCAAGAACAAATCCGAGTTCACGTGCGAAATCCAACACTTCCCTCAGCACCTCTTCATGAGTACGAGGATCCCGCACAACACCAGACTTGCCAACCTTCTCTCTACCCGCTTCAAACTGTGGTTTAATGAGTGCAATAACCTGGCCCGGTTTTTGCAGCAGCGCCTTCAATGGCGGCAAGATCAGCTTTAACGAAATGAAAGATACATCAATCGTTGCGATATTAGGTCTAGGTCCATCCAAATGCTCAGCCTCGACATAACGGAAGTTCGTTCGCTCCATGACAATTACACGCTCATCATTCCGGAGTGACCAATCCAATTGATTGTAACCTACATCGATGGCATACACACGTTCAGCACCATTCTGCAGAGCACAATCAGTAAACCCACCCGTTGATGCACCAATATCTATCATGGTCACACCTTCAAGCTGCAAGTCGAATTGTTTAATCGCTTTCTCCAGCTTCAGCCCCCCACGGCTTACGTAAGGGTGAGGTGCTCCTTTAACCGTAATGGAGGCTGCACGCGGAACTTTCATTCCTGCTTTTTCTATCCGTTCTCCGTCCGCAATGACGAGACCTGCCATAATCGCCGCTTTCGCTTTCTCACGGCTTTCGTAGTAGGCTTGCTCAACGAGCAAAATGTCAATGCGCTCTTTCGGTGTAGACATGCTTCATCTCCTAATTCTTTTATGCCCGTGTAAGACGATTATCGCTACGCGCGATCAGCAACCGCTTCACTTCACTAGCTAGGTGCTCTCCCGTCAAACCTACCTCTTCACGCTGCTGTTGAATGCTGCCATGCTCAATAAAGGCATCAGGCACACCAATTGGCACAATGGTTTGATCAAAAATGTGACGTTCAGCGTAGAATTCCAGCACCGCGCTGCCAAATCCGCCGCGTACAGTACCTTCTTCCATCACAAACATCGGCAATTGCTCTTTAGCCAAACTTAACAGCATTTCTTCATCCATCGGCTTAATGAAGCGAGCATTAATGATGCGAAGGTTCACGCCCTCACGCTTCAATAATTCAGCAGCCTCTTCAGCTGCTTGGATCATCGGACCTATCGCAAGAACGACTGCAGAGTCGCCTTCGCGCACAGTTTCCCATGTACCAAGCGGGATTGGCTTCATCACATCATCTATTTCAACGCCTGGGACGTTAATACGCGGATAACGAATCGCAATCGGACCATCATTATAATCAACGGCAGTCTTCATCATATTGCGAAGTTCATTTTCATCTTTAGGCATCATAAGAACGATGTTCGGCAGATGACGCAGATACGCAATATCATATACACCATGATGGGTTTCACCATCAGGTCCTACGAATCCAGCACGATCGATAGCAAATACAACGTTCGCATGTTGACGGCAAATATCATGCAGCACTTGATCATAAGCACGTTGCAAGAAAGTAGAATATACCGCATAGACAGGCTTCATGCCTTCCATAGCCAACGCAGCACAGAATGTAGCTGCATGCTGCTCCGCTATTCCTACGTCGACCATTCTTCCAGGGAAGCGATCAGCAAATTTCAGCAGTCCAGAACCACCAGGCATTGCAGGTGTAACTGCAACGATGCGCTCATCTTGCTCAGCAAGTTCAATAAGCGCGTTGCCGAAAACTTCTGTATACATCGGGTTGCCTGCAGACTTCACAACTTGACCAGATTCCATCTTATAAGGTGTAATGCCATGCCATTTATGTGAATCTGCTTCAGCGGGCGAGTACCCTTTTCCTTTGCGTGTAATCACATGAACAAGCACTGGCCCTTCAATCTTATTCGCTTGTTCAAATAGCTCAATCAGCTTAGGAATATCGTGACCATCAACAGGTCCCAAATAGGTAAAGCCAAGCTCTTCAAACAAGACACCTGACACCACTAAATATTTCAAACCATCTTTAACGCGCTCGGCTGTCTTTGCTAGCTTACCGCCGATCGCAGGAATTTTCTTTAGTAAATATTCGACTTCATCCTTCAGCTTCGCATAAGTGCGATCTGAACGAATCTTGCCCAAATATTGATGCATGGCACCTACATTAGGTGCGATAGACATTTCATTGTCATTTAACACGACGATCATTTTTGTCTTCTCATGACCAATATGGTTTAAGGCTTCAAATGCCATTCCTCCTGTTAACGCTCCATCTCCAATAACAGCAAGAACTTGATTGTCTTCATTCTTATAGTCGCGAGCTTTTGCCATTCCTGCAGCCGCAGACAATGATGTACTACTATGTCCCGCTTCCCATACATCATGCTCACTTTCAGCACGTTTCACAAAACCGCACAAACCTTTATGTTTTCTCAAGGTATCGAAACGATCTTTACGATTTGTCAATATTTTATGGACATAAGCTTGATGTCCGACGTCAAAAATAAATTTGTCTTTCGGACTGTTATATAAGTAATGCATCACGATCGTAAGCTCAACGACGCCTAAGTTGGGAGCTAAATGACCGCCAGTTACTGATAGTTTCTCGATCAGAAATTGACGAATATCTGCTGCCAGCTGTGGCAACTGTTCGACCTTTAATTGTTTCAGATCACTCGGTTGGTTGATTTGTTCGAGCAGCACGGGATTTCCCTCGCTTTCGTTGATTAGAACCATAGTACATGAACAGCTTACTCATTTATTAGCATGTATCTATTTATAACTAATAATAACCTGTACTCGGCTCAACTATCAAAAAACATTCCGCATCATACGAGCAGCTTACGCCAAGCTGATTGCTCAGTTGCTAATTCCCCACCTCGACGCTGCAATCATGCATGTAGGAACTCAGCATATAATCCGGCGAAATACCAACGCTCAATTGTACGGAATGTTTACTGTAAGACTAAAATTATCATTACCATCCCTTAACTTTTAAGAACGGCAAGCACACATTTGTACATGATTATAACATAGAGTATTACGAATCATGTACTTAATGGTTTCGTTTCATGAGGTAATCAGCAAGTTGTAATAACCGTTCTGGGTAAGGAATCGATCCAGCTGTGAGCGCTTCCTTAGCTTCGCAAGTCAATTGCTCAATTTCACGCTTAGATGCATCCATGCCCATAAAATACGGGAATGTTACCTTTCCACTCTTCTCATCACTACCTACTGGTTTACCTATCATAGCTTGCTCACCTTCGACATCAAGAACATCGTCTTGAATTTGGAAGGCCATGCCGATTTTTCTGCCAAACGTTGTCAAGGCCTCTATCTGTTCCGCATTAGCTCCAGCGATATGCCCACCAGCACGTAATGAGGCAACAATGAGATCCCCAGTTTTATGTTCATGGATATACTGAAGCTGCTCCAGCGTTGTTTGACCTTGCTCACCAAGCATATCTGCCGCTTGCCCGCCCACCATACCTGAGAGACCAGCATATTGTGCCAGCTCTTCAACTACAGTAAGCACCGCTTCTGCAGAAGCTCCATGCTTTCTAGAAGCTTGAACAACGGTATAGAAAGCATGGGTCAGTAGTGCATCCCCTGCCAATATAGCCATTGCTTCGCCATACAGCTTATGGTTCGTTGGTTTGCCACGTCTAAAATCATCGTTATCCATGGCTGGCAAATCGTCATGTACAAGCGAGTAGGTATGTATCATCTCAATTGCGCATGCTGCTGGAAGCGCAGTTTCTGCTTGACCTCCTACACTTTCAGCGGCTGCAAGCACCAATATCGGTCTTAGACGTTTTCCTCCAGCCATTAGTGAGTACAAAAATGATTCACGAAGTGAGCTAGGGATGTCCCAATTTGCAGGAACGTATCCAGGAAGCGCTTGTTCGACTTCCTGAACGTTACTTTTCAAATACTGTTCAAAAGAGAGTTCACCGTTAGGATTACTCACTTCCTTCACCCGCTTCCGCTTGGAACGGCTGTCTGTCCCATTCTCCATGCTGTTCGGTTAACACTTCAATACGGCGTTCCACTTGTTCTAGCTTGGAAGAGCAGGTTTTAGACAAATGCATACCTTCTTGGAATAGTTCAATCGCTTGTTCCAACGGTACGTCCCCGCTTTCCAATTGATTGACGATTTGCTCAAGCCGCTCCATAGCTGCTTCAAAACTTAATGCTTGATGCTGCTCTTCTATATTACTCATGAGCGTCCCTCCCTTTCATCGACCACACTTGGCAGTCCAATTGTCCGTCCGTTACATTCACTTTTACAATATCACCGAGCTGAACGTCTTCCATCTTTCGAATGAGCTTTTTTTCCTGCTCATCATAAACGAGACTATACCCTCGAGACATTACTTTGAGTGGGCTTAACGCATCCAATTGCCTAATTGTACCGTGCAGCTGCTGCGCATGTCGTTGTGACAAGACAGCCATCGCATTACGTAAGTGTTTGGATTGTACGCCAAGTTGAGAACGAGCGAATTTAGCTTGATGCCTTGGGCTTTGCTCACGTAAACGGCCTGTCCAACGCTGAAGCCTTTGGCTCGCTTTATCCAGCACGAGCTGGCCACGATGTCGAAGCCTTTCTTGCTGAATGAATAACCGTTCCCGATGCTGTTCTATGGTTTGCTTTGGCTTGCGCATAACCGAGGATTGCTGAACTCTTAGCAATCGTTCCTGCTGAACGTGAACCGTACGAATAGCCGCCTGCTCCAGCCGACGTGCCATATGGTTCAAATGCTGTCGCAGATCATCCTGATGCATAACAGCTAATTCCGCAGCAGCAGTAGGTGTAGGTGCACGCATATCCGCCACGAAATCAGCGATTGTAAAGTCCGTCTCGTGCCCAACTGCAGATATAATTGGAATCGATGAAGCAGCGATTGCTCGAGCCACAATTTCTTCGTTAAAAGCCCACAGCTCTTCGAGTGAACCGCCTCCACGACCAACGATAAGTAGATCGACCTCACCATAACGGTTAAAAGATTCAATCGCCTGAACAATGGAAGGTGCCGCTTGCTGACCTTGTACAAGTACAGGGTACAACAAGATGGGCACACCAGGCTGTCTGCGTTGGATCGTCGTGATTATATCCCGAACAGCAGCTCCTGTTGCCGACGTTACAACCCCAACTGCTCTAGGAAATTTCGGTAATGGCTGCTTACGCTCAAGATCAAACAGCCCTTCCTCGTTAAGCTTCTGCTTCAGCTGCTCGTACGCTAAATACAGGCTTCCGATACCATCCGGCTGCATTTGCTGCGCGTAGAACTGGTACTGACCATCTCGTTCATATACCGTTACTTGCCCTCTCGCGATGACTCGCGTGCCTTCCTTCGGTCGGAACGCGAGTCTCTGGTTATAAGAGGCGAACATAATGGCGCGGATTCGACTATCCTTATCCTTCAGAGTGAAGTACATATGCCCGCTGGAATGATGAGTAAAATTAGATATTTCCCCACGAATCCATACATCCTGCAAAGTTGTATCTCCGTCCAGCTTCATCCGAATATATTTATTCAAATCTTTAATACTTAAAATGCGTTCTTCACTCACAGCGACGATTGCACCTCCTCTCATCCATTACAACGCATAATTAGCATGACTATAAATTATATAAATAACGTTAATTATTATATTCGTTCGTACTATCCAAGGTTGTGAATCCGTTTAGCTGCCTTCAATGTATTTTGCATCAGCATGGTAATCGTCAATGGTCCTACCCCACCAGGTACAGGCGTAAGTAAGGAACTAATCTCCGATACATCATCAAAATGAACATCACCAGCTAGCTTGCCGTTATCCAGTCGATTTACACCAACATCAATAACAACTGCTCCCGGCTTTACAAAAGAACGATCTACAAAGTTTGCTTTACCAATAGCAACAACCAGAATATCAGCTTGCTTCGTAAGTTCTTTCATGTTCGCAGTACGAGAGTGACACATTGTTACCGTTGCATGTTCACGCTGCAACAATAAAGACACTGGTTTACCCACAATGTTGCTTCTTCCAATAACGACAGCATGTTTACCTGCAATCTCTACATCATAACGTTTCAACAGCTCTATAACACCAGCAGGTGTACATGGAAGGAGAGAATCATCGCCAATTATCATGTTACCAACGCTCATCGGATGGAAACCATCAACATCTTTTTCTACGGCAATAGCATCAATGATAGCCTTCTCTTCAATATGCTTCGGAAGTGGCAATTGAACGAGTATACCATGAATATTTGACTGTGCATTCAACGTACCTACAAGCTCAAGCAAATGCTCTTGTGTTGTATCTTCAGGCAAACGATGCACTTCAGAGTAGTAACCCAGCTCTAGACAGGTCTTATGTTTGCTGTTCACGTAGACTTGTGATGCTGGATCTTCACCTACAATTACAACCGCTAATCCAGGCTGTACACCCGCTGATTGCAATTTCTGAACTTCTTGCTTCATTTCTTCCCGCATAGCTTGCGCTACCGCCTTACCGTTCATCAAAGATGCTGTCATTACTCTCTCCCCCAACCTTATTTATCATATAATTTAAAAATATATATAGAGCTACATGTAAATATAGCAATACATAAAAAGCGAATATGCCTAACGCAACTTGTGTAAAATTACGGTAGGCAACACTTATCTCGATTATTTCTGTTCTGAATCCTGCGCTTCTACCCCTTCGCGTTGGCGCAGCATTTGACCTAGTACACCATTTACGAATTTTCCTGATTCGTCAGTACCAAAGTATTTTGCCAATAGAACAGCCTCATTGACAGCAACCTTAGGTGGTACATCTTCTTTATGCAATAACTCATAGCATGCAAAGCGAAGCACTTGACGGTCTACACGAGATAGACGGTCTACTTGCCAACCCTTCAAATAGCGAGCTAGCTCTTTATCAAGCTCTTCACGATGTTCCCACGTGCTTGTTACCCAACCCAATACTTCATTTTTCAGCTTACCGACATGCTTCGTCTCAATACCCATTTCATTATCTTCGGTTTGAGCTTCGTCAATAACCATCTCTACAGCTTGCATTGCTGTAACGCCGGTCATTTCCAATTGATATAAACTTTGAATAGCCAATTCTCTGGCAATACGTCTTTTCATGATAGTTCCTCCTGCATATGTTGCTTGCAATTGTATTGGGCTTGAGATCGAGATTAAAGTATTATGGCACACGCCACAAAAAAATCCTATGCGCGCTCCGATCGTCCCATCGGGTTGACCGACAGTTCCGCAGTCGTTCGGAGCGTCCATAGGACTACTTCAACCATCTCCAACGGTCAGACAGCCATACGGCAATACGCTGCCAAGGTATTATCGGACCTACATTCAAATCTTTATTTTTACCTATGGTGTAACAAGTAAATACGAGCAGTGCAACAAACAGCATATCCCAAAATCCTGATAGCAAGTAGACTATTCCGAGCCCAATTCCTGCCACAATACCGATGATGCGTCCACTGTGACTCTCCCATAACTGTTCCCACATCGGAAAGCTCACCACCTATTCAACGCGTGCTTTGAAAGTCTGGGTTTGAACAATATTTGCCACGTAAACAGATACGAGTGATACAGGTATACCTGTAATGTCTTGAACATACTCTTTCACATTACGCTGAACCTCAGCTGTCATTTCCGGAATCGAAGTTTCTCCATCTACAACAGCACGTATCGTAATATCCAATCCTGAGTCAATCGCACGAATACGAGCTTTCAGATCCTTTGTACCACGCACGCGAGCAGCTGCCTTCAAGGATACGTTCTCAATCGTTTCTAGTGAAATTTTAATATCACCAAATTCAGTACGCTGATCAATGGAAGTCATCGCCGAGCTATCACGCTTGATAGACAAAATAAACATCCGCAAGCTAATAAGAAACACAACTGCCGCAACGATTATAATCGCCAATTGCAGCCAAGCTGGTTGCGACAAATCCAAATAAACTTCAGATGTATCCGTCAAAAGTCCACTAGCGCCAACGATTGCGGCTGCCGACAACGTACCGATCGTCAAACTGTACACAAACAATAGCAATCTGTCTACTATACGTCCCATGTGTCGTACTGCCTCCTTGTTGAATTGCAGGTAAACCCCCTGCCATCAGGAGGGGGTTCTCTCATGCAGCATTATTTAACGCGTGACTGAGCTTCAATCTCTTCTTGCTTTTCTTGAGACTTGAAGTGTACATCATGTACATGCACGTTTACTTCAACAACGTGAAGACCTGTCATCATTTCGATCGATTTTTTCACATTGGCTTGAATACTAGCAGAAACTTCAGGGATACGATGTCCATATTCTACAATAATGGATACATCCACTGCTGCTTCACGCTGACCAACCTCAACCTTAACACCTTTAGAAAGGTTTTTACGTCCTAGAAGCTCAGCAATACCGCCTGCGAACCCGCCGCTCATGCCAGCTACACCTTCTATTTCAATGGTCGCAAGACCTGCAATAACTTCAATAACTTCTGGTGCAATTTGAATATTCCCCAAATCTGTGCGTTCAAAATCAGAAATTGCTTGACTCATCCATCACCACTCCTCACATATTCATCCCACAAGGTTAATCGTTACCCTGTCCGCTTATTACTCATAACTATATCATTTGTCCATTTTTATGACAAACAATCGACGAAATAACGATTATACCTCATTCTCTTCTAAGAACTTAATGTCAAAATCACCACGTAAAAACGTTGGGTGCTGCAAGAGACGACTATGAAACGGAATCGTAGTGTGGATACCTTCAATGGCAAATTCCGATAACGCACGCTTCATTCGCTCGATTGCTTCTTCTCTTGTTGTTCCCCATACGATAAGCTTCGCAATCATCGAATCATAATGCGGTGAAATTACATATCCCGGATAAGCAGCGCTGTCTACACGGACACCGAAGCCACCAGGAGGCAAGTAAAAGTTAATCTTACCGGCAGAAGGCATAAAGTTACGCGATGGATCTTCTGCGTTAATACGGCACTCAATCGCCCAGCCGTTAATACGAATATCTTCTTGTCTCACGGAAAGCGGTTCTCCTTGAGCGACCATAATCATTTCCTTGATAATATCAAGTCCAGTGATCATTTCCGTTACAGGGTGTTCCACTTGAATACGTGTATTCATTTCCATGAAATAAAATTGTCCGTCAGGTGCCAGCAAGAACTCAAGTGTTCCTGCTCCCGAATAGTTTACAGCTAGCGCTGCACGAACCGCAGCGGCACCCATTTTCTCACGAATTTCTGGCGTAAGGATTGGACAAGGCGCCTCTTCGACAAGCTTCTGACGACGTCGCTGCACCGAACAATCACGTTCTCCAAGATGAACAACGTTCCCGTGCTTATCAGCAACAATTTGAATCTCAACGTGCTTCATGCCCGTTAGGAACTTTTCTAAATAGACGCCTGCATTACCGAAAGCTTTCTCTGCTTCCTGCTGTGCATTCGTGATTTGCTTAACTAGTGATTCTTCATCTTCAGCAATACGAATACCTTTGCCTCCGCCACCAGCTGTAGCCTTAATAATAACTGGATAGCCGATGTCCCGGGCAATCATAATCGCATCGTCCATATTTTCAACTAAGCCATCTGATCCAGGAATAATCGGAACATTGGCATCTTTCATTGTCTGCTTAGCAACGGCCTTATCACCCATGCGTTCAATCGCATTTGGAGAAGGGCCAATAAACGTAATCCCGCAAGAATCACAAATCTCAGCAAAGTCTGCGTTCTCGGCTAAAAATCCATATCCCGGATGAACAGCATCGCATTCGGTTAGCGTTGCAACACTCATCAAATTGGTAAAGTTCAAATAACTATCCTTTGACGCAGTAGGGCCAATACAATATGCCTCGTCCGCCAAACGAACGTGCAATGAATCTCGATCGGCTTCAGAATATACCGCTACACTGGCAATTCCGAGCTCTCGGCACGCGCGAATAATCCGCACGGCTATTTCTCCGCGATTCGCGACGAGCACTTTGTGAAATGTCATCGTTCAACCTCCTTGACTTGGCTGCCATTAGGGCATTATAAGCTAACGTTATTCCGCTTTTACCAAGAATAGCGGCTGTCCGAATTCGACTAATTGACCGTTCTCCACAAGAACTTCTACAATTTGTCCCTTCACTTCCGCCTCCAGCTCATTCATCAGCTTCATCGCTTCTAGAATGCAAACGACAGTCTTTTCGCTCACTTTGGAACCTACAGAAACGAATGCATCAGCATCAGGTGACGGAGAAGAATAGAACGTACCTACCATCGGCGACACAATTTTGTGAAGGCCCGCTGTGTTATCAACAGCCGCTGGTGCAGCCTCTTGCTTGACAGGAACAGCTTGTTCTACCGCAGCTACCGGCGACTGCACAGGTGCAGGCGTATATGTATGGGCTGCTGGAGCTGATTGAATCGTAACTACCTCAGATTTGCCTGGCTTACGAATCGCGATGCGACAGCCTTCATTTTCAATTTCCAGCTCGTGAACAGAAGTCTGATCCACAAGTTTAATGAGTTCTTTAATCTCGCTTATTTTGAACAATTCATTCACTCCTCGTGACTGTTGTATCATTAAGGGATTACCGCTAATAGATGGACAATCAATATGGACGTATGTATTATAACACAATCGAACCAAATGGAAAGAGCCCAGTTTCGGGAACTGGGCTGACCATTGTTTTCAATTTCAAGATTACAGACATTATTCAGTAACGTATTGTACACTTACTTTATCTTGTGTTACTTGAAGCTCATTAATAATTTTGTCAATAATATCAACCGCTTGTCTAGCTTCCATCTTCTCAGCTTGTACGATGACTTTGACATTGTTGTTTTCCTCACTAATGACAACATTAGGATAATCTTTTTGCAGTTCTGCCTCTAAAGCGGTAATTTTTTGCTCCTTGTCTTCTAGACGCCCCATGTCATCATACAACTTCGTCATTTCTTCTGAGCTTACTTTCGAACCATTTAATTTCGTTAAAATATTTTCTAGCTGCTGCTGATACTGCTCTGAACGTTCCATTGCCTTTTGTTCAATTGTACTGCGGGACATAACTCCTTCTGCAGCAACCTGATCCAAAATGGCCTTGTCACCTTCTGTGAGCGTTTGCTTACTATCTTTAGCTGCTGATTCGTTCGATGGTGTTGGGCTTTCCGACTTCGTCGTGGAAGCATCAACTGGTTCATTTGTTCCAGGTGTTTCAGGAGATGTAGATGCGCCATCCGCCTTTCCTTCTGCATTCGGTTGTACTTCTGTACCTCCCACTTGAGTTACTTCAACCTTGGGTAATTGCTCAACAGCAGTCCCAGCTTCTCCAGCTGCCTGATTCACAGCAGCTACTCCTGCTGCTGGGTCAGGTTTGGCAGGCTCCTCAGTAAACAAATAATACGCAGACAGTACGACCATAAGGCTCAACATTGACACTAACCAGATTGTTTGTCGTTTGGTGTTCATTAACATAAACCCTCCTTTTAATTAACATCTCGCTGTTCTCGTCTTACTCCGATATTTTGCGCGGCACAACCGATATCCGGTGGGATGGCACATTTAATCCTTTCTCCACCGCATCTACGATCATTTGATTCACCACGGCATTCTCAGCGCCTTTAGCAACGACGATAACGCCTCTAACTTTAGGTTTCACTCGTTTTGTCACGATAGGTGACTGACGCTCTGATGTTTCAGTCATCACAATTTCACCATCACGAGAGGTTTGCGTGACGTGACGTTTGCCTCCATTCGCATCCGTCTCTTCCGTAACTTGTTGACTATCCTTCATATTGCGCTGAATAACTAACTCTTCGGTGGAATCGACGGTTACCATCACCTGCACCTGATCGACACCAACAATCTCTTCAAGGACCGCTTTTATGCGAGCTTCAAATGATTGCTCAATCGTTGCAAATGGATTATTGGGATCAGGCGTTGCGGCAGAAGCTCGGCCGTCATTTAGCTCCTGTTCACTCATCACACCTGTCACAGCAGGAGGTTCTCTGCCTGAGCTGCCCATCAACCAGTTGTTAGTTCCAGGCCCACTCGAGAACGAGCTAAATAAGATGAGCGCCGCACCGACGAGACCGAATAGGAGCAGCCAACGAAATGCTTTCACTCGTTTCGGTCCGTTAGATCCGCTTCCAAGGATAGATTCAATTTTTTGCAGCCATTTCGCCATGAGCGCTACCCACCCTCCTTAAACTGATATAGTTGTGCTCCATCTTGTCCTTATTTCACCTATACGCTGCTTGTCTAAAAATATGACTATCAATTACGATTTCTTAGCATGTTAAGGCGCATTATTTCTATATTTTTTTCCACTCAATTTGTATCTCTTCTGGTTTAACAAGCCAGCTTGAAGTAAGCATGTCGATAATTCGCTTATCCCATATCTTCGCCACATTGTGTTCAACGGTGGATTTCCTATTCTGATCAGATGCACGATCACCGATAGATTCAGCTTGTACATCAACTGCCTGAACCTGTTCTACTGGCATAATTCCTTCCGTTTTTTCATTTTGTTTCGAAAGAGGGGGGACTGTTTGATTGCTATATGTCATAGAAACTGTAATCGATTGTATCGAAGGCTCCGCTTGTTGTGCTGACACTCCCAGCTTCACTCTGACCATCTCTGCTTGAATACCATAATCGTCAGTAGGAATCACTATCGCAACGCTTTCAGCTTGCAAGGATTCATCCCGCTGACTCGCGTTTGTTCCTACTGCCAATTCATTCAGCTGCTTTATCATTTGAGACTCCAGTTGAGACTCTGCGAGTTCGCTCACCTTCATTTGACGCTGGTGCTGCAAACGAGCGGCATCTCGTTGAATACTAGTCAATGAAGCAAATGCAATCGTTGTAGGATTGGATTGCTCCCATTCAGCTGCCACTTGTTCCGCTAAATCTTTGTCGAATAACTTCATAATCGGTGAGAGCAAAGCCAATAAAATGATCAGGCTGAGCATGAGCTTTACATACCGCTGCATTTTTGCGCTTGGCAGCAGTAAGTCGACAAAAGCCGCCAGCAAAATAAGCATAATGATCTCTTTCAACCATTCACTGAGCCAGCTCATACTCACCCCTCCTCCTTGGACTTGCTATCATCGCATCATCACGGTTACATTACCTGCTGTCAGCAATATCGTAATGGCTAAAAAGAACATAAGTCCTACTGCTGCAAGCGCAGCAAAGACATAAATCATGCTTTTTCCTACCGTTTGCAGACAGCCGACGACTGGACTATTGCCAAGTGGCTGCATAATGGCAGCTGACACGTTATAAATGAGCGCCAACGTTAGAATTTTCAATGCTGGAAATGCACAAAGGAACAACAAGATAATGACCCCAGTAAGTCCCACTGCATTTTTCACGAGCAAGGAAGCCGTTATGACGGTATCTGTCGCATCCGAGAACACCCTTCCCACGACAGGTACAAAATTGCCCGTAATATATTTAGCGGTACGTATCGCCACCCCGTCTGTTACCGAACTGGTTATTCCTTGTACAGAAATAACACCGAGAAATACAGTGAGTAATATACCTAGCAGTCCTACACTGATGTTTCTAAGAAGGTTGGCGAGCTGAGTCACTTTATACTTGTCCGTGAGTGAACTGACGATATGCAGAACTGCCGAGAAAAATAGCATTGGGAAGACTACTGTGTAAATAATCGTGCCTACCAAATGAATCATAAATACGATAAGAGGATGCAGCACGGATACCGTTACAACATTGCCTAATGACGCAAGCAGTGTAAATAATACCGGCACCATAGCCATCATGAAATGGATCATGCCTGATATCGCATCTTTCGCATAACCGATTGCCACATTAAAGCTATTAATGGCCAAAATAATAATGACCATGTAGGAAACGGAATACGCAATTTTGCTAACCGTATTGCGTTCGAAAGCAGTTTGCAACGTTTCTAGCACCATGCTAAATACGGCAAGAATGACGATAGTAACAATTAGTTTTCCATTCGTAATCACTTCTTGCATGAGAAACTTGCCTAACGCCTTAAACGTATTGCTTATCGTCAATTTTTCCCCACCTGGGAGCAGCAGATCTGCAAAGTTCGGCAGTGAATCTCGTGGAAAGAAACCACCGTATTTGTTCAACAGTTCCTGCCAATATCCCTCAACCTCACTTGTTGGCAGCTGCTTTGTCTGCTCTTTAATCCAGCTATCTGTCGAGGCAGCTGCCGGCGCAGTAGTTGACGAATCTGGGCTTGTCCCTTCAGAAGCAGCTTGTACCGATGCGGAAAGTACTGCCTCCTTTGCTGTAGAGTCCGAAGAGGCATAAGCGCCAGACACACAAGCGAGAAGTGATAGGATGAGCACGAATACATATAAAGGTATAAATTTGTTAGATCTCGTCGTGCGCTCGTACAGCTCGTTCACAGCCTCTCCCTCCATCAAGCTGGCAGCAGCTTCATAACGGTTTCAATGATGACGCTAATAATCGGAATGGCCATGACGATAATCAATACTTTGCCTGCCAACTCAATCTTTGATGCAATTCCATCCTGACCGGCATCTCTTACCACCTGAGCGCCAAATTCAGCAATATATGCAATTCCGATAATTTTCAAAATCGTTTTCACGTAAACAGGCTCGATGCCTGAACGTTCAGCCAAAGAATTGAGCACTTCAATTACTGTCTCAATTTTGCCAATCAAGAATAAAAAGATGACAATGCCAGCGAAAGCCGATATGAGAAAGGCAAACATCGGCTTTTGTTCTTTAACGACTAGTACGAGTATGGCCGCAATAAGGCCAAGGCCGACAATCTGCACAATCTCCATCAACATCACCTACTGAAATAAAAAAATGGTTTTGATTTCTTGGAATAAATGATCCAGCAATCGAACGACCATAAATAGAACGACGACAAATCCGATAACTGTGACCCAATGTGCCATATCCTCCTTGCCCATCTGCTTCAGGACCGTATGGATCATAGCAATGATGATGCCGATTCCGGCGATCTGAAATATCGCGCTCACATCCACATTCATAATCAGGCACCTCAATACATTAAAATGACAGCTAAAATACCACTTAGTACACCTATACTCCGGTACATTCTTACATACCGCCCCGCTTCATCGCTTGCATTGGCTTCTTCTTGCTCTATTCGCTTCATTGCATGGCGGATATGATTGCGCTGATCTTCTCGGTCACTTATACCGAGGCTCATGCCGAGATCATATAAAATACGGACATCTTGCGACTTTAAGGCACTGTGCGGCGCTTCTGATTGAAGGGCTGCATGCCAGGCAGATTTGGCCGTCTGAATATGTCCATCCCTTGCACGCATCCCTGCTGCCGCTTTTGCGAACAGCTTGTTCAGGGGGGGCGGCACTTGCGCACTCAGTTGTTCACAAGCTTCATCAAGTGGAGTATGCCCATACATGACTGATGTCTCTAAGCGTTGAAGGGCAATCAGCAGCTGTCTGAGTTGACGAGGGCGGGCCGCATAGTGAGAGGCTTGTATCCACCCAATTGCACCTGCTGCGGTAATGACTATAGCAGCTCCGAGCAACTTAATAATGAGCTTCCCCCTCCCTTCCGCTACGATGGGATACAGGCGTTTGCAGAGCTCGCTGCTTCTCGTCATAGACACGAAGAGTCCATTGCTTTCTTACTCTTTTGAGTACGACTATGCGAGTAAAAATACCAGCTTCAACAAGCGGCCCAATGCCAGGTCTGCGTGCGATTTCCTTCACATCTGCCCCGTGTGCCGATGCGACTACACGTACACCTGCATGTATCGCTTCATTCATCGCCGATACATCTTCTTCACGGCCAAACTCATCGACGACAAGTACATCTGGCGACATCGAGCGGATAAGCATCATCATTCCTTCCGCTTTCGGGCAGCCATCAAGCACGTCCGTTCTAGCTCCTACGTCAAAGCAGGGGACACCACGTACACAACCAGCAATTTCCGAGCGCTCATCCACGATGCCAACCTTTAACCCCCTCCAATTCACATCTGGGTGGTTCCACCGTCCATCGGATATAGATCTAGCCATATCACGAAGCATTGTGGTCTTGCCATGTTGAGGCGGAGATACGATGAGTGTGTGGTGAATAGACTGCTGTCTAAAGTCTAGTAAAAGCGGCATTAAACTAGTCGATATCCCCTGCTTCTCACGAGCGATCCGAATATTAAACCCTGCAATATCACGCAGGTGACTAACCTTTCCATTTGTCAGTACCGTTCTTCCAGCTAGTCCTATCCGATGTCCGCCTGCAATCGTCACATAGCCGCGTCTAAGCTGTTCTTCCATCGTGTATAGCGAGTGATTGGTCAATACATCTAACAACTGGTGACCGTCTTCGCGAACAGGTATATATGCCTCATGAATTTGACTTGTCAGTATGCCTTCTGCCGTAACGAAATAATACTCACCCATGAAGCCAATTTCCAACGGGCGACCCTCTCGAATCCGTACTTCTTCCAGTTCATTCAGCACTTGAGCAGGAATGTTGGCGAGAATGGAACGAAGAGCAGGCGGCAAGACATGAATCCATCCTGAAGCAGTTGCTACTGCCATATGGTCCTCCCTTCTTGAGATAGGCGAATTTGCAAAAGGTCGATCATGCGTTTCGGTCTGTTCTGCAGGCTTGGCCGCTTACTCCCATATGTATGATCGTTGTTGCTAATTATGACTTGTCTCATCTACTTGCTTATGGAGTGGTATTATTTTTCGAGCACAATAGCGGCACATGCCCGCCCTGTTCTTCTGTCATCTATCCATGCATATAGGCACCTGTCATTGGAACAACGCATATATTGAACTTGTATTCGGAGGCAGTGTATGCACACGCGGCATGAGTCAAAAAGAGGGGAAGCTCCAAATCGCTCCTATCAGCAGGCATGGATCTTATTTAATTTCATATGATTTCAGAAACAGGCTTCAATGTTTGCTAGGTACTGGAAATACGAATTCAGGTTTCATTTAGAAAAATAGAGTGGGGAGAGCATGTTATATGCAAGTGATATTTACATTTACAAAATTAATGAACAACAGGTGTACTCAAATCGCCAACATCGTTAATATATGTTCCTTCAGCTGAATACGTACAAGCACCTTCACCCATATAGCAAGGAGAGGAGGAAGCTTATGCAGTTACAAGTTGATGTCATTGCTAGTATCGGTGAAGCGAGAGCAGTAGACCTTAATCAGCACACTGTCATTGTTATTGACGTTTTACGGGCGACAAGCACGATCATTACAGCACTAGCAAATGGCGCCGCATCTGTATTGCCTGTAGAAACGGTCGGTCAAGCGAGGCAGCAATACGCAGAAGGTGATGTTCTAGGAGGAGAACGATTTTGCAAAAAAATAGCCGGTTTCGACCTTGGCAATTCTCCACATGAATATACGTCTAGCTGGTGTCTAAATAAACGCATCGTTCTTACTACCTCTAACGGTACACGTGCAATACAAAAGGCAGTACGTGCCGAACATGTTCTTGCAGGTGCATTTTTAAATGCATCCGCATGTGCCCGACTCGCACTAAGCTTGCGAAGAAACGTCGCCTTGCTCTGTACAGGAACCCAGGACGCTTTTGCGTTTGAAGACGCACTTTGCGCAGGGATGATACTACATGAGATGATGTCTGACCACCGTGCCGGAACAATCGTAACGAACGACCTTGGCATGCTTGCCCTTAGTGCATATAAGCAGCATAAGGGTCATATCCATGACGCAGTAAGACAATGCTCCAGTGGCAAGCGCCTGCTCAAGCTAGGGTTCAGTGACGATGTTGAATATTGCTCACTTACGAATCAAGTTCACCTCGTTCCAACGCTGCACGAACATCTCTTGATTCCACATCGTGAATCATCTTAATCCTTCATCCTTAATCCGGATACCAGTGATATACACCAAAAAACCCCCGAGACCATTTCATACAATGGACATCGGAGGTTTTTTATTTGTATTCGATGATTTATTTTAGTTAAAAGATAAGAGCTTTATCTGGCTGTTATCGATATATGGAAATACTCTAACTTATATTAACGTCGATCTTGTGGGCCACCAACAAACACATCTTCTACCGTATCCAAGCCATATGCGGTATGAAGAGCACGAACAACTTCGGCAAGCTGATAATTGGAAATGACACAAGAAACTTTAATTTCTGAAGTGCTTACCATTTTAATACTAATTCCAAGTTTAGAAATAACCTCAAACATTTTCGCTGCTACGCCAGGATGGCTGACCATACCTGCGCCAACAATAGAAATTTTAATTAGATCAACCTCAGAGGATACATTATGATAAGGCACTTGTGGGCGGAAGCTTTCGATCACTTGAAGTGCTCTCTCTCTATCATCTAGAGCAGTTGTGAAACTGAAATCAGCTGTTCCGTCCTGAACACCGCTCTGTACGATAATATCGACATCGATACTTGCATCAGCCAACTTACCAAATACAGTAGCTAATACCCCTGGTTCATCAGGTACTCCCATAATACTGATTCGTGCCACATTTTTATCATAAGCAATACCGCTAACGACAACTCCCTGCTCCATCACTGCTTCCTCCTTCACCGTTGTACCTTCATTATGATTAAAGCTAGATCGAACAACCAAACATACCTTATTATGCTTCGCATATTCAACAGCACGTGGATGAAGTACAGCAGCACCTAAGTGAGCAAGCTCAAGCATCTCATCGTACGAAATTTCATTAAGTTTGCGAGCACAGCGCACAAGCCGTGGATCAGTTGAATAGATACCATCTACATCGGTATAAATTTCACAAACATCAGCCTGGATAGCTGCGGCTAATGCTACAGCAGTTGTATCAGATCCTCCCCGGCCTAATGTTGTAATTTCCCCAGCATCAGAAGCACCTTGGAAACCAGCTACGATAACGATTTGTCCATTATCGAGCGACTGTTTCACCCGTGCTGGATCAATATCCACGATACGAGCTTTACCATGAGTTTGATCCGTTAGGAATCCAGCCTGCCAGCCTGTATACGAAACAGCCTCGTGCCCAAGTTGATGTACCGCAATAGACAATAGGGATACACTAATTTGTTCCCCTGTAGTCAATAACATGTCCATCTCTCGCGCAGGTGGCGTACTGTTCAGCAGTTTAGCCTTATCAATCAAGTCATCCGTCGTATCCCCCATTGCAGATACAACGACCACACATTGGTGGCCATCTAGTTTCTTCTCAACAATTCGTTTGGCGACTCTCTGCATACGCTCGACATCACCAACTGAACTACCACCAAACTTCATGACGAACAAAGCCACACTGCTCACTCCCAATCCTCGGAATGTATCTTTTCATTTAATTGTGTATTATAGCACGTTTACATATGTAGTGGTGGAAAAATATATGAATTAAATATACGAAAATTTGCACTAAAAAAGCTCTGCATACCTAAATAGGATGCAGAGCTTTCTCACTTATACATATGATGACGATTGATTATTACGCGCGGGAAATGTACTTACCTTCGCGTGTATCTATAAGCAATACATCTTCTTCGTTAATGAAGAGTGGAACTTGAACATTCAAGCCAGTTTCAAGTTTAGCGTTCTTCGTAGCACCAGTTGCCGTGTTACCTTTAATTCCTGGCTCTGTTTCAACAACTTTCAATTCAACGCTGTTCGGCATAGTGATTCCAAGAATCTCGCCTTGGTAGCTAGAAATATTAACTACCATGTTGTCTTTAAGGAAGTTCAATTCCCACTCCAATTGTTGCTGAGTCAAGTTGAACTGGTCATACGTTTCGTTATCCATGAACGTGTACTCGTCACCGCTGTTGTAAAGGTATTGAACTTGTTGGTTATCGATTTGTGCGCGGCCAATTGTTTCACCTGCACGGAATGTTCTTTCTACTGTGTTTCCGTTACGCAAGTTGCGAAGCTTGGAGCGCACGAATGCTGCACCTTTACCTGGCTTAACGTGTTGGAAATCAAGTACTGTGAAGATATCCCCTTCTACTAGTACAGTAAGTCCTGTCTTAAAATCGTTAACTGAAATCACGATATTCCCTCCTAAGGTCGTTCGAGCTCGTCCGAGTTCATTCTAGATGACGAGCAATTGTTTCGTTGAATGTGTTATTATTTCAATCCCGTTCTCCGTGATGACAATGTCATCTTCAATGCGAACACCGCCGAATCCAGGTATATAAATACCAGGCTCAACAGTTACGGTCATTCCGGGAGTTAACACCGTATTATCACTCATAGCCAAGCGCGGGTACTCATGTACTTCCATCCCTAAGCCATGACCAAGACTATGGCCAAATTGAGGGCCATATCCATGTTTGACAATGATGTCACGTGCAAGCGCATCTGCTTCTCGTCCTGTCATACCAGGACGAATATGCTCTAGAGCATGAAGCTGTGCCTCAAGCACAATGTTGTAAATTTCACGATGGCGATCAGTCGGTTCCCCTACTACAATGGTCCGAGTTATATCGGAACAATAACCTTTGTAGTAAGCACCAAAATCTAGCTTAACGAATTCATTTGTGCCAATAATACGATCGCTTGCTACACCGTGAGGCAATGCTGAACGTTCGCCAGAAGCAACGATAGTGTCAAAAGAGCTTGATGTCGCCCCATGCTTACGCATGAAGTATTCCATCTCCAGTGCAACATCCATCTCTGAGATACCTGGTTTGATGAAAGAAAGGATATGACTAAATGTACGATCTGCTAGGTCTGCAGCTTCCCGCATAATAGCCAACTCATTCTCGTCCTTCACCATACGAAGCTGCTCAACCAATCCGCTAACTGGTACAAGCTCTACTCCATCCAACGCTTCTCCATATTTAGCGTATACACCATAACTCATATGATCCTGCTCAAATGCAATTCGGCTAAGGCCAGCTTCTTTTAGCAGTGATGCCAAGGTATCCGTAACTTTTGGAGCATGCTCCAAAACTTCGAATCCGATCGCTTGTTCAGGAGCTTGTGTCATATAGCGGAAATCCGTCAGTAAGACAGCACGATCTGCAGTAATGAATACATATCCCGCCGATCCCGTAAATCCTGTCATATACCGTCTATTATACTCACTTGCGATCCATATGCCTTCGAGCCCTCGTTGTTCCAACTCCTTACGAAGACGTTCCACGCGAGCATTACTCATCTGAATCCTCTCCTGTCCGCTAATGTTCGTGCTGCTTATTCCTCTGATTGATTGCACACGATATGGTGCAAGGCCTGTAAACCCAATTCATAACTATAAGCACCTAAGCCGCATATTTGACCTGCCGCAATTGGAGCAATAACCGAAACATGACGAAACGCCTCGCGCTTATGTATGTTTGATAAATGGACTTCGATAACAGGGATTGCTACCGCACTTAGCGCATCACGGATGGCATAGCTGTAATGCGTCCATGCTCCAGGATTAATCAATATACCGTCACACTGTCCATAAGCAGCATGAATGCGATCGATTAATACCCCTTCATGGTTTGTCTGCATGAATTCCAGCTCTACTTGCAGTTGTGCCGCCAATTGCTGTAAGCGCTCCTCAATATCCTGAAGCGTTGTCGCACCGTAAACACCTGGTTCACGTATACCAAGCATATTTAAGTTCGGTCCGTTCAATACCAAGTAACGTGCCATTGTATCCCACCTGTCTTAATAAGCATTCGGATAACCGAGCGCTAATAGAAGATACTCATCAGACCAATACTCACGTATTTTATCATAGGAACAAGCACTTGAGAAGCATCATCGTAGCGTAACTAGGATTAACCGTTCATGAGGAGGCATTCGCTGCAGCCTGAGAAGTATCATCCGATACGCTTTCTTCTTCGTTTTCCGGCTCTCTCAAGCGCTCATCATTGAATTCGGTTGCCGCAGTATAACCAATGAACAACCCCCATAACAAAAAAATGCATAAATCTGTCGTTATCGAATTATAAGTAGTTTGGGTTACGGGAAGAACCAGCCCAAGCGCCGGACCAACCGCTACAAATAACAGTACCCACCAGAGAATGCCAAACAAGATACCTGGCCAAGGACCTTTTCGTTTCCTCATTGTAAATGTGTAAAGCAGACTGCATAGAATTGAGAACAAAATAAACGCTCCCCATCCCGCGAATCTGCCCTGTTGACTTTTCAAAAAGCTATTTAGCAAAAAAGGTTCCAGCAAAAAACCCGGGACATTCACAGTGAAATGCAGTTCGTATGAGATAATTCGCATCCCTCCCCATAAAAGCCCTGCATAAAATCCAAGTTGCAGCGCAAACCACCACGGGTTCGTCTTAGGCTGATCATTCTGCTGATTTTGTTTGTTTCTTGATTGATGTTGTGTCACTTTACCTGCTCCTTATCCATCATGTGTAATTGCTCCCAACTTGAAACTTCTTAGTAGTATGCGCGGAAGCAAGACAGATTAACGAAGCTTATAACGGTTTGGCTTACTGAAATAGGTTCTCTTCTGGAAAAAGAACGGCAAATCCTATACAATATATAAAAAGGATTCTACTAGGATTTTAAATTTACATTTTATAACTAATATGGCGGGAAGGTGTGAACGGATTGTCAGAACAACCGAAATCCATTTACGGCGGACAAGCGGTTATTGAGGGCGTTATGTTTGCAGGGAAGCATGTAAATGTAACAGCTGTTCGCCGAAAGAATAAGGAACTGTCTTTTTATGAAGTTCCGCGCGAGGATAAGAAATGGGTAACAGCTTTGAAGAAAATCCCCTTTATTCGCGGCTTAGTCGGTATTATAGAAGCTAGTGCAAGAGGTGCTCAGCATTTGAACTTTGCAACTGAGAAGTATGCTGAGGATGAAGAAGGCCCCCCAGACCCAGATCAAAAATCAAGTAAGCTTTGGGATATTGGAATGATTCTTAGCGTTGCCGTTGTAGGTATTTTGTCATTTGTCTTCAGTAAAGTTATTTTTACAGCAGTGCCTGTTGTTATTGAAGAGTTCCTCTTCGGCAAAGCATTCGATAATCGAGTGCTTCATACGATTATTGAAGGAATTATTAAACTATTTATGCTTCTTATCTATTTGTGGTTTATATCCCAAACTAAGCTTATTAAACGTCTGTTCCAATATCACGGTGCAGAGCATAAAGTGATAAGTGCCTATGAAGCAGGTAAAGAGCTTACCGTCAGCAACGTACAAAAGTTCACTCGCTTGCATTATCGTTGTGGCAGCAGCTTTATGATTCTAACGATTATCGTCGGTATCTTTATTTATAGCTTCGTACCTTATGATTCAATGATTGATCGAATTATTGGTCGTTTGCTTCTGCTTCCCGTTGTAATCGGTGTTTCTTATGAAATTTTGCGATTTACAAATGCATTACGCGACGTTCCTGTACTCCGCTTTTTAGGATATCCAGGCTTGTGGCTGCAACTTCTTACAACAAAAGAACCAACAGATGATCAAGTTGAGGTATCTATCGCCTCATTTGAGCGCATGCTTGAATTAGATCATACAATTGGTGCAGAAAGAAGTGCTCGTACAAGCGCTTAACTATGAAATGGAAAGGGGTTAGCGAGATGAATCGAGTACCAAATTGGCTTGTATATGTCGTACTTGGGTGTGCAGCTCTAGGATTTGTAATCGGATTTTCATCTAATCCTATCGCTTATTCGATCCCACTCGTTTTAGCGGCGATCATTTTCATTTTCTATCGTCTTGGTCCAAAGCGTACAACGTCACACCCACGTGTGAAAAAGTCAGCCGCGACGGAAGCAAAGATGAAAGCGATGCGAAATGCGAAACACACCAAAAACGTCAAAAATCATAAGCCAATAAAGACTCGACGTTCTTCTGCTTCCCTAACCGTTATTGATGGAAACAAGGGAAAGAATTCTTCAAGTCATTCCATAGAAAAATCTTCGACAGGTGAAACTCAATGACATAAACATGTTTCAGCATCATGTTGTTGACATGAGCGCTAGCAGCCCTTTCACTTCCTAGATGGTAGTTGGAAGGGTTTTTTAATTACTACGTACATAAGTTAGCAATGAGGAGGCAGCCAATCATGAACAAGTGGATTGAACTTTGTATGACCAAAAGAGGGACTAGCCTGACAAATCCTTTTGGACCAGAAGTTGATGTAATGAAAGTAGGCACCAAAATGTATGCTCTCTTCTCAACAGATGGAGCACCAACAGTGAGTCTAAAATGCGAACCTTTCCGAGCCGATTCATTACGCGAGCAGTATCCAGAAATAAAGCCAGGCTATCACCTTAATAAAAAACATTGGAACACTGTTTCCCTAGACGGAAATTTGACAGATGAAGAAATAGAGGCCATGATTGATCATTCGTACGATCTAGTTATACTTAGCATGACGAAAAATGAGCGGAGCAATATCGGTACTTAGTTGTAAAGCTTACTATTTACATTGTCTTTTATAACGTAAAAGAGTCAGTAAGAAATCAGCTGCGCGTACGCATGCCTGATCACTTACCGACTCTTCCCCAACCTTACCCATTTAAATAAATCTAGCTAGAACCATTATTGTATATATGAAATTCAACCACTCCAATGTCCGTGTTCATGCTAGCGATTATACACCATGCAATACTGTTCCAGTTCGCTGTCAGGCATGTTGATCGTATCTACAAGCTCGAACCCATACCTGCCGTATAACGGCACATTGTTTGGATTTTGTGTTTCTAACGTACATGCCACATCATTAGCAGTACATTCATCGATAAGCGGCATTACCATCTTCGTAACGACCCCAGTACCACGGTACTGTTGCTGAACAACAAGCATATCCATATGCACATATGGCCGTTCTTCCAACATACTAAGCCATGCTGAGCTCATATTTTTCAGAATGGATACACCTCTAAGTAATCCTTTTACCCCGATATATTTACAAGCTGGCAACGACTTCAGGATCGCGACTACAATTCTTCTCAAATAGTTCATCTGAGCTAACCTCGAGCTGCCAAACTTCTCAGAACGAAATACAAGCATTACTCCTTCTAGCTGTGTTGAACTTGCATATAAATCTGAATAAGGATAAAGCATGTCCAAATAATTACGAAAAAAGATACGCAGTACATTTAGTCTTGTACGTTGATTAGGCAATATAAAAATATATAGCGGATCTTCCATAAACTGCTCGGCAAATATAGCAGCTGCTTGCGGTATATCTCTTCGTTGTAACAATACTAAGCTGTTGCTGGAAATAGTTCCACCCCGGATCCAAAAGAATCCCCTCTTCTGCCGGTATCCAATAAGCATGTTTAGCTCTTTCAGAAAAGGAGTCTATGGATTAGGTTACTCTTTACAGGCTTCCACGTCAAATTTACACTTTCCCTAAGGTTTTACCTCGTAACGACCACACATTCCAATATCCCGACATTTCCAGTGCGCCCAAAAGAGCTCTTATTTTCGTCGTTGCTTCGTATGAAGAAGCTTTTGTTCATATTGCTTCTCATCCCAATCATGAAAGAACTCATTGCCACTAAGCAAGCCAGATTCAAACAACGCCAGACTTTTTTCAAGCGTAATATTGAACTCGGTTATACCTACACTAAGAGTAGGAATCTTCACAGTACGAAAACGGTTATGCTGTTCAATGTAACGTTCATCATGGGCAGATATCATCGTATCGACGATTGCCTGGAGCATCGAGATTACCCCATTGATTTGATGCGGCTGATTGGGTGTCTTGCCAACCATTTGAAAACCTACAGTAGGAATAAGCCGTCTTGTTTCAGGGTGGCAGTCATCATCGAATAACCACAGCGGAAAATTGCTAAGCATCCCCCCGTCGACTACATAAGTAAACTGCTGCTTGAACGCTTTCTTTCTGTCGGCCGACAAACTCTGCCGCAATATAACGGGATCAAAGAAATAGGGAATACTCGTGCTCATACGAACCGCCTTACATACAGAAAAGCGCTTCGGGTTCACTCCATACTGCGCCATATCATCAGGCAGTACCATCAATCTCCCGTTTGTAATATCAGAAGCGATAATGCGCAACTGATTATCTTCCAAATCCCCAAATGTCCGCACGCCTTTGGCTTCTAGTAAAGAACACATCCAGCGTTCAAGTGCTTCGCCTGAATAAAGACCCTTTTTCATTAATAACCGCATTGCAGGTCCAATCCATTTTACATTAAATATAGGCGCCCTCTTTAGAAAAGAAGAAAATGGCATGTCAATAATAAGACGCTTCATCTCATCTGCACTGTAGCCAGCCGCGATTAAAGAGGCAACGATTGATCCTGAAGAGGTCCCTGCCACTTTTCGAAACTTTATTCCATTTAATTCAGCCGCTTTAACAGCTCCAACCAGTGATATTCCCCTTACACCCCCGCCTTCAAACACACCATTGATATACATGTGCGCAAGATCCTCCTCACGCTGCATACCCCTTCTATGCAGACATCGTAGTTGTTTAGTCGATGTGTATGAGTGGAGGTGAATATTTATGAACAATAGAAAAAGGAAAGAACCATATGGTTCTTTCCTTAGATGTTAGATAGATACGTAGATACGATACAATTATATAATTAAAATGCCTATTGTTGTTGGCTCAATCGTTTATACGTGGTGAGTGAATCTCCCCATTCACCCACCTATAAATCAGTTCCCCGTAAAAAATATATAGTACGTTTCGACTGACATGTTGTTAATTCTATTTAGAAACTAGACAATTTAAATTTAGAATGATAAAATTATTGCCTTTTCTCTGCGTCTTGCTCAGCGTAATAAGAGCTTAATTGATCTGCGACTTGCTTCGTATTTCTCATTATATCTTTTGCACTGAAGAAAATACTGCCTTCAACATCACCCTTGTATCTTTCATTGTAACGGAGTTGTTCTATTAATATTTCAGCGCTCGACCAATCTTTTTCTTTTGGATCTGCTAATTTGTAGGCCGCATGACCAATGTACAAGTCAACATCTGTTCCTTCCGTCTCCTTCATCCACCAATCGACCAAGGTATCATAGGAAGCCGCTTTATGTCCAATATGCCAATAAATTTGCGGTGCTACATAGTCAATCCAGCTGCTCTGAATCCATTTGCGGACATCTGCATGCAGCGAATCATAGCTAGTTACCCCTGCGCTCGTTGCCGATCCTGTTGGGTCTACACTTTTATTACGCCACACTCCAAATGGACTGATGCCAAATGAAACATTAGGTTTGGTTATTTCAATACGTTCAGATAATTCCTGCACGAACAAGTTGACATTGTTGCGTCTCCAGTCGTTCTTGTTGTTGAACACTTTGTTGTATGTACGATATGACGCATCATCTAGGAAAGGCTCACGTTCCTGGCCATAAGGATAGAAATAATCATCTAAATGAACGCCATCAATATTATAATTTTCCACGACTTCCATGATCGAATCAAGGATGAATTCCCTTGCCGCTGGAACTCCCGGATCAAACAGCAGCTTGCCTGAATGCTTTACGACCCAATCCGGATTTTTGCGTGCAGGGTGAGATTCAACTAATTTAGTTACATCGCCTTGCACACTGATTCGATAAGGATTGAACCATGCGTGGAATTGCATGCCTCGCTTATGTGTTTCTTCTACCATAAAGGCAAGTGGATCATAACCAGGATCTTTTCCCTGCTTGCCTGTCAACCACTCTGACCAAGGAAGCATAGTTGATGGATAAAATGCATCGGCTGTTGGTCGAACTTGAACAAATACGGTATTCAAACCAGATTGCTGCAGCTTATCCAACAACGCTGTATATTCCTGCTTCTGCTTCTCTGCATTGAAAGATTTTCGAGGGTCACTTGGCCAGTCAATATTGTAAACGGTCGATACCCATGTACCGCGCAATGCTGGAATTTCAATTACCTCGCCATCTTCCATAGTCATAATTACGGTACGTGACTTAGCATCCCAATGCACGGCTGCACCTAAGTTTTCACTCACAAAGCGTAATGGAACCATCACTCGCCCTGCCTTCATTTGGGCACTTACATCCAATGACTTCCGCTGTCCATCTACTATTGCAGAATCACTGCCTTCCTTCAATACAATCGTACGTCCATTCTTCTCAAACATAACTTCTTTACTCGCAGGATTCCAATCTACTGTAGCTCCTATCCCTTCCCCTATCGTGCGAAATGGCAGCATCGTCACATTTTTAGAAGGAATAATATAAGGAGGAACATCACTTTTCAAACGTTGATCATTTAGTAAAATCTTAATTTCATTGGATTTCTCAGCAAAGGCTTGCATGGGCATAATCGTTGTACTCAGCAAAGCTGCTGTACAAGCAATAGCCAGTATACGTTTTTTTATATTCATATTTGTACTCTCCCATTTCTTAAAATACAAACTTATATATACTTAGACGTCAAAAATAAAGCATCTGTTTCGGTAGAAACAGATGCTTTAGGAATCATTATCTAATTCACTCTGTATTCGGCGTAAATCCGCTATACGAGTAGGGTCTTGATTGAAATAAGCAACCAATGCTTCGATACAAGTAATGGAGTTCCAACTTAGATGATGTTCGATACCTTCTACATCTTGATAAATAAGGTCTTCTTGTACTCCTATTGTAGTAAGAAAATCCTCCAACAGCTGATGTCTATCCACCAACCGTTTACCAATTTTCTTTCCCTTACTAGTAAGTACCAATCCACGGTACTTTTCATATATTAAGTACTGATCCTTATCCAGCTTTTGAATCATCTTCGTAACCGATGAAGGATGTACTTCTAACCCTTCTGCAATATCCGAAACTCGAGCATATCCTTTTTCATCGATTAATTTGTAGATGCGCTCCAAATAATCTTCCATACTGGGTGTTGGCATCATTTTCCCTCTTTTCCACTTCAACATCATCTTCTGCCACAAAGGCTCTTCTAGTTTACATGGTTTGACCTGCAAGTTCAACCTTAGTTGAACCATCAACCACTGCTAGCATTTACCTTCTAATCATCACTAGGTACAAACTTATGTAAAAATGTATAACTACAAAGGCAAATAACAATAGCTGCATGCTATAAAGACGAGCTTGCAGCTACCGATATTTGAATTACATTAAATTGTACAACCATTCGGGTGTTACCCCTTGCAGCCAAGCGTTCATTCTCGCCATCTGATCTGTGAACAATAATATACCCATCACAATCATCAGTACTCCGCCTACCTTCATCAGGACACCTGAATATTTCACAAGCCAACGTGTTGAACTAATGAAGAAGCCAAGTACGAAGAACGGCAGTGCAAACCCGATTGCATAAACGGTAGACAACCAGAACCAAGAACCAGGATCTTGTGCAGCTAAACCAAGAATAGCTCCAAGTATAGGTCCAACGCACGGTGACCAGCCTGCTGAGAAACCAATTCCGAATAAGAATGAGCCCCCATAACTGCCACGCTTGCCAGCAACGTTCCATTTACGTTCCTTCATTAATAACTGAGGTTGAAAAATACCCAATAGCATTAATCCCATCACGATAATGAATATCGCTGCGACTTGACGCACCAGCTCACGATATTGGACAAGCATTGAACCGAATACGCCAGCTACCAACCCTAACGTGTAGAATACGACGCTAAAGCCGAGGATAAAGAATAAGGTATGGAGCATAATTTTCTTGCGAACTTCCCGCTTCGAATGCTCCTCTTTCAATTGCTGCACAGACATTCCTGTAATAAGAGATAAGTACGATGGATAAAGCGGCAAACAGCATGGAGAAAAGAACGAAGCTATCCCCGCTAAAAATGCAATGCCAATAGAAATCGTCATGCATATGCCTCCACAATTGAAACATGATGTAAACTACTCTATCCAGTTTATACCTTTACTCCTCTACGTACAAGCATTGTCACAATTAGGACAAGGATTAGAAACAGAACAATAGTCGCACCAGGCGCCAAATTCCAAACACCTGCAACAAGCAAACCTACAATAACAGCTAGTTCTGAGATAAACACGGATACGATAATCGCCCTTTTGAAGCTACGAGCCATCAGTAAGCTGATTGCTACTGGAATCGTAAGTAAAGCCGATACGAGCAATGCACCCACAATTTTGATCGCCGCGCTTATAACAAGTGCTGTAAGTACAGTCATAGCTATATTTAGCCATCGTACAGGAAGTCCATTCACGGCAGCTGCATCTTCGTCAAAAGTAAGCAAGAACATTTCTTTATAAAAGACTAGCATAAAGCCAATTACGATCACGGTGACACCACCGATCACATACAAATCTACAGGGGCAAGCGTATAAATGCTGCCAAAGAAATAGCTTGTTACGTTGGCATTAAAGCTCATCCCAAGTGTAAAAAATAGCGAAGCTAGAGCCACGCCACCCGACATAATGACCGCAATCGACAGCTCCGCATACGTCTTATACGATTTGCGCAGCTTTTCCACTGCGATCGAGCCAATCAACGCGAAAATAAGCCCGACTGCAAGTGGATACACATTAATTAAAAATCCTAATGCAACACCAGCGATCGTTACATGAGCAAGCGTATCTCCTATCATAGATAATCGCCGCAGTACGAGGAACATCCCCATTAAGGGAGCTGTAATTCCTATTAAGAGCCCACCTATTAGAGCTCGTTGAAAAAATTGAGATGATAATAAATCGATTAACATAGTTACTCTCCTACTCCTAACGAGAACTTCTTACTTAGACGAACACACCATGTACGAAGTCTTCTTCCTGACACACCTGCTCATGAGAATGCTTCCGATAAAAACTAAACTTGCCACTGCGATGCACAGGTTCACTTCCGAACCATGCATTAACCATTTCCATGTCATGAGACACCATAATAATGGTCATGTTGTGATGCTCGTGTAAATGCTGCAGCAAATTAAAGAAATCACGCTGAGTCTCAGCGTCAATACCTACCGTAGGCTCATCCAAAATAAGCAGCTCCGGTTTATTTACCATAGCACGCGCGAGAAAGACTCGCTGTTGCTGGCCACCTGACAGTTGACCGATCCGCTTGTTCGCTAAATTCTCAATACGCATTACTTTCATCGCGTCTTGAATCTTTGTACGATCTGCCTGCGACAAACGACGGAATATCTTGCTGCGGCTGTACACACCAGACTCCACAACTTCCATGACCGTTGCTGGAAACAGTGGATTGAAGTTGTTTTTCTGCGGCACATATCCAATACGCTCCCATGCTTTGAACTGCTGGATCGGTGTATTAAATAAGCGCACTTCCCCTGCAGTTGGCTTTAATAAACCCACCATTAAGCGCATCAGCGTCGTCTTTCCTGCACCATTTGAACCGATAACTCCAACAAAGTCTCGTTCATAAATTTCAAAGCTTACATCTTGAAATACATGCTGATCTTCGTACTTAAAGCCAAGCTGATCCAATGTAACGACCTGATTATGACAGGCACGATTGTCACTCATCTATTGTCACTTCCTTAATCCGAACGATGTAAGGTGAATGATAACGTATGTATCATTCACCTCGATCGATTCATTCCCATTTATTATTGCAGAGCCTTCAGCAAGTGCTGAAGGTTTCGTTCCATCAGCGTTAAATAATTATCTCCTGCAGCTTCCTGCTCTTTTGTTAAACCTTCTAGTGGGTTCAGCACAAGTGTTTCTACCTTTGCCTCACTAGCCAGCGTCTTCGCTAATGTATCCGAAACAAGCTCCTCAAAGAAGATGTATTTGATTTGTTTCTCCTCTACTAGCTTCGTCAAACGTAAAATGTCCTGCGCACGTGGTTCAGCGTTTGGTGCGATTCCCATAATCGCATGCTGATTGATCCCATAATCACGAGCCAAATATCCAAATGCATGATGGGAAACGATAATATCTTTCTTGCTTGTTTGTTTGATCGAGTCTGAATATTGTTTATCCAATGTAACAAGCTTATCATGAAGTTGTTTATGACGCTCTTCATAGTAAGCTTTATTGCTGCTGTCTGCATCAATTAGTGCTTTTTTCACATTTTCAGCCATCACTATTGCTGACTTCGGGCTGACCCATGTATGAGGATCAACTCCACCTTCATGACTATGTCCCTCTTCATTTTCATGATGATGCCCTGACTCTTCATTGTGCCCATGTTCATGCCCATGTCCGGACTCTTCCTCAGCATTAGTTCCCTCAATTAACGAAATTCCTTTGCTTGCTTCAATTAGCTTCACCTTAGAATTGTTATCCAATCCATTTTTAAAATCGCCAATCCAACCTTCGAATCCAGCGCCCTGATACAGCATAATTTGCGCTTGCGAAACGTTCTGAAGGTCTACACTTTTCGGTGTCCAATCATGAGGCTCTACCCCTGATGGTATTAAGTTCATTACATTAACATGATCTCCGCCGATCTCTTTAGCCATATAATACAGAGGATAGAAACTCGTAACAATATTCACTTTTCCTTCCTCAATCTTCACAGCTGAAGAATTCCCACAGGCAGTTGTCAAAATAATGACAGCTCCAAGCAGTATAGTCAACCAAGTCTTGCTTTTTTTCATCTGTACAACTTCCTCTCTCTCTCATAACCTGATGATATTTATTAAAGGAGCAAAAACTCAGCTCACTCTTCTTCGTAATCATTACTATTAAGATTATAGACACCTACCTAACATGTGTCAACCAAAAATGATGCTCTACTAAATAGAATTATTGCATGTATGTACGGATGCATATCCTAGTATGCCCGTTATAGGAAAAGAGAAGAACCTCTGTCCTCTCTTCGATTTGGAAGAGAACACAGAGGCTCCTATATGGTTTATTTCAATCCAACTTATTTTACAACCGCACCATTTGGCATCGAATCCGGAACCGTAGCAAGCGTAAGCTGGCCTTCATGAGATGCGGCCAACACCATCCCCTGAGAGAGAACACCACGCAGCTTCACTGGCTTCAGGTTAGTCACAACAATAACTTTGCGTCCGATTAACTCCTCAGGACGGTAGTATTGAGCAATACCAGATACAACTTGGCGCTCCTCGAAGCCAAGATCAAGCTCCAAGCGAAGCAGCTTATCCGCCTTAGGAACTGGTTCCGCATGCTTCACTTGTGCCACACGAAGTTCTACCTTCGCAAAGTCATCGATGCTGATTTCCTCTTTCAATTCCGCCGCTTCAACAGCTTTGCTTGCATTTTGAGCGTCACCTGCTTGTGCCGCAGTTTCTGACTTAGCAGCATCCGCTTGTTGAACACCGCCGCTCATACTTTCAGCAATGGCTGCCACTTCTACTTCAACTTCCAAACGAGGGAAGATTGGATCGCCTTTCTCTACTTTCGTACCAGCAGGAATGACGCCGAATGTGCGCAACTGCTCCCATGTCGCATGCTCTTGATTAATACCTAGCTGAGACCAAATACGTGCTGGAGTTTGCGTTAAGAACGGTTGAAGCATCGTTGAAATGATTCTCAGACTCTCTGCCAAGTGGTTCATGACAGAAGCCAAGTCAGCACGATTCGCTTCTTCCTTAGCAAGCGTCCAAGGCTGTGTTTCATCGATATATTTGTTTGAACGACTTACAAACTGCCACAATGCCGTCAGCGCAACAGAGAACTCCATTTTCTCCATAGCTTCTTCGAAACGATCAACGGTTTGAATAGCGAACAATTCCAAGTTCTCATCGTAAGCAGTAACTTTGCCTTCGTAAGAAGGAATCACACCATCGAAATACTTATTGATCATAGCAACCGTACGATTTAGCAAGTTGCCGAGATCGTTAGCCAAGTCAAAGTTTACACGCTCTACGAAGCTTTCTGGTGTAAAGCTGCCATCTGATCCGAATGGAACTTCACGCAGCAAGTAATAACGAAGTGCATCCAAACCATAGCGATCAATCAATACGACTGGGTCAACGACATTACCTTTAGACTTGGACATTTTACCGTCCTTCATAAGCAACCAGCCATGACCGAATACTTTCTTAGGCAGAGGAAGCTTCAATGCCATCAACATAATCGGCCAATAAATCGTGTGGAAACGAATAATCTCCTTACCAACCAAATGCACGTCTGCTGGCCAATAGCGCTCATACAATTCCGTATTTTCCGAACCATATCCAAGTGCTGAAATATAGTTGGATAACGCATCGATCCACACGTAAACGACGTGCTTCGGGTCACCTTTTACTTTAACGCCCCATTCAAACGAGGTGCGGGATACTGCAAGATCCTCAAGCCCTGGCTTAATGAAGTTGTTTATCATTTCATTTTTACGGGATTCCGGCTGAATAAAATCAGCATGGTTTTCATAGTACTCCAACAACTGATCCGCATATTTGCTCATACGGAAGAAGTAGCTTTCCTCTTTTACTAGTTCCACGGAACGACCACAATCTGGGCAATTGCCATCTGTCAGCTGGCGCTCAGTAAAGAACGATTCACAAGGCGTACAATACCAACCTTCATATGTACCCTTATAAATATCATCTTGCGCAACCAGCTGATCAAAAATTTGTTGAACAACTACTTTATGACGATCTTCTGTTGTGCGAATAAAGTCATCATAAGAAATATCGAGCTTTTTCCACAGATCCTTGATGCCTGTTACGATGTCATCTACGAACTGTTGAGGTGTTTTTCCCGCTTCAGCTGCTTTGCGCTCAATTTTCTGTCCATGCTCATCAGTACCAGTCAAATAACGTACATCGAAGCCGCGAAGACGCTTATAACGTGCCATTGCATCCCCTGCAACTGTTGTATAAGCATGACCAATGTGCAGCTTATCACTTGGATAATAAATAGGTGTAGTGATGTAGAACGTATTGCTAGGTTTAGACATATTACTTCCTCCTTGAATTACATCTATATCTATATAAGTTGGAACACACAGTAAACCATGTACCTTATGCGGACACAAAAAAACCCTCATCCGCTTGGGACGAGAGTTATCCTCACGTGGTACCACCCAAATTTCCGGCACCATCCGATACAAACATCCGTTTGTAAGATCAGCCAGCTTCATTGTCGCTGCATACAGGCAGCACAGCATTCGATAATGAGAATGACTCACTGAAAGCTCACTATTCTCACACTCTTAATGAAAATAAAGAGTTGAAACGAAGCTCACTTCCAGAACCTCCGAGACCATCTTCCACCGTGTAGCTATACCGGATCACAGCAATTCCCGGCTCTCTGCAATAGCACGACTGTGTACTCATCTCATCATCAGCATCTGATATAAATATTCACATTTGCAAATGAACACATTATTACTCAATATAGCTTGAACTGCGTCCACTGTCAATTATCATACATCCATTTCTAAACTTCTTCACTCGGCTTAACTCAAGACTGGCTAGAATGACCTGAATTGTGGGAATATCCATCTTCAGCAGTTTCGTCTGACTTTCCAGCTCTTATATCTTCATGCTTAGGCGGTACTGGATCGTAACCACCACGATGAAATGGGTGACAACAAGCTATTCGTTTCATCGCCAACCACGAACCCTTCGCAGCACCGTGAACATCAATTGCTTCCAATGCATATTGCGAGCAAGTCGGATAGAATCTACAGCTAGGCGGCTTCAACGGTGAGAGAAACCGACGATAGAAATGGATCGGTGCCTTAAGCGTAACCGTTGTCCATGTCTTGGCTCGTTTCATTTCCTGTTACACCTGCTCTTCCTTGTATTGACAAGTTTCACAGTACCCAAACACCTCAAACTTATGCTTCACAACGTGAAAACGCTCAGGTACATCCGTTAAAGCTGGCATCGGACAATAATGAATCGGGTACGTCTTCTCACATTGCAAGCAAATCATATGATGATGGTGATGGCTGGCCGAACAATGCGCCTTAAATTTCATGCCATCCTCAAATATAACTTGTTCTAACACACCTAATTCATGCATCACGCGCAAATTACGATATACCGTATCAAAGCTAAGTCCTGAATATTGCTGTCCCATATATTCATATACATCTTTCGGTGTTAAGTAACCTTCCGTCTCAGCAAAGAGCCTAGCTAATGTGCGGCGCTGCTCTGTAATTCGCAAACCTTGACTCGACATCTTTTGCAGCATTTGCTCAGTCTTCAGCATCTTCGTCCCCCCTATCTTTATAATGCGTTAAGGTTGACACCTTGTCAAACAGCAAGAAAGCCGCTGCAAGTTGCAGCGACTTCCGAATGAGATAAACGATAGCAATAAGAACATTTATAAGACCGAATATTAAATTTGCTATTTATAAATGATTGTACGCTACACCGTCACTTGTAAGTACGTTGCTTACGTACGCTTCGGTGGAAGCTGAGTCATGAACACGTTCAATGGCATCGTACTTGCTGCTGCAGGCGTAAACCAAATCTCTACCTTCTCTTCACGATCGCCTGTACGATAGATTGGGACTGCTTCATCTTTACCTTTCAGGATGCCATTAATCGGCAATCCTATTTCCTGACCGTTAACTAATATAGAGCCGGAGTATTGGCCACCACGGGCGTTAACACCAATTAGTGTATTCGGTGCAACACGATCCAAAACAACACGATATAGAACGCCGTAGTTACCTGCATTGTTTACATCTGTATTGGAAGTTGTATCCCAGCCTCCAATCGTTTTGTCAGATTTATTATCACCAAATACAATACGTGAAGGCTCTTCTCCCACTAGCTCAGATACCGTCAATGTGCGGTCTGCATTATTGAATGATCCACGGATGTGTGTACCATCAGACGGGAGTACTTGCAAGTTCGGAAGCTCTTTCCAAATATCCTTGCTCGCATCAAGTGCAATTATTTTATATTCTAAATTGTTGTCTCCCAAGAAATCAGCATACATCGTATATACTTGCTGCGGTTTAATTGCTCTGCTGCTCATTTCAGGCATTAATAGCGCAGACTCTTTAGGTTTCAATGTTTGTTCCGATATAATACCATGCTCACGGAAAGACTGGAAATAGCGCTGTGCTGCAGCTTTACCCGTTTGCTGTGGATGTAGACTTGGACCTGCTGCACCAGCTCGCTCCACTCGTACAACCGCATCTTCATCTGAAATATTTTTAACGACTACATACAATTTGATGTCCGTAGACTTGGCATTTTTGTGGTGCATCAATATTCGAGTTCCACCGGCAATATGATCTTTATAAAGGATACCATCTTGTACGATAGACTCTGGGCTATTCGAACGGTACAATGTACGCTGACCATGTCGCAATTGTGGAGTTAATTCCTTCATTCCCAAAATAGTGGAACCATCTATTGGGTAAACATATCCTACTTGCGTATAAATCTTATTGAACTCATCGAACGTATAAAGTGTTTCATTTGTAATCGTAACGGATTTTGTAATTTCTGCCGACAAGCCATGTTTATCTGTAACTTTCAACGTTACTTGCTGTTCGCCAGGTGTAAAGAACGCTTGCTTATTGTTCGTCCATTCTACTTTTTCAATCGCATCTTCATCATCATAACTTTCATTATGATACTCGATGAGCTCACCCATCTTATACTCGGTTTTATTGGTTGTAAAGTCCACAACCGGCGGCATATTAGGCGGCTGGACATTGATCGTCACGCTGTATGGCTCACTCCATACTCCTTTTTCATCAAGAACACGAAGTGAAATTGTATATTGGCCTTCCACAGAATAGAACGATTCTAGTCCTGTCCACTCATAATCAATAATTTGCAATCCACGTGGGTGGAAAGATTGGTTCTCAACCACAACTTCTGTTTGGCCTGCAAAAATATGTTCAGGTGTTACTTTGAACTTAGCTACAGGTGCAGCGGACATTTGCACAATAATACGCTTAGTTTGTTGCTCCCACTCGTACTTTATCTGCATCGCTTGAAGCGCAGACGTTAGAGGGACCATAAACGTATTGTTCTGCAAGTAGGAAGCACCGCTCATTTTGGTTGACTCACCATTAACTCGGTAGACATTCGATTTATCTTTATATCGTAGTTCGCGGTCTCCCTGCCTTATGATCGTTTCTTTTGTTGTATTATCGAAATCAAGCTGAAAGCCAAAACGTTCTACTAAGCCACGAACGGAAATGTAAGATACACCCTTTTTAACGGTAATAGGCTCTTTGGAATAATAGGTTACATTGTTATGTACAATAACATTGCTATTAGCCAAAATAACGAGCACATCTGAGCCATAAATAGTTGTATCTATATTATGCTCCTTGGTTTTAGGTTCTGTTGTGTTCGGATTTTCAATAGATGAACCATCCGTTGCATTAGGATCACCAGTTGTTTCATCAGTAGGTTGACCAGTTTCTGAAGATGTAGAACCATCAACATTAGGATTTACGCTTTCTCCACTCGTTGACCCGCCTTCAGTAGTAGTTCCATTGTCACTCGTTTGCTCCGTACCATTCAGGTCTTGTCCATCAATTGGTGACTGGTAACCATCTACAGTTTGCGATTCAACTGTTTGAACTTGTGTAACATCAATCATTTCTCTCTGCTCTAATGCACTAGCTACTGGGACTACAGCAGCACATTGTAGTGCTACCAAAGCCATAGCAACTGTGCGTTTCCATCTAAAATGACTCATTCCTTCTCTCCTTACTCCTAAAGTATTCCTCGTCTGCACTCGTAACGTCGTTGGACCGATTATCTTGTTCAAGGAGACATAGTAATAGACGTCACAATGAATAGAAAAGTTTCTATAAATATGCTCATTTGTGTAAAGACACATTCTACCTTTCTTTACAGCACAATTCCTACTATTATACCTGAGTTTTTTCTATTAACCTAGCACTATTTAACTCTTATGCAAAACAATTACACACAAAAGACCCGCACATCATTATGGATGCGGGTCTTAACACTAATTTTCAAATTATTATACTATGATATCGTCTGCTTGCTGCCGTTAATACCATGCCCATAAGGATATTCCGCATTAATCGTAACAGGAAGTTTACCTTCGGCTTGCTTGCGTCCTACCAATACTTCTGCTAATGCCGTCATCGATGCAGGACGATTCTCGTAACAACACAAGTACGTTTTAACGGAATCAAATTGATTTAGATCATAAGGGTTACGGGACGATGCAACAATTACACGCTCATGCTGATTTATAAGCTGTTTTACAATTTCAACTTGGCCCTCATGTAATTGGGAAACCGCATTGTAAGTAACAACTACAATTTGCTCATAGTCGGCAGCAAATTGGACCGCAGCTGCAACATCATCTGCATTCGGATACGTTCCAATACGGTATTCAGTTACATCCTTGATATAAGGTTGCAATCCCGTAGCAACTGTATACATCTGCTCAATTGGTTCATCAACTTCAGTGTGCTCACGAACTTCTGGCCAAATAACCAACGTTTTCAGTTCTGGTTGCAGCGGAAGCAATCCTTCATCTTTAATAAGGGTAATACTCTTCTCACAAATTTGTTCAACAACGGCCTTTGAAGTCGGAGTAGCAAACTGCTCAGCAAAGTCAGCTGTTATTTCAGGCAATATATCCATTTGGCGACGCTGCTTCAAATTAAGAATACGTTCTACAGATGCATCGATTTGAGCTTCAGAAATACGGCCTGAACGAGCGGCAGCAACAAGTGCTTCAAACGCAGCTGTTTGCTCTTCAAATCTATGGCTAACGAGTACAATATCAGCACCCGCTTCTACAGACAGAACTGCACCTTCTGCAACACCATACACAGCAGATATAGCTTTCATTTCCAAACAATCCGTTACAATGATGCCTTGGTACTGCAATCTATTGCGCAGCAAATCAGTCAGAACTCGACGCGATACCGTAGCAGGACGCTGTTCTGGTTCGAAAGCTGGGAACATCACATGTGCTGTCATAATCAGATCAACACCTGCAGAAATCGCTTGAACGAATGGAACAAGTTCTAGATTAGTCAATCGTTGTTCATCATGTGCTACAGAAGCTAGACCATGGTGAGAATCAACTGCCGTGTCACCGTGTCCAGGGAAATGCTTTGCAGTAGCGGATACATTCGCATCCTGTAGACCACGGATCTGAGCATTTCCAAGCTCAGTAACCAAATCAGGACGCTCTCCATAGGATCGAACCCCGATAACTGGGTTATTCGCATTATTGTTAATATCAACACTCGGAGCGAAGTTCATATTGATCCCCATCTTCAATAATTCTTCTCCGCAAATACGAGCCGCGTCGTATGCTAGCAGCGCATCACGAGTTGCACCTAGAGCCATATTTCCCGGAATCAAAGTGACATCATCCCAGTCAATACGCGCTACCATTCCACCCTCTTGATCGATACAAACAAAGAGCGGAATATCCGTTTTCTTCTTCGAAATTAATTGCAAATCACGTGACAACTTGCAAGTTTGCTCTTTGTTATCCAAATTGCGGCGGAAATAAATAATGCCCCCAAGATGATGCTTTTCGATCAATGTCGTAATATTTTCGTCAACCTCTAGTCCTTTAAATCCACACATGACCATCTGTCCGATTTTCTGCTCCAGCGTTAGTTCACTAATATTCATAATGAATCCCATCCTTATGAAATAATATTTTTATAGTTTATACACTTGAACTCTGAGCTTCTTTCTCACGATATTCGGAAGGCGTCAACCCCGTATATTTCTGAAATACCCTGGAGAAATATCGACGTTCTGAATATCCGACCAAGCTGCCAATCTGGGTGATGTTCTTATCGGTCATGAGCAACATGGATTTTGCTAGTTCCATACGCTGTTTGGTTACATATTCTACAAAGGTCTCACTATAATAATTTTTGAACAATAAACTAAAATAACTGCAGCTTATGCCCAAATAATCAGCAATCTCATCAATACCAATATCTGAACTTAAATTGCGTTGAATATAGTCTTTAGCAGCTATCATCATTAGCTCGCTCGACTTTTTATTCATTGCATGTTCCTTCGTCTGTACAACAAGTTGAGAAATGACGATCATTAAATCTTTTACACTTACACAGTACTGAAGCCGATCCCATGCCTGCTCTTCTTCTTGCTTACTAAGCAGCTCTAACTCACGCATTTCCCTCAACAGATGAATAATAACGTAGTGCAGGAACTTCTCAGCACGTACAATAGAATGCTCTGACATTTGCAAAAGACTGGATTGAAGCGTCGCAAGGCCTTGTTCGATCTTCTTTTTATCGTTCTGCTTCATGCCTGATACGATTTCCTCAACGGGTTGCCACTGTGATACAGAAGCAGCTTGTCGAGCGATAGAGCTCTCATCAACCGATACAAGTACTTCATCATCAGGATGGAGAAGCAGGACGCGCTGGAGGCGCTTAAACGTACTCGACAATCCCGTCATCGGTACAGGTCCAGAATCCCACGCAAGACTGACTGTAAACTTGATGTGATTTCGTACTGCATCTTGAATCATCGATGCCCAGTTTGCCACATCATTTTCTTCAATTTCGAAGCGATCTTTATAAAATTGGACAAGAATACACCATTCGCCTTCACGTGTTTGAAGTACAGCATATTTAAGCCATTCATCACCTTGCAGCGCGTCTTGCAGGACATTGCGTACAGCAAAATTCCAAAGCCTGCGCTCATTATCACTCCAAGAAACCGTCTGCTGTGCGTATTGATCCAAGTCTACAAGTAACAAAGTATATACAAGCTGATCAGCCTGATCCTTATCATCTACAGTAAAATAACTTGGATGACCAGCAGAGAAGCCCATAATCACATCAAACATCATCTTCTCATAAGCAAGGCTGATGACTTTGCCCCAACGACGCTCCGCCATCTTCTTCTCCATCTTGCGATTACGTATGATATCTGCAACTTTGCGTACCGTATTTTCCAACTCTTCATAGTTAATTGGTTTTAAAATATAATCTCTTACACTATGCTGGAGTGCAATACGGGCATATTCAAACTCCTGATATCCGGTGAGCATGAGCACTTCTACTTCTCCGCCCAACTGCCTCACTTCCTTCAGGAATTCCATCCCGTCCATTACTGGCATGCGTATATCACATAGAATCAAATCAGGCTCATGCTCTCGGACAAGGTTCAGCCCTTCTACTCCATTACGAGCAGTACCAACAATTTGAATTTGCATATCTTCCCATGGAAGCACAATTTTCAAGTTGTTTAGAATCGGAGCTTCATCGTCAATTAAAATAGCCTTCACACTCATTTGTTCTCACCCTGCTCATATCTCGGTATTGTACATTGTATGATCGTTCCTTCATTAGGAGCCGAACAAATAAACAATCCATATTGACTACCATATTGGATGCGTATGCGATCAGCCACACTGCGTACGCCTAATCCTCGTCGCTCCATATTTAACGCCTTTTCTTCCTGTGGAATTAGCGATCTTGAATCATCATCCTGCATATATTGGAATCGCATTAATTGTTTTGCGGGAATTCCTACCCCGTTGTCTTCTACTTTCAAAATGATTCTTCCATCTATCGAACATGCAGATATACGAATCAATCCTGTATAAGAAATGCCATCAAATCCATGCTGAATGCAATTTTCAACAAGCGGCTGCAGCGTTAATTTTTGAATCATACAGTGCATTAACTCATCAGGCACATCGAACTCAAAATTAAATACATCTTCAAACCGAAACTTTTGTATTTCCAAATAGCTCATTAAATACTCAAGTTCCTGACGGATTGTAATTTCTTCTTTATCCTGTATGCTAATGCGCAATATATTTCCCAACCTATGTACCATATGACTTACTTTACGGCCTTCATTCTGTATAGCAAGCACATTGATCGATTCTAATGTATTGAATAGGAAATGGGGCTTGATTTGAGCTTGAAGCACACGCATTTCAGCTTTATTTTTCTGCTGTTGCTCTTGCTTCACTTGCTCTAGCAAATCAGTTACTCTATCAATAAGGCGGTTGAAGCCACGCGATAATAAGCGAAGCTCATCTTGTCCTTCCTCATCTACGCGCGCTTGCAAATCTCCCTCTTCTACTCTCCGCATGAATCTCACCGTACGAACGATATGCTTCGTAACCCGATTCATGAACAAAAATAAGAATAACAGAGCACCCAACACACAAATAAGCATAATGATCGATACCCATTTAATATATTCCATCATCTCATTAGATAAGGAATTCCAAGAATGGACAGATACCAAATGCCAGCCGTATTCTGGAATCTCATAAAATGAAAGGACACTATCCTGATCATTAAACTTGTCTTTGTAACTGTGATAGCCTTCCTTCATCTCAATCGGCTTGGCTAAATAATTAGGAAGTTTATTACCATTCAATTTTTTTTCATTATCGAACAATATTAACCCATTCTCATTAACGATGAAAAATCTAGAATTTCGCATTTGTTCCACATGATAAAAGTTATTAAAGAAGGTCTCGATATCCCAATCATTTACTTGGACGATGAGAACCCCTAAGTTTTTGAGCGTGTACAAATCCTTAACTACTTTAATTTGTGTAAACACTTGCTCAGACCCCGTCAGCTCAGGTATTTCATTTGGTCCAAGCCAAACCGGTGACCCCTTGCTGTTCATTACTTCATCATAGATAGGATGCTTGATAAATTCTTCGAAAGGCATCGTTTTAAAGTTTTCTTTGGCGAATATTGGGATAATGTCAGTATAACCTGACCCTGGATAATATGTATAGCCCTTTAGATTATACAAAAAGGCATAACTAATAGAAGGATGATTGAACAATAGCCGCCGAAATATCTGCTGTCGGTCATTCATCTCTAAATAGTCAATCCCTTTTAAATCAGTAGCCTTTAACGACGGTTGAACAGGTAAAGTACCGTCCCCTCTATTTATATCAAAATCGTTATCTTTCTCTTGGACTAAGTCTTGATCTTTCTCATTCGGAGAAATTAACGCAAGTTGAAAAATATTATTGGCTATACCGTTATCAATAATCTTCTCGACTTCTTTAAATACGGATCGAATGCTATGTCCCATCGCCTGCATAGAGAATTCGGTTTGCTCACTATACTTTTTCTCTATCATTTGAAACGTAATTGTAAACGTTATCGTCCCCAATAAAAATAAAGGGATAATGATCAGAAGAACAAAGCCGCTAAATAATTTATAACGTAAGTTCATTCCTCTCACTACCCCTTTAGTCTCTATTTTTGTGACGAACCTTTTCCAGTTTACCACTTAATAGAGAACAATTCACTTCTATTATTCGATTATTTTTAACTTTTTTTAACCTTTTACTCCGCCCGCTGTTAGACCTTCAATGATCTTCTCTTGCAAGAATGCGTAGATGACCATTACAGGAACAACACTGTATACGATACCGGCACTCATTTGAGCATAGTTCGTATTGTAAGCATCACGGAAGCCTACCATACCTACCGGCAATGTACGCCATGTATCATCACTCAGGAAGTAGTTCGCAAGCAAGAATTCATTCCAGTTACTCATAAAGTTTACGATAAATACGGTTACTAGTGCTGGAACACTCAGAGGCATCACAACTCTAGTAAAAATACCAGGTGCTCTCAAGCCGTCGATAACAGCTGCTTCTTCAATTTCTGAAGGTATCGAGCGCATAAATGCAGCCAATATAATAACCGTAAACGGAATTGCAGACGCTGTGTAAGGGAGAAGCAAAGCCATTGGTGTATTCAACCAATCAAGTTGTTTGAGAATACCATATATAGGCAACAGCAAAGCGTTTCCTGGAATCAACAAACCTAGTAATATAAATTGGAAAGTAACGAAACTCAGCTTGTTATAACGCATACGAGTAATTGCAAATGATGCGAGTGAGCCAATAATCAATGTAGCTATGGTAGCTACAGTTGAAATCCACAAACTGTTCCAGAAGTATCCACCAATATTCGCATTTACCCATGCTTTCACATAATTGTCCCAAGCAAATTCTGTCGGTATACCGAACGGATTGCTAGAAATTGCACCATTGTCTGTTTTGACAGATGAGAATAGGACGAATAAGAATGGGAATAAAATAATGAGCAAGTACCCTAGTAGGAAAATATGATTTACACTTTTCTTTAGTAGTTTGACCATTAGTATTCAATCCTTTCTGCTCTACGTGCAATCAAGAACTGATATGCAAGCGTAATGAGGAGCGTGAAGATGAAAATAAGGACTGAAATACTATAACCATAGCCGTATTTAAAGCTAGCAATCGAGTGTTTCATCATGTACGTTGTCATAACATCAGTAGAACCAGCAGGTCCGCCTTTTGTCATAACGATAATAATATCTGCTGCTTTCATCGCACCAGCAATGGAAAGCATGATAACCACAGACACGATAGGCATAATCAATGGAACCGTAATTTTAAGAGCTCTTTGAATACCTGTTGCTCCATCGATCATAGCAGCTTCATCTAATTCTTTAGGAATAGAGAGGATTGCTGCCAACACCATAACGATATAGAATCCGGTCCACTGCCAAGCGTTTGTAATAAGAATCGCGATCATTGCCCACTTTTCATCGGACAACCACATGATCGGATCTATGCCGAACACTCCCAATATCTTGTTCAACAAACCGACATCTGGGTCATAGATGAAACCCCACAAAATCCCGATTACCGCTGTAGACATAACAGATGGCATAAATACAGCCGTCTTATATAGACCTCTCAAACGCTTGACATTGGAGATGAGCAGTGAAAAGAAAATAATTAACGGAACTTGAATGAAACAAGAGAACAAAATAAAGAATCCGTTATTTTTGACCGACGCCCAGAAGTCAGCCTTGCTCATCACTCTAATATAGTTATCGAATCCGATAAACTTGTAGTTCGCAAATCCGTTCCAGTTCGTAAAGCTATAATAAATAGCTACGATTACAGGATAAATAAAGAATGCAATAAACAGCACAAGTGCTGGAAGCAAGAATAAGAAATACGTTAATGGATTTCTAAGTGCTTGATTCATGATTTCCCTCCGTCCGTTCCAAATATCGAGAGATGTACCCCGAAATAACAGACTATAATGTAGAGAGCACCACCCCCTGTTAAGTAGGGCGGTGCTCGTGTAGTAGATTTATTCTACTTTTTGTATAGATGATTATTGAGCAGCATTTGCCTCATCTTGGACTTTTTGTACTTCGTCGCCCACTTGTTGAGGTGTTGCTTGACCACTGATCATTTTTTGAATTTGTTGGCTAAGTGCTGTGTTCACGTCTGCTTGTACAAGAGCGTCGAATGCAGGCCATGTGTATTTAACATCGCCCATTTGAGCTAGAATAGCTTCAAGCAAGTCGTTGCCTTTAACTGTTTCGTTCAACTTCGCTTGTTCGATTTTCATGGAAGGAATAACTCCATCTTCTTTCAAGCCGCGAAGCTGCATTTCTTCATTGTATAAGTTTTTGATGAACGCTTTGATAGCTTCACGCTTCTTCGGATCATCGATTGCTTTTTGAGAGAACGCATATCCGTTGTTAGAGTCGAACATGATGCTGTATCCGTCGCCTGCATTAAGAGGTGGCATCATGAAGAAACCAACTTTTCCGTGCATTTTACCGGATTGAGCTTTGTCAGCAAATACGGATGTAGCCCAAGAGCCATCGTACATCATAATTGCTTCTTCGTTGATGATTTGGTTACGTTGAGTAGCGTACTCAAGACCAAGTTCACCTTGTTTGAAGTAGCCCTTTTTCAACCAATCAGCATGTTTAGCAAAAGCTTCGATCATTTTCGGATCGTTCCACTTAGACTCGCCTTTAGCGAATCCTTTAGTAACATCAGCACCTGCATAGTAAGTCCACAGGTTGTTTGTAGTCATCAACGGAACCCAAGCATCTTTGGAAGCGATAGCGAATGGAATTTTTCCATCCTTTTTCACTTTCTCAGCGATAGCATCTAGTTCAGCCAATGTTTTAGGAATTTCGATTTTGTTCTTTTCGAAGTATTCTTTGTTGTAGAAGTAACCTTCGATAGAAGCACCTACTGGCAAGCCGTAGATTTTACCGTCTTTTTCCCATTGTGTATGAGATAGGAACTGGTCCTTGATACCCAACTCATCAAGAATTGGCGCGATATCAGCAACTAGTCCGTTTTCAGCATAAAGCTTAACGTCTGGGCTACCGAAAGCATCGAAAATATCAGGTGGATCACCGTTTGTCATCTCGGCACGTAGTTTTTCTTTACGGTTAACTTCTGATTCGACACCGTCTAACTTGACGGACAAACCAGCAATTTCACCTTCTGTTGTCTTAACTACGTCTTGCAAAATGTTAAAGCGGTTTTTCTTCGACTCACCTACTTGCGTATGGCGAAGCTTCAATTCAAATGGCTCACTGCTTGTTTCTGTCTTTGTTTCTGTTTGTGGCGTAGTAGTGCCGTTTGAAGAACCGCTTTCTTTAGCGCCTCCGCCGCAACCCGTCAAAGCAGTTGTAGCGATGAACAAAAGTGTCGTTAATAGAACTAGACCTTTTTTCATCTCATGACCTCCCTTAAAGTGTTTGTTAAGGTTTTTTAATACGCTTTCATTATAAACCGCGATGTTAATACTTGTAAGGATGATAATTCGACAGCAGAGGGATAAAATTATCTACTCTCCAAATAAAATTGTGCACCCTAACAAAAAAAGACCCTCATATAACGACTATAGAACTAGTCTATAAGCCATCTGAGAGCCCTATTTACTATAATATGCGACCTTTTTACAACTTAACAGCAGACCTTCATACCTATAATTATTTTATGTAACCTGATCATGGTATGGTTCCATCGACAATCTAAGTGCCTGCTTATCGATTTTCCCATTCAATGTAGTTGGAAAAGCATCAAGAACGACGATCCGTTCAGGCAGCTTATAGTACTCTAGTTGTTCTGCCATAAACAGTAGCAATTCTCGCTCATCTACCTCACCCGTAACAGCAAGCACACATTCATGCTGTTCATCCGGCTTCAATAGGACAGCCAGCCGAATTCCTGGGTGACTCAATGCTGTCTCTTCAATTTCAATTGCACTCACACGATACCCTTGCTGTTTAAATACATCGTCGGACCTACCCTGATAATAGAGATAGCCCTCTTCATCTGCATAGAAAAAGTCGCCTGTATACAATTGCCGCTCACCCGTATCATTGGATGTGTCGAATCTTTTAGCCGTAAGTTCAGGAAGTTTCCAATATCCTGACATCACATGAGGACCGCTAACGACAAGCTCACCTATTTCAAATGGCGCTGCCTCGTTCCCATCCTTATTTATCACCTTGCAAGTTGTACCAGGAATAGGCTTGCCAACCGAACCAACCTTCACACGTGCCTCTTCAGCTGGTAAAATAGCAACCCGCTTGCATTCCGTCAATCCATACATCAAAAATATACTGCATTCCGGGTATAGATTGCTTAATGTATCCACATAGGAAGATGGGAAAGCCGCACCTGTATTGGTTACAAAGCGCAAAGCTGGCAGTTGAGAACGTGGCCTTTGGGACAGCTTCAGCAGTCCATCCGCCATTGCTGGCATCAACGGAAGACCTGTAACTCCCCATGCGTAGAGCTTTTTCAGCCACATTGGACCGATATCCTTCTTATGACCTAAGGCAAGCGTAGCTCCTTCATAACAGACTAGAAACATCTGATACAAACCATAGTCAAAAGAGAGCGGCAAAAAGTTTCCGACAATATCATCATGCCGTACCTGCAAACATTGCTGAATGGAGCCGGCAGCGAACAGAACTTGCTTATGAGTAGATATAACCGCTTTCGGATTGCCTGTACTTCCAGATGTATAAATAAACAAAACAGGCTGTTCCGAAGTTACTTCCGTTTCTCGTTCTGGGAATACTCCTTGATCTGCAGTTGCAAACTCAGACTGCTCGTTCTCTAAACGAAACAGGTCCCATAATGATGCTTCATCATCCGTGTCCAGCACCACAACCGTTGAGTATCCAGAGTCAATCAAACCAGCTATTGATGGTGCCGCAAAAATGATTTTGGGTTCACAATCGCTAACAATATAGGATAAGTTTTTACTCTTCAATTCTTCATGTATGGGTACAAATATGGCACCGAGTCGAGAAGCAGCAAATAAGGCGGCGAGTACAAAGCTGCTGTTTGGCATTGCACACAAAATGCGTTCTCCCGCTTGCACGTTTTGCGTTTTCAACCATTTGTATAATTGGCTGCTCCTTTGCTGCAAGTCGGTGTAACTCCACGAAGAGGACTCTGTAACAACAGCCACTTTATCTGGATAACGAGATACCGCAGTGTCCAGCAGATCATGGATATAATGGTTCATCGTAATATCGACTCCTCCCTAAGCGGACTGATCAAACTAATGTCACGCAAGGTGTCATCCTGTGTGAGCAGTAATTCGGGCGGCAGTCGATGTGATAAAAAATGGACATTTGCATACGTAAGACCATACGCACCAGAATTGGAGAATACGATCAGATCACCTTGATTAACCTTTGCAAAATCAACACCGCTTTGCATGACATCCATTGGTGTGCAAAGTGGTCCTACTACGGTGTAAGAGGTGGAATTTGGCTGTTCGCCGGAACCCTCCATTTGTCCATCGGCTGATATTTTGACTAGGGGAAGCGGTTTCTTAAATGTCCTTCCGAGACCAGCACGTTGATTCGTACCACCGTCAATGATCAAGTAATTTTTGTCCTTAGATTGCTTCGCATATAGTACACTGGACACGAAATACCCCATCCGAGATACGATATACCGTCCTGATTCAATAAATACGTTTGGAATTTCAAGATCTGCATGTTCATTCAACTTCTGCCGCAGCATTTGCTCATACATTTCGATTGAAAATGGTTCATCTTCAATAAATGCCGGAACTCCATAACCTCCGCCAAGACCAAGCGTAGTAAGCTGGAACTGATAAACTTGCTGCAACTTTCGATACCAATAGAGCATCCGCTCTGTAGCTTGTTCATAATATTCGATACTAAAATTTTGGGTACCTTGATGTGTATGAATACCAACAAGCTTAAGATGGTTGCACTCATTAATAATAGAAACAGCTTCTTCAATACATTCTTCATCAATGCCGAATGGACTTGCACCACCGCCTGCTGCCATGCGAGAACCTGTTGAATCAAGACTTAAATTCAGACGCAATGTAATCGACGCGACCAGATCGAGCTGAGCAGCAACCTGCTCTACGACAGCGAGCTCTTCCAGATGCTCTACGTTAATAATTCCGATACCTTTACGCAAGCAGATTTCAATATCCTCAGCCGTCTTACCTGGCCCTGTAAATACGATACTCGCCACATTCGCTCCTAGCTCGATCGCACGTTGAAACTCACCAATCGAAGCAATCTCCAACTGTGCCCCCCATTTTAGCAAGTGCTGAATAACAGTCGGATTCGGATTCGCTTTCATAGAATAGTACAAAGACACAGATGATGGTAGATAATTGCGAAGCTGCTCATAATCCAACTTCAGCTGAACTTCATCGAACAAATAGAAGGGCGTCCCATATTGAGCACTTGCTGTGTTGAGCGCTTGAATAATTCTATCATTCATCATTTTTATCTCCTTATATTCTAGTCTATTTGAAATCGTTGCTTGTGAATGTGTGATAACTGAATCAGATTACTAGTATGGAGAGCGGTAGACAACTTTTAGACAAGCTGCTGTATCCATTGTCTTTCTTGAGCCAAGTAACGAAGCGGATCGTCACCAAACCATTCCAACGAGGCATTTTTACCAGACTTATGAATTGCTTTTATTATAGATGCATAGTCTACTTGACCATCAGAAAGCGGAACAATTCCAGAACGACTGCCACTTGGTGCATACACATTATTGGAATCAAAAACCGTACAATTCTCAAGGGAAGTGATGTTTTTTAAGTGGAAGTTCTCGACCCAATTATGCAATTGTCCATAGCTTGCCAACGGATCATCTCCCGCTTCCCACAAATGAAGGAAATCCAGATTAACTTTTACCGCTTCGTGGTTGACTTCCTTCATTAACAGCAATGTGGACTCTGTATTATCAGCAATTGTATTCGGATGCGTCTCGATTAGAAGCATAATTCCTGCAGCTGCACAACGCTCCCCGATAACTCGAAGATGATTCACAACCATCTCACGTTCATGTTTATTCACGGATTGGCTCGGTGCTTTGCCAGCAAAAGTACGGATCTTATTCGTACCAAATTGCTGTGCTAATGCTATAAGTTCATCACACTTCAATATCGACGACTTCATATCGGCTTGTGGTGAGACATCTATGTAGTCACTAATCATAGAAATCTCAATTTGATAAAGCTTTAATAAATAACGACAATGTTCGATGACAGCCGCTCCACCCTGAGAAAGTGATTTTGCATGTACTCCCCACAATTCAATCGCCTGAAATCGTTGCTCATGAACAAATTGAGCAATATCTGCAAATGACAGGAGCATGTGCCTAAACGATATCGTACAGACCGATACATTCATGAAGACACCTCTTGGGATATAATGTTTTGTATGAAAGCTTCTTCTTCTCTTCTCACCGCGCGAACAAGTTCTTCAACCCTATTTATTAACGCTGAATCATCATTCATCTTATACTTCAATAGCAGGAAGCTAATACCGTTCCACAGTTTAATAATTTGCTTATGTTGAAGCTGCAACGCTTCCTTTGCTCCTCTTGGTATACTGCGAAGGTGAGTCATATACTCCCATACAATCGTTCTCATTTTAATCAATGAAGCGATAGACAATATGTTACGCTCCGTCCATAATCTCCGTCGTGAAGCATCCCATTCTCGCCCTACATGTAAATGCTGAATAAATTGATCGAACGCTTGCACATCGTAATGCAGCGTTAAATATTTATTTACAGGCACAGAATCAGCATACTGAGGAAGAGATGGCTGGCTTGTCCCTTCTCCAAATGGTTGTATCATAAAGCAATAATATTGCTGCTCAACCATTGCCGCTGCTTCGAGCTGTTTTCGAGTGACTAATCCAATATGCTCACAAATAGGATCTGTTACGTAAAAAGAATCAGTATCCTCGTCATATCCAGACACTAATACATAGTGGTCAAATCCGTTCGCTTCAAAATTCAGCATGTTGCGAGGAAAAAACGGCAGCTGCGAAGCTCTGCATTGGTACAGAAATAAGCAGCCACTTTTTAATTGCTGCTGCATCTCTAGTAAACTTCCTCTGCAAATTTGAAACTGTAAGCTACAATTCCCAAACGTTTCGATTCGGCTCCTCATCACATTTCGTCCCGCATAGAGAACGTCACGATAATAAGTCATATTCCAATAATGCATTAATAAACGGCCAGGATCCCTGCCTATCAATTTCAATGCAGTTGCAATAGACGACATTGCACATTCTAAAGCACCAAGCTTTACAAGATGTGCGGGATTTACTTCACCATAGGGCAATGTTTTACTCATATCATTACTCCTCTCTCCGCCTGCTCTGTTTGTACTTGCGTAACGAAAAAAGGAACCTTACCACTTTCGGAATGTGAAAGAATACGAGATACACGTTCGAGCGATACATTCACTTCGACATGCAAATAATTGCTTAGCAGTGTATGTAGACTTTTTTCCAGATGATCAAGCTGAACAAGTTCATCCGCTGCAACCCGGAGGGTAAAAGAAGTATATGCCGTTTGTACAATTTGAAATTGACGAATGCTTTGCTGCTTGAACAAATCATAAAAAAACTTATCAAAGTATCGAAAAAATGCTGCGTTTACTCGTTTATCAGGTAGAACGATTTGTGACATTCTCATCGGCATAAGTTGGATGCACAACGACCCCGTTTGATCATCTCTCCATATTTTCCCGATATCACCTGTTCGGTATCGAACATAGGGAACGGTACGCATCACGAGTGAAGTTACAACAATTTCCCCATACTCTCCATCACTGACCGGCTCAAGCGTATCAGGATCAATAACTTCTACGAAGACGACCTGTTCATCAACTAAAAATCGTCCATCAGGTGCTTCAAATGCAATGAGCCACATTTCTTCCAATCCGTAATAGTCAGCCAAACGTACACCGAAGGCCGCTTCCACAAATGCTCGTTGTGACGGAATAATTGATTCTCCCCAGTTCTGGATAAATAACAGGCTAGGTGGCGGTTCGATCTGCTTATCTGTCATATACTGAGCTAATTGATACAGAGAAGAAAAGCGTCCTTGAATAAAATGCGGCTGCTGAATGCTCATTTGTTGTACATAATGCTCCATCATTTTAGGTTCATCACTCATGCGATTGCTTAACAGCAGCATACGGTGGCGGAGCGGAATTCCCCACCGCCGTCGATTGCGAAATATTGCGGCTGATAGCTTGCATTGTTCTTCAGCAGAACGAATGCAGCGATAAGGAATACCTGTCGTTCCAGATGTATAGGATTCATATGTCTTGCCTTGAGGCAATCGCTCAAGCTGATCCCGATGCTCATTTATCAAGTGCTTGTTTGAGAATGGGAGATCACGAAACGTAAACTCTTTATTGCCCCACGGGAAGTAGTAGGGAACTTGATGAGCGAGCTCATGCTTCATTTGTTCTACTATAGTAATGATACTTGGGTTACTCATGCCTGCACTCTATCTTTCACAAAGGCTACTGTAGAGTGGACGGAATGAAAATACTCAGGATCAAAATCATCAATAGAAAGCTCGAATCCAAATTTTGCTTCCAATTCAGCAAGCAAATCAAGAAATAGCAAGGAGTCCAATCCTAAATCTTCAATTAACTGGTGATCATCCACAATGTTTTCTGGGCTCTTTTTCACAATTTTCCCGATCACATGAACAACCTGATTATAAATAGAATCAATGGACGTATTTGTCATGATGTACCTCCAAATACAATGGTTTAAGCGCTGTACGATTAATTTTGCCGCTACTCGTCTTTGGAATCGTTGAGACGACTACAATTTCCTTAGGACGTTGAGCTGGCTGAAGCTTTTGTTGACAGTACGAATATAATTCTTGCTCACTGTTATCTTTCTGATGGCAAACGATCAAAGCTATAATTCTTTCTCCCCAATGCGCATCTTCAATGGACAGTACAGCTGCTTCGGCAATCATCGGATGTATGGACAACACTAGCTCGATCGACTCGGGATAAAGGGTATGACCGCCTACATTCATCGCATTATCTGCACGCCCTGTCACGTATAAATACCCATCATCGTCCATGTGACCGATGTCATTCGTCCTCAATCCGTATTCGGTTAGCACTGCTTTACTGCGCACCTCATCCTTATAATAGCCAAGCATGACATTAGGACCCTGCACATAAATTTCACCCGTTGTTCCAGGCTGAACTTCGCCAAACTCATCTCGAATTTGCATTACAATACCATCTAGTGGCAATCCTGCTGCTCCTGCTTTGTCAGGAACATCATTTAAAATAAAACTACATACTCTTGGCGCTGCTTCTGTCAAACCGTAACCAATCATGACTTGTGTACTCGGTATTCTTTCGAGGAGAGACTGTACCGTGTTATGTGCCGCTTTCCCCCCGATAATTAGCAGTTTCCTCAAACTGCCCATGGAAGGAAATGACCACGAACGATTTTTGTCCAAAGCTGTGATTAAAGCGGGTACCGTACAAACATATGAAATTTGCAGCTTGTCTACAAAACGAATCAGCTCAAGTGGATGCCGTACGGAGCATAAGTAGATCGATGCTCCGGCAAGCATCGCGAGCAATAATTCCCCTGTAAACGTTGAGCTATAGCCTAATGATTTAAATAATAGAACACGATCTTTAGCTTCCAACTGTACATCTCTTTGAATTTGCATCAAGTTTGCCATAATATTGGCATCACTTAACATAATTCCTTTAGGCAAACCTGTAGAGCCAGAAGATAGAAAAATAATCGCGGCTTGATCCAACTGTGAAGAACTGTATTCTCGTTCAAAAGATGTCGTTTTCTCACCATGAAAACACCATTGATCCTTCCCGCTAATCTCTATAACGCGGTATCCCTTATATTTACCCTCTAGTTGTAGCTCGCCGTCTATATGCTGTAACTTCGAATCAGGTAATATAATAAGATCAGGCTCAATCCAATCCACGATACGGATAACTTCATCGGGAACGGTATACTCATGAAGCGGTATGGGAATGCCGCCAGACAATATAACGGCGAATAAAGATGTGATTGAGCGAATCGACTGATCCATCCATACTAACGCTATAAATGGAGAGTCTCCCGCACCCAGCTCATTCCTCCAGCCAACAGCCCATTGCTCAGCTGTAGCAATCATGTCACGATAACTGACATAGTTAATTACATCGCCGCTGCCTGTTTCGTAAATTCCAGCGTCCTCATTCCAGCCATGTGATTGTAACCAAGACTTCAACGTTGTCATATTCATCACACACGCTCCAGTACTCGAGGCTCGGACAAATCTTCCTGACGATACGTCGTAAGTAACTCGAAGTATAGTTCACCTCGCTGCATGAGCTCCTCATGACTTCCCTGCTCTACAACACGTCCCGCATCCATGACAACGATGACATCGGCTTCAGCTACCGTTTGCAAACGATGGGTAGAAAATAGTACGGTCTTATTCGAAGCACGTGCACGCAGCTTATCCATGACATGCCGCTCCGTTTCCACATCAAGTGCTGAAGTAGGCTCATCCAAAATTAAAATGTCTGCATTTTTGACCAACGCCCTAGCAATTCCGATACGCTGCCTTTGCCCCCCAGACAATTGAAAGCCTTTATGGTAAATATGAGTGTGAAGTCCGTCTGCCAGCGAAGCAATTTTCTCATCCAAGCGAACGGCTCGCACGGCCTCCATCACTTCCTCCTCTGTCACTTCCTCGTTGCCTAGTGCTATGTTTTCATAGATCGTACCTGGAAATAGAAACGGCTCTTGAAATACGATGGCTACCTGTTCTTGAATTTGTCGACGTGAGAGCAAATCATGGCGCTGATCGAACAATGTAATGGACCCTGCTGTAGGCTCATGGAAACCAACTAGTGAGTAAAATAAAGTGGATTTTCCTGATCCACTTCTTCCTATAATTGCGACTGTCTGGCCTCTCTGAATGGTCAAACTCATATTATCGATAATCGACTTATCGTCGAGTACAATTGAGAGATTTTCCAATTCAATAGCTGGTCCACTTTCATCCTCACGACGGATGATGCCGTTTGACTCAGAAACAGTCCGCGCATGCTCGACAGGCACATTGAAAAACTGCTGCACCCGTTCCAATGCTACCTCTGCTTGCTTGACCTGTGTAATAGTTTGGTTAATTGCACGCAAAGGATGAAGCACATTATTCAGATAAGCGGCAGCTGCGACGAGCATACCGACCTTCAACACGCCATCATTAACCAAAAATCCTCCAATGCCATACATAGCGACTACAATTAAACTAATGACAATTAAAGTCGTCTGTGTAGAAAACATTTGGAACATTGTCTCTTTGGTACTTGCCTGCACCAATCCTTTGTACATAGCTGCATTTCTTTTATGCTCCCATTTTTCAAGACCAAAGGCGCGAATTTCCTTTGATCCTTCAACGCATTCATACAAATGTGTGCCAATATCTTCGTTATGGGTTCGTATAAAATGAGCATATCTAGATAATGACTTCTCAAATAGTTTGGGGATAACCAGTACGATTGGGATTGTAATCAGCGCCAACAAGCCGAGCTTCCAATCTAGCGCAAAAATCATTACAATCGCAAAGCAAATCGTAAACCATTGGGTCACATATTCAACAACGACATGGTTCACATAATTCGCCATCGTAAAAGAATCAAAACCAATTAAGGCTGCATATTTGCCGGCACCATGCTTGTCTATTTCATGGATTGGAATAGAACGAGTATGAGCTACGAGCTTCTCACGGATATCCAATGTATGAGATATCGTTAAGTTCCGGAAGATGGTGTAGCATACAATAGAAGCGCCTGCGCTAACAGCTGCGCATAAAATAGTTAACGCTAAGTATTGAAACAGTAAAGTCGCATCAAATCGAACTAAAATATGATCAATAATAAAGCCGAATAGCAGCGGCTGCAGCATCGATGCAATTAATGAAAGGATTAAGGCTGCATATGCCAATACTGTTTTACCAGTTCTAGGGGTTAAGTAAATACGAATCTCCTGAAGCAACTGGTATCGATTCATGTTATTCCTCCATCGGCAAAATGCCCAATAATCGGCTTGCACAACGGCATCCACTGTTCATAGCTGCATACAGAAGGCTCCGCTAGCAATGAAAGGATATTTCGATGTTCCCAGTTCAAATGATGCAAGAACGATGTCGAATAAGCGTGAATCTCTGAGAGCGGCTGAAGCAGCAAGCCCTCGCTTGGCGGATCAAATGTGATCATAGAAAGGCTCGTTTGCGTTGCAAGATGTTCTATGATGCGAGGCATAACGAGCTTGTAGTCAAAGGTATTCACATGTCCTTTAGCCTCATTGCGCATATTCGCCAGCAATTGCTCATCTGAAAGTAGATTACAGACGATAGAGACTCCTGTATGAACATCAATTTGTGGAATGTCGGCTTCCCAATGCACGGGAATAAACACACCATCTACATGCTCCGTTACAATATCCTTGAAACCATCCCACTTTGTACAAACGACAGGAATGCCTGCCGCTTTCGCTTCTAGCAAATTATATCCAAATGTCTCACCAGGATCAGTAGATAAGTTAAGCAAAATATCCGTTTCAACCAATAATTGCTCCTTTTGCGAACCGTATACGGCTCCAGTCCATGTAACATAGGATGAGCATTCATATTGATTCTCTAGTTCTTGCATACGATTTCGATAATGCTCAATTTGAGCATTATTGGCACCCGTGTATTCACCTGCAATCGTCAAGTGAACATTATGCCCCTTTGCTCTTACATGGTGTACAAGCTCCATAACATGATGAATATTTTTGACATCTTCGATCCTACCGATGCAGAGCAGCTGCCTTGCGCCCCCCTCATCTCTTTGCATAGGATTGGGCTCATCCTTATCAGGAATAGAAATACATAACGGCTCCTGCAGACACATCTCATAAATGGGGGATATATTCAAGAGAGCACGATAGGCACTGTTCGTCGTACATAACAACGTGTCTTCCCGCTGGAGCAAAGGCGCTATCGCAACCCATTGCTTGATCCAATATTCAGACCCCACCGAATGAGCGATAATAAAAAATCGAAGCGGAATATGGCCTTGATTGCGAGCATGCATTAAATAAGGGATGAGGGCTGGCACATTGACATAAATGGTGTTCACACCTGTTTGTTGGACCCACAATCGCAGACGTTCTACTAACACAGCTGTTGAGTGTGGATATTGATCATGCCAATGAGGAAGGGAGCCTCCGAATAGCTTCATCATCTGAAAAGGCTTGATGGCTACAAGTTCAGCATGTTCCTTCATAAAGGTAACCCATTGGTCATCTACAGCTCGTTCATTAACTCGTTTCGGTTGACCATCTATATACCCAATTCGAAGTGAATGTGATGGTAATCGAGACTGTGCACAAGCCTGCGACGAAGCTAACAAATCACCTTGAACACTAGACATGGAATTGCTCCTGCCTGCATGTTGTCTTCCATTGCCCGTAGATTTCATGCAGATCCCGCTTGATGCTCATCTCCAATTCATCTAATACGTCCAACTTCTGAGTAAGAAGCTCCATCATCTGTGCACTCCCTGTTACTGATACTTTTATCGCCGAATATTGCAAAGAAGTCCAACCTTTTACTAGCTTCTTTACTTTAGCCAGCATCTCTTCATATGCCGGTTCATCTAGTTGCAGTGCAGTGTTAAAGTATGAAAATGCGTATTCGTAGCTATGTTTACGAAGAACGATTAACCCTAGTTGCTTAACAGCAGGCATAAGTAATTGTATTGATTTTCCTTCTCGCTCTTCTATCATGTCATGAAACAACTGCTTCACACTCTTCGGCAGCTCATTACAATCCTTTTTGAATTGAGTATCAAAGTAATAGATAATATCCGAATAGTCCGGTTCTCGTACCTCTGTATGATCAATATAGAAACCGCCACCATATTGGTTTTTCAAAAAGGCTTCGGCTACATGATATTCTTCAACTTCACCCTCCCATTCAAAGTCAGGATCATGCATATACAATGCGCCCGATGGGAGTCGCTGTAAGATTACATAGTGAGGCAGCTGTTGTTTATGATAGAAGAGCGTCATATGAGGCATATAATACATATCAAGCTGAGCAATAATAGAACGAGATTCCGGTCGACGACGCAAGTATTGGTGCAGCTTTCGATAATTTTGCTGTCGATCTTGACCGTGATCATACCATTGTGTAACAGCAACTTTGAACAGTTGTGTAAACCAATTGACCTCGTGATCGTGATGAATCTTGTCTGAATAATACGTAATGATTCCTTGCTCTGTAATTTCAAATGGAGCATCCCACGCACCGAAAAACATGGGCCTCGTATCTACCTTATTCATTTTTTCTAATATGTGAGAAAAGCAGCTAAGTAAACAATGGACCTGTTCCATGTTGCGGATTAACTGCTAACCGAGATTTTTTCAGAAATCAATGCCGCAATGTCTTGAACAGAATTAAAGCGCTCCACCGTCATTTCATCATCTTCTAGGAAAATATCAAATTTTTGCTCAATCTCTACTACTAGGTTGATAAGAGTTACTGAATCTATACCCAGCCCGCTAATTTCCGTTGCTTCTGTCATTGTCTCCACAGCTTGTGGCTTAGTTGACATCGCCTTTACTCTCTCCATTAAGAACTGTACGATCTCCTGCTTTTGCATACTAACTCCTCCTCATGTTTTGAGCATTATATATTGAAATAAATGATGAAGCCTTGTCCATAAATCATGAATTGCTAACGTGAACCGTTCGTGGCTCTAGCGTGTTCATAAACTCAATAAGTGATTGGACTGTCACAAATATAGAAGGATCAAGCTCATCTTCTGGAACGATTAATGATAAGTCTTCTTCTATATGGACAATCAATTGCAGCAGCATTACAGAATCAATACCTAGATCATCATGTAGATGCATCGTTGGGCTCAATTCTGGGACATCTTGCAGCTTAAGCTTGTCTACCATTAGTTGCTGGAGCTGTTCTAATCTTGAAATTTGCATGCTAGCTTCCCCCTTTTTCTAGTAACCTTCGAGATATTTTACCCGATGGCATCTTTCGTATTTCAGTAACGATCTCGATTTCAGCAGGTACTTTGTATGGTGGCAACTGTTGTATGCACCAATCTCGAATCGCCTTTACTTCTAATGGCGCTTCCAGCACAACCTGTGCCTGCACACATTCACCTATAATCGGATGGATGCCTCGGTAAACAACAACTTCATTAACTTCAGGCAGCATACCTATAATCGTCTCTACCTCTTGTGGAAAAACTTTGAGACCTGACACATTAATTACATCGTCCATACGGCCCACTACTTGCAGCTGCCCATCATAACTCCAGAATCCTATATCTTTTGTGCCATGAGTCCAATTACCGACAACTATCTCGATTTCACTCGGATTGTCAGCACTATCTCCTGTATGTACTTGTAAATGACGCAATGGTGTTCCAATATCACTGCTGGAGCTCACTTGCTGTGATAGGCTGATACAACCTATTTCGGAACAACCATATTGCTGCATCACATCATTTGCACGAACTTGAAGCTGACTCAATAACGAATCTAGCATCGGTGCACCGGAACTCATGACACGATCCATTCTCGTCGTTTCCGAACTGAAACCCAGTAGTACATGATATAGTGAGGGAATTCCGTATACGATATGCTTTGGGTTCTCACGAATGATACTCCATGTTAGTTTTGGATTTCGATTGGTAATCATGATAGGTGTGGCTCCTCGTGCCAAAGAGGCAAGCACACCACATATTAGACCATAAGAATGAGACATGGGCACAAGAACAATAGGAACTTCCTCTGCACTCCCACCCAACGCTTGGTTGTACGCAGCTATTTCCGTTTCAATGTGTGTCCATTTGCGCTTAATCAATTTTGCATCGCCTGTTGTTCCCGAACTGTATTGATAAAGAAATGCATCTTCTTGCATGGCGGCAGAAGGATCTACTGGGATATAGGTATCATAACTGCCCCATAGTAATCCATGACATCCCGCTTGTTGAGCAAGCTGAATAGCTCGCTGTTGAGGCGTTTCCCCATGTAGAAGTAGTATTGATCCACGTTGACTGCGAAGATATTGAATACAGGCAAGCAGATGAGCTGGATCAGAAATGCAAAGCGCTAGTATTTTTCCCGTAACATCCTTCATTACTTGTTGTTGACCAACCTTGAACAGTAATTGTTCGAAGTCTTTTCTCGTCACTTCCATACGATTTACTCGGATCATGTAAGCTCCTCCATATGGTTGTATTAAAAGTAGGCTCGGCACATGATAATATCAGCAGTTGTGGATGTACACGAATTTCAGTAATAACTACTACAAATTCTCTCAGCTAATGTTTGAATGGTTGAAAAAAATAGCAGGATATCACGTATGTATAACACACCCCTGCCAGTTCCGTTATGTAAGAATAAATATAATGATTGCTTGGGAGTTGAGAAAGTAAGCGCTTTAAAATTGAGTGTCGTGTGAAGTTAGTTATTCTAAGATGGGCATCGCAGTATGATGTGAAACGTAATTGAAAATTCAGAAGTATATGTAAATTGAGAGAGAAAATTATGCGAGTTGCCGTTGGTGAGGGTCTATAATTAAGTGTGATTATATGACGAGTTGATCACGTTGCGTAAGGGATATATTTCTACATAAATAGGATAAAATCTTCATACAATCATACACCTTGTGGTGGAAATTGTAAACAGCGCAACCCTTTCTCACCAAGAGCTGCGCCTAGTTTCTTTACGAGTTGTGCGACTATGAAACAGATGGATATATTTTATTCGTATCTTTACCTGTATCTTTATTTTTATCTTGCCGCCCCTTCTCAATTAGCTGAACAGCTCGCTCTATTTCTTGATCAGTTGGAGAAGCCACACCTGCTAATGGATAATCCAATCCTAATTCTTCCCACTTGAACGTCCCCATTTGATGATAAGGCAGCAGTTCAAACTTCTCTACACCATTCAAAGACCCAATAAATCGTCCCAAATCTAATAAATCCTGTTCATCATCACATTTCGTCGGAACGAAAACATGGCGAATCCACATTCTTTTACCGTTTTCCGACAACCAACGGGCCGTTTCCAATGTTCTTGCATTCGATACAGCCGTTAAGTCCATATGTTTTTTATTATCGATATGCTTTATATCGAGCAGGACAAGATCGGTCACTTCATAAAGCTCTTTGAGCTTATTCACATCATTGACCCCGTTCGTGTCCAATGTCGTATGAAGGTTCCACCGTTTCTTTACTTCACGAAACAGTTCGGTGACAAACGGAGCTTGCAGCGTTGGCTCTCCTCCAGTTACTGTCAATCCACCATTAGAGGACCTGTAATAGCTTAAGTAAGGCTCAATTTCATTCAAAACTTCATCTATAGTCATAACCTTGCCGCCTGCCAGGTTCCATGTATCACGATTATGGCAATATTGACACTGAAGTGCACAGCCTTGCAAAAATAAAACGAAGCGAATCCCGGGTCCATCTACAGTCCCAAACGTTTCAATGGAGTGTACTCGTGCGTTCATCTGCGATCCATCCCTTTCCCCTCTTGAGCACGCAACTCGCATTCAAGTCTATTTTCATTGACAAAAAGGGCGCAGCCGCCAGGTTCACGACCGAGACGGTTCGTTTATTCCGACTTTTTGCGCCCTGCCCTGTTACTTCTACCTTCACTTCATCATTTAGTCAAAACCTTTATTCGAACGATTTATCTCTGTTACATAGAGCCGTGGAATGTACGATTAATAACATCCATCTGCTGCTCACGAGTTAGTTTAATAAAGTTAACCGCATATCCAGATACACGAATGGTTAGCTGAGGATAGTTTTCTGGGTGCTCCATCGCATCCATTAGCTGCTCACGGTCAAACACGTTCACATTTAAATGATGCGCACCACGTCCAAAGTATCCATCCATCATCGCTACCAAGTTAGACGTACGACCATCCATATCTTTGCCTAGCGCCTTCGGTACAATCGAGAACGTATTCGAAATGCCATCTAAGCTGTGTTCATACGGCAGCTTCGCAACCGAGTTAAGGGATGCAAGCGCACCTTTCTTATCACGGCCATGCATTGGATTCGCACCAGGTGCGAATGGCTCTCCTGCCTTACGTCCATCTGGCGTAGTACCCGTTTTCTTACCGTATACAACATTCGATGTAATCGTCAGCACCGATTGGGTTGGAAGCGCATTGCGATAAGCTTTGTGCTTGCGAATCATGTTCATAAACGATTCAACCAATTCAATAGCGATGCCATCAACTCGGTCATCATTATTGCCGTAGCAAGGATATTCGCCTTCTACTTCGAAGTCGATCGCAATACCTTGTTCATTGCGAATTGGTTTTACTTTCGCATGTTTAATTGCACTTAAGGAATCCGCTGCAACCGAGAGCCCAGCAATACCGCAAGCCATCGTGCGCAAAATTTCTCTGTCATGCAATGCCATTTCGATACGCTCATAAGCGTATTTATCATGCATGTAGTGAATGACGTTCAACGTGTTCATATACAGTTTCGCCAGCCACTCCATCATTTGCTTAAAGCGTTTCATCACTTCATCGTAGTTCAAATACTCACTCGTAATCGGAGGAAGCTCAGGACCAACCTGAATACCTAGCTTCTCGTCTTTACCTCCATTAATCGCATATAGCAATGCTTTCGCCAAGTTGGCACGAGCTCCAAAGAATTGCATTTGCTTACCAATTCGCATCGCGGATACACAGCATGCAATACCATAGTCATCTCCGAAGAATGGACGCATTAAGTCATCATTCTCATACTGGATAGAACTTGTTTCAATCGAAGCTTTTGCACAATATTTTTTGAATGCTTCAGGAAGCTGCTCTGACCAAAGCACGGTCAAGTTCGGTTCTGGTGCAGGTCCTAAATTAAATAATGTATGCAAGAAACGGAAACTGTTCTTCGTTACGCGAGTCGTACCGTTCATCGCCATACCACCAATTGATTCCGTTACCCAAGTTGGGTCACCTGAGAACAATTCATTATAGTCAGGAGTACGAAGGAACTTTACGATACGCAGTTTCATAACGAAATGGTCAACGAGCTCTTGCGCCTCTTCTTCCGTTAGTGTACCTTCTTTCAAATCACGCTCAATATAGATATCAAGGAACGAGGACACACGTCCAAGTGACATCGCTGCACCGTTCTGTTCTTTAATCGCTGCTAAATAAGCGAAGTACAGCCATTGGAATGCCTCAGTAGCGTTCATTGCGGGCTTCGACATATCAAAGCCATGCATTTCAGCAAGATGCTTCAATTCGCCCAATGCGCGAATTTGTTCAGAAGTTTCCTCTCGATCGCGAATCGTGTCTTGATCCAATGCATCCAACTCGAGATTCAGCAAATCCTGCTTCTTCTGCTTAATTAGAAAATCTACACCGTACAAAGCTGGGCGACGATAGTCACCGATAATCCGGCCGCGTCCGTATGCATCAGGCAAGCCCGTAATAACACCCGATTTGCGAGCTAAACGCATGTCAGAAGTATAAGCATCGAATACACCTTGGTTATGTGTTTTACGAATGTTCGTAAAGATATCAATGACTTCTTGCGGCATTTCAAAGCCGTAAGCTTTACAAGCATCGATCATCATCTTGATGCCGCCAAATGGTTGAATTGCACGACGGAATGGAGCATCTGTTTGTACCCCAACTACTTTTTCCTTCTCTTTATCTAAATATCCAGGTTGATGCGACACGATAGAAGAAGGTGTATTTACATCCACATCCCAAACGCCACCACGTTCACGCTCTTCTTTGGATAGCTGGCTGACAATATCCCATAGTTGTTTCGTATTTTGCGTAGCGCCTTGTAAAAAGGATTCATCCCCGTGATAAGGTGCAATATTTTGTTCGATGAAATCATTTACGTTAACTTCTCTGCCCCATTTACCTGTTACAAATCCACGCCATGGTTGAACTGCTTCTGCTGCTTTCAAATCTTTTTCAGCTACCGACATCTGAATCCCTCCAAATTGAGTAGATTTTCTATTTATATCCTGCTTATGCTATAAGCGATTTGCTATGGCTTTATTGTAATACTTTTCACAAAGTTATTATGTGATTTATATCATAATGTAGTTGTTTTCTTCTTTCTTACTCACTATTACAAAATGTATCAGTTGTATGGCCTGCACAGAACCAAGCAGTTATTAGATGGTCGTCTCATTGAAAAAGAAGAGACAGCAGAACGTAACATCCTGCTGTCTCTTTATTACTTAGAAGCGGCCATAGAAAGCATTGCGGTACACATCTGCAAGTTCCGTTACTAGTGGAAGCTTCGGATTCGCTGTTGTACATTGGTCTTCAAATGCACGGTCAGCCAAGTAATCTACTTTCGCTTCGAATTGTTTCGCTTCAAAGCCAATTGCTTGGAAGCTCTCTGGAATACCCAACTCGCGATTTAATTCGCGTATAGCTGCGATTAAGCTGTTCACTCCCTCTTCCGTTGTGCCTGCTGGCAATCCAAGAATTCGTGCAATCTCAGCATAGCGCTTATCTGCCACAAAGTGGTCGTATTTCGGGAACGAAGCAAACTTAGTCGGCATTTTCGCATTGTAGCGGATGACGTGCGGCAGTAATATCGCATTTGTACGTCCGTGCGCTGTATGGTACTCTGCCCCCCATTTATGAGCTAAGCTATGGTTTATGCCTAAGAATGCATTGGCAAATGCCATACCTGCGATCGTTGATGCGTTATGCATTTTCTCACGCGCAAGCGGGCAAGCTTCGTTAGCCGATTTTACCAAATACTCAAACACAAGCTGAATCGCTTTTATTGCTAATCCATCTGTATAATCATTTGCCATGACAGACACATAAGCTTCAATCGCATGTGTCAGTACGTCCATCCCTGTATCCGCAACAGCTACGCGAGGAAGCGAGTACACAAACTCTGGATCGACAATTGCTACGTCAGGCGTCAATTCGTAATCTGCTAGTGGGTATTTGGTATTTCCGTGCTCTTTATCCGTAATAACAGCAAACGATGTAACTTCCGATCCCGTGCCCGACGTTGTCGGAATGGCTACGAACTTCGCCTTTTGTCCAAGGCGTGGGTATTTAAATGTGCGCTTGCGGATGTCTAGGAACTTCTGTTTCAAGTTATTGAAATCTGTATCTGGATATTCATAGAACAACCACATCGCCTTCGCAGCATCCATAGGTGAACCCCCACCAAGTGCAATAATGCAGTCTGGCTTGAACTGTGCCATTAATTCCGTACCTTTGCGAACCGTAACCGTCGATGGATCTGGCTCGACGTCGGAGAATACTTCGATAGCTACTGGATTGCGACGTTGACGAAGATAGTGCTCCACCTTTTCTACATAACCAAGCTTCACCATCATTTCATCCGTCACAATTAATACGCGGCTAATATCCTGCATTTTCGCAAGGTATTGGGTAGCTCCTTTTTCAAAATAAATCTTGTTCGGCACTTTGAACCATTGCATATTCACTGTACGCTTCGCCACCCGTTTAATATTGATTAAGTTGACTGCCGTAACATTATTCGATGTGGAGTTGCGGCCATAAGAACCGCATCCAAGTGTCAATGATGGAATGTTCGTGTTGTACAAGTCGCCAATCGCTCCGTGTGTAGATGGAGAATTGACTAATATACGACCTGTTTGCAAGCGATCACCGAACTTGGCGATGACTTCATCATCGTTGGAATGAATGACGGAAGAATGACCCATCCCGCCGAATGCTACAACTTCAGCTGCTCGATTGATACCTTCTTCAGCCGTCTTAACTTTGTAGCAAGCTAATATTGGACTAAGCTTCTCAGCAGACAGTGGGAATTTAGGTCCTACACCATCGATTTCTGCAATAAGAATTTTCGTGTTTGCAGGTACATTCAACCCAGCAAGCTCAGCAATCTTCACAGCAGACTGACCCACGATGGTTGGATTGACCGCACAAGTTTCGTTTTTAATTGCCATCGCCTGAAGTTTAGCCGTTTCTTCTTTGTTGGTGAAATAACAGCCGTATTTCTGAAGCAGCTGCTTCACTTCTTTATATACAGGTTCTTCGATAATGACAGCCTGCTCGGAAGCGCAGATCATGCCATTGTCGAACGTCTTCGAAAGTATTAAATCTGTTACAGCCTGTTCCAGATTGGCCGTCTTCTCAATAAAGCATGGTACGTTACCAGGACCGACACCAAGTGCTGGCTTACCTGCGCTGTACGCTGCGCGAACCATGCCTGATCCACCTGTAGCAAGTATTAACGCCACATCTGGGTGGTTCATCAATGCATTTGTTGCTTCCATCGAAGGGAGCTCAATCCATTGTATACAGTGCTCTGGCGCTCCATATTTCACTGCAGCTTCTGCCAACGTTTTCGCCGCCTCTGCACTGCATCGTTGGGCTGACGGATGGAAGGCAAATATAATTGGGTTACGAGTTTTGATGGAGATTAGCGCTTTGAACATTGTCGTCGAAGTCGGGTTTGTTACTGGAGTTACCCCCATCACAATGCCAACGGGCTCAGCTATTTTCACACAGCTTTCATACGCATTGTCTTCGATGACGCCGACTGTCTTTGTATACTTGATGTGATTGTAGATATATTCGGTAGCAAAAATATTTTTCGTGATCTTGTCTTCGTACACGCCACGGCCGGTTTCTTCTACAGCTAATTTTGCCAGTTCCATATGACGATCCAAGCCTGCTAATGCCATTTGTCGAACGACAAGGTCCACTTGCTCTTGGTTCATATTCATAAATGCTGTATGTGCTTTTTTAGCACGATCAATCAGTTGTTGAATATGTGTTTCTACATTTGGAGTTCCTTTTTTATCTGCAATTTGTTTCACATCAGTTTTTGTTGACATCGTTCTCCGCCTCCATATTTGGATTCACGCCTGAGGTCGAGACAAGTAAGGGAGATACTTTATCGAACCAGGCTGATTACCTCATTTTGTATGTGAATCATTTCACAAATCAAGTGTACCTCATCTTTATTTGTTTGGATGTGATCTATATCACACCTATAAAAGCATAAAAAATAGTATAATTTTACACAAGTTCTGTTACGCCCTGTTAGCTCTTTACAAGAGCTAGCAATATTACAAAATATACATATATCGAAACTATGTCAAAGTAATGAATATCACTTCATTTTATAAAATATTTGAAATTTTAATTGTTAATTAAATTGACAATACTAACGTGAACGTCCAATATAGAAGTATCATAAGATATAGTGAAAGATGTCACAAAGTTAGCGGAACTGTAATTTATTTAACTCTACCCTTTTACACATAGATAACTTTAAGAACGGAGTGGACGATATGACAATGACAACCCCTTACGACGAGCATAGCAACATTATGTGTTTCTCGGAACAGAACAGAGAGCGATTAATGGAGATAGCTAAAGAACGGAACTATCCAGAAGGATCTCATTTGTTCTGGGAAGGAGATACAGCCGATAAATTGTATTTTCTAAAAAGTGGTCGCGTCAAAGTCACGAAGTCAACAGATGAAGGAAAAGAACTCATCCTTTATATGTATCATGCTGGGGATATTGTAGGTCAAGTCGATCCCTTTCTTGCAGGTAAGCACAGTTTTACAGCGGAAGTGCTGGAGGAATGTGAAGTTGCTGTTATCGAGCAGCGTGATTTAGAACTCGTTATTTGCCAACATTGCGACTTTTCACTTGATTTTATGAAATGGATGAGTGTTCACCATCGTCTCACACAAACAAAGGTTAGAGACTTGATGCTGTATGGTAAGCCTGGAGCACTCTGCTCTACCCTAATTCGGCTATCCAATACGTACGGGGAAGATTTAAAAGACGGGGGCATCCTTATTAATAAAAAGGTTACACATACAGACCTTTCAAATATGATTGGTGCAACTCGAGAAAGTGTGAATCGCATGTTAAGTGATTTGCGCAAGAAGAACGTGCTTGAATATGATAACGGCATGATTATCATTCGTGAGCTGGAACATCTGCAAGAAGTATGTCATTGTGAAATGTGTCCAAAAGCGATTTGCCGTATCTAAATGATAAGATATAACGCAATCTGAAAAAACCTCCAGGCTCCACGAAATCCGTGGAACTTGGAGGTTCTTGTATTTGGCGTCATTATGAGCTTGTCTTCGGCTTCAATTCTAGAACGATGTGATCGTTCGCATTAATGGTCATATTTAGAACGTCTTTATGCTGCATTTGTTCTCCATTTACCTTTAGAGATATCTTGTACTTCTCATCTAATTCATGCTTGCCAAACTTGATGATGCGTTGCTTGTCATCAGACAGCTTTACCAAATCAAATTCTGCGAATACACCTGCTAATGTATCCGACTGCTTCCAAGGAATGAGATAAGAATTGGAGATTTCATTCAGTTCAGTCCCACCATCTATCGTCAAAGTTACACTTGGCTCAGTAGCACCACTCGTGCCCACATCCAACTTCTTCGCATAAACCGTTATTTTATCATTCAGAGATATAACGGAGTCAAACGATTGGCGAGCTGTAATCTCCTTATCATTGAGCATAACGCTCCATTTTGTCTTGGAATCTAATCCAACATCTACGACAGACGCAATCCCCGCTCCATCCTCATTCATCTTAATCTTGCCTGTACTTAACAAAGCTTCTCTAAGCGTTAATTGTTCATGCCAGTCTATTTGAACGCGGTCCTTCACATTAGGTACGTAGGTTCCGCCATCTATAACAAGTTCCACTTGTTGCTTGCTTACTTCACTTGCCTGAGTCTGCAAAGCAGCTTGTGATGGATGTTCAGAAACGTTTGCTTCTGTCGAACAGCCCATTACAAATAGTGTTAATAAGCAGCATATCCACCCTGTCATCCTCTTATGTCGTTGTGGTGTTCTCATAGTCTCCTCTCACTTTCCGGCTTACGAGTCACCAAGCCTGCCTCTTATTGACTATATTATGCACGAAATGTTGGACAAAAAAGTTTCAAACCCGTTACAATCCGCAGCGCATGCCATTTTTTAGTGAAATGACGGTATTTGAATGACTGTAAACTATCCTACGAGGATAACGCTTTATCTTGTAATCCCTTGTAAAATAACTCGTAAATACGCCCTTCTTGATGCCCAAAAATATAAGGTCTGCATAACTATGAATATAAGTACAATTGTAAATCCATAGTTCATAGCATCTACGTTCATAAGATTACTTAGCGTCTTCATCGCAAACATCGTATGTAAGCTTCCGATCATGCAAGGCAGGAAAAAGATGATGCCAACCTGCACATTTACAACTCGCTTTATTTCCTGAATAGAAAGACCAATTCGCACCAGGGATTGATAGTAGCTTTTGTCCTCTTGTAAATCGTTGAACATTTTGAAATAAATAATACTGCCACTCGCCACAAAGAACAACAGGCTGATAAAGATCCCGATGAAAAATCCAAGCGACGATGTTTGCTGAACCTCATAATTATCAGTGATTCGACTTGTCATATAGTATGAGCTAGGCGCATCAGCCAATCGCTCTAATTCCTTCACTAACCAATAGGACTGTTCCCAATCGGTCCAATCCACCATCATCACATTGCTTATAAGTTTAGGTGATGCCTGTTTATATAATTGTTCCCACTGACGATCCGGTAAAGCTAGTACGTCTCCACCTGCATATCTGCTAGGAATTAGTGTAGAATCTATTTTTTGTTTAATTTTAAACTCTAATGACTCATCCAATCCTTTTAGTTTGATTTCAATTGTTTCTGGATTGATTTTTCGCCCAACCTGAAACAGCTCCGCAACTCTTTGATCAATCCAATATACATCCTCATCGAGTGGTTCCACTGTTTGTTTTCCTAATGTGGCATACAATCGATTCAGGTCAGATTGACGAATAAGAGATACGGATCCTAAATAACCGTAAATGCTGCTCGACTCAGCATCAATCATTTTTAACGTTTCAACTGCCGTGATTTGATGTTTATATTGCTCGGCAACCGTCTTAACTTGATCAATCGTTAGCAAAAAAGGCTTGTCATGAACCTCTAACATGGAAAACGCAAATGAATGTGATGCACGACTAAACTGGTACATAGATCGATCCAAAGCATAGACAGAGGCGGAGGAAGTCAACACGACCGCGACCAAAATGGAAATGTTAAAGAGCACGCGCGCATTCTCTTTTACGCGATGTGCCGCACGTGATATATTCAATAAATTTGTCCCATTATAGTACCATCTGCGATTCAGCTTCAGCAGCTGAACGATTAAGATACTAAACTGTGTATATAAAAAGTAAGTCCCCGCTATAGCAAGCACGAATATAGGTAGCATTTTCGATTCAAGATGCTCCCAATGTGTATGCCATGCTAAATAATAGCTGTAAACTAGGCTGGCAATAGCCAATATGCCTAATAACCAAGAAAAGCGTAGTTTCTGATCATTCCCTTTCTCAGAACGAATCAATTCTACGAGTTCCTTCTTGCCTACTTTGCGTAATGTCCACAACGTAATAAGTCCAAACAATGCCATATATGCAACAGCTGTAAATATCGCGGCATCAATAGGAAAATAAAATGGCAGAGGTGATTCGAGAATCATGTAGTAAGACATGCTCATCAAGAAAAGCTTTAATAAGATCGTACCTGTTCCTATGCCCACTGCTATAGATGCTACGGCGATAAATAAGTTTTCATATACAAACATAAGCCGCAGCTGCCATTTCGACATCCCGAAGAGAGAGAACAATCCCACTTCTTTTTGACGGGAACGTATAAATCCCGAAGACGAATAGAGCACAAAGAAAAACGAAATTCCAAAAATGAGAACCGAACATGTCGCGATGATACCTTTTCCAATATCTCCAAGCTGGCCCTGTATTTTAACAAGCTCGGGATGATACATATACGATGCATACAAAAAGAATATCGTCACGGAAAACGCGCAGCTCAAAAAATAGGCACTGTACCGATGCCAGTTGGAGGAAATATTACGAAAGGCGAGTGCTCGGAACGTCATCGAAATTACCTCCCAACAAGCTCAATGTATCAAGAATTTGTTGGAAGAAGGCTGGCCTGTTTGAGCCACGTCTTATTTCAGTAAATAGCTTTCCATCTTTAATAAACAAAATGCGCTTGCAATAGCTTGCAGTAAACGGATCATGGGTAACGACAAGCACAGTAGTTCCCAGCTCCGTATTTAACTGCTCTAAAGCATCCATAACAGATTTGGCAGCCCTCGAATCCAAATTTCCTGTTAACTCGTCTGCAAGCAATACGGACGGCTCGTGAATAACAGCACGGGCAATCGCCGTTCGCTGCTTCTGTCCACCGGATATTTCATACGTTCGTTTATCCAATATATCTTCAATGCCAAGGCGAGTCGCTACAAACTGCACTCGGCGCTCAATTTCACTACTTGATACTTTGTCCAGCGCTAATGGGAGAATAATATTTTCTTTGATCGATAAAGAATCGATAAGATTAAAATCTTGAAACACATATCCAAGCTCGCGACGGCGAAACCTCGATAGATCATTATTGGACATTTTTAACGGGTTGTGGCCATTTATTGAGATTCGCCCAGCGGTCGGCTTATCAATCGTTGCTAAAATATTGAGCAAAGTCGTCTTGCCACTGCCAGACGGTCCCATAATACCAACAAATTCGCCTTGTTCTGCCTGTAAATTTACATCATTCAGCGCTGTATAGGTCATTTTGCCTCTGGAAGCATATATTTTTGTTATTTGTTCGACCTTCAAAACTGTCGTCATTGATTTGCTCCTTCTTTCACGTACATATTCAGTCCATTAAAAAAATCCTTTATGAATCGTGCGTGATTCAAATCCGATGCTGACTTTCGTTCCGATTCCGATTTCGGATGTAATCTGTATTCTATGACCCAGTCGATTGCAAACTTGCTTCACCAAATAAAGCCCCATTCCGGTTGCATCCCCTTCCTTACGCCCGTTCTCGCCCGTAAAGAAAGGTTCAAATACACGTGGGATATCATGCGCTGCAATACCTATACCCTCATCAATCACATGCAGCCACACGGTATCATCATTCTCTTCCACTTCAAAACTCAACGACTTAGATCCTTCTTTATCTTTCGAATACTTGATCGCATTCGTCACAAGCTGAGTTACAATAAAGCTTAGCCATTTGCTGTCACTTTCTACGAGCCTATCTTCACCAACAACTTTCGGGAAAATGCGGTAACGAATAAACATCTTCTTATGTTGGTTAATAACTTGCCTTATATTTTGGTGTGTTGATACTTGCGAGACATGTAGATCAAGCTCAAACTTATCCAATCGAGCTGTATGTAACATAAGCTCCAACCCCCCTGCAAGGCGGTCGGTCTCTTCACTTACATTTGCCAACAGTGCACGAGCTTCCTCTTCATCCATCCGTTGCGCAGGCTGCTGTGTGATCAAATGAAGTACGGATACAGGCGTCTTCATATGATGAACCCATTGATTCGTAAAATGTACATGCTGCTCGCGCTGCTGCCTCATAAGCATAATTTGATCCATAAATGCGCTGTATTGGCGCTGCATGAGCTGGTACATGACCTTCTGTTCTTCGCTTACTGGATTCTGTAAACATAACGAGAACTCATTGTCATTTTCATGCATACGAGCATAATTTATTTCTTTGTACCATTCCCGCTGCCGCAAATAGTCATAAATAATCCCTACACCGATAATAAATACGCCGAGTACAAACACGTACACAAGACTGCTATTGCGAAGCACACGCGCGCCAATTTGAATATCAAAATGAACAACGATTAACGACATAATAAGGGATAGCAGCCATGCTAAAATAAGCAGGAACCGATCTTTTACATACTTCCAAAAGCTCATTCGACTACCCCGTCTTCATTCCAATTGGTCAACAGTCGGTAACCTTGTCCACGAACCGTTTCAATCACTTTGTGCAACCCGAGTTCCTCCATCTTCTTGCGAACACGAGTAACATTGACCGTCAACGTATTGTCATCTACGAAATCTACATCGTCCCACAATGCCTCAAGCAACGTGTCGCGCGACACAATCGTATCCGCCTTCTCCATGAGGCAGCCAAGTAACAGAGATTCATTTTTAGTCAAATCTACACGCTTGCTCTGCCACTCCAACGTATTTTTCGTCCGATGCAGCAGTAAGCCATTCAGATTTAATTCCTCACCGTTATTAGCGCTCACAGCGGCATATTCGCCATAGGTGCGACGAAGTACGCTTTTCACCTTAGCTAACAGAATATCTAAATGGAATGGCTTCGTAATATAATCATCTCCACCATTTTCGATCGCCATGACTTGATCCATCTCACCTGCACGTGCCGATACGAAAATAATAGGTGCGTTTGTAACCGTACGAAATTGTCTGCACCAATAAAATCCGTCATAAGCAGGCAGATGAATATCGAGCAAAATAAGGTCTGGTTGTATACTAATCAAATCGTCCTTTAACGCTTTAAAATTTGTAGCCCTCGTAGCCAAATAATTATATTTTTCTAACGATGATTGAAGCATGGAAGCAATCTTGTCATCGTCCTCCACAATCATGATGCGATACATCCTTGTTCCTCCGTTCATGAATCTTTCTGTTTAACAACCCTAGTTTGTAAGTAATGAAGCAAGTTTCATTCATGAAACACTCCCTATTCATCATAGCATAATGCAGTATCGGATAAAACTTACTCCAAATTATCAATATTCCACTTATTGTAATTAATTTGACATAATTATGAACTTTCCTTATACTCGGAAAAGGAGGTGAAAGCGCTTACTAAATAGATGCAAAGGTAACCACCAAGAACTACACCTAACGCTAATAAACATAGGTATAGACAGGAGGTTAAATACATTTATGAAATCCGATATTAATTATGCTGAAATCGCTCAATCCGCGCAGTTCAAGTCACTGATGAGGAGAAAAAAGAAATTTATTCTGCCAATGACCTTATTTTTCTTCGCCTTTTACTTCACCCTTCCTATCCTTACTTCTTACACAACCGTATTGAATCAATCTGCATGGGGACCTATCACATGGGCGTGGGTGTTTGCCTTTGCTCAATTCATTATGACGTGGGCGCTCTGTATGATCTACGCCCATCGTGCTGCCCGCTTTGACCAGGATGTGCAGCAGTTGAAAAACGAATGGGGTGGTGAGCGAGGATGAACATGACCGCATTCCTGCTATTTTGCGTTATTGTACTGCTTACGATGGTGATTACCTACTTTGCTTCTAAGAAAACGAACTCCGCTTCAGACTTTTACACAGCGGGCGGTGGACTAACAGGCTGGCAAAATGGACTCGCCATTGCTGGCGACTATATGTCAGCAGCTTCTTTTCTAGGGATTGCGGGCTCCATCGCGCTCGTCGGATTCGACGGCTTCTTTTATTCCATCGGATTCCTTGTCGCTTATCTCGTCGTCTTATATCTCGTTGCAGAGCCGCTTCGTAATCTAGGGAAATACACGTTAGCCGATATGATTGCCGCACGTTTCCAAGCAAACAAAGTACGCGGTGTTGCTGCCCTCAATACGATTACGATCTCCACCTTTTATATGATTGCCCAACTCGTTGGCGCAGGTGCGCTCATCAAACTATTACTTGGGATCGACTATGTGTGGTCGGTTATCATTGTAGGTTGTCTTATGACCTTGTACGTTGTGTTTGGCGGTATGCATGCTACATCATGGGTGCAAATTATTAAAGCTGTTCTCCTGATGGGCGGTACGTTCCTGCTCTCCATGATCGTATTCTACAAATTCGACTTTAACCTAATTAAAATGTTCGAAGAAATGAAGAGTGCCACTCCTCTCGGTGATAAATTTTTAAATCCCGGCAACAAGTATACGAATTCATTAGACACCTTATCACTGAATTTAGGCCTCGTGCTTGGTACTGCGGGCCTGCCTCATATTCTCATTCGTTTCTTTACCGTTAAAGATGCGCCCACAGCTCGTTCCTCCGTTGTATACGCAACATGGATCATCGGTCTTTTCTATGTCATGACCATCTTTTTAGGATTTGGTGCAGCTGCGTTTGTCGGAGCAGATCTGATTACAGCAGTAGATAAAGGTGGTAATATGGCTGCCCCACTATTAGCTCGTGAGCTTGGTGGAGACTTCTTCTTTGCTCTTATTTCAGCTGTCGCTTTCGCAACGATACTAGCGGTTGTCACAGGCCTTGTCCTATCAGCTGCATCTGCTTTTGCACATGACTTTTACAATCATATCGTTCGAAAAGGTGCGGCAAGTGAAAAGGAGCAAATGTCAGCAGCACGTTGGGCGTCGATTGGGGTGTCTATATTATCGATCATTTTAGCTTTGCTTGCTTCGAAGCTAAATGTAGCCTTCCTTGTTGGTTTGGCATTTGCCGTTGCCGCCAGCGCTAATCTTCCTGTTATCCTATTTACTGTATTTTGGAGAAGATTCAATACGGCCGGAGCGATTGCAGGTATGTTGACTGGATTAATCTCTGCTATCATCCTAGTTGCGATTAGTCCAAGTGTATGGGGACCCGAAGGCAAGGCGATCTTTGTCGGGCAGCCACTAATTACGTTAACGAATCCAGGTATTATCTCTATACCTCTTGGCTTCATCGGAGCATGGCTTGGTACGATATTAACCACAAGATCTGCGGATAAAGATAAAAACCGGGATGCCAAGTTTGACGAAGTGCTCGTTAAAGCAAATACAGGGATTCATATGTAACTCAGTTACATAATTCGGTTACGGAAAAGCTCTTTCACAGCTTCCGCTGCTGCTGCGGAAGCTTTTTTGCGCTATCTACACGAGCATACGATGTTCAGACTTGCTTGCAAATATGCAAGCTGTGCAAGTCATTATACTGCGTGTTCCAGAACTGCATTCCCTTGCAGAATACAGGTATTAAAAGTATCAGTGTAGAATTTAAATTATAGTAATACCATCAATGAACTAGGTTCCTTTACATAAGTGTAATCGTGATACATATAAGGGGGATTCAGATGGATATCCGGCAATTAACATACTTCGTACAAGTAGCCAAATGCTTGAATATGACGCAGGCAGCAAAGAAATTGCATGTCTCCCAGCCAGCATTAAGCAAAGTTATAAAAAATTTAGAAAATGAATTGGATGTTACCTTAATTGATCGTTCTAGTAATCCACTTACTCTCACCGATGCAGGTGCTGTATTGGCGGCTGAAGCTGAACAACTAATTCAATCCTTCGATGCATTATCTCAGTCGTTATATGATACGGTACGGCTAAATAAAGGCAACATCCGCATAGGAATTCCACCGGTTATCGGAACAAGCTTCTTCCCTGCCATTATCGCATCATTCCGTGAAAAGTATCCTGGTATTCAACTAACGCTTATTGAAGAAGGCGCCAAGACGGTAGAGCGCAGCCTGCTTGACGGCACGATTGAGCTTGGGATCGTTATTTTACCTGTAAATGAAGAAAGAATTACGGCTATTCCCATTGTAGAGGAGACCTATATGCTCGTCGTCCCTCACTCCCATCCACTCACAAAGTATGAATACGTGCGTGTGCAAGATCTAAAACATGAATCGTTCGTCCTTTTAAATCAAACGTTTATGCTTCATGATCATATTTTGTCCGTATGTAACCAGGCCGGGTTCGTGCCGCGCGTAACTTTTCAAAGCTCTCAATGGGATTTTCTTATTGAACTAGTGGGATTACAGCAAGGAGTAACCATTTTGCCACGTCCCATTCTTACACGCGTTCAGTCGAATTTAGTGAAACAAATACCTATTGATCATCCTACGTTTCGATGGAGAGTGGCGATTGTTTATAAAAAGCAGCGATATGTATCCTATTCCATGAAAGCTTTCATTGAACATACGCAAGAAGTGATGTCCAGCTTATTCCCATCTAAGTAAACATCACTTGGAAACTAGTCATGATCTCATTTTCCCATCCATTCATTCATCGAATAACTAAACACAAAAGGCAGTTCTCCCCTTCTCACATCACATAAGAGGAAATCTGCCTTCTTTAGTTATCGGTAGCTATCCCTGTCAATCTACATATACAGCCAATTAACTGCTATCTATTTTCTATTATCCACTATCTATGTTCTAAATTAATTGCTTCCTATTTGTACTCCAGCCTTCAACCATGCCTTCACTTCATTTTCAAAAAGATGAGGTTCTAGCACACCTGCCATATGTCCTTTGTCACTTCGGATCATGTGGAGATCCGCCTCTTTGCCTTGCTTTTTCAATATATCAACTACTTTCTGACTATACTCCGGCGGCTGCAGCAAATCTTGCTCACATGGAATCATTAGTACACGCGCTTGGATGCGAGATAGGGCTTCTTCTAAAGAATCAAATCCTCGTGATACATCCTGCATCATCGTAGCTCGGGCTGTATACAGCCAATGATTCGCATCAATCAATGGAATGTTTATCGCAATCTTATCATACAGCGCACATTCATAGGAGGTCATCGTCTCTATACACGCATAGGGCGCCGCTTCCTTACTGTCACGTGGATATGCACTTTCCTGATAACTAGCCGTAAATGCGTTAATATTCATCATCTGAATAGCCAAATGCAGTCCCTCTAGCGGCTCCTGCTGCTCACTATATTCTCCATTATTCCAGTTTGAATCAAGCTTAATAGTTCGCATCGCATGCTGCAGCACATTAAATGAGGTCATAATCGGATTCTGTGCCGCTGTATTCACACCAATGACATGATCCATCATTGTTGGGTATTGCACAGCCCAATGCAGAGCAATCATTCCGCCAGCAGACGGCCCCATCACCGCTACAAGATGACGAATATCTAACTGCTTCATCAATTCGTATTGAATGCCTGCCATATCACGAAATGTAAACGCAGGGAACGTCATCCCATAGGATCTGCCTGTCTCAGGATTTATACTTTTCGGACCTGTTGTAATAACTAGAGGATTTTTGGCCTGCACGTTGCAAAGATTATCGGTACAAATAACGAAATATTTATCCGTATCTACCGCTTTCCCAGGCCCAATCAGTCCATCCCACCAGCCGGGCAAGCTATCATCAGGACTATATTTACCAGCTGCATGTGAATTTGCGCTAAAATAGTGACATACAAGAATTACGTTATTTTTCTGTTCGTTTAAGGTACCGTACGTCTCATACCCTAACGTAACAGGTATCGTAGCCCCTCCCTCTAATGTATACGCTTCCAATGAAAACGATCGCTTCACCACTCGCTGCATATCCATACTCGTCTCCTCCATTTCATCAACACTAACCATTGATTAAGACTATTTCGCCTATGCAGTTGGCTGCACTTGTGCCGCTTCAGCCACTGTCCTGCGCTTACCTGTCTCAGGGAGCAAAAAAGAACCGATAAAGAACGTCAAGCTGAATCCGATTGCTAAGTAAATGCCAGATTGAAAACCGCCCATATCTATCGTGATGCCAACTAAATAATAGAGTATCGTTTCGATGATATACGCAAATGACCAAAAGAATCCCATAATGATTGTCACTTTGGATGGAGTCATGCCAGGCAGCTCCTGCGGAATCGTAACAAGTGTCGTCATTGGCAGGAAGGTAAAAAATCCGAGTAAAAATGCCGCTATTAATGAGAAAATGGGTGAACTCGTCGTTACCATAAATAGAGCAGATATGGTCATCGCTAATCCCGACCAACGGATAACAGGCAGTCGTAAGGCAAACTTTTTGACCGCCATAATACCAAATACCGTGCCTACACACCCGGCAATGGCCATAACAGCTGTTAACGTCTTCGCATCTATCGAATTCGTTTGTGATAGTGGAAATATCGTCAAAATGACCAAGTACAATAACAAACATCCCGAGTAAGTGAACGGATAAATATAATTAAACTTATCTTTTAGTCCTTCTTTAAATGTATACCTTTGTCCCCCGACATCTGCAGCCTGCAGTTTATTCTGGTGAAGTTCAAAATCCTCCCCTACGATCAGCCATGCGATAAATAAGAGGAAGCTCGTTCCAGCAAATACAAGGATCGTATTTTGCCATGAATCCAGCGCTAAAATTACAGGTGTTACTACTAACATCGCAATAAGACTACCAACGTTATAGGCAACAGAGTTAACCCCATTGATCATCGGACGCTGCTTAGCCGTGAAATAGTTGAACACAATAGGCCCAAAGTAAACGATGAACAAAGCTCCGCCGATGCCCATAATAAATCTAGTCAGTACAAAAATCCAATAGCTCGTTGCAAATGCTCCTAGGGCCGATAAACTAATCAAAATACTGCCTAATGCGATTGCTTTTTTCGGCTTGAGTTTAATAAGCACCCATGCGGCCATTAAGTTACCTACTATTTTAGCAACGGTGATCGCGTTGTTAATTAAACTAGCATTAGCAAATGTCTTAATATCAAAGCTCTCCATAATTTGCGGTGTCAATGTCGATCCTGCGACCCACGAGACAGCAAACAAAGCGTACGTCAAAAACATAATCATTTCAATCAAGTAAGCCCTTATCGATTTCTGATTACTCGAATTGGTCATAAACATATAACCTCCTCATGTTTATCTGCACTAGCAATAGTTCTCGTTACATGACGACACTGACATCCGCCGTTGTTCCTTTCTCCTCCGCTCCACCAAGGTCTTTAATTGTCCCGAATACCAACCCCATCCGCTGGTCGCAGAAAATGCGAACATCCATCCAACGAAGCGGCTCCGCTATATGTGGGCGAAATTCCATCTGTGCAAAAATATCTCGTTCTAAATCAATGCCAGGTGCAACCTCAATAAGCGTTAACCCTTCTTCTTTTAGCTCAAATACAGCACGCTCTGTTACATACAACACACGCTGCTTATACATTTGGGCTACTTCGCCGCTGAACGTAATCTGCTCTACGCTCTGTATAAATTTTTTAGCCCGCCCTTCTTGCACAATGACTAGCTTCCCATCCTCAGCTTTAACCTTCAATCCTCCAGCTGTAAATGTCCCGCAAAACACCATCTCCCTCGCATTTTGCGTTATATTAATGAAACCGCCACAGCCAGCTATTTTAGGCCCGAATTGGGAAACATTAATATTGCCCTGTCTATCGCACTGGGCCATTCCTAGGAAAGCAGCATCGATACCTCCTCCATCGTAAAAGTCGAACATGATCGATTGATCGATAATGGCATCCGGAACGATCGCGCAGCCAAAATCAAGTCCACCCACAGGCCTTCCCCCGAAAACGCCGGGCTCTATCGTAGGAACGAACCATCCATCCTGACCTTCTTCTTTTAATACTTCTGCAATTACTTCTGGAATGCCAATACCGTAATTCAACACCCGCTTGTCACTATTCAAAACCATCGCGGCACGACGAGCAATCATTTTTCGTTCATTCAACGGGTAATCAGCTTCTATCGGCTGGACCACAATATCGCTGCGAATGAAAGCTTCGTTGTGCATCGTTCCAAATGTCTGCATATGATTGGCCATATCGCGAACCACTACAACAGCATCCACGAAAATATAAGGAATTTTAACCGACTTCGGATCGATGGTCCCGTTTTTGACTATACGCTCAACTTGTACAATAACGATACCCCCATTGTTTTTGGCATTGATCGCCATAGAGAGTACGTCTAATGTTAATGGTTCCTTTGCAAAGCTAATGTTGCCAGCTTCATCGGATTCCGTTCCTTTCAAGATCGCAGCAGTAAGACGAGGAGCTTGATACGCTAAATAAGGCTTACCCTCCACAGATATTTTAGTAACGATGTCATCCTTCGTTCGATCATTTAACTTGCCACCCTGCAGATCAGGATCGACGAACGTGCCAAGCCCAACATGTGTAACGAGTAACGGACGTCCAGCTGCTCCTTCACGAAACAATTGGGCAATAACCCCTTGCGGCAGATTATACGCCTCGATCTTATTCTCAGCTACTAATGGCTGCAGCTTGGGAGCCATCCCCCAATGACCGCCGATAACCCGTTTAATTAATCGCTCATGTGCATAATGATTTAAACCTCTCGTTTGACCATCTCCAATGCCCGCCGCGTACAATAGAGTTAACTGCTCTGGCTTGCCCGTCGTAACAAATCGGCGTTCAACCGCGTCATGTATTTCTTCCGCTACACCGGCCCCAATAAAGCCCCCGATGCCTAGCACAGCATCATCTGGAATCATGGCCGCCGCTTGCTCCGCGCTCAGCACTCGAACCTGTCGTTTCATCTGTTCCTTCCCCCTTGCGTTAGCATAAATAGACTGGATATTGCTGCTAAGGTCTTGATTATGAGAAAGATACTCGCTTCACGATTATCGCTGTACCCATGCCACCACCGACGCACAGCGTAGCAAGACCATAGGTCACGTTCCGCTTCATCATCTCATAAAGCAGCGTCGTTGCAATGCGCGCACCAGAGGCACCTAACGGATGTCCTAGTGCAATTGCACCTCCATTAACGTTCACGCGCTCCTCCAAAAATGCATCGCTCACATGGTGCTGCCTCTTCAACTCCTCCATCACACCGAGTGATTGTGCGGCGAACGCTTCATTCAGTTCTATCAGCTCTATTTGATCTAGGGTCATGCCACATGCCTTAAGCGCAGCTGCTGTTGCAGGTACAGGGCCCATACCCATGATTTCTGGATTAACTCCGCCCTGGCCAACTGCAATAAGCTCAGCAAGCGGTTCAAGGTCATATTGTCTTACTGCTTGTTCTGATGCAAGCAAAAGCACACTCACACCGTCATTTAATCCTGATGCATTACCTGCCGTTACCGTACCATCTTGCTCAAAGGCAGGTCGTAGCTTGGCGAGTTTATCCAGTGATGTTGCCCGATTCGGATATTCATCTTCGCCTACAACAATCGACTCCTTTTTATGCACAACTTCAATAGGTACTATCTCATCTCGAAAACGGCCAGCATCTTGTGCAGCAATGGCCTTCGCTTGAGATTTCATAGCAAATTGGTCCTGCATCTCCCTCGTAATACGATAGTGCCGAGCAATATTTTCTGCCGTTACGCCCATATGGTAATGATGAAACGCGTCTGTCAATCCATCATGCAGCAGAGAGTCAACCATGCTCAACGCCCCCATCTTATGCCCGTTTCGCACACGCTCTGGCAGCAGGAACGGACTTTGCGACATCACTTCTACACCACCAGCTACGATGATATTAGACATACCGACCTTGATCTGTGTATAAGCAGACATAACTGAACGCATGCCGCTGCCGCACAGCATATTTATCGTATAGGCCGGCACTTCTGCTGCTATTCCAGCCTGCATAGCAGCTTGCCGAGCTGAGTTCTGACCATGTCCTGCCGCCAGTACATGACCAAGAATCACTTCATCCGTTGCAGCAGTTAAAGAACCAGCTGCTGCAAACAGATCTTTTATGACGCACGCTGTCAGCTGCGACGGTGAAATGCTAGATAAACCACCAAGAAAAGAACCGATTGGACTGCGCTTCGCCTGTATAATAAATACTCGATTCATATGCATATCCTCCTTTACAAACGCAAGCCACCGTCAACAGACAGCACATGCCCATTCACGAAGCTCGAATCATCGCTTGCCAGAAATAAAGCTGCATTGGCGATATCCGCTGGCTTGCCAAGCCTACCAAGCGGTGTGCGTTCCCGAATCGGCTGCAGTACTTTTTCCGGTACAGAGTCTAGCATCTCCGTATGAATAAAGCCTGGAGCAATCGCATTCGTTCGCACGTATGCTCCTTTACGAGTAAACTCTTTCGCCCAGGTATAAGTCATTCCAATCACACCTGATTTGGTCGCCGCATAATTCGTCTGTCCGATATTTCCGTACAAGCCGACGATTGAAGATATATTAATAATGGAGCCTTGTCCCTGATTCATCATCATAGGAGCAATCGCCTGTGTCATCTGGAATACACCTTTCAAATTCACGTCGATAACCTGATCCCACATCTCTGACGATATATTATGAATAAGTCCATCTCTCGTAATGCCTGCATTATTAACAAGGACATCAATTGGGAGATTCAATTCAGCCAATTTGCCTATGAACCTTTCAATGTCATTACGCTCCAGCACGTTCAATACTACATGTTCCAATTGTTCATGCTGTTCCTCGCCGATGTTCATATCGATGGAATAAACTTTACGAGCACCTTCCCGTAAAAACACCCGACATATTTCTTGTCCAATCCCTCTTGCGCCGCCTGTTACTACTGCAATCTTGTTTGTCATTTTCCCCATGCTTGCAGCCTCTTTTCAGTGTTTATTTGCAAACGCTTACACAAAAGAGTCTAACGAATGGATCAAAAAAAAGGAAATACCTAGTTGGCATTCCCGGTATAACTAAAAGTTATGAGACAAACGAAAAAAACCTCTCGCCTCCTGTCATCGAATAAGACAAGCAAGGGCTCGTAACAGCCCTTACTCCCCTACGCTGACCATAAGCAAGAGGTTCTATGGATTAATAACCACGTCCGATTATTCCTTCGTTGCTGCATCCGATTGAGAGAAAGTAACGAGTAAGCCACCTTCACCTGCATACGTTCCAATTACAGCACCCATGTTCACAAGCAGAACATTTTTGAACGGATAGCTTTCTTGAATCATATTCATAAATTCACGAGCGCGCTCTTCGCAGTTAGAATGAGCAAACGCAATCCATTCACGATCAGCGTGCTGATGCCATGCTTCTTCCACTTTATCAATAAGACGCTTTACCGCTCGCTGTGTGCCACGAACTTTTTCGATCATTTCAACAGATCCGTCATCAGCAGCACGCATAATTAGCTTAATATTCAACATCGAAGCAACAGAGCCTTTCAAACGGCTCAAGCGACCACCGCGAATAACGTTCTCCAACGTATCCAACGAAAAGAACGTATTCGTTTGCTTCGCCAGCTGCTTCATTGTGTCGTTCAATTCTTGAAGACTTTCGCCTGCCTTAGCCATGATCGTAGCGCGGACAGCAAGCAATCCTAGACCGATCGAAGTTGTCTTTGCGTCAATCACTTCAACCTTGTTCGAATGTCCTTCTTCTTCGTACATTTCTTTTGCCATTAGAGCATGATTATATGTGCTGCTCAGTGTAGCAGACAAGCATAGAACAAAAATGTCTTTATCGGCATCAAGAGACTTGAACATATTATAGAAGGCAGCTGGAGATGGACTCGACGTCTTAGGCAGCTCACTCTCTTCCTTCATACGTTGGTAAAAAAGCTTGGATTCCATGTCTGAGGTATACATGTCATCTCCGAATTGGACATTCAACGGAACGATGTGTATTCCGAACTTACTAGCCAATTCCGGTGTCAAATCAGAGCTACCATCCGTGATGATATGAATAGTCATGATAATCTCCTGTCTATCGTAGTGTTTACAGCATCTTCTTTGTTTGTACCATTCTATTATTATAAAGGTGCTAGCTTCATCTTGACAACGGTAAAAAGAAGGCATAAAACACCAGACTTACCCACTTACATTAACAGGGTACCTACAACAATTGAGATACCAATAATAATGCAGCGGAGCAATTGGGCAACTGCGATATTGCCTTTTTCGATTTCCTCACATACTCGGAACGCCGGAAGGAGCTTATCTACAAGGAAATATACAAGGCATAAAACAAGAATACCAACGGCTGACCATGCCAACATCATTAACCAATCACTACTCGAATACGATACCATTGCCACAATAATACACAAGCCTAACAGCTTGCTGCCCATATAAATACCAGCCGCTTCATTCCCTTTTTCGATTTCCTTTTTATCATCAAAACGAGTCAATCGACTAAATACCCAAGCACCTACCAAAAGAATGACAGTAAGAAGCAGCAACCCTATTCCTACATTACCCAAATCTACTAAAAATGAATTTAATGAACTCACTTCTTTTCCTCCTCTATTTCATCAGCTTAATTTATATATTTGTTCGCTTCCATACGGCCGCTGGGCAATAACGTGCCAAATCTCCAGTAATTCTTCCGCCTAATCTAGGCAGTATACCTCCAAAACGACCGTTCGGCGTGTAAATCCCCGTCAGTACGAAGCCATCAATCACACCTTCGTCCGTCACCAATTGAGCAGCTTCCATAGGAACATACTGCTGATATATTTTGAGCTGGTCGTTATAATATCGCATTACTTCTTCTTGTTCTTCTACTGTGCATTCCGATAAATCAACCTTGCGGATCGTATCTTCTGTCTGCAATTGCTTACCGTCTTCCCCATAAATGCTCGTTCCCTTTCCTTCACGTCCCCAGATGCTTTTTTGAACATATGGCAATTGTTGTTCGAGGAATGGGGTTTCGTTCAAGTACGTTGGCAGCAAATAACGCTCAATGACAGTTCGTTCTTCCTCGCTATAAAGCGGTTCCCCTCTTGCTTCGCTTAACGTATCATGATGTTCGAAGCACGCCCACACAAAGGCAAGAAGTGCTTTGCTTTGCAAGATAATCGATTGAGGCGGATTAATAATCGCGAGGCGTCCTTCCTTCGCAAGTGCTAACACAGCTTCACCAACGGGAAAGCCATCAGGGGCAAGATCATCCATTAAATACTCCAATGGATATAAACGGTACCAAATATCAACAGGACGATCATATGCAATGAGTCCACGCGCGGGCTCCACTCGAAGTTCTTCAAGCGGACAATACTCTACGTCCCATCCTAGTTGCTGCATAAGTCGCATCAAATATACCGTATTGGCTTTATCTTCTTCGTGATTCGCAAATGAGCTGCATACTACGCGCCTTCCAAATCCCAGCTCCCGATACTGATCTAACATTTCTCCTAAAGCTTGCTGCAAGCGATACTCCAATTCAGCTGAAGGGTTATGTAAATGAGTTTCGTACGAGTAAACGGCTGCACGACTATCTGCCAGCAGCTGTTCGGCTAAGTATGCTGTCTCAGGTATGCCTGTAGGCGTATCCGCATTATTCTCGATACACTTCCAGCCCTCAGGCCCTTTAATCCAGTCTTGTCGGGCTATTCCGCTAAAGGAAAAAGGTATTCGAGCGCTTTCCAATAGCTTAACGGGTATCCCTAACTGCTGCATAAGTATTTCATCTGGCAATTCGTCCTGTATAAGGCGGAGTGCTTTCATAAAAATAGCATGAAGCTGCTCTGAAGCTATGCTCAGTTCTGCTATTTCATCCTCCGTATAAAGCATGGCATGCGTTGTACAATATTCCTGCTGATGCATCTGAACATAAGGAACATGCTGCAAGCGCTCTGCGTGAAATGCCTCGCTCGCTGTTAGCGGTAAGCTCATTGTCGGTCGCATACGCGTAGCTTCTTTACGTTCCATTTCTATCCCCCGCTTGAATAGCCGCTTTTACCGATACCAGAATAAGAGTTATAAAATGACGTGCCCTTCTTCGCATAGGAGGACTTCGAACTATACCCATTCATGACGTACCAGTTACTACTACCGCTTCCACCACTGCCGCTACTTCCGCTTCCATCATCATCACAATCAATTTCCCAACGTCCGTTTTTCTCTTTTTCATATACACATTCCTCATAAGCAGTCGGCTCTACATCTGCATCTCCACAAGCCGTCAATGCAAGTGGCATACAACCGAGCAAAGCATAGGCCCAAGCTCGCTTCTTTTTCGAACTTACAGCTGTTGCTCCTTCTTCTTTCATTTCAATTCCTCTTTTCCTCATTTGCTTTTTTACATACGAACATCATCCACATGTTAGGCTAGACTGGCTTTGCGAACAGCAATAAGGTATTCCGGTCCGTATCCAATACGGTTAGCAACATTTCCACTTCCCGTTCATCCACAAAAGCATAATGATCAAGCAGCAATGAAGCTGCATCCAATGGTCCTTGAGGTTGATAAGAAGTTAGGAGATGAAAACGTTGTTCCTTCCATAAATGCCATTCAACTGTAAATTGCTCCGCAACCTGACATTGCCCATCAAAAATAGTGGTTTGAATCTCTGAAATATAATCTTTCACATTTATTCCGAGAAATGGTATAACATAAATAGCTGCCTGCTGCAAATGATTCGTCTCATGAGATACATGCTCCCATAGTCGATTACGAATGAGGACTGCATCGGTCAGCTTGCAGACGAACATATAGTCACGTGTGACATTCCAGTTCGAGACAATCCCCTTCTCCTGCATCAAGACGGAATCCCATTCTATATAATGCAACTGAATCGTACTTGGTTGAATATTACTCACCTCCCTCTCCACCTTAACATACGTGTCATTTTAATGTCGGTTCCTAAATTTATACATTCCCATCCCTTATGCGATACGCCTCCAGACAGAAATAAGACCGGAGGGTTTCCCACGGTCTTGTTGGCTATACCTTTAAGATATAGGTGTACTCGATTCGATGTTGATGACTATGATTGATCCTTTGGAGTGCATCCGGACTGAGTAAGCTCCTGGTCATCTAGCCACTGTGCTGCCCACTGCTGAACAGCTTCCATAACCGGCGTCAATGCCTGCCCCTTCTCCGTTAGTTCATATTCAATACGAACCGGTGTTTCTGGGTAGACATTTCGAACAATAATGCCTGCTGTCTCTAGATCCTTCATACGTTCGCTCAACATTTTGTCGCTCATCGTCGGAATAAGCGTAGAAATATCTTTGAAGCGTTTTGGCCCTGAGACAAGTGCATGAATAAGCAATCCATTCCAACGTTTTCCTAAAATGCAAAAAGCAGCCTCAAACCTTGGACATAGTAACGGTTGGTGTTCCATCTAAACCATCCCTCCTTATCGCTAACAAAATGTAAGTATATTTCATGTTATCATAGTTCAAAGGAAAAATAAATATCTCGCAACCTAACTTTGACTGTTTCTGGTATTCAAGATACAGTAATACAGCATGGCAATCAGGAAGGAGCAACAATTTTCAGATGACACAACTACAAATAACGTCACAGCCCCGCATCACGGTGATTGGCAGCTTGAATATGGACTTGGTGACGGTAACCTCTAATATGCCTAATGCAGGCGAGACCGTTCACGGTGAACGATTCGCAACAACTTGTGGCGGCAAAGGTGCCAATCAAGCTGTCGCTTGTGCCCGACTCGGCGCTCAAGTAACTATGATTGGCTGCGTCGGTGACGATGCTTTTGGTACTATGATGCTAAATAACCTTCGCAATGAAGGCGTAAATACGGATGGGATTCGAATCATTCCCAATCAAACATCCGGCATAGCAGCTATTACGATTGCCGATGGTGACAATCGAATCATTATCGTGGCAGGAGCAAATGAAGAAGTCACCCCTGCGTACATTCAAGAGTATGAGTCCATCATCGCGCAATCCGATCTCGTGCTAACCCAACTGGAAATCCCTCAAGATGCTGTTGAGAGAGCGGTTGCAATTGCTAATCAACATCAGGTGCCAATTATGCTAAATCCTGCACCAGCGATTCATCTTGACGAGTCATTTCTTGCTCAATTGAGCTGGATCACACCAAATGAACATGAATTGGACATCGTAACTGGATCACAACCTATTTCAACACCAGATGATGCATCTTGGCAAGAAAAACTTAGCAAGGCACCAACACGCATCATTATGACAAAAGGAGCAGATGGGGCCTATTGGGCAGACGAATCTGGTCATATCCATCATAGCGCAGGACACAAAGTTACCGTTGTTGATACAACGGGAGCAGGTGACACCTTTAACGCTGCATTAGCTGTCGCATTAGCGGAACAACGCAGCCTGCCAGAAGCGATGCAGTGGGCAACTGCAGCTGGTGCGATGTCTGTTACGAAGTTCGGAGCACAAGCTGGAATGCCATCTCGCGAGCAGTTAAACAACTGGATTCTACAATCTTCTACAAAAAAATGTTAGTCTAATCACAAACATCCTGCTTTAATCCTCTTGCCCTTATGGAAATGTTGGAATAAAATAAAATCGGTATAACTTTACAATTCAGGCATCATTCCACAAGGGCAGGAGAATCGTCATGGCAACTATCTACGATATTGCAAAGCAAGCGAACGTTTCAGCAATGACAGTATCACGTGTCATCAATAACACAGGACGCGTGAGCGAAAAGACTCGTACAAAGGTCAAGCAAGTCATGGAAGAAATGCACTACATCCCTAACTCCGTCGCAAGATGCCTCGTCACGCAAGAGAGCAAAGTGTTATCCCTACTTATTACGGACATTTCGAATCCATTCTTTACGATGATGGCACGCGGTGCGGAAGATATGGCACATAAATACGGCTATCGCCTTATGTTTGGCAATAGCGATGAGAACCTAGACAAAGAGCGTCAGTATGTTGAAATGATCTTATCTATGCGTGTCGATGGCGTATTATTCGCACCAAGCAATGATATGTCGATTGAGCATTTGCGCTGGCTTGAGCGTCAAAACGTTCCATTCGTCTTGCTTGATCGCGAAGTTCCTGGTATTACATGTGACACCGTGCTTGGTGACAGCCGTATAGGTGCCAAGCAGCTAGTACGAGAACTTATTAAGCGAGGGCATCGCAGAATCGCTCTTGTAAACGGTTTAGAAAATGTCTCGACAGCGAGAGAACGTCGGCTCGGTTATGAGGATGCTCTTGTAGAAGCTGGGTTACCGATTGAAGAAAACTTTATGATGAGTTCAAGTTATGTGCACGACAAGCAGCAATTCACCTTATCACATTGGCTTCATGCTGAACCGGACAAGCGTCCAACTGCAATTTTCGCTGCGAACAATATGTTGGCAATGAGTGTACTTAACAAATTGGAAGAAGAGGGCGTAAAAGTACCAGAACAAATTTCGGTTGCCAGTTATGATGATCTAGGTATGCTGGAACAGGTTAATCCATTCCTTAGCGTCGTATCCCAACCCGCTTACGAATTCGGACAGCAAGGTATCCAGATGCTGTTAGAACGTATTCGCAATCGCAACCAAGGGCCTCAGTCCGTTAAACTACCATGTGAAATTCATATTAATCGTTCCGTACAAGATCTTGCTGCTTCATCACTTATTGCAACTTACTAAATGTATAAAGGAGCTACTTGATAGCCCGCTAGAGTGACTTTCCCCTAGTCTATCATTCGTTTATTCGACCTCCTATACATGCCTCATATGATGATCTAACTTCAGGCGTTCCATTAAAGGCCCCATCGATTATTGTTGATGAAATACAAAAGCTGGACGTCGCCATCGTTCAGGCACGTCCAGCTCTATATGCAGAACCAGTTGAAATCGATATAAACTTAGTTAAATGATACCGTCATCCTTTAACTGACCCTGCTGCCATCCCTTTCATCACTTGTTCTTGGAACATTAAGTACACAATAATTGTCGGCAAGGATGCCATCGATAGTGCGGCCATCGTTAAACTATAGTCTGTCGTAAATCCATCAGCAAATACGGACAAGCTCAATGGCAATGTCTTAAGATTAGGGTCATTAATAAAGACTAATGCGAACGCAAAGTCATTCCAAAAGCGAAGAAATCCTAAAATAGATACCGTAGACAATGCTGGAAGCGTAATGGGGAGAATGAGACGAAGAAATATTCCCGTATAGCCCGCTCCATCAACAAGCGCCGCTTCTTCCATTTCCTTTGGTATATTAGCTAAGTAAGCCGTAATAATGAATACAGCAATCGGCAGTTCGAATGCGGTATATGGCAAAATAAGTGCAGCATGTGTATCAAAAATGCCCATCATATTCATCATGCTAAACAATGGAACCAACGTGCTATGAATCGGTATTAACAATCCAAGCAACAACAAGCTATACAATATTCCTCTGCCCTTAAACTCAAACCTAGAGATGATATAGGCAGTTAATGCTCCGAAGAATAGTGTTAGAACCAACGATACAAAGGTCACGAATAGGGAGTTCATAGTCGCCTTGCCCATTCCGGATACTTCCCATGCACGAGCAAAGTTGCTCCAATTCCATGTAGTCGGCAGCGAAAATGGATTGGCAAAAAAGTCTGCGTTCGTCTTGAACGCACTCATAAACATCCAGAATAATGGATACAGTGTCACTAATGCATAGAAGCCAAGCAATATATTCCGAATCGCTCTTCTCCACCATTTATACTGCCGTTGCGTCTTATGCAACCCCGTGCCCAGTGTTGGCATCGACGTATTCATAGGCTGCACTCCTCTCTATAACAGAACCGAATCATTGCATCTCACCTAGGCTATTGATTGTTGCGCCGCATAAGGAACTGCGACCCTGCAATTAAGATTAGACTAATAATCACGATAAGCGTCGAGACTGCACTTCCGTACCCATAACGATATACATTGAATGTATTGTTATACATGTAAGAAGCCAATAACTCAGTGGCGTGTGCCGGGCCTCCTTTTGTCATAACATAAATAAGGTCAAATGCCTTAAGACTTCCGGAAATACACAACACAACCGCTACTTTTATCGTATCCCATATCATGGGCAGTGTTATCGAGAACAACCTACGGGTTCTTGTCGCTCCGTCAATGGCAGCTGCGTCATTTAGTTCCTGCGGGATGCTGCTCAAGGCGGCAAGAAACATAATTAAATACGGTCCAATGAAATTCCAAATGATCGGTATAGCAATCATCCACATCGCAATGCTTGGGTCAGAAAGCCATGCACGTTTCCATTCTTCCAACCCTACAAAAGAAAGAATGCCATTTAGCAACCCTATTTGCGGCTGATAAATATAGGACCAAATAATACCGATGACTACAGAAGAAAGCACCATAGGCATGAACACGGAAGCCCGCACGAAGCGCTGAAACCATGTGCCTTGACTAAGCAATAACGCTAATAATAAGGCAAGTGGAACCTGTCCAAATACGGAAGCCGCAACGACAATTAAGTTATTGCCGAGCGATTGCCAAAAAATATCATGTGATAGAGCTTCTACGTAGTTGTCAAGACCGATAAAACGCGCTTCACCTATCCCTTTCCAATCCATGAAACCATAATATGCTGACCAGAATACTGGCACGATAACAAACACGGCATATAGCAGCACAGATGGAAGAAGGCCGAATCCGACAAATAGTTTTCTAGCTGTTCCAATTCGCATCGTGCACCTCCTCTTCTATGATTGGCAATGCCTTGTAATGATGATGCCTTTTAGCAAGGCATTGCCATATCATCCTTTAGACTTCATGTACGTTATTTGCCGAGTGATTTAGCCTGTGCCTCTTGAATCTTTGCAGCTATCTCTTTCGGATCTCCCCCCATAAGGAGCTCTTGAATGCCATTGTTCACTACATCTGCACCTGCGCTCGTAAGCATGCCATCGTATACAGGCGTAAATTGAATATCATTAACCAGTTCATAAACTTTGGAGAAAATCGGCGATACTTTGCTCTTATCCAGTTCAACTTTATAGCTGACCAATTGATTCGCTTCCAAAGTGCGCTTCTGAGCCTCAGGCCCAGACATTGCAAAAATTAATTTATGTGCGGCCTCTTTAACCTTGCCCTCTGTTTTTGCACTCAAGCCAAGTCCAACCCCAACTACACCTGAAGTCGTATTTGGATCACCTTTACCATCAGCTATACTAGGCAGTACCGTTACGCCCATTTGTTTAATTGCATCTGGTGTAGCATTTGCCGTTAAATTCGTCAAAGCCCACCCGCCATCAATCATCATAGCCGCTTGACCATGAGCGAACATCATTTCCATCTGTGTATTATCCATACTATTAAAGCCTTCTTGGAATGCGCCTTCTTGTTGCAGCTGCTGGAGCAGTTCAAGTGCACGTACGAACTCTGGATCTGTGAATTTTGCGCCGTCTTGTGCAGCGGCTTTGATAAACCATTCGGTACCTGTAACACGATCAGCCAACGAACTGAGAATACTAGATTGAGCCAACCACGCCGCTTTATTGCCAAGTGCTATTGGTGTTACATTAGCAGCCTTTAACGTGCGAACCGCCTGCAGCAGTTCATCCCACGTTTGCGGTACTTTCACACCGTGCTTATCAAGAATGGACTGGTTGTAATAAAGAATAGATGTCGGAGTTAAGCTCATTGGAGCACTGTACACTTTGTCACTGATCGTGAAATTATCAAATGAGCCTGGCAAAAATCCATCTTTCCAAGCTGCGTTCGCTTGCAGCAGCTCATCTACAGGTTGAATGAGATTTCCTCCTTGGAACTCCTTCGTCATTGCCCCTGGCCACATAATAAATACATCTGGCATTTCATTTGCTGCTGCCACGGTTTTGAGTCTTGCTCTATAACCGTCTGGTGGGATAGCCTGCACGTTCAGCTTAATACCCGGATTAGCCGTTTCGAACTCGCTAATTATCTCTCTCATCGTTCGAGCACGAAGATCGTCCCCCGTGAAATTGTGCCACAGTGACAACTTGACACTATCCCCTTCAGCACCTTTAGTACCAGTCGCTCCCTTATCTCCAGAGCATCCTGCAAACATCGTAACTACGATAAGCAAAGTGAGTACGATCATCCAATTTCTACGCATTAACAATCCCCCCGGTTTAGATAGTACTTCCTCTCCTGTCGTGCAGGAGCAGGTAATGAGTCAATTATAAGGAAGCGCTTACTTTTAGCGTGAGGGATATTTTTCTGATGAGTACGGGAACTTTTTCAGGCTTTTAGGCGATAATCAGAAGGCGTGCATTTCATATAACGCTTAAACAACTGGGCGAAATATTTAACATCCTCATATCCAACGATTCTAGCGATCTCGCTCACCATCAGCTCTGTATTTTGCAGCAGCTCACAAGCACGTTCTATTCGTATCATTGTCACAAATTCTATATAGTTCATCCCTGTTTCGGCCTTAAAGCGTTCGCTCAAATGATGAGGATGGACATGTACAAAGTCAGCAACACGCTTCAACGTCAGCGTGCCATCAGCATGTTCTCGAATATACTGCTTTGCTTTTAAAATTACAGACTGTGAGGTACGGCTTACTAGATGGATATATCTTTGCATGGCATGCTGTAAAGCAGCATAAATCTCTCTTTCCCATTGTTCTCTATTCATCGATTCTGCATTGCCTACCATGGTCATCTGCCAAGTTGATTCATGCACGTTATCAGTAGCATCTTCTGCCATTCGTTCCATCCAACGCTGAAGACCTATAAATAATGAGCTCGCATAACTTTGCAGCGATTGTGGTGTCGCTTGCGGGTGGCTAGTAAGCCGATCCACAAAATTTGATATCCAGCACCTCAACTCGCTAGCATTACCAGACTTCAATTGTTGAATAAGACCAGCCTCATCTTCCGCATGTCTTAGCAGAGGAAGTCCTGTTCGCATTTCCGCCTCTTCGATCCTCATTGTTCTCTGTTTAGCTGCAATAATGTGATAGGAGGTTGCTTTAGCTGCACCCACTGCAGAATGACATACTCCTTCGACTAAAGATGTCGCACGCCCTATCCCTGCAAACAGTTTGCACTTTAGCTGCTGCTCAATCATAAAGATCAGCCTTTCCCACTCATGTACCCATGATTGGGAAGCTTCATAGCGAACAACAATTAATCGAGTATGATTTCGTAATACATCACATCGGATCGTATCACGCAGCATATTGCTGACTGCAAATAAAAGCAGTGATTCTTCCTTAGAACCCCAGCCTTCCACTTTCAATTCTGCAACTTCATAGTATCCTTTATCTTGAGCTGTACTAGCATTACTAGACAAACTTGTTTTATGAATTAGCAATTCAGCAGCATGTTTAGACTCCTCGACAGATAACTGACCAGATAGCCATCGGCTCAATAGTTGATCGCGGTATGACCCTTCTCTTTTCGCATGTTCGGCCTGCTCCATACGACGAGACTCTATTCTTTCTCGCGCCTTGAGCGCTGCACGTACGATATCATCCGGTCGCGTCGTCTTTAATAAATAATCCGATACTCCCTGACGGATCGCTTGCTGCGCATAATTAAAGTCATCATAACCGGTATATACTATCGTTTCCGTTAGCGGACTGCATTCACGAATGTAACCAGCAAGCGTTAAACCATCGACACCACTCATTCGAATGTCAGTCAATACGAGCTCTGGCTTCTCCTCTGCTATCATTTTCATCGCTTCTTCAGCTGATTGGCATGGAGTAAGCAGCTCAAATCCAAGCTCTTGCCAAGGAATTACTTGAGATAATCCATTTCGAATAATGACCTCATCATCTACGATTAATGCCTTCATTCCATATCCCCCCGCCACTCATGATGGAATTGCTGTCATTGTATTTGCGTTCCCCTCAAACTGTTTAAGCTGAAAAACTACCATTCCCCTTTAAAACGCAGTATAATGCATGTTCCGTGTTCCATTTGGCTGGTGATGCTTACTTGCGAAGATACTCCATAATGGAGCATAAGACGCTGCTGCACATTCATCAGCCCATATCCGCTCCCATGTGTTGCCAGTTCCATTTCTAGCAATGGATCAATAGGAATGAAACTTCCACGTCTACCATCAGCGATGCTCATCATATACGCTTGCAAAGATTGGAGGCGTTCCACCGACATACCAACACCGTTGTCACACACTTGGCACTCCATCCATCCTTCTTCGCATTCACGTATATCTATCATAATTTGTCCCCGCTGCTTCATTGAGTCCTTAAGTAAGCCGTGAAGCAGTGCATTTTCTACAAGCGGCTGCAGCAGCAGTTTTAATATCGGCTTCTCCAATAAAGTTGGGGGCGCATTCACCTCCATATCGAAGCGATCCGGATAGCGAATAGCTTGAATATTCATATAATTTCGAACATGCTCGATTTCCTGCCTAACACTGCACACTTCAACACCACGATTTAAGCTGAATCGTAAGAAATCACTAAGAGACCCTACCATTTCTGCAATCTGGTCTTGTTTATTCATCCACGCCATCCACTGTATCGAAGAAAGCGTATTGTACAGAAAATGTGGTTGAATCTGAGCTTGGAGCGCTTTCAAATCAGCCTCTTTCTTCATAGCCTCGTTGATCTTCACCTGTTCAGTAAGCTGGCCAATATTTTCACTTAATCGATTATACGTTTTAATAAGTTGTCCAATCTCATCGGGTGTCTCAATAGGCAATCGGCGATATACACTGTCTGGATTTATCGTTGCTAAATATCGCGTAAGCCTTACCAAGGGCTTAGTCACCTGCTTCACAAAGAACATGACTGCAAATGCTGTAATCAGGAGAGCTAGTCCAACCGCGACAGCTGTCAGCAATAAAACATATCGATTTTGCGAACTCATCGCATCGTAAGGTATGACCGTATATGCCTGCCAAGATGAAATAAGCGGGACGCCCGCTGCGATTACAATATGGCGACCTGAGCCGCTATCCATCTCCCACATTTGTTCAGAATAGCTATTCATTTTAGGCTGCTGTCTTATCATCGTGAGCAGATCATGATCGAGATCAGATGTACTGGATGCGATGATTTGACCCTTATCATTTTGCAGAAACATGACTCCATGCTCCTGTACTGCCGCACGCAGCTGCTCACTCACCTCCGCAGTATCAATACCGATTGACAGCATGCCCAATGTTTTAAATGTATTCAAGTCGCGAATTGGTCTTACAAGAAAGACAGAACGCTTTTTCCCTGCACTCGTGGTGGATTCTAGTGGTGGCGACCACCATTTAGGATTCTCTTGCCAATACGTTTCAGACATATCAGCAACTTGAAATAAAGAGGATTCAAGAATCGTATTGTTGCTGACCTCTGGCATACCTTGCAGCGATATAATACGAATTTCAGAAATATACCTTTTGGAAAATGCAAGATTCGTCAAAAAACCTGTCATATTTAAATATTCGGTTGCATTCGCTCTCGTTTTACTAAGATAAGTTTGGACTTGTTCTTGTCCAATAAGAAAGACCGACATGTTCTCCACATCCTGCACGATGGTCTCCATATACGAGTTGATTTGCCGCAACGTATTTAGATTGGACATCGTCACTTTTTCTTCGGTTATTTTTGATGCTGTGTGATAGGAAATGAAGCCTAGTAACACTATGGGAACCATAGTTGCAAAAATAAGAACAAACGACATTTTGCGATGAAGCGAACGAACAATCCACTGCACGCTGCTATCCCCTCGCCTTCCTTTTGATGAATGATTGTATCATGATGTTTTTTTGTTAGGTAGGAAAACTTTTTGTTTGATCAGCTAAAAAAGTATGTTAAGCTATAGTCGATCATTACCAAATTTTTCTGATATACCTATCATTATTGTACGCTGAGAGGGAGGTCAAGCGATAGTGGAATCGATACAAGACGAGCTCCCGTTTCTTCAAGCGCTAGTGAAAGGCATCTCCGCGCAATTCGGCGAGAATTGTGAGGTTGTGCTGCATGACCTGACACTTCCGTATGATAGAACGATTGTTGCGATCGAAAATGGCCATGTCACAGGCAGAAAAATTGGAGATCCAGGTACTAATCTTGGCTTGGAGCTGCTTCGCGGCTCTACAGAGAATGGTCATAAGCTGAATTATGTCACGCAAACGAAAGACGGGCGTTTACTTCGCTCGACCTCTCTCTATATGAATAACCAAGATGGAACTATTATCGGATCACTTTGCATCAACTTTGATATTACTAGCCTGATGATTGCAGAGAAGACGCTGCAGTCTATTACAATGACCAATTTGCAGACGGATATCAAAGAATCTTTCGTTACTAATGTTAACGACTTGCTGGACGTGCTTATTCAAGAAACACAAGATGTAATTGGTAAGCCTGTAGCTGCCATGGGCAAGGAAGATAAAATGAAAATGATTGCTCTATTGGACCAGAAGGGTGCTTTTCTTATTAAGAAATCCAGTGAGAAAATTTGTCTCTACCTAGGGATATCCAAGTATTCGCTCTATAGCTATCTAGATGAAGTTAAACAATGGAATGCGGAGGAATAGCGATGGAACACAGCGACTTGACTCAATCAAGTGGAATTCAAACCTGTGATAGTACCGATGCAATCAATACATTTCCTGTTTTAACGGAAGCCGAAACACCGTTTGTTCTGATTGATGATCGTATCGTAGATCTTAATTTGAAGCGAATGGCTGAACAGGCGAACAAGCTGGGTGTTAAGCTTAGGCCTCATATTAAGACACATAAAATGCCTTATTTTGCACAGAAACAGCTGGATATGGGCGCTGTAGGAATTACGGTAGCCAAAGTTTCTGAAGCAGAAGTTATGGTCGAGCAAGGCATTACAGATATTTTTATCGCTTATCCTATCGTCACGCCATCTAAAATACGTCGAGCAGCTGCCCTGCAAGAACGCGCACGCATTATTATTGGTGTAGATAGTGAAGCTGGTGCAAATATACTCAATCAAATCGCCGAAGAACTTCAAGTTCGCTTTGAAGTTAGACTGGAAATAGACACAGGACTTCGCCGGGCAGGGGTTAGCGGTGATGCAATCGTTCGAACTGCAGATCGTATTGCCTCTTATCCTCATTTGGATTTAACAGGAATTTTTACATTTAGAGGTGCGATACTTGCTGGTCAAGCAACAACTGATCTGTACGCTGCAGGCGTGGAGGAAAGCGAATTAATGCTGGCTACAGCTGAGACCTTGCGCCAAGCGGGTCATGATATTAAGGAAATTAGTGTAGGCTCCTCTCCTACAGGGCTAACTGCGGGTACAGTAGCTGGCGTGTCCGAGATTAGACCAGGCACTTATATTTTCAATGATCGTATGCAAGTAATGTTTGATCTTGTGGATTGGCGTGATTGTGCCGCAGTTATCGTTGTAACGGTTGTCAGTTGCCCGTATGACGATCAGATTGTGATCGATGGCGGCAGCAAAGCTTTTGCTACTGATGTCCAGCCTAACGGCGCTCCTCTCTTTATGAAAGGATTCGGGCATATTGTGGAATATCCCGATGCCGTGTTAGAGCGGCTCTCAGAAGAGCATGGCGTCATTCGCATTCAGCCTGGTCATTCTTTACAGGTTGGAGATCGACTACATATTATTCCGAACCACATTTGCAGTTCTTTAAATTTGTATAACAACGTCTGGATACATGGCACAGAAAGTCCTTATCAAATGAAAATCGCAGCTAGAGGCCATAACTGGTAGTTGTTGAGTAGTCATACATGAGTTCTACATCTTATTACACATACAACTTGGGATGAAGGAGCGAGGGCGCCATGCTCGATTTGATTGTGAAACAGGCTCGAATTGCTGATGGATCAGGGAATCCATGGTACTGGGGAGAAGTAGGAGTTAAAGACGGTATTATTACACATGTGGGAGGTCCCGGATCTGTTGATGTCAGTGCTGCTCAAATCATTGATGCCAAAGGCGAATTGTTAACACCAGGCTTTATTGATGGGCACTGTCATTCTGACTTAATGATTATGGACTATCCTGAAAGCGGTATTAAAATGCAGCAAGGTGTTACGGCAGAAGTTGTCGGTAACTGCGGTCTTGCTCCCGCACCGTTCGTTCCAGAGCGGGCTGCTATGCTGCAGGAGTATATAACACCTGTAATCGGTACGACGAAACACCAATGGAGTTGGAACACCGTAGGCGAATATATGGATGCCATTCATAAATTGAAGCCAGCTGAGCATATGGCGACTTATGTCGCTCACGGCGCATTGCGCATCGGTGTGATGGGCTTTGACAATCGCCCACCTTCTGCGGAAGAACTAGAAGCGATGAAGGCCATTGTAAAAGAAGGAATGGAAGCTGGCGCAATCGGGCTATCTATCGGGCTGCTTTATGCGCCTGGCAGCTATGCCAACCGTCATGAAATCGCTGAATTATGCCGTGTCGTTGCTCAATATGGCGGATTGCTATCCACCCATATACGCGGTGAAGGGCGTCACCTCTTGCCGTCTATCGACGAAGTGATTTGGATCGCGGAGCAATCCGGTGTATCACTTCATATTAGTCATCTCAAAGCTGCTGGTAAACGCAGCTGGGGACAAGTACAAGAAGCGATGGAACGTATCGATCAAGCGCGGGCACGCGGCATGGATGTGACTTGTGATGTATATCCATATCATGCTGGATCGACAACTTTGACTACGGTACTGCCACCGTGGCTGCTCCAAGGAGGACTTGCTGGTGTACTAGAGGCTCTTCAGCAGCCTAGCATTCGCCAACGTCTTCATGAAGAGTTGGCTGAAGAACAAGATGACTGGGACAATCTAGTTGCTTCAACAGGTTGGCACAGTGTCGTCGTTTCTGCCGTACACAGCGATAACAACAAATCACTGGAAGGTTTGTCAATTGCCGAGATAGCTGAGAAACGTAACGTTCATCCTGTTGACGCTATGATGGATCTTCTACTAGAAGAGCAAGCGAAAGTAACGATAGTCTATTATCATATGGCAACTGATGACGTAGATGCGGTCGTTCGCTACCCTTACTCTCTAGTCGCTTCCGATAGTCTTCACTGTGAGACAGGCAAACCGCATCCACGTTTGTATGGTACGTTCCCTCGTATTTTCTCCAAGTACGTACGAGAACGTAAAATCATTACACTTGAGGATGCTGTACGCAAGTTAACATCGTATCCTGCTGCACGTTTCCGTCTTGGTAAACGCGGCCTGTTAGTACCTGGTTATGCCGCAGACATGGTTATTTTTAATCCCGAAACGATTGAAGATACGGCAACCTTTGAAGATCCAAGACAATACCCACACGGTATATCACATGTCTTCGTCAACGGGCAATGGACAATGGAACACGGCCAGTTCCGTAATGTATATGCTGGCGAGATGCTGCGAGCTGCTCGCCAAGTCCGTCATTGCTGTGGTGGACACTAATCAAGCAGGAACGTGATTTGAGAGGTAATCGATAAATTGATCCCCTGCTTCAATCAACGGATACTAAAGGAGATGAATGTAATGTCACGTATTGAACAACGTCTACAAGAGCTAGGAATTACTTTGCCAGAGGTAGGAGAGCCAAAATTCTCTTACATACCAAGCCGCCAAACAGGTAACCTTGTTTACACTTCAGGTATGGACTGTCGTGTTGATGGCGTACTTATCTATGAAGGTAAAGTAGGCAGTGACTTGACGATCGAGCAAGGTCAAGAATGCGCGCGTCAATGTATTATTAACGCACTAGCTGTTATCAAAAAACAAGTAGGCAATCTTGATCGTGTAAAACAAGTCGTGAAGATGCTTGCATTCGTTAACAGTGCTCCTGGATTTGCTGATCAGCCGTATGTAATCAACGGTGCATCCAACCTGCTCATCGACATCTTCGGGGATGCAGGACGCCATGCACGTTCAGCTATCGGAACTAGCGATCTTCCGTTCCATACTCCTGTAGAGATCGAGATTATCGTTGAAGTTGAAGACAACTAATCAGACAGCCTTAATTATTTAGAAATAATAATTATGTAATTATTATTATGTTTATTGAATATATAATTTAGAAGTAATTCATAAAACCTTCCTTGTCCCAATGTGGATGCGGGAGGTTTTTTATTATGATTTGTATATTTACCTATTTTTTCTATTGACGAATAATAGAAAGAGAAGTAAATTTAAATATGTATTCATTAACTTTAGCACATAAAAGCGTGTAAGCGTGCAAGTGAAAAAGCAATGTCTTAACCAATATAGAACATCTAGATTAGGAGAATGCATCATGAATCAAACTAACACAGAACAGCCTCACCCATCTTCATTGTCTTGGCAACAAGGAGCTATCATCTTTGTCCTTGTCCTTGGGTGGCTGTTGTATGCGATACTCGGCTTGCAAGCTCAACCGCATATGCCTTTGTTGATTGCAGCAATCGGTACAGCACTTGCCTTGAAATTATGCGGTCAGAACTGGAAGATGATTGAACAATCCGCCGTACGCGGCTTAAAAGACTCCATTCAACCTGTCATGCTGTTATCACTGATCGGTATTCTTATCGGGGCATGGATGATGAGTGGAACTGTCCCAGCGATGCTTGTATACGGTACCAGCTTATTTTTACCTGAATGGTTTGCTTTAAGTGCAATGCTGTTGACTGTGGTTGTATCCATGAGCATCGGCAGTTCGATTACAACGGTAGCTACATTCGGGGTCGCAATTATCGCAATTGCTGAAGCGATGGGTGCAAATTCTGCTCTAGTAGCAGGTGCTGTTGTTTCAGGTGCTTGCTTCGGTGACAAGATGTCCCCATTATCAGATACGACGAACTTTGCAGCAGCTGTTTCACGAGTTAGCATTACCAGTCATATTCGCAATATGACTAAAACAACAATACCTGCCTTTATTATCACGATTATCGCTTTTGCAGTACTTGGACATAACACAGCTAATGATCTAAGCTCCATTACTGCGATGAAACATGAACTGCAACAAGTATTTCATATTCATCCGTTGAATTTACTTCCGTTAGTTGTCGTTCTTATCGCATCTTTGAAACGTATCCCAATCTTGTTAACGATGCTAATGGGAATCGGCTCGGGCTTACTTATAACTGGCTTTGTTCAAGGGAATTGGAACTTATCCATGTGGATGCAAACGATGCAAAGTGGCTTGAAAGTCAACTTTAATCTTGAAACGCTTGCTCCTGTCATTAACCGCGGAGGAATCGATTCCATGATGTGGTCCATCTCATTGATCGGTATTGCATTTGTATTCGGTGGACTACTGCAGCACGGTGGGGTTATTCGCTCTTGGATCGAGCCGTTAATGACTCGCATTAAACGTAAACAAACGATGGTGGTAACAACGGGATTGAGTTCCATTGGCGTTAACTTTATGACTGGAGAACAATACATGTCCATTCTTATCCCAGGACAAATGTTCCAAGAACAATATGAACAACGACGCATCCCCCGTCTAACACTATCGCGAACATTAGAGGATTGCGGCACGCTTGTAAATCCATTAGTTCCATGGGGCGTTAGCGGTGCAATGATGACTAGCGCAATCGGGATGGATGTTCTCACCTATGCACCATTTGCATTGTTCCTTTGGATATCTCCATTGTGTACATTTGCGTTCGCACTTATTCCAGGCTTGAACCGTCGTACCCTTCATGAAACAGAATAGAAAATGACTGAAGCCCTCCACTCTTTTGAGTGGAGGGCTTCATTTATGTTTACATGTTAATACGAACCATATTCGCATGTTAAGCCTGTAGCGAATGCGAAGTCCATGAACTTCATCCCTACACACTGCATATCTTAATGAATCGCAATAAAAAAGGCTGAGACAGGTATTTCCCTGCTCAGCCTTGTATAAAATTAGTTAGCACGCTTATGTGCAGTTTCAGCTGTTTGCGCAGCTTTCTTTGCAGCGCGGCTACGTTTAATAAGAAGACCAGTAGCTACTACAAGAACTACAACAGCTGCTTCGAAGCTGTATTTTGCAACCGGATTTTCGAAGTATGGCTTCAAGAAGGCTTCGCCAACGAACATTTTGGATGCTGTAAACGCAAGAATTGCAGCGCCGATTGTAATAACAACTGGGAAACGATCGATAAGCTTGATAACAAGCGTACTTCCCCAAACAACGATTGGAACGGAAATCAAAAGACCGATAATAACAAGCATATTGTCATGGTTTGCAGCACCTGCAACCGCGATAACATTGTCGATACCCATCGCAGCATCTGCGATAATAATTGTACGAATAGCGCCCATTAATGTACTAGCCGCTTTGACTTCTTCATGTCCTTTGTCCTCAAGCATTAACTTAAGAGCGATCCAGAGAAGAAGCAAACCACCTACTACCATTAACCCTGGAATATTGAGCAATTGAACAACGAAGATCGTTGCTACCGCACGAATAGCTACCGCTCCAAAAGTTCCCCAGAAAATAACTTTCTTCTGCTCTTCTTTCTTCAAGTTACGAGCAGCCATACCGATAACGAGTGCGTTATCACCTGCTAGGACAAGGTCCAGCAAAATAATACTAAGTAATGCCCCGAACCATTCCACTGAAAATAGTTCCATTGTAATCCCCCTCATTTGGTCGTTGTACCTTATATCGTTTGCATATAAAAGCGCCGCTACCCAAAAAAGTAACGGCGCACGTAAAAGAGACCTTTACCTTTTTTTCGGCAAGGTCTCGCAAACAACGAATTCGTTGCCAGCATAGCCGAGGTGCACGCCCGCGCAACCTGGAATGACGACTATACTGTATAGCTACTCCCCTTATGGAGTTATGAAGTTGTATAAATACCAACCGATACGTGCTTTAACGTGTAATAATAATATCACGGGTATGCCATAAGTTCAAGAGTATTTTTACCGACTTTTCAACTTTATTGAGTTTGGTTGGGCAATTGCAATATCGGGTATGATTTGGTTATGATGATAACAAAATAACTTGGAGAGGTGATTGCTGTGAGCAATAATCCTGCTGCGTCTAACTTAGAAAAAGCAACTTTCGCTGGCGGCTGCTTCTGGTGCATGGTGACACCATTCGAACAGCTTCCTGGCATACACGGGATCGTCTCTGGTTATATTGGCGGTCATACCGAAAATCCCACTTATCAAGAAGTATGTTCGGAAACAACTGGTCATGCCGAAGCTGTGCAAATTACATATGATCCGCATGTTTTCCCTTACCAAAAGCTGCTCGAACTTTTTTGGCAGCAAATCGACCCAACAGATAATGGCGGACAATTTTATGATCGTGGGCGCTCTTATCGGACAGCTATTTTTTATCACAATGAACAGCAACATGAGTTAGCGGTGCATTCCAAACAACAGCTTGAAGCAAGCGGAAGATTTAACAAACCAATCGCAACTGAGATCGTGCCTGCTACAACTTTCTATGAAGCTGAAGAGTATCACCAAAATTACCATAAGAAAAATCCAGCCCATTATAAGCGATATCGCAAAGGTTCAGGGCGTGATGCATTTATTACAGAGCATTGGGGAGTCAATGATGAAGAGCGACTTCAATTGAGAGAAACATTAAATCCCATGCAATATCACGTAACGCAAAATAACGGCACTGAACCCCCTTTCCAAAATGAATTCTGGAATCATGAAGAAGAAGGCATTTATGTAGATATCGTCTCTGGCGAGCCATTATTTAGTTCCAAGGACAAGTACGACTCTGGATGTGGCTGGCCAAGCTTTACAAAGCCGCTTCAGCCTTTTAACGTTACAGAGGAACTGGATTTGGCACATGGTATGATTAGAACAGAGGTCCGTAGTCGTTTCGGAGATTCCCATCTCGGACATGTGTTTGATGATGGCCCAACACCAGCAGGACTTCGTTATTGTATAAACTCTGCTTCATTACGCTTTATTCCTGTTTCAAGACTGAAGGAAGAAGGCTATGAGCAGTTCATATCTATGTTTGCTTGAGCTTGAGATATAATAAAAAGCATCATTTTAACTTGCACAACTCGTGCCCATCCAATAAATAAAACGAGCACCTTTCAATCCATATCATGTATGGCCGAAAAGGTGCTCTTTGGGCAGAACAAATCTATTCATTCGGTTGTATGTTAATCACCCGCAAATTACGCTGATTTTTGCTTAACGAATACTACGATATTATTGAATGTCGTTAGATCAGAAAATAAAAAATCTTCATCCGTAATTTTAAAGTTGTATTCCTGCGCGATCGTAGTCAGTATTTGTACATGAGTTATGGAATCGACGCCCCACAGCTCATCAAGTGGCGTATCCAACTCTTCCTCAGACATAACAACGCTGTATGATTTAAATATTTCACGCATTCTCGATTCTACTGTTATTTCCATCCTTATCACCCCATAAATATTTGTTAGAATTACTAGGTTATTTGGCAACTGCTAATGTAAGCGACCACATTCCTTTTTCTATTTCCAGCAGTTCTTTCGCTTTTGCATGTATCAGGCTCAAATTCAACTTTTTATCGTCTGATAGCGTTTTGTTGATGAAAATTTGCTTGATAGCTTTCCAGCCTTGTTGAATGCGCTTGTTTTCCCGACTCATTTCTTTGCCTAATGCTTCATCAATCTGGTCTAATTCTACCAATGACTGAATCAAATAACTGTTTCCAAGATGGCGATTTTCAATAATATTTATGCCAATCAGAGATATACTAATATAATCATCAAACTGATCTGTTTCTGGAATATTCCACAATCCATCGAACGAAAATTGAGATAGCTCTTCCACTAATCGCTCTGCATTGCACCTTACATCTTGAATCAATAGCTTGTATGGCTCAATATCATCATTGAATTGATAAGTAAAAGCATGTGGCTCTCCACTGGCTGGAGTTGTCACTGCTGTAGAATTCATAAACGAGCGAATGAGCCTTTCCTCCGGCACTTCATGAGTACGATAGCCTTCAATATCATCGTCTAAGACCGCATACATATTCGTCTCAGGGTTATATCCATTGATTATGGAATAATGACTCATATGGAACTTTTCCCACGCGATATTTTTAGGCAGCCAATAAAATAAGTCAACATGAATCTTAACGAGCTGCTTCTTTTCCACAATAATATGCTTAAGCTCTTCTATAAAATTATCCATATCTTTAAAGAAAATGGGCTCTTCTTTCACAATGACTTTACTCAATATGTAGTTATCCCAATTCGTGCTGTAATCCAACACCTCAATAGTAGGCGTCATAAACGCATAATCAATAGCTGCCCCCCATGTTTTATACGAATAATCATTCATATACGAAGCATATTTGTAGCTTGGTTCTAATTGATTGGCAATCGTATAGTGGGAGTTCAAAATGCAATTCATCCAAAAGTCATTGTACGGTGTTAACGGAATGGAATACTGCATGTACGAGCACCTCTTTCCTTATGATCGAATGATTGGCGTTGTGTTGTCAGTCATCAGGTCTATTAAGACAGATTAACTTGTAATCATGACTTTCAGCATGTGAGCAGCATCTTAGTTGGATAAAGAAATAATTCGAAGCAAATAGTGTGACCTTACATGAGGAAATATCTACGATGTAGTCTAATAGAATAACGCAGCCTGCTAATAAAACCATTAAGCATTCCTTGATAAGAAAGATGTTATAAATATACGATTATATACATAAATGTTCATCCGATAGATAAAAACCAAAGTACACTTAATCAACGAGTCAGTCGCCTTCCAAGTAATTATTAAGCAAATGACTCAATGACATGTTGGATGAGAATTACTTTCTGAAATTGTTTAGATTTCCTAAATTCAACCTAAAGATAAGCCAATAAATTGTAAATATTATTGATTCTCTTAAATAGATTGTTTATACTTTTAAATAAATCATCAAAAGCATGAAAATATTTCTATAAAGTTGCTATATCTAGAAGAATACTGCTAACTATATCTTCTGTCAATTGTTATAGCGCTTGAACTTTGGAATTTATTTACCATCTACTTTACATATTGTTTCATAACTACTATCCTATTTACTTCTTTGATTTACACAGAAATGATAGTAACTGAAATGGCTTCTCGATTAATTGTTTATTCACATTTTATACATATATAAATGAGTGGAGGGCTTTTAATGGAACACATCTATTCAGCTTCAGTTATCATTCCTACCTACAATCGTATTAACAATTTAAAACGCTCATTGGATTCTTTAGTAGAGCAGCAGCTTCCTAAAGATGAATTTGAAGTTCTTATTTGTGACGATGGATCAAGTGAAGATACGTTAGGATTAGTTAAACAGTACGATGACTTATTGAACATTAAATACTTTTTTCAAGAGGACAAAGGTTTCAGAGCTGCAGCAGCACGTAACCTAGGTATTAGCAATGCTGAAGGAAACATATGCATTTTCATTGATAATGGTATTATCCTACACAAAAATGCTATTCAAGAACATATCAAAGCCCACCAAGAAAGCAGCAAGGCAAGTGCTGTGCTCGGCTATGTTTACGGTTACGATATGGCAACTAGCAATCATGAGGAAATACGAGGTGTTGTCGAGCAGAACTCTATCGATGGTGCTATAGATACATTGCGCAACATGAAAATTCTTGATATTCGAGAAAAGATCTATCTTGAGTTCGGTGATGATCTCGAAACTTGGCCTGCCCCATTTGTTGTTTTCTGGACATGCAATGTTTCTGTGCCGCGGGAAACACTACTCGAGATTGGGATGTTTGACGAGAGTTACACCACTTGGGGTGGAGAAGATATCGACTTGGGGCTAGCTCTTTTACAGCACGGGGCTAGCATTAAATTAGCGAGAAGTTCGATGAGTATTCATTTCCCACATGAGAAAGAGCATGACTGGGAAATTGACGAAGATAAAGGCGAAATAGAGCTGAAGAAAAAGAAAGAATATTTGGTTAGCAAATATTCTTCCCCAGAACTGAAACGATGGATGGAAATAAACGACATCGATAAACTCAATCGAGTACTACTAGCAGAACGACAGAACAGCGCGATATAGCTAAATAGATTCATGAATTGTTTTAGACAATAACAGGAGGATGCACTCAGCATCCTCCCTATTGTTTTCTGGCACCATTTTACCAGCCCATTATTCGCTTAATCTCATGAATTAACTGATCTGCCATTTTAGCATGTGTAACCGTAGTTGGATGTCCCTCTTCCCCAAGACCATCCCGCTGCGTATCTATTAAATCAAATATAAGTGAGTAAATGTTCAAATCGCCAGCTGCACGAAGCTGTTCACAAGCCTGCACAACATAATCTTTTAGCGGCCATTGTTGAAAAGGACCAAGTGTCATTACTACTTTCGCATGAGGATAATTACCGCGTATTCGTGTTACAAATTCACAGTATGTAGTTACGAATTGTTGTTGATCGATGGCAAAGTTATTATCATTTGTGCCAAGATTTATAACAACGAGATCAGGAGTCCAGTTGAAAAAATCCCATCTTGATTCAGGTAGGATAGGATTTAGCCTTTCATATTGTACAGGCATCGTATGATCTCGATCATTATCATAGTTAACGACCAAACCGATCCCAGACACAGCGATCGTGTGATGTTCAGCTTCAAGTTCAAGGGCGGCAATCGTACCATAAGCTAGGTAGTTATTTTCATTTTCTGGTTTCGTAAGATCCTCTTCCCGACCTTCATTACCTGAACCACAACTTATTGAATCCCCGATAATTTCTACTCTGCGGTTGAATCGTGCCGGCGGCTCTAGAAAAGTTCCACCGTCCGAAAGTGTGAAGCCCATAAACTGAATACTTCCGAACATGCCCTCTGTCCGTTTATATACCTCAATTGTATGTACCCCTTCACTAAGATCTGTTGCCAGCGTGTAGACGGATACCCCTGCATCAATGTACAGTTTGAACGGCTCGCCGCCATCAATACTCACATGAACCCAAGAGTGATCTCGATGCTTCACCGTCATATACATCGTAATGGAAGAGCCTTGAAAACGAGCTGTAATCGAACTGCCCGGCCAAGATAGAACAGGTCCACCATCATCGGACCAATCTATTCTCCCCACATAACGTGCACTATTGTGAATATCAAATCGAGCGCTTCTTAACTGCTCTTCGCTCGGTCGTACTATTGGTTGCCAGTACTTGTTCATTATGTCCACTCCTTAAGCAATCGCTAGCGTTATCTTCAGATATACGCGACAACAGCTGTCATATCTCTATTATTACCATGCATACTAGCTAGCACATAAGTAACTAGCAACAAACAAATGGAAGATATACGTAAATATTGTAACATATAAGAAGCAATAAATAGGAATTTTAAGCTATAATAAGATCAGTTTTCTTCAATTACTTGGAAGTTAAAAGCAGAAAGGAGCCTCATCCCATGACTCGTAGTACGATGCGCGGCATTACTGTTAACCAGATTGGTTATCCTCTCTATAGCAATAAACATGCTGTTTTCACGAAAGAAGGAACATTTCAAGTAATCGAAGAAGGTAGTGGGGAAATTGTCTTTACTGGACAAACCGGTCCATTGAAAAATGATGATGCTAGCGGTCACATGGTCGCCTTCGGTGATTTTAGCGCCGTGAACGACGTTGGTAGATTCTATATACGACATGAAATGGATAGCGTGACTTCCGCCACATTTTCAATCCTCCAGCGTCCTTATACCGAACTTCATCATGGACTGCTAAAAGCGTTCTATTATTTTCGCTGTGGGCAAGAACTTACACCAGAATTCGCTGGTCCTTGGCACCATAGTGCCTGCCATCTAGCGAAGGGATTCGTTTATGACAATCATAAACAGCTATTGGATTGCTCTGGAGGTTGGCATGATGCTGGCGACTACGGAAAATATGTAGTTCCCGGAGCTAAAGCTGTTGCAGATCTACTACTTGCTTACGAGCTGTATCCGAGTGCATTTAATCGTCCTACTCCTATTCCAGAGACAGATGGAATCATCCCAGATGTACTACATGAATGCCGTTGGGAATTAGACTGGATGTTTAAAATGCAAGACCCGTCCGGAGGAGTGTTTCACAAACTTACTACACATCAGTTCCCTCCACTTAGCACTTTGCCAGAGCATGATCTAGAGCCTCTTGTATTTTCCCCCATCTCGTCAACAGCAACTGGTTGCTTTGCAGCAGTAATGGCGAAGGCTGCGCGAATCTATCAACCTTTTGACGCTGATTTTGCACATAAGTGTAAACAAGCAGCTGTTCTTTCATGGGGCTGGTTAGTGAACAATCCAGATGTAATTGCATTCCATAATCCGCCTGACATAGCCACTGGCGATTACAGTGATCAACAAGATATTGACGATCGTTATTGGGCAGCTTGCGAATTGTACGGTACAACACATGATCCTATTTATCACCACGCGCTTTTGACTATCCACAAAGAACCGTTTCATAAGTTTGGGCTATGTTGGTCAAATATAGGTGGATATGGCAGCTTAGCCTATCTTCTTAGCAATTCAACACAAACCGATCTTGAATTATACGAGCAGTTATTGAGCGACCTTCGAAAGGAAGCTGATTATATGCTCTGGAAAAGCACAACAGACGGACATGGCATTTCATTGCTTAAAGATGAGTACATTTGGGGCAGCAATAAAGTAGTGATGAACAACGCAATGCTGTTATTAATAGCCTATCGCTTTTTTAAAGACAAACGATACGAAGCAGCGGCATTGAATCATGTTCATTACCTATTAGGGCGTAATTCACTGGATTTAAGCTTTGTAACAGGCTTTGGAGATCATTCTGTCCAACATCCGCATTATCGCCCAAGTATTGCCGACGATATTAATAGCCCTGTGCCTGGCCTTGTTAGTGGCGGGCCTAATGCCGGCTTACATGATGACATCTCAAAGAAAAGACTTCAAGGTCTGCCACCTGCTCAATGCTTTATCGATCATGAAGACAGCTACGCCACCAATGAAGTAGCTGTCTATTGGAATTCTCCCGCTTTATTCGTGCTTTCTCATTGGGAGCAGCAACAATAGAGAAAAAGATACTCCGTCATTCAAATAATCGCTACATTACTGAATGACGGAAGTTACGCTTCTCACTTTTTCTCATGAGAACTAAACCTCGCATAACGACTCGCTTGCTACCTTTTGTCCATATACATGTACATTCCATATTGAAAAGCCATAGGTGGTTTCCCTTTCTAACATGAGGATGCGAACATATCTCCCCTCTCCATTGCAAACAATGACCTCTTCGCTCACTTCTACCTCTTCTTCACCTTCTCTTCTCTCTTTCTCTTTTGTACTTATCGTTGACCATGTTTCATTATCAGCAGACACTTGGATTTCATACTTCGTTGCAAAAGAATACTCCCACTGAACAACAACGCGTGAGATTGCAACTTTCTCTTCTAAGTCAATACAAAGCCACTGTGGTGCAGAGAATTCGCTGCTCCATCTTGTTGAACTATTTCCATTTACCACATGGCTGGCTGGAAAAGTCATGCCATCAAAGCCTGGTTCAACGGATGATGCTAATACTGCTTTATTTAGGGCCCAATCCTTCCCTAGTAAGTTAGGCTCTGTTCTCACTTCAATCTCTGCTTGCAATTGCGACACGTTTCCGTAAATATCTTTTGATCTAACTACGATACGATAGTCTGAATCCGGATTTAAGTTCTGAAATTTGAATCTTGTTACTCTAGTTTCATAAACCATGTCATTTATAACAATTTCAAATGCTATGACGTGATCAGCCAACATCGATGCTCCCCATTCAATAGCAACACTATCGCTCGTGACTGACAGCGCTCTTAATTGAGACGGACCATTTACTAATTGCTCGGGCTTGTTCCATGAGGATGCCTCGATATCCTTAGCTACTTCTTTTTTCAAAACAAGTAGTGTTAATCGCTCATATTCTCGCAACCAATCCAATCTTTCAATTACATCATCGATTTGTACAGACTGTTTTAAAATATGGATTTGTGCTTCTTTTTTGATAATTACATTTTTAAGGGCTTCCGCCAGATCGGAACAGTAATGCAGCATATCTGTCACATACGAGGGAACTTGAAGAAGTTTTACATAACAGGAGAACATATATCTTGAGCCACATAGAACGACAAACAACTGCAACAGAGTTTGAAAAATTTCTTTCCTTTCTTCCATACTTACATGCGGCAGCTGCTTAATCATTTCTACAGCTTTATCAAACAACCTACTGCTTCCATTTTCCTGCATAATTTGCTGTATCGCTCTATTGAGGAATAATTGTTTTGATTCAGGAGAGAACTCGATGTCTTGCACACGCATAGAAAACAGCGGATACTCTAATTGACTGACAACATTGAGCACAAATTCAGCATCGTACGTTTCACCAGCAACATGTCGAATATCATTTAATACAGCATGTTCACGATTCACAAATTGCTCTATCATCATATAATGCGTAGATTCTCCATCCATAAAATGAAGCTCTGGGAAATACTTTGGCTTTAATCCAGCGAACACGACATTTCCATCATGCAAATTCGATTCTATAAACTGTACAGCTCCACTAATAGATGAACCTTCGAAATCAGTAAACTTTACGCCTACTTGCAAAAGGTCATTGTCCTCAAGGCATTCCATAGTAAAAAGCCAAAATCCCTTTTTCTCTTCTAGTAGTTCTTTGTATATTTTATCAGCACTTTCATAGGAATTATAAAAAAGATGTTCTGCTTGATGTCCACAATTAATTAAAAGATGAGCAACTGAAATCCTGTAACAATTGAGATGACTTCTACGATAGAACAAATAATGATTCATACCATCACCCTCTTCTCGAACGTTTATTATTCCGTATGATAAGTATTCAATAGCGACAAATTTGAATATGGATCATGTAATTTCATTATATTTATAAAATAATGAAATTGTTTATCATATCTTGTTGTCGAATTTTCGGTTATTAGGCAATAAAAAAATCCCCGCTTTGTTCATCACCTCTATGAGAGCATGAATGGTCTCAGGTAACTAGTTAAAGTGGGGATACAATATCTCTTTACTTTTCAGCTGCAATCGCAGCTGCTTGTTTAAACAATGCAATAACCATAACTGTCAGGACAACATACAAAAATGACATTGGTTGTCCAAGCAATTTGTATATGGATGGCGAAACAATGGAAAAGGCCAGCATAATTACTGTACCAAATAAGTTAACTACCCCATAAAACAAACCTCGCCGCTTAGCTGTATCCGCTAATTTTGATAAAGATCTGCTATTCGCCCACTCACGCACTCCTGAACTAAGCAGCCAGATTAAATAGATATTTGTTGCCAAAATAGCTATACTTTGAATAATCGCAGACCACAACCATAATTGTTGACCCATTGCCCCTGCAACAAACGGCCCAATAAGCTCGTAACCAGTCAGTATGAGCACTACAGGCATAAAGCGCTTGGCGCGATAGAAGGAAGGAGCTGTTTGTTGCAACTCAGACAAAGACTTCCAAACTAATAGCATTCCAAATATATCGGGAAGGATATCCAAGAATCCCCACAACCGTATATCAATTAAGAAAATTAGCCCCCACATTATCCTTTTAAATGCTTGTTGTTCATGGTTCATAAGCCAACCGACTCCCTTGTTGAAATAATCTCCTGTTGTCTCTTCATCTCTAATTACAATTACCGTTGCACACATAGAATATTGCATACGTGAACCAGTATACCGCTGATTAAGCAGTCAAGCAACGAACAAGAACGTTTGATCATGCAATTAAAATAAGTTAACATACAATCAGTGTCTTCCCATCCATAATTAGGGTCTATATTTAAGCGTGAATGAAATGATGAATTGAAGTATAATAGAAACGATGTCTTTATGAGAGAATTCATTATATAATAGATAGATTGTCAGATTGCTGCAGGAGGTTAAACAATGGCATCGATCAAAATATTTTCTGATAGTACATGCGACCTACCACCATCACTAATTGAACAACATGATATCGGAATTGTCCCCCTTTATGTGACATTCGGTGATCAAGCGTTCCAAGATGGTGTGGATATGGACCCTGCCAAGCTTTATGAAATGGTAGACAAGGGAGGTCAGCTGCCTAAAACCGCTGCACCATCTCCAGGTGACTTTGTCGCAAAGTTCGAACCGTTCGTTAAAGCTGGACAACATATCATCTATATCGGCCTTTCTACAGAGCTTTCTTCGACCATTCAAAATGCGATCATCGCAGCTCAAATGCTTGAAGAACATTCTGGCCGTATTTACGTTATTGATTCCATGAATTTATCAACAGGAATTGGTATTCAAGTACTGCGTGCCGCACGCATGGCCGAAGCTGGAAACAGCATAGAAGATATCATCGCACACATACAAGAAATGAGAAAGCATATCGAAACCGAATTCATTATCGATACGCTCGACTATTTACACAAAGGTGGCAGATGCAGCAGCTTGCAGAACATCATCGGTACACTGCTGCGTATTCGACCAGTTATTAAAGTTGTAGATGGAAAAATGATTGCAGCCAGCAAAGTTCGCGGTAAACGCGAAAAAGCACTGGAGCAGCTTCTAAGCAATCCATTGAACTTGAAAAATCAAATGGATAATGACACGATATTCGTGACTCATTCCTATTCTGATGAAGATGCAGCCTATGTGGTAGAGCAACTTAAGCTGCTAACAGGGGCTAAGCATGTGTACACTTCGTATACAGGCTGTGTCATTTCAAGCCATTGTGGACCGAATACCATCGGTATCGTCTTCGCAACAAACAGCTAGAATATTTACTACACATACGAAGCTACAAAAAGAGGGAAGATATACGACAATAGTTGTCGCTTATCTTCCCTCTTTTCCTTACATGATAGCAAATATCCTATGTTGCTTGTGAATTCCAAGCCGCCAGTTTCCTAAATACTTGGTTCCGTTCATCCTGATCAAATTCTGGACGCAATATGCCCATAGCGATGAAGTCAAGATACATTCCGTCTCGATATATTCGCTCTCTCAAACGACCTTCCTCTGTAAACCCACATCGAATATAACAGCGGTATGCACGTTCATTGTTGCTGATTACATCGAGCTGCAGACGATGCAAGCCTAATTGATCAAAAGCAAATACCATCAACAGACGCAATGCTTCCTCACCATAACCAGCTCCATGATAAGCTTTATTACCAATCACGACCCCAAAAGCACCCGTTCGATTGTTCCAATCGACCTGCAAATCGACTTGTCCAATGTAAGCCTCTGAATCCAGCTCAGCAATAACGAAGCCGTACTCCTTGTGCGAAGGTTTCATTCTCATTTCTACAAAGGATTCTGTCATACTCATCGATTGGGGTACTTGAAAAAGATCATGAAGTCCAGAGGTAACGGTTCCGTCATTTACCCATTTGCGAATCTCTTCTATATCTTCTTTACGATACTCTCTTAACCGAATCCTCTGGCCCAAAATATGCGGCATCGCAAGCCCCTCCGTCTCTATATGTTTAAATTGATATAAAAATATTAAGAGGGATTGTAACAACTACCCATCATTATTGTCAACCAGAATCTGGAGCTTGTGCAGCTTCGGTTCGAGATGCCAGCTTCAACATCACTTCCGTCGGCTGACCCTCTGATGAAATTTTTGTCTGCTCAGTCACATACCCTTCCCCTTCTACACGCACTTTGATGCCGAGGAAGGAGCTTATTGCAAGTACATCCCGGAGCGACAACCCATCAAATACAGGCGTCGGAATATTTTCAGGCTTGTCTGTCAAAATATACACCGTCGATCCTTTTGAAAGGGCTGTTTGCGCGGATGGATATTGCTTCAACACCTTATCCCCTTGGCCGAATCGACGAATCTTCATCCCTTCTGCTTGAATGGCCTTTACCGCATCTCCAACGGGCTTGGATGTTACATCCGGCATTTTACGTTGATACCTGGTAGCAGCCTTAGCCTTCTCTTCGGTTGAGGGCACTACACCACTTAAACGCAAACTTCGCTCCATAGTTGACTTGAATACAGGCATCGCAACTTGGCTCGCCAGCGTATAGTCCCCGCCTAATTGCGGATCATCTACAAAAATGCCAATGACATACTTTGGATCTTCAACAGGGGCATAGCCTGCAAAGGAGACCATCCATGTATGATCGGAGTATCCACCGCCATTTTTTGGTCTTTGGGCCGTACCTGTCTTCCCCGCTACTCGAATACCAGGTATTTGTGCAGTCTGCCCAGTTCCATCAAGTACTACCTCCTCTAATATCTCAGACACTTGTTTAGCTGATGCAACGGATATGACTCGCCTACGCTCATCCTTATGCTCATTGCTATCACTAGGTGGAATATCACTCTTAATCAGTTGAGGTGTCATCCATTCACCACCATTGGCAACAGCCGCATAGGCAGACGTCATTTGAAGCCCATTAATAACTACGCCGCCCTGACCAAAGGTGGTTGTTGCAAATTCTACTGGTCGGTTATACCTGACAAAACCCGCTACATCGCCTAATTCAACCCCCGTATTTCCATTCATGCCAAAAGCATCGGCATAGCTCATAAACATATCTTCTCCAAGAGCCTGACCCATTTTAACGAAACCAACATTACTTGATTTTTTAACTCCTGTTAAATAGTCTATTGTGCCCCAGCCACCTCTTTTGACATCACGAAGTCTATCAACTCCGACCTTAATTTCACCAGATAGAAACTTGTCTTCAGCATTAAACTTCTTCTCTTCCACAGCTGCAGCCAACGTCACAAGTTTGAAAGTTGATCCCGGTTCAAAACGTGAGTAAAGTGCATTGTTCTTCATATCTCGTATCGGATCTGAATCCCAATACGAATTCGGATTGAACGTCGGCGCACTTGCCATCGCTAATATTTCCATCGTCTTCGGATCCATGACGTAGCCTACTGCAAACTTTGGATTCCATTTCCGCAACATATCTCGCATAGAATCCTCTAAAATTTTCTGAATATCAACATCGATCGTTAATTGAACCTGCTGCCCATCTTTCGGTTGAACGACTTCTGGCTTCGATTGCGGCAATGGATAACCCCGGAGATCGCGCTGTCCCTTTACAGAGCCGTCCTTGCCAGACAAGATGTTATCTAGTTCAGCTTCAACACCCATAATCGGTTTACCTTCTCGATCGATATAACCCAGAATATGTGCAGCTGTTTCATTATAGGGATAATAACGCTTCGTATCTCTCTGCAATCGCACACCGTACTCATAGAACACAATGTCTTGTCCTTGGATACGAGACTGTCCAAATGTTTGATTGAACTCTTCCAGCCTGTCATAAGGTAAGTTGCGTCCTTGTGGGTGTAATTCAACTTGCGTCTTTTTTTTATTAACGAGCTCCATTACCTTGGACTCTGTTGTTCCTAATAGTCGTGATAGTTCACGTGCAACATCAGCTTCACGTTTGTTATCTCTCACCATTTCAGGATGCAGTACGACATGATAAGATGGTGCGCTTGCAGCAAGCACCTTCCCATTGCGGTCAACAATATCACCACGATGTGCAGGCATTTTAACCTCATAAGCCCAAGTCTTGTTGTTATGCTTTTCATAAAATTCAAAATTGACGACTTGAATCCAGAAAAGTCTTATCAGAATAACGGCAACACATATTATGAAGAAGCCGCCTAGAACGAGTGAACGAATACGGATTCGTTTATTATGTAACATCGCCTGTCACCATGCTCATTCGTTTACATACGCATATTGCTTTATGACTGAGATGGATCAAATACGGTCGTACATATAAGCAAAATAGACGCATCATACGAAGCAGCCCTCCATATAAATGATAGAATCATAAAAATGTGTACAGTCAGCAAATCGGAAAAGACCTACACCTTTAAACATATATAACCATATTATCGTCTAACAGCCGGAACTGAGATTTCAACAACGGTTCCGATTCCGATTCGGCTAAAAATGTTAACTCCATATTGTTCACCATACTGCAACCGTATGCGCTGATGAACATTACGAATTCCATACCCACCGTTCACATGGTCTTGCGAATCAAAAATATGACTAATGCGTTCCATTGTCATTCCGACGCCATCATCAATAATCCTAATTTTGATCTGCTCCTCCATACATTGAACTTCAATACGAACATGAATCCGATCCCCGCACCATGCATGCTCGAATACATTTTCAAGAAACGGCTGTACGATTAACTTAATCGTTTGATAAGGCCATATATCACTATCTATTAAAAATAGCACGTCCATCCGTTCGCCGAATTTAATTTTCTGAATCTCAATATAAGCTTGTGCTTGCTCTAGTTCCGTAGCTAGTGGAATATTCGTCCTACCGTCATTCAACGTTAAGCGATAAAACTTTGCCAATCCCATCACCATTTGATGTAATCTTTCTGTATCCCCGAACTTGGCCAATCTACTAATTGATGATAGTGTGTTGTACAAGAAATGAGGATTGATCTGAGCCTGTAAAGATTCTAGTTCAGCTTCTTTCTTCTGAAGTTGAGTCACATACACTTCTTTGATTAAATCCCCAATGTTTTCTCCCATCTCATTAATCGCATTTCCGATTTCAGAGAATTCATCTTTGTTGCGTAAATGGACTCGTTTATGGAGGTCCCCTTCACGGAATGCATTCAATATGGTAATTAATTTATTGACTCGCAATGAAAAATGCCTAGAGATGAAAATAGCCGCGAACGTACATATGATGAGGCAGGAAAGACCTACCCATATCGTAAACATTCGAATACGCTTCGCGTCTTGCTCTACGATCGTAGTAGGTATCGATGCGGTTAATACCCATCCACCGTCATCTAACGCTTCTTCAATCGTCATAAACGTTTCATCATTTACACGTGAGTGATCTTCGGCTGAACTAGCTGCAGAACGATAGACAGTATTTCCGTATCTATCCCTAACCGTCAATATACTTCCATCGCCAATTTTAGCGTAATCGACACTTTCGAATAAATCAGACAACTTAATACTAATTCTCACAAATCCAATTTCTTTCATATCTAAGGGCTGCTGAATATCAACGATTCTACGAAGCAAAGAGATTCTTCCAAAATCAGCATCAGACTGCACTTGTCTCCACGCCCATGTTCTACTGTACTGTTCAACAGGATGTTCCTGGTACCAAGATTGTTCTTTTATTCGTTTTGTGTGAAAAATGTTATAGGTTCGCCCAGTCTCATCTGGTTGTTCATTCATGAAGGATTGATAATATATTTCTGGAAGTGTTTCATTATGAAAAAAAACAGACGCCCATATTTTCAAGTTTGTTGAAGTAATGGCATTATGCAAGGTAGGTACGATAATCTTAATTGTTTTCTCATGCGTTTCCCAGCCTTCTTCATAGTAGCGAATCGCATCAGCTAAGTTATAATCATAATAAATGGTGGATGATACCCTTATCACATCATTAATTCGATAATGAATATTATCCTTAATTTGCTGCAATGTACCGTGAATCGTAGTCTGTGTCTGCTTGCGCACCGATTCAACATACATACTATAGGATACGATTCCAATGACAATTAGAGGAACAATAATGAATATGGCATACGTCACTAACAATTTGTAACCAAACGGAAAATATCCTGTTCGATGATGCTGTAAAGCCCTCATCCTCTCCACATCCTCATAACTTCTTACGGAACTCCATTGGAGTCGTACCGTACGTTTCTTTGAACTGTCTACTGAAATACGGCAAATATCGATAACCTACTTGATTAGCCACCTCGTAAATTTTCATGGAAGGATCTTTGAGTAGCTCTTTCGCCCTTTCCATACGTAATTGAAACAGCGTCTCACTGAACGACTTTCCTACTTCCTCCTTAAAGAGGAATCCTAAATAGTTAGGGGAGAAGGAAAATTGAAGAGCGATATCTTTAAGCGCAATATTTTCATGCAAATTATCTTCCATGACTTTAATAATTTCTCGAATCAAGCGACTATTTTTAGAAAGAGACTTTTGTTGTAAAGATTCCGAGATATAAAACACTTGCCGAACAAGCCAAGAACGTATATCACTCGTCGTTTCGAACTTCTGGAGGATGTCTAGATTATGAAGCTGCATACCTAGCATGCGAAATACATCCTCATCCATCGATTGTAGATGTTGATCCAGCTTCATAACGAGATATAATGCTAGGTTATGTACGGTAAATTTAGAACGAATACTGGCAACTGAGCGGAATAAATTATCAATCTCATCATGAATTCGCACCAGATCATATTCTGAAATGGCTTGACACATCGCATCTACTCGAATATCGAGCGTTCGGGCATCTTCCATCTCAGGCGTACGCTTTACATCCATATATGGGATGACTTTTCCTTTTCCAAGGAACATTTTACCCTCGACAGCCTCAATAGCTTGCTGATAAGAAACACTTAATTGGTCTACTTCATGTACAGCTTCACCTATCCCTACTGTAAATGTAAACGGATATTTCGACTGAACATGATTCACCATTGCATGCATACAATCTGCTACATGCTCACTAGTCATCAGAATAGCAAGCCGTTGTTTGGATAATTGACAATTATGTATCGTGCCGCAGCTTTGACAGACTTCTTGCATGTCCTGACTAAATGTCTGCTGCCATTGCAGTTTCTCTTCTGACGAATATGTACCAAATATGCCGCTTGTGCTTGCATCATCTACTTCGACAACAGCAACCTGCAAGGGCCATTGAAGCTTGTGCAGTCCAACCGATTTCGACAATTTATCCAATTCAACCAAAGTCAGCCTCTTGTAATCCCCCTCTAATAATCGAGTCATCAATTCATTTTTGGCCATGGGGCGCATGACTTCATACGACTCTTCCGCTTCTTTACGCCTTCTATCTTCGTTAAGTTCCTTCGTCACTTTATTTAGAGACTGGATAAGCTCCTCATCATCCATCGGCTTTAGCACGTAACTACAAGCATTCATGGATAATGCCTGCTTTACATACTGAAAATCTTGGTAACCGCTTACAAAAATGATACGCATATCTTGTTTATGTTCCAATGCGCGTCGTGCCAGCTCTAGACCAGACATATTCGGCATATGTACATCTGTTACAAGGATATCTACAGGTTGTTGTTGTATGAGTTCATAGGCCGAGAACCCATTATTCACGGCACCCACTATTTCCAACCCCAGCTCATTCCAAGGAATAAACTGTCTCATTCCTTCTAGATCCAGCACTTCATCATCTGCTAACAACACTTTGTACATGTCAGGACCCCCTCGAAATATATAAATACCAAGTAAAAACGGTTTATAATTTGTAAACGGACACATGAGTAAATATCAAAATTAGTTCACGCACTATTCCAACTTATGGATCTATTGTAACATGAGCTATTCTTTGACACGACCATTGTTTTAATAAAAAACAAAAAAAGTTAAGTCTATACGAGTGTATAGACTTAACTCCTCTATAACATATTCTTATTTACCAAGTTTTTGTTTGTTTTCTAGCCACATTTTTGTTTTGTACTCAAGCACTGTGCTGTAACCAACAGCATCTGCATCAGCGTGAGCTTTGTCTAGCACTTTCAATACATCTTCCTCGCTCTTCGCGTATAAAGCTTGAGAACGAGCTTCCAAGTAGATATCTTCTACTGCCTGTCTTGCGATACCTTCATCAGATTCTTTTGATGGATCAAGATTTTGGAACTCAGTAGCGTTGTATTGAGTTTTCCAAGTGATTTCGGATTGCCATCTTGTTTCCCATGTACGTTTTTCTGGTGGAAGCTGAAGCTCGAACTTGGACTTAGCAGGATCGATGTATCCCGTGTTACCAGCCCATTGGAAGTTAACCAACTTATCCATCAGATCTTGACGTTCTTTTTCTTTTGTGAAGTAATCATCTTTCAATTTCGGTACTCCGTCAGCATCTACACCTTCCCAGTATAGACCTTCAGGTCCCCAGAACAATACACGGAATCCTTCAGGACCAGTCATGTAATCCCAGAATGCGAATACTGCTTCTGGATTCTCTGCGGAAGTTGTGATTACGCTTACGTTCCAACCCAAAGAGTTGTAGTGACCAGGATTAATTTTATCTTTAGGAATTCCAGCTTTAGCAAATGGCCAGATCATGAAGTATCCATCATTCGGATCTTTCTTTGTCAATGCCGCATGACCCATACTTCCGAACTTTGTCGTATCTGCAGAAGAATAAACAGCTACTCGACCATTCATAACTTTTTCTTTAACTTGGTCTTCTGTTTGCGTCAATGCATCTTTTGCTACCAAGCCTTCGCGATACAGTTTGTTAATAAATTGCATCGATTCACGATAAGTTGGATCCAAGAAGAGCGATGTCAACTTGTCACCATTAGGTACAGCACGCATCGAGATGTGAGTTGGCGGGTTAGATTCTTTAAACGCAGAGTAAAGCGTATCGAATCCTTGTGCCTCTAAGCCTGGCTCGAATGGAATTACGTTAGGATACTTCGCTTTAACTAATTTCAAGTAGTTATAGAAGTCATCCAATGTTTCGATTTTAGGCTCACCAAGCTCTTTATACATTTTAATATTCAACATGTAGCCACCGTTACCATTTGGCTCTTTTGTATACCAGTTCGGGAACTGATACAATTTGCCGTCTGGAGAACGAAGCATGTTAAGTGTATCTTCGCCAGCCCACTCTTTCAGGTTCGGATATTTATCCAAATAATCATCGAATGGAACAAGCAATCCATTTTGACGCAAACGTTCAACTTCGCCATCACGCTGCATCCAGATTACATCAGGAAGCGTCCCACCTGCGATCAATGTGTTAAGCTTTTGGTTTGCTTTACCACCTGAAAGAATCGGCTTAATCGTAACTTTCATATTGTCTTGAATCCACTTTGTAGCAGGGTCACCACCCCATGCTGGCATGGAGAACCAGTCATAGTGACCATAAAGTTCGATTTCAAGCGGTTCTTTACCAAACTCATACTTCGCAGTTGATGCTTCTGGTGCGGTTGTTTCAGAACCTTTTTTCTCTGGTGTTGTTGCAGCAGGTGTTCCACCGCCGCCACAGCCAGCCAACAATGACATTGCTGCAAATACCGCGATAAGCGGAAGCAACAATGACTTACCCCAACGGTTCTTCATAGACATAACCCCTCTCTTATTATGCGTGTGCTGATCACTAAGATCATCTATGTTTAAAGCAATGCTTCAAACAACATCAGTTAGAGACTACTCTTTCAAGGAACCTACCAATACACCTTTAACGAAGAAACGCTGCAAGAAAGGATACACCATGATGATCGGCAATGTTGCTACCATCATTGTCGCCATTGATAGCGATTTCGTAGTTACATTAGATGCACCTGCCATTCGAGCAGCAGCCTGTGGATCTAGCTTACTCATCTGCTCCGTCATGATATTTGCATTCAACGTATTACGTAGAATGGTCTGAACAGGCAGTAGATTTTCATTATTAATATAAATGCTCGGAATAAACCATTCATTCCAATGTGCGACTGCTGTAAACAAGGACAATGTTGCTATAACAGGACCAGACAACGGAAGAACAATAAAGAAGAACGTTTTCCAAGGTCCGCAACCGTCCATTTTCGCCGACTCTTCAAGTCCCGCCGGCAATCCTGCAAAGAACGTACGGAATATAATCATATTCCACACTGATACCAAACCTGGCAGGATCATAACCCAGAATGTATCCATCAATCCCAACTCGCGAATAAGCAAGTATGTCGGGATCAAACCACCGCTAAAGTACATTGTGAATACGCACATGATCATGTAGTATTTGCGACCCATTAATTCACGCTTTGTCATTCCATACGCTAATAATGATGTGGCGAAAATACTTAGAAACGTACCTATGATTGTACGAGATACTGAGATAACAAAACCATTCAGAATCCGTTCATCTTGCAGTACAATTTTATAGTTTTCGAGTGTGAACTCTCGAGGCCAGAAGGTAATTCCTCCAAGCATCGTATCTTTACCATCATTCAAAGATATAACACCGGCATTCCAGAATGGGTAGAACGTTACGAAGGCCAGCAAGGTCAGAAACGAGTAAATCCAAACCTGAAGCATTTTATCACCAAATGTTAGTTTCATCGTGCTACCTCCTTCCTACCACAAACTGTTGCCGCTGCGACGAGCGATGGCGTTAGCAAGTGTAAGTAATATGATACTGACTACTGATTTGAACAAACCTACTGCAGCTGCATAAGAGTAACGGTGATTCTCGATACCGACCCTGAGTACGTAGGTGTCTATAACATCCGATACGCTCCAAACGATTTTGTCCTTACTCAGGAGTAATATATCTTCAAATCCAGCATTCATAATGTTTCCGATGGCAAGAATCATGAAGATGATTACTACAGGCATAATGCATGGAAGCGTTATCAGGAAAATTTGTTTAAACCGGCTCGCACCATCCATCGCTGCTGCCTCATACAAGTGAGGATCGATACCTGCAATTGCGGCCAAGTATACAATCGAAGCGAATCCGATTTCCTTCCAAACGTTGGTCGTAATAAGGATAGACCAGAAATATTCCGGCATCGAAAGGAAATTCAATGGTTCTTCAATTAAGTTTAGTTTCTCTAGTATGATGTTAATGCTGCCGTTGTCTACAGATAGCATCGAGATAACGAAGCCCGATACGATAACCCAAGACAAGAAGTGCGGCAAGTAGCTTAACGTTTGAACAAGACTCTTAAAGTATTTGTTACCAACCTCGTTAAGCATTAAGGCGAGAAGAATTGGTGCCGGGAAGCTAATTAGCAACTTCAAAAAGCTAATGACGAGCGTATTGCGTAATACTCGTTCAAAATCAGGAGATTTGAAGAAAGCTGCGAAATGCTTAAATCCAACCCAGTCACTAGCAAAAAATCCTTTGAACAAGCTATAATCCTGGAAAGCAGTTAGTACCCCGTACATCGGGATATAACTAAAAACAAATACGAAGCAGAGAGCTGGCAGTACCATCAATTGAATATCGATTTGCTTAATAAAGCGCTGCCATCCACTTTGCTTTGATGCTTTGATTTGGAGCCCTGGATCTGGCGCTGAGCCTTTAGAAGTGCTCAAGTCAGTAGGCGACATAATCATTCTCTCCTTTCCATCTCTCTTTATAGACTTCTGTACTACTATTGTATGAAGCAACCGCTTAAACGAATAGATGAGGAAACAACGAATTGTGATACTTTCCCATGGAGTTATATCATTTCATACAAAAAGACCTACTGAGAAATTGAATTTCACAGTAGGTCTCTTATTAATTGTTATAACTATTAACGTTTACCAGGCTCATACGGAACACCAAGTGCAGCCGGAGAACTGGATTTTTTGGATGTAAAGATTAGAACGACAAGCGTAAGCACATAAGGAAGCAAGTAGAATATTTCATTTGGAATATGCTTTGCTGCTTCTATGACTTGAATTTGGTCTTTAACCGCTTGTGCTACACCGAAGAACAAGGCAGCACCAAAGGCTCCAATTGGATGCCAGCGGCCAAAGATTACAGCTGCCAAGGCAATGAAACCTTGACCAGAAATCGTATGGAATGTAAAGCTGCTGTTCATCGTCAATGTAACTGTTGCTCCACCAAGAGATGCGATCATCCCACCTGCTAATACTGCCAAGAAGCGCAAGCGATTTACTCGAACGCCTGCAGTATCCGCAGAACCAGGATGCTCACCAACCGCACGTAAACGCAAGCCTAGTGGTGTACGATACATTATGAAGTAAATAATGATAGCTAGTGCAATTGCAATATACGTTACCGGATATAGGCTAAAGAAAGCGACACCTACGAACGGAAGTTCAGACAAGACTGGAATGCTCACTTTACTAAATACGTTTTGCAGAAGTGGTGTTTCCGCCGCACCGTCGAACAAAAGCTTTACAAAGAAGAACGTAGAGCTCGCTGCCAACATGTTTACAACGATACCACTAATTACTTGATTCGCCTTAAAGCGTACGGAAGCAATAGCATGCAATAGAGCGAATAGCAAGGTGAATATTGGTGCAGCCAAGAAACCGATCCAAGGCGCTGCTCCAGCCATACCTGCTTGCTCGGCATAATAAGTGACAACCCCTGCTGTAAATGCACCCGATACCATGAAGCCTTCTAATCCTAGGTTAATTACACCTGCTCGCTCAGTAATGAGACCACCCAATGCTGCAAAGATAAGCGCAGTCGCGAATACGAACGTACCATTAATGAGAAACGCTATCATTTCCACGAGCGCTCACCTCCTTCCTACGAGTCGAACGTCGAAGTTGGAATAACACGCGAAGCATGCCTGGAGCCGCTGCAAAGAAGATGATGATACTAACAACCATGCGAATTACTTCTCCTGGTACATCAGCACCAAAGCTCATTCCTTGCGAACCGTACATCAATGCTCCGAACAATGCAGCAGCCAACAATATGCCGATTGCTGTATTCATACCTAGCAACGCAACCGCAATACCGTCAAAGCCTAGCCCTGATGTCGTTGGCGCGATAGCCAAATATTTGAACACACCTAAGATTTCAAATGTACCAACTAATCCACCCATCATACCGGAAATAAAGAATGTACGATGAATCGTCTTATTTACAGAAATACCAGCATAGTGTGCAGCATGTTTACTGGAACCAACTGCACGCAGCTCATAGCCCCACTTCGTCTTATTCATATAGAAGGAATAGCCGACCAGAAGAAGCATCGTGATGATGAATCCCCAGTGAATACGAGCTCCGTCAAACCATTGAATTAAGAAAGGCATTTCAATGCTTGCTGAATCTTGAATCAACTTCGAACGAGCTGTACCTTCTTCCATCATGAACATACGAACGACGATATGGCTAATATATAGCGCACTCCAGTTCAACATGATACAAGTTACAACTTCGTTAATGCCTCTGCTCGTTTTCAACCAAGCAACAAGCATCCCCCAAAGACCACCGAATATAGCGCCTACAACGATTGCAAACAATGTATGCAGAATAGGCGGAAGCTCTAAGAAATGTCCGACTAATAATGCACCGATGGAACCCATTACGATTTGTCCCTCTACCCCGATGTTAAACATTCCACCGCGGAAAGCAATCGCAACAGCCAAACCAGTCAGTATAAGTGGCATAATAGAGCGAATAGTTTCGCCAATATCATACGGATTTCCTACAATTTTCTCGATCATGGACTGGTAAGCCAATATAGGCTCATAGCCCCCAACTAGCATAACAATCGCACCGATCAGTAAGCCGAGGAAAATGGAAATGATCGAAATCCAAATGGATTCTTGTTTAAATACATTGATGAATGACTTAAGCTTAGCCATTGGACGATTCTCCCCCCAACTTTCCTGCCATCATTAATCCTAACTTCTGCTCATTTGTCGCCGAAGGAGTCGTCTCTCCAACAATTTGTCCATTGAAAATAACGAGAATGCGATCAGCTACATCTAAAATCTCATCCAATTCAAAGGAAACGAGCAGAACCGCTTTGCCAGCATCGCGTTCAGCAATTAACTGCTTATGCACAAATGAGATAGCACCTACGTCCAAGCCTCGAGTTGGCTGTGCCGCAATAAGGAATTTCGGATTCGCTTCGATCTCACGTGCGATAATGATTTTTTGCTGATTACCACCAGATAGGGAACGTGCCAGAACCTCTGTGCCTGGGGTACGAATATCGTAGCTCTCGATAAAACGCTCTGCTTCTTTTCTAATATTATTTTCCTGCAATATGCCAAGCTTGCTCATCGGACTGTTATAATAGGATTTCAAGACAGAATTTTCGCTGACTGTAAAATCAAGTACAAGTCCATGCTTATGGCGATCCTGTGGAATATGTCCAACGCCGGATTCGCTGACTACTCGTGGCGACAAGTTAGCCATTTCCGCTCCATTCATGCGGATAGAGCCCGAATCCACCTTCATCATGCCAGTTAATGCTTCTATTAATTCACTTTGGCCATTACCGTCTACACCAGCGATACCGACGATCTCACCTGCTCTAATGTCAAAGCTCACACCACGCAGCATATCTTGACCGCTTGCATCCTTTACATGTAGATCTTTAACTTCTACCAATCGTTCACCTGGCGTTGCAGGTTCCTTGTCTACATGAAGACTTACGTTACGGCCTACCATGCGTTCTGCAAGCGCTTCCGGAGAAGCTGTAGCTACTTGCAGCGTATCAATGACTTTACCTCTGCGAATGACTGTACAGCGATCTGCGATTTCCATAATCTCTTTAAGCTTGTGCGTAATGATGATGATGGATTTGCCTTCTGCCGCCAAGCCTTTCAATATCGCAAGCAATTCCGTAATCTCTTGTGGCGTCAATACAGCCGTCGGTTCGTCGAAAATTAGAATATCCGCACCACGGTACAAGATTTTCATAATTTCTACACGCTGCTGCATACCTACCGAGATCGTATCTACAACTGCATGCGGTTTAATATTTAGGTTGTATCTATCGGATAATTCTTGAATGCGCTGTACAGATGACTTAAGATCGAGAGCTAGACCTTTTTTTGTTTCCATACCTAGTACGATATTTTCTGTAACCGTGAACGGTGGAACAAGCTTGAAATGCTGGTGAACCATTCCGATGCCGAGTTCAATCGCTTTACTAGGGGTATCCATGGAAACAGGTTGGCCATTTATCCAAATCTCACCTTCATCTGGCTGATACAGACCAAATACCATATTCATCAGAGTCGATTTCCCGGCCCCGTTCTCACCTAGCAGCGCCAATATTTCACCTTTGCGCAACTGTAAGTCTATGCTGTCATTTGCAACGATTCCCGGAAATCGCTTGGTGAGCCCCTTAAGCTCAAGAACGATGTCGTGTTGAGCGGTCATACGGATTCCTCCTTAAGAAGTTCCCCCACCACTTAAGCGGCAGGGGAATTGGCAATGCATATTGTCAAAAGTACAATTACTCGCTAGGAACTGTGATTTCACCGTTGATGATCTTCGTACGGAATTCTTCTACTTTTTCCAATACTTCTGGAGCAACGTTTTTCTTAGAAGTTGGAGCAATATCTACGCCATTTTCTTTCAAGCCCATGTAAGTTGTTTTACCTGCAGGGAACTTGTCGCCTTCCAATTGCTTGGAAATTTCGATAACAGCGTTATCAACACGCTTAATCATAGAAGTCAAAGTAATGTCATCGCCAAATGTCAAGGATTGGTCCATATCTACACCGATAACCCAAACATTTTCACCACGTTGCTTACGCTCTTTTGCTTCATTAAATACACCGTTACCTGTCATACCAGATGCGTGGAAGATAATGTCCGCTCCGCCTTCATAAATTGTGGAAGCTGCAGATTTACCTTTGTCTACACGGCTGAAGTCAGCTGTGTAAATAACTTTCAAGTTCTTCGCTGCTTCTGGGTTAACTGCTTCAACACCAGCGCGGAAGCCAACTTCGAAGCGCTTGATTACTGGCAATTCCAAACCGCCAACGAATCCAAGTTTGTTTGTTTTAGTTGTAAGACCAGCAATAACACCAACCAAGAATGAGCCTTCATGCTCTTGGAACAGGACGGAAGCAACGTTAGGTGCTTTTACCTCCGCGTCAATAATAGCAAGTTTAGCATTTGGATTTTCTCCTGCAATTTGTTTAACAGGATCCATCATTGTAAAGCCTGTTGCCCATGTCAAATCATAGCCGCCCTTAACGAATTGGTTCAAGTTAGGAATGATTTCAGCATCTTTTTTAGGCTCCATGTACTTGACACTAACACCTTTTTCATCACGAAGCTTTTGCAAGCCTTCCCACGCACTTTGGTTGAATGACTTGTCGTTTACACTACCCAAGTCTGTTACGAGGCCTACTTTGAGATCACTTTTTGGTGCAGAGCCACCAGCTGCTGGATCTGTCTCTTTGTTTTTAGCACCACAGCCAGACAAAACGAGCGTGAGCACCATAACACTTGCAAGCATTAATAACCAACCTTTTTTCTTCATGCGTATGTTCCCCCTATGAATGATGTATTGGTATTGCGGTATTGCCACTACCTATCGTAACCTAAGTTACTAAAATGCACCATAACTTTGTTACTAGACTTATAGCTGGTAACTAAAACCATCACCCCCACACTAAAGTAAGAAGAAGTTAAACTTGGTTTGAAAGCGTTTTCTAGTGTATGATGACACTAGTGATAATATAAACAAGGTGGATTAATACGATGATAGATGATTTGCGTCAGGTTACCTTCTTTCAGGATTTGCCTGAGCATGCTATAAAAGAACTCATTCCTAAGCTAAAACACCGTCATTTCAAGAAAAATCACACCATTATTTATGAAGAAGATACGAATAGAGACATTTTTATTATTCGTTCCGGCTTCGTCAAAGTTTATCGCATTGAGGAAGATAAAGAGTTTATTTTCAACTTCTTCTTCCCAGGTGAAACCATAGGCGAAGTGGAAGCTATCGATCCGGCCTCCGCTAGAATTGCTTCTATTGAAGCAATGGATAACGTACAGGCATGGATGCTTAGTGGTGAAGACTTTATGGAACTAACCGAACGATATCCTTCGATACTGCGTCGTGCCTATTGCCAGCTCGTAGATAACATTCGGGTGTTGAATCGCAAGATTTGCTACTTGTCCTTTATGGACGTGAGACGCAAATGCGCTAACCTACTGCTGGACCTATCTACAAACTTAGGTGTTGAAGATAGCGGTTACATTCAAATTCAATATAAGTTCCCTCATCATGTGCTTGCCAATATGGTAGGCGTTACGAGAGAGTCTTTGTCCAAGACGCTCAAAGAATTTCAAGATGAAGGATTAATAGCCGTTAATCAGAAAACGATTACAATTATGAATTTGAAGAAAATGTCAGAAGTCAGTGAATCTTCCTATATTGAACAGAAGCAGCGCGTCTGGCGTCGTAAGGACACTGCACATAAATTCAACTTATAGCTGCTAAGACTACATCAAGCAATGCCTGAGCGTATTATTTTATGAATGCCTGTACCAGAACTTGTTCGCTAAATGATTCTAGCACCATTGTAGTCCAACCTTCGACCTAGTCGCAGTGAAGCCGAGAACTATTTTTTTGTGAGCAAGAACACAAAATGAAAACGTTACAAAACACTGAAATGATGAATATGTGGTGTTAGGCTAGTATTCAAACAGCATTTTCGTGTCATCCTAATAAGCATCGTCTACATTAAACCTATTTTAACCGGTGGTCAGTGTGAGCGTATTCAAAATTAAGATGAGACGAAGTTGCTACATTAAAATGAATGATAATTTGGAGGTTTAGCATGAGTATACATTTAGAGGCTCCACAAGGTGCAATTGCAGAGAAAGTACTTCTTCCAGGTGACCCGCTTCGTGCGAAGCATATTGCAGAGACATTTTTAGAAGATGTTCAATGCTATAACCAAGTTCGTAACATGTTGGGCTTTACAGGTACTTATAAAGGAGAGCGTATCTCCGTTCAAGGAACAGGCATGGGTCTTCCATCCTTCTCCATCTATGCAACAGAGCTAATTAAAGATTACGGTGTTAAAACATTGGTTCGTGTAGGAACTTGCGGCGCGATCCAACGTGATGTTCAATTGCGTGAAGTGTTGATGGCACAAGGTGTTTGTACAGATTCCTCCATCATCTCGCACTTCTTCCCTGGCATTTCGTTCTCGCCGATCGCGGACTTTGATCTTCTGCATCGTGCATATATGATTTCTAAAGATCGTCAAATGCAAGTACGTGTTGGTAATGTCCATACATCCGACTACTTCTACTCCGAGAACCCAGAGGCTGTTAGCAGACTTGGCGAATTCGGCGTTATGGCTGTTGAGATGGAAACGGCTGCATTGTACACGTTGGCTGCAAAATACGGCGTTAAAGCTTTGTCCTTGCTAACAGTTAGCGATCATATCGTAACAGGTGAGCAAACGACATCAGAAGAACGCCAAACTACTTTCAACCAAATGATCGAGCTTGCGCTTGATGCGATCGTAGAAGGCAAATAATATTCGTATAGATTCAAATTGAAGAAATACGTGAAACACAACCGGGCATTCCTAATTAAGGAGAGCCCGGTTTCTTTTGATTTTACGCACACGGTATAAAGACATACCAGACGGGAAATACAATGCTGTATGTTGTGTTCACTATCTCGTTATGGTATAGTTACCTTCCTGTTTTTACGCACTTAAGAACAATACGTAGCTATTTCAAACTACTCTTAGGAGGTAACTGAAAGTGAGCGAATCTTTTCAAAGTGCCTATCAAGAAGAAGAACAACGTCTCGAACAGACGTTGTCTCTCATTCACAGGCAGTATGATGAATTAAAACAAATTCCGGTCTATCGCGGTTCAGATTTCACAGAGCAAGTACTTGAAGATCATCGTGAGACAAGAAGGCAAAGACTGCGCAGAGCTGTTAAAGACCCGTACTTCGCAAGAATGGACGTACGACAAGTAGGTCGCGACAATAGTCATATTCTCTATATAGGTAAACAAGGGGTTGACGATGAAGAGACCTGGAAACTTGGGGATACAGAAGCCTACCCGCTTGTCTTGGATTGGAGAGCTCCTGTTGCGAGTTTATTTTATGCCTTCAACGGTGGAGAAGAAGCAGTTCAATATGAGACTCCTGAGGGAGCCGAAGCAGCACACGTCGATCTAAAACGAAATCTTGTTATTCGTCAGGAACGTTTGCAGAGAGTGGCAGATACGTATAATCGATCGTCCGGCGATGAGCATGTGAACGACGAGTTCCTCGTCTACCGGCTAGGAGAAAATAAAGATAATAAGCTTCGTGATATCGTATCAACGATTCAAGCAGAGCAGGATCTTATTATTCGTGCCCCTAAAAATAAAGCCTTGTTTATACAAGGGGTTGCAGGTAGTGGTAAGACAACTGTTGCATTGCATCGCCTTGCTTTTTTGCTTTATCAGTATCAAGAGCAAGTACGTGCGGATCGAATGATTATTTTTGCCCCGAACCGAATGTTCTTGGATTATATATCTGATGTGCTTCCTGAACTGGGTGTAGGAGATATCCAGCAGCGAACATTCGCTGACTGGGCCCTAGACTGGACTGGGCTAGATGATCGGATACAGCTTATCAGCGCAACAGAAGAAGCCGAGCTCTGGTATGGTGAACTGCAAGGAGCTAATCAAGATATTCAAGCTGCTGGCGGCAGAATGAAAGGCTCTCTTGCTTGGAAACAACTTATTCAGGATGCTGTGCAAGACATTGTCGAGCAGGCTGTACCAGAAGAAGACTTCAGTCCATGGGACGGGGCGCTCATTAAACATGAGCAGCTATTGACATGGTATCATGAGGAGTATCGTTCTTATGCTCCTGCCAAGCGGCTAGAACGTGTATCTGCACGTATTCAACGTTGGGTCGAAATGGAACTGAAGCGTGAACGTTCACGTACAACTCTTCAGGAGAAGAAACGCAAATCCTCTTCCCGTCTGAAAGCCTATATGAAAAAATGGCCGAAGCCAGATGTCCTGCATATCTACAAGACGTTGATAAAAACGGAACCTGTTCGCCAGTTCTTAGCACCAGCATTATGGAAACGAACCGTCAACGATCTGAAGCAGAATCAAATTCGCCAAGAAGATTTAACGACAATGACCTATATCCATATGCTTATGTATGGTGTTGAGCGAACGCATACTTTTGATCATATTGTCATTGATGAGGCACAGGATTTTTCTCCCCTTCATTTGGCATTATTGAATCAATGCGTCCGCAGTCAATCCTTTACCGTACTCGGCGATCTTTCTCAGGGTATCCATGCTTATGCAGGTATTGAAAGCTGGGATGAACTTCGCAATCTCTTCCAAGAGGAAGATACAGGTTACTTCGAGCTAAGACGAAGCTACCGCTCTACAATGGAAATTATAGAGTTTGCCAATGTCATCTTGAAGCGTGGAATTACTAACCCTATTCTGGCAGAGCCTGTCTTCCGCAGTGGAGAACCTGTTCGAGTTCTTTCTCATGACGAGGATAACCAGCTCACTTACATCGAGACTGAGCTTATGGCTATGAAAGAACAGAACTATGAGACAACAGCTCTCCTCACCCGCACGACTGAGGAAGCGCGTCAATTAGCTGCTGAGCTTAGAGAGAATGGTTGGGAAATTAATTTAATGGATGGCAAACAAGATACGTATGCAGGGGGCATTTCTGTACTACCTGTATATTTATCAAAAGGCTTGGAGTTTGATGCCGTAACGATTATAGGTGCTGACAGCACTCGCTATGGTCTGCAACCACTTGAGACTCGCCTACTCTATGTAGGCTGTACAAGAGCATTGCATCGTTTAACTGTGCTTTACACTGGAACGTGTAGTCCGTTAATTGATAGCGTCATCGAATAATAATTATATTGGCTAATACAGCCCAGCTGACTTTTCTTTAAGAATAAAGAGGAGTTAGCTGGGCTTATTCATGTGTTTAGTAGAAATAGAATGCAATAAAAATTGTCTAGATTGTGATCGATTCATCTTTGATTGGTTTAAGTAAGAAGAGAGGGATGCATTTGTACTGCACTCTTCCAAAAGAAGTATCTCAAAAAAGCTTATCATTTCATGAAACTTTTTCTAGTCGTGAAACGTCATTCTATAGAAGGAGGTTATGAATTTGAAAAAAACCGCCCTAATAACCTTTACATTAGCCATCGCTCTTACATTACATCTCGACTTACCCGTACAGGCAGCTGCTGCTGTTGATAATCAATCCGTTAATGTGTTCAACGCTCATGGTGAATCCATTTTATCAGGATCCATTTTGCACGAAGGCGCTAGTTACATCTTAGCCTCACAGCTTCATGAAGTGATGGACGTCGAACTTCATTGGGAATCCACTTCCCATTCCGTTGTCATAAAAGGTGAGCGGCATCAGGTAAATTGGTATTCCATTAGCGATAAACTAAAAGTAAATGGAAAAGATGTTACCTTAACAGAAAAGCCAATTATTAAAAATAAACGTACTTACGTGCCTATTTCACTGCTTAAAAAAGTATTTCATCTTCCCGTCAGCTGGGACCAGCCATCCAAGACCGTTATCTTCTTGGATGGTAGCTCAGCTGACAATTATTAATGCGCAAAAAACAACCTTAGTTCGTTCTTACACGAAACTAAGGCTGTCGCAGAAATAGTTAATTTTATTATTTTAGACGTTGGTCTCTTCTAAACCAGTTCCAAACCGCTTCTACGTCATGCTCATCCAAGCATTGTGTACTGAAACTGGTTCCCCCAACATCCCCCATCAGTTTCACTTTCATTCGCTGTAAACGCATCTTCTTCTGAAGAGGTGTTGAACGCTTTTGGAATGTTACTATTTGCTTACGGCGTGCAAAAATCGTATAGCGTGCCAAATCCCTTTTCCAAATGGTAAGCTGCTCGTCACGGCACGTGAATCCCTCGTCTGAATGTGCGATATAAGAAATCGGCACGGTTACAACGAATAACAGCAGAACCCACCAGCCAACTGCGCCAAAATACCAGACGGCTGCAGCTGTAAGCAATCCATTTATAAGCGTGTCCCACTTCAAGAAGGTCCAAATGGCTCTCTTCGGAGAACGTTTCTCCCGTTCAACCCAGTTAAACTGTGGTACCATTTCAGCCATCCAGCTTTGTAGAAGCTGCTTACGAATAAATGGGTGTAAAATAACCATTTCGTTTTTATTCGAAGATACGACATGAAGACCAACCTCGGCATATCCGAGAACTTGACGCAGAATACCTTCCTTCACAACGACCGCCTGCACCCGCTTAATGCGAAACACATGCTTCTTCTTCTCTAACAGCCCATAGGATATGCTAATTTGACTTCCATCAAACTCCAATTGGAATCCACCGTATTTCAATATATAAAGAATCGTAGAAAGAGCCCATGCTGCAATTACACCAACTATGACAATTCCCCACCAAGTCGGGAAAATCGCCTGTGCCATTGAAATGATTCGGTCGTAGAGAGCTGCTGGCAAAATATCATCAGCGAATGAAATAACACCTAACATAAACGTAATAACTAACCCAATGTTGACCGTTGTAATCGATGCAAACAACACCTCGATCAAAGGCAGCTTATATGTATAAGCAACAGTTTGAGCTGTATTACGCTCATGCTCTCGTTTGTTATCAATAACATCAGGTGAAGAAATGGCATGTTGCTCCGAGGCTAGTTGAGACTGGGCATTAACATCATCACTCTGATCATAAACTAACTTTTGTTGTTCCTGTCCCACGACTTCAACTTCTTTTTTCAGCTTCATCGATGATGATTGACTGCGAATCCACTGTTCCAGTTCGTTTGCCGTATCCAGTGTTATCGCTTTTAGAACGCCATCCCCTTCAGATTTCCCCCCTGGCATTTCGATCTTGATCCGAGCAATACCTAACAACCGATGAATTAACGGCTGCTCCACATTAACGGAATGAATACGAGAATAATAAAGATTTCGTTCTTCTCTGAACAAAATACCTTTGTGGATACGAACACGATCATGCTCTAGCACATAATAGAATCGCTGCCAAGACAAGTAGCTTGTAAATAGCCCAAAAAGCAATATACCCGGTAAAATTGCGTGATACCATTCTAATTGAGCCGAATCTCTTATATCAAAGAAGACAATAATAATTAAAGGTATGAGCGCTTTGATGACTTCCAGCCAAGACAGTAAAATCTGAGCAGGATGAAGCTTATTTCGCGTTGGGGTATACTGTACACTTTCATGATCATTCATCAGTATCCACCACCCGTGCTAATGTTCCGATATAAGCTTTAAGTTCATCTGCCTCCTTCTGCAGCAAACCGCTAATTTTATGCGTGCCAGCAGCTGTGACAATCATCGTAGAAGCAAGTCCGTATGCACGCAGCAGTGGGCCCGTCTCCGTCTCCACATGCTGTACTTTTGTCATTGGAATTAGCACATGACTACGGAACCAGACCCCTTGCTTAATTTCCATTTCTTCTTCATGAACAACGAAAGCAAAGTATCGATACTCGAGTCTAGGCCAAATAAAAACATATAGGACAAACAATGCGACAGCAGCTATACAGGCTGTAATGGCTGGCCACATTAGCCAATTCCACATATAGGCACATACTAGATAAGCTATCGCTCCCAACAAGATTAAGGAAGTACTAATAATACTGCGCCACCTAAATACATCCAGCATCTTTTCATGCAGCATACGCATAGGTTGATTTTCTCTCTCTATCATGATGACCCCTCCGCTATCCTTGTATCTTTGGTTTCATTTCTACTGGGGATGGATATGGAGTGAGTTTCTCCGCCCACTTAAGAAGTTCATCTTGCTTTAAGTCTGGATGACGACTCATTAATTCATAAAGATAGCCGTTCTCCTCCCAAGAAAGTATCTGAAGCTCTTCCCAATACATCCCTTGCTTATTTCTAACTTTCACTTTGTTATCGCCTGCCGAAGTATTATCTCCATCATTTGCAGATGGCGAGATATATAATTGAAACATTGGCGTTCCGTCAGGCTTATCATAAATAAGCGAAATTAATGTCCAGTCTGCATCCTCTCCAAAGTCATACACTTCTTTTTCCACATGTGAAAGTTTAATATCTTGATTTTGCGGTAGATGCATCAGACCGCTCTTTAGAAATTTGGCAGCCTCTTGCAATGTAATTCGATCTGGCTTGATGCTCTCATCCATACTCTCTATCTTTACATGGGATGGAAGAATTAACTCCAATTCCTTATCTTCGAATTTGTTCCTCGTTTCAAAGAGCGTATACTCCGTTACAAATTCGACTTCGTCGGACCGCTCTGAAGTTTTCAATACCATCCATGTTTCCTTATCAATCCACAGTTCCATTTCTGAACGATACGATGAATCTTTCGTTACAGCACGCAGTCGCTGTACAGGCCGTCCCAAAAAGGTATCATCCTCTACCGATTTGATGGTGTAATTTTTACGGATCGACTCCATCTGCATCATAAAACTTTCGCGAGTTCCGAAGGACACTTCTGGATCCTCTGGGGAAAATGAAGTGATGTAGGCTACTTTATCTCCCTTTGTATAAGTAAGTAAGTCTCGCGGTGTCTGTAGACTATATTGAACCTCATTCCCCTCTATCATCTCTCGATAAATCCGCCCCTGCTTAGCACCCACCCATTCTTTTAACAAATACTTCTCATCCTTTGACTTCCCGTCCCTATACGTAAAAGTCATGTTTGCCTCCGCATAATAAGAAACCAACTCGTAGTTAGGCGGCGTTACCATATCTAAGAAATTATTAGGTGGTTCGGACTTACTCCAGTTCCAGCTCCAGCCACAACCTGCCACCGGGAAAACGATGAAAACAACAAAGATCCATTTGATAACTGTCAAACCTTTTGTTCTCATGTATCTTCGCCCTCCTTCATAGCACTCTTACTGGGGTGGATCGGAAATTGACACATCACGACCGTACCATAAGGAGCTTTCGACCATATATGAAGCTGCCCATAGTGTCTGCGTATAATTTCTTGTGTAATACTTAGACCTAATCCGAAACCTTGCATGGACTTGGGTCGTGACTGCTCGCCTTGAACGAAAGGCTCAAGCAATCCGGACAAAATTTTATCAGGAATGACCGTACCTTCATTGAAAATGATAAGGCTTGCCGCATCAGTTCTACGAACATCGTTCAACTGCTGCTCAAATGGTGCCAACCAATCAGGTACTTGCTCAATCCCTGACACAGCTGCCATGCCAACACATCTTCCAGCTGAAGTATGGCGAAGCGCATTACTAACAAGATTGTCAGTCAGACGCATCATTTGTTTAGGGTCCATTTGATAAGTGCCCTGCACTTCGATACTCGTTTTTAATTGCACACCATTTTTGCTGCATAAAGCATCATAGCCGGAGAACAACATATCAAATATTTCTTCGCCTTCGACCTCGATCAAGTTAGTAGGATATTTAGAAGAACGCAGTGCTGCAAAAAGCGTTAGATCATCAAGCATTCCTCGCATCTGCTCTACTTTGGATTTAACAATTGCCCGATAATCCTCTTGCTCCTCTAGTGTCAATTGTGATCCATTTTCAAGTGCTTCCATATAGGCTTGAATCGAAGTTAGTGGCGTTTTCAAATCATGAGATAGAGAAGCAACCATAAATTGCTTGTCCTGCTGCTCTCTCGCCACTTCTTCACGTGCGGCTTCAATATCTTCACGCATATCTCCAAAATGCTTTATCAAAATCCCCATTTCATCATTGGAAGCTTGCTTCCACTCTGTAATAGGCTCATTATTCGCAAGCGCACTCATCTGGCTCATCAGATGTCGCATTGGCTGAATAAGTTTACGCTTCACCAGCAACCATACAATGACATACAAAATAACAAAGAACAAAATAATTCCGGCGATAAGCTGCCACACGGTGTTGCTAACTTGCTCTACATATTGCTCTCGCTCTACATGTAAGTCGTAAAATCCTATAAGTTGATCACCATGAAAAACGGGCTGCTTCATTTTAAAAGCACGAGGCGTTTTTTCAAGCTGATACAGTTTGCTGTATAGCTCTTCAGCAGGGACACGCAGGAAATATTGCTGGTAGTCATCCTGATTCGTGGAAAATAAGCGGTACCCATCCGCTCGATACAACGTTAGCTCAATGGAGTCATCCAGCAACAATTCAAGAGGCTTGTATCTCTCATTAGATTGTACACGATACCATTTCGGGTTCATGATTTGTCCTTCATACTGTTGCATTTTCTCTGTAACCTGGACGTATTCTTCCAACGCTTCACTTTTATCATGTTCATACGTTACATAGGCAAATAAGCCAAAAGCGATTACAGGAAGCAGCATAACGATTAAAAAAGCACTCATCAGCCAATTACGGAGCTTCATTGGTCACGCTCTCCAATAAATCGATAGCCACTGCCCCACACAGTCTCAATGAATTTTGGATTGCGAATTTGTTCCCCAAGCTTCGTCCGAAGACTCTTAATGTGAACATTAATCGTATTCGTGCAATCCTCATGACGCTGCTGCCAGACATGCTCATACAACTCGGTTTTGGAGAATGTCCGATCCGGATGTGTTGCCATAAGCACGAGCAAAGCCCATTCCTTGCTCGTAAGATGAATATCTTCTTCGTTCAAATAAGCACGCTGACGCTCAAAGTCAATTAACAATCCATGCTTAAATACCATTTTCATCGCTTGAGATGGCTGAGCATTTCCTTGACGATAACGTCGTAGGATGGATTGTATCCTTGCAGTAAGTTCAGTTAAACTAAAAGGCTTTGTCAAATAATCATCTGCTCCGAGTTGAAGACCGCGCACCTTGTCCTCATCCTCAGCACGAGCACTTATAATAATTAGCGGCACATCGCTAATTAATCGTATATTTTTACATAAATCATATCCATCCATCTCAGGCATCATAAGATCTACAATAACAAGATCATAATTACCATTCCGAAAATCTTCCCAACATTCAAGTCCAGTAGATGCCCATGTTACATCACATCGTTGTCTGCGAAAATGATCGCGTACAATGCGGGCAATCTCAGGATCATCTTCAGCCAATAAAATTGCAGTTCCATCTAACATTCCATTCAACCCTCCTGCACTTATTGTAAAGCTTCATCGTATAACGAGATTGACATTTAAGAAAGAATTCATATTTGGCAACAAAAACAAAAAACACCATACGTTTAGGTACGGTGTCATTTAATCACATTTATTTGCGTTCTTAACGGTGTAAGACATGTTCCTCTTTCCTCAATCCACTGAGGAAGTATGTGAGCCCTTTATCCTTCTTGCCTGCTCTGTCCACAATTGTCTAGCTACAATATGCAGACCATATCCAAGCCATCCCCCGCCAGTATTCAATATCATATCATCAACATCCAGGGTACCTAGTTGCAGACCATATTGGAGCATCTCTATCGTTACCGTGAGAACAAGGGACAAGAGCACTATTATCCACCAGCGCTTAAATACAGGCAGCAAAAGCGGAATAAGAAACCCTAATGGCAAAAACAACAAAACATTACCGAATAAATTATTAAACCATACATCAAATGGATAATAATCGAGGTGGAACATATATTCCTTAATCGTTTGAAAAGGGACTAGATTAATTGCATATTTACCCGTCATGTCCAAAGCTCGGTAGAAGCCGAAAAACAGCAAATATGTAGCGTATAACAAATATAAAATCAAGACAAGCCATCCAACTATCGTTAGATAAGTCTTCCATGCTTTGACTTGTTTAAGGGTAAACGAAGTCATACACGAGTCACCAACTCTCACACAACGAAGGAAGCTTGCCTCTCTTTATCATCGAATCAATGTAGAGATGATTCTACTTCTTCGTGGATTTAATAAAAAACCGCTCGTACCACAAATACCCAACAGCAATGAGGCAAAGCAACAAGACTAGAGCAAGAGTATACATCATTTAACCCTCCATGTGCAAATCATATTCGTCTGTATACGCTTATCATTGATGTCTGACACTTAACTTATACATCACTGGCCAAATCATTACTGCTATCTTTTTGACGTTTGTTCGAATTAAAAAGTTTGATACGGCTAAGCAAATAATCAATTAGCGCAAACAGCCATGCGGCCGAAACAAATGTGATTATTTCATGCCAATCCATAGAATACCAGTGCCATGAACTCTCGTTGCCATGAATAAAATAACGCAGCGTAATGAATGCAGATACCAATCCCCCAATTGCATATAACAGCAGATAGCCAAACAAGCGAACAATAATGACTACTCTAGAAGGAGCTTCTTCTGCTTTTTTACTACCTATCCGCATGATGAGATCAATTAGTATGGACAATGGAATTCCTATAGCATAATAAGTGCCTCCCAGCACAAACATAATCATGGTAAGAAGTACACGGCCAGTAGCGTCTACGGATAATAACGAAGACAATAATGTGATTATGTTTACACCGAAAACTATCATAGGTAATGTGAAAGAGAAAACAATAGTCGCTATAAGTGCCGAGATACATTTACGCATAATATACAAGGAATCACCTCCCGTTTCTTTATCCATTTTCTGTTTATAATTATATCACTATGTATAACAACTGTTCATAATAATCGTTAGATACAAATATGCATCCGCCACATAGCCACATGTATGCGTACATAAAAATAAAAAGCTGATATCCATTTTAATCTGGATACCAGCTTGTGCAATCATCATCGTATTAATGTACAAGAAGCGCCTTCTGCAATGCGTCTTCTACAGGTACGTACGCATAACCTAGGTCACGCGCTACTGCATGATACGTCATCTCTCCACCAGCCGTATTAACACCCGCTAGCAATGCCTTGTTCTCTTGCAATGCACGCTCTAGCCCTTTGTTAGCGATTTGCAGCGCGTATGGCAATGTCACGTTAGTCAGTGCCATTGTTGATGTACGCGATACAGCTCCTGGCATATTGGCTACGGCATAGTGTACGACACCATGTTTCACATAAGTAGGCTGGTCATGCGTAGTTACACGATCAACAGTTTCCACAATACCACCTTGATCGACAGCTACGTCAATAACTACAGAGCCTGGCTGCATAGATTGAATCATCGCCTCTGTGACAAGCTTAGGCGCTTTAGCACCTGGAATAAGCACGGCGCCAATGACAAGGTCAGAATTACGAACAGACTCTGCAATATGCATCGGATTGGACATCAACGTTTGCACGCTTGTACCGAATATATCTTCAATTTGACGAAGACGATCAGCGCTTAGGTCAATAATCGTTACATCTGCACCAAGACCAACCGCGATCTTCGCTGCGTTCGTTCCAACGACTCCACCACCGATAATCGTCACCTTACCACGTTGTACACCTGGAACACCGCCCAGCAATATCCCTTTACCGCCGTGTACTTTTTCTAAGAACTGAGCGCCAATTTGTGCTGCCATACGTCCCGCTACTTCGCTCATTGGTGTCAGCAATGGCAATGTACGATTGACTTCTACCGTTTCATAAGCAATACCGATTACACCTGAATCCAATAACGCCTTAGCAAGCTCAGGTTCAGCTGCTAAATGTAAATAAGTAAACAATATTAGTCCTTTGCGGAAATATCCATATTCAGCAGGAAGCGGCTCTTTTACCTTCATAATCATTTCCGCTTGTGCCCATACATCAGCAGCTTGCTGTACAATAACAGCCCCTGCTTGTTCATAATCACGATCTTCAAATCCGCTGCCTACACCCGCTCCACTTTGGATGAGCACTTTATGCCCAGCTTGGCTTAAAGCCATAACTCCTGCTGGCGTTGCAGCAACGCGGTTTTCATTATTTTTTATTTCTGCTGGAACTCCGATAATCATCATTGAATCCCCCTCAAGTTCATTGCGAATGCTTAAAAGTATCACTTCTTAGATTTAATATAACCGTTTATGACGATCACAGCTTCGTCCAACTTTATGAAAAAAAATAATCCGCCTTGTGTAATTTCACAAAGCGGATACCTAGCTGATTTATGATTGCCATTGGTCCATTTTCAATTCTAAATACAATGAAATTTTTTGTTCCATATCGTTTAAGTCGATACCGCCAATGTCTGTTATTCGCTTCAAGCGATACATTAGCGTATTGGAGTGAATATGCAGCATTTCAGCAGCTCGCTTCACGTTACAATCTGCTTGCAGAAAAATGGAAAGCGTACTAACTAACCCGCTCTGATGCTCTTTATCGTACTCCTTCAGCTTAGACAGGCTCAAATGCTTCATTGGACGTGCACGACGCTCCTGCATCATAGTAGGAAGGAAACGATACCAGCCCAATTCTTCGTATCGATGCAAATGTCTCATTTCCTCAGGCAGGTGCTTCTTCATATTCATAACCGTTATTGCTTCTTGATAACTCTTCACAACATCCATATATAAGGAATAAGATAGCCCACTCGTCAAATGAATGGGCTTCACTCCGAAACGCTGCTGCATCCGCTCCATGAGCAGCATCCACGCAGCGATGTGCCCATCCATATCTTCATCCGTCGCATCAATCAGCACAAGCAAGCGCTGCTCTTGCCTTACATGGAGCACTTTCCGATGCCGCTGTGCCGTATGTATCGTATACAGTACTTGCTCATACAATTTCTCATTCAGCAATGTATCAAATTCAATAATCATAATCCGATATGATTTGGGCAAAGTTATTCCTAATTGGTGCGCTCGATCTACAATTCGATGCTCTGAATCCATACTCCCGGTTAACATTCCCCAGAAAAATTCAAAGCTCTGTTCTTCACGTCTACGACGTTGGGTTTGAACTTGCAGCAATTTACCTCTAGCGGCATGTGATGCTTTGTTCAAATCATCCAAACCTTGTTCATCGATTCCTTGGTGCTCATCCATCACCCATATATAACCGAGGATATCCTGATGATGACGGATCGCGACTGCGATGCGCCGATTCAAGCCGATGGAATCAATCGGTTCAATAATCACGGGAACTTGGCTCCCCATAATCTGCTCAATGATACCTTCACGCCACAGCATACTAATGACATGTTCAGGTACACGCCTGCCAATAATTGTTGCAATGCGAACCGGATCGGTATCAGGTGCATGCGTACTATAAGCAAGCAGCCTATGGTTACTATCCTCAATCGTAACGGGACATTGCAAGATCTGACTAATCGTGTCCGCTATCGCTTCAATGGACTCAAAGTCACGATCAAATGGATCAAATGGATCAAGGTGAACATTCATTTAAACAAAACCCCTCTATCTGCACACACTTTTTCCATATGTACATCTATAATAATATGCACGAGGCGCTTACCTCTTTCAACCCTATATAACAAATGAAAAATTCGAACATATGTTACGTTATTTCTCCATTTTGACCGTTTATGGTGTATGCCCGGCACTATGCCCAAACTTATCATTATTTTTCTATCGTAAAATCAATTAACCCTATGCTATAATACAAAAATTGTCTATAAAATTCAAAAGAAAACTGAAAAGGTGAACCATTTGCTAACTAGAAAAACGTATCTCATTATTTTAGCAACCATCATGGCTTTGTTAATGTTCCTTATTTTCCGAGTTGAAAATTGGCAGTTGTGGTGTCTGATCGTAATGATTGCTTCCTTATGGGGAACTAGCAAGGATGCCAAGCAAATTTCTTGGCTTCGCTTTATGCCTGCGGGACTACTGACATTATTGATCTTCTACATCATCTACAAATATGCGAATCCATTCTGGTTCAAGGTCGTTGCATGGCAAACCGAATCCATGCATCATACATTCAATTGGAATGAATGGTTTAACTCGATTCCTGGCAATGCACCATGGATGTTCCAATTGTGGCAGCCTGAATGGCTAACGACCTATATGCAATCAGTATATATATATGGCTTTACGTTGACATATTGGTTGTGTATTATTCGCGCCTTTTTCACGAAGGACGTGAAAAAGTTTGGGCGCTACGCGCTCGCAGGCTATTTGCTGCAAGTACCGCTTATTTTACCTTTCTACAACCTCATCTTCTTGCAGGAAGTGTGGTATGTACAAGGAACACCTGACCTGCTTGAACGGGGCTTAACAGCAGCAGAGGCGTTCAATGTTACGATTAATTGCTTCCCTAGCATGCATACGTCTATTGCCTTTGCAGCCGTTCTGTTGGCTATGCGTGAACGGAGTAAATGGTATCGATGGATTGTTGGTGTTTTCGGTATCTCGATTATGATTTCAACGCTCTATTTGAACATCCATTGGATTATTGATATGTTTGCCGGTATGCTGTTCGCTTACGGCTGCGTGAAGCTGGCGGATTGGATTGTGGATCGAAAAGCATTTGATCGGTTTACGAATTACTTTGAAGGATTCGGAGCTAAGCTCGAACAGAAGTTAATCAAGGATAATCCTACAACACATGATAAAGATTTCGGTGCATAATGTTCAAGTAGTAGTGAATTATTGAGTTTGAATTTATGCCTATTCTAATAAAGAGCTGTTGGATGATTGAACAGGGTTGAACCCGAACAATGACCAATAGCTCTTCTTTATGTATGATTTTCGAGGTATGTTTTTCGAGCCTATTTTCTCTCAAACGAAGTAATGAACATATGAGGTGCCACTTCGATTTCTTTCATTTCTTGAAAGCCACATTGTTTGTACAATTGCTTAGCAGGTGTATTCTTTGCGCCTGTACTCACAATCACTTTTTTATTTTTTGCGATATCATCTATAATATGCGCGACTAGTTTTTTAGCAATTCCTTTTCTAAAATGATCGGGATGTACGACCAAGCGACAAATATCTATTAACTGTCCCTCGTCTATATAAGAAATAAAGGCAGTCAGTTCTCCCTCTACATAATAACCTTTAAAAGTCTCATTGCTAGCCATTAATGTTTCCACAGTATCCTTCAATGGCGGAATATCATAAAAGCCGATTAATTCAGCCTCTACTTGATAAGAAGGAATTTGCACATCAAGCATTTGTTTAGCAATTGCTTCATTGTCTACTATTAATGTATGTATCATAGAAACCTCCCAGATGTTAAATAAAATCTGCTTAATAACCGTCTCTTCATTTAACCATCGAAGTGGATAAATTGTCCATAATCTCCCCGTATGATAATTCTAGCTTACTGTCAGATTAGGATTGAACTCCCACTGTGAATTTCATCACTATTTGTGATACAATACTTTCTATAGAAAATGGTTTACTATCTAACACGTACTGATCAGTCACTATGCAAATAGTCGCTAAGAACAGTACCCAAATCTAAACGAACAGGTGATTCATTTGACTGAAAAAGCTAAATTTGCACTTTTGCTTTTCTATAAATTTGTTGACGTTCCGAATGCTGAGCAGCTTGCTCAAGAACATTTGGAATATTGCAAACAGTTAGGCATTAAAGGTCGCATCTTGATCGCGGATGGCGGTATCAATGGTACATTAACAGGAACAATCGAACAAACAGAACAGTATATGCAGGATTTGAAACAAAACCCTCTGTTTGCAGATACGGTTTTTAAAATAGATCCAGTAGAAGAACATGCTTTTAAAAAGATGCATGTCCGTTATAAAAAGGAACTTGTTACGTTCCGTGTAGATGATAGAAATCTTGATCCTAATGTACTTACAGGTGGCCATCTTAGCCCAGCAGAATGGCATGAGTATTTACAACGTGATGATGTAGTCGTACTTGATGGCCGTACAGGCTATGAATTCGATCTCGGGCACTTCCGCAATGCAATTCGTCCTGAAGTTGACAGCTTTAGAGAGTTCCCAGAGTGGATTCGTGAAAATATGAGTGATCTTAAGGACAAGAAGATCCTTACGTACTGTACGGGCGGTATCCGCTGTGAGATTTTGAGCAGCTGGATGATTCAAGAAGGCTTCGATGAAGTATACCAACTTGACGGTGGTATCGTTACCTATGGTAAAGATACAGAGGTACAAGGAAGATTATTCGATGGTTCATGCTATGTATTTGATGAGCGTATTTCTGTGCCAATCAACCATACAGATGAAGCGGTTATCGTAGGTCGCTGTCATCACTGTGAAAAGCCAGCAGATCGTTATATTAACTGTGAGCTTGATTCCTGCCACTTGCAGCATATCGTTTGTGACGAGTGCGAAGCTGAGCACAACGGACACTGTTCAACAGAGTGCGCTGATAAAACTGCTGCCGCAGCAGTATAACCCTTTTATAATCACATTACAAAATAACATAAAGAGCCTGCAATCTCTTTTCGTCAGCTTAAGCTGGTGCAAGAGTATTGCAGGCTTTTTAGCTTTACATTTTAAAAATGTCACATAGTAAAAAGGATGAATTCTCACAAACTTAATGGAAGAAGAATACTCTGAAAAGTCAGTATAGCCGCTGAATCATGCTAAAACGCCTTAAAAGTGTGTCGTATAGAAGAAACGAAGAGGAATATTAATGCTAGTACATGTAAGGTGAATTAAAGTTTTTTGTAAATATATGTTTGATCCCAACTTGGACCTGTCGTTGAAATATGCACCCACCCGACAGGTATGTTATAGAATGATTTCACTCCTACTTGCGCTCCGCTTGGAGCACCATTTAGATTTTTAATAATGAACGTTTGATCCCAACTTGGTCCTGTCGTACTTACATGAACCCAACCACTAGGTAGATTATAAAATGACTTGATGCCTACTTCCGCTCCATAAGGGGCGCCATTTAGATTTTTAATAATGAATGTTTGATCCCAACTCGGACCCGTTGTTCTTACATGTACCCATCCAGGAGGGATATTATGGAGAGATTTCACGCCTGCCTCTGCTCCATAGCTATTTGTTTGATATCCTAAAGAGGATACCTGATTCGTAGTAACTGCCGCTGCCTGCACCCCAACTGCTGAACCGAGCAGCGCTACTGCCAACACACTTGCTACCGTAAGTTTCTTGATCATTTTCATTTCTCCTCTTCATAAGAATAGTCTAGTAATGAACAGCACAAGCTTCCCTTTCGTAATAGATTGTGCTTTCGCCAAGATTGTACGCCGCTACTCTAGTATTAGCAATATATTTGTAGACAACTTCTACAAAATAAACAATAAGACTCAGGGACAGTTCGTCACTAAGTCTTGCTGCATAGATGCATATAAGTTATTTTTCGAGGATTTCTACTGTATATTTACAAATCTAATCTACAAAAAACCTCCCTGCTCTACATACAAAAAAAAGGGAGCTCTACGCTCCCTTTTCATTTATGCGGTTGAAGCCTTTCTCATTCGTCTACGCTTAACTAACTCCGGCCATGCTACGCCAAACATAATGAGCGCAACACCGCCCCATTGAAGCAGACTCACATGCTCATGAAGCACAAGCATCGACATCACGATGGCCATTGGAAGCTCCATCGCCCCTAAAATAGAGGCCATGCCAGCCCCCGTAAGCGGTACTCCTTTTGCAAAGAACAGCGTCGATAAAACAGGACCCATAATACCAAGAATCAAGCCGTATTTGCCAAGTCCATCGAAAATAATGGACGGATCGAAGAAGAATGTAGGTGTCACGACGATGGCCGCTACGATAAAGCCGCCTGTTACCATATAGGCAGTGCGCGTGATAGAGTCAGCATCTGTCGCTACACGACCACTAACAAAAATAAATATCGTATACGTTAGAGCCGATAATAGACCGTATATGATACCTTGCGTATGGAAAGTAACTCCCTTAGACAGCATTCCACCAGCAATGACTGTTCCTACTAACAACGGAATAAGTGCAACCAACTTCTCTTTAGCAGGAAATTTGCGTGTAGTGATCGCTTCTAATACAACCCCCATCCAAGTGAACTGGAATAAGAGCAATATCGCGAAGGAAGCGGATACATATTGCAAGCTCTGATAATAGAAGACACCAGTTAGCCCCGTAGAGGAACCCACAACAAGCAAAAACAACGCCTCATTCATAGCTGGCTGGCGACTAGCCTTTCCAGCTTGCTTAGAGCCTATCAGCTTCTTGCCACCTACCAGGCCCCATAGGATCAATGCACCAACCAGCAGCTGAATACCTACAACATCATTGACGATGAAACCTTCACCATATGCAAGTTTTACGAACGTAGATAATACTCCGTAGAAACATGCTCCCAATAAAACATAAATAATTCCTTTCACTGCAACCATTCACCTCAAAAATTAATAAATAAGAAAAGGGCCTTAACGAATAAGACCCTTATCTCACTACTTTATATGTGATTAAACTTCTTTCAAGATTCCTTTAATAAGTGCAACGAATGAAGTTCTTACTTGTGCAGCTACCTCGATAACCTCTTCGTGGTTAAGCGGTTGGTCAAGAATACCACAAGCCATGTTCGTCAAGCAAGAAATACCTAGTACGTTCAAGCCTGCGTGGTTCGCTACGATAACTTCTGGTACCGTAGACATCCCCACTGCATCAGCGCCAAGCGTACGGATCATGCGGATTTCAGCTGGTGTTTCGTAAGCTGGGCCTGTCCACCAAGCGTATACACCTTGCTGCATTTTGATACCTTGAGCATCTGCAACACGTAGAGCCAATTCACGAAGCTCTGGGCTGTATGCTTTGGACAAGTCTTGGAAACGAACGCCTAGCTCGTCGTTGTTAGGTCCCATTAGCGGGTTGTTCATAACAAGGTTCAAGTGGTCTGTAATAAGCATAAGCTCGCCAGCTTTGTAGCTCGTATTTACCGCGCCACAAGCATTCGTAATAATTACGTTTTCCACACCAAGCGCTTTCATAACACGTACTGGGAAGGTAACATCATCCAACGAATAACCTTCATAGTAGTGGAAGCGACCTTTCATAGCTACGACGATCTTACCTTCCAATTCACCGATAACAAGCTCGTTTGCATGTCCTACTGCCTCAGACTTTGCAAAGTGAGGAATTTCACTGTACGGAATGACAACTGCGTTAGCAATATCGTCCGCAAGACCGCCAAGACCAGAACCAAGAATCATACCGATTGTTGGGCGAAGATTCGTCTTTGTCAAAATAAAGTCTTTTGCTTCATTAATATGCGCTGTTTGATGCATAATAAAACCCTCCGTGTCTAAACATAATATAACAACTATTGTTTAAGTTATCGCTATCTTATTATAGCTTGTTTCTTCTTATTATACGAACATACCTGCAATTGTTGCACTTAGCAAGGAAGCAAGCACCCCTGCGAACATCGCTCTTAGACCGATCGAAGCAATTTCTGCACGACGCTCAGGAACAAGGCTTCCGATACCGCCTACACAGATTGCAATCGAGGAGAAGTTAGCAAATCCGCACAATGCGAATGTAATAATAACTTGTGTCTTCTCAGACAGTGTGCCCATTACAGGAGCAAAGTTAGAGTATGCAACAAATTCGTTCAATACAATCTTTTGACCGATAAACGTACCAGCTTGTACAGCTTCAGACCAAGGAACACCGATTGCTAGTGCTAATGGAGCAAAGATATAGCCAAAGATTTGCTCAAGTGTAATGCTGAATCCGAACCATCCACCAACTGCGCCAAGACCACCGTTCAACATCGCAATAAGGGAAGTCATTGCAAGCAACATTGCACCAATTGTAGCTGCTAGCTTCATACCGTCGATTGCACCAACGGAAATCGCTTCAATCAAGTTAACCGATTCACCTTGATTTTTCTTCACATCAATTGTAAATGTGCGTTCGGAATTGTCCGTTTCAGGCATGAACAACTTCGCCATAATAAGTCCGGATGGCATAGACATAAAGCAAGCTGCCAACAAGAACTTAAGGTCAACACCCATTCCTGCGATACCAGCCAATACAGAACCGGATACGGATGCTAGACCACCCGTTACTACCGCGAACAACTCAGACTTTGTCATTTTGGGAAGGAATGGCTTAACAACAAGTGGTGCTTCAGACTGACCAACAAAGATATTCGCTGCAGCAGACAAAGATTCTGGCTTGCTTGTACCGAGAAGCTTAGAAATACCGCCACCAAGTACACGAATAATAATTTGCATAATGCCTAGATGATAAAGCGCTGCAATAAGTGCTCCGAAGAATATAACTAGCGGCAACACTTGGAATGCGAACACAAATGCAATACCAGATTGCTCTGTATATAATCCACCGAATAAGAACATAATTCCGTCATTCGCATAACCGATCAAACCATTAACAAAGTTAGACAGCGTCCCCATTACTTTTACGCCATATTCATTTTTAATAGCCAAGTAAGCGAAGGTAATTTGCAGCAGCAAACCAATCAATATCGTACGCGGTTTAATCGCTTTACGATTCGAAGACATTAGAAAACCGATTCCAAAAATAACTGCAATCCCTATCAAGCCGCTTAACACGTTCATGAGATGTCCTCCCTAAGATGAATGTGTGACAAACTTTTCGTTCGCTATTAGCGAAAAGCCACACAATTAAAACTCTAAATCTTAATACCCGCTACCTTCATTGCTGCCGCCATCCGTAACGATTGCAACGCTTGCACTTGCACCAATACGGCTTGCTCCTGCTTCTACCATCGCCAATGCGTCTTCACGTGTACGAATGCCGCCAGACGCTTTCACTCCACATGCATCACCGACTGTTTCACGCATCATACGAATGTGATCAACTGTTGCTCCACCTGTACCAAAACCTGTAGACGTTTTCACGAAATCCAATCCTGTTTCACGAGCCAAGCGGCAAGCTTCTACAACTTGTGCATCCGTCAAGTAACAAGTCTCCAAGATGACTTTAACGATTACGCCTGCATTTGCTTCGTCACGAAGTTCTGTAAACGCACGCATTTCACGCTCAACTTGCTCCCAACGTCCGTTCAATACATCGCTGATGCTCAATACATAATCGATTTCAGTTGCACCGTTTGCAATTGCATCTTTTGCTTCAAACACTTTTGTTGCCAATGTGTTTGCTCCAAGCGGGAAACCGATAACTGTACAAATTTCTACTCCGCTATCTTTCAACTGCTCAGCTGCTAGAGATACATAGCAAGGCTCAACACAAACAGAAGCGAATTGATACTCACGTGCCTCTTTGCATAGTTCAACGATTTGCTCATCTTGTACATTAGGTTTCAATAGCGTATGGTCAATCATGTTTGCAAGTTGCTGGTTCATCTTGAATCTTCCTTTCTTCATTCCATTAGTTTGCGTTCAATTGGTCTAGCATAGCTTGAGCTGTGAATTGGTCTGTTACAAGTACATTTACATAACGTCCTCGCAAAGCACCTAACATCACATCTACTTTTTCACGTCCACCTGCTGCTAATATGCTAGTTTCCTTCTTTGCAAGAACATCCAGTTCAATCCCTATTGTACGTTCGTCTAAGTCTGTAGAGCAGATTTGTCCATCTCTATTAATATAACGAGCGCAAATATCACCGACTGCCTTCGTCTGATCCAACGCCTTCATTTCATCAGGCGATAAATAGCCAGCCTTCATTAGAACAGAATTACTATGATGCGTACCTGTTGTTACAATAGCAATGTTTGCTTCACGGCCAATCTCCAATACTTTTTTGATGTGCTTGTCCGATATAATCGCTTGTTTGACCAACGTATGATCCACAATTGCGGGAACCGGTACATAGTATGGAGTTGTATGAAATGCAGCGCTTACAAGACTAGCAATTTCGAACGCGTACGTATCCGCTGAGAAGCTTATTCCACCGTTCAACTGAACGACTCTTACATTTTGTACATGCTTCGAAGTCATTTTGCCGGCGATCTTATACAGTGTCGTTCCCCATGTGACGCCAATCGTATCACCGTCCTTGACAATGTCATGAACATATTGGGCTACACTCTCAGATATTACCTCTTTAATAACTTCTGAATCATTTACAGGTGCCATCGTAATGATGCACTCTTTCAAATTGAAATGCTGCTGAAACTGTTCCTTCAAGCTTGAGCAGTAATCGATAGGATCAAATACTTCAATCTTAACGACTCCACTTTGCTTCGCCAGCTTTAAGTAACGTGATACAGAAGGGCGAGATATTCCTAGCTTTTCTGCAATCTCCTTCTGGCTGAGGTCCATTTGATAATAAAGTTTTGCAACTTCTACTACGATGTAAGGCTTTTCATTTTCAATCATAAAAATGTTATCTCCTTACTGCACCCTATCAAAATTAGCCAATCCGTTTCGATACGTTATCATTTCATTATGAAATTATGTCAAAGAAGTGTTTGTCATTTGATTACATAGTAACTGAAAAACGCTTACAACGTCAACTAGAGTATGTGTGTTAACGTTTTCCAAATAAAAATTTAATCTTCGATGAAATTAATTTCATACATAAACAACCAAATGATCAATTCACACTATAAAAAAGCACCGATCACTCGGTGCTCTGTCTATGTTTATATTATTCTCTCATCTATTACCTATTACATACGGAATTAAAATTAAAATGTTCGCTGCCAGGTGTACTCTATAAGTTGAGTCTCAAAGTGTTCATGCTTCTCCACCATATGAGAAGTCTGTACAAAACCATTACGCTCATAGAAACGCCGGCCTAGCTCATTTTTATCCTCTACCCAAGCGACAAGCTTGTTCATGTGAGGCATTGTAGACAGATAATTAGATAACAGCAAGCGTCCAGCACCTGCATTCTGCCGATCTGGGTGCACATATATACGCAGTAACTCATATTCTCCCGCCGACTCTTGCTTCATAACCTGGGCAAACGCAATAATAGCGCCTTCTAGTTCACAGACATAAAAATGCCGTTCCTCTCTTTGCGCATCTCTCTCTGCACTTCGCTCCAGATTATCCATACTGTAAGCACTACTGACGAATTCCTCAATAAAGGATTGTGGATAGATGTCACCATAAGCAGCATTCCATGACTGCTTAGCGACTAGTTGAACATGAATAGCATCTTCTTTTAGAATTGGCCGAATATTCATCGCATCTTCCCCCTCATCATGTTAGTTATTCAGCTAATAAGCAAGTGTAAAACATCTGCGTGATTCCCTGAGCACCATGTCTGCCTTCAAGTGACGAGGTAATCTACGATCGTTTCTCATATCCTCCCAAGGCTTAAAAGATACCGGAATGTAGCACCACCAAGGGGCATAACCATCAGGAGTTGAAACAAATTCAATGATCGTAATCGGCTTCGGAAGCTCTATAGAAGAAGCGTCTGACAGATTACCCTCCGCTTCCAAACAAAGCTGATTGTAAGGCCTCATTTCATAACTTCCTCCACGCACCTCAATGACATAGTCACCATCCGAAATATCCCGATTGCTATGACATCGTACTCCGGAGAAATAACGCTGTTCCAACCGTAATCCATACACCATCGGCATCACCTTCTGTTTGTTAAGAAAGGTGCCTCCATGAACCGAGCTTTGTTCCGTTACATGGTGGTACATATCCTCATAGCATTCATGAAAAGTACCCGCTACATAAAATGACTTCAGATCGACGGTTTGTTTCATATGAATATATCTCCTTTTGAGCACGCTTGGCAACCCCTGGAAACGCAAAAAAGGACAATCCTCGAGTAATGAGAATTGTCCGATGCTTTCGGCCACTGTGCTATTATTTTATTGGTTATTCTTAACATATCATAATGACTATGAACTGTAAATGTTGAATTACTGTCCTTCTTCCGAATCCATTCGCTTCAATTCAATTTTGCGGATACGGTGGCGTTCTTTTTCTAAGATAGTGAACATGACCCCTTCCACGACGATTTTACTGCCGCGTTTGCCTTCAGGGTGACGATCGTACAACCAGCCTGCAATCGTGTCAAAATCATCGCTTTCTAGATGCGTACCAAGCAGGTCATTGACGTCACTTAGCAATACTTTACCATCTACACGATAATGCCCTTCACCTACTCGCTCCACCTCAGCGCGTTCTTCGGCATCGAATTCATCTCGAATCTCACCGACGATTTCTTCGAGTATATCCTCAATCGTAATCATACCTGATGTACCGCCGTATTCATCGACTAGTATCGCCATATGAATATGATCCTGCTGCATCTTGCGAAGCAACTGCTTAACCGGCATTGCTTCTGAAACTGTCAGTACAGGGCGAATTAAGTTCTTCAACGGTTGTTCACGAAGAGTGCCATCCATCGTAAGGAACAATTGCTTCATGTTGACCATCCCGATTACATTGTCCTTGTCATTATGAATGACAGGATAACGAGTATACTGTTCCTCTCGCATAATCGGAATGTTTTCCAATACAGTAAGATCACCATCTAAGGAGATCATATCTGTACGAGGTACCATGATTTCTTTAGCTAGCAATTCATCAAAAGCAAAAATTCGGCTCACATATCCATATTCCGTGTTATTGATTTTACCGCTTTCGTAGCTCTCACTTAAGATGATTTGAAGCTCTTCTTCAGAGTGAGCCTCTTCGTGCTCACTAGCAGGCTTCAATCCGAACAAGCGAATTAGTGCATTCGCTGAACCATTCAAGAGCCAAATGAACGGATACATAATTTTATAAAAGAAAATGATTGGCTTTGCTAATAGCAAAGTGATCTTTTCTGCTTTTTGAATGGCCAATGATTTAGGCGCAAGTTCACCTACAACTACATGAATGTAGGTCATCAGTACAAATGCAATCACAAAAGAAAGGACTCCGGCCAGTTCTGGTCTAATACCAAACTCGTTAAAAAGAGGATGTAGCAGTTTCTCAACTGTCGGTTCTCCTAACCATCCTAATCCAAGTGCGGTAATGGTAATACCCAACTGACAAGCAGACAAGTATCCATCTAAATTACTGATTACTTTTTTAGCTGCCAGGGCGTTTTTTTGTCCTTCCAATACCAATTGATCGATACGGCTCGTACGAATTTTGACGATAGCAAATTCTGTTGCTACGAAAAATGCAGTCAATCCAATTAGTATAGCTATGAGGATAAACTCAACCGTGGGAATTTCCATTAGATAGGTACCTTCTCCTTTTGACATTAGATTTCATAATTCTTGAAATAGAGATACTCTTATTATAATTTCTTGTTTCAAAAGTTACAAAGTCTGAATCCAGCCGCATTTGACTCTCTCCACAGCAACATGACTATATAGTCAGTGTCAGCGACCCTTTTTGTACGGTTACGCCACCACAATCCCATTCATTCGCCCACGCGCTGAAATTAATTTACCCTATTTCTCATTATTATGTTACGTGCTGACATTCTGAATTCCATACCTGTTTATTATCCGCAAATTACAGCTTAGTAATATGTACCATGAATGTAAAGTTTACAACCTGTTTATATTTAATAATATATTAAGATATTATTGAAAATAATGGGATTTCAGTATTACAAATCCCTATTTCCAGTTGACACCCCACAATAGATCGGCGTATGATCATGAATAATAAACTACCGTTTGTTATAATTATAAACGTTGCGGACAGGAGGAACACATCATGTCAACTCATCAAGCAGCCGCTTCCAATGCAACGAATCGTAAGGACAAGCATCCACCAGGCTTGTATGTACTATTTTTCACGGAAATGTGGGAAAGATTCAGTTACTATGGAATGAGAGCTATGCTCGTACTTTACTTAACTACCGCGTTAATTAGCGGAGGTTTAGGTTTTTCAGAAAGTACCGCTCTTACGGTTTACGGTATTTTTACCGGAGCATGTTACTTCACACCACTATTGGGTGGATATTTATCTGATAAATATCTCGGAAGAAGACTTGCTGTAACCATTGGCGGTATCTGTATTGCAATCGGAAACTTCGCTCTATTTATGGATCAAACCACGACTATGTTGTATACCGGTCTTGCCTTTATCATTATCGGTAATGGATTCTTCAAACCGAATGTCTCTACGCTTGTCGGCGATTTGTATCCTAAGGGTGACCGTCGTGTAGACTCCGCTTATACGATATTCTACATGGGTATCAACGTGGGCAGCCTGTTCGCACCGCTCGTGTGCGGCTACTTGGCTGAGCAGTTGTTCAAAATTCCTATGGCTGATACAATCTTGTACGGTTATAAATATGCATTCTTAGCTTCAGGTATTGGTATGATCATCGGGCAAATTATTTTTAATACACTAGCTCCTAAATATCTTGGTGATATCGGTAAAGCACCTGTGCGCAGTAAGAACGATCAAAAGACTGCTGCAGTCAAAACTCCATTAACACCACTTGAAAAGCAGCGCACAAAAGTTATTTTAATTGTCACATGCTTTGTTATTTTCTTCTGGGCAGGATTTGAACAAGCAGGCGGGTTGTTAACGTTGTATACGAATCAATTTGTAGATAAAACCATATTCGGTTTTGAAATTCCGACATCTTGGTTCCAATCCATCAATCCATTGTTCATTATTATTCTTGCACCAATCGTCTCTGCACTATGGTTGAAGCTTGCTCGTTCCAAACGTGGAGACCTAAGCTTCGGAGTGAAAATGGGACTCGGGATGGTACTATTGGGTGTAGGTTACATGGTACTGCTAGTAGCAGTTATGCAAACAGGTAGCGATCCAAATAGCGTTATATCTCAAGCTCATATTATGTTTATCGTTGGAACATACTTCTTCCACACACTTGGGGAATTGTTCTTGTCGCCAGTTGGCTTGTCCATCGTAAACAAAATTTCTCCGGTTAAACTAACTTCCCTGTTAATGGGAGTATGGTTATCAAGTACAGGAATTGCCAACATTTTAGGAAGCCAATTCGCTTCTAACATTAAGACACTTGGCTATTTCAACGTATTTGCCATTATAGGCGCTGCTGCTATCGTTCTTGGCTTGGTTCTAATGATGCTATCCAAGAAGCTCAGTTCCATGGCGCAGGTATCCGAACTATAAAACTTTAGCGATATACAACAGCCCTTGTCCTATATAGGATAAGGGCTGTTTTTTTATACTGTATGAACCGAAATGCGCAGCATATATTCTATCCTAATTTGTCTTAATTCCAAACGATTTCAAGCTGCTCCTCAAAGCTAGCTGATTCCTCCGTACTAGCTTCTTCAGAAGATTGCATGTCCAGCGGCATCTTACGGGCTACGCCTGATTGATGCGCTGCCTTAATAACCGCCGTTCGAACGCTTTTAGCAACTTGTTCATTAAATACGTTCGGGATAATGTAAGTCTCGCTCAGTTGATCTTCTGTTACAACAGAAGCAATCGCATGCGCAGCTGCCAACTTCATCTCTTCCGTGATATCAGTAGCACGACAATCTAGCGCACCACGGAAAATACCTGGGAAACAGTGTACGTTGTTAATTTGGTTTGGATAATCCGAACGCCCTGTCGCCATGACTCTAACAAATGGCGCTGCTACATCCGGATCAATCTCTGGAATCGGGTTCGCCATCGCGAACACAATCGGATCAACTGCCATCTTCTTAATGTCTTCAATTTTCAATACACCAGGTGCAGATACACCGATAAATACATCCGCTCCAGCAATAACATCCGAAAGTGATCCACTTAAATTGTCTGGGTTCGTAATCTGTGCATACATATTCCATTGTGGGTTATCATATTGGATGCCTCTACAAATCGCACCAGCACGATCTACACCGACGACATGACGAACACCTGCCTTAATCAGCATTTTCGTACATGCAATGCCGGCGGAGCCAATACCATTTACAACGACTTTAATATCTTCTAGTCGCTTGCCGCATACTTTTAGAGCGTTGATAAGTCCCGCCAAGATAACTACTGCCGTACCATGCTGATCGTCATGGAATACAGGAATGTCCAATTCTTGCTTCAGTCGCGCTTCAATTTCGAAGCAGCGTGGAGATGAAATATCCTCAAGGTTAATCCCTCCGAATGTTGGAGCCATAGCCTTGACGATCCGTACGATTTCATCTGGATCTTTAGTATCTAGGCAAATCGGGAAAGCATCAACACCAGCCAGTTGCTTGAACAGCATCGCCTTTCCTTCCATAACAGGCATTGCTGCTGCTGGGCCAATGTCGCCCAGACCGAGCACCGCCGTTCCATCAGATACAACAGCAACTGTATTGCGCTTGATCGTTAAGGAATGAGCTTTATCAGGATCATCTGCAATAGCCGTACAAATTCTTGCTACCCCAGGCGTATAAACTTTCGAAAGCATTTGACGGCTTGTAACTGGATGTTTCGGCTTCATTTCGATTTTACCGCCAACATGCAGCAGGAATGTTTGGTCTGAAATATGAATCACGACTACGCCTTCCAGCTTAGACAATTGCTCACCTATCATTTGTCCATGCTCTGGATCTGCAACATTAACCGTGATATCACGAATATGATGCGTCTTTGTCGATGAAATAACATCGATACCGATAATATCGCCGCCATCATAACCAATTTGTGTCGCTAACGTTCCAAATGCCACTTTCTCTTTACCGTATTTTACTCGGATTGTAACGGTAAGCTGCTTATTCATGTTGCTGCGTTCTTTCACAATATGTTCCTCCTCGTTGGCTCATCTGCATTTTGATTCATCTGGATGAAACCATTCCCTATCCATGTTGTGTAATGTGCAAGGCTGTCTTTTTTTATATATCGTGTATTAGCTAAAGAAATTCAATAGCAATGTTGCTAAAATTACGGTAGCTGCTCCACCAAGACGAGTAGAAATTTGAGCGAATGGCATCATTCCCATACGGTTAGATGCAGATAGAATCGCTACATCGCCTGTACCGCCCAAGCCGCTGTGACATCCTGTTACGATTGCAGATTCTACCGGGTACATGTTCATAAAACGAGCAATGAAGAAGCCTGTACCAACCATCGCTAATACTACAGATGCGCAAACTAAGATGTAGCCAGGGCTGATTACTTTTACAACATCATTTAGCGGTACATACAGCATACCGAGACCAACCATAAGCGGCCAAGTCAATGACGTAGATACAAACTTGTACAAGTGGAATGCACCATGCTCTACTTTCGTAGGAAGCAATTTAGCATATTTCGCTACGGCTGCAGCGATAATCATAATAATTGCACCTGGAATGCCTACGAATTTGGACATTAGTGCTCCAAAGATGAAGAAGCTGCAAGCTACAAGCAAGCCAGTACCCATTTGAGCAAAATCAATCTTCTTCTCTTCTTCTTTCGTATTCAAAAGATCGTTGTCTGCACCAGACTTAACTAGGATTCCATTACCACTCAAATGCGGGCGTTTCTCACCAAGACGCTTCAACAAACCTGCGCAAATGATAGCGACCACGTTACCGATAATCGCCGCTGGAATCATCATCGATACATAAGTAGCAGATGATTCTCCAAGAATCGCAGAATATGCAATCGATAGCGGCAAGATGCCTTCTCCAATTCCACCGCCAATAATCGGTACGATAATAAAGAAGAATGTGTGATAAGCACTATAGCCAAACGCCATACCTACAAGCAAACCTGCACCAACAGAAGCAAGCGTACCCAATACGAGCGGTACAAACATTCTAGAAAAACCTTTAATCAATACTGTACGATTCATCCCAAGAATACTTCCAGCAACTAATACCGAAATGTAGAAGTACAAGAAGTTCGATTCCTTCATTAACACATGAACGGCTTCCATGGAATTAGGGTTAAACCAATTTAAGAACACCATAGTCGAAGGGACGAAAATAGCAAGAATGGCTGGTCCCCCGATGTCTTTGAGAATAGGTACTCTTAATCCGATATCGCCTAACAAAACACCCAACACGATGATAACCGCGAAACCACCGATCATGTCCGTTGGCAGCTTGCTAAAGTAAGCAGCTAGAAACACGATTGTTGCTAAAGCAGCATAAAGCGGAAGTGGAATGACTCCAACTTTTATTTCACTAAGCTGCGTTAAAAAGTTTGCTTTTTTAGATTCTGTCTGTGGTTTGACTTTAAGTTGACCGACATTCTCCATCTCTGCAGCACCTCCAAGTTGTGATTACGTTTTCATCATATTCGAAATGTAAACGCATTCATATAATATGAAATTTAATGTTTCGTTTTGTAATTAAAGTAAGTAAAACTACGAAACTATTACAAATGAAAAAAGCAGCCTATTCGGCTGCCCTTCATGTATCTATGAGACGATACTTTATAAATAACGATGAATGCGACTTACTTTGTCAGGTAGAAAACGATATGTGTAGGAAGGTCTACCAATAAATCCGTAGCATATTTCAACGTCCAGAACGCCAGCCTCGCTAAGAAACTGCAAATATTTTCGCATTGAAACTCGTGATATCCCTACTTGCGCAGATAATTCCTCCGTCGTAAATGACTTCCCTTTCATGTCATCCACGCAGTTATATACCAATTGCAATGTGTTCCTTGTCAAGCCTTTTGGCAAATCAGCGACTTCAACATTTCCTTTTGCATCAGCAGTGTGGAACAAAAGCTTGTCCAGCTCCTCTTGGCTCATCTGATTCTGGCTCTGCATCAAGTTGACTTCTTCACGATACGTACTAAGTGCTGCTTGAAACCTTGCAAATTCAAAGGGTTTAATCAAATAATCAACTGCGCCAAGCCGCAAAGCCTTTTTCACACTTACAATATCACTTGCTGCGGTAATGACAATGACATCTACAGCCTGATCACGCAAGCGAATCGTCTCCAGGAGCTGCAAGCCGTTCATTCCGGGCATATAAATATCAAGCAAAATCAAATCAATCGGTTCTTTCTGGAGAACATCGATTGCCTCATCTCCGTTGGATACGGAAGTAATATGCTGAAAACCATTCATCTGCTGCAAATAATGTTTGTTAAATTCCCTAACCATTGGATCATCTTCAACGATCATTACCTTTATCAACTTTCGTCAGCTCTCTCTCTTGCTAGGATAAGGAATCATAACCGAAATGGAAGTGCCTCTACTAGAATTGGACTCCACAGCCAAAGTTCCATATGCTTGCGCTACACATTGCTGGACAAGATGGAGACCGTAGCCTCGATCTTCCCCTTTTGTAGAGAAACCCAGCTCAAACATATGTGGTCTTACACAATCAGGAATACCCGGACCATTATTGATAACTTTAATCGTTAATATGCCTTCATCTTCATAAAAGTCAATCCGAACCGTACCGTCTTTTTCATTAGACAGCGCTTCCATAGCATTGTCTACCAAATTGCCTAGAATCGTAATTAATTGATGGGCAGTTGTAGATTGCTCAGATTCTGGAAGATAACTCGTTTCGCTAAGCTGGAAATGAATACATAGTTCACGAGCTCTGCTCATTTTACCTAGTAAAAAGCCCGCTATAACTGGATCACGCACCTGCCTCATAATTACCCCAATATCTTCTTGATGACGATTCGCTACTTCACTCACATATTGTTGTAATCGCTCATATTCCTTCATATGGACAAGTCCAAGAATGACATGCAATTTATTCATAAATTCATGCGCTTGTGCGCGCAGAGCATCTGCATACATACTTACACCTGTAAGCCTCTCCGCAAGTTGACTCACTTCCGTCTTGTCTCTGAAGGTCGCAATTGCACCCGCCACTTTCCCATTAACCAAAATGGGAACGCTACTTACAATAAGACTAATGCCTCTTAATTCAATTTCTCTGTTCGGGACAGCCTGTTTCGTATGAATAGTTTGCCTTAGGAATCCGGGTATGATCTCTTCCGCATACTTCCCTAGCGCAGCTGTATTTACTCCTGCTTTATCAAATAATCGTATTGCTTCTTCATTCATAAGGGTAACTGTGCCATCCCGCTCAACAGCTACGATGCCTTCACGAATAGATTGAAGCATCGCACTGCGCTGTTCCAGCATATGAGCAATGGCAGCAGGTTCCAATCCAAACAAAATGCGTTTAATTTTACGAGCAAGCAGAACAGCCCCTAATCCACCAGCTACAGCACCAAACAGCAGGCCAAGATAAATAATCCATCTGTTTTTCGTTACCGCATCCTCAACATGCTCCAATGAAATACCAACGGCTACCACCCCTACTTGTACTCCTTCTTCGGTCATAATGGGTTTAAAAGCACGTAGTGATTTACCTAAAGTCCCTTCGCCATAAGATACATGCTCTTGCCCCTGTAATGCTGGCTTTTCATCTCCGCCAACAAAGGGCTTGCCAATCATGGAAACATCGGGATGCGACTTGCGGATTCCGTTAATATCCATAATAACGATATATTCCATTCCCGTCTTCTGGCGTACAAGATCCGCATAATGTTGAATTTGTTCCTCAGGTCTTTTTCCACTTAGCGCTTCTGCCATCATGGGAACGGTTGCAATTGTGCGAGCAACGGAAGTCGCCTTTTCCTCCACTAAATTCGCCGTATTATAGGCAGTCTGTCGCTCAATAAGAATACCTGTCACAAATAGAGATATCGCTACCACGCTGCAGACCAACCAAAGAATCGTACCTTGCAGACTGAATCGCAATCGACTTTGCTGCACTTTGATTCCACCTCTTGCATCAAATTTACGCCAATCATTATATCATAGGTACAGTACTTGGAAGAAAAATTTTCTTTCTGTACGAAAAAAGCAATCCAGACGTTTCACTGAATTGCTTTCTCCTATTACATGTATCAGACTGCATACACTTCAAAATCCCATAATGAATAACCCCAAGTCGTGCCTCGTTTTCGGCCGTTCATTTTTATATATCTGCACTTGATATCTTTGAGGTTATTAAACTCCTCAACTCCACCTGTACCATTATCGTTTGTAACAATGGTTTGCCAGGTGACATTGTCATCGGATACATCAATCGTATAAGATTGAGCATAAGATTCCCAATTCAATACGATTCGCTGAACTTCCGTTTGTTCTAATAAATCAATACAAATCCACTCGTTGTCGCTTCCAACAACGCTTCCCCATCTCGTACCCTCAACGCCATTATTCACATTTTCTTTCGTGAAGATAGACGTTTCCTCTGACGAACAGGTAACCGGTTTGCCGAGCGCGTAGTTCGTATCTTTATACCCCGTCTGGATCGTTACACGATCATTACACTGCTCGATATAACCAGAGAAATTTTTAACTCGTATGCGTATTTCCAAACAGCTGTCATACGCAAGATTCGTTATTTCATAAGTATTCGACAGGGTAGTTCCATGCAGTGTGTCATTAACATATATCTCATAGCTATATAAGTAATCTTCCTGAATAACCTCAATCCAGTCTAGCTTAACCTTATTCAAATCTAGCATTTTGCAAGTTAGTCCAATGTCGGTAATTGTACTACGAGTTGTCTCACTTGCACCCTTACGAAGTTCGCGTTCCTCTCTCTTTTGCACAATCAATTGTTTAATCTTTACTATTGTTTCTTTTTCTAATAACTTTAACAGCAGCAGCTTATCTTCAACTTTGTAGTTGCTGATGTTCGCTCCAACTTTCGCTTTGAGGAATACTTTTTGGAGACTATCAGCATGCTTAATGATCTCTCCTAATTGAGCTATAGGTGGGTAGTGAATTACTTTTAAAAACTTAGCTAGGAAATAACGAGAACCCGCGATAACGGCCAATGCAGTCTCCATACTGTGGTACAATTTCAACTGATCCTCTTTGTTATCATAGTGAAGCTGATACAGCTCATTCATACGATCGTACAATTTTATATCCTCGTTAACCAGCAAGAAACTGTCTTCGAATTTTTTAATTAAAATCTCAACAATCTCTTCTGTAAAAATATAATCTTCGTCATAAATATAATAAATGTACTTAAAGCTATCTTCCAAATAATTAAAGGCATTCTGGATGTGTATTTCTTCATACGGATGCCCCGATATACCAGGAACATCAGAGATGGTGAACGTTCCAGCCTCTTCATTATAAGATTGGAGTCCAATTACATGAACGCCGTCTGGCAAATGCGCCAAATGCGGCAAATGATTTTGCGAAGCCCACATATATAAGGTTTTATTAGCTGCAAGCTTATCTTTCACATACGGATACGCTGCCGACATTGAGGGAAAATATCGATACAAAATGTATAGACCGACATAGCTCAATTCACTCAGGGTCTTTACGCTCATTGTCCAACGATCCTGCCCATTATGAATGGCATGCTCAAGAATGTCATCCGTCTCCACATAAGCATCAAAAAAAAGATAATCCACGGGTATTCCTTTATCAAGCAATTCGGCAAGGTACTGTGCTTTAAAACAATTGAGATACCGATGCTTATAATAATCCATATGATTTACATTCAAAGAAATCCCTCCTTGAAAATCAAACCTCGGCAATTATGAAATACTTTTGATAGATGAGGATCATACAACGAAATGAATTCAATCATAGAGTCGTGATGTGGGGTTAAGTTAGGAAGCAATCTAGTACTCAGAGTCAAAATTCCATATATTTGTTGTTATAGTAGCATACACTTGGAATCATAACAATCATATCAGTCGATATCCATAATTGAAGTTATATGTGCATCTTCTAAGTTAAAATTCGATTGGTTTCCTTTTTCCTTAATAGTTCCTCTAAGGCTTTAGCTACACCGTCATTATCATTGGTATCCGTAACGCTGAACGCTATCTCCTTCAATTCCTTTATTGCATTCCACATTTTTCAAACAAACCAAAATCGTTATAATCATCACCGAATACAATCATTTCATCCCCTGCTCGAAACAGCTTAATACGACCTTCATATTTCTTTGGGATATTTCTTTTTTAGAATTAAGAAGTGTTCCGTCCAAGTCCAACACTACTGCCGAATATTTCATGGCAAGCCCCCCTTGTGATTTCTCGCCATTCTTTTTATTTCCTGTCTTTAAGCAAATACACAAATAGACCCGACCTACATTAACTATCTCCTCGGCCAGGTCTATTGAAAGATGAATTACATACTTTATTCTCCTATAATCTATCATTCCATCGCATTAAGCCTCCGTCCAAGAAGTTCTGACATACCCCAACTTCATCCCTATACGCTCCATGTTACGATGACTCTGTGATAGGAAAGCACATTGACTGATTGCAAGTCTGCAATCATTACGATTCGCTTCTACTAATCTTCTTTGCAGCATCCTATTGTGCAATCCGCGGGTTCGATATTCCGGCAATGTCGCTGCAAAGGTCAATGAAGCCAAATGATTGTTCATATACATGACACTTGCCGCCGCCGGAACTTCATTCACATACGCGATAAAGAACTTCCAGCCATCACGCTGACACAATACCTTATTGTTTTGAGCTACATAAGGAATGCCGTCATCCGATAATCCCGTTCCTCTGCAATGTATCCTGGCATACAAATCAAACTGATCTTCTTGAACTTCCTTAATAGTAACCCCATCTTGAATCTCTTCCTTAGGGAACGCGGGATCTGTATACAAAGAGCAATGGAATCCCGATTGATACAGTCCCAAGTCTGCTAAGCGCTTCAAAAACCGGTGATCGACCATGGATGGGATGATTTCGAACTGAACTTTTCTGTCTCTGCTTCTATAAAAATCAACAATCGACTCAACATATTCAATATCTGCGCTTGTCAGGCCCTTTACCGTATTAAATGTTGGCCACGGCATTGTTCGACTATAGAAACATACCGCATTTCCAAAATGCTGGACCTCGATTCCTTCAGGATTATTTGGTCTGTTCTGAATCGCAATCATACGTTCTGTCATATAGTCGATCTCTGAAGATTCGATATCCTGAATCAGCTGTTGCGATGGAATGGTAAGATTCATATCATGCCTCTTTAAGTATGTTTAGTTATTATCTTGATTTCATTTTGTGACGAGTATGTAATGACGCTGCCTTGTGCATCATCTATATGAATCTTAGTAGGTAGTGGTGCTGCTATGACGTCAGACATAAACCACTGTCGCCCTTCTTTGACCAAGATGATTAATCCTTCTTCATCTCCGACTGGTGTAAACGTATCACTTTGTTCCAGCCAATAGTTTATGCCCAATTCTGTCTTCATGGTTTCCACTGCCGCTCTTACATCACGAACAGGAACTCCTACTTCGCTTATATTAATATAGCTGGATATGGAGAATTTTTCATTTGATGCGTTAGAAAGATTGTGTCTCGCAATGCATTCAAGAATATTGCCATCGGGATCTAGGAAGTAGAAAGAATGTGCATTCCAATCCTCAAAATGTATAATGGTTTGTCCATCCTCCTGAATCGGATTCACCTGTTTTCGTACGAACTCCAGCGAATCAGCAATTTGGTTTTCAGGAATATTGATGGCAAAATGATACGAAGATGGCAATGTCTCATCCGTTCGCTCGAAATATAGCGCAGTACTACCAATTTGCACACAAAATGAATGTTCTGTCTTATCCAATAACTCTAATCCTAGTACTTGATGATAAAAATGCTGCATCTCATTTAGCAATCTACATTGAGCTTCTACTTTAATAATCTTCATCTCGTCTGCCCCCATGTTGTCCAAAATTATGTATAAAGCAATTATGCTGCTCTATCCAACCGCCTGTTTTTTTATCGCATCTACAATCAACGAAACAAACCCTAATTCATTTTCCTTGTTTCGATGATCAAATCGATATGAACGATAAATAAAGCCCTCTTCAAGATTCCATTCCTTACATTTCGTTTTGAAAATAACCGTCTGGTACTGCACAGCGGATATATCCGTTAGGCTCCAATAATGAGTACTTAAACTTCAACAATACCTTGGATATCATAAGGATAATCGATATGCTTTTTAATGACTTCAACCGCTTCTTTAGAAACATATAGCTCGACCATATATAAAGCAAGATCGATCGCTGTCGCTACCCCACCAGCGGTAATGACATTGCCGTCTTTCACAATTCTTGCATGAACAACTTCTTCGCAGTAAGGTTCAAGCAGATCGTATGCATTCGGATGAGTGGTAGCTTTCTTATTTTCCAAAAAACCAGCTGCCCCAAGCAATAACGCGCCTGTGCACACGGATACAATCGTTTCGACCTTCTCCGCCTGCTTCAGCCATTCAATAAATTCTTTATCGTATCGCAGCTTACGAGTTCCTATTCCACCAGGCACATACAACAAATCGTATTGAGAAAGGTCTGGCTTTACCTTCGTTACTTTCACCGTAAAACCCAGCTCATCCGTAATTTCTTCTGTCAGCCCGCAAATATCCCAAGTCGTTCCCTGTGTTTTGACAAAATTGTTTAAACGATAAATCACATCATAAAATCCGATAAAGTCCAAAAACGTAATTCCATTAAAGAGTACAAATCCAATCTTCATTGTTCTGCCTCCTCACTTCGTAGGTATCCTACTTATAATTAAAGACCAAATGCTCCGAACACTTGGTCTTTTCAATACGATTATCTACTGTTTTTCCATCTAGTTGTTTATTCATAAGGAACGAAAGCATCTTCTCGCACAATTAAATTTATAGTTATATTTTACCTTTGTTTTCCTTCATGCACAAGCGCATACTTCATTTTAACAAGCCACTATGGAGTATTATTTCTATAAAAATCTATCATCTTCTCAAAAATAGAAATCTCGTCCTTACGTGCTCCATACACCATTTCACTTTGCTTAGCTATATGCTGCACATTATCCTCAACATCATTTGCCTTATAAATACCTACAGAATGTGGCATAATGCTGCTCATGTAAGTAAAGTACTTTAGTTGTGGTTCTATTAAACGCAAATGCTTATCAAAATTCCGGCGCGTTTTTGTATAGTCAGAATGTTTACGCATCCTCAATTCTTCTTCTTCAATCCATAACACAATATAAGCATCAGGAAACGATATTTCTTGATTGAGAAGCTTCTCTCTAAAGTAGCTCGCCGTCTCCTCAAGCGTCATTGATTCAAAGCCGTAAACCCAGTCGTACCATATTTTAAATATATCCCCGTCTAGAATGACATACTCAAATTCCTTGCTCTTCTCTTTCGCCAGCTTCCATCTGTCTACTTGTCGTTCCATTAACCACAACATAAGATCTTTTCCTTCTAGCTGCGGTTTATCAAATAGAAATGCCGTTTCTGGCACAACATATGCATTGTATCGAGCAGCGAATGTTTTACATGTTGTGCTTTTCCCCACTGAACTCGCACCTTCAATACAAATAATCGTCATGAATCTTCTCCTTGATGATTATAGAAAACGGTTTAAACTAACTGTTCATATTTTAGCAAGTAGCCTTTCGTAGTACACCTTACGGTCAATTTACATTTGGAAAAAATAATGGTTCATGATGGTTTCAAATTTACCTATCGATTGTTTAAGAGGACTATGAGAAGAACCGCTTACACGAAGTGGTATGACTCATGAAATATCGATAACGAATGAAGTTAATCGTAAAAATAGCAGGCTGGCGTTCACAATTCAGAATTTTTTTCAACTTATCTCTTATTCTAATGCTGCATGGTGCAGAAGCTTCTGTCCACGGAGCGCATCTTCAATAGTTTGTTGCAAATGTCGGACAATTGCCTCTGAGTAGTCATTCAAGAAGAAGTGTCCACCCTCATATTGGTAAGTTGTACACGTTCCTTCTGTATACTGCCCCCACCCACTCAACTCCTCTAGGGTAATGTCATCTTGAATTCCTCCAAGAACTGAAAAATCACATGTCAAGCGAGTAGACTTAGGTTGAAATTGATACGTTTCCAAAGCTTTCAAATCTGCTCTAAGCATAGGGACAAATAGGCGCACTAGCTCAGCATCCTGGAAGAACTCTGGTGATGTGCCTCCTAATTTAATAATCTCCTTCTCGAATTGCTCAGGCAAAAGCGTGTGCAGAGGGCTTTTCCGTCCCGGCAGATGCGGTGCCTTTCTTGCGGCCATGCACATATAAAGCGGCATCCGCCCCGTTCTCTGCACAACCTGGTGTGCTAGTTCAAGAGAGACTAGACATCCCATACTATAACCAAAAAATGCAAACGGACCAGATCCAATTTTATCTTTAATAGTATGATAAACATCCTCAACCACTTCATCCATACAGTCCAAAAGGGGTAATTCCATTCTTGCGCCCCTCCCTGCAAGTTCGACAGGCAAAAGTTCGATTTTTGAAGAGTCAATATACTTTTTCCATCGGGCATATATAGCAGATGAACCACCTGCATAAGGTAGACAAAATAATTTAACTGGCTGCATCATTCCACATCCCTCTTCAATCATTTATGAGCGTGACTACATAATATGAACAATATACGCTTGGTAACAGATGACGTCCAGAAATAATCAGCGTTCAAACATCACAACCGCGAACATTTGCCAACCACATGAAATTTTCTTCTTGCCTCTATTCGAGTACACTTAATCCTTTTCATACAGGCTGATCTTCCATCCATTCCCCCATTCTAAGCGCTTCACATATTTGTATCCGCACTCTACGTAATACTGGTTCAATCTATGATTCTCAGCCATGCAGTCCAACCTAATCTTCTTTCCCTTATCTCTTATGTATTGCTCAGCCCAGCTTAATAATTGACTCCCGATCCCTAAGCCAACGTAATCTCTGTTCACCGCAAATTTATGTATATACCCAGATTGCTCATCATCAAGCTCTTCCCAAACGATTGGATCCGACCAACAAATGAATAAAGTTTCGACAATGACTTCATTCATTCTTGCCAAGTAAAATTCACACCCATTGTGGAAAAACTCATGTATATGTTCGAGATGAATTTCATCAGGATGCCATTGGTTTATTCCTTTTGCTTGTATCCAGCTTGCTGCTCCTTTTAATAACTTCAAGATTTCATGACTTTCTTCTATGGAAGCTGGCGACACGTCGATGCAAACATTCTCTTCTACTCGTTTCACTAGCCTCACCTCAATTTTATTCAACCATTGCGATGGAACGCATCAACTCGCCGATTAGCCCTTCATTTTGATGTACACCGAGATCAGAGTTGGTCATCATAACAGCACCGGTACCTAAATGCGGCTGCAGCTTCAACATACATTGATATCCCACACCCCAACCGAGTGAGAACATCTCCAGCTCTCTACCTGATTGATCAAAGAATACGCTTAACCCAGCCCATGGCACACAACCTTGAGCGGTAATCATTTCATTAATCGTATTTTGCGATATTCCAAGTTTCCCACGATCCTGTAAAGTATTGAGAACCTCAATAGCTAACTGCGCCAATTCTGAAGCCGTTGACCATAAACCCGCTGCGGATGGATACGGATATATACAATACTTATTATCGATCACGTTTCCATTTTTATGGTGACCACAAGCAAAATTAACGTCATGCCCCGCCAATGTTTCACTTGCGTATCTACTGTTCTTCATTGCTAATGGTTCAAATATCAGTTCACGAACTAACTGTGTAAAAGCCTTACCCGTGACGTCTTCGATTAGCTGTTGAACGACGCAATAGCCCATATCCGAGTAGTGAAAGGCTGTGCCAGGGACATGGCTAATCCGTGCTGCTTCTGAACAATATAAGGTTCTACCTTCTAAAATTTCAAGCATAGTGGGGATACCTTGACTCGAATCAAACACGCCAAAACTGTGAGCTGGATCTTCGATTCCTGATTGATGAGAGAGCAGGTTGCGCAGTGTAACTTTATGAATGGATGTCAAATTACAATTCGGTACTTTCCACGAAATAAGCTTGTCATTCACATCCTCATCTAAATCAACAATACCTTGTTCAACTAGTTTCAAGACTACTAACGCTGTAACAAACTTACTAATCGAACATACACTAAACATCGTTTCACGGTTGATCGATTTGCTACCGTCCGCTTCACACAAGCCAAATCCTTCCACCTGACTCAGCTTTCCATTCTGGATTATAGCCATACTGAGCCCAATAACTTGAAAATGCTTCATCCGCTCCATGATATCCCTATTTGCTAGCATTTTTTGATTACCTTCTCTCTTAACTATATTGACTGAGCATTTACCACTAAGATGATTCAATCGTTCGATAGACTACCGGTATCATGGATCTAACTACAGTTATTCAAACACTGTCCTACCCTCTGTAACGTTCTTAAAAAATATTTCTTTCGGATAAGGGATTGCAATGTCCGGTAATTCATCTTCACGAAAGAAAGACAACTGCTCTGCCTCGCCATCCATTGCTTCTAGCTTTCCGCCTATTATAGAACATTCAAATACGATAACTAAATACTCCACTTGATGACCATTGCTATATTGGTACTGATACTTTTCTCCGCCAAATACGCCTATAATTTGAGTTGGTACGATTGTTAAACCCGTCTCTTCGTATACTTCCCGCACAATCGCTTGAGCTGGTGTCTCACCGATTTCAATGGCGCCTGCTGGGAGACCCCAAATTTGTTCGTTACCTTTTCTGATGAAAAGAATATGACTCTCTTCATTTCTGACCACCGCCGCAACGGAGGGCATAAATAGAAGCTCCGCTCCTACTTTGTCTCTCAAATTTTGATAGTAGGGTGACATAGACATTTCGATTAATACCCCTTTTCTAGTCTCATAAGCAGCTATTGTTTCCTTGCTTTTAAAAATAAAAATAACGGAATTCTCATTCTTCGCTCATAAGTTTCGATATTTGCAAAGTTTTTCTGCATCGGCTTCGATTCACGTAAACTTTCAATTATAAACCCAGCTTTCTGCAGCGCACCGAAGTAATCTTCTATCGTTCTATGATATTTAATGGCGGTCCCACCAAGCCATTCCTGCTCACGGGCCCCCGTATAAAAATATTGATCGACCTGCCACGTCTCCTTAAACCCTTTTGGTTGGCTAAAGCCATGTGAAGAGGTGATCACTGGATGTTCGACAGAGAATACAAAGCTTCCGTCCTGTTGAAGCGAGCGATAAAAACGATGAAACAGCAGCTCAATATCTTTGATGTAATGAATCGCGAGTCGAGACACGACCAAATGAAAGAAAGAATGAGGAGACTCCCATTCTTCCATCGAGCTATGTATAACTCTACCCTGTTTATGCTTCAACACTTGCCTCGATAACTCAACCATATTGCTGGAACCTCAACTTCTTCTTTCGAGATACTTCTTGAACACTTGGTCTTGATCATAGAATTGAGAGCCATTGTATTTCATAAATACACCTCGTATTAGGCGATATAATCTCTTATCCTATAAGTCCCTTGCAGGCATTATACAAACTATACATACCGAAACTGAGTAGAATGAGGCCGGATAGAGCATTTATCCATTTCATAGATTTCACGCTAATCATTCTTTTGAATAGGCTAACTACTGAACAAAGCGTCAGCCACCAAAGTGCAGAACCTGTAAATACGCCGAGAACGAGCATAAAAGATGACTCCGATGAGGATGTAATATTCATTCCAGCAAAAATGCCAATGAACGAAATGATCGTTAATGGATTTGTGAGTGTTAATAATAAGGTTGTGCCAAAGGTTTTCATATATCCCAGATTGTTTGATTCAGGATCTATTTGATCCCTTACTGGAGCTCTAAACGTACTGTAAGCCAAATATAACAAAAACACCGCACCTATTAGCTGTATCCAGTTGGAATAACTCACTAAAAATTGCATAACTATTGTGAAACCAAATGCTGCAATACACCCGTACAATGCATCAGCCAATGCCGCTCCTAATCCTGCTGCTAATCCATATGCTCTTCCGTGAGCTAATGTTTTTCTAATGCATAGAATGCCAATTGGGCCGACCGGAGCTGCTATGGAAATACCGATAATGATTCCTGTCAGTAAAGCGGTCATTTCGTTACCTCGCTGTATGATAAGTAGATTGTGAAAGTGTAATTGAAATGATTAAATGTTGTGGGGATTCTAAGAAGTTGGGCAATCAGTTCGTTTATCGTAATGCTAATTCGTAAACGTTTGTATCCTTTTGCCATCGCCTATTCTATCGCTAAACTGACCTTTCGTATATTCATCTATTACTTTGTTCCAAAATAGTTGGGCTGGTGTATTGCTTTCCATCTGAAACACTTCCCAATTCCCTTTATGCAAGTTGAATATTTGTTTAGCTACCGTTCTTCCAATTCCAGCTTTCCGATATTTTTTCAGAACAAAAAATTCTGCAATCGTAAAGAAGCTCCGCTCCTCTGATTCGACGAATCTTACTAGTACAAAACCAGCATATTTGCCTTCCTGCTTAATTAGGTATGGAAACCGATGATTTTCATTTTTGTGTTCCCAATAGCTTTCTAGATAAGGATACGCGCCAAATAAGCCGTCCTCTTCAACATCACATTTTATAAATTCGGAAAAATCATAAATATAGAGCTGCATTAAATTTCTAATGACTTCTTTGTATGATTCAGAAGCTCGAATGCATTCAACATTCATATGTAGGTACCACCTTTTTTATTTTTCAACTAATTGAGCTTGGCCGTGAAAGCATTGCGGACCAAACCCAATGCTGTTCCTAGAATAAGACTAACGATTTGATATATTCTTATCATTAGCGCTTCTAATCCACCAACTACATTCTCACCACTTACCTGCTTCCAATCTCCTAACACATTCATAAAAGCAATCGACAACAGAGGTGCTATTACGATGATGAGCAAAGCAAATGGCCAGTACTTATTTTGATAAAGTATCCGAGTCGGTAAGGCGTATAAAATGGTAAGCCCGAAAATAATAGCCTCTATACTTATGGGACCCTCGATTTGCCCGATAATGATGGAGATGACCTCTATAGAAGCCGCATAAACAAAACTAAGCATTATTGCCATTGCAACAGCACTCTGTTTCGACCGAACCATGATTAAACACCTCCCTATATATGCTCTTAAGCAGCCGATTACTTGCTGGAAAACGCCTAAGTGATACTAACCTCTTAATACACCTACTTTTCCTTCCTTTAAATCCATAAACACAGGTTTTTGTACTTTATTAATGGTTTTGATATCGATATCTTCTATTCGCTTAAATACAAGCTGAAGAGACTCATTGTACGGGTCAGTGAAAATAAGACTCTCGTCAGCTTCGGCAATCGTTCCCTGTAAATCTGCTTCTACCTGAAATAGAAACATAACGAAAACAACTTCAGTTCCATCTGGATATGTATATTCCATTCGCTCCCCTGTGTAAATGGAGTCTAAACTGGAATGCAGCACTTCAAGTCCCGTTTCTTCCTTTACTTCTCTAATCATCGTTTCTTCAATGGTTTCACCAGGTTCCATGCCTCCACCTGGCAATCCCCAATCACCGTAATCCGAGCGCTTCTGCAGCAGTATTCTTCCTTGGTTATCTCGAATAATGGCCCCACCTGTTACAATGATCCGTCTCGTCATGATTGTCCGTCCTTTTATGTATGTTTATCCTATTAAATAAGATTCTCGATAGAGCTTCTATTCTCATATTCATCTAAACTCATTCCACTCTTTAATTTCCATTCTCTTCTTCCATTCATTGAGCAATTTCTCACAACAGCTGCTGCCGCTGATGGAGAGGTAAATTCCACATCTTTTGCAAGTTCAAAAAAACTGCCACTGTTGGATAATATGAAAAAATCTTCTTGTTCAAGCTGATTTCTTAACCTTACATAGTTATGACTAGAAAAACTATTCACAAGCTCCTTTCGTATATAAGATCCTTTCAGAAGTCTATATGCTCCATCTTCTACTACTAGCATCGCTTCTCTGGTCTCTTCACCTTTAGCTCCAGGTACATTCAAATAAAAAACGGTATCCTTATTGCGTTCCTGATCCATATCTTCCTTGACTTCTGTAACTTTCTTTTTAGTAAAATCAATAATTCCTAAATTACTTAAAACAAAAATAATGTTTTCATTAAAATCTTTCATATCATCACAATCTGAGAGTGGCAATTTTGAACCTGGGGGAGTATTCGCATTTACAGTTTCGATAGTAGTCTGATTCCTTTTGGCGATTTCATACAATTCTCTTTCGAGATATCTTACATGAGATTTTGTTAAGTTAGCGTCCTTGCTTATAAATACTACAAAATCACTCCACCAATCTTTATTTTTAAAGTGCTCGGAAATCCTTTTATTTACTTCATCCGCTTCACCTATATATATTTTCTTTTGGAAAGAATCTTCTATTTCTGATATCAAAACATAGATACCTGGTGCCGATAGCTCCTCAAAACTTTGTAGTGTCTGAACGTGCTTTCTTTGCCCAATGTAAGCTTTTCCCGTCCAATTGCTTAATTCTGCTGTTTTAAGATTTTTATAATTTTCACCCATTATGTAGAGTTTTATTGATTTCCCTCTCACGAAATATCCTCCATTTTATATTTAGTAAGATCTCTATAGCTATTATTCACTTTCATCTATTCTCATTTTAATAACTTGTATCATTCTTAAGCCATCACTTGGATACAGTGATCCATTAAAATAATAATGTACTGTATCCTAACTGGATTAAGAAATTATCTCTATTATCATACCATTAAAATTATGGAAAAAACCATCATCAAATCCATCAATATCCACATATATCGAACAAGTATCTTTTACAAGAGCACGCACAAGACGATCGCACAGGTGAAAGATAATTAGAAACTTCAGAAACTATTCAAAACGCAATTAAAAGACTAACAAGAGAAATTTATTGCCCGGGAAAAGATCATTCAGTAGAAGTTATAAAGCGAGTGAATTTCTGTGGAAAGATGCTTTTCATTCAGCTCTCATTTCCTTCATATATTAAGACACAACTCACATAAACCTCTCTTGAATGATTTTATTTAATCTCACTTCTACATCTATCATTCTTCTCGCATTTATCATAAAGCTATCTTCATCACTTGAGTAATGAAGCAATGCAAGTACGCCTCTTACAATTTACCCAAATCTCCATGAATAAACGTCTGCTTCATGTTCTGATACACAACTAACTCATCCATTACATCCTCAAGCTTATTTGTACTCAACATGAAAGAATAATCTTTCTGAATATGCTTCAATTTGTCCCTTGTATTTGATCTAAGAGTCTCTAAATTGAATCTATCTTCTTGATCAATTAAGCTTTCGTTAGCTTTAAGCTTAGTATGTAATATTCCTAATGATCTTCCCATTTGTTGATACGTATCCAGTCAAAATAAAACGGCCTCAGTACCATGAAACTCAGGACGAAGGCCGTTTAACTAAATTATATGTTTTATAGATCCGAGTTACACAACAGGTTGCGGTTCACCATTTAGATCAAGTGCACGCGCTGTTAAAGCATGAATTTCCTTAATAAGTTCAGGATTTTGCACAAGTGACACGCCATAAGACGGAATCATCTCTTTTAATTTAGGCTCCCACTCTTTTATATGCTGCGGGAAGCATTTTTGCATAACTTCCAACATGACTTGAACAGCCGTAGAAGCACCAGGAGAAGCACCAAGCAAAGCAGCGATCGAGCCGTCTGCAGCAGTTATCACTTCCGTACCAAATTGAAGCGTACCTTTACCGCCCTCATTAGTATCTTTAATAACTTGCACACGTTGGCCTGCTACTACCAAATCCCAATCTTCACTCTTAGCGTCTGGAACAAATCCACGCAAATCTGCCATACGCTGTTCCTTCGATAACATGACCTGCTGGATCAAATACTTCGTTAATGAAACATTTTTAGCTCCTGCCGCTAGCATCGTTACAAGATTGTGCGGTTTAACAGAAGTTACTAGATCAAAGATAGATCCTGTTTTTAAGAACTTAGGCGAAAAACCAGCAAACGGTCCGAAGAGCAATGTTTTCTTATTGTCGATATATCTTGTATCCAAATGCGGCACAGACATCGGCGGTGCACCAACTGGCGCTTTGCCATATACTTTTGCATGATGCTGCTCAATCACTTCCTGGTTGTTGCATGCCATAAATAGTCCGCTTACCGGGAAGCCACCGATAGCTTTACCTTCAGGAATACCGGATTTTTGCAGCAAATGCAGGCTTCCACCCCCGCCACCGATAAATACAAACTTGGCAGTATGGCGTTCCACTGAACCACTCTCGACATTTCGCACTTTCAATTCCCATAAGCCGTCGCTCGTACGCTTTATATCATCAACGCTTTGCTTATATTCAATGTTAACTTTTTTCGTTTGTAAGTAGTCAAGTAAGAGTCGCGTTAAAGCACCAAAGTTGACATCAGTTCCTGTGTCAATTTTGGTTGCCGCTATAGGCTCATTCGATGTGCGGCCTTTCATAATAAGCGGAATCCATTTTTCCAGTGTTGCCGGGTCAGCCGAATACTCCATTCCATGGAACAGAGGATTGTTTGACAGCGCTTCAAAACGATTTTTTAAAAACGCTACATTCTTTTCCCCCATTACTAAACTCATATGAGGCAATGGCATAATAAAGTCTTGCGGATTACGTATCAGATTGCTGCTTACAAGATAAGACCAGAATTGCATAGAAACTTGGAACTGTTCATTAATTTTTACAGCTTTGCTAATGTCTACGGACCCATCTGGCTTCTCGGAAGTGTAGTTAAGCTCACATAGTGCAGCATGCCCTGTTCCTGCATTGTTCCACTCGTTAGAGCTTTCCTCACCTGCGCTAGCAAGCTTCTCAAACACTTTAATTTCCCAGTCTGGTGCTAATTCTTTAAGCAATGTCCCCAATGTTGCACTCATGATTCCAGCACCAATTAAAATAACGTCTGATTTCGTTTGTCTGTTACTCATTTTTTACCGTCCTTACACGCTAATATTTGTAGTTAAGTTGTAGGTTCTCTAGCTGCATGGGCTCTCACTATTATTTATAGTTTAAAATATTACGATTATAGGCTATGAAAAATCCGGTAAATTGCAGTGATAACATACGGTTACCGTCAGGTAGTGAGAACTCGTCTACAAACCCTAGGCATACACAAAAACCAAGGCCTGGACCCGATTTTGCATGGGTAGTGGCTTTGGTTGGCAGTTTTCATTGAAAAGCCGCCATTCAAGTTCTTAGTTGTGCTGTAATTCTTATTTTGGACATGAAAAACGATTCTCGAAAAAATGTGGTACCACCAGTCTTGATTCGCAAGCATCCCCAATATGCTACTCACCAACGACTTAAAAAAGCAATCTTAACATCAAAAATCAACCTGAGCTCATTTGCTCAGGGGGAAATGGAATGTTTAGACCCCCTTGTAAACTATTGATACAAAGAAAGATGGACCCTCCTCAATCTGCTAAAAACTTAGAGATTTTTCATCCATTGAGGATTACTATTATCATATCATATATATATCCAATTGTTAGTATTGATTTTCACATTATCGTAAAGATTTCTATGAAATTCGTCATTTTGATACATTTCTGCATGTACAACAAGTTAATAAACGTAAACATCGGATATTTATACCTACTGAAGTAATATGCATACATATTCAGCCTTATGTATTCAGTCCATTCTTAAGTACAAAAAAACGCCTTACAAGGCGTCTAAGGGTTAGCATGCATCTATAATTTCACGTATTTGCTTAATATGCCTTTGCTCATGTATGTACAATGACCTAACCCATTCCAGTAGTGACAACTCCTGAAAAGCCGGATGTATAAAATGTCTTCTGCTCAGAACAGATGGATCTTCTAAGGAGTGTAATAATTCATATAACTTCTGTCTTGAGTTACTTAGTCTTTCCATGATTTCATAGTTACCTAAACACTCATCCGTTGGCTTCACAATATCAGGGGCTTCAAACTTTTTACTCCTATCCAGCAGCACGTCTATTGGTTTACTTTCGACATATGAATCCTCTTTGCTCTTTAACCCTTTCCTTATAGCTACAACATATAATTCTTCTACCGTATATAGATGCTGACCTATTTGACTAATACTCCAGCTGTTCAAGTCTATCCTTTTATGTAACTGCTCTTCATTCAATTCACGTAGTATTTCTACTAATTCGTCTCTTGTTTCATCTAGCCGTTGCATAATAGACTGTAGTTCCACAAACATCTCCCCTTCATATCAATTAAAAGCATCTCCCGTTACTACGTGCTAAAAATCCTTGATGAGGAAGGTCTATGATGTATATGTTAATCATGCAAATACGATTCACGATAGCAATCTAACTATTCCATACTAAGTATTAAAAACCTCTTTAACAAACGGTGTAATTTTAAGAATTCCATATACACCAAGATGGGTATACCTCTCCATATTTCCACCTACTTGTTCTGGATAGTTCATAACTATTTTTCAAGCTCACTTATTTCTCCATCTTGGTATCCAACTACTACCCGTCTCGTCATATTCACAAATAGTCCGTTGTCGACCACACCAGGAATCAAATTAAGCTTGTTGTGCAGCTCTTGTGGAGCTTCTATATCTCCAAAATGACCGTCCACGATGTAATTGCCATTGTCCGTTACAAAGGTCTCGTTATCGATTTTTCTCAACCTCGGTTCATATCCTAGATCGTAAAGCTTCTTTATCGTCACTTCATGCCCAAATGGGACGATCTCAACAGGCAAAGGAAACGTACCTAGACGCTTTACTAGCTTACTCTCATCCACTATAACGATAAATTGCTTGCTTGCTGCAGCCACGATCTTCTCTCGTAACAGCGCTCCTCCCCCACCTTTTATCAGATTAAGCTCCTGATCCACTTCATCCGCCCCGTCAATCGTCATATCAATCTCATTCATTTCAGCAAATGAAACCAACGGAATTCCGAGATTCCTTGCAAGCTCTTCTGACTGAACAGATGTAGCAATTGCTTTTATCTGAAGTCCTCCCTGCACTTTTAAGCCCAATTTTTGAATGGCCCAATAGGCGGTTGAGCCAGTGCCCAAGCCAACGATCATGCCATCTTGTATGTAATCTACTGCTCGTTCAGCAGCTATTCGTTTTGCATCCATACGTGCACCTACTTCTATTTATTTATCCGTTCCCATCCTATTCTTCAGGAATGAAAAAGGTTTCATTTGCAATTTGCATCAATCTGTCGGTCGCTTCTCGACTGTTTGGATTTAGTCCTAATGTTGTAAATATGTCGTACAGCTCTTGCGTGCGTAACAACACTTTGTCTTATTTATTGGTTACACCAAAAGGCACATGAACAGAAGGGAATATTCTCGCTACTCCCTCAATATGGCTTACCTGATCGTCAAAGAAGATGTGTGGTTTAAATATGCTAAGTACCCTCTTCTTCTCAATCCCTCCAAGGAAAAATGCCTCGTCCACTCGAATATCCAGCTTTCTTAACGTCGTAATGACTCTCTCATGTGCAGGAGCGTTTCTGGCCGTCGCAATTGCAATTCTGATCCTTGGTTTATAAGTTGGATCACTTAGGTTTTTTGCAATTACCTTCTTTTGCAGATTCGCTATCTCGGTGAAAAACCGCAACAAGGGACCAGCAGGCAACGGTTCACCCGCTAGATTTCTTTCGTGGGAATGAAAGTTCTCCAATTCACCGCCTTGGAAAATGGATTCAGCAGAATCATCTGCAATAATACCATCAAAATCAAATGCCAATCGCAGCTCCGTATCCTCTTCATCATCAACATAATTCGAAGGATAAATACAACCTGCAGGATATCCGCGTTCTACTGCCTCTTTAACATCCTCCGGATTGCCAGATAAGAACAAACTAGCATTAAATGCGCCCATATATTCAAATGGATTACTGCCCGCAACAAAAACAGCTCTACTAATCGATAAACCATAATACTCAATAGACTTAAACACTCTTAGGCCCGTATCGGGATCGTTTCGGGATAACAATACAACCTCTACAAGCTGCTCTTGTGGAGTATTGATGCTTAATAGCCTTTTAATTAGAGGGAAAGCAACACCCATTGCAAACACTTCATTTTCATGCTCTCTTTGATATTGCCGGTAAGCATCCTCCCCTTTTTCTTGAAATACTCGATCAGATTCCGAAAGATCAAATAAAGCACTGGAAGCTACAGAAATAACAAATTTACTTTCAATTTCGTACGGCATGTATCTCTATCCTTTCATTGCGCACAATTGCATGTAATGTTAAAACCATGAAGATAATAAAGCAAAGACAGCAAATAAAACAATGATCGTAATAAAGAAATATCCGAATATTCGAACTGGTTTGGGAAGCACTGAAAATACAATTTTCTGCGTTTTACCTATCCCTTCAATTCGCTGTGCGTCTTCAAGAGTTGACGTTGTACTTGAATCAATTAATTCTGAGTTATCCGCAGTACGCTGCGTCTCATGAATGTTTCGATCTTCCATAATATCACCTCAACTATCAGTATCCAACGAATCTGTCATTCAAAAATATGGTCAGAAAATCTTAACCATTTCGCTGATAAAATACGCGGCAGGAACGAGCAGAAACTGAGCTAAAATCGTACCTACAAATCTAGAAGCCATGAGCATCACGTAGATTCTACCTATCTGCTCTTTATACTTCTCATCCTGACATGCCTTGTCTGTAAGCAGGCCAATTTGTGGATCGATAAAAATGGTAAGCAATATGGTCGCAATTCCGTTGATTAATCCGGATGCTTGCGAGGCCGAAGTACTCAACTCAGGTACCAAGTGAGCCGCATATAAGGATGCTAATACACCTACAGAATAAATGCCTGTAACGAGTATATTCAACATGATAAATCGTTTGGGTATTCCTAAGTAACGAAAGTTAGAAATTCGAAAAGACGGTTTCCTCACATAGTGCTTCGCGTTCTTTAACTGTCCAATCGTCACACTCGAAATCATCTTTGGAAGAGAGCCAGCAAGCTGCAGCTTCAAGATTACCCTTTCCCAAATACGAGCGAACGTTGGAGAAAGCAATATCGCAAACAAAGTACCAATGGATGCGGCAATAAGGATCATTCTAAGATATTCTAATACGTCAAAAGTAGGTTCAATCTTGGCATAGTCGATGAATTTGGCTGTCATCGGCGCTTGAATCAGATTGGCTGTTCTTGAAACTAATAGAATAATCCCCGTTAAAGATAGTGCGACTGCCAGTTTATTGACCCTAATCCCAGCTAAGCGTAACGAATAAGATAAGGTTTCAAACATGTGTATGATCATCGTTAAAACACATACAACAAATAGACTCTGTATCATTTTCATATCTCCGTTTAAAAGACTTTAGTATTAGACTTTATAGTATTTAGGTGCTGCAATTATAACGAAATGACCCTACCTTAGATACTTTTATATCCGGCAGGGTCATCTGTTGCTGTATAGCCACTTACACTATTGTACATTTAAATAACAGGCGATGTAAGTCCAGTTTCGAGACAGTGCTACTATATCGTACGCAGTTACTACTTTCCTTGATTAGCTTCCCATATAATTTTGTTTATGAAAACGGTCTTTGAATCCGCATAAGCTAACTTGTTTGTCGAGTGTTCCATCGTCAATTTTTGTTTAAGTTCTTGATATTCGTTCCTAGCATCTTCATTTTCTCTTAAATAATCTCTCAATGTCAGCTGCTTATCAAGATACTCGCTTCCGGTCTGAAACATATGGATTTGATGTGTTCTCGGCTCTCCTTTATTAAAATAATGCCGATCAGGCAGCACATCGGTTCCTCTGTATACGTATCCAAGCCTCTCTAATCCAGGTACACAATGGATGCCGGCATCAAATGATTTTAGCTCTATCGCAATGTCTATAATCGGCTTAGCGCTTAAGCCTTTCACAGCTGTACTTCCTATGTGATGAATTGCCACGATGCCACCATTTATTTCGCACCTAATTTTGCTCACTTCTTCATTAAATTCAATTTCCCACTGTTCCGTCCAAGGAACAAGGTAGACTTGGCCTTTAGGTAGCCCGAGCATTGGTATCATCCTTTTTCAAATTCATCTTTTCTACATCAAACCATCTCCGCAGCTGATTAATTTGAGCGTGATGATAGCGACTATGATCAGCCATATGCCATAGGCCCCAGCGTATCGTTGCTTGCTTCTCATTTTCATGCCCAAAGGCAACAACCTTAGCTAGATCTGCATCTGTTAATTGCGCACATGTATCTTTCAACATTTCTATTACACCCTCATATTGAGAAATGAGCGTGTTCCATGATACCCCGTTGACCATTGGAATTCTGTTATTCTCATCTATCATTGGGCCGTATTGCTCTATTAAACTTTCCGGAAGTGGTTCCCCTTTTATTCTGTAGACCCAGTTGAGATCAACGTACATAAGATGTCTTATTAACTGAGCGGTACTATTAAAATGATTAGTAGCACCTTTGTAATCTACTTCTTCTTGAGACATACCATCCGTGATTAGTTGTAGTCGTTGGTAATTTTCTTTAACAGCCGAATATAACATTCCCACGATAAGTGACATATTTGCTTCGCCTTTTAAATCTTTAAACATACTAGCCCCCTCCTCGTTCCAACTCTTCTGAAGCGTTTCATTATTTCAGATGGAAATGTAGCTCTGTCTTATAACCAACTTTTTCAAACCCACATTTTTTATACATTTCTTTAGCCGTGTCTGAATGGTCCGTAATTAAATAGGCATGCTTCACGTTTTTCTCGTATGCGCTTTGCAACAAATATCGAATGACTGCGCTTCCATAACCTTTTCTTTGATGCCCTTCTAAAATGTCGAAATCTTCTATTTTGGCTATGTTTTCCAGTGTCATAAGCTCACAATTTCCCACTGGTATATCTGCAACATAACAAACGTATAAATCTAACGGGCTATTCGGTACCTGATAAACTTTAGATTTACGATCAATTCTTCTTGTCGCAAACTCCAGTCCCATAGATTGTTGACATGCCAATATATCTACCTTTTTACCATCTGCAATAATTTCATCCGTAATAGCTTTTTTAACAACACAGGACGTGTTGCCATTTATGTTTCTATATTGTTCCGTCTTAATGTACATATAATCATAAATAGCAACTTCCGGTTTGATAGGCAACTTCTCCAATATCTCGTTATCCACATCAAAGTTCATTTCTATTCGTAAAAAATCCTTATTTTGTTCTTTTCGCAATGTAAGCTCATTTATAATCATTCCCGCTAAGTCAGTACTGTGCTCTTTTATTAACGAATAATTATGCGAATACATATCAGGAATCTCATCATCCCAAAATCGAATAAGGTGTTCTTCCTCATGGCTTTGTGAAAATAAACTGGTATATGCTATTTCAGTATTTATTAGCTGTGTTTTCATGATGTCCCCCTAATAAAAATGTTAGCGTTCAATTTACATCATCATTCCGGTAGTAAACTTCTTATATTCTAACGATTGATAATAAGGTATCAAACTTTCGCTGCACATTTGTTGTAATTCATCTTTAGAGAGATGAAGGGAGTTCCACCCAAGCGCTTCATAAAGGTCAACTAGGTCTTGAAAATTGTCCGGGGGCTCGATCGTATAATGAACTGCTTTTCCCAAATTATCACCTTCCGAACTCCTTAGAATGAACAATATCGATTTGAATCAATGCATCTCTTCATTTAACAAAACCATATGAATATGGTCTTCCCATACCCCATTTATTTTTAAATATTTTCGAGCCAATCCTTCATGATCAAATCCGAGCTTTTCAACCACTCTCATAGACGCCTTATTACTTGGCATAATGTTGGCTTCAATTCGATGTAGTTGTAATTGTTGAAAAGCCACAACAATAACTGCTCGCAAAGCTTCAGTCATGATTCCTTTCCCTTGCTCTCGCTCATCCATTTTGTATCCTAAATGACAGGATTGGAAAGCTCCTCTTATAATATTACTGAGCGCTATCGATCCAATAATCGTATCCTCCTTAAAGATCCACACTTTAAAGAGACTGCCTTCTTGAATTTTTCTAAATTCTTCACGAAGCAGTGATTCATGATAGGCTATGCTGTAATAATCAGCATTTCGTTCAACTTCCCATGGCTTCAGAAAGTCTGTATTCCTGACTACAAAGTCCAATACTTCTTTAGAATTTGTTTCGTCGATGACTTTTAACGATATATGATTAGTAATCCAAATAGGCTTCATCAAATGCCTCCTTAACCATCGTTTTGGCTAAAAAGATATAGCAACGTATAAGCTCATAATGTATTTTGGCATGTAAAAAACGCCCTAGCCTTAGATAGTTCTTATCTTTGGACTGGGGCGCTTGCCGACAGATATTATTCCATTATTATACACCTATGTATGAAGAGCCGATAGCCCTTAGGCGAGAAGCGAGAATATAATGCCATAGGATTATACGTTCCTTCTTACGCTTCTTCCTCGTTTCTATACTCTAAAATATCTCCAGGTTGGCATTCTAACGCTTTGCAAATTGCCTCTAACGTTGAAAAGCGAATCGCTTTTGCCTTTCCATTTTTCAAAATAGACAGATTAGCCATTGTTATGCCAACCTTCTCCGTAAGTTCGGTTACGCTCATTTTCCTTTTAGCCAGCATTACATCAATATTGATTATAATGGCCATGTTCATTTCACCTCAGACTGTCAAATCATTTTCAGATTTTATATCAATGGCATCTTGTAAAAGCTTTTGAAGAACCGCAGCAAACACTGCGATAACGGTTGAAGCAAATATAATAACCAGTCCTATTACGATGAGACCTGGAGCGTCATCCACTTCCGCAAAGAGATACAAGATTGGCAACGCAGCCACATACAAGATGCTAATTGTAATTGCACAACATTTTATTTTCTTTAAAGCGAGCACGGATCGATCTGAGAAAGCTATATTCTTATCAATGTAGCCTAGCAGTCTTAAGGCCTGATATAATGCTACGAAAAACGCTGCCGCGGTTGCATATACACCTATTAAAGCAGGATATTGCAAATATGCCAACTCAGGAAAATGTGATGCTACTTTCATCGCTACTATAGGGAAGAAAATACATAATGCAACAATCGGCGCTCCCATCAGAATAACAGCTATCTTTAAAAAAAGCGTTGAACCTCGTTTCATAAATACACCTCACTTCATAATCATCTATTTGAATGTAAACCATTATTTATTGTTTTGCAATAAATTTTTATCTATAATAAATATATTATTATTTTTAACTGATGTTTATGACAGATAAAATAAAAAGCATTCCTCATTATAGAGAAATGCTGGCTGCCCGGAACTTAAAAATCTTATTTACAATTTCACCATTCTGCTGAATTCCAATCAGCATTTACAGTGCCCAGATCACGGTACGTTGCTATTTTATCGTTAGTTTGAACTAAGCTGCAAAGATGAGTCCCTTGAATTCTAGCGGATCTAGCCTGACATTGTATGATATCTAATACATGACGACTAAATTCATAATCAATGCCAGACAGAATTTCGAAGTTTAAAAATACTAGAGCAATATCACTTTCTGAAGGGTACATATCTGAAAGGCAATCATTAAAAGCGTTAAGATTCTTCCCATAGTAACTCGGGAACCCTAATATTTGTGCAACATTATTATGAAAATCCATTTCTGTTTTCCATTCGGAACAATCGATTATATGTATGTTATAGTTTTCCTTCAATAAAGCATCAATTGACGAATCTATGTACTGTTTTTGATAGAATAGAACAACATCGCTGTTCAAAAATAGACGATTCGAATAGGGACTTTGTGCTTCTTGAGCTTTTAAAATAGCTTCTTCCCAGTCTGTTTCAACAGCTGGATCCAAACCGCTAGTTAAATCTCCTAAAATATTGCCTACATCATCAGACTTTGTTCTTGCATAATATACTTCTAAATAATTGATCATCGCTTGAAAAGCCGTTTTGGATGAAACTTTCACTGCGTACACCTGCTTCATATCTATTTCTTCGAGCTTTAGCATAACCTTTTGTCATTCTCAATTCTACTCTCGCATCTAAACTAATCCTCATTCAGCACTTATTATACTAAGATCGTTCCACCCAAAGGCCACTTCGATCAATGTTTCTCCTCCGATTTTGATTTCCTTTTGGGATATGTATTGCCCTCCCATTTTCTTATAAAATCCAAGCGATGGATTAGCTTCGAGCACCCACACCATCATGGAATGATAATTATCTGATCTTAATTGGTTTACGAGTTTATGAAAAAGTAATTTACCATACCCACTTCCTTGAACTTCCTTCAGCAAATAAAGAGAATAAATCTCCGCGTCATAGTCCAATTCCAGCTCTCTGCTCTTTCCACCATTTATAAATCCCACAATCGTGCCTTCAGTTTCGATTACATAAGTAGTTTCATCCTGCTTCTGGTTCTCAAATATCCATTCCCAACTTTTTTTGCGTCCTTCAATCGATAAGTTTGATAGAACTGCGTCTGCTATAACCCCTTCATACGTTGTCTTCCAACTATTCACATGAACCACTGATAATCCTTCTATATCTTGGCGATATGCGCTTCTCACATTCATCATTAGATGTCTTCTCCTCTATCGCATTTTAATTAGAGCCACCAGCATTCAAAAATGAAACATAATCAAACTCGTCCAAATATCTTTTTGTACTGAACTTACTTCTGTAGGTCAATAATTTACCATCAAAATACGTTTCATCATAAAAATAAAGCGGATAGGATGATTTACAGTTGGGCTCAACACCATTTGTAAGAATCACTTTATTCGTGTACTTAATGTTATCAAACTGTTCTAAGTCATTCTGAGTATAATGGAGAACGCCATCCATAATAATAAAAATATTGTTCAAATCTATACGTTTCGTGCGTTCCTCCCATTTCTCTTTTGCCTCCTCAAAGGATGCAAAGTGCATAAAATACAGTTTTACCTCTCCAAACTCATTTCGTAATACGCCAACAGGAAAGTTCTCCTCCGTATCCGTATCTTTAAACAATTCGGTCTTCGAGTATTCTTCTAAATAGGTTACATATTTAATAAATTCGTCGTGTTCAAAATACATATTAATGGTTGGTGAGTTAAAAGGTAGTCCTAAATCATGATAGATAATACCTCCAACACAATTGTTAGAAATAATAGTAGGGGTTTTGTTGATTAGTCTTCTGCGCTTCCTATTGCACGCTATATTTCGAATACGTTTCATACATGTATTGCATATATATTGAATAACTCTATGGAATGGTCGCAATGCCATCTATCCAACCTCCTCAAAGGCACAAATACAGACATACAATTCCAAACTGTCTACTAATGAAAGTCTTCTATAATACTTTTTATGCAAAATGAATAAAAAGACCAAGTGCGCTAACACTTGGTCCGTACATTCGGCTAGGATAGGTATACACTTCTTAGTCCGTTAAGATTCGATTAAGTTATATTTTACCATTTAAAGCACTATACCACAAGCATTCTTATCTCAACTTATTTCAGATTTCATTATGTTTTTTATAAAACACATCGTTAGCTCTTAACATATAGAAAATCTTTTATCCTTCTAATGACTGTGCTGTAAAATGGTAAAACGCTTCAGCATCCGCACTCGTTCCAAAACCAGCTTGCGCCATCTTGTCACTGCCTCCACCTTTGCCGCCATAATCGGCTAGATGCTGTTTAAAGAACGCTCCACAAGCGAGTGCATTCTCTCCGCCCTGAGCTAGGACCACCTTATGATCCGCGTTGGACATAAAGAGCACCAGAACGTCCGTTTGTTCAGTGAGCTTAGCCGCTAAGTTCTGTATATCCTTAAGTGACTTATCAGCAAATACATGCTGAATAAGACTGCCTTGACGCTCCGCCAACAACTTTTCAGCCAAGTAAGCATCATTTTCAGCCTTCACAGCGTTCAATTCAGCTTGGATCTGCTTCTGTTCTTGATCCCATTTTGCAACCCGCTCCAAAATCTCATCCTTTGCAGCTTTGAACTTAACCGACAAACTGCCGAGTATATCCATTCCGGCATTAAACTCATTTAACGCACGATATCCACATTTAAAATAAATACGAGTATTTCCCTTCTGCTTCTCCGCTTTTAGCAGCTTGATCATGCCGATCTCACCCGTTGCGGAAACATGAGTGCCACCGCACGCGTTGTATTCGATACCTTCAATTTCAACGATCCGAATATCGTCCGTTACCTTCGGCTGCTTCACTAGCGGAAGCACGGCAGCCTGCTCCTGACTCACAAAATAATTCGTTACCTTGCGATTCAGGTAAATCTGATCATTGACCTTCCGCTCAAGCATCATCAACTGAGCCTGCGGAAGATCAGGACGAGCAATATCAATCGTGGCGTAATCCTCACCTAGATGAAAACTGAGCGTCTCCGCCTCGCATACCTCCAGACACGTAGCAGATAGTAAATGCTGTCCGCTATGATGCTGCATATGATCGAACCTTCTATTCCAATCCAATTGGCAGTCGACCTCTTCATGTTCAGGAAAACGCTCAACTTTATGCAAAATCTGCTCTTCTTCATTTACGACATCTAGAACAGCAATGTTATCGATCCAACCCAGATCACAAGGCTGCCCTCCACCATTGGGGTAAAAAGCCGTCTCTTCCAATACCAAATAATTTCCGTCCGCCCGCTCCAATTTGCGTGCGATTCGTGTCTTCCATTCTTGAATATAAGCAGATTCGTAATATAACTTCTTTGTCATTTTCCTGTCCTCACTATTCCTAAGTTACCTTTACTTTACTATACATTTACCGTATAGCTCCACCCCGAGCAAACTTACGTTGAATCTCTTCCAAAAAGCATTGAACCGCAGGGGCTAAATACCGATTTTTCATAAACATTAAATAGACAGTTCGTTCTAAGGCAGATGAATTTATCGTTTTTCGGACTATAGATGGATCTCTCGGTTCAACTAAGTAATTTTCCGGCATGATGGCAATCCCTAGATTTTCTCTGACCAATGTCAAGGCCGTTTCGAATCGTTCGATTTCAAACTTGATGTTTGGAGAAGCTTGCTCGAGCGCAAAGGCTTGCAAAATGTCTTCCCTCGTCTGGAATCCTTCCATACTAATAATGAAAGGTTCTTGTTCCAATTCTTTTAATGTGATGGATTTCTTTCTGGAGAGAGCGTGATCCCGATGCAGCACAAGGACTAACTGTTCATGATATAAAGGGATCGATTCAATATCCTCTGCATGGATGCACTGATTCGTAATGATGAGATGAGTATGGTATTTCCGTAATGAATCGACCACCGCCGCTCTACTTAGCACCTCAAATAGCTTAATATGAATCGAAGGATAACGGTCTTGATATTCACGGATCACTTGAGGAACCCACTGCCGCACTGACTCGATCATGCCTATGACAAGTTCCCCTCTTCCGATCAGCTTTACTTCTACCATCTCTTTTTTCAAAATGTTCATTTGCGAAAGCAGCGGAATCGATTTTTGATATAACACATGGCCAGCGTCCGTCAGTTCGATCTTTCTTGTACTTCGCTCAAATAGCGGCGATTCGACCTCACGCTCTAAATTTTTAATGGCATTGCTTAAAGAAGGCTGTGATATATGTAGTTTTTGCGCAGCTTTGGAATAGCTTAATTGATCGGCAACTGTTACGAAATAATGTAAATGTTTAATATCCAAAATGAACCTCCATTCACTATTTATAACTAAAAGCTATCAATTCATTCGTATTATATATTTAAAATTATAAGAATGTCATCATATAATGAACAAAATACGTAGAAAGGGTGGGGACATTGCGAAACCATGTTGGAACCGATATATGGATCGGCCGGACGGATCATGCAGAAAGAAGAAGCAGCTTCCGCTATCATCAAATCGTGGAGCCAATGGAATTACTTGCACCACAGGAAACCTTCTCTACCAATACTTGTGCCATCATCGGTTTTGAATGCGAGGAAGGCGTTCGGCGTAATCAAGGAAGATTAGGCGCGGCAGGTGCTCCGAATGCACTTAGACAAGCGCTCGCAAGTATACCTTGGAGAACAACAGAGGGTCATCGCCTTGTCGATGCGGGGAATGTGACTTGTTCCAATGAAAAGCTTGAAGAAGCCCAAGAAACATTGGGCAATGCTGTAACTGACCTACTATCCAAATCAGCTACTCCCGTTATTTTAGGCGGAGGACATGAGACGCTGTATGGGCATTATTTAGGCGTTCGCAAGCATATAGGACCAAATGCTTCACTCGGAATTATTAACATTGACGCCCATTTCGACATGCGTCCCTATGACAAGCAACCATCATCAGGGACTATGTTCCGACAAATATTAGAGCAAGATAGCAACAGCTCCTATTTTGTACTGGGCATTCAGCGTTTTGGAAATACACAGGAACTGTTCGATATAGCGGATGAGCTAGGTACCCGCTATATACTAGAAGAAGAGATGCATCTAGGACAAATGGATCACATTATGTCATCCCTATACGCATTCATGGAACAGCATGATTATGTCATGCTCACCCTTTGTACCGATGTTATCAATGCGGCATATGCACCGGGAGTCAGCGCATCATCTCCTTTCGGATTAACACCAATGGTTGTACGTGACCTTATCCGCACAGTTGCAACTCACAAGAAAACGCTTTCTTTCGATATATGCGAAGTAAATCCGGCTCTTGACGAGAACGGCAGAACGATAAAGCTAGGCGCGTACTTAACGAATGAAGCCATTATGGCATTTATGGGGAGGAATATGGATGACGCTGGCACTTAATCAAGTGAATACGATATTTTTGGCCGTAGCCCTGCTCGTACTAGGAACCTTCTTGGTTAGAAAATTAGGCATACTGCAAAAGTTTTGCATTCCAGCACCTGTTGTCGGTGGACTGCTGTTTGCTACCCTAGCTACGATCCTGAAAGCAACAGGTGTATTGGAAATTACATTGGATACATCGCTTCAAAGTCTATTCATGCTCACATTCTTCACCACGGTAGGATTGGGAGCAAGCTTTCAACTTATTAAACTAGGCGGCAAGCTGCTCGTCATTTACTGGCTTGCTTGCGGATTTCTAGCTTTGGCACAAAACGCGATTGGCGTTTCTCTTGCCTCGTTATTCGGCCTCCATCCGCTAATCGGGATGATGGCAGGAGCCGTATCTATGGAAGGCGGACATGGAGCGGCAACCGCATTTGGCCAAACTATCGAAGCTATGGGAATCCCCTCTGCATTGTCCATCGGGGTTGCAGCAGCTACCTTCGGACTTATCGCCGGCGGTCTAGTTGGTGGCCCAACTGTAAAATATTTAATAACCAAATACAATTTGAAACCAACAGAAACAAAGGAAGAAGCAGCAGACGTAGAAGAAAAAGTGGTACCGATAACGACAAATACGTTCTTCATCCAAGTGCTGATCATTACATTTTGTATGGCGTTAGGAACGTACTTGGGAGGACTGTTCACATCAGCAACTGGCTTTGTCCTTCCTGGATATGTCGGGGCTATGTTCGTGGCCGTTATCGTCCGCAACGTCATAGATAAATTCAATCCGAACACTATCGACATGAAGAGCATTAACCTAATAAGTGACGTTACACTTGGTCTCTTCCTATCCATGGCGCTTATGAGCATCAAGCTCTGGGAAGTAGCTGATCTTGCCCTTCCGCTTCTTTTCATCGTGTTGGTACAAGTTATTTTTATCGTTCTGTTCGGCATTTTCATTTTGTTCAGAATGCTAGGCAAAGACTATGACGCCGCCGTAATGGTTGCTGGATTTACAGGCCATGGCCTTGGCGCTACACCAAATGCAATGGCAAATATGGCTGCGGTAACAGAACGCTTCGGGCCATCCCGCAAAGCATACCTGATCGTGCCTATCGTAGGCGCATTTCTTATCGACGTGTTTGCCATGCCTATCATCATTACGACATTGAATTTATTTAAGTAGTATTTTTCTTTTGATAGAGTTCATTGAACAAAATACCAAAACCTCCAGCCACGATGTGGTGTTGGAGGTTTTGGTATTTTTAAAGATATCCAATCCTTCTGGTTCTTACATATTGGCTTAGGGGATGACAAACCAAAGGTGGAGATCAAAGGCATAATGATGTTGTAGAAAGTTCTAGATATCGCAGAACTAATTCTCTATTTTTCCACCTATTATTATCTTTTTAATGTTAACTCGAATTCTTGACATGCAATAACAAATACATCATCATACGTATAAATTATATATTGCTTTAACTCCAAATCTCTTACCTTTTTTATATCTGTAAGAATTTTTGTATTAAGCATTTCTCCAAAGCTGCTACTTGCATTATATAAATCATTAAACATCTCTAAACTTACATCTAGCTCAACCATTTCAAAATAATAGACTTTCTTGAATAGCAGTTCGTATCCAATAAACCCATCATTATTTGATTCTGAACATAATAGTCCGTTAAACTCACCAAGTAATTTAACTTCATTTTTTTGATAATTGAATTGAATATCATCAAGGAAGATCGCATCTCTCCCTTGAATTTGACCAAGTGCGGTTTTTACAGCTTTAATTTGTTCCATCTTATAGATACCTCACTGACTAAACTACATCAATGTTGCGCAACCGTAAAACCCTTACAATTTCTCCTGTACTTAAAATTATACGATGCTCACTAATTATCATTTAAACCAAATTTTCTAGTCTGGAGCTTTGTTTTATACAAGTTCTCTAATGCTATTACTTCATCAGCAGTAGCGTTTTTGGGGATGATCTGCAAAACACTGAATTGAAAATGATTAAAGGCTGCGGGGTTACTTTCCAAGTGCTTAATCATTAATACATTGTTCCCATGCTTGGTCTCCACGTATGTTCTCCATCGTTGGAGTAATCCGCCCTCTCCATAAGCTGAGCCTACGTACTGTTTACCACTGATACAATCTACAATAAGATAAATGGCGTACACTGAACGTAAAGCTTTGTGCCAACTTTCATAAAGCACAGGATCAGCAACTACTTCTTTTAAACTAGAAAATTCTAAAACAATATTTTCATATCCTTTGAATGTATATTTCTCATATTCTTGTATAGCTAATACTTCCTTTTCATTAGTTGCCCATTGATTCCAAGAAATCGTTGCTTTCCCCCAGTTAATTATTAATCTGCCCTCTAAGTCTGATAAATGCTTAGTTTTTTCTAATTTGAAATTGTAAAAATTATCATCTTCTGTTATATTGAGCGGATTGAATCCCGCTCCAAGCTCAAATGGCACTGCTTTACGCCCGGTCTGATCGATAACCTTGTAAAAACCATAAAATTTAGCACTGCTGCTCGGCCCACTCACAAAAGAAGCTATGTAATCACAGTTTTTAAAGAAGCCACTCTTTTGAATACTTTGATACTCATTAAGTAAGTCTTTTTCAAAACATTGCTTAAATGCACTACTATTAAAAGAATGTCTCAGTAACTTAATCCTTTTTATGTCTAAGCCAATTATGGCTTTATTTAATCGTAACAGGATATCTGATAGATACAATGATGACATATGAATCCTCCACATTTTATTCAAAGTGCATATTCAGTGCAGTTATGGTTTTGCTTATTTATATACGCCTCTATAATTCTCAGGTAATAATTCTGCTATTTTCTTCATCATATATTTTAAAGTGAAATCTTCATATTCATTTTTGTCTTGTTCTTTTGCTCTCTTTTGAAATTCAAATTGTTTTCCAATGTTGATATGAACATCTGCATAATTAAAGCTTTCCGCCCGCATATCTCCTTCTGTATTTATAGGTAACAGTTTTTCTGTCCCATAGATTCCAATAGGCACAATAGGTGCGCCTGTCATTCTTGCGATAAGGAGGATTCCCTTCTTTGCTTCGATCAAGCTACCAGCTCTACTTCTAGTTCCCTCTGGGAAAATCAATAAACTTTCCCCTTGTTTAACAAGCTTAATAATCTTCTCGAGACCCTCTTTATCAGCAGTATTGGGTTTAATATTGGTAGTTTTAACTACATTAACCCCTATACTTGTAACAGCATCATGTGACAGTTTTGCACCTGCTACAAAAGTCGGATCAATCTCTTTTAAAACCTTACCTAAAACTAATCCATCAGAATTACTTAAATGATTACATATAAATATCGTTGGTGTTTGTATGCCCTTTAAGTTTTCACTACCTGTTATGTTTATATTGGCATATTTCTTCAGGTATCTAGCTACAATTTTTTTAGATATGTATGTGACTAATTTATCTGGTAAACGATTTATCATTTTTGCCGTTGCAGTGGATATCATTTGCTCATTCCTCCCGAATGTTTCAAGTAGTCAAACTCCCCCGCCAAACCTAGTCCTATTTATATTATATGAAGTTGTGGACTTCTTCGAGCCCATTTCAAAAGTTCTCTGGTATTTCTATATGTTCCTCTTGATTTCAATGTCTCTATTAATTTCTCATCCATATATGTAAATTCATCAGGTATATCAAGACAAATCAACTTGTTATTAATAAGTTCTTCGTTATACTTATCACTTATTCTTCTTATATGTTTCTTCTCCATGACAAAAATAATATCTGCCCAACCAACATGGCCACCCGTAACTTTAATTCTGGCACCATCTTCCGTACCAGCCGATCTGACATCAAATTCATTTAAGTCACTGAAGACTGTTTCCTCAGTTAGACTTCGCCATTTGTTTTTACTACAAACGAATAATAATTTTATGATTTTGCACCTTTCAAGTTGAGTTCGCAAGGCTAGCAACGCATTCAATTGTTCAAGCGAATGCGTAAAAGGAAAGTCTTTTTTCTCTTGAACCCCTTATTTAAGTGATGCAGTCCGCAAATCAAAGGCAAGTCGTTGTTATAAAGTTAACTGGAAACTATTCAAAACCCATCGCTTCGGCTATTATCAAACTTTCCTTCCTTAAATCTCTTCTCTCAGCAAAAAAGATTTCGTATTGGAAATCCTACTAGGTAAGAAGAGGATCTTCGTGAAATGAAGAAAAGTATAAAAAGAGGCTTTCCATTGCTTCCAATAGCCTTCTTGACTCTGCTGGTTCTAAAACTCATCAATTTGCTATGCACAATCTACTGAATCTTTTAAAAACGTACCAAGAAAGCATTCTCAAGCTTGAAAGGAAAATGGAGGACTTAGCACAAACCTCTCACTACTATCATTTGCTTCGCTCTATTACTGGAGTAGTTCCTATAACAGCCGCTACGATATACGCTGAAATCGGGGATATATAAAGGTTCCTTTCCGTGAAACAGTTGACCGATTTTACCGGGCAGGATTCATCTGTTTACGAGTCAGGAACCTTTAAAACCAAACAGAATGGTATCTGGAAACGAGGCTCTGCTTATCTTCGAATAGCGCTCTATCAAGCAACCGTTGCAGGTATTTCAAAACAGATCCATGGTCCGCGCAATCCGATTCTACGGAAATATTACCAGCAAAAGTGTCAGGAAGGCAAACCTACAAAACTAGCAATTGTAGCAACTTCTAACAAACCTTCTCGCATGATCTTTGGAATCCTAAGTAGCAGCATACCTTTTCAAGATAACCAACAATAACAATATGTACATTAGAACATAAAATTACCTTTTCTGAGCACTCTTCTTTAAGTACGCCTAATTTATTAACAACTTAATTTTAACTAGGTAATTCTTGACTTTGATGAGCTGGTTTAACTGAAGGTACATACTTCTTCGAGAAACTATCTTACTGGCTTACTCTATTCCATGGTCTAGAATTTTTATATGGTCTTAAGTATTCCAATAAGTGATTGTCAATAGTGTTTACAATCTCTTGAAAATAATCAATGTAGTCATCTAACTTTTCAACTGTTAAGTATCTTTCCCCTCTCATTCTAACATTATGAGCAATATGCCCCCTGTATTTAACAAACTCATTTATAAAATCCATGTCATCTTGTGTTAGACAGCCCAGTATATTTTCACAACCTATAAACTTCTTGCTTAATTCTTTAATATTATGAGTTTTCGGAGTGTTGAATCCTTCAATTCCTTGTGAGACGATTTCATCGAGATATAGCGTTTTCCATCCTCCATCTGCCAACTGCAAGACTTTCTCATCATTTTTATGATTCTTCACATATTGGCTTATAGTTTTTTTCACTTCTCTAGGTAGATCCTCTATTTTATTTAATGTCGCAAAGTGAATAGAAATTTCAAGTATAATATCTTCTATGTATGTTTCCCAAGCTCCAGCCAACAATATAACTCCACTTCTAGTTAAATGATCAAGCGCTTTCCTTCCCTTTGTATTGAATACTGCGAGAAGAGTTTTGTAGTCTTGTGAAAGCCTTTGAACATCAATAGTTCTTCTTCTATAGTCACGATAAGAATACGATGGCATACATCCACTTCCTTGTTTTATAATATGAACTTTCAGTCAACGTTCTTGTATTCACGAGTCAGAGAGGGTTATAGGAGCGTCAGCGACTGGGTGCGTAGTATTTAGCCTAGCAGGATTGTATTGCAGATTCACTTCTCCGAATCGCCTCTTGCAGACCAAGGAGCCGTTAGGCGACGCGGCGCGAATACTGTGTTACATGAAGTTCTTGACTTCTTCGATTAACAATCATAATTTGATAATGAAAAAAGTGCATCAAATTGATGCACTGTGAATAAATACAGTAAAATATTTGTATTCTACATAAAAATCATTATTTTTGTTTATGAGCATCACATATTCTTCATTACGGGTTTCAATTAAACCTACTCCAGAAAATAGTAATCTTTTGTTCTTATCAACTAAGGATTTTAATGTCACAAATAAACCACTAAAGTTAACTGGAGCGTTATTAAAGAAGAATTGTTCAAAGTATACCTTGAAAATGTCACTATTTTCTTGAATATCAATAACAACTCTGTTTTCTTCTAATAAAACGTTTTGGATATACCCCTCAATACTTCTAGTTGTACCAATATCATCATCCGTTAGGTTGATAATCGATCTATTTCTAACTGGTGGCTCTTTAATATTATTCTGCCCGCTAGTTAGATCTGCGCCCGCTCCAGTGGTAGGAACAATAGTTAAAGATGGATTTTCTAACGCATTCGGCTTGACCTTTGGTCTGGGTTTCTTGTTAATATTCGTTTTTGGTGGAGTACCTGCTTCTTGCTCTTTTCTCCTTTTCTTTAGATTATCTAAGACACTTTTTATGTGCTTATCACTAAGCATCATAGTTGAAGTAGCAACATTTTTTTGTTTGTTTGCCTTTTCCATTCTTTCAAAGAAATCTATACAATCTTTTGTATGATTGGCCTTGGGCCAAGTTTTAAAATGAGCTCTTACTTTTCCTCGCGGAACATAGGATAACTTTGAAGGACATCCATTATATGTGCAAAATAAATTCTTCTTAACATTTGTAAAATGTTCGTGTTGTTCGATATTACTAACCAATATGGGTTCATCCATATCTTCATACCTGTAAATTGCTTCATAAATAGGCATATTCACACCTCCAAATTATGGTTCTATATGCCTATTATAATTCACTAATATCATGATGTCATTAATTCACGAAAGATTTAATTATTAAGAAAATTTTTCATTGAGCTAGCCCTTAGCCCCATGTCCTCCCAAAATTATATTGGTAGGAATTTCATGCAATATTTCAGTGTTCACGATGTCTGACGAAGTCAGATGTACCCATCCCCGAAATCCTGATGCCGGGCGAGGGCATATGCCGATGAGTGAATACTATGTTATGTGAAGTTCTTTCATCTTTGATTAAGCCCCAAGAATCTCTGTACCTTTCCATGAAGTGATCTACGTGCCCAAGATATGCTCTTTGGTTTTTTGTATTAAATCCTTTTAGCACCGTTTTTTGTTGTAATCCTACGCCAAACCCTTCCTTCAGGACAACATATACGGAGCATCGGGAAGATAGAGAGTAAGTTACCCACTACAATAACAGGCTCATCTTTAAATATAGAGACGAATCTCTTTACACCTGCTTCTGTATCAGGTATGCACCATTCTTTCTGATCAGGATGCCATTTCCGTTCGTCCTTCAATAACACGCACTTCACTTAGCCAAGATGCCAAAGGGCGCATCCTAATCAATAGGTATCCTTCCCTATTCACTTCCATGCTTTAGGTAATCTTTCACATATGTATTCGACATATCCTCCCAATATCCCCCTTTTTTTCTCGATATAAGAACACAAAAAAGAGACAACAGTAAAGTATGTTGTCTCCTATGCTTTCGTGATTCTATTAGGCTAAAATTCTTAGATGCGATGTATCATAGCACCATTCACTTCATCACCCACGTCACTTTTCACTCACTGTAACTGAACGTTCTACGATTCCCGCTCATCAGGAATTCTCGGTTCTGGCGGGTATACAGGTGGATCTGGATATTTTACACTGCTAGAACTATTGGACGATCCATAAGACGAACTATAAGAAACTTTCGGTGAACCGCTCGACGAGTTGTTCGGTTCGGAACTAAAGTCCATTTCCGCAGGTTCGAAGGACTTGATGGATTCAAGCTCTTCCTTATAGTCAGCTACATCCCAAGAATAATCCGTTTTACGGTGCGCTCCAGTAGCTGTCGCAGCTCCAACAGCCCCTACTCCAGCACCTGCTGCAAATCCTGCGCCCGCCGCAGCTCCGCTTGGCACAAATGCGCCATCACGAGCTTTCATCTCGCCAAAGCCGAAGCTTTGAGCCGGACCACCAAACCCGTTAGCCTGCGCGCCATCTGGACGGTTATTGGATTCCGCAGGGTTTCCTTCTGCCGGTGTTTTCTTCATATTCTTCGTCACGATAAAGAGATAACTTACAGCTGCCAACACACCCGCGGCAATAGCCATCATAATACTTACTTCCATCCAAGAATCGTTGTACAGCAAGTACGTTAAGCCATTTGCAATCTTCTCTCGCAGCATACCGACGGAAAGACCAACTGACAAGCTGGCGATAGCCGCGAACCAAATTGAAAAGCCTAGCTTCCCGTGGACCGAGAAGAGCAAATGCAAGCAAGCCATTAGCAGCAAAAATGCCGCCCCATGATACATAAACATGCCGAAGTTATCAAACTGGCTCCATCCGAACACATCGATAAAGTTTAAATATTGAATTTGTTTCGATAACATCGTCTGTTCTACTTGGTACCATGCGATATTCAGTACCGACATAGCTGCTGCCGCCACTACATAAGAGAGTATCGCACCAACGTAGTAAGCACTCGACGATATATTTTCACGCTTGGCTTTACGGAACACAACCAACGGAACGAGTATTGGCATAACCACGAGTAAGGCCATGACTATATTCCCATGCGATACTTCTATCTGATTCATCGCGCCATTTGCGACTAGCGTCGTGTTCACAGCGAGACGAATACCTTCCACTCCGAGCAGAACGAGAAGCACTAAGCACATGCTCCACAGCGAACGGCCGAATATTTTCAAAATTCCATTCATCTTTCGACACCCCATCTTGTCATTATATATCGATAAGACGACACAATTGACAACAGCCCTTCAAAATAGTCGAAATCAATATTACGCCGCTGTTGCCCATCTATCACTAGCCATGTCATTCCTTATATCATTACACATCATCTTTCTTAACGAAACTACGCTTAACTAAACCACGTGAAAGCAAGATTCACGATACAGGCACACACTATTAAGCAACTTCTCTATGCTGAAAATGTCTGGCGCACGCTCTATCTATATCTGTCTCTGTCTCTGTCTCTGTCTCTGTCTCTGTCTCTAGCACAGCATAATGCCTAGTTGTCTAATTGCACTATTTACAATGCATATCTGTCCGCTTTACCCGTATCACATAAATAATGAGCAGAAGCGCGATATAGCCTAACGTAACAGCATTGAACCACAACATTTCCTGTACAGAAAGCACCGCACTCTGCGTTATCACCTCAATCGTTTGCTTCACCGGCGGAAGCAGCCACAGCAGAACATGCAGCATATCAGGAAGCATTTCGGCTAACTTGCTCTGAGACAGCGATAGCGCGAAGACGATAATAATCCCGCTTACCGCCATTCCTTTACTAGAAACAAATCGCGATTGGAACAGCTGCGCCACACCGCTGGCAATCAGGCCAACTTCTAGATGAATCAAAAATGCTAATAGTCCCATTTGAAAACTAACCGAGCCAGCGAAAGCGCCGATCGCAATTGGGTACAACACGGTGAGTAAAGCGAGACATGCCAACATTAGCGCAAGAGCTCCCCATTTGCTCATAAAATAGGTAGATATCTTCTTCGTATGTAATAACGCCAACTGCTCTTGTACGCGATCTTGCGATTCATGGAATGCGTAGCTAAACCATCCCGCTACAAATAAAAAGATGACGGCTGTCGCAGCATAGCTGCCGATAATCGGGTTAGGTTTTTGCGAATAGAATAACGTAAATGCGAGCAAATACACGATCAATGGAGCTACATATCGATTCGTCCGACTGAAGGATAATAGAAAATAGCGAATTAATGAGAGGCGCATAAGATTCCCTCCTCATTCTCAGTACTTCCAGCACTAATCTGCTGCACAGATACAACCGAACCACCTGCTCCTAGTATCAACCGCAGCACATCATCGCTAGATGGCGATTGTACTTTTACGGACAAGCAAGGAGTTAGGCCGTCCGTTTTCTTATCCTCTTCTTCCTCATACGACTCCAACATAGCAACTGCTTCATGAGCATCCAGCAAAAGATGCAGCTCCTCGCTCATCCGACAACACACAATAAGAGTACACGCTGACTCCGTACGCAGTAATATCTTTCGAGTAACTGGTTCGACGCGATCGGCACCACTCTCACTCACTTTTACCAGCTCATCTCCTACAACTAAGCCCATCTCCAGCGTAATAATGCGCTCAGCCACGCCATCCAGCAGATCGGATTCATGGCAGACCATCATCAATGCTGTGCCTTCCCTGTGCATCTCAATAAGCAACTGCTGCAGCTTCCGCTGTGCATCCACATCCAAACCCGATAAAGGCTCGTCCAAGACAAGCAAATCAGGCTTGCGCAGCATCGCTTGAACGAGATTGACCTTCTGCAGCATCCCTTTCGAAAAACCATTCATGCGTTGATTTCGATACGGCTCCATTCGGAACAGCCCCATAAGCTCGTCTAGCCTACTCTGAATGTCGCGATCCGACATCCGTTGGATACGTCCCATAGCCATCAAATATTCATACGGACTCATATTCAACTGTGGAAACCGTTCCGGCACATAACCAATCGTACGCTGGTCTTCCTTTTCCAAACCATCCATCCACCGTACACGTCCAGTAGTCGATCTCAAGAGCCCGCAAATCGTACGCAGTAATGTACTTTTGCCAGAACCGTTATCCCCGCGAAATAAGATCGATTGCCCTCGCGGCACGGTTAGCATTATGCCCTTCAATACATGTGAGCCGTCATAATACTTATGTACTTGATCAATCATCAGCAAAGCTGTTCCCCCTTAGCTAAATGCGATAAACAATACACCAGCCGTAATGAGCACGACGCCAATCCCAGACATCCAGTTCAATGTTTCACCAAGAATAATCATCGCCAAAATAATCGAAAACACGACGCTCAACTTATCGATCGGCGCCACTTGCGTTACTTTTCCGTATTTCAACGCGATAAAATAGAACAGCCACGAAGCTGCCCCTGCAATACCGCTTAACCCGATATAGAGCAAAGCTTTGCGATTCTCGAGCGCCTCACCGACCAACTGCCATTTCCCTTGAACGACGATGACCGCGATCATAAACAATGCCATAATGACAGCCCGTATCGTCGTAGCTACGTTCGGGTCTATCCCTTGCAAGCCAATCTTGCCGAAGATGGCCACCAAAGCAGCCGTTACCGCAGACAAGAGGGCAAAAATTAACCACATACTCATGCAAATTCCCTCTATTCATTCCCAAAATATACTGATTGATCTATTATAACCCACACCCACTTTTAAGGGTAATGGACGGAATCCAGAACAAATAAGCAGATAAACCTCTTTATAGTTATGAAACCTTCTTAAATCGTTCATACTACATCTACCTGTTCCAACACATTCCTACAAGGAGGTCCCTCACGTGAATGAAGATTTGCAACCGCAGCACGCGGAAGAGCGTGTTCCGCTTCGTATCGACCGCAGTTGGTTGGAATCGTTCCGCGCACGTATCGATCACAACGGTCCTTGGGACGATTGGACGTTGTTCCAGCTAGCCTATGAAGCCGAGCAAGCACGATTAGTAAAGAGCTTTGATGAACTGCAATGTCTCACCCACCTTACGAGTGTAGAACCGCTTCCTCATCAGCTGGACACCGCGCGCAAAGTTCTGCATGAGATGCGGGGCCGTGCGATACTTGCGGATGAAGTAGGTCTAGGCAAAACGATAGAAGCTGGACTTATCCTGAAAGAATATATGGTTCGCGACCTAGTGAAACGAACGCTAATTCTCGTGCCTGCTTCACTCGTACTGCAATGGGTACGTGAATTGAATCATAAGTTTGGCATAGCAGCTGTTGCACAGAAGAAGCCGTATCATTGGCAATCCGAAGTCGTAGTTGCCTCTATGGACACCGCGAAGCGCGAGCCGCATCGATCCATATTGATGGAGCAAGAGTATGACATGATTATTATTGATGAAGCCCATAAATTGAAAAACCGCAAAACAACCAACTACCAATTTATCATGCAATTGCGCAAAAAGTTCTGTCTACTTCTAACCGCAACACCTGTGCAAAATGACATGAATGAGCTGTACAACTTGATTACACTGTTGAAGCCTGGTCAGCTTGGCCGTCATGGTGAGTATAGTGCGAATTATGTAGCGGACAAACGCATTCCGAAAAATGAAGGCGGTCTGCAGCAGGAACTGTCCAAAGTAATGATTCGCAATCGACGCGGCGAAGGCGGTGTTCATTTTACGAAGCGTATCGTCAAAAACATCCCGCTTACCCTTTCAGCAGAGGAACAAGCGTTATATGACGGGGTCACTACATTCGTGAAGGAGCAGTACAAAGCTAACGGCGGAGACTTAGGCAGCATGTTCTCTATGATCACCTTGCAGCGTGAAGTATGCTCCAGCCGTGATGCTGTCTTTTTAACCTTAGTAAACTTGTCTAAAAAGCTCGCGGAAGACTCGCCGATTCGGAATAAGATATGGGAGCTAGTCGACTTAATCAAAGGTATTAAAGAAAATACGAAAGCCGAAACGGCGATGAATCTGATTCGAGAAATGAATGAGAAGGTTATCGTCTTTACCGAATATCGGGCAACGCAAGAATATTTGATGCAATATTTCAGCAATCACGGCTTGCTAGCTGTACCTTATCGCGGTGGCATGAACCGAGGCAAAAAAGACTGGATGATGGATTTGTTCCGCGGCCGCGCACAAGTGATGATTGCTACAGAAGCAGGTGGCGAAGGAATCAACCTTCAGTTTTGCCATCATATGATTAACTTCGATTTACCATGGAATCCAATGCGTGTGGAACAGCGAATCGGACGTGTCCATCGTTTGGGACAAACGAATGATGTGAAAATATATAACCTTTCCACACGAGGAACAATTGAGGAACATATCCTCAACTTACTGCACGAGAAAATTAATATGTTCGAGATGGTTATCGGCAGACTCGATATGATACTAGAACGTTTCGAGGAACAAGGGAGCTTAGAGCGCAATCTGTCACGTATTTTGATGGAAGCCAGCTCAAAAGAAGATATTGAACGAGAAGTTCATTCATTAGGACAATCACTCAATTCGATTCGCAACCAAGTTCATAACGATAAGACAATTCAAGCAAAAGATGAGCAAAGAGCAGCTGTTCAATCTTTTCTGAACCAATACAGCACGGAAGCGGAGGCGTAAAAGCGTATGGATACGGAACAAATCTCATCTTATATCATGCGCTATCTTGATGCGACGTCTTGCAACATTATGGAGAAAACGCCTGTCTACGTGACCGTGAAACTGTCTGAGCAAGCCGATCGCTTATTGACGAATCGTCCTTATTATTGGGGCTTTATTGATCGAACAGGAACGGAAGCGGAAACGATGCGCTACACTTTCGTCTTCGATCCGGACAATATGCCACCCGATCCGTATCGAGCTCCTATTAGCTATGTAACTGCCCCTAGCGTACCGTCAAATCCAGTTGCAGCTGGTGATGCGGCCATTCAGCGTACATTTGGCGTGGCTCCTGGTTTCAATGGGGGGTCACGCGGCCCTGACCGCATCCCTAGAGAAAATGTAAACTTTGGCTCTAGGCGATTGGCTCAAATTATGGATGTTGCCAAAGAAAGCGGACGCTTCGTTTCCTTGTACGAAAGTTTAGACAGCGAGTCGGAAGTTCAGTTCGCTCGTGGTCGTCATTCTGTTGCTTATGAACCATGGATTTTGCTTAATGTAAAGTTGGAATTCGCTTGTGACCTAAAACGTGAAGAAGTCCATTCTATTGGCTTTTCCCTTATTAGTGGGACTCTGCATACGAATTTCATGGATAAAATGATGCAGTGCTCCCTTACGCCGAAGCTCCCAGCACAAGTCCATACGATGACTTGGCGTTATACCTTAGATCAGGCGGTCCAACAGATCGAACAAACCTTGACAGAGCATGTCCGAAATAGTGACGAAGCATGGGCTGTGGAAGCTAGTGAACGCCTTGAAGATGAATGGGATCGTTTAGCTGCTTATTATGAGCCACTTTTGAAAGAAGAAGCTGAAAATAAAGCCAAGGCAAAAGCAAATGAAGTAACTGTGACAGTAACAGATACAGATACAGAACAAGCTTCTCAACCCGTTATTTTAACAATCGTGGTTAATGAAGAACCGCCAGATGAAACTGAGCAGGTGGTGACGGATAAAGAGCCAAACCAACGAACACTTCAAGAGCAATATGATCTGCGCCGCAACGAAATTGAATGGCAGTTCCAGCCTCGTATTGAAATGTCGATCATTAACGCCGCGATTATTTATTTACGTTCCAACAAAGTAATGACATGAGCGTACGACATCGTTTGGAGACCGAATTGACGTTTATTTACGCCTCATCCGTCTATACGCCACACTGCGTCAAAATTAGAACGGCTGTCGGAAGCAGAGCAGGTGCTAAACCGACAGCCTTTTTGTCTGTTTATTTTTACAATAGTAATTATGAAATGATGTACAGCAATACGTATCTTTACTCGACAATTGGCTTAAAAAAATGTCAGTTCGGGTATAGCTATACTATCAGCAATTATGGAAAAGTGAGGTGCAACCCATGCTTTTTACCTTTAAGTGGACAAGCACGACACGTATACAACGAATGTTGACGGCGGTTATGATTATGACCGTATTTTCTTGTATGATTACGCAAACGGTTACCTATGCAGCTGTCCCCTCTTCTTCTTTTACGACAAATGATACTGATGAAGCTTCGCTTAAGCAGATAGTACAAACAACGATCAAACAATTGGCACAGCACGTCCCCTTTACTTCATGGGCCCAAGCTACTACCGATATTCAGCCGTTAGGTGCAGGCACCCATGGATGGCTTGTCCGTGTGCTAAATCAGGCTAACAAGCCAATTGGCTATCTTATTTTTCACGCTAAAGAACAAGGCGGTTTTCAATTGACCGAGTATGGCGAAGGAGCCGAGCTGCCTTATGACAAGCTTGCACTGAAGCAGGCCTTAAAACAACATGATATCCCGCAAGAAGCCATCACTATCGAACCGGTATACTACAAACCATTAATCGCCGCTTGGAAAGTACAATCGCCTTCCTCAACAAAGTGGATCGATGCGATTACGGGCGAACTTCTTCCTGAAGAATGGATGCAACAATTGGATAAAAAGTTGGGCAAGCAATCGAAAATAACTTCCGTCGTCTCGACCGTTAACAAAACGAAGACGCGTATCCCAATCCGTACAGTCAGTACATTGCGCACATCCTCAATAAACAGCCAGCATTCGGACTTTTCAAAGAGGATAAACTCAAACTACTCAGACTCATTAAACTCATTCCAAGAATCGTTACAATCAATGAGCACCTTGCAAGCTCAAGCAAGCACTCAAGGTCAACCTTTTGATCCTTATGACAACATTTTATGGATGACCAGCAGTACACAGCTTCGCGGTGAGAGCGCTCTTACTTGGATGCAAAGCTGGAACCCTGAAACTTCATCTCAGAACTGGATTTATGTCGTTCGCAAGGAGCAAAGTAAAAAAGCATGGAATATCCCTTACGCGGTTATTGGCAAACAGCAGTGGACAGCAGCGGAGACGAATGTTGAGTCTACACTTTCAAATTCAATTTCGAATTCAAATGCTTCCTCATCCGATTTCCCTATTCAGCGATATTGGATCATGACAGGAGCAGGAGAAGACTCATCTTCTAAACGCTGGCTTGCAGAGGACACTTTACTGGAACATGGATACCTAACTTCGAATAAAGAACTTATTGATTAATGAGAATCATGAAACAAAATCATGAAACATACAAAAGGCGTGCCACTGTTCCGTGGTACGCCTTTTACCTTGCCATGTCATTTTTCCAATCAACAATGATCGTTATGATGTTCTTTTCATCCATTTCGTAAACAATGTGCCAATGGAGCGGTTCGGTAATTTCGCTGGCTGTTCTGCTTTGCTTCCCTTAACATGCTCCGTCCACATACCGATGCTGAATGGCACAAGACCAAACCATCGTACCATCCAATGCTCTCGGGGACGCTTACGCTGCTCTTTACGGCGCTCCTGACGCTCCGATTGAGGAGTATCTACGTACGTAACAACTTGCTTCGTGATGTATTTAATCAGATCTTCTTTTTTCGCCATCAGATCTCACCTCGAATTGTATGCGATACTTTCTTTGTCTATAGTGTGCTCATGACGCCATAAATCTAAACGAAGGAATCCGATTGCAGTACTGGCAACGATCACATAGGATGCATTCCCCTCATTCGTGACAGCCTACAAAATAGGAATGATGGAGGAAATGAGGTTACTTGTGATGTCCATGAAACGAAGTTTATTCATTGGAGCGATGCTACTGCTCGTGTTCACCATCAGCTCCAGCAGCTTGCAAGCTCAAGCTGCTCATCTTATTCAAAGCGATGGCTCAGAGCAGATGGAGAATGACGAACATCATGCTCATCCCGAGAACAACCTGAGCCAGAACCCGAATACGAAGCATATTTTCCACCCCGGTGCTATTCTCATTGATGCGGGTCACGGTGGGATTGATGGCGGCACTGTACACGGTAATGTACTTGAAAAGGATATTAACCTTGCTATCGCTCGCAAATTGTATTTGCTGCTCCGCAGCAAAGGAGTTCCAGCAGTACTCAACAGAACCGGCGATTATGCATTAAGCGATGATAACCGCTGGTCGGCAACTCGTTCTCGCCATCGAAAAGACTTAGCACAACGGCGTCAACTTGCTAAAGAGCTGCCCGTATCCATGTTTGTTAGCTTACATGTGAATTGGAGTAAGAATAGCAGAACACGAGGCCCGATCGTGCTTCATTCCGAAGAAGGCCGCAGTGCCCTGCTCGCTTACCTTATTCAGCAAAATATGAACCCATCGTTCAACACACGTAATGATTGTCAAATTGGTCCGACCTTTTACTTGCTGCGGAAAATGCAGCAGCCTGCTGTTATCGTAGAAATGGGGTTTATCAGCAACGAAGCCGATCGTACGATGCTCACCCATTCTTCAAGACAATCCGCTGTAGCCGAACAGATTTGCAATTCCATTATGCATTATTTCGCTACTTTTTCTTGAAAATAGGTTGATTGTTGTTCCTTAACTAAGTCCGAGACACGCACGAAACGAACTTTCTGCGTTACGTTTGGAATGGAACTACGAAGTACAGAAGCTGTTTTAGGCCCAAAAACACCAACATGGCCAATCGCGATTGTTATAGGCTGAGTATTGGACATTTCAATGAGCTTGGCCCATTGTTTGTTAATATGAGCTAACGTATATTGTTGATCAAAGAAGAGATGGTTGTTCAACACCTTGACACCTACTTCTTGGCCAACCTCTCCAACGATGGATCGAAAATTAGTTCGACTATCAAGGAAGTAAAGACCTTTCTCTTTACAAACCTTGAGTACGACGCGCATGATTCGCTTGTCAGCCGTAACCTTAGAACCCATATGATTGTTCATGCCTACAGCATGAGGCACGGCAGCAATAGCTTCACGGACACGCTTTTCTATTTCTGCGTCAGTCATGTTAGCTAAGACTGCGCCTGGTCCAAGCCAGCTTGCCTTGCCAGACTTCGGCTCCATTGGCATATGTACGATAACATCATGGCCCATCTGATGCGCCTTCTCCGCATCTTTAGCCGAAGTCTGCAAAAAAGGCATTACGGCTACAGTTATTGGTACCGGAAGGTTCAGCATATCATCGGTGCCTTTCATATTGTTGCCGAAGTCATCGATAACAATGGCAATTGTCGTTTTAGTCGACTGTGCAGCTTGAGAAGGATGGGATGGGGCAGCATGAGCAATTCCTTTACCGTTCAAGAGTACAAATGTCATCACAACCATGACTATACTCAAAAAAATTGCAATTACCGATCGTTTCGAAGTAAATTTTCGCATACAACATTCGTCAAACATTTATTTATTCAGCCTCCTGACTTCAAATGGAGTTGTTACAAAAAGCTGCATAACAAAATAACAACACTCATTTTGTTATAATATGCTCTCTAGAATCGCATATCATGCTAGAACTTCCACATTGATTCCATTGACAAGGCTTGTCTTCATAACCTAAGATAAATAGTACGCAAAAATTGAAATGCAGGTGAATAACTATCATGACGTATCAACCGCTTGTGAAATCAGTTGTACTATCGACACAAACTAAGAGCAATGACACTGAGCTAGTCCAGCTTATCGTAACTTTGCAAGATGCAACACAATTGCGCCTTATTCGTGGTGACGGCATCAAGAGCATTACTCGTTTACTTACAAATCCGTGCCCGATCTGCCGCAAAGACTTCTACTGTAAATGCTTCGATCGTTTCGTAGAAGAAATCGACGGTCAAGTCGAAGAGAAAGACTGGAAATAATATGACCCCTTATACGCTCACCTCATTTCCAATAAGATGAGCGTATAAGGGGTTCTTTCTTTCTTTGCCAACCTATTAGCTATTCGTTACTTGAATGCAGCATGCAACATAGATGCCATCTCTGCCCGCGTAACCTGCTTGGTAGGACGGAATGTTCCGTCTTTATATCCACTAATAATTCCTTTTTTGGTTAATTCCATAATAGCTCCATAGGACCAGCGGGATGATGTTACATCGTTGAACGTTTTGACCGCTGAATTAGATGTCTTCAGAGAAGATTGCTTCACCAGCCTGTTGATCATAACCGCTATCTCTTCCCTCGTGACCGCTCGATTCGGTGCAAAGCTGCCATCTGGCATACCCGATACTAAACCAGCTTGCGAAGCGATCTTAATTGCATCTGCAGCCCAATGTTGAGCGGGTACATCCCAGTATTGCTGCTTGCCTCCACTGTTCGCTGGATTGCCGTTTAAGCCATTAACTCTAACAAGAATAGAAGCAGCCTGTGCACGTGTTAGTGCTGCATTAGGCGCAAAATAATTTGGCTTTAGTCCCGTCATCCAACCTTTATCTTGCAATATCGAAATGGATTGCTCCGCCCAATGACCTACCGTATCCAAATAAGGCACGCCATTTAACCAAGAACGATAGTTGTTCCATAGATCACCCGAATCTTCATTCAAGCTCCATACACCAGCACCTTTAAGATCATACTTGCTAACAAGACTTAGCTTCGCTTTAATCGAACGATCGTTATCGTACCAAACCGTATACGTACCAGGTGTTAGCTTTTTATCATGGATGGTCGGCACAGGATCGCCTTTTTTAATAGTAAAAGTTGCTTTCGCTGATTCCGATTTCTTATCATAACTGAATTGACCGCCATATTGCTTAACAAGCGAGTCAATTCGGCTGTGCTGAATCGCATCTCCTTTAATACTTCCATCTTCATTCCAATAGCGACCGAATGTAGGAATACCCATAACTAATTTATGTTTAGGTATGTCTTTCAAACCTTCTTGAATGGATTTCTCGACAAAAGACAAACTAGCTACAGGACCAGCAGGACCACCACGATAGCTTTGATCATAGGTCATCATAATCAGGTAGTCACAAGCATCAGCAAGTGCCTTATAGTCATACGAGCCATGCCAGCCCGTCTTCCATCCATGTGGGTTAGCTGCAACAGCAACGGATACTTCCTTATCGGCTGGCAGTGCTTTTTTGAGCTTGCGAACAAATTCCGTATGTACGTCCCGCTCGGCCGTAGTTAAATTTTCAATATCGACATTGACTCCGTCTAAATTGTATTTCTTCACCGCATCGGCAATTTGCTTAATAAGCCTGTCCTTATTACGCATCGCTTGTTTCCCGACTTCACGGTCCCAATGATTGCTTAAGAAAGGTACAACTTTGATACCACGCCGATGCATTTCAGCAATAAATGAGGGGTCAAGAGCGGGGCTTAACAATAAAGAGCCGTCTTTGTTCAAGTCAAAATAACTTGGCGAGATCATATCCAAACTGTCTTGTGTCTGATTTACCGCCTCTACGTATTTACTTGGAGTACCGAAGTAAATATAAGACATCGAATACTTTTCTGCCAACGCAGAAAGAGGAAACATGGTGAGTGTTAAAGTGAGTAACAGTAGACCTGCAATACTTCGCTTTATGTAGGGTTTTACTTGCATAAATATGATAACCTCCTAAAATGTTACCTTGCGATCATGCATCTGATAGAGTTTAGGAACAAGTCATAAATATTGGAATATGATTTGGTATACAGAAGAGCGCAGGATCCAAATCGTTGGGGGAGTTGAGGTTGAGCCAATTTATTATTTTTATGTAATATTTTTGGTAATTTATAAGAATAGATCTTATCGCTAGATTCTAGTATACTTGATCTTTCTTTTCCTCATATTTGTGTGAATTTAACCGCTAACTTGTTAATAGATACGCTTACAAATTGCTGCTCACCTCTAGATGGAATGGCTAGAGAGCAGAAAAAACCGCCCCGTAAGGAGCGGCTTCATCATTTACCTACTATACCAATTATGGCGTATAGAAATTTTGAGTATAATACACTTCCATATCTCCGCCAAATGCGACTCCAACACCTAAGCGCGCGAAGTCTCCAACAATATTTTCACGATGACCTAATGAATTGATCCAGCCTTCATGTGCAATGATAGCGCTCGTCTGGCCCGCAGCGATATTCTCTGCCGCTGCAGTATACTCTATATTATCATCATCCATTCGATCAAATGGAGATTTTCCATCTGGATTTTTATGATCAAAAAAGTCGCGCTTACTCATATCTTGGCTATGCTTACGAGCTGTATTGGCAATGTTCGCATCCGCTTTGAATGGTTTCTTGCCCATTTGTACACGAAAAGCATTAGCCAAGTCTAGCAGCTGACGCTCAAAACTTTGCTGCAATTCTTTGCTAGGTTTTCCGTGGAAACTCTTGAATGCCAACTCTGTTTGCTTATCTATGACTTGCACAGCCGTGACAATATTTTTACGGTGTTTATCATAAAAGACAGTCGTGTACGTATTATCAACCGCATAGATTGCTGAGTTTGGCACATGATTATATCGATAAATCGTATTTCCTTTCTTAATTTCTTTGATCGGCTTGCCATATAGCTTTTCAACTTGAGTGCGTGACGTCCCAACCTTGATCCCCTTCTTGGATGTCCAACCAGTAGAATTGCTGTACAGCGCAACTACTTTTCCGTTGCTTACGCCAACCTGCAAATATTTTTTATAATCTTTGTTGTATATGTACCATTTGAACCCATATTCACTCATATCCTTGCGCGCAGGCTGCCCCAACTTCTTCACAAGCTGCGCTTCTGTCATTCCAATCGAAATGCCCTGCATCGTTATTTCACGAGCAGCTGTTTTACTTACAGCCTTATTCGCATTATAGTTCACAGCAAGATTGCTAGCTGGCACAGCTGCTGCTTCTATAGAATTTATCGTAGAATTACTGTACAACAGAGCAGTTCCAGATAATAAAGTAAACGCAAGTATAGCTGCTACTTTATTTTTGAATCGCATCTGCTTCATTTGGCGTGGTTGCTCCATAGATGTACCTCTCCTGTTTGCATGCATGTTGTCATACAACCTCCCTCAGTTGTTTCATTCTACTATACGTGGTTATTACAATATTGTCATGAGAATGTGTTCCTATTTATTTATGTTCATTTATAAATTTTTTTCTAAATGAAATTAACACTTATAGCACTGTCCCTTCAGTATCCTGATGTACTGGAATTTCGAAATAATCACACGTTTTTTAACTATTATTTCTAAACAACAAAAAACCCTCGCTGCGCAAGGGTTTCGACATGAGTATGTATGGTGCAGTTAAGAGGACTCGAACCTCCACGCCCTTGCGGGCACTAGAACCTGAATCTAGCGCGTCTGCCAATTCCGCCATAACTGCAAATTAAAATAATTGCTATCATCTACATGAAATAGATTCATATACTTCATGTAGAACATGGATTACAAGTAATAATATAGCATGCGCAATATATGAAGTCAATCAGACTCTTCCTCTCAAAAACTCTTCTCATCACTCCTGAAATAAACAAAAACTTGCCCTAAATAATGGACAAGTTCCGTGCCTGTAACTAATTATTTTCCGCAGCTCGCAAAGCTTCTTGTACCCTTGTCACTCCTTGCGACAGCGTGTGTCCACCGCCAAGAGCAGCTGCAACCGCCACTGCTTCTAGTACCTCGGCATCTGAAGCGCCTTTATGTCGAGCTTCACGAACATGATATTGCGTGCATACTTCATTATTGGCAAATAGACTTATACCCAGAGCAATAAGCTCCTTCGTTTTCCTATCTAATGCTCCATCTTGAAAGCACACTCCTGTAAAAGAATGATACGCATTCACGATATCAGGCAATACACCCTCTAAATGAGAAATTTCATTTTTGTATAGTGTCACTTTACTTGTTCCATTAGACATTAACATCTACTCCTACAAAATAAGCTAAGGTGAACCCGATGAAGGGCACGCCTTAGCTTGTCCGTACACATGTGCTATTATGCTTAATTACTCAAATAAATCCCCTAACACATCGAACACAGTCTTTGGCTTTTTGTGCTTCTTATGTCCATAGGGATTGGAGTGCCCATGTGAATGTTGACCATAGCCTTGCTGGCCATATTTATGCGAATCATAATTGTTCCTTTGTTGATTATTATATTGATTTGGTGGAATTGGAGCATTCCCAGTATTGTAGGACGCATTCGGCTGTACATAGCCGCCAGTAGGCTGCTGTTGATAGTTGGGAGGATAATTTTGAACATATGAGTTATATTCATCACGAAATTCTCGCACGCCGTTCATCAGCTTCTCCAGCTCGCCCCGATCCAGCCATACCCCTTTACAATCTGGACATATATCAATCAGAATGCCTTCCTTCTCAACTTCACGCATACGAACGTCAGAACATACAGGACATTTCATGGATGTGCCTCCTTAAAGGTAGATACAATCACCGCAACCTCACACCCTTAATTTACCACAACCTAAAATGTTCCCACAAGGCACGCACTCATCATCCCTAACCCTCTACGATTAGGCCCGCCTTCGAACGCATCAATATATATTAGTCCAGATCCTCCAATAAACCAGGAGGCAGTTGTCTTGGCTCATCCATCCGTTGTATAGCGTAGCTGCGTTTTAGTTTAACCACCCGTCGGTTCCGTCTACGAATCATAACGGTTTCGTCATCCCAAGCCACAACATAACCTTTCACATCATTTATCTCTAAAAAATCTCTAACGACACGGACAAAAGTCCCATCGTTGCGATACTGGTCCAACACCAATTCATCCATCATAAAATACTCCTTCTTCCGATTAAGCATCAAAATAATTGACTTGCACCTTCAATCCAATATATATGCTTAGAGGCCTGTCAAGCACACAACGCTCTGCTCCACAGGCCTCTTAAACATGCTTAGCTATTAATGTCCAACATGTTCGCGTGTATCATTCTTCTCAAACCAGTAATCCAGCACTTTTGCTGACATCACACGTTTATCGACGTATTCCGCTTGCTGCACACTGAACAGATGTCTCCAAGGCACATCTAACTCCTGGCATAACTTCACGATTGTCAGAAGCTCTGACCATGCCACGTAGCGTTTGTACCAAAAAAACTGGGGATGCTCTATCATATAAGGATACAGATCATCAAATTCTGTGTGTTTGCAATCTAATGCACGTTCGAAATGCACCTTAGCCTCTGACACTTTGCCCTGCATAAATGGAACGGTTGTTTCCTGTACCATTTGCTCAGCCCCCTCTCCTGCTTACTTATTATTATATGCCAACAATGCACAATGAGAAAAGTAAACAATTGCTATTCTTCTGCAACAAAATGGAGATTTATGCGTCTAAAACGATATATAGTTTATCAAATGAAACATACAACACAACTTTAGCCTATATTTGATTCTACTCTTCGATATGGGGTAATATAGGATAGATCCGTCGCGTGGCGGTTAAGGGAGGCAAACATGATGATGCGAAAGTGGCGTCGTACCCTTCTTGTTCTCATGACATTCTCGCTCATCATAAGCGTACTAGCAGGATGTCGAGTTGAACAAGAAAGCACACATAGTAAAGAAGTGGACAACCATTCCAATAACCCTTCGTCTCAATCTAATAACGATACATCCACAACAGCTCCCAAGGACAAACAACAAGAAGGTGACTCGTTCGATCGCAATTCACCTAAGCTTCTAGGATTATCTTTAACCTCCACGGAGAAAGAAATCGCCAAACAATTGGGAAAGCCACAGGCACAGTTTATTATGGATGACACACCTAAGATCGAAGTATGGGAATATGATGGATATACAGTTGGATGCATGGAGAACGGACATATCGCTTTTGTTGAAGTATCTGGCGCAGGGCAGTCAACTGGTATCGAAGGGCTTAAAGTAGGCGACCATCAAGGCACTGCCGAGAAAGTGCTCGGTAAGCCTGATCGAAATACTGGCTACGTATGGAGTTATGCAGGAGACGATGCTTTATTGCGCTTAGATCTGGATCCAAAGACACAGATTATCCAATCCGTTAAATTATTTTCTCATCCCGCTTAATCTTTCAAGTAACTTATCTTATTCTGTACTTTATAAGATGTTAATACATTCCTTCCATTAGCAACCCTCTCGAATCCCTGCAGCGCTTCGAGAGGGTTTTTTGGCGTTCTTCCCAGCCACTACTCGCTAACTCCTCTATTGTACTTTGCCTAACCGCTCACAAGTCATGATAGCTATTCTTGTCCCTTTTCAAGTCATGTCCAACTACTTTCTGGCATACATCTAATCATGAGCTTGCTTCGGACAAGTACAACATAGCTCAAGGAGGTTACCCCACTATGAAGTCATTACTTCGAATTATGCAAATCTCGTTTACATACATTGGTACCGTTGTCGGTGCTGGGTTTGCAACAGGGCAGGAAATCGTCCAGTTCTTTACGTCCTATGGTAGATTAGCCATGATTACGATATTTATAGCCAGCATCCTATTTATTTGGCTTGGTACCAAACTTATGCTCATTGCCAATCGTCTTCAGGCTCAATCCTATGAAGATGTCAATATCGCTTTATTTGGCCAACGCACGGGAAAGCATATTAGCATGTTTACGTTAATCGTACTTATAAGCGTCAATGGAGTTATGTTAGCTGGTGCCGGGTCTATTTTCGTAGAACATCTAAATATGCACTACCAGACAGGACTGCTCCTTACGATGATTGCTGCCTACTTCGTACTGAATCGGGGAATGAATGCGATCTTGCATTTAAACTCTATCGTCGTACCTACAATGCTTATTTTTACTGCTTTTATACTATGGGATACGATCGAAATGCCGAGCACCTCAAACGCGTTTATGTTAATAAGCGACAAGCCACTCTATGCGGCATGGTCTGCCCCTATTCTCTATAGCGCCTTCAATCTAGCCATGGCTCAAGCTGTTCTCGTACCATTAGGCGCCTCGATGCGAGATGAAAAAGTCATTCGCTGGGGAGGATGGATAGGAGGCATTATGATAGGAGGCATGCTGTTTGCTGGGCACTTCGCACTATCTGCCCATATGCCTGGCATCACTCAATATGATATTCCAATGGGCCATATCGCAGATGGACTGAGTATGTTTATTCAAATCGTGTATATCGTGCTTATTTTCTCAGAAATATTCACTACCTTCCTCGCAGACGTATACGGCGTTTCCTTACAAATTCGCCAGCGCTTCAAGCTGCCTCCCAAGCTCGTTATCGCTGGGTTAATGTTATTCTGCTTCGTTATGAGTCAGTTCGGATTTAAACCACTAGTAGCATTTCTATATCCCGTATTCGGCATGTTTAGTATTTTATGGATGTATTTGCTCATCCGAATCAAACCGGAAACGATCCCTCAAGCGCCACCTGCTGACTTAATGCGGGGGTCCGGTACATTCAAACTACTACGCTCCAAATCCAATCCGTTCAATCGATACTAATCCTTTTATAAAAAAAGCCTGTCAGGACAAACCCGACAGGCTTACTATTTATAATCAATCTTCCTAGTCTGTTCCTCCACAACTCGTCTCTTATCCATTTGCCGCCCAAATAAACGATGTGTGAATGATTATCTTCAAACTCTATGCTCTATGCCCCAATCAACGATTCTCCGTTAACCACGTAATACTTCGATGATCCTTCACCATCTATCTCTTCTACCCAGCCTTCTTTTACGAATAGTTTCAGGCTCAAATATATCGTAGATAGTGAAACATGCCTATTCTCCTTATGAAGCGCTGTATAAATATCTATTGCCGTCGTTGGCGACCATGTACGCTTCAGCATGGAAAGTACAATACTTTGCCTTTTCGTCAATGGAATTCCTCCAATCATTGTTAACCTTGATTATGAATCACCTTATCATCTCATTCAGCTGCAGCCACAAAAGTTCCAATTACCGCTTCGCATGACTTCGTGTATCAATGGTATATATACATATTTATTATTAGATGATAATTATTATCACTTTGTTCTTACTATAAGATAACACATCCTAACCAACTTATCAATAATAATTCTAATTTAAAAATAAAACTAAAGGACAAGCCTATCTTTCAATAGACTTGTCCTCAAACAGCTTCTATATTTCGTTTTATCCGTCTACTTTCAACACATGAGCATCCGGTACAATATCCAATAGTACGTCCACCATATGCGTGTGACAAGTTGTCCAAATTACTTGATGGCTGACAAGCAGTTCCGGCAAACAAGCCAGTGTCGCACGAAGTCGAGCTTCATCAAAATTGACAAATATATCATCCCACACAAACGGAAGCGCCGTGCGCTCAGACATTCCATCTGCCAAAGCAAAGCGCATCGCCAAATAGACCTGCTCCGCCGTTCCCCTGCTTAATTGAAGGCTGTCGAACAATTTCCCATCTTTGCGCTCAACAGAGATGGATTCACTGCCAAATGGCGTCAGCACTCGCACATATCGCCCTTCCGTCATCCGCTGTAAATAATGACTCGCACGTTGAAACACAAGTGGCTGCTTCTCCTCTTCATATCGTTGCCGTGTGCGCCTTATCAACGTCTTCGCAATGGCATGAACCGCATATCGTTCAGTCTGTGCATCAAGCTTCGCTTCTAACGAGGCTTGCTCTTGAACAATATGCTCACTCATAATACGCTGCTTTACACTATCGATCTCCTGTTGTATCCGACCAAATTTCTGTTCTACTTCACGCTGCTGCTCTTCATGACGCCGGACTTGCTCTAGAAGCATATCCACTCTCTGTGCAAGTGCCTGCTTATCATGCTTTATGAGCAGCGCCTCTATCGGAATGAATTCTGCTTCGGTGCCGCCACGATAGCAAATCGCCTCTACTTGACGTAATTCTGTACGCAATTGCCTGTACGCTGCCGCTTGACGTTGAAGCGCAAGAAACTCATCTTCACCTGACGTCCCCGCCTCTTCCCATAATTGCTGGTACATACGGGATGCTTGAATTCGCTCTGCTTGCAATTCTTCATGTTTTAATTCGAGCTCACGACGCTGTTGTTCAAGCTGGCGGAACGTAACAAATGTGTGTTCTTCCTGCTCCATCTGCTCTTGTAAATGGGCAATTGAAGAAAATAGAAGCTCCCTTAATTCGATCCATCGCTTACTGTCAATTGACACAGCAGGAATCAGTTTAGAGTCGATGGTGATGCCCGTGATGCCCACACTCGTTGCATATTCATCGCCTGCCGATTGAACCGCTTGATTGGCTTGTTTCATTATCCGATAACATTCATTCCAATAAGATTGAACTTGATCCCACAATCGAAGCTCACGTTCACGCAGCCTTTGTGTCTGCTGTTGAAGCTGGATGGCTTGTTCAACGCGACGCAAATGCTCCTGAACACTTGCAGGACTCCACGATTCTGGCAAGGCATGCTCTTGAAGCCACGTCTGCCATACTTGATTATGCAGCTCTGCGTTTTGAATAGCGGCCTCTACTTCTTGAGCCGATATGCGAATGCGGCGTCCCGCTTGTTCCACCTCATCGGCAGACAACTGTTGTCTACGTTCCAACCGCAGCCCTTCTTCCTTCCAGTCCAACACCATTTGCCACGCTGATTGCACGATCATTTCTTTCCGCTCGCCTTGGTGTTGAGCAGAAACAGTAGCTAGAACAGGTTTCAAACCTTTCACAATCTCTTCTCTTATGACAGTAATTTGCTGCGCCGTTTCTGCATGCGAGGCATCTGTGGGCATAGCCGGGTGCTCAGAAAGCTCCTGCTTCCTTTCGCCTAGTAAGAACAAAGAAATAGAAGCTCCAACGATACCAATGATAAATAACACACCCGCTGCTAACCACAGTCCGTTAAATCCTAATACAGCAGCTGTACAAGTACCCATTAACATCAAAATATATGCTGTAATACGATTCGACGACTGGCCTGTCTTACGGCTATTGCGAGCAGCTCGACCACCTCGATAAGATAGGCTTCCATTGCTTCCATCATCCGATGCCGATTCATGTTGCCCAACGCTCACGGGCGCCATCGAATTCGAATAACGGAGCAACCGCTCTTCTGCATCCTGCAATTGAGCCCACAAACGCTGTATACGATCAATTTCACTACCTGCAGGTGACCACCCACTATGTGCTGCGCCTGCCAACCTATGTGCTTCACATGCTAATTTCGCTTGTTCAAAGCCGCTTGTCAGCTCACTATATTCCCGCAGCTTTCGAGCATGTTCTTGAGAAGCAGTGTGCTTATCTCTAAGAATACGTTCAGATTCCAACTGCATGCTTTCAACTTCATGTCCCAGTGAAGAGGGCCAATCCTTCTCGTAAAGCTGTTCTGCAGTCCAGTTAGCTCCAGATTGTCGCGCCAGCAATTGCAAGTCTGCTTCACAGCTATCTATCTCCTGTGTTAATTCACGTGCAGAATCCGCCCAGTGCCTTACCGTTTCGACCATGCTGACCAATCGCTTCACTTCAGCCGAAAATTGTAACACTTCTTTACGTGGAGAAAGCCTCCTTAGTTCCAGTATGATCCTCTGCTTATCCAATTCTACTTGCTCTTCGCGAAGCTCCAAACGCTCACGTTCACGCGAGAATGTCTCCCAACGCTCATCCCAAGCTGTATGCCATGATGCGGAAGATTGCAAGTCAGTGAGCTGCCCCTTTATCGAAAGTAAGTGGACCCAGTCATCCGAAATATGAAGAGCTCGTTCTGTCCAGCCCCTTGCCTGCTTACACTGCGCACGTTCATCATGCAAATTAGAACGCAGCTGTTTCAATTGCTCCTGCTCCTCATAAAGCAATTGCAGCTTCCCTTGCAATCGATCCGCATCCCGCTTCATTTTATGTACACGGTCTATATTATTCAAAGTGACTGCTATCGGCTGTGTGCGTCCGCGCTGCTTGTATAGTCTCTCCAGCTCCTGCTGCAGAGACTGTTCGCTTAATACGACCGAACGCCCCGCTTGAAATCCGCTGTCATACATAAATGCACGCAGCTCATCTCCTTGCAACGTATGTACAGCATGCAGCTCATCGAGAGAAATAGCGAAAAGACGACAGAACAATTCAGGATGTACGCCGCCTAACAGTTCCCGCTCCATATCCGATTGACGTAATTCATGTATCGCTCCATCATTGCTCAACCTTTGAATTGCAGTGCCGCCGTCTGCCTTATTGTTGGAGCGAGTGAGCAGCCATCTACGATCATGAGCATCCGCTGCTTCCATTCGTCCTGCAAACACTTGCTCGCCAGCTAAACCATATCTATCCGAGGTTCGTTTCGGCCTACCGTAAAGCATCATTTTTATCGCATCTGTTATCGTACTTTTCCCCGATTCATTTGGACCCAAGATTACCGTCAAGCCATGAGTCGAGAAGGAGTAGGACTTATCGTATAAATGCCCGAGCCGCTCTATATCCACACGTTCTATCCTCATGTCAGCTGCTCCTCTCCCTGCAGCATATCGACCGCCAATACCAATGCTTCTGCCAGCCATTTACGCCGAACTTCTATAGACTGACTTCCCAGCCATTGTTGCAACTTAGCATTCCCACCTAAAGTTAGCAATGCTTCCTGTATAAGCTCGTCAACCGCCTCATCAGACTCGCATACGTTGTCCGTCATTCGGATGAGCTCACCTGCAAAAGATTCCGATTCCCTCCATGCCCCCATGTCAACGACAGCTTGGCTATGTATACGAAGCTGAATTGGCCACACCGCATCAAGTCCTTCTTCTAATCGAAGCCGTTCTGCCTCTCTCCAGGCCTCTTCCAGCTCGCTTGCCAATCTGCCACGTTTGAGTTCTGAATGCAGCGGTGTTGAACCAATCAAGGTTAGCCGAGCACAACTCAATCGGTCTGTTCCACGCAACCCCTCTATAGAAGCAAACATAGACTCCAACAATTCCTGTTTCGTCTCTATTGACTGTAAAGATAAGCTTTCATCAAACCATCTAACATCGTCCAACGGGTGAAAAACAAGCTCGCTTGTCCCATCCTCTAGTACGTCTACCACGTAAACGCCTTTCGCACCTGTTTCCTTGATGTGCCTGCCCTGAATATTACCGGCATATACAATATAAGGCTGTTCCTGCATCACTTCCCGCTTGTGGATATGACCTAGTGCCCAATAGTCATAATCTTTTCGAATCAAGTCTCCTCGTGAACACGGGGCATATGGATCATGTTCAGCACGTCCATCAACCGTTCCATGGAGCATGCCGATACGATACAATCGCTCTGACGATGCCATCCTATTTCCGTCGCCCACACGCTCACCCGCTTGCAATGATTCCTTCACATGACGCTCTGGCTGATCAGGATAGTGCAGGGCGATATTGTCGTAAACTGCTTTTTGCCCATAGGACATACCTGTTACAACAGCAACAGGCTTTCCAGAACGATCATATATCAAATGACAAGATGGCTCATCTGTACCAAAAACAGTTACCCCAGATGGCCATGACCAACGTTCTTCTTCCGTCAATGGATCGTGATTGCCATGTATAATAAACACAGCTATTCCATTCTCGGATAGCCGTTTCATACCTCGCTCTAGCCGCCATACCGCTCTTAACGAACGATGAGTGCTATCATGCAAATCTCCACTTAGCAGAACCGCATCCGCTTCTACTTGTATCGCCAAGTCTACAAGTCTGTCCCACGCTCGGAACACGCCTTGCTCCAATCGCTCTTGCAGCACATCCGGCAGTGATTGCAGCCCACGCAGTGGACTATCAAGGTGAAGATCTGCCGCATGGATAAACCGCAGCATTCTGCTCATAGGCAGCCCTCCTTACGAACATACTTTCTCTCTAGTATAACGAATAAGCCGATGCATCGCCATGCATCGGCTTATTTTATAGACAAGCATATTTACATTATCGTTATCGTTTTAACTCTGATCAATTTCTTATCGTTACTAACCTCTATTTACTTTCTATAAGCAAGATAGATTTGCTTCAGTTCGTGTACAACACGCGATAAGGAATAAGCCTGCTTTGCCTTAGACCATGCTGATCTCGCCAATTCATAGCGGAAAAAGGAATCCGTTATAACCCGCTCCATGGCATTGGTCAAAGCTCCAACATCATTAGGAGGTACTAACAAGCCATTTACGCCATCCTCGATTTGTTCTGAAATTCCGCCCACATTGGTCCCTACCAGCGCCAGCCAGCAAAGAGCAGCTTCTGCAAATACAGAACCAAACGCTTCTGCACGAGATGGCAAAACGAAAATATCGGAAAACGGCATGAACTCTTCGGGATGAAGCATATAGCCGTAAAATATTGTTTCATCATAGATTTCTAGTTCAACCGCCATCTCTTCCAATTGCTCGCGTATCGGACCATCTCCGATAATATGGAGAACAAACGGGTAACCTCTACGTTTCAGCTCCGCACAAGCATGCAGCAGAACATCTATTCCTTTCGCGGGAACCAGACGACATACCGTAATTAACTGAGGTACCTCGTTATCATGGGCGATTGGCTTGAATCTCTTCTCATCAAAGCCATTAGACAATACTTCAATCTGTTCAGGCTGTTGGACATAAGGTGCCAAATAAGCCTTAAAAGACTCTGACACAGTCATGATCTTATCTGCTTTCGCTTCCAGCTCTCTATAGATCGATGTTAAAAATTTATGATCGATGCTCCCCGGCTTAATATGCTCATTTAAAATAAGCTCTTGTTCATAACTAGAATGAATTGTCACAATGAGCGGGGTATCTGGGAACATCCGCTTCATCGCTAGTGCAGCAATTGGATGATGCGCATGGATAAGATCATAGGGCTGCTGGATACGCAGCTTGGTCCACCATATATAATCTCTATAGGTTTGTATATATTTCTGAACGACAGGAGAACTTTCATACTTCTCCCAATTAAACGTTTCAAATTCTACACTATCTTGACCTTTACCACGAATACGTTTAGGTAGTGAGAATAGCTCCATTGACCAGTTAGAAGACTGGAATCGCTCCAATAAATGAGGGATCATAGAGGATACGCCGCCAGGTTGTTCAGGCGGGAAGAACAAAGCTTGTAAAATCTTCATAGGTGCCCCTCCTTTTTCTTCGCATTTCACACACCATCGTTTATAATATATTAGAAGTTAAATAACAGTAAAGTACAATATTAGGAGTGCCCCCATGTACGAGAATGTGAAATTGTTGTTCACAGATAGCGACATCATCGCACTAACGAGTATGTGTCACTTATATATCATGCTTATTATGATGCTGATGGCTTTTCGTCTGTATATGAAACAACGTTCAAATGCTTATATATTACTTTTCCTATCTGTCGTCATTATGGCCTTGGATAGACTGATGATTATTAATGATTCGGCCCTCGACAACCCGACGCAGCAAGTGCTCGGTGCAGGAAGATCCGTCTTATTCATGACATCTTTCTTACTAATCAATGTCGCCATCTTACGGCTATACAAACGCTTCAATCGCAAGATGCGCATGCGTTTCACGATCTTATTTCTAGGTGTACCTATCACCTCTTACTTATCTTTACTGCTATCTCCTGATGGCAGCTATATCGAGATTACAGCATGGCCGCTTATTATTTATCAAGTACTCATCGCATTATTATGTTACAGGTGGATCGCACCAAAAATCAATCAACGCACTCGTTACACCTGTGCAATCATTGCCTACCTTGGCGTACTGCTTACTATATTTATTAATGTATTGTGGTATGAAGGGAATAGTGAGTCACTGCTCATTACGAAGCTATTTATGATACTAATTTATTTTACAATCGTACTGTTTATATTCTTTGAACGGATTATCGAAAATTTACAAACGACATACCGTTCTTCCATTACCGATGGATTAACTGGATTGTACAATCGCCGCTTTATGTATCAACGAATGAATCAATATATCGCCAAAAGCCAAAAAGTATCCGTTATCTTTTGTGATATTGATAATTTCAAACGACTCAATGATACAAAAGGCCATCTCGTAGCAGATGAAGTATTAATAAAAGTGGCCCAAATCGTCAGAGATGAAGTCGATGATTGTGGTTTGGCAGGACGCTTTGGTGGAGAAGAAATCATTGCATTTGTGCAACAGAAACAAAAACAGCTTCACCCCGCACATATCGCAGAACAAATTCGAGCACGAGTCGAAGAAGAAACGGGTTCTACCATAAGCATCGGCTACAGCTCCTTAATGAAAGGACAAACGGTCGAGGAACTCGTACGAGAAGCAGATCAAGCGATGTATCATTCCAAACAAACGGGCAAGAATCGTGTTACTTGCTATCAAGAAATTGAAGGAAAAATCACACCTCTTAGTTCATATTAAAGTCATGTTCCATACGATTATTCCGACACTATACATATTAACAAACAAAACCTCCATTTCCACAAACAACGTGGATCTGGAGGTTTTGTATTAATCAGCAACGAGATTCAAATACGAGCCGATTTTTTTGAATTATTGAATATCACGCTTTTTGAACACCAAGATGGAGACAAGGAGCAGCGCTAACATGTACAGTGCATACATACCAAATGAGAATCCGAACGTGATCCCTTCAATTGGTGGTTCGCCCTTATAATACGAATTCCAATCTAGATGCGGAAACACCGTATACTTATACCACGGCTTATCAAAAATAAACATGATAAGCATGCCTGCCAACGAATTTAATATAACCGCAATACTAATGGATAGCCCCAGACTTCTTGTCAATACAGCTGCTGTGAAAGCAACAAAAATATAAAACAATTCATTTGGAAGAGTCAAAAAGAATGGAAGAATGGTTCCCTCCCACAACAAATGTATTCCACCAGCGGAAGAATCAAATAAAATAAACGCGGCAAGCGCCGTTACAAGCATCATAGCCAAATTAACGAACAAAACGACTAACATAATCGTAACCAACTTGGACATTAAAATCGTTGTTCGGCTGGCAGGTCTAATCAGCAATTGCTTAATCGTTCCATCTTTGAACTCATCTGTAATGATTTGCGATGCAATGACGATGGAGAAAATACCTGTAAACACACTCGTGATTTCAAAAATAACGGAAGTGAATCCAACACTGCCCACTTCACTACCACCCTCTGATTGAAACCATAACTGAAAGCCAATTGCAGCGGCTAGAACGACAAGCAAGAAAATAAGGTAGTACGGCAGCTGTCTCTTGCTCGTTATCTTCATCCATTCATTCCGCACTAATGCTGTAAAGTAACTCATTGAATGTGACCTCCTTTCGTCATCGACAAGAACTTGTCCTCTAATGTTTCCGCAATAGAGCGAACTTCATAAATCTTGATGTGATGACGAACGAAGTGTTCTACAATTTCAGGTATTTGATCACGAGTAAGTGTGAGCGTTACAACGTTATTCTCCACTTGTACGGGTTGGTAGGAAGTTCCCTCCAACGACTGTGCAGCCGCTTCACCCTGTTCTACATGGAATTGAATAGAACGTGTAACTTGCTGCTCTTCTGTATGCTTGGAATCAAGAATTTGTTCTCCTACATATTTACCATTTTGAATAACCACTACGCGGTCGCACATTAATTCAATCTCGGACAACAAGTGACTTGATACCAAGATAGAAATGTTCTCTTCTCTAGCCAGACGCTTCAAATAGTCCCGCAGTTCTCTAATTCCGGCAGGGTCAAGACCGTTGGTAGGTTCATCCAAAATGAGAATAGATGGCTGGTGCAGCAACGCTTGCGCAATACCGAGACGCTGCCTCATACCGAGAGAGTAATTTTGAACTTTTTTATCCAGAACCTGATCCAGCTCTACAAACTTTACGATTTCATCAATACGTGATTGAGAAACATCTTTCCCACACATGCGGGCAAAGTGCAGAAGATTCTGTCTGCCTGTCATAAACTTGTACAACTCTGGATTTTCAACAATTGCTCCAACATGAGCCATTGCCTTAGCCCGATTTTTGACTACATCATGTCCCTCTATGAGAATTGTACCTGAAGTTATACTCATTAAGCCGACCATCATTCGAATTGTGGTTGTCTTTCCGGCACCGTTAGGGCCCAAGAAACCATAAATTTCTCCGCGCTTCACCTGGAAGGAGAGCTGATCGATTAGTGTTTTTCCACGAATTTTCTTCGTGACGTTCTGTAGTTCCACTACGATATCATTCATCTTTTGTTGACCCCTTTCATCTATATCTGTATCCAACATTCTCGATACGGATGTTAATACACATGATTAACAGCCGAGTGATGAACACTATGTCCTTACGTATCAATAGCTGCTTAGTTTCGTTACAATAACTTAAGAAACTAGATCCTGCTAGAATATTGCATGCAACCGGTAACGTTCGGTACACTAATACTATAGTAGTATCACACACCAAATGGTGGTTCAACGAGTATTCAGGCGAGCTTACCTATAACCATAAAGCTTGCATAAATATCGTTAGCACAGCCGTTATCTGATTTTAACTAAAAGGAGCAGTAACCCGAGTATGTCCAACATCAATACCCAACCTACCCTACCAGAAACCTATAAGCAGCAAATGGAACGGATGCTGGGAGAAGAAACAGAAGCATTTCTGCAAAGCTTTTACGAAGAACGCACCTATGGGTTGCGCATCCATCCACTTAAGTGGGAACAGCATAAAATGATACTTGAACCCATCATGAGCACCTTTTCCCTACAACCAGTGCCATGGTGCGATGAAGGTTATTATTATGATCCCAACACTCGTCCGGGCAAACACCCGTATCATGCGGCAGGATTGTATTACATCCAAGAACCGTCTGCCATGTCCGCCGTACAACTGCTAGATCCGCAGCCTGGAGAAATCGTTCTCGATCTAGCTGCTGCACCAGGCGGGAAAACGACGCATATTGCAGGTCGTCTACAAGGCAAAGGATTGCTAATCGCAAATGAAATACACCGAGAACGTGCCAAAATATTAGCAAGCAACGTGGAACGGATGGGATGTACGAATGCAATCGTCACCAATTCCGATCCAGATACATTGGCAGAACGTTTCCCGATGTTCTTTGATCGCATTATGCTCGACGCGCCTTGTTCTGGTGAAGGTATGTTCCGCAAAGATACAGATGCTATCCAAGAATGGTCCCCTGAGCACGTGACATTGTGCGCTACTCGACAATGGGACATCATTCAAGCAGCAGTTAGCATGTTGAAACCCGGAGGCACGATAGCTTACTCCACTTGTACATTCAACTATGCGGAAAATGAACAAACGATTGAGCGCTGGCTAGATCATTATCCAGACTTTACACTTGTACAGCAAGAGCGAATATGGCCGCATAAACAGCGCGGAGAGGGCCATTATGTAGCGGTATTACGTCGTGCTGGCCATCTTGAGGATACAACAGAATGTTCAACTTCGTCAGCTTCCGTGTCTATGACGTCGTACTCATCTAGCGCTACTTCAAGCTTGGAAAAAGGAAATAAAGGAAAACATAAGAAATCAGCTGGTCGGAAAAACCATCCTTCTTCTTCGAATGCTGATGCTGTGTATGAACAGTTCGTGCAATGGGCTCGTGAATATATGCCGAACTGGCAAACTCCTATGTCCGGCAAGCCGATTCTGTTTGGAGAAGAACTGTATTGGCTCCCTGCACCTGCCGATTTCAGTTCTGACCAGAGCTACTGGCTGGAAGGGAAGTTAAACGGCCTACGTGTACCGCGTCCAGGCCTGCATCTTGCCCATGTGCTTAAACAGCGTATTGAGCCAGCTCATGCGTTAGCACTATCATTGCCTGGCCCAGCATCTGCATCATCTTCTATTCAGCTGTCATCAGCATCAGACGCGGCAGCGATACTAAAATATTTGAAAGGTGAAGCTTTGTTGCTCGATCAAGATGTACAAACAGACAGCAACGAAGTTGTGAAAGGCTGGACACTTGTCACGATCGATGGATTGCCAATCAGCTGGGGTAAATCAGCTAATGGCATGATTAAGAATCATTACCCAAAAGGATTGCGCGCTAACTATTTACTTTAGATTAAGCCTCATGACATACAACGAACCGCGGCCACAACATAGACAGCCACGGTTCGTTGTATCATCCTTCTACGTATACACTTATGTAATGGATCTTGGTGTGTATAATACCTCTTCTTAATTTTCTTCTACATCAACGTAAAATAAGGCATCATCAATAATCTCATCATGAAACATCATATTCAGATGAAGCGCTGTAAATGATTGTTCCTTTGCCAGTTCATGCACGATCGACTCTCCGATATAATGCCGCTCACGTCCTGTACCTGGAACTCTAAAATCAATAAATCCCGACAACTGTTCACCTTCCGTGTTAACCGTCGCCAACCCTGCTGGCAGCGAACCTCCTTGCTCTGTATAAATATCATACATTAGCGCATCTCCATCATCTCTTGCGAGAATGATTTGGATGCCAAGAGCCTCGCCTGGATGTGGGGGGCAGATTGCTAATTCGTGTTTATGGTTACCTCTATCTTGTTGAAGCCTTTGATTCGTCGTCGTTAATTTGAGTGTTGCATAATCTTCTACCACGATCCTATCATCTGTTTGGCTTGCTCGATATTCATTATCGATGACATATTCATCATCAACTTCATATTCTTCTTGTTCATGGTCCCATTCCTCCCATGATGTCTCGACAGAAGAACTTACGATATGCGAATACTTCCCGCTAATAACTTGCAACTCTCGCTGCTCAGCGTCTATCGCATCAGACAATCGCTCAATGTAGCGCTCTACGACTTGTTCCAATTGCTGCTCCATCTCACTTGAACTTAGCGCATCTTCATCTATAATGAGCGTACTGTATAGTCTGCTTCCTTCCCTATACATGACGAGCAACGTTGCCGTATATACGCCATCTATGAGTATATCGATGGCTTCTGCCCCTGCCGTTACAAAGTCCGGTCTCATTTCTAAGCGATACATACATAACCTCCTGCTTATTCTGACAATGATTCATTCATTAACATTAGCATGCCTTGCTAAACCGTTAGACATGCGCCCAAATACACATCATCTTGGCAATCGCCCATACCGAGACGTGATATAAGCATATGATACGATATGCCGAATGACGGAAGTTCCGCCGCATCAATACAACTGCACGGAACCCTGTACCCCCTTCGGTAGAGCTAACTACAAGGGTAGAGGAGGAATGAGAAGATGGGCGCAGTAGGAGGATACTACAATTCGATAGGTGTTGTCTTGGTATTGTTCATCTTGTTGGTCATCATCTCTCGTGCTTTAACTTACTGATGCCGCGAACGATGGCAACAACAAAAAGGAGGGGATTAATCCCCTCCTTTTTTGGCGCCTCAATATGTGAGGGTTAAGATAAGAAATATTTTTTCAGTACTGCATGTACCCCGTCATCGTTATTTGATAACGTAACTTCATCTGCCGCTGCCTTGACATCGATTGGTGAATTATCCATAGCGACACCAATTCCAGCAAATTGAATCATAGTCATGTCATTATAATAGTTGCCGACAGCCATTACATTATCGCTTGAAATACCGCGAAGCTGTGTCAATTGCTTCAATGCATTCCCCTTCGTTGCTTCTTTATGCATAATATCGATAAAGAAATCGCCAGACCGAATGAATTGAACCTTATGATCCCATAAGCTCAACGCCTGCTGAACACGATCTATATCTTCTTTATAGCCGCTCATCGTTAACTTCAAAACAGGGCTTGCTAGGTTGTCCCAGCCTGGGAAGTTTTTCGGTTCAATTAGAAATTGCTTATACGTATTCAACCAATCTGCAGATAACAGATCTACTTGGTTCACATAGAGATCAAAGGCCGTATTAATATCATAATGCACCTTTTCTTCGTTGCAGTATGTCAAGTAAGGCTCTAGATCCATTTGGCTCAGCTCAAATTGATGGAGCATGCTTTTATCTTTAGAAGCTACTGTTGCCGCTCCATTATGAGTTATGACAACACCTTCTAGACCCAACTTGTCCAAATAAGGCAACGTGCTTACAGGGCTTCTACCCGTACATAATACGATCTCCACACCTTGAGCAGCAACTTCGCGAATCGTATTTGCATTCATTTCCGATAAAGAGTGATCATCATGGAGCAGTGTTCCGTCCATATCAAGGGCAATCATTTTAATGTTGTTCATGCTGTGAACCTCCATCTCGCTGTATTAAAACTAAGAAGTAGCTTGCTGCAACGAGGCAAGCTCGTCCTCACTCAGTTCCCGCCATTGACCGATTGGCAGCTCAGAATCGAGCTGTAAAGGGCCCATCGTTAATCGTTTTAAGTACACAACTTGCTTGCCTACTGACTCAAACATACGCTTTACCTGATGGAATTTACCTTCGGTAATCGTCAGTTCAATGTGGCTAATCACTTCTTCCGTTGGCAGTGACTCCTTGCTCTTAATGACAAGCTGTGCTGGCTTCGTTACATAACCATCATCCAACGTGACACCGAGTGCCATAGCTGCCACATCGTCTTCAGTTACATCCCCTTTGACACGAGCAAAATACGTCTTAGGCACATGCTTGCGCGGTGCTAGAAGTTCGTGTGAAAGCTTGCCATCATTCGTAAGCAAGAGCAGTCCTTCTGTATCTTTATCGAGTCTTCCAACAGGGAATGGCTCGAAGCAAAGCATGTCGTCAGGCAGCAAATCGATCACCGTTCGCTCACGGCGATCTTCTGTCGCGGAAATAACTCCTGGCGGCTTATGCAGCATAATATAGACATACTCCCGATACTCCACTTTTTGTCCATCGAATTGTACGTCGTCTGCATCGGGATCCACTTGCTTGCCGCTATCTTTGATAGCTGCCCCATTTACCGTAATAAGACCAGCCTTAGCCCATCTTTTAATCTCTGATCGGGAACCAAAACCCATATGTCCGAGCAGCTTGTCCAATCTCATTTTTGCCATTAGGTTATCCACCTCCATGCAGCTGGATATTCATTTTTCAATATACCATCCACCCATTTGCCGAAGCCAAGCGGACAATTTTCTAATGTTATCATAACGTAACCTTTCCTGTCTTTCACACTCAAGTCGGAAGCAGTGCACAGTCGATCTGGATCAACCGTCAACGTATCCCCTCGTAAATAAGCAATCACTTCTTGCTGCTCCAGTTTCAGCGGCAATGTACGAAGCATATCGCTTGGCTGTAAAGCAAGTGCTAAAGCATGAGAAGGTTCAAAGCGTCCATTTTTCAATGTTCCTAAAAACAGTCCTGGTCGCGCTACTTTCAGCTTTAGCAAACGCTCCACTGGGAGCGGACAATCATAGGCATAGTTGCCAATACAAGCATTTAGCTCACATCTGTTATTCACAAGCTGCTGCTTGCTCCATTCAGCATACGTATCGACATATTCTTGCTCAGGACGGCGAATCCCTTTCGGTAATTTTACCATCTGATCTTTGCGAGAGTCTGATTTATGGGTTTGCTTCCCTTTGCCCTTCTGCTTGGGACGGCTAGAGACATGAGATAGTTTACGAATTGCATCAACATCTACATCCGGTTGGTGCAAGCTTGCAACAGAGCGAGCTGGTCGTTCCCCTTCTCGTTCCAGTACCGCGACATAATGACCTTCGCCATTTACTCGGTGGGGCCATAGCCGTATCGTTCCTGCTGTTGCTTCAATCGCTTCTTCCGCAGCTACCCAGCCCTGCTCTTCCATACATGCACGCGCCCATTCTGGACGTCCCGCTTCCATCCCATGCTTTAATTCTATCGTGCGCACTCGGAAGTCAGGATATTTGGTTAGGAATCGCGCAATGGAAGCTTCATTCTCTTCTGGAGAGAACGTACACGTTGAATAGACTAGGCGACCGCCAGGGGCAACAAGCTTGGCAGCACTGTCCAATATATCCTGCTGCATGGCCGCGTAAGCAGTGACGGGTTCACGTTCCCATGCACGAACCATATCAGGGTCTTTGCGGAACATCCCCTCTCCAGAACATGGTGCATCCACGAGCACACGGTCAAACCATTGCGGGAAAGCATCCGCGATTCGTGCTGGCTCTTCATTCAAGACGATCGCTCGCGTGACTCCATACAGCTCCATGTTTCTTACAAGTGCTTTTGTACGATCTGGATGAATGTCATTCGTAACAAGTACTCCATTTTGCCCGATGCGGGATGCGATTTGAACCGACTTCCCTCCAGGTGCCGCACATAAGTCCAACACATAGTCCCCATCCTGTGGCTCCAACAGCTCAACAGGCGCCATTGCACTTGGTTCCTGTATATAATAGAAACCTGCGTGATAATAAGGATGCTTGCCTGGACGAAGTGAAGGATCAATATAAAACCCATCCTGTGTCCAAGGTATAGGCGACAGTTCCATCGGTGCGATTTCTTTCCAAGCCTTTACACTTTTTTTAAGCGTATTTACCCGCAGTCCTGCATAAGGCGATATATGATAGCTTTGCAAAAAAGACTCCCACTCCTCGCCAAGTCGATTTTGCATCTGTTCGATAAACATTTGAGGTAACGTCTTCATTTTGTCATCCTTTCAGCTAGCTATTGCATATTGGCAATATGCAACAACCCAAACAACATCTCTAAATAGCATATCACGTCTGGCTATTTTTTTGAAAGGAATGAAGGGGGAACTCTGTCGAAAGTTGTCTTATTCGTGGATTTCCGTATTTTAATCTTTCATTTTTGTCACATTAGCTCATTTCACGATATTTACGCTCGCAAGCCCGTTCATAAGTTGATATGATAATTTAGTTACTAGAAAGGCATTGGTCATACTCATGACACAACAACAAGAAGAACAAAACAGACATTAGAACACAAGAAGGAGGTAATGCCCCAATGCTACGTATCGAACAATTGTCCCACTCCTTTCGCAATGGAGATGAGATCACGCCCGTCCTGCAGCACATCGACTTTCAAGTTGCAAAAGGCAGTATGGTTGCACTGCTAGGCAGCTCAGGATCAGGTAAATCAACGCTGCTCAATTTGATGGCAGGCCTTATGAAGCCTACAGAAGGAAATATTTACATAAACGAACACAACATCGTAAAGATGAATGAAAATCAACTCGCTGAATTTCGCAGAGCACATATCGGATTTATTTTTCAAGCCTATGAACTTATTCCGAATTTAACCGTTATTGAAAATGTTGAACTTCCATTCGTGTTCCAAGGCGTATCCCCTCGTAAAAGGCGTGAGAAAGCCCAACATTTGCTCGAACAAGTCGGCTTGCCGGACAAAGGAAAAATGTTTGTCTCCCAACTTTCAGGTGGTCAGCAGCAGCGCGTAAGTATCGCACGATCGCTTATTACAGAACCTTCTGTCATTTTTGCGGACGAGCCTACTGGAAACTTGGATACAAAGACAGAGGATGAAGTCATCTCCATTCTTAAACAGCTCAATAAGAAAATGAACACTACTTTCGTTATCGTTACCCACGAACGAGAAGTTGCGGAGCATACAGAACGCGTATTAACACTTAAAGACGGCCGACTTATCGAAGACGCAGTAACAACAAGTGCCCAAGCAGCTGGCTCAGGTATCGGAGGCGTACATACATGAGGTTTGGTGATTATATCCGCTTATCTTTTGACCAGCTTCGCAGGCGCAAGGTTGTAACCATCCTATGTGCGCTTGGCATTTCAATAGGCTGTGCCGCTATTGTCGTGGCGATGAGTATCGGAGAATCCGCTGCAAAATATTCAGAAATGCAGATGAGCCGCTGGTTCAAACTTGATGAAATTACGGTTTCCCCGCAGAGTACGGGGCAATCAGGTGATCCCTCTGCAAAGTCTGAAATTGATGAAGGTTCACTGCTTACTTCACAGAAGCTTGAACTCATACGCACATTCCCGCATGTTCAAGCCGCTGCTCCGATGCAAGAAATCGGCGGGTTTCAAACAAAGCTAACGAATGGGACCACTTCTTATGTGCAAGTGATCGCTACGGATCTGAATAGCTTACAAGCATTCGGACATCAAATGCGTTTGGGAGCTGTGTCGGATTTGCCTCAGACCGTAATAGCCAACTTTGGTGCAACATTCGGTTACGTAGATGACAAAGCAAGACAAGCGCTCTACGATAAGCTGCGCCTAAATCCATATGACGACGAAGTGTACAAACAGCTTGAAAATTTAGATCGTCTGCCTGCGAATTTATATCAACAGTCAATTCAATTTGTTCAATATGACCAGCAATCAGGTCGGGAATATCTTTCTCCCCCACTTCGTGTGGCCGGCGTAATGAAGAAACCAGATAGCCAAACTGACAATATGGCTATGAACCAGAAAATCATGTATGTATCTTTAGAAACAGCAGAATGGTTGCGTAAGCAGCCCGGTTTTAGACCGATTGAATCTGATTCATCTGCGAATATGGTATCTACAACTGTAGAGCATTATCCGTTAGTGACTGTTAAGGTTGATAGCCAAGATAATGTAAAGCAAGTGGAGAGCAAAATTAAACAACTGCGTTTGAACGCGATGCACAATCTCGAACAAAAAGAACGGCTCAAAGAAGAATTTGCGATGATGCGAACGATCGCACTCGGCATCGGCTTATTTATATTGTTTATTGCTTCTATTTCTATTGTTGTAGCCATGACAATGTCTACCTATCAGCGAAGACGCCAAATCGGAATTATGAAAGTCCTCGGTGCTAACCTGCGGCAAATCCGCAATATGTTTATCATTGAAGCTACGTTAATTGGTCTACTAGGCGGAATTATGGGAGTTATTTTCTCACATTGGATTATATGGGGAATTAACGGTCTTGTACTTTCGAGTGGAGCTGAAGCTAGCGAGGTTTTATTTATCGCCCCTTGGATTATACCACTAGGTATGTTCTTTGCGATTATTACGGGAATATTGGCTGGACTATACCCTGCCATTAACGCGTCTCGTACGGATGCCTTGACAGCAATTCGCCGTGACTAGTATATGTAAATTAGAAGAGGAGCACTTCCGATATGAAAATTAAAAAAGCAATCAAGTGGACGATTATTCTCGCATTGTTAGGCGGTATTAGCTATGGACTATATTCATTTTCTCAGCCTAAAACGATGCCATTAGATACAGCTGGTCAAGAGGATCTCACCTTCCCAGTTACGAAGGAAACATTAGTGAAAACGATCGCGATTACGGGTAAGTCATCTTATGTCAGCGAAACGATCGTATATGCACCTTTTAATGGAAAAGTGAACAAGTGGAATGTCAAGGACGGACAGCAAGTGAAGCGCGGCGACACCTTGTTCCAGCTAGATCCAACTTCTATCCAGCAAGAGATTACAAGGGCGGAAGCCGAACTAAAGAAACAAGATCTTGAAGAGCAGCTAGCTAAGTTTAAAGGTGAGTTTGCAGCAGGCGAAGTGAGCGCTCCTTTGACGGAAGAAAGCTCCAAACAGCACTACGTTCAAAAAGAAACAGAACGTGTACAGAAAGAAATTACTTCCCTTACACGTACGATTCAACAAAAAGAGATCGCAGAGAAGAAGTCAAAAATCGCTCAATCTCATTATATCTCTCCAGTATCAGGTATTTTCCTCTATGATGATGCGGCTAAGCTTCCGCAGCAAGTTCAGGAAAATATGCGTGTAGGCAAAATTGTAGATGTAAATCAACTTCAGCTTGTTACCTATGTCGGGGAGCAAGATATTTTCTCGCTTAAGCCAGGCATGTCCGTAGAAGTGGAGCTAACGGCGCACAAAGATATCAAATTGAATGGTGATGTCGTAAAAGTATCTAAATTCGCTAAAACAGGAGCTGACGGTGCTGTTGTATCCCCCGCCCAATTCGAAGTCATTGTAAGCCTAGCTAAAAATCCAAATTTGATTGCAGGCCTTAGCTTAAACGGAAAAGTTGAGGTGGAGCGCAAGGACAGTACGATTGTTGTACCTACGCTTGCTGTCATGAAAGATAGCGAAGGCTCTTATGTAATGCTTAAATCTGCTGGCGGTACAGCGAAGCGCCAAAACATAACAGTAGGCTTAGAGACAGCGGACAAGACCGAAGTACTAGAAGGGCTGAAGCCTGGAGATCAAGTTACGCTGCAATAATTTATTTAGCTTCATAAAATGTGAAACAAATAAAGCAGTCCTCCCAAGTAAATGGGTTGGACTGCTTTTGTTATTGCCTCTCAAGCGGTACTATGATGTTGTTTAGTCCAAACTTAAATCGATGTCATCCAAGCTTACAAGCTGCATCAATTCAACATCTATTATAGGAATGGTTATATCTCTTGGCTCGGCTTGAGCTCCTTCTTCACTAGACACGATTTCTAGCAGCAAAGCTGTCTCGACCCGTACAATACCAAGCTCAATGCCCATACAAATGTCCGGATATGGAGCCAGCTTATGTAAAGCAGCTTCCCATAATTTAATCGCTCCTGCAGTATTACGATGATGCCAATGATGCAGCCCTACTGCCACTTGCAGCAATCCTTGATAAAATGGTTTGCGGCCCTCTTCCAACCACAGCTCCTCCATCACATCATGGCAAGTATAGTAATCACGATGTTCATTGAACAGCTTCAGAAAACGGATGAACAATCGATCATAGGACGTTCTCATCCTTCTGATTCGCCGCTCTTTTTCTTACATTCTTTAATCAAAAGACTCAGCTCTTCTTCCAATTGTTTAAAGCCGGTGAGATCACGTTCCATCCACAGACTGTTAAAGCGGCTTTGGAATGCTATCGCCTCACTAATACGATGATAGAAGTACAAATCTTGAATTAGCGTCAAGCACTTTTGAACGAGCTTCGCATCATCTTCGAAGTTCTTTTGAGCATCCAATATTTCTTGACGTATGCTGGACATCTCATTATCCAGTATAAAGGCTGCTTCCGCAGACTTTTTCAAGCGTTCACGCACTTCATCAGGCAAACTATCCCGATATTTATAGTTCAATGAATGCTCAATCGTTGCCCAAAAGTTCATCGCCAACGTACGGATCTGAATTTCGGCCAGTACATGCTTATAGCCCAACGCTGTCTGTACCGGATATTCTACGATCATATGAAAGCTTCGGTATCCGCTTTCCTTAAAGTTTGTTACGTAGTCCTTCTCATATAGAACAGTCATGTCCTTACGGTGACGGATCAGCTCTGCCAGGGAATGAATATCTTCTACGAACTGACACATGATACGAATACCTGCGATATCCTCAATACCACGCTCAATGTCATCCATATCTACCGATAATCGTTTCGCTTTCTCCAGAATACTGGAAATCCTCTTCACACGTCCCGTAACAAATTCTATAGGGGCATATTCCTCACGCTTCTTCAATTCGCTGCGCATTGTCTTGAACTTAACTTTCAATTCTTCAACAGCTTGTTCATAAGGCAGCAAAAATTTCTTCCAATCTCTTCCGTCCATAACGAACGCCTCCTGTCCGTTCCCATCGTTCATTGTATGCGGTTAGGTATGTTAACGTTGTCTGACTTTGTTATCGATTATTATTTATGATCTCGGCCGACTGCTTCAGATATGTGTCGGTAGCCATCGCGCTTCAACAAGGCTTTCAATCCCGTCGTTATCTCACGACTAATGCCTGGACCGCGATAAATAAGCCCTGTATACACTTCCACCAGGCTTGCACCCGCACATATTTTGGCATATGCATCCTCAGCTGTAAATACACCGCCTGAACCAATTATCGGAATACGTCCTCCCGCTTGGCGGTATACTTTACGAATAATTTCAGTAGAATGCTCCGTCAAAGGCTTGCCGCTCAAGCCGCCTGCCTCCATACGATTCGGATGATTCGTCCCTGCCCGTGACAACGTCGTGTTCGTTGCAATAATTCCTGAGACTCCGCTTTGCACGATTGTCTCTGTCATAGGGATCAAATCTTCATCAGTTACATCAGGTGCTATTTTAACCAAGATTGCTTTATTTTTCTGATTGTTAGCATTTAGTGTCTGCATTTCCGCTACAACTGCATTCAACAAAGTTCGCAGTTCATCACCATGCTGTAAATTACGCAGATTAGGCGTATTCGGAGAACTAATGTTCACTACGAATAAGTCTGCTACATCATAAAGCTTACGTATACATGCCAAATAGTCCTGCTCGGCCTGTTCATTCGGCGTTACTTTATTTTTGCCAATGTTCACCCATACAGGAATACGTCGTTCCTTTACACTTGTAAGACGATGCAGCATATGATCTGCGCCTTCATTATTAAATCCCATGCGATTGATGAGTGCTTCATCTGGAGGGAGTCGGAACATGCGAGGCTGCTCATTGCCTGGCTGACCGACAGGAGTAACGGTTCCTACTTCCATAAATCCTAATCCAATGGAGGAGAAGCCTTCCACAGCGGCGGCATTTTTGTCTAACCCTGCAGCGAGTCCGATTGGTGAATGAAAATGTAAGCCAAACAAATCGGTCGCAAGTGCTGGATCTTCTTTTACCCCATATATCGAACGCATCAGCGGCTTCATACCAGGAACTTTAGTAGCTCCTGCAAGCCCTCCGATGACGAGGTGGTGTGCACGTTCTGGATCCATTCGAAAAAATATCGGTTTGCCAATGCTGCGGTATATCAATCGTTCCACTCCGTTCTTCGCTCTTCATTAAAACAGCTTTATATTTTTTTATGTTATCTATTCTAACATAAAAAAGGGGTTCGGTCTCGAAAATACGCTTAATCTTATACAAATTCGCGTACCCATCCTATCATATTTTACTGATTTTCAATCAAAATGAAAAGAGATCCAAAAATTTATTATCACTCTAGCCAACTACTTAGTAAGCGATTACAATAAAAATAGGAATACATACGAAAGGTGATGACTTTATGAGCGCGAAGCGAATGCCACCCATTCGAAAAACAAAACAAGACGCACAGGTAAACCGCAAAGCAATCTACATCATTGGGAGTTCATTGCTTTTTCTTACTGTTCTACTAAGCGTGTTTATTTTACTGAAGTAACAATCCACATCTCATAACAAAAAGGTCTGCTCCTTCCACAGAGCAGACCTTACTTTTTTTAGCTTTTAATAATTAATCTAACCATTTGTAAACTTTTTTCGGGTTTTCTTGCCCTGGCGTTAGTGGTACACGATAACGCTCATCATCTGCCGGTACAACAGACATGTCTGGTAAATGGCCCGACGTAATGGTTACTTTCGTTCCCATCGCCACCATATCGAACAACTCTTCCACATCCTCATTGGACATTCGAATGCAACCAAGCGACTCATCCTGACCGATTGAATCCAGATCATTTGTCCCATGAATCGCATACTGTGTATTTGACAAGGCCATTCCACGGCTGCCATATGCCCCTGAAGAACTACCATTCGGATTGACCACTTTCTCAGATATAACAAATGAACCTTCCGGTGTACGATCGCCTCCTAAACCTACTTTATAATTTCGCAGCATAATGGAACCACTCACGACTGCTAATCGGTGTGTCTTTTTATCAATAATAATGCGAAGCGGCTCTTCGAAAGGTTCTGCTGCACCTGTCGCCCACTGCTCATCCAACACACGCTTCATCTTAGGCACAGTCTTAATGGGTGTAAGTTTTTTATGTACATCTTTATAGATCCCTGACCACTCTGCATGAACTCCTGAAACTACATTTCGAGGATAGCCTTTTGCTAATTCGCCGACCGAAGCTGGCGGCTGCTTCCCTCGCTGCAGTACAGCAGCATGTGTAGACATTGCCATTAAACGCTGCTCAGCAGCACGCGCCCATAAAGCAGCATCTTTTACTGCTTGCATACGTTCTGGCTCACATTCGCAATCAGCATCCCCTGGGAAATACGTTTGGCTGCTCTTACTTTCACTTTGCGCCTTGCTTTTAACGATTGCCCATACCTGTGGCTGAGTTGACCAGATACTCCAACGTCCATGTTTTTGCAAAGTAACAAGCGTGGACGACTGATTCTGTTTTGCAGCCTTAACGACTGCTTGTCTCAATTGGCGATCACTCTGGGCTGAACTCGTCTTTTCCACATACACAACCGTTCCAAGGCTAGGTGAAGGCAGCTTATTATCCTTCCCTGGGTCTGCATCTTTACCTACAGCATGTTTATCGACGGGCTTTAACGTTTGATTCTCTCCACCTTCAGGCTTTGGCTGTGCAATCTCCGTTTCACCCGGCTTAGAAGATGGTGCCATTGCATCTTCACCTGCTAACATAGCTCCGAATAATAGCAAAATAAGAAGAGATGCTAACACCCTTATTCCTAGCTTGATTCGATTACGTTTTCTCATTCGCTTCTGTACGGCTTGCATCATTAACAGTTGTTCTTCCTGAAACCGCTCTATGGGCAAAGGCTCATTTTCAAAAGCTTTATATATGTCTCCTGCTTGATTATAACAATAGCTAGCTTTACGCAGCTGACCGTCTTTTTCATATTGCTTTCCAAGTAAATACCATGCCATGCGATTGTCAGGATGAGCTTGTACATACTTCTTCATGTAGGCTTCGTCTTTCTCCGTCCATTCATCAAGCCGTTCGTTCATTATGTCCTCAACTCCCCCTGCCTCTATATTTCCTATATCGGCAATTGACAACCAGATCACAAGTGTTCCTTCATATGAAAATATGTATATAGTTAAAAATCCCCGCCGAGGCGAGGATTTGGTTGGTTGGGTGTATTCTCTTTATAATCTCTATATAACTTAGTTGAATGGCGTATCAGCAATTTTGATGGAGTCTGTTGGGCAGCCATCGCATGCATCTTGCATATCATCAAATAGGTCTTCAGGGATCACCTTCACACCCATATTGCCGTCTCCATCATAAATTGTTTCTGCTAGACCTTCATCATCGTAGTCATAAACGTCAGGAGCTGTTGCTCCGCAAGCGCCACAAGCGATGCACGTGTCTTTATCAACCCAAGTATATTTTCCCATTGGTAGTTCCCTCCTGGTATTCAAGTCAGATCGTCTTGATTCCTCCGTATTCAATATAATACAAACAAGTCTCAAGTTCAAACGATTTCCATGTTTTTTATAATAATTCGATATAGCATTTTCAGCTAATTTTGTATAAAATATTATGCCCAAAACTGCTATCTTACGTTTATTTCCAATCTTCGCCATCCTGTTTCTCATACTCTCGCAAGAAATCCGTCTGCAAGGAAGTCCCCCTCACACGATGGTTACGAATTAAAGCGGAGGGATCATCCCCTAGCATCCCCAACATGACGACCGCATTTTCACCATATTTGTTACGCAAACTGTCTACTGTCTCGTTCAATTTGTCACGCTTCGGCTGTTGTTTGTAGGCAAATAAATCAAGTTGTACAACCGCCTCTTCCTTAGCAACTAGATTTTGCCCTGTAATTCCCAACAATCGCAGTGGCCCACGACCTTGCCAATGACGCTCATACAGTTTCCATGAAGCTTCCAACAAATGCTGGGCATCATCTGTCGGCGTATCCACCGTTAACGAACGCGTAAACGTCTTCATATCTGGCGTGCGTAATGTTAACTGCACCGTCTGCGCCATCATTTGCTGCTTCCGCATACGACGAGCTACTTGGTCGGCCAAGTTTAGCAGTACTCGACGTATGTCACCATCTGACTCAATATCTTTCGGCAAAGTTGTCGTATGACCAATGGATTTGCTTGCTTCCCTCTCGGCTCGAACCTCGCCATGATCCATCCCATTTGCTGCCTGCTTCATTCCTATTCCAAGTACGCCGAAATGGTGCTCCAACCGCTGCGCATCTGTCCTGGCAAGCTCTCCAATTGTATGAATGCCAAGGCGACGCAGCTTCTCTGCAGTCTTACGGCCAATACCGAACAGCTCTTGACACGGACGATGCCACAGCTTATCTGGCACATCTCGTATTCTCAGCACGGTAATGCCATTCGGCTTTTTCATATCGGATGCCATTTTGGCCAGCAATTTATTCGGTGCCACACCGATCGAGCAAGGAATGCCTAATTCCTCACGAATGCGCATCTGCAGCTCTTCAGCAATGTGCAACGGAGTTCCGAACGACTTCGAACCCGTTATATCAAGGTAGCATTCATCAATAGATACAGCTTCAACTAATGGCGTATAGGAACTAGCTATATTTAGAAAAGCACGCGAATATTTACGATATAAATGAAAGTCTGGCTTAATAATCATAAGAGACGGGCATATTTTTTGAGCTTCACGAACACGCATGCCTGTACGAATTCCGTAACGTCTAGCTTCATAGGAGCAAGTTACAATAATCCCTTTACGCTGCTCGATGCTGCCTGCTACAGCGGTTGCCTTATTTTGATACGTATCCGGATCCTCGGCTGCGTGTACAGAACAGTAAAATGCGTTCATGTCCAAATGAAGAATAACTTTCCCTTTTGTCGGGTAGTAACGATGTATCTCTTCATTGGAAGTGCTCTCGTTCATCTTATACCTTCCTCTCTTTTCCGAAAGACTAGAACCTATCTATGAAATAAACGGCTATTATCTAATGCAACGCAAGACAATACCATGCAGCACACAAGCTTGTTTTCCCTATATATTGTAATACATTCGTACTCCCAATTGTTCTCTAGGGCATTAATCGGGTGACGCAGGAAATTACTGCTATACAAATACAAACGCAATGCTATAATTAGAAAAAAAATAATACCAGATTCATCCTGAAACGATCTGGAGGAGGAACTATCATGAAAAAGTCGATTGCAATATTCGATACGACCTTACGTGACGGTACACAAGGAGAAGGCATTAGTCTATCAGCTGAAGACAAATTTAAGATCGCCAGGCGACTCGATTCCCTTGGCGTTCATTATATTGAAGGCGGCATTCCGGGCTCCAACAGCAAAGATATCGAATTTTTCAGAAGAATCAAATCCTACACTTGGAACGCACGCTTTGTCGCATTTGGAAGCACGCGACGCAAAGATTCAATTGCCGATCAAGATGCGAATTTGAATCGCATTATCGAAGCCCAAGTTCCTGCAGCAACACTCGTCGGTAAGGCATGGGACTTCCACGTGCATACCGCCCTGCAAACCTCATTGGAGGAAAACTTGGCGATGATTGCCGACTCTATTGCATACTTGAAACAGCATCAATTAGAAGTGATGCTTGATGCCGAGCATTTCTTCGATGGCTTTAAGCACAACAGTGAATACGCCTTACAAGTGCTTCGTACAGCTGCAAATGCTGGAGCTGATTGGGTTGTTCTATGCGATACGAATGGCGGAACGCTCCCTCATGAGATTCATCAGATCGTAAGCGCTGCTATAGAAGGCACTCAAGTGAAGATAGGCATCCATACGCACAACGATTGTGAATTAGCAGTTGCAAACAGCTTGGCTGCCGTGCAAGCAGGCGCACTCCAAGTACAAGGCACAATGAATGGCTACGGAGAACGCTGCGGAAATGCAAACCTATGTTCGATTATACCAAATCTTCAGCTAAAACTCGACTATAACTGCATCGCCGACGATCAGCTTCAACAACTGACTTCAGTTGCGCGTTACGTAAGCGAAATCGCTAACGTTAATATGCCTGTTAATCAGCCATACGTCGGAAATGCATCTTTCGCTCATAAAGGCGGCATACATGTCTCTGCTATTCTAAAAGATTCGCGCACATATGAGCATATCCAACCAGAGCTAGTCGGCAATAAGCAGCGTGTACTCGTCTCTGAGCTTGCAGGTCAGAGCAACGTATTGTCTAAGGCGCAGCAGCTTGGCTACGAATTGGACGCCGGCAAGCCTGCGACGAAAGCAATCATCGAACGTATCAAGCAATTGGAGCATGAAGGCTATCAATTCGAAGGAGCCGATGCTTCATTAGAGCTGATGCTGCGACAAGCGATTAGCAATGAACAAGAACCATTCCAATTTGAATCATTCAAAATATTAGTAGAAAAATCCAAAAATCGACCTGTTGTATCCGAGGCAATCGTGAAGATTAATATCGATAACGAGTCGATTTATATGGCTGCTGAAGGCAACGGCCCTGTCAATGCGTTGGACAATGCCCTTCGCAAAGCATTATCACGCCATTATCCAGGCATTGAGGATATGCATCTAACCGATTACAAGGTTCGCGTACTAGATGAAAGCGACACGACTGCCGCCAAAGTCCGTGTACTTATTGAGTCAACAGACTTCGAACATACGTGGAGTACCGTTGGTGTTTCCCAGAACGTAATTGAAGCAAGCTGGGAAGCCCTTGTGGACAGTATCCGTTACGCTCTTTATGGCAAGGAGAAAAAGCTTCAGACCAATGAGCGCAAGGAAAGTCTCGGCATCGTGAATCATTAAAATATAAATGCCCCGAACAGCTTGTCTCTAAGATGTTCAGGGCATTTTGTATATACCTATTTCTCATCCAACAGCTCTTGAATGTCAGCTTCAATCTGGCTTGCTGGACGGAGTCCAATATAAAGTTTCCGTATGGTACCGCTTTTGTCTATAAGCAAATTCGTTGGAAAAGCCATACCGTTATAGGCACCAAACACACTGCCATCCAAATCCATCAATATCGGGTTAATTAGCCCATATTCATCGACGAATGCTTGGGCATCCTTCTTACTATCTGTAGATGTCACATTAACTGCATACATATCGAGCTGACTTTGATACTTCGCATATATTTTTACGAGATCAGGAGCTTCCAACTTGCAAGGGCCGCACCATGATGCCCAAAAGTTAATCAACACAGGTCGTTCCCTTTCTCCACCTACTCGATACGTTTGCGTGCCATCGATCGATTTCAATTCGAATGCCGGCGCCTGATAATTTACAAGCGGAGCTACTTTTGAATTCCGTACTGCAGCAGATGTTTCACGTTCTAAGCCTGCTGATTTTGTATTTAACCAAATGCCTGTTGCGCCTAAAAGAAGCACCAAAGCTAGTATGATTGTACTTTTTCTCATCATCCGCAATGCCCTTTCTGGTAACCGTATTCTTATTATTGTACCCTTTTTTCTCCAAAGATACAAAAAATACGAGCAGGTTCCTCCCAGCATACACCATACAAAAATAACGACAGAAAGACCTCACCAAATCTTGTGAGGTCTTTCTAGCTTCAATCACCGAACAGCTAGTCTAGCAATGACACCTAGTTTATGGAACGAGCTTCCACAGCGCTGGTACAGAAGTCGGCTCCCAACCTAGTAATGAAGTGTGCGGTTGACGACACTCGTAGGTCGCTCCATTGTAGGAAACCAATTGACCAACTGTATAAGCTGTATTGGCTGCCCAAGGCGTAGCTGCAGGAGGCTGAGACGTTGTAGCTGAGATAGAATTGCTGGCTGGCGATTGGTTGTTCGCGCCATCCACAGCATATACGGTAAAAGTATACGAAGTAGCTGCTGCCAATCCCGTAACCGTATAGCTAGTTGTACTGCCTGATACGGTAGCTACAAGATTTGAGCCATTATACACTTTATATCCTGTAACCCCAACATTGTCTGTCGAAGCAGACCACATGAGTGGCACCGAATTAGATGTCGGCGAGCCCATCACATGTAGATTGCTTGGTGCTGTAGGCGGAGCTACATCTACAATAGCTGGATTAGTTGTGGCTGCGATAGAACCGCTAGGCACTGAAGAGTTGCCCGCTCCATCTACAGCAACGACTGAGAACGTGTAACTTGTATTCGGCGTTAAGCCTGAAACCGTATAGCTCGTATTGGAACTAGAAATGCTTGCCACCAATGAGCTTCCGTTGTAAATCTTGTATTGGCTGACGCCTACATTATCTGTAGCCGCATTCCATGACAGAGAAACTGAATTAGAAGTTTTTCCTGTCACAGCTAGTGAGGAAGGCACTGTCGGTGGAGTTGTGTCGCTAGATCCTCCGCCGAAATTCGCGTCAATGACATTGTAGAATGCATTAGGCGTATCATGGACGGTCCATACCGCCAAAATAACATGGTAGCCTGTCCGCTGCGGTACATTACAAGTATCCGAATAATTAAATGGCGGTCGTGCACCACCGGTGTTGACAGAACAGAAAGGCGTCAAATCGAATTGAGCACGAGACAACGGCGCATTCGGATCCCAATTCGGCTTCGTAATAAAGTACTCCCATTTTGTTGTTGCATGTGCTGCTGTTAATTTCCAGTTAAACGTTACGGTACCACTCGACATATTCACCTTTGTCCAGCGCGTCGAAGATTGCGCGTTCAACTGATCAAATCCACCAAGACCAGCACTTGCCAACTTGCCGTCCGCCGGACCAGCAGCTGGGAATCCTTTTGGTCCTTCCAAACTTTGTGGCTCATACACAATTGGCCCACAATTCGTATTTTGACCCGTTTTACACAAATAGCCCCTGCTAGCAGGCCCTTCGATATAACCGTGAGCGAAAGCTTTGTCAGACATAAGCAGTACCAAAATTACTGTGAGAATAGCGGTCATTCCTACTAGCAGCCACTTGGAACCCAACATGCGCAGGTTGAACCTTTGATCCATCATCAACAGCCTCCTTTAATTTTTGGACTTGTCTTAGCCATGACTGAACGCTGGTAAACGCTCACCCCTCCTTTTAGAGAAATTTATATAAACGCAAATAAGCGTCTATATCGTGTGTTGTATATCGCTCACATATCGGAATATGGAATTTTAATGTAGGAGTTGTAGGAACTTTATAACACTTGGAGAAATAGATTTACAAAGCTAAACCATGCTAAACAATGTGAGTTAAAGCATGCTGCTTCAAAAAAATATGTGGGATATCTGTGAAAATGCAGTATTTAAATGATAGGCAGATTATTATTGGAGAACGAACCTTGTAGGTCGAATAAGTGGAGTGAGAAAAATCACTGGGTTATACTGGGTGTGATCACATACTAGCACATTTCCCTCTCAAATGACAACGCTTTCTTTTTTGAGAAATACAATATTTAAAGTTTCTTCATCATGAAATTGATTCCATAGATCTAGCAATGATTGCAGGTACTGTCAATCGTTTTCTTACTCCGCTGTAACAGATTCATTCCACTAACGTTCGCCATTGAGGCTATGCACACCTTCATCTGCTAAGGTAGCTTCCTATATTATTTAGCTGCGAATCTCACTTCATTAGGTGTAAAATTGATTATTAGACATAAAAAGGCGCTCCCAAGCCTTCCATTGAGATACGCCCCTTCTATGAATAATCGTAATAAATCAGCTATAATTTATATATATACACATTGAAAAGCAGGAGAGCGCTAAAACACAATGACAAATACACATAACATTCAAGCCAACCCGTTACCTATAGGCACGCTATCTATTATGCCGTCTGCTATTCAATCCATGCTGGAGCATTTGCGCATAAACTATCCTAATGAAGCATGTGGAATATTGCTACGTGATAAACACCTAAGACCGCATGCTTTTCACATTTTCGAGCCTATTCCAAATACGGATCAGCATCCACAACATCGTTTTCATCTTGATCCATCCATATACATCCCACTGTTATTCCGTTATCCAGAGACACAGTGGGAACGCATACTCGTACATTCGCATCCTCATACCCCAGCCACAATTAGCCTCGAGGACAAGCTGGGATGGAGGGACACGCAAGCAATATGGGCAGGATGGCTAGTTGTTTCGTTCCAATCTGGATTGGATAAACCATCGTTTAGCTATTACACGCACTTCTAAACTACTAAACTGAAATACTAGTATTGGCTTAAATACATATACATTTCCCTTAACGTCGTCACCCTTCTTTTTTCAGCTTGTTCAACAAAATGCAGCCATAGCTCAGCCGTCGCTCGCGCATCCCATAGAGCATGATGGCGCTGCTCTACATTGATGCCAATATGCTGCAGAAGCATATCTAAATCGCTGGACCTAAGCTGCGGATAGAGCCATCGAGCAATCATCATCGTATCCAACATACGATGGCGCCACGGAATTTTAAAATATCGCCACAAGGCTGTACGCAAGAACGCTTTGTCATGCGCGCTTGCATGCGCAATGACGATTCGCTCTCCTACGTAATCCATAAACTTCGTCAACCCTTCTGACACAGGAATCGCTTGAGCAGCCTCTTCTGAAGTTATATTCAATAATCGCTCCGTTGCAGCAGGTATCCGTATGCCCGGATTAACAATTTGATAAAAATGTGCGTCTTCTCCTTCACCCCATTTCTTCCCTTGCAGACGCCAAGCCCCAAAGGATACAATTTCATCTGCATGCGGTTCAAATCCTGTCATCTCCAGATCGATCACGACAACAGGAAGCTCCTTCAATGGAATATCAAGCACATGTAGACGTTGTATACTGCCATCGGATTCAAGTTTCAATCTTTCTTTTTGACGAGCACGCTCGTACGCTTTTTTAGCCCCTTCCGTCTTCAGATTGGAAGATGCCAGACCTGACATCCACGACTCAGAACTGGAAGGTGCGCGCTTCGGTTCAGCACCTGCGTTTTTAGGCTGTAACCGATCCAGCCGCTTCCACCAACTTCGACGTAAGTTATCTTCTCCTTCAACCACGCTCGCACCTCCTATTCAATACTTTTGACCACTTCTCTATACTTTGCGAACTTCTACGCAAGGCCAGCTTCTGTAATTCATGCAATTGTTCGGGATCAATCATCCCCGTTCCATTACACATGCCATCTTGAACCTCTGTCCCACACATCCATCTAATTGCCAGCACATCATCCCAGTATGCATACAATTTTCTAATCGTCTGTCGTTCCTCGCTATCTGACCACGTAGATAAAATACCTTCCATACGCTCCTTCGTAGATAATGAATGAGCAGCATCATCCACGATCCACGAGGTTGTTCGAACAAGCTGCACAATAGGTACGTATATCCGATATTTAATGTCAACTTGACCGACATAAGGATGTGTTCGTTCCTTTATTAATTGTCCAAATGCATTATGAGCCAGCTTACGATGCTGCTGATTGCGCACCAATGCCGTATGAGAAACCGCAGTAGAGTCAGAACAATCTCTCAGTTTCCTTATATATTGTCTCCACTCTGCTTCTAAATGAGCTGCTCCATAAACAGTTCTCATATCAAGCGCAATCGAAAAATATCGAATATGTTCCCAATCAGCCATCCGAATCCATTGTTCTGCTTTCATCTTCCATTCATCAAGCGAACCTCGCCACATCACTTCACTTGCCAGCACTTTCCCGCTGCACGGTGTAAATCCAATCTCCCTTAGCACATTTACCATGCAGCTTCCCCAAACACTGAAATACTGCTCCACTGCAATTCGCTGTGATTCATTCTCAACAGGCTGCCATAGGAGACCATGATCCTGATCACTCCAAGGAAGCATCTCCTTGCGCCCTCCACTCCCAAATAAGACGAAAGCATACGGAACAGGAGGTGGACCATAGCCGCTATTTATGAGTTGCCTTTCTACATATAAAGCAACTTCCCCAAAAAGCGCATCATAACAGGCGGTTACAATTTGATAACGCACACCTATAGATAGAGGAAAATCAGGCAAATCAAAATCGGACTCGACTCCAGACAGCCATTGCATTCGGAGCTGCTTCCATCCTTTTAATTTTGCATCAAATGAATCCTCATACCTATTTATCACTTGTAAATAACGCATCCACTGCTCTAAATAGGCGGAGCAACTGTTATTTCCTATAGGATGATTCACGCAATCAACTCACCCCTTCATGACGATCCACTTTTGAAGCTGAAGATAGCTGTTCATGTTGATGCAGCACTTTCATTTGTTCTGGATAACCGTAAACGCCATGTTCGCTCATATCCAATCCAACAAGCTCTTCTTCTTCCGAAACTCTTAGCCCAATCGTTATTTTTAGTACAAAGAAAATAGCAAAGGACAAAATAGCAACGAATACAAACACACCCATAATTCCTATCGTTTGTACAACGAGCTGTTCCCAGCCCCCGCCGTATAATAAACCTGCTTTACCAACTCCAACTTTCTCTACTAACGCAGGAGCTGCAAAGAACCCTGTCGATAGCGCTCCCCAAATTCCAGCTACACCGTGTACTGAAAACGCATATACCGGATCATCAATTCCAAGACGTTCGATCCATTGAGCTGTGAAAAAGGTAATAATACCTGCTACTGCACCAATGACTAACGCTGCCCACGGCTCAACAAATGCACATGCCCCCGTAATCGCAACAAGCGCTGCCAGCACTCCATTCAGCATGCTTGGAATATCAGCCTTCCCCCACACCAACCAAGACACTATCAATGCAGCAACTGCACCTGCCGCCGCTGCCAGCTGTGTTGTCATCGCAATATAGCCAAAAAATCCATCATTAACTGCGCCAAGTGTACTACCTGGATTAAAACCAAACCATCCTACCCATAATAGCAATACACCGAGTACAGACAGCACTTGATTATGGCCAGGTATAATGGTCGGCTTACCTTCAGCATTAAATTTTCCAAGACGAGGTTTCAACATAATCGTTGCAATTAAAGCCGCTGTCGCACCTTGCATATGAACAACTGCCGAGCCCGCAAAATCCTGCATGCCTAATGCATGCAACCAACCGCCGCCCCACACCCAGTGAGCAGCTACAGGGTAAATGAAAATAGTAAAGAGAAAACCAAACCATACATATACACTTAGCTTTGCACGTTCTGCAAAACCTCCGCATGCTATGGCAAGCGAAATCGCTGCAAATGCAAGTTGGAATAAAAACTTAATCGTTATCGGAACTTGTGAGAAATCAAGGGAGCTGAACAGCGCTGCCGCTGTTGATTCATTACCGTCGAAGAAGAAACCTGTTGTACCGAAGAAACCATTCGATTCACCGAAGCCAAATCCAAAGCCGAACATCCAAAATGCAATTGCACATATGCCAAATGTTAAAATTGTCTTACCCGCAACATGCCCTGCATTTTTCATCCGAGACGATCCTGCTTCTAACAGCGCGAAGCCTGCTTGCATCATAATAACAAGTACCGCTGCAATTAAAATCCAAACTGCATCAAGGGCTTGATGTACTTGAGCCGTAGTTACCTCATCAGCAGCATAAGCTAACGATGAAATCCCCATAAATAAACTTAACATTATAGCCACACTTACTAACAACTTGCCATACATAGACCTTAAATAACTAAACACGATGAAACACTCCCCTTTTATGTTATATTTTCTAACACAATAAATGATTAATGATGACATTATAAGCTTGCGAGGTAAGTTTTGACAATCATTTATTCAAAAATAAATTAAAAAATGAGTTCTCGAGTGATTTTAATGTCATATTATCTAACATTATGGTTTAACCAAATGTTTGACTGCACTGTTCAAAATGCAGTAAAATAAGAAGAAGAATTGAGGTGAGAACCGATGGGGATAATCAACTGTTGCGTATCGGAGAATTAGCTCGTTTAGCTTCGGTCAATCAGCGAACGATTGATTATTATACTTCACTTGGCCTCATCGAGCCTACGAAGCGAACCGATACGAATTATCGTCTCTACCATATGGAAACGATAGAACGACTACAACGAATTATTCAGATGAAACAAGAGAAATATACCCTTGATGAAATCAAAGAGTATTTCTCACAACTTCAGCAAGTTTCGATTGATGAGCAGCTTGTCAAACGTTTGACTGATTTGCAAGTCCATTTGCAGCAGGTCGAGCGCGAAGCAAAAGAACTCCAACCAATATTAGACAAGCTGAAACCAACTCAGGCGAAGTCTTTGTTCCAGCGCATCGCCCCACAAAGCGCAGCCTGCATTGATGTGTTAATTGCCCTCGCGGACAAACAACACATGCTTTAAAACAGCATAAACCAGCCCGGGAGGTAATCATCATGTTCTTTCACCCAATGGATTTTCTAATCCTAATCGCCTTCGGTATTAGCATATGGGCACAATTCCGAGTCAAAGGTACGTTCAACCAATTTGCTAATGTACAAGCTTCCAGCGGATTGACTGGCTATGAAGCAGCAAGACGCTTGCTTGATGCACAAGGCTTGTACGATGTTCCTGTCGAACCAGTCAGAGGACATTTATCAGATCATTACGATCCGATTCAAAAAGTTGTACGCCTATCAGAGCCCGTTTACTATGAACGCTCTATCTCAGCTTTGTCTGTTGCCTGTCACGAAGTTGGACATGCTATTCAAGATCAGGAATCTTACGCTATGCTAAGATTGCGCCATCGTATGTTCCCGCTTGTGAATATTTCCTCAGGTGTTGCACCATTTTTGCTGATTGGCGGTTTTCTATTCCAAGCGTCTGGACTTATTCTGCTGGGGATCATCTTCTTCTCAGCTGCAGTCGCATTCCAACTCGTAACATTACCTGTAGAGTTTAATGCGAGCAGCCGTGCTAGAGATCTGATGATTTCAGAAGGATTCATCAGAAATGATGAAGAGCAGGGAGTTAGCAAAGTATTAAACGCAGCAGCGTTAACGTATGTAGCAGCAGCCCTAATATCCTTGCTGGAACTGATCAAGTACATTATGATCTTCCGCAGCCAAGATAATTAACACAACCTTAATTCGATGAGCTAATTACAATGACAAAAGCCCCGTACGCATAAGCGCACGGGGCTTTTTGGAGCCGATTCCTATTCTAAATTAAGATTGCACATTAAAGTATTCAAGCAAAAAGCGATGGAACGTCTGCGCCACCAATGGCAGCTTCTCGTCTTTGCGACGGATAAGCCCGATCGTCCTTGTCACTTGCGGCTTATTAACCTTAACACAGACTGGTTGCAGCTCAGATGTATGACGCAAAGCCATATCAGGCAACAAGCTCACTCCCATACCCGCTGCTACGAGCCCACGAATCGTATCCGTCTCTTCCCCTTCAAAACCGATTCTTGGCGTGAATCCCGCTTCAATACATGCGTCCCACACAATTGGACGAAGCGAATAACCAGGACTAAAGAGAACGAATGTATCATCCTTCAATTGAGCCAAATCAATCTCTTCCTCATTTGCCAGCGCATGATTAGGAGGCAAAATTGCCGACAGCCTCTCCGTAAGTATGACTTCCCCAGTCACATGCTCTGACGCCTCAGGGAACGGCGAAATAAACGCCAAATCAACTTCCGCACGCACCAAATCACGAATGAGGGAAGGGTACATTCCTTGTTTAAAGCGAAACTTCACATTCGGATGCGTTTTGCGGAAAGCAGCTACAACCGAAGGGATTAAATGAACACCCAAGCTATGCGGAAATCCAATTCGAATCTCCCCCAACTCAGGATTAATAAATTCCTGGACTTCCTGTACAGATCGATCTAGCTCTTTCAAAATGGCTTCCGCACGCTTCATAAATAACTGCCCAACAGGAGTTAAATGAAGATTTCTTCCCTTCTGCAAAAAAAGCTTAACTCCAAGCTCTTCCTCTAGCTGGTGAATCTGCCTGCTCACCGCAGATTGAGCCACATGCAGCTCCTCCGCTGCTTGTGTGACATGTTCTTTTTGCGCTACTTTGACAAAGTAGTGCAACTGCCTAAGTTCCACAGTCCATCAACGCTCCGTTCTTCACATTTATCCTATCGTATACGCCGCAGCAACCAAAATAGAACGAAGCCCGCAGCCAAACCTCCAAAATGAGCATATTGATTAATACTGTCAATGAGGAACGTTTGAAGTATGCCAATGACTAGAATAACACCAAGCGTCTTCTGCGTAGCGAAATCCATTGCTTGTTTGTAGAACAAACCAACAAATAAATAAGCTCCAAACAAACCATAAATCGCACCCGAAGCCCCCACTGACAATGTGCCCCATTCATTACCCCAGTTACTTACGACATTTCCAACAAATCCACTCGCAATATACAGCACCGCATACGGAAGATGCCCCATCGCACGCTCCAAGGGAGGAGCAAATACAAACAACGTAAACATGTTAAACAGAAGATGCTCAAAGTTTGCATGCAGAAACATTGAAGCAAACATGCGCCATGTATCATTTATAAACAGATCCACCTTAAGCATTGCCCCGAAACGGAGCATCGTTTCCAGATCATCCGTACCGCCGTTCACGACGACCAAAATATACATAATAATATTCGCTGCAAGCAACAAACTCGTCACTTTGTAAAACTTTAAATAACTTCGCCAATCTTCATTTCGTTCAAAAATCATTATTACCCTTCCTTCCTTTACCCACCCTTACCTTTCTCAACCGAAGCTCATTTTCATTCCATACGAAGATTGGACACACCCTATCCTTTACGCTTATAATGAAATGGATTTACTATCCCGTTTCACCAATTTGAAGGAGGATCTACATATGACTACAGAACGCACAGGCGTTGCAACTCTAAAAGGAAATCCAATCACACTTATCGGACCAGAACTCAAAGTAGGAGATCAAGCCCCTGATTTCAACCTTAACCGTTCATTGGTCGAATTCGCAAGCCTTAAGGACTTCGAAGGTAAAGTAAAGCTTATCAGCGTTGTTCCATCCATTGACACAGGCGTGTGCGATACACAAACTCGCCGCTTCAATGAAGCAGCAGCTGAGCTGGGTGACAACGTAGTTGTACTCACAGTAAGTGCTGACCTTCCATTTGCACAAGCTCGTTGGTGTGGAGCTGCTGGTGTAGATAAAGTAGTTATGCTATCCGATTACAAAGAACTTAGCTTCGGTAAAGCATATGGCGTTCTTATCAAAGAATTCCACCTAGATATGCGTTCCATCTTCGTTCTAGATGCATCCAACACCATTCAACATGTTGAATACTTGGCTGAAATGAGCGAGCATCCTGACTACGAGAAAGCATTAGAAGCGGTTCGCGGTTTACTATAAACCACATTCTGTGCTGCTATGTGCAAAAAGCGAGGGAAGAATGTATTTACATTCTTCTCTCGCTTTGTTCTATTCAGCCTCTTATTACATAAGAAGACAATTTCTTATCAAACACATCGAATAATTCCATTACAACCCGATAGTTCGACCCTAAGTCCCCCATGCCACCCCGAGAAGCAGAGTACACATCAACAGCAGTCTTCGATGGACCAACAGATATCAGGGAGACGGTAATATCCATGGCTCGTCCAGTCATCGTTCGTTTCTCTAATGTAATTTCCCCTACTGAAGGCACCTCATGCAGCACTTTGTAGCCTTGCATTTTTTTTAAGGTAGAAGTAACCTCTGCCCATGTTTTTTCTTTGGAAAGTTGATAATAGTGCGTCTTTAACTTGGGATCTTTAGCTCGGTCACTGCTCGATTCAAAGCTTCGAAACAGACCAGCGAGTGTGCGCTTGAATGACAACAGCGTGTTCCTCCTTTACTCTACTACCCTTTGCTTATATACTCATCTCTAGTTTAGCATTGTTGTTCGCTAACTGGAAAGGCTAAATGTCGAAAAGTCTTGCAGTATTCATCGAATCCTACACAAACGAGTGTTGAATGGAACAAAAAAAGCCTTCAAGCGAATTCTCATTCACCTTGAAGGCATTGTTATTTCAGTTATACCCGCAATTGCCGTTCGGCTTTAATGTTTCTGAACCTGCTCTGGCAGGTGGGTGTCCTCACAGACGAATTTGACTACTTACGCAAAAGGAAAGCCTGTCAGCAACGCCTAGATATCGAACTCCCGTGAAACAAACATTGGTTCAAAACAACGAAAACCGTGACGTACATTGCAGGATATAAACTCATTATAGTGAATCCATTAGACAAAAGCAATTCATAATCGGGATAAGTAAACATTTTACACAATCTTTATAGAAACAACCTAACATGCTTCCATTCGAATCCTAACTTTCTGCTGCTTCTCGGGCCTCCACTGCTTGCTGAAGCTTCTGATAAGTGAGGTAAAAGTTAAAGAACGATAGATAAGCAATCAATGAACCCGCCCCGAAGATGATGATCACTGGATATTTCAATCCCATAAACAAGATGGCAACGCTCACAATTCCAGATACAACCACACGGATCGGACGGAAAATCGTCATAAATATGCTATTCTTAATTACCTGCAAAGTAGTCGCGTGGTAATGAGCAATAATCGAGAAAAAGTTAAATAGTGACGCAAGAAACACAACTAACATAGCCAATACCATAATTCCAAGCACCTGCATGGATTGCATCTCTGTCATGTATATCGTATAACCTGCATACATAATGACAGCTAAAACGGTATAAAAAATACCACCAAGCATCGCTTGTTTGTAGTTGGCCTTGTATGAGCTAAAAAATGTCTTAAGCAGTTTCGCATCTACATCCCCCATCACCCACTTGCGAGTAACAGAGAACATTGCTGCCGTTGCTGGAAATAACGTAAATGGAGCCAAAATCCCCATTAACCATTTCATCTGCAACACTTCATTCATAAAATTACTGTTGGCCATAATGAGCATCATTACAAAACAAAAGAAAAAAGGAGCCGAACACAGCAACCATAAAATGTTCGTCACCGAGATTCGCATAATCCATTCGCTAATGCGATACAACCCACCCATAATCCCTCTAGTTTCCAACCACAATTCCTCCTCCATGCTGCCTCTATAATGTAACTATAATACAAAGCCCACCCTTAGACCAGTGCCTAATTTCTCTCGAGTGGGTGAATATCCATGCCAAGTGCGATAGCCTGCATAGTATATACAGTGATTCAAAACAAGAGTCTTGAAGGAGGTAATACAATGGGTCAACTCGGATACGGCGGCGGTTATGGTGGATGCGGTGGCGGTTACGGATTCGGTACTGGAATAGGTTGCATTTTGGTACTCTTTATCCTACTCGTCATCATCTCCCGTGCCATCTGCTTCTAAGGAAACGGCGCCCTTCCAACAAGCAAGGAGAGGAACTCCCTCTCCTATGCTTTCACCGGCAGCTGCTTGCGCTTAATCCAGTTCGAGCATAATCTATTGGCGCACAAACCATTAACTTACGACACACGTGTATTCCACAGAGTTTGAGCATAGGGCAAAGGGCGATCTGCTGCGAGCATTCTCAGATCGCCCTTGTACTCTAGCTTCAATCTCGAACATTTTCGAAAGTCATCAGGGGTAATCCATTCTGCAGCTTGTTCAAACAAGTCAATTCCCGCATATGTAAATAACTCTGCAACGAACTGCGAGCAAAAATAAGCTTGATTCCGTTCAATCCGTACTTTAAGCGCAATCCCGAACAGTCCTAACAAGTTATATTTGTAGCTATCTTTGCGCTTATCAACATATCGTATTCGCTGGCGTATGATTTCGTACTGCTCTTCACTTACTTCGCAGCTGTACAACGCCCCAAGTGTAGGACGAAAAGGCGATCTAATAAGATCACCTTCAAGGTTTTCCTTCACAAATCCTCCTGTTAAAGGATGCATCCCCCTCGTGCGACCAAAGCTATATATTTCTTGCAACTCTTCATCCAGTACAATAGAGCAATGATTCAACGGCTTATCTGTATACCATTTAATACATTGAGATAGCCACGAACCTGTATCGGAAAGTAGTACATATACTTTTCTATTTTTAATGTTCATGTGATTAAATCCACCCATCATTCAATTATGTCGTTACTTACATTTTAGATACGAAGATGAGTTTCCACTATGAACCAGAGACGTATATAAAACCCCGACTTAGGTTGAGGTATATTCTAGTTTTTATAGCATTTTTACAGAAAAAGGGACTCCTCCCAAGCAGCTATTAACTGCTTGGGAGGAAGTCCCTTATTACATTTCCTATTCTTATTCGCTATCTGTTGAGCGAGTACGGTTGCCTTCGTACGGACGACGCGGACGACGATCTTGGCGCTCACCGCCACGATCATTGTTCTCACGACGTTGACCGCCGTTGCCACCATTGTTACCACGATACTCACCGCGCTCGCCACCACGAGAATCACGGTTACCGCGGTATCCACCACCGCCGCCGCCTTCACGACGACGATCTCCACCACCAGTACCACCTTCACGACGACGATCTCCACCGCCGCCTTCACGGTTACCATAAGAACGGCCACGGCCGCCATATGGCGCGGACAATTTACGACCGCTTGTGCGTACATCCGGTTTGCGACGCTTCGCACGGATAGGATCTTCTGGTGTAAGTTGAATATTAACATCTTTCTTCTCACCAGTCAGAAGCTTGAACGCTGCAGACAGAAGGTGAACAGAATCCGTTTGATCCAACAATTGAATTGCAATCGCTTTGTACTCTTGAAGATCGCCAGCTTGCAATACATCAAGTAGACGCTCAGCAACAACACGTTGTTTACCTTCGATCGCTTCAGCCAAGCTTGGAATTGGCTTGCGTGCAATACGATGGCGTGTTACGCGTTCAATAAAGTGCAAGTGATCAATCTCACGCGGAGTAACGAACGACCAAGCACTTCCTTCTTTACCAGCACGTCCTGTACGACCGATACGGTGTACATAAGACTCTGGATCTTGCGGAAGGTCAAAGTTAATTACATGCGTTACACCAGATACATCAAGTCCACGTGCAGCAACGTCAGTTGCTACAAGCACATCGATACTGCCATCGCGGAATTTACGCATAACATTATCGCGCTGATTCTGGGACAAGTCACCATGTAGACCATCAGCAGTATAGCCGCGCTTCTGCAATGCTTCTGCCAACTCATCTACACGACGCTTTGTACGTCCAAATACGATTGCAAGGTCAGGAGACTCCATATCCAACAAGCGGCTAAGTGCATCGAACTTCGAGCGCTCAGGAATTTCCATATAGCATTGCTCAATAAGCGGAGCACTAACTTGCTTCGGCATTACGGATACATGCTCTGGGTTCTTCAAGAACGTGTTTGCCAACTTCTGAATGTTAGGAGGCATTGTTGCAGAGAACAACATTGTTTGACGCTCATCTGGAACTTGGCTAAGAATGCTAGTGATGTCTTCCATGAAGCCCATATCCAACATTTCATCCGCTTCATCCAATACGACTGTAGTCACATCAGAGAGACGAATTGTCTTACGATTAATATGATCAAGCAAACGACCTGGTGTACCGATAATAATATGTGGGCGTTTTTTCATTGCACGGATCTGACGACCGATATCTTGGCCACCGTAAATCGGCAAAGAACGAACTCCTTTAAAACGAGAAAGCTTTCCGATCTCTTCTGCTACTTGAATAGCTAGCTCACGTGTCGGTGTCATAACAAGCGCAACTACTCGCTCATCTTCAACGTCGATTTTAGAAATTAGCGGGATACCGAAAGCGGCCGTCTTACCCGTACCTGTTTGAGCTTGTCCAATCATGTCGCTCCCCGTCATCGCTACAGGAATCGCTTTTTCTTGAATTGGTGTTGATTCTTCAAATCCTAACTCTGTAATTGCTTGAAGAACCTTAGGATCTAAACCAAATTCTGCAAATGTCTTCAAAATATTCATGCTCCTTCGTTGTGGACAATCCACAGCCTTATCTGTATTCTTAAGTAGCGTGACTAGGTGACGAATGGCACTTCAGGCCGACCGTCTCATCATATACAATGCGGTGAGGCTTACGCCCTCCAGCCGCGTATGGGTCTGAGGTTAAATCAATCTTTATGCGTACTCAAGAATATCCTATACATTATAGCATAAAGCTAACGATGAATACCAGTAATGTAGTCACGATTTATTATTTTATGAGGTGAGCTCGTCTTGAAACGCATCATGGATTGCATCGTCATCATAATAGGTGCCGCATGCATAGCAGTCGGATTTAATTTATTCCTCATCCCCCACCAGTTGTTGAGCGGTGGTGTGTCCGGTGTATCGATGATCACAAGCTACTTTACACAATGGAATGTAAGCGTGCTTTACTTCGCACTCAACTTACCACTCATCGTGTGGGGCTGGTTTATTATCGGCCGTCGATTTATTAGTTATAGTTTGTTGAGTGTTGTTGCTACTACCTGGTTCATTAGTATCATACCCGAAATTTCAATATCACCTGAGCCTTTGCTCTGTGCAGTTTTTGGAGGCACATTTATAGGTATAGGCGCTGGAATTTCGTTACGGGTTGGAGGCTCTTCAGGGGGCTTTGACATTGTTGGATCTATTATTAATCGTTATCGAGATGTACCAATCGGCATGATATCTGCAGCAATGAACGCAATTGTCATATTGACTCATGGCTTATTGACTAATGATTGGGAGCTAGTGCTTTACTCAATGGTCTCGATTTATTCGACGGGTAAAGTTATCGACACCCTATACATTAACCATTACAAAGTAACCGTATATATCATTACAAGTAAACAGGAGCAGCTGTTAGAAAAACTGCTGAATTTACCACACGGGATTACAGTCATTAAGACAAAAGGCGCCTTCTCCAACATCGAGCGCGATATGCTTATGACGGTCACTACTCGATATGAGCTGAACGAGCTAAAACGAGCAATACAGGAAACGGATCCTAAAGCCTTTGTGAACATCGTAGAAACGGTTGGCATTATGGGGAACTTCCGTCGTCCTAAACCATTATAAACAACAGATAGGAACTCCCTAATCATCTGGCATATGACTAGGAAGTTCCTTTTTTACATCCACTTTGTGAAATGTTTGATTATTACTACTTAACATGGTAATATCTACATCAGCTTACTTTATTCCCCGTAACAACACTCTATAGGTTACCACCCAGCTCTGCTATCTGTATTTTCATTCCCAATAATGATTTTATTTCAACTTCATTTGCACAAGGAGGAAGATAACAATGGATAACACGACGACAAAAGATTATCTTGATAGTGATCAAGAGGTTTGGGATCAAGAGTATAAGAACAAGACATGGGATTATTTAGCTGATATCACCGAATTTTCAAGATATTCGATTGTTTATGGGTACATAAGAAGGTATTTAGGATCAAACGGAATATTGGATATGGGCTGTGGCACGGGGATTTTGTACGATTCACTGCTCGATAGCGAGAAAAAAGGCTTTACAGGTGTTGATTTGTCCACAGAAGCCATTAAGATAGCATCGCAAAAAGCTCCATCGAATACGTTTCAAGTTGGCAACATTATGGACTATACACCTCAGAAGCAATATGACATCATCGTGTTCAATGAATCCTTGCACTACGTAACAAACACGACAAAAGTCCTATTAAACTACTCAAATCACCTAACTTCAAACGGAGTAATCATTTCTTCTTTGTATTCTCATAAAAACACCAATGACCCAGCGTATACGATCATAGAGAATAAAATTGCTGAGATGGAGAATTCACCCGACTTCGAAGTGCTTGATAAAGTCAGCTTGTTTAACCATCAAGCAGGACTGAAATGGTATATTCATCTTATGAAAAGAATAGATGTAAAGAGCTAATTTAATAGCAAACAAAAGTAAACCCGTCAGCCTACACTGACGGGTTGTTGTTTATATATCTAAAATATAATGATTTCCATTATTGAGAAAGACGGCAAGACAAGTCATAAAGTTCTTGATTGAATTCTTTCTTCGTGTTAACAACGAGGTCGATATCAGTTGCAACACATTCTCCTTTGATGACTCCACAACCTTTACCGGAGTCACCTTCCATAAGTCTGCGGACAGCGAAATCACCAAGACGGCTCGCAAGAATACGATCATTAGCCGTAGGTGTTCCACCACGTTGAATGTGCCCAAGAACTGTTACGCGCGGCTCAATCGAAGGACAACGCTCAACGATGCCGTTAGCAATGTCATCGCCTTTACCTACACCTTCAGCTACAAGGATGATACTGTGGCGTTTGCCATTTTCAAAGTTTTGTTTCATGCGATCTGCCACTTCATCCAAGTTGAATGGCACTTCAGGAAGCAGGATAGATTCCGCACCACTCGCAACACCAGCATACAATGCGATGTCTCCGCAATGACGGCCCATTACTTCAACAACAGAAGAACGTTCGTGAGAACTCATCGTATCACGAAGTTTGTTAACTGCATCTACAACGATGCTTACTGCTGTATCAAAGCCAATTGTATAGTCTGTAAAGGAAATGTCGTTATCAATTGTACCTGGCAGACCCATCGTTTTAATGCCAAGCTTGCTTAGTTTATTTGCGCCTTGGTAAGAACCATCTCCACCGATAACGATTAGACCGTCGATGCCGAATTCGCGCAAAATTTCTGCGCCCTTTTGCTGACCTTCAGCTGTTCTGAACTCTTGACAGCGAGCAGATTGAAGAATGGTACCACCGCGTTGGATGATGTCACCTACGCTGCGGATATCCATCTTGCGCAAGTCTTTATTAAGCAATCCGTGGTAACCACGTTGAATGCCGTATACCTCTATTCCATGATAAATGGCAGTGCGAACAACAGCACGTACAGCCGCGTTCATCCCTTGAGAATCTCCACCACTTGTTAATACAGCAATTCTTTTTACAGCAGACATCATTTCTTCCTCCTCTTATCCTCATTACATATGTTTACGAATCCAGCGGCTATTTATCCAGAAAAATAATCTCATAATTGGACTACCTTTCATTAACCTTTTGGAAACATCTAAAACTTCTCTCTGTTCTGCTACTTTAGGATCTGACAAGTACAATGCCAGCAATCCCTCTACAATCATTCGATGAAAACGATTGTCCGACAGATGGCTCACTCGTTCACAAGAACGATCTGCAAAGTACCCAATACGCTGAAACATCATTTCGTCATTTTCGTAGTAATGACAGAAATTCAAATCCCCGCCAATTCGATCTTCTTCTTGATCAATGAAGTAATCGAGCAATATATGAAGACCGCATACATATGGAAAATACGCAGCGCTAACATCTTGAGCTTCTTGAAGTGTACAATCCTTGCATGAGGCTAACACAAACAATTGGAACATACCTAGTGTGGATCCCGTAGCTGCTGCGAATTCGTTCCAAGAAAGGTCAGGATAGCGGGCTTGATGTAACTGCCACCATTCCAACAACGCTTTTTCGCGCTTCGACCATTCAATATGCTTATAGATTTGCAGTTCTGTGTACAGTTTCACAAGAGGTACCAGCTCTGACCTTACTTGACTGTATCCAGGAAGCTTAGCGATGCAGGCGCGGCAACGATTCACAAGTGATACTAAATAACCACCGTCATCGTTATCCTCTCGCTCCGCATAATAATCCGTCAAATTTCGTTCTGGCTGCACGGCATCCAACATGGACTCATGCAATAACCGGAAATCTTCTGGATCAAGCGAAGTGCTGCGATCACATAGATTATCCAAGTAGTCACTAATCGTTTGAAAAGCAACAATTAATGGAATAAGTACATCTCGCGTATCAGGACACACTGCTGCGTACACAGCTCCGCCTTGACAATGGAACTGCTTCGTCCGCAAACTATCTAACGCTTGTTTGCGTAACTCCTGACTCGGAATTTGCTCAGCTTGGCTTGTCCAATAAGATAGCTCAGACCGAACCTCTGGCAATATGTATTTATATACACGGTACATTAATTGCACAGACCCTTTGGGGGCTGCTGTTCTAAGCCTTTTACTATCCAAAACAAGCCTCCGATCTCACCTTGTTAGAGTTGTATTCTCATTTTAACCGATACTATTATATTACGAAGTGATTGAATGCACAAACAATATCAGCTACTGGTGTAATTTGGCATCTACATCTTGCTGCGTCCGGTACCAAATATGAAGGTCATTAATGGCACTCGCAAGTTCAGATATTTCACTATTTAGTCTGCATGACTCTTCAAAACAATCCTCTTCATAGAGTGCTTGCTGCTTTAGAATAATGACACGTTCTAGATCAAAAATACGATCAGGTATACGGCCACGAATGATTTCCCACTGCATAAGCAGATTATTCTGCTCTTGAGCGCTTAATTGTTCCCATTCGCAAAGCAGCACCGGCGTATGAATTTGTAAACGTTCATCCCAATCGAATCGATATCTTTTCATACGCACTCCCTTCTCCACCTATCTTTGCCTAGATTCGACACCAGTCTACATCCTTCTATCTTCTCTATGGTAATGTACCACTTCTCATAAGTGCCTGTAAATGTATCATCATTCGTATTGCTGCCACTGCCTGTCGGCTTCTTTGCAAGCATGATATACTACTAACTAAATTAGATAGAGAATGATTACCATATTGGATCATTTAAAAATATGGAGGGAGCCTACATCATGAATCCAGCTTCACCGACATCGGAAATCAACAAGCTGCGTACGTATACGTTTGCTGTATTTATGATTTCTGCCGTTATTATTTCATATTTACCTTTATATTTAAAATCACTTGGGTATAACGCTGTACAGATCGGACTGCTTTATTCGATAGGTCCGCTTATATCCATTTGTTCAAACTTTATTTGGGGTGTAGCAAGCGATAAGTCTCAAACGATTAAAAAAATCATACTCATTCTACTTGCTGTTCAGACCATTATGATCGTCATCCTAAGCTTTGCCTCGTCATATACGACAGTTATGATGCTTCTTGTCGTGTTCTACTTCTTCTACTATCCGGTCTTTCCACTGACTGATACGCTAACGATTGTAACTACGCAATCCCATAACCGCAGCTTTATTGGTGTTCGGGTGTTTGGATCGATTGGTTTTGCTTTTTCGGCGTTAGCCTTCGGATATTTGCTAAAATCGATTGGCGCTTCATATACGTTGGTTGTTATCGGTGCATTAAGTGTGCTGTCATTGATGCTCTTATTAGTTGTTTCTGATAAAAAAGCCTCGATCAAAAAGATGGAGTTCGGTGGTCTATGGGAAGTCATTAAGCAACCAAATGTGTATCTCTTCCTTATCTGTGTACTGCTGCTAGCGATTGGACATCGGTTCAATGATGCATTTCTTGGTCTCTCTCTCCTTTCGCTTGGTGCCGACGAATCGATTGTTGGATGGGCTTGGATGATTTCTGCTGTTAGTGAAATCCCTATCTTTTTCCTATTAAATGCATATGGAGAACGAGTAAAGGAACTTCCCTTGTTAGCGATCTCCTGCGTTATGTACATGCTGCGCTTTCTTATAGCTGGCTATGTTCAAGATCCGATCTGGCTGATTAGCACGCAGGTGATGCACAGTGTAACGTTCGGTATTTTTTATTTCGTTGCAATTCGTTACTTGAACAAAGTTATTCCTGAGCAATTCCGCTCAACAGGTATGGCAGTCTACACGATTGTCTGGTCAAGTATATCTGGTCTGCTTAGTGGTACCATTGGTGGGAAACTATTAGAGGTATATGGAAAAGATATCGTCTTCTTCTCCGCAGCCGGCTTCGCAATAGTTGCTGCCTTTGGATTTGCACTGCTTCATCTATATGTAAAGCGCAATGAAAAATCAACAGCTGCATTGCATTTTTAACAGTTCCTCTTATAATAGTAGTAGGTATTAGTATTAGGTACTAATTTTTTTGTTATGTGAAGCAAATTGGATAGGACCACTACCTTGACAGAGGATGATTGAAATTGAACACATATGAAATTGTAAAAGATACGATTCACGGAAGACGAAGTGTTCGCAATTATGATGAGCGACCTGTATCGGCAGAGGATATTCAAGAGCTAATTGACTGTGCACGATATGCACCTAGCGATACGAACTCACAGACTTGGGAATTTATTGCGATTTTGAATGCAGATATGATACGTACTATTGAGGAGTTAACATGGGAGAAGCTTCATGAAAGAGCTGCTCAAGCTGAATCGCAAGGACTTACAAGAGAAGCGCGCATGCTGTTAAAGTCATTTGGTCCCTATGCCACTGCTTTCTCAGGAGCTCCTGCGCTATTAATCTGTCTGGCAACACCGTATCAATCTAAGTTCCGTGCAAAAATCTTCGATCCTATACAGCTTGTTCCTGAGTCTGTATGGCAAGAAGAAGGGATCAAAAGCAGCTGTTTGGCAGTACAAAATGTGATGCTCGCTGCCCATGCTAAAGGGTTAGCTACATGCCCGATGACTGGACCTGTGTTGCTGGCCGAAGAAGCTATTAAGGAGCTGCTTCATATTGAATCCGATCGGACAATTAATATGGTACTTTCGCTCGGCTATGCGAAGGAGAAGCCAGCAAAGCTTTCTCGTAAAGAGGTAAGCGATATTTTGCGCATCATTTATTGAAGACTTGTTACCTTAGTTAAGAACGAAAAAGGAGCCCACTCATTCTATATAGAACGAGCGGGCTCCTTTAACAATGCTATGGCACTATTTATAAAGATTCCCTAAGGAATTCGATTATAATTTAATGACATTAGCAGCTTGTGGTCCACGATTTCCATCGGAAATCTCGAATTCCACTGCTTGGCCTTCTTCAAGTGTCTTGAATCCATCTGTTTCAATTGCGGAGTAGTGTACGAACACGTCGTCTCCACCGTCAACAGAAATGAATCCGTAGCCTTTTTCTGCGTTGAACCATTTAACGGTACCTTTCAAAGTAAAAACCTCCTCACATCTTCGCCTCAAAGGCGAATATTTACATTATAGTCGGCTGTATACGAAAAAGCAACTTTTTTCAAATACCTCTTGCTATTATATCAAATATCATGTATGTAGATAAGCTTTATTTGCTTTGTTTCGACCCCTGCGTTAATATGAACGTAAGGTTGTTATTGCTTGATACATCAAGGAATAACATAGATTTGAAACTAGAAAGAGCGAGGTACAACATGGCTAAGAAACATCTGATTTACAAGAAGGACAAATGGAATATGCTTACGGTAGAAGTTCACGGACGCCAGCTCGTCCTTCGTGAAATATCTGACCAATGGGGAGAAGAGTGTCATACGTTCCTCGGTCGCCCTGAGATGATGCAATGGGTTTCTCAACGCTTCCCTAAAGAACAATTCGCTGGGAATGAAGAAGAATGGGATCAACTAATGGCGGCTTTTAAAGAAGTATAGTTAGTTCTCCCCTATCCTTGTAAGAAGGTACGGTGATTATGGATTCTTCAATGACGCTTGTATTTATCATTACAGCATTCTCACTAGGTGCTGTTATCGTTTGGAAGAAGGATACTATACCACAGCAACTGCGCAAATTTATGGCTCTCACTACGCTAGGGCTAGTATTATTTGCCTTTTTCCTAATCGTGTACAGTTTCATTACGCTTGGTTCAGCCTCATAAGAGGCTGTTCGCATACATATCGTTATTTATCTGGCCTGCTTATCATCTGTATTGGATAAAACAACAAGCTGAAGCATTAATCTTCCTCCTTCTCGGTCATACTAGTCCTGAGCCCAAGTCGTCGGATACGGGACTGTAGACGACAGGAGGAATACGATGAATGGCAATTATCGCACTACCATTGCACGCTGTCTCCTTATTGCCATTATACCGCTGGCTCTTGGCATTTGCCCGTCAACCGTACGGTCATTTCGCAACAGTCATGCTGTGCAAGCCAGTGTAAGCAACTTCAATACATATAGTGATTTTAGGAGGGTACATATGTCACAATTGACGAAACGTTCGGAAGTACCACAGGAACACCGTTGGAAGCTTGAAGATTTATTCGGCTCGCAAGCTGAATGGGATCGTGAGCACGCATTATTGCAACAACTGCTGGCAAAAGCAGATCAATTTCACGGTAAACTAAACGAACCAGCTGCGCTCAAAGCATGTTTTGAGCTGGAAGATGACATTTCACTTCACGCTGAGCGATTATATGTATACGCTAATATGCGTCATCATGAAGATACGGCTGAAGCACAGTACCAGGCACTATCCGATAAGGCTAAGAAACTAAGCGTTGAGGTTAGCGAGAAATTATCCTACATCACACCAGAGATTCTTTCTCTATCTGATGATAAGCTTGATGCATTTATAGCAGATGAACAATTGAAGCCTTACCGCTTCACTTTACAAGAAATGAAGCGTCAGAAGGCTCATGTTCTTTCCAAACAAGAGGAAGCACTACTTGCACAAGTAGGCAGCTTATCCAGAGCTCCAGAAACCATTTACAGTATGCTGAACAATGCTGACATGAAGTTCCCTAAGATTAAAAACGATAAAGGTGAAGAAGTAGAGCTTACGCATGGCAGCTACATTCAGATGCTGGAAAGCCGCAACCGCGACGTGCGCCGAGCAGCTTTCGAAGCCGTCTACAGCACCTACAAGAAGCAAAGCAACACAATTGCAGCTGCTTTAAGCGCAAACGTTACGAAGAACTTATTTTATGCGAAAGCTCGTAAGTACCCTTCAACTCTGGAAATGTACCTTTACGGTGACAACATTCCAAAAGAAGTGTATACGAATCTAATCGGTGCCATCCATAAGCATCTTCCGCTTATGCATCGCTACATGAAACTTCGTGCTAAGCTGCTTAAGGTCGACAAGCTGCATATGTATGACTTGTTTGCCCCTATTGTGGAGCAATTCGATATGAACATTCCTTACACGGAAGCAACTTCGATTGTAAAGGAAAGTTTGAAGCCGCTAGGCGAAGACTATTTGAATGCCATTCAAGAAGGATATGATAACGGCTGGATTGACGTATATGAAAATGAAGGCAAACGCAGCGGAGCTTACAGTTGGGGTGCTTATGGCACACACCCATACGTGCTCTTGAACCATAAAGATAACTTGAACAGCATGTTCACGTTGACGCATGAAATGGGTCATGCACTGCACTCCTACTATTCAGACAACAATTTGCCATATCGGGATGCGCAGTATACCATCTTCCTAGCTGAGGTTGCTTCCACTTTGAATGAAGCATTGCTAATGGACTTCATGCTCAAGAAGAGCAATGATCCTAAAGAAAAGATGTATTTGCTCACCTACTACATCGATCAATTCCGTACAACGGTATTCCGTCAAACGATGTTTGCTGAATTCGAGTTGATTATTCATGAGCGTGCTGAGAAAGGTGAAGCATTGACTCCGCAGTTGTTGAATGAAGTTTACTACGACTTGAACAAGAAATATTACGGCGACGAAATGGTCGTTGACCAAGATATTGAGATCGAATGGGCTAGAATCCCGCATTTCTACACGAGTTTCTACGTGTATAAGTACGCAACAGGATTCTCTGCTGCACAAAGCTTCGCGAAGCAGATTCTAGATGAAGGTCAACCAGCAGTTGATCGTTACCTGGGCTTCCTGAAGAGCGGCGGCAGCGACTTCTCCATTAATATTTTGAAGAAAGCTGGCGTTGATATGTCCACTCCTGCTCCTATCGAAGAAGGAATGAGTGTACTCGAATCCCTTATCGAGCAAATGGAACAGATGGCAAAAGAGCTGTAATAGCCTATCTCAACTAAGCTACTAATCGCATTACCAAGTAAATAAGTCCACTTGACTCCTTCCCTTGCTACGCATCGGAAGGAGTTGCTATTTACTACAATGAGCTTACACGATAATCACCCGATTTATCTCATAATGAGATTGTGGCGCTGGATCAGTAAGGATTATACTACAAAGAAGGAGTTGATCAAACATGGCTAACAAAACAACAAAAGTACCCAATTCCAACAACAAGAATAATGACTTGCGCATCCAGTGGACCTTATTTGCTGCACTCGTATTTGCGCTTCTAACAGCGATTTTTGCCATCGTGAATGTAGAGCCCGTACAAGTCAATTTGTTATTCGGCACATTCGATGTACCACTTATCCTGCTTATTTTAGGATGTACACTGCTAGGAGCTCTGATCGTTGGATCTTACGGAGTATATGCACAATACCGTATTCGACGCAAAGTGAAAGAGCTAGAGGCCAAAGTGGCACAACTCGAAGCAGAATCTGAGAATGGATATATGTTTCCTGAACCAACGAATGCGCAGCTGCAAGAAATTGAGGATGTTCTTGCGGATAAACGTGATTTAAAAGATTCAAAAAACGAGTAGGCTTTCAGGTGAGAATACCTCTGCAGCAGTAACTTGGGTTTCTCACTAGGCTACTTTACATTTCAAATCAAAGGAGCAAACTTCTTATGAGCACACTTTTTGATTCCCCATATGCTGCAATAAAGAACGAAGCACTTGCCATTCCAATCGATGAATCTTACGTGCTTAGCCTGCTGATGGAACTGCTTCAAACCTCTAGCCCAACAGGCTACACGCACCATATTATGAACCGTATTCACGAAGAAGCACATAAGCTCGGCTATACAATGGAACGTAATCAAAAAGGCGGCGGCTACATTCGAGTGAAAGGCTCTCAAGAAGACAGCACGCAAGTAATCGGGCTTTCTGCTCATGTGGATACGCTCGGCGCTATGGTCCGTTCGATTCACACAGACGGTACACTGCGACTTACGCCATTGGGCGGCTACATGATGAGTTCCATCGAAAATGAATACTGTCAAATACATACGCATGCAGGACAAACGTACACAGGTACAATCATGACGAAGCAGCCGTCTGTTCATGTCTTTGATAAAGCAAGCGAATTGGCTCGCAACGAAGAAAACATAATCGTTCGTATCGATGAGATCGTACATACCAAAGAAGATACAGCGAAGCTTGGCATTCGTACCGGAGACTACGTTTCCTTTGACGCTCGTCCCGTTCATCTTCCAAGCGGATTTATCAAATCGAGACATTTGGATGACAAAGCAAGTGTAGCTGCTTTATTCGGCTTGCTGCACAGTATGAAGGTCCATCAATGGAAACCTCAGCACGATATCATCATCTTCATCACCAACTATGAGGAGATTGGTCATGGTGCCTCATCATTGCCTAGTGGCATCACTGAGCTTATTGCCGTGGATATGGGTGCAATGGGAGATGACCTAAACTGTAAAGAAACAGATGTATCAATCTGTGCCAAAGACTCGTCTGGCCCTTATGATTACTTTATGACTTCTCGACTCGTTCAGCTTGCGGAAAGAGAAGGCATTGCTCATGTCGTCGACATTTATCCGCGCTACGGTTCTGATGCTTCAGCTGCGCTGCGTGGAGGAAACGATATACGCGCTGCTTTAATCGGTCCTGGTGTGCACGCTTCTCATGCGATGGAACGCACCCATTTGCAAGCCGTGATCAATACAGCAAAACTGCTCGCAGCTTATATTACGGAATAAGACCTTGCACTTGCATGAATTTAGAGTAGTAGTTGTTTACGTGAAACGTATATAGGGAGTCATGAATCGTATATAGTGGGTTGTAAAAATAAGCTGCGTTTACTTTTACTTATTGCAATAACGTTGGCACAGGCTATTCGGCTTCTATCACGGAGTAGCAGTTATATAAGCCTTGTAAAATAGCAGCATTTTTATGGCCTTATTGTTCTAACGGTCGACACAGAGGCTATTGAGCTTAATTTCACTTATTTGGATGTGTAAGGGATGTAGGAGAGCTTATTTTCTATATTACACGTGTAAAATTGCCATAATAGCTGAAATAAGCTCGCTGACAACCGTTAAAATTCTACTTTAGACGTTTTCATTAAAATAACGTCAATGGCGCTCGTTAGAGTAAGCTGAGATGTTTAATGTTTAATGTTTAATGTTTAATGTTTAACAGCAGTTACAAATGCACTGGCAATTGAAATTTCCCTTTTAATTGTATTTGCAATTGCATTTGTACTTGCATGAATTAAGCTTTCATTTACACAATGGTGTAAGGATATACAGTTACAGTACCTTTGCAGCTTCCACTAGGTATGTTGTTTTTATTGAATAAAAAGGGTTGGAGGAATACGAACATGACAGAACATCCACTTCCGCAAGTTTTCCCTAATGACTTCAATGCCCTTGTTGTTGAACCAAATGAAGCTGGTGATATATTACCTAGCGTTCGTTCGATTTCTATACATGACCTCCCTGAAGGAAATGTTACGATCAAGGTCGCTTATTCCAGCTTGAATTACAAAGACGCTTTAGCTTGTTCGCCAAATGGCGGGATCGTCAAATCATACCCTTTCATCCCAGGAATAGACGCTGCAGGTACAGTCGTAGCATCCGCTGATGAACGTTATCAAGTTGGACAATCTGTCCTGCTGACTGGCTATGAATTTGGCGTTAGCCACTCCGGTGGATTGAGTGAGTACGTCCGAGTTGCAGGTGATTGGCTTGTCCCTTTGCCTGCCGGAGCTAGCCTTCGTGATGCGATGGCATTCGGTACAGCTGGCCTTACTGCTGCTCTTTCCATCGATAGATTGAAGAATCACGGATTGAAGCCTGAAGATGGTCCTATTCTCGTTACGGGGGCTAGCGGTGGAGTTGGTTCTTTATCCGTCGGCATTCTATCGAAGCTAGGCTATGAAGTAGTAGCTGCTACTAGCAAGGCAACTTTCGAGCCCATTCTGAAACAGCTAGGGGCTGCAAAAATTATTTCCCGTGAGCACCTGCTTCCTGAGAAGCAGCGTCCACTGAATAAGCAACTGTGGGCAGGCGTCGTCGACGTCTGTGGCGGAAATATTTTGGCATCTGCGCTTGCTTCTGTAAACTATGGTGGCGCAGTCGCTGCGAGCGGATTAACAGCTGGAGCAAACTTGCCAACAACGGTGCTGCCGTTCATTTTACGGGGTGTTGCCCTATACGGCATTGATTCTGTCTATGCATCGATTACGCAAAGACAAACGCTATGGAATAGATTGCTCACGGACTGGTCTTCCATTGTTCATACAGACGGCTTCGTACATGAACATACGCTGCAAGAGGTTCCAGCATTGACGACCAACATGCTGCAAGGGGCCAGTGAAGGAAGACGCATCATTCGTTTGGAAGAGTAAGCATTGCTCATATGTGGATAGTACGACTAGAGAGTTAACAAGACATAGCATTATAATGTGTCTTAAAACTTAGTAATACAGCATACAGCAAGCAGCAAGCAGCAATCAAGTTCAGTAAGTACTGTAAGTTCAGTTCAAGAAATCTAGAACTACCATTTCAGATGCCAACCGGAGGATGAGACGACACATGGATAGCTCTATCAAGCAGCCTGCATGGGACTCCGAGCTAAAGCAAGCGGTTCAATTGCGGCAGGAGTCTCAGTTAGAATCTTCACTGCAATTGTTGGTAAAGCTCGCAAACAACTACCCTGACGAAGGTGTCGTACAGTATCAATGTGCATGGGCACATGATGCACTTGGAAAAGAAATATCCGCCGTCCCCTACTATGTACGAGCACTATCGTTACAACTCACGGACGAGGATCGCCGCGGTGCTTATTTAGGATTGGGCAGCACCTATCGAGCCATTGGTGAGTATGAGAAATCAAAAGTACTGCTAGAAGAAGCAATCGCCCACTTCCCAGATGCACGAGAATTCAAAGTGTTTTACGCCTTAGCCTTGTACAATCTTAATTATCATGAAGAGAGTACTTCTTTGCTGCTTCGTCAGCTCGTGGAGACTACACAAGATGCTCATATTTCGCAATATAATCGCGCCCTGCTCTTCTATGCAGATCATCTGAACGAAGTGTGGGCAGATGAGGAATAAATGCAGTCATCTCATATAAAGCAGAACAACAACTTCATGTAAAGTCAACATCCGTATCCAATGCACATCAATACGCTTTCGCTGTAATCCCTAATGATTAGAGAGGCTCAACTATTCGTAACATCAATCATTATCGAGCGAGACTCAATTACATATAAAACAACCCGCTTCACTCCTAAAAGTGATACGGGTTGTTTTTGTGTTACGCTATTTTAAAAAAAGTATGCGCTGTTGAAATCAGTTTATCTCCGTTTGGAGTATATCATCGTAAACAAACGTTTCCTCCATAGCCTGTACGTACAACAGTTATGAACGTTTTGCCGCCTCGATCTGCTCAGCCAGTTCATTTAGCTCTGTCCAACGCTCCAACAGGTCACTTAGTTTCTGCTCAGCCTCTTGCTGCTGCTTCATTAGCTCTTGCAGGCGCACGGAATCGTTGAATGCTGCTTCCATCTCAGCGTTATTACGCTCCATTTGCGCCTCTACATCTGCGATCCAGCCATCAATTTGATTGTAGTCCTGCTCTTCCTTATACGACATTTTCAGCTTTGGCTTGCGTTCTGACTTCGCCGCTGCTGCTTCAGTCGATGTATGAGCTTGATTGCCCTGCTTATCGCTTGCTGCAGACTTCTGGTCGTTAAGTGCAGACAAGCCTTGAGCTGCTCTCCACTCCACGTACTCCGTATAGTTACCAACATGATTACGAATTTCCCCATTTTCAAACGACCAAATCCGATCCACAACCCGATCAAGGAAGTAGCGATCATGTGATACGGTAATTACAACACCAGGGAATTCATCCAAGTAATTTTCTAACACCGCTAACGTTTCTACATCCAAGTCATTCGTAGGCTCATCGAGCAGCAGCACATTTGGCGCAGTCATTAACAATCGCAGCAATTGCAAGCGACGCTTCTCGCCACCAGAAAGCTTGCCAACGAGCGTCCACTGCATCGATGGATTAAATAAGAAACGCTCCAACATTTGTGCAGCACTAATCGTGTGGCCTTCAGCCGTCTTTACCGTTTCAGCAGCTTCACGAATATATTCGATAACGCGCATCGATTCATCCATTTCATCATGCTCTTGCGTGAAGTATCCGATGCGCACCGTTGGTCCAAGTACAATGCTCCCTTTATCCGGCTGTCTCGTCCCCGCAATAATTTGCAGCAAGGTCGACTTACCGCTGCCATTCACACCAATAATACCAATGCGATCATGCGGAACGGCGATGTAATCCAACCCACGGAACAACTGACGCGTTCCAGCATCAGCCCCAATAGACTCGAGCTCCATTATCTTTTTCCCAAGACGAGCACTAGCAGCAGACACTTCAACAGCGCCCTGCTTCTGTGTCGGTCCTTGAGATTGCAGATCTTCGAAGCGATCAATCCGTGCCTTCTGTTTCGTTGTACGCGCCTTTGCTCCACGGCGAATCCATGCTAGCTCTTGGCGCAAAATATTTTGACGCGTCGATTCAGCGGAAGCCTCGCGTGCTTCACGATCAGCCTTCAATTCAAGGAAACGCGTATAGTTCGCCTCGTAGAAATGTGCACGGCCATAATCAAGCTCGATCATTCGATTCGCAACACGATCAAGGAAATAGCGATCATGCGTAATCATAATTAACGCACCTGAGCGCTTCTGAAGATAGGATTCCAACCACGCAACCGTATCATTGTCAATATGGTTGGTAGGTTCGTCTAGCAGCAGCAGATCTGACGGGTGAATCAATCCTGCAGCAAGTGCGACTCGCTTGCGCTGACCGCCGGACAACTCACTAACGCGAGCATCATAACGAGTAATACCGAGCTTGGACAAAATAGTCTTCGCGTCACTTTCGATTTGCCAAGCCTGTAGTCGATCCATATCATCACTAGCTTGAACGAGCTGCATTTGTAGCTTCTCGTCTTCTGGTTGAACACGCAAACGCTCTAAAATATCTGTATATCGACGAACCGCCTTCATTTCAGGCGCATCCCCGCTCATGACCGTTTCCAATACCGTGGCGTGCGGTTCAAATTCAGGTTCCTGTGCCACATACTGCACACGGATCGCATTCCCTTTCATGATACGTCCCGTTTCAATCGAGTCAATTCCTGCCAACGTACGCATAAACGTTGATTTGCCGGTTCCGTTCACACCGATGATTCCAAATCTATCTCCTGTCGCTATACCGAAAGATACATCTTTAAATAGTGTCTTCTCGCCGTAGCTTTTACCAAGCTGTTCTACGGTAATTACATGCATATTTCTTCCCCCGAACTTTGTGAATATCAATAAACAAGGAGAACCTATGGTTCTCCCTAGCTTCTTATCTATACAGCTATGATCGCTATGCTAGCCAAAATAGATTCTCGCTGTTAAATCAGTCTTATACTGGCTAATTCAGCCTCTACGTCATCTACTTCTGATGCATGCAACCATTCATAAACAAGTTTGTAGCAAAAACCACTCGCTGTTGTACATCTTCCTCTTTAAAAGTCGGATCGAATAGAATATCCATCTTCATCATATCCAAAATGCCTACAAATGACTTGGCAAGCAGCTTAGGCTCTGTAAAGCCACCATCATCAAGCATATCCGCTAGAATTCGTATATACTGAGCCATAAAAGACTGTATCTCCTGCAGCATCTCTGGATCATTGTTAGGCATCATGAAAAATAGCTTCGTATAATCCCTACGGTCATAGAAATAACGCAAATGATGACTAGCTGCTACGGATAAGCGCTCTTTCAAAGACTCACCTTGCTGCAAGCCGTTCGCAATCTGCTCTAGAAATTGCTCAAAGTCTCGCTTCGTCATAGCCGCAAACAATTGCTCCTTGCTGCTAAAGTACAAGTACAATGTCCCTTTCGCAATTCCCGCTCGATCAGCAATCTCAGACATTTTCGTTTCATAGAAGCCGTTGGCACCGAAGAGCTCGTAAGCTGCATCCAAAATCAAATTCCATTTGTCTCCCTGTACTTGACTCATCGGCCCACCTCCTTCTGCTAAACATGACTAAACACCTTTTTGATATGTCTTATTATCATATATCGAATATAACACGGTACATAAAAGATGTCGATTCAGAGCAAGGGCAATCCAGTGAATGTGACAAGCCTCATGTACTATCCTAGCAGCAAACTACCGATTAACCAAGCCAACAAACCGCCAACGATGGAACTTAGGCTATTGACCAAATCATTCGTCATCCAACGGAAACCGCGAACGAGTGTAGTTGCCTGATCACAATGCTGCAATCTTTCTGTTGCAACACCACACTTCTCGCATCGGTAGGCAGCCTGCCAAGTTGCACCCAGCAAGGAATCTGTAAATGCACCTGCCACACCGCCAACGGCTCCACTAATGCCGATTGCAAGCAGCAAATACCAGCTATATGGATATGGAAAAGCGAGATCTTGAGCGATGTACAAGCAGACAACAGCCGCTCCTCCAATGGTGAGCGCTCCTCCAACTGCAGCCCAGCTACCGAGTGCCGATACAGCTCCTGACGTACCTGCTGGCACAGGGCGCCACGTGATGACCGAACGCGGCTGCGAGCGGCTCAAGCTGCCAATTTCCGTCGCCCATGTATCCGCATTAACGGTAGCCATAACCCCAACGAATAAAAATACCCAAGCTGGATGTGGAAATAATGCGTTCGCCACACATAACAGCATACCGATTCCGCCGTTAGCCCATACTTGGTGCGCATCTCGCTGACCCGTTTTTTCATAAATCGTATCAAAGCGGCTTTTCGCGCGCTTTTTCCATTTTGACCAACCCGTTGACGTTATAAAAAAGGTGAGCAGCAGCCCGAACCATAGCAAACTACCACTTCCAAAGTACACCGTTCCCATTACAAAAGCTGCTAGTGCACCTGAACGAGTAAGTGAGCGTTTTTTATAAGCAGCGCCGGCCATAAAGAAACTACCAACTAATCCAATTATCCAGTCCATTTTGTTTCCTTTCTCGTTTCCTTACTATCTTAATTGCTTTCTTACATTGCTATTTTAATGACTACCTATACAAATACTATTATTACTATTGTTTAGCCTCTATAACACAGGAACCGATCGTCTCGCCATTCCATTGCAGCTCAAGTACATCTCCAGCTTGTACCGCCCCAACGCCTGCCGGTGTTCCCGTGAAAATAACATCACCTTTACTTAAGCCATAGTTAGACGCTACAAATTGAATGAGCTGCTGCAAATCGAAAATCATATCAGCTGCTGTTCCCTGCTGCACGACCTCACCATTGCGCAGCAACGCAAATGGCGTACGGATAACTTGCTGCGCTCCCTCAAAAGGAATCGTATTCGTGATTGGTCCTGAATTATGAACGCCTTTAGCAGGCAACCATGGATGGCCTTTCGTCTTTAGCGTCTCCTGTACATCACGCAGTGTAAAATCAAGGCCAAGTGCAACGGCTTCAATCGCCTCATCAACCTGCGTATCTGGTGTAATCTCTCTGCCAATGTAAAGTACAATCTCAATCTCATGATGAACCGCCCCTTGATGCAGCGGCAATGCGAGCGGCGTACGATCACCAATTGGCACGACCGAATGGGATGGCTTCATAAACACCATTGGCTTCGTAGGAACGTCATTGCCAAGCTCAAGCGCGTGCAGCTTGTAATTGCGACCGATGCAGTAAACATTGCGAATATTTGCGGCAAAAGAATGCTCATAATTGCTAGCTTGTTGATGTGTCATTAGAAACCTCTCCTTATTGTTGATGAACGCTGATTACTAAAATCATAGGGACTATAAAGATTCAAAGAGATATGTACAAGAACATTAACTATGTTCATTGTATTCGAATTCGGCCATTCTTTCATCTATATCACATAATTGTGACTTCAAGTGTAATGAAAAACCAGTCGCCGATTGCAACATCGACGACTGGCAGTTAACTATACCATCTATTCCGTTAAGGGAGGACTACAACGGGATTTACAACACGGAATGTTCCTGTACCAATCGTTCCTAAGGCTCCACCGCTGCTTTCCACCTTACCTGTACAGGTCAGTGAACGACCTGACTGATGAATGACCTCTGCCGTCACAATAAGCTCTTCGGCCTTCATGGGAGCAACAAAATTAACATTTAAATTGGACGTAACCGTATTTTCATGCGGACGAAGCAGCATCGTAGCCAGCCCCATCGCATTATCGAGCAGCGAAGCAAGCACACCACCATGAACGATTCCGATCACATTCAAATGGTGTGGCTGCACGTTAAGTTTGAGTACAACCTTAGCTGTAGAAGCTTCGATCACTTCGCAGCCAATAAAGTCCCAGAATGTACCGCGTGCACGCTCCGTTAACGTACTCAGCCATTTCTCTTGTCCTTCCGTAACCGGCTTTAAACTCATCGGACAATTCCTCCTGATTTTTACTACACACAGACTGTATTGCGGCTGTTATACACTTTTATTACTTTTATTACTTTTATTACTCTTGCCTATTTCATCAACGCAGTCGTCTCTTCTTCCAAGAGGGCACGTTTCAGCACTTTACCAGCAATCGTCTTCGGCAGTTCAGCCCTAAATTCATAGTGGCGCGGCACCTTATAGCTGGCCAGACGAGCTCGGCACCATACATTCAACTCTTCTTCCGTTACATGCTTGCCAGCACGCAGCACAATGTATGCCTTGACCGTTTCCCCCCGGTACTCATCTGGAATACCGACCACACTGGCATCTTGAATGTGAGGATGCTCAAACAGCACCTCTTCAATTTCTCGCGGATAAATGTTAAATCCACCTGCAATAACGAGGTCCTTTTTCCGATCAACAATCGTGAAAAATCCTTCCTCATCCATGCGTGCCATGTCGCCGGTATATAACCAGCCATCGCGCAATACTTTGCTCGTTTCTTCAGGTCGCTTCCAATAGCCCTTCATCACCTGTGGTCCCTTGACGACTAACTCGCCAATTTCGCCAACGGGCATTTCTTCGCCTGTATCAGGAGCTACAACCTTGGCATCCGTATCCGGAAATGGAATACCGATCGTTCCATTTTTCCGCTTCCCCCACAGTAGATTTGCATGCGTTACTGGAGAGCTTTCCGATAACCCATACCCTTCAATAAGCTTACATCCGCTCAATTGCTCAAACTTCGTCTGCACTTCAAGCGGCAGTGAAGATGCCCCACTAATGCACATTTCAATGGAAGAAAGATCGTAATTAGTAATAGTAGGGTGATTGATGAGTGCAATATACATGGTTGGAGCCCCTGGAAACATCGTTGGTTTGAGTCGTTGGATCGATTCCAATATGTCTTTGGCATCGAATTTGGGGATAAGAATATTCATCCCTGCCGTAAGGATCGACAAGTTCATAAGTACCGTCATGCCAAACACATGGAAAAAAGGAAGCGCTCCCAAATATATAGACTCGCCCCGCTTTGCCTTATAGAACCAGCGGGAAACTTGCAGCGTGTTGGCAATGAGGTTACTGTGTGTCAGCATGACACCCTTGGCAGCACCCGTTGTGCCACCTGTGTATTGCAGCAGTGCAAGCTCATTCACTGCGTCTACATCAACGCATACAGCTTCCTGCGAAGCAAGTTGTATAAGTGAATGAAAAGAGTGGACGCCCTTGCCGTAAGGGACGTCCAGATTCGCTCCACTGCGCTTTGCTTTGAATGGATAAAGCAAATTTTTAGGAAACGGCAAAAATTCTTTAATGGAAGTTACAATAATGTGCTCTAGACCCGTTTGCTGCTTTACCGCATGCACACGAGGGAACAGCAGGTCCAGTGTAACCATTATTTTGGCCTCGGCATCATTGAGCTGATGTTCAATTTCCCGCTCCTTGTAGAGCGGATTCGTAAGCACGGCAACGGCACCAATCATTAGAGTTCCGTAGTAGGCAATGACTGTCTGAGGACAGTTAGGCAGCATAATTGCCACCCGGTCACCGCGTTTCACACCAAGGCTCTTCAACATATTTGCGCAGCGGTATGCAGCTTCCAACAGTTGCTCATAGTTTATCTTTTTTCCCATAAAATGTAGGGCGGTTCGTTCTGGATAATCACGTGCCGCCTGAATGAGAAACAATGCCAAATTATGCTTAGGATATTCGTAGGTAGAGGTGATCTCACTAGGATAATGACAGAGCCATGGCTTATCCAATGGCATACAAGCTCATCCCTTTCCCCAGGTCCACGCCGTTCGATTACGGCGTTGTTGGTTAGCGTGTGTCAGCCATATTTTCGACGATATCAACCGTTAGACGATGTACTTTTCTGCACCAATTACACGAGCCGCAATACCGCGCTTTACAGCTACCGTATCAATCGGCGTGTTGCGAGTCAGCTTCTTCAAAATCGACAGCTGTGTACGCAGTACATCGCCACTTTCCATTGTCGCAAGGGCCTCTTTTGCAAAACGATCAACGTCATCAAATGCTTCGTGTACATATACTTTCGTCATTTCGATAGCATTGGCAGCCTTTTGTTCACCTAGTTTGGCAATCATTTTACGTGTCCGCAGCAGCGCACTCTCCATGGCATAGACGAGAATCATAACATCCGCCAAATTACTGAGCACTTCCTGCTGCTTATCAAGCTCCATGGCGTACTTTTGCATTGCTAATCCACCAATCATGAGGAATATTTTTTTGGCCATCAACAGCAAATGCGTCTCATGCTCCAACGTGCCCTCAAATGTTTGTCCAGGTACGAGCTGCATAAGTTCAGCTTGCAAGCCTTGTGCTTTTTGCATGAGAGGCAGTTCGCCTTTCATCGCTTTTTTGACCAAAGTGCCTGGGATAAGCAAGCGGTTAATTTCATTTGTGCCTTCAAAAATACGGTTAATTCGCGAATCACGGTAAATACGCTCGATTTTATATTCCTGCGTAAAGCCGTAGCCACCATGAATCTGCACGCCTTCATCTGCAACGAAGTCCAGCACTTCGGACGCAAATACTTTGTTAATCGAGCATTCTAAGGCATATTCTGCAATACTCTTCGCCAGCAATTGACCGGAATCAGGTTGATTTTGGTCAATGTCCTTCATACTCGAATCAATCAAGCCGGAAGTGCGGTACACCATGCTTTCCGTCACGTACGTACGAATGTTCATTTCTGCCAGCTTTTTGCCGATGAGTGGGAAAGCAGACAACGGTTTACTGAACTGTGTACGTGTATTTGCATATTTGGAGCTGAGCTCAATCGCTTCTTTCGCTGCGCCAAGACAGCCAGCACCTAATTTAAATCGACCAATGTTCAAAATATTGAACGCGATAACATGGCCACGGCCAATTTCACCGAGTACATTTTCAACAGGAACTTTTACATCTTCAAAGAACAATGGGCACGTAGATGATCCTTTAATACCCATCTTTTTCTCCTCAGGGCCGATCGAAAACCCTTCCATATCACGCTCTACAATAAAGGTCGTAAAGTCCTTACCATCCACTTTCGCATATACAATGAAAATATCTGCAAATCCAGCATTCGTAATAAATATTTTGGAGCCATTCAAAATGTAATGCTGACCGTCTTCAGACAGCTTCGCTGTCGTCTTCGCGCCCAATGCATCCGAACCAGATGTCGGCTCTGTTAAGCAGTAGGCTGCAATCTTTTCACCTGTAGCCAATGCCGGCAAATATTTGCGCTTCTGCTCAGCTGTTCCGAAAAAAACGATCGGCAGCGTACCAATACCAACATGCGCACCTACGGACAGGGCAAACGAAGAGGCTTTAGCAAGCGTTTCGTTAATAAGTGTGGAACTAACCTTGTCCAGACCAAGACCGCCATACTCTTCTGGAACGTCTGAGCCAAGCAAGCCAAGCTCACCCGCTTTACGAATCAGCTTAACCGTCAGCTCGTAATTGAGCTTCTCGATTTCTTCGTCGTGAGGCATTACTTCTCCCTCTACAAAGTCACGTGTTGTCTCCATCATCATGCGCTGTTCTTCTACAAAGTCCTCAGGTATAACGACGGAGCTCGCCTCAACATCATCAATAATGAAGCTTCCGCCTTTCACTTTCGTACCTTTCGTGTCCAACATATCCAATCTCTCCTTTATCATATAATGAATGCGTTTACATTAAGATAAATTTCTATTAAAAATTAATGGATATAATTAGTTGATTTCTATTTCTTCTGTGCGAAGGAATAACCTCATATTCACGCCAATACTACCTTCCACAACCGTACACAAATGAAAACTAAAGATAGGGCATGGACAAATGTGCAGCTATTTTTAGCAGAAAACGCCATTTTGCAGTAAATACGGACAAATGTGCAGTTCATTTTCTCGATTAGGCACTTTAAATGGGTGAGTAGACCAAAATAAATGTATTTTTGGCGTTAATCTGCGAAATAGGCAGATTTACAAATGAAATAACTGCACAATTGTCACTAATATCGATTAGGAACGTTATGAACTTTCCACTTACTCAGTGCTTAAGCTCCATACACCTCAATTACTCCGGCCGCTCCCATACCGCCGCCAATACACATCGATACGACGCCATATCCTCCGCCGCGGCGACGCAGCTCATGGACGAGCGATGCGGTCAGCTTCGTTCCTGTGCAGCCAAGTGGATGCCCAAGCGCAATAGCCCCACCGTTCACGTTGACTTTGCTTTCATCCAATTCCAGCTGACGAATAATAGCTACGCATTGTGAAGCAAATGCTTCGTTCAGCTCATATAGATTCACTTGCTCTTTCGTAATACCAGCCAGCTTAAGCGCTTTTGGAATCGCTTCGATTGGGCCAATTCCCATCACTTCAGGGTCAACACCCGCCAATGCAAAGGAGCGAAATGCTGCCAGCGGCTTCAGACCTAGTGCTTCTGCACGCTCTCTGGACATCAGTACAGCAGCAGCAGCACCATCACTCATCTGTGAGGCATTGCCAGCTGTGACCGAGCCTTTCGCTGCAAAAGATGGCTTCAGCTTAGCCAAACCTTCTATCGACGTGTCAGTGCGAACACCTTCGTCCATATCGAATACGATATCCTTCTCCCACGGACGCCCATTCTCACCGATGCCCTTTACCTTCGTCGAGACTGAGACGATCTCATCTTTGAATTTGCCTTCTGAAATTGCCGCTGCCGCTTTCCTATGGCTGTTATACGCGAATTCGTCTTGCGCTTCGCGGCTAATGTCATAGCGGTTCGCCACATTTTCCGCAGTATGGCCCATGCCCATATATACTTGCGGCATTTCTGCTACAAGCTGAGGATGCGGTGCAAGCTTGAATCCTGTCATCGGGACGTGACTCATACTTTCGACGCCCCCCGCCACGATGACATCGGCGTGCCCAAGCATAATCCGTTCAGCCGCATAAGCAATCGACTGTAGTCCCGATGCGCAAAAGCGGTTGACTGTAACAGCTGGCACAGTCGTCGGAAAGTCTGCATACAGCGACATTACACGGGCAAAGTTAAGGCCTTGCTCACCCTCAGGCATTGCACAGCCGATAATGACGTCATCAACGTCCTCTTTGCGCAGACCAGGCGCCCTACGGATTGCTTCATCCAGCACAATGCGGCCTAAATCCTCGGAACGTGTATGCGCTAAACTGCCGCGCTTCGCTCTGCCAATCGGTGTACGCACGATGGATACTATGACTGCTTCTTTCATCGTAATCTCCCCTCACTGGTTCTGATCTCAGTTATTTGGTTAGCTAAATAGTTTAATAGCTCGATGATTCGTTAATACGAAACCCATTCAACTCTACTAGTTGCGCAGTGGTTTACCCGTCGTCAAAATATGCTGCATCCGCTGCTGCGTCTTAGGCTCACCCGTTAAGCTTAAAAATGCTTCTCGCTCCAGATCGAGCATATACTGCTCCGAAACATAGCTGTTCGCTGGCACATTTCCGCCAGCCAATACATGCGCAAGCTTGTTGGCGATCAGTTGGTCGTGCTCGCTGATAAAACCACTTTGGCGCATCGTATACGCACCTAGCTGCATAACCGCTTTGCCTTGTTCGCCGACAACGCGGATACGCTCTTCGACTGGCGCAGTATAGCCAGCACGATCCATATCCAGCACGGCCATTTTTGCTTCATAAATACGGTGATCCGAGTTAATAACGACCGAATCTTGCGGTGCCATGTAACCAAGTCGCTTCGTATCATGACCGCTCGTTGACACTTTCGCCATCCCAATCGTTTCAAAGTAACCATTCATAAATGGCTGCAAATCAACTTCAGGATTGCTCACTAAGCGGCTTGTGCGCAGTGCAACTTCTTTACAACCACCGCCTGCTGGAATAAGACCAACACCGACTTCAACAAGTCCATAGTAAGTTTCAGCCGAGAAAATCACCTTATCAGCTGGCATACAAGCTTCCACTCCACCACCAAGCGTCATCTGATGCGGAGCAGCCACGACCGGCTTCGGCAACCGTTTCAATGCCATCATGCTGTTTTGGAACAATCGAATTATGCTATCCACTTCATCCCACTCGCCATCCTGCGCTTCCATTAATAGCAGCATCAAGTTGGCACCGACGCAAAAATGTTTACCTTCATTCGCAATGACGAGACCTCGATAGTTGTTGCGCACTTCTTCTGCGCTCTTCTGAATCATCGTTAAAATGTCCCCGCCAATGGCGTTATTAGGCGAACTGAACTCCAGACAGGCAACATCGTCACCAATATCAATCAAATTCGCACCTGAGTTAGACAAAATAATACGATTTTGCTCTTTCAGCGCACGCAGGGAAATGTGCTCAGGCCGAGTTTCAACAGCAGTTAGGGCGCATTCATAATAGAAGGCGCTGCTTCCAGCTTCTCTCACGTAAAAGCTCGTATGACCAGCAGCAATCCATGATGTAACCCAATCTGGCAGGACGTCCCCTTCCGCCTCCATTCGCTGCGCACTTTTTACAAGACCGATGGCATCCCATAGCTCAAACGGCCCGAGATCCCAGTTGAAGCCCCACTTCATTGCATTGTCAATCTCAACAATGGAGTCTGCTATCTCACCCAATTTATTTGCAGCGTACAGCAGTACAGGCTTGAGCACGTTCCACGCAAGCTCCGAATAACGGTCACCCGTTCCGAGAAGCGCCTTTATTTTGGCTGCTGCGCCTTTAGCAGATTTAGCCGCTTCTAGTGAAGCTCCCTTCACTTTTTGCGACAATGCATACTCCATCGTGTCCAGTTTCAGCGCCTGAATCTCTTTTCCAGTCGCCGTCTTTACTTTTTTATAGAAGCCCTGTCCCTGCTTCTCACCGATCCAGCCTAGTTCCACCATCCGGCGCAGCACGGTCGGCGCATCAAAAATAGCTTTCTCCGACTCATCCGTCGTATTGTCATACACGTTCCCAGCCACATGAACAAAAGTATCCAGACCAACAAGATCGAGCGTACGGAAAGTCGCGCTTTTCGGTCGGCCCATAGCTGGCCCTGTAACTGCGTCGATTTCTTCGACGGTATAACCTTTTTCCAACATTTCACGCAGCGTCACGAGCAGCCCATACGTACCGATCCGATTGGCAATAAAATTCGGCGTATCTTTGGCCGATACCACGCCTTTGCCGAGGCTCTTTTCACCAAACAGAGTCATATATTTCACAATTTCAGGGTCCGTAGTCTGGCCTGGAATAACTTCCAGCAGCTTCATATAACGCGGTGGATTAAAGAAATGAGTGCCTAAAAAATGACGTTTGAATGCATCCCCACAAGGCTCTACCATTTCGTTGATCGAAATGCCTGAAGTGTTAGAGGAAACGATAGTACCTGGTGTCCATACCTGCTCAATGCGCTGCAGTAATTGGCGCTTCACGTCAAGACGCTCTACGACAACTTCGATAATCCAGTCCACTTTGGACAATTTGTGCAGGTCGTCTTCCAGGTTGCCTGGTGTGATTCGAGTAGCAAATGCCTCGCTATACAGCGGAGCTGGCTTTGTTTTCTTAAGCTTTTCAATTGCTGTTACGGCAAGCTTACTGCGCACTTTGGGATGCTCTAAAGTAAGACCTGCTTTTTTCTCATCTTCGGTAAGCTGTGTTGGAACGATATCAAGCAGCAAACAAGAGATACCTGCACCTGCTAAATGTGCGGCTATCGCTGCTCCCATCACACCTGAGCCAATCACGGCGGCTTGCTGAATCGGTTTGACCATGTTCGGAAACCCTCCTGTTTGAAAATGGTGAGCTTATATTGGTAATGAAATTGTTGCTAATTAAGAGTTGATGTGTCGTTTGCGCTGTAAATTTTAAATGTGGAATCTCAATTCAAGTAGAATAATTGGAGTCGTATAAGTAGCGAATAGTAGTCATATCGTTAAAGTGGTTTTACTTAGTAGAAGCAATGCAATCTCTGTGAAGTTGTTGTTGTTTTTCTTGATTAGGACCTGATGCTCACATTTAAATCTGCATCCTATACCCTATGCCGTTACAGCCTCCTTATCACCAGACGAGACAGGGCCAAACACGGCAAGCTCCAGCAGCTCGGCAATATCCTTCGTTTGCACACTTTCCTCGGCATTCAACAGCTTGGTGCCATCCTCCATCATCGTCAAGCAAAATGGACACGCGGATGAGATAACCGTTGGCTTCACTTCGAGTGCCTGCTCGGTTCGAGCCAAGTTCACTCTTTTGCCCGCCGTTTCTTCCATCCACATCATGCCGCCGCCAGCGCCGCAGCACATGCCGTTTTCGCGTGTACGCTCCATCTCCAACAGCTCTACGCCCTCAATCGCGCGCAGCACGTTGCGCGGTTGGTCATAGACGTTGTTATAGCGCCCTAAGTAGCAGGAATCATGGTACGTTACACGCTCTTTCACCTCATGCTTAGGAACTATGCGCTTGTCACGAACGAGTTCGTCAAGCAGCTCGGTATGGTGCAGCACTTCTGCTTCTAGGCCGAATTCAGGATACTCATTTTTGAGCGTATTGTACGTGTGCGGACATGCCGTCACAATTTTACGAACATTGTATTTTTGGAACGTGCCTATATTTTCTTCACACAGCTGCTGGAACAAAAATTCATTGCCCATGCGCCGTGGCGTGTCGCCGGAGTTCTTTTCCTCGTTGCCAAGGATCGCGAAGTTTACACCTGCTTCATTAAGCAAACGGACAAAGGCCCGTGTTACTTTGCGACTGCGGTTATCGTAAGAGCCCATCGAGCCAACGAAGAATAGCACGTCGAAAGCTGGATTTTCTTTAACTGTAGGCACTTTTAGAACGCCCTCTGGATCAACATCCTGCACCCATTTCACACGATCGTTGCGGCTAATGCCCCACGGGTTGCTTTGACGCTCGATATTTTGCAAAGCACGCTGCCCATCATGCGGCATGCTGCCTTGAGTAAGTACAAGGTAACGGCGTAAGTCAATAATTTTATCAACATGCTCATTGCCGACCGGGCATTGGTCTTCACAGTTGCGGCACGTTGTGCAAGCCCATATTTCTGACTCACTCATAATATCACCGACAAGTTCTAGCTGCCCTGATGTACGCCCATCTTCTACAGGCAGCCAAGATCGTGCCTGCGCTTGCATGGTCGCACCGATGTCCGTAATGCCCTGCCCATTCCATGCTCCTAGCTGCTTCCCCTCCATTCGCATCATATGAGTCGTCTCGCCTGAAAAAGCAAATGAAGGAACCCAAGGGGATTTCGATGTAATTGCAGCACCCTTTTCGGTTAAATGGTCGCGCATTTTTATAATCATGTGCATCGGTGACAGCCATTTACCAGTGCTCGCTGCTGGGCACACATTCGTACAGCGGCCGCATTCCACACATGCATACAAATCAAGTAACTGCTTTTGCGTCAAATCTTCAATTTTGCCGACGCCAAATGATTCCACTTCTTCATCTTCCAAATCGAGCTTGCGCAATCGACCAACAGGCTCCGTACGCCGCAGAATGATATTGAGTGGTGCCGTAATTAGGTGAAAGTGTTTGGATTGTGGCACATATACGAGGAACGCCAGCAAAATAAGTAAATGAGCCCACCAGCTAATTACATACAAAACAGTTGCAGCTTCTGTACTCATACCAAGTGAGTCGAACGGTATAGCGATCAGTGATGAGAAAGGCGCGTGCCAGGATGGCTCCAATCCTTCTCGTATTCGGGCGAAAGTTTGTGTGAACAGTACAGAAAGCATCAAGCTGTAGATGAAGAAAAGGACTAGACTTGGCTTCCAGCCTCGCTTAAGTCTTTGCAGTCTCTCTCCATATCGACGATATGCAGCGTAGCCCATCGCAATGAGAATCGATGCTACGGTCAGCTCTTGCAGCAGCTCGAAGTAAGCAAATCCGGGAATAGGCAGCGAACGTCCTGCCAAGCCTTTGTAAATAATATCAATGGCTCCGAGCTGTAAAATAAGGAATCCATAGAAGACAACAAGATGCATCAATCCGCTTTTGCGGTCCTTCATCAGCTTCGTCTGTCCAAACACTTGCCCCATAAACTCGCGCAAATTGTGCTTAACCCGCCCCTTCCAATTAACGGGCTGCCCCAATTGGACGTACAAATAACGATGGTACACCGCTTCGAAAAACCAATAGACGCCAAGCCCAGTAACGCCCAAAAATAGCAGCAGATGCACGAACGCTCCTGGCATTAAAACCAACTCCTTTCTGAGATGTCCATACCTAGTAAATAGTACATTAGTTAAAAAAACGAATGAACGCTCATTCATTTTGTGGTTAAGCGCTTCCAATTGCTACTTAATCACGGAGCTACAAAGCTAACTTGCCTCTTTATGAAACGCTTTGCGATGAGCAAATGTCATTGACAAGGAAAAGTTTGTATTTTATGATAGCAGCAACTGAATGAGTATTCATTCATGATTTAGCCATATTCTAACATCGAGGTGATTCCATTGACAAGTAGCAAAAAAGAAAAATATACCCAAATTCTCGAAGCGGCCTTAAAAGTGTTTGCCGAGCACGGGTATCACCGCTCTCAAGTTGCTCGGATAGCTAAGGAAGCTGGAGTTGCTGACGGTACTATTTATTTGTATTTCAAACGGAAGGAGGATATTCTCATCTCTCTGTTTCGAGAGAAACTGGGCGAGCTGGTGAGTAAATTTCATGCGACTATCGAGCAAACAACCAGTGCGAAAGATGCGCTGCGTAAAGTGTGCGAGATTCATTATACAGAGCTGGAGAACAATGTGGACCTCGCGTTTGTCACTCAAATTGAGCTGCGTCAAAGCTCTCTTGAGCTGCGCAAAGAGATAGGAAGCGCAATTAAGCCCTACATCACTTTAATTGAGCAGCTGCTTCAGCAAGGTATTGAAGAGGGCCTCTTCCGTCCTGATCTCGATGTAAAGCTGACACGTTTGCTTCTATTTGGTGCGATGGATGAGGTTGTGACCTCGTGGTTGATTTCCGGTAGAAAATATTCGCTATCCGGCCAAGTAGATGGGACAGTAAACTTCTTTTTTAAAGGTATCGAACAAGTATAACCAATTTTTATTCCAGCCTTTGTAACTGGATGTTGCTCCCCTTAGATGCATTTGCTGCGAGGTTACTCGGCTTTCTCTTACTTCATTTATTTTGAACGAAAGGGGCAGTGCAAGATGAACATTATCGTCTTAGTAAAGCAAACGTTTGATACGGAGGAAAAAATCGTCGTGGAACAAGGCTCCGTTGTAGAAGATGGTGTTAAATTCGTCATTAATCCATATGATGAATATGCCGTTGAGCAAGCGATCCAAATTCGCGACGAGGCAGGCGGTAAAGTAACCGTTGTCTCGGTAGGACCTGAACGAGCAGCAGAAGCGCTGCGCACCGCACTCGCCATGGGGGCTGATGAAGCTGTACTTATAAATGACAGCCGCATTGGTCATGATGAGCATTCTGTCGCTATGGCCTTGCACGCGTTTGTCTCGCAAGAGCCGTACGATTTAATTCTCGGGGGCAATTTCTCCGTAGACAACGGAGCAGGTCAAGTCGCCGTTCGACTGGCCAAATTACTTTCCATCCCGCACACTTCATCCATTACAAAGCTGGACATTGCCGCAGGCAGCGCAGTCGCTCACCGCGATGCAGAGGGCGACCTCGAAACAGTTGAGCTGCCCTTGCCTGCTTTATTTACAGCACAACAAGGCTTGAACGAGCCGCGTTATCCTTCCTTGCAAGGCATTATGAAAGCAAAGAAAAAGCCGTTCCGCGAACTGTCACTCGACGACTTGAATCTCGATGCTGGCACGGTTGCTCCTCGTACGGAACGCAAAGATTTGCAGCTCCCCCCTGCTCGCCAAGCTGGAAAAATGATTTCCGGTGAGCCAGCAGAGCAGGCACAGGAGCTGTTCCGTCTGCTGCGTACAGAAGCAAAAGTCATTTAATTGTTCGAATTCGAGTTCGCATAACTTCACTATTATTTCTTTGCATTCCAAGGAGGCGATTTTACGATGTCGAAAACATTTCTTGTTGTAGCTGAAACGAGAGGCGGCTCCCTACGCCAAGTATCCTTTGAAACGATTAGTGCAGCACGCTCAGCTGGAGGAGCAGACACGACTGTAGCAGCCGTGCTACTTGGTGCAGCGACTGACGCGTTTGTTAACGAACTGACTCAATACGGTGCAGATCGCGTGTACACGGTCGCGCATGCCGACTTAGAGCATTACAACCCGCAAGCTTATTTTGCTGCGCTGCAGACCGTTGTGCAAACCGTACAGCCAGATGCTATTTTCTTCGGGCATACCGCCATCGGTAAAGACTTGGCGCCACAATTTTCGGCTGAACTTGGTGCTGGTCAAATTTCAGATATTACTGCGATTGAAGTGGATGACAGCGGACAAGCGCTGTTTACACGTCCGATTTATGCAGGTAAAGTGCTGGAGAAAAAAGCGTTCACCGCTTTGCCTTGGATTGTTACGGTACGCCCGAACAATATCGCGCCTTTGGCCATCGATGCGACACGTACGGCAGCAGCGGAAGCAATTGCTTATCCAGAGCCTTCGCTGCAAACGATTATTCGTGATGTCGTACGCAACACATCAGGGAAAATCGACTTGAGTGAGGCGAAAGTCATTATTTCAGGCGGGCGCGGTGTTCGCAGTGCAGACGGGTTCAAGCCGTTGGAGGAACTAGCCGCCGTATTGGGCGGCGCAGTTGGCGCATCACGCGGTGCGTGTGACGCAGGATACTGCGACTACGCCCTGCAAATTGGGCAGACAGGCAAAGTGGTGACGCCTGAGCTGTATATCGCCTGCGGCATTAGCGGTGCGATTCAGCACGTTGCGGGCATGAGCTCTTCACGGGTTATTATCGCGATCAATAAGGACCCGGAAGCACCTATTTTTAAAATTGCCGACTACGGGATTGTGGGCGACCTGTTTGAAGTGGTTCCGCTGCTGACAGAGCAGTTCAAGTTGGCATTGCAGCCGTAATAGATATAAATACGAAAACACTGAGGCCACCACGGCTTCAGTGTTTTTTTGTTGAGCAGCATCAGCTTTGCTTATGTATCTGTACTGCTCGAACCTACTATTCACCCTTGTTTCATTCTACATTCTCGTATAGAGAGTGACAAAGATGCGGAATTTTCGTGGCTGCCTAACTCAGTTTCAATCCACACTCTCGTATAGAGAGTGACAGGACCGTTTTGAGCCCTTGCTGTATAAGGATTCAGAGGTCCAAAAGTGCGAATCTCGCTTTTCACTCCACTTTCAAAGGCGTGAAAATTAAAAAACGCTCTCAACCCGCTTACTACGTAGGTGCGAATACCCCAGGGATTTTATGTGCACTTCAGGTTCGCACCAACACTAATATATTAATAAGGTTATCAAACTTTTTCCATCACCTTGTTGAATTATCTAGAATATCGGCTTTAAAAACTACCAAGACAGCGAAAAGATTTAATGACTAAACATATCAAATGCACAGAACCGAAGAACAACTCGTGTAGGATGTGACTGGCCAAAGCTGCTGAGATTATGTCCACAGCCATCTTTTAATCCACTCATCCGTGCCGGATGTGACGTGACAGTATCGAGATGACTCTTAAGTCAGTTCAGTACTTTAAGCACTACTATTTCATCACAACAATGTTGTTTGCTGCAATGGATACAATACGTGCTCTCTCAGAGCTGTAGCCACTAAATGTTTAAGTTGTTACCTTTAATTATATTGTGGCTTACTTTGATTGTATAGTTGTCTCACACTATTTAGAGTTTAGTCGTCAACCAAATCCATCAGTGAATAATCAAAAACTTGTCTGCATTGAATCAAATCACCTCTACTCTACTCTCCTCTGCCAAAAAACATAAAAAAGTTAGGTCGAAAGCACTTAAATAGTTAAAAAGGAAATTTGATGAGGAATAGTGATGAATTACGAATTTAAATTTGGTTTAAGGAAAAAATATCAGATTGCAGAAGAAGAGAATAAATACCGTGAACTCATAATCACCATACAAAATGATGAGATAAATACATTAACATATAGAAAGGGGAAATGACCTTGAGTAACGCTACTATTATACAGACTAGAGACGATAGTTTTATAAGTTCTGGTTCAGCAACTTCTATTACTTTAAATAACCAACTATATAGAGTAGATGAACAAAACCAAGTTATATATTACATAAACAACTTGGTTTTGTTCTGGGGACTTATCTTTTTGTTATGACTTAATTAAGAAGTATGAAAAAGAATCAATGCACGCTTTAGATATCATAAGAAGATTAATAATCAATAGCTACAATGGAGAAAACAATGTTATTGTTCTTTGCAAATATAAAGATGGTCAGTCTCACGTGAATCAGCTTTCTCTGTATAATGATTTCGCAATAGTTAATTATCTGTTGTAAATAGACTAGGCGGTATGCCGCCTAGTCTTTATATATAGATTCACTTTATCCACTAGGCCTTTCTCTTCTTAAAATACGCATTTCTAGATCCTCTAACTTATCATCTAAATAGTACAAAAAATTAGTTCTATTACTTTTAATGTGTTCAAAATCTTCTATTGAAATACTTAATATATATTTCTTTAACCTGGCATATTCAATTTGGCTAGCTTTAGCGTGCTTCCACTCATCCCCAGAAAAGTGTTTTCTTGAAAAAATAATCCCCGTTTTACAATGATCAATCTTATCTATTCCGCCGGCTAACTTATCCACCCATAGACTTGGAACATTGTTATCTTCATTTTTACATTCACAAATTACTCTTCTCCCCATCGATATAAGTATCGGTAACTCTATCAACTTAAGATATGGCAATAAAGTCACTGTTACGTCAATCTGATTTGACTGAGTGTGGACAGTAGGATCAACTCTAAAAAAGGTTATAAATGACAAAAGCAAACAACTTATATCTTCAAGTGCCTTTCCTTTTTCTTCTGTACTTACACCTTCATCAAAACTGTTAACCAACCTTTCAAAAGCTTGATCAAATTCTTCCCATCTTGGTTTGAACAATGTATTATCTATTTCCTCTCTTCCTAAATCATTTGAAAGGAAATCTTTTGCACTAACTGAAACTTTAGGAGGTTCTTTAGGTTCTACATCATGAACTTCTTTTACAAATTCTACAGATTTCTTCGGCTTTATAGGCTTTAAAATATCATACAATCCATTGTATCTTTTTTTAGGCTCAGTAGGATTAGGCTTATGTATAAGATTAAATGTCAATTGAATATACTCAATATGCTCTATTGGCTCGAACTTCTCTTCACATTCATAACAACGCAATTCGGATGGTATTTGCTCCAATGAATTAGCTATGAATGCTAACTCATGCGAGCAGTCAGGACAATAGATCTCATAATTAATACTAAATAATTTTAATTTAACCGTAGAAATACTAAATATTTCATTAGCAAGATTAAAATCTACTCCCATATCAACAGCGAATCTTGAGGGACGAATTCTTTTTCTCTTTTCGCCACTTAATTTACTTAACCAGTAATCGAATTGTTCAATTACCTGTAAATCAAATTCATACTCACGTAAACGAATTAATGAGGGAAAGTACATGATTGTACTCCTCCTTTAGTAAATAACGTTTAAACTCAATTTTGTAAAAACCTTTAAAAGCATTTATACGAGTATCTATTCTGGCTACCTTTTTTTGATCTTCAATTGTGTCCTCAACAATCTCAACTTCATTATCCTCAACACTGTATTCAGCTTCCAGCAAAGGTTCATCAATAGCAGTATCAAGCTCTTTAAACCAAATAATCCATATACTATCAAGCAATTGTACTTCATTTATTGTTTCCTTTGTATCAAAGAAAATATCAGAAGTCTGAATTGGTTTTCTACGCTGCTCAGTTCGAGCTTGAATACGTCCACCTCTGTCATCACGGAAGTCAAACTTGCTAACATAACCTAACTTTCCTTCAAAATACCGCTCAACTACCCCTTCATTTTGTACAATTAAACCTCTTTCTAACAATCCCACGATTCGTTCCACTAAATTTATAGGATCTTGATTGCTCTTTAGTTCTAATTTATTAGCAATTTCCTTTGTGAAATCACTAATGAGATTTATATGTTCAAGCACTTTAGGCAGAATTTGAAGTTCTATAAAATTTGTGAGTTCCTTTTCAATTTTATACATTTTATTCTTAATCTCTTCTGAGCCACTATCCAAATATAATAAACCAAAATCCGAACTGATAAGATCCATATACTGTTTGGCAATTGAGTTTACACTAATCGCTTTATCTTCTACGTTCTGATTATTTTTCAATTGTGATCTTGACCGTATTCTAAGTAATAATGTGTTAGTGACCAAGTCTATTTCACAACATACATATGTATTTACAGGTGTGAACATAGCTGTTCCATTCCCTAACTTCTGTATGTAATTTTTCTCAATAAATCCAACATATATCTTACTAATCGTACTACTATCAAATTGATCAACTTCATATTCGAATCTAGATAAAGTAATACTCTCTGGAAAATGAATTGTATCTATATTATTAAATTGACCTAGCCCTCTACTTGTTAAATATTCATCTATCGATTCCTTATATTTAAAGGTCTCTAAAGATTCACTGTCTAATTCAATATAAAAGTTATGTTTATTTTTCCCATACCATAGTTGTTCTCTAAAGAATTCTCGTACGACCTCTTCATTAACCTGTCCTTCATTTACTGAAAGCGTAATATTTCGCAAAAGATTATTCTTATTTCCTTGGTGTTGTATTTGATTATTCTTTGCAAAAAATCTAAATTGTCCAGCATTGATACTACTAGCGATATCCTGTCGGATAATAAACGAATTTTCCATAAAACACCCTCCTCACCTAGGAAAGACGCATTACTAACATAGACTACCTTCAAACATTATACTTCACATGCATATTGGAAAACAGGAATAAATTTACTAACCCCCACAAATATATAACTCCTTAAATGTTATATCTACTTCATTCGGTATTGAATTCCTTAGAACATTTCAGCTAACTATTCCCTCTCTTTAACTATTGTATTATTTCATTTATTAAATATTGATTTCGGTTGAATTTCCTAAGTTTTACATCTTTAAAATTAGTAACCATACAAGGCATCTTAACTTTGCATATCATACTGTATTGTTTCGTATAATTTATTGCGTCAAACCTTCGCTTAAACGATGCATTTTAAATCTGAATAGAAAAATTTTTTTTCCCTTTTCTTAAACATAAAAAACTGAGCATACCCTAAAACTCAAATCCACGTGAACCTCTTCGTCTATTTACTTTCTTTATTAATTCTGTTTTACGTAATCTTGAATTCTTCAATGCTTCCTTTGTTTCGTCGCTGGTCAATAATTCTTCAGGAGTGAAGTTTATAATTTGACCCCCCCATTTCCCTGCATTCAATCCCTGATCTTGTTATATTTACGATACTTAACATTTTAGCTTCTGAGTTCTCTGCTTCTATTTTACGAATTACAATATCACCTTAGTGAATTTATTGACGTTTGAGTTTACAGGATACTGCAACTCATAGTTCTCTTTTTTCAATGCTTTATTCCGTTTAGAAATTTGAAATATAACAAGTACCAATATCATTATTAAAGCTACTACACCTATCACTATTGGTAAGTTACACGTTAGTTCATAATTTTTGAAATTTGTAAAAAATGAAGTTCCGAATGTTGCCAAAATTATGATTAGAGCTGTAATTGCGATCTTGATATTATCTTCCAACAAATCCTATATACTTTCTTTGAGAAGGTTAACTATCTTATTCATCCGTTGCCTCCAATAATTTAAAATCACTACTATTAAATCCAAATATAACGTAGGTGATGTGTCTTGACATTAAAAATCTTCTATAGAAATACAGTTAAGAGACTCCTAATTCTTATTTTTCCAGTTCATCAATCATAATTAATTTTGACCATGAGGAACTTGAAGCAATTTGGCTTCATCAACTAGAATCAAGCCAAATCGTTGTCAACTTTGAATTTCTTGTTCTACTTATATTCGTTATTACGCCCAAATCGGTCAATGGAGGTTTCTTTTCGTTAAGTTTGTTTGTATTCAATTGATTTTAGCAGTTTCAGCATTTAAAAGGAGTTTTGTTTTCACTTTTATATGACCAAACTGCTTCAAAATTTCATACGTATCTTTAAACTTTATAACTTTCTTGATCCAATTATAACATTTGTGTTATAATTTACGTTAACGAATAATTGAAAGGGGCATTCCGGTGTACAAGATTATGTTGTACGAAGATGCCCGTGGAAATTGTCCGATGGAAGATTTCATGTATGAGCTTAATAAGAAGGCTTCAGCGGATAAGAAAGCAAGAACATTACTTAAAAAAGTCATGTATACCGTTGATCTTCTTAAACAAAATGGGACACGATCTGGGGAAAAGTTCACTAAGCAAATCGAAGGTAAGCTTTGGGAAATGCGACCAGATAGCCATAGGGTGTTTTTCTTTGTGTGGAATGGGAATCATATTATTCTTCTACATACTTTTAGGAAGGAAGGAAGGAAAACACCCGTTCAAGAAATTAAAAAAGCAAAACATGAAATGGATGATTGGATGAAACGTCACGGGTATTGAGAGGGGATTTTTCCCCCTCTCCCTCAATTGAGGTTAGTACTACATAAATTCGGAAGTCCAAAGACTTGGAACGAGAAATCGAATAAAAATTATTTTATCAGAAAAAAATAATAGGAGGTAACGTTTATGAAAAGCAGGTAAATAGAAAAATATATGAATAGTGATACTTATAGGGGAATCAAAAAAACAAATGGAGGTAATAAACTTTATGAAAACATGGGACGATGTGAAGAAGAACATTTCGTCGATCCCAGTCTATGAAAAAGATGTACTTGAATTCACTGCTTACTTAGTAGCTAAATTAATTCACAAACGTCAAGAACTGGGATTAACTCAAGAGAAAGTGGCTCAAATGACTGGTCTAAAACAATCTGCAATTGCTCGAATAGAAAATGCACGGGTTGTTCCTAAAATAGACACGATTCAAATAATAGCTAAAGCACTGGGCTTAAGGCTCGATTTAATAACTAATGAAGAAGATAAAAAATAATAAAGAATAATAAAAAACATTAAAAAGTAAAAAACATAGAAGAGTAATAAAAACAGCCACAAAATTAAGTGGCTGTTTTTATTGTTAAGGTGTTCCCACAGCACTTATTTGTTTTAAAGGCGTCACAAACTTTTGAGCTAATAACTAAATTACAGGCTCTCACACGAAATCCAAAGAGGATTTCAGATGAGAAATCAAGTACTTTTTATACCTAAAAAGGCAGAAGTGACCTTATATGCGCTTTTACTATATTCATTATCGGCTGATATAGTGACCATTTATCTTTTCTTTCTTATCATTTTTCAAAAGCTCAATAAGCTCTATCTTTACACTCTGCATGGCGTCTTCTATGGACATTTCAATAAACTTACTTAGAAAAGGATATCTTTTTCAAAGAAATCAAACACCTGTGAAATGGCATCTTTATTACTTTCCTTTAAATAAGGATAGCAGCTTTAAGGACTCATCTTCTGACAAAGATAATTGAAGCACTTTTTCTTCCACTTGCTTTCAGCCTACTGACTTATTTTCATTTCCTTAGTAGTTTGGGTTTCCATCATGTCTTCTATGTGCAGCTAGATTATCTGTTTCCTGTAGCGAATGGAATTTCATTACAAAATCCTATATTATCAATTGGGTCGCAAGAGGAAGGGGGTATACTGTACAGTTTTCTAAACATCACATTCTAACAAAGTATGAATAACATTTCCTTGCAGCATCATATAGAGTAAATTTTCACGACACGAAAGTAATTTTACTACATTGATATTTTTTGGTTCACATATAAGCAGCAAGCATTAATGTAGAAGCGTTAACCTAAAAAATAATAAAAGGAGCCTTGTCATCAAATGACAGGCTCCTTTACGCTTTTAAAGTAAATTATTGATGGGTCATTCATCAGGTCATAGTCCAGGCTACATACGCACAATCGAATAATTCTACCTGATACAGCTATCTTAGATACGGATACAAACATTATTAGAACTTACGATCTTCTACACGCCACGCCCAATATTTATTTCCTTGAGCCATTACAAATCTATCAAGCCATGTTTAAAAATCGCAATACAAAGAATGTGCATTATCAAAATCACTAATGCCTTCTAGTAGATACATGTAGTCTTTCTTCCCTTGAGCAACTGTTCTGTATCTATAATAAAATAATCGTCATAAACACATGCAACTATAACCTTGGTGTCAGTATCAAAAGGTTCGTTTGAGCTAATAACTTCATCGATTGAGAAAATTTCAATTTCACCAGAACATTCAACATTTGAAAATGGTCTGAATCCATTAGTTTTAGATAAGAATTTTAAATAATCTTCAGGTAAAGGAGAGTATGACTCTAGTAGAAGAGAAATATCATTATCAGAGGATGGATCGCAAAATATAAGTTCACTATCATACACATATCCTTCGTTACATTGAATCTTACGTGTATCATGTGCATATAGCTCACGAAATGAATTTATCGTCTTCTCTACAGTCATTATCGCTCACCTTTTTTCTTTTAAAATTAATATCCGGTCCACCACCTGTTTACAACACCTCTGTGGAACGTTTTTGGTAACAACATTATAAGTTGTTATTAAAAAAATAACGCTGATTATCGAGTCTCCAGTTCCAGAATGGGTATCCTTAAGTGCTGATAAACATATCTAAAAACGTCATTACTGATGTAGGTCATAGTATCCTCATCCGGTTCACCACGGCGAAACTACCCTATGGATGCTGTTCACGATAATTTTATTTCGTCTTATAAAACTCTATTATCAAGTTAAATGAGGTTGGGAATGGCTGATTAAGTTCATTAATTCCATTCATATCGTACAAAATCTTGCGATTTCTGTTGTTAGTTATTAGTGCATAGTATTTGTTATTTGAATCATTAATTTTAGTCAACAGGGAATCACTTAGATTAATGTCTGTTATATTTCCTTTTACAATATTAATATCTCTTAATGTTTCTTCAATTTTTCCATTCTGATCTATAATCAATATATCAACTTTTGTATTAAAAGAGATTGCCCCTAGTATTAACTTGTGAGGTAAGCTATTAATGAAAAATTGGCCGTTTTCATTTTGAATCTCTATTTCTTGCTTCTTCTCGTCATAAAATTTTGGGAAAGGATAAACATTAATCTTTTTATCGTTTAAAAGACTTTCTTCTATTTCTAGATCGCTTAAAATACTATGTTCATCATAAGGTACATTAGGATTTAACACCACAAATCTTGATATAGCTAAATATGAGCCGTCATAATGTTTATTTGGGCTAATAGGTATTACAGTTAGATCCTCATCACCTTCGCTATCCCACATTAACTCTAAGGGAATAATCGTTGTGGCTTTATCTTTATAATTGATAGAGACTGAAGAATACCAATTACTGTCCGAAGGCGTTCTTACTAGAGCTGTTTTGTTCCCTTGAAGGAATATTAGGTTAATTTCCCCTCCATCTAATCTCGTATCAACAACAAACTCACCCTTAATTATATTACTTTCCTTATAATTTACGTAGTAAGAGTATGCATCTCCACCGGGCAAATTTATTTTCTTTTCTAGGCTCTTATCTATTTGAAATTTATGAGAGTATGTAAACATTTTTGGATTATGAACCACCTTTTCTGCCTTGGATAATAGAACATGTTGGTTTTTCAGTACTTTTCCTTCTGAAACAGAAATAATTTTGTTATCATACTGATTTATAGTATTGAAATTTAATATCACAACACTCGTGATTAAAACAAAAGAGACTAATAGAATTATTATTGTAATTTTCTTAATATGTGACATTGATTATACCTCTATATGTTTTTAAATAGAACATATATATGACAATGAAAATTACCATATATATGTTCTATTACACTTAAATTAGTTAAATAGGTTTTCCACCGTAAAATACTCCAGCGGCTGTTCTCTGTTCATATAAAACACCATCATGTGTTGCCGTGTGAATAGTTACTGTCTCATGACGCCCAATTTGGGGTTGAAAGGCACTGACGTGTGAGATTGCCGTTCCAAAGCCTATTGAGATATCTTTATCGCCAGAAGAAACTAGTACTGGTTGTTGAAAGACCATTATATACCACAAAGAAGCAGTTGCTGAGGTTACAGTTGTAATCCACTTTCCCTTTGTAGTTCCTGCACCAACTACTGCTCCTACGCCATTTGAAACTTTACTTTCACCTACGGCTAGTGAACCAAATGGATTCACATATAGAGTGCTATTATTTTTGCCAGACAAATCGTTGTTACTTTCAGTAGATTGAGGCAACCCTTTTACATATTGAATAGTCGCATTAAATCTTTCAGTTAATTGACGATTCTCGTGTATTTCATTTGGAGTAGCAGATACAGTAGCGGGTAATACAACAGATAGTAAGAGAAGTGTTGCCAAGGATTTTTTTAAAATAGCGTTCTTCATGTTCTACCTCCGATTTTATATAAAATGAAATTCAAAAATAAGGATTTATTAAATTAGAGTTAGTCTTCTGTTCGACCAGCAATGCTGAATTCGTAATTTTTGATGCAGCTATTACATCATCGACTTTTAGAGTAGTATTTTGAAGTGTGCTTATGATTCTTTTTTGATTTAACATAAAGTTAATGATGAGTAATGTTGATGATATAAAATATACGAAATTCAGTTGGAGTCGGGTGTAAAAAAGATACTTCAGAAGTAAGAGTTCCACTGGAAGATGTCGGTGAAATCTCAGATGAGGTACTATCAATTGAGTAACTGTTTTCTGCTTCTTGAGTAGGAGCTTTTTGTGCAGTTGCTAACGAAGATGGAGTAACTAGCGTGATAAATTGATTGTTAAAACGATACTAGCAGTTTTTTTAGCTTCATGCAAACTCTCCTATCATCATTAATTTTCAGTCTGATGTTAGATTTTGCAGGCACACAATTATACAATTTTAAATTTAGCCTCACCCCTTTCTATGCCTAAATCATTATTTTATAAATGTAAAATACTCTTAATTCACCAACATTTCATTTGATTTGTTACCCACACTCCACAACTACAGGCAAATACATCAATAAATTTTTCATCAAGATCAAAACGCTTGTAAAATGACTTTTTGTAAATACAACTACACCTAGTTTAATAGTGGGTTTTGTTAGTTAAATCTACGTCCTTAATCTCCTCACCCACCAACTTACGTACTAGACGTATATTTTCTTCTGCAAATTCGTCTTTACGTAGATACTTCAATCTTAGCTTCATTGTGAAGGCACTCCCTTTGGTACTTTAACAATAACTCATCTAAGTCCTGGCTCATTTCAACCATTCTACCATCGGTCAATTCTAAGCCATTTTTATGTGCTTCATTTATTCGGAACCGTAAGAATTCGATCTCTTCAAGCATTCTCATCAGTCCTTGCAGATTAATAACGGTGAGCGAACTCCCCAATTCGCCCACCAATAGGTAAAACCCCTCAAGTGTTCCCCAAACTCATTATACTTTCAGTTTCACAGAAAATTAGGATTGTTATTTTTTGTGAAATTAAAAACAGGCACTTTAAGTGCCTGTTTGGGTGAGGGGTATTTCAAACTTAATTTACCAAGGCCAACGCCCTGTGTCGAATAACATGACTTGATCCGTAATTGTGATGGCTGATAAAACTGCTAGTGTAATTATAACTTTAAAGCTTTTACCCTTCACAAAATACCCTCCTTCTCAAGTCGCTCATAGTAACTATCGACCAAATCAACGGTCTCCATGTTAGCCATGTGCTTATTGTTTCTGTATAGATTATACATCAACTTCAAGCAACTGCGCTCATTGTTGATGTCATCTAACTTAGCATATTCAAACGCACTATCACTATAACTGTTTATTGCTTGATTCACATCATTTACAGTTGTATAATAATCACCCTTTAATTTGTAAAACCACGCTAGTTCTTTGCGATCATGAGGGTGTAAGAAAAGCAGTTCATTTACTGCGTCTTCTGTTTTTGATATTAATGCCATTGCCTTGTTTAACTTGTCAGATTCAAGCAGGAAGAGTATGTACTCATTCGCGATATGAATGTAATATTCTTTAGAACAGTTATTCAAACATTCTTGAAATTGTGATTCAGCAAGTTCCTTTTTTTCTTTTTTAGAATTCATAACGGCTGCGAATAAATAATCATTCTCTGTCACACCCTGAGAATACCCTTTAAATATCTCAGAGTATTTCTCTGCGTTGTCATAATCACCTAGTCCTAGAAATGAATCTCGCAATATACCGTAAGCAGGTGCTATTATTTGCTCATCAACTTCACTTTTAACCATATTGTCTAAAATCAAGCTGCACAATTCAATGCAATCATTAAATAAACTTAGGGTATGTGCATGAACTGCAAGTTTGTAATACAACAGTGTTTGATCTTCGGAATTTAGTACATCAATGTATTTGAGGATATATCTACCTGATTGATATGTGGAGTGGAGTTTCGTGAAGTCATTTCGCTCAATAAGGTAAACCTGAAACAGTGACCTTGCCAAGAAGGGCATAACTCCATGACTGCGTGAGTAACCGATAAGGATCTGGTGTATAGAGAGCTTAACTGAGGTGTTTTGCGTAGTATTAGCAATATTGTATACTTCTTCGATTGCATCGTAGCTATCCTCCGCTACTCCTATGTACCTATTAATAATATCTTTGAATAAATCAGTGGATTCTTCTCCTTTAGTGATTGATTCCTGTAAGATTTCAATTACAGTATCAGCTTTCTTTTCCAAGTTGATGTAAACCCTTACAAAGTCATTGTAAGGTATATTTAATACTGAAGCAATAGCCTTGACAGCAGGGTATTCAGGTTTGTGCTTGCTGTTCTCAATCCTGGAAATTGTACTTTTTGTTACTTGAGCCATTACCGCCACTTCATGTTGTTTTAAATTCAAATTAATCCTACGCTGTTTCATCATGTCTGCAAGAATAAAAAGAAAGTCGTTCATTTCTTACATTCACATCCTTTTTTGATAAATAAACAATATAAACCCTTTAGGATAGCAGTGTAGGAATATCTGAGAAGATTGTATGTTAATGTTTAAAAGGTTTCGAGGTGAAAAATACATTAAGGTTCGGGGAAACATAGTTTCTATGGAGATTTATTATAACGTAATTCTACCAGTTGTCAATATATCACAATATATAGTGAATCAATAAAAATAAAGTGATAATTGCAACTATTTAACTCTCTCTATTGCACTTGCCAAGATTCACTGTAACAAAGAAAAAAAGAGACACCCTCCACTCTCTTTGTAAAATAGAAATACGACCAACCTCACGAAGAAGAGAACAAGGAATGACTCTTACGTATACGTTAGTACATCCGCTCAGGAACAACATTTTACCTTGAGGGGGATGTGGGGGGCTGGTGCGGTAGGTCATTATTTTGGAGCGAAGCGAAAAATAATGAGATGGTTTCAGCACCCCCACTTATTACAGTTGCATCTTCATACTATACTAATCTAGTTAGCCATGTTTTTATCAAAACTATGCCTTAACTTTTCCTAAAAAAAGGACCTCTAAATCCTTACTATTGTTAGGATATTCGTCCATCTCATCATACTCTCTATTTAATAAATATAGATGATTACTTGAAGATGTGTTATTTGGCTACTCTAAAATATAATATTTTATCCCCTATTACTCAGGTTATTCAGGGTCTTCAAGTTTTTCTATATGCTTGTAGTGTATACGAATAAACCCAAGCCCAGTTTCTGTTGGTAGCAATGCCTTTACCCTATCGGCCATCAATATCCTGTTGTAATTACCTATTATGCCAATAGCTTGAAAATTTCTTTTTTTGTATATCTCTTTATGTAGCTTATAAACATAGTTAACAAACTTATCCACCGCATCTTCTTTATTGCCTTCTCTTTGCTCTTGTTGAAAGTGCATAATGTTGTTTGTGATATCGTTAGCCCCATTTATTTGACTCAGGCACCATAGAACAATATTCGGGTCACTGTTAACGATATAGAAGTTACCTTGTGGTTTTGCATTACGTTGTATGCGCTTGATGCTTTGATATATTCAGATGCAATGTAACCTACTTGTACAGACTTAAATTCATCGTTCTTGAATCTTCCTTGCACAATATCAGTAGACTTTCTCCCTAAATCTTCGCCCTTGTACATCATGTTATGAACTAGAAATTCCTCATACGAAATCTTTGAAGTTCCAACCAACCAGCACTGTGTAAACTCAGAATATTCGTTCTTACCTATCAAATTTCCAAACCAGTTAATAGCTATGCGCTCACCGTCATAGTCATCACTAACACGGATTTTAGTAAATTCCGCTTTTAATAGCTTTTTCTCAATGATTTTTCAACTATCTTTATGGCAAATGATAAGCGTTTGTCAGTTGATTAAACAACAAAAAAGCCACCTGACATTAGTCGATTAACTTCCTAATGATTTAGTGGTTTAGCTAATAGTGATTTTAGTGTGGTTACTAAACTTTTCACCTTTATAATACCCTAAGAACCGGTATAGTTGTGCTCTTTTTCGTAAAAATACCAAACGAACAAGACGATTGTTAAGTCAGTACAGGCACGTTTCAACCCACACATCTGTGCAGGATGTGACTACAATCATTTATCTAGTAACACGGTTGAGATTGTTTCAATCCACACATCCGTGCAGGATGTGACGCGATTTTGAGACAAATTAGAACAAACATTCCTAATCCATCTCAAAGTAATTACTTAAATTGTATGTAAAAACCAATTATTTCACAATACAAACATTTAACAATCAGTTAAATGGAATTAATATGGGGAAAACGTAGTGCGAATGTCCTGGGAATTTCATGTGCACTTCACATTCGCACCATCATTTACAATGGTGCTATACCTCATTCAATATTCAATTGAACATCAATATCCCATAACTCTATCAAATATCATAGATGAAAAAATATTCAAAGCATCTAACCATCTAGTTCACTCTCTACCTTCTCTATCATGTCAACATCCTATAAAATATAGAAAGGAAAAGGAACGTCACAACACGCTCAGAAAAGAGGAACTAACATGAACTATCGCATCCAATGCTTTGCTAGCATCGCTGAACGTATTGGACAAGCTGAACTGCTGCTGCCCGCGGATAACGACGCTATACGTGTCATTGAACTTAAACAAACACTAGCAGCACAATATCCAGAAACAGCCGAGCTAATCATGCGCTCCTTCGTGGCAGCCAATCAACAGTACGCGCCAGATGATAGTATCGTTACACCTAAAGATGAACTTGCGATCATCCCTCCTGTCTCTGGAGGACAAGGAAAGGCGCATCCAGAGGGAGATTTATCGCAAGAAAACCATAACGAAGTTTCTAGCGCTAACGGCCGTTATTGCCTAACACGCCAACCCATTCATACTCAGGCTGTTGAGCAGAAAGTATCGCATCCAAACCACGGCGCAACGCTCACCTTCTCAGGGACGACCCGTGAAGTAACAGGCGATCAACGGACACAAACGTTAGAATACGATGCCTATGTACCGATGGCACTTCAAGTCATGGAACAAATCGGAGACGAAGTAGACAAACGATGGCCTGGAACACTTTCCGCTATTACTCATCGTCTAGGCATTGTCGGTATCGGTGAGGCCAGTGTCGTTATTTCTGTATCAGCTCCACATCGGGCTGGTTGTTATGAAGCGAGCCGCTATGCCATCGACCGCCTCAAACAGATTGTACCGATCTGGAAAAAGGAAATTATGGCCGATGGCAGCTACTGGGTCGAACAAGACAATTGGGACCCAATTGCCCGCAATGATGCTAATTATACCGACCTCCACGACCAGGGATAAATAGGAAAAGCAGAACTACCCAATGTATCTATCTACAAGCGTACGCGCAACAACGGGCTCTTTCGTTCCGTGTACAAGTACACGGCCATCCTTAAACACGACTAAACGATGTTGTTCGTCCACTTGGATGGATACAAGATATGCGTTGCTGTGTACGGTCATTCCGTGCACAGCTTGCATGCGTTCTGCCAAAGCCCCCAAATCCATAGGAATAGGCTGGGCTGGGCGAATTTGCACCGTATCTCTACCGCATAACACCTCGGTACGACGCTGGTTCATCCCCTCCAACTGCGGATAAGTCGCATTCGGCCCACAAGATGGACAATCCTCTCGCTTCGCAGAGCGAACATCTATCGCCGTATATTGATTCGTCCACAGATCGAACGATACTAGCTTTCTCCGCAGCGCATCATGATTACCCGTCAGCCACTTCAACGCTTCTGCCGTCTGATAAGCGACAACCATCTGCACCGCAGGTGGAATAATACCAGCCGTATCACAAGTCGCACCTCCAACAGGCACGCTTTCCATAAGGCAGCGCAAACAAGGCGTAACCCCTGGCTCTATCATCATCGTCATCCCATAGCTACCGACACAAGCGCCATAAATCCACGGAACTGCATGCTTTAATGCATAATCATTTAACAGCATTCGAGTTTCAAAATTATCCGTCGCATCCATGAACAAATCATATTCTGCGCCCCATTCATTTAATTCATATAATGTAACATCGCCGACGATGCCGATAACTTCTACTTCCGAATTAATTGCTTTTAATCGCTGTTCAGCCGCAATCGCCTTCGGCAGCCGAGCTTGCGCATCAGATTCCGTATATAGCTGCTGCCGCTGCAAATTGCTCCACTCAACATAATCGCGATCCACGATCGTAACTCTTCCAACACCAGCTCGCACGAGCATTTCAGCTGTGGCCGAACCTAACGCACCAGCACCAATAATAAGGACACGCGAGTGCTTCAGTCGCTGCTGCCCTTCCATTCCAATGGGGACAAAACGCTCTTGCCGAGAATATCTATCCGGATGAGTACGTTGTTCTTCATTTAGTTGAGTCTCCACCAAATTGTGCAACATTGCGCCTCCTCTTTTTGCTGCCAAGTTATTATCTATTTGTGATGCCTACCATTCTACATGAACCGAATGGAAAAGCATACTAATGTTGCAGCGGAAATATATAAACTTACATAGCTTTGAAGCCGATAACTCTAGTAAATAGCTCTTACAAATATAGGATAAACAAATAAAGGAGGAAATATTGCAACATGCGAATCAACTCCAGTTATAAACCAATGCAAAGCAATCAACAAACGAGCAGAATACTAAGCAACGATAAGTTTGAAACCTCCCTTAAAGAAGCAGAACAAAAAGAGGAAAAAGAGAATGAAAAAAGAGGGAAGCTTGTCACAGCTAGAGAAGGCGAGTATGTCAGGCAATACCTCGTTCAAGCAGATGGTAGCAAAATACTGTTGGCCGAAGTAAAGCAAAGTACAGCGCAACCGAACAGCGAAAATAAAGAAAGCTCGGAAACATTAGCTGCAACTCTAGTAAACAGACAAGGAATTCATACCAACAGCAATACAAAGTCCATGATGAATCTTCTAAACTTTCAAGCTGGTGTCGGTGCTGGAACTATGTTATTCGCCCCAACCAAGGATTTAAATTCTATTGGCAAGTAACAACTTTAGCTGTAGCGGAAACCGGAGTCGAGAATGCTTCATATGGTAATGATAAAACGTAAAGAGGCTATCTAGAAAGTCAGTCTAAGCCGACTTTTTAGATAGCCTCACTCCAAAACACCTTTGGCATCTCAACGGATTCAGTCTACAACACTATTTCCTACAAACAAAGATAGTAGATTAGAGCTCGTTTTTCTTCGGATTAATAATATCTCCCGTTTTCCCATCTATTCCAATAGTGATAGAGTTTCCGGAAGATTTTTTAGTAAATGTAAGGTTATATCTGCTAAAATTGCTTGCAAAGTTGTCTATAACATAGACACTTGAAATCTGGTAGGATTTTAATTCTGGAAGTGAGACATGGATTTTATCTACCCCGGATTTTACATTTGGGTGTGATAGAACTGTAGAAGCATCCAATGATTGTATCGTATAGCTAAGGTCCCCCGTTTTCGAATCAACTGCAAAGTGAAAAAAGTTCTCTCCATCTTTTTCTTCAAGTCTAATCACATACTTATCATACTCACTATCACTTGTTGAAACTACATCTTCATAAGCATCGATCTCATAGGATTTTGTTTCTGGAAACTGAGCATAGACTTGTTCGATTTTTGCCTTCACATCCTTGTCGGCAAGAGCTTCGGAAGCTGAGACTTTTTTGTAAGTTCCTGCATACAGTTCATTGTTTTGAGCTACAGTCTTTTGAGTTGGGTTTTCATTTGCACTTACTACTAAAGCTCCAGATAGGGAAATCGCAGTAGCCAATCCTACAGCTGCCAAACGTACGGATGCTTTTTTAAGATTTTTTTTCATACCAATTCTCCTTCGAATTTAAGATTTTTTTGTTCCTAGGTATAAGATAGAGAAAACTAATAAAATAAAAAATAGGAAAAACTTAACATTTTCTTAAATCGATTGAAAGAGTTCCTTCAGGTGCTATATAAAATAAATAGGCTGTTCCCAAAGTCATTACTGACAAGTTGGAACAGCCCTCATTGTATATCATCCTGAACGTGACGATTTTTATTTTCGTATAGGGTGTGTCACAACCCACTACTGCTTCTTCATCTTCTTAATCAATTCTCTGCTCTTATCCAACGATAAAAGAGATTGGTCATAGTCTCGGCTCGTTACACCTAGATAAAGAATGTCAATCACATTCAACTGTGTGATCCGAGATGATGTCGCACCACTGCGAATCTCATTCTCGGTCGATGTAATAAATAACGGAATGTCCGCGTGCGAGCTCACCGCATTTGTTCCATATTTCGTAATCGAAATCGTTGTCGCTCCTTGAGCTCTAGCCTGCCTCGTGCACTCGACGACTGCCGTAGTTTCTCCTGAATAGGAGATACAGACAGCCACGTCCTCTTCTGTCAGCATTAATGATGAAATAAGCTGCATGTCTGCATCTGCAAAGGAAAAGCATGTCTTATTAATCCGCAGAAACTTGTGCTGTGCATCCAAAGCAATCAAATAGGAAGCACCAATGCCGTAAAAATAAATGCGCTTCGCGTGCCGCAACGCCTCTACCGCTTTCGTCACCAACTCAGGTTCTAATATTTTCAATGTATCGCGGATAGACTGAATATTGTTGTTGGACACGTTCTCCATAATCATTTCTATCGTATCGTCACGCCGAAATTCTTGATACCCTGCTGTACCTGCATCCTGCTGCAAATCACCAGCTACTTTGAGCATGAGCTCTTGATAACCTTTCAATCCCATCGATTTGCAAAGACGAATAACTGCCGCTTGGCTGCCTCCACTGTGCTCGGCCAATTGTGCTACAGACATCCCTATCATTTGCTTCGGTTGGCTCAAAATATACTCCGCTACTTTACGCTCCGAAGGCGTAATATCAGCCAACACTTCACGCAATCGAACTAATCCACCGTTCATACCGTTACTCCTTCAACCTTTATTCAACATTCGTTATGCTCAACCTTCAGCAGGGATAGGCTTCACACCATGTTGAGGTTCCGTTTCCTTTAGAACATTTGCCGTTAACAAGTTCAAGTAATAGCCAAACATACCAAAGAACAATCCTAAAAACCCCACTACCGTTACTGCTAAAATAAAAATTAGACATATGGCTTGTAAAAATGCGCCCACCGTATAAAGCGGATACCGTAAAAACAACTTCACACTTTTACCCATTGCCTGAAAAATGGATAGCTGCTCCCGATATACTAATGGCATCGTATACAATTGAGAAATAAGCGCTATAATCACAAAATAAGTCTGGAATACTGCGATTGTGAAGTGCAGCGTATTTCCCTGATCTCCATAATACCACCACGAAGAAATTAGGATAAGTATGAAAAGTGTTAAAAATAGACCAAATGCGACGGAACGAACATAAAATTTTCGTAAACCTGCGACAATGTGCCTAACTGTCACCATTTCCCCGCTCAATTGGAGATGACACGCATAAAACACACCTGATAGTAACGGAAACAGTACAAGCAAGAACCCTATGACAGCTAAACCAATATTCATAAATAACAGCATAGGTGCTAGAACGAGAGAACAGATAAGACTGTATCCGAGCACCTTTAAAATTTGTTCATAAACTTGTCTTCCCGTTTGAGCAACAACTACACTTAACTTCTTCATAACCGCTCACCTCTTACTTCATGATGTGTCACATAAAGCATATTACTTATCAGCTTTATACGATTCACCACACCTAAATTGATATTATATGGAAGTGCGCTTCTCCGTCTTTACATCAAAGAAATGCACCTTGCTCATATCCAATAAGAATTTTTTCAGCTGTCCTACTCTTGCATCTGAATCTGGGTGCAGCTTTGCCGTGATCATCCGCTCACCTACTCGGAAATAAACGAGATTCTCCGAGCCAAGCTGCTCTACCACCTGTACCGTGGACGTCAATGAATACGTATCAGGAACGCCCATCGTAATATCTTCACCAAACAGATGCTCTGGGCGGATGCCCAGTACGAGTTTCTTGCCTTCATAAGCCCGCAATGCTTGCACACTGTGCTCAGGTAGGACGAATTGCGCCCCTTCCATCATCACCTTGCCATTTTCATAAGTCACATCGATAAAGTTCATTGGCGGTGAGCCGATAAAGCCCGCTACAAACATATTTTCAGGCTTCTGGTACAAATCAGTTGGAGAAGCAACCTGCTGAATTTGTCCTTTATTCATTACAACGATTCGTTGACCTAGAGTCATCGCCTCAATTTGATCATGCGTTACATACACAATTGTAGCTTCCAATCGCTTGTGCAGCTCTGCAAGTTCCACGCGCATTTGCACGCGCAGCTTGGCATCCAAGTTAGACAACGGCTCGTCAAATAGAAACACTTGCGGATCGCGCACAATCGCTCGACCTACTGCGACACGCTGGCGCTGACCACCACTAAGCTCCTTTGGCTTTCGATCTAGCAAATGGTCCAATCCTAGCACCTCAGACGCGTCTTTTACTTTTTTCGCAATTACGTCTTTTGGCTGCTTCAAATTTTTCAGACCGAAGGACAAGTTTTCACGAATCGTCATATGCGGATACAGCGCGTAATCTTGGAACACCATCGCAATATCGCGGTCCTTCGGATGCAGCTTATTAACGACACGATCACCGATCATAATATCGCCGCGTGTCTGCTTCTCAAGACCGGCAATCATGCGCAGTGAAGTCGTTTTACCACAGCCAGATGGACCTACAAACACGACAAACTCTTTATCCTCAATTGTAAAATTCGATTCTTTAACCGCAATAAAGGTTTCCTTGTTGCCATCTACAAACTCTTTTTCTACGTTTTTAAATACAACGCGTGCCATAGTAAGCTCCCCCTAACCTTTGACAGCTCCAATCGTAATGCCTTGCAAGAAATAACGCTGCAGTGCGAAGAACAAAACAATCATCGGCAATGAAGCAACCGTTGCCCCCGCCATAATCGCTCCAAAATCCGTCGTATCCGCAAACTTAAATCCAGCCAAGCCTACTTGAATCGTACGCATCGCTTCTGACTCTGTGACGAGCAACGGCCAGAAGAAATCATTCCAATGGAAGACGAAGGAGAAGATCGCCAGTACAGACAATCCAGGCTTCGCCATTGGCAAAATAATTTTGTAGAAAATGCCGAACTCACTGCATGCATCGATACGCGCCGCATGGATCAAGGACGTAGGCAGCGTGGACATGTACTGCTTCATTAAGAAAATATTACCCACACTTACGATGGAAGGCAGGATAAGTCCCATATACGAGTCTTTTAAGTTGAATACATCAATTACGAGAATGTAGAGCGGAATGAGCGTAACTTGAGTAGGAATCATCATCGTCATAAGCAATATCCAAAATATCGTCTTACGTCCTGGAAAATGCAGCTTCGCAAACGCATAACCCGCTAGTGAGGCAAAAAATACGTTCGTAATTGTCAAAATAGACGAAACGATTAAGGAATTGAGCAGCCAGCGCCATGCCATTGTTTTATCGAAGAAACGGCTAAACGGCTCGAATGACCACACTTCCGGCCACATCGATATTTTCATAGAAGCGTCCGCATAGGAATCTTGGAAGGAACCGATAATCATCCAATAGAGCGGAATTATCGTAATGATTCCCCATATGATAAGCATCGTGATAGAAACGCCCAGAACGGCGATTTTCCCTTTTGACTGCATAGGTGAATGCCTCCTTTGGGCTTAATATTCGACATCCGTAGAGAACATTTTAAACTGAATAATAGACACGACCACTATGATTGCGGTGAGTACAAATGATTGTGCCGAGGCTAATCCGAATTCATAGAACATAAACGCCGTCTGATAAATGAGGTAAGCGATCGTAGTCGTTGCAAAGTCAGGTCCACCTTGTGTCATCATGTAGACACTTATAAATACTTGAAAAGAGATAATAACCCCCGTTACTAGCAAATATAGAGTTGTCGGTTTGAGCAACGGCCACGTAATTTTACTGAATTTTGCCCAGCCACTGGCATGATCAATATCTGCTGCTTCATACAACGATTTCGGAATGCCACCCATTGCCGCCAAGTATAAAATGATGCCCGCCCCATGTGATCCTAAATAGGTCATCAGCATAAGCGAGAATAGAGCTGTTGATGTTTGGCTCAGCCACATAACAGGCTCCATTCCGAAAAAGCCAAGGAAAGAGTTAATCATCCCGTCTTTCGTCGGATCGAACATCGCGAACCATACGAGCGAAATCGTAACGCCAGAAGCAACTGCTGGCAAATACATGACTGCTTTGAAAAAGGTCTGCCACTTCGTGCGCAGCTGAAAAATAAAGTACGCGAGCATAAACGTGATCGCGATATTGACCGGCACCGTACATACCGTAAATAAGAACGTGTTCCATAGTGATTTGTAAAACACCGAATCCGCAAACATCGTCTTGTAATTATCAAATCCAATCCATTCTGGATTCAGGACATGATACCGCTGGAAGCTCATCATGAATGCTGAAATGATCGGATATAGCGTAAAGACGAGGAAAAGCAGAACGGGTACGAGTATGAATATATAAGCCCACATATGATCCCGCAGCTTTTGCACCATGTGTTCTCCCCCTTGTGAAAAAAGGTCCCATATGAACGTATTCATATGAGACCACTTCAAGTGCAGCGTCTAAATCTGCTAGTAACTGCTGCTTCCTACCTACACACTTTCGGCTTACTATCGGAATAATTGCTCACCTTTATTTTTGAATTCCTCAAAAATTTGCTCTGGCGTTCTGCTGCCGCTGAAAAGCGCTTGCTGCATCGGCTTTTGCGCTTGCTCGATAAACTTTTTCTTACTTGCAGACACTTTCGCATCTACAAATAGATCCGAGCTTGGAACGCCATGACTTTGATTAATTTCAGCTGCGATCTTGTTATGCGGCTTTCCTCTACTATCCTTACCTTTGAATGCATCAATTTGGGACTGTCGAGCGAACGGTACACACAGCTCGCTAGCCGAGTTACCACCATGGACACCTTTCGTCAGCCAATCCATAACAAGGAACGTATTTTTCGCATGCTGCTCACCCTTATCATCTTTTTGACGGAAACCTACATAACCTTCACCACCAACTGTCGCCTGCCACTTGCCACCATCTTTATAGGGAATAGGTAAGTAGACATGCTCTATCTTTTCGCCTTTTATTTTGCCTGCATCAATATCTTTAGCACGTGTTTCCAGCATTACATCGTAATAAGGTAATCCTTTACTCGCGATACCTGTTTTGCCGTTATAGAAATATTCCACTCGCTTCGCCGGATCAATGGCAGCCGTTTCTTTCGGCATAATTCCTTCATCAACTAGTGAGCGAATAAATTTCAACGTTTCAAGCATACGCTCATCGTTCCAAATAAACTTGCCGTCGCGATCCACAACATCGACCAAGCCGCTGCTGCGAGCTAGCATTTCAATGAAATCGGTCGTCGTTGCATCTGTTACGATGCCGTACTGTTTACTGCCGTCTGGTAGATCTTTAACCATCTTTTTTGCTTCTGTTTTGAATTCGGACCAAGTCCAGCCTTCTTTCTGAATCTTTCTCCAATCGATGCCAGCTTCTTCTAAAATGCGTTGATTGGCACTCCATGCCCACTGGTACTGATACATCGGCAGGCCGTACTGCTTACCTTGGATTTTTGCTTTATCCAGCACGCCCGGCAAGTAATCGCTTACAATTTCTGCTGTCATATAAGGGTCTAGATTCAGCGCAAGCCCTGTATCTACATATTGTCCGCTAACCCCATGATAATAAATATCCGGAGGTGAGCCTGCATTCAAAGCGACATCAAATTTCTTCGGACCTTCCGCCCAAGTCAACAATTCATACTCAATTCGTATGTTGGGATGTTTCGCGTGAAATTCGGCTACCGACTTTGCGATATCATCCTTGTAATTGCCGTGTACAGGATACGTCCATACTTTAATGACATCTACGTCTGATGCCCCGTCTTTTGAACCGCTGCTGCTGCATGCAGTAAGTACGACTAGCATTGCCGCTAATAGGATAGCTGTGACCTTATTCCACTTCATTACATACTCCCCCATTCGATTATGAATGACATCATGAAATGACCTAACTATGACTTAACTCCCTATTCCCCATACTCCTCATACAGTAAAAATGGCTTGCGGATCATTCGCCATTGTTCACTCTCCTGACGCCAAGCTTCCACAATATTTATCAACCCATCTGTTTCATGAAGCTGCAATCGTACGCGATTGTCTCCTGTCAGCAAATCTATGAATGGATAGCCTGACTCTTTCCCTAACCACTCAAATTGCTGTTCATGAAGCGCCATGACATGATGCAAAAGGTGAAGCCCTGTTTCAACGGAATGATACGTTTTACGGTCTATGACATAAGTAAAAATACCGTGGCAACGTTCGCCTTGATGCTTGGAGAACATCGGCGTGAAGGTGTATGGATGAAAATGTACACCTGGCAGCTGCAGCTCATTCATCACCTTGCATAGCTTCTCGCTCTTAAGCCATGGTGCGCCGATCAATTCAAACGGCTTCGTCGTTCCACGACCTTCCGACAAGTTCGTTCCCTCAAATAAGCAATGTCCTCCATATACACGCACCGTATCTATCGTCGGCATATTGGGCGATGGCATGAGCCACGGCAGCCCCGTATCTGGATATTCCATCTCTCGGCTCCAGCCAATGAGCGGGATCACTTGCAGATCGCATGGTATAGCTCGTTGACCGTTAACGAGCTGTGCAAATTCTCCTATTGTCATTCCGGTAAGCATCGGCATTCGCCATGCCCCAACCATGGATTGATACTGCTCATTAAGCAGCCCGCCTTCAGCTTTGTTACCGCCAAGAGGGTTAGGACGATCAAGCACAATCAGAGAGACGCCATGTTCGGCACATGACTCGATGATATGAATGAGTGTCGTTACGTATGTGTAGAAGCGAACACCCAAATCTTGAATGTCGACGATCACTACATCCAAGTCTGCCATCATCTGAGCCGTCGGCTTGCGATTACTTCCGTAAAGGCTGTATACCGGGATTCCATACACAGGATCAAGCTCATCCTCAAACTGTACACCAGCTTGCTTCTCGCTTCGTAAGCCATGCTCGCAAGCAAAGAAGGCGGTTAACTTTCCCTCACTAATCGCTGCGCAAATATCGATAGTTGAGCGATACTTAGCATCTATTCCAGTCGGATTGGTTAATAACCCAAACCTTTTACCTCGCAGCAATGCGCTGCCGATTTCAGCAAACTGATCTGCTCCTGTTCGCACTTTGTTAATGGAAACTTCCCCCCTCATCATTGCACGCTAACAAGCAATTTTGAAACCGTTTCCAAACTGTACCATCATTATAATGACAATGATATAATATTTCAACTACTTTATTTAATTATGAAATTTTGTAACCAAAATAAACGCTAACATATATAATATTGATCGTTACGGAAGTGCGAGCTTCCCCATCACTGTTGCATGTGAAGCACCTGTCACATGATGCATCGGGTTCGGATTGCCTTCTATCCACTCGTTGGCAAGCAGCGCAAAGGCAATTGCCTCTTTAGCATCGCTATTTATACCTATTTCCTCATGTGTCATGACTTTCAACTCAGGAAGCAATTGCTGCAGCATGGCCATTAATGTATGATTACATGCCCCACCGCCCGAAACAATGACTTCATCAATCGAATACTTGGGTAATATAAAATCCCGATAAGATTGAGCAATGGATCGAGCCGTAAATGCGGTGAATGTTGCAACAATATCATTAGGAGAGCATGAGAAAAGTTTCATTTGTCGCAGCCATTCCTCTGCATATCCTTGGCCGAACAGCTCTCTACCTGTCGTCTTCATCGGCATCTTCTTAAAATATGGATGAGCGAGCATTCGTGAAAGAATGGGCTCATTAACCTGTCCAGAAGCAGCAAGCTTTCCATTATGGTCATAATAAGACATCCCTGCAGTGACCTCTATAACAGCCTGATCGATCAACATATTACCAGGTCCTGTATCAAAAGCAATAACATCAGCAGGCGCCCCTCCCGCTGGCAATACCGTACAGTTACCGATACCTCCTATGTTTTGTGTAATGCGCCCTTTTGATGGGTGTCGGCACAGCATATAATCGGCATAAGGAGTTAGTGGAGCACCTTGACCTTGCAAGGCCATATCTGCGGTTCGATAATCACCGATCACTACTTTGCCTGTTTCTTTGGCAAGTACAGATAAGTCTCCAATTTGCAGCGTGGACGGAATAGAAAATGGCAGTGATGGATCAACCTCAGGAGCATGCCAAATGGTCTGCCCATGGGAGGATAACAGATCAATTTCGTTCCACGGAATACTGGCTCGTGCCGCAACAGACCGCGCAATTGCTGCAAATCGATTAGCGAGATAGAAATTCATCGTGCATATATGCTGCACGTTCGCTGTATCCGGCGAGCATAATTGTTTCAGCATCTCCCGCTCTGCATCCGAGTACGGCTGGCACTCGAAAGCAAGCATTTCTACCTTCGTCTCCATGCCTGATCCATACACACGAACGAGTGCCGCATCGACTCCATCCAAGGATGTACCGGACATCAGTCCGATAATGAGTCTCTCTGACTTCTCTGCTATTTGCTGCACTTGCATACATGATAGTGACATCGTCGTGCCCCCCTCTTTCCCGATCATGATTTAAACAGCAACCTAAGTTACGCTTTCATGGATAAAACGCACTTGAATTTAATTTATTATTTCAAAGTCATAATATCATTGTAATATTTTATTTTACAACTGGATTGTTATTCAGTTATACTGTTGCTATACCCTATAAAGCAGGTGACGTCATGGAGTATGTAATTGGTATTGATGGCGGCGGTACAAAAACAACAGCTATCGTTCTTGATTCAGCTGGTCGTCCCATTTTAGAACGGGAAGGCGCCGCAACGAATCCTCATGCTGTAACATTTGCAGGAGCAATTGATCATCTCGTACAACTTCTTCAAGAACTTTACTTTGAAAGCGGTTTAATACCTAGTCGATGTACTGGAATCGGTATGGGAATTGCGGGTGTAAGCACAAGTGAAGAACAACAGCTGTTTCTTGATGCACTGCTGCAAGATGAGCGTCTTCACCTATGGGATTTGAACCGCAGTGGGCTGCCAATTCTCATTAGGAACGATGCCGAAATTGCCTTAATGGCTGCTTTAGCACAAGAGACAGGTACGATTGTCATTGCGGGTACAGGAGCGATTGTCTTAGGCATTACACCTAATGGTGAACGCTTTCGCGCCGGTGGATGGGGCCATATCCTTGGAGATCAAGGAAGCGGCTATGAGATAGGATTGCAAACCCTCCAAGCTGTTATGCTCAGCCATGATGGTGTTCTCCCACCTACTCTGCTAACCGATCATGTACTAGACAAACATCAATTTGACTCTCCTGAACAGTTACGCACTTATATATATGGCCCCGCCATTCGCAAGCAGCATATTGCCCAGTATGCTGAGCTGTGCATCGATGCTGCTAACCAGGGAGACGAAGCTGCACAGAGAATTATTCAAGGTGCTGCAACGGATCTCGCACAACTCGCTCTAGCTATGAGAAGCAAAAATAGTTGGCTCTCACAGGCGCCTCTTGCAATAACAGGCTCTATATTTAAACATAGCGATTTATATTTGGACACGTTTACGCAATACTTGAAACGCTCTGATCAAGCTTCAATAATTGTCCTCGCAGAGAAGCCGCCTGCTTGGGGAGCAGCCATGCTCGTACAGAAGCATCTCTTGAAGGATAAAATGTAGTCTACTCCCGTATCACATCCTATTCAGAGCTGCGCATATCCACCTATAGCCTGCAGCTTAACCTTATCCATTCAATTGCTCATTAACTCAAAATATATGAATACGTAATGCAGCTGTTACGATTCGATTCCCATTGATACGTCCAACTCAACTTGCGCAAAGGGGGTAACCCGTATGGACTCATTTATTAAAGAGCTTACGACCGAACAGCAAAATGAAAATACGAGAGATATAGATTTGAAATCTACGATAGAAATTTTGACGTTGATTAATCAGGAAGACCGAAAAGTTCCGGATGTCATTGCTGCTATCATTCCTATCATTGCTGAATCCGCCGATGCAATCGTCGCAAGCTTCCAAGCTGGCGGCAGACTATTTTATTTTGGAGCAGGCACGAGTGGACGGCTTGGTATTCTCGATGCTTCAGAATGCCCGCCTACATATGGTACAGACCCTGAGATGGTACAGGGCATTATTGCAGGCGGCAACGAGGCAGTCTATCGTGCGATTGAAGGTGCTGAGGATAGCAAGGAACTTGGCATGCGTGATGTGGATTCGCATCATGTTCATGCGAACGATGTTGTGATTGGCATTGCCGCAAGCGGCCGCACTCCTTATGTGCTTGGTGCGATGGAACGCGCCAAGCAACTCGGCGCTACGGTCATTGGCATTTCCAACAATGCGGATACCCCAATGAAGCCCTTGGCCAAATATATGATTGAAGCCGTCGTTGGACCAGAGACTGTGCTCGGCTCGACACGCATGAAATCAGGAACAGCGCAGAAGCTCATCCTTAACATGCTTACAACAACCTCAATGATTCGCATAGGCAAAGTGTATGATAATTTAATGGTCGATCTGAACCCATCCAACTATAAATTAATCAGTCGAGCAAAGCGATTAATTCAGATGGCTACTGGGGCGGAAGATGAAACCGTTGAGCACGCCTATGAGCAAGCAAATGGACATGTCAAACTTGCCATTGTCATGATTGTCGCTAACGTAAATGCTACCGAAGCTTCTCAGCTGTTGGAACAAGCTAAAGGCTATGTGCGTGAAGCGGTCAAATTGTGGAGGGCTGAAGATGACAAACATTCGCATTCTAAATGATGAGGAAATGCAAGAAGCCATTCTACTTGCGGATCGTATTTTTCGCGATGCTGAACAAGTTTCGATGGCAACAGGCTTCCCCTACTTGTATGCAACTGCTTATAGCCAGTCATTTGGCATATACGAAGATAATCGCTTAGTTGGCTTTAATGGATTGCTTCCCGCTGTCCTGCGAGTCGGTCCTGCGGCTATTAACGTGCTCTCACTAGGTTCTGTCTGTATCGATCATGAAGCGCGTGGTCGGGGCTACGCTAGCAGTATGCTGGATAAAGTAAAGGAGCATGTAAAGCAAGCGGGAGCATCATTGCTGCTCGTAACAGGCACGCGCTCCTTATATACTCGTGCGGCATGTCACTTATTTGGCACAGTTACACGAGTGCTCTTGGATCAGCCTCATGCCCAGTCTATAGCAGCAAGCCAGGACAGTCAACCATTCCATTTACGTGCTATGGAGCCCTATGAATGGCTAAAGCTCCATGCAGTTGCAAGAAGCCGTAATGTGCGCTACGAGCAAAGTGTGTGGGATTTAGCCGGATTAGTGAAAGCGGAAGCCTATGCTTCATGCGTGAAGCTGACACATCAAGTTCTCGTTGCAGAACGTGATGGTAGATTAGCTGCCTTTGCAGTGGTAGCCATTCCAAAAGGTACACTGAAATCACGCCGCCCTCCGTTCGCGGTGGAATGGGCAGGGGATGCTTCAGCTATTGCTAGCTTGCTTGCCTATGCCACGATAAACAACAACCTCCCTGTACTGGAGGTGCCTGTGAACTGGCATGAAAACGAGTTGCTAGAGAGGTTTAACAGCATCCCCTATACATCTGAGCAGAACTTAGGCACTGTATATATGGCAGACATCGAGCAATTTGTAGAAGAAATTCGTCCTTACTGGCTCCAACATGATGCAGCTGTGGTGGGTGCACAGCTCAACATCAGGCTTGCAAACAAAGATGAAGATGGTGGAGATGAATATGAACTATCAATGCCACATCTACCTCATCTACGACTAAGCGGCCCACAGCTTACTGCGTTATTATTTACACCGCATGCCCAGCTTAATTTGCCGCAAGATTGGGCTGCTGCACTACGGCCAATTGTGCCTATACCGCTACCTTCCACAAGCGGACTAAATTATATTTAGATATAACATGAATAAAGAAACAAGTAGGCGCTACCCTTGTCGTTCAAATACGAACAACTGGATAGCGCCTTATTTCTAATCTCGTTTTTTATAGCTATCGAGCAGCGTTGCTTGGTACTTGTTGAGGTTGCCTTGGTTATCATAAGAATGCGTGAAATACATCTGACTTGATGCATCATAGCCGATCATTTCTATCGCTTTGACCTCAGCTTCTCCTATTTGTCCATCGACGTGATGAATTAAAAAATAGCCGCCAGGTAACCATTCATAAGTATCAGTTGCTTTTAATGTAACCGTTGAACCGGATACTGCATCAGTAACTACTCCTTCTGTATTCCATTTCCCAACGAATACATTTAGTTGCGAAAGTACAGATTCAAGATTATACGGTACGGATAAATCATTGGCGTTATCATGTTTTGTCACTAATTTCACTCCTTTGAGCAAAGTAAACGCTGCTCTCTTTTATGAAATATCATTTCAAATCACGTTATGCCGGCTTCTTGTTGTAGCCCATTGTGCTGCTACAGCTCTCGCAGCGGAAATACGTGCACCAACGTTCCCGCCTCCATTCCTTCTTCGCTAGCAGGTGATAGGAACAAGCAATTCGCATCACGGATCGAGACGGTGGCACTGGAAATATCCGCTTTTGTCGGTCGAACCTCAGCTTGTCCTTCTGCTGTTATCGTAAGTACTGCGCGCACATATCGATCAAAAGTATCCCTCACGCGATAAGCTTCTGTCAATCGAGCCAATATCGGCTTAGGCAGCGGCTCTGCTACGCCCTGCATACGTAGCAAAGTAGGACGGACAAATAGCTCAAAGCCCACATAACAAGCAGCCGGATTGCCTGATAGCGCAAATAACGGCTTGCCATGCCGGAATCCAACTGTCGTCGGGCTGCCCGGGCGCATTTTCACCTTATTGAACAGCAATTCTCCTGCCCAGTTATTCGTATAATCGTAGAGCAAATCATGATCTCCAACGGAAACACCACCTGTCGTGATGACTAGATCATAGCGCTCTAATGCTTCATCAAGACGCTCACGCAAAGTAGTTATATCGTCAGGAATATGCGGCAGCAGATGCGGCATCGCTCCTGCTGATTCCAGTTGTGCGAGCAGGATGTAGCTGTTCGAATTATATATTTTACCCGGCGTCAGCTCTTCCTCTATTGAAAGAAGTTCTTGTCCTGTTGATAAAATGGCAACCTGTGGACGGCGGTACACATGCACATTAGCATAGCCGAACATCGCTAACAGCCCCATCTCGCCTGCACCTATTCGCTGCCCCTTTTGGACAAGCACTTCACCAGCTTGCATTTCTGAGCCTATGCCATGAATTGCCTCACCTGATCTCACAGCTTGATGCACGGCTATCATCTGCCCTGATTGTGGACCAGAATTAACAGCACGCTCTACAGTTGTTGTCCATTCCAAACGAACGACCGCATCGGCCCCTTCCGGTAGTTGTGCGCCTGTCATAATTCGAATGGCCTGACCTTGGCGCAGTTCCCCACTCCAAACCGCACCGCATGGAACTTCGCCGATTACTTGCAAAATGACTGGATTCGACGCGTCTGCTGTAGACGTATCCTTTGCGATGACTGCGTACCCATCCATAATGGAACGACGAAAATGCGGTACAGGGCGATTGGTAACCGCTTCTTCAGCCAAGTGGCGTCCATATGCCTGTTCTAACGGCACTCGTTCAGTTGAACCACACATAACACGCTCTAGCACAAGCGCTTGAGCAGTCTGAGCGGGCATAATATCCCGATTAAATTTCACATCATGCTTCATCGTATTGAGTGCAGCAGTGGTAGAAGCATTCGTAGTTGAAGCAGCAGCTAATGAATCCGAATTCACCACTCCGCTTGATACCTCTTTAGATGAATCATTGTTCTGTGTCATAAATAATTCGATGGCATTTGCAGCATGTAGCTGAAAGACGGAATGACGAAATGAGTGTGTAACTCATATTTCCATTCTTTCTAAATGATCCACGCATGCCAACTCCTCCTCCCATGAAGATAGGCTAGTGTACAGTAAAGATATAAACTGTAAATATATATTATTAATCAAGCCACTAAACGGAAAACCAGCCTATTTACAATCAGCCAAGCCCACCACTATCCACCTATCTGAGACATCGTGCGTGTCGTAGGTTGATGCGACAATGATTGACCCGACAGCTCATACGCCATTTCATGATTAAAAGGCTTTGCCTCCAACGATCGGATGAGCACTTCAGCAAGCTTCGCATCATCGCCAATATGATGGCGCAAATGGAACTCGTCCGACCAATACAAGCATGGCTTCACATAGCCATCTGCCGTAATGCGCAGGCGATTGCATGTATCACAGAAATGGTCACTCACAGGGTGTATTAAGCCAAATTGTCCTTTTGCACCAGGTAAACGATAATACGCTGCTGGACCACCATGACGAGGCTTATCAACTGGAATGGCTTGTTCATGCCATTTGCTCCCTTTCAAACGCTCCTCAAGTGAAATGTAGTCCCGCTTCCAGCCCTGCTGCCTTCCACCGATTGGCATGTACTCAATAAATCGTACTGTAATTGGATGATCAATCGTGTATTGAATAAAATCGTCCCACTCATCATCATTGAAGCCTCGCATGAGTACAACATTTAATTTTAAAGGTGCTAGTCCTACTTCCGTACATCGCTCCACCGCTTCTAACACACGCTGTAAATTGCCGCCTCTTGTCATTTGTTTAAATCGTTCAGGTTTCAAGGAATCCATACTTATATTTACACGCTTCAATCCAGCCCTCTTCAAATCAGCCGCCATTTTCGCAAGCAGCAGTCCATTGGTTGTCAGCGCTAAGTCCTCAATTCCTTCAATTTGCGACAGTTCCTGCACAAGACTGACTACATTAGGTCGCAGCAATGGCTCCCCGCCAGTAAGCCTTATTTTCTTAATACCAAGCTGGGCAGCGACACGAACAATTTGAATAATCTCCTCATCCGTCATTAGCTGCTCATTCGGCAGAAACGTCATCCCTTCTTCAGGCATGCAATAGGTACATCGAAGGTTGCAGCGATCAGTAATGGAAATACGCATATAGTTATGTATGCGATTATAGTTATCTGTAAGCGTAGATGGTATTGCCGTCATGGTACCCCACTCCCCTTCGAAGACGATTACAAAAAAGACAGGATAACAACCAGCGCTTTAAAAGCGGTGTTCTCCTGTCTGTTGTTTATTTATATTACCTTCTTATGCGATAGCTGGCGAGTATTAAATAGATGCAACCTATATAAATACTTGCCTGTTCTCATGTTGACACCACGATCATGATACGCTGGCATCTGAATCAGCAGACCCATTTAGCAATGCAGCAACAGCCTGCTCGCCTGCCTTCCTGCCGCTCGTAATGCAATCCGGCATCCCGACACCATCATAAGCACCGCCTGCAACAGCAACACCCGGCAACGACTTGCTTAACTGCTGTCTAAATGACGCTATGCGCTGCACATGGCCTACATCATACTGCGGCATGGAGCGATGTAATCGCGTCACTTCCATAAACTTAGGCTCGATATCAATGTTCATAAGCTCTTTCAGCTCGTTTCGAACGGTCCGCTTCAGTGCGTCATCCGGCCAATCCACGCGCTCTTCGTCGTTCGCTCGTCCGATATAGCAGCGAATCAACATCGTATCTTCTGGGCTTGTATGCGTCCATTTTATCGAAGTCCATGTACAAGCCGTTATCGCTCGCCCTTCATTCCGGGCAATAACAAAGCCCGTTCCGTCCAAAGTGTTCGGCAGCTTGCTGCGGTCAAACGCGCTGACGACATTCGCAACCGATACATTGCGAATTTGCTCCAGCGTTGTGACGTCCATAAGCGGCTCAAGCAATGGCGCAGCATCATAAGATGGCGTTGTGACAACAATCTGCTTCGTCCGAATGTCCGATCCGTCAGACAATTTCAGCGTGTATGTCCCGTCTTCATGCTTATGAAGCTCACTCGCACCTGCACTGCAGCGCAGCTGAACATGCGGCAGCAGCACTTCCTGCAATCGCTCAACGATCGTGCTAAGCCCGTTCTTGAACGTTAAAAAGGTAGTCTTTTTCACCACATCTGGAAGTCCTGGCACGGAATTGCCCGCTTTGCGGTTCTCCATCATCCCTTTGATCAAACTGCCGTGTGTGCGCTCTAGCTGAGCAAACTGCGGGAATGTAGCCTGAATGCTCAACTTCCGCAGATCACCAGCATAGATCCCTGCTAGCAATGGCTCAGCGATGTTCTCCGTCACTTCGGGACCTAATCGGCGATCTAGAAAATGACCTAACGATTCGTCTTCTGTAGATTGTCGTGGCTTACGTACGAGATCCGTCAAAGCACGGACTTTTCCCCCCATCGAAATAAGACCACTTTTCACAAAAGGCTTAATCTCGGTTGGGATACCTAGAACGAGTCCTGCTGGCATCGGATGCAGCTTGCCATTTGCTAAAATGTACGTTTTACGTGCGTTAGGATTGGTAGAGACCAATTCGGATTCCAAGCCAAGCGACTTAGCTAATTCATACATAGGCAGCTTGCGCGCCAAAAATGAATCTGGTCCTTTTTCGATCACACAACCTTGAGTACGCAGCGTATCAATCTTCCCGCCTAACTCTGGTCGTTTCTCTACAATTGTTATGGATATATGTTGACCGCTTGCCTTAGCTGCTTCCATCGCATAGTAAGCAGCTGACAGGCCCGTTAATCCGCCGCCTATGATGACGATGTCTTGACATTCGCTCATCGTGCGTCCCTTCTTTCATCGAGTCCATTGATTTCGTTAGCAAATAAACAGACTATTGTCTCGTTGCTTCTACTACCTGATCAGCTAATGTCTGAATATAACGAACATCTTGGTTAAGAGAACGTGTACGCTTGAATCCAATACCCAACTCATTTGATTGCTGCTTCGCTTCGATGTCCAAATCGTACAGCACTTCCAAATGATCAGATACAAAACCAATTGGTACAGACAGCACTGCTGGACGACCTTCACTCGCAACCTGTTCGAGCGTATCCAAAATATCAGGACCTAGCCATGGTGTGCCCGTTTGTCCGGCGCTTTGCCAAGTGAACTGCCATTGCTCATCAGCAAGCTCACATGTCTTAGCAATTGCTCGTGACGTCTCCAAAAGCTGTTCAGGATAAGGATCTTTCATTTCTAAAATTTTCTCAGGCAAGCTATGTGCACTGAAAAGCACTTGCACTTGCTCACGCTTCTGACCTTCCTGCTCATAAGCGTCGATCTGCTCATTCACACGCTCCACAAGCGCTTCAATAAGCTGCGGATGCAGATGGTAGCTCTTTACACCTGCAAAGGCAATGCCATGCTTGTCGGCTTCTTCCTGCGCTCTCTTCAAATATCCACCTACACTCATAGTGGAGTAATGAGGAGCCAAAACAATGCCAACCGCCTCATGAATCCCATCGCGTGCCATTGCTTCTATGCCATCTTCAATAAATGGCGCAGCATGCTTTAATCCTTGGTAGCATACATACTTGATGCCAGTATTCGCAGTACGGACATTCAGCTCTTCTTGCAAGGCATTTACTTGTTCATTTGTATTTTGACGAAGTGGGAATACACCACCGACAATCGCTTCATAGCGGGAACGAAGCTCTTCCAATTGTTCCGCTGATGGAGGGCTCCCTCTTCGAATATGTGTGTAATACGCTTCAACTTGGTCAAGGCTTTCTGGTGTACCATAAGACATGACCAAGACTCCGATACGACGTTCACTCATGGCTATACCTCCTCAGATTTCGCTGACAGCGCCTGACTAGAATATTCATGAACATACTCGGTCAATTGTCTCAGCTTGTCTAATGAAGCTTCAGGGAATAATCCATGCCCCAAGTTAAAGATGTATCCTGGCTGCTTCATCCCTAGATCCATGATATGCTTCGCTTCTTCTTGAATTTTGGACATGGGTCCCGTTAATAGATACGGATCCAAATTGCCCTGCACAGCAAAGCGGTCTCCAAGCCTTCTTCTGCCTTCTTCTATCGACACGCGCCAATCCAGACCAACTACATCTGCTTGCAAGTTATGAAGCAATGGAAGCAGTTCACCAGAGCTAACGCCAGGGAAATAAATTTTTGGTACATCCAAATCAGACAAAGATGCAAAAATACGCTCAATCGTTGGCAGCACATACGTCTGGAAGTCGCGCGGAGACAAAGAACCTACCCAACTGTCGAACAATTGGAATGCCTTGCTTCCGTTATTGACTTGCGAACGCAAATAGGTCGCAACCATGTCGCCAAGCTTGTCCATCAGTGCAAACCACATATCAGGACGCTCATACATCATCGTCTTCGTATGTATGTAGGACTTGGATGGTCTGCCTTCAATTAGATAGCTTGCAATCGTGAACGGTGCACCTGCAAATGTAATCAAAGGTACGTTCAATTCGCGATCCAAAATCCGAATCGTCTCCAATATATGTCCTAAATCCGCTTCTGGATCAACGGGCTTTAATCGTTCTATTTGCTGCATTGTACGAATCGGATCAGCAATAACAGGTCCCACATTCGCTACGATATCGAAGTCAATACCAATCGAAGCTACGGGATTCATAATATCCGAATACAAAATAGCCGCATCAACACCCAGCTTACGAACTGGCATCAATGTAACTTCAGCAGCAAGCTCAGGCTGTCGACAAATTTCAAGCAAACTATATTTCTCTTTCACTTTGCGATATTCAGGGTCATAGCGACCCGCTTGCCTCATGTACCATACAGGCAGTCGGTCTACTTCCTGTTTGCGGCATGCACGTAAAAATCGGTCATTATAATTGGTATTAGTCATATTCGCTCAACCCCCGTCTAACACGAGTAGATTTTTCTGTATACGATTTACATTTTTCCAATTGTTACATATAGAACTAACGCAATAGTAATATCTCAAAAGAGATATTGCAACGTTTCCATTATGCCCCTTTTTGCGTTCACTCACAACTACACTGTGCTTGAAAGCTATGACAATCTATTGACAAAGTGCGCCAAGCCATGACATTTACTGCTATTCTTTCTCAAATAAACTTCAAAAATATGGACTTCGCACACATAGTTCCCAGTCCTTTGGAACATCCTAACTCCTACAAATGGAAAAGGGAGGAGGAAGCACAGCATGTCGGTGGTACAAAGCGATTGGGTAGAACTGACTCGCAAAATGTTCGTGAATGCGAATGATTTGACCGTCGAAGCCATTTTAGGTGGCCAAATAACGGTCATGTATATTCATCATCTATTAAATAAAAATGAATATCATCAAGTCATTACCTCGTTTGCACAAGATAGCGACTCTGATACGGCTTTAAAACGTCTCATGTCCGTATGGAATCCTCTGCAAGGACATAACGAACAAGATATGCTCGATAAAATTGCCGAGCATATCGTAAATGGTGATATTGTTGGCGTGTACAACAATCAAGTGGGGATGATTAGCTCAGGCGCAGCCAGCTTTCGTGCCATTCAGACCTCTGCAAAGGAAAATGTAATAACAGGCCCTCATGATGCCTTTGTAGAAAGTGCTGAAATTAACGCTTCTCTCATTCGACGTCGCATTCGTACGCCAAGGTTGAAGAGCATTAAATATAACATTGGTAAGGATTTTCCTTTCTACGCTTATCTTATTTATATCGAAGGAGTTGCCGAGGAAGACGTTATTAGCGAAGCTTGCATACGAATGGAAAACTTACACATGAGAGAAGTATTGGACGGTAACGAGGTCGCTAAACAGCTGGACGATACGCCTTTTGCCGTGTTTCCACAATGGATTGGAACGGAGCGACCTGATAGCGTGACCCAATATTTATTAAACGGAAAAGTAGCTATCTTAACTGACAATAGTCCGACGGTCGTTGTAGCACCTGTAAATTTTTTGGATTTTTTTGCAGTGATTGGTGATAACTACGAGCGCTGGCATTTCAGTAGATTCATCCGTCTCCTTCGCTTATTTGCATTCACATTAACCTTAATGTTGAGTGCATTTTATGTCGCAGTTACTACCTATCATTATCAATTCATCCCACCAACGCTGTTGGAAACGATGATTACTTCCCGTTTGCGCGTACCATTCGAACCGATGATGGAAGCATTGCTTATGGAAGGTGTTATCGAAATCTTACGAGAGGCGGGCGCGCGGCTGCCTACAAAAATTGCTCAGACGATAGGTATCGTAGGTGGTTTGGTTATTGGACAAGCAATCGTTCAAGCTGGTTTGACTGGCAACGTTCTCATTGTAGCCGTTGCAAGCAGTGCATTAGCTTCCTTTATTATACCGAACTATACACTGGAAACGTCCATGCGTGCACTGCGCTTCATTAACATTATTCTCGCAGGGCTAATGGGATATTTCGGAATCGTTATATTTATCTCCTTAATTATAACGAGATTATGCCATTTGCGTTCCTTGAACAAGGAGTATATTGACCTATCCTATTTTGCTGATTTTTTCTTCTGGAGCAAAGAAAAGCGACCTAGGTCTGTTGTGCAAAAAAGTTATTTTCGTCGAGGAGGTCGATCGTAATGAACACACCTATCAAAGGCTATGCGTTTGCTATATTGCTGTTCATGATCGTAAGGGGGATTATTTTCTTCCAGCTGCCTTCTCTTGTCACTAAAGAATTTGGAACAAACAGTTGGGTGATGCTTTATGCATATACAGCACTTGTTATTGGCCATATGTATTTGATCTATAAAGGGAGCAAGAAGCATAAACATGCTTCTATTTGGACGATCATTCATACACATTTCCCCAAGCCGATTGCTACCATTTTTATCGTTATACCCAGCCTTTTATTTTGGGTGATCTCCTTCAACTTAGCGAATGCTTATGCTCGCGTTCTTCAGTTTACAAGCGACCCGAGCGTAAACATACGCACGATTTCAATCATTATATTGGCAGTTGTCTTATTTACAGCAGCACATGGCTTATATACAATCACGAAAACCTCGGTGCTGTACTACCTGTTTTCCTTTTGGATTGTATTTTTTGAGCTGCTGCAATTCAACGACATTGAGTTTGTGCGGTACACACCTTTTTTTCTAAAAAATGGACACCTGTCCTTTAACGGTATACTCGACATACTCGGTGCTTTTCTTGCTTATGAGACGATAATGTTTATGACGCCTTATTTAGAAAAAAACACAAAATGGATAACCTATGCCGCTCTTTCCGCTTTTGTTATCGGAACCTACTACACGATGTACTGCTTCCTTGCGCAAGGACTATTGCCTGTTGAACAAATTCAAGATGTACGATTTGTCGTCCTGAGATTATATGGAGCCACTCAAATCAATGCGCTCGAATATATTACAGACTTGCTATTCATTACGTTCATCTTCTCAGCCATCCTTACCGCTTCCGTCTATACTTGGAGTGGATTGGAAGGATTGAAGACGCTGCAAACAAAAGACCGTCATAAAGAAAATTTGCTCATCGCAGGAGTAATCATGATTACGTTGTGCTACGTTCCGTTCAACTTTGATGAGTCTAAATTACTCTTTAGCATAAGCAATATCATACTTGTATGTATCATCGTTATATTTACGCTGCTATATTTTATTTTGCCCTACAAAGACAACAAGGCCAGTACGGATACAGCAAATTGTGACAATACCACAAATCAGGCAGGGACGACTTCTGCACCCGCTTCGTCTTCTTCATCTTCATCAGAAGGAGTCACTCAACTATGAATCATAATCGACTATACTTGCGATTCCTTCTGACGTTTCTTGTAGTCATATTGTGCGCTTCTCTGCTGCTTACCAGCTGTCAAACGAAGCGCATTATTAATATGAGTGGCTTTATTCAAACGGTTACAATTGATAAGTCAGATCGACCAAATGAGTATTTTTTTGGCATCACTTTCGCAGAACTGAAACCAGATGGTAAAGCCAAAGCTGTCTACATGGCTTATAGAGCTAGCAACTTCGAGGAAGCTTATGATCATTTCCTCATGCAAACACGCTTCACGTTAGTCGTTGGCCAAGTACGCAACATCATTGTCGGCAAAGCGTTAGCAGAGGAGGGACTTTTGATCCCAGCTATCTCCAACTTACTACTACAACCTAAGTTCCCTATTACGACCAGACTGATGGTCTATGAAGGAGAAGCAAGAGACTTTTTAAAATTAGGGGAAGATGTCACAGATTTCAATCTATATCGACTGGTAATAAAAATGCAAAACTTTTATAAAATATCCATTTCCACGGTATTTAATTTTGTACGCGATTATATCGAGAACGGCGCTGATCCATACAGCTTTATTGTGAAAATTAAAAGCAAAAGCGCCTCTTTGTCCGGCTCCGCTGTATTTAGCAAACAAGGCAAATGGGTAGGTACACTGAGTGAACAAGAAACGATTTACATGCTTATGATGCGTAGTCCTAAGTTCAATACGTTTATTCATCTCGACAAGGAGGCCGGTCACGCACCGATCCCAATCACAATGCAAAATGCAGTGTCGAAACGTACGATTACGGTGCTTGAAACGAAACCCGTTCCAAAAATAATAATCACCCTACATGTGAAGGGAACGCTAGATACAACACTCAGTGAACTTACTTCGGATCAACAAGTACAAGAATCACATGTAGAGCATGCCATGGAGAAGCAGATAACGAAAACGATTCGCAAGCTGCAAGATTTACAATCGGACCCCGTTGGATTTGGCATGTTTGTGCGCAATAATATGGCTTTTGAGGAATGGGACGATGCAAAATGGCCAGAAATGTTTAAACAAGCTGATATTCAATGCAAAGTGAAGTTTAATTTAGAAAATAAGATATAACTATGGATTTTTCCAAACTTACTTACGAAAAGAGTGTTCCTGCATTTTGTTGAGAATGTGGTATACTAGTTCCAGTTGCTGGTATCGGACGGATGGTGGCCTTAGAAAGTGGTGAACGCACATGCAGCAATGGAAACTGAATCTAATCATTTTATGGTTCGGAAACTTTCTAGTTATGGCCGGAATGACGATGGTCGTTCCTTTTCTCCCTTTGTATTTACAGTCGGACATTGGTTTAACAGATCCAGATAGCATTGCGCTCTGGGCAGGTATTATCTTTGCAGGAAACTTTGTAACCTCCTTTATTGCTCAGCCTATCTGGGGGAAATTTGCTGATAAGTATGGTCGCAAAGTTATGCTGCTGCGCTCGGGATTTGGTATGGCACTCGTTACCGTGCTAATGGGTTTCGCAGCCACACCGCTGCATCTCCTGCTGCTTCGTATGCTGAATGGAACCATCTCGGGCTTTAATCCAGCCGCAGTTGCGCTTGTTTCTACGACGACGCCGAAGGAAAGAATGGGATTTGCGATGGGCACACTCCAATCAGGCGGCGTTGCCGGGACGATTCTAGGACCGCTAATCGGAGGATTGTTGGCTGACACCATCGGCTATCGCCCTATCTTTTACATCACAGGTGCCTTGCTGTTTTTCGCATCGATGATGGCGATGTTCTTTATTAAAGAGTCGTTTGACAAGCAAAAAGCGATGGATAAGCCGCAAATCTCTGTCATGGAGGGCTTTAGGAAGCTTAGCAAGATCCCGCAGCTGATGTCGTTGTTTGCGGTAACTTTTTTACTTCAATTTGCGATGCTTAGCCCGATGACACTGCTCCCGCTTTATGTACAGAAGCTGCATGGTACGACAGAGAACTTGGCTTTTATGGCTGGATTCGTCGGTGCAGTTACCGGCTTGTCCAACATGATATGCTCACCTCTGTTAGGTAAGCTGAGTGATCGGATTGGAGCTAACAAAGTATTGACCTTCTCGCTAATTGGTGCAGCTTGTACCCTCATTCCACAAGCATTTGTAACGAATGTATGGCAGCTGGTAGCGGTAAGATTTTTGTTCGGATGCTTTATGGGTGGATTATTGCCATCTGTAAATGCACTCATTAATCGCTTCACGCCAGAAGGAATGGAAAGTCGATCGTACAGCTTCAACACGAGTACATTAGCGTTAGGCAATGCGGTAGGACCGGTAGTCGGCGGTTTGTTGGCAGGTACGTTTGGTATTGAAGGTATTTTCATCATGTCAGGTATTCTGCTGCTCGTAAATATGGGATGGGTTCGTTTTTCCCTGTATGGCAAGGCACGTTCTTCACTCCGTCCGTAATACCAATTAAGAACGTGAAGGCCACAAGTTGGACGTTAGTCATTTGTAAGAACATTTGTAAAAATGTAAATAAGAAAGCCGCACAAAAAAGGATTGACCGCCGCACCATGGTACAGGGTCAATCCTTTTATCATTTTATACAGGCAACAGTCCTAATGCATTAAGAAATACGAGTAAAACTACAATTGGAATGATGTAGCGAATAAGCAGCATATATACCGCTAATCCTTTGCGCCACCATGCTGGCTCGCTTTCCAACTCCGCTAATAGCTTGTCCTTTGGGAAACGATAACCGACAAATACAGCGATTAGTAGAACGCCAAGCGGCATTAATACGTTCGATACTGTAAAGTCCGCTAGATCGAAGATAGACTTGCCGAACCATTGTACTTCTGCCCAAGGTCCGAATGACAAAGCAGACGGGATACCAACGACAAAAATAATGGCCCCGAACAACCAACTCAGGCGTTTGCGTGAGCGAGCGGGCTGCTCTGGCTTCGAATAAGCTGCAACAAGAATCTCCAACATCGAAAATGCGGATGTAAATGTTGCGAATAAAAATAGAGCTAAAAATAGAGCTATAAAAATGCCTCCGCCGTACATTTGTTCAAATACAGCTGGGAGTGTAATAAACAGCAATCCTGGCCCTTCACTTGGCGTCATGCCCAAAGCAAACAACGCCGGGAATATCGCCAATCCTGCCATAAACGAGGTTAATACGTTCAATCCCACTACCGAGACCGCTGAACGTGTCAACGACTCCTTCTTGCTCAAGTATGAGCTGTATGTCACCATTACCGACACACCTACACTAAGGCAGAAGAAAGATTGTCCGAGTGCATTTAGAATCGTTTTCGCATCAATTTGCGCAAAGTTCGGTGTTAAGAAATAACGAATCCCTTCTTCCATGCCTGGAAGCGTCAACGAACGAATGATCAATACGACGAATAGGATAAACAAGCCCGGCATCAGGATACGACTAGAGCGCTCGATCCCTTTCTTTACCCCTTGCCCTACGACAACAATCGTAATGAGCATGAAGCTGAGCTGTGCGAGCAATACCATTTTCCAATCTGCTACGGTCGACTGGAACATTTGCTCATATGGCACTGCGTTATGCAACAAACCGCCGCTTATACTTTTAATAAAGTAAATGACGATCCAACCGCCGATAACACTATAGTATGAAAGAAGCAAGAAGCAAGTTCCCATACCAAGGTAACCGATCCAATGCCATTTCGTACGAGGAGCAAGCTTCTTATACGCAGTTAAAGCCTCTCTGCCTGTGCTGCGTCCAATAAAGAATTCCCCCATCAGCAGCGGGAATCCAATTAACAGTGTAAACGCGATAAACATGAGGAAGAAGGCGCCGCCACCGCTTGTAGCTACCGTATTCGGAAACTTCCAAATGGCACCTAATCCGATCGCCGATCCTGCTGTTGCTAAAATAAATCCAAGCTTAGATGTCCATTGTTCTTTTTCTACCATCACCAGACAGCCCCCTAGTTCCCAAATCAATGATGTGGACTGGCCTCATCCATTACCTTACTGCGTTCTTTACGTGCTTACAAAATGCCATTTACAAAAACGACAAGAACGATGATAGGCAGTACGAAGCGAAGCATAAATACATATAAACGCATCCCCATACGCCAGCCTGGGGCAACATAAGCCCATTCCTGTTCTAACCGTTGTTTCGGGAAACGATAACCGACGAACAGAGAAATTAATAATACGCCAATTGGCAGCATGACGTTCGAAACGGCAAAATCTGCCCAATCGAATATAGGCTTGTCCCCCCAAATAAACAACGGATGACCGCTGAATGATAATGCGGAAGGAACACCCAATAAAAAGATACCCAACCCTGTCCACCAGCTGCCCTTGACTCGCTTATTCGAATCGCCCTTCGAATAAGCAGCAACGACAATCTCTAATAAAGAGAACGCTGACGTCAAAGTTGCAAATAAGAATAATACCAAGAATATAGCAATAAAAAATTCACCATAAAGCAGCTGTTCAAACATGGCTGGCAATGTCATAAATAGCAGCCCTGGTCCTTCTACTGGCTTCATTCCAAGTGCAAATAGAGCTGGGAAAATAGCCAAGCCTGCCATTAACGATGTCAACACATTCAAGCTCACAACCGAAAGGGCCGGCTTGCCTAACGGCTCATTCTTACCTAAATACGAGCTGTACGTAACCATACATGATGCACCTACACTAAGACAGAAGAAAGACTGCCCTAGCGCATAAAGTACCGCTTCCGAGCTTAGACGACTGAAGTCAGGCTTAAGGAAATACTCCAGCCCTGCTGCCATTCCCGGCAGTGTCAGTGAACGGATAATCAAAATTACGAAAAGAATAAACAAGCCTGGCATCATAATACGGCTTGCCTTTTCAATTCCTCCCTTAACTCCCTTAACAACAACCATAGTCGTAATTAACATGAACAAGCCCTGTGACAACACCGCAATCCATGGATTCGATACCGTGTCCGTAAAGAGCTGTCCATAATCAGCGCCTGGCGATAATAATTGGCCCGTGAAACTTCGAATCGTGTACAACACGATCCATCCCCCTACAACGCTGTAGAAAGACAAAAGAATACTGCATAAGATCATGCCAAGATATCCGACATAATGCCACTTCGAATTCGGGGCAAGTTCCTTATAGGCAGATACGGCCTCTTTGCCTGTACTTCTTCCGATGACGAACTCCGCTAACAATAACGGCAGTCCGATCCCAAAAGTAAATAGCATAAAAACAAGAAAAAATGCGCCACCACCGCTAGTGGCCACCACGTTCGGGAATTTCCATATTGCCCCAAGGCCAATAGCAGAACCGGCTGTCGCCAGAATAAACCCGAGCTTGGAAGTCCATTGTTCATTTGACTTCATCGTGCATAGCCTCCATTAACATATTGCATCATTATAGCACAAGCTAGGCTGGATATTAGCGTGAAAATAATACAAAAAGTTGCTTCTGGTTATATCTTTTCCCAGAAACAACTTTTAGATCGTCCATATAAATTACAAAGTCTATTTTACGATTGCAACTGCTAACCCATCATAAGCAGGCATCATTGCGCTTTCGAGCCGCTCATCATGTGCCATATTATCAATAAATTTACGCATCGCCTGAACTGAAGGACCCTGTTTCTCTGGGTTCATCGTACGACCTTGAAGCAGCAAATTATCAACGGCAATAATAGCGCCTGGACGTGCAAGACGAATCGCATATTCCAAGTAGTTCGCATAGTTTTCTTTATCTGCATCGATAAAGAAGTAGTCAAACCGCGCTTCCTCTTCCTCAAGCTGCTTTAGTGAATCAAGTGCCTCACCGATACGGTACTCTACTTGCTCGCCATAGCCAGCTGCTGTTAAGTTGCGGTGAGCAAGCTCTGCATATTCAGCGCGCAATTCTAATGAAGTAAGCTTTCCACCAGACGTTAGTCCGCGCAAAATACATAGACCGCTATATCCTCCAAGCGCACCTATTTCTAGAGCACGCTCAGCCTTTGATCCACGTGCTAATAACGTCAGCAAGCGCCCGTATCCTGCAGCCACAGAAATGGCAGGCATGTCTGCTTCCGCTATCGATTGTTTAATACTTGTTAATTGCTTATCTTCCTCATAATGGCTGTCAAGATAAGTCTCTACTGTTTGCAAATTTTCATTCGTCATCCTTTTTCACAACCTCCTCTAATTATGATATGATGGAACCCGTATGAACACAAGTTAGACAAGCAGATCGGAGTGAAATAACTGATGGAGCGACCTTGGTCGTTAATCGCAACCTGTCCAATGGGACTTGAAGCTATTGTTGCGAGAGAACTGAAAGATTTAGGTTATGACGATGTAAAAGTAGAAAATGGTAAAATCCATTTCACAGGCGGACCACTGGACGTATGCCGTACCAATCTATGGCTTCGTACCGCTGATCGCGTACTCATCAATATGGGACAGTTCCCTGCACGTACGTTTGAAGAACTATTCCAAGGAACCAAGTCCATTCCTTGGCACGAGTGGATTCCTGCTGACGGTGAATTTCCTGTAGAAGGCCGTTCCCAGAAATCACAGCTATCTAGCGTCCCTGCCTGTCAGGGCATTGTGAAAAAAGCTGTCGTTGAACAAATGAAGGAAAATTACCATATCGATTGGTTCAAAGAAACAGGCGCATACTTCCGGATTGAAGTATCCCTGCTTAATGATATTGCGACCATTACGCTCGATACGACTGGAGCTAGCTTACACAAGCGCGGCTATCGCAAGCTCGCTGGTAAAGCTCCATTAAAAGAAACGATGGCAGCAGCACTCATTTTGCTTAGCCGTTGGAATCCATCCCGTCCACTCGTTGACCCTTGCTGCGGTACAGGCACGCTTCTGATTGAAGCAGCTATGATTGGATGGAATGTTGCACCAGGACTTCGCCGTTCCTTCCCATCCGAGCATTGGCCGCTTATTTCCAAAGACGATTGGGAAGATGCACGCGATGAAGCGTTCGATGCGGTAAATGATGATATCGAGCTTCAATTGTATGGTTCTGATATTGATCCAGAAGCAATCGAATTAGCACGCGCAGCAGCGAAGAGTGCTGGATTCGGTAAAGAAATCGAGTTTAAAGTAGGCCCACTTAATCGAGTCAAGCCTGATGGCGAGTACGGAATCGTCCTGACCAACCCACCATACGGTGAACGTCTAAGCGAACAAGCCGAAGTAGAAAAATTGATTCGTCAGCTAGGCTTTATGATGAAATCGCTGCCCACATGGTCGATGTTCACCATAAGCCCGAGCAAGCAGTTCGAACATTATATTGGACGTCCGGCAGACAAACGCAGGAAGTTGTTCAACGGTAATATTGAATGTCAGTTCTATCAATATTTCGGACCGTTGCCTCCCCGCCCGAACAAAGATACATCTACGAGCTGAGCACACAATAGAGACATGAACAAGAAACGGATGTGAGTTGCTCCTATGTCGAGTAGTAGCTTTCGATTCTCCACTCTAAAAATGTCACGTTGGATGACGGTAAGCGGTATTGCGTTCATCCTTTTTCTTGGCGTTATGCTGTGGAAATGCATCATATTAAATGAGACGTTGGCCATTCCGAATATGGCTACGGATAGCAGTGATATTTATGTAACGTTAGGCGCTTTATTCATACTCGGAGGCTGGACATGGTGGCTGCCAAGACATTGGCGGCCCATCGCCTTCATCGTGCTTAACGTACTGCTTACGTTACTACTCTTTTCAGATTTAGTATATTACCGTTACTTCCAAGACTTTATAACCGTCCCTGTTCTAATGCAGGCTGGACAAGTAAGCGCACTTGGCGGAAGCATCCTATCCCTGATCTTCTGGGGAGATATTGTCTATTTCATCGACTGGTTTATTCTTATTCCGTTCCACATCATACAATTCCGCTTGATGAAACAAGAACGGAAGGAAAAGCAGCAATATTCAATTAAGAACAAAAAGAATATTATTTGGATGCGACTCAGCATCGGCACGCTTACGCTGGTAATTGGCTCAATTATGCTGTATATGCCCGTCCAAAAAACAACCAGCACTTGGGCAAAAGGGTTGCTCGCTTCTAACTGGTGGAATCCTGCTGTTTACAATATTACAGGGCTATATGGATTTCATGGCTACGATATTTATCGTTATGCGAAAGAGAACTGGTTCGCAGATAAGTCCATTACTGAAGAAGAGAAGCAGCAGGCGAAACAGTGGTTCGATAACCATGCCCCTATGTTGAAAGGACCTAGCTCTACGTTTGGAAAATATAAAGGCAGCAATGTCATCGTGATTCAAGCAGAGGCATTCGAGAATTTCGTCATTAATCAGACGATTAATGGGCAGGAGATTACACCAAATCTTAATGCACTTCTAAAAGATAGTATGTACATGAATCGCTTCTTCCACCAAACGGGACAAGGTAGAACTTCAGATGCAGATCTTGCTGTTCAAACTAGCTTGCATCCGCTTCCAACTGGCTCGGTGTTTATCCGCTATCCGGATCATACCTATGATGCATTACCAGGAGTTCTCAAGGAAAATGGATATTCAACAGGTGCCTTTCATGCTTATGAAGGGAGTTTCTGGAACCGTTATGTCATGTACGAAAAGTTCGGTTACGACTACTTTATGAGTAAGAAAGACTACCAAATGGATGAGCCCTTAGGATGGTCACTTGGGGATCGCTCCTTCTTCAAACAATCTGTAGAGCGTATAGCTGCTGAGCAAAAGCAACCATTCTACTCATTTATGATCGGATTAACGAGCCATCATCCTTATACCATGCCAGATACATATACTGCATTGAATGTGGCGCCATTTGATAAGACGATTTTCGGAGAATATTTGCGCTCAATTCATTACGTAGACGCGGCGGTTGGATCTTTGATCGAGGATTTGAAAAAGAGAGGCTTATGGGACAACACAATTCTCATGTTCTACGGCGACCATGATAACTCCATCCTAGAGCGCGAACCGTTAGCACAGCTACTGGGCCATGAGATAAGCGATCTCGATATGCTCGAAATGAAAAATCAAGTACCACTTATTGTCCACTTGCCAGATGGAGCTGAGGCAGGCGTATATAATCAAGTAACTGGACAAATGGATATCGCACCCACCTTGCTGCATTGGCTCGGGATTGACCCAACTTCAAAGTTTTATATGGGCAGCAATTTGCAAGCCGAAGGCGAGCGTCTAGTTGTACTGCGAACAGGAGCAGCAACGAATGGTGATCTGTTCTTTGTTCCATCTGCAGATGGCGTGTTCCAAAATGGAAAGTGCTACGATTATAAAACAAGAGAACTCATCGACGTTGAACCGTGTAAACCGCTTCATGATGAAGCCAAACTACGACTCAAACTGTCTGATCTTGTAATTACTCGCAACGTGATTCCACAACTCCGACCTGCCTCATAGCAGGCATATGTAAGGGTGTCCCCTAGTCTAATGACGATGGGGCACCCTTTTATTTGTTGCACAGCTTACGAACGATGATTATCCCATTGTTCGCTGCCCAGCAGCTTATCCAAGCGAGCATGTTCTTCACCAAGCAATTCTTCAGCCAATTCTACGGCTTGCGGGTTCAAGCTCGCGTGTGACTGTGTCACAGACTGGTCTGCGTGTGCCAACGACTGTTGTGCCTGCAGCACAGACTGTTCTGTTGGATGCGTTAATGCTTGAGATACAGCATGGTGAGCTTTCTCAACAGAATTCTGTGCCTGTGAGATCGGATTCTGCGCTTGCAAACTGGAATCGTACCTTTTAACCAATGGTATAGCCTCCTCCGTTCAAGTCATGAATACAGGAATAGATGAAGTGAATATGACTCGACCTTTCGTCATTCGTACTACCCTCTTCATCTTGTGCAGAACGGGATATTTATATCCACAAGGCATAGTTGGCACGGTTGTTGAACATTCGAAAAATGACACGTCTAATTAGCGTTTGCTTTCTTCTTCCCTGACCTTTATTTTAAGCAGCATGACGATATCGTTCGATTGAATCATTTCTTCAACAGCTTCAGGATTGTTCCAATCATAGCCTGTTCTTAAACTGCCCTTGTTCATGCGGAATGAACCAATAATCGCCGTTTCTCCCGACTTTAATGAAATTCCTTCTTCACCCGTTGTATATTCCCATCCCGTCTTACCATACTCCGTTTTGTCACCGAGAAATTGGTCAATTTCCAACATACCAGCGCTGCTATTTCCCGTATAGAGTTTTATCATATCCTTATTATCAGTTCCATAAATCCATGTGAGGCCGACTCTTCCTTCATAGGTTTCATCAGGATAATGACCATATGATAACGCTAGTAAAGGATCATCCTGCTTCTTCCCCTTCTTATATCCTTCCACCCAAATATTAACCCAACTGCGGTCTGCCCGATGAAGCTTCAAGCTGTAATTTCCAACCATTCCAATCCCCAGTTCCTTAAATGTATCGGCATAGGAATCATCTGTATGTATAACAGCAATCTCATCGGCAGAACGTGTTTGGAACAGACTACAACCACTTAACAACATAATCACTAAGAGCAAAGGCAATGTTTTAAAACGTATGAAGCCCCCAACCTTTTTCAAATCACTCATCTCCTCTTCCCCATGCTTAATAGGTACCCTATGAGTTGGCTTAATCCACTTATTCCATTGTTTTTTTGCGCAAAAGCAGAACATCTTCACCCTGTTCAAATCTAACCTATATTGTAACACTCTACCATTTTGTGAACACTATTATTTCCTTACTCACCTCAAAACAAATAAAAAACGAGCCAGTAAGGGCTGAACCCTCTACCGACTCGTTTGCTCGATTCATCATGTAAAAATCATATACTAAGCCACTTTATTTCACGTACTGCTTTGCCTTCTCGATTGCCTCTTCTTCAGTAGCCCCAGTTATATAACGACCGTTAATATAAATGAAGACCCGCTTCTGGCACGGACCGCAGTATGACTTGCATCCTACCTTTACTTCAGTATTCGGATCCAGCTTTTCTACTTTTGGCAAAAAAGTTTTCATTTTAATATGACGGCATTTATCACAGATACGAATATCATTATTAGACATAGTAGTCACTCCGATTGTTCCCTATATTGTTCAATAAGACAGACAACCTATATTGTACGAGAACATCTTCAATGACGCAACCACTCTTATCATTGCAAATGGTTAGGATGATCATATTGCTGCGCTTTTTTGGTGAACCAAGGAATGACAATCATCGTAAATGCAATGTCATCGATCGGAATGAATGGCATAAAATCAGGAAGCAGCCAATACAAAACGACAGCACCAACGAAAAATGCTTTGAGTTTAAATGGAACTTTGCGTGAAGTCAGCATCTTTGGAGCAGCTCGAAACAAACTCCATAGACGCCCATATGAGCGCGTACGACTTGCCATCGTATACACCTCCTTAATAGTAACCCTAGTGTATACCGAAGCATTCCTCACATGCAAATAGAAAGGTGAATAAATCATCGTATTATGCAGCTTTTTATCATTCTGAGATGCCTTAACAAACCTATATAACGCTATGAATCTATTCTTAATTTACTTACTCTGGCAGCAACGACTCCTTTAAAATTGCACATACTTCGTGATAAATACTGCCGAATTGCGATAATGGAAGTGGGTTTATTCCATATCCAATCTCAATCGTAAATGCTGGCTTGCGATAGTGCTGAATAAACCAATCTTTGAATCCCGCATCGCTTCCGGTCAGCTTCACTGCTCGATATCCGCTTACTCGCGCCAGCCTTTTGGCCCAAACTTCTGCTTCAGGCGGCTCATAGTCTCGATAATTCCAATAGATTTCCTTTCCTTGGGAATGGAAGCTTAGCGCCATTGTAAATTCCTTCTCTTCCGCCAATCGATATAGGGCGCACGCCTCAGGCTCTGACAATGGAGCTTCTCCACTATAGTTCATAGCAGATGGCTCATAAACACCTCTACGCACTCGCTCTTCCTCCCAATGAGCAGGAAACTGATCATTTAAATCTACCCCTCGTATATTCGCTTTCCAGCGATCGAACCTGCGATCTTCCTCATTCCATTTTACTATGCTATGCTCCCATGAATGCTGACCGCTTACCCCTTCTTGCACAAGTTCAACGCCATCTGGATTCACCATAGGCACGAACCAGATTGAGGTGTGTTCACTAGCAAGCCTAGCATCCCATTTTCCCCAACGTAAGCCTGATTGTAAATAACGAGCATAGTCTTCCACAAACTGCATCAACAGTGAAGAAGTAAGCCATTCATTCGCATGAACAGCACCATTTACATGAACACGTCGCGGTCCTTCTCCCATTCGGATTGCGTATATGTCCTTGCCTAATACACTTTTTCCAATCGACTCCACGTGTACAATACCAGGAAAAGCACGCTGTACATACCGTACATCTTGCTCCAACTCATTCGGTCCGTATTCTGCTCTAGCCCTCCAATCAGAGGGTCGAACTGCATAATCCAAAGATATGCACTGTCCAGGAACAAGCTCACACTGCTGAATAGACTCGTTCGCTTCCTTAAGTAACAATTCCGATATGCCAAGCCTCCATGAAATCGATTGCCACGAATCGTGAGCTTGCACTGTGTACATGGCGGTAGTGCATTCAGGGATGAACAAATGCTGCCCGGGCATTAAATAAGGGCTGATATTCACAGTGGGATTAGCCGCTAACAATGCTTCCAGCGTAATTCCACAGCGCAGACAGATGCGCAAAGGCGTGTCACCTTTACGTACCATATAGAGGGTGCTCATTAGACGCGTCTCCCTTCTGCATCTATGTTCTTATTAATAATCTTTATGCATATAAAGGCTTGCACCATCACCGTAATTGTGATTGATCCTGCAATTGTGAAATGGGTGCATAAACACATCATAAATTGCCATCAACAAGGCGCTTAGCCCCTTTTCCCACAAGCTAGCAGGAACGTCCAATTCACCGCCGTTTATTTTACATAAGATATAAGAAAGAAGCGCGACTCTAACGGGAGGACCTGCCATGTACGTGTATCAATTAAATACACATGTCGCCTCTGGTGACGACCGGGCCTATTGGGCAGATTTACAGCTGTTGAACCAATCCAATGAGCCAGTAGAAACGCATATTCAATTGTATAACCTCAACACTCCAGCTGGTCCAAGCAAAGCCAATGTCTATTACCAGCACATCATAGTGCTGCAGCCCTTCGCAACAGAAGACTCTTGCTTCAACTTGCTGAACACGCCAATAACCGGAGACTATATAGGAGTAAAAATTACAACCAATAGTGAACAGCCAAACACGATATTTGCCACATTCACTTTGAAAAATAAGCTAGCTACCGTAAGGAAACATCATCATATCCCTCTCTGTGGACGATTTCCGAAATATGCTTATATTGCAAACAGCGGTGATGATACCGTTCTTATTATTGACCGTTATACACATCAAATCGTCGGAAACCCCATTCAACTCCCTCAACATGCCGTTCCCTTGGATATCGTCACTTCTAAATACAGCACATTCGTATATACGTCAAATAGCGGGACAGATAATGGCTCGACTATATATACACGCGGCAATCAATTGTGGCCCCTTACGCTAGATCTTGGTCTTGAACCGATAGCAATCGAGACGGACGAGCCATACGGGCTCCGTGTGTTTGCAATTAACAATAACTCTCCTGCGAGTACCGTTACCGTATTCGACATCGTCAGCGGAAATACCGCCACAATTCCTGTAGGGGATAATGCAGTTGCCATTAGCTTCAATGAAACACATAACCGTTTGTATGTAGCCAATCAAGATGAAGGCACCATATCTGTCATCGATGGAGCAAACTACTCCGTGATTGCCACCATCCCATTATTGCCTGGCTCCCCTAACAACAGTGCACCTGTCGATCTCGTTTGCAGTCCGGATGGCCGATACGTATATATTGCAGCTAGAGGCTTGCCCGGTGAAATACAAGTTATTGAAACGGAGTCTAACACGCTGCTTAGCCCCATCATTCTGGATTATTCACCCGATTCATCTACCTACATTCCTAGACGTTTGAGCATTTCTTATGATAACGCCATCTTATACGTGGCTATGTCCAATTACAACAGAGTCGTTAGTTTGAATGTCAAAAGCCCAGCTTCTCCTCGTCTATTTCCTGATATTATCGTGCCAAGCGGTCCACCAGAAGATATTTGCGTCACTCCTGATGGCTGGGAAGTATATATTGTGAGCAGCTGGGGTTTTGAAAGTACGATTCTCATTTGGGACCGACGTACAAATAAAGTTCAGCCACTCCCCTTACCTACAGGATTCCAGCCCATACGTGTCGCTTTCTCACATATTATCGTCTAGCACGAATGAAGCAGCTTAGTGAATATGATACAGAACACATAGATGAGGCATGCACCTTGTTGAGGCCCTATCTGAAGTTCTAGAAGCAACTAGAGGAGGTATGAGCGTGGATCATTCTTATCGAGTCTTGACCTCCCGTCTGCTGCTGCGTCCTTTGACGGAACATGATCTTGAGATCGTCCTCAGATGGCGCCGTCACGAACATATACGGAAATGGTTTCAAGATGACCTTACCATCGATCCCAAGCAGCAGCTTACATGGTATGAACGTTACCGTCAGCGCGAGGATGATATGATGTTCGTCGCCGTCGTGTTGGACGAAAATAAACCAATTGGGGCTGGGTCTTTGTATCGCATAAACAAGCTGTCTCGAACAGCCGAATTCGGTCGTGTCTTCATCGGAGAGGCTGATGCTCAAGGTATGGGATACGGGGAAGAAATCGTAAGAGGCATAACCGATTTCGGGATCGAGATGCTCTCCCTGCGATGGATTGAATTATTTGTAAAAATTACAAATACAAATGCCATTCGAACGTATACGAATTGCGGCTACGTTCATGATCGCAAATATCGGCCATCGAACAGCAGAGATCTTGGCTCCATTGTTCGTATGATTCGAACTGCTCCACCGCGTTGGAAAGGGGAACGTTAAGTTGTAATTCCCGCCATTGCATAGCAAAAGAAGAGACTTCTAGGAACTCGCTCCCCTAGAAGTCTCTTCTTTACATACAGATGAATAGGTTCCATTAATAAAAGTTCGGTACTTGCCACACGACCGGGATGGATTCCAATTGGTCGCCTAGCCATTGCTTCGCAATATACTGGAACATACTCGGATCGCCACTGCAGAACATTTGGTGAATCGGCTGGTCTTCCTCATGAGCCAATTGTCCCTTATCGTGAAGAATGGTGCTTATTTCTCTTGCTGTCTCTTCTGCTGAATTAATAAGCTGTATATGAGAACCTATTACTTCTTGGAGTGGATCTGTTAAAAATGGATAGTGTGTACAGCCTAATATGAGCGTATCAATTGGCGTTGACTTCAACGGCTCAAGTGAATCAGCTACAATTCTGTACGTGCTGGAATCTCGGAACATCCCTTTCTCTACTAGCGGCACCAGTAATGGGCAAGCCAAGCTGTAGACTTTTACATGAGGAGATAACCGCTTAAGAGCCGATTCATAAGCCGCACTGCGAATCGTCCCATCTGTTCCAATCACACCGATATGTCCGGACTGCGAAGCCGATATTGCTGCTCTTGCACCCGGATGAATCACGCCTACAACAGGAACTGTTGTATAGGATCTTACTTCTTCCAAAGCAACTGCTGTCGCGGTATTACAGGCTATTACGATCATTTTTGGATCGAATTGTGCTAAGTAATCGACAATTTGTCGGGTGAATAACCGTACCTCGTCTGCATCGCGAGGCCCATATGGGGTACGGGCAGTGTCACCAAAATAAATAATTTTTTCCCTCGGGAGCTGTCTCATAACTTCTTTAACAACGGTTAACCCGCCAACCCCCGAATCAAACATTGCGATAGCTTGCTGCACGAATACACCGCTTCCTTCATTTCTTGTTTGTCTGACTTATGCTAGATCTTCCGCGAGTGCTTATGCGGATGGTATGGTACACCATATGTACAGTCCTAGCAAAACGTACCTTGATCTTAACTGATACCGAGACAAGGTTCAAGTCGAGTGCGATCCAAAATAAATAGCCTTGACATCGGCGTCAGCCAACATCAAAGCTATTCGTATCCAATATCTGTTACGAAAATGTTTTATTTGGACTCGCAAGCACGCTCGCTTTCGCACGCTTCTTCACCGCACGGAGACTCATCTGTTTCATTGTTGTCCGCAATCTCTTCGGCTACGGAAGATACTTGGAGCCTGGATTGTTTCCATTCCGAAATCGACTGCTTCACTTCGCCGATTCGATTTTTGGAAGCCTCAATAAATTCAGTCGTCGATTCACCAACTTGCTTAGCAATCGTTTGTGTGCGCTCTCCAATCTGTTTGGCGCCTTCCGAGATATCTTCTCTTAATTCACGCCCAGACTTTGGCGCAAACAATAAAGCAGAAACAGCACCTACCACTGTACCAATAATCGTCCCAATCCAAAATGGCTTTGTACCCTTTGCCATACTCAACGTCCTCCTCGCTGTTGTCTCCGTCATTCATCCCGGCAAGCATATGTCTAACGAACCGATTGTTATTGCTTGATTGCTGCATCAGCCTCATCTGGTGTGTGCGCAGGCTTAGTAGGCGGCGAACGGCGAGCGGCTACACTGGCATACAATCCAGCTGCGGTATCAACCCATCGCAGCAAATCATGGATTCGATGTTGTTGGGCTTCATAGGCGCTATCTAACGTATTCATCGTACGTGTAATCCAGCCATCCACCTGCTCGTGGACATGATTGACCGAGCCGCGTATACGTGAAGATGTATCGCTCCATGCGGCGCTTTCTTGGCTTACTCGCTCTACTGTTTCAAGTAGATGCTGCCCTCGCTCGGTAATCAATCGCCCTTGCTGAATCAGCTGCAGCGACTCTTTATGCAGCTCAGCAAGCATGTGCTCCGTACGATGCATAAACTTCATTAGACGGTCCAGCAATAGCAAAGCAGCGGCGGCTGTAATAACGGAGAACAGCAGCACGATAGCAATGATCCAATCCATCGAATCCCTCCTTAACAACGGTCTTGACGGGCGAATGCCCATGTCATAGTGACAGTATAAGAAGGTTGGGCTTGACTTGACACAAGAGAACGCAAAAATATTTTCCGGTATAGAAAAGGTGTAATATTGTCAGATTGTCCATGCAGACCATCTGTACAGCGGGGAGAAATGATTAGAAACAATAAGGAATGCTGAAGAAAGGATATAGAGACGCGGAGCAACAAAGAACATGTCCAGCAAATAAAATGGAACATGATCACATTACGTTACATTTGCTCATCAACAAACGGGTAGATGTATGAAAAAATGCTAATGGCAAGCAAAAAACTAACAATAAGTGCCTTGGCATAGCGAGTCATTTTGTATGGTAAATATTTAATCCCTAAAGCAGCGATCCCCCATATGACTCCGAGGCTTAATGTTTTCGCTATATAGTTGCCATATAAAAAACCGCCAATCACAAGATACGATAAAGATACTAGGCAAACACCAGCAAAACTGAAAATTAGGATAGCGATGAAAATCTCTATGAGCTTATTCACTTGGACCTCCATTAGTACTTTAGTACTTATAATCACATAACACCATAATATACCACTGGAGCAAATGACAACAATACTTGGATATTTAAAAATACATAAAGACTGCTAGACTTGTACGCTATTCATCCTATTGCAAATGTCCGTCGCCAAGTGGATATTGATATAAGTAGAGCTGCCGATCCTAGACTAATCCCGGCAAAGCCAAAGGCCAGCGCAACAATGCCAAGCTCTATTATTTTTCTCATACAGACCTCCAAGATCGATTTCAACTTCATATTACTCATTCTTTTACCATGCAAAAAAACCTGCCTGCACCCATTAAGTATGGATAGCTGGTCAGGTTTCAGATTAGAGATAATTCTTATTTCGTGTACTCATGTGCTCGATTATCACGATCACTATAAGCCTACAAAGGTGCTATAAAGTACCTCTTATAACATTGCCTTGGAACATGACAGCCTTACGCGCTGGTCTTCTCGCTACTACTTCTGCCGAACAGGTCGCATCGAAGAAGATCATATCCGCCTGGTCTCCTACCTGCGGCCATAGGCGATTGCCCTGCTCATCCAGTGTCTTACGTCCACCTGTAATAAAGGTCAACGCGCCTGTAAGGGAACGCTCGTCAATCCAACGATAGCGCTCTGCAAGCAAGGTTGCCTTCTCCAGCACATCGCCTGTTCCGAAAGGAGCCCATGAATCATAGAAACCGTCACATCCGAGCGCAACAGTAATCCCCTTTTCATGCATTTGCGGTACTGGGATAGGGCGGCTGCTGGCAACAGTTGTCATAATCGATACACCAAGCGCTGCAAAACGGTCAATAATGTCGTTCACTTGCACTTGCGGTGCATCCCCTAATGCAAATGCATGGCTAATCGCCATCCGGTTATGCCATCCCGCTTCCTCGGTCAAGTCAGCAATGCGCTTCATCGTATGCAAGCCTAGCGTAGAAGAATCATGCAAATGAATATCAACATCTGCATTCGCCTCCACCGCAATGTCCATCATCAGCCCTAGCGACTTCTCAATATCACCGTCTACACCGCCTGGATCTAGACCACCAACATGAGTAGCGCCTTCTCGCATTGCCTGTCTCATTAACTCACCCGCATCTGAGCGCAGCAAGCCGTGCTGCGGGAACGCGACGATTTCTGCTGTCATGCGATCACTGTATGTATCCAGCGCTCGGCGAACCCCTTCGAGATTTTTCAATCCCACATGCGGATCAATATTAACGTGAGTACGAATATGTGTTGCGCCGAATGAAGAAATAAGCTCCAACATCGCTTCTGCTCGTGTTTGAATGGAATCTAACAGCAAGATGGATTCTTTTGCTTCCATATCTAAGCGCTCAATCAAATTTTTAACCGGCTTGCATGACTTCCAACCGTAACCGAGGTAAGTCTTATCCAGATGGTTATGATTCTCTTGAAAAGATGGCAAAGCCAATTTTCCATGCGCATCATGCTTCTGCAGTTCGGTCTCCAACTGACGGTCAGCAAGTACAATTTGCTGAATTACTCCATTTTCGATAAAAAGATGAACAAGTTCCGACAAGGTGTGAAATACACCATCTTCATCTTCTTGGAAGCCACTGTCTAAACGAACGTTCGTTATCCAATATGCGTTCATTGCTGTCTCAGCCTTTCTGTATGCAGGATCGTGAAATTGACTCTATCTATGAGATTAGCACATCTTGGAACGATAGAAACATACGGATATCATATTACCGTTATATCGATTAACGTATACGCTAATCGTAAATGAATGCGACTACGATTCAAGGAAACGCCCTATCCCTGAATCCATGCATCAAAATAATTACATTGAAGCATATTGCATTCATTAAATTGCAACATAAAAAGACCAGCCATAAGGCCGGTCTCAATTCTATTTAACATTTGATTAGAATACTAGGCTAACTATCTGACGAAGATTCTGATTTACGTATCCGATACGTACATCTGCTTCCCTGCTTCGCTAAACATTCAAGCCGTTCTACATCAGCTCCGAGCAATTCACGGAACAGCTCCAATTCACAATGACAAGGATATTCGTACGCTTGTGCAACCTGAGCAATGGGACAGTTATATTCATGCAGCAGCCATTCCTCATCGGACAACTGCTCTGTTTCTACCATATATCCGCCCGCATCCTGAATGCTGCTAAGCTGTTGAACACGCTCTCCGAACGTTTTGCCTATCATAGAAGATTCGTATTTGCGCTTTAAAGAACGACGTCGACCTTCAAACAGCTGTTGTACGCTATTATCTTCATCGCTATCATTCACTTCTAATTCTTGCAGCAAATCCAACAGCAATTGATGGTATTGCTTTGGAAACTGCTCATCGCCTTGTTGAGAGATGCGGTACAGCTGCAATGGTCGACCCATAGGCTGCTTGACCTGTACGGTTTCCAGCACATTTTCTTCGAGCCCTTGATGAAGATGGCGTCTGACACCCATTTCAGTTAGTCCCAAACGCTCTGCAAGCTGAGCAGCAGACATCGGGCCGTTTCTCTTAAGCAGCATGAGCAGCAAATTACGAGTTGACGGTTTCTGTTGCGCTCGATTCACTGGCATTCACCTTTTTAACGGTCATTTAGTACCGTCATTGTAACGCATATCATACATCTTGTAAATTCAATGACAACCTGCACATCTACGGATTAGACTTGCAGTGCAGGCAATTCCTTTTGTAAGAAACGATGTACACTATCGCTGAATTGACGCATCGTAACATCCAAATTTTCAAACAACGGATGCACACCTTCACGCTTCCACTTCTCATAATCCTGAACAAGAGGTCTACGCAAAGCTACTAATTGAATCAAGACTTGATGCAATTCTTCATCCATTGCTCCCGCTTCTGCAATAATATCTACAATATCTTCATAACTGCTGGCATCCCGCAAAATAAACCCATCAATCAATAGCGACCCGACATCAGTAACAATCTCAATGGCAATATGTAAAGCTCGCTCTTGGGCCAAATGATCTACAATCGAACCGCTCCAATTTGATGTTAAGCTGCCTACTGCCTGTTCTAGCAATTGGGCTTGATCCAAACGATTATCAATCTGCTGACGATTTACGTAATACATAGCACAGCCCCCATACGAGTCATAGTGGATCAAAAAGGGGCTTTCAGCAAATGAAAGCCCTTTCTGCCTCTATTTATTATTTAACCACACTTTGGGATTTGATGTCATCCTTTAGACGAATTCATTATGATGGTTATTTACGTCGAGACTTATTCGTCTGTGTTCGAGTACGCTTCTTCGTTCGTGAGTGTTTCCTATCTGTCCGTACAGTTACACGCCTCTTTGCGGCCGCTTGTCGCTTCACAGCATGGAAATTTGCCGATGATGCCTCTGGTGCTAACTCGCTCTTGACTATCTTCTCACCTTGCTGCCCCACCTTTTGCTTCAACAATTGTTCGTCTACACGGAGCTCCTCTTGCCATGTTACCTGATCTTTCTTCTGTTGTACGCTACGAAGATCTATATCTACCTCAAATGGTCGCTCAGCTTCCACCGCATGCTTCTTTACTGCCAGCCGCTGCTCCGTGACTGCTTGCGGTTCCTCTAGCTCTCGGTGAGACCACTCTCTTAGTTCTCTTTCTTGAATAGGACTTTTAATGACAAGCAGATGCAGCATGAGCTGGTAAGCTACATTCATCTGGGACTGCCTCAATCGACGGAGCTCCACTTCATCATATAGACATTGATATTCAGGAAAATAGAAATACTCCATCCGCAGCAATCGCAAATCCATCTTTTCCTCCGAAGCAGTCTCTCCATTCGATAGAAGCAACGACCAATTTTCACCTAGTGGATGGATAAAGTCCTCTTCATCTAACATCGAATTCGAATACGGGGACCAATGACGAGCAGAATGTTCATTAAACAATTGTCGATAATGAGGATGGGTAACATGCGAGCTTACATGAGCATAAGGGACGACAAGGCAAACGAGCGCCCTATCTTGGCTTACCCGATAAATTTCACGCATGATATATGTCAGATCATTCACATATTGGAGCACATGTGATGCCATTACAAACTGTACATGATTCGAGGGAAACGGAATTCCTTCATTCAGATCATGAACGAGGTCAACATCTGCATATGGATGCTCGTCAATGCCTATGCAATGAGAATGCTTATTCCGTCCACAGCCCAAGTCTATCCTCACCGGTCTTCACATCCTTCAATCGCAGCTATAGAATTAGTACAGTCTATTCGCTGCACATAAGACCAGTTTGTACAGCCGCCTTGTAGCCCGTATTTTTCCGCGAACAACCTTGCCCGCTTTCTATTGACAAGCTCACTTGTCGGAATCCTTTTTATTGTCATCATTTTTGAGAACAGACATGATTTGCTTAATGCGATCTGGGAGTGGAAGTCCGAGCCGCCCATAATTTTCTGTAATGCTTAGCAGCTCATTCACCATATAAAAGCATATAGCCCCATCTCTAAACCCATTCGTTCCAAAAAGCAAATCCATATGATGTGCCATCCCTACAATGAGCAGCATGAGCGCTTTTTTGGCCAGACCCCAGAATCCAGCATTACTGCTTAAACCTTTTCCCTCTCGAACGGAAGCTGCAAGACCGGACAAATAATCAATCAAAATCATTAGCATAAACAGCGTAATTAACGGGTCCCACGCCCCAAACAAAAAGGTAAGAATCCCGCCCATTACACCAGCGAACATATTCACTGCCAATTGGTTCATCCCTGTTCCTCCTTATCTCTAAGGGATGATATATTGTATTCGACTTGTCCAGTGCTGACACGGCAGGACGACTATGGGATGAAGCTTGTACATTTGAATTTTTCTTTGGGAAAATGTATAGCAAAAAAGCCTATCCCATGTTCGCAGTAAAGGAATAGGCTGCTTCTACTCTGGTAGGCTTATTAGATATTTATGTAACAAACCAAAACAACAACTTATAATTCAATGATGTAGGTTCTAATTACCTCTTGTTCATCAAATACATATACTCGCCCACAATGATTGCAGTTCCACACATCGTATTTTGGCAAAGGAATGTCTGAAAGATACTCTAATTCTAGTATTTCATCATACTCCTTATCCGTATAAACACGTAATTGAACATCGTTGGGACAAGAGCTGGTCGAAAGCAACTTTCCACACTTACAACTGAATTTGGCCATTTATCAACCTTCTCCATTTCTATCTCATTGCTATGCGTAATGTTTCTCTACTTTATCTCTCGTTCTTTCAGCTGTTCCTCAAGCCGCTTCTTATCCTCCAAATACATCTTATGACCTTCTTCCTCGGCTCGTCTCTGCTCCTCTTCACTTAATTGCGGCATATTCCAGATCGGTATTCTAGCGTTTTTAATAGCCTCTTGGATTTTTTGTTCAAAGGACTCCATACTCAGCCCTTCTAATGCTCCTTGAAAATGCTTAACCCCACCGTATTTGTCCGCATCATAGACGACTTCGTTATCGTCATTTATTGCGAATATCCCTTGATAATATCCAACGACTGCATACGCCTCTTGTGTAATTGGACCATCATATTTCACTAAGAAAAGTACATTCTTTGTGTGCGGAGCTGTATTAAGTCCGCCTATTCCAATAATTTTAATGGTTTGACCCGCTAACTTTGGATCGCCCTCTAACACTTTATTGATGTTGATGTCGTTAAGCTGAAAATTCGCCCCTGAAACGTTAACACCTTCCATATTATTCGTCCATTCTGCTTCTACGATAAATTCAGCATCATACGCAAGCTCTTCAAGCGCCATATAATGAGTAGCCACCGAGACCATTCCGTAAAATGGTTGCTGTTCTTCTTTTGGATCTGTGCTATGTTTTTCACCACAAGCAGTCATGGTTGCTACGATTAAAACAAGTAAGATAAAGATCAAGAATCGACTTTTCATCTAGCATCCTACTCCTTGTCTGCAGATAAAGAATTACCTTCTAGGATAAATTGAGTTGCACAAAAATACTACTACTGCATGTTCACATTAAACTTTCAATTCGCTGTACTTCCCTCTTTCTTTTTTCAGAAATTTCTTCACTTATATTGACTTCCATTGCTTATCAAAATGTAGCACTGAAATTAATTGTTCATTGTCCACCAGCTAAGCTTTGTTAAATAAGAATCATCCCTCATTACATATAGCGCCTTCCTTTGACTCTAAAATACAGAAATCTTGTGAAACAAATTCATACAATCCATAGCTATCTAAATAAATTGCAAAATGACACAAATCGTCTATTACCCACTCTGGACTTATCTCCATTAATTCACTGACCCAGTTGGAATTTTCTATTTTTACGAGTTTATCGTAAGTGCCACTAATATATTTAGTGAACTTTTCTGAAGAATGTCGATGAGATACAGTCGAAATAAATTTAATCCCACCGTTAAACACGGTATCGTCTTGTTCTTCATCATAATAATCAAATAATAACACCGCATCTCCTTGTTTATATGCTAGTGACAAGGTTGTACTTATACAACTTGAAGGCACAGGAAAAATCCACTGCTCTACTAATTTCATACCACACTCTCCTTCTGCTACTTTAGACCACTAGGCTCTACTGTTGGTGTTCCCGATGAATTAAGTTTATTTTTTGATAACTGTTGGTTAACATTTTTTGATACATATTACTTTCTGTTCTATTTACTTCTCAATATGAGAAAAACCTTGATTAGCTAAAGTTAATCAAGGTTTTTCATATCATCCAATAAAATCAGCAGTAATTCTATCTACTCTAATTTGTACATTTTGATTATGAAGGTATCCATAATCAAAAAGGAATTCCCTATCAATCTCAAACAATATACCTGCATCAATAGTAGCGCTATCTATATCCAGCATGCCTCTTATCAAATGCGCAAAACCATCTTCAATCTGTTCTACTCCTTTTTCTGCATCCAAGTGCCTGATTATAAATTCATCAAGTATAGTCAATTCAAGCTCAATAGTATATTGTTCACCTTTTCTTATCTCATAGGGACAGTAATTAATAAACGCCACAACTCTTTCTTTATTTATCTCTAAAATAATCTCTTCTTCAATAATTGGGCTTATATCAATCACTTTTGTATGATATTCCAATGAACTCCTCCTCCTTACTTGATAGAATTGATAATCTTATCATATTTATTAATGTTTAGGAGTTTCCATAAATCCTCTCCTCGTTTGACATGATAAGTTGTGACATAACCATTAGCATTAGTTCCTAGCTTGCCCGTTGACCAATCCTGACGCCTAACTAGCTTACCGTCTGCTTTATACAAATAAGAATAGGCAATCTTGGCTTTCCCGTCTGCGCCGACCGACCTTTGAAACTAATCGTTTGTCCGCATCATAATAATAACGGTCCTCACGTTGTTCTCTACACGCTCATAACAGCAGTCCATCCCCTGTATACGTATACGTGACGGGACTATGGTTTTCTGTTACTTTTATTAATCTATTTTTCTTATTACACTCGTACATTTTAAGTGGGTATTACAAAAGGTGACTCCTAATTAGTCATGAAACCATCTCTCAGTACTCACTACTAAGAAATGGTCTCTAGATAATTCTCACAAACCAATTGTTATTTAAATCCACTATATTTATTCCGCATCTTTCAATGTCTCTTGCTTCGCTAATTCTAGAGCAACCGCTAATTTAATTTGACACTGTTTACTTAATCCTTTTAAATATTCCGAAATCGTTTTAGTTATAACAATTGGGGAACTTTCAATGTTATAACGATCTAATTCAATTTCTGCAATAATACAATCGTTAATTAGTATCTTATAAATATCCTCATCCTGCTCAGGTATCCAATCTATAATATAGGCAGTGTTCATTTCTGGGTATGAACTTCTAACTACTTCAAGTAAACTACGTTTCTCTTCATCCTTAAAAAATGACTTATTGGACTTTGTAAGCTGCTTTTTTAATTCTTGTTCCAACTTACTTCCAATTAATTTCATTTTCCGCCCTCTTTTCATTAACTATTTTAGTAAGCCTGGGAATGCTGTTATTAAATTACCATAATCAGTTTTTTTTGCGTTAGCCTTAGGTTTTGCAGATGATACGTTGCTCGGCTTAGATGCTGGGATATTGGATCTAACCTCTCCGTCACCACCGCTAACCCTAGATGCACTCGGAGCACGGCCTCCACCTGCCCCTCCAGAATGGCCGCCACAGTTATGCGTCCAGATTTTCAGATCCGTGACAAAGCAGCTGTGATACCCATTTACTCTAAAATTATACCTTTGTTTGCTCTTTTTTTACTTCAATTCGTTCAATTGCATGTTCATTGCCTTCATTATCGTCAAGCAAGTCACCTACATTAAGGTCTATTGTCTCTACCCAGCCTATATCAGGTACCCAGAACAGATGCTCCTCTGTCGTCACGAACACCTTATCTTTTACCGTGACATGGTACGTTTCTTCCGCTACTCGCTGGAAGGTCTCTTCTACCTCTTTGTAGGCGAGCTCACCTGTTTCTTCGCTCTTAGCTAGAACCTTGTCTCCAACCTCAATGTCTTCAATAGCTTTGTAGCCATCTTCTGTTTGGATCTTGGTTCCCGCGGAAAAGCAGCGCATCTTACAGTTCATTACACCGTATTCGCCGCTTGGATCGTGGTAAATGAAAGGTTGTTCTTTTTTAACTTCTATTCATTCAATGCCCTCATTGTCAACGAGCTTATCGCCTTCCTTGAGATCTCTTGCATCTACCCAACCTATTCCAGGCACCCAGAACGAATGCTCTTCTGTCGTCACGAACGTCGTGTCTTTTACGGTAACGTGATACGTCTCTTCTGCTACTCGTTGGAAGGTATCTTCTACTTCTTTGTACGCAAGCTCACCGATTTCCTCGCTATTAGCTAGAACCTTGTCTCTAACTACGATGTTTTCAAATGTTTTGCAGTCACCTTTCGTTTGGATGTTAGTTCCCCAGAGAAACAACGCATTATACAGTTCGTTAAACCCGCTTCTATAATTGGTTTGCGATAGACAATTGGCTCCCCTGACCATAAAAGAAAAAAACCTTGAACGACTTATAGCCATTCAAGGTTATCTTGATAAGTAATCATATAGAATCAGCTAGAGCGATTAGGTTCATTTACATCTGAATTTATAACGTAAATTGCTTTATTAGGAACCTCATAAACTTCCCCTCCATAAAATTCCTCCCATATCCAAACAAAGAAATCCCTAGCATCTTTTGGAGGATCAAAGGGAGGGAGACAAGATTCAAATACCCTCTCAAAATCTATTTCGGAAGTTGCTAAATAGTAGTTTAATGCTCGTTTTACTTTTTCTTTTTTTACACTATTTAAGCAATTATAATACATTCTTATTTCGTTTCTAATGATTTCTCTATAGTAAATATCATTAGTAGTATCAATATATTTGTATTGCTCTACTGCTTCATCATCATCAGCAAGCCCAGTAATTGGACTTAACAAATCAGTAATAAAATAGGGATTAACTGAAATCAAACATATCACGCCTTTATATTATTTTAATGACTTAAACTAGGGTACATCGTGTAGAGTTTACCGTTTCGGAACACTGCTGTTACATGTGTAGTTTGTACTAAATTACCGCCTCCTTTTTTATAGCCTTCGCCGATAATCCCTCTTGCATCAAAAGTAAAACTAGATTTACCTGTTTGATTGTATATCGTCTCGGCGCGTTGAGCTGCGTTTAATTGTATTTGGTTACTGAGAAACCTTGATGAATCGACTTTTCTTCCTGCAAAGCCATCCGGTGTTGCCCCCGTAGTTGCACGCGTATATTGTTGGTTAAGCGTGGTCTGAGCAGCATGTCTTAAATAGTAATGAGCTTTAGGTGTTCCACTCTCCATCTTAACTAATTGTTTCCCTGCGTTAACTTCTACTTTAGCAGTAAGATTCCCCTTGTTTACACTCGCCTTAGGCTTAGGAAGCTTCACATCAGGCGCTTTAAAATGCCTATAAATCGTACTCGGTCTAAATAGAGGAAGGTCCGTGCTAAAACTTCCCCCTCCACCTGCTCTATAACCGCCGCCTCCTCCGCCTGCTCCCCCAGGAAAGCCGCCACAGTTATGCGTCCAGATCTTCAGGTCCGTTACAAAGTAATTGTGATATCCATTTACTCTAAAATTATAAACCCGTTTGCTCTTTTTTAACTTCAATTCGTTCTATCGCGTATTCATTGCCTTCATTATCGACAAGCAAGTCACCTACTTTGAGATCTCTCGCCTCTACCCAGCCTACTCCTGGCACCCAGAACGGATGCTCCTCTGTCGTCACGAATGTCGTATCTTTTACTGTAACATGATACGTTTCTTCCGCTACACGTTGGAAGGTCTCTTCTACTTCTTTGTAGGCGAGCTCACCTGTTTCCTCGCTCTTAGCCAGAACCTTGTCTCCAACCTGAATGTCTTCAATAGCTTTGTAGCCATCTTCTGTTTGGATCTTGGTTCCCGCAGAGAAACAATGCATAGAACAGGTTTAACACGCCCTTTTCTCCGCTTGAATATTGGTAAATGAGAGAATTATTCTCACATAAAAAAGAAACCTTGAAGGGCAAATGGCCGATCAAGGTTAAAGCATTTAATCTTCTTGTACTTTAATAATCTCTTGAGGAATTGATTCAAAAACCAAAATTTCCGGTCTAGGATAAGGTTTCTTGGCTTTATATTCATCAAGCACCATCATACTATTCCAATACAACTTCACCCAATGTTCTATACTTTCACCTGTGTCAAAATTCAGAGCTTCCTCATCAGTATCTTTTAAATCTTCATAAAATACTTGGTCGTATATTGATAGAGAGATATCTCCATCAAACACAAGAACTTTATCTGTAAATGTAGGAAATGAAAATGACTTAGGTTTATGCAGCTTTAGGTCAACACCAATAGCCTTCTTAAAATCAATCCAACTTGGCAGTCCCGGTGGTCTTAATTGATTAGTTAAACATAACTTTACCTCTCCTCCATTTCCATACCAATAATTTGACTTTGTTAAGTGATTAATTCCATTTTTTAAAACTTCATGAATTGGAACATAATGTTCATGGTCTTCTGGTAAAATTGCATGATATAACATATAAGATATTTAACACTCCTTCTTTTATCTGTTTCTTGGAACATAAGGGAAATGAGAACTACTTCTAGGCTTATCTATGTTGTCAAACACTCTATGACTCCCTGTTGGAGTATGATGCGTACTAATGTTACCATTGTACTCCTTATAGTATTTTGTAATTCTTTGCTTATTCAGATTATTAGGATTACCAGGCCAGTTTGAGTATGCTTTATCTGGATAATTAATGGTATCATACCTTAATCGTCCGACATCAACATTTTCTCCATATTGTGATCTATTTGGTGTAGATGGTTTGCTTGGCTCGTACATGTGCTTTTTAGCATGCTCATTTACAAAATTATTAGGGTCGCTCCCACCACCAGATTTAGTGGGTACTTTATCTCCCGTCCCTTTAGTAGAAGAACTCTTGCTTGAACTCGCACTAGCCTTCGGCTTAGGAAGCTTCACATCCGGCGCTTTAAACGGCCTATAAATCGTACTCGGTCTAAATAGAGGAAGGTCCGTGCTAAAACTTCCCCCTCCACCTGCTCTATAACCGCCTCCGCCTGCTCCCCCAGGAAAGCCGCCGCAGTTATGCGTCCAGATCTTCAGGTCCGTTACAAAGTAGTTGTGATACCCATTTACTCTAAAATTATAAACCTTGGTTTGCTCTTTTTTAACTTCAATTCGTTCTATCGCGTATTCATTGCCTTCATTATCGACGAGTTTATCCCCGACTTTTAGATCTCTCGCCTCTACCCAGCCTACTCCAGGCACCCAGAACGGATGCTCCTCTGTCGTCACGAATGTCGTGTCTTTTACCGTGACATGGTACGTTTCTTCCGCTACTCGCTGGAAGGTCTCTTCTACTTCTTTGTAGGCGAGCTCACCTGTTTCTTCGCTCTTTGCCAGAACCTTGTCTCCAACCTCAATGTCTTCAATAGCTTTATAGCCATCTTCTGTTTGGATCTTGGTTCCCGCGGAAAAGCAGCGCATCTTACAGTTCATTACACCGTATTCTCCACTTGGATCGTGGTACATAAGCGGATTGTTCTCTACATACGTATACAGGTTCAAACTGAGTGGATCATTCAGTTCTCCTTCATACGTATCCTCACTAATAAACCGCCCCATGCTTGGGTCATACCATCTCGATTGTAGATACTGAAGTCCCGTCGTTTTATCCCAATATTCACTCGAATATTTCAAGTTATTCGGAACCGTTTCTCGTTCTTCCAGCGGCTTGCCCCAAATGTCATAGCGATATTCATTGAGCTTATTGCCAGCCTCATCTACCAGAGCTACAACGTCAGCATGTCCATTTAACTGATAATATTGCGGCTTACCTGTTGACCGATCCTGACGTCCAACTAACTTACCATCTACTTCATACAAAAAAGTATAAGTAATGTTGGCTTTCCCATCTGCGCCGACTGTACCTTCTGCAACTAATCGTTTGTCCGCATCATAATAGTAACGGGTTCTAACGTTGTTCTCCACACGCTCGTACAGTAGTCCATCTCCTGTGTATGAATACGTGACTGGACTATGATTGCCTGTAACTTTTATTAATCTATTCTTCTTATCATATTCATACTGCGCTTCCTTAATTGACGGATCTCTATTACTGTCTAGCGTCTGTCGATTATATCTTGCATCATACGAATAGGTCTCGTTGTATTCACTTGATGTTTGAATTTGATTCAGTGGGGTGTACGTAAAGTTCGTGATGTAGTTATTTTCATTGCGGTGTGTAATGTTTTCATTTGCATCATACCCATATTGAAACGTATTTTGTGCTGTTCCGTTTTTGAGATAGGTTAACTGTTTCAGCTTCGTATCTTCGTATTGATATTGCGATACGAAGGCGTCTGCAAAGGTTTGCTTCGCCAGAAGACCATTTGCCAAGCGGTCATATGAAACAATATTTGAAAAATTACCTCTAAATATGTTCAACTGTTTCAGTTGGTTAACATTATCATAAGTACCCCGAACTTTCGAGAAGGTCCATGTTGGCAGCGAAAATTCGTAACCTATTTTTTTATTGAGGTCATAAAGGTTTTCCAGCTTGAAACCATCTGGATACTGGATTGTAGTCAAAAAACCAGAGCTAGGCTGGTACTCATATCTCGTTGTTCCTCTATGATCCGTCATCGTTAGCATTCTACCTTCGGTATCATAGCTGTATTGAACGTTTTCAGTACCTACCGTATTTTGAATTAGCTGATTCATGACATCATAGCGATTATTCGTTTCCGTACCGCTGCGGTCAATATATTTCTCCAGATTGCCGTTTGCATCGTAGTAATACCGCTGTTCCTGGCCTGTCCCATTAATCTTTTTCACGACACGACCGAATTCATCGTATTCTTTCTTGATTTTCTGCTGATTCGCATAGGTAGTTTCGATTAAATTACCAAGAAGATCATAGGAGTAGCTTGTCGTCTGATTCGATGCATCCGTCACCGCAGTTAGTTTACGCGCAGCATCATACTGGAACGAGGTACGGTTGCCATTCCCATCAATTGAAGCAGTGATATCACCTGCGTAGTTATATTCCGTGCGTTCTATCGGTGTATAGTTCTGCTTATTATGAAGCTTTTCTACAAGTACTGCTCTTCCTAGTACATCACTAGTCGTTTTTGTACGGTTCTGATCTGCATCAATAGTAGTCAACGTCAACTTGGCATCGTCATATTCCACACGATCCGATGTCCCATTGGCATAGGTCGTTTGAATCTGACGTCCAAAACCATCGTAGCTGTACGATGTACGATTGCCGTATGCATCGTCTGTCCATTGTAGTTGACTTGTGCGCTCATCATAGCCGTATTTGACCTGACCTAGTCCTTGTGTCTCTCTGATCTTACGTCCAAGCGGATCAAACCATGCTTCAGTCACTTCACCAAGGGTATTCTTCATTTGAACATGGTTGTGTGTGTCGTTATATAAGTAGCTAATCTGACTTTGGTTTGGCATCGTAACTAATGTCGTTCGGCCTAATACATCGTAGGTATAGGATGTCGTTAGCTGCTTACCATCAGTGTACGAAAGCAAGCGTCCTGTAGCTTGGTCATACTTCGCTTTTTCCACAATCGTGGAGACTTGTCCATTTGCATTGGTCACCTTTACTTCTTGCTGCGTTAGAAATCCAGATTGATACTCCGGTCCATATTGATATTTGAATACGGCCGCCGCGTTCAATATACCATTTTTATGGGCATTTACTCTCGTAACATTTCCGAATTCATCATGACTGTATGTGGTATGACTGAGTAATTGACCAAATTCTTTATTCGAATAAATTCGGGAGTCGTGAACAGACCCTTTATTGTTACGAAACACGCGAGTAAACGTCTGTTGGTTCGCATCCACATTTGTCTTAATCGTCTCTGGCAATCCCCATTTGGTATCATACGTGGTCGTCGTGCTAGCTCCAAGATTATTCGTTTCACTGGTTACATTTCCATTCTCATCGTACTGACGGTTTATGATAAGAGATGGACTTTCCACCCCATTGTTTCTTTTCTTGGAAGTAATTTGTGTTGGATGAGGGTTAAAAATATCCGATGTATACGCTTGATTCGTAATATGCTGCACATGCCCTGCTTGTTGTACAGTTTCTACATTTCGGAACGTAAAATCATCATATGCAAATGCTTTATCGTAAGTAGATATAATGATTGAATCCCCGGTTTTAAATATGGTTTTATGTCTACCACCCTTTGAAGAAGCATACGGGTCTGATTCATATTGAATATTCGTTTGATTACTTTCAATTACGGATCCATTAACATATTGAACAACATCTTTTCGATCAACCACTCTATACTGTTCTTGCTTAGAATCATGTCCCAAATGTCGAAGAACTTTATCATAACGGTACTCTGTACGAGCACCTGTTGGATGATGAATTGTTTTTAGTAAAGCGTAGTCATTTCTTTGATTAACTGATTCTGAGGTTACTGAGAATTTAGAAGGAGCAAAGTCGTATGCATAGTGAGTCGTTCTACCCATCGAATTCGTAACAGCCGATAAATATGAGATGCTAGTATCATTTACAGGTAACGTGTTCATATGATAGGTTACAGACTCTCTACCATTCGTAGCCGTAATATTCGAACCATAATTAAGTTGAATGTAATTTCCTAAAGAATCTGTTACTTTTTCTAATCCCGAACCTGAGTGTTGGAAGTTCAAAAAGTTGGAATAGCTATCTTCTACTCGAATCAAAGCACCATATGAATCAAAATAGTACGTTGTGCCTTGTTTCATTTTCAATGCATACGCAGAAATTCGCCAGTCTACTTTTCTACTTGTATCTTTCGTCAACACAGCATCTTTCCAAGGATAGCGCTTAAGCTTAAGATCTTTATCTACTTGGTAGACTCCACCTGCTGGCATACGAATATAAGTTTCATTTCCATCAAACTTCATATAGGCGATATCCCAAGTCCAGCCTTTACCGACTCCTACTCGTGAATCCAAGTCATTTCTTTTAACATCATTATCTATCACGGAAGGATACGGAATATTATAAGACCATACACGCTCGTAATATTTCCCGTCTTTTAACGTTAAAGTGAGATCAATATCGTAGTATGCATCAAACCAGTAAAATGGATTTGTTGTTCGATTGAAACTGCTTGGTGTAAATATTTCATCTGCTTTCTTATCAAGCGGTTCAGATCTACCAGAAAGGTGTGGCACAGAAATTCTTGGGTACTCGAATGTGAAAGTTGGTCCGTATCTCATCACACCCTCATACGAACAATTTTCTGTGAGCTCTCTCCACTTTACTTTAGGATTATTAAGTCCATTAATATATTTGTACACTGGTCCACAAAAATAGGGAACAATATCGGTTACATGATACTCCGTATTCTTTACTGTTTTCTGAAAAAACTCCGCTTCATTACTGTTGTAACTTCTACGCAACGAAAAAGATAATCCATTCCTTCCTGGAATAGATAAATCAGTCGATGATAAGTTCAAGGAGCCATCAACACTTGAAATAGATTCATTTCCTGTTTGAATAGAATAAGGTGCTTGATCTAACTTGGTATTATGTTTTACAAGGCTTAATGCGTCATGAGTAACCGGAGGCAGATTCACACTACTCATCGTATTCATGATTCCATAAACGGAGTCTGTAACGTTCGAATCATCCGCGGATGGATAAGTAACACCAGTAACCGAATTGATATTTCTGCTACTTGCATAGGTTGCATCGGCTACTGTGGGAGGAGCATATTTCTTACCTACACCCGGATATAACTGGTCTAATGTAGCAAACAATGCCGTTGCTTCTGGATTTTGCGCCAAAGCGTTATGGATATGCTGTAACGTGTATCCTTCATTTAACCTTGAGAGAATATCTGAAGGAGATACATTGTATTTCTTAGAAATGTAGTCAATGGTCAGAAGTACCTTATTGTCAGATGTCTGAGTTGAAATAGATGCAGGTGCTGCCGCAGCTGTTATAGCCTGCATGAATAAAGGCGATGTCATTTCTAAAAATAGTAGTAAAGCAAGTAATGCTGATAAATGTCTCATCTTTTTCATCTGCTCACATTCCCCTATTTACATATAGTTAACAACTAAAAATTTTTAGCAAGTATGATGCCGCCAAATATACAGCCTATCTAAGGTCACGGCATTTTTTCAACTTTCAACAAATTTCCTTTTTGATCATAGGTGTACACATAAGTAACTTCTATAGCAACATTGTTAACTACGCGACCAAAAGTCTGTTTAATGAGCTTTCCGTCAGCATCATACACATAGTTCGTCCCACTAATAAGAAAAACAGGGACAGTGTTACTAGCATGAGATCTGTTTTTAAACGTAGTGTCCTCGGCTACGATTGTTATACTATACAATTTTCTAGAAGCATTATTTACAGTAAAGCTGGTGGATTGTGTGGTTCCTAGGAGGGTAGTACCGTCATAAATATAATAGACAACAGGAAAATTACTAGTGGATGCATTCCAATTCATAATCAAGTTTTTGTTGTTCTGAACCTGAACCGTTAGCTGCGAAGGAGCCGTTGGATGGAGGAAAACGTCAATACTTTTTTGATGGACATATGACTGAAATTCATTAAGCTCGACTCTAAACCTATGGGCATCAACTGAAGTTAAATTATTTATTACAATGGAGTTGCTTGATGTGGATGAGACAAATTGGTTTTTAGCATTATATATATTATAATTTGTATTTCTCTGCGGCTTGAGATCAGGTCTGGGTATTTGCCATTGCTTTGATGCCATTATCATCTCACAAGGTGGTTCTACTGGTGGTTCAAACGGCGGTCTACCTGGACGCGGAGTTTCAGGTTCATATGCAGTATCTAACACGACTGTCCAAGATAGTTCAATACTAGTTTTCGATAATTGTCTGTATACAAGTGTATCAATATAACCATTATTTGTAGTGTCGCGAGAACAATAACTAATACTGCTAGTGTTACTTTGAAGCTTTCCTGCTTTTGCAGCAGAAATTGGAATGCCAATAGTACTCAATACTGTAAGGATACAAAAAATCAATGAGCATGTTGAAAAATTGAATTTTTTCACTTTGTACAAACCTCCAAAACATTATTTACTTACGTGTATTTCTTAGAAAGAACACCTCCTCTTCATGTGCTACAAACAGTGGTCTTTACAGGCGAAATACTATTATTATCCAACAAAAGTAAAATCCTGTCAATCGATAACATACAAAAAAAGACATCTTCGCGAAATAACGGGTCAGACTTGTCGTCATCGTCATTTGCAAGATGCCTTCTTTATCATTTTCTACTAACAACCACTCTCAAAAGTAATCGCTAGGGAATTCTATGCATTTGTATATTATCTTCCGTTCTATTCACGAAAGAAGTTCGGCAAGTACTCGCGGTTTGCTTCCAACATCTCATCCAACAGCTTCTTCGCTACTTCAATGGAAGGAACGAGTGGATGATGAACAAGTGCTTGTAATGCAATACCGCGGTCACCTGTAATAGCCGCTTCAATTGTCAGCTGCTCATACACCTTCACCGCATGCATCAAGCCTTTTACATGCTCAGGTACATTACGCGGAGGAAGTGCGATTGGACCTTGTGCCGTAACGACACAGTTAACCTCGATACTAGCATCGGCTGGTAGGAAGTCATAAATGTTACCGTTCGCAACGTTCAACGTTTGAATATCTTTACGATCGTTGTAGATCGAGTTCATCAGATTCACCGCTGCTTCGGAGTAGTAAGCACCGCCGCGTTGTTCCAACTGCTTCGGCTTCTCACGCAAGTTCGGATCTTTGTACAGCTCGAACAACTCTTCTTCTACACGGCTTACGACGTCGGCACGAGTCCCGTTCTTCTCCATCGCTTCCTTCATCTCGTTGAGCATATAATCCGTCATGTAGAAATACTTCAAATAATACGTCGGAATACCACCCAATGACTTCAAGAAATCTGCATCCCAACCTACCGTTGGAACGTTTTTCGCTGTGTATGCCATACCTCCAGACAAGATTTCAGGAAGCTTCTCTTCTCCTTTAACTTGACAGGAAGTTACCCAATGAAGGTGGTTAATACCTACGAACTCTGGCAATACGTCTTTCTCAGATACTTCATACTGCGCAGCCAAGAACTTCTGTACGTTAATTGGAGAGTTACAAAGACCAATCGAGCGAACACGGCTGTACTTTGCTACTGCCTCTGTTACGATACCAGCAGGATTCGTAAAGTTCAGCATCCAAGCATTTGGCGCAAGCTCTTCTATGTCACGGCAAATATCCAAAATGATAGGAACGGTACGAAGCGCTTTAAACATGCCCCCAGGGCCAGTCGTCTCTTGACCGATTACACCGTACGTAATCGGAATATGCTCGTCTTTTTTACGAGCTTCAAGCAATCCGACGCGCATTTGGGTAGATACGAAGTCAGCGCCTTCAATCGCTTGACGACGATCAAGTGTAAGATGAACCTCAATCGGAAGTCCAGACTCCTCTACCATACGTTTTGCTAAGTTTCCTACGATATCTAGCTTGTGCTTGCCTTGCTCAATGTCAACAAGCCATAATTCACGAATCGGCATTTGATCGTAATTGCGAATAAATCCTTCCACGATCTCCGGTGTATACGACGAACCTCCACCAATAACTGCAATCTTCAACCCTGTACGTTGTGTCATCCAGTTCTCCTCCTCATTATGCACACTAGGATATCAATTCAAATGTTAAAGACTTCATACGCGTTTCTAGTTCTTCGCTTAACGTTAATCCATCGCATTCCATAGCACTCATAACAGCTCCTGCTACTGGATCAGCCGTCAATCTAACACAGCTTGCATTCGGCGCATGTTCAGCTACGACTCGCTCAATTGCATCTGTCAAAAATGCGCCGCTTCCTTTATTTAAAACACTTCCGATATATACGATATCGAACTTGTCTTCGGACATATTCAATCTACGAATGAGCGCCACAACAGCATTGCCTAGCTCTTCTCCTTCGGTTGTCAAAATATCAATTGCAATCTGATCACCTACTTGAGCTGCCTCAAACAAAGTCTTCGCCAAATCAAGTGGTATGGAGCGTTTCCCATCTAATACTTCATTAAACAATTGCTCCGCACTGCTCATATTCATATGTCGGAGTACCATATCTGTAAGCGCCGTTTTAGGTCCACGACCATCCCACGCACGCATTACCGAACGGAATGCTAGCATAGCTAAGCTTGATCCCGCTCCATATCCATCTCCATACTTGTAGCCAAATCCGCCATATTGCAGTTCGTCTCCTGCACGATTACGGGCAGCGCTGTTGAATCCCGTTCCACAAATGATGACTGCGCCATGCGCTTGATTCGTACCTGCACGCATGCCAATCATCGTATCGCAAGTAATATGATGTCGAGGGAAGCCCAAGCCTGCTATCATCGGACGCAAAATTTCATAATCCACTTCACGATCCGCTCCAGCCAAACCAAAGTAAGCGTAATTTACTTGCTCATGCGTAACTCCCGCTTCCTGCAAAGCTCCTTCACATGCTTGACGAATATTACTTTCTGCCACTTGGCGGTTGACCTGATGATTACCGTTGCCTGCATGCCCCTTGCCGAGCACTTGGCCGTTATGATCGGTGATGACGGCATGTGTCTTGCTTCCGCCTGCGTCTACACCCAAGTAAATGCCCATCGTTCTCTCTCCTGTCACACCTAGAGTTAGTAATGATTCGCTCCATATCTATCCTAACGATACACCTTTACGATCTGGCAAACTACTACTATACCGTTAATGACTGATACTATCTTACTGTCTCCACAAGATTGGAAACGCCTTCATAGTGTTGTCTAACATCACTTGGCGATGTTCCAATATGCTGCTTAAACAATCGATTGAAGTTAGATAAGTTACGAAAGCCGCATCGTTCAGCAATATCAATAACTTTCAGCTCCGTCGATTCTAGCAAATGAACAGCTTGGGTCAATCTCAGCTGAATCAAATAATCCATGGGTGACGTGCCAACCGTTTGTTGGAATAATGCGCTAAAGCGTGACGGGCTTAAATGAACGAGATCCGCCAATTCCCCAAGCGTCCATGGATAAGCCATATTCATTTCCATCGTATGAATAACTTCCTTTATTGCATTCATTCCTCGGTGCTTCACCGGTGCAAGCGGAACTTCAGACAATGCTAAATGACGATTGGCAAGTGCGAGAAACTGCAGCAAATAGGCGCGGGCGAGGGTCAAAGCGGATGGTCGTTCATGATTGATTTCATCCATTATCGCTCTAAAAAGATGGATTAAATCTGTCGACACCCGCTGCTCACCCGCAACAAGTGGAGAGAACGACACTCCTATTTCACGAAACGGACGCAAGATATCTGGGTCATATTTAAGATCAACTGCTAATAAAGAAGGTTCGAATAAAATAACATCCATCACGAGCTGTTCCTGTTCGAATGCCCGATGAACATCATTGCCATTTATCATAATCAAATCGCCTTGCCTAAAAGGCACCTTAATACCATTAATCAAGTAATACCCGGATCCTTGACGGATGTAATTCATCTCCATGGCTACATGCCAATGAAGCCGCTGGAATCCAGGGCTTACTCCTTCTGTTGTCGTTGCCATTAGCGGGAATGAAGGGTTATTGAATTGGATTTTATCACGTTCTATCATATGGGGTCTTACCATCCAACAGCCGCTCCTTTCAAGCGCATCCTATGTCACGATTTCGATATAAATACGACTTATCCTCTTTTTATATGCTAACTTTCTTTCACAATAATCAAAAGCCCAGTTAGTAACAGATGATAACGAAACTATTTATACCGTAAATCCAGATGGGAAGCAATCCATATCTCGGATCTTTTGTATTAATTCTTACTAAAAAATGAAGTAGCAATTCGCTGCTCATTCACACTTATACTCCCGTGAGCGACAACTAGCAGCGGCTTGTTCGAAGACTGGAGGCGAAAAAAGCCCCCAAACCACTATTCAGGGACTACCCTGTTTGTAGACAGGAGAAGGTCCCATTCCAGCGGAAATGGAGGCTTTTTTTATGATTCCATAATGAGATTAGTTAGAAAATACCGCGCCTATATTAGTTAATATAGGCTGCAAACAGCTCATAGTCTGTACCTTTATACTTCGTTGCACCGAACTCGAAGTACACATAAGTGCTGCTGAACGCAGTCCAGCCTTTAGGGAAGTACTTAAAGGAGAACGATTGACTGTACTCGTTCTTATCGCTAATATGATAATCTTCAACTTGATCCAACGTAACTGCCTTCATTGCTTTTGCATACTCTGCTATTTTTTCTTTGGAATTCGCAGCGATAACTTCGTCTACTTTCTTTTTGAACTTATCTTTGTAATGCTGATGTCCATCGCGAATTGGAGAGTTAGGGTATTTATCAGCTGTAATTTTTGTAATATATTCATCGTACTTTTTCGTGCTGCCCGTCTCGAGCGCTTCACCGTACAATTTAATAAGCGTTACTGCCTGCTCACGCATTTTTTTCGTTGTCTCTTCTTTATCGCCAAGCTTAATGATACCATTTGCTTGCGGAACTTCTACTGGCTTATCAGGCTTTTCAGTTGGCTTTGTAGAAGTACCTCCTGTAGAACCTTTACCTGTATTAATCGTAATCGTTTGCGTAGCACCATTCCACTTCACTTCTGCATCAACTGCTTCTGCAACCGCACGTGCAGGCAGATAAGTTGTCCCTTTGTAAACAACCGGCGCCAATTTGCTGCCGTTGTCACTCTTAGGTGTCCACTCGTTCCCATCTACTTTAAATTGAACCTTATGATTCAGGAATGCCGAAATTTTTTCCATGCCATTTGAAGCAACAACAGCTACTGCACCGGACATAAGACTTACAGAAACCATAGTTGCGATAAAAATAGACTTCTTCATTTTGACCATTTTCATGTGCTGATTAACCCCTTTTATGCAAGTTTAAAATAGTACATAATTTCTAGTATTTTCATATGTAATATTTATATATTGCGATAGATACCGATAAATTACAAGTCTTTTCCTTATATTCCACTTATTTTTGATCCTTTCAGACTATTTGAAAACCGGATCATTTCTATCAGAAGGAACAAAAAACAAGGGGCTAAAGAAATATCTTCGCCCCTGTTCGTAATTTTCGGTTCGGATTGTACATTTCAATATAGAGGTTAACCTTTTCAGCCAATAAAATGTACTAGTTATCGCACTTAAAGTTCTTGCAGCATTTGCACAAAGTCATCTTCAGATATAACGCTAAAGCCATGCTTCTTCAACAAAGCAGCGGTAATACCGTTCCCCGCTATTTTCTCGCCTATAAACTTGCCATTATAAATCATTGAACTGCCGCAGGACGGACTGTTCTCCTTCAAGACTACAAGCGTAGCTTCAAGTTGTTGAGCCAACTCCAGCGTTCGCATAGCCCCTTCCATATAGGCAGCAGTCACATCTACTCCTGAACGATCCTTAATGAAGGCAGCACCGTTCAATACATCATAGCCATCACCCTCAACAATTTCGGCTGGCTCTCTTGGCGTTGGCAATCCTCCCATAAGCTCGGGACATACCGTTATTGCTTGTTTATTATCGACTAGCTGCTTTAACTTATCATGCAAACAATGGGTACCATTATATCTGACTTCCAAACCAGCAAGACAAGAACTCACCATAATCATATTGGATACCTCTTTCACCTATTCGATACGCCGTGTTGTTGTTCCAAGACGATATGGGTCCTCATCATCGTATAGACAAGCTGCGGCATGACATTATCTACATATTAGACGATCTACGCTTAAATCCTTCCAGGAACAGTGAAATTACGTTCATCGTTTCTTCCATAGATTGTTCGGAGTCGGATTGCTGCGCATTCCAGAGCGAGATTTCATTTAATGCCCCTGATAGAAAATGAGTAATCGCATCAATCGACACAGGATGTAGATAACCATGTTCTTTCATCGATTGAAGCTGCTCACGCAGCAGACGCATCGAATGCTTCTCATCGAGCATGCGCCACTCTTCCCACCCTAACACAGATGGGCCATCTATAAGCATAATTTGTTTGCGTCGAGGCTCTACCGCAGCAATAACAAATGCACGACATCCAAAATGAAGCTGTTCCCACATGTCTTCACTCCTAGAAGCTGCTTGCTCTAAAAACTCGGCAACTTCCTGCTGAACCGATTCTAGTACAACACGGAACAATCCTTTTTTATTTCCAAAATGATGGTAGAGCGCCCCGCGTGTTAACTGTGCATCCTGAACGATCGATTCCAATGATGTATCCGCATATCCATGCTCCGTAAAATGGGCTCTACCCACTTCAATCAACTGACGAATCGTTTCATCTGTATCTGCTTTGTTTCTCTTCATTTCCTTATCTATAACTCCATTCGATCTATTTTGTAATCTCCGTATACATCCATACTCTATTTAATTTTCTTTATGTTCCTTGCTTTCATCCCAAACGGTTTCATTGTACTGACTCAAAAACTCTTCTGAAGGAGGGATGATTGTAATGACATCAATTAATACCCCGTTAGGGTCTGCCGTGATGAAATGTCTCTGTCCGAACGCCTCATCCTTTATATCCGAGTGAAGAGGAAGCTTCGCAGTTTGAATCAGTCGCTCATACTCTGCATCGACATCTTCCACTTCAAAGTTCAGAATCAAACCCTGCACTTTATGCTGAAAGGCAGCAGGTATCGTTGCATGAGTAGGGTCCATAATTGCGAGCTCATATGACATATCGCCATTAGACAATCGTAAGCTTACATACCAGTCCGATTCAAAAACGACCTCGAATCCAAAGTAATCTTTGTAAAAGGCAGCACTTGCGGCAACTTGTTCTGATAAAACGACAGGATAAAAGCTGGATATTTTCATATGAGTAATCTCCTCTAAAATTTGGTATGGATTCAATTTAACATACATACCGAATGTATGTAAACTATGTATTTATATGAATAGGTTTAGCGTAATCTATACATTATATTAAAATGAACGTATTATTTTTGTTCATTTATAGCGAACTTATTTTTATATTTGACAACATTATATTTGTAAGTTATAGTTATTTCATTACTAAAAGTAAGTGAATTGACAGCATATTAATTAATGTCCTAATCCATTTATAAATGCTACTAAACACTCAATATATGAAATGTACACAAGGAGGCAATCATTATGAATTTCCATCAGGAACCGAATACTTTTGTAGGCCAAGTCAATCTAAAGGTACAAAGCTTAGAGCGCTCTCTCGCCTTCTATCAAGAAGTCATCGGGTTTAAAGTGCTGAAGCAATCTAGCACAAGCGCGGAATTGACTGCTGATGGCAAAACGACTTTGTTAACCATCGAGCAGCCCGAGCAAGTTGTATCGAAGCAACCAAGAACAACTGGCCTATATCATTTCGCTCTATTGCTACCAGATCGTTCCGATCTAGCTAATATCGTACGTCACTTTGTAGAACTTGATATTCAAATTGGAGCGGCTGATCATCTTGTAAGTGAAGCCCTGTACTTATCTGATCCAGACGGAAATGGAATCGAAATCTATACCGATCGTAATCCTGGAGTTTGGGACTGGAATAATGGTATCGTCGCAATGACAACCGATCCACTGGATTTCCCAGAACTTATGACGAATGAAACTGGAAAATGGAGTGGCCTTCCAGCTGGAACCATTATGGGGCATATTCATCTTCATGTTGCGGATTTAGCTAAAGCAGAGCAATTTTATACAAAAGGCCTTGGATTTGAAGTGGTAAACCGCTTCGGCCCTCAGGCGCTATTTATTTCGACAGGTAAATACCATCACCATATTGGATTGAATACATGGGCTGGAGTTGGTGCTCCTACCCCGCCTGCAAACAGTACAGGCTTGGAATCCTATGCAATCGTATTCCCGACTGAGGCTGAAAGACAACGTATTATTGCTCAGTTGAAAGAGATCGGTGAAGCTGTCCAAGAAGAGAAGGGTCATTTTGTAACGATGGATCCGTCAGGCAACCGAATTCAATTGCAAGTGTAATCCGTTCGCAATGTCGACGGTAAATTTAATATCATTGGAACCTAACACCCTGCCTTCCCCTTTGGCAGGGTGTATTTGCATGCTCACAACTTTCCTCCAATTTAGCATTGAGCCTATAAATCAATTATTTAAACATAAACTCAATGTTTTCATTATGGAGGCCTCAACATGACGACCAACAAACAAGAACACTCTATCGCTCTAATGCCTGACTGGCTGCAAAAAGTCATTCCTTTTCTAAGTGTATTACTTGGAGGGACTGCACTCTGGTATACTTGATATATGTACATCGATAATATGAATGCACTAGATTTTCCTTGGTACGGCTGGATACGGGTTGCATGCATTAGGATGCTTGGGATACTCTGTATTACAGCAACCATGCTGTTTCTACTAGGCAAACCGTCTGGATGGAATATGTTAAAACTCGGGTTGTCCATCATTCCATTTATGCTCTTGTCAGTATTCATGGATCCAAGTAATTTAGTGATTCCCATTATCGTCTTAGCTTTATTATTGCTCGGGAAATTAAATCAGACAAAATCCAAATAATTGCGACAATTGAGGCGATGTTAGATGAACCAAGATAGTAAACCCGAAGGAAAGCAATCATTTATTGCAGCTGCAAGACGTGAACAAATTATTGAGGCTGCTGTCCAGACCCTTGATGATATCGGATATGTAAATGCCAGCTTAGCTAAAATTGCGAAACGGGCGGGAATTAGTACGGCGCTTATCTCCTACCACTTTTCCGATAAGAACGATCTGATGAATCATCTGATTATTAAGCTTGTAGAGCGATACACTTCTTATATTTTAGAAAGGGTTAATCAGAGACACACATCTGAAGAGAAGTTGGAAGCTTATATCGCTTCCAGTCTAGCTTATCAGGTCACGCATCCTGCTCATCAAAACGCACTGATCGAAATTTTTTTCAATGCGCGAACGCCTGAGCAAGTTCCGTATTACAAATTAGGCGCTGAGGAAGATGAATTGATGAGTACGCTGCGGGATATTTTGCGAGAAGGTCAGCAGCAAGGGGTATTTGGAACCTTTCATATATCCGTAATGGCGAATGTCGTTCAAGGTTCGATTGCTGAGTACATGCTGAGCCCTTCAACGAAGAGTGTAGATTTGGAGACTTATAGCAGTGAACTTATTAGCATCGTTCAACAAGCCACAAAGAAACAGTAAACAAGAAACTGGTGTACTTGGTCATTACGAAATCGTTATGCAGAACATGTACAATACGAATGATAATATTCGCTAAAACAAAAAGAGACAGCGATGGTGAACCACTCACCTCGGCTGTCTCGCTTTATTTTGTTCTAATGAACGATGCCGATCTTTTCGTCCATTTGAATTAATACTTCTGATTCGGGGAAAGTCGGGATACGTTCTCGCATCCAATCAAGGCGCTGCAGGAACTGCTTCGTACGTTCCTTAGTCGGAGCATCAAATACCTGATCCGGTGAGCCTTCTTCAATAACGACTCCTTGATCAAGGAAAACAACATGATCAGCAATAAGGCGAGCAAATTGCATTTCATGTGTAACAATGACCATCGTCATCCCTTCCTGCTTGAGATCATCCATCACATTAAGCACTTCCCCCACAATCTCAGGGTCAAGCGCAGAAGTAGGTTCATCGAACAGCAATACATTAGGTTCCAATGCCAATGCTCTCGCAATACCGACGCGCTGCTGTTGACCTCCAGATAGCTGGAATGGAAAAGAATCTGCCTTATCCGCCAATCCTACTTTCTTCAACAAACGAAGAGCTGCAGTCCGAGCTTCAGCCTTCGTTTGGCGTCTAACGGTAACGAGCCCTTCCATTACATTTTGCACCGCAGTCATATGCGGAAATAAATGATGGGCTTGAAACACCATTCCCGTATGCAGCCGTATTTTCATTATATCAGCCTGTTTGAGCGAATCGCCTTCCTTGAACTGAAGCGAATCATTTGCTATGCGCAAATAACCGCTCGTCGGCTGCTCAAGCAAATTCAAGCAGCGCAGTAACGTCGACTTCCCTGATCCAGAGGGCCCGATAATAACGACTGTTTCTCCCTTGTTAACATGCAGATCAATATGTTTTAATATGGGGACATTTCCGAAGCTCTTGTTTACGTTTTTTAACTCAATCATAACGTTGCCCCCTTATCGAACGGTATAGCGTTCAAAGTATCTCTCCACTCTTGCTTGCAGCGCAGACAAGATTGTACTAAAGAACAAGTAAATTAAAGCTACTTCGCAATAAATAAGCATGTGCTCATAGGTTACAGCTGCAATTTGCTGAGCACGCTGGAACATCTCCGTAACCGTAATCGTTGCAGCTAGGGATGTATCTTTGACTAAACTAATAAAAGAATTCGATAATGGCGGTACCGATACTCGGGCTGCCTGCGGCAGGATGATACGCCGTAAAATTTGGCTGCGTGTCATACCAAGAGATTCTGCTGCTTCCCACTGTCCTTTCGGAATCGACTGAATCGCAGCTCGCATCACTTCTGCATTGTATGCGCCAACACTAAGCGAGAACCCAATAATAGCAGCTGGAAACGCACCAATGGTAATTCCTAAGCTAGGAAGTCCATAGAAAATAATAAACAGCTGAACGAGCAATGGTGTTCCACGTATAATCCATACATAGAACCGTGCAAGCCATACCAATGGCTTAATGGATGACAAGCGTGCTAGTGCGGTTAATAATGCTAATACAAGACCAATTGCAAAAGAGATCAGCGTAAGCGGAACTGCGAACAGCAATCCCGCTTTCAATAACGGCCATAGTGAGTCCAAGAATATATCCAAATATTTATTATCCACGAGCGATCACCCAATTATTTTGAAATGTCAGCATTAAAGTATTTCTGAGAAATAGCTAAATACGTACCGTCAGCCTTCATATCTGCGAGTGCTTTGTTAATTGCGTCCACCAGTTCTTGTTCACCTTTTGAAATCAAGACGCCGCTGCTGGAAGCATTCGGATGCTCATCAACAACTTTCACTTTCGCATCAGGACGATGCTTTTTAAAATCTAAGAAGGACAAGCCATCATTAATCGTTACATCGATGCGCTTGGAAACTAGCAATTCAATCGCCTGATTGAAGCCATCTGTTTGCACAATTTCTGCACCGTTTTCCTTAGCAATCTCGGTCAAGTTGGATGTCAAGGATTGACCAGCCTTCTTGCCCTTTATATCTGCAAATGATTTCACATCAGCTGTTTCTTCGTGTACAATAAGCACGGCTTTGGAAACACTGTACGGGTCAGAGAAATCATACTTCTTCTTACGATCATCGTTAATGGACACTTGGTTTACAACAATGTCAAACCGCTTACTATCCAAGCCTGCGAACATGCCATCCCATTTTGCCTCGTGAAACTCTGGAGTAACACCTAAACGTTTTGCTAACTCTTCAGCAAGCTCTACGTCAAAGCCTGTAAGCTTGCCACTAGCATCATGAAACGTAAATGGAGGATACGTTCCTTCTGTACCGATACGAATCTTGCCACTTGCCTTAATTTGCGCAAGCAAATGGTTCGCTTCTGATGTTCCTTGACCAGCCCCCGACTTGGTGCTGTCACTTTGACTGCCGCATGCTGCAAGTACCATTGTGACAAATGCAATGAACAATATAGTTAGCGTCTTTTTCTTCATATCGTACAGCCCCCTAAAAAAATGTAATATCACCATTTGCAAGCCATAATTCGCTACAAGTTGACTCCGTTTATTCGATGATTGTTCCGATAATATCATGCATTTCGATTCTGTACAATATATTTTTCATATAATTCCGATGAATTAACTTTGATATATTTGTTGTGAACACCAATCTATAACCCTTCATACAATGAAATTGGTCATTTAACTAGTTCATTCCATGTGGAGGTTAAATAATGTTACATTTTCATACAGAGCGGCAGACAATACCTCATCCCATTCTTTTGGAGGCAAGACAGATTGCTCCGAATCAAATTTTATTGACCTATGATAAGCGAACTGATTTGCAGTCAACTACCAATGTTTCTAATTATTGGATCAGAAGTAATATGGGCCCTGTTGGCATTGCAAGCGTTGGAATGAAGGATGCTCTAACAGCAGAAAATGCAGTACGCCCAGATATGGCAATGATCACCCCTGCTGACAATTCCATGATGAAATATTTCATGACTTTTAGTACTAATGCTGTATCTGGTGTGACATACACTGTACTCCCTTGTTTTGTTAACTTGGAAGGCATGACTGGATATAGAGGAGAGAACTGGGCTCCTTTCAGTAGAAATATGTTTATTGGGATCTAATATGATGCTTGTACTTTATGACTTACCGAAACCGCCGATTTATTCTATGGGCGGTTTTATTGTTTATTAATAATTAAACTACCCATAGTGATAATTGTAGTCTGTTTGCCTGCATACATAGTCCAGTATCACTTTTGGAGGCACGCTTGTTACGAAGCACTTGACCTTCATCATTTTTAACAATGCCACCTACTGCAACAATATGTGTAGGCATATTCATTTTCCCACACCCGCATAACAATTATTCACCTTAACATCCTTTACAAGTCCTGTAATACTTTAGGATCAAATGATCAAGTTTTTACTTTGTCCTACTTCTTACGCCGCTATTTTTCTTTATAGATAGCATCCTTCGTCTCTTTCGTGATCGCGAACCATCGTAAAACTTGATTGTGATGATCAATAATTTGTTGTGCCGTCAGCTCCGAAGACCCCCAAGTGCTGTGGGCATCTGTCAATAAAGTAGACTTATAGCCTAAACTAAACGCTCTTCTACAAGTTGTATCTACACACACATCACTTTGTATGCCTGTAAGCAAAAGATGCTCGATATTTCGTTTCTGGAGTTCTTGGTGCAATTCGGTTTGATGAAAGGAATCTGGAGTTGTCTTCTCAATTACAATATCTGATGCAGTAGGGGTAATATGAGGATGTATCAGCCAAGCTGGGGAGCCTTTTTCAAGTTCTCTTCCAGCTGGCTCCGTATGTTGAATGTAGAAAATCGGTATTTCATGACTGCGAGCATAGTCACTCAACTGCCCAATGTTGGCTAATAACTGTTCTCCATTGAATACAGGATTGTCTTCCACGAACATACCTTGCTGGACATCAATGATGAGTAGCGCTGTGTTGTTCATAACATCTTCCTCCTAAATTTTCTAATCGCATACTTTTCTAAATTGTAGAACACCCGTTTGCTTTAATCAATTAGGATTAACCTGAAGAGAACATAGAATTTCGTACTTACTCTACGATGCATGGTTTCATTGATTATGCCTCTCTTAGGGATTTCGAGCATCTTCCAACTCAGACTCGTTTATGATCGACATAAATTGCAGTACAAGCTCTCCATTTCCATAACCAGAACCATTTACAGAGTGTTCCGTAAAGGTCTCCTTACCTTGGCGATCATAACTATTCCAGCCGATGCGTGTTTGAGAAGAAGCAGACATCCAACCAAACAAATCCGACGATTGCCCGCTTCCGCTAATTCGGACCTCTTCTTCCATCATACGTATCCAATCGCTTGGCAATGGAATAGCGCCATATAGCCGTTCTTCTATAGGTATCGAAATCGCCATCTGAGCGCGAGGCGTGTATCGTTGCGAGTACTCAGAACTTTGGTAATACCTATCACGGATGAGATGAACCTTCATCATGCCTACCTCATCTCGCGGATCCAGATGATATACGATAAATTGCGAAGAGAGATTTCCATCCAACTTCCAAATATAAGGCGTGCCCTTTTCTTGAATCGCCCCTATTTTCCACTGATAACGATCCCATTTCCAGAAGCTTTGTCCATAACTTCCTCCCTTTGAAATGTAAGGAACATATACGTGTCGATCGTCTAATGGAATTACATCTGCAATCTGTGAAGCTTCAATACCTATAAAATTGTCGTGAATCGCATCAAGCATAGTTTGGCGACTAGGTAGAGGACCGGGATGCAATGGCAACCATATGAACCATATGCAGCTAAAAATGAAAGCCAACAATCCTGCTCCTACTAATATCCACTGCTTCTTACTAATTTGCATCGTTGACCTTCCTTTCAAGAAGCGTCTCGCCCACCCGATAGTACAACTGCTGGTTAGGAGTCGTAAGCAATAATCCCTTTCCATCGTTTTCGATATGAACCGTGGAAGACAAGCCGCTTCCCCGGCTAGCCTTTACACCAACAAGTAAATACGGAAATCGCTCACGTTGGTAGTATTCTTCTGTCTCCACTGTCGACTGACGATGCCACTCGATGACCTGCATCTCTGCAGCAGTTAGTTGTTCTAATTGCTCTTGAAGTCGTTTCTTATTGAACTCAGCTGGCTGTGCAGAAGGATGAATAGCAATTAGGTCGGCATCATCTAGGTTGGAAATGAAGGTTGCAGGATTAGTTTTAGGGTACATTCCGTCATGAATAAAGCTTATAAGGATCGTAATAAAAAGGAACAAATAGTTGGCACAGAACCCTAGCCATGCATAAGGACGATATCTATCTTTTGAGCTTTGTGGCAAAACGATGAGTAAAAACCATACTCCTAGTGGAAGTATTGCAAGTTTGAGTGATTCTTGATTAAACGTAAAGCTAAATGAGAACGAGAACATTCCAATGTAAATAATTAGGGCAATGACCCATATCTTTAGCGACTTATCTTGCTGTTTACGATACATATATATGGCTATGATTAGCAAGCTTAACCACCCTAGCGTAATACCTATAGATAGAACGATATTATATTGACTAAAGTCGTTTGTCTCAACTACCACTATCTCACCTCTTCGCTCATCTAAAATCAACCTATCATCGAAGTGTTCTTACTACCCAATCCGTTCATTTTTCTTATTCTACATTGTTTTCGCATATTCCTTGCTTTGTGAATAATCGGTCAATCAAGCCTGACATTCCCAAAATAAAAAGAACCCGCCGCATAGCACACATGTGACATCGTGTCTACGCTACGAGTTCTTCTTTGTTAACTTGCATTAGGTGACTATCATCTATCTCTAATCATTTAAGTTACATGTTAATTCACATGCTAACTTGAGGTATTACTTTCCTTCTACAGTTGCAGGCTCTGGAGCCATCTTCTTTGCAAGGAAAATAGCCACAATTACAGCTGTAATACCACCAACCAACTTACCGACGATCATCGGGAAGATCATTTCTTTCGCTACCCCAGCTGTGAAACCAAGGTGATCACCGAACACGAATGCTGCGGATACTGCAAAAGCAACGTTGATGACTTTACCACGAGCATCCATATCTTTCATCATACCGAACATCGGGATAACGTTAGCAAGTGTCGCAACCATACCAGCTGCTGCAACTTCGTTCATTCCAAGCAATTTACCCATTTTCATCAATGGCTTGTTGAACAGCTTCGTAATAACAAACACCATCGCGAAAGCACCTGCCAAAACGATTGCAATGTGACCAACAATTTCGATTCCTTCACTAATTGGAGCCATACCAGGAATAATCGTAACATCTGTAAGCTGATGAATAATAGCTACTGCAAGACCTAGTGTAGCTACAATTACGATAAATTGACCAAAGATAGTGAAGCCTTTAATCATCCCTTGCGGGAATTTCCACAAGCCAAGTGCGATAAGTACTGCGAAAATAATAATTGGTACTAAGTTTGATAAAATCATGCCGATCGAGAAGCCTGCAACCAATCCACCAACCAAGCATCCAAGTGGAATGGTAATAATACCAGCCAACACGCCAGTTGCAAGGAACTTGTGGTCATCTTTCTTAATGATACCTAGTGCAACTGGAATAATGAATACGATTGTCGGCCCTAACATCGCGCCTAAAATCGTACCTGCGAACAATCCTGCTTCAGGTGTGTTCGCTAGCTCCATCGCAAGTGAATATCCACCCATATCATTCGCTAACAGTGTAGTCGCGAACATAGCAGGGTCTGCGCCAAGCGCGCTATAAATCGGAACAACGATTGGGCTTAATACTTTTGCCAAGACCGGAGATAGAGAGATAATCCCTACCATCGCAAGGGTCAAAGACCCCATCGCCATAATTCCTTCATCGAATTGATGTCCCAATCCGAATTTGTTTCCAATGGCTTTATCAAGCGCACCGAGAACCATAAATAGTACCATGGCGTAGATAATAATTTCGTTGATTTCCACGAAGGTGATCCCCCATTCTTATGATGAGCGTTCTTACAATGATCTTTCTATAATGACCTCTTAGCGGAACTGCTGCTTGATTTCTTCGCTCGGAGAGCGCAGCACCGTCGTATGAATGATCCGCTTCTGGTCCATAGCGGAAATAAAGACGTTCATTCCTTGCTCCACGTCGCTGACACTTCCCGTAAATGCGGCGAGGAATTTGCCGCCAATCGCCATGCCGAGGTTCATTTTTTTCACAGAAATATCGCACTGCTTCAAAGCTTCATTTAGAGCAAAAATACCAGACGACACAGTAGACGTTTCTACGATACCAATTGCATCTACAGCAATAGAGGACTTGCGTCCCTTCAGTCCTTCGATGATGTCAGAATGAATGCCGTGCAGCACAAAGTCGCTAATACGATACTCGCCTGCTTCTACTTTGGCTGCTGCCATCGCAACTTCTACATCTGCTGTGTCACCGCTCATAATGATTAGAAACTTACCTGGACATATCGGCTTGAGATGATGAACCGCTACAGGCGAAGTTTTCAGCATCTGATCAGCTGTCTCATAGCCTTTGCTAATGCTTCGCAGCTCAACGACGCCTACTGCACTAGTCATGGGATACCTCGATAGAATCGACGATGCCCACGATCACTGCGTCCACAGGAACATCCGAATTCGATATCGAAGTTCGGGCAGCGCTTCCTGTTGTCACAAGTACCGTATCACCGATACCTGCACCCGCATTATCCGCAGCAACAATGCTGTCGCGCGGAGCCGCTCCATCTTCATGTGTTATGGGTTTCACTACTAAAAAAGTTAACCCATTGAGCTTGTTGTCTTTACGAGTAGCCCACAGGCTGCCTACCACTTTTCCCACGATCATCGGGTTCACCTCACCTTGCCGTTATCTTCTGTGTACTTGCATGTGCTGCATGCGCAAATAGTCTTGCGCCAGCGGTGTTATAATGCTGCTCTTGCTAATTACGATTTCATCGCGATGATGCGTTTGACGGAACTTCTTCACTACTGCTTCCGTGATTACTTTTGAAGTCAATACTTCGGATGTCATCGCTTCAGACAGTGCTGCAGTGCTGACTTGGGGAGTCGCACAAGATGAAGCCGTTTCCTCCGTGCGTGTACGCGTGAGTGAGCATCTCAACTGAGCATCGGATTGTTGCTGTGCCATTTGTAGCTGCTTCTCTTGCTGTTGCGAATCTTGATGATCCATATCTTCAGCAAGTGTCTCGACAGACGCTCCAGTACCTTGACCATGCTCTAGACAAACCGATAACAGTTCCGAAGTCTTTACTGTTCTGATTCCGTAATTGCTTAGCTGATGAGCAAAACCTTCGTACAGCTTGTACAAATGGATTGGAGCTGTTGCTTTATATTTGCGATAGAGCAATCCTTCTTCCAGCACGACAACTTGTCTGCCTTTGAGAAGCATCGTCAACACAAATCGTTCACGCGGCCCTGCACTAAGTCCATTCGCTAAGTTTGCAAGCAATTGAAGACATACTTTTGGAATAATGAGCAAATCACAATCTCGCATCGATGCTTCATAATAAGAAACCTCAACATGCGGATTCAGCAAGCTTTCAAGCTCTGGAAGCGATTCCATAGATAGAAGCACAGCTCGTTTTTTCGTAACCGTTGATTGGCCTTGTTTCATCTGCTCAAGTCTCCGCATAACTTCGTCCGTTACCGCCTGAATGAGTGCGGTCTTTTGGTGAGCTTCTAAATTCATTTTTTCACCCCCTATAATGATAGGTTGAACGAAAAAGATTACTACGCCGCGGGTACGAAGTAGAATCTCATCTTGTAAAAACGAAGTGGTCGCCTTTGTCGTCGAGCTCCCACTGTGAAAACATTCATAGAAAGAACTCGACGACAACAGCGATCGGAAGCAATGCCTGCTACTCCCACTTTGGCAAGCACAATGATGCGCTCGAACTTTTACTTGCTCTTCTTCAAAATTTGGCCCTTCGTACCTTTTACAAAGCCGCATGCATTCGCTTCGTCATAATCGATATGCATATACGTCTCAAAGTTAGGGCTAACACGAATGAGTACATCGTCGAAAATTAGTGGACGTTTGCCCATTACTTTCACCTGTACGATCTCACCATTTGTTACGTTAAATTTCGCTGCATCTTCTGCCTTTACGTGAATGTGGCGCTGTGCTGCGATAAGACCTTGATCAAGCTTGTGCAGATTGCTGCCAGCAGCAATAATAACACCAGGCGTTCCATCAATCTTGCCGCTCTCTCTTACAGGTACAGACACACCTAGCACGACGGAATCCGTAAGGGAAATTTCCACTTGGGACTGTTTACGCTCTGGTCCAAGTACGATAACATTGTGCAAGCTGCCTTTTGGTCCGATTAACGTAACACGCTCTTTACAAGCATATTGTCCTGGTTGGGAAAGATCACGTGCTTTCGTCAATTGATAGCCTTCACCGAACAAAGCATCGATTGCTTCACGATTCAAATGAACGTGTTTGCCAGATGCTTCTACTTCGAAGCAAGCTTCATCCTGTACGCGCTTGATAACTTCATTTACAATACTTTCAACTAGCTGATTATCCATCCTGCTCACCTCATCAGTTGTATGATCTTAGTTGTACTGTCCTACGCGGATGCGGAACATAATAATCCAGAACAACGAAGAGAGTCGATTCAGTGATAAAATAATATCTTCACGATCGGCTTCACCGTGTTCCTTCTTGAAGGCTTGATAAGCCAGCAGTTCCGTCTCCCTCGTCATTGTGCGCAACGCATTTATGACAACAACCGCTTCGCCCATATCAAAGCTGGGTTGAAAATGTTCCAATCCAAAATGCTTCTTGGGAAAATGAGACTGCTCCCGCAGTTCCTTAGGCGTCATCCCAAGCAAATGAAATTCTTCAATCGGTTCACTTAACACTTCACATCGAACGATGCGTCTTACAAATTGCAATACTTCTTCCAAATCCTCGACCAACTTGGCCATATTCAGCTTGTGGCAGCTGATTTGTGCTTCTAGTAGTTTCGTTTCTAGCGAATCTAGTTTGCCGCGGAACAAAATACGAGGATGATCTTTAAACACCAGCATATTTCCATACAAATGAGTCATATGCTCCGGCTTCGTTTCTAGAAAACCGCCGTATAACGTACGAAAACGCTTCTTCATCGCGTTTTGTGGCTCAGTATCCAAGTTTTTCGTAATTTGAAGCTTTACTTCCCGCTGTGGAGCGGAAGATGGTGCGGACGTATTAACTGGCTCTAATGCGTCTGTCGTTGATGACGTCGTGCTCAATGTCTCAGCTTCAGGAGCGGAAGCTTGTCCAGGTTGTACGTAACGAAGCTCAATCTGGTGATCCGTTAAGAAGCTCTTTGCCGAGGGTGTCAAAATCGTCCCCTTCACTACTTCATAAACGGCAACCTCTTTCAAGTTCTGGTTGCGAAAGTGCTTGCGCAATCCGCTTTCCGTTATGACAGCCATGTTCTCACATCCTTTACACGCGGCCATTTGAGCCGCTGCCTTTAGAGAAAATCGCTATAGGCAAGATGGGGGTGCAAGTATACACCGCACCCTCCAACCTAACCTTAAGGTATAAATCCATTTACTTTATTTCATGAGCCGTGAACTTGAATAAACTAGCATAATGCGTAATGCCTAAAGTGAGAGATCCTATGCTTCCAGTACGTAATTACTCAGTAATTTTTGTTTTTGGAAGAATTGCGTCAACTTCTGTGTGTGGTCTTGGAATTACGTGAACGGACAACAATTCACCTACACGCTCAGCTGCTGCTGCGCCTGCATCTGTAGCTGCTTTAACTGCACCTACGTCACCGCGTACCATTACTGTTACTAGACCTGCACCGATTTGCTCTTTACCGATAAGTGTTACGTTAGCTGCTTTTACCATTGCGTCTGCTGCTTCGATTGCGCCTACCAAACCTTTAGTTTCTACCATTCCTAGTGCGTTTGCGTTTGCCATTATAAATTCCTCCTAAGTTATATGTGAATTGAATGAATAAATAGATATATATAAACAGTTGCTTGCAAATAACGTCTCGGAAGCAGATCGTTTTCATTCGCTGTAGGTATTGAGTTTTTATAAAAACTATTGGGGAAAAACTCTTCTACAACGTCGAACCATGCCATTCTTTAAAAAGATTCTGCTTCCATACGCCTATACAAGCAATTTGCTTATAACAAGTCCAAAATAAGAAAACGAGTTGAATTACATTTTTTCGAGAATACGAGCTACGATCATGCTGATCAATTGCTCTTTGTCATCTTGAGAAATCGTTGCTACTGCTGGAGCAGCTTGTACAGTTGGTTGTTCAACCAAGTCTTCCAATTCTCTCAATCCATAAGTCAATTTACGGATGTTAAGAAGGTTCATCGGGCTAACGTTGTCGGAAGTAGAGCTTCCGCCTACAGCACCGCATCCCAATGTAAGTGCAGGAGCGATTGCTGTTGTAGCGCCAATCCCGCCAAGCGCACCCGGCGTATTAACGAGCAAGCGAGATACTGGCTGCTTCAATGCGAACTGACGAATAATTTCCTCATTTTCAGAGTGAATCATCATCGTATGTCCAGCGCCTTCACCATTCAAAATCTCGATGCTGCGCGCGCAAGCTGCTTCCCAATTGTCTTCTGTGTAGAAGGCAAGAATTGGTGCCAACTTTTCACGGGAATATGGAACGTTGCGGCCAACACTTGTTTCCTCAGCAATGAGGACACGAGTACCAGCTGGTACGTTCAAGTTCGCCAACTTCGCGATATGGTCAACGCTGCGACCCACGATTTGCGGGTTCATCGTGCCATTCGCACGCATAATGAACTTGCCAAGCTGAACAGCTTCATCAGCAGTCAGGAAGTATGCTCCCTGCTTCTTGAACTCAGCCATTACTGCTTCCTTGCTGCAAGCTTCTACGATAACCGATTGCTCGGAAGCACAGATCGTACCGTTGTCGAACGTCTTGGAATCCAAGATACGTTTAACAGCAAGTTCGAAGTTCGCGCTCTTCTCGATGAAGGCAGGACCGTTACCAGGACCTACGCCGATAGCTGGCGTACCAGAGGAATAAGCAGCTTTTACCATCGCTTCTCCACCTGTTGCAAGAATTACGGACGTATCTTTATGCTTCATCAATTGATCCGTTCCTTGAATCGTAGGAACCGTCATCGATGCAATTGCACCTTCTGGACAACCAGCTTGCACAGCAGCATCATTGATTACTTTTACCGTCTCCAAAATGCTTTTCAGCGCATTCGGATGCGGAGAGAACACGATACTGTTTCCTGCTTTAAGTGAAATTAGCGCTTTATAGATAACCGTAGATGTCGGGTTTGTGGATGGAATCAATCCTGCCACAACACCAACTGGTACAGCTACATCCATCACTTTGTGGACTTTATCGTCATTGATAATGCCAACCGTCTTCATGTCTTTAATAGATTCATAGACATGTTTCGAAGCGAATGCATTTTTGACGATTTTGTCTTCCCAACGGCCAAATCCAGTTTCTTCATTAGCCATTCTTGCAAGCTTTTCGCGATGTGCATAACCCGCATCTGCGATTGCTTTGACGATAGCGTCAATTTGTGCCTGTGTCATAACAGCCAATTTTGCTTGCGCTTCCTTGGCTTTCTTAATAAGATCACGGACTTCTTGAATGGATCTTAGGTCTTTATCCAACATTTCCATCAAAATTCCTTCTCTCCCATTACGTTAGTTAAGAGCTGGCTTTCTTCTTGTGCTTAGAACGCTTCGCTGCCGATGGGGCAGGTGGCTTTACAGGTGCAACGGCAGGTTTCGCCTCAAGTTTTGCTTCAGGCTTTCCTGCTGCTTCACCTTGCTTCCCAGTCAAAGACGTCAGCTCTATCGTGTTTTTGTTTACAGTTTTTTCCTCGGAAACAGACGTTGCATTTGATGCAGGCTCTTGATGTTTCGTCGTAGTTGTCTCTGCACCAACCTCATCAGATGAAGCTGCTTGATGAGCATTAGTATTTTCGAGCGTCGATGAAGTTTCCTCCACACCAGCTGTCATTTGTGCCGATGCCTCTTCTGCTTGAGCAGATAGAGACGTTTTCGATGGTGCTGCTGCATCTTGAACAGTAGCATCAGCAGCTGCCTTCGCTGCAGTCGCCTGTTTATTACTAGCATCGTCTGAGCCAAGTACCATAGCAGCTGTCTCTTCATGCATTCTTGCAATCACATGACGGGTAACGAGTACATCCAATTGCACAGCTACCTCTGCTCCAGCATCGACTGCGGATTGCACAGCACCTACATCACCGCTTAGCTTGATCATACGGAATCCATCTTTCACTCGCTCAATGCCAAGGCAAGTAACGTTTGCTGCCTTCAAGGCAGCATCCGCTGCTGCAATTGCCCCTAAATACCCTCTTACTTCTATTAGACCTAGCGCATTATGTCTCATATGCTAGCACCTTAATAACGCGTCGGGTTATCTGCGACAAGTTGAACTGCTTCTGCGAATGCATCGCATGCCGCTTTACAAGCGGATTGACTGCCTGTCAACAACGCGCCACCGAAGTTCGTTTCGGATGGCGGTCCGAAGAACGTCGCAATCGAAACATCTGCTGCTTTCAATGCTGCATCAAGTGCATACATAGCCTCCAATGGAGGTGCAATCAAGTAAGCCAACGCTTCGCCCTCTTGCACGTTCGCCGTCTGGGACAAATAAGTTCCTGTACGGGATACGCAATGTGCGAAATAGGCAATGCTGTTATCATCGTTCGCGCTCACGAAGTGCGCGCCGCTCTCGATGAAGTCAGCGATTGCGTTAAGACCGCTGCTTACTTCAGCTGGACTAGGTCCAGCGATCATGCCGATAACTTCACCTGCAAGCTTCGTGGAAGCATTGGCAGAACCAGCGTACATGCTCTTTGCGTAAACAACGTCTACAACTGCTGCTTTCGTAGCTTCATCAAGTGCCGCATACGTGACATCATCGATGTCAGCAGTAATAATGCCCAAGCTTTTATGGTGTGGCTTCAGCCCCAACTGGCTTGCCATATCAGGGCTAACGTTGGAAATGAGCTTCATGCCCAACACCTTTGCATGAATCGGATCGTTTCTCATACGTTCCTCCTAGACATCTTATAGTTTTAAATCGATACCTGAAGCTTTACGATCGATCATCGTCTTGATCAACTCAGCAATATGAGCGCCAGCTTCTACAGCAGGCGTTCCGCCAGAGTGAATGTTCGAAATTACAGTACGTCTTGCTTCCGGCATACCGACAGTTGGCTTATAAGCGATATAAGCACTCATCGATTCTGCTGTTACAAGACCCGGACGCTCACCAACTAACAAGCAAACAACATCTGCTTCTGTTGCATCGCCGATAACATCCATCGAAGGAACACGGCAGTGTTTAACGAACAAAATGTTGCCTGCATCAAGGCCATACATTTTAAGACCTTGCGTAATAGCTGGCACGATATCACGCAAATTCGCTTCAATAGCCGCAGAGCTCAAGCCGTCACCGACCATAATCTGAACTTTTGCCTGCTTCGTCGTATTTTGCTTGATATATTCAACCGTCTCAGCGGAGAACTGGCGGCCCAAGTCAGGACGCGTAATGTACTCATCCTTGTGACTGCACAAAGTCTCAACTGCTACGAGATTCATCTCTTTTACGAAATCTTCAGAAACGTAAGAGAATACCGCATCCTGTGCTGCCGCATGGTCAGCACGGAATCGCAAAGACGTAATTGTCTTATAACGAGGACCTGCACGACCTACCCCTAGGCGAGCTGGTGTCTTCTCTTTCATTTTCAAGTAGCCTTCGCGATCTTCTGGATCATCAACGAGCAATAGCTTGCGCAAATTGATTTCCGTAATATCATCCAAGCATTCACCTGTGTCCACTTGCTCCTGCATTTGCTCTTGTGGAGCCATAGTCGGCTGAGCAGCAGCACTTGCAGTAGGTTGAGCTTGTTGAGCAGGTTCTGCAACCGCTACACTTGGAGCAGCGCTTGGCGCAGGAGCTGCAGGCTTCGAACTTGTCTCAGCTGGCGCATTTCCTACCATTTCATTAAGGATCGATTCAATCATGGATTTTAGATCTTTTTCGTTCATGTTCAATTCCTCCTTTCCTACTTCAGAAACACAGATGCGTCCCCAGCTTTTTTAGTCAGCTTGCCATTTTCCATGAAGCCCATTTTCTCCATCCACTGTTCGAACTCGTCGATTGGACGCAAGCCAAGCAATTCACGCAAAGTTGCTGTCTCGTGATAACCAGTTGTCTGGTAGTTCAACATGACATCATCACCATGTGGAATACCCATGAAGAAGTTACAGCCTGCTGTTGCAAGTAGAACAGCTAAGTTCTCCAAGTCATTCTGGTCAGCCTTCATATGGTTCGTGTAACAAGCGTCGCAACCCATAGAGATGCCGGACAATTTACCCATGAAGTGATCTTCAAGACCAGCACGGATAACTTGCTTCGCATCGTACAAATACTCAGGTCCGATAAAGCCTACTACCGTATTTACAAGGAACGGATTGTATTTTTTCGCAAAGCCGTAGCAACGTGCTTCCATCGTCACTTGGTCAATACCGTGGTGAGCTTCAGAAGAAAGCTCAGAACCTTGACCTGTTTCGAAGTACATCACGTTCGGGCCAGCTACTTGTCCATGCTTCAACACAAGATCTTGTGCTTCCGCGATCGTAGCAGCGTTAAATCCGAACGCTGCATTCCCTTTTTCCGAACCAGCGATCGATTGGAAAATAAGTCCTGTTGGTGCACCGCGCTTTACAGCTTCCATTTGCGTTGTAACGTGAGCCAATACGCAAGATTGCGTTGGAATGTCCCACTTCGTACGGAATTCTTCGAAACGATTAAGAACGCGAGTAACGCTTTCTACGGAATCGTCTACTGGGTTAAGACCAAGTACAGCGTCACCGATACCGAACGTCAAACCTTCCATCAAGGAAGCCATGATACCGTCTGGATCATCTGTCGGGTGGTTCGGCTGCAAGCGAGCAGACAAAGTGCCAGAACGACCGATCGTCGTGTTCGCTGTAGCTGTAATGCGAATCTTTTTCGCACCGTACATAAGGTCAAGGTTGGACATGATTTTAGCAACAGCAGCTACCATCTCAGCTGTAAGAGCACGAGAAATGCGCTTGATGTCGGACTCGGTTGTGTTCTCGTTCAAGATCCACTCGCGAAGCTCTTCTACTGTCCAGTTTTTAATTTCGTCATAAATACGCTCATTGACTTGATCCTGAATAATACGAGTAACCTCATCCAGTTCGTAAGGAACCGCAGGATTGTTGCGCAAGTCAGCCAATGTAATCTGGGAAAGCACTACTTTTGCAGCGACGCGCTCTTCCGAGGAAGTCGCCCCCAAACCAGCGAGCATATCTCCCGATTTCTCTTCATTTGCTTTAGCCATAACTTCCATCAAGGAATTGAATTGATAGACACGGCCAAACAGTTTCGTTTTCAAAATCACAAAAGCTCCTCCTTCCAAATACACCTATTGATAACTCTATTTAATGAAACACAAGCGTCTTAATGACGATCGGTAACACTTTTCCATCCGCAATCGGCTTGCCGATATCGATGTAATCGCCGTTGTCTACAACTACGCTGTCTAGGCAAATGACATCTTTCTTGTAATCAAGCAGTGCGTACAGCGTCTGCCCAAGAACCTTTGCCATATCGTGATGAACAACGACAATGAGCGGATATTGTTGTTCCAGCAGCTCTGCCATCCCTTTGTGAAGTCCACGAGCATACTTTTGCACCTCTTGGAAGCTTGGGCTGCTCTTCCCTTCAATCGCGATCGCAACCTGCTGCAGGTCGTTATTTAGCTTGAACCAACTCAGCTTGTCCGTAATAGCACGTGCCAGAGTTTCGTCATCACCAGATTCATCGGACACTGACAACTTCAAGATCGGGACGCTCTTAATCGGGAAGCTTTCATCCGTATAAGTGATGGTACTTCCACTGATCTCCGTCGTATGCGATCCTGCACCGACAACCGTCGCTCGAATCGTCTCTACTGCACGTGCAACGGTTAACTGTTTCGTCAAAGGCGAGTCAGCTATCGCTCTGCCGAGCAATATGCCAATATCGCCATATTGGAACACGTCGCCTGTTGCATCGTTGTAGATGTAATCAGCCACTCCCCCAGAAAAGGAGATGCTCGCAATGTTTCGATCCAGTTTCAGACCCTTATTCGTGACGATTGTGTCGTAGAAGTCACTCAGCGGGCGAAGCCCAACACTTTCCTCAAGCAGCTTGACCATTTCACCGATAATCGGCTCCAGATCCACAGGAGTAACACGCTGCCCAAGTGCAAGCGCTATGCCTCTGCGTTCTGCCAGTTGCTTAATTTTTGGTGCGATATACGTAATCTCGTGACTGTTCTGATCTACCTTGATGAGACGACCACCAATATCGAGACAACCTGTATCTAACAAATCACCGCTTGCGAACAAAGCCAAATTGCTCGTACCGCCGCCAATATCAATGTTCACGATCGAAGTCGAACGATCTTTTGAATACGTATGAGCTCCTGCTCCTTTGGCAGCGATAATGCTTTCCAAGTCTGGCCCCGCTGTCGCAACGACGAAGTCGCCGGCAAAGCCGCTCAATGACTGCAGCACCTCGTTGGCATTTTCCTTACGAGCTGTCTCGCCTGTAATAATGACAGCGCCCGTCTGGATATCTTCCTTCGTAATGCCTGCTTTCTCATACTGCTCTAGCACAAATTGTTGAATTTGAATCATATCGATTCGGTTGTCTGCCAGTACAGGTGTAAAACAGATGTCACTGCGATAGACAACCTCTTTATTCGTAATGACCAAGCGAGGCACCGTAAAAGAGGATGCCAAGTTCTCAATATGCAGCTTCGACAGCACGAGTTGAGTCGTAGAAGTCCCCATATCAATGCCTACACTTAGCAATTGCTCGTTCACAACCCTCATCTCCCATCGCTTGAATTGGCCCAGATGTATACAAAAAGGCTTAAAGTTACAACCACCCTATCGTTCAGGAATGGTTCACTTTAAGCCTCTTTGCTTACTAGACTACCTCGTTGTAGCCAGATTAGTATATTTATTTTTTAAATGTAAATGAAACCGCCGTACCTTCTTCGTTGGATACAAATGCGAGCTTGCCTTTCAGCTTATCCTTCACATAGCTGCGAACAATCGATAGTCCCAAGCTCTTGTGTGAAACTTCGCCAACATCGAATCCAACTCCGCTATCAGCCACGACGACTGTTACTAATCCAGCTTCCACTTGAGCAGTCACCGTAATTGCGCCTTCCATGCCATTATCAAATGCATGTTCATAACTATTTTGCAGCAGTTCGCTTACGATAAGCGCAATCGCAACGGTGCGATCACTATCCAAGCAAATGCTTTCTTCCGCACATATTTGAACATCAATATCTTTATTGTTAACAAAAGTTCGTTGAACGTTTGAGGCGATTAGCCGGATGACATCCAACAAATCTACCTGCGCTTCCATCTCTGTCGACAACAGCTCATGCGTCGCTGCAATAGCGAGAACCCGGCTGACACTGTCGTTTAAGCATTTTTTCGCTTCTGGACTTTCACTTTGCCTGCTCTGTATGCGAAGCAAGGAAGCGACCGTCTGCAAATTATTTTTTACCCGATGGTGAATTTCTCGGATCGCAACGGATTTGGAAATAATCTCAGCTTCCTTATCCTTAATCTCTGTCACATCGTGCAATATAACGCCTACGCATAGATCCTGCTGCTCAATAAACACTCGCTTCACCTGATAATAGCGTCCAGCTGCCTTTACATCCTTCGTCAATGTACAAGAAGGTAATGTGGTATGCTGTCTCATTATTTCGGAAAATATCGTCTGATCCAATGACAAATTATCATAATGCAATCCTTGAATATTTTCCAAATAGCCCAGCTGTCTGTAATATTCGTCGGCCTTCTTATTTTTCAGCTTCAGAAAACCCTTATTGTCAAACAAGAGTACCGCATCCTCAAGCTGATTAATAATCGAAGCCTTGAAGCCCAATATCGTAGACAGCATCGAAGAAAGCTCGCTCTCTTCGTATTCTGTACCCGTTACATTGAAATGATCTTGTATATTATGACTAACATCTTTTTCATAAATAACGACCGCTATGACATCATCCTGACTCTTGATCGGATATACGGTCTGCCGGACGAGATGATTTTCCTGCGTATTCGCGACAAGTCCTTGAGACATAATGCCTGTCTCCAGCGTGCGCAGCACACCAGGCTCATTCTCGCGCAATGCCTTCTCACCCGTAACCGAACGAGCGTACAAAGACATTCCCTCTTCTGGGCGACGGTGGTACACCACTATAGCCTCATTGGATACGCTAGATAGTACATCGATGAACACATCATGCTGCACATCGGATATTTCGAATGACTCGGCAATCTCTTTAATTCGGCCAATATCTGTATCTGTCAAAGATGTCTGCCGATTGCACAAGTGTTCGATTTGCGATTTAAAATCAGTCATAGGAAATGACGATTGTCGAGGCAATCTCGATCATTGGACACCGTCTATCCATACTAAGTTTACGCAGCGTTTGATACGCTTCCTCTTCCGTACAGCCATTTTCCTTCATCAAGATGCCCTTAGCTTTCTCGACTGCTTTGCGCTCTTCCATCTTCAGCGTCAGCTTGGATAGATTTTGTTCGAGCTTGCGAATTTCTTTCCCTTTGGCGATAGTGACTTCCACCATCGGTATAAACGATTTTTCGTCTAACGGCTTCACCAGATAAGCAAGCGCTCCGACAGAAGATGCTTTCTCAATCGTCTGTTTGTCGCTGAATGCAGTTAGGAGAATAATCCCGCCTGCAAGCTGCTCTGAAATGATTCGTTTACCCGCCTTTAGCCCGTCCAATATAGGCATTTGAACATCCATAATAACTAAATCGGGTAGATGCTTTTTACATAGTTCGATGGCTTCAAAGCCATCAGAAGCTTCGCCTACTACAGTGTAGCCTGCTTCTTCAAGCATCTCACGAATATCCATTCTTGTAATAGGTTCATCGTCGACTATTACAATTTTTCCATTCATGTGTCATGCACCTCAATATCTGCCGTTATTTGCTTTTCTTTGTGAAGACCTAGATGAAAAAGTCGTCTACGCTTCCAAATAGGTTCGAAGCGCTTCTACTCCCACATTTTCTATCGTCGAGACTTCAAATATTTGCTCTACTCCCGCTGCTTGCAAATGAGCTCTCGCTTCCGCGATTTGCTCCTGCGTCTCAGCCAATTCGATTTTCGTTACGATACCGATAACAGGTTTCGCAAATACAGTCGCAAAGGCTGGCGGGAAATAGCTTTCTTCCTTCGTGCAATCTTGTACAAGACCAATGACGTCCGCATCTACGCTGGAGACAAGGATCATCTTGTACAAAAATCGATTCTCTATGCATTCCCCAGGCGTATCAATCGCTTGATCAAACGTTTCAATCGCCTGCGTCTTTTTATAAGCAATTTCTTGACCATGCAGCCATTGGCATAAGGTCGTCTTACCTGAGCCGGTACTGCCGGCAACGATTAATTTCTTCATCCTGCTTCGCCCCTTACGTTCTCGTAATTTTCGAAGCAGAGAATCCTAAAATATTTTGCAAGCCAAGCAGCACTTCACTGACAGCCGCTTCTACCGAAGATACATCGCCTGTAATAACAAGCGAGCCGCTGAAGCGATCGACAAATCCGATTTGCACGCCAGCTGCCTTCGTTGCGATATCCGCTGCGATAATGGAGGCTTCACTTGGTGTAATGGTCATAATTCCAATGGCATCATGGGTATCGGTACCCAACCCTAGCTTCTTATAAATATCTGCATTTGGGTTAGCGATAATATGAGCCAGCGTAACCTGTTTACCAGGAACGTATTCCTGTATGACGCGTTGTTTTTCGTTGTGTTGATCCATACTTATCTCATCCCATCTCTTGTTCAGAAACACGATTTAGCTGTAAAAAAACATAAAGACCCCTTAAAAATCCACATGGAAAATTTAAGAAGCCTCATCGCTTGTATTTGTATGCAACACGCCGTTGTGTTACTTCCACTATATTTTAAATGTGTAAACGTTGTCAACCGCATAACGCACGAAATGCGATTTCAATTTAAGATTGATACACTTTGTTCAAAATTTGAACAATTTCCTCCAGCGTAGGAACGCGCGGATTGGTAGCTGTACAACCATCCTGCAAAGCACCTTCTGCAATAGCTTGGCTATGTTCTTTCAACGCAGCCTTGTCTACTCCGCAATCACGCAAGGATAGAGGCATGTTCAATTCCTTCTGCAATTGCTTAATTGCCTGCATCAAGTTACGAACACCGCTCTTCACATTCGGAGCAGACAAACCAAGTGTTTTCGCAATTTCTGCATAACGAACCGCTGTAGCTGACTCGTCTTCTCTGCTGTATCCCGGCTTGTAATTCGCATTGTACTCAATGACATGAGGCAAGAGCATTGCATTCATACGACCGTGTGCAATTTTGAACTTAGCTCCAGCATTATGAGCAATACCATGATTCAATCCAAGAGATGTCATGTTAAATGCTATACCAGCCAAGCAAGATGCGCTGTGCATTTTCTCACGTGCTACGAGATCATTTCCGTCTTTGTACGCACGCGGCAAGTAAGTAAATACGAGCTTCATCGCTTTTTCTGCCAATGCATCGGAAATATCATTCGCTTTCGTAGAAACGTACGCCTCAATCGCATGCGTCAATACATCCATACCCGTATCTGCCGTAATGAAGTCAGGAACTGTCTTCACCAACACTGGATCTAAAATAGCTTCCTGTGGCAGCATCAGATCCGATACGAGCGGATATTTAATATTTTTTTCAGTATCGCTAATAACCGAGAAGTTCGTTACTTCAGAGCCTGTACCGCTCGTTGTCGGAATCGCTACGAACGGAATATCCACTTGATCCAACAGTTTGTGAGCGAACAATTTCATAGCTTTAGCCGCATCAATTGCAGAACCGCCACCAATCGCAATAATGAGGTCTGCTTTGAATTCAGCAAGCTTTTCTACGCCCTCTGTCACTGTTTCAATCGGAGGATCCGGAACGATATTGCTGAAAATGTATTGCTCATTGCTGTCATGTACGCGTTCAAACAACATATGAAGGAGACCAGCCTTCACCATAAATGGGTCTGTTACCACAAATATACGACGATTTCTGTATTCAGACAGGCGATCTAGCGAGCCTTCTCCAAGATAAATTTCTGTTCTAATCGAAATTTTTTCCACGTAGGCACCTCCAAAAGAAGTCAAAGTCATAACAAAAGTCATAAGAAAGATAAATAATCGTAAAGCGTTCATGCTTAAAAAAATAAAAAGAGGCCTTCAAAGGAATACCATTGGGTTCCCTTAAAAGCCTCTTTGCTTGTTATGTTAGATGCACGCCATTGTGCAACATTCATGAAATTGTCTGTTACTACTGTACACTGCGATCCAGATGCTCGTCAACCACATCATATGTGGCAGATTCGCGACCTTATCGCTGCGTATGAAAGATTCGCGGGTTTCTGCGCTATCGTTCGCATTTTTTATTGTATATGCGGAGTCGCAGTATCCTCTGTGCGATAACTCACACCATTAGCTATGTAAAAAATGGGATGCACTTCATTGTGCATATCATTCTTCAGCATTGAAGAACTTCCCGCTTGCTAGCTATACGCCTTTGTATAGTTAGGTGACAAGCACCTGGCCTTCGCAACCTCATCGTTGACAGCCTTTTCTTTCCATTAAAAAAAGCCTAGCGAGGCGCAAAACGTCACTAGACTTGAAAATCCAACCCTTTTGCCTCGAAAGGATTGGCTAGACAAAGTTATTAGACAATTGACCTGACTTAAGACCGTGTATTTCGGTCTATCACAGTGGCGGGACCGCGTTGGATTTGCACCAAACTTCCATTGCCTATAACTTTTTCTATTGTTTGTACATGACGTGAATGGTCTCCCATTCGACATCATTATAGCATACTTGATCAGCTTGACAAGAAAAAAAGCAATGACATTTTCATGAACTTATAATGGGAAAATTTATATCCAACTATTTTTCTCACAAAAATTGCGTAAAAGTCGCCTTCTCTCTCCACTAAAGGAAGAAGGGCTTTCAACGAATATCACCAAGCTATTTAAAATTTTCTTTCCTTTGCAAGTTATTGGATATAACATACTCAATTAGTTCACTTTTTTTGGTTACATTTAATTTGATCATTAATCTGCTCTTATGCGTATCTACCGTCTTCACGCTTAATACTAACTTCTGTGCAATTTCCACAAGTGAATACCCTCTTGTTAAATAATCCAATATTTCTTTCTCCCGAGCGCTTAATAGACGATATAGCTCCAGATGTCTCTCTTGATCCGACTTCTTTTTGATCGATGTCAACAGTACATGTGTTTCTTGGGGCCTCAAATACGTATATCCTTTTAATACCGTTTCAATAGCTGCATACAAGTCCTCGTCCACTGCGGCTTTAGGAACATAGCCTGATGCCCCCGCATGAATGACCGCGTTTATATATTCCTCATCTTCATGCATAGTTAAGACGATTATTTTAGCTTCTGGATAGGAGAACTTGATTTCTTTAAGTACTTGGATTCCATCCATCCGCGGTAAGCTTATGTCAAGAATCAAAATATCTGGTTCAAGCTCCTTATATAATCGCAAAGCTTCCATGCCGTCTGCTGCCTCACCAACAACTTCATAGCTAGCCCTTTTGCCCAACAATAATTTAAGTCCTGAACGAATCAAGGCATGGTCATCAGCCAACATTATTCTCGTTATCGTTTCCATCTGCTCCCCCTCTGTTTGGCGATTTTAGTGGAATAGACACCTTTACTTCCGTGCCACCATCTTCTGATTTTTCAATTTGAAACGTCCCGCCAAGCAGCAAGGCTCGCTCCCTCATCCCCTGTATACCAATACGATTTTGTTGACGCGCCTTCTCTAAATCTTCCTGTTCAATCCCATGTCCGTTATCATGGATGATGACGGATATAGTCTGCAACCCAACTTCCATATGTACATCAGCATGAGTAGCAGCTGTATGCTTCACTATATTCGTCAAACCCTCTTGAAGGATACGATACAATGCAACAGCGATGTGACTCTCGATGCTGACACATTCATTAGGTACAGTCATACTAACATTGATTCCATATTTCTCTTCAAATTTGCTCACATGCTTTCGCATCGCTGGAATTAATCCCATATCATCCAATATAGGGGGTCTCAGTTCAACGGCCAAATCTCTCATTTCTCTAAGGATGCCCGCCGCGATATCTCTACTCGTCGTTAATAACTCATGCTGTTCTGCATCTTTGGCTTCATCGGCCATCACTCTCATCGTTACGATCAGGGACGTAAGGGCTTGACTCGTTTCGTCATGTAATTCTCGCGATATACGCTTGCGCTCATCTTCTTGCGCAGATATGAGCTTTAGAATTAAAGTATCACGCTGACGGTCTTTATCTCGCAGCTCATCAAGCAAAGCTTCCACTTCTTTGTTCGAGCTGATCAAATTATCTGCCATCTCATTGAATGCCTGCGTGAGCTTTCCAACATCATCATTGCTCGACACCTTGGCTCGCAGCGACAGTTTACCTGCCGATATTCCTAATGCAACGCGGACTAAACGATTAATCGGTTTCGTAATAATGCGGGTAACAAGATAGGCAATTCCCGCAGCCCCAATACACACGAGAATGGTAGCAACAATTAACTTCCCGATCTTCTTCATAATGTACGACTTTGCCTGCTTCTCCGTCATCCCTACACGAACAAACCCGATGTCTCCTTCCTCAATAGGTACTAACACGTCATGAATACGTCCTTCATTGGAGGTAAGCGTTTCCACATTAGAACGATTAAATGCATCAGGGACGTGAGCCCTGATGATCCCTTTCGGAATATCTCCTGCAAAGGTATGAGAAACAAGCCCATGATTGTTGTTAATAATCAATATGTAGCGAACATCTTCATCTGCTTGCTGCGCCTGAGTAATAAGCATATACGTTGCATAATAATCATCCGTTAAAATATAGTCTGAAGATGATGCAGCAATCGTATTAGCAATCGTTAAGCCTCTTTTCTTGAGCTCGTCCGTCATCATATTTGTGAGAGATTCCCAAATAATATAACCTAATATGGACGCGAGAAATAGCAGTGCAATTATAATGGCTCCGAATATTTTTTGATTGATGTGAAACTTATCTACCCATCTCATCGTTGGCGGCCTCCACGATCACTGGAGCTATCCGTAATTTCGAACAAGGCGGGATCTACAGGTACAAATCGATCTATAGACAAGCCCTTAAGTGCCGCTTTTATCTTCTCATTTTCGTGCATAGTCAAAAAGATATGCTCTATTTGATCCTTTTCTAGGTCAGATAAATTGCGGTTAACCACCACAGGTCCCGTTCCCAGTCGCTTAGATTTATCGATAACTTTAAGTTTTTTCGATAATTCAGGTTGCTTCTCCAAAGCTTGTTCAAAGACCAAATTGTTTACAGCTGCAGCAGTTACAACATTATCAATTACGGCTCTCAACGAATGTTCGTGATTATGAGTAAACAACGAACGTCCAAAAAATTGTTCTGGCGTTTCATTCATCTCAGCTAATTTATGATGTACAAATTGGTACCCTGAATAGCTGAGAGGATCCGTAAAGGCAATGCTCTTCCCGATTAAATCCGTTATATGATCAATATCTTCTCTTGCATTATTTACGACAAGATAACCCTGATAGTAAGGAACCCCCATCCGCTCCTGAACCGCGATCGGTTCCAACGTTTCCACATCTCGAAACGTAAGATAGGCTCCTGCGGAAAGAAGTGCAATATCCGCGCCACCATTTATAACGAGCATGCTCATCTCTCTATAGCTTTTCCGCTGTATTAAGATGACAGGCCTTTGCATTTGTTCTCCGATATAATTTGCAATTTTCCTATAATGTACAATCGTATCAGATGGTGCCAGCAAGCTAGAGAAGGTAACTCGAATAGGATCATGTCTGCCTTCATGAGATTGGATCGGGGCAGGCTCAGACTTCGTAAAGTCGATTTGATAGTCTGAATGAGTAGGCTGACAACTTGCCAATAACATTGCCATGACGCAAATAAACAGCACCGAAATACACTTGTTCAACTTCCCACCTCATTTCCCCTCATTCATTAATTTCAATCAACAAGTATAGCATGATCTCTGCCTCCTGCAATTGATATCTATTAGCAGCATCCAAATTTGAATATAAAGTCGGATATTTTGTAGGAATTATTCCTACAAAATAAATAAAAAATCTGACAACAAAATCAGAGTTCCGCTGATAGTGATAGCGCCTAACGACCCTGATAATAAAGAAGTAATGAGTCACAACACATTTATGTACAGCACAATGAAAGCGCTACATTACAAAAAAGGGGTTGAACACTGTGTTTGCATTTTTGAAGCCAAAAATAGCTTCAGCCAAAGTACCAGCGGATCAAGTTGAGAAGAGATATAAACAACTCCGCTTACAGTCCTTGCTAGGTGTATTCTTCGGATACATGGCCTACTACATCGTTCGTAATAACTTTAAGTTGTCAACACCGCACTTGCAGAAGGAGCTAGAACTCTCTAATACCGAAATCGGTATACTATTAAGTTGCTTGCTTATTACCTATGGTATAAGTAAAGGGATTATGAGCAGTCTTGCGGATAAAGCAAGTCCTAAGCGTTATATGGCTCTAGGTCTAGCGCTCTGTGCGATGGTCAACATTATGTTAGGCTTTAGTACAGGCTTCTGGGTCTTTGCAGGACTTACTGTTTTACTCGGTTTGTTCCAAGGGATGGGCGTCGGTCCTTCGTTTATAACGCTCGCTAACTGGTACCCTCGTAAAGAACGTGGATTCATTACAGCATTGTGGAATATTTCTCACAACATCGGCGGCGGTATCGTAGGTCCAATCGTTACTTTTAGTTTGCTTATGCTAGGCGGAGATGAGCACTGGCAAGTAGCCAGCTATCAGATTCCTGCAGCTATTGCGGTAGTGTTCGTTCTTGTCATCCTTTACTTTACAAAAGAAAAACCTGAGAACGAAGGCTTGCCTACTGTTACAGAAATGTATAAAGATAATCTTGATTCAGCACTAGCTAAACAAGATGTAAAGCCACCATCTGACTTGACAGCATGGCAAATTCTTTATCACTATGTACTAAAAAACAAAAATGCATGGTTGGTATCCCTTGCGGACGTATTCGTATACATGATTCGTTTCGGTGTTATCGCTTGGTTGCCAATATACTTGTCTAATGTAAAAGGATTTTCTAAAGGTGAGATGGGTATTGCCTTCCTTATTTTCGAATGGGCGGCTATTCCTTCAACGCTTTTGGTCGGTTACATGACGGACAGATTTTTCAAAGGCTATCGTATGCCACCAGCCATCATTTGTATGTTCATTATCTTCTTCGGTATCATCGGCTACTGGCTAAGTGACTCTTTGATTATGGTTACCGTCTTTGCTGGTGTAATCGGTGCTTTGATTTATGTACCGCAGTTCTTGTGCTCATTGCAAACACTCGAAGTAGTGCCTCCATTCGCTGTTGGTTCTGCAGTTGGTCTGCGCGGAATTCTAAGCTATTTGTTGGGTGCATCTCTCGGTACGACACTATTCGGTCTCTTTGTTGACCTTTGGGGCTGGAACAGTGGGTTCTACTTGCTTCTAGTGGCGACAGTACTTTGTATCATCTTCTGCTACTGGTTGCATGTAAGCGTTAAAGCTGTTCAGAAGAAAGCTGAACAAGCCTTAACTTTGTAAAATGATAAAATAAATAAGCCAAACACAAATAACGCTCAAGCTAATCCATGAGGATTGAAGCTTGAGCGTTATTTATGCATCGTATGAAATGTAATGAGTTATAGAAGATCAGTCATACGTACTCGTTTGTTTTGTTGACTTAAGCTTCCGCTTCCTGCGTACTTCCCACTTGCTTTTCTGCACCTTTGTGCGCAGTTCTCAGCGGAATTTCTTTCAGGAATAGTGTCAAAATAAGACCCAGCGCAAGTAAACCAGCACCGAGCATAAATACCATAGACACGGTATCACTTAATACCGAGCGAAGCATATCCATAAGCTGTAAGAACCCTTGCTGCAATTGTTCAGGCAGCGAAGCTTCAATTTCTGCCAACTTCGGCTGATTCAGCAAAATTTGCGGATTCATCAACGTGCCTAATTGCTCGGCTTGTGCCGGGTCTATTTTAGACAAGTCTGGACCTTGTCCGGCAGCCATCGCTTGTTCCATGTTGCGCGTAAGCACCCCATTCATCACCGAACCAAATACAGCAATTCCAATCGTGCCGCCTAAGTTTCTAAACAGCGTAGATGTTGCCGTAACGACACCCAATTGGTCCAATGGAACTGAGTTTTGCGCAGCTAACGTAAAGACTGGCATCGCTAGTCCAATACCTATTCCGAACACACACATGCTCGCCAAAGCCATTGCAATGCTGTCCATGACCACCATCATCAACATACCTACGACCATAAACGCAATACCGCTTATCGCATAACGCTTGTATTTTCCAGATTTAGAAATCCAACGTCCCGTTAATGAACTTAATACGATCATCATGATCGACATCGGCATATTGACGAATCCAGATTCAGTCGGGCTTAACCCTTTTACCCCTTGCACGAAAAATGGCAAGTAAATCATAGCACCCATCATACCGGCATTCATTAGGAAGCCGCTCAAGCTCGTATTAACAACAATTTTATTTTTAAATAAGGACAGTGGCATTACTGGACTTTTCGCTTTGCGTTCCACCATTACAAATAGAATGGCAAACACAATAGCTGCTGCAAATAGTCCAACAATTTCAATCGAACCCCATGCATATTTCGTTCCTGCCCATGAGAAACCTATTAGCAACGAAACGAGCGACAGGGATAGCAATAAAGATCCCAAGTAATCGATGGATTCCGATTGAACCTTCGCTGTCTTGGGGAATATTCTCCAAATCATCACAAATGCAATAACACCTAACGGCAAGAACGCCCAGAACACCCATTGCCAATCCATATGGTCAATCATAACTCCGCCTAAAGTCGGCCCAATAATACTGGAGAAGCCGAAAATAGCCATCATAAGCCCCGTCCATTTTGCGCGTTCTCGCGGCGCAAATAAGTCACCAACTGCCATCGACGTACATGACATCAAAATCCCTGCGCCTAAACCTTGAATGCCGCGATACGTAATCATTTCGAATATCGTTGAGGACAATCCGGTTAAGAAGGCACCTATCATAAAGATAACAATCCCTGATAACAAGAACGGCTTACGGCCATATATATCCGACAGCTTACCAACCAATACGGTAGCAACTGTTGAAGTAAGCATATAAATCGTAATAACCCACGAATAATACTCCATCCCGCCTAGTGTTGCAATAATTCTAGGCATTGCGGTTCCGACGAGTGTTTGATTAATAGCTGCGAAAAACATCGAAGTCATTAATGCGATCATGACAACGACTTTCTTTTTGTGAGATAAACTCTCCATTCCATTCCTCTTTTCTAGTTGTGTTAAATACTCGTTGAATGCCTACTGCCTATATTGAGATTCACTTATATTTTAATTAGTTAGGCAACCTATCTAATAGTATATAAATTTTTATATACTTTCAAGCTACGAAATCCCTTGAAATATGCCGCTTATTCAGCTTTATTGACTGAATAGTTTCAAATCCTTATCATTACTTGCGTAACCTTACTTTTAAAGCTACCATTTCAATCGGAATCGAGTGACTATACATGACAGAATCTAAATATGAAAATGTAATTGCGCTGCGCCGTGTATTTGCCACGCTGGCAAGGATGGATTGGCGAAAAAAAATGAAGTGGACACTAAAAGGAAGCGAAGTCCGTCTATTGATCGCGCTTAAAGAAGCAAACAGTAAACCATGCTTGGAAGGCTTAACGGTGTCTGATTTGAGCAAACTTTTACAAGTTACTTCCCCTACTGTGACACAAATGCTTAACAGTTTAATGAAGGATGGCTACGTAAACCGTACGGTTCATTCGAGTGATCGAAGAATTGTTGAAATTACACTGACTGATAAAGGCGCACAAATCGCACAAGACTCTCAAGAAATGATTACGACTATTTTTTCCGGACTTATTGACCATCTTGGAAAAGAGCAAAGTGATCAGCTCATTGAGCTTCTCACCCAATCTTTGGATTATTTCGATCAGCTTGATGATGAACGTCAACGTTAATACACTTGAACCAATCAAAAAAGTGACTGCTCCACTGCTTATACAGGGAACAGTCACTTCTATTCTCACTTATAACTCACTTCGAATCTTCAACGATAACCTATATAGTTACACAGACTCAAACGTCTAAGGCAGAACCTTGAATCGCTACAATCCCCGGCATGATCATATGAGCTTTTTCAAACCCTGACAGCGATTTTAATGGTTCAGGAACTTCTGTGCACAGCTCCCTCTTCTTGTCACCCACGGCTGCAAATATAACCTTACTTCCTGTATTTAATCCCGTACCAGAGTAACCCAAGGTGTCGATCGTCGTATTCGTTTGGAAATGAATATCACGATGCAGATCAATACGCTCCAATATATAGTCCAAGAACTCCTCAATTTGAAGCGTACTAATTGGCTGCTTCTCTTCCGCTGCTTCAATCGCGTGAACTTCCTTCGCACCCGGAATTTCCTGACGGATCGTGCTTCCTCTAAGCTCATGAATCAATGCGCCAAAAGAAGTATCTTCCTGTGGCGGACGACCAACGACCTTAAACGGGCAGCAAGCGCTCTTTTTCATTTGTCGATAAGCAAGAGAAAGAGCCTCAAACTCTATGGCTATACAGAATCAGACTGTAAGATCGGGCGGCATGAACGTTAGTTTCGTGAAATTGCACACTATAGAAATGTAACGGTTATAAGTGAGCTTATTCTAGCTTTTTCGTAAAGGGGCTATTATTTAGCTCGAACAACTTTCAAATATATGGTTAATCAACATACCTACTTCAAAAGTTTACTTTTAAATAATTTAATGTTAGACTAAAGGCGACAATAATTGTCCTTGTTATTCGTCATTCGTAAAAGCTATAAAAATATATGTGTAAAGTAGGTGTTAATAATGCAGATGAAAACGGGCGTTGAACAGTCGGTGTATGCGGTTCTTATTCTGAACATGTTGCCCGATAAGGCGGTATTGCCAGGTGAAGCAATCAGTCAACAATTAGGCGCCTCTCCAACGTATTTTCAAAAATTGTTGCGAAAGTTAGTCAGTGCAGACTTGATTATTTCTGTCTCAGGTGTGAAGGGTGGATTTAAATTACGGAAAAAGCCTGAACAAATTCGAATATACGATATCTATCTCGCTATAGAGGGAATGCAATCTATTTACTCTTCAAGTGGTGTATTGCATGACATGCTTGAATTAGACAACGAAAATTGCTGCTGCTTATTAACAGATTTGATGGAAGAAGCTGAGTCGTCTTGGAAATCTGTATTGAAACGTGAAACAATAGCATCCTTATATGAAGAAATAAATGAAAATCATCAACCTAAAGTCCAATTATTACAAAAATGGATAAAAGAAAATATGGTGTTGTAATAAAAATGAGCACCAAGCATAACGCTGTTGGAAGGATGCTGCCTCCATGAGATTAAGTATTTTGGATCAGGCCCCTATTACAAGAGGGAATAAGGCTGTAGATGCTTTGAAAAAGGCGGAGGAGCTAGCTGTTTTAGGAGATGAATTAGGTTACCATCGAATGTGGATGGCAGAACATCATGCCGGTCCAGACACTAATGTTTTTGCAAGCTCAGCTCCTGAGATTTCGGCAGCCTATCTGACTGCTAAGACGAAAAACATTCGAATTGGAACCGGTGGAGTGATGATGATGCATTACTCCCCATTAAAACTTGCAGAGGTATTTAAAACACTAAGTGCATATTCGCCGGGACGCATTGATTTTGGTGTTGGTAGAGCCCCTGGAGGGGATAACTACTCTATTTATGCTTTATCTGAAGGACGCCAGCCGATGACACACAATATGTATGAAAAGTTTGATGCTGCGCTGAAATTGATTAATGATGAAGTACTCGAAGAGAGCTTGTATCACCATACCGTCGCAACACCTTCTCAAGTTAACTTGCCTGAAGCTTGGCTGCTTGGTTCAAGTGGCAACAGTGCTGTTCAGGCTGGACGCATGGGTGTCGGTTATTCTTTTGCACAATTTTTTAATGGTCAAATGACCAAAGATCATTTAGATCTCTATAAAAGAAATTTTCAGCCTTCGGCTTTTATGGAAAAGCCTGAAATTAATGTTTCGTATATGGTAACAACAGCCGAAACAGAAGAAGAAGCTGAGTTTGAGGCAACTCCTCAAGATATTTGGCGTTTAATGTTTACCCGAGGCAAGATTGGACAAATTATGACACCTGAAGAGGCTCACAATTATCCATTGACGGAAATGGATCGAATGATTATTAAAGAAAATCGAAACATTCATTTAGTCGGGGATGCGAAAAAAATTGCAACAACATTGCAAGAACAGCAAGCCCAATATGGATTTGATGAAGTGATGATTATTAGTAATACTCATTCACAAGAAAAGCGACTGAATGTTTACCGATTATTGGCACAGGAATTACTTTAAGTTTCTCTGAGAAGAATAGAATTGCTCAGTCGAAGTAACCTTGGAAATCACTAAGATGTATCAACCAATATACCCTATTTTTAGCGATGTTTTGGACAATATTCAATATATTAACATTGAGAGGAACGATTATGATGAGATTTTTAGTATATTACACACCTGGAGAAGCTTGGATTACTGGAAAGACGACGAATGAGCAGCCATATATCAATCCACATGCTCTTCATATTCAAAACAACTTTAATGCAGGAAAGATTATCTTTGCAGGCCCATTTGAAGATCATACGGGTGGAGCTTCTATTCTTGATGTCTCTAGCGAAGAGGAAGCTTATCAAATAATTAACAATGACCCGCTTGTTATGCATCATGTTGTAACAGCTAAATTGAGCCCTTGGGAGCCCATTTATAATAAACAGGAAAATTCCAGCCCAAACTTCACCAAAGAATTTTTTGAAAGTCAAGGAATTATAATTTAGAAACTGTACAATAGTACCATTCATTATCGCTACTCATTTCCATTGACGGAAGTGGATCGAATGATTATTAAAGAAAATCGAAACATTCATTTAGTCGGGGATGCCAAAAAAATTGCAACTATGTTGCAAGAACAGCAAGCCCAATATGGATTTGATGAAGTGATGATTATTAGTAATACTCATTCACAAGAAAAGCGACTGAATGTTTACCGATTATTGGCACAGGAATTGCTTTAAGTTTCTTTAAGAAGAATAGAATTGCTCAGTCGAAGTAACCTTGGAAATCACTAAGATGTATAAACCAATACACTCGAGTTTTAGCGATGTTTTGGACAGTATTCAATATATTAACATTGAGAGGAACGATTATTATGAGATTTTTAGTATATTACACACCTGGAGAAGCTTGGATTACTGGAAAGACAACGAATGAACAGCCATATATTAATCCACATGCTCTTCATATTCAAAACAACTTTAATGCAGGAAAGATTATCTTTGCAGGCCCATTTGAAAATCATACGGGTGGAGCCTCTATTCTTGATGTCTCTAGCGAAGAGGAAGCTTATCAAATAATTAACAATGACCCGCTTGTTATGCATCATGTTGTAACAGCTAAATTGAGCCCTTGGGAGCCCATTTATAATAAACAGGAAAATTCCAGCCCAAACTTCACCA
>NZ_VNJK01000001.1:792475-1137974 GCF_007786455.1 Paenibacillus agilis | reverse complement strand
GAAGAGGAAGCTTATCAAATAATTAACAATGACCCGCTTGTTATGCATCATGTTGTAACAGCTAAATTGAGCCCTTGGGAGCCCATTTATAATAAACAGGAAAATTCCAGCCCAAACTTCACCAGAGAATTTTTTGAAAGTCAAGGAATTATAATTTAGAAACTGTACAAGACTACCATTCATTATCGCTACTCATTTCCATTGACGGAAGTGAGTAGCGATTTTTCATGGCCGTATGCTTCTAATAAAACATCATCAAAGTTTTAAAATAACCTATCATGATGGTCTTTTCATTCTTGTTCTAGGTGTTCAGCCTACCCTGCAAACTTCCATTCTCATTAAAGAACCGCTTTATCTTTTCCTCTACTTCTGGATCGGGAATTAGTGGCGGAGCTTGATGCGGTTTCGTGCGAGCATCAATAATGACATTATCGCAGCCCCAATGCTTATGCGCATAGAAGCTGTTCACACCGTAAATATCATGGGACGGATTGCTGCGCGTAAATGCTGCCCATAAGAAGTTATCGAGCGTTGCACTCATAAACTCACTGTCATCGCACACGATGATTAGCGGACATGATGGCATATCTCCTTTTTCACGAATCGCCGCACTTAACTCGTCCATTTGACGCTGTACTTCCGCATAGCTCGTAAAGGCAGAACCTTGAATCGCCACAATCCCCGGCATGATCATATGAGCTTTTTCAAACCCTGGCAGCGATTTTAATGGTTCGGGCACTTCTGTGCACAGCTCCCTCTTCTTATCACCCACGGCTGCAAATATAACCTTACTTCCTGTATTTAATCCCGTACCAGAGTAATCCAAGGTGTCGATCGTCGTATTCGTTTGGAAATGAATATCACGATGCAGATCAATACGCTCCAATATATATCCCAAGAACTCCTCAATATGATGCGTACTAATTGGCTGCTTCTCTTCCGCTGCAATAAACAAATATTTCGCCAAGCTCAACTGGCCTGTACCAAGAATTCGATTCGCGATGGTTAGAATTTCGGCTGGCTGTTTCACCTGCTGATATGGCGTATAGCGTTCGCTGCCGATCGCAAACAGCAATGGATGTACACCCGCTGCATCAATCGCGTGAACTTCCTTCGCACCCGGAATTTCCTGACGGATCGCGCTTCCAGTCAGCTCATGAATCAACGCACCGAAAGAAGTATCTTCCTGTGGTGGACGACCAACGACCGTAAATGGGAAGATTGCATTTTTCCTTGCATATACTTTATGCACTCGCATCATCGGGAATGGGTGCGTAAGGCTGTAATAGCCCAAGTGATCACCGAATGGTCCTTCCGGCTTCGTTTCTTCCGGGTAAATCTCACCCATAATGACAAAGTCAGCATCATGACTGATGCAATAGCCTTCTTCATAGCTGTAACGGAAATTGCGCCCACCAAGCAAGCCTGCAAAGGTCAATTCGCTCATTCCTTCAGGCAAAGGCATAACCGCTGACAACGTATGTGATGGCGGACCGCCAATAAAGCAGCTTACTTTCAAGGGCTTGCCCAGCTTATTCGCCTTATGCTGATGAACACCGATACCACGGTGAATTTGATAATGAACGCCCACTTCTTCGTTCAGTTCATATTCATTACCGCTAATTTGAACACGGTACATTCCTAGATTGGAATTCATAATGCCTGGCTTGTCCGGATCTTCCGAATACACTTGTGGCAAAGTTATAAAGGCACCGCCATCCATCGGCCATGATTTAATTAAAGGCATATCGGAGATTTGGATCTCCTCAAAATTAGAAGGCACACCAGACTTCTTAATCGGCAGTGCTTTCGCTGCGGATAAGCCAGTGCCTGCGTATTTGAAAGGATTTTTGAGCGCTTTCATCGGATCGTTGCGAAGCCCAATTACCTCTTGTACCGATTCCAATGTATCGCGGAACATAAACTTACTGCGCTCCATCGTCCCGAACAAGTTCGATACAGCACGATATTTTGAGCCTTTTACATTTTCAAATAATAATGCTGGGCCACCAGCGGCATACACTTTCAAGTGGATCGCTGCCATTTCCAAATCCGGGTCAACTTCTTCATGGATGCGAATCAAATGCCCATGCTTCTCCAAATCAAGGATGCATTCTTCTAGATTGCGATATCTCATTGTATTGCTCCAATCTGTTGAAGATAGTGAGCTCATATCTTCCTGCTGCGGATGAGTCACTTCTAAAATGTATCGTATGAAACCTGTTCATTCACGAAGTAAAAAGTTGTCCCTTCTATTATCAGGAATCTGGCAGCTCAGGTCAATGATGGACCTATCCACATTGTAATTAATCATTTTTTCAGTTGTACTTTTGTACTTCTGAAGCACGCAAGCTCATTAGTTCTCAATTGCAACTGAAAAGAATAATGCTATTATTTTAGAAGTGCGGAATCATAATAAGGATATTCCATTGTCAGTGCAGCCGTACGAGCAGCTTCTTCCCCAAGAAGCCGTTCCACTATATACATCGACATATCAATTCCTGCCGATATACCTGCGGAAGTGAGCACATCACCGTTATCTACAAATCGCGTATTGCGTATCACTTCAATTTGTGGGAATTTGCTCTCTAAGATATCTAGTGCTAATACGTTTGTCGTTGCTTTCTTATTGGTTAACAGCCCCGCTGCAGCAAGGAAAAAGGCTCCCGTACATGCAGAAGCAATCGTCGCCCCTGACTTGTGCTGAGTAACAATCCATGTCAATAGTTCTTTATTGCGCATTCCATTTCTAATCGCCTTAATAGGTCCCCCTGGAATGATAACAATATCAAACGTCTGCTGATACGTATCGAAGCTGAAATCTGGCATTATTCTCATTCCGTGATCGGCAATAATCAAGCGCTCGTGCTGAGCAATTGTCTTAACGATAAAAGGTTTGTCCTCGATTTCCTTCTCACTTTCAAAAGACTCCTGAATCTTATTAAAATCTCTAAACGTCAAGTTAAATACATCATAGGGTCCCCCGAAATCCATGACGTCAACATCATCAAACAATAAAATACCTACGTTCCACTGATTTTTCATACGGTCATCCCATCCTTTTCCGAGACCGATCGGTCTCTTTATTATATAAAAATTACTGCTTTACGCAGTAATTGATATATCTCTTTAATTGAGCAGCATATTTCTCCACATACCCGTTATCTTTATATAGCTTCCCCATCATAATGCTGCCTTCAAAAGCAGATGTTAAAAATATAGCAGCCTCTTCTACATCCAGATCTGCCCGGAACTCCTTTGCCTGAATCCCCTCGTGCAGAATAGAGCTTAGCAAGGAAAGCCATTCGCTCATCACTTCACGTGCTCGTTGATTTAAGAGCGGATGCGTATCATCTGTATCGACAGCCGTATTTAACACCGGGCAGCCTCCTTGCAAAGGCGGAGCCTCTACTACATTTCTATAGACAGACAGGACAGCAATCAGTTTCTCCTCTGCGGTCTTCTTGCCATAGATCGCCTGTCGATAAGACTTTCTTAATACATCAACGGCATAATTGAACGCTTCTAGCGCCAGTTCATCTTTATTTTTGAAATGACGGTAAATACCGCCTTTCTTCAATCCTGTTGCATCCATAATGTCGTTTATCGAAGACCCAGAATAACCTTTCTCATTAAAAAGGACAGCGGATTGTTCGATAATTCGGTTTCTTGTATCTTGACCATTTCTCATACTAAATCTCCCGCGGAAAATTAGAGACCATTCGGTCTCAATAAGTAGAGTACCATATATTCTCAGATGAATACAACTACATTTTTAGCTTACTGAAAACTAGTCGAGGATTATTCAAATTATCCCAACATATTAGAGCCATGAGATACATACATGCTGAAATTAAATATGTAATAATTTATTTGAGAAAATATTCCATGCGTGATAACATCTACGGTAATTCAACCTACAGGAGGCGTTTGTTATGAAAACAGAACTGTTGTCGCAGGGCATAACTCTACAGGGGAAGCCGCTTACCTAGCCCTCTTAACCGCGAGCTCCCCCTACTTAAGAAAAGGGGTATTCTTTTGAGCACATCTACGTTCAAGCAAGAAAATGAGATCGTAATCCGCAACTTTCAACATGGCGACATGCCAGCTCTCGGTGAATTGTACAATGCTATCGTGGCTGAAGGTACTCCAGACTCTTTCTGGTGGATTGGCGATGAGCACAATTGGAGTAATGTATACTGCGCTTTTGAACATGGCAAAATGGTCGCCAAAGGTCAGGTAATCATTATTAGTACGCTGCCTGCTGGTCGTCCCGCACATAATAAGCATTCGATATATGTTAATTTGAAGACGCTGCCGCAAAGAGAATATGACTACGCACTGCTTGATAAAATGTATCCACATCTTTACGCGCGAGCCTTGGAGCTAAAGGCAACTTTACCACAACAGTACGGTACCAATCTTTGCGTTGGTAATGATGTTTCGGAGACAGCCAACAATCAGTACTTTAAACAAAAAGCATTCCATTATTTATACACTTCGTTCGGTATGTCCCGGGATTTAAGGGAGCCTATTCCTTCGTTTCCGCTGCCTAAATCTTTTCAATTTTCACAGTGGAAGATGGAGTCCTCCCAGGAGATACAAAATTATTTGGACATAGAAGCCGAAATATGGCCCGATACACCGCTTGGTCGCGACAGACTGGCTGAATATAAAAACTATCCGCTATGGATAGCCATGGTCGTGCGTGAAGCAGATACGATTGTGGGCAGCTTAATGGCTTGGCAGGATGGTAGCGCTGAAGATGCAGTTGATGGTGTAATCGAAGACGTATTTGTCCGTGAACAGTGGAGAAATCGTGGTCTGGCGAAGTACATGCTTGCACAAGGATTACACTATTTGAAATCTAATGGCTTAAAGACAGCACATTTAGAGGTGCTTACTACGAATAAAGCTGCTTTAGCCCTCTATGAATCAGTAGGATTCTTTCAAACTTCAGAAGAAGTTAGGCATTATATTGAATTGAAATAATTAAGTAAATATGAAACAGTAAAGGCCGTCCTTATAGGGATGGCCTTTGTTTGTGGTTCTTAAATATTTTATTCATAAATAGCGACGCCGCATTGTAAAGGAAAAAACTTCATACTCAATAAACAGTCTATATGCTATGATTTTCCTTATCTGCTAGCGAGGTGATCACATATGGGTAAACGAAAAAAAGAAATGAAAAGAGTATGGTCAGAGGTAAAGTCCGTCTTTCATTTTATTAGAAAAATCTTTCGAGTCATCTGGAGAGCAATACGGGCCGTTGGACGCATGATTCGAGGCATCTTTAGATTTTTTGCTGATCTCTTCGACTAAATAGCTGTGTGTTCAGCACTAGTACAGTTATTTATGAAACTATCTATCGTACATATGAAATTGGGGCGCTTCGCCCCTGTAAAACTCCAACATTAACACTGTCGTTTTCACTTATCCCCTACTTGCCTTGCACTGTTTTAATTATGCGCTTGTTCCATAAATATAATGGGTACGCCTTCAGGATCTATCAAATCAATTCTCCTACCAGCTTGAAAATGATATACGTCAGTCGTCAACCTAGCCCCTAGCGCTATCGCCTTTTTTGCGGTTTTATCCAAATCTATCACTGTGTAGCCAACTCTCCATTGAGATATTCCTGTTCCTGACGCGACTTGTTTCATTCCACCGACACTCTTACCACCATATCTACACACACGCAGCAACGAACTATCTTCTATCCGTTCAACATTCCAATTAAACACTTCTCTATAAAACTCACCCGAACGTTCAATATCCGTCGTCTCTAATTCAAACCAACATGGAGCGCCTTCACAGGATGCATCAACATTCATCCCTTTAAATTGTTCAGATTCCCATATCGAAATAACAGCTCCTGCATTATCCTGTATAACAGCCATGCGGCCAAAATCAGCCATATCAAACGGTGGGATGAGTATCGTTCCCCCTACTTCTTCTACCTTAACAGCAGATTGTTCAACGTTGTCGACAGCCATATATAAACTGATATGTGGTTTCGTACCCGGTGGAAATATTGGAGAATTCACATCCGTGAAGCCTCCCAGCTTCCCATGATTTGCATAAATCGTTGTATACATCCGGTTGGGCCATGCCTCTTCTTTAAACTGCCAACCCAGTACTTCTTGATAAAAAACTTGAGCAGCAGATATATCCGTCACCTTCAAATCTAACCAACAAAATTCATGTTCAGCACGGTAATTTTCCACTTCATTTCCCTCCCTTATTTCTTATACTCTATCGCGAGGCGTCCATATTTAAATAGGATTCACACAAGCCTCAACAAATTGAATGACCTCTGGACGAATCGGTACTAAACCTGAACCAGGGCTAGACGAAGCTGGGTCTTTGCGCACATCCCAAAACTTTTCCATCAGCTCTTTATCTCCTGAAAAAGTAAGTGCAGACAGCCTTTCTATTTCCCTAGCAATTTGGACTCCCTCCTTCGAGTGCGGGCCGACCCCCTCATGCAAACAACGTTCTATACGAACGATAACGTTAATCCACTGCTGCGTAATCTCATCGTTGCTTTCCAATTTAGGAAGACGGGTCGTAAGCAAACTCAATTCATCTTCATCAAAATAAGACCGCCAAGACTTTGTTTCTTCTGTTTTCGGTCCTTTTACAAGCGGCAGCAGGGTATCCCAGCGAAGTCCCCCCTCAATCTCATAGAGGTTCAACAGTGCGGTTGTATGCTCCAAACTTTCTTGCAGTTGAGCAACTTGAGCACGCAAATGCTTCTGATGCGCCTCAAGAATCTGTTCAATCGACAGCTCATCCAACAAATTCTGAATATCACTAAGTGGTAATGATAGTGACTTCAACAACGTAATTTTCTCCAGCCTGAGCAAGTCTTTTTCTGAATAAAGACGCTTACCGCCGTTTTGTTTACTTTCAGGACTGAACAATTTAATCGAATCGTAATAACGGAGTGTGCGAACAGATATACCAAGCTTGGAGGCTACCTGCCCTGTCGTCAATTGAACGGTCGTCATGATGTGATCCTCCAGATGTGAAATATTTTGTAATACGGCCTAAGATATAAAACGATTACCACAATATAAATTGGAAGTATATTGATATTTTACATCACGTAACTATTGGGAGGAAGCTTGAATACAGCAATTTCATCTTTAATATGACATATACATGACAGAATATTTTTCAGACAAGAAAGTCCTATCAAATGGAAAAATTTAATCTATTAATAATTAATTTTTCGTAGTTTATCCCCCCGTAAAAGGATCTATAGTATAGCTAGCAAAAGTAGTTGGAGGCTATACAGACATGCATAAACTAACACACAGCAAAAAAATTATAATAACTTCAGCGCTAGCCGTTTCCCTGACAATAACGAGTCTATTTGGCACGACTACGGTACAAGCTGCGCCTAGTGGCTTTAACGAAAATCATATATCAACCGGCTCTACTCAATTGTCCAAGCAATTCACAGGCAAAGGAGTCAAGGTTGCCGTTATTGATACGGGTATCAATATGGAGCACCCTCTATTTAGAGGCAACATTAAAAAGGGCTATGACTATGTCGATCACGATTCCATTCCTCAAGATGAGGATGGACACGGCTCGCATGTCGCAGGCATTATTATGCAGCAAGCACCAGATGCGGAGTTGCACATTTATCGCGTATTCGGCGCAGCTAGAGGACAAAAAAACTACGCTGATTCTGTTGTAGATGCCATTCAACGAGCTGTCGAGGACAAGGTCCAAGTTATTAATCTCTCCTTAAATGCAGATATAGATGCTCCTAGTGAACCCGTTGCTCGTGCGATTGCAGAAGCTGTGAAGCAAGGCATTGTCGTTGTAAAGTCAGCAGGCAATTTAGGTGAAGCCTGGTCGATTACATCCCCGGGTTATGGCGCAGAGCCCATTGTCGTGGGAGCAACTTCACAAGCGCGCACAGATGCCGCTCTTGTTAGCGGTACAACAAGAGTGCAATTGCATCCCTTGTATGGTGCAAAGAAGCTACCTATAACAGGATCTACCTCCTTCGTATACGCTGGACATGTAGCTCCTACGAAGCTAAAGGACGCTAAATATCGCGGTAAGTATGTCGTGATTGAAGCAAGTGAAGATTCGGATTATTTCGTAGATGAATGGTATGCAGCGGCTCAAGAAGCAGGCCTGAAAGGGATTATTTTCGCTGTTGCCTCCATTAATGGAGAAGGGTCTTCGATGTACGTCAATGTAGATAAAGATCCTTCGCGTATGATTCCAGGCGCTATTATTTCGATGGAAGATGCTCAAAAGTTGAAGAAGCTAGCGTCCAAATCTTGGTCTTGGGGCAGCGTTAACGTAGCAGAACGATTAGGTAATCTAAGCTCAGGTGGTCCAGCAGTAGGCACTTGGCTGCTTAAGCCTGACCTTGTAGCACCTGGGATGCATATTTACAGTGCACTAGGCGAAGAAGACGGATATGTCATGAATAGCGGAACAAGTATGGCAGCGCCACAAGTAACGGCAGCAGCAGCGCTGCTGCTGGAAGCTCATCCAAATTGGACCCCTGATATGATCAAGTCCGCGTTGATGCAGCATGCCAATCAACTCCTGAATGGGAAAGGCGTCCCTTATAAGCGTACGGAGCAAGGCGCGGGAAGCTTGAATGTAGAAGCAGCATTGCAGACCAACACGTTCGCTTCACCAGCTAGCTTATCATTTGGACATATTGCACCTGGTTACAAAGGGAATAATCCCGTACTGTCTCAAACACTTGAACTAACAAATACGTCGGACAAGCCGGTTACTTATCAGCTGAAAGCAAATATGGAAGCTGGAAAAGGTCAATTGGAACTCCCACAGCAGATAACGATTCAACCAAATCAAACCGTTAAAGTTCCTGTTAAATGGACCGTAGATTTGAAGCAAAAGGCAGGAATATGGTCAGGTGCTATTTCGCTTAAAAGTGATAAGGATGAGCTAAACGTTCCTTTCGTACTAGTTAATCAAGTAAAGAGCTATCCGCTAGTAAAAGGAGAGTACATTGATAATACGATGTATTCACCTAAAGGTGACAGCAGCAAAAAGTCTTCGACGATTCATTATTATGCAACCGTCCCATCGCAGCGCGTTCTAGTAACAGCAACACGTGAAGATGAGCAGCCTAAATCTTTGGCAGGAAAAACGTATGTGTTGTTGAATCAAGCGAAACACGCCAAAGGATTGGCGCAGTTCAAATTTACAGGTAAAGATGTAAATGGAACAACACTTCCAGATGGCCGCTATAACGTTAAAGTAAAAAGCTTTGCGGAAAACCGTCAGACGGTAACAGAGGGTATCACCTTCTTTATTGATTCAAAAGCACCTGTTGTGACGGTCAACAACCAGAAAGCTGCCAAAGGACAGCTCTTTGGTAAAATCGAAGATCAGCTCACCGCCTTTAACGGATTGATAGTTACAAAAGAGTTAGAAAGCTATCTTATCTTTGATCCTAAACTGATTACGATTCAGTGGCGAGTCAAGGATAGTCAGAAGTGGAACTATGTGAATGTCAACGTAGAAGAGAAACAGTTTTTTGCCGATTTGCGTTCCGCCAAATTAGCTCCTGGAAAACATACCATTGTGCTGCGGGTGAAAGATGTATTTGGGAATCAAGCAGAACAGACAACACAAATAACTATTAAATAGAGATATAAATGATGCTGTACGCTGTAAATAGAGATATGAATAAGGACTTATATACGGAAAAAGACCGTTTCACACTAGGTATAAGCTTAGCGTGGAGCGGTCTTTTATTTTTCAAAATCTCTACCCCTTTACCAACCAACTCTTCTCATAGGCATAACGCGCAAGCTGGACTCTATTTTCCAATTGAAGCTTCTGAAGAATATTTTTCAAATGGTTCTTTACCGTATGTTCGGAAATATCTAGCTTACTTGAAATCTCCTTATTGCTCATTCCTTTTGCAACCAATCCTAATATTTCTCGCTCTCGGCAAGTTAAACGATCGGATTGTGCGTCATCAGCTCCCATGGGGGAGAATTCTTTCAAAATACGAAAAGCCAGTTCTCGCGTCATGGGCGCCTCATCAACAGCGATCGCTTTCAAGTATTCATGCCATGCCTCAGGCTTTAAATTTTTTAATAAATAGCCTTGAGCACCCTTCTTGAGCGCATCGAATAAATGAGCAATATCATCCGACACCGTTACCATCACAACTTTGACATAAGGGAATTTCTCCTTCAATCGTCGAGTTGTTTCCAGACCATCTATGCCAGGCATTTGAATATCCATAAGAATTAAGTCGGGCATCCACAGCTCACTAAGTGCAAGCGCCTCTTCGCAGTTGCTTCCCTCCGCAACAATTTCAAAAGCAGGATCGCTCTCTAAAATCATACGAATTCCTGCCCTAGCCAATTCACTGTCGTCCACAATTAATACCCGGAACGTTGACATTCACTACCCCTCCTTAACGATCGCAACACAAGTCCCTCTATTTTTCCTATCGATTTGCAGCTTCCAAGACATATTATTGGCTCGATCCTTCATCATTTTAAGGCCATAGCGGTTGCTGCCAACTGCTTTGTCTGGATCAAATCCCTTGCCATTATCCGTAATCTGACACATCCATCCTCGTTTTGTCGACAACGCTTTCACTCGAACACTTGTAGCATCCGCATGTTTATAACTATTAATCAATGACTCTCGAACGATTGCTAACAATTCTATTTTATCTTTCGAAGAAAGCTGAGAATCTTCTATATCCCACTTTGTTTCAATTTGCATATCCGTTTCACGGCTCAACTCATCTATCAAGCTTCCCATCCCCTGCAGCCAAGGATTTTCGTCTGCATCCGCAGCATGCCGTAAATTAGCAATGGCTTGTCTTACGTAGTCGTTGGTACGGTACACACTTTCCTTCAATTGTTCAAAAGGCAAACCCTCAGCTTGCTTCATTTGTTCCATACGTGTTACTTGAGCGTTCAAGAAAAATAGGGACTGTGCAATGCCATCATGCAATTCTCGAGCAATCTTTTCCCGTTCCTCTAAGACAACCTGCACCGCCTTGGCACGACTCAATTCTTCTTGATTATGCTCAATCATTTTAAACAATTTCGTCAGAAACAACAGCGTTACTACTAATACAAATACAGGTGAAAGCCAATTGCCCAGTTCCATAGAAATATAAGGAAGTAGAAATTCATGCCTTACATACTCCCATAGACCAATCGTCAAGGTGGGAATAATTAAAATTAGCCATTTCATTTGCTTATAGGTCATCTCGACTTCTCCTCTCCATAGGCTTACGGCTTACTGCCGCACAAAACACCTTCTATTAGTAGGCTGCATTCGCCTTGCCGTTTCCTTAATCTTATCCTATAACGTTTGATCAATCGACCAAAATTTGTTAGTGCACCAATTAAACAAAGAGGGCTTTTATATTGTACGCTGCTTTGTTGCTTCAGACTCATTCTCATTTCACATTTCGAAACTATCATCTCGGTACGATCATTGGTATTCCGAACAATTCGTTAAACGCTTCTTGCAAACCAGAGACTCCAAACCTTTGATGAATATCGGACTTCATAATGTCCAGCACCATTTGTCCATCTCGCAAAAATATCATTCGATCTGCCACAGCCTCGGCAATGGGCAGCTGATGCGTCGAAAAAAATACAGTTTGACCACAGGCTGCTGCTTGTCGAACATGCGTCACGAAGCTTTCCATCCAGTAAGGGTCAAGCCCATTAGTTGGCTCATCCATAATAATAAGCGGCGGTTCTGCGAGGAGTGCTTGTCCAAACAACATGCGCTGCCGCATCCCTTTCGAGAAGGAAGCTACAGGCTTACTACCGGTATCGGAGAGACCAACCAAAGATAGAATCTCTATTGTTCGCTCCTTACCGAGTCCACGAAGCTTTGCCCAGAACAGCATCGTTTCCATTGCCGTAAGTCCTGCACTAAAGCGATAATCATCTGGCATATACCCGATTAGACTAGCATATTTCCGTCTATCTTGTTTCCAACGCAATCCATCTACTGTAATCGTTCCGCTAGTCGGACGCAAAATACCGGCCAGCATGCGCAGCAGTGTGCTTTTACCTGCACCGTTGCCACCACATAGAGCGATTACCTCACCACGGTTCACCTGTAAATGGACCTCATCAATGATAGGTTTGCATTTGATTGACTTGTGTACAGCATCAAAGTGAATGAAACAGTCAGCCACGTCCTCTGCCCCTCTCCCATAGGTAATACGAAATAGCTTGGGTTACACCGATCCAAAGCAGCATGACTCCAAAAAATGCTGGTGTCCCCCATGGACTGCGAATCCAGTCCATCCATTGGTAATACTCAGGCCCTAGCGTAGATCCTCCTCCCAGCTTAACCACCGTAAATAGACGAGTTAATTCTGCCGGATTTATAAAGGTCAGTATCGTAACTGCAGTTTTCATCCATGAATAAGGCAGCGTTCCAAGCAGCGCGATGAGAATCGCTGGCCAAGCAATAATAGAAAAAAACCATACTCCTACAGCCATCGTGAGCGCTTGCCAGCGATTCCGTGCAATGGAGCCGATCAGCATCGCCGCACCAAGAAAAAACAGAGATAGGCATAGTGAAAATATGAGCAGTTGGAAATAAGTCACTGCCGCAAACGCTCCTCCAAGCAGCCAGCTCGCCACACCGGATAATCCGAAGCCAAAGCTAACGATGACCATCAGCACGGCGGACAATCCGATATATTTCCCTGTAAGAAACGTCCATGTCCTTAGCGGATAAGTAGATAACAGCTCCCAGTTCCCCTCTTCCTTTTCACCAGTCAAAGAGAAAGAACCCAACATGAGTGCCATCAGAGGAAGAAGATACAACGCAAGATTGATCATGGTACTACTGCTGCCCGTATATCCTTGCACATAGCTTTGCGTATTTATGAGCAGCAGGCTGAACATGAAGAGAGCAAAAAGGGCCGTAAACGAATAGGCCCATGGATTGCGAAAACCAATTTTCATTTCTCTGGAAGCGACATATCCGATTTCATTCACGAATGATGCCCTCCCGTGGTTTCATGATTTTTCTCGTCAGTATGCGGATGTCCTTCTTGTTGGTTAGGTATCTCTGCCGTTGGTTCTTTCTTATGACCATCTTGGGAATGGGAATGACCATGCTCTCCCATTTCCTTCATCATATCGCGGTTTACTGCCCACGAATGATTAGCCAGATCGGCTGCCGTCATAAGCTTACCCATTCCTTGTTTCTTAATAAAGGTATTTGCATCATTTTCTTTTTCAAATGAGACAACTCCATACGCCATTGGTGTTTTCAAAGATGCATCATATACATAGTAGGCCTTGTCATAAGTTATCCATTGCTTGCTGTGGTAGTCGCGAACGAATTCAGCGCCAATCGTGTCTGTACCATTCTCTTTCTTCCATGTATGCATACAGCCGAGATCGTCAAATTTGAGTGACTGCCCATCCTTCGTTACGATTTGTGTGGCATACTGATCATCCTTCACGGCCATTTTGCAGACGACACACACATCTGTCTCTTCTTTAATGATATGTGGTACATAGTTTTCTCCGCCGCATGCAGCAAGCAATGTGACCATCCCTATAAATAATAGAAGCAATCCCATCTGGGGTCTTATCTTCCTATTTTGTCTCATGTGTCTTGTCTCCTCATAGTAAAAAATATCATCCCCGTACATAGTAATAAAATGAATCCCAATATACCGGTTATGACTCCATCGTTCGGATGTTTAGCTTGAATTCTACTATCGGAAGGAGCCATAAGCGGTGCTGTGTCTGTTGCCCAATAATTTCTTTCTGTCTGGTATAAACTCTCTAGAAACACCATGCCAGGCGACTGGAAAAATAATTGGAACGCAGGCCGTTTCTCGGCAACTCCTTGAAAGAATGGATTAATCGCATAGGATAAATCACTTTTTCCATTACCGTCTATATCCAAGCCGCGGAAGCTGTCCCAATAATTTTCCGACAACGCATTGTTTTCACTTCCATGTGCCTGGGAATCAGCCACGTTGCCAATAAATTGGTTGCCTACCATTGTATTGCCGCTCGACTCAAGCAATTGAATACCTATAAAATTGTAGCTAATCCGATTGTTTTCCAAGCGGTTTTTGGTTGAAGCCTCCACGTAAAAGCCGACTCTATTCCCATCCACCGTGTTGTCTGCCACAATCGTTTCGTGGGTATCGTACAGCAATATGCCTTGAGAATATACATTTTCACTTTGCTTCGTGAATGTATTTCCGATAACAGACGCCTGCCGTGATGCCATAATCATCGCACCGGTCACATTGTGCTTCCCCACATTGCGTTCGATCAATGCGCGTTTGGTGTACATTCCATGAATGCCATATCGTGAGCGCTCTATTACATTGTCGGAAATCATTACATCATCACTATTTTCCATATAGATTCCATCATGAACCCCACGAATCGTATTATTGGTCATCTTCCAACGGTGTGCGTTGAGCAGATCGATCCCATTACCTTTGTCGGACCTCTTCACTCCCTTGACCGCCCAAATAATCGTTGTATTCGACACCGTGCCTTCATTCGCATCACGAACAACAATGCCATCTGATCCGGTACGAATGGATAGCCCTTCAAGCACAACTTGGTCACTGGTAACAAGCAGAGTTGGTGTCTCCTTAAGCTCCTCTTCAATAATATGGAGTCCTGAGATGGTCACTTGATCGTCACTAATCGACACAGCTGGCTGCGAGCTGCTATTGTGCAATTTGACTGAACCTTCCCGCTCCACGTGCAGTGTAAGCGGCTTGTTGATTGTGATTGGGCCTTCATACGTTCCTGCTTTTAGTACAATGGTTTGTCCGGATTCAGCCTGATCGAGTATCGACTGTAGGTCCAAGCCAACATTGTCTGCACGAGCTTCTACTGGGAATAGCCATATTGTTAACATGATGAGTACAAAGACTAACCATCTGCTGCGGCTATCCATCATTGTGTATCACTTGCCTTCCTCTACATATAAATTGTCGTTCAAACGATGATAGGATCCATGTTTTCTGTCTCATTCAATCACCACCTACTATTTACTCACCTAATCACTAAAATTGTAGCAGTGTGAAATGTCGTATTCCTATAACTCCTTGGAGCTATTAGCGGGCATAACATCGACAGATTTGTGTCCACTTTCCCGAAAAGGGAGTAGCATGAATGACATCCTTTCACCTCATGCTTCGTACATCATGTGAACTAAAGCCAAAAGGAATGCTGCAAAAAAACAGCCCGTATTTCGAAGTCGTTATGACCCGATATACGGACTGCTTTCACTTTTTATATAAGATTATTGCAAATACTGAACGGTATATCCCTTTTCTTTCAATAGATCGACAACCATGCCTTTTGTGACATAGTGTGCCGCTCCTACAACGACGAAGGATGTGTTCTCTCCTTCTTTCTCCAGCAACTTGGCTAACTTGAGAGCCATGTTTTTGTCCCGCTCACCGATTAAACGTTTACTAGCTTCATCCTCAAATCCGATTTCTAGCAATTTCGCCAAGCCTTCTGCATCGCCCTCGATCCAATCAAGCTGCATCTTTTTCAGGCTCTCTTCGCTTTCCTTGATACCGTTTCCAGTGAGAATCGAGTCCAGCATAGCATTCAATTCTTTTTCCTGCTGTGCAGGAGGTACATTTGCAAATAGGTCAGCTTGCAGCTTTATTCCTTCCAACTCATGAATCGGCTTGCCTGTTAACATAGCCTTTGTAATGAAGTAATTGTCAATACCAGTTAGCATCGCCATTTGGTACGCTTCTGGATTTTGGGCATACCCTAAAGTCGACAGACTCGTGGAAATTGCAAAAGGTTTAAACCCATCAAAAGCATTCCCCTGCAAGTCTAGCTTCGTCAATGCTTTTTGCAGCTTTTCATACGTTTCTTTAGACACATGATCTTTTATGGTAGTTCCATCACTATACTGCATCTTTTCATTAAAATAGCTCATGTCTCCGTTCAGCATATCCAATTCAACCCACAGATTGTCTGAGGCATCAAATGCTTCGCGAATGCTCTTCTGCATCGGATACATATCGGTAAGGCCAAGGTGAACGGAACCTAGCAGATATAACGTATTTTTGTCATTCGTTACTTTCCACATCAAACCTTCAGCGCCGACTCCAGCCACATCGTAGGCAAACTCCACCAATCGGCTCGCCATTACAGCAGCATGCTCAACTGTACTCGGCTTATCCAACTCTAAGCCTGCCTTCGTGCCTTTTACGATTCCTTTTTTCTGCAAATAATCAATTGGCTCCATATCGGCGTCCATGTCGAATGCTTTCGGCAGCTCATAATTTGCTAACAGCTTATGTAAAGAAGTAATAACCGTTTCTCTCGTAATAACTTTATCCGTTGGGAAAGACAAGGACGCTACTTTTTTCTTAAATCCGAGCTTATCTAATTTCGTCGCTGTTCCTTCCATGAGCGTTTTAAGCTTATCTGGTGTAATCGCCTTTTGGAACGACCCATCATAATACCAGTTGATTGGATATATCCCGTACTTTTCACCTTCATGTAAGGTTTTTACTGACCATTGACTAATTTGTGGCGCTGCAGGAGCAGCTGTTTCTGCATGAACGGGGAACACATTTCCTAATAAGATGGAAAAGCTCAACATCCCTGCAGTTGCCCAACGCGTAAGCTTGGACCAGCGTTTTTGTTCTGGCATCATTCTATCTCCTCTCGAATCTAAGATGTGGTAAATCTTGCATACAGTATTATACCTTATCTATTAAAATTACATATGTCAAAAATATAATGAAATTGTTTATATTTGGATCAATCTGTGGAACAGCATTTGTGGAACAGCATCAGTGGTATGCGCTTCGTCTTCGCGAACTAGCGCTTTCGTACGTAGATCATGATGAAATGGACAAAAGTGCAGCTATTTTAAGTAGAAAACGCCATTTTCTACTTAATTAGGACAAATGTGCAGTTATTTTTCTCAATTAGGCACTCAGTAGGGAAAAGGGGCCAAAATAAATGCATTTTTGCCGATAATGACCCAGAAATTCACATTTGCAGATAAAATAACTGCATAATTGTCCATAATTCAAATCTGGACTTGGCACTCATACCATTCGGTTCGGTCTACTTCCACCTCATTTCACTTTTTTCATATAGAAATAGATCGTTAACGGCATAAATAGAAGAAGCAACAGTAGACATACCCCAACACCAGCTGCAATATCGCCAGTCGATGCCGTTCCATGCATCAATCCCCTTGCTGTCGTAGCAGCAACACTAATCGGATTCAGCTCTACAATAACGCCCATCCAGCCCGGCATCGTATCGGAATCCACTAATATATTGCTCGCAAACAGCAGCGGATACATCAGCATCATACTCGTGCCGGATACCGTCTCTGGCTTTTTTACTAGCACACCCATCATCGAGAAAATCCAACTCACACTAAAAGCAAAGCAAACAATAAACAGCAAAGCCATTATCGCGCCTATTGCGCCCCCCTCTGGTCGGAACCCCAACAGCATTCCCACTCCAAAGGAAACAAGCGCAGCACTCATATATCTTAATCCGTCCATCAGAACAGAACCTATCATCGTAGCAGGCTGCCAGAAAGGCATCGTACGGAATCGATTATAGACCCCTTTTACAATATCCTGGCACAACGTCGTTCCACTATACACCGTCATTGGAAGAATCGTTAGCAGAAGAAAGCCTGGCAAAAAATATTGCAAATAAGCAGTCGTAGAGCCTGCAATCGCGCCGCCGAATAGATAAGTAAAAATGAGCAGCGTGAGAACAGGAGCGAGAACAACATCCATGCCATAAGCAAACAGATTGTTGCTCGTGTGCTTCCACGTTCTCCATACAAAGATGCGAACGGCTGTAACCGCATTAGGGCTCGCTAGATTCATCGATTCCCGTGAAAACAGGGAACTGTCTGGAGCAATCCGCGGCATCGCTTTCGTTGTATTATTCATGACATAACCTCCTTGCTTGGAGTATGAAGCAGAGCTAAAAATACCTCATCCATGCTCGGATCACTAAGCGAAAAATGAGCAACCGGCATATCGTTGTCTAGCAAAAGCTGAATGATTTGATTCGCACGTCTCGCTTCTGTTACTGGTATTTTTAATAACATGGGATCTGTATTTTGCAGTAGGGTGAGATGATGTCTGGCCAGCAATCGTTCGATATTAATAGCATTCACCTGATACGGATGCTGCAGCTGAATAGACAACGTCTTCCCTCCAGTAGAGGCCTTCAACTGAGTCGGTGTACCTTCGGCAACAATACTTCCTTTATCGATAATAACAACCCGATCGGCCAACTGATCCGCTTCTTCTAAATACTGCGTCGTTAACAGCACAGTCGTTCCTCGCTTCAGCAGCGTTCGCACGACATCCCATACTTGCATACGACTCTGTAAATCAAGTCCTGTTGTTGGCTCATCTAGAAAAATAATTTCTGGTTGGTTGATGACACTCGCAAGAATATCCAACCGTCTCCGCATGCCACCTGAGTACGTTTGCACAATTCTATCTTTCGCATCCGACAATCCGAATGCTTCTATCAGTTCGTCCGCTAATGTACATGCTTCTTTCACAGAATAGCCATACAGCCGCGCAATCATAACGATGTTCTGATGCCCCGTTAGCCCCTCATCAAGTGCAGCGAATTGCCCTGTCAAGCTTATGTTCCTACGGACGTCATTGGCTTGTGTCGCGGCATCGTATCCTGCAACAAAAGCCGTACCTGCATCAGGCTTAATTAGTGTGCTGAGCATACTTACGATCGTCGTTTTACCCGCACCATTCGGGCCAAGCAGAGCCAATAATTCGCCTTTTTTAACTTGCAAATCTATACCTTTAACGACCTCAATGCCGTTGTATGCCTTCCTCAGACCGCTCACTTCGATAGCAAGTGGCATATCTGCTCATCTCCCCTCTGTAATAGAACAATCAAATCCTATCTTTCTATTAAAATATCTAAATTATCTAAAATATCTTTTATTAGATTCTATCCTTTATCTTTTATCTTTTATCCATTACAAAAAACGGTCTTTATGTTCAGCGGCCCACTCCGCAAACGTCCTGCCACGTCGTCCAGTCACAAGCTTCACTGTAGGCAATACCGTATATCCAACTTCAGGTGGATTTTTGCCCATTTCTACGAAGAAATCGATATCGCCTTCTTCATAGCCTTGCTCTCTCCAACGATCACGAGCTTGCTCTTCCGTTAGCTCTATAAATTGAATTTCCTTGCCAATTTCTTCACTAATCACTTGCACCGCTTCGATACGAGTAAGCACCTCTGGTCCCGTAATAAAATAGCTTTGCTTATGATGCCCACCATCTAGTAATGCCGCGACAGCTACACTTGCAATATCCGCTTCATGCACTCTGGAGCTACGCACACTACCGAATGGCTCACGCACAACGCCTTCCGCACGAATGGAGTCTGTCCAGTCGATTAGTGTATTCGCCATCACTTCCACTGGCTTAAGGAATGTCCACTCCATACCGCTTCGTTGAACCGCTTCTTCTACTGCGCCTTCATAACCCACCAATACCGTCACACGGCGTACACCTGCTTTTTCCGCCATTTCGATAAGGGCAGGATTCGTCTGCAAATAACCATCTGCACTCAAACTCGATGTTATTACGTGCAGACCTGTAACCCCTTCCAATGCAGCTTGCAGCGTCTCAGGCGAATTCAGATCACCCGCCACCACTTCTACACCTGTAGGCAAATTCGCTTTCTCCGGGTTGCGTGATAAGGCGCGCACAAGCGCTCCTTTTTCCACCAGCTGACTTACGATATGTCTTCCCACTGTACCTGTAGCACCTGTCACTAAAATTGTCATTACAAATTCCCCCCACTTACTATTCATAACGTTGTTGAATCTTTTTGATTTCTTCCATTAGCTCGTCTTTCAAATCTTCAGGTGATAGAATTTCGACTTTGGAGCCATAGCTTAAAATGACGGAGATTGCATATTCTCTTAGGTAAAACTCCTTATGAACCTCGATGTGCGTACCAAGATGAATACAGTCGTCTCGAAACTGTTCTGTTACACGCGGCTGCGCGGATAGATCAAAGCGTAAATGCGCTACTGTTCCACGAACTTCTTCCACGACAGGGGAATCAACCAATTCCCTCGGCTGGAATGTCACATCTGTGATTTCCACTTGCTCCATACGCGACACTCGGAACAATCGCTTTGCTTTTTTACTTAAGCAGTAGCCCTCCAAATACCAGAATCCACGCTCCCAATACAGATGGACGGGTTCTAATTGTCTGTTCGTACTTTCACCTATCGCATTTGTATACGAAAAATGAATGATTCTACGCTCATTGACCGCTTGGTGCAAAACTTGAATGATAGCTTTCTCATCTTCCGAGGCGTTCAACGCGAAGATCAGCTTTTCATGCTCGCCTTGACTGAGCAGAGCTGGCTGTAAACTACCGAGCTTATTTACCAAGGAAGTGATTTGCTCTCCGAATGCTCCCTCCATACCCTTTAAGAGGTTGTAAATGACCGCAAAATCCTGCATTGAAAAATGCTGCTTCGTTAAAAAGAAACCTTCCATAAGCTCGAAGCCACCATCTGTACCTGCAAATGAAACAATCGGTATCCCTGCTTGATTAATAAGCTCTATATCCCGATAAATCGTTCGAATCGACACCTCAAACCGAGCAGACAATTCGGTTGCGGTTACTCTTTTTTTGGACATCAACTCCATCGTAATGCCAAGCAATCGATCCAGTCTCATTAGACTCTCTCCTCATCACCGCCATCCTCACATCTGATAATGGCATCATAATATACGAACCCTGACATCTTATATGTCAGGATTAAATCATGACTTTAAAAAATAGACAATAAAAATTAAAAAAAGGGCCCTACCTGCTTATTAGGATTACCCTCTTGGATTAGATTAGATCCGTTTAGTTTAGTTTACATAACGTAATTTACACATACATCGCAACCTTACACATGATGAATCGTTCATCTGTTGTGAAGTTCATGCATTGGATCTATGATGATAAGTAGAAGCGCAAACAGCACGAGTTCGTCAGCATGCTCTAATCAAGGAGGAATGATGAATGAGTAATCTTACTGCGTTATTTCTTAAAAGAATCGGCTACACCAACACCATTGAGCACGATCATCATGAAACGATCACATTTGAAAAGTTACCCCTGATCCTCGAATTAGCATCCACTTCAATCCCTTTCGAAAATTTACGCGTATTAACGAATCGCACTAGAGATATTACGAGAGAGCATTTAATTGAAGATATCCTCATCCATAACGAAGGCGGCATATGTTATGAGCTAAATGCATTGTTTTATTTATTTTTGCTAGATAACGGATTCGATGCTGCATTTACAAGAGCCATTATTTACGAAAATGAAGCGAAAGAATACATTGCGTGGGGCCGAACACATGTAGCGATTCTGCTTAAGCATGAGGGACAAACATATCTGGTAGATGCAGGTGTTGGCGGGAATATGCCATTGAAGCCTGTCCCACTGACTGGGGAGACGGTTACGTCTAATAATGGTGAGTTTCGGGTGACAAAAGTTGAACATGCGCTCGGTGATTATGTATATGAAATTAAGTTAAAACATAAAGATACCGATTGGCACATCAATTATATATTCGATTCCAATATACTGTTGTCTGACTTAGCAGAATGTACGGAGGTACAGCAAATTGTAATCGAACATCCCGATTCACATTTTAACAAAGGCCCGCTCATTACGAAGTTAACGAGTACAGGCAATATTACCTTAACAGCCAACTCATTTACACAATGGGAAAATGGAGTTGTTACGAAGGAACAAATCGATGGTGCTGCATTCTCGAAATTGCTACAAGAGCATTTTGGATTGAAATAGCGGACGGAGATCAGTTAAGCCGGATAGAGTCAAATGGGCACTAGATTCAGGTTCTAGTGCCCTTATGGTTTTCTAACATTCAAATGTACTCATACTCCAGTCTCTTCACCACTTTCGACGAGCTGGCGGAATGCTCTGCGGGAAATGAAAAATATTTTCCGGATCATATCGTCCCTTGACTCGTGTCAGCCTATCAAAATTGCAACCAAAGTAAGCCTGTTTCCAATTCTTAAGTTGGAGATCTGGTGTATTGACATAGACACCGCGGGTATAGGGAAGCAGCGCCCTGCGGAAATCTTCCACCCAGCGAATTCCTCGCTTCGCCCCCGCTTCTGTGTTCCATGTAGCTGACGGAGTCATATTATACAACGCTCGCCGATAAAAATAAGCGGTTGCCCGATTTGGCACTTTAGCCACCCTGCCTCCTAACCCATGCAATAACAGCGTAGCTTGTGAGGTTGGGGGCGATTCGATAAAGCGCCTGATCGTAGCAATGGCGCTCTCGGGCAGCCGATGATAAACGTAGGGCCCTACGCTCTTAAAGGGATAAGGACTTGTTGGTGTAGTCCTTGCCACAAGTTCAACGGACTCAATCCATGGAATTTCCTTAATAACGACCTTCCGTGGGGAGCCTGCCCGAAGCAATGGCTGCAGTAGTTTGCGGAGTTCCTTAGCAGAACCAAGAAAGACCCCTTGCATCAATATCGGAGAAAGCTCTGAAGACTGCTGCTTTGATTGGCTCGATTGTGGGGACTGCTGACCGTTAGCAATTCCCAGTGTCACAGTGAGGCGATCGTTAGCTCCTGGAACGGTGTAGTTTTGCCACGTGCGCAGCACCGGTTCCAAATCGTTCAGATCCCATCCGATTTCTGCAAAGCCAACGGTTTCGATCGGATGTGTACGGAAGCGGAAGGATGTGCAAACTCCGAAATTACCTCCTCCACCTCCACGCAATGCCCAGAACAAGTCAGCATGTTTATTCGCGTTGGCATGTATAATCCGTCCGTCAGCAGTGACCATCTCTACATCGACTAAATGGTCAATTGTGAGTCCATAAGGGCGGGACAGAATACTATGACCGCCACCAAGCGTGACACCAGCAACGCCCGTAGTTGGACAAAGCCCTACCGGCACAACTAGTTTTTCTTTCCAGAGTGCTTGATTCAAGGCACCTCCTCTGATGCCCGTCTGCACCGTAGCTACACCACGCGAACGGTTTACATCCACCTGATGCATATCACTTACATCAATTACGATGCCTCCGTCAACGACTGACAATCCTTCATAGCTATGACGGCCGGAGCGCATGCGAATCGGTACACGATTATAACGGGCCCATCGTATGGCATTGACTACGTCTTGTGTCTTTTGAGCAAATACAATGACACGCGGGAATTTATTAAAGTAGGTGTTGAATTCCTGACGTGCTGAGTTGTATTTTGAGTCCCTTGGTTCTACAATACGTCCGGTTAGTTCAGGCACCTTGCCTCGTCTTAGGAAGCGAGGAGCAAATTGTTTATTGAGCAATAACGTAGATGTTTTGTTGCCGCTCTTTTTATTTTTCAAGTCTTGGATGACATTCGAGCTTACTTTCACTTTGCGGAGTGACATTTTACCGTTCAACCTCTCACATCCTTATTGCTATTTTACATCGCACTCTCTCGAGGCATCTGCATATATCGATCTCTAGAATACATAGGATGTTAGCCCGAACAAATATGTTTGGGTAATCGTGGAGACGGAAAGGAAAGTTTAAAAAAAGGCGCAGCAGAATGAAATTATGGAGACAAGAGCTAAAAAAGCACAAAAAAACACTTGGAGAGTTCCAAGCGTTTTTTACAATGCTTTAAAATATTCTGCTACGAAATACGTGTCAGCTTATCGGGATTTCGAACAATATAAATATGCTGGACTTTACCTTGTCTCATATCCAAGAAGAACACCGATTGAACAACTCCATTACTCCGAATAATAATTCCAGTCTGTCCGCTAATTGGCGCCAGCTCCACGGCAAAGCCGCCTTCCTCTTCTGCGTTCTGGGGCCAATTTCGACGAATCCCTAATAAGAAGCGAGCGACGCGATCACTCGTCACGATTGGGTTAATCGCAGCGGTTACTTTACCTCCACCGTCAGACAGAAGCACTGCATCCTCAGCAAGCATGGAAAGTACTTTATCCACTTTACCGAGCGAGAGCGCAGCAAGAAACTGCTGCACCCACTCTTCTCCGATGCAGCCTTTTCCGATCAGCTCCTCTTCGGATACACCCATCTTCCCTCTGGCGCGGCTCATAAGCTTGCGACAATTTAATTCACTCTTGTCGATTAGTCCAGCAATAGTAGGATAATCAAACCCCATCGCTTCCCTTAAGACGAATACAGCCCGTTCGGCTGCGGACAACCGCTCAAGAAGCGCCAGAATTGCATAAGACAATAGGTCATTGCGAACGACCACCTCAAAGCTATCATCATCCATCGTCGGGATCGGCTCCGGCAGCCATGGCCCAACATACTGCTCGCGGCGCTTTCTCGCTGAGCGAAGCAGATCCAGACAACGGTTTGTAATCATTTTGCACAAATAAGCTTTCGGTTCCTTTAATCGATCGGGGTCGATGCTTTGTACTTTGACGAACACATCTTGAACCGCATCTTCTGCATCAGCGGCAGAACCGGTTAATTGATAGGCAAGACGGAACATTAGACCCCGATATTGTTCATAAAGCTCAATCATAGGCTGCCTCCTTTGATGAGAACTCAGAACTTGGAAATTAGTACTTAACACTTGATACTTGGTACTTGGCAATTTTGAGCTAGAACTTACACCTCGATGAAGCATCAACCGTTCTCACACCATACTGACATAATCCCATAATGTTTTCTTCGTTTTATAAGCTAACTTACCTGTGAGGATTATATCAAGTCCCCATTTATGCGTCCATAATAAGCCACGGTCTGGTCCAAGACCGATCGAGAAAGAGTCTAGCACTCCTTTGTGCTGTGGAGCCTGACCTCCCGTTAAATCCGCCCAAATAATTTTCCCTAAACGTTTCGCTTGCGGTATGGCCTCTTTACACGTCATTTGATCCGCCTTACCGCTCTCCATATCCACTACGTGCGCACAATCACCAACGGCATAAATACCTTGTGATGACGGTACACGATAGCATTCATCTACGATAATTTTACCATCGTCCGTAAGAGGCAGTGTCATGTGCCGCAAAGCTGGATTTGCGATAAGACCAAGTGCCCAAATCGTTAAACCAACAGGCAGCTTGGCACCGCTGGACAAAATAAGATGACCATCTTCTTCGCGTATCGCCTTCTCACGGTGATGAACGATAACGCCTATTTCAGCTAATGTGCTGTCCAATTTACGCGAAGCCTTAGCAGGCCCTTCCATAAATAAACGCTCCTGTGCATTTAATAAGTGCACCTTCACCTTCGCAGGATCGATACCCATGTTGACTGCTTCCTTTCGCATCGCGTGTGCCAGCTCGGCTGCTGTCTCGATGCCGGTTATACCCGCTCCTGCAACCGCTGCAGTTAATAATCTTTCCTGTTCTTGTTCCCCTTTCGCAGCGGCAAGCTTCATATTGGTATACCACTGCTCCCGCATACGCCCTGCAGTATGAATATCATTTAGCGAGATGCCTCCTTGATCCGGTTCCGGCTGGCGCGCGACACTACCAATTGCTACTACAAGCAGATCATAATGTATCCGATGATCCTGCCCTTTTTCGTCTTTGTATAACAGCCATTTCTTATCGCTCTCCACATGCTGTAGCGCACCTTGAACGAACTGCGCATCCTCCTGTAAAATCTGTTTCCATGGAATCGTAATCGGCTCATTGGATACAGCCGGGCGGAACAGCAACACTTTTCGTACATGATAAGGATGTGGGTCCAATAGAATCAGTCGAAGCTTCCGATCCACCTCTTTTTCCTGAAATGCTTTACGTATCGCCTTAATGGCGTGAATCCCAGCGAAACCTCCACCAACAACAACACAAGTTAATTCTTTCATTCCAACCCTCTCCTTTTCCGTATTTGACAATAGAACGAGAAAGGGTTGGTTTTTGTGACACGTCATGATCCAGTGTAATTGGAATACCAATACTATGTTGGACAATTGCTGTAGAACGATTACATAATTGCATGATGATTACGTTTATAGATTAAATGATTAAATGAATGATCGAACAAATGAAAAACCACCTGCCGTGGATATTTTCCATAGTAGGTGGCATCATTTATTAGGCTATTTCAGCATTAACGCCCACGAAATTTTATTTATTATATGCTTCAAACATCAATAAACACTGCAACTTAACAACGAATGCTACAAGAGCTACTCTGGACCAGCGCCCGTTTCAATTCTCGTCATCGTAGACTCATATCCTCCGCCGTCTGGGTACACCCATCTGCCTGAATTGACATTGCCATCCGTATTGAATTCGCCTTTGAAATAGGCAGGAGATCCCTTTTCACCGCCCCAAATCATCAACGTATCGCCATCTATTTCGTACACATAGTCCAGCGTATTGCCCATGCTGTCATAGTACCGCGACTTAATATCCTTGCTCGGCTCCTCGCCAAACGACTGTACGTGACCGATAATCTCAATCCCTTTCACATCTTGACCATACTGCTTCAACTGAACATCTTGGATAAGAAAAAATCCGCCTTCCATCCATCTATAAGTGACGATGCCTTCTACACCGCCGCTCACCTTCCAGCTTCCAACTAAGCGATTCAACGATTGCATATCAGGATTTGGTGTTGGCGCGGTATATGCACCTGTTTCCATAAGATTATCTGTCATAAGACGATTCCTCCTTATATTTACGTGAATGAGTAACATTTCGATGTATTTATTCCCGCTCCGTATCTATGTCTGAACCATCATGTCATTGCGAGTTTGATTCACGCAGCTGCCAGTACTCTTCCAATCGTTCTAACGTATCTGTATAGCCTTCAATCATACCCATCGCCTCAGCTCCTTCAAGCTGCTCCACACTTGTAAAATGGGTCGTAATTGAAACTTTCGTGCCCTGTACCGTATCGCTAAACGTAACCGCCGTTAACATATCACTACCGTTCATAACATTCCAATTCTCATCCGACATTGAGTCTACATAAACAAGCTTGGAAGGCTCAACTACCTCACGATAAACGGCTTGGCATAATACTTTATTTGTTCCATCATCAGCGGCTAATTGATAGCGCCATACGCCTCCAGGGCGGACATCCATTTCATACACCGTAGTAGTCCAGTTCCGAGGTCCCCACCAACGTACAATATGTACAGGCTTCGTCCAGCCTTGCCAAGCAAGCGTACGAGGGATGGCAACTATCCGCTCCACGATAAGTTCCCGCCGCTCATAATTTTTAATAGTGGTCGTCTTCCTGTTCATCGCATACCTCCACAATGGCAATCGAATAGAGCATTCGTATCATGTATGTCATCGAGTAGTAATCCAATATGCACGCAAAATGAAGCGAGCGCTTAAAAGTATCTCATTTATTGATAACTTTTTTGTTGCTCCTGCAGCTAAACGTTACTGTTACTGCTCCTCCTTTCTGTAAATGTCGAGCATATAGTCCTCAAATTGATCAAGACGCTCTTCCCATAACAAGCTAAAGGAATCGAACCAAGCATCCAGCTCTTGAAATGGTCCTGCTTCCAGACTATATATCCGCTGTTGACCCTTGTGCTGCACACCTACCAGTCCAGCTTCGCCCAAAATGCGTAAATGCCGTGACACTTGCGGCTGACCGATATTAAGCTCTTCTACAATTTCCCCAACCGAATGCGGTCTTTTTTTTAACAACTCTACAATGTTAAAGCGGTTGGGCTCTGCGATTGTAAATAACATCATCTGAATTGGTAAAGTTTTCATATTTAATATATACACCAAGGTGTATATATGCGTCAATGTATATTTAGATTGTATTAATCGTTCTTCGTACTCATCTACCCTGTGCGGATAGAAATTTTTTTGCATATTATCGTTGAAGTCTATTGACATAAAATACGCCATGGATATAATTAACAACAAAACCCACTGACATAGTTTATGTCAGCAAGGAGGAAAAGAAATGGAGCCCGCACATTCGATAACAGCGCTGCAGTATGTAGCCCTTATTCACGAAATATCTTACACAAAAGTATGTAAAGAAATCGGATTAACCCCACAGCAATTTTCCGACTGGGTCAAAAAGAGACGTCCCATTCCAAGGGAGCGGCTCCACTCGATCGCCCGTTATTTTGACATTGAGCCTGCTCTGCTTATTGACGAACAGCATTATCTTCAAGACCTGACTGCTGATTTAAAAATTGACCTGCAAATCCTGTTTCTTAACAAGCTCGTACAGCAAGCAGAAGAAGGCAGCGATATCGAGGCTTTTGAAGAGAAGCTAATCCGACTGCAGCACAAAAAAGCACAACAAGGTCTCATTAATAGATTTACAGCTGTCATCCAACAAAACGATGTGCAAACGACCCAACTGTGCGAAGCTTTTTTAGATCAAATACAGAGCGGTAATCTGTCGGCGCTGCAGCAAGCAATTAACCCGAGCGAAGAAGGAGACTGACCATGTGCACAATCTTTCATTTGAACCATGACGGCAGCAATCTAATAGGTAAAAATCAAGATATGATATACGACGGTGTTTATATTTTTACGAATTTACGAGGTATTCGCAAAACGGCACTTATTATGCCTCCTGCTTTGCCTGCTGTATGGACATCAAAGTATGGCAGCTTGACCATTTCCCAAACAGGCAAGGAGCTGCCGAGCGGCGGAATGAACGAAGTCGGTCTCGTCGTGGAGCAAGCGACCCTTTGGATGACGGAATATCCAGCGGCAGACGATAGATCGGCTATTAACGAAGTACAGTGGATTCAATATATGTTGGACACTTGCAGCACCGTTCAAGAAGTACTGCAAGCAGCTGCTAATTTTCGTATTGACCAAAGCACATCAAAAATTCACTATTTCATAGCAGACAGAAACGGAGAACGAGCAATTATTGAATTTTTGCACGGAAATATGCAGGTGTTCCACGATTCTCTCTCCATCCCTGTTCTGACGAACTCCCTTTATCAATACGCAACGGAACAATTCGAGAGAAACGTTAGACAATGGCCTGAGAGCGACGATTATGAGCAGAATTCCATGGAGCGATTTACAACCGTTTCCGCGCACTTGCTACAAGATATCCATCATACCGACCAAACCGACAAACTAGATTTCGCCTTTGAAACGTTGAAGAAAGCACGCCGTGAGGATACCATCTTTACACTGGTATACGATATAGAGAAACTGGAAATTCATGCAAGTACGAAGCGAAACCAGGAGCGTATAGTGCTTCCGTTGGCTGACTTCTCATTTATAAATGATTCCCTTCCTCTCGCCGCAGACCTCCAGACGCTTCATACCTCCAAAGTCCGAGAGCAATTTGTAACGTATCATTATGATTTCAATTTGCATGCTATCCGTTCTTTTTTTAACGATCCTATACTAACTTCCGTCTTCCAATGGAATAGTTCAGATGAAATGATAGCCTTTTTAGCTCGTTATCCGGATTCATTTGAATGATTCAACCACCTGCTCCCTGCCATTTGCTTAGATCATTCTCGACTGTATAAAAAAGAGCAGCTCACTCATCTTAAATGAGTAACTGCTCTTTCATAGCATCATAGCGTATAATACCAAGCTCCGTAGACAGCTAAGCCGTCACATACAACCATTTCAACGCCTCAGGCAAATAGTGAACACCTTTCTCGAAGTTATGCGAGTCACTTTCGTAAACGATCTGCTCCGCCGTATGCTCCGAGAAACCTTTGCTCAGCAATAATTCATAGATTGCCAAGTTGTTAGGTACCATCCACTGCTGCCCATTCGTTCGCCCTACGCCTTCACCATGTCCAACATTCATAAAGATCCGCTGTCCATGATTGCGTACAGGCTGCTGATCAACCCAATCTACAATGCCTGGGAACCAGAACGAACCAGAGAAACTACCTATTTTGCCAAATACATCGGGATAGAGCAATGCCGTATACAACGAAATGAGTCCGCCAAAAGAGAAGCCCATAATCCCCGTATGCTCGCCATCTGGCAGTGTCCGATATCTGCTGTCGATATAAGGCTTCAACTCATTAACCAAATATGCAGCATATTGAGCAGCTTGGCCACCGAACGTTTTTTCTCCCGACTCGAATATATGGTTTGCAGCAAACGGGGTATATTCATCATTTCGATCGAATGGCTTAATACCGACAAAGAGAAATGCGGGCAGTTCTCCCTCAGCAGTAAGCGTGCGGATAGTCGATAAAGAGTTACTTTTCGCCGGATCAATCAAATCCGCACTGTCCTGCATGTATATAACCCGATATCTTTCTGTACTTTCTTCATAGCCATCCGGTAAATAAATGGTTAAATGACGCGCTCCGAACTTTACATGTTTCGCTGTTATCATAAAGACCATCCCCACTGTCCGTTAATCTTTTAATCTTGACCTTTACATACAAATGAAATATGTACTCGGTGCTTTATTTCTAATTGATAATCATTATCATACAATACTTATCCAATGTCCAGCATATGAACAGAGTTCTATATTTTATAGCTAAAACCTATGAAATTCATTGATACTATATATTTCATTTATATCGTTACAGAGTCTATGCTAATAACAGAAACTTGGAGGTGGGCGTATGAATGGCCATGGTCAACATAAAGTGAAGTCTCAATTCGATGAAGCTGCTCAACAGTATGATCAGCAAAGAAAAATGCTTATCCCCTGCTTTGACGACTTTTATAAAGTGTCCGTATCGCTTGCGAGTGCTGCTACAAGTTCCCCGAATATATTAGACCTAGGTGCTGGAACCGGCTTATTCTCGTCATTTTTACTGCAAAAATATCCTGAAGCCAACCTGACCCTCATTGACTTATCTGAAAAGATGCTAGAAATCGCGAAATTAAGACTCAAAGGGTATACGAGCGTCAATTACAGCGTAGATGATTATACGAATTATATTTCTGACGTGAAGTTTGACATTATCATTTCAGGACTATCGATACACCATCTTACCGATACCGATAAACAGACACTGTACAAAAATATTTACATGAATTTGAAGCCAAATGGTGTATTTATCAATGCCGACCAAGTACTTGGCGATACTCCGTTTGTTAATTCCCTCTACAAGAACGATTGGAAGCAAAAAGTAGAAGTAAGCGGGCTTTCTAGACCTGAACTTGACTCTGCGTATGAGAGAATGAAACTAGATAAAATGTCACCATTGCAAACTCAACTTGATTGGATGAAAAAGAGCGGCTTCTCTGAAGTAGACTGCATGTATAAGTATTTCAATTTTGTTGTGCTATACGCCAAAAAGTAACGTTCATTCTCGATCAGAAGAGGATAATATGACAAAAAATATGTATATAGACTTAGTAGAATATCACATGGTATTTTGATTAATACCAAGTCGTAGGTACATAAGAAATGGACTTTTGTGTGTCTGGATTTGAGTTGAGATTTTGGGAGGAGTCTATTTGAAAAGAATCCTTGGTATTGTCATGACACTTGTATTGTTATTACCGTTAGTGAATATCCATCCCGTCCATGCTGCGCCAAGTAAATACACAGGCGGGCTGCTGGATGGAGCAGCTATTAAAGTCAGCAAACAAGTCGGTCAACCTTCTGGCGCAGGTGTTCTCCAAATGACGGATAATAATGTAACAACCTACGCTCGAGTTGAATTGAACAGCCTAGCGTGGTATACGTTCAGCTCCCCAAAAGAAATATCATCGCTCATCCTAAAAAGCGAAGATACCAAGTCAAGTATCCAATTCTATGATAATAATAACAATTTACTATATACGTACAACTCGGTCGTAAATGACGGTGTACAAACGCTGCCGACTTCAGTGAAAAATGTGAGTACGGTCGTATTAAAACCATCTAGGGCTGATTTCGTATTTGAATGGAATGTCTTTACGAAGGCACTCACCCCACCCGCTTCAACCAAAATCAACTGGATACAAGGTGGAGATAAAATAGTAACTTTCGATTGGAATAATACCGGTGCTGCATACTATACGATCAAGCGGGCAACAACCTCTGGTGGCCCATTCTCCACACTTGCCTCTACTATTTCAGGAACTACCTATACAGACCGAACAGTAACGAATGGTGTAACTTATTATTATGTAGTCTCAGCATGGAATGAAGCAGGTCAAAGTGTTGACTCACCTCAAGCAATGATAAAGCCAGCTGCAACGAAGTACACAGGTGGCTTGTTGGATAGAGCTACGCTAAATATAGGCCCTTCCATTTCAAATCCAATAACAACGACGAGAGTGATCACAGATAATAATGCGACCACCTATACTCGAGTGGAATTGAATTACTTGGTTTGGTATAAGTTCAGCTCTCCACAAGAAATCTCATCCCTTATCCTAAAAAGCGAAGCTACAAAGTCCAGCATAAATTTCTATGACAGCAATAATAATCTACTGTATACGTACAACTCGCTCATAAATGATGGTGTACAAACTCTTCCGCAGCCAGTGAAAAATGTGGCTTCCGTGGTGTTAAAACCATCTAAAGTCGATCTCGTATCCGAATGGAATGTCTTTACGAAGGCATCAGCTCCACCAGCTCCAACCAAGATTAGTTGGATCCAAGGTAGAGATAAACTTGTTACTTTGGATTGGGATCATACGGGTGCTGCACATTATACGGTCAAACGAGCAACATCTTCTGGTGGCCCATACTCCATACTTGCCTCTAATATTGCAGGTACGACCTATACGGACCGATCAGTAACCAATGGTGTAACCTATTATTATGTTGTAGCAGCTGGAAATGAAGCAGGATTCAGTGCAGATTCTCCTTTCGCAGCGATGAAAGCAAGCGTGACCAAATATACAGGTGGCTTGTTGGATGGAGTAGTGCTAGATATAGGTACTTCCATTCCAAATCCAACAAAAACAACGAGAGTAATAACCGACAATAATCCGGCTACCTATATCCGAGTCGAAGCGAATAATTGGGTCTGGTATAAGTTCAACTCTCCAAAAGAAATCACCTCGGTAATCCTGCATAGCGATGTTAAGAAGGGGAGTATAGAGTTCTATGATAAAAATTTTGGTCATCTATATACCTTTCATTCGAATCCAACCTTAAATGATACCGTTCAAACCCTTCCGACTCCGGTGAAAAATGTAACGACCGTTGTGCTGAAACCAGCTGGGGCCGATCTTGTAATCGAGTGGAATTTGTTTGGAAAAGACCAAGTACAGCCACCTTCCAAGCCGACTAATCTGATAGCGACAGCAGGGGATTCGAAGGTGACGCTGAACTGGCAATTAGTCAATGGTGCATCCAATTACAATATTAAGCGAGCTACCAAAACGGGTGGTCCATTTACGACAATAAGCACGGTTACAGGAAGCACATATCGCTTTGTAGATACGAATGCCGTAAATAATACGACTTATTACTATGTCGTATCAGCTAGCAACCAAGGTGGCGAAAGTGGTAACTCCAACGAGGTTTCTGCGACACCAAAACAAGTAGTACCACCTACTCCAGCGCCAGCTGGTCTAATAGCCGAAGCAGGAAACTCAACTGTAACGTTGTACTGGCAGTTAGTAAACAGCGCTGCACAGTATCATATTAAACGAGCAAGTACATCCGGTGGTCCATATACGACCATTGCAACCGTGACTGGGAGCACGTATGGTTTTGTTGACTTGGGCGTCATAAATGATACGACTTATTACTACGTAGTTACGGCTAGCGGCCTAGGAGGCGAAAGCAGTCCTTCCAACGAAGTTTTTGCGATACCGCAAGCTGTTGTAAGCTCAGCCCCGAATCTTGGTCGGTTCGATGCTCAAATTAAAACAATAAAATAATGTATCAAAAAAGCAGCCTACTAGTAGGCTGCTTTTCGTTTGTTATATTTCTTTCGTAGGTATCAGACAAAATGAGATTATGACCGCGTCTATGACTCTAGCGATAGCTAAGTCCAAAATCTCTTGGGTACTCTTTACTTAATGTAACAGGCAGTTTCCCCTTTGGATTTGTGCCGAATATAACTTCAACTGATGCATTCCAAGCGATCGGGACAGGAGTAATCCAATACCATGTATCAGCGGCATAAGCTGTTAGATAAGCCTTCACATTTGGATAACTTACGATATCGCTAGGATTGCCGAGAGCAACCGCCACAACAGGCTTACCTGTAGCGACTAGCTGGTTAACAAGATCTACTTGGCCTTTTGGAATTTTGCGATCTGACTGTGTAAATACAATAATACGATCGGCTTGTTTTGCTTTTTCAAGAGCTCCTTGAATAGCCTCTTCCGTTGCATCTAATGGTTCTCCCCAAGCTGGTGCCGCTTGATAAGACAATACTTCGCCCTTGCTTACTGCCCTAACCATCTTTGCAATCCGTTCCGCATAGGCCATACTTACGACAAGTGTTTTTTCATTCGACTTAGGATCGAACGGAAGCACGTTTTCATTTTTGAGCAGCGTTATTGAGTCCAAAGCCATCTGATAGGAACGATCCCAATGCTCTCCGTTTCCGACTATTTTTACAGCCCGATCAACATCAACATAACGGTTATCAAACGTTTTCATTTTTAATTTATAAGTAATAATTCGTGTCACTGCATCATCAACACGACTCTTTTCTATTTTCCCGGCCTGCAATGCTCCGTATAAAGTATCCAACGTCTCGAATTGATCTGCTGCTGAGCCATTGGCCATTACTATATCTGCACCTGCATTAACAGCCATAACGGCGGCTTCGCCCGCTCCCCAGTTTTTTGATATGGCGTCCATGACCATCGCATCGGTAATAATCATTCCTTTAAACCCCATATCCTCACGCAATAGGCCGGTTAGAACTTTTTTCGATAACGTTGCTGGAAGTGTTGAGTCAATCGCTTCAATAATAATGTGGGATGTCATAATCGATTCAATGCCTTGATCAATGACTGCTTTGAATGGAGGGAGATGCACTTGTCTCAATACATCTTCGCTGTAGGATACTTTAGAAAGTGTTGTATGTGTGTCAAAGCTAGTGTCCCCGTGTCCTGGAAAATGCTTAGCGCTGGATAAGACACCTTCACTTTGATACGCTTTCAATTGTGCAACAGCCATGTCGCAGACCATTTGAGTTTGCTCTCCAAATGAACGTACACCAATAACCGGATTCTCTATATTGGAGTTTACATCTACGACCGGTGAGTAGCTCCATTGAAAGCCCAATGCTTTGGCTTCCTTGGCCGTTATCCGTGCTGCTTGCTCCGCGTATCCGATATTACGTGTCGCTCCAATCGCCATCTGTCTAGGCAAAATGGTACCGTTAGCAGGAACTCTCTGAGCCGTTCCATATTCCATATCACCAGAAATGAATAACGGGAGGCCTAATCGGGTTTCAGACGCTAACCGTTGTAATTGGTTGTTGAACTGAGCCGTGTGAACCGTATTATTCATCGTTGCCGTTACCAAGGCACTGCCCACGTTATATTCATTTATCATCTTCTCTGAAAAGGGATCGGCTTGATTCGTAGGCGTATACATGACAAGTTGGCCTATTTTTTCCTTATCATTCATAAGAACGACAATCTTTTTTGCCTTCTCTTCAATTGGCATATTACTGCCAACAATGGCCTCTACACTTACACTCTTCTCCGTTTCCGACGTCTTACCCGCTGGAGGGATAGGGATAACACGAGGGCTGGCACTACTTGCATTCCATGCATACGTAACAATTGTTGTGATCAGTAAGATGCAGGTGAAAATAATAGCGACTTTCTTCTTCATCGTAATCTTCTCCTTCTCGCTCATCTAGGCCGCCATACAAAATGCTGCTGTAGCGCTATATGTTATGGATATCTCCGATGTAGACTACCATGAGGAACGAAACGAGACAATATAATACATCAATTATTTGTTATAGATATCCATGATTTAGGAGATATCTTTCTGTTAATTTTAACATTTTATCAAAATAGGAATACTTTGGACCTGTTGATTACCCATTATTTTGAAGTTCGCTCATGTTTAATAATAGTTCACAGCTCTCTTCTCCAAAGGAGCTCGCCCTTTTACTTATAGGTACTTCCTACACGTAGGCAAAAAGCTTATGCAAAAAAGTAGTAGCAGCTTATAGCTATGTGATTGTATCTAGGACTGAGAGTCAATTGCCCTAACTGCAAAGAGCAACGCAGCAAAAATTGCGCTAACGGTTGCCACGGAGGCTATTCCGTGCTTATGGATGAATTTTGAAATGTAACGGGTGTCAGCGAGCTTAATTGTCGGTGTGATCGATATCATTTGGTATCATTGCTAAAATAAGCTCGACTACAACCGTTAGCAATCTAAAATGAATCATTTTACGAAAATAACGTCCATAGCGCTCGTTAGCGGAATTTGATTGGCATAGGTAATCCATAGTGCAGCGCAGCCTGAGATACAATTCCCCACATGGACTACTGTACAAACCGAAACGAGAACCTTCTCATATGCTGGTACATTCCTATCGCTCAGATGGATGATCAGAGGGGGATAAGATGGAAAAGACGCGGCGCTTTCAAATCTCAAAGGACATTTTGTTGGAAGCATTCCGACAATCAGAAAAAACCAAAGTGGTCGGCATAGATGGTCAGACCATTGAAGATTTTAAGCAAGATCGAATCAAACGGTTACATGAATTGTGGGTAGAGCTTAACTCCGGCAAATATGTTCCTTCTCCCGTTCGAAGAATCGTAATCCCCAAGAAAAGCGGCGGATGGAGGCCAATGGGTATTCCAACGGTGAAAGATTTTATTGTACAAACACTGTTAAAAAATGAACTTGCCCCTGGATTCGAGCGTCTATTTCATCCCAATTCATATGGCTATAAACAAAAAAGACCAGCGCGTGATGATGCCGTACGCATAGCAGGCGAACGCTGTTTACGATATGATTGGGCACTTGTCATAGATATTAAAAAGTTTGGAGAAAACATTAACCATCGGCTGCTTATGGAGATGTTGAAAACACATATTCGGAGCAAATGGGCATTGCTGTACACCCATCGCATGATGATAGCACCTGTTCAAATGAAAGATGGAACAGTAGTCAAATCAAAAAAAGGACTCGCACAAGGCAGCAAACTCAATATTTTGCTAGGCAATGTGTATTTGCATCATATTTTTGATAAATGGATGCAGCAGAAACACCCCGATATTCCTTTCGAGCGCTACACAGATGATATCATTTGCCATTGTAAAAGTGAAACAAGCGCGAAAAAGCTGCTTGCCCAGTTGCAGCAAAGATTAGCGCAATACAAGCTTACCCCTCATCCAGAAAAAACGAAAATCGTGTACTGCAAAGACGATAGCCGTAAAGGCAACTATGCTCATGTTTCTTTTGAGTTTCTAGGCACAACTTTCTGTGCACAGAAGATAACATCCAAATCTGGCAGTTATACCGCTCGTTTTGGTCCAAAAACAAACGACTTCACTGCACCTGCAAGCAGGACAACGTAGCCGTGATTTCGCTTTCAATGATCTATTTCCCCTTTTACAGGAAAACGGCTTTTACAATATAATTGAGCACCTGTTATGGATATTAAAAAATAGGGAGAACATTAACCATAAATAAAAATCGTATATTGCAAAGATGATAGCCGTAAGGAAACTATGTACATTCTGCGTTTGAGTTTCTATATAGGTTCAATTATTAATAATAGCCACGCTGAGCTTGAGTATATAGAAATTCCATAGGTATGCACAGGCGGTCCATGATCGCCCATTTGTCTTTCGAGATCTCATTCATGAAGACTTTTACATTATCCACTACGTTTAAATCGGATCGATAACATCTGTCCCTCATAACTATCCTGCAAAACATGAATAAATATATCAAGGGTAGCTCCATCAGGGATTGAGGCAACATACCCCTTCTCTTTACCACCATATTGATGGTCCCTTTCAGCATAATGAAATCCTGAAATTAATTTTTTATTTTTCCATTCGATTAATACTGTCTCATAAAATGAAATAACATCTTTATCTTTCGAAAACGTCAAATAAAACGGGGAACAAGCATCTGATTTGCCTTTTAATACACTTCTTTTAGGAAGAGGGAGAGAGTGTGGTTTTAAGCTGTCGTAATACTCACAAGTATAAGTGTGAGCTGCGAATAAATAACTTCGTACATAATTATTTAGGCTAGTATTCCAAAAATACAATAAAAGCAATGAGATACAGGGCACAGATACCCACAGGTACCCTCGGATGAATTTAGTATTTCTTTTTATTATGAAACCTGTCAGCAATAGCACCCATACTAAGATCAACAAAACTGTATATAGAATATAACTAAGATTCATCAACAAAACCTCCTCTCTAAAAATAACGTTTATTGTACTTATATGATTAATAATTAAAGTAAATTTACCTTCTTAAAATCTCACTAGCAAGCGTACCTATCATCTTATACCGACTTTATCTCGGAGGAAACTCTTTTCGTTAATCTAAGATATTTTATGTCTACTTTTCATTATCATGAAACGTTCTACTGCTTGAAATTTAAATCCAACCCCGGCAGTTACATCACTCGTTTTGGTCCAAAAGCAAACGACTACGCCGCACCTGCAAGCAGGACAACGTAGCCGTTACATTCATTTCAAATTCAACTATTATTCCTTACGCTCCGTTTCATCGATTCTTGCCACGCATAACGCTCCTTCAGCATATTCTGCTGTTGTACCTTCTACTTCAACGGCTGTAATCGCTCCTCGCGGAGCCGCACCTGGCAAGCGGAAATCAGCCACATCAATCGGCAAAATAGCAACCTCTTCTGGCTGTTCTAGCTGAGGCACCCACTCATAAGGCACACGATATGCCCGATAGACCATATTGGCATTCCGTTGATTTTTATAAGGAGAAATATACTCCCACACCAGTTCATGCTCCCGAGTCACCTCGAAAATTCTACCGTCAGCCCCTTCTGTAATTAACGTATTGCCATTAGGAAGACGCTGCGCCGAGCTAATATATGGACTATAGAAACGATAAGAATCAAGCGGAGCCTGAAATCCCGCTTCAGTCGGCGTATACTGCCACTCAATCTCCAACGTTACTGGATTGATTTCTAAAATACGAGAATGATCCCGCCGAGCTACCCTCAGCCCGTCCGCAGACTCTGGATTTGGCACACCGTAGCCTGCCCAGCCCCCGTTATCAAATACGAGCAAATTCCCTTCACCAGGTAATCCTTTCGGAATAAGATGCGCGTGATGCTGACCAATAATCCAGCCGAGATGCTTCGTTTCCTCTGTGTCGTAATTCGGCCCCAGCTTCCATACAATCTTCCCAGATTGCTTGTCTATAATGGCAATAATGTTAGACTCGCGGGCATCCCAAATAATATTGTCTGGATGGAAACGCTCATCGCCAGCATCGTAGAACTTGTTCGGACCTAATACCGAAACGGAATTAATATGCATCCAATCCCCTGCATTCGCACCAAAGAATCTCGTGTTCGGGTCGCGATACAGTACTTCCTTCGCCTGCTCATCAAAGCCCAGTTCATCGAAATGATCACTGCACGCCCACTCCCAGAGGATATTTCCCTCCCAGTCCACTTCAATAAGGACATCATCCAGCAGCAGCTTATCCGAAATGTTCGGACGAGTTACATTTTTATGGACAAGCAGAAGCGTACGACCAGCATCTACCTTCGGCTCCTGCCCTGGCACATAATAACCGACAGGATTGCCTTCACGCTGATAATCATGATGCTGACGCGCCATCCACTGCGCTGGATTGTCGGGATCTTCAATCCATTCATAGCGGTCGAACTTCCAGACAATATTGCCATGCCAGTCGACTTGAACTAAGTTTTTTTCATCCTGAAACCCGTATCTTGTATCACGTTGTGCCGTACTTCCAAGTACATAACCGCCAGGCAACAGCTTGTTTGGAAATCCACGCAGCCCTTTCCAAAGATGAACCTCTCGACCATTCATATCAATAAGGAGCGCTCCCGTATCTGCCGCTTGATACAGTGTATATCCACTCCATGCCTGCTCTGGCTTGTAAACCGTTGTTCCCGTTGGATAAATCGTAGGATGTCCCATATTTCATACTCCTCTCACTCTCTAGGAAATAAAAAAGACTCATGTCTCTCTATCAGCTTGAAAGCTTAAAAGATACATGAGCCTTTGGTGATCCAATCGGCTGTTGCCTATGTAAATGTATTGGGATTATATTATCCACATTATTCCTAGCAGTCAAGTGCGGATTTTTATATTCATTAAAATGACAGTGACTCAGCAATTTCACTCTTAGCTCTTTACTGCTTGAACCTCATGGCCATCAAGTTAAGAACCTGTGGTGTACTTGCGCTTTTTTGTACTTGTTTAGCAGGAAGAGAATATGTTAGCTATCAATTTTTCTGTAGCAGGGCTAAGGACTTTATTTTTTTGACGAATTAATCCAACAGGTAAAGCGGATGAAATACCATCGATGTCACGAATAGCGTATTGATGTGAATTGGCAACGAAATTGCTAGGCAGCATAGCAATACCAAACCCCTGTAGTACAAGATTTAAAACCATCTCCATATTCGCCGCATCGTACTTAGAGTGTAAATGAAAGCCATGATGAAGAAAAACATGCTCTATTTTTCGTCGATATTCACACAATTGTCCAGTTAAAATGAAATTTTCATCTTCTAAATCAGACATGTTAATTTTTTTCTGTGTAGATAATGGATGGTCGATTGGCAGTATTAAACAAAGCTTGTCTTCATATAGCGGATAAAATTCAAGATTTAATTCTGGCGATGGAGGAGGACATAATGCAATATCAAGTTCATTAGCGATAATCCGTTGACTAAATTGTTGGGTTACGCCACTTTCGATAGAAAGACAAATTTGTGGATGGTCTTTCATAAACGCTGTTAGTACAGAAATCAAATTTGTTTTGCCAATAGAATCAATTGCCCCAATCCGAATAAGTCCTTTCTGACCGATTGAAAATTCTTTTGCAGTTTCGGTGATTACATCCACTTGATTTAATAAAATATCTGCCGTTCTTTCACAAGTCTTCCGGCTTCGGTTAGCACCATTTGTTTTCCTTTGCGCTCAAACAGTTCAATGCCGAGATTTTCTTCTAATTGATTGATGTGTAAGGTGATGGTAGATTGTGCGTATTGCAGCAGATTTGCTGCTTTTATCTGACTACCACATTGGACAACAGCTTGAAATGTCTGTAACAAACGAATTTCCATAGTTCATTTCTCCTGAAGAATAGTTCATTTTTGTTCATATTGAACAATATATCATCGTAAGTTACGATTTGCATAGAAGGAGATGATAACATGAAAAATTTCTTTTCCGTTGATATCACAAACAGTGAGTGGAAGTTTGTTGTGGATGGTATAGAGCAAATTCCATTACGAGATGAAAATGATGAACTGCGTTATGTTGTGCGATTTGCACCGGGGGCAAAATTCCCTCAACACACGCATAAGGATACTGAGGAATTATTCGTATTAGATGGAGCTCTTATCAGCAATGATGTTGAGTATGAAGCAGGTTCTTATCTCTGTTATGGACCTAATACAGAACATGAACCATGGTCTGAAAAGGGTTGTACGGTGCTTGTGATGGAACGTAACGCTGGATAATGTTTTTTGTGTAGGAATTTATTAATTTTTATTGTTTTCATGTAAACATTGCCACCTAGAATGGATAATCTTCATTCCAGGTGGCAACTGTTCGAAAAGGAGCTGTTTTTTTATGTTATGTACTCAGCCAGCTAAGAGCCTTCCATCTCTAACTTTATTGAAAGGCTTATCCATTTTTAAAAGATAATCTTCTTACTTCACAAACTTCTTCTTTTCTCTTGGCCATATAAAATAACTAAGCGTAATCAATAGATCTATACCGATTACAATACCCCATATTCGAAGCGTTCCCATTAAAGCTTCTGTTCTTATTCCTACATTTTAAATTTGTACCGTACGTTCCACAACCGAGCTTGGATCGATATCCAGCTGTTTTGAGTATCGAACTTCACCGATCTTGCATTTCGGGCCAATTCGAATATCCTCTCCAATAATAAGATTGGCTTCTACATAACTCACTTCAACCTTACGTCCCTTTATACTAGAGCAAACTACCTTCTTATTCCCCAATGAAAATAAATTTAAAAATGCACGTCGCTCTATGCCGATCTCGATCGTTCCCTCTGCAATGAGATGTTTAATGGAAGAAGTCACTCCCTGCGAACGAATATTTACATCTCCAGCTGTCAACGTGTCCCCAATTATAACACTGCCTTTTGCAGAAAATGATTGTGTATCCACGGATTGATCAGCTCGAAATGAGCCAGAACAATCGATCCGTTCTGCACTTATGGAGTGAAAATGTCCATGACCAGCACTAGACAGCTGCTTCGCACTACAATGCCCTTTTACATGACAAGAACCCGAGCTTTTGAAACTGTCTGTGCTAATACTGCCCTCAAATCGACCATGACCTGCAACATGTACGCTTTTGGACTGAATATCTTGACGATACGTCCCTGCTCCATTAATCCGTATATGTTCTGCTGTTTCCACTACACTCGCCGCCCCCATAAGTATTTCTGTCATTATTTTAGAAGATAAATGTTTTAACTATTAAAATATATAACTATCAATATAATTTCAAAATCTTATATTGTCAATAACACCCATAAACATAAACACATACAAAAAATAAGCCAACCAGAAATCTCTGGCTGACCTATTCATACGGAAGCCGCCACGTCACTATGCAGCAGCCTATCTTTAATCGACAATTTGGGACATAAGGTCATTCACTTGTCTAAACACATCGGAAATCGTACGCAGTTTTTGAGCTGGAATCCTTGTAAAAATCTCATATACCTTATCTTCTCCTGCTTTCGTTAGAGCCACCATAACCACTCTACGGTCTTCCTTTGAACGAATTCTGCATACCAATTGCTGTTCTTCTAGCTTGTCACACATGGAAGTTGCCGCACCAGCTGTAATAATGAAGCGTTCAGCGATTTCCGTTATGCGCATGCTCCCGTTTAATTTTAAATCCATCAACAGGGTAATATGATTTTGCGACAACACATCATTACTCGTCAGTATATCGATGAAAGCTTTTGATTTCTGCTGTACGAGACGCATGTCCATCATGATGGCTTGTATATCTACAAACTCTTTATGGTTATCCGCCACTGGACATCCTCCTATATTTTAATAAGCATATATTTTATTCATTAAAATATATAGAACGAATATGTTGCAGTCAAGTCAAACGCCATTCTTTTGGTAGAGTCAAGAATAGTATGTAAATGAAAATAACCTTCCCTTGTGAAAATTATGTACATTATTAGTGATGAACATGTATGTTATTGATCAGGATGTATTGTCGGAACAAAATAAAGGATTAGACCCAAAAGCAATTCATTCTTTCGAGTCTAATCCTTTATTTTCTTTTATGATTTACTAGTTTCTTTCCGAACTATAGGAACTACTTCAGAAGCTAGTAGTTCAATGCTTTTCATTACTTTATCAAACGGTAAACCGCCGATATCAAGCTGAGCAATAAAGCGTTTATGACCAAACATCTCGTATTGGCTTAAGATCTTTTCAACAATTTGTTGCGGGCTGCCCACAAACAAAGCTGTATCAGGACTTGTCATATGTTCAAAATCTTCAATAGAAATAATTCTATTACCCATCCCGCGTTGGCTATTCACATACGACCAATAATTAGAATAATAAGGATAGAATTCTTTTTTTGCTTGTTGCGTAGTCTTCGCGATATAGCTGTGCCCTGTCACACTAACGTTTAGGTTTTCTGGAGAATGACCTGCTTCAGCACCGGCTTTGCGATAAATGTCAACTAGTGGCATAAATTTCTTTGGATTGCCGCCTAAAATAGCAAGTGCCATGCCAACTCCCATTTTTCCAGCACGTATTGCACTTTCAGGTGTACCGCCAACGCCCACCCAGACAGGCAATTGACTTTGAACAGGACGAGGTGCAATCTCAGCATTATGCAAAGAAGAGCGGAAGCGGCCGTTCCATGTGAGCGACTCATTAGCGTTTAATTGTAAGAGTAAATCTAGATGTTCTGAAAATAGAGCATCATAGTCGTTAATGTCGTAGCCGAATAATGAAAATGATTCTATGAAAGCCCCTCTACCAACAATGATCTCAGCTCGTCCATCCGAAAGTAAATCCAAAGTAGAAAAATCTTCGAACAGCCGAACTGGGTCAACTGTACTTAAAACTGTAGTTGCACTCGTTAGTTTAATTTGCTTGGTTTGCTGGGCAATCGCTGCTAATATAACTGCCGGTGACGATACCGCATAGTCCAATCGATGATGTTCACCAACTCCAAACACATCAAGTCCCGCTTCATCAGCGAATTTAGCTACTTCAATAATTTCCTTTATGCGCTGCCTAGAACTAATCATCTGCCCTGTATGGGGATCTTTACCTAGATCAGCAAGTGTGTATACACCAATTTCGATTCCCGACTTTTCAGATTTCATAATCGTTTGCATCGTATTTCATTCCCCTTTAAAGCTGTTATAGCACTACTGCATTCAATGGCCTCGATTATTATACGTGAAGTTGAATCCTATTACCTGAAGGGTCTTCAGTGACATAATAACCGTTTTCCTCTTGAACAGGAGCACCGATGTTTTTGAGCTGAGCTATAATATGATTTCTGGCTTCCTCACTCGGGAGCACAAGTAAATAGGATTCGAGCCCTACACTATTCGGAGCAGGAGGTGGAGCACCAATACCCGCCCAAGTATTTAATCCGATGTGATGATGATATTTCCCTGTCGAGATGAAAAGTGCTTGTGCCCCATAGCGATTCATCACTTCAAAACCAAGTCCTTGTGTGTAAAAATGTTCCGCTTCAGCGAGCTGGGATACATGTAGATGGATATGCCCCATAATTGTGCCCGCTGGAAGTCCATTCCACTCAATCTCCTGCTCTCGAGTGAGAAGATCATTGAAATTTAATGGATCAGTCGCCATTGCTACATTGCCACCACTCCAGCTCCAAACGGACGGATTACGGTCGATATAAATTTCAATTTCATTACCATCCGGATCCGCCAAATACAATGCTTCACTCACAAGATGATCTGCGGAACCAATACGTATATTCAGTTCCGCGAAGTGTCTCACAATACTCGCCAAATCAGAACGATTAGGCAATAGTAGTGCAAAATGATACATACCTGTCGTATTTTTTTGCTTAGGCTTAACTTGGTCGGGCTGCTCTATAGTAAGCAGAATCGTTTTCCCATCTGCGGTTAATTCCGCTTTCGTTTCAGTTTGGCTTAAAATTTTAAATCCAATAACCTCTTGGTAAAAAGAAAGAGATTGCTTCAAGTTCGATACCTTGAGATTCACTTGGCTTACAAAAGTGCTCGGCTCACGATGATAATTCATATAAAAAGTCTCCTCGTTCCCTAAATAATCTTTGTATGATGATATTATTCAGAAACAATAACCGGCTTTACTGTCGCTCTACTTGTCAGGAACAGCCCCTACTACCGTCATCGTCAAACTTATTTGTTTGCCAGTTCAAACTGATTTTTAACGCTGTGCATAAGTAGAAAATCGGTGTTTTCCCAATCTGGATATAGCTGCATCATCTTCTGTTTGGCCTCATCTTCACTTTTAGATGCCTCGATAGTGTCCAGCAAGTCATTCATATACTTCTTATCAATATCAAATATTGAAACGTCTGTCGGATTTCCGTGTCCTGGATAGATCGTTGCATTTAGAGGGCCGTATTGTTCCTTCAGCTTATCCAACTGCTCCTGCCAATTGTTAATATGTTCGCGCGCAACCCCAACGCCCATCCAGATATGAACTTTGTTATAGGTTAAGTCAATTGTAAACAGTGCATTCAGGTCTTCTGCAAATACAGTCGTCATATGTGCGCATTCTGTTGGAGGATAGTCCGACTTAATTTGTAAAACACCACCACCCGGAAGCTGCAGCGTGCTTGACTGTAGCACTTCGAGACGTCCCTCATAATCAAAACCGTCTGGATTCTGATCAGACTTCGACTTCATATGAGGTTCGCCTTCTAACCAGTTAACAGAATCCATCCACTGTGTAAAACCAATAATGTCGTCTTTTACTCCTTGCGAAGCAACAACAAATCGAATATTGGGAAACTCCTGAAGAATAGCTCCCATCCCCAAATAATGATCTGGGTGCCCATGCGTAATCAATATCGTTTCTGGATCAGCACCTTTCGAACGAGCTAATGCAGCTACTTTTCTTGCTTCCTCACTATTACGCGTACAATCGATAATGAACGTACCTTTATCATCCGAAAATACATAAGAATTCACGTTAGCCTCTATCGCGTGGTGTACATCTACTTTAAGGTTGTTTGCCGTCACTAGAAAGACTCTCCTTCGCAATTCAGTACAAATTTTATATTAACGAAACCGAAATTATTATCCCCGTCGAGGTACATATTAGTCAGTACAGGCTGTCAACAACTCGACAGCCTGCAGCTGATACAAGTAACGATTATTGATAAGAATACATTTTAAATGCAACCATCTTTGCATTAGCAGGTGTAGAATGTTCGAAACCGTATAGCTTGCCATATTTCGGACGGAGCGTATCTGTTGCTTTTACAGACACTGCATCCATCCATTCTGCTAGGTATGCGGTATGTGCTCCTTTACTTGAATCCACGTAATTTCCATAAGGCAATGCCACCATGGCATCACTGACTGCTTTTTTCAGATCAGCGATGAAAGCTAGATGGAAGTTAATATCTTTTTTCTCGCCCACGTTGCCGTGTCCGCCATTGAGCCATTTCCAATCTAGCTTCAACACATCTTTATAATTTTGCTCTAAATATACAAAGTTCTCAGAGCCTGCAAAATTCCAGAAAGAAGGTTGATCCGGATTCAATAAGTCTGGTGCATGAAGCACTTTTTCTCCTTTAATGAGCCAAGCCGCATGATCGTCTGTATGTGCAGCCCGATCGAATCCATGCAGTTCTACAACTTGATTTTCAAACTTAAACTTCCCCTTCGGCCAAGCCACAAGTTCAGTTGGACGAGGAATTTTGCTATCAACGTATGCAAGCTTCTCTGCGGTTGCTTTTGAAGCTACGATCCGAGGTTTCTTTTGTCCTTCTGCTTCTAGTGCTTTAAGGAATCCTGACGTTCCGTTAATATGATCCGCATGTGCATGGGAATATACAATTGTCGTAATTGGCAGCTTCGTTACTTGACGAATAGCTTTGAGAACTTGTTCAGACCTGTATTCTAACGGATCGAATACCATAACTCCCTTTGAACCTACGTAAAAAGTTGTCCCGTAGTATTGTGCTTGTACCCAATACGTGTTTTTCGTTAATCGTTGTAATACATATGGTTGTTCGGCATTTAGATTGAAAAGATTACCGATTTTCTCACCTGATTGAATCATTCGTGTACTCGACGGGTTTACGTACTTTGCACCGACTGGTGAGAATTCTGTCTCATTTGTATCTATGTTGCTTACAGCAGCTGACACTGGTTGTAATTGATTGCTTGTATCACCATAAGAAATGGCTAGATTAGCAGCCCCCGTTGTGATTGTAATCGCTGCAAAAGCAGAAATAACTTTGATCTTATTCATAAATAATGAACCTCCTAATTTCGAATAAATTTCTTTACGCTTTAATATATTACTTATAACAATGTTTGTTTTGTATAACAAATATAATTTAATGCTATGTAGCATGTCAACAAAAATATTGTTATTATTAATTTATATTTAGTATTAGAAATATTCCGTCGAGGTGATTGCGATATGAATATCGGCTCTGCAATACGGACCATCCGTAAACGAAAAAAAATGACAATAGCTCAAATCTGCGAAGAAACGGGCCTATCACAAGGCTTTATGAGCCAAGTGGAAAATAACAAAACCTCACCTTCCATCGCCACGTTAGAAAGTATTGCTAACACCTTGAAAGTACCTTTGGCTTACTTGCTACTGCGACAAGAAGAACGAATGAATATCGTCCGCAAAGCAGAACGACGGGTAACACAAAGTGGGATTGAGAATTTAAAAGTGGAGCACTTAAGCTCAACAAAGAACTTACAGATGAGGCTGGTTGAGTTACCTCCCGGCGCTTTGACAGGAGATGCAGATGCCCCACATGCGCATGAGGGAGAAGAAGTTCATTTTGTTGTGAAAGGACGAATCTATGCAGAACAAGGAGAAGATTCGGCTGAATTTGAGGAAGGCGATTCTTTCAGCTGGAATGCTTGCACACCTCATTTAGTTAGAAACATCGGTGAAGAAACAGCGATTGTTCTCATTTCCATCTACAGTGAGAGCGAGCAAAGTAAAGATTTTATGTAAATATAAAATAGTAAATAACCTCAATCTACTACGGAAAAATGCCTATGATGATTTTAAAAATCATCATAGGCATTTTGTGTTTGTTAACCAATAAATACGATTTAGAAATGCGCCGCACAACTACCAGAAAATCACTTATCTTTTTCCACAGGAAACCAACCTTCAAGCGATAAAATTAATTTCCATAGAGGGGTAGGTATACTTTTCTCTTTCTGAACGGATGTTTTTAACGTATGCGTAATAAGAGATTCATTGCCTGCATGTACTTTCTCCACCCACTGAGGATCAACAACTAGAGCCCGTCCGATTGCTACAAAGGGTACGTTCGCTTGCTCTAGCACTGCTAGCGCATCATCCGCTGTATGAATTGAACCTACTCCGATTAGCGGCACACGATTATTAATCCTTTCAGCTAAAAGTTCCATGCGTGAACTTTCACTCGTTACACCACGCCGTGGTTTTGCCCAAGCATCTGTTGACGCCAAATGTACATAATCGAGTTGATGTTCAATGAGTGCCTCCACTAGTCCAAACGTTTCTTTCATCGTGATACCAGGTGTTTCAGGCTCTTCCGGTGAAAAACGATAACCAACTAAAAATGGTTTTGTCGCATACTCTGCAATCACACGCTTCACTTCTTCAATGATCGCTAAAGAGAAGTTTAATCGCTTCGCTTCAGACCCACCCCAGTTATCCTGTCTGCGATTTGAATGCGGTGAAACAAATTGTTGAAGTAAATAGCCACTCGCACCGTGGAGCTCGATCCCATCAAAGCCAGCGATAATCGCACGTCTTGTTGCTTCTCCAAAATCATGGATGACTTGTAATACTTCTTCATGGGATAACGCTTTAGGTGCTTGGTCGATACTATAAAAACCACGATCAAGAAGTGGCGCTACATTACTAGCACTCAACGTTTCTTGATTTGGAACTAAACGAGGCACTGCAAGTCTTCCCCCATGGTAGAGCTGCACTACCGCTTTAGCGCCACCTTCTTGAATTACTTTTGCAAGTCGAGTAAGCCCGTCAATTGTCCCATCATGATCAATCGCCATTTGCCCATCAAAGCCTTTACCACTTTTTGATACATAAGCACAGGCTGTAATGACTGTTCCAACACCATTCGCACGCAAACGATAATAATCAAGTTCTTCTTCTGATACATAATCATGTTGATCTGCAGAAAAAGTGGTCATTGGAGCCATCATGAGTCGATTTCTAACCTGCACGCCACTATTAAATGTGAAATTCTGAAATAACCGTTCATATCTTTTACTCATGTTATCCTCCTTTAAAAAATCCCTCACGCTTTAACTGTTCCCAATGCACCCATTGACGCACCCATCATGATAGATAGTTTGCCGTGCATGATTTTATCCACCCGACTCATCCAGTCAATAGCATTGCCTAAAATGCCTTGAATTGTTGAGTTATATTCTGGTGTAACCCAAAGCACAGCGTCTGCTGCATTTACTCTTGGTTTGAAATCTATCACAGCTTGCGGTTAGTCCACTTGATTCTATAAAATCAATGACTGTATTTCGTGAGTAATGGCTTCGCTTCCCTTTGTTAGAAGTGCAACGAACCGCTTCATATTCGCGCGTGTAATAGCGTCCTTTGGTGCAGCAATAGCAACAGCAGCAATGACTTGTTCCTGCTTAAAAAGTGGTACTGCAATACATCGAATACCCACGATTCGTTCTTCATCGTCAAATGCGTAGCCCTGTTTCTCAATTACCTTCAAATGATGCATAAATAACTGCGGATCCTCAAACGTGTTTACAGTTGCCTTCTCAAAGGATAGCTTGTGCATCCATTTTTGCTGGGTGCTGAGTGGTAAATTAGCCAAAATGACTTTGCCAAGAGCTGACTGATGTAAACGTGAACGATTCCCAATCTCCTCTTGAGCCGGCATTGTAAAAGGGGCGTGCAATACTTGTGTCATCACAAGATTGGTCTCATCCATTTTTCCGATATACACACTGTGCCCAAGTTTTTTTGCCAGCTTATAAACAGACTTTAAAGATACCCAATCAAAATCTGCCCTTTTCTCAAAATGGCCACAAAACATCTTGTGATTCAGATGAAATTGGTTCTGAAATTTATACACATAATCCATTTCTTCCAATGTGGCTAGTAAACGGAATACCGTAGATTTGTTCAAATCAAGCGTATTTGTAATTTCAGTAAGTGTGAGCGCTTCTTGTTGTTTGATCAACTCTAGTATTTGCAAACCCTTTTTCAAAGTGGCTACTTCATATTGTCCCATCTCTTCCCCTCAGTCCTCGCCTATATTACTTTTATTAAAAATAAACTACAAAAAAACATGATCAAGTTTCAAATAATGAAACCGAAATTTTTCTCTATGTTAACTCACACACGTCCTTGGTATGTTTCTAGATTATTTCTATAAAAAATAAATTTACTATACTTTATATAGTATAATTAGTGTATGAATAGTGTGTCAAATTTTAACCCAAACGCTTATGTTGAGAAGTTATCATAGAAAAAAGACTATCTCTCAACGATCGTAAATGATCAAGAAATAGTCTTTTTTATACAAAAGTTATTAAGACCGCTGCACTTCTTGTTGCTTCTTTTCAAGCTCTTCCTGTCGTTTTCGTTTACTCTCCTCCATTGCCTTATTTCCTTCTAACATAAGTTGCTCATCTATCTTATTTTGCTCCTCAATACTCAAAGTGTTAGCAGAAAATAAAGTACTAGACTGTCGCTGTCTTAGTGAACTAACTTTCACTGTTAGCTTAAGAACTTACCAAGACAAACACACTCTTCACGATTTAAATATTTACCGTAATTGGTTATTCTCTGATATCCCTTATTTTCATAGAACGATATTGCTTTTTGATTTAGCAAACATTCTTTTTAGTTCAGCTGTGTTATTATCGATTGGACGGATTGCTCCACATCCTATAGGCTCTCCATCCTGGTTTCGGGCAATAACAAATATCGAACGCGGTACATATACATCTGCAAGATCAAAAGAATTCTTCCCGCTATCTCCAGTAATAGATTGTAATGTATCAGATAGTAAATCCATTAGTTCTTTTGCATCTTGAGATGTGGGGACTTCCGCCTGAACACCAATATAACTTTGCATTCAATCACCATTCCTTTTTTTTCTATTATTATGTAATAAACTATAAGACCGAGGGCTCAGATTAATGCAAAATTCTAAACGAAAAAAGGATTACCACTCTTAATAACAAGTAGCAACCCTCTTAAGTTTAGTAGTAGAAATTATAAATAACCTCGTGCTTTTAATATCTGCAAGTACTGAGTGAAATAAGGATTATCTACATGAACGTAGGAAGACGGTATTCCTTTTAAAATAGTAAGATCATGGACTATAGTCATACACATACCTTGGACCGTAAAGTTGGTAAGATTGTCACTATTATTGCTTTCCAATATTACTCGAATGAGTTGGCCAGATTGTATCTTTTCCCATTCGCTGTTGGCGCAAGTAATTGAGTGGGATTGTCTATATTCTTCTTGCATTGATTTTTCAATATCAGAGTATATGCGATTAAGGATATCCTGGTTATTAATGTCATAGCATTTGTATATTTGAGTGAAATTTACTTGAGGGTCTGCTTGTAATTCTTCCATTGAGGACTTTGAGATTTCAGTAGCATCATATCTGCTCCTTAAAAAATCATCAACTACATGGAGCTTATATTCTAGTGGGAATTGTTTTTCTAGAAACTTTTCGAGGAGTTGCTGCATGATTAATTACCACCCTAACATTGTAGTCTAGAAAAATGAATGCCACCAACGCGATTCCAAGTATAATAATGGTATCCAAATCCTAGACTTGGTCCATGGATTTCTGGTCCGACAGGATCTTTGCCTCCACCTGCAAGTTTTGCAACTTGAGCTGCTAAAGAAAATGTCCTTGACCATACCATACATCACTACCAACATTTCATTTGATTGGCTATCCACACGCCACAACTGCAAGCAAAAACATCAATAAATGTTTCTTCAAAGTCAAAACGCTTGTAAAAGGATTTTTTATAAATACAACCGCACCTCGTGTAATAATGAGCTTTATTTCTTAGATCTATATCTTTAATCTCTTCTCCTACCAACTTACGTACTAGAAGTTTATTTTCTTCTGTGAATGAGTCATTACGTAAATACTTCAATCTTAACATCATTGTAAAGGCACTCCCTTTGGTACTTCAGCAATAACTTATCCAGATCCTGGCTCATTTCAACCATCCTACCATCGGTCAATTCTAAACCACTTCTATATGCTTCATTTATTCGGAATCGTAACAATTCGATCTCTTCAAGCATTCTCATCAGTCCTTGCATAATAAACTATGTGGTGGACGAACCCCCTAATTCATCCACCACGCGTATCAAGGTCTCCCTGAACAGAATATATCTTTTGTTTCCAGCCGTTTTCTTCTAATGGAAAGTATGGAAACAAAAAACAAAAAGAGTAGACACTGAATTCAGTGTCTACTCTTCGCTGCGTAACTTCAAACAAAATATTTATATTTTATTTTGGTAGTACCTATCCATGAAAAAATAGCTTGTTCACTAGGTCTTAATCCAAGGAGTGCCGCCTCCAAATAACGTGATAGCATCGTCAAAATTAATTACTCCAACAGACAGCACAGTCAATACTAAAAGAATCGGAAATTTAGACATTATCTTTTTCACGCCAACCAATCCTTTCTAAATTTTTTTATTAATGATTTGCTTGTATACTTCATTGATTTTTCTGACAATTTCAATGCTTAAAAGTGAATGATCCTCAAGGATGCTCTCATTAATTAACATTACGCTACCCAAAGCTCGGTCATACAATCCTATTTTCATATACTCCAAAGCACTCTCCAAATAATAATCAAATGCCTTTTCTACATCTTGGCTTATTAAAGCATTTCCAGCCAGTTGATAGAAGTAAGCCATTCTAGCCTTTTTATCTGGAGTAGTATATTCGAGATTTAAGGAGTTTTTCATTTCTGCTTCGTATGTAAGCAAATCTCTTGCGGAAATAAGATCTGATTTGATTAAATATAAATCCATTAGCATTGTAACGACATATACAAAATTAAATGGAGAGGTCACTTTAAAATATTGTTCTAATTGCTCTATACCTAATTCAATTTTTCCAGATCTCCCATTTATACAACCCGTCATAAATTGAACGTTGTCTTTAACAAACGAAAACGAGTATTTTTTATATTCATCAAGAAAAATTTCACTTTTCGCAAAGTCATTCAAATAGTAATAACAGTTACAAATATTAAATGTAGCATGTGCACTGAACTCACTCTTATAAATATCTATATCAATTACAATCATACTAAAATCAATAGACTCATTGAACTTCAGAAGGGCATAAGCGTGATTTTCCAAACAATAATATAGCTTTATTTGTTCTTCCAAACTTAAAAAATCAACGTAGGCTAACACGTTTTTACCCGATTGATAGCTAGCCTCTAACTTGCTAAAATCATTTCTTTCAATTAAATAAACCTGATACATGCCTTTGGCAATATAAGTCATGACCCCATGACTACGCGAGTAATTTACTACTGTCTTAAATAATGAAAGTTTAATGGAAGTATCATTAACATTGTTTGCAGAGGTAAACATTTGCTCAATAGCGTCATAGCTATCTAAGTGAGGAAGTTCTAAATACTTTATAGCAATATCCGTGATGAGGAGTATAGAATTAGAAGTTGAAATCGCTTCTTGGAGTATATCTAGCATAGCATCTGAATTACGTTCCAAAGAGATATAAATCCCTATGTAATCATCATAAGATATATCCAATGCCTCTGCAAGCGATTTTATTGTCTTAAACTCAGGCTTTTTGACTTCTCCGTTTTCAATTTTGGAGATCGTGCTTTTGCGTATGTTCGCCTTCTCAGCTAACTTGTCCATTGTCAATTCTAAATTTGACCTACGGTGTCTGATCATGTCTGCAAAAGTAACAATCATCTCACTTTCACATCCTTTATCATTATAAACCAAATACTATAGTAGGAATTATGAGTGTCTAAGAAGGGAAGAAATCATAGATTTATACAACATCGTTTCGTGGGATTTCTCTATTAGAGCATTGAGGAAACCTTACTGAAAACTCAGTATAGCATAATTTTACCAGCAGTCAATACATATCAAGCCCTGCTATAGCCTCGCAAACGTGATGTAATCGATTTGGACAGGTTCTGCCGATTCGATCCGCAGTGCTCGGTTGATCTGTCCTCGATGATATTGCCCATGCAAGAGGACCTGCAAGAGGATGTCCCGGACGGACGTTCGGAACGGAGCCCCGCTCAGGTTCGCATAGTCGATCATCTCGTCCAATTTGGATTCCTTGAGCCCTTCGATATAGACGCGATATTGCTCGGCGTTTTCTTCGAACATCATCCGGATCGCGATCAGGTCTTCCGCTTCCTCCCACAACGAATATTGCTCGTTACCCATGCCCTGCAATCGGGACAGCCAAACTCGTTCCGCGACCGCAACGTGCCGAACCAGCTTCAGAAGGTCCTTGTTCTTCGTGTCACTCTCCTCGAGAGCGTCCAAGATGCGCCCGTCTGCCCAGTAAAGGTGATCCATCATGCATTTGATCGTCTTCATTTCGGTTTCCCTCTCTTCATCACATTGATTACTTGAATTTACTGTTATCCGTTAGTCTAATCATATAAATGAACTAAAACAACCTTCCCTTATTGTACACTTCATCCTTTTGATCTTGTACAAATATTGACAATATGAAGCAATCTATATACGCTGAATGTGGTCTTTACCCATTTACAAATTAAACCATCATATTAAAGGGGTTGCTGACATGAATACTGTGATCATTCGTTATTTGAAAGGCGCATTTGTCCTATTCTTTGCGGTCTTTGTTTCCCTCATTGCGTTCGGAAATATAACCGATTACAACACCAACTTCCAGTTCGTCAAACACGTATTAAGCATGGATACTACATTTGAAGGAAACACACTTATGTACCGCGCGATTACGAACCCTCTCTTCCATCATATCGGATATATTATCATTATTATCGCTGAAGTTGCAGCTGCCGTAACCGCTTGGATTGGCGGCGTTAAGCTGCTGAAACATGCAAAGAATGGCGGAGCAATTTATCAAAATTCGAAAAGTTGGGCGTATATTTCACTTGGTCTCGCTATTACCATCTGGTTTTTCGGGTTTACAACAGTAGGTGGTGAATGGTTTGCCATGTGGATGTCCTCACAATGGAACGGGTTAGAGGCTGCTGATCGTATCGTAAGTTATATTTTTGGTGTACTTATCTTCCTATCCCTTAAAAATGATGAGTAATACGTATTTATTATTCTGCGGCAAATAAATCAAACACCGTCATCCATCACTAGCCCCTCGTATGGGCTCATACTGGATACGGTGTTTTCCTTTTTTGAAGAGAGTTGATACTTACTATTATTCAACTTGCATCGCCTATCCATCGAGATTGTATTATGATTTCAAACTTGGGCTAAAAGGTTAAAGTACTTTCTAATGTCATCTGCTTATTTAGTAAGATTAATGGTTGTTATTCCTTATAACCTTGGAATTTGCATGAATGTTATAAGATCAGAGGGTAATAAAAAGTCGATAATGAAAGGATGAAGTGTATGACAGAAGCATTGAACATGCTGCAAGGAATATTGAAAGAACGCGGAGAGGCACGCATCAAAGGAATCGCTCACTTTATTGAGGAGCATATTGCACAACACTGGGAGGGAGTGCTTGTAAACAATGAGGAGAAACTGCAAAAAGCTTATAAAGAAGCTGGCGACGCAGCCTATGGTACGTATTTGAATCTGCTGTTTCTTCCGGTTCACCGTCAATTGAAAGAGGCTGGCATTACGCCTGAGCCTAGATTCCCAGGAGAGTTTGACATCTCAAGAGAATGGGGCAATGAGCAAGAAACACATCAGCAGCGCTGGATGTGGAGCACGGTTTATGGACCACAGGAAGAAGCGATCGGCACGATTGTTACGATCATTTATCATGACCATACCCAATATCGAGTGCCGCAACAGCCAGAAGTGTTAGCTTTAACGGAAGTCGGCAAAGAAGCAGTCGTTAATGCTTTGTCAGCTCACTCTCCACAATTTGCACAAGCACTAGAGTTTACGGTTGAGTACGAGCTTTATTTGAAAAGTCTCCAGTAGACTAGACGCAGGCTACACCATTCACCTCTATCTGGGCCAGTGAATATAGTAGGCAATCACCCACTTTAGAAAGGCGGGATATTGCCAATGTCCACTGACAACATGACGGCCGTACTCAGCTCTCCTTCGCTGAACTTAGCCTTTGACTTAAGAACAGCGCCATTTTACCAAAAGAATGCCCAAAACTTTATTCTCCAGCAATTCGCCAAGCAGCTGCCCGTAATGCAAAACTTAGGCTTGCTCGACATTTATTTGAGTAAAGGAAACAGTGTTGAAGCCCATTGGCATCCGAACGCAGCTGAACTTGTATACGTTATACAAGGAGAAGCAGTTGTCTCCGTACTTAATCCATTTACGTTGCAAGTACTTACCTATCGCGTAAAATCTCCCCAAACGGTATATATCCCGATGGGCTGGTGGCATTGGGAAATTGCGCTCACGGATCAAACACACTTGCTAGCTATTTTCGATAATAGCGCCGCGCAAACGGTATTCGGTTCCGATGTGCTGCGCAAGACGCCGCCAGAAGTGTTCCAGATCATCTACGGCGTAAATGCCGCTCAGCTTGCCGAAGTGCTTAAGCCGATCAATCAGACGGTCATTATCGGCCCGCCGGATCCAAATCATACGCAATGGCAGACCGGAGCACCCAGCCAATATAGCTAATATAGAATGGCTTCCAGAGCATAAATAGTCAGTTACTAGCTTGCTGCTACTGGTTTCTTCGCTATTCACCCAGCAATGCAAAATGCCACCCAATTGTGGGTGGCATTTGCACTAAGATGATTTTGACATGATGACGATGACTACATCCTCTTATGAAATAAGATTCTGCTGTACGTTGTACAATCTCGCATAGATACCATTTCTAACAAGCAGCTCCTCGTGCGTCCCTTGTTCCTCAATAACGCCATCTGCCAGAACGATAATTCTCTGTGCATGACGAATCGTGGACAATCGATGGGCAATAACAAGTGTCGTGCGACTATCGCTCAGCTTCTCCAGCGACTGCTGTACAGCCTTCTCGCTTTCATTATCCAATGCACTGGTTGCCTCATCAAAAATAAGAATCGGTGGATTTTTCAAAAATACACGTGCGATGCTTAATCGCTGCTTCTGTCCACCAGATAATTTAATACCGCGCTGACCAATGTCCGTCTCGTAGCCATTTGGCAGCTCCATAATAAAGTCATGGGCATTCGCTTTTACAGCTGCCGCAATTACTTCTTCCCTACTTGCATTCGGTCTGCCATATCGAATATTTTCAAATACCGTTCCCGGGAATAAATAAATATCTTGTTGAACAATACCTATATTCGTACGTAACGAATGCAAACGAATATTTCTAACATCAATTCCATCCAGATAAATTGTACCTTGGTTCGTCTCATAGAAACGAGGGATTAACGTACATAAAGTGGTTTTCCCTACACCTGAAGCGCCAACGATAGCTACATATTCGCCTGGCCGGACATCCAAGTTCACATTTTTCAATACATAGTCTTGATCTTCTTTATACGCAAAGCTCACATTGCTGAATGTCACTTTACCATGTACATGCCCAAGCTCGATAGCTCCTGCTGAATCTTGAATCTCTGGTTCGATCTCCAAAATGTCCATAAAACGATCGAATCCCGTAATACCTTCTTGATACAGCCTGGCGAAATTGACCCAACGCTTAATAGGGTCAATGAGAATACCTACGCAAAGAACAAAAGTTAGCAAATCAGCCAAGCTCATGGAAGCATCGACGATAGCCACACCGCCAAATACGACGACAGCAATCGTGATTAGCTCCGTAAACGCAAATAACCCTTCATGGAAATAAGCTTCACTTCGATAGCCTGCTCTTCTACTCTCGACGAATCGATCATTTTCATAAGCAAACTTTTTTGTCTCGATCGCTTCGTTCGCAAATGATTGAACGACACGGATGCCTGACAACGTATCCTCGACCTGTGCATTGATGTCCCCAATTCTGTCTTTGCTGCTGCGCAATGCAGCATTCATCTTCTGATTGAAATAGAACGCATAGATCGCCATAACAGGAAGAAAGAGAAAGACGATCAGGGCAAGCTTCGCATCAATATGGATCAAGATGAAGAAGACGCCAATAAAATTCATTAGCGAAATGGCGATATCCTCGGGACCGTGATGATACAGCTCAGAAAGTGAAAAAATATCATGCGTCGTCCGAGTCATCAGCTCGCCCGTCTTCTGCTCGTCGTAGAAACGAAACGATAATTTCTGTAGATGATCGAACATTTCACGGCGCATGTCGCTTTCCATTTTCGCCCCCATCATATGCCCCTGATAGGTAACCAGCATATTGCAAACGGTATGAATGGCAAGCAAACCAATCATAACTGCACCTATTGTGTAGATCTGATAAAGGACATCAGGCGGGTTATTCTCCAGTACTTGTGTCATGTATCTCACACATAAAGGAAGCGCGAGCGTAATCGCTGATACCATAAACGCACATGCCAAGTCCACGCTCAACAAGCCCAAATACGGCTTATAATAAGAAAAAAACTTTTTCGTTCGAGAATTCAATGTCTCTCCTCCATATAAGGTGGAGGGTTACATACGCACTGCCCTCCAACCGTGATTGTGGTGGGTTTGCTGTGTTTTTCTCATTAAGAAACACCCTTTCCGTAGTTTTGTAAGATTTTATCACAAACTCCTTTTCCAAAGATAGGCGTAAACTCCTCAAAAAATAAAAATCCTCGAGATCCATCAGTGCAGGAAATCGAGGTTTTGAAGTTAAGCTATTTTATATCATCATTAGCTATTTTCGTTCTTCAATGCTTCAACAATATTTTGTCCGTTTTGTTTTCTAGTCGCATAGAGTATGGTCAAACCTACAATAAAGAACACACCCACTACTGCTAAGATAATATCCACCCAAGGCAGCGTAAAATCAAATGAGAAATTACGGCTCAGAATCTTATAGATGAAATAGATTACACCTAAGCTAATAGGCAACCCGTAAAGCAGTGACTTCATGGCATAAAATAGTCCTTCAAAGCGTATCATCCGCTTCATGCTCTTTGGGGTCATCCCAACCGAAGTTAACATGGCAAACTCTCTTTTTCTTAGAGCCATGCCTGTTGAAATCGTATTAATTATAGTTGCCGTACATATAAGCCCTATGAGAATGACAAAGCCATATAAGAACACTGATATGACCGTAGCCCGATCCAACTCAGATTGCCGTAGCTCTATCAGATTGGTCGTATAGGCATTTATACTCGGATAACTATTTGTAATAGGCACTATTTCATTCTCCAAGTCAATAGACTGTTCGGTTGTAAATTGAACCTCGCTGTTCATATAGTTAGGTACATGTACATTACCCATCTGTTGAAGCATGTTGTCAAATCCATGCTCTGAAACAACAAGCGTTACAATAGAAGGATCTTCCTGGTAGTGATGCATAAATGGTGGACGTTTATCCGTAATAGATGCGATCTGGATGTTCCATTTCGCCTCCGATCCATCCTCATTGATACTGAAAGACAGGTCCGTTCCTTCGTTAACATTCAATTGGGTGATATCTGTAAAAATCCGTTTTTCTTTCACGGTGAACTGATTTACAAGTACTGCCGGAATGTTAGCACCTTCGAGTTTCTTATTATTTATACCTAAAGTTTTTAGATAGTTTGTAAAAGATGTGTCATCGAGCGAAACAATGTTTGCATTCAACGTGTAAGCACCCTCGTATGGTGCTAATCGCTTAGCAATGTCCATCGCAACTTGGTCTTCTTTAAGGTTTAGTGCTGTAGTAAATTTTTGAGTCTTTACTTTACTTGAAACATGTTTGACAGTCATCAGCTCGTTTGTTAATGTCTTCACTCCTGCCAAATCATCACCACTCACGTAGACGGATACATCATATGGGACTGGTGCTTGTGCCATGTTATAAGATTTGTCTAAATACAACGAAAATGAAGAGGCTGCTAAAAATAAAATGACACTGATAGCAAGAGAAAAGACAGTTGTACGATAGTGATGTTTGTTTCTCTTTATATTTTTCAATCCAAGCTCAGCTTCAAATCCAAACCATTTACGAGTCACTTTTGATGTGCGAACATCATTACTTTTCATTTCAATATCTTTGTTCTGTCTAATCGCGCTTATCGTAGTAATTCTAGATGCTCTTACGGCTGGCAGCCATGCTGAAATGAAAAGCGTTAAAATAGAAACTAGGATAACGGCAATGACGCTAAACGGTTCTATTACGATACGTATGGGTTCACTAACTGAAAACATTCTTTGGATAAACGGACTGAGCAGTTCGAAGGTTACACCAATACCTAATGAACCAAATAGCAATCCTACCGGGATAGCGAATATACCAATTACTGTGGCTTCAAAAAATACAGAAGCTCTCTTTTGCTGTTTGGTTGCCCCTACACTGGACAGCATCCCTAGTGCACGACTGCGCTCTGACAGCGAGATTGCGAACGCGTTATAGATTAGTGATATCGATCCGATCATAATAATCGTACCAATCGTAATAACGGCCATATACATGGTCGTAACAAACCTATCGTCATTCGAAATCCCGGAATAAAGCAGAAGGTTTCGATGATACTCGATTTTTACTCCGCTTGATTTCACTTGGTCTTTTACTCGATGTACGTTGCTGGCGATATTGTCACTAACCTTGTAGACGTCGGTCCCCCATTTTTTATAATCCTTATATTCAACGCTGACGGTGTACGGAGAACCTGCCTTCAAATGGTTCTTAGAAAGACCGCTGAATGCACGGTAAGCTGCTGCTGCATCATACTCTCGTGCAGGTGCTTGAACAATGCCAGTAATCGTATAGGTTTTGCTGTGTTCAGGCGTAAAAACTTCCTTTGAGTAGTAAGGATCTTGGCGGACTAATGGCATTTTAACGCCTTCTACAATCTCGCTGCGCTCACCAAACTCCAAAGTAATGACATCACCGACCTTCCATGGAACACCGGAGGTTTGCATAAATGGCTTGGAAATGACCAATTCATCTTCCGTTTTAGGCAAGCGGCCTTCGAGAGTGCTCACCGCTAGTAAATCGTGATTACTATGTTCCGTAACATATAAGTAGGGCTTTTTGCTGTTTTTAGAGTTTGCAAGCCGGGCAAAACCTAGCTCGTTTTCTATATCATACCCTTCAATCTCTGCCTTATTTGTAATACGGTCTACATCTTCCCCTGCAACATCAAGAAATGCAGCATTCCATTTGCCGCTAAAATGAATAGCTTCTCTTTGCATCATATCCATAAAAGAAGCCTTAATCGTAAACACGGCTGTAAGCATGGCGACCGAAATAACTGCCCCAATGATGGTAACAATCGTGCGGCTTTTATTATGTTTCATATAACGCATGGTGAGCTGATTGATGATATTCATCGTCGGATCACCTCGTCTTTGGAAATCATGCCATCCTGGATGGAAATAATCCGATCTGCTTGCAAAGCTATGTTTTCATCATGGGTAATAATAATAAGTGTTTGATTTCGCTCTTTGTGTAACTTTTTCAAAAGGCTTATAACATCAGCACTGTTTTTACTATCTAGGTTACCGGTTGGCTCATCTGCCAATACGATAGCTGGAGTGTTAATCAAGGCACGTCCGATGGAAACACGCTGCTGCTGGCCACCAGATAGCTGGTTAGGCAAATGCTTTAATCGTTGTTGAAGACCTAAAATCTCTACAATATTAGTTAGATTATCTTGATTTACTTCTCTACCATCCAATAGTAAAGGCAACGTGATATTTTCCTCCACATTAAGAACAGGAATCAGGTTAAAGAATTGATAGATAAGACCGATTTGCCTACGTCTAAAAATGGCCAGAGCCGTTTCATCCATTTCGTATATATCCGTATGATCAACAATCACCTTTCCAGATGTTGGCGTATCTACACCACCTAATATATGCAAGAGAGTAGATTTGCCTGATCCAGATGGACCAATAATCGCTACAAATTCCCCTTTTTGTACGGAAAAAGAAATATGGTTTAGTGCAGTAACGGCTGTCTCGCCGTCACCGTATGTTTTCGACAAGTTTTCTACTCGTAAAATCTCCATCTTGAACCTCCTAAGATTGGTTATTGTTACATTTAATTTACTTGGCTAAGATGTCTTGTCGGTGACATTCTATCTTACAATTTAGTCACTAAACCATTTGTTTGAAAAATTTGATGGTACACTTTGTGCCCACACCAAGCTGGCTTTCCATAAATATATCGGCACTTTGACTTTGCAAAATCGATTTAGACATCGCTAAGCCTATTCCAATACTGTCAGGACCAGAGTTTTTCCCTTTATAAAATCGTTCAAAAATGTACGGGGCATCTTCTGGACCAATTCCCTCACCACTGTCGGTAATAATCATTCGCGTATACAAAGGCGTCTCTTCACAAGAAATCGCAATCCTGCCTCCGGCCGGCGTATGCTCAATCCCATTTTTAATAACGTTCAAGATCGCTTCGACGGTCCAATTTTCATCTACAGTAACCATTAGATTGTGATCACAGGACATCGTAAGCTGTTGATCTTTTAATTCCATAGGAATAAGGAGCGGCTCTAATGCTCTATCTACTAATTTCTTGACAGATACAAGCTCCTTTTTGAACGTAACACTTTGCACATCAATTTTGGATAGCTTAAGCAATGAAGTCACAAGCCATTCAATGCGCTTCAATTGATTAAGTATGTTACCTACAAATTGTTCCCTTTTCTCTCGGGGAAGACTAGGATCGTTCAACAAATCTGCCATGACAAACATGGAGGTGAGAGGTGTTTTTAATTGATGCGAAATATTAGACAGCGTTTCGGCCAAATATAATTTATCCTTTTTCAAATGAACAGACAGTTCAGATAAAGTTAACGTGACTTTGTAAATATCATTTTTCAATATACTTAATTCGCCTTCTCTGTTGTCCCGTATATCCATAGTCGGTTGACCAGAATAAACAGAAGCCAAATAGTCAGATAACTTTTTGATGTCTCGAAAACGTTTAAGGGTAAATAGAAAGAAACATAAAAAGAGCAGGGATAGCGTAGCAAAGGCTACAACTCCTGCTTTCCAGTCCATCATCCAGATAACCGAAGTGCCAATGATAGATATAACTGCGCAACAAGTGAATAGTGCCCATATGCTCTTATTTTTAATCATGATTTCCACCCATACGATAGCCTAGTCCGCGCACGGTTTCGATGACTTTGGAATTTTGGTTACTATCCTCTAGCTTATCTCGCAATCGCTTAATGTAAACAGAAAGCGTATTGTCATTTATAAAGCTGCCATCCAAATCCCAAATACCTTCTAACAGCTGATTTCTGGTTAGAACTTGTCCTTTATTATTCATAAATGTCAACAGCAAGCGATATTCCAAAGCCGTTAACACTACTTCCTCTGTCCCTTTATACACTTTAGCCTGTTTTGTATTTACAACAATATTTCCAACCTTGACCACATCATTGGAAGCGTACGCCTTTGTATAATGCTTAAGTGCTGATTTCATTCTGCTAATCAGTTCACGAATACGAAATGGTTTGGTAATATAATCGTCTGCTCCCATATCTAATCCGCGAACCACGTTGATTTCATCATCGCATGCCGTTAGAAAAATAACAGGAGCTTCCTGATTATCTTTAATATATCCGCACACCTCATATCCACTACCATCTGGCAAGGTTAAATCAAGTAAATAAATATCAAAACGTTGTTGTCTGATTGTTTCCAATGCCATTTGCTTATTTTCACAAATGAATACTTCATAACCTTCACTGGTAAGCGAATAGTGCAATCCATCCGCAATCGTTTTGTCATCCTCAACTACTAGTACTTTCATTTTTTTGTTTCCTCCAATTGCATATAATCGGGTAATATTTCACTAATTATTTTTCTCATGGTATGTAATGAACATAAGTAAATCATAAATGAGATACGTATCGCAAACTATCATAATCTACTTTCCATGGTTAGACAAAGTCAGTCGAAATTGTCCGCTTTCCATAGACTTATTTACGTATCGACGCAAACGAATATTTCGAACGTAGATACCATTCAAATAAACTGTGCCTCTGCTCTATAGTTTGAGTCTGAACGAAAATAAAACAGCGTAATCTTGGACCAATAAAGTCCTGACTACGCTGTTTTTCTTTATACGGAGCAATCTATTATCTTTTGTTATTTTCACGGTGTTTCTGTTCTATGTTCAATTATGTGTAATACTTTTGGTTCAACAGCAGGTGAAATTCCACCTCCAACAAGCGTAAGACTGATCGTATGGCTATGGACGAGGACCTGGAAGAACGGAACATCTTCTCTATAAGAGTGTCTACCTTCGCCTTAACTTCTTTTTCTGTTAAAGAACCGACTGGCTTTGCCTGAGGCTCCCAATTCACTTGATCGATACGTTCAAAAATCCGGAATCTTCTCCATCGCTTGACCCGAAATCGCTGCACTTGGCGAATGACAAGACCGTGCAGCCAGAACTGGAAAGGACGGCTCGTATCATAGTTCGCAAGTGAGGTCTACATTTGCATATAGATCTCGTTCATAATATCTTCCCGCTCCTGCTGATGATCCACCAGAAAGGAGACGGTTCGATAAACATCCCATAAGGTGTTGGTTTCTTAGAACGTCATCGCTTGACCATGCCTTGCTAGATACTGTTCCTTCTCCTTATAGTCAGGCATGATGCTTCCCACACGCCGCCAGAAGGAACGATCATGATTCATATGATGCAAATGACATAATTCATGTATGACAACGTAATCAATCACTTCAAGAGGGGCCATAGCCAGTCGATAATTAAAAGTTAGCTTTTTATCTGAACTGCAAGTGCCCCATTTCGTTCTAGACTCCACGATTTCAAAAGATTTCGGCTTTACTTTCAAATCATTCTGATATATTTTAATCCGTTCCCCAATTATCTTCTTGCAGCTGGCGAAATAGAACTTCTTGAGCTTTAGCTTAAGCTCCTCTTCTGATAGTCCATCCGTCTCAATTAATTCATGGAGCAAATATTCTTTACCTAAATGAAGAAACTTGCCTTCATCATCATACTCCCTCGTGTTGGTCGTATCTTTATCAGCAGCAATTTTGCGCAAATTATCAGTGATCCACTTCCTATATTGTTCAATCGCGCTTCGTATCGTTTCTTCCGTCATATCCTTAGGCACTTTGATCGAAACACGCCCGAATGCATCCATATGAATCGTGCTTTTCTTTCTGCGCCCATATTGAACATGGACATTTATGATTTGATTATCTATTTCAACTTGCATATTCACCATCATCTCTATCTACTTTTATATGGAAAAGAAGGCTTACGATCCACGTTACTTTCGCAAGGCAATCATCCTAACTGCCATTTTACCATAACTGTAAAGATGGAAGCCCACGCTCGACTGCGTAAAATAATTTAACAATAATACCGCCAAAAAGTAAAAACTACGAGTAACCGTCTCTGCTTCACAAAAAAAGGCAGCCCGTAGGCTACCTTTTCCTTGCACATCCTAATTCCCTCTAGGACATACTTCCTTCTATAGTTGTGGACCCGCTGCGCGTATCGCCTCAGATGCATCACTGAACTTCTCGAAATTTTGCTGAAAACGCTGTGCAAGCTGCTTCGCTTGACGATCATAGTCTTCTTTATCCGCCCATACCTGTCTTGGATCAAGCAATTCACTAGGGACATGCGGGATTGTGTTAGGGATATGTGTACCAAATATCGGATGAGATGCAAACTGAGCATCCTCAATACTTCCATCAATAATGGCAGTAATCATAGCTCTTGTATACGCTAAATCCATTCGTTTACCAACGCCATACGGCCCACCGCTCCAGCCTGTATTGACGAGATAAACACGCGCGTTGTGCTTTGTAATTTTATCACCGAGCATTTCTGCATACACGCTTGGTCTTAACGGTAGAAATGGCCCGCCGAAGCATGCAGAGAACGTCGCTTCTGGCTCCGTAACGCCCCGCTCCGTTCCAGCCAACTTAGACGTGTAACCAGATAGGAAGTGATACATCGCCTGCTCCTTCGTCAACTTGGATACAGGAGGCAGCACCCCATACGCATCGGCTGTTAAGAAAATAATGACGTTCGGATGGCCCGCCACTCCTGGAATAACGGAATCATCGATGTAATCAATTGGGTATGCAGCACGTGTATTCTCAGTCAGTTCGTTGCTGCTGTAATCCGCTTCACCAGATACAGCATCGATCGATACATTTTCAAGCACCGAGCCAAATCGAATCGCATTCCAAATTTGCGGCTCTTTCTTCTCAGTCAGCCCAATGCACTTCGCATAACAGCCTCCCTCAAAATTAAAGACCCCGGAATCCGACCAACCATGCTCGTCATCTCCGATTAATCTACGCTCTGGATCTGCTGATAACGTCGTCTTTCCTGTCCCAGATAGTCCGAAGAACAAGGCAGTATCCCCAGCTTCGCCAACATTTGCCGAACAATGCATTGGCATAACGCCTTGAAACGGCAGCAAGTAATTTAACACACTAAAGATTGATTTTTTCATCTCACCCGCATAATGGGTTCCGCCGATGAGCACGATTTTCTTTGAAAAGGATACCGCGATAAAGGTTTCTGAATTGGTTCCATCTGTAATTGGATCCGCTTTCAAACCCGGCAATGCAATGACGGTAAATTCCGCATCATGTGTTTGTAATTCTTCTGCTGTAGGACGAATAAATAATTGATGAACGAATAGATTTTGCCATGCATATTCGTTGATTACTCGGATCGGTAAGCGATAGTCTTTATCTGCGCCTGCATAACCATCGAAAATATAAAGCTTCCGATATGCCATATAATCGATCGCTTTTTCATGCAGCAGATCAAATTGTTCAGGAGTAAGTGATTGATTCACGCCTCCCCATGCAATATGATTGATCGTTTGCTCTTCTTTTACGATGAATTTGTCCTTTGGAGAGCGGCCTGTAAATTTGCCTGTCTCAACTTGCAGCGCGCCTGCCGACGTAAGATGTCCTTCTCCATGAAGAAGCGCGGATTCTACTAGCTTCACAACTGGCAAATTTCTTTGCATCGTATCTACATCTAAATCAGCAAATTGCATGTTTGCCCTGCTATTCGCGGTCACGGTAATTCCTCCTATATTTGCCTCAGCTTCTTATTATTCAGCGTACATATTTACGGGTACATCGAGACTTCTATGCAATTGGCGGCACTCCGGTTGATCGCATACACCATAATAAACAACCATTCTGTTCGTATTCAACGTTTCTACTTGAGAGTTACAATGCTTGCAAATGATGACACCCATATTTACGTTCAAGTTGTTCATGGATTCGTTCATGCTTCATTCATCCTCCCTATACGTTAGGTTAGTTAACTTCATGCACCTGATTGCCTATCCAGGGTCTCTCCTTGTACACGTCTTCGTGCGGGTTATCAAAAACATGATGATAAAAGAACAACATTCAGCTACAGCGGATCGTAATCGTATAATACATTTTATATGCAGACTGTTGTGGAAATAATGTACATCATTTTTTAATGATGTGCAATATATAATGGTTTTTTGGTCATAAAGTTTTTTTATTGTATCTTTTTGTTTTTTTAATTACATAATGTTCATATTGTTCATGCTGATTCCGACAAAAAGAGACCTTCCATCGCAGAGCTTCCTTCCTCTAATCTGAAATGATATGCCTCTTGTGCATCGGTAACAATGAAACCGGTTGTTGTGCCATATCAAAAAGCCCCACTTATATGTATAAGTGAGGCTTTTATCTAACTCAGCTTTCGATAATATTAGGACATTTTCACCAAGCTGTAGTTTTTCTTTCCTTTACGGATGATGATAAAGCGTCCGCCAATAGCATGCTCTTCGGATACTTCCAAGCCTACATCGCTAACACGCTCTCCGTTCATGGAGATTGCACCGTTTGTAATATCTTCACGTGCTTGACGCTTAGACTTCACGATACCAAGATCAACAAGCCAGTCCACGATATTTTTCGCTTCCTTCGTCGCTTCGAACGTAGGCATTTCCTTGAAGCCTTGCTCGATCTCGTCAGCTGTCAATGACTTAATGTCGCCGCTGAACAAGGCAGCCGTAATACGCTTCGCTTGCTCCAACAACTCTTCGCTGTGTACAAAGCGGGTCATTTCTTCTGCAAGTGTAATTTGAGCTTCACGTTTATGAGGCTCCGTCTCAACCTTTTGAGCCAACTCATCAATGCGCTCTTTGGAAAGGAACGTGAAGTATTTCAAGTATTTCACAACGTCACGGTCATCTGTATTTGCCCAGAACTGATAGAACTCGAATGGAGTCGTTTTGTTCGGATCAAGCCAAATTGCGCCGCCAGCTGTTTTACCGAACTTCGTGCCGTCTGCTTTCAGCATCAATGGAATCGTAAGGCCGAATGCTTTTGCCTCAGAGCCTTCTTTTTTACGAATCAGATCAAGTCCGCTCGTAATGTTACCCCATTGATCAGAACCACCGATTTGCAATTGAACATCTTCATGCTGGTACAAATGCAAGTAGTCCAAAGACTGCAAAATTTGGTACGAAAATTCTGTAAAGGAAATACCGCTATCAAGACGGCTGGATACAACATCTTTAGCTAACATCGTATTGATGCTGAAGTTTTTACCGTAGTCACGCAAAAACTCAATAACATTGATTTTGTGAGTCCAGTCATAGTTATTTACCATGCGCATTTGATTGTCGCCCTCTGTTAGGAACAACTTCTTCAATTGTGCAGTAAGTGCATCTACGTTCGCTTGGATTTCGTCCAACGTTTGCAAAGAGCGCTCCGATTGACGACCGCTTGGGTCACCGATTGTGCCTGTAGCTCCACCAATTAGGATAACTGGACGATGACCAGCAAGCTGGAAACGTTTCAGTACCATAAATGGAATCAAGTGACCAATATGCATACTGTCGCCCGTTGGGTCTACACCACAGTAGAGCGAGATCGACTTCTCATTCGTAAGTTCTCTAAGACCTTCAGCGTCAGTTTGCTGGTTAATGGCGTCGCGCCATTCTAGTTCGTTGATAATATTCACAGCTATCCCACTCCTTCGAATTATAAACTTCCCTATTCGTTTGCTTCATGCGGCATAAAAAAAATCGCCCCTTGTCTATAAAAGACATAGGGACGATTGACCAACCGTGTTACCACCCAGATTGCACCCATGAACGATGCGCTGCCGCATACTATGGATACCACTCTCGGCGAGTTATCGTTCGCCATTCCGCTCAGCATTACCCGAGATACTCCAGAGTGTACTTCGCCTACTTAATGTGTACCGGGTTCCATCACCCCCCGGCTTTCTGAGACAGGGATTAAGTAGCTACTGCGCTCTTTCAACGTATATCGCATATAAGATTACAGACAGTATAGATAATTAAAATAGGGATGTCAACCGAGCGAGGACAAAACGTTAAGACCGTCTGCCAAATACACTAACAAATACACCAACATTTTCGTTTTCTATATAAGCACGTTTGTCACGATGAGAATCATTCATCAAATAGATGCACGATCCACTTATCAATCAGATGCCAGAGCCGTTCATTAATTAGCTGCTGATTCTCCGTTCCGTTATTTCCAATGCAATTTTTTCTGCATTAAGCCATACATTATCTGCTCCTGCATGGCCCGCCACTACTTGAAGCTATTGTATGTCATTGATTAGTGGTGCTTTGTTTAATAGTGCTTTCACTAACGGTCGCCATTGACGTTATTTCAATGAAATAGTACAGATTAGAATTTTAACGGTTGTGAGAGTGCCTATATGGACAATAATAGTGCATTATATCGCTCAAACTGGCAAATAAGCTCTCTGACGCCCTTTATATTTCAAAATGAGTAAATGTACGCTGAATAGCCTCTGTGGCAACCGTTACGAGCCAATTGAGCCCGTAATATATGCTCGATACGATTGTTTTGCTCTAGGTGATGGCGAACGATTTGACCTCATACAGCATCCTTGGCGGTAGCTGAAACACAACGTTGAAGCATACTTGTAACAACTGAGTCTAGTATGATACATTCTAAATATAATTTTATTTGTCGGTATGAAGCACATACCGCTTTGATCGCATCGCTACCACTCTATGGAGCTAGCCCATGCGTCAAAGCGGTTTTTCTATACCCTTTTTGAGATACAGGTTAGCATTTCTATTAAAATACCAAATTGCAACCGATCAATATGTGCTAGGAATTAGTATTGCCGGATAATACGAACAAGTAATTCACTTTCGATACGAGAGGAAGATTCCATTTGTTTGAAGATGTATATGAGCTCTGGCTCACTGACCAAATCGAACAAGAAAACAACCCACGGAGAAAAGAGCTGCTGCAGCAAGGCTTAGGTCATGGAACGGTAGAGTTTTTGCGCTCAATCTGGTTCCCTGCGGTTGGCAATCTGAATGACCTATATCCTGAATATGAAGTTCGCGATTATAGCAACGGTTATCGTTATTTGGACCTAGCATACCTGCCTAAGGGTGCAAAAGGATGCATTGAAATTCACGGCTATCGTTCACATGCGAGAGATATTGAAGTAAGGCGATTTAAAGATTTGTGCATGAAGCAAGCATTGCTTGCACTTGATGACTGGCTGTTCCTTCCGATTGCTTATTTGTCCATCAAAGATGACCCCGGAGTATGTAAACAATTAATTCTCTCTTTTGTAGGAAAATTTTTAGCTGCTACCGTTCCTTCTGATTTGACATGGTCGGAGGCAGAAACGTTGCGATTTGCTCGCAGAACCTTGACTCCGTTTACTCCGAAAGAGCTTGGAATCCATCTACAACTGTCAGAACATCGCACTAGAGTCGTACTTCGTTCACTACTGCATAAGAACTTACTAGCTGTCGCAAGCGGAAATCAGCGATACCGATCGTATCGTTTGATGGTAAAGGAATAATCTTTTTACATTGTAAATTGATAAGCTTTGCACTGCATCAATGCAAATGCAATAACGCTGCTGCGAAATTATACTGAAGTACTTTGACTCTTCAGCACTGCAGTAAACACTGTAGTAGCTAACGGTCGTAGCGGACGTTATTTTAACGAAATAACCCACATTTGAAACCTAACGGATGTAGCAGAGCTTATTTTCACATAAACAGTGAAAAAGAACGCATATATCGATGAATAAGCTCATCAGCAACCGTTAAAATTCATTTTCTATAAAAATGAGCAAAATAACGGCGGTGACGACCGTTAGAACTATTCGATGGTGCTTCGCTATACAAAATGCTTGCTCACGCACATCAGTTAGCCTATTATTAACCAAAAAGATCCAAAGGCACTATGGATTAATTGTGGATTAATGAGACGAACTGGAGGCTGACATAACGTGGAACTACCATCATTAGAAATTCTTCTGCTTTTAATTGCCACAGGCTTCATTGCTGCCTTTGTGGACTCCGTTGTCGGAGGCGGAGGGCTGATTACGGTACCTGCACTGCTTGCGATGGGTTTGCCACCACAGCTTGTATTAGGTACGAATAAGCTTGCCAGCACGATGTCCTCGCTGACGAGTACAGCATCGTTTTTACTATCTGGAAAAATTGAATTCAAACTTGTCGCGAAATTATTCCCGCTCTCGTTTGTTGGTGCTATATTAGGCACACTCTGTGTCAATGCAATTCCTTCTGAATTTCTGAAGCCACTCGTCGTCATCATGTTGATTGCGGTAACTATCTATACATTAATGAAGAAAAATTGGGGCGCAGCTTCTACATACAAGGGCTTAACGACAAAGAAGGTCATTCTCTTAATTGTTGCTGCAACAGGGATTGGATTTTACGATGGATTTTTCGGGCCTGGAACAGGTTCCTTCCTTATATTTGTCTTCTTGCTTCTGGGCTTCGATTTTGTTCGTGCCTCTGGCAATGCAAAAGTACTAAATTTTGGCTCTAACCTAGCATCATTTATTGCCTTTGCCATGCTCGGCTCCATCTCTTATGGATATGGCATACCGATGGGACTTTCGATGATTGTTGGTGCACTTGTAGGTTCTCGTGTAGCTATTAAACGTGGAGCAACATACGTAAAACCTCTTTTTATCGGAATAACGATTCTGCTGATAGGAAAGCAAGTGTGGGATTTATTAATAAAGTGATGGCAATCATTAGGATGGGAATTAGGAATGCAGATGCAGCGCAACGCTGGTCTAAATATGAATAATATGAATATACACCACAGCTGATTTATGCAGGTATAGCATAAGCGTTCTCGCATGCAGATACATTATTCGCAGCTTTGACACTAGCAAAAAGAAGCCGGACCGTGTCAGGTTCGGCTTCTTTACTATGCTCTTACTTACGCTAAAAAATAAGAAGCGGCTAACTTAGAGCCTCTGCTTATTTAAATTTAACATTTGAAAAATAGGAAGGCATGTGCAAAGTTGCATTCTCCAATTCCAATCTTCACACTCGATTGCTTTGTCTAAACATCAAGTACATAAAGAATGGCGCTCCTAATAGAGCTGTAAATATGCCCGCAGGCACATCTAATGGAACAAACACAGTTCTTCCTATTAGATCTGCTAGCAATACCAATAATGCGCCTATTAGAGCCGATGCAGCAAGGACGACCAAATTGTTATTGCCAACTAATTTACGTGCCATATGTGGTGCCATCAAACCTACAAAGCTAATTCCTCCTGCAATGCCTACAGCTGAGCTAGCAAGAATAACACTTAGCGCGATGAATAGGAATCGCTTCCTCTCCACTCGCATGCCAACGCCTTTTGCTATACTATCTCCTAATTCTAATACATTGAGATTTCTAGATTGGAATAGCGCAATTCCCCCGCAAATCACGACCCAAGGCGCCAAATACAGCACATGCTTCCATGAAGTCCCGTATACCGTGCCCGCCATCCAGCCTAATGCCTGTGAGACCATATGTAGCGGTCCTGCAAGGGTAAAATAAATCGTTAAAGCCCCCATCGCAGATGATACAGCTACCCCGATCATCGCCATTCGCAATGGCGAGCTGCCGTTCTTCCATGCAAGCATATACGTTAAAGTGGAAGCGAAGCATCCCCCGATTAATGCCGCAAGTGGCAGCCATGCTACACTTATTTCTCCGTTCATAATCGTGATCGCGGCGACTACGGCTGCTGTAGCTCCAGAGGTTGTCCCCATCAAATCAGGCGAAGCTAACGGATTTCTAATTAACGCCTGCAGCATCGTTCCGGCCATCGCCATCGCTGCACCAACCAATACAGCGGCGACTATACGAGGCAAGCGCAATTGCATCAGAATAAGCTCATACTTCGCTTCCCCCATGTCGATCAAAGATTTAATAACATCAATAACGGGCACATGTAAACTACCCAACCCAATGCTAACTATAATTGTAACGATTAATATGACGACTAAAGCCATCATTTTCAAACCTAAAAATGGATTGCGATGATGGCCTGAGTTGTTTTTTGCTATCCGTTTAAATCTGACCAAGTGCCTTCCTCCTTACAAGCCAAACTACAAAAGGAACACCTAGTATCGCGGTCGTCACACCGACTGGTATTTCCTTTCCATCCAGCAAAAATCGAGAAGACATATCGGCCAGCAGAAGAAATGATGCGCCTAGCACTGCGCTGTAAGGGAGAAGCCAACGATGATCGTTGCCTACTAGCCAGCGCGATATATGCGGAATCATAATGCCAACGAAACCAATTGGACCAGCCAAAGCAACACTACCTCCAGCTAGAATGACGACCACGACCATCGTCAATAATTTGACCCACATACTGCGCTGCCCCAGTCCTGCTGCCACATCATCCCCCATCGCCATGACATTTAGAGAACGAGACATAAGCATAGCAATGACCCATGCACAAATAAAATACGGCAGCATTTGAAGCGTGTGATTCATGGAACTATTGGACACAGAGCCTGTTAACCAGAACAAAGCCCCTTCCAATGTCGCATTGCTTATTAGCATAAATAATGAATTTAAGGACGAGGCGAATGACGCTAAAGCTGATCCTGTTAATATCAACTTCAATGGCGTCATTCCTCCCTTACCCAGCATTGCTATCATGAAAATGATCCCTGCGGATAGACCCGCTCCAATAAAACCAAACCACATCAACTCTGAGAAGGAAAATACCGCTCCATACCAATACAGCATAGCTACGATAGCCAAAGCAGCACCAGCATTAACTCCCAGTATCGAGGGAGAAGCAAGGGGATTCCTTGTCATGGCCTGCAGCATAGTTCCAGCAATAGCAAGACTGCAGCCAATGACAGCTGCAGTTATAGCGCGAGGCACTCTAGACGTACGAATAATAAGCTGCTCATCGCTGCCTGTAAACGATGTATAAGCTTGAATGACGGTGGCCATATCAAAATTTTGCAGTCCAAATAAAATACTTGCAGCAACAGCTGCTGCAAGTAGAAACAATGCTGCTATTAATCCCACAGCTTTTCTTTTGTCACTAGACAAAAGAGAGTTCATATCTTTTTTCTCCTCTTATCCCATTAAGATTTGATCATTAGCCCTTAATGTTTTGAAAGTATTTTTCAATATCGGCAACCAATAGTTTAGCTGCGATCATTCCGCCAGCGGAGTTCCAGATCGCCTCATCTACTTGATAGATTTGTCCATTTTTATTAACTTTCATATTTTTTGCAATAGGATCCGCCAACCATTCTTTTGCCGTATCAGAAGCGGCTGTTTCACCACTGCGGTCGGATGCAAAGTAGAACAATACATCGCCATCTAATTCACTAATTTGCTCTTTTGTGATTTCCTCTGCAAATTTCTCTTGATTTTGCTCTGTGGTTCTAGCAATCCCCATCTTATCCAACACTACGCCAGCAAAGTTTTGCTTGTAGTACGCTCTAGCCTTGCCTGCTTGGAAACGAGCAAGCGATACTTCTAGCTTAGCTTTATCACCTAATCTAGCTCCTGCCTCTTTCGTCAATTTATCGAAGTCAGCAAGCACTTGTTGACCTTTTTCCTCAAGATTCAATGCCTGCGCATACAGTGTGAAATTCTCGATCATACTGTCGCCAAGGTTTTCCGTTAATACTGTAGGGGCAATAGCAGTTAATTGATCATAAATTTTTTCTTGTCTTACCTTTGTTCCCAAAATCAAATCCGGGTCTAGGCTAGCGATGAGCTCCATATTTGGTTGTGTCTCGTCACCTACTACCGTTACACCTTCCATTTGGTCTTTAATATGATCGTACCAAGGATCGCCAATCCATGACTTAACGGCCCCAACTGGTTTAATTCCCAATTCCAACAACGTCTCTGTGCCTTGCGTTGTTAACACAACAATTTTTTGAGGCGTGCCTTCAACCTTGGTATCTCCCATCGCATGCGTAATCGTTCTAGTCTCAACTGCTGCAGGTTCTTTCGACGGCTGCGAATTTTCCGAATTGGCTGGTTTCGCCTCGTTACTTGTACAAGCTGTTAACAACGTTAGGATCATAATAATCAATGCTGATGTCTTTAATGTTCTCACGGTTTCCGCTCCTATTTTTGTAATAATGAAAATCATTATCAATAATTGTTAAAAAAATAAATGCCTTTCGTTACCGATGCGCAAACGGTTCTGTAAATGTTACAATTACAACACTAATATACACGTTCACCTGTTTCAATAGATTGAGCTTCGAAATGGACATAATGAAGGAAGTGTAACACATCATGAATATCATCGAAGGCCATCAACAATCGAAAGAATGGATCACTCTTTCTCTCCTCTATTTGATGGAGCATAAAGTCTACTCGGATATAAAAGTTACCGAGATTGCTAAAAAGTCCGGTATGGTCAGACAAACAATCTATCGCAACTATCAAGACAAAGATGATATTTTATTCGAATATTTATGTCATCAATTAAATCTCATAGATAGCAGAATTATCGACAATCAACTGTCTGGTGAAGCAATATTTGTTGTGTTTTTTGACATGTGGAAGGAATTTGTCCCGAGTTCATTATTAAAAAACATTCATTCTGCCGATCGTAAAATTAGACAAATTATATATAAAAGCTTGGAGTACTTTGTTCAAAATAAATATTTGAATTATTTCATGTCAGCACAGATACCTGTTAGCGCACTTCATGATTATGCCTTACGGTCTTTAGCTTCTATCCTGCACGGTGTATTAATAGAATGGAGTTTGCAATCCTATAAACAGTCTTCTGCGGAGATTGGCAAGCTTACGTATCAACTCACCAGCTCTATTCGTCAATATTGTCTTCAAGATGCCATCGATTAGGATGATGAATAGAAAAAAATGTAGACTATTCAAGGGAGATTTGATGCTATGTGGCGATAACCCATATACAGTCGAACCTCCCTTTTCATATGCAAAAATGATGAAATAGCAAACGGCTGGATACACTTTATGTATAAGGCAGTCCATTTTTACGACGCGGAGCGTTCGAGTTTACAGGCAGGTATACGATTTGGATGAATGCTGCTGAGCAAAATTTACTCTTCAATATTCCTTGACAGGAATATTCCTTATGAAGTATATTCAAAACAGAAGATGTAAGCACATCGAAGAAAGTGAGGTGAACCCACCAACGTATGGACATCGGAACATTTAGCGCTCTGGCTGAACCTAACCGTTTGCGAATTGTCGAGCTGCTTGCCCATGGTCCATTGACAGTTGGAGAAATAGCCGAGCGTCTCAATCTTCGGCAGCCTCAAGCTTCTAAGCATTTACGTGTTCTGCTAGAAGCACGATTGGTAAGTGTACATGCCGATGCGAATCGCCGCAACTATGCGCTGCAAATGGAACCACTGCAAGAAATGGATGCATGGCTGAATAACTACCGTCGCATCTGGAATGAACGATTCGATAACTTAGATCACTATTTACAAGAGCTTCAGAGCAAGCCAGAACAATAAATTTTAACTTACTTTTAGGAGGAATAATGATATGTTGAACAAAATGTTATTCAAAGCTGAGGGAAATGTACTAACGATGGAAAGAACGTTTAACGCACCTCAGGATCTTGTATTCAAAGTATTTTCGGATTCAGAGCATCTTAAGCAATGGTTTGGACCGCGCGGTTGGTCTATCACTGTAAGTGAGCTGGATTTCCGTCCTGGTGGTGCTTGGCACTATTGTATGAAATGTGAAGATAGAAATCAGGGTGACTTCTATGGAATGGAATCTTGGGGGAAATCCGTCTATAAAGAAATCGTTGCAAACGAAAAACTCGTATACGTCGATTACTTCTCGGATGCGGAAGGCAATATCAACGAAAATATGCCTGCTGTCGAAGTTACCGTGACTTTCGAGGCTGTTGATGGAAAAACGAAGATTACAAGCATTGGCAACTATGCGACTGAGGAAGCATTGAAAACAGTCATCGATATGGGCATGCAGCAAGGAATTACCGAAACATGGGACCGCTTGGAAGAGCACTTGGAAAGTCTTCAATAATCTGCGTCCCGAGGGGCATTCTGCAAGAGAGGGCATTCGCCCTCTCTTTTTTTGAAGTCGAATACTTATAGAATAAACCCGCTTGTTGCAGCCCCTCGTGCTGGGAAAGCAAATTACAAAAGTGGACAGTATTATTTCAAACTACCCAACTTTTCAATCGCCTGCTGTTCAGTTGGCAAGAAGAAAATATCCTTTCCGTTATTGCACTCATAGATGAAATCCTTCAAGCTTTTGCTTGTATAGGCCGTGAAATCTCCGACGATAGCTACCTTCACGTAATAATTAATGAACTTCTGAAGAATATCGCCTGCTAGACGTGTTTTCAAATCAAAAAAGCTTTCGCTCAATATAGATTTGTGCAGAACGATACGATCGCAATCTGTCTCATATCGCACGGTTGCCATCAGATCCAATGCAGACTGAACATTTTCAATAAGGATCTCGTTCTCACTTCCACTCACAACAGCAACATATTTTCCGTCTACTTCAACCTTCGTAATAATCATAAATATCCTCCTTTAAACCTTTTCACATAGTCCTCGCAAATGTAGCGATTATCTTCACCATTTACCGGCGGAATGTTCGTTACTCTGAAGAAACTTAAACCTACTACCATCGCCAGCAGCCCATAAGCGGCGCTTGGAGAATCCTCCACAGACATACGACCTGTCATATTGCCATAATCAAAAATTTTGGCGATACCATGAAGGTCAGCCAAATAGCTTTTCGATACAACCTCTTGCAAGTTAGGATCTAATGTAGCTTTGGAGAAAAACTGAAGAAAGAGCTTCCCTGAAGCATCATACGGGATATACATTTTTTCAATGCCATCCAGCTGTGAAACATTAATTTTCTTATCAGCGTCATCCCGATACGGTGGTAGGATATGTTTTAGCGTAACATCCATCATTTCCATCGGAGTCATCGTCGCTTCAATTTCCGATTGAATCTTTAGGCCATAATAAGCCATGAACGCTTTAAAGGCTTCGATCGTCAAGTTATCTTTATTTTTAAAATAATACGTGACTACGCCCTTGGAGCAGTCCGCATACTCAGCGACCTTATCCAGCGTCATACCATCGATTCCATGCAGACTAATACAGGTTAATGTCGCATTAATAACATCTGCTCGGCGTTTCGGTTCCATTCCTAATTTGGGCATCGTTTCACCTTACTTTTATTTATACTGTACAGTCGGAATAAAAAAATAATAACCTATGATTTGCCAATTCGTCAATGTGCATGAAGCGAATTGTCCTGTATCCAATATCACAAACAAAAAAACACGATCCATAAGATCGTGTTTAACAGGATTTCCATTTTCACATTCGATAAATATTCCACTCGAAGTAGCTATGCAAACTGTCCGTACTATGCGAATGAACACCATTTTAGCACATTATGATTTTATAAAGTAACTCGCATTTTCTTCAGCCCATTGTTTAAACGTGTATGCGGGTTGTCCAAGGACTTCCTCTATTGTAGGTAGGACCGTATAAGCAATTGGTGGTGGGTTGAGATGCCAGCTAATCACGAAGTTGATAACATCCTCGCGAACCCCCATTTTTCTCATTTGCTCCCGTTCTTCTTCTTCCGTCGTCTCAAGCAAGGTCAACGTCTGTCCAATTGCCTCACCGATAATTCGAACTTGATCCGTAACCGACAGTACCTCAGGACCGGTTAGTATATATTCTTTACCAGCATGACCATCCTCGGTCAGCGCGACCGCCGCTACTCGGCCAATATCAGCTTCATGCACAGATGCATTTAAGGAGCCGCTGAATAAATCCCTTACGATTCCTTCCTTGCTAATGGAATCCGTCCATTTGCGCACGTTGGACATAAACTCAACAGGTTGAAGCTGTGTCCACTCTAAATCACTAGCCTCAACCGCTTGCTCAACAGAGCCTTTTTCCCCCGTCCACAGTACTGTAACTTTGCGAACTCCCGCCTTTTTAGCCAATGCGACGATTTCTAGGCCTGTTTGTAAGGGAACATATTCTGCACCCGTCGTCATCAAATGTATGGCTGTAACACCTTCGAACGCGGCATCCAGTGTACTCGGATCACTTAAATCTCCAACTGCAATCTCTACTCCTTCAGGGAGTATGGCTTGTGGATTGCGTGTCAAAGCCCTTACCTTCTGACCTCTTCGCAGCAGTTGATCGACGACATGACGCCCAACTGTACCTGTCGCTCCCGTTACTAAAATCGTCATTGCTCTTCCTCCTCCGTATGCTCTAACATTTGATTAATCTTCTCAACCAAGGCTGATTTCGCATCGTTTAGCGAATTGATTTGGCTATTAATTTCACGTAACTTCGCTTCATATAACTGCAGCACTTCTGCACAGTAAAGGCCCTTATCTGCGTGTTCTTGTTTTTCTTGTTGATCGGGAAACTGACAAAATAAAATGTCTTTAATTTGCTCCGTAGTGAGTCCTAAACCTAAATAAAGCTGGATGGTTTGAATGGACTCGATTACCTTTTCATCGAATTCGCGATAGTTATTATTTTGGCGGGTAGGCTTGATTAAGCCCTTATCCTCATAATGTCGAATCGAACGGGCACTCGCTCCGGTAATTTTAATTACTTTTCCGATCTTCATTTCATCCCCCTCCATTTCTATCCAGCGGATTAAGGTAATTATAAACCCTCACATTAATGTGAGGGTCAATAGTTAATTTGCGAAACTGGCAAATAGGTAAATGCAAAAAAGCAGCCACTATGGGCTGCTTCTAATTTAGTAAATCCTGATGAGGCTTCTAAATGCGTTTATTTCTGTCGCTCCAGCTCGCATCTTTTTATAGAACGATAGCCGTCTCCAATCCCATGCGGATCATGTCATGGAGTGCCGTCTCACGTGTTTCTGGCGTGATCGTTTCATTCGTCAACATATGGTCGGTAACCGTTAAAATGGACAATGCACGGGCATTGTATTTCGCAGCAACCATATACATAGCCGCAGACTCATTGTCACAAGCTAGCACCTGATACTGAGCCATTTTCTTATACATTGGCTCATTGCCGTCATAGAAATGATCTTCCGTCATAATCAAACCTGCACGTACAGGCAAGTTCAATTTTTCTCCGATATCATACGCTGTTCTTACCAATTTAAAGTCTGCAGCCGGTGCGTAAGAGAAGTTCTCGAATTCATGTCTGAACATCGCAGAGCTTGTACATACCGCCGTGCCTACTACCAAGTCCATATGCTTGACATCAGCATGATAGGATCCACTTGAGCCGATGCGAATCAAGTTCTTTACTCCATAATCATTTACCAACTCAGTCGCATAAATAGACATGGATGGCATGCCCATTCCTGTACCTTGAACTGAGATGCGCTTGCCTTTGTACGTTCCCGTATATCCTAGAATACCGCGAATCCGGTTGTAACATACAGCATTCTCTAAATAGTTTTCCGCGATAAATTTCGCACGCATCGGATCACCAGGCAGCAATATCGTTTCGGCGATATCGCCAACTTTCGCTTCGATATGAAAACTCATGATGTATTCCTCCTATCCCTTAGAAACCAGTCCCCGTTGCGCCTTCACGATTTCGATTAGCTTTATAGCTTTGCTTCCATTCGATCAAGCCATCGATGCAAATGATCAAGTTAATAATCGCTAGCAAAATCATTACGTACAATTCTGTTGAGAGGTACATCACGATTAAAATCAGGTTCATCAAAATCCACAAATGCCAGTTTTCCAAAATCTTTTTGCTTAACAAGTACTGTGCAGCCAATCCGATAACTGCGATGAAAGCGTCTAAATAAGGCTTAGTTGCTCCTGTATAAGTAACTTGAATATAAGACCAGATGCCCCAAGTTACTAAAATAATGCTTACCCAAATGACGTAGCCCTTTGTTGACAAACGAATCGTTGGCGCAGTATCGTCTTCGCCTTTATTTTTAACCCAGTAGTACCAGCCGTAAATGTTAAAGATCAACTGCAAGGCCGATAAAATAACCATTGCGTAAAGGCCTGTTTTGAAGTAAATGTACATAAAGCTTACTACTGCAATTGCACCAAATAGGAAGTTGATAACTTTCTGCCTAGCTAACAACCATACGTTGATAACACCAATAACAGAAGCAAATATTTCAATATACGAAGAATTCAGATACAATCCCGCCCCAATACTGATGGCACAAGCAATAATAACGAACAAAGGATGTTTAATCATTTTTCTATAACCTCCCATAGTAATCTGACCTGATGCTTACGCTTTCATTTCAATTCTTGAATACCATTTTCACAATTAATGATAAGGCTTACATTTTTTCGAATATAGGCTTCAACATAAACGTTAGCATCTAAAAACCTATACACTTCCAATCGATTGTTAAGCTCGACTATTTCGATCTTCCAGCTCCAACTGCAATTGCTTCGTATCCAAAATTATAATTTCCTGCTTGTTCAAATCGATGATGCCTTGCTTCTTAAGCTCTGACAAAATACGATTGATGCTTCGAGGAGTGACAGCAAATTGATGACTGAGCTGCTGCTTATCAACCTTAATCACAATACCTTCTGCCCTCTTTTGACCGTGCGGCAGACAACGGAGCAAGTAACTGCACACTCGATCATGCAGGGTGTACAGATTGTTGTCTCCCTCCTTCTTCAGGATGTCGTACTGAAGCTTCAAGATGCTGCGGATAAAATACTCGTTAAAATTACGGTCCAAATGGAGCCATTCCAAAAAATGCTCGCGCTTCAGACCCATAAGCACCACATCCGTAACCGCTTCCACGTTGCTGATAAAAGGAAGGCGGTCCACAATCTCAAGCTCGCCAATCATATCCCCTTTATGATAAGTCGACTGCACATATTTCTTACCGTTTTCGCCAATAACGCTAATATCCGCGACACCCTCCACCATAATGTAAAAGCTGTCCTGAATATCGCCTTGGGAAAACAATACGGAGCCAGCCTTAAACTTGGTCAGCTTCCATTCGCGCAATATTTCGTAGGGGCATTGCTTCATCATTGCGTAAATCTTTTCGCTTTGCTCCATGTATTTAATCATTTGCTGCATCCCCATGTTGATTCACCTCAAGTATATATTTCTGGGACTGATCCAGGATAGGACGACAGTCCGTTATATGTATAAAAGTAGCTGCATTTTAGCGAGCAGATTACAGATATTCGGGACAAATGTCCTTCGCACATTTTCCTTGATATATTCTTTACGTTGTGTAACGGTTGTGAGAAACGTTATTCGATAAAAATAACCAGAAACCGCGGTCAAGTATAAAGAGCCATAGTATTCGACCATCCTTAATAAGAAGGGAGGTGAAAACTATGGCTAAAGACGTATTATGCGAAGTAAACAACTGCAAGTTCTGGGCAGCAGGCAACAAATGTGCCGCGTCCTCCATCTATGTCGTAAGCAATCGCGGTAATCAAGCGAGCAATAGTGGAGAGACAGACTGCAAAACGTTCGAACCAAAAATTTAGCATATCGTTTAGCACATTTTTGCAGCACAGCCGTTCATTTTTACAATAGCTTATCTGCAAGTAGAGCATCCCTAGCGGGGGGTGCTCTTTTCATTTGTTTTCCGTCGAACATGTCAGCAGCATTTCTGTCTCTTTAGTACAAGTATAACCTCTAATTGAGAATTATTTTCACATGCGAAGTAGAAAAATATCGTACTACAGATTAATGCCAAATACGATTAAAATAACCGCTACCGCATAAAGCAATCCGCCAGGATGTCGTCCGCGTGATGCCCATAGGGCAACAATAGCTGCAAACAGGAATGAACTGCCGACAAGCAGACCAATCGCTAGCTTAACATCCGGTTCGAACCAGATAGAAGCGATCAGGGCAAGGCCCCCAAGGAACCAGTTGAACGTGCTGAACTGTAAGAGCGGCGGCACGAGCATTTTGACCAATTTCGGCTGCTTAGTAGATCCAGACTCCTGTAACGGCCTGACCATCAATCGTTGAGTCAAAATGCCATGAATCACCGCCACGATACTTCCGATCATTCCAGCTGCCAACAAAGCTGCATCTTGCCAATTCATATAGCATACCTCCCTGATAAATAGTTGTAAAAATTATTTACTGAGGGTGACCCTAGTGAGAAATAGCAATAGCGCGCCAATCCAATTGTTTATTTCATTTAATACGATATCGTAGTATATCCCCGATCTCAATTTAATACGTTTTCGTAGTAATGTCAACGGTCAATTTCCATCATTTTCTTCAGAAAAAAATCCGACCTATTGTAAGGTCGGATTTCTCGGTTTTATCTATTTCTCTACATAACGTTATAAATTACCTCTTACATCTGAAAACTGAATTAACTTACTTTTACTTCTCTTTAACACCTAGCTTTTGCACCCGCTCCACTACCGCTAACAATGCCGGAAGCATAATTGGCAGCATTACAAATCCAAGCAAGCATAAGCCGATAATAACCGTCATCGCTACTTCAATCAGCGTCAGCACCCCTGAAGGGATGAGCGCCGCAAATGTACCACCAAGAATAATCGCCGCCGAAATAACAACCCCGCCCATATGGCGAGCAGCCTCGATCATTTCCTGCGCAGAATGACCGTCCATTTCACGATAGCGCATCATTAAGAAAATACTGTAGTCAACGCCTAATGCCACAATCATAATGAAGCTAAAGAATGGAACATTCCAACCTAATTCATTTACGGATAGTAAATGTGTAGCTAAGAACTCACTTATCCCAAGCGAAGTAAAGTACGCTAACACCAATGACAGAATAATGAAAATCGGTATCCACAAGGAACGTGTGATGAAAATAAGGACCATTCCAATACCAATCAACATGATCGTCGCTGTCCGTGCAAAGTCACCGCTCGCGATCGCTTCAAGATCCACATTTTCAGCCGTTTTCCCACCCAGTGCTGCCTTGGCATGTTTCAAATCGCTGCCTTGAATCGCTGCCTGCACTTCTGTGTTAATCTGCTTTACGATCGCCATTGCTTCTTTCGAATATGGGTTCACGTCCAGCATAATATTCATTTGTACCGTTTTGCGATCCGCAGACATGTACATATCCATTGCTTGTTTAAATTCCTCGCCCTTCAATATATCTTGAGGAATATAGAATTTTTCCGAAGCCTTGGAATCACTCAGCCCTTGCAAATAGCTCTGAGCATCTGCTAAGCCCGTACTCACTTCTTCCAAGCCTTTCGTACTAGCAGACAATCCAGATTGCAGCTTCTCCATATTACCTGTTAATGCGGTTAATCCGGAGAGCAGTTGCTTTTGTCCCGCATGAATATCTGTCAATCCTGTATGAAGCGCAGGAGGAACTGCGGTCATTTTATTCGATCCATCCGCTGCTTTTTGCAATCCATCCTTCAATTGGGATGAACCTTTATGCAGCTGCGACACACCACCTTGCAATTGCATAAGACCATTTTGTACAGCAGAAAGTGAAGCATTTGCTTGTTTAAAGGATGACATCGCTGCGTCATATTCCGTTTTCAATCCATTAAGCTGTTTAGCTAATTCCTTCATCTGCTGTTTGCCTGCTGCAGCAATGCCAATTGCCGTTTGCAAATGCTCATCATTTGCTGCATCTGGATTGGATTGAACATAAATGCCCAACGTACCTTCGATTTGTTCAAATGCCTGTACCGCTCCCCCAATCGCTTGCTCTAAACTTGCAAATTGAGTTCCGAATGAAGAAAGTCCTGTTTCAAGCTCCAAATAGCCTTTATGCAGCTTCGGTAATGATTGAGATAACAGGTTCATTTGGTCTTTAAGCGATGCTAGACCGCTTTCCAGTTGATTAGCTCCCTTAGCACCTGAATGTACACCTTTCGATAATTCATCAATCGCTTTCCCTAAACTCGAAACACCTGTCTTCACTTCATTGGTTCCATCGATTAGCAGCTGCACATTTTGTACACCCTTTGTATCTGCTTGACCGATTTCTTTTTCCGCAGAAGACAGCCCGTCGTTAATCTCGCCAACGCCTTTTGAGGCATCCCCTAGACCTTTATTTAGTTCCTTCGTTTGATCTTTCATGTACAGCTCATCCATTTTCTTACCTACTGGACGAGTCGTTGTATACACTTCAGCTACACCAGACATCTTCGAAATTTGCTCCGCAAGTTCGTCCAGCTCTTGTAATGCCTTCGCATTGTCCAACGGCTTATCCGATTGAATAAACAATGTCGTCGGTGAAGAGAATCCTGGTGAGAAATGCTTTTCAATGACCTGAATCCCTTGCTTAGAAGCGTAGCTATCATCAACCTCCAGCAAATCGTTATAGCTCAAGGAATCGCTATACTTCATCACGAACGGAATGCAAAGGACCGCTATAAACAAGAGCGCTGCGATAGGTCTTGTCACGGATGTCTTCGCTAGCACACCCCAAATTCGGCTCTCTCCATGTCCATCGAAGTTCTTAACTGGCCAAAACAACTTTTTCCCTAACGTAACCATAATGACCGGATTCAACGTCATCAGTACAAGCACGAGCACTGCTACACCTATGGCAACCGCCGAACTTGCTCGATAAATGCCGAACTCCGCCAAAATTAATGCCATAAATCCGATAAAAACAGCTAACGCGCTATAGAGCACCGTTTTTCCAGCAGAGCGATACGTTGCTTTTACCGCTGCAAGCGTATTTTCCTGTCGTGTAAGCTCTTCTTTGAATCGAGAGAATAATAAAATATTATAATCGGTTCCGATACCAAATAAGATGACGACTAGAAACACTTGTGTAAAGTTAGAAAACGGATAGTTAAACCACTCCACAAAATGAGCTACAATACCAAGTGATACGATATAAGAGATTCCTACTGTAACTAACGAAACAACCGGCACAATAGGAGATCGGAAGACGATGATGAGTACGACGATAATAAAAATGACCGCAATGATTTCGGTTTTCTTAATACCTTCTTCTGTCGACTTTACAAAATCCTCGATAACAAGACTGTTGCCTGTCAAATATGTATCGACCGTGTCTACATTTTTCATCAACGCTTCCAGCTGCTCTGTTGCTTCAGAGATCGTACCTTGACTACGACTAACAGACAACTGCGTTAAAATGGTCGTCTTATCTTTCGATACGAGCTGACTCTTCGTGTGCTCATCATCTAAATGAGTGAGCATATTTTCAATACCTAGCTGCTTTTGCTTCGATTTGAATTGTGAAATGACAGATTCAATTTGTTGATGCTGCTTACTACTTAAAGGCTTATCACTTCCACTATTAAATACAGCAATGATCGAGTAGCTATTGCCACTGTCCTCATCCATATGACTCAACATTTCATGCGCAATATTACTTTGCGCACTGTCTGGAATCGATACTTGTCCCTTTTCCCTCACTAGTTGATTGAGGTTCGGCATCGTCATCACGATAACAACGGTTATCAGAATCCAAGCCACGATCGAAGCAATTCTCAAATTTTTAATTTTCCTCATTCTCTATCTCCTATCTTGTAACATTCACAAAACTAAACACGTGTTTACTTTTATACATGAAAAAAGTATACTCATTGTGAGAAAAGCGTACAATGGTCAATTTTTAATCATTTATTCAATTTTGAATATTTCGAATTAAATATGTTTAATTTTGAACAAAATAAGGAGTATACCAAAATGAGGGAAAAAGCGGAATACAGAAGCGCCATTCGTTCGAGGAACATGATTCGTCGTGCATTGGTAGAGCTAATGTTGGAGAAAGAATACCAAAAGATTACGATCAAAGATATTGTCGAGCGAGCTGATATTAGCCGCGGAACATTTTATGCCCATTATTCGGATGTACATGCTGTCATTGAACAAATCGAAAATGAAATTATGGAGAAGATGATTGAATTTCTCGATGAATTCAAACATACCGATCTCATTCAAAATATGATGCCTTTCTTAGCGAAAGTGTCGAATTTCCTAGGTCAAGATATTGAATTTTACCGCATGCTCATTGCTGTTGATGCGGCAAGCACATTTATGACGAAGGTTAAGGCTGTTCTAATCGAGAGCCTGCTCAGCTATGAACGAAAGACCAATTCGGTTCAAGAACGTGAAGCGTTTATTCTACACGTTAACTTCTTCGCAAGCGGCCTCGTTGCCATGTATCAAGACTGGTTCGAAGGAAAACTCAATGGTTCCCTCGATGACTTGGCAGCATCGGTCAGCCGTATTATGGTGCAAGGGTTTCAGCCTTTTTTGTTACCATCATCGAAATAAGTGCAAATAAGCCAAACGGTACACCGGGATTTTATCCTGATGATCGTTTGGCTTATTCTAGCTTACCTTCTATATAAAAACACGATAAATACTAGAATATATTACCTGTCTATATTGGTACGGTTAGTATAGAATACAAGCAAGTATCAGACATCCACTTTTTTCTACCATTCTCCTAAGAGCTATTCAACATTTCCGCTGCTTTTTACAATTAATCTGACAGATGTGCTTTGAGCAAAATAATGCTAGCGAACTTTTGGAATCTGATAAGGGGGTGATCGAAGAACCTCGAATCATTGATGTATCTTTGTGTTAAGGCATCATCAAACCCATTCCAAGGAGGAAAAGTCAAATGAAAAAAGTAAGTTTTGGTCTAATTGCGATTATTATGCTTCTCGTATTTGCAACAAGCGCATTTGCAGCAACTGCTTCCGCTAGTTCAACAAGAACGGTTACAGGTGTTACCACGCATACAGGCGGTAATCTTGCCCTTGACTATTCCGCTTACGATTCTCGTATTCACGGTTGGATGTATATCGAAATTTATCGGGTTACAACTTCGGGTGATGTCGCGATCAATGCAGCTAGCGTTGAAGGAGGACGGCCTACCGATAACGGCATTCGCAGCGGCACTGTTTATTCGGATAATCAACCCGCAGGTACTTACAAATACGTCATTACAATTCCATCTAACTGGATGGGACCAAGTGTCTCTTGGCGCACGTATTAGATTAAAATAGAAACGAACCGTAACATGTTCGCATGCGAGCTTGTACTTGATACTTGTACTTACATTTGCATTTAAATTTACAACTGCACTTACACTCGTATACATTCGCATAAACAAATTATATTTTTCAGTTCTCATTGTAAACGAAGGGGACTGTCTCAAAAGGAATAAGCCATCTAGATAGACAGCCCCTTGCTTTGTTTCGTCTTCGTAACAACGACTCTCTCAATTACAGCAATGGCAAATCGTAATCATTAGCGCCCAATAGCCCAGATTCCCCCAACACCTAGGCTCATTAGACAGATCCGAAACAGCTCCGAATCAGTCCCCATGAACGTAACGGTTGCCACAGAGGCTATTTGATAGCAATCTACTCATTTTAAAATGTAAAGGTCGCCAGCGAGCTTATTTGTTATTGATAGCGATATCATTCACTACATGTGCTAAAATAAGCGCGCTCACGACCGTTAAAAATGAAAGATGAACGATTTCACGTTAATAACGTCAATAGCGACCGTTAGATGAACCACCTCGGCATATCGCAATGCGAAATCCAACATGGCCACTGTCATTGTGCGCTTTCATGGGCTTTTATCTGCTTTTATGCGCTCCCCATCGAATCATACCAGAAGATACATAGTTGCAAACTATAATTATCAATGTTATATTACTTGATACATCAATAGTTGACCCCTCAATTATTGAGTACTCAAACAATTTGGATGGCGTGGAGATATAGCTCTACAATGAAGTCGTTCGTATGTTTACGCTCTCAGGAGGCTCGAAGGCATGACACGTAATGATTGCACGGAGCAGCAGATATTGACTCTGCTTAACGGATTGTGCAACAAGATCCACCACAAATTCGAACATTGTACGGGCATAAGCTCGTCCCGACTCGAAATTTTGCACGAACTGTGCGGGGGGATTGAGGTCAAACAGTCCATGTTACAAAAGCATATTAACATCGACAATGCTGCTATTACTCGTCATCTCAAGCAACTTGAAGCTGAGGGCATGGTGACGAGACGCAAAAATCCTGACGATAATCGCGAAACCTTTGTTCGTTTATCTGATGAAGGGCTTGAAAAAATCGAAGGCTACAAAATAGAAAAAGAAAATTTCATTCGCCAGATTTTGAAGGACTTCGATGATAAAGAAATTCCAATACTGGCCGATTTTCTCGAACGAATGAAACACAACATTTCAATTAATAAGGAGCTGTAATATATCATGAGCAAATTTCAAAAAACAAATGACTTTAAGGAAATCACATATGGTCGTCGTTCTGTAAAAGAATATGACCCTGAGGTGAAAATCAGCAAAGAGGAAATGACCGCAATTCTTGAAGGTGCTACGAAAGCTCCGTCCTCTGTTAACATGCAGCCTTGGCGCTTTGTCGTTATCGAAAGTAAGGAAGGCAAAGAAAAGCTAGCTCCGTTGGCAAAATTCAATCAGACACAGGTTCTCACCTCTTCTGCCGTTATAGCTGTATTCGCGGATATGGAAAATGCGTCGTACATGGATGAAATATTCAGTAAATCCATAGAACTTGGTTATTTGCCGAAAGAAATGAAAGATGTGGTAATGAATATGTACAAACCATACTACGATACGATTTCTGCGGCGGATTTGCGCGATGTTAACTTTATCGATGGTGGACTTGTATCGATGCAATTGATGCTAGTTGCCCGTGCACATGGCTATGATACGAATGCAATTGGCGGTTATGAAAAAGATAAAATTGCTGAAGCTTTTGATATGGACAAAGAGCGTTACCAACCAATCATGCTAATCAGCATCGGAAAAACAGCCAAAGAGGGATACCCTTCCTATCGTTTGCCTGTTGAAACAGTAGCGACTTGGAAATAAATTCGATACATTAACCGTGGAATATCGTTATCGCTGCTATTAATTTCAAATTTACTTCGTGCTTCAAACCGACTCCAGCCTTACGGCCAGGGTCGGTTTTTTAGTTCATGCTCACCTACCGCATATCCACTCAAAATAAAAACGCAACCTACATTGGCTGCGTCTTGTGTCTTAGTTGGAAATACAAATGAAACTGACATACCAAATTCGTTATGCTCACCAACGATATTACAGCTAGAAAAATAACAAGAGACGGCATCGCCATCCATAGTCCACTCAAAGGTACAACGCGCCCGCCGCCAATAAAGGCAGCGATTGGTGACAAGAACAAGAGAAGCAAAGCAGGAAGTAAACTCACGATCGAGGAAGTAATCAACCTCACTATCGTAACCCTCTTCTTTTTTCGGTTCCTATGGATGAATCCATACACGCCCCAAATGACGGTTGCAAGGATCAGCAACATCATAGCCATCTCCATATTTCTACTGTTAAAGGCAGAGGGTTCGGCATTCTCTCCCATCATAATTTCAACTACTCCGTTAACAATAGCAGTGTAGTCAACAAAAGCATTCAACCCCGTTGTAAACAACATCGTTATGCCCAACTGCTGATCCACAAAAATGACCTCTTCCGCCTTGTAGGTCCAGAAAATACCGCCATGGGAAATCGTCAATCGTCTGGCCCCAACGCTTATCCTTACCTGCTATCCAGCCCATTCCATATGGACCTATTTGTCCTGCTGCATGATATTGATCCATAAGCTCCGGGGCAAGAAGACGGCCATTATATTGAGCAACCATCCATTTTGCCATATCTTCTGCCGTGGAAATAATGCCTGCAGGACCATCAATAAACCAAGAAGGCTCAGTTCTGCTAATCGATTGACCGAATACAAGATAATGTCCCCATGGAACAGCAGGATGCTCATTCATTTGCTGTGTCGAACTTACATTGAACGTCTGGTCCATCTTCAACGGCTCAAAAATATTCTTTTCCAGATAAGCAGTAAAACTTTGTCCGCTCACTTTCTCCACAAGCAGCGCTAAGTATTGATAATTTGGATTATGATAGCTATACGCTTCACCGGGATCATGTGCAAGCTTAACCTTGTCCAACGATGCGTAGATCTCCTTCAGCGCTTCGTATTGTACAAAGCGTGTCATATCAGGATTTACTTTGTCATTCAGACCACTCGTTTGATTCAGCAGCTGTCGGACCGTTATCTGGTGGACACGCTCGTCTATAGGCGATAAATCTGAGGTACCCGAGAAATAGGAGGAATACGGCGCATCGAGATCGATTTTCCCCTTTTCCACCAATTGCAGCACAGCTAGCGCCGTAAACGATTTGCTTAAGGAAGCAATAGGCAAAGGAGTACTCCCCGTTATTGCGCCCGCCTCGGAAACACCACCATAACCTGTTGCATAAAACACACGATCGTTATTGGCTATGGCTAGAGATGCCCCTTTAATATTATTCATTTTCATCGTTTCGACGACATACTCATCGATTTGTTTCAGGACTTCATCTTTGTTACGAACTTCAATAGCGAGAACTGAGTTTGCGAAACTAAACCCAAGCAGCATCAAACAACATAAGCATAGAATCAATTTCTTTTGCGAAATGGCCATCTTAACACTCCTTATCTATGTGATAAGAAGAAGTTACATGATAGTTTTCAACTATTTATCAACTCCGCAAACAAAACATGCCGTTACTCTTCCGCCGCCAGAGGAACTGTTTTCGATATGCAAGCTACCACCGTGCTTTTCGCATAGCACATGGCAAATATACAGTCCCAGCCCATGATGCACATTGGCCTCCCATACCTCGTCCCGATAAAAAGGAAGCTGTGCCTTTTGCAACGCTTCAACAGAAAAACCAATACCATCATCCATGACCGTTATAGAAAAGTGACCATTATCGATTTCATAATGAACATTTACATGACTCTCCGCATAACGCACACTATTCGCAATCAAATTTTCAAACACTTGCATCACCATATGCTTATCGACAACCACTGTTTTCGAATCTGTTTTAATGGACGAACTCACCGTCTTGCCACTGCGCTCTGCAATTTGATGGGCACTATCGTTCAATAAAGAAATGAACAGTTCCACTTCCATCTCAACGCGATGTACAGGCATGTCCTCCAGCTTCTGAATCGAGTTCATCGCCTCTGTGTAACGTTCAAGACGAACAATATGAACGTTCATCGTTTGGATCGTATCCAACAGCTTTTCCTCGGGTATTTTATTTTGAGGCAAATAAGCAGTGAGAAATTCAGAATATCCTTTTAAAACAGAAAGTGGTGTCCTCAGATCATGCGCAAAAATAGCATTCAGCTGCTTCCGTTCCTCAACCGAACGCCAAAGCACTCGATGATTGGCCTCCAATTGGCTTCGCATCTTCTCAAACGCTTGGCATAGCTTCCCCATCTCATCTTTATGATCATAAGAAATATGGAAATCCAAATCATTTTCCGAAATATTTTCCGATCCCTTCATCAGCATGTCCAGCGGCGTTTTCAGTTTCCATTTATAAAAGACGATGGCCATCGCCACGATAGCTACAGCAACCGTTACAAGTATAGTCGCAATAAGTACATACAACACCCAATCATCGTCTGAGGGGTGGCTCGCAAACTGCCGTCGCAACCTTTCCGCCCATTCGAATTCCAATACAATGATAGTTGAGACCATCATAAGTGTAAGGCTGCATAGCAAGATAAAGGATTGAAGCAGAGATAACTGTTTTAGCTTCAATCGCAGCCAATTGATCATTTTCGCCATTTATACCCTACTCCCCAGACGGTTTCAATCCACCTTTCGCCGCCATGTTCTTTCAACTTCGAACGAATTCGACGGATATGTTCCGCTATCACAGCACTGTCGCCTTGCTCGTCCAAGCCCCAAACCTTTTCATAAATACGTTCCTTGTCAAATATCATGCCAGGATGAGTGGATAACAGTTCGATAATATCAAACTCTTTTTTCGGAAATGAAAATTGCGTGCCACCGCAGTACATCACACGCGCCGAATAATCTACTACGATATCCCCACTGAATTTTACCGCTGCTTTATTGTGGCTTCGCATTTCCCGGCGCAAATGAGCCTCCACTCTAGCACCCAATTCATGAATGCTGAACGGCTTGACGATATAATCGTCTCCTCCTGCTTGAAAACCTACAATTTTATCCGCATCCTCTACACGAGCACTTAAAAATAAAATAGGACAGGAGACAAATCGCCGAATCTTCCTGCATAATTCAAGACCATTCAGTTCAGGCATATTAATATCTAGTAAAATAAGATCCGGTTGCTCTTCCGTTTTCCGTAGCGCCTCATTACCATCCTTCGCCGTCAGCACGAAATACCCGTTCATTTCAAAATAATCCGTCAGCAGTTTTCTAAGATCCGCTTCATCATCGATAATTAATATTTTTTTCATAGGCCGTACGTCTCCCTCACTTTGCATCCAGTCCAGCATAACAAAAATAGAGCCACATCCCAACGGTCGATCTTCCACTCAGAGAATGGACGTACGAAATCGTCAAGTATGGCTCTATGTAGATTTACAAAAGTATAAATGTTTAAAAACATTATTATGTAGGTTAATTATGTTAATATAAACCGCCCTAGCTCTCCTGCCTCAGCTTGTTCCAAAATCGCAAGTAGAAAAGACTCTGCTAAGCTATTTTTCATAATAACCTCTCTAGCTTCAGCAAAAGTAAACCACTCTGCCTGCTCAACTTCCTCATTGATTTGCATAACCGCCTCATTGTTCACCACAGAGACGAAATTTAACATCAGCGTATTCGTACGTTCGAAATAACGGCTTCGCATGTACTTATACTCATCCACATGCAGCCCCACTTCTTCCTTAACCTCACGAATCAGCGCCTCTTCCGCCGCTTCTCCTCGATTAACATAACCAGCAAGTAAGCTGTAATCCTTCATCTTATACTGTCTAAGCAATAGCACCTTGTTTCTTTCTTGATTCAAAATAGCTGTGCTAATCGCCGTACTGAAGATCGGAAAGCGAAATGCCTGACATGAGTCACAATACGGGATTATTCCCTCTCCTTCACATTCCTTAGAACGTAACTTCGTTCCGCAAGCATAACAATAATTCATTCCTAGTTCACCTGCATTCTATAGCTTTAAGTCCTTTTATTATAGCAGTTAGAGTATCACAAACAATGTGACTAACACCTCGCAATACGAGTCGAAACCAAACTTATTTCTCCATCATTTTGATGACCTTCATCATCATTCGCGCTGCAACAGAATGTCCTGTATATTGATTAACCGTGCCCGTAAAATACAGATCCGTCTCCTCATGATAAAAAGCAAATGCACCAGATTGTCCCCAGTGCCCAACGATCCCCTTTTTCCAATTAAACATAGCAATCGGCTGCTTACATATACCGATTCCATAGTAAAAGAGTCCTGGGCCAAATAATAGATTCCATTGGGAAGTCAATTCTGCGAGATCTGTTTTAGGAAAAAGCCGTCCGTTAAAAAATGCTTTTAAAAATAGCATGGAGTCCTGCGCAGTGGAAACAATTCCACCTTCAGAAGCAATCGAGGATATATAATGAGGCAAATACAGTGGTTGTTTTTTATAATAAATAGGAACCGGGCGCACATCGTTCACATCTTCAAATACATATGTCTTGGCCAACTGCAATTCATCAAAAATGAAGGCTTGAAATACCTCATGAATGCTCTGACCCGTAATGTTCTCAACAATCGTACCAAGCAGATGAAAGTTGGGGTCCGAATAGTGTGCTTTTCCTTTTTGACCCGGTTTAAATGAAGGCTTCTTGCTCTTGATTACATCTAAAGTCTTATCGAGCGACCACGCCTGATCTTTTCCACTTATTAACTCCGAGACGAATTCAGATGTAAAGTACGTAGGAATACCCGACGTATTAGACAATAAATGCTTGATCGTAATATCGTTGCTGTAATCAACTCCATCCTGTACATGGAGTTTGTTCATGATTTCCTGAGAGAGGTATCGGGAGATTTTGTCTTCAAGCTGCAGTTGTCCTTTCGAGCGTAATTTTAGCAGCACAGCTGTGACATACATTTTCGTAATACTTGCGATAAAATACGGGGTTTCCGCTTGAATGTTACCCGCTCCACTGACGAGCGATAACGATCCATCTCCTTTTTCCACACATATCACAGCACCGTAAATATGTTTCTTTTGGATCGCTTGAGCCACGAGATCATCCAGCAGCGACTGGGTTAGTTCCTTTTTCATTGAATGCTAACGCCCCTCTCTCGGTTTCATTCTCGAGTACATCTTAATCAAATCCATATCAGCAAACATACATTCTTATCTCACGTTCAGTAATAACCCATTCAGCAATGATTACTTTCGCTTCTTACATATATATCAGCAAGTCTCCTCTTTAGACGAATGCAATTGCCATTGTCCACTCCGCTCAATTTTCTTCTCTAACCAACTTCCGTTGTGCTGCCCTTAGCCACATTGATCAAACAAAAAACACGACCCATTGGATCGTGTAACGTTGGTGTTAAGGAGTATGTCTGCAAGCTGATTAACTACAGCTAAAGGCTTGCTCGCTAGTTAATTACTTTACATACTTCAAAGAAATAATGTGATTAATTCCGATTTTTTCGGCTTTCTTCTGAGGAATAGATTTCCGTTTATATTCTTGGAAGCCTAGCTTTTGGTATAAGTTCATGGCAGGCATATTCGTATCCGCTACTTCTTCAATGAGAAATTGATCAAAAGGGACATTTTCAACCATATGACGGATGATCGCACTTGCCGCTCCCTGTCCTCTGCATTCAGGAGCAGTTCCAACAAACTCGATTGAACCATGTGTGGAAATAGGAGCATCCGTTGTTGTCTTTACTGCCTTGGTTGCTTCAAATTCTTTTTTCAAAATAACTCCAGCAAGTGTTCCCTTAACTAGCCCCAAATGCTTACGCAGTTCCTTTGAGTTTAGCTTTACCGAAGAAGCCGTACCGTCTGTACACGCGGCCATAGCAGTAATTTTACGTTCATCTGTTACAGCGACATAAAATTGATTTAACACGAACATATGAGCAAAAGCTCTTGCAATTGCCTGATTATCCTTGGAAAAATAGCCAAGCCACTGCGAAAATCCATCCGCAAAAATTTGAGACATTTGTGGCCTTGGATCAAATTCTAATTGGTCCGCTCTAATCACGGTAAACATATACGCTTATTCCCCTTCCTTATAGAGAAATGAAGTGAGCGCAACTGGAGAGGGCATCTGAAAATTGTGCTGCAGCATCATTTTCATAGCAGCTAGCCCATGTATCGTTGAATAGAACAACAAAACCATTTCATCCGGATTTCCTGAACGAAATTCACCCCGTTCCTGACCTCTTTTAATAAGCTTGGCTGTTGCAGCAAATAATTGCTCACTAACCCGGGTTACCTCGACATGATTTACAGCTGCTCCCCCTCCCGTCAAAAACGACTGCTGCATAAGGATCAGTAAATTAGCAAATTGTTCGCCTGTCATCATATCGTTGTATATTTCATGTACAAACTGATCCATTGCTTGCTTAGGTGAAACCTCATTTGACTCAAAGTACTCCATCTGCTGAGCCATGCCTGCAAGTGCGAAATCCACCAATTCGTTAAACAATTTCTCCTTCGACTTGTAGTGCCGATACAGAAGTCCGATGCTAATCCCAGCTGCATCCGCAATATCCTGCACATTCGTAGAACCAAATCCTTTTTGTACGAACAGCTGCATGGCTGCCGCTTGTATTTTCTCTCTTGTTGCAATTCGCATCTGTTCATACTGTTCCTTCGTGCGTGGCATGATACAACCTCTTTTTTTGAGTGAGTTTTTACTCATTATAAAAAAGTATGCTTCAGAGATCAATCGGAAAGATCAATATTTGCTCTCAGCGTACAAAGAAAATAGTTTCATACAAACTCCTATATGGTACAATCTGTAAACGTTTGCTATTATGTTGTTTGTTCGCAATTATAAATAAAAGGGGAGTAAACGATGAATAAACCAATGTTCAATAGATGGACATTCTCGCTAGCACTTGTTCTCGCGGTTGGAATGTTCGGCACTACAGCAGGAACTAGCATAGCAAAGCCCGCCTCTGCTTCCGAACAAGTTGAAGCACAAACGGTAGAAGTTAAGTCTAAGTCCGGGAAGAAATCAAAAAAGTCCAAACCTAAATCCGGATCCTCAAACAAATCAAAAAAACCTAAATCAAAATCAAAAAAAGTTAAACCAAAACAAGAGCAAGAAACGGTGTACTATAAAAACTGTACTGCTGCACGCAATGCTGGTGCGGCCCCACTGTACGAAGGTGATCCAGGCTATCGAGTGAAACTTGATCGAGATAAAGACGGAGTAGCTTGTGAATAAGTAATGATCTTATACAAAAGCCACAGGATGAGAGATAGTTAATCCTCTCTAAGCCTGTGGCTTCTTCAATACTAAGCTAGCTTATGCTCGCCTCTTATTAACCGTTTTGTTCAATAATTTCTCTAGATCTTCTTTAGTAAAATGGTACGTTTCATTACAGAAATGACAATTGGCTTCAGCCTGTCCATCTGTCTGAATCATATCTTGAATCTCTTCACTTCCTAAACTGATAATGGCATTGGAAACTCTTTCTTTGGAGCATTGACATTGGAATTGTACCGGCATTCTCTCTAATAATTTCACGTTCCCTACACCCAGTACTTGCTCAAGTATTTGTTCCGGAGTCAATCCTTGCTCCAGCATCAAAGGAATGGGATCGATCACTTTAAGACGCTCTTCAATCTCGCTCATGATCTCAACTTTTGCGCCGGGCATCAGTTGAACGATGAAACCTCCGGCTGCTTGAATCGTATGATCGGGATTAACAAGAACACCAACCCCTACAGTAGATGGCGATTGTTCCGAAAGAATAAGATAAGAAATAAAATCTTCTCCTATCTCACCCGATATCACAGGAATTTGTCCCACGAAAGGTTGCTTCAATCCTACGTCTTTGGATACTGTCAGCGTTCCATCTATCCCTACTGCTCGTGGCACATCCAAATATCCCTGATCATTACGATCGAAATGAACTTGAGGATTGGTGACATATCCTCTAATTTCCCCTTTGCCGTTTGCGTCTACTAGAATCGTTCCAATTGGACCTCCTCCAGCAATTTTCACGGTTAAGTGCTCCTCATCCTTGAGCATAGCACCGAGCATCGCACCAGCAGTCATTGCACGTCCGAGAGCATCCGAAGCAGTTGGCGATGTATGATGACGACGTTGAGCCTCTCCGATGGCTACGGTTGTATGGACTGCATAGGCACGTACTTGATTATCTAGTGCTAGCGCTTTTACTACATAATCCTTCATTTCTTTGTCCCTTCTTCTATGGCAATTTTATAATAATTCCTTAGCCAGTAATCGATACACATTCAGGCGCTTCTCTTGTGAATGAGGAATGCTGCAAATCATCGCTTCATCAAAACCGTATCTATCTTGCTCTTCCAGTAACAGAGTTGCAATTTCTTTCGCTGATCCCACTAGATGAATGTTTCGATTTTGCTTAATTATCATTCGATCCATTTCCGTCAACGGATAATCACGAGCTTCTTCCGGTGTCAACAATTGATCTATCTTGCCTTTCATAAATCTTAAGCGCCAAATATCTTGAGGCAATGCCTCAAACTCAGCTTCTTCTTTTGTTTCCGCTGTTGTCACCATATAGGATACGTTGATTTCCGGTTTCTCCATAAAAGCGGAAGGCTGGAAATTGTGTCTGTATGCATCTAAAATCTCCTTACTCAACTCACCATTGAAAAATTGTGCAAAGGAATAACCAACACCCCTTTGCCCAGCCTGAACAGCACTGTTACCGCTAGAACCCAACAGCCAAGCTTCTGGCAAGACAACGTGAGACGGTGTTGCAATGGTCTTTTTATACAAGTCAACTTCGGGTACTTCGTCGTTAATCAACTGAAGTGCAGTATCAAATTTTTCATACATATTGCTTGTCATCGGTCTGCGCCCTTCCGATAAAGCATATATAGAGTCGTTATCCCCTCCGGGAGCTCGACCAACGCCAAAATCTATGCGGCCCGGTGAAAACGCACTTAGCGTTTTAAACACCTCAGCCAGTTTCAATGGGGAATAATGCATCATCATCACTCCCCCAGTTCCCATACGGATATTTTTCGTTTTAGCAGTCAAATGGGCGATCGTGACCTCAGGAGCTGAGCTTGCAAACACATTAGTTGCATGATGTTCTGCCATCCACATTCGATGGTAGCCTAATTCATCACCTAACACGGCTAACTCTTCCGCTTTTTTCAATGCTGCTGCTGCTTGATTCCCTCTCGTAATAGGGGCTTGGTCCAATATACTTAATCTCATCTGGCTGCTATCTCCCTTCCAATAAACTATTCTGTCTTGGAATCAATTTCCTTTTCTTTACTGATTTTATCCGGTGTTACATCATTTCCAAGTGCATCAAGCACGGTCAAACCAGAGAACGTGTTAACAACTTGTCCGCGAATTTCATGTAAGTAGTCTATACGCAATGAAATTTGCTCGACCCATTCCGCATTTGTCAAACCTTCTGCCCGTTCTTTTCTCGCTAATTCATTTATACGACCTAATATTTCTATCATCGTTTCTCTTCCTTTCCTTAAAGACCAAGTGTCAAATTATTTTCTCTAAACGTTCGTGTAAAACCGTGATGCGATAGAAATTTTTCCACATGTATTCCACCTGACTATGATGCATTTCCATTACATAACCATTTTTTCTTTAATCCATTGTTGCAGCAATTGTACTTTGGGCTGATAACCCACATTTATTTCTTCGTATAGGGATGCAATGGTTTGGCGCTTCAGCACCGTTTGCCAAGATGATTCGGCTTCCTGCATTAAGTCCGTTAACAAGCAGCATCCTTCCTCTTCCAGATCAAGCATGCCATGCATTACGCCACTAGACGAATAAAGAGATTGCTGTCCCTCTATAGCAAGATAAATATCGTATATCCGAATATCTTCAGCTTTTTTTCGCAGTTTAAATCCGCCTTTTACCCCTGGTACAGAAGTAATCAAGTTTGCACTGACTAACTTTCTCAACAATTTTTGAAAATACGTTGGGGAAGCTCCCAACTGTTGACTAATCGCTTCCCCAGGTAATACCGCTTTATCCGGCAACATGTTAAGAATAAGGATCGCATATACTGACTGCTCCACTCCCGTTTTCATCTGCATGAAGATCACCGCCTTTATTCAAATACATTTTTATATGGTTTTCACAACATCAATATTTATAACGCGGATAATAATTATCCACTTTATCTTAACTCATTGGTTACTAAAAGTAAACATTACTTCACTATCATCGTAAACAATAGAAAAAGAGTCATTGAAAAGGATAGTATGCATAAAATATGGACTGCTCATTTATCGCATTTTTGGACGTACTAACTCAGTCCAATGATTGATATACTTACGGAAATTCAATAGTGAGGAGTGTTTAAGAATGGATATGGTTCGTTACAAAATAAGAGAAGTGTTGGATAGTGACAAAATAAAAGCCTTTCTGAGTAAAGCGCGAATTGGGCATCTCGGGATGGTCGATGGTCAGCTGCCCTATGTTGTTCCGCTCAATTTTGTTTGGGCAAATGAGAAGCTTTATTTTCATGGAGCCACAGGCGGGAGACGCAATCAAGTCATGAGTATGAATCCAGAGGTCTGTTTTACGGTTTGTGAAGAATATGGAACCATTACCGATCCAGTGCCTGCTAAGACGGACACTGCATATATGAGTGTTATGATTTTTGGCAAAGCCGAACCCGTCGTTGATCTGGATGAAGCTACCTATATGTTGCAGGAGATGCTCCACAAATATGTGCCTGGTTATTATAACCGACCGTTGTCCAAGCAGCATGTAGACAAGTACAGGTCCGCAGTATTTAATAGTCCTGTTCAGGTATACCGAATTGATCCCTACCATATAACAGCGAAAGAAAATCCAATCGAAGAGGAAAAAATGTACGCACATCAGAACGATTAGGAGCATGCATATGATTACAACATCATCTTCACTGCGTGGCCGTGATTGGATATCTCCCACGATAGCTGCTCTTATATCAGTCATTGTCAACTATGGCGGGACATTTATTCTCGTGTTCCAGGCAGCAAAAGTAGCGGGATTGAGTCCTGAAATGACCGCTTCGTGGGTATTGTCGATTTCAGTGGGCGTGGGAATAACCGGTATTTGGCTAAGCTATCGATACCGTGAACCAATTATTACGGCTTGGTCAACACCAGGCGTAGCTTTTCTCGTTTCAGCTTTAGCGGTAACTCCATACACGGAAGTGATTGGCGCTTACATCATCTCTGCTATAGGGTTTATAGTTTTAGGGATATCGGGCATGTTCGAGCGTTTCGTCCGGCTTATTCCTTCAGGCATTGCTTCCGGTCTGCTGGCAGGTATTTTATTGCAGTTTGGTATTTCAGCATTCAGTGGTGCGGAAATTGACCCTTTGCTTGTCATTGTCCTTTTTGTTGCTTATGTACTATTAAGAAGGTTTACGTCCCGTTATGCTATTGTTGGTATTTTAGGAATCGGAGTTATTTACTTGATTAGTGTTGAGAATGTAGATTTCAGCACTATTAAATTGGCAATCGCGTCACCGGTATTTGTCTTTCCTGAGTTCTCGTTTCATGCTTTATTGAGCGTTGCATTGCCGCTGTTTATTATTACATTGACGGGACAATATATGCCTGGCATGCTCGTGCTGCGAAATGATGGCTTTAAAACGAGCGCGAATCCAATTCTGACAGTAACGGGACTAGGCTCACTCCTTACAGCACCGTTCGGCTCACATGCTTTTAATGTAGCAGCCATTACTGCAGCGATTTGTACAGGTAAAGACGCGCATGAGGATTCAACAAAACGTTATATTGCTGGAATTGCCTGTGGCATTTTTTACATCGTTGTCGGCCTATTTGGTGTGACGCTGGCTGCACTGTTTCTGATTCTTCCAGCCACTTTCATTGCGACTTTGGCGGGATTGGCACTGCTCGGAACAATTGGCAGCAGCCTTGCCAATGCTCTAACTGATCCCAAAGGACGTGAGACAGCTCTGATTACTTTTTTAGCAACGGCTGCAAATGTTACCTTACTTGGTGTTGGCGGTGCATTCTGGGGGCTTGTTGCAGGTTTGACCGCACATATTTTGATGCATAAATCAGAGGCACGAAAATGAATACAAGGACAGAAAGACTAAGCTTAGCCGGAGATGCTCCTATTATAGAAGCATCTCCGCGAGACGGCATATACCCGTTTCTATTTCTGACTCGTTTACTTTGGCAAAGCCCAACACCCACCCTTTGCGCTTGCTTTCCAAGCAATAATTACTCAGCGGATATATACGCATTCCCTTGTCTAGTGCATGATTCGCAGCTGCTTCTTCGTCAAACGAATCTTCAGCTTCAAGGAACATATGCAATCCCGTTTCTACGCCGCTTAGTTTAAAGCGTTCTCCGAGGCCACTTGAACCGATAGCTTTCGTCATGGCTTCGTGTCTGCGCCGATATACGTTTCTGACTCTTCTCATATGACGCATAAAATACCCATGCTCAATAAAGTGAGTGAGCGTCAATTGCTCCATAATAGGAAGGTGCCGATAGGTTAGTTCATGGACTTGAGCAAGCTGGTGTATAGCACTTCTGGGCCCAATGATTGCCGATATTCGTATACCGGGAGCAATCATTTTTGAAAAGCTCATCATATACAAGGTGTTCTGTGATTGCTGGCTGAACAACGTAGGTAACGGGTCACCGCGATATCGAAACTCGCTATCGTAGTCGTCTTCCACAATCCAAAATTGCTGTTGAGCGGCCATATGCAGCAATTGCTGCCTACGTGGTTCCGACATAATCACCCCAACTGCACACTGATGTGCAGGCGTAACATAAACAAGTTTGGATTGCGGATGAATGTGGTCTACCTGTAATCCGTAATCGTCTACAGGAACAGGGACAACATTCATCCGCCGATATTTCATAGCCATCCACGCGGCCGGGAAGCCGGGATCCTCTACGGAAACCGTTTCTCCTTCATTTAGTAGAGCTTGGGCAATTAAATCAAGGCTATGTTGTGCGCCTGATGTTAACATAATTTGATCGATATGCACGTGGACGCCTCGCTCTAGTGACAGATAACGTTGAATCTGTTCACGCAGCGGAACGAAACCACATGCGTTGCCGTAAGCCCAAGTAGTTAGTTCCGTTTCTTTGGAGGCTTGCAAAAAGGAGTGTCTCCAATTTTTTTGAAATTGTTGATCCAAATAAGGCTCGTGTGGGCTGAAATCTATCTCAACATTTCGATATTCCTTGCCTCTAAACCAGCTCTGCAAATGGCTGACTGCATCGTTTAATAAAGGTAATTCGGGGGTGATAGGCCCTTGAAGTGTTACATCCTCTGTAAAACCTGTTCTACAGGTCCAGTCACTTACCCTTGTTCCGCCGCGCCGGGAAGTAACCGTGTAGCCACGACTAAATAATTCCTCATACACAATCTGTATCGTTGAGCGGGAGACACCTATCAATTGTGCAAGCTCACGAGAAGGTAGAAGCAGTTCTCCTGGCGGCCATTTACCAGTTGTTATATTATGAATAGCTTGGTCAAGCAATTGCTGCCATATGGGGTGTTTGTCATCGCGCTTAATTTGTAGCATCCATTTCACCTCTAGTTGTGTTCGGTTTGAAATATGGACTGCATCCATTGCTTCTTATTATTGTACTACTTTGACCACTTCTCCTGCTTCTATATTGTGTTGACCAGACACAACAAGCTGTTCCCCTATTTTAATCCCGCTTAGTACTTCCTGATAAGGTCCCTTCACACGACCTAATTGCACTTCCCGCTTCTCCGCCTTATTTCCATTTAGGACGAATACATAGGCTGCGCGTCCTTCCCTTACTATACTTAATGACGGAACTGCTGCCACCGTTTCCTCTGCTATTGTGGTTAGCTGAAGATGCACTCTTGATAAAGGCTTCAACACATGATCCCTGTTGACCGCTTCAAGCTCCAACGTATACATTCTCGTCGCAGCGTCGGGTACATCGGACAGATGAACGACTTTAGCTGTGCGGTCCGAGTCCGCGCCATTACCATTGGAATCACGAAATGTTAACCTCTTTTTGCTACCAACCAGCTTTACAGCCGATTCAGTTAAGTGTGCTTTTATTTTGACTGTTTCTGTCATCTGCACGATTCCCACTATACTCCCCGCTTGAATGTTCGTGCCTTCAGCAACCTTGATGTCCGTCAAAATACCGTTAGCAGGAGATACAATTTGCCCATCATTCCAAGTCTGCTCTGCTTGTTCAAGTTCAAGCTTAGTCGTTTCAACTTCGGCCTCCTTAATAGCCACTGCCTTTTGTCGATCAAGTGCTGCCAGTTTCGTTAAGGATGCTTGAAGCTCCCGCTTATTGGCTTCGATTTCCGTCTCAGAAGCTCCATCCCGAGCCTGCTGTTTCAGTGTTTCTTCAACCTTACTTATCGCATTCGTTAATTGGAGTCGACTATCATCTACACTTTCTTTCGTTGTCGTTAGCGACAGTTCTGCACTCTTAAGGGCTAGCTTCGCCTTTTCCCTGGCTATCAAGGCATGACGGCTTTCTAGCTTGGCGATGACTTCACCTGCCTGAACCATTTCACCGCTCTTCTTTAACAGCTTTACGAGAGCTCCGCCTGATTCGACCCTAACTTCAACTTGAGTTGAGGCATGAACTTCTGCAATTTGTTCCCTTGGATCGCCCATACTGTGCTTGCCAACAGCCTCAACCTTAACCTGCAGCGGTTCATTCTCTTTAATGGATGTATTAGCTGACGTGGTAGCAGCAGGAGTTGGTGATGTTGAGCAGCCTGCCATATAAGCGGCGCAAAGTAAGATGAAGAATCCTTTCATTAAATGTTTTGAAGTGGTGTTACGTACAATCTGCATCTTCATTTTATAATTTCCCCCATCTACAAATGATTAGCTAACTTCGTGTGTAGAGCCAGAAGGTACGTTCCGTTTGAATAATCGGCTCATCCGAACCTTGAACGATTCGATCATCTCATACACAATTGGCACAACAACAAGCGTAAGTATCGTAGAGGTAATTAGTCCGCCAATGACGACAACCGCGAGCCCCTTCGATATTAATGTGCCGTTCGAAATTCCAAGTGCCAATGGAACCATAGCAGCAATCGTTGCTCCCGCTGTCATAATAATCGGACGCAGACGAACTTTTCCTGATTCAATAAGGGCATGCCGAACGAGATAGCCTTCCCCCCTCAGCTGCTGCGTACGATCAAGCAGGACAATTGCATTTGTCACAACGATTCCAATTAACATCAAGAAGCCAATTAGGGATGTAATATTGATAGATTCATTTGCTATCCACAGCCCTAGCAAGCCACCGATAACTGCTAAAGGTAAAGAAAATAGAATAGCGAATGGAGTACCCGCATTCCCGAAGCACAGCACCATAATAAGATAAACGATGGCTACTGCAGCTCCCATAGCAGCAAACATTTGATTGAAGCCCTTCATCATATCCATGCTCACACCGCGAACCGTCGTCGTTACTCCTGCTGGAAGCTCGATTTGGTTAAGTGCATCTGTTACTTGCGCACTGATCGCCCCTTTGTCTACGGAGTCAATCTTGGCCGTTAATTGTACCATCAGCTTCTGGCTTTCCCGCTGAAGCGCGACTGGCGCTGTGACTTGCTGTAACTTCGCCACTTCGTTCAAATATACAGTACTTCCATCAGCCGCCTTCATCGGCATTTGTCCGAGCTGCTCTAATGAATTTTTGTCTTTAGGAGCAAGTTCAACTGCTGCCCGATAAACCGTGTTATCCAGACGAACATTGCCAAGTTCATATTTAGCAAGCCATTGCCCAACATACATATGGACCATCGATACTTCCAAGCCAAATCGTTTCGCTTTTGACGGGTTCACCGTAATCTGTACTTCCGTCTTTGCATCTCCTAAGCTATCTTTTATTTCCTTTAACACAGGGAATTCCTTCATCCTCGTCTTCATCATTGCGGAAGCCTGTTCCAACACCTGTTGATCCTCCGCATAAATCACATACGTGAAATCGGTGGAAGAATATCCGCTGCCTCCTTTTAAAGATCCAGGCAATACCTCAGATCCTTTAGGAAGCTGGCTTGCGATAAGCTGTGTATATTGCTCCATTACAATTTTAGGATCGACGTTCTCATTTGCCTCTGTAATGACCTCTATAGAATACGGAACACGTTCCTCACTTCCCCTGTATCCAACTAGCGCTTCCACAAATGTGAACAGCGGCTGCTTATTCTCGTCTGTTGCTTCGTGCAGCAGCGTTTCAATTTGCTGTGCCTGCAGGTTTGTGCTGTCAAAGGGGGTTTCTGTTGGCAATTTGATCGTAAAGTTCATTTGCCGCTCTACTGCATCTTCAGGTAAAAATCCTTGGGGAAGATTAGGAATTGTAAATATAACGGTCAAAATGAGCAGCAGTCCGGAAAATAGCAGAGTCTTAATTCGATGTGTTAAGCTCCAAACTAGCACTCGCTCATACCACTCAACTACTTTGCCTCCTTCATGCTCCTTCACACTCGTCGCCTTAGTACTACGAAGTACCATCAGCTTCGCCATCATCGGTATAATCGTTAAAGAAACGAGCAAGGAAGCAAGCAGTGCACAAGAAACCGTAATCGCAAACGGGCGAAATAATCCGCCAATAACACCCGTTACAAAGGCAATGGGAAGAAACACACCTACTGTTACAAAAGTAGAAGAGCTAATAGCCATCGCAACCTGCTTAACGGCTAACAAAATAACAGATTCATTTCGTTGCTGAGCTTTTTCCAAATTGGCATAGATGCTCTCAATCACGACGATACTGTCATCCACGATCCTTCCCACGGCAATAAACATGCCTCCGAGCGACATAATATTTAAGGTGACATTCATGCCATGCATCATAATAAAGGTTAATAGAATGGAGAGCGGTATCGACACAACCACGATTAAGGTCATCCTCATATTGCGTAAGAAGAGCAAGATCATGAGGGAAGCAAGGACGATGCCTATCATGCCTTCTTTCAGCAGGCCGCTAATGGATGCCCGAACCTCATCCGCGCTGTCATAGATTTTGCTAAAGGACACTTCTGGGTGTACTTTTTCCCAACCGCGGATCAGCTCATTAGCTTCATTGGAGAAATCAACAGCATTAGTAGCAGCCGACTTGTACAAATGAATACCTACAGCCGGTTTTCCATCCATACGAGCGATAAAGTTAGCCTCATTGACGGCTTGAATTTTTGCGATTTCCTTCAGTAGCAATGTTGCACCCGTTGGAGAGGTTATCTCTAAGCTCTCTAGGGAAAAAAGACTGTCCAATTCGCCCTGAACCCGAGCAATTTGCGTATTCCCATTAAACTCCACGATTCCAGCCGTACTATTCGTCATCGCCGATTGCACGGAATCCGTCACCATATTTGGTGTCAAGCCATAGGCTGACAATGCAGCGGCATCCAACTGAATATCTAGAGACGTACGGCGAGCTCCTATCGTATCGATGTGATCGATCCCGTTGATCGATTCGAAGCCGGACTTGAGCTCTTGCTCATACAATTGATCCAATTCGCTTTGGGACATGGAATCTTTAGTATGAATGGCTAAGTAATAGGCAGGTTCCGATGCGAATCCTAGCGTAGATACTTTGGGTCTGCCTGCCCCTTTTGGCAATTGCACATCTTGGACGAGACTTTCTAGATCTTGCTTCATCTTATCGATCTGAACGTTCTCGTCAAACTGAAGCGTGATCATGGAACTGCCATCGTTGGACGTAGAACTTACCATCGTCAGCCCTTCAACATTCGCAACTTTATCCTCAACCGGCTTCGTGACAAGACTCATCACATCTTGCGGTGAAGCTTGATAAGGAGTTGTAATGAAAATAATGGGTATGGAGATATTAGGCATATTCTCTACCTTCAGCGACGTACCCGAAAAAGCCCCCGCTCCTACTACAATTGCAGTTAGTATAATCATGGCTGCTATTTTGTTCATCGAAAATTGAATGAGTGACTTCAAGCGTTAACCCTCCTACCCTATAATCTCTAAAGCTCTACCTATGTATTGGGTTTTTCTTCCTAGTAACTTGAAGTCAGTCTACTACACGATTATGAACATAATGTGACGTAATCACATGTTGAACAGATTTTTTTACGATACTAATAAAAAAAGCCAACGTCTAAGGCGTGTTCCCCTTAATCCGTCGACTTTGTTGTCACCTTATGAAATGATATGAGGCAGTGTAACGATTACGGTTATGCCTGCGTCTGAATTGCTTTTAAGGACAACCGTTCCCCCATGCAAGGAAACAATTTTTTTGACAATCGCTAATCCTAGACCGTTACCAGACTTAATCTTGTTGTGGGACTTATCCACTTTGTAGAATCTCTCAAATACTTTAACCTGCTCTTCCTCGGGAATACCGATCCCCGAGTCTGTGATTCTAACTTCAATCGATCCTATATGTTTGACAATCGTTATCCGAATGTGGCCACCTATCGGTGAAAACTTAATACTATTGCTGATAATATTCATCCACACCTGATTCAGCTGATCTTCATCTGCCTTAATCTTAGTGCGGGACAAATCCATCTCCCATTCTATCGATTTATCCGACCATAGCGGCTCGATCGACACAACTACTTGACGCAGCTGCTCATCCAAATCGTACATGCACGGAGAAAATGGATGGTGCTGCGACTCCAAAGAGGCTAGCTTTAATAAATTTTCGGTTAGACGCGAGACCCTTTCGCTCTCCTGCTGAATAATGGTTAGATATCGAATTCGCTCCTCTTCTGATAAATGATTATGCTGAAGAGCCTTTGAGAACCCCGAAATAGAAGTCAGTGGGGATTGAATTTCATGAGACACATTAGAAACAAACGTTTGCCTCATCCCTTCAAGCTGCTGCATCTGACTCGCCATATAATTAAAGCTTCTTGCCAGCTGTCCAAGTTCGTCCTTTCTGTTGCTCCACTCCAATTCAATGTCGAACTCTCCCCTGGCCAATTGCTCGGTAGCCGCCTTCATGCCCCGTATCGGTCTCACTAAGTACTTTGCACCAATAATAATGATCACACAGCCGACCAATAAATTAATAATTAATGCAAAAATAAGCAGCTTCGTCGAAACAGAGGACATAGAGCCTTCAGACGCTTGAATAAATAGCGCATAACGGCTGCCCGCCTCTTCGTAAGGAATTCCGATGACAAGTTCTGACGGGGATACATCACGTCCCCTGTACGTTTCACCATTTAATACAAACCGAACAACTTGATCGGGAATAATAAATAGATCAGATGAATCTCTTCCATTTATCACTCTCATCACTCTGCTGCTGTCGTATAACCTTACATCGTATTTTTCGGCATATCCTTTCTGCTTTAGTAGAGCACCGACTTGCTCAATCCCGTTACTGCGAATCGCCTGCTCAAGGCTGGCAGCATCCTTTGCCAATTCAATTTGAAGATTTTCAATAAACTGATCACCATAAGTTTGGATAACAAACTGAGACAACAAAAATGCACTGATCAAGCCAATCGATACTGCCGTTACATAAGTGAGCACAACCCGAACGTATAGGGATTTGATCATGTCCGCTGTTCCTCTAGTTTATAGCCTAGCCCACGTTTGGTCTCAATCGTGAAGGCGCAGTTCAATCCGGCGAATCGATCTCTTAACCGTTTAATATGTACATCTACCGTGCGGTCGTCTCCTTCAAAATAGGCACCCCACACTTGCTCGATAAGATCATTCCGGGTAAATATTTTACCTGGATAGCTTGCCAGCTTATATAGAAGATCGAATTCTCGAAGCGGGAGCGATAACTGTATACTGCCAATGACCGCTTCATATCTATTTTTGTCCAGCAGCACATTGCCTACTTGAACCTTCATAGAGGATTGAATATGATATCTCTTCAAATGAAGCTTCACTCGCGCTACCAGCTCGATGGGGTCAAATGGCTTGACGAGATAATCATCCGCACCCAAATTAAAGCTTTTAATTTTATGCTCGGTTTCTCCCTTAGCTGTTACCATCAAAATTGGCATCTCATGAAAGTCGGCCCTCAAGGCTCTACACAAATCCCACCCGTCCATCTGCGGCATCATAATGTCTACGATAACTAGATCCATTTTCTCTTCACGCAATCTCTCAATTGCCTCAACGCCATTGCTTGCATGATTGACCTTGAAGCCATCTCTATGCAAATAAAAGCGAATAAGCTCTAGTATATCTGGGTCATCATCCACAATTAGAATGTTAGCCATCACGACATCCCCCTGTAACCTAGTTCCTCTAAGAAACTATAACTAGTTGCTAATCTTATGCACCAAGCTATATCACTTAAATCTATTATATAGATTTATACCATATATTGTATGGTTGGTATACTGCCGTGGAACAGGTTAGAGTCGATAGTGATTGCTTACATAACACGAAAACACCGAAATAATCCGGTGTTCTGCCCAGCACAGAGTCAAGATTAATATGCATCTACTCCGAGTAGTTCCAACGCCAATCTAACGTGAGATTGCTCGCGCTTTTCAGTCAAGTAGCAGGCGTAGCCCTTTATAATGGGTGATTCTACAGAAAGCGGGACTTGATACAGCTTGTACGATTGAAGATACGGATCCGCTATCGATTTTGGCAAAAAGCCGAAAACCGAGTTGCTCAACAGCATCGTGAGCATCGTGGACGAATGATCGGTTTGAAGTGCTGGTATAAACCCCGGCTCAACAAGGGAGGCAAACCATTCCGTGAAAGGATTTCCCCAGTCGATGTGGCAATAGGTCGGCGAGGAAAAATTGGGCTCCGATAGCGCAGCAGTTCCATCAGCAGATACAAGAATGATTTCGTCTTCGAACAGCAGCTGTTTCGAAATACTTGGATGGTCGGGTGGGTCCAACTTGACCGCAAGGCTGACACTACCATCAAGCAGCAAATCACGAATCATATAGCCTGGGTCGATATAGCTCAAAAATTTGACGGCTACATGCGGATGTTTGTCTCTAAACTCAAGAATCCGATTCAAATATCGGTAGTGCCATACGGAGCCTGGGCCGCTCAACACGATATGTTCCCTATATTGTTCGGACAGTGACAATTTGCTCTCTTCGATAAGCTGGAGCATACGTTCAGCGTATGGTAGAAAAGCGATACCCGAGCGCGTCAGACTGACGGTTCGATTATCACGATCAAACAGCCGCTTGCCAACCGTTCGTTCCAATGCCCGAATTCTCGCCGTCACAGCGGATTGGGAAATGTGTAGATGTTTGGCGGCAGTGGTGAAATTGAGCGTTTGGCATACCGCCATAAATGCCTCCAAGTGAGACTGGTCCATTCACATTCCTCGATTCGATTTATTTATTACTGCAATACTTAAGATTCGTTATACAAATTATTCTAGGTCAACTATACTTCTATTACAAGATCGTTATGCAAAGACAGCTTGGATACGGGAGGACATCATAATGAAGGACAATATGCTGCTTATTGAACTTACAAACAAGGTTGACGATTATATCGAGGAAGAACTTGCTGACCTTCTCGTACAAGTGGTAGAAGGCGGCGCTTCAATCGGCTTCTTGCCACCCCTCTCTCCTGATGAGGCTCGGGATTATTGGGCTAACGTCTTGGCTCCAAACGTAAGGTTATGGATTGCTGTATGGAATGGATGTGTAGTAGGTACTGTGCAGCTCCATCTCTGCGGCAAGCCAAACGGAAACCATCGGGCGGAAATTGCGAAATTGATGACAAGCCCACAACATCGAAGATTAGGAGTTGGACGTGCCCTTATGCGCACGGCGGAAGAAGCGGCATGGAGCGAGGGCCGCACGCTGCTCGTACTCGATACAAGAGAAGGAGATCCGTCCAATCTGTTGTATCGTTCTATTGGATATCAACAGGCGGGGACAATCCCGTCCTTTGCAAGATCAGCGAATGGAAATCTCGATGCGACGGTTCTATATTATAAACTGCATGATCCGAATGCCTAAGTGTGAGCGAACAAAACAGCCCATAATCGCACTAACATGGAAATTTATCTGCTTTCCATTTGTGTGACTGGGCTGTTTGCTTTTACTAAGCATGTAAGCTGTATGAAAGCAACTATTAACTAAGCCAATACATAATTGGGCTAAAGACTGCAAAAATGAATCCGATGCACAAGACTACGTTGAGGAGTGCTAACTTATTGTTCTTGCACAAAAAAGCACACATGAAGCCCAGGTACCCTATTCCTACAGACCAATATAAATAATTGAAATTAGAGAAAATGAACAAGGCAGTGATATAGCCAATTACATTTATTACAATACAAGTAATTGAAAGATAAATAAGAACCTTTTGCATAGCCGAATTTGTAACGACAGCGCCTCGGATCCCCTTCAGCAATTTTCTCACCTCCGATATTTGTCCATAAAGATATAAAAATATTGGTAGAACATGGATGAACATATCATTATACATGATCTTACAAGATGATAAGTGACTGTCAATATTTCAGTATGTTCTCCAGCCTCGGGTTCCTAATAATCGTGGCAATCCTCACAAAATAAAAACGCAGCCTTGAATATGCTGCGTACAGTATTACACTCCACTATCATTACAGGCGTTCCTTATCGAACCCCTTTTACCATAGATCGATTGCTTACGGTCCAAGCTGTAGCTGATAAAGGTTAATAATGAGGCAGCGATCGCGACGATACCACCGAACCATGATATATCGATTATTTCCCTGTGCGTTGTGACAATCCCGCCAAGAGCTGAGCCAAGCGCGATTCCGACATTTACAGAAACAGGAGTCAACGATGAAGCCAAATCTTTCGCAGCTGGATAATGTTTATCAGCCAAATCAATGAAATACAACTGCATAGTGGAGTTCATGACATACACGATAAGAGCAAGGAATGAAATGCTAATTAAACCTGCGACAATTGAGTTAGAGGTAACATACAACGACGCGAGAATAAGCGCTTGAATGAGAAACACATATCTAAGCTTCCTAATCCCATCCCGATTGGCCAATTTTCCTCCAATTAGTGTGCTAAACACGGATACAACTCCGTAAAGCAGAAATACAAGGCTGATATATTGGTCTGGGACAAAGAGTACCTCTTGCATCAGAGGAGTTAAATAGGTATATACGGTATAAGTTGCTCCAATACTTAACGCCGGAATAAAGAAGGCTATGACAATACGTGAATTGGTTAATAAACCGATTTGTTTTTTTAATGAGCTCCGTGTTCCCTTTAGCCCTCTGGGAATCGTTGCCGAGCTTGCGAATAGAGAAATGATTCCTAATAGAGAGGTAAACCAAAAGGCCAGCTGCCAACCGCCCCATTGTCCGATATAAGTACCTAGAGGAACTCCAATTACACTAGCAATTGTAAAGCCCATAAAGATGATTGAAATGACCGCGCCCCTCTTTTCGGCAGACACGCTTTCGCTGCCAACGGCCATTGCAAGTGCGATCAAAACTCCGGTTACAACAGCCGTAATAATTCTGGAAACAAGGAGCAGCGCATACGAATCGGATAAGGCAGTTATAATATTGCCTGCAATAAATGCCCCAATCAATGAAAGCATTAGAGGATACTTATTGAACTGACTGAACATAGCTGTCAATATCGGTGTACCTATTGCAAAAGATAGGGCAAATGCTGATACTAGAGCCCCTGCTGCTGAAATAGAAATATGTAAATCGGCTGACACTTCAGCCAAAAGACCCACAATAACAAATTCACTTGTCCCTAGGACGAAGGTCAATAAAAATAAATTTAAGGTCAACATCTTTTGTTGTTTACTCAAGATGAACTCCCCCTTTCCATATCATCTTCTTTAAGCTCTTTCAACAGCAATCTGGACTTCAGCAACATACGTTTCTGGGTCACCTAATTTTTCATGAGGGAGACAGATTTCTCGTCGCGGCTCATTCTCCTTTATTCGATAACCGCTTCGTTCGATCCACAATGCCAATTCCGTACTCGCGGTACAAGAACTCGCTGTCCGACAAATATGGGTAAGCGTGGCCATCGTCGAAATTTCCGGCAATCGTTTTACCATGAAGAGTGGACCGCTTGGGATTTCGTGCGTTAGCGGACGAGCTACTTCGATATCGATCTCATCCTCACTACTTTCGCAGCCGTGCCAAAGTACGATTTTACTTGTAGAGGATAGACCTAATTTTCCTAAGTAATCGTCCAACTGTTTAAAAAGATCAGGTATTCGTCTGTATGAAGTTTTAAGACGGTAAGAAATTACAAGTTGAGGATCAACGGCCTTTAGAATGATATCGTGTGAAGGCTGGTTTTCAGCCTCACTCTCAAGACAGCACAGACGCTCCGCAATTCGAAAAAGCCTAGCTTGTTCCTTATCAATAATAGATTGAATCTCATTTTGCTTTAGGCGAAACATCCCCCTAAGTTGTTCAATCGGAACTTGCTCACCCAACATCGGACGAATTTGTTCCAACGAGAAGCCCAGTTCTTTATATGCCAAAATCCGATTCAGTTGAAACATTTGGTCAGCCGTATAATACCGATACCCTGTATACTTGTCAGTGTGAGTCGGCTTAAGCAAGTTCAACTGGTCATAGTATCGAAGCGTCTTAACGGACACTTGACTAATCTTCGAAAACTCACTAATTTTAAACATCGATTGGTAACCTCCCTTACCTATATTTCAATGCTCCCTTTGTCTTTTCCAAGTATAACTATCCAGTTAAGGGGAGAGTCAAGCGTGATATTTTTATGCTCCGCACAAAGCCAAATGCAATTGTATCTGCAACAAAAAACACGACCCATTGGATCGTGCGTGAATTGTATAACATATGTAGTTGCTACCCCATCTGTATCTGTTACGACTGCCCCCGCACTTTACCACCTAGTAAATAGCGGATTAGGTCCAGCATGCGTCGGAAAGTGCGGCAGCACTTCCTCGGCCAATTCCTGAATCACCTCAGCAGGCGGCCGACTCGAAAATTGGATGCCAAGCGCAGCATGATTGACACCCGCTGCTCGCCATTCCTCCAAAAGCTGAATCAAGCCTGCTCTCCCTGTACGCAATACGAAACCTCCGCGAAGCGGCGTTCGAGGATAATTGACATCTTCCACAAGATCAATCCACTCGTTGGTCATATGCGGTTTAAACATCCCGCCAGGAATTTTTTCGCGCCATGCCTGGATCTTCTGTGCAAGCATCTGGGGACCACTAGCATTTGCCGTCGCTTGGGGATAAGTAAGCCATCCGTCACTATGCTCTGCAATCCAATCCAAAGATTGCCTACTTGAACCAGTTACAATGAGTGGAATGCCGCCTGCCGCAGGCTTAGGGAGCAGTTCTACTCCTTTCAAATGCCCAAGCGAAGATTGAATCGCAGGACTATGCTGATGAATAAGTTCGCGGAAATACTCCACCGTCTCCCGGAACCTCACTTCACGATGGTCCGCATCTAGACCATAAGCCGGGAACTCTACAGGTCGGTCTCCAGAGGCTATCCCAAGTACAAGGCGTCCACCTGACAGCACATCAATAGATGACGCAGCTTTGGCCAAATCAATCGGATGGCGAAGTGTAAAAATCGCACTTCCGGTTACTAAGGACACATTTTTCGTCCTTGCAGCTAGATAGGCTAAATAGACAAATGGATCAAAAACCTGGCCTGCATCTCCAAAATTAGGATCGAATAACGGAACATCCCGAACCCAAACGGAAGCAAAATTCGACTGATCGATTTTTTCAACTAAATCAGCTTGTCCCTTTAACACATCCATTTGACCTTTATAGAACGTAAGCGGTAAAAATATACCGATTGTTAATTGATTAGGGGCAAACATGCGCCGAAAACCAGGATGATCATTAAAGCTTCCACCGTTATCGCTAGCAGTTGACGTATCTCTATCCTTTTGTTCACTAGATTTTATTTGTTGCTCCAATTGGATCGCCTCCCCAAATATAAGTGTTCCAGTCCTCTGATATTGCACCTTAATTCGCCTGGAACTGATATAATTGTAATAGTCAACTGCACCTACAAGTAGTGACAATTCTCAACAATAATATGGGGTCAGTTTGTCCACTTGAGGAGGATACGTATGATCGATTTGACGATTTTGCTAAATGAAAAGTCAGAAGAACCGTTATACACTCAACTTTATCAATATATAAAGAAAGAAATCTTGAGCGGAAAGCTAACCGCTCAGACACGACTGCCTTCCATTCGTGCGCTATCTTCGCATCTTCATGTTAGCCGGAATACGGTGGATCTGGCCTATCAGCAGTTAATAGCCGAAGGCTATGTTCTCAGCAGAGCAAGAAGCGGCTTATATGTTATTGACCTGGAACTTGAAACGCTGCCCTCATCGCATTCGAATAATATGACAAGGTTGGAAAACCGTGTACAAGACCAGCCTGCGATCCAATACGATTTTCGTTATGGTGATGTGGATGCTGAGCATTTTCCATTTTCCACTTGGCGCAAGTTATCCAATCAAAGCTTACAGCAGAATCAACGGATGTTGTTTTCTTATGGCGATCCTCTGGGGGAACATGGATTTCGAAGTGAAATTGCTAAATATGTGCACAGCTCTAGAGGAGTAAATAGTTCCCCCGATCAGATCATCATTGGTTCTGGTATTCAGTACTTGCTCGGCATATTAACTGGATTACTAGGAGCTACTGACAACGGTATAGCGATGGAGGAGCCCGGCTATGACGGGGTTCGAACGATTTTTAAACATAACGGTTTCCCCATCCACCCTATTCCGCTGGATGAAGATGGACTTAACATCCATAAGCTATATGAAAGCAAATCACGCATCGTATACATAACGCCATCCCATCAGTTTCCCTATGGAATGGTCATGCCGCTCGCAAAGAGAATGCAATTACTGAAATGGGCAGCGGACCAGAATGGCATCATTATCGAGGACGATTACGACAGTGAGTTCAGATATGTAGGTAAACCTATACCTTCCCTGCAGGGCATGGATACCCGTCAGCGAACGGTCTATTTGGGAACCTTCTCTAAATGCCTTCTTCCCTCATTACGAACTGCCTATATGGTTCTACCACCGGACTTGCTAGAGCGTTACAATAAGCAAGACTTCCGGCTATATGACCAAACCGTGTCACAGATTCAACAGAAAACACTAGAGTTGTTTATGAGCAACGGGCATTGGGAAGCCCATATTCGCAAAATGCGCAAAGTTTATCGACAAAAACAATTTACGCTGATTTCTACGATCCAGAAGTTGATGGGTACGCAAGCGACGATAGTCGGTCAGGATGCGGGACTTCATATTTTATTACGTGTACATAATGGCATGGATGAAGTGGAATTGATTCAAACTGCAGAGGAAGAAGGCGTAAAAATATATCCTGTATCTCCCTTTTGGGCGCAACGAGCTCAAGCTGAAAGATCTATGGTTCAGATCGGTTTCGGCGGTTTGAGTAACACAGATATCATAGAGGGAGTTCAATCTCTTTATCATGCGTGGTTTAAGAAACGCTGAACCGTATAAATAGAAGCTCTACAAATAGAGCAGCATCAGAAGTTTACTATTACATATCACCAGAATATCAATATAAAGCGGAGCCACCATTTTGTGAAAATGAGGGTTTTTCCTCTTGTACGCATCATGTCATGTTGACTAGATACTAACAACGAAAGATGCTAATCATCGGATCAAAAGGCTGCTCAGCTTGATATATGGATGAAAGCCTAGCGCACATCAAATTGGTCATTCATATCATATCGCGTATGTATATTAGCCCTAATGTATAGGGGGAACAAGAAAATGAATGCTTCGGAAACCAAAGCCACAATTACTAAAAATGCAATCTTTCTTGCCGCCATGAGCTATCAGGCCTATCTATTGTTTCTTACTAATAAAGTACACTTGCCAAAAGGCTATAAGCTTCGCTCCATCATTCGCGTGTTAGCCAATGTAGAAAATCCGAAAGAAGAAATTTTCGGCTTTATAGCAGAATCTAAGCAAAAAATAATTATTGCATTTAGAGGCTATGCAGACTACCCTTCAGAGCTTCTTGCTGGATATGACGCACTTCAAATCCCCTATCCCTATGTCCAAAGAGCGGGCAACACGCAACGAGGATTGACTTGTATGTATCAATCAACGAGAGACAAAATCATCCGAGAGTTAAACAAGCTCCCAACAACCAAAAAACTGTACATTGCGGGTCATAACTACGGCGGTGTCGTTGCAACACTAGCTGCGCTGGATATCGCAGTGAATACGAAGTTTAAGCGCCCTATCGTCTATACGTATGGCAGCCTGCGAACCGGAGACCCGCTCTTTGCATCACGATTTGATAAGGTAGTCAAAAACAGCGTACGCGTCGTAAATGTCCATGACGTTAATACTACTTTCCCAGCCGCCTTTTACCCACCTCCGTTCACGAAGAATGGGTTGAGGTACCAGCATGTAAAAAGCAAATACCCACTCTACTTCCAGCTCAACAGTACACCTCGAAATGATGGAATTGGCTGCTATTTTAAATACCTCAGCAAAAAGAATCCAGCTTATGCAAAAACACTCTGCCAAACGAATCCGGGGTTTTGTCCCGACACAAGTATGTGTGTTCCGCTATTAAAAACTTGTTAATTCCATTGCCTAATGTAATTGAAAGGAGTCAACTATGGGGAGCTCTGAGGTGAATCACGATTCTACGAATAAAACAGCCATTTTTCTCGCAGCTATGACCTACCAGACGTATGTGCTTGTTCAAACGAAAAAGATTTTTTTACCGAAAGGCTATAAACTACGCTATGTCATTCAAGCTCTCGGTGGTGTTGAGAAGCCGATAAAAGAAGTGTTCGGGTATATCGCGGAATCCAAACATAATATCGTTATGGCTTTTAGAGGAACGGGTTCGTTTCAAGACAATGAATCGGACCAAGATATTTTTCAAGTCCCCTATCCTTTTGTCAAAAATAGTGGAAAGACGCATCGAGGTTTTACGTGCATTTATAGCTCCGCAAGAAACAATATCATTCGTGTTCTAAACAAACTGTCCCCGACTAAACGACTGTATATTGCTGGTCATAGCCTAGGAGGAGCTTTAGCTGTATTAGCAGGCTTGGATATTGCCGTAAATACGAAGTTCCATAAGCCAATTGTGTATACGTATGGCTCCCCTCGTGTTGGGGACCCTACCTTTGCCGCGAAGTACGACCGCGTCGTAAAGAACAGTGTGCGTGTGTTCAATGTCCACGACATTATCCCCTTGATACCGGATAAAGTGTACCCTCCTCCTTTTACAAAAGAGGGACTATACTATCAACATGTGAAAAGGAAGTATCCTATTTCATTTCAATTGAACAGTGTCGCGGGACTTAACCACAACATTGTCTGTTATTTTAATACCCTCAGCAAAAAGAACCCTGCGTACACGAAAGCCATCTGCCAACCCAATCCGGGTTTTTGCCCCGCTACAGGGGTATGTGTTCCTTTTCTAGGTGGATGCGGATCAACGATCACCAAAGGACAGTTGTATTGTGTAGGCTGTTAGAGGACTATTCCAACCCTGCTGAAGAATTAGCGCCCTCTAAATCAATTTTTATATTTGACCTTTACAGCACCATTTGCGGTCAGCGCTATGACCGATACTAACACTGCCAATAAAGAATGGCTTGATAAACTATGGAGCAATATTACTGCACAGCCTACGAACCAAGCATCGTACTTCGGCAACACTGTTCGACTGCATAGCGTAATCGTCGTTTCCGGCAACTGGTGGTCACCAAATTAATTCACAACTGCGTGCAACCGTGTATGTGTTCAACTCTTATAACATAGGTAGTGACTAAAACCTGCTATGAAAACTAAGAAACTGAGGCATCTAAAAAAAGAGCCGACGGCAAAGGAACTGACTCCTGTATATGAGACAGCGGTCAGTTCCTTTGCGGCTCTTAAACATGGATTAATACATAAATGTATTCCTTTTTTCGTAACCTTGAGTAATCCTTAGTTGTTCATCAAAACTAAATTATGGTAGCATTTACTTAGGCATAACTCATAGGAGGGAATTTTATGAAAAAACTATGCATTGCCGCTATTGCTGCTGGTGTCTTATTGAGTGGTTGTAGTCAAAAAGAAACCACCATCCAACCAACTCATCAGGTACAAGAAGAAAAGCCTTCAACGCCAGAACAAACAGAACTCCAATATGTTCCAATTGATGAAAATAAATATGATGGTATCGAAAAAGAAATGATTAAGCTAGTAAATTTGCATGCGAAGTACGTAAATGAACGAAATGAATCAAGTTTTAAAGAACTATATCAGGACCCTGATAGGTTCGACCTTCCCCCCTCTGAAATTCTGAAAATCGAAGTGAATGAATTTCATAACATGAAACATACGCAAGGATATGTCAGTGTGAATATAACTTATAGAGTGCTCGAAACAAAAGAAGTCACAACATTAAGCCCGAATTTTTTTATTGCTCAGGGTAAAGAAAGCAAAGAATGGAACATAGTGGATCTTGATTAAAAATAAAGGGGATATGATTTTATCCCCTTTACCTAAACTTATTGCCATGCTGTAGGATTAACCTTAACCATACTAAACACCTCTCTAATTCCACTTGCGCTTTCTGGTACAAAAGTTCCTGTTGTCTGACCACTCTTGTAACGCATTTGAGAGGAGCCGCCGCCATCCAAGTAAACCGCCATAGCACATCCTTTATCTTTCATAAATTGACGCATTCCCCAAGGGGTTTCACTCTGAAAAACAACCAGCACAACTTTTCCTGTCGTATAACTATATCCAATTGCTGTACGTGCTCGAAGTCCAGGTGAGGAGTAAGTGCTACCGCTCTTTTTAATTACGTTATTAATACCTGATGCTTCTTCATTAACATCTAAGCGACGGTAAAATTCTTGCTCAATAATGTTCTCGTTGACATATAGATTTAGACCACCAATTGCATATAGTTTCATATTTGGCGAAAGTGGGAAATCTTCGACCTTACGTACATTGGCTACATCATGCACACGATTCCCAGAACGTAAATCTCGGTAACAGTAAAAAGTTCCCCGTTGTTTATTACCATAAGCATTAAATCTTGCGTTACCACCAATAGCAGTATCATTGTTAACCGCAATTCCTAAAAAATCATTCGACGAACTAAAGAATGTACCGTTAACACCATAGTTGCCTGAAGCTGTAACAGTGTTATCTATTTTCACTACAGAAATAGCTTCAGAATCTGCCTCGATAACACGTACATCTCGTCCATTATGCGTGGTTTTTGAGTATTTTGCTGTTGTCATTTTTCTTCATCCTCTCGATATTATGAATAATAAGAACATCCAGCGCTGGATTTCTTCTCATTTATAAAGTCGATTTTTTCAGATCTTTAACAACCAACTTCAAAAAAATTTTCAATCTATGTTTCAATATGCAAAGTGGCTCTAACCACAAACTCTGCAAAGCATCTTCTTTAGGCATCTTGATATATTTGCAAGCTGATAAACACGTGCGCCTCGTTCACCGTCTTTACTATTGCAATACAAGGATATTCCTAAAACAACGGTTGTCTTTCCATTTTTACGGGCAACAAAAATAAGCACTTCCTTGAATCTGCGCAGACTAGATGTCCTAGTGGACCCAGCCATATGCAGAGCCAATAATGAAATGCTGCCACGGTTGTATTTCTAAGCGTTCATAATCACCTCTAGATGGTATGCAACATCATGACGCCCCTTAACTAATGTGATATCTCCTCAATAACTAAAAACATCTCTTCTATTTTTACAATAGTCATCAAATTTCTTTTTTCTCTATCTACTTTGATTTTCAACCTAAACGACTACATATATTCTATTTCACTAAAGTTACATACCAAATCATGTGGATCTTCAAAAAATCTCTGTCATGTTGAACTTTCGATTTTTCGGAACGATACCTATCAGATGAATTTCCGTCAATTTTCCCTTCTAAATTTTTATAAGTATAGATGAATTTAGGTTGATTCTATTAAGGAGGTGATGAAAGCTCAATCCCAATTTTTAACGGTAAATGTCTCAGTTTTATCAAAATAGTGTATGTGAAAAGGAGTATACCTATATGAAACCGAAAAAATCGTTCATTCTTATGCTCTGTTCTGCCTTACTTATGCAAACGCTAGTGTTCTCTGTCACTACCTCTGCAAATCCAGCATCCTCTCCATCTGTAAAAGATTCTGTGTATGGACAAAATGTAAATGAAGAGAACATCGATACATTTGCTGTTGCCCAACGAGGATTTCCACAGCATGTAACCTACTCCAACGGTGTTATTAAACCAAGAGTATCTCAAGCGAATTTAGATCAAGAGGTTCGCAGACTATATAATGAATGGAAAGCTAAGTACGTAAAAGCCCACCCGTATAAGAGCGGTCGCTATTTTGTCCACTACAATCAAAACGCCGAATCAACGGACGATCCGATTGACGCTGTTACCGTATCTGAAGCTCACGGCTATGGCATGATCGCCACTGCCTATCTGGCAGGTCATGACGCTGACGCGAAGAAATTATTTGATGGGATGTACCGTTTTTATCGTGACCACCCGAGTACGAATCACCCCGACTTGATGGCTTGGCAGCAGGTTGATCGCAACGGAGCCATTATCACCACACCAAACTCTGGGGGCAGCTCCGCTACTGACGGAGATATGGACATTGCCTACGCATTGCTGCTCGCTGAGAAGCAGTGGGGCAATAACACGGGCATTAATTACGGGGCACAAGCGAAGAAAATGATTAACGCCATTATGCTCAAAGATGTGAACCACACCTACTACCATCTAAAACTTGGTGATTGGGCGCAAGATTCTCATGCTAAATATGGCCCCGGGACACGCACATCAGACTTTATGTTCCACCATTTAAAGGTATTCCAAACGGCTACAGGCGACTCGCGCTGGAATCAAGTCATTACGACAACCCACGCTGCCAGAGAAAATTTATACTACGGGTACGCTGCCCAAACTGGGCTCCTTCCTGATTTCGGCATTCGTAAGGGGCAATACTACGAGCCTGTTAAACCCACAATCCCACCTTTCTTAGAGAACACAGATACAGACGGAATCTATTACTATAACGCTGCACGCATTCCATGGAGAATTGCTACCGACGTCATTTTGACAGGGGATACACGTTCCAAGTTCCACTTGACCACACTTAACAATTGGATTCGTACAGAAGCTAACAACAACCCCGCTAACATTCATGGTGGCGGTTTCTATCTGGACGGCACAAAATATTTGAAAAGCGGAACTTATTATGATTTGACCTTTACAGCGCCATTTGCGGTCAGCGCTATGACCGATACTAACACTGCCAATAAAGAATGGCTTGATAAACTATGGAGCAATGTTACTGCACAGCCTACGAACCAAGCATCGTACTTCGGCAACACTGTTCGATTGCTTAGCGTAATTGTCGTTTCTGGCAACTGGTGGTCACCAAATTAATTCATATCTACGTGCAACGGTATGAATAAGTTCAACTCCTTATAACGTAGGCTTTCTAATAGTAACAAGCTCGAGCCCCCCCTTGTCGCAAAATTTGATAAGGGGGGTTTTTAGGTCGGCTAGCATGAGCATTATTACTAGAATCCAACCTCACGGCCTTAAACAACGAAAGAAAATTACATTGTATAAAAAAATTAAATTTGATAAAATAACTGACGAACGTTCGTTAATATAGAGGTGATTTTATTGAAAAGTAAAGAAATTAAAGACACGGCTTTAAAATTCTTCACAATTCATGGATATGAGGGAGCATCTCTGTCTCAAATTGCTGACAATGTCGGTATGAAAAAACAGTCTCTCTATGCTCATTTCAAAGGGAAAGATGATCTATTTCTACAAGTTTTACAAGATGCCAAAGAGACAGAACTCTCATCGAAACTAAAATATTTGAGTACAGTGGATGCCCAAAATCCCAAAGCAGATTTATTAGGATATTTGCAATTGGTCATTGATATGTTTCAACAGAGCGAACAGTTAAAGTTTTGGCTGCGTATGTCTTTTTTTCCACCTCCTCACCTTGCAGCAGCGATTAATGAGGAAGTAATCGTTTCGGAACAAGCCATTCAAACCGTGCTAGAAAGCAAATTTAAAGATTGGATCGATGCAAAAGCCATCAAGGAAGATATAGCCTTGGTACCTACCCTTGCCTTCTTAGGGGTAGTAGATTCGATCATGCTAGAACTTGCTTATGGACACGACGAACAACGATTAAACGATAAACTAAATGCCTCATGGACCATATATTGGAGAGGTATTTCATAGTGATGATGTTACAAAGAGAGGTATTGCTTCATGAAAAAACCATTAAAAGAACAAAAAACAGTTTTACTCATTCTACTAAGTAATATATTCATTGTTTTTCTAGGAGTCGGACTTATCGTCCCTGTTATGCCATCCTTTATGAATATAATGCATCTATCAGGCCAAACGATGGGTTATCTTATGGCAGCCTTTGCGTTTGCACAATTACTCATGTCCCCCATTGCAGGACGGTGGATTGACACTTTTGGCAGAAAGAAAATGATCGTAATTGGCTTATTCCTGTTTAGTATATCAGAGGTCATCTTTGGATTAGGCACACACGTATCCGTTCTTTATTTCTCTAGAATTCTAGGTGGGATCAGTGGTGCATTTATTATGCCAGGCGTAACAGCCTATGTTGCAGATATTACTTCAGTAGAGGAAAGACCTAAGGCAATGGGGTATATTTCTGCCGCTATTAGTCTCGGGTTCATTATTGGCCCAGGCATCGGGGGCTTTATTGCTGAGCTAGGCGTGCGTGCTCCATTCTACTTTGCTGCTGGCTTCGCATTTATAGCATGTATTTCATCCATATTTATTTTAAAAGAGCCACTAACCAAACAAGAGCTTTTGGAAATCAGTCTGCTCAAAAAAGATACCAGCTTTGTAACTGATCTGAAACGATCCATTCACCCACAATACTTAATTGCTTTTATTATTGTGTTTGTATTGGCCTTTGGGTTATCAGCATACGAAACCGTATTTAGTCTGTTTTCCGATCATAAATTTGGTTACACCCCAAAAGATATTGCGATCATTATTACAATAAGTGCAATCTTCGGGGTTGTCGTTCAGGTCTTTATGTTTGGTAAATTGGTAGAAAAGCTTGGTGAAAAGAAGCTCATCCAAATATGCCTAATCGCTGGCGTAGTATTGGCGGTAGTATCCACCATGATCTCGGGCTTTTTAGCCATTTTGCTAGTAGCTTGCTTCATCTTTCTCGCATTTGACTTACTGCGACCAGCATTAACGACCTATTTATCAAAAACGGCTGAAAAAGAACAAGGATTTGTCGCTGGAATGAACTCCACCTATACAAGCTTGGGCAATATCGCTGGGCCCGCGTTAGGCGGTATCCTATTTGATATAAACATCAACTATCCGTATCTCTTTGCTGCTGTCATTATGTTTATTGGTCTACTCTTTACGCTGATGTGGAAAGAAAAACAATCCGGTAGCAGCTTGGCAAATTAATAAGAAGAACACGTACGCCGTAAAGCAAAAGAAAACCCGATGTCTCCGAAAAAGACATCGGGTTTTTCTACATACGATCCGTTCATTCCCGTTCGTTATAGCCTCGTAACAACAGGTTACTGTTCTTCCGTTCTTCTATTCTTTACTCCATCCCATGCTCTTCACGAATTTTGTACAAGCCATGAAGGGCCAGTTCAGCCGGATCCCGATTCAGTAGAAAATGTATGAGCAACAAATCAATTTTAAAGGCACACACATTATTTCCATCTACTATAGAAGAAAATCCTGCTTCAAACACTGGACCATGCTCCTCATGCCATTCCAAACCTGCATGTACCTGCTCTGGGGCAAATTCTTCTTCGATCGTAGCAATACAATGCGGGATTATCTGATGATCGAGCATCGCTTTATATTCCTCTTCACTAGCTGGTGGTTTTGGAAGTGCCTTTCCGCCCTTCGTTCTCATCAACTCGACAAAAAATGAGGCCATCCATCTTGAGGGATCTTCATCGGATTGGAACCTCTTAATCAGTTCCTGAAGCAAAAAGCCACATTCGTATTCGTCATTAGAATCGTCTTTCACTGAAAAAATAAAAACAGGGCCGTAAGTCTCCTGGATTACTGCGCGTCCTGTCACTTGCTCGTAGTGTGTTTTCAATGCGGTAACACCATCACGACAAACTACATGAATGAGTTCATTCCATTGCTCTTCTGAAAGTGTTCCTTGTTTGTTGTCATCTGTGATTTCGTTAGTCTGTGTTTTGTTACTCATTCTCTTCATCACCCCATGCTCATCATAACATTCCATAGTTTGGAGAGCAAAGTTACTCGTTTGGAAACATTGAGTTCTGTTTACGAGGATGCTCCCTTGAAGCTCTTTCTTGTTATTTTACATCACAAAAAAACAAGGTAGCGAAAGCAATTTACAATTTTCTAGTAATAGTTGTCTTTCCCCTCATACCGACGGGCTGGGCTGTATAATAAAAAACCTCAGTCGGGTTAAACCGAACTGAGGAAAACAAACCACCTATCTTCATTTTTTACACTGTCTACTTGACAAGAAGACACTACATAATTAATTACTACCACTGTTTCCTTGCCGTTAATAATAAAGGTCGCTATTTCATAATAGGTCTCACCTATGCTTTATTTAATAACTTCAACCTTTTTATCCCCTTTTGTCTTCGTTGCCTCTACCGTTGTTTTACCTTGGTCAGCAACTATCCCACCTGTAACCAGCGTAATGACGACTAAAGCTGCGCTGAGCGCTGTGAAAATCTTCTTTTTATTGCGATTTACCATGACCATACCTCCGTATCTATTTTTTGATAAGCGGTGAACGTCAATTGATATTATTTAAATCACAACATTCTACTTTTTTTGTTGGTAAAATTTATTTAGTGATTGTATTATAACGTACTGAAAATGATTGTAAAAGGACTTTTTATTGAACGACCATTAGTTATTTTAGAAGCGTATATTGGCCAATAAAAAAAACGGCATCTCTGCCGTTTGTGTTAGTTATTGGTGGAACCAAGGGGGATCGAACCCCTGACCTCTTCGCTGCCAGCGAAGCGCTCTCCCAGCTGAGCTATGGCCCCTTATTCAACTCAATCATGGATTCCCTATGCTTTGAATCCGCTTTAATAATATATCATATGCATATGTTCAGCCGCAAGTATGAGCCTGCATTTTATTCCAATAAGAAGTCCACACTCCAAAATCCTCCATTTCTCAAATATATCTCCCATTCTCTCTTTCTATCTCTCTCAATCAAATTTATTTACACCATTTCATTCCATGTTATATAATGCTAAAAGCACTGGTTCAACAAGGAAACTTATTGAACCAATCGTGCATGAACAATTAGTTAAATAATTGACGTAAGAGACGGAAGCTGGTGTGAATCCAGCGCGGTCCCGCCACTGTGATAGGCATATGCCTTAAGTCAGGTCGGTCGCTTACCTCTATCATTTAACCTGGACTTTCGAGGCAAAAGTCAGGTTACATCATCATGTTTCTTTTTGTATGATGATGGACCGCCCCTGCCTTCTTGCAGGGGCTATTTTATTTTCATGGAGAGGAAGAGAGTCAGAATGAAGAAGAACATGTTTTCCCTGCTCCTTGCTGTAGCTTTATTTGTCAGCACAGCACTAGGAGCAATCCCCGTACAGCAGGTTGCAACTGCTGCTGCGGGCCTAGATCTAAAGAGCGAGCTTAATCGAGTAGTGACTACTTACTCTGCCAAGTCATATGATGATTGGGCAGCAGTAGCAGACAACATTACAGGCCGCCAAATCCCTGACAGCTACATCCAGAAGGCAAAAGAAGCAGTTATCGCTGCACAAGGAAATTATAAAAAAGGAACGGATCTTGCCAAAGCAATTATCGGCCTTACCGCTGCTGGTGTTGATGTTACCAATATTAATGGCATTAATCTCATCGAGAAAGCTGCAAACTTTGATAATAAGCGTTTACAGTTATCTAACGATGTCGTTTATATGCTTATTGCCCTCGACTCCGGCAAATACAAGACACCTGACGGCGCGCCAATTACTCGCGAATTTCTTGTAGATAAGCTCCTTCAGCTAAAGCTTGCTAAAGGTGGATGGTCATTCTGGGGTACAGAACCAGACCCAGATATGACAGGCATTATTATGGCTGGTCTTGCTCCATATACAAATCAACAAAGTGTTGCCGATGCTGTCTATAGCGGCGATAAATATTTCCACAATAAACCGATTGATAACAGCAACAGTGCAGCGATGCTTGTTATTGGCTTATCCTCCACTGGCAAAGATGCTAAGAATACTCTTTATAATCAAGATGGAAAAAATGCAGTAGACAACCTATACAGCTACCTTGCTGGAGACGGTCTGTACAAATGGATGAAAAGCGATGCTGACAGTAGCATCATGGCTACGAAGGATGTTATGCTTGCTTACCTATCCTATCAGAGATTCGCCAATGGACAGAACAATAGCATTTTCTATGACTTAAAAGCCAAATATAATCCAACACCTGAAACACCAAAGCCACCAGAACAAGTTACATACGATGTATCCATTAGCGTAACATCGGATAAAACATGGAACGGCTTCCCACAATCCGGAACGGTAACACTTAAAGAAGGCGACACTGTTGACACAGCATTAAACAAGCTTGTAGGCACAGATAATATTACTTACAAAACATTCGGTACAATGAAATATGTAGCTGGCATTAAAGGCTTGCAAGGGGGCGCCTACGGCCCAATGAGCGGTTGGATGTATACCGTGAATGGCCAAACACCTAATGTAGGCGCTGATCAATACAAGCTCAAAGCTGGTGATATCGTAAAATGGAACTACTCTAACGTAGAGCAAACTACAGTTATTCCTCCAGGTAATGGCGCTGGCGGTAGTGTTCCCACCACCCAAAACATTCAAGTAACGGTTACAACAGAAGTTCCTAAAACAGGATTGCCAATGAATAACCAACAAGCCTATCGTACGGATATGACAGCTTTTGATGCACTTGTCGGTCTCGTAGGTGCAGCAAACATTACGAGCGTTGGTTCAGGTGCATCTTTATACGTTTCTTGTGCAGTAGGTCTATGCGAAATGGAAAATGGACCTATGAGCGGTTGGACATATACGGTCAATGGCACAGCACCTAATCGCTCCGCTGGTGCTTACAAATTAAATCAAGGCGATACAGTAGTTTGGAAATACATCGGAACCCCTCCTGCTAACAATGGCAGTGACAGTTCGAATGGGGGTGGTTCTGTCGGTCAACCAAATACCGGCAATCCCACAGCTCCTGGTTCTGGAACAGCAGGTAATGAATCAGCCAGCAAGGACAACAACAAAGGAAACATCAACGGAAATGGCAGCAGCGGGGGCAGCTCCACAACTGGCAATAAAGGAAACGGAACAAACGCAGGTGCTAACCTTACTGCCAATGCTATTGCTGAGCATCTTTCTAAATATAGCGATCGGGATCAAATATCTGCATGGGCAAAGGAAGCTGTCGCTCGTGCAAAACAACTCAGCATCCTTGAAGGAGCAAAAGACTCCACAGGAGCCGTAACATTCAATCCTAAGAAATCCATTACGAGAGCAGAGTTCCTTACCATTGTGACTAAGCTCTTGTATAAAGAAGTTACCGTAACAAGCAACACGGAATATAAAGACGTTAAACCAGGCGACTGGCACTATAAATATATCGTTAAGGCAAAAGAAGCTGGTATCATCGGTGGCTTCCCAGACGGCAGCTTCAAGCCGAATGAGCCGCTTACAAGAGAACAAGTCGCTATTATTGTAACCAAAGCATTCAAGCTAAAGGCTCAGCAAGCATCAACCTTCAAAGATGTACCTAGTTCTCATCCTTCTGCAAGCTACATTGCTGCTGTGGAAGAACAGAAATTGATGAAGGGCACAAACGGTCAGTTCCAACCAAAGCAAGCAGTAACGAGAGAAATGGCGGCTGTAATTGCCGTTAAATTGTATGATGACTTTTCATCAAAGAAATAAGGAGGCAGGACGATGCAAGCAGTAAACACGGGTTTTCAGCGAATTGTCGCTTCCCCACTCATACGAGATATTTGCATTGCAATTAGCTTATCTGCACTTAGTATCTTCGGCAGAATTTTAACCAATCAATTTCATATGCCGAACATTCAACCTTCAACAGCGATTATTATGATCGCCTCAATAACGCTTGGCATGCGCTACGGTATAGCCGTTGCCGTTGCGACTGCCTTAGGCTCTAACATTGCACTTGGACATGGCCCATGGACGATGTGGCAAATATGCGCTTGGGGTTCGGTTGCAATAGCAGTCAGCTTCTTAAAGCCTGTCTATAAAAAGTTGCCAATATATGTCCTCGTAGGCTGCGCAGCATTGACCGGATATTTGTACGGCTTTATCGTTTCTAGCCCTGTTTGGGCTGCTGGACCACAAGCATTCTGGTTGTATTACCAAGCCGGTCTTCTGTTTGATACGTTCCACGCAGTTGGTAACGCCGCCTTTATGGGCATGCTCGCTCCGATATTATTGAGAGCTGTACACAAAGTGAAATTGTAACGACTTAGACACAACAAGCTTAGTGTGCGGATCATTACAGCGTTTCATTCGAACTGTGAATAGAACGCTTAACACGTAATGATGCACAACTCATGCGTAGAATTAGAATTAGGGTGACTTACCCAAATATACACGAAAGACCGTTTCCTCAGCACATTAGCTGATTGTGAAACGGTCTTTTCTTTACGGTCGCTTTCAAAGGAATGCACTCAGCATTAGTTGCAAAATGAGCTTCCACCACACTACTTTTTACATGCACTTATCATGCATCCCATCCCGCTCTCTCCCCATAAAAAAACAGCCCCATAGCGGCAATAACGCCTTTGCTACAAGACTGTTTCTACATCCCTATCCTATTATGATTAGGAATTCCCATTCATATCGCCGAGCGGATGCTTAGACAACAACGTTGTCAGCTCCTTCATAAACATATCGATGTCTTTAAACTGACGATATACCGAAGCGAAGCGCACATACGCTACTTCATCTACAGGATACAGTTGTTCCATAACTAGCTCACCGATTTCACGGCTCTCGACTTCAGCATGCGCTGTCGTGCGAAGCTGCTTTTCAACTTCGGATACGATAGCTTCAAGACGCTCCAATGGAACAGGTCGCTTTTCACATGCACGAATCAATCCGCGCAGCAGCTTCTCTCGACTGAATTCTTCACGACTGCCTTCTTTTTTAATAACGATAAGTGGCGTCTCTTCGACCATCTCAAACGTCGTAAAACGGCGGCTGCACAGCTCACATTCTCGTCTACGACGAATCGACTTATTATCATTTGCAGGGCGTGAATCAAGCACTTTTGTTCCGTTATGATCACAATATGGACATCTCATTTTTCGTTTCCCTCCTGTCCTACTGTAAAAAGTAATAAACTCCCAATGGTTACCTGTAATGATATTCGTAACTTTGCGCACAATACAATTACCAACCGCAAGGAGGTGAATAGATATGAGCCAAAGCAACAACCGTTCCAGCAACAGCTTAGTTGTTCCACAATCAGCAGGCGCACTTGAGCAATTGAAGTATGAGATCGCTCAAGAACTTGGTATCTCCATCCCGCAAGATGGATACTACGGACACGTAGCAACTCGTGACACAGGCTCCATCGGTGGTTACATCACAAAACGTCTTGTAACCATTGCTGAGCAGTCACTTGCAGGTCAATACCAATAATGGTAATGAAGCGTCGAGAGTGCGCACGCGCACTTTCGATGCTTCTTCCTATTTTCAAGCAAGGGCAAGTCCGATTTCAAGACACTACGATCCGTATACTTTTTTGTACTTCGTATAATAATGAAATACTTTCGTTACATAGTTGCGTGTCTCCTGAAAAGGAATTTGTTCCTTAGCGGTTTCCAATCGCCCATCCCATGTCCCTTGCTTCAACCATTTGTTCACATTGCCTGGGCCTGCATTATAAGCTGCAACAGCAGCAGGTATATTATTATGATACTGCTTGATTAATGAATGTAAATAATAAGTACCAAGCTCTATACTGGGATCGGCTTCTAAATGAAGCTGCTCCAATGACCATTTCTGATCACGTCCAGATTTCTCCATAAGCCAATTCGCCGTATCCGGCATGAGCTGCATAATACCTAAAGCACCTTTATGTGACTTCTTCCCGACTTGGTAATTCGTTTCTGCGCGAATTATAGCCGCAACTAGCAACGGATCAACCTGTTGCTTATTCGCATGCTTTGTAATCTCATCTTTATAAGGAATGGGATACATCCACTCCCCCAACCAATTCGATTGGAAAAAGAGAATAAATAAAAATCCGATAAACAAAAGAAGCATGACTCTCTTTTTCCGAAAGAGTCCCATTATTTTTTTCATAATAGCCCTTTCTCCTGCAAAAACAAACGAACTTGACGCTCTGTCTCCGTACGGTCCTTATCATTATAAATAATCCAGTCCGCCCGTTCCCGCTTCTCTTCTAGACTCATTTGCGCATGTATGCGTTTATGTGCCTCTTCATCAGTAAGCTGATCCCGTTGTTTAAGACGCTCCAACTGCACGGCCGGTGGTACATAGACGACGACAACTTCTTGGAGCAGCTCGTCCAATCCAGACTCATACAAAAGCGGTACATCTACAACGACGAGCCTCTTCGGTTCTTCTAATTCGTATTGCTGCATCTGACTTATCATTTGTTTGCGAATTGTCGGATGTGTAATCTGTTCGAGCGCGCGGCGTTCGACTGGATCTTGAAAAATAACTTGTCCTAATCGCTTACGATCTAACGTACCATCTGGCAGCAGCATTTCGGAACCAAACCGTTCAGCAATCTGCTCCAGTACGGCACTGCCAGGAAGAACAACCTCCCTGGCAATTCGATCTGCATCTACCAAACGTGCTCCATAATGTACAAACAATTGAGACACGGTGCTTTTGCCAGATGCGATTCCACCCGTAAGACCTATGTTCAATCGAATCACCTCCATTCACTCGATGATTACACATTTCTCAAGATTTCAAACCTATTTACATCACATTAACTTCATAATTCCCATCATAATTAACAATAAACCGGGTAGAAAGGTAAGCTTGCGAATCCATTCTGTACGAGCAAATGCTGCACCGACGTGAATACCCAGCTTGAGAAATATGCCGCCAAATAAAGCGATGAACAACGAGGTCCATAAAGATGGATAGCCGAGCATCGCCGCACCAATTCCCGCTCCAAATGCATCTAGCGATAGTGCCGCTCCAAGCCATGCTGCCTCTGATGGGCTAATGGTTCCTGAGCGATCCATATCAGCTGCCGCTGGACTCCGCAAAATATGAATAATGATCCCGAGTCGCTTCAACTGCAAATGAAACAATGTAGCTGGTGTGGATGCAATCTCGCGTGTAGTTTCAGCAGGCACGGTATCTACATGTACAATAGCAGACGTGACCACTTTATCTAAAGGATCTGCAATGTCGTTCGTTTGAGGCACTACCTCGTCATCTTCTGAAGAGGTTCGGAAAAATTGAACCAGCACCCAGCAGCCAATCCCAATCAGCAGCAGCGCTCCGATCCAACGAGATACATCTGCCGAGAAAACCTGCATAATAATCGTGCCAATTTGCATCGATACATATAGCACTAATCCCGAACAACCCGCAATGATAGCGACTGGCAGCCATCCGATCCGCACTCTTCGTAGTCCATAGGTCATGCCTACCCCGAAGCTGTCCAGACTTAGAGCAAACGCCAAAATAAATACAGATGACATAAAAACGACCACCGTGCACCCTCCTCGCACAGTGAAGGACATCTCCCTTCACTGTATCTTGTTGCGTATCCCATCATATGGGCGCACATCACGAGGGGTGCATAGTAATAGCTGCTCATCACTCATCATTAATTCCAGCACTTAAACGTATCATAGTTTCTTCCATGTCGTTAAAATCAATTATCCATAAATGTCAGTGCTTTAATACTGAGGCTGGCATACTCGACAAGTATGTGTTCCTCTCCCACCAACAACGCTTTTCTCAATCATCGTACCACAGTTTGTACAAGCTTGTCCCTGCTGTCCGTATACTTTGAGCTGCTGTTGGAACATACCCATTTCCCCTTGTCCATTCACATAAGACTTAATGGAAGATCCGCCTGCATCAATCGCTTCTTTCAAAGTGGAAACGATAGCATGATAAAGGCGCTCCACTTGCTCACGTGTAAGGCTGTCCGCGGATTGCAGCGGATGTATACGTGCTGTAAACAACGCTTCATCTACATAAATATTGCCTAACCCTACGACAATATGCTGATTCAGCAGCACCGGCTTAATCGCACTGCGACGCTTGCGAAGCGCTTCATACAACGCGTCTGCTGTAAAGGAAGGATTCATTGGCTCAATCCCCAATTTATGAAGCGGAGCCAAGACCTCTTCATCACCTGCATTGAATAAATGCATCGTTCCGAATTGGCGTACATCCTTATAGCGCAGCTCTGTTCCATCCTCGAAATGGAAAATAACATGCGTATGCTTCTCCACAGGCTCTTCAGAGCGATATACACCATATCGCCCTTCCATTCGCAAATGAGAAACGAGTACAAGCCCATCTAGACGAAAAATGAGGAACTTTCCTCTTCTATCGATATGTTCAATCGTATGACCAACTAAAGCGTCACCGAACTGTTCATGCTCCTGTGGACGCTGAATAATTCGAGGCAGCGAGACGGTAACCCGTTCGATACGCTTGCCTGTTACTAATTCATTTAATGTTCGTTTTACCGTTTCAACCTCCGGCAATTCCGGCATGCCTATCACCTCGATGTTTGTATTACTTATAACGAATGTTCTAATGTTCTATGCTCAACAACTCAGAATTCTCTAAATTGGTCCTGTCCTACGTTTTCTTTATTTTGCCTCGTACCAGTTGGAACCTGTGCTCACATCTGCGCGAAGCGGTACACTCAGCTCAATCGCTTGCTCCATAACTTCGGGCACAAGCTTTTTCATCGTCTCCACTTCGTCCTGCGGCACTTCAAACACAAGCTCATCGTGTACTTGCAGCAGCATGCGGCTCTTCAATTGCATTTCACGCATACGCTTATCCATTTGAACCATCGCTAGCTTAATAATATCTGCCGCTGTACCTTGAATCGGTGTGTTCATCGCAGTACGCTCTGCAAAGGAACGCAAGTTGAAGTTGGAAGCATTAATCTCCGGCAAGTAGCGACGGCGCTCCAACAGCGTTTTCACATAGCCATCTTGACGCGCTTGCTTCACAATATCGTCCATAAATGTGCGTACCCCTTGGAATACAGCGAAATACTGGTCGATAAACTGAGCTGCTTCCTTACGCGTAATATTCAAGTTTTGCGACAATCCGTAATCGCTAATACCGTATACAATACCGAAGTTGACCGCCTTCGCTTGGCGGCGCATATTCGAATCTACATCCGATTCAGCTACACCGAACACATCCATAGCTGTCTTCGTATGAATGTCCATATCTTTAATGAATGCTTCTTTGAGCTTTTCATCACGAGAAATATGAGCCAATACGCGCAGCTCGATCTGAGAATAGTCCGCTGCCACAATCGTCCAGCCTTCCTCGGTCGGCACAAACGCTTGACGGATACGGCGTCCTTCTTCCAATCGAATCGGGATATTTTGCAAGTTGGGATACTGCGAGCTTAGTCGACCTGTTGCCGCAATCGTTTGACGATAGTACGTGTGTACCCGCCCTGTCTCTGGCTTAACCTCTTTCAATAAGCCTTCAATATAAGTAGACTGCAGCTTTGTCATTTGGCGATAATGCAAAATGAGCGGGATAATATCATGATACGGAGCCAACTTGTCCAGCACTTCAGCATCTGTAGAGTAGCCTGTCTTCGTCTTCTTAACAACAGGAAGTCCGAGTTTATCAAATAAAATCTCGCCAAGCTGCTTCGGAGATCCAATGTTGAACTCCGTGCCTGCAAGTTCATAAATACGAACCATCGTTGTTTCAATTTGTTCTGTAAATTGCTTACCAAGCTGCTCTAGACTTTCCTTATCTACATGAATCCCCGTCTTCTCCATCTGCGCCAATATCGAAGATAACGGCAATTCAAGCTCATCATAGAGCTTGCTCATCTCGTAGCGCTCAAGATCAGCCTTCATCATAGGTACCACGTGGCGAATAACATACGCTTTGCGTGCCGTATGATCAGCTACTATAGACGCTTCCGGTACTTTAAACTTCGCACCTTTACCAAAGATCGCTTCGTCCTCTACTACTGAAATCTGTTCGTATTTGTTAGCTATCGACTGAACCGTTGCATTCGCATCGCTCGGATCAAGGATGTAAGCTGCAAGCTGTATATCAAACTCATTACCACGCAATGTAATGCCCGCCCAATGAAGTACAAGCTCCATATAGTGCAGATCGTATCCGTATTTCACAGCTGATTCATTGCCAAGCCATTCTCGTATAAATGCAGCATCTTCATGCAGAAGCATGTCCACTGGTACATACCAAGACGTATTCGCAGAAGAGAGCATCAACCCAATTGCTTCTGCCTGATGCGGATTATCCCCTTTTGCTTCAAGTACAAGGGTATCTACTTCTGTAATAGCATCACGCAAACGAGCCAAATGTTCTGGAGTAACAATGACTACATCTAGTTCAATTTCAGGTTCTTTCTCAATCTCAAATGCAACATCACCATTTTGATGAGCTGCGAGCTTCTCGACGCGCTCCAGTACAGACTTGAACTCAAGTTTGCGCAGCATCGGAAGTGCTGTGTCCGCAGGGATGCCCTCAAACTTCAGCTTCTCCTGATCAAGCTCAATTGGCACTTCACGGTATATCGTTGCCAGCTGTTTACTCATACGAGCATCTTCAGCATGGTTCGTAATATTTTCTTTCATTTTTCCTTTTAGCTCATCTACATGATCAAGCACATTTTCAACAGAACCATATTGATGGAGCAGCTTCAATGCTGTCTTCTCACCTATGCCAGGCACACCAGGAATATTATCGGATGAATCGCCCATAAGACCCTTCATATCGATAATTTGCAGCGGTTTCAGCTGATACTTTTCCTCAATGGCTGCAGGTGTGTACTTTTCGATTTCCGTAACACCTTTACGCGTCAACACAATCGTAACTTGGTCAGATGCCAATTGGAGCATATCCTTGTCCCCTGTTACAACAAGCACCTGCTTTTCTTGTTCGGAATCCAAGGTCATCGTTCCGATAATATCATCAGCTTCATATCCACTAAGCTCAAACTGAGCTATTCCCATCGCTTCCAACAGCTCTTTCATCAATGGAAATTGTTCTGACAGTTCTGGCGGAGTTTTGGCACGGCCACCTTTGTAATCCTTATAATCACCATGGCGGAATGTTATTTTGCCCGCATCGAATGCTACAAGCATATGAGTTGGCTTTTCCTCTTCAACGAGCTTAAGAAGCATCGTAGTAAAGCCATAAACTGCATTCGTATGTATGCCTTGTGAGTTCGTCAAAGGCGGCATTGCATAGAATGCTCTGTTCGCGATACTATTTCCATCTATAATAATCCATTTTTCCATAACCTGTACGCCCCTCAATTGCAATCTCTTCTTATTATGATAGCATAGCGCATGCCTATAATGGAAATAAGTCGCGCAGTTATTGAACTGCCATTTTGGACGAGAAAAATACTGCCATATTCGTTTCTACGCCCAATGTAGCATCGACTCAAAAAATAGTCAGAAAAGCCGCCCCCGCTAACTCAGGGACGGCTTTAGTATACATTTGTTCAACTAGCTGTTGAGGTCAGGACGATTGTTCGTAACCAAGTATACGACACTTTCACCGATGTTCGTCGCATGGTCAGCAATGCGCTCAATGTAGCGGCCTACGAAGTTCAGCAGCATCACTTGGCTCGCATTATGCGGATTCTCGACAATATATTGATATAGGTCTCGTAAAATCTGTCCGTACAATTGATCGACCAAATCATCTTCCTTCGCCATCTTATACGCAAGATCTACATCTTCACGCTCATAGGCTTTAATTGAATCCTCGATCATTTTTTGTACAATCTCAGCCATGCGCGGAATATCAACCAATTCCTTAATCAAGGGCTGACCTTCCAAACGAACGACTACCTTAGCAATATCGATTGACAAGTCACCCATACGCTCCAGATCACTCGCGATACGGAAAGCAACAAGAATACGACGCAAATCTTTTGCTACTGGCTGTTGAGTAAGGATAAGCTTAGAACCAATATCCATAATATCGTTCTCAAGCTGATTCAGCTCAGCATCTTTTTCAATAATTTCTTTTGCACGATTGACATCCTGTGTTTTCAATGACTCGACCGACTCAGCCAAAGCACGCTCCACACGACGCCCCATCTCTTCTAAAAGCTGACTTAACTCTCCTAAAGCAAGATCAAAATCTCGACGTTGTATCATCGTACAGTCTCCCTTCTCGCTTGCCGCTGCTATGTCTCATTCTATACTACAAAGGCGAACACTTCGTTTCTTCAAAATAATTCTGCTCAATCGATTATTCATGCCGTCACTTTCTAATTAACCAAAGCGACCTGTGATGTAATCTTCCGTACGCTTATCGCTTGGATTAGAGAATAGTTTGTCTGTTTGATCAAACTCAACCACTTCACCATTTAGGAAGAATACCGTTTGATCCGAAATACGTGCAGCTTGGTGCATATTGTGCGTAACCATAACGATTGTATATTTGCTCTTCAACTCTTGTGTTAGCTCTTCAATCTTCAATGTAGAGATTGGGTCAAGTGCAGATGTCGCTTCATCCATCAATAGAATCTCTGGATTCACTGCCAACGCACGTGCGATACAAAGACGCTGCTGCTGTCCACCAGACAAGCTGAACGCGGAACGTTTCAAGAAGTCTTTCACTTCATTCCACAGTGCAGCCTGTTTCAAGCTTTGCTCTACAATCTCATCAAGCTGTGCTTTATTTGTCGTTCCATGTAGACGCGGACCATAAGCTACGTTGTCATAGATCGATTTCGGGAACGGGTTAGCCTGCTGGAATACCATGCCGACTTTTTTACGAAGCGTTTCTACATCTACTTCATTGCTGTAAATGTCCGTTCCTGCAATATCAACTAGACCTTCAATTCTCGTATTCGGAATCATATCATTCATACGGTTTAACGTACGAAGCAAAGTCGACTTACCACAACCAGAAGGACCGATAAATGCGGTTACTGCCTTCTCTGGTATGGTCAGATTCACTTTCTTCAAAGCGTGATACGTACCATAATACAGATCCATATCTTTAATATCTATAATCGTCTTAAAATCAACTGCTTTCGTTGTTTCTTTAACTTGTGGAGCCGCTGTCGTTGTAGACATACGTGCATACCTCCCTCAAAAGTCCGTTCAGGTGTTAGTGCTAAATATTTTTCTGATACTTATTACGAAGCATGATTGCTGCCACATTCATAATAACGAGCATAATCATCAACACGATAATTCCTGATGCCGCCAAGTCTTGGAACGCTTCTTGCGGACGAGCAATCCAGTTGTAAATTTGAATCGGCATAACCGTAAACGTATCGAACAAGCTCTCTGGCAAGAAAGCAACATACGTTGCCGCACCGATAATAATAAGCGGTGCCGTTTCACCAATCGCACGTGACAAGGCTAGAATGACACCCGTCATAATTGCGGAGATCGCTGAAGGAAGTACGGATCGAGATACCGTTTGCCACTTCGTTGCACCAAGCGCGAACGAAGCATCGCGACGAGCTCTCGGCACTGCACGTATCGCTTCCTGAGAAGCTACGATAATAATCGGCAGTACAAGCAATGTCATTGTCAACGCACCGGATAGTAAGCTTCGTTCTAATCCGAATGTACGAACGAAAATAGCTAGACCTAGAATTCCGTAAACGATGGAAGGAACACCTGCCAACGTACTAATGTTCAATTGAATCAATCGTGTGAAGCGATTTTTCGGTGCATATTCTTCCAAATAAATCGCTGCTCCTACACCTAGTACAAACGAAATCGGAGCCATTAAGCAAAGCATATATAACGATCCAACAATCGCTGATTTCATCCCTGAAGCAGATGCTCTACGAGATGGATAGTTCGTAAACAGATCTGGATTTAGTCGAGCTATCCCGTCTGTAATAATCGTGATAATAAGAGCGGACAACGCTACAATACCGAACATCGTAGCTCCTAAAAATAAAATCCGCCAGATGAGATCGTTTCGACGACGTCCACTTATTTGTTGACGATTCGCGTCTTGAAATAGATTGTTCATGCTTAGTACTCCTCTCTAAACCGTCTCGATACGTACTGAGCAAGCATGTTGAGTACCAGTGTAATGACGAACAACGTCATACCTACAGCAAAGATTGTGCCGTATTCCACCGATCCGTGCGGAATATCTCCCATACTTACTTGAACGATATACGCGGTCATCGTCTGAATGCTTTCCAATGGATTCGCAGTCAGATTCGGAGTTGAGCCCGCTGCAACCGTAACGATCATCGTCTCACCAATCGCACGTGAGAAAGCGAGTACGAAGGAAGCAATGATACCAGATAATGCCGCAGGTACAACAATCTTAGTCGCTACTTCAAAGCGAGTTGCTCCTAATGCATAAGCTCCGTTTCGCAAGCTGTCTGGAACAGCTGACATCGCATCTTCACTCAAAGAGGAGATCATCGGGATAATCATAATACCGACGACGATACCTGCACTTAATGCATTAAACACTCCTGTGTCAGGGAAGATCGAACGAACAATTGGCGTAATAAAGGTTAACGCGAAATATCCGTAAACGATAGTCGGAACACCAGCCAACACTTCTAGAATTGGCTTTACAATTTTACGAACACGTCTGCTTGCATATTCACTGAGATAAATCGCACTTGCCAAACCAATCGGTACCGCAACTATGATAGCGATAATGGTAATGAGCATCGTACCGCTAAGCAATGGCCAAATTCCGAATGACTTCGGATTGATCAATGGTGACCACTTAAGAGATCCGAAGAAGTCTTGTATAGGAACAATTCTAAAGAAACTGATCGTTTCACTAAGCAGCGTATACACGATTCCAATCGTCGTTAATACAGATACCGACGCACAAAGGAATAATAATACAGGCATGATTTTGTCTGCGATACTCGTCTTGCCTTTTGTAAGATCTAGACGAGCAGACGATTTAGGTGGTTGTTGGTTCATTAGACCCAGCCTTTCTCGAATGATTCCTTGATATGCATGTAAGGATGCCCCAGCGAATAGCTAGAACATCCATCACATGAAGAGTGGAATATAGAGGGCTGCTTCTGCTTATTTAAGCTTCGCTATCTCTTTATCCATTTCTGCTTGTGGCAATGCAATATAGCCAACCTCTTGTGCCAATTCACCAATCGTATTCAAGTAGAATTCCATAAATGCTTTAACCTCAGGCTTTTCTTGCAGCATGCCTTTGTCCACATAGACGAACAATGGACGAGATAGAGGTTCATAGGAGCCGTCTTGAACTGTTTCATACGTTGGTGCAATTGCGCCTTTACCATTATCAATCGGAACAGCTTTCAACTTGTCTTTGTTCTCTTCAAAATAAGCGAATCCAAAGTAGCCGATTGCGTTCTTATCACCAGCAACACCTTGTACAAGGTTGTTGTCATCTTCAGAGAATGTAACTTGCTCATCGTTACGGCTTGCTTGTGCTTCACCGTTAATCGTTTCTGTAAAGTAATCAAATGTACCAGAGTCTGCGCCTGGAGAATAAATCTTAATCTTTTCATTCGGCCAGCCTGCACGAACATCAGCCCATGTCTTCACTTTGCTGCCTGGTTCGAAGATGGCTTTCAACTCAGCAACTGTCAATTTATCAACCCAATCATTGTCCTTGCTCACGATAACGGACAAGCCGTCGTACGCAACACTTAGTTCGATTGGTTCTATACCATTTGTAGTAGCCAATTCTTTTTCTTTATCTTTCATGTGACGAGAAGCGTTAGCGATTGGGATCTCCCCGTTGGCAAAGCGCTTGAAACCGCCGCCTGTACCAGAAACACCAACTGCGATACGAACATCAGGATTTTCACGGTTGAACTCTTCCGCTATTGCCTCTGTCAACGGATACACCGTACTTGAACCATCAATATCAAGTTTCCCTGTCATGCTTGATGCTGCATTTCCGCCTTCTCCACCTGTGGAGCTTGTGCCTCCCCCGCATGCTGTGACAACTAGTGCAAGCACCATAATCAGAGTTAACATTACAAAGCGTTTGTTGCGTGTGTTCAAAACAATCCCTCTCCTTCAACGGACATGAAGTTTATTAGTCATTTCTCTCTTGCTCATTTGTAGTGTACCGCCCAATTGTTAATTTCAATTATTTAATTTGTAAACGCAATGTAAAATCTGAAAACATTTACGTGAAATCGACATTACAACTATAGTTCCATTACGTTTGGACATGCTATTCACATAAAATAGCGCATAATTCCCAGTAAATGTGCAGATATTGGTTATATTACAAATCTGGATTGGCTTAGCATGCCCAGCATCCACCTTTTGAATGAAGAGTCCAATGAATTGGAATAAATACGAAAGCGGTGAACAAGGTGAATTCGAATGATCATACGAATCGCATCAACAAACAGGAACGTTGGCTCATCATATTGAGCTTTAGTGTAGGCGTTATTATGCTGCTGTCATTTATCCGCCGCTTTTTAAGCTAGACTTACAAATCGTAAGTAGAGTTCCAACTAAACTACATATCTAATTTCATCAAGAAGGAGTGAGCATATATGAATAGTTATGACCCGGTCCTATACAGTCGAATGTTGACGGGACTTACATTAGGTGTCCATATTGTCTACGCCACCATCGGTGTAGGTGTCCCTCTAATGATTGCGTTAGCAGAATGGATCGGCATTAAGCGAAATGACACCTATTACTTGCTCATGGCTCGTCGCTGGGCTCGCGGCTATACAATAACAGTTGCGGTAGGTGTAGTTACGGGTACTGCAATAGGACTCCAATTAAGCTTGCTATGGCCCAACTTTATGCGGGTTGCTGGACAAGCTATTGCACTTCCCTTGTTTCTCGAAACATTCGCCTTCTTTATCGAAGCGATATTTCTAGGTATTTATTTGTACACATGGGACCGATTCAAAAATCGCATGCTGCACTTTCTGCTGCTGCTGCCCATCGTTCTCGGTGCATCGATGTCTGCCTTTTTCATCACTTCGATGAATGCATTTATGAATACGCCGCAGGGCTTTGATATGGTTAATGGAAAAATGATAAACATTGATCCGCTTGTTGCGATGTTCAATCCTGCTATGCCAACTAAGGTGGCACATGTTCTGACCACCGCTTATGTAACGGCTGCGTTCATTCTTGCAGGAATCGCTGCATTTGCCCTGCTTAGAGGGCGCAACCATGTGTATCACAAAAAGGCACTGCGCTTAACGATGATGGCTGCGCTTATTTTTTCGCTGGCATCTACGGCAATAGGAGATTTATCGGGTAAGTTTCTGCATGAATATCAACCAGCAAAGTTGGCAGCTGCAGAATGGCACTTTGAAACGTCAGACAAAGCCGAACTTATTGTCGGGGGGGTTCTAACAGAGAACAATGAAGTCAAATACGCTTTCAAAATCCCCTATGCGCTCAGCATATTGGCTGGAAGTTCTCCAAATACAGTCGTAAAAGGATTGAATGAAGTTCCTAGAGAGGAGTGGCCACCGCTGCGAGCTTCCCATTATTTATTTGATGGGATGGTGTTCTTTGGTGTATACATTACCATCGTGGCCTTATGGCATGTGCTTGCTCATTGGCGAAGATGCAAGAAAGGAACAATGAAAAAACCATTGAATCGTGGACTACTCGTTGCCATTCTACTCGGAGCTCCTGCTGCGATGTTAGCGATTGAGTTCGGATGGATATTTTCAGAAATCGCACGGCAACCGTGGATATTATGGGGATATATGAAAGTATCTCAAGGGGCAACAACAGCTCTGTATGTAGATAGAATGCTGTGGGTGTTTGCTGGGCTGTATGTCGTTCTGTCAGTGACCTGCATCTATGTACTAATTAAGATGTTTAAAAACAATCCAATCGAAGCAGAGTTTATTGCCCGGGGAATGAAAGAAGGAGATGTGAAACGATGAGTTACGAATTAATAGGGATTACGGTTCTATGGCTCTTCCTTTTCTTCTACCTTCTTCTAGGGTCGATTGATTTCGGTGCAGGATTTTTCAGCTACTACAGCCTATTGACTGGGCAGCGCCACATTATTAATAACATTATCGAACGTTACCTTGCTCCGATGTGGGAGTTAACGAACGTGTTTCTCATCTTCTTTGTCGTCGGTCTGGTAGGTTTCTTCCCAGACTCGGCTTATTATTATGGCACGGCTTTGCTGATTCCAGGCAGCCTTGGTATTATCTTGATTGCGATTCGAGGTTCCTACTATGCGTTTAGCATGTATGGCTCTCGTAACAATCGGATATTCATGCTGTTGTATGGACTAAGCGGGCTACTTATACCTGCTGCGTTGTCAACCGTGCTGACCATTTCCGAAGGCGGTTATATTTTTGTGGAGAATGGCATAGTTAACTTCCAATTCACGCGGTTGTTTACAGATGTATATCCTTATGCCGTTATTGTTCTCGCGCTCGTCAGCGTGTTGTATATATCAGCGATGTTCTTGACCTACTATGCTAACCGAGCACAAGATAAACCGGCACTGGAAATCGTACGCAAGTATGCTCTGTCTTGGTCACTGCCTACGATACTTGCAAGCTTGTTCGTCTTCTATGCCATACGGGGACATAATGTAGAGCACTACAACAATATGGTTGCAAATGGATGGATGTTCGCCCTATCATTTCTCTTCTTTGTGGTTGCCGTTTACTGCGTATGGAGGCGGCGCCATTATGGGCTATCTTTCATTGCTGTTATTTTGCAATTTGGCTTCGCATGGTTCGGTTATGGCAAAGCTCATTTACCCTACTTGCTCTATCCATACTTAACCATCGAAGAGCATTTTACAAATGCTACAATGGGGGCTACGTTAGTCACCGTGTTTATGTTGGGCTTGCTCTTTCTTATCCCGTCTCTATACTTGCTGCTTCGATTATTTCTGTTCGACACCAACTACGTTAAAGGCAAGCATAGCAAGCCAAAATATTAGAAGGGAGCATACCGTTACATGACTGTGTTTCTTATTTTCTTCCTTCCCTTGATCATTGTCGTACTTTCCATTGTGGCTGTTTTTACTTGGGGAGCGATGGCAAGCACGAAAGAAGATGCATAATTTAATGTGCGAAAATGATAAATAGTGAATCGCCTTAGATGTGCTTCCACTAATACAAAGAAGGAGCATCCTTCTATCACATTGGATAAAGGGATGCTCCGCTCTTATGAAACGTTATATGACACGCTTGTCCTACGCTGCCATTTACATCATTCCTGATACAAACCCACAGCCTTTTACTAACTTCAAAGCTTGGCATGTACCGAAACGATAACATACATTCATACAGACATACGACATCGATGTAAAACCGTGTAAATTATTGCAAAGAAGTCTTACTTACTACCAACTTGTACCCGACGCCTCTAATAGCGTCAATATGCACCGACTGCTGATTAAGCTCTAGCTTCTTCCGCAGTGAGCTAACGTGTACGTCCACCGTGCGCTGGCCACCAATATAATCAAATCCCCATACTTGGTTCATCAGCTCATCACGGGTTATGACGGTCCCAGGTCGTTTAGCCATATGCAGCAGAACTTCAAACTCCTTAGGACGCAGCGATATTCCTTCTCCCATCAGCGTAACTTCATATTTGTCAGGGAATATATGAAGCTCTCCAAGCTTGATACCCGTATTGATAGGCTCATCGATTGCTTCAAGTGTCATTCCGTCTGCGGACGTACGGCGCAGCACTGCACCTACACGAGCCAGCAATTCTGCTACACCAAATGGCTTCGTAATATAATCGTCCGCCCCATACTTGAGTCCTTGTACGACTTCTTCTTCCGCATTGCGAGCTGTCAAAATAATAATCGGTGTAGTCACCTTTGCTTGACGAAGCTTCTGCAGCACTTCGAATCCGTTCATACCTGGAAGCATAATATCAAGTACAATGAGCTCGAATGGTTCATTAAGCCCCATCTGAAGTCCATCGCGGCCATTATCAACAAGCGTTGTCTTGTACCCTTCTTGGGTTAAGTTATAAGATAAGAGCCGCGCCAAAGTAGGCTCATCTTCCACGACTAATACTTTTGGTTCCGACATGTTCTCCTCCATGTTACCAATAGGAATCACCGTTCCATCTATACTGCTAACCTATCCATATCCTATCACATTCTATAGCAGATGCATAACCTCTTGTCCTCATCCAATTTATTCGAAATCAATAGGCGCGTCTTGAATGATTGGCAAAGTAATCGTAAAGGTAGTGCCAACACCAACTTCACTTTCAACTTTTAGCGTCCCGTGATGTGATTCTACAAGATGCTTCACGATAGACAAACCTAGCCCTGTGCCTCCTGAACTGCGAGAACGAGCCTTGTCTACCCGATAGAATCGTTCGAAAATACGAGGCAGATCTTTCTTCGGAATGCCTATGCCCGTATCCGTAATCGAAATCTCAATTTGCTCATCAGGCTCACTATCATTAAAGGTACCAACTAGTATCGGCTTGGCACAAAGCTTCACTTTACCTCCCTCAGGAGTATAGTTAATTGCATTGGACAAAAGGTTCAATACAATTTGACGCAGCCTGTCTTCATCCGCCTCGATAAACAAGTCATCGGTTACTTGCAACGTAATTTCAATTTCTTTGCGATCTGCATTTTTCCCCAATATATGAACGGTCTGTTCCAATAAGCTTGGCAGGTGTACCGGTGAGTACTGCATCGGCACTTGTCTTGACTGAATCTTGGACAGCTCCAGCAAATCTCCAATTAATCGATTCAAGCGTTCGCTCTCATCATGAATAATTTGCACAAAGGAATGTGCCGTCTCCGCATCCTGAATTGCCCCATTCAGCAGAGTCTCTGCAAAGCCCTTAACAGCAGCAATCGGTGTCTTTAATTCATGGGAAACGTTAGCTACGAATTCACTTCTCATTCGCTCAAGTCGACGCAGTTCCGATAAATCCTGCATCATCAAAAGCAGCCCTGCCCATTCATCATCTGTATAATAAACAGGAACAGCATGAATATCTAATAGTCTCTCTTCTGGATAATACACTGTCGTTTCGTGCTGAACGTAATTGCGATACATCATAACTTCCGAAATAATGACCTGCAGCTCGCTTGGAATCCGAATGTCTGTGTAATTTTTCCCTAGGCATTCTTTGCACGATAATCCAAATAATTGTTCAGCCTTACCATTCATCAAGCCGACTCGACCATTCGCATCCACCATAACAATGCCATTCATCATATGATCGAGAACGCTCCGCAAGCGACTTTCATTTTCACGAATCTCATCCACTTGCTCCTCCAAGCTATCCGCCATTGCATTAATAGCAGAGCCCAGCTGTCCAAGCTCGTCCTTCCCCGTTGCTTCTACCCGAGCTGAATAATCCCGTTTAGCAATGCGCAAAGCAACCCGCGTCATATTTTCTATTGGACGGGTGAGCTTGTGTGCAATTCGATAGCTGACAATGGCTGCAGCTAGAAATAGACCCGCTAAACCAATTACTAAATACTCTAAAAGCTGCCGTACACCTGCTTCCACTTCAGCAAGACCTTTAGCTAAACGTACATAGCCTTCGAACTTGCCAGGATGTTGGATTGGTCCAGCCACGTAAAGCATATTTTCGTTTAACGTGTTGCTAAATCGGATGATAGAGCCGAAGTATCCTTTGGCAGCTTGTTGAATCTCTTCCCGCTGCAAGTGATTATCCATCGAGCTTACATCATAATTAGAGTCTCCCGTTACCGTGCCATCTGACAGTACAAAGGTTACCCTTGTATCTGTCGCTTCCTGCAATGCTTTCGCCCATGTCGTATAGTACGCGCTTCTGTCTTCCGCAGAATCAAAAGAACGCCATTCGAGCATCGTATCAAGCATTTTAATTTCCTGTACCATTGTCTGTTCCAATTGCTTAATATGGCTGTCTTTAAAGGAATAGGTCATATATATCCCCGCAGCCAGGACGGATAACCCGACCATAAGCACATAAGTTAACGTTAATCGATTACGAAATCTTGACATACGTATACGCTCCATCTTCCATTCATTGTTGTTCAAATATCCACACTATAATTGAACAACGTTTCATCTATATCCTAGCTTGTCTCAGTTCAAATTACCAGCAAGAACACGTTGTCTCCTCCGAATAAGCGCATGATAGATTGTTGCACCCGGCTGCTGAATCAAAATGGCTAATACTACAGCAACCGCCGTTTCTGCCCCAAAATGCTGCATAGCTAGCACTAATCCTAACGATATATTGCGCATGCCAGACGCAAAACCAAGTGTAGACTGAGGCGGGCTTAAATGGGGAGGCCATAGCCGTTCTGTCACATGACCAAGCGCGTAGAAAGCAGCAACTAAGCCGCATACGGCAGCAAAAACAATAAAGGCTTCTGTATCCCATGTCCTAACGAAAGGTCCGATTGCTGCTGCATTTAGCATTACCACACCAACGAAAGCAAGCTTGGACAAAGGCAGCAAAACAGGCGCCATCCGAGGTTTAGCTTGTCCCCGCGTCCATTCATGTACGACAATACCAGCCAACGTAGGCAGTACGATAATAAGAAGCAGGTCCAGCAGCATCGCCCAGCCATCAAACGGAATTGATTGTTCATACAACAACGACAGCGATAAAGGAACAACGATTGGACTTAGCAAACTATCTACGACAACTAAGGCAAGCATAATGGGTACAGCTCCGCGTGCCATTTCAACCCATAGAACAGAGGAAATCCCTAATGGAATAACGGCAAACAGCACCAAGCCGATCGTATAAGAAGAGTCTGAACCAAATAATACGGCGCCAAACCCGTAAGCTAATAGGGGCGCAACGAGATGCGTCATCACAAAGACAATCAGGAATAAAAGTGGCCGACGAAAAGCCGCCATAATATCTTTCCAACCGCACCCTAGTCCCATAACGAACGTAACCAAGCCGAACAGCCACGGCACCAATGGAACATGATCAATAAGTAATGGACTACAAAGAACCCCCAGCACAAGACTGAGGGGAATCAAAACAAACATATATTTTTCAAACCATGTATTCATTTGTATCCCTAACGATTGTCGAGCCATTAAAATACGGTCTCCTTGAATTGAGATAATTTCTCGAAGGAATTTCTATCCACATCCGCGTGTAAGCTATTGCCATGGGAATCCATCGTCACAATCGCGGTAAAGCCTTCTGCTTGCAGATGCCACATCGCTTCTGGAATACCAAACTCCATGAAATCTACATCGTTTACTTGTTTAATACAGCGCGCATAGTACTGAGCTGCACCGCCGATAGCGTTCATATATACGCCGCCATGTTCTTTCAAGGCAGCAAGCGTCTTCGCTCCCATACCGCCTTTGCCGATAACTGCACGGATGCCAAACTTTTTAATAATATCGCCTTGATAAGGCTCCTCACGAATGCTCGTCGTTGGGCCTGCTGCTTTTACATGCCAATCACCATCTCTATCCTGCATCATAACAGGGCCGCAATGATAAATAACGCCGCCGTTCATATCGATTGGACAATCATGGTCCATCAAGTGCTTATGCAGCGCATCGCGTCCAGTATGAATCTCACCATTAATGACAACGACATCGCCAACTCGCAGTGAACGAATATCTTCCTCACTAATTGGCGTCGTAAGCACGACTGTGCGTCCACTTTCTTCATCAGTATCCGTATTTGCAGACGTGCTATTGTCGGATGTAGCAGACGCAGCCACTTCTTCAGCAGCATCCTTCATTGGAACAGCTGTGCCGCGCTCATACACCCATTGTTTCAAGGCACCTGTTGTGCTGTCCAGCAATACACCTTGACGACGGTACGCCCAGCAATTGTACGCAACAGAAACGAAGAAGCTTGCCGGCAAACGATTCATCACACCAACTTTACAACCTAGCAGCGACACTTCACCGCCAAAGCCCATCGTACCGATGCCAAGTTGATTTGCTTTGTCCATAATATACTGCTCTAGCTGATCCAGCTCAGGAATTGGGTTACGATCGTCTACTTCACGGAACAGCTGATGCTTTGCAAGTTCGTACCCTGTTGTACGGTCTCCACCGATTCCAACACCGATAAAGCCCGCGCTGCATCCTTGTCCTTGTGCCTGATAAACAGCGTGAAGAACACACTTCCGGATTCCGTCCAGATCACGCCCTGCTTTGCCCAATCCTTCTAACTCAGTAGGCAAGCTGTATTGAATATTTTTATTCTCACAGCCGCCCCCTTTAAGGATCAGCTTAACTTCTATATCATCTTGCTCCCACTGCTCAAAATGAATAACAGGCGTCCCAGGGCCTAAGTTATCGCCGCTGTTCGCTCCTGTCAAGGAATCAACAGAGTTCGTGCGAAGCTTGCCATCTTTCGTCGCTAGACGCACAGCCTCACGAATTTCCTGCTTCAGAACGATTTGATTCACGCCAACAGGGGTATGTACGATAAAGGTAGGCATCCCTGTGTCTTGGCAAATAGGAGAAACATTGGTTTCTGCCATCTCAATATTTTGTGCAATGGTACTCAACGACAAGCCCGAACGCGTAGCGGCGTCTTCCCGCTCTCTCGCTTGTCTGATCGCTCTACGAACGTCTCCCGGTAGGTTTGAAGACGCTTCCACGATTAGTTGATAAACACTCTGGCCAAACTGCTGCAACATCCTCCAACTGCTCCTCTCTATATTCCCTCGTTCCCGTCTGAAGACTGGTCTAAGCTGTTTATTTATTTGTATCAGCAGGATTAATTGGCAACCTATCTATTATCTATTCAAAAAAGTGCCAATAATCATATAATAGCATAACAAACCCTTTTTGAGAGGATGGAATCTATTGAAAACGCCCGCTTCACACTTTCTAGCCTATATGTATCGTCTTAAATATATCGAGCGCTGGAGCTTAATGCGCAATACGAATCGGGAGTCCGTTGCCGAGCATTCCTTCCATGTTGCTCTTACTGCTCATTTACTGTGTACGATCGCTAATGAACAATTTCATCGCGGAATCAATACCGACAAAGTCGTAACCATGGCCTTATTCCACGACGCTACCGAAGTGTTCACGGGAGATATCCCTACACCCGTCAAACACCATAACCCTCGGATTCTGAATAACTTCAGAGAAATTGAGCAGCTTGCTGCTGACAGACTACTTGAAATGGTACCTGCACAGCTGCGTTCCGTATATGGACCATTAATAGGAGCAGGGCAGCAGGACCCGGTGCTTAAGAAGTACGTAAAGGCTGCTGACTTAATCGATGCCTATTTAAAATGTACATTAGAACTTGCTACAGGCAATCGTGAATTTGCAGAAGCAAAGCGTCAAACCGAACAAAAGATGAAGGAGCTCCAGATGGAGGAAGTAGACTACTTCCTTAACGTATTCTTGCCAAGCTTCGAAATGACGCTCGATGAAATGTCCAAATCAGAATAGGAATTTATCCAAAACAAAAAAGGCTATCTCTGGCTTGGTTATAAAACCAAACCATTGAGATAGCCTTTCATAATTAACGGTAGCAAATAACCATTAGATGATTGACGAATTTTGCATTAGAACTAGCATACCGATGAAGAGTACAAAAATGATGGAGCTAAATGTTACAACTTTGGAAATCGAAGCTGTATCAGATTGGTTGTTTTTAGCTGCTTGTAATGCAACCTTCATCTTCTTGCCCATAATGCCGCTGAATGCGAACATAGCAAGCAATAGAACCGTTACAACTCCCATCCACACATAAGAAACGCCCGCTTTAGTCATCATGTAGCCGCCAGTAATAAACTGAACGACGAGAATATACTGTGCAATGCGGTTACCCACGATCATCGTGGACAGTACGCCCTCTTGCGCACCAGGAGCAGCCTTCTTAAGATTGTTCGCAAAAAATGGAGCTAGCCCGTAGAAACCAATCAAAGCAACTGCCATAAAGTGAATTGTCCAAAATACTGAAGCCATTGTTCCAAATCCTCCATTACCTCTAATTTATGTATCTCTATGAATGAATCTTCCTGCAACGATGAGCGCTGGAGTAAAGAATCATCCTTGTCTATGATTTATTATACTATACATTTGACATTGAAACATAGAAAAGAGTTGCTCGCACGCGAGCAACTCTAATAGCTTATCCCAAAAATTCACTATCCATTCACAACTTTAATTACGTTACGAACGGATTCAGCAGATTTATCAAGTGCGGCTTTCTCTTCAGCAGTAAGCTCGATCTCAATAATTTTCTCGATTCCGTCTCCGCCAAGCACTGCCATAACGCCCATGAACAAGTTCTCATAGCCGTATTCACCTTCGAGCAATGCAATGACAGGAAGAACGCGCTTCTTGTCTTTAAGGATAGCTTCAGTCATTTGTACAATAGATGCCGCAGGAGCGTAGTAAGCACTGCCGTTACCGAGCAAGTTTACAATCTCGCCGCCGCCAACACGTGTACGTGCTACGATTGCATCAATGCGTTCTTGCGGAAGAAGCTTCTCGATTGGCACCCCACCAACGCTCGTATAACGAACGAGTGGAACCATATCGTCACCATGACCTCCAAGAACAACACCACGCACATCTTCTACAGATACATTAAGCTCTTGTGCGATAAACGTACAATAGCGAGCTGTATCCAATACACCGGATTGACCAATGACACGGTTCTTAGGGAAACCAAGCGTTTCGTTCGCTGCATATGTCATTGCATCTACTGGGTTACTCAAAAGAATAACATAAGAGTTCGGGCTGTATTTCTTTACGTTCTCACAAACGGAGCGGACAATTCCAGCATTGGTGTTAACCAAGTCATCGCGACTCATACCTGGTTTACGAGCGATACCTGCTGTAATAATAACTACATCAGAATCTTTCGTATCTTCATAGTTAGAAGTACCGATAATGTTGCTGTCGAATCCTTGCACCGGGCCTGTTTCAAGCATATCCAATGCTTTTCCTTTAGTTGGGTTCTCCAACTGAGGAATATCTACTAGCACAACATCTCCAAGTTCCTTCTGTGCAAGCATCAATGCTGTAGTTGCTCCTGTGAATCCTGCACCTACTACTGTAATTTTCGCGCGACGAATTGCCATCTGTTTATCCCCTTTACTTCAAGTTGCTGATGATTTGGTCAGCGAATTCTGAGCATTTGATTTCTGTAGCGCCTTCCATCAAGCGTGCGAAGTCATAGGTAACCGTTTTGTTGTTAATTGCTGTAGCCATACCACCATAGATAAGGTCAGCAGCTTCTTGCCAGCCCAAGTGCTCCAAGAGCATAACGCCAGACAAAATAACGGAACCAGGGTTAACTACATCAAGATCCGCATACTTCGGAGCAGTACCGTGAGTAGCTTCGAAGATCGCATGGCCTGTTAAATAGTTGATATTTGCACCTGGTGCAATACCAATACCACCAACTTGTGCAGCCAAAGCATCGGACAAGTAGTCACCGTTCAAGTTCAATGTTGCGATAACATCAAAGTCTTTCGGGCGAGTCAATACTTGTTGAAGCGCGATATCAGCGATTGCATCTTTAACCAAGATCTTGCCTGCAGCAAGCGCTTCTTCTTGAGCTTTGTTCGCAGCTTCTGTGCCATGCTCGTCCTTAATGCGGTCATATTGACCCCAAGTGAACGTCTTGTCAGCAAACTCTTCCTCTGCCACTTCATAGCCCCAGTTCTTGAAGGCACCTTCTGTGAACTTCATAATGTTGCCTTTGTGAACGAATGTAACGCTCTTACGACCGTGCTTGATTGCAAACTCAATCGCAGCGCGAGCAAGACGCTTGGAACCTTCAGAAGATACTGGTTTCACACCGATACCAGATGTTTCAGGGAAACGAATCTTGTTCACGCCAAGCTCGTCTTGCAAGAACTTGATCAATTTGTTCACATCTTCGGAACCAGAAGCGTACTCAATACCAGCATAGATATCTTCTGTGTTTTCACGGAAAATAACCATATCAACCAGTTCAGGACGCTTAACTGGAGAAGGTACACCATCGAAATAACGTACAGGACGCAAGCAAGTGTACAAATCCAGCTCTTGACGAAGCGCAACGTTCAAAGAACGAATACCGCCACCGATTGGAGTTGTCAAAGGTCCTTTAATGGCAACGATATATTCACGAATTGCTTCCAACGTATCGTTAGGCAACCACTCACCATATTCATTATAAGCCTTTTCACCTGCAAATACTTCGTACCAAGCAAGCTTGCGCTCGCCGCCATAAGCTTTCTCAACTGCAGCGTCCAATACACGCTTGGATGCGCGCCAAATGTCACGGCCTGTACCGTCTCCCTCGATAAATGGAATGATCGGTTGTGTTGGTACTTGCAACTTACCGTCTTTAATCGTAATTTTCTCGCCCTCTGTTGGTGCAGCAAACTTCTCCAATTGCAACATATATAGTTCCTCCTCAGAATAATGCTGAATGGTATGAATCCGCGTATATGACATACGCCGATGACGGGCACTACATCCTTATTGTAGCAACCCGCCATTTTCTATGACAAGCTAAAATATGAAAATTTTTGATACTTAGATAAATTAACGTTCAGAAATAGGAATATAAGCTTGTGTTGACGGGCCAACATACTCAGCGCGCGGACGAATAATACGATTGTTCTCGTATTGTTCTAAGATGTGCGCTGTCCAACCAGATGTACGGCTGATTGCAAAGATTGGTGTAAATAAATCGCGAGGGATACCAAGCATCGTGTAAACCGAAGCGGAGTAGAAGTCCACATTTGGTTTAAGTCCCTTTTGACCCGTTACCAATTCTTCAATACGTACGCTCATCTCATACAAATCAAGATTGCCTTTCTCCTTGCCAAGCTCTTCCGACATCTTCTGAAGATGCTTAGCACGAGGGTCTCCGTTCTTGTATACACGGTGTCCGAAGCCCATAATCTTAGCTTTGTTGTCCAACTTGTCTTGAATGTAATCGTCTACATTTCTTGATTCACCAATCTCTTCCAACATAACCATAACCGCTTCGTTCGCTCCGCCATGCAATGGTCCCTTCAAAGCACCGATTGCCGAAGTGATACCCGAGTAGATATCGGACAACGTGGCAACGGTTACACGACTTGCGAAAGTAGAAGCGTTCAATTCATGATCAGCATGCAATACTAATGCTTTATCCATTGCTTCGACCGCACGCGGCTCAGGCGCTTCGCCTAGCAATGTGTACAGGAAGTTGTAAGCAATAGACTTGCCTGCTAACGGTGCAACTGGTTCTTTACCCTCTCGAATACGAGCATAAGCAGCTACGATGGTAGGTAACTGAGCTTGAATCTTAATTGCTTTATTCAAATTCGCTTCTGCACTCATGTCATTGGCACTATCATCATACAGTGCCAAAGCAGAAACAGCCGAACGAAGGACAGCCATTGTATTCGCTTCAGATGGGAACAACTTCAATTGCTCGATAACACCTGCTGGAACGGATGCATGATCACTTAGCTTTGCTTGAAGATCTTGAAGCTCTGCCTCATTTGGAAGCTTTCCATACCATAACAGATAAGCAACTTCTTCAAACGTAGCATGTTCAGCCAAATCATCAATATTGTAACCACGGTAGGTTAATACCCCATCAATAATGGAACTGATAGACGAAGCCGCTGCAACAATACCTTCTAGCCCTTTGGTTGCTGTCATAGCCCTCTCTCCTTTGCATCATACTTCTCTTTTGTGTACAACGTTCGACTGCGTATTCGATTGTGCATAAGTATTTCTATGAAGTAATTAAAACTTCTAGTTAAATGATATAGGATATTGTCGGTTCTGTGAACGCAAAAAGGCAATTTTAGGGATAGAAATGCTTTATCACCTACATAAACGGATTTTTAAGGAACGAATCTGAAAAAAGATGAAATTGTTTAAAAAACCTACATATATATAAGATAATCTCTATCTCATCGCGCTCAAGAACGTATATCGGCCGCATAGCTGGAACACAGTGTTTGTTGCCATTTCATAGAAAAGAATAGATTGGACTAGCAATACAGAGGGGGCGTATCGTGGATATTAACATTACAAAACGAGTCGTACGAGCTGTGATGGTTATGATCTTGATCATGGCTAGCATAATTTTATGTGCATTGCTGCTGCCCTTGCTTTATCCATTTTTGCTAGCATGGATCATTGCTGCACTTATGAATCCGATCGTCAACCTCTTGGAATATCGCCTACGTTTTCCACGATGGTTAGCTGTTACTCTTTCTTTATCTGTCTTTGTAACCTCAATGTTCACCGTGCTTGCTGCTGTTGTCACACGTATCGTCAAAGAAATTATGACCTTGACAGAGACGATTCAACTGTATTTGCAAGCATGGCGCGAATTGTTTCTTACCCTTATGAATAATGAACATATCGTATCGCTAATTGAGACACTTAGTCTGCTGTATAAAGATAACCCTAACATTCAGAACACAATCAATACGAATATCTCTCGTACTGCCGAAACGGTTACGAATACCGTAACTGATCTTGTTACATACATGTTGAATGGCATTGTAACACTACTATCACGCCTCCCTAACATTGCTACAATTTCAGTTGTGGTATTACTAGCAGCTTTTTTTATCAGCAAAGATTGGAAGCATTGGCTTAACCTCGTAACCGATTGGTTCCCTGATCAATTGCGCAAACCAGCTTATAGTGTATGGGCAGATCTAAAGAAAGCTCTATTTGGCTACTTGCGCGCTCAATTCATTCTTATCTCCATAACAGCCGTCGTCATTACGATTGGTTTGTTGCTGTTAGGTGTACCCTATGCCGTCACGATCGGGCTATTAATTGGTCTCGTGGATTTGCTCCCTTATCTCGGTGTCGGAGCAGTCATGGTGCCGTGGATTATGTATAGTTTTATAACAGACCCTTCTTCACTAGCCATTGGTTTAACCGTTCTCTATGCAATCGTCCTCGTAGCAAGGCAAATTATAGAACCAAAAGTACTTGCATCCAGCATCGGGATCGATCCGTTCATGACCTTGGTCTCCATGTTTGTTGGGCTAAATCTATTCGGAGTACTCGGGCTTATTATCGGACCTGTCACACTCATACTGCTAACTGCCGTACATCGAGCACATGTATTCCGAGATGTTCGCAATTACATTATGATAGGGAGAAAATAGAGCGATTATATCGATGTCGAACACTCGTCCCATAACATTTAGAAGTAACTAGCCACGGGTCGTTGATCAAATTCACATATTGCGCTCTAAAAAAAGAGCAAGAAAACAACGAAGCATCCAGCAGCTCGTCATTCCCTTGCTCTTTTCGTATTATTTTATTTTTCAACTAACTAAGATACCGCTTCAACTCACTCTAGCGTTTGAGTCTCAGAGTTTGAGTGTGCTCTAATGAGATCTAGAGTTCGATCCTAGAGATTGATTCTGTTCTAGCGAGCTCTAGGGTTCGAGCCTAGAGTTTGAAGTATGAGTGCTCTCTAACGAGCGCCATCACCGTTATTTTAGGGAAATCATCCATATCTGACATGTAACGGTTGTAGTCGAGCTAATTTAAGCAATTTCAGTCCATTTCATGGCTCAATATGATAAATAAGCTCACTGGCACCCTTTACATTTTATAATGATTAAATATGAGGCAAATAGCCTCAATGGCAACCGTTAGCACGAGTGTCATCGATACTTCACCAGCACACCACTACTTCATCACTACTTAACACTTCATACTGCATGCATAGTGCATCACCAGTTCATCACTAAATGTTATCGCAAAATATGAAAATTACCATTCTGCATCTTTTTCTCAATCCATTTCAACATATAGTGTCTGTAAATAGGACGAGTTAACGGAAAGACCATCGTAAACCCGATAATATCGGTTACAAAGCCAGGAGTTAGCAGTAAAATACCACCCAGCATGACGCAAAGTCCTTCGACTAGCTTACGGCCTGGAATTTGTCCAGACTGCATCTGCTGCTGTACGTCGCCCCATACTTGTGCCGCTTCATGACGAGTAATAAGAACGCCTATAATAGCCGTCACAATAACAAGCAGGAACGTATTCCAGCCTCCAATTTGGCCGCTCACAAAAATAAATCCCCATATTTCCATTGCTGGAATAAGTGCAAGTAATAACAGGAACCACATATACATTCACTCCCTATTTACCATTTCAACCTTCTATTGCTTTTGTGCAAATGGTTGCAGCATCGACCATAATTCAGGCTGCTCACGACTCACGCGCTTCGGACGCCAGTCACGCCCGATCCAAGCATGCTCGGTTCCACCTTCGTAGAGAAGCTCTCCAATCGGCTCTGACAGCCATCCTGTTGTCTGTACCTGAATCACTTGCTCCTCAGTCAACCGACAGACAAGGGATTGGAATGACATACGAATCGTGCCCAACTGATCAAGCCTTGTAAACACAGCCACCCAATCATCATAATGAGCGGGGCGCTTATAGCTGATTCGAAGATCAGTGACAGGAAACAAAAGTCCTTCCTCTTCGAGCTGTTTGTAGTTAACACCAAGTGCTCTTATCCATTCAGTACGTCCAACTTCAAACCAAGTTGCAACATTTCCATGGAAAACAACGGCCATGGCGTCTGTCTCCTGGTAACGAACCCGCATAGCCACTCCGAACCAAGGATTTTTTGCAATATGATCGGTTTCGAGATGCGTCGATTGCTGCTCTTCATTCTTCACTCTTACTCCCCCTAATGGAAAGTTAACGATACAACAAAAGCAATGGCTGCGACACCATTGCTTCTGTAGATATTGCTATTTATGAATTAGTTGCAAGCTTGTCCAATTTGCGTAACTTTCATCAGGTTCGTAGAACCTGCGCAGCCAACTGGTACACCAGCTGTGATGACAACAAGATCACCATGAGCAACTAGACCCGTTTCAAGACCGCCTTTAACAGCTGTATCGAACATTTCGTCTGTTGTTTTTGCTGGCTCACCTTTAACAGGTACAACGCCCCATACCAACGCCATGCCGCGCATTACTTGCTCAGAGGCAGCTACAGCAACGATTGGTGCTTTCGGACGGTATTTGGATACCATACGAGCTGTATAGCCTGTTTGTGTGGATGTAATGATTGCTTTCGCATCAAGGTCCAATGCAGAGTTAGCTACTGCTTGACCGATTGCATCTGTAATAGTAGATTGCTGCTTCGAACTTTGACGAACGAAGATTTCACGGTACTCAAGCGCAGATTCTGCTTTCTCAGCGATACGAGACATCGTGAGTACAGATTCAACTGGGTATTTACCAGCAGCTGTTTCACCAGACAACATGATTGCGTCTGTTCCATCGAAGATAGCGTTAGCTACGTCAGAAGCTTCCGCACGTGTAGGACGTGGGTTGCGCTGCATGGAATCCAACATTTGTGTTGCTGTAATTACTGGTTTACCTGCCAAGTTACATTTCTCGATCATGCGCTTTTGCACAAGAGGAACTTCTTCAGCAGGGATTTCAACGCCGAGGTCACCACGAGCAACCATCAAGCCGTCGGACAATTCAAGAATTTCATCCAAGTTGTCGACACCTTCTTGGTTCTCGATCTTGGAAATGATTTGGATATGATTCGCATTGTGCTCTTTAAGCAAGTTGCGAATTTCCATAACGTCGCTAGCTTTACGCACGAAGGAAGCAGCGATAAAGTCAACGTTTTGCTCGATACCGAAACGGATATCGTTAGCGTCTTTCTCTGTAATACCTGGAAGAGAAATGCTTACGCCTGGAACGTTAACGCCTTTTTTGCTCTTAATTGTACCACCGTTAACGATCTTACATTTGATTTCTGTGCCTTGAACTTCAACAACAGTCAATCCGATCAAACCGTCATCGATCAAAATTGTAGAACCTACTTCAACATCACGCGGAAGATCAGCGTATGTAACCGATAGGCGGTTAGCATCTCCTTCAATCTCTTCTGTTGTCAAAGTGATGTACTGATCTTCTACAAGCTCAATTGGTTCTACAGCCAATTTACCCGTACGAATTTCAGGACCTTTTGTGTCAAGCAAGATGGCAACTGTTTTGTTCAACTCTTGAGCTGCTTTACGAATATTGATGATACGATTGCCATGCTCCTCAAAGTCTCCATGGGAGAAGTTCAATCGTGCTACATTCATACCAGCCATAATAAGTTGTTTCAGTTTGTCCAATGATTCGCTGGAAGGACCAATCGTACATACAATTTTAGTTTTGCGCATTATGAGTTTCCTCCAATATGTTCGGCTCTCTACTATCCACTTGATATATTTATTATAACAAGTTCACAACTATTTAATTTACTATACCTTCTTCAATTTGTACATGAAGATTGTCATATTTTTAAGTTTTACCAAATGAATAAGTCGTTATGACTGTAAATTGTTAGTTAAGCTTGATCTAAATAGGTGAATCGACCGATAGAACGGAACTTTTCATATCGATTTTCACGAAGCTCATCTGGTGTCATTGCCAGCAATTCTGTTAATTGTCTTACTAATGCATGCTTAACAGAAGCCGCAGCCGTAGGAATATCTTTGTGCGCGCCACCTTGCGGCTCCGGGATTACTTCCTCAATAATGCCCATCTCAAGCAAATCAGCGGCTGTAATCTTCATTGCTTCTGCAGCCTGATCCGCCTTCGACGCATCTTTCCACAAAATAGATGCCGCTCCGTTCGGAGAAATTACCGAATAGATGGCATTCTCAAGCATTAACACTCGATTGCCTACACCAAGGGCTAACGCTCCACCACTACCGCCTTCACCAATAACAACGCAAATGATCGGCACGCCCATCAGCATCATATCACGCAAGTTGCGGGCAATCGCTTCAGATTGTCCTCGCTCCTCTGCTGTATTGCCAGGGTATGCGCCTTTTGTATCAATAAAAGTAATAATTGGACGCTTAAATTTATCGGCCTGCTGCATAAAGCGCAGCGCCTTCCGGAATCCTTCAGGATGAGGACTTCCAAAAAACCGTGCTATATTCTCTTTTGTATCTTTGCCTCGTTGGTGGCCTACAACGGTTACTGGCATGCCATTCAGCTTGGCAATGCCTCCGACGATAGCTAGATCATCTCCGAATAGTCGATCACCATGCAGCTCAATAAAGTCAGTAAAAATATGATTAACAAAATCCAGCGTCGTTGGACGCTGGTGATGTCTAGCCAGATGCATCTTCTGAGACGGTGAAATGCTCGAGTAGATCTCCTCAGCCAGCTTTGAATGACGCTCTTCCAGTCGCGTAATCTCTTCGCTGAAGTCTATGTTCTTCTCTTCTCCAAAGCGCTTCAATTCTGCAATCTTCTGCTTCAATTCTGCTAGCGGTTGTTCAAATGGAAGCTCACTCGCCATTCGCCATCTCTCCTTTCGCGGTATGAAGGTCAATCAACTTCGTTAACGTTTGACGCATATCTTTGCGTGGAACGACCATATCAACCTGACCGTGCTTCAAGTTGAATTCAGCGGTTTGGAAGTTGTCCGGCAGCTTCTGACGAATGGTTTGTTCAATAACAATTCGGCCTGCAAAACCAACAAGAGCCCCTGGCTCGGCCAAATTAATATCGCCCAACATAGCAAAACTCGCAGATACGCCTCCCATTGTCGGATCCGTAAATACGGATATGTAGAGGCCTCCACTTTCATGAAACTTCGCTAATGCAGCACTTGTCTTCGCCATTTGCATCAAGCTCAATATACTTTCCTGCATACGAGCTCCACCTGACGTAGAGAAAATAATAAGCGGATACTTCTTTTGCATCGCCATCTCGATCGCACGAGTTATTTTCTCTCCAACAACAGATCCCATACTTCCGCTGAAGAAGTCAAAACTCATGACAGCAACGACAACGGGATATCCGCCAATCGTACCCTCACCGGAAATAACAGCTTCATTTAAGCCAGACTTTGCATGCTGCTGCTCCAGCTTCTTCGCGTATCCCGGGAATTCAAGCGGATCTTCAGACACCATATTAGCTTCATATTCAAACAAACGACCATCATCTAAAGTCATCTGTATGCGTTCCCATGCACTGAGACGGGCATGATGTCCGCATTCCGAGCAAACTTTCAAGTTCTTTTCCAATTCCTTATGATATTGAATCGTGCCGCACTTGGCACACTTTGTCATCAATCCCTCAGGTATTTCACGCTTAGGACGATCACTATCATCACGTATGGATGGAATCGTCGCGTATTTCTTCTTTTTGTGGAATAAGTCTTTGAACACTCATGACACCTCTTTAGGCTGATTTACGCTGCATGTAAACAACATCCACTGGGGCTTGTCCACCGAACGAATGCGCCCGATTGTAGGCAACAAAAAGCGGCTGTCTCAACAACAATGACGTTCGTCAAGCAGCCGTATTATGCGTGCAAAATAGAGTTGAGCACTTCTTGCACTTCTTCCACTTCACCGGAAGGTACGAGCACTTCGAATTGTTGTTTAGACATATGGACAGGGCGGACTTGTACAAGAAATCCTTCCTCCGTCAATCTGTTGTTAATTCTTTCAGCAATTTTAGCTGTCGGAGCGATGTAGATAACTGTCCACATTCGCGTGAGTACCTCCTCACGTTTGTTGCATGGTCATTAATGCACCTATGATAACATAGTGCCTTTTTCATAGCAACAAAATCGAGCCCTCGATGCTATAGAATCTACACAATATTCCAGTTATTAGGCTCGTAGATTTTCGCAAAACGGTGCGGTATAAGCAAATGTCAATGATGACTGTCACACGATCAGAATAAATTATGAATCTACTTTATCATACTTGATAGCGTTCGGATCTTGATGTGCAATCCGAGCAGATGCTGCCGCCGCGAGGCCAGCTACCAAATCATCAAGAAACACATGGATACCGCTATGATCATTATTCAACTGCCCGAGTATCCCTAGCTTATTTTTGTCCAAGTATCCAAAGCTTGTCAGACCTATCATACCAAACATGCTCGTGATCCCGAGTGCCAGTGTCTCATCTACTCCATACAGAGACTCATCCGCTTCCAGCATGGATTGCAGCGGCTCCGGCCATTGTTTGCGCTCTGCCATCATATCCATGGCTATGCCTGTCATCAGCGTATATTGTACTTCACGTTTCTGCAATACCGACTTCACACTATCGAGGCACTGCTCCAATTCTAGCAATGCATTGTAAGGCTTTTGCAGCTTGTATACGATTTCTGCTATCGCTTCAAGCTTCACTCCACGCTGTTCCAACCATGATACCGCCATTGTATAATTCAAAAGGCACTCCCCCTGTCTCACGATCCCGCAGCCTTGTCTCTACACAAGGTGTAAAGACAATATATGCCGGATAGTAAAAAATGGTGAGTGCCTTATACAAAATTCAATCGACTACGATAAGTAAGACAATTACATTTCAGTAAATACTTGTAGCGTTTCAGGCCGTTATTACTTGACGCGTACGCTACCTTCTCCGAATAAGCTTTCGATACGCTTAAACAGCTGCGGCGAAGGCTTCAGCGTGTAGCTTCCGCTAAGAGCGCGAAGCTGCTGCTCGCGCTCGTAGAAGAGCACGGTCGGCAGCGTGCCATGGTGCTCTTGAATGAGCGACTTCAGCTCATTCAAGAGCTCTGGCCGTTCGCATTCGGCCGTGATCTTAATGTACACACGCTGGCTCTGCTTGGCGCGTGACGTGCCTGCGGCGTGCGCGTCTGTGCGCGAGGCCGTGCCTGCGGCATGCGAGCTGCCCGCCTCTCGCGGGGCAGGCTCCGCGCCTTCGCGAGCAGCGACGCCATTGGCGCTGTGCTCGCCTGTGGCACGGGCGAAAGCTTCGCCATGCGCTGCTCGCCCGCCCGCCGCTTGAGCGGAAGCGCCATGCCCAGCTGGCGAGCCAGCGGCCGGCGCAGTTCGCGCAGCCCCGGCGGCGTTAGCCGCTGCTGGCGGAGCGGCTTGGCCTGCACTTGCGCCGCTTGGCGCCTGTGCGCGGGCGCGCTCTGTGCCGCCGCTGCGGCCCGCAGCATCGCGGCCGCCAGAGGCAGCTGCTGAGCGCTGCTGCCGCGCACGTCGCGCCAACTGCGCGACAGCGTTCAAATCCAGCGGCGCAACATCATGCGCCAGCAGCTTGAAACCTTCGTCCTGCTGCTGGACTTTGGCACGTACCGCGATTAAAGCCCCCTTCGAAACAAGCGGCTGAGCACGCCTCCATACTTCAGGGAACAACACGACCTCTACGCGCTCGATTCGATCCTCAAGCTCAATAAACGCCATCGGCTTGCCCTTTTTCGTCATAATGCTTCGTTCCGATACAATCATGCCGACGACGACGCATTCACTCTCATCAGGCGTGTCATGCAGATCCACGATGCGATCCGCATCGGCTCCCTGCAACAACTCTACATATTCATCAAGCGGATGTCCGGACAAATAAAGACCAAGCAATTCCCGCTCTAGTTCCAGCTGCTGACTCATCGTGAACGGCTGAATATCCGGATAATCAATCTGCCTGTTGTTGACTTCTACAAAGTCAAACATTTGAATTTGCAAATCTTCACGCTGCTTTCGCCATTTCACTGCCGATTCGAGCATCTCATCGAGTACGGCCAACAATTGAGCCCGATGCCCGGGCAGTGAATCCATTGCTCCCGCTTGAATCAACGATTCAACAACACGACGATTGCACACACGCAAATCAACGCGACGACAGAAGTCTTGCAAATCCTCATAGGGCTGGTTGCGGCGCTCCCGTATAATGCTTTCGATCGCCTGTGTACCCACATTTTTAATAGCTGCTAATCCAAAACGAATGGCACCGTCTACAGGTGTAAATGTCACTTCGCTCTCATTAATATCAGGTGGAAGCACCTCTAGCTGTGTGCGGCGACAATCTTCGATATATTCAGCAACTTTACGGTGATTGCCCATCTGAGCCGTTAACATCGATGCCATAAACTCAGTTGGATAGTGGGCTTTCAAATAGGCCGTCTGGAATGCCAACACGCCATATGCAGCCGCATGGGCACGCGGGAAACCATAATCCGCAAATCGTACAATCATATCATAAACATGATTCGCATCTTCCAACGTATAACCTAACGCTAAGCTTCCTTTTACGAAGTGCTCTCGCTCCTGATCAAGCACCTCTCGCTTCTTCTTCGAAACCGCTCTGCGAAGCAAATCCGCTTCTCCCAAGGAGAAGCCTGCCATCTTCGAGGCGATGTGCATAATCTGCTCTTGGTATACAATAATTCCATACGTATCCTGTAAAATAGGCTCAAGATCAGGATGAGGATACTGTACAGGCTGTTTGCCATGCTTACTCAAAATAAAATTCGGAATAAACTCCATCGGACCAGGTCGATACAACGCCAATACAGATACGATATCTTCAAATGCAGATGGCTTCAAATCTCGCAGCACACGCCGTACTCCAGCTGATTCTAACTGAAACAGCCCTGTCGTCTCGCCTCTCCCAAGCAATTCATACGTCTTCGTATCTTCATCATCGACACGATTCAAATCAAGACTCTCTCCGGTCTTCGCCTTGATCCAATTCAATGTGCGTTCAATAATCGACAACGTTCGCAAACCTAGGAAATCCATCTTCAATAATCCGATAGCTTCTAGATGTTCCATAGAGAACTGTGTCAGCGGTACGCTCTCTGTTCCTTCCTGAAGCGGCACGTAATTCGTTAGCGGTTCAGGGCCGATAATAACACCAGCAGCATGGGTAGAGGAATGACGAGGCATCCCCTCCACTTTTAGCGCCATACTGATAAGGTCATCAATACGTGTTTCCTTATCACGCCACTCCCGCAATTCATTGCTAAGCGACAACGCCTTGTCCAGCGTCATGCCCACTGCTGATGGAATCAGCTTAGCGGTCTTATCTGTCTCGTGATACGGGACATCCAACACACGACCGACATCGCGTACAGCAGCTCTAGCGGCCATCGTACCGAATGTAATAATTTGAGCCACATGATCTCGCCCGTATTTCTCTGCCACATATGCAATAACTTCATCACGACGCTCATCATTGAAATCGATATCAATATCAGGCATCGTAATACGCTCAGGATTCAAAAAGCGCTCAAACAACAGCTTGTATTTCAACGGATCTACATTCGTAATCCGCAGCGTATAAGCAACTAAACTTCCAGCTGAAGATCCACGTCCAGGCCCCGTCATAATGCCTTGCTCATGCGCAAAGCGAATGAAATCCCAAACGATAAGGAAATAATCAGAGAAGCCCATCGCTTCGATTGTCTTCAATTCATAGGAAAGTCGTTCCTGTGCTTCAAGCCGGAACGACTCATCATTCCACTCTGGCAAATGCTCATATCGAGCGTTCAATCCCGATTGGCATAATTCTGCCAAATAAGAAGCAGCCGTCATCCCGCTTGGGATCGGACTAAATTCCGGAAGCACATGTACGCCAAGCTCAATCTCAACATTACACTGTTCCGCAATAGCAGCCGTATTCGTGATTGATTGCGGGACATGAGGGAACAGCTTCATCATATCTGCTCCAGATTTCATATACATTTGATCGCTTGAAAAGCGTAATCGAGCCTTCTCTTCTACCGTCTTTCCTGTACCGATACAAATAAGCACATCTTGAACAGCCGCATCCGATTGCTCCATATAATGAACATCATTCGTGGCAACTAACGGAATGCCTAACTCTTCACCAAGAGCAATAAGACCGATATTGACCTTCTTCTGCTCAGGAAGCCCATGATCTTGCAGCTCCAAGTAGAAGCCATCCTTAAATATATCTCGATAAGTCATCGCAACTTCACGAGCTTCATCTATTCGATCATGCAGCACATGCTGTGCCACTTCTCCGCCTAAGCAAGCGCTTAAAGCGATAACACCTTCGGAATAGCGGCGCATCGTTTCTTTATCGATCCGCGGCTTATAATGGAAGCCTTCCAAATGACCGATACTGCACATGCGCATCAAATTGCGATAACCTTCGTTATTTTTCGCCAACAAAATCAAATGATAAATCGGCTGTTCCTTACGTGTTCCACGATCCGACATCGTGCCTGCGGTGACATATGCCTCCATGCCGATAATCGGCTTGACTCCATGCTTGCGGCATGCCTTATAGAAGGCGATCGTGCCGTACATGACACCATGATCAGTGAGCGCCAGCGCCTTCATACCATAGTCGGCCGCTCGCTTCGCCAATGCGTCAATACGGGCTGCCCCATCTAGCAGACTATATTCGCTGTGTACATGTAAATGCACGAACTGTTCCATGCCTTTTCACTCCATTTCATTTCAAAGATGCAATCTATATATGCTGATTCCATTCATTTCATTAAGGTGCAACCGAACATACTTTCGTTCTTCATTGTATCATATTTTTCCGCCAAAGTTCTATATATGTAGTAAGAGGTTGTCCGCCTGACTATTGGGATGGCGCGTATTACTTCGACTTCCAATCCGTTCGAGAGGACGATTACAAAATGAGCCCATTTATGTCCAAAGCTATAATCGATTTTGCTATTGCACTAGGCGTTGTTATCGGCGGCTCCCTATTAGCAGGCATCGCTAGTGTAATCGCACTGCAATCTCCAATCGATACGATGAGGCAAGTCAGCGAGCACTTGAAAATATGGGCGATCGTCGCAGCTGTTGGCGGTACCATTGATCCGCTCCGCGTCATAGAAACTAATTTTTGGGTGGGCAATTTATACCCTGTATTCAAACAGCTTATGTTTATTTTAGTGTCTTTCCTAGGCGCACATATGGGCACTGAACTCATTCAATGGATATGCAGGGCCAGGGGGTGAGGCTAGTGCGGCTGCAGCGGTTATTTCAAGGAGCAGCTTTATTTATCGTGGGCGCAATCACAGGCGCTGCGGTATATCACGGTATATTTTTGCATCAAATCGATGAACTCATAATGCGCAATCTAGACCTTCAAGACCGCCTCGCTCACTATAAAGCAGAAGCGGAAGCCTTATTGAAATATAAAAATCGCTCTACCGTAATTAAGAGCATAACGATGCACATTTATGAGTCTGCTGAAGAGAAAATGTCGCCTTCCGATGAAACCGAACTGCGCAAGCGACTGCTCAAAGACTTGGACGGACTGAAAGGACGCAACGTCTATCAAATAGACGAATACGTTAAGCTCATTGAGGGATTGTTAACACGGAAGCTGTACACAAATGTACATCATCAAAACTATGTTGTTACGTTGCGGACAATGCTGGTCACAGAAGGAGTACTGCATGTATGGGTAGATGTGAAAGCAGAACTTCCCTCCCCAGGCTAATGATATCGAACTGTATCGCACACAACTATCATATGGTAAAATAAGCATGTTACCTATTAGCAGGAAGGAGCGTATCACTAGCATGTACGCAATCCAAATTACCTTACTCGTGCTTATTTGTGCAACATCCTTGCTTTCTCTTGTTTACAGCATTCGCTCCCGCCGCTCTCAAGACCAAGTTAAACGAGGACTTTTCGCCGCTCGTACAAATATTTGCATGGGGTTCATGCTAATATTTATTTCTATCATCCAGATGACGATGTTCCCGACAACAGGAACACTACGAATTGTATTCGGTGGTATTTTACTCGCAATAGGGGTATTCAATCTGGTCGCAGGACTGCGCAATCACAGCTATTTTGCGCGGCTGCAGCAATCCAACTAATTCATATGTATGTTTAGACCGTTAAGCATCCCTTAACGGTCTTTTTCGTATTGCATCATGTTCATAAAATCGGTAATTATTTTTACTTACATTTTGTAAGTTTGTGATATAATTATATTAATTAATTGAACATACATATATAAAGGAGCATGTATTATGAAATCATTTGAGGAAATCGTAACCGCACGCCGCTCTGCTAATAAATTTTTACCTGACATCAAAATTACCGAGTCAGAACTAAATGACATATTTTCTTTGGTCAAATATGCACCTTCCAGTTTCAACCTACAGCCAACTGAATATCTCGTTATAACGGATCCCGATAAAATAGAACAAGTATATGTAGCTGCTGAGAAGCAATATAAAATCAAAACCGCTCCCGCAACTATCATCGTATTAGGAAATAAGTATGCTTATCGCGATGCAGCGCGCATCTATGAAGGTATGCTTCATCTAGGCATGTTGAATAAGCAGCAATTTGATATGACCGTAGCAGATACGATCGAATCGTATGAGAAAAGAGGAGAAACCTTTAAACGTGAAGATGCCATTCGAAATGCAAGCATCTCCGCTATGCAGTTCATGCTCATTGCTAAAGATAAAGGCTGGGACACTTGCCCGATGGTTGGCTTTGATCCAGAAGCACTTATCCGTGACTTCAACATCCCTGAACATCTAGTACCTGTCATGCTTATCTCCATCGGCAAAGAAGATAAAAAGAGCAGTCGTCCGCGTGGCTACCGCAGACCTATTGGCGAGTTTGTAAAGTATAACTCCCTATAGACATACCAACCAAATTAAAACGCAAGCCCCCTACTCACTTACGAGAATAGGGGGCTGATTGTATTAATTATGGTCAATCGATTGAACCGTCATCATCACTTTAGCGACAAGCTGGTCGCCTTTTTTCATTTCAATTTCCAATTTACAAACTTTGCGGCCCATTTCAATGAACCTAGGGACAAGCCTTACAATGTCTTCAATTTGAACCGGGCGTACGAAATAAGTCGTCATATTTTCCATAATATGATCATGCTGTCTCGCATCCTTTGCCGCACGAAGAGCCCCGTTTGTAAGCAGAGATGTCATAATTCCTTCCGATACAACACCGAAGCTATTTACCATCTGCGGCGTGATAACTCCCTGAAAGTAGATGCGTCCTTCTTCGTCCCTCATCTCACTGAATCCGTTCCATATCAAATCGTCGAACGTCTCTCCTAACTGAGGTTCATTCGGAACATCCCGCATCGCATTAAGCACATCCTGTCTCGTTATGACAGCCAACAGCTTGCGACTGCGATCCACAACAGGCAACAGCTCAATCCCTTCCCACACCATTGTATGTGCTGCTGAAGCAAGCGTTGTGTTCATGGTAACTGTTATTGGATTTCTGGTGTACAGTTTGTCGATTGCCTGATCTTTGTCCGCGTATTCTACATCCTTAATCGTAATCATACCGGCTACTCGATTCCACTCATCTATAATCGGAAAGCGATTATAGCCTGTGGACTCTCTTAACTCTTCAAACTGCCGGACCGTACTTGATGGCCGCAATACAGACACTGATAACTTAGAACCGACAATATCCTCGACCAACAAAATTTTCTTCTTAATTAAGCGATCGAACAACGCTCTATTAATCATGGATGCTACCGTAAAGGTATCATACTTGGAATTAATGATAGGCAAATCCAAAGAATCGGCGAGCAGCTTTACTTCACGACTTGTCGTAAAGCCACCTGTGATCAGAACTCCCGCACCATGCTGCAAAGCACTTTTATGCGCATTTTCCCGATTACCAACAATAAGCAAGCTGCCAGCATCTATGTAACGAAGCATAGCGTCAAGCTTCATCGCTCCGATCGCATATTTATTGAGTGTTTTGTTCAATCCCTGTGCTCCGCCCAGCACATGGCCTTCAACAATTTCAACGACCTCTGCAAATGTAAGCTGTTCCGAAAGGTTACGCGGCTTCTTCTCTACTCGCACCGTTCCGATACGTTCTTTTGTCACGACAAGACCGACATTTTCAGCCTCTTTTACTGCGCGATACGCCGTCCCTTCGCTTACACCCAGCTCTTTTGCCAGTTTACGAACAGAAATTTTAGTACCCGGTTTAAGCCCTTCAATATGGTGAAGCAGTTGTTCGTGCTTCGTTACGGTCGCATCATGAACGTCCATTCTGTTACACCCAACCTTCCCGAACTGTATTAATCTGTTATGTTAGTGTAACACAGTAAAGATAACCTATACAAATATATTGTCTATCTATTCAGACGCTCATATTTGTTCCAAATACTCATAGTTGGTCACAGAAAAAGATTGCATCATTATTTTCAGCACAACCAACACAAAGAACCGAACACTGGCTTACACCCGCTTCGGCTCTACATGCTGCACGCTACAGCTTATCTAATTACAAAATCATTTATTTCATTCGTTCTGACATACGAACGATACGCTTTTCTACTTGGCGATAACGCTCTGCTCGAACTTGCCGCATTCGATTTTCTTTTTCTTCATCAACACGAAGCAAACGATACAAATGAGCTCCGACAATCAGCAAAGCGAACAAAGACCAAATACTGCCGAAGACGACAGCCATCGACCAGCCTTCCCGAAAAGGAATCGTAGGCAATGCAATAAACAACATGATCATGACCGCCGCAATTGATAATACAGATATCCAAGAGCCTCTGCTGCGTCTGCTTCTATGGGTTATCGGCGTCTCGTTCATAGACTCACATCCCTCATCGTTCATAGTGAAGCTGCCGCTTCTCTATCATCTTATGCGGACAAGTTACGCGCTATGACCGATACAAAGGGCATAAAAGAAAACAGCCCCTCACGATGTATAAGTGAAAGAGCAAGCCATAGCTTTTCTCTTCAATATTATACGGTGGGGAGCTGTTATCATGGCCTAATAGGTTAGCCTTCTTCCGATTGATACAGATAGCTCAAAGAGTCTGTTACAATTTTATTTACATCTTGAATCACGAGAGAAAGACGACGCTCTGCTTCAAACAATGCAGTAATATTAGCGTTCATGCTAATAACTTGGAATAGCTTCTCCATCTCTTCCATTTCTTCTGGATTAGGCATTTCACCCGTCATCATTTGTTGCTGCATCTCTACCTGACGCTTACGGAAATTATCAAACATCTGTTTCGTTTCTGGTTCAGCAGCAATCGCCTTCATCGCTGTATCAACAGCAGCAGCCTCCTCAGATTGCTGAAGAGCCCGCGCCAAATCATGGGCTTTGTCATATACATTTGTCATAGTCGTTCAAACATTCCTCTCTGTACGCTCATGTACGACATCGATGTATCGCCATTCCGCATCTATAAACATAAGAGCAGTATAAATGAGCTGTATTCCTTTACCTTGCATCATTTTATATTACTGGATTACAAGACATCTGTCGAACTTCACCCACTTGAATTAACCTACTGCGAGTAATATGAAAGCTTGTACTCCGCCAATAATGCCCCCAAGCAATACACCTAGCCATGTAATAGCTCTAAATTCTTTGCCCGATACGCTAAGTATAATGTGTTCCAAACGTTCAATCGGGAATTTTTCGACTTGGGCACGTACCACTTCTTCCAAACCAATGCTCTTTATAAGCTGATCTAGATGTTGATCAAGCTTGTTCACTCCAAACTGAACGATGCGTGGTATGAACGGCTCCCATACATGTCGATATTCCTGCACCCAATCCGCTGGACGCAAATCTGCAAGTCGCTGAGCAAGGTGAGCAAATGGTATCACATCGTTCAAACGCTCGGCCACCCACAATTCAGGCTTATCATTTTCCGTTCCCGTTTCACCGCTAAGCTCTTGCACCAATTCAGCTGGTGTTTTATCCATCCACTCATCAAGCTTACGTTCTACGATGCGAGCAACGGTACGACGAACATCAGACGACTTTAGCTGTTCAGCCAATAAAGGAATCATACGGCTGACCAATTTGTCTTCATCTACAAATATTGCAGCCATCGTCCCAAAAAATCCTTGCGAACGATCTAGCACCTTGCTTAACATGTTCGCCAGCATACGCTGACCTTCAAACGATTGAAGTTGGCTGCCTACCGCATTCAATAATGCTTGTGTGGCCTTATCAGCAGCACGCGAGCGTACTTCTGACTGCAAACCAGGCAGCAGCTCATGAAGCGAACGTTCACTCCAACGCTCTGATTGCCACAAATGCACAATCCCTTGTTGGGCAACCATTCGCAACTTCTGTTCCCACTCCTGTATGAGTACAGCACGTTCTTCTTCGCCTGCATCAGGATGCATCCATTCCATCAATGTCTTCGGATTAGTTGCCAATCTGTCTATGCTTGCAGTCAATGTCTGTGTCAGTTGCTGCTGCATACCAGGCTTCTCCAAGACAGAACGCAGACCGTCTGATGTGACTAAGTACTGTGCCACTACTTCCCCTAGCGATTCTGCGATATCCTGTTTGCGTTTTGGAATTAACCCTGGTGTGAAGGGCAATTTCCAAGAACCTATGTAGATTGGGCGCCGCGGATGAAACAACATTTTGATGGCAAAGTGATTGGTAACACCGCCAACAATAGCCGCTACCGCGATGCTAAAAATAATTAATACCCAGGCTGACAAGAAAAGTCACTCCTTTTTTAAAAAATAGGTCAATCACCAAGGATAATATGTCCTCATATGATACATTAACATTTGCGGTTCACCTGTATGCGCACGGAGCGCTTACCACACTCATACGGCATCTGTTGTTGGAAGGAGAGCCTTTATGTCTAAGTTGAAATTAACGCTCCAAGTTATGAGTCCAGGACTTATGCGTGAACAGACGATTATGCTCGGTGACGCTTACGTGAAAAAATGGAAAATCCCCGTCAAACAGCCAATCACCCTTCGCTTTGGCTCGCTAAAACAACCCATTTCAGTCACTCCCATCCCCCACTTCGACGGGATCCGAATCAGCCAACAGCTAGCCATGAAGATGGGAATGCATTCGGGCATTAAGCTGCGCGCGATTTATAAGCCACAGGAGCGAACACTTAACCTAGGCCCCCTTATTGGTATCTTGATAAGCCGCGATCGACCAGACGCACCTGAGAAACCATTCGGACAAATTACAACGTTCTGTACAGAGCTCGTAGAAGCTAGTCAAGATCAAGGAGCCTTCGTGTGTTTTTTTACACCGGACCATATCCAGGATCATGTAAACAGCATAACGGCATGGGTCCACCGCAGCGGGAATTGGATGAAAACCGAAATGCCCATTCCGAATATCGTTAATAATCGACTCACATCACGCAAGACAGAGAACAAACCTAGCGTACAGCATTTCATGAAAGAAGTAAAACAACGTTACCAATCCAGCATTTTCAACGAAAAGTTCCTCGATAAAACCGAAGTGTTCGATGCCTTGAAACATGATCAAAATGTCGCCAAATATTTGCCTGAATCGTACCTCCTCAAATCTTTTAACACCTTAAAAACGATGTGCAGTCGTCATCCCCAAGTGTTCCTTAAACCAGCCCGAGGCAGCTTAGGCAAAGGAATTGTAAGGATTTCTCGTTCAGAAGATAATAGCTTTTATGCGATGTACTCCACTGTAAACGGAACGAGAAAGCAGCATTTCCCCAGCCTTCTCAAATTGTTCTCCAGTTTAACAGGCAAAATGAAAACGAATCGCTATCAAATCCAGCAAGGATTGCAGCTTATGGAAAACGAAGGCCGACCTGTTGATTTTCGAGCGCTTGTTCAAAAAAATGCGGCCAATGAGTGGTCCATCACCTCAATCGTAGCTCGAACTGCCGGCACACAGCATTTTGTCTCCAACCTTGCGCGCGGCGGCACTCTATCCACCGTAAAGGATGCTGTTACAAAATCCAATCTTGCTCCCAACTCTCGAACGGATGTATACCTCCGCCTCAAAAATGCCTCTTTGGAAATCGCACAAGGTATCGATATGCATATTCCTGCTCACTTTGGTGAATTAGGCATTGACCTTGCTGTAGACACTTCCGGCAAGGTGTGGCTCATTGAGGTCAATTCCAAGCCTTCCAAAAATGACAACACCCCGCTGCAAGAAAACAAGATACGCCCGTCTGTCCGAAAAGTAGTAGAGTACGCACGCTACTTATCAGGATTTTGACGAGAGGACGATAGGATGAATAGGATGAACAGACTGAATCACAACACACTTGGCGTACTGCAAGAAGAATCAACAGCGGAGCTGCCTTTTACCGAGCCCCATTTCTGCCGTCAACTCTGTATGGCTGGAGAAAAGCACGGCATTCTTGTTATCGTGTTTCACGCTGGAGGGATCGATTGGGAATCTCGCACTGTCAAAGCTTATACGTACAGTAAGAGAGCTTGGAAGTATCAACATTTCCCTTTACCAAAACTCATCTACAACCGTCTCTCACGAAGTCATCATGAGCGAGCCGATCAGCAACATATTCGAAATAGCCTGCAAAGATTGTATCGTGACGATGTGGAGTGGCTCAGTAGACCGCTACCTGGAAAATGGAATTTGTATCGAACTTTATCTCGCCTCGATTTTTTAAAGACCTACCTTCCCAAGACTTATCCGTATCAAGGACCAAGAAGCTTATTACGCATCATAGAACAACACGATGGATCGGTCTTCCTCAAGCCAAGCGGAGGTCAGCATGGACGATCTGTCCTTCATCTCGAAGCCCCTGCTTACGCTGCTTCCTCCCCTTGGTCCCCTGCATCAATTACGATATCGGGGAGAACGAAACACAATGAACACATTCATACTCCATTTACCACGATGATGGATGCTCTTAAGTGGGTTCATCAATTTATTGACGGACGCCAGTATGTAATCCAACCTTATCTGACACTTCTCAGTCAGCAGGAGGAGCCATATGATGTACGCGTGCTCATGCAAAAGGACGGCAGCGGACATTGGCAAATTACTGGATCAGCTGCTCGCGTAGGTTCCACCGGACATCTAACTTCCAATCTACGCGGAGGCGGGCGTGCCGAACCAGCTGAATCCTACTTGGAGCAGCAATTTAGCCGTAAGCAAGCAGAAAATATGTTGTCTTCCATTGCAGACGTCAGCAAACAAATTCCAGCAGCCATTGAATCTTGCTATGGCAGGCTAGTTGAGTTAGGGCTTGATTTTGGCATCGATCAGAAAGGTCGTATATGGCTTCTCGAAGTCAATTCGAGACCAGGCCGTTCCGTCTTCTCCTTAACCGGAAATGAGAAAGCCATCCGGCTGGCGGTAGAAAATCCCATCCTTTACGCACGCAATGTAATGGTCCGACATCTTAGGAGGGTTTGTCCATGAGTTTGACGCTGTGCAACGTGCATTTAACGCCAAATCCAGAAAAAACATTATACGTATCCACTCCATTGCTTAAGCAGCTGAACTTATCCGGCAAGAAACAAATTCGACTGCGTCTCGGTAAAACAAGTGTACCTACTGCCATTAAACCGATCAAAAAATCCGGTAAACATCTTTATATAACAGCTGGACTACGCAGCCAGTTCCGTATTCCGAAGGGAGGAAGTGTATATGTTCTTAATGAGTTCGAGGGAGGTATTCACATCGGCCCCTTGATCGGCATTATGAGCGACTCTTCCAATCGCACGAGCACAAGTCCTTTCGGAGGAAGAACGGGCTTTATTAAACAAATATTGCGTACCGGAAATAAAAAAGCATTTGTATTCGCCTTTACTCCGCGTGATATCGATTGGCAAAAAGAAAACGTCTACGCCTATTTTCTAAGCGATGCAGGCAATTGGGTTCGACGAACCGTCCCTTTGCCCGACGTCGTATACAACCGCCTCCCTAGCCGCAAAGCAGAAATATCTTCGAATATGAGCCAGCTTCGCGAACGCTTCAACCGCAAGCAGATTCCTTACTTTAATTGGAGTTTCTTCAACAAGTCAGATGTATATGAACTGCTGGAAGATGAAATGGAGGCCAATCAGCACGTACCTGAATCGATAACAAATCCGTCCCCAGAAATGATTAAGGAAATGCTGGATCGACACCAATTTGTTTATTACAAACCGACTGCCGGCAGCCTCGGCATTGGCATTTATCGCTTAACTTATTTGCCGAAAAAAGGCTACTTCGCGCGCTACACCTCCAGTGGCAAAAATATTTTGCTGCGCTTTAAACAGTTCTCCAGCCTCATCCGCACATTAGAAGCGCGTCATGGCCGTAATCTTCGTGACTATGTTGTTCAGCAAGGCGTCCGATTAGTTGAAATAGATGGCTGCCCAATCGATTTCCGCTTCCATATGCATAAAGATGGAGATAACAACTGGGTGGTAGTAGGTATCGGAGCTAAGAAAGCTGGAAAAGGCAGTGTGACGACCCACGTAAAAAATGGCGGCCAGCTTATGACACCTCAACAGGCACTGGAGCGCGCATTTGGAACTCGAGCAAAAGAAGTATTGGAACAGGCCAAAGTGACAGCTATCGATCTCGCCGAAGCCATTGAACGCAACCACCCTCATTTATTGGGTGAGCTTGGATTCGATATCGGCATTGATCGCAACGAGCAAGTATGGATGTTTGAGGCCAATTCAAAGCCTGGGCGCTCCATATTTAACCACCCTCTTCTTCGCGATGAAGGGCAATCGTCTGTTGAGCACATTCTAGATCACTGCCTATATTTGAGCCATTTCCGCAGGGGGGATAACATGTGAGTGGTGCATCCCAGCCCAACCTCCCCGTTGTTGCTATATTAACGATCGATGATGATAAGGATTATTTCCGGGGCAACCGAAGCAACTTTGCCGATTTGCTCTTAGCTGCAAAAAAAATGGGCTATACTTCTTACATCATCACGATTAAAGATTTGAAGCTGCAAGCAAAAAGAGTCATCGGTTACCGTTACGTAGCGGATAAGGATGAGTGGCGGCAGGAATGGTTCCCGCTGCCCCATATCTTATATAACCGCATCCCGCAAAGGGAAGATGAAATGCAGCCTGCCGTCAAAAAGAAACTGCAAGATATTATGAAGCATCCGACCATCCGCATGTTCAATCCAACTTTTTTTAATAAATGGAAGCTATACAAATGGCTTAACAAGTCAAATGCAACCCGCCCCTACATCCCTCACACCTTAAAACTTACGAATGCCGAGCAGTTAAATAAAATGCTGCATCATCACTCCTATTTATTTCTAAAGCCCGTCTCAGGAAAAGCAGGTATGGGCATCATGACTCTTCGTCTTAATTTAAACAACGGGTTTAAATACCGCTTGCGCATTCAAGATAAATCTAAAAATATTTCCTACAACTGCACTTCCATTTCTAAATTATGGTCAAGAATTATAAAACAGGCAGGCTCTGCAAAATATATCGTCCAACAAGGCATTACGTTAGCTTCGATAAACAAGCGACCGTTCGATCTGCGTGCACTCATTCAAAAAACGGAACAAGGAAATTGGGACATTACAGGTATCGGTGCACGTCTAGCAGGCAGCGCAAGCATTACAACACACGTCCCTCGCGGAGGAAGCATTGAAGACCCCTCAAAATTGCTAACGAGTTTATTCGGTGAACAGGGCTCCGCTCGTATTTTGGCGCGCATTCGCAATACCGCACTAGTCCTCGCTAGGCAGATTGAACAGGAAGCTGGTAAACCTCTAGGCGAAATGTCGATGGATCTAGGTGTTGACGCAGCAGGAGGCATCTGGTTCTTCGAGGCAAATGCAAAGCCGATGAAATTTGATGAACCTGATATTCGCAAACGCTCCTTGGAGCGAGTGTATCAGTACAGTACTTTTTTAATGAAATCAGGCGGATAACAACGTGAAGAAGGTGAAGGCAATTGGCACAACCGGTTCTGGGCATTTTGACTTTATACTTAAACGAGCATAAACATCTTGAAGAGCGTCACATTTATCAGAAAATGATAACGGCAGGCCAATCCATCGGTCTTCATGTATTTGTGTTTACGCCGCAAGATGTCGATCACAGGAAACATCGAATCTACTCCATGGTATACCATCACGATAAAAACCGGTGGCTTCGGCAATGGACCACGTTTCCTGACGTCATATTTGACCGTTGTAGACTTCAGAACAGCTCTCGGTTTGAACAGCTTCGCCGTTTCCGAAAAAGGTACCCTGATTTACTGTATTTGAACAAACCACTGCGTAATAAATGGACCATTCACCAAGTACTTTCTGAAGATTCTTATCTACGTCAGTTCCTGCCCCAAACGAAGTTATATAGCTCGCTCGCTGACGCACAACAAGTGCTTAAGCAACACTCCCTCATTTACATGAAGCCAATTAACGGTACCGGCGGCAGGGGCATCTTGCGAGTAGAGCGACTGGCCCCTACTTTTATGCTGTTTGTACAAGGAAGGGATCAGAAGCGTAAAATTATTAGCCCGCAACGTATGACATGGTCACAACTTGCCGCTAGGCTCAATTCATGGAGTGCTACCGGGCGATATATCGTGCAGCAAGGAATATCGCTGAACTTGCCGAACGGTCGTGTTCATGATTATCGCATGCTCGTGCAAAAAGACGAGACAGGAAACTGGACATTAACGGGCTGTGCAGGCAGAATAGGAGCTGCTAAAAGCATCACCTCCAACCTACACGGAGGCGGCGAAGCTATTCCTATGGATGAAATGCTGCGCAATTGGATCGGTGATGAGCAGCTTATAACAGAAGTGAAACAGGAAGCAGAGAAAATGGGCATCGAAGTTGCTTCTTATCTTGAACGTAAATATGGAGCTCTGTGCGAGCTTGCACTTGATCTTGCCATAGATAAGAACGGGAAGATATGGATGTTAGAAGTAAATCCAAAACCTTCTCGGGAAGTATTTCAACTTATCGGCGATCAAGATACGTACCACAAATCATTAATAAAACCTTTACAATACGCGCTCTGGCTTCACCAACAGCAACAGCAAGCTTTGATGCGCGGCAATCCTGAAGATCTGATCCCCGTCGAAACCGTTCAAGATTAACAACGACTCACAGAGAGAGCGAGAGCAATCTATTCATGCAAGCTCATACGTTGTACATGGAAATATAAAAGGCGCAGACACTCGAATGTGTCTGCGCCTTGCACTATTTGTCCTAGGGTTACCCAGCTTGCTTCTCTTCACTTGTCTCGTAAAGCTGTGCTAACTCCTCAAAATGCTGAATAAGAACATGAGAACCTTCCAGTTCCTCATTGGCACCGAATCCTGCATATGCACATCCGATAATTCCCAATCCATTCTCTGCGCCTGCTTCTATATCTGAAGAGCGATCACCAACCATCCATGCGCTCTTAATTTGGTGTTCATCTAACAAGATACGAACGAGATCAACCTTAGATGCGGTTTTCCTTCCACCTGCACTATAAAGCTCTTCAAAATAATCTGCTATACCGTGGGCACGTGCCACACCTTCCACGTACGGTGCAGGACCGTTGCTCGCTACGAACAGCTTTACCCCGTGCGCACGTAATGCTTGTAGCGTTTCAACTACATTCGGATACAACTCTGAGCCACCGCTCTTAAGTCCGCGCTCTTCTTCTTCCAGCAGAAGCTCATCTGCTCTTCTTCGCGCTTCCTCAGAAGCATCTGGCATAACCCGCTTCCATATTTCCTCTAATAACATTCCTAAGCTTCCAAGAATACGCTCTACCGGAGGTGTCTCGTCTGTATACAATCCCTCTGCACGCAATCGGTCGAACAAACGATGATAGGCCGGAACGAGTAATGTCTCTGTCTTGAATAATGTGCCGTCCATGTCAAATATAATTGCTTCTGGTTTCTTCATATCCGCATCCCGTCCTCTTCTATCAAGTTCATCTAGACCACTTTACTATATCATAAATCTTACATAAGCGTAGTTGATGTACAAATTGGCTTATCCTATTAATTCTGCTACGATATTTACAAGATCAAGAAAATATCCTTTCGCCCTGGAGGCATAACCACTATGAAACATCGCGTTATCATTATCGGTGCCGGCCCCTGCGGTCTATCCGCAGCAATCGAGCTGAAGCGTGCAGGCATTGAAGCACTCGTCATTGAAAAAAGCTGCCTAGTTCACTCTATTTATCGTTATCCGACGCATCTTCAATTTTTCAGTACACCTGAGCTTTTGGAAATTGGTAATCTGCCATTTACAACGCCAAATGACAAACCTTATCGTCATGAAGCACTCGTATATTATCGTAAAGCTGCTGAGTGCTATCAATTAAATATTTGCACTTATGAGGAAGTTACTTCTGTCCATGAAGCAAACGGCAAATTTCAACTAGTAACAAAAACGATTAGCGGACATGAACTTCACTATGAGGCTCAAAATGTCGTCATCGCCACTGGATATTTTGATTATCCCAATATGCTGAACATACCAGGAGAACAGCTTCCCCATGTTTCTCATTACTTCCAAGAAGCCCATCCATACGCCGGCAAACAAGTTGTCATAATCGGTGCCAACAATTCCGCAGTCGATGCAGCTCTGGAATTAATGAGGGTAGGAGCAAAGGTCACCGTAGTCTCCCGTGGTGCAGCATTATCAGGAAGTGTAAAGCCGTGGGTTAAACCCATTTTTGAAAGCATGGTTGCGAAGGGAGCTATCTCTCTGCGCATAAGCTCGCAAGTACAAGAGATTATGTCGGATAAGGTTATCATTCGGGAGCAAACCGATGAAGGTGAATCCTTGTATAATCTTCCCTGCAGCTTCGTATTGGCACTAACTGGATTTAGACCCGACAGGAAGATGTTAAGCCAACTTGGTGTACAGCTCCAAGAGGATGGTGATAAACCCGTATTCAATCCTGATACGATGGAAACTAATATTGCCGGCCTGTATGTAGCAGGTGTAATTGCATCGGGTAAAAATGCTAATGAAATATTTATTGAGACAGGTCGGGATCATGGCAAGTGGATCGCACAGCATTTATTGCAATAGTAAAGATTGTACAACGAGGACCTTTCACAAATTAGCAATGATTCAATGATTGATCCTATAAGCAAAGAGCTGCCCCTCTCGCGCAACATGCACATTAGGGACAGCTCTATTGTTAGTTAGAATTTAATTTTAATCTCCATTAAGCCAGCTTTACGTATCGCGTTATAAACAATAACGACGAGCGGTCCAATGAAGAATCCAATGACTCCAACCAATTTGAAACCAACGTACAAACTAACAAGTGCAGGCAAAGCTCCGATTCCCACGGAATCTCCGACTACCTTTGGCTCAATGATACGACGCAATGCCGTAATAACGATGAACATGACCACAAGGCCAATTCCCGTAAATAGATCACCTGTAGCGATACAATAAACAGCCCATGGCATTAGCGCTGATCCAACACCTAGTATCGGAAGCAAATCTACGATCATAACGAGCAGTGCAATAGCAAGCGGATAACCCGTGTCTAGAATCAAAAGTCCACATAGTGTAATCACGTATGTAAACAAACACAAAATAAGTTGCGCTCTGACAAAACCGAATACTGAGCTTTTTAACGTCGTAATAACTTGATTCACTTGATTATGGGACTTGCTATCAAAGAAATGCAATATAGCTGGACGCGTGCGATCCAAGCTAAAGCTGATTAGGAACAAAGCAACCATAAATACGATAAAGAAAATAAACATATTCGGAAGCACTCCTGCTAAAGACACCGCCTTAGCAGAAACGGTCGCTGCAGCATCTTGCAAATGACCAGTCACCGTAACAAATAGCTGCTCAAACATGCCTTCCCAATGCTCAGGCATATTGACTTGCGCTTCAGACATCGTCTGCTCAAGCCATACGCGCACTCCTTCAATATACGTAGGAGAATTTTTGACTAACTCCACTAGCTGCTTAACAATCTGAACAACGATGTAATACATCCCTGACAGCAAGAACAGGGTAAATAGTGTACAGCTTAGTACAGCAGCCGGAATGCGGCCCCACTTGAACCAGCGCATCCATGCCTTTGTCAACGGCTCTAATCCCATTGCGATTACACAAGCCAGCAAGAAAGGAGCGCCGACGGTAAACAAACCGTACAACAACAGCAGCCCCACTGCAGCTAAAAACAAATGTTTGAACGACATAGTTCACTTCCTTTATCCATTCATCTTACAATTCGACTATCGTATCGTTCATTTATCGTTGCTTATATCTCATTGCTGCTCACTTCTGCTTATCACGCTCTACACAGAAATGACTGCCTTGCGCTCCTTGAAGTTTACATTAGGATAATACATATCCGCCACGAGTAAATTCGGCCCACAGCAGCTGGCTTGCGGACAATAGCAATCTACCGTTTTGGACAATGGATGATGAAGAAGCCACTTGTCGAATATAGCTTCGAGTTTATCCTCATAAATGCTGCCGAAGGAAGGAATATCGGCAAAGTCTGTAACAAATACATCTCCATTGAACATATTTACATTCAAACGGTTACGCCCGTCTGGATCGTTACGTACCGTTACTTTTTTCTCGCTATACAATCGTTGGAGAAGCTTCGTATCTTCTTCATTTACACTGCATCCGTAGAATGGAAGCGTCCCGAACAACATCCACATATCTTGATGACGGAAGTCTAACAAGCGATGAATGGATTGACGCAGCTCATTGAGCGACAATACTGGCAAATGTTCTGCAAATGAGCTCGGATACATCGGATGAACTTCATGTCGCTGACATCCCATCTCATAAATGAGCTGGTGAATGTCATTCATCTTGTCATGCGTTCGATAGTTGATCATAGACTCCGCTGATACAAAAAGCCCACCCTCAACTAAACGACGAGTATTATCAATCATCTGCTCATAAAACTTCACCGTTAAGTTATTGGATAAATCACGGTCACGATGCACAAATCCAACTTGGCGGAAATCTTCCACATTCGTATAGTTGAATGAAATGTGCATAACATCCAAGTACGGAGCTATCATTTCATAGCGTCCATAGTCTAAAGTAACGTTAGAATTTAGCTGAGAGCGCACGCCTCGCTCTCTTGCATATTTAAGTAATGGAATCACGTAATCTTTCACCGTAGAAAGATGGAAAGTAGGTTCTCCACCCGTGATACTTATCGTCTCCAAATGCTCTACCTCGTCAAGACGCTTCAACATCACATCAAGCGGAAGCAAATCTGGCTCACGCATCACAAGTGTATGTCCCACCGCGCAATGCTCGCAACGCATGTTGCATACTTGAGCTACGGTCATTTCTACACTTGTAAGTTTGTGCTCTCCATATAGTCTTAGTGATCGAATCGGATCCCAAGGGTCATATTGAGGTGTTATTGGTTGTAAGGCCGGCGGCGTAATCACCGACACATTCGCATGCTGTTCTTTACTCATTTCACTCACCTATTCTTCCTCTATTCGACGGTATCCTTTGAAGATGCAGACTTTGCCCAACGCGGTGCCCACCAATTGGCTCGACCCATTAATTTCATAAGAGCGGGTACGAGGAACAATCGAATAAGCGTGGCGTCCAGCAGCACGGATACCGACAATCCAAGGCCAATCGCCTTCATCAATTCATTGTCTGTGAAAATAAATGCCCCTACGACAACGATTAAAATAAATGCTGCACTCGTAATAATACTTCCTGTCTTCTTCAAGCCTTCGGCTGTACTTCGCTCATTATCCCCTGTACGCTCATACTCTTCCGCTATACGAGATAATAAAAATACCTCATAATCCATAGATATGCCGAATACTACACAAAAAATGATAACAGGCAGCATCGCTACTACAATTCCTGTAGATGTTACCTGTAACAAATCCGCCATGTATCCATGCTGGAAGACTAGCACGACGATACCTAAGCTCGCACCTAAGCTAAGCACGTTCATAAATACTGCCTTCAATGGCAATATGACAGAACGGAATGCAATAAACAATACGACATAGGTTACTGCCAATATAAATAGTACCACATACGGCAGAGCAGATGTGATTCGTTCTACAATGTCTAGTCGGTAAGCAGCGGTTCCAGTAACCAATATGTCCAAGTCAGCGGGGGCAATTGCGCGAAGGTTACGTACTAGATCATAAGCCTCTTCCCCATCTGCGCCTACATTAGATACTACACTTACTAGCATATAGGAATCATTTACAAGATGACTGTCCTTCAATTGCTGCTGTAATTGATCATTTTTCAAAGCTTGCGACTTCGCTTGCGTGTTCGGCAAATTTGGCAGAGCAGTTAAATAACTGTCTACACGTTGAACACTTTGAACGCCCTTTAGAGTTTCAGTCAGCTTAGCCACTGCCTCAATTGTAAGCTCTTCATGGAAAGGCTGTTCTGCCTTCACAATCAATTGAATCGGGTTTAGCTCTCGCTCATCATACACTTCTGCCATAAGATCCGAGCCGTACCTGGATTCATATTTAGGCGGCAGCATTTTTGCATCTGGAATACCTATATTCATGTTCAATATCGGCCATACACAAGCAATAAGCACCGTACATAGCAGCAGTACAATCGGTATCGGACGCTTCATGACAGCATAAGCAACACGCCCCCAAAATGGATTGCCGCTTCCATCATGGTTTTGATCCTGCTTCCGACTTCTCCATCGCTTTGGTATAACAGCATAACGATTAATTCGTTCGCCGAGCATGCCAAGTAAAGCAAGCAACAACGTGTTCCCTACAATGACAGACATCGATACGACGAGAACCCCTCCTAGAGCAAGGGATTGGAATAGCGCTAGATCAATAAACGCCATTGCGATAAGTCCAATTAGAACAGCTACTCCTGAAAAGAATATGGATTTCCCTGCTTTTTGCGAAGTCATCGCAACCGCTTGTCCAACATCGACCTGTACGTTAAGCTCTTCTCTAAATCGACTAACCATGAACAATGCGTAGTCGATACCAACCGCCAACCCTAACATACTAACCATATTAGGAAGGAAATTGCTCAAAGAGTCAGTCCCTAGAGCAATAAAATAAATAATGCCCAACGTCGTCGTTACACTCAGCATCCCAACAATAAGCGGAAGTACACCCGCAAGCCATGTACCGAATACAAGCAAGAGCACAATCAAAGCGATAGGAAGTCCTATAATTTCAGACTTTATAATATCGCGTTTGCTCGCTTCTTGAACATCATAGAAAACCGCTGTACTGCCTGTAACATAAGCTTTAATATCAGGTGGATCTGGAATGAGCTTACGAATCGACGCAAATTTCTCAATTGCTTCGTCTGCTTCGAGATTCATTGTAACGGTAACAACTGTAACATCGTTTCGCGCTTCGCTTCTTCCAACATCTCGGAAAGAAACACTAGATACATAAGATGTTTGCTGTAATTCTGATAATGAATCCATTATTTGTGCCCGCTTAGGCTCTGATAATAATGATTCACCATTACTACTCTCATATACAATATCAAACATCACTGGTGCGATCTGCAACTGCTCCTGCATCAGTTTCAATCCTCGATCTGAATCACTGCCAACTGGAGTAAAGCCATTATCTTTGAGCATGGAAGGAGCCTGTACAGCAAACACTCCCATACCTATAAAAATGGCACACCACACTCCGAATACGGCTCGACGATAACGATAAATGAAATGTCCCCATTTCCAAAAAAGCCCTTGTTCATCCGTTTCGCGCAACTCGATTCCTCCCAAGCACTTGATGCTATTCTTCACTCAGTTCTGGCATTTTTTCTTCTATTCTACATCGACCATTTCTACAATCATAATATGAAGAAGCTGCGACAAATCCAGCTCCGTTCCTAGGGGAACTGAAGCTCCTTCCGCATCATACAAAACTCTTATAATCGGACGCTGCGGGTAGTCTGAATTGATTTCGGCTACGATACCGATCTCACCTGTGCTTAGCTTAACGGACATGCCAAGAGGATAAACAGCAATTCGATCCCTAAATAGAGATAGCATCCACTGTTCATAAAGAGTACCCGACCCCGTATATAAAATTTCCAACGCCTCATGTGGCAGCATCGCTGGACGATAAATACGATTCGTTGTCATCGCATCATAAGAATCCGCAATTGCAATCCATTTCGCAAATTCGTGGATGCTATCAGACGTTAAGCCCCTTGGATATCCGGATCCATTCAAACGCTCATGATGCTGATAGGCACAATGGGCAACAATGCGCGGAATATTAGGATCTTCTCTCAAAATGCGATATCCGTATTCCGCATGCTTCTTAATCATATCGAATTCAAGCTTTGTAAGTGGACTCGTCTTATTAAGAATAAGAGGATCTAAATGCATCTTACCAACATCGTGCAGAAGCGCCCCCATCGAAAGCAACTTAAGCTGGTCTCGTTCATAGCCATGATATACGCCAAACAGTGTCGTATACACACATACGTTTAAGGAATGACGAAATACGTAGTGATCCGTAGTCTGTATATCATTCAACATCACCATCGCTTTATTGTGCTTCGAAATATCATGAACAAGATTGTCGAGCATTCCCGATACGGTAGCATCCATGTCATGATCAAGCCTGCGCTTGCGAGCGCGTCCGTCAGACATATGCTGCATGAATTGCTGGCGAATCGCTTTATTAGCCATAATTCTAGTTTCATCACTTAATAGATCGGGAGCTACAATTCCTTCCGTTCGCTCATCTTCTACATAAATATAAGATACGTCCCTTTCAATCAAACGACGAATAAAAGTATCCGTCATTTCAACTTGTTCTTGAAGCAGAACCATACCTTCTTCATTATAGATCTTTTTAGCAAGTCTCATGCCGGGACGGCAATTCATAATCGGTATCCACCGCACTGTCAGTCAACCCCTGATTCTTTCAAGATGATATTCGTTCCACACGCAAGGAGTTATCTTACCATCATACCATATAGTCGCTACCATTATGGCGATATGATGTTGGTGTTGGCCTTATGTCAATACATAATGATGAGCCAGAACAGACCAGCGAGTGCGAATCGATAAATAGCGAAGTATTTCAATTTGATAGCTTGTATATATTTAAGGAAAGAAATAACGACAATGTAAGCTACTATAAATGAAACGATGAATCCCAATAAGAAGACCGCGAGACCGTCGCCACTTATATATTGATAATTGCTAAGCAATTCATAGCCGGTTGCAGCGATCATAATAGGTATCGCAATTAAAAATGAAAAATCCGCGGATGCGCGATAACTTACTCCACTCAGCAATCCACCGGATATGGTTGAACCAGAACGTGAAAATCCAGGCCATAGCACAGAGATTATCTGGTATACGCCAATTAATAACGCTTGCTTATATGTAATTTGGTCGATAGTATGTGCCGTTGGTTCACGCTTGGAACTGAACGATTCAGCCAACCACATAAAAATCCCGCCCACAACCAACGCCCACATCACTGTACTTGCACTGAACAAGGACTTAATGAAATCTTTTGCAAAAAAAGCAACTGCCAGCGCAGGCAAAATACCTAGCCCCACATGAACAAGATTCAAACTAGCGCTTCTCTCCGCGCCTCTAGCTACAGTGACAGGACGAAGTCTGAACATGGCTAATAATCGGTCCCGATATACAATTGTAATCGCCAAAATAGCACCCAACTGAATCATAATCATAAACGTTTTTAGCAACGGATTATTTTCATCTAATCCAATAAATGAAGCTGTCAAAATCATATGCCCTGTCGATGATACAGGAATAAATTCCGTTAATCCTTCTACCATTCCTAAAATAACAGCGATTAACACAGTCAACATGCGTACTCCCTCTTTCTCCAAAAATGTAATGGCATCCATGGTTACTGGGATTTATTGCAGTCTTAATGTGGATATATCGCCTGTCATGTGCATCTAGGGTGCACATAACAAGCATAGCAGAAAACCTACTAAAACTCTATGAATAAGCAAGTTAACTAGAGCTATGTAAGCAGTTTCTTGTCTATTATTCAAACTTTCATCATTTGACAAATTTTTAATAAATACGACAAGCTTCTATCTTTAATTGGTAAATGTTGTTGATAGACCCCGAAATTATTGATATGATGAAATCACAAATTTACGAATAGGAACGGTGAAGCGCACGATGCGTGTACATGTGAATGATCTGCAAGCTGGAGACATTTTGCAGAACGATGTCTTCAACCAACATGGTGTTCATGTACTCTCTGCGGGTACAGTACTAAGAGAAAGAGACATCGGCATCCTTATCGGTCATTTGATTGACGATATAGACATCATAGCCCCTACACCATTTCACTCACCACAAGATCATCTAACTCATACTCCAACAACAAGAGCCACTATACCTAGTTCTACCGATTCAATTTCAAGTTCTTCGAATCATGCAAACAGCTACGAGAAACTATTTCCTTACTATCAAGATGCAGTCAAATCAACGAATCTATTGTTTCATCATGCGCTTACGAACGGGCGCCTCGTACAAGAAGCTGTGGACTATACGATTACCCCATTGCTGGAACAATTTCAACAAGAACGGGATGTCGTTTCCTTGCTCCTTCGCCTTAATTCACAAGATGATTACACCTGCCAGCATTCTGTCCAAGTCGGGATGTTGTCCTACTATTTAGCAACATGGCTTGGCCATACAAAGGAAGATGCGCTGCGTATCGGGAAAGCCGGATATTTGCATGATATAGGAAAGTGCCAAATCGATCGTGATATTTTAAACAAACCTGCCCCATTGACACAAGAAGAATATGAACAAATGAAGCTTCATCCACTTGCAGGCTATCAAATTATCCGTTCTACCTATGAAGACAAGTGGATCGCAATTGCTGCCTTACAGCATCATGAGCGTATCGACGGCACTGGATATCCAGAAGGGATCACAGGTGACAACATACACCTGGTAGCCAAGATCGTATCTGTTGCTGATGTTTACAGCGCAATGATATCTTCTCGTACTTATCAAGATAAGAAAGATCTACTAACGGTACTGAAGCAAATGTACCAACTGAGCTTCTCGAAGCTCGATCCGATTATTACACATACGTTTATCCGCTACATGCTACCTAACTTCCTTCATAAACGTGTAAAATTAACAGATGGTCGTGACGGCATCATCGTTATGAATCACGCGACTGAATTTTTCAGGCCGCTTATTAGAGTTGAACAAGAATTTATCGATCTTACGGCCAATCGCGATCTGGATATCGATTATGTATATGTATAAGGACAAGAATTAAGAAGAATGTAATTTTATATGGTTCAAATAAGATGACTTCACTTATTTAGTATAAGTAGTAGTCATCTTTTTTCGTTATCTAATTGTTTGAGAGGGACTTCCATTAAGACGCATCACAATCAAATTACGATTCGGATATGAATTTCAAATTATGATAAATTACATCAAAAAAGCAAGGCAGTCACTTCATGTGTCTGCCTTGCTTGCGCTATCATTCATACAATAAACGAACTAAGCCCTTTTAATCTTTTCTAGATACTTAGCTTATATTTTTTCGTTATACTCATTAACTTCAAACATAAGAATATTATTGAAGATTACATAATCCACTCTCGATCTAAACGGCCCTTTATTGTTATCGTATTTATTAATTAAAAACTTTGATTTTGCTGTACTGACTCCCTTATCTCTAGCATCGTACCAATTTAAAAATGCTTGAATATCCTTCATTGGTAGATCGTATTCTTTTTCAAGTCCATTAATCATCGTCACGACAAGTATTGCACGTGCACCTGGTGACTCTTCAGGATCAGTCGGTTCTTCTGGTTTTGGTTCCTCAGGCTTAGGCTCTTCGGGCTTTGGTTCCTCTGGTTTTGACTCTTCTTCTTTTTTAACTGGCGTTGCGGAAGCTTCATTGGAAATAATAAATTCTTTCTCTTTCACAATAGAGCTTACTTGGAAATAATATGTCGTACCATTTATTAAATTTTGAACCGGGAAGTTATCATATACATCTTTAGTAACCGTAATGGATTCCGTATACTTTCCAGGCTCAGTGCCATATTTAATAACATATTTCTCTGTACCAGCAATAGGGTTCCAGTTCAGATTGACAGTTGAATCTCCTGCTTGAGCATTAAGGGTAATCGACTCCGCATTTCCAAATGTAAGTTCATTAATTGCAGCCCACGATGTTTTACCATCTACTGCAATTTTAATTCCTTCATATGTCCCCTTTTTAATTGCAACAGGTGGATTAATCGAATTAAAACCTTCTAGTAAAAGAGTAGTTGGTTCACTTACTTTCACCCATTGGTTATTTAGCAATCCGAAAATTGTATATTGTACAGAAACCGGTGGAGTTGCATTCGTAGCAAACTGAACAAAATTTAATTCAATTGCCTTTGGAAAAACCAGTTCTATCTCAGCCTTTGAAAGAGAAGCATTCCATCTAGTTTTAATATCACCGTCTATTACATTGGCTGCTATATGATCGCTATAAACGTTATTAGCTTTTGCGATTGTACCAACTGGCGCTGAATGACCTAGCATTCCTTCAATCGTTTTTCCACTTGCAGCACTAATAGTTGTCGCAGCTAAACTCAAGGTAAAAATAAAAGCTACTAATAATGAAGACACTAACTTCTTAATATTCATTGTTTATCCTCTTTTCTCTGTTGTACCTATAAAGTATATGGTTTCAATTGATATGTCTAAACATTAAATCTCAAAAATAATCATATATAACATTATTTTACTTTTAGTTCTATTTTGAAGCGTTTTTTTGTTTTTCTGCTTGTTAGCATATAGGTTTACATTGAAATATAAAAAATTTAAGTTTCGTTTGAATAACATGATTTCCTTGTATATACAAGCACTGGAGCAGCATAGAAAAAAAAAGCGTACCCGAAACATTCGGGCACGCTTTTTTTCAATTACTTGTGTTTATATTACGGGATACATTATAGGCATTTGTACATCAAATCAGAAACTTATAGTTCCTAATAAGTTACCCAATACTGCCTTCCATCTCGAACTTGATCAAGCGATTCATCTCAACCGCATACTCCATCGGCAATTCTTTCGTGAATGGCTCGATGAAGCCCATAACGATCATCTGAGTTGCTTCATCTTCAGTCAATCCGCGGCTCATTAGGTAGAAGAGTTGCTCTTCAGATACCTTAGATACTGTCGCTTCATGCTCAAGCGTGATGTTGTCATTCAGAATCTCGTTGTACGGAATTGTATCGGAAGTGGACTCGTTATCAAGGATAAGCGTGTCACATTTTACGTTCGACTTAGCTCCATCGGAGTTACGTCCGAATTGAGCAAGACCACGGTATGTTACTTTACCGCCATGTTTCGAGATCGACTTGGATACAATTGTTGATGTTGTATCTGGAGCCAAGTGAATCATCTTAGCACCCGCATCTTGGTGTTGACCTTTACCTGCTACAGCAATGGAAAGTACGGAACCTTTAGCGCCGCGACCTTTCAAAATAACTGCAGGGTATTTCATTGTCAACTTGGAGCCGATGTTACCATCAACCCACTCCATATTTGCGTTCTCTTCGCATACAGCACGCTTTGTAACCAAGTTATAAATGTTTGGTGCCCAGTTCTGAATCGTCGTGTAGCGAACGCGAGCGTTCTTCTTCACGATGATTTCAACAACTGCAGAGTGAAGAGAGTTTGTGCTGTAGACAGGAGCTGTACAACCTTCTACGTAGTGCACGAAGCTATCTTCGTCTGCGATGATAAGCGTACGCTCGAACTGACCCATGTTTTCCGAGTTGATACGGAAGTAAGCCTGCAATGGAATTTCACACTTCACGCCTTTAGGCACGTAGATGAAGCTTCCGCCGGACCACACCGCACTGTTCAAAGCAGAGAATTTGTTGTCTGCGATTGGAACAACAGTACCGAAGTACTCTTTGAAAATTTCAGGATGCTCACGAAGAGCAGTATCCGTATCTGTAAAGATTACGCCTTGATCTTCAAGCTCCTTTTGCATGCTGTGGTATACAACCTCAGATTCGTACTGAGCAGATACACCTGCAAGGAACTTTTGTTCCGCTTCAGGAATACCAAGTTTATCGAACGTCTCTTTGATTTCCGTAGGAACTTCTTCCCACGTCTTACCTTGTTTCTCAGATGGACGAACATAGTATTGGATATCATTGAAGTCCAATCCATCCAAGTCTCCGCCCCAACGAGGTGTTTCCATTTTCTCGAACTGCTTCAAAGACTTCATACGGAAGTCCAGCATCCATTGTGGCTCGTTCTTAATGCGCGAAATTTCTTGTACGACTTCAGGTGTTAAGCCTTTACCCGATTGAAAAATCGCTTGGTGATTATCTCGGAAGCCATACTTATACTCTTCCATTTCCGGCATTGATTTAGCCATCACCGTATACCTCCTTCAGTAATGTCACCTGAACCTTGTTGGCTCAACTGACTTCGATCTATGATTCAATACCTTTGCGCAATGCGTTCCACGCGAGTGTTGCGCATTTGATTCGTGCTGGGAATTTCGACACTCCTGATAGAGCTTCGATATCCTCCGCTTCCTCCTCAAAGGTAACTTCTTCACCTTTTACCATGGCAGAGAACTTTTCAGCCATTTCCAGTGCTTCTTCAAACGACTTACCTTTAACAGCCTGAGTCATCATCGATGCACTTGACATACTGATCGAACAGCCTTCTCCCGTAAAACGAGCATCTTGTACGATACCGTCTTCTACCTTAAGCTGTAAGGAAATACGGTCTCCACAAGTTGGGTTGTTCAGATCGATCGTCACCGCATCGCCTTCAAACAAACCACGATTGCGTGGCTGCTTGTAATGATCCATGATGACGCGACGGTACAGATCATCCAATTGCATCGCTAAAATACTCCTTCGTCTCCAGCAATCCTTTAACGAGCTGGTCAATGTCTTCCTCTGTATTGTACAAGTAGAAGCTCGCACGTGCGGTTGAGCTCGCCTTAAGCCAGCGCATTAACGGCTGACAGCAGTGATGGCCTGCACGAATTGCAATTCCTTTTGCATCAAGAACCGTTGCCAAATCATGCGGATGAACTTCATCCAGATTAAAGGTGATAAGACCTACACGGTTTGTAGATGGACCGTAGATCGTAATCCCTTCAACCTCCGAGAGTCTATCATATGCAAGTGAAGCCAGCTTCTGCTCATGCTCATGAATCGCATCCATACCAACTTCCAGCAAGAAATCAATCGCTGCGCCCAATCCGACTGCACCGGCGATGATAGGTGTACCGCCTTCGAAACGCGTAGGCGCATCTTTCCAAGTGGACTCGTAAAGATCAACCATGTCGATCATTTCGCCGCCGAATTCAATCGGTTCCATCTTGTTCAGTATCGCCTTCTTGCCGTACAATACACCGATTCCAGTTGGGCCGCACATTTTATGTCCTGCAATCGCAAAGAAGTCACAATCCAAATCTTGAACGTCAATCTTCATATGCGGCGTACTTTGTGCGCCATCCACAACCATAACGGCTCCGTGTCGATGAGCAATAGCAGCAACTTCTTTAACCGGATTAATGACGCCAAGCACGTTTGAAGCATGAGTCATCGCAACGACTTTTGTACGTTCCGTAACGGTAGCTTCAACATCTGCAAGTGCAATCGTTCCATCCGGCTGCAGCGGAATGTACTTCAACGTAGCTCCCGTTGCTTTTGCTGCCTGCTGCCAAGGAATTAGATTGGCGTGATGCTCCATTGGTGTAATGACAATCTCGTCACCCTCCCCACACACAGAACGTGCATAGGAAGAAGCAACTAGATTCAATGCCGTTGTCGCACCACGTGTAAACACAATTTCATCCGTGCTCTTCGCATTGATGAATCGCGCTACTTTTTCACGCGCACTTTCGTAAGCGTCCGTCGCACGTGAACCAAGAGTATGCACTCCGCGGTGTACGTTGGCGTTATCCCACTCATAGTACTTCCGTACTGCATCGATAACAGTACGCGGTTTCTGTGAAGAAGCCGCGCTATCCAAATACACTAACGGGTATCCATTAACGTTCTGATGCAAAATGGGAAACTGCTCACGAAGTTCGCGTCCTATCATTGTCCTAACTTCCTTTCGATATAACGACGAAGCAATGTTTGCAGTTCTTCGTTAGGGAGTTCTGTTACGACTGGATCCAAGAATCCGCGAATAATCAACTTCTCAGCATCTTCACGCTTAATACCACGAGACATCATGTAGAACACTTGCTCTTGGTTCACTTGTCCCGCAGAAGCAGCGTGACCAGCAGTTACATCATCTTCGTCAATAAGAAGGATCGGGTTCGCGTCTCCACGAGCTTTAGGGCTAAGCATAAGCACACGCTCTGTTTGCTCACCGTTTGCTTTAGTAGCGCCTTTTTCGATCTTCGTAATTCCGTTAATGATTGAGCTTGCTTGCTCACGCATAACCGCACGCGTAATCATTTGAGAGTCAGAGCTCTTACCGAAATGTACAGCTTTTGTCGTGATGTTCAACTTCTGTTCGCCGTTACCGACACAGATGATTTTTGCATCAGACGTGGAGCCGTTACCTTTCAAGATAGAAGTCGTCTCGGATACTGCATTACCGTTATGCATTTCACCTACGACCCACTCAATACGGCCATCATTCTCTACATGAGCACGACGATATGAAATATCAGCCGCTTGCGCTCCCATATGGTGAATGGACGCATAGTTCACTTGAGCTCCGCTCTTAACGAATACTTCAACTACACCGTTAATAACAGATGCTTCGCTCATCTCAGCAGAGATAAAGTTATCGACATAGTTCACGCGGCTGTTAGAATCAGCTACGATCAATACATGCGGTGCAAATGTTGCAGATGCATTGTCATGTCCGAACAACGCTTGCAACGGCACGCTTACTTCTACATTTTTCGGCACATACAAGAATACGCCGCCGTTCCACAATGCAGCATGGATAGCCGCAATACGGTGCTCATCATAAGCAACCGCTTGGAACAAATACTCTTTAACGAGCGCTTCGTGCTCGCGTACAGCCGTCTCAAGGTCTGTAAAGATAACGCCTTGCTGCTTCAAATCTTCTTGCAGCTGGCTGTATACAGCTCCTGAGTTATGTTGTACAACAACATTATTCAAATCCGCTGCTTCGTCTTCAAATACTTCACGAATGAAAGCTGGAACTTCGTTCCACGCTGTCACCGCATTTACGCTTGTTGGCGTACCGTATGCTTGAAGATTCCAACGGTCAATTTTTGTTTTTTCCACGATAGGCAGGTTTAGTTCTGCCGCTTTCTCCAACGCCTGCACACGAAGCTCAGCCAACCAGGCTGGTTCGTTCTTGCTGCGGGAGAGAGCTGCGACCGTCTCGCGGTCAACTGGTACGATCATTTCTGTACTCATCGGTCTATCGCTCCTCCTGTCCGTCATTGATTACGACTATTCGTCTTGTCCTACTGTCTCGTCTTCGATACCCAACTCTTCTTTGATCCAGTCGTAACCTTCAGCTTCTAGACGTTGAGCAAGTTCTGGTCCACCAGACTTCACGATGCGACCTTGCATCATAACGTGAACGTAGTCAGGTGTGATGTAGTTCAATAGACGTTGATAGTGCGTAATGATAAGGAAGCCGCGTTCTTCGCTGCGCATAGCGTTAACACCGTTAGCAACAATACGCAAAGCATCGATATCAAGACCGGAGTCGATCTCATCGAGTACGACAATTTTTGGATCCAACAGCATCATTTGAAGAATTTCGTTACGCTTCTTCTCACCACCGGAGAAGCCTTCGTTCAAGTAACGGTGAGCGAACTCTTGGTTCATCTCAAGTTCTTTCATTTTGCCTTCCATTTGACGGATGAACTTGATAAGGGAAATTTCATTGCCTTCACCGCGACGAGCATTGATAGCACTGCGCAAGAAGTCAGAGTTCGTTACACCAGCAATTTCACTTGGATATTGCATTGCAAGGAATAGACCTGCACGAGCACGCTCGTCTACTTCCATTTCAAGTACATCTTCGCCATCAAGTGTAACTTTACCATCTGTTACTTCATATTTCGGGTGGCCCATCAATGCGGAAGCCAATGTACTTTTACCAGTACCGTTTGGTCCCATGATAGCGTGCACTTCGCCGCCCTTCATTTCAAGGTTGATACCTTTCAAAATTTCTTTACCTTCAATGGTCGCCTTCAGACCATCAATGACAAATTGAGTCGCCATGTGTGTAGTACCTCCACTAATTGAGAGTAAGTGTTGATTTTATTAAAAATGAGTTGTTCACAAATTATAGAAAGCAAAATTTCTATAACATTTATCACATAGTATTTATTATAAAGTGATTCTCAGTGATTCTCAACATGATTTTATAGGTTTAGGTCGTGTATTTCAACTTTTCCAGCAAGCTTTCGCGAATTGAACATATAAGTAGCACTAGTTCGACATTTTCGCCATACTTTCATCATAAACAGCTATTATACAAGCTAAACCGTCATGTAACTATAACATATACCGCCAACAGATGCTTGCTTACGATCTATTCTTTCAATACTTGTGACTTTTCGGACACTTTTGAAAAAATATAAGAGCGATACATAATCAAAGATTAGTCTATTTTGAAACAGTAAAATACTATTTCCTATTCCAATCATCCACGGCCTTATATGTGGGAAATAAGAAAAACTCCCTTCATCGACATATCGACTAGGGAGTTCCGCGATAGACTTAATGCGAACCTCTATAAATAACTCGATTATTTCGATCTTGAATCGCCCGATCATTATTGGGATAGATTGCCTTTAGGTTTTGTATATGTGCTGCAGTCAATGTGATCGGCTCTTCGAATACGTACCACTGTACCCCTTCACAGTAATCCGGCGTTGTTAACGAACCCTTGTATTGATAAAACGTTCCTTCTGGGATTAAATAATTTAAATTGATCACATCATTAAGGGTATAAGTAGTATGCGGCACGGTAGGCAAGTTATCGAAAATAGTTGCAAGTTCGCCGCTAGCGCTTCCCGCTTCAATAAATACAGCAACAACGACTGTTCCACGCACTTTATTCGGATTTGATGGATCTGGAGCTTCTTTATGAACAAAATGAATTTCAAGTGGATACTCTACGGCAGGCTGATGGGAAAACTTTAGATGATGTTCTGCATTGGAGTGAAAGTGGAATTGCTCTAAATAATAATCAACATGATTTACTGTAACTTTTCCTAAAGATGGGGGCTCACTCACGTTCTCAAAAATCTCAATTTCCCTGCCCGTATTTTCAACGACTGGAGAAAAGGCTGGATAATAGAACGAAATTTGTTTGGAGGCTGGCAGCAATGTAAAGGAAGGCTCGATAACGATTGGAGATTGGGCTTGATTAGAAGGTGGTGTAGAACATGGAGTCGCAGACGTTGTTAATCCTCCAGCAGCTGCCCCCATCGCGGGGAGCATAACAGTTATCGATAATACAATAGCTAACAAATAGCACTTTGTTCGTCTTCCTCTCATGACATCATCCCTTCTTTAAGTAAAGGATACAGCATCATATAGGTATGAACAGTTCGTAACAGATATGTTATACAATTTCCATAACGCCAAAAAGCGCATCCCAAATAAGGATGCGCTCGCAATATGCTCGCCTAATATCGATGCAGCATTATGTGCTGAATAAGCATTGAATTTTGACCAGAATTATCCTAAGTAAGCTTCAAACATCCATACATGCTTTTCGAAATCAGCTTTCATCCCAAGGAACACATCCCCAGTAGCCTCATCGTTTGCTTCTTCAGCTGCTTCCATAGCTTGCTCAAACTCCGAAACGAGTTGTTTCAAGTCTGCTACGAGCTGCTTCACCATTTGTTCTGCATTTTCATTGCCAGTAGATTCTTGAATCGTTGTATGCTCCAAGTATTGCTTCAATGTGGAGTGCGGTTTGCCCCCAATCGTCAGCAAACGCTCTGCAACATCATCCATTTTCAATGTGATCTCATTATAAAGCTCTTCGAATTTCTCATGAAGTTGGAAGAACATTGGTCCTTTAACGAACCAGTGATAGCTGTGAAGCTTTACATATAGAACATTTAGATTGGCAACTTGCTGATTCAAAAGAGTTTGGATGCTTTGTTGTACGGCTACGTTTGTCATGATTGTTACCTCCGTTAATTGAACTAATTTTTAATTTATAATTATTCTAATATAGAAATGAAACTAATTCAATACTTTTTTTCATGTTTTAACTTGTAAAATGTTCCTGTCTATTGCTACCATGTATATTGTTACATTACTACGTATTTCCCACTACTCCTATACAAGCAGTTTCGTGCCTTCAATAGCTTCAGCACTACACTTCCTTACCCGACTACAATTACAATGAAACATTTTTAAAATATAGTATTCCCATCGGAAATAAAATCCTATATACTATTCCGAAAGCGTGTTTACAAGAAATACCTTTATTCACCGTGTATGATTATAGCTCAGGGGGTGCCGCATAGCCTATGACAGAGAACACATCTGCTTATCATCCGCTTACCGTCGAAGAAGCGATTGACGTGGCTAGGTCTGTTACAAATGTATTTTATCCAACTGATGATTTGATATGTGATGAAATTGGTGACGGAAACTTGAATCTTGTGTTTCGTGTACGACTCGCTCATTCGGAGTCCGCTTCCCATACACCAAGTCTTATTGTGAAACAGGCACTGCCTTATGCCAAAGTTGTAGGCGAATCTTGGCCACTGACATTAGAACGCGCACGTATTGAAAGTGATGCTCTGCTGTTCCAGGGCAAGCTCGTGCCACAGCTTGTACCGCATGTTCATTACTATGATGAAACAATGGCTATGACGGTTATGGAAGATCTAAGTGATCATGTCATTATGCGTAAAGGATTAATCGAAGGAAACCGTTATCCTTTATTTGCTGATCATATTTCAGAGTTTTTAGCCCATACCCTTTTCTTCTCATCTGATCTAGGCATGAATCAACAAGAGAAGAAATTGCACGTGCAGCGCTTTATTAATCCTGAGCTATGTAAAATAACAGAAGATCTTATTTTTGATGATCCATATACAAATTCACCAAATAATAATATCGATGAACAACTGCTCGCTGATCATGCCAAACTTTGTTCCGATCATAAACTTCATCTTGAAGTTGCATTGCTTCGTCAAAAGTTCCTTACGAGTGCACAAGCATTATTGCACGGCGATCTTCATACAGGAAGCATTTTCATCACACCGCAGTCTACGAAGGTTATCGATCCAGAGTTCGCCTACTATGGACCTATCGGCTTCGATATCGGTGCTATATTTGCTAACTTACTGCTTAATGCAGCAGGACATGAGCATTGGAGCCATGAGGAGCAGCTGCGGGAAGTACATCGCAATTATTTGCTATCAACTATCCGCGAAATATGGAATCGATTCGATGAGAAATTCCGCAGCTTATGGGATGAGCATGGCGTTGATCGTATATCCCGTACAAAGGGCTATCAAGATTTATACATGGAACAAATTCTGCAAGATACGATTGGATATACAGGAAGCAAAATGATCCGTCGCATCGTCGGGCTTGCTCATGTAGCTGATGTTGGATCCATTCCTGATCAAGCAGCCAAGCTGCGTGCTCAGCGTATCGCTCTGCAACTTGGTACAGCACTCGTGAAGTCCAATCGCCGCATTCGTTCAATTGAAGAGATGTTTACAATATGTGAACATGCTTATAAAGGAGTTTATACATCTTGACGAACCCTACTAGCACAACTACGTCACAGGAACACCCATTATATGTAGAATCAAGTGAAAATTCAGGACACACGACTGGAGAACAGCTCCAGTCTGTCCGCTGGTCAGAAGACGATGTGCTTGAGCTTCTGGACCAACGAGCATTGCCGAACGAAATTAATTTCCTTCGCCTTACTGACGTGCAGGATGTATGGCAGGCGATCTATGATATGGTTGTCCGCGGAGCACCGGCAATCGGAATTACTGCCGCATATGGCGTTATAATTGGAATTCGCAACGACCAAGTCGTTCAAGTTGAGGAATGGCTGCGCCAGGTAGAGCAGCATGCTGCATATTTGGCAACATCCCGCCCTACTGCTGTTAATTTGTTCTGGGCACTTGATCGCATGACTGCCCGTGCTCATGAATTAGCAAATACAGAAGTTCCACTTGAACAGCTGAACGAACAACTATTGCAAGAAGCAATCGCGATTCACCGAGAAGATGAAGAGATATGCAGACAAATTGGCGAGCATGCGCTAACTTTGTTTAGCGATGGAATGGGTATTCTCACGCACTGCAATGCAGGCGGATTGGCTACTGCCAAATATGGGACTGCACTTGCACCCATTTATTTAGCAAAAGAACGTGGCATTTCACTTAAAGTGTTTGCAGATGAAACAAGGCCCGTCCTTCAAGGCGCAAGACTGACAGCATTTGAATTGCAGCAGGCAGGCGTTGATGTCACTTTAATTTGTGACAATATGGCCGCTATGGTTATGCAAAAAGGCTGGGTACAAGCCGTTATCGTCGGAACAGATCGCGTTGCTGCTAATGGTGATGTTGCCAATAAAATAGGGACATATGGCCTAGCTGTATTAGCTAAAGCTCACAACATACCTTTCTATGTCGCTTGTCCTATATCTACTATTGATTTGAACACGCCTTCAGGGGACCTTATTCCTATTGAAGAACGTCATGAAAAAGAAATAACGGAAGCGTTCGGGAAACGAACGGCGCCTGAACATATTCAGGTATTTAATCCCGCTTTTGACGTTACGCCAAATGAGCTAGTTACGGCAATTATTACAGAGCGTGGAATTGTTAAGTCGCCCTATCACATTTCCTTAAAAGAAATCTTCGAATAGAAGCGGTTACAATATCAATAGCTTCGAAGAAGAGCGGACTAACTCCTAAGCCCGCTCTTTTTATTTTGCCGTCCATCCCTTTTTCATACACATAAGTAAGCTCTACGACATAAGAAGCAGGGCCTCTTTACCGGCCATTCCAACCTTTACGCCTATACTGGCAGCTTCATCGGTTATCGATTCCAACGGCGCCTCCCAAAGCTGCTCAAGCGTTTTTACTCCTACAGCACGACCTGCTAGTATACGGCGATCCTTTAACTTCTCATTAAGCAACCCTACATCAAGTGCCCCACACATAATATATCCACGCTCAGACGTTATAACTAATAATGTCGTTTTAGGCAGCAGCACTTCTATTCCGATAAATGTCTTGCCCTGTTCTGTTATCGGCACAATATGAACCACGGGTCAGCAACCTCCTTTTATACCGCTATCCAGCAGCATTTATACGGTCCCCACAACATATGCAGGAACAGGATATATGTTGAAAAGGAAGCTTTTCACCTCGATTGATTTTAAGAAAAACACTATTTTTTAAACAAAAACCATAATATAATAAGATCCATCAAGCTACTCACCACTGTAAGGAGAACTAGGAACAATGACTCAGTTGAAGAAGGCACAACATTCGGTTCACAAATTTTCAATCGACATCTTAATACAGGGACCTTCTAACGCTGCCGCTATGGAGAAGCTTCTCCACTTGCTGAACCGTGATGCTGACATATTGGATATGAAGATTCAATCAGGCGCAGAGATCGGCTCACTACTAGACTTGATGGAGTTGATGCAACAGCACAACCTTGCAGCTCCCCCGTTTGGAAGCAGCAGCACTGGGCAGAAGTTGTTCAAACCAACCCCACATTCTAACGCTTTGGAGAAGCAAAGTATTGAATGTAATAAGAAAAAAATATCACTAACAACGACGAAACACGCTCCATTGCAACAACAAGAGCAGCAATCACCGCCTAGCTTAATGGAACAAATCAATGATCATATCCAGAAGCAGCGACTCATTCGCCTGCATATTAACAAAGGCCATGGCGTTAAACTCAGCATTCCCTGTAGAATTTTAAATTTCGATCCTGATTCACAATTAATGAACGTTTACCACGTAGACGAGAAGCAAGTGTATGCTTACTACATAAATGAAATCGAAGAAATGATAATATAGCTTAATAATAGCTAAAAAGCCGCCTCCTTATATAAGGAAGACGGCTTTTTGTTTCACTTCACCTTATGAAACCAATTGATCTTGCAGCATCATTTCAATTTCTGGGACAGGTATAGGGGGACTAAAGTAATAGCCTTGAATTTCGTCACAGGCATGCTCTTGCAAAAACCGGAGCTGTCCTGTGTTCTCCACTCCCTCTGCAATGACATGAATATTCATAGTGTGACCCAACGCTATAATAGCAGATACAATTGCAGCATCATTGGGATCATGCTCCAAATCACGTACAAAGGAACGATCAATCTTAAGTCGATGTATTGGGAAATTTTTAAGATAATGAAGCGAGCTGTATCCGGTTCCGAAATCATCAATGCTAATGGAAACTCCCATTTGCTTTAGCTGTGACAACACCTTAGAGGCACGATCCACGTCCAATGTCATCGTTTCCGTAATCTCCAGCTCTAAATATTGTGGGGGAAGTCCTGTTCGTCGTAACACTTCCTGAACAACTTCCATTAAGTTCTTCTGCTCAAACTGACGAACTGATAAATTCACCGATACCGGTATCGGTGGAAGGCCTGCGTCTTGCCATCTCTTATTTTGGATACATGCCTGTTCCAATACCCATTCACCCAATGTCACGATGAAGCCGCTCTCTTCAGCTAGCGGGATAAACTCACCAGGAGGTATCCTACCTTTATGTGGATGATTCCAACGAATAAGTGCTTCCATTCCGATAATTCGTTCGGTATTCATCTCAACTTGCGGCTGATAATAAAGCTCATACTCATTGTTCAGCAGAGCGTTACGCATTTCATGCTCCAGCGTCAGCCTTTCAAGCGAGACTACATCCATTTCAGGTGTATAGAACAAAAAGCTATTTTTCCCCTGCTCTTTAACTTTTGACATTGCGGAGACGGCCTTCTTAACTAGAGAAGCCGCATCTTCTTGCTGAATTCTGCCGCCATCTTCACTATAAATAGTAACACCTATACTCATCGCAACATGAACAGGAATATCTCTTAACAAAAATGGTTCATCCATCATACGAAGCAACTGCCGGGCTTGTTCGGCGACATGTTGATCCGATTTGACCGTAGTAAGTACACAGGCGAACTCGTCGCCTTCCATTCTTGCCAATACATCATGCGGATTCATTTTGCGCAGCAATCGTTCGGCAATCTGCAAAAGCAACATATCACCGAAGTCTGGGCCAAATGTATCGTTTATTCGCTTGAAACGATCGATATCCATATAGAGCACCGAAATATAGATGGATTCGTCCTTTTCTTTCGCCATTCGCAACAAATCGTTAATATGCTGCATAAGCTTTCGGCGATTGGGAAGGCCTGTCATATCATCATAATAGGACATATAGTGAATTTCTTCTGCCATATGCCTCTTTGCATAATGATCTTGGATATAAATGACACAACCCGTTTCTTGTTCCTGTTCAAAATCAAGCGGCTGGTGAATGTGAACAAACCAATCTTGAGGGTAACCTTCGTAATGCAGACCTTTGACCTCAATCGTCACATTGTGCTTATCCTTAAGAACTTGCCCAAATTTCTCCCTAAAACAAGGCAAATATGTAGGAACAATAATTCCTTCATCTGTCAATGGTTGATGCTCTTTAACACCTATCAAATCTCGGAAGGCTCGATTGGTAGCCACAATATGTCCTTTGGTGGACATATATAACGCAGGTAACGGCAAATTCTCGTATACGAACTTCCAGCGATTGTTCGCTTGAGAAGCAGTTGGGCCGCCGAACGCGAACTCATTGCCAACATCAGTTGACGCAAGCGCTTGCTGCTCTAGATATTGGGCACGGTAGTAACGACTAATTACAAAAACATTGACCAACTGAGCTAGTATCAGCACATTTAACACATAACGCATTGCATCATTAGAAATGAACCAAATCGCTGCACATAAAATAAAAATAGCAGCGTTTATTCCAACTACCCATTGAATCATGTTAGCAAGAGTCGCACTCCGTTGCGATTGCTGTCGATGTTGTCCATCCCTGGATATCACTCTCATCTCGTCCTCTCCGGCTCCATGTACGTATCTATGAAGAACGTCTCGCAGCTAGAGCAAGCATAAGCCACCCAGCAATAAATGCGATCCCGCCAATCGGAGTAATAGCTCCTAGCACTTTTATACCTGTGAAGCACAATACATAAAGACTTCCTGAGAAAATTACGATGCCCAGTGTTATCAAGCGCGCTGACCAGAGCACCTTGTTTCTGTTGCTTTCAGGCAACCGCTCGCTAAGCAAAGCAATAATGAGAAGAGCAAGCGCATGAAAAATATGATATTGCACAGCTGTCTCATAGGTGGCTAATCGATCAGGTGTCAGCATGTCCTTCATCACATGAGCACCGAACGCACCCAGACCAACTGCGAGGGCAGCAGCAATGCTGCCTATCTTTATGTAGCGATTTAACATGTTGCCAGCTCCTTTAGTTCTGTCGGCAATATTTACTAGAACAATTCCTTATTTATTTTATATGAACTGAAATGCTTTTTCCATAACTTATTCTAAGTATGAGCATTGTTTCACATATTAGAAACACAATTAGAGAGGCATTACCGCGCTACCTCTCTTCAACTTCCAGGAATAACGTCTACATCACATGATACACACGTTCAGGCCGTCCTACTGTTCCATACACCACATCGGCTCGAAGCGAGCCTTGGGTAACAAGATATTCTAAATAACGACGAGCAGTCGAGCGGCTAATGCCTACCATTCTTCCCAGTTTATCCGCTGATATGCCATGTCCCGCATATTGCAAATGCTCCATAATCTTGTCTAGCGTTAGTTTATCAATTCCTTTCGGGTAGTAAGGCTCCTTCATTTTCTCAGAGCGTCCTCTGAGTAGCGCATCCACTTGCTGTTGACTTACCGCCGTCATTTGGGAACTAAGCTGTTCCATTTCATAGTGAAAATGTTTGTACTTCTCTAGTGTCTCCAGCATCCGATCGTAAATCACGGGTTTGATAATAAAGTCAAATACACCACTTTGAATCGCCTCTCTAATCGACTTCAAATCTTTAGCCGCTGTTATCATAATGACATCCACGTACGGATAGTTTTGTTTCATAAACCGAAGCAGTTCTAAGCCGTTCATATCGGGAAAGAAAATATCAAGCAGCACAAGGTCTGGATCTAAAATATGAAGCTGTTCTTTGGCCTGTACCTCGTCAGTAGCGATCCCGACAACACTATAGTCAGGCACCTTCTCTACTAGTCGACGATTGATTTCTGCAATGCGCACATCATCTTCAACGATTAGTACTCGAATCATTGTGATCCCCCTCGCTTTCGCCCATTGAGCTTTCCTTTGGAATGATAACAACAAATACCGCTCCCGAACCTTCTTCACGAGCATGACAATGAATCATACCACCCAATTGTTCTACAGCCTGTTTGACAAGACTTAAGCCGAAACCACGATGCTCACCAATTTTTGTCGTGAACCCAAGATTGAAAATACTATCTCCATACGCAGTTGGTATCCCAATACCAGAGTCCTCAACTTCAATCATCAATTCATTGCCTGTGTCTGACAAAAATATTCGGATTAATCGCTCTTGCTCCATTTGATGAACAGCTTCCAATGCATTATCTATCAAATTGCCAATTATCGTTACCAGCTTATTGCGATCGACATGCTCCGGCACGTTCTTAAAACTGCTCGCAGCATCCACTTGCAGCTCGACATTCACTTCATGCGCTCGATTGAACTTTCCAATAAGAAGGCCTGCCACGATATGATCAGGAATCTCTTCCATCATAAAATGCATAAAGTTTTGGTGCATATTTGATTCTTTTGCAATCAAGTCCAGTGCTTCTGCATAAGATTCTAGTTGAATGAGACCTGCTATTAAATGAAGTTTATTCGAAAATTCATGTGTCTGTGAACGCAATCCATCTGCATAATTGCGAAGCTGTGACAGCTGCTCTGTTAATATAAACATATCTGACTTGTTGCGGAAGCTTGATACCGCTCCAATGACTTGATTGCGACTATTAAAAATAGGCACACGACTCGCAACCAGACTCCGGTCTCCAATCGTAAACTCCACATCATACTGAGAGCACTTTGACTCAATTACTTCCATTAATGTGGTCTGTGGAAATAAAGTTGTGATCGGAACCCCTGTCATATCCTGTGGCTGCAATCCCATCAGCTCGAAAGCCGCAGGGTTCATTGTCGTGATATACCCTTTTTCATTAATAGCAATAATACCTTCACGAATCGATTCTAGCAGTGTTTTTTTCTCTTGATAAAGCCTTCCTATCTCTACAGGCTCCAATCCATGAATCGATTTTTTCACATTTTTCGTAATGATTACTGCACCACCCACACCAAGAAGTATAGCTAGTGCCGCCAGCCCAGAGATCGATAACTGATAAGGAAGAACTTCTTCTTTAATATCCTTTTTCAAAAAGCCGACGGAAACGACACCAATAATGCGGTTATTATCATCAAATATCGGTGCCTTACCTCTCAACGAAGCTCCAAGGCTGCCTATAGCCTCAGATACGATAGCCTCCCCACGAAAAACTGCGTCATTGTCACCACCCATCATTGGTTTACCAATGCGATCAGCTACAGGATGGGCTACTCGTATCCCATGTTCATCACCAACAACAATGAACTCTGCTTCCGTCTGAAGCCTAATCTGCTCTACTAGAGGCAAAATAATAGCGGTAGGGTTATCTTTCTGAAATGCCTGTTTTACCTGATCCATATTAGCAATCACTTTTGCCAATCGGAGCGCCTCTTCTCCTGCCTGCGTCTTCATCGTTGACATCCACATCGCGTGGAACGTCCATGACAGCCCGATAATAACAATCGATAATAAGGTACAAATAAGAAGCATTAACTTCGTCTGCAACCTCATGGATTCCCCTCCTAATCGAACATAGACGTTGATTTTCTCTCTATATGATCTATCGCGGTAAAACAGTAAAATCAAAAACCACTACACCTATAGTAAGCGCTTTCTGAAAATAGGACAATTTATGCGCCGTTGTCGAACCTGTAATTCGCTAGATTCCTAAAGCAAATAATAGTCTTTTGTATATGAACCATCTGACAATTTTCTAGTTTTTTCTACTATATCATCTGTGAAAGTTTTGTGAATACCAACAACTTTGTGAACTTTATGAACAAAATGAATTTAAAATGCAGAAATGCTAAATATGAACGGATACTATCTCAAAATTAGATCGTTTGGTAATATTATGTTTGTAAGCGTTATCATTATGTTGTGGGGGATGAACTTATGAAAAAACGATTTACGTGGCAATTTGCTCTACTAGCCCTAATCACTGCTTTGACTTTGAGCGCTTGTAGTACCGGTGGACAAAGTGCAAAGTATCCTGACAAAGCGGTTAATGTCGTTGCACCTTCAGGAGCTGGCGGTGGCTGGGATAAAACAGCACGCTCCATTACTAAAATTTTAACAGAAACAAAGCTCGTAGCTAGCCCGTTAACCGTAGAGAACAAGCCAGGTGGCGGCGGCGTTGTGTTCCTTGGCGAATACGTCTCCAAAGATGCTAATGACATGCATAAACTATTCGTTAACTCACCTCCTATTCTTATCAACAACTGGAAGAGTGAAGGCAAGAGCCCATACGGCTTCCGTGATGTTCAACCACTTGCACAGCTGACAACAGACTATGGTGCAATTGTAGTATCTGCAGACTCTAAATATAACGATATCAACGAAGTAATCGCAGACATCAAAGCTGATCCTACGAAAGTAACTGTAGCTGGCGGCTCCGCTCCTGGTTCAATGGATCACTTGATCGCTGTACTCCCTGCTTACAAAGCTGGCGTTGATCCAAAGACAGTTAAATATGTTTCTTATGATGGTGGCGGCGAAGCAATGACAGCTTTGCTGGGTAAAAATGCTGACGTAATCGCTACAGATGCATCTTCTGTTGGTGAATTCCTTGAAGCAGGCAAAATTAAAGTGCTGGCTATTACTGCTAATGAACGTCTTGGCGGTATCCTAAAAGATGTACCTACACTCAAAGAAAAAGGCATTGACGCAGACTTCACTATTTGGCGTGGTGTGTTCGGTCCTAAGAAACTGAGTGCAGATCAATTGAAGTATTGGGATGAGACATTCAAAGCTCTAAATGATAAAGAAGAATGGAAAAAAGAACTTGAAGCTAATGGCTGGCTTCCAGAGTACAAAAACTCTGCAGACTTCACGAAGTTCCTTGAAGAGCAAGAAGTTACAATTAAGCAGTTGCTGACAGCTCTTGGCATGGCTAATGCTTAATCTATCTTAATATGAATAGGGGTTTGACATCATGATGAAGCGTTTTGACACATGGGCAAGCCTCGTCTTTCTTCTAATCGGTATTGCGTTTGTAGTAGGAAGCACGCAGCTAAGCACCTCTGCCTTTGGCAGCAGCGTCGGTCCTGATATTTTCCCGATGGGTCTTGGCAGCATTCTAATCCTACTTAGCGCCAGATTAATGTTCGAGACATTCAAAGCGCCTGTTGCTGCAAAGCAACAGGCGCACGTTGAATCTGCCGCTACCGCTGAAGAAGAAGATGAGGCAATCGTGCCTTCCAAACCGAACTACAAAGGATTTTTCCTTATTTTCGGCGCAGCCTTTTTATATGCATTTTTCTTAGAAGATATCGGTTATCCAATAGGAACGTTCTTATTCCTATTATTCGCCTTTCAAGTTATGGAACGTGGCAAGTGGCTCGTATCTACGATTATCGCTGCTGCTTTCTCCTTAGGTATTTATTTCGTATTCGTAAAAATTTTGCAGGGAACTTTGCCGGGCTTCCCGTCATTTATTCCGTTGTAGGAGGTGCCGTCAACGATGAGCGTATTTGAACATTTAATGAATGGCTTTGCAACCAGTTTCTTATGGTATAACATCTTATTCGCCTTTGTAGGTGTTATCATCGGAACTGCTGTCGGCGTCCTTCCTGGTATCGGTCCGATGAGTGGCGTGGCCCTGCTTATTCCTGTTACAAGCACAGTTACGAGCGGTATCGGCTTAGGCCCTGCTGAATCAGCTACTAGCTCTATTATACTACTCGCTGGTGTTTATTACGGAGCCATGTATGGCGGCTCAACAACATCTATCCTATTAAATACGCCTGGGGAATCTTCATCTGTCGTTACCGCATTGGACGGTTATCAGATGGCAAAGAAAGGACGCGCAGGTGCGGCTCTTTCTATCGCAGCTATCGGTTCTTTTGTGGCAGGTCTCGTTTCTTTAATTGGATTGGTGTTCCTTGCAGAACCTTTGTCCAATGTAGCCTTGTCATTCGGCCCTGCTGAATACTTCTCGCTTATGCTTCTTGGCTTGTGCGCAGTAAGTGGTTTGGCTGGCAAATCAATGACCAAAGCACTTATTATGACTGTTTTCGGACTATTGCTTGCAACGATCGGTATGGATAATGTTTCAGGTGTTGCTCGATTTACGTTTGATAACCCTATTTTATATGCAGGACTAGAGTTCCTGACGATTGCAGTAGGTATGTTCGCCTTGGGCGAAGTATTTAAAACGATTATCGACAATGATAAATCTGCCGGTAAAATTGCAAAAATTGATCGCGTTATGCCCACGAAGCAGGACTTAAAACAAAGTGCTGCCCCAATTGCACGCGGCTCTTTCTTAGGCTTCTTTATTGGTGTCCTGCCAGGAGCAGGTGCAACACTCGCTTCTTTCTTCAGCTATATTACAGAGAAGAAGCTTAGCAAAAACCCTGAAAAATTCGGTAAAGGTGCAATCGAAGGTGTTGCAGCTCCCGAATCCGCAAACAACGCAGCATCAGGCGGCGCAATGATCCCACTTCTTACACTCGGTATTCCGGGATCAGGTACTACCGCTATTCTAATGGGCGCATTCATGATGTATAACATTCAGCCAGGCCCTTTGTTATTCGACAAACATCCCGAGGTTGCTTGGGGCTTAATTGCCAGTATGTTTATCGGTAATGTGATGCTCTTAATTTTGAATATGCCACTTGTTAAAGTGTTCGCAAAAATTATTGATACACCAACAAGATATTTATTGCCAATAATTGTTGCAATTTCGATATTTGGAGTTTACGCTGTACAAGTTAGTATATTTGATCTTATGGTATTATTAGGATGTGGTGTTTTGGGTTATATATTTACTAAGCACGACTATCCGATTGCACCGCTTGTTCTGTCACTAGTATTAGGTCCAATGATCGAAAACAACATGCGTCGCGCTTTAACTGCTTCCAACGGTGATTTCTCCATCTTTGTTTCAAAGCCGTTGTCAGCTGTGTTCTTAGTAATCGCAGTTTTGTGGATCGCAATTCCGCTTATTTTGAAGATGAAAGGCAAAAAAGTTCTAGTTAATGAAGAAGCATAACAACTTGATAAAAAGTGGTGAAACCGATGGGAAACAAACCATTCAACGCTGGTTCAGGTAAAAGCTTTACATTGCGCGTAGAAATGTTAAATGAAGAGACAAACTTTGTGGTCATTGCTTCAGCAATCTGTGAGCACGGCGGAGACGTTGTCGCTATCGATATGATTCAGACGAATGTTGAAAAAACGATCCGTGATATTACAGTTACGGTTCAAGACACCGTCCAAATCGATCGCATTTCCACTTCGATTAAAGCTTTGGCTGGCGTTCAATTGCTTCATATTTCAGATCGTACGTTCCTTATGCATCTCGGTGGCAAGATTGAAATGAAAGCGAAGCATCCTGTTCAGAACCGTGATGATTTATCCCGAGTGTACACGCCAGACGTAGCTAGAGTATGTATGGCTATCCATGATGATCCACGTAAAGCTTTCACGCTTACAATGAAGCGTAACACAGTAGCTGTCGTTTCGGACGGTACTGCTGTGCTTGGTCTTGGCGACATCGGCCCATATGGCGCAATGCCTGTTATGGAAGGTAAAGCCATGCTGTTCAAGCAGTTCGGAGATGTGGATGCAGTTCCAATCTGTCTGGATACGCAAGATACAGAACAAATTATTCAAATCGTTAAATCTATCGCACCTGGCTTCGGTGGCATTAATTTGGAAGACATCTCTTCCCCACGCTGCTTTGAAATCGAAGCTCGATTAAAAGAAGAATTAGATATTCCCGTATTCCATGATGATCAGCACGGCACTGCTGTCGTCCTCTATGCGGGTTTAATAAACGCATTGAAATTAGTAAAAAAACGGATCGAGGATGTCAAGATCGTCGTAAACGGTATCGGAGCTGCCGGTGTCGCTTGCAGCAACATTTTGCTAAAAGCCGGCTGTAAAAATTTGATCGGTGTCGATATTGACGGAGCCATTGTCCGCACAAACACGTATGAACAGGATTCCTGGAACCAATTCGCTCAACGCACCAACCCGAACTTGGAGTCAGGCAGCTTGGCTGACGTTATTAAGGGAGCTGACGTATTTATCGGCCTCTCCCGCGGTGGCCTTCTCAAGCGTGAACATGTTCTTACGATGGCAGAACGCCCTATCGTATTTGCGATGGCAAACCCTAATCCTGAAATTGCTCCAGAAGAAGCAGTTGATATTGTAGCTGTTCTGGCAACTGGACGTTCGGACTATCCGAACCAAATTAACAATTTGCTCTGCTTCCCAGGTATTTTCCGCGGAGCACTCGATTGCCGCGCATCCACAATTAATGAAGAGATGAAGCTAGCAGCTGCTGAGGCAATTGCCGCAACGATTACAGATAAAGAGCGAAACTCGTCCTATATCATCCCAAGCGTATTCAACCCGACTGTCGTTGAGAACGTACGCAAACGGGTTATCGAAGCCGCGTTGGAGACGAAGGTAGCACGCCGCGTTCCTCGTGAGTATCGTGACTAGTAATATCTGAATGAAGAAAGCAACAATCAGCTTGTCGTTTCGATCAAAGAGCTGATCATGTTTCCGGTCGCTGTTGTTGTCGATTGTTTCTTTTTTTGGACTCTGCGGTTACAAAATAACTGAAACTGGCGACAACTGTGATTGGTCAAATCGATTTAGCTCTCTCGTCACTGCAAGCTGTTGTATGCATTCGTTTTCAATCATGCTTAGGTAAATCCCAAATCCCCCGCCTGCTCCCCCAGGAAACAGGCGGGGGATTATCGTTTTGGCACATCATACAGCTGCAACAACATACAACAGCTTATTGCCTGCATTCAATATAGAACATATTGCAATTGTCCCTCTTTCCATGTTAGTCTATGTTCATCACAGCACCATCTGTACGTTTTAGATCGTACAGTTGAAAGGAAGATCGTAGCGATGACTGAATCCGAACAACCGAAGAAGACAAGCATGGCAAGCGCTGCTAAAGCTTTGTTAGCGAAGAAGAAAGAACAGCAAGAACAAGGGAAGCAAGGCTTCCATGGCGACCAATCGACAAAGGCATTGAGAAGCCAAAACAACAAGAAGCCGAATAATCAACGCCGTCGTACAGGCGGATCCTAAGCTGTTGCTTAGTCATAACACTGCTTTGTCCATATCTGTAAGGACTAACATGGTATGATAGATACAGCTTGCCTTACAACAGTATTACATTTGCAGAAATAACGGGGAACCTTCATGACCACAGCTTTGTGGAACAGAAGGTTCTTTTTTATTCTCATTTGTTCTATCACATATCCCCTCCGAACTTGAATATATTGAATACAATAGCGATTGTGATTGTTCCAGGAGGTGTTTTCATGAAAGATTTATCATATATTGTGTCACGAGAAGACTGGTCGCTGCACCGAAAAGGGTACCAGGATCAAGACCGTCATCAGAAGAAAGTGCGTGAAGCAATCAAGCAAAATATTCCGGACCTCGTTACTGAAGAGAACATCATCATGTCGGATGGCAAACAAATTATTAAAGTTCCGATCCGCAGTCTGGATGAGTTCCGCTTCGTATACAACTTCAATAAAAAGAAACATGTCGGCCAAGGAAATGGAAAAAGTCGTGTCGGAGATGTACTCGGTACTGACAGTCAACAGCAAGGACCAGGCAAAGGCCGGAAAGCAGGCGATCAGCCCGGCTCCGATGTAGTTGAAGCTGAGATAAGCATCGCAGAGCTGGAGCAACTGCTCTTTGAAGAGCTTGAGCTTCCTAATCTGAAGCAAAAAGACAAGGACCAACTGGAAATTACAGATATACGCTTTAATGACATACGCAAAAAAGGCATTATGTCCAACATCGATAAGAAGCGTACCATTTTAGAAAATATTCGCCGTAACGCTCTAAATGGCAACCCGGGCATTCATGGCATCAATCCCGATGACCTTCGATTCAAAACGTGGGAAGAGATTGTGAAGCCTCAATCCAACGCCGTTATTATTGCCATGATGGACACATCCGGGTCGATGGGCAGCTTTGAAAAATACTGTGCCCGCAGCTTCTTTTTCTGGATGACAAGATTTCTGCGCAAGCAGTATGAAAAAGTAGACATCGTGTTTATCGCCCACCATACAGAAGCTAAAGAAGTAACCGAAGAAGACTTCTTTACACGAGGTGAAAGCGGAGGTACAATCTGTTCTTCTGTTTACATTAAAGCATTAGAAATCATTGAAAGCCGCTTCCCTCCTTCCCTCTACAATATTTATCCGTTCCATTTCTCAGATGGAGATAACTTAACAAGTGACAACGAACGCTGTGTAAAATTAATTCGCCAGCTGCTGAGCGTGTCCAGTATGTTCGGTTACGGAGAAGTGAATCAATACAATCGCAGCAGTACGCTAATGTCTGCCTATCGCAACATCGACCTGCCTAACTTCATGTATTACGTCATCAAGGAGAAAACCGAAGTGTATAAAGCCTTAAAGCATTTCTTCAAAAAACAGCCGGCAAATGGGGTGTTCTCATGACTTCAGATGATTTGAAGCAGCTAGACTATGCAATTGCCGAAATTACAGAGATTGCCGCAGGGTTCGGCCTTGATTTCTATCCAATGCGCTATGAGATTTGCCCTGCTGATATTATTTACACGTTCGGGGCATACGGCATGCCTACCCGCTTCCATCATTGGAGCTTCGGAAAAACATTCCATAAAATGAAGATGCAATACGACTTTGGATTAAGCAAAATTTACGAGTTGGTGATTAACTCCAACCCCTGTTACGCCTTCTTACTTGAAGGAAATTCACTGATCCAGAATAAATTAATCGTCGCGCACGTATTAGCTCACTGTGACTTTTTCAAAAACAATGTACGCTTTTCCACTTCCAATCGCAATATGGTGGAAAGTATGTCCGCAACGGCAGAGCGAGTATCCCAGTATGAACTGGAATACGGTGCACAAGCTGTTGAAAGCTTCATCGATGCCGTTTTGGCGATACAAGAACATGTTGACCCTCAAATCGTCCGCCCACAGAAACTTGATAAGCAGCGATATATGGAGCTCAAAATACAGGAGATGAAAGAAGCAAAGCCCCCGAAGTCTAAAGGCACCTATGACGATCTGTGGGATCTTGATTCTCCATTGAAAGACAGCAAAGATTCATTACGCAAAGAACAGCAAAATCGAACATTCCCACCCGAGCCAGAGAAAGATATTGTCTGGTTCATTCAAGAATTTTCCACAGAGCTAGAAGATTGGCAGCGTGATATTATGTCGATGCTGCGGGATGAAATGCTGTATTTCTGGCCGCAAATGGAAACAAAAATTATGAACGAAGGATGGGCGTCCTACTGGCATCAGCGCATTGTACGAGAGCTTGATCTCACAACAGAAGAGTCTTTCGAGTATGCAAAGCTAAATGCATCTGTCGTACAACCATCGCGCAACAGCTTAAACCCCTACTACCTTGGGTTGAAAATATTTGAAGATATTGAGAAGCGTTATGATAAACCGACAAAGGAAGAAAAAGAGCGCCTTGGAAGAAAGGATGGGCAAGGACGCGCCAAAATATTCGAAGTACGGGAACTTGATTCGGATACATCCTTTATTCGCAATTATTTAACGAAAAAGCTAACAGATGATCTTGATCTATACGTATTTGAGAAAAAAGGTGTCGAATGGAAGATTACAGATAAAGCTTGGGAAAACGTGCGGGATCAGCTTGTTTACAGCCGTGTTAATGGAGGATTCCCATATATCGTGGTGAAAGACGGGGATTACCAGCGAAGTGGAGAGTTATATGTAACTCATCAATATGAAGGGGTTGAACTCGATCTCAAATATGTAGAGCGTACTCTCCCTTACCTATTCACGCTATGGGGGAAATCGGTTCATATGGAAACGAAGGTCGAAGAAAAAGGTGTTCTCTTCACTTATGACGGTAAAAAAGTTACCCGCAAATTCATTGGTTGAGCACCTTCGAAGATGACAACGAGCATCTCTCCCCGACTGCATATAAGGGACGAGATGCTCGTTATACATATCCAGCATAGAATAAATCATTCCCCGCATTTACTTACCAACCTAAACAGACATATTGCTACCTGTTCGCCGATTCAGCGACCCACGCGCAGCCACTGCCTCTTGCAGGACACGAGCCCATTGCTTCGCCTCTTCATCCGTTAGCAAATCATAGGTGTGCCATACAACTTGCTCCCCATTTTTAAGCTTAAATACATAATGAGTGAAGATCGGTTGAAACAAAATGCCAATTCGAGTGTAAACGACCGTAAAATGTTCAATGTTGGGCCATGGCACCAAATCACCATTTTCCTTGTATATACCCGATTCATCATAAACAAATAGCTCGGATTGTTTTCGCACCATCGCGCGCAATGTGACCGAAAACAATCGACCGAAATAAACGATTCCCATGACAGCCAATGCTGCAGAGCCTAATTTCCACATGATATCAGGAATTTTAACAACTGCTGCGTAAGCCAGCCCAATACTCCCCATAATACATAAAAGTGAAATCATCATTTTCCTCATAACGGTCATGCGATTGTAGACGATAGTAATCATGATGGCCTCCTGCTTCGAGCACGTATATGATTATGTAACCCGTTCAACACTGAATGAAAATAGACTTTATATCATAGTATGATTATGTTAGATGGAATGCAATATATTACATCTGAGCCTTATGAAACCTATCCCTTCACTCACAATCATATGTTACAATCAGGGATGCAAGCTTATATGGAAGAAGGGGAGCAGCATGATTGCCATCATTTATGACTTGGAAATGACAGTTACACGCCGCAAAGGTCAAATATCCGAAATTATCGAAATAGGCGCCGTTAAACTAACGCATTCCGAAGGTAAAGCGGTTATCCTCGATACATTCCAAACCTTTGTCAAACCTACGCTGACTTCCCGAATTACTGGGGACACAACCTCATTTACAGGGATCAGCCAGCAAGATATTATTCACGCTGATGAATTGCCGGCAGCGCTTGAACGCTTCGTTGCCTGGATCGATACGGAAGAATATGCCCTATGTTCATGGGGCCGTGATGACAAAGTACAATTTACTAAGGAATGTAGGCTTAAAAAAATACCTTTGCGTTGGCTTAAAAACTACACAGATGTACAGCAGCAAATATCAACCATGATGGGACGACCAAACAAACAACAAATAGGTTTAAAAACCGCGCTTGAAGAGTTGAATCTTCCTTTCGTCGGCTCACATCATCGTGCGCTTGACGATGCATACAATACGGCATTACTATATATCCACTTTGCGGATAAAATATCACTCCATCAAAATAGAACGACTGACCATGCGGCGTATGAGAGTGAAATTTACTACAAAGATACATCTAATGATGATGAAGATTCACTTGCAAACAGCCCGTTTGCAGCACTACAACGATTGAAGAACGACACGGAGTAAATATGAATAGTGCAATACGCTAAATACCCGCCTTGCTAAAAAGGCGGGTATTTAGTATGCACTGCACTATACGACGTTGAAGTCCTCAGGATCCGGACCAACACGTTTATCTTGATTCAATTGGTCAATAAGCAACATCTCTTCTGCCGTCAATTCAAAGTCGAACACATTGAAGTTCTCACGGATACGGGATGCTGTTACAGACTTAGGAATAACGATATTCCCTTTTTGCAAATGCCAGCGAATAACAACTTGAGCACCTGTCTTGCCGTGGTTAGCACCGATTGCCATTACAGCGCGGTCTTCTAGAATTTCTCCACCTTGCATAAGCGGGCTCCATGCTTCAAGCACAATATTGTGCTTATTGCAGAATTGTCTCAATTCATTCTGAGCCAAACGTGGGTGACATTCGACTTGGTTTACAACTGGAACAATCGAAGTATTTTCCATCAAGCGCTCCAAGTGGTGAATATGGAAGTTAGATACCCCAATAGCACGTACCCGTCCTTCTTCTAGCAACTTCTCCAATGCTTTGTATGTTTCCAAATACAAGTCACGTTCAGGAGTTGGCCAATGAACGAGATAAAGATCAACATAGTCTGTGCCAAGCTTGTTCAAGCTATCATCAAATGCTTTTAGTGTAGCTTCATAGCCTTGGTCGGCATTCCATACTTTTGTCGTTAAGAAAATTTCTTCACGAGGTACACCTGATTCTTTTATTGCTTTACCTACACCTGCTTCATTCTTATAAACAGCAGCTGTATCAATATGACGATACCCAATTTGAAGCGCAGTCTTAACCGCTTCTTCGACTTGTGCACCTTCTTCAACTCGCCATACTCCAAGCCCTAGCTGCGGCATATGTACTCCGTTGTTCAATGTAATAATCATGTTGTATCTCCTCTCACTTGTAGGTTGAACATCGTTATAATTGGCAATCTAGACAAGCCAACGAACCGGATAACAAACATCCTACTGAGTATATTACTTCAATTTGTAACCGTGTACAAGAAGACACCACTCTGTATTTAGTTATGTATTTATTTGTTTATCTACATATGAATATGTATGTATGCCAACAACATGAGCACTTCCAACTCCACCCCCTTTATCTTAGAACATTTTAACAAATTGAATTAAAGAAATGGCTTTATAGGAAGAATAGAGCTTCAAAATTGGGTTTGCTGCCCAATGATGTGAGGTTCTTTTTTGCATTATGAGAATAAGTTTATGTTTCGATACAGAAGCGTTGACACCCCATATTACACTTGATAAGATACATTCCAATAACATAGTAACTCAATCGGAATTGTTTTATTTAATTCCACATCGACCGGATCACCGGAGATACTCACGCTACTCAAACGCAGTAAGAATGAATTGAAAAAGGGTGTCTTGGCTAATTTTCATGGATGAAAGAGGAGGGTTTACGATGAGCATATCACCACAACGAGAAAATGATAGCACTACTGAATGGTCAACCGAATCATTTCCGCAGGTAGATGTTTGGCTCACTCGCATAGCAGAACATTTGAATGACCTTCGTTATGGTTCGCTTAATATCGTCATACATGATGGACGCATCGTTCAAATTGACCGCCTAGAACGCCATAGATACGACTTGAGCGATTCACTATCATCTGTTAAAGAGAAAGGGGTTCTCTCTCATGATCGCAAAACAAAAAAGAAAATTTAAACTAGCTGTTATTTCCCTTTTACTAATTGGCTTAACAGCCACACTGCTCGCAGGATGCGGTAGTAAGAGCACAAACAATCAAGCCGGGAGCGGTGCAGAGCAAACGAAGACGGAAATTGAAATTCAAAATGTTTCTTACGATCCAACTCGTGAATTTTATGAAGAGTATAACAAAGCATTTGCTGCTCACTGGCTGAAGGAAGCCGGTCAAAATGTCACCGTTAAACAATCGCATGGCGGCAGCGGCAAACAAGCTCGTTCCGTCATCGACGGACAGCAAGCAGATGTCGTGACACTTGCACTTGCTTATGATATTAACGCTATACAGAAGAAAGGGCTTCTGAAGCAGGACTGGCAGAAATCCTTCGAAGACAACAGCGCTCCTTACTACTCCACGATCGTCTTCCTAGTACGCAAAGGCAACCCTAAACAAATTAAAGACTGGAATGATCTCATACGCGATGACGTTTCCGTTATCACTCCTAACCCAAAAACATCCGGCGGTGCGCGCTGGAATTACCTTGCTGCATGGGGCTACGCCTTAAAGCACAACAACAATGATGAAGCTGCTGCCCAACAATTCGTACAATCCTTATTTAAGCGAGTTGAAGTATTGGATTCTGGTGCACGCGGCTCCACGACTACCTTCGTAGAACGCAACATTGGTGATGTTCTGATCTCTTGGGAAAATGAAGCGTTCCTAGCGGTAAATGAACTTGGCAAAGATCAGTTTGATATTGTCGTACCTTCATTGAGTATTTTAGCTGAGCCTCCCGTTGCTGTCGTTGATAACATCGTTGATAAACGCGGTACGAGAAAAGTAGCGGAAGCGTATCTGAAGTATTTGTATACAAAGGAAGCACAAGAGATTGTAGCGAAACATCACTACCGCCCTCGCCTTGAAGAGGTTGCGAAGAAACATGAAAGCAAGTTCCCGAACATTGAATTGCTAACCATCGATAAAGACTTTGGTGGATGGGAAGCTGCGCAGGCGAAGCACTTTGCTGATGGCGGTATTTTTGATCAAATTTATGCCAAATAGGGCATTACCGAATCATCACGCTTGATAGAAAGCAGGTTACGTCTATGTCTACATTAAACTCCCAACTTAAGCCGAGCAGGAACGCCAAAAGCGTCCTGCCTGGCTTTCGACTGTCCATGGGCTTCACCCTTATCTATTTATCCTTCCTTGTACTGATACCGCTCGCTACGATTGTTCTGCATTCCTTGCAGATGAGCTGGGATACCTTCTGGGAATTAATATTAGATAAACGTGTGATAGCCGCCTATAAAATTAGCTTCTTAACTTCGCTGACAGCTGCTCTAATTAACGTTGTCTTCGGCTTCATCATCGCCTGGGTGCTCGTGCGCTACAACTTCCCAGGCAAGAAGCTCGTTAACGGCATCATCGACCTGCCGTTTGCCCTGCCAACAGCAGTTGCCGGTATCGCATTAACCGCTATCTATGCGAAAGATGGCTGGATCGGCCAATGGCTGTATGCAATAAATATACCGAGCGCATATTCCGTAGTAGGCATCACGATCGCATTGACGTTTATTGGGCTGCCATTCGTCGTTCGTACAGTACAGCCGGTATTAGAGCAATGGGATCATGATGTTGAAGAGGCAGCTGCCATATTAGGCGCATATCGCTGGCGTACGTTCATCCGTATTATTTTGCCGCAGCTGTTCCCTGCCATGCTGACTGGGTTCGCGCTAGCCTTTGCTAGAGGCTTAGGGGAATACGGTTCTGTCATCTTTATTGCAGGCAATATGCCGTTCAAAACCGAAATCGCACCATTGCTAATGATGACGAAGCTGGAGCAGTACGATTACGCTGGTGCCACTTCCATTGCTCTTGTTATGCTCGTGATCGCATTTGTGCTCCTGCTATTGATGAATGTTATTCAATGGAGCTTTACAAGACGCTGGGGTTCCCTATAGCCTGTTAAACCGTAATTCAAAAGTATAACACTAATGAGGTACATGCTTATGACTATCTCTCAACAACCACTTCCATCAGCACAAGCAGCATCGTCCATTGCATCACGGCGTTCATCATCATATCGCTCTGTCACAAGTGAGCCTGCTTGGGTAAGGCGAACATTAATTGGAATTGTGCTCGTATTTGTAATTGTGATGCTGATTTTGCCGCTGATCACGATATTTTCGCAAGCGTTCAAACGCGGCTTTGATGTTTATTTAGCTGCACTGGAAGATCCAGATGCTTGGGCGGCCATCAAACTGTCTTTACTGACGGTAGCCGTTGTCGTACCGCTTAACGCTTTATTCGGTATCGCAGCCGCCTGGTGCATAACAAAGTTTAGCTTTCGCGGCAAGCAATTGCTCGTATCCTTGATTGACGTTCCCTTTTCGGTCTCTCCTGTCATTGCTGGATTTATGTTTGTGCTGTTATTTGGTGCACAGGGATGGTTCGGGCCCTGGTTGCAGGAAAACGGCATAGCTATCATCTTTTCTTGGCCTGGCATTATGCTGGGAACACTGTTTATTACGTTCCCGTTTGTAGCACGAGAACTGATTCCGCTCATGCAAACACAAGGGATTCAAGAGGAAGAGGCAGCCATTACATTAGGTGCTAACGGCTGGAAGCTGTTCTGGCGGATTGCGCTTCCTAATATGAAATGGGGGCTGCTGTACGGCATTATCATTTGTAATGCAAGAGCACTCGGCGAATTTGGCGCTGTTTCAGTCGTCTCGGGCCATATCCGCGGAGAAACGAATACGATACCGCTGCATATTGAAATTCTCTATAACGAGTATCAGTTCTCCGCTGCCTTTGCAGTCGCTTCCATACTTGTGTTTGTCGCCTGCCTCACGTTAGTGCTTCAGCATTGGTTCGATCGCAAGCGACGCGAACAGCAGCATTTATAACCAGATCGTTCAAAAGGGATCGTATGACACAGTCACACTGGTCATTCGATCCCTTTTCTCTTATAACGGATACAGTTGTAACTCAATCTATGCTAAACATGTCTCCGTATTATGTACGTCAGCAATATTGATACGTACGGCATGGCTTTGTAGCCTGTCCTACTATAAGCTGATCCACGACATCATCTACCATAAGAGCAGTTGCCTGCGGCTTAGCCAATTTGCGCATCGCCTGCTTTATTTCTTGCAGCTTTAACGGATGTTGATATACATTTTCTATCTTTAAACACACATAAATAAAACCCTCCGGAACGTGAGCATGTGCTGACATACCAAAGGGCCGTTATGTGCGAACTACGCTATTTTTCTTGCTAAACTTATCTTGTTGGAGCGCCTGGTATGCCTTGGTATACAAGCGGTTCATTGAAAGTAGCGTAATCCAGGTTCACCATAAGCAGCAATGTGCGCTGTCCCGTTGCAGGATCACTAATAATGATATGATCGCGTCCAGCTGCCTCAAGCACACCACGGAAGATTTTCGCGTTCCATTCAGAGTTGTTCTCGTACGTCATATAGAACGTTCCTACCTTGCCAAGGTTCAAACGCAAAATGTTTTCTACAAAGGACTGTTCCAAGTTTTGCGTTTGTACGACTGCACCGCTTGGGGTCATCACAGCACCACTACTCACTTGCGGAGGAATAACCGTAGTTTGCTGCTGAAATTGAGGTGGTGTCACCGTTACTTGTGGCTGAGGAGACAAGTATGGTACAGCTCCTCCATTACCTCCACCCCAGTATCCATTTGGTTTACCATTGCCGATCTGACCTGCAGCATTACCTTGCTGTACAGGGTAACCGTAATTTACGTTATTCATTTCACTCTCTCCCTTCAATCTTCACTAGCTTCTATAGTTAACTGCTGTCATTTTCATGCACACTTATGGAGTTAGCCTAATTATTAATATGTGTTGTACACTTTAGGACAATCTTCACCCGTCGGGGTAAAGAAGCAGTGCGCTTTATATCGCCCTGAGTTTTGCTGATTGTACCACGTAGGCGGACAATCCCCAGCAGGCCGGAAAAACCACAATGCATACGAAGCTGGCCATACTCGCTCTCCGTTAATGGCTCGCTGTGCTAAACGAATATCACGATCTCGGGCTTTTTGATAGAAATAGCCTTTCTGGGTAGCCTCAAATCCGCCTGGGCTTTGATAAACCATATCACTCACTGATCTTATATTCAAAAAATCCAAGCAGTCACCCAGTATGCGATTCACACCCACATTTCCAACCATCATCATTCCTTGCTCGCCTTCACCCTCCGCTTCTGCACGCATAAGACGCGCCAGCAGCCTAACATCCTCCGAGTTCGCTCTAATAACGGCCATTTCGTTCGCTCCCTCCCTTCATCCGATATCATCATATGTGCAGTAGCCCAAATGGTGACACAAAAAAAGCAGAACCCTCTCACTAGGAGAAGATTCTGCTTAAAAATAGCGTATATAAAGGGAAGGACATTTAGATAGTAGGGATTACAGTACTAATAATAAAGTACTGGGATTACAATACTTGTGTTGCAAGCTCTTCTGCACGCTTCTTCGCTGCTTCCAACAATGCTGGTGCTTGATCAGGCGCAGCATTAACACCTTGAACCACTAGGTTGTGGTACTCTGTTATGCCGATGAAGCCCATTGCTGCTTGCAGGTAAGCATTTGTAAATTGTAATGCTGGTGCTTCTGTATAGTCGCCACCACGGGATTCAACAAGAACAACTTTTTTGCCGCCAGCAAGACCTTGTGGGCCTTCAGCTGTGTACTTGAACGTACGACCTGCAATCGTAATGTTGTCAATGTATGCTTTCAATAGCGGCGGGTAGCTCAAGTTCCACATTGGTACTTCATATACAACTACATCTGCAGCTAGGAATTGCTCAAGAATTTCATTCATACGCGTAACAGTTGTTTGCTGCTCAGCGGATATCGCTTCACCTGCACCAAGTTTGCCCCATGCATCAAGTACGGAACCATCGATCAATGGAACAGATACTTCATAAAGGTTCAACTGTTCAACTTCAACTGGACCGTTTGCTTTAAGTTGATCTACGAAGTGTGCACCAAGTTGGCGGCTGTAAGAAATCTCAAGTGGCTTAGGGTTACTGTTTACAACTAATACTTTTGTCATAATAGATAAACTCTCCTTATCGTTCAATCGAATTTTATAATTATACTGTGTACAGCATGTAAATAAAGTCTATTAACGCCTTATTGTACTTGCTTTGCAAGTTCCTCAGCGCGTTTCTTCGCTTCTTCCAACAATTGCGGTGCTTGATCTGGTGCAGCAGCTATACCTTCAACAACTAAGTTGTGGTATTCTGTCACGCCGATAAAGCCCATTGCTGCTTGTAGATAAGCGTTTGTGAATTGAAGTGCTGGCAATTCTGCGTATACGCCGCCACGTGCTTCTACAAGTATTACCTTTTTACCGCCAACAAGACCTACCGGGCCTTCAGCTGTGTACTTGAACGTACGTCCTGCAATCGTAATGTTGTCGATGTATGCTTTGAATAGTGGCGGGTAGCTCAAGTTCCACATTGGCACTTCGAATACAACCACATCTGCAGCAAGAAATTGCTCAAGAATTTCGTTCATACGCGCAACAGTTGTTTGCTGCTCAGCGGAAATCGCTTCACCTGCACCAAGTTTGCCCCATGCATCAAGTACAGAACCATCGATCAATGGAATAGATACTTCATAAAGGTTCAACTGTTCAACTTCAACTGGACCGTTTACTTTAAGTTGATCTACGAAGTGTGCGCCAAGTTGACGGCTGTAAGAAATCTCAAGCGGCTTAGGGTTTGTATTAACAACCAATACTTTTGTCATTATATAAGTTCTCTCCTCTATATATATCTCGAATTAAGATATCTTCAACAATTAATTTATATTAATAATGAACTAACTTTACGTAAGTAATAATATCTTGATCTCTAACTAATGTCAACATCTATTTATAATATTTTTCACAATAAGAGAAGCGGCCTTGTTCAGCCGCTTCTTTGCGTTCATTTTTATTGAGACGTATAATCTTGACCTGTCACGCTGTGCACTTGACCTGTCGCTTGATAATTCGTTAGTGATGCGCCTTGCTGTCCACCTTGCGCATGATAAACATAGCTATGCGCTTGACCCGTTGGCTGGTACGATTGCGGCACCACGTTCTGATGTGCACCATGTGATTCAGCGGTTACGCTGTGTACTTGGCCTGTTGGATGGTAGTTCGTTTCATGCGTATGCGCATAGCTTTGTGCTTGACCGGTTGGTTGATACGATTGCGGCACTACGTATTGATGTGCACCATGCGTTTCCGCTGTTATGCTGTGTACCTGGCCCGTTGGTTGATAATGTGCTTCTTGTGCATGCGCAAGGCTCTGTACTTGACCCGTTGACTGATAATGCGTCTCTGGTGCATGAGCATAGCTTTGTGCTTGACCTGTCGGCTGGTAATGCGTTTCTGGCGCATGGGCACTGCTTGGCACTTGGCCGATTGGTTGATAGTGCGTTTGCGTTTCTTGCACATGGGCATAGCTCTGCACTTGACCCGTTGACTCGTAATTATGCGGTACCACTTCTTGCTGTGCTCCATGCGTTCCCGCTGTTATACTTTGTACTTGGCCCGTCGGCTGATAATGGGCTTCTGGCGCATGAGCATAGCTTTGTGCTTGGCCTGTCGGCTGGTAATGCGTTTCTGGCGCATGAGCATGGCTTTGCACCTGGCCGATCGGCTGATAATGCACTTGTGTTTCTTGTACATGAACATGGCTTTGCACTTGACCCGTTGGCTCGTAATGCGGCACCACTTCTTGATGCACTCCATGGGTCTCTGCTGTCACGCTATGTACTTGCCCCTCCGGTTGGTAATGTGGTTGTTGTACATGAGCGTAGCTTTGAACTTGTCCTGCTGCATGGTAATGTGTTTCTGGCGCATGGGCATAGCTTTGTACTTGTCCCGTTGGATGGTAATTCGTTTCTTGGGTATGTGCATAGCTGTGCGCTTGTCCGGTCGGCTGATACGATTGTGGCACTACATTTTGATGCGCGCCATGCGTATGCGCAGTTACACTGTGCACTTGGCCTGTTGGCTGATAATGCTGCACTGCCCCATAGTTATTGTAGCTACTTGCTGAATAACCAGCTTGGTTATGTATGGAACCTCCTTGCGAATAGCCTCCTCCATAGAATCCAGCATTTCCGCTACCATACCCTGTATAAGCAGGATACGGATTGTGTTGAGAAAGGGTATGTCCATATCCACCGTAGGTAGAATTAGGTACGTGATGCTCTATTCCACGAGCATGCTGCAACAAATGAGGTGCCTGTTGGCGCGAATGGTTGTTAGGCATGAAATAGCCTCCTTAGAAATGTTCTGTCATGACGCTGAAGCACGAAATGCTCAGATTCAGCACATGTGGTTATTATGCTTCCAAAGGCAGAAACCTTATTCATCCATTTCATAAATGAACCGATATACATGATCTCAGTCACGCCAAACACACATTCTGCGCGCAACACAAATGGCCTGCATGCAATTGCACACAGGCCATTACCATTTTCATAATAAGAATGTATACCTACCATATCTTCGAATCACTGGGTCACAATATGTGATCCTACCATCATCGGTTCAATAAACTACCAACATAACGGAGCAGCTCATTCGCGCATACCGAGCAATAGCCATGCCCATCAATAAGTCGAGCTGTTACTTCATTAATCCGCTTCAGCTGGTTCTCATCTGGAGTCTTGGTAGAAGTCGTAATCTTGACGATATCCTTCAGGTCCGAGAACAGCTTCTTCTCAATCGCCTCGCGCAAACGATCATGACTGTTGTAATCGAACTTTTTACCTTTGCGTGAGTAGGAGGATAAACGAATAAGTATTTCTTCTCGGAATGCTTTCTTTGCATTTTCCGATACCCCTATTTGTTCCTCGATTGAGCGCATGAGCCTTTCATCCGGATCCATTTCCTCATCTGTAAGCGGATCACGAATTTTTTTCCAATTGCAAAATGCTTCAATATTGTCGAGATAGTTCTCGAATAATGTCTTCGCTGACTCTTCAAAGGAATATACGAATGCCTTCTGTACTTCTTTCTTCGCTAACGAATCATATTCTTTGCGGGCAACTGAAATAAAGTTCAAATTCCGTTCCCGTTCTTCCTTAGTAATGGATGCATGCTGATCCAAGCCATCTTTCAACGCACGAAGTACATCCAGCGCGTTAATGCACGAAAGATTTTGCTTAATCAACGCACTCGAAATACGGTTGATAACATAGCGAGGGTCTACCCCTGACATTCCCTCTTCAATGTACTCACTCTGCATTTCCTTCAAATCATTTTCCTTGTATCCTTCTACTTCTTCACCATCGTACATTCTCATCTTCTTCAATAAATCCATACCTTGCTTCTTCGTTTCTTTCAATCGTGTCAAAATGGAGAATATCGCGGCCGCGCGCAGCGCATGCGGAGCAATATGGATATGGTGCATATCACTCTGACCGACAAGCTTCTCATATATTTTCTCTTCTTCAGATACCTTCAAATTATAAGGAATCGGCATTACAATCATGCGAGATTGAAGAGCTTCATTTTTCTTATTCGAAATAAAGGCGCGGTATTCCGATTCATTTGTATGTGCGATGATTAACTCATTAGCTATTTACTGATAAACCTAAATAGTTCGGGCTCAGTAAATCGAACTTCAATATTGGGTAGATCGTAAACTTTGCGGGTATTCGCCCGCGTCCTTTCTGGTTAATCTCAATAACCACCTTATCGAAAATCTTACGTAGTATCGTATTCTTATCCGTTTTGTCCTCACAATTTTCGTACGCTTCCAGTAAGGTACCTACGTTCATTTTTACAGTAGTTACGTCTACTTCTGCTGGCGCGGTACGTTCTTTAGCTAACACTGCTGTACGCATTTCGGAAAGCTGGGCCAGCTCATTAGTTATGATCGCTGTACGCTCGTCGAACATTTCAGGGGTGTAACGCTGTAGCTCGAATTGTTCACAAATAAAGTCCAATCGATTCTTTAGCGTTTCTTCCTGTTGTTCAATTTGCCTTAGAATTTCCTCTGGCGAAATCGCTTCAGTAGGTTTTTTATTTACCGTAGCAATTACCAGCTCTTGCAGTAAGTCGTTATCCAAGTCAACTAATTCTTTCAAATAGTGCAACAGATTCGCCTCAACCTCTCGGTATTTCACAAAAGTACAACCTGATTGCGTACACCATAAGAATTCCTTATGGTACTGTGTGACTTCTCCAGTAACCCGACTTGTGTAATTTTGGACACTATATTGCCTAACCATCTTTCTACCACATTTAATGCAGACGGCTATACTAGCTAATTCACAGGGTGAAAAGTCCATTTTAGTCCTTGGCTTATTCCCTGTGTTTTTTATTTTTTCTTGCGCCCTATCCCAGGTGTCTCTGTCAACTATAGCCGGCACCGCATTAGGAACTATAATGTGCTCGTCTTCGGGTCTTTCCACTACCTTGCCGTCTATAGTTTGCGTTGTTCTAAACTTCATAGTACCTATAAAGCGCTCCTTCGTCAGCAGCTGCTTTAACTGCTGTGGGTGCCATTCTCTTTTTCCCATAGGGGTACGATATGGCGTATGGTTCTTAATATACGTGGCCAAGGCTCTGAAACTAACATCTCGTAACTTTCCATCTTTACCAGGTACACCGTTGACGTATAAATCAAATATTGCGCGAATTACTTCGGCTTCATCTTCTTTGATTTCTAGCTTTCTAGTCGAAGGATTATAGACAAAACCATAGGGTGCAGCTCCTGATACCCATAGACCAGCCAAAGCGTTGCTTACACGACCGCCCATAAGTCTTTCACTAGTAGTTTCGAATTCTTCTCTAGAAAGAAATAACTCAAACCTAATTTGCCGTAAGTCTGCGGGGTTTTTAGGGTCATATACTTTATATGGCGTGATTATAAAAATACGCATGTCTTTGATAAGTTCGTAAATCAATCCCATATCTTTGTATGAGCCCCGGCCCATACGTGATATTTCTTTGACAGCTATCGCTTGGTACTCACCATTTCGCAATGAGGCAATTACACCCTGGAAGACAGGTCTAGTATCTATTTTATCGCCTGATTTCAATTCTTTAACCTGTTTATAGGGAATACCAATAGGAATTAGCACACGGTCCATTAAGTCGCCTTGAGCCTTTAGGGCGTCTTCACCTGTTTTCCTCTCTAATTCCTCATCTTGCCGTGATTTACGTAGATAGTTAATAATGGCGGTTACACCAAATTCAGATAAGGTATTGAAAGTTACAACCATATCTACTTCTAACCTCCGTTACTTTTGGTATAGTAAATAGTATATAGCACATACCAAAAAGATTCATTACATATTTTGTATAAATAAAGAAGCCGCTAAGTATGGGCAGCGGCTTCTTCTACTTCTGGTTTCTTTACGCGCCTAGCACTTTTTACAGCGATTTCAGCAAGTGTTCTGTGCAAGTCTACCCATTCGTCGTAAGTCGCTTCACGGTCTGGTACGATAATTCCGATCCTCCCATAAGGACCGTCTATGTACCTTGCTACATGTTCGCTTATATTTGAGTAGTCGCTGGTTACGTTATCCAAAACGACCGCCCCCTATTGGCTAGTGTTATATCGTTATTCTTGAAAAAGTTAATTATTACAGGCATAAATCCCCCACAAACCTAAACATCAGGCCCTGTCTATTGAATTAAAAAGAAGTAAAAATTTCTTTATTTCTTTACTTGTTTAGTCCTTGAATCCAGGCAAGAGCTTCGCCCCAATTCTGGAAGTCCGGGGCGTCATCCCGCGGTATCCTGGCACCGTACGCCTTAATCGGATAAACGCCCCATCTGTCATATTTTCGAAACGTGATGCCAAGGGTAAGACCTAAGCGGCGCGCCTCTTTTTCTGCGTTATTCACCGTCAGGCCCATACTGTTCCTGGATTTCTTGCCAATTCACCGAAACCGCGCGAAGTACATCCTGGTCGACTTCTTCGCGGGCTACTACGTCGTCAAAGCGCTCCCAGTCACGGAATTCCAGCACATTGTCTGTTATCAGCTTTTCGATAACTTCGGGCTGTAAAGCATCCAGTTCCCAGCATTCATATCCGTACTTATCTATATAGGCCGTTGCTCGGCTGTCAGTAAGTTTAGTAGGGTTAGGCGGCGGCCCGTATTCTTCGATTTGGTCCATATTAAGCGCTAGTCGCCTAAACTCAGGAGAAACGCCGAACAATTCCAGACGATCTACAATATCGCGCGACATATCAATTCCACTAGGGTCATGGTCACCCAGGTGAAGAATTACCGTCTGCTTTCTTTGCCATTTCTCCGCACGTTCTAGGCGTTGTGCCGCTGCCCACATTTCCGACTGACTTACATAACCCCGGCAGGAAAAGTATCGTACGTCTAGCTTCTGGCAGGCTTGACCTACAACGCCTACCAGGGCGTCCTTCTCTACCCATACTTCTACGTGGTAATCCTGGTCTGCCCACTTGTCATACCGTAAGCTGTGGACCGTAGCCTGGATGATATGTGCCGGGTCTTTCCAATGTTGATTCCCTCTTACATTCCGTGTTCGGTCTTCGATGGCGTGCCAATCGATAAGGCCCGACATACGGGCGTCACTGATAAGGCTCCCTAGGTTCTTATAACTACGTTCGTTATTTGGGATAACGTCGCGGGCTACAAGTTGGTAATATACTTGGCGCAGTGTAAGGGAATAGCCCTTGCTCTGGTATTCCTCTATAATCCCATTTACACGTTCTATCAACCGTAGACTTTCTTTCCTGAATCGTATTTCCTTATAGCAAATTTTCATAGTTTACCCCTCCCGATCATTACATACATGTAACAATATAGGTAAAAAAATAAAGCTATCTTTACTTCTAAAAAGAAGTAATTACTTATTGCATAGCTTGCCTTTGCCGTCTTCTGTAGCAATCCAGAAAGGTAACTGGCAGCCCTCAACCGGTCGTAATTCTGTATCAATGTAACCGGCCTTTTGTAGCTCACCTAGCCAGCTTCCTAGCTGTCCAGGACCTAATCCGCCGGACTCTTGAACGATCCATAGTAGCCCCTTCAAAATTCGAGATTCATTCATACAGGGGACGCGTACTTACAATATGCAAGGCTTCCTTATCGCTAAACCCTTCGGCCTTTAATGCCACGTACTTACTCCGTAACAGCTGCGCTTGCGGTTGTGCCTGGGCTATAAACACCGGCAAAAATTCCAGCATCTGATCCACTGCCATTTCCATTTCAACCTTTGTCATCTTGCCGTTAGGTTTATCTTGTTGATTCATTTTTTCCTCTTTCCCCTTCCTTGGCCTAGTCTACTACGCCAGCGATCAAATTCCGTTCGGTTATACCCCGGAGCCTGTACCAGCTTGCTACGGTAGGCTGCCTTCGGTTTCTCTTGGATATATTCTGTTAATTGTTTAAAACGGTTCATATCGTCCCCTGTATCCAAGACATTAGTGACATTTTGGGTAATCACCAGAAAGGCCTCCTGCAGACGCGTAGCGGTATCCCGCATAAACTGTATTAGTTGCTCAGTCTGTTCCGTGCTTAAGTTATGGTTAAGGCGGTTCTGCACCCATTGACGTAATTCTTCTTCATTCATACATCTAACCGCATTTCTAGCTGTAGTACATACGCCCCTGTTAACCGACACCATGTATAGCCGTTCATATACTCCAAGGTTCCCAGGGTTTCGAATGTTTCTAGCTTGTGCTGGGTCGCCAACTCTCTAGCCTCTATGAGTAAATCAGCCATGGGGCACCCTATAAGCTCAGACAACCGCAATAACCGGGTAGCTACTAACGCTTTGTCTGCTACAGGTGTTTCTTGTGGCGGCCAATATGCCAAGGTTTCCTTACTAGACTTCGGTACAGTCAATTGCGCTTTATACTTCCTATCCAACTGCTGCAGCACGTCTTCCAGCATATGCAGCTGCTCTAGCTTCCAAAAATTCGGCTTGGGTACTTTTACGCCTCGTTTTTCAATAACGGCTATGATTTGCCTACGCTTGGCTTTATGGGATTCTGTTGCGGCTTCAATCATCTGCTGCGCTTTCATTGACGACTACCCCCTTGTAGGGTTCTAGTAAATAACAGGCTTCTGGGTAAAGACGTTTCATATAATGATTTTCTATTTCGTCAGCTTTACGATCCAGCGCTATAAGCGCCCAGGATATTGCTTCTATTGCCTGTTCCTCTGGAATTGATTTACCTAAAGTCCTGGTAAGGGGGAAGAAATGTATGTGCAACAGTTCATGAACCATTGTTTGCTCCATATCATATGGAGCGATGGAACTCGGGTCAAAGTCATTAGCCTCCATCATACGGATACGCGCAACACGGCTTTCTTCTAAAAGAGAAATATCCGCTACATTCGGGGCCAGGTTAAATCCACGATCAAACTTCATTTCTATCTGCCAGTCTTGCAGCCGTAACTGTGCTTGCCAGTACCGCAGCCTATCTTCTAGCATTTCTATATCCATAAAATTATTTTGCATTCCATAGCCCTCCTAGCGCCCTGGCTGTCTTATCTGAGGGGCTAAAGTGTACCGGTGGCGTGGCCTCTTCGGCATAATCCATGACATAGGCCTGTGCTTCGGCATCTGTAGAAAGCTGAACCGGCGGTATTACGATAGTGGCTGCTATACCTTCTTGCTGTAGCAGCTGATCCGTAAGCGCCCCTAGTTTTACAGGTCCTAGCGCCTCTAAGGCCGGCCCGTCGTTTACTTCATGTGGCAAAACATAAATATAGTCACGTAACGTGTAAGTTAGCAGGCGCAGCTGCAGCTTATTTTCCAGATAGTCTACCTGGCCGATAAGTTCACTAGTACTTGCCACCTGCAGGCTGGTCATGTTTATAAGGTCCTTTGCACCTGGTGTCGCATCTACTTCCCAGACTTCTATAACCCGTACGTCGTCTGGCTGCCGTATATCAATCACTCTATTTGGTAGTAAAATACAACCATCGTTCAGGCCGTATATTTGCGTCTCTAGCCATTTATGAGCTTTGGCTACACTCTCAGCATGTTCTGCTGGTACATCAAACGTAAAACGGCGAAACGACGTTATGATTTCTGCTTGAATCATAGCTTAACCTCCGTTAAAGAAACTTCACTACAAAAACTAGCACAATCAATAATGTAGCTACTGAACCCGTCATAATTCCCCTGCGAAAAGCTTTACTTTGTTCCTGGCTCAATTCACGTACCATACCGTTTATTTGCGCTTGGTGCGCTTGATTAATCTCCTTTTCTGCTTCCCAAACTTTCTTATATTTCGCTACCTGCAGTTCTAGATTATGAATGTCTTGTTGATTCTCCCAGCTACGTTGGTGCTGCTTTCTTAATGCCCCTTTATGTTTCTTCTTCATTGCTTTACGCTCCCTTAGCTCTTCGATTTTTTGTGCTCGGGTTAGCTCTCTTTGCTTGTCTTGTTGCCGCTGCTCGTAACCCTTGGCCCAGTTGTGTTCTCTTTTTGGCACAAGGTGGCACCTCCAGCAGTAAGATCAGTAGCAGCCAGGCTAAGACCTACGCTGCAGGGTTTCACTACTCCCAATTGTCATTACATTAGCTATCAATAGTGCCACGCTCTTGTCTACTTGGTCCGTCAAGTCTAGCAGACCATTGTTTGCCCAGAAGTTAACCCAGTCATCTACTTGATACCCAGCAGCTAAACTGTAAAAATTAGCTTCATTTAACTGGTCTATTGGATTTTCTTTACGACGACTGGAATTCATATAAAGAATCCACTGAACGGTATAGTTAAAGGCATCTATGACGCTGTCGTGTACCCCTTCGCCTTTCACCTGCAGGTCACCGCGCTTTACCCAGGTTCGGCAACGATCCAGTTTCTTTTCTACTTCCCAGGCCCATATCGTGCGCGCAGCTTCATATCCTCGCTTACTGTTGTAATGGATCAATGCCCGCATAAACCGGCTTTCATAATCCGTATCCTTTGCTACAAATACGTCTGTTGCTTCGGCCAAGAATGTTTCCCATGCCATCGCTTATCCTCCTTTAAGGCCGTACCAGCTTGTCTACGGCTTCCTTGTTTTTGGCTGTTTCCTTTTCCCGGCGTAAGGCCCGGTTATATTTCAATCGATGCGGATTACCATCTTGCATAAACTGAGCTAGATTATCAGCTGCCTGGATTTCGTGCAGGGTTTCTTCATACTCAGCCATACGCTTTCCCCCTAGCCCGTACAGGATAGGGATTGCATCCCGTATATGATCGACAGCAACTTTATAGCTTTCAATATTCATATTTCGCGCGGATTCCTTTGAGAATTTATAGATAGCGTCAAACTTTGCTGCTGCCTCATCTAGTCCTGGCTTCTTAGCAGCCCCGTCACCGATTCCGTCCGCCTTCTGGACCAGGTTCAGCTTCTCCTGGAACCGTGCTACTCGTACGTCACCAATACCGAAACGCGCAGCTGCAGCGTCTAGTGCATGACCTATACCGGCTTCATAGGCTAGGTAATTACCCTGGATTATTTCTGGCTGGACAAAGGTCTTGCGGTTGTCATAGGCAGCTATTTCCCTTTCACGGCGCTTCCTCTCTTGCCTATCCATAGGTCAACCTCCCTTTCCCCGTAATAAAGTGTCGCTTCGTGCCGTCTGATTTGTGCTAGATTAATAGAATCCATAAATGTATGGGCCTTCTTTATCGCATCGGTATGATTTTTAGCTGCAATCCCCATAAAGTTCGCCCGGCCACGCTTACCCCCTAAGTCTCGCGCTGAATATTCCAAAAGGTATACCTTTTCTTCTGGCTTGGCCTGCTTTATTGCTCCTGTACGCTTGTCCTGACGGTATCTACTTACAACCCAAGCTATGCGGTGCTTTTCGCTGATCCAGCCTACAAAATCCCGTGGATCGGCCTTGCTCCGCTCTACACTTACCTTTTGCGTATATTGCGTTAATCTACGTGTACCTACAACATGCATCTGGTCATGCTCCTCTCTTTTCGGCTACCCATTCATAGGCGCCTTGTTTCTTGCCCCAGGCATAGCCTACGCTACCCTCTGCTTCAATTTTCACAGGGAAATCAGGTAATGGTGGCTGCTCCATACGTGCTTTAATCCAAGCATGCGCTGCGTCTACTACGTCTGCGTTATCGTCCATTTCGAAAATAATTTCATCATGGATTTGCGCTATCATATCGGTGTGACCATGCTGCAGAAGTACATGGGCCTCATTCCGTTCTACAGCCAGCTCCTGTACATCTATGTTTAATTCCTGTGCATCGAATACAAGAGCTGTACCGCGACCAATTTCGTCGTACACATCGTTCTGTACATCCTTCATGACGTCCGCAGCCGTTCCCTGGATAGGCGTATTTCCTGCTTGACGGCCTGCGCTCTCACGTTCATAACGATTGGTGCTGTTTATGCCTGGCAGCAATCGCTTATATCCGTGAATCGTTTCAGCGTAACCTGTGTCGCGGGCTTCGGTTACAACGTCTACCTGGTATCGTGGGACGCCTGGATAAGCACGTTTTACGGCGTTTACCATCGCCAAACATTCGTCTAGCGTTTTTCGTATACCGTAATCAGTTTTGTAGGTAGTCTGCAGGCTGTGTTCCGTGCCTCCGTACGCTATACCGAAGTTCGCCGGCTTGGCGTCTGTACGTTCCTTTTTCGTTACGTCAGCTTCATCCTTACCCGTCATTTCGCTAGCAGTCTTTTTGTGCATATCGCCGCCAGTGTTGAATAGTTCTATCATTACGCCGTCTTTCGCACGCCAGGCCAGTATCCGCAGTTCGAAGCCTGAAAAGTCTATAAAGAAGAGAATTTTACCGACGCCCGGTACATAGAAATTCCGTATACCAAACGCGTCATTATCCAAACGTGGGACGTTCTGACCGTTCGGCTTGCTTGAATTAAGCCGCCCCGTTTCCGTCCATGGTGTGTAATTTGCGTGAATGCGACCACTTACCGGGTTAAGGTGCTTTTCCCTACCGTTGATATGGCTGGAAAGCAGCGTAGCGTACTTTTGAATCTTCTTCATAAGTTCTAGCAGCTTAATTCCCTGTTCCTTGTAAGGGTGATCTGGGCGCTGCCGTATTCGTATCGCCTGGCGCTGGTCTTTACCCAGGTGCGGGTCTGTATCCGGGTCTATCTTTTCCCAGCCTTCGGGTAGTTCTACAGCCAAATACTTTTCTTCGGTAAGTACCGCAAGCTTGTGCTGCAGCATGAATTCCATATCTATAAGTGCTTCTTCATCCAGGCTTACGTTACGTTCGCCGGTCTTTGTGGGCTTGCCCCACTTAGCCGCCGGAAGCTTCATAAGCTCGAAAATGACGTGCTTTACTTCGTTGGTCTTACCACCCTTACCGGGATTAATTTCTATATCAAAAGTGTCACGTACAAGCTGCTTTATATCTTCTGCAGCGGCTTCCTGTGCGGCTTCTGCTTCCTGGCGCTTGACCTCAGCTAGGTCGCTGTCCCAACGCATGCCCCAGTATTCCATTAGCCCAATTACACGACCGAAAGGCATTTCAATGTTATTTAGCCAGTCTTCGTATTTCGGAATTTGTCTAGCTATTTCCATCCAGTACATGTCGTGTTGCACGGCGTAATCCGCATCCTCTGCGGAATAGGTCAAACCGTCGCCCTGGCTTGCGTCAATTTCGTCAAAGAAGTCTACGCTATGCTTCGCTAGCAACTCTTCAAAGTTCCCCATTTGTACGCCAAAAACGTCTAACGTCGCGGGCTTCAAGCCCCAATCAGTAGCCGGGCGCTTTGGATCACTTATCTTAGCAGGGGATGCTAATTGCATGCAGCGCACCCAACATACCAGGGGATCAGCTACCGGCTTCTGGATGTACTTTTCATATTTGGCTGCGAATTTCGTTTCAAATCCTAGATTTACGGCAATCTTCCGTACATTGCGGTTACGTAATATTTTTTTGTCCAGGGTGTCCATGAAGAGCTTCCGGGCAGCATCCCTAGATAACAGGGGCTCGAACACCTTGCCCTTTTTATGATCTATAGGTACTACCCGTACGCAGTGCGGCTCAGGACACAGACTTGCTGTACAGATATCCCCTTGCCAGGGATCAAGCGGCGTCTTGAGGTAAATTTCACGCTGGAATTCGTACTCTGCATCCAGTTCCGCTGCTTTTGCTTCCCATTCCTTCGCGGATTTTTCCGCAGCTTTTACAATCCGCTTCGCTTCTGTTTCCCTTTGTTTCTTGGTTAAGGTTGAAATGTCCAGGTCGTTCTTATCTCGTTCAGCCTGGCGGCGTATCTCCTGGGCACGCTCCAAGTATTCGTCCTTACGTTCTTCATATTTGAAATCTTCCAGCCAATCCTTCCAGCGCTGCTTCGTCTCAACACTGGCTGTAGTCTCCCAGTCAAAGCCGCATATGCCTGTTTCGATACACCGATCTAGCCAAGCTTCCAGGTCGGTTAGGGTTAAAATCGGCGCGTAATCTTTCAGCAGCTGTGGCTTTACCTTTGGCCATGTAATATTGAATTCCCCAGGTTTAGCCCTTTGGTAAGCCAGCTGTGATAACTGTTTAGCTGGCTGTTGCTCTTCGGCCTTCTGTGGTACAGCAGTAGCCGGTATACTCGGCACCTTGGCTAAGGTCTTCGGCTGTCCAAATAGTCCCCCAAGTTTCATAAGCTTGCTTCCCCTCCTTTTCATTACATACAGGTAACATTGATACTAAAAATTTTTTGTTAAAACTCGTCTTCATCGTCCAAGCTGTCAAAAATACCATGTTCAAATAGTTTTCCGATATAGCCGTTAAATTTGGCAGTTTTGCGGTAGCCTCCACTAGTTTCCTGAATCATCTGCATCTTAGTTAGCAGTGCAGCTATTGCCTTCGCTTCTTCCCGTTCTATTGCTAACATGTTCTCTATCGATGCCTGGCGCACGTAGCCTTGCTGTGCAAAAAGCTTTACGAATGCGAAGAACTTCGTTTCGCTTTGAAGCGTATCAAGTTTTTTTAGTGCGTTCGTGATTTTCTCGTACCTGTTGTCGTCTATTGCATCTTCTCGAATTGCTAGACGCGCATAATAGTTCAACCCACAACCTGGGGCGTTGTACAGTTCCTTAAGATATGCCCCGATAAACTCTACATGACCAGGCCATACTACGATTCGTTCGCCTGATTCATCCACACTATGAGTCAATGACGCCAGGGCAACTGCTAGGCGTGCTATTTTATTACGTTGATCCGAAGGCGATACCAGCGGTACGTCCGAAGCGTTACCGTAAATGCGGCTTAACTCCGTTGATACCTCTAAAATCCGTTCAATTGTGTCAGCTGTAAAGATAACGTGTTCAGGCTTCCGGGACCAGGCAAATAGTATGCTATTCTTTAGCGTTTCATCCGTAATTGTCTTCGGATAAGTAGGCAGCTGCCGGCTATACTGTTCAGGGGTAACGTCGCTAGATTTCATAAATACAGCGAAGTCAAAGCGGCGTATATCCTCGTTGTTGAAGATGTCCCGAAGCGATTGCACGCCTTGGCCGTAGTCAGCTAGGCGGCGGCCTTTAGGTACATTCCCAGAAAGGATTCCACGCACCCTGCAAGGTGTTTCCGCTGTAACAGCCCTTTTAACTTCCAGGCGTCCGTCAGAACGTGCTAGCGTCATTTCGCCGTACGCGTCCTTCTCTATGCCTGTATCCTCGTCGATCCATATCAATTCCTTATCAGCCAGCGGCCAAGCTCCCCAGACAATATACCAGGCGCCGCTGCTGCCACTTTGTTCCATCTTATAGGTGAGACCTGTGCGGCTAGTTGATTCCGCATTTACCCGTGTACCTAGGCCTACGTACTTCTGGATACTGTCGATCAATGCTGATTTACCTGTGCCTGTATCCCCTACTACTTTAAGCTCCAGCCAACCCCGTATAGGCTTGCTGTCCCAAGGTACAGAAAAACGTAGAACGGAATGGTAAGTAAGAAGTACTGCTAGTAGCGTTTCGTCTCGTTCTACTATTTTCGTCACATTGTAAGTAAGGTCCGCACAAATGGCGGCTAGCTTCTCTTCGATATCTGCGGCTGTATATTCCGCCGGCTGCAGCGCTCCTAGCTGCTCCTTAACTTTGTCATTTAGCTTAAAGCTGTCTACTACGTCCTGCAGGGGTTTTGCTTCTTTAATCATTATGGTAGCTTCCATTGTCTTTGGATGGGCGAATACGTACCCTGCCAGCTCGTAATATTTATTTTCGGCTACTGGCAACCCACCTACTGCGTAAACCTTCCGCAACACGTAGCCCCCGGCCTTTTCTTCGCTTTCTTCATTAACAGAAGCTGCCATAGGAATAACTAGCATTTCCTCTACGTTCGTCGTTTCGACAATCTCTGTGTTGTATTTGTTGCAAGATGGTATACCTGATAGGGTACGTAAGATACCTGTAATATTGTCGTCATTAGTACCAGTCATCTGAATCAATTCCCGATCCATAACGCCTAGGTCCCGGTAATACGTATGACTTGGGATGTCGTAAAGTGGGCAATGCGTTTTCTTACAACCTTCACGGCCCCAGCAATAGTATTCAATTTTTGACGGCACTATGTACGGCGTGTGTCTCTTACCTGCCACCATTACCTGAGTCTTCACTAGTTTTCCTGTCAGCTCCGCGTCGCCTGTTTTAGACAGGTGCAGCGTAGTTGCTGTTGCCTCGTCCTGCTGACTCTGCTTAATACAAGGGCACAAGCTGCCGGCACATGCTACCCGGTCATATTCGTTACTACCTGGGCGCTTTTCGCCATGTAAGCTACGGATAAAGGCACAACCGAAACGGTAATTATTGTCCTTGTCGTAGACGGCTTCTACGACGCTGCGAGTATTCGCCGCACGTTGATCTACTTGGTAACGGCTGTCGGCGCTAGTATGTTTCTTAACCCATTCGTCTAGGATACGTATAGCGTCTTCTTTCGGGTGGCCAGCTTCTTTGTAATAAGCAGCCAGCTGTACTGTCGCCTGGTTTCGGTCGCCGTCTTTCTTCCAACCACCCTCCAGAATGTCAATAACGCATACAGGCGGTCGGTCTTTCCTAAAGTTAAATTCCTCTTTTTCGTAGCGTGCGCCAGCTGTTGCCTGGGCTTCGCGCCACTCTTTCGCTTTATCTACATAGAAGGCATTGGCTGCAGGGCGAAGGCCCTGGGCTTCTGCTCGTACTTTCGTTTCAATGACAGCCTGTAAGCGCGGCATGCTAGCCTTGTCCTTAATCTGTTCAAGGGTAAGGGTCCGTAGTTCTTCCAGGCTTAATTCGATCTTAAACTTACGTGTACCGCTATGTAGGCTGTTTGGTAGCCTCAGCATGCGGTGGTGTGTATAGACAGCTAGGTCTAGCGCTTTGAGTTCTAGCCGGTGAATCAGATAACTAGCTGTATGCTTGTATATCTTGTGTAGGTCGGCCCCTGGCTCGATTCCTAGTGCCTTGTTGTCTATCAATATGTGAAATCCTTTACTCCCTGAGAAGTAAAGATTTATGTCTGTTTCAACTATGTCAAATTCATTCATAAAGAAATCTATTAATTTTACGGCGTCAGCCTGGCTTACAGCCGGGTCTTGCTTATAATCTAAGTCGAAGTACAACGGGGCTATGAATATTTCACCCTTGGTTCCCTTTGTTTTTGAAGCGAATCGCTGAACTGTACAGAAACAGTTAAAGTTATTCGCTACTTCTTGCTGGTACTTTAGAACGCCTTCGGGGTACTCTACCCTTGTCCATGGTACCGCCTGGCCGTTTTCATTTGTGTGCCAGGCATCTACGTACTTGTAGTCCTGTAGTTGTGGTTCTCGTGCCATAATTGCCCGCCTTTCTTGCTAAGGGTAAGGGCCAGCTTTTCGCCGGCCCTGTGTTATTAAGTTAAACCGTGATACCATAGTCTGCTGGGTTGAACATACCAAGGCATTCAAATTTGAGGCCCAAGTACGAATCTTTACTGCCTGCACGTGTCCGTTCTTCCGTTACCATTCGCGTTACTACCTTGTTCGCCCCAGTATTTGCAGGTACACCTATGCTTTTGGATTTCCCGTCGAAAATGCCCATTGCATAATTACCGAAGCCAAACGTATCACCTTGGGCAAACGACATAAGATAAATCGTTGGCGCCTGGTCTGGGCCTAACATAACCTGACCATTAGCGTGTACAGGTACGATAAACGTAGTAAGGCGTAGCTGAATATCCTTGATACTGTAGTCTGCTGCACGTTCTGGGTTTTGGCTTAACCAGCTTTCCAGGGCTGCAATAGCGTCAGCTTCTACAGGATCGGAAACGATAAGCACACCGTCTTCTGGACTTTCTTCTAGGCCCCACAAGGTGTACCGTTTTTCTGCTTTTGCTACTACCACGTCGATAGTGTCGCCATAGCTCACCAATTCGTCACGGGCTTCTACAAAATTACCCTTCTTGCTGATTTTGAGGTATTGCCCCATACGTACATAGTCCAGGTCAAGCCCTTCATTTGCTGCCAAGAAGCCTTCTTGTTTCGCCTGGATTGCTAGCGCGATATAGTTCGCGTTACTCATTACAGCCGGGGCTGTAGTACCTGCTGTTTGTACTGCGGTTTCTTCTGTCGCTTGTACTGCTTCTTTTGCTTTTGTCATAGTGTTTTGGCTCCTTCGGATAATGGATTATTTATAGTAAAGGCCTTTGCCCTGTACCCAATCATTCATTACATACATGTAACAGTAAGTGTAAAAAATTTTTGCCTTGCTTATTTTTAATCATAGGGGCAAGCTTCCAAAGTTTATGAAGTCCCCTTTTAGAAAATCTGCCACCCTATCGCGTTGGCTCTTTTTCTTCTTAGGAACATTCAACCCTAGCCGCTTATATACTTTGCGCCGGCTGTAGTATTGATCTTGGAATACGCCTACGTCGAAGTCTACATAGTCATACCATACAGCGTTTTTACTTGGGTTATTAGGGTCAGGACGTTGTATACGTCCTATTGCCTGCTCAACACTAGCACCGTTGGCCGACGTCCTAGCGTCACCTCTTGCCGGTGTAGTTAGGTGCCCCCGTGACAGATGGGGCATGTCCAGGCCTTCACGCGCCAGGGCGCCTGTAGCGAATAGTATATCTATCTCGCGATTGTAGGCAGCCGCCATAGTAACTTTACGCTGCGCTGAAGTCACCTGCCAGGCTGTAAACTCTGCTTCGGTGTACTGCTCTTGCTTTGCCTCCCAGCGTTGTAGGCGCTTATTCCAGCGAAATACTTCCGTGTCATAGTCTGGTGCGGGCTGAGAACATTTACGCCATACATAGCGTTGCATGCCTCCGTGTACAACCCCCATACGCGGGATATTCCCACCCAGGCGGGAACCAGCTAACTCCTTAAGTAGAGCGTGCAGCACCCATAGATACCTTACGCTATCTGCTAAGACGATTACCCCGCCCTTCTGTGGGGCAGCTTCGATGCAGCTTTCTAGTATTGATTCAACTACCAGTCTGGCCCGTTTTTCATCTGCAGTCAGTTCCTGAATCAAAGCTGTATAGTGGATGTCTTCCCCACCAGCGTCTACGTTATCAAGGGCAAATTCGTCTACAGGCCGCTGGTAATCTGTATAAATAAATCGAACCTCTGGTTTTATCAAACTTCCAGCGTCATGTAGCGCTTCCCGTGGTACTTCATAACAAACTGGACCTACTCCACGATACAGGTACACTTCCAAAAAGTCCTTACGTTTCGGCGTCGCCGTTACACCTAAAACGTACTTGGCATTAAATTTACCAACTGTCTCAATGAACTGAATCGCCGGGAAATGGTGCGCTTCGTCAATTACTAGAGCCCCTACCATCTTGTTAAGCGTTGCTACAAGTGTCGGGTTATTGGCTAGCGTCTGTACAGTAGCCACAATCAGCTTACCGTCGCCCCAATCTAGCTTATTGTCGCCTATTCGCCCTACTCTTCCTACACCAGGCATGTACTTCCGGGCAGCATCTGCAGATTGATTCATAAGTTCTATAGTATGCGTCAACCATAGAGTAGGAACGCCCCATGCGTGTATCGTGGCACATGCCATAAGTGTTTTACCACTACCTGCAGGGCTTACAAGTACGCCGGCTTTCTTAGTCCCAGAAGCTACGGCTGGTATCTGGTAATCCCGTGGTGGGTAATCCGTGTTCCAGGGCCCAAAGTCTACCTTTGCCGGCTCGTTCACATTCCAGGTTATTACCTTATCCGGGTTGATCCCGTGGTGTCGAAGAATGTCCTGGAGTTCCAAAGCAAAGCCCCGCGGTACTACTAAGTCGCCCTGATCCCATTCATATAGGCGCAGCTTTTCTTCCAGGCCGTAGATGTTGCGGCCTCTGTTCTTTTTCTTTGACTCAATATAGGCCGGGTTAGGTACCGTCAAAGCGTCAGTAATAGCTGCTCTTATCGGAATATTGGTATCCCGTAGCCGTATATTGTTGCTTATAGTAATTTGCAGCACTCTATCAACTCCTGTAAATCATAAGTAGGGTCTTCGGTGTCCTGACGCCGTAATAGCTGGGCGCAGGGCAGCTTCTTATGAATGAAGTCGTCTAGGTGTATATAATGCTGCCCTTTATGCTGCATGTAACGTAATGCTGTTACCAGCCGTACTGCATACGCGACGTCCCGACCTATCGCTAGATTGTGAAATGATATGAATACCAGGCCATAGCTGCGGTCTATTACTCTATCAAAATTTAATAGTCCCGTAATCTGATCTGACCGCAAGAAAGATAATTCGAAACGATCCCCTTCTGTTCGCTTATGTTCGCCTAATATATTTACTTGCTGCAGCAGTACCACTTCGTCGGCTACCTGCGTACCACCCTTACCATCCTTTAAGCGTAGGCGCCAGCAGTTTTTAATGTATGCCCAACTGCGCCGCATTTCGTCCTGGAATGCTTCCCCCCGTTGTTGTCTTTCACGTTGCTTATCACGCTGTGTACTCATGCTTGAAGTGAATTCATTGCATCCAAATAGTTACATGCAAGGTTCCCTAAAGCTTCATACGCTTCATCGCTAACGCGCTCGTCGTCTTCCCAACAAGGCTTTACTGTGCTCTGCATCCCAAAAGCAGTACGCTTCCAACCCTTTACAATCACTTGGCCGTCCACTTCCAGCTTTTCAGTAACGCTATCCGCTGTTATTTCTATCGTAATCTTATTCACTGTTTAGCGCCCTCCTGCCAACCAGTTAAGCAGTTCAGCCTGTACATGTGCTTTACTTCGTGCAGTTTCACTAGCCTGTACTACAGTCTCCCAGCCATCCCTAGCCTTTAGTGCTTCAATTTCCAGGGCTCTAAGTTCTCCTTCCACTTCTGCTAGGCGGCTGCGCTGCTCTTGACTTACGTTATAGCGGAAAGCATCGCGGGTTAAATCGTTGCTAAAAGGATACTTTACTCCCTTCCATGTGATTGTCTTACCGTCGGGACTAAGACCGTCCATAATAGCCTGAGCTTCCACGATCTTAATTTCAGTTTCTAACTTGGACTTTTCTTTTAATAGGTCGCCCTTATTTCCATACGCTGCTTCCCGTGCCAGCCCCTTAGCTAGAATGTCGTCTATACTAGCGTCCAAACTGTAAGCCGTTTGGTCCAAGCTTTGCGGGCTTAACATCTTATGAAATTCTGCGGGCAGTTGGCGCGTTGCCTGCAATCTACCTAGCATTGCTTCGGCTGCTGCTTTCATTGCTTCGGCTCCGTATGTCTCCTGTAAAGTAGCTAGCGTTTGCTGTACCTTTGTTTGATTCTCCGTCATATATTACTACCTCCTAATGGTGTTATACGTTCGAATGATAAGAAATTCACCGGCTGCAGGGCGGCCCTGTTCGTCAAAGGACCAAATTAACTGAATTGTTGTTGACTTGCAAGCTGGGCAGCTTACCTGGCTAGCGGTACATTCTGGGTTCAGCCAGGTAAACCCCATAACGGTTAAATTCTCGTCTAACTCAATTGGTTGCCCGCAGTTATTACAGCAAGTAGTCTTCACTGGTTTAATACCTTTGGTAGCGTAGTTTTAATGTTCCATGACTCCGTAGTAGTCCCGTATTTCTCGTTATACTCACGCAAAGTCATTTTATGAACTCTCAAATGTGCACGTAAATCTACCAGGTGCTTTTTACCGCATTCTTTGCATACTAAGGACTTCACTTGATGCCCTCCATTCTATACAGCAGTACGGGCTTCTTCAATCTTGGCCATAGCCGCTTCCCGTACCTCTGCAGGTATGTTGTTTTGTTCCGCTATCGTATCCACGATTTGCGGTATATCAAGCAGTACACGTTCACCTGTAGCTGTTTGTACCAGGGCAGCGAAGGATTCCATCGCATACTGCCTCTGTTGATCCGCCTCAATCTTGCTACGGTCTAATACATCAGGACCGGGTGCCGCACTCTGCAGGGGTATTAGTTCAATACTAGCCTGGTGGGACCAATCCCCAGGATTCAAGCCCCCAATCGTCTGTACATCAATCAGCGCTACTTGTACTGTTCGCTTAATTTCAGATTCACTCGCAGACAATCGCGTAAGGCTTCCTGGGTTGCAAAAGATAACACCGTCTCCCCTACGATAAACCCCATAGCCTGTATGATCGTGTCCCGTTAATACCATATTTGCAGAAGTTTTTACTTCTTGTACAAGCGTGAAACGGTCGAAGGGTGGTGTATGATCCAGCAGCATTCCATGCGCTACATGTATTCGATACGGGTTATGTCCTGGTGTAATTAAATTTTCTGGACTATACCCGTAGCCGTCTACGTCAATCTTCCCACTGTAAGGCGTAAAAGTAATTACTACCTCATCCTGACGACCAAAGTATATAGGCTGTGCTGGGTCATTGATTACATGCAACTTTGGTACGATCCGCTCCAGAAGCCGTAACGACGTATTTGCGTATGCCTGGATGTTGTATCCGGGTATATCGTGATTACCTGCTGTGGTATAGATCGGTATCGGGCATTCATTCATTACGTCAGCAAACTCATTTAACACGCTGTTAGCTACGTCTGGTAAGTCGAAAAAGTCACCGGATAGAATCACAGCTTCGGCCTTTTTTTGCTCCCCTAAGTAGAATAATTCCTTCAACTTAGCAATGAGTGCAGCCTTATAGTCGTCCTTACGGTTTCGGGGATTCGTTCCCCTAGCGTGCGGGTCACCTCCAAGGAGGAAACGCATAGATTAGCCCCCTTAACACCCTGAAGGTTCTGCTGATTCTTTTCTTTTCTGTACTTCTACTACGCCAGTATCTTGGTCTAGTGTGTAATTATGCTTGCGTTCAGATTCAGTAATACCTAATTCATCGTATACACGTTCCCATAATCTTTTACGTTCAGCTTCAAAAGTTACTAGGGCTGCCTCCGCTTCTTCTTCCCATTCAGCAGCTTTAAGATCAAATTCAGCTTCTGTAATCTCTTTCAAGACAAGCGCCCGTGTTGTATCTATTACTTTTTGTTCCAGGTCTATAGCCGCTAATAACTCATTAGTCACATGAGTAACAAAATCAACACGTAGTGTCGGGCTTACTGTTCCGATGGTTTCCTGTGTTACAGTGCCTTCAATTGCCTTTTTCACTTTGCATACGATACACATTTATATAACTTCCTCTCTTTAGTAAATTAATAGACTAGATAGCCGTTACTTTCGATACTCCAGCGCTTGTTTGCGTTACCCGTAGGCTTTTATCTCCCACGGCTGCCAGGTGTTCGTTGTGCGTAATGAGTATAATTTGACGTCCCAACTGTTCGCTGTATTGCTTCAAAAAATAAGCGACGTTAGGTGCATATTCAGCGCTTACGTGCTTCCCTACCTCGTCCATAAGCAAAGGCCCATCTATTTGTTCCAATTCAGCCAAGGCCAACCGAAGGGCTAGGGTTACAACATCAACAGCACCGCCACCGCGTCCATAATCAGGGCCTACCATTTGACGCATTACCCCTTCGCTATACAGCCAGTATTCAGCTACTGGCTGCAGCCCCTTTACATCAAGCACAATATGAAAGCTGTAACCCCTTTCCGGGAAAACGATCTGCAGCGCCTGGGTTACAATCTGTTCTACCCGGCCCTTTACTTGCTGCCGGGCGAACTCGCTAGACTTCTGCAGTAAAATCTGTACCTGGTCATTCACACCTAGCTGCTTAGATGCTTCCAGGCTTCTTAATTGGGCTTCGTCACGCTCCTGCAGCAGTAAATCCCTTTGCCCTATCCGGGCTGCAAGTTTTTCGCGTGCAGCCCGAAGGTCAGCCTTGACGGTATTAAGCTGAATCATTTAGTGCCACCTTTCCGAAGCCCCTGACGTACTTTCAGGGCTTCGATTTCTCCGCTGCAGTTACTCTTGCTGCCACAGCGTGGGCATTCCTCTCCAGCCTTTCCCTTAAACAAGTTTCCGCAAGTGCGCATTAAACATTTCCTAATCATACTGACACCTCCTATACCGCAGGTATCAGCGTTTCGACTTTATCTAAACTAGCTGCTATTTGCGCTTCCAATTTAGCTATTTCGTCGGCTATCGTTTCCGGGGTTACGCCTAGTTCCAACATTTTTACAGTGGCTTCTTCCTTTTGCTGTTCAGCCGCCTGCAGCTGCGTTTCTGCTACTGTTTGCGCTCTCTTCGCGTGTTCAATACGGGCTCTAGCTTGTTCAATACGGGCTTTAACGTCCATGGTTATAAATCCCCTTTACACGGTTTTAAGTTTTCAATGTGCATGTGTGCCGGCAGGCTGTTCGCATAATGGGCACAAGCCCCCAGCTTCCTGCCAAGCTACATTTAGTTCTTTATCAGCCTGCGCTATTTCGTCGGCTGCTCTTACCAGGTCGGCGTTTGCCCGTGCCCTGGTTTGGTCTTTTACGCTATAAGTTGAACTTATTTCATTGAGCGGTTGCAGTCTGTCATAGGCCATTTCTACAACGGTTAGTAACTCTGCTGCTGTATTAACCCCTACAAGATACTGCACATTTTCAGCGGCAGCTGTGCGTTGGTGAGTAATCCCCTGGAATACTTCCCACATTCCCGCCAGTACACTCTGCTTTTCTAGCAGCTTTTCTGCTTGCCGCAACAAAACTGCCGCCGGTTCTAGACCTTCGGAATTTCCTATAATTCCCTTTGATGTCTTTACGATTTGATCTAACCTGTGGTACTCTAGTCCTATTAAATGAATAGAGGCGCGCTGATCTGTTGCTATCTCTACATGCTGTAGAAGCCAAGCAGCAGATTCCAGACCGTCATACTCTTTAATCTGTTGGGTGAGGTCCTCTACTGTGGCGGTAGCTCTTCCCAACTGACTGTAAAGGTCCAGTAGCGTATCATAGCGCTGCTGGGCTTTTTCTATTGCCTTTAAATCTTCTTCCAAACCTGGCAGCTCTGCTAGCTTGTCCAGTGTTTCTGCTGCTTGTTGCAGCTGGTTTGTGGCTCTATCAAGGTTTAGACGAAGCGTTAGTATATCAGTTTTCTTTCCTAGGTCACTTTCGATCTGCTCTACAAGCCATTCAGCAGCGTCTATTTGCCCTCTTACGTCTGCTAGGTCCTGATAGTCTAGCAACTGCAATACCTTACGTTCATACTCTTTGTCAGCGGCGGCCTTCTCTGTACGTGCTGCATATGTATCCTTCGCTACTGACTTTAACGCCTGGTCTATTGCTTCGGTGCCGGCTAACTTTCCCAGTACTTTAGCTCCTGCGCTGCCTGGTTGACTAATAATGAAAGGTGGGTCCAGCTGATAAGCAAAATTCAAGTCATATTCCAGTTCTGGCTTACCTTGTGCGTCCCGACCGTATACGGTACTACCGATCCCCAGGGCTTCTTTTACAGCTGCAGGTACTTCGGCTTTCTCGAATGGTTCAGTAAAACCTGTTAGCCAATACTTCGTCTTGCCTTTACGTCGTGTCTTCTTAATTTCAGTGCCGTTGTCCAAAGTTACTTTTATCCCGGCTTCTTCGGCTTGCTGTAGTACTTCTCCGGCGGCGTTCTTTACAGTGTGTAAAAATTCTTCCCCACTAGGCTCACCTTTCGCTAGCCAGCGGAACGCCCTAAGTGTTCCCGATGTCTTTCCACCATCTGACGGCCCCGTTATAACAGTAAGGCCCGGTGCTAATTCGTATTTTGTATCTACGTGAGATTCGAAGCCCCATATTTCTACGGCTGTTATCTTAGGCATGGATTTAACCCGCCTTTCTGATAGATTTCCTGTACTACTTGACGGCTGTTAGCGTGAGCTTTAAAGCTCTGCACAGCCTCGCGTACTTCTTTGCCTTTCATAAGCCTGCTTGCATAAAGCATACTTTGTTTGCCGCTGGGCTGTTCTAAAATCCCTATAGTTGTTTGATCCACTTTGTTCACCTCCTTTCAAAGGCTATAAAGCTTTTCAATCATCAGGCGCTGGCTCTGGTGCTTTTTCCAGAATGAACTCGTCAAAATTCAATCCATTTTCTTTACAGTAATCGCGAATCTTACCCATGAATACCACGCCGGCTTTAGTTTCAGGCTTGTTTAGCAGCCTATGTAAGTGTGGCGCTGGTACACCTAACCTACGTGCCGCTTCGCGATAGCCTTCTGAATTTTTGCGTATCTTTTCTGTGTTCTTTAGTAAGTCGGCTATCAACTGCCGAAGGCGGTCCTTATTAAGTTCCATACTTAAATGTCCTTTCCCAGCACCTCATTGTTACCTGTATGTAACAGTGCCGTGACTAAAAGTTAGCACACATCGTTACACGCAGTCAACACTTTCCGACAAAATTTTTATTCTGTTGCTTACAGGTAACATTTTCTGTTGCTTGTAGGTAACACTATGTGTATAATCGTTATCAGAATGTAACAACTAAAGGGAGTGGCCAAGACGTGGCAGGATTCGATAAAGTAAGGTTTGCGGAACTACTTAAATTAGCAATGGGCAATAGATCATTGAATAAGTATGCAGAAGCCTCTGGCGTATCTAACGCGCATGTATCTAGGCTGCAGCGTGGTCTACTAGAAAAGGCTCCAGAAGCTGAAACGATTAAGAAACTAGCGGAAGCAGCACACAATGAAGTGACTTACGCTATGCTAATGGAAGCCGCTGGACATTTTACAGAAGGCAGCCTACAACAGCGCCTGGTTGCTCTCAAACAATTACAACAAGAAATGCTTGACGCAGATAAATTACTGATAACTAATAAAGCTGCTGTAGCTACAGCAGAACGAGATCGCAATGAGGCCGAAGCAGAACTTGAAGCCTTACTGACACTGGAAGCTGCAGGGGCTGAACACGTAAGCACGTTTTTACGTGTACCTGTGCTTGGAAGTGTAGCAGCTGGTTTACCTATAACAGCCCAGGAGGACGTACTACATCACGAAGTAATCCCTAATCCGGGTTGTAGAGAAGGTGAATTATTCTTCCTTATCGTAAAAGGTGACAGTATGATAGGTTCCCGCATTTATGAAGGGGACAAGGTGCTTGTAAAGGTACAGCCAGACGTTGAGGACGGACAAATAGCAGTTGTTAACGTGGACGGTGAATCTGCAACATTAAAGCGTGTTAAACGCATGAACGGAAAGGTATTACTTCTTGCAGACAATCCGAAGTACGAGCCTATTATTGTTAACTCAGAAAAAGCGCGCGTATGCGGAAAAGTAATCCAGGTTGTATTCGATCCAAATAAACGCTTTTAAAGTATCAGGACAGTAGAAGTAATTCCTACTGTCCTTTTTGCTTCCGGAAGAATTAGACAAAAATAAAAAGGCCCATATCCCCCTGGCCTTTTATCTCTCATTTAGCTAACTGATACCCCTATATACTCTTCCAAGCTAACAGGCTGCCGCTTTCTTTGGAACATGGTATGGCCTATTTGCTTTTCTAATTCGACATAAGTTCTATAAAGTTCTTGGTTCTTTTCTGCTCCATGCTTTAAATCGTTAATACTTCCCATAATACAAAACACACAGCTTAAACGTTCGTTCTTCTCATAGGCCCAGAAAGGTTCCTGCCCTGCTGTACGGATTACCTGAAATACCTCATTGGTTGCTAGATCAAATATAGGCATCCAATCATATACCTGGCGCCCCGCCTTGCTTTCCCTAACGTTTAGCTTTAGGGGTTCCTTTTTGGCTCTAGCTGTGGATTCTGTAGCACGGATACCGATACAATTCACTGCAAGATAACTGCCCCTTGCTTTTAAATCATGTCTTATAAATTTCATAATAGGGTCGCGCTTTAGATCACTGGTACATTGCCTGCAACTGCTAGAAGGCCATTTACCGCGTTCGCTAACCATTCCCAAGAGCGTTTTTTGTTGTCCATCCTTTTTTACAGCCTGTACAACATTCATAGGGTGCTGGGTATTCTCTACTATGTGTTGCTGTACACCCGGCCATTCTACAGCGCCAAGATCAGCATGTACCACTACGATTTGTGCATGCGGTATTACCTTCACTAACATCGCATACATGGCCTGGCTATCTTTCCCCCCTGAATGACTTACATAGAACACAGCCCCCTGGTTAATTAACTCAAAAATTTTGTCAGGTATCCGCATTGTTGTAACCCCTTACGCAAAAACGGCTTTTCTACAATACCGGCACTTTTTACAGTCAACCGCGTCTGGGCTCTGGTCACTTATGCTATCCGGATCAATTGTTCCAGCTAATGCGCAACCTGTATTGTTCTTACGGCCTGGTTCATATAAATGCAGCTGCGGACGGCCAACATATCGAACCGTTTGTACCAGGCGTTGTGGTTCAGCCTCAGTAGCTTCTGTTACTACCTCTGCAGGGGTTGCGTTGCTAACCATGTACCCCTGGGCAGATGCAACTGATTCAGGATTCAACACGCCCAATATTTCCAATGCTCTACTAGCTCTTTCTGGATACTTTTCAACGTACACCTTGTGCATCTCTTCCAGCAATTCGCGGTGGCCGGCTTTATCTCCTAACGCCTTAACTTGCGCCCCCAGCAAATGCTTAAATGCTACGGATATCTTTGTACTGTAAACGTCCAACTTTACGCCTTGCGTGATCTGTACACCTCTAGCCATGGGTATAACCTCCGCACTATTGTTTGTATGTAATATTACTTATAGGTAACAGTATAGGCGAAGGAAGTAAAGAAGTAAATACTTTTGATAGAAACAGAAATATATAAGAATCCCGAATTTTAAGGTAGGGGTACAACCATGGTACGAAGTATTCCAGGGGTTGAAAAGTAAAAGAGTACCCCCAGAAGAAAAAGGAATACTCTTATATATTATTAACTACTATATAAATACTATATATAATATATAAAATAAATATTATTAATAAATATATAATAATAGTATATATAGTTCTTTTAATTACTTAACAAGTTACCAAACTATTACAAATGCAGAGATAACTCTTTAAACTCCGCAGCTGTACAACGTACGTACACGCTGTAAGTCTGCCCCTGGGCTTCCAAAGCTATTACGGCTGTAGATGTGTCTTTACGGCGTCCACCCATGGCGGCACCAGCAATCGTACCGATACCTGGGGCTAATACCGTACCTACAATGGCCCCAGCTGCAGCCTTACCTCCGCTACGCTTCCCTGATTCTTGCCAATCGATTTCTAACAGCTTTACTTCTGTCCCATTGATCCAGGTTGCGCCCGTCTGTCCGTGCTTGGCTAGCTTAATTTCGTCCCCTTTTACGCCAGGCATACCACCTATGTATTCCAACTTTATTTCCTTTATGTGCGCGGAATCCTTCGCGTTCTGGACATCCTTCTTAACCTGTGCCTTTACCTTATCCCAGAAGCTCATGCTTATACCCTCCCTAGCTAATTGCTTGTATGTATCTAGTTTATGGCAGTGCGCAACAACCATCAATAGAAGAAGTAAAAATAGTAAGAAGTTTTTACCTTTGATTTTTTCCGTACGGTACCCTACTTTTAAAGTAAACACCCTGCTATAAAAGGCGTCTACAGCTGTAGGACATAAGGGGAGAAAGGTGGAGATTTGACGAAATTCCTGCAGCAATATAATATGTTAAGGTTGGTGCGTTACCTTTGGTTAACGGGAACGATAAGAAAAACTTAGAAATATTTGAACAAGAATTAGCGAAAGCACTGTCTAAAATCCATAAGAACATTATGGGTCGTGGGCCTATTTATACAGAAGTGCGAATAGTCGGAAACTCAGTGTTTACCCGATTTGAAACAGACTTGATCGGGTCGGAGAAAATGCTATACGGTTACCTCCAGGAAAACCAATACACTTATCGTTACTACGATTATTTACGCGAACAAGTAACACCTACTATTAATCGCATGTTTGTTAAAATGAATAAACTGCTACAGGTTGCCGGCATGGAATTCCGTGTAGATGAGCATTACACTTTTATGCTTATCACACTGAACAATGATCTAAGGCAGCTGGTAGAGATAGGCGCAGTGCAAACGCCACCAAAAATTGAAGATACAGCAACTTAACCATATAGCTTACTACAGTAATGTAACGTAATTAACGTACGGTATGGGCTGTAAAACGTAAGCAGTGACAACTTAAGTGACGAACGATGAGGGTCAGCAGTAGTTTTTACTACGCTGGTTTTTGTTGTATCGAGTACTACTCTAAACTTCCAGGGGGAACTTAAGTGGCACACATCGTAGAAAGTATGGAGATACTTACAAGCGCAAAAACGAAACTGGTTCAAGCAGAACAGCTGCTAGCACTTAACATCAAGTTTTTACAACAATTGCAGCTACATGTGGCCGAAGATATTGGAATTGTAGAAAGTGAATTAAAAAGAGCGCAACAGGCACTAGGTCCTGCAGATTTCGCGGGATAATTTTTTGCTTTTTTCTCTACGGGGGCGTAGAATATAAACCGTAGTAAACCTATTAAGGTTTACTTTTACCTGCCTAGGATACGGAAACCGTGCTCATATAGTGCGCGGGGATCAAGGCCCATACTATTCGCAAGCTTGAACGCATTTTTAAGTGATAATGTGCGTTCGTTCGTTTCCCATTGGGAAATTTGGCGAAAGTCAAAGCCCGTTTCATCTGCGCACTTTTGTTGTGTCCAGCCTTTTTCGGTTCTCCGTTCGAAGAGCAGGCAGCGGCCTAATTCTTTATCCATGCTGCGCCCCCGTATACGTATTAAATTCGTTGTTAATTCTATCACATCGCGCGAAGATAAGAACAACAAAAGAGCCACAGGGAACTACTCCTGTGGCTCTCCATCTTCATCATCTTCTCCGTTAACATCTTCTAGGATCAATAATTCATGTATGCCACACTCTAAGTAAGTGCACATCTTGGTAAGTAAATTACGCGGATATCTTTCCATTGTATCATTGTAAAGCTTCTGCACCGATTCCAGACGATACGGAAGTTCACTTGCCACATCTCTTACCGACTTTTTCGGCCCAAATTTAGCCTCGATTAGGAGCTTTGCATTTGATCGAATTCTAGCCATGTAACCGCCTCCTAGGAAAAATATAAACCGACCCGTTAAAAGTGTCAAATAACTATTGACCCGCTAAACGGGTCATGATATATTAAAGAGGTGGATGACCCGTTTAGCGGGTCAGAAACAGATTGGGGGTGAATGGGTTGGACAAGTGGATAGGGTTTATTACCGCACTTACTAACTTAACAATTGCTCTTATCAACGCTTGGCTCATTAAGCAAAAACTTAAAGAGTTAAAAACGAAAGACGCCGACCGTAGCAGCGGTCAGCGTCCTGAGTAAAACAACCTAGGAGTTGGGGCGCGTAAGCGGCCCCTTCTCTACCCCGATTATAATATAATCCGAAAGGAACGATCAATATGACAATTGCTACAATAGCGATTACGTGTATTGCGCTAGGTGTAACCGTTTGGAATATTGTAAACCGTAAAAAACTTAAATAGGGGTGTCTAGTATGCGGATAGAGGTGTTAAGGTCGTCGTGTTCATTCTGCAACAAACCCTTTTTTGAAAAAGAAAGCGGCGAACTACTCAATTGCCTGCACTGCCATTTAAGCACCAAGTACTGCCGACATGAAGGCGTAGCAGCGGTATATGAATTAAAGATTGATCCTGTAAGTGGTGTACTCAGTCTTGTTAAAATATAGATATAAGTTAAAGCCTTCACATGTTAAACTTTGGGTAACAAAACAGGGAGGTACTCTATGGACAATTTTGATAGGACGCTGGAGTTAATTATGACTACCTTGCCAGAAAACAAAGGCATCCAGGAGCAGCTGGAAAAACTCGAAATGAAAAGCCAATTTAGAGCCCCAGAAATGGAGGGCTTGAACTGGTTTGAACTAGCGCATAGCTTGAAGATGCTGCAGGTGGAAGAGCTTGCGCTCGTACTTGCCACTCAAGCGGACGCAATACATTTCACCAAAGAGGAAAAGAAGGAAATCGAAGTCGGTCTATTAAAAAATCGTACTATGCATTATAAAATTATAGGTTCTAGCAAGACCAGCGATCAAGATAAAACAAAATCAAAAGAATACCTTACACACTGTAAAAGTGCGATTATGAAAGTTACTGATGACCCCCAATTTATACATCATATTTTTGAAGGAAACGAAGAACAGTAAGACAAAAACAGCCCCCAACGTGTAGAGCCTGGGGGCTGTTTTCTTATGCCTAATTAATTTAAAGGAAGGAAGTAAAAACAACCCTCGTACCTTGGCCGATGCTTTCCCTAACTATACTTTAGCCTTGGTATTCATGTCCAGATGTTTCTTATCCTTGTCCCACGCAACAGTAGCGCCCAGGGCTTCCCCCATATCGCGTGCCGGTACGTAAGCCTTGCCGTTAATTAGTAGAGCCTCTTTAATAGTATTGCCGTTTCCTGTAGCAGTGATTTTCTCCATTTTGGCTACCTCTCCTTTCAACTCTTGATATAGTGTGCTCCAGGGGAATTTCGGTCCTGGGCATGAGGCTTTACGAATAGGGTCAATTTGAAAATGACCAATGACATGATAACTATCCAGCAGCAGCTGTCTACCCCATATGCGTTTTACTTCCTTCTGGATATGTTTATGTAGCCATATCGACGCTTTAAATTGCGCATCTGTTAGCTGCCCGTCTGTGCCTTCATGCTCGATGGATATACAGTATGAATTCGGGTTAATACCGGCATTATCTCGTACAATTTTTGCAGGCGCTTTATGTGTAGCACTGACTGTTAAGCCCTGCGTCCAGGCTGCTAATTTTATATCTAGGTATTGGTGTATACGGCCATCTTTAGCAATCCCAAAATGTGCAGATGATACGCGATTTCCAGGGCTTCTAAACCAGTTATCCATGCTGCTCATAGTTCCAGCAGAAATATGATTGACAATGCAAGTTGGTACATGATTTTTACGGCTGCTATAGTTTGTATGCTTATTGCCCATTTGAATGATCTGCATTACTACCACCGCCTTTCGATGTCTGTTTCACCAGTTGATGCCCGTATACAGCTAAGGCTCCACACAGAATGCCCTGGATAATTGCAGCTGTAGTAAAGCCTAGTAATCCTACCGCCAGTACTACAGCGACGGCTGTCACAATGTAGATTATCGACCAGTTTGGCACGTTAGGCGTCCGTTTAAGCGCAAAGCCTAATGCCCAGCAAGCCAGGACAACTATGATTAGTGTAGGGTCAATGTAATTAGCAACTGCCCCCCATGTAAAATTGACAATTGTAGCGTGATCCATAATTAACCCTCCCTTTCCTCCAGGCGATCAATGCGCTTGTGCGCCGATTTCGCCATCTCTTCAACTCGTATTACGTGACCAGATAAATCCGCCAATTGTTTTGCTTGATATTTCTGATCAACGCGGATTTCATCTACACCGCGTTTGATATATTCCATATCTGTCTGTAGTACTGCTTTAGCGCCTAGCCTGCTTCCAGCTCTTCCAGACCAACCTAACCAGATAGCGCTTATGACGCCAACAGAACCCACGCCACTAAAGAAAATTGACCAATCCAATGTACTCACCCCCATAGAAAAAGCGCCACCTATACGGTAGCGCCTAGAATCTGCTGCATTTCTGCAGCCGTTATAACTTTAAACTTTACATACAGCTGCAGTTGTCCGCTGGTAGCCCATCCACAATCATAATAATACTTGATGCGTTCGTATTCATTGTTAAACAACTTTACCAGCCCCTTCTAGATTTAATAATCGTAATTCTAGTGATACAAGCGTCGCACCTTGCGCAGTGTTCTGGGCTTTCAGCTCCATTACTTCCAGTTCCCGCGCTACTAACTGCTGCCCCAGCGTTTCTACAGGGTTAGGTTGTGGCTTAGGCTTTAATGCGTCTATTTCAGCTTGTGTAAGACCATTACGCCAGTACTTTGCGCCGTCTACAGTAGTAGGTGGTTGGGGCTCTTGTGCGGTGCCCTTTGGATTATAGACGGCTAAGGCTTCCAAGTACACGGAATACGCTGCAGTATAGGCAGCGGCGGCAGCACGATACCCTGCAACGTCGAAAATCGGTTCGTAGAGTCCGTCAGGCATGGGTAAGGCTACCGTATAACCTGTTACGACCGTCTGGGGCTCCGCTGGTGGTGTTGTGCCTTCTGGGACAGTTACTTGTTCAACGATATCAAAAACGCCTGCCACGGTGTCCATGACAAGCGTTGGTTCGATGTATTTACCTTGTAGGTCGGTTATAAATGCTTCTTTCATGGCGATCCTCCTTATTTTATCTTGTAGGGAAAACGACATTTTCAAGATTGACCTCACCATTTTGATCGTAAACAGTGACATCGCCATTAGTCTCTACCCCTACTGTACAAGATACATTAACACTTCCAGTATACGCACGAACTACAAACAAACTGTTCTCGTGTGGCAGAAACTCTTTCGGCAACCTGAAAGCAACTTTTGATAAAGAACCCCCCTTTAACCTACCTCGAAAGTACACGACGCCTTTTACTTTTGTATAACTAGCGGTATAGGTCTCATTAAATTGTTGCCACCCGTTTATTAACGTTGGCTTTATCCATGTTAATACTTCGGCAGCGTCGGCCTTCTGTATCTCCACCACAGACAAGCGGCGCTCAACGTCCCCAACATGCTCAACCAATTCCGCCACTGTACCGCGCATATTTGCCGCTGCTTTGACATGGAAGGATGCTGCGAGTGTTGGCGTAAGCATTGTGTAGGTTGTATAGTAGGTTGCCGTAGGATCATATTCGTCCGCATCCGTGTAGGCGCGTTGGTTGCCGTGCGCAAGTGTGTTATCAATCGTCCAAACAGTGTCAAGGTGTGCGCCGCGATAAATCGAAATGAATGATTTCAATTTGTGACGCAAAGGACTCCTATCTATACGGTTTATCTGCTTGCCATAACCCTCATCCCCGTAAAGGGGTGCCTTCTCACGAATCACAATGCCACTGCCGACTTCGACCACATTGGCGCCCGTTGTTAGCATCGCGCCCGTTTCGTACTTTTCGACGGGAACGACGGATGGTTTCGCTTTGAGGTATTGAAGGCGGTACGGCGTCCAGTCGGTAGCCTGCACGGTGGGCAGCTCCGCTGTAGCATTCTGCCAGTCGCGTCCATTACCTCCTTTCCGACGAACCCACCATTTAGTACCTGTACCGTTGTAAAGATTATTTGCTGGAACATCGGGGCTGTTCCCCGCCGTGCCGCTGTACATTGTCCAACCAAGGAAATACGCCTTGATTTCCTCCTCTGTTGGCGTGTATTTGTCACCCCAACCGCTGTCAACGTTGGAAATGGAAATAATTATATTTCCGTTAATGTAGAGCTGCGAAAGGTCACCTTTAGTCCACATAACACCCCCACCTATATTGGGTAGCATAGTGCCGTCAAATTTTGATACTAATTGACTATAATGCACTCCATTATCAATTGGCGAATAAACCCGTTTAAAGCCAGTGTAAGTGAGAGTTTCCCCTGTCCATTGCATTTGGCTAAGGTCCTTAACCTTTTCCCACTTTTCGAGAACGTACGGAAGTCCGTCATCCCCCGTATAAAGTGCGTCAGCATCAGCGCCCGTTACAGGATTGGCTGCAAGCTCAGTCTCGACCGCCCACATGCTACGTTTCTGCGGTTGGAACGGTTTTGGTTCGGAGCCTACGGTAAGCATAGGGTTTTTAAAAGTGAAGGTACCCTCAAACCCCTCGGCATTTGAAAAATTGACATCAATTACTGCATTGTTTTTAGTGTTAAATGTAACTTTTTTGTCAGATGTCGTATTTGGTACAAGTGATTCCTTAGATGTTACACCATACACACTAATACGCCCATCATGCTCAACTGAAAGTGTATAGTCAGTGTTGGGCTGCACTTGTATGCCAGCTATCGAGTACCATTGTAATTTCGTAGTTGTTGTGATCTTAACCTCGTAGTCGTTTTTTAGTTCTACCTTTACCCCACTAGACACCCCGCTATACAGCGGAGGTAACATGTTCCCTCCTGTTACGATTGCGTATGGGTTGGTGACGTTGGTCATGCCGTCTACGTACGGATATTTTGCGGCAACCTTGTCAGAAGTCATAGCCTCTATAGCGGCATATTCAGCTTGTGATAATTCATATAGGCGAAGGGCATCTATATTTCCGTATTGGCCTTTTGCCCCTGTTACTTGAAACACTAAGCGGCTTAGAGTACTATCCGCAGCTATTTTTTCTGTATCTATTAATGTCCAAACGGTTGTAAACCTATCTGTTATTACGGAAGTACCCCGCGTTGATTCGTACGCCTTCCAGTCAGAAAAGAGAAGTTCTACTTTGACAGCATTCCCGTTTTTCACATCAGCAAGCGCTATAAACTTTTTATTCGCTCCACGTTTAAAGATAGTAGTATCTAGGTCATAGACCGTATTCACGTATGGGTGCCCGTCTCCGACTGTCGATTTAATAGAGGCAATTCCATTTACTTTGGTAGTCGTATCGGTGCTATGTGTCCCTTGCGCTGACGAAAATTTACTTGCATCCTCACAATTCCCGGTGCGCCCTAGTAAATTAACCAATGTGCGTCCCATTACATTATCGACAGTGACAGGTGTATCAATCTCTGATTCTATAACTTGTACACCTGGCGTAAATGCTAACGTTCGCGTTTCGTTTACCTCCAGCATTCTATGAGCGTCCCCAACACCTTTTTCTAAATTGTTAAGAGGCAGCGCAGCTACTGGTGTCCCTTGCTGGATAATGGTGCCTGTACTGCTATCAACAATGTGATCTTTCCATTCTGTCCGTGTATACGCCACCTAGTTCACACCTTCCGTAATGTATATTTGAAAACAACAAGCAACCCATTTACCTCTGGCTTTTCAATCGAATCAGGCTGATCATCGAAAACGTCGCCGTCCTGGTCTATTAGCTGAAATCTTGTTATTGCCTGGGCCCCTGTACCCGTCCCTGTAGCCGTTAGATATAGGTAAAAGGTAACTAGGTCACCAACCTGCTCTACTTTAAAAATAGGTGTGGTGTACGCGGTATTACCTACAAAGTAACGGCCTTCTTTGATAAAGCTTTGTAACCAGGCTTTCATTTTGTTATGACCTGCAGGCGTGAGCATGGGATTGCACCTCCTTATCTATATCAAGATTTTGGCCAAGTACCGCAGATTAAGGGTCCACAAAAGGGCACAGCATTTAAAACGCTGTAGGATTCCGTGGACAGTTCTACAACCGTTCCATATGTGAAAACTGCGCGATATTCCATGCCTAGATGTGCATGCATAATATTTTCGATTTGCTCGTAAAAACTTTGATCGGTGATAAAGGACTTTTCGAAATTAAAAGTCACTATGCCCGCATCTATGTTAACTGTTACTTTCACAGGCTGCTGCGTATATGCTTCTGCGATGCTTTCCAATCTTGACGCTCTTAATGGTGCTTTACTACGAATCTTTGCCTGGATCTTTTTACGTCTAGTTTCATAATCGTTCACAACGTCTACAGGCAAGCCTGTGCGTACTTCCCAATATTTTAGCCCCCAGGTTGCAGTAGCTGCCCGCAGCTGTAACGATAAATCGTCGTTACCGTTACTCACTCTGCCCAGCTCGTCGGCATTCGCTTGCTGTAATCCAGTGTATACCCGGCTATTCTCGTAATAAGTAGGAGCACTTTCAATCATCCGTACAGCGCGTTCGGTCATCTGATTATCACGTCCCCAGTAACGGGCGTTTGTGTTGGGCCTACAGGTATATCCAACGTACCACCGTTTAGTGTCAGCTCACTGTAGTTCACTACACCTTTTGTAGACAACAGTTTGGCGCCTATTTGGTTGTAGGCTACTGGGTAAGGTTTTCCTGTGCTATCGTTTACGAATACCAGGCTTGTAAGGTATGCAGAAAACGTGACCATGAAGGCTGCCCGCACTTGATCCACAGTAAAACCGTTATCCAGTACCAACTTTACCGATATGTTTATCTGCAGTCCTTGTGCTGTCTCTACGGTGACCTTGGCGCCGCAGGGTGCTTTACCTTCGCCTAGGCCTGTGCTGCCAGGGTCTATATACTCCTGCAGCTTATTTACTACTGTAGTAGACGCTGGGCGGTAATCTGTGCCCACAATAACGATTTTAACCGTGTTATTCCCATTCCACCTGGGAATACATTTCGCCTTGCCTACACCCTGAAAGTCTACAGACCACCGTACATAGTCGTTTTTATTGCCCCCAGTGTCTTCGTTTGAAACCCACAAAAGGTACCGCTGCCAGGCATCGGCGTCACTCTCCTGGTCACGTCCTATTATGGTGGGACCAATGTCCGTAATGCTGCGTATACCTGGTATCGGAGGTAACAGTATAAATTGCGTCCCCACTGGAACGTTTGTTATCGCGCCAGCTGTTCTACAAGTCAGGCTTACGGCATGTATTCCAGCTGCCGCAAAGGTTGTAGTGGTATCTACAGCAAATTCCAGGGGGTTCCCGTTATCGTCCAGGACTACAACGCTGGCTGTGTGATCTGCAGGTATAATTACGCCAGCGTCGGCAGTAATACTAATCTGGCGTTTGTTAGGTGTAGCTGCGTGCCGTTTAAGTCCAATCTCCTCCAAATGTGCGTCCATGTATTCGCCTTCCGCGAATTGTGGAAAAGCGTTGCGTAGAATTGTGTCCTGGCTTATCTGCAGCTGCTGGACTTCTAACGGTACAGGTGCAACAACATCATAAATAAAGTCGCCAGGTTCCTTGCGCCATTCTGCTAACCTTGCATGATCCAGCATACGCTGCTGGATTATATATTCTTCTTCCTCAAAGTGCCGTAGTTTTTCAACCATTCGCTACTGTCACCTCCGCGATTTCCGATGTACCAAAAACGTGATGAATAGTTGCATTACCATAATAGGCCCATTCGCCCTTATCATCTTGCCGCTGTTCTATTTCAATGTCCGTAACATCATTTATCCAAGGATCATAAACTAGCGCGTCCAATATATTCCGCTTAAGTTCGCTTATTTTCGCTGAATTGGGCATGTCCATCACAAGCGTGTGGACTGCATCGTTACCGTACTTATGATCCAATTCAGGCTCTTCAAGATTGGCATAAATTAAAAAAAGCCCCCTAATCGTTTGGGTGGCCTTCATTACAATCTGTTCTACTGCCTCTGCGCCGGTGGCAGTAACTATTCTCCCCTGTAAATCTACTAAGAAGTCCCCTGTATCCCAATCGAAGACTGGTGTCTTTAAGTCATCCATGCCCCCACCTCTTTAATACTTGTTCAATATCATGTACTTAAGCCTATCCCCATCTACTACAGGGGCTATGCCTACGCGATCCCCAGCCTTTAGCTGGCGCACGTCCGTAAAATCTGCAGGGATTAAGAGCCTATCCACGTTGTAGGTTATAGCCATACCGTCAGGCTGTAGACTGTTAGCACTTTTCATAGTGGCCATAACTTTACCACTAGTCACTTTAGCCAACACAGCCCATCTGCCGCTGTCCATTGTTACAAGGGGATAGACCAGCAGCCTATCGCCTACACGCAAGGGATACACGTCTACAGGAGTTTCGAAAAGATCAAGGTCTAGGGCTATGTTAGTACCCGACATGATTAGCGTTACTTCGTCGGGTTCAGTTGTCTTTACTTCTGCAATTCGTAAAGCTAATCCGTCGGCAGGGTTGCCGCCTAACCCTGCTAGGAGTTTAAGTAGCTGCAGCGTTTTATCTGTCTGTACCAAGCCGTCACCCCTTACATGTACTTATCTATTACTTTCTGCATTTCAGGACTATACGTACCAGGGCTGCCATTGCCATCCTTGTCCTTGTCTTTCTTATTTTTATCTTTCTTACCTTGTTTATTTTTCGTCTTCTTTTGTTCTTGCTTATCGTCAAATTGTATCTGCGGTACATCTGGCGCGTTTTGTAGCGCAAAAGCTAACTGAATCGTTTTGCTGTCTACAATTGTCTGGGATACGCTACGGATGTGATAAGCCCCGAATACTTGAGTCATTTCTTCCTCAACATAAATTACGTCACCACTATAAAACTGAGGCATAGCTAAGTTAAGGTTCATGCCCTCCATATTTATAGTAGTCTTTACTTTCTTTTTTTCCACCAGTAAAGCAGCGGCATCCCGTTCCATGGTTGCCGCTTTATCCTTGTCTACTTCTTCTACGTGTGTCCTGACACCGTAGTCCAGGGCCAGCTGCTTGTCCGCTTTAGCTACTTTTTTACCTGTTTCTCTATTTATTAGATGCACCACATTAAAATGTTCTTCCAAACTTTCATCGAATTTGGCGCTTGTCATATTAACGCCGCGTTGGAAGGCCCATAGGTCCCGCGGTACGACACGTTCATAAATTTCAGCGCCAAATTCCCGGCCTTCTTCTGGGTTGAAACGTAGCCAATATTTTTTACTCGTTGTTTTGTAAGTACGGGCCAGCACGTCTATTATGACTTTATCCCCTTCTGCCTTTTGATAAAGCTTAGGGGCTAGGACGGATTTGGTATCCGCAAGAATACCTGCCTTGATACCCACGGTGCTTAATACCTGTGCTGCAATCTGTTTAGCGGTTTGGTTTTTGCAGTAATAGTCATATGGGTTTTTCTTGAGAAAGTACAAGGGGTCATATGCCTTGTACGTTATGACACCGTTAGCATCCCAGCCGGTCACTTCCAAAAACCCGTAAAACCAACGCTTTCCGCCCAGGTAAAGCTGGACCGCATTTCCTAAATAGTTTGTAAGGCCATCGGCTGCCTGTAGCTGAAATTCCAGTGTTCGACATACGCTGTCTATTTCGTCGTTTATCTTTGGGGGCCCTGACAGTAACGGCGCCACATCTTGCTTATTTACAATTAGCTGCAGCGTCATATTTTTAACACCTGCCCGGCTTTAAGCTTGCTGGGGTTGGGTCCTATCACTTTTTTGTTTGGTTCATACAACTTCGTACGCCACGGTGTTATTCCCAGCCTTTTAGCAATCCCCGTTAGCGTGTCACCTGATTTAACTGTGTACGTCTTACCTTTAGGTTTATTCTTTTTCGGCACAGCGCTTCGACTCTCAGGCGATTTACTTTTACTGACACGCGTAGCTTTTGTAGATATCTTTTTAGGGGCTAGCGTCTTAAGTTCCCGAAAAGCAACGTCGTAAAAAATATCCCCCATAGCATTAGGGGGCTTCCATGTGAAAGTTTTAAGGTAAACCGTTTTATTTAGCCCAGCCCAAGGCCATATCAGCTGTAAAGGGGTACCTGCATCTTTCCAGCCAGAAAAGCGATTCCTATATATTTCAGGGGCCTTAAGACCGGCTGCTGTCACATCACAAATATGCGGATCGTGTTTGCCTGGGAAAAAGCTGCTCCAGCCTATTTGGTCCAAGTCCACCCCTGCTGGGATATCTACCGTACCTACATCAAGAATAGTAACTGTAGTAGCTTGCTTTTCACCGTCCGTAAATGCTGCGCTGTCATCTATCGGACGAACAGGAAGGCCTAGAGGCTTTCCTGTCGTCTTGTCAATAATGATTATGGTCTTTTCTTTCCTATCCTTGACTATGCCCACTACAGCAACGCCTCCATTTCTCCGCTGCTTAAGATACCGGCCGCTTCTTTTGCGCGGCGGTGGAAGATGTTTATAAACTTTTCGTACAATTCTTCCGCATCGTCGCCCGGCGCTGCGTGTATTTCAACTTTATCTACTAGTTTTGCGATGTTGTACACAGGTGCCGCGCTTTTACTAGTAGGCTGTGAGGCTCCCCGGACACTATCAAAGCGCCGTGTCTCCTGCGCAGTTGTTTGCGGCACGAATGAGCGCTGCTGCTCTCGATTGATAGGTGCGAATCCTGTCATAGATTGCGCTGCAGCTTGACGGAAGCCCATAGCTGTATCATATTGCCGTGCTTGTGCTGCCGTTAATACAGCTTCGCCTCGGTGTAGGGTTGCCGTGTACCCGTCAAATGGCACCTTATTAAGACCTGTAGCGTGGCTGCCATCCGTACCGAAAACTGCATCTGACATGCCCCCGACTACATCCTTGGCGCCATTCCATAGGCTGCCGGCCTTATCGCTTATCCATTCGAATTTCTCAGTGAGCCACGCAAATTGCTCTTTGAACCAGTCAATTACTGCGGTCCAGGCTTCCTGCACTCTGGTAGCAACTCCGCTAATAGCTTCGCTTATACCGTCCCATACATTTGTGACAACAGTTTTTACTTCTTCGAATCTCGCGCCTATCCAGTCAGCTACGGGTGCGATAATGTTATCTTGTACAAAGGTCCAGGCTGTCGAAGCCGCCTCTTTAATCCTAGTCCATATGCCGGCTAGAATAGCTACGAAGCTGTCCCATTTTGTCATAATAAAGTCTACTGCATCTTGCACGGCTGCTACGATCCAGTCCCAGGTAGCGGTGGCAGCGTCTGCGATCCATTGCCATACGGATAAGGCACTTTCCTTTATGATATTCCAGATATTCAACAGGAAAGCCTTAACCTTGTCCCAGTTATTTACTAGCAAAATGATAGCTCCGATTAGGAGCCCAATCCCTGTAATGATTAGTCCAATAGGGTTCATGTTCATGACAGCATTAAATGCTAGCTGCGTTTTAGTCCAGATAAGCGTTGCACCTCTGACAAGTAACGTCCACATGTGTACTAGTTTTAGATAGCCATAATAACTTCCCCAGGCTAAAGCAAGACCAAGTACAAACGGCTTGATAGTTGACCAGTTTTCGGTGAACCAGGTCGCTACATCAACTACCCATACGCCTACCTCGACAAGGATGTCCTTAAGCGCTGGAAGGCCGGTATTAACCAGCCAATCTATAACATCGTTGATTACAGGCTGCGCAGCTGCGTAGAATTCATTCCACATATCCGACATCCGCTGGCCTATCGTTGTTATAGTTGTAACAGCCTTACCGCCGGCTTGTGCGGCAATTTCGTCAAAGAGGGATCGTACCCAAGCTATAACATTTTGCACGCTGGTTATTAGCCCCTGAAAAGCTCCTACAATGATATTTCCAGCAAAGACAAATGCCTGCCATAGTAGCCCGGCCCAGTACTGAATGTTTTGCATCCATTGTTGTAATTGACCGCTTTCCTTAAGCCGGTTAGCCCAGTTTAGTACATCCTGTAAGCCTACTTTTAACTTATCAAACAGGGGCTTCCCTAATTCGCGGCCCATAGTTCCGATAAAGTCACTAGCGTTAGACAACATCCCTTTAAACGTTTTACTCTGCATGGCCATACCACCGGCATAGCGTTCCTCCATTAAGGAGAACAAGGCCGCATTAAATGCCTTTTGGTCCGTAATCTGGCCCGTGTTATTTATAAACTTAGCGCCCATTTTTGCGCCCTGGGCTTCGATCATCTTTTTTGTAATACCAAATTCTTTTAAGCGCTCCAGTTCGCCTGTCTGAGCATCTGCAATAGCTTCGACGGCTTGATCTAAAGACTTACCCATGACAGAAGCCATATCCCCGGTAATCGCTAGTACTTTCTTTGCTTCCATCCCGTACGCTGATAGTTTTGTAGTTGCTTCGACTACCTGGGGAATTTCAAATGGAGTTTGTGCCGCAAAATCAGCAGCCCATTTTAATGTATCAGCAGCCTTTTGCTGGTCCTTAAGGATGACTGACAATGTATTCTGATACGTCTCCATATCGGCATTCCCTTGCACCAACCAGCTATATCCTTGCTGTACTGCCGCGGCACCGGCTACAGCTGCAATAGCGCCCTGCAGACTTACTAGCTGCCCCCTTGCGCTATTGGCTGCATCGCCCATTTCCCGCATTTGGGCTTCTTGCTTTTTCGCAGCAGCGACGAAACGGCCCATTTCGTCCCGAAGCCTACCATTCGCGTCTCTGTACGTTTTTGTGCCCTCTTCCGCTCGTTTCATGCTGTCCCGAATAAAGCGTAAGGGTCCGCTAAATGCGTCGGTTAGGGCAAGTCGCGCCCCCATGACAAATTCTCTGGCCATGTTACCCCCCTCCGTTACGTTTTGCGTCTATTTGCATTAGGGCCGCCTGGTAGCAAAATTCACGTTCCAGCGGCTCTAAGTTGTAAATGTCGCCCGGTAGGCGCCCCGTTTCCATAAAGATATAAGCTAACAGGGCCGCCTCCCCGTCCGACTTAATTAGTTTTTTATGTCTTCTGCAGCTTCTTCCTGAGCCTCATCAGAAAAACCAGCAGTTTCTTGGATTTCCATTGCCCAGTTATGAATCTCCCCTGGGGATACCAAACGCTCTACAGCCTGTTCCGCCGTTGTTACGCCTAGCTTCTCCAGCAGGGGCTTGCTAGCGAAAGTAAAATCACTGCGTGGGTCTTTGTCTACAACTTCGATAATTAACCGTATTTTCAGTTTGTCGTCGTCGAAGTCCATTTCGGGTTTCTGGCCCTTCTTTGTAGGTTTAAGCTTAAAGCAACCTTTTTTTGCTGCTTTGTACTCCGGTTGGTCTACCGTTGTCCAGGGCACTTTACCTTGAAGCTTAGTTACAAAAAATTCTCCCTGGGGCAGCTTGGCCAAGTCTTTTGTATCTCGTGTTAGAATGTCGTCCAGGCTCAAGAAAGACGCTGTTTTTGTTGTCATATCTATCTCTCCTTCGATTTATGAAATAGAAAAAGGGACCAACTTACGCCAGCCCCATTAAAGTCTTTACTTCTTATTCGATAGTGTCCTGATATTCGTAACTGTCAGCCGTAAAGTTGATGTCAATTTCCACGGACTCCCCAAGTTTGTAGGCCATGATTGGATTGCTATCGAACGATACGCCGCGCATTAAAATTGCTTCTTGTCCATCGGAATTAGGGTCCGCTAACTTACCGATATAGTTAAACTTCGCAGCTGGATTATCTGCGATCTTTTTCTGCAGGCGGCTATCTACTTTCAAAAATTTGACCTTACCAGTGAGCTTACCACCCATAACTTTATGTTTAGAATGGAATTCACCCGGCAGCTTAAATTCTACTTTTTCGAATTCGTCTTTGAATTCGAATTCTTGTGTCGTATCTAATTCACGGCCGTTTTCGTCATAGACATAACCGTATAACCCGTTAATGATCTTATTTACATCTACATTAGGCATCTAATTTATCCCCTTTCTACGTCAGCCTATTAAAACTGTACGCCAAATTTTTGATAGATTTTTTCCATACTGTCTACCGGCTGATAATTTGAAACAAAAAATGCCTCGTCCAGCTTTGGCGTGAACGCGGCATCTTTACCGTGGTAATTTGGATCTTCTTTGTAACTGTAGCCTGGCTGCACCACTTCCATTCTTGCCAGGGGGCTAAAGAATTCGTCCTCTACTAACGATGCATAAGCCCTGCGGGCAGCTTCGGTATTACTTCGAGTCTTTTTATAAGCATTTCCGAACTGCTCCAAACTCCCGGCAATATGGTCTATTGCCGTATTGATTCGAATTTTCCCCATTTCAGGTACATCATTACCCACAGCGGCGGTCAAGGTATTCACACCTTCGTCAACCAATACCTGGCCACCCTCCATAACAAAAATGAGTGTACCGGCCTGTTTTGCAGCTGTACGACCACCTTGGGTAAGCGGCTTTTTAACATTTACTTTTTCAAACAGCACAACCTGATCCGTTACGCTGGCGTTCAATGCTATAGCAGCCACATAGGCTGCCGCAAAGATTGCCATATCAGCTGCTGTATACCCATCACAACCGTTTCCGACATTTACAGCGCCCCGATAGTTTAGTGATTTGGATACCGCATTGGCTAAGGCTAAATCATTATCCCAGGCTGTAGGGCCTCCACGTAGTGCCGTAATGTAAAAACCTTCGTCACGTACACGACGTAACCAGGCGTCTAATACAGCAAGTGTGGCCGTATCAGTTACACCGTCAAAAGCGATACTGTTCGCAGTGTGATCCGCCTCTACTTCTTGCAAGAACGCCCCGTACTCTGTCGCCGTAACCGTTGCGCCATTATTGCCGCCAGTAAACGGCACCCCAGCTGCCGCAGTAGGTAGCGCTGCCCCTGCAGCTTTAACGGTTACTATGCCAGTAGCGTCCAGCTTGGTTTTTAAACCGTCTACTGTTGTATCTTCTACAACGGCCAGCACTACGTTGTTTTCAATAATCTGTACAGCTGTAGCACCTGCAGCTGTACCAGGCTTTACAATTGCTTGGAAAGTGCGATCAGACGGGTATACTGTTTCCAGCGTCCAGCCCGTAGCTAATGTTGCGCTGCCCTTAGCGGCGTTTGCTGTTGCCATACGATACCCTACGACCTGGTACGGCAAAGCCTTATAGGCTAACGTCCTTACCTTTTGTGCCGTTGTTGGTTCTCCAATTCCAGCAGCTCCTTCCTTGGTGTTATACGTCGCGTCAAATTCAGTAGCACGCCCCATTACGGTAAGCGTGTTAACGGGCCCCCAATTAGCTGTAAAAGGCACAGCCACGATACCCCGTTGACCTGGCGTTATACTTTGCACAATCGCCTTAATAAGCGAGTATACGCCTGATAGTACCTTGCTTTGGCCCTCTTGATAAGTTCCAGCCATTACTTTTCTACCTCCTTAGTAAGAAAGGCTTCCAGGGCTTGCTGTGCTTCTTTCCTAGTTAAAGGCTCCGTATGACCATATAAAGCCCCGGCCATTAATTCTGGTGTAGTGCCGAAAGTCTCAGCTCCCGCAATAAAGTCCACAGGGTCGTTTTTGACTTCTACAGCCAGTTCTTTCTTTTCTGCTTTTTCGGCCATCTTTATAGCCCCTTTCTATTTAATTCAGGGCATTCCCGGCATTACAACCTTAGTAACTACTTTAGTTGCTGCTGGGTATACCGTACGATTTCGTTTGTATGTCGCTTCATATTCAACCCTGATAGGTATGTCCAGGCCTTTGGCGTTTTCGAAATGTAATTGTACTTCGCGCAACTGCCCTAGTATTACTCCTGTAGGTCCCGCCTGGTCGTATATCGGCAATTGGTTTATAAGCTTATGACGGTCCCGGTATTCTTCATTCAAGTCTGTTTCTAAGGCATCCTGATACTGTATGAGCTGATTTACACTAGCAACATATAACGTTCCAAACTGCGTAACTTTGTTTGTGTATTGCCATCGCCCCAAATTCCGTGCTTTGGCCCTGCTGGGTGCCTCCCATACAATAACAGGTCGGGCCAGCTGCGCCGGTGCTTCTGTTAATCTATAGCTAGCTAATTGCGCTGCACCCCATACCCAGCGCTGTATCGCGTCTAGTTCTTGGCTTAGGCTCACAGGCCCGTCCCCCTAACTTTAGTGTAATAATCGGTATAACCGTCTAAATTCAAAGTCCACAATATCAGGCATATCTTCTTCTAGGCGGTTCATAGTTTTTTCAAACATATGGGCTCCAGGAATGATTTTTCCTGATAGGACCATGCCCCCTATTTTCTGCGCCTTGGCTTGCTCATATGGTACGTAGTGAAAAACACCGCTCTTCCAGAAGCCTGGCACAAACCTGCCGGCTTTCTGTTCGAATCCGTCATTTATAAATTGCGCATAGGCTACAGATGTACCGACGAATATATACGAAGCCTTGCCCACCTGCAGCTGAAATACATTATTTTTATCCCCGAATTGGAAGGACTCCCGAAGAACTCCAGAACGTACAGGCGTTAAGTCGTCTAAGTGTGCCAAAGCCTGCATGCCAGACTTCCGTAATATACGGTCCTTAGTTGTCTTTACTTCCTTTTGTTCTAGCTGGGCCAGCCACTTCTGCCACTTCTCCATGCCTTCAATTTTAAATTCAAAGTCCGCCATACTATCCGCCTAAAAACATAAAGCCTTTGTCGATACTTGACGAATTTGACTGCTCATAGGCAGCTCTATATGGGTCTAGCATTTTGTCCACTGTTCCCAGGGGCTTGTTGCTTCGGTCACTACGTTGAAATTCCTGGCTAGGGGCTGCTATGGTTATATTCCCGTTTGTTGCATTTGTCTGCCCTTGCTGCCCTTCTGCTAGAATTTCAAATGCCATAGCAACAACAACCTTTAAATTCCTCTGGTCTGGGTCCCAGGCTAACAGCGGAGGATATCCGCCAATGTAACCCAAGCAGTAACTATTTGCACGCTGCAGATATGTGCTTACTTCCGTTGCTGCCATCTTATCTGCCAACGCGTAATACATAGGCAATTCTTGCGCTGCTAGTAGCATGTAGCCTGCCTCCTTATTTAAGCAAAGCTGCTGCCTTCCCTTGTGCCATAATCATATCGATAAGTACACCTTTTTTTACGTCATAGGGAAAGTCTACTTCTGCTAGTTTCGCTTCTGCTTTTAATTCTTCCAGCTTGTACTGGTCGTCCAGGGCTTTCTTTGTTAGCTCTACGTCATCTTCTGCAGTACCAGGTGCTTCGGCTCCACTAGATGCCAATACAGGGTCTACAGGGTCGCCTGCTTCGTTGACTGCATAGCCTTTACCTTCGTTGATTAAGGCCAGAAAGCTTTTATGGTCACCAAGAGTAATTACTTCACCTACGGCCACGTCTGCACCGTCTTTTGTAACACCTTCTACTTGGATAATAATTTTATACATAAACGTTTACCCCTTTCGATTTAAAGGCTGTAGTTTGACTACTACAGCCTGTTAATTACGTACTAGGTAAGAACCGTACAAGGTTGAATAAATTGTGGACCTAGAACTTTCGGGAAGGAAGAAGCAACAACCTGGATAATATCGCGTCTAGGCAATTCAGCATGAATGGTATGCGCAAAAATACCAGGATTCATTTCGTTCTCAATAGTAGGCCCCAATAGTTGCTCACCAATAGCTTTACCTTCTTTAAGGAATACGCCTTTGTTTGCCGCAAGTAAGCGCTGTGACACCCGTTTCCCGCCTGTTTTTACATCACGATAAGTAACCGAAGCGTCAAACGCTTCCATAGGTGCCATTTGACGTCCAATTAGAAACTTGTTAAGTTCAGTCAGTTCCAAAAGTTTCTCAGAAGCACCCGAAACAGCTTTTCTTACCGCAGGATCGTTAAGAACCGTTCGTATAACTTGAATAGACGTTACAAACGTGTCAGCACCCTCACCAGCTCGATCTAAGTAATCCTGATTCCATTTCTCATAATCAGTAATAATCGTAGTGCCTGTTATAGCATCCCAGCGTGTCGCGGCAGTTTTAAACTGTGCTGGGTCAAGTCCGAAATCAGTTGTCAGGTAGATACCGTCTTTTTCATAGATTAAACGGCCATTCCCCATTGCCTGCCAGCCCATCCATTCGATACGTGCGTCAATGTTCTCTTTAATCGTTTTCGCCTTACCCAAAAGCTGCGTTTCTGCGATTTTTCGACGTTGTGGGTTACCTTTATCCATAAGGGCCCCTAGTTCTTCCTTAGTAACAACGTATCCCTGAGAAATATCAGAGATTTCGCCACTTACGGCTTTCATTGGATCACGGTCAGTAAGCGGTACTTCCGCAAGGCCCGAAACGATATTCGCCATATCAGCCTGACGAACTACTTGAGATTCATGGAATTTAGTTTCGTAGGTTTCTTCCCTAGGTAAAAAACGGTGGGCAATGTACCCCTTTTTAATCGGTACCTCCTTAATCACATTTGTAAACAATGGGTTCGCAAAAAACGGACTATACTGTTCTAATCCTGCCATTATGTTAGTTCCCCTTTCAGTTGTTTAATTAAGCATGAAAAAAGCAGCCCAGGGGCTGCTTGATTATTAGAGAATTCGGATAGCTCCGCTCAGTTTGTCCTGGAAAGCTTGCGTCCAACCGATTAACATGCCTTGATAAACGTCAGCACGTACAAGTACCTGTCCTACGATACGGTCCGCATTACCACCGCTATCCTTTAATTCGAACTTTACTGATTGGTCCAAAATTACTGGATTAGATTTACCAGGTTCAAATGTACCGGCTGTAGTTTCCTTGTATTTTTCGTACTTTCCAGTTGTATTATCTTTAACCAGACATGTACCCTCCAGCACTAGTTCCCCGTTTGCGAATTTACTGCCATCCAATGTAATACCATTTGTAATATAGTTGTAGACTGGGCTAGCCTTAATTTCTCGGCCACCTAATACTTCAATTCTGCGGATTTGACCGTCATAGTTACCTACTGGCATTGTGTTATTCCCCTTTCGTTTGTTTAATTATCAAGCTTGATTCCCATACGCTGCAGGGCGTCATTTTTCATTTCCTCAGCTTTCGCAGCTTGTCTTGTTGAGCCTGAACCGCCTACAGCTCCTCCAGGTGCTCTGCTGCTAAATCCACCTTGTGGATGGGTTTCATCCTGGTTATCCGGGGTTCCACCCTCACCGTCTGCCGTTTTGAATAGGTTAGGCTCAGTCTTAGCTAGCTTGGAAATTACCCCTTGTACGCTTTTCTGTGTAGGCAGGCCGGTTTCATCGTCAAATTCGATTAAGTCGGCGTAGTCGCTCATAGCCCGTACAACTTGTGCAGGGTTATGCGGCTGGTATTTACCTGCCGATTTCAGTACAGCTACCTCTAGGGAAAGGTTTTTAGTCGATGCTTCCAGGGTTTTTACCTTCGCAGCATCCTTACGTAGCTGCGCTATTTCTTGTTCGGTGGCGGTGGCTCCTTTACCGTCGGATTCTTGGCCGGTCTTTGCCAGGGCTGCTACTGCGGTAATAAGCCCCTTATTATCGGCGTCAATTTCTACGCCTTGCTTCTTTAGTTCCTGGCGAAGCTTACGGTTAGCTACGTTAATAGCCATACGCTGCATATCTTCTTCGGAATAGATAAGCTTACCGCCTTCGGGTTCCTTTGGGTCAAATTCCAGGGCTTCGTCGTATTCCGCTTGTTCTAGGTCGCCGTCTTCCAGCAGGTCCTTTACCTTTGCTTCGTACTGTTCCTTTGTCAACTTACCCGCCCTGTATTTTTCCTGTAGCCTTTTCAACCACTCCATAGACACCTAACCTTTCCCGCAGTTAAAGGGCTGCTACCCCTGCGCCCCGTTCTTCCATGCGATACGGGTAAAACGCTTAATATGCAAGGTGCCATATGGCGCCCTTTTTCATGTAATAAGCTGAATACTTTCATTGCATGAAAAAAGGCAAGAAGTTTTACCTTCTCGCCTTCGCTTTTGTTTAGAAGGTCGGCTGGGGAAGCCCCCGGCGTTCCTGGTTATTCAAATACCGGCCTGGGTCGTCGTTTCGTAAGCGTTCGTCCAGGTCAATACCGCGCTGCTTCGCGTATTCTCGGTAGTCGGCTACCTTTACGTAGGTCCGTTCGCCGAATTCGCTAGGCGTGTCGCCGGCGCCCCTGGCGATCCGTTCCCTTACCCGATCCTTTACCCCGGAAACTACCGGGCTGTACTTGCAGCGGCAGTTCGGATGGTTCGGGATTCGTTCGCCAGGTCGCCCTGGCATTTCGGCCGTATCGTACGCCAGGTCGTATACCTTGCGGTCGTTCGCGGCGTCTTTCGGTGCCGTCCTGGCGTCCAGCGTAGCGTTCCAGCGCTTGCCGTCCAATATATCGGCGTTCTGCATAAATATATGGCTGCTTGCCTGGCTGGCGGCCCTGTTTATCTCGGTACGGGCCAGACGTACGCTGTTAAGGTAGCCTTCGCCGGCTATGTCTTCGATATGGCGGGCCGTTTTGTTCCAATCCCAGCCCATATTTACCGCATCGGCGATCCCGGCGCGCATTTTATCGGCCAGGTACGCCGTATTCGCGCGTATGCGGTCGCTATACGTATTGCCGTCGGGTAGCCAGGGATTCGCCAGCACGCCCATAACGCCGGCCGCGTTAAGCTGCGGGACGTTGATAGCCAGCTGCGTAGCCTGTTCCAGCCCCCAGGCGTGGAAGTAATAGCTATCAGCATACGTATAGGCCAGGTTACGCCGCATTTTTTCGGGCATATCCGCCTGGGCCAGCGCTACCATTTGCTGCGCCAGGATCGTAAGCCGGTCGATTTCGCGCTGCATGTTCCGATACTTTGCCGGGTCTATCGGGTCCTGGGTAATCGGGACGCGCTGCGCGTCTACCAGTTCAGCATGCAGCTTCTTCAATTCCTGCAGTATGCGAAATGTCGCCTGCTGCCAGAAGGGCAGGACTTCCTGGGCGAACAGCTGCTGCCGCCGGTCCAGGATTTCGTTATAGCGGTCTATATAGCCGTCCAGGTCCTGCTGCATGCGTTCTACAACAGCTTTTTCCTGGGCCTTGTTCGCCTTTGTTCGTTTTGGGGGTTTCGGATTTTGGGACATAAGTTACGCCTCCCTGGATTCGCCCGATTCTTCCCCGTCTTCATCTTCATTTTCTGTTACGTTAGTTTTACTGAATTCCCCACCCAATCCCATAGCTGCCAGTCCTGCCTGGCTTGTCCGTTTGGATGCAGCATCTTTTTGCGCCTTCATTTCGTCTAAGGCGGCCTTTGGGTCAGGTATAAACCAAAGCAATTCGTACAAATAACTATCCGGCACCTTATCCGTTAACAGACTTACGATTTGGGCAATCTCCAGATAGTTCTGCGGTAAGTTGCGGTTAAGCGTAAACTCTACCCATTCACTATCGTACAGACCATTTGCTGCAGGGTCCTGTAGCTTATCTTGATAACCCTGGGGTAATTGGCCATTACCTGCAAGCTTTCGGGCATTAAGGAAGTCAGTAAGTATAGCCAGCAGCTGCTTGATTGCACTTTTAAAATATGTTTCCTTTTTACCCGCCTTTATGTCTAAACCTGAGTACTTTACCTTAATTTCTGTAGCTGTAGCCCCGGAAAGGTCAGATAGCTTAGGCACGAAAGCCATTTCGTGTATCGTGTCCCTAGTGCGGTTAAGGTGATTTTCTACTGCCGTGTCTTCTTGCGATGGAGAAATGTACTCCGCATTAGCGTTTTCATTCTTTAGGGCAATTGCTCGCGCCTTCCTCATGGCCAGTACTTCGGCTTCTCCGCTTTTCTGATTACCCAATTGGACGCCTATCAATTTCAACAGTTGGTCCTGCATACGGTCTACAGCGTTCGCCTTGTCGCTCATGCTGTGGGCGTACTCGTTTACCAGGCTTAGAATACCACCCGCCAAGTCACTAACCCCGGCTTTCTTTTTACGTTCACTGTACCGTGCTGGTGTACCATTAAGGAATACAGCGACAGGGATACGGCCCGCCTTATGGTCAATTACGGCCAGGCCTTCGTCATTGTCTAAGCTGTATGACTCGCCGCTTTCGTCCGCTGTAACAGACGTTATATACCGGTTATCGTATATTTCAGCTTTGTAACGGAAGTCTTCCTGTGCCGCGTCAGGTTCCGCATTATCTACTAAGTAGAAACGTACTACCAGGCGTAGGCGCCCCCGTGTATCGAATACAGGTACGATTTCCTGATAGGGGAATTCTTCATAGTCAATCTTCCCCGATTCATCCACCCAGCCTATTACAGACGATACACCGGCTACCCCTCCCTGGGTAAGTGTTTCACGTAATACGCGCTGTGCATCTTCCGTTTCTAGCAGCTGCAGCAGCTCTTTGCGGTAGTCTTCCATTGTGGCTGTATCTGCACCGACTTGCTTCGGGTCCTTAAATGACCAAACAATAGGCTTACCTAGTAGGTAATCTACAGGTGTGTCCACTACTAGCTGTGCCATACTAGCCATTATCTTATGATTAACATCGTCCCCGCGGCTTTTGTCGCGGTTTTCGACCTCTTCCAGCTCGCCGTCATATGTTGCCTGGTAAAGTTCCACGTTTTGCGTCTTTATTAGCTCCTGGTGATCCTTAAGCAACTTAGCAAGCCAGGCGCTATTCGTCGTTACCCAGGCTTCGGCGGCTGCCTGGGCTTCGGTCAACGTAGCGTGTATATCTAACAACTGCGGTATCTTGTTTACTACGGCCACTTCGCCACCCCTTTCAATATCAGCCGCCTATATCAGCCCGGTTAAAGGCCGAAGCTTTCCATTTATCCGGGTCTTTGATGCCCCAGGCTGCACGTATAAGCATAAAAATAGCCAGTGCCACGTCATCATGCGGTACGTGGCCTGGCTTCCTTGGTTTTGCATTTCGTGGTACATGGTAGTTTATCTTTTGTGCCTTACGTGCTTCCCGTACCAGGTGTTCCAGCTGGTATTTTGCTTCGTCCCATAAGTCACCTTGCTGTAAGTCGCTTATCGGCCTTTTGGGCATCTTGAACATGCCCGCCTGAACTGTAGCATATACCAGATAACCCAGCTTGCTCTTATTCTCGTCACCTTCTGCCTTGAACTTATAGGCTTCTATAAGCATATCCGGCAGCTGCTCAATCAGCCAATAGGCAAGAGGTTCCCCGATCCCTGTAGCGTCACATACCCCGCCTACCGTACCCCAGTGCTTGAGTATCGTTTTTATCTGGCTGCGCTGCTCTGTATGCCCACGCCCTACCCACTGGTAGAAGCAAACAGGAACTAGTACACCATCTGGCATAAGCTCCCCTATTACCAGCTGTGTAGCGTCTCGCTTATGCTTTCCTGCCTCTACCTCTTGCTGGCCTGTGGGATTTTCCTCTTGACCTGCTACGTCAATAGCAAACGCATACCGGCTGCCTGGCTTGGGTCCTTGTCGCATGTCATATGGACTATCCGCAAATATCAACTTTAGTTGTTCTTCGTCAAAGTACCGCCCGATACTGTCCACAAAGTTAAGCAGGTACTGGGTCTGGATAGCTATATGGTTAACCCCTAGACGGGCTACCTGGTTTTCGAAGGCCTTTTTATAGCTGTCGTTACCAGAAGCTATAACTCTATGGGCGTCGATCTTAAATACTAGCTTAGGCCTATACCCTAGATCATCTTCTAGGCGCTTCTCCATTTCATAGCTTTGCTGCATGGCCTTGTATATATGGCTTTCCTTTGTCCAAGCTACACCCCAGAAAACGGTTGTCGCATTTTTAAAGCTTCCCATAGGCTGCGCGTCACGTTCCCATTTGGCGCTATCTATGTCCTGGGCTTCGTCACCCTCCAGCAATGTAAAAGCTGTCTGCGAAGCCACATTAGCTGTAGGGTTGATAGAAAGGAACGCCCACTTATTCGAATCCCTTGGCTTACCTATATGGTACTTGTAGCCGTCAGATTTACGGTAAAGCTTCTTCGTTAATATGCTGCCTGCCATGCCCCCAGCGTCCGGGGCGTCGGCTCCCTCTAGCCTGTCCATACTAGCCTGTACCTGCGGCTTATGTACTGGGGCAAACTTTACGCCTGATACTGGAATACCGTGATACCAGCCATATAACAGTAAGTACTGCTCTATAAAGGCTGATTCTTCGTTCTTCCCACTTTGCCGGGTCTGCATAACGGTAAACTGCCACCCCTGGGCAGCCAGGCATGAATAGATAATAGCGTCTACTACTTCCAGCTGATAGTCGAAAGGATCATTACGTCTTAGCAGCCGCCAGGCTTCTCGTAAGTTCTCACGCAGAAAGATTTCGCCCAGGTCTTTTATTGTGTTGTATGGTACGCCTTCCTTGGCTTCCTGTACCGTTCTTGGTACGGCAGTCATTGTAGGTGCCCCACTTATAGGGTCTACGTCTTCCCTGTAGTCGTATTCGACAAGCTGATAGGCGCTACTTCCGTCGATCATGCTTGTATCACTTCCCCAGGTGTTAGGCTTTCCGCAGTGCCGTATAACTCTTTAGGTTCCAGAATCAAGCTGCCATCCATACATACACTTACTATAACGAACTCCTTGCCTAATACCATTACCAAACGCCCGGCCCATAATTCGTTATTGGGGTGCTGTACAACATGTGTCATGTCCCTTTCTCCTTTCTGTAGAAGCAATTACTTTCAGGTAACAAAAATCGCTATTATTACACTCAGTTAACACCATAGGCACAACAATACCTATTCTGCAGGGCTTTCCGTTCTTGCCTGCGGCTTACCGCCCCAGCTTACGGATACTTTGCCCTGGCTAGCTGCCTGTAGCTCCTTATTGATAGACGTCAGTAGATCGTCGCCAGAATCTTGCGTTAAACGGGCATGCTTTTCGATAAGCCGGCCTAAAGTGTTTAGGGCCCTGTCCAGGGTGCGGTCTTCCAGGCTTCCAGCATGGTAATAGCTTCGCCCGTTTTCCCCATCTGTGAAATAGACCTTAGTCTGTCTATCAGCGTATTCTTCGGCCTCTACTGGGGTACGTTCAGCTACCCAGCGTTCGACTTCCTCCAAATGCTTTTCGCCGCACTTGGCGCTAATACAGTAACCAGGCTTTACTTCCAGTTCCCCGTACACATGAACGGCCCCACAATCGGGATTCATGCATTTATACTTTACATACTCTTCGGCTAATTTGGCCTTATAGAAACGGTCCCATCTGCGCCGCCAGCGTGATAAGTACACTAGTATTTTAGCCTTTAGCATGTAGATTTCATGCTGTAAGCCTAGGCTAGCCTCTTCTAGCTGTTCTTCGTATACTTCCCGTTCCTCCGGGCTTATCGCCTTGCTGTAGAAACCGTGCTTTCTGGCGTTTTGGCTAACGGCTGCCTTTCCTGCCGCTGTCTTCGGCCCCGTATTCATACCGCCGCAATATTTACACCGGCCATAGCCTGGGTGATCCGTACCCGTACCAGCTAACGCCTTGCAGAAGCCGCCGCCTTTCTTAATGGGCTTATTTGCTCCACAACACAATACCGTTTTTCCTCTGCGCGATTCTAAGCGGTTCTTTTCGTCGGCTTTCTTGTGCAGCTGCCGTTTGGCGTTCATGTCGTACGGGTCCAGCGCAGTTGCCGGCGTAGTCTGTTCGTCGGTCAAAACTCGCGCCCCCTTGTCTAGAAAATAGAAAAGCCGACCTAAGTAGGCCGGCGGAATTGAGAAGTAAAAACTTCTTTACTTATGGATTCTGTTCCGAAAATCAGGGGTCAGCCTCTGGAAATACCGTTTCCGCCCCCAGCTTGTGCTTCATCCTCTAAGCACAAGTAATGCATCTTACCTAAAATATACGATTTTGAGCGCATTTTGTCAACCCCTAGCGATTCGGTCATATAAGGCCTGTATTCCAGCTGCCTTTCCGTTCACCTGAATGTAAAGCTGCTCGATAGCCAGGTCGCAACGGTTATAATAAACCGACTTCGATATCCCCAGCATTTTAACCGTATCTTTAACCGGCAGCTGCCGCGTCCACCTGCACTTTACTACAGCCCGCATAAACGGCGACAGCTCCGCGATAGCATTATCCAGCATGATCTTATTCAGCCGGCCACCACTTACACCGTCATAAGCCTTTGGCCCGCCATTCTGCGGCGCAGCGTCCGGGTTAGGCATCTGGTCGCCGGTCTCCAGCGTATGGTAATTTTCCAACAAGCGGCGGATATTCTTTTTAGATACAAACCCCTCTATTTTAAGCACAAACAACACTCCCCTAGTAAAATATGTAAGTACCTTAGTAAAAATAATAACTATATATAAATAATAAATAATCAATAATAAATATTTATATAATATAAGTGTTTATTAGTAGTAGTTAATTAAGTACTTAAGGGTTTAAGAATATATAACTGCTGGAGTATTTCGGTGAGGGGTGCTTTTCGAAACTCGGCTGGTGCTTGTCCATTTTCGTATCAAGTACCCCTCACCTAAAACCCCGCGTTTTTATATATTGCTTTCGTAACCCGTTTAACTGTAAGGCCTAGCTTAATTTGAGCTATTCGGTTCTTCTTTTGGTCTTATCAGTATATACTAGGTTCATCCGCAGAGATCAAAGCGAATCTTCCTGCCTTAAAATTGCCCTCTTGCGTTAAGGAAAGCAAGTTCCAAAGAAATTTCTCATCGCACTTTAACATCTCCTGGAACTCCATGACACCCCGGTTGGCTTTATTCAGTTCACCGTCGAAACGATAGGCTCGTGGATCAGATTCTGAACCGTATTCGGTAATCGTCGAGAAGTCGATACTTCCCGTCAAATCCGCAATATCCTGCGACTTCGGATCAGACGGACTAAATGTCCCGATACCAATACGATTTTCTTCCGAGATCAGCACCCGCTCAACTAATACATTTTCAATTTCTCCATTATATTCGGTACGGAGACGCATTTGGCACGATGGGCATAAATTGCCCTCAATCCGAACACCAAGTGCTTTCTCTACTTCTGGCCGCAGCTCATTCGGTACGAGATGCAAGGCTTCTTCATGCATAGGGCAGCCTTTGATCGCATATACAGCGCCTCGCTCTTGCCGTGAATATTGCTCCAAGCCGCGTTTTAGCATCGTGACAAGTGTCGATTTTCCTCCACTCACTGGCCCCATTAGCAATAGAATCCGCTTGCGTACATCCAGCCGTTTCGCTGCGGAGTGAAAGTATTCTTCCACCAGCTTCTCAATCGCTCGATCCAGCCCAAATATCTCTTGTTCAAAAAACTTGTAACGCTTATGCCCATTCACTTCTTCCACACCATGTGAAGAAATCATCTCATACACCCTTGCATGGGCGGTCATCGCCGGAGCGGGGTCGCGTCGCAACAGTTCTACGTATTCTTTGAACGTACCGGTCCAGCTAAGCTGTTCACTCTCGGTACGGTGTTCAGCTATTCGCTTGAAAATGTCCATCCCTCTTACCTCCATTGCTCCCGATTCACAACACTGCCCTCCATCGCCATCTTACTTCTGTCGTTGTTATTAATAGGCGCGTGCCACCTTGAGGATTGACTCGCGCTAATGAACCAGCAACCTAAAAAGAAAAGTGTATTACATACCTATGCGCATAGGTGGGATTAGTTTCTAACAATTTTGCCTGAGACAATATTGTTAGATTCTCTTCTAGGAGGCAGAACGAGACGGTTAAAACGCTGGCTAACAGGAATCGTGATATAATGGAATTTGTAGCGATTATGAGCGTTTCGCGCAAGGCATGGAGGCTGCGCATGAAGTAGACAAGGACGGGATGAAGAATGACGAAACGACAAGAAACCGAATTGTATGCACCTTTAAAACAATACTGGGAGCAGTTGGGGTATGAGGTCCGTGCTGAAGTACGACATTGCGATCTCGTTGCCATTCACCCACAGTTCCCCGAACAACCGGTCATTGTAGAAATGAAAGCAAGCGCGAATCTTACCTTGCTGCTGCAAGCGCTGGATCGGCAAAAATCTGCTGCCCACGTATTCATCGCAATAGAAGCCAAACGCGGCAAACAAGCTAGCCAGAAGCGACTTCGCGCCGTAGCTGAACTATGTCGACGGATTGGGATTGGCTTTTTAACCGTAACTCTCTATGCTCGCAAGCCGGCATTTGTAGAACTACATACTACACCCTATGGATGGGAGCAACGAAGCTCGCATCCTTTGTACATAAGCGCTGGTGTTCATGAACAGAGTGAGGGCTATAGTGATCAGAACGTTCCTGCAATTCCTCCCAAAAAACCAATAACGGCTCGTCAAGCCAAGCTAATACGGGAATTCAGCGGACGAAGTGGTGATTATAATGTAGGCGGATCTACGCAACGCCCGCTCGTCACCGCTTACCGAGAGAAGGCACTTCGTGTCGCCCTAGCCTTGAAGCAAGGGCAAAGCAAGCCTGTTCGAGTCAAGGAAGCAAGCGGCATTGGAGATGCCGCTGCTATTTTGCGTCACAACTATTACGGTTGGTTCTCCCGTATCGAACGTGGCCAGTACGCCCTGACCAAGGCCGGAGAAGCGGCGTTGTTGCAGTATGCCGAAATTGTAGATTTATAAATAAGTTGTTATCTGTTACACATCTGCATAACGACCCGTAAATTCGCCAATTGCTTCCCCAAGGCGCTCCATGCCTGTACGGATGACGTCAGGGGAAGCAAAAGAGAAGTTGAGCCGCATCGTATTGCGCTTACAATCTTCAACATAGAATGGGAAGCCTGGTACGAAAGCGACGCCTTTCTGTACAGCAACACGAAGCAAATGTTCAGCATCCAATCCTTCGGGCAGTTCCAGCCATAAAAACATTCCGCCCTGCGGCTTGTTCCACTGCGAACCTTTCCACGCTTCATTCTGCTGCAAGCTTGTTAACATCGTCTCCATTCGTTCCTTATAAATGAGAGACACTTTATGAACATGGTCATCTAATGAAAATGAATCGGAACGGAGCAATTCGCTTAATAGGAGCTGATCCAATACACTGGAATGCAAATCCGCCGATTGTTTGCCTCGTGCAAGCATTTGAATAATGCGTCGATCCGCAGCAACCCAGCCTGTGCGCAGACCAGGGGCAACAAGCTTGCTAAACGTACTCGTATATACAACAAGTCGATCTGGCGCATCACCTTCCAGGGCAGCGAGCGTTGGCAGCTGCTGATTGGTAAAGCCTAGCTCCCCATAAGGATCATCCTCAAAAATAACAGTTCCTGTTCGACGACACTGCTCCAACAAAGCTTGACGGCGAGCCAAACTCCATACACGTCCCGTCGGGTTGCTGAATGTCGGAACCACATACACCATCTTCGGACGATATTTGTCCAGCTTGTGAGCAAGATCTTCTGGAATCATGCCTTCTGCATCACTTTGCACCCCAACAACTTGAGCACCGTACAGCTTCATTACTTGTAAGCAAGCCAAGTATGTAGGGTTCTCTACTAACACGACATCGCCTGGATCAATGAATGCTTTGGCCATTAAATCAATCGTTTGCTGTGAGCCGGAAGTTAGCATCACCATAGAAGGCTCAACAGTAATTTTTTTGTGAAGTTCCATACGTTTTGCCAGCTGTTCACGCAGTTCCATAATACCCTCGGTGACCCCATACTGTAACGCTTTAGGACTTTGCTTAAGTACGATGTTGCTGACCTTGCGTATCGCTTCCATAGGGAACCATTCCTCCGCAGGGAGTCCCCCTGCAAAGGAAATGATGGATTTACCTTGAGTAAGCTGCAAAATGTCACGAACAACCGAACTTTGTACGGATTGAATACGATTCGAAAACGTATATTCCATCTGCCAGCTCTCCTTTCATCTTTCTAAAAAGAATACACTTCACCTTTTCAATTGGCAATTTTTTTATGTGCAATACGTAAAAAAAACAGAACGAGGAATGTCTTCTCTTCGTTCTGTCTTCTAAAACTCACGTATAAAAGCGGGGCTATTTGTTCTATTTCGCTGACGCATTCCCACTCATCGCATATTCAGATTGCTTCTCTGAGCTTAGCGGCACGTTGACTTGAATAAAGGAGCCGATCTGATCAGGATATTGCGTGGAAACAAATTTTCCATCTAACATGGTTACTCTGTTTCGCAATTGCTTGAACGTATATTCCTCAATGACTACTTCATTCATGTCGTAATGGAACCCTATCCCATTGTCCCTATAAACAATATGAGCATGACCATCATGGACGTTAATCTGAAGTTGAAGCTCTGTTGCATACCCGTTTACCTTGCCATTGTACAGCAGCAGCTGAGAGATACGGAATACACCCGTGACCCAATCTTCCGTCTGAACGTCCAGTACAAGTGAAGGTTCATCTACATGGAGAATCACTTTCGTTCGATCTGTGAACTCCCTTTCGATCCATTGACGAAGAGCATTAGCGAATCCAGCTGTTTTCAACAAGGTAGGCTTTAATGTTTGACATAAATGCTGCAACTGACTGTTTACCTCGAAAATGCTTTCCTTCACTTCAACTAAGACGATTTTGTGCATTTCTTTGCTCAATTCCGTATCTGCACTATGGAGGCTTTCTTCCAATGCTACCGTAACATCATGAAGCAAACGCATGACACGCTTCTGAATTTCCGCAGAGAATCTACTCCGTTCCTGTTCATCCATATCAAAAAGATCGCCCATCACATGGCGCTCTATCGATTGTCTTAACTCGGAGTTCCTGTCTGTATAGCCCGACAATTGCGTACGAAGCGTTTGAACATGATAAATATGATTTAAGCTAAGTGATAAATAAGTAATCACTTGCTGCATCCACTTATCTTCTTCGTGGTTAAGCTTCGCCTTTGTAGACTTGCGCACAATGACAACATAGTAGATCGAATCAGCCCGCAAATTGATTTCGTACCAAAAGTAATGATGATGACGGAAATGAGAAGCTTTCAACTGACGCTCTACTTTTTCCTGATCGACATCACCTTCAATGGACATTTCAATCGTACCCAAATGGTCTTTACGTACAAGCGCAACTCCATCAGCATCAAGGGCTTTCACAATGAGCGGAAGTATTCTCGTATACCATTCATCTTGATGCTGGTGCTGACCAAGCCGCTCTGCAATAACGATTAATGCGTGATGCAGCTTGTGCTTGCGAGGAATTAGAACCGCTTCTAGTTTGTTTACGTAATAGTCAAGCGTATGTGTAATCGCAGTAATAACAAATACCATAAACAAATAAGTAAAGAACTGATAACTAAAAGGACCCTCCTGAACAAATACGACACCATACCAACCTAGAATGAGCGCGCTCGGCACCATGGCAATTAACACATGGACAAACAATCGTCTAAGAATGACACCAATATCATTTAATTGGTAGTGCATCGTCAACAATGCAAATACGAGGAGCATCATAATAGCAATCCAGCCAGCAACGAGCGGAGGCACAAGTGGCGGCAGTCCCATCAAATGCGGAATGAAGGACAGACCTATGACCGGTATCGCCGCGATGCTCACAATCACAAACACGATGAATACGACCGAACTGAAATACGAGCGCTCATGCCTGAATCTTAAATATAATCTCGTTATGTATATTAATGTGACCCCTATTACAAAGGCAAAAAACAAATAAGTAATCATGTCATCAAACTGGGTAGAAGCATATGACCATTGCGTCAATAAATACATCCATTTGACAACGAGGCAAATAATAAGCGAACCGTACAACCATTTAATATGTTGCATTGGCAGCTTGATGCTAGACTTCTCTTGTATAAAAGAGCAAATAAATTGCAAGAATAGAATCGGCAAAATCATAATGCCGCTATACATAAGCCATCTACCTACGATATCTCCACGTATCGATGCACCATAAGAGATGTACACCAAACTAATCGATAAAAAAAGTAAGCTTAGCTGTACAATCGCCGTCGATGCACCTCGCCTCCGATAAAGGAACTGCGCGATAAAGAGTAAAAATATCGTTGATACAACAGGTAACACATCATATAGATGATGAGGTTCCCCACTAGTAAGATATACAAAATGATAATGTCCGTCTCTTTCTAGTAGAACATTCTCCGCCTGTTCAAGCTTTCCCCACTTCTGCAAATAAAAATGGGTTGTCGCAGGTTGTCCATTTACCTCTATTAGTCGGTCGCCCTTCTGTATATGAAAGTCTGCACCGACTCCTCCATTAAGCGCGTAGGATACACGCCAATCATCATCGTCCAATTTGGCATACACACCAATAAAAGGGTGTGAAAATGTGACAATTATGAGCCAAATATATACGAGACCGAGAGCTATCAGCCCACACTTGCGTATAAAAGTAAGATTCATCTTTTCCCTCAATCCTATAACAAATACTAATTACGATAAGCGCACAATTCGACGCCATTCTCTAAAAACTAACATACTTTGATTGTATAGAAGCATGCACATATGCGCAATGAAAAAAAGTCCTATCTGTTCTTTTGAAGGTGAGCGACTTCGTGCATATATAAGGTAGTTTTTATCGCCAATCAAGAAGTTGATAGGATTCAAGAAGCTAAATCTATCAACTCTATCTAATGGTGAGAAGAAAGTTGGCCTTTTTTGCTTGCGCTTGACGGTCGTGATAGAATAATAGGATGTATTGAAAGATTTGGGTCAACTTGGATAAAAGTAGCTTTGAGGTGATTGGATATGCAACCTTCTTTCGAGAATGAACGGGAGCCTTCCCGCAGATCCCGAACGAAGGCGAACAGAGTAAGCCCCGCATGGTTCTTATTGTTCTGGTTCGTCATGATTGCGGTCGGGATAACCGCAACTTATTATTACAGTCAGCACATGAAGCAATCCATGATTGAACAGGTGCAGGCACAAACAAATGCGCAGATTACCAACATGCAGCGCAATTACGAGAAGCAGTTGAAGCAAATGAATGACAAGCTCGACCAGATGCAAAGCAAAGTACAGTCATTTAATGAATTGCTTGAGTTTACGAAGGACAATGCGTCTAACAAAACAGATAACAGCAATAAGCTTTACTCTCAGTTGAATGAAGTGAAAAAGCAGTTGGCAGCACTGCAGAAGAAAATGGATCTTTTAAAATGATTGAGGACAGCCGATGACACAAGTTAAACAAATAAACCGCATGTTTATGATGGTTGTCGCTCCGTTCATCGGGATGATGATATTCATCCTCATCTCTTCCTTACAAGTATCCATTCAACTGACGCTGCCAGATAATGCTTCGTTCACGCAAGATTGGAATGAGAGTCAGAAACAGATTACGCAAGGGTTAACGAAAGCCCAGCACACCGCAGAATATACAATGGAGACAGTAGGTCGTGTTTCCAAGCTGTATCAAAAGACAACGAACGCAATGAATTCCATTGTTAACGCCGCTTCTGCGCAGTCTAAGCGTCCTGAACAAATTTACAATCGTCGCATTACAGCCAAGCTTGGCACACCTATGGACCAAGTCAATAGTGATAAACTAACAGCAGAATTATATCGCATAGGATCAACATCCTATAATGGCTACGCGATGAAAGTAAAGCTGAAATCATCTGATGCAATGAAGATGACGCTTGGCAATGACAAGTTCGGCGGCACTGAAACGACAATGCAAGCTGTACAGCGTTATGGCGCTGTTGCAGGTGTCAATGCAGGCGGATACGCAGATGGCGGTGGTGGAAGATATCCACTAGGCACTACCGTTATGAATGGCAAGTATATAGGTGGGTTCCATCCAAGCTTTAAGGATCTTACCTTTGTCGGCTTTGATAAAGAGTCTAAGCTCATTGGCGGTAAATTCTACAGCCAATATCAATTGGACAAGTTGGATCCACATTTCGGTGCCAGCTTCGTTCCTCAGCTTCTGCATAATGGCGTCTCATTAAAGATTCCTGAGAAGTGGGCAAGCTCTCGCGCTCCACGAACCGTTATCGGAAACTATAAAGATGATCAACTTCTCATTATGGTTGTAGATGGCTATGATGAGAACGGAAACTCCGGAGCATTGCTATCAGAGATGCAGAAGAAAATGCAAAATCTCGGTGTGCAAGATGCTTATACGCTCGATGGCGGCGGTTCATCTTCTTTAATTTTTAAAGGACGAGTTGTCAATAGTCCATCGGATGGACACCTACGCCAATTACCGACACATTTCTTGTTTTTCAAATAGTCTCTAGCATAAGATGACTCGTAGATGTAATCCAATTTCGTAGAAGAGACTTCCTATCTCTATCCATTCATGTTTTCATTTTCTTTTTGGTATGTATTGGTTATAATAATGGTAGTTTGTAGGAGGTGCTTCATATGACATTCTGGATTATTATGCTCGTATTCGTTTTGTTCTTATTGGCTATGTTCACCTCTGGATACAACGAAGATAAGACCGCTGGTCTGTAACATCATTGACCAATAAGAGCAGTGCGAGACGTCGGCCAAGTGCCGGCGTCTTTGCGTATTTACGCCAACTTCATATAGTTTTTCGATAACAAAAAAGAGGCATTGACCTTGCAATGCCTCTTCCTTGCCCCCTATTTACCTTACCAAATGCGTCATTTCGGTCATGCATGTTGAACAGATATAACGTTCTTTAAATTCTGCTACGCCATCCATATTACCGCAGAATACACATTTTGGACGGTAACGCTCCAAAATGATATGATCCCCTTGAACTAGAATTTCGACAGGATCCCCTTCATTCATCTGATAACGTTTACGTAGTGACTTCGGAAGTACAATGCGCCCCAATTGATCGACTTTTCGGACTACACCGGCAGGTTTCATCAGATCCACCTCTCTTTGCTATCTCTCATGACTTACCCTTTTTGAACTCTGCCCCTACTTATTCGATGCCTGATCTGAAAATCCTGCTGAAATTTGTCAATTTTTTTAGGTTTGCTTTATTTTTTGTAACAAAGTGACTAAATGTCGCATAAAATCACGATATTAGGTCTCAATACTCATAATTATAGGCGTTCTTTCTCAGACATTTCACTGCCTACCCTCAATTTCTATTGTTCCTAATTGTTAGTTACATTCGTTAATCCAATCCTGGATAACCTAGCTGTCTTAATGCTTCATATACTACGATTGCTGCCGTATTGGATAAATTCAAGGAACGAACTTTATCTGTCATCGGCATTCTCATACATGTTTCCGCGTTTGCAGCAATTAAAGATTCAGGCAACCCCTTCGTTTCCTTACCGAATACGAAGAAATCCCCATCTCGGAATTGAAAATCACTGAAATTGTTCTTCGTCTTCGTTGTGGCATAAAAAAAACGCGCTCCCGCGTGTTTGTCCTGCAATTCCGCAAACGAATCATAATAATGAACTTGTACGGCACTCCAGTAATCCAAGCCTGCACGCTTCAACGTGCGATCATCCGTATTAAACCCAAGCGGTCTAACCAAATGCAGATGGGTCCCTGTCGCTGCGCATGTACGAGCAATATTGCCTGTATTTGCAGGAATTTCAGGTTCGACGAGTACGATATTCAGAGCCATCTGTTATTTCACCTCACATTCATTCATGCCCTTATTATACACCAATGCACAAAATGAATCGATAAATGTCTTCTGCGGCTTATAATTTTGGATCTCCAGACTGCTGTATAAACATAGTTCATCGTGGGATGAACGGACTATCAAGGAGGGAGACTCGGATATTTTGTTCGTTCAACATGACACTACAAAGTATACAAATCTGTTGTTCCCTCTGGTTCTTAGCTACTGAAAATGTCATTACATGATTCGAGTGAGTGGTGCAATTCATAACGATCTATATCTATTGTTATATATGCGCCAATGTATTCGCGAAGACTATAGATTCGTTACTTTACAATATTAGATACGGGATAGGATTTGCTCAGATGGCTGTTAGCAGCCCTTTGTAAAAAAGATAGGATTGCTTTCCATGCATGCTGTTCAGCTGCAGCAACCGCAGCAGGGCTTACATTAGGATGGAATACAACTGCAGGCAAGTTAGGAAGGAAGAAGGAGTGTCCTGCATCAGGATAGCGTAAATGTTTCACTTCATATGGATATGAATGATCGGATAGGGTGTTTTGGATAGACGAACTCATATCTGAGGTTGGCCCCATTTCATCTTGATCACCGGAAATAAGCAGCACATTCGCGCTCATTCGCTCAACTGGAATCCGAGATTGTTCAACCGCTTCTGTATTTTGCAAAGCACGTGTAATAATATCTCGCAAACTGGATTTATCAAAAGATGCGGTAGCTGTATAATCATCCGGATAGGGAAGGAATGCGAGCGGCTCCCCCTGATAGGACCAGGAGGATTGGGGGATATGATTCGTCATGGAGATCCCTTGCATAACAATATGGGCAGGTGCAATAGCTACAACAGAGCTTATCGACTCGTGGTATGTGCTTCCGAGCAGCAATGAGAGTTCAGCCCCCTTTGAAATGCCGACAACCCCTATTCGTTCACTGTCAACTTCAGCTCTTTGCTGTAACCAATCGATGCAACATTCAAAAGATTCTAGCGGAATGTCTACTAATTCTTGAGGCAAACCATAACTACCTTGATAATCAAAATAAGCAACCGCCATCGTTGCAATGCCTCTCGAAGCAAGTACAGAAGCAATTTGAGCAGACCAACCAAACCCGCCACCTGACCCGCCTACGATGATGACTGCAGGCAACTTGTTGTAATCCTTGCTGGTAGTTGTTTTCGTGGCTGGCATATAATATTGTCCAATAAATCCATCAGTAACATCGATCACCTGAACATGGTCAGCTATAAAATTCATTTCGAATGAATGTTCAGCTACAACTGTTTTCGCTTTATAGGAATCGTCTTTTGCAATATTGCGGTCATCCCCTTGTGCACAGATGAATTCGTGTACTTTTACGCTGTAGCAGTTAGGATTCAAGCTCATCTTCATATAAAAAGGTATAGAGTGGGCATGCCCCCATGATAGTTCCCCAGCCTGCTCCTTCAACTGCATAGACCAGAACAAACCATTTGCCATAATGCCGCTGTAGCTCCCGCTGCGCGCAGAATGAACTGCCGTATCAAGTTCCCCTTTGTTATTAGTTTCAAACTCTGCATTAGAGCACCACGTGCGTCCTAGATCATCCAGCATCTCAACCACGATCTCATACAGCCCTTGCGGATGAAGACCAGTAATACAGAAACTTATCGGCTCATCCACCATACAGCTTGCTCGATTTACCTCGATTGATACGTTTCGACTCATCATACTTTGAAACCCTCCCCATTCATCTTTATTGTTCATCCTTTACAGAGGAAACTCGATTGTGGCTTGAACCGGCCAGTACTCTAGATGGACGCAAAAAAAGCCCTTAAAGGAGTACATCTTTAAGGGCTTTTCCATTTCCTCTGTAACTAAGAATCTAGTTTAGCTAAAAGCTAAGATGATTTTTTACGTTCAAATAGCTTATATTGCTCATTATCCCAGTTCGCCAGCAGCGTATATTCATCCACCTGATATATTTTCGTACCTTTGGAAAGTTCATTTGACGAGAACTCTCCCTTCGGTAGCTGATTACTTCTTACCATCTTCGATACCGATCCTACCTGGTTCACATTAGGATATTGCGCTTTAGCTACCAAGTTGTCTCCTATGTATTCCTGATTGTTGTAGATCAGAATGGAAGCATGGCTTTGAGATTCTCCACTGCAACCGACGAATAAAGTAGTGATTATGCAAAAAAGAGCCATACCTATAATACCCTTCTTCACTTTTCCACCCCGCTTATGAATCGTTACTCTATTACATACAAAGAACACCATTTAGTTAGAAAAGATGCTCCTTATAAAGAGACGATCCAAAAACCCATTTTGTTGCAGTGAAATGAAAATTTTCTCAGGAAAAGTTGGTACATGGATTAATGAATTATTCAAACATGCTGTACACTAAGCCATTGTTATGGTTCGTTACGGCTTTGTACATTTCACTCTTTGCCTCTTCCGCAGAAAGTGCGCGATTCCATATTTTAAGGTCAGCTATTTGTCCATTAAATTTATAGAAATCGTCACGACCCCAACCAGATACAAACGCCTTGCTAACTACATTCCGACTCTTTGCCTCGTTCCCCGATTTAATCAATGTCTGCTTTACACCATTAATATATAACTCACTATCATACACATTTCCGTTATTAAATACAGCTGTAACATGGGTCCAACGATTCATTAAATTTAATGATGATATACCATACATATCTGCGACACCTGTATTAAAACCGAAACGATTCTCAGCCAAATACAATGTATATGCCTCTTCCAAAACCCCACTTCCCCAATTAAATGGCATTTCAGCGTTACTTCCATCCCACTTCATCCAAAATTGAACCGTTGTTTTTGCTCCTGGTTGTTTGTTGACCGGAATATCACTTAGTTCTATTCTTTGTTTCCCTTTTAGCTTCAATGCGCTATCTGGAGCTTCGCCCAACTGCCATCTTCCGATTAAATCATTCGCAGCAACAGGCTCTTGCTTCATTACACTACTTGTAATCTCAGCTGGGGTTAATGCTCGGTTCCATATTTTAAGATCTGCAAGTTGTCCTTTGAAATTGTAATCATTATTTTCCCACCAGCCACCAATTGTCGCATTAGCAGATACATGTTTTGTAAATGAATTAGTACCATATAGCTTTAGCGTTTGGCGCTCTCCATTAATATACAATTCGCTCTTCGTAATATCCCCATTATTAAATATTGCGGTAACATGGACCCATTTATTTTTAATATTCACTGCATTAAATCCATAGACTTCGCCATTAAAAGTGTTAAAGCCTAGAACGTCACTTGTTATGTATAAATCATAACCTGAGCCCCAAGAGAACGGCATTTGCTGGCTCTGCCCCGACCAGTTCATCCAAAATTGCACGGTTGTACGACCATTCTCTGCTTGATTCAGACTATTCGCCACTATACTTACCTTCTTATCTCCAGCAAAAGTCATTTTTTCAGCAGGTGCATTGCTGAGATCGGTTAATTTGATTTGCTTTTTTCTAATTAAGTTACCGTTAGCATCATACTCGTAATGAACAGAATTGTTTGCAAATGCGCTGCTAGTAAATAACATACTTAGCAGTACTACTACCATAAGTGCTTTGGTGACAAATTTCTTTTTCATGTTCATTTCCCCTTAGATGTTCTTTTATTGTGTAACTATATATTTTATCGCATAAAAAGGGCCTAAGCAAGCTAAAGACTACTCTTTCCAAGTAGATTGCCATTGGCATCGTATTTGTACGTCACGACTTTACCGTTCGGATACCTAATCGTCTTCAATTGCCCATTTTCATTGTATGTATATGTTTTAACTTTCACATTGCCTGTGGCATTTAAGAACGAGAGAGTTACATTATCCACATCCAAATAAGCACGCTCTTGACCACCAACTCCGAAGCGAATATCTACCGTAGTAGCCTTAGGATGAACGACGAAATACTCCAACTTTTCTCTCCATCTCCACTGATCATTCTGATAGACGTAATGTACTTCGTCTACTATCTCTCTTTTTCCGTTGCGTTGAATGACACTCATCTGTACTTTACCGTTCGCTGCTGCATAGCGTAAATGTGCATTTAGCTTATAAGCCGCCCCGCTGATAACGGGTATGGATTCTGACACTGTATACTGATAGGACGAAGCTTCTTTTTCACCGCTATATAGTCGCAAGTGATATTTTCCCGCAACAGGTTCATAGGGGGCTAATTTCGAAAATGGATTCTCACTAATACCGTTTCGCCAATTCAACTCCCAGAAGTCCGCCAAATGGTTCTGATTGCTATCTTCTTCGAAAGTTCCATATTCGTTCAAAGACTTCAATTCCACTTGATCCACATCGAGATAAGCTCCTTCTTCCGCCCAACCAACTCCAAACCGAATTCTAATCCCAACGGTTTCTGGCTGTACAACAAATCGATTATTCGTATCTACCCATTGCCAAGCACCTTTGCTGTACGTATATTGAAGTTCACCAACGTTATTTCCTTTGCTGTCCACTTGAATGATAGAGATTTGGGCCATTCCGCTTGGCAGTGTATAGCGTAATTTGGCTTTGAGTTCGTAAGCATTTCCACCTTTAACTGCTATAACATTGGACAACGCATATTGAGCTGCCGTCGCGTCTCCCATTCCATTATATAGACGCAAATGATACTTCCCACTTACCGGTTCATAGGGAGCCATTGTAGCAAATGGTTTGGTACTAGTGCCATTTCTCCAATTCATCTCCCAGAAATCCGGCAGATTATTCAGATTTACGTCCTTCTCAAATCCACCGTTAATCGCCTCCATATGAGGAGATGGAGTGGTACTTCCAACTGCATGTACCTGTAAAGTGGGGATTATAGATAGGATCAATGTACTTACTAATAGCAACATAATTACCAACTTACGCATATTTTTTATTCCCCTTCTAAATTGTGATTTCCCTTTTTAATAGGAATATATAAATGAATTAGTTGTAGACTCCTTTCTGGTCTACTAGATTTCCATTTTGGTCGTAATTATAGTAAATCGATTGAAACTCGGAAATATAATGATGTAAGAGACGTCCCGCCTTATCATAGGTATAATGAGCTCTATCTATTTTGACATCATCCAGAGACATCGCGCCTCCGTTATGAATGCCCCAGATCAAATAATAATTATCCTTATCACCTGTCGTGAAGGTAATCGTCTTCTTACCACCTTTGCCTGTCTCGGCTGTCCAACTAGAAAAGCCTAAATCTGCACTCCTATCGTTATCGGCACTACGAACTAAAAAGTAATAAAAGCCTTCTTTTTCAGTAACCGGCGCTTCAATCGCTTTATAAGAGAATGACACTTGATACCTGGTGTTTTTCTCGAACTTGACACGCTTTGGGTTGCTATAGGAGAACTCATTCCATTTTAACGAATCTGGGGATGCTAAATACGCCGAATAGGTTCCACTAATCACTTTGTCAGCATCATTTGTTATCGTGCCCGCCCAAGCTTCATAGTCGGTGTCACTATATGTACCTCTTTCAAACGATTCACTTCGTTTCTTCATATGTATATCATCGAGTGAAATCTCTCCACCGTTATGAATACCCCAGATGAGATAGTAATTGTCTTTCGAGCCCGTAGTAAATGTAACTGTCTTGGTTCCTTTGTCCCCATTCTTCTTGGCCTTCCATGTTGTCCAGCCAATATCCGCTTTCACATCATCGTCTGCACTTCGTGCCAAAAAATAATAATACTGATCATCTACTGATGTGGCTTTGTTAGCTTTATAAGAGAACGTAACCGAATATGTAGTATAAGGCTCAAACTTCACACTTTTAGGATCGGAATATGCAAATTCACTCCACTGCTGGGAGGGAGCAGAAACAAGATTGGCTGAATATTTTCCACTAATGACTTTGACCGGATCACTTGTTATACTACCCAACACGGGTCGAAATGCCGTATCTGTAAAGCTACCTTTTTCAAAAGACTCACTAATCTTCTTAATCGTAATATCATCCAAAGATAGCGCTCCACCGCCATGGATACCCCAGAGTAAATAATAGTTCTCTTTATTTCCCGTCGTAAAATATACCGTCTTCGTATCTACTGTGCCTGTCTCAGCATGCCAAGTCGTCCAGCCTCTATCAGCACTTACATCATTATCTGTACTACGGACCAAGAAATAATACCGTCCATCCTTGCTCGCATCAGGCTGTTCAACAGCCTTATATGAAAATGTAACTGCATAGGCGGTGTTTCTTTCAAGGCGGATATTTTTAGGGTCAGTATAGGCCATCTCCTTCCATTTGTCCGTCGACTTGGATTCTAAGTATGCTGAGTATTTTCCATTCACGACCTTTAGAGAGTCTTCCGTTATACTTCCAGAAACCGCTTGGAAGTTCGTATCTGTAAAGCCCCCTGACTCAAACCCTTCGGAAGGTGACACACTACTACCCAAATAATCGGCCTGTGCAGTATGCTGAAAACTGAGCTGTCCTACTAACAACATACAAGCAAACACGACAGTGTTAAGAAAATAACGTTTTCCTTGCATAACTATCCTCCGTTTATACTAATGAAATTGAAATTCTCTGTAGACAAATTGAACCCTGCACTACATTCTGTTTAATTATGAACTAACGTGCGAACTAGATTTCCATTTGAATCATAGTGATATGTAATCTTGGAGCCACTAGGATTCGTGTGCTTAATAAGTCTTCCGGCATCATCATATTGATAATCCATTTCTTTAATGGTGACATCATCTAGAGTTATCGCTCCCCCATTATGGATAGCCCAGATGAGAAAATAATTGTCTTGATCCCCTGTTTTGAATACGATTGTCTTCTTACCCGTACTTCCTGGAGCCTCATTCCACTCTGTCCATCCCTTATCACTCGTATGATCGGAGCCTACTCCTCGGGCGGTGAAGTAAAAATATCCATTCTGATCTTTCACCGGAGCTGTGACCGACTTATAAGAAAAGGTTACCGAATAGGTTGTATGCTTCTCAAATTTTACTTTTGACGCATCGCTATACATAAGATCTTTCCATTGCTGTGTAGGATCTGACTCCACGTAAACGGAATACTTCCCTTCCACTACTTTTGTAGGATCACTTGTTACCGTGCCTGAAGCTGCCTGGAGTTTTGTATTCGTAAAGCTTCCTTGTTCGAAAGACTCACTTACCTTTTCTATTTTCACATCATCGATAGATAACGCTCCGCCATTGTGAATTCCCCAGATTAGAAAATAATTGTCCTTATCCCCTGTCTTGAACACGATCGTTTTCTTGCCTGTCTTACCCGTCTGATCATTCCACTCCGTCCATCCTTTGTCGCTCGTATAATCAGAACCGACTCCTCGGGCGGTGAAGTAAAAATATCCGTTCTGATCCTTCACCGGGGACTTGACTGACTTGTAAGAGAAAGTGACTGCATACGTGGTATGCTTCTCAAATTTCATTTTCGCTGCGTCGCTATACATGAGATCTTTCCATTGCTGCGTCGGAGTTGACTCCACATAAGCGGCGTATTTTCCCGTCACTACTTTTGCAGGATCGCTCGTGATTGCACCTGATGCAGCTTGAAACGTTGTCCTGGTGAAATCCCCTTGTTCGAAGGATTCACTTATCTTTTCTATTTTCACGTCATCGATAGATAACGCTCCGCCATTGTGAATTCCCCAGATCAGAAAATAATTTTCCTTATCCCCTGTCTTGAACACGATGGTTTTCTTGCCTGTCTTACCCGTCTGATCATTCCACTCCGTCCATCCTTTGTCGCTCGTATAATCAGAACCGACTCCTCGGGCGGTAAAATAAAAATATCCGTCCTGTTCCTTAACTGGAGCTGTGACCGACTTATAAGAGAAAGTTACCGAATAGGTCGTATGCTTCTCGAATTTCATTTTCGCCGCATCGCTATACATGAGATCTTTCCATTGCTGCGTCGGAGCTGACTCCACATGTGCAGAATGGTCTCCTGCTATTACTTTTGAAGGATCATTTGTTACAAGACCCTCTCCAGCCTTATAGATTGTTGTGGAAAAACTTCCACCTTCTAATGCTTCCACCTCATATTGGGCATTACTTACAGCAATTGAATTCATCCTTGCTTTAGAAGCAGTTGCATCCGCAGCTCCATGAAAAGAAAGCGATGTCCATACAAACGACATGATGAATGCTATCATTGCTATTTTTCTTATACGCTGAACCATTTTGTACTATCCCCCTGAGTTAATCTCATTCTTCTCCCTGAGTATATAAATATATGAATATATTTTAAGATTACTTTGCAGTCTGCCTTCTGTCCTTGATAATTATGTATATTTCTAATTTGACTTCCTTTTTGAAATGAAAAAAACCACTTGGAGTAAACTCACAAGTGGTTATCGAATGGCTGCGTCTCTAGGTATTTGCTCCTCTATTGTCTTTCTATCTTTTCTTCATTTCCATAGAATCGACATAGACTACCCCAGAACCAGGCCTGTCGCCCGTGGCTCTGATTACTGCATATACACGAACATATGCCGTGTTTTGAGGTGTTGTTGTCTGGGCTGACAGTGTAATAAATTGTTTTGTAGCTTCGGAATAAGATTTGAACGTATTCGTGTTAATAAAAGCATTAGAGCTATCGAAGTAATCAACATACAAGTCTATTCTTGCATGTTGAAGTGACTCAATATGAAATTGTCCATTTATTTGATACGCTTGTCCACCCTCAGCATGTATATCTTGATAAATTAACATCTGAGTACCTTTCGGTAGTTTAGAAGCAGTAATCTTTTGAGCATAGGTTCCGTGTGATGTCGTCTGTTTAACAACAGATAAGCTTCCAGATGCTTCTTGATCGATATGGCTCCCCCAGTCTGCGGCTAGTCCATTGAATTGGACCCTCCCCTCAAAGCTTGGGTTACTGATCATATTAAGCTCGTTATTATAGTGAAGACTCATGGAATCCACATGTACTACCCCTGCCCCAGGCGTACTAGCCGTAGAACGAATAACCGCATACAATCTTATAAATGCCGTATTTGGCGGCGTAATGCCACTGTTGGTTAAAGTAATATATCCTTTGGTATTGTTACTATATGATTCAACCTTTTTAGCGTTAATAAAGTTATTTGAGCTATCTAAAAAATCGACAAATAAATCAACTCGCGCATTCTTTAATTTTTCAATCTGATATCTTCCACTAACCGTATACGCTTTGCCTGCTTCAGCGTGAATGTCCTGGTAAATTAACATTTGAGTGCCTACAGGCAGATGTTCAGCACGTATAAATTGCGATTTATCGCCATTAGAACCTAGTGGATCAAGACCAAATGTTCCTACTACCTCAGGATCAATATGACTGCCCCAACCTGCAGCTAGGTTGCTGCCTTCTGTCTGTTCTTCAAAGCTTGGATTACTTACTACGTTAGGATCATAAGTATGTTTTACACTCATGGAATCCACATACACGAGACCATTCCCAACAGCTTCGTTACCTGCACGAATTACGGCATGTACTCGAATAAATGCCGTTTTCTCCGGAGTTACTCCATGCGTAGATAAAGTAATAAAACCCGGTGTAACATGGTTATAGGATACCACCATTTTGGCATCAATAAAATTTTTCGAACTATCTAGAAAATCCACAAACAAGTCAACTTTTGCATGGGATAATGCATCTATGCGATAACGTCCGCTCACATTATATTCTATTCCTGCTTGCGATTTCACATCTTGATAGATAAGCATTTGAGTACCTTTAGGAAGGTTAGTCGCATGCATCTTTTGAGACTTAGTTCCATGTGAAGAGATCTCTCCATCAAGCGCAAATGTTCCTGTTGCTGTGTTATCAATATAACTACCCCAATTATCAGCTACACCATTTGAGGCATTGTATGTTTCAAAACTATGATTACGTAAAAGGTTAACATCTGTTGACTTGGTGATTCGAACTATATTTCCATTTTGATCATAGTGATAATCGTATTGGAATTCTGGAGTCTTTGTAGATTGTAACTTACCATTGTTATCATATATATACTCTGATGCGGCGGCTATAGCCTGTGGGATTCCGTATAAGGCGAAGATAGATAAACATAAGAAAAATAAGAACGATTTCTTGAGTGGTGACTTCATAAATTTTCATTTTCCTTTCGTACGTAATAAGTAATGAAGTGATTCGTATTCTTTAAGATTACTTTGAAGGCCGCCTTCTGTCCTTGCTAATTATGTATATTTCTAGTTTTAATATCTTAGTTAAATGAAAAGAACCCACTTGGAGGCGAGCTCACAAGTAGGTTCATAATAACTTTAGGTTTTAATTATAGAAGATGCTGATGAATTGTTGATCAAATACACGGATTCTTCTAACCATCTTTATAATTCTTCACGAGCCCAGTCTACAAATAATTTTGCTTGTACACTATTCCTTAGAATAATATGTTCAACCGTAGAATCTGGGTACTTCAATTTAAAGCTTAACTCCGCATCTTTAACATAGTACTCATCATCCATTGGCTCATAATGTAAATCCTCTCCATACAACTCTTCTAGTTGAGCAAGAGGAGTTCCGATACTTATTTCTCCGTTTACTTTGCCTGCGTAACAATCACGAAGTGTCATCATGACTAATTCTCGTGACTCTCCATCAAAGAACAAATCAATAAATTCACCCTCGATAACGACCCCAGAATTCTCTACAATTTCATAGCTGAAATCGATTTTTTTGAGTACTTTTTAATGAAAGATCGAATAGTCCTGCTCCAGCGATTACTTCTTTATCTAAATAAGTGCTCACTGATGGAGTCTCCTCTCTTAAATACAAACCAATCCAGTTTGCATTAATACGGATAAATACTGAGGAACTAATTAACTGCTCTGCCTTTTGTTATACTTTTTTAAAAATAAGCCAATTAAATTCCCAATTACTATTGTTGGAATTGATAATATTAAAACAATGAATAAAATTAATCCTTCTCCATTTTCATCATCGATTTCTTTACTAGGATCCCCTATTGCTATTTTAATCGCCACAAGAAATACAACCAAAGCAACAAATATCACTAAACTAAGAAAATACTCTCGCCAACTACCCGATTTGAATGAATATATATAGCTCACAGCATTAATTCCAATCATTAAGCAACTAGAAATGATAATGAAACCTATTGAAAAGAACCAATCAAAATTAATTAAACTGAAACCAATGATAAATGTAAGCACTACATGAATTACGGGGTTAATTAAGTTTTTTATCCTCACTTTGTCAACTACATCTCCTTTCAATGCCTGCTATAATATATCTTCACCCCTATATGAATCATAGCGGTATCTCTTGGATCATCGAAATAAGAAGAAAAATAAGAAAAATCAGACGTTCCAGACTTTATTTGATACATGCCTGCACCAAATTTCAGAAATTCACCACCATAATCAAATACTCCTCCAGCATATCCGAAAAAAATGTTCCCCAAATCATCGTTTCTATATAATTCTCCATCATATACATAAAATTTATTATCCTTAAAGTCAGAATTTTTCACATCTACCCTACCACCCGTTTTAACTAAACTAATAAAAGTTAGTAGCTTAGTTGCAGGGTTTGCAGAATAACCTGCATAATCAGATTTAAAATCATTCATCAGTGAAGCCATTCTAGTTGTAATATTAGGGGCACTAACTTCATTTTTCCTAAAAACAACATCTTTCGGTAACGTTCTGTTGTGTAAATTATAATATGCTACCCTAACTCCATCAGCACCCTTTTCGGCTTCTAGTTGTATTTTCTTGTACTTATCAATATTCCCCAAAAAACTTTGTGCCTGCTTACACATTGTTGGTGTATAACAAGAATTAACACTCTTCCGAATAGTATTAATAGCCCTCTGAGCATTCTTCCATTTATTAGTGAACCCTTGTACTAATCCTGCCAAATGTTTGTTATCCGATGATTTAGACCGTCCACTTGGATCAGTATACTTTAACGGATTGTTCTCCACATACGTATACAAGTTCAAACTTAATGGATTCCCTAGTTCCCCTTCATACGTATCCTCACTAATAAACCGTCCCATGCTTGGGTCGTACCATCTTGCACGAAGATATTGAAGTCCTGTCGTCTTATCCCAATATTCGCCTGCGTATTTGAGGATATTTGGCACCGTCTCTTTCTCTTCTAATGGCAATCCCCAGATGTCATAACGATATTCATTCAACTTCTTACCCGTTTCATCGACAACAGCTACAACATCACCATGTCCATTTAGCTGATAGTATTGTAACTGACTTGTTGCCGCATCTTGGCGACCGATAAGCTTACCATTTAAATCATATAGATATACATACTTAATCTTTGCCTTGCCATCTGTACCAACAACTGCTTCTGCTAACAATAGCTTATTTGCATCGTAATAGTAACGGTTTCGGACGTTATTCTCAACACGCTCATATAGCAATCCTTCTCCAGTGTAAGAATACGTTACCGGATTATGATCTCCTGTTGCCTTCGTTAGGCGATTCTTCTTATCATATTCGTACTGTGCTGCCTTTATCGATGGCGCTCTATTACTATCTAACGTCTGCCTATTATACCTTGCATCGTACGAATACATTTCGTCGAACTCACTGGATGTCTGAATCTGATTCAACGGCGTGTACATGAAGTTGGTGATGTAGTTATTTTCATTACGCTGCGTGATGTTTCCAACCAAGTCATACCCATATTGGAAGGTGTTCTGCGCAGCTCCATCTTTTGCATACCTAAGCTGCTTCAACCTTTTATCTACATATTGATAATCCGTTACAAATGCGGTACCGTACGTTTGCTTCGCGAGTTGCCCATTTGCCAAGTGATCATATGTAATTGTCTTCGCTGGCTGATTACCGCCACTCAGAATGTTCAACTGCTTTAACTGGTTAACGTTGTTGTAAGCTCCATCTACCTTGACATTAACACCTGTTGCTGCGAACTCATACCCCGTCTTCTTGTTCAGATCATAGTTGTTTGTCAGCTTCACACCATCTGGATATTGAATGCTCGTCAAGAAACCAGAACGCGCCTGATATTCATAGCTCGTCGTTCCTCGATGATCCGTCATCGTGAGCGGTCTACCTTCAGTATCGTAGCTGTATTGAACCGTTTCATTTCCAAGCGTATTGTGTAAAAGTCGGTTCATTGCATCATAGCGATTTTCTGTAACTGTACCACTGCGATCAATGTATTTCTCTAGGTTGCTATTTGCATCATAGTAATACTTCTGAACTTGATTTGTCCCATTTATTTTTTTAGAAACACGACCAAGTTCATCATATTCTTTCTTCATCTTCTGGTTGTTTGCGTATGTTGTCTCAACAAGATTACCTAAGCGATCATAGAGATAACTTGTCGTCTGTTTCTGAGCATCTGTAACCGCAGTCAATTGGCCTCCAGCGTCATACTGATATGCCGTGCGATTGCCATTTGCATCTATTGCAGAAGTGACCGCACCCGCAAGATTATACTCTGTACGCTGAACTGGGACGTAGTTCTGCTTGTTCTGGTACGACTCCACCAAAATCGTTCTGCCTAACACATCACTAGTCGTTTTCGCGCGATTTTGCTCTGCATCGATAGCAGTTACTGTCAGCTTCACATCATCGTACTCAACTCGATCTGAGGTACCATTTGCATAAGTAGTTTGAAGCGGGCGCCCAAATCCGTCATATGAATACGTTGTACGATTACTATACGCATCTTCTGTCCATTGCAGCTGACTTGTACGTTCATCATAACCGTATTTCACTTCGCCTAAGCCTTGAGTTTCTCTAGTCTTACGACCCAATGGATCGAACCATGCTTCGGCCACTTCTCCGAGCGTATTCTTCATTTGCAAATGGTTTTGAGCATCATTATATACGTAGCTTATCTGGCTTTGGTTCGGCATTGTGACTGATGTTGTTCGTCCCAATGGATCATATCCATACGATGTCGTTTGCTGTTTACCATCTGTGTAAGAAAGCAAGCGTCCTGTTACTGGGTCGTACTTCGCTTTTTCTACAATGGTAGACACTTGTCCATCTGCATTTGTAACATCCACTTCTTGCTGCGTAAGGTATCCATGTTGATATTCAGCACCATAGTGGTATCTAAATACGGTGGGTTTTCCTTTATCGTTATGAGCCGTTACTTTCGTAACATTACCAAATCCATCATACTCATAATTGATATGACCAAAAAGCTGTCCGCCTTCTGAGTTGGTGTACGTTTTAGATTCAATTACAGAACCTTTATCATTACGAACTAATCGGGTAAAGCTCTGCTGATTTGCGTCCAATTTGGACGTAATCGTTTCTGCTAGTCCCCATTTTGCATCGTAGGTAGTTGATGAGCTAGCTCCTAAGTTATTCGTCTCACTCGTTACATTACCATTTTCATTATACTGACGATTAACGATGAGAGATGGGCTCTCAACCCCATTACTTATTTTCTTTGAAGTAATTTGGGCAGGATAAGGATTTAAAACATTTGACGTGTATGATTGATTCGTCACATGCTGCACATGCCCTGCTTGTTGCACCGTCTCTACATTTCGGAATACAGGATCATCACCCGAGCGTACTTTGTCATAAGTAGATATGCTCGTGGCATCTCCGCTCTTAAATATCGTTTTATGTCTACCATTCGAGGCAGAAGCATATGGATCCGATTCATATTGGATACTTGTCTGATTACTCTCGACTACTGCGCCATTCACATACTGCGCAACATCTTTTCGTTCCACTACCCTGTACTGTTCTTGTTTTGAATCAAGTCCAAAATTTCGGAGCACTTTGTCATAACGGTATTCGGTACGTGCTCCTGTTGGATGATGGATTGCTTTTAATAAGGCATAGTCATTTCGTTGATTAATTGGATCCGAGGTCATCGAAAATTTCGATTGGGCAGGATCGTATCCATAGTGAGTCGTTCGGCCCATCGTATCCGTAACAGACTCTAAATACGGTATGTCTGTTCCATCAAACTTTTTATATGCATACTTAACCGATTCATTCGCATTAGTCGTAGCTGTTATAATACTATTTTGCCAGTCATAGCTGAATTGAATGTAATTCCCTAAGGAATCTGTCACTTTTCCTAATCCGTAACCTAAATGTTGAAAATCTATAAAGTTTGAGTAGTTATCTTCTACTCGTATCAGGTCACCTCTTGCATCAAAGTAATACGTTGTACCTTGCTTCATTTTCAATGCGTATGCTGAAGTATCGTACCCTACCTTTCGGCTGCTGTCTTTCGTTAACACAGCATCTTTCCAAGGATAACTCTTAAGATTGAGATCTTTATCTACCTGGTAGACGCCTCCTGCTGGCATACGAATAAAAGCCTCTTCATGTTCAAACTTCATATACGGGATATCCCATGACCAGCCTCTACCCAAAATCGAATCTTTACTATCTCTCTCTATTTTATTATCAGGGTATTTACCAGGATACAAATAGCCTGAATTCCGTACAATCTTATAATTCTCACCATCATCACATTTGATTTTTTCAAAGTCTATGTCATAATGCATCGATATCTGAATTGATTTGTTGATTTCACTTGCTGGAAATTCAACTTCAGCTAACGGCCTCATTGCCTCCTTTTCTTTTCCATAAAAGTATTCTACTTTTCTTTGTTCAAATTGATAACTATACCGACCATCTACACCTGGATAAGTAAAATAACCATAATCATCATTTTTATTCTCAGCCCACCATACTCTTTGTCCTCCACCTAATTTCTTGTAAGTCGTCCCTTTGACACACGGAGTAATAAGAGCTGAAGCATAAAGTTCAGGCTGTACGGTTTTCTTATAGAATTCAGCATCATTGCTGTCGTAAACTCTGCGGAGCGAGAAAGACAGTCCATTTCTTCCTGGTAAAGAGAGATCCGTTGAGGACAAACTCAAGGAACCATCTACACTCGAAATGGTTTCGTTACCTGTTTGAACAGAGTATGGTGCTTGGTCTAGCTTCTTATGCTGATTTACAAGACTCAACTTATCATGATTAATTCTAGGTATATCGTAAATACTTCGTTTCTTCCTTGACCCATAGACAGATTCTGTAACATTTCCATAAGTAGCCCCCGTTACATCTCCTAGATTAGGAAAGAGCAAGTTGAAACCTGGCATCTGCAATCCGTATGTCGCATCCGTCACCGCAGGAGGTTCATATTTCTTCCCTACACCCGGATACATCTCCTCAAGCGTAGCTTCCAACGATGTGATCTCAGGATTTTTCGCTAAAGCATCATGAAGATGCTTCAAAGAGTATCCTTCATTCAATCGCAAAAGAATATCAGAAGGAGATACGTTGTATTTCTTCGCGATGTAGTCAATCGTCAGCAATGCCCTATTGTCAGCCGTCTGAGTGGAAATTGGCTTAGGCGCTACCACTGCTTCTGCAACTTGCAAAAATAAAGGTGCGGATAATTCTAAAAACAAGACTAAAGCAAGTAAACTTGATAGCGCTCTCATTTTTTTCATCTGCTTAGATCCCCTATTGTTTATTTTGACACTTCCATCTTACTTATCGACTCTCTCCAATTGGAGGTTATCTGCATAACCAACGCCTTTCGCATTGCCATCGACAACGACACGCACATTGATAAATAACGTGTTCTTATTTGTGACAAACGTATGGGAACCTGTGACCCATTTCCCTTTTTCAAGTGCCTCGATTCCTCCACCGTCAACAACGACTTCGTTGTGAATATCTTTCTCCAGCACATCTACATAGAGATTTCCTTGCTGCAATTGATTAAAAAGATGTCCCTTTAACACATACTTTTGAGAAGGAATTACAGGGATGATGTAACTCTCTGTCGCTGTTCCATGGACATCTGTATTCGATTCGAATTTGATACTTCTCTTCCCTTCAAATGGTGTAGAAGTAACGAGTTTCATATGTGGTGAGAAATGCCATAAATCATCGTACTCAAATCCATGATTGGCAACTAAGTTCCTACTCGTAGATACCGATACCACATTTCCAGATTGATCGTACCTATACTCTCTCTTTACTTTCGGTGTTACGAAATGTGTTAGAAGGTTATTTGCATTATAGAAATAAGAGTATTGCGATTCACGTTTGATAATCTCTTTCTTTTTCACTAGAATCACTTGTTTCAAAGACTCTCCGAACCAAGTTACCCCGTCTTGGACCATTCTCCAGTCGGTTGTATACGTTCCTGGAATATCAGGAGCTTTCAATCGAAATACAAAGGTACGTTCAGAGGCATAGCCTACTTCTTGGCCATCTGATATGGGATGGCGTCCTACTGCAAATGGATCTTGATCATCTACAGCTCCTAACCTTACTTGCTTCTGTTCCGACCAACTTGTCGACCCCACATTTCTTACTGTGACTTTAGCTTCATATTCTTCCCCTACATACATCGTCTTAGGGAAATCATAGGAAACAATCTCGGCATCCAGCTTCTGTTTAGGTCCAATGTACAAATCATCTATGTAACCCCTAAATTGTCCTTTCATTGAATGGTCTCTATCGTCATACGCGATGAGTACTTTTTTGATGGTCTTGCCTTGAAACGCATCTAAATTAACTTCCACCCAATGCCATTGATTTAGTGGCATATTACGATATGCTGGATGCACACTGTTACCATGCTGGTCTTTTGCTCCCGAATCTCTCAAAGATGTACCATCGTCAAAGATCAAATCTACCGCTATGTTTTTACTGTTTTCAAACGAATAGTGATAGACCCAATACCCAAGATACATACCTTTTACAACTTTCAAATTCAAATTGTCATATGGCTTAAAATAGATGTTGCTATTCTCTGTGCTGCTCGTGTCTGTACCTGCAATGCGGTAAAAATAGCTTCCATTCTTCGCAGAGACATACCAATCAGGCGTCGGTACCGTCGAACCTTCCGGCTGTATACCAGAGTAATATCCTTCGACCCAATGACTCGATTCCACCTGTATCATGCTGTCGTTATCATGCGGTTCAAAGCCATTCGTTAGTATGTTAGAAGAGATAGTAGCTTGAGCAGTATTGCTAAATGAATTCAGTAATACAAACAAAATGAATACGGTACTGCAAATTCTTGATGTCCATTTCACGTGCGTTCCTCATTTCAAAAATAGTAAATATGTATGTATTTCTTACAGCGTGGATCGTTATGTTTATCTATAGATATCCCCCTTTTTGTACATTCCAAGATTGATTGATATTTTTGCACAGCGCACTCTTAATAATTAGAAATATTCAATTATATTGAATATTTGGTCATATATTATGGTACTTTTTCTTCCACTATTTGTCCTTGATATTATTGGTATTTTTAACAAGCAGACTGTTCGAGTTAAGTTATTAGATATATTTAATATTGCGTCTGTGCTTTAAGATGCACAAAGACCCCAGAAGTGAGCTTCTGAGGTCTTGAGGCTTACTCTTATTGAATTACATTACCTATCAAGTGATTTGTTTAATCTTCATACACTCAATAATCTTCTAGTATTTCTTACTACTGCTGTGAAAACAAAACGAAATAACAAAATCTTCACACTTATATTTCAAAGGTTATTTGGTTCCGCATTGATTAATTAGTTCATTCATCAACCACATTTCTAAATTAAGAAGCCTCGTAGGCATGTAGCCTATCTAGGTATCCTATAGGTCATACTTTCTCTATCGTTGGTTCCCAACATACAACTTCAATTATTATGTCTTGGAAAGGGAACACATAATGGTGAGCCTTTTCCAGAAAATCCGCAGTTGCATCTTTCTCAGCTAGTGTTAATTTCAATTTATTTAGCCATTCCGATTCTTTAACTTCAAGTATATGAAATGGTCTTTTACCATTTATCATAAATAACTCTGTTTCAATACAATCTATCGTAGTAACCCTAAATCCTTGATAAGGACAGATTGTAGCTCTCCACCTCACTTCGTCTGAATCATCAAACTCAATTGAAATTTCAGTTGTATTTATTTTTACTTCTTCCAATGGAGTTACATGTAACTCTATTTCCTCAAATACAATTTGCATGATACTCTTTCTCCTTTACCTTACTCTAATTGATGTGCCACCATTCTTCGTGGTAAATTTCCACGCTTCTTTTGAAACTTCTTCTGGCGTCGCCATTCTGTAACTTACTCTGACCCCGGCTTCTTGAGCCGCGTAAAGACGTCGGTTATCTAATGTGTATATTTCACCATTTTTCTCAAAAATTCTTATAGCAGGTAAATCTCCTGGTTTAATAGTACCTTTCTTTAATCCATTAATAGTATCCTCAACAGTCTTTCCATCACTAAATTTACGCGAAATACTATCTTGAGAAAACTTCACATTTTTTGCGTTAATTGAACCGCTATATGCAAGTTTTCCCGTCGGCTTAATAGAGCCCATTGCACCTATCGTACCAAATGAAGCTGCAACTTCCAAGAGATATGGTATTTGCCATTCATCGTAAGCGTCAAGAAGCTCTTCTTTTGCCCAAGCTGCATTCCCTTTACTATTTTTGTATGAACTTGTTTGAGTTAATTGTCCATATAAATACTTGAATCTATTATTATTCCGGTCATTAAAGACAGGTTCAAAAATTCCCCCTAAATATTGTCGAGTTGCCCAATACTCATCTGCCTTGGTAGAGTTTAATTTCATTGCATGGTCGAGTACTAATTCAAGTTCAAGAAGATCGTAAGATTTGTATCTGTGCCCACTCGGATCAATATAGAGCAATGGATTGTTTGCAACATACGTATACAAATTCAAACTTAGTGGGTTACCAAGCTCCCCTTCATACGTATCCTCACTAATAAACCGTCCTATGCTCGGGTCGTACCATCTTGCTCGTAGATACTGAAGCCCTGTCGTCTTATCCCAATACTCGCCTGAGTATTTCAGGATATTCGGAACTGTCTCCCTCTCTTCTAATGGCAATCCCCAGATATCATAACGATATTCATTCAGCTTTTTACCAGCTTCATCGACGATAGCTACTACATCACCATGACCGTTAAGTTGGTAATATTGCAACTGACTTGTTGCAGCATCTTGACGACCAATAAGTTTTCCGTTTAAATCGTATAGATATACATACTTAATCTTGGCTTTGCCATCTTCCCCGACGACTGCTTCTGCTAACAATAGCTTGTTCGCATCGTAATAATAACGGTTCTTAACGTTATTCTCTACACGCTCATACAGTAATCCTTCTCCCGTATAAGAATACGTGACTGGATTATGATCTCCTGTGACCTTAGTCAATCGATTCTTTTTATCGTATTCGTACTGCGCATCTTTGTCTGGTAGCTCTCTAGAACTGTCCAGTGTCTCACGATTATATCGCTCATCATACGAATACGTCTCATTGAACTCACTGGATGTTTGAATTTGATTCAACGGTGTGTATGAGAAGTTCGTGTTGTAGTTATTTTCATTACGCTGCGTGATGTTTCCAACAAGGTCATAACCATATTGGAAGGTATTCTGCGCAACTCCACCTTTCGTATGTTTTAGCTGCTTCAATTTTGTATCTTCGTATAGATAATCCGTGACAAATGCGTTGCCATATGTCTGCTTCGCGAATTGTCCATTTGCTAAATAATCATACGAGATTGTTTTAGCTAGCTGATTGCCACTACTCATAATATTCAATTGCTTTAATTGGTTTACATTATTGTAGGTACCATCTACCTTCACTTTGACGCCAGGAGCCGCGAATTCGTACCCCGTCTTCTTGTTCATATCATAGTTGTTTGTCAGTTTCACACCATCTGGATATTGAATACTTGTTAAGAAACCAGATCGTGCCTGATACTCATAGCTCGTCGTTCCTCGATGATCCGTCATAGTGACCGGTCTACCTTCGGTATCATAGCTGTATTGAACCGTTTCATTGCCTAGCTTATTTTGAATCAACTGGTTCATTACATTATAGGAATTCTCAGTAATGTTTCCACTACGATCAATATATTTCTCTAGATTACTGTTCGCATCATAGTAGTATTTTTGAACCTGACCTGTTCCGTTAATCTTTTTCGTAACTCGACCGAGTTCATCATATTCCTTCTTCATTTTCTGCGAATTCGCATACGTTGTTTCGATCAAATTGCCTAAGCGGTCGTATTGATAGCTTGTCGTTTGCTTTTCAGCATCGTTAACCGCAATTAGCTGACCACCAGCATCGTACTGATACGCTGTATAATTACCATTCGCATCTGTTGTAGAAGTAACACCACCTGCTAAGTTATATTCCGTACGCTGAACAGGCACATACTTCTGTTTGTTCTGTAAAGACTCCACCAAAATCGTTCTGCCTAATATATCACTTGTCGATTTTGTACGATTCTGCTCTGCATCAATTGCTGTTATCATCAGCTTCGCATCATCGTATTCGACCCGATCAGTTGTAGCATCTGCATACGTAGTCTGAAGCGGACGTCCAAATCCGTCATATGTGTACGTTGTACGATTGCCATACGCATCTTCTGTCCAAATCATTTGACTTGTACGTTCATCATAACCGTATTTAACTTCGCCTAAGCCTTGTGCCTCTCTAATCTTACGACCCAATGGATCGAACCATGCTTCGGTCACTTCTCCGAGCGTGTTCTTCATTTGCGCATGGTTTTGAGTATCGTTATATACATAGCTTAACTGGCTTTGATTCGGCATCGTAACAAGTGTCATGCGCCCAAGTGGATCATATGCATACGATGTCGTTTGCTGTTTACCATCTGTATAAGATAACAGTCTCCCTGTCGTCGGATCATATTTAGCTTTCTCGACAATCGTGGAGACTTGCCCATCTGCATTCGTAACATCTACTTCTTGCTGCGTCATGAAAGCCGATTGGTATTCTGATCCATAGTGATATCGGAATTCCGTTGGTTTTCCTTTATCATTATGAGCCGTTACCTTCGTAACATTTCCGAATCCGTCGTGTTCGTAATTGATATGACTAAGAAGCCGACCACCCTCTGCGTTGGCATACGTTTTGGATTCGATAACAGCGCCCTTTTCATTTCGTTGCATCCGTGTAACGGACTGCTGATTCGTATCCAACTTGGACGTGATCGTTTCTGGCAATCCCCATTTTGCATCGTACGTAGTTGTCGCGCTGGCTCCGAGATTATTTGTTTCACTCGTCACGCTACCATTCTCATTATATTGACGATTGACGATGAGAGATGGACTCTCAGCCCCGTTACTTATTTTCTTCGAGGTAATTTGAGTTGGATAAGGATTGAAAATATTCGTTGTATATGCTTGATTCGTGACTTGCTGAGAATGACCTGCTTGTTGTACGGATTCTACATTCCGGAATGTAAAGTCATCACCTGCATACACCTTGTCGTATGTAGATGTAATCGTCGAGTCTCCGTTCTTAAATACAGTCTTATGTTTACCAGGCGATGAAGAAGCATATGGATCAGACTCATATTGAATGCTCGTTTGATTACTTTCGACTACTGCTCCATTCACATACTGTGCTATATCTTTACGTTCAACGACCCTGAACTGCTCCTGCTTGGAATTATGCCCCAAGTTTCGAAGCACTTTATCGTAACGATACTCGGTACGAGCTCCTGTAGGATGATGAACAGCTTTTATTAATGCATAATCATTTCTTTGATTAATCGGATAAGATGTCACTGAGAACATAGATTGGGCAGGATCATATTCATAACGAGTCGTTCGGCCCATTGTATCCGTAACAGATTCTAAATAGGGTATCTCTGTTCGCTCTGTCCCGACTGTTCCCTGAAACTTATTGAATACATACTTAACCGTTTCATTCGCATTATTCCTAGCTGTTATATTTCCATTTGAATCTCGGATGAGATGAATGTAGTTCCCCAAAGAATCTGTAACTTTCTCCAGTCCCCACCAGGCATATTGGAAATTTAAAAAGTTTGCATAGTTGTCTTCTATTCGAATCAGCTGACCACTAGAATCAAAATAATAAGTTGCACCTTGTTTCATTTTTAATGCATATGCTGAAGTATACCAATCTACCTTTTTGCTAGTATCTTTCGTCAGCACAGCATCTTTCCAAGGATATTTTTTAAGATTAAGATCTTTATCTACTTGATAGACTCCACCTGCTGGCATGCGAATGTAGGTTTCCTGATCTTCAAATTTCATATATGGAATATCCCAGGTCCAGCCCTTACCTACTCCTACTCGCGAATCCATCCTATTTTTCTTTACTTCATTATCAACGACCGGAGGGTAAGGAATATTATGACCCCCTACCACTTCATAGGTCTTCCCACTATGTTTATTTGGTGCTATAAAAACTTCCATATCATACGGAGCATCCCAAGTAAACTCATCTTTCTTCCAGTACTTCCCATTTTCATACAAGTTGAAGTTTTCTGGTTTGAACATTGCACTAGCTTGCGGGTCAACTTCCTCATCTCTTCCTGATAAATGTGGAATACCGACTTCAGGATATTTGAAGAAGTAGGTAGGACCAAAAATAAGGACTCCTTTTTCTGAACAATATTTCCCCCAGCTCTGTCTTGGATAATTGCGCCCATTCAGATATTTATATAAATTTCCACAAAAATAAGGGACGACTTGTGTACTATAATAGGAACTACTTTTTACTGATTTTTGAAAAAACTCCGCGTCATTACTGTTGTAGTTTCTACGCAGCGAAAAAGATAGCCCATTTCTTCCTGGAATAGATAAGTCGCCCGAAGACAAGCTTAAGGAACCATCTACACTTGAAATCGATTCATTTCCTGTTTGAATGGAGTACGGAGCTTGATCTAATTTAGTATGATGTTTTACAAGACTTAGAGCATCATGGGTGATAGGAGGAAGGCTAGTTAAACTCCTCTTCTTCCTCGATCCATACACGGACTCCGTTACATTTCCATACGTAGCCCCTGTTACATCTCCTAATTTAGGAAATGGCATATCGAATCCTGTCATCTGCAAGCCATATGTCGCATCCGTCACCGCAGGAGGTTCGTATTTCTTACCTACACCCGGAAATAGCTCCTCCAGCGTAGCTTCCAACGCTGTTACATCTGGGTTCTTCGCTAAAGCATCATGAACATGCTTCAAAGAGTATCCTTCATTTAGACGCAAAAGAATATCCGAAGGAGTTACATTGTATTTTTTTGCAACGTAGTCAATTGTCAGCAACGCCTTATTGTCAGCAGTTTGAGTTGTCACTGGCTTAAGCGCTACCGCTGCTTCTGCAACCTGGAAGAATAACGGTGCAGCTAATTCTAAAAACATAACTAATGCTAGTAATGCTGATAACTTCCTCATTTTTTTCATTTGCTCACATTCCCCTGTTATGTATTTCGGATATGTACTACTTTTCAAACTTAATCGTTATATCATCTATTGAAAGTTCACCCCCTTTATGGATCCCCCAGATTAAATAATAATTTGTTGAAGATCCTGTTGTGAACGTTATCGTCTTGCTCCCCACTTCCCCTGCCTTGCCTTTCCATATCTTATGTCCTCTATCATTCTCCTTATAGCTTCCATCTGGCGTTCTTGCTATAAAGTAATAATAGCTGTTAGGGCCTAGTTCTTGATTCCCTTTGTAGTTAAATGTAACCTTGTATGTGGTATTTGGTTCAAACTGAATCTTGCTTATATCCGTATGTAAAAATTCGAACCACTCTTGGCCACTTGCAGACTCTCCTACTACGGAATGGCCGCCATTGATTACTTGAGATAGTTCATTTGTTATTTTTCCTCTGGATGTATAATGTCCCTTCGTATACGATGGAAGTACATAACCTCCGCTTTCAAACGACTCTATTTCTTTTGTAATTTGAATATCATCAATTGATAGTGAACCACCGTTGTGTATACCCCATATCAGATAATATTTGGCTGATGAGCCCGTTGTGAACGCTACCGTCTTACTTCCTGTTTCTCCAGCCTTCCCTTTCCATATCGTATGTCCTCTATCATTCTCTTCATAGCTTCCATCCGGCGTTCTCGCTATAAAGTAATAATAGCTGTTAGGGCCTAGTTCTTGATTAACCTTGTAGCTAAACGTAACCTTGTACGTGGTATTCGGCTCAAACTGAATTTTGTTTCTATCCGTATGCATAAACTCGAACCAATCGTGCGTACTCTCAGCTTCGCCTAGCACGGAATAGTTACCTTGAATTACTTTTGTTGGTTCGTTCGTAATTTTACCTTCTCTTGTGTAATATCCCTTTGTATAAACTGTCACCGCATAACTTCCGCTTTCAAATGACTCTATTTCTTTTGTAATTTGGATATCATCGATGGATAACGATCCACCTTTGTGAATTCCCCAGATCAGGTAATACTTTGCTGAAGATCCTGTTGTGAATGTTAGCGTTTTGCTCCCTACTTCCTCTACCTTTCCTTTCCACCATGTACCTCCCTTGTCATTTCCTATACCACCGTCAGGCGTTCTAGCTAAAAAGTAATAGGAGCTATTTGGGCCTGTTTCCTGATTCACTTTGTAGCGAAAGGTTACTTTGTACGTGGTATTCGGTTCAAACTGAATTTTACTTATATCCGTATGTAGAAACTCATGCCACTCTTGCCCACTTGTAGATTCTCCTACAACGGAATAACTACCATTAATTACTTTAGAAGGTTCATTCGTTATTTTCCCTTTAGTTTCATAATATCCATCTGTAAATCTAGTTTGATCAAAGCTGCCTTGCTCAAACGTGTCTTTATACCAATCCTGTTCTTGTTTTACCACATTCCCATTCAGATCATAGTGATAGTTCGTCATGAGCATTTGACCGAATCGGTTAAATGTAGTCATCGTAAGCTTATTAGCTTCATCATAAAAATGCTGATTTTTGAAAGGATCGATAAATGGTTGTGCATGTGTATACGGCATGAACAAACATGAAAATAGCATGACTACAATTAAAATTTTTATTTTGTTTTTCACAATACACCTCTTTGTGTTATGGGTAACATTAATAATTGAATTTTTCTATTAGCTTCAAAATGTTTACTCCCAAATAAAGCCTTCATTTTCATTCCTTACATTCACCATTAAAATGATTAGTTGAACATATACTAGATTACCTACAAAATAAATTTCTGTCCTTGTTAATATTGTCATTTCGTTCATACATACCTTTAAAACTTTGTTAATTCATATATTGGATAATCGTTCTGAATTTCAAGAAATAACAAGACCCCAGAAATGAACATCCAAGGTCTTTAAACTAGCTTATAGTGAACGTTTTTTCTCTAATCATCTCGAAAATAATTTATGCTGAAATCTATCATATTCTAGCTAATTATTTAGCAGAAATATGAGGCTCGAGATGTATCACAGGATCCCAGTAGGTTGAATCATAATCGATTGTTTCAATTTGATTTACAATGAAATAGATGGCGTCTCCCTTTGCAACTTCCGTTGCTATCGATACATTAACCCCCTTCGTATCGTCATGCGCAATCACTTGCCAGCCAGTTGAAGGCCAAATCTGACTATTATTTTTCATTACCTTTACGCGAACACCATCTCCAAGAATCTGTCCCTCTGCCTTAGAAACTTTCCCTGTAATCGATATGTTTCCACTCTTAGGTGAAGTCCACTTACGAACCGAATTATTTCCAGCTGGATGCTGAGAATCACCCGATACCGAAAGCCATTCCTGACTTCCTTTCCACATTCGCCAATCATCGTTCCACGTCATATTTTTAAAGTTCGTTCCGTCCCACTCTTGATACTGCCAACTACCTTCCCCTTGAATCTTTGCAAAGCCTGCTGATGCTTTATAGGTTAATGGAACATAGCTTATGATTGGATCCCAATAGGTCCCGTCATAATCTATTGTTGTATTCTGATTCACAATAAAATAGATCGCGTCTCCTTTTTGAACTTCCGTTGTTACTGATACTTGGACACCCTTCGTATCATTATGTTCAATCACTTGCCAGCCGGATGAAGGCCAGATTGGATTACTATTTTTCATGACTTTAACGCGAACACCGTCTCCCTGTATCTCTCCCTCTAGTTTCGCAACTTTACCTGAAATGTCTATTTTCCCACCTTTAGGTGCTATCCATTTCCGCACGGAATCACTTTCATCTGGATGTTGAGAGTTTTTAGTTACTCTTAGCCACTTATTATTCCCTTTCCAATGATTCAAGAAATGATCCCATGCAATGTTTTTATATTGCTTACCATCCCATTCCTGATAAGACCAATTATTTTTACCTTGAACTTTCGAATAACCATCAGACGCTTTCTGAGATAATGGAATATAACTTATTTTTGGATCCCAATACGTCCCATCATAATCTATCGTTTTATTTTGATTCACGATAAAATAGAGCGCATCTCCTTTTGCAACTTCCGCTGTTATTGATATTTGGAAGCCTTTGGTATCATCATGTTCAATCACTTGCCAGCCGGATGAAGGCCAAATCTGACTATTGTTTTTCATTACCTTCACACGGACACCATCTCCAAGAGTTTGCCCATCACTCTTTGCAACTTTACCTGTAATCTCTATCGCTCCACTCCTAGGCGCAATCCACTTACGTGCCGAATCGCTTCCATCTGGATGTTGAAAGTCAGTCCCTATTCTTAGCCACTCACCACTTCCTTGCCAATGATTCAACGCAGTATTCCAGGTGATATCGGTATACTTTTGCCCGTCCCATTCTTGGAAATACCAATTGTTCTTATTTTGAATGGAGGAAAAATCATTCGATGCTCTATAAGAGGACGGCGTATACGTAATTGTTGGGTCCCAGTAGGTTCCGTCATAGTCGAACGTTTTATTTTGATTCACGATAAAGTAAAGTGCATCTCCTTTTGCAACTTCCGTGGTTACTGACACGTTGACACCTTTCGTATCATTGTATTCAATAAACTTCCATCCAGATGAAGGCCAGATTGGAATATTATTTTTCATAATACTTACACGAACGCCATCTCCATGAATTTGTCCATCTAATTTTGCAACCTTTCCAGTAATCGTAACTGTTCCACTCCTGGGAGCAATCCACTTACGCACTGCATCGCTTCCATCTGGATGCTGATAAGTAGGAGTCAGCATCAACCATCGATTGGTTCCTTTCCATAAACCCAGATCATTGCTCCACGCAACATCTTTGTAGTTCTTGCCGTCCCATTCCTGATAGTGCCAACTGCTCTTACCTTGGATCTTTGAGAAACCTTTCGATGCTGTGTAGGACATCATATCTGATTTTTTTGTTACATTACCGTTAGTATCGTATACGTATTGTGTGTCATTCGTTTGTACTAATTTTCCTGCCTCGTCGTATAGGTAATCAACATTAAACGCGTTTGCATTTCCAAGCAATAACGGCATACTTAGTACACTGACTAGCATGAATACTACTATTCTTTGAAGTTTCTTCATGTCCATTCCCCTCTCCTATCAACTTTATATACGCATGTACATTTGATCATATAATAGATTAGTTGCTAGTTTGACATCTGTCCTTGATATTATTGTCATTTTTATCAACCATGTCGTTTACACTTTTATTGTTTCGCTCTTCAGCTCATATTTCTACAAATACGAAACAAAAAAGAGACCCCTGAAATAAACCTCCGGGACCTCAAACAATCTCATAAAAAATAGCTAAGACTTAACATATCCTTGCTCTGTTAAATTTCCTTTTTGATCATACTTGAAAAATTGATAACTTCCATCCGTAAAAAGGATCGCCTGCAAACGATTTGCAGCGTCATAGAAAGATGCCGTTTTTGTAGGCAATTGCAACTTACCGTGATCCACATCTAACCCAATAGCATTTAATGTAATCCAATCTAAATCGATGTAAGCTTTGTCCATCCAATACGTACGAAGTTCCAATCGATGACTAGGACGATCGAAATCAAATTTAATATCAAACTTCTGATACTTATTTGCCTCGGCAAATTGCCCCCTTGTGATGACTTTAGATTGGATAATTTCACCTGCGTCATAATCATAAACTTCCAGCCTTACAACCTCTTCGTTATTTGCGGTATTGTTATCAATTAATAGTTTCCACTGAGCTAAGTAGGTTCCTCTAGGCAGCTTATTTTCGTATGGTCCAAAACTTAAATATCCCGGCTCATCTTCAAACGTATTAGCGGACCAATTCGTTTGTTTCGCCCTGCCTGTTGAATGTGCAAGATCCGTTGCTTCCCAACGTTTATTGTATGGGGCAGCAGCGAGCTTTGCAGCCGTTACTTGCTCAAATGAAACATCGTATTCGCCATACCAAAACACCCGAAATTCCAAACTATGCGAGACGTTGGCATGCGCGATTTTTAAATCGAAAGACTGGGTTGCGCCAGCATAATAAAACTCTCTCGCAGTGATGACTCTTTCACCTAACACAGTATTCGTAGCGCTATCATAAACATCAATTTTTACAACCGCATTCGTGCTATTAACAGGCTTATCAAGCTTAAATTTCCATGATATATTCCATAAACCTAGTGCCATATCGTTCACATATGGCCCATAGCTCAAATATGTATTCGAAACATCTTTGTTCACTCTTGCAGTCCTCACATTTCCTTCATTCGTTCCTGTACGTGAAGGAAGAGAGGGAGCACTCCAAGATCGTTTCGATGTAACATCAGCCACTTTTACTAGTACTAATTTCTCAAGCTGTACAGAGCCTTGTCCATACCAGTAACTTCGGAACTCTAGGGAGTGATTGGCTGCATACGTCGTATTAAAGCTTAGTGAGAAATCCTGAAACTTCCCTGCTTGTTTAAAATCCGATGCTTTAATTTTTTTTAATGCTAGAACTCGACCTGTATGATGATCAACGACTTCAATAAGTAACACATCCGTGTCACTCGCAGCAATTAATTGTTCCATCATCAATGACCATGTAATCGAGTATTCAGCTTCACCAAGATGTTGAATGTATGGGCCGTAATTTAAGAACCCTTCTTTGTCAACAGCTTGCTCCGCATGCCATACAGCCCCTTTTTGACGTCCAGTCGTATGCCCAAGCCCAGGATCGGTCGCTTCCCATACAGCAGAGAAAGCAGCAGGCTGATTGTTGACCTTACTTGAAGTTGCCGTGTTGCTAGTACCTGCAGCAAAAGCATTACTTGGAAGTTGTAAAACTAAAATTGTGATAAGAAGTAAAAATAGTAATCGAAATCTCATAGGTCACCTCAAGAAAATAGTAATTTTCAACTCTAAGTGTTCATTGATTTTATTTAGTCATTTTCGTTACTTGAATGTCATCAATTGAAATGGCTCCTCCATAATTCGTTCCCCAGTACAGTTGATAATCAACAGAAGGTCCCGTTGTAAAGGTCACGACTTTACTTCCTACACTCCCCACTTTATCTTTCCATTCGGTCCAACCCTTATCTTGCGCTGTACTTCCTGTGCTAGTTCTACTAAAGAAATAGTGACTTCCCTTCTCACTAGGAGACTTGATTACCTTATACTTGAATGATACCGAATAGCTGGTATTAGGCTCTAGCTGCACTTTTCTAGGATCTGTCGTTAGGAACGCGTTCCATTCCCATGTGACATCACTTTCCCCATACACCGAATACGCACCTGTTACTATTTTTTCGGGAGCCTTTGTCACCTTACCTGAGTATCCAGGATTGCCTGACATATAGTCCGTTGTACTGAATCTCCCCTTTTCAAATGATTCCGATAGCTTTGTTACTTGAATGTCATCGATTGAAATAGCTCCTCCATAACTCGTTCCCCAATTGAGTTGATAATCCCCATAGGGACCAGTTATAAAGGTTACAACTTTACTTCCTACACTTCCCGCCTGATCATTCCATTCGGTCCAGCCCTTATCTTGTGCTGTATTTCCTGTGCTAGTTCTACTAAAGAAATAGTGCTTCCCCTTCTCACTCGGGGACTTGATAACCTTATACTTGAACGATACTGTGTAGCTTGTATTCGGCTCTAGTTGCAATTTTCTAGGATTGGATGCTAGGAAGGAGTTCCATTCCCAGGTAGCTTTGCTTTCCCCATAGACTGAGTACGCTCCTGTCACTACCTTCTCAGCTTCATTGGTCACTACACCCGAATAGCCGGGGTTACCCGATATATAATGAGTCGACTCGAACTTTCCTCTTTCAAATGATTCCGATTGTTTCGTTACTTGAATGTCATCGATTGAAATTGCTCCTCCATATTTCGTTCCCCAATTGAGTTGATAATCCCCATAAGGACCAGTTGTAAAGGTTACTATTTTACTGCCTTTACTTCCCGCTTTATCATTCCATGTCATCCAACCCTTATCTTGCGCTGTATTTCCGGTGCTACTTCTACTAAAGAAATAGTGGCTCCCCTTCTCACTAGGAGACTTTATCACTTTATATTTGAATGACACTGTGTAGCTTGTATTCGGCTCCAACTGTAATTTTCTTAAATCCGATGCTAGGAAGGTATTCCATTCCCATGTGGCGTCACTTGCTCCATAGACTGAATACGCTCCTGTTACTAACTTATCAGGGGTATTTGTAACTTCACCTGAGTATCCGGGATTGCTCGACATATAGTCTGTTGTTTCAAAATTTCCTCTTTCAAATGTCTCACGATATCTTGAAACTTTCTTCACTAGATTTCCGTTATCGTCGTAGAAGTAGTCCAAATAAGTTCCATCTGAAAATTTAGAGAATAGCAACTGCCCATCACTTGAGTAAGAGTAAGTAACCCCACTATCCATCGCTCCTGCCGAAGATGAAATCGTGAAAGAGAATAGTATAGCCAAACTTACTACGAATATCCGACATCTTTGAATGCTTTTATTACTAAACATAACTTCCCCCATCTTTCTATATGCCTGCTAAGTAAACAACCATCAAACTGTATACTCGTTACGATTCAAAGCATATAAAAACTACTTATAACTTAGCACAGCTGAATCCCAATATACCGTGCCTGTTCCTCCATCTGCCTTACTGATGATATACATCTGCATGACTCCATATGCTGTTCCGACAGGCGTCTTTCCACTAGTATTCAAAGTCATATAACCGTTCGTCTTATACGTGACGTCAGTTGTTCCTATGGTTGATAAATACTTTCCTGCTGCATCATGAAAATCTATTGTCATTAATACGCGTGCGTCTTTCAAACTTTCTACTTCAGCTCGCACAGTCGCTTGGATCAATTTCTCTGGTTGCAGCGATACCTTCTGATATAGCGATAACAAATTTCCTTTGGGAAGTTGACTTGCGCTTACTTTCTGCGCATATCGTCCAGAATCTACGGGATGCTGCACGAGTTGAGTTGATGTCGGTAATTCACCACTATTTTTCCACGTCGCCCAGCTGCTCGCAACTGACTGCTCGTTCTCGACTTTCTCCATGCTGCTGTTACTTAATAGGTTCGGTTCACTATATTTTAGTGCTGCGGAATCCCAGTATACCGTGCCTGATCCTCCATCTACCTTGCTGATGATATACATCTGCATGACTCCATATGCTGTTCCGACAGGCGTCTTTCCACTAGTATTCAAAGTCATATAACCGTTCGTCTTATATGTAACATCGCTTGTTCCTATGGTTGATAAATACTTTCCTGCTGCATCATGAAAATCTATCGTCATTAATACTCGTGCATCCTTCAAACTTTCTACTTCTACTCGCACAGTTGCTTGGATCGATTTCTCTGGTTGCACTGATACCTTTTGGTATAGCGATAACAAATTTCCCTTAGGAAGTTGGCTTGCACTTGCTTTCTGCGCATATCGTCCAGAATCTACTGGATACTGCACGAGTTGTGATGATGTCGGTAATTCACCACTATTTTTCCACGTCGCCCAGCTGCTCGCAACTGACTGTTCGTTCTCAACTTTCTCTGTGCTGCTGTTACTTAATAAGTTCGGCTCACTATATCTTAGTGCTGCGGAATCCCAATACACCGTGCCTGAAGCGGCATCTACCTTGCTGATGATATACATCTGCATGACTCCATATGCTGTTCCAACTGGCGTCTTTCCACTTGCATTCAAAGTCATATAACCGTTCGTCTTATTTGTAATATCGCTTGTTCCAATAGTAGCTAAATACTTTCCTGCTGCATCATGAAAATCTATTGTCATTAATACACGTGCGTCCTTCAAACTTTCTACTTCTGCTCGCACGGTTGCTTGGATCGATTTCTCTGGCAGTAGTGCTACCTTCTGGTATAGCGATAACAAATTTCCCTTAGGGAGTTGGCTTGCGCTTACTTTCTGTGCGTATTGTCCAGAATCTACTGGATGCTGCACGAGTTGTGATGACGTTGGTAGCTCGGCACTGTTTTTCCATGTCGCCCAGTTGCTTGCAACTTCTGCAGTTTGATTTTTCAACACCTCAAAGCTAGAGTTAATAAGAAGATTTCGATCTTTAAACCGACCTATTACGTTACCTTGTAAATCGTATTTATAGTCGATAGTCCCATCATTAAAACTCTTCTCAATCAATCTTCCATCTTGATCATATAAATAATGGTTTTTGTTTAGAGCAAACGAATGATTGGACAAGAAAACGACGGTGACCAACGAAATTATTAGGAATGAGTTTATCATTTTGCCAAAAGGTTTAAAGGTGTTTTTAGTCATACTATAGCTCCATTCTCCATTGTTCTCTTACTACGATTAACACGAGCATTTGATTACTTCATACTTTTCTATTAAATATAATGAATAATTGAACATATAATAGATTACCTGTAACCTCATCATCTGTCCTTGATATTATTGTCATTTCTTACACCGATGTTTTTCATACTTCGTTATTATGAGGTAATAAATCATGTCGCAGCATTCTATGCAAAAAATAGACCCCAGAAATAAACTTCTGAGGTCTTGTGTTTATCCTTTCCTTCTTTGAATCAGGTTGCCATTTGCATCGTAATAATAATGGACTACTTGCCCAGATGGCAGCGTGATCGTTTCCAAGCGGTTAGCGCCATCATAGGCGTAATCGGACATATTCGATGTGGTAGTGTATTCGATCTGTGCATCCCAGAACGTACTATCACAATCAATATTTTCACCAGCATTAACTACGAAATACAACGCCTGTCCTTGTGAAACAGGTGTCGTCATATTATAAGCGGTACCTTTGTCATCATTAGCAGCTAGCTTAGTTCCCCATAATTTCGTCTTACCTTTATAAATCATGGTCTCCACACCATTTCCGCAACTAATGTGACCTTTGACAGGATTTCCTGTCAGTCGGACTGTTCCTGATTTGGGAGCAACCCATTTGCGTACTGCCGCTGATGGATCGGGATGATACATATTAAAAGTAAGCGTAGAAAATTCACGAGCACCCTTCCACTCTTGCTTTTTCGCGTCAAAAGTCATATCTACGTAATCTAGGCCATTTAATTCTTGGTAATACCAGTTAGATTGCCCTTGAGCAGAACCAAAGTTTACTCTTGAAGAGTAAGACAGTGGCTGCTTCGGATCTAAATACGTGATCGTTGGGTTAAAAGTCGTCCCGTCGCAGGAATTTTCTCCATTTTGAGAAGTAACAAAACGTATCCGATCATCCGCACGCACGGACAAATCATGTTGAATGTTATAGCCTACTTTATCATCAAATAAGACAGGAGTTGTCCACACTACTTTATCGTTCTTATATATCTTCGCTATAACTCCATTACCACAAACCACATTATCTTTTACAAGTGGTCCGGTAATTCGGACTACACCTGAAGTAGGCGCTAACCACGTCCGGACAGAGTCTCTTGCTTCCGGATGCTGCCAATGATGTCCGATCATAGAGTACTCCGCATTCCCTCTCCATAGGGTTTCTGCCTTGATCCATGTCATTGGGTAGAACTTGTCCTTGTCCCGCTCTTCGTAATACCAGTTATTCTGACCTTGGATGGGACTGTAGCCTTCCGATGCTGTATACTTTATTGGTTGAGCATCATAGGTAATCGTTGGATTGAAAATTGTTCCGTCACAGGAGTTTTCCCCGTTTTGAGAAATAACAAACCGTAAGCGATCGTCAGTACGAACCGTTATATGCTGTTTAATTTGAAAGCCTACTTTATCATCGAAAACTATGGGAGTTGACCAAATAGCGTTATCATTTTTATAAATGGTAGCTATAACTCCATTGCCACAAGAAATATTTTCTTTGGCAAGCTTTCCTGTAATCTGCACAACCCCTGAAGTCGGCGCTGCCCATGTACGGACAGAATCTCTCGCCTCCGGATGCTGCCAATGATGTCCAATCATGGAGAACTCCGTACTCCCTCTCCATAGATTCTCTTTCTTTATCCATGTCATTGGGTAGAACTTATCTTTGTCCTGTTCCTCGTAATACCAGTTATTCTGACCTTGGATAGAGCTATATCCTTCCGATGCTGTATACTTCAATGGTTTCTCATCATATGTAATGGTTGGGTCCCAGAAAGTGCCGTCGCAGCTGTTTTCTTGCTGCTGATTCACGATAAAATAAAGGGCATCTCCCGTTGCTACGTTTGTCGTGTAGCTCGCAGATACCCCTACCTTATCATCATATCCGATCGCCGTTGACCAAATGAGCTTATTATTTTTACGAATGATTGCTTTCACACCATCACCGCATGTCGGATTACTCTTCGCTACTTGCCCACTAATATGGACAATGCCCGACTTGGGTGCAACCCATTTTCGAACAATGTCTACATGATCGGGATGATGGATATTAGCAGCGATAGTAGCATGCTTGTTTTTACCTTGCCATAATTTTTTGGAGTTATCCCATGCTAAATTCGTATACGTAGAACCATCCCATTCTTGGTAGTACCAATTATTATCGCCTTGAATGGTACTGTAATCTGTACTTGCACGGTATACGTTTTTCTCTGTGCTAGCGGCTGACCAAGTTACACGATATGTTAATGTAGTTACCGATATCACTGCTATGAATAGTACAACTGCAAACAGATATTTTTTTACTTGTTTAGTCATTATCTACTCCTTTTGTAGTTTTGTGAAATTAAATTATGTGAATCTTACATTTAAGAGATAGATTCCTTCAACACTGGATAGCCTCTACCTAAAAAAGAAATCCTGAAAAGGCTCAGCTAATCAGGATTTCTTTTTTAACTATATTTTTATTTCTTGTCTTATTAAAGAGTCAATTTTATCGGTCTTCATCGACCAGTAATCGTCTAATAGTTCCTCCATAGGTGTCGTTTTATTAAGTTCGAATACTTTGAGAAGCCCTGCTAATGAATCCTGAGCAAGTATTAAAAAATTCACTTGTTGAAAAACTATTTTTATTCCAATATTCGCTTCGACTATCCAATTAATATTGTTATTTCTCCAAGTTGCTACATCACTCAAAATAAATATATCCTCTAAGTTGTTACCCTCATACATTAATTTGTAATCAGGGCTTAATGTTGTTGCATGTTCAATTATTAACTTAGGATATTCATCACCATCAGATGCATTGGTAGGAGTATTTTTGATATTTATCGTCCTATCAGAGCTTTCAATAGCAAAGTTGAGTGCAAATTCTCCAACTTCGTCGATGTACAATTTCAACGATGAAGCACCCTTAATACCTCTCAGTATATCAATTTGCTCCTGAATTATATCGTTCTTTATAACGTGTTGCACTTTATCCTCCCCTTTTTTAGGGTATAAAATGAATTTTTTGCTGTTTGAAAGTCTTGCCCCCATTAATATCAACAGCAGGAGTACCATCAGAATGCGAAACTGATCTGTAAGTTATCGCTGTTCCATCATTCAAAATCCTGAGAACTTTACCATTTCCAATGTCTTTTTCAGTTTTAAACCCTTGAGTTTTTTCTTCAAAAAATTCCCTTGCAGCCTTATCTCCTCCTGTTAGATTTCTAACTTTAGTATTTCCACTTTGGCCGACTACTCCATAGTAACCATTTGTATTTGGAGTAAACCTAGGAATATTGCCCTTAGGCTTAATGGAACCACTCTTTAATCCCGCAGCTCCAAAACCAGTCATCGCATAAGAAGCTAATACATCAGCATACGCCAAATCAGAATAAGCATTCAACAACTGCTCTCTTGCCCACTCTGCATTAGCTAATGTATTCAACTTAGAATATGGACTTGTTTGAGTTAGCAATCCATACAGGTAATTATATTGGTTTGCATTACCTTGGTAATAACCTCCAACATGTTCGAAAAGCAACTGTTTATAAGGTAAATAGTCTCTATGGTTCTTAGAGTCTACATCACTCATCAATTGATTCATTAGGTACTTTACATCACCAAAATTACCACCTTCAAACCTCTTTCCATTGATGTATATATTTCCACTTGGGTCAATATACTTTAATGGGTTATTAGCAACATACGTATACAAGTTCTGGCTTATCGGACTTGCTAAGTCCCCTTCATACGTATCCTCACTAATAAACCGTCCCATGCTTGGGTCGTACCATCTTGCTCGAAGATACTGAAGCCCCGTCGTCTTATCCCAATACTCGCCTGAATATTTCAGGATATTCGGAACTGCCTCCTTCTCTTCTAATGGCAGCCCCCAGATGTCATACCGATATTCATTCAGCTTCTTACCCGCTTCATCAACAATGGCTACGACATCACCATGACCATTAAGCTGATAATATTGAATCTGACTTGTTGCAGCATCTTGACGGCCGATAAGCTCACCATTCAAATCGTATAGGTATACATATTTTATCTTGGCTTTGCCATCTGCACCGACAACTGCTTCTGCTAACAATAGTTTATTTGTATTGTAATAGTAACGGTTCCTGATGTTATTCTCTACACGCTCATACAACAGACCTTCTCCTGTGTATGAATACGTTACCGGATTATGATTACCTGTTACCTTGATTAATCTGTTTTTCTTGTCGTACTCATACTGCGCTTCATTTATCACTTGCTCTCTAGTACTGTCTAGCGTCTCACGGTTGTATCTTGCATCATATGAATATGCCTCGTTGAATTCACTAGATGTCTGAATCTGATTCAAACTCGTGTATGAAAAGTTTGTGATGTAGTTATTTTCATCTCGTTGCGTGATGTTTCCAACCAAATCGTAGGTGTATTGGAAGCTGTTTTGTGCAGCTCCATCCTTTGCATGCTTCAACTGCTTCAGCTTTGCATCTTCGTATTTATAACCCGTTACAAATGCATTGCCATACGTTTGTTCAGCCAGTTGTCCATTTTTCAAATAATTATATGAGATCTCCTTCGCTGGCTGATTGCCAACGCTCATAATGTTGAATTTCTCTAACTGGTTAACTTTGTTGAAAGTGCCTTCGACCTTGACATTCACACCTGGGGCAACAAATTCATAACCTGTCTTGTTATTCTTGTCATAGTTGTTTTTCAGCGTTACTCTATCTGGATATTGAATGCTTGTTAAGAAGCCAGATTGCGCCTGATACTCATATCTTGTCGTACCGCGATGGTCCTTCATCGTCAGCAGCTTGCCTTCTTTATCATAGCTGTACTCTACGATCTCTGATCCTACCTGATGATGAATAAGTTGGTTCATCTCATCGTAGATATTATTCGTTGACGTTTTGCTCCGGTCTTCATATTTTACCAAGTTACTGTTGCCATCATAGTAATACTTCTCGACTTGACCTGTTCCGTTAATCTTTTGAACGACACGGCCAACTTCATCGTATTTCTTCTCCATCTTCTGCTGGTTCGCATATGTGGTCTCCACCAGATTACCTAGTCGGTCATACAAATAACTCGTTGTTTGTTTCTCTGCATCGGTGACTGCGATCAACTGGCCACCTGCATTATATTTATACCCCGTATTGTTGCCATTTCCATCGATGGTGGATGTAACTCCGCCTGCAAGATTATACTCAGTACGTTGTACAGGTACATAGTTTTGTTTATTTTGCTGTACTTCAACAAGCGTTGTTCGACCAAGAATATCACTTGTCGATTTTGTACGATTTTGTTCCGCATCTGTCGTCGTAACCGTTAGCTTAGCATCGTCGTATTCGACAAAATTTGAATTGCCGTCATCATATTTCGTTTGAACAAGCCGTCCGAAGCTATCATAGTTGTAGGACATGCTATTTCCATTTGCATCTTTGACCGATTGCAATTGACTCGTACGCTCATCGTAAACATACTCAGCTTGTCCGAGTCCTTGCGTTTCACGTATTTTGCGACCAAGTGGATCAAACCACACTTCAGAAATGTTCCCACTTAAATTATGTTTCACCTGTATATGGTTACCTAGATCGTTGTATACATAACTAATATCACTAGAGTTGGGCAGAGAGACTAGCGTTGTACGACCTAACTTATCATAGGCGTACGATGTTATTTTTCCGTTACCATCTGTATATGATAATAGTCGTCCTGTTAACGAATCATAAGCTGCGCTCTCTTTTATAGTGGAGATACGTCCATCTGCGTCGGTAACATCTACTTCTTGTTGAGTTAAGAAGGCAGCTCTATGCTTAGAATCATAAAAATATCTATAAATAGATGACTTTCCTCGATCATTATGAGCGGTTACTTTCGTAATATTTCCAAATCCATCATGTTCATAAGTAATATGACTGAGCAGTTGACCGTTCTCTGCGTTTGCAAATGTTTTAGAATCAACAACAGACCCTTTATCATTTCGAACTAAGCGAGTAAAGCTTTGTTGGTTCGCATCCAACTTCGACGTAATCGTCTCTGGCAGCCCCCACTTTGCATCATACGTAGTCGTTGTGCTAGCACCTACGCTATTCGTTTCACTTGTTACGTTACCATTGAAATCATATTGGCGATTCACAGTTAATGATGGGCTTTCAACACCATTGCTAATCTTTTTAGTAACAATTTGCGCAGGATATGGATTAAGCGAATGTTCATTATACGATTGCAAAGTAATGAATTGAATTGCACCAGCTTGCAGTGTCGTATCTAATTGATAGAAATTCGTTTTTCCCGATCCAGTATTATAAGTTTTCTTGTAACTGATCGTTGTCGTATTAAGTCCATTAGAAACAATGGTTTTATAATTATTGTCATGCGCTCTAGCATATGGATCTGATTCGTATCGGAATGTCTGCTTATTGCTTTCAATAGTTTGTCCAGTCGTCGCATAGGTAGTTAAATCTTTTCTTTCTGTAACACGATATTGAATTTGCTTTGTTCCGGTACTTGGATTACGCTCAATTGGTGCGTAAGTAAATTCTGTCCTAGCTCCCGTAGGATGATGAATACCCTTAATAAGAGCAAAGTCATTACTTGTTTCGAGCGCACCTCCTTTTAGCGTAAATGTAGATTTTGCAAAATCATGGTTATAGTGCGTTGTTCTACCCTCTGTATCCGTAACAGACTGTAAATATTGCAAATCCGTGTTTGGAATCGTTGCCTTTTGGTAGATAACAGACTCTCTTCCATTTGAAGCAGTGATCTGATTCCCTGAATACGTTAAGGTCAGTTTATTATCTAATGGATCTGTTACTTCTGTTAGTCTATATTGATCATCGTATTTTCCATGCTTAAAATTAATAAAGTTGCCATTCGTATCTTCTTGGCGGATAAGATACCCATCATGAGCAAAGTAATAAGTCATGCCGCTCTTATATTTCAAGACATACCCTGCTTCAATACCGTTGATGACTCCACTATTACCTCTAGTAAACGTTACGTCACTCCATGGATAGTTCTCCAATCGATTATTGGAATCTACTGAATATGTAGAACCACCAGGTAGAGTAACATATGTTGTTTCATCTCCTGGCATGACATATGGAATATCCCATGTCCAACCTTTACCTAAAGCAACGCGTTGATCCGTCTTGCTATCTTTAGTAGCATTTTTAGAGCCTAACGACCCTAAAACTACTGGTTCTCTAATAAAATACACAAAGCCATTGCCGATGGGATAAAACTCAAGTAACATAATATGTCCTGAATTGCCGAGTTCTACGTGCGTGTTCCAAAATAATTTATCTGGAGGGAATTGCTTGTCAAGTTCTTTAGCTAGTTTCCCAAAATCATATCCCTCATATTGAAAGATTGGATATTCTGGAACAGTATAAAGGTCCTTCTTTATTACTTCATTATTATAGGTATGTTTAAATTGGAGAACATTAGTCTCGGTAATGTAATGTCCCATATCGTGATACTGTGGATAAATCCCTGGTATTAGCAAAGTTTGTTTTACTCGAAAAATAGGAACTACATCGCTTCTAACAATGTCTGCCCGTTCAACGGTCTTCTCATAATATTCAGCCGAATTACTGTTATAGGTTCTTGTCAATTGAAACGACAAACCATTTCGACCAGGAAGACCTATATCTGTACTCGTAATATTAAGCGAGCCATCCAATGTCGATACATCACTGTTTCCATCACCGACACTATAAGGTGCTTGATCGATTTTGACATGCTGATTTTTCAGGCCTAACTTGTCATAATCATCCTTAGAGCTCATTAACGATCTCCGTTGACGAGAATATACCGATTCCGTAACGGAATTGGGCTCCAATATATTTCCTGTAAACTTGGACATCATATCTGGCCACAAATAGGTTACATCCGTTACAGACGGCATTTGCAAACCATATGTCGTATCCGTCACCGTAGCTGGGACATATTTCTTCCCTACACCCGGAAATAGCTGTTCAAGCGTAGCTGGCAACGCCGTTACATCTGGATTTTTCGCCAGAGCATCATCAATATGCTTCAATGAATATCCTTCATTTAGACGAGAAAGAATATCGGAAGGAGATACTTTGTATTTCTTCGCAATGTAGTCAACCGTCAATAACGCCTTATTATCAGATGTCTGAGCTAAAATAGGCGCATTTGCAGACTTAGGCGCTGCCACTGCTTCTGCAACTTGCATAAACAATGGTGCTGCTAATTCCAAAAACATGATTAAAGCAAGTAAAGCGGATAACTTCCTCATTTTTTTCATTTGTTCACATTCCCCTGTTGTTTATATTAATGTAATGAAAAACCTCAATTAAGATATCGATAAATCATCGACATACACAGTACCTTGTCCATTGTTACTTGAACTGCTTAAGTGAACATGTATTCTTACTTTGTGCGTGTTGGCTGGTGGCTTGAAGCTCTCGGAAATAGATAGCCATTCACCGTTCTTTGCGTAAGATGCAACATTCCATGAACCGATGGCGTTATTGTTGCGATCATAGTAGTACATAATAAACTGTAAGTTGGCGTCTTTCATATTTTCCAACTTAAGAGAGCCCGTTAACTGATAGCTCGTTTGTGGAGGAACTAAAAAATCTTGCCATATGTTGATGCCATCCCCAGCCCTCGGCATGCTATTAGCTACCATCTTCTGAGCACGTTTACCACTTTTAACGATATTTCTACTTATTTCATGAGAACCCTTAATACCTTCTCCTACATAACGGAACCAACCATCCGCTGCTCCATCTGAACCGCTCGCCAATTCAAAGTTACCATTGAATAGAAGCTTTTGCTTGTCTCCCGGCTGAATCGACATAGCATCCACATATACCATTCCCTGCCCGTTTGCCTTCGTTGCGCTTACATGAATATGCAATCTCGCTTTTATCGCCTGAGCAGGTGGGGTAAATCGTGCGGATACTGTAAGCCAATCGTTATTGTTCACCAATTCTAATGGGCTTTCTGAGCCAATTTGCTTATTGTTCTTGTCATAGTAATAGAGAATGAATCCGAGTTTGGAATCTTTCATCTGTTCCAATCGAACCCTTCCATGCATGACATGAGGCTTCTGTTCACTAACAAAGAAATCCTGCCAAATGTTAATACCGTCGAGTACATTCATAATGTTATCGGCAGCTATTTTCTGCGCCCGCAAGCCCTCAGATGTGACCACTTGGCTAATTTCATGCTTTCCTTCAACTGCTCCTACATAACGACTCCAGCCATCCGCTGTTCCATCTGTCCGAGAAACGACTTCAAAATCGCCATTCGTAAGCAAGTTAATAGGCTTGTTCCTCTTTACGGAGAGCATATCTAAGTGGACGGTTCCTTTGCCCCCAGCTACAGTGGAACTTACATGCGCATGAATCCTTGCTCTCGTCGCATTAGCAGGCGTTACAAATTGCTTAGAGAACGTTACCCAATCTGTATTACTGTCATATCCGAGTACCATTTCCCCGCCAAACTGATTGTTATCCTTATCATAGTAATAAATAAGATATTCCAGCTTGGTGTTCTGAACATCTGCCATTCTCATTTTTCCAGACAGCGTGTATGTAGTGTTGCCAGTTACGGAAAAGTCCTGCCATACATTCATACCATCATTGGTACGCGGAATGGACGTAGCTTCCAGCTTCATTGAACGTGTGCCTTCAAGCAAACTCGTATCGACTTCGTGCTTTCCCTGAATATCCGCTCCCATGTAATAATTCCATGCCTTTAACGTGCCCTGCGAATTAACCAATTCAAATCCGCCATCTATCAGATGCTCATCGGTAAACTTACGATCTACGTTTCCATTCTGATCATACTGATATTTCGTTACTTGATTTTTGTGCTTGGCATATCGCAATTTACCGGCATCATCATAAAAATATTGTTTGGAAGTGGTCGCTGCTGCAAAGGCTTCCATACTTGTACAAGAAACAAACAGAACAACCGCTAGTAAAGATACGATGGTCTTATTTTTCATATCACTTTCCCCCTTTACTACATATTCAACTTGGATGAAACTAGATGGCATCAAAATTTACCGATACCTCATGGCTTCAAACGATTTACTGGCCTAGCAGCTGAATAGAATCATTACAGTTAGTGTGCTTACCTTCCAATTGTTAGATGCCTTACTCATCTTATAAATAAAGAAAATATATGTCTATATGAATATTTGTAAATTTATTTGATTTAAAAATTAAAATAGAATATATTCGAAAGACCTTGAAGGAATTGCCCCCAAGGTCTTTAATTCATAAATACCAATCAGTTTATACAATTCTATTGCAATGCCAAATTGCATATTTTCAATGAAAATACTAGCGATCTTCAACCTTCGTAACCGCGCCGCCAAAGTATTTTCCATCTACCCATACGTCGTTATAGTACACGCCTTTTTCCATATTGTGTTTTGAAAGTAATACGGTCGCTTTCCAGATTCCTGGCGCAACTTTCTTTCCCTCTACATACGGATGTGCTAAGTCATCCTGTCCATTCAAATCCGTCCATGTTGGAAATTGAACACTTTTCGCCGTTGGGCTTACTCCGTAGGCAATTACTTCATAGGATCCGCTGGAATAGCTTACTGCAGGGGGTGCTTTTACTTCAGGTTTGACTTTTGTCTCTCCTCCATATAGAGGCATTTGATTCCCATGCTTATCATGAGCGTATATATGTGTGATGTAAGTCCCCGTTTCGTAATTGTGATCACTGAATTTTATTTTTGCTTTCCAAGTACCATCTTCTATTTTTTGTGCTTCAACATGTTTGATGTCATCTTGTCCTTGCTGCGTTGTCCACACTGGCATAACTATTTTGGCTACGTCTTTGCCAACGCCTGTGACCACAACTTCATATTCCCCTGCTGAATACCCAATCTCTTGCGGGAGGCTAACTCTAACATTATCTTCAACCTTCGTAACGGCCCCACCAAAAAACTTTCCATCTACCCATACGTCGTTATAGTACACGCCTTTTTCCATATTGTGTTTTGAAAGTAATACGGTCGCTTTCCAGATCCCTGGCGCAACTTTCTCTCCCTCTACATACGGATGTACTAAGTCGTCCTGTCCGTTTAATTCCGTCCATGTTGGAAACTGGACACTTTTCGCCGTTGGGCTTACTCCATAGGCAATTACTTCATAGGAAACATCTGAGATGCTCACTTTTGAGGGAACTACTACGCTAGGTGTTTTGACTTTTTCGATTTTAACTATATTCCCGTTTTGATCATATTTATAAACAAACAATTGGTTAGATGATGGCAATTGAATATACTTTAATTTGGAATCTTCATATATATAATGACTTTTCTGCTGGGCATAGATAGACATACTCGATAATGCCATCGTGAAGACGAAAAGAAACACAATAAAAATGCTTTTTGAAACTTTGCTAGATCGATACAATAACATCCCTCAATTCTAAAACTTTTTTAGCAGCCTAATAAAGACCTCTATCTTTTCACCTCTACTACATGCCCTTGGAAAAATACATCGTCGATATAAATATGCGTCACATAACTTCCTGTCTCGTTACGATGATCACTGAGCTTCACTCTGCCTCTCCATACGCCATCACTGATTTTTTCGCCTTTGATCTCTTTTAAATCATCTTGATCTTGGAATGCGGTCCAAGTAGGGAATTGGACTTTTTTAGCCGCTCGATCAACACCATATACATAAAGGTCATACCATTGCTCATCCAGACGAACCGAATTCTTAAGCTTTACACTTTGCTCTGCAATTACTTCTGTAGAACTGATCATCTCCATATTTTCATATTGGTCTACCGCATACACATGCGTAATATACCGTCCCGCTTCATTGCTATGATTCCTAAAATTAACCGTATAGACCCAGTCGCCATTACTTTCGCGTATACCTCTCTCCCAGTAACTAGCCAGATCATCTTGACCATTGTGGAACGTCCATGTCGGGAAATACACCCTTTGAATATCTTTAGACAAGCCAGATATTCGAATCTGATACTGTCCTTCCTTCAGATCTATTTTTTGCGGTGCTTTAAGAGAGATATCACTACTAACCATAACGTCTACTCCACCAAGTTCCTTTTTGTCTCCATAAACATGCGTGGTGTACTTCCCCGTCTCGCTGTTGTGTTTCTTGTAAACAACCGTACCTTTCCAAACTCCTGGAGCAATCTTCTTACCTTGAATCCATTCAAGATCGTCTTGATCGTTATGAGTTGTCCATGTCGGGAACTCAACTTGCTTTACAGCCGGATCCACACCATATGCATAGACATCATGAGAAATGTTTTGCACTTTTGATTGTTCAGGCGCTTTTACACCAGCTATTGCTTCGTATTCTCTGCCGATAATAAACTTTGCATTTCCTTGCTGATCAAACGCATATACATGTGTGGCATAACGGCCAAGCTCATAATTATGGTCAGCGAATGGGATAACAGCTTCCCATTTATCAAGGTCTACTTTCTTCCCTTGTATATGCTTTATATCATCTTGTCCGTTAGCAATGGTCCACGTAGGAAACTCAACCTTCGAAACAGTAGGTGATACGCCAGAAACTTGGATTTTGATAAACTCATCACTCAGAGAAACAACAGGCTTATAATCTGCCTCCACCGTTTCCACTGCCTTAATTTCAACTTGTTTGACAGAAGCACCATTAATGAACACCGTAGATTCAAATAACTGAGCACCATCATGCCACTTTTCGAGTGGTATAACGGCTTTCCAAACACCGTTGCCAAGTTTCGTCGCCATCGTTTCAACATAGTCTGGCTTGGACTTATCTTTACGTGTATGTACTTTTACCTCATTAGTAGTCGTTGGATTGGCCTTGATGTATAAAGATATCGAAGCATTACTTGTTGAAAATACAAGTTTATCTGCCTGTACATATTGCTTAATCAAGTTCCCCTTGAGATCATATTGCTTAATAATCGTTTTGCCATTTTGAAATGTCGTATGGAGCTTCTGATCTCCATCATAGATATACACGGAGCCTTTACTGTTGTCCGTGTTCACCATGATAGAGTTCGTTGCATCTACTTGTACAGCTGGTGCAGCAGATACTTGATTGGTAGTGAAATTAAGTGCTGCTGCCTCAAGAAACAGTACGATACAAACTGTGAACAAAACCACTACTATATTGCGTTTACTTATAATTGAACTGAACGTTGTCAACTGTTACCGCTCCCCCACCATCGTTATTCGTGCTTCGTATAAGTACATAGACATGAGCATATGCTGCATTGGCCGGAATGTCTCCAGAATTACTGATCTGAATCGACTGATTTCCTGTTGACTGGTTATGTTCTTTTATATTGGCTTGGATATGTCTCCAATTTTTATCAAACAAATCAACGTATAATTGGACTTTAGCGTTTTTTAGCTCATGTACCCGCATGGTAGTTGATACATCATATTTTCGATGTGGTGTGACTAATAGCCTCTGGTAAATACCTACCGTTCCATGCGTTTCAATACCGCTGCCTTTCATAAATTGCGAAATACCACCTGTATCCGTCTTCACAAGCTGTAACTGATATTTACTTACAGTCCATAGGTAAGGACTCCATAATGCAGCCGTATTATCGTTCATATGGTAAACATTGAAGTCACCATTCACACTTGTCGTGCTATCATCATAAATAAAGGCGAGATTATCTACTTGAATCGTCCCCGAACTATTATTTTGCTCCCCTCGGATTAACGCATATATTCTAGCAGAAACTGCTTGCGCTGGAACCACTCCATGATTGACAAACTCTATACTCTCACCAATCGTCACCGAATGATAAGGCGTGACGTTAGCGCCTATGTACCCACCGTTACGATCCAAAAAGTCAACATACAACTGTGTATATGCGCCATTCAACTCTACGTTCTTAAAAGTACCTGACACTTTAAATGGTTTGTTCGGTTCTACTTCGATTAATTGGGTAATTCCTGAAATAGCAGCCCCACTACTAATCTGTCTTGATATGATTTCTTGCACATAGTTACCTTTATCGTTTAGTCTATTATACGTTGAGTTCTGATGCTCTCCCCCATGCTTGATCCATCCCTCTGCAACATGCTGTTCATTACTAATTTGCAAATGTCCGTTGTAAATGAGGTTTGGATCAACCCCGTACCCGAAGCTAGCGCTAGATACTTGAATGCTTCCTGTCCCATTGTCCGTATTACTTCTAACTAGCAGATAAGCCGTAGCTTTCGCAGCATCATTTGGCACTACTCCAGATACGCGATACGTTGTCATCATGGAAGTCCCATTGTCTTCGTGTATATCTTTTACGTTTGCAGCAACCCACTGGCCCTGTTTATTATAAAAATCCACATACAATTGTACGTGTGCCCCTGCTAGTTTCTGTATATCTAATGAAGCATAGTAAACGTAGTGCTGTTTCGGCTGCACAGAAATGGATTGACCTACACCACAGTAGTAGTTCACTTTCATCTCAGAACATTGGATCGTAAGTCCCTTGTCTTCCCCTTGTGTAAACGGCTGAATCTCTATTGCAGTGGCACCCCAATGATGTGGAGTCCATCCTTTTGAGCTCTTTAAATACTGCTCAAAGTTCCCGTCTATTAAACGATTGTTAGTCGGCACTACTGCATTTTGTTTTACTATTTGATTGACTAGACTTCCATTATCGTTGCGCTTGTACTCTACTTTTGTGTTGGACTGGTAATTATACTGGTAATCCAACTGCCCATCTGCGTTGTACACATACTCCGTAAGAGCACTTACGCTTGTAGTAGAAGTGAATAAACAGATACAAGCCATTAAGATACAACATATTCGTTTCATGTAACCACCCTTTTAAGTTTCTGAAATTTATTTTTTAGTTAGGGATTAAGCTAACTGCAGTCATACACTCACTTTCCAGCTCTTAAATACCTTAATCATCTTATAAATTAATTTAATATATGTCTATATGAGCATTATTTTTTAAATTCTGAAATACTATTAATGACTAACGAATAAAGAATCGTTATCTAACTGTTTAAAAGAGTAAAAAGACCTTGAGGTCTAATACCTCAAGGCCAAACTTCGTATAAAGATCACTCTCCGTAATCAAAAGCTTTTTCACAAACAAAACCAAGCTTTATTAACTTTCTAGCCAATGCTGACAGGAAATCTTCATTCCCCTCATGTTCAGGATCATGAAATACCAGATTGTATTGTGTATTATTCTTTGTATAGTCACAAATCTGGAGAGACTGTAATAAGTTTGCAAGATGCCTTCCAGGTGTTCCGTATAATACCAATCTAAAATCTAAATCCGCCTCATAGGGCTCCTCTGAATCTTTAATAAGTTGAGGTAATTGGTCGTTTAGCTCTCCTACAGCTGAACTATTTTTTAATTTATCATACTGTTTTATATTTACATTTGCATATGAGTCTAAACACGTATCCTCTTCCACATTTAATTCACTAGAGAATATGATTTTTAGTAAATCTGCCACGAATTCATTCGCATACTTAAAAATTTCGTCCACCATTTCATCTGTCATACTATATTCACCAATAACATAAAGCAAATTGCTTCTTATATCTATTTTGTTGTTAATGAAATGCTCAACAAATAATGAGATATTCAAAGTCATATCATCTAGTATAAAATTTAATTTAAGAGCCTTGCAATTATCGTCTTCAACTCTTTCTTCGACAATTTTTACATGATTTGAAATTGAAGACCCTATTACTTCCGAAAAATTTATATCTATTAATTTCATGTTAGGCACCTTATTCCAATGGAATTTTCTTTTTTGGTAATTCAATGTATCTCTACGCTAGCTTTATCAATCTTTAAAATAATTCTTTTTCATTTTACTTTCATGAATGGGAAATGCATTTACAATATTATCATAGCTATCATAATACGCTTTAATATGCATTCCATTTTTAGCTTTAAGAATACGCTCAGTACCATTCCTTTCAAGTACAGTTGCACTATTAATCACGTCTACTACTTGTTGAGGCGATAAGCCTGGACTAAAGAAAGTACTGTAACCCTGTTTTTTAGTTCCTCCAATTGAGACTTCTGCTTCAAAACTTCCCCACTTATCAAACCCTTTTCTAACCTTCAGTACTTTATTCCCATTTTCTATAGCATCTTTTGAGAACAAATAATGCCATCCTTTATTACTATGCCCCTTAAAAATATGTTCAACTGCCCATCGTGTAAGCTTCCCTTTATTCTTTACACTATGGATGCCCATATTAACTGTAAATTCTGCGACACTCGAAGTAGCTCGGGATACTTTATTGGTGTTCTTTGCACCTTTTACCCCTCTCGCAGTCGCTCCAGCACCTGTCACAAATGGGAAGAAAGCAGCTCCTGTATCCAGAGCAAGATACCCCGCATTTTCCCAACTAGGATCTGTAAAGAGCTGATACAAATCATAACCAATAAATCCAATATCCGCTACAGTATCAGCGACATTACCACTTGGATCAATATACTTCAAAGGATTATTCATTACATACGTATAAAGGTTCAAACTACTAGGATTAATTAGTTCTCCTTCATACGTATCCTCACTAATAAACCGTCCCATACTTGGGTCGTACCATCTTGCTCGAAGATACTGAAGCCCTGTCGTCTTATCCCAATACTCGCCAGAGTATTTCAGGATATTTGGAACTGTTTCCTTCTCTTCTAGTGGCAATCCCCAAATGTCATAGCGATATTCATTCAGCTTCTTACCCGCTTCATCGACAATGGCTATAACATCACCATGGCCATTTAGCTGGTAATATTGCAATTGACTTGTTGCAGCATCTTGGCGACCGATAAGCTTGCCATTTAGATCATACAGATACACATACTTAATTTTAGCTTTTCCATCTGCACCAACAACTGCTTCTGCTAGTAACAACTTGTTAGCATCGTAATAGTAACGATTCTTAACGTTATTTTCTACACGCTCATACAGCAATCCTTCTCCCGTGTAAGAGTATGTTACTGGATTATGATCTCCTGTTACTTTCGTCAATCGATTCTTCTTATCGTATTCATACTGAGCTGACTTTATCGACGGTGCTCTAGTACTGTCTAATGTCTGTCTATTGTATCTTTCATCGTATGAATACGTCTCATCGAACTCACTCGATGTCTGAATCTGATTCAACGATGTGTAAGTAAAGTTGGTCGTGTAACTATTTTCATTGCGCTGCGTAATGTTCCCAACCAAGTCATAGCCGTATTGGAAAGTGTTCTGTGCTGTTCCATCTTTCGCATGGTTCAGCTTCTTCAGTTTCATATCTTCGTATTGATAATCTGTTACAAAAGCATTGCCATACGTCTGCTTCGCTAGTTGTCCATTTGCCAAGTGATCATACGAAATCGTCTTCGCTGGTTGATTGCCACCACTCATAATGTTCAATTGCTTTAATTGGTTAACATTATTGTAGGTACCATCTACCTTTACATTAACGCCCGGAGCTGCGAACTCATACCCCGTCTTCTTGTTCAGATCATAGTTATTTGTCAGCTTCACGCCATCTGGATATTGAATGCTTGTCAAGAAACCAGAACGCGCCTGATACTCATAGCTCGTCGTTCCTCGATGATCCGTCATCGCGACCGGTCTGCCTTCAGTATCATAGCTGTATTTAAGCGTTTCATTACCAACCGTATTTTGAACCAGTTGGTTCATAACATTATAGTGATTGTCCGTTACCGTTCCACTATGATCAACATATTTCTCTAAATTGCTATTCGCATCGTAGTAATACTTCTGAACTTGTTCTGTACCGTTAATTTTCTTAATAACGCGACCAAGTTCGTCATATTCTTTCTTCATTTTCTGTTGATTCGCATACGTTGTCTCAAGCAAATTGCCCAAGCGATCATAGTGATAGCTTGTTGTCTGTTTCTGAGCATCCGTAACCGCAGTCAGTTGGCCTCCAGCATTATACTGGTACTCGGTACGATTGCCATTCGCATCTGTTGCAGAGGTAACTCCACCTGCTAGATTATACTCCGTACGCTGAACAGGTACATAGTTCTGTTTATTGTGCAGAGCCTCTACTAGAATCGTTCTACCTAATACATCACTAGTCGTTTTTGTGAGATTCTGCTCTGCATCGATTGCTGTTACTGTCAGCTTTGCATCATCGTATTCAACGCGATCCGATGTACCATTTGCATAGGTAGTTTGAAGCGGACGTCCAAATCCATCATACGCATACGTGGTACGATTACCATACGCATCTTCTGTCCATTGCAGCTGACTTGTACGCTCATCGTAGCCGTATTTCACTTGCCCTAAGCCCTGCGTCTCTTTCACCTTACGTCCAAGTGAATCGAACCATACTTCGGAGATTTCACCGAGTGTGTTCTTCACTTGGATATGATTTTGAGCATCATTATATACATAGCTAATCTGGCTATTGTTCGGCATCGTCACTAAAGTCGTGCGTCCCAAGACATCATACGCATACGATGTTGTCTGCTGTTTACCATCTGTGTAAGAAAGCAAACGTCCCGTTGCTGGATCATACTTCGCTTTTTCCACAATCGTAGAGACTTGCCCATCTACATTCGTAACATCTACTTCTTGCTGCGTTAGGAAACCATGCTGATACTCAGCGCCATACTGGTATCTAAATACGGTCGATTTCCCTTTATCGTTATGAGCAGTTACTTTCGTAACGTTTCCAAATTCATCGTACTCATAATTAATGTGACTTAGAAGCTGACCATCCTCTGTGTTTGCATAGGTTTTAGAATCAGTTACCGAGCCTTTATCATTACGAACTAAGCGAGTAATGGTTTGTTGATTGGCATCTAGCTTCGTCGTAATTGTTTCCGGTAGACCGCGCTTCTTATCAAAGGTAGTCGTCGTACTAGCACCTAAACTATTCGTTTCACTCGTGATGTTACCGTCCATATTATAACTTCGATTAATCGTGAGAGATGGACTCTCTACACCGCCACTTCGCTTCCTAGTAATAATCTGCCACGGATATGGATTAAGAGATCCCTCATAGAAAAACTGCGATATAATATGTTGAGCAGCACCAGTGTCCTGGATGGTTTCAATATTATAGAATTTATCCTGCCCATAAGAACTATATGCCTTCTTGTAGGTGTCCGTTGTTGATGCGATACCATTGGATATAATCGCCCTGTACTGAGAATTATTGTCCGTCTTAAAATAATCATACTCATATTTTATGGTGTTCTTGTTACTTTCCTGAGTGCTGCCGTCCACATACTCAACTACGTCTTTCCGCTCATTCACTCGATACTGAGTCTGTTCATGGGCACGTTCGACCGAATCATAACTAATTAATGTCTTTGCACCTGTCGGATGGAAGATACCATTGATTAGTGCATAATCATTGCGCACCTTATCATCCATACCTGACGTCATATCGAAAGTAGACGGGGCAAATTGATGAGAATAATAAGTTGTTCTCCCTGCTGTATCGGTAACCGAATGTAAATACGATACATTTACATTGTGCTGTTCATCGTAAACGTAAGCTTTCTGATAAGTAACTTGTTCCTTACCATTAGAAACTACAATTTTGTTGCCTTCATATGTAAAAGTCAATTTATTTCCAATGGGGTCTCTTACTTCTGTAAGATACGGTGCTTCTTTATAATTTCTTCTATAGGTAAAATAAAGAGAGTTACCATACGCATCTGTTTGTTTATGTAAGGTACCGTCTCTATCGAACGTATAGGTCATTCCGTTTTTATAAGTTAGTTTATAAGGAACAATACCATTATCATAGTCCCAAAATCCATAACCTTCGAAGGTTAAATCATCCCATGGATAGCCTTCTAATTTTTTGTCATTTACAATTTTATATACGGCTCCCCCAGGAAGTGAAATGTACTTGTTTTCACCCTCAATCTGGATATAAGGGATATCCCATTTCCATCCCTTTCCTAGTTTGATTTGATCATCCATCTTTTTTGGAGTAACGATAGTTTCCCATCCAAAATGATTAACAACATCAAACTGAACAGGAGCATGTTTTCCCGTGTAATACATTTCGAAATAATAAGTCGAATTATCCGGACCAGGTAATTTACCGGTATGGGCCAATTTGCTAGTATCCGAGTATTTTTCCTTCATTATTCTCTCTAAATCATCATCTCTACCAAACAGATCAAATGAATAATCAACAGGAATGTCTAACACATGCCTACCATCAAACCTAACTTCAGTACTCGTTGTCTCAAAGGGCGCTAACTCTAGCTTTATTGGGTTATTCCCATGTATGATGCGTGTTACTTTAACTTTTAGCATCGGGACAAATGTAAATCTCATAATCGGAGTAGATCTTACATCCTTATTGAAATACTCTGCTTCATTACTGTTATACATCCTTGTCAAGTTAAAGGACAAGCCATTGCGTCCAGGAATTCCAATATCGGTCTCACGCAGACTTAATGATCCATCTTGAGTAGAAATATTTTCTACGCCTGTACTTACACTATAAGGTGCTTGATCAAGCTTTACGTGTTGATTAATAAGCGCTAGCTTATCATAATCAGAATTTACTGATCTTTTTCTTCTCGAAAGAGAGTACACCGATTCTGTAACCGTTAAGTCTCCATAAGTAGCACCTGTTACATCTCCTAGATTAGGAAATGGCAGATTGAAACCCGGTATCTGCAAGCCATATGTCGCATCCGTCACCGCAGGAGGTTCATATTTCTTCCCTACACCCGGATACATCTCCTCAAGCGTAGCTTCCAACGCTGTGATCTCTGGATTTTTCGCTAAAGCATCATGAACATGCTTTAAGGAATATCCTTCATTCAATCGCAAAAGAATATCCGAAGGAGATACATTGTATTTCTTCGCGATATAGTCAATCGTCAGCAATGCCTTATTATCAGCAGTTTGAGTTGAAACTGACTTAGGCGCTGCCACTGCTTCTGCAACTTGCATAAACAATGGTGCTGCTAATTCCAAAAACATGATTAAAGCAAGTAAAGCGGATAACTTCCTCATTTTTTTCATTTGTTCACATTCCCCTGTTGTTTATTTT
>NZ_VNJK01000001.1:590672-792378 GCF_007786455.1 Paenibacillus agilis | reverse complement strand
GCTGCCACTGCTTCTGCAACTTGCATAAACAATGGTGCTGCTAATTCCAAAAACATGATTAAAGCAAGTAAAGCGGATAACTTCCTCATTTTTTTCATTTGTTCACATTCCCCTGTTGTTTATTTTAATGTAATGAAAAACCTCAACTAAGATATCGATAAATCAATTCCCAAAACCATAAATGCGTATATGAGTATATTTTTATAATTTTAACATACTAAAGTATCCTTCTCGTTACCGCTTCCTTGATATCAAGTTACCATTTGCATCATAGCTATAATGAATAACTTCGCCTGAAGGGAGTGTTACCGAAACAAGCTTCCCTTGCTCATCATAGGCATACCTACGCTTATTATCATTTGCTACAGAACCCGTGGCAGCCTTAATCGGATAGAGTTGTGTTTGCTTAATAACCTCTTTAGCCAATTGAGGACTGGACCATTGCAAAATTGCAGTAGCATGTCCTACATTCTCAAAATACTCTACACGTATCTCATATCGTTGTCCGGCATACAAATAGATTGGTATACTATCAAATTCACCTGCTTGATCAGCCCACTTATCCAGAATCAATTGATTATTCACCCATATCCTCACACCATCATCTGAATGGATGTGGAAGGTGTATGTCTCCTCTACAGGAGGCTCAATGTAACCGCGCCAGCGAACAGAGAATTGATCTGCATTTATGCCAGCAGCAGGTGATTCAGCAGCCCAAGAGTGATTAATCGCAGCTTCAGTGCGGGTCATTACGATATCCTTTAGTTCCATGTTGTTAAAATACTCAGCCGTTAACCCTACTCCCTTCACTTCATCAGGTGGGTATAGATTCGTTTGTGGAACAATTTCCTTGGAAATTGTTGACGTAGACCACAGCAGCTTAGATGTTGCATGTCCTGCGTTCTCAAAATATTCAATTCGGATTTCATATCTCTGTCCTTTCACTAAAGGCACAGAGGAACTAACGAATTCACCTGATTGGTCTACCCATCTATCTAGTACAAGCTGATTATTTATCCACACCCTCGCCCCATCGTCTGCGAGCATGTAGAAATTATATAGCTCCGTAGATTTAGGTACTACATATCCCGTCCAACGAACAGAGAAGGCTTCATTCGAGATGCTTTGAGTTGGAGATGCAGCTTCCCAATAGTAGTCGATCTTTGAATCTACCCTAGTCATCCTTAATTCTTCAAAATTCTTGCCGTTGTAATACTCACCCTTTAAGCCAACACCGCTCGTTGAGCTAGGCGGATACAATGCAGATTGAGGGACTACTTCTTTAGCTTGGCTTGGGCTCGACCATCGCATAATAGCTGTAGAAGCTCCTCCATTTTCGAAGTATTCAATTCGTATGTTATAGGCGTATCCTGCTTTTAATGGAATTGGACTGCTATCGAACTCTGCAACTTGAGAACTCCACTTATCTATTACTAATTGGTCATTAATCCATACTCTTAAGCCGTCATCTGTGATGATATTAAATATGTAATCCTCTGTGTATTTCGGTACAATTTGACCTGTCCATCTTATCGAGAACGTATCTACGCCCATACTTGGTTCAGGCGCGTCCAAACCTATGCTATGATTTACGTTTTTATCTACACGCGTCATTTTCAAATTGGTAAGATCCATATTATTAAAATATTCACCGCGCAGGCCTGTTCCAGCTGTTGCTTCTGGTGCAAATAAAAATTCGTTAGCTACGACTGCCTTGGGCTGACTAGGGCTCGACCATTGCAAATCTGTCCTTGCATTGCCGTCATTTTCCAAGTACTCTACCCTAATCTTATGCTTTTTGTTAGCCTCTAATTGGATAGGCTTACTTACGAAATCACCCGCTAGGTCCTTCCATTCATCAATGAGCAATTGATCGTTCACCCAAAGCCGTACACCATCATCCGATACCATATAAAAGGTATACGCTTCGCTAAATTTCGGTTGTATATACCCCGTCCAGCGTACAGAGAATGTGTCACCGTTTATTTCAGGCGAGGGAGAGCCCAAATCCCACTTGAAATCAATGTTGGCATCTGTGCGCGATAATTTAAGATTCGTTAGATTTTTGTTATCGTAATATTCTCCCTTTAATCCATTCACTGGTGTACCAGCAGCCTTAACCGTCTTCTTAGCTTGGTTAGCGCTAACGTAATTAGGAAACAATCCTCCGATTAAAATAAAAATCAATAGTACGCCTACCCAACCTAACATACGTGAATTCATTCCACAGCCTCCCTACTAATCTACCAACGGCTAGTCGCCTTATTCATCTTATAACAACGAAAATATATGTCCATATGAATATTTGTAAATTTATTTGATTTATATATAAATTAGCTTTTGTTATTCAAATTTACGTAACGCTCAATCAGACAAAAAGAGCATAAAAAACCTTGAAGGAATTTCTCTCCTTCAAGGTTTAAAGTCGCATGCATTTTAGTGGTAATGCCCTGTTCATTCACCCCAGTGAATGGGCTATATCACTTCACTTGAACATCATGAGCTTGGAACATGATTTGGTCAATGTAAATATGATTATGATAGATTCCTTTTTCATTGTTATGATCACTGAGCTTCACTCTGCCTCGCCATACGCCTTCGCTGATCTTCTCACCTTGAATCCACTTTATATCATCTTGTCCTTGGAAAGCGGTCCATGTTGGGAACTCCACTTTCTTAGCTGCATGATCTACCCCATATACATAAAGGTCATACCACTGCTCATCTAAGCGGACTGTATTTTTAAATTTCACACTTGGCTCTGCATGTACTTCTGTTATACTTATTATCCTTGTATTTCCATACTTATCTTCCGAATATCCATGAGTGTGGTACTTACCAGATTCATAGTTATGATTTCTAAAGTCCACTGTGTAGACCCAGTCTCCATTTTGTTCTCGGATTCCTTTTGCCCAAGGATGTAGAAGATCGTCTTGTCCGTTTTTATCCGTCCATGTTGGAAAATATACATTTTTTATATCTTTAGACAAGCCGGATATTCTCACCTGATAGTGTCCTTCTTTAAGTTCTACCCTTTGAGGTGCTGTAACTTTAATATTTTCATCAACAGCTACTTTTACTGAACCATCAATACCCTTCTTATCCCCATAAACATGTGTAACGTAAGTTCCAACTTCATCTTTATGCTTTTTGTAAACAACGGTTCCCTTCCACACTCCCGACGCTACCTTCTCACCTTGAATCCATTCAATATCATCTTGCTCATTTTGTAGCGTCCATGTCGGGAACTCTACCTGTTTAACATTGGGATCAACACCGTATACATAGACATCATGAGAAAGATCCTGTAGTTTCGATTGTGCTGGATATTTTACACCACCAACTGCCTCATATCCTATCCCAGCTATATATCTTTCATTTCCATCCTTATCATGTGAATAAATATGAGTTACATAACTTCCAAGCTCGTAATTGTGACCAGAGAATGGAATGTTCACTTCCCATTTGTCGTGGTCTATTTTTTGTCCTTGAATCCATTTCAGATCATCTTGCCCATTAGCTATCGTCCATGTTGGGAATTCAACTTTCGAGACGGTTGACGCAACACCAGATATTTGTATTTTTATGAACTCATCTTTTAGAGAAACAACCGATTTATAGTCTGTTTGCACCGTTTCTACCACTTTAAACTCAAGCTGCTTAATCGATGCCCCATTGATATAAATTGTAGACTCAAAAAATTCTTCACCATAAAGATATTTTTCCATAGGTATAACAGCTTTCCATACTCCATTTCCAAGTTTCGTCGCACTTGTTTCTATATAGTTTGGCTTTGACTTATCTTTACGTGTATGTACTTTCACTTCATGAGTAGTCGTTGGATTCGCCTTGATATACAAAGATATCGAAGCATTACTTGTCGAAAATACAAGCTTATCAGCCTGAACATATCGCTTAATTAAATTTCCCTTAAGATCATTCTGCTTAATAATCGTTTTTCCATTTTGAAACGTAGTATGGAGCTTCTGATCTCCATCATAGATATACACCGATCCTTTCGTGTTATCAGTGTTCACCATTATAGAGTTCGTTGCATCTACTTGTACTGCTGGTGCAGCAGATACAGGATGTACGGATACCTGGAATGCAATCGTTACAATTAGCAGCATCATAAAGGTGAATATAAAGATAGTACTCTGACTGCGTTTATTTTTATTTATATGTAAATTGAACGTTTTCAACCGTTATCGCCCCTCCGGCATCATTATTGTTACCGCGAATAAGAATGTACACGGATGCATGTGTAGCTTCAGGTGGAACCTCTCCGTTTGTACTTACTTTTACACTCTGCGCTCCTGTAACAGCATTTAGCTCTTTTGCATTCGTTTGCATGTATTTTCCTTCTGCATTAAAGAAGTCAATATAGAGCTGTACCTTAGCATCCTTCAATTCATGAATCTTTATATTTGCATTTGCTTCAAAATGACGATGCGGATTCACGTTAAATGTCTGAAGAATACCTACATATCCACCACTCTGAATACGATTGCCTTTTACAAACTGCGAAACATCTCCCTTACTATCGTTTACAAGCTGATACCGTTTATCTTGAGCTACCGATAAAGCAGATTTCCAATGAGCAGCGATATTATCATCAATATAGTAAGCATTAAAATCCCCGTTCACCGTGGTATCGCTCTCATCATAACTAAAAGTAATGTTATCGACTTGCATCGTACCCGCACTATTGTCTTTGTCCCCTCGAACCAAAGCATAGACTCTAGCTGATACCGCATTTGCAGGAACAGTGCCATGATTAACAAGATTAATCCAATGACCAACCGTTGTTGAATGATATGGGGTTACATTAGCACCGACAAACACTCCATTTTTATCAAGAAAATCTACATACAATTGAGCGTGTGCACCATTTAATTCACTTATCAGAAAATTGCCTGCCACTTTAAATTTCTTATTGGGCTCTACCTCTATGAGCTGTGCAATACCTCCCATAGCGCCACCGCTAAGCTGACTAACTTTTATTTCTTGCACATCATTAAACTGATCTCTTTTTCTTTCATATACCGTATTTTGAAGTCCTCCTGTATGTCTAGTCCAAGCCTCTGACAGATTGTGTCCATTGCTGATTTGCAAATGACCATTATAAATCAGGTTATTATCCTTACCATATTGGAAGCTGGCACTAGTTACATCGAGACTTCCCGATCCATTATTAGAGTCACTTCGGATTAGAAGATATGTGGTTGCCTTTTCGGCACCTGCTGGAACAATACCAGAAGTACTGTAAGTCGTATACATAGGAAGGCCATTATCTTGGTGAATGTCTTTTATATGAGCTCCAACCCATTTTCCCTGCTTGTCATAGAAATCGACATACATCTGCGCATGCGATCCTACTAACTGGTGGATATCAAATACAGCTTGATAGACAAATGGCTGGTTCGGTTTCACCGCGATCGTTTGACTAACACCACAGAAACTGTGCAGCTCTAACTCTGAACATTGAATGGAAAGCCCACCGTCTTCCCATTTGGTAAATGGTTTTACATCTGCTTTGCTATTTTGAATAACCCAGCCTTTATTACCCTTTTGAAAATGTTCAAATTGCCCATCTACAAGCCTATTTTGGACAGGCACCACCGCATTTTCTTTTACAACTTTATTGACCAGACTTCCATTTTCATTTCGCTTGTAGTCTACCTTCCTGTTGGACTTGTAATTATACTGGTACTCCAACTGCCCGTCTGCATTGTACACATACTCCGTAAGAGCACTTACGCTTGTAGCCGTAAACAACAAGACGCATGCCAGTATGACACAACAAATTCGTTTCATAGAAACCACCCTTTTAAGTTTGAAGATTTATTTTTGAGTTAGGAAAACATTCGCAGCATGTACCTTTCAGAAAATTAGAGGCCATAATAATCTTATAAATTAATATTATACATGTCTATATGAGCATTATTTATTTTAAATACAATAACTATTTATGTTGTATTAAATGTAGTAAAAGAAAAGCCTTGAGGAATTGAATCCTCAAGGCTGACTTTCTTTTCAAATTTACGTTCACTTAACAGCAGCTCTTTGAAAAACTGCGGAGTCCACTGTTAACGTCACGTTACCTCCAGACGTATTAAAGTGAATTCTAGCTCGACTAAAACTCATTAATCCAGTCCGATCCATTTACTATATGCTTCAAAGTATCTTCCAGTCGATTTAGACACGTACCAAGAACCTTTTAACGCAAAATAAACGAGTGAGTCCAGTTTTCCATCTCCATTTACATCACCCAGCAATTGACTCGTCGAAGACACTCCATGCCCATCCACCCATTTACTGTAGTTACCGAACCGTGCTCCATCTGAAATAGACGTGTACCATGTTCCCGTTTCCGAAAAATATACGACGGAATCTGCTTTCTTGTCTCCGTTAACATCCCTTAACAGTTGTTTATGCGATCCCGTACCATGCCCTTCTATCCATTGACTATACGCACCGAAGTTAGTACCATAGGCTAACGATACGTACCAAGTGCCGCTTTCTCCAAAGTACACAATAGAATCCGCTTTACCATCTCCATTTACATCTTCTACGAATTGATTATGAGAGCCGAGGCCATGTCCCTCTAACCAACTTGACTGCTGTCCAAAACTCTTTCCGTCTGATTGCGCTACAGACCAATTCCCTTTTTCCTTATTGAACAAAATACAATCCGCTCGTCCATCACCAGTTACATCTGCTATAAACGGTCGATACATTGGACTACCAAATCCCGTCTTCCACAATGAGTAGCCTTCAAATGAAGAGCCATTCGAGAGGGAAACATACCATTCCCCAGCTTCGTAAAAATGAACAATTGCATCTGATTTCCCATCCCCATTAACGTCGGCTATAAATTGCTGCTGAGAACCAATACCATGTCCAGCTAGCCATTTTGAATAAGGTTTGAACTGAGTACCAGTTGACAAAGAAACATACCATGCTCCTTCTTTCGCATAATACAGTATGGAATCCGCCTTGCCATCCCCGTTCACATCCTCGATAAATTGATTATCACTAACAGCAATAGCCCCTTGCTGAGAGACTACATTCCCATTCATATCATAGGTATATACCGTCATGATGCCAGATGAAGGAATCGAATGCGTCATTTGATTATTCTCGTTATATAAATAAGTTCGTTGCTGCCCGCTTTTCTTTGCCAGTAAAGGTGTAGCATGTGTAATAGTCGTTACGCAAAATAATAGTGTAAAAAGAAGTTGAAATTTTCGCATGTTGTTCAATAATTCTGCTCCTTCAAATTGATTTATTCTTTAACCAGGTAATTATTAGAAGTGATATTCATAACTCTTACATTCCGGTGATTAGTCAGCTTAATCATCTTATAAATCAATACATGCTATGTCTATATGAATAAATGTAAATTTATTTATTCTTGCCTATTATCATCCTTAACCATCTGTGGATCGCCAAGTAAATGAGCATTGGCAGGAAGTACTATCCGTTATTCAATAGAAATTAAGCAAGCCGAACGAACCTCTTCTTATCCAAGACAACATACAGCCTAAAAAGAACGCAAAAAAGACGCAAACACATAGTGTGCTTGCGTCTTTTAAGTGAGAAAGAATATATTATTTCAGTACTGTAAACCACACGTGCTAGTTATATAAACTCACAATTACCGAGCTTGCAAGTTCCGATCCCCATCGACCGTTTGACGACTACAGCTTTCCGCCACGCTCAAGCCAATTCGTTGGGAAGAACGAACCGATTTGAATCCCTGCCTGCTGCTCAAGTGCGCGCTTGTATACATATTCGCCTAACGCGATATCCAGTATGCCGAGACCAAAAGCACTATATACAACAGGCTTGCCCTGCTCCCTTGGGCGGGCATTGCCAAGTAAGATGTCGCCGATCGTGCAGCGAATAAACGCCCGATTCCCTGAGTGCTGCTCAGCCAAGTGGACTGATGTCTGCGCTCTGCAGCAATGATCGATATCGTCGACGATATTGTCGACGGTCAAGATCGCCTCAGCGCTTATATCCCGCAGCGACGTATGCAGAATTACGCTGTCCGGTGAGCACATAGACAGATCATGGATGTGAGGCTGTACTGCCGTCGTCGCCAGCGAGATCACGTCTGCATCTGCCAAGATCGATTCCATATCCGGTTTCAGCACGATTTCAATATTACCCGCATATTCCTGGCATTTTCGTTTGTACTGCTCAGCTCTTGCAGAATCGACATCATAGACGTACAGAGTATGCACTTCTGGCCTGACGCTCAGCAAAAAGCGGAACGTCTCATAGTTAATCAGTCCACAGCCGATCATCCCTACTTTGTGAAGCGGCTTGTTCGCCCACAAGCGATCCGCTGCGAGAGCCGCACCTGCTGCCGTACGTTGTGCGCTGATCACGGAGCTTTCCATAATCGCCTTCGGCCGCCCGTTCTCCATTGCATTTAATATGAGCGTCGCAGAAGCTCGCTCAAGACCTTGTTGAATGTTATTTGGAAAGGAGGCGATCCATTTCAGGCCAGCGACGTTGAAGTCTCCTCCGAGATAAGCCGTCAGCGCAATAATACGATCCCGCTCCTGCCTCGGAAAGCGGAGAAAGGTAGAGTGCGGCAGCTCACTATCACCAAGACTGTGCGTTTGATAGGCAGCTTGGACAAGTTTAATCGTTTCCTGTTCATGGCCCTGCAGAATATCAACAATTTCATCGCCTGTCAAAAGCACCATTTGCCCTTGCTCGATTGCTACACTACTCATCGATTCTTCCCCCTTTTAAATGTGATTGGACCCATTCTTCCGAATAAACCGTATCCATATAACGCTCGCCGCTGTCCGCTAATATCGCCACACAGGTAGAATTATCACTAATTTCAGGTTCAAGACGCTTAATCGCCGTAATAATGGCCCCAGAGGAGCCGCCTGCTAAAATAGATTCCCGCTGCAACAGTAAGCGGCACCCCTCCACACATTCCATGTCTGTCACATGCACCTGCTGATATTCCATGCCTGACTGAAACAGCTCTGGTACCCTGGCAGCACCATGGCCGGGTATTAATCGCTTGGCCTTTCCTTTGTCACCAAAAATCACGCTGCCTAATGCATCCACTGCCACAATCTTGGTATTCAGTCCGTGCTGCTGAATATACTCAAAGCACCCTCTGAACGTCCCGCACGTACTTACGGATAAAAACAAATAATCGAGCTGACCATCAAGCACGGTCATAATCTCATTCATGAGATGACGGTGTGCCAACGGATTGTCGAGATTAGCATATTGGTTGCACCAGAAGCTGTTGGGGGTGTTTTCCTTTAGCCAGCTAACACGATTAATTCTCGCTTGCAAATATTCACCTGTTACAGGATCAGGCTCGTTTACCATATCGATGATCGCACCATATGCTCGAAGCACTTTGATCGTCTGCTGATTCGTCTTCGGGTCAAGCACGCAAATAAATCGCAGTCCCAAATAGTTAGCAAGCTGGGCCAGCCCTACAGCAAGATTGCCAGAGCTTGATTCAATAATGGTGGTATCTTCATTGATGTCGCCGCGTTTCCACGCTTCCTTAATCATACTTAGAGCGGTGCGGTCTTTCATACTGGAGCCTGGATTGCACATTTCGAGCTTGCCGTATAGACTAAATCGGTTTTGCGACACAATACGCTCTAATTTTAGAAGAGGGGTGTTGCCAATTAAAGATAGGACTCCATTGTCCGGAAACGCGCGTGCTTCTATTGTATTTACCATCCTCATCATCACTCTCCACCTGATATGGCCACTCTGGATTACACTTGTGCTACCATTTCTCTACGACTATCGGGCACTTCTACCCAGTAGCGCTCTTTATGAAATGAATACGTCGGGAGCGGCACCCTATACGGCCTCGCTTCCGCCTCATATAGCTGATTCCATTCCACTGTAAGGCCGTTCGCCCATCGTTGAATCATTTGCTCAGCAGTCAGTTTCGCAGCAGTCCCTGTTGCATCGGCTTTCTTTCCATCGATGTGGTCTGTCCACTGCTCAGTCTCAACGTCTACGGCTTGAACGGTAGCTCTGTAATATTCACGTTCATCCAACTTGTCCTCGGCAAACCATAATAACTTACGATAAAGTTCATCCAACCCAGTTGCCGTCAGGCCAAGCCGTTCTTCGAATTCTTCCCTGCCAGATTGGAGTGTGTAGGCTATATCCATAAGCCTGTATGGGCGTTTATTCGCTGTGTTGTCAATCTGGTTGGCTCGTAGTGATGCTTGGTCGGACGGGCTGTCCTGCAGAAGCGGCAAAATAAATGCAGCCAAGTCCGCTGCATATTGGCGCAGCGATCGCTCGCTTTTGGCCGACAGCGGAATGGCATACTCTCGCTTAGCATGATCACCATTGTCAGCAGGTTCCTTCGCATAAAGATGCTGCTTGTTGACATACTCCTCGACAATCGCATGGGCGATCACCCCGCCGCCGCCAAAAGAACTAATGCCGGCTCTTCTTGGCTTACGCTGACCGAGCCGGTCTAAGGTGTCCTGCCATGGCGTGTTCTCTTGAAGGACGTAAAGCGGGCTGTCTGCCAGCTCCAAATAAGGATTCAGCTCTTGAATATTAGCATTGGCAGGTATAATGCCGTGCTGCATGGACATTACAATTTTGAGCAGGCCTGCTAGCCCACCTGCCGCTTCCATATGCCCAAGGTTAGATTTGACCGAGCCAATGCCACAAGCAAAAGAAGCTTTCGCTTCAGATGATTCACTTTCCAGCGACTCCTTCATCGTATTGCTCAGTGCATTAACTTCTACAGCGTCAACTAAGCTGATCCCGGGCCCATGCATTTCAACATAGCCAAGCGAACACAAATCAACAGAATGGCGCTTATAGGTTTCCTTGATCAGATCAGATTGAGAAGTGGATTTCGGTGCAGTAAAGGCGCTGGATCGACCGATGTGTCGAGTCGTGCACCCTCTAATTACAGCATGGATATGATCATGGTCGGCGATTGCTGCCTTTAACGGCTTTAAGACCACAGTAATGACACCTTCTGATCTGACATATCCATCTGCATCCTTGTCAAACGTTTTGCAGCGTCCATCACTGCTCAACTTTCCCAGCTCATCAAACACTGTAAATAATCGCGGACTTAGTATTAAATTGCTGGCCCCGATAATCGCTGTATCACATGCGCCGCTGCGCAGAGCTTCCACCCCCCGGCTTAATGCCGTAAGCGAACTGGAGCAGGCGGTATCTATAGCTTCGCTCGGACCAGTAAGATCAAAGTAATGAGAAATCATGTTCGGGATCAAGGTTCGCTCCATGCCTGCTGCAGCATGAAGATCCAGATTGTGCCCGCTTTCGCGGAGCACGTCCATATAATCCGTATAAGCTACAGCCATAAATACACCAACTTGGCGAGTAGACAGCTCAGACATCTTGTATCCAGCATCTTCTACCGCTTTCCAAGAGGCTTCCAGCATAAGTCGCTGCTGCGGGTCCATCTGGTGTGCTTTTTCTTCAGGCACACCAAAGAAACCGGCGTCGAATTTATCCACATCGGCGATAAAACCGCCCCATCTGGCCTTTGTATGTTCACCCGATACTTGGCGCCAATCCCATCGATCAGCAGGGATCTCCGTAATCACATCCACGCCGCCGATTAGATTGTCCCACATCTCTGACACGTTACGCGCACCTGGTGTACGAGCATCCATCCCAATAATTGCAACAGCTGATTCCATCCACTCTGCGTCCAAATCATCCGAAGCTTCTGCTGCTTGATTGCCTTCATCATGGAAAAGAACAGCCTCATCCCTTTGGAATGTCGCAGATCCACCATTTGATGCGTGACTGGCACTCACTGTGTAATTCGCGTCAAGACTTCCCTGCTGCCATCGCTGCAAAGGCTCAGCATACTTAGCTGTTACTTGCTCCAGATAGTTGTTCAGCAAATACTGAATAATACCCCTCGTTGTCGCAAAATCAAAAAATTGCGGTGGAGCAATCCGAATCCCGTATCGTTCATCCAGCTTGGCACTCAGTGTTATAAACTTAATCGAGTTAAAACCGTTCTCAATCAAATTAGCTCGCCTATCCAGATCATTAGCCGCCAAGTTCATCATCTCAGCGATAATCGTACCCACATCGTGTTCCATCCAGCCTTGTAGCAACGCCCGTAGTTCTTTTCCAGATGGCATGTCGGGAGTCGAAGGGGCAGCCTTAGCTGCAACCTGAAGGCCGACCGCATTTTCAGCTAGACTGTTTACCCCATTTCCAGTATTCAGCCATTCCCGATCGCGAACAGCCTCATTAGAAACAGTGCCGCTTTCACGCTTAGTTTCAGCTGAAGTATGCTCTTTAGATGGCTCTAATGCTGTTCCATCCACTCCATATTGATGCCCAATTTCCTGTAGCGTGTTGGCGGTTAGCCAGTTGCGGTCTATTTTGCCGTTAGCCGACAACGGAAACTGCCTCAGCTGCAGCCAGACAGCTGGTACCATATATTCCGGCAATGCTTGGCCCAGTAATCTTTTGAAGTTCTGATGTCCATCCGCAAAGGATGAAGATGCAGTCTCTGTGTCCGCAATCCAGAATGCAATTAGCGTCTTGTCCTCCAACGCCTCACCTTTTGCCACTACGACAGCCTCTTTGATCCCTGCCTGCTTTTGCATAGCAGCCTCAATTTCACCAAGTTCAATCCGGAAGCCTCGCACCTTCACTTGATAATCAATTCGCCCGTGGTATTCAATATCTCCGTTAGCCAAATATTTAGCACGATCACCTGTACGATACAATCTCCCACCTGGCTTGACGGCCAGATGATCGATCAGGAAAGCTTGCTGCGTTCGTTCGGGATCATTTAAATAACCACGTCCCACGCCTTCTCCGGCAACATACAATTCTCCAGTCGCACCAATGGGTACTGGTTCTAGATACCGATCCAGTATATATAGTCTCGTATTTTGGATCGAACGACCGATAGGCATGATGGTACGATGCTCCTCTGGCGGAGCATGTAGCACATAGTGAGCCACGTCGTCCGAGCATTCAGTTGGACCATAAGCATTCATCATCGGAACATGAGGATATCGTGCAAACCATCTTACACATAGATTTGGCGGCAACGCCTCGCCGGTTACAATCATCCACCTTAGACTATGAAGCTTGGCTGTCAGGTCAGGTTTCGCCTGAATGACATCAAGCACGGCATGCAGCAAAGAAGGCACCATTTCCAAAATGGTTGTGCCCGAAGCAGCAATGACATCGAGAAATGGAACTGGATCCATCACAAGCTCATCTTCAACGATTCGTGTCGTCCCTCCTAATACGATAGCGGAGAGAAATTGCCATACGGAGATATCAAAGCATTGAGAAGCATTTTGCACGACTACATCGCCTGGTCCAAGGGACAAATCATTTATTTTAGCGTACAGATGGTTTAACATGCCCCGCTGCTCCACCATGGCTCCCTTTGGTTTACCTGTTGAGCCTGATGTATAAATAACATAAGCCAGATGATCCGCGGACACGCGTACGTGTGGATTACGGCAATCTGCTTGTTGTCCGTACAACTGTTTTATGGGCAGCATCGCAAGGCGCATTCGATTCGTCTCTTGGACAAGAGGTTTGGATTTATCTGAGGAAGTAAGTAGAACTTGAGCATCACTGTCGCGGATAATACTAAGATGTCGACTTGATGGATGCCGTGGATCAAGCGGAATATAGGCAGCGCCGGATTTAAAAACACCTAGCATCGCAATCAGGAAATCACAGCCTCGATCTTCCAAAATGCAGATTCTATCATCGGGAACTACGCCTCTTGTTATTAGCGCAGCTGCCACTTCGTTCGAGTATCGATTTAATTGTGCGTAGGTGAGCGACGTTTTGCTGTCAACAACAGCTACAGCATGAGGCGTACGTTCAACCTGCTGCTCAAACAGCTCATGCAAGCGGAATTCACGAGGATATGATGTGTCTGTATCGTTCCATAATACAAGCTGACGCATTCGTTCAGAAGCGCTTACGATCGGAAGCTTGCTAATTGGCAGGTGCGGATTGTCCGCGATGCTGTGCAGCAGTGTTAAAAAGCTGTCTGCCATGCGGGTTATGGTATCCCGCTCAAACAGATCAGCATCATAACGCAATGCTCCTGCAAAGCGCTCACCGAGCTTCGTCATGACGAGCATCAGATCATTCTGTCCTTCTTCGCTTGGTAGATCAAATGGAGTCCACAATGCTGTGCTCGTGCTGTGCGCCTGCTGCGCTTTGCGGATATCATCGATAAAAACAAACATGACTTGCAGCAGCTGCTGCCGGCTCGGATCAGGCTTCAGCCCAAGCTTGTCCAACAGCAGAGCAAATGGATATTCCTGATGCTCCAGTGCTGCCAGCACAGCCCGCTTCACTTGGCTAGTAAAAGCGGCAAATGTCGGCTCTCCTGCACAGTCTGCTCGAATAACGACGGCATTGATGAAGTATCCGACTACGCCAGCCCACTCCGGCTTCGTCCGCCCCGTTGCTGGCGTGCCGACAAGCAGTTCTTCCTGACCGGTATAACGATGCAGCAGCACCAAATAAGCAGCGAGCAGCGTAACGTACAGGGTGCTGCCCGTATCCTGTGCTGCAGCCGACAATCTACCTAGCAGCGTGGAGTCAAGCTCAAAGGCGACGGAATCTCCATTTCCTCGCTGAACAGGCTGGCGAGGATAATCCACAGGTAGATGTATCGTCGGAAGTTCACCGGATAGACGATCGTACCAATAAGCAGCTAGCGACTCGCCTTTAGGCCCCGCCAGCATCTGATGCTGTTGTAATACGTAGTCCTCATACTGACAGTCAAGAGGAGGCAAGATGACCTCTCTACCTGTAATTCTTGCACGATAACAAGCTTCCAACTGCTCAACAATCAGATGGTACGACCATGCGTCCATAATGATATGATGTGCCGTCAGCACCAAACAGCAATGATCCTCCATCCGGAACAACTCCGCGCGAAACAAGGAGCCTCGCTCCAGACGAAATGGCTCCTTGCTGCGTCGAGTCATCTCTGCTCGAGCTTGCTCGACGCTCAATGCCCGACAATCGTAGGTTTGCCACCATACACGATGTTGGTCATGGACGACTTGCAACACATCAGGGCCGTCGCTCCAAAAAGTGGAGCGCAAAGCAGAATGTCTCTCCGTCAACTGTTGGCAAGCCTGCTCCAATGCATGTTCGTCTACTTGTGATGTCAACCGTAGGCCAAGCACCGTGTTGTAAGCCGCACTTTCCGGGTAAAATTGATGCATCATCCACATCGCCTGCTGGGCTGGCGACACAGGGGAAACTTGAAAACTGTTTCCACCGCTCGTAAGTTTGATGAACTCTGGCCGATAGGCGAGCAGTTCCGCCCGCATCGACTCTGTCATGACGCCGCCTTCATCGCTGTAGCGCAGCCTGCCTTCGTCTACTTTAAAGGCAATCCCTTTTAGCATCAGTTCATGAAGCAAGGCAAAAAACCGCATACGGCTCCTCCTTTTTCTTATAACTCCATCCAAACCACTTCATCTTGCTTCTTTTCTTGCTGTCCCAGAGCACGATGTCCACTTTGCTTAACTTGATCCATTCGCGGTTCGCTATCTTCCATATCCAGCCATTGCCGCTGTTGCGCATCATTTGAATGCTCTGCTGCAGTCGCTTCAGTAAGTTTAACGGCAAGTTCATGATCCCCGCCTTCCAGCAGTTGAATCAGCTCACGTGTATTCAAGCCATCCATAAGCTGCACCATCGTAACTTCAAGGCCATAATCCTTCATAATCGTATTCTGGATATGGATCGCCACTAACGAATCCAGACCCAATTGAATAAACGGCAATTCCTCATCAAACGAATGTACAGAATGCTTCGACTGAATGCCTATACTGTGCCTTTCAAGCAGCTCGTAGACATACGCCCTCGCGTCTGCTGAGTCATGGGCTGTTGGTGCTTGAATTTGCTGAGGCAAAGCCGCATTGGTGGGCGCGTGTTGAACCCAGTAGCGCTCCTTTTTAAATGGATAGCCCGGCAATCTTAATCGCGAAGGATTAATAGGGATGTCCCTATACAAGTCATGCCAAGGAACAATCCCACCATTCACCCAGGTAGTGGCTGCATCCATTACATGCTTGAGCTCGTTCGGCGGCAAACCATCTCGTACACTTGCTGTAAAGGGTGTATCGGATACATTCCATTTCGTAATCACATGAGGTGAGGTCTGATTGTTTACATAACTATTCAAGCCTACTAACAGATCTGACAGTTGAGCAGCGAGAATTACCACACGTTCCTTCATTGGTTCGCGCCCAATCTGAAGCGTATATGCCAGTGACTTTACGATTTCGGGATTATTAGAGCCCTTGCTGCCAATCCATTTCTGAAGCTCGGCGGCATATCGAATAAGTCCATCTGCATCTGGAGCAGACAAAGGAAATACATACTGTCCAACAGAGCCGACATTCCTTGCATTTGTCGCACGTTCAGCATCTGCCGCACTCATGACATCAACATGTGAAGAGGAAAAACCGCTACCTGTTCCCCTTTGTGTGGCAACCTGAGGATGCACTTGCGTTGAGCAGGCAATCTCCTGAACTGAGGATACATACTCTTCTATAACTAGATGGGCGTTCGTGCCACTGAATCCGAAAGAGCTCACCGCGGCGCGTCTTGGTTCAGATGCAGCAGTGTTCCATGGTCGCAGCTGCGTATTTACATAAAATGGACTCTCACTTAACGTAATGTGATCATTTAAAGCTTCAAAATGAATCGTCGGCGGCAGCAGCTTATGCTGCATCGAGAGAAGAACTTTAATAACACCGGCTGCTCCAGCAGCTGTCAGCAGATGACCGATATTACTTTTAACCGAGCCAAGGGCGCAGTAACCTTTTTTTTGCGTGTAGGTCTGGAAGGCAGCTGTCAACGCTTCGACTTCAATCGGATCGCCTAATTTCGTGCCTGTACCGTGAGTCTCGACCATCGTAATCGATTCAGGATCAATGCCAAAACGCTCGTATACATCACGTTCCAGCTCACTTTGAGATTGACCGCTAGGGGCTGTAATCCCGTTTGTTCTGCCATCCTGATTCATCCCCCAGCCGCGAATGACACCATAGATAAGATCCTCATCCCGGACAGCATCGGCCAGACGTTTGAGCAAGATAACCCCAACACCTTCACCTGGCACAAAGCCATTAGCCCGATTGTCAAACGTAAAGCAGCGCCCGTCCGGCGACAGCATACCTGCCTTGCTTGTCATAATATGCATCTCGGGATTAGTCAGCACGCATACACCGCCTGCCAGCGCCAAATCACTATCTCCTAGCTTCAAGCTGTTGCAGGCTTCTGCAATCGCAACCAATGAGGCGGAACAAGACGTATCTATTGCTAAACATGGGCCTTTTAAGTTAAGAAAGTAGGAGATTCGGGCAGGAAGGATCGCAATAGAACGTCCTACCAGTCCATACGCGCTCATCCCTTCGTTGCCCATGAGATGGTCGTAGTCGTTCACGGAGCAGCCTGCGAATACGCCGCAGCGGCTGCCCGCTAAGCTGGAAGGTGCAATACCAGCGTCCTCCAGACTCCTCCAACAATGCTCTAGAAACAACCGCTGCTGCGGGTCCATCAATTCGGCCTCAGCAGGAGACAAATGGAAGAAGTGAGGATCGAATTGGTCTGCCTCTTCCAATACACCCATCCACTTGGAATAGCTTTTCCCAGGCTTCTTGGGGTCCGCGTCGTAGAACGACATATCCCACCTCTTTGCGGGTACTTCACTTATACAGTCGCGCCCTTCCGCCATATTACTCCAAAATTGCTCCATTGTGTTCGCCTGCGGAAACTGCCCGGACATCCCAATGATAGCAATAGCATCGGAGTCTCGTTTACGATCAGCTGCTCCCTTATTTCTCGCATCATATGAATCACGTATAGCTCCAAAAGGCTGGGGGGATGGTTCGTGTTTTAGCTTTGGTTCTGCTGCAGGCGCTTGCTCATGCATCCATTTCGAATTCGATATAGCGTCCTGTACCTCTTGTCTCAATTCTTGTACCGAATCTTGTGTCCGTGCGCGCCCTTCCGCTGCACGCTGTTCCTGTCTCGAAGCCTCGCTAAGTCTATGCTTAGCCTCCTCCAGACTAATTTTGCCCTCCTGCAGAGACCGTAAGATCGCTTGTGCGTTCATTTATCTCCCTCTTTAACTGTAAATTTCATCTCATTAATTACCAAATAAGTGTGTAATCCGCTCTTTAACTTCCGCTTGGTGAATCGTCTGTTCATGCATTACAATTTCCTGCTGGATGACTTCCGAGAGCTGTTCCCGGATTGTCCTTGTCAAATGATGCTTCAAAGTAACCAGTGATGCTCGCGGCTTCAAGGCCATATTTCGTGCCAATTCCAAAGCCTCCGCCAGTACATCCCCTCTCGGGACAACGGAAAACGGAACGCCACGTCGCTCCAGTTCGCCCCCGCGATAAGCGTTGCCTGTCAGCAGCATTTCGCTGCCAAGTGAATACCCCAGCTTATATGGCATAATAAAGGTAGCACCCATGCCTGGTGTAAAGCCGTATTTCATATAATTGGCTGTATATACACTTTCGCGACTCAACACTACAAAATCGGCAAAGAGTCCCATCGACAATCCCCCGCCGATTGCATGCCCCTGCATCGCCGCAATAACTGGAACCGGACATTCTAAAGACAGTTGAAATACAGATGCATCTGTAAATACGGCCTGGCCTGCATGGATAGACAATAACCCTTCCTTCGTGCCCCCGGATGAGAAATAGCTATCATATCCCGTCCAGATGACTGCACGGTACCGCGTATCCGCTCCGATAAGACGAAATGCCGCTTGTAGTGAAGCGGTCATGTCTGGAGTAAGCATGTTTTTATGCTCGCGGTCTTCCATTTGCAGCAGTATGATCCCAGGTTCTATTTCATTCATTTGAACAATTGATTGTTTCATAACTGGCGCTCGCTCCTAGGCTTCCCATGGAAATAGTCCTGTCGCGGCATAACGGCTGATCCTTTCACGATTGGAGGGGTCGGCAAACATCGTTTGATTAGCCCTAATCGCCTCTGGCTTAGCAGCCGATATGTCATCACGAAGCTTGGACATGTATAACTTGTAGTACACAATACTTTCCCTTGATATCCGAGTCAGTCGCGGGAGGTGCTTCCGCAGCAGCAGTTCACTGTCAGGTCCAACCGCATCAACCAGCCCCCATTCATACGCTTGGCGTCCACTGATTGCTTGCGTGGATAACGTTAAATAGTGTGATCGCTGATAGCCTATACGACGAATGAGAAAGGGCAGCACACATGCCGGAAACAAACCAAACAGCATTTCCGATAAACTGAACTGCGCCGAATCTTCTGCAATAACCATATCGCAAGCTGCTGCAAAGCCCACGCCACCCGCATTTACCTTTCCTTTTACATGTGCAATTGTGACATACGGTCCGTTAGCCAACTGTTCCCATAACGCATAGAGGGGAGCAGCTACATCAAGGGCCTCGGATCCTGCTGCATCATAACTGCTTACATGCTTAAAGTCGGCACCAGAGCAGAACACATCCGGCAATCCCTCCAGCACAATGACCCTGGCATGATTGTTGCAATCCATTAGTGCCTCCGAACATTCCATGATCATACGGCCATTAATTGAATTGTCCGCATCTGGCCTGTACAACTGGATATATGTCACTGGGCCTTGATGACGAATACGGATGGTCTCGTAATGGCTGCTCATGTGACATTCGACCATTTGTATATGCGGTGATAATCGCGTATTTCATCAAGCACGAGTCGGGGTCCTGCATGTTTGGTCACGGCCTGTGGAATAAACAACGGGTCAAGCTTAGCGTTGCGTGTGCCAAACTTGACAATATCGCTTGCTTGCAGCACGGCTTCGTACTCATCCATGGCCAGCGAATAACGCGTTGATAGTTGGTGCCCAATCGCCAGTTGACGTTGACGCTCCTGCCCCTCAGGTGTCACGACACCACTGAAAAATTCTGAACAGCACCCTGATCCGTATGAAAAACAGCCAATTCGTTTCGGTACGTCAAACGTGCCTAAATCAATCGTACTGGTCAGCGCAAGAAACAGCGTGGCCCCCATAATGTTGCCGACTCGCTGACAATAGTGCAGGCCTGGAAGCACGCGCTCTGCAAAGTCCTGCTCAATCTCGGCGGATTTTGCTTTGACCATCTTGCGCATCATCGTGCGATGAGCGCCTTTGACCATGCCGCCAAAAGGCGTATGATACGCCATATAATCAAATGTATCCCGATAATGAACCCCGCTCACCCGACGCTCATATTCCAGATAGGTTTGCTCACAACAATCTAGATAAGAGAGCAGTGATAGATCCGCATTACCAGCTTCGCTATCAGGCACTGGTCGACAGGTATCCATGACCTCATAGCCATAATAACCATTGGCGCCAGGATCGACCTGAAAGACTACCGGCTGCTCCGAAACAAGCAGTGCCACAGCGCCCGCCCCGCCACTGGGCTCCACAAAAGACCAATCCGGTGACAATTCATCCCCTTCTTCAACCTTCAAGTAGCGAGAGATATCCGTAGCAACGACCAGTACTTTCGCACCCGGCGATACTTGCGACAACACAAAATTAACAGCCATCTGAAAGCCAGCGGTCCCCGCATAGCAGGCTTGTTTCAATTCAAACAGCCTGCAGTTGCGCGACAGCCCCAAGTAATGGTGAACATAGGTGCTGATGGATTTACCAAAATCGATACCCGATTCCGTGCAAGTAATCAGCATCTCAATCCGATTCTTTTCCGCTTCGGACATCGCGTCAATGATTGGCTTTGCTGCATTCACCGCAAACGTTACGGGGTCCTCATTTGGAAGTGCGACTGACTTTTCTACCATTAACAAATTTTCAAATCGGCCTGTGTCCAATTTTCGATATTTAGCCAACTCCATCACATTTAGGCTTGCCGTACCTCCAAAAGCATTCATTGCTTCTATTCCTGCTGAGATCATTTGCCCTCTCCCTGCTTTCCGTTCATAGTCGTTGCAAAATAACGGCTGTGTTCATGCCGCCAAATCCCATGCTTAAACTTAATGCGTTCCGTAATTCATGGCCCATCGACTGATCCGCGACCCAGCGCAGCGTTGGATCGATCGGCTCATACAAATTGCGAGTGGGATGCAACTTGTCATTCTTGAGCTGGAGCAGTGTTGCTACTAGTTCCACGCTGCCCGCTGCACTAAGTCCATGACCTGTAATCGACTTGGTCGCATTCAAATATGCATGGGCAAGACCACAATCGCGAATGACCTGTAATTCAGTCTCGTCCCCAATTGCCGAACCTGTCCCATGCGTGTTGATATAATCAATTTCACTTGAACCGATCCCTGCGGAGCTCAACGCCTTCTGCACGGCACGTGTCTCTCCCTCCACTGAAGGGTTCGGGTTCCGATTGCCATCCGTTGCCATGCCCCATCCGGCAACTCGGGCATAAGCTTTTTGTCCGCGATCCGCCGCATGCTCCGCACGCTCAAGAACGATCGCACCGCAGGCTTCTCCGTAGATAAATCCGTCTCGCGAACGGTCAAAAGGTCTGCAAGCCGCAGCAGGTTCATTCGCATAACGATCAGAGCCCATTGCTCCAAGCGAGCGCAATGCCTGGCATTCCAGGTAAGATAAATCCATCAGGGCACCCAGAGCAATGACAACGTCAGCTTGACCGGAACGAATCGCCTCTGCTCCAGCAATTACCGCAGCTTGACCACTTGCTGAAGCCCCACCTACCGTGTAGGCGAATCCTTTGATATTAAACTGCTCCGTACACGTACCGCATAGATCACTATCCATAAAAGTAAGCGCGTAAGTTGGTCTCGTGTAGAGTGGGCGATCCGCATAAGTATCGTAGGTGAGCAGTTGCTCACGCTGCTGTACATTTGAGCCACCGATAATTAGGCCGATCCGCGTCGGATCTACATTGTCCAGCTTCGCTTCTTCCCACGCTTCCAGCAGCGTGATCAGCGCGGCTTGACTGGTAAGCGATGCTCCACGCCATAAACGCTTAGCGATTCGGTCCGCAGGCAGCATCGGGGCCAATTCCGCCCCGATAAAGCTGCTCTCCTTCTGCCGTCCCGGCCGCTCCATGATGCCAAAAGCATGATCACCACGGAAAAGCGCATCAGCAAATGCCGCTTGCCCTTGTCCTACTGCAGAAGTTATTCCCGCTCCGGTGATCCACACATTAGACGAGCTGCATTTTGTCATAAATAAGGTCCACCAATTCACCAATGTTGGTTGCGCCAAACAATTCAACACGAGGAATCTGCAGCGACAATGATTCCATCGTCATCATTACAATTTCGGCCCGATCGACAGAATTAGCGCCTAGATCTGTCAAACGGTCTGTATATTGAAACGTGTGTTCTTCGAGTTCTGGCATCAACTCACGACTATGATTGATAACAATGTTAAAAATTTGTTCCTTGTCCATTTAAACGACGCCTCCTAATGTTATAAGCAACTTTTCTGCTTGCTGGATGTCAAGCTTGCCTGCTTGTACTTGCTGCAGCACGTGATCGACAGACGGCTGTGAATCATCAGAATCAACCATGCGCGAACTTAGATGTGCGGCGAATTCACGTAGTGTCGGATAATCGTACAGCTTGGTTGCTGTAATTGTTGTTCCATATTGCCGGTTTACTGCACGCAGCCATTCAACACCAACGATCGAATCCAGGCCAAGATCAATAAATTTGGCCTCGGGATCAACCTTATCGGTCGTTAAATACAAAGCTTCCGCTAGTGTTATAGTAAGTTGTTGCAGCAGCGAATCGATTTGCCTGCTTTCTATTGGGAAATCGGGTACGGAGATAGCTGAGACTGGTGGTGAAAAGCGCTGTCCCTCAGCAATTGTCTTGTGTTCGGCTATTGTCGGAGTCAATAAAAGACTTGTCTCAACCTGTTGCAATTGATTAGCTAAATAGAATGCTAGAGCACGTACATTCGGGTAGTCATACACTTTTGTGGCCGGGACAGTAGTGCCATAGCGACGATTAATGGTACGCATCCACTCTACCCCGATTATCGAGTCCAATCCCATCTCTATAAATGGCTTATCTGGATCGATATCCGCAGCACTCAAATATAACGCTTCTGCTAAGCTTGAAGTCAATTCCTCCTGCAGCCGCTGTGCCAGCACTGAAGCAGCTTCCGTCCCGTTCTTGACAGTTGTCTGACCTGACCGTTCATTAACTAGAGGCTGTACACTGTATGGTATCGGGACAGCTTGCACAGCAGTCGCTACGCCAGTGTGATTGTTTTCAGCTGCATAGCCCGAAAGTGATCGCAGCTTTACAGTCGCTCTCTCGGCTGCCGATGAATGGCTGGCCTCTAACGGCCTATTACTGGCAGGCTTAAGCTCGATGCCTGTCGGCTTCGCTGCTACATGGTTTAAGACAGATAGCGATGGAGCATCAGGAGCAGGAGAAGAAAGCGCAGGTTGCAAAGTGTCTCTCCATTCCATTTGCTCATGCTGACGATTTGACGATTCTGTTTGGAGTGTGTCTCGTAGAATTTGGCTCGTATGACCAGCCCCGTCCATTGCCGCAAGTGACTGACCAAGCTGGCTAATCGAAATGGAGGCCACAGTAGTCGGATGGCGATGATCGTTAGGGTGCGATGTCTCCACTCCGTTTACGTGATGACTTAGACTATGCTGACCCACATTCTCATGTCGCACAGATATAGATTTTCGTTGTCCAGCCCAATACGGTTCGCGTGCAAACACGTAAGTCGGCAAGCTTATCCGCTGCGGGAAGACATCTTGATACATTGGCTTCCAATCCATGTCCAGACCCCGTGCCCAGATCTCTGCCAGCTTATGATGCTTATCTTTGGCAAACCAAGCCTCAACCGCCAATTTCAAATCTTCGTCTGCAAACAACGACACCAGATCTTTGCTTCGTTTGGTATGACCTCGATACAAGCCTGAGATTGATTGTTCACCTGATACGTAAAGCGTGAGCTTGTCACGCAATTGCTGCACAGACACAACTACAATTCCAATTCGTTCTTCGAACGCCTGTCTTCCTGTCTGCAGGGTATAAGCGGCGTCGGCCAACTTCGAATCCTCCAGCTTACCCGCATCCAGATAGGCCAGCCACTGTGCAGCCTGATCACGCAACCGATCTTCATTCCGCGCAGACAGCACAATAACAACCGGCTTTGCTTCTACGGAAGACGCCTGCTGTGTTTTTGGCTTGGCTTGCGGAATATACTCTTCAATGACTGCATGCGCATTGACACCGCCAAAGCCAAACGAGCTTACTCCCGCACGGCGCGGCACCACATTGCCGTACTCATCACGAAGTGCCGTCCATTCCCGCTTATGCTGCACAATGTAGAACGGGCTGTCCTTGAGCTGGATGTACGGATTCACCGCATCACAATGCAAGCTCTGGACAAGCGTCTGATGTTTGATTTGCAGCAGAACTTTGATCACACCCACAATTCCTGCCGCCAATTCCAAATGCCCAATATTAGTCTTGATGGAGCCAAGCCCACAATGTGGTTGAGCTGTTGCCGGCAGCCCTCTTCTTTCATATAAAGCGTGGAATGCCGCCTTCAAGCCATTAATTTCGATCGGATCACCCAACTCAGTTCCCGTTCCGTGAGCTTCAATGTATGTCACCGTTCGAGGATCAATCCCTGCCTTACTGTAAGCCGCTTGCAATAATGCCGATTGTGCCTTCGGATTAGGAGCCGTTAAGGATTGCGCACGGCCGCCATGATTAACAGCAGTTGCACGAATGACGCCATGAATCGTATCACCGTCCCGCTCCGCTTCATCCAACCTTTTCAATACCAGCATGCCTACACCTTCACCGCGAACGTACCCGTTGGCAGCATCCGAGAATGTCTTGCAGCGGCCATCCTCGCTCAGCATCCCCGCTTTGTTAAAGCTGATATGTGGTTCTGGTGACAATATGGTGTTCACCCCACCGACAATAGCCATGCGGCAAGTACCATTCTGAATAGCAGCTACAGCCCGGTCCAAGGCTACGAGTGAACTGGAGCAAGCCGTTTCGATCGGCTCACTTGGCCCGTGAAGATCTAGAAAGTAGCTCATACGGTTAGGACCTACGGAAGAAACACTGCCGGTGGAAGTGTAGCCTTCAATTGGCAAGCCCGCTCGATAGACATGCTCACTGTATCCGCTGCTTGCGGTGCCGACAAATATGCCAGTATCAGATCCCGCCAAGCTGGCAGCTGCATAGCCAGCATCCTCCAGCGCCTTCCACGCGTATGTCATTAGCAGTCGCTGCTGCGGGTCCATCAGCTCTGCTTCTCGTGGTGAAATACCAAAAAATTGCGGATCAAACTCAGCGATCCCGTTCAGGAAGCCTCCCCATTTCACATTAGACTTGTTGGGCTCCATCGCAGGGTCGCCAAAATAGGATTGCCAGTCCCAGCGATCAGCAGGAATTTCGGTAATACAATCCTTGCCCTGCACCAAATTTGACCACAATTCCTCCAAGTCGTCAGCCATTGGAAACTTGCCGCTCATCCCAATAATCGCAACTTGCTCTGGCACGGTTTGTAGATCAGATACAGATCCCCCGCCCAGATGGCCTGCTAGTTCTTGTTTGTTGCTTGTAAATGGTGTTGTTCGATGTTGTTGTGCGTCAGGGAGGTCAGATGCAGAGGCTCTAGCTGTATGGTCGTTCTCATCTGCATGCGCAGAGCGGTGCAAAGAAGTTGATGCAAATGAGGCGCTTTGCGCAAATCGAGCACGACGAGGCATTGGCATTTTATCCTGCTCGACTGCCCCCTCTATGCTCCCAACTTGATGTAGCAACTCTTCGTTCATTGCTTCAGAAGGTAGGAGCATTGAAGTAATCATCTCGTAGTGTTCTTTAACCAAGTAGTCTGCAAAGCTTTGGATCGTCTCATATTCAAAAAAGATGGCTGGAGTAATATCCACTTTAAACTGTTCATTTAATCGATTCGTCAACTCCGTAAACGTTACCGAGTCAAACCCATAATCACTTAATTTAAGCTGGGGCTCTATATCTTGCGGCTTCACCTTAAGCAGTTGAGAGACCAGCCTTGCAAGCGCTGCTTCCATCTCTGATTTTACAAGCGAAGCATTTCTGCCTCCTGCTTCTGCGCGTGTACCGGCAGCAACCGCCATAGCAGCTGCAGCCTCGTTCCAGCCTACCGACTGCTTCGCTTCACGATTAGCCCCGCTCTCAATGGCTGCCATACGAGTTCTCATCCGCGCCAATTCGCCTTCCAGCACAATTAGATGCGGTGCTTGCAAAGCTAATCCATCAAACAATGCCTTTATTCCAGAAGCAGTACGCATCGGAATAATGCCGAAGTGATGGCGCAGTCGCTTCTCGTTCTCTACGTCCACCGCCATGCCCCCGTCTTGCCAGAGCGGCCAATCCAATGTTAAGGTGCTGCCCGAGCAAAGCCCAGATCTTACCGCCTCTGCCCTCAATTCCGCGTACACACTTGCAAAAGCATTAGCTGCCGCATAGTCAGCTTGCCCCGCGTTGCCCAATGCTCCCGCAAGCGAGCCGAAAATAATAAACAGCTCAAGCGGGAAATGACGACTTGCCTGATCAAGGTGAACGATTCCCATCGTCTTGGCAGCAAACACTTCTGCCAGTTCTGATGGGGTCTTCTTCAGGATGTAGCTGTCACGTGTTACGCCAGCGCTGTGAATAATACCATTCAGCGTCCCGTAGCGAGCATGAATTTCATTCATAAGCGCCTCAACCTGAGGTAGATCCGCTACGTCAGTTTGCACGTATTCAATCACAGCAAGCGGTGCTCCAGTCTTTAATGCACTCAGCTTGGTTTGTACACTTTCATTAAACGGAGAACGGCCAGTCAGCACCACGATTGGTCGTTCTACACGATTGAGGATATCTTTTGCTACGATTTGGCCAAGTCCTCCTATGCCTCCCGTAACTAAGTAAACCCCTTCGTTCCGCCACGGCACTTTGCCAATCTGATCACGAGTATGATGTTCCTTCCATTCCCTTACATATCGCTTATTCTGACGATAGCGTATATGAAGGTCGCCTTGTTGGCTTAGGCTAGCATCGGCTCTTAACATTTGTGCCAATTCAGCAAGAATGTTTGAGGATGCGCCTGAGTGAGACGCCACCGCGTCTGGCTTATGGTCGAATTCGACGATCTGCCACAGCAAACGCGGATGCTCCAAATGGGCCGTTCTCAGCATGCCGCTCAGGCCACCAAGGAGCTTGCCGTCATCTGCAGTCGGGATGACTACTTGCAGCAGCACTTTATCTGTGCCGCCAGCTGTCAGCACTTGCTGAATATAAGCAAGCAGTTGGACGGCATAGTACTGAAACTTCAACCCTAAGTGCTGCTCATCTGTCCACAGTGACTTGCAGGAAGCTTCCGTCATCAGTTCTGTGAGCAGACGGTCGTCTATACCTTTCAGTCCGCAAAGGATAATGTTGTGTCGGGCCTGCAGCGTTGTAGAAGGTGTATGGGCCGACAGATCACTACTACGCCATGCTGGCTCATAGACTAGAACGCCGACATCAGCCACTTCCGCCTTCATGGTTCTGGCTGATAAGCCCAAAAGGCGCCATAACACATTGCCCGCTCCATCACATACGTCAATATCAAAGGTATGTGTTGTGTCTGAGGAAGGTCCGTTTGCGCTGAATCGTGCGATCGCCCACATCGTAGAAGCCGTTGTATCAAACATGATCAGTTCATTCAAAGCGTAAGGTACGGTTAAGGATACTTGCGGTAGCTCAGCCGAACTATCACTTCCCCCCTGCATCAAGACAAGCGTTGCCTGCAAGCTTGCATCCAGCAAGCCTGGGTGCAGCATAAAAGATGCGTCCGCCGCAGACCCAAATTCACGTTCAGGCAAGCGCAACTTGACGATAGCTGCATCAGTTCCGAGGTATATCTGCTCCATACAACGATGTTCCACACCATACGCGAGACCAGCTTGTTGAAATGCTGCGTAATACTGTTCCGTGCTCCATCGGCTTGGTTTGGCCGATTCAAGTAAGCGCTCCAACTGAACACGCGGTTGTTCGATCTCAGTCCCGATCGAAACACTGCCCTGTGTGTAAGACGCCTCTGATTCATTTCCGTATATTTCAAACGCAATACCGCCATTATCCTCTGCAAACAAGCCAATATGGAACTCTGCTTTATACCCGTCTATAACAATAGGTCTTGTCCATACGACCTGCTTAAACGTTAGTCGTCGCTCATCTTCCATCAAAGGCGCAGCCGCCTCAAATACAGCAGCCCGTGCCATTTCCAAGCAGGCCGCAGCTGACAACACGCTTCGTCCGTTTATCACGTGGTCTGCCAAGAAGCCTTCTTCGCCCGTAAAGTATGAGCTATACCGTTGTTCCGTTAAATCGGACGTGTTCCGATGTAATAGTGGATGCAGTACGTTTTCAGCTGCATTTGGCACTTTTGTCAAACGTGACAGCACTGTATCTTGCTGTTCTACCTTAGGTACCCAATACTTGTCCCCTGCAAATGGATAGGTTGGCAAATGAATTCGCCTTGGCAAAGATGCATAGAGGGTATGCCAATTCAATCTAGATCCATGCGCCCATTGCTCTGCTGCACTGCATAACTCGTTCTGGCTCATCCGAGCGTGTAGTACGACTGAAGAAGCAGTCTGCGTAATTGGGCCTTCGCTTCGATAGCTGCTGGAAAATACTTGTCCTGCTATCAGCTCTGTCAGCTTGTTGGTCAGTTCATCTAAAGAGCTGACAACACACGCATAGCGCACTGCCATGGCTTCCCTTCCAACCTGCAGCGTATAAGCCAGCTCAGACAAGTTAACGGAAGGATGTTGTACGATGTTCTCCACGTTATCAATTGAAGGTGCCTTAGCAGTTCCATTAGAGGCGCCCGAAGACGCATAGATAACAGCAAGCGTATCCCGCTCATGCTCGAGCAACAGGTCTACCAACTCAATAACAGAGCTGGCTTGATACGTATATGCCTCCCAATCTGACATCTCCCATAATTCCTCAAGCCGCTCGTACAAACGATGGCGCAGCAGATGGTCCACGTTCTGCTCTACGAAATAATGTGTAGCATCCAGCTCACCTGCGGATACATGAAGCAGTTCACCTAACTGGTGCAAAATATCCGTTTTGACCTGTTCACGCAATTCAGCCGTTGGCGCATGATCGATACTAGCCGTTTTTTCCGTTAAAAAGTAAAGCAGCTGCTTGGCGCTTACCAACAGTCTATCTTCACTACGCGCAGATAGTGGAATGATTACTGCACCTGGTTCTCTCCCCGCACCGTCCCATTTATCGGATTGACTACTACTTAAATTGGGCACATATTCTTCAACAATTAGATGGGCATTGCTTCCAAAAGCACCAAAGGAACTTAGTCCAGCCCGTCTTGAATACATTTTCAATTCACCGTCGAGCGCCAACTCAGGCCGCTGCCATGGTCCTCCATCACGCTCCAGATAAAATGGAGTATCCGTGAACGGTATAAACGGATTCGCCTCCTCGGCATGAAGAGACGGGAACAACTCACCACGCTTCAGCTGCAGCAGCAGCTTCGTTAATCCAGCAATGCCCGCTGCCGCCTCCAAATGCCCAATGTTAGACTTGGAAGAGCCGATTGCACAAAATTGCTTATCCTTCGTCCAGGCAGAATAGGCACGGTTTAACCCTTGAATTTCAATCGGATCGCCAAGCGAAGTACCCGTTCCATGTGCTTCTACATAACTGATCGTTCGTGGATCAACGTTAGACTTGCCAAGCGCCTCCTTGATGACTTCAGACTGTGCAATAGGATCAGGCACTGTTGCACCAGACGTCTTGCCGACATGATTAATAGCAGAACCCTTGATAATACCGTAGATCGGATACCCTTCACGCTCTGCCCGAGCAACCGTCGTTAACAGGACAACTCCTATCCCTTCGCCTGGCACATAACCATCGCCGCCTTCACCGAAACTGCGGCAGCGTCCGTCCGAGGACAGAAATTGTGCCTGCTTCAGGAACATATATTTGTGCGGATGCGTGACTAGATTGACGCCCCCCGCAAGAGCAAAGTGACATTCCCCGTTGCGAATACTTTCACGTGCCAGGTGGATTGCAGTTAGCGAGGACGAACACATCGTATCCACCGCCATGGATGGCCCGTGCAGATTAAGGTTGTAGGATACCAGATTAGCAATTGCCGCAGGGCTGTTTCCAAAAGACATAGGAACCCCTTGATGGGCCAAATCGGCGCCAAACAGCTCATAATGACTCCAAAATACACCTGCAAATACACCAACCGTATGTTCCCCGGCAGATACGTAATGATGCTCAGCTCGGTCCTGATAATAACCAGCATCCTCACATGCCTCCCAAGCCGCTTGCAAAAATAACCGGGCCTGTGGATCTGTTGTCTCCGCCTGACGAGGTGACATATTAAAGAACAACGGATCAAACTTGTCGATGTCATCCACAAATCCGCCGAATTTATAAAATTGATCGACCTCATAGCCGAACGAATGCCCTTCCCATCTATCCTGTGGAAATCCTGTTACGCAATCACGCTTGGCGCGAAGGTTACGCTCGAATTGTTCCACATTGCCGGCAAGCGGATACCGTCCAGACAACCCGATAACAGCTATATCGTCGGGTCCGTAGCTAACCTCAATCTCGCTCGTTTCCGCAGTAAAGGAAGATGACTGACGGCTCTCGATTTTACCCATAAAAGTATCTTGGATTACGCCCGCTGCTCCATACAGCACTACTGCTTGTGCTTTACCTGCCGCAAGCGCCGCATCCAACGCCTGTAAGCCTGCTTCGTTGGGCAGTGGTCGCAACCCGGAAGATGCAAACAGCATCCGCTCCATCTGAGCGTCAATCTGCATGCCTCCATTTACCCATAATGGCCAGTTAAAAGAAACGGTCGTTCCCTGTCGTGCTCCAGCTTGTACTTGCGCATTTCGGCGCACTGCAAACACATCCATAATCGCGTTGGCGCTTGCATAGTCAGCTTGGCCGATATTTCCAATAACAGCAGAGATGGAAGAGAACAGCGCAAAGAAATCTAATCGTTCTTCGCGACTTGCCTGATCAAGCGCATACAAGCCATGTACCTTAGGGTGAAATACTGCGCTTAGCTCTTCTATATTTTTGCGTACAATATACTCGTCCTTAATGACACCTGCACTATGAATGATCCCGTTAACTGTACCGAACTGATCCTTTATACGGCTAAAAGCAGCAGTTACCTCTGCTTCATCACCCATATCCGCCTGCAGCACAATCACTTCGGTCCCTTGTTCTCGCAGCCGCCTGATACGTTCCTCCTGTGCAGGACGTACGGTAGAACGACCTATTAATGCCAGTTTAACGGGAAATTGTGCCGCAATATGTTCCGCTACCAATAATCCTAGTCCGCCTAACCCTCCAGTAATTATGTACGTGCCATTAGGCTTGTACGCTAATTCTGAGAGTTCAGATCTTTCTAGAGAGAGTGCGAGTTTGTGACTGCGGTTATTTTGCGGTATAGTCACCCATTGTCTTACATAGCGTTCTCTCGATGCGCCTTGATAAAGCACTGTCTCTTCCCCTGGGCTAAACGAGCTGGACTCCTGCTGCAGCAGCTTGATGATCTGAGGAGTGGACATTTTCAACAGACCGTCTACCAAAATTACTTTGCCGCCAATACGCGGCTGTTCTAGACTGGCGGTTTTTAACATTGCCTCCAATGCCGCAGCATAGTGTCCAAGCTCATCATCTGTATCCGCTACGATCAAATAGCGTACTTGCTCCGTTGTACGCTGCTGAAGCTCTTGCTGAATATGCTCGAGTGCCTGCTTGAACATAAGCTCAAGACGTGCAGGCACTGTCGTGAGCTCTGAATCCAGCGCAGCCACGTCAGCAGCAGCTTCGGCAGATAACACCGACTGCAGATTTGTCTGTAGTCGGGAAGCAGCTCCGAACAACCATAACTTCTGCCGCGCTCCAAGCTTAGCCGATGCAAAGCTCCCTAAGTCGCCCAAGTAGCTATTCGTCTCATCCCAGCCAACAGATTCGCTGCTAGGGATATGCTGCCACTGGCGCTCGTACAATAAGAGCTCGTCGTCCGCATCCTCAATCTGTCTTGATGCGCTATCTTCTTCCGCACGCTTGTGATTCATCAAAGAAGTCCCGATCCGTGAGGCACCCGCTGCTGAAGCGGTTTCTTGTATACGTTCACCCCGCATACTTGCTGCACTGGCTGTATCAGTCTTCGTATTCATGTCAGTCGCAGCCATGCTAGGATTGGCCGCCATCTCTACATGGCTGCTTTCTGGGCGGCCATCACGCTCATCATACAATTGTAGAAAAGCAGTAGCGTACTGTTCCGCCAAATATTCGGATAAGCGTTCAATCGTCGCATATTCAAACAAAAGCGTCGGATACAACTGTGCTTCTAACCGTCGTTCCAGCAATTTTACAAGTCCAAGCAGCTCCGTGGAATCCAGTCCTAGGTCGTAAAAGCCAGTCTGTGCATTCAAAGTTGCCGGTGGGGTATTAAGGACAAGGCCAATCTGTTCCCGTAAATAAGCTTCAGCGAGGAGCACAGGCTCTTGTTCCTCATGTTCTTCTTGTTCTTCTGCCTGACGTGCATCACCTGCACCTGGATCAACTAGTACAGATGACTGCTCTTTGTCTACAGTAACAGAAAGTGTTTCTCTGTTCGAAGATACCGTCCGATCCTGCTCCAGCTCCACCAAACGTTGTATCGATTGCAGTTCTCGAATGCGCTTTAAGGTTAAGCGTTCAAATTCAACCAACAGTTCCCCTGACTCGTCACGAATTTCCAAGTTAGTAGAAAACACATCCAGCGCTCCCGACACACTGGCCTCATCGTCAGTTGATCGATGTGTATACGTATAAATCGTAGCGGGCAACGACTTATAGATGCAGAAGCGACCAATCATAAAAGGAATGTATGCTTTTCCTTCATCAAAATAATGACTGCGTTCACCACTCAAACGGAACGAGTAGCCTGCAAAGGTTGAACCGTCAAGGAAGGCCGGATGAGCATAGAACTTTGAGCGATATTTTTCAGCCAGCTCACCTAACCGCAGCTCCATAACCTCTTCTTGTTCATGACGATAAACCTTTCCTAAGGTCTTCATAAATGTGTAGTGGTTAATGTCTGCTTCCCGTGCCACGCCATAGATATCATCCATATCCCATTTTTGATCAGCCTGACTGATCAAAGATGAGATATCCCTGAACTTATTCGTCGGATGCGTCTCCTGCCTGAGGAATAAAGTACATTCCATATTAGCCTGCCATTCAGGCTCTACGACTTGGTCGCCGCGTACCTTCCTGCTCGTCACTCTTACTTGAACATGCGTTGGTTCTGGAGTAAACGTAACGTTGACTTCCTGATCGAATTGGGGTGATGTCACTACAGGCTGAATAAACAAAATATTACGCAGTTCAATAGCCTGTGTGCCCAAATAGGGCAGGGACAGGCGATATACCATATCTAGAAGCGTAACTCCTGGCAGCGTGCGGATCTGATGGACCAGGTGGTCCCGAACGATAAAGTTGCCATGCGTAACTCGCTGCAAGTAACTCTCTTGCTTTTGCATTTGACTAATCATTAGCAATGCTCCTTACCTCGTAATCTGGACAGGCTCAAAAAATCCTGCAAATCCATCCTCTTCCACTGTCTCCTGCTCTCGCTGCAGGTCTTCTTCAACAAGCAAAGGTTGTGGCCAGAATCTCCGTCGGTTAAATTCCACCCTGCCTGCCTTTGGAACCAGCGTTGCGCGCAGTGAGTCAGGAATCCCTTCATCGCTGACAATAATGTGTGCATTGTTGCCGCCTAGTCCGAAGGAGCTAATACCTGCTCTCAGCACTTGATGCTCTGTTTTCCAAGGCCTCGCTTCCCTCACTAAATAGAATGGAGAATCATCAAAATTAAACCTTGGGTTCGGATGACTGCAATTGAGCGTAGGAGGCAATTCCCCTGCCGTCATGGAGAGCAGTACTTTAATCATGCTGGCCGCGCCAGCTGCGCTCAAAAGATGGCCCAGGTTGGTCTTGACGCTGCCGACCCCGCAATATTGCTTATTTGAAGTGTATTTGCCAAAGACTTGCGTAAGTGCCTTCAATTCAATAGGATCTCCAATCAAAGTTCCTGTCCCATGCGCCTCGACATAAGTAATGGTGTCTGGATGAATGCCTCCATCTTCGATGGCCGCCTCTATCAGTTCACGCTGTGCCTCCGGGTTCGGTGTGGTCACACCCATCGTATTGCCGTCATTGTTAATCGCCGTACCGTCAATGACACCATATATTTTGTCACCATCCTCAATAGCAGCTTGTAACGGCTTCAATACAAGCACACCGCAGCCTTCGCCCAAGCCAATGCCGTTTGCCGCAGAATCGAACGTGCGGCAGCGCCCTTCTGGCGACAATATTTTGGCTGCGCTCAAATCCAAATACATTGACTCATCAAGCAATATTTCCACGCCACCTGCAAGTGCCATCTCTGCTTCACCACTCTGGATGCTGCGTACAGCTAAATGAATCGCGGTCAACGAGCTTGCACACGCTGCATCAACAACCATATTCGGGCCCTTGAAGTTATAAATGTGGGACAAGTGGGCCGCAATAAAGTTTTGTCCTGTCGCAACGAGCACATCCTTCGAGGTAGCACAGTATTTACTACCGAAATTGCTCGTTCGGGTACCCGTAAATACACCCACTCGTTTGCCCCACAGGTCCCGTTTTCCAAATCCCGCGTCTGCAAGTGCTTCTGCGCTGACCTCAAGCCATTGTCGCTGTAATGGATCAATTTGCTCCGCCAGTGCCTCCGAAATATGAAAATAACCGGGGTCAAAATATTCGATCTGCTCCAGAAATGCGCCCCATTTGCTAAGACTCTTGCCTGTCTTGTGCCCGCTCGGCTCGTAATGGTCCCGCCAATTCCAGCGCGATAACGGGACCTCGCCGATGCTGTCTTTGCCAAGAAGAAGATTTTCCCAATATGATTCTAGACTAGATGCCTGTGGAAAGTGGCACGCCATGCCGATAACGGCAATTTTGTCGCGATTGGCGGTTTCCCTTTGTGATTCAGATGGCACGCTGCGATTCCGTATGGAGTTTACGGATTTTTTTGTACCTAGCTTACTATCGGACTGAATATTTAATTCTGTTTTTAAGTCTTTAGGTGTGTTTATGTTTGGTTTAATGTCTGTATGAAGGCTAGGGTGTGCTTCAGTATTTAAGGTTGTATCTGCGGTTGTGTTTGCTAATAAGGCCTCGCGATGATGTTCGATTAAATATTGTGTCATGCTCGCTATCGTTCCTTGTTCGATAAACGCAGCCGGATCCACAGCTACCCCCTGCAAGCTTCGATCCATCTGCCGTACAATTTGGGCCAGCATAATCGAGTCTATACCGAAGTCCTGAAATGGCACTTCACTTGCGAGCTTCGCTGGCTCTGTCTTTAATTCCTTGGCCAGCAAGGACGTAAGCCACGCTTCCGTATGCTTCAGCAGATCGGTATCTGATTCGCATGTCTGTAAAGGTTTTGTACGAGACAGCTTCGTCTTGTTGACTTCTTCATCTAGTCCAGTAGAAGCCTCAACCATGTAACGATCCAGCAATCGTGCAGGATTCCACTTATCCGGCTGGATAACCACTGGCATAACAACAGGTCCGATACCGCTTGTTACGATCGTGTCCAACCAATGCAGCCCTTCCTTGTTCGTCAAGCTGTACAGGCCTGTATCATCGTAGGCTTTATTTTTTACCTCGCCTAGACCTGTCTCTTTCCAGCTCGGCCATTGAATGCTGACGATTGGGCAAGCAGTGCGATAAGCCTCGGCGGCATAATCCAAATATGCATTCGCCATGGCATAGTCACTTCTTCCTGCACCTAGCGTCGGGATGATGGCTGATACGGAGGAGAACAGCACAAAAAATCTTAAAGGCTCTGCCTTTAAGCACGCTAGTAATACTTCGAAGCCGGTCGTCTTCGGTTCAGCCACCTGCATAAATACATCGAGAGGCTTGCGAATAAAGGCTGGATTATCCAGGTCCCAGCTTCCTGCACAATGAATAACACCCGCAATCGGACCCCACTCGGCACGAATCGCCTGTACATGCTGCTCTACAAGTTCCTGCTCTGACAACAGCAAAGCTAGCACTTTGACTTGTGCTCCAAGATCCTCAAGCTGACGAATAGCATCAACTTTCGCTTTAGCGGATGCCGTCAAGTCCGTATCCCATAGTTCACGTGGGGGAAGCTCTTCTCTACCGGTCAGCACAAGACGTTTAACGCCGTGCTGCTCGACATAATGCCGTGCGCAGAGGTAGCCTAATCCGCGTGTTCCACCGGTAATCCACAACACTTCCTCCTTGGCAAAAGCAAAAGAGCGATTACTTTCATCTCCGTCATGAAGAGTTGCTACACGTTGAGCATTAGCATCTAGCTCTGCTGCCTGAGCGATATCAATCGCTTGCAGTTCTGCCTTGTACCGTACATTCTCCCGATAGCATACTTCTACCGCTTCCCCGCCAGCTTCCAGTTCGGCAGCGATGACTTCTGCAATATGCTCTGCTGTCGCCAGCGCATCTACATCGACGTGGCGCGAGACCAAATGTCTATATTCACTTTGCAGCATCCGGTACAATGCTGCACGAGCGGCACCTGCACGATGGATAGACTCGTTATGCAGTACCTCAAGCCCTTGCGTGACGCCTAAAAGAATGAGCCCCTTCTCACGGCTTTGTTCGACGGCTTGCTGCAGCAGCGGAATCCCCTCCCATGAAGGGTGAGTCTCTACCTCCCCACAGCCTGTTATGTCAATCCAGGCGCGGAATGTACTCCAATCCTGCTCCTGTTGACCCGCTTGCGCTTGTAATGTACCCTCATGCAGCAGTACCATTTGATGAATCGCCAGCTTTTGACTAAGTGCTGACGCAATATGTTCGGTAGCTGGACTCGTTAATACCGCAATTGCCCCTTCATACAGCTTCTCTCTAACCAGAGGCTGCGGCGACCACCTCTTTTGCAGGCAGCTCCATTCTCGTTTCTCGGCCGTTGCCGAACCTTCATTCCCTGTCTGTTCTACCTGTACTAATTTAAGCTGGAGTCCTCTTACGGCAAGCTGACAGTTCCCTGCTGAGTCATACACCATCATGTCGATCTCAAGTAAATCTTCCTGCTCTTCCTTGTCACGCCGCTGCACCATAACCCACATATCAGAAGTACACGCCCCGTAAATGTCCAGTTCATGCAGGGCTACAGGTAAACCGCCTCCACGCCAAGTAAATTGGCCGGATAGTGCAGTGTCGACTTCAATCACATTCTCAATCGCCGTCTCCAACAATATGGGATGGAGATTAAATAAGTCAGATGTTCCGGATGTCAACGGTAGTTGAATACGAACGAGATATGCGTCTTCTTGAGCATAAGACTCCTTTATATAAGGTAGATGTGCAGGAATACTTGCCGTCTTCCAGCTTAAATTCAGCTCCGGCACGAGTAAGGCTTCTATTTTTTCAGCCGTCCGATCTAGCCACTGCAGTTGCCCCTGACAGTAAATAATATCCTGCCCACTCGCCACCGCATCCCGATATATTTCGTACCCGATTTTCCCATCTGCGAATGGCACTAGTGCAGTATGCACCTCATGCTGCTCTGCAGCAGCACTGATCCATTCAGGCCATAGCACATCCTGCAGCCGAATATAAAATGAATTGGATTTGTACGCCGCCCTCGTATCCGACAGTGCCAGTGCTGCACGAGCCATTTCAAGACACGATAGCGCAGTGAAGCTTGGACTATTGCATTCAGTTACGTCCGTCTGTAAACCGCCCGCCTGTCCTGTCCATATTGAACTGTAGCGATGCTCGTGCAAATTAGAAGTGTTGCGATGTAAGTAGGGATGGAGATATTCGTGTTTTGGAGGCCCATCAATTGTAGTGGAATGCTGCGCTTCGTGTGCTTGTTCAGGGCGTGGCAGCCAATGTCTTTCTTTTGCGAATGGATATGTCGGCAATGCCAACCGCCTGTAAACGGCATGTTCAAACAAAGCAGTTATGTCCAAATTTTCGCCTTCTACATATTGCTTCGCTAGTCGAATCAGCTTATCTTTGTAGGCGACACTGCTGCTTCCTTTGACGGATATCCTTTTGCGAACATGTATCTCAGTGCTGCTTTTCACTGTTGTATGTACATCTTCAGGCCCTGCATAGTATCCTTCCGTATCTTCTCCATCCATAATTTGTGCTAACTTTTGTCTAAGTTCTTCGATACTGGAGACAACAAGTGCCGCTCTTACTCCGAAATGCTCTCTGCCGGCAAGCAATGTCGCACTTATATCCAGCAACTTTGCCTCCTCTGTCCCCTGTTTCAGCCAAGCTGCTAATGCGATCTGCTTCGCCTTTAGCGCCTCTGCCGTCTTCGCCGACAAGCAAATCAGGTAATACGGATAGCTGCTCTTTCGCCCTTTCTTATGCTGTTGCTCTGGAGCTTCTTCTAGTAAAATATGCGCGTTGGTGCCGCCGAACCCAAACGAGCTGACTCCTGCACGCCGCGGCATCGCATTTCCTTCTTTGTCCCTGAGCGCTTTCCATGGCTTGTGTGTATCAAGCATATAAAATGGGGTATGTCGAAGCTTAATTCGATGATTCAGACGTTGAAAATGGTGGATCTTAGGCAATTGCTTATGTTGAAAGGCAAGCAGCGTCTTAATAACCCCTGCCATGCCGGCGGCCGCTTCTAGATGTCCAATGTTGGACTTCACTGCACCTAGTCCGCAATAGCCCTTCTTAGGTACTGCCCCTTCCTCTGTTGCAAGCTGTTTAAACGCCGTGCACAAACCCTGAAACTCAAGAGGGTCCCCTTTAGGTGTGCCTGTTCCATGAGTCTCAATATAACTAATACTTAATGGAGACACACCTGCTCGGCGATAAGCCTCACAAATGACCTCTGCTTGCGCTTCCGGATTCGGATACGTTAATGTATGCGTCTTACCGTTATGATTTATGGCGCTCCCTTTGACAATTCCGTAAATTCGGTCTCCGTCAGCGAGAGCCTGAGCTAATGGTTTGAGTACCACCATGCCTGCGCCTTCACTGCGAACGTAGCCGTCTGCACTGTCATCAAACGTCTTGCAGGAGCCTGTTGGAGACAGCATACCTGTCTTAGCGAACGAGATATGACGAGTCGGTGTCAGCAGCAAGTTGACGCCGCCTGCAAGCGCTACTTTGCACTCGCCCGCTTGCAGCGACTGAACAGCTGCATGAATAGCATTCAATGAGCTGGAACAAGCAGTATCGATCGGAAGGCTTGGTCCCTTAAAATTAAAAATGTAGGAGATGCGATTGGCGATAACCGCGGATGCAGTTCCTGTGGAATGATACGTTTGGATGACTAACGAAGGCTGTTCCTGAAGTTCCTTGTAATCGTAATTAAATACGCCGATGTATACGCCCACATTAGAACCTGATAAGCGAGAAGGAGGGATACCCGCATCCTCAAAGCTGTTCCAAGCCAGCTCCAGCATGACGCGCTGCTGAGGGTCCATCGTCTCTGCTTCTCGGGCTGACAGGCCAAAAAATTGAGGGTCGAAAGCATCCACATCGTCTATGAATCCCCCCCATTTACTGTAGCTGGTATTTCCTTCGCCATCCTGTCCTCCCCAATAAGATGCCCAATCCCAACGCTCACGCGGTATCTCATTTACACTGGAGCGATCTTCTGCGAGTAATTCCCAGAATGCATCGTAATGCTCGGCTCCCGGGAATCGACAAGACATGCCAACGATAGCAATTTCCTTTCTATCCACTACTTGCTCTGGCGCATCAACTTCGCCACTTATATGGTCCATACTGTACATTCGCCTCCTGAACAGAATTAAGACACGCCAAACAGACTGAACAGAAAAAGACGTTCAGTCTGTGCTATTCCTTGCTTTCGCATTCCGATGTGAGTGTAACCTGCTCATCCTGTCTTACCTAGATCCATCCCACCCACTGCTTCGTTATACCGACTTTACTCCAGTAAACTCATGCAAATATTTCAGCAGCACATCCATTTCTGCATCGGTACCGATCGTAATTCTCAGTTTGTCTGAGAGACGCGGAGAGTCAAAATAGCGCACGTAAACATGTCTGGCCTTCAAAAATTCGTAAATATCAATTGCGCTGCCGTGCACAGGCTTGCATAACACAAAATTGGCCTCTGAAGGCAGCACTTCAAAGCCAAGGTCAGTCAACGCCGCCGTTACCCGCTCGCGAGTTGCCACTATTTTTTTGACGGTGCTTTGTAAGTAAGCTTGATCTTCAAAAGCTGCTTCCGCCAGCAATTGGCTTAGATGACTGACATTATAGGAGTCTCTGCATTTGTCCAATGCATGCACAAGAACAGGATTAGCCAAGCTGTAGCCTACACGAATACCGCATAAAGAATAGGATTTAGAAAAAGTGCGCAGTACAACCAGATTCGGATATCGCGCTACAAGCTCGCATGCCGAGGCTGTTGCGGGTGCGAACTCTATATAGGCTTCATCAATGACAACAAGCCCGTCATATTGCTTAAGCAACTCCTCGATTTCGGTCAAAGACAAAAGCAATCCGGTCTGCGCGTTAGGATTGGCAATAAATAGACCCTTCGCTCCTGTCTGTGCTAGTGCCTGTGTATCGATGGTGAAATCATCTCGCGTGGGTACATATACGGTATGAACGCGATGGATATCAGCAATAGTTTTGTATAACGTATACGTAGGGTAAGGCGTAGCAATCGTATCCTGTTCCTCAAAACAGACTTGGAAAAGATAAGAAATAATTTCATCTGAACCATTGCCACAAAATAGATGATCAGAGGACAACTGATAATGTGCTGCAATCAATTTCCGCAAACGTTGGCTCGTTGCATCAGGATAATAACGGAGCTGAGCAAAATCAAACCCGCTCAGCAGTTGTTGCACTTGAGGTGAAGGAGGATAAGGATTCTCGTTGGCGTTGATCTTGATGACATGGCCGTCCATCTGAGGTTGAATTCCCGGCACATAGGGTGCAAGCTGCTCTATCGATTGTTTAATATACATAGTCTACCTCCAAGCCTGCAAATTGAGATGCTCCCAAAATCATAGCAATCATTGGTAAACATTTCAATTCAAATCCTATGATTTATGTCGCATACTGCAAGACTTGTCTACGAAGCAGTTCAGCCGTCTCGTCACATAGTTTACGTCCAATCTCATCTACATGACGCTGCTGCCAATGCTCCAGATGAGTGCCCCTCACCCATTGATTAAAGGCGCCCAGCGCTGGGCCGCAATGAATCTGATAGTTTACACGCTGTGCCGGATCTCCTTGAATTGCTGCTAAATTCGTCATAGCAAAATACCATTTAAAAATAAGCGCCATCTTGTACTTCGAATCCCGTTCCGCTTTTTCCAATTCTGCCTCCGACTTGTAAGCTCGAACCTCAGCGTACACCTCTTCAAACGTCTTCTGAAAAAACTTCTCCTCGATCATGTCACGTGTGCGCTCATCAATCTGTTCAATCGAATCAAAATTACGATAAAGCTCATATAATTTATTCGCCCGAGCAGAAAAGAATCCGCCCTTCTTTAATACTTGAACCTTTGCCCCAAGCTCAAACATATCACCTGCCGGAGCATAATCCATATCTTGAATATCCGCCTGCTGCAGCAGCTCTTTAACCGACTCGCTAGTATTTGCCTCTACCGTGCATTGATTGATCGACCCAGTTACGAAGTAGTCTGCTCCCATTATGTAAGCCGCGAGTGCTGCCTCAGGGGTTCCTATGCCTCCAGCCGCTCCTATCCGGATTCGCTTGCTGTAGCCGTAGCGCTTCATGCAGTCGTCCCGCAAACGGATCATAGCTGGCAGCAATGTATAAGGAGAACGGTGATCTGTATGTCCACCAGAATCAGCCTCTACCGAAATGTCATCCGCCATCGGAACTTCTCTTAGAAGTTCCGCCGACTCTGACGTGATGCTGCCTGCAAGCAATAGCTTGGATATAATTCGTTCTGGAGCGGCACTTAGAAATGAAGTCGCCACTTCCGGCCGCGAGACTTTTGCAATGAGACGATTGCCAATGTGCACACTTCCGTCTGGATGACGACTCAGCCCACGAGCGCGGTAGCGAACTAAAGCAGCATTTACCCCCATATAAGCAGAAGCCTCGACAATTTTTACACCATATTGTAAATACAGATCAACCAATTGCTCTTCCTTCTCCGGATGCTCTGGATCATGCAGTAGATTGATCCCATAAGACTCTCCGCCTGACAATTGCTGTTGAATGGTGCGAATCGCCGCTTCGACTCGATCAAGGCTTAGTCCCCCGGCTCCGAACACACCCAACATGCCTGCTTTCCCTGCTCTCACGACCATTTGTTCAGAGGCAATCCCTTTATACATCGCTCCAATCATATAAGCATACTGGAGCCCATAATCCCGCTTAAATCGAGGGTCACCAAGCGTCATCCCAATCGTCTCTTGTACCGCTCTTGATTGTTCTGGCTGAACAAGAGCAGGAATATCGTTCTGAACCAGAAGCGGGGTCGCTTCCTTACGAATTGATGCGATCAGCTTCGTCAATACATTGCCAGGCCCAATCTCCAGATATTCTTCTATCCCCAATCCCATCAAATACCGAATCGTATCGGTCCACCGTACCGAATGTGTGATCTGATTCGCTAAATGCTGTTTCAGTTGATGCTGCTCATAAGGCCTTGCCGTTACATTGGATACAACAGGGATTGTCAGGTTGCCAAAGGAGAATTCATTCAGGAAAGCGTTAAAACTGTTATAAGCTGCTGTCATCATACGAGAGTGGAATGCACCACTCACCTGCAGCGGAATGACAAGGCGCGCGCCTGCTGCTTCGCACACTTGCTGTGCTTGTAATATATCTTCTTGCGGACCTGAGATCACAATCTGCGTCAGGTTGTTGTAATTGGCGATGTCGATCTGATCAAGACCATGGTCCTCAAGCGCTTGTCGAAGCTTGTCCTCATCTAGTCCGATGACTGCAGCCATTCCTCCACCGCTCGCCTGGCTCATTAATACACCGCGACGCTGCACAAGACGAAGCCCTGTTTCAAAATCAAAGGCTCCCGCGGCGCATAGTGCGTTGTACTCCCCTAAGCTGTGACCCGCGACAATATTCGGAGGGCCATCCGCAGCTATCGCCTTCAAATAATGCAGCGCATTTACAACATACAATGCTGGTTGCGTGTATTGAGTCTGACCGAGCAAGTTATTTGGGTCCTGCACACATAATTCCTTGATTGAATACCCCAAAATGCTGTCGGCCAGAGCCGTCATGTCCGGATATTCATCAAATAATCCCTCGCCCATGCCGCGCTTCTGGGATCCCTGTCCGGGGAACACATATGCCTTCATCGGTCTTGCCTCCTTATGATTCGACTTATAACTCGATGTGCAGACCCCTTTATCCATCGTCTTATGATTCAACGTGCTTCGTGTATGAACATCCCGCTCTTGCTTCAACCTCTCCCAGTTAGTACCTTCTTGCCGAAAACGAGTCATGACTGTCTTTATTTCTGACTTGGATTGAGCAGCGAGGCAGCGTTTGGCCATGTTCGCCATTCCCCCTGATGGGCCTAGGTCCATATACACGGCTGGTCCTATATGTTCAAGCGTTGCAAAGCTTTTCTGCAATGCAATAGGCTGGCGGATAACTTGCCATAAGTAATCTAGTGGTAGTTCTTGCAGCGGTTTGCCGTCTATTCCTGATACGAGGGTAATGTTCCCAGACATGAAGTTCTTCTGCGATAAATAACGCTTAAAGGATGCTGCCGCGCTGTCGATGAGCCCGGAATGAAATGCATGAGATACAGGGAGCAGTTCCCGTCCAATATGCTGTTGATGCAAAAAAGTCTGAATCATTTGAATTTCTTCCTTGTTCCCTGTAACAACAAAGTGGGTATCCGACAGCTGAGCAGCGATCTCACTATGTTCGTGCAGTAGGCTGCTATCTGCATATATAGAGATATGATCTAAAATGGCGAGCATACCGCCTGCTGCGCAATAGGTGTCAAGAGTCTTTGCCTGCGTGACAACCATCTCTAAACCGTCTTGCCACCTTATCATCCCTGCCGCAGTCGCCGCAGCAAATTCCCCCATGCTTTCACCAAGTACATAATCTGGATATATACCATATGAGAGCATGAGCTGAGTCATTGAAATCTCAATCATATAAATAGCGGGATGCGAAAATAAAGTACGATCAAAAGGTACTGACTGTTTTTGATTGGCATTGTACAGCTTGTCGAGGACCGATTCGCCAATCATCGTTGTGGCCACCTGATCAAGACGAAGCATCCATTCGCGGAACACAGGCTCCTGCTCAAATAGGGCTTGTCCCATCCCAAAATATTGAGACCCTTGACCAGCGTACATAAACACAATCGATTTGCTCATAGGTTATCTCCTAAACTACTTCCTGGTTTTCGAGATAAGCGGCGGGTATTGACACGTAATTGCTGTGCAAATGCGGAAAGCAGAAGTGGCGAACGATCCAAAGGAACTGTCAGTGTGGCATGACGAGGAAACGTAATGGCATATGCATAAGGTCCAGCAATAAAGGAGAGGAAGCGATACTGCGGGAAAAAAGCGTAGCGGCCGTAAACAAAAGATGCATTAGCTTCTACATCAACCGTTTCATAAAAATAAGAAGGCACCGTTAATCCCGTCTTAAGCGCCTTGGAAAGTGATTCTTTGGCAGTCCAGAGCAGTGTTAAAGAAGCTGTTTGGGTAAAAGGGAGTTGTTTGACAGTGTCACATTCTCTCGCTGTAATCTGACTCAGCAGCACATCCTTTTTCTCTTGCTGGACAAGCTCCATATCAATGCCTAGCGGAATCGCTTCATGAAACGCAATTGCTGCCGCACCACCGTCACAATGTGTAATACTGACCTGGATGTTAGGATGACCATCTGCTGTGACAATCGGCTGCTCCAACTGGCCATGCCGAATCGCGATTCGCTGCAGCGGAATATTAGCGCCGATCCATGCCGCCACAGCATGTTTAGCTGCATAACGACCTGCTAAATAACTTTGGCGGCGTTTTACAAATCGCAGCTTGTCCAGATATGCTACTTCATCTGGATGGAGCCACTCGGCAGTACTTTCTCTCTTGCCTGTCGAGGAGCACACTGTCATAACCACTCGATCATATCCGCTTGCTGTATGTAGCCCTAAATAACAAGTGATGCGCTTCAGACTGGATCGAATATTCTTCAATTGTGTCTGTTCATCCCTTTCCAGACTGATCATGTCAGATAAGACCTCCCGGAATCCACTATAAATGTACACACAACAAACACGCCTGCGGACACACCTTCCCCCGTTCGTCTGCAGACATGCACACTACCTGTTCACTCTTATATGAACTAGTGTCACCTTAGCGCGCCGCAACGTCAACTAAGGGAGACCTAGTCTATCTACTTACTAAACAAGTGCATACGCTTATACTTTTTAATCCCTATAAGCATAATCTTGCACGCTTTCGTACACCTAATCTTTCACCTATACCAAAATACACGATTATCGTATCGAATAACAAAAATAATGTCAATTTATTTTTATTAATCTATAATTCGACTTTTTTTTCATTTTTTACAATATATAATATTTCCAAGTAAACCAATCCACTAATAAGGAATGATTCCATTGCACTGGTACGCCCTTTTTGTAGAGACAGGTCAAGAAGAAACAGTCCAGCGATCGCTTAAACAGCAGTTTGATGACTCCATCCTGCTTTCATTAGTACCCAAACGTAAAATTCCTGAAAAGAAGATGGGTCACATTCAGCATGTGATCAGAAAGATGTTTCCCGGGTACGTACTCATCCAGACGAAAATGAATGCTGATCGCTACCACTCATTAAGACGCATACCTCATGTTTTGCGCATATTAACGAACGGTCGAAAGAACGAGTACACCCCTGAATCCTTTCATCTTTCCTCTATCCATGACGGTGAAATCGAACCCTTACTGAAATTGCTTGATAGCACAGAAATCCTTGAGTATTCCACCTTAAAACTACTTTCCAATTCGAGTATTCATGTCGTCGCTGGTCCCCTGCATGGGATGGAAAATTTGATCACAAAAGTAGACCGCCACAAAAATCGGGCCACACTTCAACTACCTTTTCTTGGTGAGCCTAGATCTATTGCAGTGGGCGTCCATATTATGCATCCACCTCGTTCGTGAAATGAACTGACCCGATCATACTGCTCTCATTCATCTCATTCCTCATAGATTAGGATACCTCTGTTGTTAATCTTCAAGGACTGTACGAACCGGATTAACTTCTGCTTGTCCGTTTTGTCTGAAGGCAGCTTCGGCAGCTGCTTCGTTAATACGAGTCGACTCGGTACCATATAGGACGGAAGCTGGTTCTCCATACTCACCAATATCTCTTCGCCCGCAGCTTCCGTCAGGGGGACATCTACTTCAACAGCTACTACCAGAAGCTTGCCTTGGATGGTATCTTCCACTACGAATATTGTCGCGTCCGATACAATTGACTGAGCAAACAAAGCTTGTCTAATCTCATTCAGATTCATTCGACGTCCCAATATTTTGATCTCATCATCGGCTCTGCCTATGAAATGAACATCCCCACCATGATCGAGATAACAAATGTCTCCCGTTCGATAATACTGCGTACCCGACATCGTCACGATTCGCTTTCGGGTCTCCTCCACGTTGCCCCAATACTCATCTAAAATCTGAATGCCGCTTACAAGCAATTCTCCAGCCTCTCCATAAGGGAGAGGCTGCAACTGCTCGTTCACGATGCGGATATCAATGCCGGCTAATGGCTTCCCGATCGGATAAGGCTCTACTCGATCCGGCTCCAACTCCGTAATAGGATACGCCAAGCACGCACAGGTTGCTTCCGTCGGTCCATATCCATTTACGATTTTAAGGCCGGGAATTCGGCTTAACCACTGCTGTGTGGCTTTGACATTTAATACATCTGCCCCTGTCCATATTGTCTTAACACTACTCAAATTGTAATCGTCCATCGTGCCACTATCCGCAATCATCGTTAATATCGGAGCCACCGCCGTAAATTGTGTGATTCCCTCTTCTTCCACGATTCCCATTACCGATGTTGGCAGAATCAAGCCATCATATAAATAAACAGTGGCCCCCCGGTACAAGGGATAGAAAGTATCCACAACTACAGCATCAAAGAAAAATGGTGCCAAGTTCAAACATTTGGAACCCTCGTTTAAGCTCATATGCTCATTAGCTGCTTCAAAGAATGCAACTAAACTGTCGTGTCGAATGACAACACCTTTAGGCGACCCTGTTGATCCAGAGGTGAACATACAATATGCAGGAGCATCCAGACTTACGGCTGGCAATTCAATATCCTGGCTCATATGCGTCTGAGCACTCCATGGTTCTGGATTCGAATAAGAGAGCAGCTCTTCAGACGGGATATGCTTCAATTCAGGCATCAGATTGGCTATACGCTCACTAGCCTCTTCAGGTGCAACTACAGCACAAGGCTCAGCACTGTCAAGAATATACTTGATGCGCGCATCGGGATTGCCTGGATCAAGCGGAACGAAGACGGCACCTGCCTTAAAGCAACCATAAATCGCAATCATCAAACGCACATCTTTGTACGTCATTACACATACTCGTTCACCCTGCTTCATGCCCATGCTGACCAAGCGTCTTGCAAATTGCTCACTCCAGTAGTTAAGCTGCATGTATGTTAAGCTTGTTTCATCATGTACTATAGCAGCTTGATCCGGCAGCCTAGAAGCCAACTCAAATAAACGCTGTCCTATACAGCATGGCTTTAATTGACTAATCTTCATATAATAACTCTCCTCTCACCTATCCAGATACCATTGCTTGTTGACGTACAGCATACAACGCTTCCTGCTCCATCTCTTTCATCCGTTTGCATTCCTCTACCAATTCTTCACTGTCGACTTCGCCAATTAGTCCGTATCGCCTGTACATATTCGATAAGCTTTCAGCTTGCTCGCCAGCTTCATAGTAAGACTCACTTGCTGCTTGGAATCCCATGATCTTCAGGAATCTAGCATACATATAACGAGATCCTGCCATGAAGGTGTACGCCATTTCCAAGTGATACAGCCTTTCCTGCTGATCCGTGAAGCCATCGAAGCTATCAATGCCAGCGATCACTTGATCATGCAGAACGTAGTTGTCGCTGTACTGCCTCAGATGACGATGATATCCGTCCAATATTCGTTCCTTCTGAAGGCGACTGTCCGATTTAATATCAAAATAAGCTATCGCTCGATGCGTTGGCAGGCTGCTCTCGTACATTAGCTTCAAGTCAGACGCAGCGTACGGAAAGTCCTTATAATCATCTATGACAATATCCACCAAGTTATAGATCGTCTCTTTCAGCAATTCGTCAGACTGATAAGAAGTAATGACGTAAGAATGAGGGTGATGAGCGGTCTGGTAATGTTCACTGTGTGGAACATAGAAAGAATCCATCAGCAGCAGGATCGAACTCGATTGATCCGTTACCTCCGGAACAAGTGCAGCGAGTTGATCGAACGTTTCAAATCGTTTTCGCACTAGGCTAACGCCAATTAGGTGTAACTGTGCTTCGTCACGCAAGCAAGCTGTTTCATATACCCATCGGTTTTTCTTAAGCTGTATAATTTGGGCAAACACTTGATCCGAGCTTTCTAACGCATTGTAAAATAAATAATCGACAGGCAGCCCTCTACCATTCAAATAGCCGCTCATTTCGTATTTCCAACAGTTGAAATATTTACCTGCATGCTCGACTGCCTTCAACAAGCTGCTGCTCAATTAGATCCCCTCGTTCCATTTTATTCTGGTACTCTAATAGTCCCCTGCTGCTTGTTTGACAATAGCTTCATAATCTCGTCAATAGAAGTAAAGTTGCGTTCTAGCAGGTCCCTGCCTTTAAACTTCACACCAAAATGCTTCTCCACAGCAACCGCCAACCGAATCATAGCAACAGAATCCATCCCGTACTGTTTAAGTGCGGCATCCTGATCCGGCGTGTGCGAATCCGAATCTATTGCTAGAATTTTCTGTACAATCTGTCTGATCTCATTCGCAAGGTTCATTAAGTAATCCCCCCAAACCTGCTTAATGGTAATACTCTATCATTCGTTAATACGGCAATTGAGAAAAGTCAAGCAGTTTGGGTTCCCCGAATGCATGACCAATGTAGCGGGCGTACCTGTCCGGTATTGCGAACTTCTCCTTGCCAATACCCTCAGGCAAATACCGCCTTACGTAACGTTTGGCTTCTACCTTAAATTGCTCATCATCCTCGATACGTTCGATTTCCTCTACTTCACTTATTAGCCGCTTAATATCCTCTACACATTGTTCCAGACTTAAACGCAATCCTTGCTCAGGAATCTCAAAGCAGGAACCATTTTGAATTAACCATTCAAATAAAAACAACCCTGTCCCCGCATCAAAGTTCGTCTTGGCATCCGGCTGATTCGGATAACGAAGCATCCGCTCAAACAATATATACTCCGCAATCTCTCTGCCAAATGGCACATTCAATTCGCAAGCAGCTACGACTGACTGACAATCCACTTTAATTTCTTCTAAAATGCCAACAAAAAAGTTCAGCTTCACCTGTAAGTTGGTATCAAACGGACGTGGTCCATTATGATGGTAATAATCGTGTAAATATCCCCATACGGACCGGGCACGATACACCGATTCAGTAGAAAGCGCATCAGACACCCAACCTGTACCAAACAACTGCATTACACGCGGGAACGTTTCCGTCAAGTAAATCAGCTGGAATTTGTTAAAGAAAAACATGGCGAATGATTGACTCTCCACCTTTTCCTTGGCTTTAATATTTTCCGGGAAAAACACGATGCAGTTGCCCATCATAATTCCTTTAGAGCCCGTAATCAGTCGACAAGACTGGCATCCATTCTTTGGATGCGGGAGCATCGCCGACACACCTTCCAATTCCATGGGTTCCTCACGCAGCACAAGAAAGCATTCGAGAAAATGTCCTTTGGGTGCGGGCCCATTTGTCGCTACTAGAGGCGCGATAATAAAAGAAAAGGCTTGTGGAACAGGTGGTATAAAGCATTTAAGTGTATGATCAAAATAAGGAACCGAATCAAGCCCGTTTTGCCGCCATTCAGCAATATCGGCCTCAAAAGCCTCTGCCATCTCTGGCATCAACAGAATCTCATATACATGGCGCACTGACGGTAGGAGCTTATCCAACCATTCATCCGCTTTCTCAAAATTCGCCTGAACACGGCCATCTGTCTGCTGCAGCTTGCGGAATTCATTCACAATAGGCACAATATGCGTCCTTACATATTGCGCGGGCTCTATTGTTGTTAATAACATGGTTCACACCTCCATCAATATATGCGGCAACTAACTGCCCGCCCCATCATAACGTCTGACACCGTAATGAAATAATAAACAAGCTAACCCAACCAGCAGCGGACCGACCACATACGTCACCCACAACAGCGCCTCACTGCTAACGCCTCGCATCAAGATGACAACCGGATAATAGGAAACAAAAATATATGGAACAACAAAACTGACGATAAATTGCAATCCTTGATGATAGATCGAAATAGGGTAGCGTGAAATCACTTGCAGATCAACCACAACCATCATCGAAAATACGAGCGGCTTTTTGACATAAAAATTCAGTGAGCTAAGTGTGATCAAGATGGCGGATTGTACAAGTACAGAGTTAAATAACAGATAAATGCCATTGAGGATAAACGAAGGTGACAACCACGCAGAAAGGTGCTGCAAGGAGTAGGACAGCAGCCCAATGCCTACTAGGGTCTGGCCGAGAAACGTATGCTGAAAGTGACGAAACATTAAGTGGAGTAATGGATGCAGCGGCTTTAATAGAAAATGGTCAAACTGCCCTGTGATGATCAGTTGCTCCAATTGCATGACTGGAGCCCAGAACAGCATGCCAGCCAATCCCCAGGATAACAATCCAAAGCCAAACATCAACATAACCTCGTTTAACCGCCAATCATCAAGCGTACTAAAGTGGTTCATTAAAAAATAAACCACAGATACAAAGCTAAGTGAATTTATGACGTTTGCTATAATATCTAACGTAAGTGGAATTTTGTATTCCAGCTTGGCTTTTGCATATTTCACAATAAATTTGCAATACAATGCTGCATAATCGCGAATCACGGCTTACCCTCCTTGAATGACAATCCGGGATTTACAAAAGTGCCACATTATCATAATGACGCCTACAAGACCGATACTCCAAGAAAGACCGATTAAGGCTTGCGGCAGAAAGCTTGCATGATCCACATTACCTAGCAGCACGTTAATGGGATAGAAGTATAAGTAAGGATATGGGAGTAAATTAGCTATCCAAAGAAAGGTATCCGAGAAAAACCACAGTGGAATAAACACGCCGGAAAATACATTACCAATGTCCTGAACAAGAAATCGAAGCTGCCAAGTTTCGATTATCCAAAAGGCCATAAGTCCAATGATATAGTCCATACAAAAAGCGATTAACACCGCATTCATACAGCAGAAGCCAAAGTATAGCCAGTTAGATAGATTATAGGGAATCTGTATGAAAGGAGATAAAAACAAGAGACTGATGCCTAACAAAGGAAGGCCTTTCGTTATAAAATCGACCACGATCTGTGCCAACTGCTTCGCAAGAAAAAACAAAAACAAGTTATAAGGCCTAATCAGCATAAGCTCAATCTTCCCCTCCCTGATCTCCTGGGACAGTTGGTCGGAAGCAGAAGCTGTAGTAAGAAAACGGATCATCATGCCGATAAAAATATAGGTCATCATCTGCGACATCGTGGTACCCTTTGGTTCATTTACGGCAAATACAGCCGACCAAAGTGAAAACTGAAGAAACACAAACACGAAGTACGCCAACATTGGCATATAAAAATTAGATCTGTACACAAAAGAGGTAGAGATCGTTTTATGAAAAATGCGAATATACGACTTCATGGACGTCATCCCTTTTTCCCGTTTGATACACTTGCTTGATGATACTTTCCAAATCTGCTCCGCGGATCTGAATATCAGTAACCTCATAGCTGTTAACGATACGCTTGATCACTTCCTGCACGTCCTCGCTGCGTTCCACTGCAAAACATATCTGGTTGCCTTCCCTCCACTGCACTGTCGCATGCAGCAGCGGCGGCAGCCAATCAATTGCTTCCTTAAACGTAACAATGATTTGCTTTTCCTTGGTGTACAACTGCTCCAATTCTTTCGCTGAGCCGTCAAACGCCATCTCGCCGCTGTTAATAATCAAAATACGATTGCACAGCCGCTCGATGTCAATTACGTCATGTGTCGTCAAAATAACCGTCGTCTTGCGCTGCTTGTTCCATTGCAGAATAAAGTCCCTAATCTTTTCCTTCACCATAATGTCAAGACCTATAGTGGGTTCATCCAAAAACAAGATTTGGGGGTGATGCAACATAGCGGCCGCAAGCTCCATTCGCATACGCTGGCCTAAACTTAGCTGACGTACAGGTGTATGTGCAAACTCGTGCAAGTCTAACAATTCGTTAAACTCGTTGAGACTTCGCTTGTAGCTCGTCGAAGATACTTTATAGATGTCTTTGTAAAGCTCCAAGGAGTCAATCGCAGGCAAATCCCACCACAATTGACTCCTTTGCCCAAAAACAACTCCAATCGTCATGGAGAACTTGCGACGTTCCTTGTAGGGGATGCAGCCATTAACCTGAATATGGCCGGAGCTTGGATGCATGATACCACAGAGCATCTTGATCATCGTCGATTTGCCGGCACCATTCGGACCCAAATATCCAATAATCTCCCCCTCCTCCACAGAGAAAGAAATATGACGAACGGCCTGACGGGTAACGATATGTGGACGAACAAGACTGCGCAGCTTCCCTATGACACCTCGCTGCTTCACTTCTACCTTAAACTCCTTCGACACAGAATCCACTGTGATAAATGCCAAGGCTTTACCCCTTTCTATCCATCGTGTTCTGTCTGGACAATCTCTCTTAATGTGTTATCTGGTTGTAATACCGGCCCGTTGATATACACGAGCAATGACTTTAGCCAGGATAGCCACACCTCGTTCTAATTCCTCTTCACTTGCCGTCAAACTGATTCGAATGCACTCCTTGATATGGCTCCAGGGTTCGTTAAGCCCGCTGAAGAACGTAGAACCTGGAACCACGATCATGCCTTCTTGCTTAAGCTCCACATATAGTTCCGCATCGCTTATTGGCAAATCTTTAAACCACATCCATGCAAAGATCGATCCCTCTCCTACATGTAGATGCCAAGGCACATCGTCCGGCATCAGGCGATCTAACGCCGATTCCCAAATCAGGAAACGCTTATGGTAGAACGTCTTAATGACGTTCGTAGACACTTCTGCCAGTTCACCCGACATGATAGCTCTGGCTGCTAGCGCCTGACCGAATCGTGAAGAATGAATATTCATGTTCGACTGGAACGCTTCCAGCAATTGAATGTACTTCTCGCTTGCAATCGCTACGCCAATCCGCTCACCTGGAAGCCCTACTTTCGACAAGCTGACACAATGGATCACGTTCTCTCCCCATACCGGAGTCATATCGGTAAATACCATGTCCGGAAATGGTGGCGCATAAGCCGAGTCGATAATGACCGGCACATCCTGTTCCGCGCACATCGCTACAATCCGATCCACTTCCTGCTCCGTCATTAAGTTGCCGCTTGGATTGCAGGGACGGGAGAACAAGACGGCACCTACGCTCTTATCAATTGTCAGCTTTTCAATATCCGGCCGATACTTAAAACGATGCCTCGCTTTAATATCAAGCGTTGGCTTATACGTCTTCAACACGTCCTTGGACAACACTACGCCGCCATAGCCTGTGTAGTCAGGACATAATGGCAGAACCAGAGAACGCTGGTTGCCTGCTTCATCAGGTCCGCTGAAAGCATTGGCCGCCATAAAGTACAACGACTGACTACCTGGCGTAACGAGCACATTATGCTTCGTTAAGTTCCAGCCGTATTCCGCATTAAACCAGTGTACAATGGCATCAATGAACGGTTCATACCCTTGGCTGGAGCCATAACGACCGATAATTTCACCGAATTCCTGACCATCAAGCAATTCATGTGCATATTTGCGCCATAACGCCTCAACCTCAGGCAATACTAACGGATTGCCTGCGCTAACGTTGACATAATCTCTTGGCTTGTCCGTTTCATTTGTCTCCTTGATATCTTTCATGATCGAACGAACGCCTGTTAGTTCTGACATTTTTAGTCCTGTTTTGCTCAGTTGTACGTTGGACATCGTGAACCTCCCATTTACCCATGTTCTGTCGTCGTATGGGCATGTATCGTAAATCCCATGGGTATTTCGCCGTAATCATGCATGATGTGTAAACCTTGTCGTTCTGCTGCTGAAATGGTCGTAATGCAGGCATCTGAAACCCCTGCTGCGCAATCAATCGCGGCTTGAGCATTGCTCGGAACGAGGCGAATATTGGTAGTGTGCTGTGCGGCAAGTCCTGAAGGGGCGGGATGAGAAGCTATTAAAGGGTTTTGGTGCAGGCTGCTCGAATTGGAGGCAAGAACCATCTTGTAAGTGGGCATAATAAAGCAGTCTACTAACGCAAGCTTATCCAAGTTGGAAAATACGATCTTGTGCAAATCGGGATACACCACGCATCCCAGCAGGGCTGTTCCTGGTTGACCCCTTACATCGACAATCGCCTCTTCCAAAGTTGGATATAATAATATGGTACCTGACTTTCCCATCCGATCAAACCAGGTTCTTGCAGCAAGCTCACAATTTGTATGCTCAGGTCCTAGTGTGCAGATGGTATGAATACTATTCAGAACAGACGAATGGGTAATGTTGTGCAGCGCATACGCCATAGACAAGGTAACCTCACTTTCTAAGTCAAGAGTAGAGGTATAACCCATTGATTTACAAAAAATATGCATACCCGTATAATAGATTTATGATCTTTTTTTGTTAAATCAATAGGTCGTAACCAGACGTTTGCTAAGATTCCTCGCCAAAGTATGTCTTAGCAAACGTTTATTTATTAATGATATAAAATAATTATGCAATTAATTAAATAGCATTTTTTAGTCACATAATCAAATATTACTAGAAATCTATCACACTTTACTTGAATAGTAAAGATTGACAATACAAATCTTTTCGTGATATATTTTTCCTCAACTTATAACCGATATGAACGTTGATGGGAAAAGTAAGTAAGGCTGTCGATTGCAAAGCGACCGGTGATAGTGAGAGCCCGGGAATCCCCCTTACTGAAAGCCCTCCCTGAGTTGCACTCTGAACTTGAGTAGGAGATTGCCGGCTGCCCGCCGTTATCGGGATCGAGGTGGGCTGTATCTGTCAGCCAACTAGGGTGGTACCGCGTGAGCATGCTCTCGTCCCTTTTAGGGATGAGGGCTTTTTTGTTGTCTCTGGGTCTTTAGTGCGGTAAAAAACTTCGTTAATTCTATTATGGAGAAGGTTGGTGGTTCACTTGTCATTAAAATGGAATGCTTTGATATCGCCTGTTATTCTGGATTTGCCGCCCTCTGGCATCCGTCGTTTCTTCGATCTGGCTACAGAGGTTACAGGCATCATCTCGCTTGGTGTGGGCGAGCCGGACTTTGTTACGCCTCGGCTGATTCGAGAATCAGCTTGTTATTCGCTGGAGAAAGGGTACACCATGTATACTGCGAATGCAGGTCTGCTGGAGCTTCGTGAAGAGATTGCTGCCCATCTACAGAATCAATACAGCGTTCACTACGAACCGCGAGATGAGGTATTGGTCACGGTTGGTACTAGTGAAGCGTTGGATCTGGCGCTGCGCGCCATCATATGCCCTAGTGATGAAGTACTTATCCCAGAGCCGTGCTACGTATCATATGCTTCCTGCACCATTATGGCGGGTGGCGTGCCCGTGCCGATTCGCACAACGGCAGAACAGCATTTCCAACTCACAGCAGAGCAGGTAGAAGCGGCGATTACTCCGCGTACCAAAGCAATCATTATCAACTATCCTAACAATCCGACTGGAGCGATTATGGGGAAAGCCGAGCTTGAGCGAATTGCTGCCGTTGTAAAGCGGCATGGTCTGATTGTGCTTTCCGACGAAGTATACGATAAGCTGACTTATGAAGGTACCCATACATGTTTTGCAACGCTTCCCGATATGAAGGATCATACCATTCTGCTTAATGGCTTCTCCAAAGGGTATGCCATGACCGGTTGGAGGCTCGGCTATGTGTGCGGCAACCGCGAGGTAATTGCTGCCATGACCAAGATCCATCAATATACGATGCTGTGTGCGCCGATTATGGCCCAAAAAGCAGCCATTGATGCGCTTAGACGAGGTCAAGAAGATATTATATCGATGGTCAACTCCTACAATCAACGCAGAAGGTTGGTAGTCAAAGGCTTGTCCGACATTGGGCTACCATGCTTTGAACCAAAAGGAGCGTTCTACGCTTTCCCTTCTATTTCCCACACGGGCCTTTCCTCCGAACAGTTTGCAGAGCGGGTATTAAGAGAAGCTAAAGTTGCCGTTGTGCCAGGCAATGCGCTAGGGGCAAGCGGCGAGGGACACATCCGTATATCTTATGCCTCTTCAACGGAAAATCTCGTGGAAGCACTGGATCGAATCGGAAAGTTTTTGAAGACGGTCCTCTAGGGGACCATCATATTGCTAGTCTGGTATAATCAACGCTCCGGCAACCCTACTCAATAATATTTATATATACCATGTGTTTCTTTTACTTTGCGCCCCAATGGATCATATGCATATTATCCATTGGGCTGTTTGCGTCTGTGTAGGAAAGCAAACGTCCTGTTACTGAATCATACTTGACCTTCTCCACAATGCTAGAAACTTGTCCATCTGCATTCGTGACATCTACTTCTTGCTGCTCACCTTGCTAAATTGCGAAAAAAACTACCTCTCCATCTATACAGACAGAGAGGTAGCCTCTTCAAAAATTTTATTTATTCAATAAACGATACAAAATAACTGCGGACTCCGCACGATTCGTAGAGTCATTTGGTTTCAACTTGCCTTTGTCGCCCACGAGAATGCCTTTCTCAACCGCTAGTGCAACGTCTGCTTTGAGAGAAGGATGGATCGACTTGTAATCTTTGAACTGCTTCAGTACTTGATCTGGATCCGCTACATCTTTCCAACCATGCTTCTGTTGCAATAAACGCACTGCAGTGGCTGCGAACTCTGCACGGCTAATTTTAGCTTCCGGCTTGAATGTACCACCCGGATATCCACTCAAAATACCTTGATCTGCTGCTGCACGAATATACTTCGCATACCATTTCGAACTGCTTACATCCGTAAATGTTTTAGAACCTTCTTTCTCCTTCAGGTCAAAACCAAGTACGAACATTTTCGCCACTTCACCACGCGTTGTCTGCGCTTTAGGTGCGAAGCGATTGCTGCCTACACCTTCCATAATGCCCAATGCAGAGATAAAGTCGATTTTTGGACCAGCCCATGCACGGACTTTGCTAATATCGTTGTAAGATACACTGCGTCCTGTAATCGCAAGCTCTTCATTGCCATTCTTAATCGCATATTCATAATTGCCATTAACAGGCTTCACTGCAGTACTACCCGCAGCTGCTACAACCAATGCACGGCTAGGCAGCTTGAAAGATGAGCTCAATGGAAGTGTTGCTTTTACAGCGCCGCTTGGAAGCTGTTTACCATCTTTCAAAACAAACTCGTATTTGTATACATCGGAAGCAACAATCGGGCTGTTATTGAAGCGAGTTTCTTGTCTCGATGTCGTTTTCCATTCTACATCTTCTTGTAGAGAAGCAACATGTAAAGTCGTACGCAAGCCGTTTGTCAATACGGATACATCTGCTGCTTGCTTAGACTTGAAGAGTTCTTGCAATGCTTTACTTAAAGATACATGATACTTCTTCACATCATGAGTGCCTGCATCTAGAGTAAGTGCGAATGCTGGAATCGTAATATCGGACTTCACATTTTTGAACAATCCAGCCCACTTCTTGAACTGTGTTTCTACCTCATTTACGTAGCTCTTCAGATCGCTGTCCGTCAGCTTCAGTGTTGCCACACCGTCTTTTACAACAACAAAGCGCTTCACATTAAGCTTCGTTACTTCAGCAAATGATTTATTCAACAGTGCGTTCAATTCATCTAGCACGCGATTTTTCTCTTCTGTAGAGACAGCGCTAGCAAGACGTGATTTAAGTGCAGCCAATTGCTTCTCAAGCTCTTTGAAATAGTTGTTGTAATCAATGAGGACACCATCAGAAATGCTGCCTCCACCGCCGCCAGGTCCGCCAGGGTAGAATCCACCACCGTTATTATTGTTAGAACCAGGTGCAATATAACGAACAGGGATGCTCACATTACTAAATAGAACTTCATCCCCAGAGAATGCAGTACCAGCTTTTCTAATATAAGCTGTTACGTATGCAACCCCGTCTTTCTTATCCGTCGTCTTCAGTGTACCGTTCTCTAACTTAACACCAGTACTGTTATTCTCAAGCTTCAATTCAATATAGCGGTTGTAATCCGAATACGTGACTTGAGACACGGTGCTATACACATTTGTATATACACTTTCCGTAACACTTCCGTATACAGCCCCATATACACTTAGCACAACATTCGTGCCTTCTTTTGTATCATTTCCAATTAGGTTCGCATGTGCCCGCACTGCTGCCACAGCCAATGATTCAATAGCTTCGTTATAAGTGGACACTTTAGAAGCCAATTGCTTATCTGCTTCGTTTACAGCGCTCCAATCGAACTTGTAAGTTTCCGCGATCGCACTGAATTTATCAGACTCCGCAATTGCGGATTGAACTACTTTCTGCAGCTTCGTATTGAAACTCTTCCCGATTTCTGCTGGATTGCTCAGCAATACTGCGAAGTCTTTACCTTGGAACTCTTTTAAGAAGTTCCCCTTAACTTTCGCTGCCAGATCCTCGTAATCTGCTTTCGTCAATCCATTTGCTAGACCTGCGTCTTTGGCTGCTTGCTGCAACACTTTGTCATATGTAGTACTCAAAGCACCCAAAGCCTGTGCGTCACCAAGCGCAAACAACTTCAACTGCTTGTAGATGCCGAAAACATTTTCTTTTGTAACAGCATCTTTCTTATATTCAGTCGGGATGCTATTCCAGATCGGATCAACAACCGATCCATACGTCGAATACGTAACTGTGCTCACACTTTCATATGTGGCACGCACAACCGAACGCTCTTTATCGTTCAATGCACCGTGAATTTGCTTTGATTTATTTTCCAACCAAATAATTGGCGACTTGGACGCTTGCGTAGCTTGAATCTTGCTAAGCGCCTCCGCTGTTGACATAGCATTCACAGGAATACCTGCGAGTGAGCCAACAACTAAGCTCGCAGCTAAAGCTGTACTTACGATTTTCTTCTTCATGAAACCTTTTCCCTCCACGATTGTTATTTATGGATAACTTATTTGCAAAAAAATAAGCTCCCAACGATCCTAGTAGTGAATCAGCCACAATCTAGATGTAAAAGTGCTCAAAATGAAGGCTTTTCCACGATTCCAAAATATACCTCAAAATGTTTATATTCATGTTTTCATATAAAGTTTCTCTCATTATCCAAATTCATGGAAACTTTTTGTGTTCCTTGCTAGATTCTCATCCATTTTTTACACCTTTTACAGAAAAACGAAACAAAAATAAAAAAGAAGAAATCCGACGTCTAACTATAAGACGCAGATTTCTTCCATTTAGTTGCAAGTATGAGTAAAAATTATCCGTTTTTAAGTCTAAAGTCTTCCATAAACTGTACTAAAGCCTCACAGCTAGAGCGTGGAACCGCGTTATAAATAGAGGCTCGAAGCCCACCTACACTGCGATGACCTTTCAACCCTATGAAGCCAGCTTGTTCCGCTTGAGCAGCAAACGCCTTCTCCAATTCTTCGGTTGCCAGACGGAATGTTACATTCATAATTGAGCGGCTATTTTGCTCTGCACAACCACGATAGAATCCGTCACTGTTATCAATTGCATTATAAAGAAGTTGAGCTTTATACTCATTGGCTACTTGAAGCGCACTCAGGCCGCCTTGCTCTTTAATCCATTCCAATACAAGCTTCACCATATAAATAGAGAAAGATGGAGGCGTGTTGTATAACGAGTTGTTTTTGTAAGCTGTGCTGTAACGCATCATTGTCGGTATCGTCTTTGGACTAGTGGCAATGAGCTCTTCCTTAGCAATGACAACGGTAACGCCAGATGGACCAAGATTTTTCTGTGCACCAGCATAAATCATGCCGAACTGAGATACATCAATTGGGCGACACAAAATATCACTGGACATATCTACGATAAGAGGCACATTACCTGTATCAGGGTAAGCGTGGAACTGAGTACCTTCTATCGTTTCGTTCGATGTCAGATGCAAATACGCGGCTTGTTCAGGCAATTGTAGATCAGATAAGGATGGTATGCTCATAAATTTGTCCGCTTCGGATGACGCAACAACTTGTATTTCCCCCACTAGCTGTGCTTCTTGAATCGCCTTCGTAGCCCAGCTTCCGGTATTCACATATGCACCGACCTTGCCTGGGGCGAGCAAATTAAGTGGAATCATCGCAAATTGAGTACTTGCTCCACCTTGCATGAACAGCACGTCATATCCTGCTGGAATGTTAAGTAGTTCCTTCATGAGGGACTTCGCTTCATTGTGTACACCTTCATATACACCACCGCGATGTGACATTTCCATAATCGACATACCTGTCCCAGCAAACTCGACGAATTCCGATTGCGCACGCTCCAGCACTTCAAGCGGCAACGCTGCTGGTCCAGCATTGAAGTTGTAAGCTCGTTGACGTTGTTCCATATGTACCCCACCTTTTTCCCATTATGGCTTCCGAAATATTATTGTAATGATATCAGGTAATGACATCTCCTTCAACCACATATTTTACGAAATATAGTTTGAATCCATATCAATATTGTTCGGTTATAAACATAATTCACGAATGGTTTTCTTCGAGTCCACCCCACACATCACTTATTTCCGAAATAAAAGAACCCCTCTCCGAGATTGTCGCTACGAATGGCGTTTTCTCTCAAAGAGGGGTATTTGTGTACGTTTTGAAAACTACTACGAATGATTGCAGCTACGAAAAATATGCAAGCTTTGTATTAAGCAATTCCACCTTTTATTAGCAGTCAAAGTATAGGCTGTACTCTTGCGGATGAATACGAATCGCGACTGACTTCGCTTCACCACGCTTGAAGTTAATGTAGTTATTTATGAAGTCTTTGGAGAATACGCCACCATCGAGCAAGAACTCGTGATCAGCTTCAAGTGCCGCAAGCGCTTCTTCCATTGTACCTGGTACGCTGCGAATCTCATGCTTCTCCGCATCAGACAATTCGTAAATGTTTTTATCAAATGGACCATAGCCAAGTGCACGCGGGTCCAACTTGCGCTTAATTCCATCCAAGCCAGCCATCAACATAGCTGCGAATGCCAAGTATGGGTTAGCTGTAGAGTCAGGCGTACGGAACTCGATGCGACAGCCTTTTGGCGTTACCGCTGCAACTGGAATACGGATCGCAGCAGAACGGTTACCTTTGGAGAATACCAAGTTAACTGGCGCTTCATATCCAGGAACAAGACGCTTAAAGGAGTTCGTCGATGGATTCGTGATTGCAAGTAATGCTGGTGCATGATGCAAAATACCGCCGATATAGTGCAATGCCATTTCGCTCAGGTTTGCATAGCCGCCTTTTTCATAGAACAACGGTGTATCACCATCGAAGATCGATTGGTGAACGTGCATACCGCTACCGTTATCACCGAACAACGGCTTAGGCATAAATGTTGCTACTTTGCCGAATTGACGAGCAGTATTGTGAACGATGTATTTGTATGTCAACAAGTTATCAGCTGTTTTTCTTAATGTATCGAAGCGGAAGTTAATCTCGCCTTGACCTGCTGTTGCCACCTCATGGTGATGACGCTCAACACGAAGGCCAGCATCTTGCAGCAAGCGGCAAATTTCACTGCGCAAATCTTGTTGTGTATCAACTGGAGCTACAGGCACGTAACCGCCTTTTGTAGGAATTTTGAAGCCAAGGTTACCGCCCTCTTCCTTACGGTTCGTGTTCCATGCAGCTTCTTCGGAATCAACAAAGAACGAAGAGCTGTTCATAGAAGTCTCGTAGCGCACATCATCGAAAATAAAGAACTCGGACTCAGGAGCGAAGTAAGCTGCAGTACCAACACCAGCTGTTTGTAAAAATTGCTCTGCTTTCTCAGCAATACTGCGCGGATCACGATCGTAACGCTCGCCATCTGGCGTATGAATGTTACACATAATGATTAGTGTGGCATGAGAAGTAAATGGATCAACATAACAGCTATTTGTATCAGGCATCATAACCATATCGGATTCCTCGATACCGCGGAAGCCTGGAATAGAAGAACCATCAAAAGCAACACCATTTACGAACGTTTCAGCTTCTACTTCTGTTGCAGGCAAGCTAATATGGTGTGCACGACCACTTAAGTCTACAAAACGGAAATCTACAAACTCAATAGCTTTTTCCTTCATTAATTCCAATACACGGTTGACTGACATCTTAATTCCTCCCCAATTCCGAACATTAATAAGTTATTTGCATCTGATTGTTCACTTCGTTTTTTGATATTGAAGTTATTATAGAACCTCAGAATATCGTCCGTCAATACTCATGTCAGGTATTTTTTTATTTTGTGTGAGGTTTCCTAACACCCTTATTCAGGAAGTATTTAACCGTCGTACAATTTCACCTTGTAAACAGCTTCGATTTCCTTCATTCCACATCCTTACTAAACAAAAAAACGACCCATTTACAGGTCGTTTTTAGTCATTCTTTAGTTATTAAATTCCGTATCATACACCGAGTACCAAACGATTATCACACAAACCGTTCATTCTACGCGAAGTAAGCAGCTTCTTGCTTCTGTGTATTAAATGTAGTTCCACACAATGGAGCAAGCTGCTCCAACTCACGAAGCAAGCGAGCAAACTGATCCGGGAACAACGATTGAACACCGTCACCCGTCATCGAGTTATCAGGATCTGTGTGCATTTCGATAATAAGACCGTCTGCTCCAGCTGCCACAGACGCCTTCGTCATAGGTTCCACCAACTCGCGACGACCAGTACCATGGCTCGGATCAGAGATAATTGGTAAATGAGTCAGCTGTTTCATGACAGGAATGGCAGCTAGGTCCAATGTATTACGAGTATAAGATTCGAATGTACGAATACCACGCTCGCACAGCATAACGTTCGGATTTCCACCCGCCAAGATGTATTCCGCCGCATTCAGCCACTCATCGTAAGTTGCACTGAAACCTCTCTTCAATAGTACAGCGCGATTGCATTCGCCAAGCTTGCGCAGCAAATCGAAGTTCTGCATATTGCGCGTTCCGACTTGCAAAATATCAGCATATTGCGCGCAAACATCTACATATTCGGGTGACATAACTTCAGTAATAGTAAGCAAACCATGTTTCTTGCCCGCTTCCGCCATCATCTCCAACCCTTCCACACCAATGCCTTGGAAGCTGTATGGACCTGTGCGTGGTTTAAATGCACCCCCGCGAAGCACTTGACCACCCGCAGCCTTTACGAGACGAGCAATCTCATCAATCTGTTCTGGAGACTCAACCGCGCATGGGCCGCCCATTACGACAAGCTCCCCGCCTCCGATGCGCACATCGCCAATTTCAATAACTGTGTCTGCTGGATGGAAGTCTCTGCTTGCCATCTTGTATGACTTTGTAATCTTCACGACTTGCTCTACACCTTTCATCTGACGCAATTGTTCTGCTGTCTTCGGATCTACTCCACCTACGAGTCCGATCACGGTTTGCTCTGTGCCTCGCGACAAATGAGCTTGCAGTCCTTTGCCTTCAATAAATGTGATAATCTCTTCTATTCGTTCATCTGAAGTACGATTGGATACAACAACGATCATGGGGTTCACCTTCGATTCTACGTTATTTTCTTCCATACTTAAACGCTTGTTCGCGTCTACGCTTTTATCCGTTAAAGATAGTCTATCTTGATATTCCATTTTCGTCAAGGGTAAAACCACCAATTCACATTGTTGTCAAATTATTATCCAAATATAAAATAACCGCCTTAGAATAAATTCTAAGACGATTATCGTACGGTCTTTCTATTTTTCAGTTCGTTGTTTCAACTGCTTTTTCAACTATTTATTAATGGACTTCGTACGCACGGGCGGAAGAAGCTTCTGCATATTTACCGTACGCTCAAGCGGCCATGTAGATTCATCATCTTTGTCGTACTGCTCTAAATAAGCCACGACTTCTTTCGTAATCGGAGTTGGAGTGGACGCACCGGACGTTACTCCTACGACCTCTACCCCTTCCAGCCATTCACGCTCAAACTCAGACAAGTCCGAAATCCGATATGCACGCGTACCCGCAATTTCTTCGGACACCTGCGCAAGACGATTAGAGTTATTGCTGCGTGGATCGCCCACAACGATTACAAGATCACATTCTGATGCCTGATCAGCTACAGCCTGCTGACGAACTTGTGTTGCCATGCAAATTTCATTATGAATTTCCGCATGCGGATAGCGCTGTATAAGCTTATTCATAATATGCTTAATATCCCATTGGCTCATCGTCGTCTGATTCGTAATAATGATGCGTTCGGCTTTGATCGTCAGTTGATCAATTTCTTCTTCTTTCTCGATAAGATGAACGTGATCAGGAGCAACACCGATAGCGCCTTCTGGCTCAGGATGCCCTTTCTTCCCGATATAAATGACTTCATAACCCTGTTCCGTCATTTCCTGAATCAAAGTATGCGTACGGGTTACATCCGGACAAGTAGCATCTACTGTCGTCAACCCTTTCTCACGCGCTCTGCGGCGTACTTCAGGGGATACACCATGCGCAGTGAAAATAATCGTCCCGGACTCAACTTGGTCTAGAATGTCCAAGCGATTCTCGCCATCCAACGTAATAATACCAGCATCTTCGAATGCATTTGTAACATGGCTATTATGAACGATCATACCGAGTATATATATAGGACGGGGTAAATCCAAATTACGAGCTGTCTGCTGAGCGATAACCATCGCATCTACAACGCCATAACAATATCCCCGCGGTGTAATCTTATGAACTTTCATTTTCTTCACCAGCTTTCTATGTGAATCTCCTCTCAAAGGAGCCTTTCACTCCATTATAGCGGAAATACGCCCTAATGTCCTTCATCGCTTTCTACGTTGCCCACTTCCGTCGGTTCCTTGATCCATTCATCAGGAATATGAACAAGCGGCAGCCAAACAATAAATGTAGTACCTTCTCCAGGCTGCGTCATAACCTCAACAGAGCCACCATGCTCATCAATAATCCATTTGGCAATCGATAAACCTAGCCCCGTTCCCGATGTAATGCCACGAGATACATCAGCACGATAGAAACGCTCAAAAATATGTGGCACTTCATGCTCATCCATGCCGATACCACTGTCCTTGATACGCAAGCCCAATTGATCGTCCTGAACAACTGCTATCAATTCCACACTACCGGAAGGCGTGTATTTAAAGGCATTCTCAATAAAAATGAATAGCATTTGCTGCAAATAGTCTTTATTGCCACGAACAAACTTATTAGACAACTCTTCGTTTTCTTCAAAAATCCAGTCCGATGTTCTTGGCAGGAATTGAGCCCTACGTACGACTTCTTCGATGAGCCCCTTCACTTCAACGACTTCTTTCTCCACCTTGTAACCTGCATCCGCACGTGCTAGAGAGAGCATATCGTTTACAAGATTACTCATGCGCCGCGCTTCATCCCCAATGTCGCGCAATGCTTCCTCAGACATTTGCTCACGTTCATCTTTCGACAATAGCAATTCATTCGTATTTTTCGTTGACCGCATTTTCTCTAACAAATCTACATTGCCTCGAATCGTAGTAAGCGGCGTTCTTAGCTCATGCGATGCATCCGATACGAACCTACGCTGCGCACGATAAGCATCATCCAGTTCATTATAAAAGGTCTCCATTCGACCTAACATGCTATTAATCGTTTCTGTTAGCTGGCCAATCTCGTCTTCCGGAGGACCTTCACGTGGAATACGGACGCTTAGATCCGCCCCCTTCTGTACACGATTCGTCGCCCGAATGATATTTTCGATGGGACGCAATGACTTCTGCGCTAAGAACAACCCAAGTGAGAATGCTATAACGACTGTCACCATCGACGCAAAAATAAGAATCGTACGAAGTAGCTTGAAGAAGGCAGCATGATCGCCGGTATAGGCCCCTACTTGAATAAGCGCAACGACTTCCCCATTCATGTCAATCGGCTTTTGATATACGTAGAACTCATTTCCACTTACATTTAACCGTTTAAATCCCTCTACTACATCTTTCGGCGAAGCAGGGAATGGAAACTTCATTCGCAAATCTTGAAGATTTTCAGAGAACCCATATTCATTACTTGTATAATTATAAATTTGAATGTACAGCTCTTCAAAAGAATTACTCGAGCCAAGCGATTGGGTAAGTCCGATATACATCTTTCCGTTCAGGTCTACTTTCGTTTCAACTCTTATTTGACTCATTTGATGCTTAAGCCTGTTTTTGATATCACTGTACATGTTATAGTCAACAAAAGCATATATCGAAATGCCGAACACAAACAACGTAAATGCCAACAATGCAGAATACCATACTGTAAGCCTAAGGCGAATCGACATTCACTAGTCTCCTCTCAATACGTAACCAGTACCGCGAATCGTTTGAATGAGGCGCTTATCGCCATGCTCTTCCGTCTTTTGACGCAGCATCGCAATATACACCTCAAGCACATTTGATTCTCCGCTATAATCATATCCCCAAATTTTTTCCATAATGACATCTCTCGGAAGTACTCGCTTCGGATTCTGCATAAATAGATGCAGCAGTTCGAACTCTTTTGCAGTCAGTTCTACTGGCTTGCCATCCCGCTTCACTTCACGAGTATGTAGATCCAGCAAGAGATCTTCGAACGTCAAGCGATGTCCTCCGCCTTCTTGCTCTGGACGACGACGCAGTAGCGCACGCACACGAGCCAGCAGTTCTTCCAACGCAAACGGCTTCACGAGATAATCATCTGCTCCCGTATCCAAGCCTTTCACTCGATCCTGCACTTCATCTTTCGCTGTTAGCATCAGGACAGGGACACTGATCTCCGCCTCACGTAACCGTCGACACACTTCCCAGCCATCGACTTCCGGCATCATTACATCAAGAATTACAAGGTCAGGCTCTCGAATAATCACTTGTCGCAAGCCCTCCGCACCGTTTGGTGCTGTCTGCACCTCATAACCATCGAACACAAGACCACGTCTCAACATCGACGTTATTTTTTCATCATCATCTACAATTAAAATATAAGGCCTCATATGAAATATTCTCCCTTTCATCCTTAACGTTTATGAATAGCTCCAACGTTGAGTTAACTGACTCATACGTATTATATCTACGTCTTGCTCTACACCATAGGTCAGACTTACATTGTACCATGACGTATGGACAAGCGAAAAGAAAGCGAAGGATACGCTTCATATCACCTCGCTTTCTTCTCTCCATATATCCTTATAACTAACGTTTTCGATTTAAGGCTGAGGCTGTTCTTGTGTCGCCTGTTGGAATTTGTTCTTATCGCCAATCTTCACGTCCACATTTGTTTTCTTGCCTTTACGAACAACTTCAAGTTTAACCGTATCGCCTACTTTTTTTGTTAGAATCTGTTCACTTAATTCTTCCCTCGTCGCTATCTCCTTACCGTCAATAGCTGTAATGACGTCATAAGCACGCAATTCTGCATCATAAGCCGGCGAGCCGTACACAACTGTATACACTAATGCACCAGGAGTATTTTCGATACCGATGTTTTTCGCATATTCTTCCGTCATCGTAATCAAGTTCGTTCCGATAAATGGAACCGGCTCTTTTGGAATTTCTTTATTCTGTTTCAAAGGCTCTACAACATTCAAGATGACATTAGCAGGAATGGCGAAGCCGATACCTTGCGCTTCTTTACTTACCGCTACGTTCATCCCAATAACTTCACCCTTCATATTCAAGAGCGGACCGCCAGAGTTACCTGGGTTAATGGATGCATCCGTTTGAAGCAAATGTTCATAGGTGCGCGGCTGACCGTTATCATTCACGGTAATCGAACGTTCTCGAGCACTCAATACGCCCGTTGTCACCGTGTGATCGAATCCAGACGGGTTACCAATTGCAACCAACTGCTCTCCTACTTCCGTTGTATCGGAGTTACCAAGCTTGATTGTCGGGAAGTCAGCGTCTCCTTCAATTTTCAATACAGCCAAGTCAAGATCACGGCTCTTGCCAAGTACTTGAGCTGTAAACGGCTTTGTATAGCCTTCTATATTAACTCGTACCATTTCAGCACCATCGATTACGTGATGGTTTGTTAAAATAAAGCCATCTTTTTCAAAAATAAAGCCTGTACCAAGACCTAACGGCTGAAGAGATTTTTCGGATGGCGTGTCACTGTGCTGGCTCTCAGGATTGCCTCCGAAAAACTGTCGGAAGAATGGATCATCCATCCATGAATTTCTCCCCCCCGTACTACTAGGTGAGCCGAATGTTTCAATTTTCACTACCGCTGGACTTGCCATCTTTACAACATCAGATACATTCGCTGTTCCCTCTGGGAAAGGTGCAGGACGCTTGTCTACTACTTGCTGAGCTGCTTCTGTTCGTTCAGTTACACCTGACAGAATCGCACCGTCACCTGTGAACCAGTTGTAATAATCAGATGCTCCCATTAGACCACCGATTGCAATGACCCCTGCCATAAAGGACGCAACCACCGTACGGAATGAGGTACGACGACGTTCCGGCTTCTGCTGGAACTGCCATTGCTGATTAGCGCGTTCACCGTCTTTGAAGTTGCCACCTCCATTTGAGGAAGATCCTCCTGCAAACGTAGGTCCATTATGCGTTGCACTCGAGAATGGCATCGGTTTAATTGCTTGAGGTGGGGTAACTGGCACATCACTCGAATTACCGTATGAATCACGTGATACTGTCGAGTCTTGCTCACTTCGCGATGATTGGTATGGCCCGTAAGCATAATAGTAAGGTTGCTTATTATCCTGTTCCTTAGAAGCTGCTTGTTCATGACCTGCATGATTTGCCTCAGATTGAGGTCCTGTATAAGAATCCTTGTCGGGATGAGAAAAAGAATTACGTTGATCGCTCATGTGATCTCCTCCATTACTGTTAGTGTTACTGTGTCGTTTCCATGTTCCCTTTATCATTGGGAAGCTCAATACCTTATGTAGTTATAATGGACTAGTAACCTTAAGCACACCTTAAAAAAATTATAAAACAAAATAAAACCGATATTAGCATTCTTTTTTTAAATATTTACATAACAATAGCCCATTCGACGGCATGCGAATAGGCGAATAACTACGATATGTACAACATAGATATAAACATTTTCAACATATAAAAACGTATAAGCAGAGCGTTATTATGTAAAATTAAATATTAACTTTTACTATGCCCATCCTTTGCGATGCGCAAACACAGCTAACTGCGTTCGATCCTGCAGCTCACATTTCATTAATAGATTCGAAACATGTGTTTTTACCGTCTTTATACTAATATGCAGTTCATCTGCAATATCTTTGTTTGTTTTCCCATCTGCAATAAGCAGGAGCACTTCCTTTTCTCTCTCAGTCAATCCATCACGCTCCGGCTCTGCAGCCCGCTTACGCAGACCACGAGTCAGCGCCTGAGATACTTCTCCGCTCATTACAGGCATGCCTCGATAAGCACCGCGAATCGCATAACATAGCTCTTCAGCAGATATGGTCTTTAATACGTAGCTAACCGCACCCGCTTGAATCGCAGATACTACTTGTTCATCCTCCATAAAGCTCGTTAACATAACAATTCGGAGCTGCGGATAACGAGCGATCAATCTACTCGTCGTTTCCACTCCATCCATATCAGGCATCATCAAGTCCATTAATACAACGTCAGGGAGATTGTCTTCCATCGCTTCGAGCTTATGCAATGCATCCTGCCCTCCACTCGCCTCTCCCAGCACATCAATCTCCGGATCAAGCATCAAGTATGTCTTTAAACCTAGTCGAACCATTTCATGATCATCTACAAGAAAGACTTTCATCTTGTTCATCCTGATTCATCCCCTCAGCTTCAAACAGTGGAATATATACCCGAATTGTCGTGCCGGCACCTGGTTGGCTAATCAACTCCATATGGCCGCCAAGCTTATCAGCACGTTCCTGCATTGTTGTTAAGCCATAACTTCCAGCATAAGAAGTCCTATTATTGCGATCGAACCCTACACCATCATCCGCAATCGACAATAACATGCGATTCGCAGACTCCTGCATACTAAGTGTAACCTGATCAGCTTTGGCATGCTTAACAATGTTCGCCATTGCTTCTTGAATCATCAAGAAGCATTGATGCTCCTTCGCTTCAGACAGGTCATTTTCAACATGGATATCAATCTTGCCCTGTAAGCCGTTCTGGCGGCAATAGTCAGGAAACCAAATCCCTAGCGCTTCTTGCAAGGAACGCCCATCCAACTCAATCGGACGGAGCTGCGCAATTAAGGCTCGCATTTGGCGTTGGGCATTGTGCGACATTTCAATTAATTGTGCTACAACAAGCTTAGCGCGCTCTTCATCTAGGTCCATTACTTTAGGCAATGAAGAGGAAGACATATGAATCGCAAACAACTGTTGGCTGACCGAGTCATGAAGATCACGCGCCAAACGCTTTCTTTCTTCTTGCACGATCTGTTCGTTGTAGATTTCTCGTTCAATGACTTGCTGTTCGGTCAGCTTTTGCAGCAGCTTTAATTTTTGTTCCGTTGTTTGCATCATACTATTGAAGTGCTCGTATAACGAATCAAACGATGTATGTTCATTTTCTTGAATTCGAACCGACCAATTCCCCTTGGCAACCTGCATCATACTTTCATTAAGCGTATCGAGCTTGCGTTGGATTCTTAATCCCGTGATGTAGCCTGTTATTAATGAGACGATAAGAACCGTCATGATACCAAACAGCCACTGGACCCATCCCGTATACCACCCATCACCAAAGCTAAAAGCAAGCCATAAGCTAGCAACGATAATACTTCCTGAAATGATAAATGAACATAACAGCTCCCATTTCAGATTATTGGCACGCCACAAGCGTATATATCCCATGCTTTAGCCCACCCTTATCACTTTTACATCACCAATAAAGCTATTTACTTCAATAAGCACTTTTTTGCTGGATTCGTGAAAAAATGGTGTTTTGGCTTCGAGATCGCGCATAAAGCCGGAGTACTTCTGATCGAACACTTTCATATCTCCCAAGAATGAATGTGAAGATACAAACACACCTAACTCTATATCGTTGGGCACATACACTTTCACATCACCGATGAAGCTGCTTACATTTATACTCGTTTTTCCATAAGGTACTTGCGCCTTCGTCAGATCGATAATCGTATCCCCAATAAAGTTCGCTAAACTAGATGGACGCAGCTCCCAGTAATCATGGCCTAAATGAATATCCCCGATAAAGCATGATTTTTCAATTTCGTCTTTTTTCTTTTTCAATTTCTTAGCAGAATGCTTTAGTTTCTTCTTATATGTTTTGTAATCATAATCGCCTTGGCCACTGTAATCATCATCGTCGTAATCGTAATCATCATCTTCATCACCCAAATCAAAATCAAGATCTAAATCGTCATCATATTTATTCTTTTTACTAAAAGACGTATAATGCGGTGGCGTAGGGGGCTTGGGATGCTTTGGTATGTTAATCTTAACGTGCTTTACTCCTCCATGCTCTTTATTTCCTTCTACATCATTAGAAATTGGATTCTGCTCAGCGTTTAAGTTTTTGACATAATCGGCAAATGGATCTTCGTATTCAGGCTTCTTCCATTCTGTAGATTTCGTAGACGGATTCCATTCTGGCTCTTTATGTTTGGATGTTTTAAATTTACCCTTAACACCAAAGAGAACAATAAGCCCTACCGCTATAATAATCAGGGGAAACGCTCTTCGAATGGCTTCACCGAGCGACATGTGGATAATTCCTAAATTCGATAGTAAAAAGAAACCGCCAATACCTAGAACAATCAAACCTGCCCAAGTACCGCTCACGAGCATGCTGACTCCAACAAACAATAAAATAAGCGGCCAAAATATAGATACGAGATCTCCGATATTAAAATGCAAGAAACCCCATTGCTGCAGCATAAACAGTACGCCAACAGTAACAAGCATTGACCCGCCAATCCAGCGTCCTTTGTTGCCTGACATCTTTATCCCTCATTTCTTATTGCAGCCCATTCACTGCAAATGAACTTGTTCGATATTTGTATTGTATAGCAGTTCCAATACTTGTAACAGATCCGAGAGGTTGAACTTTATCTCGGTCTAGAGACTGAGATGATTATCGCCGCATTCACATTTATTTGATTAAGCACGAAAAAGAAGGCAATCTGCTGTGACCAGCATGATTGCCTTCTTCTGCCGCTTTTAACGGTTTCACGCGATGTTACTGTTGTGCTTTTTGGGATTGGCCTTTCGCTGCTTTACCAGCAGCACCAGCTGTACCTGCCACACCAGCACCTGCTTCTGCTGCAAACTCAGCATCAAAGTTGTTCTGTTGTTGTTGTTGATTTTGAGAAGAAGATGCACCAAACTTGTTCTTTTGGTTATGGTTGCTCATCGCATTTCACCTCCTGCGGCTCGAATCTTCATCCCTGATGAAGATTGCAAAGTATATGAAGGAAACATCTCGTTTCCACATCACATATTATGCGATCAGCAATCCCGCATTATGCGCTACGCAATCGACTGACATGAATTACATATTCAACTTTGTTAATCGTTTATTTTTCATAACAGCTGTATTTAATTCATCAATCATATGCTCTGTTACCTTTCCATTTCCTTTACGAATCACTTGAACCTCTACGTTCTTCTTACCCCATTGCTTATATACCTGTTTGGTTGTGTCGAAGTAAAGATCAATATGGGGGCCCTTAATTTTACCGCCTATATCCGCCACAATGCCATATCCATACCCAGGTATATACAAGATGGAGCCTAACGGGAATATACCTAGGTCAGCGGCTATCGTTGATACATAGCCACGGCGCACCTTTACGCCAGAATAGGTTATACCATACGATGGATGACCTGGCAGCTTACCCGTAGATTCAATCCCAGCCGTATAGCCAGTCGCCGTTACGGTCATCGCACTGAGTACTTGCTCTTGCTGTGGGGCGAGCAGTTTATCTGCAAAAACAACTGCAGCAGTCGTTGCCGTCTTGCTGCTCTGTTTATTACTCATTTCTTTCTTATCTACGCCTTCAGATGCAACTACTTTTGCACCCGCATCAGGTTTAGATGTAAATGACTGAATTCGCATTTGTATCGTGCCTAGACGATGTTCCGCCATCGACTTGATGAACTGCGTATTCCAGCTCCAATCGCTATATGCCCCTATTGGCATCGTCCCCAGTTGAGCTTCTACTTGTCCTTCCCAACTAAATGTTATAGCTAACATGATCGTCGCCATTACTGCGACCCAGCATAACCATTTCTTCATCTTCACGCTGCTGTCACTCCGTCTTGTTGATATAGATTAAAGAATCGAAACTATTGTAAGATCCAGCATATAACTCTAGTTGTAAACAAATGGTTATACACTTCTTTAATCGGAAGGATTTCCTATGACGTGAACATTTATGCATGGGACGAAAAAAATAAAACCCGCCCTATAAAAACATAGGACGGGTATATATTCAACTTACTTCTCTTCTGTTGGAACAGTTGGCAGTACGCGACGACGAATCTCGTCTTGAAGCTGCTCAACCGCTGCTTGAATGGACATGACACCAAGATCGCCTTCACCGCGCTTACGTACGGATACAGCTCCTTCGTTCTTCTCATTTTCACCAACAACGAGCATATACGTCACTTTTTCAAGCTGCGCTTCACGGATTTTGTACCCCAGCTTCTCATTGCGCAGATCTGCATCTACGCGAATGCCAGCTTCACGCATTTGCTCTGCAACTTCTTTCGCATACGCTTCATACGTTGGTGATACAGGAATTACTTTTGCTTGAATAGGAGCAAGCCAAAGCGGCAAGGAACCTGCGAAGTTCTCAAGCAAGAACGCAGTCATACGCTCCATTGTACTAATGATACCGCGGTGGATAACGACAGGACGATGCTTGTTGCCGTCTTCCCCTACATACTCAAGCTCGAAGCGCTCAGGAAGCAAGAAGTCGAGCTGAGCTGTCGAAAGCGTCTCTTCTTTACCTAGTGCTGTCTTGATCTGTACGTCCAGCTTCGGACCGTAGAACGCAGCTTCACCTTCTGCCTCATAGAATGGCAAACCAAGCTCTTCTACTACTTCACGAAGCATGCGTTGGGACATTTCCCACATAGCATCATCTTGGAAATACTTCTCTGTATCTTGTGGATCACGGTAGGAAAGACGGAAACGATATTCTTCAATACCGAAATCTTTATAAACGCGTTGGATCAACTGTACAACACGAGCAAATTCTTCTTTAATTTGATCTGGACGACAGAAAATATGTGCATCATTCAACGTCATTGCACGCACACGGTGCAAACCAGTCAAAGCTCCGGACATTTCATAGCGATGCATCGTACCCAACTCTGCAACACGGATCGGCAATTCACGATAGCTGTGCGGCTCGCTCTTGTACACCATCATATGGTGAGGACAGTTCATCGGGCGAAGCACAAGCTCTTCATTATCCATCGTCATTTTAGGGAACATATCTTCACTGTAGTGCTCCCAGTGACCAGAGATTTTGTACAATTCTACATTCGCCAATACTGGCGTGTAGACGTGGCTGTAGCCCAGACGCTCTTCCATATCTACGATGTAACGCTCCATTGTACGGCGCAATGTCGCACCATTCGGCAGCCAGATCGGAAGACCTTGTCCAACTTCACGAGAGAATGTAAAGATTTTAAGTTCTTTACCAAGCTTACGATGGTCACGTTTCTTCGCTTCTTCCAGAAGGCGCAAGTACTCATCCAATTGAGCTTTCTTCGGGAAAGCAGTACCGTAGATACGCTGAAGCATTTTGTTCTTGGAATCTCCGCGCCAGTATGCACCAGCAAGATTCAACAATTTGAACACTTTCAACTTGCTTGTAGATGGTACGTGAGATCCACGGCACAAATCAAAGAACTCGCCTTGATCGTAAATCGTAATTTCGGAATCTGCTGGCAGGTCATTAATCAACTCAAGTTTCAAGTTGTCACCTAGCTCCTCATAAATACGAAGCGCTTCTTCACGGGAAACAACGCGGCGGCGAATTGGCAAATTCTCAGAAACGATACGATCCATTTCCTTTTCAATCTTCTGCAAGTCTTCAGGCGTCAACGAAATGTCCATATCGATATCGTAGTAGAAACCATCTTCAATAACAGGACCGATACCTAGCTTCACATTCGCATCTTTGTACAAACGCTTAATCGCTTGAGCCATCAAGTGCGCTGTACTGTGACGAATCACTTCTAGTCCTTCTGCAGACTCAGGCATAATAATCTCTACTGCTGCATCTGCTTCGATTGCAGTGTACAAATCAACAACTTTGCCGTCCAATTTACCAGCGACTGCATTTTTCTTCAATCCGCTGCTAATGGAAGCAGCCACATCTTCAATTGTGCTTCCTTGTGCATATTCACGCACAGAACCATCAGGAAGTGTTACTTTTACGATAGACATCTTTATATCCCCCTTATTGATGAGTTGTTAAAACAGTATAGATAACCGACACTGCTCCACAACATTGACTACTGTACATGTTAACCCTCATGAGCACACAAAAAAACACCCATCCCATAAAAGGGACGAGTGTTGTTATATACCCGTGGTTCCACCCTCATTCAACAACATCAGCACTCTGTACTAAAAACAATACAATGCAACCATTTGCTGTCCTTGAGTCATTTGATATCGGAAATGAACCGTCGAACGTTACTACTGATGCATAACTGAAGATGTGAAAATGTTCAGTCCATCAAGTTCCCGCTCAAAGCTCAGAAGTGGTAAATGTAGATGTGTGCCGAAAGGATTTGCAGCCTTGATCCTTCTCTCTGTACGGTTCCATTCCGCATTCATGTCTTCGTCAACGCTATAACGTATTAATATCCGATATTATATGTGATTCAATCTGCTAGGTCAAGTGTTAAGCCTTTATCTGCAACAAAGAACGCCTGGCACGAACTGCAAAATTCGCATACATCGACTCTTGCTTCAAATATTTGCTGAATCGTCTTAATCACTTGAGACTCTGCATCACTCGTATGGATGACAATTCGTCCCGGGGATACGTTAATGAGCGTGCTCACAATCATATCCTCCATTTCCATATCACCATCAAGCATTTCCACAATCATACCTTCAACGACATGCACAGGCTCAAGCGGCTCCCATTTCTCATTCATCAGCTCAAATTCATGCCCGCCTTTATGCATAAGATGAGCAAGCGGAATTTTGGTATCCTGTATATACACAAAATATTTCAATAAACTGATAAATTCTTGATATTGCCGCTCCAAAATAAACTCATCTACTGCATATTCCACAACTTCCCGGAGCTCGGACAAGTAGCTCTCCAGCCGAAATCGTATAAACCCATCCAAATGCAATGTCGTGTGCTCAGACAAGTATGCTTGGATCATACGAACAAGTTTAGCTTTGCGACGATGCCTGGATTCTCGTCCGCCGATATCTTCAGCACCATTTAGCAAATGCATGCAATAGTCTTGTATTTTATCGTGTTCTGAGTCGTCAAGCTGCTTTACTTTTCGAATGATGGAACGAACGAGCGGTTCCTCTTTTACAGTCAATACATATTCCGCTACCGCTTGTGCTGCACTCTGCCATACTTGCTCTCCTTGGTTAGACAACTGAAACCCAGGAAGCACTCCTCTGCACGTAATCCAATCTAAAGAAGAAGACTGCCCTCCCTCCTCGATCAATACAGCTTGTGGATGTGTATGTAAATCGCCCAGTTCCTGTTGTAGCAAGCCGTTTAATTGCTGCGGCTCATGATTGTCAGCACGGGGAATGATGATGGTGAACAGTTCCATGAACTCACTCCTTTCTGTTCCTTATCAGTATATGGGGGGGAACAGAGAGATATACGAAGAGGGTTCTGGCAGTATAACCAAATTAAAAAAGGCCTCCCAGAAATCAATCTGGAAGACCTTAGGATATTAAATTTAAATAATCTAATTAGTTCTGCATAACAAAATCGCGCTCAACATTCGTTACGCCTTCTTCAAACACACGCAATATATCATACTTCGTATTACGCTGCGCTGGAATTTTGCCTGCCTCACGAATAAGACGAAGAATACTCTCAATATTTACTTTATGAGTGGCACCTGCTGCAGATACAACATTTTCTTCGATCATCGTGCTGCCGAAGTCATTACAGCCGAAGCTCAATGTCTTCTTACCAATCTCAGGCCCCATTGTTACCCAGGAGGACTGGAAGTTTGGAATATTATCCAAGAACAAGCGGCTGATCGCCAATGTTTTCAAATATTCTTCCGGACTCACACGTTCTGCCTTCATGTTCGTATTGTCTGGCTGGAATGTCCAAGGAATGAAAGCAAGGAATCCTTTAGAAGGATATTTCTGATCCAAGCATTCATCTTGTGCAATGCGCACCCGCTCCAAGTGAAGTGCGCGCTCTTCCATGGATTCACCAAATCCGATAACCATCGTAGCGGTTGTATTCATGCCTTCTCGATGCGCAGTCTGCATGACATCCATCCAGTCACGCCACGAGCCTTTTAGACGACTAATCTTGCGACGTGTGCGGTCATCAAGAATTTCAGCACCACCACCAGGCAAGGAATCAAGACCAGCCTCATGAATTTGTCGAACGACTTCTTCTAATGACAGCCCATTAGATACTTCCTTCATCTTCATAATCTCAGCAGGAGAGAAGGAATGCATCGTAATATTCGGGAAACGAACTTTGATCTCTTTAAGCAAGTCCGTATAATACGAGAACGGCAGATTCGGGTTCGTTCCACCCTGCATTAATATCTCAGTTCCACCAACGTCAATTGTTTCTTGAATCTTTTGGAAAATAACTTCATCAGGAAGTACATATCCTTCACCCGACTTCGGTGAGCGATAGAACGCACAGAAGCGGCAAAAAACATCACACACGTTCGTGTAGTTAATATTCCGTCCAATAACAAAAGTTGTAATTGGATCTGGATGCCACTTCTCCATGATTTTATTGGCTGCGTAGCCCATCTTCTCTATTTGGTCGGATTCAAACAGCGTGACACACTCATCCGAATTTATGCGTTCGCCGCGCAAAGCCTTGTCTAAAATGCGGTCAATCGATGAACTCATCGTTACCGTCACTTCCTCTCATGTTAGGATGTACGGAGACGACAGAAACAATCTGCCGAACATGAATGTTAACATGCAGGTTGGTATATGACCCTGATCTCGCGGGTCTATTTCGATTCCATAAACCAAGCCTGCCTTTCCTTCATCCTATCATAGTTTTCTTCATAAAAATACCCCTCCAGCTCCCTGCAAAACGTCATTTTGGTGTCAACTTTGCCATATATAAAAGGGTCGGAGGGGCTGTATTCAATTTGTTTTATCTGGATAACGACAAAGCTTGCTCCAAATCTGCAAGTAGATCATCAATATGTTCCAGACCCACAGAGAAGCGCAAAACTCCGTCTGTAATTCCTCTTTCCGCTCGTACATGCGGCGGCATAGCGGCATGTGACATCATAGCCGGATAAGACAAAATGCTTTCCACAGCTCCAAGGCTAACCGCTACAAGCGGAATCTGTACGGCATTGAGCACTTGCTTCGCACGCTCGCCAGAGCCGACATCAAACGAAACAACTGCGCCATAGCCAAGCGATTGACGCTCGTGAATTTCACGTCCTGGATGATTCGCTAATCCAGGATAGAATACTTGCGCGATATCATCCCGTTCACTTAGCCATTGCGCTAGCTTGCCTGCGCTTACCTCGCTATGACGCATACGAGCTTCAAGCGTCTTCATACCGCGCATAAGCAACCAGCTGTCTTGAACACCTAAGACGGTACCAAGACCATTTTGCAGCATTTTTACACGCTTCCCTAGTTCTTCATCGTTCGTCACCGCCAGCCCTGCTAGTACATCACTATGTCCGCCAAGGAATTTGGTTGCACTATGAAGAACAATATCGACCCCATGCTCAATTGGACGTTGATGGTACGGCGTCATAAAGGTATTATCGAGCAGCGTCAACAATCCTTTCGACTTCGCCCATGCGGTAACAGCGGCAATATCCGTTATTTTCAATGTAGGATTAGATGGCGTTTCCATATAAATCGCCTTTGTATTTGGACGATAGGCGGCTTCCACTTGATTTAGATCCGTCATATCCACAAATGTCGTTTCAATTTGCATCCGATTCAGAATTGAGGTTAGCAAACGATAGGTACCGCCATAAACATCTTCTGTCACGATCACGTGATCTCCAGCCGACAACAGCAGCAGCGTGGAAGAAATGGCCGCCATACCAGATGCAAATGCGAATCCACGTGTACCACCTTCTAATAAGGCAATATATCCTTCCAACGCTTCGCGTGTCGGATTACCCGAACGTGAATAATCATGAGCAGGAGGATTAAATATATCTTCATGATGGAACGTGCTCGCTTGATAAATCGGCACGCTTGATGCACCTGTATGTTCGCAAACTTCTTTGCCAAAGTGAATGAGCTTCGTAGAAAATTGATTGTGATCGCGGCTCATACCTACACCCCTTTTCCTTCAGCAACAGGTTCTTGTACAGCAGCTGCGTCAAGCTCAGCGATTTCTACCTTCGCTTTGCTCAATGCCTGGTCGAGATCCGCAATAAGGTCATCTACATGCTCAATACCAACAGAGAAACGTAGTAAACGATCATCCACACCAATGGCTTCGCGAATTTCTTGCGGGATGTCGGCATGTGTTTGAACAGCCGGGTATGTCATCAAAGATTCCACCCCACCTAGACTCTCTGCGAAAGCAATCAAACGAATATGACGCAAAATAGGCTCTACATAACGAGCATCTTGTAAACGGAAAGAGAAGATCCCCGTATTGCCTGACGATTGACGCTGCTGGATCTCATAACCAGGATGATCTTCCAATGCTGGATAGTATACCGCCTCAACAGATTCATGGTCACGAAGCCAAACTGCTAATCTTGTCGCATTGTATTCATGTCGCTCCATACGAATGGCAAGCGTCTTCATACCACGCATAAGCTGATAGGAATCAGCAGGGCTTAATGAAGCCCCGATTGAGTTGTGCAGGAACGCCATCTCCTCCGATAGTTCCTTGCCCTTGGTTACAATTAATCCTGCCAGCACATCATTATGTCCGCCCAAATATTTCGTCGCGCTATGTACGACAATATCAGCCCCTAGCTCTAATGGACGTTGGAAAAATGGTGTTAGTAATGTATTATCTACGATCGTCAGCAAGTTGTGGGACTTCGCCCATTTAGCAACGGCTTCAACATCGGTAATCATCATCAATGGATTCGTAGGCGTCTCGATCAGAACCGCCTTCGTAGCTGGCGTACGCACAGCTTCCATAGCTTCGATATCATTTGTATCTACATAAGAAGCGTCCACACCAAAGCGCTTCATAATGCGCTCCAGCAAGCGATACGTTCCTCCGTATAAATCTAGAGAGACGATCAAATGATCGCCTTGGCTGAAAAGGGCAAAGACGGTTTGAAGCGCCGCCATGCCCGAACTACAGGCAAAGCCTGCATCTCCACGCTCTAACAATGCTGCCGCATCCTCAAGTACGGAACGAGTCGGATTTTTTGTACGCGTATAGTCAAATCCTGTACTTTGACCAAGACGAGGATGACGATATGCTGTCGCATGATAAATCGGATAAGTTACCGCACCTGTCTTCGGCTCTGATATAGAGCCTATTTGCGCTAATTGACTTTCAATTTTATATTCCTTCTCATCACGTTCAATCATTTTGCTCCCGCTCCTTCCATCCGATCAGCTGCCGTACCAAGTTGGAATGGTGTCTCTTGGTAGACATAATAGTTCAACCAATTTGAGAACAACAAATTCGCATGTGCTCTCCAAGTAGAATAAGGACGCTTAGTTGGATCGTCATTTGGATAATAGTTGACCGGAACATCCATTTCCATGCCTTTTTGAATATCACGGTCATATTCCCATTTCAACGTCTCCGCGTCATATTCGGAATGACCTGTAACGAAAACTTGCTTGCCGTCTTTGCTAGCCGCCAAATATACCCCGGCTTCTTCGGACGTAGATATGATCTCCAAGCCTGGCGCTTTCTCCATATCCTCTACACGGACTTCCGTATGACGAGATTGCGGCACGAGGAACTGTTCGTCGAAGCCGCGAGTAAGACGAGTATTTTGCTTACAAAGCGTATGATAGAATACACCGAAACACTTCTTCTCCAACGGATGCTTAGGAACACCAAAGTGGTAATACAAGCCTGCTTGAGAAGCCCAACATATGTGCAGTGTCGATGTCACATGATGTTTAGACCATTCCATGATCTTGCATAGCTCCTGCCAATACGTCACTTCATGAAATTCCAATTGTTCGACTGGAGCTCCCGTAATCACTAAACCGTCGAATAACTCATCTTGTATATCTTCAAATGTTTTGTAAAACGATGTTAAATGCTCAGCGGATGTATTTTTAGAAGTATGTGTTGCCGGATGGAGCAGTGTAACATCGACTTGCAAAGGAGTATTTCCAATTAGTCGCAACAGCTGCGTCTCCGTCGTTTCTTTAGTTGGCATCAAATTCAAAATGATAATCTTTAGAGGTCGAATATCTTGTTGATAAGCACGTGTCTCATCCATCACAAAAATATTCTCTTGGGACAAAATTTCTTTAGCCGGCAAATGATCAGGAACCTTAATTGGCATAACGAAAACCTCCTACATCGATATGTCGTCCCTCATCTTGGACACCATGTTTAGCACAATCTGTTTAGAGGAGAAGTCACGGTGGTAATGAAACAAAAAAGACCTTTCTCAAATTGAGAAAGGTCGCGACTTATACATACTAGCGCCTCTCTCATCTCTCAGAACGACCAATGTCTACGAACATCGGTATCCTGCAAGAATTAGCACCGTTGCGCTTCGCATAAGCTAACGCCGGTTGCCGGGTATCATCGGGCTTGTCCCTCCACCTACTCTTGATAAGATTGCATATGTTATGGAATTGTCTTCATGTGGACTTGGTAATAATTTAAGGCATGGGAAATGATTCCGTCAAGGGGGAAGAACCAAAAATCGCAAAAAAACATACAGTAGTACTGTCTACTTATGGAATTCAATAGCTTGATCGTAACGAAATATACGTATATGTCTATTGTTTGGTTCTTGAAACAAGGCAATCAAGCCGTATATACTAGACAAGTGCAATTTGCACAAATAAGAGGAAAGACACAAATAGCAGAGGTGAGTTCGCATGGAAGGCGACCCGAGGATGAGCTGTCGCGATTACGGACAACCGAATATGACGATTCGACGAGGACGTGTTGCTTTTGCTCACGGTTGTCGTCCAATGTTCGTGGGCACATTATGTTTGTGTCACCTTTATGCTTAGTCTGGTTTCTCTCATGCATTGATTAGATGTAATGTCTGTAATTAAGCGAAGGCAAGACGAACGGGCCGACATCACTCTGGTGAATCGTCAAGTACAAGACGACACAAGCTACCAATGCAAGGTGGCAAGAAGGAGTGATTATGATGAAGATTCGTCTCGTCAACGAAGGTATATTTACACCAATTGATGACATTCATACCACATTAACCGCACCAGAAGAAGGTTTTTATTGGATTGATGCGGATTTGGATGACCTTGTCATACTCCAGCCGTTATTTCAAATGCACGACTTGGCTGTAGAGGACTGTCTAAATGATGAAGAACAGCGCCCGAAGATGGAAATTTATGAAGGCCATTATTTTATCGTGATCAACAGCATTCGATTTGACGATGAAGAAATATTTCTTCGCGCATTGAATATATTTTTGGGCAAGCACTATATCATTACCATCACCAAACAAAAAATTAACGAACTCCGCACAGTTAAGCCTCTCTTGTGGGAACAGGAAGTAAGCTCGGCTGACCGGATGCTATATCTTGTTATAGATACAGTTGTAGATAGCTACTTCAAAGTTGCTGATCGGATTGAAGCAAAGATCGAGAACTTGGAAGAAGAAGTGCTCGTCAATGCTAAAAAATCGCATTTGAACGAAATCATCAGTCTGCGTAGCGAAATATTGTGGGTGAAGAAAGAATTAGCACCTCAGAAGGAACTTTTGCTCGTTCTTTACCGCAAAGATTTGCGTTTAATTGATGATAACTTGCAGAAATATTTTAGAGATATTTATGAAGATGCAGTTAAAGTTGCCGAAACATTCGATACGTTCCGCGACTTAATGGCTAACTTACGAGAATCTTATCAATCCAGCATTGCTAACCGCGCGAATGAAATCATGCGTGTATTTACAGCAATGACGACGATATTCATGCCACTGACGTTCATTACCGGTATATACGGAATGAACTTCGATAATATCCCATTTATTCATTATAAATATGGGGCCGTGTTCCTAATTGGATTTATGTTCATGTTAGGGACCATCATGTTGGTCTGGTTCAAAAAGAAAGACTGGCTCTAATAAATGGACAATGCCCGCGATAACGCGGGCTTTTTTGTATAGTTGGAATAGTAAATGTGCTATGTAACATTTCATTTCGATTCGCTCATATTCTCGTTTCATAAGAAGTCATAATAATTACTAAAGCACTATACGGCCTTCGCTTCAACATCCATTCGCAACTTCGTAGAATTGTGTCGCTGTCGCGTGGAGCCTTGTTCCGTACGACCAAGATTGCGTACCTGCATACGGATGAGTCGAATATATTCGTAGCGTCGTTGAATAACTGCAGAGACTTCCTTTAACGCTTCTTGACCAAATATTTGAATATAGATCGGTTTCAAATAATCCATCCCCATCTCTTGCAGCGAATCTTCAATCCGACTGCGCGTCTCAGCATCGATCTCGCTCAGTACATGATCGGCATATGACATCATATCATACCCTTCTTCGGACAATGCTTCGATACGAACAAGCAACTCTCGACGATCAACATTTAAACGTTCCATCATTACTTCGGGCTCCAATTTCAGCTGAACAGCTTCAATTAGCGTTCGTTTATCTACAAGACGATTTAATTCGCCCGACATCTTCTGTTCTTCCTGCTGATATACCCACTGCAGAAATGCCGCAGGACCTACCGCTGCACTTACCCAATCCAATGGGAAAGTCGTCCTGCGTGGAACCGGTGCAGTAATCGCAAGAATGGCTTCGCCATAGGCATGAACTTTCGCCTCTCCAAAACCAGGAAGTTGCTTTAGCTCTTCAAGTGTTTGCGGTACGAATGCACTCACAAGCCTTAGCATACGATTCGTCGTAATCCAGTATGGGGCACGGCGAATGGAAGAAGCCACTTCTTTGCGCCACTGCACTAGCTTATGATACAGCTCATCATCTACATTGAGATCGCCAAAGCAATGAATCCATTCGTTGCGCTCCTTCATCCGACGTTCATGCTGCTGCGTATCTGGCGTAAATCCAAGTGTTGGCTGATAGCCTTTGCGCATTAAGCTAGCCACACCGCGTCTTAGCGCTGCGCACATTTCTGCCCATATTTCGCCTTCGTACCAAGTAGAATTGGCATCCTCTGTGTGATGAGTCCACTCTCCGTCTTGTTCCCATAAAACAAGCCACTTTCCTTCTTCTTCGCCAACTGTAACTAAACCGCTCTGTACTTGTCCGGACACTTCCGTCTTTTCTAAACGCGACATCCACACAATAATCATGTTCATTCTCCTTTTCATCCTAATAATATGTCATTCGTAACACATCACAACGAAGGAATGATACACAAAAAAAAGAAGCACCTCTCCCATGTCGTCAGACATAAAAGAGGTGCTTCCTCATTCCGGTTATGAATTTATTTCCATTATAGGCAATCGCATTATTACTGTCAATGATCTCAATCTATCTAACCCACGAAGATTCCCTATTCAACTCTGCTTGTGCTATGATGTAACGTATTGAGAATGAGGAGGTACCAACCTTATGAGTGCTGAGCCATTGGATTTCTTATCAGACTTTACCGAAAATACATCCACCCGCTTTGTCACGTTCATCGGTGAAAGCATGCATCGTTTTGATTTAGCAGTCACAACAACAAGCCGCTTCTACGGCAAGAAGCTTGTAACTGATCTCCAATCAGGATTGACCGCTATTCTTGGACAAGACGACCTTGAAGAGGAAGGTTATTTAGAATCATTTTATCGCCTTGAAGATGATGCAGCAGAAGATTTGCGCAGATTCTTAACACTCGTCGTAGGAGAAGCACATTTTACAGATTAATCTCTGGCGTTGTACGGCATATGTAACATATGTACAGCACTGCTATGTTTAACACCACTATACGAACATAACAAGAGCCTAATCGCCTTGGAAATGATGGAGTAGTTATACTTGCATCACTTCTAGCGCGACTAGGCTCTTTACCCAATCCATTTGTTATTTAGGTTGTTTAAACAGGAGTACATTGCTGAGCAGTCTTCCTGGTGAAGTAATCACTTTATTGTTTGCATATAAACCTGTTGAAGCTCCCCCATCCAAGTTCATCGCCTGCTTAGCACCAAGCTGCTTCCATACTTCAGCCCACTGCTTCATCGTAGCACTGCCTGTTGTCGCAAGCATAATCGAACCATCTGGCATAATGCCAATCCCGCTTCGAGTAGCGGACAAGGTAAGTATTTTGTCTTGCTGGAAACCTTCTGCCGCTGGTTGAAGCGCGACACGGCCATCTTTCACTAAACGAGGCCCTGCTCCTACCGCGGTCTGAACGTCTTGCCAGTCAATTGCTTGTCCGTCTTTGTTCGTATATTCGAAGGCTTGTGTTACTTTGTCGCCTTTCTTGAAACGCTCCGCCATCTTCTTCTCTTTACCTGTATAGACGAGTACATAACCATCTTTAGGGATCGGAACATTTTGTCCGCTAGTCACCGAAGTTACTTGCCCATTGCGAACGGTAACCGCATTGCCATAAGCAAATCCGAGATGAGAACCCCGCATAGGCGTAAACATTATGGCTAAAGAGCTATTTTTAGCTGGTGTCCGATTGACGAAATAAGCATACCAGCCTTGCTCACGCGCCGTCTTCTCATTCGTAACGGTTCCACGCAATTTAATCCGCAGCGTGTCCATCAAGACAGATCCATCTTTTCGGAATCCAATTGTAGTTCCGTGGTTGCCCACATGCTCGATACGACCGTTAATGATAACCGTACCCCATGGCTCAGGTGCGCCATTGTACGCTTCAAAGAAAGTCGCATTAATACCTGCAACTGCTTGATGATTGCGCATCATTTCATTCAAGCTGGCAGCTGCCCCATACTTTCCTTTACCAAATGCAGCAACAGGCACATAGCCTTTAGGAACATGTACCGTCTGTACTGGGATCGAACGACTTCCAACCTTAACAGACTTAGAGGATACGCGTGGTGCAGCTAATTTAGGTTTACTAGCGATGGCAGCAGGGCTTGCAACTTGCCCTCCAATATTGCTGGTTGCTAGGGGAACTGCATACGCATTCATACCCGGCACGAGCAGCATCGTTAGTGCCGCTACCATAGTTATTGATTTAAGTACGCGATGTTTACGATTAGACGTTTCCTTGTGCATTTCATCTCTACCTTCCAAGTATATACTCATATGTACATATAGTATAAACAAAAAGACAGCACATGTCTTCCAAAATGTGCTGTCTTTATAAAGTACCTCATGTATTAAGAGGTCATACCCAAATAAGAAATCATGTTTTTCATTTCCAAACGCTCGAACATCGTTCCAACTTGATCTCGATTAGGCTCGAAAAGACAGGATTCAATTTCACATTGCAGTGGAACATCGCATTCAATACGAGCTAAGGAACGAGACAGATGCATCATTTCAATATCAGCTTCAATCTTCGTTCGAACCCCTTTAGCCAACTCAGACAAATTCTCCAGTATGCCTTCAATGCTTCCATACTGTTGAATAAGCTTCATGGCCGTCTTCTCTCCGATGCCTCGTACACCGGGATAGTTGTCTGATGGATCACCCATGAGTGCCTTCACATCAATCACTTGCTCGGATGTCAGTTGGCGCTCCTCCATTAAGTAATCAGGGCTATACACGGCATAGTTGCCTTGTCCTTTTTTCATAATGATTACTTTTGTATATTCATGAACCAACTGCAGCATATCCTGGTCACCTGTCAATACCATCACATTGAATTGTTCACGATACTGACGAGCCAGCGTACCAATACAATCGTCAGCCTCATAACCTTCACGAGAGATATTAGGAATACCGAAGGAATCCATCACATCTCGAATAAGTTGGAACTGCGGCACAAGATCATCAGGACATTCTGGACGATTCGCTTTATAATCGGTAAATTGCTCTGAACGGAACGTCTTGCTGCTTAAATCCCAACAACAAGCGATATGTGTCGGTTCAAAACGCTGTACAGCGTCCCAGAAATAGCGCATAAAACCGAAGACAGCATTCGTAGCTGTGCCATCTTGCATGCGACGTATTGATCCGCCATAGGCTGTCGCATAATAAGCTCTAAATAATAAAGCCATCCCGTCGACTAGAAGCAGGGAAGGTCTTTGTTCATTCATTTCATTTGCATTCATCGTTGTAGGCGGCTCCTCTCTACTGTGGTTGCATTTGTTTCTGCATGAGTAGATGATTGTCCAACTACTGCTATTGCGGCAGCAGCCTAAAGGCTGCTTGCTCTGTTACTATGCATTCAACTCAATTAGTATAACATAGGTACCCTGCTCGATCCGATAGAGGATGTTGCCAATATACCTATACAATTACACTTACTATCATCACTATTTTACTATTATGACCAGGCTTCCGCATATTGCTCTTCTTTAAAGCCAATCGTTGTCTTCTGGCCATCCGTAACAATAGGACGCTTCAACAGCTTTCCATTTTCCGACAATAGCTTAAGCTGTTCTTCAACTGACATCCCCGGCAGCTTGTCCTTCAATTGCAACGCTTTGTATACCTCACCAGACGTGTTAAACCATTTCTTAAGTTCCAAGCCACTGCTGGCTACAAGTTTCTCCAACTCCTGAACCGTAGGAGGCTCTTCTACAATTGGAATTTGCTTGACGTTATGGCCTTGATCCTTGAGCCATTTTACGGCTTTGCGGCATGTACTGCATTTAGAATATTCATAAATAGTTAAATCCACGGTTCATTCTCCTCTCAAATGTGCTCATACGGTTATCTATTACATTTCATTAGTTGTCCACGTTACTATTCCAGTCCCTTTTCTAGCTCCTGCTCCAATTGAGCCAAATCCGATGGCAGCGGTGCCGTAAAACATACTCGTTCGCCGGTCATCGGATGATAGAAATGAAGCTCTGCTGCATGTAAGGCATGGCGCTTCATTGATGTACGCAAATTCGCGTCTGGGTTATAAAATTTATCCCCAATGAGCGGGCAGCCAATATGCTGCATATGAACACGGATTTGGTGCGTTCGTCCGGTCTCTAGCACACATTTAATCTTTGCCGCCTTGCCATGATAACTAGCAATGGTCTCGTAATGAGTCGTTGACGGATACCCTTCAGGTGTGACAATTCGCAAATGACGCTCCTCTGGATTACGATCAATAGGGGCATGGACAGTCCCTTCCGGTGGTTGGGGAGCTCCTTCTACATAGGCAACATAACGCTTAAATACGTCTCCTCGCTGTAACTGCTCGGACAATTGCTGATGAGCGTAAGCATGCTTTGCGATAAGTAATACACCCGATGTTTCCTGATCCAATCGATGCACAGGTCGAAAACGTGTCTGCTCACCTCGGCTACGCCAATAATGGACGATGCCATTTGCTAACGTGCCGTTTGGAAAACCGTACGTAGGATGCACAACCAGATGTGGCGGCTTATGAACGACAAGAATATCTTGATCTTCAAAAATGACCTCAATAGGTATCGGCTCAGGCTGGATGCTTTCCACTTGAGGTTCTGCAATACGTACGCGAACGACATCTCCTGCCTGCAGCGGCTTATGACCGTAGGTAGAGCTTCCATTTACCGTTAGCCCTCCCTCGACCCGCTTCAAGCGCGTGATAAGCCGTCTTGACATATTTAAGCGGGAAAGAAGCACCGTGCGGAGCATAATACCTGCTTCCTCTTCAGAGACACAATAGGTTAGCTCGGCAGCATCCCATGTCTCAGGCTGTACATCTGAAAGTTCCTCTGTACGATTGTCACCATGCTTCTCATCGAAATAATTACTCATGCTGCTCCTTCTCCACTCGGCTGCGAAATACGTGAGCACTCCTTGCATATTCCACATCTTCTACTTCCATCAATCCATTTGCTCGTCGAGCCGCTGTAAAGAAATAATCAGACAAGCGATTCACATACTTCAGTACTTCTTGATGGATAGACTCCTGATGAGACAATGTCACAATGCTGCGTTCCGCACGTCTGCATACTGTCCGACACACATGAAGTGCAGCTGCTGCTGGATGACCTCCTGGCAAAATAAATCGCGTCAAAGGAGCATTGTCTGCCTCATGCTGATCAATCCACTTCTCTAGATTCGTCACCATCTGCGAAGTAACTTTGAACACAGCTTTCCCTTGAGACTCATCAGCAAAGGCAAGATCCGATCCACAGTCAAACAACTCATGCTGGATTTGCAGCAATTGTTCACGAAGCCCATGCAATCGTTCATCATTGCAAGCTGCATGTGCAACTGCAGTAAATGCATTCAGTTCATCTAATTCTCCATACGTATGTACTCGGATATGATCCTTGGCTACGCGCCCACCCTTTAGGGCCGTTAGTCCTTTGTCACCCGTTCGTGTATAAATATTCATCCGATCAGCTCCTTGCTCTCCTTGGTTGTCACAGTAACAGTAACAGTAAACTTATAAATGAATCTTTACGACCATACAGTCATACCTAACGACTATCCGCGAAACTTGTTCCCACGCAATTCGTGGGCTAGCCCCGCACTCATACGGAACCATTGATGCGATTGTTCTGCGAGCATGCGATTAAATTGTGCAAGCTGCACGTGATAGCAGCGTTCACGTTTCGTCATAAAAGGGGTTATCATCCCTGGATCACCAGTTACGACGAATAACTTCCCTTGATAGGAAGAAACGGCATATTCTAATAGGAGACGCTTTTCAGTCATGAACTGCTCATATTGGTCATCTGACAAATTTCCTTGCTCTAACAGCTGCTCATGTACTGCCGTAAAATATCGATCAGCCCCATCAATAACAACGACTCTACGATCGGCCCTGAACACATTGGATTCACGATTAATAACGTCCATAACTTGCGGCAATAACGTATCCGCCTTCACTGTTTTCCAGCGGAAGCCACGTTCCCCTTCGAATGCCTCTTGCTCAGGTGACGAGGAACTGCCAACCACAACAAAAAGGCCTTCTCTGCCAAAGGACGCCGCATAACGGAGTACAAAAGACGTCTTGCCGCTAGCGACATGGCCCGTAACTCCGATTATCATATGTCATCCCTCCGTCCAGCCTTATCCATAACCATTAAGCAAATTCCATCCCCATTTATCATGATGTATCGTCTCAAGCTGCACGTGCTCTATTTATTAACGACCTTCCAACACCTTCAATAGTTCCATGGATTGATCAGCATTCGGCGTATGTATAGGTACCACCAGTGACAGTCCGTCTGCAGGAAGCCCTAGCTTCTTCACTCCTGCCAACTTATCAGCAGGTAAAGCAAATAAATGAGTTTCTACAACATTAGTGTTAGAATCCCCTTGTTCCTTCACAACGATACCATCCATTACGCCTTCTGGATATGTATTGCTATCGAAATGTTTATCAATCGGCAGTGCTCCTCCATTTTTGACATAACCTTGTATGTCTTCGGTAGGAGCTAAAATAAGACTATTTTCACCTACCATAAACTCTACCATCAGCTTCTGATGGCTATAAGTTGGAGCAACAACAACATCCACGGTAAACTTGTCTTTGAACTGATCATTCAAGCTGGTTTCTACCGAATCTACAACTTCGGCTGGCAGCGTAGTATGGTTCATAATAAACATCGTCACATCCGCTTTTTCCTTGCCACAACCGCTTAACATAGCTACAAACAGAAGTATCAGCACTGCGCTAATGATTCCCCTCTTCTGTCTACACATGATGGCGTCTCCTCTCCCCTATACAAATCACCATAATTCATTTCATCATACCATACAACTTGCATGCAAAAAAAGAAGACCCCTTAAGGGGTCTCTTATGGATAAGTTTTGTAAATATTAGATTTCATATATTCATTGATCTTGATATCAAGCATACTGCTGATTTCAATTACATTATGTGCCGTAAATGATTGTTCTTCTTGAAACATTTGCTCCATCTGCTTGCGAAGTAGACAGATTTCTTGCTCAAGCATAAGCAGCTTTGACGAAACGTCCCTTGTTCTGCCCGACCATTTCGGATGATCGTTCTCGTCTCGAAATATGGAATGTGTATAACGGTTTAACGTAAAATCCGAACAAAACAAGCCTTTTCCCCCCTTCGCTGCTAAGCATGTAACGGGATCATTTCATTTATTCCATTAGATGAAACAAATGTAAAGATCCGTGTTATATTATAGCAGACAAAAACAAGGGAAACCAGTTTTTTCTATCATATCCAGCACCGTTTTCACATTTCATGTTTGATTTTCGCCACAATTTTCCCCATACGTTCTATTGCTTCCGTCAATTGCGCAACAGATGTCGCATAGGAGCAACGAATGAATCCTTCGCCGCCTTTACCAAACACATTACCCGGCACCGCAGCTACTTTCCCTTCGAACAACAATCGTTCTGCAAAGGCCTCAGAAGACAATCCAGTCGATTCAATCGACGGGAATGCATAAAATGCCCCTTGCGGTTCATGACAATCTAAGCCTATTTCTCTAAATCCTTTAACAACTAGCCTTCTACGCATGTTGTAGGACTCTACCATTCGATCTTTTTCTTCCTTACCATTTTTCAAAGCTTCAAGCGCAGCAATTTGACCCATAACAGGGGCACACATGACCGTATATTGATGAATCTTCAACATGGCATCGATTAGGTCGCGATGTCCACAAGCATATCCCATACGCCAGCCCGTCATAGCAAATGCTTTTGAGAAACCGCTTACTAGAATCGTACGATCTTTCATTCCTGGTAGTGAAGCAAAGCTTACATGCTTTTGATCATATGTCAATTCTGCATAAATTTCATCCGAGATAACGATAAGATCATTCTCTTGAGCGATTTTAGCAATTGGCAAATAGTCCTCATAAGTCATCGTACCGCCCGTTGGATTGCTCGGGAAACAAAGAATAAGTACTTTTGACTTCGGTGTAATTGCCGCTTGTAGAGCCTCAGCTGTCAGCTTGAACTCATCTTTAGCCGTTGTCTCAATACCTACCGGAACACCACCGCCAATAGAAATAATCGGTGAGTAGGATATGTAGCTTGGCTCGGGAATAAGAATTTCGTCCCCAGGATTAACAAGGGCGCGCAGTGCCAAATCAATCGCTTCTGAACCGCCCACTGTCACCATAATTTCATTTGCAGGGTTATATTCAACGTGGAACGAATCGTTCAAGTACTGCCCGATCTCCTCACGCAGCTCAGGAATACCCGCATTGGACGTATACTTTGTCATACCACGCTCTAACGAGTACACGCACGCCTCACGCACATGCCAAGGTGTACAGAAATCAGGCTCACCAACACCCAGTGTAATAATATCTTTACTACCGCTTACCAAATCAAAAAATTTGCGAATACCGGATGGCGGAATCGATCGAACTAACGGATTAATATAATGCTTCATACCGGTAGGATTCTCCGCCTTCACTGATTGGTTTACCATCGTTCAGTCACCTCACGGAGAAATAGCAAGACGGTGATCTTCCTCGTGCTCTTCGAAGATAATTCCATCCTGCTTATATTTTTTGAGAATAAAATGCGTCTTCGTCGAAAGAACAGCCTCAAGAGGCGATAACTTATCAGACACAAACGAAGCGACTTCTCTTAAGTGCTTGCCTTCAACCTCAACAAGCAGGTCATAGGCGCCAGACATTAAATAAACAGACTTCACTTGCGGGAACAAATAGATACGCTCGGCAATGCTATCAAAGCCACGCCCACGTTCAGGCGTAATTTGAACTTCTATAAGTGCAGTAACCTTTTCCTCTTCCACCTTGCTCCAGTTCACTACAGTGGCGTATTTCACGATAACATGATCATCTTCCAATTCCTTGATCGCCACGCGAACCTCTTCTTCTCCCACACCTAACAAAGTTGCGATCAGGTCAGAAGAACGACGCGCATCTTCCTTCAACAGCTGTAAAATGTTTACCTTTAATTCGCTTAGCTCATTCATCTCTTGATCCTCCTGCGATGCTCTGGCGCTTTAACTTTGTAAACCGAGCGCGCATCGTTAGTCGTGATATGAAATTATGATACACCCAATACATCTTATTGCCAACAACGTTCAGAGATATATACCTATTTTTATATAAAAAATACCCCCATCTTGCAATTAAGCCACATTTTGCAACTTAATTTACAAGATTGGGAGTACTTCAATTGTTCTGCTTATTGCTGCACCTGATACGGATTATACACATGTGCACCATATGGAGAATAATAAGCTGCATGATGCCCATGAATGGGCTCTTGATGATGGCCTTGAGAGGCGTGCTGCTGTTGTCCATGCTGCTGTGAATGCGCAGGGTGTGCAAACTTCTGTTTGACAAGTTGGCTCGTCTGCTGCAGCATTTTCTGACTCGATTGCAGCTGCTTCTGCACTTCTTTTTGCTGCACAGGGGAAGGAGTTTCGTACATATTGTGCTGAGACATAAAATAATACAAATTTCCTTGCAGCGTCAATGTTCGATTCGTTAGATCGGTAAACAATTGACGTACGGCTACACAATTCGCTTCTGTTGCTGCCGTTGTGTACTCACTTACGGTTCGCTTAAGATCTGCCAGTATCGTATAGAGCAAATCTTTATCCGGCAAGAACTGTTGAGATTTATGTGGCATGTGACCAAATCCTTTTCCGAAAAAGTAGTAAGTCTAATACAGGTCGTTCATCACCGCAACTTATTCAGACTATCTATCCTTGAGGCTGTGCTGGAGCCAGCTGTACATGCTGTTGAAGCGATTCATGGAGCATATTATAGTGCTGCTGATGTGCGTTTGCTTCCTGTGCTAGAAATTGATATACAGCCTGATTCGATGTCTGTGAAGCTGCAGCCGCACATTGCTTGAGCAATAAATCTTCGTTCGTTAAGCAATCCACAACGTATTCTAATTCTTTACTCGTTAAAGGCTGCATCTGGCCTCCGAAATGAGTCATCCTTATTTCTCCTTTCTGATTATTCTTTTGTGTATTATGAGCGATTTAACAGGGAAATATGTAGAGCGAAAGGAGAGAATGAGGATGGATCTGAAGGCCGGTTCGTTGGCTTGGCCTGTGACGTTGGAGCAAATAATCGCATATCCGCCTATGGGTCAGGATGAAGAGTGTGACATCGTCGTAGTTGGAGGCGGAATGAGCGGAGCTCTCACTGCCTATGAATTAAGCCGCCAAGGCTATCAAACGATTGTCGTGGACAAGCGGAGCATAGGAACGGGTAGTACTTGTGCGAACACAGGATTGCTTCAATTTTGCAATGATAAGATGCTGACTGCATGTATCCATACTTTCGGCAAAGAAAGCGGCGTGCGATTCTATACCTTGTGTAAGCAAGCTGTACAGCGATTATTAGATATAAAAAAAGATTTGATTATCGATCCTGAGCTTTACGAACGAAGCAGCTTGTACTATGCAAGCACGGAAAAAGATGTGCCTATACTGGAACAAGAGTTTAACACACTGTCTACTTATGGATTTCCTGTTGAATGGTGGGATAAAGAAAAAATACAACAGCATTTTGGATTTACGAAGCCCGCTGCCTTAATTACGCATGGAGATGCGGAAGTAAATCCATTTCGAATGGTACATGCCTTGTTAGAAACTTCTGTAGCGAAATACAACCTTCGCATATTTGAGCACACACGTATTGTAAGGCACCAAACAGAGCAACCGAATGAAATTATTTTATACACAGACCAAGGATATCAAATTAAAGCGCGGCATGTCGTGTTTGCAATGGGTTATGAAACACAGGAGATGAAGCATGATCGGAATGCAGTGATAGAAAGTACTTATGCGATCGTTACGAAGCCAATCCCCCACTTAGAGCAGCTATGGCATAAGCGAATGCTTATTTGGGAAACAGCACGACCTTATTTGTATATGCGGACAACACCAGACAATCGCATCGTAGCAGGCGGGCTGGATGAAGGCACAACCATTATTGAAGAACGGGATCGGATGCTGCCAAACAAATCGAAACAGCTCGTCCAAGAAATCGAGCAGCTGTTTCCAGCCATCGCTCCTATTGAAGCTGAGTATGAATGGACCGCCTTGTTTGGTTCCACTCATGATGGATACCCGATGATCGGGCCTCATCCCAAGTATATGAATTGTACCTTTATCGAAGTTTACGGAGGAAATGGAACCGTGTATAGCTCGATCGCTGCAAGTATGATCATTGACTTCGTGGAAAATGGAACTCATCCTGACGCGAAGTTGTTCACCTTCCAACGTTCCAATCACCCTTCTCCTCCTCATTAATCAATCTTGTCATGGTTGGCATCACTGGAGGCTGGTCTTTAATCGGTACAATATTTACTCCGACCATCATTCACGAAACGTAAAAATGGCTCCTTTATCAGGGAGCCATTTTGTGCATCTAGAACTACAATTTCGTTGTAATAAACGGCCGCATTAACAACGAACTGATCAAAGGCATGCAGCCGATAATAGCTAAATATAAAATAATCATCCAAGATTGCTCCGACCACCACACTACACCGATGAACATCGTAATACTAAGTATTCGCCCCAAGCAAAGCCCGCATTCCCTTAGTACGGTGAGCTCGACTCTATTACTTGCCGCTTCATCATCTCTTCCCATCAAATCAAAGATGGATGAGGTCATTGGGACGATGAACAAAGGTGAGAAAGAAGACATGATCAATCCGTACAACAGCAAGCTAATATAATTTACACCGAACAGCAAAGGAACTACAGCTGCTCCCATGCAAATCGTTCCGATTAGCATCGTTTTAGCGCGCCACACCCCTGACAGCCATTTTCCAACGACATAAAATACAACTAATGAGGCAAAGGAAGTAAGCATTGTATACGTGCCAAGCTTCAACTCATTACTGGTCGCAATATATACAAGCAGGCCAATTAAAAACATATACACGCCGTCCCTTAAACCTTGTGCCATCATAGCAAAAAATGCTGCTCTCCATGGGCTGTTTTTATCACGCCATGCGTGCAGTGGAACTGTCCAATCGAAAGATGCACCCGGTGGTCTCTTCGATAACTTGAAGCTTAACAGTATGCCACAGGCAAAAATAAATAGAGACACACTGAACATCATTTTGTAACCTGTCGGTCCATACGCAGTGATGACTAATCCCGATAACCAAGGAGCAATCATCGTACAAGAAGAGGCCACAATACCCGCCCCACCATTATACGAGTCGCGTGTGTACGCATTGGTTACCTCAAAATAAATAACGTTGTAAGCAAGCCAAAAACACCCTAACGAAGATCCAAGTACGATACCAAGCAATTCAACACAATGTATCGAATATTCTCCCAACACAAGCACTAGCGTGTAAAATGCGCCAGACAGGACCATGCCCGCCCGCAGCCAAATCATTTTATTTTTTTCCTTAACCCATTTGCCTCCTAATAAGAAGACTGCGCCCAAAGATAGCTGCTGAACAAGAGCAAACCATCCTATGAGCGCGTAATCGGGTTTTATTTTCCATAAGTATATATTTACATATGTGCCGGAGCATGCGTTAGCCAACGCAAACAAACTGTATACAGCAAACAGCAGTTTAGTCTGGTTGTCCCACTGTGTTGTTGGCATGAGTTAACCTCCCCCTTCACAGCTGCTAAGTAGGTTACTTATAACATACCCTGAAGGGAGAACACCCATGAACAACAGGCTTAAGGTAGATTACACCTTTTCGTTGTTCGCTTCCGATTCATTCATTTCTTGCAATTTTACAGTCATCGCTTCACGTCCTGTATGATTCAGCATGCGCTGTACATGGAAGCAAGACGTACACACATATACATCCAGCTTAAACGGTGCCGTCAACAATGGCTGACGCATTCCTTCGTGCACATGCGGCTCAAAGGAGCTGCCCGATACTGTCTCTTGACCTGCAAGCAGCATGTATTCGCGGCAATGCGAACATTCTGGCACATCAACTTGATGATGAATCAGCTTATCTGCGCTTTCTTGCAGCTTCAGCTTATCGGGACTTCCCCATTGCATGTTGTCTTCATCCCAGCCGAAATTGGACCAGCCTTTATTATCCTCGCCTGCTGTTCCATTTTCCTCAGCTTCCATTCTGCGAAGCTTCTTGTCATCCTCATCAATTTCCAAATCCACAGAAAGGGAACGATAAGCATTGAGCTCATTCAAACAATGCGGACATTCCTCTTCTGGTCCTAGCACTTCATCCCATACGATTTCCGTATCACACCACGGACATACTTGTGTTGACATATTCTTTCTACCTACCTCTCTTGCTAAGCACTGCAAACAAATAATTGCTAATAGCAGTCCTTCAACAAACCTTTTTATGTTAAGCGTATTCGATCCAATAATAAATACCTATTGCCAAAAAGAGCGCCGCAAGGGCGAATAATGTTCCCCACAAATATTTCATCTCGGCAACCTCCGTTTATTTCCCCATCTTGCCATCTGGAACGAAGTCATTAGGCATTAAGTTTCCAAGCTTGCTCCTATAATGTAAGACAGTGAAATGGATATAACCATCGCAAGAAATCCTACTGCACGGTTATCTCGTTCAATTTCTTCATCCAGTTTAAAAAATGGCATCAAAAATCCGAACAAAAAGTAAGCCGACAGCAATAAAACATATCCTAGTACGGCCCACTGCAGTGACGTATACAGCGAATCATAGGATTGGATGCCGAAACGAAAAATGTTGCATATCCCAAAAATTTTGCCACCCGTTGCCATAGCTACGCTCATATTACCGCGTTTGATCTCATCCCAGCATTTATAGCGTGTGACCGCTTCAAACAATACGAGCAGAACGATAAGCGCCAAGCAAGCTACCGAGAAATAAGCGAACATCTTAAAGTAAGGGTTTAGCAACCACTCTCCGACTAACGTTTCCATGTTCTTACCCCTCCGTACCGTTACTCTTTACTTCCCTTTATTTCAGTTCTGCTACCGTAACGCCCGCTCCGCCTTCACCATATTGACCAAGTCGGAAGCTCTTTACATGTCTGTGCCTACGCAGGAACTCTTGTACTCCGGTTCGGAGCACACCTGTACCCATTCCGTGAATGATGTACACCTGTCCAAGATTGCTTAGTAAAGCTTCATCCAGGAAGCGATCGACTTCAATAATAGCTTCCTCGACATTTTCTCCGCGCAGATCAAGTTCAGAACGAACATGTTCATCTCGGGATCGTTTGACCTTAGATCCTGACTTCTGCTTCTCGTATTCCATGGGCTTAGCAGCCGAAATAAGCTCTAGATCATCTTTGCGAACTTTCATCTTCATAATACCGAGTTGGACAACGGCTTCTGTCGCACCAGCCATCTCTACCACATGACCTTTTTGGTTCAGGCTGTATACGCGAACTTCATCACCTGGTCCAATTTCGCGCGGAGCCTTCATCTGTTTGTTCTGGACACCCAGCTTTTTGGCAGGGGCCGCTTCATCCAGCTTCTTGCGAGCTTCCGTCATACGATGATCTTGCAGCTTCGCGCCTTCTTGCGCTAGCTTGCGCAGCTCTTCGATCGCTTCCTCTGCTTCTTTCCTTGCTTTGTCCACAATCGAACGAGCTTCATCTTCTGCACGTTCCATTCGTTTCTCGCGTTCCGCCTCATACTTAGCTTGTTCAGCTTCTAGCTCAGCTCGTAAAGCTTCGTTATTACGACGAAGCTGCTCTGCTGAATGTCGCTCTTCTTCTGCACGCAAACGGTTCTGCTCCAAAGAAGCAATCATCGTCTCGATCCTCAAATCTTCTTCTGTTACTTCACCCTTGGCGTGCTCAATAATGGAAGTCGGTAAGCCAAGACGTTCTGCGATAGCAAACGCATTACTGCGTCCAGGCACCCCGATCAGTAGACGATATGTTGGTCTAAGCGTCTGGACATCAAATTCCATACTTGCATTAATGATGCCTTTACGTTCATACGCATACGCCTTTAGTTCAGAGTAATGCGTTGTTGCTACGATACGGCAACCCATGCGATGCATATGCTCCAATAAAGCGATTGCCAGTGCTGAACCCTCAGCAGGGTCTGTACCTGCACCCAATTCGTCCATTAGTACGAGGCTTTTCGGTGTCATCTGCTTTAAAATGCGGATAATATTCGTAAGATGGCTTGAGAATGTACTCAAGCTCTGCTCGATACTTTGCTCATCACCAATATCGGCATAGATCGCATCGAACACACACATCTGACTGCCTTCATTTGCAGGTATGAATAGACCGGACATGGCCATTAGGCTCAACAGCCCGACAGTTTTCAAGCTGACTGTCTTACCACCTGTATTGGGACCTGTCACAATAATCGTTGTGTAATCATTTCCTAATTCTATATCTGTAGGCACGACGATCTCGCGTGGAATGAGCGGATGTCTGCCTCGCTTTAGCTTGATATAGCCGCGATCATTCATCATTGGCAGTATCGACTTCGTTTCGTGCGCATAACGGGCTTTAGCAAAAATAAAGTCCAATAACGCAATCGTATCGGTATCATACAAGAGAAAATCTACTTGCTCCCCGACACGATCTGTCAAACGGGATAATATCCGTTCAACTTCTCGATCTTCTTGGAGCTTCGTCTCTCGAAGTTTATTGTTCATCATAACAATAGCTTCTGGCTCAATAAATAACGTAGCACCTGAACTGGACTGATCGTGAACGATACCGCCAAAATGACCACGATATTCTTGCTTAACAGGAATAACATAGCGGTCGTTGCGAATCGTAACCAGTTGATCTTGCAACATCTTAGCCGTACTTTGTGAGCGAATCATCGATTCCAGTTTCTCACGGATACGAGTTTCCCCGATACGAAGCTCTCGTCTTATCGTGGCAAGCTCAGCACTAGCTTGATCGAGTACATCTCCTTGATTATCGATACATTGGCGAATATCATCTTCAAGCGCCTTCTGATCACTTATTGAATCAACAAGCTGATTTAATAATGGTACTGGATGATCTTCATGCACACCGTTCACATATCGATTCATACGGCGTCCAGCATTCGTCAGCGCTGATATTTCCCATAGCTCAAGCGCATTTAAGATGGCACCAATACGTGCCCGCTGCAAGGCTGGACGAATATCTTTTACGCCTGATAATGGAGCACCGCCTTTAAGTCGATCTACCGTATAAGCTTCATCTGTAGCTTGAAGGCTGCGCTTTACTTCTTCAAGATCGGAGCTAGGCTTCAGATTAAGCGCCAGCTCTTCTCCTAGATCAGTAGCGGCATATTTCGCCAAGCTCTGTGTTATTTTGGTATATTCTAAAGTTTTGAATATTTTAGTATCCAATCGAAGTCACGACTCCTCTCGGTTTCTCATTATAGCCTATCTCTTGGACGAAGGCGATGATGTCAAATGTTGTCATAATGAAGATGACAGTTGTGGTTACACTAATTGTTGCACAATCTGTACCCTTTATAAACGAAAAAAGGAGGATTCCCACATGAGTATTTTAGGTCACATCGTTCGATTTATCGTTGCTGCCTTCGTTATTATGGTTACATCGTGGCTCGTTCCAGCCTTCTCTGTTGGCGGTTTCTGGAGCGCCTTATTTTTAGCCCTTGTTATTGCCATACTGGGATGGGTTGCTGAGGCTATATTTGGCGGCCGCGTTACTCCATTTGGCAGAGGCATAGTCGGCTTCCTAGTCAGTGCGCTCATCATCTATGTAGCCCAATTTTTTGTCGGCGGTGTATCCGTGTCGATATTCGGCGCATTGATTGCAGCACTTGTCATTGGATTGATCGACTTGTTCATACCAGTTGCAACACCGTACGAAGCTGGACGCAGCAAAGAAACCAAATAACGCGGAATGCGGTGTAATTCTAGATTACAGCCAACAACCTTTGTTCACATAACGTTCACAACAGACAACAATTCATGACAAAATATCCCTTCCCCACAACGTATACTTATGAAAATGTAAGTATGTCACCAATCAAACAGCGCTAGTTATACATGTAACAAGCGATACCTGTTTGATTCAGTGAGGAAGGGAGAACTTTTATGTCATTACGAACAGCTCTTTCTTGTGCTACCGCCATAATAGCAGTCTTTATCTTGTCAGCCTGCGGTACTAAAACAGCAAGCCAAGAGCAGCAAACAGCTGAAGTTAAACTGATCATAAAAGCATCAAACTACAAGTTCGACCAAACTGAATATCGTGTAAAAGGCAACCAACCCATACAGTTTAGCCTCGAAACAACCGGCAATCACGGCATTACTATTAATGAGTTGGATTTGTCGCTAGATCCTACCAATCAAAATCAAGTTATCACCCCTGCGGCTGGCACTTATACATTTGAGTGCAGCATTGCTTGCGGCTCAGGACACAAAGACATGAAAGCAACCTTAATTGTAGAATAGAGCATATATACACGCCAAAGCAGCCGCCATGCTCCGATTTTTTTCGGCACGGCGGCTTTCATCAATAATACGCGGCGTTTTTTCGAATGGATGTGTGTTTGGCGCCTAGTTGAAAAAACTGAGCTTCTATAGCCATTGTGCCCAACGTATCGATTCCGCAATAACAGTAGGCAACCATTCACTCGTTTTTATAGCCCATTGAGATTGTTCAACGACTTGACGAACCGCAGGATGAGACCAACTTTTCAAAAGTACATATCCGATTCCCCACACTATAAAAAACTGCATTACGCCGATGAATGCTCCGCCTAGCCGATCTAATACGCGTACAGATCGCACATAAGACATTCGTGCAATCAAATATTTGAGCAGCAACAATCCGATCCAAGTGAAGCCAAACATAATCCCAAATGAAAGCCCAGCATGCAGCATCTGCTCACCATAGTTCTGAGCGAATTGCAGCCCATCTATTCCGACCGCACCTTCATCGATAAAGGATGAGCTACGCACTCCAAACAGTTGCTTGCGCACCCATGGGATTAAGTATTCATACGTACGTGACGCCACGATGAATGCAATGAGCCAGCCTAACATGGATAGTGCTTTTGCTTTGAATCCACGAACTGCACCAATAATGCCGAACATAACAACAGTGATGGACAAAAGGATGTCCAAACTATTCCACGAACCCACCTTTAGCATCATGGCTGCGCTGACAGCGTTAGAAGTCTGCATCCATTCTGTCCACATGCTCGAAGTACCTTTGTACCTTTCTGTCAGACATTACATCATTTCCAACCATTCGTTAAATTCACTTTTGAGCTTGCCATATTCCTCTTGAAGTGAGTTCAACTCTTCTTGTACTTGGCGAGCTTTGTTTTGTTCCATTTCACGCTCGATCTGGGCAAAGCGGAATTGATGGGAGAGCAGCTCAAACTGTTCCTGCATCATAGCTGTTTCCTCTTCACTCCGTGTAGATACATTTGCCGCAGCGCTATCCGCGGCTTCCTTCAACGCCTCCACAGCAGCTGCAGCCTCAACTACCGCTTTTCGCTGCTCTTGCAGTTGTGCTATCAACTCAGCTCGCTCCTGTTCCCAAGACTGCTGCTTCACCGTTTGATCACGCAACTGCTCCAATTCCGTATGGAGCTTGTCTTGCTCTAACTGCCATGCATGTTCCTTATCCAACCACTGTTGGTTCTGCGATTGCTGCTGTTCGCGAGTTTGTTCCGTTATGCGCTCTACAGCTGCTCGCAGTTCGTGCAACTGCTGCTCATTCTCCACTTGCAGTTTCACTTGGCTTTCTTCTGTCGCTGCACGATATTCAGCCAACTGCTGGGTTGCCTGCTCCACTTCGTATGCGTATCCCGCAGATTGTGTACGCAGTACGTTAAGCTCATGCTCTTGCTGAGAAAGTTTCTCTGCAGCTTGCTTATATTCGCGCTTAAGATCAGATAAATTGGTTGACAACGCATTGCGTTCAGCAATAACAGAACGGAGGTTCCCTGTCATTTTCTCCTCCAGCTCACGCGCACTCTTACGAAGCCTCGACTCAAGCTGTTGTCGAAGATGTTCGTACTTTTCATTCATTTCACGCTCTGCTTCCATGCGTGCAGCTTGCTCCTCTGCAAGTGCTTCCGCTGCTGCTGCAGCCTCTATTCGAACGGCTTCTACATCTTCCAGCAATTTCGACTCAGATTGATTCAGCAGTTGAACTTGATCTTCTAAAGCATGGCGAATCTCTCGCCCTTCTTCTTCAACAAGCTTAAGTTCTTTGACCTGTGCATCCAATCGTTCCACTTGCTCGACTGAAGCTTGGTGTTGCTGTTCCAATTGGACATGCTGCTCACGCATTTGCCCCAACTCAGCCTCTAGTGCCTCTTTATGTTGGGAGCGCTCAGCAAGTAACCCTCCCTGCTGACGCAGTTCACCCTCGACTTGTTGAAGCGTCTCTTGCAAATCTGATAAATCCTGCTGAGCTTCATTTCTTATGCGAATAAGACGCTCCATCTCCACTTGTCGCGCGCGGTCAAGCTCTTCAGCCCGCTTCAAATGACCTTCGAGTTGGCGAGTCCGTGCCTCACTTTGCGCTTTCTCAGCTTGTAGTTGCTCGAATTGCTCTATAAGTGACTCTTGCTCCGCGTGATGCGATTGTTTGCACTGTGCAATCTCCTGCTCATAGTGAACTTGCTGAGCTTTCAATTCGGATTGCATTTCTGCCTGCTCTTGCTGCAGCTTCTGATCCCACTCTGCTCGTTCTGCATGCAACTGCTCTTCCCATTGCGTGCTATTGGTCGCCAGTTTGTCTTCCCAATTCAAATTTTCACTGGCTAGTCTCTGTTCCCATGTCGAGCGTTCAACAGCCAATTGCGCTTCCCACTCAGAGCGCTCTCCAGATAACTGCTCAGCCCATTCTGTCCGCTCACCAGACATTTGCTGCTCCAAATCCGCTCGTTCATTCGACAACAGCTCTTCCCACTCCGAACGCTCATCCGACAATTTCTGTTCCCATTGAGCGCGCTCATCCTTCAATTGCTGCTCCGACTGGGATTGCTCTTGCAGGAGCTTCTGTTCCCAGTCCCCACGCTCCGACTCTAACTGATGCTCCAAACTCGAAACAACCGTTACATGCTCATCTAGAGCTTCTTCGAGCTTCGTTTCAAGCTGCTTACGAATATCAGCTATGCTTTGCGCGTGTCTGTCTTTGAGCTGTTCCAATTCATCTTCGTGTTGAAGAAGCAATTCTTCAATCGTATCATCATGCTTCAAGCGCGCTGAATTAGCCGCCGCTGTATGCTCATCACGAAGTTCTGCAATTGCAGCTTGATGTTCATCAGACATAGCAGCTTGCTTACCTTCCAGTTCTTCACGAAGCTGCTTCAACGCTGCTTCATGCTGCTGAATCAAAGCCTCTTCTGCCGCTCGGCGCTTCTCGTCAGCTACTGCAATTACATCCTGATGCTCAAGCTGCATCAGCTCCAGCAGCTCTTGGTGCTCCTCTTTCGACTGCGTTACATCTTGCTGAAGATTCGTAAGATCTTTTTCTAAAGAAGAGCAGCGTCCATTCCATGTATCTGTTAGTTCCTGCTTCTCTTGATCATGTTCCACCTTAAGCTTGGACAATTCTTGTTCATGCTCTTGCTGAAGAATGGTTAGCAGCTGTTCATGTTCCTGTTTAAGCGTAGTCTCTACGAATGCATGCTCCTCTTTCAATAGAGCGAGCTGCTCATCCCGTTCTGTCGAAACTGCCTGAACGCGCTCTTGCAGCTCTTGCGCATGCTGTTGACGCAGTTGCTCCGCTGCTTCTGCCGCTGCGCTCACTTGACGCTCAGCAGTTTCAAGACGACGCTTCATCTCCTGTTCGCGACTAATAGCAGATTGAAGCTTGCTCTCTGTTTCCTTAAACTGCTCTTGGAGCTTAGCATGCTTGCTATCAATTAGTTTGCGTTCTTCTCTGAGCTGTCTAACAGACTGATTTGTCATTTCTACTTGCTTACGCAGCTCTGCAACTTCCTTAGCATGGCTTTCTTTATCGAGCTGCTGCTGTTTCACATGTTTACTAAGCTTATCGCGCTCCGCTTGGAGCTGTGCTGTATAGTTGTTCTTCTCAGCTTGCAGCTGCTTTGCAGATTTGTCCTGCTCCGCATGCAGAAGCTTTGCATGCTTGTCCTGCTCATCTCTCAGCAATTTTGCGTGCTTGTCCTGCTCGTCCTTTGTTCGCTTCGCAGAGTTGTCCCGCTCTACTTGTAATTGCTTCGTATACTTGTCTTGCTCAGCTTGCAGCAGTTTGGAAGAAACACTCTTCTCATCTGCAACTTTTTTCTCCAGCAGCTCGAGCTGCTGTTTCAATTCCGTTTCCGTGCGCTTCAAAGACTGCTCCAGTCTTTGTTTTTCAGCATCCGTTAATTCTATCGCATCAACAAGCTGCTGCTGCTGATCTTTAATTCGTTGAATTTCTTCCGCTATATGTACAGCAGACAACACAGCAATTCTCGGAATGTCCAATCTCGGATTGCCTGCCGCAATAGTCCGCATGCGCTCATCCACATAGTCGGCAATGTTACGCATATATTCTTTACTTGTCGTACCTGCTAATTTATATTGTGTTCCATATATTTCAACGGTTACCCGGTGCTTATCATTTGACGTCATCATAACGTCCTCCTTCATTCCATTCCGCTAACTGCAGCATGATTACGATTGCGCTTGGCATCTAACATCCTAACAAATATTGTAGGAACTGCTGCGAATATGTAAAATTTGCTGAATCCAAGCACTCAAATGCACGCTGGAAAATAGCGTTTGCAACTATTTCGATACACACACGCATATTTCCTGCTGCAAAAGGGCTTTGCGTGAAGTTTAGCACCTTTCGAAGATAATGGTCAAATTCAGAAAGAACCTATTCACCCTACCGAAATTTTCCGGAAGGCAAATAGGTTCTTAATTAGTTGAAAATTTATTCAATTAATGGAATTAAATGATTGGTCTATTTACGAAGCTCAGCACCTTCTGCTTCGATAGCAGCGATGACACGGCCATGAATCTCCATAATTTCCTCATCTGTAAATGTACGCTCAGGATGACGGTATACGAGAGAAATCGCAACGCTCTTCTTATCGCTGGCAATACGGTCACCCGTATACACATCGAATACACGAATCGATTCCAACCAAGAATCTGCAGCAACAGTTGCTTGATCCAGAATACGTCCCATTTCAGCTTGACGATCCATTACGATAGCTAGATCGCGTTCTACAGATGGGAAGCGCGGCAATGTTTTGTATTCGATTGTGAAATCAGCTTGAGCAACCAATGCTTCGAGCTCAATTTCAGCAACGAATGTGTCCGCAAGGTCCTTGCGGCGCTGCAAGTCTGGATGAATTTGACCAAGTGTTCCAAGCAATTGCTCCCCATCATTCGTCTTCAAGTACAACGATGCGGAACGGCCTGGATGGTAGCCAACTGGACGATTCGCTTCATAACGAACGCGACCGGTAAGGCCGAGATAGCTAAGCACACTGTCTACGATACCTTTTAGATCGAAGAAATCAACCGCTTCAGGCTTAACGTTCCATTGAGCTTGCTGACGGTTGCCCGTAAGAAGAATAGCCAATACTAGCTTCTCTTCCGGTTGTTTCGTCAACTCTGCCTCTTCCGTCAAATACAAGCTGCTCATTTCGAACAAATGAACATCTTCTTGCTTACGATTGCGGTTATGCGTAGCTACATCAAGCAAGCTTGGAATCAAGCTTGTGCGCAGCACGCTGCGTTCTTCGCTCATTGGCATCGCAAGTGCAACTGGCTTCGCATTTCCTGCTAATGCAGGGAACAACTTCGTCTCTTCTGGATGCGTGAAGGAGTACGTCAAGGCCTCGTGCAAGCCACCATCTGTCAGCAAGCGGCGAATCGCACGACGAACGCGCTGCGACTTCGTCAAGCTGCCTGGCGTCGTTGCGCCTTCGATTGGTGTAGTCGGAATGTTATCATAGCCGAATAGACGGGCTACTTCTTCGATCAAATCAACATCAAGTGTAATATCGCCGCGACGAGAAGGTACCGTTACTTCGAACACAGCTTCTTCTACGGTCTTAACATCAAACACAAGACGCTCCAAGATGGATTGTACTTCAGCAGCCGTCAAGGACGTACCAAGCATGCGGTTCGTTTTTTCCAAAGATAGACGAACAACTTTACGCTCGTGTGTGCCTACTTGCTGTTGTACGACACCATGCGCAACCGTACCGCCAGCAATCGTGCGGATAAGCTCTGCTGCACGGTCAATCGCTGGTACAACATGCTCCAAGTTAACGCTTTTCTCAAAGCGCAGCGACGCTTCCGAACGAAGACCCAATTGTCTGGACGTTTTGCGTACGATACCGCCATCGAATTTCGCGGATTCAAGCACGATGTCAACTGTGGACTCCGTTACTTCGGAGTTCTCCCCGCCCATAACGCCTGCAAGTGCAATTGCCTTCTCCGCATCTGCGATAACGAGCATATGCGGCTCAAGCTTACGCTCTTGGCCATCAAGCGTAACAAGCGTTTCGCCTTCACGAGCCATACGAACGTCAATGCTGCCCCCAGCAATTTGAGCTGCATCAAAGGCATGCAATGGTTGACCGTACTCTAGCATAACGAAATTCGTTACGTCGACGATGTTGTTGATTGGTCTTACACCTGCAGCAAGCAAACGATTTTGCAACCAAAGTGGAGATTGACCCACTTTAACACCCTTCACATAACGAGCCGTATAAAGGCTGCAAGCGTGATCGGCGCTAATATTTACGCGAACCTTCTCGGAAGCAGCGTCACCTGTTTCTTCAACAGAAGCCGTCGGCAATGCTACAGGACGATCCAAGATTGCGCCCACTTCATAAGCAGCACCGATCATACTCAAGCAGTCCGAACGATTCGGCGTCAAGTCAAACTCCATTACATGATCATTTAAATCAAGCACATCTGCGATCGGAGTGCCAATTGTCAAATCTGAAGGCAGTACGAGAATACCTTCTTGCATATGCTTCGGCAGCAATTTGTCATTCAAGCCAAGCTCTTTAGCGGAACAGATCATCCCTTGGGATTCTACACCACGCAGCTTCGCGCGTTTGATCTTCATACCACCTGGCATAACAGCGCCAATTTGAGCTACAGGAACATGTTGTCCTGCGTCCACATTTGCTGCGCCGCATACGATTTGCACATGCTCTTCTGCACCTACATCTACTTTACATACGTTCAGTTTGTCTGCATCCGGATGTTTCTCGCGAGATACAACATAACCAACTACAATATGATCCAAGCCTTGATTACGGTTTTGTACGACATCAATCTCGATGCCAGCACGCGTAATACGTTCTGCTAATTCATCGGCGCTAACGCCGGAAACATCTATATATTGAGATAACCATTGATAGGATACGTTCATCGTTGGTCCCCTTCCTTCTTCATTACCGTCTCTTACATGCGGTCGAATTGCTGCAAGAATCGGACATCATTCGTATAGAAATGGCGAATATCATCAATGCCATACTTCAAGAGCGCGATACGCTCAATACCCATACCAAAAGCAAAGCCAGAATACTCTTCAGGGTCATAGCCGCCCATTTCCAACACTTTTGGATGAACCATACCACAGCCGAGAATTTCCAACCAGCCTGTTTGCTTACACATTCTACAACCATTGCCTTTGCACTGTACGCAAGTTACGTCAACTTCAACGCTCGGTTCTGTGAACGGGAAGAAGCTTGGACGCAGGCGAATTTGCATATGAGAACCGAACATTTCTTTAACAAACTGAAGCAATGTACCTTTAAGGTCACTCATACGGATGTTGCGATCGATGACCAAACCTTCAATTTGATGGAACATGAAGGAATGTGTTGCATCATCATCATCACGACGATAAACGCGCCCTGGACAAACCACTTTAACCGGCTTGCCGTTCATCAATTCCATCGTGCGCACTTGAACAGGTGATGTCTGCGTACGCATAAGCAGATCTTCTGTAATGTAGAAGGAATCCTGCATATCGCGAGCTGGGTGATCTTTTGGCAAGTTCAATGCTTCAAAGTTATAGTAGTCCTGCTCCACTTCTGGACCTTCAGCTACTTGATAACCCATACCAATGAAAATGTCTTCCAGCTCTTGCGTTACTTTGCTTAGTGGATGAACGCTTCCGCGTGCCATCGGACGTCCTGGCAATGTAACATCAATCGTTTCTGCTTGCAGCTTGCGGTCTGTTTCTTCGCGAATAAATGCTTCCTGCAGCTCTTGCAAACGAGACTCAATCGAATCGCGAACAACATTCGCCACCTGACCGATAACTGGACGCTCTTCTGCACTAAGACTACCCATCCCGCGCAGTATTTCTGTAAGCGCACCCTTTTTCCCTAGATACTTAACGCGAAGATCGTTCAATTGCTGCACATCCTGCACTTGCTCCAGCATCGCCAAAGCTTCTGTGCGCAGCGCCTCCAAACGCTCTTTCATGGTACATCCTCCTTCAATCTTTCAGCTGTAATCAACCCGGTAACACAAAAAGGCCTTCCATCCCGAAGGGACGAAAGACCGTGGTACCACCCTTATTAGAAACGCCGTCAACGAACCATTGCCAACTGCTCTATAGCAGCAGGAAAATGAATCAAATAGGCATTCTCACTCAAAACGGCTGTAACGGACCGCATCCGGGGCACCCTACTGACAAGACACAACGATCATGATCGTCACCTTCTTGTGTTCAAGCTCCTGCTCCAGAGTGAATTTCGAAAGCCCATGCTTCAGATACGCTCTCAATCTACGGCGCATCCTCCCTGGCAAGCGGTACTGACTACTTATCTCTTTCAAGGCAGTTGAATATCGACTATTTACATTTCAAATATTATATAGAATAGCGTTTACTTTTGCAACAATTGTATACCCCATTATGTATCTCTTTATATATGGTAAAACGCTTCCATTATTTCATCCTAAATACGGTGAGAAATAATTGATTACAAATGATCACATTATGCTATAATAACCGATGGCATCGATTAGGTTTTTATAATAAATCGACGTCATCTTTCATATTTTATAATATGCAAAGGGTAGGGTGAGGGGCTACGATGGAAAGCAGGTATGAGATTGGTCCAACAACAAAAGAAGCAAGACGACAAACTGGGCCAAGCTACGACCGCCCAAGTTAAACATACACTAAGTGTTGATGACTGGAAGCGCGAGAGCTTAGCCGGTATTGTATCCTTCTTCGCAATCGTGTATATCGTTATCGTCAACGCATCGATATTGGCAGACGCAGGTATTCCACAACAAGCAGGCATTATTGCAACCGTACTAGCATCCGCAGTCGGCTGCTTCTTGATGGGATTCTGGGCTAAGGTTCCGATTATTTTAGTACCAGGTATGGGTATCAACGCAATGTTTACCTATACATTGGTGCAAGGTATGGGAATGTCTTGGCAGCAAGCACTAACAATCGTTGTGCTTTCAGGCTTATGCTTCATTGCGATCAGCTTTACAACGCTAGCAGGCAAGATTCGTAACGCAATTCCTACTTCGCTGCAAGAAGCGATTACCGTCGGTATCGGCTTGATGCTCGTTCTGATCGGTCTTCACAAAGGCGGAGTCATCGTCGCTAACGAAGCTACCATTATTAGCTTCCGCAGCTTCGCTGAACCAGAAGCGCTGGTTACGTTAATCACGTTAGCAATCACGTGTATTTTGTTCATTCGCAACGTCCCTGGTCATTTATTGATTTCTATGATCAGCGGTACATTGCTCGCTTATTTGCTCGGTGCCGTTTCTACGGATACTACCGCGGCAACAGAAGGCTTCTCTTGGGCAAGCTATGCTGATGTATTCGGCCAGTTCACGTTCCAAGACTTGCCTCTAACCGCACTTGCGGTTGGTGTGTTCTCCTTAACGCTCGTTATCGTGTTCGAAAATGTGGGACTTATTAATGCACATCTGAACATGATCAACAAGCCAGAACGCTTCAATCGCGCGATGCAGGCAAATGCAATCTCTGTTTTGACTTGTGGATTGCTAGGCACGAGCCCAACCGTTTCTACGGTCGAAACGGCAGCAGGAATCTCTGCTGGAGGCCGCACTGGTATACCTTCAATCGTTACAGGTGTGCTATTCCTACTTACTTTGGTTGCGCTGCCAGTTCTTACACTTGTACCAGATCCAGCAGTAGCGCCGATCTTGATCTTTATCGGCGGACTGATGATGCCAAGTGTTAAGCACATTAAGTTCGAGCCATTCTCTGTAGGACTTCCGGCATTCTTCATTATTGCGTTCATTCCATTGCTGCACAGCATTGTGGATGGTATCGCAATCGGCTTTATCAGCTATGCACTCTTCCAAGTTGCAGCTGGCAAAGCACGCGAAGTGAAGCCATTGTTCTATGTCATTGCATTGCTGTTTGTTGCACACTTTGTGCTTCAAGCCTTGTAATTTCAAGTTGAGCATTCCTAAAGACAGCCCCAAAAGTGGGCTGTCTTTATTTATTTTCATTTGCTCGTCATACGGTACGAACGCCGTTACAATTATTTGCCTAGTAATCATAATATAGGGTACATGACAAGACTAGGTTATCGTTTAGAAGAAACAACATTGTGCATCACGACGGAGGTGATAACCATTGAATATCGTTATCATGGCAGGTGGAAAAGGCATAAGATTCTGGCCTAAAAGCACCGAACATAAACCAAAGCAGTTCCTTCCTCTTTTATCCTCCCGAACGCTGCTGCAAGAAACTTACGCCAGGTATCGACAGTGGCTCCCTGCATCACGTATTTACGTAGCCACTACCCACGCCTATAGCGAGCTTGTTATGGAACAGCTGCCTGAATGCGAGCCGGGTCAACTTATCATTGAGCCATGTGCAAGGGATACCGCCCCTTGTATCGCGTTAACGGCACTATCTTTTCTTCATCGCAATCAAGATGAACCGCTAGCGATCGTCCCTTCTGATCAGCATGTGCCCCATGTCAATAAATTGCGCGATGCTCTTTATATCGCAACAAAGGAAGCAGCCCATCATCACTACGTTGTTATGCTCGGTCTGGTCCCTACAAGACCAGAGACAGGTTTTGGATACATTAGAGCAAATGAAGAACTTTCTAATAACGGCTTGCTCCCCGTATCTTCCTTTATCGAGAAGCCAAACCTATCCACCGCACAACAGCTTATTCATACCCCTCGCACGTACTGGAACAGCGGTATTTTTGTATGGCGGCCTTCGACGATAGCACATTTAATGGAGAAACATTGTCCATCTATCTGGAAACCGCTAGCTGAAGCCTATCCTTCAACCAATGAAATATACCCCTTACTCCCTAAGCTGTCTGTGGACTATGCAATTATGGAGCATGCATCCCAATTATATGTATTGCCAGTTGATATGGAATGGGATGATGTAGGAACCTGGAATGCCGTAAAACGCTATTATGATGAAGATGAAGCTGGAAATGTCGCACAAGGCAATATTCGCTCTCTTGATGCACACAACAATATTATTTTTTCGGATAAAGAAGCTGTCGTCATCGGGGCTAGCAACCTTATTATTATTTCTACAGAGGATGGACTTCTCGTCTGCCATCAATCCGAAGAACAGCGTATCAAGGAAGTCATGAAAGATAAGGCCGTTTGGAAACAACATTTTATAAAAGAGGTGAAATCTTCTCCATGAAAGCATTAATTACGGGAATTACAGGCTTCGCAGGCAGCCATTTGGCTGAATATTTACTTAGTCTTCAAGTTGAGGTCATCGGAACCGTTCGGAACCGCAGTCGCATGAATCATATTACACACATCGAAGATAAAGTCCGCTTGCTTGAATGCGAGTTGCGTGACCCATTTTCCGTAGAAACGCTGCTGACCCAAGAAAAACCAGATTATATTTTTCACCTTGCCGCGCAAAGCTTTGTACCAACGTCATGGAATTCCCCGGCTGATACGATTTATAACAATGTCGCAGGACAGTTAAATATTTTCGAAACCGTTCGTCGATACCAATTGCCCACGCGAATCCAAATCGCTTGCTCCAGCGAAGAATACGGGCATGTAGAAGCGCATGAAACACCAATTACCGAAGATAACCCGCTCCGTCCCCTCAGTCCTTATGCTGTAAGTAAAGCAGCTCAAGATTATCTAGCCTACCAATATTTCAAAAGCTATGACATTCACACGGTTCGCACACGAACGTTTAACCATACAGGCCCAAGACGCGGGGAACAATTTGTTACATCCAACTTCGCAAAGCAGATTGCCGAGATTGAGAAGGGGGTGCGTCCACCTACCGTGCATGTGGGGAACTTGCAGGCCCAGCGAGACTTCACAGATGTCCGCGATGTCGTAAAAGCATATTGGCTAGCCTTAGAAAAAGGAGAAGCCGGTGAATGCTACAACATTGCTTCAGGCTCCTGTATTACCATTGAACAAATGCTTCACATGCTGCTTGATATGAGCCATGTATCAATCGATATTGTTCCAGACCCTGCCCGCATGCGGCCTTCTGATGTCGAGATTCTGCTTGGCGATACCTCTCGTTTTGAGAAACAAACCGGATGGAAGCCGCAAATACCACTAGAGCAAACACTCCATGATCTTCTCCAATATTGGCGTGAACGCGTCTAAAAGGAGGCCGAATCGCGTTGAGTACGGTACGCAAACGAGCAAAGTCACGTTTCAAAAGGAAGTCCTCCAAACGAAAAAAATCTTTACAGAAAAAAAACTTACGAAAGAATTCCAATCGTAAAAATCGCCACAAAAAGTCAACCTCCACTGGCTTTCGCACCAATAGAAAAAAACTTCGAAATCGACGGCTGCGTAAATCTAGAAATGCAAGAAAACAATCATCAGCACAAACGATAACTCCCCCAGCGACCGAAGCCCTTCTTCAACCTGAAACTGAAAATAGCTCACCAATTGCAACAGCAACGATCACAATCATTTCACCAACTGTAAATACACCTGAACCCGAGCCTAGAACTGCCACTGCAACCGTCCCCCTATCTGCTCCTTCAACGGATACTCAACCTGTACTCCAAACAACTAATACGGAACGTGCTGCCACTGCATCCTTGCAACTGCCACAGGCTGACGTTCGATATACTACGTTTCATCTTCAATCCAATTCAGATGATGCAATGACTGATCTCTTCCCCATTTCATCCAAGCATCTTGTCCGTCGCATTACCGTCATCATCTTGGCATGGAATGCTCTAGACTACACTCGTTCGTGCCTGGATGCCATTCGCAGCAGTTGCGAGAACAATGCAATGATAGATGTTATTGTCCTCGATAACGGCAGTACAGATGGAACATCTGACTACTTAAAGACACAATCATGGATTAAACCTATATTTTTAGATCACAATTCTGGATTTGTTGCAGGTAACAACATTGCTATCAAGCAAGCCGATCCAAACAGCGATATCGTCCTATTGAATAATGACATTAGAAACAGCCGCTCTGATTGGCTGAAGCTGCTGCAGGAAACCGCTCTAAGCGCCGCTGACATTGGCATTGTTGGCTGCCGCTTGCGGGGCAGCGATGGTTCACTCCATCATGCAGGCACCTACATTATGCCAGACAATTTAATGGGTCAACAGATTGGTGGATTGGAAACAGATGTAAGGCAATACGTTGATATTCGCGATGTGCAAGGTATCGTATTCGCCTGCGCCTATATTAAGCGTGAGTTATTGAATAAGATTGGCCCTCTCGACAGTGATTATTTCTCCTACTTCGATGACACGGACTATAGCTATAAGTCTTGGTATGCGGGGTATCGTGTTGTCTATGATGGCAGATTAACGATGCTTCACCATCACAATACTTCCACCCGTGTTAACGGAGTCGACTTCTGGGAAATGTACGAAAAATCCCAGAGCGTGTTCCGCTCGAAATGGCAAGAGAAGCTATTTGCCAAATACAAAACAGGAGTTACATGGCGTTCCGTTGTCAATCTGCCTCTGTTCGGATATGCAGAGTCATCCCGCAACTTTATGAACGCCTTAGAACAGCAAAATGTAATGGTTTCGTATCGATACGTATACGGCCCTGGCTCACCGATAGAATTGGAGGAACCAGCTGAAGCGACAGATATGCGAATTCAAATCTATCAGCAGCGACAGGAAAGCTTGTCGAATCCAGGCATCGTATACGGACAGGGAGATGCCTTCTTGCGTAATCCGAATCGATATAAGATTGGATTTACGATGCTAGAAGTAGACGGCTTGCCAGATGAATGGATACGCCAAAGCAACGAAATGAACGAAGTCTGGGTACCTTCTTCGTTTAACATGTACGCCTTCCGAGAAAGTGGTGTACACGTTCCTATTCACGTCATGCCATTAGGCGTAGATACACAATATTTTCATCCTCACGTTAACTTCAATCGCTTCTCACCGGCTTATACATTCCTAAGCGTATTCGAATGGGGAGAACGCAAGGCACCAGAACTTCTATTCCGAGCTTTCCGTGATGCATTCCAGGCTCATGATGATGTTCATCTCGTATGTAAAATAACGAACAACGACCCTAGCATCAATATCGCAAGCGAAATTCGCAAACTTAATTTAGGTGCGTCAGCTGAAAAAATAACCTTTATTCTCAATCAACGCATTCCTTCGCATCAAATGGGAAGTCTATATCGTTCAGCCGATTGCTTCGTGCTTCCAACACGAGGTGAAGGTTGGGGAATGCCAATTATGGAAGCGATGGCTTGCGGCTTGCCTGTTATCACGACGGATTGGAGTGCACCAACCAGCTTCATGAACGAAAATAATGCCTTCCCCGTTCCTGTTCGTCGTCTTATTCCTGCAGAGGCGCGTTGTATTTACTATGAAGGTTTGAATTGGGCTGATCCAGACTATGATCATCTCGTCTATGTGATGCGCTATGTATACAACAACCGCGCAGCGGCTAAAGAAATTGGCGCAAAAGCGGCGAAGCAAATTGCTGAGCGGTGGACATGGCATCACGCTGCTGCTCGAATAAAATCACGCCTGGAACAGTTAAGCTAATACTCCAACGGAAAGGAGATTGCTACCCTATGAAAACAGACACTCAACATACAACTCGTTCTACTAAATCTCGTAAATCTACAGGAGCATCCCAACGCCGTAAACGCAAATTAAAAGGCAAGTTTACCTCAACTCAGTCACGCTCCCGTTCATCATCAAAGCTGACCGCTCGGCGAAAACAAGAGCGAAAAGCTAAGAAAGCTCGACATACAAAAAGATCAAAGCAACGCACACGTGTAAGACGATATGTGAGCAGTGCATTCAATGAGCTGCGCGCAGTCAAAGCGCTAGATAGAGAAAAGAAAAGCAAGCTCCATGCGCTGCACGCGGACGCTCCTCCACTCCCTTCACCTTCAATTGGGGAAGGAGCACCACTACCTTTACCGAACGACTCCTTCTTGCACGAGCCTGTTTCGTTACCTGAACAAGAACTCCCGCAACCAGCTAAGCAAGTATTAGGCGTAAATCTATTTGGATTCTGCTATGCCGAGATGGGTATCGGTCAAGCATTGAGACTAGGTGCAATGGCATGCTCAGAAGCAGGAGTTCCAACTACCCTCCATAACTATCCACTGCTAAAAACGACGAGGCAACAAGATTATTCGCTGTTAGGGAAACTAGCCGAAGCACCTAAGTATGGAGTCAATCTTGTTTATTTCAATCCCGATATTCTTGAGCAAGTTATCTCTTATTTCTCCCAAGATACCTTTACCTCAAAATATACGATAGGCTATTGGCACTGGGAGCTGCCTGTTGCACCACCTGAATTCGATGCTGCTTTCAAATACGTCAATGAAATATGGGTTCCATCTGAGTTCGTACGTGCAGCCATAGCTGAGCGCTCTCCTGTGCCTGTTTATACGATGCCGCACGGCATTGTAACCGAGCCATTATCTCCATATAACAGAAGCAGCTTCGGCATCCCAGAAGATCACACGGTCTTCTTGACCATGTTCGATACGTACAGCATTACAGAACGCAAAAATCCAGCTGCTGTCATCCATGCCTTTAACAGTGCATTCCAATATGACGAGAAAGTACATCTTGTTATTAAAGGACTTTGCCCAGAGAACGGAAATGAGAGCTATCAACAGTTGGAACAGCTTATAAAAGGCCACCCTCAAATAACATTGCTCACAGAACCTTTATCTAGACAAGAAACATTGTCTCTTATCGCATGCAGCGACGCCTATGTATCCCTACATCGAGCAGAGGGATTTGGTCTATGCTGCGCAGAGGCAATGATGCTGGGCAAGCCGGTCATCGCCACGAACTGGTCTGGCAATACAGAATACATGACAGCAGACAACAGTTACCTTGTTCCCTTTTCATTGACTGCCATTACAAACAACTACGGGCCGTATACGGCTGGTCAAATGTGGGCAGAACCTTCCGTCGTTGAAGCTGCGCGTTATATGCGTACGATTCATGATCTCCCACAAACAGCTCGAGTGATCGGTACCAAGGCCCAAACAGATATGCAGCAACATCACAGCCTGTCTGCAGCTGGTAACAGAATGCGACAGCGTTTAGAACAAATCATCCAGTCCTAGCCATGTCGAAAATATAACAAGAGAAGAGGCTATCCTCACAGCTCAATGCGAAGGGATAGCCTCTTCTCTTGCCTTTACGTATTTGGATGAGTAATAAAGATTAAATATTATACGATTCCCCACAAATCACACAGCTGGCGACCATCTGCGAACATACGCTGCAAATCCGCATATTGATGAATAGGAACAATAGAGCCATCGAAGTTTATGACACTCAATTTTGGACACAATTGTTTAAGCGCATTGTACAGCTGCTCCGGATCTTCTCCAAAAATGTTTCGCTGCGCATCGGGATTAAATTCAATCAATACATGAGGTCGAAGCTGGCGAAGCAAGTTTTCTGCTCCTCTTAGCACTCTCGTCTCAGCGCCTTCGACATCTATTTTAATACAATCAAGACGATGCAAATTAGCTTGCTTCATCCAATCGTCGAGCCTTACGCAAGGTACGACTTCTTGAATACCATGACGAGAATGAGGGGTTGTAATATGTGACCATCCTCCCCCGAAGTCAACGTAGGAGAAAGTAAGCTCTATGTTTTCATCATAAGCTCCGGCCTGTATCGGCACGATATTGTGTAATTGATTATGGTGCACGTTAAAGGATAAATACCGATAATTGTGCGCAGAAGGCTCAAAGGCATACACTTTCCCCTGCTTCGCCTGATGTGCCATCGCAATCGAGATGGCTCCCAAATTTGCTCCTACATCCATACAAATCGCATCCGCTGCAATATACTTCTGTATCCATCTCATAAGATGGGGTTCGTAATAACCGTTAGCCTGTTCAACCCCCTGTAAAATGGCGTCTTCCTGATTTGAAGTTAGTACGTAGGTTTTCTGTTCATCAGGTATACGAAGCAATGTTGTCCTTACATGCTGCATAGCACAGCTCCTTTCGATCTGTTCAATACAAAGTCTCTTCTTTGTCTGCTCACTTATAGATTCATGATTTTTCTGGCATTTCTATTGTATGCACAGCGGCTCCATTAAGGCCCCGGCAGGATCATTCTCCGCTGTTGTCCCGCCTGTCCACACCAACTAAGATCAGCATGCATACATAATGAATAAGAGAGATGATAGTAACTAGAAAGGAGTCTGCTTATGCATATAGAACGATTTACTGGATCCTATAACGCAGTAATTAGCCTTGGTTCCAATTGTCTTCCTGCCATTCAGCTAGAAAGAAATGGCTTGCGGCGCTTTACAGGACCCATTGATTGGATGGACTCCAAGCATACATCTGCCATCACCGAACTTATCCGCAGTCGCTTCAATCACTTTTTGTATAAACCTCATTTGCAATCCATTGGTATATTAAATGACTTTGTTCTCATACAAGATAATCACTATCAAGTAATCGTCGTACATGATTTCCCTGTCACCAACAACAATGAGCAAATTTGGAATAGTTATCCCGAAGTTATTGACAAAGTAACTCGCCGAATCCAGCGATTATATCAATATATGGAACGCAGTGACCGATTACTTTTCATACGTACCGATACGACAATGAATGATGCTCTTCTACTAGAGCAAGAGCTTCGCAACCAAGTTAAAAATGAATTCCACCTGCTCATTGTCAATCATGAATATGTGGGCACCCTCTCAGCCTTACAATGGCCGCTAGTATACGGAACAGCCTTTGCAATCCCAAAAGATAACGATATATGGAATGATAACGATGCCCACTGGAGGACGCTGCTGCAAGGAGTGAAGATAGCCCCCACCAGAAAATTCACAAGCTAACTACTTCGTCAGCGCTAGGATTGCTCAATGTATCCCCGAATTTCGATAGGCCCATGTACGACAGCACTATTCGTGCGTGAAATAAATGAAAAAAAATAAGTAGCATCCCCAGATTGTTCTGCCCGAGTCTCATAGTCTACAAACAAGGTCCCTTTCTCATGGCAAGTCTCTGTTGCCTGGTAGACAAGTGGACCTTGCGCATGATGAAGCCTAATAAGCAGTTCAAGCTCGCCTAAATCCGCTTCTTTTACTTTTGCCCAGTCTATCTCCATCTGGATGCCCGTCCATTCTCCCAACTCCGCTCCATGAAGACACATCCAGCCAAAGGTATGTTCCTTCACGTCAGGTAAAATAGGTTGAAAAGAGCCGTAAGGCAGATGGCGTGTATCGAGAAATTTGAGCACATCCCATCCCTCACTCACTATGTTCGAGTTATGAAATAGCGTATGCATCACGACATGGATAAGCATGGGATACTTGCTGATTTTAAGCTATTCTTAAAGGCGATTGTTGTCTGTTCACAATAAAAAGGCCAGCTAGACATTTCTAGCTGGCCTTACCTACTAATATGATAAAAAAGATTAACTTTAATCTGAAAGCCAACCACGCGTGTGGACTCTTTTCTTCATGGTGTATGTAATCTATGAATGCGTAAGTTGGTGACTCGCCACAGGAGCCGTCGTCTCTCTGATAAGCAGCTCTGGCTCAAAGCGAACGGTAATATTGCGTTTGTTTGTACCGTTAATTTGGCGCATCAGCACATCTACTGCATGGCGAGCCAATTGTTCTGCTGGCTGCTTCATCGTCGTCAAATGCGGACGCAGCTCAGCAAACATTAATTGATCGTCATAACCGATTACTGACATATCGCGGGGAACCTGATAGCCTTTTTCAGTTAAAGCGTTGATAACTCCAATCGCTGTGAAATCATCTGCTGCAAACACCGCTGTAGGAAGACTTCCTTCTTGCAGCCACTTCTGAACTGCATCGTAGCCAGAAGTAATAGTGAACTGGCCAAATTCAACGGCAAATGGCTTGAGCCCCGCTTCACTTAACGCGTAACGGAAACCTCTTTCCCGCTCGATTGCACTTAAGAAATAATCTGAGCCTTTAATATGAGCAATGGAAGTGTGTCCTAGGTCAATAAGGTGTTTCGTTGCCTCATATCCACCTTGAAAGTTATCTACGAGAACAGAGGAGAAGGAGGGCTGGATATTTTGACAATCAATAAGTACGAATGGAATCTTACGCCTGCGTAATTCATTCACGTAGTCTTCTTCATGGACAGCTGCCAACACGAGCAAACCATCTACGCGATCTTCTTGAATAAGCTCCTTACCAGCACCAACTTCTGTTGGGTAATTCGCTACCGATATGGCTAAGTAATAGCTGTATTGTTTCAAGTGGCTTGAAATATGCTGTACTACTGTATCTAAAAATGAATCTTGAAGGGTCGTAACGATGACGCCAATTACACCCGTTTTACCTTTTGCCAAGCTGCGTGCCGCTGCGTTAGGATGATAGTTCAGTTCTTTCATCGCTTGAAGAACCTTTTGCCTATTTTTCTCGCGCACCGTCTTAGCATTGTTTAACACACGAGAAACGGTTACAACGGACAAGCCAGCTTTTTTAGCTACGTCAAAAATACTGACTTTCATGCTTCTACTCTCCTCGTCTGTAATCTATGGATTTGAAGTTTGTCCCTCTAATCATATACAATGTCAACCAAAATTCCAACAAAATGAAGCAAATATCCGCTGAAAAAAGGAGGTTTTATACATTTTTATCGAATAATAAGTAAAAATACCTATCCACCTGTACGGTTGGACTATATTTTTGTCAACTAATATGACATTTTTTGCGTATGTTTGACAATGAAAAAAGCACCATTTCAACTCTGCCTATGCAAAGATAGAAATAGTGCCTCTATATAATAGCTCAATCATAGATGATTTAAGTCATTTCTTTTGATCAAAAACTGCCTTCAGGAGTCATCATTCGATCATAAAATTCCTCATATTTATCACGATCTGACGAAGCTAGCAACGCCATTGCGGAACGAGGATGCTCGTCCAATGTACCTGTAACTAAGTAAGGAATTAAATATCCCCACTCCCATTTCTCACGCATCGCAATCATATGTTTTTGAATGAATCCTAATGAAGGTCGAAGATGGTATTTTGTATTTTTCAAATGTGTCAACAACAGTTCTGTTGGACAATTGCCCGCTCCACGACCCATGCCGTAGACGGAAGCATCAAGAAGTTCAACACCAAGTTCAGCTGCAACAAGCGTATTGGAGAATGCCAATTGCATATTGTTATGTGTATGTACACCTAGACGCTTATTTGGCAAATGTTCTTGGAACTTGTTCACGAGGAACGTAAAATCGTTATGATCGAGACTTCCATACGAGTCGACAATATACACCACATCGACAGGGCTTTCTTTAATCATTTGGAACGCCTCTACCAAGTCATTATCCATTACATTGGACAAGGCCATAATATTGATTGTCGTTTCGTAACCAAGGTCGTGGAACTTTTGCACAAGATCTAACCCTTTGTCGACATCCTTGATATAACAAGCGACACGAATAAGGTCCAGCAAGCTTTCGGAACGAGGCAAAATATCATTCTCATCTACACGGCCAATATCAACAAGTGCAGAAAGCTTCGTATTGCCTTTGTTCGGAATCACTTTGTTCAAGAAATCCTCATTCAAGAAACGCCAAGGACCAGCTGCTTCAGAACCTTTCATCAACTTAGGAGAATTTTTGTATCCTATCTCCATGTAGTCGACGCCAGCTGCATTAAGTGAAGCGTACAGATCTTGCACAAATTCGACACTGAAGTCCCAATTATTGACGAGACCTCCATCACGAACAGTACAGTCAACAATCTTGCAATGATTTGTTTTCATCTCGCTGTCCCCTTTGTTTTTTAATTTTCTTCATTTTACTGGATAGCAACCTAGAAAGCAAAGCAAAAGATCAAATTGTAACAAAGTCTTCTTCTTTAAGAAACCACCATTTAGTAAGCAGACTCGACAATTTCTTCAGCATAAGGAATCAATGCACTAGAATCCGCCAAATTACTCGTAAATACTAGGACTAGCTTCTTTTCCGGGACAACAAATATATACTGTCCTGCCTGCCCCATTGCAAAATAAGCCTGTACACCCGCCATCGAGCGTACCCACCAATGGTAACCGTAGCTGCCGAACCATAGAGCCCCTTTCGAATGCTTCGATGTTGAGTGAGTAACCCATGTCTTCGGAACAATCTGATGCCCTTCCCATTCTCCACCATTCAAATATAATTGACCGAACTTGGCCATATCGCGAGGAACCATTTCCATCCCTAGTCCGCCAGCGCTCATTTGATTAGGACCTGTCAACCAGAACACATCACGAATGCCCAAGGGCTTAAACAGTTTACGGGTAGCGTACGTCTGAAGACTTTCTCCATATTGCTTATGAATGATAGCAGACAAAAGCTGGGAAGCACCTGTATTATAGCTAAACTTCATACCTGGATTTTCAGTCATAGGCCTATTAAGGACAAACGAAACCCAATCACTGCTATAGATCATCGGTTCCACACCGTAATCCCATTCACTCCACTCCGGCCAATCTAAGCCTGTACTCATCGTAAGCAAATGCCTAATCGTCATCTTATCATTGCGCGGCTCAGAATCTTGTTTCCATCGGGGGAAATAATCTGCCACAAGATCGTCAGCACCCTCGATAAGCTTCTCTTCCAAGGCGATCCCTACTAACGCGGACGTAATGCTCTTCGTAACAGAATTTATCGGGAATCTTGTATTCGCATCGTAACCTTCCTTATAATATTCATCCACGATAAATCCATCTTTTACGACTACCATCGCATAAACAGGCATGCTCTCCAAACGCAGCTTTATCGTATCCAATGCCTCCCTATTAAACCCAGCCTTATCGAGAGACATGAACTTCCACGAGCTCCTATCCGTTTGATGCTGTGTATCACCATTATGAAAAGCATTCGTGTTGGTTGGCCGTAGCCTAGCAGCACCACTGTCCCCCATCGTACAGCTTGCTAGCAATGTGATTACAAATAAAGATAAAAGGCCGGTAACCATTCGACGCATCGTGAATCACACTCCACTTTTACATTCCCTGCTTGCTTTACTCATACAAGGCAGCAAGTCGCTTTGCTCTCACTTCTGTTATCGTCTCAAGAAAACGACGCTCTACTTCTCCCATATAAGCATCAGAGCGACGTATATAAACAACAGACACTTGGCGAAATAATTCAGGAATAGAGAACAAAGTAACCAAACCTTCACGTTCCAATTTATGCACAGCCGCACGAGGCACCAATGTGATCCCCAAACCTGCAACGACTGTGCCAATAATCGTCTCGAGTGTACCGAATTCCATTACCTTTATCGGTGTTACCCCTTCACTCTGCATCCATTTCTCCAGTTTGGAACGGTAACCGCAGCCACGGCGGAACACGAGCAAGGGCAGATGCAGCAATTGCTCTATTTTCGTGTTTGCATTCAGTTCCTCTCTGCTCTGACTGCATACGAGTACAAGCTCTTCCTCAAAAACTACGTGCTGTTCAATATTTGGAACATCTACAGGACCGGATACAAATGCTCCATCCAGCTTCAGCTGTTGAACTTCTTCCGTCAGGGATTCTGTAACACCTGTAACTAAAGAAATATCTACGTTCGCATATCTGCGATAGAAAAGATTCAATATGTCAGGCAAGCCAACAACAGTCTCCACAGAACCAATCTTTAGCATGCCAGCTGGATCATCTGGGTTTTGAAAGGCTTTATGCATTTCATTCATCAGCATCGTCATTCTTTCCGCATAAACGAGCAACTTTCGACCTTCTGGATTCAAAGTCATGCCACGGCGATGTCGTTGAAACAACGGTCTGCCCATTTCTTTTTCCAATGAGCGTATACGTGCGGTTACATTCGATTGTACATATCCAAGCTGCTCTGCAGCCTTACTCACACTACCTTGTTTTGCCACTTCCATAAAGATTTGCATATCGCTTATTTCCATAATGCACCTCTCCGATGACACTTGATATCATTAATAATGATACTTTAAATCACTTATAATTATTTTACAAGATAGCTGTAGCCACTTATGATGTTATTGAAAATAGTAGCAATCATATAAATAAAAAGTGTATATGCTAGGAGTGAATGTAAAAAATGTCGGCGTCACGTCTATGGAAAGGTGCTCTATACTGCTTTATTGCAGCTGTAGCTTGGGGAGCTATGTTCCCTATTGCAGAAAGCGCCCTGCATCATTTAGATCCATTTTGGTTCTCAACCATTCGTTATGTATCCGTATCCGCACTACTCATCTTTTTGCTCCTTTGGAAAGAGGGACGACAAGCATTCCGCGCGGAAGGTCGATTCTTCTTGCTGTGGATGTCTGGTACGTTTGCCTTTACCGTTTATAATTTCGGTATCTTTTGGGGACAGAAGGAACTAGGAAAGTCAGGAGTATTATTAGCCTCCATTATGGAGTCATTTATGCCAATGCTTGCGGTTCTAATCGTATGGGCAGTAACTCGCAAGCGGCCGCGCATGATTACACTAGGGTGTGTAATTGCAGCATTTATCGGTGTTCTCTTCGTCGTAACAAAAGGGGACTTGGGGATGTTTAGCAGTGGTGAATTCAAGCCAATTCCACTATTAGCTATCTTTATAGCTGTTGTCGGCTGGGTGATTTACACCATATCATGTGGACAATTTAAAGGTTGGTCTGCACTCCGAATTTCGACATTAACTTGCGTATATGGGTCAGCAACTTCCCTCATCGTCGTACTTATCTTATCAGCATTTGATCAGATTCAAGCACCTGCAGTCAGTGAACTAACCGTGGTCTGGCCCGAAATGTCTTTCATGATTTTCATAGCAGGATTGTTGGCATTGCTGTGCTGGCTTAAAGGCATTGAACTTTTGACGCCTGTAAACGGTATGCTGTTCATCAACTTTGTCCCTGCAACAACGTTCATCATTTCCATCATTCAGGGCTATCAAGTATCTGCAGCAGAAATACTAGGAACCGTCATCATTACTTGTGCACTCATCGTAGATAATGTAGCAAGTCGCAGAGCGCAATCTAACTTACAAGCGACGATACATGAGAAAAAGAGCAAGACTCCATCCCGATCAAGTGTAGCTCAACATACCTGATTATAGAATTGGATGAAGGAGAGGTCATAATAATGGCCTCTCCTTCTTGTTTCCAACTCACCTTTCGCTATTACACGTAAGGATAAATCGTCTCCGCAAGTGTACGCACCATTACGCCTGTTGCGCCTTTTGGATTAACGCCACGTGATTTTTTCAAATAAGCAGTTCCGGCAATATCTAGATGAACCCAAGGCAGGCCGTCAGCAAAAGTTCCAATAAACAATCCGCCCGTTATCGTTCCACCACCGCGTCCACAACTGTTACGAACATCCGCTACATCACTCTTTAACAAATCCCAGTATTCCTTATGTGATGGAAGCGCCCATACATGCTCGCCCGCTCGCATCGATGCTGCAAGCACCTCATTTAATAAAGGCTCATCATTCGTAACCGCAGCTGTCGTAACATCGCCAAATGCTACGATTGCCGCCCCTGTCAATGTTGCAACATCGATAAGCTTCGATGCTCCAAGTTCCTTCGCATAGGTCATCGCATCAGACAAGACCACTCGTCCTTCAGCATCCGTATTAATGACCTCAATAGTGCGTCCGCTGTAGGTCTTTACGATATCCCCCGGTTTCAAAGCATTGCCACCAGGCATGTTCTCTGCAGATGCAATGACACAAATAACGTTCTTCTTAGGACGCAAACGTCCGATCGTCGCCATCGTACCTAGAACAGTTGCTGAGCCGCCCATATCACATATCATTTCTTCCATGCCATCTGCACGTTTTAACGAAATACCGCCGGTATCAAAAGTAATGCCTTTGCCCACAAGCCCAAGCACATCTGTCCATTCCTCTTTACCCTGGTACTTAAGCACGATAAGTCGTGGTGGGTTTACACTCGCTTTGCCTACACCGATAATACCGCCCATGCCTTTAGCCTCAAGCTGGATTTCATCTAGCACTTCTATTTCCAACTTATACGTATCTGCTATACGAGCTGCTATGTCAGCTAATGTGGATGGGTAGAGCTCATTACCTGGCAAATTGGTTAAGTCTCTCGCAATCGTCGTACCAATCGCATAAGCATGTCCACGTTCTGCACCAGCTTTCCATTGTTCATGGTCCAGAACAGCTCCAAACAGTTCTATAGATTGCAAATGATGTAGAGCCTCGGCTTCCTTCTTGTACGTTTCACGTTGATAAGCTCCTAACAAGGAACCCTCTACCACAGCTTGAGCTACTGCAGCTGTCCGCTTCTCAGGCGTAATTACAGCAAACTCATGGGATACAAATATAGCTGGATGAGCCGCCTTCAACCTAATCGCTTCTCTTGCTGCTTTCGCAAAAGCACAGCGCAGTTCTTCCGTTGTCCATCCATGTTCGGAACGAACAATTGCTATTAAGAAACGTACATTTCCCTCACCTGCTGGAAATACATGAACGCTTCCTGCTTGTGCCTTAATAACACCTGTCTCTATCGACTGCTTACAAATTGCAGATCCAGGAACATTCATCGTTCCATTTAACCATTCCGCTTTGGTCGCTATTGCAATGACGGCATCCGCTTCTACTGATTGTTGTAGTGAAGAGCTAACATGGATCGTTACGTGTTGAAGTGCTTCTGCATTCGTGAGCTTAACCATCATTATCACCCTTTATCTTCTTATGATGTCTTCTATTATATCATATCGAACTTACCATTCTCCAAGCGAAGAAGAAGGTCGGGTATGATCACCGATTGTAATAGGCAATCGAATAACGAATTGAGTCCATTCTTCTTGTTGACTATCCACTTCTATAACTCCACCATGATTCCGGATAATGCGATAGCTGACAGACAGCCCCAAGCCTGTCCCTTCATTTTTCGTTGTAAAGAAAGGATCGAACAGTCGCTCAAGGGTCCGTTCGTCCATCCCTTGTCCGTTGTCTCGTATCGTTACAGCAACATACTTGCCGTCTTTCGCGGCATGAATTTGAATGGTACCTTTGCGTAGATGTGCCACCTCAACAATGGCATCGATTGCATTGCGTATCATATTAAGAAACACTTGCTTGATTTGCTTTACGTCTATAGATACCGTAAGAGGCTGTTCTGACGCATGTTCCATCCATTCTATTTCACAGCCCTTCATTAAAGCCTCGCTTTCTGTCAAAAGCACCACTTCTCGCAGCAAAGACGAAATCGGAACCTCTGTCGTAAGAGGAGCCGTCGGCTTAGAAGAGTTAAGAAATTCGAAAATGATATCATTGGCTCGATCAATTTCAGCCAGTATGATGCGTGCGTATTCTTCTTTACCTAAGTTCATCAAATGAGGCCTTAGCAGTTGAATAAACCCGCGAATGGATGTTAACGGGTTCCGTATTTCATGAGCAATCGCCGCCGCAATCTTACCTAGTATCGCCAGCTTATCATTTTGTACAGCCGTCTGTTCGATCCGCTTATAATCAGACACGTCTTTAATACTGAATAAGAAATCTCCGTCCATCTGTTCACCGTGAGTGAACGTCACGAGAAAAGTCCTTCCTTGACGATCCGTTATTTCATGATAGCGCTTTCTCCTTTGGATAGTCTCGCGGAATACTCGGATCATCAATTTCCGTTTATCACGTTGAATTAACGGATGACGCATGAGTTCAATTAGCGTACAGCCGACTAATTGTTTGCGCGGAACTTGAAGTAACTTGGCGGTAGCAACATTAACAAATGAAAGAGTGCCGTCTTCATCGAACAATACGATAGCACAGTCCATCTGCTGCAGTACATTTTCGTACTTGTTCTGGTTGAAGTCCCCGGCAAATAGAGCACGACTAGGTTGCATCCAAGGTTCCCGAATAGGGTTGATAGCCAAAAACTCCCCCTCCTTGCTCCCTTGTTCCATCTGAATGACGGACAAGCATTCCACAAAATAGACATAAGATCGATGCAGCATCTTTGCAGCTTCATTCCATTCCACATGTGACATCATCATAGTCATCGTATCTTCATGAAGGGTTAATACGTCATACGGCTTCATTTGTTGGCTTGTCCTCGCAATTGTTCTGGCCGTCTCCAAGTCTTTCTCGCTGCCGTTCAACATAAACTGGCGTAAACTCTTTGTATACTGCGACTTCCAATCCACCATGTCCAACACACTATCTTCGGAAGGACTTATCATTGTGATCACCTCACTGCCCACTACTTATGACTGGACAAGATGTGCTCTGGTTACCAATAGTTACATGATAGTTATAATGACATACCTTTATCAACCCTAGAAATTGTCGAATAATCGTATAAAAAGATGAATCGGCTAAAAGTAACCTAAATGAAACGTTAGGCATCATTTTATCCAAAGAAAGGCGATCCATGTCGTTATGTGAACAGACCCAGAAGAGATAGTCCGTGCGACAGACAACATGAATCGCCTATGTTGATAAAAGAAACTTCTGCTTGTTGTTGTAACAACTGATTCACGAACGCTGCTTCATCAACTGGGCTTTACGCCTGCTCATGAGCGCCAATCGGCGCTTCAATTGCAATTCCCAGGGCTTGTCATCCCACTGCTTCGCCAGCGCCAATAAGTCTAGTGACACATCAATCTGGCTGCGGACGATATCTAGAGGATCTTCATCCTCATGATTTACACAGTTCTCAAATATACGGCTTTCATCCTGCACGACATATTCTCGAAAGTCAACTTCCTCAGCTCCATCAGTCTGTGCATAATCGGCAACGATTTCATACTCATTTTCAACTAAATAATGTACCTCGATGCGTTGACATACCGGACACAGCAATAGGGGAACATTATGAATCCTTGTTCGATAATGCTGCAGTGACCCCTGTGTTCCAATCATACTTGCACCACAACAGAAGCTCATGTTCTCCCTCCTCAGCATAACGTCAGAGTTAATGAGAAGCGTTGCACTTATAAGTAGTGTACCCAAGTTGTATCTGCGGAACATAGTTATAGAAGCATATTCGCTCCGTTGCCACGAAATTCCTTTTTATGATGAAAAATGGTGACTAAAGTCTTGCTCGTGACTCGTTTGTCCTACACGCATAAGCAAATCAGCACGCGCATATAGATGATAAAACCTATCAAACGAACGGAGGAATGAAAAGATGTCTTCTCATGTATTGTTCCTGTCATCCAAGCAAATCAGTTACTTAACTTATAACGAAATGAACCACGAATTAGTTGCTCGCTACGCAACAGGCGAATGTAGATCGTTTTCATCCATCTCATTGAATACGTTCGAGCAATTGCTGCATTCCGAGAATCGGTATGATGACTTCGTTCGCCTCACGCAAGCTAAGCATGGCGTGCCCACTTCATAAGAATACAGGACTGGAAATATCAGCAAGCTTCTCTTTCCTTCAAATGATCTACTAAGATAATACCTCATTTCATAGATTCACAATCAACAAGATTTTAAGATTTTATAGGATATCTTTACCAAAAACTTAGACATACATCCTTGATCACACGGATAAGATGATCAGGAAACGAGTTTGTGCGGTCATCAGCACAGGCGCAATAAAAGAGAACGGAAGGAGGCAGCTATGGTTCAACCATCCATTAACAATCGCCATTACACTGCGAATCAGAGCAATATTATTCACCTGATGGTTCAACAGCCGACGGTTCTGTTTGGCTATTGGGAAGTCAGTAAACGTCTAAAGTCTCTTATCGAGCGGCACTATCGGAGCTCTTGGCATGAACTGCGCAGAGTTGCTCGCCTTTATCAGTATTCCTATTCGGAACCAGATACCGCACCCTTAACCTACTACGATGCCGATGTTGGCAATAGTGAAAGCTGGTACTTCCGTCATGTGGCACCTCGGCATCGATATGCGCTTGATTATGGGTTTGTTAATCACAATCAACAATTCGTCTCTCTTCTACGCTCAGCTCTAGTCGGAACCCCGCGTAATGATCCGGATTGGATAGTAGAAGTCAGGGATGAATCGTCAACTATTCAAGAATGCTCGCAATCTGACTCCCAACACCAACACTATGCACAATCCAATTACTCACCATTTCAACAATTCTCAACATACACGCTTTATAGCGACAATTAATCATGTTAAAGGGGTTAGACAATACGATGAGCCAATTGCTTGAAGCAAACTCGACTATTTCGCCAAATAGGGTGCGTAAAGCGGGCGATGGCTGTGTAGCTTTAGTGCTGCATGCCCATCTTCCCTATGTACGGCATAATGAGCAGGCAGAGAGATTAGAGGAACGTTGGTTTTATGAGGCAATGACGGAGACGTACCTCCCTCTCTTGGATATGTTCGATCGTCTGGAACGTGATCGGGTTCCCTACCGGCTGACGATGACATTAACGCCAACCCTGCTAGCTATGATGGATGATCCACTTATGCAATTGCGCTATGACCGCTACTTGTCACGTTCTGTTGAGCTGGCTCAATCGGAAATAGCGCGAACAGCACAACAACCAGAGCTCCAAACTGTCGCTGATATGTATGCCAAGCATTGGTCCTACCTTCTTCAGCGGTTTCGTGACTGGGATCGAGCCATCATCCCTCAATTTAAGCGGCATTATGATGCAGGTCATCTAGAACTAATGACATGTGCATTAACCCATGCCTTTCTTCCGTTTCTAAAGCATCCTGCTCTTGCAGAAGCTCAAATCGAATACGGAATAAGAGAGCATGAGCGCCACTTCGGTGTTCGACCAGATGGCATCTGGCTTCCGGAATGTGCGTACGTTCCACATCTATCAAAACTATTGCAGCAAAGCGGCATTCGCTACTTTATCGTCGACCAGCATGCGCTGCAGCATGCTGAACCGATACCGGTTAATGATACATTTGTGCCCATCGCGACAGAGGACGGCGTGTATGCTTTCCCAAGAGATGCGATGTCTTCTCATCAAGTATGGAGCAGCCATGAAGGCTATCCGGGAGATCCGGATTATCGGGAATATTACCGTGATATCGGTTACGATCTTGGCTGGTATGACGAGGATGAGTGGAACTATATTAAGCCTCATTTGTTAGCTGATGGCGCGCGAATCAATACGGGCTTGAAATATTATCGAATTACCGGCAGCAATGGTGAGAAGCAGCCATATTGCCCTGAATGGGCCCGGGCACGCACAGTCGATCACGCCCGACATTTTATACATAGTCGGATAGAGCAACTAAGACAGGCCAAAAGCAATGTCAATGGCATCCCCATCGTTCTATGTCCGTATGATGCAGAGTTATTCGGTCATTGGTGGTATGAAGGACCACAATGGATCGAAGCTGTATTCAGAGAATGGAATGAGATGCAAGAGCAAGGCAATCAAACATTAAGTTTCGTCTCCCCGCTCGATTATGTGAACGCTGTACCAAATGTGCAGCAAGCTGCGATGTCGATGAGCAGTTGGGGACGCGGCGGATATGCCGAAGTTTGGCTCCAAGAAAAAAACGACTGGATCTATAAACAACTTCACAAAGCAGAAGAAGAACTCCTCACCGTGCTGCAAAGACATGCGAATGACTGGGGATACTCTACTATTCGAGAAAGACTCGCCAATCAATCGATTCGCGAACTTATGCTGGCAGCCGCAAGCGACTGGGCGTTCATTCTTGATGCGGATACTGTACCAAGTTATGCAATAGAGCGTACGAATCATCATCTTGAGCGCTGTCGAACACTGCTTCATATGCTGGAACACGGAATTTACAATGTGACAGAGTTGGAAAAATTCGAAGCCGACACCCCTTGTTTCCCTACTTTAGATTATCGTGTTCTGCTGCATGCAGTGCGTAATGAACCGGCGAGAGCAAGTAACAACCATTCCAGTACAGCTTCGTCATCATCTGACCATCAGCTTATGCTGTCGTCCTTATTTGCTTATATTCGTCAGCAACTACCCGTTGCTCCTTCTTATCTAGATGCAAATGATAGAAACAATAATACAGAAAACTCAGCTGGGAAGAAAAAACGCATCCTCATGCTGGCATGGGAGTTTCCTCCGCTCGTTATAGGAGGCTTGTCACGAGCTGTTTATGATTTGTCACGCTACCTCGTCAAAAGAGATTGCGAGATTCATATTGTAACAAGAGAAGTACCTGGAACACCGCTCTATGAAAAAATGGACGGAATTCATGTACATCGAGTTCCACTTGCCCCATCCATGACCGAGATTGGGTTTATGGATTGGATTTTCCAAATGAATGCTTCATTTACAATTTGCACAGATGCCCTAATTACTGAAGGAATTCATTTCGATTTTATTCATGCCCATGATTGGCTTGTCTATTTAGCAGCTCAGGATCTAAAGGAAGCCTACCAGCTCCCGCTAGTAGTAACGATTCACGCGACTGAGCATGGTCGGAATCACGGGGCTATTCATACTGACATGCAGCAACGCATTCACGAAATGGAGTACGAACTTACGCAAAAAGCAGAGCATGTTATCGTCTGTTCACAAGCGATGAAGCGTGAAGTAGAACGAATTTTTGATTTGCCGCCTATGAAAGTAAGTGTGATTCCAAATGGAGTTGAATGCGTCAGTATGAATTCTCCTGCTGCACACAACCGTTCATCCGATCACACCTCATTTCCGGTCCGCAACACAAATACAGATAGCATCCGAGCTTTTCGATCGACCATTGCCAAACCAGAAGACAAGATTATTTTTTTCATTGGCCGGCTCGTGTATGAAAAAGGAGTGCAAGTGCTATTGTCATCGTTGAAGCTTGTCCAAGAGCGCGTTCCTAACGCAAAGCTTGTTATCGCCGGAGCAGGCCCTATGGCATCCGAGCTTAAACGTCTTACTGCTGAACTTGGCCTGTCCCATTGTGTGCATTTTACCGGATTCGTCAACGATGAAGAACGCGATCTGCTCTTTGATATTACAGATGTCTCTGTATTCCCTAGCTTATACGAACCTTTCGGCATCGTTGCCTTGGAAGCGATGGGCCGTGGTGTACCTATCGTTGTCTCAGAAACAGGTGGGTTGGCGGAAATTATTGACCATAATCATGATGGCTATAAGGCGCTATGTGGACATACCGAATCTCTCGCCTGGCACATTACCGATTTACTGCTCCATCCTGACAAAGCAGAACAGTTCGCTAAGCAAGCATACCGCAAAGTGACAACTCTTTATGATTGGGATGCAATTTCCCTTTCCACAAGACACGTTTATGAAGGAGTGATGGCTCAATGAAAGCAGTCATTATGGCTGGAGGTAAAGGTACGCGCCTGCGCCCTCTAACGTTAAACACGCCGAAACCGATGGTACCGCTGCTTAATCGTCCTTGCATGGCGTACATTATCGACTTGTTGAAGCGTCACGACATTCATCAAATTGCTGTCACCCTTCAATACTTGCCAGATTCCGTTCGTGATCATTTTGGAGATGGCTCTGAATACGGCGTGCAGCTCGTCTACTTTGAAGAAGATTCACCTTTAGGAACGGCAGGCAGTGTCAAAAATGCAGAAGGCTTTCTAGATGAAACTTTTATTGTCGTAAGCGGCGATGCACTAACAGATTTCAACTTACGGAAGGCAATTGAATATCATAAATCGAAGCAAGCACTGGCAACGATGGTCCTTACGCAAGTAGACTCTCCTCTTGAGTATGGAGTTGTCATGACAGAGTCAGATGGCCGCGTCTCTCGCTTTCTGGAGAAGCCTAGTTGGAGCGAGGTTTTCAGCGATACCGTCAATACTGGCATTTATGTATTAGAGCCATCCATCTTTAATTGGATACCAGAAGGCTCCCCTTATGACTTCAGTCTTGATCTCTTTCCTGCCCTTCTGCAAAAGGAAGAAAGACTATTTGGTTATACAGCTTCAGGGTATTGGTCAGATATCGGCAACCTAACCCAATATCGGCAATCTCAGTTCGATATGCTGGATCGAAGAGTATCCGTAAACTTAGCGGCCACAGAAGTGATGCCTGGCATATACTTGGAGTCAGACGTCAAACTTCCGGCCCGCATTCATCTTAACGGACCTGCTTATATCGCATCAGGCTGTAAATTGCATTTCGGCAGTTCAATTGGGCCTTACACCGTGTTAGGTGAAGGCAACACCGTTCACTCGTCCACCAAGCTGGAGCGTACGATTATGTGGAACGGGAATTATATTGGCGAACATTGCGAAATGCAAGACAGTCTCCTGATGAACCGCATCATCGTCGGTTCAGGCGCACAGCTAGATGAAGGATGCGTCATTGGCTCAGGATGCACGATTGGAGCCAAGGCATCGATCAGGAGCAATGTACGATTATGGCCCAACAAAACCGTGCCAACAAATACGACCGTTCATGATTCTTTAATCTGGAGCAATGAAGCATCTAAGCCCCTATTTACGAGTCGTGGAATTGTGGGAGTCCCGAACGTGGATATCCACCCTGAACGAGCAGGAAAGCTAGGCGCAGCATACGGCTATACGCTGCCAAGTGAAGCTACCGTGATCGTCGCCAACTGCAGCCATGCTTACTCTTCCTTGTTGAAAGACAGCTTTGTATCAGGTCTTCGATCTATAGGCGTCCATGTTATAGATATCGGAATATGCGCAGATGAAGTAACTCGTCATGCTGTACGCAATCGTTCTGCCCATGGTGCTGTTCATATAAAAATCCAATTGGATCATCAACATGCACCTCAAGCGGTACTGTCATGGATGGATGGTCAAGGTTGGCCTATTGCCAAATCAGCAGAACGCAAGATCGAGAACGCCTATTTTCAAGAGGACTATGTACGCTGCCATGCAGAAGCAGTAGGCAGCTGGAGGCAGGATGCATATGCTGTTAATCAATACTTGGCAGCACTTGCAAAAGAACTTGATTGGTCAACTGCTCGCACTTCCTCTCTCGCCTATGTGCTTCAGCTTGCTCCTTCTGTTGACCTCGATCTTGTCCAACGCTTTTCAGCGGCAGTTGGAGGCCGAAGACTCATTATCCAAGACAGCGCCTTCGATGCAGAATCTCTGGCAGCGCTCATTCAACAGACACATTCGGATGTAGGCATTTATGTAGGCGATGATCTCCAGCTTCAAATGGTCACACGGTCAGGCTCTATCCTCTCAGATGATGGGTTGATGCATTTGATTGCTTACGCACTCGAACGTACTGGCGTGCCCGCTGTTCTCGGTGTTCCTGCCTCGTTCAGCATAGGCATTGAGGGAGAAAGAATTGGACGTACGCTGCGATTTGTTCGTACAAAGGAATCCTTACGTTCGGTTATGGAAGCAACGGCAGGAGTCCCATTCTGCCCTCTTAGCCATCGTCTTTATGCCATCGGCTTACTATTGCAATTATTCGCAGACGAAAGCAACACTGTAGAAGATCTGCTGCACAAACTTCCCGAATCGTACACAGCAAAAGAAATTGTTCCATGCGGCTGGCATGAAAAAGGCATCTTAATGCGTAAAGTGATGGAATGGGTCCGATCAGATGGACAGCAAGTAGAACTGCTGGATGGCATTCGTATTTCAGGCGATGATGGAACGGTACTTATTATGCCTGACGCGGATGAACCACTGTTTCAAATATTTGCACATGCTAACAGTTCCATAGGCGCAGAACGTTTAGCTCATGATTACGCTTCCCGCTTGTTCCAATCACATCAAACGTTAAGGAAGTGATATCATGCCACGTTATCTCGTTGTAGGCAATGGTAAAATGCTCGTGAACCTTGACCAGCACGCCTACATTCGTGACATTTACTATCCTTATGTCGGCCAGCTTAATCATGTCGGCGGCCACAAATGCCGACTTGGTGTGTGGGTAGACCATCAGTTTAGTTGGCTCGATGACCCGGAATGGTCCATTTCAATTGGATATCGAGATGAATCCCTTGTCACAAAAGTAGAGGCGCATCATCCTGCTCTACAGCTTTCTTTAACGATTGAAGATGCTGTTCACCAACGAGATCCTATATTTTTGCGTAAAGTCCGCATCAAAAATCATACATCAATAGAACGTGAGGTTCGCCTCTTTTTCCACCAAGATCTAGTCATCAATGAGACCGAAGTTGGTGATACAGCCGCTTATTATCCAGATCAACGCACCGTTTTCCATTATAAAAAAGACCATTATTTCATGTTCAACGCCTGTGCCGAATCAGCCGCGAAGCAGAATTCACAAAACGATCGGAACTTCGAGCATGCAACGGGGCGTGAACCGCCCCCTGCTCTCGACAGCATTTATGAGTTTACAACGGGAATAAAGCGATTTCATCAAGCGGAAGGCACGTGGAGAGATGCCGAAGACGGTAAATTAATGGGCAATGCCATTGCACAAGGTTCCGTTGATAGCACGATAAGCTCTCGATCTTTTATTTCACCTAATAGTTCGTCGAATCACTTTTATTGGTTTGCCGCCGGGGCTCATTTGGACGATGTGAAGAAACTCAATCAGTATGTCCGCGAGAGCGGACCAGGGCGACTCATTGACCGAGTGAATACGTATTGGCGTCGTTGGGTGAACAAAAACAATCCAGATTTCGCGAATTTGGATGAGTCACTTATTCAGAGCTATAAGCAGAGTCTGCTCATCGTACGAACGCAAACCGATGCAGAAGGCGCTATCATTGCAGCCAATGACACCGATATTATGCAGTTCAACCGCGATCACTACAGTTATATGTGGCCTCGAGATGGTGCTCTCGTCGCCAAAGCGATGTCTTCAGCTGGCTACCACGGCATGATCGAGCCGTTCTTCCGCTTCTGTACGCGCGCACTTAGCAGTGAAGGCTATTTGTATCATAAATACAATCCAGATGGCACGGTTGGCTCGAGCTGGCATCCCTATGTGCATGATGGGCGCAGCCAGCTGCCTATTCAAGAAGATGAGACCGCTCTCGTACTCCATGCGTTATGGCATGATTACAGTGTGCATGGTGATATCGAACGCCCGCAATCGCTTTATCAGTCCCTTATCCGACAAGCTGCTGGATTTCTGCTTCGTTATACAGAGGCTCAATTGAACTTGCCACAGCCAAGTTACGACTTGTGGGAAGAACGATATGGGATATTCACGTTTACGGCCTCGGCTGTCTACGGTGGTCTCACCGCAGCCTCGCAATTCGCTCAGCTATTCGGTGATGATGAACGTGCAGAGCGATATTTTGAAGGGGCCGAGCGTATTAAGAACGGTATTCTTACCCACTTATGGAATGAAGAAGAACAGTGCTTCGCACGAGGATTATATCGAAAAGATGGACGCTGGGTACAAGATATGACGCCAGAAAGCAGCATATTTGGTATCTATGAATTTGGTGTACTGCCTCCAGAAGATTCAAAAGTTCGCTCGACGATGAGCAAACTGCGGAATCGTCTAACGATCCGTACTTCTGTCGGTGGAATTGCTCGCTATCGACAAGATTACTATTTCCAACGATGTTCGGACATGAATATTGCCCCAGGAAACCCATGGATTATTTGCACACTCTGGTTTGCTGCCTACGAGATTGCAATAGCTGAAAATCTTGCCGAATTGCAGCAGCCATTGGAAACGCTTCGTTGGACGGTTCGACATGCATTGCCAAGCGGTATGCTGCCAGAGCAGCTCGATCCATTTTCAGGTGCACCACTCTCGGTGGCTCCACTCACCTGGTCACACGCCACTTATGTCGATACCGTACTGAAATATGTAAAGAGGTATAAGGAACTTGATTCAACTCCGCCTATGTAATACAGAGCCCTGCAGTCGGCACTTCGTTCCTCTAGTGCTTGGCTGTGGGGCATATTTATTGGTTGTAATTCGTTTCCATACGAGCGAGATAATGATGATTAACATCGCTACTCACCTTTACATACCTAGTTATTGATTAAACAAGCCAGCAAGGTGTTTAAGAAGAAGTAAACCATCGAGTAACTGTTAGCAAGAGCAGCCATTTTAGTCAGTTATCTTTTTCAAATGTACTAGATGTGCGAATCCCTTCATACGTTATATCGTTGCATCTTTTTTCTTATGTGACTTGATTGTTATGCTTATTTGATTATAATAATTATTATTAAGTATTCATTTCTATATTGTATTATATATTATATATATTATAAATGAATCAATACTAAACCATGGCCTTAGGGGGAATCGTTTATGACTACGAACAAGCGAACATTAACAACAAGTTGGGGAGCTCCCGTTGGTGATAACCAGAATTCAATGACTGCCGGACAGCGTGGACCAACCTTAATTCAAGATGTTCACTTACTAGAGAAACTAGCCCATTTCAATCGTGAGCGCGTACCAGAACGTGTCGTTCATGCAAAAGGTGCTGGCGCACACGGTTATTTTGAAGTAACGAATGACTTATCTTCTTATACAAAAGCAAGCTTTCTGTCTGAAATCGGCAAGCGAACACCTATGTTTATTCGTTTTTCTACGGTAGCTGGTGAGTCTGGCTCTGCTGATACGGTACGTGATCCTCGTGGATTCGCTGTGAAATTTTATACCGAGGAAGGCAACTACGATCTAGTCGGCAATAATACACCTGTCTTCTTTATTCGAGATGCGATTAAGTTCCCTGATTTTATCCATACACAGAAGCGTCATCCGCAGACCCATTTGAAAAACCCAAACGCGGTATGGGACTTCTGGTCACTCTCGCCTGAATCGCTGCACCAGGTCACAATTCTTATGTCTGATCGCGGCATTCCTGCAACTTTACGGCATATGCACGGCTTCGGAAGTCATACCTTTAAGTGGGTGAATAACGAAGGTCAGGCGGTATGGGTCAAGTATCATTTTAAGACTGAACAAGGGATCAAGAACTTAGATATCGAGCTTGCTGCCAAGCTTGCAGGCGAAAATCCCGACTATCATACAGAAGATTTATTTAATGCCATCGATAAGGGCGATTTCCCCGCTTGGACACTGTATGTGCAGATTATGCCGGAGCAAGATGCGAATACGTATCGCTTCGATCCGTTCGATGTTACGAAGGTATGGTCACAGAAGGATTATCCCTTAATTGAGGTTGGTCGTATGGTTCTTGACCGTAATCCAGAAAACTATTTCGCAGAAGTGGAGCAAGCTACTTTCTCACCAGGTTCTTTCGTTCCAGGTATTGAAGCATCACCAGATAAAATGCTCCAAGGACGCCTATTCGCTTATTCCGATGCACATCGCTATCGTGTAGGAGCGAACCATAATACGTTACCAATTAACTGCCCGCATGCCAAAGTCCACAATTACCAACGCGATGGACAAATGCGCGCTGACTCAAACGGCGGCTCTTCCGTCTACTACGAGCCTAATAGCTTTGGTGGTCCAACGGAAAACCCATCTCATGCGACAGCTCCGTATACGGTACAAGGCGAAGCACAAAGTATCGCCTATGATCATCATGACCACTATACGCAGCCAGGTGATCTATATCGTTTGCTCTCAGAAGAAGAGCGCAGCCGACTCGTTGACAATGTCGTTGCTGCAATGAAGCCTGTTGAGATGGATGAGATTAAGCTGCGTCAAATTCAGCATTTCTACAAAGCTGACCCTGAATACGGCAAGCGTGTAGCGGAAGCTCTTGGACTTTATGTCCCGGAAGAGAGTAAGTAAGATCGTGCTATGAAAATAGGAATGCTTCCGCATTAATTGCATCAAGTGTACTTCTTTTTTCATTTAGCAAGCTAGAGTTAGTACTTTGAACTTATTTTATTATCTCAATTAGATCCATTCAAATTAACGCAGTCACTTTGATTGAGTGTAATGAATGTAACCAAACTAAATACCCTTTCCCTCTTACAAATACAAACGGCTAAACCTTGTTTACAAAGGTTTAGCCGTCTTTTTATAAGCTTAATAACGAGCACTTATTTATTTTCATCTTCGTCAGAGGATGACCATTCCAAATAAAGATACGTTGATAGAGTATCCGTCACAGGCATATATTGCTCGCCTGGAAAAGATAGCTGCAAATTTTTCGCTTCTGTTTCATACCCCCATAAGACTAGCTGCTCAATCATCCATTCCCGCCAGTCTGTACAGTCAAACATATAATAGTGCTGAGCATCACGAACAAATCCAATTCTTGATTCCAAGGAAGCTGCCTCAACAAATTTCCGAGCTTCATCTAGTTCATTTAAAGCCGAGTTGCCTTCTTCGACCTCCCAATGTAAGCGTGAATGCGCGTTCTCGCCCAATCTCATGTTTGGTTTATGATTTGGAAGCACACCCAACCCATTTACCGTTTCAATAACAATTTTCGAACGTCTATGTGCACGGATAGATTCCAGCTCTTTCCACAGAAAAGTTCTTTCAATTTTTCGTACCTGAAAGTCCTCTCGAAAGTGCTCCATTTTATTTTTTCTCTCTTGTAATTCTTCAGCGGTTAATCCAAACTCTCCTTCATCCGGTTCTCTCCGCTCCTCTTCCTCTCTTTGCTGAACATAACGCATGTAGTCCTTTTCGCCCTCAAAATGATTAATAAGTATTGCTTCATCCGCACAATAAACCTCCAGAAATTGAGCCAAATTATATCCTGCATAACGTATTTCTAAACCAAAATCCATAGGTGAAACACAAATAATAGGTGCTTCATTTAAATTTTCTACCGCTCCGAATTCTGTCAAAAACGCATAATGAATACCGTCCACTCCAATCGTCGCAAATGGAATAGAATCAATTGGCGTGCTCATATAACGACATTCATCATCTTGAAGTATAAATAGTCCTATATCTTCTCTATCCTGACTTCGTTCTTGGCGCTCTAACATTTTAATAATCGTATCAGGAATTTCATACTTGCCATACAAATCATGCATAGAACTAGAAATGTTCATACCAATTCTCCTCTCAAAATAAAATGTTATACCTAATAAAAAGAGCTTACCTTCTCACCAACGAAATGGGACCAATCCCTCTGCGTTGATGGAAAATAAGCTCAATTAAATTCTGTTTCTTCCTTTATATATACCGTAATATACGAGCACGCGATATAATACGATCGATACGCCTTCTAGTAAACCTCTAATATAGTCTCTAACACACTTTCATTTAACTGCTAAGATTAAGCTTGAACTGCAGCTCCCTCTAATGCATTAGCAATAAGGTCACCCATCTCAGTTGTGCTTAGTGCCTGAGCACGATCCGTAGCAATATCGCCTGTGCGATTGCCAGCATCCAGCACCTGCTTCACGGCACGCTCAATGGCATCCGCAGCTTCACCATAACCAAATGTTAAACGATACATAAGAGCGACAGAAAGGATCGTTGCGATTGGATTCGCAACACCTTGACCTGCAATATCTGGCGCCGAGCCGTGTACAGGCTCATACAAACCGAAGCTGCCTTCGCCAAGCGATGCAGAAGAAAGCATACCAATCGATCCTGTAAGCATTGCCGCTTCATCACTTAAAATATCTCCAAACATGTTCTCTGTAACGATAACGTCGAAGCTGGATGGACGGCGCAACAACTGCATCGCGCAGTTATCAACAAGTACATGTTCTACTTCTACATCTGGATAGTCTGGTGCAATACGATTCACCGTTTCACGCCATAGACGGGATGTCTCCAACACGTTCGCTTTATCAACAGAAGCAAGCTTTTTACGGCGCTTCTGAGCTACTTCGAATGCTTGGCGCACAATGCGTTCTACTTCTGTTACGTTATAGACACATGTATCAACCGCTTCTTCACCATAAGCACCTTCACGTCGGAACTTCTCACCGAAGTAAATGCCGCCTGTCAATTCACGTACAACGATAAGGTCCGTGCCTTCCAATACTTCTGGCTTAAGCGTGGAAGCATCCTTCAAGCAATCAAATACGACAGCTGGGCGCAAGTTCGAGAACAATCCCAATTCTTTGCGAATACCGAGCAAGCCTGTCTCTGGACGAAGCTCTTTCGAGTTGTTGTCCCATTTCGGTCCACCAACTGCCCCTAAGAGCACTGCATCCGCACGTTTACAAATTTCAAGAGTCTCCTGTGGAAGCGGCGTTCCCTTTTCGTCGATAGCAACACCGCCGAACAAACCGTGTTCGAACTCAAATTTCAAACCGAACAATTCCTCCGTACGCTTCATAACTTTAATCGCCTCAGCTACTACTTCTGGTCCAATGCCGTCCCCTGCAATAACTGCAATCTTTTTAACCTCTGTCATATCCGTTCGCTCCTTCTCTCCGTATGTAAATAAAACACTCCTACTCCTGCATTCCCATACCTTGATTATTCCTTTCATTTTATCGCACACCGCCTCAGATGACTAAGATATAAAATCTATTATCTTAATAGGATTTACCTATAAAGATGAGGGAACAGTCTAGTTTTCATTGGTATATGTAAAAAGTGATATTATTTTAGAGTAGAAATGAACCGTTTCGGCTTTCACGTCCTCTAAGTATACATATAGCTATTTTAAAAATGGAATGTACCATGCTACATAGACAAGCATTTGCATGTCTATCATGTATATCATTTCAATCAAATCTATCAAGGAGGATCACAAATGTGTCTACACCACTAAATGTTAGGCAGGCACAACAAGGTGACCGTCAAGCTTTTATCCAACTAATACGAACCTTTGAAGCTAATATGTACGCTTTTTCTCGTACGATGCTTTCATCCGACGAAGACTGTGCAGATGCGATTCAAGAGACCATTCTTCTTGCCTATCGATCCATAACAACGTTAAAAACCCGCCATCCAGTATAGATAGCGGGTTTTGCTCTACTCTAATTTTACACCAAGCCAATCTTATCGCGTCGACTGCCATTGTTCAATTGGCGCTTCTCGATCAGACGGTTCAATGCATCCACGTATGCACGGGCACTCGCTTCAAGAATATCTGTGCTAACGCCGCGGCCTTGAACAGCTACCTCGTCTTGGCTCATTACAACATGAACCTCACCTTGCGCATCTTTACCATGCGTAACAGACTTAATGGAGTAGTCAGACAATACAACCTCTTCCCCAGTTGCCTTATCAATCGCATTGTAAATCGCATCAACCGAACCATTACCTTCTGCTTCTTGTTCCAGCACGTCGCCTTCATGCGTGACGATGCGGACTTTAGCAGTTGGAGTCGCTTCATTTCCATACGTGACATAGATCGTTTGCAGGGAGAAGATTTCTTGCGTATCCACGATTTTTTCCTCGATAAAGGCGCGAATATCCTCGTCAGATACTTCCTTCTTCTTATCTGCTAGATCTTTAAACTTCGAGAATGCAATATTGAGCTGCTCGTCACTTAACTCATAGCCAAGATCGATTAGCTTCTCACGGAACGCATGGCGTCCAGAGTGCTTGCCGAGCACGAGCTTGCTTTCCTTAAGGCCAATTGTCTCCGGAGACATAATCTCATACGTCGTCTTTTCCTTCAGCATACCGTCCTGATGAATACCCGATTCATGAGCAAATGCATTCGCACCAACGATTGCCTTGTTACCAGGTACGACCATCCCCGTTAACTTGCTGACTAAGCGGCTCGAACGAGCAATTTCCGATAATACCATCGTTGATTTCGCTTGGAAAAAGTCTTGACGTGTTTCCAGCGACATCGCCACTTCCTCCAACGCTGTGTTGCCCGCGCGCTCACCAATACCATTAATTGTTCCCTCGACTTGATCCGCACCGTTCAATACCGCAGCCAAGGCATTCGCAGTCGCCATCCCTAAGTCGTCATGGCAATGAGCACTCAGCTGAATCTTTTCGATACCTGGCACTTGCTCTTTCAGTGTCTTAAAAATATTACCGAATTCGGCAGGATATAAATATCCCACTGTATCCGGGATATTAACAACCGTGGCTCCCGCCTTGATCGCCATATCCGTTACTTGGCACAAGAAGTCCAGCTCTGTCCTACCTGCATCCTCAGGGGAGAACTGAATTTTGGTGAAATACTTGCCTGCGTATTTAATCGCTGCTTCTGCTGCTTCTAGCATTTGCTCCTTCGTCATGCGCAGCTTGTGCTGACGATGAATCGGAGAAGAAGCAAGGAAGAGATGAAGACAAGGATCTTCTGCATCTTTCAACGCTTCATAAGCGGCATCAATATCTTGAACGCGCGAACGAGCTAACCCTACCACAGTCGCATTTTTCACTGCTTTTGCAACTGCGTTTACAGCTGCCAAGTCACCAGGTGATGCTGCAGGGAATCCTGCTTCCATGCGGTCAATGCCAAGGCGCTCTAGCTGATGCGCGATTTCAAGTTTCTCTTTTGTATTCAAGTTGACGCCCGGAGATTGCTCACCGTCACGCAAAGTTGTATCAAACAAATATATTTTACGCATAACTCCGCACCTCCTCGTTGCTACTAAAAACGCCCACCCGCCTAGTGACGGGCGGACGCATTGCGTAATCGCCTTACTTATTCACATGCATACTCGTTACATGCACGGCTACTGATTGAATGAATATATTGAATATAATGCCGATGCTTATTTCTTAATCCAGTGCATCATTTCACGCAATTGACCACCAACAACTTCGATCGGATGGTTCGCTTCATTGCGGCGAGTTGCTGTCAAGAATGCACGATTTGCTTGGTTCTCCAAGATGAAGTCGCGAGCGAACTTACCTTGTTGAATATCAGCCAATACTTCTTTCATTGCTTTCTTCGTTTCTTCTGTTACGATGCGAGGACCTGTTACATAGTCGCCGTACTCCGCTGTGTTACTGATGGAGTCGCGCATTGTAGCCAATCCGCCTTCGTATACAAGGTCAACGATAAGCTTCAGCTCATGTAGACACTCGAAGTAAGCCATTTCAGGAGAATATCCTGCTTCTGTCAATGTTTCGAAACCAGCTTTGATAAGCGCGCTTACACCGCCGCACAATACTGCTTGCTCACCGAACAAGTCTGTTTCTGTTTCTTCCTTGAAGGATGTCTCAATAACTCCAGCACGTGTACAGCCGATACCTTTTGCATATGCCAATCCGATTGCTTTCGCATTTCCTGTCGCATCTTGCTCGATCGCGATAAGTCCAGGAACACCGAATCCTTCCGTATATGTACGGCGAACCAAGTGACCTGGAGACTTCGGCGCTACAAGAAGAACATCGTTGTCTTTAGGTGCTACGATTTGACCGTAGTGCACGTTGAAACCGTGGGAGAACATAAGAGCAGCGCCCTTTTTGAGGTTAGGAGCGATGTCATTGTTATAAACGCTTGCTTGAGTTTCATCCGGCATCAAAATTTGTACTACATCTGCACGGCTTGTAGCATCAGCAACAGACAATACTTCGAATCCGTCTTGACGAGCTTTGTCAGCTGACTTGCCTTCACGAAGACCGATAACAACGTCCAAACCGCTGTCACGCAAGTTTTGTGCTTGAGCGTGACCTTGAGAGCCGTAACCAATTACAGCGATTGTCTTACCATTTAGTACTGCGAAATCTGCGTCTTTTTCATAATACATCGTAACTGCCATTGTTATGATTCCTCCTCAAATTTGTTCCCATTTTGTTTATATACGTAAGGTATATATGATGTTCAGCCCTCGGATGATAAAGGGTATTTCAAAGGATAATCAGGTCTCATCCGCTGAAATACCCCTTCATCCGAAGGGAGTATTACAACTTCCAGCATGCTTGTTCGTGCATAATCAAATCTCACCATCTGGTTCGCTGCGTTACGTTGAGCTAGCTCAGTTCAACTTAACGGCTCACACCATCTGTAATCGATCCGCGAATCATTGCCGTTACGCCTGTGCGGCTAATCTCACGAATACCATAAGGCTCCATCAGTTCAATCATCGCTTCAATTTTTGAAGACTCTCCTAACACTTGAACGACAAGTGTGCTGGGGCCAATATCAATAATAGAAGCTCGGAACGTCTCAACCACTCCAAGAATTTCTGGCCTCATGTTAGGCTCCGCCTTCACCTTAATCAGGGCAAGTTCACGCGCAACCATCTCTTGTGAGCTGAGGTTAAGAACCTTGATAACATCAATAATTTTGTATAATTGCTTCTCTACTTGCTCCAGCATTTGTTCATCCGCTGTCGTGACGATAACCATTCTTGATAATCCAGGTTCTTCGGAGGCACCTACCGTGATGCTCTCGATATTGAAGCCGCGACGTCCGAACAATCCTGAGACGCGCTGCAGCACGCCTGGCTGATCGTTTACGATGACAGCTATCGTATGTCTAGTCATTGTAATCGTGCTCATTCGCCATCCCCCATTATCATTTGATCGATCGTAGATCCCTGCGTTACCATCGGATATACATTTTCGTGTTTGCGAACGACGAACTCAACAACCGCAGGTCCTGGTGTATTTAATGCTTGCTCCCAAGCCAGCTTCGCTTCTTCCTTATTCGTTGCACGGAAGCCGCGAACACCGTAAGCTTCTGCCAACTTCACGAAATCTGGACTGCCAGCCAAGTCAATATGACTGTAGCGCTCATCATAAATGATTTCTTGCCATTGACGAACCATGCCGAGCACTTGGTTGTTGATGATGACAACTTTAACCGGAATATTATGAATCGCACAAATTGCAAGCTCCTGCGAGCACATTTGTATGCCGCCATCTCCATTGATGGAAACGACTGTCCGATCCGGATGAGCCATTTGCGCACCAATTGCGGATGGGAATCCGAAGCCCATCGTTCCCAAGCCACCAGATGTGATCCATGAACGTGGCTGGTTAAAGCGATAATATTGCGCAGCCCACATCTGATGCTGACCTACGTCAGTTGTAACGATCGCCTCGCCCTTTGTCGTATCGTGAATCATTTGGATAACCCATTGTGGCTTTAATTCCGTATCGCTATCTTCATAGCGTAATGGCTGGTCGATCTTCCAACCTAGCAATTGCGCTCGCCAAGCATCCGCTTTGTCCGCTCTTTTCACCGATTCATTCGCCTGCGTCAACGCTGTCTTAATATCAGCCACAATCGGAATATCTGTTGGGACATTCTTACCGATCTCGGCTGGGTCGATATCGATGTGGACAATTTTCGCATGCGGTGCGAAGCCATCCAGCTTCATCGTTACTCGGTCATCAAACCGTGCACCGATATTAATTAGCAAATCTGCCTGTTGAATGGCGTTATTTGCCGTAAATGTACCATGCATACCCGGCATTCCTAGCCACAAGTCATGTCCGCTTGGGAACCCGCCTAGTCCGAGTAATGTAGTCGTTACTGGAATTTGCGCTGTTGTAATGAATTGATACAACTCTTCATGAGCACCAGAATGGATAACTCCGGCTCCTGCCAATACGATTGGACGCTCTGCTTCTTCAATCGCTTTAAGCATTTTATCAATTTGATATTTATTCGGCTTAACCGTCGGATGATAGCCGCGAATATCTATCGTTGTTGCTGGTTGGAACAATGTCTTTGCTGCCGAAACATCCTTCGGAATGTCTATCAGCACTGGACCTTTACGTCCTGTATTCGCGATATGGAATGCTTCGTGAATTATACGCGGCAAATCTTCTACATCACGAACGAGATAGCTGTGCTTCGTAATCGGCATCGTAATTCCTGTAATATCCGCTTCTTGGAAAGCATCTGTTCCGATCAACGTCGTTGCAACGTTACCCGTGATGACCACGAGAGGAACCGAGTCCATATAGGCAGTCGCAATACCCGTTACTAGATTCGTTGCTCCAGGACCCGAAGTCGCGATACATACGCCAACGTTGCCGCTTGCTCGTGCATATCCATCCGCTGCATGAATGGCGCCCTGCTCATGCCTTGTCAGCAAATGCTTGAAATCATCAAAGCCGTGCATCGCATCGTAAATATACAATACGGCTCCCCCCGGATAGCCGAAGACGCATTCCGCACCTTCCAACAACAAGCTTCGAAGTAAAATTTCTGAACCTGTAATTACTTCTGGCTTCATCCATTTCTGACGTAATTCTTCTTTAGACCGCATGGTAGCTTGCTGAGCGCTCATTCGCCATCCCCCTCACCTAATCTGTTATTAAAATCAATCAATTAGTCTTGAATATAACAAAAAAACCTTCCGTCCCAGGACACAGTTCATGTATCCATAGGGACGAAAGGTTAGCTTCCGTGGTACCACCCAGATTTGCTATACGTCTCACAACATATAGCCTCCATAAGTTTGCAGCACATAGCTGCATACTGTAACAGCGCCTAACGCGCGCCTGACGATTCTGCCTAGTAGTTGACGGATATATCTTGGCCTTGCATGTGTTCTTGCATCCGTCTTCGTTCAGCAGAACAGCTCCGAGGTGAGCATCGATCATAAGGGGTTAAGGCCGCGGTTTCAGCATAGTCCGCACGCTCTCTGGTCATAAGAGCCCTTCGTCTTTAGTCCTCATCATAGCCATTGGTATGTTATGTCAATATGTGTTCCAAATGTTTAGAAACATTATATGCCTACACTTTGAGCGAGTCAATAGGACGATTAAAAAAAATACCAAAATGTTCTGGTGTCCATGCAAACGTGAAAAAACGGGCATAGAATAAACGAAAACGTGCTGCCATAGAGCTGCTATCACGCTTGAAATGGAGGAATGCACATGCTGCGATTACGCATACCTGAACAGGATGACGAAATAATTTGGTCTCTGGTAGAAGCCGAATTAATCCCTAAATCCAATCTAAACTGGGACATTCCTCAGCTTAAAGATGAGATGCCAAAGCGCCTATCCAAAGGCTTCACTTATGTCAAAGTGGACCTTGTAAATCGACCCATCGCTTTTATCCACGCTATCGTAATCGAGCGCATTTTATTCATCGATATGCTCGCCGTTCATTCCTTGCTGCACCGCAGAGGCATAGGACAAATGCTGCTCCAATCTGCTGAGAAACAAGCCTTATCGCAATCATGCAACTCAGCCAAGCTCGCTGTAGATGCGGGTAATGAACCAGCGCGACGATTCTATGAACGAGCAGGCTACAAAAGCACACAGTATCTAGTAAATCTGCAATGCTGGGAAATGTTCAAAACATTTAGTTCAAATTAGCAATCAACTCACGAAGCACGATAAAGATAAATAAGTAATTTTAAAAATAATACAGCCCGGAAAGAATTCCGGACCGTAGCCGATACGTCACACGCATCCCTCATGCGCTGCTATCGATACTTGCTATCTCTTGCCCATCGCTAGTCTTGGATTTAGTAGAACGGCCTCGGTCCGAAGCAGCCACCACAGCCGCCGCCTCCGAACGGTCCACCAAATGGACCAAAGCCAAATCCTCCTCCACACCCTAACGTCCCAATGGCAAGCAAATCGAACAAGATGAGAGGCAGAAGAAAGCATCTCGTTTTAGCTGACTTGCCGTCGACCGGTTGCAGGACAAGCTCGTTGCCGGAAATTCGAACAAGTTTGCCCGAAACTACTTTTCCGTCTTGACGCACAGCATAAATATGCTGCCCTATCAATTTCTCGGCTTGAGATTTGGTAACATGCTGCAAGGAAATCCCTCCTTCAGTCAACTTACTCTACAGCATATGAAAGCTTCACCAACCTGCTTGTATCGTTACCCTACTGACTTGCAAATTGTACGAATTCCTCATAGATTGCGAGAGATTTCGAGATATTTACCTACAGCAAAGACAATTTATAAATCTTCTAAAAATTAAAAGATTTCCATGGTAATATAGATATGCTTATTTCATCAAACGTTCATATATTACATCTCATGGGAGTGCATTATGAAGAAATTAATGTCTGGAGTTTTCATCTTGGCCTTATTGGTTATCGCTAACATTTCTGTAAGTCCCGAGCCCGTTTCAGCTAGTAAAATGGTTACTCACACAAACCTGTATACGTACGATATGATGACCACGCAGCTTAAGCAGTTGGAGGCTGCCTACCCAGATGCAATCCACCTTGAGTCAATTGGGAAAACCCCCTACCAGCGCAACATTTGGGCCGTTAGAGTCGGTCATGGAGAAGCTAATATTTTCATAAATGGCGCTCATCATGGACGTGAATGGATAACGACACTGCTTACAATGACCATGATCGAAACCTATGCCAAATCCTACACGGAGCAAACCCATTTTCAAGGATATGCGACGAAAGAATTGCTCGACCAAGTAAGCATTTGGTTTGTACCAATGGTCAATCCTGATGGAGTCACTTTGCAGCAATTCGGCTTATCCGCCTTTCCAAAGGCCGACCATGCCAAACTGATTCAAATGAACAGCGGTAGTCGCGATTTCACAAGATGGAAAGCGAATGCGCAAGGTATCGATCTGAATCGACAGTATGACGCGGATTGGAGCCGTATACGAGGAAATGTGAAGCATCCATCCTGGATGAATCATAAAGGTCCTAAGCCTCATTTCGCTCCAGAGGTGAAAGCCATTGTTGATTTTACATACCGAATTAAGCCGGAAATAGCCGTAGCCTATCATTCTTCTGGTGAAATATTGTTTTGGTATTTTCATAATGATGCTTCCGACCTGCCACGAGATAAACGATTAGCTAGAATCTATTCCCAGATCACTGGCTATAGTCTAGTCAAGCCTACTCGCAATCCATCAGGTGGAGGTTATACCGATTGGTTTATCCAACAGTTCAAGAAGCCGGGCTTCACACCTGAAGTTAGTAAAGGCGTCGGTAATCAGCATGTGCCTGTTAAATATTTCAGCAACATTTGGAGCCAAAATGACAATGCAGGGATCTGGTTAGCTTCAGAAGCCTATAAAATGTGGTACCCAGAAGCTAGTAAAAACCAAAAAGTAGTCACAATTGATAACATGCTTTTGCTCGATGAGGAAGAAACCTTTTATCAGTATCCGAACATTTTGAGGGCGGGCCAAGGCAAGCTGAAGCAAGAAAAAATACGCGTAGTTGCCCAAAAAGGCGATTGGTATAAAGTGAATACCTGGTTAGGATATAAGTGGATTTATGTACCAGATGCTGTATTCGAGCAGCCTGCCATCCCTGAGGGGGAAGCTGAACAAGAAAACCAAAAAGAAGAAGTGACAGACCTTGAAATGACGCCTGAACCAGACAACAAAGAAGAGCAAAACGTAAAAACACAGCCTACTTTGGAATAGCTTCTCTCTCATAACACGTCAATGAAAGAGTGGTAACATTCAACGAATTATTTAGGCAAATAGCAGCTAACTACCATCTTGCACCATGTGCTGATCCAATGATATAGTAACCCGCATATAAGGGCACTTAAATTAAGACGGGGGATTCGAATCATGGGCTATAAAATTGTGTTTTTTGATATTGATGGAACACTCGTAAATGATGAAAAAGAGATTCCACAAGACGCAATCGAGGCGATAGCCGAGCTGCAAAATAAAGGCGTGGAGGCAGTCATCGCAACAGGGCGCGCCCCTTATTTCATAAAATCATTGGCAGAACAGCTAGGCATTGACTCGTTCGTCTGTTTAAATGGCGGGTATGTTGTCTATCAAGGAAAAACAATCTTTAAACGCTCCATACCTCATGAAGATGTGGAAACGCTAGTGAACCACGCAGCCCTGCATCAGCATGCGCTCGTATTTGAAGGAGAGTCTGCTTTCTATTCTAGCATTCTGGATCACCCTTTTATGTTGGATGCTGTCCAATCTTTAAAAGTCGAACTGCCTGGCCATGATCCAGAATACTGGCGCGACGAACCTATTTATCAAATGTTTCTGCATTGCAGTGCAGAAGACGAGCACCTATATAGTGAGGTTGTACCGGGACTACGCTACATTCGATGGCACCAAACAGCCATGGATGTATTGCCGCATGATTCATCGAAGGCTGAAGGCATACAAGCTATGCTTCACCTATTGCAAATTGCTCCTGAAGAAGCGATTGCCTTTGGCGATGGACTCAACGATAAAGAAATGCTTAGTGCAGTCGGGCTTGGGATTGCCATGGGCAATTCACATGAAGAACTTTTGCCATACGCTGATTACGTTACTGCTCATGTGAATGAAGGCGGCATTCGTCGCGGATTGCAGTATGCTGGATTAATCGATTAATATAGGAACAGTGAACAAATGTTTTAAAATGGAAACCCATCTCAACTTGATTTGATATCCTACAAGAAAGGAGGTTAAACCTGCATGCTTCGAACCCCCATCGGACGATTACGAACGATCGGAATCGTGGAAGGAATATCCTATATTTTACTACTATTTGTAGCTATGCCCCTTCGTACATTTATGGATATGCCTGAAGCTGTTTCCATTTCCGGCATGGCGCATGGAGTACTATTTTTACTATACATCCTTGCTGTTGGCCATGTTTGGATCGTTCATCGTTGGCCCCTCACTCGCGTCATCATCGCAGTCCTTGTCTCATTTATTCCTTTCGGTAATTTTGTATTTGACCAATCATTGAAAAAAGAACAGCACGACAACCCAACAAAAGCCGCTTAGGATCTTTCCAAAGCGGTTTTATTTTTTATTTAAATATTGCATATTGACACTTCCGTTTTTTTCTATTAACTTATATATAACCAAAAGGTTATATGAAATTGGAGGTACGGCTATGACGGACATTTATCGAGCTATCGCAGATCCAATTCGTCGTAAAATACTGCGCATGGTTTCACAGCAAGAATGTACCCAGTCGGATATCGTTGCTTCCTTTTCGATCTCGCAACCTGCCATTAAGAAGCATCTAGCGATTCTACTGGAAGAACAATTATTGCTAGAGCGCAGGGTAGGAAAGTTCTGCTATTACCGATTAAACACTCCTGTCTTTCAACAAGCGTATTTACAGCTGCAGAGTGAATTGGGTCTTGTCTTGGACAACAAACTGGCAGGACTGAAACATTACTTAGAGAACCTAGAGGAGGAATAGTACATGTTTGATTCACCGATTACGAGCGTAAAGAGAGAGACTTTTATCCGAACAACGCCTGAGCGAGTTTGGAAAGCATTAACCGATCCAGCAGAACGGAATCGTTGGGAAACAAGACAATCCAGCATCGATCTTCGCATTGACGGTAAGGTCGAGCTTGATTACGGCTGGGGTGTTGATTATGTCGGGACGATTGTTGAAATGGAGGAAAATGCTAGACTCGTTCTAAAAGATGAAAGTGATGATTTGACAATCTGGACTCTGCAAGCTGTTGAAGAAGGAACCGTTGTAGTGTTAGAGTATACAGGGCTATGGGCTGGAGCACTGGGCTTTATGACAGCGGAAGATATGGGCTTTGGAACAGAGCAGTTCCTTCATAATATGAAAACGATGTTAGAAAATGCTCAAGATAACCGCGATACATACTGGACGAGCTGGATCGGCGTTAATCATCATACACTGCTTACTGACACACAAAAGGGTACTATTATTATTAAAGTAATTCCGGGTACACCCGCGGAAGGAATTCTTCAAGAAGAAGACATTATACTTCGTGTAAATGACAGCGACGTCGAAGCATTCAGCGATTTAGAACGCGTCGTTACAATGTCGAAGCCAGGTCAACCCTTGACTGTCACCATACTTCGCGCCGGTGAAGAACAGCAGTATACGCTGCATACAGTTCCATTCAGGGAAAAGAAAGCCGCCTCCTAAAACGAGTTTGACTTTTCAACACATATACGTATAAAAAGCCGCTTCCAAACGCTTATTGGAGCGGCTTTTCTTTTATCTACAATGAAATCATATAGCACGCTGTAATTGTCTTTATCATGCACGAGCTCACTTCGATTCATAACGCTTTTTCAATCGCTAAACGAATGTGAGCAATATGATGTCGGTCATGCCAAATCAGTCTTTGAAGAGCAATATCTAGTGTGATGGCATCTAGTACTTGGGTTCGTAAAGTTCTGCGAAAATCATCTGGGGTTAGGCTGGTACAGAGGATGAAAAATCTTCGGTGAAGCGTTTCAATGAGCAGCAGGGAATCCTCAATGGGCAAATGCTGATATTCATCGAGCGCCGCCCAAGCATCTTGATCGTACGAGCTCACTATCGGTTCTACTTCGGTTAACGCCCGCTTAAACCGCAAATAGGCGTTTACGTTATTATCTGCTAAATGATGTACAATCTGTTGAATCGTCCAGCCTCCAGGACGGTATGAGCACTGAAGTTGTTCAGGAGCTAGATCCTTCACTATACTTCGTAACTCTATAATTATTTCTGGAATCTGACTAATAAAATCGTTGCGTTCTACCGAAGTAGGATTCAGTATCGGTTCAAAGGGAGTGCCTGAAAATGAAAATTGATTGATCTCCATCGCCTTATTTCCCCTCTCATAAAATCTTCAAATTGAGCCACTCTCCTATTTTCACAACTAATTTTTCATTAGAGCCTTAGCTTACTCGAGTACATACCCACGTGCAATCGAATCATGAACTAGCTGTTGGGTGTATGCCCACAACGTTTTGGAACCATTGTCAATTTCACGATTCCGCTTCAAAATTTGCTCACTTGTAATTTGGTAGGTTAGCCACGTGTCGCCTTCATTTTGATAGTTATTTAGGATAGGATGCAAGCGATCTAGCGAGGCGGCAAATTGTGCTTCCTTACTCTCTTTCCGTTCAAATTCAAGCCACAAATTCATTAGTTCCTCTCCCTGCTCTGCTGGCAAAAGACCAAAAATTCGCTGCGCGGCTTGCAGCTCTCGCTCATGTTTGTCCTCATACCCTGATGTATCGTACGCAAATGTGTCACCTGCATCAATCTCAACTAGATCATGAATAAGCAGCATTTTCACTACTTTAAACAAATCAACTTCTTCATTTGCGTGACCGTTAAGGATAAGCGCCATTACGGCTATATGCCAGGAATGCTCCGCATCATTTTCTAATCTTGTATCACTAACGATCTTCGTTTTTCTTTGAATCGTCTTGAGCTTGTCTATCTCAATCAAGAATTGGAGTTGTTTCTGCAAAATAGATTCCATATGCTCAGCCCTTCGTTTTTTATTATATATCCAATTACTACCTTTTTTCTATTCCCTCATCGTAATCATACACTGGAAAAATAACTAGGACATATGTCTTCAAGCTGTAGATAGGCGTAGGCTGCAACAACTCCCACTCCATTCATCTCTCACACTTTCCGAACAATTTTTCATCCACATTAAATAAGCAAGTTTACATGTACATAAAAAGTACACAGTGCTCCTTAATAATAGTATTCAAAGGGCTGCACAATAGCTTCCTAACAGCATTGAGCCCTTCACACTAAAATCACCCACGAGGTGATTAACAAAATTATTGGATAGGAGTGAAGATCAATGAAACAAGTAGTAACCACTGAGCAGTATGCAAAAGCTAAAGAATGGAGCATGAATTGGCAAGCGGATGTAGACAATGTCCATGTCGTCCCGCACTGGATCGGGCAATCGTCAACATTCTGGTACCAGCGTGATATTCGGGTGGGCGCACAAAAAGGAAGCGAGTTCGTTATCGTAAATCCTGTTTGCAATTCGCTAGAACTCGCCTTTGACCACGCTCGTTTGGCAGCAGCCTTAAGTAAGGTTTTACAAGAGGAAATTGATCCTCACCAGCTGCCAATACAAAAACTGAAGATTCATGAGCACGATTCTAGTATTAATTTTGTTGCCAAAGATAAATATTGGACTTATGATCAGACGAAGCACGAATGCCATGAAATAGCTCCTCCACAAGCTAAGCCACACGAGCGGTTGTCCCCTGACGGGCAATGGGCAGCCTATGTAGAACAATATAATCTATATGTTCGCCATCTGGAAACAGAGGAAGTGCGGCAGCTAACCTACGATGGAGAACATTACTACGAATACGGCTCCGAAGGCTCTGCCATGAATGAGAGCTCGCAACAAATCACTGGCTACGCTCCCCCACCAAGTGTTGTCTGGTCGCCAGATTCGAAGAAGCTGCTTACGCTGCGTCTGGACGAGCGAAACGTTCAAGAGCTTCACATCGTGCAGAACGTGCCTTTGGATCCTAAGGAAGTTCGCCCTGCTTTATACACGTCACGCTTTGCAATAGTTGGGGATCAGCATGTCCCGATGATGGAAGTGTATATTGCTGATATCGATAATCAAGACTCGATACGAGTAGGTGCAGATCCTGTTGTTGCTACTAGTCCTACTGCTTTCCACCCTATAACGCCGTTAGCTGGATGGTCTGCAGATAGTCAACAGGCCTACTATAAACAAGTAGCCAGAGACTTCAAGTCCGCACAGCTCATCCTCGTCCAAGCTGATACAGGTGAAACAAGAGTCGTTGTAGAAGAAACAAATGAACCGTTTATTTTCTCGCATTTATATCATAATGGAAACACCTCTTACTTCAGTTATCTAGAAATTATGCCATCATTGAACCCTAACTTCCAACTGCTGCAGGACGATTCTCTCATCTGGCTGTCTGAACGAGATGGCTACGGCCATTTCTATCTCATCGACTCCTGCACAGGCCAAACAAGAAATGCCATAACATCCGGTGACTGGAACGTGAGACGCCTCATCGCCATTGACGAAGAACAAAGGTGGATTTATTTCACGGCAAGCGGACGAGAAGCTGGACGGGATCCCTATTACCAGCACCTATATCGGATTCAACTAGATGGATCATCTCTTACCCTTCTTACACCTGAAGACGCCCATCATAAAGTTATACTCTCACCTGACTTATCGTTTATCGTCAATACTTACTCCCGTGTTGACCTCGCTCCAGTTTCTGTTCTGCAAGCAACCAACGGAGAAACTATTCGTGAACTTGAGCAGGCGAATATACAGCCATTGCTGAACAGAGGCTACCAAATGCCAGAGCGCTTCACGGTCAAGGCTGCAGATGGAGTCACTGATTTATACGGCATAATCATTAAGCCTGCTAATCTTGATCCAGCACAATTGTATCCGGTTATCGATCATTACTATGCCGGCCCCCAGGTCATTCAAACGCCGAAGTCGTTCAACTTATCAGCCGGGGAAACTGGCGGTGCGCAAGCACTCGCTCAACTAGGCTTCGCCACTATCATTATGGATGGAAAAGGGACCCCTTTCCGTTCGCGTGAATTTATCAACGTAGTAGCAGGAAATATGGGTGGGGGAGCTGGCCTTGACGACCATGTAGCAGCTTTGCCTCAATTAGCACAGCTCTATCCTTTCTTGAATATCGAACGTGTAGGAATTTGGGGCAGTTCTGGCGGTGGTTATGGCGCGGCACGTGCTATTTTGAAATACCCTGATACGTACCAAGCAGCCGTTGCTTCAGCAGGCAATCACGACCAATTGATGTATACCCATATGTGGGGTGAACATTATCAAGGAATGCTTGATCCGCAATATCCAGACCGCTATACGAATCAGGCAAATGCAGATTTGGCGGCGAATTTGAAAGGCAAGCTGCTGCTCGCACACGGTGATATCGATGATAATGTTCATATCGGCCAGACGTTAAGGCTAGCCGATGCGCTGATTAAGGCGGATAAAGATTTCGATTTACTTATTATGCCTAATGTCGGGCATGGTATTTCAGAAGAAGCCTATTTTATTCGTAGAAAGTGGGATTTCTTCATAAGACACCTGCTAGGCGTAGAACCGCCTAAGCTTCCGATACATTCATCCACAAATGAAGGGCAATCTCCTTCAAGTGAGTCTAAGTCAATGAAAGTAAGTATAAGTTAGCCTGTATTCGTTCACACAAACCTATTTGATGAAATGGAGAGTTGCATGATGGAAGTCAAGCTTATGGGGAAAAGCAAATTTTTATTTACGGTTATGTTGTGTTCCATGTTTGTCGGTAGTAGCGTAATGAACGCGCTCGGAAGTAGTCCTTCCCAACAAGAACAGCAAGCAGCTGTTGCCCACACACAAACGAAAGCCACTACAACTTCGTCCAAACAGGCAACTGTTACATTTCCAGCACTTAAAGGCCCATACAAAGTAGGGACTGAGCGTTTTCATTGGATTGATAAATCCCGTCCTGAAACGTTCACTGCAGACAAGACGGATCATCGCGAGCTGATGATTCAAATATGGTATCCGACTAACGCAACAAGCGCCTCTCATAAGCTTGAACCTTATGCAACTAATCCAACAGCACTGGCGAAATTTTATGAAGACTACACGAAAATACCCGCTGCTCAATTTTTACCTTTACTCAATACGACCACTCAATCCTTAATCAAAGCACCTATCGCTGAAGTGAAGCAAAAACATCCGGTGCTTATCTTATCACACGGCTTCGGCATGCTTAATGACACGTATCGTTTTATTGCAGAGCCATTGGCAAGCCAAGGCTACATCGTCGTAAGTGTGCAGCATACGTATAATTCATTAATAACCACATTTCCTAATGGAAAAGTTGCAACTTTCAACGGATCTAATAGCGACAGCACCTCTCACATGGATCGATTGATAACGAAAGTGTGGGTGAAAGATGTTCAATTTGTATTGGATCGTCTAGAACAACTTGCAGAGAAGAAGAGCTATCACATATGGAAACAGGCCGATCTGAGTAGAGTTGGAATGCTCGGTCATTCCTTTGGCGGTGCTACTGCTGCTCAAGTCATGCTGCAAGATGATCGTGTAAAGGCAGGTATCAACATGGACGGCGGCTTCTTTGGCAAGGTGATTCCTGAAACGGGAATTCCAGGCCCATTCATGCTGATGAGCGCTGGCTACGATGGATTAAAAAGTTTAGAGAGTATCGATCCAAAGCAAGCCGCAGCAGCACAAGGGGTAGATGAAAAGAAATTGACAGAAATGTTGAAACATGTGATCGCACGCTATAAGCAGGCAGTACGCTTTAGTTATTCCGTATCCTTCCGTCATGCAGACCATGGAACATTTTCGGACACCCCGTTAATATCCTTGCCATCTGTATCGAACGATGCTGCCAGATTACAGACCGTGTATCGTACTCACAGTAGTATCAATGCCTATACATTGGATTTCTTCGACCATTTCCTAAAAGGAAAGCCAACGAAGCTGTTGGACGGGAAGAACAAGCTTGAAGATGTTAAGGTAGACGTTGGAGAACACGCAAAGACAAAAACCGCAACATCTAAGTAGAATTCGTTCAAATGGGAACCTCCTCGATAATTAACGGGCGAGGTTCTTTTTAAATTCATAAAAAGTACACACTGCTCCACGATAATAAAAAGCAAGGGTTACCTCCTCAAAGCATACTGCATCCACTAGCCTCTTCACACCTAGAACAGTCAAAATACATTCTATTTATCTAAAGGAGAATCGATATGAAATCCAAACTTACGATGAAAAGGAAAAGCAAATTGCTGCTGCTCACGCTTCTATGCTCCTTATTTGCCTTCAGCAGTGTAAGCCAAGCAGTTGGAAATGAGGGTACACAGCCATTCGGAGAAACGGCTGAAGCTGCATCATTCACTGCTGTTGCAACTGCCAAAGCATCCAAGCCTGATACCGTGCAGTTTCCTGCACTTACAGGGCCCTATCAAGTGGGGACAGAAACATTCCATTGGATCGACAAGTCACGTCCTGAGACCTTTACCGCTACCCAAAAAGATCATCGCGAACTGATGATTCAAGTATGGTACCCGACGAAAGCAACAAATGCCACTCATAAACGTCAGCTATTCTCGGACGACCCACAAACACACGCTAAAGCGTTTGAAAGCTATGCACAAATTCCAGCGAGTCTGTCCATGCCTATATTTCTGTCAACAACTCATTCCTTAATTAAAGCTCCTATCGTAGAAAACAAACAAAAATATCCGGTCCTTATTTTTTCACACGGCTTTGGCGCTCGAAATGATTCCTATCGTTTTCTCGTAGAGCCTTTGGCAAGCCAAGGATATATCGTCGTAAGTGTACAGCATACGTATAATTCATTTTTGACTCAATTCCCAACTGGAAAGGTCGCACCATTCATAGGTAGTGAAATGGATAGCACCTCCTACATGGATCAGTTAATTACGAACGTGTGGGTAAAAGATATTCAATTCGTATTGGATCGGCTGGAACAACTGTCCCAGAAATATAGCTATCCTATATGGAAGCAGCTCGATCTTAAACGAATCGGGATGCTTGGTCATTCGTTTGGTGGCGCTACTGCTGCTCAAGTCATGCTAGTCGACAGCCGTGTCAAAGCAGGGCTCAATATGGATGGGAGCTTTTATGGGAAAGTGATTCCAGATACGGGCATACCAGGTCCGTTCCTATTCATGGGCGCTGCCGATGCGGATGGATTGGCAAATTTCGAGAACATTGACCCTAAAGAGCTTGCAGCCGAACATGGAACAAGTGTAGAAAAAATAAAAGAAATGATGGAACATTCGATCACACGCTATAAACAGGCTCTGCGTCATAGCTATTCCCTATCATTCAAACATACCAAGCATGAAACGTTCTGTGATTTCCCATTAGCTCTTGAGGCAGCTTCGACGAAAGATGCTGCTTCCAGCTTGAAATCAGTATCTCGTCAACATCGGATTATTAATGAATATACGTTGGACTTCTTTGATCATTTTCTGAAAGGCAAGCCTATCAATCTGCTGGACGAAAATAAAGATAAGTATGAGGATGTAACCGTAAAGATCGGGGAAGGTATGAAAGAGGATTAAAAAACTAGCTATCCTCATTAAATGTGAAAACCACGTAGTCCATAATCCAACAATTCATAGTTCGCATTCATGTTTGATTGGCTAGCTCTCGCTCTCTACTATCTCTCCAATATAAAAAGCCGCTGCATAAAATGGTGTACAATGACCATGCTCAGCGGCTTGTCTTCTATTATTGAAACGATTTATCGGTGCATGAACCCGAAAACTTTTAATGGAAGCTCCTATGTTTTCGTTAAAATGGCCCCGCTCCCACCGCTGCAATTCCGTTAAATGCAACTGGACCCGTTATTTCATTACCTGATGCGGGTGAAGAAGAAACAAATAGTGTGTATCGAATTTGGTTCGTATTCACATCCGTTGCTGGCGGAAAATCTGCTGCTGTAATACTAAATGCTGAATTTGTAAAATCATTTGGATTAACCGTTGATGTATAAATGACAGTGCCTGATCCAAATGTGTCGGCGCCATTGCGCTCAATGACAAATTGTATATCTGGTGGTTCACCCCCAGTTGACACCCCTACCGTCCCTGACAACCAAACTCTTACGTCACCTGCCTGGGCCGTTCCTGCTGCGGCAGTTGTAATCAAACCGATATCTCCTATTAAAATAGGAGTATCCGTTATATCTATCAGGCCCGTATTTGTATTACTAAACTGGGACAGACGTAAGTCTAACACTTGAAAAGCCATCACTATCCCTCCTTTATTACTATTTATCCTATTAATAAAGGAGCATAGATGTGATAGATTGCTAGCTTATGTACGAGTACATTTTAAAAGGATTCAAATTGGAGCTCGCCTATTCCATTCATCCCGTATGATGCTATTTCTCTATGTAACTGTTACTCGTTCTACATATTGTTTCTCCGTTTTACTAATGGTTATCTGCTCCTCTTTATCCCAGACCGAACTAATTTCAAACGTGCCTGGTTGAAAAAACAAGGGAAACCGACTTCGAAACCAATCTTGCATTGGCAGCTCAAGTGCCTTATCTTTGTCTATCCAGAGCAATTCTCCTTCTGGCGGATGCTCTAATATTTCCCCTTCGAAGGAAGCAGCTAAATAGTTAAACACCATTGATCGCAATCCTGTCTGAGGTTCACAGTATTCTGCTAATCCTTTGTAAATGATGTCTGTTACAATGAGTCCCGTTTCTTCTCTTACTTCACGTATCGCACCATTTACGATACTTTCTGGATAGTCAACCTTGCCTCCCGGAGCTATATAGCCCGGAAATCCACGTTTTGTTGGTCGATTTAGTAAAAGCACCTTATCGCCCTTCTCAATCATACACATCGTGTATAGTTCATGATTGATTTTCATACAACTATCTCCTTATCAACTTCTGATACTGGTTCATCTCAGACTTAAAGCCTTATCCATTCATCCTCATAGTCCTCTACTAATCCATTCTCGTCTACCTTTAAAATAGCTGTATATCCGCTCTCTATAGAACGATATCGATATGTAAATGAATCTAATCTTGTATACTCTTGTCTTAAAGGTTGAATATCAAATTCAGGGAAGCGCACCCAAGCCGTTGTCAGCTCGGATGACTCTCCTACAGCTAGTTGCAAGCGCCGAATAGGCAGTACATTGGTAGATGGAGTTATACCGATATCAATGTCTTTTGCTTCAGACACTCCTTCGATCACCTGCCGATTCCATGTCCAACTACCATTCCCATCACGTGCTATTGTCATCCGATTGCTCATCGATTCGTTCCGATAATACAAATGCACTTCCTCCGTGTTTCCCGCTTGATCGCAGTTCACGATATACTCCACAAAATATTTTTCACCTTCATACACACGAATCACTTTTCCTGTAATCTCGATAGATGGCTCTAGTTCTAGCCTGCAATATTCCATGCCGTTATCCGGCAAACGATTCCATACTGCAGTATGCTTCATTACAGTCAGCTCCTTTGGTGTAATATCCATACGTAGCTCCATTTTTAAACTACTTCACAAACGTATTTGCCACTCGATCAGACTTTATTAAGTATGGAATCCATATCGCACAAACGATCCCCGCTCTAACTACATCGCCCCATAAGTTCCCGGGATAAAATTGAGTCATGATCTCATTTTGGGATGCGAGTATCGTGTCAACAATTTGGAATATTAAATTCCCTATGTATAAACCTATCATAAGCTTAGGAAAACCCGACTTTTTGCAGTACATAATAATTAAAGCAACAATACCTAGAATCAAAAACAAACAAAGAAATATAATCTCAAAAATCAACGTAGGTTTCCATAAAGGATGATAGAAAATGGAGCCTTCAGACGTGAGCATATTCCATACTTTCGGGTCTGTAAAAACAGGAAAAAGATCATAGACTTGCTTACCCAATAGCAAAATGGTCAAATACAACCCAATTTGAATGACAATTAACCATCCTCCTAAACCTGACACACCGTATTTTTGCCGCAGCGGCACTTCTTCATTGTTATCGATAGCTTTTTCTTCCATGGTCTAGCACTCCCCTTTTTGTCTTGTCTCTCTTACTAGATAATTATCCCAAAAAACCACCTTTTATTATTACAATATTTAACCAAAAAAGACAATAGAAATTTCTATTGTCTTTGAGATCATTAGCCACATCACTGCTATTCATATGAACTTACTACAACTACCTAAACCCTTACTTGAGCACATCTATCCTAAATAGTCAGGCACAATCTCCGTCTCAACGATCTGTCCATCGCGAACATCTACTTCATACGCTCTCGCAGCAGGGCGTGAGCTTACAACACGATAAAGTTCATCTCCACGATAATGCAGGGCAACCCCATCGTCGGCGGCTCTGCCCCCACCCAGTTGACCAGTTACAATAAGCTGCTGGTAAGAAGGTCTGCGATCTGCTTCGCCATCATAATGCGGACAGTTGCTGCCGCGCAGCCAGCCTAAGCCATTCAACTTCGTTAATCCACCTGGATTAGAATCAGTAACACCTTCTTCAAACAAAGATAAATGAGACAGGACGCAATCATAGCGATTAAATGCCTTGTAAAAACGCTGAATATATCCATCTGCGTCTCCTGCTACCGATATTCTTTCATTCCACACTCAAACGCTTCTGGATCATTGTTGTCCACACCGTGCAACGCTTCTTGCAAAGCAAAAGTACTCCGATAAAAACGAACTCGTTCGGAAATATCCTCGCCGCCGGGGTACAACCGAATGCATTCCTCGTAGAATTCCTCTCCATACCCAGCAAGAATGCCCGCCAAGTCATAAGCAGGATCACCTAAGCCAGAACCACCGAAGTCAATAACTCCCGAAATCGCACATGCCTCTGCATCCCACAAAATATTGCCTGTGCCGAAATCCCCGTGGATTAGTGTTTGCTGTACATTATGATTTTTCTCGTTGTCCAGAAAGGTTCTGAAATTGTGAATGACACGCTCTCTAGCATCGTTTCTCATATACGAAAATAATTTCTTCTCGATATCTTCGTATAATTGTTTAACCATCTCAAGTATTGATTTTCTTTCTTGCTTAAAAATAGGTTCAACCTGCTCCCATTTAGTCCCATGCAGCTCTATTAGAAATGTTACAAGTTGAGAGGCAATCCGATGCCGCGCTTCTTTATGTTGTACACGGTCTAGTTCTTCTTTCCAGAAAGGCGCTCCGGCAATTAGCTTATATCCCGTAAATACTTGACCAGGAACCATCGCTTCAAAAGAAACATACTTCGGTAAAGGAATCGGGAGCGTCGCCTGATAATGAATAACCTTTAGCAGCTCTATCTCTCTTTTCAACTGTCGAATGCCTTCTTCATATTTAGGAAAGCGAAATACAAGTGAGTTGTTAATCATGACAACATCGTTGTTTTGTCCAATCGCGTTAGGCTCAATATGCTCAATAACTAATTCAGGATACTTCTGTTCAATGAGGCCTTTATAGGATGCAATCATAGGCAAGCTCCTTAGTTTAAAATGTATTTTCTTTCCGATTTTTCGAATAAATGATTGCCGAGATATCGTTAAATTCTACTTCGTTCAACATTATTTTTTTCGTTTCGATAAAACAACTTTTAATCCAGCAATAAATAACGACAATATTTTTTTAACCCTTATACTATCATAAAGAAAGGGGTTATATGGAAATTGTTCAAATAAAATAATATCTACAAGTAGAAAGGATGTCGAATACATGGGATTAGTTATTGAAGCCAATTCCAATCATGTAGCAGAGCGCGTATTACTCCCCGGCGACCCTTTAAGAGCCAAATATATTGCTGAATCATTTCTAGATGATGTCATTTGTTACAACGAAATACGCGGTATGCTTGGCTTTACCGGAGTTTATAAAGGCCAACGGGTCTCTGTGCAAGGTACTGGAATGGGCATCCCCTCAATCTCCGCGTATACCTATGAGTTAATTCATGATTACCATGTCAAAAAGCTGATTCGCGTCGGCACTTGCGGCACGATTCAACACGACATTAGCGTGAAAGATATTATTATCGCCATGTCCGCCAGCACCGACTCTAACTTCAATTATCCAACATTCTCTAGCTTCCACTTTTCCCCCACCGCCAATTTCAATCTATTAAAAAGAGCGGTTGATATTAGCCTTGAGCACAATCTTTCTGTAAAAGTAGGGAGCGTTTTGACGACCGACCTCCTATACACAGGTAGTCCAGATACGAATAAACTGTTCGCAGAGCACGGCGTATTAGCTGTAGAAATGGAGACAGCTGCCTTATATACGATGGCTGCAAAATATGGTGTACATGCATTATCCGTATTAACCGTTAGCGACCATATTTTCAAAGACGAAGCGATTAGTCTGCTAGAAAGACAGAATTGCGTGGATACTATGATTAAACTCGCATTAGATACGATAATTGAATCCTAATATTTTCAATTAAATAGGAGAAATGTAGGTATGGAAAAACCTTATGACTTAATCGTATGCGATCTTGACGGCACATTGCTAAATAACAAGAAACAGGTAAGCCCGTATACGATACAGGTACTAGAGCAACTACGTCATCACGTCCACATCGTCTTCGCTACAGCCCGCGCTCCAAGAGATATTCAACATTTTATAAAGGCGCTCTCCTTAGACACACCTAGTATTTGCTACAACGGAGCCATGGTGTTTTGCAATAAGAGCGGTAATCCTCTCGTTTCCTTTGATATCGATAAAGAGATAGCTAATCAATTAATAACAGAGTTAAAAGACTCCAAAGATGTTAGCAACATTCTCGTAGAGAAAAACAATCAATTTTGGGTCGACTGCATTGACGACGACGTAACAAAATGGATTGAAATGGGCTGTGAGCCCCATGCTATGGGCTATCCATCCACCTTTTTTCAAGAGTCCGTAGCTAAAATTATGGCAAGGGGGGAATGTTCTCACATCATTCAACATGTACAAGCAAGCTATCCAGACCTCATTCACACCTTTTCAGATTCCAAAAAAGTTTGGGTCGAATTTTTGCATCAACAGGCAGGTAAAGAACGAGCGTTAGAGTGGTTAACGGCACATCTAGAGATACCGATAGAGCGTACGATAGCATTTGGTGATGCAGACAATGACATGCTGCTTCTGAAACGAGCAGGCTTAGGTGTCGCGATGGAAAATGCTTCAAGTGCGGTCAAACAGGCGGCTGATTATGTAACCGCTTCTAATGAAGAAGATGGCGTAGCTAAACTGCTAGAACAAATTTATAAAATAAATAGGAGCTGATTATTTATGTATCAAACAGGCCGATTGCACACATGCGGGAAATCAAAAACGATTCATTACTCTGCAGAGAAGGACAACCAATTTGTCGTTTCCTTTTTAGACAGTGCCACCTCCTATACGTATAAAAAAAATGCGTTAGTTCAAGGAACAGGCAAGCAGCGCTGCAGCATTTCTTCATTCTTATTCAAATTACTGGAGAGCAGAGGCATTCGAACACACTATATAGACAATAATGAACACGGGCAAATGTTAGTTGAGCCCCTCGAAATGATTAAACTTGAAGTCATTGCACGTAACTATGCTGCTGGTTCAATTGTAAGAAACTACCCCGTTCAACATGGTCATCCTTTTAACCCACCTATTCTCAAGCTCGATATGAAATTCGGCAACGATCCGATGTTAAATTCGGATTATATATTGGCATTCAAAATTGCAACAGAAAAAGAAATCAAAGTGATTCGTGAACTGGCCTTTGAGGTGAACTCCATTTTAAGTTCCGTGTTCAAAGAAAGCGGCTTGCTGCTCGTAGATTTTAAATTTGAGGTAGGACGATTGGAAAATGGGGACATTATTGTAGGCGACGAAATTTCTCCAGATGGGATGCGCCTGTGGGATAGTGAAACACTAGAATCGATTGATAAAGATGTGTTTCGATTTGGAACAGGAGATCTCTTTGAGAAATATCAAGAAGTATCTTCTAGACTAATGGAGGAATTGGTATGAGTATCGCTAGTTACATTAAGCATACCATCGAATTCAATGAACAAAATAGTGCATACATTTTAGATATCGATAAAAGTCCAGTCATTTACGCGAACCACGGGGATCATATTCTAGTTGAAACCATGAATGCTTTTTCCCAAGAAACAAACACGGGCGAAGAGCTGAATCAGGTCATAGACAAAGGTTATCATCACCCATTCACAGGCCCCATCTATATTAACAACGTTCAACCGGGCATGACGGTAGCGGTAAAAATCGAAAATATTGAACTTTCCGCTTTTGGTTACACCTGTATTTCAAGATCATCAGGCGTATTAAAAGGGGTATTTCAAGGCCGCAATTATAAAAAAATATTTCTGAAATCAGGCATGATAGACTATGAAAGCATTAACCTACAAACGATCCCGTCTCTAGGCGGGATCGGGTTAGCAGATCCTGCCGGAACTAGAAATGGTGCTACATGCCCGCATGGCGGCAATTTGGATTTCCGTCATATGGTTGCAGGCTCCGTTGTTTATTTGCCAGCGGCTGTTGAAGGCGGATTGCTGTATATGGGTGATCTTCATGCAAGGCAAGGAGATGGAGAGCTTTCGGGTATTGCCCTAGAAGCCTCTGGCCAAGTTCATATTTCTCTAAGCGTACTGTCTCAACATATCCCATGCCCCATCATTTATAGTTCAGATCATATTTTGATAGCAGGATATGGAGATACGTTCGAAGATGCTGCCAACATGGCTGTGTCAATGGCTGTAAGTATCGTTGCCCATGCCAAACAACTGCAAGAAGTGGATGCCTATATTTTGCTGGGATTCTCGGCGCACTTAGTAATCGGGCACTATACAGGCAGAATTAAAAGCGCTGCCGTGCGAATTCCACATGAGGTTTTGAAGATTGAAGATATATTTGGTCTAGAATCTGTAAAGTAAGTTGGATAAAATAGATGAAGGTGGGGCCATTACAAATGACAAAAATAGTTGTAATTACGGGGGCGAATCGCGGAATTGGTCATGGTATTGCACAGTCCTTTGCCGAGGCAGACTACAAGGTAATCGCGCTTAATCGAACCTTATGCGGAGCAGATTGGATGGAAGAAATACAGTGCGATCTTACCAACCAAGATGAAGTATCCAATGCCATTGACTATGTAGAAAAAACCTACCAAACGATTGATATACTAGTAAACAACGCTGGTATTCGAAGATACTCTCCAATTGAGGAAATTTCTGATGCCGATTGGAACGACAGTCTGTTAACAAATGTTACCGCTCCATTATGGCTGATTAGAAAATGCACGAAAATGTTATCCTTATCAAATGGATTCATGGTGTTTGTAGGGAGCCAAGCAGCGGAATACCCATTTGAGGAAGGAGTCGCTTACAGTACGACAAAGGCCGCTTTTCTAGCCATGTCTAAAATAGCGATTCAAGATTTGCGTTACAAGAACATACGCGTCTGTTACTTGTCTCTCGGAGCTGTAGCGAATAGACCTAAAGAAAATGATGAATGGAAAATTAGACCGAGTGATGTTGGACAATTGGCAGTTTCCTTAGCTAGTCTATCACCAAGGGTAATGCCTACTTATGTAGAACTTAGACCTTCCGTTCCTAGCTCATCACATATCCCTAAAATGAATGCACTTCAAAATATATAAGCAACTGCTCTCACTTACCTCCTCAGAAACTACACACTTTAACGTAACTTCTTTAAAACTCAAGTATATCTACTCACATTCTGTTTCAAGGAAAGGATCATCGCAATTGAATACACGCTTACTATTATTAACGATTGGTGCATTCGCAATCGGAACAGACAGCTATATAGTGGCTGGAATATTACTAGATATCGCTAATGATATGAGCATTTCGATTTCTTCGGCAGGCCAATTAGTAACTGTTTTTGCTTTGACAATAGCGATTACTGCTCCAGTACTGACAACACTAACTGCCAAAATGAGTCCTACCAAAATTTTATTTTGGACCATGCTTCTATTTTCAATAGGCAATATAATTTCTTTTTTATCAAGCACTTTTGCTATGCTCATTATTTCAAGAATTATTGCGGCAATGGGCGCAGCCCTTTACTTCCCCATTGCCACATTGATTGCTGCCAAACTAGCTGCTCCAGGGAAACAAGGCAAATCTATCTCCGCCGTATCCTCCGGTTTAACGATCGCGATTACGCTGGGTGTTCCAATTGGAACGTGGCTGGGAAATATATTTAATTGGAGAATTGCCTTCCTAATCATAGCAATCGTAGGCTTCTTCGTGTGCCTCTTAACTACCATTATGATTCCTAAATTAGAACAAACAAATGACAACGCATCAACCAAAGATCAACTACCTCCGCTTAAGAAAGCAACTGTTTTCTTTTTAATGACAGCTATTCTCTTTATTACAACAGGAAGCTTTGCTGTATATACCTTTATTGATCCGATTCTGCAAGCAATCGGAGATTTTAACCTTATCGGATTAAGCTCTATGCTCGCCTTGTTTGGGGCTTCTTCCATTATAGGCGTCTGGCTCGGTGGTTATTTAAATGACAGAATAGGCAGTCTCCCTACCATTTACTTGACCATCGCCATAAAAATACTATCTCTATTCGCATTCTCTTTTATTATGCTGTACGATTTTTCATCAAATGTTATTTTAGCTGGATTGGCCACCATTAGTTGGGGCATAACGGCATGGATGCTTAACGCGCCGCTGCTAAATTATTTGATCACGATATCGCCTAAGTCTCCGTCCCTTTTGCTTGCATTGAATGCTACATTCAGCTATTTAGGCACAAGTGCGGGCTCCGCATTAGGGGGCTTTGTTATTGATAATGATGCCATTGAAATGCTGGGCTTAATATGTGGACTATGCCAATTAATCGCCTTGCTTATTATTTTAGTAACCGCTAAAGTTCAAAAAAGACAAGCATTAGCTCAACAACTAGAGGTATAATGGATAAAGCTGTTAATTGCACCCTGTACAGGCATCCATTTTTTTGGGGAGGGAACCATATGAAACTGCTAATTAAAGACGTAACAATCGTCACCATGCTGGATGATGATCAGCCATTTAGAGGAGATATTTTAATCGAAGACGATAAGATTAAGGAAATAAGCAGTCAAGTGCAAGAACAGGCAGACAAAGTCATTCAAGGGAATGGAAAAGTTGCTATGCCTGGTCTCATAAACGCTCACCAGCATACTCCTATGAGTCTATTAAAAGGATTTTCAGATGATCTCAAATTAATGGACTGGTTGGACAAGAAGATGCTCCCAGCCGAAAACAATATGACTCCAGAAGATATATACTGGGGCTGTAAGCTGTCCATGGCTGAAATGATCAAATCCGGTACAACAGCATTTGCTGATATGTACGTTCATATGAATGAAATTGCGCAGGCTATTGAGGAAGTTGGTATGCGTGCCTCATTGACTAGAGGCTTGGTCTTCTTTGAAGACGATAAAGGCAGAAGATTACGTGAAGCAATGGAGCTTATCGATCAATGGCATGGAGCTGCCGACGGAAGAATTACAACGATGTTTGGTCCACACGCTCCTTATACTTGCCCTCCTGAACCATTAAAAGAAGTCATTCGGCTTGCAGAAGACAAGAAATTGCCGATACATATCCACTTGGCCGAAACAAAAGAAGAGATTGTAAAAATACGAGATAAATACAATCAAACTCCTACGGAGTACTTATATAACCTTGGCTTATTTGAAAAATCACATGTTCTACTGGCTCACGCTGTCCATTTGACTCGTAAAGATATTAGTTATTTGGTTGGCATGCGCGGTGGTGTAGCTCATAATCCTGTAAGTAATCTGAAATTAGGATGTGGCATTGCTCCAATCGTCGAAATGCTGCAGCGTGGGATTAATGTAGGACTAGGTACAGATGGAGCAGGAAGCGCTACAACACTCGATATGTTTGAAGAAATCAAGACGGCTACGTGGTTGCAAAAATTAGATTATGGCGATCCTACACAAATTCCTGCTAAAAAAGCCATCCAACTGGCTACTAAAAATAGCGCGATCTTGCTTAACATCGATAAAGAAGTCGGTACGCTTGAAGTTGGTAAAAAGGCAGATCTTATTTTAATCGATATAAACAAACCTCATTTAATGCCACATCACAACATAGAATCCCTAATCGCTTATAGCGTTAATGGCGGAGACGTAGATACAACGATCGTAAACGGAAAAATACTGATGGAAAATCGCCAACTTCTAACGATAAATGAAGAGGAACTTCTTCAACAAGCAGCAGTACGTGCGAAGCGAATTGTAGAAGGAATTTAAATATACATGCACGTTAAACGTAAGCTGTCTCCGGTATCTAATTACTGGAGCAGCTTATTTTTACTTTCTCCTCGAATCTTCAATTACATTCTCACTCGTTTTTTAAAAATACGAATGAGCGCAGTTGCTCATGACGTTGACACATGATAGGCTATTAGCTAGCACTGAATTGCCATCTTAGTAAGGGAGTTCACTCATGACGATTACACACAAACGGAAATTTATCATCTGGCTCGTTCTTACCGTGGTATGGATGGGGGTTATTTTTTATAAGTCCTCGGAGCCTTATACGGATCAGGATTTGCGTCCCGCCTTTGCATCTTTGATCGAGGCAGAGACGCTGCAAAAGTATATACCAGAGCTTTCCTTTTATTACGACAATCAGCTTATAACCTGGGAGAAGCCTTACGACTTCGTTGAGTTTTTTATTCGTAAAGCTGCGCATGTCTTCTCATTTGCGCTACTATGCTTCTTCTCCATTAAGACCCTCTACGCTACATCGATGAAAGATTGGGCAGCAATCGGTCTCAGTGGATTACTTTCATTCCTTTACGCTTGTTCAGACGAATGGCATCAATCCTTTGTCGTTGGGCGGACCGGACATATCGAGGATGTCATGGTGGATTCGATCGGAATTGTACTTATCGTGCTCATCATGAGTGCTCGCGCTTGGCGACGCTGGTCCAATAGCTGATTCGTACATGTAGAACCCTTTGTACGACAACGAAAGCTATCCACAGTCCGGTACTTCATACCGCTGTGGATAGCTTTCGGCGCATCATCTTCTCTTTTTAACTCTGACCTCTTCTAGAGTGACATTTGCCCCTCTTCATAATAAGCCCGTTTTGATTTATCAAAGATGTGGAAACTCAACACGATTGCAATAACAATCGACACCACCGAGAAAATAATTGTAACGAGCTGCAAATCAAACCATTCCGCTAATGTCCCCAATGCAAACGTAGCCATAATTTGCACGACACTTTGGAACATCCCCTCAATACTGCCGAAGCGCCCCATAATGGAAGTGGGAACATTGTTCTGATAAAAGGTTGCGTAACCGGTATTGGAGAAAGACATAAAGAACCCCAGCAGAATAAAACTTATCGTCGCAAACCAAAATCCTGATGCACTATAGAACATCGCATAGCCAATCGTCGAGAACAGCATCCCCACTGCTATGTATGTTTGAAGCGAGAATCGCTTCACCACTATGGCCGAAGCTGATGCACCTAGAAGAGCGCCTATGCCAGCCACACTGACAATGACACCATACAGTTGATCGTTCAGGTGCAAGTTCTGCTTAATGAACGTGACTTCTTGCGAATCGAGCGCGAAAAAGATCATAATTGCAATTTGGTAGAGCAAATATATTTTTAAGAAGTAGCGCGAACGCAGCATAAATTGATGCACAAGCTTCCAATCCTCTATGATCATTTTCAGGCGAATCGGCTCCCGCTTCTCTACGTTCTCATCACTAACATCAGGCAGCATGCCAATAAGGAATGCACAGATGAGAAAGCTTACCGCATTGATGATGACGCACCAACCTGTGCCAATAAAAATAATAAGCACACCAGCAATTGCAGGCCCAAGCAAGAAGGAGCCAGAGTTCATCATGCTCATAATAGAATTGAATCGTTTGCGTTCTTCTGGCACAACAATCTTCGTAATATAAAAAGTTGAGCTCGGTCCAAAAAAGGCGGAAGCAATACTGCATACAAATACAATCGCGTATACTGCCCATATCGATGTCATCAGTGGAATGAGGAAGATAAGCAATCCTCGAATCACGTCCGCTGCAATCATAATCCTTCGCTTATTCATACGATCAATGACTGAGCCTGCCCATAAATTTGTAAACAACTTCGCAATCGGACCAATCATATATAAGCCCGCTACAGCAGCTGCTGAGTTCGTCATGTTCAATACGAGAATGTTCAAAGCAATCAAATAAATCCAGTTGCCAAAGTACGAAACCCCTATTCCCCCAAGAAGCAGTGAATACTGCCTCCACCTACCTATCCCCTCATCCACAACAATCTCCCCCTGTATAAGTTACCGATTCCACTCCTGTTATCACGCTAGAAAAACGAAGGGAAACCGACAGATTATGTCGAATTAAAAATGAATAAATGATACTATTTTCATATAACAATTGAACTACTTCAATTCATGCCATTCATATAGATGTAATTGATATGTATATGGAAAGGAAGGTACAAAAATGATTATCGGCATCGATCTCGGAACTACTTTCTCAGCCGTCGCTTATGTGGATAAAGATGGAATTCCAGCTATTATACCAAACCGCGAAGGTGAACGAACATCCCCGTCCGTTATTTTATTTGAACAATCTGTGCCCGTTGTTGGGAGCAGAGCAAAAGACGAGGCCCTCAATGATCCACTTAATGTAGTGCAATTTGTGAAGCGCCAAATCGGCAATACGAGTTATTCCTTCTTAAATGAAGCTGGTGAGACATACAGCCCCGAAGAGCTGTCCGCCATTATACTTAAACGCCTTAAGCAAGATGCAGAAGATCATTTGGGATTTCCTATACACCATGCTGTCATTACAGTACCCGCATACTTTGATGATGTGCAGCGCAAAGCAACGAAAGATGCAGGCAAAATAGCTGGCTTGAACGTCGTGAAAATATTGAATGAACCCACTGCAGCGGCCCTAGCCTATGGAATCTCTCAGCAATCCGAAGATCAAGATGTGATGGTGTTCGATCTTGGCGGCGGTACATTCGATGTAACGATTATGAGCATATCCAATCAGGAAATTATTATTAAGGCTACTGGCGGTGATCGCAATCTCGGGGGCTTTGACTTTGACAATAAAATTATCGAGTATGTACATAATCAATTTTTGCAAACGCATCAAATCGATTTGTATGATGATCCGATAGCTTTACAACAGCTAAGAGAAATGGCGGAAGAATGTAAGAAGTCGCTCTCCATATATCCAGAGTCCAGTTTTATGCTAAGTAGTCAGGGCAAGACACTCAGAGTCGCATTGACTCGGGATATGTTTGTAGAGATGATTCGACCGCTTCTGAATCGCACCAGCATTGTGATGCGTAATGTATTACAAGATTCTGGTATGGAATGGGCAGATCTTGAAAAAATACTGCTCGTTGGCGGATCAACGCGTATACCTGCTATACGAGAATGGATTCAGGAGGCATCAGGAATTGTGCCATCTGATGAATTACATCCAGATGAAGTCGTTGCCTTAGGTGCTGCTATTCAAGCAGACCTGTTGAACGAAAAACAATCCCGTATGATGCTCAGACCAGCTGTCGTAGATGTTAATTCCCACAGTCTCGGCATTATATCGTTAGATCCGCAGCATCGTGAACAAAACTCTATTATTTTGCCGCGGAACACACCTATTCCAGCGAAGAAAAGCGATGTATTTATTACGATGGACGATCGGCAGGACAATGTATCTATCGTCGTAACCGAAGGTGAAGATGAGGATCCTAACTATGTGAGAGTTATCGGTCAATCTACCATTCAGCTGGACAGGCCACCAAAAGGATATGAGATACGAGTAACGTTATCTTACGATGCTGATGGAATCGTACATATTAATGCGCAAGATGAGCGAACTGGAAAAGACATGGGAGAATTTATGATTGATCGCAAGTCGAATCTCTCTGAACCTGCCATTGTTGACAAGACAAAGCGGTTTACGGACTTAACTATAAACTAAGCAGAGGTCGAGGTACATGTCGAGTACAAATTTTTATAAAGAGTTGGAGTTGGACCCTACTCTTCCCGATCAAGAACTGGATCGATCGTTAAAAGATGTCCATCGCAAATGGCAAACACGCATCAATGCTCCTTCATTGGAACGACGACAAGAAGCGGAACGAATGATTCAATTGATTGAGGCAGCGAAGCCCGTTCTATTGGATCCTTCCAAGCGAAAACAGTATGACGCTTCCATGCTAGTTCCACAAACGGTGGCAGGACAATCGCCCGTAGAATCGTCCGTTACTTATGAAGTGCTGAGTGAAGGAACTGCACCTATTGCACAGCAAGAAACGAATTATCGTACGGCATATCAAGCGGATGAGCAAGACGAGGAAGATGAACCACTTACACCAATTGAAGCGCTACTAGAACAGGCAGAAGAATATATTGACAACGAGCGATATTATGAAGCTATCAAAAAAGTAAACGAAGCAATAGCAATTGATAGTAGTGATGACAACATATACTCTGTGCTTGCATGGGCTCTTCATGGAACTGGTCAGACTGCTAACGCCATACTAGAAATGGAGAGAGCGATAGAATTAAATCCTTATTTTTCAGGGTACTATTACAACATGGCGTTACTTTATAATGAGCATCCTATTTTAAATGACGAAGAATGCTTACGCTCGGGTCAAAAATGGCTATCCGAGGCGTTAAGAAGAGATCCTGAAGACTTCTCATATCGTTATCATCTAGCCTATTTGCATCGACGGAACGATAAGTACGGGGAAGCACTATCTATCCTTGAAGATATATATCGCAATTGGACGGATGAGCAAGCAGAAGATTGTGACTTTGGTTTTATCGATCTCAAAAATGAGATGGCTTTAATTCATTATAAACTAGGGCAAAAATACGCCAAGTATAACAAAAAAGCAAACGTAGACTACTATATTAGAAAAGAAGACGTAGACCAAGCATTCTATCATCAAATTCAAGCGTTGAAATACGTAGTAGATAGTGAGCAGCGCTCCAAAATTGATCTAGCCATTCGATACATAGAAAAATCCAAGCAGCGTGTCTTTTTCGGTTCTCGATTCTCGTCTAACATCAAGATTCCCATATTTCTTATTGTTTTTTCTATTATTGCACAACCGAATTTTAACAATGTTGGTTATTTCGGTGCTGCCATACTTATCTTGAGTGCTATATTGAACTACATTCCAAGATGGAAATACGACCAAATACACTATAAAGAACCATGTAAGAAACATAGAAACTGCAGGTGCTCTTGCTAAAACTGAACGGATTGCGACTATTATGATGAAGGCTAGAAAGGATGTTATTTCACTGTGAGCAGCAGCATCGTACCATTTGAATCATTTCGCAATGAAATCGATAATTTGATTAAGCAGTTCCAATACAGTGCGGCTTTGTCGCGCTTCGAGGAGCTGAAAGATGCTTATCACTCCTACGCAAATATGTACGACCTATATGCCAATGTGCTTCTACATAATCAAGCAGGACTACAAGCTATTGAAGCTGCGCAGCAAGCAGTTCGTATGGACACAAGCTGCATCGATTATCAAATTACACTTGGCCGCTGCTACGAGCAACTTCATAACACGTCTGAAGCTGCACAAATATATGAGCCAATAGTGAGGCAGCATGCTATGCACCGTGAAGCTTTGCTCGGGCTTTGCCGAATTTCCTTGGCGACAGGTGAATATAACAAAGGAGCTAACTACGCTCAACAAGTATGCCGAATGCATCCAAGAGACGTAGAGGCATGGCAGTTGTATTGCAAATGCTTGCTGAAGACTCATGCCGCAAGTGATCTGCTCCTTTCAAGCTTACATACTGCGTTATCGCTAGCTAGTCATGAAGAACTGGAATTTGAATTATTGAAAGCTTTATATGAAGCAGAGCAGTACGAAGAGTGTCAGGTGAAATGCACACGGATGCTGAGGAAATATCCAAATTCCAACTATACAAACGAAATTCGTCATTTGCTGATTCGCCTGAAAAACAATCCGCAGCGAACAGAACAATCGGCACCTATTTTGAATTCACCACTGCAAATTCATTTTGAAGAAATAAAGCAAACATTGCAGCACAAGCTGTATGATCAGAAATCGTATATCGAAAATTTGTGCCAAGCATTTATGAGGCCGTTTATGATGCGCAGATCTGACAAGCAGCTTAAAAATGCTGTTGTCATTGGCGGGCAGGAAGGAACGGGCAGACACTACTCGCTTCAACTGTTATCCCGCGAAATGGTCCGCAAAGGGTATTTGCTAGAAGAAGGCTATCACGAGATGGATCTTAGCCTTTACTCTACAACAGATAAGATTGATACTACTTTTCTATCTGATCTCTACGCAGCGTTAAATGGACAACCATCTATCATCGTGTTTAAAAATATAGAAAAGTGTCACTCTATTGCCGTTCATTACATCAGCCAGCTGGTTATTCATCATCGTCTTCAGCTGGCTAAACGATATTTATTCGATCAAAAAACAACTTCCCTACTTCAAGTCAGCGGGAATTTAACAGTAGATACGGTCGATGACCTCTATCCTAACGGGAAGTATTTTGTGTTTGTCTCAGAGCAGGAGCCTTCTGTGGTACTTTCTCATTTTCCTAATGAAGCGGCTCTAAAAATTAAGGATATGCTTACAACAAAGCCACTGCCTGACGAATCACTCGAAAAAATAACGAAGAAATATTTGAAAAAGTATATATCACAACATTCAGGTCATGTACGTGTATTAATGCCTTCAGACTCAGCTATCCCAGAGCTTATCGTGGCTAGACACAGCAAGAAAAAAGGAGCGCATGGCATTAAGTCGTATATTGAGCAGCATATTTATGAACCATTTTTGGAGCTTATGGTTAAAGGCCAATTAGAGAAAGAAGTAATCCTTGATCTTAATTCTAAAGAGCAATTCGTACTAAAAATGGGGACGTTCATTCTTGTACTCGCTGCTAAAGACAGCACGGATACATCTTCTGCTCTAAAGGACATACAGGCCGAATGGCAGAAAATGATAGGGCTAGATTCTGTCAAAGCCATTATACAAGAGCTGGAGGATCATCTGCGCATCCAGAAACTGCGTATTGAGCAAGGCATGATTGTAAAAAAACAAACGTTGCATATGGTGTTCACTGGAAATCCGGGTACAGGCAAGACGACAGTCGCTCGTTTGGTCGCCAAATATTTAAAAGCGTCTGGCTTTTTAAGCAGCGGCCATCTTATTGAATGCAGCCGTAATGATCTCGTTGGGCAATACCTTGGGCATACCGCGAAGCAGACGAATGATCTTATACAAGCTGCCAAAGGCGGCATTCTTTTTATCGATGAAGCATACGCATTAGCTCGGGACAAGAACGATTCTTTCGGAATGGAAGCAGTAAACACATTAGTGAAAGGAATGGAAGATTATCGCGAAGATTTAGTCGTGCTGTTTGCCGGCTACAAGAACGAAATGGAGCAGTTTTTGAAGAGCAATCCCGGCTTGCAATCTCGCATTAATCTTAACGTAGATTTTCCTGACTATACACCACAGGAACTATATGCAATCGCGTGTACCATCGCTAAAGGTCACGGCTATAGCATTGATGAAGCTTGTCGAGCACCACTGACAGAACGATTCAGCGACCTGCAAATACCAGGAAAGAATGACTCCGGCAACGGGAGGCTGGCCCGTAATGTCATTGAACAAGCGATCAAACGCCAGTCACAGCGACTGCTGCGCGAGCTTACTACAGCTAGACAGCATAGTACTCTGCAAATGTCACAATTGATCATTGAAGACTTCGAATTGAATCCGAAGCAAGAAGTCGATATCGAACAAGTGCTGTCAGAGGTTGTTGGACTGGAAAATGTCAAAACTGTCGTAAGACAGCTTAAACAGCAGTTAATTGCTGATGAGAAGCGGAAGCAAGCTGGCTATTCTATTCAAACTTCCCAATCGTTAAATATGATCTTTACGGGCAATCCGGGAACAGGGAAAACAACGGTAGCACGTATTGTCAGTCAATTGCTCCAACAGATGGGCGTTCTGTCCTCTGACAAGATCGTTGAAGTGGATCGCAGCCAGCTCGTCGCAGAGTACGTTGGGCAGACGGCAGTAAAGACGACTGACGTATTTATATCCGCCCTTGGCGGCGTTTTGTTTATTGATGAAGCATACGCGTTAGCAAGCGATGGCAGCAGCTTCGGTCAGGAAGCGATCGATACATTAGTAAAGCTTATTGAAGAACATCGTCATCATATTGTTGTCATATTAGCTGGATATGCGCTGGAAATGAAGGATTTTTTAAAGAGTAATTCTGGCTTATCGTCCCGCTTCCCGCTGCATCTTCATTTTGATGACTATTCTATGGAAGAACTGACCGATATTGCAGTTCGCATTGTGCATCAGAAAGGCTTTCAGATTACACCTGATGCAGTGAAGGCGCTCACGGTCCAGCTTCGCTCTGAATCTCGAATCCGCGGAGCCAACGCTGGCAATGGCAGACTCGCCCGCAATCTGGTCGAACAAGCGATTCGTAAACAATCAGATCGCATATCTCGTATGGAAACCTATGAAAAAGATGCTCTTATCATCATAGAACAAATAGATATTGAACCGGAACAAAAACAAGACAGCCTTGCATTTAACTTGGACGAGCAGTTACAGCGCATTGTCGGACTCGATCAGGTCAAACAGTTTATGCGCAGTATCCAAGCTGAGCTCAGCATACGCAAACTGCGTAAAGAAATGGGACTCCAAAGCGATGATCAAGCAACCTTACATATGATCTTCAAAGGCAATCCCGGTACAGGGAAAACGATGATGGCTCGTGTAGTCGGCGCTATCATGCATGACCTTGGGATTCTTCGTACATCGAAGCTGGTAGAGACTGATCGTGCTGGCTTAGTAGCTGGTTATGTTGGGCAAACCGCTTTGAAAACACAGGAGAAGATTGAAGAAGCAATGGATGGCGTGCTATTTATCGATGAAGCTTACGCCTTGGCGAATGACGCTGACTCAGGCAGTGGATTCGGTAAAGAAGCTATCGATACACTAGTTAAAATGATGGATGATCACCGGGATAGACTCATCGTCATACTCGCGGGCTATAGCGAAGAAATGGATTCTTTTTTAGCGATAAACCCTGGTTTGCGCTCACGTTTCCCCCATATTATCGAATTCGAAGATTATTCCGCTGCGCAGCTCATGACGATCGCGGACACGATGTTTAAGGAACGAGGATATGTACTTCAAGAGAATGCCAAGCAGAAAATGGCTCTTATTTTCGAGGATATTCAATACGATCCTACTTCTGGAAATGGACGTTATGTCCGCAATCTTTGTGAGAAAGCTGTACGATTACAATCGATGCGGTTGTTTAACCATTCTGCACTAACTAAGGAAGAACTTATCACCCTTACGGCTGTAGATATCGAACCGTTATAGATAAATGACTAGAAGCTCGAAAGTATGAAAATCTCTAATAACATTAGACGGGTATGACAAATTGGGATGCAAACCTGACGACGAAGCATTCACAGCGAGCCCATGTAAATACAAATCAAGTGGTACTGCGAGGACTAAATTAATGAAATCCAAAAAGCGAAGCCTACGCTCATCTAGCCGAATGAGCAGAATAGATTCAGACTCTTTCACACCGCAAACAAGTAAACAGACGCGTTCAACAACGGACATGGATTATAGTCAAACCTATGAACAAGCAGAACAACATTTTTCTAATCAACAGCATGATGAAGTCGATAGACTCACTCGTATATTGATTGATTTGGACCCATATCGAACGGAAGCTTGGGAGCTAATCTCGCGCAACTACTTGCGGCTAGGACATTATAATGAAAGCATTCAATGTTGGGAAGAAGTCGTTAAGCTGAAGCCCAATGAGGTCGGTGTTTACTATGCCCAATTGTGGCTGTATTTACTTCATGAAGGCATGAACGAAGCCGAAAAATTGCAGGCTTCTCAGCGGCTTATGGACAAAATTAGAACGCTATTCCCTAACGACGAATCTACTCCGTATGGAGATGCTCTTATTTATGGTCTGACTGCTTCCGAGTATGATAGAGCAATTGATATACTTAAGGAAATTGATTATTACAAACAGTGGGAAAGCCCAACTGTCTGCTATGATAAAGAAGAAGTCCGAGAAGCATTGAGACGGATCTATCAGAGGAAAGCTTACTCTTATCTGCATCATTCTCCAAGAGAAGACCAATATGTAGCGGCTAGTCGAGAAGGTCTCTATGAGGCCATTACTTATATGCAGCTTGCCAAAGAATACGCGGATAACGAGGAAGTCAGGGCAGTTCATGAGCAAGAAATTGCAGCGATGATCGATATGAAGGATGTCATGTTCAACTGGCAGAAGTTCATATACGTTACTTTTCTTCTTATTAGACCGTTTCTGCAGGGAGACATGTTTCTTCAAATAGCAATTATCCTTCTTGCTCTCGTGTTCTTCAAATTATGTTGGGAACCTGGCTGGAAGATTAATTATGGACGTGTGCCAGGAAAACCTTACAAAAAGTGGTGGCACATCGTATTTGTGACGGAGCTAATTATCCTTGGCGGCATCAGTTTGGAAAGGTTTCTTTAAGATGACAATCACCTCATAACAAATGGAACAACCGTTACAATGTAATAGATCAATATGTAATCAAAGCACTCATTCCAAAAGAGAGTCTGTTCCATCAACGATCAGGCTCTCTTTCCTTTTATCATAGTCCTTCTACAACTATCCCCTGCAACTTCCCCTCGTTACATTCAATGAAGTTACGTTTTCAGTGCTGTTTCTTGCGAAGAATACTAGACACAAGAACTATGTGAGATGATACAATTACCCTTAAAGATTGATACACACTGAGAAGAGGGTGATGTTATCCATACTCATTTGCTTAGTAGAAAAAGTCATTTCAATTGTTTCAAAATTGAACTTGCTCACGTTTTACTTGCCTACGAGTATGAGACAGCACATCTATTTTATAATGCTTATGAAAGCACAAATGCGATTAACCAAGAGCTTCTGGTAGAAAGAAAGGGCTTCTGGCTCTTTCATATGAACTGTATGAACGATAACGATCTAGCCCAAATAGGTGCAAATTTTACAGATTTCGAAGGTACTTCATCTGCTGAGGCAGCCCAATACATCGAAGCCAATTTGACTACTGGAAATGTCGTGTTCTCGGGGGCCAAGCCTAAACATTTTCCCGAATTGCATTTCATGGATGGAGAATCCATGCATTACATTATCATCGAACAATTTATGAATAAGCAGCATGCCATAATAAGTGATATCAAAAACATTGTTAGCAAAACGTATGAAGCAGACTTTGTTTTGCAAGTCATACATGATTCCCATTATCCTCTGTTCTCACTTCACAGAAAAGATATTCAAATTACTCCAGAAATCAAAAATGAATTCCGTAATAGAGCAAGACTATTTATTTTACATAACGAAGACAATTCAAGTTTATTCGATCATGCGTTGGACATCGTTAAAATGCTACCCCATTCTACGCTGGAAGCAGCGAAGCCGCTTTTCTATTCTCTCGGTCAAGTATTTATTATGCTCAGCGGATCTAGGTACGTATTCTCTTGCTATATGGAGCTCCAACCCGTTCCCGCTTACGTCGTAGATCTGTTAAGACACTGCTCCAATCAAGCTGAAACCATCAAAAACATAATCATAAAAAAAGAAATTGAAATGAAAAACAAAAACATCAATCGCCCACTCCGAATCGACCAACTTATAGAGAAGTTAGAAATGCTGCGTGATTATGAACGATTAACATTGTTAGCCTTGAAAAAAGAACTAGCCAATGAATAGGGAAAACTCATACTGCATGCAGCTTTCATAGAAATGTCTATACATTCGGTGAAGTCCATTTCCCTAAAAGGATGGTTGTGATGGTGAATCCAGTTGAATTTTTAACAGAACTAAGAAATTCAGACAAGTTCATTACCGATATTTATACAAAAGGAAGCTGCTATAAATTATTTAGAATTTTAAAATTATTATACCCTCACTCCATCCCTTACAAATGCGGTAATGAAAATGACTACTATCATGTACTCACATCCATCGACAATGTTTTCTATGATATCAATGGAGTCGTTGATCCTCATCTATATGTTTCCATTGTTCCGATGCTGATCGAAGATCAAGAAGAGTTCGAATGGTACTCCTATAGCCGAATGTGGTATATTCCTGATTGCGAGGAGTGTCCTGTCATGAGCGCAGCTACTGCGCACCCACTGGAGATAGATTAATGGTATCGTTGTTCTGAGTACAAATGAAGATCCGTAGAGTACCAACAATTTGGTGCACGGATTGTCGGATCGATGCTTTCCATTCCTGCTATTCTAGGACCAAGAAGGAGGTGGGAATATGGATAGTCTCGAAAGGTTTAATCTTGCCTTGCAGTACATCGAACAACGTCTCGATGCTGAGATTGATTATGCGGAAATAGCACAGATTGCACTTTGCTCAGAGTATCATTTTAAACGAATGTTTTCATTCTTGGCTGGCGTTACACTCTCAGAGTACATCCGGCGTAGACGTCTCACACTTGCAGCATTTGAGCTCACTACTAGCGATGTACGGATTATAGATTTAGCGGTAAAGTACGGCTACACCTCGGCAGATTCTTTCACTAGAGCTTTCCACAGCTTGCATGGAATAACACCGTCAGAAGCGAGACAGAATGGTCATTTCCTAAAAGCATATCCGCCTATGACCTTCCAACTATCGATTCAAGGAGGAAGTGAAATGAATTATCGGGTGGTTGAAAAAGAAGCGTTTCATATTGTCGGAATTAGTAAGCGAGTACCTTTGATTTACAACGGCGTTAACCCAGAAATTGCGGCCATGTGGCAAAGTCTAGATGAAACGTTGATTCACACGCTGAAACAACTATCTGATGTCGAGCCGTCAGGATTGATCAGCGCATCAACTAATTTTTCTGAAGGGCGACAAGAGTACGCCGAACTGGATCACTATATCGGAGCAGCAACAACGAAGGACTGTCCTGACAATCTGGCTCAGCTTGATGTACCTGCTTCTACATGGGCGGTGTTTACCGCAATTGGACCATTTCCTGATACGCTGCAAAATGTCTGGGGACGCATTTATTCCGAATGGTTCCCTAGCTCGAACTACCAACTAGCTGAAGGACCAGAAATACTCTGGAACGAAAGTAAAGATGTAGCTTCACCAACATTTAAAAGTGAGATATGGATTCCAGTATTGAAAAAATAATGGTTTGTTAAAAATGAAGCGCATGATCAGTCTAGGGAGGACTTTCATTAAGAAATATTAAAATGTCTCCAAATCCATCGTTCTCCTGAGACAACTCAACATGCCGATTAACTCGCTAGAAACACTTTATCGAATATACAAGCAAAAAAGTAAGGGCGGAAATCCACCCTTACTTTTTTTGGCTCTACATATCACTCATTTGTACATATCCACTTTATATATCCATGCCTAACCAGCCTACAATTAAAGCTGTAAATAAAGTCGATATAACATTCTAGTAGCTTCCCCACGTGTGACAGCCTCGCGAGCTTTAATCTGTTTATTAGCAGGAACGTCGATCAAGCGCTGTTTTACAGCCAACGCCATCGTTCGCTTTGCCCAATTGGATATCGTTTTCTTATCTTTGAATTGATTCAAGTAGACATCCGGATTCGAAGGGTAATAATAATTTTTCTTTTCATGCAAGTATCTTGCACCAATTGCTATCATTTCTTCGCGAGCTATCGTCTTATCTGGCTTAAACGTGCCATCAGGATAGCCTTTGACGATATCCTTTTTCTCGGACGAAGCGATATAGGGATGATGCCATTGCGGAGACTGCACATCTGAAAAGCTCTCCGTCGCCGTTTTATCCAACGCGTAAAAAGCTTTAACTAGCATCGATGTGAACTCTGCACGAGTTATCAATGAATCTGGCTCAAACTTACCACCGGATTTCCCTTTCACAATTCCTTTAGAGGCGAGAAATTGAACTGCTTGCTGGAGCTCCGGATCTCGCCCCTCCATATCAGGGAAAGAGGTAGCATTATCACCCAAATAATACGTGCCAGGACGATTGATTTCAGCTTCCACGCCATTTTTGTACGGATTGAACTTTCCACCGATCGGCTCCGTTGTTGTCCCATCCGTATAAAATACACTGCTATTGGTTGCATCTGACTGCGCAGCAGGCAAAACGAGTCCGATATTGCTTGCTATATGCGGAAGCTCTCTTCCTTGTTCATCTAAAAATTGTACACGATACCCGCCGTTACTTTCGTTGACCAAATGAATAACGATGACTGGAAGCGAATGAAACAGGCGATCTGCGGTCGCAACATGAATCATCAATTTCGCATCTCCCGCATGCACGGTAATATAATCGATATCTTTACGACCGATTAAGCTATCCTTATACAGCTTGAACGTATAACCATTTTGCCCAGGTGAAGATAATACTTCTCCGTTAACAACTAGCTCTCTAGCAAGAACAATCCCATTTTCCGCTAACGCCTGCTCCACCGCAGACTTAGCCTTTAGCGCAGTGCCAGCCACTCGATTCATTAACTCAGGAGTAACAACAACTTGTCCATTAACAGGAACCGCCTGTTCACTGCTTGCGGCTGTAATAACAAGCTCTCCCGCTTGTGTCAGCCCCTCCACAATATACGGCTTCTGTTTGTCAGCCGCAGGGACTGTTCGAACGGCAGTGTAATACGTATCGCTCAGCCTGCTGCTGTCAGCGACATACAGCATAAAATAAGTAGTTACGTCTGGATAACCAGCTCTCGTTGCGGTTGCCCGCACAATCGTCTGCCCGGGTTTATTCCCTACTACGACCGGTGTACCGTTCACATACGATAAAGTTCCTATGCTCGGATCATCGATAGCGTACGTTACTTTGGTTCCAGGAAGCAGATTGTTAACGGAAATGGTTTGACTTCCGCCAGGCGGGAGCATCGTGACATATGGATACAGGCTAATTTCTGGGACCGTCCGTACTCTAGGCTCGGTTGTTGTTGTCGTTGTCTTAGGTCGATCGCCTGTTTGTCTATCAGGTCGTTTATCTGTATGGCTATCTGTTTGGGTGCCCGTTTGGTCTGCTTGGTGACCTCCTGTCCCAGAATCACCACGCTGCTCCATTCTTTTCGTGAACACAACAAGCTTAGGAAAGTCAGAAGCACTTTCCCACGCCCACAATGTCTGATCATTTTTCAAAACATAATATCTTTTTTGAGCACTAGGTTCCCTTTGATGTACAGAAACGATATCCTTCAGTTCAGGAAAGACCTTGTCGTTGTCCAAAGACCAGAGCTGGCCATCTGTTCGGAATGCATACATTTTGCCGAGATTCGGATCTCTAATAAAATCTAATTGAACAATTGTTTGCGCATCTGACGCTGTATGTACTTGCACAGGAGCATTGTCGTCTCTATACGTTCGCCAGGACCAAATCGTGCCATCCTGCTTATAGGCATAACTTGTAATAGAACCTAAGTCTATGTTGACGACACCACTGAGTCCCGTGATCTGTTCTACCGTTTTGCTGTTAGAGCTGTTATGCGGAAAATACGAGCTTGATCTCCATTTCCACACAGAACCGTCCTTTTTAATTGCAAATACATGGCCTCCAATTGATTGTAAGGATGCAACATCATCAAGCAGCTTCATTTGCTTCAGTGAGGATTTCGCATTTTTAGAGTTGCCTGTTCTCCTACCCCACGTCCATACAGAGCCATCAGATTTTAATACGAACAAAACTTTGTAATTGCCATCGAATTTAGCAACGAATGAAGTCACGTTACTCAAATCTTTAATAAGCAGCGGATCACTCGTAGGATATGGTAGGTTATCTGTACGCTTGGCATCCCAATACCAGACGGTTCCGTCTTTTTTTAGCGCAACATAGCCACGAATATCCTTGCTGCTCCCACTCCTTCTAACGTCGATCTGCTTTACGTCTCTCAATCCTGGAATTTGTACCATATGAGCTTTGTAGACCGTGTCCGAAGTGTAATGAGATAATCCATTGTTGATATACCATATCCAAGCCGTTCTATCCTTCTTCGAAGATAACACTTGCTCGTCAAGAATGTCATAATCCTCGCCAACATGTGTATATTGCTGCTCGCTGACGGCCTTCGTATCGCTTTGAATGGCTTGAACCGTTCCTGAATGAGCCGTAAGAATTAACATCAAGCTTACTAGTGCTGCCATGTACCGTTTCATTGTCGACCTCCACCAATTTCTCCCTTGTATTTCGGCACTCTGCCTCAAGAACCCCTACGGTAAGCAGACTGCCTATTCCCTAGTTCATTCTTTTAATCTACCTTTTTCTACTATATCTCTATTACTTTATCGGGTGATGTGGATTAGAAAGTTAATATTTCCTAAACAATTAATAATATTGTAACTTTTTATAGTTAATTATATTTTATATATTTTTTCGAATTATAAAATTACCCAGAAACATTTTGTATCATCGCGCAATGTGAAATAAACCTTGTACCTTTCGCGGTGTATATATTTTATAGATAGTTGTATATGAACACATATATTTATACATTATCTATAATAATTTTCACATATGGAGAAGTCGAATATACTATGCATTCTATATTCAATTTACTGGAAGAGAACTTGATATAATAATAGAAATAAAAGAAGAGCGGATATCCGCTCTCCTCTTTCATTGATTACGAAAATGACGTTTCCTGACTTCTCCTGACAACCTTACTCCGATACAAAGGAAGCAGCAGGCAAGCCGTAAAACACAATGCCGCACACGTCATAAACATGATGTGGAACGATAATAAATCAGCAAGCGGGCCCATCACTAATGCCCCTAAGGCAAAGCCAAAATCAGCCGCGCCTATAAACAAGCCTAGTAAAAAACCTCTTGCCTGTTCAGGCACAGAAAACGATACAAACGTTAGCAGCGCTGGATACAGCATCGCAAATGCAATTCCGTTCAATACTGCCGCAAGCAGTAACATCGGCCAATATACAAACAAGCTCAGCAGTAAGCTGCCCATACTTGCAAGCAAGCTCATTAGAAGCACGAGTCGTATCGGTGTTTCCCCATTAGACGGAATACGGCTTCGCCCTATAAATCGGCATAACACGAGCACAACAGTCTGCGTTAAAAAATAGATACTTCCCCATGAGGATTGTTGATTTTCCAGATGTATCGGAAGGAAAGTGAAGATAGCTCCATTCGCAATGGAAGCGAACAACATAATCATTGAGGATACGATTAGCTTGCGATTTTTCCATAGCCCTGGCGACTGTACTTGAATTGTATCAGGGATAGGAGTATGCAGCCGGCTCGTTTTGGATCGCGCTACGATAATAGCAAAGACTACATTAACAATACCTAGTACGACGAATCCAACAAAAATCGCATTCATGGATGCGACATCCTTCATATAAAGAGCCGCCGCTGGTCCAAAGGTTGAAGGTATCATCGTAGCGAGTGAATAAAGGGATAACCCCTGACCTCTCACTTTGTCAGAAAGAAGATCGATTGTAATAATCTCCATCGCAGTGGAGAAAAAAGCGGCCACGATCCCTTGAACAATACGAACGACTCCGATCATCCATAGTTCAGGAACGAAATAGCCAAGTAAAGAAACAGCAAAGACGATAAGCACGATAACAAAAATACGGCTGGCCCCATAACGGTCAATGAGCTTCCCTGCAATAGGTCTTGCAAACATGGATGTCAGCATCGTTGCACCCATAATAAGTCCGATATCGGTTTTGGTAGCATTTAAAGATAACGCGTAAAACGGGACTATCATCAGAGCCATATAAACAATGGCGTAAAATACAATTGTAATCGCATAAATTTTTAAGGCCTGCGGCGAAAATGGATTGTCTTGACCCCTACTAATCATCCGGCTGCCTCATCCGCAATGTACTGACGGCTTGGCGAGTCCAACAAATATTCAAGCTCAGGCTTGTAGTTGGCTGTCTCGATCGGATTGATACTATAGGGTGCGAGACGTGAAACTCTCTCTAGCAAATGAGTCGGATTCAGCGTCGTATCCAAGTTGCGCTCCAGCATCCATTCATCATTGTATATCGTAGACAAGTAACGCTCTCCATTATCCGAAGCAATGCATACGATTCGTTGTTTCTTGCTGCTCTCCCCTTGTAAAGCAAGCTTCAAAGCTACTACCATCCCCGCTCCTGTCGAGCCACCGCACATAATGCCTTCATGCTTTGCCATCATTCTGCACATCATGAACGAATCTTCATCAGGCGCTTTATATACTTCATCAATACGATTCAGATTGTCAATATTGGTCGGGGTCCAGCTGAGTCCCATTCCTGGCAGCAAGTACGAATGTGCTTGTCCTCCGAAAATCGTCGAACCTACAGCATCCACCGCCACCACCTTCACATTCGGTGCATGTTCTCGGAAAAAGCGGGAAAAGCCGCCCACCTGCCCACCTGTACTCACCGTCAACACAACAGCGTCCAGCTCGCCTCCACATTGTTCGAACAGCTCTTGTGCTGTTCCCTTGTAGTGCGCTTCTCCATTCAACGGGCTAAAGCATTGGTCAGGTCTAAAAGAATTGGGAATCTCTCGATGCAGCTTGTTCGCAAGCGCAATTCTCGTCTTATGGTAAGAACCGCTGTCATCCTGCTCTGTCACCACAATAACCTCGGCTCCATACGCCTTAAGCAATGCCAAGTTCGTTGGCGTCGTTTTCGGATCGACGAGAATAATGACGCGATAACCACGAGCCGCCCCAATCATCGCAAGTGATATTCCGAAGTTGCCCGACGAAGATTCGATAATCGTCCCCCCAGGCCGCAGCCAACCCCGACACTCCGCTTCCTTCACAATGTACAGCGCTGGACGGTCTTTAATACTTCCGCCTGGATTTGTTCGCTCCAGCTTCAGGCGAATATCATATCGATCACTATCTACTAAATTGCGCAATTGTACCAATGGAGAATGACCAACGGTATCCAATATCGTTATCATCAATTCCCTCCTTTTTTTGAGAAGTCGGGTTAATAGCCCCTACCTCGAACCTAATCTTAGTTATCATCCCTTTTTGATCGGAATTTAGATTTATCTATGCTTCCGCGACGAATCGCTCGGCTGCTAGAATAGTTCCTTAGATAGAAACGGGATTTGATAGTATCAGCATGGACTCGGCTCTAGATTGGATATTATAACCAAACCTCTATAATAGATTTAATGTATCACGTCGGTTCATTTTTGAGAATGACTCTTTCGAGTTATATGGAGGGTTTATTTTTGAAGCCTTTAGGTGCCTCAATCATTTGGGTTACTCTCTTCCCCCCTATACAAAAAGATACCATTCCCTTCCACCCACTTAGAACCTCACATCTCCAAGCGTCGGGCACACCCACTCTATGAAAAAAGCTTATTCCACTCGGTAATTCAAGTTGGAATAAGCCTGCATTTATTAAAAAATAATTTAGTTTTACTTTTATCTGCCGCCTTGCACATACACTAACAAATCCATAAATTAAGAATCAATAGCATTTCTATTCTTATCTAATCTTAGTAGTAATACTTTATAAATCTTTCATTAGAAGGAATTAGTTCGTCAACAAGAATCTCTACTTGTAGCAATTTTGTTTTATTCTCCAACTTAGCAAGGAATAATACATAAAAGTCACCAGAGGTTGGATAAGAAAACAATCCGTATCCTTTTTTTGATATTATTTTGTTGGTTTCCTTTATCTTTTCAGGTAGATATTCATATTCAAAATCTCCTAGCCCCTCAAGTTCTTCTTGTGAAGCTAATTCAATATGATGTTTGAACTCATAATCCAACATGTAATTGACTATTTCCTGATACTGTTCACCTTTGTAATCAAGAAATAGAAATTTCTTAGTAGACAGTCCATATTTTAATATGTCCTCGTATAAGTCTAATTCCTCTCGTTGACCTGAAAACTCCTCTATATCCTTGCTATCTTGGAATATGAGTTGAACTATATCTTGATCAGACATACTTGCTTCCTCCGTATAATTTATTGAAACAACTCTCCGTGTTTACTAGGGATATAGTCCGGATAGTTTTTACGATAATAATGATCGATAAGACGCAGCAAAGGATCCCATTCAGGATAAGGTTCAGGATCTACAATCTTCATTTTTGCTTCTGGCGTATTCATCAAGAAGTTCTCAAATTGTGTTGGAACATACAAGCCTAGTTTATGCCTCACGTGTATAAGGAACAATATTTCAAACGGATAGAATCCATATCTAAAGTCACCAAATTCACCTAGCTGACCTATTTCTGAGGCCAGTTTAGAGTGGTGTAATGACATTTTTTCAAGCAAATTTTCTATTTCTTCTGTACTACTTGTTGACCATTTCTCTAACACTTCATCATAAACATCCAGCTCTTCAGGTATTATTCCGTATCTTAGCCCAGCTTCCATAAACTTTTCTTTTACAGCTAAATACATTTTTTTACTCGTCCCAAAAATTGTTTTATTTCTATATTGTAGGTATAACTCTAGCAAAAACCATATATGTTTATTTTTATCATTGGCTTCCATGATATTCTCACCAAGATGGTCGACTATAAAATTAAACAATAAATTTTCTTCTTTCTCCCACCCATACATCGTGAAATGAATTAAAGCTGCAATGACCTCCCTAAACGTGTATCTTACTCTCATATTAGGATAACGAACTTTATAAAGTTCCTGGACCATGCACTGATGAAAAACGACCATCTGCATTTGCTTTAATCCATCTGCTCTATTTTCGTTACTAATCAACACATCGTTTTTCCACTGTGACAAATAATATGAGAAAATTGATCCAAGATCTATCAATAAAATATGATCCTTCTCGCTATCATTCAACTCAACTATACCAATAATTTCTTTTTTGCTCTTTTCATAATACTCTTTGACATCTTCAAACTTGATTCCATCCACAAAGTTTTTACTGTACCTTTTGTAAGATAATTCTAACTTTTTTTGGTTTAACATTATATTCTCCCTTTAGATTATCCTATTTTTTATTATAGTCTTTTATACTTTCATTCCAGTCTTTTATCTTTAATTCATCTACACCAAAGCCAACGTCGGTTATCTTCACATCAGTTTCCACCCGAATATACAGCCAACATATCTGAAAAACCAGGAGTCCCTAAGAAGTGTGTTCCAGCATCAGCTAGGGTAGCCATGTTATCCATGACGTCCATCGCCTTCGCTAGCATCTGCGACATCGACAAATTACTAAGCAAATTCCTTGCAGAGGTCAGCATACCGCCTAGCTGTGACCACACACGCCGTACATTTTTCAGTACATCCGCCTTGTCGATAACGTTCTTCAAGCGGTCGCCTGCCTTGACGACCTTGACCCCCGCTTTAATAACGGCTTGTCCCGCTTTGCTTCCTTTCGCGGCTTTGCCGATTTTGCGGGCCCATTTCGCTCCAGTTGCTACTTGTCCCCCAATCGGGCATGCTGCTGCAAAAGATAACGCAGCACCAACATAATCAACACGGCCTAATGAAATCGCCCCGTTCGCAAGGTCGGCAACTTCTCCGACAACCGGGATCATCCCGACCACGTCGAGTGCCAATTGCACACCATCCAGCTCTGGCATCGGTGCATCGGTGACAGGATTTTTCTTAATCCCTTCCATTTTAATAACCGAAGCTTGTATCCTTTGCGGACAGAACTCATCGCGGTAGCGTTCTTCTCTTCCCCATCTGGGAAGTAAAGCATAACCGAGTCACCTTTCTCTGGCATGCAATAGCAACCGCTGTTTCCCTCCGCCGTATAAAGCGATGCATAGGAGAACCAACTTGCTTCCACCACAGATTGCTGCTTATCCACCTCAAGATGCACCTTGACCGTGTCTTTGGCAACATCGAGTATTTTCCCTTACAAGGAAGCACCTATAATCTTGTCATTGTAAATAAAGTTCTGGCAAATACTTGGCTCCTTAGACAACTCATAACGGAACTTGAGCAAGCCACCATCCATGTGGGCCTCAACTGCAGACACTTTCCAAAGGCCGCCTCGGAATGTAATATTATCGCCCATGTTAAACACTTTGCCGCTTTCCATCTTGTAAACAAGGAAGTCGTCGCTGCTAGAAATATCCTCGCCATTCGCAAGGGCATATCGGTATTCGTTCAAATCTTTACGGTAATCGTAGATGTCGTTATGAATCTCGCCATTGCGACCGATTGGGACACCGCAGAAAAACTTCGGTCCTTCCATCGTCGTATCGGGAATTAATACCGCACCAAAGTGCGAAGCAAGACGTTTTATAAATTGCCAATCTGTCTCCTCGTACTGGACGAGGCATTTCGGAATCGTTTTGTTGTTGGATGCCATATCGATGCAATCAGAATTGGAGTAAGAGGCGATGATGTCGTGGATCAGATCTTCATAGCGCATCGAGGCATGTTGGAAAGAACGTGTGCGATACTCGCGGTCATATAGAACCTTATAGGATTCAGCTTCGACCCTTATGTAGTAAATACCGCGGACCATGCGCAATTCATTTTATTATACCGAACAAAATAAACTAGCTTACTTTACTAGCATCAAAAAGCCTGTTCTATCCTAATCAGATAGAACAGGCCTATTTATAGTAAATACTTTGACCCACATTTCAAAAATTAATAATTATGCTCCTTCTTTTGAATTGTACATTTTCTTTAATGATCTACTATTTTTAAATACTTCAAGTAATATCTCAATATCAACATTATTTGTCTTATACTTTCCTATATTCCTTAAAAATAGCCCAGCTTTGGTTTCAAAAAGCCAGTCTGCAAATGAGCGCTTAAGCGATATACTGCTTGTCTTAATTAAACACAATAGCAAGGTTTCATAAAGATTAATCATAGATTCTTCCAGAAACAGGTTATTAATATTATTCCTACGTTCAAAAATAACTTTAAATGCCCCATCTTTCTCTTTTTCTTTTTCAAATATAGCGATACTTTCATGAATCAAATTATGTACTAATTTTTGATTTTCAGGTTTTAATCTCTTTAATATCATGAGAGTAACAATCTTTAATTGTTCATTATTCAGCCCTCCATTTTTTAGTATTTCAATAAGCAGTTCTTCCTTTCCGGAATTTGCCTTCACCCACATTTCTATCACATCTCTACTCAATTCTTTAATTATATCAAGAGAAACTGCAATGAACATTTCATTTTCGACATGAGATGATAGTTTGTCCAGTAATCCCTGCAGCACTTTTCTTTCACTAAGTTCCCCTGTATTTGTAGAGCTAATAATTTGATAATATTGTTCTTTAGTTGGCAAAAAAGTATTATTCGCTATTATTTCTTTTGTTTCTTCTTTGTACCCGTTTTCCCAATAAAGTAGTGCCAATTCCATTACCTTCTCGTCGTAATCATTCGAAATAACAGCACTTTTCACCATAGAGTTTATTAGTTCCAAAGCATGAATCATATTCAAGTTATTGTAATTATACGCTCTTGAAATAACCGAATGTGCTGAGTTGAATATTTCTTCAGGGTCATATGGGGAAAGTGCATTAGATTCCTTTGGCATTTTATCAATCATGCTAGATGAGAGTATGTTGTAAACCTCAAAATTATTCATTGTAGTTGAACTAGTGAACAAAGTTTGGATTGCAAATCCTATATTACTTATATTAGTAAAACCAATTAAATGAGAAATGGAAGGCAATAACTTGGTAGTATATTCATTATAATTGCTCCACTCATGTAATCTACTAAATAAGCTTGAAAGTAAGATATTTAAATTGCTTTCTTGAGTTGCCTCATAATCTATTTTCTTTAGTAAAACTCCAAAGCTTCTGACCATTTCATTATCAATAGAAGTAGTCGTGGTTAATCCATTATAATAATCAACAACTAACTTTTGATTTTCTATTGATAAATTAAGGTAGTTATCACCTATGTACTTAATATAATCCTCATGTACCTCATTCGGTAATAATCCAATTATTTTCTTCAAAATTTTATTGAATTGATACTCATCTTTCATTCGAATAATATTGGCAAATTGGATTGTAAATTGGGCTTTTCCTTCTCTATTCTTCCAGTAGTCTGTTAATTCAGCTATTAGATCATAGTTGTCATCAAAAATTTGAAACGGAACTTGGATTAATTCAATTATTAATGCGATAAACTTTTCATAGTTATTCAAAGCCCATTCTTCTTGATTTTTTTCATGGGATATTACCCTCTCTAAAACTGAATAGAGAAAGTCATTATACTGCATCTCTGAAGAAAATATTAATTTATTCGTCACTTGTTCAAGGACACACATAGAAATATATTCTTGCTTCACTTTGATTCCTTTTGTAAGTAAGAGCCAAATTTTATTTTTACTTTCTTCTCCAAGTAACCATTCACGATTAACCACTAAATTAAATGATTCAACAAATTTAGAGTTATTGAGCTCTGTTCCTTGCCCTAGTTTCCTAATCCCTTCATCCAGATAATCAATACCTATCTTTTCTAATAATTCAGGATATTTCTCAACCCAGTTTTCAAGTATTGTATAGGATACATTATCTTCTTTCCTATTGTTTGAATATCTTCTTAATTTTAACCACGCAAAAAATCTACTTTCTCCTTTAAAACGGACATTATCAATAAACTTAGCTTTTAAGATCATCTCAACAGCAGTATTAATAATTTCAGTTAATTCTTCAATAGTAGGGAATTGGCCCGATTTTAATTTGAATGTTATTACATCCTCAGTTTTAATAAATTCATCAATAAATATGTCAGTTATAATAGCTTTTTGATCCGTAGATGCTCGATCATATATCTCATTAATATTATCCAAACCTAATTTCCATCTTATATCCGGGAAGTTTATTAATGAATTACATAAAAAGCCTATAGCTGTATAAAAGTTTTCCACAGGAAATTTACTCGAAATTTCTCCTAACGTAATCGATGAGTTAATAATGTAAAGATCAGTTTCATTTTGGAGATCCTCAATAATCTCATTAACGGCTCCCATGAACTCAATTGGAAGAGTTTTAGTGGGATCAATGGAAAGCGAGAACTCATCAAATATTGCTGTTGAATCTCCATTTATTAATGATTCATACACCAATCGATTATTTCCTATCTTACGACTTACTTTGTCTTGGGACAGCAATATAATTGGTTGTAAATAATTAGGCAATCTTATTCCCTGCACATATCTTAAATATTGCCTTAAAGAATAATACTCTTCTTTCAATTTATATTTTTCGTTTTCTTCTCCCTCTTCTCGATACCTTCCCAATATTCGCTTAGATCTTTCAGATAGGTTATACCCATCATTCAAATTATGGATGAATGTTCTCGTAAAAGCATCAACTAGGTTATGATCTTCAAGTAAATCCTCATAAAAATAGTGAAAATCAACCCTTAGAGCACATACTACAGCAAGTGCTTCAGGATGATTAGTTACATTTCCTTCGCTTAATCCTCCTGTTATGTTTGTATTGCTTCCTTCAAACTCCCTTTTTTTCGCAATCCACCAAGATTGCATAAACATGTTTACAAGTTGTAAAGCATTCCTTGGACTTTGCACGGCAGGATGGATTAAGCGATCTACAATATTAGACAACTGTATTCCTTTACTTTCTAATTCTTTTCTGAATTCTGGCATTGCAGAAAGTAATTTTTCTTGTGCATATGTTCTCAAGTCTCTCTTAGGAAAAGGAAGTATCTCTAGCCTAAATTGAAAAATTCTATCGAGATACCTTCTTGCATCTTTTTTATTTGAGACAGAAGCAGGAAGGTACTCGGAGTTTCTCTTATTTGATAATGCGTACGATATTTTTTCCTCATCACATGAAAGAACAAACACTATACCCAATTGTTCTGGAAGCTTTTCTTTAGGGATTTCCATAAATATACGAACTGCATCTAAGCCTTCTATCATTTCTTCTGAAGAGAGCCTATCAAGATCATCCACAAATACAATGATTCTATCTACTAACTTACCATCTGTACTCTTCTTAAAAACATGCAGTTGCTCAATTAAAAAATCAGCATACTGTTCAGTATTTACGGTTGGTGGATAAACTTTAGTAACATTTGAGTACCGAGGTATCACCATTCCATTTGCTGATAGAGCAAACCTCGCAATAGCCGTAAACACAATTGATAGTACAGCACCTAAACCTGCCTGGATAAGAGGATCATTTACCCCTTTTGAAAAGTAGCTGAATAAGAACACAATTACTAACGTAATAAATATCATTTGTGACGGATACCATAAGTATCTCTGATAAAATTCAGATATAATTTCTTTCCAAGCTCTTGGTTTTAGAACAACCTCAGAAATTTGATGATACATTTTGTCTTTTAATTCATCTTCTCTACCGCCAAGTGTTATGTATACGTGTCGCAATAGAGCCCTCTTTACATTTTCTCCACCATAGCGCCATGCATTAAAAGTAATTGGAAGAACCGCTTTTTTTCGATCTAAATCATCCTGTAATTCATGAAGATATAGTTCTTTAATTGTGCTTTTTCCGACCCCCCAATTTCCTAGTAATCCCACACTGAATGGGGGTTTATTATTTTCGACAATGTGTTTTAAAGCTATCGCATAATGTCTGTGCCCAAATGCATCTAAACTAGGATCATTTATTTCACGATCTAGAATCACCGGTAATTTTTCCAAATCTAATCACCACCATAAAGTATGCTCTGACGCCTATAATTAATTACAATATTCTACATATCACTTAGAATTCCTTTTTTTTAGATGTATGTACGCCATCCTAAAAGAAAAAAGCTCATTCCATCTGATCGTTCATGTGGAAATAAGCCATTCAAAGTTATCAAGTATGATTGTTAAGTCATTCTAAACCTGCTTGTTATCTCTATTACGATTTAAATACTAGAATTTAATCTCCTATACTATTCTTCATTCTTCTTCGACAATAATAACATCCAACTTGGCACCACTAACTACATTTTGAAGTGCCTCATGAAAATTCCCTCCTAAACGAATAAGAAAATCATCGTTCCCACCATAAAAATCCCCGGAAGAAGAAATATACCACGTCATATCCATAGGTGGAAGTTCTCCGATAATAACAAAATCCTCGTTACAATATCTTTCATATCTTATTGATACTTCTCTAAAAATCGAGTTTGCTGCACCAATTGGATCAATATTCAATGAGAGATAGTTTTCTGGCCTTTTAGGATTTTCAAACTTTATTTTCAATCCGCCATATTCTTCTAGAAAATCAGAAGCACATTTGAATACAGAGTAATTTTCTCCATCTAATGCCTTCAAGTAATTACCAATTTCCACTTTTCTACCTTTAAACCATCCAGCTTTCTCAAGTAAGTCCTGCACCATTTCTACCATTTTTACACTCCTCATTATTTTATTATTGTAACTAATTTACTGTACATCGCATTACAATTCAAACACATTTCTTTAAATTCTCCAGATTTAATATTTATTGTATATAGTTTTAAATCGGTAACCTTGTTCCCATTTATTAGTGCATGATTAATGGCATTGAACTCACCGCAATTATCTAACGGATAATTGGTTTCGGAATCTTTTTTATGATTAAGAATTCTCTTTAAATCTTTATGTGTTTCATTTAACCTAGTCGGGTTGTTCTTGTATCCACTAATTCCGTAGAACATCTCACCTGTTTTTTTATCCACTGCTACGGTCAATACTTTTGCATCTATCTTTCCACCAGTTGTTTTTTTAATTACTCCATCAATAATACCTCGTCTCAAATTGGAAGCATATTCTTTTGCAGCATTGTCCACATTTTTAAGATCGAGAACTTGTGCACTAGCCTTTGAATCTGGTTTAGGTTTAGGTTTTCTTCTAGCCCCATTTTTCTTTTTACCAGGAAACACGCCAAATATCATACTAGCCATCGCCATCTCTGGATTCACGGCCAGCGTATCCAAAATACCAGGTGAGCCCAAGAAGTGTATACTAGCATCCGCTACAGTTACTACGGCGTCCATGACACCCATCATCTTATCCGACACCTTCATAAAGCCGGCGGCAAAATCTTTCACCCCGTCCATCGCCTTCGTTAGCTTCGCCAGCATCTGCGACATTGAAAGGTTGCTAAGCAAGTTCCGCGCAGAGGTCAGCACACCGCCAAGCTGCGACCACACACGGCGCACATTTTTCAATACATCCGACTTGTCGATAACGTTCTTCAAGCGGTCACCTGCCTTGACGACCTTGACTCCCGCTCTAATGACGGCTTGTCCCGCTTTACTTCCTTTCGCCGCCTTGCCAATTTTGCGGGCCCATTTCGCTCCAGTTGCTACTTGTCCCCCAATCGGGCATGCTGCTGCAAAAGATAGCGCGGCTCCAACATAATCGCCACGGCCTAATGAAATCGCACCGTTCGCAAGGTCGGCAACTTCGCCGACAACCGGGATCATCCCGACCACGTCAAGTGCCAATTGCACACCATCCAGCAAACCGCCCCAGAACGACTTCTTCTCCGGCTTTGGTGCCTCCTCGATTTGCACTTCAGCCGCATCCAGCTCTGGCATCTGTGCAACGGTGACAGGATTTTTCTTAATCCCTTCCATTTTAATAACCGAAGCTTGTATATCTGTCTGGCCATCTAAAATAATACTGCTCGTATCGCAAGTCATTTCAATGCCTTCCTGTGCGGAAATGACAAGCTTTTTCGTCGCATCGAGGCTCATATTCTTTTTTGACGTTATCGTTAAAGGCTTATCGCTCTTCACCACAATTCCGCCGTCATCAGTCATTCGGATAAAGATACTTCCCGCTTGCGCGGTTAACGACACCTCACTCGGCGTCATCTTTAGCTCCTTGCCGTTTGGGCCTCCCCAATACTTCACGCTCGGATCAGCATGTTTCGGCGAGCTGCCGCCTCCTTTGCGGACAGAACTCATCGCGGTAGCATTCTTCTCCTCCCCATCAGGGAAGTAAAGCATAACGGAGTCACCTTTCTCCGGCATGCAATAGAAACCGCTGTTTCCCTCCGCTGTATAAAGCGATGCATAGGAGAACCAACTTGCTTCCCCCGCGGATTGCTGCTTATCCACCTCAAGATGCACCTTGACTGTGTCTTTGGCAACATCGAGTATTTTCCCTTGTAAGGAAGCACCTATAATCTTGTCATTGTAAATAAAGTTCTGGCGGATACTCGGCTCCTTGGACAGCTCATAGCGGAACTTGAGCAAGCCACCATCCATGTGGGCCTCAACCGCAGACACTTTCCAAAGGTCGCCTCGGAACGTAATATTGTCGCCCATGTTAAATACTTTGCCGCTTTCCACCTTGTAAACAAGGAAGTCGTCGATGCTAGAAATATCTTCGCCATTCGCAAGGGCATATCGGTATTCGTTCAAATCTTTACGGTAATCGTAGATGTCGTTATAAATTTCACCATTGCGACCAATTGGGATACCGTAGAAAAACTTCGGTCCTTCCATCGTCGCATCGGGAATTAATACAGCGCCAAAGTGCGAGGCAAGACGTTTAATAAATTGCCAATCTGTCTCCTCGTACTGGACGAGGCATTTCGGAATCGTTTTGTTGTTGGATGCCATATCGATGCAATCAGAATTGGAGTAAGAGGCGATGATGTCGTGGATCAGATCTTCATAGCGCATCGAGGCAT
>NZ_VNJK01000001.1:0-590575 GCF_007786455.1 Paenibacillus agilis | reverse complement strand
CTGTCTCCTCGTACTGGACGAGGCATTTCGGAATCGTTTTGTTGTTGGATGCCATATCGATGCAATCAGAATTGGAGTAAGAGGCGATGATGTCGTGGATCAGATCTTCATAGCGCATCGAGGCATTTTGGAAAGAACGTGTGCGATACTCGCGGTCATATAGAACCGTATAGGATTCAGCTTCGACCGTTATGTAGTAAATACCGCGGACCATACGAACCTCTAGGTTCGTCATTAATCCACGGAACAGCGGCTTACTGTCTCCGCCATCTTTATCCTTTACAAACAAAGCAATCGGATCATTGCTTGTCGATTCAAAAATGCAGCTGTGCCGCTTCTGTTCCGGAATGATCCCGGTCAGCACCAGTTTGGCGTGCTCATTCACCCTGCGCTCCAAGCGCACGTCGGTAATTTGCTGGATGTCATAAGGTGAATCGAAGCGGATATGTTCCAAGCCATAAAATTTATCTATCCCCGACAACTTGCACCTCTCCCTTTAATACCGTGTGTTATGCCAGATCTTGACCATCGTCTTCAATCTTCAAATCCCCGCAGTACAAGCACATATTTGTACAGTCATTGAGCATGGCAGGCTCATTTTCAATAAGGACGTCGGACTTACCACCCTGCCAAGGCATCGTTACTATTGGCGTACAGGGTACCGGCTTCAAAATGTCCCCATTCGCAGCGGTCCCGGAAGCAACTACGGGATTTTGGATGCTCAAACATTTTCCAAATGGCTGAATGTTAAGATAGGGCTGATAATCAGCCGTGCTCAATTGCGGCTTACCTTTTACGAACACGCCATGACTTACTGGCATATGCAGCCGCGTCATCTTCGTTCCATAGGAGCAAGATACAATTGCACCAGCAACGACATAGCTTTTTTGCGGATTACCAAGTGCAGGGATCATACTTAATGCCGTGCTCATTAATGATCCGAACATACTGCATCCTCCTCTCGATTCATTGCACGTCTACGTGCTCTACACGTATTCCCATAAAGTCTCGCCGCAGCATACTTTCAGCTAGAGCCAGGCTCACAATTAACATATCTTCCCGAATTCCACCCAGCTTGAACAAGTGATAAGGCCCAGCCTTCTCCTTCTCGATAACGAGCTTTTTCAAGCTCCCATCCAAATGAAATTCCGTTTCGTCAGACAAACAATCGACAACAGGTGGTGCGATGAGCCAATAAGGCTGCTGTTGACCCTGTTCTTGGTCGATAAGCACAGCTGAGCGTACTGGCATTTTCGCTGCGTACTTTTCCACCAACCGCTTCAGCTTCTCCGACAATAACGGCAAAGGGCGTTCCAAATAATCCAGATAACGCTGACGCGATTGCGAACGAACTTGGAATGGCAGGCTGCCACGATCAGCTATCTCCCTGCCTTTGTCCCCATCTTCCGTATCATCCGACCGCTGCAGCGTGCTCATGCTACCTATCACCTCTACTGCATGCAGCCAGCGAGCATCCTGTTTTAACACGAAATATGCCATTAGGTACGCCTCCTCACGCCTGCCATACGATCTCAGATCGCTGCTGCTCCGTAATATTCAACTGTTCCTTATCCTCAATCGAGAAAATAGCTCCCTTTAAATTGGCATTCTTGAAGTTAACAGCCCCTACCTTCGATCCCACAAATATAGCGCCTCGTAAATCCGCATGTTCGAAATCCGCTCCCGTCAAATCTGCCCCGCTAAAGCTCAGTGGCTCAAAGCCTGGCATCGTCCACTGCACCGCATCTTTCAAACCGCTGCTGCCATCAGCAAAACGGAATAGTGCTCCTCGAAGGGATGCACCACTAAAGTCGGCTTCATTCAGAAGACTTGCACATAAATTGACACCATCCATCTGGCAATTGCGAAACCGAGCACCTACCGCGACACAAATCGGCATCTGACTGCGTGAGAAATGACTTCCACTAAAGTCGCTGTACCGAATATCTTGCTGAACAAAGTTGCCCTCACTCAAATTCAACCCTCGCAGCACCTGATAGCCAAGTGGGGCCTCATTGGAATCCGCGCTCCGCGCCTGTTCAAGCTCCGAACGCACATCCGACTCCTCATGTGCAGACTCGTCCAGCTTCAGCACACACTCGCTCTGATCCAAATACTCACCGACACGTATCTCAAACTGTGTATGCCGGTTCACATAGCTCCATTGCGGCAGTTCATCGATACGGCTTAACGCATAGCGGGCCAATCGAATCACATATTGATGATAGTGAGCTGCTGCCTCCAACATAAGCTGTTCGACTTCTGGCTTAATAACGGTCCCTTGATAAGCAAGCATATCCCACTCCAATTGCTCAACGAGCTTGAACCAACCTTCAAATGCCCAGCCCATATCTGCTTTTATTGAGCATGGATTCGGGTCGAAAAACCAGTTAGCATCCGTCGCTTCCACTAAATAAAACGCTCGTCCATGGATCAATTCTGTGCGCAGCATCGAAAATGTAATATATCCGAGATTAGCCTTCTTCTCGGCTTCCTGCATGACGATGACTTGCTGACATAGTGAACACATGCTGTCTAGCAGGTCCTGCGCAAGCTTGTCTTTGTGCGCTTCATAATATCGTTCCATCTCCAGCAGACTATCGTTCAGCTTCGGCTGCATCACCCGCTCCTTAAAATGTTGCCGTTTATCTTCGGTCACTATGCCCGCCATCTCTCGCAGCTCCCTTCTAGCCCAATTGCATCAATTAGTTCGACTTCACTTCATTCCCAGTAATAATCGTGTCGCCATCCATTTTGATATTGCTTTCTTTGCATGAAATATAAAGCTCTTCTTGAGCGGTAATCGTTATTTTCTTCTCAGAAGTCATCGAAATATTTTCTTTCGAGACAAAGGTAATGTCCTTATTCGAAATAATCTCGATTCCGCCGTCATCACTCAGCCGAACGAACATTTCACCATCGTTGTTGGACAGCACCACTTCGGAAGGTCCAAACATAATCTCCTTGCCGCCAGCGGTACGTAAATATTTCATGTTCGGATTGCCAAGCTTGTTGTTCTTGCCCTCATTGTTATCTTTACGGACAGAGCTAAGTGCAATCGAATCCTGCTCTTTATTGCTCGGGAAATAAGCTCGAACGGTGTCGTTAATTTCCGGCATACAGTACCAGCCGCTATTTCCTTCTGCCGTATAGACCGAAGAATAAGGGAACCAATGCGCTTCCCCTTTATTTTGAGAAGGATCGATATCCAGATGAATCTTCACGTTATCCTTGGACACTTCTAAAATCTTACCTTCCAGCGAAGCACCAATTATCGATTCCAAATAGATTCGATTCTGCTTCATCCCCTGCTTCGTACTTAGTACGTACCGATGCTTCAGCAAGCCTTCTTTCATTTCGGTATAGGCTTCGAACACGTAAAGACGTTTGCCTTGAAACTGAACCGTGTTGCCAATATCCATCACATGTTCTTTCGTTTCTACCTCGTAATAAATAAATTCATTCTCGTCGATGCCCTCTACATAATTGCGTGTCCGATCATAGAAACGATTCAAGCCTTTGCGGATGCTGTAATGATAGTCTTCCAGTTTTCCTTTTGAACTGCCCTCTGGTATGCCAAAGAAAAACTTCGGCTTATCAAACGAAACGGCAGGCACTAGCCCTGTATCAAATCGTGAAGCCATTCGCTTCAAAAACTCCCAATCTGTCTCCTTGTACTGGACAGTAAAATGAGATAATGGTTTACCATTTGAAGCATGATCGATGACATCCACCCCTGAATATTCAGAAGTGACTCTATTGATCAACGCCGAATAAGCCATTCCTTTATGCTGAAAAGAACGACTCTCCCGTTTTACATCCAATTGGTGAGTATGAGAAACTGCCTCTACGACAATATGATAGACATCCCGCACATTGCGCAGCTCTACGTTGCACACGGTCCCACAGAACAACGGCTGTGCATTGCCATGCTCATCGAGTTGACTTATTTCAACAGGTGTATCCTGTGATGTCATCTCTGCATAACTGCTTTTTAAATGGTCAGGCACTACACCTGTAAACTTCAATCTCGCGTGATCATTCACTTGTTTCGTAATCGTCAACTCTTGGAGGTAAGTTAAAGTAAAAGGTAACACCTGCAAATTGTTATAGGTCATAACCGATTGACTCATCTGTTCGTTCCTCCTTATTCTATCGATTCAATGTGAAAGGATTCCACGATAGCTAGAGCGACAAGCTTCCAATCATCCATATCTTCTTCCATGCAGTTAAATGTACAGAGTAGTGCTTTTTTATCGAAATACGTAAAAAACATATGATTGAACATGCTAGTATCCAGACCTGGCACGATAAAGCTAAAAAAACCTATCGAGCGCTCGTTGATTTCTTTAATACCGTCTTCTATCCAACGTGCCATCGGCTGAGAACGCTTAAAAATGTCGATGACACCGACTTTAAAGTCAGGCAATGTCATACGATTGAGATCATGTGTAGTACATTTAAAGGTGAGATTTATGGTACCGGCTTCATTGGAGTAGATAAGTTCTGGCCGATTGTCTGTTGGGTATTTGCGTGAGGCAAGTTTTGCGTCCATAATGTCAAATTCTCTTGGCAGTCGAATGGTCGCTTTTCCATCCAAAATTGTTTTTTGCTCGAATAAAATGCGCTCGTCTTCAATTTGTACCAACCAAGTTCCTGGTTCTTCTTCATTCGGCTCAAAGAGTTCCATCGGATCTACGACTTGGCTTTCCTCTTGGGCGCGATTAAGCAGCTCGATGATTTTTTCGTCCATGCGTGTCATAGTGGGTACACATCCTTTCATTTGATGCTTATAAAATGGAATGCAGACGAAACATAAATTCTTTTTGTCGTTATCGTATGGGAGCAGATCATTTTTCCGATCACTGTTGTAGTCAAATGGTTCGGATGATGATTATGATGGATACCATTTGGCTACAAAAGGCGACCACTCTGTTTCTCCAAAATGATTCTGCTCCCTGTCTTTTCGACAGTCGCATGTAAAGAACAAACATATGAAGTTCAAAACATTCTATTGATTGTATAGATGCACGCAGTAGCCCAAGATTGAAACCAAAATACAACAATCGAAATCTAATCGACGACGATACGCTGCATACCGCTGCGCATCATGTCCCCGCTTGCTCGTCTTCCGCTGCGCGCTTCGTCGAGGATACGGGTCAAATGCTTATGGATTTGTACATTTGTATAAGATCGATAGCCTCCGCCTATACGCTGGGTGATATAATGAAGAAGCAGATCACGCGGCACATTTCCGTCCTTCAAAGCCTGCATCGCGAACGAGACATCATAGACGTGGTTTGTCCCACTTTTCAGCAATTCGGTTGCGAAGTAACGAATAATTAGTGGGTGCAGTGTACTGGTTTCATAAGCAGCGTAAGGTACATGAATCACATTGAACGTGTTGTACTCCGTCGCGAGATCGGCAAAGCTCTGATATTCAGAACGCAAGCGAGCACCTGCCTTTAACTTGAAGCGGCCTAGTTCCAATTCATTCCGCTGCAAGTTCGCATCTTCATGCAGCACGATGACAGAACGATGGGAGACAAAGTCACTAATTGTCTCTGGTTCCTCGAAGCGAATTTTCAACAGCGTCTCTTTCCCCGTTGCCTTATAGGGAAGCTTGTATGCTTGATCCAGCACATACACAATGCCATTATGTTTCACTATGCCTTTTGCAATCGTTAGTTCACTTTCTCCAACTGTCACCTCTGCACCAGTAAGTACACCATCAGCTTCGTACTGGCTATAAATATCCAATAAAATGCGTGGATAATCACGAATGCTCTCCAGCATCTCCCGCTTCAAAATCCGCCCTTTGTGGAATTGTGGAACCGAATTCGAGAACACAGCCGTCCCCCTCTCTGTCTACGCCATTACTTCAATCCGTCGAAGAAATCCAGCTCGGACAAATCATTTTCAAAAGCAAAGAACTCTTTCTTTCCGATATACAGCTGTTCATGTTGACGCGATACCGGAACAACATGGAACCCCCAGTTGCTGTCCTGCGCAAACACGAAAAACTTCACTTCCCCATTTACAATCGAATCCGTGTCCTCCTGTAAAATGTGGTGCCCATACAAGCGCGCAATCTCTTCGTACATCACCGCACGGTTGCTGTCCGGCTTATTCCGATACACCAGTTTGCGGCGCAGCTCGCCATCGCTTTCCTTCAAATAAAACTCCGTCTCCGCCACATCCATCGGACGAGAAATGAAGCCATTCACTTGATCCAGCCGTTGATGGCTTGCCATCAGCACCTTCTCATGACGGTTATGGGTAATCGCCGTCAATTGGTACGGAACAACGGGAGCTTCCTGCGTAATGGTCGCTTCGATAATGCCGGCTTTCCTCGCACTCAAGTAGCGAATAGCCCCTCTTAAACAGGCGAGCTTCAGCTCAGGCACTTCGTCTGCATCCTCTGCTTTTTGACGAAACTCAATCGCCCGCCCTGGCACGAATTCCTTCAATGCTTCACGAAATACATCTATCCGACAAGACTGGCCTGTCAGCTTGATGATCGAGTACTCCTGCAGCCGTCCATCATAGTAGAATTCATCCAAGAACTTGCGTACAATTTCATAAATATCAGCACGAATCAGCTGATTAATCTCTTTGATGTTGAACTCCACAGTTGGAGCTTCATACACGTCCTTGAATTGACCGTTTTGCAGCAGAGCTAAGCACCAGCGTTCTACAGCCGTTATTTTCAAGTCATTCTCTTGACCGTTCGTACCCGCTGAATCATGGAATCGATTGCGCAAAATACTCGTCTTACGGAAAAATTCCTTCTTCATGCTGTCCGCGAGCTCCCACAAGAAATAGAAATTATTCCTTACACTGTGGTACTCATCACGTGCACGGTTCTCATATTCCATAAAACGAGTAGGAATGAGCCGCTCTGCTTCCAAGTAACAGTCCTCAAATTTCCGATAGACTGCATCTACTCCATGTTCATCTACATAGCGGTATATATCCTGACTAGGAATATCAATAAAAGAGTCAATTTCAGGCACGGTCTTGCCTGTGCGATAATACTGAGCAAATACGATTTTCATAAACTGCATGATCCGGTACGTAATATTGTTGCCACCGAAGTTCGTATCACCATTTTCATAAGACGTATGGATATCTAACTTATAAGAAATATGACTGTCCTCGATCCGAAACCGACACGAGGATAGATCCGTCGTACCTCCACCACAGTCAATGACTAACGCTTTATATTCTTCTCCATCGAGAAAGCGATCTTTGTCCAACTGATCAGCAATTGCGTTGTATAGCACAGCCATTCCTTCATCTAATGCATTCGCAGATTCAATCTTGTAATGCGGCAGCACTTCTCTAAACATATCGATAAATTGCGTCTTCAGCTTCACCGGGCTTGATAGATGAAGATGTTTGAATTTGCACTTGAACTGATGCTCTGCGGTCTGCACCACATACTCAACATAGGCACGTAGCATTTCAATACGGCTAACTGCAGCAGCATTTCCCTGCCCATCCATTACTTCCTCGATCCGTTTGTAGTCGTTGACCCAACGCTTCATCCCGTGGAAGACAGAGGCTTGGCCGCTGTAGCCATTTTTCCTCATATACATAAGGGCTTCATAGCCGAAATGAAAACGAGCCTCCTTAGGTTCAGAGCAGTCCGCAATACTAATTAGTGTCGGCAGTACTTCAATCCACTGCGTCTCTTTATTCGTCGAATCAGGAAAAGCCACAACGTTCATGCTGTTTAGCTTTACAAGCCCATTAAGCAAATCATTGCTGCATGGTGATGAAATATAGCTGTTATCCAAATAAGCTCCTGCCGTCGTATTCGAAGTTCCAAAGTCAATCGCCAACACAGCATCCGTCTGCTCCAATTGTCTAATTTCCAGATCAGCAACAGGAATACGGTAAAAATGTAAGTTCGCTGGCGGCTGTGGGCGCGAATCGTTATACGTGCGGTATAAATAATCCGAATCTTGCTTGCGGAAAAATAAGAAACTGTACTGCTGGTTGACCGTCTGCCTCAATTCCAATTCTGCTTCACGAGTGAAATAGAATTGCCCGGTTTGGCTATCTGCCCTCACTAGGTTCAATATTCCGCAAAGTTCTTGATGTTCATTTACTAAGAGAACGTTAGACTCGACAATGCCGCTGCCCGCTTCGACTCTATATTGATCACGTTTGTCGATGTGCAACCCATCGTAGAGAAACATACGTGCGGGCACTTTAATGCTTCCATTGTCCGATAACGGAGTTAACAAATAATGCCGTAATGCCTTCGCTACTCGTTCAAATCCATCAGCATTGTACTTGCGAATGAGAACTTCTAGATCTGCTCCGCGAAACTTGAGCAGCGTTGCTATCATTCCTTCCCGATCAAGTGGATTCACGTAGCTCTCTACTAAACGTTCACGGAAACAAATATTGCGCAGCTGCAGCGTCGTCATTTCTGTCAACTCTTCGCGTGTATAACGAGCGAGCTGCTTGTCCTTGGGATTTCCATTTGTATAAAGTCGATAGGAATACATATTGTTCACGTTCAAATTCGGTCCTCCCCTGCCTCATAGTCCATTACAAAGTTAATAAAGTGCAATATAGTCAACTTGCATCGTTTCCTCCAGCTCGATTATGCCGAAATGGCGATCCCAATACAGCTCTGTGTGAAACCGAATAGGGAGAAACAATTCATTAATCAGCTCTATCTTGGCAAGAGCCTTTTCGCTATACGGCTGACCGATATAGAACAGCAGCTCATCCTTCTCTTCGCAGTTAGCATAAATCGTGGACTGCGTAAATACTTTTCGAAGCGTATCCTTTAGCAAATAAAATGCTTCGCCCGTCTCGTACAAACGCAGTACGTTCGCTGCAATAGCCTCCTGCTCATCTTTTGTGAACAACTCCATATTCGTGCTCACCTTTGAACCAAACAGCCCTGCCTTCATATCGCGCAGCGCGAAGCGAATATGATACTCTCTCTTGTTCATTCCTTGCATCGTGTCAATATCCGCCAGGAAATGGACCATCAGATCGAACAATACATGCCGCAGTTCTTCCTCACTGTCGTTCTCCATGTCGAACAGATCTTTGAAAATAGAATGAAAGCGATAGTAGGGATTAATCTCAACTGTTCGCTCCACGCCTTGATCGTTCAGCATTTCGCGGCTAATCTCCATATAGGGAGAAAAGACTTTTGCTGGAACGAAGCGCAGTTCTGACTTCGCAATTCCCTGCTGTTCTGCCCTCACGACTTGGTCCCAGATGTAATTCAAGCCCATTCTCCTTCGCACTTGTATTCAGGAAAGTACATTTGCACTTCCGAGACGATAAAGCTGAGGACATCACTCGCCGAGAAGCTTCTCGCTTCTTTCGGCTTGAACGTCATCCGCATAATTTTTTTATCACGCTCAACACGAATATTATCGCTAATGAAAGGATTCATATTATACGTGTGCTCCTGTCCATCCGAGTGGTCCAAAATTGCAATATGCTCTAACTCCATCCCTCTCGACACTTCAAACGTATGAATGAGCCGAATAACATCCGCCTTCGAGCGCACACTAATCGCCTGTCGGCGCGCAAATCGATCGATAAAGCTTGAAATGAGCTTGTTTGATTGCCTCTCATACATCGGCTGGCTTATTTTATTCGATACTGGCTGCTTAACTTTACGTACATTCCACAGCATCGATTTCGATTGAGGCGTAACAATGATTAGATCTTCCTGTCCACGCTTCATATAACGAATGTCCGCTTCGTCCCCATCAATCAAATAACCATGCCCAGTTCCAGTAGGATGCAAATTCATAATATGCTCAAAGTTCACCCGATCCTTCGCAGGCACAGGGAAGCCAACATTGCGCATCGTTGTGTGCTCGATGTTCCACAAGGGCACCAAATTCAAGCGTTTGAAAGACTCGTATTCTTCCAAATCCACTGAAATTTCAAGTACCTCTTCCCCTTCACGGAACATGCCTTCCTCATAGTTAACGAGGAAGACATCGAAGAACTTGTATGCATATGGATGATTAATAGTCCGCCAAGGCACGTTGTTCATTTGAAACACCTGGTACAGCTTCGCAATCTCCTGCATGTATAACGTGTTTTGCTTCAACTGCACGCCTACCGTATGCGTTCCTCTCGCTGTAACAATTGTGCTAGTAAATATGCGCTCCTGCTGCAACAAAGGCTTTAACAAGACATAATCGCATTCTAGAAATAGAGTTAGCAAATACGCATTTTCCTGACGATTCAAGGCTGATAGCAGTTCTGTCATGTTACAAACCTGCTTATTCATATCTGCCGTTATCATTGGATGTAGATATTCATGAATGGGATCGACATCTTCTCTAGCAGCAAGCGAGACGTAAATATCGTATTTATCTCCCCAGTCCTCCAGCTCATTGAACACACGCGCTTCCAGTTGTCGGTTCATCTCTTCTTGATACTCCACTAGATTCAATAGCGCGCCACTTACAATCTGCTTGAGCATCTTGCGCTGTTCAAGGTCTTCCATTCGGCTAAGACGATCGAGTATGATATCCTTCATCAACGCTCACGACCTCCTTGTTGTGCCCGCTCCATACGATTACCGGAACTAGCAGCCTGATCTCCTGTTGATTGTGATCCAGAAGAGCTTCCCGTTGGTTCCGACTCTCCCACAGACCTAGAACCTGATGTAGGAGACTCGGAGTCCCTTTGTGTCTCAGACTGAGTTCTCTCCCCACCTGTATTTCCTGCCTGTTCTCCAGCAGCTTTATTACCTGTTCCCGTCGTATCCGTAGTTCGGGAAGTCGAGCCTTCATTTCCCCCAACAGGAACATTTACGTTTGTGCCATTCACAGACGGTGGAGTTGGCTGCGAAGTGGAAGCTGGTGGATTGCCGTTAGGAGCTGGCAAACTTGTATTAGGCTGTACTGCTGGAGGAACAACGGCGCCACCCGAAGCACCCGCATCAGCAGCACCCGGCGCAGGCGCAGGCGGCACTGGCGGCTCCATTTTATCCAAAGCCTTCGAGATTTTTCGCTCCATCCCGAGCACCTTTTCCAGCATATTAATTTCTTGATAAATTTCTTGCGCAGACACATAAGACTCAATCGCCACTAAATAGTCCTGCGCGGTCATTTGCTTGTCTCCGTCCTTCTCCAACTTCTCGGCTTCAAGCTGCTTCGTTCCTTTTGTAATGCCATATAATTTTTCTTGTGCAGCAAGCAGCTTTTCCTGAATAACATCCGCCTTCTCATAGGATGAGGTGGCAGCAGCTTTGCTAGCACGAATATAGGCATTTTGAGCACCAAGATAGTTGCCGCTCTGAAACTTCATATCGCCTTCCTTGATCATGTTCAAAACCTTCACATGTGCCTTCGTACGCTCAATTCGTTCTTCCATATCAGCACGGCTTATTTCTTTATGCGAATCCGACTCTTTAAGCGCGATTTCATACATGCTCAACGCTTTCGGATAGTTTCCTTCTTTAAATAACTTGTCTCCATCTACAACGAGCTGCACGAGACGCTGCTTATTCGTAAACAACTGCTTGTTCACACGGTCTTTCAATCGAATAGCGGCATTTCGACCATCGCTGAATTCCTTAAATGCCTGATCGTAGTTGCCGTCACGCAAATACACTTCACCATTTTGCCTGTTGTCGATCATGCCTTGTACAAGCTCCGCTTTATTAGCAGCCTGTCGCACCATCATGTACCATGCACCGCCGCCAAGCAGTGCGAACAGAAGAACCATAATGAGAATACGGCGAATGATGCGCCATTTCTTCTGCGGATCTTCCTTAAATATTTTATTGGCGAAAATAGCAGCCGCTGTATAGTTGCGAATGACTTTAGCCTGTTTGCTCAGCAATACATCTTCCAGCGTATCAACCATTTGTTCAGGAGATTGTGCTTCTTCCGCAGCATCCAACATCTCCACACGGCTGACGCCTTCCCATAGCCCTGACGTGCACAACAGCATCGCATCGCCATCTTCAAGACGGAACTTCGGCGATACATAGGGCTCCAATGGTTCAGGCTGCCCCACATATTGCAGCAAATTGTGGCGTTCATCATGATAATCAAGCGCTTCGTCCGATATTTTTTCTTCGTTCGCAAGCTGCTGCGCCAAGCTCAAATCCTTACTTTTAAACGTTAATCGCCCTTGGCGAAAATGATACAAGCGGGTGTTACCCACTCCCGCCCATCGAATACGTGTATAGTCAGTCACAACGACCGTCAGACTAGCCTTCAGTCTGACTCGGGTGCTATCCATCTTTAATCGTTCATGCGCACGGCGCAAATATCGCTTCAGTCGAAATCGGGACATCGTAGGCTTCTGTTGGAATTGATTCAATACCGTCTGTATCGCAAGCTCCGCGCTTGCTATTTCCCGATCCGTATCAAGCCCGTCAGCAATGACCCAGCAAGCTTTGTCATCCATTTCCACGAACGCAAAAAAGTCTTTATTGTTCACGAACGTGCCGGCTTCTGATACGAAGCTTGTCACAAATTCACTGTTGTCTCTTCTCATGCGTGTGCCCCGCTCCTCCTTTGCTCCTTGCTCTCTCCTGCCGCGGCTGTCATTGTAACGATATGTAGTGCTATTAACGATGCTCTAAAATAATAATTGTCGCATTGTCTTGATTCGGCTTGCTGCGTTGTTCCACGATCTCAATAATGTGTTGAGCAGCATCGTGCGGAGATAGCGGCTGTGATAAAATGTTCTCCAACTCCAGCTCCGTCAAGCAATTCGTAATTCCATCACTGCACAGGACAATTTTATCTCCCGGCTGCAGCCAAATCGGTGCACTGCAAACCTCCATATGCTTAAATCGCTCAAACCCTAGAAAGTTAACAAGCCGCTTGCGCATCGGATGGTCTACGACATCTTCCTTGGCGATTTCGCGGCGCAAATATCTTTCTTTCAGCACAGATTCCAGCGTGTGCTTCTCATTAATCTCAATCCATTCCCTGTTGCGGAAAATGGCAATAATGCTATCACCGACCGCGCCCCAATACAGCTGTTCATCAGCAATAACAGCTGCTACAAGCGTCGTTCCGCCACGTCGCCCCTTTAAATTGCGCACGATCTCGCTGTTGCTCATGCGAGCTGCCTTGGGAAAAAACGGTTCAAGCATATTTGGATGATCAAGCTTTAGAAATTCCCGAATGAACGTGTTGACCGCAATGGTGCTCGCCAATCTACCATTTTCTAAACCACTCATTCCATCTGCCAATACAGCTGCCGTCCCGATTGGTGTTGTAACGGATGAAAAATAGTCATCCTGCTCGTCTCTTGCCCCAATCGTCTGTCCATTGCCGATACGAACGTTGGATGTATCTTCATTTCCTTCCATTCGTAGCTTCACGATGAGCAAGCCAATAAAAAGAATTGCTAACCCGGCGACAATGAGATAGGGTACTCCGTTCATATCACTCATAATTGTCCCTGCCTTTATCCAGCCTGATGATCCCACTCAAAGTGAATTCCGCACAATGGGATGAAGAGGAGTTTACTTTGACCAAGTTCAATTACATCGTAGGCATTGAGCTCCACAGGTGAGTACACAGCCTCATTGTTGTGATACGCCAACCCAGAAGCATCACCTGGAAGAAGGAAGAAATTGCGCTTCTTCGGATCGTATACGATGACCGCATGATTGCGACGAGAGATCGCATTGTCCCCCAAGATACGAATATGCATTTCCTCAGCACGGCCTATGAAGTTCTTTTCAGCCATAATTCGATAGTCCTGACCTTGCTGCGGTCCTTCAATGCAAACTAGCCAGCCCGTTACTGGTGATACTCCATCGGTTTCACCTAGATAAGGAAGTGTACGATCATCTTCCTCCACTTTGGCAGGAGCTTTGCGGCTTTCAGCTTCGGGCTCCACTGCGACATTACAGTACGGACAGATGCTTCCGTGCTTGCGTGTGCTAAACATGTGACCATTTGCGCATCTTCTCAAACTCATTGTGCTCATTCCCCCGTCTATTTCATTTGAAGCCGTGTATTTGCAATAAAAATGATATCTCCTTGCTCAAGCTTGTGAGGATGATCCTTCTCCAAACGCTGTTTACTGCCTGCTCCACGATGTTGGATGCCTGTTCCATTACGGGACTCAATATCCTCGATATACCAAACGCCAGATGCATAGTTAAGAACAGCATGTTCTTTACTAATCAGCGAGGCGTACTCAGATTCCGTCAAATCTATATCAACCTCACTCTGATTCGATCGTTTCCCAATCAGCAAGGACGTTTCCCCATTTATGTACCATTCCTTGACACTGTCTCCATCCTCATTTAGCAGTACAAGCTTCGTAATACCTACAGGCTCTACGATTGCTGATGTTGGCGGCTTCTGCTGTGCATACCTCCAGCCAACTCCGATCGCCGTACCAACGAGCATAACTCCTGCAGCTATCATGACACCCTGTGTCTGATTCATAACGAAGGCATAGTAGACAATACCAAGCATAATGACAACCAGCATTGCATTAATCACTTGAATCCAAGCGCTGCGTGAACGGGTTGACTCTTTCACATGGACTCCTCCTATCATTACTTCTCTCGTAGTCCTCAAGGATGTGCAACCGAATTAAGGATTATTTTTATCGCCCAAATAGAATCACTGATCTTGTGCTAGAAACCACAAATGATTATTTCTATATAGGGAAATAAAAAATCGCTCCAAATCTGGCTTTGTCATCACATCGTCGTTGTTCCGCCAAGAGAAAGAGCACTGCACTCCTCCCAATGGAGAGAAAGTCTAGTTGCCATATTTATTTTCATCTTCATTAACCAAAACTGATTAACTACCGTTTGCGTCCCCCGAAATAGCGTTCAAACAGCTCCGAAGTATCAATTGGATTGCTTTTCGTATTTCGATTTGGTTTTCCTTTGCCTTCCTTCGTTTTCGGATCAAATCCGAAAACCCGCTCAAAGTTCTGATGCATTTTCTGCATATCGAACTCCACTTTGCCAGATGCCGCATTACTGCCTTTTTGTCCGCCTGCTTGAGAAAACGATGACGATCCCGCCTGTGATTTTGCTGTTGCTCCAGTTCCTTTTCGAGTCAATTGCTCGTCGTAAGCTTGCCGTGACGTTTCATCCGACAGCACTTGATAAGCTGCTGCCAATGCTTTGAATCTAGCTTCGGCTTGCTCATTTCCGGGATTAACATCCGGATGATATTTTTTCGCCAAGCGACGATACGATTTCTTAATTTCATCTGCGGATGCAGTTGTTGCTACTTCAAGTCGTTCATAATAGTTTAGATTCATCGTATAATTCCTCGTTTAAAGGATTGATGTGGATATGAAAAAATAATCAAGATAATGGATGCACTCTTATTCACCAATGCAGGTGCACATTAAGGGGCATTGCGCCCCTTAACATGCGAATTCCCCATCGGGAGGCATCGTTACGCTTATACAGCGTAGCCGCCTTCGATTTTTGTGAATTCTGTTTTGTCTTTCTTTTGTTTGATATAAAGAGTGAATTTACCTACGCCCTCTGTATCGCCGAAAGACTCTGTGTAATCTACTACGAAAGCATTCGGAAGGTGGATTTTGCGAACCACTTGATCCGCAGCGATCACTTCCAATGTTACTTTGCGGTAGCAATCCGCTTTCTCAGCAGATACGAGCGACCAATTAGCCAATTTCAATGTGTCGTCAGCACTTTCACCGTCAACTGCTGTGATGATTTTTCCAGACAACTTGATTGTTGCACCTACGTCTGTGGAGCGAGCATTGGAATCATCCGGAGTGTCTGTTTCGTATTGAACAGTTTGGATGTTGTCCATACCCAATTCGATTGTTTCTGCACCTTCAACTTTTAATCTGAAGCCCATGAAAAAACCTCCTCTTAAATTAAATAATGGCTGTTCGAGGATGACCCTCGAAATATATGTGAAGAAATGTGACAATTAGTCACATCCCATGCACACGAATTAGTGTGCAGCAAAGAGAAGTGCTGCCTGTTATAGGCCCGTTCAGACTCTATTCCATTAAGCTTTGACTGGAGTAGTCGCTTTTGTAATCGACACTTCCAAGTTCTTCACATTGCCGTTGAATACAAGATCGATGTGACATAGATTGCTCTTCTCATCGATGATATAAGTCATGTCATCGCCTTCTTGAACGATAGAGTTCACAAAGCCTTTGGCGTTAAGCCACTTGCTCTTCTGACTGCTTGGATTGTTGCTGAAAAACTTAGCAATATTATCGTGCTTGAAGTCACCTGTCTGGAAGCGGAGAATGCGCTCGATGTATGTACTGACGAGTGTTTTATATAAAGAGTCGAAGCCTTCTTCAGCCGAAGCTAAGCTGCGAGCTTTATAGACTGTAATGCGTTTAATATCTTTTCCTTGCAGCTGCGCATTCTCAGATGAGAAGACGAAGCCAAAGTTTCGCTTATTGATGGCATCCTTAATGTTGTTCGTAAATCCGGAAATTTCTTTAGCCATCGTTGTAACGGTACGTAAACTATTGTCTGCTGCCTCTATATCGAAGCGCACACCTGGATAATCTTTGCTGACATTTTTGAATGATTCCTTCAAATAGTCAGGACATTGAGAAGCTGCAACAATCCCTGCCGCTACGTAAGATGCGCCCACGTAGACACCTTCAATCCAGAGCTTCAAGATATCTTCTTTTTCCTTGGAAAGCTGAACACCCTGCTCCGTTTGAAGCATACGGCTGTCGATAATGACACCCGATTTGTCCTTCGGAATAATCGTAAAGTTCGGAATACAAGGCACAACGAATTCACTGTAGTCTTTGCGAGTAAGAACACCGCACTTGTCGATATATTTTTCAATACCGGCTGTAGACATACTGTTGAACGTCGTCTCTTCACCAGTCTCGAAGCTAAAGAACACTTGCACTTTATAAGCTTTGATCGTATCGAGCAGGACAGACAACGATTCCATCGTATTACCATCCTGCTTAACCGTCTTCTCGTTTCCTCGGAAACGCTCACGGCTAACTCTCACTGCACTGGATGACCCCATATCAACAGAAGGCACAATACCGAACCAGATCGTCTCAGAGAAATCGTTTTTGGAATTAACCGTATTTAAGTACGCTTCGAGACGAGGCATATTACTGCTCTTTACCGTCATATCCAGCTTGCTGTTTGTAATGAGCATGGCAGGCAGCATGCCGCGATTTTTGGTCGTATATTGATCAAAGAACAACTTAATGCCTAATATTTTCTCTACGAGCGGCTTCACCGTTTTCACGAAGTCGTCTTTGGCATTTTTGTAGAATTCCAAATATGTGTTATAGTTCTGAACTTCCTTCTCAACGTTAATGTCTGATTGCACAGCAGGAAGCGGACAGAAGGTACGCACAACCAAATCCTTCACGTATGAAGAAGGCGACTCAGTAACCGAATCATAGTCATCTTCAAACACAGTAGCGAGTTCGTTATTGCCATTGTCATCTCTCAGCATGAGAGCCGTGCTGTCTACCTTCGGTGCTTCAATGATTTTCAACTCACCGTTATCACCGATCATCAACGTACCAATCTGGATGTTCTCGGATTGGTTCTCTTCTTGTGAACCTCCAAGTAGCAAACGAGTCTTAATATCTTCAATAGCCAAGGGCAGCAAAGCCATAACGTTGTTATAGTTTCTGCTCGCATCCTCGAACAGGCAGTTCAATTTGTCACCGACATCAAGCTTCTTCGGATCATGTTCATCCAGTTCTTCATACTGGTTGTACACATAATGAATTTCTTTGCGAACCTGACGAATATCATCCATCACTTTCTTTGGTGAGATCATATCGAGCAAGTTCTCAAACTTGAAGTCCACATTGGTAATGCCTTGACTTTTCTTCGTGTCAATTAACGTAAACAGCATTTTCAAAAAATCATTGTTTTGGTCAATACAAATTTCAGAAATACAATCATCGGAGATACCTTCAGGCTTACGCAGTGTATACAAAACACGTTGGTTCGAAGCGTTGTAGAATGAGTACACCGTTGGGGAAAACTTAGCAAGAAACTCGTCAAAGTTTCTAACTAGCAAATGCTGATTAATCTCTTTTATTTTGTCATCACTTAGGCTGTCGATTCCTCTTACATCGCCAACAATGGTCAAAAGGTCTAATTTCTCAGGATTAATCTCTTCGAATAGCATCGTTCGATTCGTCTGGTGAATGATGTCCACGGCTCGTTGCTATAAACGTGACAGATTGTAACCACAATGCCATAACGATAGAACAGGGCATAAAGCTGTCCGTTTACAGCCCCCTCCTCTCAACAATCTATTAGATTTAACAATACCTATTAGTCAATTCGTACATAGGCCTCCATAGTTCTTACTAAACATGGAAGACCATTTGTAGAATAGTTCCAATTACGCTTCCAACATCTTACATCGACCTAAATTATTTTGTCAAATACTTACTTTTGTATGACTTTATTCCTAATTAAGACCTATAAAACCCTATATTTCGACCTATTTTAAGATTGATTCTTTATTTTTCCAATTTACTATTATATGCTGGAATAATATTACCTTTAGCCTAAAATAATGTTATTTCATTCTATTACGTTCATACTAAAGGCCGCATTACTCATGTACACGGACGTTTAGCCTATCAGCTATCGGCTAGCTCTCTCTTAGTTGCAAACGCTCCTAGCGTAAGAAAAATCTGTAGAAAAGGGTGATAACGTATATGATTCATGCTCGTCATACTAGCAAATGGTTATGGCGAACTATCGCAACAGCGTTCCTACTATCGCTAGTCTCCATCCCAATATCCTCATCTAACTTGGATGCAGAGCCTATACGACCGCGAAACACCGACGCACTAATCGTATGGGATACGAGTTATTCAATGAGGAAGGCAGATCCTAACCAGAGTATTGCTGCATCGATTCCGATCCTGCTCGATCTGCATGAGCCTGGAAGTTTCCGATTAGGGATCGTAGCTTATAATCATCTTGCGAGTGACGCTATCTCGCTCTCAGCTTTTACTCCGACCATGAATAAGAAGAAATTAGAACAGCAATTACGAGGAATTTCTTATAGTGGGTACTCTGACCTAGGATTAGGGTTAAGCAGAGGGGTAAATCAACTTTCGGGACTTAAGAATCAATTTCAAAAAAATTCCTCAAATCCATATTTGATCGTTATATCTGACGGGAATATCGATCTTCCCACATCTGGGAAACGGCAGCTTAGTGACTCCCATCATGACATTCAACTCGCCGTGGCCCAGGCAAAAGAACATCATATTCCTATCTATACAATTACAATAGCTCAGAATGGAAATGCCATGAAGCAATTAGAACAAGCTGCTTCATCCACAAAGGGCACATCATTCCTTGCCCATTCTGTAGATGAGCTTCCTAAGTTGCTTGCGCAAATAGCAGCCGCTGAGCAACAGGCCTACGACATGACAGCGTCTCTCACAACTCCTTACACGACAATCAGTGAGCATATTCCGGTCACTTGGACAGCTCAGCTGTTAAGCGCGAGCAAAGAAGTCGTGACAGATAAGAGCATGTATACGGATCTACAGGCTGAACTGAGCGTAACTAATGAGCTTAGCAATAAATCTCGTACGATACCGCTAGAACATGCTAACAACGGTTGGTCCGCTTCTATTGTGTTCGAGGAGACAGGCACACACACGCTGCAATTAAAGTTGACAGGTGCAGAGTTCAATACTACCTATGTAAAGAACATTGATGTAACAGCGCATCAACCTATTACATCTTATGTCGGATCTATTTCCGTCATGAAGGAGCACGGCAGCATAGAGCATGACATCGCATCCTATTTCAAGCAAGATGCTACTAAGTACGACCATTATTATTTGTCACCAGGGGAGGACCTTCCGGAAGCAATAGGAGAAGCAGCATTGAAAAATGGGAATTTGTCATTCGTCCCACAAGCAACAGGAAGCTATCCGCTGTATATTGTCGCAGTAAACGAAGATGGGCGTGTTTCGAAGCTGCAATTAGATGTTCATATCGATACCATCTGGACACGATACGAACTTATTTTTGTAGTTGTGCTAGCCTTAATAGCTGCTGCGGCAGGATTGTGGCTGCGCAATCGCTCTCGCCAACCATTTTCAGGCCGAATCGAGCTGTGCTTCCTCTCTACTGCCAGCGGTGCCACGTATCCAGAGAAAGTATGGTCGCTTGCATCCTTTAACAACCAGGCTCGTATTGACCTACATCAACTGTTGATGCGCCTGGATACGAATGAACCTATTCCAGAGACGTCTCGTATCTTTTTTGAGCCAGGCAGAAATGGTCAATTACACTTTATTCATCAGACTAATTGTCGTGTTGTCTTTGGTATGAACACGATACCTGCACATACAAAAATAGCCCTCAACGCGAATGATCGAATCTACATCACGTTTGAGGACGCTAAGACTGAAGTGGAAATAAGTTATGTAAACAAGAGCATGAATTCAACATCCAGCTCTTTCACTGCACCTGCCGCAAGTTAAATTTAAGTTTGTATTTATGTAAGAGATGCTCCGCTTGGAAGGCGCAACGAAACCATCCAAGAGAGGAGCATCTCTTGTTAGGTTCAAGCGCCAAGCCCCAGCGTATGACGAACGACAGCAATCGTGTCATGTTCTTCTGTTCCAGCTTCTTACCCAGATGATCCTCGAATAATCGATCTGCCACATCGTCTGGAGCAGTACCATTTATAATAAAGTAGACGATCGCTGCCAGACTGTATATATCCGAAGATACGCCTTGCTTGGACTGCAAAGAATACAATTCTAAGGCTGAATAGCTGCGGCTTGTAAATATACGACGCTGTATCTGATCTTCGATATGGATAGCTGAGCCGAAGTCAATCAGTTTGGCGTGCCCATTGCTATTCACGATAATATTTTGCGGCTTCAAATCCCTATGTATGATGCCATGCTGGTGAATAGCTGAAATCGCATCCAGTAGAGGAAGCATGGTATGTGCGAGCAGCTCTCTAGAAGCTGTTGGCGTAAGATCTGTAGATTGAACAAGCTTATCCAGCGTCTTACCTTTGCACAATTCTGTCACTAAATAAGCCGTTCCATTGTCCTCAAAATGATCCAGCAGCTTCATAATGTTAGGGTGATGAACTTGGGACAAGATTGCTGCTTCCTGCATAAATGCTTGTTTTAATACATGAAAGGAAGATTGTTGAGCGGGCAAGCGACATAGGACCGTTCGTCGGTTCAAGTCGCGAATGGCTAACGATTGAGGGTAGTATTCCTTTATAATAACAGAATTACCTGACTGCATATGAACGCCTACATAAACATGAGACAACTCGCTGCTAGATACGTGGCGTTTAATCTTGTACGTTCGTCGCAGCTTCATATTCGTAAATAAGCCATTGTAACTTCGCAACGTTGTTGTCATAAGCCTCTCCTCTTATTGATGAGCCCACTGATTAACGATGTAGCAGGCTCACTATAATCCCCTCTATTGTAACATAATATTCCAACAGAGGAACAAGAGGCTCATCCTTCATGTCTTATGCGTTCGACAATGCACGTACTGCGTGGCGCCCGAACTCACGGCATACTTCTCTCTCATCTTGAGACGGAGAAAGCTCAACTTTAAGCCCTTCATGTACAAGCGTACAGCCGAGCTCACGCAGCTTGTTCGAGAGAATATCTACAGCAGCACCATATTGTGTATAGCTGGAATCACATGACCCAAATACAGCAGCACGCTTTCCTTCCAAATTCAGATCATTCATCTCATCATAGAAATCAAGGAACTCATCTGGAAGTTCGCCATCTCCCCATGTATAAGCACCAAGCAAAATCACATCATATGCCTCTAAATCAGAGCCTTGTGCATCCATAACATCCTTAACCGTTACATCTGCACCTAATTCACGGATCCCTTCTTCCACAGCATCCTTCATTTCCTCTGTATTGCCTGTCATACTTGCATAAATCAAAATAATCGATTGACTCATTCCATATTTCCCCCAATCCAAATATACAGCAAACTAGCTGTCAGTCATCCCTTATGAGAAAGATTATCATTATCACTAAAAAATGTCCACTACAACATTTTCTGAAGCAATAACTTCCAGCGATTATCGTTCTGCTTATTTTAAGCTATGCAGCTTATCCTAGATTTTTTCCTGATTATTTTTTGGCATATTCATCACTTTTGTATCCTGCATAAACATAGGGCGAAAATAAAAAATAGAGCTACATATGCAGCAGCTCTAGTGTTTGACCACAACTCCATACTCGCTCTAAAGAAAGTTGATTGGCTCTATATCGAATCACAAATACATCCATATACGATGTACCTTCCTCTCGGACATCATCCTCTTTGCCAAAATGATTCAAAAGGTGTGATACTTCATGGCCATTTGTCATAACGGCAACATTGTCAGCCTGCGTATCCAATGCATTGCTGAGTATGGATAACCCGCTAACTGATGTGGCCCCCTTAGTTGGCTCATCTATACGCTCGAACGCTGAATATGTAAACAGCTGGGCAAGCTGCTCCATTCCCTCTGACGAATCGCAAATAGTAAGCAGCCGTTCTTCTATTCGTTCATCGATCACAATCGGCTTGCGCAATTGTGCTGCAGTTGGCTTTAAACGATGTATCGCATGTAAAGATGGACTTGAAATTAATACATCAATGTCCAATTCACTCATGCAAGATGCTAGTTTGTTAGCTTGATTGTACCCTTCCGCTGTCAGTGGGATTAACGGTTCTTCACCCGCTCCTTGACAGTGCCTTATCAAAAATAGGTTCTTCATTCAGGATCCCCTTTGCCTGATTGTTGCTCTCTACATCAGCACGCCAACACTTCAAACTATGGCCTCGCAATCATTTCCGCCAACTCGACGATAACCCGCTCCCAATGCTGCTTCATCCCCTCACGACGATGTACATCTTCCAAATTCTCCTGATGGAAGCTTATTGTTGTTGTACCTTTCTTATTCGAGATCAACCGAATTTGAAGGGTAGAAGGTGAATTCCATGCATGTGGCTGCCAAGTCAGCCGCAACTGTTGAACAGGCTTAACAACGCGAAGTTCGCCTATTGTTCCATTCTCGCAGTGATACTGCTCTCCAGCTTCGGCGACAATTGACTCAATCGGACCCAGCCAAACATGCAGACCTTGCTTCGAGAGCAGTAGATTCCACATTTGCTCTGGCTGAACAGACAATGTCCTTCGAACACCTACTTGATATCCAGATGAAGCCGTAAGACCGGTTGGCTTATCGTTGCTGCGTTGTGACTGCACCATAACAAATCCTCCTAATTGTATTGAGCTCTATATCAATAAAGCACCATAACTTCCTTCACTGAAGTTATGGTGCTGCTCATGTAGATGCATCTCTTGGCATCGAAATCCACTATGAATGATTACGCTTACTTTTTTACAGGTATCCAAAGCTCAACTTTTTCTTGATTGTTATCATCATCTACATGGAACAACTCGATACAACTAGCTCCCCATTCTCGATCTAAATGCTTCTGGCCTATCCAACGGTATACAGCTTTGTACGCGTCCGATATCGATTCTCTTTTCCCTTGCACAATCGCATACAGCTGGGACGGTAAACGCAGTCCCACCATTCCATCTGGTACAGCTTCAAGGCTATCCACTTGCAAACAGCCCCAGTATGTCATAAATTGATCATTACCATAATAAGGGCTAACTATGAAATCCGTATGTGTAGCAGAAGCAATCTCATCTCTTCGCTTCCAAAATCGTTCATGCAGCTTAATGGACTCTCCTGGAAAACAATCTTTCGCAGGACCAGAGTAACTTATCCCAACCAGCTTCAACTCATCCTTTTGCATCAATTGACACTCATACATAAACATCGTCCTCCATTCGTGAAATGTGCTTGTTCACAAAACTGGTAGTCATGTTCTTGCCATACGATGTCTCTTGTTTCAGCCTTTTCTTATAAAATGGGCTACGTATGCTTCAAAAAAGAACATCAAGATCGTTGTCCTGATGTTCTACTTAGATGGCGTCGAATTTGGTTTTGTTTAACATTATACACAGGTTACTTAGAATCGGAAAGGTATTTTTGAACTTCCTTTCCAACACGAAACCGTTATTCTATCGTTCCCGTCCGAATTAGATTCACAGTGACTTTTGTATTAAACTTGGCTTTTGGGAACATATCCTGCCATCGGTCTTTCGTTAAGCGAGAATTTCTGACCGAACTTCTGTATACTTCACCAAACCCCACTGCATCCGACTTCAAACGCTTCAATTGATTAAGCGCATTCAATAGATCAATGCTCATCTGCTTGCTTAGTTCTGTCTCAAGCTGCTGGACAGCTCCTTTTTCCGTGAAATCGTAATCTTCAGATATTTCTTGCAGCTCAACATTCATTCGTATATGTATATCGAATTGAAGTTCATCCTTTGAAATAAGCTTAATGGATGACTTGCTTCCAAGATTACCAAGTGCTGTCTTAATCGTTTCGAACGGATGGTGTACATTTTTTACATACTTCGCCATTCCATCCTTCTGCATTTTTACTTCAAGCGATTCAGGCTGTTCTCGATCCAACAACAGCTTAATATACACCGCTTGCTCGGGTTCTATTTTTCCAACCATTACATCTTTTTGAAACAGCGCCAGCGCCGTTACATTTACCTCATTATTCGTTCTTTCTACGATCGGAAGCACCGCTTCCTTTCCTGCACTATAGAAGTCATTGCGAAAGTCATGCAATGTGCATGAAGGAACCCAGCTATCCTCGATATTATGTGCAATCAATCGTGTCAAATAGTTCCCTACATTCGAAATATTCGGGTACTTATAGGCCAATATATCTCTAATCGGCTTCTCCGTTACCGCCAAATACATCATATCTCCATAGGAAGGATCTCGACTGAGCGTATCAACGATACTAAGAATTCCATCTCGCGCTAGTTCCCCTTCATAAGCAATAAACCGGATCTGACCGCTAACTACCTTGTATCCCAGTTTCTGATTTAAATTCAGGCGGGCTCCTTTACTTGTTTCGCCCTCAACCGTTATCACTTGTGAACTTTCTTTCCCTTCTTTACTGGTCGCACCGTAAAGTACCGAGCTCGTCTGAATTTTTCCTTCTCCGATCTTATCGTATCCGACCGCTACACTTATAGAAGTACGTTCTAGCACATTGGAATGGAAGCAGCCTGACAGAAGAACGAGCATGATCACAACAGATATGGACTTAATTTGAAGTTTGTTCATGCTGACTTCCACCTTCACCCTTATTGGCTTGGCGTTGACGCCACGACCATACAACCGCCACAGCTATATTTAAAATAATGGGATACACAAAGCTGATTATTAGAGACATTTTACTAATCAGGTTATTCAACATATCGATTTGCTGCCTATTATGAAAAACAAGCGAAACAACGAAGACACCGATACTAAAGATAATCAGCACCTTCTTATGCTCGAAATTAAACAATCTTCGCATTCCCCTGCTTATGACCCAGGTTAGAATAATAATGCCAGGTACAACTGCAAACATCCACACTCCCATCGCAAGAACCTCAATCCGCTCCAAAAAAGGATATTTGACGATTTTGAGCATGTTAATCGAGCTCCATACCGAACGCAGCAATTGATCTTGACTGAAAAAGATCGTTGTCACAATCATGATGAATAAATACAGCGCATTCGTAAGCAGCATACTTAGCTGCATATACTTTTGCGACTTTTCTTTATCTTTGAGATACGGATATAAAAAGAACACAATCTCAAAACCCGACAAAGTGAAACCCATTGCAACGGCTCCATTAAACAACTGATAAGGTGAAGCCTCTGCGATTGGAAGCAGCCTGTTCCATTGTCCGTACTGGATCGGATTGTAGTACAACATCGAGAAGGCGAATATAACTAAGAAACCCATGAAACTCACACCCGCAATGACTCGCAAGCCGCTTATCCCTGCATACCATGACAAGAATAGCAAGACAACCGCAAGCAGCCATGTTGGAAACTCAGGAAATATCCATGATTGTACCGCCTCAATGTAAGTACGCAATATAGTAACCGTTACAATTACGTAGTACAGAATCAATACAATACTTAATGCCCCGCCTATCCAACGCCCAAATAGATCCTGATGTATCCCATACAAATCAGCAGACTCATAACGCCGCAGCACACGCAGAATCATCCATCCGGAAAAATGACAAACCAATCCTGCCAACAGCACAGAAATCCAAGCATCATGCCCCGCTTCGCGAGCTACGTATCTTTGAAATCCAAATACACCGATTCCAATTTGAACATTGCAGATGATAAACAAAAGGGCAAACGATTGTATCCTCTTGTTGGGTCTCGGTTTAATCCTTACATCCATGAGCTTCCCTCGTTCTACACTAGATTACGTTTCATTACTTGAAGAACTATTGCTGCTTGCCGTATCCGACTGTTGGTTATTTTCAGTCTCGTTGCTTTTTAGTCCGCTTTTTGTAGGCGTCACTCTATAGCTGTAATGCGCCCGAGGTGTTAACAGCATATCGACTGTCAAATCCTTGCCACGAAACGGAAAGATGGGAAACAAATAAGGTCTTCCGAGACTGGTCTGTCTCAGTAAGTGGATAAATATGACCATTGCCACAAATACAATGCCTAATATCCCCCATAAGCCAGCCATAAAAATCATAGGATAGCGAATCAATCGAATACTGGTGCCCATTAAATAGTTTGGTGTCGTAAAGGAACCTAATGCGGCCAAGGCAACTAGCATGATTAAAATATTACTTGTAAATCCAGCCTGTACAGCAGCTTGACCAATAACGATACCACCAACGATACCGATGGTTTGACATACTTTCGTCGGCAGCCTTACACCTGCTTCACGGAGTAGTTCCATCGTAATCTCTAACAACAACGTCTCAATTAGCGGTGGAAATGGAACTTTGGTACGAGTTTCAATCAGTGATACAATTAATGCCGGCGGAATCATCTGATAGTGAAAGGTTAACGCGGCTACATATACCGGCGTCAAAAAAACCGACATCATTAGTCCTATGAACCGCAGCATCCGGATAAAAAGACCTGTTCCCCAGCTCATATACCGATCTTCTACCGATAAGAAAAAATCGATAAAGGAGCTGGGCCCGATGATAACATGCGAATCTCCTTCCATGAAAATAACAACTTTCCCTTCCATTAAAGCCTGCACCGTTCGATCGGGACGCTCTGTCAGTGTCATTAAAGGGAAAATGGTATACGGATGATTTTGCAGCTTCTGCACAAGAAGTGCATTGCCTAACAAGCCGTCTGTTTTAATTTGCTTCAGCTTTGATTTTACATAGTCGACATATTGTTGATCTACATATTCGGACATGTAGGTGAGCTGAATACGCGTCTCCATTTTTGTACCGAGCATATGGGGCTCTGTCACTAGATCTGGGTCTTTTATGTAAGAACGAAGAATAGCGATATTAGAGCTTAACGATTCATTAAATCCTAATACAGGACCAAATATGACCGTTTCATTTTCTGAAGCGGAAATCGCTCTAGTTGGAAAGTTCGCTATGTTGCATAGCAGGCCCTCATACTCGTCCAAAACGGCAATATATACATGCCCTTGCAGCAGCTTCAAGGCGACTTGATCCAGATTGCCTTCCCGCTCAATTTCACAAATCGTTATCGTTTGCCTAATAAGCTCCGTATTCACTTCATCTTCATCGAGCATCGTCAATACACTAAGGATCGAAGAACTTAGAACCTTTGTATCAACTAATCCAGAAACGTAGCAAACTGCCACAGAAGAATTAATACCATGGACCACCAAATCTGAGCAGTTCGGCAGTAGCTGGTTGAGCTCTAATTTTAAATAAGAGGCAATATCTGAAAAGGCCATGTTTGCAGTTGTCATTATCACTGCTCCTCCTTCCAGTTGGCATTACCGGAAATTATCCCCCATTCGTTACAAAACCATGCAGATTATTGTGTTTGTAATGAAGTTCGTCAAAAAGAGCAGTATACTAAGAGCAGCATCTAACATCGAACGCTCATACATACAATTGCCAATCTATATAGATATAAAGAAATACGGAGGAACAACATGTTTAACCAACTGGAATCTTATAGTGATGTGGAAGACATATGCGGCAGAACTTCCTATCGCAGAGGACTTAAATATTACCTTTCTCGTCGCATCGTCGAATTTAAGCAAATAACCGAGCACCTATACGCAGCTCTCGTGCGCGGCAACGAGGATTACAGTGTTCAGGTCAGGCTGCCCACTGTAAAGGAAGTGGAAGCAAGCTGCACATGCCCTGCTTCCAACACTTATTTTCCTTATTGCAAGCATATCGCTGCCGTCATGCTAGCGGTTTGCGATAGCAGATTTGACAAAAAAACGGCTGATCAATATTTACCGAGTGCTCTCCAGAATAGGTATTCTGCCACGATTAGTTCCAAGGATACGGCATTAACACGCAATATGATTTCTATTTTTAGCAGCCAAGCTTATCAATCGGCGTCTCAAGACGACTATGATGCCTACGAGGACGATGATTATGCCCGCGAAACGCTGCAAGTAGAGTGGATCTGCCATGCCGTATCACATGCGCGCAGAAGTTACTTCGCGCTTGAGTTCCGGATCGGTCCGCAGCGGTTGTATATCGTGCCTAAGGTGAGGGAATTTTTGACGGCTTTTGCTCAAGCTCAACCGTTTGCCTTTTCTAAAAAATTCACTTACAGCCCTGATCAATACCGCTTCACCGCTCAAGATGAGGCCATCATTCGAAAGCTAATCGACATCGTTCGAATCGAAGAAAGTTATTACGACCTTATGTATGGCTTGAATAGCAGCGGAAGGCTTGGCACAGAACGGACAATTGTTATCCCCCCTCATATGTGGGAGGAAACGATCCCTTTACTGCTGCAAGTTCCGATACGAATCGAACAAGATACGAAGCAGTATGATCTTAGACTTGGCGAACAGGGTAAAGTCCCGCTCTCTTTTCGCATTAAGCAGGATGAAACGGATATTTATGAACTTGCTATTGAAGGCTTGCAAACAGCAGTGCCCATGGAGCAGTATGGCTATATATGTGCAGAGGGCATGCTCTGCCCTGTAAGCGATCTGCAGCTGGATCAGTTCACGGCACTGAAAAAGCTGTTCTATATGTCTCGAAGCAATGAGGTTCGCATTTCAGCTAATGAACTCCCTGCTTTTATTGAGCGTGCACTCCCAGGGATTAAAGCACTTGGTCAAGTTGCCATTGCACCTGAGATTGCCGATAAGATTGTAAGTCCAAGTCTTATCACGAAAATTTACATTGATAAAAGCGACAACAACTTATCTGTCTTGGTCGAATTCCTTTACGATGATAAAGTCATCTACCCGTTTCAACCTGAGCAGCTATCTACGGACCAGGACGTAGAACGCTATGTATTGCGCAGCTACGAACAGGAGAATGAGATTGTCCGTATCCTTGAGCAATCAGGCCTCCGCAACAACGGGAAGCAGCTGTATACCAATGACGAAGAAGCGATATACAGCTTTCTGTATCATTTGCTGCCCAAGTTGGAGCCAATTGCACAGATTTACTCCACGGAGGCGGTCAAATCTCTGATGTTCCAAGCACCGCAGCAGCCTAGAGCGATGCTGGACATGGATACTGCAACAGACTGGCTAGAGGTCAAGTTCGATATGGCAGGCATCGAGCAAGACGATATTCACGACATACTCTTTTCTATTTTGGAGAAGAGGAAGTATTATCGCTTGCCAAGCGGGGCTTTCGTCTCATTAGAGCAAGAAAGTTATCGTCAATTCGGTGATCTTATGCATGAGGTTGGCATGAGCCGTTCAGAGGTACAGCAAGATCGGATCTTCCTTCCTATAACGAGAGGTCTCAGCCTTATCGAAACAGGAGACGACTATCGTGCTCGCGGGGTTAAATTCGGCAAGCAGTTCCGCCAGATGCTGGATCATATGAAAAGTCCTGAGGACTTGGAATTTGAGGTTCCAGCTCCATTAGAGAATGTACTGCGGGACTACCAAACCTATGGCTTCCATTGGCTCAAAACGTTGTCCTACTACCGCTTCGGCGGCATTTTAGCTGATGATATGGGACTTGGTAAGACATTGCAGAGCATAGCCTATATTGTTTCGGAACGCGAAGCGCTTAGCCAACAGCAGACGGAAACCAACAAGCCCGTGCTCGTCGTAGCGCCTGCATCTTTGGTATACAACTGGCGCAATGAACTTCACAAGTTCGCACCCCAGTTAAGAGTAGAACTCGCAGCAGGGCTGAAAGATGAGCGCAGCCAAGTGATTGAATCCTTAGATGAAGTAGATGTGCTGATTACTTCCTACCCTTCTTTACGCAGGGACATTCACTTGTATGAAAATATTGTGTTCAGCATCTTGCTGTTAGATGAAGCTCAAACGATTAAAAATGAAGCGACGCAGGCTTCCAAAGCAGTCAGACAAATTACAGCCAGCCGCAGATTTGCCCTTACAGGTACACCGATTGAAAATTCCGTCGAAGAAGTATGGGCCATCTTTGAAGCTGTCTTCCCTGGCCTATTTACGAGCAAGAAATCATTCCAAGCCCTTTCTCGTGAAGAACTGGCGCGTAAAGTAAGACCATTTATTTTGCGGCGACTCAAGCAAGACGTGCTGAAGGAATTACCAGACAAAATTGAAACGTTGCATATGACAGAGCTGTCACTCGATCAGAAGAAGCTGTACCTAGCTTATTTGAGTCGACTTCAAGAGGAGACGCTGGAAGTTTTAGCAGCAGAAGGCTTCCAAAAAGGTCGGATGAAAATACTCGCAGGTATTACTCGCTTGCGCCAACTCTGCTGTCATCCTTCCTTGTTCATACAAGAGTACGAAGGAACATCCGGCAAGCTTGAGCAACTGCTAGAGCTTGTGGATGAATGCATGAGCAGCGGCAAGCGGATGCTTATCTTCTCACAGTTCACGAGTATGCTAACACTTATTCGCAGCGAACTTGAGGCTAGCGGCAGACCTGTCTTCTATCTGGACGGCAAGACGCCTCCTAGCGAGCGTGTTGAGCTGTGTCAGCGATTTAACGAGGGAGAACGCGATATATTCCTCATCTCGCTCCGTGCGGGAGGAACCGGGCTGAATCTAACGGGAGCAGACACCGTAGTTCTGTATGACTTATGGTGGAATCCTGCCGTCGAACAACAAGCTGCAGACCGTGCCCATCGTATCGGTCAAAAAAATGTGGTACAGGTCATTCGCCTCGTTACGCATGGTACGATCGAGGAGAAGATTTATGAACTGCAACAGCGCAAAAAAGATTTGATTCACGAGGTAATCCAACCAGGTGAGGAAACTATGTCTGCCATTACAGAACAGGAAATTCGTGAAATACTAAGCATCAATTGATGGCTGCATCGTTCAAGATTTCTCAAGAATTGAACATGCTAGCAAGCATTAGATATGCATACGAAAATAAAGAGGGCCTGTCCGCACTCCACTGTGCTGACATGACCCTCTTTATTTGTTTTGCATCTTTGGGTTTAGGTTGCAACGCTAAGGTCCTATGGTTACGTGTACCAGAATCTAGAGTCTATCTCATATATAGATACTCCTTACTCCTATGGGACTCATGACGATTGCAGGCTATATTGTTGTTGGCTTTCGGGTTGCGTTACTCTGTAACTCCGTTATACCGTAGCTAACGGGCATGGCAAATTAACTATCGCCCCTGGTACATCAGCTAACGGCCGTGGCATACCATCTATCAGTAATGACGCTTGACTTTCGCCTCAGCTGACGGCAGTGACACCTCTGCCTCAGCTAACGAGCATCATTGACGTTATTGGGGCGAAATCGTCTGTATTAGAATTTTAACGGTCTCAGTAGCGCTTATTTAAGTCAATATTAATGCTTATATTCGTTCCAGATGGCAAATAAGCTCTCTGGCATCCGTTACCTTTCAAAATAAGCAAAAATACGCCGAATAGCCACTATGGCACCCGTTACGCGTTAGTACAACTCACTCTTCCGAAAAAAGTTTGGCTTACTCCAGATATACCAATTTCCTTTTGCAACTTTGGTAGCTATTCTTCCTGCGAGAAATACACTTTATAATAATGAAGCTTGCGCTCTTCATCATAACCACGTTCCACATAAGGGAAGCTTTCACTTTTGAGCTTCAACTCGACCCCTGTGTCTGTCTTAATCACGTTGCGCAGCGTTTTCTTCGCTTTCTTCAAAGCCGTTTGTGAAATCGGCATCGCATCAAATGGAGGCAGCTCATTCATTTCGGTATAGGACTCTTTATATACTTTGAACATCTCACCCTGACTATGGTCCTGAAGCACGTTATGAATAAATTCCTCTTCCTCGAATTTGTCAGTGCGAGAGAAGTATTCCATCGAGCTGTTGATGAATTCCAGCTTCTCCTTTTTCTCTGGCTGCTCAGAAGCTGGAGCAATTACATTGTCATAAAACTCATTCACCATTTGAATCGCATGATCTGTATAGTAATTTTCATCTTCCATCAACGTAACGTCAAGGAAGTCCTCCATCCAATACATCGCCGCGTCTTGCGTCTTCCCAGCTGTCGCGTCAACTACGCCTACTACGAAGCCGCCGATCGCCTTCACATTCAAGATTAGACAGCCCTTGTCCAGCTTGCGAACGTTGACACCCTCTTCAATTAACAAACCTAGATCTTCCGTGTTCGGTTCATCAAGCTTTAAATACACATCTTTGTTCTCGGACTTAAACAATCCGATCGCATCAATACTGAAGTCATTATATAAAATGTTGTTCAAATGCACGACATAAAGCTCACCTGACTTAATTTGTGGATGTGAGGATTGCTCATACAAATGATTCAGTATGTGTACCGATTGCTCTTGAAACGTGTTCGGCTGATCGAACATGCGGCTCGCATACGTGTAAACCTCATTCATCGCCAGATCCGTTTCATGATGGAATCGATAAAACATATCGAACTTAAAGCTGGTCAAAAAATATTTTAACAACGTATCGCGAACTTCTTCACTCGGTACTTCATATCGAGTTTGCGAAATACGTACGCCCTCATCTCGAGATTTATTACCTACTTTGTGAACGACCATCTGGTGAATATCTACCTTAGACAGATCAATCATCCTGCTCACTCTCTCTTTCTCCAAACGTCACATCTCATCATTGTACCCTGATTACCACCCAAAGAAAATAGCTGACAACATTAACCTATAAAATTGGCTTAAGCATATGAACTGCTCTGTTTGATCAATCGAGGCAAGCCAAGCCCGCTCTGCATACGTTGTAAGCATGCCAATCATCCATCATCAGTAAAAGCAGAAGCAGAAAGGAGTTACCCATATGGCAAACATGTCTTCCTTTTTTCCATGGCAGAAATTTCAGGAGCAATTCGGTATTACGATGCCAATAAACCCTTCACAGCTATTAACGCAAAATGCCATCCAGAAATATATCGAGGAAGAAATTAAACGCTCCTTTTCCAAAGCATTTGATCAAGTCGAATACACTTCCGATACAACTGATTCTCCACCCTCAACTTCTCCAGCAGCTAGTGGTAAACCAGGATGGTCCTCACGAGAAACCGATCATGAAATTACGATTGAAGTAAAGATGTCTAAAAAAACGAAGCCTCAAGATGTTCGCCTGCAGATGAATCCAACACAGCTTCTTATCCAAAATACTAATACATCTCGCAAGCAGCTCATCCCCTTGTCTGCCCCAGTATTTCCAAAGAGTACACGCGCCACTATCCAAGACAACAAACTCCGTGTTGTTATGCGTAAACAAGCGGCAGGCAATATGCAAAATATCGATATCCAAATCATTGATTAGATTGTCCGCATGTTATATTTGATCACTTTTCAGTATTCATCATAGTCCAAGTTCCTTCTTCTAGGCGAATGACATAGAATACGGTTAGACGGATTACAGTCAAAGGATGGATGGATATGCCTAACGTATTTAACATTTTCAACATTCGTGTCAATGCCATATCCAGTAACGGGTCCGTTAATCTAGGGAATACTATTATAAAGGGCAATACAACGGAAACAAAAAGCGTAGGCGGTAACTCTGTCGTAGGTGATTGTACCTCTTCCGTTAACAATGAGACCAATCTGGTCAATAACCCCGATTTCACAGCAAATCCAAGTGTGGTCATATAGAGGTGTGTACGATGAATATTTGTATTAATCAAATACGCGTTAATGTGTTGAGCAACTTGGCTTCCATCAATATCGGTACTACATTTATGGGAAGCAATCAGAACACAACAAGCCAGTATGGGACACCTGAAGGCGAAACGGCTCCTGCGATGAACTCTGGTCATACCCATGCAGCCGAGCCTGTAGCCGTTCCAGAAGCCGAGCTTATGGAAGAGCCTATTATCCTTCCTCAGCTGGCAATGCCACCTTTTGAAATGCCGCCGATCGAACCTAGACCACCTGAATAAACCTAAAGAATGGAGGCGATTCGATGCAGCCTTACTCATCCTCACCTTCTACCTTCTACGTGTGGCAGGCCTTAGAAGAACGAATACGCGCGATGGAAGCTCGCATTTCACAATTAGAGACCCAAATCCAGCAGCAGAATAACGTATCTCAAGCGCTGCAAGAGAAGATAAAAGAAACCAAACCCATCTCGATCGGTACGATTAACTATAAAATTCAAGAACTGCATGTTAGTGAACTATCAGGTACCTTAAATGTCGGATTAACAGCACTTACAGATGAAAAAGAGCTACAGAAGTTAATGGGCTCGCTCAAAGAGCAAGGAGAAAAGCAAATGGAGAACATGGATACAACTTATTCGAACGAGACTAATGTGTATGATATGAAGAAGCTGGATGAAGAGAGCGAAAAAGAAAAAAATCAACAAGTTGATAAAAATCAAAATAACGGAAACAATAAACAACAAAAGAGCACCGCATTCGAATAGTTCGAGTGCAGTGCTCTTTATCGTATAACGCAAGCTACTATGCGTTGATTTTTTGTTTAGCTACTGTTGCCAAAGAGTTGAACGCGTTGATATCGTTCACTGCAAGATCAGCAAGCATTTTACGGTTGATGTTTACTTCAGCAAGCTTCAAGCCGTGCATGAATTTGCTGTAGGACAAGCCGTTCATACGAGCAGCTGCGTTGATACGAGCGATCCACAATTTGCGGAAATCGCGCTTCTTAACGCGACGATCGCGGTATGCATAAAGCAAGGATTTCATTACTTGCTCGTTAGCTGTCTTAAATAGACGGTGCTTAGAACCGAAGTAACCTTTAGCTAGTTTTAGTACTTTTTTATGACGACGACGTGTAGTAAATCCGCCTTTAACTCGTGCCATTCTAGTAACCTCCCAATCGAATCATGTATCCGAATTATTGCTTGAGCCGTTTGTGCGACTGCAAGTTCTTACGTTATTACTTCAAGTTAGCCAATTGCTGTTTCAAACGGTTCACGTCACCAGCAGCCATTACTGGGTTTCCAGCGAGAACGCGCTTTTGACGTCCGGACTTATGGGACAACAGGTGGTTTCTGTAAGCTTTGTAACGGCGAACTTTACCAGTACCTGTAATTTTGAAGCGGCCTTTAAGGCTGCTGTGCGTTTTCATTTTAGGCATAATCATTTCCTCCTCAATAATCAAATCCAATCCGCCACCTTCTCTGCGTGGCGGGAGGACTCGTTAGTTGCTCTTAGGCGCTAGAATCATTATCATGCTACGGCCTTCAAGCTTAGGCTGACGCTCGATTGTGCAAAGCTCTTCAACCTCTTTCTTAACGCGTTCCAACACGCGTTGACCGATTGCAGCATGTGTAATCTCACGACCGCGGAAGCGAACAGAGCATTTCACTTTGTCCCCATCTTTGAGGAACTTAACAACGTTACGAAGCTTCGTTTGGTAGTCATTTTCCTCGATGTTTGCGCGGAACCATACTTCCTTCACGTCAACAACCTTCTGGTTCTTGCGAGCTTCTTTCTCTTTCTTCTGCTGCTCATAGCGGAACTTTCCGTAGTCCATAATGCGACATACTGGCGGTTTCGCCTGTGGTGCCACGTTAACCAAGTCCAATTCTGCATCAATAGCCATTTGAAGAGCTTCACGGAAAGGTTTAATACCTAACTGTTCACTATCTGGTCCGACAAGACGAACTTCCTTAGCACGAATTTCTTCGTTGATCATATGTTCCTTGCTAATGACCTTCCACCTCCATCATTTATATCCCCAAATTCATCAAAAAAGGGATGCATGCTCCCAAAAGAGCCCACATCCCTCACTTATCATCACAGGTGAGTATCGCAATAATGCGATAAGTTTCATAAACCAGCCAACTCTGAGTCGGTCAGGTGAGAAGCGGGCGCTTCTGCTTTCGTATTAGTCGTACTCAAGTAATATATCATATGCGATGTACCCAGTCAAGTGCAGCAGCATGTAAATTTACACATTGACTGTAATTAACTGTGCAGGTTGAGCTTATGAAAAAGATGGGGAGCCTATAGGCTCCCCATCGAACATTTAACATCTTTATATTATGCTTGTTTGCCTTGCACATCTTCCAATCTCACAACACGTGTATGCTCTGTATGGCTCCATACTTTGTTGTTCTGTGTAAAGAACGCGTAGAACGTAATTGGCCACCAGGAAAGCAAGAAGATCGGGAAAGTAATCAAGGATGCATAGATACGCGGCGATCTAACACCTTCGAGTACTAGCGCAAGAATGAACGCTGCACATGTCATCACTATTGAGCCAACAAACAACCATGGAGGCAATATTTCAGTTAGCGTTGGGAAGTTCGGACCATTGAAGAACGCTGCGTCCACCCAAATGTAAGCAGTCAGCAAGAACGTGACCAATACCGTGTATACCGTCATGCTGTACAATGCTGTATCAAACTTCGCTAAGTTGCGCTCCTTAATACTTTGCCACATCAATGGGAAGAAGTAACGACGAGCTACTGTAAAGTGACCTTGCATCCAACGCAAGCGCTGGCGTGCAGAAGCTTTGAACGTAAGCGGCTTCTCATCAAATACACGAGCCTTGTAATTAAATACGGGATTAACGCCGTTCTTAACACAACGAACTGTAAACTCCAAGTCTTCTACTAGGCTTGTTGCTCCCCAGCCCATTTCTTGAAGAAGTTTGCTCTCAAAGCACATGCCCGTTCCACCCAAGAAGTTAGCCATCTTAAGGTTTGTACGGGACAACTGCCACAAGCGGTTGCAGTACCAGTAAGTTACACCATAAGCTGCTGTAATCCAAGAATCATGTGGATTCTTCGTATCAATGTAACCTTGAATAACACGTGCACCAGAGCACAGGTCATTATTCATTTCAGTAAGGAAATCTGTGCTAACCAAGTTGTCTGCATCAATCATAACGACTGCATCGAACTGGCGTTCCATTTCCCACAAGTTCTTCAACATCCACTCAATCGCGAAACCTTTACCGCGCTGTTGAGGGTTATGACGTTCGCAGGCTGTCCAACCATGCTCACGAACGATTTCTGCTGTATTGTCTGTACAATTGTCACAGATAACAAAAACATCATACATATCTTTCGGATAATCGAGCGTCTTCAAGTTCTCCATCAACGCATCGATAACCGTTGCTTCGTTATGTGCAGCTACGAGCACAGCGAATGTCTTCTTAGGCTCGTGTTGTGTATGCTTTTTCTTACGATAAATACCAAACAATGAAAGTGTGAATTGATAAACCCCGATAGTTGCCAGCAACAGTTGCATAACAACTAACCAATTTTCCACCATGCTAGGTGTCCCCCTTTAATCAAATACCCCTAATACATATCCTTTATCTCTCTCTACAGGCTTACATACGTTTGTTCATCATAACGATCTGCATTCCAAATTTCTCTCTTCGAATGTCAAACGAACGTCATCCAAGCGTAATAAAACGGTCGATCATGATTGTCTAACGTTTGCACTCTTTTGTCAAAACCTTTTATTGGCTTTCATTTGCTTCTGACTGCGCTATAAGCGGTTGGCGTGCAATTTATATGTAGCTGACGTCTATTCATGCTACTTTATACTCATTTTCAACCAAATCCAACGTTTTTACAGCTAAAGTCCCTCTTTCTCTTGATGCAACATCCTATTTTAGGACTACAAAGATGCATGGACAAGCAAACGACAGAATGAATGAAGCATAACGAAATGATCGACTCATTTGTTATGACGGGTTTGAACGATAAAAAGTTGCATCAACAAAAACTTTTTATTATTAGTTAAACCATGCCCATTCAAATGAATCAAACATGAAAGCTCAACTATTCATGTGTCACCCATTGTAGCAAATCAACCAACCAAATTCTACTTCAGTATACCCAAACGATGGTTACTTGAATCTAAATGACAAGCAACGAGGTGCACACTAATTTTACATGATCATCATGAAAAATTCACAAAATGATTATCTTCTGTTAATGTTACCTTGATACGATGTGTTCAAACTTCAGTCAAACCATAAATTGCTACTACGGAGGGGATATTATGACCCGTCTGCTCTCATGGTTATTGCAATGCGAACGACAGCTGTTTTTCTGGATTAATCATCGGATGCACCACCGCATCACGAGCTTTGTCCTATATTCATTTACCCACTTAGGTGGAGCAACATTTACAATAGCATGCTCATCGCTTATTGCATTGTTCAGCCCTGCACCTTGGAGTATGGCAGGCTGGCAAGCTTTACTTGCACTAGGCATTAGCCATATACCTGTAGTACTTATAAAAAAGGTATACCCGCGGCTCCGCCCGCATGTAGCTATGCCTGACATACGTACATTTAGGAAGCCGCTCGTCGATCATTCATTTCCTTCTGGACATTCAACAGCGGCATTTTCGATCATCGTACCCTTTATCGCATTGGTGCCTCAGCTAGGCTGGATTCTCATCCCTGCAGCCGGCATCGTAGCATTATCTCGAATGTATCTTGGATTGCATTATCCTTCAGACTGCTTGGCAGGTGCCATACTTGGTGCAGGAACTGCAGCATTAATTGTGTCGCTATGGCCTAGCAACTTAATGGATTACTCATTCGTTTAATGTGGTAAGAGAAATGAAGGGACAACGTAATTACGATTCGTCAGATTCAAAGTGGATTCAAAGTGGTATAAAATTCAATCGAGGAAAGGTGACAGGTATGGAACAACAAGCCTTGTCCATGTTCAACGATACTGAAGCACAATGGTTCGGCAGCATAACGGGTGAAAAGAAACGCATCTTGCTTTTATCCGAACGCTTCGGAGCAGGCCATACACAAGCTGCACATGCATTATCTGTAAGCTTGCGTAGAACTTCACCTCATGTCCAAACACGTGTAATGGAGCTTGGAAAGTTCTTGAACCCAATAATGGCACCGCTCATCATCGAAGCTTATCGCCATACCGTAACGACACAGCCAAAGCTTGTCGGCTACATGTACAAGAAACAATATCGTCGTTCTTTAAATCGTCTTACGACACTTGCCTTGCATCGTCTTTTCTACACGCATGCCATGTCGGTATTTCGACAATTAAAGCCAGATATGATCGTATGCACGCACCCAATCCCGAACGCCGTCGTCTCTCGACTTCGCCGTCAAGGTCTGAACGTGCCCTTATATACATTAATTACCGATTATGATGCACATGCTGCATGGGTATCGCCTATGGTCGATCGCTATTTGGTATCTACAGATGAAGTGAAAATGAAACTAGTAGAGCATGGTGTCCATCCTGGGCGTATTGAAATTACCGGAATACCGGTTCATCCAAAGTTCTGTGAACAGCATGACCGCAACAAGAAAGCGGACATCCGTAAGCAGTTCGGACTTAAGGAAATGCCGACTGTCATGGTTATGGGTGGTGGCTGGGGACTTATGGACCCCAATGATACGAACGAGTTGCTGACACGTTGGACGAATCATATTCAATTCGTTTTTTGTGTTGGTAACAACAGCAAACTGCGTGAGAAGCTGCTTAAAAACCCACGCTTTCAGCATGAGAATGTGCATATGATCGGTTACACGAATGAAGTGGATAAGCTGATGGATGTATCTGATCTGCTCGTAACAAAGCCAGGCGGCATGACATGTACAGAAGCACTCGCCAAAGGCATTCCTATGCTGTTCTACAGCCCACTTCCCGGACAAGAGGAAGAGAACTGTCAGTATTTCACGGCTAAAGGATATGGCGAGCCCATTGATTGCCCTCAAGCGGTGGCCAAATGGATGAGCAAGTTAGCTTATGAGTACGAAGAAGTGTCAGCAAGAAGGATGGCCTATGTACAAAATGCTTCACGTTATCATCCACAAGCATGTGCGGAGTCATTGCTGCATGACTTGTTAGGTGAGGAGCAAATACTCAGCCGTTTGTAAAAAGGTCAGGCCGTTATCGACAACATTCAGCAATTGCGAAATAAAGAACGCATCGTGGTAGATTTCATAAATAATAAAGTCATATTTTGCAAACTATGAATGTTATCGAATTTTACATTACAAAACAAACAGACCCTTCGAATCCGAACGAATGAAGTCACCGGATCTGAAGGGTCTTTATTATTAAAATGTAAAATATAATGTTGAGTTAAAAACTAGCAAGCTTAGTTCTCTTCCTGCTCGTCCTTTTCTTCAACAGCAGCACGACGCTTCTCCTGCTGTTTCTCTTCTCTATACTTGCGAATCGCCTCTTCACCTACAACAACTTCGACACGATGGATGTTCATCCCTTTACCCATGAACTTTTGCTCGTATTCTGTCATCACATGCTCTTCATTCATTCCGCCACGATGTAGATTCAATGAAATGCGACGCATAATAAGCTCCATATCTGCGAAGCTGTTCAGGGAAGATTCAAATAATGTCTCAGAATCCGTCTTAAAGTGAATCTCTCCCAGCTCGTTCATAATATGAATATATTTCTCGACGAAGCGGAAATGTGTCAACCGGCGGCGAGCATGGCGCTTCTTCGGCCAAGGGTCACTGAAGTTCAAGTACACGCGCTCCAGCTCATTTTCAGCAAATACATTTTCGATCGTTTCAACATTCGTGCGAACGAGCTTTAAGTTGGCTGGATGAGGAAGATCCGTCTCAAGTCCTTCCACTGCCTTCATCGCTTTTTCGCTTGCACGCGAGAGCAATTCGTCGTACATATCGATACCGATAAAGTTAATATGCGGATATTTCAAGCTCATTTGTGTAATGAACTGTCCTTTCCCCATGCCGAACTCTACCCAGATCGGGTTGTCATTTCCGAATAAGCTGCTCCATTTCCCTTTGTGGGCTTCTGGCTCCAAAACAACAAGTGAAGTCATTTGCTCCAGTTGTGAGAGAGCACCTTTTTTACCACGCAAACGCATAAATATAGGCCTCCATATCATGTTGGTCATTTTTTAATCAAAAGTAATACGGAACAACCGCAACAGCAGCGTACTGTACGAAACGAGCAACATACGCATGTGCTTGTGCAATGGTCCGAGTAACTAACTGAACTGGCAATGTACAGTAATCTCGATATTTTACAGGACAATGTCCTAAAAACAAGACAACTGTTCCGATTGTTAATTGTGCCAAAAAGACCATCCTTCTGTAAAGCACGAAAAAAAGGAATGCCGCGAAAGGCACCCCTTTTCCATAACTATCATCGTAATCGTGCATTAATTGCTGACAATTTCGTATTGACGCTCTACAGCTTGACGTACCTTTTGCTGAGCCGCAGCCTTTACTTCAGACCCATATGGGAATTGCTGCCCCATTAATGCCATCGCTTCCTTAATCGTCAACTCTACTGCAATCTTCTTTTCCCCTTGCGGAATCGTAAATAGATCGCCCATCGTTGTTCACCTCACCTAATATCGATGTCTTTACATTTGTAAGCATCGTCTGGATCAGTCCGACTTATTCTATACTATTCTACTAGTAAGCGCTTTCTTCCTCCTTGAAAATGTAACATTTTGTGTAAGTTTTATTGAAGCTGAACTTCGCATTTGTGCCCTATTTCTGTTACAATAAGTTGTGCATCTTTATGATGCTTATGGACGATTGGAAAGGGTTTAACATATACCTATGACACATACAGAACAACTTATTACTGAAGTCGAGTGCTGTGAAGAACAGCCTCTGTTATGGGCTGACAAACGGTTTCATACATGGAATTATGAGATGCGTGAACAGTTCGGGGAAAAAGTATTCAAAGTTATGCTCGATGCTGGCTTTACTTGTCCGAACCGGGACGGAAAGATTGCAATCGGTGGCTGCACGTTTTGCAGCGCGCGTGGTTCCGGCGACTTCGCTGGACGCCGTCGTGACGATCTCGTCTCTCAGTTCAATACGATTCGTGATCGCCAACATATGAAATGGCCAAATGCCAAATATATTGGCTACTTCCAAGCTTATACGAACACCTATGCACCAGTAGAAACACTGCGAGAGTATTTCGAGGTTATCTTAGAACAGCCAGGAGTCGTAGGGTTATCGATTGCAACACGACCGGACTGCCTGCCTGATGATGTCGTCGAATATTTGGCTGATCTCAATAAGCGGACTTACTTGTGGGTTGAGATGGGTTTACAAACCGTGCATGAATCCACATCCAATTTAATTAACCGTGCACATGATACTGCCTGTTATATAGAAGCCGTTGAGAAATTGCGGAAGCACGGCATTCGTGTGTGTACCCATATTATTTACGGCTTGCCGCAAGAGACACATGAAATGATGATGGAGACGCTGCGCCAAGTGTCTCTCATGGATGTGCAAGGCATCAAGCTGCATCTGCTTCACCTGATGCGCAAGACGCCGATGGTCAAGCAATACGAGGCAGGCTTGCTGCGCTTCTTGGAGCAGGATGAGTACATTAAGCTAATCGTAGACTCTTTGGAGCAATTGCCACCGGATATGATCGTTCATCGCGTGACAGGCGATGCGCCGCGCGATCTTCTAATTGGCCCAACGTGGAGCCAGAAGAAGTGGGAAGTGTTGAACGGCATCGACAGAGAGCTAAGACTCCGCCATACATGGCAGGGCAAGTATTGGAGGGGGAAGTAAGATGGGATTCCTTTCCGTGCTGAGCTTTGCCCAGCAAGTGGTGAAAGAGCGCGTCCAACTAGGCGATCGCGTAGTAGACGCAACGATGGGTACGGGCGTGGATACGTTGTTCCTTGCCCGGCTTGTTGGGGAACGCGGACACGTAGCCGCGTTCGACATTCAGGCGCAAGCGCTGGAGCTAACGCGCAAGCGCCTTCACAGCGGCCTGGGCCTGGACGCAGCAGCGCACGTGGACTTGCGGCTTGCAAGCCACGCCGACCTTGTCGGCGCGCTGCCCCCGGAGTGGCGCGGGCAGACGGCTGCCGTCATGTTCAATCTTGGCTTCCTGCCAACGGCAGAAGCCGACAAGGCTGTCATGACGGAGCCGTCCACGACGCTGGCTGCGCTGGAGGGGGCATTGGCTCTGCTGCGCCCTGGCGGCGTGCTTAGCGTCGTGCTGTACCCGGGCCACGACGGGGGCGACCGCGAAGCGGACGCCGTCCAGGCTTGGGCCGCAGGCCTGCCCCAAATTGTTGGGCAGGCATTAATCTACCGCATGCTGCAGCGACCGCATGCGCCTTATGTGATCGCCATCGAGAAGCGGCTAAGCTAGGCTAGCTACACTGGCTAAATTAGCGCTCTATCTCACTACCAAGTTCGCATCACGCTGGCGATGTCTAACGTGCCTTGATCCTAAATCTTAGATCTATGAAACCGTCCGTCCGTTGCTAGACATTGACCGACACCTGTACTTTAAGGATAAGTTGAAACTGCATGATTCACCCGACTCAGGTGTACCCTTCTTGCTGCTTACTTATCAAGCAGCAAGAAGCTACATATAGATCAAGTACAGATAGAACAAGACAAGATTACAACTGAAAAGGAGACGAAGAAGATGGGCATACGTAAGCTGGAACACACTGGCATTATGGTGCGAAATATGGAGGAATCCATTACCTTTTACACAGAAGTTATCGGCATGACGTTAAAAGATAAGTTTATTCATACGGATGGGATTATCGAGCTCGCTTTTCTTGGCTTTCCAGAACAAGATAGCGTAGAGCTTGAACTAATCCAAGGATACAATGACAATTTGCCTGCTGAAGGAAAAGTTCATCATCTTGCCTTCACGGTAGATGATATCGAATCCGAGTTTGAACGTATTCAAGAGCTGCAAATTGAGCTTATCAATCCAGAGATTATTACACTGCCAAACGGTAGCCGCTATTTCTTCTTCAAAGGACCTGACGGCGAACATCTTGAGCTGTTCCAATCAACTAGACCTTAACTAACATGGGAGTGAAGAGACATGACAGTACCATACCCACTGAAATTCCAACCCGAGTTCAAAGAACGTGTCTGGGGCGGACGTGCCTTGGAGCAATTCGGGCTTGAACTACCAGAAGGTCATATTGGCGAAGGCTGGATGATCGGTGACCATCCAAATGGCATTACACAAATTGTAAATGGTGAGCTTGCTGGAAAAGGATTGGATGAAGTTCGTGAACAATTTGGGCGCGAATGGTTCGGCACGAAAGGCTTCTCTGAAAAAAATGGACGCTTCCCGCTGCTTATTAAGCTGCTCGATTGCAACGATGACTTGTCTATTCAAGTTCATCCAACGGATGAATACGAAGGCCTGCCTAAAGGTGAGCTTGGAAAAACAGAAATGTGGTATGTGCTCGATGCAAAGCCAGGTGCCAAGATTATTTACGGTCTGAAGGAAAATGTGGATCGCACTGCACTAGCACAAGCAATCGAAGAAGGACACATTATGGATGCACTTCAAGAAGTTCCCGTTCAAGCCGGAGACTCCTTCTACATTCCTGCTGGTACCGTACATGCTCTATGTGCTGGCGTTGTGGTAGCTGAAGTGCAGCAAAATTCCGATACAACTTATCGTCTCTATGATTACAATCGTCCAGGTCTTGATGGCAAGCCTCGTGAGCTACATATCGAAGATTCCTTGAATGTCATTGCTTACGAAGGCGCAGGAGCAACTCGCATGAAGACAGATGATGCGAAACCTAATGAGTGGCTGCAGCTTGCACAATCGCCTTACTTCGTCGTGGAAAAAGGGATCGTCAGCACGCCTTGGGAGTTATCAACGACCGCTGAAAGCTTCGTCATTCTCGTTATCTGTGACGGTACAGGCACTCTTAGTTGGGAACAAGGTTCTATCGAGTTCCGCTCGGGCGAATGCTTCCTTTTACCAGCCAACTTGGGCAGCTATACACTTGATGGCAGCTGCACCGTACTTCGTTCAGTTGCACCTTAATGTTCATTAGAAAATAATTTAAAGTCGAATAAATCATCACACCCGTTTGTGCACTCATTTTGATATAGACCAAATAGCTGCATATTATTAGTTGAGAGATCCGTTTCTTTTGAGCGGGTCTCTTTTCTTTACATTGATTTTTAGACATTGAATATAACCTTCATACCGTGCTTATACCTATAACTTCCGTAAGCTTTAGCACGTCCCTAATGGAAATTAGCACTTACTGATTCTCATTCATAGACCGTAGAAATCACAAATTGTTCATGGCTATCGATAATATCGTGATTAAATTCACATTAATGGATTTTCAAACTATTTACGATGTAAGTGAGACCATTACACACGCAATATGATTAGTAAATTCAATTGGAATGAAGTAGACAAACGTTCTGAGCTGCATGTTGATGCTAGGATTGTAGTTCAACTATTAAGAAAGGATGATCGTAATGAAACGAACCGTACTCGTCTTTATCGCCATTTTGCTAACGATGGGCGTAGCATGGACGGCATATGGAGAAGAAGCACTTCCACCGCCAAAACGATTGACGACGAAACATATGATGGCTGATCTTAAACATGCGCACACGATGCTGCTGCAACACCATCCGCATTTCAAAGAGATGGATATTAACATGAAATCGGAATGGATTGATAGCTACAACCATTATTTACAACTGATTAAGCAAGCTTCTGACGAAGATCAATTCAAACAAGTCATACAAATTATGCTAAACGACCTACAAAATGAAGATACACGGTTATTAGCGAAGGATGAGTATGACAAATATTATGATCACTGTGAGAATGAACAGCACGCCGTTTATAAAAATGAATTAGAAAAAATGTCAGCGAAACGCCGATATGCCTACCAGCCAACGAACGGATCGGGTCATCACCATATGCATCGCAAACATCACCAAGAAAGCGATATGCACAGTGAAGAGAACGACTTGCAAATGTTCACACTGCCGAACAGCGGATACGTTCTACGTATCCCTAATTAGATGCAAGATGCATTACAGCGCTCCAAAACGTCACCTTTTAAAACTTGAAGCACCAGGTCGAACCTTACATTCAAAAAAAGGACCTCAACTCCCACTAATGTGTCCTCTCAGAATGCTCATCGGATCAATAATTTTTCCAATGTTCATTCTAAGAGGTGTATCACACTATAAAGTGGAGAGCGAGGTCCTTTTTTTATTGTCATTCTGGGCGTCTCCTATCGCGTGAAAACGATTGAAACATCTCAGTTCTGACCATTTAACGACTTCACGTATTTGTTTATCAGCCTAAAACTAAGCCAGCAACACCTTGTCGGACACAACGAAGACAAGTGGACGGCCATTTTCCTGCTGTTGGTATACAACGATTACAATGGATGACTCTATCTCCCCTGAAGGTGCAGCGTCTAGTGTTTGAACCGATGCAGTCACTTCCATTGAAGCAGTCTGTATATCTTGATTAGAAGGGTCGTTGGAATTTCCATCACCCACCGATCCTTGCCCTGTTGTCTGACCTACAACCATCCAGTAGGCCACATCGAATGGCATCCGTTCTACAACCGCATGCTTATGCAGATCACGCTCATTCAGCCCGAGCGCCGCGAAACCACTGCCCAATCGCTCCGGATGTTCTGCTGCTGCACGAAGAATACGAGCCGCCTCATCTTTATCAATAACGTCCTGCCACCATATTTTACGAGGCTTGTACTTGTGGTTCATAAAGTAGTCCAGCTTCATTAACCCTTGTGCAACCTCTGGATGCTTCAGCTCACGCTCTTCTAGGAAACCGCTTAGACGAACGAATAGATCTTCTAACTGATGGCCAATTTTCTGCCAACCTTGACCTTCCCAGTAGTCACCAAACGCTTGGAAGAAATCAAACGGTGAACCAAATTCACGTTCCATCAGATGCTCCATCGTCGTATCCAGACGATGCGAGTTCCAATATTTCTCCAATACATCTTCCAATCGCTTAAGACGGACAACATCATCAAATGGCAATAAATCATTGCTAAGCATTTCATACGGAGCATGATCCATATAAACGTAACCGTACTTCGCGGCATCAATGCGCAAGCCCGTTCCACGCAGCAGCTTCAAGAAACCAAGCTGAATTTCTTCTGGACGAAGCGCAAACACATCGTTAAAAGTAGTACGGAATATAGAATAATCTTCCAGCGGCAAGCCAGCTATTAAGTCAAGATGCTGGTCAATCTTACCGCTATTTTTAACCTTCGTTACTGTTCGAGTCAACTTCGCGAAGTTTTGACGACGCTTAACCAATTCATTCGTTGGATCGTTTGTCGATTGCACACCAATTTCAAAGCGGAATATGCCTGGAGGCGCATGTTCTGCTAAGAAATCAAGCACTTCCGGACGCATAATATCCGCCGTAATTTCAAATTGGAACACACAACCGTTATGGTTGTCGATTAGGAACTGGAAAATTTCCATCGCATAATCTCGCTTAATATTAAACGTCCGATCGACAAACTTAATCAGCTTCGCGCCATTATTAATGAGATACAACAAATCAGACTTCGTACGCTCCATATCGAAATAGCGAACGCCAACTTCGATACTGGAAAGACAAAACTGACAGCTGAATGGGCAGCCACGACTCGTTTCGAAATATACGACGCGACGACCCAAATCAGGCAAATCCTCCGCAAACCGATACGGGGTCGGAATTTGATTCAAATCCAACTTCGGACGCGGCGGATTAATAACAACCTCACTAGCTTTATTACGATACGCAACTCCGAACACAAAATGATACTTTTGATCCGTGCTCATTTCGCGCAGCAAGTGCAGCAGGGTTTCTTCTCCTTCACCTACGATAATAAAGTCAACATCTGGAAGTCGCTCCATCCAATACGTTGTGTCATAGGATACTTCGGGCCCGCCAAGCACTACTTTTACTTCCGGCAATACTTTACGCAGCATGCTAATGACTTTTATCGTTTCTTCGATATTCCAAATATAACAGGAAAATCCTATTACATCAGGCTTGCGCTGATATAGATCAGATACGATGTTCATAACCGGATCTTTAATCGTGAACTCTGCCAGCTCTATCGGAAACTCTGGTTCACAATGTGCTTTAAGGCACCTTATCGCGAGTGATGTGTGAATATATTTTGCATTTAACGTTGCTAGTACGACTTTCATAGTAGCTCCTTTCAACGGCTAAACAGCCAATCCTCATTATAACGATTTTCCGACCATTATTCGAGTTTCTGTATCTCTACTATAGCTATATAGCCAACTATATACTATAAAAGAAAAGACCGACCTTTATAGAAGGTCGATCCATTACGAAGTTCTGCCCATGAGAAATTTAACCTTCTCAAACATGCAAACGTTCACCTTGAAGTCTTCATAGAAAAATGAAACTTTGTTCTATTCTCTTTCTTGCTCACTTTTGTATCTCTTTATACTCGTAACATTTTTAATACCCTTCATCCTCATACCAACCGGATGGCTCATCCTGTGAAGCTTCCTGCTGCTCCAAATGACGGAACAAATCAAGGAATGGCTGTCCAAACTTCTGCACCTTCGCCTCACCGACACCTTTAACCTTCAGGAATGCATCAACGGTCGTTGGTCGCTTCTCCGTCATTTCCCGAAGCGTGCTGTCATTGAAGACGATATATGGTGGCACATTCGCTTTATTGGCAATATCACGACGCAATAGGCGCAGCTGCTCGAACAACGTTTCGTCTACTGCTGCTTCTACCTTAGGCTTAAGCTCGTTCGCAACCTTCTGGAACACCTGCTGTTGACCTTTTAGCACATCAGCCGCCGTAGGCAGCAAACGAACAACAGGATATTGGCCCTCACTCAGGCCTAAGTATCCATCAGCGATAAGTACATAAATAATATCGGAGATCGCCTTCTCGGTCAGATGACGCATCATACCATGCGTTGGCAGCAGATCGAAGCCATTTTGCACAACCTTTTTGTTTCGAGAACCTTTTAATACCGAGGCAACCATCGAAACACCCCAGCGCTCGCGCATCCGATAAATACACGAAAAGATTTTTTGCGCATCCAAGGTAATATCAACTTGTTCCCGCTCGTCCTTGCAATTACCGCACATGCCGCACGGTTGCTGGTCAATCTCACCAAAGTAGCGCTGCATATACGTCACGAGACATTCCGGTGTATAGCAAAAGTCGATCATAGACTGCAGCTTCTTATATTCATGGGCTTTTCGCTCTGGCAAAGCTTCACTCTGCTCGATAAAAAACTTCTGTGTCAAAATATCCTGCGGGTGGAACAACAGCACACATTCGCTTGCTTCTCCATCTCGTCCCGCACGGCCTGCCTCCTGCACATACGCTTCCATATGCTTCGGCATATTGTAATGCAGTACATACCTTACATTCGACTTATCTATCCCCATACCAAAGGCATTCGTCGCTACAATAACCCGAATGTCATCGTATAGAAATGCTTCCTGCATCTGCGCGCGCTCATCATCAGACAATCCTGCATGATAGCGCCCCGCTGGAATTCCTGCCTTCACCAGCATATTATGCAAATCTTCGACATCTTTGCGGGTTGAAGCATAAATAATACCGACCATATTCGTACGCTGACGAACATAGTTTAACGCGAAGTCTTTGCGATTCTCACCACGCAGCACCGTAAAAGCAAGATTATCGCGCTTGAAGCCAGTCACGATCAACTCTGGTTCTTGCAGCTCGAGCAGACGGATCATATCCTCTGTTACTTCTGGCGTTGCGGTAGCTGTGAACGCAGCGAGAAGTGGTCGCTCACCATAGTTATGCGCAGCCAGTTCACGTACAAATGGCGCGATTGCTCGGTAGCTCGTCCGGAAATCATGTCCCCAGTGGGACACACAGTGGGCTTCATCCACAGCGATAAAGGAAATACGAAGCTGTTTCGCGCGTTCACGGAACCATTCGCTTTCTAGTCTTTCTGGTGCAACGTACAATAGCTTCAATTGGCCTCGTTCAGCCTCATACAAAATCCGTCCTGCCTCAGATGCATCCTGTGTGCTGTTGATATAACCAGCTCTAACTCCCAAACTATGAAGCGCATCAACCTGGTCCTTCATCAGTGAAATTAGCGGTGAAATAACTAGCGTCAAGCCATGCTGAAGCAGCGCGGGCACTTGGTAGCAGATCGATTTACCTCCGCCGGTTGGCATGATGCCGACTGTGTCTTTACGTTCCAGCAAATGACCAATGATTCGAGTCTGTCCTTCCCGAAAATCATCATAGCCATATACTTTTTGAAGCGTCAAACGCGCTTCACTCATCGTTAATGTCATGCGATCAGATGCTCCTAACTTAAATTGATAAATGACTCAGCTGCAAGGTCTATTCGAAATTACCTTGTGATTCAATCCGTCCTTATGCGGAAACGCCTTACGAATAATTATAGCACGACTGTTTCCCTCGTGCTTTCGATAGCGTGAGATAGCTCTTTTTGATATGATGGGAGTATTCAATCCGTAATGATGAACGGAATTCATGATCGGCTTGCATTAACGCTGCATGAAGGAACAGAAAGAGGTCAACGATGAAGAAAAGAAACAGCTACGCTTCACCTACTGGAAAGCCAACTCAACAAAGAGGCGGCGGCTCCAATAGAAATAATAGCAAACACAGAAATCATGGTCTGGAACATGCAACATCATCTAAACCAACAAAGCATACGACAAATAAATCATCACAACATGCACCAATAAAAGCACCTGCAAAGCCGCAAGCTAAATCCTATACAGTTGAACAATCGTCTGAACTGCTAAACTTTTTGATTGCACATATAAACATGGGTCGCAACGCGGTTAAATCCGTACTAGCACGTGGACAAGTATCCGTAAATAACAAAGCGACAACCGTATATAACTTCCAACTTGAACCAGGCGACATCGTCACAGTGAGCAAAGAAAAAACGACCGATGCACCTGCATTCGTTGGCTTGCGAATCATCCATGAAGATGATCATGTGATCGTCATTAACAAAGATGCAGGCTTACTTTCCGTTGCTTCGCCACAAGAAAAAGAACTGACGGCTTACCGCCAGCTTACTGCACATGTACGCCAATCACATCCAGCGAATCGCATTTTCGTCGTCCATCGCCTTGATCGTGATACATCTGGTGTCATGATGTTCGCAAAGAGCGAGCATGTCCAACAGACGTTGCAAAATGCATGGAAGGAAAACGTACAAGAACGTATTTATGTAGCTCTTGTAGAAGGCACTGTTAATAAGCCGGAAGGTACGATTTCCTCATGGCTAAAAGAGAGCAAAACGCTGAAAATGTACTCTAGTCCATACCCAAATGACGGTCAGCATGCGGTTACTCACTACAAAGTGCTGCAATCTAACCGCCAGTATTCCTTGCTAGAAGTACAGCTTGAAACAGGCCGCAAAAACCAAATTCGCGCGCATATGGAAGACATCGGACATCCAATTGTAGGCGACAAAAAGTACGGCTCAAAAGTGAGAACGATTGGCCGTCTCGGCTTGCATGCTCGCGTTCTGTCCTTTACGCATCCGACAACAGGCAAAGTACTGCGCTTCGAGACGGACATTCCAAAGAAATTTACGAACCTATTTGCACCTGCTAATTCTTAAAACTTTCCATACAAGCAAAAAAGGGACAGTCATTTGATGACTTGTCCCTTTTCCATTTTATATATTATTGTGTATACCTCAGTCCATATGGGTGCAAAGATCATCCAATCACATAAAATTATTTGTTGTACCCTGCTTCACCATATGGCTGCAGCTCGTTCAACCACTTCTCTTCCAACTTCTTCAATTCTTCTTTCTCATCAAAGTAACCATGTTCTTTCTTTTTTAAAATTTCCAGTGTTTCGATTTCAAATGCCGCTTCTCCATACGTATTCCATTCTGCTTGCAGCGCTTTATTCATATGTCCGCCCATATTAAGCTGAAATTTCTTACCTTCAATGGTTCTCAAATTCGAAGTGCTCACCACAAGCCTTTTATTAGTAATCGTATTGCGGATCTCATAAACGCCCGCTTCCGTTTTTATTTCTTTGTATGCAGCTTTTAATTCTTCTCTGCGATTCATTTCTATCTTACTCCTTTCTGCTAGTAAACCTTCTATTTCATACACTCGCTCCTACTTGAGCCAATATTCACTGCCATCTTCTTTACGATCGAGAAAACCATATTCGATCAAATATCTGCGCAAAGTTACGTGATCATCGTAGACAGCTTTTAATACTTCATTAATCTCTTTCTCATTGTAAACGGTATCCGTTTGGAATCGCTTAGCGATCTCTCGCAGCACGACTAATTTGCTCTTCTCTTTCATGGAGAACGTCTTTAGCTTGCCATCTATTCCGTCTGGGAAATATTTTGTTAGAAGCTTATCATTCTCTTCTTGGGTTACATTATATCGCTCGTCTACCATCGTAGCCGTCTTATGATACTCAACAAAGGCAGGCGCGTGTTCATCCTTTTCCTTCAGCAGCTCCATTAACGTTAAGAACACCTTCGCTTGACGTTCTTTCTCCTTCAATACGAAGCGATGATTCCGAATCGTGGATGCACTCCCGATCCCCATTTGCTGCTGAATGTCGCGATCACTTTTTCCATCATAAAAACATTTGAGCAGACCATTCTGATGCTCGGTCAAACCGGTCATCTTCTTATCCATCTGAATGAGGTAGTGGAACACCGATTCGTGCTCACGCTCAATGTGAAGACGCGTATATCGCTCAGCTTCATACAACGTATCGCCTTGCTTATAGATAATGCCCTTCTCTACCGTCTTACCGCATAACAAACATACATATTGCTGTTCTTGCTCATGATACCCTTGCTTCAACTCATCTATAGAAGCATTCCAGAACAATTCTGATATATCCATGAAATAAACACATCCCATTTTCGTTTGTCTTATAATAGACATTATTAATCATCGTTTGAATATTGTCAAATAAAAAGCAAACAATTGATGTGTTTGTCTATGAGATACCCTATTTCCACTTTTCAGGCTATACTGAAATTAGCTCTGTATTTCCATATCCATAAAAAGGAGAGATCGTATTATGGCTTATTTTGCAGCAATCTTGAACATGAAAGATATTTCTAAAAATGCTACTTATCGCCCTGATCATTTAGCGTACCTTGAAAATCTGCATGCAGAGGGGAAAATTTTTGCTAGAGGTCCATTCGCGGATGGTTCAGGCGGCATGGTTATTTATATCGCAGATTCCTTCGAGGAAGCGAAGCAGTTGGCAGAGCAAGATCCATACATTATTGAAGATGTACGTCACTTGGACCTAAGAGAATGGGGTCTTATGTAAATCGTAACATTTAGTTTCTCAACAGCTGCCTTTTAAGCAAAGCTTGTGCTTAGAGGCAGCTGTTTCTGTAACAGAGACACTTCGAGAGACAGCCTTCATCTTGCCCCTCCACCTATCAAGCTATCTCCAAGGATTGTTTCTCCCTCTTCCTAACAAATATCGTTTATAATAAATAGCACATTGATGATCGGTATTAAGGAGGCTTTACATGTTTACCGCAATATTGTTGTTTATTGTCGCTGGACTTGCAGAGATTGGAGGCGGGTATCTTATTTGGCTCTGGTTAAGAGAATCAAAGCCGCTTTCCTATGGCATATGGGGAGGAATTATTCTCATCGCCTACGGAATCATCCCCACCCTACAATCATTCCCTTCATTCGGAAAAGTATATGCAGCATATGGAGGGGCATTTGTCATGCTTGCCATCCTTTGGGGCTGGATTGTGGACAAGCAGGCACCGGATAGATATGACATCATCGGTGGATTGATTTGTCTCATTGGCGTTGCCGTCATATTATGGGCGCCACGTTCTGCCTAAATGCTAATAGAGGAAGGAGATATCCCCTTCCTCTATTCTTCGCTATCATTTGCATTTTCCAATATGATTAACCTCTATTAGAAGCTTCTATTTCCCTCGATAATATTCCCTCTCATTCGACACTAATACCTCTTAATGTGGTTGTTAATTTCGACTAAAATGCCACTCTATTTACATCTGCATACAGATTAGCAGGAATAAAGTAACAAAAAAATTATTATTTCTCCACTTGAATTGTGTTACATTTATTTCAGATCAATCCGCAACATTCAACTACTATTTCGCGTCTATTAAGTATGGTAATTTTAAGTATTATATGATTGAAATGGATGATTTACTAACGAGGGATGGAGGATTATGTCGACTACCATGAAAAAATACGGTCTCTTGCTGATGTTACTGACGTTTTTATTTACCCTTCCTACTATTGCTCAAGCTGAGCAAAGTACAAAATCTACTAATCTTACACAATCTACAAAGAGTAAAAAAGCTACTAATGGAACTAATGATAAGAATACTACTGAAGTTCCACAACTTATCCAACCTACTCCAAGCACAAAGGATGCAAAGAGTACAAGCATTATAATAGACGATAAGAAACTTACGCTCCCTTCAAATGCTGAAGTAAAAAATATGAATCAATCTGTCATGATTCCGCTTCGAGTTGTTATTGAGCATCTTGGTTACGCTGTCGATTGGGAGAAAGAGTCCAAACAGCTCCATATTTCTGATGGTACAAACAAAATACAGCTAACCGTTGGAAGCAATGCCTCTATCGTAAATGGAACGGAAACGACATTAAGCAGTCCGCCTGTCGTTGAAGGTGGTACAGCGCTTGTACCTCTTCGCTTTGTAGGCGAGCAATTTGGCCTGAAAGTTCGATGGGATAATGCCAACAAGTCAGTCTTGATTCAAACTCCTCCTCCCAAAGAAGAGGTTAAGCCAGATCCAAACCAGAATGAAACCATACCTCCGGGAAATACAGGTTCTAACAAGGGTTCTACTTCCGGCACCGCGCAAATAAACAGTATTAACTATATGGATAATAAATTGATGGTCGAAGTGCAAGGAACGGTGAAGCCAAAAATAATTACACTGACTGACCCGAATCGTATTGTCATGGATATTCCTGCAACAGCCTTCACCACTGAATTTATTGATGGACAACTTACAAATGGAAAAGCTGGATTCCACGGGAAACTCGACTATATCGTGGACAACCCTCACATTGAGCAAGTACGATACTCATTATTTGACGAAAAGTCTTCTACGATTCGTATCGTACTAGATACAAAGGCGGATATCGGCTACACAATTACCGATGGCGGCAGTGAATCAGGCTTACTTACGTTGGAGCTGCATACTGGAGATCAAGTAGTGCCCCCGGCAGTTACGGATCCTCCGACTACTACTCCTCCGGTAACTACGCCGCCGACTACGATTGACGGCAAGAAAATAGTCGTCATTGATGCTGGTCATGGCGCGAAAGATTCAGGCACTGTCGGTGCTTCAGGTAAATACGAGAAAGACTTTGTACTGGCTCTAGCTCTAAAAGTGGAACAACTACTGCTCCAAGAAGAGAATATCCAAGTTATTATGACGCGAACAGATGATACATACATTCAGCGTTCAGAACGAATAGAGATGGCCAACCGCGTAAATGCAGCAGCATTCGTATCCATCCATGCAAATTCAGCAGCACCAAAGCGAACAGTTGGCGGAACCGAAACGTATTTCCATCACAAATCGCATCAACAATTTGCTGATATTATGCACAGGCATATACTAGGTGCTACTAAATTTAACGATCGCAAAGTGAAAAACAATTCATACGAAGTACTAACTAAAGCCAAAGTACCTGCCGTTCTACTAGAAATCGGGTTCCTATCGAATCCTCAAGAGGAACAACAAATGCTAACAGAAGAGTTCCAGCATCGTGTTGCTGCAAGTATTGTAAATGGAATTAAAGAATCTATAGGCGTCCAATAAATAAGATTACATCTCGAATCACCTCCCTTTCCACATCATTCGTGGCATCATGGAGGTGATTTTTTTTCTACCTTTTTATGTACAAAAAAAGTGCTTGCAGGACAAGCACTAGGCAGTATCCTGCACGCACAAATTAAACATTATTCAGAGCCGAATACTTTATGATGGCAGTCTTTGCGATGTCCATGATGTTTTTTGTGGCCATGGTGTTTCTTGTGGCCATGGTGTTTTTTGTGGCCACCGTGTTTCTTGTGTCCGCCACCGTGACTACGAGTACCCAAGTTTACTTTGAATTTCTTTATTTTCTTTACAGTGAAGACTTTCTTCTCAATAACTTTAACGATCTTTTTAGCGCTCTTTTTCACTCTAACCTTGATAAGTTTTTTGCGGCCGTGACCTTCGCCATGACCGTGTCCATGTTTACGTTTTTTGGATTTTTTATGATGGTGCTCAAATTCTCTACCCATACGTAATCCCATCCTTCATATTAAATATTTTGTCTTGCACCACATTATATGAACAGCAAACAGCAGACTCCACGGCGTGAGCCTGCTGCTATAAAAGATGGTGAGAACATATATTTCTATGAAAAATAGTATATTACAGGCATTATTTGTAACGCTTAATAAACTGTACAGCTTTACGGATATCTTCTGCTGGATCGGTTCCAACTTCTCGTTCAATCGTTAAATAGCCATTAAAGCCAATGTCTACAAGAGCTTGGAAATAACTATCGAAGTCAACGTTACCTTCTCCTAATGGCAATTCTTTGAATGGGCCATCTGTGGCCATTTCAGCAAGCTTCTCATGGCTCATCGGCTCAAAGCCCAACATCCCATACACTTCACGCGGATCAACTTCGCGTACACGAATGCCGTCCTTCACATGGGTGTGCACAATGTAATCCTTCAACGTATATACACCTTGCACAGGATCATCACCAGTTACCATGACCATATTCGCTGGATCGAAGTTAACAGCCATCCCTCTGCCAGTTAATGAATCTAGGAATTGTTTCAAATGTGCAGATGTTTCTGGCCCTGTCTCAATGGCAAAGTGCCCGCCTACACTATTCGCATATTGGCTAAGCTCCTCACAAGCACGCTGCATCGTCGCATATATAGGATGGTCATTATTAGGGACAATGCCAATATGTGTCGTTACAATATTTGAACCCAGATCAAGTGCCAAATCAAGAATGCGCTTCGATTTTTCAATTTTCCATGGGTTAGCCTCTGGATCTTGGAATCCATGTCCAGCCAAATCTCCTACCAGCGCCGATACTTCTAATCCTAAATCTTCAATATATGATTTCAATTCTTTGCGAGCAGTTGAAGATAGATTAGCAGGGTCCATTTCCCCTTCTACCGCATAAATTTGCACACCATTTGCGCCCACCTCTTGTGCCTTACGCAGTGCTTCTCTCAATGGCAATTTAAAGCTGTCTGTCATTACCCCGATCGGTTGATGGATCTTTACCATATTTACTGACTCCTTTCCCATCCTCAATGAATTCATAGCATCATTTAAAAAAATACCTAGTTCAATACTTTTTCAGCCTCATAAATAACCTCTTTGCCTGTTCGGCTTGATTCATAAATTCCGCACAATATTTTAAGCATTTCGACGCCATCCTCAACAGGACAAATCGTTTCTTCTCTACCTAAGCAAGTCTCAACGAAATGGGCAACTTCAGAAGCAAACCCCTTCTCAAAATCAAAGGAAAGCTCATCGATTTGCGGTGTAATATTTAACATCGTATTATGCTTCTCACTAACAATCGCAAGCTCAGGCTCCACCTCAGCTCCACCCTTATCTCCATACAACTTCACCGCAAGCTCCTCTTGCTTCGCATGAAGCGTAAAGCTTACATCTACAGCCAGTGAAGCTCCGTTTTCAAAACGAATCAGTGCATTGGCCATATCTTCAATTGTATTATGATTCGCATCATAATCAGCTGCTTGATAAAAGCTAAAGTTCTCAATGTGACCACGATTGCCCAGCTTATTGTACGTATTTCCGGTAACACTCTTAACCTTTGGCTTGCCCATCAAATACCAGCAAAGGTCGATGACGTGGACGCCAAGGTCAATCAATGGACCGCCGCCAGAACGCTGAATGTCGCTGAACCAGCCACCTGGATTGCCTAAACGACGAAGACAAGAAGCCTTTGCATAATAAATCTCCCCGAGTTCACCTGCATCTATAAACTTCTTCAACACTTTCGTATTTGTACCGAAACGGCGCACATAACCAATCTGCAATATTTTCCCGCTCTCTTGAACAGCTTCCTGAATCGCCAAAGCTTCTTCCACTGTACGGCATAATGGTTTCTCCACCAATACATGCTTGCCAGCCTTCAAAGCAGCGATACTATTTTCAGCATGTGTGTTATTCCAAGTACAAACGCTGACCGCATCAATAGCTTCGTCGCGCAAGAATTCTGCTACACTTGTATATACTTTGCTAGCACCAAATTCGGTCGCCTTTGCACGTGCCCGCTCCTCATTTAGATCACATACGGCTACAATTTCTACATCAGGGTGTTGGGCATAGCCCTTAAAATGAAACTCCGAAATAGATCCCGCCCCTATGACACCTACACGCAATTTGCTCATTGATTTACTTCCTCCCTATTTTGTCAGTCACTCACATCAACCATTTCGAATACATACTCACTTATTTTTTCTACGATCAAATCGTTACGCCTCATTCCATAATCGACGCAGATTGTCCAATGCAATTCGAGTCCCTTTTAAGCAATCTTCCATTCCTTCAAACTCAATGGATACATAGCCGTCATAGCCAGATTGCTTCACGATGGAAACGAGCTTCGGTATTGGCAAGTCCCCCTGGCCAACGATCGCTCCTCTTATATATTGACCATGCAACGATTGGAACCAGCCCTCTCCAGGATTGCAATCAGCAGGTCGTAAATAAAAATCTTTAAAATGGACCATGCTCGCTAAAGAGACGTTGGCGCGAACGGCTGGCTCAGTCGGCTCATCCACACAGACGAAATTACCGACATCCAGCGTTGTCCGGAAGTTGTCACGATTCACATCAAGCACGATGCGGCGCACTCGCTCGCTATGCTGGGCGTAGAAGCCGTGGTTCTCAATGCTTGTCGCAATACCATATTGGGAAGCATAGTCCGCAAGCTCACGGCAAGCCGCGACAATTTGAGCGTAATCCTGTTCAAAATAAGCCGTACCTGTCTCTTCCAACGGACGGGAAGCAACATCATGGCGCATGCGCTTCACACCAAGTTGATGAGCGATATCGATATGACCTTTGAGGCGTTCAATCTCAGCTGTATAAGCTTCCTCTGACAAGCCAGCCACATTTCCACCCACACAATAATTGGACAGTTCCAGTCCAATCTCATCTGCATACTGTCTGATTTGCTCCGCTAATTCTGGCTTCCCGTGCAGGTCGAATCCAATATCTAAAAGCTGAACGATCTCAGCATGTTCGCCTCCATTTTCCTTGATCCATTTCAGCACAGCGAATATGTCCATCTTCTGTTGTCCCATCGCTTGGTATAAACAATACGTACTAACTCCCAGCTTCATCTTGTTCCACTCCCAGCATGCCTGCCAACAAGGCGCCTCCGTTGGAAGCGGTTGCAGGTTGTAATGTATGTCACACTTTCATTATATGAAATCTGCCTTGGAAGCCATTGAACTATGTTCCACAGTTGTTGTACTTTCTTACAAACATTCGTGAAATGGGGTAAAAAAAGAAACAGTCCATAAAGACTGTCTCCTCTTCGTTCTGTATTATGACTTAGCCTGATGTGTAGAATGAGAATGAACAGCCAGCGCATTTCGCTTAAATTGGGATGGCGATACACCCGTATGCCGTTTGAATATTCGTGAAAAGTAAGCGATATCATTAAAGCCGACACCGTATCCGATTTCGGTAATGGTACTGTCCGTATTCAACAACATCTCTGCTGCTTTTCGGATACGCAAATCAATCAAGTAATCATTAAAGGTTTTACCCGTATAGCGTTTGAATAACGCGCAAAAATACGATTTTGATAAATTAAATTGACGGCATAACCCTTCCAAACGAAGCTCTTCCGGGTAATGTTCATGAATATAGTTTAACGCTCCCATCATAAGACCGCGGAATTTCTCCATACGATCTTCTTCCTCAGACCCTCCACCTCGCTGCTTGGCCATTTGACGAATAATGATGGACAGCAGCTTTAATAAGTTAGCCTTCAGAACTAGCTCATAGTAGTGTTCACCCTGTTGGAACTCAGCAAGCATCTCACTCAGCAGCCTTGTTACTTCCGCATCCACTTCTCCTAATAATGTTACTTTCGGTATCAATTCATCTTCACTGACCATAAATTGTTCAAGATAAGAATAATCGAAGCGATCCGTACCTTCATTTGGGCGCTGAAAATGTTCATTAATAAAATGAGGGAGAAACTCACAGCCGATAATCTCCATATCTTGATCAGGAATAAGATCAACCCGATGAACGGCATAGGGAGGGATGACAAATAAGTTCCCCTTCATCATTTGATACGTCTTATGATCAATTGTATGCTGGAAGGACCCTTTTACGACATACCAGATCTGGAAATAATCATGGGCATGGTCGCGACTGCTGCCACCAGCTTGTGTCCAACGATATACTTTGAACGGAAGCAAGGTTCCGATTTCTAGTTCACCACGATACAACGTCACGTCCGATGATAACGACGGTTGAGCGCTCTCATGTGCAGCCTGCATCGGATTTTCCATCTCGTACCTCCAAGTCCTTGTAATCCCTTGTGATGCTGTCGCTACTATTATATCATGAAGGTAAAGCGAACAGCAGGAGGAACAAGCTATGCACGTGGAACTTGTAGGACTCCAAGTCGGATTACCTAGTGAATCACTCACTCATAACGGCAAGCCTGTATTGTCCGGTATGATGAAATTTCCTGTAGATCATACGATAGCACTGCGTACGTTAGGCTTCGAAGGCGATGGTCAAGCGGATTTGAGATATCATGGGGGTCCGGAAAAAGCAGTGTGTGTCTATCCCATTGAGCACTATACGTATTGGCAGCAGCAGTGGGATTTCGATCTACCCATATCTGCATTTGGAGAAAATGTTACGACTCGCGGACTCATTGAAGATGATGTACATATCGGGGATATTTATCGCATCGGCACAGCTCGTGTTCAGGTGACGCAGCCGCGTCAGCCTTGCTTCAAGCTAGCAGCCAGATACAATATGGCTAACATTCCAATTTGGATGCAAGAGACCGGCTATACCGGGTACTATTGGCGCGTACTCGAAGAAGGCATCGTTTCACCAGATGATCAGATTGAGCTAATTCATATGGATGAACAGCGTTTGAGCATTCGCTTTGCCAACGAAGTGATGCATCAGAAGCTGCACGGGGAAGAAGGCATTCGTGCGCTGTTAAGCAACAAAGGGCTATCTACGAATTGGAGAGCTACCTTTACGAAGCGCTTAGAAGGCATCGAAACAGATACGTCCAAGCGGATTGAAGGAAACTAAATGGTCACACTCCACTTATTTCTAGGTTGTTATTGATTACGGATACGCTTCGGGACAGTAGTTATGTTAGTACCTGTACCCATCCAACATAAAAGGAATAGCCGCAGTAGAAAAATCCATTTCTACTGCGGCTATTCCTTTTTACGATCAAATCATTAACCACTTCTGTTCTAATGTAAAATGCAAATATTAGATAATATTAACTTGTACTAGGGCTCGACTTACGATCCGCAAAGTTCAGCTTGCGTTGGAAATATCCCAGTACAAGATCAGCCACGATAGCTATCAATGCCGCAGGGATCGCTCCTGCATAAATACGAAGTGGATTCTGATTGTTAATACCCGCATAAATTTCACGGCCCAAGCCCTCTCCTCCAACGAGTGGTGCTATCGTTACGACACCGATAGCGATGACAGCTGCAATCCTTAAGCCTGAAATGATGTACGGGAGAGATAGTGGAAAGCGCACCTTAACGAGTAGTTGAAACGGGCTCATCCCGATCCCTCTGCCTGCTTCGATATAGCTTGCGTCTACTTGCTTTAGTCCAATGTACGTATTTCGTACGATTGGGTTCAAGGAATAGAACAACAAACCAACAATGACCGTCTTGGAGCCTAATCCGAGCACAAGCATCAATAACACAAGCAAAGCCAAGCTCGGAATAACTTGCAGTATACTCGTTATGCCTAATATGACTTTGGCTAGCTTTTCATGACGCGTACAGAGCACGCCCAAGGGAATGCCTAGCACAATTGCTAAACCAACTCCACTAACCACCATGTATAGGTGTGAGAGAAAATGCTCCCATAGCAAGTCAGAATTTCGACTCATATACGAAAACAAGTCTGCTAACGACCATTGATAACTGTCCATCTTAGTTCCTCCCTTCTACTTTTCATTATTTTTCTCCAATAATCCTTGTTGCTGCAAATATTCGATAGCGACTTCGCGCTCACTTTTCTTCTCAATATCCACTTTGTAATTCAAGTCAATCATCGTCTGTTCATTTACCGTACCGATGAGCGGCTGAATCGCCTGTACGACCTCTGGATGTTTCTGTGCCAATTCATTCAACAGGACAGGAGAAGCATCATAGGGCGGGAAAAATTGCTTGTCATCCTCTAACGTTTTCAAATCATAAGCCTTGATCCTCGAATCTGTAGAGTAAGCAAGTACGATATCCACCTGATTATTTCCTACAGCTTCATAGACGAGGCTTTGTTCCATCGGAAATGCTTGCCCGAACTCTACGTTATACGCCTTGCGAAATGCTGGATAACCATCATTCGTCCGCTCCATCCATGTCGTGTCCACACCTAGCCGCAAGTTGCCAGCATCCTTAACCACATCTGAGATACGCTCATATCCTCGCTCATCCGCTAGCTGACTGCGCACGGTAAACGCATATGTATTTTCAAAACCCAATGAATCCATCCATGTAAAGCCTAAATACTTGTCAAAGCCCGCTTGCGCCTGCTTCAATACTTCTTGGCGATCTTTCGTTTCTTCTATTGGAAAGTGATTATTAAACAGCTCTCCGCTGTATAAAGTCGCCATATGTACTTCATTTTTCTTCATCGCATTAATAATGACGGCACTCGCAGCCAGATCAGGAATAATCTTTGCCTCCAAATCTGTCTGCTGTTCAATGAGTGCTTTATACATTTCAGCCATGATCTTTGATTCGGTAAACGTCTGCGTTCCGATAACAATCTGTTCTTCCTTGCCGCAACCAGACAGCAGCAAGGTCGTTGCGACAAGCACCCCGCTAAGAAGGAGCGCTGTTACCTTTTTAGCCGAAGCTTTTATCTGTATCATTCTCGTCCCTCTTTCCATCCACTCTATGCAGTAGTCGAACTCGTGCGACCATATCGCTTGGTGAGCATGCGCTCTAACCACCCAAACAGTGTATCCGCAATTAATACGAGCAATATTGCACCAACAGCTCCTACTACAACAAGCTCCAATTTATTAACACCAAGCCCGCCTACAATTAGTCTTCCTAGACCACCTGCACCGATCAAGGTAGCCAATGTAGCCCAACTAATAATGTAAATCGTCGTAATGCGAATACCTGACATGATGTAAGGCAGAGCTAGCGGCAGGCGAATGCGAAGAATCGACTGCATCGTGCTGTATCCCATCCCTCGTGCAGCCTCCAGCACGCTGTTGTCCACCGAACGAAAGCCATCATACGTATTGCGCATAATCGGCATAATCGAATACAAGAACAAGGCAACGATAGCAGGCTTCATCCCAATCCCTAAAAAAGGAATAAATATCGCTAATAACGCGAGACTCGGTATCGTCTGCATTAAGTTCGCCAAGAAGAAAACGGTATTCGTCAACCAGTTCCAACGGCTATAAACGAGTGCAATCCCTAACGGAATAGCTACCATACAGCCAAGTAACACAGAAATACCAGTAAGTGTGATATGTTCTTGCAATGCTGTTCCAATATCGGAACTCCGTTCTCGCAGGAAGGCTATCCATCCGTCCATCGTTACGCCTCCTCTCCTAAGCTCCAAGCAAACCTTTCTATCATTGCTGGATACACTTCATTTAAGTGTTTAACAATACTACCCCTTGTAATAAGCCCAACCAATCGTCCATTGTCATCGACGACAGCTAGATTCGTCAAGCGGTGGTTCGTCATTTGCTCAACCGCAATCGGAAGCGGGGTACCAGGCTCAACTTGATAGCCAATTGGCTTCATGACATCTTTCACCGTCAATGATTCGTCACCATAACTATTCAACACCCGGTAAATCGAAACGATACCTAACAGGGTACGGTTCTTGTCTACGACGAATAAGGAATCTACTTTGCGTGCTTCCATAATCTTAATCGCTTCAGCTAAGCCGCGATTTGGCGATGTTGTAGCAGGTTGTGTAACCATCACTTCATCAACAGTAGTCATAGAAAGGGAATCGTCTTCATTTTCAATTGCATTTGTATCTTTGTCATTCGTATGTATTCGCTTCTGGCCAATAAAGCTGCGCACAAAATCATTAGCAGGTCGCCGTAGAATCGCCTCGGGAGATCCAGACTGTACGATCTGTCCGTCTTTCATCAACACAATCGTATCTGCAATCTTAATCGCTTCATCCATATCATGCGTGACGAACACGATCGTTTTATGTACATCCTCCTGCAATCTGACTAACTCTTCTTGCAGCTGTTCTCTCGTAATAGGATCTAATGCACTGAAAGGCTCATCCATCAAAATAATGTCCGGGTCGGCCGCCAATGCCCGCGCTACACCAACACGCTGCTGTTGGCCTCCGCTAAGTTCAGACGGATAACGATCGCGGTACGTATCAGGGTCCAAATTAACCAGCTTCAGTAGCTCCGTTACTCTCGCATCAATCTTTGCTTTGTCCCAATTTTTCATTTGCGGGACAATGGCGATATTTTTCGCGATTGTCATATGGGGAAAGAGCCCGACATTTTGAATGACATAACCTATATTTCTACGAAGTTCTACCGGGTGATACTCAGATATATCTTTTCCATCAATGAAAATACGGCCGCTAGTCGGGGAAATCAAACGATTAATATGTTTCATCGTCGTCGACTTGCCACAGCCGCTCGGCCCGATAAACGCAGTGAGTTCACCTTTCTTAATCGTTAAATTGATATCGGTAAGGGCTTGAAAGCCATCATCGTATTTCTTATTTACTTGTTGAAATTCAATCATACTTGCGTTCACCTCATATAGATTAGAGTTATTACCTACGAACATATGTCCACTATGATATATAAACGTCTATGCAACGTTCTGAAACATCCATACAAGTATTGGAAAATGAATCAACTCATATACAATACCTTACCAGAGTAAATAAAAAGACCCACAAGCTATGTCTGCTTGTGGGCCTTGTCGATGTTGATTGCACGATGAATATTGCTTACGTATTCTTATTGTGTACCAACTCATTTGCATAAGTTGAGCACTAGTTCTAGACCATACTCCTGTTAACGATCCAACTGTTCGACGGTCACGCCCGCTGGCACGATTTGCAGCACTTTCTCTTTGATCGTTGGATCTTGCAGCTTCTCATCAAAGATCGTAATCGTACCTTTATCATCCTGCTTACGTATGAGTCGCCCAATTCCTTGCTTCAATCGAAGCAGCATATACGGCATATCCACATCTTCGAATGGATTCACTGCATCTTTACGGCGTGCTGCAAATACCGGATCATTCGACGGGAATGGCAATGACCACATAATTACTTGAGATAAGGATGGACCTGGAATATCAAGCCCTTCCCATAGCGTAACTGCGCACAGGCAGCTTATTTCGTTTTGCTGGAACTCGGCAATCAAGCTACTGATTTCACCTGTGCCCTCGTATAAGAATTGATAGTTCGCAAACTGAGGAATCCGATTCGCTCCCTGTTTAAATTCTGCCAATTCTTCTTTGGAACGGAAGAGCAGCAACGCTCTGCCTTCTGTTTGTTGAAGCATTTCAAGTGTCGCTGTCAGCTTCTTCTCCATATGCTGCTCAGAACTTAGCGGAGCGTATTGGATCTTCATCTGATTCTCGTAGTCGTATGGAGACTCTACCGAGAATGACAATGCCTGTTCAACCCCGAGGCTCTCTGACATATAATCAAAGTTACCTTGCACAGACAGCGTAGCTGACGAGAACACAATCGGCATTTTGCTGGAGAACAGCTGCTTCGTCAATATTTCTTTAACCCATTTCGGCATAATGACAAGCGTTAGTGCATCCTTATCCTCTGTAACCCAAGAAATAAGCTGATTGGACTTTTTAAATAATCCCAACGCAAGCTGAATCATCTCTAAGTGCTCTTCAACAATTTTTAACTGATACTCGTCTAGTGTGTACAAGCCACTCTCAAATACGAGCTCCTCCTCAATGGAAGCGATCATATCACAGAAACGATTTACTTCGCGCAGCAATTCATCGTTCCATGCAATCTCTCTTCGGTCTGATCCAGGTACCGGCGAACTATGAACATCGAGCAGAGCGAATAAGTTCTCACTCTGCACAATGGATTCTTCTACCGCTACCGCAAGAGATTCGCGCACTTCTCCTTCAAGCAAACGTGTAATAATACTTTCAAATACAGCGTGATTCAGCTTGTACGTCAACGCCTTCTGTGCCGCTGTCTCTAGCAGATGGCCTTCATCGAAGACAACGGAACTGTGCTCAGGCAGTAGCGGAAGCTGTCCTTCACGCTTACGAGCCTCATACGTCCAAATGTGCTCCATATAGAAGTCATGCGAGCAAATAATAATATCCGTAGACTTCCGATAATGTTCACGAGATAACGTCTGCCCGCAGCGATGGCGTTGGGAGCATACAAGACAGTCTTGGAACACATCCCAGCCTATCTTCTCCCACTGTTCATCATGAAGATCTGGATAGTCTTTGCGATCCCCATACGAATGAAACGCCTGCATCGTCTCCGGAGAATGAACAAACTTAGGCAAGCTGCGATACATCTCATCGTACAGCATCGCATCTTCATCCATGGATGCTCTAGCATCATCAAGCTTATTCAAGCAAATATACTGATCAGGCGACTTGCCCAATCTAGCATCAATCGTAAAGTCCAAATAGTTAGCAAGCTTCGCAATATCGCCTTCGGGCTTAACAAGCTGCTCGATCAGCGACTCGTCCGCACAAGCGATAATCGCTGGCTTTCTCGTATAACGTGCGTAGTTGATCGCGTACAGCAAGTAGACGAGCGTTTTTCCCGTTCCAACTCCCGCTTCTGCAAAGATCGTCTGCTTATCACGATAAGCGCGCTCCAACTGATAAGCCATATAAATCTGTTCGTCCCGCACTTCAAATCCGAATTCAGGAAGCTTGTCATAAAATACATCCGACACCCAGTCACTCACCTGCTGAACAAATGGCTCCTTGGGATCAAAGGAAAAAGGATAGTTGCTCAAAATCTCGTGCCCCCACATCAACATATATAGTTCAAAGCTATTAACGCTTCGATAATCATGAAAAAAGGTTGCGCCTATTTACGCAACCATAACAGTATTTATTATCATACAACAAAAATAAAATATATCATTTTTATATAGTAAACGTCAAAAATCAATTACCTGCTTCATACGACTGAACATCTTATTGCAACGCTTTGTTCAATCGAGTTACCTGATAGTTCACGTATGCCTCATATTTCTTTATATCTTGTGATAGTTTATCTCGTTCCGCCTCTACCAAACGGAGGCGCTCTTCAAGGTTCGATTGTAATACGTCAATTTCCTTCTCATAACGCTTAATTTGGTCGGACATCTCATCGAATTGCTGTTGCTGCGTATTATATTTTCGATATAAATCCAAAAATACCTGCATCGCATCACGCATTACATATTCGACCCAGGCTTGTTTCTCCTTTTCCGACCAATCCGACCATTGCTCATGACCCACAAGTGCTGGCTTGGCTGCTCGGCCTGCTTTAAACGTTTCCAGACTTTCCAGCACATAGTTATACAAAGAACCTTCGTCCCGCTGTATCGGCTGATACAAACTACGATCGCTATCCGGCATGCGTTTCCCCACAAATTGCTTGCTATGATTCAAATCGTATGCAGACATGTTCTTTTCAACGCATTGTTGAATCGCTTGTGATAGGGTTGCATCATACTGCATTTCTCCAAATGGTTGACTATTCAGCTCAAATATATCTTTTTTCCATTTCAGCTCCATAGACAAAATCCTCCCCGCTCCCGATGTACTTCTACGATGCTTACGCATAGTAACTGAAATCTTGTCTGTAGTATGGTCTCCTAAACGAAGTAAACCACTTTCCTCCAAAGCAGCTTACTTTATTTAAACCTGCCAAGTCTCTTGCTTCTTGCATAAAATTTTGAAAAAGTTACATGGATAACTCAATATGAATCTACTTAAAAAATAGAAAATAATAGGCAACTACATTCCCAATCATCTGTGCCACATCATAATAAAAATAGAAAAACTATGACTTTTATCCTATAAATTAATATCTTATTACCCATTTATTAATGTTATCATGAACTTTCAAATATGTAATGTTTATTTTTGTATTTTTCCATTTTTCTTTCTTCCCTTGATTACAATGAAGGGCTAACGATATGATGAACGTAATTCCAATTAATAGATTAGGGAGGCTATCAACTTGACTCACTTGACGAAGCACCTCTGGATCAATGGACAATGGACAGAAACGCAAACCTACTATGAACTTCATGCTCCTTATGATAGACAGCTCATTGCAAACATCGCCAAAGCGGACGCCTCACATGTGCAGGTAGCGATTGATGGCGCACATAGAGCTGCTTCTGTAATGCGGGCAAGGCCTGCTTATGAGCGGGCAGCAATTCTAGCGAAGGTAGCACTGCTGCTGCAAGCCCGCAGAGAAGAAATGGCGAGGCTATGCGCCATGGAAGCTGGTAAGCCTATACGTGCCGCACGTGCGGAAATTGATCGCACGATTACGACGTATCAGTTCGCCGCCGAGGAAGCGAAGCGCATCTACGGCGAGACGATTCCGATGGATGCAGCCCCTGGCGGCAGTAATCGACTTGGCATGACGTGGCGCGAACCACTTGGGATTGTTGTGGCGATTACGCCATTCAACTTCCCATTTAATCTTGTCGCGCATAAGCTTGGCCCTGCCTTTGCGGCAGGCAATACAGTTGTGCTAAAGCCTGCCAACCAAACACCACTCAGCGCGCTTGCTATTGCGGAGCTGTTTGACGAAGCGGGTCTGCCTGCAGGAGCGCTTCATGTACTTACAGGCAGTGGCCGTGAGCTGAGCGATGAGCTGCTCCGTGATGAGCGCGTACGGAAAGTAACCTTTACAGGCAGCCCTGAAGTAGGTAAAGCGATCAAATCGAAGGCAGGCTTACGCAAAGTTACGCTTGAGCTTGGTTCCAATTCGGCCCTCATTATTGAGCCTGATACGAACATACCTAATATTATCGAACGCTGTGTCGATGGAGCATTTGCCTATGCAGGACAAGTCTGCATATCACTACAGCGCATCTATGTGCACGAGCATGTATATGACGAATTCTGCGAACGATTTATTGCACAAACAGCGCAGCTTCGTGTCGGTGACCCATTAGAAGAAGAAACAGATATTAGCACGATGATTCATACTCATGAAGTAGACCGAATCGAAGAATGGGTGCAAGAGGCGATTGCACAAGGCGCTCGGATCGGCTGTGGAGGACAGCGGGACGGTTCGGCATGGGAGCCAACGGTCCTTCTCGATGTTACACCTGAGATGAGTGTATCGTGCAAGGAAACGTTTGCTCCCGTTGTATCTATTGTGAAATACCGTGAGCTGGATGATGCCATTGCGCTGACTAACGATTCAGCTTACGGACTCAATATCGGCATTTATACGAGCAATATTGACCGTGCTTTCTATGCGGCAAGAGCATTAGAGGCAGGCGCCGTTATTATTAACGACATTCCTACCTTTAGGCTCGACCATATGCCTTATGGTGGCGTGAAGGATAGCGGATACGGCAGGGAAGGCGTAAAGTACGCAGTCGAGGAAATGACCGAGCTAAAATTCGTCTCCATTCGCCTAAATACGTAAACTTAACTACATCAATACGGAGATAGGGAGTGTAACATGTAAGATGACTTCCAACCTTAACAATGCCAAGACCACTACTAACGGGACGGTTAAAAATAAAGACAAGAGCAAAAACAAAGATAAAGATAAGGACATCTCACAGCATAAACGCACGGCGCCAAAGCTTCCACAGGCGCTTGATCGTTTGCCCGCTTCTGAATTATGGCTGGACGACGAGCAAACGCACTCTTATGCTCTCTATCAAGACGGGATCATCGAACACCAAAGCGCTGCCAGCGTTTCCTTTGAGAAGGTCATCTTTCAAAATGTGACGTTCCGTGACGTGTCACTGCCCAAGCTTGAGCTGACGGATGTTCGCTTCGACAATTGCGACTTATCCAATATAGACTTTAGCGGTGTCATCGCTCATCGCGTAGAATTCCACAATTGCAAGTTGATGGGTATCGACTTATTAAGTTCAACCCTACGTCATCTATCTTTTCAACGATGTTTAGGAGATTATGCTACTTTTCGTTTTGCCAACATCAAGCATACGGAATTTATTGAGAGTTCTTTCGTAAAGTCAGACTTCTACCATAGCGTGCTGTCTGATATTTACTTCAGGGAAACCAATATCGATCAGTCGCAGTTTTCCAGCACCAAGTTAGCAGGGATCGATATTAGCGGCTGTCACTTCTTCAACTTAGGAGTCACATTGGAAGATTTAAAGGGATGCATCATCTCCCCTGCCCAAGCGATGGCACTTTCGAAAATATTCGGATTGATCATTAAAGAATAAAAGGAAGTCTATAAATTTATAAATATAAAAAGGCAGCCCTTTCCCCTCTAAATATGGGAGAGAGCTGCCTTCCTTCATTGCTGTGATTTATTACTAGTTATAATCTACTTCCTATTTCAGCCACAGAATCCTGTTTAGTATAGATTAAATAGGGTTCCTCTCCAAAGGTTCCCCTTATGGCAAGTGCATTAACCGTTATCAATCTCTACTACCCGTGTTACAATTATTGCTCGGTAATTCGCTTCGTTATACTCCACTTCGCATCACCTCTCCTTTGTGGAAGGACAACAGGTAAATCTTTCAATGGTGGTGCTACAAGTAATTCCATAGGTATTACTATAATTGTTTCAATAGGTTCGTTGGCATTAAACGGCTGCGGCAGCGTCACACAAGTCTGTACCGTAACACAAGTCTGCAAAGGCCAACTTACCAGACCTTTCTTATCCTTCGCCCTTACCTGCAGACGATACGACTTGCCTGGATTAAGCCCTGTCGACCACGTATAGGAATTGATATTCCCTGCAACCGTTACCGGAGCTAGGACCCCGCTCCGCTCCACAATTTCATACGACTCGATACCATCCAAATCGATTGCGCTTGGCCATGAAAGAGTGAATGACTGGTACGTAACATCACTTACGCTCAACTGTGCACCAACAGGCCATGTAGGTGCTACCTTATCGTCGTCACGAATGGTTATTTCCAACTGACGATGAGTACCTAACTTAGCACCCCGAGTTGGGGATTGCAGCTTCACTTTAAATAAACGCTCCTGATCTGACTTGTCATTATTAAGAAGTGGAATTAATACAGTCTTCTCCGTTTCTCCATCCGCAAACGTCAACGTACCTGTCGAAGCCACGTAATCGACCCCAGCCAGTCCAGTTCCGTTTTCTGTTCCGTATACAACACTCGTGACTCCACTGCGATCACCGACGCGTTTCACCTTTACTTGTGCATAGCCCGAATGCTCCCATACTTGCTGTGAAGCATGGTTGAATTGAAAAATTCCAGACACGAGAAGATTATCATAAATCGTTATGTCTCCTCTATCTTGATACCTGTTCGCAAGATCGTCTTTTCCATCTCCATTGAAGTCACCGATTAAATATTGTGAAAGGAACCAAAACATATCGCCATCAAACGATCCTTGTAGTTGGAAGCCACCGCTCCCGTCATTCACAACTGCTTCTACCCCTAGCCAATAAACAAACACGAAGTCTTTATAGTTGTCACCATTCAAATCGGCAAGATGAATCTCGCGTATCCACTCTGCCGTGGGAATACGATGAGTTCCATTGAAATTCCCTTGCGCGTCACCATGATAAACGACAACTTCTTGCTGCGTATTAGATCCATGAAAAACCACAAGATCCGTATAGCCATCACCATTAAAGTCTGCTGCCTGCGGGTGCCATGCATGTTCAATAACTTTCAGCTTCTCAAACGTTCGGTTTCCGTTGTTTTTGTACAAATGCAATTTCATATTTTGTTCTGTTCCCTCATAAGCAGCGACATCTAAGTGACCATCGCCATTCCAATCTCCACTTAATAAACGGTAGGCAGTATGAGTTAAAGGCTGTCTCATTACCTCAGTAAACGTGTAATTCCCGCTACCTTGTAAAATAATAAGTTGATTACCACTCTCATAAGCAATATCGTTAAGCCCATCCTTTGTGAAATCACCGACTTGATAGTCATAATGCGACCCTAGATGGATTTGTGCTACTTGCTCATAGCCACCATGCGCATTCTCGCTCGTGACACAAATTCCACTACCTCTTGGTCCCAACCACTCTTCTTTCCCATCCTGATTCAAATCAACACTATATTCAACTTGCCCACAACCTTCTATTGGTAGTCTTCCATGTAGCTGCCATGTATTATCGGACAGAAGCCTGACAACATTGGCTCGTCCCCAACCATCACGCACGATCAATTCATCAAAGCCATCTCCATTGCCGTCCCCCTTATACAAGACGTGTTTTCCCGCTGGCAGATCCCTGAAGCTCACACTATTTTTCTGATAAGAAGGAATAACGGGCGCTTCACCTACCTTCGGCAGCGTTACATGCCCAGACAAAGCTTTGCTTCGTTCGCCGTTAGCATTTTTCGCGGTTACCTGAACCTGATAGGTTTTCCCTGGTGCAAGCCCAGTCAACGTATGACGATAAACGTCCTTCGTCACCGTAACAGGAGTAAACGCTTGATTCGTTTCCTTAATCTCATACAATTCAATTCCTGCACGGTCTTGAGCTTGCGGCCAAGCTACAGTCATCGAGTATGGTGTAGCATCTGCAATATCCACAACTGCACCAGTTGGCCAATGAGGAACGGATGGGTTAGAACGAATAATGATATCTGTCTTCCGATTGTGGCCTAGTGCGACACCACTCGTCGGGTATTTTAATCGTACCGAGAATGTACGAACGCCTTCAAAGCTACCTATTTTTGTTATTGGCACCGTTACAGTTTTAACGGTTTCGCCATCGTGAAATGCTAACGTTCCTGCTGTTCTCTTATAATCAGTCCCAGCCTTAGCTGTCCCATCAGATGTGTCGTAATCCACAACGATGTAACCTGAACTTCCCCCTGTACGGTGTACTTGCACCTGCACCGTATCTGCATGCGAAGCTACTTCTTGTTCTAGTTGGTTAAAATGTACCTCTCCGGTCACAGGGAAGTTTATCGCAACTCTTAATGCATTGTAATAATAGCTCGGATAGGAAACCAAGTCCTCTCTCCCATCTCCATTAAAGTCCACCTTTTGATCAGGTAAGACAATGCTGTTCATTTCTTCAGGCATGCTGAACTTCCCATTTCGATTCCATAATACATATCTAAAATAAGCATCCCAATCGTCGTAGAGTATGAGTTCAGGAAACCCGTCCACATTCACATCCGTAATGCGCATTTTATAACCCTGGGTGACAAAATCAATCTCGGATTTGCGAGTAAATTGCGTCCCTGTGTCACCATAGTGAACTTCAATTTTCCCACCTCTACCGATAATGTCAGAAAATCCGTCTTGATTGACGTCTGCAACTTCGAAGCCACTTCCCAACGCAAGTGTCTTTGCCTGTGTGAATCCTAACTGTCCGTTCCCATTAAATAAAATAATTGGCTGCTGGTACAACTGATACGCGAAATCCAGATGCCCATCCTTATTCCAATCACCTGTTCTAACATTTACATGGCCGTACAGCGCATCCGACTGATGGGTATAGCTGCCTACTTCTGTATACGTTACATTTGCTGATCCACGTAGGAAGTGCACCTTTGTCGAGGAAACAAAAATGATATCCTTTATTCCGTCCTTATCAAAATCAGCAATTGCCTGTTCCAAATAGGGGGCTAGCGGAATCGTACTTTTCAATTCATAGGAGCCTGCTGTAGTGCGGCCGAATATTTCGACCTGAGATGAGCTAAATGCCAGCACCTCACCAAATTGGTCTCCATCCAAATCTTCAATATGTACTCGCTCTAAGGTCGAATCTGCTTGCTTGGCCGCTATCGGTTGACGAGTAAGTGTACCATCTGAAGCGATAAAATAAAGGACAAGTAAATAATTATCTGTTATTACGGCAAGATCAGCATTTCCTTCGTTGTTCAAATTCCCGACATAGTTATGGCGTGTTTGATCACTAATTGTAAACTCATTCCACCAGTAGTTGTTGTTCTTCTTGTTGTCCACTGGTGGAGCTGCCTGTGCAGTGAACGAAGTAGGAAACATAGAAACAACCAACAATACTGTAAGCATTCGCGCAATACTCTGTTTAACAGAAATACCCCATTTGATTTTCATACCATATTCTCCTCTACTAGATTAGTAAAAGCGTCTGCATGACCATGATGACGAAGCAATACATTGGTATAGAAAAAAATGCCGAGGTGCGAAACATCATGTCGAATATGAGGGTGTAACGCTGAGAGTAGTTCATCTGTAACAACGATGCTGTTTTGGAAAAATGAAGAAAATTGTCTATCCGTCTGTATCGTAGCATATTTATGAGACCATGCAACTGATCTGGCAAAACTAGTGAAATTGTTACAGCAACCTTCATTTTCTCTACCATTTCGAGCTGCTAGTACTTTACTATAAAAAAAGCAGCCTGCTCCATTATAGGAGCAAGGCTGCCTCTCTTCATGATACGTTTATGAAATTACGCGATCTACTCATACCGCTAAACTCAGCCTTTCATCACCTAACCACTGAGGAAGCACGTATGGAAGATCTATCAAAGGCGGCTCTATAGGTAGTTCACTTGGTGATTCTATCGGCACATCAATGGGTGCTGAATGTAACGGCTTCGGCAGCTTCACGCAAGCCTGCACGGTCACACAAGTCTGAAGCGGCCAGCTTGTCAGCCCCTTCCTATCCTTCGCTCTTACTTGCAACCGATATGACTTGCCTGGCGTCAACCCTGATGACCACGAATAAGTATTTACATTCCCAGCCACAGACACAGGAGCTAACGCTCCATCTCGCTCTACGATTTCATAAGAAGCAATGCCATCCAAATCGATTGCGTTCGGCCATGAAATCGTAAAGGAACGATAGGTTACATCGCTTACAGTCAACTTCGCACCAACAGGCCATGTAGGTGAAATATTGACGTCCTTACTAATGTTCACTTCTAGCTGATGATGTTGCCCTAGCTTGGCACCGCGAGTTGGTGATTGCAGCTTCACTTTAAACTTCCGATTTCCATTCGACGTGCTGTTCTTGATTAATGGAATCTTAACCGTTTTCTCCGTCTCACCATCTGCAAATTTCAGTGTTCCTGTAGAAGCGACGTAATCCACGCCTGCCAATGCGGTTGTATTCTCGGTCCCGTAAACGACACTCGTAACTCCGTGACGATCACCGACACGCTTCACCTTCACTTGCACGAACTCCGCAGTTTCCTGCACATTCTGTGAAGCATTGCTAAATTGCAAGGAGCCCGCAGTCAACATGTTATCATACAGTTCAAACCCGCTATAATCTTCCCGCCTGTAACCTATATCATCTTTACCATCGCCATTGAAATCTCCCATCAAATAGCGAGAGCTTAGCCACAGCATTTCATTATATACACCTTGTGGTTGGAAACTGCCCTTCCCTTGATTCACAACGGCTTCTACTCCTGAAAAATAGACGAGCACGAAATCTTTATTTGAGTCATTGTTCAAGTCTGCCGAATGAATTTCATACACTCCATCTGGTGGTGTGTAACGATAAGGCGTACTGTCAAAGGAGCCCTGCGCATCCCCATAATAAACAAACACATCTGAGCCCCAATGAGAAGTAACGATGTCATCATACCCATCTCCATTAAAGTCTGCTGCTTGAGGAGTTGTCGGGTTATAAATTTCTTTTATTTTCTCAAACGTGTTATTCCCCTTATTTTTGTACAGATGCAAATGCCCATCATAAGCAGCTACATCCGTCAAACCATCACCATTCCAATCCCCCGTTAACAACTTCACCCCATGATGAGAAAGTTGCTGTCTGGACAGTTCTGTATACTTATAATCACCCGTGCCTTTAAGTATGATTAGCTCCGCATTTTGATTCATGTACACGATATCGGCAATTCCATCATTCGTAAAGTCATCCACCTTATAGTCGTAGTGTGGCTCCAGCAACACTTCAGCTACTTGTTCATAATCTAAAGTCGCACCTTCGCCTATAATGCGGATACCTGTTCCACTTGGGGCTAGCCATTCTTCTTTGCGATCCCCATTCAAATCAGCACGATAATTGACTTCTCCCCATTGTCCAGTAGGCAGTTTCCCGTTGAACAGCCACGATTGATTGGAGAGAGGTTTCATCATCATCGTGACAGCAGAGTCATACACAATCAATTCATCCATGCCATCGCCGTTGCTGTCCACTGCATTCATATTGTACTGCCTTGGAAAATTATCAAAGTTCACAGCATTTAAGCGATAAGACGGATCGGCGGGTACGGGGTTATGGTTTGGAATCGTAATAGGTCCCGCTAACGTCTGACTTAGCTTGCCGTTCACATTTTTCGCATTTACTTGAATCTGATACGTTTTCCCAGGTACAAGACCTGTATTCCACGTATAGCTGTACACATCATTTGTCACGGAAATTGGTACAAATGCCTGATTTTTTTCGCTAATTTCATAAGCTTTAACGCCCGCGCTATCTTTTGCTTGCGGCCAAGCGACGGTCATTGAACTTGATGTAACATCCGCAATATCTACGGCTGCTCCATTTGGCCACTGCGGAACAGAAGAATTGGAACGAATATGAACCGTAAGCGTCCGATTAGATCCTAGATCAACACCGTTTGTTGGATTTTTCAATCGAATCGTAAACGTTCGTGAGCCATTAATCTGATCCACAGATGTAATCGGAACAGTCACCATTTTAGCCGTCTCGCCATGGTTAAATTCCAATATGCCTGCTGTCCTCGTATAATCCGTGCCGGACTTAGCCGTACCATCATTCGTTCCATATTCAACCACCGTACGGCCCGAACTGCCTCCTGTACGCTGAACCTGTACTTGAATGAATTTCTGATGTGCATCTACTTCCTGTTGGGTCTGACTAAACTGAATTTGGCCAGAAAAATCGCCGTTTCGCTTAATGATGATTTCATTCGTATTAAAGTCCTGATTCGAAATAAAATCTTCTTTTCCATCTCGATCAAAGTCCAACTTTTGCTCAATATAAGACGGATTGACGAAAAAGACAGTTTGTTCAGGGAAGCTGTACGTCCCTTCACGATTCCAAATAACGTACGAAATATAATCCATAGAATCATAGAGTACGAGCTCAGGATAACGATCCCCATTTATATCCGTGCTATAAATTCCATAGCCCCCTTCAGCAAACCCAATCGGAGACTTACGAGCGAATTGCCCCCCAGTATCACCATAATGCACGGCATAGTTTCTTTCATAGCCCACACGATTGTAGCCGATGATGTCGGAATATCCATCCTGGTTCATATCATCCACTACAAAGGAATCAATATCTAAATCCTTTACATAGCTAAATCCCAACTGTCCATTTCCTTTAAACAAAATAGCGTGCTGCTCATACAACTGATAGACGAAATCGATATGGCCATCTTTGTTCCAGTCACCAGTTTGTATGTCTACGATGGAATGCAAAGCTGCTGTTTTATGTGTGTAGCTGCCGACTTCCTGATAGGTGAGATTCGTTGTTCCTCGTAAAAAATGTAGTTTCGTAGACGACGCAATAATAAGATCTTGAATACCGTCTTTATTAAAATCAGCTATCGCCTGGCCTGAATACGATGCTATTGGGATCGTGCTTTTTAATACATAGGTACTAGATGCAGTGTCTCTACCAAAAATCTCGATTTTAGTGCTGCCAAATGCCAACACTTCTCCAATTTGATCACCGTTTAAATCAGCAATATGTAGTCGCTTTACGTTTGGGTCAGCTTGTTTAGCAGTAACCTGCTGGCGTGTAAGTGTTCCATCTGACGATACGTAGTATAAGACGAGCAAATTATTTTCCGTAATAACGGCCAAATCCGCATGCCCCGTATTGTCTAGATTACCTGCAGCTTGACTGTAAACTCGCTCGTTCAACTTAAGCGCTCTCCAATCGTAATAATTACCGCTCCATGACTTGTCGATAACCGTGGCCGCTTCAACAACATAAGAAGTTGGAAATAAGGATACAAACACGAAGACGGCAAGTGCTGCTGCCAGATGGCGCCGAGCAGCGATTAACCATTTCCTTTGCATGCAGGATTCTCCTTTACTTGATTAATAAATTACTGATACGACGATGAATGTAAATAGCAACTTTGTGTAGAGTGAGTTCATGCTGTAAGAGGCAATGTCGAATGCGAAGTTTTCGTAGATGAGTTATGCTGTAATCTTGATCAAACAGATGTAAATCATGTGGAAATTAATAGGTTTCGTCAGTATATTAGCATAGATAGAAGTACAATAATTCATATTGGCAAAACTAGTGAAAATGTTACATCGAACCTCTTTTTCTCTATCTTTTCGCACTTATACTTGTGTGTGGTACTGCTAGTTTTCACACAGAAAAAAAGCACCTCGCTCCCATATCGCTACTAGGAACAAGATGCCTTGGTAATAGAGAAAAATAACTTTTTTAAATTAGTATCTTGTATAAAGGGTCTTATGATTGCTTGTCTGTGTCACAGGTATTAGATGCGGAACCTGTATGATAACCGTCAACGATGCGGTACTTACTACTCTCTTCGTATCTCTTGCGCGCAGTTGGAACGTGTACGTTCTCCCCGGTATTAACCCGCTATTCCAAGTATAGGAATACTTATCTCCCGATACGATTACCGTTTCTAGCGCTGCATTGGTCTCCACAATCTCATATGTCGAAATGCCATCCACATCTAGCGCTGCTGGCCACGAGAGGGTCAACGTTTGATAGGTAGCTTCCGTTACACCAAGTACCGCGCTCTTACTCCAACTTGGCGATAACTGATCCATATCATCACCGTCATGGATCGTAATAGCTACTTCCTGATGCTCACCTAATTGAGTACCGCGACTAGGCGATTCGAGTTTAATGCTAAATGTTCGTTCCACATTTGAATCCTCTTGATCAATAATCGGAATGCTTATCGTCTTCTCCGTCTCACCATCGGCAAATAGAAGTGTGCCAGAAGATGCTACATAATCAACGCCAGCAATTGCCGTACCATTTTGCGTACCATAGACGACACTCGTCACCCCTGACCGGTCACCGATTCGTTTTACTTTCACTTTTACGTGACCAGCATCTCCTTCTACCGTGGCAGTCGGGTGCTGGAATTGCAGCTGACCATAAGCTTGCTCATTTATATAAGTGATATGCTGTCCCTCATACTCAGGATTATAAATCGATATATCTGTCTTTCCATCGCCTGAAAAATCACCAAATACGATAGTACTGGAGTATTTCAATTCTTTATTAATCAGTTCCTCAACGGCTTTGAATGAACCTTTCCTATCATTGAAACTGATCAAAGGTTTCGAATACCTCGGCAGCAGCACAATGTCAACATAACCATCACGATTCATATCTAGCAGTTCATAAGGATCATACCATTTAAGGATAGGAGAGTTCTCGATTCGTTTTGCTAAAAAACCTTGTTCACCTCCATAATAGATGACAAATCCCTGCTCAGAATGAGAAACAATATCATCATATCCGTCAGCATTCATATCGTTTGAACGCCCCGTTTTATAGCCTGGCAATTGGGTTACGTATTCAAAATGACCACCCTCATTTCCCTTATACACGCTAATCTTATCCGAAACGATCGCTACATCTAAAATTCCATCTTTGTCCCAATCACCACTGATAATGTTTTCAATGGAGTAGCTTGCATAAGGTAAGCGGCTTAGCTCGGTATAAGTATAGTTTTCTCCTCCTTTTAATAGAATGAGCTCATTATTATGGGTCGCATATAAAATATCTGCGATGCTATCTTGTGTAAAGTCCGCAATATGATATGCATGGTATGCACTTAAAGACGGAAGCGAAATATCTACTAAAAATCCAAATTTCTCAGTTTTGTCAAATCCATTAACACACAGATATTGCCCCCTATAGTAACTGTTAACTATCTCCTCTTTACCATCTCCATTCATGTCTATACTTTTGCCCGCCCGCGAACCACAAAAATTGGTTTCCGATTTGATTCGATACCCATCAGCAAAGTTCCTAACCAACATTTCTTGAGCAGGACTCACAATAATAAGATCATCAATCCCGTTTCCATCCACGTCTGCAGAACCGACTTCTCCAAGATCGAATGATTTACCCTGAATAATCGTAGAGAAAGCTGGGGCTTTGGCTGGATCATACCCCTCTGTTGGAACGGTTACCGACGCAGACAGCGGCAGACTAGCCACCCCTTTTTTCGTCTTAGCAGTAACCTCAAGTTCGTATTTCTTCCCCGGAGCTAAATTGGTTAGCCATGAATGATTGTACACATCTGCCGTAACACTGACTGGCTCCAAAGCCTGCTTTGCTTCTTTTATCTCATAAGAAACAATACGATCTCTTTCATTCGTCGAAGCCTTTGGCCATTCAACAGTCAGGCCCGACAAGCTGACATCTGCAATGGTAAGAGAGGCGTGCGCTGGCCATTTCGGTGCGCCTACATGTGGAATTTCATTACCGTCATCATCAGCAATAAAAATATCCACCTTTGAAACTTGTCCTAGTCCAGCTCCACGAGTCGGGTTGCTAAGTTGCACCGAGAAACTACGCTTTTTATTACTGCGCTCATCGTTATCGATTATCGGAATGGTCAGCCACTGTTCTGTCACACCGTGAGGAAACTGGATAATACCATGAGAACGCTTGTAATCCACACTAGCCTTTGCCGTTCCATCAACCGTCGTATATTCCGCATACGCAAGGTTGTCGTTTCCATCCGTACGTGTTACTTTTACTCTCACAGCACCGCTATTTTCAATGACCGGCAACTGCGAAGCTGCAAATTGAATGTAGCCATTAGCTGCCATATTCAAGTAAAAGGTTACTTTATTTCTATACGAGTCGTAGTAATATATATCTCTCTTTCCATCGCCATTCAAATCTGTAAATTTCGAGTTCGGTGTATATGTAAAATTTTCACGCTCAGAAAAAGATTGTCCGCGATTACTCCACATTAATTGAGTGGGTTTAATTGCAGAGATATCATTCCAATCAATAACAAGATCAGGATACCCATCCCTATTCATGTCTTCAGCAATTACACTTGAAAGTCCATCTATCCTAGTATTCAAAAAATTTCTGAATGTACCGCTCGCATCGCCATAAAAAATAGCAATGCTTCCTCCCGTTTGATTTTGCGCAAAATCCAATTCACCTACTATATCGTCGTATCCATCTGCGTTCATATCCGCTACTTCAAATGGAAATGAATCTTCATCCGATTTCGGTAAGAAAGTTACGTAACTAAAGGTCATATCCCCATTATTTTTATATACGAATGTGTTCGTCCACCCTGCCTGTAAAGCAAAATCTAGCTGTTTGTCATTGTTCCAGTCACCACTTTTAAGTGTATTTACAATTTTATTGTCGGTAGAAATGCTTCCTACGTTCGAATAAGATAACCCTCCACTTCCTTGCATAATATGCAAAGCCTTCGGAGCAGCTAATATCAAGTCACCGATACCATCATTATTAAAGTCCCCTGCCAAATACTGCGTTACTTCTCCAATCGGAATTTGCTGTTTGAATTCATATTTGCCTTTAGCATTAACCCCATAAATTTGAACCATCTTTTGATTAAACACTAACAATTCTGCCTGTTTATCACCTGTTAGCTCAACAATTTCAGCCTTGTGAGGGAGTAGACTTTCGTAAATGGGAACACACTCTTTTACAAATGTGCCATCTAACTTTGTCTTATACAGTACAAGCCTGCATTTGTCCGTAACGATAACGAAATCCCCGCCACCCTGATTGTCCAAATTGCCTGCGCTCAAATATCGTACGGATTCTGTCGGCACAAACTCTCCCGCTTTACGAAATAAATCGCTAGGCTCTTGCAAAGCTTGTGCCTGTACAGTAGAAAATGGAGCAATCAAGCTTACAACCATAACAATCGCTAGCAAAGTACTAAACATACGACGTAAATGATACCTTCTCATGTTAATTCCCCTTTATTTTGTTTTTTGTTACTTTTTTCTTGCCTATAACATGCGAGTTGAACAGAGAAGTTACGAGCTTACCATCCGTCTGTGAATGCTTGTTGTCGAGGAAAACTCATTTTGCGTGGTGATGTAAAATCTTGAGGTAGGTTGGAACAGCAGTATCGTAGCATACTCATGTGTACTTCTTGTGTTTTTGTCAAAATTAGTTTAAACGTTCCACAAAGTCCCACCTGATACGAAAATTACAGATTCCATCCTACAAAATTAAAGCGTTGTGATTCTAGTTAAAAACAACCCATCATAGGACAAATGATCTGACGGCAGTACAATAGCATATTTGGTTGTCTTAATGACCTTAACCCCAAAACTAGTGGACATATTACAATGCATTCCATTTTCTAACCTGTTTCGCTATATTTTACTAGTACATCGGTAAGATCTATTTGTCGAGTCTAGTATCTTTTTGAAAAATAAAATTACCAAAGATCCTCGCTCTATAAAATATTCGATTATAGTGAATAAATTTCAAACATGTAGATGAACGTTTGTACATATGATAGGGACTAACCAAGCGTCAATTTGTTCTTCAGCGCCTACAAACGACAGTTTGAACTTGGTTCACTATTTAAAAGGATGAAAGGGGATTAACGATGAAGAGACGAACGATGTTCGTATTACTCGTACTAATGCTATCAGTAAGCACGCTTCTAAGTGCGTGCACAAGCTCCACAACTCCTGAGGCGAATAAACCTACTGAAACGCAGAAGCCAAATAACGAAACGAAGACCGATCCTCCAACTGAGACGGCTGCCAAACAAGAATTTCGCTTCAACATAGGTACTGAACCCCCTTCGTTAGACCCAGGTCTAGCTCAGGATGTTACTTCATCGACGATTCTCTCTGCCACATTTGAAGGTCTAACGAGCACCGATCAAAATAGTAAAGTAATACCCGGCGTAGCAGAAAAATGGGACATCTCACCTGACGGCAAAAAATATACATTTACGCTCAGACAAAATGCCAAATGGTCTAATGGCGATCCCGTTACCGCACATGATTTTGAATATGCATGGAAACGAGTACTAGATCCGAATCTCCCGCAAACATCACCTTATAACTACCAACTGTATTACATTAAAAATGGTGAAGCTTACTTTACCAAAAAAATAACCGATCCCAATCAAATTGGTGTCAAAGCAACGGGCGACTACACGCTTGAAGTCGAACTTGAAAATCCAACACCTTATTTCCTTGATTTAACAGCCTTTGCAACCTATTTCCCAATACACAAATCTGCTAAGGACAATCCTGCATGGGCAAATGAGGCAAATACGCTCATCTCAAATGGACCATTAAAGGTGTCATCTTGGGCGCACTCCTCACAGCTCGAGCTTGTGCCGAATGAGCACTATCATAAACGTGATGAGATTAAACTGACAAAAGTTACAGCAGTCATGATCGAAGACACAAATGCCATATTGAATATGTACGAGACAAATGCGCTCGATTATATTGGACCACCGACCAATGGTGGTATTCCAAGTGAACAAATTCCGATCCTACAGCAAACGAAGAAAGATGAGATTGCCATTAAACCACTAGCTGCATCCTATTATTACTTATTCAACAACAAGCAGAAGCCATTTGATAATAAAAAGGTTCGTAAAGCATTGGCTCTAGCGATTAACCGCCAGCTAATAACTGAAAAAATTACGCTTAGTGGTCAGCAACCGGCATTCGGAATCGTTCCTCCAGGCATCAACATTGTCAATGATGAGTACCGCAACCAAGTGGATGGCAACTACTTCAAGGAAGATATAGCAGAGGCCCAGAAACTACTCGCAGAAGGACTGAAAGAGTCTGGTCTTGATAAAGTGCCTGCATTCACCCTCATTTACAACACCAATGATCTTCATAAAAAAGTGGCTCAGGCGGTTGCAGATATGTGGAAACAAAACTTAAACATCGATGTAAAACTGCAAAATATAGAATGGACGGTATTCCTAGATCAGCGCTCAGCACTTGACTATTCTGTTGCTCGTGCTGGATGGAATCCAGACTATAATGACCCGATGACATTCCTCGATCTATATACGACCGGAAGCGGCAACAATGATATTGGCTTTAGTAACAAAAAGTATGATGATCTCGTGAAGGCTGCAAAGAAAGAAGTAGACTTAGTAAAACGAAGAGATTTGCTTGCAAGCGCTGAAAAAATTCTTATTGAAGAAGAGATGGCGATACTTCCAATCTACTACAACGCCACTGCTCAGCTGCTCAAGCCTAACATCAAAAACGTATATGTAGATCCACTTGCTAATTTCCACTTTGCTCGCGGCTACGTCGAGTAATTCGCTTATAGGATCACCCGCAAGTCGGGATACAGGCAGCGTGCTGTTTGTATCCCGCTTTTACACATGAATACAAGCGTCTTAACATGAACTACTTGATTACGCGAGGGAGTGATCTCATGTGATGTTGCGATATATGTTGAACAAATTCGTATTTTTTTTCTTAGCTATGTTCGTTCTGTCTTCCATTACGTTTATCTTAATGAAAGCGATTCCTGGTGATCCTTTCATTTCAGAGAAAGCCGTTCCTCCTGACGTGAAAGCTCGTTTGCTAGCTCAGTATGGTTTGGATAAACCATTATTTATTCAGTACACTACCTATTTAACGAATTTGCTATCTGGTGATTTAGGCATCTCAATGAAGCTTGCTAATCGTGCTGTCGTTGATTTCATTCGCGATTCATTCCCACTGTCTCTCAGACTGGGTATTGCAGCCATTTTCACTTCCGTCATTATCGGCGTTACTTTAGGCATGACGGCTGCCTTTCGTCACCGCAAGCTCATGGATTCGACCGCCATGATCATCGCTGTGCTCGGGGTATCCGTTCCAAGCTTTGTTATGGCTGCTGTATTGCAATGGCTATTCGCCGTTCGTATCCCGATGTTCAATGTTGTCGGGCTCGTGCAAGCCAAAGATTACGTCCTGCCAACACTGGCACTTTCCGCTATGCCTATCGCCTACATCGCAAGACTAACACGATCGAACATGCTTGAAGTGCTGCATTCTGACTACATTAAGACAGCACGCGCAAAAGGGCTGAACAGTTGGACGATAATGCGGCGTCATGTGCTCCGCAACGGTATATTGCCGGTCGTCACCTTTTTGGGTCCACTTACTGCTAACGTTATCACAGGCTCTTTCATTATCGAGCAAATATTCGGAATCGGTGGGTTAGGCAAAATTTATGTTCAAAGTATCGGCAATCGCGACTACTCGCTCATTATGGGCATTACGATATTTTACGGTCTTATTTTAATGACCGCTCGACTTCTCACAGATATCGCTTACGGATTTATTGATCCTCGAATTAAGCTTGGCAAGCGAAAGGAGGGTTCCGCATGACCCTTCACAATCAAAATACTGCTGCTGCAGAGCTTGAGCTTGCGTTAACTACTGAACACTTTCAAAAGGCAGTGGTTGATCATCATGATGCAGAAGCTATCGAACGTGCCAGTACATCGGCTTGGAAAGATGTATGGTACAGGCTAAGCCGCAATTGGACAGCCATGACAGGGCTATGTATTTTAACAGCTCTCATTGTTATGGCGATTATCGGACCATGGCTAACTCCTTATGACTTTTCAAAAAATGATCTGATGTCTACCAGTCTTGCTCCATCTGAAAAGCACTGGTTTGGAACCGATGATCTCGGACGAGATATGTTCGCCCGTACATGGATGGGCGCACGCATTTCACTCATTGTCGGCTTCGCTGCGGCTTTCATTAACTTGATTATCGGCGTCATTTATGGCGGGATCATGGGTTATGTCGGCGGACGAATCGGTGACATCATGAACAAAATATCTGAAATCATATACTCGATCCCGGATTTACTAGTAGCAATCCTGCTCGTGGTCGTATTTGAGCCAAGCCTGCTTACGATTATATTGGCATTTTGCCTCACAGGCTGGATCAATATGTCTTGGATTGTTCGGGGTCAAATCATTCAGCTTAAAAATCAAGAATATGTACTTGCTTCACGTTCGTTGGGCGCGTCCGGGATGCGCATTTTATTCCGTCACCTACTGCCTAATACCCTTGGTCCCATTATCGTTATGCTCACCATGGCGGTTCCAGCAGCCATCTTTGGTGAGGCTGTCCTCAGCTTTCTAGGCTTGGGTGTTCAGTTGCCTGCAGCTTCTTGGGGAACGATGATCAACGATGGCACAAAGGTCATGCTGCTCTATCCATGGCGCATGCTGTTCCCTGCCATCATGATCAGCTTGACGATGCTCGCCTTCAATATGTTCGGTGACGGCTTGCGTGATGCACTTGATCCTAAACTGAAAAAATGATGGAGGTGAGCACCATATGCAGCAAACTACACCGCTATTGGAAGTGCAAAATTTACAAGTCTCCTTCAAAGTAAGGGATGGAGAAGTACAAGCAGTACGAGACGTATCGTTTCATGTCCATGCTGGCGAAGCCGTAGCCATCGTAGGTGAATCGGGATGCGGAAAAAGCGTAACAGCGCAGAGCATTATGCGGCTGCTACCTACCCCTCCATCCTTTGTTAAGAATGGAAAGCTGCTATTTAAAGGTCGTGATTTGCTTCGTTTGAAAGAAAAAGAAATGCAATCGATTCGCGGCAAGGAAATCGGCATGATTTTTCAAGACCCAATGACATCGCTAAATCCGACGATGACGGTCGGCAAACAGATTGCAGAAGTACTCCGTCGCCATCAAAAAGTTGGACTACACCAAGCAAAGCAGCAAGCAATCGAGATGCTTCAACTTGTCGGCATTCCAAATGCTGCTTCCCGATATGCACAGTACCCGCATGAATTTTCCGGCGGTATGCGACAACGGGCAATGATTGCGATTGCTCTCGCTTGCCAGCCTGCGCTGCTCATTGCGGACGAGCCAACGACCGCGCTCGATGTCACCATCCAAGCTCAAATTCTTTGTGTCATGAAAGATTTGCAGCATAAATTCAATACATCGATCATTTTAATCACTCATGATCTGGGCATCGTTGCTGACTTATGCGATCGGGTAATCGTCATGTATGCGGGAAAGATCGTCGAGACAGGTACAAAGTGGGAAATATTTAAAAACCCTCAGCACCCGTATACGAGAGGATTGCTACGCTCCCTGCCACGACTCGATCAGGCGAAGGATGAGCCACTGGTCGCGATTCATGGCACGCCGCCTGATTTGCTCAAGCCGCCTGCCGGTTGTGGTTTCTTTGCTCGATGTGAGCATGCCATGCAAATATGCAAAGAGGTAGAACCCAACCCGACAGCGCTTAGTGAATCGCATATATCTCGTTGTTGGAAGCTGCACCCGTTAGCGAAGGAGGTCGTCGTATGACAGACAGCTCACCTTTGCTACAAGTCAGCGGATTAAAGAAACATTTTTACGTGAAGCGCAAGGGAGTGTTACGAGCCGTAAACGATGTGAGCTTCTCCATAAGGAAAGGAGAAACATTAGGCTTAGTTGGCGAATCTGGCTGTGGGAAGTCTACCGTTGGACGAACCTTGCTGCGGCTGTATGAACCTACAGCTGGAAGCGTTACGTTCAATGGAACCGACATTTACAAGTTGAATCATAAGAAACTAAAAGCTGCTCGACGCAAGATGCAAATGATATTTCAAGATCCCTACGCTTCCCTTAACCCACGGATGACCATTTCAGAAATTATCGGTGAAGCATTGGATATTCATCAATTAACAAGCAGTAAGGCGCAGCGCAAACATCGCATTGAACAGCTGCTGGATCAGGTCGGGTTGTGTCCTGAGCATGCGTGCCGCTATCCGCATGAATTTTCAGGCGGTCAGCGTCAGCGTATTGGCATTGCACGAGCGCTAGCCGTCGACCCGCAGTTCATTGTATGCGATGAGCCTATTTCTGCGCTGGATGTATCCATACAGGCACAGGTCGTTAATCTGTTAAAAGATCTGCAAGGGCGACTCGGCCTGACTTACTTATTTATTGCGCATGATCTGTCGATGGTAAAGCACATTAGCGATCGTGTGGCCGTCATGTATTTGGGAAAAATAGTGGAGCTGGCGGACAGCGACAAACTATATGGTGAACCGCTTCATCCATATACGAAGGCACTCATGTCCGCCATACCTGTGCCTGATCCCGATGTAGAAGCAGCGAAAGAGCGCATCGTGCTGCAAGGAGAGATTCCGAGCCCGCTCTCCCCGCCTTCAGGCTGCCATTTCCGCACACGCTGTCCGGTAGCCACGGAACGCTGCTCTCGCGAAGTACCGGAATATCGAGAAGTACTTCCACAGCACTTTGTAGCGTGCCATCAGGTGTAGCTGTTAGGTGTGCTGTTAGGTGTAGCCATCAGATTTAGTTGTCATGTCTAGTTATCAGATCTAGTTTCAGATTTCGTTATCAGGTCTAGCTCTCAGTTCCAGCCGTTAGATACAGGAAACAGATGTAATCTTCGAATTTAGTTAGCATTTCTTCTATCGGCTGTAACTGTCAGAGATCTAGTTGAGTTCTACTATCAGCTGTAAGCAATCGTTCTGTCCGTCATTTGTATTGGAGGTGTAGGTGAAAGGCTTGTGAAACTAGCCCATACAGGGCATTCACAAGCCTTTTCCTGCATGCGCGCTGCCGATAAGAAGGAACTGAGCGCTACTTGAACGCTCATTATCACAATTTGAGTATTTGTCGAAAACCACGCCAATCATGTAACGGTACTAACCACACGCCATAAAATTCTCAAACTTCAAACTTCAAACTTCAAACTTCAAACTTCAAACTTCAAACTTCAAACTTCAAACTTCAAACTTCAAAACACATTTTGCACCTCGAACACTCGGATATGGACAAAAGTGCAGGTATTTTTCCGAAAATCATTCCTTCTTCAAGCCGAATGCGCAAAAATGCATTTATTTTTTCCTTAAACCCGGTAATTTAGGTTTTGGGTTCAAATTAACTGCACTTTTGTCCACTTTGGCCCTAAAATGTGCATTTCACCTTTAAATAACTGCATTTTTGTCCACTGTCCACTGTCCACTGTCTACTTCTACCTCTATTTCTATTTCTATTCTCAACTTCCTATTGCCCGCTGTCCACTCTCGAAATCTCGTATCCTCGTGGTACCCTTTCAAGCCAAACCATTTACAACAGTTTCAATGCATGCTGCTGTATCTCATACCGAGCAACCCGTTTCCCTTCACTTCCTATTACTGCACGGAACAGGCCTTTCGCTTGTAACGATTGCAGCAACCGTACCGCAGTACGATGACTAACTTCTAGATGACTTGCCACATCCACAGGTTTGAGCGGACGAGCTAGTTTGCAAGCAAGTCGGATCACCTCATGCTCATGCTCTGATACTTGCTTTAACTGAATCGGTTCTGCCCCTGAGAGATAACGACTTAACACCATGCGCAGCAGTGTTACGCACAGCTCAGGTCGATGAGCGATATCGTCGTAGGAAAATGAAATGACTTGATAGCCCATAGCCACTAGAAAAGTTTCTCGATTCAACTCGTAGCTATATTTTTGTCGATCCATATCACGTACATGCGGTCCAAATCCCTTAATCTCTATAATCAATTTCGCCGCTGGAGACAACCATACAAAATCACAAAAGTAGGATTGACCTCTCCAATCCACTACCTCGTATTCGGGATGTAAATGATCAAACTTCCCCTGCAAAGGCCACCATACCTGTTGACAAAATAACATTTCAGCATGCTGATGACCACGTTCGAGCCTCCCTCTTCTCTCGCCAGTTCTTCTCTTTATATGAAACTGAATAAATTCATGATGCGCTTCCTCAAAGCTCATTTTCATCCTCCTTTCCCATATAACAATCTGAAAAATGCGGTATGAAACAGGTAACAAAAAAAACGTCCCGCTGCATTCTGCTTGAGAATGAAAACGGGACGTTCTTCGTCTGTATGATATTATATCAGCATTTGTAACATTATCCCATGAGGAAAGTGGTCAAATGTTAAAATTAACTCTAAGCATTTTGGGTATGTCATAGTTATCACTACATGCACTCTACTAAAAAGAGCACTGCTAAATAAAGTTCTACTACATGAGCCTTATTTAGGGACGCCTTGTAATTGCCCCTCATCAAAAGGTTCTAACTTTTATCTCAGGCAGGCTAGAAATTTATTAATACTTCTCCGATACCAGCTTCGCCTGTGTGAACAATAGCAAGTAATCTTTGCCTCCAGCTTTCGAATCCGTACCCGACATGTTGAAGCCGCCGAACGGATGAACGCCTACCAACGCACCTGTACACTTACGGTTGAAGTACAAATTGCCGCAGTGCATCCGCTCACGCGCATACTCCAAATGCTCACGTTTTGCACTGAACACAGCACCAGTCAAGCCGTATTCCGTATCGTTGAATATAGCAATTGCCTCTTCAAAGCTATCCGCCTTGCACAACGCAAGTACAGGACCAAAGATCTCTTCTTGCATAATGCGTGCACGAGGAGCCACATCAGCAAATACGGTAGGCTGAATGTAATATCCGTTGCCCTCTGCGATAGAGCCTCCCGCGACTAAACGACCTTCCGCCTTGCCAATCTCGACATATTGAAGAATTTTTTCATAGGCATTTTGATCAATAACAGGGCCAATCGCAACATTTTCCACTGCTGTGCCTACCGTCAAAGCTTTCGTTTTCTCAATTACGAGTTCTACAACAGCATCGTACACATCGGCATGGATAATCGCACGCGAGCCTGCGGAACATTTTTGACCTTGGAAGCCAAACGCAGATTGTACAATGGCAGTAGCCGCTTCTTCAACAGGAGCACTATTATCAACGACAATACCGTCCTTGCCGCCCATTTCAGCAATTAGACGCTTAATCCAGATCTGTCCTGGCTGAGTACGAGAAATACGTTCATTAATCCGCAAACCTACATCACGCGAACCTGTAAACGATACGAAGCGAGTACGCGGATGATCGACAATCAAATCGCCTATTTCTGCACCTGAACCAGGAATAAAGTTAATAACGCCAGCAGGTAGGCCAACCTCCTCCATCAGCTCAACAAACTTCGCCGCAATAACTGGAGAAGTAGATGCTGGTTTCAGCACGACCGTATTCCCTGCTACAACAGCTGCTGCTGTCATGCCCGCCATGATTGCCAATGGGAAGTTCCATGGTGGAATCACTACGCCTACACCTAGCGGGATATACGTTAAGCGGTTATCTTCGCCTTCAAGTACAGTCAAAGGCTGCGGTCCACTTAAGCGAATCATTTCTCTACCATAGAACTCTAGGAAATCTATTGCTTCTGCAACATCTGCATCCGCTTCTCCCCAGTTCTTGCCGACTTCATAGACGAGCCAAGCGGAGTATTCAAACTTCCGTCTGCGCATAACAGCCGCCGCTTTGAACAAGTAGCCTGCTCGTACTTCTGGATCAACATACTGCCAAGTTTGGAACGTAGCATCTGCAACTGCGATCGCACGCTGTGCCAGTTCTGCATCCGCTTGAGAAAGGTGCCCAATCACCTCGTCTTTATTGCCCGGATTGATCGAAACTACCTGCTTCTCCGTTACGATTTTCTCTCCATTGATGATGAGTGGATACGAGCGGCCAAGCTCACTTGCCACTTGCTTAAGTGCCTGCTCCATTGCCTGTCGGTTAGCCTCTACTGTAAATGCTGTGAACGGTTCGTTGCGAAATGCTGCTATTGTCATCGATAAATTCCTCCTATGAATCCATTATGATTTGAATAAGGACTTCAGTACGAATAACACATTAGCGGGACGTTCAGCCAAACGGCGCATAAAGTAGCCATACCAATCATCCCCATACGGCACGTATACACGCATAGTGTATCCTTCATCAGCTAATTGCTGCTGTGCTTGCACCCGAATGCCATACAGCATCTGAAACTCAAACTGACTCTTCGGAATGCCTTTTTCCTTTACGAACTGCTTCACATGCTCGATGATAGCTTCATCATGTGTGGCGATAGCTGCATAATTACCGTCAAGCAAATGCTGCTCGATGATTCGCTTAAAGTTGCGATCCACATCTTCTTTGCGTGGAAAAGCGACCTCATGCGATTCCTTATAAGCACCTTTCACAAGACGTAAGTTCGGTCGATGCACGGCCAGTGCGGAAATATCATCTGCACTCTTGTAGAGATAGGCTTGAATAACAAGACCAATCGTCTCACCGTATTCCTTCCGTAACTGTTCAAATATTTCGATGCTTACACGGTTATGCGCGTAATCTTCCATGTCGATCCGCACAAAGTTGTTGTGCTGCTTCGCTACATCCAAGATCATGCGCATATGCTTCATGCACAGCTCCACAGATATATCAAGGCCTAGTTGCGTCATTTTCAAAGACAAATGAGAGTTCGCGCCGCTGCTTGCAATCTCATGCAGCGTACGGATGCAATAATCAGTTGCTTCTCGCGCTTCCTCTGCTGTCGTGATGAACTCTCCAAGATGATCGAGTGTTGCTACGATACCCTTCGCATTCAATTCTCGAATGGCTGTAACCGCTTCCGAAATTTGCACGCCAGCGACGAATCGCTTTGCTCCAAAACGAAGCCCATACTTTTTGGCTGTGCGGTTTGCAGCTCTATTTTTAGATAAAAACAAAAAGGTGTTCCGCAATAGACTTTCCATCTACTAAAACGCCCCCTAGCCCATTCAATAGTGTTTAATTTTTGAACACTTTTTTAGCTATTGATTAATTATAAACACAGGTGGTTTATTTTGTAAATACATATACAGGAAGTAATTCATTTCACAATCTACGGAAAATGGAAAGACCGTTGCAAACCAATACTACGTTTGACATAATATGGACAACAGCTATTGTGGAGAGGACATATTTGATATGAGGCTAGAACTGAATCAACAGGAACCTGTCCAGTCTTGGACAGCATTAGAACAGCACGCACTGCTTAATGGACTGCTCGAAACGGTGAATGATGCAGTCACAGTCGTGGATAAGGATGGAATCGTCCTATATTGGAATCATCAAGCAGAGATCATGTACGGTATATCCCGCGAAACGATCATTGGGAAGCGAATCGCAGAATTTTTCCAAAGGGAATCGATTATGCTGTTTCAAGTAATGGAGAGCCGCACTCCGATTCGTCAGCTATATCATGAGCCGCGCCCAGGCGTACACGTTATGATCAATACGAGTCCCATATTCGATGCGGAGGGTCAGCTACTCGGTGCAATTGCAATCGAAAGCAATATGACCTCTTACGTCAAGTTAAGTGCAGAAATGTATCGAAAATCCGATGCTGACAAGTTCGTTTCCGTCGTAGCACCATTTAAGCCTGAACAACTCCATCGAGCAAAACTCGTCGTGGAGCGAAATCGACCACTGCTGCTTACTGGCGAGGCTGGATCAGGCAGACGCAGCTGTGCAGAATGGATATACGAGCAATTAGAGCTGGAAGGTCTGTTTGTCACCATGAGCTGTGCGAACATGCCTGAGGGTATGCTTGAGGCCGAGTTATTCGGCTATCAAGGCGAAGGCGATAGTGAGCGGCCTGGGAAGCTAGATCAAGCGGAGAACGGCATCTTATTCCTAAAAGATGTCGACCTGCTGCCGCTGCCTGTGCAAGAGAAGCTGCAAGATATGCTGACAAGCGGCAGCTATAGCCGCATGAAAGGCAATACGCAGCTCACCTTCCGCTGCCGCATTATTGCAACGTATACAGGCGCAGCGCAGCGTGAGGAAGATACGGAGCTGCCGGTAACTTGGCTACCAGCGCTGTACTACACGTTCGTGCAGCACCATGTGCCTGCCGTGCGTGAACGTGAAGAAGAGCTGCCGCAGCTGTGCAACTTGTACATTGCGGAAGCCGCGGATAAATACGGTTTCCCGCAGCCTGCGCTCCAGCACGACGCCATGGCGCAAGTAGCGGCCTATGATTGGCCGAACAACTTGCCGCAGCTGCGCAGTGCAATGGAGCATGCCGTACTCGCCGCGCATGAGGCGAGCGCAAGCACCATTTCAGCGAAGGAGCTGCCGGACTATGCGCGGCTGACGACGCTCGCTGAGCTGACCGAGGATGAGCTGCCATTGAGCGCTCATTCCGAGGAAATGGAGCGCAGCCGCATTGGCGACGCGCTCAAACGCGCGCAGGGCAACAAGGCACGCGCTGCCCGGATGCTAGGCATCTCGCGCGGTGCTTTGTATTACAAGCTCCGCCAGTATGAGCTTGAATAAGGAAGGCGGCTCCCCCGAGCGCCAAGCGTTGCAAGGTTATTAGGGATACTGAGATGCAGTGCACGCTTTCTTCATGGGGCAAAAAATGCGTAAATATAAAAATGGCGGTACAGGGAGAGAAATGCTAACCCTGTACCGCCATTTTTTCGCTATATGTTTTGTTTGTTTATGAAATAGAAATTCCATTTCGTGAATCGTTGCCATTATTATGCTTGCTGTGCTGGTGATCATGTTCATAATTTTTATTTTTAGCGCTATTCGTGTTTATGTCCATGATCTTTATGATTAGGTTTGTGATCGTGTTTGTGGCCACTATGATCGTGTCCGTGATCATGTTTATGGCTATGTTCATGTCCACTCTCATCATCTTCATGATTATGATCATGCTGCTCTCCCGCTTGCGGCCCAACTTCACATATTAGATCCCCATGCTGCACCGAGGAGTCTTCAATCTGAACGGTAGCATGATCAATCTCATACTTTTCCTTCAAGAGCTTTAGCGCCTCATTTAATACAAGATAACTATCTGTCCCGTCCTTAACTTTCAAATGACAGCTTACTACGTCGAATCCTGAAGTCACCGTCCAAATATGAAGGTCGTGAACATCGGTAACTCCTGAAATGCCAGCTAACGTTGAACTTACTTCCTCCGTATTTAATCGAGATGGGGTACCTTCCATCAGTACGTTCACCGAATCTCTAGTGACACGCCATGCACTTAAAATGATAAGAATTGCGACGATAATGCTAATAATCGGATCCGCTATATACCATTCGAACTTCCACATAATGAATCCAGCTACAATGGCACCAATCGAACCGAGCATATCACCTAGTACATGCAAATAGGCACTGCGCATATTCAAATTGTTTTTAATATCGCCTCTCATGAGTACATAAGCGGCTGCGATGTTTGCCAAAAGACCCGCAAATGCAATCCCCATCATCGACAAACTCGCTACTTCCTGCGGATTTATAAGTCGTTCATAAGCTTCCCACAGGATAACGCCAGAAATAATAACGAGTGTAATACCATTTATGAGTGCAGCTAAAATTTCAAATCTGTAAAATCCATAAGTCTTCTTCGGTGAAGGCTTCCTAGCTGCAAAGATCATCGCAATCAAACTGAGCAGCAGCGATGAAGCATCGCTTAACATATGCCCTGCATCAGACAATAACGCAAGGCTATTCGTAATTACGCCCCCTACTACTTCAACAATGAGGAAGACGAAAATAATAATTAATGACCAGAGCAGCGCTTTCTTATTCGCGCCCCTTCCATGTGAATGCCCATGGTCGTGTCCATGACCGTGGCTATGTCCGTGATGCATGCCCATAGTAAGTTCCCCTTTCGTTCCATAACATTTCCTCTTAATACCCACATTATACTGTCATTCGTTATTATATTCAAGTGATTATTTGAATGTTTATAAAGTTTATTACTTTTAGCTCTTTAATTTTTAATCCTTAAATATTTTAGCTCTTTTTCCTTTGTTCTTTAATTTCTTTAACTCTTTATTTCTTTATTCCTCAATTCCTCTTCCTTCTGAAACAAACATACAAAAAGACCGCCACCTTTTAAGTGACGGCCTTCCACATATACATATTAAGCATTAAGGGTCTCAAATTATTTTGTTAGAGACACACCAAGCTCAATACCAGTCTGTGTCTTTGCCGTTATTTCGTTATCTTCGCGTCGACTTCGTCCAGAAGCCTCCATGCAGCTGTGTTGGCTCATACGTTACAATAAACGCTTTGGGCTCCATTTCCAATATCGATTGATACAACTTCTTTTGATTTTTGCGCTTGGCGAGAACTTCAAACATCATCCGATGGCCATCTCGGCCACTTCCCAGCCAACATGTAACCCCATAGCCAGAATCACGCAGCTGATTCGCCAACTGAGTATCCGGATCGTTTACGATAATTCGCAGCGTTACATAACCTAGCGCAATCTTCTCCTCGATCCAGGTACCGACTAGTACACCAAGTCCGTAACCTAAGGCGTATACGATCAAGCTGATCGGCTGATTCAAATATTGCAGTACCATATTGAGACCCAGCACATAGATCGTAATCTCAATACAGCTTATCCCTGCTGCATAATATCGTTGGTTCTTCAGCGTAAGGATCATTCTCAGCGTGAAGAACGTCACATATACAATTTGGATAAGAAATATCGCAATAAGTATCGTAATCATACATTTATTCGCTCCTGTCACTAATTCACCACTGTTCGCTACATTACCCCTTTTCTTTCATTCTTAACCTTGAAAAATAAGGAATTCATGCAACGATGCTAGAACATAGCGAAGAGCATATAACCGATACCCGACGAATCAATTTCACACCAAAAAATATCAAATGATATACAGGGCACTCAGGCACTCTATTACATCAAAACTGATTTATTCGATTACTTGTTATTTATTTCGATGCCTACTATTCAATTCCTTAGAACTTAGATCAATCATAAGCTCCCTAGCCATTTCACACCAATGACAAGCAGCACCAAGCCTACTGATACTGTCAGTTCACCCATGGCACCGTAAATATCCCCTGATAATCCGCCAATCCGTCGATTTACTACGCAAGCAATCCAATGCGTCACAGCAAGCAACAGAACAACGAGTAAAATCCCCCCGACAATTCCCCATAACCAGAAATCATGCATTGGAATAGCTAGAATAGAGAGATGTTCATAAGAACCCATGGAACCGATCATCGCCGTACCAAGCAAACATACGCCGAATAAAAAGAGCATGACAACGCCCGATGCGAGCAAATGCTTACGGTTAGTCTCCATAAAATAACGACCTAAGCCAGATTCCGCTTCTGTATGCGGATATACAACGATCGCCCATACCATGACATAGCGACTCATTATAAATGGCAGCATAACAAGTGGACTCCAGCTATCCATTTCGAATAGAGCACCAATAAGCGACCATTGCAGCAAAAGCACGAGAACACAAGCAAGTACCCCCATCGCACCTACTCGACTATCCTTCATAATTTCAATGACTCTGTCACGATCTCGGTTGCTTAACAAGCCATCTGCTGTATCCATAAGTCCGTCCATATGCAGTCCACCTGATAGCACTACCGCAAAAAATACAAGCAAAGCGGCGGCTGGATAGGCCGGTAATACTAGCTGAAGAACAGCTCCTGCCAGCCATATGCATAGTCCGATTGCGGCACCTGCTAATGGAAACCAGATGGTGCTCAGCTTCAGCACTTCAGGCGTAAATGGAACTTGCTTTCGGATAGGAATACGCGTCAAAAATTGCAGCGCAGCAATGGCGCTATAAAAATGATTTTTCATAGCTGTACCATCCTGCTTTTCAATTCAATCGGTATTCCTGCTGTCACAAGGTATACTTCATCAGCCATTGCTGCTATACGTTGATTCAACCTGCCCGCATGATCCCGAAATGATCGTCCAAGCTCATAGGCTGGCACAACTCCACTGCCTACTTCATTTGTGACAAGAATAACGGTCCCTTTGCTGTTATATTGCCGTACAGCCTCTTCGAGTTGAGCCATTCGATCGATCAGTAATTGATCTCTATCTGGCCGCTGCTCAACTGCCAACAGTTCATTGGACAACCAGACCGTGAGGCAATCAACCAGCACATAAGGGGACATTTCCTGCTGCAGCTGCTCTGGCAGCTCTAACGGACATTCTTTTCCACTCCATGCAAAGCCACTGTGTGCTCTATCTTGTTGATGCCTAGTTATACGTTCTTTCATTTCCTGATCAAATGGCTCTGCTGTAGCATAGTAACAACTACCTGCTGGAGCTAACTTCATCATATACTTCTCGGCAAAGGTGCTTTTCCCGCTGCGAGCACCGCCTGTTACGAGGATTATGCGATGATTGCTCATTCTTCCTTCCCCGACACTCCAGCCTGAGCAAATGTAGCCATCTCACGCATAATCGAGCAGGCAGCATCAATCAACGGAAAGGCTAGCACTGCTCCCGTTCCTTCGCCTAAACGCATATTCAAGTGCAGCACAGGCTGCAGTTCCATTTCACGAAGCACTGCTAGATGTCCTCTCTCCTCTGACAAATGAGAACTGATTAAATAAGGACGGGCTTCAGGGACAAGGCGAACAGCCGCAAGTGCAGCTACACTTGAAATGAATCCATCAATGACTACCGGAACACCATGCTTGGCTGCTCCAATAATGACACCAACCAAACCGCCTATTTCAAGCCCACCGACTTTAGCGAGCACATCCAAAGCATCATTCGGGTCTGGGGCATTTACATGTAACGCTTGGCGTACAACATCACATTTGTGCTTCCACAGCTCATCGCCGATACCAGTTCCTCTACCAACTGTTTCTTCAGGCGCCAAGCCTGTAAACGCACATAACATAGCAGAGCTCGCCGTCGTATTGCCAATCCCCATTTCCCCAGTTGCAATCAAACGATATCCTTCACCAACTAGCTGCTCTGCAACTTCGATCCCTACACGGACAGCTGCTTCAGCTTCTTGGCGGCTCATTGCTGCTTCTTTAGCCATATTGGCTGTGCCGCGTTTTACCTTGCGGGACAGCAGATTCGGATGATCCAAATCAGCATTTACGCCAATATCAACACAATACACATCAGCACCAGCTTGTCTTGCAAGTACATTAACAGCAGCGCCTCCATGTACAAAATTCATAACCATTTGCGGGGTTACTTCAGCAGGGAAGGCACTCACTCCTTCCGCACATACTCCATGATCACCCGCCATAACAATAACAGCACGCTTATCTATATTAGGAACCAGTTGCCCCGTTATCGCAGCAAGCTGCATCGACAAATGTTCTAATACCCCAAGACTTCCTTGCGGCTTCGTCAATTGATTCTGATGATCAAATGCAGCTTGGCGAGCTTCTTCATTTGGTTTCGGAATAGCTGGAATCCAGTTTGTTTGCATCATGTTCATTCCACCTCATTACATTCTTTCATAATCCCATTACTTTGATAGTGACTAGATACTATTCAATCTGCTTTATATAACTCTTCTGGACAAAGAAGCACTTGCGGACGATTCACTTTCGGATGATCGACAATTTCAGCATGAACATGAAACACTTGTTCAAAACATTCTCTCGTGATCATCTCTTCCGCACTTCCTTGTCCATGTATAATTCCTTCATTTAGAACCGCAATTCGATCGCAATAAAGTGCGGCCAAATTAAGATCATGCAGTACAGAAACAACAGTCAATCCGCATTCCTGCTGCCAATTTCGAATGATATCCATAAACTGCATTTGATAATGGATATCGAGATACGTCGTTGGTTCATCCAACAAAATAATACTCGGAGACTGCGCCATTAGCTTCGCCAGCGCGACACGCTGACGCTGTCCCCCACTCAATCGATCAATTCGGCGATCTGCTAATTGTTCCAGTTGCAGCCGTTCCATAATATGATCGATGAATGGGCCACTATCTTCGTTTTCCGTTCCCCACCACGATTGATAAGGAAAGCGACCCATTTCGACAACTTCACGTACGCTATAGTGCAAAGGAGGAATCGTTTCTTGCTGCAATACTGCCATTAACCGTGATAACTCCTTGCGCTTATACGCCCCCAAAGGACGGTCATATAGTTGAACTTCACCAGAAGTCGGCTGTTCAGCACGGGATAGTATGGATAACAGTGTCGATTTCCCGCTGCCATTCGGTCCAATAATACCTAGCCATTCACCTTTGTGTATTTCCAGGGAAATATCCTGTAACACAGGCAGCTTACCATAACCATGCGATATCGCCTGAGCGGATAAAATGACCCCTCCTTGAAGAGCTGGTCGAGCATCGGCCATTTGAACAAAGTGGTTCATGCTTTTTTGCTCTGTCATTGTCATCCCTCCTGCGACTTGCGCTTGTTGCGAATAAGTAAAAAGGCGAAAAATGGCGCTCCAAGGAATGAAGTAACGACACCCAATGGAATTTCTGTCGGAGCAAGCAGTGTACGTGCAATCGTATCTGCCCACAGCACATATAATGCACCGCCCACAGCAGACATCGGAATCAAGGCACGATAGTCTGCCCCAATGATTAATCTCAGTAGATGCGGAACGACCAGTCCGACAAATCCGATAACTCCTGCAACAGAAACTGCAGCCGCTGCTACAAAGGTTGCTGTCAATAAAACAACCCATTTCGTTCGTTCAACATTCAGCCCCATATGTGATGCTTGACGCTCTCCCAATGCAAGCATATTTAGGGAACGCGAATAGGCGATAAGCACAATAAGTCCTCCGACAAAATACGGCAGTAATATTCCCGCATATGACCAACCACGCATCGCCAAGCTGCCCATTGTCCAGAACAAAATTTCATTGATCCCATCTTGAGACATAGCAACCAAGAAAGATACAATCGCCCCCAGAAATGATTGCATGACCACACCAGACAAGATTAGCGTCTGAATCGGCAGCTTACCATTTTCTCTTGCCATTCTTAATACAACAAACAAAGCCATAACAGCTGTTACGAAGGCCGTAACTGGAATCGTCCATTGCCCTAAGAATGCATATTGCAATCCAAAATAAATGAGCAGCGCTGCTCCCACAGAAGCACCCGAAGATATGCCTAACGTATACGGATCAGCTAATGGATTGCGCAGTACGCCTTGGAAAGCAGCACCAGATACACCAAGCGCACCACCTACTAGCAGCGCCATAATGACTCGCGGCAAACGAACATGGATCATAATTTGTGCCGAGGAGGGGTCCCATGTAACAGGAATATACTCTCCTACCCATGGCAGATGGTGCAATAAAATACGGACGATGTCTCCAACCGGCAAATCCACAGACCCAACGGCTAAACATATAACAATGGACAAGAGGAGCAGCGAAATACCCGCTGCTCCTACTCCAATGCCCCTGTGCTTTTTAATCCGTGTATGTTGATGTGTAAAAGTTGTCATTCGTCTGTCATCCCAACTTATTTTACTTGATCCGGATGGATAGCTTTAGCAATCGATAGCAGCGCATCAGCCAATCTCGGACCTGGACGGCTAATCGTGTCATCTTCGATACCGATCAACTGATTATTTTTCAGCGCGTTCATCTCACTCCAGCCTTTGCGTTCACGAATGATCGTCTCAAGCGGCTTATTTGTTTCAAAATCTTGCATGCCTTTTGCATATAAAATAACGTCTGGATTTTTCTTAATAATCATCTCTTCATTAATTTGGAACCAACCTGTTTGATCAGCAGCTACGTTAACACCGCCGGCGATTTCGAGCAATTCATGCATATACTCACCGCTGCCTACTGTCCATCCAGGAGAGAATTCCATATACACATTCTTTTTAGGCGCGTCTTTCACACTAGCTTGTACATCTTCACGGACTTTCTTCATATGATCGGTTACTTTTTTCGCATCCGCCTGACGGTCCGTGATGAGTCCATAAGTCTCTACACTATTAATGACACCATCATATGATTTCGGATCCAACTTAAATGTACGGATTCCCATATCACGGAACTTGTTAACAGCTTCGTCCTTCATTGCAATGCCTGTAAATACAACATCTGGCTTGGCAGCAATAATAGCCTCTACATTCGGCTCCAACCCACCCATTTTAGGCTTAGTTGCAGCAGCCGCTGGATAATCATCATGATCGGATACACCTACAATTTCTTTATCCAACCCAATTGCAAATAGCATTTCCGTATCTGCTGGAGAAACAGAAACAATTCGTTCAGGCGCCTTCTCAAATGTAAATTCTTGACCTGTCGCATCTTTAAGTTTCAGAGGATAGGTTGTCTTCAATTCTTGGTCAGCTGGCTTTGCCTCCGGAGCTGGCGTCTCAACTTGACCTTGAGTCTCAGCTGGCTTCGCCGTATTTGCTCCACCGCAAGCCATAACTGTTAACGATAAAGCCATAATAGTTAGTACACTAAGTATGCGTTTCCAATTTCCAAGCTTCATAACCGGTTTCTCTCCTTATTTACCATGCAATGTAGTCACTCTGTCGTCTCAAGATGCAATATATAACACGAACACAATGGTTTCGACTCTTATATTGTAGATGAAAATTTTAACCTTATGCAACTCTCACCTTCCTTGAACACATGTTTTGATTATAGTAAGTAGCCTTACTAATGACAAGGAAAATGATCATATCGCTAGTCATTTTTCCAATTTATAATAAAAAGGCAGCAAACAACCTCGAAACCATCAATAACTGTTCCGAGGTTGTTCAAGTCAGTTCATTTAAACATTACATCAATCAATTGCATGATTTTTTAATTAATGTACTTCACTTAGCTCTGGCCCTATAACGTTTTCATTAGGAGTTTCTGTTTCGTCACCAGTTTGTCCCACACCAGAATCATAGCTATTTACTTCAAACGTAATAATTTTATCGAAGAAGACGTAATCTTTACGTGCCTTAAATGGACCTTTGTTGTTGTTATGCTTGTTGAAAGCAAACATCACTTTCCCTTTTCCAGCAGCGCGTGCTTCATACCAATCAATAAACTCGTTTACTTCTCTCATAGACAAATCAAATTCTTTCTGGATTCCCGTATTTAACGTAATTCGAAGCAAAGCACGATCTCCGAAATCCTCTGTTTCTGGGTCTGGAGGAGTTACTTCAGCAGCATTAGGTGTCGCTGAAGCTTCATTGGATTCGGCACTCTCTGCGCCAGACTTCACAGCTGTAACTACATAATAATATGTCACTCCATTTGTAACATTTATGTCTGTATAACTTGTAGCAATCGCATCAACAGTAGCAATCGTCGTATATAGACCACCTGCCACAGTACTGCGCTTCACATTATAGCCAGTCGCACTATCAACTTTGCCCCAAGTCAATACGACTCGTTTATCTCCCGCTGTTGCGGTCAAATCAAGCGGTGCCTGTATAGGAAGTTCCCCGCCTTTACCAAAGACATTCCATTCCATAAACTTTGCAGCAGGGTGCTTCAACACAACAGTTGTAACATTTTTTACAGGAGCAGGCATAGCCTCAACTTTATCGTTTTCCACTATTGAATAGCTATACAATAGGTTTTGCTTGTCATCGTAAAACTCTACTACAGAACCCAACACTTTTGAGGAATTCACAATGAGAGCATTAATCTCAACAGGATTGGCAAATGAATACCATACAAACTTTTCATTGTTCACATATTCACCAGTCGCAACGTTATTATCTGTCAATTTACGTTCAATACCTGTTGGTTGACTTATATTTTTGCCACTATTCAAAATCACTCCATCCAGCAAACCGCCTGTATACTTCGTAGCAGCTGGATTTACTGATTTTTCAGGTGAATTAGCACTCTCTCCAGCTTCATTGGTAGCAGATACGACATAATAATACGTTGTCCCGTTCGTTACCGTTTTGTCTGTATAAGAGGTTCCTTTTACATTCGCTGCAATTACGTCATATGACCCATTTGGAGTCGTAGAGCGTTTAACGTTATAAGTTTTTGCACCTGTAGACTTCCAATCAATGCGAACATGTTGGTCACCACCGTAAATCCACTCAATAGTAGTTGCTAGTGGCACTACAGATGGAGTACCATAGACGTTCCATTCTTGAATAGTAGCAGCTGTTTTCGTTGTCTTTAATACAACAGTAGATACATTCTTCACTGTATCCGGCAAAGATTGAATTCCACCGATATTCAACGGCTTATACGTCGTGAGCAGCTTGTTATTAGCATCATAGAACTCTACAATCATACTGTCGCTAGTGGCTACAAGCACAGCAGAAATTTCTACTGGAGCAGCAAACTTGTGCCATACAAAATTCCCATTCTGCAAGTAATCCCATGTCGTAACATCGTTATCCGTAAATTTACGTATCGTGCCTGTTGGATTGTCAAATGTTTTCCCAATGTTCAATTTCAACCCATCAAGCAAACCGCCAGTGTACGCTGTTGCTGAAGGTTTTGCCGGTCTTTCAGGCGAATGTGCGCTTTCTCCTGCCTCATTAACAGCTGAAACAACATAATAATAAGTCGTACCATTCGTAACTGTCTTATCTGTATATGTATTTCCCTTAACATTCTCAGCTAGCAGATCATAATGACCGCCTGATGTAGTAGCACGCTTAACATTGTATGCTTTCGCACCCGTTATTGCCCAGTCAAGTGTGACCATTTTATCTCCACTTTGTATCCATTCAATGGTTGTAGAGATTGGTTTAATTGGAGGTGTCGTAAATACGTTCCACTCACTAATACCAACAGCTGGAGTTGTCTTTTTTAACACAACCGTGGATACATTTTTCACCGTTTCCGGTAAGGATTGAATTCCATCCGTATTTAATGAGTTATAGGTTGTAAGCAATTTATTATTAGCGTCATAAAACTCTATCACCATACCATCGTTTCTGGATACAAGTACCGCAGAAATTTCTACCGGTGAAGTAAATGTATACCATGCAAAATTCCCGTTTTGCAAGTAATCCGTTGTAGATTCGTTATTGTCGGTCATCTTTGCTATTGTTCCAGTTGCTTGTCCAAGCACAGAACCAATCTGCAAGGGTTGTCCATTTAGCAATCCTCCCACGTATTTGTCCGGAGCTGCATGTACCGAATTAATAGCTAGCATCAAAAACAATACTAGCGTTAAGAATGAAATAGTGATCTTTCTCATTTGCATGTTATCCCCTTTATAAATGTTGTTTCGTTCAAAGACGAGCAGAGTCCCAAACTTAACTATTTAACTCCATAAATTCAAAAATTATTAAGTTTAAATTTCTCTGAAACAAAAATATCACGGGGGTGCATATGGTGTCTAAACATTATCTCCCTTACTAGGGATAGATTTACGCGAATTTTATTCCTTTTTATTAAAAATTATTCCATTTTATTTTTCTGTGTTAATACAATCATTAAACTCACACTCACTTTAACTCTCAAAAAATGCAACCTTGTACAACGAACACCGTCAAAATAATGAAAGGAGCATTTACAACGAATAAAGAATCTTGTACTCCTACACTACATTTGCATACCCACTAGAAAACAAACATATATCTAAGACGCAGTAAAATGCAGGACTATACCCGCTCGCTTACACATCGTTTTTTTCTACTTCTCAGCTATGCCAACAATCACTTTTTTTCATTTGATCCAACAATCCCATGCGTCGTATGATAAGGAAGCGCTTTTGATGTGTTCAAACCCTCCTCATAAAAGCGCTCACTATAACAACTCTGTTAAATGTTGTATAATAATTAAACTTTCTTTATTTTGTTTTCTTCTGTTTATTTATAAATCACCACCCATTAAAAGGAGGAGCCAACTATGCCGGTGCAGTACAAGACAGCTTGGGCTTCGCTAAGCGCCGCCATTCTCGTTACAGCCTATTATTCTTGGAATCTTCTTGCCCTCAAAGGGAATATAACGCTGCATAGTTCAGAAATGATGTCGTTAGCACGCAATGTATTCGCATTCACGATTATTATCCAAGTGCTAATCATATTCATCCATTTCGTTTCCAAAGACGAGCCTGATCTCAAAGAGCAAGCTCGCTTTATATCCCTTCGTTCTGGACGTGTGGCCCTCTTATTTTTAATCGTTGCTGTTGCGTCTTGTGCGGCTTATCTCATTTATGTCGCAGATACACGCTCCCTACTGCTCTCACCGCTTATTAGTGCACATCTACTCGTTAGTGTATTGCTTGCAGCTTGGATATTAAGATACACCTCTGAGCTATGGATGTATCATCGTGCGCGGCGATCAGCCATAGAAACGCCATCTGCACCGAGCGATTCAAATCAACTTCTATCGTAAAATGCTCTTCGCTCTTTCATTAAAAAAAGTCCCTGTTTACCTCTTAAGGTACCAGGGACTTTCACATTTATTATCATTTTAGAATTCTGTAAGCAACTCTGCTGCTTCCTTGCGCGGACGCACAGGACGTACTTCATCCGGATAGCCGATAAATAGATTACCGATAATCTTCTCTCCCGGCTGAATGTCTAACGCCTTTCTGTAAAATGGCTGATGTATATAAGCACCTGTATGCCACAACATGCCTACACCATCTTCCCATGCAAGCAATTGCAGATTTTGTACGAGTGCACTCACTGCCATTACATCTTCTTCCCAAATGTTCGGACGAGGATCTTCAGGCATGACGACGATAAGAAACGCTGGAATATGCTTCACGTAATCACGATATTTTTGCTTTTGCGCTTCATCGCCTTCTTTGAACTTGCCTAATTTGATAACAGACTCCACTAGCTTATCCGAATATTCCTCTTTCCCTTGCTCACCGATAAAAATAAAGCGCCATGGTTGACGCAAACCATGGTTAGGTGCATAGACAGCATCATCCAACCAGCCAAGAACTTGTTCTTTGGTAATAGGTGTATCTTTAAAATTATGGGTAGAGCGACGACCACGAATTGTTTCTTTAATAGACATTACGATTAAGCCTCCTTCTTTCTCCTCTTACTCCATTATATTGATAACGATTATCAATATCAAACTATGTTTATGTTTTTTCTTATATGGATTACAATAGAATATATATGCAAAGGAGGCACCCATCTTGAAATTTATTGATAATCAAGGGATTACCGATCCCCGTATTAATTTAGCAATTGAAGAGTTCGTACTTAAGCACCTTCCTATGGATGGAGACAGCTATCTTCTCTTCTATATAAATGAGCCGTCGATTATTATCGGGCGCAATCAAAATACGATCGAGGAAATTAACAGCGACTATGTGAAAGAGCAAGGAATTCATGTCGTTCGTCGCTTATCCGGCGGTGGTGCTGTTTATCATGACCTCGGCAATTTGAACTTCAGCTTTTTAACAAAGGATGACGGCGAGTCCTTCCACAACTTCCGTAAATTTACGCAGCCTGTTATCGATACACTTCGCACGATGGGTGTAGAAGCCGACCTTACCGGTCGCAATGATATTCAAGTTGGGGAGCGCAAAATTTCCGGAAATGCACAGTTCTCTACTCGTGGCCGCATGTTCAGTCATGGCACACTTTTGTTCGATTCGCAAATGGAGCATGTATCTTCTGCACTGAAAGTAAAGGCAATCAAAGTGGAATCTAAGAGCACCAAGTCCGTTCGTTCTCGCGTAGCCAACATCACTGAATTTATGTCGGACAAGCTGTCGATGGAAGAATTCCGCAACTCTTTGCTGCGCCATATTTTCGGAATCGATCCTGCTCAAGTACCTCAGTACAAACTTACTGAAGAAGACTGGGCAACAATTCACAAAATATCGGAAGAACGCTATCAGAACTGGGATTGGAACTATGGCTACTCTCCGAAATTCAATGTGCAAAATGCCAAGAAATTTACTGGCGGCATTGTAGACGTTCGCCTTGATATTAAAGACGGACTCATTGAGTCGCTCACGATTTTCGGAGATTTCTTCGGACTTGGTGAAGTAAAAGACATTGAAGAACGTCTTGCAGGCGTTCGCTACGAAGAGCAAGCTGTTCGCGATGCATTAGCAGATATCGATATCCCTTATTACCTTGGTCGTGTTGAGCGTGAGGAATTTATCTCCCTGCTCATGTTAAATGACTAACACAAAGTATCTTTCAAAATGAGGACTACGTAACCCAGGAGTTTGCTCAAATAGGAGGAACCTATCCTTTATGACAGCTGCTGGGTTATTCGTTATGTTTCTTACTTATATGATTCATCTATTCTATTCCCATCGACATCGCTATAATAGAAATGGGCCTTTATCTTTCCGCGTTCCTGATTATTGCCGACTTCTCTAGTGCGTATGGATAAACGTTCGAATAACCTAACAGCTTATGAGTGTCAGAGGAGATTATAACGCCATATGAAACGCGATTGGATTGTTTACGTGACCTTGTTGTTCGTGGCTTTTGTGTGGGGAGCGAGCTTCATCGTCGTACAGGCTGCTGTACAAACACTGCCGCCTTTAGCATTTAATGCCGTTCGTTTTATCGGATCAGCTCTATTATTTTTAGGTGTCTTGCTATTTTCACGAGTCAAGCTGAGAGAAAGACTTTCGCCAAAGTTGGCTGTGCATGGCATTATATTAGGTATATGTTTATTTGCGGCGTATGCCTTTCAAACCGTGGGCTTGCTGCATACGACTACGACCAATACAGGCTTTATTACCGGAATATCGGTCGTGCTGGTTCCTTTTTTCAGCGTCATGCTCGCACAGCAAAAGCTAGCTTTGCCAACTTGGATTGCTGCCGTGTTAGCACTAGTCGGGCTCTATCTATTAACATTCAACGGACAAGCGTTCCAATGGAACTATGGCGATATGCTCGTACTGCTTTGCGCGGTCTGCTTCGCGCTTCATATTGCTTTTACGGGAATATATGCATCATTGCACGACACGATTGCCTTAGTTACCATACAGTTAACTACAGTCGGTGTACTTGCAACGATAAGTTCCCTACTACTAGAACCGCTGCAATCACCAGCTAACTTCATACAATCAATTCTAGACCCACAAGTACTGTTCGCTTTAATCGTGTCGATTGGACTATCGACGGCACTTGCATTTTGGGCACAAACTTGGTGTCAGAAACATATTTCTGCCGACCGTGTTGCGCTTATATTTGCTACGGAACCCGTGTTTGCTGCTATTACGGGCATCGCCTTTGCAGGTGAAAGACTCGGTGCATTAGCAGTATGGGGTTGTCTTTGTATATTTTGCAGTATGATTGTTGCAGAATGGAAATGGACAAGACGACAACAGGTACAATAGAAAATGAAAATATAGACTACAGAAATCATAAATAAAGGGAGAAGCCTACTATGTATAAATTAATTGCTATCGACGTTGACGATACGTTGATTACCGATGAAAAAGTCGTTACGGACGGCACGAAACAAGCCCTGATCCAAGCGATTGAGCAAGGAACAGCTGTTACGCTTGCGACGGGGCGGATGTATGCTTCTGCGCGCAATATCGCACTGCAAACCGGACTAAATGTACCACTTATTACGTATCAAGGCTCACTTATCAAAAATGTCATTAGCGGCGAGGTTCTTTACGAGTGCGCGGTGCCTGAAGATGCAGCCATGAAGCTCTTTGAATATTGCGAAGAAAAAGGTCTTCATTTGCAGCTTTATGTGGATGACCAAGTGTACGCACAAGAAAAAAATGAGAAGCTAATCGCTTATTGCGAGCTGTCTAACATTCCTTATACGATCGAACCAGATTTTAGAGGGGTGCTGTCACGTTACCGTTCGACAAAAATGCTCATTATCGACGAACCAGCCCTACTTGATGAAGTAGCAGCACAACTGCGCGGCTTGCTTGGACCAGATGTCCATATTACAAAGTCGAAGCCGCACTTCTTAGAAATTACTCACCGTGAGGGTACAAAAGGTCATGCTCTTCGCTTCTTGGCGGAGCATTTCGGTTGCACATTGGAAGAAACGATTGGGATTGGCGACTCATGGAATGATCATGATCTGATTGAAACAGCAGGACTCGGTGTTGCGATGGGCAACGCTGTTTCTTCCTTGAAGGAAATCGCCGACTATATTACGCTCTCCAATAATGAAGAAGGCGTGCGCCATGTTATTGAGAAGTTCGTGCTGAACCGAAGCGAAGCGTAAAGCTGCAACGTTCACCGTTATAAAAATAGAGCCTTCATTAGCACAATGGAACATAGGGATTATCCCTATTTTTCCTGCGCTCGTGAAGGTTCTCTTATTTTGCAATAATTCTGCATGCCGGCTTGCGAATTGCTATGTAATTACTAAACTTGCAGCTCCAATCCAAACGAAGCAAGCTTCACATGAGCAGGCAGCTTATAATCACTGCGAACATCTACGCCATGAGACATATGCGTAAATATCGTTTGTCGTGGACAAATACGTTCAATTAACTCCAACGCTTCGACCATATCATAGACCGAACGAGTATGATACTCATAAGGCTCCTCATAGAAGTTCGTACCAAGAATAAGCACATCCAGCTCCGTAAAATGCTTCAATTCCTGCTCATCAAGGCCAATCGCGTCTGATGCATAAAGCCAGCTATAAGTCTGCACTTCGCCACTGTTAATAGCCACTTCACGATCAAAGCGATAGGCATAAGAGTAACCATTCTTGCCATGATTCACTCGAATCGGTGTTACCACCCAATCCTCCCATATCCATTCGTCTTCGATAGCCGTAAATGTAATGTGCAATGACAACCATGGATACATCGTTTGTATCGTTTGCAGCACTTCAAGCGGCGCGTACACTTGACCACGTCTTTCCATCCAACGGCAGCAGTCCGCATAAGCAGGTAAACCAGCAATATGATCTTGATGTGCATGCGTCACCAAAATCCGATCAATCCACCTTTTTCCGATACGCTCCATCTGTTCCGCCCAATCTGGCCCACAATCGATAAGTACATGCTCATACTCAGATGTCACTACTTCTTCACGTTCCAAGAGCACGGACGAACGTAGCCTGCGATTCAACTGGCTATCTCTCGCTTCCATGCAAACTTCACATTCACAGTAAACTCTCGGTACGCCAAGCGAATCACTTGTGCCAAGAAATTGTACTCGCCAAGGAGAGGAACCTTGCACGGAATGATTTGATGATGGTGATGACAATTCCACCGCATTCACTCCTTGTCTTATGTATTATGATTTACAGCACGAATAAAAGAAGAATTCCATTCAATAGAGCAATAATTACATATAAAATGTGAGCTCCTTCAAAATGTATCACCTTCAATATCCCACATTTGACTTTGAACTATTACGTAAATTGTATATCATAATTAGTATAAACGGTTATGGTATGAAGCTCCAGTTCCTTAACGGAGACGATGCAGCAGGAGGGAAAGTAAAGATGAAAATAGAAATTGTAGCTCACCGCGGACATGCTGGGGTATTTCCTGAGAACACAATGGAAGCGTTCCGTCGTTCAGTGGCACTTCGCGCAGACAGCATTGAGTTGGATATTCACCATTCACGCGAGGGAGTTCCTGTTGTCATCCACGATGACACAATGGATCGTACAACGACAGTAACAGGATCGGTTCGCTCACTTTCCGTGTCTCAGATTCAAGCAGCAGATGCAGGCAGCAAGTTCAAGTCTGAATTCTCAGGCTGCAACGTACCACTGCTAGAAGAAGCATTAAAGCTATGCCAAGATTGTGAAGCAGGCCTACAGCTCGAGATCAAAGAGCAAATTAATGAGGATGAAGCACGTGCCCTGCTGCATCTGCTATCGGTTTATGACATGAGCAAACGTACGATGATCATTTCTTTCTACAAACAAAACTTAGACCTGCTGCGTCGTCTAGACGCGGACATAGAACTGGGATTTCTAACGACCGAGCCAATTGAATTGGATTCGTTGGTTCCACTTGCTCCGTCCTGCCTTTGTGCTCATTATCCATTACTATTGAAGCATCCTGAGCTAATCAAACAAGCACGTGGATTAAATGTGGATGTGGCTGTATGGACAATTCGCGATATCGAAACCGCTAAACAGTTAGTCAAGCTTGGAGTCTATCGACTTACTTCTGATATTCCACTGAATCATCAGGAGCTGCAGCTATGAGCAAATCAACCAAAGTGAAGTATTCAGTTGTTACAAAACATAGAACAGAATACCCTAACCCACTCGTTTTATTTAAAGGTCAGTCAATACTTATTGGCGAAAAATACAGTGGACCAGAACAATGGGATAATTGGTACTTCTGTACACCATTAAATCATAATAATGGAGGTTGGGTGCCAGGCCAACTTATTGATACAAAGGGAGCACATGGGATTGTCTTGGAAGATTATACGGCAAAAGAGTTGAATGTTAATGAAGGAGAACATCTTGTTGGAACAAAAGAACTCAACGGTTGGGTTTGGTGCGTAAACAAGTTTAACTCTGAAGAAGGCTGGGTACCTAAAGAGAACTTAAACCCTATTAAGTAAAGAGGTTGCTCCTTCTATCTAAAAGCACACTATTTAAGAAGAAAACATCCTCTTCACAAACAGAAAGCGCGCCGAGCCCCTCCTTGAAAATAAGGAGCGATTCGGCGCTTTTTCAGCTTTATATATTACGATTTGTCTATCCCAGCAAGCACTTCGTACCAGATACCCCGTCTGCTGTACAAGTTGCTGCGCACTTGGTCCCAACCGCCTAAATCATTAATCGTAAACAAGCCTTCCGGTTGTATAAATGTATTCGACAACTGTGCTGCAATTTGCTCATTTACTGGACGGAAACCCGCTTCGACCCACAGCTGTTGAGCCTTTTCACTGCGCAAAAATTCAACAAATGCTTCTGCTACTTCACGAGTACCATGCTTGTCGACATATCGATCCACGACAACGACCGGATTCTCAATCTGAATCGTATGCTTTGGAACGACAATTTCATAGTCCACACCTTGATTCACTCGTGCTTTCAGCTCATTCTCATACGTCACGATTGCATCACCAACGCCATATTCGAAAGCTGCCATCGATGCACGCCCGCTCTTATCCATGGAAATGACTCGATCATGCACTTGATGAAGCAGCTGCTTAGCAAACGTTGGTCCGTCTACGCCTTGTTCCGCAGCCATCTTCAATCCTGCGCCGTAAATAGCGTTAATATCCCACTGTGCTCCACCAGACGTCTTCGGATTCGGGTACAGCACATCGACATCAGAACGGGTAAGATCCATCCAGTCTTTGATGCTAAGCGGATTGTTCGCTCTTGTACCGATAACGACGATCGAACGCGTCACCATCCCTTGATAAGGGTCTCGTTGTTTCCAATCATGCGGGATAAGCTCTGCATCAACAAGCTTGTCGATATCTCCTTCCATCGCGAGCAAGGCTACATCTGCTTCCATCCCGCTCGCGATCGAACGAGCTTGAGTTCCAGAAGCTTCATAAGATTGCTGGAATTCTACCGTCTGCCCCGTCTTCTCCTTCCATTCGGCTTGAAACGCTGGAAGGATCGGCTGAAGTGCATCCCTTGCTACAGAATAGGCACCAATAACAAGTGTCACTGAATTATTGCCGCTCGTAACAGGCTGCACATCTACGGATTCAGAAGATGAATTCGCGGATGGAGAGCTGCAAGCAGTGACGAATAGCAATATAAAGAGCATGCATACCTGCATGAACCGAGTATAGATACGTACGGCTTGAGGCTCCATCTGCTAATGCTCCTTTCCCTCGTTAAATCATGATAGGCATCGGATCTTCTTTCAACGAATTCTCTATGACTGAATGATTATCACCGTCAAATACATACACACGGTGGATGAGAACTTGAACGGTTTCACCAATTTGCAGCACAGGACTTTCCAAGCTGCGATACGTCTTTAGCAGTAAGTCTCCTACAGCTACCTCAATCATCCATTCACTACCGCGGAAATGCATCGCCTTGACGACTCCATTTTCACTAGCGGAAGCTAGTTTCAATTCGCCAGGTTGGCCCACTTCGATATATTCAGGTCTAATTAATACTTTCGTATCGGATTGTGCCGATACATCCCCGAAACCTTTCAGCTGCCCGATGCTCTCCAGCAACGTAGACTCACCGATAAACTCTGCCACAAACGGTGTTCGCGGAGACTTGTAAATGTCCCATGGCGTACCTTTTTGTTCAACAGTTCCTTGTTGAATAATCATAATTTCATCGGCGACTTCAATTGCTTCGTCTTGGTCATGCGTGACAAAGATTGACGTAATGCCGACACGCTCAATAAGAGACTTAAGCCAGCTTCGCAGCTCTTTACGAATCTTGGCATCGATTGCCGCGAACGGTTCATCCAACAACAGCAGCTGCGGTTCCGGAGCAAGAGCACGTGCAAACGCAACACGCTGGCGCTGACCGCCGGACAACTGATGTGGATAACGCTTCTCTATTCCACTCAACCCCGTAAGTTCGAGCAATTCAGTTACTCTGGCACGGATACGTGCCTTGGGCCACTTTTGAATCGTCAATCCGAAGGCTATATTGTCATACACCGTCATATGTTTGAATAAAGCATAATGTTGAAACACAAAACCAATGCCGCGTTCCTGCGGAGGAACATCGTTCATCACTTTTCCATGAAACAGAATCTCACCGCTGTCTGGATACTCTAAACCCGCAAGCATACGCAACACCGATGTCTTTCCACCACCACTTGGACCAAGTAGACCGATCAACTGGCCTGGTTCGATCGCAAAGTTTACATCACGTACAGCATGATATTGTCCGAACCATTTATTCAAGTCGCGTACTTCAATGTGCATGCGTATGCACTCCCTTCCGTCTCTTCGCCCATTCCATTACAAGTAATAGGGTTATCGAACATACAGCAAGCACCAACGCTACACTGTTCGCTGAAGCAATATTGAAATTGTCTACATCTTGGTAAACGAGTGTTGTTAAAGTCTGTGTCTTATTCATGATATTGCCCGACACAACTAATACAGCTCCAAATTCCCCTAATGAACGTGCTACAGTCAGAACCACACCATAAGTAACACCCCAACGAATCGATGGCCAAGTTACTTTCCAGAACGTCGTCCAACTGTAAGCTCCCAGCATAGAAGCAGCTTCTTCTTGCTGCGTTCCAATCTCCTGTAGTACAGGAACAATTTCACGCACCATTAATGGAAAGGTTACGAATAACGTTGCAAGCACCATACCTGGAAAAGCGTATACGATAGGCATACCTAAGTCCGAGAAGAAGGCACCCATAACGGTCTGCGGCCCTAATAGCAGCATAATCATAAACCCACCAATAACAGGTGACACAGCAAAGGGCAAATCTATCATACTGTTTAAAAAGTGCCTTACTCTAGAATTGAGCCACTGTCCCCGTACGAGCATAATAGCTGTCAAAATACCAAACAGCGTATTAAGAAGCGTAACAACCACCACGACAGATAGCGTTATCCACATGGCATGAAGAGCCTCTGGTCGTATCAAAGCCTGAAACAGTGACTGCACACCATGATCAAAAGCTCCAATGACGATCTGCACGAGAGGTATAATCAATAGTACAATGAATACAAAATACGTAATTAATATGAGAATCTTAGAAGAAGTTGATGGTTTCTTTGAGGTTAATGTAGATGATGTAGTAGACATCAACGTCCCTCCTTCGCTTGCAAGGTATTGATAAACCATAATACAAGGAACGACAACGTTAATAATATGACGGACACAGCAGCAGCACCTTGTGGATTGTCACTCTCGATCTCTCCGAAAATATAAACCGATGCTATCAAAGTCTTGCCAGGAATATTCCCTGCAACGAGAACGACTGCACCAAACTCAGCCATAGCTCTTGAAAAAGCAAGCATTCCGCCGCTAATAATACCTGGGCGCATCTGAGGCAGCAGCACTTGGTAGAACGTACGCCACTTAGAAGCACCTAATGTATGGGCAGCTTCCTCCTGCGTCTTATCCGCTTCTTCCAACAGAGGCTGCACCGCTCGAATAACGAAAGGAAAAGTAACAAAGACCATGGCAACCACAATAGCAGGTTCCCCGAATACAATGCGAATGCCCAACGAATCAGCCCACTGACCAACCATACTGTTCGGTCCAAGCAAGAGAAGAATCATAAGCCCACCAACTGCAGTAGGCAGTGCAAATGGCAGATCAACTAAGCTGTTCAACAATGTCCGGCCTGGAAACCGATAACGATGCAGCACCCATGCTGTAATCGTACCGATCACCATATTAATGACCATAGCTAGGACAGACAAGCGAAGCGTGAGCCACACTGCTTTCCAGGCTAATGGATCCGCAATGCTCTCCACAAACATATTCCAACCAGCTGACAACGAATGAGCATATATGCCCGTAATCGGTAAAATAATGAGCAAGAACATATATAAGAGCAGCGTCGTACGGAATCCCCACAGCGCTCCTTTATGGTTCAATACTGCATTCATGAAACATCCCCACCCCACATGGTTCTAGATTCATATCTCTTTATACATAATAATTCCTACCAACTTACTTGGAAATTATATTATTAAATATTACCAACTCGGACGGGATTCGTCAATACTTTTAAGCAAACCTGATAAAAGGTATTAAACAGGCTTATACATGTACGTAACAAACGCACATAACAAAAACAGCTCCCATCCTATTCTTGCCCAATAAGCAAGAGAAGCGAGAGCTGTCTAATACCAAGCTGCATCATATTAATATGGTGTTGGCTGACCTTGAAGTTGGTTAACTTCGCGTTGAAGCCTTCGAACCTGAGCTTCCAACAAAGAAACTCTACGCTCCAGTTCGTAATAGTTCATTGGAGGTGCTGGTGGTATTGGTGGCGGCGGTGAAGGAGGATATCCTGGCTGAATCGGAACGGGAACATCTGGTCCAACTGGTATTTTAATAACCTGCCCCGGATAAATAATGGCATTCGGACCAAGCCCATTTACAAGTGCAAGCCGTACAACAGATATCCCAAATCGATTCGCTATTAGTGATAACGAATCACCGGGTCGTACTACATAATCAATCACTTACAATGACCTCCTGCCCCATTTCAATGCAATGCATTGCTTTGTAGCAGCATCGCAGCAATACACTAAATAGAGAAGCTGCGGCGATGCTGCAAGATGCTCCACGTCTGCACAGGCAGACAAGCGGTATTTTTACACAGCAATTTGAAATGCAAATTTAGCGGACGTTATTGATTACGCAACTAGGCGTTTCTCTTTATCGTCCCTATACGATATGTGGGCAGATGCCATTACGTGAATTCTATGCGGGCTGTAACTAATGATGGTGATGAGCATACTTTCAATGGATCTGTTCGTACGTTCTGTTCGTTCAGTTATTCCATCTGTAATACATGTAATTAAGCGGATTGTGCTGCTTCTTCAAGCGCTCTTCTGCACAAAAAACGTACGTGAGCAGCCGCAGCTGGCTTAATCTCATCAAAGGTGACTTGATCTTGGATGTAGAAGGAAATGAAGCCATGTATGGATAAAAATAAACTTCGCGGGATATGGTGCCTTTCTTGCTCTGTTCTCAACTGGCTGTGAAGCGACTGCCTCACAATCGTAGAGAACATCTCGAGACATCGGCCTTGCTCTGCACGAGCGTAGCATAGCAGTTCCTCGTCTCTTGTCATGAACATAATTTCATAGTGATGTGGATTATTAAGTCCAAATGAAACAAATTCAAGCATAACCTGTTCAAGCTTTGACATACCATCTGTTGGTGATTGGTTGATAACCTTTTCAAATAAACGGCCTAATCGCTTGAAGTCATCTTGAACAAGCGCGGAGAACAGCTCCGCCTTGTCCTTAAAATGATAATAAAGCGAACCATGACTGTAGCCTAGCTGCTGGCCAATACTGCGCATTGAGATTGCTCGATACCCTTTTGTAACGAATAGGTGCCTTGCCACTTCCAAAATACGATCACGCGACAACTCCTGCTCCACTGCTTTTCTTGGCATAGCGGTACTCTCCTTATTCTCCCTCAATGTAGTACACAGCTTCTCCCCTTTGAATCACAGCTTGACCTTGCGTTAAATCGGTCATCCAAGCAATGAAACGCTCTGCTTCGGATACGACTGGCAGGCAGGTCAAGATGACTTTGTCAGTAAACTGTGTCTCGCCCATTCTGGTGCCTCGATTGCGCAACTCATTTTCTAATTTGCCTAGCCATGTATAATCAACTTCGACTAATACTTGCTGGTGCAGCACTTTTGTGATAGGACCTGCTCCTTCAATAGCAGCAACCGCACCATCTGTATAAGCACGGATAAGCCCCCCGGCACCAAGCATAATACCGCCAAAGTAACGCGTAACGACGATAACAACGTCTTTTCGATTCTGGTTCTTCATAACTTCCAAGATTGGCTTGCCTGCTGTTCCGCTAGGTTCACCATCATCAGATGCCTTTTGAATCTCATCTCTTTCACCTATTATATAGGCAGAGCAGTTATGTGTGGCATTCCAATGCTTCTTCTTAATCTCTTCAATGAATGCAACAGCTTCTTCTTCCGTCTTAACCGGCTTGGCATAGCCGATAAAACGAGACTTTTTAATGACGATTTCTTTACTGCCGTATTCACGTACAGTCTTATACGTTTCTAGCATGACTTTCACCTTCCACAGATTGCCAAGAAAGCAGCTCTCCTTCTGACTGGAGAACTGCTTTCTGCGGCAGATTGTGTATCTAAGCTGTATTTCTTATGCCGCTGAGATGTCTTTTCCGTATCAATTAGTTGGATAGACGTGCTTCAAGCTCGGCTTTTTCTTTCTCATATCCAGGTTTGCCAAGAAGCGCAAACATATTTCTCTTGTACGCTTCCACGCCTGGTTGATCAAACGGATTTACGCCAAGAAGATATCCGCTAATACCACATGCCTTCTCGAAGAAGAGAACGAGTTGACCGAATGTGTACGGTGTCATATCAGGAATCGTAACGATCAAGTTCGGTACTTGTCCATCTGTATGAGCTAGCATCGTACCTTGGAATGCTTTCTTGTTCACGAAGTCCATCGTCTTACCCGTCAAGAAGTTCAAGCCGTCCAAGTCCTCTGGATCTTCATTGATTGCAATATGATGCGCAACCTCTTCAACTTGGATAACTGTCTCAAATAGGTTACGTGTACCTTCTTGAATGAACTGTCCCATCGAGTGCAAGTCTGTAGAGAAGTCTACAGATGCCGGGTAAATTCCTTTGTGGTCTTTACCTTCGCTCTCTCCGTACAACTGCTTCCACCATTCAGATACATAGTGCAAGGAAGGCTCGTAGTTAACGAGAATTTCTGTCGTCTTTCCTTTACGGTACAACGCATTGCGCACTGCAGCATATTGATAGCTCAAGTTCTCTGCTACGTTCGGATTGCTGTACTCCGTTGCAGCGTCTTGAGCACCTTTCATCATGTCATCGATGTTGATGCCTGCTACCGCAATTGGCAGTAAGCCTACTGGTGTCAAAACAGAATAACGTCCGCCAACATCATCAGGAATAACGAATGTCTCGTAACCTTCCTCATCAGCCAACTTCTTCAATGCGCCCTTCTCGCGGTCAGTCGTAGCAAAGATACGGTTCTTCGCTTCTTCCTTACCGTATTTCTTCTCTAATACTTCTTTGAAAATACGGAATGCGATTGCTGGCTCTGTTGTCGTACCAGACTTGGAAATAACGTTGATCGAGAAGTCTTTGCCTTCGATAAGCTCCAAAAGATGCGTTACATATGTGGAGCTGATGTTGTTTCCTGCAAAATAAATCTCAGGCGTCTTGCGCTTGTCCTTCGGAAGCATGTTGTAGAATGAGTGTCCCAACATCTCAATCGCTGCACGAGCACCTAGGTAAGAACCGCCGATACCAATGACGATAAGAACCTCGGATTGCTGTTGAATGCGAGCTGCAGCTTCCTTCAGACGAGCAAATTCTTCTTTATCATAGTTAAATGGAAGGTCGATCCAACCTAAGAAATCAGATCCAACCCCCGTCTTATTATGTAGTTGTTCATGTGCCAAGCGAATTGGCTCAGCGAAGTAATCAAGTTCATGCTGTCCTACGAATCCAAGTGCTTTGCTGTAATCAAAGTGTATGTTGTTCGGCATATCATACACCCTCCTTCAATTTGGTTGACTTTGCCACTTTAACCCATGAAAATGAATATACGTTAAGGATACTGGATTTCGAAATGAAACACAAGGGAACAACCCGCCTTGTAAGGGTTTACATGATAAAACATATTTATTATTGTTCTTTAATTCGTACTTTTTGAACGCAAATTTATTGCATCCGAAAATGATCATACATACAGAAGAAAATGTTCTTACCCCCACCCCATATGTTTGAGTATACAGGAATGAGCTATGTTACTATAGATGTAAATTCATTTTGAATATCTAATTACGAAGAGGTGACCACTAATGAAAAAGGTAGCTGTACTTGGCATGGGCACAATGGGCGCCCCTATGGCACGCAACTTGCTGGAAAAAGGATTTGAAGTAATCGTCTATAATCGAACGATAGAAAAAACAGCCCCGCTAGCTGCAATGGGAGCATCTGTAGCCACAACACCTAAACAAGCTGCTTCAGAAGCAGACGTTGTAATTAGCATGGTTAGTGATGATACATCGATTACTCATATTTACGATGGACCGGACGGCATCCTTGCAGGATTGCGCTCTGGCACCTATGTCATCGATAGCAGCACCATTTCTCCCACACTCGTTAAACGATTGGCTGAAGATTGCGCCTTGAAAAATGCCGTATTTCTAGACGCGCCTGTGACAGGAAGCAAGCCTGCCGCAGAAGCTGGCACCTTACTGTTTATGGTTGGCGGTGAATCTGCTGCGCTAGAGGCAGTTCGTCCTGTACTAGAAGCAATGGGCAGCAGAATCGTGCATATGGGTACAACAGGAAATGGCTCTATTACAAAGCTAGCTCATAATGCGATTGTTGGTATTAACAACGCAGCACTAGCAGAGGGGTTTTCTATTGTAGCGAAAACAGGAGTTAATCCAAGTGCCTTTTTGGAAGTTGTGCAAAATGGAAGCGCTGGCAGCAAGGCTGCAGATTTGAAAGGTCAAAAAATTGTAGACGGCAACTTCGACAATCAGTTTTCATTGCAGCTAATCCTTAAAGATTTGAAGCTCGCTTCCGTATTGACGGACTCGGTTCAAACTCCCACACCGATGCTGGAGGCTGCGAAAAATATGTTCCAAATCGGACATGCTTCCGGTTATGGAGAAGAGGATCTTTCGGCTGTTGTTAAAGTATATGAACAGTGGCTTGGCCACAAAATAAACAAAGGCCATGAACCAACATTGGAATAGCAACATATTAACAAGAAAAAGAGCCCGGTATGCACCGGGCTCTTTTCGTTACTGCTTATATACGATCCTATTGTAAAGTGAACCGTTCATCCGATGTCTGTCGTAGCTGTTTAGTCGGTTCTTCCTGTACAATTCCACTATTCCGTAATGTAGGAACAGCAGTAATCTGCTACTTCGTGCACCCGCAATTTGAAGCTTGCATTCGCAGGTACGTAGAACTCGCCTTCGCCCTCGATGCTCAACCACTCTGTCTGATCAGGCAGCAATACATCCAGCTTGCCTGCTTGAATCTCCATTAACTCTTTCACATCTGTACCGAATTCGTAGTCACCAGGCATCATAATGCCAAGTGTCTTCTTCGTTCCATCCGCAAAAAGAATCGTGCGACTCGTAACTTTACCTTCAAAGTACACATTCGCTTTTTTCAAAACGGTTACTTCTTGATAACGATCTGCAGCAACAGTTGAATTTGACATCGGAATCGGCCCCTTTTTATATAGGAAATGGATGATCGTTCATGTTTCAATAGCGAACTATCGGAACTGTTAGAACAATTTCTTATAGCAAGCTTTTAACGCGGCTTACTACGTTCTCAACTGTAAAGCCATATTCGCTCATTACGCGGTCGCCAGGTGCAGATGCGCCGAATGTAGAGATGCCAATGATGCTTCCTTTGTCTCCTACATAGCGATCCCATCCGAATGGATGACCCATTTCAACTGCCAAGCGTGCTTTAACTTCTGGAAGCAATACGGAATCTTTGTATTCCTGAGATTGCTTGTCGAATAGATCCCAGCTTGGCATACTGATAACGCGAACTTGAATACCCTCTTCTGCCAATGCCGCTTGTGCACGAACAGCAAGCTGTACTTCAGAACCAGTTGCAAGAATTTGTGCTTGTGGTTTGCCGTCTTTTGCATCAGACACCACATAAGCACCGCGCTTGATACCTTCACGCGCATTTTCAACGGAACCTTCCAAGATCGGCAAGTTTTGACGAGTCAGTACAAGTGCTACTGGATTCGCTTTGTTCTCAACCGCATATGCCCATGCTGCAGACGTTTCGTTAGCATCAGCTGGACGAATTACTGTCAAGTTCGGAATTACGCGGATAGAAGCCAATTGCTCGATCGGCTCATGCGTAGGACCGTCTTCACCAACAGCGATACTGTCATGCGTCAATACATACGTTACAGGCAAGTTCATCAATGCAGATAGACGAACTGCTGGACGCAAGTAATCTGTAAATACGAAGAACGTACCACCGAATACTTTAACGCCGCCATGCAATTGCATACCGTTCATTGCTGCAGCCATTGCGAATTCACGAACACCGAAGTAGATGTTGCGGCCATCGTATTGGCTTGCATGGAATACTGGAAGGCCTTTCAAGTGCGTCATTGTAGAGCTCTCCAAGTCAGCGGAACCGCCTGTTAGGTAAGGTACGTTTGGCGCAAGACCGTTCAATGCATTACCAGAAGCAACACGAGTAGAAACTGCGCTGTCGCCTACTTGGTATTTCGGAAGGTTAGCATCCCAGTCGGCTGGAAGTTCGCCAGCAGCAGCAAGCTTGAATTGCTTAGCAAGCTCTGGATGAGCTTTCTCATAGCTATCAACTAGTGCATCCCACTCACTGTTCGCAGCGATACCAGGTTGCTTAATTGCAGCGTTGAAGTGAGCATAGATTTCTTCAGGAACGAAGAATGGCTCATGCTCCCATTGGTAGAACTCTTTTGTCAATTGTGCTTCGTCAGCACCAAGCGGAGATCCGTGCGTACCGCCGTGGCCGCCTTTACCTTGCTTGTTCGGGCTTCCGAATCCGATTACAGTCTTCACTTCGATAAGTGTCGGCTTGTCTGTCTCAGCTTTAGCTGCTTGAACAGCTGCTTCGATAGCAGCAAAGTCATTGCCGTCTTCAACAAGTAGCGTTTGCCAACCGTAAGCGTCGAAGCGTTGACGTACATTCTCACTGAAGGACAAGTTCAACTCGCCATCAAGAGAGATATCGTTTGAATCATATAGAACAACCAATTTGCCAAGCTTCAAATGACCTGCCATGGAAGCTGCTTCATGAGAAATACCTTCCATTAAGTCGCCATCGCCGCAAATTGCATAAGTATGATGATCAATTACGTTGAAACTTTCACGGTTATAAGTAGCACCCATTTGTGCTTCTGCCATAGCCATACCAACTGCCATCGCGATACCTTGACCCAATGGACCTGTTGTAGCATCTACACCAGCAGTATGTCCGAATTCTGGGTGACCAGGAGTCCTGCTTCCCCATTGGCGGAAGTTCTTAATATCGTCGATAGATAGGTCGTAGCCGCTCAAGTGGAGCAAGCTGTACAACAGCATCGAGCCGTGTCCTGCGGACAAGACAAAACGGTCGCGGTTAATCCAAGTTGGGTTAGCCGGGTTGTGTGTCATTGCCTTTGCAAATAGATGGTACCCCATTGGAGCTGCCCCCATTGGCATACCTGGGTGTCCGGATTTAGCTTTCTCAATAGCGTCGATTGCCAGCGTACGAATCGCTGCAACAGAGCGTGCATCAAGGTTAGATTGCGCTGCTGTCATTATTGATTTCCTCCTTCTATGTCTACAAGATTCCAGCACGATAGGGGACTCGTATACACGATGACCCATAACTTTTGCATTATTGTAACATTAGTTGATTCGCTTTTCCACTTCAAAGTGTTAATGAATATGTCGTTTTGACAAATTCACTTTGATAAATTCAATTATACCTTATTAAGCTTGATTTGGCTACTCGTTTATCGTTTTCTGTGGCGACCTCTAATATACGAACGTTTTTATATAGGATACTTATATAATAAAAGCTGCTTTCAATGTGAAAGCAGCCATGATGTAACGTTGCCACACTATTTTGTTGATAGACTAAAACTATTTCATGGATAAAATGGGTGGAATGGGAGGCATGATGTAATCGTGTAGTCGGTCAGCAAAAAGCTGCAGAAACCGAAACCTATTTCAACATATCCAACGATTTCAGTATTTCTTGAATCAGCTTCTCCTGCTCTCCTAAGAAAGCCGTGAAATCTGCGGAGTTCTTGTAGCCATTTTCCCAGCCGTTCGCTTCAAGCTCCTTTTTCCACTCTTCAGACTCAGAAAGCTGCTTCACTTTTTCTTCCCAATACTTCACATGGTTTGCATCCATATCTTTTTGACCAAACAATCCCCGCCAAATGACGAACTCTGCATCAATTCCTTGCTCTTTGTAGGTTGGAATGTCCTTGAATTCACCTGGCAGGCGCTCAGGAGCAGAAATACCTAACACTCTAACTTGTCCCGCTTCAATATACTCACTTAAGCCTGAAATATCAGAAGCAAGCACATTCGCCGTACCGCCGAGTAGTGCAGTCAGCGCCTCCCCACCACCATCATAAGAAATAAACTTAATTGTCTTCGGATCAATTCCTGCTTTATAGGCAGGCAGCATCGCAATCAAATGATCTTGAGACCCCGGCGCTGAGCCGCCTGCTAAAATAACAGAATCAGGGTTAGACTTCAAATCAGCAATGAGAGATGGCAAGTCTTTGTATTTCGAATCTACTGGAACCGCAATAGCCCCATAATCTTTGGTCAACTGAGCGAGAGGGGTAAGATCTTTGTGCGAATATGGGCTTGTACCCTCTCTTTTATAGTGATTGATGATGATTGGTGCAGAGGGCAGGAACAATTTGTACGGATCATTTTTGTCCTTTGTTATGTAATCAGCAAGACCTACAGCCTGTCCTCCTCCAGGTCGATTTTCTACTAGGATAGCTTGCTCAACTAATTTCGTGTTAGCCAAAGATTTAGACAATGCGCGTGCAGTCAGATCCAATCCCCCTCCAGCTCCGGAAGGGGCAACAATCGTAAACGGCTTATCCGGATATTTCGCAGTTGATGAGTTTGAACCACTTGGAGAGCAGGCCGCAGTCGTTAACATCACAACAGTAACTATCAAAGAAACCCACCAAAAACGCTTATTACGATTCATTTTCATTCATCCTCCCCAATTTAAGTACACTCTAATGATAACGCTTTCATTTGTTGGATCGATAATACCATATTTGAAAATAATCCCAAGTATTTTGTTCATTTTGAGCATAAGTGCTTTAAAAATAATATATTTCTTTTTGTTCACGCAGCAATTCAAGCCTTGTGTGATCTTGGAAGTGCTATAATTTTTCCATATACAAGAAATCACATTCAACAGACAAGGTGTGTTGCAGATGGCTCTTCTCATTCGTATTTACGCTATTATATTTGGAATGGAAACGATGCTGTACATGACCCGTCCTGTCATCTCCCTACTCGGCACTCAGCTTGGGGCTAGTACGTTCGACATCGGGTTGCTAACCGCTTCCTATGCTTTTTTGCCCGTTATATTTGCGATTTACCTTGGTAAAATGACAGACCGGATTGGGGACAAAATTCCTAATATAGCAGGAGTTATAGGTATGATGATTGGAATGTTTCTCCCCTATGTTTGGCCTTCATTGACTGCTCTATATATTTCACAAATGATTATTGGCATCTCACGAATTATGGTGACGATTTCTCTTCAAAATATGGTCGGGCGGATTGCTGCCCCCGCGCAACGCGATCAATATTACGGCTGGCTCAGCATGTCTGTAGCCTTAGGCGGCGTATTCGGTCCTATAATCGGTGGATATATCGCTCACAATACTTCTTATGTACATACCTTCTTCATTTCTGTACTAGTCGGTATCATCCCATTCCTACTATCTTGGTTTATCCCTGATCAACGGGGAGAACGCTCACTGCCAGCTTTGAATCATTCCAAGTCAAATAATCCGGATGCAGGAGGCGGATCATTTAGCTTACTTCGAAGTACTACTTTGCGTAAGGCTCTCTTATCGAGCGCTTTAGTCTTATATTCTCGTGATATTTTTGTCGCCTACTTCCCTCTTCTGGGGGCGGAATGGGGGATGTCTGACATTGGAATCGGATGGATAATCGCAATTCAAAGTATGGCTATGGTAGCTGTTCGTCTGTTCCTATCTCCATTAACCAAAAGGTACAGCAGGGAGGTTGTTTTAATTGGCTCCATCCTTATTGCCGGCATAGCATTTATGTTTGTCCCGCTCACGACTCCATTTATTTTAATGGCTGTCATTAGTACGGCAATGGGTCTAGGCCTTGGCTGCGGCCAGCCGTTATCGATGACGACTATATTTAATGCATCTCCACCTGATCGAACAGGTGAAGTTCTTGGATTGCGCTTATCTACCAACCGCTTGTCACAAGTGGTTGCACCTTTATTTTTTGGCTTTATTGGTGCATCCGCAGGCATCGCTTCCGTTTTTTATTTGAGCGGTATTTTTCTTATCGGAGGGGCACTCCTTACTCGCACATCTTCGTCTGAAGTTGAGGAGCATAGCAAAACCAGCGGATTATGACCACTTGTTTGGAGTTCCGGGCTTATTTAATGAAATAGAAAAGCCCAGTACCTACAAAATAGGACTGGACTTGTTTATGTGCGTAAAGTTGTTTTCTTTGCTGCATATTTTTCTTAGTTACAGAGGAAGCATATTTTGATGTTCTGCTTTTGGCCTACAATCTTTACACAAGCCAACAATAGTACCATTTTCTCTTGCATAGAAAATCAGCTTTTTGGATGGAGTTTTACAAAACGAACATTTCTGTCCTGTCTGCTGCAACGGCTTAGCCTTTGTTCGTTTCGTAATTGAAATGACGTTTGCCTGAGAACGATCTCGCCGCTTCATGACCATTAAACCATACACGACAATAGCAATGGCACATACAATAACAACAAGCCATAAAATTGGCACGCAACCTCCCCCTTCCCTATTAGCCAAATAAAGGGCCAGACGATTTTATAAACTTTTCGTCTGGCCCTTTATTTCAAACTAAATTCTTACTCGCTGCTAGTTGAAGACAACGGTCTTGTTCTGATGAACGAGAACACGATCTTCAGCATGCCATTGAACGGCACGCGCTAACACGACACGCTCAATCGTACGTCCAATTCGCTTCAGTTCATTTACATCCGCACTATGTGTAACACGCCCAACGTCCTGCTCGATGATTGGACCACCGTCCAATTCCTCCGTAACAAAGTGAGCCGTTGCTCCGATCAGCTTTACCCCACGTGTGTACGCTTGATGGTACGGCTTACCGCCAACGAACGCTGGAAGGAAGGAATGATGGATATTAATAATTTGATTCTTGTATACCTCAATAAAACGAGGAGAAATAATTTGCATGTAGCGCGCCAAAATAATGACGTCAGCATTTCCTTCTACTAGCTCGATCTGGCGACGCTCTGCTTCTGCCTTCGTATCAGGCGTAACTGGAATATGGTGATATGGAATGCCAAACGATTCTACGTATTCCCGCATATCATTATGATTACTAATAACCATCACGATCTCTGCATCCAAGTCGCCTGCTTGCCACTGCCATAGAAGCTCTACAAGACAATGATCTTCCTTGGAAACGAAAATAGCAAGGCGCTTCTTATCGCATACTCGCGTAATACGCCATTGCATTTCGAATGACTCCGCAATCGCTGAAAAGTCCTTCTTCAACTGTGCAAGACGCTCTCCCAGTCCAACCATATCGAATTCAATACGCATGAAGAACATCCCGCCATCTGGATCCATTGTATATTGATCAGATTGAACAATGTTCGCATCATACTCGAACAAAAACTTAGACACCGCCGCGACAATCCCTGCCCGGTCAGGACAAGAGATAAGCATTCTACCGCGATTCATACGCTCCTTATCTGCTTCCAGACGAGCTTGTGTCATTGTATGTTGATGTGTCATGTATTTCTCCCCCACTGGATCTTCTTATTTAGAAATGGCTTTGTCGCCTGCAAACCAAACGCTCAAACGTTGATTCACTTCTTCTTCCGACAGTTCCGGGAACAATCCAGCTACCATAATTGTGTCATATAGACGCTCCATCGGCTCACGCGGGTCAGCTTTGCGTGCCTTTGCATCGGACTTAATGACATCCCAAGTACCCAATACAAATCCGCGACGATCAAGACCTTCCTTGTTCATCAAGCTGTCAATGCGCTCCACATCCTCGATGAAGGATGCACCAAAGCGCTCCAATACATTGCCGCGCAGAAGCGCGATCTCAGCTTCATACATCGGGCGCTGTTTCTTAGGATCTTTACCAATCCATGGTGTTTCCAAAATAAACGGACGCCCTTGCAGTCCTTCATGATGAACGATACGATGGATGCCTTCAAATCCAATCCATCCTGCTCCGACTGGTGCATGGCGGTCTTTGCGAGCCCCCGTTGGATTTTTACTATCATTCAAATGCACAACTGCAATGCGGTCCAAACCGACAAGGCGATCAAACTCAGCTAATACACCGTCAAGATCATTAACGATATCGTAACCTGCATCATGTACGTGGCAAGTATCCAAACAAACGGTCAATCGATTGTTCGACTCTACTTTATCGAAAATCGTCGCAAGCTCCTCAAAGCTGCGTCCCATCTCTGTACCTTTACCCGCCATCGTCTCCAAGGCAATATTTACATCTGTATCCTGAGTATTATTGAGCACTTCATTAAGCCCTTCCGCAATACGCGCAAGGCCATATTCTGCATCCTTATCTGTATAAGCACCAGGATGAAGAACGATTTGCTTCACACCGATATGATGCGTGCGGCGAATTTCTTCTTGCAAGAAATTCACGGCCAATTCGAACGTGTCAGGCTTGTACGATCCAAGATTAATAATATACGGAGCATGAACGACGATTTCACCGACGCCATTTTTCTCCATTAGCTGCTTGCCTTCTTCAATATATAGTGACTCGATAGGTTTGCGTCTTGTATTCTGAGGTGCACCTGTGTATATCATGAACGAGCTGGAGCCGTATGAAGCAGCTTCCTTTGTCGCTGTAAGCAATCCTTTATCCGAGAATGATACGTGAGAGCCAATTTTCAGCATAATACAACTCCTTTATCAACTAATTGTACCTATTTTACAGGTTATATCGAAATAAATCTAGGAATGCGGTATAATTCGAAGAGTCATATGTAAATTCAGGAAATTCACAAGAGGTGAGCCTAATGCACATCATGTATTCTTTATTTCCTTTAGCAGCAACGCGACCTAGTGACGGGTTTCTTAACACGATCACATTATGGACGTTTATTCTAGTTGGTCTCATGGCTATTGGCGGCTATTTCATGTTTCGCAAGTTCCTTAAAGTTCTTCCTATGCGCGATGGCAAGTCGAAACTTGATTGGCAAAATTATTGGGTAGAACGCAGTCGTCCATTATGGACAGAAGAATCCAAGGCACTGCTAAATCTTTTTGTTGATCCTGTACCCAATGCATTTCGAGACATAGCCAAACATACAATTGCCGCAAAGATCGGTCAGCTTGCGGTGGAGAGCGGTGCATCACAGGTAACGCATGATCATTGTATAGAGGGCTACATCAAGGCTACCCCTCAGCGCGACTATAAATACCTAATCAAGAACTTGAAACGGCATAATATTGATTACAGTGCCTATGAGCACTTACTGCAATCATAATTTTATCAAGTAGATATGCTCGTATTGGCATATCTACTTTTTGTTGTCATAAGCAATAATAATTACTATAATTTGGTGCAACACTTACGAAATTGGTTATGAAGCTAATAGCATAATCGTTAGGGAGTGGTTTCAATTGAAAATGTTACTTAGCGGCGGTACAGGTCTAATTGGAAGAGAGTTAGCTGAAAAATGGCTGCACGAAGGACATGAAGTCATCATACTAACCCGCTCTGTGCCAGCAGTTGACCACTCATCTCGTACGCGGAAACCGATATATCTCACATGGTCTCAGCTAGCTCAGGCGTCCGCAGTCGCTGACGATGTAGACGTTGTTGTGAACTTAGCAGGCGAAACCATTAGTCAGCGGTGGAATGATAAAGCAAAGGAACGAATACGTAAGTCTCGTCTTGAGCCTACACAACAAATAGCGGACTGGGCCGCTAGACGCAATCGAACACTGCCGTTATTGATTTCTGCTTCTGGCTCATCTGTATACGGTAGCTCTGATGGAGAAAGATTCGACGAACAGTCTCCTCCAACAGGACAGGATTTCTTATCCGATGTCGTCCGACAATGGGAAGCAGCAGCCGATCAAGTACCTGCACAACGCACAGTAAAACTTCGCATCGCTCCTGTACTTTCTTCGGAAGGAGGAGCCTTTCAGAAAATATTGCTGCCATATCGGCTAGGAGTTGGTGGACGGATAGGCAAGGGCCAACAACCATTCTCTTGGATTCATATCGATGATATCGTTCGTTTAATCGACTACATCGTTCATGAAGATGCTATAAGTGATGTGGTAAACGCTAGCGCTCCCGAATCCGTTACGAATGATGAATTTGGAAGAACAATTAGCAGGGTTTATCACAAACCTCATTGGCTTCCTGTACCCACTACCGTATTGAAGCTAATGCTTGGCGAAATGTCTATTCTTGTGCTAGAAGGACAACATGTATTCCCTACGAAGGCGCTCAAGCACGGATTCAAGTTCCGATACCCATCTGTAGAAAAAGCGCTGCTTGCCTTGAAAGAAAAATAAGAAGGCTGACCACGTCCACACGAGTCTCAATCCATTTTGATACATCGTTTGACATGACTAAGAAGCCCTGCATAGCCATTTAGCTAACATGCAGGGCCTCACAAAACTAAATCCTCAACGAACATGCGATATTCTAGGCATACGTGCTCTTTTCATGCTTACCCGATACACATAATCGATAATTTGAATACGATCCCCTTCTTGAAGCGGATATTTTTTATATGGAATCAGCATTTCACTTTGCAGTTCAGTCCCATTTTTGGAACCTAAATCTTGAATGACATACTGATCGTCTTGCATATTCAATTCACAGTGCATCTTCGAAATACCCATGAGAGATAAGGCATGATGAACCCCTTGAGATCCCCTACCAATTATAAATGGCCACTCTGTAATCGTAATCGTCTCTTCAATAGTTTGCTCGTCGGAAGCAAGACGTTCTAGTGCAAAAATGATTGGAGCATTAGCGGCCAGATCCCTGGCAGAGGAATCAAGTAGCGTCGTTGCATCAAAATGACCTCCACTCATCAAAGTCGTATGTTCTGACATATCATCATAATGAGCTTCGAGCGAGACTGCCTCCTGCGAGCGATTCGGCGGTACAACAGGCACTGGAATGAAGTTGCTTTTTACTTTTTCATTAGTGGTCGTTGTGGAAGACAACACGGTTGACGGTAACTCTACCGATGCGAAATCCGGAAGCATGCCTGTCGCAGGAGTAACAGTCCACTTTTTCTTTGCGCTCTTGGCATTGTCATGATTTTTGGTATTTCGGAACCATCTCACCATTCCTAAGAACCAACCTTTCCACCATGCAAATCCCATAAATATAGCCACTGCTGTAGCAGAAGAGCTTAAAAGAATACCAATGGAATCACCACTCTCCATATAGCCAAACTTCCATCCCAGCACAGAAATCATTATTGCAATACCCGCTCCAATGATGGGCGACTGTGATTCCAGCGGTTGAAGCTCACCACTATCATCTTCAGAATCAGGTTCCGGCCATGCTAACTGATTCCGATACTCCAGTTCAGCAGAATCTAAAGGATTCGATGAATATGCGTCTGCTTCCAGCTTATAGTCATTCATTGCACGTGCGTTAACCATTCGATTAGACTTCATTTGGCTGGGCATGGAGGAATGCATCTCTACTGCATGATTCGAATAGGAGCGTTCCATTCCACTTGTTGAAGACTTGAACTGCACAGATTGATCAGACTTGTATCTATCATTTTTAGCATGCGATGTACTAGATAGAACACCCATGTCAGTCATATGATTAAACTGCGATCGCTCAGTTGTAGCACTCTCAGAAACAGTCGTACTACTATGCCGTGCACTCGAACCAACCAGTGGTTTAGATATAGCCGCTTGGACGAATTGACGAACTTGAGTAATGGAATAACTGCCGTCGTGCAGCATACGAACCATCTGATGAAAGGTATCTCCTTGCCAAATTGACACACTGCCTGATAGTTGGATAGCAAGACGACAAATACTTTCCATCATACTATTCTCATGCAGTGCCGTTTGTATCGGGATATAAGGCACATGCAGAACTCCCTGTGCAATGCCCCCTTCAATGAATATAAATTGTTCATGAAGCAGCAATTGATTCGGGTGCAGCATGTACGAACGACAATCTTCAACCATTCGCATCAACTGTAGTAACCACTCATACAGCTGCATTTCTGTTAATTTCTCACTACGAAATACCTGTTGAAGCATTTTTTTACCGCTAATATCGAAATAGAGTTCTACATTAAAATCCATTTCTCGTACATCAAGGGTAAGCATCTGTGGAATAGGATGCCGCTGCATCATCTTTATGGCATGCATGTCCAGCTCATCCGATCGTATCGCTGGGTCTCGAATTACTTTCATCATTACTTTACCATCATGAACAAAATCCGCCTTATACCCGTACACAATTGAACTCCTTCCCCGCTCTCAACATGCTCCTCAAATACCGTATCGACTGTTACACAGCATACAGAGAAATTGAATACACCGTTACAGCTGCTGGAGCGACCGCGATCATAAATGGAAATGTAGCTGGTTGACGAATAACATCCTTAATCGGCTCTAAAGACTTTAATCCGATAAGCAGTAACAAGGAATGCAACAACCTTTTTCCTAATGTTCGATATTGATATAACAAAATAGCTAGTGCAATTAACCCACCATATAGGATCGAGAGCATAAAGGTATCCCAGATGAATCCCCCTCCCATCCATGCACCCAATGCAGCAAAAAATTTCACGTCGCCCGCCCCTACTGTCCGCATTACATATAACAAAAACAAAGGTATAAAACCAATCATGATACCTTTAAACACAAATAGTAATCCATCCATTCCAGTCATAATTGAGTGGAATAGCAGAGCACTAACAACTGCGGTTACAGTGAGATAATTCGGTATGATTCGTTTCCTCACATCCGTTAAACAAGCAAAAACAACTAGCAGAGCCCCTATGATATCAGCACCATTCAAACGTCTATCACCTCACTTTACTTTTTTCTCAACATCAAACATCATCGTACTAGAACGCCCATCAGCAGTTCGAACTTCCAGCTGCCAAGTTCCCGGCTTGGTATTCCCTGATATATGCCAAGTCCAACTAACATTGCCGTTGGCATCAGCTTCGGCCCAACCGACATGCTTAGCTTCGCTTGTTCCGCTCTTCCAATAAACAATAAGCTCTACCCGCTCATTCGGCTCAACTTTGGCATCTAGGTTTGCTTTCCCACCTGGGTGAAGCGGCTGCGGAGATAACGTTCCCAATTGAGGTGGTGGTTTATCTTGTGCTGATCCAGATTGTCCATTATTTAAGTTGGGAGGAGGACCATCCCCAATCCATACTCGCTCAGACGCTCGCGCAGTTAATGTAACTTTCTGCATCGTAAAAGGTACCCTCATCGGTAAATCATATTCGATTTGCAGTGAAATAAAGGGAGACTGTTTGCTCTTGATGTCGGGGAACTTCAAATGCGTTACTCTTATTCGGTCAGCGGTCAGCACATGTTGAATGCCGTATCTCGCCAAGAGCGGTTGAAACATCGCCTTCCCAGCAGGTGCTTGTATTTGTTCGCCTAGGTTATGAACCTGACTGCCCACCCACTCCTTACCGGAGCTCATCCAACTAGAGACAGGCTCAGGCAGCGATGCTCCAAATGTATTTACAAATTCAGTAATAAGAAGCTGAGCATTAGCAATTGGAGGTTTGGACATAACTCTTCCGATTGGCCCCATCTCCCATACAGGCGGAATCGCTTCTGCTGCTAATGCTACCGGATACATATGTGTCGCTACCTGCTTCACGCTATTCGTTGCTGCGGATTGTAAAGCCGTGGAAATGACAGCGGCCTGTATCATATAAATAAAGAAAAGAAATAACAGCAATACCATAGGCAGTAGCAACGCTGCTTCAACAATAATGCTTCCGTTCTCATTTGCACGTGATAGTAGTCGTCGTTTCGGGTAAAGGGATCGTACTTGCAGTCGATGACTAATAAGAAAATACAGATGTTTTACTACTCTCGTACTTTCCATTAACAACCTGCCCTCCTAACATCCCACTATGCCCTAGAAGCTTCATCAGCCCTGGCAAAAACCATAATTTCATCTTCGTCCTCAATTGAGTCTCTGCATAAGTTCCGCTTGTTGTAGGATCTGTACCTGTGTTGTAGTGAATAAGCCCCAGCATACGTAGCATCATATCTTCCCTATCCCCATGTGCCATCATAAAAATCCGTAAATGATCCGAATAAGTAAGCTTTATATTTGGCGTATATTTAGAAAGTGGGATTTGGTTCACAGTCACTAACAACTGCATATCTAAAATTGCTTGTGTAATACCATACAATAAAGCTGCAGCAGTAATGAGCAGCGGGTGAACAAGATGCCTATTTTCTACAAAGCCCTCCATCGTTCGAATAGCTAAGCGAGTAGCAAATATCTCACCATAGGCAGCTGCAATATTGCTAAAATGATGATCGAATCCATATAGGATATATTCCAGCTCTTGATTGTGAACGCCTAACGATTCGACCACGCTATTCGGTATATTTACTCCTGAAGTCATAATCGACTGCAGCTTGGTAGGATCATAGGAAGTAAAATACAAAAACGCATATTCATTGCGATACATTCGATCTCTACTACTTGCTAAAATATCACCCATGCCGTTAAACAACGTCGTCATAAAACTCATAGATTCTGAACTCGCCTCACTAGCATCCTTGCTATGTTTAGGAATTCCAGCTTGCTTCATTGCCTCAGACGCATTGAATTGGCGTACGGCTTCAACTTTCTTTCGAACATCAGTAAAGCCTTCTTTGTTCGCTTCCATCTGGTTACCCAAGTTGGTAAAACTGGACAATAAAGCGGCTGCCTCCATCATCTTCTGATCCGCCGCTTTTTTGGTACGTGCGATTTCACTGTCTTTCGCTTTAAGTTCTGCCAACTCTGCTGCACGTTTATCAACCAAATTAGACAGGGCCACGTAGTCTTTATCGTATTGCTTCCATTGCTGAGCCATATTGAACACCGATTGAGCAAGAGGAAGCTTAGTGCCTCCCCCACCTAATGATTGTCCAACTAAGGAAGAGTAGCCTTTAATGCGATCATCCAAATTACTAACTTGTGTCTTTTGCTGAATAAGTTCACGATCATATTCAATAAAGAACTGATCTCTCATGACGAGTTGATCCGCCGATTGTCTAATTTGATTAAGAACTTCTGCCTGAGAGGTGGTACTTCCCGGTTGAGTAGGAACATTTGCACCTCCAACTTGACTATAACCGGGGGGAGGAGAATTAAGCCGAGCTTGAAGTACAATTGTGCTCATCTGACTATTAATCGACCTTGCTTCCTCCAAATTCTTAATGGAGCGATTAACAAAGGATTGGTGCCTGTTTTTCATGTACTCTGACATTTGCTTTAGTTCAAGTGTGGTCGCTTTTGCATCATCTTCATAATCTTTGGTTTCACTCTGATGCTGTTTATTCTTATCTTCAACCAATTGATCAGAGGTATATTTTTTAACATAATCGTTATATTGCATTGCAATATCTGCTGCCGTATTTATAGTCCCAATTGGATTATCAAAGATATGTTGAGGATTATAGAACGCTTGAATTCCGTCAATAATTTTTGTATCTAGCTGCGCATCCGAAAACGCAACACGGGCGTATTTTTGATCTCGAATGACTTCATCCAATAAATGATTACGCTTAGTGTACATTTTCTCTAATTTTTGCATTAGGTCCATTACTTGCGAAGCCTCACCCATAGCATTCGCCATCGGCTTCATCCTCCCAAATATTTCGTATCCGAGCTGAACAGGAGCTTTATATTTCATGTCTTCCATGATTTGATGCTCAAACTCTTCCAAATGCCCAAGCGGACGAGTCACTCCTGTAGAATGACTGTCCACCTCAAGCTGCACCCATGAAAAAGAATTTTGAGATTGCTTAGGTACATGTTGACGAAGAACTTCCTCTACGATCAACGCAGGTTCAGTCTCACCATACGCAAACAATCCATAGCGCTGCTGCAAAACAGGATCAAAAGCCGACATAACCGAGCGGGCTGCGGATTGAGCAATTACTTCTGAACGCCATTCCATCGCTGCAATACGTGCATAGTCTATAAATACCGTCATGACCGTGAATATGACCATAACGATAAATATTAAAAATATAGACACTGCTCCCTTCTGTCGCTTCCAAAACCGCCTTCCTAGTATGCAAAGTTTGCGTACTTGTTTCGCTGCAATTGTACCGTTCATTAACATTGCCCCCTACTCATCCGTTCAACAAATAGAACCCCTATCAAGAATCAAGCACGTTATCACATTTGAAATTAAAATAGTTTCCTTTACGGTGCAGAAGCTCTCTGCACTAGAGAACCCGCTTCTCTTGGAGTTGCCCCAAGAGTTCCGCTCATTTCCGTAAGTTTGACTTGCATATACCTAACAAATTGCACCGTGCGAATAAATTCTGCAGGTTCAACAACAGCTGTTACTGCCGTTCCATCAACCTCAACACGTTTCCCGGACAGACGTTCTAACACATTATCGTTAATGGGCTCTTGCAAATAAGTTGTTACTGTTCGTTCTATTAAGCTATTTCCATATTCCATGCTTCCTTTGTAGGAACTAGGAATTTGTCCAGCGCTTAGCCCTAGCTTCTTCTCAGGCAAGCTACCAGAGGAGCCAGTACTCGGCAATACAATGGAGAAGGCGCTATTCGCGCCGCCTCCTTGAAATACACGGTCGATTAACTTGTCATCGAACGCTCGCCAATACAATTTATCGTAGGTATGCTGTGGAAACATACCTGTTATTGGATGCTTGTTACTATTACTCCAAATAACTCCCGCACGCTCCGAGCTGAGTACGGCACCATGTGCAGTTATGGCCTTTAGGTAAATCATAATTCCTAGAAATAACATGATTAACGTGCACAACAGTATGATAGGAAAAACAATCGAAGCCTCTATCATAATAGCCGCCCCGTCTTCGCGTGATAGCCAACGCCATTTCCTAAATACCCTCATCCCATTAAGGTCCCATCAGGTTCGTCGTCTTTTGCTCAGCGCCCCCTATAATTTTCTTAATAAAGCCAGAAATCTGCTCTCTAAATAAAAGCGCCAAGAAGACAACAACTGCAATAATAACGACTAACTCTACCATTCCTAATCCATCTTCTTCTTTCCAGAAACGTTTCCATTGTGATTTCATTACTTGCAACATATAAATCTCTCCTTTTCATTTTCAAATGGTAAGATACATAGTCAGTTAACCCATCATCATAAGTGCAGGTCCACCGACAACAGCTAGCACAACAAGGAACATCAGCATCATCGGAAATATAAGCTTTGTTGATGCCTCTTCTCCTCTTTTGCGCGCAACAGACTTACGTTTATCCCACAACTGCCTGCCCAAATCCTCCATCGCCAATACGAATGATGAACCACCTCGCTTCTGATTCATCAAAATCGTCGTCGTAAACATAGCAGCCTCTTGAACCGCGCAACGCTTTGAAAATTGCTCTAATGCTTGTGCAAATGAATAACCGTTCTGTACATCCTTCAACATGCGATTCAGTTCAATGTACAGCGGATGACTCAAGTGCTCACCCTTACGTTGAACACATATAGAAAGTGCCTTTTGGACCGTTTCACCTGCTTGCACGAGCAAGCTCAATTTGCTAAGCAGTTCTGGCAGTTCCATCTGTATGTCTTGTTGTTTTTGTACAGACTTGTTTATCATTTCTTTCGACTTCACCAACGGAAGAATGAGTACCAGCATCAATGCGCCCGCAAAATTTACTGGACTGCCATCGGTTATTGCAGGCAAAAGTAATGCTGTCATAGTGCCTATATATGCAATAAGCATTACCTCACCTACGAAAAGACGATACCGAACATAAAAAGCTTGCGGACCGTACAGTTGAAAGATAGCCTGCCTGAGAGAGACGAAAATCGGATGTGTATCCAAAGTTCGTTGAAACTTGCCTGTCAAATGTAAAGCGAACGGCAAGCACGACGTGAGTTTATTAGATGGATCTGCCTGACTAATAATTTCGTTATGCTTCCCTTTTGCTTGCATATGGCCAGCAATAAAGATGACCAGCATCACAGCAAATGCTGCAAACCATAGCCATTGTCCCAACATCCAAAATCACCGTCCTACTCGGTAACGAACGAGTTATACTCGAATGTTCATCATTTTCTTAAGAAGCCATATTCCTATAAAGAGCAAAGCTAATGAGACCGTTGCAAGAATTCTTCCTCCGCCTTCATATAAAGGAGCCATAAAATCTGGTGAGCTAAAGTTAATAAATCCAATAAAGAAAAAAGGTGCCACCATCATCGCTTTCATTTCTAGCCGTTTTTGAGCTATGAGCACCTCAATCTCTTGTACAATATCCATCTTCTCGCTTATAACGGTAGATGTTCTTCGTACCACTTCAACAAGGTCACCGCCCAATCGCTTGCAAGTCACGATAACATCGACAAAGTTCGAAATATCATCCTGATTAGCACGTTGGCTAAAATCCATCATGGCCTTTTCCATAGGCACCCCATTTTCCATTCTAGCTCGTATAATGCGAAGTTCCCGCATCATATCAACTTCGACACCTGGATACAGCATCTTTAAATCATGCGATGCTTCTTTCAGAGCATTTTCGATCGATCTTCCCGCAGACAGTGAAGAAGAGATAGAATGAAGCGCCTGCTTAAACTGAAGTGTCAATTGTGCCCGGCGACGTTCAATGAGTCCACGACATCGAATTCGAGGGTAATATAAACCAAGAGCACCAAAAATGATGATCCCTATTACATGCTGATAAAATAAATAGCCTACAAATGACATACAACCTATACCTATAACAAGTCCAAAAGCATATTCTCCAACAGATTGCTGGTATACCGTGTAATCTGGTAAGCCTTGTTCCTTCTGTTTTTTCATAGAAAAACGTTTCTTGGGTTCGCTTTGCATCATCCCCCCTCCTCATTAGGGCAACGTAATCCAGCCATTTGCAGCTTCCAGCGTTCTTGCAAAGTCCCCTTGCAAGCTAATTTGCCATGCACAACTCCATCTACTTCGCCTTCCTCATCAAATACGTATAGCGGAAAGAGCACAATCTCACCTCCTTCCATACCGATCACCTCCGCAATTTCAAGCACTTTACGCGATCCATCTCGAATACGAGCAAGATGAACGACAATATCAAGGGCTGATGCAATTTGCTGTCTTATAACAGGTAAAGGAAGGCTCGCCCCACTCAGCACCATCGTTTCCAAACGGCTCATCATATCGCGTGCACTATTCGCATGGCCAGTCGATAGACTACCGTCGTGGCCTGTATTCATGGCTTGCAGCATATCAAGGGCTTCAGCGCCTCGGACCTCACCGACAACAACTCGATTGGGCCGCATCCGTAATGAAGCTCGAATAAGATCTCGCATCGGAATAGCGCCTTTTCCCTCGGTATTGGCATTTCGTGTCTCCAAACCAACTAGATTCGGCACTGTTATAATTTGCAACTCTGCAGCATCTTCAATGGTAATAACCCGTTCACTTGAGGGAATATATTGCGACAGTGCATTTAAAAATGTCGTCTTGCCCGAACCCGTTCCTCCGCTAATAAAAATGTTGTACTTTGCCTGGATGAGTGTCTTGAGAAGCTCTGAAGCTTCCTCTGTAATAGCACCCCGCCTTACTAAATCGTCCATCGTCATAGGCTGAGTAGGAAATTTACGAATCGTGACGGTTGGACCTTTGAGTGCTATTGGTGGGAGTACAACATGCACCCGCGATCCATCCGATAAGCGCGCGTCCACAATCGGTGAAGATTCATTTACGACGCGATTAACTTGAGAGACGATCGCTTGAATAATGTCTTCAAGTTTCTCGCGGTTCTCAAACTTCATCTCCAACTGTTCCATTCTTCCATCTCGCTCAATAAATATTTCCTTGTGACCATTAATCATAATTTCTGTTACTGAAGGATCATCCACTAACGGTTGCAATGCGTCTAGCCCACGAAAGCTGTGAAAAACACGCATCACAATCGAATTCATTTCTTGAGAGGTAAGTCGCTTCATCTCAGGGAGTGTAAATAGTACCTGCTCGATTCGAACCTGTAATTGATCATCTTCGAGCTCTTCATCCCACTCCATCTGCTCTCGAACCCGTTCACGAACTATGGCATACAAATGCTCCGCATCACGCAGCTCTTCAACTTGTTCAGATCCATCACGATCACCAGCAATCTCTGCTGCCTCATGGTGCTCATCTCGCTTAGGGCGGAAAGGAAAAGATATACGACTCATATGGCATTCGTCCATCCGCGCCTCGAGAGCCAAGGCAGATGAGTATGAATCAATTCTTCCAAAGCAGCTTGGTACACAGCTGAACTAAACCACTGCTCAGGGCGATGTAACTGTTTCCACTGTGGAATGTAAGGCAAATAGCAATCAACTGAGAGGTCATTACGCTGCCATCGATTAAGCATCACACCCATATACCGATTAACAATGATCTTCCCCTTCATAAGCAATTGCTCATAACAAGAAGGGGCCTCTGATTGCCAGTAATTAAAGCAACGCTCCATTTTATTCATTTGCACCATATCATCAGCGATAACCCACAGTAGCTGATCACTAATCTGAATTGCTGCTTTATTGCGTGTAAGATTCGCATCAACATCTAGTACAATGATGTCGTATCGCTTCGAGCTCTTGAGCCAATGAATTACTTGCTCAATACGCTCACCTGTCAATGCATCCAATTCGGCCTGTGGAATATTAGCCTCGAATGTATCCGCCCGCAAAATGGGAATAGAAACTGTATAGGTGGACGGATCCAGGTCAGATGTACGCATTCGCTGCAAACTGTACAACAGCTGGGAAAAACTATTAGTAGGAAAAGAAATAGGATTCTTGTCTGATGAGAGAGTAAACAAATCCCATTCAGCATGAGCTGACAAGCTCCAATAAAACACTTTGTTACCCATTTCTGCTGCATAGTGAGCAATCTGAAAAGCCAATGTCGTCTTACCAATTCCACCACCACTAGAGCAAATCGTTACAACTCTGCAAGCACCGCTCGACGAAATGCGTTGTCCTTGATTGATATCCTGACTGTCGCTGCTATACCGGGATCCACCTTCATATGCCGCCGACCCTTGTCGCAGCCCTTGCTCGAACAGCTTATCCAGCGGTTGATAGGGTGTAGCTGACGAAACTCCCTCACGTTGTAGCAATGCAGGATCATCGGTCAGGACGAAAATGTTTAGTTTGGATAAAATGTGCGAGGTTTCCACGTCGGCTTCCAGTTGATTCAACCAATCGAGATCGACAACAAACAATCTGCATTCTGGCTGAAGCTTCACATATTGCCAGAGTGTGTCCCATTGAGAAAATACTCGCAACTGCAGTACTTCGCTATATTTGCTATGCTTCCAATAATCGATCAATCGTTCTACCAACTGCTTGTCTGGAAGTGCTACAACCCAATCTTGCTTCAATCGACGCATCGTATCCGCCGCCTTTCCTTAATACTAGTAATCTATTTCCGCTCAACCTTGCCACGTCATTTAGCCATAGACACCAAAGAACACAAAAAAACCGCCACAAAGCATCGCAAATGCAATACCTCGTGACGGTTCTTCCGTTCACCATTTGAAGTTGAAATAACCATATCATATATGGCTAATATTAACAAGGTTTTTTATGTAAATAAACCGCACTTAAAGCATCTCTACATTTGTTGCATTCCTCCTCCCCAATCGGCATACTAGTACGAGAAGGAGCGATACACATCATGATTAAACAACCGAACAATGAAACAACTGCATTATCCAAGCCCTACATAACCAGATTAAACAATCGAAAGCACCTTTTTCTTGGATTGGTCATTTTCGTTTGTATTATGCTTGTCACACAAGGATGCAGCACCAATGCAGGCACAGCATCCAATGATGCTTTCCACAAGAGCATCATTGCTCAGTATCCTGAGCTGAGCAATCAACCTTTTACGAAGACAAAAGTAAAACGCATCGTGGATGGCGATACATTTGTCACAAATGAGGGAGATAAAGTAAGACTTATCGGGGTTAATACGCCTGAGACACACGGCAAAGTACAGTATTATGGCCAAGAAGCGAAGGAATATACGGATAAGCAATTAACAGGGAGCACCGTCTACATGTTCCAAGATGCCGGTAACACAGACAAGTACGGCAGACTGCTTCGATACATTTTTATTGAAAACGATGACGAAATGTTCAATGAACGACTTATTCGTGAAGGTTATGCCAACACAATGACGATACCGCCTAATGTATTATACTCCAAAACATTTACAAAATTAGAACGTGAGGCAAGGAACAACAATCGGGGTTTATGGCAATCATCCAAGTCAAAGTCATCATCCGGACAACGATCCAAGAGCAAAGAAGCCAATTCACTGACTGATAACAATACAAATGAAAAAACTACTTCCGCTCAGGGCAATTGTCAGACTCCAACGATAAAAGGGAATATCAACAAAAATAAAGATAAAATTTATCACCTGCCAGATGGACGCTACTATGAGCAAACAAAGGCAGAAATGATGTTCTGCACGGTAGAAGACGCTGAAGCAGCAGGCTTCCGCGCTTCATCTAACTAGCCTTACAAGAATTGCAGCAATAAAATAGTAGCTATCTCAAACCCAAAAAACTCAAATGTTTCATCTTACAAAAAAAGACCTCTCCTTTTCTAGCAGTGTATAGTGTTACTAACCACTTCACTCTATGTAAGGAAGGTCTCTTTATATTTTATAACTAAAGGCACGGGTGATCCGCACACGCACAGCCCTACTTCTGCTCCCTAGCTACTGAATATCTTCAAAGCTAATATCTTTATACACAGAAATTAAGACGAGTGCCGATTCCTCACCTGTATTCGTCACTTTATGCGGAACACTCGCATTCCAGCTGAATGAATCTCCAGCCTCCAACACTTCCATATCCTCTGCCTGCTCGGCAACGATTTTGCCTTTCAAAACGAAATGACATTCTTCACCCGCGTGCATATTCGTTCCAGTCGTAGCGCCTGGCGGCACCTCGCAAATCATCATCCGCAGCCCGCCTTTTGCAGATAAATGCTCTACTTTCAAATTATCACTGCCTGATGTCGTCTGCTGACGCTCATCTTTGCGGACTACATGCATGCGCTGTTCATTTTTCAGCAGTAGGTAAGGGAGAGGCACATTCAAAAATGTTGCGATGCTCTCTAATGTTGCAATAGAAGGAGATGTTTTGTTGTTTTCTACATTACTTATAAATCCTTTTGATAATCCGGTACCTTCGCATAACTGAGAGATCGTAATCTTTCGCTGTTTCCGTATAGCTCGAATCGAAGCGCCAATATCCACTTTAATCTCCCCTTTTGTTCACTTCTAAAGATAATAGTTTCATTATACTAAAAAAATAATTGACTCAGCAAATTATCTTTGTTATGATTTGTTCACAATAGTGAATTATTATTTATATAACAAAACAAAAAGAGGTGTACAAATGGTTTTTGCCTATTTTTTTGCATAGAAGTTTTGTAATAACGAAATTATATCTACAACAATATAAACTTTGAGAGGATGAAATAAAATGAATGCTACAATAAGAATGAATGTGGTCGCAACAATTATGCGTGTAATTTTAGGAGTTATTTTTACGATGCACGGTCTTGATAAACTTCAAATGGGGCTAGGAAATACAGCTGGTTGGTTCGAGAGCATTGGCTTGCCGGGTACACTTGCTTATGTCGTCGCTCTTATCGAATTACTCGGTGGTATCGCGATGATCGTAGGTTTATTGACTCGATTTGTATCTATCGGTTACGCTGCAATCATGATCGGCGCTATTGTTACGGTTAAGCTTCCTGGTGGATTGATTGGACCTAATGGATACGAGTTAGATTTGGCATTGCTTGCTTTGGCAATTTACTTTATTTTTGCAGAACATATCGGTTACGGTGTAGATCAATTGTTGTTCCGCAAAAAGTCGACTCAAGAGTAAATTAAAATAACAGTGTAAAAAGGTTGAGTGAGAGAGCGAACATGACCATGCAATCATGTCACTCCCTAGGCTCAACCTTTTTGCCAACAAATAAAGCAAATACTACATCAGAAATCCAGAGCTAATCAGCCCTAATATATCTTGTACATCCAGCTCCCATACTCCCCATCTATCTCACTGCCTCACGTAAATGAATCATATAACGCCAGCGAATAACGAAGAAATAAACAATCTGTGCAATCGTGAATCCCGCCAACACTTTGACGGTCTGGCCGACGATAGATAGATTAATAATGCTTTGCAGCGCCGTAAACGCAAACGCACTATGGACAACAGCCACAATAATCGGAATAAAGAACAATAGCAGTAGTTGTGTCGTTGCAATTTTACTAAGCTCTCGATCGGTTAAACCAATCTTTCCAATAGCCTTGTAACGTTCCTTATCCTGCTCCAAGTCCGTGTACAGGCGGAAATATAAGAAGCTGCCTGACGCAATAAAGAATACCGCACCAACAAGTAGTGCCGAGAACATCATAATGCTGAACATTTGCCGCTGAACTGCAACAGATGCAGCTAACGAGCTGAATTCAAATGATATTTCTCTATTTCCAGATCCCATCGTACTTACAGCTTGATCATAATCTTGTTCAATCCCTGCGCCAACTCCAACTGTCTGCTCCCAATCTACCGTTTTGTAACCGTAAATGGTTTCTGGTTTCGCATGATTGGACAATTGCTTGTACATCTCATCCGTTACGATAAGCGCTTCTCCTAATAAGCCTTGATTCGTAATGGGTCCTTCCACTTTATCCGTTGTAGTCAGCTTAATTGAACTCACAGCTAAATACACCGTCTCTGATTCGAAAGGAAATTTAAAATGAATCGTGTCCTTCATATATGGAATGAGCAGCGCTTGTTCACCTGTAACCGATACAATCGGACGCTGTAAGTCAGCTGCAACTTTATTGTAAGTAGATTGTGCAAATACCGTCCATGGCAATCGACCTTCTTTTGCCTTCACCGTTAAAAATTCATAGTCAATCTTGTTATACTCGATCCCTTTCATTTTAAGCAAAGATTCAATCTCGGTAAGATGAGTCTGCTCCATCTGATTGCCCTTCTTGCTCACATAATTCAGATCGTAAACATGCGACTGCACTATCTCGTCTTCCATGACTCCAAACGAAGCCAATGTACCAACTGCGCAAAAAGCAACGGTAGACACAATACAGACCATAAAGAACATACGTGCATTATCCTTCATGCGATAGGCAAGATCAGAAATGGTCAGCATATTCGTTTTGCGTAGAAACAGCCGATCATTGCGCTTTAACAGATGAATAATGAACACACTTAACTGCGTGAACAAGAAATAGGAACCGATAATTGTCATCAAGACTACTGGCAGCATGAGAAAACCGATTGTAACCATGGTTGCCGTATAAGACAGTACATAAGAGGCAACAAGTAGTACCGCCGCCAATAAGGACAAGATCAGAGACGCCTTCGGCTCTGACCTAGGCTTGTTCGTCCCTTGAAGAAGTTGCTGAACTTTACTCTTCCTCACCATAAATTGAGTTAAAAATGATATTACGAAGAACAACACAACAAATGAACTAGCTGTCATGACTAACGCCGATATTGAAATATGATAAGGCAATTGAACCCCCATCGCACTTCCACCAATCACAAAGCCTGCTTTAGCGAGCAGCAATCCAGAGCCGATACCTGTTACAATTGCACCGAATCCGATAATCAAATTTTCTAAGAAAACAAGTCGATTCAGTTGACGCGGTGACATGCCATGTATCATCAGCACGCCAAATTCATGCTGTCTCGTCTTCAAAAATGCCCCTACGGAATAAAGGATAAAGAAGAATGAGAACACGTATACAATCCACTGTGCAATACTCATCGCCTGAACAGCCAACCGTTGCGTGATCCCTTCTTTCATTGCAGGATGCGAGGCAATAACGGAATAGATGAAGAAAATCATTACCGAAAAAGAGCTGCTCAAAAAATAAGCGGCATAGGTCCGTTTATTGCGAAACACATTATTAAACGCGAACTGTCGAAAATTCACGCTCGTCACCTCCAAGCGACGCTAACTCATCCATAATGTGCTGGAAAAATACATTCCGGTTGCCGCCCCCCGAAATCTCATTATAGAAGCTTCCATCCTTCATAAACACAACTCGATCACAGTAACTCGCTGCATAGGCATCATGGGTTACCATCATCATCGTCGTACCGTCCGTCTTGTTAATACTCTCTAGTGTTTCCATTACGTCGCGTGAAGCCTTGGAATCCAAGTTGCCTGTTGGCTCGTCTGCCAACAATAACCTCGGACGATGAATGATCGCACGAGCAATCGCTGTTCGCTGCATTTGGCCGCCTGATATTTCATAAGTACGCTTATCCAAAATAGAAGCAATACCTAGTCTTTCAGCAAGCGCTTGAGCATCCTGCTTCATTTTACGAATGCTCACACCTTCAAGCGTCAGCGGAAGCATCATATTTTCTCGAACCGTTAGCGTATGAAGCAAGTTAAAGTGTTGAAATACAAAACCGAGCTCACGACGCCGAAACACAGCTAATTTTTCTTTTTTAAGCTGGTGCGGATTCATACCATGAATAAGTACTTCTCCGCTAGTAGGAGAATCAATCGTAGAAATAATGTTGAGGAAGGTTGTTTTCCCTGAACCAGAAGGACCCATAATACCTACAAATTCTCCCTCTTTTATTGTTATATTTATGTTGCGCAGCACCTGCGTGGATACTCTGCCCTCATACGTTTTTTCGACATGCTTTACCGTTAATAGTTCGGATACCATCCGTAATCAACCCCTACTACATAATGTTGGATTGGAATTGCTTCGTTTCAGCCTTGTTGTATCCAGCATACGAAATTTGGAAACTTGATGCCGTTGATTTGCCTTTCAAGTTCCTTACACTTTTGTCACGTTGCTCTCGATGCATAAGCAAACCAACTTCCCCAAATACTAGCTGAGACCAATAAAAGCTCAACGGAGCATATGAGAGACCTATTAAGCATGACAAAAGGGCTGTGAACTATAACGCTTATTGGCAGAAAGGTTGTCAGGCATGAACGTATGGGGATTAATCGGAATCGCAGGGCTATTACTAATCGGTTTTTTATGCTCGGAAAATCGCAGTCGAATTCATTGGCGTCCTGTTCTGATCGCACTTGCGATTCAGATGCTGTTCGGATTCATTGTGTTGAAATGGACAGCTGGACGAAATGCACTTAAAGCTGTCTCCAACGGGGTTTCCCAAGTCATTGCATATGCCAATGAAGGGATCTCATTCGTATTCGGCAGTGCGATACCGCCAGCGGGACAAGGCTTTATCTTTGCTTTCCAAGTACTTACGATCGTCATCTTCTTTTCTTCACTTATTGCGGTGCTTTACTACTTAGGCATCATGCAATGGATCATTCGCATTATCGGCGGGGGCTTAAGCAAAGCGCTTGGGACGAGCAAGCCTGAGTCATTATCTGCTACAGCCAACATTTTTGTCGGTATGGTCGAAGCACCATTGCTAGTGAAACCCTATTTAAGTACCATGACACGATCTGAGTTGTTTACTGTAATGACTGGCGGGATGGCTTCCGTATCGGGCTCCGTTTTGGCGGGCTATGCGTTGATGGGGGTTCCGCTAGAGTATCTAATTGCAGCCAGCTTCATGTCAGCTCCAGCCGGTATTTTAGTATCAAAGCTGCTTATTCCTGAAACAGAATCTTATCATCATCACGAAAGCCAAGAGGAAAGTGTAAATGAGAAAACAGCCAACGTCATCGATGCAGCTGCTGCTGGAGCAGTTGACGGACTTCAAATCGCATTGGCTGTCGGCGCGACCTTAATCGCCTTTATTGGCTTAATTGCGTTATTAAATGGCTTGCTAAGTGGAATCGGAGGTTGGTTCGGCTTCCCGAATCTTACGCTGCATAGTATATTGGGATGGATTTTCTCACCTATCGCCTACTTGATTGGCATACCGTGGTCAGAGGCTTCTGTAGCAGGAAGCTTAATCGGGCAAAAAGTTGTCGTTAACGAGTTCGTTGCGTTTTCTGAGCTCGGAAAAATAATCGATCAAATTTCCGCTCGCACGTTGATGATTACGAGCTTTGCCTTATGCGGCTTCGCCAACTTAAGCTCCATCGCTATTCAAATTAGCGGTCTCTCCTCCATGGCACCAGATCGCAGAACACAAATAACGAAGCTGGGGATGAAAGCCGTGCTTGGCGGAACATTGGCCAACTTAATTAGTGCCGCAATTGCCGGGCTATTCTTCGCAGGCTAACCACTTCAATCAACTCATTAAATAAAAAAACAGCCCAGTTCTCCTATAGGAGTTTCTGGGCTGTTTTGCATTTTGCTTATACTATTAAAGATGGCAAACCTGCTCTTCCTCTGAATGATACTGGAATTGCGACAGTGACTGCTGCAGCTCATTGGATACCGATTCAAGCTGATTCGACAAGCCGATAAGCTGCTTGGATACGTTAAGCTGCTCCTGACTAAGTGATGCCACTTCTTCAGACGTAGCAGAAGACTCTTCCGATACAGCACTTACATTACTCATCGCGTCAACAATTACACTTTGTACACGATGGAGTTCTTCAACAGATTGGCCCACTTCATCTAAATGTACATTCATATCCGTCATCCGTTGACCTACTTGCTTGAAGATTTCATCCGTTTCCTGAACCGCTTCCTTCTGCAACTGGAACGTTGGGAATGCTTCATGAAGCGTCTCAACCGTGTCCTTCATTTCTTGTTCAATCCGCTGTGTGATATTCGCAACCATGTTGATAGATTGTCTGGATTGATCCGCCAAGTTATGGATTTCATCCGCGACAACTCTAAAGCCTCTGCCGGCTGCACCTGCACGAGCTGCCTCAATCGTTGCATTCAATGATAATATATTCGTCTGCTTCGTCATATCTTGAAGCACCTTCAACACATTGCGTATCGATGCCGTACTGTTGCTTAATTCATTCACTCGATTCGTTAACAATCGAATCGTATCTTCTACCGCATCCGTACGCTCCTTAAGTGAAGACATATAAGATGCACCAAGCCTACTCGATTGCTGCACAAGGTTGGCAGACTGCTCCATCTTCTCATTTGCATGAACAACAAGTTGGGTTTGCGCTGCCATCTGCTGAGTCAGATCATGTCCACGTTCTGCTTCTGAGGCTAGACTAAGCGCCCCTTTTGCAATCTCTTCCGTAGCCAATGCAATTTCTTCAGCAGCAACCCCAGTGCTCTTGGATGCATGAGTCAACTGCTGAGCGGTATCCAATACATGCCGAGCGCTGCTATCCGTGCGCTTCATGAGCTCTGTAATCTGTTCCATCATTTGATTAAATCCACCGGAAAGCTCACCGATCTCATCCTTGGAGTTTACAGTTGCACGAACGGTAAGCTGGCCGTCTGCCGCTCGACTCATCAAGTTGCGCAGCACAGTGAGCGGTGAAGCAATCATGCGTGTAGCAGCGAAGCCAATAACCATTGCAAATATAGCAGCTACGATAATACTGACGAAGGTGACGATGAGAATGACCTCTGCATCTTCAACCAACACATCCACTGGGATCGTTCCAATAGCTGTCCATTTGTTCTCCTTCGACTCATGATATACCTTCAGTAAATCCGTGTTGTCACTTGAGAGAACATGCTCCGTTCCCGACCACTTTTCTTGTTCTTTGTCAGCTGGAACGAGCCATTCTGGAGCAGACTTTGTTACCAATGCCGCGTCTGGATGGTAAATAAATTGTCCATTACGATTCACAAGCGATAAGCTAGTGCCTTCCCCCATATTGATCGTATTGAACATTTCAGCAAGCGATTGCATATGTATTTCAACAACAACGACGAATTTTTGCTGCTTGGCGAATAGATCCGTCATCAAACGAGAAACAACAATAGTCGGTTCATGAGATTTATTTACACCAGTTAACAGCGTATCCGACCAAACCGCTCGACCTTGATTTTTCACTACCTGCTGCATCCAAGTTGAGTTTTTGACCTCATCGGACAGCTGCACCGTCGTTTCCGTAGAGAATGCTTTGTCATTCGTGCCAACAGGGATCAAGTAAATATCCTCAAGTGCATTATGACCTGCTGTATAACCTTGCAGCGTTTCGCGAATATTTTTCATAGCTTGAACTTGTTCGTAAGAATGTTCTGGTGCGGACAAATAGTTCTTAACCCAATCCGTCAAGTTAGGATCAACCATAATCTGCATACTCATTTTGGAATAGGTATTGAGAACGACGTCCATTTTCTCTACCGCTTGCGTAATCGTCTGGTAGCTCGTTTCAGACACTTTTTGCTCAATAGCCTGTCTAGAAACATAATACGATACAATGCCGACTGCACTTACGAATACCATAATACTGACGACAAACATGAGAAACAGCCTAGTTCCTACAGACCTTGAGGGACGATATTTCGCATAAGAGGCAATCGGCCTAAGCTTAATGCCCTGCATCATTCGTCGCAACATTGAAACGAATTTCATAGTGTTACATCTCCCTTAACTATGTATAGGTTCCTATCCAACTATGTCGTTATCGATATCTGCAATGATTCTCTTGTACTATATATCGGTTTTTCTTGGCAAAAATGTATGTATTCAAGCATTATATATTCGTAAACCAGGCCGTTCACCTTGCCCATTATTCAGCTGGACAAGGTGTTCATGTGCATCTTTCGTACTAGGATTGTTCGGCTAGTTCACGGTCAAATGCTTCTACCATAATTACTTCAGCAACTTCCACCTCACGGTAAAATTGAAAATCAGGATGCTCTTCGACTAACTTGATACGAGCTTCCTCACCAACCTGTTGTGTAATCATAGGCTCATCAGAACCAATGACGACTTGATCCACACGTTCGATCTCTTTATGATCAAAATCAACAACACGAGTCGTTACATCAGCAATGTGCAAATAACGGCCAGGATGATATCCTACATGTTTAAATTCTTTTTTTATAGCAGTGTATTGCATAATCTCTGCCACTCCTTTTCCATTTCTGTATTTCATATATTTCTTTATACAACATCCTCCGCTTAATATCTATGATTTATACGAATGTTGCATATATATTCATACTGAAATCGGTCAAATTTCGACATAATCATAATATAAATAGGCACGCTTCTATAAAACGAAAAAGCAAAAAAGCGCATTTGCTCCTCAACAAATGCGCTTTCGCCGCCGTGTGTTCCTTCATTCGATATCGGGGGATACGAACGTGTCAACACACATTTGAGTAGGTTACCTGTCCTGCCGGAAATCAGACAGTGCCGAATGGAAATATAATCCCATTCAACAACCCTATCAACCTTATTTATATTTTGCCCTAATATTTACCTGTTCTAAAAGTAGACAAATTAAAGTTTCAATGGACGAATTATAGCTAACTTGTTTCTAACTGTAAGAAATCAATAAGCTCCTCCAAAAGTTGAACAGCGTGCACGGATTGACCAAACACGTGATCAGCTCCATCAATCCATCTGAGTCGCGATCCACTCAAAAAGTGGTGCAGCCTATAAGTTGTATAAGGCGGTACTACACTATCATTCGTACCATGTATAATAAGTGCAGGTGTATGAATTTGTGCAGCAGCATCAAGAATACGGAGTGCAGCACGGTCATCAAACAAGCCCTGACCGATCTTCTGTCCATACAATTCCACACAACCATGCTGCAGCAGATGATGCAATTTCTCCCCTTGCAAATCTCTTGCCAATATATCCTGGAAGCCAAGCGCCGGACACAACAACATCAAGCGATCCAACTCATCACCAAGCTGTTCAGCTGCTAACAGGGAAACAACTCCACCTAGACTAAACCCAAGCAAACTAACACGCTTCGGATTAATTCCTTCCATCACTTGAACGGCATCCCATACTGCCAGCATGTCCTGCACTTCTGTAGAAACTGTCATGTCAACGAACTCGCCATCGCTTTCTCCACTTCCTGCGAAATCGAAGCGAACAGTCGCGTAGCCCCGCTTGGCCAGCTCATCACTCAACCGCTTGAACATGAAGTTAGCTTCCGCTTTATGTCCAGTAAATCCATGCCCGAATATAATGGCTGGGACGGAATGATCCGTGACTGGCATAGTGACGATTCCTCGTAAAGTCACATGCTCGCGACGCCATTCTAATGTATGTTTGCGAATCGAATACGCACTTTGATTACTTTCATTCATCGTTTGCCACACTCCTTATCTTATTTCAACTAGATAAACGAGTTATAGATTGGTTTCACCTATCATAGTCGTAGATAGGCCGTGCCTTTTGCGGAAACTAGTCTTTTGATCCTAGTATATAAGCGATATCATTAGTCTTCAACAGGCAACCTATCATTTTGCAGCATAGTTACGCTCCAGCCGTTCGGCCCATAGAAAAATGCCAATTGAGATAATGAGCAACCATCCGCCTGTCACGAACAGGCCCTCTAAACCATAGTGATGATACAAATACGCCCCAATGACACTGCCTGTTACCGCTGCACCAATACTCATGATCATCTGCAGCACTGCCTGGCCACTGGCTCGAAACTTATCCGGTATCGTTTCCATCATATATTCTGCTACGTAAATAAAGAAGAAAGCAATCGCTATCCCTTGCACAGCTTGCAGCAGCATCACTACGACCAGCGAATCCGTCCAAGCTAAAATGAAAGATCGAACGGAGAAAATAACGGCTGAAATCGCTAGCATTGGCAGTGGACGCAACCGATGCCTACTACGTCCAAGATATAGGAAAATAGCTACTTCAACAGCCGCTGGCAGCATCCACCCTAGACCGATATGAACGGACGTACCATTTAGTTCGCGTATAAGAAATCCGAAATATTGATCGTTAAATGAAAATGTCATCTGATAAACAATCATCGCAGCGATAAAGAACATAAACCTTGGTGTCATGACATAAGGAGCGAGATCGCGGATACGCACGTCTTCTTTTGCTATGCCTTGTCCAGCTTTCTTCTCCTTCACTGATTCTTTCTCCTGTTCGCTATGTACATATTGAGGAGATCGAGGATCTCGTATCAAGCAAAGCGTCAGCCAAGTGCATCCAATTAAGCCTATCACAATCCATCCCATCGTTGATTGTCCGGGAAGCAAATCCAATATCCAGCCAATAATTCCAGCTGCAACAGCGAATCCCGCTGCTCCGAAGCCGCGTATCGTTGCAAACGTCTGATTCAGATGCTTCGCTGAGAGCATGACCATACTATCTGTTAAAGACGACACCGGCGCCCATAAAAATTGAAACAATAGTACAAGTCCCATCATAAGCCACAACGATGAAACGTGAAAAATAAAGTAAATGACCACCATTAGCAATAGCATAATTGTCATTAAAATCGATTTAATTCGCGATCGCTTATCGCTGATTAGGCCAAACAAAAAGCTTCCGATCATGCCTACGATAGGAAGCAGTGCATTTTGCAGACCATACATCGCATCCGTATATCCCGAATCCCGATAATACAAAGGGAAAAATGATTGTATCGCTGCAGCTGGCGTGTAGATCATAAACATGTAAATACACAAATAGCGAAACTGCAAGGTGCGAAAACGCTCGGCCCGATTCGCATGCAAATGTGCTGCTTTTGCACGCTGCGTGGACATTTCAACCATTAGTAAGCTCCTCTCCTGAACTGCTATCTCCATTCCATCGTTCTATTGTTATTTTCTATATCTATATTTGTCTTAATGAATATACTCCCATGTCTAGCATTACTACTGTATCATATTTCTTCTATTTAGAAAGATTGGAAGCTGTACAATTATTCCTGAAAATGTGCTCTTTCCTCATTCCTTCGTTTGCAGTATACTTTTTAATAAATAAGTGAACAGGGTTGTTTAAAAATCTCTGTTTGAACTTGTATTTCACGGAAATCCCGAACAATATATTGTTAAACTCACGTATATGTGCAGGAATTGGCCTGCATGTCTCTACCTGGTCACCGTAAATGATCGGACTACGGGGTTAAACTTTCATGGCATATGCATCGCATATGCCTGAGTACAACGATGAACTCCATACAGAGTAATGATGCCGATAACTGTACGCGTAACGATTACAGTATTGCGCAAGCATCCCCTTACTCGGTTGTTCATCTGTATGTTACGATTGAAAGTTCCCGCAGCCCGATAGACCGGCATATACGTGCCAGTGCTATCGGGCTTTTTGTTATTGATACGTCCACAACGAGGAGGATAACGCAGCATGAAAAGTTTAAAAGACAAAATTGTATCCGAAGGTATCGTACTGAGCGATACGGTGCTCAAAGTCGATTCCTTTTTAAATCATCAAATGGACCCGCAATTAATGAAAGAGATGGGCGAAGAATTTGCCCGCCGCTTTGCTGAAGACAAAATTACGAAAGTATTGACCATTGAATCATCAGGAATTGCACCTGCTCTAATGACGGCTCTGACCTTGAATGTTCCGCTTGTATTTGCCCGCAAGCAGAAGTCGCTTACCTTGCGTGAAGATTTGATCGTGGAAAGAGTTCATTCCTTTACCAAAGAAGTAACGAATGATGTTACGGTATCGCGCAAGTACTTGTCGCCTGATGATAATGTCCTAATTATTGATGACTTCCTTGCGGTGGGTGAAGCTGCTCAAGGATTAGCACGCATTACGGAGCAAGTAGGCGCTAAAGTGGCTGGTATCGGCATTGTCATTGAGAAATCGTTCCAAACGGGACGCCACACTCTAATTGAAGCTGGCTATCGGGTAGAATCACTAGCACGAATCGCCTCCTTACATGACAGCAGTGTCCAGTTCATAGAAGAATAAGGATTGCACCTCAATAAATTTGAATGTTAACATCGTTTTCGTTATATTAACTAGTTTCTAAATTTGCAGAGAGATAAAGGAGAATTGTTCCTCATGTCTACAGAAGATCGAGTATTCGCCCGTCACCGACATCCAGCTAAGACGATTTCACTTGGCATACAGCATGTGCTAGCCATGTATGCAGGTGCAGTTATCGTCCCCCTCATTGTAGGTGGAGCTTTAGGATTTACAACGGAACAATTAACCTACCTCGTCGCCATTGATCTGCTTATGTGCGGCGTTGCTACTTTGCTGCAAGTATGGAAGTTTGGCTGGTTCGGCATCGGACTTCCCGTTGTTCTCGGTTGTGCCTTCCAAGCCGTTATGCCCATGATTGCAATTGGCAAGGAGTTCGGTGTTAGCTATATTTACGGTGCGATTATCGTATCCGGACTATTTATTATTTTACTTAGTGGTATATTCGGAAAGCTCATTCGCTTCTTTCCCCCTATCGTTACAGGATCAGTTGTGACCATTATCGGGGTTACGCTTATACCAGTCGCATTCAACGATCTAGCTGGAGGGATTGGTTCTCCGGATTTCGGCAGCGGGGAAAATTTAATGCTTGGGTTCGGGGTACTTCTGTTTATCGTCTTAATGAACAAGCTGTCGACCGGATTTCTACGTGCAGTGTCCATTCTTGTTGGGCTTGTAGCTGGAACGATAGCTGCTATCCTAATGGGAAAAGTCAGCTTCGCTGAAGTACAGGATGCAAGTTGGTTCCATATGGTGAAGCCGTTCTACTTTGGGATGCCAGAGTTCAATGCTACCGCTATTATTACGATGATTATCGTTGCCATTGTCAGTGTTGCTGAATCAACAGGCGTATTCCTTGCACTTGGTAAAATAACAGAGCGTGAACTAACTAGCAAAGACTTGGCGCGAGGCTATCGCGCAGAAGGCTTAGCCATCATGCTTGGCGGTATATTCAATGCCTTTCCTTACACGACCTATTCACAAAACGTCGGCTTGCTGCAAATGAGCCGCGTGAAAACGCGTGACGTAATCGTGGTGGCAGGAATTTTCCTTATCCTGCTCGGCTTTGTACCAAAGATCGCTGCTATTACGACATTGATTCCAAAGTCCGTCCTTGGCGGCGCCATGGTTGCCATGTTCGGCATGGTCGTCTCCTCCGGATTGCGCATGCTCGGTTCTCAAGTTGACTTGAACCGCCATGAGAACTTGCTCATTATCGCTTGTTCCGTCGGCATGGGGCTCGGTGTTACAACGGTACCAACTATGTTCGCTAGACTGCCTGAGATGGTGCAAATTTTGACTGGAAACGGAATTGTGGCAGGAACATTTACAGCTATTATACTCAATCTTGTCTTTAATGGAGTTAAAGAAAACTCACAAGACATCGTTACATCATCCAACAACAGCACTCAAGCTGCCTAACACAGAAACGCCGGCTGCCGCATAAAAGTTATGCGAACAGCCGCGTTTTTTTATTAATCGTTATTTCTTCGTTTTTGGAGGAGGTACTATAAGCAGAGGCTTCCACGTAAGACCTTTGCCCGTTATTTTCCTACGCAGCTCAGACACTTCCTTCAATGACGTCTCACGCTGCTTCTCCAGACCACGAATCGTTGCTGTATTTTGTACGCTTATATCCTTACTCGTACGTTTAATCGTAAGAGCGATAGCTTCCTTAGCATCCGCAGAATCATCTGTTACAGCTTTTACTTCTTCTTCATGAAGATCGGCATACTGCTTTTTTGCCTCCTCTAACGTGCTGTCGCCTCTATTATGTTTCCAGACAGGGCTATGCAATGAATCTTTATCAGACCCACGCTTTAATTTCCACATTGGACTATGCAAATGATCTTCATCTACGGTGTTGTTGAGTTTCCACGCAGAACTGTGAAGTACATCTGGATCAATGTCACGATAGTACTTCCACATCGGGCTATGCAAACGATTCTCATCAATTGCTGTCTCGTAATTCCACATCAAGCTGTGCATCACGTCTGGATCACTGGCTCTCGCATATTTGTTCATTGCATCATGCAAACGCCCCTGATCAACTGCACGTTCATAGTTTTCTATTTTTCGCAGCATTTTTTTATTTTTACTGTACTTTTTCTTTAACGCCTTAATATCCGCCTCAAAATAGTTATCCCATTTCTGCAAATCCTTGTTCACCTTATCGAGCAACTGCTCGTACTGCTGATGACTTCGCTCGAGATATTGCCTATAAGCATCGTCTATGGAATCCTGATAACTCTCATACTCGGCTGCTGTTTTCTTATTATAGGCTCTATATTCATCCCACACTTGTCGCATCCATTGTGTATCCGCTACAACAGCAGCAGCTTGAGCCACTGGCAGCATAACAAATAGAGCAGCTAACATACTGCATACCGCTAACCATGACTTGCGTCTAAAAGATCGTGTCATACGTATTTGTTCACCCCGGCAACATAGTATCGTTATCGAAGTGTATTATATAGCACAATTTTATCCATTCCAATATTTTCAACAAGATTTGTTCTTAAGAACCACTACCATTTTCTTACTTAACTACTTTCCATGCCGACCGCCATTCATTTTGTACATGCTTTCCAGGAACTTCCCCACGCGTCCACCATTTTGCCTCATAGACTTTCCCTTCGTAAGACACTTGATTCCCTTTTACATATGCTTTATTCGGCTGCCATGCAGGTACGGAAGGCGTCACAACTTCAGCATTTCCATCACCTGCTGTTTCTGTGTCAGGCTTAGGTGTTGGCTTTATAGGGACATCTTCACGATACAGCCATATTTGCTCTTTCAAAGCTGGCAGCTGCATTGCGTTTACCTGTACACGAGCATGATCTGTAAATGGGAAGCCCCATTTTTCAAAGAATGGCAGCAAATTCGTGCCGCTGTGCTTCGAGGCCATGACGACAAACAAATCTTTTTCCTGTTGCTCATCTTCAGGCAACTGCGCTCGCGGCAGTTCGCGATATGCGGTGAACAGCTCCGTGTAGAAATCCCAGCCATATGCCATTTGCAACTGCTTGATCATAACGAGCTGAGGGATGAGATCGAGCTGCTTCGAGTCCCCATAACGTTTTGCACCATCAGGAAGCGCGATGTAAGCATTCGCATAATCATAGGCTGATTTGCCAGTGTAATCTTTTTCAAGCAGGCGAGACGGCTTTCCGAAATATTGTTGGGCATAAAGAGAGAATATATTAACCGTCACTTCTGTATTGTCCTTCCACGTCCAAGGATCTTGTTGATAGTTGTGCCCAATTTCGTGCCAGAAGCCCCAGTTATTTTTTAACCCTTCGATGCTGACAGCATCACGTGAATCCACGCCAATATGATACATAATCGGTGCTCCAGCATGCATGTAGCCGCCGCTAATCTGTTTATCAGCTACAAGATGGAAAGGCAAATGGTAGGCACGATGTGGAAGCGGCTTATTCTGCCCTGTACCGTTTAGCTTGTCAAATTGATCAAGTAAGTCGTCCCACGTTTGCAGCAGCTCTGTCGGATTCTCTAAATGGCGAATCTCATCGGCAGGAACCGTTACCAAAATTCGTTCGCCACGAAGTTCAGCCCAGGGCGCGCCTAAGTATCGAATGGATTCTTTCCATTCTTTTTCGTTCGTCTTTGCAAGGTCAAAATAAGGTGCACGAACTGCGCCACTAACATTTACATCCGCTTGAACTGCTTGAGATTGCGCTGGAATAAAATAAATCAAGCCACCATACGGGTTGTTTACTCGATTTTTCCCTGGCTGCAAAGTGTGTCTCAATGAAACAATCGGCGCGCGGTCCCAGCTTTCCTGATCTAGTAAAGTATCTGTATGCGTGCCTACCATAATATCCAATGATGGTGTTCCCGCGGGTACATCTATGGTGATATCCTCACCAGCAGGCGCATATAGGCCTGTGCTAACCCATGGTACAGGAGCCGCATACATGCGAAGCTCATTGGCTGGATAATAATCAAAATTTACTGTAACGCGTTGATCATTTACACGCGGCGCCTGATTATCCACTTTGCCCGGAAACTGATCGGCTAACGGTGACTTTTTTTGATTTATGTCTAGAGAGGTATGATTAAACGAATAAGACAATATAGCACTAGAATATGGCTTACTCTTTACATCGAACGGTAAGGTGATTGCTTGCTGCAGACGCTCGGATTCTTGATCCAGCGTATAGCTTAGTTCCGCGCGATCTGTAAGCGAAGTAAATGTAAGGCGAAGCAAATCGGATGCAAGCGCAAGCTTATCCTCAGCACTAGCTGCTGGCTCACCTACAGCAAGGTCCTCCGCATTCAATCTATTTTCCTCTACAGCTTTCATTTGCGTTAATAGGCAATTCATTTGATAGCTGCGAGATTGTTCTTCTGAAAGTCTTGGTGAACCCGTTCCATCCGACACAGCCGTGTTATCAAGTAAGCTCAAACCAAATGTATTCAGCAGCCTTTGTACAGGATAGTGCATACTCAGCTTGGCTGCTCCCTGAACGTTTGGAATATAATACTCTGGGTAACTTTGAAGGACCCAGCCCTTTAATGCAACAACAACATTGCCACCTTCACGCACATACTGCTCCAGCACATATGCTTCTGCTTCGGTAATGGTTGCGTTAACGATAGCTACGGGAGTAGTCGCCGGATCCAATGGCTGCCCCGTCCATGACGCTACGCTTACATTGTGAATCGGGAGCGCAGGGTGAACAGGTACATTTCCTTTCGAGTAAATACGCAGCTTTCCTTTTCCTTGAAGCGCATCCTCATAACGTGTAACACGGCTCGGTCCAGTTTGGCTTTGCCCTTGCTCCGTCAGCCATAATAAAAGATTGCGCGTAACAATTGCCATCTCGCTGCTGTCATTGCGAGAGAGGTTAATGAAGTCTTCATCACCTGCGGCAATGACTCGACCTTGGCCAAAGCGTGCACCCGCAATAAATGGAGTCGTTGTCGTTGAGGCCGCTACCACAAACGCATCCTCAGTCAACGCACTAACGCCCCCCGTATAGGAACCTGTCTGAGTAGGAATATGAGATAAGTCGCGGTAAAGTAACTCAAGATCTTGAGCTACAGATTCATGTCGAACAGCACTTCGGGTAGTTAAACGATTAGGTGTAGCTAGACGCTCCTGAGAAGCACGGAACTCCCTGTAGACAGAATCTGTGACGGGTGGCTGTGCCACCATTTCGGACAAGGAGCTAGACACACTTGCCGTGGGCGATCCTTGATTAGCGTATGCAATTGGACCGGCGAGGCTTGATAATAAGGAGGTGACACAGAGTGCTGCCCAAACATTTTTGTTCATGGATGACTCTCCTCTCGAATGTTAAATGATAGGGTGAAAGGTTAAATTAACCTTTGTAATATAACATCGGAGTGAAAGACATGATTTAAAATAGTTGCAACGTTCTATTTTTGTAGTTTCTTTGTCCAATAGTGCCTTCAAAAATAGTAGTCAAAGCTACTTTCGAAATATGAATGCAGCACCGACTTTCACCCACATCCAAAATGCCGGTACATCCTATTTTAATAATCACAATAAGTTGCTTCATTCTTATAATAAAAAAACCAACTTAGCTCGAAACCGTGCTAAATTGGCATTCATACAAATGATAATTTATGAAAAATCGATCTCTTCATATTTATAAAGCTCATGGATGATTCACGATACAGCTTCTATTTTTTATACTTGTGCCTTTTCAATAGCATGCACTTGTTCTTCAATATACTTTACATAATTAACCGCACTTTGCCCGATTTGTTCGTCCGACAGATGATACTCCGCTCCATACACTGTAAATATAGGGAGGAATTTCATCCCTGTATAACTGCATGTTGCTTGAAACGGTATGGTAATTTCATTAATCGTAAACGGAATAGCTCCATCATCCCCAAAATCGGATTCTTTTCCACCCAATGATATTGCAAGCCCCAACTTTCTATTACGAAGCTTATCTCCTGTAGAACCATACGCCCAAGCATACGTGAAAACCTCATCAAACCACTGTTTCAATAGAGGCGGAGAGCTGTACCAGTACAATGGAAATTGAAGGACAATACTGTCATGTGCTTCAATTAGCTTCTGCTCCCGTTCTACATCAATTTTTCCATCTGGATAGGTGCTGTAAAGCTCGTGCACAGTTACTAACTCAGGATGTTTTCGCAATTCCTCTGCCCATTGTTTGTTAATGCGAGAAGTCTCTATGTTAGGGTGAGTTACAATAACGAGTGTTTTCATTCGTATCTACTCCTTTTTCCTATGGATTAGTCAGCAAATGGATTAAAAATATTCCATTTGTCATTCCTTGATGATATTATGTGCTACACATAGCAAACTGTTAAGTACGCACTTCAAAGTGCTATACTTACTTAGAAGTACGGTAGGTACTTCCAAGTACCTACCGAGAACATAGTATCTATATTGAACAACAAAAATACAAAGTACCGCATATACACCATGGTGCCCGTAATACATAACATTACTCCCCGTGCTCGTGGAACGCTTATCATCCAATGGAGGTCATCGCATGAAAACATATAATTTCGCAGTTGAAGCAACACTCGATGTAATCGGCGGCAAATGGAAAATTGTCATCCTATGCATTCTAATGAGTGGAACCAAACGAACGAGTGAGCTAAAAAAGTTAATTCCCGAAATAACTCAAAAGATGCTTACCCAGCAGCTCCGCGAGCTGGAAGCAGACAATATTATCGCCCGTACAATTTATAATCAGGTACCACCAAAAGTAGAGTATTCCTTAACGGAATATGGACGATCATTATCCAATGTTCTTGATCTGATGTGCTATTGGGGAGATGTGCATATTAATCATCTACGAAGCTCTGGTGCGGAAATTTCGGTTTTGTATGAGGAATAGAAATAAGAAAAATTGATGAAAAGAAATGCACACTCTATGAGGAAACCACGCAAATAAAAAGGCCTAATATTCCTTGAAGGAATATCAGACCCACTTATAAATACCGATTTATTTAAAAGAAATTAAATTCTTTAACATACTGACAAATGATATTTTCTTTTCTTTCTTTTCTTTAATCCCCCATGTCAGATACAAAATAATCGGTGGGTAATAAATGGGGTTACTCCATTCATAAGTGCCATCCAACAACAAGCGACCAAGCAGTGTGTCATTATTTTCATCAACTCTAAGTGCCCATTTGCCGCTATATGCTAGTGCGCCCTTATTTTTTTCCACATACTTTGATGCTTTTCCAAAGTCGAAGGTTACAATCAACGAATCATTTACTGCCTTACACATAGCTTCATGCTGCGCTTCTTGTTGCTGCCACGAAAATTCAGAATCCCATATTTCAACCAACTGCCAGCCAACTAACTTATCTTCAATTAGCTTTTTTAGCCGATCAGATACGTAGCTATATCCAAGAATTTGTTCACCTTCACGTGCTTTCATTCTAAAAATATCATGTTCTGAGACGATTTCTTCATAAAGCGATAAAGAGTACTGATCTACCCTTTCCGTATCTTGATACTTCTTAGAATTATCGTAATCAATGCAATCCAATACGGTAAGCACATTCATGATATAGCAGCTATCATCCGACTGAAGTGGTAAAAATTCAATTGGCAAACCTGGTATCTGAGATAATACTTCTTTGGTCTTACTACTAACAATTAAAGCACCATTTATATTTGCAAGAAAATCAGACGGCTCTCCATTTTCATCAAATTTTACAGCAAGGGGTGTCCAATCCTCTGATAGCACCTTCCCCTCTTCAACCCAATCATATACCTTCTCACGATCATCCCATTCTACGAATTCCATCCTGCCATAGTGCGGATCTGAGTCTAGTAACCATACTTTCATCATAAAACCCCTTATCTATTCATACCTTGGGTTATCCTTAACATTTCGTTGCTATCTTTTTCGAAACCATAGTTTATGTATCATATCAATACCTACTCATCTTCCCAAGCACACTTCGATAATAAGAAGTTAAAATAAACTCATTAGCCATCATAGCCCGTTTCATTATCTCAATAATTTACCGAGAATGACAATAGAATTATCAATATTTCATCTAAAGTACTGATATATTTATGTATGCTAATAAGTCTACTCGTTCTATTTATTGATCAGAGGATGCGCATTAGTAAAACAAAAAAACTGTTACACAAGGCTTGCATACATCACCCAAAGTATTTTTAACTTCAATCGAAATGCATTAAAGAACACTGAATTTTCGCAAGGGTATACTGTAATTAAAAAGAATTAGGGGAAGTAAAAATAGAGAGAATAGAGGTTGAGCTTCATAGAGTCTCAATATAGAAAAAAACAAAAAAAGCCCTAATTTACAAAAGGCTTGTTACTAAAGTAATTATGGTGCGGTAGACAGGATTTGAACCTGCACGTCCATTGGACACTACCCCCTCAAGATAGCGTGTCTGCCGTTCCACCACTACCGCACATTTATAAAATAAAGTGTCCCGCCTCACCAGTTCAAAAGAAAACTGGTGAGCCATGTAGGACTCGAACCTACGACACCCTGATTAAAAGTCAGGTGCTCTACCAACTGAGCTAATGGCTCTTGCAAGAAAAATGGTGACCCGTAGGGGATTCGAACCCCTGTTACCTCCGTGAAAGGGAGGTGTCTTAACCCCTTGACCAACGGGCCTTGTTCACTTCAAATTACTGTGTCGCTCATCGGCGACAAGTAATACTATATCAGACGCCAACAAGATTGACAACCCCTTTTTTTAATCCTTTTTTATCCAGTTTAAAATCACAAAAATCATCACCTCTTCTGTAGTATGCACACGAAATAAAATGCTATACAAATGCTTTCCTAAACCTGTTGCATAGCCATAAATAGTTCAACACCCTTCCTAACCTAAAAGGAATATGAATAACACTGCACAAACTCAACTTTTTTTACCCACGCCCCCATTACTACCACTACCGCTTATCACCTTTATCAAAGAAAGAAAAAAGGACAGGAGATTAACTCTCCTGTCCTTTACGTGACTATGTATTGCTCTTGCAAATATTGAAAACAAAAAGCCCTAAAACGCAAAAAATCCCTCTCGGGATCTGCGTACGAATGTATAAAAGTTAAATGGCGGAGAAAGGGGGATTCGAACCCCCGCGGCTGTAACACCCTAACGCTTTAGCAAAGCGCCCCCTTCGGCCTCTTGGGTATCTCTCCATATGGCTCCCCGAACAGGACTCGAACCTGTGACAACTCGATTAACAGTCGAGTGCTCTACCAACTGAGCTATCAGGGAAAGACATGAGTAAATATATCATGCCTTGTCTGTAGTGTCAACCCTCTTATTCACAACACGCCAGTTGTTGTTCACTCCACCCTCTATAGTTCCCCGTTCCATAATGTAAGTAACGATCAGCTCAGCCATTTCTGTGGGAATATCTCTTACAATCGGCTTACCTACGAACATAGGATATGAACCTCCACCACCAGCACGATAGTTGTTCATAGCTACATCATAATGAGCTTCCATCTGGACTGGAGAACCTTCAACATCTAGACGTGTTACCCGCTGCCCTTCTGGTCTAGAGATATCCAGCTCATACTCGATACCTTCCCACATATCATAATTGTAATGCTGAGGCTTCGGATATAAGAACGAGTCATTTACCGTTATCTCCCCGTCATCCGTTAGTTTGAAATAACGTGCAGACTGCTCCAGAGCATCTTTCATATTTTGCCCTGTAATGCGTATGACCCGCAGCGTATTCGGATAAATGTAATTGGAAACAACTTCACGCATCGTAATATTTGTGGAGAAACCGGGTGAACTACTATCGAATAAGGAAGTGCATGAAATACACGTCCCCCCGTAGTGCATTTGAACGGTATGAATGAATTCAATTAAGGGATGCTCCTCAATACGCGCTTGCATTGCATCCAAAATACGCATATCACCATTCAGCGTGCCAATTGGCTTATCGAGCCAGCGCTGTGTTTTAATCTCATATGGACGCATCAGCTCAATAATATCGAGATCTGCACAAACTCCGTCAACGCTAAGCAGCTCAAACCGTTTATCTACAACTCGCCACCCCTCAGAACTTTGTTCCAGCTCCAAATCAACTTGAGCCAAATGGCTCCCCTGCATACCAGGTTGGACAACGGACACTCCATGCACTTCTGCAGCTAGCTTGCGGTGCTGATGACCTGTTATCAATACATCAATACCTTTAATCTGCTTACATAGTTGAAAGCCTTGATTCTCTCCTGTGTCTTCCTCTGTCAGTTCCCCTGTTACAATATCTCGCTCAAACCCTCCATGATAGGCAGCAACTACAATATCCACCTGTTCTTGTTCACGCAAATGCTGAACCCATCGCTGTGCAGTTTCCACGGCATCTTTGAACTCCAATCCTTCAATATGAGAAGGAAGTTCCCAAAGTGGCACATATTGTGTAGTTAACCCGACAATACCAACGCGTATGTGATTTGCAAATGTCTTCACGATATAAGGAGGTCCAAAGGATGGCCGATTATCCTGCTTATTAACGGTATTAGCAGATAACCATGGGAAACTTGATTGTTTCACAACATCCCTCAATACATCCAAGCCATAATTAAACTCATGATTGCCAATCACACCTGCATCGTATTGGAGAGTGTTCATACATTTTACTAGCGGATGTATAGAATCACGTTCAATCCGTGCATGTACGTAAGATAACGGCGTACCTTGTATTAAGTCACCATTATCGATGAGCAGCGTATTTGGATTCGAGCTGCGAACGCTATGAATAAGAGTCGCCAACTTAGCAAGTCCAGATTGCTGTAAAGAATGATCTGCATAACTCCAAGGCATCACTGATCCGTGTAAATCACTCGTTGCAAGTATCGTTACTTTGCACGAGTTGTGTCCGGTATTCATCACATATTCGCTCCTAGCCGAAGGAAATTTTTCAGTCAACCATCTATTTCATTCGAATAATTTCAGCTTGAGGCACATCTAATAGAAACGATAGCAACGATTGTTATATCCGTCTAGAGAACTAGTTCATATTTAACAATCAGTGGGCTTTTTTAACAATTTGCTGGTGAAGTTAATCTAATCCTGCATGACATTTAACAAATCTGATCGACGGTTACCTCTACACTATGCTGCATTTCTATTGCCTACTACATTTGTTAACTTAAGCTATGCCAAAATGACTAGGAGGTTGTCTTATGTTTAAGAAAACAGCCATCACAGTTATGACTCTTATCTTTGGATTAAGCCTGTTTACTGGTTGTAGCAATAGCAGCTCCAATACCCCTAAAGACGCGGAGCAGACGAAAGCTTATGTACCTACTGAACTAAAAGTACAATTTGTACCTTCTCAAAATGCTGAAACTCTAGAAGCAAAGGCAAAACCGTTAGAAAAGCTGTTAAGCGACCAACTTGGCATTCCCGTTAAAGTAAGCGTATCCACAAACTACAATACGATTATCGAGGCATTGGCATCCAAACAAGTGGACATCGGCTTCTTACCGCCTAATGCCTACGTTCTTGCTCATGACACAAAGAAAACAGCTGATATTCTGTTGCAGGCGCAGCGTTTTGGTGTGGAAGATGCAACTGGGGCCAATACGACAGAGCTAGTGGACTACTACAAGGCGATGATCGTCGTAAAGAAAGATTCTCCTATTCAAAAAATAGAGGACTTGAAAGGCAAGAAAATTGCTTGGCAGGACGTCACTTCTTCAGCAGGATATGTATGGCCAGCCTATGAAATGAAAAAAGCAGGAGTCGATCCTGATGCCGATGTGACAGGCATTACTGTAAAGGGTCATGACAAAGCATTGCTCGCTGTACTGAATGGTGATGTTGATGCAGCTGCTGTCTTCCAAGATGCCCGCAACATTATTATTAAAGACATCCCAGATATTATGCAGACCACACGTGTCGTTGCCTTTACCTCCCCTATTCCAAATGACACGATTTCCGTTCGTAATGATATGAGCGAAGAGTGGCGTACCAAAATACAAGATGCCTTTATCGCGATCGGCAAAGATCCAGCAGGACAGCAAATTATTTCAGACGTATATTCGCACAAAGGCTATATTAAGTCTGACGACTCCAAGTTCAATATTGTTCGTGATGTAGCTAAGGAAGTGGGATTGAAGTAGAGGAAATGTAAAGTCTTCTAGACCGGATTATCAGATTTATCGGCTAAATGATGACATGAAAAGAAGCCTCCATTCCGCTTAAGCAGCGGTTTTCGAGGCTTTCTTTCACCTATTTCACAGATTTCACAGAAACGATCTCACGCTAAGATTAAAGATGTTTTGCAAAATGTCTTAGCTCGGCATTAAATCGCTTATCAGCTTCCCAAAATGGTGTGTGACCAACGTGATGATAAAATGATGTTTGCGCATGTGAAATAAGTTGGGCATGGCGCTGCGCAGCTGTTTTCGTGACGACTTTATCTTCTACACCGTGAGTAATCAATATAGGCAGCTTCAGCTTGGAGAGCAAATCCTGATTGTCTATCGTACGCGCAAATAGCGCTGAATTAATATGAGGGGGTACAATGGCATTAAAACCAAGAAAGAAATAATAATCTTGTGGAGAATGCTTCTTATATACACATAATGCTAAAAATTTCTCTAGGGAACCGATTCTTGTAGCCGCATCATTAGATGATAACAGCGGGGCCAATTCCATCAGTTCTTTCGTCGTTTCATCTTCGTTATTCGCAGTTATCGAGCGTGTGCATGCCCCGACCAAATGTATACCGCGAACATCTGCTTCTCCATACGTCCGAATATAGTCACATATGACATACCCGGCATACGACCAACCAACTAGGACCGGGCGGTTAAGCGATAACGAATGAATGACCGCATGGATATCTTTTGCCCATACACTTGAATCTGCATATGCATTTTCGGGCTTATCAGACCAACCATGACCTCGTAAATCCATCGTCACGATTCGAAAGTCGTCAGCAAGCTCGGAATCTGTCTGCTTCATCCAGCACAAGCGAGATTGTAATGCACCGTGAATAAATAAGAGCGGCGTACCGTTGGGATTCCCATACTCCTCCACGTGAAGGTTTATACCGTTTCCGCCAACTACTTTATACGTTTTTAACGGTTTTTTATTACTCATGCGTTATCCACACTCCTTTTGGGATAGCCTCTTCATTATTCACTACCACGTAAAGCTAATGAGAAAGAAACAGTCTATACGATTTTTCGCCGCACATAGTTGGAGATTAAATCAACCACACTGACCGTTATAATAATACCGAGCAAAATAATGCCCACCCGTGACCAATTGCGGCTATCCAATGCGAAAATTAAAGGTGTGCCAATGCCTCCCGCGCCAATGATACCTAGTATCGTTGCTGAACGCACATTGATTTCAAATCGATACAACGTATAGGACATAAATTCAGGCAGTACTTGCGGAATAACCGCGTACCATAATACTTGCAGCCTATTTGCTCCACATGCGAGCAAAGCTTCTGCTGGACCACGGTCTATTTTCTCAATCGCTTCCGCATACAGCTTGCCAAGCATACCGATCGAATGCAAACCTAGAGCTAAAATACCTGCATAAGCGCCAGGACCAACCGCTTTTATGAACATAATGGCCATCACAATTTCCGGAAATGTACGGATAAAGCTAAGCACGAATTTGCCCACTCCGCTTGACCATTTCCACCGATTCATGTTCGTTGAAGCCCAAAATGCAAACGGGATGCACAGCACCGCGGAAATGAATGTACCGAGCAACGCGATCGCCAGCGTATCGATCATCCCTCGCAGTAAGTCCTCTCCATCTGCCAAATAGACATAATCCCAATCTGGATTTACGATTCCTTGCATAATAGCAACGGTAACTGTGCCCGCATTTTCTCGTATTCCTGAAAATTCAATGCCTGCGAAAGACCATACGTATACGACCGCAATAACAACCGCAACTAACCACCAACGAATACGCACCCATGGACGCCTTATCAATTGAATGTTTTTCATAGCAGTTTCTCCTGTACGCGATAGCTAATATAGTCGATCACCAACACAATAATGAGTGTCAATAAAATGATCATGCACGCCCGGTCATATCGCAGCTGATCCAGCACCCTAGTTAGCAGTAAGCCAATTCCACCCGCTCCTACAAGTCCAAGCACGCCAGCTGCGCGCACATTGACCTCGAATGTATAGAGTAAGTAGCTGATAAACTGCGCTGTCACTTGCGGTATGACACCGAATCTAATCCATTGCAGCTTATTTGCTCCAACCGCAGTCATTGCTTCGAGTGGGCCTTGATCAATAGCTTCAATCGATTCATAGAGCAGTTTGGAGATAAGACCAAACGAAAAGAGGATTAAGGCAGCCACTCCAGCTACAGCTCCTAGTCCAAATATGGCAACAAATATAGCAGCAAACAACAAATCAGGTACGGTGCGCACAAGATTCAGCAGTAATCTCGCCGGAATATAGAGCCATTTGCTCCTCGTTACATTTCCTGAGGCCAACAATGCTATCGGTATAGCCAGCAGGGCACCCATTGTAGTACCAAGCACAGCCATCTGAACCGTCTCCATCATAGGTGCCCAAATCGTAGTTAGGTAACTCCAATCAGGCGGAAACATTTCGACGAGCAACTTGCCCATCTCCGGCGCTCCCGTCACGAGCTGTGTTAATGTTGCATCTGTACGCTCTGCACTTAACCAGAGCAAAACAATAATAAAGGCAAAGGTCATGATTGACTTCGTTTGAGATGGTTTTACAATGGATGGCGCCCCCTTATTTCCACCATTCGTGGGTGGCGATGTCACGCTTATCGGATTCATAAAGCTTCACCCCCGATGCTTGCTGCCTCCTCGCGCAGCGAACGACCATAAATGTGAGTGAACCGCTCTTCGGTGGCCTCACCTACAGGACCATCAAACACAATCTCACCTGCACGCAGACCAATAATTCTTGTGGCATATTGACGGGCCAAATCGATATCGTGCAAATTGACGACCATCGTAATGCCAAGCTCTTGATTAATTCGCCGCAAGTCATCCATCACTTGCCGTGTCGTCAATGGATCAAGAGAAGCGACTGGCTCATCGGCCAGTATAATCTTCGCTTCCTGCGCTAACGCTCTCGCGATGGATACCCGCTGCTGCTGTCCTCCTGACAGTTGATCAGCCCGTATGTAGGCCTTTTCCTGGATGTTGACTCGCGCTAACGCATTCAATGCCAGCTGGACATCTTCCTTTGGAAATAAACCAAGCAGCGTACGGATCGTTGAATGATAGCCAACCCTTCCTGACAGCACATTTCGTATAACCGAAGAACGCTTAACAAGATTGAAGCTTTGAAAAATCATGCCGATGCTGCGCCGCATATGACGTAGTTCTTCTCCACGCGCATGCGTGATGGACTTACCGTCTACGATAATATCGCCAGAGGTAATTTCATGAAGTCGATTAATCGAACGCAGCAGCGTAGACTTGCCCGCACCAGACAAACCAACAATAACGACAAATTCACCGCTATGTATTGTGACATCCACTTCCTGCAAACCAACCGTTCCGTTTGCGTACAGCTTAGAGACGCGACGAAATTCAATCATCTTGCACGCTCCTCTCTAAAACTTCTTTAGAAATTAAAAGGAAGCGAGCCCTCTCACGCAGACTGGATGCAAACGTTGTGCAAACTGTATACTATGAGGGACTCGCTTCATTTAATTGATGGATGATATAGCTATTTGATGTTATTTAATCATTGTTATCAAATTAAGGCGTAACTGTAATCGAATTAGTCACTACATTCGACTTGCCTGAGCGCAAGCGAATGGATGCTGCACCTGTCTTGCTAGGTTCTGTGCGTACCGTTATCGTTTTGCATCCATTGCCAAGACCATCTGTCTGGAGCGAAACGGCTTGATAGCCATAAGTCGTTGGCCACGTACCATCTGCATTTTGAATTTGTCCAATCTGCTGACCCCCAGCTACATAGATGCCTAGCTGTAAATCCAGCGTTGTATTCGGAGCAGCTTTGCTTACTTTTACACAAACACTGAACGGTTGCCCTGCCTTCACTGATGCTGGATATTCTAGCGTATAGGCTGGGTTAACAGGACCTGGACCCGGTCCTGGGCCTGGATTCGTCGAGCCTGTGTAGCCAAAAGATCCTGGCTTAAAGGAAGACTGATCCCACCACTTGTAACCAGCCGCTGGCACTGCCCACGGTTCAGGCTTCGGCTCTGTGCTTTGTTGAGGAACTTCATAGCTGTGTAGAGCTGTAGCCTGATCGAGTTGCAAGCCAGGTACTTGCGTAAAGTTCGTGTATGCCTCATCATGAGAAAGCCAATTCACAACGTTAACGAGTAATTTCGCGTCATCGACTTCTTTGAAGCCGTCATAGGTCTTTTTCGCTTGACCATTTTCTTCGCGTAAGTATTTAGGTGTAATATCTTCTACAGGTGAAGAGTCACCAATAAACGCAGCCTTACCCTTTGTTACTTTAGAAATGGCAACATACGGACCTTCTGCGACGCCGCCACCGTTATAGATGCCATCGTCTACTGCATGCGGCCATTTGTCAGTCGTTTGCGGGAGATAGACAATCCCTTTTGCGATTGCTGGATTCGTAACAGCCAATGTGGAACCTGCATGCATCGCTACGCCTTGCACGCCTTCTGTAATGCCAAACGATTGCTCTTTCGGTACAATAACATTAGCCGTAACGTTACCAATGGAATTATAGCGGAAACGAACACCAAAGTTGTCAGCAAGCCAGTCAGAGCTGCTTACGCTCTGCATCACAGTAGAACCTGCTTCTTCTGCGCTCATCCCTTTAGCCGGGTTTTCCCAAGCTCCTCGACGGTAGCCGTTGAACACTTCGGAAGAGTCCCATCTGTTTTTGTTGCGATCTGCATTGTAGTGGTCGCTAATAAAAAATATGCTGCCACCTTCTTGAACATACTTGAGTAATGCTGCTTGTTCGGAAGTTTTGTAAGGATTGTTTGCTTCGGGAATAACGAATACATCATAGGGTTGAAGATTTTCGAAGGTAATCGGTGTGGATTGACGCAGCTCTTTAACGTAGTAACCTGAGATTGCTAGGGCTTGGGCAAAATCAGAAAATGCACCATCGATAACCCAATCCGCTGCACCTGCTGTTTGACCATGCGTGTTGTCGAACAATACTTTCTTGCCGTTTGCCGTGCCAACAGGGTTAATAATAGGTGCCGGATCGAGCGGCCCCTCGGCCGAGGCTATCCTTCCATCACTTGCCCATGCAGTAAATAGGGAGAAGGTAAGTGATACGGCGAGGAATGACTTGAACCATTTTGAAGTTATTTTTTTAACCAAAAACAACACCTCCAAGTGGATAAATAAGGTTCTTTCTCTATAAATGTAATTGATATTCGGTGTATGTCAATATCAACGACTACCAGCTCTTACAATAATGTAGAGGACATGCAAAAATGATATCGATATATTAACCATAGTTCGATTAATAGAGTTGGCCAGCTCATTATTTTTTCAATACTTTTGCAGTAAAGGAGATACCCTCATGAATATTCGTTCGAAAGCACGACTTGGCTTTTTCTTGTACATAGGAATGCTTCTCTATTTTGATACGGCTTATTCGTTTATGATATTCAACTTGTTTCTAGCTTTTGCAGCACTGGAACTATCGTATTTGATGCCTCTATTTAAAATAAAAACGAAGCGAGAAATACCTATAAGTTTTCTTTTCTATCTCATTTTCATTCTTATGTCACCCAATGTATTCTATGTCGTCACTGATCTCATTCATTTAAAAAGATTTGATTTTAACTACCGCCAAGGGATCATTGTAATGGAATGGTGGAACTTTTTCGTATTAGTGAGTGGTGTATTGCTCGCTATTTGCTTCTATATCCTTATGACGGATCAGGTTCGACGATTATTGCAATCTTTTCAATTGCGAGCTAGCACGGTTACGTTCGGCATGTTCGTGTTTCTACTGCTCACTAGCTTTGGTATTTTTATTGGCAGGTTTTTGCGGTTTCACTCGATCCACTTGTTTACGGAGCCATGGTCATTAATTGAGCGTGTATGGTACTCCCTAGATCGAAATGCACTATTATTCATTCTCTGGATGACTATATTGCAAGCCATTATCGTTTGGATGTTCGGTCGCAATGAGAAAAGGGGTGAGGAATGATGATTGAAGAATATAAGGCGGGATTCATGTTTAGTGAAGCCTATCGCGGTGAGGACTTGCTAGTGCTACTTGTTTGTCTCTCAGCTACCATACTCCTCTCCCAATTTTATATTGCACGATATATGTATCGACAAGAAAATTCTTGGTGGTGGGCTCTAGTAGGAGGGCTGCTGCCATTCGGACTAAATATTTACCTCTATCAAGTTTTCAAATTTGAAAAGCAGATTGGATATAACTTCGACCACGTACCGCCACAGCAGCGCAGAAGTTGGCGAGTGATGTATACGTTGGCATTGTTGCAATTTATGCTGTTGTTCGTCCTGATTGGCTGGCTTACGTCTCCATAAGCTACGCGGCGACTAGACTAGCTTCTCCAGATTGAGGCTCAAGTAAGCTGAGACAGTTTACTTGAGCCTTTTCTATGTCTGCACAGCTAGCAAGAGATAAGGTGATTATGCTAGCTTGATTATACTCAGGAACTACGGACTATACTACGCACTATTTCGTAATTACTGATCCTTCGAAAAATTCACTATTTCGTTACTATTGATACTTTTTCGCCATCCCATACGACCTGCGCACCAAGCTGTTCGGCTAGGCTTCTTACAGGAGCATACGTGACGCCATCAATTTCAATACCACTATTTACTGCCTTACCATTGACGTTAATTTTAATCGGTTTATGTGTGTTTGTTAGCTTGTCCTGCTGTTTCTGAGGCGGCTTATTGTTCATTGCAGTCAGTTTTAAATAGGAGGCCACACCTTCTACGTGACCTTCAATCAATGCTTCCAGAACGACATCTTGCTTCAGTTTACCTGCATCTGACGCAACATCGACAAATAGATTCTCCGTCAATACGGCTGGCATATTCGATTCACGACACATATGCAGGTCACCACGTTTTTGTCCGCGATCAATAATACCAAGCGGCTTTACACGCTTCATAATTTCGGTATGCACTGTATTTTGAAAATTAGATGTAGCCGACTGTCCTTTACCTATTCCGTTATAAATAAAAGATTCAAAACCACCCGCTCCACCACCTGCATTACAGTGAACGGAAATAAGCAAGTCAGCCTTAGCTGCATTCGCTTTATTTGTACGCTCAGATAATGCCAAATACACATCATTGGATCGGGTAAGAAGACAGCGTACTCCCTCGTATCGTGCTTCCAATCTACGAGCAGCCTCGCTCGCGATATGCAGCGCAATGTCCTTTTCCTTTATACCATTCGCTACCGCTCCAGGGTCTTTACCACCATGACCAGCATCCCATGCAACTAGTTTAACCATTACTATCACTGCCTCCCTTCTTCTTCGAAAATTGATAGGCTCCTGTAGCTGACAATCCTACTACTGAAATTAGGATCAGCTTCTGCTGGATTGATTCTGGCACTAAAATAAAAACAGCTGCCACAAAGACAGCTGCTACATGCGTCCATTTATCTTTCAACCCGAAGCCACGGGCTACACCAACGTATGCCGCCACGAGTGCGGCAAGAGCCATAATATCATTTGACATTGTGATGTCCATTCGTTACACCTTCCCGTCTAATACTAGTCGTACAAGTGCCAAGATAACGGCGCCAATTACGGTTGTGCTTAGCCAAAAGATAGTTCGATCAATGCGATCTATTCGGTAATGTGCGGACCTCACCGATTGCGACGCTTCCAAGCCAATATTTTTCGCCTCTAGCGCCGTATCATAAACGTCATGCATCGAGTCCAACTTCGTCTCGACACGCACGATCCGTTCACGAATTTCTGCTAACATTTGTGTTTGTGGGTCCATATCCATATCTCCTCTTGCAAATTTGGGCGTAAAAATAGCGCTCATCCTAATTGGTAGCGCCTAAAATCTGCAGCCTCTCGGCATCCGTTATAACCTTAAACTTTACATATACCTGCAACTGTGCAACAGTTGCCCATCCACAGTCATAATAATACTTGATACGTTCGTAATCGTTGTTAAACAACTTTACCAGCTCCTTCGAGTTGTAATAATCGAAGCTCTAGAGCAACCAGCGTTGCACCTTGTGCATCATTTTGTGCTTTTAGCTCTATAACTTCCAGTTCACGTGCTACTAATTGCTCACCAAGAGTTTGAACTGTATTGGGCTGTGGCTTTGGTTGAAGCGTGTCTATCTCTGCTTGTGTAAGCCCGTTGCGCCAGTATTTAGTACCATCTATTTGTTCAGGTGGTAGTGGTAAGGGCACGCCACTATCGGGATTGTGTGCAGCTATAGTTTTCTGGTAAATGGCATACGATGCCACATAGGCAGCTTCGGCAGCTCGGTATCCAGCTACATCAAAAATGGGTTCATATAGCCCATCAGGCATGGTTACTGCAACCGTATAGCCTGTTACGACCATCCGCGGCTCCGATGGTGGCGTTGTACCTTCAGAAATCTCTACTTGCTCGACGATATCAAAAACGCCTGTCATGGAGTCCATGACAAGCGTTGGTTCGATGTATTTACCTTGTGGATCGATTATAAATGCTTCTTTCATGGTACCCCTCCTTTATTGTTCGGCTAGGAAAGAAATGTTGTCAAGTGTTAGCCATTGAGTTCCAACTTGTGCGTTTACGTACACATCCCCATTCACCTCTATTGTAATATATGATGTTCTTAAACTTTTTTCTGCAGCGCCTTGATACGACAAGTTAATAAATTGCATTCGTTTTATCGGACGGTAGTCCTTAGGTAGTTTGAATATAACGCGATCCGGCGTACCACTAGCTGCTAAACCTCTTACGTGGACAAAGCCTAAACTATCTTTCAAGTAAGATACAGGAGCGTCTGAGTCAATACCGCGATTAACCCATCCATTTAATAATGTAAGTTTTACCCATGTAACTACTGCGTTAGCATCTACCTTTTGCATCTCCACTACTGACAAGCGGCGCTCAACGTCGCCAGCCTGATCGACTAATTTCGTAACAGTGCCTCGCATATTAGCCACTGCTTTGACGTTGATAGTCGCCGCGAGTGTTGGCGCAAACATCGTATACGTTGCATGATAAGTTGCTGTAGGATCGTAGTTGTGGATAGACGTACGTAACTTTACGAGTCCATATGGATTAATGTTCGACTCATACCATCGGACGTCCTTGCTATTGTTAAAATATACAGCTAGACCCTTTCGTATCTTATGATTAGTAGGCCAAGACGTGTCGCCGATAGCTACAGCAGAAGTAGCTTGACTGACAAACACATTCGCTTTCTCACGAATCACCATACCTGAGTCTATCTCGACAACGTTATCTCCCGTCGTTAGCACCGCACCCGCTTCGTAGTTGGAGACGGGAACGACGGAAGGTGAAGCTTTGAGATATTGTAGTCGGTACGGCGTCCACCCGTCTGCCATTGTAGTAGGCAATTCAGCAGTAGCATCGCGCCACTCACGGCCAACTCCATCAGCACGACGTACCCACCATTTTGTGCCCGTACCGTTATATAAGTTGTTCGCTGGAACATCTGGACTATTACCAGTAGCACCATTGTACATTGTCCAGCCCAGAAAATACGCTTTTATTTCGTCGATTGTAGGTTGGTATGTGTCTCCCCAGCCGCTGTCTTCAGCTTTTACGCCGATACCTAAAAAATCAACACCGGTGGATCCCCAATCTAAACTACTAAAAACATCTACAGCCATTGAAGGCGCTCCTGCGACAACTATTGAACTATCAAACTTCGACACATAAGGAAGGGAACTTCTTAGGACATCTGAAAAGTCAAACTTTACTCGCACACACTTACCTGATGGATAGGTGTTATAATATTTATAGTCCACGGATTCATCAAATCTGACCTTCACCCATTTTTCCAGTACATACGGCAACCCGTCATCGCCTGTATATAGTACGTCGGCATCTGCTCCCGTTACAGGATTGGCCGCAAGCTCAGCCTCGACAGCCCACATACTTCGTTTCTGCGGTTTAAATGATTGTTGCCTTGTGCCTGCGGTAAGCATTGGTTTTTTAAATTCACATGAGGGAAGGTAGTCTTTTTCCCCTTCTCCCGTTACATTACCAAAATGGATACTTATCTGGACGGTTTCTGCTGGAGTAGTAAAGGTAGCCGTTTGTTCCGTCGTGTAAGGAACAATTGACAATTTCCCTATGAGGAGTCCCGAAGCATCCCATGCATTAACGCCGATACGCCCCGTGTGCGCTACGCTTAGTGTGTAGGTTTCCCCCGAATTTGCAGGAAAGAAGTGGTTCACCTCGTCTCTTGCCGCCGTTTTCATGGTAAAGGCAAACGGTTCTGACATTTGTTTAATCCCTGCGTGCATATTCCCCCACTCCGTAAACGGCGGAAGTAAGTTCTCTCCCGTTACGATTGCGTAAGGATTCATTACGTTGGTCATGCCGTCAACGTAAGGATAGCGCCTTTCTAGCTGCTCTGGCGACATTTGTGATAATGCAGCGTACTCCGTCTCTGTCACTTCGTATAAGCGTACATTGTCAACATACGTTGTAATATTTGCTTGTGTTGCACTGCCTACTACTAAATAACTATCAGTACTAGTGTTAACGGACACTAAAGAAAAAATAGTTTCCCAATCAGTAGTCTTATTGTGCTGTACTGGTGATCCTCCGCAATATATACCAGCCTGTCCAGTAACCGAACACTTAACTGTTGCTGCCGCTAGATACTTTCCTCCCAATTTTAGAGCTGTCTTAGCAGGAATAAAATAAGCGATACGTGCCAATGTTCCCGTTACATCAGTGGTTAGTTTAATAGTACCTTTTTCTACGCCAAATGTAGGGTTGCCCGCATCTTTATGTTGATTCCATCCGTAAAGACTATCACACGATCCAATCCGTCCTAGCAGGTTAACGAGTGTCCGTCCCGTTACGTTATCGACCGTGATCGGCGTGTCAATGTTGGATTCTATAACTTGTGTCCCAGGAGTAAATGATAGCGTTCGGGTTTCGTTTACCTCCAACATTTTATGTGCATCAACAACACCTTGCTCAATACGGTTGAAGTCTCTTTCCGTTGGTATATCGTTATACTTCCAGTCTATTTTACCGTTGAAAGCCATTCTACACCTCCTTGATCTTTATGCGCTGTAAAAGCAGTGTGTCAGACGTAATAGGCACAAAGACATTATTTGTACTAATTACTTTATCGTTAGCGTCTCGCAAGTCGATTTTATTTACTGTCTGCACCATGCCTTGCCGCACCATATATTTAATTAATATGTCACTAGCTGTCGCTTCTTTTATTTCAAATTGATCAATTGTATGTGTGTCATTAATAACTACTTTTGTTACACGATTATTGGTGTAGACAGCTAAGTCGTTTAAAAAGTTTGTTGTCATCATTTAACGACTACCTCCGGACCTAAGACTGCAAACGGCGTAGCGCCCAACCGCCATGATGTAGACAACTTTGTTCCTCGATTCAAGACCTGTGATGTAATACTCTCCTGCAAGGTGATCTGATCTTCGAGTGCCGTTGATTGCTGATAAACAATGTTGGCTGGAAGGATCGTCTTTATCGTATGCGCGACTTCCTTAAATAAGCTCGCATCATCAATTGCCGTAGTTACCGTCAAAATGAATTTTTGCACATCAATCGTAGCAAGCGCCCGGCCAGTACCGACCAGATAATCCAACCTCTCCTGCAAATACCTTATCGTAAATGGCGGCTTAGTAGAGTAGCGATTAATGATTCGCTTACGCCTAAAGTCTAAAGATTCTGTAGTAGGATCAGCCTGTATTTTGAGTATGCGTTCGCGCCGCCTTATTCCATCTTCACTTGCCGTAAGTACGTATTGGTCATCTAGCAACTGTTGGACAGCTAGTCTAGCTGCTTGCAACTCTATTTCTTCTGTTTTTGTTAACTCGATCATTTCGAGAATGTCTTCATATAAACGGGGGAGGTAATCTATTAACTTAGACACTTATGACCACCGTCCCCAATTTCGGAATATCGTCTGTGCCTAACGTTATATTGGATACAGCACCATTTAGCTTCGTGTCCAAGACATCCTCAACACCCGTGACAGTTAATAACCGTGCATCAATCTGCGCAATACGAACCACAATTTGATTTTCATCTTTCCATGACTTGCATAGACCTAAAAGGTAGTCTCGAATTGCTTTTTCAATGTCCGCCTGTACTTGTCCCACTGTCACGCCTTGTTGCAGCGTAACTCTCGTAGTTACATTTACAGGGGTGTTAACTACAGCTGCGATTGTAACCTTATGCCCAATAGGAGCAAGCCCATTTCCAAGCCCGCTGCTAACCGTCGGATCTACGAATGTCTGTACTTGTGTCACCAAAGCAGGATCTGGTACATTGTGTTCACTTGTAATGATCGTACATTTAACAGTGCCCCCACCTTGCCATGTTGGATACACCTTGACTCCACCGACCCCGTTTATTTCCTCTATTTCACGTTTGTAGTCAGCAATATTGCCACCGAACGGCTTTTCGTTTACTGCGTTACTATACCTAGCACGCAAAATATCATCTGTCTCTTCATCTTCACCTGGAACTAGCACATCCGTTAGTTCGGCACGAGTTAAGTTGGCAATATAATCGATAGGGAGCATTGCCCCAAACTGTTGATTTCCCTGTGCCCCTGCAGTTTCACACTCCAGTTGATATTGACCTGGTAATATCTTTTCCACAGCTATGAAATTCAGACCCTCAAGTGCAAACCGACTTCCAACTGGAATATCCAACGGGGCATTGGATTCCCCATAAAATAAACCTTTTCGCTGTGCTTTGGTAGCCGCTTCTCGATTAATTCCGAATTCCGCAGTACGTCGCTCCAAAAACGTCCCGTATGCAGTATCTGCATAGGACAAGTTTCGATTTTCGTCTAATTCAATATAGATTTGTGCCAATTCCACTGCCGCGGGTGCAAGCGCATCATAAATGATCGATCCCTCGCGCTTGTCAATTCCGTCAGGCACACGACTTAAGCTACGTTCCAAAATACGTTCATACGTCATATCTGCATAATAGGTCATCGTTAAATAGTCACCTCCTCTTCGATACGCACTTGTCCATAAATAGAAACGACAGTAAACTCTACTGCCGCTGTACGCCTATCTACCAATTCAATATGAAAATCCGTTACATCTGTTATGCGTTCATCTACCAACAGCGCTTCTGTTACGATACGCTTGAGTTCACTGCGCATAACCGCTTCATTCGACCCCATCACAACATTTAATTCAATGCCGTAATTCCAACTGTAAATGAGATAAATGAATCGTTCCGTCTGCAGCACTTTATATACTGCTTGCTTAATCGCTTCTATTTCATCGACAAAGCCTTGAATACGCCCCTTCTGCATATCGAGCCGATACGTACGTGACGTCTGCTCTTCAGGCAACTCCAGCTCTACAGCCGTGATCGGGATGGCTGTCTCAACTTGTTCTGGCAGCAAAGACAATGCTACAACCTCCCCAAGACGACGAACTGCTGACCACCATTGTTTCGCAGCAGCACTACCGTGTCGCCTACAAGAAGTTCAGGCAGGTCACGAGACATAATGACCATATCCCCTTCAATAACAAATCGACTATCTACTAAAAGGTGAATCGGCGTTACTTTCTGTACTTGACCAAACATTACGGCAGCTGGCACGCTAGCTGTATTTGCTTGCATAGAGATGCGTTTTATTTTTTCGCTCAGCATTACATCACCACCAGCTTCAAATTCATCGTTTCCTTCATTACATCATGCTTACATTCATCGACAATGTACCATCCGGACAGCCCAATTCCACTTAACTTCACAAAAATGGAACAGCCTGCACGCACCGTCAAATCAGCGAGTGCCTCCACACTGAGCGATTGCTCGGGACGATTTTTCAGCGCTAGCAAGTTGTCGGCTAGTTTATCAATTTGTGCTTTATTCAGATCTTCATCCACTTTTTCATAATGCTGCAGCACGCCCCATCTTGCCATTGAATGACTATCATGAGCAACGTACACATCACGCTTTCCTGTCTCTTTATTGTCACGGACGAGCTTAATTTGGTTCGCGGTTTCACCGTCTATGTTACTGCTGTAGTCGTAGCTAGTTGCTAAACTATGATCACCAACGATTAAGTTAAGGGTACTTTTTTTCACATCAGAAATACGAAGCTGACCATAATCATCCCACAAATAAAACATTTGCTTGCCGTGAACAAGGGTCAGATCCAGCGCCTTTAAAATGATATCAAACAATGATTTACTATCCTCTACCATGGAAGGGATGACGTAGCCTGTGTTACTTAATTGACCTGTCTTTAGCTTAAAATCACCCGCGATTTGAGCGACGATCTGATCGGCGCTCTTGCCTTTAAATACGTAAGTATCTTTATTTTTCAAATAGCGAAGTTGATCATACGCAACTACTTTCGTTTCGCCATTATCAGACTTTGAATATTTGAACAGATAACCGTAAAATAGTCCCTTGTTGCCATATTTAAATGATAGGATGCCTCCGTGCTCAATCACGATTTGCTTATCGTCCATCATCGTAAATTCAAAAGAAGCAGGGGACCCGACACGTTTCGTATTCCAAGCCACGTCAGTAACTAACGTCGTAATGTCGTAAGCAGTACCCGTTTTTTTGTCTTGATAATAAATTTGGATCATAGCACCAGCACCTGCCCTGAATAAATCGTATATTTCGGTAAACCCGTCCCCTTGTTCCGCTTATCGATTAGCGCTTTATTTTTCGCATACAGCTGAGGATACTTGCTGCCATCACCGTAACGCTTCTTGCAAATGGCCCATAAGCTTTCTCCCTTGACTACGGTATGCGTTTTCGATGCTGGAGGACTACCAGGACGCTTAGCTGCACTAGCTCTTACTTTATTGTCTTTTGTCAGGGTTAGTTGTTTGGGCGAATACGACTTCCATTCTTTTAATTTCAAGCTAAAATAAATATCGCCAATCTCACCGGCACGCTCATCATAGCTCAAATCTTCGATGCCCATGCTAATGTTGATATCTAAATCAGTACCCGTTAAGAGAAACTGAATCGGTAACTGCGCATCTCGAAATATTTGAATGGCCCGAATGCAATTAATAGGAGGGCGAATACGCTTGGTAGGCTCCTCTGACTCCTCAGTTTCAAACAAAAATCCCGATACATAAGGTTCATAATGCGCAGGAAAAAAGGACTCGAATGAAACTTCGCGGAGTCCTTTGCGCTTTAACTTATTAACCTCTCCAATTCCCATTACGGTCACGGTTTCGTTATGTCCGGGAGAGCTTATTTCCAATTTTTCAGGCAAGACGGGAATTTCAATCTTATTACCACCTTGCTTCAAAAACAATTGATAACCCACCCTTGCCACCCCCTCTAAAAATACTTTTTATGAATAGGCTCCTTCGGCACCCATGGCAATCTCATTAGCAAGACGACGCTCCATCTCATTCATTACGTCGTTGACATCTACTTTTTCGCTAATGCTGGCGTTCATCGCAATCGTTGGAGTCATCGTTACAAAGTTTTGTACATAGCGCATTTCAGCTACGTCTTTCATCATCTGCAAATCTTCTTCTCCGATGTCCACTTCGCTGTTCACTTGCCCTACTTCGCCCACTTTGCCGATGTTTGGCATCGTGCCTGCTCCAGCAGCTCCAGCTCCAGTTATCCCAACTTCTCCGCCTCCACCAAGTCCTTTGCCTTTGTCCAATCCGTTCTCTTTCATTGCATCTCCACTAAAACCAGAAGTGATGCCTTTAATCTTATCTTGCATACCTTTCGCCATATCAGAACCTGCCTGATATCCTTTAGTACTAAATTCAGTAATTGACTTCGTTTCCAATCTTTGCGTCACCTTGTAGCCTTCCGGCATTTCACCCAGCCAGTCGTCCATCTGCTTCTGCAAACCTGTTACACTACCGGATAAATTAGAACCAAATACAGCATCAATCGCTTCAGCAATCCGTTTCACGGTATCAAGAACACTATTTGCCAAATTCACAAAAAGTCGCTTAACACTATACACGGGATGGTTAAACACATTCGCAAAAAACTCTACAAACGACGCCCAATAGTTCCATATCCCGACGACAATGTTATAGATAAAAGCATATAACCCAAACAACGCACCGCCTATAAAGCCAATAACTTGATCAAAGGTAACACCCATATTGTTCAAGATGACGATTAACACGCCAATGGCAGCACCAATAAGAAGAATGGGCCAGTTCGCTAACATAAAGGCCGCAAACGCTCTAAGTCCATTCACGACAGCCGCGCTTCCCCATGCCCATAACATTGAGATAGCCGTTACTCCCCACGCCCATATTAACGAAATTAGATACATGATGGCAGTGGTTGCGAGTACGGTTAAAATCGGACCAATAATTGACCAATTGGATTGAACAAACGAAGCTACTGTAGAGATTATGCTTATCAAGCCTTCCACACCACTAGCAATAATCGCGATAGCCACCATAATGCCAGTAACCAGCCCTGCCCCAATATCGCTATTCAAAAAACCGTTAATGCTTTCCATCACTCCAGCAAACGCCATCGTGGCAAAGTTTTGGATTTGGGTCCATGTCGATGCAAACGTACGGGGCATCGTCTTAAACTTCGCTTCAATATTATCCGAAGCCGCAAATAACGAACCCTTAATAATGTCAGCGGTAATCGTCCCTTCGGCAGACATTTTTTTCAGCTCACCGATTGATTTACCCGTAAAGTCCGCGATCGCTTGCGCAATCACCGGCGCATTTTCCATAATGGAACCAAATCCATCCTCTTGCAGCTTGCCCGATGCCATCGCTTGCGTCAGCTGATCCATCCCTGCTTGTTGTTCCGCAGCTGGTGCTCCGCTCGAGGCAAATGACTTCTTCATCAGTTCTGAGAAGGCAACCATTTCTTTGTTGCTGTTAAACGAATCTCCGGCCGTCAATCCGAGCTTCGAGACCGTTCCGACCATATCGCTATAACCGGCTCCTGACCGCTGGGCTGACCCATGCACCATTTTTTGCAAATCCGCATCAGACTGCTTGCCATCGTTGACTGATTGTAATCTAGCATTATTGTTCGTATGCGTATCTACCGCCTGCATTGCTGCACCTGTTCCCGCTGCCAAACTTACGATTGCCTGAGCCATAACAGTTCTAATACCGCCCCACACACTTCTTACTTTTTCAGCGTTTTTCGCCGCTTCTTGTTGCTTCCGATTCAGCATATCCAAACGTTGATTAGTACCGCTAATCGCACTGCTTGTACCTGTGAACATTCGTCCAGGAGATGTCCTTGCACTTTGTGCCTGTAACGTCTGCATCGACCTAATAACGCGCTGCGTCCCTTGTGCCGCACGATTCAATGTATTAGAAAAATTATCGCGTATCGCGAGCGTTGCCGCTATTGTTGACATTCACTCACCTCCTAACGCTTTCGTTTTGCTTTTTCAGCTTGCTTTTTTTCGTTTTCGAGCTGTAAGTCAATGCTTGCATAAATAAAAGCCCGGACGTGCACAGGCTTATCCATGAGCTCATCCGGGCTAATTTTTAATCGATGCAGGGCATAGTGCGCATAGTTCGCTTCACCGTTACCCTGCCGGATTAGTTTTTTGCTTCTTCTACCAACTCATTAATATCTGTCTCGAATCCGTTCAGCTGCTGTACACGCTGTACAAGCTCAGCATATTGACCAGGATTAAACAGCTTATCAATTAGCGCTTCCGCTCCAAGCACACCGAACTTCTTCTGCAATGCCGCATCTTTAAAGTTCGGCTCCACGCAGCAAGAAATCAAAAGACGGTTTGCATACAAATCCGCATCCGTTTCAACATCTTTCTGATGCGTTCGTTTGTTGAAAGTGACTTTTTGACAACTTTTACGAATCTCTTTATTTTCAGCCTCGGTAATACTTTTAATCACAAACGGGAACGGAAATGGCTTGATGCTCACTTCCGTCTGTACTTCCGCCAACACATCATTGTTCATTAAGAAATCTTGCAGTTTACCCATTTATAAAGTCCTCCTTAAATTTTGTTAAACGGCGTCGCAATATCAAAGTCTTCAAATGTGAAGTCTGCTTCTTCATCGAGTGGATCGTCAGAATCGCCATCCAGCTTCGTCAAAATAGTAGAGTCGAGGTTAACCCCAAACAAATTCACCACTTGTTTGCCTGCTGCACTAGCTGGGTCTTCGTTTTCAATCATCATATTAAAATAAACGTCTCGTCCTGTATCTTTATACTGTTTCAGCAAAGAACGGAACAATGGCGTCATATAGTAAATGGTCATACTGCCAGTACCGCTCATCCCTGTTGTCTTATGGCCTGTCATACGCTTGCCAATCGATTTAATTTCGGATTTGCTTTTTTCAATCGTTGCTTCGATTGTCTTTGCGAAAAACAATTCCTCATTGTTCCCGTTAATTTTGGCATATGCTTTGCCCTCTTTACCGTTAATCGTATCTTGTGAATGTAATTTTGCCATTTATATATCCCCCTCTTCTACACAACTTGAACGGTCATGTAGATCTTCTCCATACTATCGTTAGGCTGTAGTACACTATGAACAGCTACATCACGCTTGCCAATCCCTTGCTCAATCGTAATGTCTGCACTATCAAAATTACTAATCGCACCAACCGCTTGATATTGCAGCGCCAATGAAACGAGGTCTGCTTTAAACAATTGACGTCCCGTATCATTATTTGTGACAAGTCCGATATAAGACGCGCCGAAAATACGTGCAACATCGTTGGCCCAGCCATCCATCACACGCATCACACGATTGCTCGTCCAGTCCGGAGACTTACCTCCTCCAAACGTGACCAAGCTATTAATGTCAGAAAGTACGCGTGCTTTGCTGCCTTCGCCGTAAAATACGAACTCTCCCGCCTTGATCGCCGCTTCATACTGGCTCTTCGTATATTTGATATCAACATCGACAGCACCGTCATAGGTCGTGTTTGTTAAGCTTTGATTGATTTCCGCTGCTGCTGTAGCACCAGTTACCCACGCCACTGCTTGATCACCAGAAACGACTGTCGTATCTTCGAGCACGACACCATTTTTTACGCTAATGATACCTTCGTGGTCAGCAGGCTGATTGTGCAATACACACACTACTTTTTTGCCTTCATCTTCACGAAGTCGCTTCGTAAATGCAACAAACAAAGACTTCACGCTCGTATCTGTTCCTGGATAACCTAGTACGTTAAAGCTTTCAACTTCAAGTGCAGTCAAGTAACTGCTGTACGTTGTTCCATTCGCTGTACCATTGGTGCCCCCTGCTAAAGGAGCTGCAGCAGCAGCTACAAGTGCTCCCGTCGGACCAAACGTAACGAAGTCGTTCGCTGCCAAACTAGCAACAGAAGTTACCGTTTGCTTGTCCACCTCCTGCATAGCTAAGTAAGTAACAACATCAAATCCACCTGCAGGATTCGTCAATACCGCAATTCGAATGTCGTTGCCTCTCGTACCGCTATATTTTGCTGTTGCGGTAAGACCACCTGTCGTCTTTGTCGCCTTAACGCCGCCGCTATTTACACGATAGACAAGCAATGTTTTTGCTCGTTTAAAACATTCGCGAATAAGTAGCATCTCTGGAGCAGTAGAATCATAACCGAATACACTCAACGACTGTTTATTAAAATCAGCCGCATCCATTTTAATAAGCTTGTCATCTGGACCCCAGCTTAGTTGTAAAGGCAATGAAGCCACACCGCGAGCACCCGCAGTTACACCGCCACCCGCAGACACAAAGTTAATATATGCGCCTGGTAATACTTTATTTTGTAGCGTAAACGTTCCGCCTCCAATTGGCATACTAACACACCTCTCTCATCATAAATGTTTGAACAATCTCGTTTACTTCAGCTAACGTGTACAACTTCTCATCTTCTAGCAGCGCGTCCAGTACATCTGCACTGACATCAATAGAGTTATCTTTAAGCTGCCACTTATAGAAAGAAGGCTCTGACAACATGCCAGAACCTTCTCGCTTGCTATTTTTTATTTCTTTCACGGCAAAATACCCCCTATCATTTTCAAGCTGCCCATCGCTTCTATCGAATTGGGATCTATCAGTCCGTTTACGATGACGTCGAATGTAAAATGAAACACCATATCATCACCTGGCTCAGCTTGCGCTTTGCTTACGTGAACAACTTGGCCATTAACATCCAATTGCTCGAACTCGAAGTATAGCTTCTCTGCCCAGTCGTGGAAGGCCATATTGTCTTTTGCAGACTTAAAATGCAGCACCTCAAAGCTGTACGTCCGCATACGTCTTCGTCCGAGCTTCGTTTCATGCTTTTGCTCCATGCAACGAATGAAATGATGGCCATCTGCAGCTTTTGGAATCTCATCTACATAGATGAGTCGGTCGGGGTAAACGGACTTTAAGCGTTTGGCGATTGCTTTGATCAGATCGTTAACGGTCACTCGTCACATCATCCCCTTTCGAGATACTGTTTCAATCGGCTGCTGAATTTGCGCTGCAATCTCGACTGCCTAGAAGCCTCCGCCTGCTTCATTGCATGACGAAGGATATAACGTCCTTTCACAAAGGAACCGGACTTCGTACGGCGACCATATTCAATGACGCGTGCATACGGCACGTTGTTGTATACGTCAATGTGGTGGGTCGTACCGCTTGTTGTCGGCTTGCTGCCATCATGCTCATTGTTGTTGGCATGAGCGCGAGTGCGGTTGCCCGTATGAAAATGATCGCGATAGCGTCCCGTATCAACAGCGTCAGGGTTGCCACTGCTTGCGATCACCTTCGCTTGGCGCGCTGCATGTTCCCCTTCTTCGATGAGCAGCTTCTGCGTAACCTTTGGCGCTTGGCGCTGCAAGGCGACTAGCTTCTGACGATACTTGATTAACTGCTTAACGTTTGAGCCCATCGTCCACGCACCACCTTTACTTCATGCCATTGCAGCCATTGCCCTATCATGCCAGTTCTTCCGCCTTTAAGCGCACCTCGTTGTGCGTCGCATATCGCTTAGGGACACCTACCACTTCGTAGATGCTGGACAACTGAGCTTGTCCGAATCGTTGGACCATTACACGATCTCCCGCTTGAATAGAAGCAGTTGGCGCTACATATAACTTCGCTTCGTGTTCAATCCTGTGCTCCGCAGTTGTTTGATTACTTCGGTCACTGCCCGCGGAAAATGCGCATGCAATGTTTTGATAGACGTCCGTCCATGTCGTTCGGACGATGCCGTCTACATCTTCTGCAGCAGCCATCCGACTTACGCTGCAAATATCCTCGTACGTCAATTCGAGCGCAGTTCGTTCAGCTGCTGCATGGCCAAACATCCGGAAATGCAGTCCCGTTGCAGCCATAGCAATACGTTCCAACATAGCTACCACCTCGGCTTTCGAAACGCCTGCAATTGTACTTTATAATTGTCAACGATGTCTTTCACTCCACGAATATCTCCAATAGGCTTCGTATCAAAGCTAGTTGATACATCCCCGCGGCTTACAGACTTCGCTGCAGGTGGAAGCTGCTCGCTGCCGTACCTTTCGGAGCGCCACATATCCGCCGCCATACGAACGGCAACATTTTCGAGCAATACAGGCATTTGATCCAGATTACAATAATTGAATATTTCATCACATACCGTCTCCAGCACCAATTGCAAAAGGGAATCTTGCTCAGTGCCTGTAATCCCAAGCACCTGCTTTAACTTGGTTAGCATCGTTGTTGAGATTTTTGAAGTCATAAGGATCACACTCCTACCTTACGATCCGATATTTACCCACACACCATCGATCTTGTTATCTGGAATCCACAAGTCGTGGTATTTGCGGTAATCCAATTTCCAAGCGTCTGCCTTCTGATTCGTATTCGGCTCAAAAATACGTACTTTCTCTGTCTTGGACACCGCAATCGGGCTGCGGCGCACAGTAATGATCCAGTTAATCGGTTTAGCGCCTGTTGCTGGCACAAAGCCGCCATTTGTTTGTCCCGTCGTGGAACCATCGTGGAACACATAAGCCGTCTTCATACGCGCGGAAGGAACACGGATAATTGGGTTGTTGTCGAGCACTTTTACTTTGCGGGAAATGTTGCCTTGCGTAAACTCAGCAACCTCCAAGTTTTTCTCCACTTTATCAGCAAGATCAAGCTGTTTTGCAGCATGCGTGGACATCGTGATGACCATTTGCTCATTTTCACCAATGATGTCTTCGATAGCAGTAATATCATCAAGCAGCTTGTCATAGATCGTTGCCGCTGCTGGTGTATATGCCGTTGTATTTACTTTGCCTTTTGCGTTAGCCATCGCGTAAATTTTGCTATAGCGATACGCATCAATCTCAGGCACAACTAATGTGCGCTGAAACTCTCCCATTACATTAGCAGCAGTCGCAGCAAAGTTAGACTCATCCACATCCATCGCATCTAGCTGGAATGTGCGACCGCGGTCTTGCGTCAGCGCATATGTACCGTATGTTAAAGATACGGAGCCTTGTACGTAACCGCGATCACGGTCATAATCACCGAGGCCATCCATCGCGATCTTCGGAATTTTCACCTCGTTGCCGCCTGCGTATTTCACTTGTGCTGCATTTTCTTCCATCCATCCAGATGTCGCCAAAGCGACCATCTGCTCATCTAGCGAAGCTTGAAACAGCGTCGCGTATTGGAGCGTATTAATAGACATGTACATTCATCCTTTCGAAAGTGGTTGTTAAAAATAGAATAGTACTTGAAATTGCCATCTCCACTGTAGATAACCTACAGCGTCGGCAATCCCATTGCTGCACGCACTGCCGTTAGGTTAGCAGCTTGTGAGTTAGGCGCTATGCCTGGATCGGCTGGTCTTGCCCCATGAATGGCTGGCAAGGTGAGGTTTAGAAGCTGATCCTGATTGAGCATTGCGGGGTTGGACTGTAGTTGTCCCGCTTGTTCCGCGTGGATGATCGGAGCGGTGCCATCTTGCGTCTGTACGGACATTTGTTGACCGTTCAGAGGACGCTGATCAATAAACAAGTAAGGCTTCGCCACTCGGATTGGACCAATGATCTCTTCCAAGTCTTGCTTCACATTGCCCACTTCATCCAGCTCAATCTTGTCCATATCAATGAGATTGATCAGGTCTTCTGTGTCATGCACCTTACCTGCAAGCGCCATTCGAATAGCAGCAGTACGCTGAATCGAAGCAAGCTCTGACTGGTAATTACGAGCAAGCTCATCCAGCTTGCCTTGCGCCACGATGACATCTGTAGCGATCTTGGAAGGATCGCCGCTGCCACCTATCGCTTTTAGCGCATCCGCGGCTGCCTTTAAAGCTGCTTCTGCACTCGCCTTGCCTTTCGTTGCTGCATCGTATTTTTCTGCGGGCACATAGCTTCCATCGTTGCCCACAACAAGATCAACGTCTTTCCCCTCCTTTCCTTTGCCCTGAAGTGCAGTTTCCACTTGCAAAGCTAGCTCTTCGCCCAAAAGCATTCTGATTGACTCAACAATCATATTCTTGCTCCTTCCCGGCTGTTTATATAGCGACTTCCACGCTCATTGCCTCCACCAGTAGATCTAGGACTGGCTGCCTGAAATGGGTATAAAAAAACCACCGCCTCTAGTTAAGAGGACGATGGTTTAATCATCTGGTGTTAAGTTGTAATATGTAGCTCATTGAGCGTATTTCCTAATTTGCTATATTACTATATTAATGCCTAAATGACCGAATGACCTGCATCGATTCTGCATTTAATCTGCAAGATGTCTGCAAGGAAGAATTGGTTAAATAATGGGTTGCACAAAACTTTTGACACTCCCCATCTACTATCAAATCTAATCTAATATAGTTGTAACCGGCTTCTGTTCAATTTTATCAAGTATTAATTTTTTACGTGCATTAAGATCGTAAAATTGTTCTAAAGGCAATTGATCCTCTAGTTCCTGTAGACTTAAAACATTCAGTTCTTTTAATAAGTACTCTTTAGATTTATGAAACACCTCCAAATGTGACAACAATATCTCTCCGTATGCAATAATTACTATAGATTTTTCAAAAATACCAAGATTCATAGTTGTTTCAAATTCACTAAGTGTCCTAGATAAGGCTTTAGTACTACTCATATTTTCCAATATAAACTCTTGGTATGTTTCATTTACTGCTTCAAACAATTCCGTATACTCCCAGTTCATATATACTACCTCCATTTATTTTTTTGGAATAACAGGGATGCCCCCATTATGAACAATTTCAATTATAATATTCGGATACTTTTCTTTAAACTTACTTATTATATTGTTACAACTACCACATGTATCTTTTTCAGTAAAGAGCTTAATGTAACCTTTTGCATTTACATTATTACCAAGTTGAGAGGCTAAATCATTAAACATTTTGTATTCAGAATCTGGTTCTCTCGAATAAGGTATACCATCTGGTCCAGGAGCTTCTGTAGCTTTAAATATTGGAGGTTTATTCTCTTCTACAACTGAAATATCATTAAGTTTTGGATTTCCGTTTCTTGAGTTCACTCGACTATGAGCATAAAATTCTTTTTTTGTAACACCTTCAATATTAACCTTCATCCATGCAAAATTCCCAACTTTTTTAAGTACGGAATTTGAAAGTAACCCTTTTAATTCTGAAACTCGGTCAAGCATATCCTCTTCAGCTACAGGATCAATCTTCCTTGATGGTATCCACTCAAAATCAACTGGTTTTTTAGTATCAGGATCAATAGCATACCTATGTTCAAGTGGTGTTGAACCACGTTCCACTTCAGGTTTTCCCGTCCCCTCAACCCTCTCCTTATGCCACTGCTCATACGTCATATCCTTCGGTAGAGGGGGCCCACTCATACGCGATTCATCTATGCCATCAGCATTCTCAATCGTAGTCGATCGGCAGCGCGGGTGCATCGGCGGATAGTTAATTCCTCTTTTCGCATCCGATACATTAAACTTCTTACCATCCAAACTTAAGCAAGTATCGCTTGTACGTCTATCTAATTTTGCCACATACTCATACTGCTTTACACCAGACGCTTCGTACGCCATCCTAATCGCTTCACTATGGAAATAGGCACTTTCTGTTTGAACGAGACGTTCTAGATGTTTATACGATGCTCCCGTCTGATCGGACAGATCTTTTAATATTTCGATGCTGCTTTTGCCGTGAATCAATCCATGTATGATCGTTTCTCTCATTTGAAAATGCAGCATATTGATATTCTCTGCCATCCGATCCGTAAAGTTTAGACCACTCCAAGGATGAGATAATACATCGTCCAGCTTCGCATCTGGCTTCTTGAACTCACGTAACAAGCCATATCGCTGCTCGATATCGAATATTTTCTTGTAGTACGCTTCGGAATACAACGATTCAAATGCATTCCACATTTGACGAACATTTTTAGCACTCAGATCATCCAGCGCGATCCTAATTTGTCTAGATGCAAGATCAAGTCTAGTAAGCGGTGGATCACTACATTTGACCGACTTGAGTCTAGATTGCAGCAGTTGTTTAGCAGCATCATCCTTCTCCTCACCGATGCTCTGCGCCCAGTCGTTTACAGAATCCTTCCATTCCTGTATCTCTGACGTATTCAGCGACTTGGCTGCCTTATCGTACGCAGATCCTTGTTCATCCTCATAGCGAACCAAAAAGTCATTAACGCTAACTCGAATCTCACAAAGTGCTTGGTCATACTGCTTGAATAGTTCTCCCATGACCCCTGATCCTGCATCTAAACTTTCTCTCTCCCTAGTTAACGCACGCTCCAGCCATTGCTCATCATTGTCCACCAATTCTATCACCACCTATCTGATTGCCCAGCTTATAAATGCACAGCAAAAAGACACCTTCAACAGTAAGAAGGTGCCTTGACGTTCAGCCACAATGACTGCCATTTATGCAATTCGTTCCACGCTACGTTACAATAATCTTATTACTAAAACTACATACGAATTTTCACAAGTCGAATTTATTATTTACTGAATTATTTCTCACTAATTACGCTTAGTTCCTTACCTTCACATAAATTATTAATGGCCTCATAGATATTATCTCCAAATTTCCAAATGTAGTACTCATCCATAATACCATAAATTTTCCCTGTTCTAGACATAAACATAGTTGCATTTTCGCTATATGCTCGCCCTATTACAACTAACTCTTCTCCTATTATCATCTCATACTTACTATAATGTTTCCTTCCGATTGCTTCCCTTAGAAATTCAGGTCCTACTTGAAAATCATCTGATTCATCACTAGGTACGGAATACTCTAGTCCTCCAAACTGCTCAAATACTGCCTTAGCGTGATCAAAATCTTCAAAACCCTTGTTCTCTAAAAATACAACTGTTGAACTGATATCTACTTTTCTGTTGGGATGCCAACCAGCATCCTCTAAAATATCAATAGTTCGTTGTGTGAAATTCATTTTAAACTTGCGCAGTTTCATAATCCAGTTTCATAATCTTCTATAAAATGAGACCAGTATCCCTCAACATCCTTCATAGCTTCGGGATCAATCTGTTCATACAATCTACTCAGCTCACGTGCATAATTATAGGAAGTATACTCACCTTGTTTTCTCATTTTCGTGGATACTTCGTGCCTAATTAAATAAAACAAGAAAAATGTTTCCAAGTTCTTATTAAGCATATAAACTTGGGGTTCATGATAGGAAGAGCTAGTAAAGAATTCATCGCCATCCTCGTTTACATACAATCCATACAGAGAAGACGTGAAATGGCCAATTTTAATAAATGGTTTGCCTCCAATTAATAATTTTTGGAAATCAACTATACTATAGAACACAAACTCATCATATTCTTCTGGCACACCAACACTAACCATAAATTCCGCGTTATTAGGACTTATTCCAATACCTACTAGTTTATTAAAATCATACTCTCGGATCTTAGCGTCATAATAATTTCGGATCTCTCGAACATCATATTCCATTCTCTCTCTCCTCTAACTTTTTAAGTTCATTAGCTAAAGCAGCGTTTCCTCTGGCTCGTGACTCCTTCTCCCCACCATACTCAACACTATAGGATACTTCAGCATCAGGAAGCTCATCAGCAAGTAGCTTTTTGCAATCATGACCCCCAAGATTACAAGGTTCTCTTTCCGTATAAACTCGATGAACAATATACGTATATCCATTTGCAATCATATCATTTTTTTCCTCTAACAAAATCTTTTCGGAATGTACCTTCTTTAATTCCTCTTTCCCATTCGGCTTTATTACTAGTCGTTCAGTGCTTTCAAAAATCTTCAGAGTACGGACTCCGTCTATTTCAACATCTGCTGCTACAAGATTTCTTAAATCGAAAATTTTATTTCCGACTCGATGCTGCTGTACTTTTAAACTTAAATCTGTTTCTCCATATCCGACTTGCTTTGGCAGTGTAGGTTTAGCTACTCTATCATCCGAGTCAGGTTTACTAGCCGCCACCAACATTGCCTCACTATGAAAATGAACGCTCTCCGTATCAATAATACGTTCTACCTGCTTAAATGAAGCGCCCATACGAGTTCCTAAGTCTTTTACAACAGCAGAACTACTCTTCCCCTGGATAAGCCCTTGCACGATCGTCTCGCGCAAATGATACTGCAGCTTTCTCATATTCATTGTCAAACGGTCTGAGAAGGTAGTCCCATTCCACGGATTCGATAGCACCTTAGCTATTTCCTCTGCATTGAGACTGTCTTCATCTCGCTGCTTTATATCTGATATTTTCTCAGTGTATACATCCATCAGCAGTGTTTCAAAGGTTTTCCCCATCTGTTGAGTGCCTGCAGAATCCAACTCTTCAAGTGCCATAAGCATTTGCCAAGATAATACGTCAAACCGCGTATTCGGGGGACTAGTTCCGCATATAATTTCTTTCAGCTTTGCCTGAAGCCGTTCACGTGTAGCAGGATCTGACTCTTTTTGTATGCGGCTCTCCCATAAGGCAACACTGTCTTTCCATTCTTTCATTTCTGCAGCCTTAATACGCTTCACGGCTTGATCGTACGGCAGTACTTGCTTCGTTTCTATCATGCCAGCAGCATTCCTACTACTGCTCCTGCTACCATAACGACCATAAAAATCGTTCACCATGCGACGAAAATTACGTTCGGTACGATCATACAGTTGCTTCAACTCGGCCTTTAATTTTGCTCCTGTTGCAGCACTCTCTGCTTCAAGCTGTATCGCCCGCTCCAGTCGCTCCGCCTCACGCCTGCCTAAATGTTCATCATCCTGCGTTACTAGTTCACTACTCTCGCCTGCATGCTCATCGTTCATCATCTATGGCACCAACGCTCTGCGTGGCTCCCATTGCATCATCAAACATACCTGAACCAAACTGCTCAACCGCTTCCTGCTGCTCCTGTTTGAGCTGTTCCATTTCTTCATCCACATCGCGTACCCAAGGATGGTTGGCAAGTCGTGTCCGCTTCGAAATGATGCCTTCCGAATTGCGAATGTTCGTAATAATATCCGTCTCATTAACCGGCAAATCCGCATTAAATAGGACGTTAAACTTCTCTTTCGTAAAGTCTCCCTTGCCTGCAACCTGAAAATAAACATCAAAAAACACCTTCATCTGCACGAAGGTGTCTTGTAGTTCAGCAGCTAATGCCGCACAGTCTATATCCAAATCCATATATCTAAAGTTAATCGCCGTACCGCTCGCACTACCGAGATTAGGGTCTTTCGTATCCACTGCACTAGCGAAGTCGAACATGTCACGACGATTTTTGTCCAAGAACGCCATCACCGCATCGACATTGATATCCGCTTGCAGCTTATCTACACCTCCGTCCCCATCCACTTTAATCGCAAGATGCTGATTCAGATCCTTCACGAACTCGCTCAGGTCTGTACCGCCATAATTTTTAATCACATAAATAAATTTCGCAACATCTCGCAGCACATCTGCCGTCACAGACGATTGCCAGTTGTAATCATTAATCAAGTCTTTAATAAAGTATTGCAGCGGCAGTTCCTCTTCGTTATATTTCACCCAAGCAATCGGAACCGCATCGAAGTTGTAGGGCTTCCCATCGATATGAAAATGAGCCTCTTCATACACGCCTGAGTCATAATCAGCTACGAGATTCGTACCGCCGTTGCCGTTATTTTTAAACCGCTTCACACCGTTAACATCCCAATACTCCGCTCGCAGCACCGTCTTTTTACGTGCTCCATCATATACTGTCTGCTCATAAAAGCGAATGTAAGCCCCCATCTTCGTCCGTTCTGCATCTGACCAGAGCGGGATCACTTCCGTTGACGGCAGCCTCATAAACTTGAGCGTTCCACCATCAAAATAAGGAGCTATAAAAGCGATTCCGCTTTTCACAGCTCCTTTCCCTAATGACTTCATTTTGCGGCGTAATTCATTATTAAACAACTCATTTAACGCCCCGCTGTATTGTCTATTTTTACTATCCACCGTAAACGGTTTGGATAACAAATAATTCGCCTTCTGATCAACGAGCTTCCTTAGAATTGGGTGCTCCATTCGCACGTTCGATCGATTGCGAACGTCGTTGTATTTTCGCTGCACATCCGACCGATTGCGGTAATATTGCTCTGCCTCGACCATAATTTTGTATTGTTCGGAAGCTCTGAAGCTTTTAATTTCTTCTTCTACAATTTGCTCAAGTTCCATCGGAGCATTACCTGCAATAATCTGCTCCATTTCATATAATCGATTATCTAACAACATTATGTTCACCTCACCTTAAAATGGTAATACTCGATCGATTCATCTCATCTTCTAATGCGTATCTCACCGCATCAATGCTATGGTTGTCCTTATCCGGATAGCCCGCCTTATAACCGCCGCTGCCATCAGGCGCCAGCTCATACCGATAAAACTCTCGTTTCGTATTCGGGCATCGAATAGGATCGATCACAATCTCCTCTAAATCTTGTAAAAACTTAATTCCATAAGCCACACTATCAGGGCCTTTCACAGCTCTTGTGATCCGAAGTCCATGCCCTTTCAATTCATTAATCGTACGTGGTTCAGCCGAATCCGCCGTCACCGATTGATTGAGCTTGTTTTCTTCTCGGATATGGTCCACCAGCTGTTTGTTAGACATTTGGGTTTTATGAACTTCATAGAAAATGTAAAGCCGTCTGCGCGTCTTATCATAATGACAAACCGTATAATGGGAAGGATCATTTGCATATCCAAAATCAAGTCCACGCTTCACGCGATCAAACGATCCGATTTCTTCATCAGTAATCGTTCGGAACGAAACGTTTCTGAACACCTCTCCACCTACTCCAGTTACCGCTCCCATATATTCATGCTCGTATCGGTCTAACCTCGTTGCCTTTAAGTGCTCCGCCTCAATTACAAATGGTTTCCCTAGCCATTGACTTGGCACAGATATATAAGTGCTGTGGTGAATGAGTCGATCATGACGTACTTCGGTTAGCTCTGCATTAACCCAATGACGTAAGGTTTGCGGTGGATTAAAGGTATAAAAGACAACAAACTTCGTGCCCCCACGCAGCAGTGACTGGTTAATCGAGCGGATTTCTTCCATTCCTGCAAATTCGTCAACTTCTTCGTACCAGACGTACTTAAAATAACCTTTTGCGAGCTTCGTAGACTTCAGCTTAGTAACATTGTCCGCTCCGCGAAACCAAATTTTCTGCCCTGTCGGCAAGTACGTAAGCTCTAGCTTGGATTTCGGTATTTCCCACAAATGGGACACTTGAAGTCGCTCTATCGCCCATACATATTGCTCGAACACCGAATCGCGCAGCGTTTGTTTTACTTTACGAATGGCCATCGCATTGGCTAGCGGATCTTCCATCATCCCTTTAATCGTCTCGATGCTCACAAAGGAGGACTTCGTTGATCCTCGCCCACCTTTTAACCAGTAATGTGTGTATAGACCTTCTTTTATATCGTGGTGTACACCGTAAAAGTGAGGAGCAATTAGGCTTGACATCGTAACCCGGGTCATTATAAATTCTCCGACATGGGATGCTTGGAGTGATGGGGCATTTCATTCGTTTCCTGCTTTAAAATATGCGTAGGCTCATGTGGAAGCGGGATATCGTCCATAATGTGCACGACGCCTTGAACATCAACTTTTTGCTTGTCCACCCACATGCCGAATCGTTTTCCCAACAGCTCCAACGCTTTAATTTTGTCGGCAAATCGTATCACCCGTTCTACCGCATTGCCTTCCTGCGTCGGAATCGTCTTCACTTTCACACTCGCTATGGCTGCCGTGTCATCCGGTGATACATCAGGTTGCATCGTCGCATCCTCCAAATTAATAATGTTCGGTGCATTTACAAATGCAATACGAGCCAGCTCGCGTATAATCCGCTCCTGATTCACACCAGTACGCCTTGAATGCTCGGCCATTTTGTCGTCTATGTACGCTCGGACTTTTGCATGCTTCATCAATCTACACGCTTGTTGCTCAGCCGTATTCGCACTATAGCTCGCCCTGATAGCAGCCTGCGTGGCATTGAGGTCAATCAGATACTCATCTGCAAATCGTTGTTGTTTGGCCGTCAATGCCATATTCGATTCCTCCCTCCTTCAAATGGAATACTTGCCTTCTCAATTAAATGTTCACACTACTATCGTATAGCCTATTCTGCCAACTAACCTGCAACCATTCTGCAACCTGTCTGCAAAGATTCTGCAACCAATATCTACAAGAAGCCCCCTCAAGAAGCCGCCTCTTCATTAAAAACTTCCAGCCTTAGCGCATATGCCAGCTGCTTCATTGCCTTCGACTTCGCATAATAATAGGAGCGCTCCGACATGTGCATATCTACATATACATGAATGTCTGTCACTCCATCATCGCTAAGATATCTCATTTCGATGATTCGACGATGAATATCCGTTAATTGACTCACTGCCTTCATCACTTGATTATATTCATGCTGCAATTGCTCTTCTCGGTCCACGTTATAAGTAGCGAGCATTGCTGTTTGATCACTTTTTACATTTGTGTTGCTGCGCGGCGCATCACTGTACACAGCTGTCACTCTAGCCTCACGACGAATAAAGCCAAACTTTTTATATAATCTAGCCGACTCTAATCTTTCTTCTACTTTTCTTGATGTTTTACGTGCATGAAGCTTAAGCCCCTCACCAGTCCCCATAGTAATTCCCCCCGTTAGCTCTCGCACTTAAATTCGCATACGCATAAAATATGCGCCTTCGCATATTTAGAATATACAACCAATTATGCGAAGACGCAATACTTATCCACAAAAATAATTGCGCGCACGAAATCTTTCATATATAATTGAACTATGTGTATGAACAGCGAAATGAGGTGAATGAAGTGTCAATGAAACACGATCATTTTGGCGATATTTTAAAGCATCTACGTAAAGATTCTGGATTTAAGACTCAAAAACAGTTGTCAGAGTCATCTGGTATTTCACAGACTACACTTTCAAGAATCGAAGCAGGTACCCAGAAACCGATGCCTGGCACGTTAAAAATGCTAGCGAAATATTTGCAAACTTGCACATACGAACAGCTAATGGAGAAGGCAGGCTACTTCGAGGGAGATCTATCTTTTGAAGATTCGATTAGTCAGCATTCACCTACCATAGTTGCCGATAAACAACAGGAAGCATATACGTTAGCTGCTCATCACGAGGGTGAAGATTGGACGGAAGAAGAGCTTGCGGAAATTGAAAGATTTAAGCAATTTGTAAAATCGAAGCGCAAACAATAGGAGTGACGCCATGACCTATGAACAATTGCTTAAAGAGGCAGCACAGCAAGATGTGGATACCTATGAAATGCCGTTGACAGCAAGAAATAAGGGCTTCTATTCGGACAAAGTGATTTGGATCAATAAGCATATTTCTACAAACATAGAGAAAGCGTGTATTCTCGCGGAGGAACTCGGTCATTACTATACAACTTCGGGGGACATAACCAATCAAAATGTTCTATGTAATCGAAAACAAGAAAAGCGAGCACGCAACTGGGGATATAACAGACTTATTTCGTTAGATATGATTGTTGATGCCCATAAGCACGGTATCCGCAATCGCTATGAGCTTGCTAACTATATCGGGGTCACAGAGGATTTTCTCGACTCTACTCTTCTTCATTTCCAAGAAAAATACGGCTCTTCCGTAACAGTTGGTAAGTATACGATCTGTTTTGAGCCACTAGGCGTACTTGAATGGTTTGAATAGCAACATGTAAGCAAGATTATCTACAAGCTTGTCACTGTTTGCTATATCGATGAGCAAAATTATAGTAGAAAAAAACGACTGCTTGCCAGCAATATACCGGGAAGCAGTCGCAGATTAGCAACCTTATTTAGCGTTACTTTTATAATTCCTCAGGCAATGGAGTAGGATCAGTTGGTGGTGTCTCCGGACCTTCAGAGCCCTTTCCAGATTCATATCCATTTACTTCGAAATTATAAATGCTATCGAACTTAATATATTCTTTACGCTTTTTGAATGGGCCTTTATTGTTGTTGTGCTTATCAAATGCAAACGTCGTCTTGCCTTTGCCCTCAGCTCGCATGTCATACCAAGTTAAGAACGCATTCACTTCCGCTACAGAAAGGTCATACTCTTTCTCCGTACCGTTGTCCAATGTTAGCGTCAACAATGCGCGGTCACCAATATCTTCATTGCCAGGATTCGGATTAGGTTCTGGGTTTGGCTCAGGGTCAATCACTACAGCTTTAGGTGTTGCAGATGCCTCATTCGAATTTGCGCTTTCTCCCGCTGCGCCTACCGCTGTTACCGCGTAATAATACGTAGTTCCGTTCGTAACCGTTTTATCAGTGTAACTTGTTTGGGCAGCATCTACCGTAGCAATTGCCGTATACGTACCCCCAGCTGTTGTTGAGCGCTTAATTTTATAACTAGCTGCGTCCGCCACTTTGCTCCAGTTCAATGTTACTTGTGCATCTGATCCAGTTGCCTTAAGATTCATAGGCGCTTGTGTAGGAGGCAGATCACTCTTACCGAACACATTCCATTCATTTACGAGTTCAGCTTTGGAAACTCTTAAAGCAACCAAAGATACATTTTTGATAGGTTGAGGTAGCACTTCTAAGCTATCATTCGTAGAAGTTACATGAGTATGCAGCAAAGTTTGATTTGCATCATAAAACTCGACTTTGTGTTCTACTCCCACTTTTGATTTCAAAATGATAGATTTAATTTCTTTTGGAGATTTGAAATCGTACCATGCCACAGTATATCCATTATTCACAAACAATTGTTCAGTCTTTACATCGTTATCTGTCATCTTTCTAGTTGTTTCAAGTGTTGTATGAATCGTTTTACCCGTCTGAATAACGAGACCGTCTAGTAAGCCACCCGTGTATTTACTAGAATGAGGTGTTATTTTTGCCTCCACAGAATCAGCACTTTTACCTGCTTCATTGACGGATGTGATTTTGTAATAATAAGTCACACCATTTGTTACAGACTTATCACTGAAAGATGTTCCTTTTATATTAGTTTCAAGTGGAAAGTATGGACCTTCTTTAGCAGTCGCACGTTTTACATCATAAGATTTAGCGCCAACTTCATCCCACTCTAAGTTAACAATTTGATTTCCACCGTAAACCCAATTAATTTTAGTAACAACTGGTGGTGCCGATGGAGTTTCATAAACGTTAAATTCCTTAATAATCATTCCTATTCCAACCGCATCTTTCAGTATTACAGTAGACACATTTTCTACAGGAGTTGGAAGAGACTGCACCCCATCATTCTTTATCACATCGTAAGTGTAAAGTAGATTTTGATTCGCATCATAGAATTCAACTTTAGTTGAGTGATCACTGTGAACAAGTAAAGAATTAATTACTTTAGGTGATGTGAAAGTATGCCAAGTGAAATTGCCCGTTGTAATTGGTTCATTCGTACTTACATTATTATCAGTCATTTTTTTACTAAGCGCTGTTGGTTTATCGATAGATTTGCCTATAGGCAGTTCAACGTTATCTAATAAACCACCTGTATATTTTGTAGCGCTTGGCTTTATTGGCTTTTCAGGAGAATTCGCACTTTCACCTGCTTCATTGTTTGCTGTAACAACATAATAATACATTACATCATTTGATACTGTTTGATCGAAATAGGTTGTTCCTGTAACATTCGACGCGACCGGCTGATATAATCCACTCGAAGAAGTTGAACGCTTAACGGTGTACGATTTTCCGCCAGTATTATCCCAATCTAGTCGAACAATTTTATCCCCGCCTTGTATCCAATTGATCGTGGTAGGGTTAGGCACAGCAGATGGTGTAGTAAACACGTTCCATTCCAATACATAAGCTCCCCCGGAAGGTGTTCTCAGAACAACAGTAGAGACGTTCTTTACCGCAGATGGCAATGACTCAACACCATCGAATTGTATGGGTTTGTAAGTATGTAACAAGTTGTTACTTGCATCATAGAACTCAATTTCATTTCTAAATCTGCTGTTCACAACTACCGCTGATATTTCTTGTGGTGTTGTAAATGTATACCATGCGAGATTTTGAACAGGCTCATTAGTGCCCGTATTATTATCGGTCATTTTTGCACTTGTCGATGTTGGTGTACCGACCGATTTACCAAGGCTTATAGCCGCACCATCTAGCAATCCACCCGTATATTTACTCTGCGCATATGCAGGAGTAGCATTTACCGCAGTCAATAGCATGACTAGCATTAACAAGGATCCTACGAACTTTTTCAATTTTACTTCCCCCTAAATTAATTTCTTTTTATGTTCATATGTTCATAAAAAATAATAACGAAATTAAAATTAACACAATAAAAATGTAATGTCTAAACATAAGTTGTAATATTTAGAAATATAAGTGCTTTATTTCACATAATAAAAACTTGTAATAACTGGAACTAAGTGACCTTTAAAGTATGTAAGACTATTCCCTCTACTAATAAGCCCCTTTAATGCAGTACATTTTTACTTATAAGTGAACTTGTTTCTTAGGCGTAGCCAATAAAAAAAGCTCCACAGTGCAGTCGTTTGACCACCCTCTGGAACTTTTATAAGCAGTATGAATGATAAAATGACGCCATTTAATCTAAAGAATCTTCCTGCTGCCCATCATACCATTGCGCCAACCGCACAATTAACGCACCCATCCGCTCTTCTTGCGGAACAAGAATGCGCTCAACGCCTTCATCACGGAGCACACCTGCTGTCACCTTACCTACTGCAGCCGCCAGTGTCCCCGATGCAAATTGCTGCAGCAGTTCTGTCTCTAACCCTTGCTCACGAGCGTACTCAAATAAAAATCTCGGCTGAGGCGCACTCGTCATGACGACTGCATCCACTTGGCCCTGCACGATCTCTTCGAGCAACTGCTTCATTACTTCAGGCTCAGGTGGAGTATGGCGATATGGCATCAGTTCTGCATAACTAGCTTCGGCTTCCTCAAAGAAAGCCACTAGAGCGGGTGCTGGGTCGCCATGAAGCTGCAAAGAAACCGTCTCACCCTTAAAATGCTCGGCTCCATGCGATTGCAGTGCACGGATAAGACCAGCCGTTGATCCATCATCATCACGAACTTCTGGCACAATACCAAGTCGCTTCAAAGCATTCATCGTCTTATAGCCTCGTGCTGCGTGCCTCAGCTCCTTCAGTCGAGCCTTCAGTGCATCTGCCTTCCCCAATGCTTCAGCCGCTTCCATTAGCGTATTTATACCAATTCCTGTCGTCCATATGCCCCACGTGAACGGTGTATGAAGGAGCTTGTCCACTTCTTGATCCAGATGCTCAAATTGTGCATATACCGTTCCCTGTGTCGGTCGAATGAGCGGAGTTCCCCCCTGCTTCATAACGATGGTCGCCATTTCTTCCGCCTTACGCGGCCCAGTAAGAACAATCGTCTTGCCCGCTAGCTTCGCCATATCTACCCCTCCTATTTCAAACTCGTATTTGTTCCCGCCTCAATAACGATGCGCTCCATAAGAAGCGGCCCTCTACAACGACCGCATACGTACTTCTGAACGTCTACACGACGCTTGCGCAAATAAGTAAGGCTGCATGTTTTACATACCAGCCTATATCGATAGGGCTCACGTCTCTTTTTCTGCAAGCTGGGAATCGCCTTGCAAAATCTTGATCCACCAACCTTCTGCAGCAATTCCTTAAAATCCTTATCCCGATGCTGATATCCTCTGCCTTCAAGATGAAGATGATAATGACACAGCTCATGCTTAATGATGCTGATAACTTCCTCTTCCCCGTGGGCTTCCCACTGCTTCGGGTTAATCTCGATATCGTGTGAACGCAGCAAATATCGGCCGCCAGTCGTCTTCAATCGGGCGTTAAACTTTGCTCGATGACAAAATGGCTTGCCAAAAGAATCGATGGAAATTCGCTCTACCATCTGCTGCAAAATAGATTCTGTTATCCGATTCAAGGTAAGAGCACCACCCTCTGTATACTTAACTGCTCGTCCTCTAATTAAGAAGAATGCTTGTTTTCCATACTTGAATTTGTACTTGAAGTCCATTACACTGTCAAGAGAATCATGGCAATTGAACGTGAAGGAGTGACAGAACATGCCAAAAATGCGCTATCTTATTCTGCAACGCGATGCAAAGCTGGAGTTCGTAGAAATGCCGACAGATTATGCTTATCAACTAAGTGCGTTGAACCTCCGCTTGAATAAAGAAATTGGAAAGCTAACAGCTCATGAAGTTCCGGTACTGCCTGTTGCAGTAGCGGAATGCGATCAGCTTGAATTGCTTCGTGAGCAAGATCAAATCGTAAGCGGACTTCATTATTTAAATGAGCTTGAGCAAGCTTTTTCGTCCATTCGTGAGACCGAATATCCGCTTATCTCGCTGCTTACTGAAATTCGTGCCCTGCAAGCGCAAATGGAACAATGGTATGAGGAAGAAGCTGTTTAGTGTTTAAGCTAAAATGAATTGATTGCGGCCGCAGTCGTCGGAATCAGACAGATCTGTAATCATGCACAATACTAAAACAAGCTCTACTAACTCCCGCTGCTTAACCGCGCTGGAGTTTTTTATTTGATCAGAGCATTTTTATTTTATCATAGCTTATGCACTTTACAGGACCTGCACCTTCTATGGCAGATGCCCATATGATAACGGTACAACATCGTATCGTCATCCTTAGAAGGAGGGAATAGCCCGTGCCGCAATGGTTAAGCAATCAGCTTATGAAAGCCTATCAGAAAAAAGATCGCAGGCAGATCAAGCTGCTCAATGATTGTTGGTTTTTTTATCGTTCGAAGCCGTCGGTTCGTTCATTCCATTCGAAGACAACTCAGTAATCAACTCAGCAAATCATTCAGCAAACGCTAGGCTTCCGCATCCCCTCTCGGAATAAAGCCGGACAATATTCCTCGGCGAGGCATGTCCGGCTTCTATGAGCTCTGCAAATCTGCAAATACATATTTAATAACTATTGTTAGCCTCGGCAGCACAACGGGCTGTGCCCTATCATTTCATTTTCCGGTAACCATCGTCTATTGCTTAGGCTGCTTCATCGTCAACCCAACGCGACCTTTTTTCACATCCACCTGCATGACCCACACTGTCACATTGTCTCCTACAGAAACAACATCCAGCGGATGCTTCACAAAGCGATCGCTAATTTGGGAAATGTGGACAAGTCCATCATTTTTAATCCCAATATCAACAAATGCCCCGAAATCAATAACGTTCCGAACCGTTCCTTGCAGCTCCATCCCAGGCACTAAATCCTCAATCTGAAGTACATCGGTACGAAATATCGGAGGAGGAAGTTCCTCACGTGGATCGCGTCCAGGACGCAGCAAGCTGTCTACGATATCTTTCAACGTTGGTATACCAACTTCCAGCTCAGCTGCCAATTGCTCCACAGAAGCATCGCGCAGCTTCTTCACAAGCTGCTCTGAACCGATCGCATTGACCTTGAAGCCGAGCGAAGCAAGCAGACGCTCTGTTACTTTGTATGATTCTGGGTGAATTGGCGTTTGATCAAGCGCATAGTCTCCATCTGTAATGCGCAGGAAGCCAATACATTGCTCGTATGCTTTCGGGCCAAGACGAGCTACCTTTTGCAGCTGCTGACGCTTCGTGAACTTGCCGTTCTCTTCCCGATGCTTCACGATATTTTTAGCCAATGTTGCATTGATACCCGCTACATAAGATAGCAGTGAAGGCGAAGCCGTGTTTACATCTACACCTACGTGGTTAACCGCAGACTCAACGACTGCTCCAAGATTTTCTTCTAAGCGTTTGGCAGCTACGTCATGTTGATATTGTCCAACCCCAATTGCCTTCGGATCAATTTTAACGAGCTCCGCAAGTGGATCTTGTACCCGTCGACCGATAGAAACCGCACTGCGTTCTGCCACATCAAGACTAGGGAACTCCTCCTGCGCCAACTTAGAAGCAGAATAAACACTCGCCCCAGCTTCATTTACGATGAGATACTGCAATCTTTTGCCGAATTCAGTAGCATAGTGTCCGAGCCAGTCGGCAACGAATTGCTCCGTCTCCCGTGATGCCGTACCATTTCCGATAACGATAATATCTGCATCATATTTACGAGCCAATTCAGTGAAGGTGCGCTCTGCTTCTTTAACCTTGTTATGCGGCGCAGTCGGATACGTCACCGCTACCTCCAGCATTTTACCTGTATCATCGACTACAGCTAACTTACAGCCGGTACGGAATGCTGGGTCAACTGCTAGTACCGTCTTACCTTTGACCGGCGGTTGCAGCAGCAAGCTGCGTAAGTTTTTGGCGAATACATCAATCGCCTGTTCCTCCGCCTTCTCTGTCAATTCATTGCGCACATCGCGTTCAATCGAAGAAGCAATCAGTCGCTTGTATGCATCCTCTACCGTCGCTTCCAACAAACTGCGCACAACCGAAGCACCGCGAATCCACTTTTTCTGTATGTATGCCAAAATCATGTCGTTCTGTACATCCAATGATACCTTCAACACTTCTTCACGTTCACCGCGGTTAATCGCCAATATTCGATGGGAAGGTAGGCGCTTGACTGGCTCACTGTACGCATAATACATCTCGTACACCGATTCCTGCTCTGTATCTTTAGCCTCAGTCCGCAGCAATCCTTGTTCGTATGTATACTGTCTTACCCATTTACGAACGACAGGATCATCTCCGATTAGCTCAGCGATGATGTCGAGCGCACCTTGTATCGCTTGCTCGCTCGTCTCTACACCTAGGTCAGGCTGAATGTATGCAGCAGCCTCCTGTAAAGGATCCCCTGACTTCGGCTCCGTAAGCACCCAATCCGCCAACGGCTGTAAGCCTCGCTCTTTCGCGACGCTAGCACGCGTCTTACGCTTCTGTCTGTATGGACGATACAAATCCTCTACTTCCTGAAGCTTAACCGCTTTCACAATGGCTTGTTGGAGCACCGTTGTCAGCTTGTTCTGCTCTGCAATAAGTCGCATGACCTCGCGTTTGCGTTCTTCGAGCCCACGAATGTAGCCTAAGCGCTCTTCCAAGCTACGAAGCTGATTCTCATCAAGCTCTCCCGTCATTTCTTTACGGTAACGGGCAATAAATGGAATCGTATTCCCCTCGTCTAATAGCTCGATCGTACGTTGGACTTGTCCTGTCCCAAGAGACAACTCAGAAGCAAGCTGCTTTAAAAGGCGTTCACGTTCGTTTGCTTTTAGCTGCTCTACAATCGCTTCCAGTTCTGCTAACTCCATCGTTTGTTCAGATACCGTCATTTTAGCCTTCCTTTCTATCTAAATGGCTAGTAACCTCACCATCATTATTGTCTCAGAAATCCAATAGCATTTCCAGCACTGCCTGAAGGAAACAAAAAAGACCACTGATTATGTAATCAGCAGCCTTATCATTGTCCACATATCGGCTAGAAGGAAAAGCGAACGAACCTCCACCTGACCTGCTTAAATAGAACAGGCAGAGGCTATTCCTAATTAAAAATCAATCAAACCAATGCTAATCTGGAGGGCATCGTCGACTTTGCGCATCGTCTCATCATCCAAATGCGTAATCTTATCGGTCAGACGCTGCTTGTCGATCGTACGAATCTGCTCCAACAAAATAACAGAATCACGATCAAAGCCATGTGTCTCCGCATCGATCTCCACATGAGTTGGAAGCTTAGCCTTCTGAATCTGCGCTGTTATAGCCGCTACAATGACGGTTGGGCTGAAGCGGTTGCCAATATCATTCTGAATAACGAGAACCGGACGAACACCGCCCTGCTCCGAACCAACCACGGGTGATAAATCAGCAAAAAACACATCCCCGCGCTTCACAATCACTGGCTACACCCCGCTAACTAAACGGCCCAGCGTGCCATCCGCATCTGCTTCCGCATAGAACGCTTCGGATGCCATCGTCAAGTTTATCTTCGCCATTTCCATATAGCCACGCTGCATAGACTCACGGATATGGCGTTTCTTCCGTTCGTTCAAGTACAATTTCATAGCTTGGCGAATGAATTCACTGCGATTGGAGTTCTCCATTGCCACGATGCCGTCCACTTCTTGTAACAGTTGGTCGGGCAAGCTGATCATTATTCGTTTGGTGTTGTGTATGTTTCGCACCTGTTCTCGCACCCCCAAAACCTTTCCTGCCTTATCACCATTATGTCGTACCTATAGAAAAATTATACAAGAGCATATATATGCCGCATATAGATCGGATATGTGAAAAGTCATACACGGTATATACAGCTGCTTTTTATTATTTACAATGAGTTATCGAATACTGCAATACTTTATCGATTATACCATTATTCGAGCATGTTTCCTCATTTTCCTTCATCCAATTGGAGAGAATGTAGGAAAATTATTGTTTTTGTCACAATATCACAATAAAGGATTATATACGATGCTAGTTCCATGCTGTTTCACATAGATGCGCGGAATTCGATGCGCAAGCTTGCAAATAACCTCGTAATTAATCGTGCCGAGCTTATCCGCAACCTCTTCTGTGGAAATACAAGCATCTTGCTGTTTTCCTATCAATACGACTTCTTCCCCTACACCCATATCAGCCGCTTCTTCACCAAGCGGAGCAAGAGAGACCATGCATTGATCCATACAAATTCGGCCAATAACAGGAACTCGCTTGCCGCGGATTAGCATTTCAGCTTTGCCGCTGAGCATGCGTGAATATCCATCCGCGTAACCGACAGGAATCGTCGCGATCCATTCGTCTTCTGTTGTGAAATATTTTGTGCCGTAGCTGACCCCTTCACCAGCAGGAAGCTGCTTCACGTGAACAACTTTAGTTTTCCAAGACATAACAGGCTGTAAGGAAACAGCTGTCTTATTGACCTCTTCAGAAGGATACAGCCCATACATGCTGATACCAACACGCACCATATTCACTGCACACTCTGGCAGATCAATGGTTCCTGCACTATTGCTCAAGTGAATCACTGGCGGACATAGCTGGTGCTGCTTCAAAGCTTGCACCACAGTCTGGAATCGCTCTACCTGCATATTGGTATACGTTTTATCTGCCTCATCCGCAGTAGCAAAGTGAGTAAATAACCCTTCTACTTCTACACCCTCAATGCGAGATAAACGGCTCATAAAGGCAACCGCTTCATCAGGTGAACGCAATCCAAGCCTACCCATTCCGGAATCGATTTTGACATGGACGCTCAAACGATGTCCATCATTGGCCGCTGACAAGGCAGGAGCTCGCTGCTCAAGTGCTTCCAATACGTCTTCAGAATATACGTTAATGCTAATATGATGGCAGAACGCCGTCGGAATAGCTTCCGGCGGCGTATAGCCCAACACGAGAATCGGCGTCACAATACCCGCCTGTCTCAATTGGATCGCTTCATCTATGAATGCAACGTTGAAATAATCTGCACCTATCTGCTCTGCTGCTTTAGCAATTTCGACGGCACCATGACCATAGGCATTTGCTTTGACACACAGGCCAAGCTTCGTCTCTTCCGGGATCATGCTGCGAAAAGCTTGTATATTATGCTCGAGCGCATCTAAAGAAAGCTCGATTCGTGTAGGACGATAGTATGATTCCATTAGTGTCACCTTCTCCGTTCCATATTGCCGCTCAATCGTCAACAAACTTATGTTAAATGGTGTCCGGTAGCCTGTCAACGCAGTGTAGCGGCAGTATAGTGCGGAAAAATGATCCTATTTTTCACAAAATGTCGAGAATCCAACCTATTTCCCAGGTTGATCAACCATCGACTGGGCGATTTTAATCATCTCAGTGAGCGGCAAATCTCCTGAAGTAATGCGATACTTAATGCCATCATATAACCACGTCATTGACTTTTGCTCCTCACCAACTAGATGAGCAACTGTAAATCCTAGATTGACACCCTCCGAATAACCAATACCAACCTCAACATCTTCAGGGCGCTCTTCCATAATGGAATACGTGTAAGTTCCCTCATAACGCAGCATGACCGCATGAGATTGGCTATTTGGCAGCTCAACTCGTTCGCCTAGCTCAACACCTGTCGGTGCATAAGTCGGCTCAATAAATCCAAATGGGCCAAGCGGGCCTCCTTGATCTTGACCACCGCTATCATCCGTATTAGGCTGTTCACCTGCTGCAGGAGCTTGCTCATTACCTGCTGTATTGCCCGTTGGAGCGGTTTCAGGCGACTTGGACTCATGAGACTTGTGGTCAGATGCTTCTGAAGTTGTGGCAGCAGGCGTTTGTTCTGCACCATCTGCAGCATTATTCGCTGGTGTCTCAGCTGAATTATCATTACCATTGTTAACAGCATCCACCGGGGTCTCGGTATTACTATTCGTATCCGTATTGGCTGATGCCTTATAACTACCGTCTACAGCAGTATTTTCTGGTGTTTTAGCATCACCATCTGCGGCTGGTGTTTCCGTTACAGCTCCTGCAGATGCAGGCGCAGATGATGGATCTGTTGTTGTAGCTTTGGCATCAGATGACTGCTCATTCTGAGCTTGCGGCTGCGGATCAATATTGGCACTCGCCGTCATATTGCGCTGCATATCGAATGCGTCTTTCTCAAACTTTTTGCTGAAATCAAACTGCTTGAACTTCATCTCCACAACAACACGAGACTCTGCATCCGTTACTTGAACTTGCTTCGGTGCATAGCTCTGCTGATCTAACCAGATCTTCTGCCTTACGAGTGAATCTGTCTGATAGTTAGCCGCAACTTCAAATACGAAGTTGTCGCCATCCTTTGTGAACTGCGGAGCCTTATCCGCTAAAATGCTATGAATTAGCGTCTGATATAAGTAAACTTGGCCTTGATTATCCGGCCAGTCGCTTTGGAAGCGGAAGCTCTTCTTCAAGCTTGGTGTCAACACAAATACTCCTTCATCATTGCGCAGTACGATCTGTGTGACGTCTTTCTTGGCATTCTTCAGCTCAATTCGATAGTATGATGGATTCTGGTACCACACTTCCACTTGATACTCCAAGGGCTGCTGGCCCGAGTACAACGTCATCGTTCCGATACCCGCATAACTTTCCAACTTGCTCATCTTTTGATCCAAGTCCTTGACCACTGACGTTGCATCCTTCTGACCGCAACCAGCCAAAAATAGCGCACAGCTCAACACTATGGCCAATACCCATGAGATCCGACGCATGAGATCATCCCCTCTGACATTGAATATGATTTTGCCTCGTAACGGCTTCCATCTGCTAACATGTCTATGAGGGAACTTGGCCAAATATGCAGACATGCATGACAAGCTAATGTGCGAATAATGATCGTATGGACAAATATGCAGTTATTTAATTTAGAAATCACCATTTCGCAATAAATCCGGACAAATGTGCAGTTAATTTTCTCGATTATCGATTGAAATGGAAAAAGAGGCTAAAATAAATGCAGTTTTGCGGAAAATATCCCAAATAAGCAGATTTACCGAATAAATACCTGCACTTTTGTCTTTAATTTAAGTCAAGAGAGCTTGCATCTAATGCAACTTACTGAAAGCAACTCCTCATCACCGGGCAATCGCCACGTAAACCATGTAAAACGTGTATAAGGCACTATCACGAGCCAACTATGAAGTTGTACTCAATAATAGTGCCTCAATGATTAGTCAATAAGCTGTAGTTGCTTGCAGGTCGCCCCCCGCCTCATACCTCCCACATACGAATATAAAATTAACGAGAACGAATTTCCTGACGCATAAACATCATATACGCTGCCATAAAGCAAACCAATACAGCAGCAATCAAGCCCGTTAGCTGCGGCCATACGAGCAGAAGGCTTTGTCCGACTGATAGCGGGCTAGGCAGCGCACCATAGGTCTGCTCTGGCGGCACAAACAAGCTCAAGGTGCGCACTTCCGGCATAAGCAGGGTCAGCGTTGCTTCATTGAACAAGTGGCCAGGTGATAGTCGCATCAAAAATTGAACCGTCTGCTGATAATTCACCAATTGATCCATATGAGTCGGATTGACAGGCGCAATCCCTTTCGCAATCATTTCGATAATCATCGTGTAGAACATGCTGAAGAATATCCACAGCGCAATACACGACAATGCCGACGTAGCTGGTTGCCGGAATCGTACCGAAAATACAATCGATAAATTCAACCAGAACGCAATATAGACGACACTTAGCATCAAGAAAAAGATCATACGTAAAAATTCTTCAAATGTTGGTGGGATGCCAAGCGTCAACAATCCAAGCCCCATAATAAGCAGACCAAGTGCGAAAAATAAAATCCCAATGACACTGATGCCCGCTACAAACTTAGCGTTAATGACATAATCACGGTGTATCGGCTGGGCCATCATACGCGATAACGTCCCTTTATTGCGCTCTGAATTGACCGCATCAAAGCCAAGCGCAATCCCGATCAGCGGCCCTAAAAAGCCCACAAACGTAATGAAGGATGGAATCGTTCCGTCAGACAGCGTAAATAGACGCAAGAACAGAAATGAATCTACCGCCTCACCTGTTGGTACAGCTGTCTTAATGCTCGAAATGGCCGTATAGAGCGATGCTCCGCACGTAAGCAGCATTAAAGCGAGCAAGATAACATAGCGCCAACTCAGCATAATATCAGACATTTCCTTGCGAACGATAATCCAGAAAGGATGAGGTCCAGTTCTCGACGCAGCAGCTGTAGATCCCGTATATGCAGCAGACATAGAGGACATCACGCCCCGTCCACCGCCAGAAAATACTTGTGCTGTTTTACGGAGTATTCCGCTTAATTTCTCCTGCATTCGGCTCCCCCCCTTCGAAATAACGATGATAAATCTCATCCAAGCCATACTGTTTCATTTGTAAATGGAACAAAGAACATCCAGACTCAATCAGGATGCGCGATAACTCCGAAGAAATATCTTCTTTGCATCCGATCTGTAACAGTCCGTCCTGTTCATCCACCCTGACAACTCCAGGCAGACTACGCAATTTTTCGATAAGTTCATTATCAATCGGCTTTACACCAACTTCTAACGTAAGAGCTTCTTCAAGGTATAGCCCTTTGGCTAAAGACGGGACATCCCCTTCAACAAGCAGCTCCCCTTTTACGAAAATGCCAACCCGATCACAAATTTGCTGCACTTGATGCAAATGGTGTGAGGACAACAGTACCGTAATGCCTTCGTCACGGCTTAACGCCTTAATTAATAGCAGCAGCTCACGCACCCCTTCGGGATCAAGTCCAAGGGTAGGCTCATCCAAAATAATGACCTCGGGCTTCTTAAGCAGCACTTCCGCCAACCCGAGGCGCTGCCTCATGCCGCGTGAATACGTGCTCGCTTTCTTCATAGCCGCCTCAGATAAGCCTACACGCTGCAGCATAACGTCTACTCGCTGTCTCGCTTCCAGTTCTGGAATTCGATTCAGCCTTGCCGTATACATTAGGTTATCGTAGCCTGTCATATCTTCGTAAAACCCAATATCATCGGGTAAATACCCAACTCTTCTCTTTACCGCAATCGGCTGTCTGACCGAATCAAGCCCACACACACGAACCGTTCCCGAAGTCGGCTCGGTAAGACCCAGCATCATCAAAATAGTCGTTGATTTACCCGCTCCATTCGGGCCAAGCAGCCCGAATATTTCTCCTTCTTGTATGGATAACGACAATTGATTCACGGCAACATGCTCATCGTACATTTTCGTCAAATCTTTGATTGAAATAATAGGTTGCTTCATTTCAGCTGTATCAAGCTTCGTATCCAACACATCATCCATTTGCATGTTAGTTGACTGTTCCACGCTTACCTCCTCCCGTATTTACGGAAAATATAAAACATGCCTCCAATGACACCAGCAATGATGAGTACACCTATCCATCCCCACAGCATCGACGTTTTTACGGTCATTCGGAACTGTACAGAAGAATTGGACTCAGGTGTTTTTGCATGAAGATCAAGCTGGTAATCACCAGAAATCGACTTATCATCCGCTTTGACCGTTGCCGTTACATTAGCTGATTGTCCCGGCTCCAAGCTAGCGATTTTGTCCTCATCAAAGGTAACTTCCCAATCTACTGGCGTCGTAGGAGAAAGCTCGATATCTTTTAATACTGCCGTTCCTGTGTTCGTAACTTGAAGTTCCAGCTTCTTTTCTTTCCCTGCCGTTATGTCCGTGCTTAGCAGCCCACTTGGTGTCGTCAATTTCAGTCCATACGTGCCTGTAATTACTGCTTCCAGCTCAGCTTCTGCCGATGTCGAGTTCGTCGCCGCCTTTACAGGGATTTTGTAGCTGCCTTCCTTCACTTCTGCCGGAGGCTTGACCGACACATTAATATCGGCAGTTGAATTTGCCGCTACTTCTACAGAGGTAACACTTTGCCCGCCGCTCAAAAAGGAAACTGTCCAGCCTCGTGGCGCAGCACCCGAAAGCGCATATTGCTGGTCATTTGCCGTTCTATTTTTCAACGTAAGTGTGTAGTCAAAAGCAGAGCTGGCATCTCCTTGCAAATTTGGTTGCTCTGTCGTTAGCTCTGTTTTGTACGTACCTTGCTCCGTTACGTTAATGCTCAATGGTAAAGATGAGTGACCGTTGGCCTTCAACGTAAAGTTGTATGTGCCTTTTTCCACTGCCAGTGGAACATCGATTTGGAGATTCAAATTTTGTTCACTGTCAGGTTTTACACCAATTTGCTTAATTGCCCAACCACCAGAAGTTAGTTCTGCTTTCCACTCTTTCGGAACGCCTTCTAGCGAGAGCGCTACATTTTGTACATCACTCGTATTGTTTAACACATCGACCGAATAGGAAATCGATTCACCAGGCGTAACCGAAATATTCGTATACGGTGTATACAGTACAACCCCGCTGGCAGCATAGGCGCTATATCCCCCTCCGACTAACGTTCCCATCATCAATGTAAGCATCAAGCTGAATGCGATCATCCATTTTTTTTGCATGCTCGTACCCTCTCCCATCATTGTTATCACTCCAACTACGCACGAGGAGGGCAAATGGATTTATTAAATATAGATAAAAATTCACTTAAAACCAGGTGAAATTCATGAAAAACCATACTTTTTATTAAAAATTAGATCTATATTGATATTCTAGACTTATTGAATTCATATAGATTTCTCATAGATTCACAGCCATTTTTCTAATTCAAGTTAGAGGTGAGGACAATAAAAAATAATACTAATGCACCTAGACTGCTCCATGAGTTAAATGAGGGCTCTATGGATGCATTTGAACAATTTTATGAGCAATACTCGTCTCTGGTTTTTCATATTGCCCTTAAAATGATGAACGATCGGATGGAGGCAGAGGATATTTGCCACGATGTATTTCTCGAGGCGTTTCGCAAAGCGGAGCAATTCGATTCAAAGAGAGGTTCATTGGAAGCTTGGCTTGCCGTCAAGACGCGCAGCCGCTGCTTGGATCGGATGAGGCGCCAAAAGAGGACGATATGCGAGGATGCATGGACGGACATGCCAACAGCAATAGAGTCAATAACTCCCGAGGAACGAGTCATCCGACGACTGGATGAAGAACATTTATACGAAGCCATTCAACAAATACCGAAAACGCAAAGAGATACATTAATTGGATTCTATTACAAATCACAAACTCAGCAGCAAATTGCCCAAAAGATGAACTACCCATTAGGTACAGTTAAGTCATTAATTCGCTACGGCATTCAAAATATACGCAAGCATTGGAACGGCAATCCATTAGGCAGTGCATCAAAGGAGGAGCGCAAACATGAATGAATGTACTTGTAGATTGACAGAACAAGAAGTGATCGACGATATTCTCGGCCAATTGCCTGCAGACCGTTCAGCGCAATGTCGAGCACATATACAGACATGTCCAGCATGCCGTGAGCTGCATCAGGAATGGAAAGGCATATTGCATGGGGCTCAAAATGAACATACACCGCATTCACCTGTCCCTGAACGTTTGCAAACTAGATTGAAGTGGAAGTTTTGGCTGTACAAAAAAATGCCCGCTTTATTGCGTCAGCATCGATTCAAGATGATGTCCGCAGTAGGAGCTGCTGCATTACTGGTTGTTATTTCGATTGGCTGGACACAATCACAGTCCTCTCCTGAACATATGCCATTGTCCGTTATGACTAGCAACCAGCTAGCACGAGAAGACGTAAACGTATGTAAGGTACCCGGCGCAGGCAGGACGATTCCAATTAAAAATCAATCTGGCAGATGGTTGAACCGTGAATGGCCAGATGTATCAATATTGCTGCAGCAATATGACAGTGCTTCTGTAGTCAAGCTGCGTACCATTCGATCAGACCGCCAGACCGTTCAATTTTTAGAAAATTGTTCGGCGTATCCATCCAGCTTTGGCCCTCGTATCAATGAGAACGACAGCGCTGGAGTTGTTAAATTTGCTCCTAATAGGTCAAATCATTCGATAAGAGATTAGTGTATGTATAGGGCTAAGCTTGTTGGCTGATTAGCAGGGCACAATCAGCAAAAAGACCGAGTTCGGGGATAAACGAATTCCCTTGTACTCGGTCTTTATTTTTCACCTATACACATTTATTGCTAATTGCTTATTTTTGGGCTTTAATCCACTTCGCTACATCTTCTGCCACTTCAAGCGGCACGTTGCCTGGGGTAAAATACTCTGCTCCCGTAGACGGCTGCTCGCTAGGAATGAAGAAATGGTTCAGCTTTGGATACAGTTTGTACTCAACGTTGTTGCGCTGCGTCAATTCCTTCTTCCATACATCTAGATGCGATTTATCAACTTGGAAATCGTTGTCCCCTTGAATGACAAAGAGCGGTGTAGTTTGTTTCTTTGCTGCTTCAGCCGCATAGGTGTTGCGGAAATCCATCCACCACTTCGCCATCGGGAAGTTCGGCGGTAACTTGTCTATGCTATACTTCTCATCTTTAATTATTTTCAGGAATTGCTTAAATCCTGCAACTTGTCCTTCCAACTGAGAAATGACGGCTTGCGGTTGTTTTCTATCCTTCGCTCGCTTCAAACTGCCTTCCATCTGTTCCAAAATCAAGTCCTCAATCGGACCTGCAGGTCCAGCCGCAACAATAGCGCCGCGAATGGTTTTGTGTTTATCGTTGTCCAAAATACGTGGGACAAGCATTCCGCCTTGGCTATGTCCAAACACGTACACATTTGCTTTATCGATACGTTTATCTTGCGCTGCCCAATTCGCTGCATAGACTGCATCAGCTACTGTCTCTTGCATGACCGTATAGTCTGGTGCGCCCGCAGCTTGATTTGGATATTCACGAGTCCGCTTCACATAGCGTACGGTAGCGACGCCTTGCTGTGCTAGCCCAATTGACAGATCACGTAATATTTTACTAGCACCATGCGACTCGTCCCTATCATGCTGACCAGAACCGTGCACAAGCACGACAACTGGTACCGCCCCTTTCACATCTGTCGGCAAAGTCAACGTTCCAGGAAGTTTGAATGCATCTTCACCGAATACGATAGACTCTTCTTTATAGCTGCCTGCCTTGTCATAGGCAGGCTTTTGATAACCTGCTGCTGACATATAAATTGGGAATACCTCATTGATAAGACCTTCTGCAGTATAACGAAGCTCTACTTGAAGTGGAATCCCCTTATCTGTCTTAAATGTAGCCGTTACTGTATTATGAACACCATTATGCTGCTGTGTTGCAGAAACAAATTGAACCGGCTGACCCATCGCAGGAACAAGCTGCATCACAGTCATTGAGAATGGGTAGTGTTTCGTCGCTTTCTTCAACGCTTCTGTCAAATATGGCTGCAAAGCAGCCTCGGCTTGAGGATTTGCTACTGTTTGCCCCCATGTCACAACGAATTGGGAAGCTTTCGTCTTCCAATCCGAAGCATCGACGACCACTTTATTATCTTTCCACTCTGCGTTAACGTTAAGGGCCTGCTTGAAGCTATCCCATGGAACGGTCATGTTCTTTTGTTCCGTCAGGCCAGGCTTAGCACTGAGCTTCAACTCCGTACCATTTACATCTGAAACAGCATCATTCAAGCGTACGGTCCAGACAATGTCACCGTAGCTGACTTTCGCAGCGTTAGCAGCCTTGTCCCATTTCACAACAGCACCAATCGATAATGCTGCCTGACGAAGCGGTACTTGACCTGTGTTAACGCGGTCTTCTTGAACCGTTTGAGACTCTTTTGCAGGTACAGGCTCTTGTGTTGCCAGAGCAACTGGCGCCATCGTACCGAACAACATACACGCTGCGAGCATCCATTTCCAAGCTGATTTCTTCATAGCCATCTTCCCCTCGTTTTTCTGTGATGTTTGTTAAGCAGCCATCACCATATCTTTTTCTAGTATATGACATGGATAATTTTGATAGTATCATAAATTTGAAATACTACTAAGTAAATAATTGTAAATACATACAACTCTCTTCTAGCTTAAGCCAATGGATCCGCGAGGGCCTTGTTGAAGGATACGCAACATTAGCGATGCCACCTCTTTTGGACGCAGCTTGCAACCCGTCTCGAACCAATGTTGAATAATCCCGATATTGGCTGAAGAGGCATACGCAATTAAATAATCGAGCGGAAATGGACTCATTTCTGCATCTGGAAACAGAAACGTCAGCTTGCTGTACATTTGCTTCTGTAGCATTTTTTTCAACTGCAGCAATATGGAAGTGTCACCTTTCGGTCCTAACGTAACTTTGAAGTAGTCCGTATGAAGCTCCATATATTCTAGTACTCTCACAACTACCCTATAAGGCTCCTTGGTTACCGGTACAGTAAATAATTCGTTTATATCCACTTCCTCCATGATCGCTTGCAAGCCGTTCATCATCTCGCTATGAATCGATTCCACCATATGAGGAACATCACTATAGTGCAAATAAAAGGTACCCCGATTAATACCCGCAGCCTGTGCAAGCTCGCTGACCGTAATTCCATCAAACCCTTTTGTCTCCACAATGCTCAGTAGTGCTTGTCGCAGCAGCTGCTTCGTCCTCAACTGCCTGCGATCTAATTTCTCGGTCATTTTCCCCACCCTTTTCGCCGCTTTTTTTGAACATAATCAACACCACTTAGTTCACGTGATTAGTAATGAACATTAGCTCTATTATTGATTATTGAACTCCCACTTTCTCCCATTATAATAAACAGTACGCTCACTAATCAACATAGTGTTCAATAATAACTAACCTGAGGGGAGAAATGACAAGATGGCTTTTTTGAAACAAAGATCGTTGTGGATAGGTCTGTTAGCGGTTGTTGGGGTTGTGATGTTGTTTGGCTTGGCAATGATCGGGTCTGTAATCGGTTCGAAGCCAAAAAATGTGCCTGTCGCCTTAGTCGCACTGGATAAAGGAGCTGTTGGTGCCAACGGAGTTCCCGTTCAAGTAGGTGAAATGATGAAGCAGCAGTTGCTCACGAACGATCAACTGCCTGTTCAATTCGAAATCGTAAGCAGCGTGTATGAAGCTCGGGCTGGCTTAAATGAACAGCGCTACTACGGGGCTCTTATTCTACCTGCTTCATTAAGCGAAAATATTACTTCTATTGCGACACCACAACCACGTTCAGGACAAGTTGATGTGTTAATCAATGAAGGAGTTAATATGCAGGCCTCTGCATTTGTGCAGCATGTGCTCAATGAAGTGACGATGCGGGTCAATCAGCAGCTGCACAAACAGCTTACTGAATCGTTTAAGCAGCAAGGAGAAGTAAAGCTTACGCTAGATACCGCTAAAGCATTGCTGCAGCCGATTCAAGTCAATTACGAAACGGTCCATCCGATCGGCAGTAATCACGGCGGCGGCAATGCGCCGAATATGCTGACCCAACTAGCTTGGATTAGCAGCTTAGCGATCAGTCTTGTCCTATATGTCGCGGTTACCCGTTCAACAACCAATGGCGGCAAGCGCTGGCTCGCTATCTGTGCACAGGTCAGTTCAGGCATTGTCCTAACAGGGATCATTAGTGGTCTTATTTTATGGATGACCGTGCAATGGTATGGTATGGAGACGAGCAATGCCACCGAATTATGGCTGATCCTATGGTTAGCTGGCGCTGTATTTTTCCTACTACAATCGTCGTTACTAAACTGGCTCGGACTCATCGCTCTGCCTATTATCATACTGCTCTTATTCTTCTCGTTGCCTGTGCTCGCGATGGCTCCGCCATTCCTTCCACAAGCAACCCAAGATTGGCTGTATGCATGGACGCCACTTCGATTCGTCGCTTCAAGTTTGCGGGATGCTTTGTATTTTGATACGGAAGGTCTCTCACATGCTGCTGTATTATGGTCCTTGTTCACCGTATGTTTAGCTGTCGTAGGAACTTCGGTATGGCGAAAAGCTCCTGCTCCATCTGAGGTATCGAATTCGAATCAACCAACATTGAAAAACCTATACAACTAAAAAAATACGCGTCACTCCTCCCCGGGGAGAGGGGGAGATGACGCGTCCAATTCATATTGAGGTTCAGGATGAATCCAAAGGGGATCAAGGGATGATTTGGGGTTACAAATCATCTACTCATGCTGCTTATTCCATATGAAGCGAGGAAAATCTATCATCAATGATGAGTACCAATGACTAACAATTACTTGTGGTTCTCATCAATAATTTTGAAAATCTTCGCTGCATTATCAATGTTGTCAATCAAACCTGCAAACTGCTCCTTGCCTGGTCCATAAGCGATTAGAGGCACATCTTCACCTGTATGTCCGCCCGTTGTCCAGCCAGAGAATGTACGCTTATCGAAAATTTGCTCAATTGCATTATCGATTTCGGTTACATCCTTCGTTACAGCAGCCTTTTTCACACTTTCAATTTCTTCAGGCTTCAATTCCAAATCAATATAGGCTTCCAAGGTTTGTTCTACATCCGCCCCACCAGCAATTTTCGCTGCCATATAGTCCGGTGTGCGCTTCGCCGCCTTAATTGGAGCTACATCGAAGGAATATTCGCCGTCTGTTCCGAGCGAGAATCCGCCCGTAGAATGATCCGCAGTCAATACAACCAGCGTCTCGCCATCTTTTTCGGCAAACTCAAGTACCGCTTGCAGCGATTGCTCGAAGTCTTCCATTTCACTCATTGCAGCTACAACATCATTGTCATGGCCAGCCCAGTCAATTTGGCTGCCTTCAACCATGAGGAAGAAGCCTTCTTCATTTTTATCGAGACGCTTAATCGCGGACTCTGTCATGTCTTTCAAGGAAGGTGTTTCGCTGCTGCGGTCAATCATTTTATCCATGCCGCCATCTGCAAACAATCCAAGCACTTGCTCGCTGTCATCTTTCAACAACTGCTCAAGATTCGTCACATAGCTGTAGCCATCTTCTTGGAATTCCTTTGTCAAATCACGGTCTTTACGAGCAAAGTTCGATTTGCCGCCGCCAAGCATGACGTCGATTTTATGCTTGCCGTATACCCACTCATCAAAGTAGTCATCGGCAATTTGATCCATACTTTTACGCGAATCTTCATGAGCACCGAATGCAGCCGGCGTTGCATGTGTAACTTCAGAAGTAGCGACCAATCCAGTGGACATGCCTTTGCCTTTTGCATGCTCTAGGACGGTTTTAACACGAGAATGGTCATTATCAACTGCAATCGCATTATTATATGTTTTGACACCTGCTGACATCGCTGTTGCAGCGGAAGCAGAGTCTGTAATATTTTCTTTAGGGTCTTCCGGATACGTCATTTGACTTCCTACTAAATGTTGATCGAATAGCGTTTTCTCCATAAGCGGTGTATCTGGGTTGTCTTTCATATAGCGATGAGCCGCTGTATAACTGAAGCCCATGCCATCCCCGATCATGAAGATTACATTTTTAATTTTCTTGGATTCTGGCTTGCTCTCTGCTGCTATAGCATGGCGCTCTTCAAGTCCCCATGCTCCCCCAATAATACCGAAAGCCATCACGGATGCGAGTGCACATAGAAGTAGTTTCTTCGGTTTAAGCTTTATCATTACGCCGAATCCTCCTCAAGGATAGTAGACTTAGGAGATGTCCCCCGTCACAACCTTATCTTAATTGGGCTGTGTTAGCGGACAATATCATTAGCGTAAAATCGATGTAAATTATTTTGTGAATTGTAAAATAGCAATCAAGTTCAATACCATATGTTCGAATGCTGTAAAAACCGTTAGAGTTCGTTTGCTTTCCCAAAATGATTTAACATGATAGTGTGAGTAGGTAGGTAGTTCATACAACTTCTAAACAGAAACAGTCATCCTTTATTTTCAAAGCCTATTAATGAGGAGAAGCTATGAAACTTGAACGATTATTATCGATCCTTATCGTCTTATTGAATCGACGCCAAGTGATGGCAAAAGAACTCGCTGATCAATTCGAAGTATCGATTCGCACCATATACCGTGACATAGAAACGTTAAATATGGCAGGTATCCCGATTATGACTCAGCAGGGAGCCAATGGCGGCATTCGCATCATGGACGGGTACAAGCTGGAACGCAACATCCTTACCTATGATGAGCTTGCATCCATTCTTACCGCACTGCAAAGCTTATCTACTGCCCATACTTTGAATCAGCAGCCGATGCTGGCAGAGAAGCTGCAAATGCTCGTCCCTGAAGCTCAAGGTGAATCGCTGGCTTTGCACTTGCAGCGTTTTCGAATTGACTTATCTACATGGGGCAAATACCCGTTTCTAGAGCATCATCTCACGTTATTGAAGCACGCCGTCGAAGAAGACCGTATCATTCAATTTCAATATGTAGATGCCAACGGCACGAATACGGAGCGGGTTGTACATGCCTATACCCTTCTGCTTAAAAGCCAGCAATGGTACTTATACGGCTACTGCACGACACGCAGCGACTTCCGCTTGTTCAAGCTGTTCCGCATGAAGGATATTCAATTACTTGAGCAGCAGTTTGATCGCAGTGAATTTATCGACGAGGCTAATACGGAACCAGCTACGAATTCACTATCCTTATCTCAACCGTGGAACAATTGGACAGCACCAGAAAATACAACGGAAATTGTTCTTTCATTTGAGGAGTCTGCTAAATCGATGGCCGAAGAACGATTCGGTGTAGAAGCGTTAGTTCCGCAGCCAAATGGTACGTACCAAGTAACGGCATCATTCCCAGCAGATCGCTGGCTGGACTGCTTTATACTTGGCTATGGACCTCATGTTGAAGTCCTCTCTCCGCCTCATTTGCGAGATCGAATTGGAGCATTAATTGAAAAAATGGCGGCTAAATATCGATCTTAGCTGCTCAATCAATCTTTCTATTACGAACCTGACAGACTGTTGTCAGGTTCGTTTTTTTATACTAGAGCTGTACCCGGGATGAACGAATTGTGCAAGACAACTAACCTTCAATTATAAGGAGAGAGATAAAATGACGACTCAATTTTGCCAAAGCTGCAGCATGCCGCTTGTAGATGATAGCCAACTAGGAACTGATGTTAATGGGAGCTTGAACAAAGACTACTGTAAGTACTGTTATGAAAATGGAGCATTTACAAATCCAGATTGTACGTTGGAGGAAATGATCGAGATTTGCGTACCTTACGTAATGGAAAATGGCATGTCTGAGGAAGAAGCAAGACAGCTTATGAAAAATACAGTGCCTTTTCTAAAACGCTGGCGGACAGATCAAGATGAGTTGCCTTCATTCGAACCTGTTCGTTATGAACGCTTGGATGCCATCTCACTCCAAAGCCTTATTACGAAACGAACGAGCAATAAGCAAGAAATGTCCGGCAATGGTGAGATCCCGCAAGCATGGCAGCAAGTGATGTCACAATCTAATACAGAGCAGCCCTCTAGCGAAGGGAAACAGCCTCCTTTATATGCGGTCTATCATCAATATGAAAATGAAATTTGGGGCGAATATAACTTTACTATCGCCGTTCCTGAACGGAATACGGGAGCAGCGGCTACGAATAATGCGGGCACTACAGCTGCGCATGATGTTAATTCATCAAATGCTGCAAATACTGTACAGTCTGAGGCTTGCCTCGTACTTCCCGAAGCGGAATATGCCGTCTTCCGTACTCGCTCCGGCCCAGTTATGGAGGTCGTTGCTGAAGCTTGGCACGGCATTTGGAAATGGCAATCCGAGACAGATCGCAAGCGCACCTACAGTGGTGATTTCGAACTGTACCACGCAGATAAAGTAATTAACGGTGTCGGAGAAGTTGAAATTTATATTGCTGTGGAACGAGCATAATCTACTATTTATAATCTTATATCACAAAGAAGACGGCTTCCCTTATTTTGCTGCATTGGGAAGCTGTCTTTGTGCATTTACCCCTTTATGGTAGCTACAAATACAACAAAGAGCGCACCCTCGAAAGGATGCGCTCTACAGGAAACGGGGCTATTTTATAGGATCAGTAAGTCCGTAATTTGTAAGCGCGTATAATCGTATATTCGTACAACTGTAAGCTGTTATCTCGAATTTCGCTCTAATAGCGTTGGGTTGCATCTGAAGCCGCCAGATGCTGCGGTTGCCCACACTTTCCTGTATGCTGGTTCCCACCAGCTTTCAGCAGGCAACGTAAAGCAATGATCGTCACCAGCTGAAAGCTAGGGAGAACGGAACGTTCACCGTCAATCCCTTTAACCTGCAAATTACATGCAGAGCAAGCCGATTAAGCCATATACTTAGAAGCATCGAAAGCAATCATATTCGTATGATTCGCACGCTCAATCAAGGCAGACAGCTTCGTCACTTCACGAGTCCGTTTCTGTGTAAGCTGGTGATAAACCTCCGGCTCATACAGCGCATATTGATACAATGCTGCAGCTTCACCAGTTCCACCACCACGAAGGCGTTCCCGCTTCTTCTGCTGGCCTAAGTAGCTATAAGCACTCATCTCTTGGCGTGTCTGCTTCGCCAGTTCAATGGCTTCGAGAATCGTAATCTCGCCACCATCCCACGCAATCGTGTTCGCTAGATTAGCCTGAGCAATCAGCACGTCCAACTTGCGATAGTCTTTCAATACTCCATTTAGTTCAGCCGTCATGACATCAATGCTGCGCGATGGGTATTCAGGTGTCTCATTTTTATCAACGTAAACGGTAGTATTATTGCTTCGCTCAATGCGAAGTTCTTCAATCTTGCGGGAAATAGCTGCACGCACACTTAATGCTTCTGCAACCGTAAGTTCATGACTCATGTATGCAACCTCCTTCTTAATTATGGAAGTTTTGTATGTATTGCTTATTCATACGCTCATATTTTGAGTAAGTTGCGCTATTCTATGGAAATTTTCAACCAGTATGTTAATCGTAGAACTTCATATGATGCTTTTCTTTTTTGTAATAGTCCAATCTATCTTGCAAACACCCTGTGTGCAGTTCAAATTTATGACCGTCCAAATCTGTAAAATAGATGGATCGCCTATCCTCAATATCCCGCGCTCTACCAGGTAGAATATTCACATTCAACCGTTCCAATTTTGCCTGCCATTGTTCAAAGTCCTTTTCCTCTATCGTAAAAGCCATATGCGTATAAGATTCTCGAATCTCGTTTCGTGGTATATCCTTCTCTTCATTTAAAGCAATCCATAATCCGTTAAGATCAAAATAAGCAAGCTTGCGCCCTACGACTAACAACTTCGCATCAAATACTTGCTCATAAAAAGCTACAGATTGTTTCAGATTAGAAACAGAAAAACAAATATGATTCATCTGCCCCAATTGCATTATGATATCCTCCTCAGCTCGGAACAGGATCTTCTTTGTAGTGACTGATATCTCCATGCAGCAAAATACTAGGCTCATCGCCTACAAATTGCACTTTGCATAGGCAAGCTGGATGAATATAAGGAAGGTCCCACAGCTTATTCATTGCTCTGCCTTCAAAATAAGCCATAAGCACCTTCACGACCACCGTATGTGTAACGATAACAATGGACTTGCCTCGATGCTCACTAACGATCTCATTCAGCTTGCGAACAGCGCGATCAGATACCTGTTGAAAAGTCTCGCTATTGTCCACTTGGAATTGTGCTGGGTCCTTCCAAAAATGATCGAACTGCTCTGGAAACCGCTCTTTCGCCTCCGTTTGAGAAATGCCTTCCCAACTGCCTAAGCCAATCTCTTTAAAATCATCCGTATCAATAATATCAATAGATCTTGAGCCTCTTATAATCTCTGCCGTTCGATGCGCTCTCCCGCTAGAGCTCGAATACACCCTATCAATGGCTTCATTCGCCATCGACTCTCCCAACCATTCCGCTTGCCGCACACCAAATTCCGTCAAGGGAGAGTCTTGGTGTCCTTGCAATCGGTGCTCCACGTTCCATTCCGTCTGTCCGTGTCTAACGATATATACGGTAGTGATATGATTTTCCATGCTCAAAACCCCTCTCAACGAGATGTGCCTGTTTGCTTTTTCGTCCAATACAACTACTCTACTTCATGCACTGGATAGCTTGCCTATTGCCTACATAGGATCTTATATAATAAATTAAAACATAACATACCATATTGCACCAATCATCCAATATTGTCATTCTAGCATTCATAAAATAAGCTGCTGATCAGCTGTATATCTCTCACTATTTCGCGCCTTCAACGAATATGTAATAGCGCCTATAATAGATAGAATACGATTAGCACATAGTACTTATTCATAAAGGAGAGTTTCTCATGACATCAGAACACGTTGTTAGACAATTTTTTGAACAAGTACGCTCCGGTAAAAACCCAGATTTCGCAAATCAATTTATGGCGGAACATGTATTAGCACATCAAATTGAATCGGAAAATGAACAAACCGTATCGAGAACACCCCAAGAGTACGCTGAACACGTCATCGAAATGATAGAAGCATATGGTCACTTTTCATTGGAAATTCAAGAATTTTTAGCTGCCGAAGATAAAGTATATGTACGCTGGAAACAAACAGGTACGCATGAAGGCGAAATTAATGGATACCAACCAACTGGGCTTCCAGTCATCCAACTGGCAAGTGCGGTATATCGAGTAGAAAATGAAAAAATTGCAGAGTATTGGATTCAAATTGATAGAGCGGGAATTCAAAAGCAACTAGAAGACAATAAAAATACGAACGGCAATTAACTAAAGAAAATTACAAACTTACATATCGATCACCATTTTGTATATAAGTAAACCTCAGAGTAATCACGCAATTTCCTCTAACGGGTGCCACTGACGTTATTTTCGTGAAATCGTCCATTATGGAATTGTAACGGTTGCCCTTGAGCTTATTTTAGCAATAATCGCGAACAAAAGCGCTTAAACCAACAAATAAGCTCGCTGATATCCGTTACATTTCAAAATCGCTCCATTTAGACGAAATAGCCTCCGTGGTAACCGTTAGTGCAAGCAGTGAGCAAGGGTATACTTAACTATCACCACATTTTTGTGAAAAGTTATGTGCAACCCACATTGCATGCACTATTCGATCTAATATGTACAAATAGAGAAATGGCGACGAAGGAACAACTCCTACGTCGCCATTATTTCACGATGCTCCATGAACTAATTTCACTACCACATCACGACAGATCAACCAAGCTTACATCCACTCACTTACATTCCGTCAAACATCGCACTTCATTCACTTACCTACATTCCGTCCAACACTTCATCCACTAGCACTATATATAAACTTGCATCATCAACCGTCACCGAGCGCCCTGCAGCTCATAATTAGTCGTATGCCATTCCTTCACCATCTGATTGAGCAAAAATTGATCCTGATTGCTCAAGCCGTACTGATTGTCATGCACCAAATACTGATGAATATTTCGCCGCAAAATTTCATTCCGTCTGTCCAACATTTCGATCTGTTCTGTCGTTTGTATCACCAAATCACTCCAATTAACAAGGATTTCCTGTTAAGGATAGGTCCAGTCTACAGGAAATCACCCCCAATTGAAAATTGGATGTGAAAGGATTACTTCCCATTTGCAAGAGTGAGCAGGGCTGAGCCTGCCTCAGCAGGTCGAGATATACAATTACGCGCAGATCCTCACGAATCCTGACGATGGTGGCAAAAAAGTCTAATCCAAATGCTCATGCAGCTTCGAGAAAATGGCCACAATCTCGTCCAATTTCATGCGTACAAGTCCACTGGATGAAGGTGCAACGAACTCCCACACGCCTTCTACAACAGATGTTTCCTGAAACCCCCACTGCACATCGCGTCTGCCACTGTATTTTTCATATACACCTTTCCCGACAAAGCATACAACCTTCGGACGGTATGTACGTATTTTATCTCGCAAAATCACTCGTCCTTCTGCATATTCCTCAGCAGTTATATCGGCAGCTGCCAATGTTGGCCTTGCGACGATATTTGTAAATCCATAGCCAAGCTCCAGCAAGTCCTGATCTTCTTCAGGACGATAGCGCCGTTGCGTTAAACCTGCCTCATGAATAATCGTATAAAAGCGATTGCGCGGATTGGCGTAGTGATGTCCTGTCTCTCCCGAACGAAGACTCGGATTAAAACCGACGAACAACAGCTTGAGGCCTGGCTGGAGATGATCATTGATGGCTGCTAACACGGTTGCTTCCTCCTATCCAGTACAATACAGTCCTTCTTAAGTAACTGCATCTAATTATAGCCTCTATTATAGACGGTCCAAATCCGCATTACGAACGCAAAATTAAATGAATATGTGAATGATTATGATGCCCTGATGCCCTACTAGCTAACTGGACCAAGCAGTCCTAGCTCATAGCCTTTTGCGACAGCACTGCCGCGAGACTTAACCCCAAGCTTCTGATTAATCGAAATAATATGATGCTCAACCGTTCTCATACTAATCGCCAATTCGTAAGCGACCTGCCTGTTATTTTTTTCTTCTGCGATGCGTCTAAGCACTTCTCGTTCAATAGCAGACAACTGTTCCTGCTTCAAAGGATTGGTTGGACGACTAGGAGATAAGAGGTTGCAGCCGAGAGCAACTTGTCTAATGGTGTATAGAATTTCTTCGTAGGGGGATTGCTTGGAAATATAGGCATTGATACCAATTTGAAAAGCTTTCTGAATGAGTACATTATACATATAGCCTGAAAGCATGATGATCTTCATTGAAAATGATTCAAGCTCCTTAAGCTTAGTGGATAATTCAAAGCCCGTCATATGAGGCATCGAAGCATCTATTATAATAACATCAGCCTGGAGTTGGGGCATGTCCTCCAACAGAAGCAATGGATCTGTATAGCTTGCTACAACTTCGATATCCGGCTCTAATTGGAGCCGATTATGAATCCCCTCAAGGACAAGAGGGTGATCATCCAACAAAATAACTCGTATGGATTCGTTCATGAATAATTCCCTACTTTCGAATTAGTTACATTATGTATGAACTACAGCGGTTAGTAAGCAACAAATATCGAGAATAATTCTTCTTATTCATGTCATTAGGTTCTTGGTATATTCGAACTCGCATGAATGGAGGGTAAAACGAATGACTACTTGGAGATTGCAAATGGGGAGATAATTAGCAAACACTTCTAAAGAGTATACTAGAAGCGGCAGCAATTGTAAATTATTTCATAGAAAAAGTCCGTTCCTTTTCGAAAGTTATAGCGCTTATCTATAAGATGACACAAATGATGGATAAACGCAAGATCACCTTGGTTCTTATGCCGAAAACAATATGGAGAAAATGCAGGGTATCAAATAGCCTGGCATATTCTAATATGAATCGAATGCTGCGCTGTTAATCGCGCCACATATTTGTCAGCATAGGAACGGTCAATCAAACCTATGCTAAGACCACTTCTTGATTAGCGGTTTCGCCGCCCGCTTAATTAAAGAAGTAACGGGCTCATATCTATCGCTTCATCGTTAACAGTTACCAAGTCACTTCAGTCAGTAATAACGTGTTAAAGTTAGTTTCAACGTAGTTAAAGTTAAAAGTCAGCTTCAACAAGCACCACAGCATCTCCAACATTAGATTAAGGGGGATTTCTTAATGTCCGTACAGAAACGCCGTCGGGAAAATGCAGACAAAATCCGCAAGCAAACCCCGCACTCACACGGGAAGATCAAATCTTTCCGTGAGCTGTCCGAACAGTAACGGTGCAGACGCAAGCGACTTGTCGCTTGCGTCCTCCCCTTATACACGTAGTATAACCCAATTCAATTATTATCATGAAACCCATGAATAAGGGCAAGCTTCTTTCCGTTAATGAACGCAAAAACTTCTACGTCGAAATTACAATTTGAACTTTGATGCAGACTCCTGCAGCGTTTCCGCGATCTTGGCAAGATGCGCAGCTGATGCAGCAATTTCCTCCATAGAAGCAGTTTGCTCTTCACTTGCTGCTGCCACCAGTTCAATTTCTTCGACCGATTGCTCAATCAATTTACCCGTGGAATCAAATGAAGTTAACATCATCGCATTCGTCGAACGCAATTGTCCACTGCGATCTGCAATGCTTTGCATGTGGAACGCCATTTGTTCCAATGAAGCAAATACTTCGTTAAGCTTACTCGTTACAGAGAGCGTTTGCTCATGACCTTCTTGTACAGAAGCTGCGCTAACCTGCATCGTTTCATATACGGTGTTAGAACGATCCATAATCTTCGTGATAATATCCGTTATTTGTGAACTCGCCTGAACCGTTTGTTCAGCAAGTTTGCGTATTTCACTTGCAACAACAGCAAATCCACGACCATGCTCACCAGCATGAGCAGCCTCAATGGCTGCATTAAGCGCGAGGAGCTGTGTTTGCGAGGCTATATTTTGAATAAACGAAACAATCCCTTGCACCTGCTTTGCTTCTTCATTTAGCGCTTCACTCTCAGCACTCGCTTGTGCAGAATGTTTCTTCATATTTTCCATTTGCACGCCGACGTTGAACAATTGGTGCTGTCCCTCAGATGCTAAGCGGTTCACTCCTGTCGTAGTCGCAGAAGATTGCTCCACCATATGTACAATTTCCATAAGCTCTTGGCCAGCTTCAACGGCTAGCACTTGTACTTCTTGCAAGCTTTGGCTCGTCTCTTCCGTTTGAGAAGATACTTCTTGCAGTGATTCCGATACTTGTGTAATCGTGCTAACATTTTGATCCGAATTCGATGACAGCTCTTCAGATGCAGCTGAAACATTTTCAGAAGCCTCCATAATCTGCTTCATCATATCTGATAGTGAATCAGACATCTCATTGAAATGGTTCTGCAACTGTCCAATTTCATCAGTCCGAGTACTTTGCTTTGTACGTACAGTAAGATCTCCAGCTGCGATTCGCCCAGCAAGTACTTGAATTTGGGCAACAGGACGAATAACGCTGCGCACAATGACTACAATATAGAACACGAGCAAGGCAAGCAGCAGCGCAACGAAAATGAATGCAATTTTATAAAGGCTGTATGTCAGCTCCTCCACTTCTGCTAGCGGAAGCACTGCCACAATATTTAGCCCCAGCAAATTGCGTTTATCAAAGCTAACGTACTCTTCTTTTCCATTTGTCATTATGTTCATATTGCCATGGTCGCTTGCTTTAAATGGAGCAAATTGAGCATCTGTAAGCTTGTCACCAAACTTCATTTGTGGATGAACAAGCACGTTGCTATCCTGATCCAGTAAACTTATGTATCCTGATTTACCTACTTTGTAGGACTTAATTAAATCGCTAAAATTATCGATCGACACATCAATGCCGACTACGCCATCATTGGCTGCTAACGTTTTGGAGAAGGTTATTACGATTTTCCCGGTCACTTTATCTTGATAAGGCTTCGAAATAACAACTTTTCCTTTGGCCTTCATTGCATCCTGATACCAAGGCCGTGACTTCGGATCAAACCCTTCCTGCAATTGACCCGTGCTTTCATAGTATTCATTCTTGTACGCAACGAATACCGCTAATAGGTTATTCATATCGTGCGACACATCACGTACACGATTTTGTAAATACGTTGGATTCGCTCGCTCTGGTGTTATGCTTTTAATCAAGCCATCCAACGTATGCGCGTAATTATCATAAGCTTGATTCAACACCGTTGTAATTGTAGCCGTAGATTGCTCGACATCACCGAGCAGCGTATCTTCATTTTGATTAACCGCAAAATTTGTTATCGCAAACGTCAATGCCAATACAGGTATCATGACTAAAAGTATTAATCGTACCAGCGTTTTCTTGGCAAGTGAACGATAATAAGCTTTTCTCCATCTATTAAGCACGGCCTCTCCTCCTTAAAATTGCATATAAATGTCTGTATACGATTTATCGGAGGAATAATTGAAAACTGAATAGGCAGAAAAATGTAATTGCTGGGATTAATATTTATAAATTATTAACAATTTTATTATCTTATATCTATCAAATCTAACATGTGTAAATAGACCCACTTATTCTACTTCCTCAAATAAACCGCGTGGTGATAGTGATTATCATTATACTGAGACTAATAATCACTTCTATTATCTATAATATTGTCATTATTAATTGAAAAAACTGTATCACAAATTATTAAAAATAAGTTATGCTACATTCATACAAAACAACGAATTACAAACACCTGAAATCTGAGGAGGAATTATAAATGTCTATTATCAAATGCCCAATCTCTGAATGTGTGAACTGGAAAGAAAACAACTGTGGAGCTTCCGTGGTTCAAATCAAGCAAGAAAACGCTGAATGCCTAACGTTCGAAAAGAAAGAAAACAGAAAGTAATCTAGTCTCACTGTCTGTATAGGAAACAACTCATCATCACGAACAGTCATCATATAAAAAGCCCTTCCTTATGCTGCAAATTGTTATTCCGTTAATTTGGATGACATCTCACATAAGAAGGGCTTTTTTTGCTGTGTCTCTATAATGGCTCACATTTTCTAAATTATGGAGCACATCAACGATTCCTAATCTACCGATAACATAATTATGAGGAGGTGTTATGCAAAATGGATGTAGCTGCAATGTCAGTTCGTATGAATCAGAGCATGTTGTCCCAAGCCGTCAGCCTTCGGGTCACGAAGATGTCGCAAGACCTAGCAAAACAAGCCGGTAACGATATGGTGCAACTACTGCAACAAAGTCAAAGTGTGCAGCCAAACTTAGGACGTAACATCGATATCAAAGTTTAACCGCTTATTTTCTCAATCTCCCTCCACACCTCTTGACTACCATAACAAACAAAAAATGTAATCTTTCACGTTCTAATCAATGTGACAAGCACATACATATGGGAATGTAACATAAATAAAAGTTGTGTGGAGGGATTACCAGATGAACGAATTAGCACGTGAATTTATTGCTAGTATTCGATCGGAGAAAGCGCCTTTAGATGGACAAAAGCACCGCTCTAGTGGAAACTTTAGCACAGAGGTTCTTCCTCCAGGTACGAAGCGCTTACTATGGGAAGTAGAAGGCGGCGGCGTAGATCCGTATGATATCTCATTCGATGTAAAAAGAGATGTCTCCGCTGGCACCGATCCTACGGAACTGCAAGATGTGATTACTGGAAATGCATCTAAAGTGATATCTGCTCGCTCCTTATATATTGCTAATCCAAGCGGTGCACAGGCTTCCTTCATCGTGAAAGTTTACGCAATCACATAATCATCATAGCTACTAAATAGATAAACAAAAGGGGCCTAGCCAGCGTCTAATCGACGTAGGCAGCCCCTTTTTTTCGTATATGCTAATAGTCTTGCATGCTGCTAGGTTCAGCCCGGACATACATCTTTCATTATATAAGCTTACCTACTAAGCACCTCAAAAGTGATAGGCTATTGCATCGTAATTGAAATTTTGTCATCCTGCTTCGACCAGCTTACTTTGGCACCAAGCGTCTCACTAACGAAACGTAACGGAAGGAACGCGGTATCTCCAGATATAAACGGAGCTGTTTGCAGCTTTACTGGTTTATCATTTACTTTCGTTTCTCCCGTCGAGAAGTTGATCGAAATAACGGTTGTCGTTCCACTAGCTTGCTTCTGCGTAACAAGTGCCTGCTTATCTTCGGCATCCCATTTTATTTCAGCTCCCATACTGCCAAATACAGAGCGCAGCGGAATAAAGGCTTGATCGTTGCGGACGATAACACCGTTCGTCAATGGTACGGACTTGCCGTTCAATTCAACGACTATTGGCTTTTGTACGGGAACGATATTCGAATATTCATTGTCATATTTATAATCCCCAGATCCATAATCAGCATAGGAGTTCAATCCCCACGCCCATAACGTCCCATCTGCTTTCTGCATAATCATATGCTTATAACCATCTTCTATTTCCACGATATCTTTAGCTACCAACTCGAACTTAGGATTCGATGGCATCTTCTCATGCTGCGTGGATGTCCGATACACATCTCCATTTTTCGTCCGAGCCACTAATTCACGATCTACGACTAGAGCTTCTTCAACCTGAGCAATAGTTGTAAGTCTAACCGGGGATAAATGGGTCAAATAATCGGTCGAATCCGAATATCCCGTAACCGTTCCACTTAAAAACCATAGCCTAGACTGTGAATCGATTGCCATCTGGGAGTAGCCATCAGAGTAAACTTTTTTAATGTTATTTACGCCCTTCACGCGGAATGGAACAGCCAACTTCCCTACGGAATCTTCCTCAGGCAGCGCCCACAACGTACCGTCTTTCTGCAAAGCAAGATTACTACTAATGTCTGCAATATCCGTTAGACCTTTTATTTGCTGTATAGATGTTGAATCTTTCACATTGCTCTGCCATACCGTTCCGTCTTGCTTTAAAGCTAGCCAATACGTTTCGTAGCCCTTATCTTCTATCGTATACGAATAAGAACTAAGACTTTTCACTCCATTTAGTCCCTCAACCGGAATGAGCAGATCGGATAACGATTTTTCTAAATCTTCGCTATCTGGATTTAAAGAATATACTTGACCTTTCTCGTCGAGCAATATGTATCCAGGATAAACACTAATTACATCTTTAACTCCATAAAGCCCTTCTATCGGTGTAATCTCTTGTTCTCTCGTATTCATTTGATTTTTCTGAAAATAATAAACGGAATGATCCTTCTTCACAATGAAGGTATTATCCACGGTATAAGCTACATCTGATATGGAATGCACTTGAGTCGGAGCAGATTGCTGTCGTCCCCATACCCATAAGGATCCATCTTTCTTAACAATGGAGTTAGATTCAAAGTTAGCCATATTGGATTTCACAGCTGCTGGCGCAGCATATGCCGGAATCGCTGCTACTGCTAACATCGATGCAATACTAAAACTAGCTATCCATTTCTTCATCACGTCTTTGTTTCTCCCCTTCTGTTCAGATCTGTAAGCTTTCTTATGTAATATGACGCCCAAAAAATTAGAAAGTTTCACCAATACATATTTTTGTAGAAAAATATATTTTTGTCGCATTACCAAATCCAACCCTGCAACAACAACGAACATAAAAAAGCCGACTATTTATGAAAATAGTCGACTTGGTATGAAACCGTTATATTATCATTCCTGCACACAACGAGATATATCGCAACTACTCATCCTAAAAAACGCTTCCGTATATCAGGAGATGGCAGCATACAGCTGTCCTTTTTCCCAAACCATTTATACCTGTTCTTGGCTATTACATTGTAAACTGCATCTCTAACTACTCTTGGCACAGCAAGTAAATAATAAAATAGCTTCCAGCCACCGTTCAAACCTCTACAAATTCTAAGCGCAGCAGAGGATTTGACGTAGTATTTCTTATTCTGTATCAATATCACACTGTCGATACTGTTCGGAACGTTATAAGCATTCATTAGCTGTTGACCAATCTCACTTTGTATAGAAGCAAACCTAAAAAGTGCTTGAGCATCTCGCTTAATAATGAATTGAACGCTGTGGTCGCAGAAGTTACACTCTCCATCGAATAAGATGACATTATTGAGCTTGTCCACTGTATCCATGGCAACCCACCCCTTCATATGGATAATTATAACACCCGCTTCCAAGCTGCTCAATCACCGCGAACGCGCACCTTTACTAACATCTTCCATCTCATGGATAGTGCTTCAAACCTTTTAAATGATTTGTCGCGCCTTCAACTCCGTTGCAATTCTACCTACCGCTTCCGGTACCGTTTCTACTTCAGTCATAATCGTCATTTCCGCATCCTGTGGTTCTTCATAGGGCGCAGATATACCTGTAAAATGAGGGATTTGCCCGCTGCGGGCCTTTGCATACAAGCCTTTCGGATCACGGCGCTCACATTCAGCCAAAGAGCAGCATACATAGATTTCGATATATGGATGTTCGCTCAAAATCTGGCGTGCCATCGTTCGATCCGATTGATACGGAGAAATAAAAGCGTTAATCACAATGAAGCCCGCATCCGCAAACAACCTGGACACTTCGGCGATACGTCGAATATTTTCCGTCCGATCTTGTTGACTGAAGCCCAAATCCCGATTCAATCCCAATCTTACATTGTCACCGTCTAACACATAGGTTCTAACACCACGATCATGGAGACTTCTTGCCAGCGCATTAGCCAAGGTCGATTTCCCCGCACCAGACAGACCCGTGAACCAGATTACTCCGCCCTTATGTCCATTTAACAACTCTCTCTCGTATTTGTTTACAGAAGCTGAATGCCAACGGAGATGATTCTCGCTCGACATGTTGTCCATAATATGCAGCCACCTTTCGCGATGATGATAACAATGAGAGTAGATCCGACCTGTCCTTCTCCAATCATTATACGCTGTATGTAAGTGATGGTACATGACGCTAATGTATAGGAAATAAATATAGCGAATAAAATGCACTATTGACCGTAAAAGCATGGAGGTGGGGATGATTGTCAAACGCATTTGTGGCACGATCATTGGACGAAATCCGGTTTTGGTCTCGTATCATGAAGGAACATTCACTTTTTCTTAAATTAGGATTCAGATGTGAGGATACCCAGCTCATTAATGAAGCCAATCAATTCTATTCCTTATTTGAAGGAATAGAACGCCAAGCACATTCGCACACCGTTGCAACAGATCCTGAGCAAATCCAGCGATTTAACGTAGAGGTACGCAATGCCGCTGCACACATATGGGCATTTAAAAGAAAAGTGTTGGGCTTAGTGCTCAGCTGCCAAATGCCTGGAGCTAACAATTTCCCATTACTTATCGACCATACCAGCAGAGAAGCCAACTACTTCAAAAACCGTCTCGAACAGCTCAATAGCGGAAAATTAGATCCTCTGCCCGATGCAATCATTAATGAGAACGTCTTTTTCTTGCGCATTATGGCCGACCATGCAAAGTTCATCGGGCATTTACTTGATCCGTCGGAGAGACAACTAGTGGAACAGGCTCGCAATTTCAGCCATGATTTTGATCAACTATTATTCCAAGCACAAGATCTGGATTCGATGCGGCCTCAATCGCAAACAGTTTCGCTGCTCGATCAATTTTTGGACGAAAACCGTGTTTCTGTGAAATCTCTACGTGACTTCAAAAAGACAGCAAGAGATCTAATAGAAGCTTGCCGCATTAAAAGCATTATTCATCCTTTACTAGCTGATCATGTATTTCGCGAAGCGGAAAGATTCCTTACGATTATTGATATGTTCGAGCAAAGTCTTGCGTCTGTGAAATCCAAGTGAGAATCAATGCTCCTGACATCAATTCTCCCCAATAAAAGAGGTCTCCCACTTGTTCCATGAACTTATGAGAGACCTCTATTTTTATACAATTCTAGTGTTAGAAGCGATGTTTTTTTGCCATCGGTTCTATCCATGTATCTAGTATCCAAGCTAGTACTTTCCATACCCTTTGTTGGTTAGGTGGCAAATGAGCGTAATACATATAACTGTATTCAATCTGCTGTTTTGCACCACGATTTCGTTTGAACTCTCCGGCCCCCGCACTACAATGACAAATTAAATCTTTTTCGATAGAATCCATTGTAATAAGGAGAGACAGAATACGGTATAAGCCTTGCTGCTGATCGGTGTTTGTACGATAGCCAAGAATAGGCGTTGTCATAACTCCATCCCTAATAAAATAAGCAATGACACCATCTATGGTGTCTCCTTTCTTTATAGCCTTTATCTCAAATAAATGATGCTGAAGAGCATTCCATAAATAATCGGGTGTAAACATTGGATTATGACGGGAATATTTTTCAATATATAGTTGATTGTATAACTCGGAAATTTGTGAAATATCCTCTCTTGTTAATCCTTCATTCGTAATGATTTCATAATTGCTTTTGTCTAATAAATTTTTATCGTTTAATAAGTCTTTTCGTTTCTTCGAATTCATTTCTTTATAGTGTTTTGGGTCAAATAAGTATATAGAACGGGACATCATGTTATTGTAACCTACTGCAGATAATGCTTGTGTAATCGTAGGATATAATTCGTTATTTAAAGAGCGAAATATAATCGTATGCTCTGGAAATTTCTCAACAAATAAATTCGTAATCTGTTCAATTTGTTGTTTGTTAATAGAGTGATAAAGATTGGTTGATAGCATCCAATTATTTACGACAATTACTTTATTCATATTCGTTCGTCGCAGCCAGCTTCCCATAAGATGAATCGGATAGGTTAGCAGCTTCTCTAACCATGGTTTTCTTAACTCCCATAACTCTTCCAATGCATAGGATATGTAATGTGTATAAGGAGAACATACATATGAATTTTCGAACTCCGCGTTATTAATCGTAACCGGCAAGATAAGATCATCCATTTCTAATAAAAATAGCTGCGTGTTAACATTTTCAATACATGCGGGAACGCCTTTTTTGAAAAAAGGCAGGAAGCTGTCTCTTACATAGGCTCCATCTTTTTTTGAAGCCCAGTCAATGCTATGCAAGGAATGAGCGTCGTGCAACTTAATCATATCTGTTCACCATGACTTACAAGGCGCTCTATTCTTTTTAATTTTTTATCATGTAATTGAATATCGTAATGTGAAAAGAAAATATGCGGTACAGCACACTTTTTAGTAGACCACAGTGCATGTAACTCCTGTATGACATTTGATTGACATGATTCGAGATGTTCTGGTGGTACTTCAAGTTTAATTTCAATGTTATTTAGGCTATGCTGGATCACTTTAAATTGTTGAATTTCATTGGATGCAAATATAATTGCTCTTCGAATGAAGTCAGGAAAAATAGATATCTCCCTATTATCCAATTCACTTCTTCCAATAAAGATATCATCGCAGCGACCATCAATTCGTTCTAAGGCTAAGAAGAGAGAACCACAGCTGCACGCCGTCTTTTTCTCAATTAAGATGTCATTGAGACGGTAACGTATAATAGGCTGTGTCTTCCTCATGAAATCCGTAATAATGGGAACGAATATCCCGTTTTCCTGGTCTAAGTATTCTTTTTCAATATGAACGAGATCTTCATTGATGTGTAATGTCCCCTGACTGCAGGTGGTGGCAAGAAAACCTTCTGTACATTGGTACACTTGGTGTACGGTCTGTTGGAAAGTTGCACGAATAAACGCGCTATCCATATCTTCAAGCACTTCTGCTACAGAAATAATTTTTTGAGGACAAATGCTAATAAGTCCTTCTTGCTGCCAGGAAGCGATCTTTCGCAACATAGACGGAGGTGCAATTAAAATAGATGGATTTACCTCATTTAATCGAGTGATATGCTGCTGAAATGAATCTAGTAAATCAAAAAAATGAAAGGAGATTCGCTTATTTTTTGTTGCTTCGTATAAATTGCTATTTGCACGCAAGAAAAAAGCAATCGTGTGTTTATGGAGGATACTAGAAGGAAGCACCTTTCCAATAACCGAGCCAGCCCACAACGTTTGTTCTTCCTCAGAAACGAGAAAAACCCCACGATTTCCACTAGTGCCTGATGATAAACCGACCGTTATATGACGAATGGTAGGCGAGAAATTTCGGGTCTTTTCAGCTTCAAATGCTACACGAAATGCTTCTTCCTTTGAAATATTTACTGTATTTAATGTATCAAAATGCTCCATCATTACTTCTTTATCAATGATAGGGAGCGCGGCCAACTGTCCCTTTTCAATTTCTTCTAAAAAAGGAGCATATAACTGACGATAGAAAGGAGAATTCTCTATCGTAAACAATAGTTGTTTTTTTATTTGTTGTTTATGAAACCGTTCCAATTGTTTGCGATTTGAAAATCGTGAGCCATATTTTGTTTTCAAGTATTGCTGGAGAATGCGTAATTTATTCATAGTACACTCCTGCTTTAATTTTATCCCATGTGTGCTCGCAATGAGTTGGTACAATTTCAATCTCTGGTGATACTTGAGATAAATGGTGCAGCTTCTCGATATTCTTTCGATAAGATGTTGGGTCACTAGTTAAAAGGTTCGCAATCTTACTAGGAAATACAAGGTTTTGATACGTTTTGCTTAGCCACACTGCGTCTGCACAAAGAAAGACAATTTTATTACTACCTAAATGGACGAATAGACCAAATTGTCCAGTTGCATGTCCTGTTAAGTCGACAGCAAGTAATGAGCCATCACCAAATACATCGTAACCCTCTTCAAATCCCCCATAGGCAGAAGGTAAGTTAATTGATGGAGTTTGATCAATAAATGTCATCCTTCGCTCTAAATCAATCGGCAATGTATCTTTTAGGCACCCTTTTAATAGAGCCCCAAATTTACTTCTCTTTTTAATATCCTCATAAGCTTTTGCGAAGGTTAGTATTTGGGCTGTTGGAAAGTCGAGCAAACCAGCTGTATGATCCCCATGAAAATGTGAAATCACAATATATTTAATTTCCTCTGGATGAATCCCATCAAGAAGCAGCTGCTGTTTAATAGATTGCTCTTCCGTAAAATGAACAGGGGTTAGTTTGGCATATACAGAGTAAGGAAATTTTTTGGTTGCTTCTTTAAAGTGTCCCGCATATCCCGTATCAAATAGAATATAGCCTAAGCTTGGATGATGAAGTAATCCTACTGTAGCTGGAAAACGGATTTGTTTCCAACTGCCCTTGGAGTAGGCAATTTTTTCTGGATGTGTGCAATATCCTGTATCATATAGCTTTAAAGATTTGATTTTCATTGTATTTTCCACCAGTCTACAAATTGTGTGATTCCTTCTTCTATACTGATCTTTGGAGCATATCCTAGTTCTTTTTTAGCTTTATCAATATTTAAAGTCTGGCTTTTTGAAAGGACACTAACCGTATATTTGGTGAGAATAGGTTCTTTTCCAAATAAAATCGTTTTTGAAATTGCTTCTAGGATAGCAGCTAGTCTAAAAGCAGCTTTGTAGGAAATGTTTTTATATTGTACCTCCTTATCAAGCCGCTTCATGACATGTTCAATGACTTCATATAAATTTACACGTTCATCATTTGTTATATTATATTTTTGTCCTAATGTAGGTATGGGGGAATCCATACAAAGAAGTAAAGCATCTACAACGTTCTCGACATAGGTAATATCAACAAGAACATTTTCTGTACCAATTCTCGGTAGGGCACCTTTTTCACATACTTTAATAAGACGCGGAAGAATAGCGTTATCTCCTGGACCAAACAAAGCGCGTGGGCGTATCGTGATAACGGGTAAACCATCAGCGAAAGCTTGATCAACAGCTTGTTCAGCCATGTACTTCGTTTTTGCATAATGATTGACAAACGTATCAGGAAGCTTCGCATTTTCTGCTACATCTTGCCGTTCATCATAATAGAAATAAATACTTGGTGTTGATACATGGATAAGGCGTTTTATACCGGACTTTTGACTTCCCTCGATAATATGTTGAGTTCCTAACACATTCGCATTGTAGAAATCTTTATATTTGCCCCAAGGAGAAGAAAGAGCACCGCTATGAAAGATATAATCTTTATCCTTACAAACTTGCAGCACACTATTTCTGTCTTCAAGAGGACAATGTACAAACTCAATTCCATTTTGCTCTAAACATTTGCCAATTGTTCTATTTCTCCCGATTGCCGTTACTTCATAGCCCATATTCATCAATCGAAAGGCGAGCTTTTGGCCTAAAAAGCCCGTTCCACCCGTCACTAGCATTTTCATAAATGTTCACCATCCCATGCTATGTCATGCGTTGTTTGCTCTAAAATAGTCCGTTCATGTTTAACACTTTCACGCCATAATTTATACATGCTAAAAAACTGATAAAAAAATGGTTTCCTATCCGTGTGGCTATAAATGATATCTGGATAGGAGCATAAAACTTGTAACCATCGCTTACGTTTTTGTTTACTTTTTACGTAAGGGAGTCCATATACAAGCATGGCTAACCGAATGGCACACTCGGAATGTGGTTTCGGAATTAATGTATGGTTTACGTTTGCATGAAAAAAAGCGGATACTATTTCTGCATCAAATAAATGTAACCCACTTGTGGCACGTGGATTACACTCAATGGGAATAGCATCTCCGTTCTCGGTAACGATAAAATCAAAGGCAATCTGTCCAGAGAAATCTAGCTCTTTTACAATATGCCCAACAAACTGTTCTATTTTAGGATGATCAATGGGTTTAAACGCTATGGTAGCGCCTACCCCTGCCGTAAATTCCGTTTTATAGGTAGAGTGAGCTAACACGTTCCCAGATTGCGCGATGCTGTAAGAGCAATGCTGTGTTCCTTGGATAAACTCTTGAAGGATGTAATTTGACTTGTCTATCATGTTTTCTTTTATAGCAACCTCTTTTGTAATAAACTCCACTTTATCAGAGAAACGGGAGAAAATCGGTTTTAGCACAAAAGAAGCAGTGTCTGCTGTTTGGTAAAGCATTGTTTTTATGTCTTGTTCATTATTGGTTCTATACGTTGCAGGAACTCGCCAACCTAAATTCGCTGCTAACTGAATAAAGTCCCATTTATTATGGAGTAATGAAAGTTTGCGAAAATCATCTACGAATACATGACAAAATGGACTTAATTGTTCTTTATATCTAGATATATAAAATATTTCTTCACAAGTAGGAATAAGTACATCCACATTACGACGTTGAATTATCGATAACAGCGCATGAATACATTCATTTGTTTTCCACTTTGGAGAAGGAATTTCATAAAAGTAATCCGTACTTGTTGAAACCTTGCTTAATGGATAAGGAATACTATCTGCCATAATAACGGTATGACCGGTGTTATGAAACAGTCTGCATAGATGTAAAGCCGCTGGTGCACGTGCCCCTGTAATTAATACAGTTTTCTTAGTATTCAAGAAGGATTCCCCCGATAGAAAGTCCAGCAGAAGTACCTAGCAGTAATATTTTATTTCCGCGCTGCACCTTCTTTTGTTTAATCGCTTCGAACAAGGCGATTGGTATCGATGCGGAAATCATATTACCGTAGTCTTCAAAAATGGTCATAAAGCGCTCTTCCTCAACTCCTAATTTTTTACGAATCAATCTCATAGCTGGTCCACTTGCTTGGTGAGGAACAATTAAATCAATATCGTCTAAGGTATAACCCGTATTCATAAGTAGTTTATCGATAAACTTCAACATATACGTAGAAGATAGTTTGAAAATAGCTCTGCCATTCATATCGAATAGGAAGTCTTCTTTTCTCTCTTCGCTGTATTCCCTAGAATGAATCATCGTTCCACCGCCACGAATTTCTGATAGATGAGCACCAGAGCTATAGGTTTCCATATGAGAAGCTATAATGAAAGATGTATGATCGCTTTTTGCTACAACAACAGCTGCAGCACCGTCACCGAATAAAATGCTGCTTTCATTTTGTCCCCAATTTAATCCCACAGAAGAAATTTCAGAAGAAATGATAACCACATTGTTGTATCTCCCGCATTCCATTGCGTAAGAAATCGTATCAAGTGCTGTTACGAAGCTTAGGCAGGTTGAGTTGACATCAAAACAGGGAATACCAGAGTGCTGTAGCCCGAGCTGTTCTTGAATAAGTGATGCAGTAGAAGGGATTGCCTGTTGAATCGTTCCGCTTCCGCAGATGATACAATCGATATCAGCCCATGTTAGCCCCGCATCTTCCACCGCTTTTTTTGCAGCTTCAGCCCCCATATAAGAAGAGGTTTCACCATCAACAAAGTATCGTGTTTTTACCCCAGATTTTTTTAATGTCCAGCCTTCTGGCACATCTAACATGCGATCTATTTCGAAAGAATCTACTTTTCGTTTTGGAAAATATGTGCCTATCCCTTTTATGCTAATATATCTTTTCATTCTCTATCTCCTCTTAATCTTTATATATCTATTTAAAAACTACGTTGTAATCTATATATTGTTGTGGAGAAATACAGAAATTTTTTGTGAAATTTAGGTTTTCCCTTAGGACCTTCTATTCATGTCTCTCTGCAAAAAGAGCAAGTTCTCAAATAGAGAATTTGCTCTTTTTGCATGAGGGTTCTTCAAATATATAATTTAGTAAAAAATTTCAAATCATTAATCATATTATAACAACTATATGAAAATGTTTAATAGTATATTTTTCACAAATTACAGATTTCAAATTCTATACATTACCAAATGATTCAAACACTTTATTTTCTTTTAACATCTAGAGACCCTGTTTTAAAAAATCAGAGCGAGGGTATTTCTAAATTAACCAAGCGAGCAACAACTTCAAAATTAATCTGGAGGTGCTTTAACATGAACAAACAAAGAATAGTAGGCTATTACAATTCAGAATCTGAAGCCATATCCGCAATTGAAGAGCTGAAAAGACAAGGATATGCAACCAATGAAATTTCGATTATTAGTAAAAATAAAGAAGATACAACTGCTATAGCAAATGAGACAGGGACACAAGTAGCAGAAGGTGCAGCAACTGGTGCTGTAGCTGGCGGCCTACTCGGCGGCTTCGGCGGATTACTTGCAGGAGTAGGCGCGCTCGCTATTCCTGGTATCGGACCTATTATTGCGGCAGGACCGATTCTTGCAGGTCTAACAGGTGCAGCTGCAGGAGCGGGAGTCGGTGGGTTGACAGGTGCTCTTATAGGTTTGGGTTTACCAGAGGAGGAAGCCCATCTATATAGTGCACATGTGAACGAAGGAAAGATTCTAGTTCTTGTCGATAACGATAGATCATCTATGTACTGATTTACCTAATCGACCTAATCATTAATAGATCAATAATTATAATTGGAGGGATTTATCATGAAAGTAAATCTAACAGTAGAAAACGTAAAGCAAGCTAAGCTAGAGGTAGAGAAACTAGAAATGCAAGGATATTCAAGAGATCAAATTTATATTTTCGCTCATTCCAAAAAGAGAGGCGAGCATATTTCAGATGCACTGCATACCGAAGAAGTGGGAATTAGTGAACAAGGCTTTATTGACAGCATGAAAAATATGTTTAACTCTCGCGGAGACGAGCTTCGCAACAAAATGGAAGCAGTCGGTCTATCTGCACATGAGGCAGATCGTGCAGAAGAGCAACTAGATAGAGGCAAACTCGTTATCGTTGCTAATAAACACGTGTAATAACATTATCATTTTATAAAACTCTGTGCAGAGTGAATGTGTAAATAGGAAGCCCCCATTGAAATGGACTGTAACGTCGATTTCGATGGGGGTTTATTTTTATCCCGCAGTTAGTCAGTAAAATTAATCTATTATTATGACGGAGTTAAATAAAAAGAAAAGGTCTCTCATAAGTTCGTTATACTTTATAAGCGGCCTTCTATAACTAATTGTAGGTTAGTACAATCTCCGTCACGAGTATATTGTTATTATCATTCATGTAATCACTTTTTTAGTTGGCTTGCTCTTTAGATGTTTTAAGTTCTTTTGGAAACGGTTGAGCACCAATCCACAACTTTCTCCCTTTAGATCCACGCTTAGCGCTCTTGCCCAATAGATTCCCCATCATTATAGCTATCCTTTGACCCATGATATCACCTCCCCCCAAGAAATTAATAACATCGCCTGTGCAAAAAATGCCAACCCTAATACATCAGACATGATAAATAAATTGGATGATACTATCAGTACAGATATTACTTTTAAATAAGGATCCAGCTTTGAAGGGTTGACCTCTATAAAATCATTAGGCGCTAATATCGCAAATAATAAGATAGACAAAAGCGTAATTATTAAAGTTATGGATTTGTTTAACATTATGAACGGTATCAGGGTAAATAATACAGATGAAACGAAAGCACATGTTGTTAGTGACCTCATATGCCAGCCACCCGAAAATCTACGTGATACAGCGAAACCAATCAATGCTATAAGCGATTCTGTTAATCTTCCCGTAAATAAAGCGAATATTACAGTAAGTAAAATCGTAGCAATTAAATTTAACCTGACCCCAAGTTCATACTCCATTATCTCCACGCTAGTCGGTCCTTCTGGGTCACTTTGCTTTATCTTTAATGCGATATATTTTGATAGCTTCTCTAATACCAGCCAAATCCCCCCTTTAGATTCATATGTATGAAATATAAAGCTTATAGCAGACATTATGACCACTACAGGCGGGCTTGCGTTAAACAGCATAACCAACGGAAATCCAATTTTAATACATGGTGAAAACAATGACTGCCCTTATAGATAAGTCTATTAGCTCCTTAGCATCATCATAACCACATGAATGGGTACAATACTGAAATAAGTAAATATACCATGTTCAGAACTAAGGATTAATAATGTTAGGAGTTGGCATGCACTATAAAACAAGCCGTGGAACCTTAACTTAAGGATCCACGGCTTGTCAAAGTAATTACCTTAATCAATTTATGTCGCATAATGAGTAGGTTCTTGATAAGATCCCTATACGCACCGTATGTGATAATATATACTGGATGCAAAAACCGGGATTTATATCTAATTTTTCTTTATAACATAATAAAGAGCAAGCAATGCTCTTAATAAAAAAACAGTATTAAAAAATATGACGAAGGTTAATACCAGTACATTGTTTAAATATCCATTCATATATCCTACAGAGAAGAGAAAAATAACTAGTACAAGGTTACTAATGAAGTTTGCAATATTACTTGATACTGTTCTCTTAGATACTAATTCAACGTAATTCCTTATAAACTTCCTCATTGTGACTCCCTCCATAATATAGAGTCTCGCCTAATCCGATGTCTACATTTTAACAATGGAAATGAAGCATGTTATACTGGATTTAAAAACCAAAATAATCCAAGAAAAAGGATGTGCTTTCATGAAATACTCTGTGGTGGGATTAGTTCTTATTGTATTCTCGGCTTTTTTGCATACATTAGAGCGTATAGCAGCTAGGATATGTTCATATATGTCCGCAATCGGGCAACAAGGAGGGTTTGACACTAGGCCGACGTATCCTTCTATAACTGATAACATCTTCGTTTTAGCATTTTTAGTAGGTGGATTAATTCTTCTCTTTATTTCATTACTCCAGAAAAAATCAACAAAACCCAAGCTATAGTCTTCATTTCCATTTTGGAATACATGAGGGTGGTACTATGATAATAAAAAGTTTGGCATTAGCCCTAGCTATCACGTTACTGTTTGGAATTACGGCTTGTGCTCAGTCTAGTGGTGATGTAGATGCTATACAGTTCTCATCATTAAGTGAAGCAACAGACTATGGACTAAAGTCTGAAAAAGCAAACTTGCTGTTACGTAAAGAATTTAAAAATAAACATTACAGGTTGATTGAAAACCATGAAAAGTTCTTTGCTCTAGCTGTTATTGATAAGAGTGGAAATTTGTATGTGTGGAACAGAGTAACTGCCTATTTAAGTACACCGTCATATATAATGTTTTCTTACAACCAAGGTTTAGACGATGAAGTAAATATAATAATAGGGAAAACTGATAAAGGAACTAAAAAAGTTAAACTCGATAATAAATTAGATGCTGTAGAACAGGATGTCTATAATGGCTACTACATGTGGTTTGATGTTCCTAAGAGCAACCATGCCTACAATGTAGAAGTGGTTGACACTTTCTGTTCTAACTGTTAATCGATTATGTGAGAAAAAAGGAGCTGCCTCCATGCAAGCTCCTAGATTGTGGACTAATTCTATTATATATGCAACTTCTCAGCCTTTTGTAAGCTGCTAGCATTGATAGCCTTTACTTTCGGCTTGATCCGATGCAACAGAAATGAAAATACGAGTCCAATTAGAAGTGCTGGTACAAATTGAAGCGCATTAAATAAATCCGTCCTTACAATACCACTGTGTGCTACATCTGAAAAGAAGGTGTACGCCCAATGAAATAATACTACAGCAAACAAATTGTACTTTGTTTTGATATAGATGTAAGTATAAATAAAGCAACTGCTCGTTATCGATATCATGAAAGTGAAAAATAACTGTTGATGCTCCTGCTGATTCGTACCGATGATATAGAACAATGGCAAGTGCCAGAAAGACCACACTACCCCAATGATTAAACTCGCCATGTTAGGACTCACAATGTTTAATAATCTCTTTAAAGCAAAACCTCTCCAACCATACTCTTCGGATAATGGGCCTAGTATTAGCAACGGAAAAATAGTAGGTAGTACAGACAATAATGCAGCATAATGAAAGTTTCCACCCAAAGCTAAATAGATAACCATCCAAGATACAGAAAAATAGGCTGCTGTTAGAACAATCGCCGTAACCCATTTCAATCCAATTTTAACTCGAAAGGCTTCCTTCATAAATGGTTTAACTCGTTGTTTACCTTCAAAAACGGTAGTAAGAATGATACCTGTTATCGAAGGGACAAAGCCTCCCATTATAAACAATATAATGGCCCACACCGGTCCAACTGCTCCACCTTTAAAGCCGATAGTTGGAACTCCCCATACAGCAAGCGGCCCCCAAAATACAAATAAGCTTAAGAAAATAGTAATGATGAAAAATACGATAACCTCTTTTAATTGTTTATTTTTCATACATAGTCCCCCAAGGAAATTTATATTATTTAACCCCTAACATATGTACAACGGAGCAGGATATCATCTTGAACATCTGTCTGACATCAATAGGATTGGCATTGACGTTATAACATCTTTGCATAACTACTTTATGAACGGCACCATCAATGGAGGTCGTAATAAAAGTAAAGATATCATGTAGCGGAAAGAGAGCCTGAAACTCTGCCTTATTTACTCCCTTCGTTATCTCGTTAAACAGTGTGCTTATGAAATATTGACCATTTTCCTGTTCTGTGAGATTGCTTTTAAACTTTTCTACCTTTTCAGGGTGATTGGCATAATATACAGTAAGTTCAAATTGAAATTTACCCAGTGTAGCGGGACTGTTATGAATATAATTTGCCAGAAAATCAAATAGTGCTTCGATGGTACGTACTGTTGTATCTGTACTTGCAATTAGCTCATCAATTTGATGCTTATAATTGTTTTTAGCCGTTTCTCTATTAAGTAAAGCGATAATCACTTCATCAATATCACCAAAATATCGATATATCCCCCCTTTGCTTATACGCGCTTCCTTAATAACATCTAGCATCGTCATTTCATATAGTGGTTTTTGTTGAAATACTACAAAGGCCGCATCTAATATTTGCGTTTTCTTTTTATAAATATAGTCTTCATTTACTTTTGGCACTCGTCGCTCCCCTTTCTTAAAATGAGATAACTCTCATTTTTGTATTCTCATCTTACTACCAATAACAGATAATGACAATACAAAAATAACCACTCCCTAATAAAATGATTAAGAAGTGGTTATTACTCGATTTATTATGTATAGCGAAAAGTCCTATTCAACTCTAAAATAGTCTTGATTATAGAAACGATCTAAACGTTTTTTGACTTGTTTTTCATTGTTCTACTGAATAGAAATTTACTTTCATATTTTTCATATAACTGTATGATGCTTTGTGTGACACTCCTTTTAGGGGCTATTACAAATATAAAAGTCGCAGACGCTAAGCTAATCAATATTCCTGTAAAAACATCTAAAGGATAATGAACCCCAACCCATATACGAGAGATTCCGACTAGAACAGCTAACAATACCCATAACATTGACCAGCCTCTCTTAAAGAGCCAGAATGTAAAACAATATGTAAAGAATAAAATGGTATGATCACTTGGAAAAGAATTGTCTTTTTCTTTATGTACCAATGTATTAACGTCGTTTAATTCATAAAAAGGTTGGTAATTCGAGTAAAATACGCCAGAAATTTTCCCTATCGCAAAAGCACAGATGAAAGCGATTGATGCACAAAGAATCATCATTCTATTATTTTTATCTCTTGTAAACCAATAAACAAGAACACTTAGTGCAAGTAAAACAACCATATGTTCAGCTATAAAGACAAATGTGGGATTCAAAAAGGGAAATTCTTTTCCTAAGTCATTAACCCACCTAAACAATGAATGATTCACTTCTGAAATATCCAAACTCAACACCATCCAATCTCTTTTTAGAACATAATAAAAAAAGATTAGACGCTCTCCCATCGAATCAACTTACATTATTTAGATTGAACTTACATGTTTGTAACATCGGTGTCACATAACATGTCAATAAATAATACTGATGAAATTCCTAGACCGTCCAGGCACTCTTACGCGGTATCTTACATTATCGAGTTGAAAATTTCATCATTATCAGTGTCAATAAAATCATTTATATTTAATTCATCGGTTTCATAAAATGGTATAGATATTTCGAAAAATCAACTGTAAAGAATCGTGTCACCATCCCAATTCTCACTTTTTGAAAATTCTTGAGATTTACTATGGTCGTATTTTTAAACTTACGATTATCAAGAAAATCTCAAAACAATAACTTTAACAAACAAAAAAACCACTTCTCAATAAATGCGAGAAGTGGTCTTTCATCATTTGTAACAGTGACCAGTGACAGCTTCATAAATCCCCGTTCAATCTGAACGAAAATTCACTCTGCTAGGCACATGATATAAAGGGCTTAAAAGCCTTACATCATACCGCCCATTCCACCCATGCCGCCCATATCAGGCATGCCTGGTTTGTTCTCTTCTGGCTTGTCAGCGATTACCGCTTCAGTAGTCAAGAACATAGCTGCATCTATTTCAAGGTTCTTCTTTAAGAACTTTAAATATATTCACAGGTATTTCATAGAAATTTGACTGATATCGAATTATTGATGAACTTTCCGTAACAGTAAGAATATCTAAGACAGCACTCGTCTGTTTAGTATTATAATCTTTTCCTTGTTCAGAAGTTAAAATTGATATCTCCCCTTGCGGATTATCATCTAATTCAGGGTCTCCAATAACTTTTACATCTGTTAAATAATTAATAACATTCGATATCTTAGCAAGATCATCTATAATAATATGCTCCTTATTATTATGATCTTTAAGCTCAATTCTATCAATATAGTCAAAATCAGTTTTGTAGGCTCTATTCATCTTTTGTTCTAAATCAGACTTTAGCGGAGAGGAATCACAACCTAAAATAAATAAAAATAAAATAACCACTACGTATTTTAAATATTTCATAGTAATATATCCTACTTTCATATATTAATTAAAAGAATCCCCTATGATAAGGGGACTCTTCTTTATTTTCATTAGCAATATGTTTGATGCCACCAATAACAATAATGTGCCCAATCCATATGAGGATGAGTATAAGAGTGAATTTCGGGATTTGGTTCATTCAACTGTCTAAGTACTTTATACGTTCCATCTTTGTTATCAGATAGAACCATATGGTTTCTGTACACACCTTTACTACAATTGTTGTGTTCTACAGGCTTTGTAAAATCTCTTGCCGGATTCTCAGGCAAGCCACCACCTGCATATGTTGCAGTCCTATGATAACCACTATCATAAGCAAATTTTTGAGCTTTCGCAAGCGATGTACTAGCAATTAATTCGTCTCTATTAGGACAAGGATCGGGATTCAGAGCGTCACCAACAGAACAACTGGCTTTCAAAACAAATTCAGTTTTTGCCAGGTGCTTCATATACTCTTCAAATATTTTATTAAAATCTGTATCTAGTTTAACATCATCAAATGTCCCACCATTTAATGTTACTGTAATTATTCTATTTTGATTATCATAAAATTTCTTTACTAACTTGATTGCAGCATCATTAATATTGTCTTTTTCGGCTTTAGCAATATCAATTTCCACTAAATTGTGCTCTTTAACAATGAGGTATGGAGAAAGTAATTTTATTTGAGCTGCTATCTCTTCTCCTGTTAATGCGGTTTTAATTGTAGAATCTGTTTCAGATGTGCTTTCAGAGGAGCTTTTGGAGATATAATAATGGGTGTTCCTTACAGCATTTGAATCTATTTTAAGATATTCATAACTACCTACAGTTAAGTTGAACGACTCCGAAATTTGAGCACTATCTGCTAATATCTGAGATTGACTGCTTATTTGCGTATTTTCTAGTGCGATTACTAACGAAAATGGACTAACTAGTGTAATAATTAATGCAACTGCGCAAAACGATAATAATACTTTTTTAAGCTTCATGCAAAACTCTCCTATCATAATTATTTTAATTTGATGTAAGAAAATTTGCAGGCTTACAACGTAACACTTCTTATTTAATTTGCTCTCACCCCTTTCATATGCTGAACGAATACAGTATAAATCTATGTATTTTACCTACCAGCATTTCATTTGATTAGCTGTCCACGCACCGCATGAACAAGCAAATACATCAATAAATGTTTCTCCAAAGTCAAAACGCTTGTAAAAAGATTTTTTGTATGTGCATCCACATCGGGTGTAATAATGGGCTTTATTAGTTAAATCTATTTCTTTAATCTCTTCTCCTACCAGTTTATATATCAGTTCTTCATTCTCTTCTGCGAATGCGTCTTTACGAAGATGATCAAATCTTAGCTTCATTACGAATAACACTCCCTATGTATTACTCGTCCAATAAATCTTTCATGTGTTTTTCTGTTTGATAAACTGTAAGCAGCTTATCTAAGTCTTGACTCATTTCAACCATCTTACCATCGGTCAATTCCAAGCCTTCTTTATAAGCTTCATTCATACGAAATCGTAAATGTTCAATTTCATCAAGCATCAATTATCACCCACATTAAATGCTAGTAACGTTGATGGGGTGAATCTCCCCTTATTCACCCCATCATCTATCAATGCAAGTCCTCTTCCCCTTTGCCCATTATTAAATTAACACAGGTTTCCACAAAAACCGCTAAATTAATTTATTGACAAAATAAAACAGACACCATTGAAAGGTGTCTGTTCGGGATAAGAGGACTTTCTTTTTTTATCTGCTGATTATCCAAGGATACTCAGAACCAAACGTTGTGACTGAATCTGTAATGTTGGGAGCAACAGGTAAAATCAAGAAGAGTGCAAGAATCATTTTGGAGACTTTATTTTTCACACATAATCCCCTCCTTCTTGAATCGTTCATAGTAGCGGTCCACTTTATCTACAGTTTCTGCATCTACTATGACTTTGTTATTTCTATATAGATAATACATTAACCGCAAGCATTCGCGCTCGTTGTCAATGTCATCTATCTGAGAGTATTCATATGCCCCATCCATATAAAAATCGAGTGCTTGATTGACATTGTTTATTTGAGTATGAAAATCCCCTTGAAGTTTATAAAAACATGCTAACTCTCTTCTTCGAATCGGAGTTGCAAACGTCAATTCATTAATTTTATCCTCCAACTCTGGAAGAATTTCTTCAACTTTTGAAGTCTCCTTATCTAAAAGTAAAAAGGAAATGTACTCATTTGCCACATAAGCAATAAAGCTTTCAGCACAAGTTGCGAGACAATCTTGAAACTGTAGTTCTGCAAGCTCTTTGTTCCCTTTTTTCGAATTGAGCAATGCAACGTATAATTTATCGTTGTCGGAGGTTTGGGATGAATTTTGTTTTTGACATTCAATCGAGTACTTTTCTGCTAATTCAAGATTGCCAAGATATAAATAGGAGTCTCTCAACATTCCATATGCATAAGATTTCTCTACTTTGCCATGGGAAGTGTCTTCCTGTACAATCACATTACAATGTTTGATGGTTTCATTATGTAGTTGCAAAGTAAAAGCGTGGACAGCGAGTTTATAATACAATGAAAGTCGCTCTTTAGAAGGTAGGAATTCTACGTACTTCAAAACATATTCTCCTGACTCATATGTCTGACGGAGCTTCGTGAAGTCATTTCTTTCAACAAGATATATTTGATAAAGCGATCTTGCTAAGAAATGCATAATACCGTGACTACGTGAATAGTCGAGAATTGTTTTATAAATTGAAAGTTTAATCGTAGTGTTCTTGGCAAGCTCGGCAGTATTGTAGATTTGCTCCACTGCATCATAACTATCAGAAGCTAGTTTCAGATATGTTAACATTATCTTTCGAACGAGGTTTGTTCTGGTATCATCGATGGTTAAGGACTCTTTGAATATTTCGAACATAGTGTCTGCATTTTTCTCAAGAGCTATATAAATATTTATGTACTCATTGTAAGGTATCTTCAATACGGAAGCAATAGATTTAACCGTGCTGTATTCAGGTTTCTTACGCCTTCCATTCTCAATTTTAGATATTGCCCCTTTAGATAAATTAGTCTCAATTGCTAAATCATGAAGGGTCAAACCTAATTTTAACCTGTGGTGTCTGATCATGTCTGCAAGTGAAAAAATTGAATCATTCATCTCACATTCACACCCTTATTTTAATAAAAATCAAATTCGAATTAACTTTGAGATAGTAATATGAATGTCTAAGGTGAGATTAAATGCATGTCAGTAAAAGTTTCGAAGTGAATTACTTGGGGAGTTTTACAGAAACTTGTCTTACGAGAGATTATTTTAACATAATTTTACCAGCTGTCAATACAGATCATTTAATATTATGTAGGGTAACAATATGACCTGATAATTTCTTATATTCACCTTTATCGTATTTTTCAGCTCACAATCAGTAAGAAAATCTTAAAATTCCAACTTCAGCAAAAAAAGACCACTCTTAATAAGATTAAGAAGTGGTCTTTGCTTCATTCATCTCTTATTATATTTTTTGACCTTAATATAGGTTATAGAGCCTCTTATATATCTTCTACTAACTCATCCAACGTACGTTCAGCTTTAAAAATTACTTTCATATTCTTCTCATCATATGTTCTAGAACGAATCAATTTATTCTCTACATCATATATAAAATTATACTCTATACGAAGTTCTCCATCTATTATATGTATATTTCTAATCAATTCTGAAATAAATTTGCACACATACTCTGTACTGCTATATGTTAAATGAGTAAGTGTTTTTTCATTAAGGAAACTTACATCTATGTTCGGTGTTTTTTCTAATTCCTTATAATATTGAATACGTAGCTTCCTTTTAAAGGTGTTGTATGATGATTCCTCAACATTTTCAAAATGCCTCTCATAGTTTTCATACATCATATTTTGATTAGTCAATCTGCTCCATACATTTTCTTCGGGTTTTAATTTTTCTCTTTCATCACAGTACAACCATTTTTTAAAATAAGAGAACTCTCTAGCTGTATCATAGAGTATTTCTAGTATTGCTTTACCGAATCCATAATTAAACAACCCTGCCTTATCTTCAGTTTTCTCTAATATTACATATGTAATTAAAGGTTCCTGTATAAACGGTTTTTTCATCAAAATTGTAGTTTGAAAAAAAGTAATCATGTGGTAAATCAAACATTTCAACAGCACGTAATAAATGCTCTAGTTTAGGAAATCTCTTACCTTCAAAGTAATCATCAATAGCATTCACTTCGAAGCCTAATAAAATTCCCATCTCATATTTAGTATACTCAGATTGATAAAAAGTAAAAATAGTATTCAATTTATCAGCGAATGTAGCTGCACTAAATTTAAACTCACCTCTAAAAAAGGCATTTTCATTTTTGAAGAATGCATACTCTGATTTTTTACTTTTAATCAAATCAATATCTTCTTTTTTAAATTCATATTTACCTAATTGACTTACTTTATAAATCAGAGAATTTAAATCGTCTATATTCGCCTTAATCGAACTAGCATTTCTACGATAATAAATTGTATTTTCATTAACTATTGGCCTTCCTTTATCGTTATTTAAATTTACTGGTGAAACTAACAACTTCTCAGAATTGTACACATACAATAAACCAACTGTTTTTACTGATTCTATATAAATGTCATAATAATTTAAATCAAACATTATTTGCTCACCAATAATGTCTTGTATTTTTTGTCCTAGTGATGTCGGGTCAACCTGCTTCTCTACCCCCAGTATTTCACTATTATCTTCTACACCTAAGACTAACCATCCACCACCACTATTTGCAAACGCTAATATATCCTTCAATAAATTAGCAAATGAATTATTAGGATTTAACTGAATATCTCTTTTATAATCCCATCTATTATTCTCTGTTCCTTTTTCGACTAATTCATAGAATTTTTCTAAAGAATTATACATATAAATGCTCCTCATAAAGATGTTCTAGATTTTATCAGACTATTGTTCATTAACTTAACAAGTTTTATCTTCCTTATCTTGAGCATTCAATATTTATAGCATTTTAATCGGTATATTAATTTCTTGCTAGGTTTTCTTTACATAATTGACAGCAGATACGAGATTCCACAAATCATAGTATAAAAATACGATTAGGGAATTATATAATCAATAGTAGAGATTCATTCTCAATCTTTAAATCACTAAGAAAACAATTTTTATGTGGAAGTATTGTTCTTCGTTAGCTCAATATGAAATAACTTCAATGCTCAGCCTCGCAGCTCACTGAATCTACCTCTATTGGACACTAAGAGCAAGCACGTAAATTCGGTGTGAGAAGATATAGATTTTTCAAGTGCGCTCATGTATTTTTAAGGAATTCTGGATCATTTGCATCCTTTCCTACTCCAAAACAAACATCTCTAGTACTTCTAATCTCTTTAAATTTATCCAGTCCGGGATACAGCTCTGTACTCCTATTCTTCTCTTTATATTGAGTTCGAAAAACCCTCATACTCAAATCCTTATATGGCCCTGATACGATTAATAAAAGACCTTCATTTATTCTGTATGAAGGTAGCAAGAATCTTCTAACCATATCGCAAATATGGTTTACTGCTCTAGTCAATTCAAGCAACAAGTCCTGTAACAAATCTACATGAAAATTATATTCACATAATAATCCATGATACTTTTCTTCATCCCCATCTCTTACATTGTAAAATCTTTCTGTATAATAATATTCCCCCCGTCTTTCACTATGCTTGTGAAAAACACCAAAAAAATCATTTAAAATAATTGTAAAATTCTCAAATGAATCATTTAATTCAAGGTATCTTTCAGGCCAAATCCGAGAAAAAAGATATTCTTTTACCTCTTGCAATTTATCATTCATCTGTATTGATAGCGAGTACCCTCCTGCAAAGAATATATTGGATGTCCAAGACTTCCAATTCTCCAATTCACACAACTCAGACCATTTGTCTATAAACGTCATATAGACCTCTTCATCACGCTGTTTTACAACATCAAGATCTAAAGCCTTGTTTACCCATTCCTCATGCTTTTCCTTTAATTCAGTCAAATATTGAACTGAATAGCTAAATGACTGATCATCAATAACTTTATGATGCACTTTACATAAGAGAATTAAATTTGTATATTTATCTCTCTGTTCTGATGTAAGGACTGAATCTCCACGTGGACCATCTTTTTCTCTTGCAACAATATGACATTCATCCCCTATTACTGATTCATCATCAGTTTCAGTTTCATCCATAACCAGATTCATTCTACAAATTGCACATCTGTTAGCTGATCTGCCCCAAAGCATCTTTCTAGTCTTAGAAGTAATACCCATTTATTTTATCCTTTCATACTTAATCGATATCTCTAACCATCTTGCATCTACGAATCGGAATTGAGAAGTTCTATCTCTTCTATGAGATAAGCCCCTTCTTTCTTAATTTCAATAATGGTATTTTTTTGAGATGGTTTCTTCTTATTTGTTATTTCCGTAATATTGCTTCAATATCTTCTTATGAATTTCCAATAACATAGTTTTTGATGGATATATTTGTTTGTCAGGAAAATCATTCAGCCTAGTGCTCCATTGGTAGGCGTAATATTTAGGAGACTGTTTAATAAATTCTATGAGTATATGATCTATTTGCGGATTACTGGAGTTTTGAATATGCATAATGGACTTATCGAATATTTGCAAGAGCGCGATTCCATGCTGCCTTGCATATTCTATTGCTCCACTTTGAAAACCAGATGTAGAAATTAATATCCCTTTATGTGCACCTAAGCTTCGCACCTTGTCAGCTAAAACCACAATTTTCTCACGTTCCACTGTCCGCATATAACGCTTACATTCAACAATCACTTTAAAGCTTACAGATAGTGCTATAAATTCGGCGATAATATCAATTTGGTACTCTCCATCATTGGTCTGAACTTTTTGATTATGAAGTATGGAGAAGTCTTTAAGTGCCTCAGCTTCAGCATAAGCATTCAATATTTCAAAACAAAACTTTTCAAATTCCGTAGCTGAGATACTTGCGACAAACTCACGATATGGATTAATTTTGTCCACCTCACGTTTAAATTCCTTTGAACGTATTTATTTGAATCTAACTATATCATATCTTCAAGTTTATATAGCATTTAATAGCATTTCACATAACACTTTTGTATCTACGAACCCTTACCAACTTAAGGCCAACAACCCAATCTCAACGCGGTTAGGTGGTGCAAGGATGTCCGCTGACTTTCACGTCCTCGAAATCCCTAGGCAGACCAAGGAGCGTAAATATGCTGTTATTGAATGTACTTGCCTTCTAGAACAACTTAGAAAGAAACTTCAGTGAAGACGGGGAGGAAATCAGAATTTTTTGTTGAATATTGTTTTAAATCAATATATTGAAATGGACGTGTATCTATCATGTTATGTGAAAAATGTAATACTAATGTTCCCCCTCACTCTAAATATTGCAATATTTGTGGACCTGAAGTTGGTCAAAATAATAGTTATTCAAATAACAATATTACCAATTTAGGTAATATGCATTTCGGTGAAAATATTAATGTTGTTACAAATTATTATGGCTCAGATAATCAAGAGTTAGTTCAATATGAAAAGGCAGACCAGCGAATACTTAGATCCCCTAAAAAAATAGTAAAATGGTCTTTATTATTAGGAGTAATAAGTATAATTGGCAATATAGCTTCTATTGGAAGTGTATTTGGATTAAGTCTGACTACACTCGAACTGCCAAATTGGTTAAAAATAATTTCATGGATTGTTGTATTTATTGGTTTGGCAATCGGCTTCATAGCAATAGAGTTAAGAATCAATAAGAACACAAAGATCCCTACTGGGAAAGGTAATTTTATGTATCTTGACCTTATAGAAAATAATGAAGTATTAATATCAAATAATGTAATAACAGATTGTCCTATTTGTCCCGGAACAGTTTTTGTACGTAGATTGATAGAAAACAATAAATCATACTATGTCGGCATTTGTTCCCATAATCCTCAACATGTTTTTACATTCGATTCTACAACAATGACAGGAAGTCGACTTCACTTATAAGGCTTCATTATGAATTCTGCAAGAATTTCCGATAATGTCACGATAACAATTTATGTATATATTATCATATACAGTATTTATGAGATTTATAATTTATCCTGTCTATAGTACAACAAACGGATGTTATATCTAAAATTTTTATGCAACACTTAACAAACTCACCCAACATGATCTGATAATTTTTGAGATTTATCTATATCGTGTTTATAAACATACGATCATCAAGGTAATCTTTAAATGCGAGAATTAACAACAAAAAAAGACCACTTCTTAATAAGATTAAGAAGTGGTCTTTCATCATTTATAATCAGTGACTGCATCATAAATTTCCCGTTCAACATGAACGAAAATTCACTCTGCTAGGCACATGACGTACAAGGACTAGAAGTCCTTATTACATCATGCCGCCCATTCCACCCATGCCGCCCATATCAGGCATGCCTGGTTTGTTCTCTTCTGGCTTGTCAGCGATTACCGCTTCAGTAGTCAAGAACATAGCTGCAACGGAAGCAGCGTATTGCAACGCAGAACGAGTTACTTTCGCAGGGTCTACGATACCTGCTTCAAGCATGTTAACCCACTCGCCAGTAGCTGCATTGTAACCAACGCCAACTTTCTCGTTCTTCAAGCGCTCAACGATAACAGAGCCTTCTTGACCAGCATTCTCAGCGATTGTGCGAACTGGAGCTTCAAGTGCACGCAATACAAGGTTAACACCTGTTTGCTCGTCGCCACCAACTTGAACTGCTGCAACTGCATTGTATACGTTCAAGAGTGCAGTACCACCACCAGCTACGATACCCTCTTCAACTGCTGCGCGAGTTGCGTTAAGAGCATCTTCGATGCGGAGCTTGCGCTCTTTCAATTCTGTTTCAGTAGCTGCGCCGACTTTGATAACTGCAACGCCGCCAGCCAATTTAGCCAAGCGCTCTTGCAATTTCTCTTTGTCGAACTCAGAAGTTGTTTCTTCAAGTTGAGTACGGATTTGTTTAACGCGTGCGTCGATATCTTCTTTCGCACCGCTACCGTCTACGATAATTGTGTTCTCTTTAGTCACGCGGATTTGACGCGCGGAACCAAGTTGCTCCACAGTTGTAGATTTCAACTCAAGACCAAGCTCTTCTGTAATCACTTGACCACCAGTCAATGCAGCGATGTCTTGCAACATTGCTTTACGACGGTCGCCGAAGCCTGGAGCTTTAACAGCTACGCAAGTGAATGTACCACGAAGTTTGTTCACAACAAGTGTTGCAAGTGCTTCGCCTTCAAGATCTTCAGCGATGATAACAAGCTGCTTACCTTGTTGAACCACTTTCTCAAGTACAGGAAGAATCTCTTGAATGTTGGAGATCTTCTTATCTGTGATCAAGATATATGCATTATCAAGAACTGCTTCCATCTTGTCTGTGTCAGTAATCATGTAAGGAGAGATGTAGCCGCGGTCGAACTGCATACCTTCTACGACTTCAAGCTCTGTAGAGAAGCCTTTGGACTCTTCTACTGTAATAACGCCGTCTTTGCCAACCTTCTCCATCGCTTCAGCGATCAATTGGCCAACTTCGTCATCAGCAGCGGAGATTGCAGCTACTTGAGCAATGCTTTGCTTGCCTTCGATTGGCTTCGCAATAGTTTGCAACTCTTCAACTGCAGCTTTAACTGCTTTCTCGATACCTTTGCGAAGAACCATAGGGTTCGCGCCAGCAGTAACGTTCTTCAAGCCTTCGCGAATCATCGCTTGAGCAAGAACTGTCGCTGTAGTTGTACCGTCACCAGCAACATCGTTTGTTTTTGTAGCTACTTCTTTAACGAGTTGAGCACCCATGTTCTCGAATGCATCTTCAAGCTCGATTTCTTTAGCGATTGTTACACCGTCATTCGTGATAAGTGGAGATCCGAATTTCTTCTCCAATACCACGTTACGACCTTTAGGTCCAAGTGTAACCTTAACAGCGTTAGCAAGTGTATCAACACCGCGAAGCATCGCACGGCGTGCGTCTTCTGAGAACTTGATTTCTTTAGCCATTATGAAACCCTCCCTGAATCGTTCAAATTGTTCGTACTATATTTATCCCGCCGCTCTCGACGGTCTCATTTACAAGTAAGTATGTGCAGGCAATTACCCAAGAATAGCGTGAATATCGCTTTCTTTCATAATCAAATACTCTTTGCCTTCGAATTTGATCTCTGTGCCAGCATATTTAGAGAAGATGACACGATCGCCTTCTTGTACTTCAAGCGGAATGCGTTGACCGTCTTTGATTGCACCGCTACCTACTGCTACTACACGGCCTTCTTGCGGCTTTTCCTTAGCTGTATCTGGCAATACGATACCAAATGCAGTCGTTTCTTCTTTCGCGATTGCTTCAATCAATACGCGTTCACCTAAAGGTTTGATCATGAAAAATAGCCTCCTTCTTACTCAAAAGGTTATATAGTTAGAGCAGCAACTACGTATAGCAGCGCGCTCCAGTAAACCACTTCGTCATTATTAGCACTCGTAATCGGTTAGTGCTAATAACAATCTCTATGATACTTATTTTATGTCTAGTTTGCAAGTAGTAAGCCAGCATTTTTTATAATAAAAATGGCTTGCGAGCCTATCCGTCATGTTCCGACACTACTTACAAACACCTTCACCATCATACCCGAAAACGTATGAAAAAAAACAACCCAAGCCACTTGTAAGCAATGTCGCTTGTTATGGCTTGAGCTGAGAGATAGTGTCTAGCTAACAGAATGCGGATGTCCTGCCTCAAACTCTTCTTCCCACGCCTTATCTCTAGCAAGCTGATTGCGATAGATAAAGGAAGATAACAGCACACTGAATTCATACAGCAATATAAGTGGAATCGTTATCAAAAAATCTGATATAAAATCCGGGGGCGATATAGAAACCCCGATAAGCACCAATCCGAAGTAAGCAAACCGCCGCATTTTGCGTAGTCGCAATGGATTCAAGATCCGAATGGCTGTCAGAAACATAATAACTAAGGGCAGTTCAAACAATAAGGCCATCGGCAGCACAAGATTAAACAAGAACGTTAAGTAATGTGTAATCCCATACAGCTCCTGCAGTCCTAGCTGCTGGTTCACATTCGCAGTGAACTGGAATGCCATCGGTGCAACAATATAGTAAGCGAAGCACATCCCTGCAATGAATAATACAAATACGAAAGGTATGTACTTCAATGTTGCCTTTCTCTCATGCTCCCTTAAGCCTGGACAAACAAATGCCCACAGCTGATACATGATGAAAGGAAGCGTTAACGATAATGCTACGAGAAATGCAAACTTCATATAAATACCTACACCATCCCAAGGTGAAAAGCTCTTGAACGTATAGGTATCAGCCGGAGGTCGGCTAATCACGTATTGGAACAGCGGTTCCGCCAAAAAGAAACCGCCGATGAGTCCAGCGACTAGCACTGCCACAATATACATAATTCGTCTGCGCAGCTCCGTAATATGCTCGATAACAGATAACTGTTGTTCAGTATCTTGCGACATGCCTACACACCAACCTGTTCTTGCAGTATTCCGCACAACGCTGCTTCACGTCATAAATGGAAGCCTCAGCTCTGCTGGCACATACCTGCCCTTTCGCCATGCTGTCCAATTATTCTGGCAGACGACGTGATGTGCTGGACTGACTTGGCGGTTCGCTGGACAGTGTTGCGGCTTGTCCATTCGAAACGTTAGTAGAGGAAGACACAACGGTGGACTCCGCTTGAACTTCCTTGCGCTCCGTTCCCTTGTTATCCTCATCATCTCGCATAACATCACGTGCGCCAGCCTTGAATTCACGAAGTGTCCGACCGAATGCACGGCCAAGTTCAGGCAGCTTATTAGGTCCGAACAGCAGTAAAGCCAAGATCAAAATAAGAATAAGTCCTGGAATACCTATACCGGATGGCATACCTGGATCGACTCCTTTCACCCATGTCTACATACAAATGCTGTAATCATCATACCACAACATTCGCCTATAAAATACCAACTTTTATTGTAGATGAGCAAAAGAAATCAATTTATAGCCATCACTTGCACGGAATTAGATTAGCAGGGGTGATTTAATCATGATCATGGTAACGTCCGCTCGCTACTTCTAAGGCATGGGGCAATTGATCAATAACAGCCATTAAGTTGTCGTGGACGCCTTTTGGGCTTCCTGGCAGATTGAGGATGAGCGTGCGATTCCGAATGCCGCACACACCGCGAGACAGCATAGCTCTGCGCGTCTTCTGCATGGACGTGTATCGCATTGCCTCTGCTATGCCTGGCACAATCCGATCTACTACCTTTAGTGTCGCTTCAGGTGTCACATCCCGGGGAGCAAGACCTGTACCGCCTGTGGTCAGAATCAAATCTGCTTTATGATAATCCGCCATTTCAATTAAGGATGCTGAAATATCATTCATCTCATCCGGTACGATGCGATAGTCCACGATAACACCGCCCAGCTCCTCTTCTACCAATTCACGAATAACCTGTGCGCTCGTATCTTCCCGTTCACCGCGTGATCCTTTATCGCTTGCGGTCAATAGCGCTACTTTCCAATTCATAACCAATCCTCCTCCCGACCGTTAACCTTACTGCTCGTCCTCAACCCGATAATCGCCATTTTTCCCGCCTGACTTCTCAACGAGGTAAGTTGGCCCTATGACGATATCTTTCTGGAGAGCCTTGCACATATCATATACCGTAAGCGCAGCAGCAGATACCGCCGTCAGCGCTTCCATTTCGACGCCAGTTTTGCCTGTCGTCTTCACTTCCGCTTCTATAGTCAATGTATCTTCATCGTTGTCTGAGAACGTAATATTCATACCTGTAAGCATAAGAGGATGGCACATTGGAATCCACTGTGCAGTCTGTTTGCCAGCCATAATACCAGCTACTTGCGCAACGGCTAGCACGTCTCCTTTTTCGATCTGACCTTGCTTAATACGCTGGAGCGTCACGGGGTCCATACGAACGGTCGTGCGAGCTGTAGCTATTCGCTTCGTCACATCTTTGCCTGTAATATCAACCATTTTCGCATGTCCTTGCTCGTTAAAATGCGTCAACACGTCCATTGTTCACCGATCCTTCCCACAAGCTATGCCTGCATATGTCCATTGTACACCATCTGGGCAAATAATGAGATGTACAGGCAGATCATGGTTCTCCATCGGTATGCTTTCTACCTGCTGCCACTCGTAAATAAGCGCAGCGATATAAGGTAGCTCTTCGCGTTGCTGCTGCAACTTCGCTAAGAAGCGGTCATAATAGCCCGCCCCCATGCCTATTCTGCCTCCAGCTAGATCAAAGCCCAAGCCAGGCACGAGTACAGCATCAACTTCAACGAATCGCTCAACGCTCAATGCGGGAACCGTTTGTTCCGGTTCTTGGATGCCATACAATCCGGTCTGCATCTTCACATCAGGGTGCCATGCATGCCAGCTCATATCGCGGTTTGCTTCATCAGCAACAGGAACATAGACCTCATTGCCCTCATGAGCAAGTTTCGTAAGCATAGGTACAATATCCAACTCTTGTCCAAATGGCATGTAGGCAAACACCCGCAGCGGTCTATTGGCATCCGCCCTTAACTGCCTGAGCCAGCTCTCAGCATGCGTACAGGCTTGTTCACTAGCCTGTTTACGCTCTTGAATCGTCACCGCTGATCGGCGCGACTTTAGCTGGACGCGAAGCACATGCTTCGAAGAAGCAGCAGCAAGCTTGCGCTCATCTTCATTAAGCTCTACCAATAGCTCTCACCTCCTGCCAAGTTAAACGTTGGTCATCCCTCACACCACATGAAGATACTTGTTTATTTCAGTTGCTTCCATAAAAGCACGTTTATGATTTTCTTCTTTAAGTGTATCACCCTTACGCCGCTACGGCTAGCAATGCACGAACGTTTGTGGTCGTTTTCCGAGAATTCATGTACACTATAATCAGCTAGTGACACGGAGGAGAATTAGTATGCTGCTTCAAGTAAACAAAGTGACGAAATACTACGGCATTACGCCTGTATTAACAGATATATCTTTTCATATCCAAGCCCGAGAAAGAATGGGTTTAGTAGGCGTCAACGGCGCGGGTAAATCCACCCTGCTTAAAATTATTGCAGATGAGCTATCGCCCGATTCGGGGCATGTGTACAAGGCGAAGGAAACGACAATCGGTTACTTGGCACAAAATAGCGGCCTGCAATCCAACTTGTCCATATGGGAAGAAATGATAAATGTATTCCAGCATCTGATCGAAGCAGAGGCTGAACTGCGCGAATTGGAGAAGCAAATTGCGGATCCAGAGCTGGCTCAAGATGCTGCTCGTTATGAAGAAACGATGCACCGCTATTCAGAACGATCCGATTGGTTCCGGGAGCAGAACGGCTATGCTATGGAAGCTCGCGTCCGCGGCATTCTTCACGGCATGGGCTTCGGTTCCATGGACCCGAACACGCCTATTCATACGTTAAGCGGCGGACAAAAGACACGCCTTGCCTTGGCACGCATGCTGCTGCAGCAGCCAGACGTTCTTTTGCTGGACGAGCCGACGAACCACTTGGACATCGATACGTTAACTTGGTTAGAGCAATATCTGCGCTCCTATCCGGGCGCTGTACTCGTCGTATCTCATGACCGCTACTTCTTAGATGCCATGGTAACAGGCATCGTGCAAATTGAGCGCAATCAAGCGAAGCGTTATACGGGAAATTACAGCAGGTATATGGAATTAAAAGCTGCTGAATACGAGCAAGAGCTAAAACAATACGAGAAGCAGCAAGAAGATATTGCGAAGATGGAAGCATTCGTTCAGCGTAATATTGTTCGCGCTTCGACAACCAAGCGTGCTCAGAGCCGCCGCAAAGCTTTGGATCGAATGGAACGCGTCGACAGACCATTAGGTGATCTTAAGCGAGCTTCCTTCTCCTTTGAGATTACACGAACGAGCGGACGCGACGTACTACGCTTGAAAGATGCATCTGTTTCTTATGAGCCTGACAAGCCGCTATTCAAAAATGTCGATCTCAATCTCGATCGCAGTGAAACTGTCGCGTTGATCGGGCCTAACGGGATTGGTAAATCAACATTGCTCAAGAGCCTGATCGGTAAGCATAAGTTGGATCAAGGACAATTCCAATGGGGCACACATGTGTCCATTGGCTATTATGATCAAGAACAGGAAGCACTAAATCCGAGCAATACCGTACTAGAGGAAGTATGGAGTTCATATCCACACCTAGATGAAGTGCGTATTCGCACAGTGCTTGGCAGCTTCTTATTCAGTGGAGATGATGTGCTCAAGCTGGTTAGTTCGCTAAGCGGCGGCGAGAAAGCTCGTGTTGCCTTAGCCAAGCTTATGCTGCTGCAAGCCAATATGCTCATTCTAGATGAGCCGACGAACCATCTTGATTTGTTCAGCAAAGAAGTGCTTGAAGCAGCCTTAATGGATTATGAAGGCACATTGCTGTTTATTTCACACGACCGTTACTTCTTAAATAAGATGGCAGAGCGAGTTGTAGAGTTGACGCCTCAAGGTGCAACCTCCTACTTCGGCAACTACGATGATTACGTAACGAAGAAGCAGGAGCTGGAAGAAGATGCTGCTGAGCAAGAGCAGCGTAGACGGACACCACCTGCTACCGTGCATACATCGACTTCACCTGCCTCCAGTTCAACTGCTACTAATGACGCTGCTGCAGATACTACAGGACGTTCCGGCGCAGCCCAATACGAGTTGGACAAGCAGAAACAGCGCGATGAACGTGCCCGCCAGCGTAAAGCGGAACAGTTGGAAGCTAAAATTGCAGAGCTGGAATCAGAAATTGAACAGCTAGAGACAGAATTGGCTGACCCTGAAGTATACAACGACTATGTACGGATTCAAGCGATTCAAGAGCAAATGCAACAGAAGAAATCTCAATTGGAACAGCAGTATGCTGACTGGGAAGCTTGTATGTAATCTGGCATGAAATTTGGTATGTACTTGTGTAAGTGACACGCAACTCGGAAAATGTCGTAAATAAACAGGAGCCCACTGTATTTCGTAGACTACGAGAATACAGTGGGCTCTCTATTTTTTATTTCATCGCTTTTAAGGAAATATGTGGATAGAAAATTTTATTCACAACATAAATTGGATATATTTACATTCCATTCATAATTAACAATCGTTAATCCCGCTTAATACCAGCATTTTCAACAAGATATCCAATCTTATCCACCGTTTTATACACAGTATCCACAATTTTGAAAATGTTACATGAAAAATTGATCCCCTATTTTCTTCATTGCCAACTGCTTACCCTAGTTAGCCTCATGGTACTTTTCCCCATAAAATATCTAATATGTGGATAACTATTGTCCACATGAAGAATGTCACACTTTGTCGCTTTTCCTCTATTCTCGCAAGTTTACGTCCGCAGGACGGTTCTATCCTTGCACAGCAGACTTTTGCGTATCCGCTTCTTCGCTATCTGACAACCCTGAACTGCTCCAAGCTTGGTTACATGCAGCCATATAAGCTTCTGCTATCGCAAGCATAATATCGCAATGAGCAGCTGTTCCGCGATAGGAATGACCATCCACTTGTACCGTAACTGCGGCTTCCCCCACAGCCTCTTCACCAGACGTAAGGGAATGCAGCTCCAGATCCTCAAAGCTAATCTCATTACCGTGCGCCTGCTGCATCGCTCGAATAAGCGCCTCAACAGGGCCAGCTCCGATACCTGCATACGTGTGCTCGGTTTGTTCATGGATATTGAAGATCGTGACGCTTGCTACTCTTGCGCGGGAACTTCCCGCCACTACCTGCACATCAACGAGCTTGAAACGTCCCCACTCTTGATCAAGTGCCTCGCCTACACAGGTCAGCAATTGTTGATCCGTTACAACCTTCTGATTGTCTGCAAACTGCTTAAAGCGATCATAGACATCATTAAGCTGTTCCGCATTCAGTTCAATGCCATATTGACTTACTTTGTGCTTGATCGCATGGCGTCCTGAATGTTTGCCAAGCACGATCAACTCATGCGGAATGCCAAGACGGACAGGGTCCATAATTTCGTACGTGTTGCGGTTCTTCAACAGTCCGTCCTGATGAATGCCAGATTCATGCTGGAACGCATTGCGACCGACGACTGGCTTATTAAATGCAATTGGCATATGCATCATGCGACTTACACTGCGAGAAACATCATACAGATGCTCCATCTGTACATTCGTTTCAATCTGCCAATAATCTTTGCGGGTATCAAGTGCCATGACCAGCTCTTCCAATGCACAGTTGCCCGTACGCTCACCGACACCGTTGACGGTTACTTCGATTTGATTCGCCCCTGCTTCAATCGCGGCTAGGCTGTTCGCAACAGCAAGGCCCAAGTCATTATGACAGTGAGCGCTGAAGCATACGTTCTCAGCGCCGCGTGCTTCTCGGCGAACGAAACGGAACATTTCGCCGAATTCATGCGGCATGGCATACCCGACCGTGTCGGGCAAGTTGATGATGCCGGCGCCTTCCTCGATGGCGGCTTCTACTAGCTCCGCCAAGTAGCTCTGGTCAGCGCGCGTAGCATCCATCGCGCTGAACTCGACGCAGTCGACGAATTGACGCGCGTAGGCGACCATTTCGCGAGCGCGCTGTTTTACTTCGGCACGCTTCATGCGCAGCTGATGCGTGAGATGGATGTCAGACGCGGAGATAAACAAGTGGATGCGGCGCTTTTCTGCATCCGCGGTTGCTTTTACAGCCGCGTCGATATCACCGCGCACGGCACGCGCGAATCCGCAGACTTCGATCTGCGGATAGAGGCGGGATATGCGCTGCACTGCCTCAAATTCCCCTGGGCTGGAGACAGGAAATCCAGGCTCCAGCACATCTACGCCCAAGCGCACCAACTTATCTGCGAGCAGCAACTTCTGCTCGAATTGAAGTGCGGCGCCTGGTGCCTGTTCCCCGTCTCTCAACGTCGTATCGAAAATCGTAATGCGTCTCTTTGCCTCGTTCGTTACTGGACCTTTACCCGTAAAATTAGTGTTCGACATGTTCATGCTCCTCGCTTTCGTTTTATATGGATTTTTGATGTGAATATAGAAAATGTGTGTGAAACGAAACGCCTCAGGTACAAAAAAAGACAGGCCTGCATCTCCTAAGAGACGACAGACCTGCCGCGGTACCACTCTTGTTGGAACACGTGTTGGCTGTATCAGCCTCGTATTCCCCCTTATCCTCATAACGGCGAGGTTCCGGAACGACCTACTTCAACTTGTCGCATTGTGCAACATTGGATGAATATCAGCCCTTCTTGCTCCCAAGCGAGTTCGAACGTCTCCCTACTGCGTCGCACCAACCCGCAGCTCTCTGGAAAGAGGATATCGCTCTACTACTCCTGTTCATTGCATGTATCCTAGGTATGTGATTGTGATATTTATTTGTCCACTTCTTGTGGATTTTCGATGATAAATGTCTTTCAAATAGTGGACACTGATGTGGTAAAAGGAGTTGTCTGCTCAAATTTGCAACATACCATATATAGCGTGACGTCTGATGAAACCCACCATATACAGCAATTATTTGATTTAGAGCGACCAACAACCATGTAATGCCTAGTGTCCACCTTTGTATGGACATTTCTGTACTTTGTCCACGTAACAAGTACATTTCCTAGTCGATTGACCCATGTATTTCTATTTTAGATTTAGATTTAGATTTTGTATTATCGTTTATGTGTTGGTTAATGTGTTGATTTACCTCAGACGCTAACTCTGCCCTTGTGCATACAAAAAAGCCCGCCGTCTCCTAAAGAGACGACAGGCTGCTGCTGCCGTGGTACCACTCTCATTGGTGAACCGCCTTTCGCAAAAAGACGAACTTCACCCACTCCACCGCACACGTCCTATGTCCGGACATCGACCGTGCGCGTACCTGATGACGGAGGCTTCCGTAACGAACTACTCAGAAGGAGGTTCTGTTAACTCCCTAATCCTTCGCTCGCTCCGCTCAAAGGTGAGTTCAAAGTCATCCACCTACCGCATCGCACCTTACTGCGGCTCTCTGAAGGCTTCACACTTCTACTGTTCCTTGTCATAGCGTTTGAACTATAATTCATTTTCCAGTTATTCGGAAAAGGTTTGTGATTATTATATTGCCCCAATTATGAATAGTCAATAACATTATTTCTTAAAAAATGAATCACTTTGCTCTGTCAAAACATCCGGGCCTATTCCGTGTATATCAGCGCCCATAAAAAATAACCTGCATGCTTTCGGGAAACATAGTATGCTTCTCCAATCTAGCTGCAGGCTATAAAATAACCACTATTTTTTCTATCGTTATTGCGTTCCATGTATGAAAATACGTAGGCTTTAGCTTACAGACCAGCCCTCCAAGGAGAATGATGGGTGCGCATTAAAGTCTAGTGACGAGAAGTCTTGCTGCTTCCATTTCAAATATCCAGCAGCACCAATCATAGCCGCATTATCTGTGCAATATTCCATTGGCGGCACAAGTAATGGCACACCCTCCGCTTCGCAGCGAGCGGTCAGCTCAGCGCGCAAGCCTTTGTTCGCTGCCACGCCACCGCACAATAGAAGCTGTTTTGCATCGTATTCCTTAACAGCACGCATCGCTTTGCCAACAAGTACGTCGATGACGGACTCTTGGAAGCCGCGAGCGATAGCTGGATAGTTAGGCTCATTGCCTTTCATTTTCGACTGGTTCACTACGTTAAGTACCGCAGACTTCAAGCCGCTGAAGCTGAAATCATAGCTGTCTGCTTCCAACCAAGAGCGAGGCATCGCTACCACTTCGTCTGCTTCACAAGCAAGCTTATCAATATGCGGGCCACCTGGGTATGGGAGATTAGCCGCGCGAGCGACTTTGTCATAGGCTTCTCCTACTGCATCATCACGCGTACGTCCGATCAGCTTGAATTGCCCTTCACTCTCGATATGAACAAGCTCCGTATGCCCACCTGATACAACAAGGGCCATGCAAGGATATTCAATCTTTGCAGTAAGTTGATTCGCATAAATATGACCTGCTATATGATGAGTTCCGATAAGCGGAATGTTAAGTGCCATCGCAAGTGACTTGGCAGCTACGATCCCAACAAGCAAAGCCCCTACTAAGCCAGGACCTTGCGTGACAGCGATCGCAGACACGTCGTCCAATGAAATACCTGCTTCCTCAACAGCCTGCTCGATCATTACCGTGATGGTTTCCACATGCTTACGCGAAGCAATCTCTGGTACAACACCGCCAAAGCGACGATGCACATCGATTTGGCTCGAAATCATATTCGACAACACTGCATGCCCATCGCGCACGATTGCTACGGACGTCTCGTCACAGCTTGTCTCAATCGCTAGTATATAAATAGGTTTGTCCGACGGCGTTGAAATGCTTACATCATTTATGCCGTTCACGGTACTACCTGTATCCTTCTCATTCACCGTTTGCTTTCCCACCTTTAAGTTCTATAAGCTAGTAACTGCTTGCACGTAATTGATCAATATTCGTCCACATAATGAGCGCATCTTCGTTATTATCAGAATAATAGCCTTTACGGACACCAGCAGGTTCAAAATCATATTTGCGATATAGCCGCTGAGCCACTTCGTTTGTGACACGTACTTCAAGCGTCATTTTGTTCATACCTTGTGCGGCTGCTTCTGTGATAAGTGTCTGCATAAGCTTCTCGCCAAACTTACGTCCTCTGCTGTCAGGATGAACCGCTATGTTTGTAATATGTGCTTCATCGATCACTGTCCACATGCCCGCATAGGCAACGATCGTATTATTTTCCTCAATGACCCAATAATGTGCAAATATATTGTTCGTAAGCTCATTGTAAAAAGCATCATTCGTCCATGGTAGCGTGAACGAAGCTTGCTCCACGATCTGTACAGCTTCAATATCTGCGACCGTCATCGGCCTTACTTGTGCAAGTTCACAATGATGGCTTGCTTGTTCCACCGGGTTCACGCTCCTTATCTAGCATTTATTAAATTCTAATCCTATTGAGATAGTTGATCTCATCAGTATTTAAAATCGGTTATCCCGTTTATTGACCCTGCTGTTGCTGCTTCAGCTTCGTTTCCGCTTCCGTCAATTGGGTATAGTTCGGCTCCAAGTGATGAACTTCATCTGTATCGTCTACGAGGAGACGAGCTAGACCGAGTATACCTATCCACGCAGCATCCAAAGCTGATGATTCCAAATGAATGCGAGTGCCAAATACAGCCTGCAATTCTTCCAACTTGGCACGATGCTGATCGACATCTCCAGCGAAAATAATATGCAGCTCTGGATTGTTTTCCAACGCCTGTGCTGCTTCATCTGCAATATCCACCAACATGCGAATGCCATCTACGGATTGACGAGTGCAAGCTTCCTGTAGCGATAACCTTCCCGTTATTAGAGGCTGTCCATTGATATCAAATGAAGCTGTATATACTTGACCACGACGTGCGTCCATAATCGGATAAATGCGAACAGGCGCATGGCAAGCAAAAGAGAGCTCTGAGTCATTTGTCGTTTCCACTGCAAGAGTGCTCATTTCTTTTCCATGCGCTGCAGCAGCCAATCCGCTCAATGCTAGTGCATGCAAGCTCGATACGCCCACAACTGGTTTGCGCCATGCCCATGCTAGCGTTTTAGCTGCGGTCACAGAAATACGTACACCTGTATAAGAGCCTGGCCCGATTCCGACCGCAATACCATCGATTTGGCTGCCTGTCCAACCTTGTTCCGTCAACATAGCCTGCATCGTAGGATTGAGTCTAATCGAATGATTGCGCTCCTCTGAAGACTGAATTGTATTTATAATGCTTGTCCCTTCCAACAATGCAGCTGCCATCGTAGCTGTCGAAGTATCGAGGGCCAACATTTTTTGTATATGCATTAGATTAAATTCCTCTCCACTTTATCTCGTTCAGCTGTGTCGCAAAAGGTTCACCGTATGCCGTCAGACGAATAGTGCGGCTCTGTTCACCTTCATATTGAATGAATAGGTGCAAATATAGGGGTGGCAGCAATGGTGTAATAATGCTCGACCATTCCACAATCGTCACTCCATCACCGTAGAAATATTCATCAAGACCAAGTTCATCCGCCTCGGCCATGCCAACACGATAAACGTCCATATGATAAAAAGGCATTTCACTGCCTTCATATTCTTTAATAATTGTAAAAGTCGGACTGTTAACGACCTCCGTCACACCTAGCGCCTTGGCAAACGCCTGCGAAAAGCGTGTTTTGCCCGCTCCCAAATCCCCATCAAGCGCAATGACAGCACCTGGGCGGCATCCTTTAGCCAAATGTTCCGCCAATTTTACCGTATCTGCTTCACTGTTTGATATATAGGTCATATCCACTGATTGCATTGCGTTCACTCCAAACGTTAACTGAACAGCGTTCAGCTGTAGCTTTACCCATTCCATCATTAGCTGGCTGTTCAATAGTATTTCTATATTATATCGGTGCATAAAGTGTTGCCGCAAGGAATTTACCGAAGACACAACGATATGAAGGGGGAAATTTCCTGAGGTAGGCTTTATTGTATAAACGCAAATAAACAGACGAAGGAGATTACTCCGCCCAAGCCCCCCTTATTGTGCCAGGTACAGCCTCGACCTTCTCCTTCATCTGTAATGATGAAACTAGGATGATTTTATTTTATTGCATTTATCGCAATACGCATAACAATGAAGACTTTAATGGTGTTCTTCTTTCAATCGTTCAACAGATACGGTCTGTGTATCAGCAGGGTTCGTCCCCACCTGAACCGTAGCCATTCCATTCGCAACATCAACACTTTCAATCCACACAGAGTGCTCCCCATCAAGCTGCACAACGTAATTGGTTGATGAATCGTAAATTTCCTTAGCTCGATTTGCATTCATTCGCTGCTTCCTCCTTCATATTGCTGAAAAAGCTTCTTTTTTAATTTTTTAGCCTGTCATGCTAATGCAGAAATTGTTGAAACTGCTTGATGTTTCTAAGCATTATGTTCATTTCTATAGCCAGCATTAATAACGTATCCCAATCATTCAAGTTCATGCATCTAAATATGATCTCGCACTTGTATCCAACACTTACCCGTGTTGACTTTCCCCGCTGATCTCATACTAATAGCATTATTCATTCATGAACTTGAGCCTTTCGCATGAAAAAGGAGGGAAAAGCATGCACACGGTGTGGAAAGGGGCTATCAGCTTTGGGCTTGTCCATGTCCCCGTTAAAATGCATACGGCCACCGAAGATAAGGACATTTCGCTGCGCATGATTCATAACAAATGCGGCAGTCCGCTATCTTATATACGAGAATGTCCGGTATGCGATACAGAAGTGCCCTGGAACGACATCGTAAAAGGGTATGAGTACGAAACAGGTCATTTCGTGCTCTTTAGTAAGGATGAACTGGATGCACTTCAAGAAGAAGCAAGCCGTTCCATTGCGATTCAAGACTTTGTCGACTTACAGGACATCGATCCGATTTATTATCAAAAAACCTATTATTTATCGCCTGATCAGGCTGGAACAAATGCTTACCAACTGCTCCGAGAAGCACTTAGGCTTACAAATAAAATTGGCATCGCCCGTGTTACACTGCGAGCGAAAAGCAGCTTGGCTGCGATAAGAGTGATCGATAATTGCCTCGTCATGGAGACAATGCATTTTCCAGATGAAATACGCGCATCCGGTGCGGTACCAAATGTACCCGCACAGGTACAAGTCAACGACAAGGAGCTGGAAATGGCAAAGCTGCTCATCGACCAATTATCCACTTCCTTTGAACCACATAAATATAAAGATGAGTATCGTGAGCGACTACTGTCACGCATTGAGCAAAAAATAGCTGGCAGAGAAGTGAAGGCGGCTCCACAACTCCATCAAGAGACACCTATTGTCGACTTGATGGCGGCATTGCAAGCAAGTATCCAAGCTACTAAGCCTGGGATGATGCCTGCCATGATGGCGACAGACACTGGTGTTCCAGCGGCGGGAGCGCAATCATTGGGCGCTGCTGGCGCCGCGGCAAGTACAAGCAGTGCAGCTAAGCCGCGCAGGCGCAGAGCAGCCGCTGGCACCGATGCTGTTCAAGTGAGCAATGAGGTGCCAATGCCAAGTGCGCCAGCAATGAGCGACGCGAATACGGTGACACCGCCGTTAGGTGTGGGTGGCGCACCACTAGGAGGAGCGGCCATTAACACAGGCGCGGAATCGGTAAGTGCAGGCACCGCAAGCCCTTCTGCACCAGCAGCGAGCGGACGTGGACGCCGGCGCAGGCAAGCAACTGAAGCTGCGCCTGAAGCAGCAGCAAGCACCACTGCGGCGACGACAGCACCCGCGGCAGCGACTGGATCTCCACGCGGACGGCGACGCAAAGCGAATGCAGCGCCAGAGGCTGCCACTGGGGCAGGCGCAGTTGCAAGCAGCGCGTCAGCCCCGGCTGCGCACGGCATGAACGCTGTAAGCGCTGGCCCAGTTGATGCCAGCGCGCAGCCGCGCAGCTCGCGCCGTCGACGCATGCAAGCAGCTGAAGCTGCACCTGAAGCAGCAGCAAGCACCGCTGCGGCGACCGATAACGCCGCCAAACCTGCACGGCGCACGCGGCGGCGCAAGAGCGAGGCGCATGCCTAGGGCGCCTCGCTTGCGTACCGTCGCAGGGCAAGCTAAGCAATTTGCGGCAGCAACGGGAACCGTGAACATACCGCTGCAAGCGTATCCCTCTTCAGCGGCACGGCCTGCCGCAGCAGTACCTTCGGCAATGCACATAAGCTCCATTGATCCGCACACTTTTGTGCCGATGGCGCCCATATTGGCAGATGCCATCCCACAAGGCCCCCAGTGGCTGCATCAGCTGAAATGGGATGGCATCCGCCTTATTGCTGACTGTAGCCTTGCAACTAAAGAACGCAGCGTAAAGCTCTATACGAAGCGAATGCTTGATCGAACTTCCTCATTTGCGATGATCGAACAAGCTCTCGCTCAGTTACCCGCGCTGCAAGGTCGTTCTGTCATACTGGATGGCGAAGCAGTCGTAATCGACCCACGATTGCATAGACCTTCCTTTAGTCTTATTTTGCAGCGCCAGCGTTCTTCGGCCGCAAAGCAAAACGAGCTAGCCGCCCAGCATCGTTGGCCGTTATCCTATGTTTTATTTGATCTTATCGCCTTAGATGGTCATGATTTGCGATCGCTGCCTTATGAAGCTCGACATCAGCAATTATTGAATTTATTTGCACAACAAGCGCAGGATAGCTCTCTTTCAAACACAGTCTCCATTCAGGTAGCAGACGTTTATGATGATGGACAAGCACTTTGGTCCTGGGTAAAGGAGCACCAATGGGAAGGGGTTGTCAGCAAGCTAAGGAATGCTCCTTACAGCAGCGGCAAGAAGCATCAAGCTTCATTTAAATGTAAAAAGGAATTAGAAATAATAGCTTTAACCTACGGACTTGTCATGAACGAAGGTCGCATAGCGAGTCTCATCCTCTTCACCGAAGAAGGGAGCTACTTAGGGCGTGTATCCAGCGGTCTGCATCAGCAGTATCGCGAGCTATTAGAAACGTGGGCACAGCATCAGCAGCATGATACCAAGGAACAATTGGCGAAACAAATCTCTTGTCCAAGCAACTCACTGCCACAAGAACTGCGCCGACTAACGATACGATGGTTTCACGCTCCTGTGCCCTGCCTCGTATCTGCATTAGAAAGGAATGAATCGGGATTGCTTAGACATCCGAAGCTGCTTGCACTCCCTTACTTGCCCGAATAAGCAGGACATTGACTATGTATTGATCAACTATTATTTATTCTGCTATTTCAACATCAATCTCAATTCAATTAAAATGCTCAGTAAAATATAAGGAGTGTATCGCGGATGACAGCCCCCTTCATCATGCTGCAAGTCGAAGGCCATGAAGTAAAATTATCTAACCCAAACAAGCTTCTATGGCCAGATCTTCATATTACAAAAGCAGATTACTTGATGAAGCTGCTCCAGCTTGCTCCCTACTTGCTGCCTGCTTGTGCCAATCGTTATTTAACGACAATACGCTATCCCGGCGGGATACCAGGCGAGTCCTTTTATCAAAAAAATTGTCCCGACTCTGCCCCCGACTTTGTAGAAACAGCCACATATGGCGATATTCGATATGTATTGCTGAACAATACGGCTACCCTGCTATGGTTAGCTAACTTAGCTTGCATCGAGTTTCATCCATCTTTGCATACCGTAAATAATCCACTGCCAGAGCAGTGGATTATCGATCTTGATCCTTCTGTATCCGTTGAACCGCGCATCATGGAGGCCGCTAAGCTCGTTGGGGAGCTGTTATCTTCTCTTGGTATTAGCAGCATTCCAAAAACATCAGGCGCTACAGGTGTTCAAATTATCGTTCCTATTTCCAAGGGCCCTACATTCGATGAACTGAAAGGACTAGGGCTATTTGTTGCCCGCTACTTATGTGATCGTCATCCTGATTTGTTCACGATCGAACGATTGAAAAAGCATCGTGGCACACGCATTTATATCGACTATGCTCAGCATGATGCAGGCCGTACGATTGCCGCCGCCTATACGCCCCGTGCTACTCCCTACGCCTCAGTTTCTATGCCTTTGACATGGGAGGAAGTCTCGCGTAATCCAAGCCCGCAGCACTTCACGCTGTTGAATGCAGCAGAACGCTTGAACCAAGTTGGGAATCTATTGTCTCAAGTACCTCCGCAGCAAATGGAGCCTATTCTGCTCGCTTTAAAGCAGCGGTGATAGCATTCGAGAAATAGCCTCCATCATGCGCTGCTTACGAGGTCTAGCTGTGAAATGATGATATTCAAGCTCACTGCTAACATCAAAGTCTTTGCTAAAGTCGGCTTCCAAACGGTGAATAGTCTTTCTATCGAACATAACGGCGTTAAGTTCAAAGTTCCAATAGAAACTGCGCATATCCATGTTAGCCGTGCCGATACAAGCTAAAGCCTGATCGATGATGAGCGTTTTCGCATGGCAGAACCCTTTTTGGTACTCAAAAAATTTAACCCCTGCCTTCATCAACTCCTCTAAATACGAGCGAGCTGCCCAATCAACTATTTTCGAATCTGACTGATACGGAATAATAATACGAACATCGATCCCGCTCATCGCTGCTGTCTTAAGTGCCAACCGAATACTAAGATCGGGTACAAAATAGGGAGTCATCATCCATATTCTTTCTTGTGCGCTCACAAGGGCTCCGAAGAACAATTCTTGTGTTGCTGCAAGATTCGCATCAGGCCCACTTGATATCATTTTAACTTGCTCATCTCCCTTAGACTGATGCAGCGGGAAGAACTCCTCCTGCCATAGCTTCTGTCCCGAAGCAAATGACCAATCATGCAAAAACACAGCTTGCAGCGCATAGACCGCATCACCCTCGATCTGCAAATGCGTATCACGCCAAAAACCAAGCTTCTCGTGTTTTCCAGCATATTCATCTCCGATATTGAGACCGCCAACATATCCTATTCGCCCATCTACAACGACTATTTTCCGATGATTGCGGTAGTTCAGTCTCCTTCGAAATAGTGACACTGCAAGAGGAAGGAAGAAGTGAAATTCGACTCCTGCTTGCTGCAGCTTGCTCACATAAACTTGATTCAACTCCAAGCTCCCAACTCCATCCGCGATAACACGGACTTGTACACCTTCGCTTGCTTTTTGAATGAGCAGTTCCTGAATAATACGACCAATTACATCGTCTCGAATGATGTAGAACTCCATATGGATATGGTGTTTGGCTGACTTCAAACCCTCAATTAAGGCGTTATATGTTTCCTGTCCATTCGTCAGTACAATAGTGCGGTTCCCACCAGTTACAGGGATGTTCGACAAGGCGGATACGAGCCCGAACAAGCGCGGCTGCATTCTCATGGATTCATTTTTAATGCTGCTCAGATCGGTAACTTTATTGATTCTCTTTATGTCCCCTAGTAGATCATCCTCGTAACGATTGTTTCGCACTCGCCTTCTCGCTGTATAATCTTGAGCCACAAAATAATACAGCACGAAACCTATAAGCGGAAAGCAAAAAGAGATCAATAGCCACGCTACAGTCTTTGAAGGATGCTTATGCTCCAAAAACACAATCATAACTAACTGAAAAATGTAGATGACTAGTGCTGCAACGACCCATAACATCTCTTCACCCCCTGCTTATTTACCACATCACGACAAACTCTTTGGAACTTGTAGTCATGTTCTGTCCTACTATCGAATAAATTTGTATTAGAGATTGTACAAGATAGTTTGGGTATTCTATCCTTTGTTATTCAACCCTCTTTAACCTTGCAAGTCTAGACTGTATAGAGTGAGGTGATAACTTATGAAGCGGCGGTGGTGGAAGCAATCTACAACGCTACTCGTCATCCGAGAAGCGGAACAAGAAGTCAAGCAAGTGAAGATTCCGAAGCTGCTCATCGTATCCGTACCAATTGCAGCTGTTATGTCTCTTTCCGGATTTATTTTACATTTAGAATGGAAATCGGCCCAACAGATTCAAGAGCTCCAAGGACAGTTATCTAAGCAAGCTAAAGTACTGGATGTCACCGTAAAAAATAAGGAACAAGCCGTAAATAAACTTCAACAGGAAATCATCCGTCTGAGCAAAGAGACAGAAAATGTGAAACAGCGCGTATCCAAAATTAGTCATTGGGAACGACAGCTTGAACAGTTTGTCCAAGGAAATAAAAATCAATCGAAGGATGCCCCTGCTGGCAGCTTATCCCGAGCATCGCTGCCTATTTCACGTCTTAACAGCAAGCAGCAAGGAGGCGAACTTCAAGCTCTGACGGATGAACAGCTGTTGAAGCTGTCTCATCAGTCTCGGTTCGATTTACAAGAAGTGAACAAGCTTATTACCGAAATGGAACGTTCTCTCCCAACATCGATAAAGCAAGCGAAGAAGAAACAGGCCGTTATTCAAGGCACGCCTTCCCTATGGCCAACACAATCACAGCAGCTTACTTCCGGCTTTGGCTATCGGAAAGACCCTATAACAGGACAGGCATCCTTCCATGCTGGTGTTGATATTGCTGGCGACGTAGGCGATCCGATCTATGCTGCTGCTGAAGGAACAGTAACCACCGCTGAATCTCATTATGCAAGGGGCAACTATATCATTATTTCTCATGTGAATGGATTAGAAACGTGGTACATGCATCTGAACAGCATTCATGTACGTGTGGGAGATCGTATAGCTAAAGGAGATAAGATTGGAGAGCTCGGAAATACAGGAAGAAGTACAGGGCCGCATTTGCACTTTCAAGTGATGCAGGGAGGAGAAGCAACAAACCCTTATACATATATCGGATCTTCAGCCTCCTCCCCTGCCTCTCACAAACCACATAAAAAGATAGATGCCTAGCTATTTATTCGACAAGGAGTTGAGACTCGATGTTCGGAAAAAGCTCACGTCCTAGTATGACAGATACCATTATTAGTTATGGAACAGCAATAGAGGGGCAGCTGAACTGCCCATCCAACTTACGCATAGACGGTCAATTCAAGGGCACGATAACATGCCAAGGAACGGTTATTATAGGCAATAATGGGGAAACTCACGCAAACATCGAGGCGAAACAAATTATCGTTGCAGGAACGATATATGGGGAACTTACAGCCGAAGGTAAGCTAACGATAACATCGACAGGACATGTAGCGGGCAATTGTGTATCACAATCGCTCGTTATTGAAGAAGGCGGTACATTGAACGGCATAAGCAAAATGAAGGGCCCAGAATCAGCTGCCGAACAAATACAACCATCTATCTCCCTGCCCATTGATAATAGTGACGCCCCATCATCCTCTAATAACACTCATGAATCAGAAATAGAGACGGATATCATATTTTCACAAGATCATCCGAACCGCTATCATCACAATAAGAAGAAAAAACGTAAAGAGAAGCAAGCGGGATAATGCTTGCTTCTCTCTTTTTTTGCGAAGAGAAGTACGAAGGGAACTGCATCGTTTCACATCGTTATTACATTTTATTATTTTCAGTAGAAATGCCCAGTCTTTAAAGAATTCCACAATTGAGCCAATATTGCATGCTCAGGTGTGCAGCGATCACAGCTCCCAATTGGTATTTGACCTTTATAGAAGCCTGTACGGAATTGGAGCACCGTACGCTCCGCTGGTACCCTTTCTTGACAGCCGAGACAATATACAGGGTTGTGAGCAAGTGAGGGGGATGAATCCGACACATCCATGGCAATATAAGCCTCCTCATAATCCTAAAAAAGGACCTTCTAATCACTAAAAATCGACATTATCGACACTATAGTTACATTTCGTATCATAAATGTACGATTTCCTGTTTTATTTGTCAAGATTAGGAACCAAATTGTTGCTCAGCAAGTTATGAATACGCAGACGCTCCTGTTTGGACACCTTCCAATAATAAATGCCTGCAATCCGCTGCGAAGAACCTGTTAAGGTTGTTTTTTCGATTTGATTAACAGACGAAACATGCTTAGCAGCAAGTGAAATCCAATCCTCGAATGCCAAATTGGTTCTTGTATGTTGTTTCAACACATCTATAATTGCACCTAAACGCACAACACCATCTGTAGAAGCGGCTCTTTGTGCCAGTGCACGAAGCACTAGACTTTGTCGATCCATTCGCCCAAAGTCTCCCTTCGGGTCCTGCTTGCGCATGCGTACATAGGCCAATGATTGCTCACCGCTTAACTTAATATCCCCCAATGCAAATTGGTGCCCGTCCGTTTCAAATGGAATTTGGTTATGTACTTCAATGCCGCCTAACTCGTCTATGACAGCCTTAAATCCCTCCATATTCGTCTTAATATAATAATGTATCGGGATCTCAAATAGCTGCTCGACGGTAGCGACGGTCATAGCTGTCCCGCCATAGGCGTAAGCATGATTAATTTTATCCAGCTTCTTCAAGCCTGCCAGTTCTGTTCGTGTATCTCTTGGAATATGTACGATGACAGCACTACCTTGCTTAGGATTGACAGAAGCCATGATCAAAGTATCAGAACGACCGCTGTCATGCGCTCGCTCGTCTACGCCCATTAACAGCATCGTAAACGGCTCACTATTGCTGACATCTGGCTGTGCATCCTTTGTCAATGGCTTTATCACTGGAACCGAGGTACTGTTATTTGATTGACGATTATGTATTGGATTTACTGGACTCGTCTCTAACGGCTCAATAGTCGAACGAAGTGATTCCTTACGCTCTGGCAAAGCCTCGTACATCGAATCCGCCGCATTTTTTAGTGTCATCCCAATGATGATTGCAGCGATACAACTTCCAATTAGCATAATAAAGCAGCAAGAAAACATAACTTTCTGCCAAGTCCGCCAGCGACGCCATATTCGAAACATGCTATGACCACTCCGCTTCTCTTATTCGCTCCAAGCCATTAAGCATTGTCCTAGACTGTATCTGATGCCACCATGCATAGGCTTCTCTTGCTTCCTTACTATTGCGAAACGACGATGAAGAAGTAGAGGGCCTCCTTTCAGCAAAACACTGTACATATTCGGCTACTTGGTCCTTCATCCTATAGTGAAGGCGAGGCCAACCGTCCAGCACTTGCTCCAATGCTATACATCGATCACCATGCTCTGTCCCTATGACAAGCGGGTACGGACGATGCAGCAATGCAGGAGGCACATATACAACAGCTCCTGAGAAACGTTTACATTGATTCAATTTTTGCCGCATCATTGATGTCATCCCAGGCTGTACATCAGCCGCAATGACAATGAGCGCCTGTTCAGCCACTATAGGCTGCAACCATTCCACGAGTAATTGTGGATCAAGTGAAGTAGACGCGCTCCTATTGACGAAAAAGAGTACATCTGAGCGCTTCACTGCATACGATTCATTGATCGTACACAGCAGCTGATCACCCAACTCCTGCCGCCATCGCTCGGCACATGCTGCGCTGTTCGCTACGAGCCATACATCATGCTTCAAGCCAGCGAGTCTAATTGCCAACGACAAGCCTTGGAGATCTCCCCCTAGTACAGCGCATCTCATCACCTATCCTCCTACAATTGATAGTTGTTAGTTGCGTACTTCCAACGCTTGAATGCAATCCGCCAACGCCTCACGCCATGGTCGTAGTGGAGACAAGCCATGAAGTCTGAGCGATCTTCCTTCTAATACCGAGTAAGCTGGGCGTCTCGCTGGGCGAGGAAACTGTGAAGTTGGCACCGATCTTACTTTGACATTCAAACTTGCTTCCTCCATAATTGCGCAAGCGAATTGATGCCAAGAACAGCTGCCCGTATTCGAAATATGATACGTTCCATACCAATCTGTGTTAATCAATTGAATGATACTTTCAGCTAGGTCCTTTGTATAGGTAGGACTTCCGATCTGATCGTGAACAACTTTTAGTTCATGATTGGTTTTGCCCTGTTCCAGCATCGTCTTTACAAAGTTGGAGCCATACCTGCCAAAAATCCATGAAGTACGCACGATAAACGCACGACGGTTCAATTGACATACGATTTTTTCAGCTTCCCGCTTGGACGAACCGTATACATTTATCGGTCTTGGCGCAGCAAACTCATCATAGGGTCTCGTACTTCGCCCATCAAACACATAATCCGTACTAAGCATAAGTATCTTTGATCCAATCGATTCGGCAGCAGCAGCTACATTGCGCGAACCATACACATTGACTCGATATGCTTCATCACTCTCGTATTCTGCTTGATCCACCTTCGTATAAGCAGCCGCATGTATAATACCCCACGGCTTTATCCGGCCAATTACTTCATGAACCTGCTCACTATCGGTAATATCCAAATTCGTACGAGTACACCCTACCGCAGGTATATTATGCTTGCTTAGCAACTCCATAACGTCTGTCCCAAGCTGCCCTGCTGCACCTGTAACCAATAACGGTCTGTTCATCTGCATTTCTGTTCCACTCATACATTCACCACCATTTCTCATCTGGATGCACATTCACGGTTTATAAGTATGTCGTTGTCAGAGTAAGGCAGATCGAAAAGTGAGCGAGACTACCATGAAGTGGTTAGAAGCGAAGATATAACGCTGCCTCCCGTAACAGAAGAAGAGGCGGTGCCATTCCATCCGCCCCTTCCCCGTCATTGTACGTTTTACCTATTAGAATGGTGTCTGTACGATAATTGGTGTATTTCCAATCGCTACGGTCTTTTCACCACTTAACGGCGTCATTTCCGAAACGATCGTATTGTTTATCCACGACAGCTGTTGATGTGCTCGGTCCGTTGCCCCTAAACTTCTCAACAACAATCCCGCGAACATCTTAGAAGTCGTTCGATCTTCTACAACCACATTATTTCGTACGAAAGAGTTGGAGAACAGCGGGTTCTCATATAAAGCAATACCTGAGCTGTATCCTTCCTTACCGCTGTATAAGGAGCCCGGGTTAATAATCGTATTTTCTTCGATGACGATATTGTTCTGCACCCCTTCAATGTTCCAGGTGATGCCATTCGTATATGCATTTCGTATAATGTTGCCTTTAATAAGAAGACCTTCTACTTTCGTACCGCTGCCTTGTAAGGATAAGTCGATGCCTGCAGCGTGAGGAGCAAGTGTCATATAGCCGCCGCCAGGATTTTTGAAGTCGATAAAGTTATCTGTAATGGCTATATCAATCCATGCGTCTACACTAGGATGGTAGAATTGAATCCCTGCTGATTCTGCATTCGTGGACATGAAACCGCCACCGCGAGCATTAACAATAATACTGTTGTTCGTTATCGTTAGCTGCTTAACATCGCCTCTAGATGCCCATAAACTCATACCGAATACTGCATCTTCGATGCGGTTGTTTGCAATGAGGTTATTTTCATTCTTGTAGTCTCTGTTGGATGTGGATGCATAGATGATGCCCGTGCGGAATTTCTTAGTTACGTTATAACTTACTACTTTGCCGAAGCCATGTACTTCAATCGCAGTATTACTGCCTGGGCCTCCAGCTTCAAAGTAGTTTCTTGTAATTTTGGCATTATTGCCGACGGAGTAGATCGTAGAGGTATCAAAGAAGAATGGAGCTCCAACTCCCATATTAAGAAATTGGCTGTCTTGCACAACAAGATCATTAACTACGTTAGCCATAATACTTTGAATAGCTAAACTATTTCGAACCGTAACGCCTTGAAACTGTGCTCCTGTACCTGTATAAAGGGTAAATACACGCATCGCATTGTTAGTATCAGAAGGCTTTTCTGTAATTGGATTGTTCTGGGCGTTGCTATCCACGGTAAGTTCCCTAATATATATATGATCGATCGGCTTCGTAAATTCGAACACCGTATTAAACTTGCCCATATTATTTCTAATTTTCAATGTTCCACGGCCTTCAAGAGAGACATGCCCTGGCATGCTAATAATTGTCTGTTGAGGTACGGTCATTGAACCGAGCACGTAATTTCTATTTTGAGTAAAATGAACCGCTGCCCCCTTCTTTAACGAGCTTGCAAAGTTCACCGCCTCTTGAATAAAAGGTCGATCATCTTGGATCGCATTCCCTAGTGCGCCGAACCACTCAGGATATACTTTCTTAATTGTACCTGTGGCGACAACGCTTCCATCTCCAGTAAAGAGTGTATACAGACCGCCTTGCAAGCCACCATCCAACTTTAACGTCTTGCCTGAGGCAACTTTAATATTCGCATTTTGCCCAAATACAAGGGTCAACTCTTTACGAAATACGAGATCATCATTCAGCACATAAGTTCCTGTTGGAAAATAGATTTTGCCCGACAGCATTTCGCTTGCTTTACGCAAAGCCGCAGTATCATCTGTCGTACCATTCCCTATAGCTCCAAGCGACTTAATATTCGTACCTTGCGGTGCAGGGGTCTCCAATGCCGCGGCTGTATTCTCTGAAGAAGGATTCCACTGTAATCCAGCGATAACAAAAATAACACCAAAAACAAGCAGCCATTTCTTACAACGTTTTAAACACATATTCGTTTTATGCCCCATCCTTTCCACCTCTTTAATGACAGCATAGCTCTATACCATTCATATCCTCTTGGTATCAGCTTCATGCATCATATGCCGAATCCCCTTTGTCCGTATGGTCAAGCACCCCTCTGCACTTGTCCTTCTTAAGGGACGGCAGGCTCCACTTACCCAGATGAGGCCTCAGAACAGCTTGATTCCGTTGAAGTATTAAAGAGCAATGGGTTGCGGTACATTGGAAAATAGGCGGATTCAGCTCCAGCTATGCCGTACTGCTTATTCAATATTAGCGCGGCAGCGTCATACAGTGATTGATGCCGAATGCGTCGACCGACATAGAAATCAGCCCATTCACGTTCGTTGAAGCTGCGCTTAAATCGAAACAAGTTGTCGTTCCCAGTTAGCCCTCCTCCTAAATGAAGTTTCTTGCATCCTTGTGACTTCGCCCATAGAGCTGCTTCATAGATGAGCAAATTAATCGGGGCAGCCTTTAAATATGCTTGATCAGATCCCATAAGATGATAATGCGCATAATCACCTTCATGCATAAAGAGACAGGAAGCAATCACCTTATTATCTGCATGAACCTCCATTAGCTTCACATATCCCTCTAAATAAGACGTTGTATTTTGGAAAAAGTTGCTATTGAAGTAGTAGTATGCACTTGCCTGTTTTTTTAGCATGGTCGCATCGTACAGACGAGTAAGATTATCCAGCCTCGTCGGTTCCTCAATGGTGACGTAGAACCCTTCTCTTTGAGCACGCCTAATGCGATTGCGATTATCTCGAGAGAACGCCTTTAGCATTTCCTCTTCAGAAAGCGTAAGATCAACAAAAACCGTATTGCGCTCAAACTGAGGGCTCACAGCATTATAATCTCGCCAATTGTTCAACAAAGGATGGAAGCGTACGAATTCGGAGACAATACGATGCTCGTGGCAGTATGCATCAAATTGTTGCTCAAATTTGCGGAACAACCTTGCTCTCCTGTCGGCATCGGCTACGTTCGATATTGGTCCACCATACCCATACGGAGTAGTAATATCATAGATAGGCTTAGTTACATTCAGCTCACGCAATCCCGGGAGATGGCTCGCATCGCGCAATAGATAAGGGTAACAAACAAACTCGTCCCCCTCCTCATAGACAAACAGCTGCGACTTGCCTTCCCCATTATCTTCATAAACCCGACAGTAATCCGCAGAGAAATATACATCTGTATCCCGTGCAGCTCGCGTATATGTATTCCATTTCTCACGATTCGCCATATCAAGAAGGAAAACACTCATGAATACTCCAGTCCTCCGTACATCATGTATTGTCACTAGCAATCGAAACATAGACTTTGCCGTTTGCGGTTTGCATGTATGCAGGTTCATGACCCGGAAACTGAAAGGCACGCGCCGTATTCCATATTTGCTGCGCAGTAGCTTGCTCTGGAATCTGCTTCCAAGCTCTAACCTCTTGCACTCGATACGTTTTGGGCTCAACATGTAGTTCCTTCGCTAATTCCAGTTGGTCAACCCCCTTTACATGCCCTTCCAAAATGCGAGGCAGCCACTCCTTTAACAGCTCTAGTCCAAATTGATTGCTTGCTTGAAACAATTCATATACCGTATCCAAAGGTCGGATTCCGAAACGACTCACCGCAATAAGCCAGCCCTCGTCTACTTTTTCATTCATCCAGTGGATACTCGTTCCGTATTCCTCTCGCCCTTCTATAATGGCAGCTGCATCACACATAGACCCGCGCATTTCAGGCAGTGGAGCTCCGTGAAGATTGACGACTCCTAACTTAAAGCGTTCTAGATGACGGGCGCGCAGCAACTCGTGGTAACGAACGCTAACACCTAGATCCGCTTCCAGTTCGCACACCTGCTCTAGCTTCAATATAGGAATTCCTAACTTTGCTGCCTCATCGTACATATTTTCATCTTTTTGGACGAGACGCCATGTAGATAAGGGCTCTGTCGAGCATACGACCCCCAGTACTTCTACCCCTGGCTGACGCAGCAGCCATCTCAAGCAGTCGACTGCTACGCCCATACTTCCGAATACAATGACTCGCTTCATTTTATCTCTACTCTCCTTGCAGAGGTGGTTGGTAGCTTACATTGTTTTTGACTTCAAACTGACGCGCCGTTCTCGATCTAGTTCTGCAACGAACATAGTTGGGCATACTGCATTGTTCTTGCCTACAACAACTTGAATAGCTGTCTTGAACAAAATGACGATGTCCAGCCACATACTTTGTCTCTCTACATAGTCGCGGTCACATTGAAATCTCGCTTGCCACGACAACATGTTGCGGCCCGAAATTTGTGCTAGCCCAGTAATGCCTGGCCGTACAGTAAACCGAACCCGCTCCGCTTCGTAATAGTAAGGGTTATATTTACTAGGAAGTGGGCGTGGACCTACCAGACTCATATCGCCCTTCAACACATTGAACAGCTGTGGAAGCTCATCCAAGCTGCTCATTCGAAGAATATTGCCTGCTCTCGTCAAGCGCTGTTCATCAGGCAGCGGCTCCCCATTTGGCAGGAATTCATCACTCATTGTACGGAATTTATATAGCTTAAATGACTTCATATGCAAGCCCGTACGTTCTTGATTGAACATAACGGGCTTGCCAATAGTCATCCGTACATATATTGCGATTAACAGCAGGAAAGGGCTAAATATGATAATTAAAATGAAAGATAATACAATATCAAACAAACGTTTCATAATGATCTCCTTTAATATCAAAAGAGTTGTTCACTAGCGACTATATTCATTCATCCGTTTATTCAAACTTGATCATCATTCATGATAAAGAATAGACGGGTCGAAGAGCGGATTGCACACCGTCAATGACTCTGTTCTGATCATCAACGGCCAAGCTTGAGCCTGATGGCAAACAGATTCCTCTCTCGAACAACATGTCGCTAACACTCTCATTTTCTTCATGCCGATAATAGCGGCAGCCTGCGTACAGCGGCTGGGCATGCATCGGCTTCCATACTCGTCGAGATTCAATGTTCATGACTTCCAGCTCCTGCACTACATCAAGCGGTGTAGCCTCAATAAGATGCGGATCTAGCGTTAAGGCCGTAAGCCAACGCGTTGAGCTTCCCCATAATGGATCTGGCATAAATGAAATGCCCGGTCTGTCCCCAAGCGCCTGCTGATATCTTTCGAACACAGCACGCCGCAGTGCGATTCGCTCGTCGATCACATTCAATTGGCTGCAGCCAATGGCAGCAAGAATGTTGCTCAGCCGGTAATTGTAGCCGACTTGATTGTGCTCATAGTGATAGGCAGGCAGCTTGGCTTGAGCTGCCAAATAACGTGCATAGTCCAACTTGTCAGTGTGATTGGATACAAGTGCCCCGCCAGCTGAAGTCGTAATCAGCTTATTGCCGTTGAAAGAGTATACCCCGTAATCCCCAATCGTTCCCGCCATCTGTCCCTTGTATGTCGCTCCCATCGCTTCCGCCGCGTCCTCAATTACACATATGCCATACTCCCGGCATATTTTCATAATGGCATCCATATCAGCACATTGGCCGTATAAATGCACGACGATGACTGCCTTGGGCAGTTGTCCAAGCATACTAGCCTCATACAGAGCTCGTTCTAGTGCACGTGGAGACATGTTCCATGTCGCAGGCTCTGAATCTATAAATACAGGCTCTGCACCTAAATAACGAATCGGATTCACACTAGCAACGAACGTAAGCGAAGAACAAAACACGATATCCCCTTCTTTTACCCCAGCCAATTCGAGCGCAAGATGTATCGCTGCTGTGCCAGAACATAGAGCTACCGTTCCTTCTATTCCTACTAATTCGCTTATCTGACGTTCAAATTGATCAACCATTGGTCCCAAAGGCGCAATCCAATTGCTTGCAAAAGCTTCTGCAATCTTTGCAAGCTCTTCTCCGCTCATATGCGGGGGGGATAAGTATATACGGTCAGACATCCTCAACATTCTCACCTTCTAATCATTAAACTGGTACTCTCAGTGATGTCTCCCGCTGCGGCACAAACGGTCTTCCCATTGAAATATATTCAAATCCTAGTTCAGCCATCTTTTCTGCGCTCCAACAATTTCGACCATCAATAAGTAAAGGTCTGGACATTGAACTATGCAGCTTCTCCCAATCGCTTTCAACGATCTGTTCCCATTCCGTCAAGATTAGACATGCATCGCAATACATCACGGTATCTTGCACAGAAGGCATATATACAACTTGATCACCTAGTACATGACGAGCCTCTTCGGCAGCAACAGGATCATAAGCACGAACGATAGCACCAGCTTCTAGCAGCTTTGGAATAATCGTCAACGAAGGTGCATCCCTTACATCATTTGTATTCGGCTTGAATGCTAGGCCTAGTACTGCAATTCGTTTGCCAGCAAGCGTACCTAGTGACTGCTTCAGCTTATCAATGACAATAAGACGCTGCTGTTCATTCGTATCAATAACGGCTTCAAGAATCGAGAACGAGCAGCCAGCTTCTTTCGTTAAATGACGAAGCGCATACGTATCCTTCGGAAAGCATGAGCCTCCATAGCCGATTCCTGCCTGCAAAAACCGATGACCAATTCTGCTGTCGAGCCCCATGCCTTGAGCCACTTCATCTACGTCAGCACCGAGTTGGTCACATAGATTAGCAATCGAATTGATATAGGAAATTTTCATAGCAAGGAAACAATTAGAGGCATACTTAATAAGCTCTGCGCTCTCGATAGATGTCTTTAAAACAACAGTGCCGAACGGCTCGTGAAGCTCTGCAATAATAGCAGCAGCCTCAGGCCGATCGGCACCAATTACTGTCCGTTCCATATTTAAGCAATCATAAACAGCTGACCCTTCTCGCAAAAATTCAGGGTTCGAAACGATATCAAACGAATATTGATTGTGTGATGCCTCTCCGATCCACTGAGCAATTAATCGCCCTGTTCCAACTGGAACCGTACTTTTGGTCACAATGACTTTGTAGCCATTGATCACCGTTCCAATCATGCGAGCAGCTTGCTGAACGTAGTCCAGATTAGCTTCCCCCGTCTGCGACATAGGCGTCCCCACTGCGATGAAAATAACATCTGCAGCTTGAATGGCAGCATCTATATCTGTCGTAAAACGTAATCTTCCTTGTTGCATGCCTTCCGCTACCAGCTTATCAAGTCCAGGTTCATAAATAGGAATTTCACAGCGTTTCAAACGTTCTATTTTAGATGCATCCACATCGCAACAGACCACTCGATGCCCCACATAAGCGAAGCAAGTGCCTGATACGAGCCCAACATAACCCGTGCCAATTACCGCTATTGAATAGCTCTTCATCCTATGATCCTCCCGCCGTATATTCCATCATCTGATTACGTCTACCTGCAGCAACAGCATCGTTCAGCACTTGATGCTGTTCGACGGTCTCAATGAGGTATGCGAGCATGTCATTAGACAGTTCCTCTCTCCTCAGCGCAAAGTCTACCGTCGCTTTCAAGAAGCCAAGCTTATCCCCGACATCATATCGAGTGCCTTGGAATTCATAGGCAAGTACCGCCTGCCATTGATTGAGCGTCATAATTGCATCTGTCAGCTGAATTTCATTGCCAGCCCCAGGCTGCTGATGCTCCAGCACTTCGAAAATTTCAGGTCGTAAAACATAGCGTCCCATAATGGCGTAGTTCGATGGTGCTTGCCCTACAGGAGGCTTCTCCACTAGGGATTTCGTATGCATTAGGGAAGGCTCTACAGAAGGACCAAGTGGATCAATAATGCCATACTTGCGAACATCTTCATCTGGAACATACTGTACGCCTACGACAGAACTATGGTAACGATCGAACACATCCATCAACTGTTTGATACAAGGAACTTCAGACTGCACAATGTCATCGCCGAGTAAGACTGCAAACGGCTCATTTCCAATAAACGTGCGCGCGCATAATATGGCATGCCCTAAACCTTTAGGTTCTTTTTGACGAATATAATGGATGTTAGCCATCTTAGAAATATGTTGAATCTCTTCTAGCGCCTCTAGGTTCCCCTTCGCTGCTAAGCTTTCCTCCAACTCAAAGGACTTGTCAAAATGATCTTCAATCGCCCGCTTGCCACGACCGCTGATAATCATAATGTCCTCTATGCCCGATGCAATCGCTTCTTCCACAATATATTGAATCGTTGGCTTATCTACGATCGGCAGCATTTCCTTGGGCTGTGCCTTCGTCGCAGGAAGGAATCTTGTACCTAAGCCAGCGGCTGGAATAATTGCTTTTCTTACTTTCATTTCTTCCCCTCCATCCAGTTCTGTCTCTGCCCCATAAAAATATATCAATAAGCTCCGCTCAGGACTGATACTGAATTACGTCCAGCCTCTCTTGTATAGGCTAGCGTACGCGCAAGTCCAGCCTGCAAATCTATCGTAGGCTCCCAGCCCAGGCGATTACGCGCCTTTGTGTTGTCCAAATAACTATGCTCTATATCCCCAGTACGCGGTTCCGAAAATATTGGATCACCTACTCCTGTATGTGCTTGCAGTTGTCGATACAACTCGATAACACTCGTAGGTTCTCCAGTGCTAATATTAACCGTCATACTCCCCTCGGACGTAAGTGCAAGCACATTCGAACGTGCAACATCCTCTACATGTACAAAGTCTCGCGTCTGATTACCATCTCCATAAATAATCGGACGCTTGTTATTGAGCATATGATCGATGAAAATCGATACGACACCGCCCTCGCCTTTCGAAATTTGCCGCTCTCCATATACATTGGCATAGCGCAAAATCGAATACTGCAAATCAGGCAGTTGTTCATGGTACATTTTGATATACCTTTCAGGCGTATACTTGGAAATGCCGTATGCTGACATAGGCTCTATCGGATGCCCCTCATCAACGGGTAAATATTGCGGGTTTCCATAGGCAGCAGCCGAAGAAGAGTAAATAAAGCGACTAACTTCGTGTCTTTCGCAGCACTGCAATAAGCGGATCGTACCTACAATATTTACTTCTGCGTCAAATATCGGCTCACGAATCGAGCGCTGTACGTCGATCTGAGCAGCCATATGAATAACGGCATCAGGTTGCTCTTGTTCAAAGATTTCAGTCAATTGGTCATCCATAATCGACATCGAATACAGCTTCGCTTCACGCGGTACATTAGCCATATTACCGCTGCTGCCGTCATCAATCACAACTACGTTATGATTCGCCTGCAACAATTGATCGACGACATGCGATCCTATAAACCCTGCTCCACCGGTTACGAGTACGTTCAATGAAATCCCTCCTCCCTGCTGCTATTTGTATAAGAAGCCTGTTCATTATGATGAGCTGTGCCTTTACCACGACTAACCCGCTGCTTGTGCAACGAATGATAAAAATAAGCATGCGCCTCAACAACATCTTCAGGATCAAAATCTCGTAAAGCTCGAATATGTCCATTCACCCCTAAACGGACACACTCTTCAGGATGCTTGATAAGCCAAATCATACGTTCTGCCAGTTCATGCGTATCACCAGGCTCAATGAGCAAACCTGTAATTCCATCTATAACAGAATCCATCATTCCCGTTGCTCTTGTAGCTATCGTTGGCTTCCCTGCTACCGCAGCCTCGATCAACACATTAGCAAACCCTTCACGATATGACGGTAATACTAAACAATCTATCGCTGCATAGAACACACCAAGCTCCCGCTGAAATCCTACATGAATGATGCTGTCATCATTTTCAATCGTTTCAACAGTGTTTGCCGAGATCGGATCTCCTTGCTCCTTTTCTCCAACTAGAAGCAATACAGCATGTGGAATGACTTTTTTAACGAGATGAAAAGCTTCAACGAGAATGTCTACCCCTTTGTCCTTCGTTAACCGACCAATAAAGCCAATCACCGGTGTATCCTGAGCAATTCCCAATGATTGACGCAATGCTTCTGACTGCTTCTGCCGTTCGTCGGTTAATATAAACGGCTCTGCCTTCACACCTTTGCAGCTGCCGTTGTGGAGCACTTCTACTTTCTCAAGGGCACAAATACGATCGCGATGCAAAACATCCTTCAAGCTTGGACTAACCGCGATCACCTTATGCGCACAAGCTGCCGATAGACGCTCAGTCGTCACCATAAGGGTCCGCTTCCATCCCTTTAACGTTTCAAACCGCAAACCATGGCAGGTATAAATTCGAACCGGCACTCGGCATAACCAAGCTGCAATACTTACGAGCAAGCCAGCCTTGGGCGTTCCAGCATTAACGATATCCGGCTTAATGCGCCGAATAAATTGAATGGCATTCCAGAGCGACACGATGTCTTTCGATAATGATATTTCACGCTCTATAGTGAGCTTAACATGCGTTGCTCCTTCTAACGTTTGTGAAGAAGGAGCGCCATCACTCATAACAAATACCTCATATCCCTGCTCCTGCAAGTAACTGAGTTGGCGTTCAAGAAAAGATACTCCACTCTCAGCAGTAACGGCGAATAGGATGCGATGATTTGCTTTTGATGTTTTCGATACTTCCGATGCTTTCGGTGTTATGGAATTATCTGAATGCTGCAAAGCCGTTGATGATGGTTTTTCCTCAGTTGCAACTGCTGAATCGCGCTTTTCCAACCTCGACATAATGGCACTATCCTCCTTGTACTCAAATTTCAACGTGCTCCTTTTCCAGTCAAAACGACCTTGATCGTCTTGAGAAAAATTTTCGTCTCCATCCGTACAGAGGGATTGGTTATGTAGTACATATCATGTTGAAACTTCTCTTCCGGAGAGAGATCGTACCCACCATTTACTTGTGCCCAGCCTGTTAAACCAGGTTTAACGAGCACTCGATTCATAAATCCGGGTATTTCTTGATGAAACTGCTGCATGAATGCATTTCGTTCAGGACGAGGCCCGATGAGGCTCATCTCGCCTTTTAGTACATTGACCAGTTGAGGAAGCTCATCTACTCTTGTCTTACGAATGAACTGTCCAACCTTGGTAACACGCTCATCATGTGCGGTTGCCCACCGGGGACCGTCCTTCTCTGCATCGATGACCATGGACCTTAATTTAATGAGCTTAAATTCCCTACCTCTATAACCAACGCGATCCTGCACATAGAAAGCCGGACCTGTGGAATCCATCTTAATGCATACAATGACTGCCACCACGATAGGTGCAGTTAGCAAGAGAAGCACTGTCGCTAGCACAAAGTCAATGATTCGTTTAGCCATTAGAAATAAGATGGAATCGTTCACTTTGGGCTGAATAAAAACGGTTTCCGAGCTCTTTTCACTTAACGTGAGTTCTGTTATTTGCCCCATAACGAACCTCCCACAGTAAGAACTGGTATCCTAGTGAATGATCAGCCTAAACCTCTTCTACACGTGAAGAACACGCTCTGCTGTACGTTGCTCTTTATAGGTCAAATACCATTCAGCAAAGCGTTGAATACCTACTTCAATCGACGTATCTGGACGGAAATCAATATCATTTTGCAGGCTGGAAATGTCCGCATAGGTTTGCGGCACGTCACCAGGCTGCATTTCCTTCATTACCAGCTCGGCTTGTACGCCAAGATGCTTCTCCAATACACGAATGAAGTCGAGCAATTGAACAGGCTGATGATTGCCAATGTTGTATAACTTGTATGGAGCTTGTTCCCCATCTCGTTGTGGAGCACGTGGAAGCAGCCTCATAATTCCTTCTACAATGTCGTCAATGTAAGTGAAGTCGCGCATCATGTTGCCAAAGTTATAAACATCGATCGGCTTGCCTGAAGTGATCCGTTCTGCAAATGAGAAATAAGCCATATCAGGCCTTCCCCAAGGTCCATATACCGTAAAGAAGCGAAGCCCTGTTGTCGGCAAATCGTACAAATGACTGTAGGAATAGGCCATTAATTCATTTGATTTCTTCGTAGCTGCATACAAGCTAACAGGGTTATCAACTCTGTCTTCCACGGCGAATGGAATTTTCTTATTCGCTCCATACACAGAGCTAGAAGAGGCGTAGAGCAGATGCCCTACGCCTTGTAAACGGGCAGCCTCTAATATATTGGCTGTCCCAACGATATTCGATTGAATGTACGCTTGCGGGTTCGTCAAACTGTAGCGAACACCCGCCTGTGCAGCCAGATGCACAATGACATCCGGCTTTGTCTCCCGCATTAACTCGTGAATTGTATCAGCCTCTTCAATAGATAAGCGATAAAACCGGAAAGGTTGTTGCGGAATTTGTGCTGGTTCTCCTGTTTGCAGTAGTAATTTAGATTGTGCCAGCAAACGTTCCAGCCGCTGCTCCTTTAAGGTAACATCGTAATAATCATTCATATTGTCGATGCCGACTACTTGATAACCTGCTTCCAAACAACGAGCCGCAACATGAGAGCCGATGAAGCCGGCGACGCCTGTGATCCAAATGTTCATCCTTTCACCATCCCCGGATTTGATAAAATGGATCTACGTACTGCTTCTTCCTTAAAAGACTGCCAAAAAGCTGTACGTCTCTTGTCCAAAACATCCTTCGTATATTGTTGCGCAGTCGCAAAGTTTGCTGCTGCAGCATTTCGCCTCATATCAAGATTATTGGTCATTAATTGCATCTTTTCCGCTAACCCAGCTGCATCACCTGCTCGGAAAATCCACTCCTCCGGCAGTAATTCAGGGATTCCTCCAGCGGTAGAACCGATAGCTGGCAGCGCGCGGCTCATTGCTTCAATTAATGCGCGAGGAAGTCCTTCTTGGAAGCTCGGCTGCATGTAGAAATCCAAGTCATCTAACCAGCGGAATACTTCCTCACCGCTCGGCACAGGATCACAGAACTCCACGCGATCCGCTACGCCCCAACGTTCAGCGAGCTCGATCCATTTTCCTTTATCCCCTTCACCTAGCACTCGAAGCCGGAGCATTTGACCTTTTAACATGGATAGTGCTTCGATGGCAGTATCAACACCTTTGTTATTCGATGCCAAAGAACCAACAATCCCTACCGTTTGCCAACCATCTGTATGTTCATCCAATCGTTTCAAACGGTGATCCAACACCTGTTGAGGTACTGGGGGAACTTCCACATTTGAACAGTTGATATGGTATCCCCAGCTTGGATAATGATGCTGTAGAAACGCACGGGTTACATAGAGCGCATACGGTGCTTGTCGAACCGCATTCTTCGTCCGCCACGTCATAATCGGTGCGTAGCATTTGCCCTGCCATGAGCCATGATTCATCAGCGCGTCCCAAGCGTGGCCAACTACTTCTACGGCCCATGGCTTGCCAAGCCGCTTAGCGACACCAATCGCTACCGTGCCTATTTCGCTAGGTAAGCGCGCAATCAATCCATCAGCATCTTGCAGTTGCTCCTCTAATATACGAGTAACTTCTTTACGCTTAGTTAACTGCGAGACAGGATTACTTATGGAAGGAACATTATGAAAACTCACGTTAGGACCGCTCGATATTTTACGGTTTAAGCGCGGTTCATTCTCTCCAACCTCCACCACTCTCGTTACAATGGCCAGCTTCTCACAGACTTCCAAGTAACGCTGCCATACGGTGTAATCAAAATAATTATGATAATACTGCTCAGTACCTCTTACTTGCTCAATACGCACGTCATAGGCAAATACGAACTTCATCGCGATACTCCCCTCCTCACTGTACCGCCTTCCTTGGTAATAGCCTCAGTCGGACTAAAGTTGTTTGGAAGCGGCGTTTCTTCTATTCCATGCTTTTGCAGTACATCGCGGATAAGCGCCTCATACTGTTCAACAACATAAGATAAGGTAAATTTGTTTAAGCGCTGAAACTGAGTATCCATAGAGTCCGTATAAGAGACCGCAATTTCACGGCTGGATTCAGATTCGGTATAATCACCAATACCCGAATGAATCGGTACATTCGGCACTTCGTTATCCTGCTGTTGGACATCCAGCTGCTCCAATTGTGCTTCCAACGCATCTACCATTGCTTCAACATCTCCGCAAGGCACCAATAAAGCGGAATGAATCCCTTCCAACACTTCTTCTGTACCTGTTGCCGTACGCGTAGCGACGATGCTTGTGCCCAAAGCGACAGCCTCGATCAGTGCTGTAGGCAATCCCTCTACATCAGAGCACTGGACATAAATATCGGCTAAACGCAAAATAGGCAGCGGGTTAGAAGCATATCCCGGAAGCTCTACCCACGATTCCAAGCCTCGGTCCCCAATAAGCTGTGTTAGACGTTCACGCTCTGCACCTTCACCAATAATAAGCGCTCTCACTTTGTGCCCACGCTGATGAAGCAGATACACAGCCTCGATGAGCAGATCATAGCGCTTTTCAGGGGACAATCTTCCGAGTCCTAATAGCACTGGTATTTTCGATGCCAATCCCCCAAGATGACCAGCTTGATCTGCTGTATCTTCTAAAACCTCGCTATCACGACTTGTTCTGCCCTTCACCATACCCTGCTGCAGCCAATGATGCTCAACACTTTCATTCGCACGTCTATAGAAGCTTTCATTTAACACTGCATTATAGATCACATGGACCAATGACCGAGGAACTTTAAGAATATCCTTCAATTCCTCGCCCATCATGTGCGAGCAACCAACAACCGCATCGGCTCTTTTATAGCACCAGCGTCTCATCATGTTTACACCTTTGCCTCGATGACGGCTAATCGAGCTGTGTTCACACAGTACAGTACCGAATCGCAAACCGGATAAGCGACGCCCTACAACATTAAGCACATTGTTTTCCCACATATGCGAAATGACTATATCAGGACGAACTTGGCGCAGCGTTCGAATATAGGCCTTCCAAGCACTCCGAAGTCGAGGAGCATTCATTTCTGATACGTGCACATAAGAAGGAAGGAGGGACAGATAAGGTCCCTCCTTCCGATTTACGATAAGATGAAGTTCATATCGCTCAGGGTTAAATCCCTGAAGCAGCATACTAACAGCCTTCTCCGCACCTCCACCAGCCAATGATGTAATTAGCATAGCAACACGCGGTTTTTTGCGAGTCTCCCCTATCATTGCTCTCACCTCAACTCAGCTACTTCCTCTAACACGAAACGTACTCGCTTTATGACGTTCTGGAATTCTCTTCATAAATTGCTCCAGCACTTTCGGTCTCATAATTGCGGCCAATACCACAATAAATATGACGAATAGAAACGCATAGGCTATATCCATCACGACAACGTTCATAGGACTTCGCTGGAACATAATCGCTAGTGGCAAGCAAATATATTTGAGCATCGAAGTGCGAGATATCCACACTAACAGCACTCCTACTACGAAAGATTGAGCCGCTATCCCCATGTGTCCCCCAACCATCCATGCTTGTGCAATCGGGGAAAACCCTCTTCCTCCACCTTCATTGAAGATGTACGGGTAAAAATACCACACATACCAATCACCCAACGTTTTCGGTTTACCATGCCCGAATACAGATTGATAGATGACAGAAGGCAGCATATACGCCACTGATGTTAAGTAAGAAGGATCCGCTTCTGGATAATGGTCAACACTTGTAATATCTAATGTGACAAGAAAACCCGCCCCGGTCTCTCCAGTAGAAAATGCCCATCTCTCAGGAGGAAAAGAAGATAGCGGAACATCTTCGATAAGACTGAGCCTGGCATTATTGAACAGCGACGAAATAAATACCATCATAATTAAAATTAGGACGACATGCTGGAATCGACTTATCCGAATGTAACCACGATCGATAAAGAGCGCCAAACTCGGCAGCAGCGCGATGACAACGTAGAGACGACTTCCTATTAAGAAAAAGAAAAAGAACGTTAACAACAATACAATAAAGCCGAACAGTTTCAGTTGAGCGCGTGTACGCACAGACATCGCCAATAGCAACAAAGAGCTAGTTATAATAGATTTCCAAGGCAGCGATATTCCCTCAACGGTACTAATTGCTTTAAACCGTTCAATTCGATTGGCTGCCCCTAAAGAGGCGAATCCACCTAAGCGTGATTGATCATAGGCCATGATCACTATTCCTATAAGCAGTACAATTAGCGCAGGCCAGAACAACAGCGGCCGGAAGAGGCGCTGCTCTGCTTCTTTTTGCTCGATATGTTCAGGCGTCCACAGCGTTTTACTAAATTTCGGGCGCCCTTTTTTCACGCGAATGACCGATGCTACCGTTATACCGAGCAACATGCAAATATTCGCCAATACATACAACTGTATAACGTTGACTAGTTCTTCTTCCGTTCGCTCTTGAAGCGAGCCAATAATATGGTCCAACGGATACGTAATACTGTAAAGGGTGAAAAACAGTAGAAATAACGTAATCAAATTATTGAATATGGAGCGAATTTGATTGCGTTTTCCATACCATATACTGAACAATAAATTCATGACAACAAGCAGCACGATATAAAATAACAATGGCTGTTTGTCCAGCCACTCATAAAGACCATAAATGATAGCCAGCATAACTAGGCCTGATAGAATCGTTAAAATGGCTAGTTTGCATGTACGTCCCATTTGTCACCCACCTGTCTTTTCAGAAAGAAGTAAGTTAGTTTTCAATTTTTGACGCATCAGGACTTTCATACAGTTACGCCAAGCAATACCCGCCAGTACTACTGATAGCAAATTGGAAACTAGCAGTGTATAGCCTGTACTTTGCATAGGCATATCCATAGCAGTTACCGCATATTGCAGCACAACTGTTAGTAGGACGGTACATAAATGTATGACAAGTTGTGCCCGAAACACTCTTGCAGCTGTCAAAGCAAATCCAAGCAAAGAACCGATGCAACCAAAAGCGGTTGAAATCGTTAGTATTAGAAACAAGTCACTATACTGTGCATAATCAGCTCCATACAAAATAGTTAACAGCCAAGACCCCAGCAGCCAGCTTCCTAAGGTCATTCCCACTCCAATAGCACAAATAATATAAGCTGCCTTACGCAGTAAAGAACGAAGCGCATGACGATCAACTGCTGACCATGCTCTTGCAAGATGTGGACTAATGCTCTGACCAAGAGCTGAAACAACTGTAGTAGCCGCCACCATCACATACATGAGCGCTGAGAAGTAGCCAAGCGCAGCTTCTCCATAGGCATCGGAGATGAAGTAGCGAGGTACGTTCGCTTGCAGCGATACAAGCATCATAACGATCCCCATCGGCCAACATTGCTGCAGCAGTTTTAGCCCTGCCCGCCTGCTCCCTCTCCATGTAAAACCTTCGAGCCGCCGTGCTCTCGGTATATCAAAGGCGATCAATATACATCCCCATATTAGAGCGTACACCGTCAGAGCTGTGAGTAAGCTTCCCGTGTATATATAAGCTCCACTAAATAAAGACAAAGACAGCAACCCACGCAGGATGAGAGATTGTGCACTCCAATCCATACGATGATGCTGCTGCCACCATCCGTACAATAGTTCACTAATCGATTCAAACCATTTCGATATCCCAATTAGCACGATAGCCATGCATGTTTCCCAGCTTGAAACATACATCGCTGCACATCCAAGCGTAGCAATCAACGCCAAGCAAGAACTTACGATGCGAAGCTGAACGTACACGCCAGTTGCGAAGAGCTGTTCTGCATCAGTAGCCAATATTCCACGCAATTGCATATTAGTAAATAAAAAAATAGGTGCACTAATCGCCAAAGCTAACGAAAACACACCTACATCTTCTACCGATCCACGCTGTGCCAGCACAATCAACAACGCCCACTGACAAGCGGCGTACAATACATTGCCTGTAAGCGTCCACGAGAACAGATGCCACAAGGAAGTCCGTCGTGTGTGCGCATTATGACTCGCCCCTGCCATGCGCTTGCTCCATCTACTTAGAAGACTTCCCATCCATCTCTCTCCTTTTCGTTATACCAAGGACAACTTCTTCTCTCTCCAATCGACAACCGCTTTTTTCTCATCCTGTTCCATACACATCGTCGCTGCAACCTGATTCGTATACCCATCTTCGTTAGGCAGCATATATGTTGGGATTAGCCGCTGCAGCGCCTCACGTATAGGTGGGTTCTCTTCATTGAGGATATCTTTTATAGCAATGACTTCCTCTTCCAGCACCTGCTGCGGTACGATCGGTGGACGTCCCACAAAAATTCGCGAATGTTTTGTTACGTTCAATCCTTCTTCCACGGTCAGCATTTCCTCAAATAACTTTTCGCCAGGGCGTATCCCCGTAAATACAATCGGTATATCAACCTCTGGCTCATAACCAGACAAGCGGATAACTGCTCTAGCCAGATCTACAATTTTAACCGGCTCGCCCATGTCCAGTACGAACACTTCCCCGCCTTCTGCAAAAGCTCCAGCTTGCATAACAAGCTGAACTGCTTCAGGTATCGTCATAAAATAACGGATCATATCAGGATGTGTAACGGTGACAGGCCCTCCGCTTTGAATCTGCTCTTTGAACAAGGGAATCACACTGCCGCGGCTGCCCAACACGTTGCCGAATCGAACAGCTGCAAACACCGTTGAGCTTTGTTTGCTTAAACTTTGAATATACATTTCAGCTGCACGCTTTGTCGCTCCCATGACACTTGTCGGATTAACCGCCTTATCGGAAGAAATAAATACAAAACGATCTGCACCATAGCGATGAGCAGCCAGTGCAACATGAATCGTACCAAATAAATTGTTCTTCACGGCCTCTGTTGGATTGCGCTCCATTAACGGCACGTGCTTATGAGCTGCTGCATGGAATACAACCTGCGGCTCATAGGTAGCAAATATACGATCAATACGCGCTGCATCTTTCACATCAGCAATGATCGTTTCCAACTTCAATCTTGGATACTTGGAGCGCAATTCACGCTCGATGACGTAAATGCTGTTCTCCCCTTGCCCGAGCAGCAGTAGTGCATGCGGCTCGAAATGAGCAATTTGCCGACAAAGCTCTGAACCTATCGAACCTCCTGCTCCAGTAACAAGCACCGTCTTTTCGTGCAAATATGTAGAAATATGTCCCATATCAAGACGGATTTGTTCTCTGCCGAGAAGTACTTCGATGTCGACATCACTAATCTTGTTAATCGTTACTTTTCCTTGAATCAGATCATTCAACAGCGGAATCATCCTCACTCTTGCTTTCGTTTCGATACAAATATCGACGATAGGCTTCAATTGCGACATGGAGAGCGATGGGATAGCAATGACGATAACTTCAACGTTATACTCCTTCACAAGTTGAGGAATATCGCGCAGCATCCCTGCAACAAGAACCCCATGTATTTCACAATGAAGCTTGGAGATGTCATCATCAACGATACATATGGGTTCCATTGGCTCCAAGAAAGTAGATTTCTGTTTAAGCATCTCTCTCGTTATAAGACTCCCGCAACTGCCTGCCCCAACAACGAGTGTCCTCGTTCGTTCGGATTTCATTTTTGAGTGTTCGCGACCTGCCCGAACCTGGATAAGACGTCGTATAAATCGAATCGCACCGATTCCAAGCAGCATCGTTTCTAACAACGTAAAAATAATGCCAACCGACATATTCCCACCCAAGCACAGCCATGTAACACAAAAGGCGATCAATACACTTGTACAGAGCGCCTTAACAATGGAATATAGTTCTCCTACACTTGCGTACTGCCATACTCGATGATAGAGCTTACCTATGTATAAGCTTGCTAGTGAGAAGACGACTGTTAATCCACCGAACAGCATTCCGTGCGGCATAAACTGTTCTTTCCACTCGCTCCCATATTGCAAATAAAAAGCGAGCACAATACTACTACTGACGACCGCTGCATCCAGACTCATCAGAACGAGTAACCGCTTGGCTTTGTTCATGCTATGAATCGTCCCTTCTTCCCTTTTGACCTAATAAATTGACCTATTAAAAGATACAGCTATGTCGTTTAAGCCATAACATGATCGTAAACGACACAACTCTCTCTTTTACAAGAGCCATAGGGCATTTAACCCTTCCTCACATCGCACCACCGACGATATACGTCTAAGGCGAAAATTCGCCCACAGCACGACCGAGTACCTCCGAATGATATAGGTGTAGGAGATATTACCTAGCCTGCGAAAATAATCACAAGCGATATTAGCCAATTACTTGCTTCCCACAGTCATCTTTAACCCTTGTTGGGACCGAGCCCCTTTTTTCATCCATTTCTTATCCATATGTTCCTCACTCGCATTCAGTACAGTGCCAAGAATATGAGCATGAACGCGTTCCAATTGGGATTGGGCCTGTTGCAACGCCTTCCATTTTGTTTTGCCTGGTTGAACGACGAGCAGAACACCGTCCGAGCGAACCGCAATTTGCTTCGCTTCGTTTACGAGCAGCACCGGAGGCGCATCGAACAAGACAATGTCATAGGCTTCACGGACTTGTTCAATGAATTGATCGAACTCGGATGAGGCAAAGATTCTACCTGGATCGTCCATAAGGTCTCCCGCACTGATGAGGTCTAAATTTTGAATCGATGTTTCCTTGGCAAATTGTGACGGGGGGGTTGAAGTCTGCAATAGTTGTAACAATCCTTTTGAACCATCCATGCCAAATACTTCATGCAGACGAGGTCTTCGAAGATCCCCATCTACAAGCAACACCTTTTTACCTTCCGAGGCAAAAGCCACAGCTAGATTTGATACAGTTGTCGTCTTCCCCTCGCTCAAACGTGACGATGTAACCGTAATAACGCGCGGCGCCCACATCTCTTCACCTCGCTGAACGAACTGCAATTGTGTACACAGAGAACGATAAGATTCAGCGATTGGAGAAAAGGGCTGCCGTTCCATAATTCGCGCGTACTTATCACTGAGTCGTAACATAAGCATCCCCTCCTGACGTTGTCGTTCTTTGTCTAGACGCTCTATCATGCTTGCTGCGGACATGCTTCCGATTCATCTTAGGAATAACCGCCAGCGTTGTAAGACCCGTCGCCAATTCAATATCCTCTTCGGTATACACACTGTCGTCAAAGAAAGAGATGACAAGTGCCAAACCTATTCCTGCAGCAAATGCAGCGATAGCTGCAATAATGACATTCATAAGCCGATTCGGCTTAATTGGGCTTGCATCCACATTTTTATCAGCTGAAGTTAATAAAGTGACATTGTCTACGTGCATGAGGCTCGGTATTTTGGCAATAAACAGAAGCGTAACCTCATTTGCAATCCGTGCTGCCATCTGATAGGATTCATTCTCTACGGAGATCGTTACCACTTGTGTATCATTTGTTGACGAAACCTTAACCATAGAAAGCAGTTCAGCGGTTGTGTAAGGGATATCTTTATTTTTGCGCAGTACTTCTTTTAGAATCCAATCCGTACGAATTAACTCTTTGTAGGTCTGTATTAATTTAATGTTCGCATTAAGCTCGTTAATGTTGATCGAACCTTGCCCTTCTTCGAATTGCGTCTTATTGACAATAAATTTAGTAGATGCTTGATAAACAGGCTTTAACACCAAATAACTGTAATAAGATGAAGCAATTATGCCGATAACTACAAAGAAAGCTATTATCCCCTTTCGCTTCCATATCGTCTGCAGCATATGTTTAAGATCGAGTTCCATCTGTTGACTTATCCTCCTTATGATTAATGAATACTGTTGCTACGCTATAATTGGATTTGACGCTCCCCCTTACTTCATGACCCTGTAGAAATCAAGCGGAATGCTGCGTATTCTTACAAGGAATCAAACCTATTGATGTCGAATAAATGATTTAGCTAAAATTAACGATGGTCACAATGACATTTCACATTTAAAAATGGTATAATATGTACTGGAACATCTATATTTTCCATATACTTTCGTTTGTTGTTCGCAGTACTTGATCGCTTACTCTTTGATACATCTCATGAATGCCTTTTTGTGTTGGCATCATACGAACCAACTCATCATTAAGCAAACACAATAAGCGCGAACGTTCTTCAGACTGAAGCTGAAGACGAATCCCGTAGCATAATAAATGTTGACTAGGATCACACCATACTACACGGCCAAACAGTATGATTTCCTGTTCATGTAAACGGAAGTCAAAGCGAAGAACATAATCACGTTCATGCTGGAGCGGCAGATCTAGATGTGAAAACATATACAGTCCGTAAGGACTTACAGAGGTGACTAAGACAGGACATGTAAGAGAAGAATTGACCGCTTTCTGGTTGACGAGTTCTACGCCCATGGATGCTAGTACGGGGCGCTTCAAAGTAAGTCTTAGGCTTAGATGATGAGGAAACCCATTTATCGACATGGTTGTATCCCCTTTACTGAGAAAAAATGATTCACGGAGCCGATGATGAGCGAAGACGAGCGCATATTAAGATACATTTTGTAGATTAATATTGGGATTAGAAGGTTGATTTTGATACGATTTGTAACTTTTCACCTCTTTACTTTACGATACATAATGTAGCATGTCAATCCTTTTTAAGTTCTATTTTTTAATTCATGCCTACAGTGATACATTTCGTCACGTAACAATAAAAATGTAAACAGTTACCCGTCACAGAGGAGGATGCAAGATGACAACAGGGAGTCGAATATCACAGTTAAGAGATTCAAAAGGGTGGACTCAAGAGGAACTTTCCCACAAGTTAGGTATTACGAGAGCAGCATTGTCTCATTACGAGAAAAATCGACGTAAACCGGACTTTGAGGCACTAACACAATTAGCGGATTTATTCGAGGTATCTATTGATTATCTCGTTGGTCGTACTTCACTTCCTCAAATGGAAATTTCACCTGAAGTACATGCTTTTACTGAACAGTTAGAGTTAGCAGAAGAGGAAATATTGCAGCGATTCAAATTAACGGTAGACGGGGATGAATTAACCGAAGAGGAAGCTAGACGATTCATCGCCTTTGTACGGGCTGAGCGTTTCATGCGCGGCAACCAATCTTAAAATGTTTCTAAACACGGAACAAGCGTGCAGACGCTGTACATTCGTACGGTCTACACGCTTGTTTCTATGTTTTAGGATGAGGTTCCTTTATATTCCTTTTATTATATTCGTCCCATCGTTCTATAGGTATATCCAGTTGAGTGAGGATTTCTTTAATATCTACTGTAATCGTTAGCGGATTATCCTCGGTTTGTTCTACTACCGTGTGCTGGGTCTTACCAGTTACATCGTGTCCTACCTTCATTCACCAAACCTCGTTTCTCTCAGAATCCCGCAACTTATGGCATCTCTCTATTAAAGTATCCAGTTACGATAACCCTATTATATCCATATAGAAACGCTTAAACTGTCGGACAATGGAGGAGCGAACACGAATTATCCCTTCTATTTTTGTCGAATCCTATGAAAAATGAGTAATTACCTGTCACACGCGATAGAACTCGGCTCATGAACTTGTTGTCCGCGCTGCAGCCACGCATGCATCAAATAGCTGCTTATTGACAAGCCTGCAACAATAATGGATACAATGACAACCAGATTCAATCCGCCTGCATCGTAAGCAATGCCTAAAGCCAGTGGTCCAATCATACGCCCTAAGGAGCTGATCCCTCCTACTAAGCCTAAGTAAAATGGAGCTTCTCTCCCTGCCACTTTACTAAGAAAGGCTGGAACAGCAGGCGATACTAGCATCTCGCCCAACGTAGCTACAATCATTGCAAATATAAATCCGATATAGCTCGGCCATATCCAAATCATCAAATAAGCAATACCATATAAAGCTGCACTCCAAGTTAACTGAGAAGTAGCATCAACTGCCCAAGTTCGTTTCAACCAACTAAGAAGGGGTTGTCCAGCAAAGATGAAGATGCCATTGATCGTCCACAGCCAGCTGTACATTTTCATCTCCATTCCTTGGTCGGTCAAATGTGGAGCAACGCCTGAACCCCATAGAGAGTTCGCAAGCCATATGAACATAGAGCCACAGCCGATGAACAAATAAATATGGATAGAGCGAAGCTTCGTCGACAACGAAAGATGAGGCAACGCCCCTTTTTGTCTATCAGCTGGCAAAGTCATGCTTCCCGCTTCAGACCTACCCGACTTCGATCCTACACTCGAAGTTGTTACCATTCGGCTGGAAGTAACTTTATCGCTCATGTAAAAGTGGAAAAATACTGCGAAAGCCGCAGAAGCAGCGGCATTCATTATGAATGTCAAATTAAAAGATATATCTGCTAGAACACCGCTCACTGCTGTTCCTAAAGCTACACCTATATTGTTTGCTACATAAAAAGAATTGAACAGTTCATCTCTTCGTTCAGGCCAACGAAATCCAATAAACGACTGCATCGCTGGCATTGAAATATTGGAGGCAAAGCCAATTGCAAACATCGTAATAATATATCCCCACCAGCTTGTATAAGCTGTTACCACAAGGGAAGCTTGGAGTATAGCCGATAGGCCTAGTGCCCCTATCAGAAGATTACGAACTCCCCATCTATAATAGAAGGAACCACCGACAACCTGCCCAATCATGCCCCCTAAAAACTGCATCGTGATAACAAAACCTGCTTCTGCCAAGCTCCGTCCCAACTGTTGATGTACAAATATCGTCGTTAACGGCCACATCAGAGCCGAACCTGCCGAATGAATCATACTTGCCCAAATAAATACGTTCATCTCACGGGTATTTTTACTAAATATAGACCATGGTGATTCCATCTAGATGTCACTCCTGTCCTTGTCTTCATCCTATGTTATGTAAGCAAAAAATAACCTTAACCCTATCTACCATTATATATGGTAGATGATGGATTAAGGTTAGACAAGCTAAATCGTTATAAAACTAAATTTATAAGCTATTGACTAGTTGCCGCCAACACGGGATAACTCACGCATATTTGCCTCGAATGCCGCCAGCAAAGCCGCTTCCCCTACTAAGCCCTTTGCTTCAACCTTCTCAATTTGCTCCAACATGCGCTTATAGTCTTTCGGAATAACGCGTACAAATTTAGGCAATAGTTCCTGCCACTGAGCCAATACTTTATTACCAATTGAGCTGCCTGTGTAATGTACGTGCTTCTCGATCATATTGCGTAATTGCTCGATCTCGCTTTCGTTCTCTACCCGCTCCAAAAGTACCATTTCCAAGTTACAGTTGTGCACGAATGTGTTGTTCATATCAAGTACACAAGCGATACCACCTGACATACCTGCTGCAAAGTTTCTGCCCGTAGAACCAAGTATGACTACGCGTCCACCAGTCATATACTCGCAGCCGTGATCGCCAACACCTTCTACAACGACATTTACCCCAGAGTTACGAACAGCAAATCGCTCCCCGGCTATACCGTTAATATACGCCGCACCGCTGGTTGCTCCATAGAACGCGGTATTACCGATAATAACATTTTCTTCTGCTGCAAATGTTGCACGCGGTGACGGCTTCACAACCAACTTACCGCCTGACAATCCTTTGCCGACATAGTCATTGCTGTCGCCTTCGACTATCAACGTCATCCCCTTCGGCACGAACGCACCGAAGCTTTGACCTGCTGAACCTGTAAAGCTGAAGGAAATCGTATCTTCCGGTAAGCCTTGTGCGCCATATTTACGAGTTACTTCGCTGCCTAGAATCGTACCTGTTGCACGGTTCACATTCGTAATCGGGAATGAACCTGCTACAGATTGTGCGTGCTCCAAAGCTGCTTGAGCTGCCGGCACTAGCTGCAGCATATCCAGCGTCTCTTCAAGACCATGGTTCTGTTCGCGAACTTTCGTGCGAGCTGAACCTGCTGGAAGCTCCGGTTGATACAACACAGTAGACAAATCAATACGCTTCGCTTTCCAGTGATCACTTACTTCTTTCACATTCAAGCACTCTGTACGTCCGATCATATCATCCAACGTGCGGAATCCGAGCTCTGCCATTAACTCGCGCAGCTCTTCGGCAACGAATTTCATAAAGTTTACAACATGATCTGGGTCACCCTTGAAGTTTTTACGAAGCTCAGGATTCTGAGTCGCTACGCCGACTGGACAAGTGTCCAACTGACATACACGCATCATAATACAACCTACTACAACGAGCGGTGCTGTAGAGAAGCCGTATTCTTCAGCTCCGAGCAATGCTGCAATCGCAAGATCACGGCCTGTCATCATCTTGCCATCTGTCTCTAGACGAATACGGTCACGCAAATTGTTGAGAATAAGCGTCTGATGCGTCTCTGCCAATCCAAGCTCCCACGGAAGACCTGCGTGACGGATTGAACCTTGAGGGGATGCCCCTGTTCCGCCGTCATAGCCGCTGACAAGAATAATGTCTGCACGACCTTTCGCCACACCAGCAGCAATCGTGCCGACACCTACTTCAGACACGAGCTTCACGTTAATGTTTGCGCGTGGATTCGCATTTTTCAAGTCATAAATAAGTTCCGCCAAATCTTCAATCGAATAAATATCATGATGCGGCGGCGGCGAGATAAGACCCACTCCTGGTGTCGAGCCCCGAACTTCTGCTACCCAAGGATATACTTTGCGTCCTGGCAGCTGCCCACCTTCACCTGGCTTCGCACCTTGCGCCATCTTAATCTGAATTTCTTCCGCGTTAACCAAATAATTAGAAGTTACACCGAAACGTCCTGACGCTACCTGCTTAATCGAGCTGCGACGCCAGTCACCGTTAGGGTCCTTCGCAAAGCGTGCTGGGTCTTCTCCACCCTCACCGGAATTCGACTTACCGCCGATGCGATTCATCGCTATCGCCAGCGTCTCATGCGCTTCCTTCGAGATGGAACCGAATGACATCGCTCCCGTTTTGAACCGTTTGAAGATGGCTTCTAGCGATTCCACTTCCTCTATAGGTACTGCTGCTCCGATTGGCTTAAGCTCAAATAAAGAGCGCAAAGTACCATTTTGGCCGTACTCTTTCTGTACAAGACCAGAATACTTTTTGTACAATTTGTAATCGCCTTTGCGGCATGCTTCTTGCAGCGTGTGTATCGTTTGCGGATTGAACAGGTGTTCCTCCCCGTTCTTACGCCATTGATAATCACCGCCGGAATCCAATTCTGAATCGCGTCCCTCTTGTACAGCGTAAGCACGATTATGATGTGCAAGCGTTTCTTGCGTTACTTCTTCAAGACCAATTCCACCGATACGAGAAGGTGTCCATCTGAAATATTTATCAATAAAGGACTGTTCCAAGCCGAGCGCCTCAAATATTTGAGCTCCGCGGTACGACTGCACCGTAGAAATACCCATCTTGGATAAAATTTTGACAACGCCTTTCGTTGCTGCCTTAATATAGTTCTTCACTGCTTTATCATGCGATACATTGCGGATCAATCCTTGGCGAATCATGTCATCCAATGTCTCAAAGGCCAAATATGGATTGACCGCGCTGACGCCGTAGCCGAGCAACAATGCGTAATGATGAACCTCACGCGGCTCACCAGATTCAAGCAGCAAACCAACCTTTGTACGAGTACCTTGTTCAATAAGGTGGTGATGCAAGCAAGAAACCGCCAACAAAGCCGGAATCGCTGCATTCTCCGCATCGATGCCTCGGTCAGACAAAATAATAATGTTGTGTCCTTTATTTATAACGCGATCTGCCGCTTCACACATCATCTGCAAAGCCGCGCTCAAACCATCTGCCCCTTCATTAGCTGGGAACAGAATTGGGATCGTAATAGACTTAAATCCTGGGCGTCTAATATGACGCAGCTTCGCGAAGTCCTCATTGGATAGAACTGGAGAATCTAATCTGACGTGGCGGCAGCTCTCTGGCTCCGGATTCAGCAAGTTGCGCTCAGGCCCAATCGTCGTTCCTGTAGCTGTAACGATCTCCTCACGAATTGCATCGATAGGCGGATTCGTCACCTGCGCGAACAACTGCTTGAAATAGTTGTACAGACGCTGAGGACGCTCAGAAAGTACCGCAAGCGGAGCGTCATAACCCATCGATCCGATTGGTTCAACACCACTTGATGCCATCGGCTCAAGCACTTTGCGCAATTCTTCAAATGTATAGCCAAATGCCTGTTGGCGTTGTTGAACATTCTCATGCTTCGGCTCTGGCACTTCAGGTGCTTCTGGCAAGCCATCAAGACCGATCAAGTGCTCATCAAGCCAATCTTGATACGGATTCTCGTTAGCAATTTGCTGCTTAACTTCCTCATCTGAAATAATTCGACCCTGCTCCGTATCAACGAGCAAAATACGACCTGGGCGAAGGCGGTCTTTATACAAAATCTGTTCAGGTGCAATATCCAAAACACCTGCTTCAGAACTAAGAATGATCAAGTCGTCCTTTGTGACGTAATAACGGGATGGTCGAAGACCATTACGGTCCAAAATAGCACCGATCTGTACGCCATCTGTGAACGCCATTGCAGCAGGGCCATCCCATGGCTCCATCATACAGCTATGATATTCATAGAAAGCTCGCTTCGCAGGATTCATGCTCTCGTGATTGGACCATGGCTCAGGCACCATCATCATCGCCACATGTGGCAATGGACGTCCAGACAAATAGAGGAATTCAAAGGTATTGTCGAACATCGCTGTATCGGAACCATCTGGATTGATAACGGGTTTAATCTTCTCTAGCTCAGCACCAAATACTTCAGACTGGCACAGCGTCTGACGAGCGTTCATCCAGTTCACATTACCACGCAGCGTGTTGATTTCTCCATTATGAATCATAAAACGGTAAGGGTGGGCACGTTCCCAGCTTGGGAACGTATTTGTACTAAAGCGCGAATGCACAAGGGCAATGGCCGTCTCTAAAGAAGGATTTTGCAGATCCAAGTAGAAATGACCTACCTGTTCCGTTGTAAGCATTCCTTTATATACGATCTTGCGGCAAGACATGCTCGGAATATAGAATGTATCTGCGCCTTCTTCATTCGTATAACGGATTGCCTGCTCTGCACGCTTGCGAATGAGATAAAGCTTGCGTTCGAATGCCAGATCGCTCTGAATGTCTTCACTGCGACCGATGAACAGCTGGCGAACGTAAGGCTTTACCGCTTTAGCGGACTGACCTAATGTTTCATCGTTTGTTGGCACGGTGCGGAAACCTAAGAAGGTTTGACCTTCGTCTTCTACAATACGACGAAGCTCCGCCTCGTGACGCTCCCGGATGCGGACGTCTTGGGACATAAACAACATACCAACGCCGTAGCGTCCTGCTTCCGGCAATTCCACGCCTTGCTCTTGCATCTGTTGTGCAAAGAAACGATGCGGCAGCTGCAGCATGATGCCTGCCCCATCCCCCGTATTAGGTTCGCTTCCTTGACCGCCACGATGCTCCATACTGACCAAGACAGTTAACGCTTGGCGAACGATGTCATGGGACTTCTGCCCTTTGATATGGGCGACAAATCCCATACCACATGCATCTTTCTCGTACTGTGGATCGTATAGACCCTGCTTCTGAGGTAAGCCGTATGCTTTCATAGGATGCAACCTTTCTATATGTTAATGTAGTAATTCATGCATTTATTTATAATTATTCATTTGAATTATTGTATCATTTTATCACCGCCCCATATTGAAGGCAATTCAAACTTTTTATGCGCTTGATAATTTTTGTTTTACAACAAGACAGGATTTCCGAGCTGATTACTTGCAGTACTGCGCCGATTTCACATTAAAAATGAAAGCTTCCTGTTTTAAACAACGTCAAAATAACAGCTTAATCTACTCATTTCTGTCATAGGGATGACGCTCATCACGCAGGGCAAATGCATAAAAAGGACAAGTTTTATGTATTTTTATACAAACTATTGTATAACAAACACAAACCATCCTTGAACATCCCAACCATCAAGATGACTATATACAAATCGCAGCCCCTATAACATAGGGACTGCGACAGAATGTACATATATACTTTTTATGCTGTTGATGAACGATCAGCAAGGAGAACTATTTAACCGAAACGCGCATCGAGACAGATTTACCATCGAATGTGAATTTGACCGACGCGCTGCCTTTTGTCACTGCTGTTACTTTTCCACGTTCTACTTTCACTTTAGAGCTTGAAGGCACATACTTCACTTGCGAAGTGACATCAACCACCTCACCCGTATCGTAAATCGCATTTACCTTCCAGTCAGCCGTTTGGCCAACTGTCATCTTAAGCGAAGAAGAAGCATTTGTCTCTAATTTCAAGAGACGTGGTTTAACATGAACAGGAATAACAAGCTGATTGCCTTGATATTCTCCAATAATCTTCGTGCTTCCTAGTGCTAAACCTTTGACACTGGAGCCACGCAAGCTTGCAATACTGTCGTTTTCAACTTTCCAGTCAATACGACTTGTCAGCGTAGCCTTCTTGCCATCACGGTATACACCTGTTACTTTGAAGCTCTTGGACTTGTTAATATTCACATAGACAGGATTAGGCTCAATCACGAAGCGAACGACTTCCTGCTCAATTGTGATCTTAATGCTAATCTTTACGTTCGAGTAAGTACCGTTAAGCGTTACTCTGCTCGGAACAAGACCTTTCATCTTACCATCACGGATCAGCAAATTCGTGTTGCTAGCTTCCCATTTTATATCCTGGGTTACATCAAGTTCTTCACCATTTGTGAATATAACGGTTGTCTTAGGCAAAGCAACCTCACGGCCTGTCACGATGGACATTTCCGTTTTGTCTGTACTCAGCATCAATGCCTTGCGCAATACTTTCACGTCTGTGCTCAATGCAAGACCGTTCGATGTCACCAATAGTTGAGCATCTCCGCTGCTTAAGGCTTTCATTTTGTCATCTTCTACTTCAAATACAGCAGGATTGCTGGACATATAAGTAACCACATTGCTCAAGTCTACTTTGTCGCCGCCAAACGTAATGCCTTGTACTTTCGGAAGAGGCTTCACATCTTCTACGTACAATTCTTGCTTAAATGGCTCTTTTGCATTTTCCTTTGCATCTGTCCATTCGAGCTTCTCGATTTTCGGGTACACCGTCACATTAACCGATTTAGATAAACCATTATAACTAGCTGTAATTTTAGCCGTTCCTGCAGCTTTTGCTTGTACGACACCATTCTCAACCGTCACAGCCATGACATTATCAGAACGCCACTCTGCAGATGTAGTTACATTATCAGGAGTAGCTAGATCTTTCTGAGCAAACAGCTCCAGTTTAATCCCTTTTGTGTCACCTAGCATAACATGCTGGTCTTCATCTGGTGTAATCCGTATTGCATGATGAGAAGGACGTACAACAGCCGTTACACTCTTAGAACGACCAAGATAAGTAACCGTTACCGTAGCTGTACCCACATTGATCGGTTTCACTTTACCGTCTTTTACTTGAACGATATTGGAATCACTTGAACTCCAAGTTGCTTTCAATGTAACATCTTCAGCTGTGCTGCCCTTTTTCTCCGTTGTCGCAGTAAGGGCATATTCTGCACCACCATACTGGAATTCAATCAGCTTGTTCGGGGACAGCTTCAACTCATCGTAAGCATATTCAACTTTTACTTCGATCGTTTTCGTGATCCCTTTATGCTTCACTGTAATTTTCGTTGTTCCTGCAGACTTAATGTCAAGAACACCTTTATCCACGTCAACGATATTCGAATCTGCAGTAGACCATAGCGCTTCTGCTGTTACATCGTTTTCTGTGTTGGACGATTTATCGGAGGCAAATACTTTCCATTTGTGCTTTGCACCAAGCATCGTAGTCATAGATGCCTCAACCTCTTGTCCACTATCTGCATTACGAACTATAAGCTTGTCGTACATAAATTCAGATACTACTGTCTTCTTTAACGTGAAACCTTGGTACTTAACTGTAATTTCAGATGTACCTTTGCCAGCGCCTTTCACCCATCCGTTCTCTACCGTAACGGCAGACGGATTGGAAGAAGTCCATGTCGCTGCTCCCGTAACATCCCTCAGATTCGTTTCTCCCTTAATAGATGCTAACACTTTCATCTGCACAGATGATCCATCCACAATGACATGTACAGGAGTTACCGTTGATTCAAATTGAAGTCCCGTTACCGTTTCTGCAGTCGATGTCTTCGTTGTAGTTGATGCACTAGCAACGGAATGCCACGGAGATATACCAATTATCAACGTAACGGCAAGCAAGCTTGCCAGCCATGTTGTCATTTTGCGCCCGAATGAACGCTTGTGTCCCGTTAAATTGCTCAAGCTATTATTCCCCTTTCCCTACTTCATACCGAAGTATGACGCAAAGTCATGTATATATTGATATATCGGCAGTTGGAAAGGTTTTTTTTATGATAATCCGAATGTACGCTTCATTATTATGAAAATTAAGACTTTATAACTATATCTTCTGCAAATTGACGACCGAATGAACTGCACTTATTTTATTTTCCAAAAAACATCCCCATTGGGCTGCGTACTGACCGTCGTGGAGCGAGCTTATTGCCGATATACTGCACACCTATACACAGCAGCATCGTAAGTACAGTTGTCACAATTATCATCGCGTATGATCCATACCATACCGAACTATGAAGATCCAAGCTTTCCAGTATAAGCACATGGGCGAGGAATATAAAAAAGGCGTATTGTCCGAGATTCATCACACTCCTCATCCAACGCGCTTCCCCGAATACAAGCGCACATTTCCATACAAGCAAAATGGTACTACATACATAAATAAACACCGTAACACGGTAAAAATGAATCGAATTGCCAAGATCTGATGAAATGCTAAACGATAGGTGAACATCTGCGAGCTGAAGAACAAGGGAAGCAAGATATACACTTGTACAAAAGGCGAGTGATTTGTTCTTCACGTACTGCAAACATTTTTCAAAATGCAGGCCAACTGCTAGCCCAAATACGAAATAGCCCATCATGCCAAATAACGTAGGGGCAATTAAAATTTCCCAAGCTTTCGCGAGCGATGCAGGTATGTACTCAAATGAAGAAAGGAATAGAAGTTGATACGCAGCCGTGTACAGAAGTTGAATGCTGCCGATGATGAGAAGAAAGCCTCCGACGTTCCATTTTAGACCTTTGAGCCAGAGAGGAAGAAGAATGATACATTGCAATAAAAGAGGGATAAAGTACAACTGATGAAAATATCCTTTGCCGAGCACAAGGGCAACAATGAGATGCTGTAACCCCCATGGGTTGATCATAAACCAAGTGAACAATAGACCAATTACTGTCCAAAACAAGTAAGGCAACAGTAAATCGCTTCCTCGCTTCAGGATCAAACTTGGATAAGAAATGGGCTTATCCTTAAGACGATACGTAATTAGCAGTCCCGACACAAATAGAAATATAGGTACCGAAAACCTACCCCATGCGCTCGCCCATACCAAGGGCAGCACCCCCGCTTCCATCTGTCCTCCCCATCCGGCATGATCAGGATACTGAACTGCAATTCCCATAGAAATAACATGGATGAGAACGACACCCATAATCGCGACGCCACGCATCGCTTCCAGTTCCCATCGTCGATTTACATTTTTCACATTCGTACCTCCTTACGATTTGCCGCTAACCGTTACGTTTATACTTGCTGCAACGAATCCTATGAAGTCTTACAACCAATTCGAGCTTATCCCCTTATTTCCTGCTGAACATGGAAAAAACCCTCAAATGCGAATTAGCACTTGAGGGTTTCTCTTACTTCCGATTATTCCATTTCACGTCTAGCATCGATAAAGCTTCATTTATAATTGCAAGTATTAGTTCGCGGTAACCGAAGCTTGATCGCCGCGTGCTTCACGCGCCTTCACAACGAAGTAGCCTAGAGTTAATGCACCAAATGCAACGATATAAATGGCAAGAATGCCAGATTGGCTAAGCAATGCGCTTGTATCGCCACTTGAAATAACTGCTTTGAAACCATTTACCGTATACGTCATTGGCAACCAGTCGCCAATCACTTGCATGAATGTAGGTGTCAGCTCCACTGGGAACGTTCCTCCACAAGATACAAGCTGTAAAATAAGAATTACGATTGCCACAAATCTTCCCGGGTCCCCAAGTACGGTTACCAAGGACTGAATAATAAACATGTACGTCATACTTGATAAAATACTAAAGCCAATAAATTGAGCTGTATTTTGTACTTCCAGCCCTAGGCCGAAAATAAGAATCGCATCTGCCACTAGTGCTTGAACAACACCAACGGATACGAACAATAGCGTTTTACTAACAAATCGACTCCACCCAGAAGCCAATGGATCTGGCGATTGAACTAGCGGAAGTACAATCGTTAGAATAAGCGCACCTACAAACAATCCAAGTGACAAGAAGTATGGAGCAAATCCTGTACCGTAATTCGGTACTTTATTGATGCTGGATTCTACAACCGTTACAGGTTTAGCGTACATTTCGATTCGTTTTTCTGAACCTTGCACACTCGCTGCTTCATCTGCCGCTTCTGTCAGCTTACTCGCTAGTTCACCTGAACCGTCTTTCAGCTCACGCACACCATTTTGCAGCTTGCCTGCACCATCATTTAATTTGCTGCTGCCATCTGCAATAGTCGTTATCGCTTTCGTAGCTTCTGTGACTCCACCTTTAAGCTGCGCTGCACCATCAGCAAGTTGCTTCGCACCAACGGTAAGCTTGCCGCTGCCCGCAGCAGCCTCGTCTAGCTTCTGACCGAATTGATTCATACCGCCAACAAGCTGAGTTTGACCATCTTTCAATGCAGATGCTCCCGCTACCAGCTTCGTTTGGCCTTCACTTAACTTGCTCGCTCCTGCTTGAACTTCACGACTTGCTTGCATAATCTGCTTCATAGCAGGGTGATTCGCCAATTCAGGGCTTGCTTTCACTAATTGCTCTAGGCCGCCTGCGAGCGCCTTTGTTCCTTCAGCCAACTCTTTGCTGCCTGCCGCAGAGCTTTTCAAACCTGCTTGCAGTTGAGTTGCCCCTTGCTCACTCTTGCGAGCCCCTTGCTCTAATTGATCATGTGCTTGAGCAAGCTGCTTCAAGCCTTGATTCATGGAGGCTGCACCTTTGTTCAATTCTGCTGCGCCTTGGTTAAGCTTCTGTGCACCTTCCGCAAGCGGAGACGTACCTTGCTTCAGCTTTAGTGCCCCATCAGAGAGCTTCGCCAGGTTCGTTTTCAGCTCAGTTGTACCATTAGCTAGTGTCTTCGTACCATCGTGGATCTTAGTTGCGCCGTCTCCAGCTTCACCTAATCCATCAGATACTTTCTCAACCTGCTCGAACATTAATTTCGTATAAGATTCCGTAATCGTGCGAGATATTTCGGAATTGACTTTATGGATGGCAGTCCCCCCAATTTGAGCTGCCAAGAAGTTATGACCTTCATTCGTTTGGAACAATAATTCTGCCTGCTTCGGCTCATCATCCATCAAACTTGCTGCACGCTTAGAGAAATCTTCTGGAATCGTGATCGTCATGTAAAAACGATCTTCCTTTAATCCAGTTAATGCTTCCTGTGAAGATACGAAGTGAAAATCAAGTTCTTTACTTTCCTTCAGCTCATCCACAAGCTCCTTGCCGATCGTTAATTTTTCCCCATCCATTTCAGCGCCATTGTCTTCATTGACAATCGCTACAGGCAGATCCTTCATCTTCCCGTACGGATCCCAAAATGTACCTAGAAATAGAGCACTGTACATAACCGGAATCATCATCACCGCAATAACAGGCACTAACACCTTTGGATTGCGCAGTATGTTTCCCCACTCTGCAAAAAATAATCGCAAACTTTTCACACGTCTCACTCACCTTTGTGCTAAATATCATTTCCCAAACTCTTCAAAACCTCCTGACCAAATAGTTCATTTGGTCATTTTAGGTCAAAAGAAACGCCTCGTCCGCATAGCTATAACACATACAGCGCATAAACAGCTGCACATCTAGCTGCGATTGGACGCGACGCAATAAACCTATAACAAATCTTGCCCCATAGTAGGCAAGTCGCTAACTAACAATACAATGATCACCCATACAAAGGTTACTCATCCTTCGATTCATACGGTGTTACTCGCAGAATCCCCTTCATAAAGTATTTATAGAAGGTTTCCTTTATCGTATCTTTATCTAACGGCTCATAAAGCTTATTCCATTCCGTTGTTAAAGATCGATATAATTGATACATAATAAAGCTCATAATACGAGGATCGCCCTGTTCCAGCTCACTACGATCCATAGCTGCTTGAAGTTGAGCTTCAATGTAAGTAAGCAATTCACTTTCAAGTCGGTTCAGTGCTTCTTTAGCCATAGGCGTACCTACATCACGAAGCTCTTGAGAAAGCTTCATTGCCAGCTCATGGCGACTGCGGAACTCTAACGCTTGATCGAGAATACGAAAAACCTTCTCATGAAATGGACGCTGCTCAGCAGATTCCCTATCTGCAATATGCTTCATTTCAAGAATGACTTGTTGCAAAATCTCGTTGAACAGCTCTTCTTTATTTGCAAAGAACGTATAGATCGTCCCTTTGCCGACTTGAGCAATCTTAGCGATCTGATCCATCGTCGTTGCTTTGTACCCAAACAAGGCAAATGACTTTGCAGCAGCATCAATAATTTGTTTGCGTCGATCCAAAGACATACGATCACCCCTCTCTGCTTCTGACTATTTGACTAAATGACTGAATTTTTATTTCGGTCAGTTTTCTCGTTTTTCACTTTACCACATTGTTTTTCATCTTGCAACTTCAATGTTTTTTTGGAACAATATCTAAAGATTCCTTGATGCTTCCAATTCGATTGTGGGGTATAATAATGAAGGGTGAGAAACATGCGTAAAAAGAGGATCCTTCTTCTATCCGAAGGTTTCGGTACAGGGCATACACAAGCTGCATACTCATTAGCTGTCGGGCTTAAACATATAGCCCCAGACGTCCAAGCCCGTGTTATCGAGCTCGGCAGGTTTCTAAATCCTACCGTCGGACCGCTTATATTTGCAGCTTATCGCAAGACGGTCAGCACACAGCCGAAGTTGGTCGGTCTTCTGTACCGCAAGAAATACAAAAAGTCACTTCATCGCTTTACTCAATTAGCTCTGCACCGTATATTTTATACACAAACTTCTCAGGTCGTTAATCATTTGCGTCCTGATGCCATTGTCTGCACGCATCCATTTCCGAATATCGTCATCTCTCGATTGAAGCGTTCAGGACTTCATGTTCCGTTATATACCTTGATTACCGATTATGACGCTCATGGTACATGGATAGACGATGAAGTAAGCAAGTATCTTGTATCTGCTGATGAAGTACGTGATAAGTTGCTCGCTCGCGGCATTGAATCTGATCGCATTGTCGTCACAGGCCTGCCTGTTCATCCAAAGTTCTGGAGTCGTCAGACTCAACAGGAAGCCCAAGCTTCCTTGGGACTGAAGACAATGCCTACCGTCATGTTTATGGGCGGCGGATGGGGACTCTCCATTAATGAAGAAGCACTACAATACATAGCCGAATGGCGAGAGCATGTACAGTTTCTATTCTGTATGGGCAGCAACAGCAAAACAATTCAGCGTATGAAGCAAGATCCATTATTTCAGCATCCTAACATTCATATTTACGGATATACTCATGATATCCCGCTAATCATGGACGCTTCTGATCTATTAGTAACGAAGCCTGGCGGAATGACCTGTACAGAAGGTATGATTAAAGGAATTCCGATGCTGTTCTATTCTCCTATTCCTGGACAAGAAGAAGAGAACTGCGACTATTTTATTGACCATGGTTACGGAGAAATGCTTACCTCACATGAAACACTTATAGAATGGTTTAAACGGTTGCAGAATGATCTGAGCGACGTAAGAATCACGCGTCAACAACGAGAGTTCCCAACCCAACTGCTGGAGAAGTGTCCACGTGATGTATTAGAACTTATCAACAACCAAATGTTTGGATAAGCAAATAACTGGTAATATTTATTACCGAATTTTATTTATGTACAAATTGTTCTTACTTACTATCAAACATTAAATTGAATATTTATTTGAACACGAGATAAGGAGAGAGCCAGATTGCTATATCGTACATTCGGTGCCATTGGATATATCCTCGTAGTTGTTGGTATGCTGACACTAGCACTCGATTGGACTTCCTTCACCCTTTCCTGTATCATCGCCATTGCTGGACTCATCAGTCTTGGTATTGAAGAAAATCGAGCAGGCAAACGACATTGGCTTGTCAAATATGTAGATTATGCTCCACTAGTCGTGCTGGGTTTCTTCTATATTCTTGTACGTGAGCAGCAGAGCCTAGCGGTATGGTTGCTTTCAGCTATTATTCCACTTAGTGCGCTTAGCGGCTGGTATGCTAATCACTTAGCACGTAAGCCTCGATTCCGCAGCTTGCGTAGGATTGAAGATCTAATTCCAGAAACACCTGGAACCAAGAAGGAACATCATCCTCATCAGCATCACCGTCAGTAAGCAGATGTCCATTGACAGCATAGGACAACAACATTACTTAATGTACAGCGACACCTCCTTCCAAGGCAGCTCTTGGGTGGGGGTTATTTTTTTGTTCTCTAATCCAACAGAAGGGGCTGCCCTTCAGAAGAACAACTCTCCCCTTCGGACAACCCCTTGATTAGTTAGAAATATTCAAAATATTTAAATGATTCGTTTACTAGATTACACTTCCACCGAACAAGAAGCGGTGTTCCCAAGCTTTGCCGGTAACTGTATCTACACGAACGCCTCCAGAATCAACGGAGTACGTATGCAATACTTGTCCATCACCTAAATATACACCCACATGAGTAATGCGCTCTGTATTCTTATTTACCCCAGCATAGCTGGAAGCTTTGGAACCTTTATAGCTCATAAAGAACATCAAGTCGCCACGCTTCAATTGAGAGATACTATTTTTAGCTGTCCCTTTATCCTTCACATAAGAACCTTGCTGACGAGAATCTGCTGGAAGGGTAACTCCTGCGGACTGCTTGAAAATATGACGGACGAAATCAGAGCAGTCGAATGTCTGCGTATTGCTGCGGTTGGAACCGAACTCATACGGTGTTCCGAGATACGACATACCTGTCTTAATTACGCCTTCCACAGAAGAGCTAATCGGCTGCTTATCGTCATTGTTCGAATTATTTGTATTTACAGAATTGCTCGAACCCGTAGATGGATTGCTTGCCCCATTAACTTTAATATAATTGCTGTTTGCACTAACAAATCCAACGTTTCCTTGTGAATCTTTCACTTGGTACCAGTTGGCATTTGTCTTTTCCAGTACGGAAACCGTTTCCCCCTGTGTTAGCTTGCGAATCACTTTTCCAGAAGTAGATGCGGCGTCACGCATGTTCACACTGTTTTGGATTGTTGCCGTTTGCGCTGTACTAGCAGCGTTCATGTTATACGTATAGCTTGTCCCGTTGTCTGTGCTGCGCGGAGCTGCTGATACAGGTGCTGCTAACATTTGAGCAGAGAGTGTAAGTGTCGTTAGTGCTAGCAAAGATTTGCTAAAAGTCTTCATATTCATTAATTTGTTCACCTTGTTGTTCATTATCGTTCTGCCTCCCTAAGATGTCTATTCTTCGTTGCTGGCTTACAACAATAATGATCACATGTGTGTATGTACACATTGTAATCTTTTATAATATTAGATCAATGAATCCTATTAATGTAATGGGATTCCATTTGTCTATACTATAACAAGTTACAATTTTGACATCTAGGGGACTTTAGTCTTAAATATTACGATTTGTAACTATTTTATTAGTTCTAAAGAACTACTAAATTGATTTATTTTCCTTTTGTTCGAATCATCAGGTACACAAAGTAAGGAACCCCAACTAGTGAAATAACAATACCAACCGGAAGCTCCGCCGGTGCCACGATCGTTTTTCCAACATAATCGGAAAAGACAACAATCAGCATACCTATCAATCCGCATATCGGAATTAACCTGTTATGTGTCACACCGACTAGTCTTCTGGCAATATGCGGCGCAAGCAAGCCAACAAAACCGATACTCCCTGATACGGAGACACAGGCACTCACGATACCAATGCTGCAAATTAACAAAACGATTCGTTCACGATTAATGGCAATGCCTAAGCTGGATGCACTTTCATCCTTCATTTGCAGCAAGTCGAGAACAGATGCCTTCATCATTAATATAGGAACAAGGATAATGAGCCATGGCAGCATGGCTGTAATATACAGCCAATTCGAATTGTAAATGCTTCCTGTCAACCAGACGGTAGCTGCTTCGAAGTCATTCGGATTCATTTTCAAAGAGATAAATAAAGTCAATGCACCAAATCCTGAAGAAATGGCAATACCGACTAACAGAAGCCGCTGCGGATCCAACGTCCCTCGATGCCAGGCCATCACAAAGATAACTACCGCGGCAAGCAATCCGCCGACCAAGCCGAAAATAGGCATAATCATCGTCCCAAGCCAGCCATCTGTAAATAACTCGCCTTGGAACATAAACATAAACACGACGATGGCGAAGCCCGCTCCAGCATTGATCCCTAAAATACCTGGATCAGCCAAACCATTTCTAGATACACCTTGAATAATGGCACCCGCAATACCAAGCCCAAAGCCAACTAAAGCAGCAACAATCATTCGCGGCATACGAAATTCAAATAGAACCAACTCATTTTCTGGCTTAGAATCGATCTGCAATAGGGTTCGAAGTATCTCCATGACCGTGATGTCAAAATCACCAGACGTTATATGTAAATACAAGCTAACCAAAATAAGAGATACGAGCGATATAAATACGATCCAGAACGTGCGTAATGAAGTAGTTTTATGCATGCTTGCCCCCTCCTCTAGTACGAATCAAGTAGAGGAAGAACGGAACACCAAACAGCGCAGTAACTACACCTATCGGTGTCTCGAACGGCATGTTCAAGAAGCGGCTTATAATATCGCTAAAGGAAAGAAACATAGCTCCAATGACACCTGCACAAGGTACAACCCAACGATAATCCATACCGACTAAGAAACGCGTAATATGAGGAATCATTAAGCCGACAAAGCCAATCTTACCTACTAGCGCAACCGATATCCCTGTCAAAATAATGACCGATATGGTCGCAATACCTCTGACTACTTTCGTCCGCTGCCCTAATCCACGAGCTACTTCCTCACCGAGCGCCATGACGCTAATCTTGCTGGCAACAAGCATTGCTAACAAAATCCCCACAATTGCAAATGGAATCGCTAACTTTACATGCTCTGGATTCACTTGGTGAAGCCTCGCATTGTACCAGAAGCTAATATCTTGTGAAATTTGAAAATACGTGGACAAAGCCATTGAGACACTGCTTAAAAAAGTTCCTACAATTGTACCGAAGATGGCCAGCTTTACTGGAGATAGTCCCCCAGGTATGACGGACGCTATGCCATACACAAACGCTACGCCCAAAGCTGATCCGACAAGTGACATCAAAATCATTTCCATAGACGATGCATTAGGCATGAAGATCATACAAAGTGTGATGGTAAAGGCGGAACCATCCGACACGCCTAAAATAGAAGGTGAAGCTAAATAGTTGCGCGTTACCCCCTGCATTAATGCGCCAGATATAGCAAGGAACGCCCCTACAAGGAGCGCTCCTATTGCTCGTGGCAGACGGGAGTGTATCACAATCTGATGGTCGATATGGTTCGGATCGAACCGAACGAACGCATCCCATATCGTGCTTAAGCTAATCGACTTAGACCCGTAAAAAACAGAGCAAACAGCTAGTGCTACCATTACAAAAGGCGACAACGCAAGGATGAGTATAGGTATACGATGTGATATTTGCCTCTTCATCTGCTCACCTGAAATCATTACGATCCGAGTTTCTCAACAGCAGCTTTGAGGAACTGCTGTTTGCTCCAGAACGTTCCGCCCTGTGCATCTGGATCGACAACATTGATAAATACTTTATTGTTCTTAACAGCATCTAGGTTTTTCCAAATCGGATTGTTTTGCAGCTCTTCTAAAATTTTTACATTCTTCTTATTCTCTGACTCCGCAAATTGTAAGAAGATAACGTCAGGGTTAATCTCACTAAACTTCTCGATCGAAATAATTTCTTGTTTCTTCGTCGCTTTTATCTCAGCCGGTACTGTTAAACCAAGTTCATCATACAAGGTAGGATTAAAGAATACCGATTCTGCGTATAAACAAAGTTCGAGTCCACGCAACCGAAGCGCAATGACCTTTTTATCCTTATACTCTGCCCCAATTTTCGGCTTCGCAGCTTCAAGATCTTTCTTATATTGCTGGAGCAATTCATTGGCCTTATCTTGCTGGCCCGTTAGTTCTGCTAACAATAACAAGTTCGCTTCCCAGTCCACTGCTTTGTGGGAAACGGGAATAGTCGGTGCAATCTTCTCCATTTTTTCTGTCTTATCCGCTGGGAATTTTGTTGAGCCCAGTATAACGTCAGGCTTAAGCTTCAGCATCGTTTCAAAGTTTGGCTGCTGCTTTTGACCGATATCAGTCGCCGTTTTCGTAATTTCTGCGAACATTTGCGGGAAGCTGCCGCCAACTGAACTTGCTCCAGTAAGATTAGTCCCTAGTACTAATGCATCCTCCATCGACTCTATGCTGCCCGCAACAACAATGTTCTCAGCTTTTTCAGGTACGGTATAGGTCTTGCCCAAATATGTAATCTCTCTCGTTCCTTTGGCTGTTTCTGTCGCTGCTGGCTGAGACTGACCCGTCTCTTGTTGGGAAGTTGGTGCTGTCTTATTATCTGTCGCTCCTTCTTGCTTCGCGCTGCCGCACGCAGCTAGTAGGAAGACCATAACGGAAATAAGTGCAAATTGCCAAAAACGCTGTTTCATTGTTTTCATTGCCTACCTCTCTATTTTTCAATCCGCACGGATTGATAATTATTCTCATTTAGATTATAGAGGAGTGGCTTTTGTCTTAACATGGACAATATCCAGAATCCATCATGTACGATGTCCAGAATCATGTAACATCACCATACCTGAAACTCTTCATTCCGATTCTCACCTCAAAATATATATGCACCCCCATTTTGATGAGCTGGTTATCACAATTGTCACATTGGGTTATTCCGACATATGTGGCAATCATCCATACCGCGTTGTTTATGATCCAGTTAAAAAACTACTCTTGTTATTGTTATCTAATGTGGTAAACTTCACCTACAAGGCAGCATGACGATACGGACGGGCTATGGAGTAAGTTGGATTATGTAGAGAAAAATAAGAGAGGATAGGGGTAAAATGAATTCATTTTTGCACGCTATTAAGCAGCATACGAAAACGACCTTTGCCATTCAGCAGTTTCCTATTACTATGGTCATCAATGTGTTTCTCGGAATTTCTTTTGCTTTTGTATTGCCGTATAACTCACTATTTGCTATTGATGAAGTGGGTATGAGCAATAAGACCTTTGGTATATTTATGCTCGTCTCATCGATTTGCGGTATTGTGTTTAGTACCTATATCGCCAAGCTATCTGATCGCCTACCCAATCGCGGCTTCATATTAGCCATGTGTGCAATTGCTGGAGCAGTCGGTTATTTGGGATTCGCCTTTTCAAGAAACTTTTATGTGCTGCTCTTTGTCTCTTCACTGTTCCTTGGCATCGCTTCTTCGACATTTTCACAGGTGTTTGCCATTGGACGTGAAATTTTAGGAAGATCAACCGTGCCTTCTACTCAAATTCCACTCTATATGAACATACTACGTACGATTTTTGCTCTATCTTGGACGCTGGGACCTGCCATTGCAGCGTTTGTTCTGCTCTATTTAGGATTTACAGGATTGTTTGTGGTAGCGGCAACTTGTAACGTTATCGTTGCAATCATTTCACTCTTATTTTTAAAGAGCAAGCAAGAAAACCAAACGGCCACAACATCTCAAGCCAATATTCCGCTCACTAAGATCGTATTTCAACCGTTTATTTTTCTTAACCTGATTGCATTCACTTTCATTTCTGTGGCAAATACGCTTAGCACGATGAATATGGCTCAATTCGTCACCAAAGAACTAGGCGGTACAGAAAAAGATATCGGCATCATTTTTAGCATTCCGCCTGTATTTGAAATTCCATTTATGCTTGGCTTTGGCTATTTAGCTACCAAAATAATAAGTGATAAATTAATTCGGCTAGGCGTATTTATCGCCTGCATTTACTTTATCCTTCTCTCATTTGCAGCAGAAACTTGGCATATTTTTATCGTACAAATATTGAGCGCTGCCTACATTTCTATTACGAGTGGAGTAGCCATTACGTATTTTCAAGACTTTTTGCCGCATATGCCTGGTACAGCGACCAATTTGTACTCCAACTCTAATAAGGTCGGAAATATGCTTGGTTTTGTTCTATTTGGCTTTATAGCGGATGGATTCGGATATCGAAGTGTATATGTGACTTGTGCGTTGTTTGCTATTATGTCATTTGTACTGCTGCTTGTATTAATAAAAATGAAGCGAGCGAAGTTTGATAACATCCAGGGGAGCGAAGCTGAGGCCGTATAAGAGGCATGTAAGAAGGAATTAGAAGGACTATCTTCAAGATCATCTAAAACGTTCATTCAGTACGTTCACGTTCACTTAGAACGTGGGATTGGAAATATGGAAGGTGGGATATGGTATGTTGAGCGAACGGATTTCCAACCGTTCAAAGTATGGTGCTTCCTCTAACGGTCACTATTGACGCTATTTTCACGAAATCGTCCATATTAAAATTTTAACGGTTGTGGGAGAGCTTATTTTAGCTATGGTGGCGTTTGGATTCGCTCCATCTGGCTAATAAGCTCACTGACACCCTTTACATTTCAAAATAAGCAAATATAAGCTGAATAGCCGATGTGGCAACCGTTAGCGCGGTAATGGTTAATCAATCTCATGATGTAAACGAAATGAGTAGGCAAAGTTGTCTTCACGATAACTTTGCCTTTTTCTATGTACGTTGCTGAGCAGAACAGAACAGTTATCGTGCAAGCAATTGGATATGCTAACTAATCTATATGGAGGGTGAAAAAATAAAAGAAAAGTCCAAAATCAAGCGTAGCGTACATTTAGGCAACAAATACCGGTGCAACCAATGCCGCCTAGGCAATCTCCGCATCATTTTGGACTCGACCGCAAAGATGTTTATTTTCACATGAGATATTGATAAAAATTAAAAGCGTAGCTTACCTCTCATATTCATTCAGCACGTAAATACACGTAGTCCTTACTAACAATAACAATCCCTACTATGAAGACTCTCCTTTTAATAGGGGTTCCACATGCACTTGTACTTCCGTAATATTATGAGAATGCATCATTCGGTGCTCTACTTCATCGCAGATGCGATGGCTCTCAATTAACGTTAACTTCGGATCAACGAGTACAATGACATCGACGAGTACACGATTGCCATGGAGGCGTGCCTTTACATCCCGAATCGCGCGAACACCATTCGTGCACGCGATTGTCTTGCGCAGTGTCTCCAATTTCTTTTCATCGAAGCCATCCGTCAACGCATGGCTCGCATCATAAAAAATATCCCATGCTGTCTTCAGAATTACTAAGCCGACGGTCAAAGCTGCCAGCGGATCTAACCACGGGAACCCCCATTGAGCTCCGAAAATACCAATTGCTGCACCGATACTTACAAACGCATCGGAGCGGTTGTCATGAGCAGCTGCCATTAGAGCTTTATTTTGAATGCGTTTGGCAAGCCTGCTGTTATAAAGGTAAACCACCAGCATAACGGCCGCACAAAATAGAGCAACCCAACCTGTCAAAACATCTGGAACATGCGTATCTGAAGACCAGAGTGATTGAACGGTCGATACAATAACTTGTATCCCTACGGTTGCCATAATAAATGAAGCAACTAATGCTGATATTGTCTCTGCACGAAAATGTCCGTACGGGTGATCGCGATCGGGCGGCTTCTGCGAAATTCGCAGCCCTATAAGCACAGCTACAGACGCAACGATATCCGTCAAGTTGTTCCAGCCGTCTGCCTGCAGTGCAGCAGAATGATAGGCGAAGCCAAAGCCAAGCTTCGTCATGGACAGCACAATATAGACGATGATGCTAACCCATGCCCCTCGTTCACCTTTTTTCATATCTGCATATTCTTTCAATGCAACTTCCTCCCAGCTAATCATCATTAGAGCAAATGATATCAGTATGATAATAAGTTGGTACTTCATCCGTTAACCATGCTAGTATTGCTCTTTCGTATTTCATGGTAGCAAATACAATTGCTGTGGGTCTAGAGAAACAGTGTTGACCTGTAACCGTTCTGTTTCCCTTATAAAAAGGTGTTGCATCTGTTCTGTAAAGTTGGTTGAACGTGAAAAAGTTGCTGCGATACAACTTATGTGGAGATGTACCTAGCTCCTTAACCTTAAAAAGATGCATCGATTCTATAGTATGCTCGGTCGAAGAGGAGTTCATAAGCGAACACGCAATGATGTTTACATTACTGTATGTTCTCTTTAGCGCCGACAGATTTCCAGCTCGCTTCTGCGCAAAAAAAAAGCGCCATCGTCCACGGGCTCATTCCCCATAACGATAGCGCTGTAATATGGAAGCTAAATCATTCGAAGCTCTTAACACTACCCAAGTAGAATGGGAAATTGCCCTTATCGTGTAGAGTTACTTCCGAATATTATATAGCGTTATTATATTGCGTTGCTAAAACGGTTAATTTCATTGTGTACTTCAAGACTAAACTTAACGTTTGCCTCTGCCACCGGAACGACCAGCTCCGCCAGAACGCTGCTTACCACCTTGGCCTTGACGAGATGATCCTGTACCGCCAGATGCACGTCCGCCGCCGCGACGACTACTGGAGTCACTGCTTCTGCCGGATGTACGGTTGTCCGCATTAGCTGGCTTACCACCGCGCCCACGATTACCAAACCCGCTATCCGCTTGTCCACCACGGCTATTGCGTTTTTCTCCAAAGGATGCTTCACCGCGAGCACTATTGCGCTTCTCACCACGCGCTGGAGCTCCGCCACGTCCAAAGCGCTCTTCTCTGCTTGCAGACTCCGTTCCTTTACCAGGGCGCTCCGCACGTCCGGCAGTTCCTGCTCCGCGACCGCTGCGCTTGCTTCCTGCGTCTGCGCCACGAGCAGAAGATCTGCGATCTGCGCCGAATTCATTTCTGCCTTGGCCGCGTCTTGCTATGCGTTTGCCAGAGGAAGCAGATTCCTGATAACGATCCGATTTCCCGCCCTTGGACTTTCCAGCCCCTGGTGCATTATCGATGCGGAAACCTGGTACTTTCTGAATCTGAAGCAAGTACGGACGATCTTTATCAGCAACGAAAGTGATTGCGACACCTTTTGCACCTGCACGGCCTGTACGACCAATACGGTGAACGTAGCTTTCCGCGTCTTGCGGAATATCAAAGTTGAATACGTGCGTGACGCCTTCCACATCCAAGCCGCGTGCCGCAACATCTGTTGCAACGAGCAATTGAAGCTTCGTGTCACGGAAGCGTTTCATAACCTGCTCACGCTTCAACTGGGACAAGTCGCCATGAAGCTCGTCCGAATTGTAGCCAGCCTCTAACAATGCTTCATTCAAAGCATTCGCACGGCGCTTCGTACGACAGAAGATAACTGCTTGGAACGGGTTCTGCTCATCAAGCTGCTGGAATAAAGCATCCTGCTTGGCACGATCCGTCGTCTCAATGATGATTTGCTTAATATGATCGACCATTACTTTGCGTGATTCAATGCGCACGTTAACCGGATCTTTCAAGTAGCGATTGCCCAAACGTCTTACGGAATCTGCCATCGTCGCAGACAACATGAGTGTTTGACGCTTGTATGGCAATTGCTCCATAATTTCTTCTACTTCAGGCAAGAAGCCCATATGAAGCATTTGATCGGCTTCGTCGAGCACAAGCGTGTCGATCTTAGACAAATCAATCGTCCCGCGACGAATATGATCGTTTAGACGCCCAGGAGTCGCAACGATCAATTGTGGTGAGCGACCGCTTAGCTTGTGAATTTGTTTCATTACGTCTTGTCCGCCATAAACCGCTAATACGGAAATTCCGCGAGTAGCCGCCAATTTGCGTGCTTCGTCCGTAATTTGAAGTGCCAGCTCGCGTGTAGGCGCAACAATTAGTGCTTGTACGCGTGCTTGATCAGGCTTCGCCTTTTGTACAATCGGCAATAGAAATGCCAACGTCTTACCTGTTCCTGTTTCCGCTTCCGCCATGACATCTTGGCCTTTCATCATGGCTGGAATAGCCTGCTGTTGTACAGGTGTAGGTGTATCAATTCCGTTTTGCTTCAAATATTGCAATATTGCTGGGTCTAAGTTATAAGCTTCGAAACCTTTCAGGTCGTTCATCTCCCTTATGTTGTCGGTTCATTTTTAGGCATGGCCGCTGTCTTAAGGAGAAACATGTATATGCTTCACCCGTCCCACCTGACCGCTGTGCAATCTCACTTTAATGCCGTGAGGGTGGAACGGAGAGTTCGTTAATATATCCTTGACGATTCCGCGCGTCGTCTTGCCTGTACGCTGATCTTGTTTCAGAACGATATCGACGTCTAGTCCTGCACGGATATGCTGACGCTGTTGCCCGTTCACTTGTCCATTGACGGTCATTTTTTCTGATGCTCCTATCTGCTTGCTGGTGGTTATGCGTTCATTTTACCCATATTACAAGAAAGCGAGCAACATCGCCATATAAATGTAGAGATTAGGAAGGAAATACATGCGGGGCTGAAAGAGAGAATGTGAATGTTTCAATACACACTTGTTAATCAACCGATTATGTACAAATGGTTTTCGGATGTGATCACAGGCTGCTCTGCTTCAGCGCGGGAAGGAGATCTTATGCGTCTGCTTCCTCTAACGGGCGCCATGGAGGTTATTTTCGCGGAATTGCCTTGCATAGAAAAGTAACGGTTGTGGGCGAGCTTATTTTGGCATTCGTGGTCTATGAACTAGCTTTATTTGAAGAATAAGCTCTGTGACGCACTTTATCATTCAAAATACACCCATATACGCTCATTAGGCTCTACAGCAACCGTTAGCGCGATTCCTACGTCACAGTTATAAGAAGAGATTAGCCGCGGGACGGCATTTATTTAGATAAGGTCGCCCGCTTATTCGTGTTGTCCCACAGCAATTTGAGCTGCAGCGCTTCTGCAATATCGCGCAATGGAACATACACGTGTCCATTTAATAAATGTCCTTCCAAAGCAGATGTCTTCCCTTCCGGCAGGTTCACATTTACAGGGACCTGACTCGACTGGGACGGCTTGTCCCCTGCTCCTGTTGGATTGGTTCCTTTTATATCTGCTAATACACGCTCTATCATGCGGGTAAACGTCTGCCAATGCGGTAGCAGTCGGGATGGACACCCCTTCCCACTCCAGTGGCGATGCGGTACGATACGACTAAGCGGAATATTGTGTTTCTTCATTAATTGAGCAACCAGCCAAGATGCCTGTCTCCAAGCCAGCATTTCGTTCATATTCTCATACATGCATATTTCAATCCCGATGGACATCGTGTTGCCCAAGCCTTTACCATCGCCTGCATGCCAACCTTGTTCAGTATCTTCCAAGTGCTGAATAATATCATGGTCATCCACCGTGTAATGCCAGCTTTTTTTCGCTCCGCCGCTACCATTCAGCAAGTATCGGGCATGTGCATCAGCAGTCGCGCCTCGATCCGTGTTATCTGTGTTATGTATCGTAATATAGAGCGGCTTCATCGCTCGCTTTGGCTTATTTGGTGCCTCTTGTGGCAGCAGCCGCTGTTTAACGCTGTACGTCATCGTCATCTCCGCCTTTTTCGTGCAATATTTCAATCGCTTTTTTAATAGTAGATGGAATCGGAACCCCCATCCGTCCTGCATTTTCAATAATGGATAGTAATTCATTTGCCATATAGAAAAATATCGATGCGTCACGCAGCATGTGCTGGTCCCCCAGTACAAGGTCCACCTGGTGAGCAATGGCGATAATAAGGAAAATGAAAATTTTGCGGGAAATCCCAACCAGCCCAACTCGACTGCGTAAGGTTCCTGTTACTCCTGCTGCGATAATTCCCGTAACATAATCGATGATAATCATCATGAGCAGCACCTGCATCAATGTCGGCCAGCCTCCGAACATAAAGGCAGTGAATGTTCCGAACACCCCGAAGGTCGCAGTTGCTGCAACTTGCTCTGATGTCTTGATGCCGACAAGGTCGGCCAATAATTTAGTATAGTCATTCATAGGCTTACTGCCCCCCCTTTAAGTGAATTGCCCTCGGAAAAAGCTCGGAAGGCACGGCAGGAGTGAGGCTCGACAGTTACAATCCCCTACTCTTGCTCGCTTCAATCCAATCTCTACGAGGGCATAAAAATAGCGCTCATGCAATGTGCATGGCGCTTACTCGATAAAATAAAAATCAAGTGTCGGAGTATTGACAGTAAATCTATATCTTCCTGACACTAATGTCCTGAAATCTATTTCAACGACGCCTTTACTCCTACGGTATGATACAGACATATTAAAAGTGTTTCCTCCGTATTCAACCCAAGAATTTGTTCTCCCGCTCCATAGAATAAGCGTTTTATAATAACCAGAAAAAACTCCAGTTATTGGAACTATAACTTGGGCATCAAAGCCGATATCTATTACAGGTATTTCAATGAGTTCGTATGTCTCCCATTCTGTCCTAGGTAATGTAAGTTTATGATGTGCTTTTCGAGCTCCTGTGGGCATCGTACCTACAACACCTAAAACATCCGTACCTGAACGAATATTTTCTGGACGAAGGTGCGGTACTGGAGCAGTTACCCAACTTTCTCCATCGTAAAACCCGTGGGGAGGTTTTAAAAAAACTCTATCCCCATGCCAGACAGTGTGGGAAGTAGATGACATATGATGATCTTCTGCTGACCGATTCGGCATTGTTCCCAGCTGGTTATGCTCTCGATCTCGTGAAAACCACCATCCACTCAGCACTAAGTGGTTTGGTACGTTCCCTCTTGCTTCAACGATATTTCCAACCTTACTAAATAAAGATTGTACTGACTCATTGGCATTAGCTGCTACACTTTTATCGTTAAGATTTTTAGCTCCCAACGCTTTTGCATCATTGATCTTTTGTGCCAATTGATCGCCTGTGTCAGTCCCTCCAGCAGGTGCACCAATAGCAGCGGCGACCTTCGACTTTATGCTATTGGCAAGTGACTTTAAATTTTTCAGTGCCCCTAATACCGTTGTTTGATTTGGAAAGTCAGGATCGTTCATAGATATGGATGATGCTGAGTGCGCCGTTGCACTGTTAATATGTGAGTTTAATTCTTCCTTTATTGAAGGGAGCTTCGCAAGCTCTGATTGTATTTTTTGATCTGCATGTACCTTAGCTCGATCCTCTGCTGCTGCCACTTCTGTCTTTTCCGCTGACTTCTGCTGCAATTCATGAAGCGCTTCATATGTTGAATTCATCTGCCAGTTTAACCAAGCGGCAGGTGGTTTGTCTTGCACTTTCCAGCCTTCATCCAACTTACTCTGCGGAGGCTTGATTCCTTTTGCTTTCCATTCAGGAAGCTTGTTTTCATAAGCCATTTATACTCACCTCTTGATATTATTTCATTGAAAAATGTAAGAATCTCTTTTTAAGTCATGCTTTACATGGAATCTTCTTGGTACTCTATCTAAACTGTTAATATAAATAAAAAGAATGAGTGCCTTTTAGCACCCATTCTTTTAAATTGGTAACTCATAGTCATTACCTGGCACGTAGAGGTCACCTAATGTACCGCCATGTCTCATAGCTTCATCTGCAAATCCATCTTCACTGACTTCTAATCGATCAGCTATAGAAGCCAGTGCAAATGTCCCTGTTAACTCCACTCTACTAACTCTAACTCCAGCCGCGACAAGCCGTTCTACAAGAGCTACAAATTGCGCAGGACTTAAGCCAGCACTATTTAACTTTTCGTATGGAACTGAGGATACATGTAAAGCAGCAGGCTCCGGTTGAACAGGATCACTGTGCTGCTCAGTCAAGCGAAATTCATTCGGCTCAGCCTGCAGCGCCAGCGCGAGCACTTGAATAACCGAATCCAAGCTGCCACTCGCATTCATACGCGCAAGCTTAGAACGCAGCAGCATCCGATACACTTCATCCGTCGCTTGTCCACGCGGCTGACCAACATTACCGCCAATATCATCCAGAGTCGATCCTTCCGCCTTATCAATCGCCTTCCACTCCGACATAACTCGCAGTGTCTCCGCGAGATCATTCATTTGCTTCAGCCATACCTCGACTAATGCGCCAAATTGGCTTCCTTTCTTCGTAATGACATCTGGCAGCAGCGACATAACGTCAGGCAGCTTAAACATGAGTCACCGCCACCTTAATGCGTTCCGGTGCCACCCGCGCTACGTGATAGAGCGGAATATTAACATTACCAGAGCTGAATGGTTCTGTGCCTAGCTTGACCTTCAACTCTGCAACCTCTTCAACCCCAGTGACCTGCTGCACGACTGATAACAAACGGCTGGATACGATGCGAGAGCCTTGCGGTAGCCCAGAATAATCCTGCTGATCTGCGCCAACACCACCAACATATTGTGCAATCGCTGTGCGGATATCATCTGCCCCTTGAGCAGCGAACTGCGCGTTAACAGAGACATTCACCTCAACATGAACATCCAGCATCTGCATCCGGCTGAAACGAATCGAATGTTCACCACCGCTGACGTCTTTCACTTTGACAAGTTCCTCGCCATTAGTACCAATTCCCGCTGCCTTCTTTTCAAAAATCGTCTTCGCAATCTGTTCGGATTGACCTCCATACACATAAGCACGAATCGACTTCGCTGGAATACCTTCTGCATCCGTCTGCATCGTATCATTGACACGTACAGATGCAGAACGTACATCTGGAAGCTGCAATAACGCAGATACGATTGCATCGATTGTTGCGGCATGACTTCCATCGCGAGCTGCTCGCAAACGATCACGGAATTCGATATCATTTTCCCGCTCACGGCCATCTGCTGCACCCGCTTCATTCGTCACCGAAGTGACTTCCTTCACAGGATTAAGCATCTCCGTAATCGAAGCTGATGGCACATTACCTGAGGATCCTAGCCCCACTGAAACAACAGGCACCATCCCTTTGCCTTGAGCATCGAGCGTACATGGAGCTGTTGTTGTAAACCACACTTCTGACTTGGTCCCCACACTGAATCCCGCTGGAATCGTGTAAGTTGGTGTTCCTTTAAAAGAAACAATACCTGTCGCTGGTGTCTCAAGCTTGCGCTGTAATCCGTAGAACACTGCTAGCGCATCCAACTGCACACCCGTCGCATATTGAATGTAGGATTCATGGTACACCTGCTCAACATCTTCCCATACCACAGATAAATGCCAAGCGAATATTTGCATCATCATCCCGAGCGGTGACGTTTCCGAAGTGTTGACATCCTCACCAAGCCGAGTAGTCAGCTCACCCACCATTTCTTCATAAATATCGTTGTACGTTTTACGCTTCAAACCCGCTGCTGTTAACATCGATCTCGACCTCCTCCCCTTCTACGCTTGTCATGACGACATGCACATCGGCTGTGCGGCTCGCCCGATCAAACTGAATATCGATTTCATCGACAGATGCAATGCGATATTCATCAGCCAACGCCTCTAGTACAAGCTCTCTTAATTGATCCTCATTGAATGGCTGCCCAATCATTTGCTCATGATCAAGCCCCATCTCTGGCGTGAAGAACGATTCGCCAAGTCTTGTACCTAATCGCACACGAACCGCTTGTGCCAGCTCTTCTCGCCCCTCCACCCATTTCACATTGCCCTGTTCCAGTACAATGTCGCCATCTTGCAGCAGCCAAGTCCTCATCCGCCGCTCACCTTCCCTGCTATTACTCCACCGCCGCGATTGGAATCCGTAAAGACTACCAGCACTCGTTGACCTGCTTCGTAGACCAATCCAGGAACCTCCACAAGCGGCAGCTCATATCGAATAAGCCCTTCTTCATCTTCCAATTCCACATCAGCCGTCGAACCATTCATTTGTACAATCGATCCGAGCTGGGCAGGCGACATGCCGCCCAAACGATGATCGAGCCAAGCTTCCAAAGCGCCAACTGTTCGATTAGCCCCCATATGCTTCCCCTCCTCTCGTTTTCACTCATGTCACCAAATCAACCTCCGTCACGAACTGGTCATTCGAAGCTTGATGCATGCCCTGTTTCACTTCATAAATGCCCTTGTAATCTTCACTTTCCAGTTTCACTTTTACACCTGCACGAAGACGGTGATTTAGTAGGGAGGTAATTTTGATCCCTTTCTTTTTATCTCCATCTTCAAAGCGCTCGGGACTGCCAATCAAGCCTGTATCTGGTGCAATAAGAATTGGTGCTTCTGCTTTCTTCTTGCCAGATGCCTTGAAATGCAATTTTCCCTGACTGGAGTAAGTTGTTGATCCACAAGCTGCAGCAACTCGACGTATCGACTCCATTACATCGCCATTAGCGACAAATCCTTTGGCAAACGTATAATCCTCACTAAGTACCATTTGACCACGAAGAATCTGATCTTTATCCATTAGATCCTGCAAAATCACACTAGCCCTCGTTCCAGGGCGATATGTCTGCTTAACTGGTTGTTTCTTACGTTTTACAACATCTTTCACTTGTAGCGTTGTAAGCCGATCGGTCTGCTCACGAGTTGTTCGAATTTCTACAATTGTCCCCTGCAAAATCGTACCTATATCGTTGCCATAACCCGCACGCACAACGACAGGCATCTCATTGCGAAAACTCGAAATCGTCTGCTTCGTTAAATTGTAAATTTCAATCGTCGATTCGTTTGGCTCAGCATCATCATCGAATTCTGCTCTTACTCGGATCGTCAAATCTTCACTTTTAAACCCTTTCCCGCCAATAACGACCTCCAACTGTCGTTTATACAATAACTGCATGTTCATCCCCCACATTCAGGAATACAGAGTTGCCGAGTGTCTCCCAACTCACCAATTCCTCTGGATTGCTGCCATACGGCACGATACTTTCCAATGGGAAGTCAGTTGTTTCCATACTTTCAAACAAAGGCACTCCCCACACGAGCTTAACGCCCAATGCAAGAGGAGTGCCTCCTTGTGAAATATCCATAGTAAAATAATCATGTTTATTGTTATAACGCACGTCGAATGTGTACGTTCTCGTACCCATATCCATATCGAAAGAGTAGGGAACACGCTCTTTTTCAATCGTCAATATTGCCATATTGAACCTCCTCTCTTGCGTGTGTACATAAAAGGATGACTGTGCATTCGCATTATGCGATGCCTAGAATCATCCCCGGTTGCAACGCTCGATTCGATGACAAATGTTTATTACGAGACTTAAGTACAACAGGCGATAGCCCATACATGGCCGCAACCGTGCCCCAGTTTTCACCGGGCTTCACCTCATGCGTAAGCACACCCACGAATGATGGATGTGGTCCCTTATACTTGTTCGTGTCAGGCTTAGGCTCAGCAGGACCTATCGTGAGCACCATGCCTTCCTCCACTTGCTTGTACTTCTTGTCCCATTCTTGAAGCTGGACATAAGGCTTATTCCACTCTCGCAATTGATGCGGCTTAAAACCATAGTTATCCGCAATCGTTTCCCATGTCTGCCCACGCCGTACAAGATGGCTAAAAGGATAATGCTGATAAGTGATTTGCTTACTGCCCCCATCACCTTTTTTTTGCGTAGGAGAGGGCTTATTCCCTTTCTTGATGCGCTGCTTAGTTGCCACATGGATCTGTTTCAACGTCAAAGAGAAACTCATTCCATTGCTAATCGAGTTGTCATGGGAAGTACTAAATCCCGTTATAATGCAGTTGGTCAACATCGTCCTACCAAAATACTGCAGCAGCTGACCTTTCTCCATCGCCTTGACGATCTGATAGCGTGATTGTGGTGCCTGCTCACCCAGGAGCAGACCCTGTAGATTCAAGGTTACGCCTTCTCGTTGAATATGGTCGGTAATCGTACCGCCCTTTTCTACATTATGAGTACTTACTTGAACCGAATAAGACGGCTCCTCCGATGTAACGAAAAGGGATACGCCGCCTAGTTTACTCCATTGCTGTTTAATAAGACATCGCCCCTCCCTTTCCTTGAATCGGCGGTGCTGGTGGTTTCGGTTTCGGCATTTTATCTAGTATATGTCGTTCAAAGGAACGGAACGAAGCATCATACTGCTCTCTTGCAATCCGCTTAATTTCCTCGATCATTTTCTGATCCACCAAGCCAGTAACATTGAGATTCATAACGACATTGCTGTTCGTGTTAATATCCATTGTTCCACTTCCCGCTCCGATCGGTGCAGGAGTTGGAGCTGCCGGTACCGCTGATGGAACTACAGAAGTAGGAGCAACTGTATTTGGTCTAAATGAAGTCGTTGTCGTCGAAGATGCTGCCTCAACTGTCTTTTGAATCGTTTCCGGTGGTTTTGGCTGTGGCTTAGGTGGTTCTGGCTCCTTCTTTTCTTTATCCTCACCAAATAACCATTTATCAGCAGCCCATAATCCTGCATCAAGCGCCATTCCGCCTAAAAATCCAACCGGATTCAAGCGTAAAACACGGGTGGCTTTACTAACTGTTCGAGCACCGTCAAGAAGACGTTTCCCCCAGCTTGCCTTTTTAGCCGTTGAAGCAGTCTCAGCCGCAGCTTTAGCCTGCGCAGATGCCGTAGAGGCTGTTTGCGCGGCCTGTGTGGCAGCTGTTTGAGTCGTCTGTGTGGTCACACTCTGGACAGTCTGCACCGCATCAGCCACCTGTGCTGCCGTGGAAGCTGCATTGACAACTTCTGATACAGGAGAAGATTCCCCCGAAGAACCTGTAAAGAAATTAGATAAAGAATAACCAGCTACACCACCTGTTACCAACCCTGTAATAACCCCTGCCTTCCCTTTCGGCTTCCCAACAGGTCCTTTACTAGAATCACTAGTCGCTTCACTCAACGGTGATGGTGCTTGTTGTTTTAATTGCTTATTATGCTCTGCTCGCGATTGTCTAGCTTCCTTACTAGATCGCGGAGGAAAGCTACTTCCTGTTTCTTTCAAAGGTTGTTTTTTCTTAAAATCAAAAAATGAGGTAAATCTATTTTTTTTCTTATTACCGTATGTTTCCGTTCTTTTAGGAGTAGTAGATGCTGAGCCTGAATCAGAATCTTTTTTGCAACAGCAGCTTTGCGCTAGCTCGCTTGGCTTTGTATCTTTTTTTGAAACAAAACTTTTCACTTTTTTTATTTTATCCAGATTAAATAATGCAACAGTAATGGCTGCAATAAGAAACTGTGTGACTCCAGATAATGAAGCAAACCCTGCAGAGACTCCTGCGATTGCACTATATAAATCAGGAAATGTAGAACGTAAAGAATCCATCATTACATTTTGAGTATTCGCAATACTATTTAAGCCTACGGTATCTTTAGATATTGCTGTTGCCTCTGCATGTGTACTACTATTCTTTTGAGCTTCGCTGATTTTGCTCGATTGACTTGTAAGATTATTACTCTGTTCAATAAACCGAACCGTTCCCCAAGGATCCTCTGAATTAATATTCTCTTTTACAAAGGCAGCTTTTTCATTCAGCGTAAGCCCCTTCATATGCTCTCTCAATACCGGTAGTACCGTTGTTAAGTCGTTGAGATTATTATTTGAATCCTTTAAAGTAACGCCACTATTATTAAATAACTCATTAATTTGATCCGTTGGTTGCTTCAAACTCGACATAACGTTAGTGAATGCACTACTCGCTCGCTCACCTTTAATATTTTGAGCATGTAAGAGCATCATCGATGCAGCCGCTTCCTCCGCTGCCACACCCGCATCGTTTGCTGGCTTTGCTATAGATATGAGTTCATTTGCTGTTTCATTAAGTGTGGTTCCCATTTCTTTCTTCGCAACTATCAACATATCATTGAACTTTGCAGCATCTAAAGCGTTCGCACTAAAAGCCTTCAGTAAATCATGGTTAATGGTCGTTGCCTGCCCCAAATCAACATTTTGAGATACAGATAGATTATTAGCAGCTGGGGACATAGACATAATCTCATCCGCAGATCTACCATATTCAGCAAGCTGAATTTGAGACTGTGTAACTGAATTTTTAGAGTGCGGGAGCCTTTCACTCTCATTTAATGCTAAATGACGCAGCTTAGTAAACTGTTCATTATCTTTAACGATTTGATTAAGTTTATTATCGTATGTTGCAGAAATTTGATGATTGGGAAATAAGGAAAATATATTCCAACTAGCATCGGGTTTTGTAATACTAAGTTTGGTGTCAACTTTAGGCTCCATTTTCTTATACTCTTTAGGAGCTGGTTTTATCGTGGGATTTGATGGTCCCTTTCCCTGAACTTGAACATGAATTACCTTTTCTCTAATAATTTCTCTAAGAATAATTTGATTATTAGTCCCTACACTGGATCGCTGGCTGAGTGAGAAATCTACTGCTACTTTAGCCAGAGTATTTAATGTTTGCTTTGTTGTAGCCTTTAACTGATCAATCTGATCTTCAATCGACCTTATTAAGTTATTGCCTACGTTTGAAAGTCCATCTATCTTTTTATTCAATATTCTAAGCTCTTGCTGCGTTTGTTTTTGCAATTTTACATCCATTTATACCCCTCCTTTCCCCAACATCCATTCGAGCGCGGCGGCCGCTTCGCATAGTTCCTCAATCGTCATGCCGCTCGCCTGCTCATAGGAAATGCCGCCCCGACTGCCGATGACGACTTGCCATAGCAGTTGACGGAGCGGATTATCGGAGATGGCTCGTTTATACGTCGGATGCTGCGGATTCCAAGGGTGTTTCGACCAGCCCCAGGAAGCGTGCGCATTCCAACCACAGCGGTGTCATCAGATCAACCTTGTCCTCAAGGCCGTCCCAAGACAAACGCGGAGATACAATCACATGATTCAGGAAAAAGTCCATCGAGGACTCCAGCTTCCAGCCTCCATCAGGCTTCAATGCTGTGTCATAAAGACGCATCAGGGCGCGAGCGCCCGGATGCTGAAGTACATACTCTTCTTCTTGAACCGTAATTGTCTTTTGTTTACTCATCGTTCCATGCTCCTCTCGTTAGTGAAAAATAATTAAGATACGATATGTGTGTAATCCAGCACTTGAATTTCGAATTCGCGATCTTCCAACTCTGCCGCAAATGCAGCCGCAGGCAATTTCTTAATAACTGCTTTCGTACCGCCAATGCGCTCACGTGGTTGATTGTGAGATACAACCCAGATCGTGAACACTTTTTTGTCGCGAGCTAGACGCGTGAGCATGCCGATTTGCGGAGAAGTAGACATCAAAGTCAGCTTCACGGAACCGAGCGGATTGTTTTTATGAGCCAAAGCTACCTCACCGCGCGCACCAACATGCGCAACAGCCTGCTCTTCGTCTTTTTCACAAGAAACGAACGTATTTTCACCAAAGCCTGTAATATAAGTACCATTAATAATGACGTTTACCGATTTCGCATCATAGAATCCAATAGACATGTATTAGCACCATCCTTTTTTCCTTTTAGTAAGTAATAGAGTTGTAGCTTTATGTTGAAAATGAATGTTATTTGACGTACTAACCAGCGTTCAGGCTGTATGCCAGTACGTCTCCGTGAAATCCATTAGAAGCGGATTACGCCGCTAACGCGAACTTGATGCACCGCTCCTGCCACCTCGAACCAGAACGAACCGCCCTTGTATTCACGGCTTGCACGATCCAATGGGTCTACTTCATCACGAAGCAAGAACTTCGTACCGAAGAGCGCTTCGCCACTCTCATCTGCTGCGATAATTCCCATATCGAACGCTTCGAACAGTACGTTGACAACTGTGCTTTCAATTTGAGCAATCCCACTGTTTGTATAAGGAACCTTATCAGATTCATTCAACAGCTTCTGAATTTGCTCTTCCATACGAGCACGCACATAGTCACGCGCCATAATGACGTCGATGTACTCACCGGATACAGTTTTACCTTCAGATGTACGCGGTTGGCCTTGTTTGTTCACATACGTAATCGCACCACCAAGATGAATATCAAGCAACTCATTGCTTGTCATCTTCAATGGAGCAATACCTTCGCACTGTTTGAACTTCCAAGTTACAGAACCAACGTCAGCAGACCCTACTGCGCCAACTAGCGCCGCATCTGGATAAGCCGCAGCATCTGTATGGTAGAACACAACGGTACGAGTGTAGCCCGCTGCCTTCAATGCTTGAAGCTTCGCCTTGTCTGCAATGCGTGTTACGAAGAGACGATAGTCTTCTTTCTCTAGTTCCTTCGCCAACGCTTCTACAGTTGTAGCATCATTATCTGTGGACAGGAGGTAGTACCAACCACTATCCAAAAGGGTACGCAAACGAGCAACCGCATCTTCTAACTCATCGCGAGCTGCGATTGCGACTTGTGTAGGCGCATTTTCACCTTGATCGAACAACACTTTTGCCATCGCATATTCTGGTGTTATGTCTGCATAGTCAGCTTTTACAGCATCGAGATGCGCGTATTCTTTATAAGCAGCACCACCAGCTTTTTTACCGAGAATCAAAGGTGTTGCGAAGGAAAAGCGTCCTGTCGGCTTTTGCAGGTCAATCGTAATTTGCACGTCTTGTAATGTCATGTTTCAGTCACTCCTTCATTTGAATGTTGATTTTTTCAATTTTTTCAGAGTTGGCTTGCTGCCAACTGTCTTTCATGCGGAGTCTTACCGTCAGCGTTAAACTCGGAATCGGCTCCTTCTTCCATTCAGGGGGCATCATCTTGACGATCGTAGTTGGCACAAGCTTCGCTTGCTCCTCCCCTTCAGACCAGAGCCACCTCATCAACTCTCTGCAGCGCTGCATCAGGTCCAAACGATCTTGTCCAATAAGCAGCAACTGCCATTCCATCTCAACAACCTTTTCTACCGTCACCTTTGTCCGATCCATATGCGGCGTCATATCCTCATAAGGCTTCGGTACTTCATAAGCGATGCATGGCGTTGGGCTGTCCGGCTTCACTTGGGTAACATCCAGCAGAGGCAGCTGCAAAGCCAGTGCCATTGGTTCCAGCAACTTCTGAACGATGTCCCGATACACAATCAAGCTCATCCCTCCTTCTGGTTGAAAATCGAACAGGCAGATATCGATAACAGGATTAGACTTGCTACGAGCTTCCATCGCTCTTGAAAAGCTCGTCTGTCCCCTTTCGACTCACGATGTCCACGTTAATAGTTTAAAACACCGAACATATGTTTGGTTTATTGATTTTTAAATTGTTTTTTATTCATTTTTGATTGTTTTTTGAAGTGATTTTGAATACATAAAGTAAAGCAGAAGAGTTACTTATTCTATTGCATGCGCTACGTTCTAGAGTTAATAAGCTAAATGACATTAAGCACATTTCAGAAAAGCAACTTTACCTATATTTGGGGGTATAATGTGATATACGGAACAAATAAAGTTACTTCTCATAATGCATAGGCATGTTGAACAACTTATTTCAGAATAAAATCTATACGCTACATTAATCCTCAAACTCTTGAAAATTAACGCTTATGCTCTTCAAAAAATAAGGGAAGGCAACGTGACTTAGTCATCCTTTATCACGAACTTTTAATAGGAATTATTAGGAGGTATGATATGAAAAAGTGGATACTAACCGTTTTGCTTACCAGTTTAATAGTTGTTAGCGGTTGTGGAGCAGTGCAGAATCAAAAGACAGAAGGAGGAAACCAACAAACTGTTGCGGAACAAGAAAAGAACCAGGAAACTGAACAGCCTAAAGTTAATCTTGAAGACATTGTCTATACTCCTATCGATGAAAGCAAATACGAAGGTATGGAATTAGAGATGATTAAACTCGTCAACTTACATGCCAAATACGTGAATGAGCGCGATCACAATAACTTTAAACAAATTCGCCAATCTCCAGACGTAAATCTCCCAAATTATAAGGTAATGAATTTCGAAATACTTGAATTCAGTAATATGAAAAAAACACAAGGATACGTCAGCGTAAATATGACATATGTTGGATTTGAATCGAAAGTTGTAGAATCAGGTATTAGAAACTTCTTTATAGCCCAGAACAAAGAAACAAAAAAGTGGTTTGTAAAAGATGTGGATTAACTCGAATCATCTTAAATACAGTTCTATTATCATTCTCTGGATCAAACGCCCCCGTTGTTTGTCCACTATATCGCATTTGCGAAGAGCCTCCTCCGTCTAAATATACTGCCATGGCGCATCCTTTATTTTTCATAAATTGACGCATTCCCCAAGGAGTCTCATTCTGAAAAACAACTAACACAACTTTATTTATTGTGTAACTATATCCAATAGCTGTACGTGCTCGTAGTCCAGGTGATGAATAAGTACTACCACTTTTATTAATTACATTATTAATTCCTGATGCCTGTTCATTAACATCTAAACGACGGTAAAATTCTTGCTCTGTGATATTCTCGTTGACATATAGATTAAGTCCACCAATTGCAAACAGTTTCATATTTGGGGAGATCGGAAAATCCTCTACTTTTTTCACATTCGCTACATCATGTACACGGTTTCCAGAACGTAAATCGCGATAACAGTAGAACGTTCCACGCTGCTTCTGACCATATGCATTGAATGTCGCATTCCCACCTACGCCAGTATCATTGTTCACAGCAATTCCCAAAAAATCATTTGATGAGTTAAAAAACGTACCATTTACACCATAGTTGTTTGAGTTCAATACACTGCCGCCGATTTTTACGACGGAAATTGATTCAGAATCAGCTTCAATTACACGTACATCTCGTCCATTATGAGTTGTTTTCGAATACTTTGCTGTTGTCATTTGTTCAACATCCTTTCACCAATTAGAGTTTTTTAACAATACAATAACTTTCAATACTATTATTAAATTAAATTTAAATTGTCTAGTACTCCTCCCTTCTACGGCTTTATTGGATTACTGTAAGTCTCAATTCTAGAGTTAATGCAATAATTACCTGCGACTCACAATGTCCACACTACAAGTATAAATATGGAAACACATGTTCTCTTTATTCGTTTTTGATTCATTATTCATCGTTTTTTATTATTTTTTAATAGCTTCAAAAGCTTGATATCCATGGATGGAAAGCTTCATCTATATGGAGCAAACATTGAGCAGAAGTGAAGGAGATACCATTTCTATCAGCTATAAATACTCCTTAATGAGTTATCGATAAACAAATTATCTTAACTAGGAGAGGATTCTGAAAACGAACATCTTACGAATGGAGTCCGAAAAATGATTATAAAAATAAACAAAAACACAAAAATAAGAACACGCGTTCTTGTTTTTGTGTTATAATAGTTATACCTGCCCACGGTGTTCCATAATCAGAACGGATATTTGAAGGAGGATTTTACGCGGATGATGAAATGGGATATCCCCTCTCTTGAAGCATGGGACAAGCTCGGAACGAAGGATAAGAAAATGATGATGGAGAACGTATTTAGCAAATATAGAATGTGCAAAGTGATGAAATTTGCCGTTCGTGAAACGAAAATTACTGCTCAATACGAAGCAAGAGCCCACGGTGCGACCAACCGCGTTGGGGACCCAACAGCTGCTGTAGCTGTATATAACATAGATAAGACGAATGAGTGCCTTGCATTTTGCACATTAATTGAGACGATCGTTGCAGAACTAGAGCCAGATGAGCAATTGCTCATCCGAGAACGGTATATGAAAGCTGCCAAGGTAACCGATATGAAGGTGTACAGCTTTGTGTATGATCCTCCCATTACCGCAGTTGCTTATGGGCAAATTCGCAAGCGTGCTTTCGAGAAGCTTGTCTACGCCTTTCAGTATGTATTTCCTCCTCAAGGAACGATTCAGCAGCTTATTAATTAACTTTATTCATCAACGATACGAAGCATTGCGCACTATTATAACGAGCCGTTCAAGTTCCGATGGATCGAGCATTTTCCGACCCGTTGGAACTTTATTTTTTCATGTAAAATAATCGATTTCCACGCTCTTGAGCTCCAATGATCTACCATTTGACAAGACGAATTAGATTCTATACAATGAGTCTCGACCATATAGTCATTTAGAGAACTTTATAGTCAGATTGGAGGATGAATCAAAGTGGTGGTCGATGCAATGGCAGATAAGAAATGCACCATTATCAAAACTGCAATGAAACTATTCGCTCACAAAGGCTACCGCAATACGACGATGCAAGAAATTGCAGAAACTTGTCAAATTGCGAAAGGAAGCTTGTATTCTCATTTCAAATCAAAGGAAGATTTGTTATACAGCATATTTCAGACATTCTGCCAGTCTCATTTGAACATGCTTTTGCAATCCGATCAAGATTGTTTCCCTTCTGAAAAAGAACGCTTTATTCATCAGTTGGAGCTGCACATGAACTACAGTGTTGAATATAGAGAAATTCTCATTTTCCAATTCAAAGAAAGTTCTGACGTTATAAATGATGATCTCGTCGCTTACCTCAAAGGTTTTCAATCCGAATTCCTGAGCTGGATAGAGAAGCGACTCATCCAAATATACGGTCCTGACTTTAAACCCTATGCTTTTGACACCACGTTTACCCTGTGTGGCATGATTCATATTTTCACAAACTACTTATTATTCGAGAAAAGCACACTAGATATCTCTCACATCAGTCACTATCTCATTCGACATTTGGACTATATGGCAGAAAAGCTTATGCAAGAGCAGCCTGAACCACTTGGGATAAAATTGTTATTGGAAGAATTTCAAGTTACATGCCCCACAGAAGAAGCAGTACATCCATTACAAATTACAAAACGTATGGCTGATACTATTGCAGATTGCCAAGCGGAAGAAGATCTCAAGATCGAAGCCAAGCAATCTTTAACTCTTATCGAAAAAGAACTGACTGAAATTCAACCACGCCGCTTCCTTATTAAAGGAATGCTGCACAATTTGCGAAGCATCCCTCAGTTGGATATTCATATATGCCAGCTAAGCTCAAAATTAAAATTATAAGGAGAAACAACACGTGAACGAAAAGAAAACAACAAATGGCCCATTGTTCATTTTGATGATCAATATGTTCATCGCCATGGTTGGTATGGGTATGATTATTCCGCTTATGCCAATGTTTATTACGGAATTCGGAGCTACCGGCAAAGATATGGGTTATCTTATGGCCGCTTTTGGACTTACTCAGTTCATTTTCTCCCCACTCGGCGGAGATTGGTCAGATAAATATGGCCGTAAAAAAATGATTGTTATCGGTATGGCATTTTTCACGATTTCACAAGTTCTGTTCGCAGTAACAACGGATCTATGGGTACTTTATCTGTCTCGTCTACTCGGTGGAGCCGGTGTAGGTCTGATGTCACCGCCAATGACAGCATTTATCGCTGACGTAACAACAGAAGATCAACGTGCAAAAGGTCTTGGATGGCTGGGGGCAGCGATGTCGCTAGGTATTGTTATCGGTCCCGGTATTGGTGGGTATCTTGCTGACTTCGGGATGCGTGTACCGTTCTATACGGCTGCAGCATTAGCTGGATTATCTACGCTTATTTCGATTGCGATATTGCCAGAGACATTAACACAAGAAGCAAAAATAGCCGCTCTGGCAACGAAACAAAAGCGCGAGAATATAGTTGGTCTCATCATTAATTCATTCAAAGCGCCTTACTTTGTTCTGTTACTGCTCGTGTTCGTTTTAACATTTGGCCTTATGAACTTCGAAACAGTATTCGGACTATTTGTTGACGTGAAGCATGGATTCACACCACAAGATATCTCACTTATCTTTACATTCGGAGCACTGGCAGGGGTTATTATTCAAGCCGTTGTATTCGGGAAACTCGTTGAAAAATTCGGAGAACAACGCGTAATCCATGGCTCCTTGATGCTTGCTGCGATTTGTATGTTTAGCATGACTTTTGTTGGTCAATACGCGGTGATCTTCACAACAACATTATTATTCTTTATCGCCACTTCCCTTATCCGCCCGGCAGCTAATACGCTGCTATCGAAGATGGCTGGAAATGAACAAGGCTACGTAGCTGGATTGAATAACGCATTTATGAGTCTTGGCAATATTATTGGACCATCTATTGCAGGTATTCTGTTCGACGTGAATATGAGCTATCCATACTGGCTCGGAGGCGTTGTTCTTATTGTTGGCTCTCTTATGCTTGCAGGCTGGCAGCGCAGCAGAGCACAGTTCGCTAAAGTGGGCTAATTTATAGTAATTTCAACTCAGAGAACCCCTATTTTCGATCATGAAAATAGGGGTTCTTTTTTAATTACAAGCATTTTTCGCCTTATGACTAGTTGCTAATAACTAATAACTAATCGAGAATATGCGGAAATCACATCAAATCGCTTTTACTTTTAGCTGCATTGCGCTACAAACTTCCTCTAACGAACGCCATTGAGGCTATTTGCGCGAAAATGCCCGTTCTAGAGTTATAACGGTTGAATGATCGCCTAATGTAGTCATATTCGCGAGTGAAATCATCTCAGCTATGAAATTAGCTCATTGACATCCGTTACATTTCAAAATACACAGCTATATACTAAATAGCCTCTGTGACACCCTTTACGCTCATTCGTGCTGGACATTCCTATCCATGCCAATTTTATCGGTGATGAAAACAGAAAGTATGTTGGTCCGTCATCTATCCACTTTAAAGCACACGTGGCAGGATTCTATTACGATCTTATTAAAGTGTGCGTTGGTCTCCTAAAAAATATTTATATTTTTCTTCCATAAAATGCTTAAATACATAATTATGTTTAGCATCTTTAAATTAAATTCATTACAATGACTCAAGTGCGCACAACTATATACATATTATGGAGGTACATATGCGTAAAAAATTTATGCCTAGCTTTATACTGGCACTCGTATTTAGTTTAGTATTTTCTATCATGCCAACATTTGGTGCAGCAAAAGTAGGAACTGACATGTGGAATCCCGAACAGGGATGGAAGCGGTATTCAAATACTTCACCTGAACTTTCTTACAGTCCATTTAGCTGGAATTATAGTCCTCAGTATTCTATGCACTATCACAGTTATCCAAGTTCCTCTGTAAAATTTAATATCGTAGGTACTTCTTTCCGAGTAATAAGTAAGGACATGTTTAGCTCATTAGCTGATGATATCTCAGTCATTATTGATGGAAAACATTACGGGAAGATGAACTTGCAAGTGATTGACCTTGATGGCCCTTATACGAATTCCAGCACACCACGTTTAGCTCACGAAGTAACGGGATTGTCATCAGGGGAGCATTCTGTTGAGCTTATTCATAATTCTTCATACGGGAAAAATTTTGTATTAGCAGCTATTGACGTGCCCCAGCAAGGCAGCTTGAAGCCGTACAACCCTAACATTTCCACACCGAAGCTTTCTGTAACTTCGGTAACGTATTCGGTATATTTAAACGAAACGTTTGATGTTCAGCTCAGATTGGACAACGTTAACAATATTTATGCAGAAGATTTCAGCATCGAATATGACAAGTCCCGCTTCCAATTCGTAAACGCAACGGCAGACAGCAAGCTAACGATTGTTCATCAAGAAAATACAGATACATTACGATTTATTACAGCAAGCAAAGGCCGCTACAACGGCATTAATGGCAGCAGCGTTCTTGTTAATTTGAAATTTAAAGCAATAGGTGTTGGCTCTGGTAAAGTAGATGCCATTAAGGCTAGGATTGCTGATAACGGCAAAACAGAAACTACGCTTGCACCAGAAAACATCGGTGAACGCTCGATACAAGTACTTCCTAGTACGGAATACAGCCTGAAGCATCTTGGTGAGGTCGCTTTCTTCTACAAAGAAGACAAAACCAACTTGTCGAACAGTTTGAGAAGCATATTAGGCGATCGCGGTCCAGTTGAAGAGGTTGATTTGATTCATATCGCGAAGACTGTGTTGGCTAATCCACAATATAAGTAATAGCATCCTATCGCGTAACAAAAAAAGCCCGTTCCCTGTTCCTTCACTCTTATCTCGTAGCAACTGCTACGAGAGTACGAGGGATTGGAATCTCGGTTGAACGGGCTCTTCTTAATTTTAAAAGAACGAATCCTAAAATATGAATACGATCCGATTCCCAGTTTTGTAGATTAAGAATCGGCTAGCTAAAAGCTCATTTATAAGAAAAATAAGTTGAAGCTAAGCAAAATATAAATCAGCATCTCGATAACTGCCAGTCGTATTTTCCAACTGCCCGATTGGTTCAATAGTCGACCACCCAAGCTGCTAGCAAGCACCGAAACAACTACAAATATAACGAACGCTTGTACCATAAACAATAAACCAAGCTGAAGCATCTGAAGCGGTACATAACCGTTTTCTTGGCGAACAAACTGTGGGAACAAAGCTAGAAAGAACAAGGAGAGCTTCGGATTCAGCATGCTCATAACAATCCCTTGGCGATACAGACCAACGCCTATATGCGCATTGGCAGATGACGCAACACCTTTGCCAACAGGAGGTGCTTCTGCTACCGATGATACTTCCGCAGTCGCAGCCACTTCGCCATCCGTTTTCATTTTCCGAATACCCATCCACACTTTCCATGCTAGGTATAGTAAATATACAGCCCCCAAGAGCTTAATAATGAAAAACGCCGCAGGCGAAGAAAGAATGACCGCAGATACTCCTGCCGATGCCAATCCGACATGCACGATTAATCCAGTACATAAACCAAGTGCAACCGTAATCCCGCTGCGCCAAGAACGGCTCATGCTCTGTGCCGCAACAAACAATATATCTGGACCTGGCATCAATGTCAGTGCAATGGCAACGGCCAGAAAGGACAACATTTGATTAAGTTCAACCACTTGTAAACTCCTCCTGAAAACATCCCATATATGTCACAATAGACATTAAATTGACTATATAGACAAGTGCCAATATAACACCATTACACTGACATGTAAAGCTTTATAGCGTTAACGCGTTTCATAGCGATTGTGAACAGCTACTTTCTGCATACCTTACCTTCACCCGTTTCTTATTCTTACTCACAGTCTCAACATCATCCCATGTTAGAGGAACCCAATCCTGCTTATGCTAGTCATCCACACATCCAAAGAAAGTTCAAATTCCATATGCTAGAAGTAACTATATGAAGTGGGTGAGCGTATGCCTATTTATGATTCCGGACCGATTGATAATAGCCAGACAGGAAGGGCTGCTTTTGCAGAGGTCAGCGCCGTTAACGCAGGACGGTTTGCTACAAACGTGAGTGTGCAGCTATACGAATTGCCTCCACTCGCATTCGGCACACAGACAAGCAATCCGTTTTTTACGAGCCTATTCTACCTTTATCCAAGAGGCAATCCCAACAACACACTTTCCTCTGGACCCGTTGCTTTAGACAGTACGTTTGGTGTACGAGTTATTAGCAGCGGAATTGGCGAAAATGATGTCGCTGTACATGTGACTCTTTATGATGCAGACAATCGTACTATTCGTACATTTAATGTCCCTGCCACCTCGCCTACCCCATTACTTGTTTACGGTGTAAATAACGGCTCGGATAACGTAAGTGTGATCGAAGCTGATACCGAGCAAGTAACTACCTTTATATCCACAACATCCACTGACCCTACGAGCGTGGCTCTAACTCCAGATGGAAGCAAGTTGTATGTAACCGTCCAAGGTACAAATTCTGTAGACGTATACGATACAGCTACTAATACGTTGATTACGAACATTCCTGTCGGACTTGGTCCAGTAGGTGTGTTCGTCCGGCCAGATGGCGCTCAAGCTTATGTAACGAATATTGACGACAACTCCGTCTCTGTCATAGACGTAGCAACAGATACTATAGTTGGTGCCCCCATCCTAACAGGCTCCATGCCATTCGCCGTCTCCTTTGTATTGTCGCAAGCAAAGGCATACGTCACCAACTCCAACGGAATGAGCGTAACGATTATTAATACCAATACGTTAGTACCAACAGGAACGATCCCGCTGCCTGCCAATCCTGTTGGCATTGCCACCACACCTAACGATCAAAAGACATACGTCTGTGTACAGCTCAACACCCTTGCCGTCATCGATACAGCAACAGACGCTTTGCTACCTGCCATCCCACTTCCCGTTGGGTCGGGTGTAGCTCAAGTTGCCATTACCCCCGATGGCTCACGCGCCTATGTCACCGCCAGCGTCGCGGGTATGCTGTTCATGGTCGACACCAAAGCAGATATCGAAGTTCCCTCCCAAGCAGTCGTGATCGGCATGGGCGCTCGAGGCGTCGCAATCACACCGGATGGCAAAAAAGCATTTGTAACTGCCACACTTGAAAATTATATTGCTGTTGTGGATCTGCAAACAAATACAAGACAGCAGCTCATTTCGACTGGAGTGCTGCCTTCAGAAATAGCGATTACTCCGAATTTATTATTTTAGCTTCATACAACAAAAATTAATGTTACAGAAAAAGGAAGTGATGAGTGTATGCCTCTATACGATTCGGGACCAATAGATAACAGTCAGACAGGAAGAGCTGCTTTTGCAGAGGTCAGTGCTGTTAATGCAGGCCTTTTTCCTACAAATGTGAGCATACAGCTGTATGAACTACCTCCACTCGTATTCGGTACGCAGACCAACAATCTACTTTTTACAAGCTTGTTTCACCTCCAACCTAGAGGTAACCCAAACAACACTTTATCTTCCGGGCTCGTCGCGTTAGGCAGTGCCTTCGGGGTAAGGGTCATTAGCAGTGGACCTGGGGAAGATGATATCGCCGTTCATGTCACGCTATATAATGCGGGCAGCGACATCATTCGTACACTTAACGTCCCTGCTACAGCTCCTACTCCCTTGTTCGCATACGTTTCCACTGCTTCAGCTAGGGTCACGATTATTGATACCTCTACTAATCAAGTCGTGCAATCGTTAACGACTGATCCAACAATAGCTTCTGCCTCCACCTCTACGCCAGATGGAACACGTCTGTATGTAGCTGTTCAAGGTTCAAACGTGGTCGATGTATTTGATACGACGACCAGTACGTTGATTACATCGGTTCCAACCGGAGGCCTTCCCCAAAGCGTATTAATGAGACCTGATGGTCTCCAGGTCTATTCGGCAAATGCGATGTCAAACAATGTTGTCGTGATCGATGTCGATACGAATACTCCAATAGGCGCTCCAATCCCAACTGGAATTAACCCATTTGCATTAGCTTTTTCTTTACCTATGAGCAAAGCTTACGTGACTGATTTCAGCGGACCTAGCATCACCGTAATTAACACAAATACGCTGTCTGTCCTCACAACAATACCGCTTGTTGCTAGTCCATTCAACATCGCCGCCACGCCAGATGGCAGCAAAGTGTTCGCCTGCCTGAATACAAATAATGTTGTTGTCATAGACACAGCTACTGACTCTATCATTACCACAATAAACTTGTCCCCAAGTACGGGGGTATTTGATATTGCGATTACACCAGATGGTACGAAGGCCTATGTAACTGCAAGTACAACAAACGAAATTCGAGTCATTAATACGATCACGAATGCTGTTATTAACAATGCAACGATCCCGCTAGGTAACGGTCCACGATCTATTGCCATTACACCAGATGGTAAAAAAGCCTATATCACTACGTTTTCAGAAAATGTTGTGCAAGTTATCGATCTGAAGGCAAATACAAACATAGCTACCATTATCGTGGACACCACGCCAAACGACATATCTATTGCTCCTAATCTGTTATTTTAATAGGGAATAAAAAAAAGAGGTTCTCTCCGTCCATTAAGACGAAAGAGAACCTCTCTGTTATATATTGCTGTTTCTATTCCTTTGTAAATCCGATCATAACGCCGCCTACTACGATAAGCAGACAACCAATAATAACGAATACCATTTGACGCTTGGACTTCCGCTCATTCAGCAAGAAGATACCACCTAAAGTAGAAATAATCGTACCCGTTTGTGATAAAGAGAAGCTTGTTGCTACGCCGATAAGCGGGATCGATAGTAGTAATGCAAGGTTACCAGCTCCCCACCAAGCACCTGTAAGGATGTTGCGGAATGTGTATTTGTTAAATGGCTTATGCTTCAACGTCAAGAGCAAACCACCAAGTACCATACCAATCGCCTGCGGCAAAATGGCTGCCCAACCGTCTACTTCGAACCAACGAAGAATAATGACATAACCAACGAACCCGACTGTGGAGATAACCAGATGCACAATTCCTTTTTGCATATGACTACCGCCGCTCATTTGCGTACCTTGATTATTCGCTTGCTTGTCCTCCATTACAGTAAATACAACACCGATAATAAGAAGGACAATCGCAATAATTCCTAGAATGACGGAAGTTGTCGTCGACCATTCACCGAACACAATAACGCCGAACAATGTCGTTACAACCAACTGCATCCCTGTCGAAATTGGAACGGTACGAGATACGCCTAAATATTGAACCGCAGAGAACTGATTGTACTGACCAAGCGCCCAACATACACCAGAAATAATACCAGCAGTCCATATCGTTGTGGACAATTCAGGCTGCTTAAATAGATAAATTCCAATCGCAAACAATAGAGCACCAAATGTCATACCGACGAGTTGGTGATGCGCTTTTCCTCCAAGTTTGGAGCTAACAAGCAATAAGGTTCCCCAGAATAACGCAGGGACAAGAGCCAATAAAATATCCATGTCCAAATTCCCTTCTATCGCTACCACGAACTAATCATTATTTATTTATATAAACCAATTTATATAAACCAAAAATCATTTCTTAGCTATAATCCCGAATCTAGAAACACGATAATGCAACGATTCCTACATATGGGCCGCATCATCCTTAAGGATAGTGTAAACATCGCCCAGCAATTATAATCATCGGACACAGCATCGTGCGGCATATTTCCCCCATCCACCTCGCTAATGAGCGTAGTTGAGCTTATTTCTGCAGAAATGTCCATTTTAAAAATGTAACGGTCATACGGGAGCTTATATTAGCAATATTGATGAATAACATTGCTCCAAAGAGCCAATAAGCTCACTGTCATCCTTTAAATATTAAAAAAGGGACATGCAACCTCAATAACCGCTATGACAACCATTAAGACATTTGATCCTGCCGAAAAATCAAAAAAACAAGAGCATCGAGTTCAATTATCACCATGGACGCTGACTTATTGTTTGTACAGCAGTCTTCTTAAATAGTGTAAATTTATTGTGTTATCGATAACACAAACGGAATGAAGCAACAAAAAGACGCCCCTGCTTCGACTTGCCTTGAAGCGGAGCGTCTTCCTTAAGAAATCAATCTGCTACACTTGCTTGAGCCACTGCATGTATTGCCGCTTACTGCTGTATTACCACTAAGCTATATTTGTTAGCTTCGAGATAAAGAGTAGAAATTCATGAACTACTGCGAACTTCTATTCTGCTGCGTAAAATTTCTTACGCAGTTCTTTAATCTCGTCGCTTTCAAGGTATTCGTCATAAGACATTACACGGTCGATAACACCGTTCGGCGTAATCTCAATGATACGGTTCGCGATCGTTTGCATGAACTGATGGTCATGAGACGTGAACAGCATCGTACCATCGAAGTCGATAAGTCCATTGTTGAGCGCTGTAATGGATTCGAGATCCAAGTGGTTCGTTGGCTCATCCAACAGAAGCACGTTTGCACCCGTCATCATCATTTTGGACAACATACAACGAACTTTTTCTCCCCCGGACAATACGCTTGCTTTCTTCAACGCTTCTTCACCAGAGAATAGCATGCGACCTAGGAATCCGCGCAAGAATGTTTCGTCTTGGTCTTTGGAATACTGACGAAGCCAATCTACCAATGAGTCATTAACGCCTTCGAAGTAAGCAGAGTTATCTTTCGGGAAATATGCTTGAGATGTTGTAATTCCCCAACTGAACGTACCTGCATCAGCTTCAACTTCACCCATAAGGATTTGCATCAAAGTCGATTTGATCAAACCGTTAGGTCCAACAAGCGCGATTTTGTCACCTTTGTTTACAATAAGATGCAAGTTCTCGAACAATTTCTCGCCATCAACCGTCTTGGACAAACCTTCGATCGTCAATAGCTGTTTACCAGCTTCACGGTCAGACTTGAAGTTGATGAACGGATATTTACGGTTCGAAGGACGAATGTCGTCAAGCGTAATCTTGTCGAGCATTTTCTTACGAGAAGTTGCTTGCTTGGACTTGGACGCATTCGCGCTAAAGCGCTGGATGAATGCCTGCAATTCCTTGATCTTCTCTTCCTTCTTCTTATTCTGGTCGCGCATCATCGTCTGTGCCAATTGGCTGGACTCGTACCAGAAGTCATAGTTACCCGAATAAAGCTGGATCTTACCGAAGTCAATATCAGCAATATGCGTACATACTTTGTTCAAGAAGTGACGGTCATGAGATACCACAACAACGGTTCCTTCATAATCCATCAAGAAGCTCTCCAACCACTTAATCGATTCAAGATCCAAGTGGTTCGTCGGCTCATCAAGAAGCAAGATGTTCGGACGACCGAACAAGGCTTGCGCTAAGAGAACGCGAACTTTCTCGCTGCCATCAATCTCAGACATGAGCTTGTCATGCCAGTCTTTTGAAATGCCAAGACCGATCAACATCTCTGCTGCGTCAGACTCTGCTTCCCAACCGTTAAGCTCTGCGAATTCGCCTTCCAACTCACCCGCACGCATCCCGTCTTCTTCAGTGAAGTCTGTCTTTGCATACAATGCATCTTTCTCTTTCATAATCGAGTAAAGACGCTCGTGTCCCATCATAACTGTATCAAGCACTTTGAACTCATCATACGCATAATGATCCTGCTTCAATACAGATAAACGATCGCTTGACGCAATATGCACATCGCCGCTGTTTGGTTCAATTTCACCTGACAATATTTTTAAAAAGGTCGATTTGCCCGCTCCATTAGCACCGATAAGCCCGTAGCAGTTGCCCGGTGTGAACTTAATATTCACGTCTTCGAACAATGCGCGCTTGCCGTAACGAAGCGTAACGCCTGTTGTATTAATCATCGTTAAACCGTCCCCTATTCCTAATAGTATTAAGCGAACATTATAACACATTTAAGTGAAAAAAGCATGAAACCAAATAGAAACAAAATGAATGCCAAATATTGATTACAATTGTTGTTCCTCATCAAGGATATGACGTGCAGCTATAGGCGAAAGTACTCCTTGCTGGTATTCAGCCAAGCAAAGATGCGAAGCATATGAATAGCGCTTCTGCCTGCATAAATGTGCTCTAGTAAGAATGAGCACATTTCTCGTCGTTCATGAACGCGGTAAAAGGTTCCTATGTACATATTGATGACCATATGTGCTTGTAAGTATGCAATTAGCATACACATCTTTCCAACTTATTTTTCAAAAGCTATAATAAAAGTATCAAACAAGAAAGTGAGTGATGTTATATGAGAACTGTTGTTAATATGAGGGAGATTCCGTTGGCCCCTTAGCACTTCGTGCAACCGATATCGTGACACTTTCTTGATAATAAGAACAAGGATTGTTGTCATACCAAACCTAATTGTTTGAATACGTGCTGCACGTAAAGGAAAAGAAAGACTACCGCTAAGGCGTATCCAAGCGGGATTCTCCCATTTACTTGTGTCGTTTTGTCACTTATGTCTAATCCAACACACAAAGGGAGAATCACATTGAACGAATTTAATTTTAAGACGAATGATTCACACAAAAAGGAAACAAGTCATACAAACGAGCATAACAAAAACAATTCGAATATTTCACAATTTGAAAATATAGGCCATGCAAATGATCGCGCGCCAGATGCTGTAGGTACAGCAGACGACAATGCGTCGCTGTTGTCGGATATAGACATTGATGATGCACTGCTCGTAGAGGTCAATGCATCTTCGCTAGCTGGAACGTTGGCTGACAGCGATGCAGCGGGGGACGCGACAGAAGCGGTTAATTACACGCTTGAAGCGCTTGGTTGGGACGAATCTTGGGACGCAGCATGGCGTGCCTGGGAGGAGTCCGTGCCCGAAGCGGTGCATCGCCGCTACGGGGAAGCTTGGGTACCGGCGCGCGTGGCGCAGTCGCACAAGCGCCTGTACCGGGTGATCGGCGCCGGCGGCGAATGGCTCGCCGAGCCGTCAGGGCAAGCGCGGGCGAGCATGCTGACGCCCGCGGACTGGCCAGCGGTGGGCGACTGGGTTGCCGTCGTCCCACGGCCGGCCGATGGCCGCGCTGTGCTCGTAGGCGTGCTGCCGCGGCGCACGCGCTTCGCGCGAAAAGTCGCGGGCTCGCGGTCCGACGCGCAGGTCGTCGCGGCCAATGCCAATACGGCCTTGCTCGTCACTTCGATGACGAGCGACTTCGAGCCGCGGCGGCTGGAGCGCTATGCCGCGCTTGCATACGACAGCGGGACTATGCCAGCTGTCGTGCTCACCAAAGCCGACGCAGTCGCTGACGCTGCGGAGGAATCCGCCTTCGTCGCGCAGGCGATGCAGGCAGTGCCTGGAGCCGACGTATTCACTGTGTCGGCTCAAAACGGCACAGGCATGGACCGCCTGCTTGCCTATCTCGCCCCCGGCTCTACCGTCGTACTCGTCGGTTCCTCCGGGGTGGGCAAATCCACACTCGCGAACGCCCTCACGGGTTCCACGAGAATGGCAACGCAAGCTGTACGTGAAGACGACAATCGAGGCCGTCATACGACGACACATCGTGAGCTAATGGCCCTTCCTAACGGAGCCTGGCTTATTGATACGCCTGGCATGCGTGAGGTTGGACTCACTACAGGAACAGATGAAGAGTCGGGTCTTGGCATCTCACATACGTTTCAAGATGTTGAATCATTTGCTGAGCAATGCCGCTACCGCGACTGTCGTCATGAGCGGGAACCTGGCTGTGCAATCCTTGCTGCCATTGAAACAGGCGAGTTGGAATCCAACCGCCTGCAGGCTTATCGCAAGCTCCAGCGTGAGTTGGCTTATGCAGATCGTCGTGAAAAAGAACAAGCGAAGCGGGTCATGAATGAAGCAGCGAAGAAGCTCTCAAAATATGCCAAATCAGCGCAACGCAGCAACCCTAAACGCTAATATGCAACGTTACAAGATCATGGCATGAGTATCATCCATCAACAGCTGACTCTGTCGATGCGTTGGAAACTTAGATCTTAAGCTACACAAAGTATTAACCATCTGACACGAACAAACAGGGCTATCCTTAACAGCTAGAAATATCTAGCCGCCATAGGATAGCCCTGTTCATTTAAGACGCTGCATATCTATACGAGACACATACGACTCACTTCTTCAATCTATTCAGCACTCATAAAATTATCGTACTTCCACAAACTGAGCATGTAACACTTCGTTTCGTATTTAAACACTATAACTTATTCTGTCCGGGCGACAAACTACTTTTCACAGGGCTTCTTTTTTCTACTCTTCATTGCCTGATAGAACCGGTAACTCTTGTCCCTCCCACGTATCACCAAGCACAAGCAGGCGCACGCGTTCAGGCTCAATACCTATACGTTCTCGCTCTGCCATCAAACGATCAATCGCTTCTTTTGGCGTATCATCCGCCAATTTGAAAGCACCGTAATGCATCGGTATCATCAGCTTAGCACGAACATCCACAAAGGCTTGCAGAGCTTCTTCAGGATTCACATGCTGTGCGCTCATAAACCATTCAGGCTCATAAGCGCCAATCGGCATCAAGGTTACATCAATATCGAACCGTTCTCCAATCTCCTTAAAGCCACGGAAGTAGCCACTGTCCCCAGCAAAGTAGATCGTGCTTACATCATCTACATGCTCCACAGTGTCTTTATAGCTTTTCGCCTTCTCCAACGCTTCCTCTGATTCGTCTAGATTGAAATTTGGTTCAATCTCATCCACATGCGACCCGATGCGTTCCAGCACATACCCACCCCAGTGCGAGCGATTCATATCGGTCAAAGAGCGCCTCGTCCAATGTTGAGCAGGCACGAATGTTACAGTAACTTGATCAACTTGAATCGATTCCCACCACTGCAGCTCCACAATATTTCGGAAGCCTTTCCGAGCCAACTTCCCTTTTAAGCCAGCAGGAACAATAATAATCGTTTGCTCTCTCACCAACTGGCGAAGAGATACAACATGCAAATGGTCATAATGGGAATGAGAAATCAACACGACATCCAGTTCCGGCATATCCTGTATCGGAATTCCTGGGGGACTCAACCTTTTTTCCAACGCCATTTTCATCGCCCATACCGGATCAGTAACGATATTAAGTCCACCTATTTGCAATAAAAATGTGGAATGGCCAATCCAAGTAATCGTCGTATTCGATCGATTTTCTTTCAATGCGGCCAAATTAGGCTCCACATGAGGAATGACGTAGGAATAGTCCTTCTTGCGGAGACGCAGACGACGCTCCGAACGCCAACGCTTGAACTGCTTCCACGTCTTCTCGGTCATAACGTTATCCATATTATGATATTTCCGAACTGTTCTAGAGCGTAACATGCCTTCACCTCGCCGTTTTTTATATTAAAAATAATTTTCTACCACGCACTAGCGCTCCATGTTTTCATCATTAAAATAAGCATACTCATTATAAAATAACAATGATTATTGCTATATCGTATCATGTGAGGAAGGTCATTTCCAACGGCACTCCAATTATGCTTGTTAAGTACGTTATACCCGTACTTCGTTTACTTGATTCATTGTAGGCTCACACTCATTCATGTACAATAAATGTACTCGTATCAACCAAGGAGGATCATAGATGAAACTCATTCGTATCGAACCTACACCAAGTCCAAATAGTATGAAGCTTGACTTGGACGAGCGACTGGACGAAGGCGTTAGACGTACGTATACGCCCGAGCACAAACAAAATGCGCCTCGTTTGATTCAACAATTATTAGAAATCGACGGCGTAAAGAGCCTATTCCATACCGCTGACTTTATTGCGCTCGATCGCAAGCCAAGTCACGATTGGGCTGTTATCTTACGTCAAGTTCAAGATATATTTGGCTGGTCTCAAGAGCAAGGTTCTGGATCTGAAGAAGAGCCTGGAAACTATAGCTTCGGAGAGGCACATGTATATGTGCAATATTTCCGTGGCATCCCGATGCAAATTCGTGTCCAAGCAGGCGGGCAAGAAGAGCGCATCGGTCTTAGCGAACGATTCGTGAAGGCTGTCCAAGAAGTTGCCAGCGCAACATTGATCAAAGAGCGCAAGCTTAGCGAATATGGTACTCGCTACGGTGACCTTCCGACGATTGCACGTGAGGTTGAGCAGGAGCTCGAAGCAACCTTTACCGATGAGCGACTTCAATCTGTCATCAAGCAGGCCATCGAGTCGAAGCAATCCAACGAACCATTCGTGGAGGAGCGCATTGCTTGGGATCAAGCTGCGATCGAAGTTGGACTTCAAGATAGCGATTGGCGCAAGCGTTATGCAGCACTGGAGCAGTTGGAGCCAGAAGAAGCTAACCTGCCGCTGCTGGAGAAATTGATCGAAGATGACCACAGCCAAATTCGCCGCCAAGTTGTCGTATATCTTGGGGAGATTAAGACAGCCGAAGTTATGCCGTTGTTGATTCACGCGCTAAAAGATTCTTCCGTCAGCGTCAGACGGACAGCTGGCGATACGCTCTCTGATATCGGCGATGTTCAAGCGATGGAACCGATGATTACAGCGTTGAAAGATAAGAATAAGCTTGTACGTTGGCGTGCTGCCCGCTACTTGTACGATCTCGGAGATGAACGAGCTGTACAAGCTTTAACGGATGCAATGGAAGATTCTGAATTTGAGGTTGCCCTTCAATCCCGTATGGCGTTGGAACGCATCCAATCGGGTGAAGAAGCTGCAGGTACGGTATGGCAGCAAATGACGCGTGCTCGTGATTAATCTTACTTAACCATTTTTTATTGAAACAAATAATTAACATACCGCATAATGAAATAACGAAGCTGACGACGATACTCAACCGACGTCAGCTTTTTTCATCCCCTAATTACTTTTCAACCCCTAACCTATAGAGGTGATACAAGATGATCAAAGCTCGTATTTGGCTTGTATTTATATGTGGATTTTCAGGACTATTTCTAAGTATCTACCAACTTATTCGTACCATTAATAACGATGACTCTTTCACATTGCCCATCATAAACATCATTCTATGGATCGCCTACATCATATCTATGTATTACAGCATAAAAACAAAAAAGCACCCTTAGTTTTGGTCATGGATTAGCATAGGATAGCCCTATGTCCATATCTAAGGGTGCGCACCACTTTACTTAAGGAGCTCTACAGGTTACTAGCCTGTTCTTCAAATATATCCATCGCTATCCTTACGACTCCAACTTATAGCGACTAGTAACCTGCTGCAAGTCATCTGCAATAGAAGCCAAATGATTGGCAGAAGCAGCAATATCCTGCATCGCTGCATTTTGCTGTTCGCTTACCGCAGCCAACGTCTCAATCTCTGCAGCTACTTTTTCAGTTACTTCAAGTGATTCATCGAAGGATTGTATCATTTCACTGTTCGTGTGTGCCAAGTCTTCGCTTACCGCAGCTGCATTCGTTAATTGCTCGCTAACGGTCTGTATCACTTCAAACATCTCCGTCATGCGCTCCGTAAGCGAATTCGTCAGCTGTCTGCCGCTGTTAACAGACTCTGTTCCTTCGACCATCGCTTGTGCGACAGCGTCCGTCCGAGTGCCAACCTCTTCGATCAGAGCCGTAATTTGTTCCGTCGCCTGCTGAGCTTGTCCTGCTAATTTACGAACTTCATTCGCCACGACCGCAAAGCCTCTTCCTTGTTCACCTGCATGTGCAGCTTCAATCGCTGCATTCAAAGCAAGCAGGTGGATTTGCTGAGACAAGTTCTGTATGAATCCAACGATTGTTTGTATATCTTTGGACTTCTCCTGCAGTGCATCCGTTTCCGTCTGAACTTGTTGCGTGTGCTCCATAATCGTTGACATCTGTTCATTCACACCACGTAAGGAACGTTCTCCTTCTACTGCCCAAGATTGAATCTGATTCGCATTGGCAGCAGAATTTTGTACGAGTTCGACGACATTCCGCAGCTTACCGTCGGCTTGAGCTGCCATCTCGTTAACACCTGACAACTCGATTTTCATACTATCAGAACGGTTGTTAATCTCTTCGTATGAAGCAGCTACTTGTTGGAGCGATGCTACATTCTCCTCCGAGTTCGCTGACAATTGCTCCGAAGAAGCTGCTAATGTATTCGCTGTATCTCTAAGCTCTCGCATGACACTTGCCAGTGATAGCGCCATCGTATTGAATTGGCTTTCCAGCATCCCAATCTCATCTTTCCGCTGGCTAGTCGTCACCCGTACATCCAGCTCACCCTCAGCGATTCGCTTTGACATTTGCTGAAGACGAATAATAGGCAGCAGAATCGATTTAATAAAGGCAATTACGCCAATTGATATAAACAGTAAAATGAGTCCTAGGTAAAGAAGCGCTTCACGATACAATTGATTCTGTACCTGCTTAATCTCCCCTTCATCCATTACACCAACGACATTAAGCTTCAACTTATTATCGCGATTGAAGGAAATAAACATTTCAGCCTTCTCACTGTTCAACATTAGTTCTCCTTGCGAAGACATCCGCAGAGCAGCATACTCTTCTCCTTCCAGTATCGAACCTGGTGGATAATCAGGATGTACAATAACTTGATTGAATTCATCCAAAAGTGCAATATAACCATTTTCGCCAATCTTAAAGCTCGAAGCCATCTCTGCCAATCGCAGTGTATTTACATCCAGCCCCATTACCCCGCTGCCATCACTCAATGTGCGTGAGAACGTAATGACCATTCTTCCTTCACTGTCCTTTCGGACTTTGGAAGTAATAATCTTGCCAGGCTGAGCTAACGCTTCGGTGTACCATGGCTGTTTATCAACACTTTCAGTTCCTTGTACACCATCACTATGATGCAGCTTCCCATCGAGCACCACATAGGATGCAAGAATTTTATCGGTGTCCTTATCCATAGTAGTCAATCGAAATTGCAATTGAGCATCATTCGTCTGGATATCCGGCAATGATTTCTCCAAAGCTTGGAAAGCAAATACATAGTCATCGTACATTGCGTTAATGGATTCCGTCATCGTTCGGGACATTTTCGTAACTTGCGACTTCTGAGATTCAGATAATTCATTCGTGGCGCTGTTCGTAAGCATCCAGATAAGGCCAATAGTAGGTAGTAAAATAAGTGCGAAAATAACTACTGAAACTTTCTTCTTAAGTGAGTTGCGAAGTGTCCATGTGCGTAGATTGAGTTTCAAGGCCCTTACCCCTTTGTCTCCGATTAATAATTCCATAGATGCCCATACTTTATATATCGGTTATTCGACAAAAACGTGTAGAAGACCTTTCCATTAAATTTACAATATGTAACACTTTATTCTTGTTTTCATCTTACTGGTACAACGTTATTTATTCTCTATATTTTGAATGCCAATTAATAAGCAGCTAACCCTCACGTGCAGCCGGACGGAACGTAGATACACCCACTCCAAGAAAAATAATCGTGAACAATAGTAAAATACCTATCGGCAGCAGGATAGCCTCCAGAGCAGCTCCCGATTCCAGCTTATCGATGGCATCCAGCACCCAACGCTGAGGGACGTAATAGGATATCCGCTGCATATACGGCTCCATAATATAAACCGGCCAAAAGCATCCACCAATCATACAAGTCGGAACGATAATTCCATACCCGACCTGTGTGAACCGCTTCATATCCGTTAAGAAGGCGCTAACCATACAAAGAGCCCCAAGTATCGCTAACAAATACAATTCCAATAACAAAAATTGTGCTCCAATCGAAGAAGTAATTCGAGATCCTAAAGCTATATGAACAATACCTAATACAATGGATATTTGTATCGTTCCGTTCGCAAATGCCCCTATGAAATAACCGAAAGATATTTCTGCATTCCTTACAGGTGCTGCATAGGCACGAAGCATCGTACGATTGTGCCGATCTTCGATCATGACGCTAACCGCTTGGAGGGCATTCATAAAAATAAACATAAGGAAGATGCCCATAGCCATCCTCATGGAGACGGAAGAAGCAGACTTGCTAGATTGAATGTCTAAAACAGGTCTTTCCTGTAAATATTGTTCATACAGCTTCTCCATATGGTCTGGAGCTAGCTTCTCGCCTTTTTCCAACCGTTCTGTATCAGATAAGAAAAGCTGCTGCTCTTGCACAAACTGTTCTGCAGCCAGCTTTACAAGTGCGGACTGCTCGCTCAAACTTTTTTGGTACATATCGACTTGTGGAGTTGCTCCACCAGTAAGGGATTCACTGTAGGCAGCAGGAATAAATATACCGAAGCCTGATTTCTCGGCACTTTGCTTCATCTCCGTATGATTGGCTGCTAATACAACCTCAAATCGTTCATCCAATTGATTTTTCAATTGTTTGGACCATACAGACTGGTCTTCGTCGTACCAGACAACGACAGGAACAACACTCGTTATCGTTGTAACCATCATAAACACTACGACTACAGTCGGCAGAACGAAGGTGAGCCACCATGCGCGTTTATTCACTAAAATTCGATGGATGTAGAACTGTGCAATTTTTAGCGCATTCATCGTACTACCGCCTTTCGCACGAATATAAGAGAAAGCGTACAGAGCACAAATGCGATCACCGCCAAAATGAGCAAGCCGAGCCACATTTCATTCCAGCTCTCACCCTTCATCACACCAGTCAACAACTCCATTCCCCAATACGAAATCGTGAAGCTGCCCACACTTTGTTGTACGGCCGGTATCGCAAAAAATCCTCCACTAACTGCCGTCATAAATACAATGACCGTTTCAATAAATGTCTTCATTGCTTGCTGAGACTTGAACCAAGTTGCCGCGATTAAACCCAAGCTCAGAGAGCAGACCAGCACTAGGGCGCATACACCAAACGTTACAAATAGGTTATAGCCCCAATCCACTCCATATACAAATGAGGAAAATCCAATAATAAATACAGACTGAAGCATACCAAATAGGAAATGGCCCAGCATTCTACCACCTACGAAATCAACCATGCGTATGGGTGATGCTAGTGTGCGATGCAGCGTTTGATTTAAACGGTCATGATACAAGGACTCGGCGAGTCCCCGCCCCGTATACAATGAAAACATGACCAGCATCGCTACAGCATAATACTGAATGGCGGAAACCATTTTTGTATTAGATGAATTCACCTTGACGATTTCGCTCTCTTCAGTTGGAGAAGCAACCGCTTCTACCGCCCTGACTTCTTCCAGTTTGGCAGGATCAACCCCACGCTTCATAGCGGCTATCGTTTTGCCTACCTCTGCATTAAAAGAATCGATCAGCGTTTCCATCGTTAGATTGGTGATTGTAAGCGTACCTTGAACGCCTGTAATCGAAATTGGCTCTGACCCCTGCGAGGGAGATGGTACGATAACACCATACTCAATGATCTGATTTTTTACATCACGACGCAGTTCGTCTTCCGTCTCATATCGCTTAAACACCGCAAACTCTTTCACTTTTTCATGTTCGATCCAATCATCGAACGCTTGCTGCAGCGGACTATTTTCGTCCACGACAACACCAGCGCTCACTTGTTCTACTTCAACATCCGATTGTTTGAACATATTCATCCCGGACAAGGAAGAACCAAGTACAAATATCAAGATTAGCGGCATAATGAAGATCACGAAAATAATGCTTTTTTGAGAAAAGTTCATTCGTATTTCATGAAGAGCAATTGTTAACCAACGCATCTGTATCTCCCCCTAGTCACGCAGCTGTCGCCCTGTCAGAGTAAGGAACAACGTCTCCAAACTTGGCTGCTCGCGCCTAATGGAGCGGACAGGAACAGCGTGTTTGCTTAGAATGAACAAAATATCCTGCAAGCTCTCTTCCCCATGCGGCAGCACTAATTCCAAGCATGTTCCCTGCTCTGTCACTTTAAGAACAGATGGATGACGCTTAAGCTCAAGCACAGCCTCTCTTACCTGCTGCTCAGAAGCGGAGAATATTTCGACCAACACTTTATCATCCGAGCCAATCTGCTGTCTCAGCTCTTCTTCTGTGCCCTGTGCTATAAGCCTGCCTTCGTTCATAATTCCGATACGTGTCGAGATCGCAGATACTTCCTCCATATAGTGACTTGTATATATAATCGTAGATCCGTCTTCATTCAATTTGCGGACGGACTCCAAAATATGATTGCGAGAATGCGGATCGATTCCTACTGTAGGCTCATCCATAATAATGATGCGCGGACGATGTGCAATGGCACAGGCAATGTTGAGTCGCCGCTTCATTCCACCTGAGAAAGAAGCTGGCTTATCATATTGCCGCTCTGTTAGTCCTACTCTAGCCAAAGCCTCATCTGTCTGCTCCTGAAGCTGTTTTCCTTTAAGCCCATACAATTTCCCAAAAAACAATACATTATCTCGCGCAGATATTTGCTCATACAGAGCTAGATCTTGGGGAACTAAGCCAAGATTGGCTTTCGTACGCAGCGGGGAGTTCTTAACGGAATGACCAGCTACCCAAATATCGCCTTGATCAATCGGAAGCAAGCCGACGATCATTTGGATCGTAGTACTTTTTCCCGCACCATTTGGACCGAGCAAGCCATAAATTTCTCCCTCTTCAAGCTGAAAGCTCAAATGATCTACGGCTACATGCTGATTAAATCGTTTTAGTATTTGGTCCACTTTTAATATGCTCAACGTCTACTCCCCCTGATCATGGCTATTATCACTACACGTTCATTTCATCGTACTTGAATTTAATATTACTTCGATTGCGATCTATGGGCAGGTCAAATTGGTCACTTTCTACACATGACTAAAGTCATAAGTTAAAAAGGAGTGCAGGCATATTCGTGGTATAATTAACCATGGAGGTGGGCGAACGGTGTTAAAACGTCACATAACGGTCCTCATTCAGTTCATACTTACCATCGTCACTTCGATCGCCGTACTCTACACCGATAACGGTTTCCGTTGGTTTAGTGATCAAGAAGAGTTCTTCTTCTATGTATTCCTCTATCTGGGCTTGTCCCAAATCAGGCAAATGTGGATACCGTCTCACTGGATAAAGCTTGGCTTTATGCTCGAACTTATTTATTCCTTATTTTTGATATATACGTTTTCTGCGCTGCTGGTCTTTCTGTTTATCGCCACATGGATCACGGCACCAAAGTCATGGCCCCCTGCCCTGTTAGCAAAAGGGTTTATCGTATCATGGATCGGACTGTTGGCTGCACTTATCGATTATTCGTGGACTGATATCATTCATTTCAATTTAATAGCTATAGTAATAGGGATTCTTCTATATGGCTTAAGACAGTACGAATGGGAAAAGCAGTATTTAGTGTTGCAAAATGATCAGCTGCGCCAGCAAATTTATGAACTGCAGCAGTCTAATCATGACATGATTCACTACGCGCGAGCTGTAGAGGAGATGAGTCAGGCTGAAGAACGAAGCCGGATCGCACATGACTTGCACGACGAGTTGGGTCATCAATTTATTCGTCTAAAAATGATGATGGATGCTTCCGTTGAAGTTTCTACAACGAATCAAGAACAAGCATTCAAACTGTTCATTGAAGTTCGCTCGCAATTGGCAGCATGTATGGAACTGATGCGTTCGACGGTGAAGAGGCTGAAGCCCTCCGATCATCGGCTTCATTCCTATTCATTAGAGCGACTGCAGCAGGAATATGCAAGTGCTAAGTTTCATGTCGATTATGAGGTGGAAGGCATACCTTATATGCTGTATCCCAGTGTTGAAATAGCCCTATATCGCAACGCTCGTGAAGCTTTGACGAATGCCATTCGCCATGGCGCTGCCTCTAAGGCATCCATTGTACTGCACTATGAGCACAACCAAGTCGTACTGCAAGTATCGAATAATGGACAGCTTCCGTTACAGCCTATTCAAAATGGGATCGGAATTAGAGGAATGCAAGACAGAGCCCATACATTGGGTGGACATATCGAGGTAATGTTAAAGCCTTTGTTTTGCATACAGACAAGACTCCCTATCCGCCATAAGTACATAGATTAATCGTTTCATTTTGAGAATGAGAACGAATGTAATGTTTACGCTGTTTCGATAAAGGAGCATACGCTGCTCTCATCACCATTAAAGCAAGAACAGCTAGATACTAGGGGGGTACAGTGATGAGTATTCGATTGATGATCTGCGATGATGACGTATTTATACGAGAAAGCTTGAAGCTAATCTGTCAGCTTCAGCCAGATTTTTCGGTCATCCATACTTGTGGAAGCGGCCACGAAGCAGCAGCCCTTGCAGCTGACGAGCCCGTTGATGTGGTGTTAATGGATATGCGTATGCCAGATGGAGATGGTGTGGAAGGAACCCGTCTCGTTAAGCAGCTATGTCCTGCTACAAAAGTACTTATTTTAACTACTTTTGATGATGAACAGCATATTATTGACGCGCTGCGGCATGGAGCGAGCGGCTATTTGCTTAAAAACAGCGACCCATCACGCCTCATGGAAGCGATACGTACCGTGCACAGCGGTTCGGTTCTTATGGATTCATCGGTTGCACTTAAACTCGCACATTTGTTACGTCATTCCAATAGTGGAACATCAGCGTCAGCATCTGCGCCACAGTCAGATGTTCCTGAACAACCCAAGTGGGAGTTATATCCGTTAAATACTTCTGAACAAGCTATCATCCAACATATTGCGAATGGCCTATCCAATCGAGAGATCGCCTCTACCCTGTTTTTAAGTGAAGGAACAATCAAAAATTATGTCACCGAAATACTAGCGAAGCTCGAGCTCCGCGACCGAACACAGCTAGCCATTTGGTACTGGAAGCAGCTAAGCCGCCAGTAAGCATGTACCTACTGAATGTGTGTATTTTGATGATCATGAAAATTTCAGTAAATATTTTCAATATTGCATCAACTGCTAGAATTGCTTTATACTACTGTTTATATTATTACTGTCATATCATTAAACAACAACATTATTTAAATCCTCATCAACTCCAAAGGTGAGGTAGAGGTTGCGGATGTTATTAGTACGTGAAGGGAGACGGGAAGCGTCTACGAACTTCACAGAAAGGAACACCCGCCGAAGTCTGTACCATTCTAACTTCCAAGGTGCAGGCTGGGGCTGCTGCCGAAAGGCGCAGCACTGCCATATTCGGATTACCCGTCCGTCTATGGAGCGCTATCTTGACCAAGGGGCTAGTTGAGACGGAATATAGAGCCGTCCTAGCGATTATCGCTTAGACGGTTTTTTTATATTTTCGGAGGCAACTTGCACCTTTTCGGTCATACTATTACCTAACATCTAAGGAGTGTGCCGAACATTATGAGTAACACAAATAATAGTCAACAATTGCAACGGCATTTAAAAACAAGACACTTAACGATGATCGCACTAGGCGGTTCGATCGGTACAGGCTTATTCCTGGCAAGCGGCGGCGCAATCGCACAGGCAGGACCAGGTGGTGCACTGCTTGCTTTCACCGCTGTGGGCATTATGGTTTACTTCCTAATGACGAGTCTCGGTGAACTCGCTACCTATATGCCAGAATCAGGCTCATTCAGCACTTATGCTTCCCGATTTGTTGATCCAGCGCTTGGGTTCGCTCTTGGCTGGAACTTTTGGTTTAACTGGGCAATTACGATTGCGTCCGAACTTGTAGCTGCTACATTAATTATTAAGTACTGGTTCCCGGATACGAATTCGTTCTTATGGAGTTTCTTATTCCTTGGCATTATTGTAGCGTTGAATTTATTGTCCGTTAAAGGTTATGGAGAATCCGAATACTGGTTCTCTATGATTAAAATCGGTACCGTTATTATCTTCCTAGCGGTCGGCCTACTTATGATTTTTGGCATTTTAGGCGGTGAGCGTACTGGGTTTATCGGATTCGATACGTTTACTACAGGAGACGCGCCGTTCCATGGCGGCCTACTTGCAATACTTGGCGTATTTATGGCAGCAGGGTACTCGTTTCAAGGAACTGAGCTTGTCGGTATCGCAGCTGGTGAAACTGATAACCCACGTGAAAGTGTACCAAAAGCAATTCGTCAAATTTTCTGGCGCATCTTGTTGTTCTATATTTTGGCTATTTTCGTAATCGCAATGCTTATTCCATACACAGATCCGCGCCTGCTAATGGGTGATGTTACGGATATTAGTGTGAGTCCGTTCACCTTGGTATTCGAAAAAGCAGGGATCGCATTTGCAGCTTCTGTTATGAACGCGGTTATCCTTACATCCGTGTTGTCCGCAGGTAACTCCGGTATGTACGCATCCGCTCGTATCGTATACGTGTTGGCGCAGGAAGGAAAAGCTCCTCGCTTCCTTGGCAAGCTAAGCAAACGCGGCGTTCCCGTTAATGCGATTTTACTAACAGCTTCCATCGGTATGCTCGCTTTTCTAGCTTCCTTCTTCGGAGACGGTGCCGTTTACTTCTGGCTATTGTCTGCGTCTGGTATGTGCGGCTTTATCGCTTGGCTCGGTATCGCGATCAGTCATTATCGCTTCCGCCGTGCTTATGTGAGTCAAGGACGCAAGTTGGAAGATCTCGCCTATCGTGCACGCTGGTTCCCATTTGGGCCGCTGTTCGCATTTGCGCTATGTCTAGTCGTTGTCATCGGTCAGAGCTTACCGATTCTTGTAGCTGGAGACTATCATTGGCTGGATATCGTGATGCCGTATATCGGACTTCCGTTATTCCTTGCTGTATGGCTGGGCTACAAAATCAAATTTAAAACAAAAGTTATTCCATTGGATCAATGTCAGCTGGATAGCCCAGAATAAGAGTTAGCTGATGGCTAATGACAGCTGATACAAACGCTAATTATGCATCATATACGCCGTAAGGCTTAATGAGAAAGAGCCCGCTCTCTGTCACAGACAGTAGAAGCGGGCTCGATTTATTTCTTGCTATTATTATGGACTGTTCCTGACACTCGCTCAATGGTCGCATCTCCAGACGTATCAGACTCGATACGAACATCGCCTTCAATTTGTTCTATACGCAAGTCTCCGCTTTCATCCTCAACCGTAACATTTCCTTTTACTTGTTCAATCTTTACATTGCCGCTATCATCGATGATCGCTACCATTCCGATATGATTCGATATTTCAAGCTCGCCTGATTCATCTTTGATATTCACATTTCCTTGGCTACTCGTAAGTTCAATATCGCCAGAATCATCCACCAGTTCGAGATCACCCTTCACTTTTTCGAGCTTGATATCACCTGATTCATCGGTAACTTTGACTGCACCTTCTATATCTTTCAGTTTCATATCTCCTGATTGGTCATTAATTATGATAGGACTAGTAATTCCAGAAACAGTGATATCGCCTGATTCATCGACAATGTCTAACTCAATACGCCAAGGTACTGTTAACGTTATGTCCATCTGGCTTAGTACATCTATTCCAAATGAAGAGGATGGCAAAGAATTAACGAACTCTGCTTCTTCCCCACTCTCCGTGAGCGTCATCTTAAATTCCTCGCTCGGGATATTTTCCGTACGTTTAATCTTTGCTACCGCTTCTATTTTATCGGTTTGATCGCTACCAATTATCGTAAGATCACCTGATGGATTACTAATCCGAAGCTTCTTAATAACCCCCGCTTCAATTTGTGCTGTTTGTTGTTCTTCTATGATCTTGTCTGTACAACCTGATGCAATCGTCATCAGAGCTGCCGTCGCCAATGCGTAGCTAATGGTTTTTATCCGTGACTTGCGCCGTCTGTTCAACATATCCACCCCATATTTTGTATCTGTTTTCTATTCGACGGAACTTCCAGTTTTTCCCCTTCAATATTTTATTCTAGAACATCATTTTTTTATTAACCAAGTGATGTCAGCAGCACAGCGATCGCATTCAAGACACTATGAATAATTATCGCTGGCCAGATTGAATTTGTCCGTTCATATGCCCACGCAGTGATTACACCGCACAAGAAGTTAACCGGCATCGCATTATACGTGGGAATATGAATAATCGTAAAAATGAGCGAACTAATAAGAATGCCCCCACCGATACCAAGACGTGTACGCAACCAACGATATAAAAACCCACGATAAAAAATTTCCTCATAAATCGGTGAAATAATAGCTGCTGTTATAAATGAGATAGAAACAGCGAGCACCGTTACATTTTGCTGCATCGCCTCTGTTTTACTATTATCATAGGAATTCCCGACTAGAAGAACAGACATTTCCATAACGATTACGCTGCCAACAAGATATAACAACGTCCAGCCAATAATCCGCCACCAGTCCTTTGCTGGAAATGAGCGCAAGCCTACTTCACTCCATGACAGCTTTTGTGGACGAAGTGCGATAACATACACCCCTAGTAACAGAACAACAGCAATGGTAAGCCCCATCAGTGTTCCCGAATACAATTCATTGCTGAGCCACTCTGTATACATAGGTGCTACTACAAATTTGATAACCCCAATAACAAAGCCGAACTCTAGTAGAAGCAATGCTGCAAACTCTTTCCATGTCCAGTTATCTTGTGTCTTCCAATTCATTACGGCGCTCTTCATATGCCTTACTCCTTTGTCTCGTGTGATTTACATTCACTATATTGGGTGACGTAACGTCACCTGCAAGCACTTTTTTGAAATTATTTCTGTACGAGTTTTTAGCCAATAAAAATAGCCCGTTGCCTCCCAAGGGAAACAGCGAGCTATGCTCTCTTCTTTTTCAAGTAAAAAAGCAGATAACAGCCTTAACAAGTTTATGCTTAGTTCAGCATTTACTGGTCACTTATTTATTCTGCTTATACGATTGCGTTGCCTGTGGAAATTTTGCACGGTCCCACGTATGATCTCGCCCAATTTCCTCATCACTGAGCAAGAAATACGTATGCAAAATACGATTGCGTTTGTCTGGCACAGGGTCATTCCATGTAGCGTCCACATGATACCACTGATTATTTAACTGCACGATATTCCATGCATGCAGTTGTCCACCCGCATTGCCTTCAACGACGCGACTCGTTATCCCTGCATCTTCATATAATGCTTGCAATAACAAAGCATATCCTTGGCAAACAGTGCTGCCTAACGTAATCGCCTCATAGGCGGTGAACCTTGTCATTGTCGCATCATAAGCAAGCTGGTCCACAACAAAGTCATGCAGGATTTTCACGATTTGCTCATCACTCATGCCAGGCGTAATTAACCGTTTCACTTGCTCTTTCGCATATTGACGAACTTGCTGGTACTGCTCATACGTTTCTCGATACTGAACATATACAGACACTAATGCTCCTTTTCCATACGATTTCCAGTGAAACGTATAACGACTGACGTTATACCGAATAAACGGGTTAGAGTAAAGAGCATCGTTCAGTACATCAGTAAGCACCTGACTAAATTGATCGATCGATCCCTCGTACTTAAATTGGATCATTGTGGTTCGCTCGGCCAACTGTTCTGCAAGCCAGCTCTCCATCATGTGCTCATCAGAAAAGCTAACAGATGAAGATTCTGCTTCAACATGCGGCCACGATATATAACTGCCCCACATCAATACGAAAATAATCGTCGCTATCATCATTCGCATACTTCGATGTATCCACTGCGAGCGATGATCAGCCCGGTGCTTCAACATACGTTGTCTTCTACTTGGGCGAGTGAATATACAAGCCTTCTCTTCCTCTTGATTCATCAAGCCACCTCCATATATGGCAAGCCTTATCATAGGATGATCCATATCGTAGCACAGTGCCTATAAGAAGGGTGTCACGTTATGGAAAGCTCGCTTGTCACTCCCATTTGCCGTTTCTTGCAGTACTCGACAACGTCTTTCATACGTTGAGCGTTTAGGAGACCTTATGCACAATAGGAAGCAAGATTAGCAGATTGACGCTCAATAAGGAGGGCGAATAACATAGAGCCATGACTGAAATTTAAGCCCATTCTACAAAAAAAACGCCCCGCAAGCACAATTATGCTTACGAGGACGCACATGTATCAGAACTATTTGAAGAAGCTGCTGCATGCTTTACATGCTTATGTAGAAAAGGCAGGACAGCCTCCCAAAATGCTGGGTCCTGTTCGGAACAGCTATGTCCATTCGTATGGACGAACATATGTGGCAATTCACAAGGTAAATCTGTTACAATCCCTTGCAATTCCGAAGGTGGAATAAACGTATCACCCATCGAGTGAATCATATACAGCGGCACTCTTCCTGAACGCCTCCGTTCATTGCGAAGTATCGTCTCCCGAATATTAATGGCATCGAACTCCGCCTTATTAATTCGAGCACGCAGAAGCCAGATCCGAGGCACAAGCTGCGCCAATGGAAAAATAGGCAGGCCTCTTCGCTTCAACTCAGCTGTTATCATCGTAAATGGATTAGCTGGCATCGAATCCGTTACAATCGCCTGTACCTCTAGTCCTTCATCTAACGCCAGCATGGCACCAAAGCCGCCTAATGAATGACCAATGATGCCTATTCGTGCAGCATCAAGCTCTGGACGGGTGTGAGCATAGCGCACGGCCGCAAGCAAGTCATCACGAAATAGCAGCGCAGATGGCGCCTTCACCGCACCGCTTTCCCCATGGCTTGTGACATCGTAGACAATAACAGCATGACCCGCTGCTCGAAATGGCTCCACATAGCGCAGCACACGAGAGCGATTGGAAGCCCAGCCATGAGAAATAATAATGACAGGCAGGGGCTGGCTACTAGGCTCTTGCTGCTCATCAGTAGGCCAGAGCAACCAGCCTCTTAGCCATGCACTGCCTTGAAATTCAATAGATTCAAACTTCCCTGTTGGCTGTACTTCGATTGGCATTCTTCGCGGCGATTGGCTTTTGACAGACAAGCGCCAAATGACAAAGAAAAAGAGAAGAATTAACACAACAACAGCAATGATAAACAGACTAATGAATGGCATATCCACCTGACCTCCTCTCATGTATATTCCTTAGCAAAGGCAGCTTAGCTATAACTAAAAACAGTCTACTGAACAAAACTATCTTGTCTTGCTCTACTAGCCTAGATGTCGCACAGTATCCACCCATTTAGAAGCATGATCCTCTAGCTCTTGCCATGCTGCTGCTCGAATAAGATCACCGCGAACGAGCTTGGAGCCAAGGCCAAATGCCGATGCTCCTGCCATCCAATATTGCTGCACATTATGCAAATCAATACCACCTGTCGCCATAAGCGGGATATGGCCGAGTGGACCACGCACTTCACGTATATACTCTGAACCGAGACTACCAAGCGGGAACAGCTTTAATACCGGCGCCCCTGCCTTCCATGCACGTACCATTTCAGTTGGAGTCAATACACCCGTCCATACATCGATTCCTCGGCTTTGAGCAAGTTCAATCACTTTCTCATCTAGATTAGGCGTAATTAAAAATTGTGCCCCACTGTCCAAAGCTTCACGCGCTGTTTCTTCATCTATGACCGTTCCAGCGCCGATAAATACCTGCTCTCCGAAGCGTTCGCGCCACCGGGATACGATAGCAGCCGCTCCGTCTGTATTCATCGTTACCTCCAACAATGTAACTCCGCCGCGAATCAAAGCTGCCGCAGCCTCATCAGCTGCCTCTCCCGTATAACCGCGGAATATCGCAACGATGCGCTGCTGCAGCAATGTAGCTGTCGCAGCTGTATGTAAATGAGGAACTGCCTTAAACATGGCAATCACGCATAGAATCTGACGTAGAAGCAGCCGCTTGAGATGACGTAGAGGTTAGTTGGCTCCATCTTGTTCGCGCGAATGCTGCACTGCCAATGACACCGCCATCATCGATCAGTTCACCTTGGCGAATTTCCAACTGCTCCAAATAACCATGATATACATGACGCTTCAGTGCTTCACGAACCGGAGCAAACAATCGCTCTCCTGCCAAAGAACCGCCGCCGCCAATAACGAGAACGTCTGGACTGTACGCGGTAATCGCATAGGCCAACGCTTTACCTAACACGGTACCCGTATGCTGCATGATAGATTTGGCAAGCTCATCTCCTTGATCGTATGCTTCTGATACAAGTGCTGCCGTCAAGCTTCCAGCTTCATAAGCTTCACGCAATATGCTGCTTCGGCCTGCCTCCAACGCCTCTTTCGCTTGGCGAACCAATCCAGTAGCGGATACAATGGTTTCCACACAGCCTGTCAGCCCACAACCGCAAGGTGTAGTTTCCCCATCCATTGCGACATGGCCAATCTCACCTGCCATAAAACGATGGCCATAGTACAATTCTCCGTGTGCAACCGTTGCCGCAGACATCCCCGTTCCGATAGTAACACCCAGAACTACTTTGCCATCTCGACCAGCACCGCTCATCGCTTCACCATACACATACATTCGAACATCGTTATCAATAAACACAGGAACACCTACAAGCTCCCCCAGACGCTGAGACACTTCAACATCCGTCCACTTCAAATTAGCAGCAAATATCGTAACACCGCGAATAGGGTCAATGAATCCTGGGCATCCCGCACCTACCGCAAGCAAACTGCTTCGCTCAATGCCGTTCTTCTCTAGCAGCTCATCAACCATCGAAGCCATTTTCTGCAATACGTGCTCTTCCCCAAGCTCGGTTTCAGTTGGTTTCTTCACTTTATCAATAAGCTCATACTGTTCATTCACTAATCCGCAAACGATGTTCGTACCGCCTAAATCAATGCCAACCATATAACGCACGATAGCTCCCCCTCAATTATCCCAATTGATCTTCCTTTTTCTTATTCCTTATTATACCATCCATTATCCTAGGATGAAGTGTCTTCCTAAAACTCAATTGATGAAAATTTGACGAAAATAAGATAGAAAAAAGGAAGACTTTGGCTTAGAAAACGATATATAATAGCAATTGTAGTCTTTTTTGCTTACGAATCTACATGATGAGGTGATTTACGTTGACCTACGTCGATATTAGTACAATAAGTCCACAGCTATTTGTAACGGTATTGTTTTTCCTACTAATTGTGTGCCCGCTTGTTAGCCTTGGTATCGTTCGCTTTTTCCAACAGCGTACCAAGCAAGGCTTTATCTATATTGCCATCGCCATTGTTTCCTACATAGTCTTTCTCATCGTGGCTGACTTCGTTGCCAAGACGTGGCAGTAACCTAATACACATCTCAAGCATTTATCAAGTATAACTAGTTTTCAATTATGTTTATCTCACATATACCGCAAACGAAAACAAGCAGACCTCCGAGAAGGTCTGCTTTTCTTATTCTGTATACTCTCTATTATTTTACTTTAGCCTTGAGCGGCATCGTTCTGCTGAGCAGCCAGCTTGCGGATATATGAAATTTGACCACTATGAATACCGGTATGATACATGGCCCGTCCTAATGCTTCTCGCGGCGTTGACGTACCGATCGGCGTTTTAATTGGTTTATCCCAATCCTCTTGCGGCAGATCCTTCATTCCAGCTATCAAATGCGCATTAGCTGATACAGAAAAGGAAATTAACTCTGCCATCTTACCAAGCTCTACCGAAACAGTCTTAGGTGGTCCAGCAGTCAAAAAAGTAACATCAGCAGGCGTTTCACGCTTGAAGAACCAATCTGCAAACATATACTCTACCTCAGCATTATGGCGAATCAAATAGGCAATCGTGGGAAACGAATCTGAAATGTTCAAGTCCATGTCCGCTTCTTGTAAACTCTCTATCATCGTTTGGAATCGGTCACGCACTGCACTCCAAATCGGTTGAACAGCTTCAAATGGATGCGACATCTTTATCAACCTTTCTCACAATTATTCCTTTTCTTTGCGATCCACAACAACATGCTCCAGCACACTGCCGGATAAGTTCACATTGAACGCTTGGCCGAAACCTACCACATAGCGACCTTCAACTGGAGTAAGTTCGAATAAGGAGAAATCAAGTCCTCGCAGCAGCTTCATCATACTTTCACCAAATGCTGCATCGAACTGAGCAAAAACATCTTCATGACCTTCATTACCTAGATTAGCAGTCGTACATACCCAACGAGCACGCTCACGTGCAAACACATTCGGAGATTTCGCTTCATCAGCAATCATCATCACATGAATGTGTTCATTGCTGTCCACGTAATAATAATGATCTGATATTCTACTAATATAAATATAGAGCTTCTCGTTGAATTTCACGACTGGAGCGTAGCTAATAAAAGGTATTCCCTGCTCGTTCGTGCTACTAATCACGATGGATTTGCAGCTTTCGATAAATTCAACATAGCGTTGTTTGGTGGCTTCCATATCAATTGGTTTCATAACAATAACTCCCTCATCAATGTGTCTACTCAGTTGTTTCATCCACGTTTCATGCGCGCTTCAGCGGATGAATACGCGGATATTCCACTGCCTCAACGTACTGAACTTCTGCTTCTACTCCATATACCGTTCGAATCATTTCCGGTGTCAGTACATCGCGCGGTTTCCCCGTAATATGTATGCCACCATTCTGAATCACGTAAATTTTATCACTATACGCGCTCGCCTGATTAAGATCATGCAGTACCATAATGACGGTGATTCCAAGTTCCTTATTCACCGTACGAACAAGTTCCAGCACCTCAAGCTGGTGCGCAATATCCAAATATGTTGTAGGCTCATCCAACAGCAGCACTTTCGGCCTTTGTGCTAGTGCCATAGCAATCCAAGCTCGCTGAGCTTCTCCACCCGATAAGGAAATGACAAGTCGCTTGCGAAAAGGCTCCATTCCTGTGTGCAAAATGGCCCAGTTAATAATGTCATAGTCCTCTACATTTAAGCGCTCGTACCACTTCTTATGCGGATATCTGCCATAGGAGACAAGTTCCTCTACCGTCATATCTGCGGGCGTTTGATTCGATTGACACAGGATGCACATCAATTGGGATATTCGCTTGCTCCCCATAGCGCGCAGCGATTCTCCCGCAATGCACACTTGACCGCTTGCACAAGGAATCAATCTAGACATGCCCTTTAGCAGCGTCGACTTGCCAGAACCATTTGGTCCGATAATGGAGACAATTTCGCCTTTTTTAACCTGCAGGGTGACATTTTTTACGATCGTCTTATCCTCATAACCAATCGTTACATTGCTAGCTTCCAGCATGTCACATATCTCCCTTTCTCATCAGATATAAGAAGTAGGGTCCGCCTACTACTGCCATGACAATACCTGCCGGAATATCCATCGGAGCGAACAACGTTCTGCCCAACGTATCTGCTACAAGCAGTACAAGCGCTCCTAATCCGATGCTCATCGGTATCATATTCCGATAATCCGAGCCTACCAGCAATCGCGCCATATGAGGAACGACAAGCCCAACGAAGCCAATCATACCAACCGTAGCAACCGATACACCTGCCAAATAAACAGCGGTGAACGACAATACGATTCGAATCCGGTTCACATTTTCACCTAGATTCAACGCTGCCTGTTCGCCGAGACGAAGCACATTCGCTTGACGAATGCAGAAGATCGCCGCAATCCATCCTAGAATGGAGTATGGCAAAATCATCGTTACATCTCCCATTCCTTTACCGGACATACTACCGTTCAGCCACTGCAGCGCTGCAGGCAGCTTATCACTGTAGAGTAGGGACAAAAGACCGATAATACCGCCGAAAACGGAGTTAACCGCTACACCCGACAAAATGACTCGAACAGGAGACAACCCTTTCTTTTTCCAAGCTAGTGCATATACCATTATCGCTGCCACAGTGCCTCCAATAATCGCTGCGGCTGGTACAAACGAAGAATAGCTCGGCATCACTAGCAAAATGAAAAGCACAGAAACAGCAGCACCGCTAGATACCCCCGTCAATCCAGGATCAGCTAGAGGATTGTTCATCACCGCTTGCAGCAATGCACCTGAAATCGCAAGATTGGCACCTATGATAACGGCTAACACGACTCTTGGAATGCGAATGTCCCAAATAATCGTATCTGGCACCGCTCCCCCATTCCCCACCAAAGCAGCGATAATTTCAAACGGTGAGTATTTTACACTACCTAATGCAATCGATAAGATGACGGCAATGACTAGCAGGAGGAATGTCAGTCCGATCGTTATGCTTTTATTTTTATAGGCGAGCACGGGTCTTCCTCCCATTCATTATCAAAACATGATATTCATTTATTGCCAGCAGCTTATTCGTACAATTGTTTAAACATATGCTCGTAAGCTTCTCCTGCTTTAACGAGTGAAGCTACACCGAAGAGATTATAATCCAGTGCTTTCACTTTACCGTTCTGGAACGCATTCAGCTTCTCCCATGCGCCGTTCTTTTTCACATCTGATTCAAATTTCTTAAGCGCTGTATTCGGATCACCATGTGAAACAAGCAATATGACATCAGGGTTCGCCGTAACTACATCTTCCATATTTAAAGAAAGATACGTTTCATCGGATTTCAGCACTTCGGATACAACATTTGTCGCTCCCAACTGCGCCGCGATACTGCCAGGGAAAGTTTTCTCATTCATCATCATGAAGGATTCAGCAGTACCGAACAGAATCATCACCTTCGGTGCAGACTTACCTTGTGCTTTGACGATCATTTCAGCTTCTTGCTTCGCGAGATTATCGAGCATTTCCTTTGCTTTGTCTTCTTTGCCGAATACTTTGCCCAGTACGACAGTGGACAACTTTAACTGCTCTAAGGAATCAGAAGGAATATAGGCTGTTTTGAGAGATGCTGTCTTAAACGTCTTCTCCAAGCTATCTTTAATGGAAGCAGGCCCGATCACAACATCCGGCTCCAGGCTTGTAATCTGTTCAAGATCAGGCTTGAAGGCAGAACCAATTCGCTTCACATCTTTAAATGCTGCTGGCAGTTCCAACGTCGAAGTCGGAACACCTACAGGCGTAACACCCAATCCATGTAAAATTTCAGAAATCGATACAGAAACAACAACAGCCTTCTCTGGTTTCTTATCTCCAAATTGTGCAGCCAGTTCTGCTACTTCCGCTTCATCAGCTTTGAAAGTTCCGCCCACTGCAGCTGTTTTATCTTTATCTGTTTGTGCATTTGATTTATCTGTCTTTGACTCTGAGCTTGAAGTCGAACCGTGAGAACCATGAGAGCCGTGTGCACTTTGCGCTTCATTCGCTTGCTTATCTGCTTGGTTTGTAGATGTATCATTTCCGCATGCTGAAAGTACAGCTAGCAGCATCAAACTTGCGATCATCATACTCCATTTACGTTTACGAGAATTCATGTAGAAATAACCCCTTTGCAACAATAAAAATATTGTCGATAAAATATAAAATTATGATATTTATGATAATGATTATCAATATCACAGGAGTATATTATCATTTACTTATATAAATTTCAATCTAATTGATAAAAATTATCATTCTCACTGGAGCTTGGCTATAAAAAAACTGCCTCCCAGCCCAATGCTGAGAAGCAGTTCTCCATAATCGTTTATTTATTATTATTTCATGTAAACGCCAGTACCTGGTCCGATGTCTATGCCAGCGAACATCCAAAGGAAGAGCATAATAACCCAAGCAATTGAGAATGCAATCGAGTATGGAATCATCGTTGAAATTAGCGTACCGATACCTATTTTCTTATCGTACTTTTGCGCGAACGCAATAATAACGGCGAAGTACGGCAAGAGCGGTGAAATAATGTTTGTTGTCGAATCTGCAATACGATATACGAGCTGTGTAAACTCTGGTGTATATCCAAATTGCATCATAATTGGAACGAACACAGGCGCCATAATAGCCCATTTTGCCGAAGCCGATCCAATGAATAGATTAATAAATCCACAAATTAATATAAAGATCAGAATCAATGGAATGCCTGTAATACCGGAGCCTTGCAGTAGCTCTGCTCCTTTAATTGCAAGAATCTTACCAAGATTCGTCTGTGTAAAGTAAGCTACGAACTGTCCCGCAAAGAATGCCAATACAATGTAGCTTCCCATGCTGGACATTGTGTCACCGAACATTCTAGACACATCTTTGCTATTATGAATAGACTTGGTCATTTTACCATAAACAACACCTGGCACTAGGAACATAATCAGAAGGATTGGCACAAGGTGCATGAAGAATGGCGAACTAACGATATCTCCATCTCCACGAAGTGGTCCCCAAGATGGTAACACGAGTAAAGACAACAATCCACATGTTACAATCAATGATACCAATGCGCCCCAAAGGCCTTTCTTCTCTTCCTTTGTAAGGTATTGCAGCTCACCGACCTCTTCGCCCTTGTACGTTCCAAGTCGAGGTTCAACGATTTTATCCGTAACGAATGTACCGACAATCGTAATTAGGAATACCGATACAGCCATGAAGTAATAGTTTCCTGCAACGTTCAGGCTTGCCGCATATTCAGCGTTGAATGGCTCGACAGCCATACGAGTTAACTCACCTAACATTGGATCTAGCGATGTCAGGAACAAGTTCGCACTGAATCCACCGGATACACCCGCAAATGCAGCAGCCAAACCAGCAAGCGGGTGACGCCCCATGCCTGCGAACAGTACCGCTCCAAGCGGTGTCAATACAACGTATCCTGCATCAGAAGCCATACTGGACATAACGCCACCGAATACGAGTGAAGCTGTAATAAGCTGACGTGGTACAGAAGTTACAAGACCGCGCAAAGCAGCTGTAATCAAGCCAGAACGCTCAGCTACCCCGATACCGAGCATCGTAACAAGTACCGTTCCTAGAGGTGCAAAGTTCGTAAAGTTTTTAACTGCATTTTCAAATACATATTGAAGACCTTCTTTGCTTAGAAGGTTCATGACCGTTAGCGTTTCGCCAGGCTTTGTCGGATCAGCTACGCTTAATCCAATGGAAGACAAAATAGCGGAAACGACCATAACGAGCAATGATAGTAATGCGAACAGCATGACAGGGTCTGGAAGCTTATTCCCGACCTTCTCGATGCCATCAAGGGAACGCATTAATAGACTTTTTCTTGTATGGCGTTCTTGGGATCCCATTGTCACTTTCCTCTCTTATTTAAAATGTACACCATGGGAGGACATTTGTATTTTCGTTTTTACTATTATATTAGATCCAATTTTATAAATAAATAGTATTTTTGCATTTGTAATAAATTACCTCCAATATTATTGTAATAGAAATAAAAGAAGGGCATTCGCCCTTCAAAAGCATCTTCTCTTCTCGCATCTAGTTACTTGGAAGAGTTAGCTTTATCCGTTTGAATGCCCGCTGCTTTATAAAAAGCATCTTTATTCGTATTAAACTGTTCTGTGTACTGATTAAACTGTTGTTTTAACTGATCCACTTGCGTCCACTGCTGGTTGCGCTCACGCACCGCCTGCTGAAGCTGCTTCAAGTTCGTCTGTTCAGCTTTGAGCTGTTCATACAACGCTCGCTCTGATGCGATCAACTTTTCGTATTGTGTCGCCAGTTGCTGAACCGTTTCGTAGCGTTTCGTATAAGCAGTCAATGCTTGCGCAGCTTGCTCTTTGCCTTGTGCAGTCTCCAGCTTATCCACTTGAGACTGTGCCTGCTTAACATGCTCATAAGCAGCCGTTACCTGCTCTTTCACTTTCGTCATAGCCTGCTGGCGTTGATCCAATGAAGACATCGTCTGTGTGATCAGCGTCTGTACGTTCACGTTGCTGCGCTCGCCCTTGTCCAAAATGGTATTGTACTGCTTCTGATCTCTAGCTTCTAATTGCTTTAGTTCTTCAAATGCTGCTGATGCTGCACTTTCCGTTGAAGCAGCCTGCTCAAAAGAACTAAACAACTTCTCACTTGAAGGCGCCCCGCACGCTGCCAGCATCGTTGCCATAGCGACGATCAATGCTATAATGCCAATTTTATTTTTCCAAAACGTCAACTTCGATCTCCTCCTACCCTGCTTACAGGCGCTCATCATGATGGAAGTTCACGACAAAATGAGCATTAGGGTCGTATACTTCAAATTCATAACCTTGTGAACTAATATACTCAATGATTTCCGGCAGTATTTGAACGGTTTGCTTGCGATCATGCATCAAAATAACTTCTGTATCCTTCTTCAAGCCTCGTTTCACTTCATCCAGCATTCCAGAAGGGTTTCTTGCGTATTGCCAATCTAGTGTATCCAACGTCCAGTCCCACATCTTAAAGCCTGACTCAGCGATATCATCACGAAACGGCTCTTTAATCTGCGGCGCACTGCCATAAGGGGCACGAATAAGCTTCGTCGTGACGCCTGTCGCATCTTTCACCAGTTGTTGGGCTTCATTAAACTCTTCGATAAAGTTATCGGCATTTCCGCTCTTATACAACTTCGTGTAATCATGCGTCATACTGTGCAGCGCTGGATAATGACCTTCATCTGCAATTTGCTTTACAAGATCCGGATGCTGCTGCATGCTGTTGCCTAGCATGAAAAATGTTCCTTTTACGTTATGTTCCTTCAAAATACGAAGAATCTCTGGTGTATGTGTGTTAGGTCCATCATCGAATGTCAAATAGGCAACTTTACGCTTCATGCCATTGTACATCGTAGGCGATTGCTTTTCTTTTGTTACAGTATCAAATGCAGCAACGTTAGTAACGACATGTTGTCCTTGCTTAGAGGCTGTCGACATCCCGTCATGGCCCCACAATTGTTTGCCAACTGTATATATCCCATAACCGATACCAACCAATAATGCCAGTAAAATAATACGAAGAATCCATTTTTTACGTCGGTTATTTCTCCGTGAATCCACCCTCACCATGTTCGTATTTCTCACGCCAACTTCCACTTCCTTCAACTTAATCTGACCGAGTATGACCACTTTCGACATTAACTTCTTTGATTCTATCAAACTAAAGTTACGCAATCATTACAAGATTTTCAGATTTGGGTAAATGATAGAGAGGAAATTTTGGAAGTTTTATAGAGGGAAAGTAAACAGAAACACAAATAGCTTTGTCCCTCCTGTACGCCAAGGAGAGACAAAGCTATTACATCAATCAGACTATTCGTCTTGCTTTGCTAATGCCGCCTTCAACAAGTCTCCTAGATTTGAACCAAGGGACTCTTGTTTCGTATATTGCTTCACAAGCTTCCGCTCTTCATGCTTCTTCACTTTGCCACCGGCACCGTCCAATTTCTCAATGACGTTGCACGGCAAACATTGAAAGAACTTGCCGCTCTTGCCTGTCTTCATTTCCATACGTTTACGGCACTGCGGACAACGGCGGTTCGAAAGCTGCTTATCTGCCGAGCGCTTGTAGCCGCACTCCTTGTTCGGGCAGACCAGAGTCTTGCCTCGCTTGGACTTCCGCTCCAGCATCCGAGTATTGCAATCAGGACAGTGGCTATGGGACACATTATGCGGCTTATACTCCGCTTGACTTGCTTTAACACCTTGCACAAGCTGCTTTGCCATCTCGCGTATTTGCTGCATAAAGTCGCCTGAACGACGCTCACCGCGTGCGATGCGCTCCAGTTCACGTTCCCACTTCGCTGTCAATTCTGGCGTTCTCAACTCGGATGATACGAGTTCAATAAGCTGCTTGCCCTTGCCTGTAGGTTTCAGGTGAGCACCCTCACGCTCAATGGTGTCACTAGACACGAGCTTCTCAATAACATCAGCACGAGTCGCAGGGGTACCAAGTCCATGCTTCTCCATCTGCGTTAAAATAGAAGCTTCCGTATGACGAGCAGGCGGACGCGTCCGATCCCGCTGCACATAGAGGCGCTTCACATTTACGGTGTCATTCACGTTAAGGCGAGGAATTCGCTCTGTCTCGCGCGCATCTGCGGAACGGCCTTCTTCCTCTTCGTCGTTCCAATCATTATCATACGCTTGGCGCCAGCCTTGCTCTACAACTGTACGCCCTTTCGCTGCGAACGTCTCATCGCCGATACGAAGAGTCAACGCGACTTGCTCCCATTCGGTTGGCGGTAAGAACAACGCTAAGAAGCGGCGTGCAATAAGATCATACAGCTTGCGCTCCTCTGGAGAGAACTGTGCCAAACGCAACGGCTCATCTGTCGGAATAATCGCATGGTGATCCGTTACTTTGGCATCGTCTACAATACGCTTCGTAATTGGCAGCGTGCGCTTCGCCAATGTTCTTGCCAAAGCAGCATAAGGACCTGCTGCCATCGCTTCCAGCCGCTCCTTGAGCGTACCTGTCATATCCGAAGAAAGGTGACGACTGTCCGTACGCGGATACGTAACCGCCTTGTGCTGCTCATAAAGACGCTGCAGCACGTTGGACGTCTGCTTCGCTGAGAAGCCGAAGCGGCGGTTCGCATCGCGCTGAAGCTCTGTCAAATCATAAGCGAGCGGATGCGGCTCCTGGCGCTTCGACTTCTTCAAGTCAGTGATGACAGCGCGCTCATTCGCAAGCTTCTCCATGCGCTTCTTCGCCGCATCCAGATCAAATTCGCGCGCATCGCCATTTGCTCCGCGCCACATCGCTTCATAGCCGCCCATATCGGCAATGAGCTGATCGAATTCCTGCGAACGGAAGGCAGCAATGTCCTTCTCGCGCTGCATGACAATACCCAATGTCGGCGTCTGCACGCGGCCAGCAGACAAAGGTGTCTCGAACTTACAAGTCAAGGCTCTCGTCACATTTAAACCAACAAGCCAATCTGCTTCTGCGCGACAACGAGCGGATTCATAGAGACGATCAAAGTCTGTACCTGGACGCAGCCGCTTAAAGCCTTCCTTAATTGCCTTATCCGTCTGCGAAGAAATCCATAAACGACGAAACGGCTTGCGCCAGTTCACTTTTTGCATAATCCAACGTGCCAGCAATTCGCCTTCACGAGCTGCATCCGTCGCGACAATCAATTCCTTCACATCTGCACGCTTCATCAGCTGCTGTACGATCTTGAATTGATGCGACGACTCACGTAATACCGTCAATTGCATCTTATCTGGCATCATCGGCAAATCTTCAAGATTCCACTGCTGATACTTTTTGTCATAGAACTCCGGCTCAGCTAATCCAACTAGATGTCCTAATGCCCAAGTGACGATATATTCCGAACCTTCTATATAGTGCTTATGATTGTCACGGCAGCCCAGCACACGCGCGATCTCGCGCCCTACTGAAGGCTTTTCCGCCAATACGAGAATTTTCATTATGTTTTCCTTTCCTTGCACGATATACGGAGTCAAAAACGATATCGATTCCGTGTTGCAACAACGATAATTCATCTATTATAGCATGTCTAACTATAAGACGCCTTGCGGCACCTAAGCTTAGAAAGGCGATAGACGAAGCATAGCCGTTTCTCTTTTATCGTTTTTTATATCGCTGTAACCGTACCACCATCTGCAAGCAAAGATTGTCCTGTCATATAGCTATTTGCAGGAGAAGCAAGGAAAGCGATAAGACGTCCCATCTCCTCAGGGGCACCGTATCGTCCTATCGGAATACGTGCAGCCTCTGCTGCTTGAATCTCTTCAATAGAGATTTGTCTCTGCTCAGCAGCCAGCTCATCCAGTTGTTCAACTCGATCTGTTGCAAATCTACCCGGTCCAACTGTATTAATAAGAATACCCTCTTGTGCTAATTGAGGAGCCAATGTCTTCGCAAGACCTACAACACCAACGCGGAAGGTAGAAGATAGCATCAACGTCTCGATTGGCTGCTTAATGGACGAAGAAGTAATATTGATGATTCGACCAAAGCCTCCTTTTCGCATATAAGGAAGAACTTCACGAATAGCGCGAACGTAGCTAAGCAGTGTCAGCTCAAAGCCTTCTTGCCACATCTCGTCACTAAGCTGATCGAACTTGCCCGGCTTCGGCCCACCACAGTTATTTACCAAAATATCAACTGTTCCATAACGCTCCACGGTCATTTCCACAATGCGCTTGATCGACTCGGCACTTGTAATATCCGCCTCTACCGTCAGCGCTTCGATTCCTGTCTTCACCTTCAAACGAGCAGCCGCCTCCACTAAGCTAGCAGCACTGCGTCCTACCAATGTAACCTGTGCTCCTTCAGCAGCTAATGCCTCAGCCGCCGCATAACCAAGACCTTTCGATGAAGCTAATACGATTGCTACTTTCCCTTTCAACTGTAATTCCATCCATTCCACTCCTCTTGAAATATATAAAATAATGATCCATTATTTTGTGACAATTCATGCTCCTCACTCTTTCGACCTCTATGATCATAATCCTGCTCCACTGTTTGTTAACGTTTATCGGGGAATCCATGAGATTGTAAAGCTGAATATGCAAGGCAACATTGAACTGTATCATCATTTGCCTTACGATAAGAGCAACAGCCTGGCCCATGAAAGAAATGGAGCCAAGAAGGAGGAAAAAATGTCATCCATTTACGAAATAGAAGTGAAGAAGCCATCTGGAGAAGCAATCTCGCTAGAAACATACCGCGATAAAGTACTTCTTATCGTGAATACAGCTAGCAAATGCGGATTTACCCCGCAGTTCAAGGAACTTCAGGAACTGTATGAGCAATATCAGGCACAGGGTTTTGAAATTCTAGGCTTTCCTTGCGATCAGTTCGCAAATCAAGAATTTAGCGATATCGAAGAGACTTTGCAGCATTGTCAACTGAACTACGGTGTAACGTTCCCCATGTATGCGAAAGTAGATGTTAAGGGAGACAACGCCTCACCATTGTTCCAATATGTTACTGCTGAGAAGAAGGGATTACTCGGTTCAGATGTGAAATGGAACTTTACGAAGTTCCTTATCGACCGACAAGGCCGTGTCGTTAATCGCTACGCACCGCAGACAAACCCATCCAAGCTAGCTGCGTCTATTGAGGGCTTGCTCTAATCGAGTAACTTTCTATATTGTTAACAACTTACGTATACAAACTCCATATTTTCCATGATCAACATTAAAAACGCACCTATTATCGTTTTCATTGGCCCACTTACTGAATGTGGTTCTCCAATGTCTTCCGTAACAGGTGCATTTTTATTATTTAAATAGTTACTTAAAACCTTCACACGGCTGTGACAGGTCTTTATTTTCATTTAATTGAAATAAAAGATCGAGGAACTGCTTTCGCTGCTCAATGGAAATATTCCCTAGTAACCTATCCGATATTTCATCCTGAAGGGCAAGAACTTCGCTCAAATGAGTCTCTGCAAGCTTCGTGAGCTGTATCAGCGTTGCTCGGCGGTCCATCGGATCTGGAATACGTACGAGAAGCTTATCTTTTTCCAACGCATCTACAATATCTGTGACCGAACGAGCCTTAACTCCAATTTTAGCAGCGAGTTCATTCATACGAATACTGCCTGATTGGGACACGGTAGAAAGGAGTCGCAATCTCGGACCAGAGATTTGAAAAGGCACATCAAGTGCTGAAAGTTGGGCATCAAACTCCCGTTGAATGTGGTACGTTGTGCGAATTAGAACATGAATAATGTCTATTGATTGTGGAGTACTTGAATACGGAATCATGGTAAGACCTCCTTGACTTATTCCAATATACAATATATTCTCATCTAGCGCGCATTTTAAAGCGAGACCTCTTAATGAGGTTCCTCACTATTAGATATATGTCTTAGCGCCTTGTTACAGCTTACCCCCATTATGAGCTATTCCCTGAACAGTAAGGAGGGAGACTTTCACAGCATTATCGATGATGTCATTCATCTATCGTTCGTATAAAGAAAAGCGGAAAAACGCTCAATACGAAGTATAACGAAACAAAATAGTAAAATCAATTTCATACAAAGGGAACTAAATAAAGAAACAATATTTCTAGGAGGTAAATTTTCATGACCATTTTATCATACGTTCTTCAAGGACTACTCATTTTTATGTTTCTTTTTGCAGGAATGAGCAAAATCGTCGGTTCGGCTATGCAGGTACAAGCCTTTAAACAATTAAGACTGCCGCAATGGTTTCGAGTAGTAACTGGTTTAACGACTATGGTCGGAGTTATTGGTTTGATTATAGGTTTCTGGAATAAAGAACTGATTGCCCTTGCTGCACTCTGGATTGCATGTATCATGGTAGGTGCTGTTATTTCCCACATCCGTGTAAAGCATCCTTTTAAGCAAATGGTAGCTGCTATCGTTCTTCTCGTCCTAGCACTGATACTTGCCTTTATTCAATAAAGCGATAGATATGTTGACAAATAGTGTGTGGCCTCAGTATTATTAATTAGAGAGGTTACACACTATTTTTATAGTTATTATCTTTATTTCAAAATAAAATGCAATTTAAAGTGGTGTGGCTGTTGATTCAGCCCATTCAACATAAATTGGAGCATCGAGAAATGGAGGAAACATCACATCATGATCGATTCGAACAAAGCCGCTAACGCCGATAAATTGCTTCGCGTACTTGTTGTTACGTTAATTTTTTCTGTGATGAACGGTACGATGTTCAACGTAGCCTTACCTGCCATCGGTCAGGAATTCAGCCTTTTACCATCTCAGGTTAGTTGGATTATGACCAGTTATATGGTGCTTTATGCGGTAGGTTCTGTCGTATTCGGTAAACTTGCCGATAACTATCGCCTGAAAGATCTGTTGACGTACGGTCTCCTCGTCTTCGCCTTCGGATCAATCGTGGGGATGTTAGCTGCTGAATATTGGATGATTATTGTCGGTCGTATCCTGCAAGCTGCGGGAGCTTCTGTTCTTCCCGCTATAGCCATGATTATTCCAATTCGTTACTTCTCTCCGGAGAAGCGTGGACGAGCACTTGGCACATCTGCTATCGGACTTGCACTCGGTAGTGCACTAGGACCAGTCGTTTCAGGCTTAATTACTAGCGTCGGTAGCTGGCGAATGCTGTTCTTGTTCTCTTTGCTTCCTTTGCTTACTCTACCCTTCTTCCGTAAATACTTGGACGATGCAAAGGGCGAAGCGAAAGCGATCGACTTCCTTGGCGGTGGTCTATTAGGTGGAACCGTTGCGCTCATTCTTCTAGCGATAACACAAAGTAACCTATGGATGCTTCTAGGTGGGGTTGTACTGCTCGTTCTGTTCATTATTAGAATCCGAACGGCTGCCAATCCATTTATACAGCCAGAACTGTTCACCAATCAAAGTTACTCTGTCGGATTGCTGCTTACGTTTATGGCGACGGCGATGAGCTTCAGTATTACATTTATGACACCGCAATATTTGACTGCTTTAAATGAGCTTTCTGCTAGCAGCATCGGTTTCGTGCTGACTCCAGCCGCTCTTGCAGCAGCGCTGTTAGGACGGAAAGGCGGCAAGCTGGCAGACGAGCACGGTAACTCAGCTCTTATCAAAACTGCATCATTATTGATGCTGCTATGCTTCATGCTTCTATCCACCTTTGTTGGGATATCGCCTTATGCTATCGCAATCATTTTAATGCTTGGTAATGTAGGACAAACCTTTATGAGCATCGGAATGTCGAATACAATTTCCAGAACGTTGACCAAAGAGCAGACTGGAGTTGGCATGGGCTTGTTCTCCATGTTGAACTTTATTTCTGGAGCAATCGCGATGAGCGTAATTGGAAAAATGCTTGATAGCGGCTCCACTTCACTTCGTCTTAATCCATTTATGATGAATGAAAATGCGTATGTATACAGCAATATTTTTCTTGTATTGTTCATTGTTACGCTTATTGTGTGGGGTCTTTATCGCATTCAATTTGGCTCAAACGCAACTGCTGTAAGCTCGATTAAAGAGCAGACGAAGTAATCTGATTACTATTTTATTCCCAATTGTTAGTTCCCAAGTTTCCCCCTTCCTAAAAAGGCTCCTGATGTTCAGGAGCCTTTTTTTTATTTTACCTAACAAATTAAACTCCACCCTTAGTTGTTGCTTCTTTTCCAAGCCCCAATGCTGTTTCAAAGCTTTCAACAAGTAATTGATAAGGTGTATAGCTTATAGGGCTTGTCATGAATGTTTATGCCTCCTTATATTGAGTATGCTAACGAAGGGGATCACAATCTCCACAAAAAACGGTACATACTGGTGGGTAGCATTCAACATTGGACATTGGACTGATGCGTTTGCCATAATAATGTGTATAAATAGAAACAGACCTCTCTGACGTGTATGTGTGTTATATTGCGTCTGATTATGTAATGAACTGAACGAGGATGAACGATATGAATGATGCTATACCATCTAAAAAAAGCTTAGTCATGCGCATGACCCGCGAAGTATTGCGGGTATTGAAGTTGTCATGGCGTCCTTTGCTGCTATTTGAACTCGTATACAAATTGTTGACGATCGGGATATTTATTCCGCTTATGTCTGCGCTATTTAATCAAATCTTGGATTGGGGCGGCTATCAAGCGATTGCCAATCATGATGTCATCCGATTCCTATTCAGCAGACATGGAATGGTGAGCTTAATCGTGCTGGCGCCCATTGCGATTGCTATTATTTATACCGAATTCGCTGTACTCGTCTATATTGCTTATTACAGCATTCAAGGACGTGAGGTTCGGGTACGTGCCGTACTAATGAAAGTACTGGTACGACTGCCACAGCTCGGTCGAATCGGCTTGCTTGGCTTAGCTATCTACCTGCTGCTGCTCTTCCCGCTCTTGGATGCAGGGTTCGGTGCTTCGCTTCTTCCTAGCCTTTTTATCCCTGAGTTTATTACTAGTGAACTCATGAAGACGCTGGCTGGATTACTCGCGGTTGTAGGCTTTGGTGCTTTCATAATCGCAATGAACTTGATTTGTATTTATGCACTACCAATTCTCGTGTTAGAACGAGCGCAGCGCTTCGTCCAAGTCGTGCGTAAAAGTGCACGGCTGTTCTGGCGCAGCAAATTCACCCTTCTCGCCTTACTTGCGGAGTGGCTGCTTGTTGCGATTCTTATCGTTGTATTCTTCTTTATTTTGCTTGTACTGTTCCTTGTGCTTACGATCTGGATACTGGGTGAAAGCATCGCTATCGACATGGCACTTGGCATGATGATGAGCTTGGGGCTATACACCTTGTCCTTATTGCTCACACCTTTGTTCGTTATCGCAATCACTCGCGTATATATGGAATATACAGAGCCAAGCGATTATGCTGCCGATGAGGATGGCATTGATCCAACCTACTGGATATGCGAAAAAGGCAAGAAACAGCAAGTGAAGAAGCAGGGCGGCAAGCTCGTTACGATGATTATGCTGTTATGCATTGCATTTGGCTGGGGTCTTACGATGCTGTTTGCCAGTGAACAACCTGCTCAGCGGGATGAATTTATCCTTATGGCTCATCGCGGGGATGTTTCATCAGGCATCGAAAATACGATGGAAGCTTTCGAAGGAGCAGTGCAGGCGGGAGCAGATCGGATCGAATTGGACATTATGCAGACGAAGGATGGCAAGCTAGTCGTCTTTCATGATGAGAACTTGAAGCGACTAACGGGACATGACATCCCGATCTATGACATTACATGGGAAGAACTTCAGAAGCTTTCACTGCATGATAACGGACTAACGAGCCGTATCTCTACGCTTGATGAAGTCATCTCAACCTTCAAGGGTAAGACGAAGTTTACGATCGACTTGAAGCCACATGGCTTCGAGCAGGATTTAGTCGCTTCCCTCGTGAACACGATTCATAAGCATGGCATTCAAGATGAGGTATACGTACAAAGTACCGATTATGAATTTCTGCAGGAATTTAGAGCAGCAGCTCCGAAAATCAAAATTGGATATGTCATGTTTGCCGCATTTCGTTCGCTTCACCCTTATGATGTAGACTATTTTGCAATTGAGCAATCGTTTATTAGTTCTCGCATTATTGCGTCCGCAAAGCTTCTGAATAAGCCGCTATACGTGTGGACGGTGAACGACGTGGATAGTGCTGAACACTTCTATAAACTAGGAGTCGATGGAGTTATTACCGATATTACAGCCGATATTCGAGAGCATATCGACCTGCTTCATTAACAACCTGAAATTAGGCATTCGTATGTACGTAAAAAGGGATGACGAGAGTATACGACTCTTGTCATCCCTTTTCACTAGCACATAATCGAAAATTTGCAGACAACGGCACTATGAACTGCCACAGTTCCTATCGCCCCTTATTTTATAAACACACCACCGAATGGAATAACTTCGCGTAAAATACGCTTAATAAATCCGCCGCCCTCAAGATCACGCTCCAATTGCCCATCCGACTTGCTCGTTTGCAGCAGCACATAACCTTTCCCTGTTATTTCCCAATGATAGTTCATGTGCTGACTCGCTAAAGTGTTACCGTACACGACAGGCTTTAATTGTGCGTTCTCAGGATATGCGACTAGGCAGCTGACATCAACGTAAGTCGGTCGCACGGGATCGAGCTCCATCCGATAAAGAGGTCCATGCGAAATCACGCCAAGCAAGCCATCTTCAGCAGTAAACTTCATTTTGACGAGCTCACGTGTAATGACTGCATTTTTAAACGTCTGAACTCGACGATCCACTTTCATGCCCGCTGTGTAGAACATGACATGCTTCCATTCAAATAACAAATCCGACCCTGCTGTAATTGGAATCGTCTGCATGCTGAATCCCGTCGGCAGCCCAATCATAAACTTCACGGGTCCTGATATACGGGATTGGACGAATTTGCGTTTACGGTAAATACCTGCTATATCCATCAGCTGATCTTCTCGTTGTGCAGAAGCGCCTTGAAAGGATAGAATTTGCCCCGGATGAAGAATATAGACGACTTCGCCTGCCGCGAGCTCTATCGATAAAGCTTGTGATAATACCGCTTCTGCTTCATTAATAATATTCATAACTGCACCTGCTATCGACTGCGGTGACGGCTCCATACCATCACACGCATCACTCTAGTCATCACAAAATACAACATTAGTAAACCAACGGCCGTCGCTATGGTAATAAATATTCTACGTACCTGCTGCTTCTGCTTAAGCTCCTGCTCCTCCAATAGAAGCAAACGGTTCATTAGTTCTTCATTCTGCTTGCGCAGCTGATCATTTTCACCGTTCAGCTTGTCCGTCATCTCATGATAACGCTGTTGGGAGTCTTTTAAAGATTGCTCCATCTGATCATATTGGCCCTTAAGCTCGTTGAATTCCTTAGGCATCTCTGATATGCCCTCCATCCAATCCCACAAGCCTGCCTGCGCACTAGGAGCCGGATAACAGAACAACATAACGCTCATGATGAGCATGGCACACAACATTCCGGCACGATGATAAGCACTACGCTTCACTCGTCGCATACGCTCGCCTCCTTGAATGTTATTTACATCAAATGCGATGTAGATTTATCGGTAATACGGGATTAAAACTTGATAAAGGTAAATAAAATAGAGGTTGTAAAAAATTTGCTATTCTAAAAGGTTCACATGTTAGATACCTTGTCTGTGATCTTGCGTTCCATGACGGTAGCTTTACCAAATATATACGGAATCATGAGCCTTTACGTTGCAAGTTATGACAACAGACGACAATGTCATTATACAATGTTCGCATGCAAAAAGGACCCGCCCGAGGGCGAGTCCACTATAAAAATATTTACAATATGCTAGTTAACAAGCATTTGCCCAGTCTAAATCCTATTTAAAATCATTCATCAAGGCCTTGAACAATGGGCGGGAGCGTTCAATTTGCTCAGGAGAAACACTGAATGATAAACGGAAGTAGCCCGGAAGGCCAAAGCCTCGGCTTGGCACAATCAAAATGCGGTATTGTTGCGCCGCATGCTGACAGAATGCCACTTCATCCTCGATTGGCGATTTTGGAAAGACGAAGAACCCGCCCTCCGGCTTCGTGAACGTGAAGCCTGCTTCCTCCAACACACTAACGATTAAGTCTCTGCGCTCACGGTAGCCATAGGCATCTACCTTTAAGCTATCCATGCGAGCAACAGCGCGCTGCATGAGCACAGGTGCATTGACGAAACCTAGCGTGCGATTGCAATATACGAATGCATTCGTTAACAGCTCCGCATTCGGTGTATCTTCTGCAAGCGCGATATAACCAAGTCGTTCGCCTGCTATCCCTAAGTCTTTGCTGAACGAGCTCGCCACGACGACACGGTTATAGCTAATAAATGGATTAGCTAGCTGTGCATCATAAATGAGCTGGCTGTACGGCTCATCGAACAGCATGTAAATGCTGTGACCATATTTATGCTGAGCGTCTTGCAGCAGCTTACCCAGCGCATCAAGGCGAGCTTGCTCAAATGCGGCTCCCGTTGGATTATGCGGTGTATTCACGATAATCCCTTTCGTACGAGGCGTTATCACTTGAGCTAGACGCTCGATATCTGGCTGGAAATCTTCCGTCAGCAAGCAAGGTACGGCATGTCCGCCATAGTTCTCAATATATCCTTTGTATTCCGCGAAGTAAGGCACAAGAACGATGACCTCATCTCCTGGATTCAATATCGCCTTTAAAGCAACATTTAATGCACCACCCGCTCCCACTGTCATAACCACATGCTCATGACGAATCGAAACAGCGAAACGTTCAGACAGAAACTGTGCCACCTTGGCCCGTGCTTCTGGTAAACCTTGATTCGGTATGTAGCTGTGGCTGCCATGTGCTGCGGATGCCACTTCTTCTTGCAAGGCTTTCAAAAAAGAAGCAGGCGGATCTATTACAGGATTGCCAATGGAAAAATCACAAACGTTATCCGCACCATGAATCGCTTTTAGTCGTGTACCTTCTTCAAATAGCTTGCGGATCCATGAACCGCCATTCAACCCTTGCAGCACTTGGGCAGACAAATTATCTTCTAGGGATGTGCTATCTTTAGCTGTAAATTCATTTTGTCTAGTCATCTCACTACTCCCCTTCTATGCAATAGCTAATAGTCGATACCTTCTTGACGCAGCAATAGGCACTAACATTTCTAAGTAAATCCAGTTTATCACTTAACCGCGGTGAAGGGAAATACCTAATATCAATATGATGACGCTGCTCTTGCATCGCGAACGATTGCAGCCATTGTTGATTAATTGATGTGGGAGGGTATGGATTTTCACTCGAGTTAAGCTTATTTACAACTGGGTCACGCATCGATTGAATTTTAACTAACTATAGCGTTTATGCTACTAGAGTGCAATCCTGTTTCTAACAAAAAAATCCTTATATCATGCGCTTTGCTGACATAAGGAAAGGAGCCGCTATGAATGAGTATCACCATCCTAAATTCGTTCAAGTACGATCAAGCTAACATTGTTCCTCTACTTGATGGCGCCACCATGCTATTGTCTCTATCAGTCCCGCGTGCAAGGTGTAGGCGGGCTTCCAATGTGCTTCCTTCGTCAACCGCTCGATATTCGCTCCAACAAATAAAGGTTCATCTGCCGGCAGCGGAATCGCTCCCCAGTGAATAGAAGCCCTGCTACCCATCTGCTCTTGGATGATCGAGGCGATTAGCCTCAGCGGGACAGGCCGACCAGAACCAATATTCACAACGCCGTCCAACTTGCTCATCGCCAAGGAAACAAGGGCTGCTGCTACGTCCTCTATATAAAGAAAGTCACGAGATTGCCTGCCATGCGTGCATAACACTTCTTCCTTCTTCAACAAAGAGGTAATGATACTGGAAATAAATCGCTTGCCAGACTCATGCGGCCCGTACAGATGAAAAATTCGAGCCCAACACACTCGCAAGCCTACGTGTTCAGCATAAGACTGCAGCCACGTACGCAGCGTATTTTTACAGAGTGCATAGGGAGTTTTATTAGAAAGAGGCGTGCTTTGTTCCGCTAAATATCCATTTTCCCACTCATACTCCGCGCAGCTGCCTGCAATAACAACATCTGTTCCTCCATTCTCCACGAAGCGCTGAATGAGTGCCATGCTGGCATGCACCCAATGATAATTCGTGATAGAGCGATAGCATTGCGGAGGCACGGCCTCCCAAGCAAGATGAATCAAATAAGTAGGCTGTACGTTGTGAATAAGGCTCGTCACTGCCGCTTCATCCAACAAATCCACCTGATGCCAATGGCAAGTCGCAGACGTATTGGAATTGGAAATCACAGCTCTTCGATACGTAGCATGCACTTCAAACCCTTTTTCCAGAAGCCGAGCTGTAACATGCCTGCCAATCCATCCACTTCCCCCTGTAACTAGTACCCGCTTCATATCCTACAACACCTGAGCAGCAGGAATTAGCACAACAAATTGCCCGCCCCAATCTCGTATATAAGCATGCGACTCCATAATTTCTTGTTTAAGATTCCATGGCAAAATCAAAACATAATCAGGCTTCGTCCGCTTGATCTCATCGGGGTGTTTGATCGGGATACGTGTGCCTGGCAAGTATAGATTTTGCTTGTGCGGGCTTTGGTCCACGGTATAGGGGAGCCACTCTTTGCTGATACCACAATAATTCAAGAAGGTGTTTCCTTTTGCCGGCGCGCCATAACCAACAATGCTTTTGCCCATTACCTGTACGTACGTAAAAAAGCTCAAAACTTCACGCCTTTTAAGCTCCACTCGTTGTGAAAACTGTGTATAGGTAGAAAGCTGATTCAGACCATTTTCTTGTTCGAGCTGAACAATCTCGCCTACACTCGGCGCGACCTCGCCTGCATGTTCGACATGTTGGACTATCAATCGTAACGAGCCTCCATGCGTTGGAATCTGGTCGACATCGACAACTTCCAGCCCATGCTCAGCTAACAGCTTCTGGGCAGTTCGCAAAGAGAAATACGAAAAATGTTCATGATAAATCGTATCGAATTGCTGTTCACGCAGCAGTTCTAGCAAATGCGGAAATTCAATCGTCATTACTCCATTGGGCTTCAGCAGTCGTTTTAATCCCGCTGCAAAATCATGCACGTTAGGCACATGAGCCAGCACGTTGTTGGCAACTAATAAATCTGCCTGATATCCCTCCTGAACTAACTGCTTCGCTAATTCTTCTCCAAAAAATGCAGCTCTTGTCGGGATTCCCTTCCCCTTTGCAATTTCAGCCACATTGGAAGCGGGCTCAATGCCGAGTGTACGAATGCTGCGTTGGTGAAAATATTGCAATAAATAGCCATCATTACTTGCTACTTCGATCACTTGCGACTCGTTGTTCAATTGGAATCGCTCAATTGCCATGTCCGCATAGGCCTCTGCATGCTTGAGCCAGCTGGAAGAGTATGAGCTTGCATATAAGTAATGGCTGAATATTCGTTGCGGGGATTCAACTTCTCCTAGCTGAACAAGCAGACAAGCATCACATACGTAGGCATGTAGAGGATAGAACGGCTCCATATGATTTCGTTGCTCAGCCGTTAAGAATGAATTGGCAAGGGGAGATACTCCTAAATCTAAAAAGGTATGCGTGAGCGCCGCCTTACAAACACGACAGGTTGAATGTGCCATACTCTACACTCCTTCTCCCTTGATGTAAGCTTCAATTTGCCGCTGTGTAAATAAGCGTATATCTGCCCCTGCTTGATATTGCTGATACCACGCAACCGTCCACTCCACAGCTTTCTCTATCGATAGTTTAGGCTGCCAAGCTAACTGCTGGACAGCTTTACTGCTGTCTAACGTCAAGATCGGCACTTCATAAGCAGTCTGATCCGATAATTGATATTGAATATCCAGCGGCTCACCCCAATGGTCGGAAGCTAGACGAATTAATTCATCCACCGTTACATGTGCCTGTGAAGTGGGACCAAAATTCCATGCTTCAGCATACTGCCTATTGCCCCAGCATTTTTCAGCCAACTGTATATAACCTTGCAACGGTTCCAGCACATGCTGCCAAGGACGAATTGCCGTTCGATTTCTTATGCTCAGAGAAGTCTTTGTGGCAGCAGCTCTAAAGATGTCTGGAAACAGCCGCCCTTCCGACCAATCTCCCCCACCGATTACATTGCCGGCCCTTGCCGTTGCCAATACTGGGTTAGAAGATGAGCCTCCATCCCAAAAGGACTTGCGATAGCAGTCACTTACTATTTCCGCACATGCTTTGCTAGCACTATAAGGATCATGTCCGCCAAGCGGATCTTGTTCTTTGAAATGCTGATGCCCGAGCCCGTCATTTTGATAGCACTTATCGCTTGTAATATTCACGATGACTTGCACACTTTTCGTATGTCTCGCTGCTTCCAGCACATGGGCGATGCCCAATACATTGGTAGCAAACGTATAAACAGGTTCTCGATAAGATGGTCGGACTAGCGGTTGAGCTGCTAGGTGGAGTAGAATCTGGGGCTGGTATTTGGTTATAGTGTGCAATAATGAGGGGTAGTCATTGATATCCCCTTGGATGGATGTACATAGCTCTGAAACTTTTGCTGCCTCAAATAAATTAGGAGTTGAAGTGGGAGGGAGAGAATAACCGATTACTTGCGCACCTAGTGAGGTGAGCCAAAGTGTAAGCCAGCTTCCTTTGAATCCTGTGTGACCTGTAATGAATACTTTTTTCTGATGCCAAAATGAATGTTCCTCCATACTTACCAAACCTTCCAAGGCGCTTGATTATCTTCCCATAACGACAGCAGCTTTTTCTTATCACGCATCGTATCCATAGGATGCCAGAAACCATTATGACGATAAGCTGCCAACTGCTTCTGTTCAGCTAACTTTGCTAAAACATCCGTTTCCCATACGCTTTGATCATTTGCTATATAGTTGAAAACAGCTGGTTCCAGAACAAAAAAGCCGCCATTAATCCAACCGCCATCCCCTACAGGCTTCTCTCTAAAGTTCATGACCGTTTGATCCTCAATTAAAAGAGAGCCAAATCTGCCAGGCGGCTGCACTGCCGTAACAGTAGCTAATTTCCCATGCTGTTTATGATTGCGGATCAGCTCTTCTATATTTACATTGCCTACCCCATCGCCATAGGTAAGACAAAAGGTTTCATCACCAACATAATCTGCAATTCGCTTTACACGTCCACCCGTCTCTGTTCCTTCGCCTGTATCGACCAAGGTCACTTTCCATGGCTCTGCGTTGGTGGCATGATACGTAATCTCACCCTTATTCATATCAATTGTGAAATCTGACCGATACATACGGTAGTTGGAGAAATAATCTTTAATTATATGGCCTTTGTAGCCTAAGCAAATAATAAACTCACCAATTCCATAGTGGCTGAATATTTTCATAATGTGCCACAAAATCGGCTGCGTCCCGATTTCAACCATTGGCTTCGGCTTCAAGTTGGTCTCCTCACCAATTCGTGTCCCGTATCCACCTGCGAGAATCACTGCCTTCACTTACCTTCACCCCTAGCTGTCCATGTTTTCAATAAGAATAACCGATTGTCGTTGACACACTTTATGCACCATATCCCTATTGGGTGCTGGTAAGCCATAATGATTGATATTCCGGGAGCAGCCGTAAATCTACAACCCCATGAGCAAATTGCCGACGAGCTTGCTCCAACATATCCGGCGTCGTTATGTGCTGAGCACCGTAGCTGTTTAGGAGGCTGTGCATCGAAAGCGTAGGCCCGATTTGCAGCTTTCTGCGCTGCATCGCCTCATTCCACGGACTGTAAATAAACTTAAATACATAAGCAGGCCCTTCATATGGAATAAAGGGATGCGGAGACCAGTGTCGACCGATCGTATAGCCACCATGATCATAATTATGAATCAGCCTACCCATATAGGGCTGGTTCGGATCACGGGAGAAGAAGCCATGAAACCTTTGCTGTACTAAAGGGGTTGTATAAACAGGGTCGCTATAGGGGTAATTCGGGGGATCTCCGAGCAGAAACCATTTGATCAAATACATGCGCATGCTTTTATCAGAAAGGGAACTGAAAAATTGCTCCTTATTGCGGACACAGAGAAATTCAGTCGTATTTAAGACCATTTTCCAGCCCATACACTCTTTTTCGATATCCATCACTTCACGATCTGCTTCGATCGCATCGAATTGAGGGACTCGAGAATTTCGTACTTCCCAATGAGGGGCGAATGTTCGGCATATTTCTATAGAGCGATCTGTTGAGCCCCGATTAATTAAAATACCGCGATCAAATAGTTTCGTATGATGCATTAACCACCACGGGAGCAAATACTCTTCATTGTAAAAATGAGATATTAGCGTAGCCATAAATCCCACCTCCTTATACTAGCAATGGATTATCTCTCTATCATCGTATGAATGCTAGCAATAATCGTGTCGGTTATCGTCATCATGGCCAGCAACTAAGTAGACCTACATAAAAAAACGAAGCCAGAATGGCTTCGTTTATTGACGATCACAATAGATATGCATCGCCTGCTGCAAGAAAGATGCTAATCCAGGCTTAACTTTATCGATATTTTTGGTAAACCGAGGATCTGACGTATATAGATCCCCAAGTCCACGGAATATTTCCAACGTGCAATTGTAGAAATTCGCTGTAATTAATGAGCGGTATTCGCTAATTAACTCCTGCACCTCTTCATCCGCAGGGCCTTTATCCATCCGCTCCGCAATTTGCTTGTAGAGATAGTCCCACTCATGCTTAATTTGCTTCCAATCATCAGCCGTATAAGTCGATGTTTTCTCCATCGATTCTTTATAAGCATCCGTGTGCCCATACTTTTCTTCTACTTCCTGCTCATATTTCTTCTGATGCTCTTCTATTTCAGCCATATCGAAAGACTCGAACATTTCTTCTTTGGTCATCGCAATAACTCCTTTCATCGATTGGAGAGTTTCCTCCACCGTATGAATCAATCGTTCGAGGCGACTTTTCTTCTGCAGCATCATGCTTCTATGGGAGACGAGGGCGTGCTTGCGATCGAAGCTCGGATGATCGATAATGCGCTGAATCTCAACGAGCGGAACTTCCAACTCTTTAAAAAAGAGAATTTGCTGCAGCCGCTCTAGATCATCATCCGTATAATATCGGTACCCGTTCTCTTCCATCTTCCTTGGCTTCAACAGTCCAATGCTGTCGTAATGATGCAGTGTGCGCACACTGATCCCCGCCAAGTCCGCCACCTCTTTCACTTTGTACATCTCCTCATCACCTCGTAAATTTAGAATAAACTATAACGTTACGTCAGAGTCAATGCGTCATTTCTATTTTAATGATAATGTCCAGATTAAGATACAGACGCTCATTCCATTAATTGTACTAGCAACTATAAAGGCAGATGCACATACGATATATGACGGGCTGGAATTATCCGATGTATATTCCATCATGGCTCATTCCGTCAATGATTGATATAATGATAGGGTTAATCACACATAAAGGATGAACAATATGAGTAAATGGCTTGATCTTTATAAACAATTACTAACGATTATTCCCGAATCATCGATACAACTTGAAGAATCATTATGTCAGCATACGTACACGCGCATGGGCGGACCAGCAGATCTATTCGTTACACCAGCAACCTACGAGGAAGCAGCCGAGGTCGTCCGCTTCGCTCGTCAACACGATATCCCCATTACCATATTGGGCTTTGGCTCCAACGTCATTGTTCGGGATGGTGGTATTCGCGGTATCGTATTAAGCTTCGAGCAATTAACGGACATTCGCGTTTCTGACTCGCTCGTCGTTGCACAAAGCGGAGCCGCTATTATTGATACTTCCAAATTCGCACTGAAGCACAGCCTATCTGGCTTAGAATTTGCTTGCGGCATACCTGGCTCTGTAGGTGGAGCACTCTATATGAATGCAGGTGCTTACGGCGGCGAGATTTCCGATGTACTGCAAGATACGCTCGTACTTACTTCAGAAGGCGAACTGCTTCGTCTTTCGAAAGAAGACCTAGAGCTCGGCTATCGCACAAGTGTAATCGGGCGCAAACAATACATTGTACTGGAAGCTACATTTAAGCTTGTCCATGCTGATGTTGAACCCATTCAAAGAAAAATGGAGGAATTGACCTATCTGCGTGAATCAAAGCAGCCGTTGGAATACCCTTCATGCGGCAGTGTGTTCAAGCGCCCTCCTGGTTATTTCGCTGGCCAACTGATTCAGGAAAGTGGACTTCAAGGTACTCGTGTAGGCGGTGCAGAAGTATCGACGAAACATGCTGGCTTCATTGTCAATGTCGATCAGGCTACCGCTACTGAATATATTGCGCTTATCCATCACGTGCAGCAGACAGTAAAAGACCGATTCAATGTTGAATTGGAGACGGAAGTTCGTATTATCGGAGAAGACAAGTAACATACAGAGGCTGTCTCTTAAGAGTAACAAATAACAATAAAGAACAATCTAATAATATGTAAATAACCTTCCGAATCTATAACGCATAGAGATGGGAGGTTATTTTTTATTGATTCGTGACGGTTAATTGTTGATGGTTGATGGTTTTCTGCTGATTGTTGGGCGCAAAATTAACGTGGGACAGCTCGTATTTGCGCAATCCTCCAAATGAGCGTATAGTATGAGCGCATAAATAAAGATGGAGCGGACAAAAGTGCAGCTATTTTAAGTAGAAACCATCATTTTTCGATAAATAAGGACAAATATGCAGTTATTTTTCTCGATTAGGCACTTAAATAGGAAAAGAGACCAAAATAAATGCATTTTTGACCATAATCCCTTAAATAAGAGTATTTTCAGATGAAATAACTGCATATTTGTCGCATTTCTAAACTAGGCGCTTCCCATAAATGAAACTATGCCTGATTCCACCTTAAAGGCGCTGCCTAAGCGCTACCTATAAGCAAACAATAAATAAACGAACAGGTTCGTTTATTCGTCAGAATAGCTCGTTATGCATAGTGAAATTAACTAGAGTTTAATTTGGGATTTTATAGTATATTGGAATTATTAAGGAAAGGCTTACAAGAACAAAGGGGCGTTGTTAATGGTTTCATGGTTCGACACCTACGATCCGAACACCTTCCAAGCTTTCTCATCTGCTCATCTCGTTGCGCTGCTTCTCTTTGCCGCTTCGATTGGGCTGCTGTATGTGTGCCGATTTTGGTTGCGGGATGAGAAGCGCAGCAAGCACACTAGATTTACACTGATAGGCTTGCTTGTGTTAGCAGAGGTATCGCTAAATGTATGGTATGTGACAGGCGGTGTATATGACGTATCCGATACGCTTCCGCTTGAACTATGCAGTATTTCGCTATACTTATGCGTGTTTATGCTACTATTTCGCAGCCGCTTTATTTTCAGCATCGTTTACTTTACAGGAATCGGGGGAGCGCTGCAAGCGTTGTTAACACCAGCACTCGGATATCCGTTCCCACACTTTCGTTTTTTACAATTCTTCTTGGCGCATATCGTCATTATTTTAGCAGTACTGTATATGGTGTGGGTGGAAAAATACCGGCCAACTTGGAAATCGGTCGGACTCGCGATGGCATTTCTCAATGTACTGCTCGTCGTCGTTGGTTCTATTAATTACTTGACTGGCGGCAATTATATGTTCTTGGCTCGCAAGCCAGAAACAGCATCTTTGCTTGACGTATTAGGCCCATATCCATGGTATATTTTATCGCTGGAAGCAGTCGCTTTTGTCATGTTTATTATTTTGTATGCACCGTTTGGACTATCAACATGGCTTCGACGTAGAAGAGGGTATGTATCCTATGAGCAATAAGAGCAGGTCATCCGATGCTAAGGTCGGAGCCTGCTCTTCCTCGTTACATTACGATGCAAATACGATATCAGAACCAAGTTATTTGTTATTTCCAACTATTCTACCTCTTATCAATTGAACACATCACTACCCTGTATAATGTCCGATGCCTTCATCAAAGTAGCTCCTGTAATACTAACGTTGTTGCGTTTGAGAAACGACTGTACGATATGATAGCCAACCGCATAGCCAGCACCATAAGACATCCCAACAGGCGTATATCCTTGTGCCTTGGCTATTTCATCGCCAAACATATAGCCGCTTACGGCGTCAAAACCTTTTTTATCCTGTGCAGTTCGCATCACCTCAATGGAATAAGCTAAATCGTCCTCATCAAGGGAAGTAACCCACGGGCCAATAAGCTCCTCACCATACATGGCAGCCGCAAACGATTCAGCTAGTCCTTCAATAATCATATATTCCCCTAACGTGACATCTCCATGGCTCCAATCAAAATACGAGAATCGTATATTATGATGAAACTCGTGCGCAATCAAAGCAGGAAGCCGCTTAAGATTGTACTCGTTTGGATAAATGTAAAGCTGAATAAAACCTGGAATACCGCCGAATCCAGAATAGCCGTTATGCGGCTCAAGCTTTTCTGGATTTCCAAAATACATCCCCGCTTTTAGTTGCTCCCTTGCCACACGCAATCCTGCTTGTTCCATGTGCTGAACGCATTCCTGCAAAGAGCGCTGCAATAGTTGTTCGGCTTGACTCGCTTTGATCATCTCCACGGCTGCTAAGCCGCGCTCATCTTCATCCAATGCTAAAATCCCCATCATTTCACAAGCCATCACCACATCATAGCCGCCCTCTGTCGCTGGTTTCAGCGGCACTTGGATCGTGCTCCACATGTCTTCAAACGGCCCCATCATCTCATAACGAAAATAATCACGACGCTTCTCTATTGGAAGTTGATAAAGCTGCTCGTATTGTTTTATCGTATCTACCCATTGAATATTCATGCTGTTTCACTCCTCACATTTCGTCAGCCTCATTGTGCTGCACTTTGTTAAACAACACAGTAAGCTATTACGTAACGTAAGGGTCAAGTGAATAAAAACAATAATTTCGAAAAAAGTACTTTATTACCCAAATAAAAAGGTAAATTACACCTATTTATCTAAATATACAGTACAGGGAGGGAATGACGATGAGTAAACTTATATTTAAAAAATTCGAAAATGAAGTAGATCATTTGGTTTCATTTTTAACCAGTAACAGGTGGGAATTTCATGCCAATCCTCATGTGAAAAACGCTTCATAAATACGGATTTGTTAATTGCTTAAATAAAGTGGTGGGGAGCCTTACACTTGGGTTCCTTGCTGCTATTTCAAAATATAAGCCAATGCCTGTACGTTGTTTATACGACATTGGCTCTAGGCTCTAGCTCTCTTCCATCTACCTTGATTCCTATTTAGCAACAACCTCCGCCATAAGCAACCGCTGTTCAATCAACTCCACTGCACGCACAGTTCCGCCTGCAGCATGAATATGCTGACTCATTTGCTTGACTCGCTCTAACATGCATTCATGTCCCGCAACCGTTTGAACTGCTTCACGCAGCTTCTCTACCGTTACACCCTCTGGCTTCAAATAATAACCTAATCCTAGGGTAGCTACACGATTGGCAGTCCTCTCCTGTTCTTGCATCTGTGGAATAACAACCAGCGGAACACGATGCAGCATCGCTTCCATCGTACTGTTCATACCGCCGTGAGAAATAAACAACTTCGCATGCTGCAGTACTGCTAATTGCGGCACAGTCGCATGAACCTCGAAATTATCTGGGACCGTTTGCAGTTGCTCCGTGGCAAGATGTTTGCCAACAACAAGCACAACATGCCAGGATGTACTGCCGAAGGCTTCCATACATTGATTGAAAAATTCAGGCCAATCGTTAAATACGGTACCAAGCGAAATGTATAGAATAGGTCGGTCATCTGTTGGTGGGCTCCAGCCCGTTTGATTGTGCTCTGTACGGAGGCACGGCCCTACAAATTGGTAGCGCTCATCAAAGGAATCCCCTTCGTAATGGAATTGTCGAGGCATAAAAACAATGGACAACTCTTGCTTAAACATCAAAGATTCCATCGTTAATTCTTCGATTTGGAGGTCATGAATATAGCGGGCTACCTTTTCTGCATGAGCAGCAAATTCGGGCATTTTCATCATCTCTTCATACATGGGGTCCTGTTTATCATGCGGATAGGAGGAGCAAAGTTGGATAGAAGGAACACCCCACTTAGAAGCTGCCACGCTCCCTATCCAAGCCATAAAATCAAACAATACCAAATCAGGCTTGTCATCTTCATATATCGCTTCCAACTGCGGGAACATTTGCTGGGCTTCATTAAAAAATAAATCCATGCCGAAAGCCATATCCTCCATAGGCTGCCTCTTCATTGTGAGGTTAGCAGGGAATAACGATTGATAAATACGCGCCTCCGCACCTGTCGCTTCTATTACTGACACAAACTCTTCCGTGACCACGTACGTAACCCGATGCCCCTGCTTCACCAGTTCCTCTACAATTCCTAATGTAGGGTTAATATGACCGTGAGCACGGATATTTACGACAGCAATATGTTTTCTTTGAGAACCATCACCTGTATTAGGTGTATAAAGATGATTCATCTACATTCCTCCTTGAACTGACATGTTCGACAATGCTTTTTTCTTTTTCTAGAAATACAGTGAAGGTATTGAGAGTCGTTCGTAGGTGCGGCTTTGCAGTATAAACATACAGGGTAAATAGATGGGCTTGATGTAGCGAATATTGAGGAAATAATACTAGAAGCGGATATTAACGAGTTCGTACCATTCAAATGCGAGTTATGAAGTGGACCAGATGAATCGGATCGTAAATCAAACATATTCATCACTCTCCTTATCCAGTTCTACTATAAATTGTAATATTAGCTCTAGCATTTTACAACTCAAAAAGGCTGTCCCCTGATGACGAATCAGTGAACAGCCTCTAAACATTGATTAAAGTTATCCGTAACAGGAAAACGAGTATAAACTCCAGCTATCTTTGCTTAGTCTTCTCCACTCGTTTCGCCAGCTCGGAAAGGTCATGGCCTTTTAAAGCACCTTCTACTAATTCTGGCAGCAATGCAGGTGTACAAGCAAAGCAAGGAGTACCGTCTTTAGTCAGTATCTTCGCTAAACTTTCGTCATAGTAAGGTTGACCCTGATCAGATAAAGCGAGCAAACACATCGTCCTAACTCCCGCCTCATGGAGTTCGCGCATGCGACGAATTAATGCCCCACGATTACCGCCCTCATACAGATCAGATATAATGATAAATATCGTCTTTTTAGGTTCTTCAATAAATGATTCACAGTAGGCAACTGACTTATTTATATCTGTACCGCCACCTAGCTGAATACCGAACAGCATATCCACCGGATCATTGGCACACTCCTCCGTCAAGTCTACGACCTCTGTATCAAAGACCACGACGCGTGTATTTAAAGCTGGGATACTCGCAAAAATCGAACCTATGACTGAAGCCCAGATTACGGAATCAGCCATCGATCCACTTTGATCGATATCTACAATAACAGTCCATTCCTTGCTGCGCTGTGCGCGATCAAAGAAATAGAATTTCTCAGGAATCATTTTTTTTCGCTCTACATTATAATGCTTCAGATTACGTTGTATCGTTCGTTTCCAATCGATTCCACTCAAAGAAGGAAGAGGTGAATGCTGGCGACGATTCAACGCCCCTGTGACTGCACGTCGAATATCATGCTCCAGCAGCTTTACTAAATCATCTACAACCGTCTGAACAAGCATGCGTGCCGTTTCTTTCGTCTGTTCAGGGATCTTCCCTTTCAAAGACAACAATGTTCCGATAAGCTGAATGTCTGGCTTCACTTGAGCCAGCACTTCTGGTTCGAACAAGAGCTGCTTCCAGCCTTTTCGCTCCATCGCATCATGCTGAATTATGGACACCACTTCATCCGGAAAGAAGGATCGTACATCCCCCAACCACTTCGACAGATGCGGAGCTGATTTGCCATTCCCCGCGCCTCGTTTACCTTTAGAAGCACTAGTGCTTGGATACTCTATTCCGTTCGTATCATCGTATATTTCGGCTAGCGCTTGATCCATAATCCGTTCTTCATCCGTTAATCCAGTCGTGTCTCCTCCACGATAATCAGCTAATTGCTGTTCTGCGGATTGACCGAGAATGAGCCGCCAACGAGAGATTGATTTCGTATCTACAACCACACTCATATTAAAAATCCCCGAAGTCAAAATCATTCAATTGCTGCAGCATGTTTGCTTCATCCTCCTTCAATTCCTCGCTGAGTACTTCTTCCACTTGCTCAGCTTGCACGCCCCACAGCTCACCTAACAGTTCTGCAATCATAACCTTCTCTCGTGGAGCAAACGTACTTAATGCGCGCCGCAAAAATACTAATGCACGGACAAACTCTTCATCTTCAAGAGATTCGATATAGTCGTTCAGCTGCTCCCATAGACTCATCCGAGACAGCAAAGCATAACGATTGCGCATCGATAACCCCTCGAACCATCCAGCACCAATATCTGCTGGAATACCAGGAGATAGGCGGCGCGATACTTCCTCCGCACATTGCTGAGCAGAGAGCGCATTGCGTTCCATTAATATGGCACATGCGAAGCCCGACAGCCGCGGATTCCGGTCGTCACATTCTGCCAATCTAGCAAGCTCCTGCAACCACAATGCTTCCTCTACCTGCTCACTATGATCTAATGAGACGCTGTTCAATTCATTCATCGCTGCTATCATGGATGTGGCAGCTTCATCATTACAACCACTCGCATCCAATAGAAACAAACATGCGCGTATAAATAATTGTTCAAGAAGTGGCAAAAGCGGCGATGTGTCCATTCGCCTTACATCGCCATATCGAATAATCATAGACAGCTCACGTGCTGCGGTTGCCATTTGAATCACATCACGGCTGTCCGCCGCGATATGCTGTAATGTCTGACGTGCAGCTTCCATCTCCGTGAGCATCGCACATTCGCATGCGACACGGATAAGCTTGGACGCATCGTCAATCGTCGTACAAGCTTCCAGCTTCTGCTGCAATACATAAGCAGACGCAACTTCAATCGTTTCACCGAGCAGCGTCGATTCCACAACTTCGATCTCCACTTCAGGCGACCACTGAAGAACCCAGTGTTCCGCCCAAGTCGCATTCTCTTGCCCACTTGTTCGCTGTTTCGCTAATGAAATACCAAGCAAGTTCAATCTATGAAATAAAGTAGAGCGATGTAAATCTAGAAAAGCAGATTCTTCGGACTTCACCCGTCGATTTTCCCGTAAATCTAACGCTATGTCTGTCGCCACCGTCGACTTATACTTCTCCAACTTCAACTGCTTAAGCAGTCGGTTCAAATCATCTTGAATAGGAGTCTGGCTAACCCCGTCGGCAAGCGAACCAATTGCAGTTCCTACATCGACTCTAGCTAATGCCTCGGCGACGACTGCAAGTTCTCCTCGACCTAACAGGGTTTGCGCGGAATCGCGCAAATCACGCAGCGTTGGTGCGCTGCCCTCGTGCAGTGCTGCTAGAGCATGAGCAAGTCGAACTGCCTCAATCACTTCAGCTGTGGAGCGATGTGTACCACTATCACGCAGCAGCCGTGCTACACTCGCTAAATAGTGTTCGGGTAGATCTTCTAGTGAGCCATCCATCATTCGCTGCCACATCATCTCATAGTAATGGGGTGCATTATTCCCCGCACCATAACCAGACATCGTCGACAGCTTATAATAGGAATACGGCATCAGTGTTAGCTTCGAGCTGATGCTCGGTAATGATGCCAACTCCTCATCCGTCATCGCTGTTGACAGATCAGCTAATGACTCAGCATGATACGCTCCACACACAACGACGATTTTGCTCGGATCATGTCCAGCCGCAATCGTCTCTTTAATTTGCCGACACATGTATGCCTCACGAATCGCGTTGTAGGCATATTCAGTGTGCACATAACGTCGTTCTCTTGCTTCCGATAGTTCTCGCATATGAGTAGAGAAAGATAGAATAGCCTCTTGATAAGAACCCGGATTCAAGTTGTGCTCATAATGCCGCTCCCAGTACATATCATAGTCGTACTCGCCAGACAATTCGGCAATCCGTTGATAGATAGACGATTCACTTTCGCCTCGCTCTTCTACAACCGTTCCACCATCGTTAGGTTTTCCGTGTTCTTGTCCTTGTAAAGAAGTCGAAGCTTCATCCTCTTCCTTCTCCTTCGCTGACTCTGAAGAACTCACACTTTGGAGTGCAAGCGTCGCAGATGTTGGAAGATCGATGAAGGCTACCATCGCTTCATTTTCTTCTGCCCACTTCATCGCCTGATACTCTGGCGAATAGATAGCAAAGGGCCACATCGCCGTTCGCACAGGCAACTCATCAGTAAAGGCCAGAATTGCCACGGGAGGCCTCGTCACTCTATTCGTTAGATGACGTATCTCTGACGTTGCATCGGATGGACCTTCGATTAGAACCGCTGTTGGTCGAATATGATCCAGATAATCTAGCAAATGCTTTGCACCAGCTGGAGACAAATGACGCACGCCAAAAATGTGCACGGCCTCTTCTGCTATCGTGCTCACTCGTTCAACTCCTTGCATGCCGTATACAAGCCACTCCATTCCGCTCCACGCTTCTTCATAACGTTATCAAGATACTCTTTCCAAACGAGCTTGTCTTTGACGTCGTCTTTTACGATCGCACCTTGCAAACCAGCTGCTAAATCCTCATCCGTCAATTCACCGCTGCCGAAGCTTGCCGCAAGCGCCATACTATTTGTTAATAGGGAAATCGCCTCTGCTGTGGAAATGACACCTGCAGGAGATTTAACTTTCTCCTTCTTATCAAGTGTCATTCCACTCCGTAGTTCACGGAAGATCGTGACGACTTTTTGCAGCGCCTCATCAGCCGGAGCGGCCGACTGCAAATCATAGGCAGCAGCAATCTCCTGCACCCGCTTCTTCACAATTTCGACTTCCGTTTCCATATCTGAAGGTGTAGGCAGCACTATAATATTGAAGCGGCGTTTCAAAGCTGCCGACATTTCATTGACACCGCGGTCTCTCGTATTAGCCGTAGCAATAATCGAAAATCCTTTATGCGCACTTACTTCCTTGCCAAGCTCAGGCACCGAAATGGTCTTTTCAGATAAAATAGAGATCAGCGCATCCTGCACCTCAGAAGCACAGCGCGATATTTCCTCAAACCTTGCAATTCCGCCCGCTTCCATCGCACGCATAATGGGGCTTTGTACCAAAGCCTCAGGTGTCGGACCATTCGCCAGCAGCATCGCGTAGTTCCAAGAATAACGTACCTGCTCCTCTGTTGTGCCTGCTGTCCCTTGTACAACAAGGCCAGAATGACCATAGATTGCTGCCGTCAAATTTTCAGACAACCACGATTTAGCCGTACCTGGTTCACCAATTAGCAACAGGGCACGGTCGGTTACCAACGTCGCGATCGCCATTTCTACCAATCTTTTATTTCCGATATATTTAGGTGTAATAACGGTTTTGCCCGCCTTCCCCCCGGTAATAAACGTAAGCACTGCTTGCGGCGACATTTGCCACCCTGTTGGTACTTTTCCTTTATCGGCCTTAATTAGCGCAGCGATTTCATCCGCGTATAAGCGCTCTGCTGGTAAGCGCATTATATCTTGCGACTGTTGCTGAGTTGTGGACATATATTCATCTCCCGTTCTTTAGGTAATAGGTTGGTGTTCACTAGACTTCCGCTTGCGCACCCGTAGCGCTCTTCATCTGATCTTGCGTATATAAAAGCGCATCAAGAATAGGGCGTCTGTAATTTGGTAGCACCGCAACCAAACGATCATGATACGTCACTGGCAATTGATAAAGCTGCTCCAGTACATATGGATCATGCAAATCACATTTCGTCGTTTCAATTAATTTCATCAACGCTTCCTGGAGCAGCTCATCATTCTCTCCTAATCGTCGAAGCCCCCTCAGTAATGTCCCTGCAAAATCTTCACTTTGTTTAGGAGGCTTTGCTAACGTGTCTAGCAAAAACTGTTTGGCAGCAGGGTGACCAGGGCGTGCAAATACACATACAAGCGTAAATTCCCGCTGTGCAACAACCCAATCCAACCACCGTTCATCCCATTCTTGTGCAATTTGATCTGTGGACAGCATCGAGGTAAAAGTCATATATAATTCTTTCTTGCCCCAAGGAACCTGGTAATCTCCGTACTCTTCCTTTACCACTACTTTCTTAATAAGCTCAATAATTTCATTCTGGCGTCTTTTCACATTTTTCTTTACCTTCACGGCTTCTGACCATATTGCATATCGTTCATAAAATTGTGAAGGAGAGAGCTGAGGAAGAGCATTATCAAAAGCATACTTCGTATAGCTAGTATCATGAATTTCCAATTCATGAAGTTTGTTCAATGCCACTTCCGTATTACTCCCTACTAGATATTGAGCAGCATGATAGAATAAATCCACCTCGTTTAAACTCTTGTAGGAAACATAGCTAGAAATTAGAGACACATACAAGTCATACAGGGAATCGCTCTGTTTCCTACCAAGTGCATTCAAGATACATTCAATCTTTTTGTACGAAGATTCTTGCAGCTTTTTGTCTTCTACTATTTCAATTACCTGCTTCAATTCACGCTCTAAATCTTGAACAAGCCACTCAATAAGTTCACTGTCTTCACAAGTGTAAATTGCGTCTCTCGCAACTTCCATGTCACTACCAGAGAATGCCTCATAGATCCGGGCAGCAGCTAATTTACTCCCTATTCTCGCTAATGCTGAATAGGCAGCTCGTCGAATTCCCAACCTTTGTTCTTTAGAAAAAATCAGTAGCTCCGACTCGTAATGTTTGAATTTCCATAAGTGTTGAATTGCCACCTCTCTTACTTCGTTTGAACCGTGCTGTGCTGCATGAAGCAAACACTCCTCTACTTCTGCTCCGCCTACTTCCGCAATAACGTTAAGCTTCCTCACGTGTAACTTTCCTCCTGATGCGTCAAACGATGACAGTAAATGCGGTACAATTTGCGAGCCATAAGAAGGGAGGATTTTCCTTTCTACCAAATCAGCAATGAATTGATCTTCGAGAGCTGCAATTGCATACGGTAAAAGTCGCAAATCTTTGAACATTCCCTCTTCGACTGATTGACTCAGGATAACATAACGATAATAATTACCTGCTGGAGAAAAGGCTTCTAATACATTAACTAACTTTCGAAAAGACTGCTTCGTCGTTAAAGTATTGGGATAGCTCTTCACAGCCGTCAGTTCTCCTTCTACCGAAGTCGTCCCTAAGGTTCGAAGCACCGAACTTAACAACAATCCCAAATCATTCAGCTTCTCCGCTGACGTATTCGTCTCTTGAGCTTCAGGCGCAATAACCTCCGAAATGCCTTCTGCTAACTTCTTAAAAACAGGTGAACGCTCACCAAGCTGTTCAAACTGAGGCAGCAAACGCTTCAAACGAAAATCTCCTTGTGCTAAATCGCTGCCCGCAATATATAGCCGTCTTACTTCTTGATGAAGCTCTTGTAACAATGCTGTACTCATCTTCATTCCCCCTTAGTACAAAAGGCGGGTGATATCCGCACCTTTGATAATCGTTAACGGTTGTGCAACAAGACGTCCAGTATCCAGATGATGCTCAAACATAACGAGCATGCTCACATCGTGCAAATTCTCCTCCGAAACGTACGACAGCAATGACACCGTCTTATATCCGATAGGGGACAGATCATCAAGCAACAACTGATGCCCCGCTTCATCCAAAATAACAAATTGACCTTGCTCCAACTGACGCACATCAACAACATGAAGCAGCATGACAGGATTACGATCTCCGAGTGGATTTTTAAGCTGATTTTTCACTAACTTTATAGCATCCGCGTAGGAACGATGAGCCTTCGCATGAACAGGCTCTAAATCTTGTGGAGTAAGCGGGCGTGAAGTCATTTTCTCCCAGCGTACTCTTCGATTTATGTCGCCTGGATAAAGATAAAGCTCGCTCACAAGCGCAACGTCGAAGAAGCTATCTTCCTCTTTTATGTATTTGCTAGCCTTATAGGGACGATATTGGATAGTACGATGAACCTCTCCACTTTCCTTATCCAACCAATATCCTCGATCCATATATTCCTCTCGTCCCTGATCGATATAACCGGCAAAAGCAAGCTGAATAAGCTCCACCTTTTCGCTCATTAAACCAAATTCCTTCAACTCTGAGAGCTGCCAAGCGTGACCAAGCCATTCTTCAATCGTCGATTCGGGATCAAGCTTCAGCTCAGGATCATTCAACTTCGCCGTTAAATGAGCACGACCTTTTTTTATTAAGGCATGAATAAGTGTTAACTGCTCCATGATAGATGTGTAGGCTGTTTCACGATTGTCTTCATCATCTAGTAGGACTACTAAGCGACGCAGTTCCGACTGTGCCCCTGTCAAATAATAATTTCCCAGTTGCTTCACGTGCTCTTGAATCATCTTCAATGTTTTAGAATCAATCGTCCCCAAACCACCACGAATCAGCGAAAGAGTCAGCTTTTCCAGCAGATCAAGTCCTTCTAGCTGCGCTTGAATTTTTTTCTTCAAGGCAGATTTATTCACCTTTTTCACCTTAGGCTTTGTATCTTCCCCTACGGTGACCTGCTCCGCCTTCTTCTGTTCACGCTTCTCAGCTTTCTCTCGCTTTGTCGTAATATCTTCTGGTACGTCTGCTTGCTCAAATGTTTCGCCACCTACATAGGCATACAATAATCCCAACGTATGCTTGCAAGGAAACTGTCTGCTTGGACACGAGCATCTCATCACCGGCTTCTCCGGTTCTATAAAATCGGCAGAGCAGGCATAATTAGACTTGCCGCTGCCAGAGCATTCACCAAATAACAGCTTACCGTCCTCTGATTTGTTTAGTTGAACGAAGCTGCGCTTTTTAACAAGCCCCTGGGCATTTTTAATGGCAGAGGCATTTAATGCTAATGAATCGACATAGCCTTCTGTTAGTTCGATCACACAATTTCCCTCCTAATCCCTTCTATGTACAAAGTGGAACTGCGATCTATGCAAGCAACTCAGAATTTGAAGTAAAGTTAAACTATTTATTCTTCGTTGTGAGATATCGATAAACAATTCCATGTTTCTCCTTCTACAATCGAACGTCTGTTTCCTTCCTGTTTTTACAATTTTATATGTAAATATGAAAAAGGCTGACTCCTGAACAGATCAGAAATCAGCCTTTACCTTTTGAATCATTTATTTAAAGAAGATGCTAGAGATAAATAGCTCTCTTACTTCTAGAGACTGTTGAACGCCTCAGTCAACACAGGTACGATTTGAGACTTACGGGATACAACACCTTTAAGAACGGCTTTGTTGTCATCCAATGAAACATTGTAAGCTTTCTCTACTGCGTGTGCAGCTTGTCCAACCGCAAGACCAACGGAATCATTGTTCAAAATGTCCGTAACTACGAACAAGAACAAGTCCAAGCCTTTGTCAGCAACGATTTTGTTAAGAACCGCTTCTACTTCTGCTTGACGGCCCAATACATCGTTCACGTCTACTGCGTTTACTTGTGCGATTTCAACTTTAGCGCTGCCCATCGTGAACTCTTTGGAGTCGATCGATACAAGCTGCTCGATTGTTTTGTCGCTTAGATCCGCACCAGCTTTCAACATTTCCAAGCCGTATTGCTCAGCATCTACACCAGCGATCGCTGCAAGCTCACGAGCTGCATCGATATCTTCTTGCGTGCAAGTTGGAGATTTGAACAAGAGAGAGTCGGAGATGATAGCGGAAAGCATCAAGCCTGCTACTTCTTTACGAACAGCCACACCTTTCTCTTTGTAGATCTTCAACAAAATTGTCGCTGTGCAGCCAACTGGCTCTGCACGGTAGTACAATGGTGCAGCTGTTTCGAAGTTCGCGATACGGTGGTGGTCGATAACTTCCAACACTTGAACTTGATCGATATCGTTAGCGCTTTGTTGACGCTCATTGTGGTCTACCAAAATAACTTGCTTCGCTTCGCTAGCAACAGCTTCAACAAGTCGAGGTGCTTCTACATTAAAGTGCTTCAATGCGTAAGCTGTCTCACCGCTTACCTCACCAAGACGAATAGCTTCTACGTTCAAGCCCAATTCTTTTTTCAATTCAGCGTATGCGATAGCGGAGCAGATTGTGTCCGTGTCTGGGTTTTTGTGTCCGAAAACTAGAATTTTGTCCATAACTAAACTCCCTTTTTAGTCGATTTTAGCGATGTAAGTATACCTTAGATCTTAATAACCAATCAAGATTATACCTTGAATCTTTGTTTATTCCTATACCTTTAGTAGGATTTATTTTCCTATAACAAGAACTTTTTATCAAAATGAGTAAAACACAGCGTTATACACTGGACACATACAGCTTATCGCCTTCTTGGATATGCCCTTCCTTCTTAACGGAGGCATATACGCCAAAGTTCATATTCATTTCTGCGTTTAAAGTTTTCAACAAAGAGGAATCACGTTCCAATGTAACTGGATCAAGTGTAGTAATCGCACAGCGAGAGCATTCCTCATCCACTTGCAGCTCTACATCCCCTACCGTAAGACGTTTACCAATCCACTCTATTTCTGATTCAATACCTTCCTCGACCGCGACAACGATGTTGGCACGGAATCTGCGATGATCGACAGGCTTGCCCCATAAAGCTTCAAGCTTACGCAAAGTCACATTCGTTACAATAAGGATACTGGCCGCATCGACAGACATCAGCTCCGGATCAGTGGGATTCGGTGCTCGATAGCTTGTCATCGACATTTTTTTCTTCGAATAAGATTGAATCTCTTGCAGTAATTGTTCATCCCATCCAAAAGTCCTTCCATCTGGCCCAGTGACTACAATTCCGTCATCGACATGTTTGGCTTGGTAGGCAAGCATATTTGGAATTTGACGCGCAGTAAAGAAACTATTCCAGCCCTGCTTCGTCTCATCATAAAAGGCACAAAATCGATCCCCATACAAACCATATGATTCGACTTGGCACGATTCCAAGCGTTCGCCACCAAATGATTTAATAGGATATCGGTTAATTTCGATAATTTTCCCTACGCAAGTAGTCAAAGTTCTCTTGCCCCTCTCTGTATAGACATGATGCTTTAACAAATTGAAAAATGAATTATGTTCAACCTCACATGACTGCCTTACATATTTCGAAATGGATGTAACAAAAGAACGGAATAGCCTACTTCTATTATATGGGTGCAAGGAAACTTCGTACAACGTAATATCACATACAAAGGAGAGCCGCATTATGAATTATGAAATGATTTTTGAGCACAAACCACTATTACTTCGTATCTATCAGCTTATTAAGAGATTGAATGATTCAGAACAAAGTATCACTGATAGCTTATTAGAAGAAGAGCTAAAGACCATTCTCGAACATCAAAATAGAGAGACCTTAATAATAATCAAAACGATTACAATAATCGGTCGCCGTGAGCGCGGATATGTATACACAAATGTTAACGATGATGGTAGTGCTTTCGAAAATATGATCAAAATAAAAATATCCGAGCCTCCTGAGCAATTATTTCAAAAAATATGGGAAATATCTTATCTATGATAAAAAAGAAGACATAATCTCTCTGTTGGTTAGGAGATGGATTCAGCCATCTTTTATCGAGGGTATGCATATTTTGAAACTTACGTAACACAGAATTCGATCATTCGATGCTACCGGAACTTTGAATCTATATGAGGAGGAAACAAGTTGATCGTAGAAATTAATTTTACCCACCATTCCAATTTTATGGAGATCAGAGATGGCCTCCATATAAGCGCTCGTGAGCTGCAGCGCGAATTCGATGACTTCATGTCCAAACTGAAAGGCAATAACTTCTTTAGGGAATTTCATGTCTTCGCAGATCCCAATGGGGAACCTCATTCCGGTTATGTAGGCGTATTTGGAGCAGAGCATTTTATAGCGTGGATAAACGTAGAGAAATATGGCGAGCAAGTAGCTTGGTCGATCAATAAGCCTGAGCGTGAGCCGGATGAGATCATTTATTTTTAAGACTCTGTGATGTTTAAATGTTAAATGATATATGGTGATTAAGGGGCTTGCCTCTCTTTTTCCATCTCCAGAAAATAATCACATATAGGCTTACATATATTTTGAACAGACATCCGCATTAATAATTCTTTTACAGAAATTTTGTTATCTGTATAGTTTTGAATCGCCGCTGTAAACACCGCATAATCTGTATAATCCTTGTTTGCATCAAGATTAGCCTTAGGAAATTGTCGATTGAAGGACTGGCACATTACTTCTAATTTATCAGGACTTACTTTGATCATAGAAACATTTGGAATGAAAGTGATAAGAAAATCAATTTCATTCGAACTTATTGGCTGCTCTTCTAGCCATTCTAGTATTGTTAAATCATCCATTCTGTTCTACCTCTCTAAACTATCCTCTTCAATGATTCAGGAGAATGACAAATCAGATCTGCATCTTTTAGCAAATCAACAGAATCATATCCCCATGTAACAGCGACTATTTTCACCCCAATTTTCTTACATGCCTGAACATCTCGAAGTTCATCCCCAACATATCGTATATGCTGCAAATCTATATGATACTTCCGAGCAACATGCCTAATTGCATGATGCTTTCCAAATAAATTGGTGACGGAATGTACGAAATCAAATACGTTCAATTGGTGCACTTCTAAGAATGATTGAATAATATCCTGTCTATTTGAGGAGAGTAAGCCAAGCGAATACCCTCTTTGTTTTAAAGAGTACAGAACTGAAGGGATACCCTCAACTGGTTGAAGTTCTGTAGCTAATTTTCTATATTCCTTTTTGCCTTCTATAAGAAGAGTCGGCAATCTATACATGGGGATATTCAAGACACGCATTCGATCAGGGATAGACATTTCTGACAAATGGTCAATTTCATCACTAATTATTGTACGTCCACCATATTTCACTGCTAGCTTATTCAAAACATGGATAGCTAACTCTTTAGATTGGACAAGCGTTCCATCAAAGTCAAAAATCAAATATGGTTTCATATCTCCCCTCCTCATTTCATAATATTAGCATAAATATACTTTTTGGTAACAATAGTTTGAATCTCGCCCAAGTCCATAGTATCGTAAAAGAGTAAAAAGATTAAATGTTAGCAGCATCTTAAGTACCGAGAGTTCTATGAGATAAGGAGAGATTTCCGTTGCCAAACATCCCGTTAAATCGCCGTAACATCCCTGCCAGTCAGCTTGTATTAGGCTGCATGGGGCTAGGCGGAGCTTGGAATCATGACCCGATTACGACTGAGCATGTAAAGCAAGCGCATGAAGCAGTTGACGCAGCGCTTTCGATTGGCATCAATATGTTCGATCATGCTGATATTTACACAAAAGGTAAAGCAGAGCAAGTATTCGGTCAAGTATTGAAAGAAGACCCTTCCTTGAGAGAGCAAATGATCATCCAGTCCAAATGCTGTATTCGACCTAGCGAAGCACCTGGTATGCCAGGAAGATACGATGCCTCTGAATCTCATATTACTCATAGCGTAGATGGGATATTGCAGCGCCTAGGGCTTGAATATATCGATATCTTACTGCTGCACCGTCCAGATCCGCTGATGGACCCAGAAGAGGTTGCGCGCACGCTCGATAACCTTCATACAGCAGGCAAAGTACGCTGGTTCGGTGTATCCAACATGAGCGCAGGACAAATTCGTTTGCTGCAAGCTTACAGCAAGCATCCATTTATTGTGAATCAGTTGGAAATGAGCCTAGCGAAGATTGGCTGGTTGAATCAAGGCGTACAGGTGAATACGGACGCTGCTGCTCAAGATACGTTCCCAGAAGGCACGCTTGAATACTGCCGTCTTGAAAATATTCAGCTGCAAGCATGGGGACCACTCGCTCAAGGCGTATTCTCTGGACGCAGCTTGGATGGCCAGCCTGACAACATTGTTGCTACGTCAAAACTTGTACAGCACATGGCTGCTGACAAAAATACTACGCCTGAAGCCATCGTATTGGCATGGCTTATGTTCCACCCTGCTAGTATTCAACCAGTAATCGGTACGGTTAATCCTGACCGTATTCGCGCTTGTAAAGATGCAGGAAGCGTTGTGCTTACGAGAGAGGAATGGTATTCCCTGTACGTCAGCTCTCGCGGAGTGCCTCTGCCGTAATTCATATGTTAGGTACAATTTTATAATAAAAATGGTGCTGCCCTCATTTAAATACCTAAGGGCAGCACCATCTTATTTATAAGCCTGAAGCAGTCACCGCTTCATCTACTTAGAGTTCTAATTCCGCTTATCATTACGTGTTGCATTGTATTGGATGAGTGGAGTCGTTATTCATTATTTATAACTTCACCACTTGCCCACTTGTATAGGAGAGCTGGAGCTGTTGTTGAATAACAGATGCGAGTCGATTCATACTATGGTGAATATAGAAATGATCACCTTCCATTTCTACTAAATCAAAGGTGCTCTCTGTCACCTCTCCCCACTGTGCCATCTCTTCAACAGAAACCATAGGGTCATTCGCACCCGCAAATGCCGTAATAGGAACGTCTAACTTCCCCTTATCTTGATAGCAATACGTCTCGCATAACTCCAAATCCCCACGAATGATAGGCAGTGCCATATTCATCAATTCTTCGTTATGTAATACCCATTCGGGCGTGCCATTCCAGTTCTTTATGGTATCTTTCAACTGCTGATCACCCAACTTATGACGTTCGGTCTTCTCTCTTCTAGGCGTATGCGGGCTGCTTCGTGCAGAAACAAATAAATGTTCAGGCCGCAAACCGTATTGCTCTTGCAAATGACGGGTCATTTCAAAAGAGATTAATGCACCCATACTATGTCCAAAAAAAGCAAATGGCATCTCGCCTAGAACGCGAATCAACCCTTGCGAAATACAAGTAACGAGTATATCAATTTGAGTAATAGGCGGTTCCATCAATCGTGCACCTCTCCCCGGAAGGTGAACGGAAACAACCTCAACACTTGAATCAAAAGCATCTGACCAACTACGGTACAAAGAGGGGCTTCCACCTGCATATGGAAAGCAAATCAATCGGACCGCTGCGTTGCTTTTTCGTGTCGTGCGATACAACCATGGATTTCCCCAATGTGCCATGATTTTATTTTCCTTTCCATTTTCTCAGTCTTTGTAATTCGAGATCTTACACGATTTAGTGTTTTTTGTCATTGATAGATTTTGTCGATCGATTTGCGAAAAAACAAATAAGCTAGTAATCGCACGAAACGAAATTCGTCGATTCCTAGCTTTGTTGAATATAGTCGAAAAAGAACTTCTATTAATAAGCATATGCGAATAATGCTCGAATATGTGCGAGGTATCTCGTTTTACTTGCCTCTTTCATCAAAGATGCAGGCAAGCCCGTTAACAAAACTCCGCTGGCTCCAACCGATGCAATGGCATCCTTTCTCCCTAAGCTGGCTATTTTTCCAGAGAAAGTAGGCTCAAAAATTTGCATCGTGCCATTGTTTAAATAAGCAAACACATTGTATCCGGCTGTTTCCCCCATTTGCCAAGCTAATTGTGCAGATGGAGGATAAGGATGCCCTTCTTCGTTACTAATAATTGCACTGTCTCCCACTACGAAAATAGCCGAATTGGAAGTAGATTGTAAATAGGAATTAACGGTTGCACGGCCTCGTTCTACTTCAATACCACAATTCGCTACGATTGTATTGCCTTGTATTCCTCCAGTCCAGACTAGCGTATTCGCTTGAAGCGACTGGCCGTCTTTTAGCAGCACCTTATTCCCTTGAACCTCAATAACAGGCGCTCCATTTATAAAATGAACACCACGCTTCTTCAGACTTGTTTGCGCTCTGTTCACCAGCTCGGCCTCAAAGCCTTGTAAAATGGTTGGAGACGATTCGATATTATATAATTGTACATCCTGGGAATTTACACCCATACTGCCGCACCATCTGGGCAGCATATCTGCCAATTCTCCTACTAACTCCACACCAGTAAGGCCGCCTCCACCGACGACAATCGTCATGTCTGCCAGATCTCTCGTATTTCGATAAGCTTCGATACGGTCTTTAATATGATTGCGAATCCGGTTCGCATCTTCTACCGACTTGAGTGTAAAGCTATTCTCCCTAAGCCCCGGAATTCCGTAGAAGGCTGTTTCACTGCCGAGTGCAATCACGAGCGCGTCATATGCATGTGTTGTACCGCTTGCCAGCTTAACTTGATTGCGATCAGGCTTAATGGATACGACCGTATCGATACATATATCGATCTGCTTGCCCTGCAGCAATCTTTTCAAAGGAAGTGCTATCGCTTTTTCGGAAATATTATCAGCAGCAAGTCGATGAAGCTCTGTCATAATTTGATGTGTTGGATAACGATTAACAACGATAATTGAAGCTTCCTCTGCTGTCATATACTTTCGCAGTGTAAGAGCGCTAAGCAAGCCGCCATAGCCTGCGCCTAGAATAAGTACCTTTTTCATCAAGAGTACCTCCATCTCCTAGTAAAGTGAACTTACATGAGTCATCGTTCTTCCAACGAGCCGGACTTTAGCGACGCTGATGCCGTTGTTCTGTCAGTTCTAGAAAGACCTTTGAGAAACGAAGCATATGCTGGATTTGGGGGTCTTTCAACATCTGGATTAAACCGAAAATTCCTATTGTCGATGTCTGCTGCTTCGCCCGTTCATTGGCCTCCATCGCAGTTGATGTGATTGTTTTCGCTTTCACTTGTAAAGGATCAACAATATCTTCTAAACTGCTTTTCATATCTGCAAGAAATTGTCTATCTTTAGACAATTTCTGTACAACCTCATATGTTTCAGTTGCTGCTTTTGTGATTTCGACTAATTTGGGCAAATGATTCAAGAGAACTAGCAGGGATTGCTGTACTTCAGGCTTAGCTAGCTGTTGCAGCAAAATGGTTAGATCCACTACTGTCTGTTCTTCAGTTACATGGCTGCGCTCCTTACAGGTTGCTTCCATTACGAACACTCCTCTGCTCTTAACAAATATTTTGCACATAATACTCGCTGCTAATTTTTCAAAATAACTTTGTGATCCTTTTCACTTTGAACATTGTGTGAACTTTCACTTACAGTAAATCATATCCATCTTCAATTGTAAATAGTTGTTTGTGATTTTTTTCTCAATTTTAAACAAAAAAGCAGGGCAGGCATATCACTCCTACCCTGCTTGCTCTATTTACAACGGATCTGCATGTTTCACCGCATGTTCCCAGCTAGGGAAGTAGAACAATGCACTTCTCATCAACTCGGGGTCACTTTGCTTTACTTGCTTTTTACTCACCGAACCTCCACTCGATACGCGTTGACGTATTCGGGCGATCACCTCGTCAGGCTGTAGGGAAATATCCAACAGACTCACCTCCTCCTGCACTTCGTTATTCCCAATTGTACCCAACACGGCAGTAAGCTATACGAAATGGACCCCATCTATACAAGAAGAACCGAAGGCAGTATCAAGTGATTGCCACTTGATACTGCCCTCGGTTCCAGCCTTTAAATAGCTATATGTCAGCAACGTTATCAACATCGCTATAATTCCATGAATTGTAAAATATATTTAGAAAATACCCTATTCAACATCATATCTTAACGGAAAGAAATAGTCTATATTTTTTCATTTCTTTTCCTTATAGTAAGGGGGCCGGCACAATACAAAAGACGGAGTGTTGCTAACGATGATGGCCTACCAATGTCACCTTGATCCAAGCGATCTACAAACGCATGTTAAGAACATTTTTGGCACGGAATATGTGGTCGCAAATGTTGTAAATATACAAGGCGGTGCCCAAAAGGCAGTCTACAAAATTAACTGCACGAATCAGTTTAGCTTTGTACTCTACGTTTGGGATCAGACTATTAATTATTTTCAACAAGAAAGAGAGGAAGAGCAGCAGCGATCAGAGCAGTACTGCGGCAGTCAGTTATTTGCACAGAATTATCACTTTTTGCGACAGCTCAATGTTCGAATCCCTACTGTATATCATCTAAATCAAGATAGATCGCATGATTCATTCGACTTTGCGTTTGTTGAATATATAGATGGTCTCCCTTCAGATGCCTATTTCCAAGCTAGTCGTGATGTGCAACATAAAATATTTACGAAGTCAAACGACATGCTTGCAGCCATTCATACTAATCAAAACAGTACTTATGGAAAATTAGACGAGCTTGGAATGAACAACGAGCCTTGTCACCTATCGATTATGAAAAACGCACACAAGCAGCTTTCTTTTACTGCCCAATATATAAACTATATAGATGAACAGCAAGCACAACTATTTGATGTTATTCACGAACTAGAATTGCGAATTAAGCCGCGTCAGACGTACCATTTCATCCATGGTGAGCTTGGCCCTAACCATATTGTCATCGACAAGCAGCTTGAGCCATGCTTCATTGACATCGATGGCGCCATGTTTTTTGATCTTGAGTTTGAGCACAGCTTCATGGCGTTTCGCTTTGATGAACAGTATCGCTATTTCAAAAATAATGCCTTGGATCGCAATCGAATGCTGTTTTATAAGCTGCATCATCATATTTCCTATACTGCAGGTGGTCTAAAGCTGCTGCAAAGAAATTTTCCTGACCGTCAGCTGGCTGAAAGCATCGTTTCATTTAATTCCAGATGTGTACTTGAATTTCTTGCAGGCACGGAACATATGAAGTTCTAATTCATTCGAAAAAATAAACCCGCAAAAGAGCCAGTGCCATTGGCTGTTTGCGGGTTCCTTTACCACTTACTTTTTAAATATAACGATTGCAATGCAACTTACTTGGAAATAAATTTTTCACCTTTTGCAGGTACGACTTCAGCTGTATGTGCTTGCGATGCTTCCTCGATATCACCATAAGCCCAATGAGTCGTTAACACATCACGCCATGTCGGCTTAGTCACTTCCAACAAAGGACCGCGCTCCAACAATCTGTTCACCAGCTTAACCGCTTCTGCTCTTGTAATCGAAGCATCAGGGCGATAGCTGCCATCTTTGTATCCATGAGCCGCTCCTGCTTCTACAAGCGCGGTAATATGCTTCTGAGCCCAATGCCCTTGTACATCTTTAAAGCTGCTTGGCTTTGTAGACACTAGCTGTTTCCAACGAGCAGCAGTTGCTGCCATCTCAGCTCTCGTAAGCGGACGGTTCGGTTCGAATGAATCTTCACCAACACCAATCATGATTCCTTTCGCACTTAACGATTGGATAGCCGCAAATGCCCAGTGGCTCGTTTGAACATCCTTGAAACTAGGTTCAGATACTGAAGTTGATGCCGCTTTACCCTCGCTGAGTTTCCACAACATTACAGCTAGTTCTGCACGAGTAATGGATTTCTCAGGACGGAATGTGCCGTCTTTAAATCCTTTTATATATGGCTTATGCTGAACGGACTTCACACTTTGATTATCTTTATTTGGATCTTTGTCCTTATCTGTTTCTTTCGTTCCTCCCGTTGTCGGAGGTACTATGCCGCCTGTGGAACCACTACCATTAGTTACCGCGTCCATTTTTACAATCGTAAATGTACTGAACTTATTAATGACGATGGACAATCCGATAACGTTGCCAGCAGTATCGCGCTCGATAACTCCTTGCTTCAAATCTTTACTGCCATCACTATGTTGAATATACACATACAAAGACTTGAAATAAGCAGTTTGTGCGGCAGAATCTGCCGGAGCTTGCAGTCTGTCTAATGGGAATACAAGCTTTGTCTCACGATCCGAGTAGTTCGTTTCAATAATCATCGGTGTACCAACAAGCTTTACTTGTTTTGTTCCTGCTGTTTGTTTCACTAACGCATCATTTTTAGCCTGATCCGTTAACGTCTTCTTCTGTTGCTCTCCACGAATCGGTACAAAACGGAAGAACAGATCATTGCCGTCTTGCTGAAGTTGATTCAACGTTCCTTTTGCCAGTACAATATGCGCTCCAGCCGTCTCGATAATCAAATCCAATCCATTCGCAAGTGGAGAATAAGCCGCAATCGGCACCTCTACTGCTACTTCATCTGCTGGATCAGTTGGAAGATCAGCTGCGATAAGACGGATGGAAGATTGATTATTCGCTTGTGCCTTCACACGTGCTGATTCCGTCTTAGCCGGATCAACGACCACTTTGTCTATTTTCGTTCCATCTGACATGGTCTTACGCGTAATGACGTTATTCTCTACATTTTCAGCAACGTTTCCTGCCTGAATAGGTACCGTTCTAGAGCTATCTTCTTTCACAATTTGCAACGAGCTCTTTTTCACAATAACGAGGAACGTACGCGGCGCTTTTACGCCATCTTTCTCAACAGTAGCGGTCATCCATACAGTTGTATCTTTATCTGGAGAAGGGGTGACTTCTCCCTTTTCGTTCAACACAGACGGGTCACTCGATGTCCACTTCACCGCTGTATTGTATTTGCCTTCTGTCGGCAATATTACATTTTTCGTTACACTTTCCCAGCTATCCCCGTTTGCATAGCCGATGGACAGTTCTTTTAACGCCTGAGCTACTTCGCTTTCTTTCGATTGACGTGTCGCTTTAATGGTATATACCGTTTGAGTAAGTCCATCTTCTGCCGTCACAACTACCTTTAATTCGTTAACACCAACTTGCAATGGGAATGTATATCCACCCGTTAACGGATTGTATGTCGCCCCAATTACCGAGATATTGGAATTTGGACTATACACAAGATCCGTGACGGACAACTGATCAATTTCATGCCCGACATTCACTTCGTATTCCGTTACACTGCTAGAAAATACAGGGCTCATCGTCGCCGGTGACACTGCTGCATGCAGCAGCTGTGCATTTCGGCTCGGCTGCTTGTTCACATTTATCGTATACGTTTTCTTCGTCGTGCCATCTGGCGCTGTGACTTCAACTTGTATGACATTGTCTCCCGTCTTCAACGGAATAAGGTCAGTCGGTTGATTGCTGTTTACTTTTACGCCATTTACTGTCAATGTAGAACGGGGATTGTAGACAGCCCCCGTTACCGTAATGTTGTATACATCTTCGGTAACCGACACCGTGTAATCGGTAATATCTTTATTAAACGCAGGGCTTAATGTGCCTGGTGTTGTAAAAATACTAAGAAGATCCGCGTTGTTACTTTCTGTCACATCAAACTTCGTCGAACTGTGGACTGCACTTACTCCATCCACTTTTACTTTGATGTAATAGCTCGCTTTATTTAACACAGCTGTCACTGGCAATGTTACAGTCGCATTGTTATTTGTTACTGATCCACTTGCCGTTATAGCAGGGGACAGAGACCGTTTATTTTCGTCTACCAATTCCACTTGTACAGCAGCACCGTCAGCAACATTTGCTGTTTGAATCTCAACAGGTACGTTTATTGCAGTGCCCACTGCCACTTTATTAGAAGCAGCTGTCACACTAGAGATGACAGGTAGTGTCGCATTTATCGTCGTAGTCGCGCTTCCGACATTAGTAATCGTTTGATCCTTTTGCGATGTTCCCGTCAGTGTAATCGTATCTGTTCCTACTGCCCCCGCGGGAACCTGTACTTCAACTGTTACCGTTTTGATTGCTCCATTACCAGGGACGCTAACACTTGTGCCTTCAACAATGCTTACATTCCATCCATTAGATGATGTTGCATATAAGTCGAACATACCTGCATCCTTTTCGAAATTTTGAAGCTTAAATTGATAAGCTACTGTACTGTTAGGAGCAGTCGTTTGTGAAGGAGGCGCTATAATTTGCAAGGAGCCAGCAGTGGTCCACATTTCTGTCGATTGAATGACCCATTTTTCATTAGCGCCCAATGTTTGACGATTCCATTGCAATTGATAGCCGGCATCGAGATAGGCCGAATTGGATGTATTCGACAATTGCCCATTACTAGCCTCTGTGTTCCCATTATTATATTGGCCGCTAAAATAACGGTCAGCAGGAGATGTGTTCTTCCCAGCAAAGCCCATTAACCCAAAAAGATTCATATCCTTATTTTTCACATAAACCATGTTCAACAGTGGGTCCCAGTAGGACATTGCACTATCTTCTCCACCAAACGTTGCATCTCCACCATGGAATAATTTAAGATTGCTGTATGTTTTAGTAGCTGATTTATTTTCAATGGACCATTCTTTCTCGATGTATCTTTCATTTTCAGGATAATAGATTGTCTGCTTCAATTCCAAGTTCCCTGAGTCAAGCTGCCATGTTACTACAATTGTATGTTCATCAGGTCTGGTAATTACACCTTCGCCTAGTGGTGCATTTTTTCCAGTTGATTGATTACCAGCAAAGTAAGGGGAGAAATGCCTCGTAACTGCACCTGATTCTGTGAAAAACAGATTCGTTCCCCAATCGAAGTCTCTAAAATATTGCCCTACATAACTCGTCCCTTGCCATAAGTAAGCTGCAAGTGATCCATCATTTTTTACGGTAACCTTCAATGGCTCCTGTACACCATTTAAAAGTTTTCCTCCAATGGTATGCTGCTCTACAGCAGCTTCCACCTTCGTTGCAAAAGGTGCTAATACAATTGAACTGATCATCACTATAGCTAACATAAATGCATATATTCGTCTTGGATTATGTTTTTTAAATGCCAATTTTCATACCCCTTCGCCCTTATTTTTTAGGTACATATACCTAATCCTTATGAATCATCATAGTAATAGTCACTGAACAAACACTGAAAAAGAGTGTTTATTCGCTTTTTCTCGACAAGCTTTCAATGTGACACGTGACGACTTTATTTTTCATGAAACGCAAGAATGTAAAGGTACCTTATAAAAAAACTGCCTACCTATTGGCAGACAGTTCTTTATGTATCTGTTATTCCTTTTATATGGGTCAACCATTTTACAAATTAACTTCATAATCTTCTTTAAGCAGCTTCGCAACATAATCATACCATTCAATAGGCAGTGATTCTCCCAGCTCACTTTCGAACTGCTCCTTGTATTCCTGTATAAAACTTTTTGCTTTCGCTTTTTCTCCAACCGCAATATAGCATTCTACCATTTGAATCGCGTAATCTTCATTCCACGGCTCAAAATTAAGCAACTTGCGTGCATAGATAATTGCTTTCCGATAATCCCCTTGCTTCTTTAAATGGCTAACTGCATCTTCCATCAGCCATATAAATCGCTCCCGCAGCTCTTCACGATGGACAGACATCCAAAGATTATCCAACCCTTCGCACCAATCGCCACGATACAACGTCAATTTCTCTTCCCATTTCTCAATATTAGTTAGCAGAGATGGAAGATTCATAAGCTCGTCCCTATCATGCCATATATCTGTTAACACTAACCGATACATCCGATCACGAAACGAAACGTGAATATGCTCCTGCAGCTCTTTCTCTGCTACAGCGCGGCGGAGCTGGTATACACAGGTATGTACATATTGTTTTGCTTTGTCAGGGTCAGAGTTAGGAAATATATCCGTAATAATCTGGTCTAAACTGACCGCATCCTTATACAGCAAATAAGCAAACAATTCTTCGACCTTAAGCGTACGCCACTTTACAAGACCAGCATGGGATTGTATTTTCAAACGTCCCAAGCTATAAATACGGGGTACACTCGATTCCATTAGTGCTGCGCTCGGTATGGATGACGGCTCAGAAGTGTGCTGCTCATGCACGCGCCCCATTGATGTCGCTTGCTCATTCTCAATGTTCGTTTTTCCTGATCTTCGACGATGAATGCGGCTTAATGATAGCTGCAATCGCTCGGGCTTGACGGGCTTTAGTATATAATCGATCGCACTTAATTCGAATGCCTGGATTGCGTATTGATTATAAGCTGTTACGAATACGACTTCTATCATAGGCTTTTGCTCTAGAAGCTGTTCCGCAAATGCCAAGCCATTGATGCCTGGCATCTGTATATCCAGCAGAACGATGTCTGGTTCATGTTGAAGCGCCCACTCCAGCGCTTGCTGCGCATGTGAAAATAAAGTGATTTCCCCTGCTAATGGTTCTTCTCCCAACATATCTTCCATCTCACCTAGTGCAGGCAGTTCATCATCTACAACAAGTATACGATAGGTCATATGCTCCCCTTCTCTGCACGTATTTTCATCGTTATAACCGTACCTCCGCTTTCAAGACGACGAATGTCTAAATATGTTCCATACATACTTCTCAAACGGCCATTAATATTAGCTAGTCCGATTCCCTTTCGTTTCCCGTCAATTGGCGGCGCGGCTGCCGTTACGTCCAACTTAATCTCGTCCAACGAAATTCCTACCCCATCATCCGATACAGACAATTCAATCCAGTCCCCAACTTTACGGGAGGAAATAATAACCGTACCACCTTCTACTTTTTCCATAAGTCCGTGGCGAACTGCATTTTCCACGATTGGCTGCAACAATAGCGGTGGCATATGGAAGTCCTTCATTTCAAAACTATATTCCACATTTAAACGGTCGCCGAAACGTGCTTTTTCCAGCGATAAGTAAGCTTTAATGAGCGCAACCTCTTCTGAAAACGGAATTACATCTGCCTCATTGTCAAAGTCGAAGCTCCCCCGCAAGAAATCACTTAACGCATGCAATAGCCTTCTCGTTGCATCCGAGTCTCGTTTACTCATCCACGATATCGTATTAATCGAGTTGAATAAAAAATGCGGCTTAATTTGAGCACGCAGCATGTCCCGCTCCGAATGAACTAACTGAACAGCTGTTTCTTTTAGCTGAATTAATGTTTTTACGCGTCCTTTCAAATCGGTCCAATCAAAAGGCTTATGGATAAAATCATTAGCTCCTGCTTCAAATCCAGCCAAGTTCATTTCGGTATTCGAACCAGCTGTAGCCATCAATATTGGCAGCTCTAAGGAGTGATATTGCTGGCGGATTTCACGGCACAGTTCAAAGCCAGACATTTTCGGCATCATGACATCCATAATGCACAAGTTGAAGCGATTGCCATCTTGCAGCAGCTTCAAGGCAGCTTCACCGCTCCTTGCCGATTCACAAATATACCCTTCGATCTCCAGCAAATTAATAAGTGCCTTCAAGCTCGCATAACTGTCATCGACGAGCAAAATACGAGCCTTACGGTTCCTAGCATCCGTCGATGATGCAGCTGTTAGTTCACTTGCTTGATGCAATTCTATAGAAGCAGCCTGTTCTTGAACATGTGCCGCCGTATAGGATGAAATATGGTCTACGGAATACGAGTCCTTTAATAGGTCATTATGATCTACTATGTGCTGACTGGAATCTGCAGCAGGAAGTGTAAAAGTAAAGGCACTGCCTTCTCCAAATACAGAACGAACGGAAATTCGCCCTCCTTGCAGTTCAATTAACTGCTTCGTAATGGAAAGCCCTATTCCGATCCCTGTCGTATCGACATACCCTTTTCGCTCCAACTGTTGGTATTCCATAAAAATTCGCTCCAACTGGCTTGATTCCATCCCAACTCCTGTATCCGTTACCGTAATCGATTCCCAACTGCCTTGACGAACACATGACACGGTAATAGATCCGAACGATGTGTGCTTAAGTGCATTATCCAACAGGTTATATAAACTCTGAAGAACTCGATTTTCATCGGCAATGACATAGTGCTTACCGGGCTCAACGTGATTTCGCAACTCCACTTCATCGTTATGATTCAGCCGATTAAATATATCTAACACGACCCAGACCAATCGATAAATATCAACCGGCTCAGTATGCAGTCGAATTCGGCCGTTCTTCACTTGCTCATGATCCAAAATATCTTTCACTAGATAGCTTAATCGCTGCGCTGTACCATTTACGAGACGCAAATCGGACTGCTGCGCAGCATTCAATTGACCGCCTGAACCACGGATCATCGATTGACTAATATTAATAATCGCATTCAGCGGCGACTTCAATTCATGAGAAGTACGAACTAAAAATTGCTCCTGGTCTTTCATCTGCCTCGCCAGCTGCTCCGACAATTGCTTAATCCGATTAAAGGCAGTCGTAAATCGACTGGAAAAGAACAAACCTTGCGACAGCACGAAAATGGGGACACCGACGGGCAGCATGTATGTAAGCGTTCCGACCCATACCACTTTAAATACCATCAATAAAATGACCTGCAAGACAGCCAACATACTAACAAGCATATACATGGAACCTGCTAATTTGTGCTGCACAGCCCTCACAGATACAACCATCATATATACAACGACAACGTTAAGAACGAGTAACAACAAATACGTAAATCTAGAAAAAAAGCTCATAGGAGTAAATAGCGCTACCAATGTGATGAGCAGCGTTAACCAACCTATTACTTTAGCAACCTTAACGGATGCATGCGGTTGAAATTGATGACAAATATGTGCGGTGAAAAAATAACCTGCGGCAGCACCAGATATAAGCTGGATCTTCACATTCACTTCGAATGATAAATACGGCAAAAATTCCAAGAGCACTTTTTCACCATGTGAAGCCACATAAAGGGCACTAAAAAAACAAAACAGTGGGTAAAAGATACCTGCTTTCCCTTCGCGCCTATGGAAACTTTCTCCGGATAAGTAAACGGTCATAAATAATAGGCAGACAATAATGGACACATCCACATAGCCCCTACGCTTTTCCAATGCATGTATTCCTTCTGGTGTACCGATATAGATCGGCTCAGAAACACCTTGGTTCGCATAAAAATCAAAGTTGGATGCTTGCAGCACCAGCTCAACTTCCCCTTGATCTGTGGAGAAATAACCATTATACGGTCGGTTATCAGGCGTTGAAGTATCCGAACTGCTGCCAACTTGCCCTGTCGATCCAATAAGCTGGCCATCTGCATACATTCTGCTAGCCGTCTTTACATTCGTTACCCTTATCGCATAATTATTTTGGTTCGACGGCAGCTTGAGCTTTATACGATACGTTGCAACATACACGTCATCATTGAGAAAAGGTTTCCATCCATTAGGGTTCCATTGATGAGGGAGCCTAACAAATGCAGCATGTTCAGGTTTAACATACTCGGATAAGTGCAGTTGATGGGGGATATACTCCCACATTCCGTCAATTGGGATCGCTCCCTCGTCCTCCATACTGCATAATGAGAAATTCATAATTCCCTGCTCGCTCACCGCGCATTTTTCAGTACGAATATCAAATAACGGTACTATAAATAAGACGAATAATAGCATAATCCATAAACATATGATGGCTGCTGGTATGCGGCGTAGTTTATTCCACACGGATGTCATAAGATGTGAGACTCCCATTCTTCTAGGCAGTAATATAATGTACTTCTGGAATAATACTACTGCTTACAAGAATTGTTGTACAAGCAAAAAATACGGATTTATTTATCTAAGCCTTCTAAAGACTCTGAGTGCAAATGCGGTATGTAAAGCACGGCTTGAGAAAACGAAGCAGCAAGCGATGGACTTCACAACAAGCTTGTGGACAAAGGGCGAGGTTAAAAGGGAATTCCTCTATTCAAATTGGCTACACAAATAAAGGCAGGATCAACTCCATAGAAATAACCGAACACGCATAACAGATAGATTTATATATAGTTTTAAAGTGAATGACAATTGTGCAGTTATTTAATCTACAAATATGCTTATTAGGGCGATTATCCGCAAAAATGCATTTAATTTTGCCGATTTCCTTCGAATAGCCCATAATCGTTGAAAATAACTGCACTTTTGTCCTAATTGGTCTCAAAATGCTGATTTCTACTTAAAATAACTGCATTTTTGTCCATATAAGGATTCCGCCTCATTCAGACGAGTTACAAATTCTCATTATTTGAATATCCTGCACGACTGCTGGATGTCATTCTCAGTTCTATTCTTAGTTCCTGAAGTCGTTCTATAAATTCCGCAACATTTTCTTTTTCATCTACAGTTAAATCAATATGTTCAGCTTCTTGTAATGCCTCATTCGCCTTATCCTCTTGTTCTAACAAAACATAAATTTCGGTTTGCAGCACTTTAGCTTTAAATAGGAATTCATTCGGCACATCAACTTTAAACTTGAGAAGAGCTACCTCTATTGTATTTCTAGCAGCTAAAAAATCTTCTTTCGAAAAAGCAAAGCGATAAGCCTGCACGTATAATTTTTCAAATTTAGATTCTAGTGCTTTCACTCTTTCATCCTCTGTCTTCATTAAGCTTTTTGAGTCCCCTAGGCTTTCACCTATGATAATCGTATTTCCAGCGGGATCTGTAATGTTTACTCTCCAATCTTCGGCTGTTTGATTCAACCGTGAAAACCTTGGCGTCCCTTTAGATGGAATTTTTCCAAAGTACGACTTTAAGTTTGCTTTCAGTTCGTCATAAATGGCCCGGATATTGGGTACTACCACATAACAACCACTTATATTTCCTTCCTCTTCGAACTTTTTAACACCGTAAAAACTAAATTCTCCAACTCCCTCTTTTTGTACAGAAGCAAAACGATAAGGAGACTTTTGATAATAACTCATCTCGAATCCCATAGCGGTGTAAAACTCCAAGTGTTTATCAAATAAATCGTAATCACAATTAAAAATCGGAATTGTTCGATTTCGGTTTAATTCTTGCAGCTGTTTGTCCATAAACAATCATCCTTTCTATCGGGGTAGAAAGCCATTTTACCAACTCAGAAAAATTATTTCCTATTATTTTTTATGGAAATCACTATCAAAATATGAATTACATTCAGTACATCAGCTGTCGGCTAACAATTGACCTCACTGAACATAGATACATAGAAAAAAGAAACGACAAAGCGTAATCAGCCCTATCGTTTCCTTGCTTTGTTCCCTTACTTATTAAACGCTCTCTGGAAGCGAAGCAATTAACGTTCCTGGTGAAATTTCCAAACTATATTCAAACGGCAAACCCTTATGAGGATATTTGGAAGTAGGAGATGGCCAGTGCACTTCAGCACTAGATTGGCCTGACCCATGTGGTGTTGGTGGGGTTGAGTTGCTTGCTGTACAAGTAATCCAGCTGCCGGCAGAGTCTCTATATTGAAACTCACTGCAAGTAACAGCGCTGTGGGTGGTCGCCCAATCTGGCAACGGATCCGGAACGCGACCAGCAGGGAAGTTTTGATCACAAGCCCCCACAACGAGTCGCACACTCGTTAATGTGCTATAAGTTCCTGGAAATGATTTTACGACGGCTCCATTTACAATGTAGTCCAACGCTGTCTTATCTGCGTTAATGGATAATTCAATCGGAACGACCTGACCTGGTCTAAAGCTCCAAGTATCGTCCCCACCGCTTCCATTACGAGCCCACGTATAAAACCAATGCCACTTATCACCTTGATGCTTAAAACTTGTCGAGATACCACACTCAACATGATGCCCAGAACCATCTGCGGATAAATAAAAGTTAATAAACCCATTGCCATTCCTGGCTAAAATAGCAGCAGCAGTTGGAATAGTCATCGTTGTTTTTACCCCTGTAACACCATCAGAAGGTGTATACCATCTGGCCAATTTTGCATATTCCGTCGTACTCATATTTAAACCTCCTTTATTTTGAAACTCAGAGTTTCGGGGAGAACATCTGGCGAAGACGTTCCTTCTTCTTATTACCCAGATGGAAACTCTGAATCATGCAACAAAGCGAGATGTACGAAGCGAACAACTACCCTTGAAATAAAAATATATTTGTACAGCATGCATAAAGCAAATAACTTCTAAACCAGTCGCTGCATACTAATAAGATTGCCATACTTATCAAATCTAGCGAGGATAGATTCTTCGCCCTTGCTACTAAACGTATAAACTTTCTTAGAGCTCGATACTTTTACTTTGTATGTAGATAAGTCTTTACCGAACATTTTCTGAGCCGCAGGGATCGCTATTTCAACAGCCTGTTCCTGTGTCAATTGGACTTGTTTCTGATTGTGCGTCTTAGGCGATACATCGGCAGAAAAGAGCTTCCCCGTCTTACCATCAATATAAACTTGAGATTCAATCGCATATGCTTTATTCCCATTCTCGCCTATCTCTACATGTTCATATTTTGCAATATCGGCCCTTTTAATTTCAACCTTCCTTTTAAACTCCCATATATCTACTACCCCTTTACTCTGAGAGTTTCGGCGAATATAGGTAAAAGACGCAAATTTACCGTCTCTTAAGCACTTTACAGCCTGCTCCGCTGTCCGCATAATCTTTCCATCCACATTAGAAGCTTTGAATTTGAAGCTATAGTAAGATGGTTTGCACGTCTTCAAGTCAAGTTCTATAGATTGTTCGTCCTTCGTAATAAAGGTAATCGACTGTCTATTCCTCCATTCATTAATCGAAAAATCTACACGCTCCCCTGTAAAGACGGCCTCTGCCTTAACTTGCTTGACAACTGCGTTCGCTGCCTCCAATTGCTTCTTGTACTTCCCTTTCATCTCTGACATCGTAAGTAAAAGTGAAAGGTCAATTACTTTTCCGGAAGCGGCATCCACATTTATAACTGCACTCCGATCTTTATTTTCAATTCGCCAGCCCTCGGCCTTATTTTTACCTCTGAAAATTTCCATTTTGATGGCAGTCTCTAGCTTAACTCTTTTCCCATCCGCATAATGATTGATTGCTTGTTCTACTGTTTTCTTTATCGCAGAGTCCAATTCCTTATACGGAATCATTTTCGGCTCAATTGTAAGTTCCATACTTTTATGCTCAATGCCTTTGCTAGCCGGAATCGCTAGAATGGACGCGGGTGCAAAAAGGCTGCATACCAATAGTAAAAGGATGATTTTATTCTTTTTCATCCTTGATATCCCCAAACGTATTATTGAATTTGTTAGCACTATTCTATCTTTCCTTTCCATGTTCCTACTACTTGCAAAATAGAGTGCATAGCGTTATGAAACTTCACCTCTCATCAGCTTTTTCCGCAGCTTTCCCAGCCCGCGATACAGTATCGTTTTCGTTGATCCCAAAGGAAGTTCTAGCAAATCTGAAATCGCTTGGATCGTATATCCTTTATAAAATTTTAGCGTAATGACACTCTTCTCCGTCATATTTAACTCATCCAACAATTGCTCTAGCGTTACAGCAAGGGGAACATCCTCTTCCGATACAAATCCACTATTGTGCTCCGTAAACTCAGGTGGAAATGGAATAATCTTCTTTCGCTGATTTAATATATAAATGGATTGGTTAATGGCAATTTTCATCATCCACGTCTTCACATATTGCGGCTCTCTTAAGGTGTCGATAGACCTAAATGCATGATAAGCAGTCTCTTGCACGACATCCAACGTATCATCTTTATTTTTCACATACATATAGGCAATACGGTAAATAGCCTCCTCATAATGTTGAAATAATTCCAAGAAGGCCTTCTTATTTCCCTTCTGTGCCTTTTTCACGAGGTTATGTATATCCATGTAGTCGGTATCTCCCTTCCCACTTCTAATTAGATCACAATTGGTGGAATTTGGATTTACAATTACTTAATTTTCTTGAAAATCCCCTCCATTTATACGCAAACATTCACATATCCCTGCACACAAAAAAACGCCGTTTTGAATTCGGCGCCCGCAAGATATTTATATGTAATTTTCTCTTCATCGATGAACCATAACCTATCACGACTTAGCAGTACGAGCTACCGATTCATTTGCTTGTGAACCCTTTATAAATAAAAGTCCAGTCTCGACATAACAATCAATTCGCCTTAAACGTTTCAACTCCGTTAAGAGAGTCCTTACGATAGCGCATACTGCCGCATAAGCCACATGGTTATCCTCTATTTCATAGTAAAGCTGTACTTCGCTCACAATCTGCTCATACGTCTTAGGCTTCTCACGAACCAATTCCTCTATATGCTGCAGACCCTGTTCCAACCGCTCTATATGCTCTTCAATTAATGGCGAGACATCTGTATATATGCCACCGTGATTTAAAACAAAGGCGGAAACATCATATTTGCGCAATTTATTAAATGTAGCTCGCGTACTTTTTATATCATTGAAGTATAGAAGCTTCTGACGCTCTAACGTCTGATGACCAAATAAAGCATCACTGCAATACATCACATTATCAGGCGTAATGATCCCTATCATGCCTGTACAATGTCCTGGCAAGGTTACAATCATAAATGCATTCCCATTAATATCAACTGGGCCATCTTCATAGGAAAATATGTCGGTTACCGTTCGTTTTCCTGCCTCATGCTCATCTAGTAAAATAGCTTCCCCAGCCGCACATTGTCTCTCAAGCCAAGGATATTGCACGAATGGCGCTGCTAGCTCTGAACTATAAATTCGAATATTCGGATACCTATCTTGAAAGTATTCATTTCCCCCGCACTGCTGAGCATGTCCATGCGTGTTAACAATGGCACCTACGCTATATCCTTGATTCGTAATCATTTGATCAAGAGCTTTAGCAAATGCTGCGTTCGGTCCGCTATCAATCAAAACAGCACTATTATTTGTTCTATTCAAGTAAACACCCACTGACCATTTCCCAGACAAATAATAACTAGATCCGCCTGCGTTCAATAGCTGTAACTTGGCCATCTTGTTTAACACTCCTTCCTTGATGTGCATGACTATCATTTAACTTTTTTACCGACGTCCAGCTGCCGATTTTAGTCAAAATGTAATTGTCGTCCGGATTGGAAGTTGGCCGAGTACCTTGCTCGTGATTGAAAGAATGAATGTCCGCTCCAACAGCCAGTTTTTGTTCCCATGAGGCTTGCTCACTCGTAGTATTGCCAATAATGAATTCGTCATCATGCGCCAGCTGATCTGAATAATAGCTTTGCAGCTCGTAAAGTCGCTTCATCACTTGTCTTCCTATTAGCGGATTGTCGAACGGCCAACTTTGAAGCATAGTAATGGCATAATTGATGTCCTGCATAAATTTCTCTGCATAATCACCAGTACTTCTCGTGCAATCTCCTTCTCCAAAGCCTTGTATTTCTGCAATGGATAAGTCACTCCAGCTCAAATATTTGTGAAGGTCAGAACCGATATGTACCATCATCGCCAAATCATAATCAACCAGCCGCCGCTCACTAGGTTTCATAGATGCTCTTTTACTTTTAAGCGCCCGCAATAATTGAAATAATGCTGCTAATAAAGTTGCTGCCGCTTCGGTTCTCCTTTTCATAACACATCTCCTCTATTAAAAATCAAAGCCTTGATCATCGTTTTCTAATAATTCCGCTTCATTATTATCTTCATCATTGAGGGATGCGGATTGGATGTTTTTTTCGTGCAGAGTTAGATGAACAGCCTTGGTTAACTTCTTGAATAGAACACTCTCAGCATTAAGGAAAGATTCCATAACTTGAACGCAGGACTGATTGAATTGAATAATCTCTGCTGAAGACGGATTACTGGGAAAATCTCGCTTTCGTCCAATAAAAGCAAGCATCTTATCCGCCTCAAACTGCATTAGATTGGAAAGCGTCTTCTCTTCCAACGCAATTGATTCAAACTGTTTTTCAAGAGTATCCGTTTTAGTAGAAAGACTAGCCATAGATGGAATCTTCATTTCGCTCCTTCTCCTCTCATCTTGCCCATTTTATTGTATGACTGACACTCTACCAATTATTACTACCTTTCATAGAAGAGACTATCATTTGCATACCAAAAAGGTACTATTATTCTGTTTCTACTAATAAATGCGTTCTATCTCCTCACTAAACCTATTTAAAGCATCGCAGACGAATTTTTAGGGTAAGTTTGAATCCCCCTACATTAAATGTTTATCTCACCCCTATAATAGGTTATAATGTTTATGGCAATATCATTTTTTTTCGACAGGAGGTTTAAAAAGGGTGAACATTAGAGAAACGGATCTACCAGGAATCGGCAGAAAGTACCAAATGGAATCTAGAAGCGGGGATAAGTTCGTCGTCATTATTCATGATGATGGGCGTCGTGAGTTGTATCATTTTGATTACGACGATCCGGATGAGAGTATTTCCATGGTTACGCTCGAAGATGAAGAAGCTCGTCAAATGGCAGCTATTATCGGGGGCATGACGTACAAACCGAAAGCATTAGAGACGATTGAGGTTGCTCTAGATGATTTGACAATTGAATGGTACCGCATTGAGCCTCATGCGTCCTGCATCGGTAAAACAATCGGCGAAGCCAATGTTCGTCAATCGACAGGAACGACGATCATTGCAGCTATTGAGAAAGAAACGAAACACATTAATCCTGGTCCTGAGTACGTCTTCAAAGCTGACACAATGCTTGTTATTGCTGGGGAACGCAAGCAGATGAAAGCCTTAAAAGCTATGTTACAGAACGGGAGTCGGTAATTATGGATCACCTGGTTCTTGAAGTTGGACTAGCCATCATTCTCATTGCCCTAGCAGGTTTATTGGCAGCCAAAATTCGCTTCTCCGTCATTCCTTTCTATATTTTAGTCGGTATGGCTGTAGGGCCTCATGCTCCACAACTCGGTGTGCTTGATTTTAGATTTATAGAAAGCGCAGAGACGATTCACTTTTTAGGACGTTTAGGTGTACTATTTTTACTCTTCTATTTAGGATTAGAATTCTCTGTTGGACGACTGATCAAGTCAGGGAAATCGATTGCGGTCGGTGGAACGATCTACATTGCAATTAACTTTACGCTTGGACTTGCGTTTGGCTTTCTTGCCGGGTTTCCATTTGCTGAAACAATGGTATTGGCAGGAATCACGACGATATCGTCTAGTGCAATCGTAGCGAAAGTACTTGTAGATTTGAAACGGACGGCTAACCCCGAGACCGAAATGATACTAGGCATCATTATGTATGAGGATATTTTCCTCGCAGTTTATCTCTCTGTTCTCTCGGGTCTTGTTCTAAGCGATGAGTCCTCCTTGCTTGGTGTAGTGCTCTCTGCTTCTTACGCACTTGGATTTATGCTTCTATTCCTCGTCGTAGGTAGAAAAGCTGCACCACTACTGAACAAGCTATTGGATATAAGATCGAATGAGCTCTTTATCCTTCTTATTTTCGGATTGTTGTTCTTTGTGGCTGGACTAGGAGAAACGATTCATGTAGCTGAGGCGATTGGTGCATTGCTGTTCGGTCTTGTACTGGCAGAAACTACGCACATGAAGCGTATCGAGCACATGATTTTACCGTTCCGTGATTTCTTTGGGGCATTGTTCTTCTTCAGCTTCGGACTAACGATTGAACCTAGCACGTTAGGTGGAGCAGTAGGACTTACACTTGGTGCAGTTGCGCTTACGTTGTTCGGTAACTTCCTTGCAGGCATGCTCGCAGGAAAAAGTGCTGGATTGTCCAGAAAAGCTTCTGCTAATATTGGACTAACGATTGTATCACGTGGTGAATTCTCCATCATCGTTGCGAATATTGGTATCGCGGCTTCCTTGAGCCCTACAATCCAACCATTTGCCGCTCTGTATGTATTGATCTTGGCCGTACTTGGACCTCTCTTAACGAAAGAATCCAAATTAATCTATAAAGGATTAAATGCCATCTTCCGTTGGGAAAAACCAAAAGAAGCTAAAGAACGACGTACATCCAAGAGTTAAATGCAGTACCATAGGATAGACAGAGGGTGTCCCAAGGGCCATGTAAAATGACTTTTGGGACACCCCCTTTTCATTTTTTTTATGGTTACTGATATATGCCTGTCACTTTACCATTTGTAAATGTAATAATGCTAAGACTTGACCCGCTTCCATATCCCCAAGACTCCACCGTAATATTTCCGCCCGTAATATAGGAAGTGTTTCTTGGCTGTCCCCAAGACATGAGCACCTGCTCCTTGGTCATCCCTGTAGATACTTTTTCATTTTTGATTTTTTCCCATACTGACTTCGACCATTTATAACGTTTATACGGATCATAGTTCATAAAATAATAGGAATCTGTAAGCAGCTGTTCCACTTTACTAGCAGACATTTCGTAACTTTGGAGCGTCTTGCCATTGGCATGCTTAAACACAATAATAAAGTGCGAATCAATAGGAACAATATCCGTTATCGTTACTTTATTAAACCGTTCCCAGCTTTGGAAATGATTAATCCAATAACTCTTGCCAATATACTTTACGAGGTCTCCAAGTTGTTCTCTCTTTTCGATTTTAGCCGTCTCATCAGATTGAACGATCATTTTTGCACTACCGAACTTAATCGTTACCTCTTTCCAACCATTATCCCATGAAATATTCGCTTGTAAAATGTGCTTCAGCAGCTCCGCAGGGAAAACCGTTGTTCCTCCAGCCGTTTGCACCACACCTTTCATGGTGTATGCCTTTCCGTCGACCGTTGCTACCTTACTACCCGATTTCAGCTTGATTTTTTTGGAACCTAATTGAATATGATGTTCCTTCGTACTAGGGTTGGAAGTTACTTTACCACCGATAGTCTGGAATACAGACTTTAATGGAAGGTAAACAACACCGTCTTTTTGAATTGCATTTTGCAAAGGCTCATCTAGACTGACCGATATCTTCGCTTGGCTGCTCAACCCATGAGCTGTTATTTTCACACCAGTTTCGCCAACACCACGAACTTTAAATTTATTGTCAGGAACCCTTTCGATTAGCTGTGGTTGATCGATAACAAGTTCATCCTTGTTTGGATATCGCTTATGCGTATAACCATTTGTGTACTGCTCTTCTACTGCAATTAGAAAGTGATCGCCCACCTTAGGTGTTGTTCTCGTAACGATTAGCTTCAATGCCTTGACTTCGGGAACTTTTATTTCTTTGATGCCGTCGTATATACTATAACTGAACCAAGAGCCGTTCTTATTTTGCAAGAAGGCGAGATTTTCGGATTTGGAACTATACATCTTCACGATATCCTTCATATCTTGAATTTGCTTCATTTGAAATCCAAGTGATTGATCAGCTACCCATACCGATCCATCTTTTTTTGTAATTAATAGTTGTCTAGACCCAAACCACATAACGTCGACCGCATCCGTAGTAACCGTTAATGGCTCCTTATTAAGGAAGAAATGATGCGTCACCGTCCCCTCTTTATCCACCACAATGGTATCATCCATATAGACATGTGCGGACACTGCGTTGGGTATAGTAACGACTAAATTAGGGCTTCCCGCTTCAATCGAATAAACATCCCCATTGCTAGAAAGGGCAGCATTACCATTTATATACGTAATATTAGATAGACCCTCGATTTTCTCGTCAAAGTTCCACACGGTCCCATCTTTTTTAAGCCACCAGCCGTCTCTGCTTAACTGGGCAACATCCGTCATATAGGGATATTCTGCCTTTCCGCTACTATAATTCCAGCTAATCACTTTGCCGTTATCGGTTAAGCCCCATCCGGCCATCCCACTGCCTTCTATGGTGACAAAACTAGAACGATTTTTTCGTAACCCATGGTGGTCTGTCTTCCAAAACGTACCGTCATCCAACAAAAAAGTACCGCTATCAATGACAGATACAATCTTCGGTTTACTTGCTGGCGAACTTGCGGAAACGATGCCAGCCGTGCAAAGTGTCAATAAAAGCGCGACGACAGTTAGACTAAGTAATCTCTTCATTTACAATCTCCCCTATTTGTATGTAAATAGACAACTTCCAGATTATATCAGACGCTGTCGATTCAAAGTAGGATAATAATAGGAAATAAAGAAAGGAGAGGATAATCTCCTCTCCTAATGAAATGTACTTTATGTGAGCTAGTTAATACCTACTTCTTGTGAGCAGCAAGCTGCAGCTCATGCTTTCTTTGAAGCAGCATTTCCTTGGAACGAGAATATGTAAATAAAATAAGTGCTATCCAGATCATCATAAACGCAAGTAATTGTGGAGTGCTAAACGGTTCATCGAATAGGAATAACCCTAGTCCAAGCATAATCGTTGGCGCAATATACTGAAGAAACCCTACCAAAGTAAACGATATACGCTTCGTTCCCGCAGCAAATAATAACAACGGAACAGCAGTTACGGCACCAGCGCCTATTAACAAAAATACAGTCGTTACATCCCTATTCCAGAACGAAGGCGAACTTTCAAAGCTGAACAGGAAAACAAGAGCAAACGGCACCATAATCAGCGTTTCAATCGTTAATCCTGCCCAAGCACTAATCGGGACTGTCTTTTTCATAAGCCCATAAAAGCTGAAGGTCGTAGCCAATATTAAAGCAGCCCATGGGAAGTATCCATAGTACAATACGAGCCCCAGCACCCCTGCGCCTGCAATAGCTACAGATAACCACTCCAGCTTTTTCAGACGTTCTTTTAAGAAAATAGTCGCAAGAAAAATGTTGAAGAGCGGATTCATGTAATAACCTAAACTTGCTTCAATTACCCTATCACTTTCTACGGCAAATATGTAAACAAGCCAATTAATACTAATCACGACAGCAGCAAGGATGATCCTGATCGCTTGCTTTTTATCGGTAAACACCTGTTTGATCTCCTGGATGATCACCCTCAGCTTACCAAGCAGCAACAGAACAATGATCATAAACACCAAGGACCAAATAATACGATGCGCTAACACTTCCCCCGCTGGAACGGAACCAATTGCCTTCCAATAGATAGGAAGAACTCCCCACAAGATGTAGGACACTACGGCTGCCAGCACACCTAAAGCATACGGGTTCTGTTTTGTTTCCATGCTAATCCTCCACTCTATCCAATCATTTATCTAATTTTGTATATTACTATATCAAAGTTTATATATTAAATGGTGGAGAAATTATATTTTTATACCAGCTAAATAGGAAAAGACCTGCTGGCATTAACGCAAGCGGGTCTTCTCTGTTATCAGACATATCAATTACATACTATGACTCGCAGCATCCTGATTCGTATCTAGCTCACGGATTGATTTGATTCTGGACGTGATTACAGCTACGACAACTACGAGGATGCCAGCAATAATAAATAGCAAGCCAATTCCTCGACCAGGCCCCGTACCAATGAATTGTCCTAACGTTGGAGCAAACAGTCCCCCTTCTTGCAATAGAGGGTTAAACACATGATCCGCCAGAAAACCAGCTAGACTGTACGCGATAATAAAACCGAGCTGAGAGAGAATACCGATGATGCCCCATACTCTACCTTGTTTCTCATTATCAATATTTCTTCGTACGAGTACATCGCAACTCATATTGATAAACGGCAACGTTGTTAGAAAAACAAAACCAGCAGCTGTCAAAAAGAACATATTCGTTGTAACGCCGTGCAAGGAAAAGGCAATTCCAGCGATCACCAACCCTATGATCAACATCGGTACATACTGTTTCGTTACTTTGAATAGACCAATTACGATACTGCCAAGCAGCATCCCAATTGCACTCACCGATTGGAACATGCCCAGCGTCTGTGCATCTGCGAATGAAAGTATCATTGGACCGATTAATGTCTGCAAGAAGCCAAGGTAGAACGTAATAATCGAGATAATAATAACGAGCAGCAGCACACCTTTATTAGAAGTGACTGACTGCCATCCCTCAGCCAGTTCTTTTACAAAGGATTGAGAAGCAGATTCCTTGGTTGCAACTTGCAGCCCTCGCTTAATGACCAGCACCGCAAGAACCGCAACGAGAAAAGTAGCAATATTAATAACGAGAATGGTACTAATTGTCGTAATGCTTAATAAGAAACCCGCAATAATCGGAGAAAATAGTAACTTAGCCGATTCGGCCAGCTGCAGTAGCCCGCTTCCCTTCGAATATTCCTCCTCCGTTAGCAGATCGGTGGCAGATGCCTTGTAAGCCGGGCTCTGAAGCGCTGTAAATATAGCACTGACCGTAACGCCAACATAGATAATCCAGAGCGAAATGTGGCCGTTCAACATCATCATTAACAAAATAAAGATGAGTCCTGCGGCTGCACCCAAGTCACCAATAATCATCATTAATCGCCGATCAAAGCGATCCGCCAACACGCCACCGATTGGCCGTAACAATATATTAGGCAGGAACGAGCATAAAGCAACAAGCGCAACGCTGGTGGCCGTATTTGTCTGTTCAAACGCATACACACCCAATGAAAAAGCAGTTAACCCGGCTCCGATCGAGGCGATTAACTGGCCCATCCACACAATTAGAAACTTATTGAACGACTTGTTCTGTACGCGTTCCATATGTATCCCCTTTCGTCGAGCCAACCTTTGAATGACACATTGGACTTGAAATAGCGCTGTGAGAGCAGATCATTCCTCCGATCGCTGTCGTAGTCGAATTTTTTATTCATTTATCTCAAGGTTAAAATTCGACTACAAAGGCGACCACTTCGTTTCTCCAGAACGATTCTACTCCCTTTTGCTAAGGTAAGTCATATTCATTCAAGATCTTAACAATGACAAATTTAAAAGCCCATTTCCATTAGCCAGCGAGCCAATTTAGTTTCCCTTGCTTTAATATCGTCGCCCCCCCCCCTTGTATATTTACCAAGTCGCTGTTCTGCTACGATATTTCCATCCAGCATAAACAAAATGCGCTCGCTTTTCGCTGCGACCTTCACATCATGAGTAACAAGAAGAATCGTCGTTCCCTCGTCGTTGATATCCGCTAAAATATCCATAATTTCCGACGCGGACTTGGAATTCAATGCCCCAGTCGGTTCATCTCCAAATACAATTTCCGGCTTATTGATCAACGCCCTGCAAATGGCGACGCGCTGCAGCTGACCGCCAGATGCTTGCGTAATATCGTTATTCGCTAGTTCTGCAATTCCTGTGCGCTTCATGAGCTGCAGCGCTCGTTCATTAACTTGCGCACGGCTGGTGCTATTGTTCATGTAAGCTGAAAGCACGATATTGTCGATAATATTCAAGTTCTTTAGCAAGTGAATATGCTGAAAAATGAAGCCCATTTTTTTCAGTCTTACATCTGCCAACTCTTGTTCCGAAAGTGCCGAAATTTCTTGCCCGTTCAATACAACACTGCCTGATGTCATACGGTCCATACCGCTGATGTTATAAAGTAAAGTGGATTTGCCCGAACCAGATGGGCCCATTACACTTACAAACTCACCCTTTTCAATCGTCAGGTTTACACTTTTAAGAATATGATTCTCCTGACTATTACTGACCACAAATGTTTTGCTTAATTCCTTCGACTCTAACAGAATACTCATCGTCTTCCTCCTTATTCGGCAATCAGCGAAGCTACGCTGGATTTCTTAATAGACAAGATGCTCAACAATGTTGTAATCGTGACAACGAGGATAAGAATAAGCGGGCTAAGCAAGTATGCTTTGACAGGATCAACGATGAACTCAATCTGAGAAGCGCCGAAAGAGGACATCAATGTGCTGACCAACATCGGGCCTACCGTATTGGATATAACCGTGCCGAGCAATATACCGATTATTAATACGGATAATGACATCGTCACATATTTCACCCGAACTTCTTTTAACCCGAACCCAATGCTTCTCATAATAGCAATTTGCGCATTGTCTTTGGCAATAACCATTTTAATAAACAACGAAGTTATGAGAATCGATACAAGCACCGCAATCAAAGTAGCGACCACGGTAATAAGCCTGATCTGCTCAATCGTCGTACCTAGCGTTTGATCAATATAACCTTTTAGATCCGTTACTTTTGCTGGATAGAATGCTTTTTCATACTCCGCCATCTTCTGCTGCATGAGCTGCGGAGATTTTAAATCAAGACTGACGACATACCACAACACATTATCTTTGTTAAATGGCAGCAGTGCTTTCGCGGTCTTTCCGCCATTTGTTACATCCTGATAAATACCGCTGACGACCATTTTTTTCTCTTGACCATCTACGATAAAACGAAGCTCATCGCCAATATCTTTCTTAAGTCCGCTGCTGTTCGCATAGGAAAGAGCAATTTCATTTTCCTTAGTCGGCGCATTTCCTTTTACATAATCAAGAGGGAATATTGAAAAGTCACCTGTTTCTACACTAATGTTCTCCTCGACGCCCTCGCTATTGATCAGCTTGAACTGACTTGTAACAAGTGGAGAGAACCGCGTAACATCTTCATCGTTCTGGATTACTTCCAGCATGTTTGCATACCTTGCTATCATGTCATCGGATTGCCTTAAATCGATACGAATGTCGCTTTGGCCAATTCCCATATAAGACGTGAACGTTGGAGACTGAATCGTATTCAAGAAGTTAATCGGCACGACAATCATAAAGGAGCTAACTAAAAAGACTACGAGCAGCAAGCGGAACATTTTAAACCGCTGCAGAACGTCCTTTATACCGAGAAAGACAGGAACGGCAAGCAATTTGCTCTTATTTAGAGAAGGAGAGAATCTATGCATTTTCGCATCACCGATACTGCCTGAACGCAGCGCTTCGACGGTCGAAATTTTATTGAATCTGCGCAGCACTAATCTACAGAAGAAGATAACCATGAAGAAGATAACCGCAACGGCTGCAATAGAAATCGCATAGTCTACAATGCCTTTCGGCGCAGACCCGATGTACAACAAAATATTTGCCGTGAAAAATTGATTAAGGAATAACGAGGTGACATAGCCGGCAACTGCTGCAATCGCAGCCAAGACCACATACTTTGTTAAATATATTTTTTTAATATATCGCGAGCTAATTCCTATCGCTTTCAATACACCAATTTCTCGATAATCCTCTTCAATCGTCGCAAGCAGCGTAAACCGAATACAGAGAATGGCGATGATATTAAGGAGTATACTCACAAATATAATGACTGCCGCTACTGCACCATCTGTTAGTGCATTTAATGTTTTGAACAAGGTTAGGTCAATGGCGGGGCCTTTCTTTGGTAACTGGGAAGCCTGATAAGCTTGGGAGAATTCATTCAATGTACTAAAATCGTGGAGTTGGAATTCAATTAGGTATTCGAGTTCACCATAGTTTTGTTTGACGAAGTCGTAATCAGATGGATGGATGACGAAGCGTTTGGAGTGGATAATCGATGGGTTCATCTGCACATCTCTTACAAAATCAACAACTGTAAATACCTTTTCAAACGGTGGAGCCGATATTTTTACTTGATCACCAATCTTCATATCATTTTGCTGCTTATAATAGATCGGTACGGCAATTTCGCCTTCTGATACTTGAATCACTTTACTTTCTAAATTGAGCAGTAAGTCAAAGGATTTGTTTTGCGTAACGACACTTATATCCATGACACTGTTCTTCTCAGATTCACCCTTGCTTCCTAAAAACAAGTTGGAACCGTCAATATTGATCATTTCTACCGTTTGTTGTTCTTTCACCAGCTTGTTCGTGGATGACCACGTATCAATAGCTGACTGATCAATATCACCCGCATGCATTTGTACAAAGTGCGGTGCCTTAGACTGGGTAAATAAATGGGTTAAGGAATTCGATAGCTCAACGATCATATTGGAACCTGCGGATACGAGCACAGCAGACAGCCATATAAACAAAAATAATACGATCGTGATACTCTTTTTCCTAGCGAAATCTTTCTTCAGCATTTTCAATAACATCTTTTCTATTCCAACCCCTTCCATTTAGAAAACTTATTGTTCCTCCCTGAAAATGATTTGCTCCATTTGATGAGCAACGACATCTGCATGTGCTGAGATAAACATATGTGAACCATTTTCGATCGGAATCACCTGTAATTCATTATCGAAATAACTCAGCCATGAAGTAATGGAGTCCACTGGAACGATGCTGTCGTTCTCTCCCCAGAAATAGTAGGTAGGTATACGAATAGGCTGTATTTCAAGCGTAGAAGCAGTCTCCAACACTCCATAATCAGCACGAATGGTAGGCAGGAGAAACTCCAAAATATTTTTTTCATGTATAAGCTCTTCAGGCACTCCACCATAAGAGATGAGATGTTCAATTAGCTTATCATTCGTTAAGCTCGTATATTTGTTCATTTCATATTCATTAGGGGGATTGCAAGCAGATAAGACTAGCTTCATCTGAGCTAAATCATAATCCCTAGTGTTATGTAATTTCTGTGCTAGCAAATAGGCAATGATTCCGCCCATGCTGTGACCAAACAGAATCGCCTGCGGCTTTATTATCGTAATCAATTGTTCGAAATATAAATCTAATAAAGTATGTATATCTGCTATCAGCGCATTGGTATCTCCTCCATGTCCCGGTGGATTCACTGCCCACACTTCAACATCATCATGCAGTGAATTCGCAAATTGATTATAAGCGTACACATTCCCCCCTAAGTAAGGAAAACAGATCACTTGATTGTTGCCATTTCCCGGTTTTATTAGTTGAAATAGGTTGTTTTTCATATGACCCTCTATCCCCTCCATAACCCTTCAAGGTTATATAAAAATGATCAATATCGTTCACAAGCCTATATGTCACCTTCAAGAGATGCAGAATCCCTCCAAGCAGCTGTGACATCCTGTTCAGAGGGATTAAGCATTTATGTGTATTCTACACAATGAATAAATATCCTTTTTCTTCTAACTTGTGCAAAGGTTACTCTGCCTAATTTGCTCCAGAGCTAATGAATTCTGGGAACGTTTGAAGTTTAGGATTAATCTTTTTCGCTTTAAACACCAAATGGATAATGATCGCTGCAAGTGTGAAGTACGTAATTTGCATAATTTGTACTTGTGGATTAAAGAAGTACAGTTGAATTTGACTGCCTGTAGCTGCAAGCCAAAATGCAACGAGGTAGAACAGAAGGTTTCCTTTTGTTGCATTAAAGATATAGCTTATAAATACAACAAAGACCATCAATTGAATGACGTAGTAGATATACGTAGTTGACGTTCCGAATGAAGAAATAACATAACCAGGTAGAACCCATAATCCGAAGAACAATCCTGTCAAAAGACCACTCACAATATTACTCTTAAATTTCGCTTGCAAAGCTGGAAGCAAAAATCCAATCCATCCTAGCACGCCACCAATTAATCCTGTTTCCTTAATCAAGTTAAATAGAGCAGCACCGATCATTTCTGGTACAGTAAATGTAATTTCAGGTACTGGGATGCCGAACAATCTTGAACCAAAGTGCATCGTTGCTGCGAACAAGAAGAATACCACGATAATAATAGGGAACCAGTACAAATCCTGCTTTCTTGGGATAAACTTCGCCAGTACTCCTTTCACTGCACTGCTGCCGCCAACCATATAATAAGCAATCAAGCCAGCAATCGATGGGGAATACAAAGTCACGATGGTAATTGGATGCATTAACGTAAGCTCCCCTGTAATCGGAACTAATACATCAGGGAAAAATAGATAAGCAACCGTCACTCCATAAGAAGCACCAAAAGCTATAGCCAAGTAAACGAATAAGTACTTATTAATGTTAATCATGATACCACTCCTTTGCATGCTATTTTGCTATCAATAAGCGCAACAAGATTATTAACGGTACTAAAATTCTCCAAACCCAACTCATCATTTTCGATCGTAAGATTAAACTTTTGCTCCACAAAATCTACGAGCTGCATAGCAAAAAGCGAATTTACAAATCTCAGTTCAAAATAGTTGTCGTCATCTGAAATGGTCATATCATCATTATCCAGAGAAATATTTTGACCAATAAAATTTCTTATTTCTGCACGATAATCCATAGTATCCTCCCTTACAAATACGTTCTAAGCATGACAGCGAACGTCTATATAATCCGGATAACTCATAATCTTTTCCAAGTCATGCTCAAATACATAATTACCTTGGTCATCTGACGAATGCTCTTTAAATCCCGAGAATCGGAAACTAACATTCATCATCCGATTCCTTCCTGTGTCTCGGAAGTCTGCCAACAGCTTTTTGTTATGCTTCTTCGCTTCGTTCATAATGTAGCTGAGCAGCACGGTGCCTACTCCCCTAGAGATGACTCGGCATGACATTAACATCATCTCAAGCCTCCAGTGATCAGCATTTTGTTCGATTAGGGCTAAGCCTATCTTTCCATACGAACCGTACTTATCTTCCAGCTCACACACGAGTAACTGATGGGCATCAGATTGTCTGAATTGATCCAATTCCTCGTAATTGAATGTCTTGCCAGTCGCATTTAATTGATTCGTTCTTACCGTCAGCTCTTCAGCCCGCTTCAAATCTTCTTGTCCTGCATATGCAATCGAAAATTTCATATTTAGCGTTGCTAAAAATTGCTCAGATGGCCCACGATATTCCGTTTCTGCCTGCTTCCGTATGATGTCATCTTGATACATTTTTCGTCTGCGTACCGAATCGATTGTAATGAACCTTGGATTCAGTCTTGGATGATCCAATAACGTTTCATATAAGCTCGAGTTCACGCAATCTACGGTTTTATGAGTGTTTTTCACCTCCTCCAACTCGAACTCCTGATCATCTACAAACAGAATGCTGTCCATCCCGATGTTAATATTTTTTTGAATTTGCTCTATCGAGTAAGACTTAGCATTCCAATGAATCTCAGGGTAAATAAAATAGTGATCAAGACCGAACTCTTTCAACTTTTCCATCGCGAGATCATGATCATTTTTACTCGCAATCGATTGGAGAATGCCCCGCTTGTCCAGCGTGTCAATGAGCTGCACAATTCCAGGCTTTAGAGACACATCATTGGACTCGATCAGCACGCCGTCCCAAATCGTATGGTCTAAATCCCACACGACACATTTCACTTCGACTTGTTTCCCCATTAGCACCCCTCTTTTCAAATCGTGCGTGTGAACATCCTCTAATAGGCATAAAAACCTTTACCGCTTTTGCGACCAAGATGCCCTGCATCGACCATCTTTTTTAGCAGTGGACTGCATCTATACTTGGAATCCTGATAGCTGTCGTACAACACCTCCAACGAATCAACAACCGTATCCAATCCGATAAGGTCCGCTGTTTCTAACGGTCCCATTTTATGATTGAATCCTAGCTTAATAATGCTATCTATTTGCTCTGGAGTAGCAATTCCATCTTGTACGATAAGTGCAGCTTCATTCATAAATAAGTGGGAGAGCCTATTCGAGACGAAGCCTGGAAAATCTTCAATAATGATCGCTTTTTTGTGCAGTGTCTTTAAAAAGGCGACGATGTCATGCTTCGTCTGTTCAGAGGTGTGATAGCCTTTAATCACTTCAACCATTTCTTTGAGGGGGACTGGATTCATAAGGTGGATGCCGATGGCTCTCGATGGATCAGGTAAGTAAGAAGCAAGCTTCGTAATGGAAATGCAGCTTGTATTAAGTGCAAACAAGGCATCTTGCTTGCATATATCCGCTAGTACTAGGTATTCCGATGTTTTGCTTTCTACATGCTCACTTATGTTCTCTATGACAATATCCGCATGTTCAATGCCCTTATAGTCAAGCTGGAAAGAGATTCGTTCCAAGATCGAATGAAGACTTTCCTCCCCATACGCCTTGTTAAACATGCACGCTGAACGGTACTCCTTCTTGATGTGATTAGGGGCTTGTTCGATGGCAGCAGCGGAAATATCCTTGAGAATGACGTTATAGCCATATCTAGCAGCATCTAGCGCTGTAGCACACCCCATAACGCCAGCGCCAATAATCGCAATGGTTTGGTGTTGCATACTTATAATCTCCAATCGGATTAATTTATCGATTCAAATACTTCGTCAAAGATTTCTTTTGTCTCGACAAACGCTTTGCCGATTCGTTCACGTAAAAAAGAAATGTCTTCTGTACTGAGCGATATGTTAGGGTATAATCTTGAAATCGTAGATACGAGAATGCCGTGTTTCGCTAGGCTGGTATGAAGCATAATATCGAGGGACATAATGTCGAACGTATAGTCAGACGTATTTTTAAGAACCTCGTTGCAGCAATGATAGGATGCGCAAGCAGTAGGACCTTGAATAACGAAAGGTAGTCCAACTGCCGCAGCCTCCGCTTTCATCAACTCGTGAATGTGAAGCATGTTATTGTTCATACTCGTTAAGGCTTCACCATTGTTTCTGCTCAAAATTTCAAGTGTTGCTTTGACTGCCGCCGTGCCCAATGGATAACCGTTAAACGTACCTGCATGAATGACTTTCTTATCCACGAGCAGCTGCATAATTTCCTTCCTGCCCACAAGCGCAGCAACTGGCACACCGCCACCAGCAATCGCTTTACCCAAAGTCGTAAGGTCTGGCTTCACATCGAAATACGTTTGAGCACCGCCTAACCCCATACGGACCCCTGTAATGATTTCATCAAAAATGAGTACGACATTATGATCATCACACAGCTGTCTCACTTTCTTCAGATAGCCCTCTGCCGGCATAACGCCTCCGCCATTTACACAAACTGGCTCCATAATAATAGCGGCAATCTCATCACCATTTTTCAGCAGCAGCTCTTCTAATACTTCTGCATCATTCCAAGGCACAAGATAGGATTGGCTCTCTAGCACATCTTTTGCTCGACCAGCCGTACCTTTCAAATCGCCGAAATACTCGGTAGGAATCGGAGCATCACCTTTCTTCTGCACCTTACCACCCATAATATTGTCGGCATTGCCATGATAATGGCCTTCGAAGCGCACAAAGCGATTTTTCCCTGTCCACGCACGCGCTAATCGCAGCGCGTTCTGAACAATCTCCGTGCCAGATACGCCGAAGCGGATCATTTCCGCAGAAGGAACATATTTGCTAATCAGCTCTAATGCTTCTGCATCGAGATCGCAGTGGCTTACTGAAAGCACGCGATCAATCATTTCTTTTAAACTCTCACTGTATTCCTCATTCCCATGCCCGATAATTAGAGAACCAAATCTAGCATAGAAGTCCAAATACTCATTGCCATTCATATCCCATAATCTACTGTTGCGAGCCTTCACAAAATGAATCGGCGTCTCTTCCCATGGCATATGGAAATTATAATGCACGCCGCCCGGCAACTTTGCCTTTACACGCTGGTTGTACAGCTGCATGTTGCTTAACGCCATTACGTGAGCGCCTCCTTTTTTAATAAGCTCAGAATTTGTATCCGATCTTCTTCATCATCAAATGAGAAGCAAACAGGAAGCAATGCGTTCTCCTTCACGAGGTGCCTCGTAATTTGCTGTGGCCCGATATCGATGAACGATTGCACGCCTGCATCACTCATCTTGGTGAGAACTTGGTTCCACTTCACAGGTAGAATGAGCTGATTGCTTAGTATTGTAGGAATCGAATCGGTTGGCTCAATGATTTTACCTGTTACAGTAGACCACACATCCAGCTTCGTCTGTGCAAATGAAACACAAGCTAATGCCTCTTCCAGCTCTGGCTTCAAATAAGCCATCAGCGCACTATGGTAAGGTGCATCCGCCTTCATTGGCATCATGCGGAAAGGGATAAAGTCCCCTCCCAGCTTGCTTACTTCCTCATCCAACTTTCGAAGTGCCGTCTGATTGCCAGCGACGATAAATTGATTGGGCGAATTATATCCGGATATGGCCACATAATCATTGCCTTGAATCGACTCAATAATGTTGTCGAGCACCTCTTCTTTCATATCTACAACAATACCGGCTCTGCCCTTATTCTCCTGAATGACGCGCTGCATAATAGCCCCTCTCTTCCTTGCATAAGAGACGCCGTTAGCAAAGGATAGAGCTTCAGCAGCAATAAGCGCAGATATTTCCCCTAAACTATGGCCAGCCATACAATCTGGTGCTGCTCCTACTTGCTCCTGGAACACTCGAAATAAAGCATAGCTTGCAGCGACTACCGCTGGTTGCGCATGGTCAGATTGAGTGAGCTCTTTCAAATTGCCGTTAAGAATGAGAGAGCGGATATCCATGTTCAATGCATCGTTTGCTTCTTCAAACACGCCAGCCGCAACCGGGTATTGCTCTATGAGATCTTTGCACATGCCGATATACTGGCTTCCTTGACCTGGGAACAACAGCGCATACCTCATCGTTTTTTGCTCCTCTTGTAATACTGTCTTAAACCGTAATGAGAAATGATTTCCTGCTGCATTTGGGAGGAGCCCTCAATAATTTCTAACACTTTCGCTTCGCGGTACAAGCGTTCTACTGGATACTGATTCGTGAATCCATTCGCACCATGAACTTGCAAGGCGTTGTTCGTTATATCTACGGCCACTTTTGAGGTAAAATACTTAGCCATTGTCGTTTCCATCGTCGCTTTACTGTCTCTGGCTTTCCGTAATTCCCCTGCCCGCAAACATAGCGCTCTCGCCGCATGCACCTGCGTCACACTATCTCCAATCATGCCTCGAATTAGCTGGAAATCACTCAACTTCTGGTCAAATTGAATCCGATTCCGAGCATAGGTCACCATTGCGTCGACTGCTTCTTGTGCAATTCCAACTCCTGCCCATGCAATGCTGTAACGTCCATTATCCAGTGCAGTAGAAACAATATACTCAAAGCCAAAATTCACCTTCCCTAATACATTTTCTTTCGGTACTTCGACGCTATCCAAATGTACTTCCGCAAGGTAAGTAGCACGCCCTGCCATCAATCCTTCGATTCGTTTCGTCGTGACGCCTGGGAAAGAGCGCTCCACGATAAAAGCAGTGCTCTTGCCTTGATTCGATGCAATAACAACAAATACATCAGCAATGTCGCCAAACGTAATCCATTTTTTAACGCCATCCAGCACATAGTGTTCAGCTTCTTCTCGCCACACTGTTTTAATGCTTTTCGCATCCGAACCTACATCAGGTTCAGACAAGCCAAATGCTGCAATCACTTCTCCACTTGCTAATTTGGGGAGCCACTTGTCTTTTTGTGCCTCCGTTCCAAATCGCAGCAACGTCTCACTCACCAGCGAAGTGTGTACCGTAATCAAACTTCTCGTAGCAGGACAAGCCTTGCCAAACACTTCCGTAAATTGACCATACGAGACTGGATCCAATCCCAAGCCGCCATATTGATAAGGAAGAGGAGCGGCTAAGTAACCTTTAGCCGCCATTTTGCGAATAAGCTCCAACGGTATCCCTGACTGTTCCTCGAATTGATTCACATAGGGACGGATTTCCTCGTCCACAAACTGTTCCACTTCTTGAATGACATTCTGCTGTATCGTCTCCGTACTCACCTAGACCACCTTCTCACTCATGCATTCATGCAAATAGCCAGAGAATTCGGCAATCGTTTTGTACTCGAACAGCGCAACAGGGCTAATGTCGATGTCCAGCTTTTTTCTAGCACGATTAATAATTTTCAACGCCTGGATCGAAGAAACACCAATTTTCAGAAAGTTTACGTCCTCATCAATTTCACTATGATCTTGCTCTAGCACTGCAGCGATCTCCATTTTAAGAAATAGAATAATGTCGTCTTTCGTCATCGTTATTCTCCTCTCCATTCATGAATCCAGTGTGATTTGCGCTCGAATGGATATGACGGCAAATGCACAAGTTTACCCGAACCATCAGGATAAATCTGCTCCCAGTCTACATTCGCACCTGCAATATACAATTCACTCAATACGGATAACAGATGAGCTTCCAACGAACTGTCACCTTCCGGATCTATCGCAATAACTTGTCCTTTACAAGCATCGGATAGCGCTTTTGGTACCGTTCCGATCAAGAGGACAACGTCAGCTTTTATAGGACTAAGTTCATTTTGTTCGCTGCTAACACTGCTGTTGCAGCGGCCATATTGCACATAGCGATCCACGACTTGAGGCAAATCTATCGCGTCATTCAAATAATCCGCGAGAACTTGACCGGACTGGGCGCCGCTAATTCCCTTCATTTTGACTCCCATTTGCTCCAGTTGTGAGATGAAAGTGTGCCAGTACGATACATAGGCCAATTCATTCGTCTGAGCATCTGCCTGTACTTCAATATCAGATACCGTACTGCTCACTTCTACGTCATGTAGTTGATGGAAGCCAGAATTGTTCGATTGATTAGTAACATAGTCGTACCCGCCTGCTAGACTTCTTTCGCCGATAAGCAGACTTACTCTCGCTTTCCGATGTCGGAATGCTAGTCCTTTCTTTAATGCCGTTAAGGAATTGGTTCCACCACTAGTAGCTATGAGACAGGCAGCGCGATATTCATAATGCTTTCTATACCGATTGCGAGTAAAGCAGAGATTAGCTATGTCTTCAGGTGAAGAACTCGTTAGTAATCGATTCGTCTCGGTAATCATTTGCTCGAGCGCCGATTCCGTTTTCGCTGAGAAGGTTAGCAAATGATAAGACTGCTGCGGTTCTGAAGCTTCCGTTACCGCCTTAGGAGCTGTCCACTCCTCCAGCACAATATGCGCATTTGTCCCGCCTAATCCAAACGAACTGATTCCCGCTTTGCGCGTTTGCTTCTCTTCCACCGACCAATCTTCTACATTTTTCACAATATAGAAAGGTGTCTTTTCCAGCTGCAGGGCAGGATTAACCTCCTTCATATGCAAGCTAGGAGCAAGCTTCTTATGCTTCATACTAAGCAGCACTTTAGCTAGACTTGCGCCGCTTGATGCAGGGAATAGATGTCCAATATTCGTTTTGACAGAGCCGATTCCGATACGTGGTGCTTTCTCTTCTTTTTTTGTTGAAAATAGTTTCGTCAACGCATTGATCTCGATCGGGTCACCTATCGTTGTACCTGAACCATGCGCCTCAATATAGCTAACTTCCTCAGGTGCAAGATTAGCATCGCGATAGGCCTTCGTCAGAACTTGATGCTGCCCCTTCGGATTCGGGGCCATAATGCTGAGTGAATAGCCATCGTTGTTCACTGCCGTGCCGCGAATGACACCATATATATTTTTATTTGCCTGAACAGCTTGCGTAAGTGGCTCCAAATAAACGACAACTGCACCTTCTCCGATAATCGAGCCGTCCGCTTCCTTATCGAATACTTTCGTATGATTGGTAGTCGAGCATATTCCTGCTCTGCGGGATAACAAATGTACACTAGGAGTCGTCAAGATATTGGCGCCGCCAACGACTGCACCGGACACTTCGTTGTGTCTAATTGCAGCTACTGCATGATGCAGCGCTGACAAGAAGGAGGAGCACGCCGTATCGATCGCTAAGGCAGGACCGGTGAAATTGTACAAATGAGCAATGATAGCTGCTCCAATATTCGGCATATTGCCAACCATCGCATTTTGATGAATGTGGTTAAGTTCCACTTTGCCCAATGAATCGATAAGCTGGTCAAAATACGTGCTCACATTGCTAGCGACGTATACGCCGATATTGCGCTCATCGGATTCATCCGTAATGATGCCCGCATCCTCAAGCGCTTCATAGGAAGTTTCTATGAGGAGTCGCTGCTGAGGGTCCATAAACTTGGCTTCTTCGTCGGAAATATCAAAGAAGTCATTATCGAATTCATCAATATGTTCAAGCTCACCGATCCAATCATCCCAATCTGGTCTGTTGGCCTGCCTTTTGCGCTTCGCGCTAATTTTGATAATGCTGTCTCTCTTCGAACAAAGATTGGCCCAAAATTCCTCTTGGGATGAAGCGTTAGGCAGTCTTAAGGCTAAGCCTGTAATGGCAACTGTTCTATTACTATTTAGTTGATGATTGTGCTGAGAGTTATCCCTTTGTTCAACGTTTGATGGTTGAGTAGAGTGTTGATCCACCGTTGAGGTTGATTGGTCGTTTAATTGCTCACGATACAGCTGCTCATTCCTCGTCGATTCAACAGCTTTATTTGCAGATGACTTTGCAGGCAATGACTGTAGGTACTCAGCCGTCTCCCCTATCGTCTTACAGCGAACTAACACTTCAGGTCCAATCTCTCGGCCCACATATTGCTCAATAGCACCCAGCAACTGATAGGCTTTAACCGAGTTTCCGCCTAACGATAGGAACGAGTCGTCGATTGAAATTTTGGGAGCAGCAATATTCAGCACTTCCGACCATGATTGATGAAGGAAAATTTCGAGCTCATTGCGCGGCAGCTGAATAACTCGCTCATTGGATTGGCTCTTGCCAAGCCCTGCTTCGATATCACGCAGCACGTCATCATATTCACCATTTTCATAGTCATTTCTTAGCTGGTAGCGCTGTACTTTGCCACTTGAAGTTTTGGGAATCAATTTAATCGGGATAACATGCGTCGTCTCAATGCCTAATGATTCATTAAGCTGTCGAATAACTTGCTCACGTATGGACAAGAACTTCTCCACACTGGACTTGTATTTGATAAACACTAGTAATTCTTCCTGCTCGGTTTTACCATTCGTAAGACCCACGACGGTAGCATTCCCGCGTGCAATCTCCTCTATTTCATAGACGACTTCTTCCAAATCATGCGCAAAGAAGTTTTTACCGCGAACGAAAATAATATCTTTCATTCTTCCACTCACAACTAATGAACCATCGACCATAAAGCCAAGATCGCCCGTACGCAGCCATCCGTCTACAAACAGTTCCTGTGATAGATCTTCGCGGTTATAGTAGCCCGATGTGACCGAATCACCTTGCACTTGAATCTCGCCTACACAATATTCATCGAGTACATTCCCCTGCTCGTCGGCAATTCTGAGGCTAATGCTGTCCAAGGGATACCCTTCATGCGCTAATGCAATGCCTTCTTCACCGCCGCTAGCATCAACAGGAACAGCCATTTGATCATTAATTAATTTTGCGCGATCGACCTTTTCAAACCTTGGTTCTGCACCTATTGTCGACATCGCAATCCCAACGGTCGCTTCGGCCATTCCGTAAGCAGGAAACATCATATTGGACTTATAGCCGCATACCGCAAATTTCTCAGCGAACCTCTGAACGACGGCGGAGGAAATCGGCTCCGCCCCGTTCAATGCCAGTCGTAAAGAAGACAAATCTAATGTTGCCAGTTTCGATTCAGGTACTTTTTGCGTCATCCATTCATAGCCAAAGTTTGTGCAGCAGAACCAAGTTCCCTTGTGCTCCGTAATTTTTTTCAAGAAGAGATACGGTGTGCGTACAAAGCTGTAAGGAGTAAGTACAACAAGCTTCGTGCCACTTAAAATTGGCGTTAGGTGCTGGCAAAATAGTCCCATATCATGCGTGTGAGGAATCCAGGTGAAGGAGACGTCATCCTCTACGAGACCTAAACCATTTTTGCATCCGATATTGTTCGAAATAATGTTGCGGTGGGTAAGCTGGACGCCTTTCGGAATGCCTGTACTACCCGATGAAAATTGCAGCACAGCTAAATCATCTGGCTCTGATTGATATTTATCTGCTAGCTCATCGGTTTGCAGCTCAGCTGTAGATATATACCGAAGCCCAGAAAAGATAAAGCTATCTTGGAGCTGCTTGTACTGATCACGAAGCTGTTCTTCTACGATAACGAGTGGTTGGTTTAAGGTCTCCCACACTTTCGTGAACTTGAGCATCCCTCTGGAATCAGGTGCCCAAGATGTTGGTTTACTCACAGGTGCAGCAATGATCCCGCCAAACATACATGCCCAGAACGCCCTGTAAAATTCTTTTGGGTTATCAATTTCTAAAATGGCAACGTCTCTTGGCTTCAGCCCTTGGAGGCGGAGTGCCGTAAGATATTTGCGAGCTTGCTCCACCAACGCTGGATACGACTCAAAATCCTCATTTCCGTTGGAATCCACATACGTAATCCCTTTATGCGGATGTCGATTTGCAATATAGACAAGCATGTCAGCGAGCGTGTTGTATTGTTCAGGAAGCGTAACCTTGTTGCCATGTCGGATCGCTTTCTTACCCATTTTCCACCTCCGCAAATTTGTCAGTGCTCAGCCTTTCTGAATGCGCAAGCAATTTCGTTTCCATAATGTCATTAAGTAAATCCGTATCGATCCCGCTTGAGCAATCTATCGAGATTCGTAAATACTCCTCATCATAATTCACCGTAACCATGCATGCTGCCAATCGATCACCATCTCTTTCTCCTAGCGCCTGTTCAAAAGCATGCCGCTCCTGTTTAGAAACAAAACCTTGGAAGTTGAACAATACGAGCTGCTTGAGCTGCTCATTGCTCTGATAGGCCGATAGAAGCAAGGAGACTACGTCAGGGAACTTCTCAGCTAACTTGGCATCATAAAGTAATGAAAGGAAATTAATCGCATGATCGCGGCAATATTGCATGCGTTCCAGACTGTTGGACCTTGGTTGTTCTTCCCCAATAACGAGCGGAATCATATCCAGGAACTCACCAACACAGTTGTAGAAGTCTGTGTCCTGATAGCTTCTGCCATAGTTCACAATCGCTAGCGGGATATCACGGACACCTGTATATGCTCTGAGCAATTGAACCACTAGTTCAAAGGAGAACCACCACAAATCCTCGCCATCTACATGAAGCAATGGAATATTCAAGTGAACTTCTTTGTCATTGCGATGTCTCATCGCTGCCAATTTCTCCATTACTAGATGATTGTTATCATTCCATGCATCGAGAGCGAAGCGTGCGATAATGTCCGTCTCCTGAATCCCTTGCGGCCCAGCTTGCAGCAGCGATACATAATCCTTATATTTCTGTGGAGACTCAGACTCACCCGACTGCTGAACATGTTCATCACCAGTAGCTTCGATTTGAATGTGATGACGAATGACTTCAGCGCTCATTCCGTCGAAAGCAGCATGATCGAATCCCCATATTACATAATGGGATTGTTGGCTTACGCGAACACAGCATAGTCGCCAAGGAAGTGCTCCTATTTGATAATCTTGTGACAATAAGGCTGAACCTAATTGCTCGATGACAAGATCCCTTGTTTGCTGCGTATATTCGCGCAAGTCTAGATAAGGAATATGCTTCTCAAGTAACAATTGAACCCCCGAAATATCACATTCACTCCACACAAGCGACCTAGTGGAATCGGTTAAAGCGATTGATTCCGTCGACACTGCTTCCTTCATAGCACAATGAAGCAACTGATGATCGCAGATCACTTTTCGCAGTATTTGTTTGAGCTGCTGCTCCTCCAAATCCCCATCCACATAAGTGGTAAATCCACTTCCACTCGACCCTAGTGTCGTATGAACGAGCTGCACAGGTGATAATGGGAATTCCGCTATACGTGCGGAGGAAGTAAGCAGTGACGAAACCATGGAACATGTACGCGACACATGTTCGACTAGTAAACGCTGCTGCTGTTCATTCAACGTAGCAAAGCCTTCGACGATCACAGATTTGGATCGTTTCATTGCGGATTCCACAGGGTGAGCGAACCGTTGTTTCACACTAGGTAATGCAGCAAGCCCTTCTACCGTTGGGTATTGGAAGATTTCATTTACCATCACGGTAATGTCCAATTTCGCCAAAGCCTGAACGAGAGCAATTGCCTTGATCGACTGTCCACCCGAGCGGAAGAAGTCATCTTTAATGCCAATTTGGCTATTATCGAGAACCTGCTGCATTTGCGATAGAATAATCTGTTCCGCTTCATTGCGCGCTGCATCTTGAGCATGAGCTAACGAACGCCCTATCTGTTGTTCAATCTCAGGCAGCGCACGGCGATCAATTTTTCCATTTAACGTTAGAGGCAAGCGCTCCATTCTCTTGATTCTTGCAGGAATCATATAGTCTGGAATCGTATCTGCCAGAAGCGATCGGATTTGAACTGGCTCTACATGTACACCCTCATCTAGTGTGTAGTAAGCAGCAATGTAGAGGCTGCCTGCTTTGTCCTTCTGAGCAATCACGATGACTTCTTGCACGCCTGCAATGTTTTTGATGTGATTCTCAATTTCGCCAAGCTCGACCCGGAAGCCGCGAATTTTAATTTGGAAATCCACTCGTTCGATAAACCCGATCTCGCCTGATGGCATACGCCATACCCGATCTCCTGTGCGATACAGCTTGCCACCGTCTTCAAACGGATTGTCGATAAACTTCTGCTCGGTCAGCTCATTTCTGTTCAAATATCCTTTACCTACACCGTCACCGCCAATATAAAGTTCTCCAGGAACATTTGAAGGAGTTAGCTGACCCTCTTCGTCCAAAATGTACAAGGTCGTATTCGCCAACGGATAACCAATAGGGACAGATTGCACATCATCGGCAATGTAATCAATTGGATAATAGGTCGCGAAGAACGTGCTCTCGGTTGGTCCGTAGCCATTAACAATTCGACCCGGACCCAAAGCATTCAGCGCTTTTTTCACATGGCTCAAGGATGCAGCTTCTCCACCGATTAAAACTTTACGAACATCGTTGAGGCATGTAACGTCCCAATCCACTAGCATATTGAACAGTGCCGTTGTTACAAAGAAGGTAGTAATCCCTTTCTCCTCAATAAACGCAGCCAGTTTTGAAATTTCAATTGCATCCTGCTTCGAAATAAGAACGAGACTCGCTCCATTAAGCAGCGCTCCGAAAATATCAAACACCGAGCCATCAAATGCATAATTGGATAGTTGAAGTAATCGATCCGTCGGCAGTACTGTTGCAAAGTTCGTTTCCTTCACTACACGGATGACGTTGCGATGTGTAATAATCGTTCCTTTCGGCATTCCAGTTGAACCTGATGTGTACATCACATAGACCGTATCTTCGGCATAACCACAAGGGAAAGTACCATTCCTAGAGTCCTGTTTATCTTCATTCGTCTCGGACAGATGTTCGTTGTCATCCAACAATAGGCGAGGAGTAGTAGACGTGGTGCTCGATACAAATGCAGACTCCGTCAACAGCAAGCATGCAGCGCTGTCCTGTAGAATAAAGTTGATACGCGCCTCTGGAGATTCCGGATCTATCGGTACATAGGTCCCGCCGCATTTCAAAACAGCAAGAATACTAATTATTTGCAAAGGACCGCGCTCTAGCAAAATAGCCACATAGTCACCATGCTTTACTTGCTTCTTAGCTAGCTGATAGGCTAGTAGATTCGCTCTTTCATTTAACTCCGAGTAGCTAATCTCTTCATCGTCCCAGAGCAAGGCGGTTCGTTGACCATGAAGCTCCACCTGCTCCTCGAAGAGCTGCACAATCGATTGATTGCGCGGATAATCAGTCGCTGTTTGATTAAGATCATGCAGCAGCCACTGTCGCTCCGTTGGACTAACAATCGATAGTTCCGTTACTTTCTTATCAGACTGAGCGGTAATCGCTGATAAAATAAGCAGCAGTCTATGGCCAAATGATTCAATCGTCTCGTGCTTAAATAAGGTGGACTTATACTCCAGCTCCAGCTCAAACCTGCCATCCTTGTCTAAAATGGTCCACGTCATATCGAACTTACTGTCGATGTCATCCAGCTCCCACGGAGTAAGCACCGCATTGTTGATCGACAGTTCCTCCGTGCCCATGTTGATATAGTTCAGCACGACATCGAATAATGGATTTCGCGACAAGTCTTTTGGAAGATCTAGTAGTTCAACCAACATCTCGTATTGGCAGTCTTGATTGTCATACGCCTTAATCATCTTCTGCTTCACATCGTGCACATACTCGGCCATTGTGAGCTCTTTGTTAATTTGCGAGCGTATCGCCAACGTGTTCACGAACATGCCGACGACCATATCCAGATCAGCATGACGACGTCCCGAAATGCCTGTTCCAACTACCAAATCGGTCTGTCCTGTACTCTTCCATAAGAGCAGCTTCAACCCCGCCATAAAGATCATATATGGGGTTACGCCCTGCTCCTTACTCCATTGATGGATGTGCGCACTCTGTTCTTCACCAATGTCGAACGTCATGCTTTTTCCCTCATAGGATTGAATGCGCGGTCTTCTAAAGTCTGTAATTAGGTCCAGCTTTGGAATTTCACCGCTAAACTCACCTTTCCAATATGCGATTTGCTGTTCATGTTCTTTGCCAGCAAAAGATTGATTTTGCCACGCTGCAAAGTCTTTATATTGGATCGAGATTTCTGGTAGGGCTTGTCCGCTGTACAACGCAGCGATTTCCTTCAGCAATATTGCGATTGAACTTTGGTCGGTAATAATATGATGCATATCAATGAACAGCACATGCTTCTCTTCACTGAGGCTTGTTAATCTCACTCGCATTAATGGCGCCTGCGATAGATCAAACGGAACGACATAGCTTTGCAGTTCCGCATGAATCTGCTCTTCCGTAGAGGTGCCAAACTCAACGATGGAAGGAACCTCATCTTCAATAATTTGCACTGCCTCTCCATCGATCATAATGAATCTTGTGCGAAGCGCTTCGTGCCTGCGTACCAGTTCGTCTATTACGCTCTTGAATTGTTCTTTGTCTACTAAGCCCTCAACCAGATAGATGGAAGCGAGATTGTATGGCACCGCTTCGCCAACCATTTCATTCACCACATACATACGCTTCTGAGCCGAAGAAACTGCATAGTAATCCTTCTTTTCAATCGCAGTAATCGTGGTTGAATGCTGTTCTGCTCTGTTATTGAGCAGCCATTCTACCATTTGCTGAAAACGTGGACGATTGAAAATATCGGTCAATGGCATGTCCACTGAGAAAGACTTCTGAATTTGCGCAGCTAACGTGATAGCTTTCAAGGAGTGTCCGCCAAGGATAAAGAAGTCATCTTCTGGACGAACCTCATCACAGCCTAACGTTTCTTGCCAAATACGAGCTAACAATTGAGTAGTTGCTTCTTCTCGATCCAGCTCACCTGCGGGCACAAGCCCAACAGTGCTGACATTTGGGTTGTTCTGATGCTGACCGCCGCCACTCATCTGGAACAGTGAAACATCATGATCATGATATTTCTTGTCAAATACGTACGTTGGCAGCGGAATACGCCTTCTAATGGCATCTCCTTTTAATGCCTGCCAATCGATATCGATTCCGTAACACCATATGCTGCCCAGTACCTGATTGAAATGGACAACATCGCTGCTACTTACCGATTCTTTCGACTCTTTAGAGTGCTCGATCAGATGCAGCGACTTATGCACTTCTGCCGAATACACGCCTTCCAGGTCGCCCGCTGTTAGAAGGCTAGGCGCACCTAACGTGATCAACAGCGCCTTCTGATCAGCTAATGTTTCTTCCAATCGTTCAGCCGAAGTGATTAACGTTGTGCGAGGCAGTCTTCTGTCGGATAATTCGCCATTCAAGCTAGCGGCAATCTCATCCATTTGATGAACATGATGCACACGATGACTTTTGAGCTGCGCAATCGCCTCTTCAAGGCTCAACACGCCTGCCACCGCCATCGCGGATAATTGCCCGATACGCTGACCATATGAGAACCCAGGCATAACACCTACGTGAATCAGTGTCTTCGCCAGTGCATATCCGATAGCAAACACAGCTAAATGACGATTTATCGTATTGTCCTCGTTTATATACCGCTCATCACCGCGGAGCACTTGCTTCAACACTTCGCGTTCCTCTCTCGGCAGCCGCGAGAGAACTTGATCTACATAAGATTTATATATTTCGGAGCCTTTACTGTTATAGGCCGACACGTATAAGTCTCTACCCATGCCGAAGGAATAGCTGTCCTCATCTGGATATATAAATACGACCGTTCTCGTAATATCATCCAGCTTAGCAGTTGGACTGCTGACAAAATCGGCTATCGCTTCGTCATTATGTCTGCGAAGCGAATCTTTCACGACGAGTACTTTTCTGTATTCGAATGCTTTACGACCTACTTGCAGGGTCCACGCTGCATCTGAAAGATTCAGCGCATCAGTTTCCTGTAAATAGCTCACAACCTCTTGACTCGTAACAGACAACGCAGTCTCTGTTCGTGCCGAGAATGGCAAAATATTGATCGTTTCTGACAAACTGTTCTTATGCTCCAGTGGAGGCTGTTCGACAATAACGTGCACATTCGTTCCACCGATACCAAACGAGCTGACACCTGCTCGCAGCGTTTGCTCCGAAGCCTTCAAACTCTTCGCTTCTGTCGATATGTAGAACGGACTATTCTCCATATCGATCATCGGATTCGTCTTGTTGAAATGAATTTGTGGAGGAATTGTCCGATGATGGAGCATCAACACTGTTTTAATAAATCCAGCTACACCCGCAGCAGCATCCAGATGGCCAATATTCGCCTTCACAGAGCCAATTGCACAGTAATTGCGTTTATTCGTATGCCAAGCTTGCTTCAATGCTTCGATCTCAATCGGATCGCCCAACTTCGTCCCTGTTCCGTGAGCTTCCAGATAGCATATATCCTCAGCAGGTACGCCTGCATGACGGAGTGAAGCATCAATGACATGAGCTTGTCCCGTTACACTCGGCGCAGTATAGCCAATCTTCTCGGTTCCATCATTGTTAATGGCTGAGCCTTTTATCACCGCATAAATCGCATCTCCATCTCGCTTCGCTGCATCAAGCGGCTTCAACAGGACGAGACCGCACCCATTGCCAGAAACGGTACCCGATGAATCATCAGAGAACGGTCTGCAATGCCCGTCCTTAGAAAGAATCATCCCTTCATGCCACAAGTACCCTTCTTTTCTCGGATAGGAAATGGATACACCACCTGCAATCGCCATATCGGACTCTCCGTTGATGAGCGACTGGATGGCCTGATGGATGGCCACCAATGAAGTAGAGCATGCCGTTTGGATATTGAAGCTCGGCCCTTTCAAATTCAGCTTGTAGGATACTCGTGTCGTTAAATAGTCCTTTTCATTCAGCGTCAACGCTTCAAACGCGCTTAGGAAATCATGCTGACGCCCTAAAAATCGCGTCATCCACGGCAAACTTGAACCACTGCCAGCAAACAAGCCAATCTTGCCAGCATACGTAGAAGAATTGTAGCCGCCATGCTCCAACGCTTCCCATACGCACTGATGAAGAATGCGAATTTGCGGGTCCATCATATTCGATTCCTGGTACGGATAGTCAAAAAAGTCTGAGTCAAAATATTCAATGCCGTCCAAGTAGCCTTTTGCCCGTACATATTTTGGATTCGATAATGTGTCGGCATCAATTCCAGATTGCAATAGCTCTTCATCTGTAAAGTTCGTGATCGACTCCACGCCGTTGAGAATATTGTGCCAGAACTCTTCCGTATTGTTCGCGCCTGGGAACTTGCAGGCCATTCCGATAACAGCAATGTCTCGCGAGGCAGTTTTCTTGTATGGCGTTGAAGCTGAAGCATGGGTAATTATCTCGTCACTTATGCTTGGCCCTGTACCCACACCTGCGCTCACGTTTGTATTTGTATTTGTATTTGCACTTGCACTTGCACTAGTACTTGAACTTACATTTGTACTAGTAGTCGTATCAAGTATTTCCGTTTCCTTAAGACTTTTCACCAAGGATTCAATCGTCGGATATTGGAACATCTGCAATAATGGAATGGAGCGCCCCAATATAGAAGTCAGCTTATTGTTGACGAGTATTAAGCCTAACGAATTGCCGCCCACGTCAAAGAAATTATCTCGAATACTGATTTGATTCAAGTTAAGTACTTCTTTCCAGCAAGCCAACAACTCGCGCTCCAAGTTGGACGATGGCAAGATGACTTCTTTTTCTACGGATACACTTTGTTCGACTGGTATTTGCAGCGCATTTTTATTGATTTTTCCGTTAGGCAGCACTGGCATTTCTTCTAGATGTGAATAGTAGGAAGGTATCATGTAGTGTGGCAATTGTTCTTTCAACCATAGTTTCAGCCACGAGCTGTCTTCATTTGAAGAAGCCCCTGCATCTCTTGTGCAATAGTGAAGGACAAGATGCTTATTGCCTAGCTTGTCATCCATCACCGTCACAACGGCTTGTCGAATACGGCTATGGCTCAGGATCACTTTTTCGATTTCTGCCAGTTCAATGCGGTAGCCTCGAATTTTGATCTGAGTATCCAATCTGCCCAGCAGCTCAATCTCGCCTTTTTCGTTCATTCTAGCCCGATCGCCCGTACGATAAAGACGTGTATGTGGAAGTTCGGACACGGTAACAAATTTATGATTCGTCTCTTCTTCGTTATTTAAATAACCACGCGCAAGTCCATTACCGGCAATATACAATTCACCAAACACACCGATAGGCTGCAGCTTACCCGCCGGATTCATAATATAAGCTTGCGTGTTGGCAATTGGCATGCCGATATTAATCGAATCGGCATGTGTAAGTTCCTTCGTAGTCGACCAAATCGTCGTCTCCGTCGGTCCGTACATATTAAACAGCTTCGCCTGAGATCGCTGCTGCAGCTCTTGCAGCAAGGCAAGCGGATAGTTCTCCCCGCCGCTCAAAATACATCTCAGCTGTTTCAAAGCCTGCGCAAACTCTGGATTCTCTACGAAAGCTTTGATCCGTGAAACGGTGCTTAAAATATGTGTCACGTTATGCTCAACAATTTTTTGATTCGCTAACGCAGGGTCCATCTGTTCGAGTTCATCCGCCAAATAAATCGAATGACCCGTGCATAATGGGACGAGTGACTCAAATCCAAAAATATCGAACGACAATGTCGTTACACAAATAACACGATCATCTTCATGCTCGAAAATATTTCGATGCAAAATATCCTGAATAAAGTTGACCATAGAGCCTTCGTTAACCATGACTCCTTTAGGTTTTCCTGTAGAGCCGGACGTAAAGATTACACAAGCTAATCGCCCTTTATCTACTAGCGGTGTTGGATTGCTGCTGTTGTTATGGTAAATACCCTGACTCGTATAATCGACGATTGTACCGTCATATTCGAGGGACTCCTGCAATGCATTCGACGTAATCAACACGTTTATATCGCTTGCTGACAGCATGTAATTGATTCGTTCTTTTGGAAAATTCGGATCAATCGGCACATAGGCGCCCCCAGCCTTCAACACAGCCAAAATCGCGATTAATAAGTGCTCATCTCGTTCCGGCATAATGCCGACAACGGAATCGGCTTGTACACCAAGCTGGATCAAATGCCAAGCCAATGCATTCGCCTTTTCATTTAATGCCTGATACGTAAACTGCCCTCCGCCAGCAGTCAACAACGCTACTTTGTCAGGATGGTTGGTTACATTGCGTTCAAACATTTGTTGAATCGACAGTGAAGGATTATACTCCAACGCCGTGTCGTTAAGGTCATGTATCATTATCTGCTTCGCTTCTGGAGAGACGAGGTTAATATGCCACAACAATGCTTCCTGATCCTCCATCACATGCTGAAGGATGCATTTGAAGCTCTCAATCATTCGTTCCGCAGTTGCCTTGGCAAAAATACTAGAGGAATACTCAAGGAATCCGCCAATGATTTGATTCTTCTTGTCCTCTTGGCAAGTCATGACCAAGTCATAGGCAGCTGTTTTTGTATCAAATGGAATGGGCGTGAACCGAATGTTATCAACTTCGAGATCATGCAGCTCCATATTTTGAAAATCAAAGCTTACATCAAATAAAGCATTACGATTTAATTCCCGCTTCAGCTGCAGCTGCTCAACCAAGTCATCGAATTGATAACTTTGATGCTCGTAAGCACGCAATGCATTTCCTTTCACCTCATGCAGGAAGCTGATAAATGTCTTATCGTGCTGCGGGAAGTTCCTCATCGCCAACATATTGATAAACATGCCGACCGTGTCTTTTACTTCATCTTGTGTTCTGCCAGTGACTGGAGTGCCCACAATAACATCCTCTTGCCCAGAATATCTGGACAACAGCACGTTCCAAGCGCTCAGCAGCACCATAAATAAGGTCGATTCAGTAGCCTGCGCGAATTCGATCAGCTTGGCACTTAGCTGCTTGTCCAAGCCGAAATGAATTCTACCGCCTACAAACTCCTTCACAGCAGGTCGCTTGTAATCAAGCGGCAGCTCTAAGGTAGGCAGATCATCTCCTAGCTGGTCGAGCCAATAATCTCGATGCTGCTTCATTTCTTGAGACTTCAAGTAATCCTGCTGCCACACGGCATAATCCTTATATTGCAGCATCGTTGGAAGTTCTCCACCGAAGTACAGCTGATTAAAGTCCCTCGTAATCGTTTCAACAGACGTACCGTCCGCAATAATATGATGCAGATCAAACAATAACAAGGAATGATCTTCCCCGATATTCACCAACTCAATTCTAAACAATGGCCTTTGCTCAAGATCAAAGGGTTGTATAAACGAATGGACGAGTGGATAAATGTCGTTATCGCTGGACACCTCTTTACTTGAATAAGCAATAGGAACATCAGCTGTCGGATGAATAATCTGAACAGGCTGATTGTCTTGAATATGGAATGAGGTCCGCAGCGACTCATGTCGTTGTATCAGCTTCGCAAACGTCTGCTCCAACCGCTCCTTATCCAAGCGACCCTTAATTCTCGTTACAGACGGAAGATTGTACGCGACACTGTCTTTATCCAGCAAAGACAAAGCAAACATGCGGCTCTGTGCCGATGAAAGCGGATAGTAGTCTCGTTTGTCCGCCGTACGAATACGCATCGCATTCGAAGTCTGCACGGTGCTCGTATTCAAATAAGAAGCTAATGCACCTGGAGATGGATATTTAAATAAATCGCCTACATCCACTTTGACGCCAATGTAATGCTTGATGGATGACGATAGGCTGACTGCTTTTAAGGAGTCTCCGCCTAGCGCGAAAAAGTTCTGTTCAGCCTGAATGGAATCAAATCCAAATACCGACTTGTAAGCCTCTGTTACCAGATCGAGAATATCGCCTTTATTCTCCCTTATAGGTGAAATCCCAGCTGCGGCTATATATCGATTTGGCAGTTCAATCGGTTCTTGTGCCAATACGAGAGGTGCAGATGCAGTTTGAATATTGATTGGGAAAGACATCTTCTCAAAGGCGTAAGTCGGGAGTGAAACTCTTCTGCGCACAGCCGATCCTTTACACGCATACCAGTCAATTTCAACACCTGCGGACCAAATATCACCGAGTTTCTTATTGATATATTCCACATCGTTGTCTACTTCTTGTGGATGACGGATCAAATTGATAAAGCTATGTTTTCCGGCCGCATGCTGCTCATGCTGTCTTGCAAATGTGCTCAGTGTACGTCCTGCTCCTACTTCAATACCGACAATCCGTTCCTGTTTCAGCACTTCCGATAAATTTTTTGCGAACTGAACCGGCTCTAAAATATGCTTCGACCAATACTCAACGCTCGTCATTTCCAGTGGCTGAACCCATGTACCTGTCGTATTCGAAACGATAGGTATTTTAGGCTCCTGCAAGCTGTACGTTGCCAGCTTAGCCTGAAACTCCCGTGCGGCATCTGCCATCATTGGCGTATGGAAAGCATGCGAGGTTTTCACGCGCATACACTTCCAGCCCAGCTTCTCTAGTTGTTTCTCGCAGCGTGAAATTGCTTCTTCACTGCCACCAACTACGCAGCTATTCGTTGTATTTTCCAGAGCTAGCGACACATCTGCTTCCAGCACAGGCTTAACCACTTGCGCATCAGCCATAACCGCAAGCATGACGCCTGGTGGCTGCTTCTGCATCACTTGTCCACGGAATCTGACGATGTCCACTGCATCTTTGAGCTCAAATACACCAGCGACCGTCGCAGCCGTCACTTCCCCGATACTGTGGCCAAGCATACCCGCTGGCTGAATGCCAATATCCATCAAAGATTTGGCCAGTGCATAGCTCGTAGCAAATAAAGCAAATTGACTATATTCCGTCTGGTTGATCAGCTGCGGATTCTGATCTCCATAAATAATCTCGATAAACGCCGCTCGTTCAGCATCCGCCAAGCAGCTGTAAACGTGATCGATATGACGCTTAAACAAACTAGAAATAGCGCTGCGCTCTGCTGAATAATAGAGATCGCGTCCCATCCCTTGATATTGGCTGCCTTGACCAGAGAACATAAAATAAACGGGACCATTACCTAATGCCGCCTCTGTTACGACACTCTCTCCTAGAGCTTGGAGAACATGGTTCGGATCGCTATAAAAGCTTTCATTCACAACTAACGATTTGCGGTACGTAAATGGCTGTCTTCCAACTTGCAACGTCCAAGCTGCATCCGACAAGCTCGTTTCTTTGGCATGCAATAAATAGTTAACGACGTTATTAGAAGTAGCTGCGAGGGATGAAGTACTCTTTGCTGAGAATAGAAGCAAATTCACTTTGTCATCAGGACTGCTATCCCCTGTCGTAGGAGCCTGCTCAAGCACCATATGTGCATTCGTTCCCCCTACACCAAAGGAGTTAATGCCAGCACGAATGATATTTTGTTTCATCTCCATATCTCCCCATGCAAGCCCATGATTCGTTACAGAAAAAGGCGTGTTCGCGAAATCAATCTTCGGATTCGGTTCGTTATAATTCACCGTGCCAGGAATATATTGATGCTTCATGCTGAGCGCTACCTTGGCAAGACCAACAACGCCAGCTGCTGTATCGGTATGCCCTACATTTCCTTTTACAGAGCCTAATAAGCAAAATTGCTTCTTGTCCGATGCGAATGCCTTCGTTAACGACTCTACTTCGATCGGGTCACCGAGCGATGTCCCTGTACCATGCGCTTCCACGTAACTAACCGTCTCAGGATCAATTCCTGCTACACGATAAGCCTGCTGTATAACATCTGCTTGTCCTTCTACACTCGGCGCCAAAAATCCAATTTTATGATTGCCATCATTGTTAATTGCTGAGCCTTTAATGACCGCATAGATTTGATCGCCGTCAGCCAACGCTTCATCCAGTCTTTTCAGCACGACGAGCCCCATACCGTTGGAGAACATCGTACCTTGTGCTTTAGCGTCAAATGGTCGGCAGTGTCCATCTGGGGAGAACATCATGCCATCTTCATAGAAATATCCGCCTTCATTCGGCAGCTCGATCGTAATGCCCCCTGCCACAGCTAGATCACATTCGCCCAAAATAAGCGATTGGCACGCCAAATGCGGCGTCACCAATGTCGTCGAGCAGCCTGTAAGCGCCGAGTACACCGGTCCTTTAATGTTCAATTTGTAGGCAATTCGCGTCGCTAAAAAGTGATTCGTGCTCAGCGTAAATGCCTGATATTTTTCACTATAGTCATTGTCTGCAAACAGCACGTTGCGATACCATTCAAAATCATCGGAGCCACCGATAAACATCCCGATTCTGGATGAAGTGGACCCCGGATAATAACCTGCATCCTCAAGTGCTTCCCATGTCCCTTGATAGAGATGACGCAGCTGCGGCGACATCATACGAACCTCACCAGGTGTATAATCAAAGAACGGCGCATCGAAGTTATCGATGTCGTTTATCCGTCCTTTTGCCTTCACATAATTAGGAGATTGGATCACATCCACAGGAATACCTAGATCCTTCAATTCTTCATCGGTATAGAAATGAATGCTCTCTTTGTCATTTTTCAAATTGTCCCAAAACTCATGTACGCTGTCTGCTCCAGGCACATGTACCGATATACCAATAATGGCGATATCTTTACGAACGATCTTGTCATCCCTTGTAAAATGAGATTCGCGGTTCGTAATCGTCTCGGTTTCTTCTTTGGTAAAATGCTCGGCTAGCAAACGAATCGTTGGATGTTGGAAAAACAACGTGATAGAGAAATCAACGCTCAAACGTTTCCTAAGCTTGTTATGCAGTTGAATCAAGGTCAGTGAATTGCCACCGATATCAAAAAAGTTATCATCGAGGCTAACTTGAGGAATAGACAGCGTCTCTTGCCACGCAGCAGCAATTACACTCTCCATTTCGGTTGTTGGCGGAATATAGTCAGCATGCGAATCGGCGGCCAGAAATTGTACATCTTTTTTCAGTGCATTGCGATCAATTTTGCCGCTGTTGTTGTGAGGAAGCTCTGTCTTATGAACGAAATACGTAGGAATCATATAGGATGGCAACTGCTTGGACAAATGTGCTTTTAGCTCCGTAACCGGGATTTCTTGCTCAGAAAGATAATAAGCACATAACATGGCTGGATTATTGCCTTGCTTTTTTACAACGACAACAGCTTGAATAATGCCCTCATACTCGGACATGACGTTCTCAATCTCTGTCACCTCAAGCCGAACACCGCGGACTTTTACTTGGAAATCAATTCGTCCCAAATATTCAATCGTCCCGCTAGGAAGCCAGCGTACTTGATCGCCTGTGCGATACATATAGCGATAGCAGTCCTGATCGATTCCTTCTCGGAAGAATGGGTTAAGAACGAACTTTTCTTTCGTCAGCTCTTCTAAATTCAAATAGCCTCTTGCCAGACCTACACCACTCAAGCACAATTCCCCTGGGATGCCGATGGGCTGCAAATTATCGTGTTTCCCAACGACGTACCAGCGAGACTCATTCAAAGGCTGGCCGATCGGTATGTTGGCTGAACCTGTATAGTCTTGCAACGAATAATGGGATACCCATATCGTACATTCGGTAGGCCCATACACATTTTCGAGTTTAATATTGGTGTTAAGTGCGTAGAATTTCTGCAAAATATCTGGAGTAACCGCTTCTCCACCAACAAATATCCATTTCAGTGATTGAAGCATGGCAACATTAGCATCGATATCAAATAACTCTAAGAAGAGGCGGAACATCGTAGGAACAAAGTTGATATGCGTAACTTGATGGTTGTAGATCTCATTCAGAATCAGCTGAGGATTCTTTTCTCCCTCAGGCTCTAAAATAAGTAACGAGCCTTCTCCCATAAACCAGCCGAAAAGCTCTGTAATCGATACATCAAATGTAAATGCCGTCTTTAATAGAAAAACATCGCCCTTCTGTACGGGGAAACGTCTTTCCAAATCCAGCAAGGTATTGACGACACTATGATTTTCTACCATAACGCCCTTCGGCTTACCGGTAGATCCAGACGTGTACATAATGTATGCCAAGCTAAATGGATCTAATGGCTCTACTAGATTGCTATCATCCCCGCTAAATGTCTGTGCATCATTGAGGAATATATAATCTACCTTCCAATTCGAGTCCGTTGGCAGTTGGTCTGTCGTTAACAGCAAAGAAATCGAAGCATCTTCGAAAATATATTCTTTTCTAGCTGCTGGGTAAGCAGGATCAATCGGAACATAGGTGCAGCCCGCTTTTAGAATCGCCAAAATACTAATGACCAACTCCATAGAGCGTTGGCACTGCACGCCTACTGACTCATTTTCTTTACTTTTATACTTTAAAATGGCACGTGCCAATTGGTTGGCCTTTGCATTTACTTCTGCATAAGATAGCTTTCTCTGGCCTTCAATCAATGCGATATTGCTAGGGTTCTTCACTACTCTAGACTCAAATAGCTGGATCGCATGCTGCGGCTCATATGGGAAGTAAACGGTTTGATTGAAATCGGACAAAATGTTTTCTTCTTCGTTCTCTAGCAACAAATGGATATCTTTGATCGTTATATGTACATCGGCAACCAATACTTCTAATAGCTTCAGGAATCGTTGGCCGAACAACTCCATGGAGTGCTCCGAGAACATATCCGGTTTGTACTGAACTTTGATCAGATCATGTTCCGGTGTTTTATTCCATACAACCATCATGCTGCCTGGAAATGTCACAACATCTTGATCCACGATGGAAACGTCAAGATGCTCCCCTTCTACTTCCTCGTAAATATCGTACACGAAAGAAACATCCAGGATCGAAGGCGATCCTGGCATCGGTATTAACTGGCTGTCACGCATAATCAAATTGTTCGGGTAGCCGATATTTTTATATACTTGGATAAATTCCTTTGAAACTTGTTCAAGGATTGACGAGAATGTACCTTCGCTCGCGATGTTGAAACGCATGGGCAGCATTGACACGAAGCAGCCTATCGTTTCTTCCACATCTAAGTTAGGACGATGCGAGAATGGTGATGCAAATACGACATCCTCATTTTGTGTGTATTGATTCATAAGTACACTGAAAGATGCAAGCAAAAACATGAACGGTGTAACTTCTTGCTGCATCGAATGCTCGTTGATTTGTTTCATCATAGAAGCTGGGATTTCAAACCGCTTCTCTTTACCTATGTCTTGTTGTTTATTCCGCGCGGGATAGTCGGGTTGGAGTGCCAACGGTTCAGCGCCCTCCATTTTATCCAACCAATATTGTTTCTGCTTGCTGTACCCTCCGCTAGTGAGCTTCGTATTCTCTTTACTTATGTAAGCAGAATAGCTCGTATCTCGCTTGTACACGAACGGCTCTTTTTTCACCAATTTGTTATAGTAATCAATCAGCTTCTTCTTCAACATCTCTAACGATAATCCGTCAGCGACAATATGATGGATGCAAATGATGAATAAATGCTTATTCGATTCAAACTTGATAAGCTTCACTCGAAATAATGGGGCTGCCGTCAAATCAAATTTCGTTGCCAGCTCTTCTTCGAACATACCGCGTAACAGTTCCTCTTTCTGACCTGCCGCAGCCGATATATCCGCTTTCACAAGCGGAACGCTTGCTTCGTTATGTATCACCAACAAGGGATAATCATTGACGATCTCCAAATGGCTTCGCAGTGCTTCTTGCTCACCGATCACCAATTTCAATGCATTTTCGAAATGCTTCTCATGTAAATTTTCGATTACGATCGTTGCAGAAATGTTGTAGGAAAGGGGATTATCGACTAAACAGTCGAAGTAAATCCCCTTCTGAGTTTCTGTGAGTTCAACACTATTCATTTTCATGATCAAACACCTCGATTCTCAACATCAGTACTCTAATTAACAAATACCCAGATGCCGCCTGCCAAGATGGACAATACCGTAATAAACGTCTGGTACACGATATCCATAATAATGTTGCACACACTGTCCGCATCCGCTTTGCGGTTCTTTATCATGACATAGGAATGAGACCACAAGCCGCTCAAACCGTAGATATACATCGTAACAAGCACCCCTACCCAGAAATTCCCCTGGAACCAAATAGCCATGATTCCCATAATCCCTAAGCCAACTTGAGAGAAGCCATATTTCACTTGGAACGGTCCACCAGGCCAGCCTAACATCTTCGCCGTTTGATCTGCCTTCCAAATGTTCACAACATAACCGATAACGCCAACAAGTCCAAATGTGACGACAAATTGATGCAGGAGCAGGATTCTACTAATCTCACTTGTAGCACTTGGGAAATCTAGAGTATACAAATGTACAACCGCTGAAACAATTCCTAAAAACCATAGCAATAAGAACCACATATTTATTCCTCCCATGTAACTCCGAATATTTTCCTGTAATTAATTACTCGATATGATGTTATTTGGTAATTGAAAGCGACAATAACTCTATGCTGCTTGCAACAAACAACAGCTATGTATGATACACTCCGTCTTTGACATCCCTCCTAAATTTAATTGAATATGTAATGATGGATATAATACCAAAATTACTATTAAACTTTAATAATAAGCTAAATATGCTAATTAATAGCATTAAATAAGTGCAAAAATGGGCCGTCCTAGTTAGGCACTAAGACAAGTCATTAACGATATAAAGTAAATGAAATCGTTAAAAAGTTTAGGAAAATATAGTGGAGTCGAGTTTCTAGTGCTGCAAATTAGTTAAGTGGATTAAGAAGTAATACTGAGGTGATGGAATGTTGTTTTTTGATAAAATGGTGTCTTAACTGAAGAGGGAATTTCACTAGATTATTTCTAATTTGGAGATAAAATTCATAAGTGGATGCAAACCTTAAATTTCTTTAAGCAAAATCATATTCCTTTAGGTAAGTTCTGTCAACCGATAAATTTCGATGGTTTTGTGTCGTAAAAAAGTGCTCATTGACTAGAATGATCCACGTTTACGAGCAACGCGAAATTCAATAAAAACCGAAACCATCCAAGCATTTTAGCTGTGATCAATCGCATTGCCATTCCAATATTGGAAGACGACACCTAATCATTCCAATCAACTTTGAGTCTTTGTTTTAAATGACATAGTATCAAAAATTATTTTTAAAATTAATCTAATTTATGTAAAATCCATTTTGAAAGTAACCTTTAAGTACTTGCCACTCTAACAAAATATCACATGACTTGTAAGATACCCCTACTGTTTTTTATACAGTTTTATATAATCAAATCTCATAATTTATCGCTAACGTTTCACAAATAAAACCTTCGTTTTACTATGTCATACCTACTAGAAACAGGAGTTATTCCTATCGACAAACAGTGGTCAATTTCCTTGCTAGTGGTCATTGAGCCTCCAATACATAAAGGATATCGGTCACTATTAAATGTTGGAATTTATACAAAAATAAAATAGGCTGGCTCCGTAACGGGTGAACCGCCTATTCGCTCGCTCTTCGCCTTCTCTAATTTTTAACATGCATTCTATATTACATGGTTAAACGTAAGGCAATAATTGTTGCTACGATGCCCGTCAATGCCGTAATTCGCATCAGCGAAGCAGACTCCTTATACATCCATATACCTATAACAGCCGCACCTAGTGTACCAATTCCTGCCCACACCGAGTACGCAACTCCTAACGGAATCGTGTTCAGCGCTAAGGATAAAAAGAACAAGCTGATAGCAAACGAGCCCATCATAAGAATAAAGTTCGGCCACGTATCACGGGCAGCAGACCGTTTCAAACCGATAAAACCAACCATTTCACAACAGCCCGCTACAATTAAATAAATCCATTCCATGTTATCAACCTACTTTCCTCTCAATGTCACTTGATCGTTTCAACATTATAATGAAGAAAATAAGCAACATTACCAAACCGATCCTACCTATTTGAAGTTCCTCATCGAACAGTACGATATCGAGCACAAATGTCCCAACTGCGCCTATGCCTGTAAACGCGGCATACACCGTTCCGACGGGCAATTTTTGGGCTGCTTTCATCAGAAAATGAAAACTAAAAACGAATGTAAGCAAAAGTGGTCCAGCCAGCAAATTCATTTTCAACAGTCCTGCCCATACGATTTCTAATGCGCCTCCAAGCAGTAAATATCTCCATCCTGAATGAGATGATTCTGTGAAATCTTTACCTGTACGACTCATTGCTCCTCCGCCCCCATTCGCTTCAAAAATACATCCATCATCCGGTTCACATAAGCAACTAACTCTTTATCGTGTCCGTAGACCGGTGAGTCTTCTTCCTGTTTGGGTGCCAAGTTAGCCCAGTACTTCTCCAACAGTTGCGTGTTCCCTTGGAATAACAGCAGCAGCCAATTCCATAGCCTCTTTGCTAAGTACTGCACAGTATCTGATTCTGGAGGTTCCGACATATAGAGACGAATGTGCTCCAATAGCTCAATATACTCTTGTATTCGTGAATCCTCACTCCCCATAACAGGCAGGGACGACAGAATGCTTAACTCCTCAGGCGTATAGGTATCGCTGTTGAATTGAGGCTTATTGGCGTTCATTACCTCCTTCGATTCCAGTGCCTTAAGCAGCTGTTGCAGCTCCGGGGCGTTTACTTTCCCGCTAGTACCAACTGCATGAATCATTGATTTTAGCAAATAACGTTTGCGCTGCAGCTTCTCCTGCTCTTCATCTACCCAAGCGATTTGCTGTTCGAGTGAATGTACCCACGCTTCTTTTCCATTCTGCGGTAAAGTTTGCCCGCTTAGCAGTTCAGCAACCTGAGATAACGTATAACCAAGTGATTTCAACAACAAAATTTGTTGCAGTCGAATCAGGTTCTGTTCACTGTAGATGCGGTAACCATTATCGTCCACGACCTCGGGAGTTAATAGCCCGATCTGATCGTAGTAATACAACGTTCTTCTGCTAATTCCTGATAAGTGTATCATTTCTTTCATGCTATACATCGTATCTCACCCAACATTACTATAAGGTATAACGTATACGTTATAGTCAAGAAGAATCTTTTGTTGTTTTACTTTCTTTCACTTGGCAAATAATTAAAGCACTTTATAAAAACTTTATTTTTTCTTTCCTCTCATTTAAACAATCAAGTCTAATCTTAGATTAGACTTACCTAACTACGGAGGTTAGAAAATGAAACGTGCTAAAAAAACGATGATCTTTATCCTTATCCTTCTTCTTGTATATATTGCTTTTCCATTCATCGCAAAGCCAGATATCGATGCGAAGGCTGCCATTCTTATGGACGCTGAATCAGGGAAAATACTTTATAGCATAAATGAAGATACACCTCTTGCCCCAGCAAGCATGTCCAAAATCATGACGGAGTACATCGTGTTGGAGCAAATTTATACGGGCGCATTGAAGTGGAATGACACGATCATGATTAATGCAACGACTGTTGATAGCGAAGGCGTAAAAATCGATGTGGAAGTTGGCGATCGCCTATCGGTTAAAGATCTGTTTTATGCGATGGTCGTTTCATCCGCGAATAATGCAGCGGTCGCACTAGCTGAACATATTGCTGGCAGTGAGGACCAATTCACTCAACTGATGAATGAAATGGCGAAGCAACTGGAATTATCTCCCCAGACTTACTTTGTAAATGCAACTGGACTCGCCGATGAGAACAATGAAGAATCCAGAATGACTGCGCTGGACGTAGCTAAAATATCGCAGCAGCTATTAGAAAAGTTCCCAGACGTAGTCTCCATTACGAAGCTTGAATCGTACACATTAGAGTATGACGGTACCGTACTGACAGCAACGAATAAAATGCTGGATCCGAATGATCAAGGGCTATATTTTGAAAGCGTTGACGGATTAAAGACGGGTTTTACAAACTTAGCTGGCTACAGCTTTGCAGGAACTGCTGAAGAAGGCAATAAGCGGCTAATATCGGTAGTTATGGGTACCGGTAGCGATGCAGATCGATTTAGGGAGACCAAGAAATTGTTATCTTTCGGGTTTAATAAGTTTTATATTCCTTTTATTTAGTGGGTCGTGTAGTGAATCATGTAATAAATTAATAGTTGTACGTTAAACGAAATCTAAAGTAAAAAGAGCTGCATGCAGCTCTTTTTTTTGTACCATCTATTTAGCAAATTGATGATTGGATTAATTTCAAGCAAGTCCGTTAGCTATCACTTAAAAAATATTAAAGTCCCATTCTTTAGCAATATGCTTCAATAACATGCCTCCGGCTACACTATTGCCGTACTCATCAATCGCTGGACCATATATCCCTATCCCACATCCCGCTGGAAATGGAGCGCCCGGGGAACTTGCATGGCTCGGAACAGCAGCCATAATGCCGCCAGAAACACCGCTTTTCGCAGGGACGCCAATAAATGCAGCGAATTTGCCAGAGGCGTTGTACATGCCGCATGTGACCATAAGTGCCTTCGCTAACTTGGCGACTTCCTTAGGGAATAACTGTTCTTTACGGAGCGGATGATATCCGTCATGGGCTAGCACCAATCCAATCATCGCGATATCCTGCGTATTTACTTCAATGGAACATTCCTTTAAATACACTTCTAAGGCGTCCTCTACCGAGCTTTCCAGGAATCCTGTCCCCTTCAAATAATAAGCGAGCGAGCGATTGCGGTCAGCTGTCTGCCATTCAGATTGATATACTTCTTCATTTATACTGACGCGTCTTCCTACCATTTTCTCAATGAAGGCCAAGATTGAGTCTATTTTTTGCTGAGGTGACTTGCCTCCGAGTAAAGAGGAGACGGTAATGGCACCCGCATTAATCATCGGATTAAAAGGCTTACCTGGTTTATGTACTTCTAAACGAACGATGGAATTAAAGGCATCTCCAGTCGGTTCCACATCTACTCGTTCCAACACATAGGCAGACCCATGCTCCACACAAGCAGCTATGAAGCCAATCACTTTTGATACACTTTGCAAAGTAAATAGGGCGTCGCAATCGCCTGACTTTGCGAGCTTCCCATCTGGTCCAATTATCGTAACCCCTAGCTGCGAGGGATCGACTTGTGCCAATGCTGGGATATAGGCGGCGCATCGTCCATTCGTTGTATAGGGGCGATAGTGCTCCAACCATGTATGTAGAATCGTATCCGTTTCGTTTGAATCAGCTTCCGTTTGAATAGCTTGACCTAGCTGGATGTTCTCGTTTGCCATAGACATGCCCCCTTTTTCCTCTATCCAAGAAAAATAAAGATGAGAATCAAATCGATTCTCATCGTATTAGAACTCTAGCGAATTAGCAAGCATTTCACACGTAAGTTTTCACAGGCTGACCACCAACACTATAGTCTACGCTTGAACGCTTCCTCTGCGAGGCGGCATCACATGCTCAGGAATAAGCGATGTGTATACCTCTCCATCCAAGCGCTCCTGCCATTCCGCACGAGCTTGCTCGATAATGTCTTGATTGAGCATCGCATCAATGGCCGTACATGCAAGGACCTTACCTGCTTGCAGCATACCTTTATGAGCGATTGGCATCGTCCCTTGCGAGACGACCTGCCACGTATGGAATGGCGTACCCAATGCCCAGCATGTTGTCATGCACTGCATCGTTGGAACGATCCAGCTCACATCGCCAACATCGGTTGATGCGGCTAATGCTCCTTCATCGCCGTGGGGTGGGATGAAATCCACAATGTCTTTGTCTTTCAATGCCTTCACTACAGCTCGATCCCAGCCAGCATAGGCAGCTTGCCGATCTTCTTGCGATAGAGAAGCCCGAATGTCCTTCGCAAACTGATAGTCAGCCTCATCATAAGCAGGAGCACCGACAGCAGCTAAATGCTTGTACATCACATTTGCCAACGTCGTATTTGGAATTAAGTTGGAGGCAGCACCTTCAAACTCCACTTCCATCGTCGTCCCCGTCATTAGAGCAGCACCTTTAGCGATGTTACGTACTCGTTCATAAAGCTCCTCAACTTGCTGCTTTTTCGGAGCACGAATCAAATAGATGACTTCCGCGTGCGGCTGGACCACATTTGGCGAAATCCCACCTGTGTCTGTAATCGCATAATGCACGCGCGCTTCTGGAATCATATGCTCGCGCAAATAATTGACGCCTACGTTCATCAACTCTACTGCATCTAAGGCACTCCGTCCTAAATGTGGAGCAGCCGCAGCATGCGCGCTTTTTCCGTCGAACTTAAACGTTGCGGAGTAGTTTGCAAGCGAGCTATCGTTCATAATGCGCGGTGCCGTAAATGGATGCCAAGAAAATGCTAGGTCAACATTATCAAAAAGTCCCGCACGAGCGATATAGGCTTTGCCTGAGCCACTTTCTTCAGCTGGACAGCCATAATATCGAACCGTCCCTTGCAGGCCCGCTTGCTGCATATAGTCTTTAATCGCAACTGCAGCAGCGAATGCACCCGCCCCTAGCAAGTTATGGCCGCAGCCATGCCCATGGCCGCCAGCAACAACCGGATCATGTTGAATATCACCTTTCTTCTGGCTTAACCCTGCTAACGCATCATACTCTCCTAAAATCGCAACAATCGGTTTACCTTCTCCATAGCTGCCAATAAATCCGGTTGGTAGTCCAGCTATCTCACGCTCGACCTGAAAACCTTCCGATTCCAATGCTTTGCACACATATTCAGCAGAGTGATGCTCTTCGAAATAAATTTCAGGACAATCCCAAATGCTGTCGCTTAGCTCAATTGTCTTGTCTCTTTTTTGCTCAACTAGATCAGATATGATTGCATGCAAGTCCAATCCCATACACCAATCTCTCCTCTCGATTTCAAAAATTCCGGTAATACACGTCAACTCGCCGAATCACGTATTATAAATTTCTATGTTCTCATTTACGAATAAGCCTCTTCCTTACTTTGCTTAAATAGATCGCCTTTTTTGTCATTCATCGTCATCAATGCACCAATGCAGACAACAGAGAACCCGATCAGCATCCAGAAAGCAGCGTCGAACGAACCGTTAAATGCATCAACCATAAATCCAATCGCCATAGGTGTAATAAAGCCTGCCAACTGACCACCTGTGTTCGCGATTCCCATTGCTGTACCTGTTACAGCAGTAGGCAATTGCTTCAGTACGATTGCCGGCAATAGCGTAACGACAAAGGCAATAAATAAGTTAACCGTCGTTTGATACGCGATAAACGCAGATACACTTGAAGCCGTAAACATAAGATAGAGCAGCACGCCAATACAAGCACAGGACACACTTCCGAGCAGTCTTTCTTTGCCTTTTGGAAGCTTATCGATAACATATCCACTAATAAAAATACCTACAATTGTTGTGACAGCTGGAATCGTTTGCGCCCAACCAACGGAAACAAGATCAAGACCACGACTCTTAACTAAATAAGTCGGCAACCAAGCTGACAATCCCCAGTTGACGGCATAAATACTAAAATAGGCGACAAGCAAATTCCAGATGATCGGCGTTTTAAGCAGTGCTTTAAACATCCCTTTGTTTTGCTGCGGATTCGTAGTAGATGTAGTGATCCTCGTTGGAACGATTTCCTCTTCCAGTGGATGATTAGGAATCTTAATGAAGAACCAATATAGAGCGGCAATAACAGCACCAGCAAGTCCAAAAATAACAAACATCATGCGCCAGCCGATCGTTTCCAACATTCCTGCTGCCGCTAGTGGAATAAAAAGCGATATAATTCCGCTTGAAGATAGAATAACGGACATCGCCCGTGCACGCTCTGCTTTCGGGAATGTTAGCGATAAAATTTTAGAACTGGCAGGTTGGAATCCACCTTCTCCGATACCAAATAAAAAGCGAATCACTATCATCGAGGTCAGTGACCAAGCTACAGCGGTCAACCCCGTAAATATCGACCATATAACAACAGCAGATAGAAGAACCTTTCTCGGACCAAATCGGTCTGCAAGCCATCCACCCGGCATTTGCATCAAGGCATAACCAGCGAAGAAGCTGCTCAGCAATATACCCGTAGAAGACGAGCTTAAGTTCAAATCCTCCGTAATCGCTAACACAGCATAATTCATAATATAACGATCCAAATTACCTAACGACCAACCAAGAAAAAGCAGCGCTAAAATCCAATTCCTTGTGCGTTTAGCTGTCATCATGTTCACCCCGCATCTTTATTTTACGAATATATAACGACATTTTCGTTTTATAGATATTTTACGGATATCAGCTGTACAACTCCAATAAATCTTTTTTATATCCATTAAATAAAAAAATAAGCACCCACTAGGTGGATGCTTATTTCAAACGATACATTTTAATGGGTCTCCCTCTTGTATGGTGCGATTCCTCACCGATGCACTCCGCAAGATCTACGTCACATAAATCAGCCATAATCCGCTGTGCATTGCGTTCACTCATCTGTAAGTTAACAGCCAAATCTTTCGTCGTAAAATGGCTCCAGCTCATTTTTTGAATCAAGGCATCTATTTTTTTAAATGTCTTTACACTAATATTTCCGCGCTTTAATTTCTCTAAAAAATCTTTATCGTCCGTACGATAGGAGTATGTGAGCTCTTCTTCCTGTCCTGCCGATTCCACAATCGTTCCATCATCTTGGAAAATAACAATCGCTTGTTCCGCTTTTTCCTTCGACTGTCGTAAAGCACGTTGAGCATTCATTTCTGCTGAAAATACCGTCTGTTCAAATCCAATCCCAACAGCTGTCGGCATATCCACTTCAAGCGATAACTGCTGTACCTTTTCCTGCAGCGCATGAATTTCTCTTTCAATCGCGCCGCGCGAACTGAAGATCGTGTAACGCCCGTTTCCTTGTTCAATGAGAGAGCCATCCAGCTTCTCGCACAGTTGAATCAACGTCTCTTTCATACGCAGCTCTAAATACTGAATCTGATACGTATTTTTCAATTTCTCTTTCACCGAGTCGAACTCTTTCACTTCCATCATGACGACACCGATTTGTGTGTCTTTATAGTATGAAGTTTTTACTTTCTCCAGGAAAATGCGTATCGTTTGAAAAATTTCAACCCGAGTTGGAGACATCCAATACGAAGGAATTCCTGCTTCTTTCAACGCCTCATGGACAGTTGGATAGCAGGTCAACGCACCCTCTGTCTTGTTCTGCTGCCACAACTCCAAATGAAACTGCAACAAATCCTCAGGATCTATATCTACATCAAATGTTTTCACATACAGCTCAGCTACCGTATTTTTCAGCTGCTGCAAGCCTTCCCCCTCGACTTCATATGCGGTCGGTATCATGTCGATGCTTACCCGATTCAACAACTTGCCTTGAGCATATACTAAATCCATAAAGCCCTTGTAAATCGTCGATTCTGTAGAAAATATATAAACGAGTTTATCGTCCGAAGGCAATGTTTTGGTCGCCATACGATAAGGGATATATCCTGAAAACAGCCAGAAGTCCACTTGATGATTATGCTCAGCAACGATGCCAGCTACTTCCTTTGCCTCTTTATAGACATAAGGAATAAACTTCATCTCTTGTTCCATTTCATTTGCCAGCTTAAGAATTCGATTAACGGATAAACTCGGCCCAACAACGCCGATTCGATACATGATCGCTTCCTACTTTCTTAACACGGATATGTCTATCTATTTTAACGCTAGCGGCTGCGTAAATCCATTCCTAAGTCTGATCATTACACACGGTTTATCGTTATATCCGCAAGCTTTTAGTAAGGCTCTAAACCGAGGGGTACCTCGTCGACAGCTACGCTGGTATTACCCCAAAATTAAACGGCCTTAGTCCAATGGAATTCAGGACTAAGGCCGTTTAAGGAGTTTAATGTTTATGCTGTCTACTTGACGAGGTGCAGTTCAATCACGACTAAGCCCCAAGCCCTTTTTCCCACTCGCTTTTTAAGTCGTGGCCAAACTGTCGGACTTCATCATCGGCTACAATCAACGTAAAGTCTTGTTGAGATCCAAAAAAATGGAGCTTATGCGTATTGCCCTTTTCTAGCTTCGTCCATTCCAAACGATATAGATGGTTTTCGAAAGAGGTGTACAAATTATTCAATATAAAATTGTTTAATTGCTCAAGTGGAAAATTCGAAGTCACTTCAACATAATTTTTAATCGTCAGATTCGTCCAACCGAAGTTCAGCTCATCAACTATACTGTTTCCCTTGTAGTGTTTGAAATGAAGCTGACATCCTTCGTAATCGCCGGGTATGCACTTTAAAAAAGAGAATTCAACATAAGTTCCATTTTCCTGTATATCTCGCAGTGTCGCCATTCCATTACTCCTTTAATTTGTAGAGCTAGTTTTTAGTAGTATGTTGTATTCCAACATGAAATGATTACAGTTTCCAAAGCGATTTACTTTGATGAACTTCTGCATCGAAACATCGCTTCTTTGGTATAATATGTATGTATTCTCATCTAGCAGAATAATACTGTTTCTTCAAATACAGGTCAAGATTGATTTTACAAATCGCCATATTTGTTTTTACAAAATGACCTTTGTTCAATAATTGTGTTAAATTTCCCACTAAACTCTATCTAAATCCCGATTCTAATGATAGAATGAACTCGGTTGAAATATTATCTATCACCTACTCATTAGGAGGAATATCCAGCATGAAACTTTCAACAAGGCAGAAGATCACAAGTCTTGTACTCTCGGCGTCTCTTGTATTGGGAACGCTTTCATTCACGCTTTCTCCCGTTAATGCAGACACAAGTACCTCTTCCGATTCTGTACTGAAACTGCGTCTGATGGAAACAACCGATTTACACACGAATATGGTGAACTACGATTACTACCAAGACAAATTAACAGATGAGTATGGTTTAGCAAAAACAGCAACGTTGATCAAACAATCACGCGAAGAAGTAAAAAATAGTATGTTGTTTGACAATGGTGACCTCCTTCAAGGTAATCCGCTTGGCGATTATGTTGCAAAAGTACAACCTTTGAAAGATGGCGAAACTCACCCTGTTTATAAAGCAATGAACGAATTGCAATACGATGCAGCAAACATCGGCAACCACGAATTCAACTTCGGACTAGAGCATCTGGACCGCAGCTTGAAAGGCGCAAAGTTCCCTTACGTGAACTCCAACGTGTATGTTGATGACAAAGATAAAGATCCAAGCAACGATAAAAATAGATTCGATCCCTATGTCATCCTAGATCGCACGTTCAAAGATGAAACTGGTAAAGATGTTAAGCTTAAAGTCGGCGTAATCGGCTTCGTACCACCGCAAATTATGAACTGGGATGAAGCTCATCTTAGCGGCAAAGTAATTGCGAAAGATATGGTAGCGTCCGCGAAGAAATTTGTGCCTGAAATGAAGCAAAAAGGTGCAGACATCATTGTTGCGATTCCTCACGCTGGTATTAGTACAGCAGGCAACGATTCCGAAAATGCAAACTTGGAATTGAGTAAAATCGACGGAATCGATGCGATTCTATTCGGCCACTCACATGCTGTTTTCCCTGGCAAAGGGTTTGAAAATATTAAAGGCGTAGATGCAAAAAAAGGTCTAATCAACGGAGTTCCAGCTGTAATGCCTGGATTCTGGGGTGACAACCTTGGTGTTATTGATTTGGAATTGAAGCAAGTAAACGGCAAATGGGACGTAGTTGATTCTACATCTAAAGCAGTACCTGTATTTGATAAAGAAAACAAAAAAGCACTTGTTGATGCAGATAAAACGATTGTTGATGCTGTAAAAGAAGATCACGACAAAACAGTGAAATGGGTTCGTTCCGCAGTAGGTAAGACGACGGCTCCTATTCACAGCTACTTCGCGCTTGTACAAGATGACCCGTCTGTACAAATCGTGACGAATGCTCAGAAATGGTACACAGAGAAAGCAGTTAAAGGCACAGAACTTGAAGGAATTCCAGTACTATCTGCTGGAGCACCATTCAAAGCAGGCGGACGTCAAGGGGTTAACTACTACACGAACATCCCTGCTGGAACATTGGCAATCAAAAACGTTGCTGACTTGTATGTATATCCGAACACAGTAAAAGTGGTGAAAATTAACGGTACACAAGTACAAGAATGGTTGGAGCGTTCTGCTGGACAATTCAATCAAATCGATCCGAAGAAAAAAGGTGAACAAGCTCTTATTAACGAGCAGTTCCGTACGTACAACTTCGACATTTTGGACGGCGTTACTTACCAAATTGACGTAACACAGCCTTCCAAGTACGATGCTGACGGTAAGCTTATTAACAAGAACGCGAAGCGTATCAAAAACTTGTCTTACAAAGGCAAGCCAGTTAAAGCAACGGACAAGTTCCTAGTTGTAACTAACAACTACCGTGCAACAGGCGGCGGCAGCTTCCCAGGTCTTGATGGCTCTAACATTGTCATCGATTCTCAAGAAGAGACTCGCCAAGTTGTAATTAACTACATTTTAGAGAAGAAGACGATCAACCCTACAGCGGATAAGAACTGGTCGTTCGTTCCGTTGAAGAACAAAGCAAATGTAACGTTCGTAACTTCTCCAAATGCAAAAGAATTTGCGAAGAAACAGCCTCACATGAAGTACCAATCTACATTGGACACAGGCTTCGCGAAATTCAGCATTGATTTGAGCAAGAAGACGAAGTAATTTCAACTATCCCTAAATAAAAGGCAGTGGTACTTAGGACGCAAAAAACGCACCTATGCAACCACTGCCTTTCAATTTTATGTTCCACTTTAACGTCTAAGGCTGCTATATCACTTTACTACCTACTTGTAGAAGGTTCTCAGCTGAATAATTTTGTGTTATTAGTCAACTATATATTAGCGCACCATCAATAGACTGTATTTGGAGGGGTAATTACTTATGTCAGATCGTGTAAGTGATGAGCATAATCAGCAATCTGTTCGTTTGCATTTTAAAATATTGCACGAGCCGATAGTACCTGTAGATGAAATGGTGAATGCGATGAAAGGGGTTTACGCCTCTGCTGGATTTCAAGTTGATGTAGTTAGTACAGAGCACTTAGATTTACCGCTCCTTATGGATATTGATGTTGGTCAGTGTGTAGCAAACAGTGCTACAGAAGAACAAGAAGAGCTATACGCGCACCGAAATCATGTCGGTGATAATGAGTTGACTGTTTATTTTGTTCGCTCTACAGTTCCATCCTATAATGGTTGCGCCGCGCATCCAATTGGCCGTCCAGGAGCAGTTGTTGCTAGAGTCGCAAGCGTTTGGACACTTGGACATGAAGTTGGTCATGTATTAGGGCTTCCGCATACTGCGAATCGAGATAGTCTGATGTACGGCGGAGGAACTAATAATATTACGAATCCACCACCAGACCTAAGCAGCTCAGAGATAAATATGATGGAAAATAGTCCATATACGATTTAACTATAAAAGGAGATAATAGTGATTATGTCAAAAGAAAAGCTGATTGAATTATTAGATCGAGAAGAACCCGATTACAAAGCCGCAGCTGCTTTGGGTCCTGAAATTATTCCTGTATTATTGGATTTGACCAAGAGAGGTGATCCTAGAATCGCCCCTCGGGCAGTGTATACTGCTGGTCTACTTCAGGATGCAAATGCAATCGAGGTCCTAAAAGAGGGTGCAAATAGCAGCCTTGCGGATATACGCGTAGCGGCAGCAGCTACTCTACGCAAAGTGACTGGTATGGGTGACTCGGATTTATTAAACACCTTGTTGAATGATTCTGATCCTGGCGTTAGAAAAGTAGCATCAAAGGGGTTATGAGTAAATAATGTTTAGCAGTAAGCAGCCCCGATGAAAACAGATCATCAGGGCTGCTTCGTTCAATGTTTATCTCCCTAGTAGAAACAAACCCTAAAAGAAGTCGAGAAATGAAATAGATAAAGTTAAGTTGAGTATGTATTTTTCACTACCTATGCTATCATCTTTTTTTGGGAAAATATAACTCAAAATGTGTAGGGGGTCTTACATTTCGAGAATATATAAGAGAGATGCGCAAATTGGTAGGCACACGACCATTATTATTATGTGGGGCAAGTGTAGTTGTGTTCAACGAAATAGGGCACATCCTTATGATGCGGAGAACCGATAATGATAGCTGGTGCTTCCCAGGCAGGGCGATCGAACTGGGAGAAGAAGTTCGCGAAGCCGCAGCCCGCGAGTTGTTGGAAGAAACGGGACTGCATGCAGAACAGTTAGACATATTCGATGTCTTTTCAGGCGAGCGGCTTTACTACAAATATCCTCACGGCGATGAAGTATACAATGTCGATATCGTATTTAAGACGAAGCAGTGTAGCGGTGAGCTAACCATTAATCATGAAAGCAAAGATGCTCGCTTCTTCCCTCTTGATGAACTTCCATCCCAGATCAGCCCACCAGTTATTCCGATTGTAGAAGCCTTGCAGAAAGTCTCCGCCGAAGGAGTTTTCAATTGATTAACTGTAGGATACTCCACAATGAGGTTATACATTTTAAGAAAATATTATTAGGAATATGTATTTGAAATTTATATGTATTTTTCAATGCATCAAATCATACTAAAAACACTCAGCTCAATTTATACACATTAACATTAAATATGCACTTCATATCCTTCCCTCATTTTTAAAACCTCTATAATAAACTTGAGCCGACCTACTTACTAGGTCGGCTCAATACATAGATAAAATTATTAATATTACCCGCATTTCAATTTGACTAATGATTTAAAGAAGCAATATAACAGCATTCCATACACCAGATAACCCCTATAATTGATTTTGTTGTTCCACTAATAATCTTTTCAAATTACTCAATACAATAGATCTAAAGTTTTTAACTTTGAGCTTCTCTTCGAACTCCTCGTAAATTAAGGGTAAATTATAAGTTCTACCCCCTAGATTACTTTTCCCAAAAGGAGCATCTGTTTCAATGAGTAATCTTTCTAAGGGAATTGAAGTTATTATGTTAAAACCTTTTGCTGTAGATAGCATGGAATAATTCACCGAGAAATAATATCCTCTTCTAACTATCTCTTCCACAAGGTGTTCACTTCCTGAATACCAATGAAATACAGCAAATCGCACTTTATTTTCTTTTAAAATATCTAAAATATCTTGCTCAGCTCTTTTCGAATGTATCGACATTATCTTATTTGCTTTTCCCGACTTCATACAAATATGTTGAAATGCCTTTTGTTGTTTTATTTTATATTCAATAAAGTCTTTTGAATAATCTAAACCTACTTCCCCAATATATTTTGTATGGGGAAGCCAATTATCAAATAGCGCTCTATTAAAATCATGGGTTATAGCTAACTGAGGGTTATACCCCATACCTATCTTTACATATTTAGATTCAGGAAATTCTCGTTTACACTGTTCAAATACTTCAGGTAAATTTGTAACAAATAATGCATATGTCTTAGTTTGTAAGAAGTAATTAAACATTTCTTTATAATTTTTGTAATAATCTATATGAATATGAAAATCAACAAAGTTAGACATATTCCATTTCCTTCATGCTTGAATAATCTAATAATCCTCCCCCATTTCGAAGATCTTCAGACTTGATCATTTCCCATAATTCATTCATAGATTTATGATATAAACGCTCATATGCAATAATTTCAGCTACAGACAATGTACCATGACTTATTAAGAGCGTTCTAATATAGTCTTTATCGTCTTTGTGCATGAAATACCTTCTTAAACTATAGAGCACCGCTCTTAAATCACTAGCTTTTCCTTGAAGATTACTATACTTGTAAATAAACTCAGCATTCAGTTGGTAATTTTCATTATATGTTGTGTTATCATTTCTAATATAAAAAAATGAGGCTCTTCTAATCAGACATGGATAACAATAACCACAGTTGCAAGGAGGTTTAACTTTATCATACCTCGATAAGCATGGATGTGAGCATGAAAGGGTTTTATGTGCATTATCTTGAAAAATAAGTTTTTCTTTATGTTCAGCAACAATTTCTCCTTTGGATTTATCCCAGTAAAAATTCGAGATTGTGTGATTTAAGCCAACTAATTCGAGGATACGATTTAGTGATTTTAAGAAGATAGGGTGAGTAGTTCTAGTACTACAACTACTATTTCTACTAGTAGTCAAAGGTACGTTCACTCCAATAAAACCGTTTTCTGGTATATAAACGGGTGTCCCCTCTCCAATGACTGATGCAACTGCAATTGCTCCAGCTAAAAATAAAAACGACCTGCTCCTACTGGAACTTTCTGCACCGAGTGTTGCTTTTTCTCTATTTTTTTGTTGAGGAGCTGATGGGTTTGCATTAAATAAAATGAGTTCTTTTTTTACAGTAGGATATGCTTCGTCGATCTCATTAAAAAGCTCATTTTGTCTGCTTGTTAGAAGATTGTACTCTCTAAAACCAACATAACAAGTATGCATTAGCTTATCGGACAAAGTTAAAGCTCCGCAGAAAGAATCTAATCCACCCGAAAATAGACTAACTGAATTAAACTCTTTACTGTTAATTAACTTGAACTTTTCATTTTTCTTTTTGGCCCTAAACTTACTTTCAGACTTTCTGAATTCAAATCTCCATTCATCTCCACTTAAAAATCCAAGCATTTTCTCCAAATCGTCTTTTACATTTATCCATTTCTCTATCTCCAATACAGGTAAATGTATTGTGATGCTTCTTGTCCAATTGTCAGTAGATTTCTTCCGAGGTATTCTTTTATCTGCCGAGAAAACACTTACAGCTAAAATCAATAAATCTTCACTTATATTAGAAAGAGATTGATATCCGAACCTTCTCCAAAGTTGCTCCATATCAGTCTTAACATTAGATTTGTTGTTTTTATCAAAAAGATTAAATATAAGTAGGCTTTCAACTTGGTTTACATTCCCTATTAAATCATCACTCTGCTTGTTAATCCATATGTTAAACAAGTGTCTCACTCCAAACAGATAATATTTCAAAAGCTTTGTTGCATTTTTCTTTAATAATTTTATAACCTTCTATCCCGTTCCAATCTACTTTCTGGATGTTCTCTATTGTAAACTCACTTTCTATAGTTGATCGGATATATGTCTTAACGCTTTTTTCAGCGATATCATACTTGTTTAACTTATCAAACATTGCAAGTATCTTTTCTGCAAAGTTTGCGAAAAAACAATTTTGTATAAACTTTATAATGAATTCTCTAATAAATTCTCCAGTATCAATTGAACCCAGTATTGTATTGTATTCCTCTTCATCTTTTACACTTTTAAATAGTTCACGCATAAATTCACTCATACTTTGTTGAGCAATATTCCCGTAGAAATCGTTTCTACCATCGTTAAAATACTCTATAATACCAATTCTCAGTTCTTCTGGTGACTTGTTAATTAAGTGCGACAAACCTATCTTTTCTAATGCTTCATTGAATCCAAAATTCTTAACTGCCTCTATAAAATTTACTGCCTTTGCTCCAACCCTAGAAGCTGAATTCAGAAATTGTTTATCTCCACCACTCATAGCTTTTGAAAAACTTGAAATGGATCGCTCTATGGAAGAAGGAGTAAAATCACTTTTTACCATATTTGTAATATCTCTTTTCGCTTCAGGCCATAAATAGCCTGTAGGTGGTAAATATCCTTTTGACGTACCCATTCTTCTATCCCCCTACTTCCCATAAGCGTTTTGGAACTTTCCGTTCATTTATATAGAAATCTTTTAATCTTTCATAGTTCTCTATATCTAATTGTTTGAAAAGAATTGCTTCACTTGGAGTAAAAGCACTCTTCTTAATCTTTTTAAATTCTTCAAAAATTTTTTGATTGAATTGCGGAAACATTTTGTAAATTTGTATTAAAACCCATAAATGATCTTGGTCTTGATTATATTTAGAGATTACTCCTTTAACTATTTCATTACGAGTAACCTCATCTAGTTCATTTAGTTCCTCTATTTTTTTCTTTCTAATTACTTCTGAGATTGATGAGTTACAAATTTGATTAATAAATCTTCTTTCTTCTTGGTTTAGGTTTGTAGAAATAAGTTTTTTATCTGAAACGGAGTCACGTGCTAAGTAGAAATATTGTGATAAATCAATTGCTGACAGGTTACTAGGCTCAACTCCAATCCATCTTTTTATTTTTTCCCCATACCAAGCTTTATTCTTGGCCTCCACACTTGCTTTTCCGCTTTTCTCCTCGCCTAAACTTTCATTTAATACTTGATTCTCGATTTCTCCTAGCTGCTTTGGAATACCATCATTCTCAAATTGCCATTGATAAAGCTCTCTAAATAAGTCTCTATCTATGTATTCTAGTACCATCAACTTTGCCAAAACTGCTAGATTTAGTTTTATGTTTTGTATCTCAGCAAGTCGTTTTCTCATATAAAATGTATTTAAGAACCGTTTTGTTTGTCGTGGATTACCTTTTAGGGTAGCTGCAATTATACTGCCTATACTATTGAAAATTTGGATTTGCTCTTCAAAATCCGCTTGGCTGTATCCCTGCTTATATTTATCTACGTCATTGATTGCTGATTCACTTATGATTTCAATTATCTCTTTTCCGGTTATAATCTCTCCTTTAATAAAAATCCCCTTTTCCTTTAGTTTATTTATTAATTGATTTAACGTACTATCGGCTAAATACATTTCGCTTATCAAAAGTAGCATGTAATTCTTAATATCTGTCTCTGCCAATTCTGCGATTCTTATTGGAAGTTGAACTATTTTTTCTATATAGTCAATGGAAACATCCAAATCTACATCATCCAATTGAGGATATTTACTCTTCACAGAGTATGTAATAATATTTTCATCCATAGCAATTATAAAAGTTGTCTTCTCTACAGCAAGAAACAATTTAATCGCTTCGAGTGTTTCAATTATCCTATCGGGATTACATCTATCTAAATCATCAATCATAATTATTAGGTTATCAATTTGGGATGCACGGATTATATTATTAAAGTCCTCCCTAAATCTTCTTACATTTTCAATTATGTTTTCCTGCTGATCAGTCTTAAGATGATCTTTCCCCATTTGAGAAATAGCATCGAATTCTTTAGATACTTCTTCTTCTGTATCAAAGTTTTCTGCTCTAAGGCCCCCCATTAGCAATGGAGCAGGGCTCCCCATTAATAAACTAAGGCCTATAGGTATACTCTTTTTTACAGCTGTACTTCCTACTCTAATCCAATCAACCCTTTTGACTAAATTTTTTATCATATCGGTAGATTTTTCAAAATATGTTTTATTTTCCTGAAGGCTCAGTAAAATAGCCTCCATTAAAGCAGTTTTTGCATCATCATATCCTTCAAACATCCAGGCATTTACCTTAACCACAGCAATCTTTTTTCCAGTTTGAATAGTTGTGTTTTTTTCGATTAAATGAAGCAATGTTGATTTACCACTTCCCCAATTTCCGAACAAACCAATAGTTAAAGGGTTCATTCTTTCACTAGTTGCAATCTCACTTATTAAACTTGCATAAGGTTCGTAAGCCAGCATATCAATTTTAGAAGCATCATCAGCCCACATAGATCAAACCTCCTCTTTTTATAACTATAAGCATAAAAATAATGATTTGTTGTAATAGAAAACTATTAAAAATACCATAAACCAAATAGGTATATATTTCAAATGAATTAAAAACAAATATTTGTAATTCCCAGCAACCACTTTTGTCCAAACAACTCTTTCAAGGAATACATAATTATGAAACCCAAACTAACGGAGGTAGAACTGCAATGATGAAAAGAAGCTCTTTCATGCTAACGATATATCCCAATTTTCTAAGCATTATTGGCAACACTCGTTAATTGAACATAGTCAGACTGAAATTGTGGTCGTGAAAGATGGGTTTATAAAATTATTTAGTTATTAAAAATCCCTTCTTCACAACAAAAAAAACAATCCTGCTGTTGTTCTTCAGGATTGTTTTCTTGCTCATCGGATTCCTAAGCCAAAAAAATCTTCATCGATTCCTTGGATGACAGGAACAGTCCAGCGTATGGTCATTCACCATACCTACTGCTTGCATATAAGAATAGCAAATCGTGCTTCCTACAAACTTGAACCCGTCTTTCTTCAACCTTTTGCTCATTCGATCACTAATTTCAGTAGAAACAGGTACTTCTTTTACTGTTGGCCATTGATTCACGATCGGCTTATCACCGACAAATCTCCAAATGTAGTTGGAGAAAGAGCCAAATTCTTTTTGAATTTTCAAAAAAGCTTCGGCATTTGTGACGACGCTTTTAATTTTCAGCTTATTTCGCACAATTCCTGAATCTTCGAGTAGAGACTGTAATTTCTCATCTGTATATTGAACAATTTTCTCCGCATCAAAATGATCGAAAGCTTTGCGGTAATTGTCCCTCTTCTGCAAAATAGTCCACCAGCTAAGCCCCGCCTGTGCGCCTTCTAGGCATATCATCTCGAATAAGATCCGATCATCATATACGGGAACTCCCCATTCTTTGTCGTGATACTCCATATATAAGGGCTCTTGATTTACCCATGCACAGCGTTTCAACATTCGTACAATCATCCTCTCATCTGGATTTCTCATGCTTGTATTTCTTCTACACACCGAACAACCTTACATCTATTAATCCCATAATAACAAACGTATGTTCTTATGTAAACAACTGCGGAACTAACGATATATCGATCCCCATTGATTAAAGCAATTGCTGCAAGGAAATGAATATCAAGAGAGACCAAATGCAGGAGGAATTACAACGATTATGAATAAGGAACCTTTGAACCCACAAGATATGCCCCAATTTCCTGAGTCTTACTGGTGGGACTCAACCACCCTTCCCTCCTTCCCAAAGCTCAGTGAATCTAGTACAGCTGAGATTGTAGTAGTCGGCGGCGGAATTACAGGAATTACAGCTGCTTATTTGTTGGCCAAAGAAGGCCTCAACGTTGTACTCGTAGAAGCAGGCCGTCTGCTTAGTGGCACAACTGGAAATACAACGGCTAAAGTAACGGCACAGCATGACTTAATTTATGACGAGCTAATCCATAACTTTGGTCAAGAAAAAGCGCAGCTCTATTACAAAGCGAATCACGATGCCATGCAATTCATGAAGCACATCATCCATGAACACGAAATTGAATGTGATTTCACCGAGCAGGATGCTTTTATTTATACAAACTCAGATAAATACATAAAGAAGCTGGAGAAAGAACTTGCCGCCTATGAGAAGCTTGGTATTCACGGTGAATTAGTCGATCAAATTGCACTGCCAATACCGATCAAATCGGCGCTTGTGATGCACAAACAAGCTCAATTTCATCCATTGAAATATGCAGGCAAGCTTGTTCAATTGTTTATTCAATCAGGCGGAACGATCTATGAGCAGACAACAGTGGAGACCGTTGAAACAGATGAACAGCCTGTAGTAGTCACTACCGACGGACATAAAATAGCCTGTAAGCATGTCGTCTCCTGCTCACACTTCCCCATCATTGACGGAATGGGCTTTTATTTTGCAAGAATGCATGCGGAACGCTCCTATGTCATCGGTGTAAAAAGTGAAAAACGATATTTAGGGGGCATGTACCTAAGTGCAGATGAGCCGAAGCGCTCCATTCGGTCTGCCACTTTGGGTAACGGGGAAAATCTAATCCTCATTGGGGGAGAAAGTCACACGACTGGGCAAGGCATATGTACCATCAAGCATTATGAAGCACTGCAAGCTTTTGCCCACAGCACATTTGGCATCCAAGAGTTCGGATACCGTTGGTCGGCCCAAGATTTTGTAACGTTGGATAACCTGCCTTACATCGGGCATATTTCATCCTCAACCCCTGACGTTTATGTAGCAACCGGTTATCGAAAATGGGGAATGAGTACAGGAACGGCTGCCGCTCTGCTGCTGCGGGACATGATCATCGGCAAAGAAAATGCGTACCAAGAGCTGTATACACCATCCAGATTCCATGCCACACCTGACGTAAAAAACTTTATCGTTCAGAACGTGGATGTTGCTAAACACCTAATTGGAGGCAAACTCCAAATCATTCGCAAAAAGCCTGAAAGCTTATCGAATGATGAAGGGGCAGTTGTGTCCGTCAATGGCAAAAGAGCTGGTGCTTATCGAGATCAAAAAGGAAATTTGCATATCGTTGATACGACCTGTACGCATCTGGGATGCGAAGTAGAGTGGAATGAGGGGGATCGAAGCTGGGATTGCCCTTGTCACGGCTCTAGATTTTCGTATGATGGCGATGTATTAGAAGGTCCTGCATCACAGCCGTTAAAGAAAATTCAACAATCCTGAAGCTTAAGCTTCAGGATTGTTTTGTCTTATATTTCATCGTGACTATTATCGTAGATAGCATCCTAGCTATCGTTATACCTATCATTGCTTACTTGTGAGCTTCATTTACTTCAGACATTTGATGGCTGCTGTTGTTCGTTTGCTTCACTGTTTTATTAACCAGATAAATACCAACAATAATTAGCAAACCGCCAACGATCAAGGAAGGATACAACGGCTCCCCTAATAGTAGCCAACCTGTTAGCACGCCGAAGAATGGAGCTAAAAATAAAAAGGAGCTCGTTTTGCCAGGATCGCCATTTTGCAATAAATAATACCAGCCCGCAAATTGAACAATAGAAGACATAATACTTAACCACATTAACAAGATGAATGATTCACCATTTAAAATAAAGAACGGCTTTTCAAACATAAAGCTGCACGCAAGCAGAATAACTCCACCAAACAGCATCTGGTAAGCCGACAGCACCCATGTATCTAGAGCTTCGCCCCACTTTTTCGCCAATAAAGTTGCAAACGCCCAAAAGACAGCAGAAAGAATCCCATAGATGATACCAATCTTTAAATCTACTTTGGCCCCCATCGTAATGACGACTCCTGCTAAGCCTAAAACGACACCGATCCACTGATAAAGCTTATAGCGCGTTTGTAGAAATATTGTGCCGAAAATAACGACAAACAACGGATTCGTAAACGTTAAAATCGAAGTTTCACTAGCTGTAATCGTAAGCAAGCTTAAAAAAATACATCCCATTACGCCCGCCGTTTGGAGCGAGCCGATGACGAACATCTTCATCCAGTTGCTCTTCGTCGTAGGATGCGGCCGTTTTACAGCGTACACGATCATCCCCATAATAACGCCTGCTAGTAAAAAACGTAATGCCGCTAATAATAATGGTGATGAATAGGGCAAGCCTATTTTCACGACAGCAAAGGAAGAGCCCATCAGGAACGTAGTTAGCAGCATGATGGCAGTAAATTTAAATGTACTCATGGATAGATTATCTCCTTATTTCAAACAGTCCATCACACAGTCGCCAAATCCTTTAATATCGGGCAAATACTCGTATCCTGGAGCCGATCCCCAACTATTGAACATACGAACGACTACTGTGTCATATTCGGGAATTACGAGTAAGGCAACATTAGAGTAACCTAATATTTGATAAGAGCCTTTTGGAACTAAATCTCCGATTTCACTACGTTTCGCTGGAAGATCCTTCACGAACCATAGGAAGCCATTTTGCGGCAAATCCTTATCGTTAAATGTAGGACTTTGAAGTGTCGTTGCCAGCTCGATAATTCCTTGAGGAACGACTTGTCTTCCACACGCATTTCCTTGTTTCAGATGCAAGTAACCCCAATAGGCCAGCTCTCGTGCCGAAACATACATATTCATTTTATCGCCATCCGTCGTATCGAACGTGTTCCAATGCGGATTATTCGGATCTCTCATTACTTCAACAAAGTTGTCCTGCGGTGCTGCGTACCATCCCGTTTCTTTAAAGCCGAGCGGCTCAAATACTTCCTTCGCTAATATTTGGGCAACTGTAAGTCCTGTCTTCTCATATATAATTCTGCACAATAACTCAATGCCGATTATGCGATATGACCAGCTTGTACCTGACTCGAAATCCCGACCAAGACCATCATCTGTCAGCCCATGAGTATGCGTTACTAAATGTCTAATCGTAGTCTCCTTAAAGACATCATCATCTAAGTCAGAAATATAATGAGTCACCAGATCATCTAGGGATGATATGTATCCATGATACACGGCATAAGCAGCCGCAAATCCAATATACGTTTTTCGAACAGAAGCAACATGAAATTGTGTATCCTCCTGTATCGTCCTTGCATCTTCAACATTAGACTGGTGTCCCCAATACGTTTCTGCAACAACATTGTCCTGATGAATCACCATAACAGCAGCGCCAGAGCAATGATTAGCAAGATAGGTTTGATGTACATGCTCAATTACCGGATCGAACTGATTAGAAATTTCTCTAGTGAATGGCATTGGATCAGCCCCCTTGGATGGTAACATTTAACTAATACCTCACCAATAATAGAACGTACGTTTTTATTTGTAAATATAAAAATTTTCATATCAATAAAAATCACTATGTTACATGTGTTATATTATTTCCATCAACTATTTTCCAGTTTATAAAGCTAAAAACATGAGTTAAAACGCAGCTTGGGGAGAGGATACTTCATGACACAAGAACAATTGATTACAAAAGATAGAATACAATCAGACTTAAAAAAGTTAGGTGTTACTGAAGGTATGACGGTGATTGTCCATTCTTCCTTGAAGTCAATTGGGCGAGTCGTAGGCGGAGCCGTATCCGTTATTCTCGCCTTAGAAGAAGCTATTGGTGATTCTGGTAGTCTTGTGATGCCGACCCAAACCGAGCAGCTTTGTGATCCTACTGTATATGGAAGTGGATATACCGAAGAAGAATTACGAATCATCCGGGATGGTATGCCTATTTTCCATCCAGATTTAACCCCTACCTCGTACATGGGTTTTATACCGGAGACCTTCCGGAAGCAAAATGGAGTACAGCGAAGCGCTCATTCACATGTATCCTTTGCAGCTTGGGGCAAGTATGCAGCGTATATTACGGACAATCATCAATTGAATTACGCCTTAAGTGAACAATCGCCCTTGGGAAAAATTTATGAGCTGGATGGTTATATTTTATTGCTCGGTGCTCCTACCAACTCCAATTCTTCCTTACACTTAGCAGAATACAAGCAGCAGAACACATTTAGAAAAGAAATAATATGGGATGTAAAGATATCTGTTAACGGTGAAGAGAAATGGACAACTTATCAGGATATTAATAACGACTCCGATGATTTCGGTAACCTATTCGATGATTTTAAGAAAGAAACAAACTACGTAGTAGATGGAAAAGTTGGGCAAGCCACCAGCTACTTGATACCGATGAGGAGTATGGTAGATTACGCGCTGAGCTGGATGAATAACAATCGAGCTTAACAGGCCGATCGCTAATTGCGAAACGTATATGTGAGCTAACCTACAGCCAAATTAACTAAAGACATAAGCTTCACTACTTTTCACAGGAAGCTTATGTCTTCGTTTTTGTTCCACTAGCTAGACGTTTATCTATTTCTTGCTCAGTGTTCATTAAGAGACCGCTTTTAGTCCAGTCACACCAACGACAATGATGATGAGACTAATAATGCGTCCTATACTCTTCGATTCATTGAAAAAGAGCATATTGACCAGTACCGCGCCAGCTGTCCCTACACCAATCCAAACCGCGTAAGCTACACTCAACTGTAAATAGTTAAGAGCGGAGTAAAGGAACACAAATGAGGTACCAAACCCACCAAAGAATAAAAGGGTATTAACCAAGGATTTTCGCTCACTAAACTTTTTCAAGCCTATGACACCGATAAGTTCAAATATGGATGCCAACAATACGAATAACCAACCCATTATTAAGCAGCTCCTTTCACTTGTGCTTCATCGCTTTTATTGTCAGCAAGTTTTAATGCAATGACACCAACGACGAGAAGTCCCATAAATATACCTTTTGCAACGCTGAATTCCCCACCGAAAATATAAATGTCCATTAGGGCTGTCCCCACTGTACCTGCTGCCGCGAACACCGCATAAACGGTACCGGTTGGCAACGTTTCACACGCCTTGGATAATAAATAAAAGTCCGTAATAATAATGATGATAACGATAGCCCAGTGCCAAACGGTTGATGCCACGTTGAATCCATACACCCATAACAATTCAAACAAACAAGTTAACCCTACATAAATCCAACCCTTATTCATAATTAATCATCTCCTTTTAAAATGAATGACTATCATTCATTATTGGTGAAAAAAAGAGTGCACCTCTGCACCCATTTTCTTGATAAATAATCAAAAGTCTTTTCAAAATGGGTTCCCGTTGCCTTACACATCCTTCACTTACCCTTTTGATTCTTGAATACTCAAAAATTTCACTACTCCCTCATTATGACTGACTGTCATTCATTTTTCAAGTGTTTTATTATTAATAAGGGGACATCCCCTTATTAATAGCGCATAAAAAGACTGCCATTAGCATTTCATTATGGCAGTCCTTAATTATTTTCCGCGTTCTATTTTCCCTCGTTAATAAGCCAACGTTTTAAAATATTGAAATACTTTATTTAATTTTTTCTCCTGCTTCCCTTTCGGACTTTCCATATTGCCAAATTCAAAAAACTTCACTTTTTTAATACCGACGTATTGAAGCAACGCCTTTCTCATCAAAATTTTATGAGCATTCCCCAACCAAAATAACGGATAAAAAGTAGGTCCCTTCATCATAGAAATACAGACGGCCGACTTCCCTTTTAGCAGTCCTTCAGGCAGCAGACCTCCTGTATCTCGATAGGCAAAATTAGAAGAAAACATTTGATCGATGTAACCTAACAGCATCGCTGGCGGCCGCCCCCACCAGATCGGGTATACAAAGACAAGTTTGTCCGCCCACATCAGTTGTTCCCGATATTTGGCTAGCTCAGGGTCTTTATGCATATCTCTTCTTCGCTTTGTTTCATTGAACACTAGTAAAGGATCAAACTGCTCTTCATACAAATCAAGCACCTGCATATTGGGCTTATGCGTATTTTCACTGATTCCTTGAATGACTTTTTGTAAAAAGGCATAACTAAGACTCTTATGATTCGGGTGTGTATATACAACCAATATGTTCATTGCTTCGCCCTCCCATTACTTATCATTTGATAACCAAAAGATAACACATCGTTGTTTTAGTTGTCAATTGATAATTATAATAAGATAATCAATTTGATATCATGTCAGAAGAGGTGATCTGTAATGGACAAAGAAGCTCTGTTTCAACAATTTGTGGCCTTTACGACTTCCGTACACGAAGTAACCTTTGAATTAACGAAAGATGTTAAGCCAGAGGACATTACTCCTCTTCAATATAGTATTTTGGAGTATATTGCGGTCAGCCAACCTGTGACGTTAAGCCAAATTAGCGAATGTAAACATATTTCAATGCCTAACACGAGCCGTGAACTTAGAAAATTAACGGAGAAACAACTGTGTGAGAAATTTGAGGTACCGGATGATAGACGCAAACAATTGATTCGACTGTCTGAATCCGGGCAGGCCATGATGAATAAGGCATTTGATCAAATTGGAGCGAGATTTTTCGAACGAATCCAAGACTTATCAACTGAAGAGTTGAAGGGCATTCATCACGCGATAACGATTCTTCAATCGAAAGTGTTTGATGAGAATAAATAGTTTGTATATGCAGCCCCACATTAACATTCTGTACTCATTTATTTGCAGCACACAAAAAAAGAAGGAGCAACAATCGCTCCTTCTTCCGTATCTATAATCTTAGCCTGTATAGCTGATCCTGCCCGTTTCCACTAATTGTTTCAGTCCCATGAACATTAAATTCCATCCATGCTCGCTGCCATCATGATATTCCGTCACCGCTTTTTGAATATCTGCCTCTGTCCAATTCGGTTCATAGCGAACATTAATATGTTGGGTAAACGTCATGTCGCAGCCTTGCTGTGTTTCCGTTAGCTCTACGACAATCGTATCTTCATCTTCACTAAACTGCGGCATTTTAAAAGTAAACACCAGCTTGTGTGGGGTATCTATTTCACGGTACGTACCAATCGCTCGATAATCTACACCGCCTCGATGGTCAACAATTTCCCACTCCCCACCTACTTCAGGGTTGTTGCGTGCTACCTTATTTGTTCCTTCCAGTGTAAAAAGCCATTTTCTCATCTGCTCAGCGTTCACCCATGCCCCAAACACTTTCGCAGGGGGCACATCGAAACTTCGCTTCATCGTTAATGTCGTTATTGAGTATTGACTCATATTAGACCTCCGCTATGCCAGATATATGTTAGTTAAATTCCATTTTTTTAAAAGGATGCCCTACGGCACTCCCTAACCTTCTACATTACTATTCCCTTTGAAGCTTGTAGTAATGATGCTCCTCACTTTCAATTATCACATCACGCTGAAATTGAAAACCACACTTCTGGATCACTTTGTTGGACGAGACGTTGCGGATGTGCGCGATAGCGATAAGCTGTTCGACTTGTGTATTTTCGAATAAATACGTTATCAACCCTCGCACTGCCTGCGTCGTATATCCTTTATTCTGATATTGTTCGGAGATTCCATAAAAAACTTCTCGATTCGGCTGTGATAGTTCATCCTTAATACCTGTCCCACAAATACCGATAAATTCCCCGGTTTCCTTCAGTATAACCCCTAGTCGCAGCCGATACTGCTCAGGATTTCCTGTTCTCGCAATCGCCTCAAGGAAACGCTCGTTTTCTGGTATTTCATAATTCGCAAACCACTCTTCCCGCTGCTCCTTGGGTACATTCCATCCCGTCAAAAATTCATGAAAGTGTGGCTGCCAAGTAAGCTTGTGCAGCGCATCTACATCCTCAATTTGATACTCCCGTAAAATGATATCTTTGCACGCTATCGTTAATTTACTATTGCTTCTATTTTGTAAATGACTCATTGTCATCCTCCTACTATATAGAAGGTATACAAAGCAGCTAATTTCAAACAGGATCATCACAGAAACATGCAGCAATCCACAAGGATTCACCGCATAAAGTGATGGATAACACTATGCTTTGCATCCTTATAATCGTTAAATGATTGAATATTCGATTTAATCCATTAAAAAGTTGTTGGCATAATGTTAATCCTCCTCGTTATCAAATACTAGTAGATTGTAACAGATCGTTCGATTGGCTTCACACCGAACTGCTTATATACAAAAAAAAGAGCAATGCTTGACGTTCTCGCATCACTCTTTATTCACTCTACTAAAGCGAGCTCGAAGCTTGCTTTAGCCATAAAGTTAACTGCTCGGAATCATAGGCATTGCCTTTGCGAAGTTTCAACGTTTTCCTTTCAGGTGGACCATCAAACATGCCTTCTGGAAGCTCCAAGCCTGTAGCATTAAAAATAGTGAAGCTAACAGCATCTTTCGATGTAGAGATAGCCGCGGCGTATTTTCCATTTTTCAAAAAATGTGGTTTCTTATACTGAATCCGTTCCGTTACTTCCGGTATAGCCTGATGGACAACTTCACGCAAGTTCGCAGATAGTTCCACCTGCCATGGCTCTTTTATTGCAGCGATAAAATCGATCACTTCTTGATTCATTTGCTCTCTCCTTAAATTAAGATTCAATAGAGGATACACCATTTGTTCGACGAGAGAGAGTAATTTCCTTCTATTTATTTACTGCATTACATATAAAAATAGCCCCCACTTCAAAGAAGTGAGGGCTACTCTATTAGCAGTAAGTTGTCTTAGATAGGCTGCAAATTATTTTTCTACACGAAATACATTAGTTACGGATAAGATAATCGAATGCACCTAAAGCTGCCGTTGCACCAGATCCCATCGAAATGATGATTTGCTTGTACGCACTATTTGTACAGTCACCAGCAGCAAATACACCTGGGATACTTGTTGCGCCATGGCTATCAACGATAATTTCACCCATACGATTGCGTTCAACCGTATCAGCCAACCAGTCCGTGTTCGGTACAAGACCGATTTGTACGAATACACCTTGCAGCTCGACATGCTTCTCTTCGCCTGTTGCACGATCGATGTACGTAAGGCCTTCAAGCTTGTCCGTACCAGTCAATTCTTTCGTTTGCACATTTTTCAGAACCGTAACGTTCGGCAAGCTGTAAAGACGGTCTTGCAATACAGAATCTGCTTTAAGTTCAGGAGAGAACTCAAGAACCGTTACATGCTTAACGATACCAGCAAGATCAATCGCTGCCTCAATACCGGAGTTACCGCCGCCTACAACTGCAACATCTTTGCCTGTGAACAAAGGACCGTCACAATGCGGGCAGTAAGCTACGCCTTTGTTTTTGAATTCCGCTTCACCTGGAACACCCATATTTCTCCAACGTGCACCAGTAGAAATGATAACCGTCTTACTCTTCAATACTGCACCATTTTCAAGCTCAATCTCGATGAACTCGTTTTTATCTAGACGCTTCGCACGCTGTGTTTTCATCACATCAATACCGTACTCTTTTACTTGCTCTTCGATGCTAGCAACAAGTTTAGGACCTTCTGTATACTTCACGCTGATGAAGTTCTCGATGCCCATAGTATCATTTACTTGACCGCCGAAACGCTCTGCAACGATACCTGTACGAATTCCTTTACGAGCCGCGTAAATCGCCGCACTTGCACCGGATGGACCGCCACCGACAACAAGTACATCATAAGGAGCTTTGTTATCAAGCTCAGACGCATCAGGACCAGTACCCAATTTAGCAAGAATATCTTCAATTGTTGTACGACCGCTTTCGAAGAACTCACCGTTGAGGTATACGCTTGGCACAGCCATTACGTTTTTGCTTTCTACCTCGTCTTTGAATACAGCACCATCAATCATCGTATGGGAAATACCAGGATTGAAAATACTCATCAAGTTCAATGCTTGCACCACATCCGGACAGTTATGGCAGCTCAAGCTGATATAGGACTCAAATGTGTATTCGCCTTTAATGCTCTTAATTTGATCGATTACACTTTGATCCACTTTAGGAGCTCTGCCGCTTACTTGAAGCAATGCAAGTACAAGGGAAGTGAATTCATGTCCAAGCGGTGTACCTGCGAACACAACACCTGTGTCTTCGCCAACACGGTTTACGCTGAAGCTTGGTGTTCTATCCAAGTCTGCTTTTTCTACCGAAATCATAGCAGACATGCTAGCAAGCTCATCTACAAGAGACATCATCTCTGTAGATGCAGCATCATCACCTGCGCTCACTTTAATGACGATGTTGCCTTCCAATAGTTGAAGATATTGCTCTAATTGTTGTTTGATATCCTGATCCAATGCCATTTGATAATCCTCCTTAAAATGTTCGATAATGACGCTGCTTCGCATGGTCTAGTCATGGTGCTGAACAAACGCTTTTATATCAATGCCGACGACTTCGGCGATTTTATTAATGAATGTTTAGATTTTTCCTACAAGGTCAAGGTTTGGCTTCAATGTTTCGCCGCCTTCTTGCCATTTCGCTGGGCAAACTTCACCTGGATTGTTGCGAACATATTGTGCTGCTTTAATTTTGCTAATTAGCGCACTTGCATCACGACCGATACCGCCAGCTGTAATTTCAACCGTTTGGATAACTCCGTCTGGGTCGATGATGAACGTACCGCGATCAGCAAGACCTTCGGACTCTACCAATACATCGAAGTTACGGGAGATAACATGAGATGGATCGCCGATCATGATGTACTCTACTTTACCGATTGCAGGCGAGCTTGCATGCCATGCTTTATGCGTGAAATGAGTATCTGTAGATACGGAATATACTTCAACGCCAAGTTGTTTCAACTCTGCGTATTGATTTTGCAAATCTTCAAGCTCTGTTGGACACACGAATGTGAAGTCTGCTGGATAGAAGCAAACGACGCTCCATTGACCTTTGAAGTTTTGTTCTGTTACATCTAGGAATTTCCCGTTTTGAAATGCAGTTGCTTGGAATGGTTGTACCTCTGTACCGATAAGTGACATATATAAAATCTCCTTTACTAGATGGTTTCTAAGTTGTTTAAAAAGCTAATTCAGAATGCCTGAGCAGTGTGTGCTGTTCATTCCGCATCGCTCTTTATAATGATTATTATTTACTATGAACTATAAACTGTCAAGCTTTTTTATAATCATTCTAAAATGAGAACCTTTTTCAGTGACGAAATGATGACAGCTAATCATTTGCGATTGTATGTAAAAACCGAGCGTGTTCAGATAAATATCTGAACACGCTCGGCTTCTTGTCTACCTTTATTGATATGTTGTTACTTACTACTTATTTAGCTTTTACTTTTTTTGAAGGTAATGCTGCCACAACATCTTTCAAATTTGTTTGTCTCTGTGAGCTGCTGGTAATAAAATTGACAGTATAGTTCACTAGACCTGGCTGAATATCTAGCGTTCTAAATCTGACTCTTCTACAATTTTCGCATAAATCTCTATCTGGAAAAGACCAACCCCAGCAACCACTGAATGTATAATTAGGTACAAGTCCGAGGAAATTTCCTGACCATACACGAGTTCTTGCTATATTTTCGGCATAATAATTTATTGTTCTACCTCCGATAGAACCTCTAACAATTTCTCTTGTTTGACCAGGCTCTAAACGATACCAACCAGATAATATACCTCTAGCCCCTACTATCGGTATTCCACATTTATTAATATCTGTGTAAAATATTACTAAACGCACGGCAGAATTCGTGCTGTTACGAAAATAAAGACTCATGATGCCACTCTCCTTTAACCTGTTGAACAATTTATTATATGTAAATCTTCAAAACAGGACGTGGACAAACATCGAGTGGTACTTCTTATTTTCAAAAATTAAGCTATCCCCATTACCATTAAACTAGCAATAGAAGAGTAACAAATGACGATATTATGCTTGATCTTCACAGAAAAATTATCCTTCATTGGAAAATAATTTTAACCCTTGCTACAATGAAAAAGAAACGAAAGGAAGTGTTACTTGATGAAACAGGCACTCGTTGTCATTGATATGCAAGAGATCTTCTTTAACTATCCTCAAAAATATTTATTACATAATATTGAACAAGTCGTTGAAAACATAAACGAGCTGATTACTCAGGCTCACGACAAACAAATTCCTGTTATCTTCATTCAGCATACGAGTCAAGACAAGCAGCACCTTATGTCTGAGGGGAACGAAGATTGGAAGCTTCATAAGAACTTACTCGTCTCACCTACCGATAAAGTGATTCAAAAGTCAATATTCGATTCGTTCTATCAAACGGAACTGTTAGACTACTTAAAATCCAATGAAATCGAGCAGCTTATTTTTGCAGGTGCACAAACAGAATTTTGTCTCGATACAACGATTAGAGCTGCACTCAGTTTAGGCTATCAACATAATCTACTCTATAAAGGGACACATAGTACAATCAATGGAGCGGTTCTACAGGCTAGTGACATTATTAATCATCATGAGGCGATGTGGCATAATCGGTTCTTAACAGTCATTGATGGGGAAATTAAATTATAAGCTTCAACTTAAAGAGCGGCTAGCTGCCGTTCTTTTTACTGCTCCTATATATCAACGTCTAGCACTCCCTAACGATATCGTTTTTAGCTCATCCAAACGATTAATAACGATGTCTGCTTGAGACAGCTCATCTTCTTGGGCAAAATCAAAATTACATCCTATTGCTATCAAGCCATTCTCTTTCGCTGCCTTAATATCGGATAGTCGATCTCCTACTACAATAGCGTCCTTAATTTTATACTTTTCCAAAATAGAGCGTACCAAATCCGTTTTATTTTGCGACTTTATATACTGTATACTACATGTTTCTGTAACCCATTTGTCTAACATATAGTAATTTACTATCGCATTTAAATATTCAATTTCTCCATTACTTGCTATGTATATCGAATAATTTCTCTCTTTAAAGTATTGTAAAACTTCCTCTACATAAGGATACAGAGCGCCGTTTCCACAATTAATATGGGCAATCAATTTCTCACGGAACCATACATTGGCTTGTTGTCTGATTTCATCATCATGCTCAGGCAGCAAAGTTTCCCACACTACTGGTAAAGGAACGCCCATAATGGCACGGTACTTTTCTATCGGAGTTTCAGTTTCATCCCCCCATAACTGTAATGATCGTAAATGATCAAATGTGTCACGAAGAGAAATCTCTAAAATTTTATCAGTTTGAAATAAGGTACCATCCATATCAAAAATTACGGATAAAGACATTGTGCTCCCTCCTATATGATTAGTATTTTTCGTACAAAGAGTAAATTCCCAATTGAGTATACCATGTTCACTCATACAAAAATTGTAATATAACTTCAGATTAAGGTAGTGAATCAACTCGAAACGGTTACTTATCAATACATATGCTATTTGATACTTAACGTCCAATTTACTAAAATAGAATGTAGGCTTTAACTATTGGAGGTATTTGCTTATGTATCGTAAATCAGAAGATTTTATTGAGGATTGGATTGCTTCTTCTGCCGGAACTCTTTCCGTCATGAAGGCAATTACAGATGATAAAATGGATTATTCCATTGTTGAAGGACATAATTCCTTAGGATGGCTTGCTTGGCATTTGGTCGGTACTGGTGGATTTTTCGGGCAACTTGCAGGCTTGCAAATTCCTGCTGCAGCTCCAGGTACATCGATGCCGAGTTCAATGACAGCTATCGTAGAAAAATACGAGGAAGTCATTGAAGCTTACAAAAACGAAGCGTTAACATTAACGGATGAAAAACTAACCGAAGAAGTAAATGGATTTATGGGTCCAATTGCAAGAGGTAAGTTGCTGCGAATTCTAATTGATCATCAAACCCATCATCGTGGGCAAATGACAGTACTACTCCGTCAAGCAGGTTTACCTGTACCTGGTGTTATGGGGCCAACAAAAGAAATGCAATAAACCTACGCAAGTAAAAACGGCTTACATCGTCCTTAAGGATGGTGTAAGCCGTTTTTGTTTTCTCTTGCATTTTATATAGTTTAATCTTTAATACGTACTTCTTTCGTTAATAACCGTATAACAACACTTACACCAACAATCATTAACAAACTAATTAAAATAGCAATCCATATTGAAACTTCGTAAATATTCATAAGTTTAAACAGTGGAATCGGTACGCTCTCCCCCCATATTCCACTCTGTACGAAGGCAAGCAATACTGCAATGGCTATACATACGAATCCAAACCAAACATGTAAACGATAAAATCCAGCTGCTATAAACCAACCAACTAAATAAAACAAAATGACATCTAATACAATTTTCAAATAAAATACAAGGGGTACATGTATGTTTGTTTCAATTCCCATCATATTAATAATTAAAACTTCGAGTCCGAATAATAAAGCTGCGACTGCAGTAAAGCTCAATGACAAATAAAAAATAGATTGTATTATACCCTTAAAGTAATCGAGTCTTGTTACCCCATTAGATACATAATATTTAATAACCGCTCCCATGGAGAGCAAACCACAGACTAAGAAAAAACCTTTGGAGGTGGTTAAAGCAGTATTTAAAATAGACCAGCCCGCTTCTCCATTTATCAGTGCAGACTGCGACAAATTCAACTCTATACCTGTATAACTTGTTGCTGTACTTGCTATATGCAAAACTACGAGAATACCTGTATACCACATCATCCAAGACCCTATCGTTTGAAACATCGATAAGCCAACAACGGTAGTCTTATTTTTCCTCATTGTTTATCCTCCTTCGTCAAATGAATAAACAATTCTTGAAGCGTAATCGGTCCTAAGGTCAACTTCAAAGCTTTAGCTTCTTCTATTTCCTGTTCTGACAATTGACCATAAATCATGGCCAGCTTAGTACCTCCAAGCACCTGCTCCTTCAAAATATGCTTCCCATTTACAAAAAGATCGACCTGCTCTACTGCCCCTGTTACAGATACACCGCTATCACGTAAAGTCTCCGCATCTTCATGCATAATCATCTGTCCTTGATCGATAATCAGCACTTCTTCAAACATGGACTCCATCTCAGAAATTAAATGAGTAGAAAGAATGATCGTCCTCGGGTGCTCCATAAAATCATTCAATACTTCCTCATAAAAAATTTCTCTAGCCGGAGCATCCATCCCAAGATAAGCTTCATCGAAAATCGTAATCGGACAGCGACTCGCTAATCCAATAATGGCATGAAGGGCTGACTGCATGCCTCGCGATAATTTAGACACTTCCGTATCTGTTGGAAGCTTAAAGCGTTGAATGAGTCTTTCCGCATAGTCCATATCAAAATTCGGACGGAAAATGGATAGATCCTTCATATATTTTTTCGCCTTACCATTCTCATCATCCATTTTTACATCTCTAATAAAAACAATTTGCTCCATCACATTTGCATTTTCAAAAACATGTTCTCCATCAACCGCAATACTGCCACTTGTCGGCTTCACAAAAGCTGCTAAAACAGACAGCAAAGATGTTTTTCCCGCACCATTCCGTCCGAGTAAACCGTAAATTTTTTCACCTTCTAATTCGAAGGAGATGTTAGTTAAAACTTGCTTATTTTGAAATTGAAGTGACACTTTGTCAGCTTTAATTTTATGTGGCATTCGTTATCCCTGCCTTTCTTTCATAGAATCGATCATGTTTTTTATTTCCTCTACTGAAATACCGAGCTTTTCTGCCTCGTGCATCATACTCCATACATACTGTTCTTGAAATGCTTGCTTTCTTTGTTCCCGTAGCATCTGATATGCTCCCGCAGCAACAAACATGCCGACACCTCTCTTCTTATAAAGGATCCCTGCATCTACTAGCTGATTAAATCCCTTTAATACAGTTGCTGGATTTATCTTGTAATAAGCAACAAGTTGATTGGTGGATGGTGCCTGATCCTCCTCTTTCAAGTTCCCGTTCACAATGTCATCCTCAATCATTTCCCTAATCTGCTGAAAAATCGGTTTATTCTCATCTAATGACGAACGCATAGTCAGCCTCCTTTCGTTCCTCACTTGAATGTTAGTCTTATAGTTAGTTAGTTATGTAGTTAACTATAGATCCAATTATATGTGAAGTCAAGAGGTGTTTGGATTAATGTTTGAATGCCTATTCCAACTTGAACATAGCTAATTCAACCTGTATGATCAGATCGCAATAACCGAATTTCGTTTTTAAATTGATGAAATCGAGAGGATGGATGTGCAATGACGATGATCAACATGAGCAACAAACCGATGGTGGATACGCTTCGCTTTAGGGTGCCTGGGGAGTTCGAATGGCAAGACAGTGTCATGCTCTGCTGGTCTGATGTTGAAAGCCCTTGCGAAGGCTATGACGTAGACGCAGTAAGTGTAGAAATCGTGAAAGCTATGCTCGACCATGTTGATTTAGTCATCGTGAACACATCAAATGAGCAAGTTACACAGCGCGCCAAAGAGAAATTAGAACAGCAGCACGTTGATACGAGCCGCATCCAATTTTCAAACATCGATGGCTTTATTGTATTCCCGCGCGATTTTGGCGCAGAGATCATGATCGATGATACTGGCTGTCGCAAGCTCGTCGATTTTGATTTTGATATGTATGGAATGCTGAACAAAGATATCCGGTTTGTCAGATTGATGGAAGCTTTCGATCGCGAGCATGCTAAATTGCTAGGCATTGAAGACACGGTATTTACCCGTTTGTTTGGCGAGGGTGGAGACCGCGAATTTAATGGACAAGGTGTTATGATGACCATTGAAGCCACTGAGGTTAACGATCGAAATCAGGGCATGACTCGTGAAGAGGTGGAGGCCGAATTCAAACGTATATTCAACTTAAAACAAGTCATCTGGCTGCCACGCGCGACTTTTGATGACGAGCATATTATGAGTGGTCCTGTGCCAGGGCCCGATAATGCTGCACTTGCATATCGCTCAGCATCAGCCAACGGTCATATCGATGAAATGTGCCGCTTCGTCGATGAGCGGACAATTGTGCTCGCGGAAGTAACTGCCGAAGAAGCTGCCGAACATAAGCTTGCCGCCATCAACAAAGAGAGGCTGGACCAAGCGTACGATGTCCTGAAAAATTGCCTTCATACTGATGGGGAACCGTTCCGCATCGTTCGCATTCCAATGCCCGATCCGATATATGTGCAGGTAAAGCAAGAAGAAGCGTTATACCAAACGTGGCACTCTTTTAAAGAGATGCTTGGTTTAACTAGCATGTTTGACGGCTCCCCATTTCCGACTGGAGAGATGACGATGCTGCCTGCATTAAGCTATTGCAACTTTTTAATTTTGAACGGTATCGTAATCGGGCAAAAATATTGGAAGGAAGGATTGCCGCAGCGTATGAAAGAGAAAGACGAGGAAGCTGAGCGTGTGCTCAAGAGCTTATTTCAGGATAGAGAAGTCGTGCTTCTTGATACGATAGCACTCAATTTATTGGGCGGCGGAGTCCATTGTCATACCCGCAATGTTCCTGCTGCATGTAACGATTAGGGTTATTCAGTTGCAACGTGCATATTTTACATGATTGTACACAAAAAGGACCTGGATATCATATTCCAGGTCCTTTGATCCTTTCAAATAGCTTGTACCTATTACAATATCAATTTATCGATTCGATTCGTCCTTATCCAAAATATTAAATTTGATCATTCTCTCAAGTAAGGAAAAATCAACGGGACTTTCCCAGCCTGCACAATTTCTTTAGAAAACTGATTAATATCTGCAGCTTCAAAGGCAATTAGACAGTGCGAATCTGATACGACGAGGATACTGATACAAATGAAGCAGTCTGCATAACCACAATTGGCTATCTCCCGTTGTTATGGAATTTGAAGTAGCATCATCAAAAATGACCCGCAAGATGGTCACTTTTTAAAAATGTCCAACTTGAGGGTCATCGTTCATTATTTTTTTTTGCAAATACGTCCTTTAAATAATTCGAAACTTGAGAACGTGCTTGGACTGCTTTATCCATAATCCCTCCCAACCAAAAGAAACCATGAATCATTCCTTCATAGCACTTGTATTCTACGGGAATCCCAGCTTCCTCTAAACGCTTGGCATATGTCGCACCATCATCTCTTAAAGGATCGTATTCTGCTGTAATTATAAGTGTCGGTGGTAAATTCTCTAAGTCATTATTCAATAAAGCTGAAGCAAATACATTGTACCTGTTAATGTCGTTACCTAAATAGTTTTGAGCTGCCCAGAAAACTGCCTGCGTCGTAAGCAAATAACCTTCGGCATTTTCACGGTATGACTGTGCCTTGTTGAAAGTCAAAGTAAGATCGAGGTTTGGATAAATTAATACTTGAGCAACTAATGAGAGATTGTTGAACTTTTGTGCCATAGTGGCAACTCCAGCAGCAAGATTTCCACCTGCGCTGTCCCCACCAATTGCTATTTTTGTTTTATCTCCATTCAGCATAGAACAATTTTCAGCTACCCATTTGGTAGCTTCATAACAATCCTCTAGAGGAACCGGGAATTTATGTGTAAAAGCTTTGCGATACCCTACCGAAACAACGATGCACTCAGCTTCATTTGCTATGTTTCGGCATAAAGTATCCACTTCATTAATGTCTCCTGCCACCCATCCACCACCATGCAAATAAACAAAAACAGGTAATGAACCTCTTTCATTTGGAGTATAGACTCGAACCGTGATTTCACCATTCTTTACAGGGATTTGAAAGTCTTCTACTCTCGATACAGATTTTGCTTCCCCATGCTCTCCACGAAGGGAAGTAACATTATTCACTCTTGTAAGATACAATTTAGCTTGTGGATCTAAGGTCATAAAAATAATCCTCCCTAAACTCTTTTATCAAACCTTGATCTGAAAATAACGACGAGCAGCTTCTGCAATCTCGCGTTCTTCCAGGTTCCCATAACCCTTTTCCTACATATATAGTTGCATGAACAATTTTTTTGATAAAGATCTTCTTCACGTAAAGATAGAGTTCTTTACAAGAATATCAAGATTCTCGAAGTAACGTTGCGTACATATTGTTTTTGAAGATGAGACAAATAAGCGAGACTTAGCTCCTTTCAGCCTAAATACGTTGTGTCTATTTAACATTCACCTCGGTTTTTATTTTTCTTTCTTAATCAAATGAAATGTATGTTTTGTTCACTTACAGTATAAAATTGATTATTAATAAATAAAAATATAAGATTACATATAAATTAATAACTCTAGATATATTAATAAAAGGTGGAAACGTACATGGAATTACTTCAACTCAAGTACTTTCAGACCGTCGCTCGTACGGAACATATGACAAAAGCAGCAAAGGAACTCCATGTATCCCAGCCTGCCTTAAGTGTTACCATCGCTCGACTGGAGGAAGAATTAGGAGTTCCCTTATTTGATCGGGTTGGACGTCAAATCCGCCTGAATTTCTTAGGAAAAGCTTTTCTCAAGAAGGTGGATACCGCTCTTGGGGCGTTAGAAGTAGGAAAGCGAGAAGTTGCAGACTTGGCTGGATTGGAACGCGGGAGTGTTTTGTTAGCCACTACGACCTTGAATCGCATAGCTGAATTAATAACACCTTTTCTAGCCGAATATCCTCATATCAACTTTCGCATAACCCAAGCATCCACAGAGGAAATGAAAGTTGAATTACTCGAAAAAGGGGAAATCGACTTTTGTCTCACCTCTTCATTTATTGATCGACAAGGAATCGGTAATTTAGCATTAATGACTGAAGAAATCGTACTAGCTGTGCCAAGTACACATCGTCTCAAAGACCGCCAACGTATCCACCTCAGCGAAGTAGCAAATGATCCGTTTATTTCGCTAAAACCAGGATACAGTTTCCGCAAAATTACGGATGATTTCTGTCGAAAGGCTGGTTTTATACCCAATATCATCTGTGAAGGTGACGAACCTGCTGCGATCAGTGGCTTGGTACGCGCTGGCCTTGGAGTTGCTTTTTTACCTATCGCCGCCAAAAAGGAATTACCGTCGCTTACTCTCCTTCATATTGAGGAACCGATTTGCCAATGGACTCCTCATGTGGCCTGGAATGAAAATCAGTACTTGTCACTCGCTGCACAGACTTTTCGCGATTTTGTTGAACGTTATGACTATGAAGCGAAACCGTAAATGTATATTCAGCTAGATCCTGAGATTGACAGTCCCATCGGCTCATTGTGGAGCACTTTGTTGATTTTACGGAATTATCTGCGTCAATTGATAAACACAATCGGCAAACTCCTGTTTATTCCTATCCCCTTATTCATGAATCCCGACACAGAAAAGCAGAAAAACTCCATCCCACTAAGGGACGGAGTTCCTCCTTGTATCAGCTACACGCGAGCAGCCACATTTGCTTTATCCAGCTCAAATATTTTACAATCACCAACTTGCTGCTCCGTATGAGAGACGAGTTGATTCCGGCTGAACAGCTGTTCAAGCTCTTGTCTGCTATGCCACATCCATCCGGCTGTTGTAGCGAGATAAGACACATAAGTATCGTTGTACAAAAATACAACTCTTTTCGCAATGCGATATAATTCCTTGAGCATCAGACTGATTAACGGTTCGTTAAACATTCTGAAATAATCAGTTACGATGATGACATCAAAGTGCTTAGATGAATAATGCGTGTCTACCCCTAGTAAATAGACGATCTCTTTGTCAGGCCACGTCTGTTGATAGCGGTTGATCAGATGTTTATTTTGTAAAAATACATGGGAGACCTGTAAGGAAGAGAGCACCGCATGGCTGTCTGCGCCAAGTACTGCCGTGCGTTCGGCCCCCTGTAAATAATCTGTGTTCAGAAGCTCAATAAGCTGACCACTATACGCAGGCACATAATAATGGATTAACAGCCGATTAAACTTGGCGATAATCTGATCGTAGTGCATATCCGCCGAATACGGATACAGCTCCGTATCGAAAGTTCGCTGCTTGAGATGCATCTTTTTACGATTGAGGAAGCTGGATTTGATCTTCAGATCAATCTTATCATCAGATGGATGCGGTAAATGCAGTGCGCTAATATCGGCCGTAGCATACATAACCGCACCATGTTTGTGCAGCATATACGCAAAGTCCGTATCTTCCGCCCCCCATCCTTTGAGCGTCTCATCGAATCCCCCTGATAGAAGCACGACGTCACGCGAAGCACTGACTGCTCCGCCCCAGCCCATCGTCCAAGGCACATCCATTCGGTTAAGATCATGTTCGACCAGTTCAAAATGAGAGGTTCGCATATCTTCCCAGCCAGGGTGATACTTTAGCTGCTCACACACGTCCGCAAGATTAGTGGGATCAATACCTTCGATCGCAGACAGATCCTCCTGCTCCGGATCTGTTAGTGCGCCCATAATATAATGATACAGAGCCATATTAGTGCTGACGCCTATCCGATTGATGACACGTTCTAAGAAGAAATCAGGTATCACTATCCCACAGTCAAGGAAGACCAATATGTTCCCCTTACTCTCCTTAATCCCGATATTGCGAGTACGAGCACGTCCGGAGTGTTTATCACGAGCGATATGCAAATACTTGAGATTCGCAATACGTTCTGCAAAAGAATCGACAATCGTTTGAATCGGCTGAGTTGATCCATCATCAACGACGATCACCTCTACAGTGGCGTCAGACACCGTCTGATGTGCTATAAAATATAAACTGCGCTCCAACTGCTCCATCTTATTGTATACAGGAATAATGATCGATACGTCCACCGTGCACCTCCTTTTGGCTACGAGTTATTTTTCTGGAGCTCTTCAATCAGTTGTGTGATTGCTAACTTTTCTGCATCCTGCATACCTTGCAAAGATTCATTAATGGATTGCAGTATCTTTCTATCATCAATCATTTGACCTTTGATTACTTTGTTACGCTGCGCATATGCACGTTTCTCCAACCACTCAAACTCCGCCAATAGAGGTGTGTCCACACTCAAATGGCCTAACTGCTGCAAATATTTAATTCTTGCGATCATCATCATCTTATGTTCCCACAAAATATGAAACGGCCGCACATCAAAGTATTTAATGCCGTCAATCATGTTAGTCGTGAATTCTTGCAGTAGAGGGTAAACATCCATACCGAAAGTTCCTTCTAATGGATGCTGCTGAATCTTAAGTCGCTCCGTAGAATTTTTCCCCTCCAAGTAGTCTTGCAGCGTATCAATAATAAGCTGCAAGTCAAATTCAAATCTCGCCAATCCTGCTCCAAATTTACTACCCTCATAATCGGCAGGCTCCAATCTTTTGAAGGAATTGATCAGAGAGTGAACACCAGAATCCGCGGAGTACGCTTGTTCAAATTGTTCAAAGCTAACTTCCTGCATAGAGAACTGGCGATTTTTATCAAAGATCGCAACATGATAGATTTGCCGCTCCAAGTCATACCCATAGATGAAAATATCATGGATAAAGTGATACTGCTGGTAGCAGCCAGTGTTGCCAATGTAGTACTCATCCACATACGTAATGACATACATTTCACGCTCTAATTGTGTAATCAAGTACTTATGAATATCTACTCCGAGCTGCTTCAATATCTTCTTGTCGCTATGCTTGTACTCCAACCACGGCAAATTTCGATAAGCAATCATTAAGTCTGGATAGAAATCCAACCGATACTCCCCAAGGTCGTTCAAGTAGTGCTTCGAAAAAAATAATTGAATATAGCTACTATGAATCCAAGGCTGTGCATATTCATATGGTTGCAAAACGCCTAACACATAGGCATGACCTAAAAATCCATATACTTTAGGTTTCTCAAATGGAAGTATTACAACCTTCTTGGAATTATCAATAATTGCTGTGTCTACTTCTAACATATCTATCATGCGGTTGACCTCCATTTATTTAGGTAGGAGCTCTGTCTATTAAAAAGATTGAGGATCAGCGAACAACCTTGTGCAGCGATTGCACATCATGAGATTGGTCGTTTGGAGATAATCGCGGAATCGGGTCGCACGCTCCCCTTCCCACATTTCGGCAAAGCTATTCTCGTAAATGTTGCCATACTTATAGTCCGGCAGATCCACACATGGGTACACATCGCCTGTACGGCGTATAACCAGTTCATGCCACGGTGCCACACATTTCGTACGACCGAACACATTATCAATATCTGAATAATAGTCATGAATATCAACGTAATCAGAGGAGTCGATACCTTCTGAAGCCCACAACTCTTCTAACTCCTTTTTCAACAATACCGTATCCATCGGTATCGACTCTTCTACAAATCCTTGCCATGCAGGCGACACATCGCAATCCAAATCGTGCTTCATCTGCGTCGCATAGGCACGACCTCGTTCTGGTGTTGTGAACAAGAGCGGTGCCAAGTTGACAGACAAATCACGACGCGACCCAAATGGGTTACGCGGATTGTGCAGCTCTATTGTGGCGTCACTAAATCGCTCGCGCAGCGCACTCATAAATTGCTTGATGCTAAGATAATTCGATGGAGAAAGAACCATCGTAATATGGATAAATGGGAACCTCTTCTTACGTCTGCGTTTCTCCGCAATAAGTGCTTCAATGTTCTCACATATCTTTTGATAACTTCCTTTACCTCGAATCGCATCATGGAACTCTTCGGGTCCATCGATGGAAATGTTCATTCCCACGATATTTTCCATGATGAACTCAATACGGTTTTTAATTAATGATCCGTTCGTTAACAAGAAAATATTCGCTTTTCGCTTCCGAAGATGCTCCACTAATTCTGTAAAATGCTTGTACAACATAGGTTCGCCGCCAGTAATAAGAACTCCAAGATTTTTGTTCACAGCCGTGACTTCATCTAGAAACTTCTTCAATACCTCAATATCCAACTGCTCGCGAATCGCACGCTGCGGCTCTTTAAGCGCCCATCCTGTATCCCCCCAAATATGGCAGAAGTTGCAGCGATAATTGCATAACTCTGATGGGTATAGCGTAAGCTGCTTAATTTCTGGTTTTAAGTTTTGGACATGCTCGATTAGAGCTGTGCCTCCAAGTTTCCCTGCTTTTGTTAACATGACAATCCCCCCTCATCCTTTGTCTTATTCCTGGCCCTGGTTCAAGCTGATATAATTCATAATTTGGTTAATCGTGCTGAAGTTACGGAAGTCGAGATCCTCGTCGTTCCATGCCACCCCGAATTCCATCTCTGTCGCGATAACCAGCTTAATAAAAGTCATGGAGTTAATGCCAAGGGAAGATAGATCATCATCTGGATCAATGCTCTCAAGCATTTGTGGATCATCCACGTTATCCTTCAAAATTTCGATTACTTTCGCTCTTAGTTCGTCCATCGTTTCGATTGTCATTATAATTCCTCCTAATTAGTTAGGTAATAATGTGCATTCAAGTTGATTTATGAATGTCGACAAAAATTGCTGTTCAGCTTCCCATAATCGTTCCAATCTGGCATGCATGGCCTCGATCCTATCCACTTGATAAGTTGGTACGTACAAAAAGCGTACGCTCCCTTTCCGAATCGTTTCCCACTGCTCCACACATGCTTGATGAGCTGCAACAACAGCGGCATCAGCCCCGTAAAGAGCCGTTAGCCGGTAGCCTTCTACTTGCTTGGCGTTCAATATTTGATTCAATGTCTCAACGATCACTTCAATCTGCTGCTTGTAAAGGTCTTCTGAAGAACTGATTGCTTTGACCCACCCTACAAACTGATGCAGCACCGCCATACTTTCGTCCAGAAGACAACGATTCTGAAGCTGGTTGTTGGCAAACAACTGTTGAAGCTCTGCCAACTCAGGCTTCCATTGACTGGCACCGTGATTGTATTCCGTGATGTAATAAGCAACTCGCTCTTCCCGTTGTTGAAAATGATCTTGGAATCCTCGGCACGCGCGCACGAGATCCTCATAGTCGATCAAGCATGGCTTGTACGTAAGGTTTTCACGTCGATCATGCTCGAAAATATGGAACTTCTGACTGTGCTCATCGCAGCCGTAAATGAGAAGCGTATGATCCACATGCTGCTTCTGATACGCATCTTTACGAAATGGCACATAGTAGCTGTCTATCCACACAATAACGGGATGTCCTTGACGGATACGCTGTGTAATCTCTTCTGTAATGTTCGTGAATTCGCTGCCCGTGTGCACCGTTAGATGGAATTGTGAAAATAAAGTCTCAATCGGTTGAACTTCTTGGTAGCGAAGCTCGTATCCACCAGCACTTTCTGTATGCTCGCTGTGATGAAATCCGATTACATCATTAAGGAGAAATGGCAGTATGCTGCCTCCAAAATGGTTAACTACAGGGAAAAAGGAATTGTAGAAACAATTGCGATAGTATAAATCGTTAAATGGCTCCATGTCTGGCAATATAAACGTCTCCGAGTTGTAAATTGAATCTAAATTAGCTTCCTCCACGAACAAAGAGCTGCTAGATCGTTCGCTTGCTGCGGCATCATCTGTCATGGCCAATCGCTCGCTCATCACCTGCTGTACCGATTCATCCACATTCGCTGGCATGGCTTTACCTGTCTGTTGCTCCAAGCAAGCCGCCGCTTCACGGATCGTGGAATATTGGTATAGCTGCTCCGAGCTAAACGCCAATCCTGCTTGCTCTAACTCCACTTCCAAGCGTATCGCTAAAATTGAATTGCCTCCGAGCTCGAAGAAATCATCATCTACATTAATATCTACAACGCCTAGCAGTTGTTCCCACAATTGGGCTAGCTTTATTTCTGTTGGGGTGTACTGTCCGTCCGTCTTTCCATGTAAACGAGGTGTAAGTGCCATGGAAGTGTGAGTAGAAGACAAAGACGGAATTGAACTCTTTTCTTTACTGCATCCGGCTGAATTCACTTCAGTGGCGGACCAAGACTTATATGTGTCAGCGGCTGGATCAATCCAGCATCTTGATGGTTCAAAATTGTATACAGGAAGGTGCAGCTTCCTACGATTTCGCCCTTCGTAGGACCGTTCCCAGTCCACTTCAGCACCCTGTACAATGTGCTGAGCAAGCTGTTTTAGTTGACTGAGCGCCAGTATGCCACTGTCAGCAGCTTGTACTATTAGTTCCTGTGCAGCCTCACTGAGGACCCTCCATTCATCAGAAGTCCGCTCCGTATGCTGCCGTACTTCTCTACGTCCGCTTGCAATTCGATGCTCATCGTAATAGATGTCTTTCTTCACATTGTGCTGCAAGCCATGTTCCGCTATCGATTGCAGCTTGTTCTGCAAGTCGGACTTGCTGCTCGCAATAACGGCCAACCTACAGCTGTAATGTCCTCTGCCTGTATTCGCTGTGTAGCAAATATCTTCAAAGCTCCCATCTAGCTTAGGCAACTCAGTGACATAGGACAAAATAAGACGTTCTAATGACGCTTTGGTTTTGGCTGACAAGATGAGCAATCTATCGACTCCATCATCATTCGTATGGCCATGAACAGTTTCATCGATCCTCACAGGCGCTTCTTCCAAGACGAGATGACAGTTCGTCCCACTGAACCCAAATGAACTCACGCCGCATCTTCGCGGAGCACCCTCATCTGTCTCCCAATCTGCCAAGCGATCATTCACATAGAGCGGTGAACGTTCAAAGGGAATATTTCGGTTCGGTTTCGTAAAATGCAGCGTAGACGGCAGCTTCTTATACTTGAGTGCAGCGATAGCTTTCGCTAGTCCTGCAACACCTGATGCCGCGTCTAGATGGCCAATGTTGGTCTTAACTGAACCGATGGCGCAAAATTGTCTGCGGCTCGTATAGGTGCTGAACGCTCTTCCAATCCCGTCTGCTTCAATCGGATCGCCTAGCTTCGTTCCGGTCCCATGAGCTTCGATATAGCCGATCGTCTCTGGATGGACGCCTGCATCCTCCCAAGCTCGAATGAGCAATTTTTCCTGCGAAGCTGCATTAGGTGCCGTCAGACCAACGGACATGCCATCTTGATTCGTAGCACTGCCTCGAATGACAGCATGGATCGGATCACGATCCCGTACGGCTTGATCCAGCGGCTTAAGCAGCACAGCAACCGTTCCTTCTCCCCATACCGTGCCGTCAGAACTGTCATCGAACGCACTCGTCTTTTGATTCGAAGATTCAATCCCAATTTCGAACAAGCCGTCTACAGGCATCAGCATGACCTTGACTCCGCCTGCGATTGCCATATCGCACTCCCCATTGCGTATCGCTGTACATGCAAGATGAACAGCTACTAAGGAAGAGGAGCATGCCGTGTCCACGAGCAGCGCAGGACCTTGCAAATCAAGCAAATAAGCAATCCGGCCAACCATAATCGAAGGCGTATTTCCCGTACTCGCCATCGGAATATGGGATGGCTGATGCTTCGTAATATACTGGCCATATACAGGCCAATCCGCATATCCGAGATAAATCCCTGTCTTGCTGCCTTGAATGCGTCTGCCGCCATAGCCAGCATCTTCAATCGCTTCCCATGCTGTTTGCAAAAATAACCGCTGGTTGGGATCCATTAAAGCAGCTTCCTTAGGAGATAGATTGAAAAATCCGTAATCGAACTTATCGACATCTTCCATATAGCCGCCATAACTAAAGCGTACTTCCTCTTCACTTAACGACGTAAACGCTCGAATGAATGCTAGACTATCTCGCTGCCTTGACGAAGGCAGTGGTCCGATGAAGTCACGGCCTTGCTCCAGGTTGTCCCAAAATTGCTCGATGTTACTCGCACCAGGCATTTTTAAGGAGAGCCCAATAATCGCAATGTCCTTCGTTCCTGAAGCTTCTTGCTTGAGCGTCCGAAGCAACTGCAACGCTACTTCTTCATCCAATCGTCCCGCTCCAACTTGCTCGAATATTTGGCTCGCTAGATTATTCATTAGCTACCTCCAGCTCACGAAATCGTCGAACTGCATCCTTGCTCGATAATTCGCCGCGTTTCATTCGACCAAACATATCTAGAATCACCTCGTTAAACGGGTCCTGCTGGCTAGATTTCAACCCTCGCATTGCTATTTCCGGTGCCTCTCCCTTTGAATCTAATGGGTTCAACCTCAAGTTGCTCGTCGCTGCCCTACTCGTAATAACCGCATGCAGATGGCTAGTTATTCGTGCTACGGTTGGGTAGGAGAACAGATCCGAGATCGTGGTTAGACTTGGAAACACTTCATCGATAGACTGATGCACTCTTGTAATGAGTATCGAATCTCCTCCAATTTCGAAGAAATTCGCGTGTACATCCAGCTCCTCGTATCCAAGCACCCGCTTCCAAGCCCGTATTACGACTCCCTCAATTTCACTGTATGTGCTGGGTACTTCATTCCGTCTGTCTGTATCTGCTGCTATATTCCGATTGCCTGAGGCAAGTCTTGAAGATTTCTTCCCACCGTCTGAAAAGCTCGCCAGCAGTCGTTCTTGTTGAACCTGCTCAGATTGACGGAAGGGCAGCCGATCGCCTAATGCGAACAATCCACTTTGGTGATTCCAATAGCCTACAATTGCTTGCCGGATCGATACGTGTGCAGACATAGAGTCGAGCACATTTTCGGTTTCTCTCTCCCCATTTACGACCGATGACTGAAGCAGCTCTTGAAAAGCTCGCACTCCTTGCTCCGCTGACATGAGACAGAACATTTCCTTGGATTCATCTGCATCTGCATCGTCATCCTCAGTCACGCCAATCTGCTTCCACGCAGGCCAGTTAATAGTCAACGTTCTCAAGCCCAGTCGATTGCGGAAAACTGAATATGCATCCAAATATGCATTCCCGGCCGTATACGGACCAGAGCCAATTCCTCCAACCAGCGTTATCGCTGATGAGAATAAGACGAAGAAGTCCGGCTTATCTGCCCTTGTTAAGTGGTCCAATAACCAGGTACCGGTTGTCTTAGCGGCAACAATCGCTCTCAGCTCCGTCGAATGTAATTGGCTAATAACGTTCCCCTCTGCTATACCAGCGGCATGCACCACCCCTGCGATTCTGCCATATCGCTGCCGCAGCTCTGTTATAGCCATACGTACTTGCACTTCATCTGCCGTATCCGCACGAATCAATTCAACCTGCGCACCCATTGCTTCCATTTCACGAATCGCTCGTATCGCTCGTATGCTCCATCGTTCTTTATCTTCACGCTCGATAGTAGACCACTGCTCCCGCGGAGGCAGCAGCGTCCTTCCCAGCAGAGCAAGATGAATGGTCCCCTTCGCTTCTGTGGCAAGATGTGCGGCAATAAGCAAGCCAATGCTGCCGAGCCCCCCCGTAATGACATATACGCCATCAGCATCGACATGCACAGGTTGACCGACAACATGCCGTTCATCCACATGAAGCACATCCACTCGTTCTACATAACGCTGTCCATTGCGATACGCTGTCCAGAATTCACTAGATTCCACCCCAAGCTCTGACCCTATAACATCCGTTGCATCTGTTCCCTCATCCAGATCGATCCAGCGCAGGCGGATATGAGGATTCTCCCAGCCAATCGCCTTGCTGAGCCCGATCATAGCCGATTGCTCTGGCTGTACCCGCGCTTGATCTGCTACAACTTCGTCGGCATATTGCGACACAACTATCATGTCTAGCGGCTCGTTGCTTGATCGACGTGTTAGAGCATGTGCTAGACGATAAAATCTATACATCGTCTGATCCAGCACTCGCTCATGCGCTTCCGCCTCTGCATGGTTTACTTGTGCGTGCTTGTCTATATAGCACAGGTCTACAATATGAGTAAGCGAGACATCTGCCAAATCTAGCAGAAGCTGCTCATAATCTTTCACCTCATCACGAATGACGTAACTGCGCGCATCCCTCCGCTCATACTGCTTGCCCATTACAACTTGGATGACGGATGCGTCCGCACCTTCCCAGCGACGGACTAACGATGCTGCTGTTTGATCATCATTGTGGAGCAATATGATGTTAGTCTGCTTCCCTATTGTTTGGCTGCTATTGCTTAAGGACTCAGGACGCCAAATACGATGATGATAGAAACTACTTGAATGCTCCTCATGCGTATTCTCATTTTCATACTGATGTCCATTCCTATGGCTCAGCTGCTCGTTCACAGCATCTGCTCTATCACCATTCACCTTACGAACTGGAGAAGTCTCGTCCAAGCTGCTAACGTCCAACTTAACCCAACAACGATAAGGATCAAATGGATACGTAGGGAAGCTAATCCGCTTTCTACGCTCTTTCCTGTACAACTGCTCCCAATTGTAGTTGGCCCCCTGCACATAAAGCTTGCCTAATTCACCGCAGAGCTCTCGATCATCTTTATCAGACTGGACAAATGTAGCTGCGATCGATGCGGTGTTGGAATGAATCGCTGTCCATTGCGAGCTATTACGATCTGCTCGTTCGATATAATCGGCATATAAGTAACCGCTAGGCTCAGCTTCCCGTTCATTCATAAGGGCTGCAAAGCCGAGCTTGTTAAACCGTATAAGCTCCTCCAACACTTCCGCAGCACTGTTTGCCGCAATAGCAAGCCGATAGCGGTAATGACCTCTTCCCGTACTTAGCGAGAAGCAAAGATCACCCAAGTTGACCGAAGGATTTTGCTCGATAAATTGGATACTTGACTCCACATAAGCTTTCAAGGCCGACTCCGACTGTGCAGACAGTAGAAACAAATGATAGTGAGGTTTATCTGGTTTCACCACATGCTTACCTTCTGGAGCCTCTTCCAAAATAACGTGGCAGTTCGTCCCGCTTATACCGAAGGAACTCACTCCGCATCTGCGCGGCGTAGGAGAACTCTCCCATTCCACCAACCTGTCATTCACATATACCGGAGAATTTGCAAAATCAATCACTCGGTTCGGCCTGTCAAAATGCAGCGTCGGATAGATTCGCTTGTGCTTAAGAGACATCACCGCCTTTAGCAAACCCGCAATACCGGCTGTATTATCTAAATGACCGATGTTGCTTTTGAGCGCTCCTATCGCACAGAACTGGCGTTTATGTGTAAATCGCCGGAACGCTCGCTCAAGCCCTTTATGTTCGATTGGATCTCCGAGCTTCGTTCCTGTTCCATGTGTCTCGATGTACCCAATCGTCTCTGGGTCAATACCTGCTCGTTTCCATGCATCAACGATGACAGCCTCTTGCGCTTCTGCATTCGGAGCGGTAATACCAGCAGAACCGCCGCCGTCTTGGCTCATCGCGCTCGACTTGATAACAGCGTAGATATGATCTCGAGCTTCCCTCGCTTGATCGAGCGGCTTTATCATTATCGCTACGACGCCTTCTCCTGTTCCGGTACCATCAGCATCATCATCGAATGTCCGCGCACGTGAGGTCGATGATTCGATTCCGACCTCATACTCCCGCACGGGTATCAAATGAAGTTGAATGCCGCCTACGATAGCTGCGTCGCACTCCCCGTTGCGAATCGCCTGACAAGCCAAGTGGACAGCGACTAGAGAGGAGGAGCATGTTGTATCCACAAGCAAGCTTGGGCCCCTTAAATCCATCAAATAAGATAATCGACTAGCGATGATCGGTCTTACATTTCCAGTCATGGACAGCGATACAGCTTCTGGCTCTACTTGGCGAATTAGCTTCAAATAGTCCGCATCAGATCCATAGCCAACGTATACACCTGTCCGGCTGCCCGCAAGCTTCCCACCACTATAGCCAGCATCTTCAATGGCTTTCCACGCCGTTTGTAGAAACAGCCGTTGATTCGGATCGAGCAAGCTTGCTTCCTTCGGAGACAACTTGAAAAACGGGTAATCAAACTTGTCGATATCCGCTAGGTAGGCAGCCTCGCCATAGGCGACTTCCTCTGGATTCATACCCATTCGCTTGAAATATAAGTCCGTGTCCTGCTTACGCGACTGAGGAATCGGCCTGACACAATCCCTTCCCATTTCTAAATTGCTTGCGAATTGATCCACGGTATCCGCAAGCGGCAGCTTCAATGCAATTCCGATAATGGCGATATCCTGATTGGCATTCGAAGTCTGATCAAAGGCAACGTCATCTTCAGGTACAGCAACAGACTTACGGTTCAACTTGATTGATTGAAAATCCACCTTGATCACCTCCATACATCATCAAGCATTCACCACAGTCAACAAGGCTCCAACGCATGCAAATGCTCCGAATCAGCAAGCATGCTGGAAAATAACGATGTTGTCCCCGTCTGCTTCAAAATATCAACCAATCGTTCTCGCTGCTCCTGTTCGGGTACTCTCTTGGTTATAAACATCTGCTTCAGCAGCTCTAACGCTTCTCTCATCTGAGCTTCAGTTGGCGGAGCACCTGTTTCATCTAATTGCTCTTGCAATCGCTGTACTTGTTTGTACGGTGCCACAAAGCCCTGTTCATACTCTTCCAAATCCCAATTGCGGTTTTTTGTGCATACCGCGGCTGCCAGACATCTGGTCACGACATTATTGGCCGCTAGTCGACGAGCTTGCTCCAACTGCTCTGGTGCCAGTTCCTGCCGAAGCAGATCAAGCTCCGCTGCTTTTTCGTAGGGATAGCACACAATCGACTTGGCATCTGATTTCATAAATTGTGTCAACACCCGCTTCGCCCCAAGTTCAACCGCTATGGACACCCCGCCATCGCACAATTCCTGCATCGTTTGATCCCAGCGCACAGGAGCCGTAAGCTGCTGCGTTAGTAAGCTTGTGATCTGCGCTGGCGATTCGTAGGGCTTGCCTGTAACGTTCGCGACAACGGGCCATTCGAACGAACCATATGTGCAAGCAGCAAGTTCCTCTCTAAACTTTGCAGCAGCCGAGTGCATCAACGGACTATGAAAGGGAGCACTCACTTTTAGAAACGAGATGCGGGCTCCATCAGATTCCAATGTACGAGCTGCTTCCTCAACGGCTAGACGATGCCCCGAAATGACCAACTGTTCCGACGAATTGTAATTAGAAACGACGACCATTCGTTCATCCGAATTTGACGCCTGCACACACACTGCTTCTATGCGCTCCCGACTGCTGCCAATAACGGCACACATCGCACCAGCCTCTTCAGCAGCAGCTTCCTGCATCAATTGCCCTCGGCGCCTGACCAGCCTCAACGCATCAGGATATGATATGACTCCTGCACAAGTTAGAGCCGAGAACTCGCCCAAGCTATGACCTGCTGCATAAGCAGGCACTACACCAATTTCCTCCATGTACACACGATACGCAGCGACACTTACCGTAAGCAGTGCAGGCTGCGCATACTCCGTTCGAGTTAACTCCTCGGCGCTTCCTGCCGCGATTATTTGCTGCAGATCGAACCCCAATACCTCATTCGCTTCTGCAAATACGGATCTTGCTGTTGCCGAGCGCTCAAGCAGTTCTTTGCCCATTCCGACATATTGCGAGCCTTGACCTGGAAATAGAAGCGCAAGCTTTCTCATTCACGTACTCCTTTCACGACATCACGCATCACGACATTACACGACTCGCCGCCAATTGGCGCAGCAGATCAACATAGCCGTTGGCCAGCATCTGAATGGCTTCTTTTTTCATCCGCTTGTCGTTAAATTTGATCGATATAGTCAGTTGCTCTTCATCCTGATCCTCTATCCCCCAAGCAACATCGTAAGACTCTAGCAAGATCGAATCGATCGCGATGTCCTGCTGACGGTAGATGAGCGGCAATATTTCGTCCTCCGCCTTCTTCAACTGCTCGGGTACAATTCGATGAATCGCATAATGACCTACCGCACCGCTAACTTGTGCTTGGTGTACATAGTGAAACAGTTCTTCAAACCCGCTAATTTCCCCCATGTCGATCGACAAGGAGATTACCTGCTCCCCACCATCTTGCAAGCATTGAATGGAGGCATGAGGCAGCTCATTCCACTCACTGAACAGGTACAGCACCATTCCCGAAAGTACATCAAACGGTGACACCTGCGCACCCTCGGCTATCGCAATGACTTGCTCGCGGAGATTGGATTGAAGGTGGAAGCGAACGATTCCTATCCCAGTGCCATGCCATTGTCGATGGAAAAAATCTGCTGGCAGCTGTTGATAGTCGATGCGTAATGCATCATCGTCACGCTCACTCCCCGATTGCCTTTCGTCTATCCATTTCGCTAATCTAGCAACCGTCGAATATGTGAACAAGTCTACGATCGCGATCCCCCATGCGTACTCTTTCTCCAGCTTGGCATGCAGTTGCATAAGCAAGATGGAGTTGCCGCCTAGGTCAAAGAAATGATCATGCAGCCCGACATGCTCCAGCTTCAGTACTTCTTGCCATACGCGACGAATGTTCTGTTCTGTCTCACTAGCATCATGATCCGTCATCGAATCACCTTCATGCTCATTAGGCAATCGAATGGAAACTTGCAATAGAGCCTTTCGATCTAGCTTGTTGTTCGATGTCGTTGGGATGTTCTCAATATGATAGAAAGAAGCAGGAATCATATAGGCTGGCAAACTTAGTGCCAATGCCTCTCGCAGCTCATTAGCAGTAATCGTCTCATTCGTCTTCACATAAGCAGCCAGTGACATCATGCCATGTTCATCTTGATGTGCAAGTACAACTGCCCCGTCAACCGCTGTATGGGTCAGCAGACGGTGCTCGATATCACCTAGCTCCACACGATAACCACGAATTTTCACTTGATGATCATTTCTGCCTACATACTGCAAGCTTCCATCTGACAGCCACATCCCCACATCACCGGTTCGATACATACGCTCATCCGCGTAGAATGGATCTACAGCATAGTAGCGAGCGGTCAGTTCAGCTCTGTTCAAGTAGCCGCGAGCGACACCCGCTCCAGCAATACATATTTCCCCGGGCACACCAATCGGCACAGGGTGCCCGTAACGATCAAGCACATACACACGGTAATTGAGTATCGGTTTGCCTATCGGAATGCTGCCACGGGCTGAATCAGCAGCCGAACACTGATGATATGCCGCGCATACCGTTGCTTCTGTAGGACCATACGTATTGTACACATTCGCTCTACCTAATAAAGACGAAATATATTCGGGCTTCAAGACGTCTCCACCACTAATAAAGATTCTGACGCTATCCATGCCTTCCCGCGTATTTAGCTCATTCAGCATTAATGGAGACACCGAAACGATCGTAATCTGATAAATATCGATCAGTTGAATCAGCTTAGGAATGTCGATAACATCCATCTTGTTAGCTAACACAACATGACCGCCTGCGAGCAATACCGGATACGCTTCCTCGACAAATTGATCAAAGGAAAACGAAGCTTGCAGCAAACATATGTCGTTCTCGGTCAATTGAAACTCGTGTTGAAAGGCATCCACATAAGCGAGCAAATTGCGGTGCTCGACAACGACCCCTTTCGGTGTACCAGTCGTACCCGATGTGTAGAGAATGTAAGCCGCATCATCCGACTTGTTTCTAGGAGGGAGATTGCTCTCTTCATTTCTCTGCCGCATCGATTGCTGAGCACGATCATCGCTATGTCCATGTACATTCACAATCGTTCCAGCAAATGAAATTGATTCCGGCAGCCGATCTTCTATAGCGATTAGCTTCGTTGCTTGGCAATCCTCCAACATCTGATTGATCCGACCTGGTGCGTATTCATAGTCGATAGGGACATAGGCAGCCCCCGTCTTTAGCACAGCCAATACGGCAACAATGAGCTGCTCTGAACGTTCAAGCCAGATGGCAATAGGTTCATCGACACGTACACCAAGATCGCTCAGTCGGTGTGCAAGGCGGTTCGCGGCCACATTTATTTCGGCAAATGTATAGCCGCGTTCCCCGCATCTAATGGCGATGCGATCAGGGAATTGTTCCACTGTACGCTCAAACCGAACCTGCAAAGTGTCAGCCTCTTCATGCTCAGTGTTACTTGCAGGCGCTGGCTTGCGATTGAACGTATACAGCTGCTGTTCTCGCTCTTGTCCATTCAAGAGTCCAATCTCGCTTATAAGCAGCTCACTATTCTCACAAATCTGCTCTACGATTCGCTTATAGTGACCAGCTAGCCGCTCTACCATAGCCGCTGAGAAGGAGCTCGCATCATAAGCAAACTCCAACTCTATGTCCCCAGTACCAAGCAGTTGCACACCAATTGTCATCCCGTAGTGCGTCGACTCTTCCATGGCGTAATGCTCGATTTGCAAAGCGCCCGTTTGCCCGATACTCGTATCTAGCGGATAATTTTCAATAACCATAATCGTGTTAAACAATGGCTCGAAATGATCCGCACCACTATAGGCATGAATATCGACTAGCGGTGTTAGCTCCACATCTACTCTTCGTCTTACTTGTTCATCGACCGCTTTAACGACTTGGCAGGCCAGCTCATCGGACTGCCAGCGCATCCGAAGTGGAATCGTATTTATAAACAGCCCAATCATCTCTTCCACACCAGCCAGTTCCGGGGGTCTGCCCGACACCGTTGTACCAAACAGCACATCTTCCGTCTGACAGTATCGTCCGAGCAGTACGCCCCAAGTCGTGTACAAAAGAGCGGCTAATGTCACTTTATGCTGCTGTGTATATCGATTCATTTGTTGTACGGTGTTTACAGAGACACCTAACTTATAGCGGGAACCGCTATCGCCAGTCCCGTCCCTATCATCTCGATCGAATAGCAGTTCTGACGGTTCTACTAATCGAGTCCGCTCTTGCCAATCAGCCAACTCTTGCTCCCAATATTGCCGTTGTACCCCTTTGTCTTGACGCTGTTGCAGCTGTACATAGTGCTTAAACGGGGTTTTGATAGATTCGCTGTTGAGCGGTATATCCGTTCCGTCACAGAGCGCTTGATAAGCTTGCATAAACGCTTTGAGCAATATTCCGTTGCTCCAGCCATCGAATAAAATATGATGCCATGTGAGTATCGTTTCGCTTGTTTCACTATCCAGCAAGCATAGTCCGATCCGAAGCGGTGAAGCTCCAATGTCTAGCTCCTGATGACGATCTTTTGCTTTCAGTTCAGCAACAAGGGTCTCCGCATATGCTCTCGGATGAGAGGAGAAGTCATGCACCTCAATCGGTATTTCCTTCTCTTTCAATACGATTTGAACGGGCTTTTCTAGCTTCTCCCATCGATAGACCGTCCGCAGCACATCGTTGGCGCGAGCAACTGCTTGCCATGCCTTCTTGTATCGCTCAACCGAACAATTGCCTAATAGGCGCATCGAAAATTGCTGCGTGTAATGCCCCTTGTCTTTGTCGCTCCGATAATGGAACAGCAGACCTTCCTGCATCGGCGTCAACGCAATGATATCCTCAACATTTTCCCTGTCCAATAGATTGGACTTCGTCTCTCCCATACAGCCACATCCTCTCATGCTGGCCTATTTACTCGTTCATCCTTTTTCAGAATAAACAAGTTCTTTATTCTCTTCGTTCTGCACGATTTGTACGACTTGCCCAAGCTCCATCTTGATTACTTGATCCGCCATATGGAAATATCGATCATCATGTGTAATCGCAATGATGCATTTACCTCGCTGCTTCAACTCAGGCAATAACGTGTGATAGAAGAACGCTCGGTACTCCGGATCTTGATCCGCTGCCCACTCGTCAAACAAGCAGATCGGTCGATCCTCCAAATAACTAATGAGCAGCGCCAGACGCTTGCGTTGACCCGTTGACAATTTGGTCGTATTTAACGCGCCGTCACGGATTTCCACCTTATCCTGTAGATGAAGGACATTCAGGTAATAAGCGATTTCCGACTGCTTCGTGGAGTACGGAACACCATACAGCTTATCGAATAAATAAAAGTCGCTGAATATCGCTGAAAACTGTTGGCTAAGATCTCTTGGTGCGATAGACTGGCCATTGATCGTTATGCCACCCTGTACAGGCTCATAAAGCCCCGTAATTAATTTTGCCAAGGTCGATTTGCCACTGCCATTGCCCCCAGTAATGAAGGTAATCTCGCCCGTGCGGAATGAGCAATCAATCGGACCTACCGCAAATCGCTCTCCTTCGCTATTGCCATAGTGATACTCGACTGCTTGCAGCTTAATCTCTACAGGCTCGTTAGCTTCCAAACTCGATGCTACTTGCTTCTCAGCCTCCTGAATGGAATCAAGCTCCTTCGACAGCTCGTTAATGCGATTCCAACTGATCCGCACGCGGAACAAGTTAGGGATCGTGCCGAGAATCCCATGTACCGGCCCTGTCATATAGAGCAGGACGAATACGTAATTGCGCAGTGTACTGACCTTTAAGTCACTGAACAACAGCGGGAACAAGAAGACGACCGCACCAATGACGAATGTAAATAGCAGCTCTCCAATGACGTTTACATTTGCGAACTTGAGATCCCCGCCAATCCTCTTCTCACGATAGGTATGGCAGTTTTCCTGCATATCTTGTTGGAAATCTGTGCGCTTGTCTTTGCTAATGCTTAACTCCTTAACCCCACCTGTCAGATCGTTAATAAAACGGAAAAATACGTTCTGAATGTCACGTGTCTGCTCCCATAACTGGTTGGCTTTTAATCCTATAAAATAATGCAAGCCCGCAGCCACGACGATAAATCCTATCGCCATGAGCACACCCATCGGGCTAATCATGCCCATGTACACAAAGCAACTGATCAAGGTTACTAAGCTAGTAGCTCCCGTGATCACAATATTGGAGAATCCGGATATCGTCTCTGTATCGTTATTGAGTGAAGCAGGAATTTTACCTTCCTCTACCCCTTCGATTTTCTGATACGACGTATTTAATATTTTTCCAAGCAGTTCCATTCGTTTCTCATATACCATGTCATTTGCGATTCGAACCAATCGAGTACGGACCAACTTCTGCCCGAAGACGTAGATCGCGATACCGAGTACAAAATAGACAAACATCCCGCTCTGAAACTTATCAATATCCCGATTCAATGTTTCATTGACGATAAAAATGATTAGGGCATTACCAAAGCCGCTTGCGACACTAAGCAGCGTAATCGCAAAAAATGAGCGGTCATCGGATTTCGGAAATACGGTCGTAAACAGGAAGTAGATTCCGAACAGGAACATCGTTGTATACATGGAAACAACAGCGTATAGAAGCGTATTAGGTGCCCAAACTTCGACAAATGCCCAGTCCACGCCCCAAAATAAAGTGCTCGGAATTTGATAGAAACAGTATGCAAGCCCTACCATAAATGCAGCGAATATTGAGAATCCTACTATTGTAGTCGCGTGGTGACCGACATAGCGGCGAGTGCCTCGAACGGCCTGCCAGATGGCTTTACTCGTCAGCCATAGAACCAACAAGACAACTGGTGTCGTTAATAGCAGCACGACGGAGGAAATCATATCAATACTTTTGTACATATCACTTCCAGGCTCCGGTACTTCCTTGCCAAGCATCATGTTCATAATGCCTTGTGCCGTTGTGATGGAGTAGGGAGAATTCATGTTGGTAAGTACGGCTACACCATAGCCATCATCCGGACGAACTGCAAAGTAGGACGAGTAATTGGGGTTAGCGCCAGCATGCGCCAGCATCCCCGTTCCATTCTGGTACACACTCCAACCGCCAGCGTAGGAAGAACCATCTCCAGCAGGCGATACAGAACGATCCGGTTCATGAGCGCGAATGAGCCATTTCTCAAAGCTTTTCGCTTCAGGCACAGCACCCATTTGAATTTTGAGCCATGTTGCCACATCTAGCGAATTGGAAATAATATAACCTGCTGGTGTGTTGCCTCTATACATAGGCGCATCATAAGCTGCTGCACGCAGCATGTTGTACTTGTAGCCTTGAGCCAATTCTCCATTTGTTGCTGCTTCCTCACGGAACAAGTACGTGTCACTCAGGTTCAGCGGAGCTAGTACATGCTGCTGGATATACGCCTCATAGGTCATACCTGATTGCTGTTGAATAATTAGACCTAGCACATCGTAGTTAATCGTTGCATACGAATACGTTTCACCAGGTTCATCGTCGAGCTTCTGGCCGATCTGAGTACGCACTGTGGCTTCAAGTGCCTGATCATCCATAGCGATAGGAATATCACTGATACTTTTAAACGGAATGCCGCTTGTATGATACAGCAAATGCTTCAATAGGATAGGAGCAGGCTTACCTTCGTACGTAGTCTCCAGCCAAGGGAGATACTTCGTGACTGGATCTTCTCGATTCACTAGTCCTTGCTCTTCCATCTGAATGAATGCTAATGCTGTATAAGCCTTGCTCGTAGAGCCAAGCTCAAATAACGTCTCTGGTCGAACAGGCAGCTCTTTGTCGACATCCGCGTAGCCGAACCCTTTTTGATAAACCGTTTCCCCACCTTTAACGATGACAACTGACATCCCAGGTATTTTCGATTTATCCATCATTTCTTCCACGTAAGCATCAATATTACTGATCGATGCAGCACCGACTGTTGAAGCTGCTGTCGCAGCCGCTACACCTGAACCCACTGTGCCTACACTTAACATAAGAATCAAACTTATCGATAATAGCAGCCGTTTTACATTACACATGGCACACCTTCTGCTTCGCAAATTGGATGATTTCATTAACAGCACGATCTAAGCCACCGGTGGCCTCAAAGGACTGCTTGACACGCTTACAATTGTCTCGATAACTTGTATTTGATAAGATCTGCTCTACTGCGTCTCGCAGCTCGTCTGTACTCGGTTCATGATTGCGCATGTAGATGCCCGCACCTGACCGCTCAACCATTAACGCTCCCATAAATTCATCGAAAACTTGAGGCAGAACAACCATCGGTACATGATGGCAAATCGATTCATAAATGCTGTTCGCTCCACCGTGTGTAACAAACGCATCGGCCCGACGCAAGAGCTCCAACTGTGGCACATAAGATCTAACAATAAAATTATCGGGAACAGCTCTGAATGCTGTTGGATCGGTATGCATGCCAATCGACATCACCACTTGATACGAGCTATCGTGAAATGCTTGGAAGCAAGTGTCATACAGTTCGGACAAATGATTCAAGATTGTCCCAAAAGCAATGTAGACAAGTGGTCTATCATCCAAGCGCTCGAAAGGGAAATCTACCGGCTCCGATCTAGCATAGATGTCATAGCCTGCGAATAGATGGGTATTGTCGAACACTTCCTCATGGATCTGAAATTGGCGAGATGTGAATAATAGATTTAACTTTTCTTTGCTGCAAAAAATATCATTCATCACATTAAGCGACGGCTTCCCGTATTTGAGTGATATAACACGTGCCAACTTGTCCAGCAGTTTGCGATACACATCATGCTTCCCTTTATGCTTGAGATAGAGTGGATCGTCCGTTGCGAGAAGCACGTACTCCATAAAGAACGATGGGTCCTTCTGAGCCATCTCATCGATAAATGGAAAGTTGGCGAATACAGCAATTCCCGGAATTTGCAACTTAGCTGCGAGCTCCTTGCCCCACAAGCAGAAGCTGTCATGAATAATATAATCCGGCTGCAACTGAGTAACTTCTTCCTGAAGCTCCTCGACTAATGTCCGGCATTTATCCATAAGAAAGTCCGCAAATATAAGAAACGTCTCAATGCCGGTACCATTATGCCTTCCAAAGCTAAGCAAACCTCGATAACTTCGGAATGAAGCTCCTGTCTGTTCAATTTTTTCACGAAATGGATCATTACAGTAATAAATGACCTCTTCGCCACTCTCAATCAACTTGTTGATCAATCCGAGCGTTGGATTCACATGCCCGTGCAGATCGACTCCAAAAAATACGACTCTAGACATATAAGATTGTACGACCTCCTTTGAGATCTTAAAAAACGAACATATGAGTTGGAATAACAAGCTTAATCAGAAATAGCGACCGTATAAGAAGCAAAAAATGGCGTAATCGAGCCGCATTCATCCATGATTACAGAAACAAGCTGTCCAGTTCGTCCTGAGAAATAGCAACCGTCTCGAAGTCAGACGGTGTATATTCCTTCACCTGCTTGCCGCAACAATGGTTCGTGATCAAGGTCAGTGCTTCCCCATATGACTGCATAAATCTAGAAATGGTCTCACCTGTAAACTGATTCTGACTGTAGGTAATACTCACACGCAGCGATTGATTTACGATCATGGCTTGCACATCCAGCAATGAAGTGAGTGTATTGTATTTACTTGTATCTGGACCACTGCTTTCCTCTGCTAATGTGAACCACGGGTTGTTCCAGATACTGTCAAAGTCTCCAAGAAAGTTAAACCGTATTAACTTTTTAGCATCATAATTCGATACTAATTTCTTTTGAGCTTGGAGTACCCCGAAACCAATGCCTTGGTCTGGTATTGTACGCAGTCGCTCCTTCGTTGTCTTCACTAGAGAAGCTAGTGAAGATTCATCAGACCCGCAAGTGGGTAGCGTTAGTTTCACCGGATACATACTTGTAAACCAACCAACCGTTCTGGAAAGGTCAATCTCATCATGGAGCTGCTCTCGTCCGTGTGACTCCAATTCAACCACTGCTTCTTCCATTTCAAAGCAGCTATATATCGTATGTGATAAGGCTGCTACTAACAGCTCCAGCGGCTTGGTACCATAGGCTCGGTGACTCTCATACAATAAGCTCCTCGTCTGCTCCACCGTAAGCCATTGCTCGATCGTATTGGCGCTGCTCATCAATGCTTCACCATGCTGTATTTCAGTTGGAATGAAGCTAATTTGTTCAATCGTAGATTGCCAGTCGTGAAGCTCCTGCTCTGCTATTCGATGATTCCATACATATTGGGACCACATTTGTAACGATGCCGTTTTGGACGGAAGCTGATACGATTCTCCACTAGAGTGACTATGAAGTGCTTCTGCCAGATCTTCCAGTAAAATACGCCATGATACACCATCCACAACGAGATGATGTGCAGTAATAAGTAATCTCTTTCCGTTGCCGCCAAGATCGAATAAGCACATCCCAATCAGCAGCGTATCAAGTAAACGGAACTGGGATTTAAACGTTTCACATTGCTCAAGCATCCGTAACTGTTGGGTTGGAATATCGGAATCGAGCTCCGCTAATGAAACGGAATGAACAAGTCTTGTACGATCAGTCTGACTCGAATATGTTAATGTTCCGGTTTGCATATCTACTTGTAGACGCAAGGCATCATGATGCTCTATAAGTTGCACGAGAATGGCCTCCAACACATGAAGGTCAATTTCTTGCTGCAATTCAAGTAATACGGATTGATGGTAATAGTCAGGTTCGCGCAATTGCAGTTGGAAGAACCAGTGAGCAATCGGCAGCGGTTCAAGCACCCCTTCACAACGTTCTTGTGAATAAACGTGTGAACTATGCAACGGTTGAATACGCAGCGCCATTTGCTCCAAAATTGGATATTCCAATATATCTCTAACTTTGAGCACGTATCCCGCTTTGTTCAATCTTGACGATAATTGAATCGCTTTTATGGAATCCCCGCCTAGATCATAGAAATGATCCGTAATTCCAATTCGATTATGCTGTAACACACCGCCAACGATTTCAATCAATAGTGCTTCATCACTACTCCGTGCTGCTACATGCTCGTATTCCTGTATTAAAGTAAAATCCGGTTCTGGTAGCAATGCGCGATTTACTTTACCGTTAATCGTTAATGGAATCTCATCCAGTTCCACGAATATCGAAGGCACCATATACGAGGGCACTTGCGCGGACAAGTATGACTTCAATTCCGAACTCGCAATCGAGCATTTCTTCACTATATATGCGCATAAGTATTTTCCAAGCGTCTCATTCTCACGGTCTATAACAACTGCATCTTGGATGGCTTCATGCTGCATCATAACCTTTTCGATTTCGCCTGTTTCAATGCGATACCCACGGATTTTCACTTGGTGGTCCACACGACCAACGTATTCGATCTTGCCGTCTTCAAGCCGCTTGACCAAATCACCCGTACGATACATTCGCGTTCCTTCGACAAATGGATTGTTCAAAAAACGCTCCTTGGTCAGCTCTTCCCGATGAAGATATCCTCTAGCAACTCCGTCTCCAGCGATATATAATTCCCCGATTGCTCCTGCACCTACGGGATTCTGGTCAGGATCAAGGATGTAGAGCATGACATTGTGTGCAGGCACGCCAATAGGTACAGATACTTGCCGATCCTCACTGCTGTTGAATAGATGAATCATGCAACCCACTACCGTTTCAGTAGGACCATACTCATTGTAAATTTCTATCGATTGTCCAAATAAAGCGGTTATGTCCCTAGCTAGATCTGTCTTAAGATCTTCGCCCCCAACGATAAAACGTCTAACTGTCGAATGCTGATAATCTCGTTCTTTGAGTAATGCAAGATGTGCGGGTGTCAGCTTCACTATCGTTGAAGCATTGTCATTTATAATTCGATATAAAATAAATTCATCGCCATCGTCCCGGTATACACCAATTCGGCCACCGCATATAAGCGGTGTGAAAATAGAAGTTACAGTGAGATCGAATGCTAGTGAGGAATAGAGCGGAAATATCGGTATCTCGTCACGAACATATACGTTCTTCGCCCACCAGATGTAATTCGTTAATCCCCTATGCTCGATCATCGCTCCTTTGGGACGCCCCGTTGATCCAGATGTATAGATTACATAAGCGAGATCAGTAGGTTCATGTGTATGACCAAGATTTGTTGCATCCAACTTATCCAGCTCAAGACTGTGATAGCCTTGTATTTCACCTGCAAACTCGGCTATAGCCCCATCTGTCATGTTCGTAAAAACGAGCTGTGTGCGAGAATCTTCCAGCATGTAACGAATCCGCTCTTCGGGATAGGCCGGATCAATGGGCAAGTATGCTCCGCCTGCCTTCATCACTGCCAATATCGTTACGACGGATTCGATTGAATGCTGCATCCATAGTCCCACGATAGATTCCCTTGTTACTCCCTTGGCGCTTAAATAGCGTGCCAGTCTATTAGCTTGCTCGTTCAATTGCTGGTACGTCCACCGTTCTTGTTCATACGTGATTACGATATCATTAGGTGTCCGTGTGACCTGCTCCTCAAATAGCTGAATGACCGATTGATCGGAAGGGTACGGTACAACCGTTGCGTTGTAATCGTAGAGCTCTCTTGCTCGCTCCTGCTCTGTTAGTATGGATAATTCTTTGATGGTAGCCTGTGGATTGTCTAACATTTGTTCGAAAATAAGATGCATTCGTCTGGACATTTCTTCGATCTGATTGGCGTGATACGCATCGAGGCGGTAATCAAAATCAAGTGTCAAACCCTCGGATGCTGACCAGTCTTTAATGACGAGCTGAAGTTCATAGACTTGATGGCCGTTGTAAAATTCAACATTTTCGATAGACATGCCATTCATCGTTGTAAGCAGCTTCGTATTGTAGTAGTTAACGCTCGTCTGGAACAGCTGATCATATCCTTGTTTCTTCAGTTCCAGATCCTGTACCAGCACATCGTACGGATAACGCTGATGGAAGTAACATTCCATCAATCCCTTCTGAGCCAGCTTAAGCGTCTCATCAATACTCATCTCGACATCCAACTGCCATCGGAATGGCATCGTACTCGTGAACATCCCGTACATCGACTTTTCCTTTTTTCCAGATCGATTCAGCACCGGCGTGCCAATTACGAGATCACATTGTTGGGTCGTTTTGTACGCATAGATCAGGTAGGCGAGTACAAAAAATGTATTCACTGATACTTTCGCTTCGCTTGTCATAGAATGAATGCGCTGCGAGAGTCCTGCATGAAGTTGTACGGAATAGCGTTTCCCCTCTGTGCTTGCAACAGATGATTGCGTTAAACTTTCCGGAAGCCATTGAAACTTGTCATGCCAGAATTGCTTGCTTTTACTACATCTCGGTGAGGTAAAATAATGCTCTGCATCTTGCACGTAGTTGACGTACGATGGCGGTTGTTGCTCATCTTCAAGGCTCTCGCCCTTCAACAGCCTCGTGTAGTTCTCGGCAATTTGTGACGTTGTCAACTGATTCGACCAGCCATCGGAAATGATGTGATGACATTTTACCAAGTAGCCATTATCCTCGTCCGATATACGAAATAACGCAAAATAGAAAAGCTTCGAGTTCAGTAACTGAAAGGGTCTCCCTGCCTCACGATGTACCCATGACCAAAAAGCTGATTCCGCATCCGCCTCTTCGGAAAAATCTAAGAAATCCAACGGTTGCGATTCGTACTCTGTAACGACCTGTGCGATCTGCGTTGCATCCCCATCCTGCTCCACAAGTTCAATTCTCAAGCCATCATGCTGTCGAATAAGGGTGTGGATTGCTTGCTCCAACAAGCTAAAGTCAATCGCTCCCTTTATTCGAACGGGACCGCCTATGTTGGCGAATGATGTGCCAGGAAAGATCTGTTCCATGTACCAAATACGCTTTTGCGGATGAGTCAAAGAATACGTCGTATTGCTCGGAGCCTGAACCGATGTCGGTACGGTCATAACAATCCTCCCGTTTCGTTCCATTTCATATCGCCTCGACCGATTGCGTGTTCCCACGCTCCTGTCCTGTATCGACGAACAATGAAAGACGTGAATCTGAATCATTCCTGAATCATTAAGTTGGTAAACAAGCTTATGTGAGATGTTGTGGGTTAGTTGAAGATTGGATCTTAGGTTCGTTCTTACGTTCTTCTAGTAGGTTAGGTTGATCTCATAAGTAGGATTAAAAAAGTATGTCTGATAAGTTGGGGATTGCAGGATGGAATATCGAATCATGATAGAATTAGAAATACTTTATCAAAGCTCGTCAAATAAAGTCAACAAGACGAAAGTTGTGTTCGAAAAACGTTCATTTTGGTCGAAAGTAGCATTCATTCATTAATATTTGTATTTTTTATGTCATTCTCGCTGCATGCATTAATAATTGCCCGATGCCGAGAAAACCCTTACGGTATCAGACTTTTTCTATTTTTTCGAGCGTATATTTACGATCTACCGCTAACTATCGGCATGTCTTATCGCCTTCTATTTTGTCGAAATAGCGATAAGTTATTTCTTCAATTTAACTGAAATCATTCGAATCTTCTATCTTAAGTTTTGATAAAGTTTATGAATGTAACTGCCTTAGACATCATTATCCCAAATTTATATAGTTAGCTAATGACGTTAAGCAACTCGATCTCACGTTCCCTGCATGCTTGTACCATTTCCTGCGGCCATACAGACATCTGCACCTGACCAATATGGAACTTGCGCAGCAGAAGCATAACAACACGAGATTGGCCAATCCCCCCACCCATTGTATAAGGGAGAGTACCATTCAAAAGCATTTGATGAAAAGGAAGCTGTGTACGGTCCTCACATCCACTATCTCGAAGTTGACGTTCAAGTGCGGCCTCATCTACACGAATACCCATAGAGGAAATTTCAACGGACGTTTCCATAACTGGATACCAGACGATAATATCTCCATTTAGCTGCCAATCGTCATAGTCTGGAGATCTGCCGTCATGCGGCTCGCCAGAAGCCAAGTTATCGCCAATTTGCATAATAAAGACCGCGCCCTTCTCTTTTGCGATCCTATGCTCACGCTCTTTAGGTGTCGTATCTACACCATACAGATCTTCAAGCTCTTGCGATGTGATAAAAGTTATTTCTTGTGGTAGGAAAGGTTCTAATGACGAATCCAGTTCTGCTACTTCCTCTTCTGTCATTTTTAGTGCCTCGTAGATGAGGAGGACCTTTTCCTTCAACGTTTCCACCGTTCGTTCTTGTCTATCGATAACCAGTTCCCAATCCCATTGGTCAACGTACAGCGAATGCAGTGGACTGAGCACTTCGTCACGCCGGATCGCCCGCATATCCGCGTACAATCCCTCACCCGGCTGCAAATCATAATAGTGAGTAGCCATCCGCTTCCACTTAGCCAACGACTGGACAACCTCCAGCATCATTGGCTGGTAACCAGCTGTATCGAACGTGACACATCGTTCCCAGCCATTCAAGTTATCATTGACGCCCGTGTCCCCCTCTACAAATAGAGGAGCTGACACCTTCATCAAGTTCAACTTCTCGCTCAGCTTATGCTCGAACAAGCTTTTTACTTTGTGAATCAGCTTCTCAGTCGCCTTTTTCGATACTTTACTCTCCAGTACGGTCCGTGCTTGAATAACCACTATGAATGCCCCCAAGCTTTCAACATATTTTTAATAGACGAAAGAACCTTCTAGCTTCTAACAAAAGTAAGATCAATGAAATAAACAGAGAAGATAAATAGAGGAAAATGTAACCTGTGTGCAAATGTGCTTTGGAAGTGTTGTGTACTGTGTGTTGTTGAATCGTTGTAGAGAGAATTTTAAAAGTTATACCGCTTTAAGTCAAATGTATGTAGCTGAGTAGGTATAATCTTAGAGGTTTGAGAGGATATAGATTTGTTTGACTTAGTGTTCTAGGTGCATCGTACACGCCTTCAAACGGAAAATCAAGATATGATAACAACCTTTCAATAATTATTCGCTAACCGTTGATAGATTTACTGGGGATATGATCATGCTGCCTGCATTAAGCTACTGTAATTTTTTAATCTTGAATGACATCGTCATCGGGCGAGTTAATTACTTAAAGTGAACTTAAGGTTAAAGAAAGAGGAATTACCGATCATAGGTAGAAATTGTATTTGGACGTAGAAGGACAGTGTATATTGGGTTGAACATATATCCTAGTTAACAGATTAGAGAAGGAGGAGTGTAATGTCTAAGCTGATATATTTCGGGATCGATCTACACGGACATATCAATGTTTCACTGGGGTTGATACGAGCGCTTGTTGAGAAGGGTGAGGAAGTACTCTACTACTCCAGTAACGAGTTCCGTGAAAAAATTGAGGCAACCGGCGCTCAGTTTAGAAACTACGAGGATATGGGTGGATTCGAAATGCGAGAGGGGGATCGCGTCGATACGTTCCTGCTATTCTCTCATTATATTTTAGATAAAAGCCGATCACTCGTAGAAAGATTCAAAGATGAGGTTACGGCATGGAAACCTGATTACATCATTCATGATGCATTTGCGTATTGGGGGAAAGAATTTGCCCAACTGCTTGGTGTTCCTGGCATATCGGCATTCGCCACATTCGCGTATATCGACGAAATGGCAGATTTTGATCCTACTTTCTTTATTACTAATTTTATTCGGATTGAAGATCATTCGGTCTATAAAAAATATAAGGAAGCTGATCTTTACCGAAGATTAGTTGATATGTCCTCCAAAACCATTGCATCCAAATACAGGCTAAATAACGTGAATGTCATTAATGATATATTGGGTAGCAAAGAGAAACTAAATATTATATATAGTTCCAAGTCCGTTTATTTATTCCCGGATTCGTTCGACGATAGCTATTTATTTGCTGGTTACTCTATCACTCCGCGCAAAGAGACGGTGGAATTCCCTTTCGATCAACTTGATGGCAGGCCGTTAATTTACATTTCATTCGGTACTATCTTGAATGAATTAGGAGAGTTATTCCTGAACTGTTTCGAAGCCTTTGAACAATCGGATGTACAGGTAGTAATGTCAGTGGGCAATCATTTGCGATTGGATGACCTTAAAGGCATTCCCGACAATTTTATCGTCCGCAACTACGTGCCGCAGCTTGATATACTAAAGCAAGCAAGTGTGTTTATTAATCATGCAGGAACGAATAGCGTGTACGAAAGCATTTGCTTCGAGGTACCACAGGTTGTCATACCGCAAGCGTTCGATGAATTTATGGGAGCTGTAATGGTAGAGCAGGCTGGAATCGGGATTTACATAAGAAATATGGCTCCAACTGCCGACGAACTGCGAGAAGCGGTGCAGCAGGTGCTGTCGGATTCGACTTATAGAGACCGCAGTACAACCATAAAAGCTAGTTTCAGGCCCTTGGAATATGCAATCAATGAGATTGCCGCATATGTGGAACGAGAGCGCGCCGCATCAATAACAACCTCACGCTCCTCTTAGATACCACTTACACGAAAAATGGCGTCCTTTGCGCATCTTATATGTGTAAAGGACGCCTGTTTAACTTTATAACACTCTTTCAACGGTCTTTCTTATCGAATAAGATGCTCTACTGCAATTATCCCGCATTATAATGCGGTTTCAGTACAGACTCTTGTTTCTTGTTCGACTCATTACGTTGGCCAGGTGCTGTGATAAAAATAGCAATCAAGAAGGATATCATGCACAAGACCGCGATTACATTAAAGGTAACTTGGAAACCTCCAAACAATACACTTAGGAACGAACCAGCCAAAGCACCTAAACCGAAACCTTGATAAATGATACCGTAGTTTTTGCTTTGATTTTTCAAACCGAAATAGTCAGCAACTATCGCTGGAAATACGGTGATGTTACCGCCAAAGCAGAATGCAATCACCCCGACACATATGAAAAAGAGCCCCACGTTCAAAGGTACGAAACTTAACGTTACGACTGACAAAGCCGTTGCGAGCAGCGCACCCGCTACAACTTTCATACGTCCTACTTTATCCGACAATGCACCGAGTATGATCCGGCCAGCTGTATTGAATATCGCCACCATCGCTACAGCATTAGCTGCTGTACTGACATCAAGACCAGCAAGCTGTACACCGATGTCTTTGACGATACCAATTAGATACAACCCGCTCATACAAGCTGTGAATAGAATAACGAATAGCATATATGCTTCTTTCGTACGCAGCATTTCTTTGACCGTATAGTTCCGTTGACTCTGTGATTGAGTATTGGCGTTCGAAGAAGTTTCTGTCATTACAGCTTCTTTAATTAAGAATGAACCGACAATTACCATCACCATTACGATCAATCCCCAGACTAGAAAAGCTTGGGAAACCCCTAATGTATTAATAAAATGTCCATTTATATATTTAAAGAGCAAGCTGCCTGTCCCAAAAGCTCCTACGGATACCCCCGCTATTAGCCCTTTACGCTCAGGAAACCATTTCATTAAATTCGATAGCGATGTAATATATGCTGTACCATCTGCAAAGCCAACAACTACACCAGCAAGCAAATATAACATCCACAACGATGAAACTTGCGAGCTAGCGATCAGTCCTGCACCGAGGACAGCACCTGAGATCATCGTCAGATTTCGGATACCGATACGATCCTGTATTTTACCAGCAAACAGTGTTGCAAATGCCAATGCGAAGCTGGTAATGGAAAACGTAATTGATACGGAACTGAGCTCCCAGCCAAACTTGTCAGCTAACGGCTGATTAAATAAACTCCACGTATATATTGTGCCCAATCCCATTTGTATAATGATCGTTCCAAGTACGATCATCCACCGATTTACCTGTCGTTGAGTTGCTTGATGCATACTCATGATAAATCCCCTCTTTCCATTCTGCTATCACCAAGATGTGTGCGTTATCTGTAGTATCTGTAGGGAAGTGAAAGCCTCATACGCCTTGCTTCCACGCCTTTATCTTACAAGAGAGAACGCTTTCTTGATCCAAGCACGACATGAGATGACGGGATTACGGAATGAACTGCCTTTATATATGCATCAACTGCCTAAATTCTTTAACTTTACTTCGACTGACAGGAACTTTCGCATCCATATCACGCAGACGAAGCAGATAAGTATTGTTGAACCATGGAACGATTTCATGAATTTGAGACAAATTGACGGTGTAGGAACGATGACAACGATAGAAACGATCTTGAGGCAGCAGCGCATGAAAATCCGAAATACTCATCGGCATCGTATACATACCGCTCTTCGCGAACACGTTCGTTACCTTCTCTTGTGCTTCCGCATAGTAGATGTCATCGCTGCTCGTCACGATATACTTGTCATTTTTCAGCAAATTAATGCGCTTTTCCTCTGACCTTTGCCTACTGTCCACAGCATTTGAACTTTCTCCTTGCTCATGTTGTTCCCGATTAAAAGTAGTCTCCAACTTGCGTAACATGGCAGCAATCCGCTTCTCGTCATAGGGCTTCAAAATATAATCAAAGGCTTCTAATTCAAATGCTTGGGCAGCATGTTCCTTATAAGCAGTCGTAAAAATAACGTAGGGCTTGCGCGCAAACTTACTTATATTAGTCGCAAGCAGCATGCCATCTAACGATGGAATGTTAATATCGAGAAAAATAGCATCGACTTCCTTCTCTTGTAGAAATTTAAGCACATCAAGACCATCCTCAAATCGATCCACGATTTCAATGCGACTATGTTTGGTAATCAAATACTCCAGCTCTTCACGGGCTAATATTTCATCTTCCACGATTATTGCTCTCATCTTGTCTCCTTCTGTACGTCAAAAAAGATATTCGTTCCTTGATCCAATCGCTCCACCGTAACACCATGCCCGAAAATAAGCTTCACACGCTTATGCACATTGAAAAGACCAATATGGTTCGATGGAACTCGCTCTTCTCTCACCTGTTCAATAATATCTTCACGGATACCCACACCTGTATCCTGTACACCAATCCGAATATAATCTTCTGTATCTTTGACATAGATAGTAACCGTTCCGGGGCCCTTCTCCTTCAATATACCGTGGACAATCGCATTTTCCACTAACGGTTGAATAATAAGACTGGGAATCTTTACAGCAACTTCATCCACATCATAAACAATGTGTAAGCGATCTCCAAAGCGTGCTTTTTCAATTTCTATATAATTTCTAACTTGCTCCAGTTCTTTATGAATATCGATCAAATCGTCCGTAAGCTCCAAATTATAACGCAAATATCCCGATAAGTTGACGAGTAACTCCCTCGCTTGGTCCGGTCTTGTCCGGATCGACGAGCCAATCGCATTCAACGCATTGAACAAAAAGTGTGGCTGAATCGTCGTCTGCAACGCTTTAAGCTCAGCTTTATTCGCCATCGCCTTAATTTCTTCCACACGAGAGACTTCCATTAGCGTCGAAATGATCTGGGACAAACCGACGGCCATCGTCTGCAGCGGATACGTAATTTTATGTGCTTTCCGATAATAAATCTTCAAGGTTCCAGTAACTTCTTCCCGCTCTTTCAGCGGAATAATTAAGACGGATTGAACGCCCGGCAGCGCATCATCCAACGCATGGTTGCTTATCATAAACTCCCCGCTCCGTATCGTCTCTTTGGTCATTTCACTAATGATCTCATGCCGGAATTGATAGCGACCTTCCCCATAACCTACATAAGCGAGCACATTCGAGGCATCCGTGATGGCTACCGCATCAGCTTGAATATCATTTTTAATAATGGAACAAATTTTATGTAACGATTTGGCATTTACCGAGCGAAAATAAGGTAATGTCTTATTCGCGATATCCAGAGCTAGCTTCGCTTGCTGTGCAGCGATTCCCTCCCGTTCACTTTCCACATTTTGAATTAACAAAATGATCAATCCCACATTCAATTGACCTAGAATCATCGGTATGGCAATTTTGGATACAATGTCTACTCCTAATGCTGTAGGCTGCGCCATGAATATGATCAACAGCATCGTTAATGCCTCACAGGCCATTCCGGCGAAGATACCGACAAACCATCGCTTCGCTTTAGGCGTTAGAAGATAAATATAGCCAGATACGAGCCCCGCAATGATACTCGTGATGAGACAGGGAATCGAAGTTACCCCGCCAATATCGATGAGGTAGCGATGGATACCAGATACCACTCCCACAACCATACCGACCCAAGGACCGAATAAAATACCTCCTGCCATAATTACGATGATCCGTACGTTGACCAATGAGCCTTCCACATCAATTCCTACATAGGTACTGAAAAGTGCAAAGGTACAGAATAGAATCGTAACGACCGCGAACTCCCTAGGTGTCTGCGATTCTTTTTGTAGTATCTGCTTAAAACTCGAAATACGAGTTAATAAAAACAAAATAATTAGCAATAATGCCGCCCGCTCAAAGAGCTGAAGCAGCATTGTGAACTCATAGCCTATGGAACTTACCTCCCGTTATGACTAGCTGTTGTTTGCTTAGTTTATCAAAGTTTGCTTTGTTTTTATGCTTCAAACCACACAATTAAATGGAGCAATGCAACTGTATAAAAATACAGCGGATTTATCATTCTCCACATCTACAATTCAAAAATCAATCAGTAGACATACTTGAGATTTATTTTCATTATTATAACAAACGTTTTTGGTTTATGTTCGTCATTATATAAACAAATTATTGTTTTGTTTAGTTTTTTTTGTTGACTAAAGTTTGAATCATATATAAACTAATGCAGTAACTTCGTACATGAATCACTTATCACGTTAAGAAAGGATATGGGGTATAAATGATGTTTGCCAATCGATATGTTCGAACGATTCTACTCTCTCGTGTGCTACTGCAACTGGGAATATGGATCCGCAACTTTGCCATACTTCTCTATGTAACGGAACTAACAAATAATAATCCAGTTTATGTCTCACTCATTTCAGTTGCTGAATTTGCTCCCATCTTTCTATTCGGTCTCATTGGGGGTACCTTTGCCGATAGATGGATGCCTAAGCGAACTATGGTATGGAGCGACCTACTTTCCGCCCTATCGATAGTCGCTGTATGGTTTGCTGTCATAAACGACGGTTGGATTGCGCTTCTTATCGGATCTTTTATTTCTGCGAGCCTGTCACAATTTTCTCAGCCTTCAGCCATGAAGCTATTTAAGAGGCATGTTCCCGCGGAACAACTACAAGGTGTGATGGCGATGTTTCAAACACTCGTAGCTATCTTTACCGTATTAGGTCCGGTCATTGGGACGTTTATATTCATACAGTTTAAAATAAACGTTTCTCTCATTTTGACAGCATTCCTGTTTCTCGGTTCTTCGTTCATATTATCAAGACTCCCACGTGACGAAGAGCAACCTAAGCAAATAGATACTGGTAGCTTTACAAAAGAATTAATGGCTGGGCTGCGTTATATCGGTACTAATCCATCCTTGCGCACACTCTGTTTGACTTTCTCTGCAGTCGGATTGGCGTCAGGTCTGACCCAGCCCCTTCAAATCTTCCTTGTCATCGAACAATTGGGACTAAATAAACAGGCCCTTCAGTGGTTTGTCATGGCCAACGGCGCTGCCATGCTCGTAGGTGGAATTGCTATAATGGGGATAGCTAAAAAAGTAAAGCCACAACTGCTTCTCATGATAGGCTTACTTGTCGCTGCCTTCTGTACGATGGGGATAGGAGCCTCTTCAGTAATTTGGATGACAATCCTTCTATTAGTCATTAGCGGCTTATTTTATCCCTGTATTCACGGCGGTATCCAAACGCTTATTGTACGTAACACGGAAGGAGCCTTTATAGGCCGTGTATCTGGGATTATTACGCCTGTCTTTATGGGGACAATGGTCATTGGTATGTCCATGTCTGGTTATTTGAAAGAAGTCTTTTCCTTACTAGTCGTATACGTGACAAGCGGAGTTCTCATTATTGTCGGTGCATTTATGCTAATTCCGCTTATTGTAGAAAAAAGAAAGACAGAGGAGCAGTCTAGAGCCGTTCAGCATCACGACGGATAAATGAGGAAATAGGAGGAAGACAACGAATTTTATACATTCTCGATCATCTTTTCTTACGCAAGAGGAAAATACTCATCGCTTATTCCTTCTATCACATACAAATGGGCTGAACCTAATAATTATTAGATCAGCCCATTTTCTTATAAATATATTTTATTTATTAATTCTCATTCATATCTTCCCCGGTTCGTTGAAAAACTCCTAAGATCATTTCACCAAACACCGCAGTGGCCTCATACGTTCAATTGTCTGCTCGCTGCAGCAATTCACGTGCTTTCGTTACGAACGGGATGAACATTTCGGTAACGTGCTTGACTGTAGCTTCATCGGCTTCGCATGGCGTGCCTGACCGATATGGGGGCTCGGGCGAATACTCGGCGATCAATTGAATCAGCTTGGCATATTCGTCGCCGCGAATACGACCCGCTATCGCAAGTCCGAAATCAATCCCGGCAGTAACCCCGCCGCCAGTTATCCGGTTCCGATCAAAGACGACCCTTCCTTCCTCCAGCTCCGCCCCAGCCTCTTCCAGAAGATCCCTCGTCGCCCAATGGGAGGTCGCTTTGTAGTCTTTCAGCAATCCGGCAGCGGCCAAAATCAAGGAGCCCGTGCATACACTAGTTACATAATCCGCCTGTGCTCCTCTCGATCTTATAAATGATAGCGTAGCTTCATCCTCCATCGCCGCAAGCGTTCCTTCGGAGCCTCCCGGAACAAATAAAATCGTCACTTTTTCCGGGCAATCCTCGAATGTCATCGTCGGGACAATCGCCAAACCCGTGTCTGTTAAGACTGGCTCCTTTGTATTGGCTATGAGATAAACGGACATCCTCATCACAGAGAACACGTATTGCGGACCCACTAGATCGAGTGCCGTCATCCCCGGATACAGCAGCATCGCCACCGTCCCTACTCTTTCGTTCTTCGCCGTCAAATCCCCCCACTTCGTTTGCAATTGATTTTGTGTCATCACCATAATCCTCCTTTATTTATATTTTATGTTACATTTTCATTTTACCAATAGGGTTGTGTGTCGACAATGGCCCAAAAGAGTCAGGAGCATCTCCCAAAAAGCGATCTACGTCCATCGACAAAAGCACCATCACTCCATGTGATGGTGCCTCAAGCTAGATTATATCGAAGAATCGAGGAGCGCCATTTGATTAGCTTGCAGCTAAATTATAGCGAGCAATACATTTATTGTTTTTATCATAAACTTTTACATCTGCAAATCCAGATTCGTGTGCAAGCACATCACGACCAATAATTTCAATATTGTATGCCGAAGCAATCGAATAGCTTACGCCTTTCGCAGGTATTCTCCATTTTACTCCTACATAAATAGGTTGCGGTGCGCCAGCATCAGGACATGCTCTCATAGTGCTAATGTTACCTTGACTGCTTACAGATGGAGCAGCCAATGCAGAACTTGCTACCGAAAATAAAAGTACGACACTTAATAAGCCCAGAGTTACTTTTTTCATTTTAATAGTCTCCTTTTGTTTGATAGTTGCTCCCCTGCTTTTATTTTAGGATGAACTAAAAGAATGAAATAGTAGACAATGATTACTTTTTATAGTAATTCTATGACTTTAAATAATTAAGATGTCCAAGAAAGGAGGCTATGAGTAAGAAATAACTACAAATAAAAAAAAGACCATCGTTACGCAACGATGGTCTCATGAATAAACTGCTAGGGATTTCCCGCGGTGCTTTGAATACTTATCTAAGCACCCTTCTGATAAGCAACTAACTGAAACAGAAGGAGTAAAAACATTGGGGCTGTCCCAAAAGTCATTTTACGATTTTTCAAGCCCCATTAAGAGTTGAATTTCCCCCTATAAAAAGGACCTCATCCTCCACTTGACGGTGGAGTTTGAGGTCTCACTATTTAGTTACAATCAATATTTAACGTATTCACAACATCTGTTCGAAGAAAATAAAGTATTAGACTGGAGTTGTTGCTGTAGCGCGGTTTTCAGGTTTGAAAATCGGCAGCTTTTGAGAAATAAGTTGTAGACTGAACATCAAACAAAATCATATGGACTTCCAAACTGAGAAAATAAAGTGTTAGACTCTGAGTATGCATTTTATATTGATAGATTTATTTCCAAAAACCTTGAGTGTACGCTCAAGGTTTTAAAAACTCCATTGTTCCATAATTTAATCTACCTCTACCAGTGTAATAACCCCCTTCAAGTTTTTTTTGGTCTCTGGAGAGCGTTAACCGAGTAAATCCACGATGTATTTGCATTGTAGGTACAGAGTTGTAATTAGGTTCATTTTGGTATTCGTAACTTAAAACATAGCCTTCTGCATTAGTAGTCATAATTGATGAAGTGATGCTTTTTGACCGTGATGTACCATTATTAAATACAACGCACATTCTAGTCCAAGTTTGTATTATTTCAATGGTTCCTGGTTTTTGGTTTGTGTGTCCATCATAAGAACTTAAAAAATGTCCATCCCAAGTTCCATTAAAATTAGGCGTTTGAATTAGATTTATTTTAGCAAACCACTTCCACTTCCAAAAGAAGTTATCAAATAACTTGTAGTAAATAAAGTAAAACCCCATAACAGCAGGTGCATCAACATACCAAGGAATAGACAGGCCCATCATTTCTATTAACTTGGGTAATAACCAAGCAGATAAAATGCTGATAATAGCTAAATAAAATGGAATGTTAATTCTTTCGTTGGAATCAGTTGAGTATGAGTGCACTTTTATTTCCCCCAGTCATTCCATAGCTTAATCATTGAAGTTAAAAACTTCTGTGCATTTTCAGGATTCCATTGCTCTGGAGAGGGTCCAAATAGCATTGTTTGCTCATTCTGACAAACGAAAGCATCAAAATCAGCCTTGTGTAACCAGTTTAAAATTTCAAACATCGATTGGTTGTACGTATTTTTAAAATTGTTATTCGTAACATTATAAAGAAGACCTTCTATGAAATAACCCGGTGCAAGGGACTTATCAAACAAATCTCTATTATCCATATAAGTACGAGCATTTTTAAATATACGGATCATATGCTTATACATTTGGTCAGTAATCTGGTTCTTAGAGACACCATTGTCATAATGGACTTTGGGATAGTTAACTACAAAACGGTTTTCTGTTGATGTCCAAAAACATATTCCTTCTACATAGTCAGACTTATTTGAAACTCCAGTATATCGTTTATAGCGGCGGTATTGCGCACATGGAACTACATCAGCCGGCAATCTTCCGTTACTAGGTAAGATTTTGATTGATTTATTGCCGACCTTTACATACGATTTACCGAAATAATTCTCTAAAACAGTGATAAGGTCTGATTTAAAATCTTTCCATTCGTACGTAGCAGAAGAATGTTGTGATGTGTATGTCTGTTTTTCATTTTCGCTTAAATTGCTCAAATCTCTATAAAACGTACTATTAAGCTGAACTACGATATCCACATCTGAATCCCCACGGATATTAGTAGAATTTTTATACGACCCTTGCAGATATATTTCAAACGACTTTCCTTTTAAAACTGTGCTTTCACTAATGACATCTCTTATTTTTTCGTGTGTCAACTTAGACGTCACAATCGCTCCTTGGTGAGCCCAAGTTTCAAGTTGACTTTCAGGAATTGGCACTTACATACCTCCGTTATAGGTAAAATACTACTATCGATAATATTTACATCATATAATTTGTCGCAAACAAGATAATAGCCGCTTAACCTAAAGAGTGAGTAGCTTTTCTTCATCTCTAAATAAGTTAATATCTCCATCTTCAGAAACCTTAATTGAAAGTCCATATTCGGAAGCCGCCCTACTAGCTCGTGTTCCAGTCCCGAAAGTATCTGAGTAATCTTTATTGTTAACCTGAATTGTCTCCCCGAAGCTTAAAATATTAAAATTTGTATCTAGGATAACCGCACCATCCACTGTAGAAAGTGAGTCAAGCAAATAAGGATCAATGTCCGTTATATTCAGATGATTACTTTTTCGTTTTATAGCGTTTATAAAATTCTTATTTATATTTACTTTACGTAGAAGTGCTGTTTTTTTAAGTAAGTTTTTAACTTGCGAGGTAGAAAGACTGTAACTAATTTCAGGATTATCAAGAATCACAAAGATTGAGCTACAACTGCTAATTGATAAATTTTTCATGCAGTGTAGAAGCTTAGACACATTAGATGATAAACGTTTTATGAAATTTTCAAATTCGTCTTGTTCCAACCACAAAAAATGTGATAATTGTGTCACTAAGGACCTGTATAAGATATGTGCAAAAAGTGAATTGTAATGTTTTAATTTCCAAGTTCCGTTGTAATAAGAAATTACAAACTTATTCCCAGTATGGAAGCTTATTTTTTTATTTTGTACATCAATATATTTGAACTTAGGTACTTGAGCATTATTATTGTTTTCGAAAAATGTAATATTTCTCTTGATTTTTTCCAATAAGAAGTTCTGAAATTCTTTCTCTGATGAGGATAGATGCTGTCTTTCTTCAAGCGGCTGGAGGAAACTGGCAATAACTTTCTTTGTTACATGATTAGAACCGTATTCATTAAATGAGTTTTCAAATATTGAATAGAGACTTTTACTTCCTTCTTTTTTTCTAAGTATGGCAAACACATTAAAGTTATGATCTACTGCAATAGCTAGCGATTTTTTATCAATTAACTTCAAGAACGGTTTTTCATTTAAGAAAAACTCTTTTATTGTAATTGCACTGCTTAGTTTTATATACTCTATATCTTTAATTTTTTTCAAATCTTTAAGTGCTTCATTGTTAGGACAATATACAATACCTACATCTACACTACTAGACTCGTAGGTATGTGAGCTAATCTCCCTCAAATCATTAAGGAAATTTATTTTATTAAATTTTCCGATTGCATTATTATTAACATAGTCTTCAAAAATTAATGAGAGCGAGACCTCAGCGGTTAAATTATGAAAAAGATCATAATCCAAAGTCTCCGTCTTATTAATTGCATTTTGCATTACGTAAATCAATTTTGATATTACATCCGTAATCACTTCATCCATTAACCCAGAAATATTAATAATATCATTTACATGTAGACCCAAGCTTATTTCCTTTTCATCCACCGACTCGCTGATATTAGATTTTTCTAAAGAAAACTGTATAGAAAAACCTATGTATTCGGATACTAATATTCCCAATCGTTTTATATATTCTTGAAGCTCTTCCTCTGGAGTCATTTCTACCTCTTGAATTTCTTGTAACAGCAAACAAAAACCTCCCAGCTACCTATTTCTAAATTAGCTCAATTTGTTATCCTTTTCTCAACTCCGAATTTGAATTCTGTTTTGTGGTCGAAGAGGAATCAAAATATTCGAATAAGTCCTAAGGACTCGGTCATACAGATCAACAACCTTATTAGCCTTAATACTTACGACCAAAGCATATTGTATTGGTGCTGGTTCCTTCAATTTCATCCCTTCTCCTCGATGATGATAATAGATATCAAAACAAGGAGCATTAAGCGAAGCAGATTTAAATTGTTGAGTTACTTTTAAGCAAGGTTCCCATTTATGTCCCTCGTCACGTAATTCGTATTCATACGCCCCTGATCCAAATAAATTCTTTACATTGAAAAATGATTTGGAATTTGCATGGAGAGGAACTTTCCCTTCTTTACTAATTTTTCTTTTTGTAGAATCCGGGCGGAAAGTAACCTCTAACCCCCCTCGAGTATATGTGTTAGGATAACTCGGATCCACCTCTGGAGCTATAACTAACGTCGCTGTAATCCCAATCATACCTTCTAAATCTCCACTAGGTAATGGCACTGGTGCTCTTAAATGACTGCCAACAGGTAATTCACCCTGAAAGACTATCAATGCCTCATCGTCATCACATGTAATCAGTTTATTATAATCTGTTTCCAATCGTCCCCATCCTACTTCAGTAAGAGAATGATCCTCTGATTCCGCCCTGTGGGTGAGCAACGCACGAATGGCTAATGGAGAAAACCTATTTCCTAATTGGACTCGTACCGCAGCAGCTGATCTTAAACCATAAGGAGCTGCAAAACTAGTTCCCATGGTTCCCTTTATCGTATAAGGATCCGTAGATTCTAATACATAAAACGGACTGTGCTGACTGCCTCCAAATACAAGACCGTCTGGCTTAACCAGTCCAGGACTACGTCCAGGGCCAACTGAACTGTAATCTACCCTTTTCCAGAAAAGTGAACTGACACTATCACATGCTCCTATAGCCATAACATTTACTGCATCTGAAGGGGGCTGAATCCTGTTCAAGCCACTCACCGAGCATAAATTCCCAGAGTTACCTGCTGCCACAGTTGTAAGTGAACTACCACCGCAAAGTCTCTCATCCAGGCTTGCAGTCCAACCAGTAACCTCATCATCTTCAATGGGAATATCGGGACCAACACTAAAATTCAAAAAATGATATGGTTCACTGTTATTATCTAAAACATGTAAGATTCTATCTAGTACGTCGTAACATTCAAAATCTCCATTACTTCCTGTTTTATCATCTAAAACTCTTATGTGATCAACATGACATAAAGGTCGTTCTGCACCTTTATTAGGCTCTAATGGCCCAAATAAAAAAGCTGAAGTTACTGCTAACCCATGTTCCTGATACTCTGGAACTGCTGCTCCTATCCCAGGCGGCTCAATTAAATTTACCCAAGGTGATAGATTAATACTTGAAGGAATCCCACCATCGAATATAGCTACTCTTAAAGCTTGATCTACACTAGGCTCAATATTCATTTTTATAGGAAAAGATTGGACCTTTCGTAATACTTCAGGTTGCAACGGTCTAAGTGTTGGCATCGATCTCACAACACGAATATACGAAAAGTCAGCAAGTTTATGAACATTCTCTTTAGAAGCATATACAGGAAGAAAAATGAGTCCTTTAGATTCACGCTTACGATCAAAAATTGGATAAGCATCACATTCTTTTGCATAGTATTCAAACATATCAAGCGTACTTGCTGAAGTTTCATGAAAGACAACTTCCAGACAGTACTCATCACGATTTTCAGGTAGTGCTTGTACTTTATCTACTCCGATGTGAGCAGATAAATCCTCAATATGACTTAAATGCTTTGCCCCGGTTACAGCTTCAGTCCAGTTATTTATCTCTCTATACCATGTTGTAAAATCACTTCTTTTTCCCATTACGAAAATTTGATCAGTTACTGCTTCCTCAGGATGTTTTTCTATGCCCCATTGCATTGGCTTTATTCTTTTGGAACGTCCGCCAACAGCACGCAAACCAACAGTATCTAAAAGTTCTATTGGAAAGTCACTTTTAGATATATACCGTGGGTGCATAGTGACTAAGGCAGTAACTTCATCATTAGGACAAGCTGAACTGCTCATTTTGTTAAATTTTTCATTTGCATCACCAAGCCATTGAGAAAAATGCTTTTGAGCTGTTGGAAAAGAGTAAGGCGGTATTTTTTTACCGCCTCTACGAGGAACATTCACTGTATTTGTTAAGTGCTCACCATTACCTAAAAGAAAATTATTTTCTCTAGCCATAATTAATGCTCAACCCCCTCAGATTTATGTCCCACAGTTTTCATATGCTTTCGAATTGTATCACGTGAAATACCTGTTATTTCAGAAGCTCTTCTCTGTGATTGCCCATTATGCACTAACTTAACAGCAAACTCTATTCTCTTGTTACGATCGATATCTAGACTAATTTTGTTAATAAGCTCTTCAAAAGACTGTTGCAAACTAATTTGTTTAATTACGCTATCTCTACGAGCTATATTTAACTGACGAACAACCTCCGAAAACGAGACCCCTTCAAGTGCAATTGACAAAATTTCAATTAAGTTTTTTGGCATGACTTCATCTTCAGTGGATATTAATGAATTAATTGTATAAGCGATATCCGCTGAAGAAGGAACTGGAAAATGAATAACCCTTTCAAAACGTCTCCATACCGCAGGATCCAGTAATTCAGGATGGTTAGTAGCTGCAATGAGCAGTCCATCGGCTGGCCATTCATCAACAGCCTGCAATAGAACTGTTACCAATCTTTTTAACTCACCTACTTCAGAATCATCATTTCTTCGTTTGGCTATAGCATCGAGTTCATCAAGAAGAAGAATGGAAGACTCTCGTTGTGCATAGTTAATTACAGCCCTTATATTGTTACCTGTTTTCCCCAAGTAGCTACTCATTACAGCAGCTAAGTCTAAAGTAAGAAGTGGACGCTTTAATTGATATGCTAACCATCTGGCAGCTAATGTTTTTCCAACACCTGGTGGCCCAACAAAAAGAACCGTCCTTGTTGGTGCCAGTCCTCGTGATGTTAATTCACTCAAGCGCTCTCTCTCTTTAATAATAGCTTCCAATTCTGAGTATACAGCCTCTGGCCAAACCGGATCGCTTTCAAAATCAATATAATCTCTCTTAAGGAGCTCTAATCGACTATCCATATCTACAGGTAGTGGAGACAACATATCATCATTAAACGCTCTTGTGCTGTTAGCAGTATTATTTAGTACTTTTTCAAGTACTTCTGCAATATCTGGACGTGTTTTCATAAATAAACGCATATTTTTTCGAGCCAGCATTTTCACATCTTTTTGTTTGCCTTCCAGAGCTAAACGAGTCAAATGGACGTATTGTTCATAAATATCAACCACTTATACCACCAACTTTTCCTTGCTTTTTAAGGTTATTATATAACCTTGGACTAAATTATACTCTCACTATAAAAAATAGTCCACCATTGACTCGTTACTCCTTTTACTTTATAAGTTAACTTTTCACTCATTTATAAAATCTTACTCATCAAACGAGAAGCCCATTCTATAGCTGTATCATTCTGATAATGCTTCAGCTTCTCAACACTCACACCATTGCACCGCTCAAGTACTTTTCGATCCCAATGACCGCCCTTATGAACTAATCCTTCTAGGAGTTGCTTAATATTATCCTCAATCACCTTAAACGAAGCTTGCTGTGATGGACGAAGAATCAGAGTCGATATCGACCAATTGTCAGGTCTAGCAACTTCTAGTATGTATGCTGTACTCACTGCACTCGTAATCTGCACAACAGCGCAAGTCCTACGAGCTCCGTTCGGGCATACGGAAAAACGTCTACCTGCTGGAATACGCAGTATAGACATACTGACCTTAACAGGAAACGTTTGTTTTAATAACTGAATCATCTCGAAAAAAGACTCCAAACCAATTCCCTCAGAAGCCGAAATCGTCTCGAGTGTTTGAAAGTCTATCGGAGGTGTGTCACCACCGACTACAGACTCCTGTGTACTTACTTCTTCTAAAGCCCCTGAAGTCTTACCACCTCTACCTGAGTTAACAATAACATCTTGCCCCGTATTGGATTGCCTTACATTTTGCCTACGAGTTGTTACAAATGGAGCATTTAAAAAATGCATAAAGGTAGGTGGCGCTTCCAATACATCCTGATGAATATCCTCTTTCGCATGATCACTTTCATCGTTCAGTATGTAATCATCATTGTCAGCTCTTGAAGTTAGTCGAACTTGTTTATCACCATAAGTCGATTCTCGTCTCTTCTTAGACGGGTGCCAGAATGAGATTTTCTCATGTGGATGTTCGAATCCACTGAAGCCAATGATCTCTTTGACTAAAATATAATCAATGAACTGTTCTCCACGAACATGTATTTGTAAAGGACCTATTTCCGTTAAATCAATACCCAGTGGAATACCCTTCTTAAGAGCGGCTTGAGGATTCTGCGGTGAATTCTTAATGGCCTGACTGAACAAATGTTGATATACAGAGTCCCACATCGCTCGTATCCTTCTATCCATGTAGATCCATGATAGGTGTCGTGCATTACTATCGGTCGCTAATTTGACAGGAACACGTGCACTCATATCGAAATGAAGTACGTCTCCATACACCTCACTTCGATCAACAAGCAGCTCTAATCCATGAGGTTGAAGCAAATGCAATGCCATGTTTCTTGAGTTAACAAACATGGCTCGAATGAACTCTATGACAGGAATACAATAGGTGAGTGAATCTACTTTAAATTGAATAATGTTCTGCAATCCGAGTTCAGGATTTTTATTTAGATCGATTAAACGTTTGGGTAATTTGAAGCTGTTTACGACAATACATTGACTTAGGTTATTTATAGATAGCTTAAATGTAGAGCCACTTAAAGGCTTTATAGGATCGTACGTGCCGTTTGTATAGAGCTGTCCAATACGTAAGTAAGGAAGTGTTCCCCATGGATAGGAGACTATTTTAATGTTCGTAGAAGATGTACGGAATGCTACTCGTATTCGCCAGTTCTCTTTGTAGTCCATATAAGGCGATCCAAACCAATATAACTCAGCTTCCTGGTCCTCTGGAAATGGCCAGGATCTCAACGTTAATGCAGCCATTGTGTCACCTCAGTTGATGTAAGTGGGGATATAAGCGTGTTATAACTGATACAACGACTAATCTCATCCTCCACCTCTGGAGAATATCCTGGTCGAAGTCCAGCTTTCTTTACAAGCTTCCATTTTTTCAAAGGCCATTCACCATTCATTTGTTCAGCAGCCCAGCGTACTCTTCGAATTTGAAACTGTGATACAGATTCCAAATAATTCGATAGAATGTTCATCGTAATAGGAAGCCTATCTTTATGCTTTTCAAGAATGCTCAACTTACCAATTCGTTTCCCTATAGTTGCTACACGTACTCTAACTGGTCTAAATTGATCATTCATAAGCTCCTTACATGTCTCCTCAACCTGCCAGCTCAGCTCTAAATCACGGAGTTCCCAGTCCACGCGAACAGGCTTGCATCCGTTTAATTTAGACGGTTTCTTTACCTTGTTCTTCTTTCCTGTTACTTTCAAACTGCATGTATGTCTAGTGGTGTTTCCATCGGCATATTTAATGACGGTATTCGTATCGACACCAAGGTTAAGAGCCGTTGAACGATAGGACAGGCCTGCTTGCAGATATTCCTTTAGTTTAGATTCCCATACGGAACCAAACGACTTAATCCGACCTCTGCGAAATCTGTCTTCCTCCGACTGATCCGGTCCTCTCCTTGAATACGAGAAGCCGCATGCACAATGAAATGTTCCAACAGGTTGTCCAGTATCCGAGCAGCGAGTAACTTTGCATTCCTTTATAATAGCTTCCCTATAGTGATCCGCCGCTTTGTTCAAGCATGGCCAGGGACCTTTACCAAAAGGCGCTAGTTCTTGATCAGACTGCTTTAAGAACTCCGAAAAAGAACCATACAAATACCGTAATAAAAGCATTAGGCGTAAAGGATGTACCACATTTCGCATTGATCTTGTAGCACTAGCAAGCCAGCTGTGATCGTTTTGCTGTGGCGCACATTCCAGCATGTTTAACAGTTCTCTCCCGTAGAAAGTAACGAATTGTTCTTGTAGTTTACGCTGCCTAACACGCGCTCCCGGTGTCACCAATCCCATATCAGACAAACGATGCATCAATAAGCGTCTAGAGTTATAGAAAACTTGAGTATCTTGCATCTGTATAAGTATTTGGATGTCCGAAGCTATTCCTAGTAATTGTCCCTCTGCACGCTCATTCAATTCCTCGATTATCGGTATGGATTCAAACATATCTCTGGATATAGGGAGAGCAGTTAGCCCATGTCGATCGGACAAAGGACTCGTAAGTCGTTGCAGAGGGTAGCCATGTGTAGGACAAACCTTCACACCTGGAAGCTGATGCACACGGTGCCAATAAGGTTCACCATATCTCTGAACGTCTTCTTCATAACAAGCCGTACAAAAGTGTAAATCACTGTTTCTAGCAACGGTGCTAGCTATAATACCAACCAGAGCATGTATACCCGATCCATCTGAACCCTTCATCAATTGACGTAATAGAAGGGCACGATCTCTTGGCATGAAAGAAGCATAGTACGGATAGAAAGTATGATTATCAATCCACTGATCCACAGAGACAGGTTGTATAGCATTCAATGAATCCAAATGACTCGGTAGATCCGTGGTTGGAATGACATTCTCTGTGCCATACACTTCCCTAAGCGTACACTTGGCACTGCTATTGCCTGCTCTTAAGTGATACCGTGCGACAACACTATACAGGAGCTCATCTGGGTATGGAAGGGGAAGCTCACACTGTTCATTCATCTGAACACAACCTTATCCAATAAACTCTAACGGATCCTTGATGTAACCAGCCGTCTGTAATGAATCGTATGCAGATAACTTCTTCTTTTTCCCTTGGGTTACAATTAAGCGTAAATCATTAGGCTCTGTCGGTATCACCTTCGACTTCCTCTTTCCCTGTTGGGAAGACAATTTATTCGTAGCTGTATTCCGCTGTTGAAGTGCATACTTCAAAGCCTCTTTATGCAGGTCTATCGTGTCCAATTCATGCAAATGCGTCTTTACTACTTCATTTGCTGACTGAAGAGCAGCCGCTAGCTCAATACCTGCATCAACGAGCCATGCACTTATTTCATTAGTAGTTTGCTCCGTTACGTCATAGCCAAGCTCTGTTCGTATTACTTCCAAACGATCAACTTGCCTTTGCTCAGCTTCAATTCTGTCTAAATAATCATCAATGGAAACACTATCGTATATGTCTGCAAACTTCTGAATTTGCTTCTTCTTACCGGAACGCAAAGCCTCCAGGGCAGGTCGAATTAATGTGAACCGGTCCCTCGCAACAGAGCGAATTAACTCAGGAGTAATATGAGATATTTCTTTATCTAGAGCTCGCCACTGGGTCAGCATAAACAATTTGATCGCAATATCTGAAATTCCTTGAGACTCGTCGTACATCACATCAATAAATTGTTGATCTAGTGTTACTTTTTGGTCTGTCCATTGATACTTCCATAGACCTTGCAGCAACCAAGTCCATTCCTCATCCTTTTTAAAGTGATGCCACGTAGCATCACCCTGACCACTATTACGCCGAGCATTTCGAAACTCTCCATTAAGTGCAGGCAGAGCTTTATAGGTACCCACGAGAACTACTGGTAATCCTATCGTATTCACTAATTGAACGAAGAAATTAAGCATTTGCGCTGCTCGATCATCTTTGGCCTCTTGAAGATTTTGAATTTCATCAATGATGAGAACACCTAGGCAATGAACAGCTGCAGCTTGCGCCATTAATGGAAGCAGCTCATCAGGGTTCTTTGTTGCATTTTTCTTGTAGTATCTAGTTCCAACCAGACTATCGACGGCGAGAAGAAAATTAAGACATAGACCTCTAATAGATCCGTCATGCGGACAATCCATCTTCAGCCATACAATTTGATAAGGAGCCGGCAGATCTTGGCCTTTATATTTACGATGTAAAATAACTTGCGGGTACATCTGTAAAATGCGTAATAAGCTACTGGATTTACCGATTCCGGATATACCGACTAACGCAAATCCAGCTGAAGTTGGTGTGTTCACGGGATATCCGCTTGTATTGCCCTTCATAATGAGATCATAGGCGTCTCTTCGCGCCCTAAATGCATAGTTTGGGGTAAGAGGATTACGACCTACATATCCATCTCGAATGAGCCGTGAAATACTTTGTTGTAATTCTAAATGCCTTGATAATGGCCGAAAGAAATCACGAGAAATACGTTGTACGCAATGTAAACGCAAGTGAACAGGCAGATCACGCTCTGAAGCATGAAAGATTGGCTTAGCTGCTAATTTATTGACAACCGTCTTATCGTCCCATATTGGTGGAAGAGCTTCTAATAACGGATTATTTCGATAGTCTTCCAGTAAAGGATCTTGATAATCTGCCTCTACAAATTCACCTCGGCTGAAATGAAATAACGGAACATCGAACTCACTCATTCGTCATCACCATCTTCAAGTAAATATGCTTTAATTTTAGAGAGCTTGTCCGCAGGAGGTATGTATACCGGTTTATCCGCGTCCTCGTCACGCTTCAATGGAATCACATTGTTCTGTGAATTCTTTGGAGTTGCACCCCGATTGGATAAGTGAAAAACTTCTTGTTCTCGATTTAACAGTTTCTCATTGGAACGGCGCTGCCTAGTGCCTTTAACACGCTTATGATTACTTTCCTCGCTATGTTGAATTGCCTCGTTTGTCTTCTTAGCTGCAGAATCTACAATGGCTTTCATTTGAGCATCAAGTTCAATTTTGGACAGCATATTATTTACTTCCTGATGCCGTCCCTGGTATCTTTCAATTTCTAGCAGATCCTCTACTTCCTCAATTCTTTTATCAAGATAACGTTCTTCCCGTTCTAGCAGCGTGCATGTTTCAAAGCTGCGTCCTTCATCTAGCCACAAGTAAATCTCGTTTGTAGAACGGGGATCGTAACAGACTTTAACGCGCCATGTTTTTCCGGCTCGTGCTTTCACGAACCACTGCTCTCGCAACGCCATGTCACAGCTATAATGCATGCCTTTGAACTGAATTCCAGCCGCAGTTACAGTTGCCTCTCCTTGAACCATTAAATTCAGCTTCACGATATGATCCGGTTGCTTCTTAAGACGGCCATTACGATTAATAACTCCCCAATGCCACAACTCGCTAGGGACGGGGGTGACCTCATCCGCAACCATAAATTCATTTCTGTCATACCACAACATATGATGGTTATTATTATGATAGAGAACATTATGTATCATAATTTGTGTGAACTCTCGTAGAGTCAGCTTGGCATCCAAACGATAGTCACGCTCTCCACGTTCCCTGTAACGCTCTTTTATAGCTCCTGGAATAAAGCGGATGCTTCTCGAATTCGTTAATCGAAATTGTTGCTCCACGATACCTTTCCAATCAGCTCGATAGGGAGGTGCATTCTCCACATCCACACCTAATATGTCGATGAGATGACTTGGTTTTGTACCTTCAAGTTCACCACGGTCCGCTGTAAGCTTCTGGGGCAAATGACTGCTTGCCCATTCTTCTGGACTAATATCGATGTCATATTGAGCACAAAATTGGACTTTATCCGTTGTTGTATTTGCTAGTGCCATCATGGCACCGATCCAACTCGGACCCTCAAGCCCAATATAAATACCGCAAATATAGCGACTGAACACATCAATTACGATGTAAATGATAGGTCTCCCAATAATCCATTCACGTCGATATTCACTAACCAAGTACACGTCTGCGATCGTAGCATCTATTTGAAACCTAGAACCCGGACCAAAGCTTTCAAACGTAGAACTACCCAGTATTGGTCGGTAATCCAAGGCAAATCGTTTCTTCCCATGTCGGCTTGTTAATGTGTTCTCCAAATCCATTTCTTTTTTAAACCAATACTTATATTGTCCGAAGGTTGGCAGCTTGTCAGTGGGAGGCAGTACAGGAACAAGCGCGCGACCATCTTGACGGAATCCAGTAGCAAAGAACTTTTCCAAGGTCTTCTGGTAAGCGTGCTTAAGTGGTGCCTTATCTTTACTGTTATAGAACAAGCGAATACCTGAGCGAAGTAATTGCTTCGTTTCCTCATCGATATTGATACCTGTCGGTTCGTCTTGAAACTTCCTTGGCCGTCCTCGCTTTACCTCAGTCGGTGTTCTGTCTGCTCCATAATTACCGCAATTCGTATAGTGGGGTAATAGTGCATTTTTCAGCTTCCCGCCTTGCCAGTATCTCCGTAGATAACGATAGATAGTACTCTTATGAAGGCCTGTTCGTTCTTGTGCTTCTCTTACACAAGATCCCCTATAACGTTTATCGAAGCAGCCTGGCTCATCACTTACAATATCTTTGATTGCATCCCATGATTTATCACGTAAACTCAAATGTTCGGGCTCTATAGCAGAATCTAATAAAGGGACACTTGTGTTAATCCACTCGATTTGTTTACAAAGGTTGGACTCTATACCAGCCGTATACTCAGAGTAGGTTTTCATAATCGGAAATGCTTTATCGTCGTTCACTGCAATACTAATGACAGTATCTCTAGCAGGAGAAATCCATAGAATACGTTCGATGTAATGATCCTCCTCATCTGCCACATGCCACTCAAGAACCATATTTTCATAGAGCGATTTCATTTCATTCACCCACCTTTCGCCAATCTTTCTATTGTTGTATGTACTTCAAAATCAATGGCTGCTTGCGTTGGAATAATTCTTTCATACATATTAACTGACCAAATCTTACGTGCTATAAAATGGCGGAACATCGCAAGGGATGTGCCTACTTCCAATCCAAGTTGTTCATCAGCAGACAAGCAGGCTCTTGCAATCGTATCTCCTTCATATAGGCGATTTGATAGAATTCTTTGCATGTTTTGTACAACAAATATCCCTAATTCCGTTACATCCTCGTTGTAAAATTCTTTATGAATCCATTCAATATTTCGAATCAATATGTTAGGTAAATCACGCTCCGTAAAGATTCCCCAATCAATATGATGGGTCTCCCAATAAACACGCTCAATTTCAAACTTTGCAATCGTTCTATCATTTTCTAACTCAGCTGCAGGTTTAACCGTTCTTGCATATTCTTTATCCTTATAAGTAATCAAAAAGTCTGTTGTCATTACAATAGGAGTGCCCGTCTTAGGATCCTCCGGATGTTTGACGCCTAATTTCTCTGCGATCATCAATGTTTCTTCAAGTGGAAGAAGTGGAAACTGCTCTCGAATATCCGTTACCCCTTCTGAATAATCCAGAAGGTAGCAATAATCACGTTCGATGTCGGAAAAAAGCTCATGTCGTCGGCCAGTAGTCCAACCTATGCCGCGCGTCGCTCTCCCTTGTGAGGGAACATCTTGAACACTAAGCCATGGAAGATAGTCCTTTCCATTACCTTGACCTCTTCCTTCTTTAAGAAATCGTTCTATTTTAGCCTGTGTAATCTCACGTTTCCGCTTAGCCATTCATTCCACTCCCAATCTATAAAAAAATGGGGCTACCTAAAGGTAGCCCCAAAAAGAGGAGTCGTGTTGTAATTCTGGATGTCGAATCTAAGACTGTAGAAGAGCTACTAGTAGCAGTATGTCCGTATCTGTGAGTCTAATACTTTATTTTCTCAGTCTACAACTTTATTTTCCTAGTCTAATACTTTATTTTTCAGTCTAACACTTTATTTTCTTCTGACAACATCAAGTCACAGCTAAATTAATCCTACTCAACCGTTACACTTTTCGCCAAGTTACGCGGCTTATCAACATCATTGCCACGTGCAAGAGATGCATAATAAGCAATCAATTGAAGTGGAACAACCGACAATGCTGGGCTCAAATGAGGAAGTGTAGTCGGTATGACGAACACGCCATCTGTTTCTTTTCCTACAAGCTCTGCATGTGCCTCGTCCGTAATCGCGTACACGACACCGCCACGAGCTTTTACTTCCTTAATGTTGCTTACCATTTTCTCAATAAGAGCTGGTTGAGTCAACAAAGCAATAACTGGAACATCATCTTCGATCAATGCTAACGTACCATGCTTCAACTCACCCGCTGCATACGCTTCGGAGTGAATGTAGGAGATCTCCTTCAGCTTCAAGGAGCCTTCCTGTACAACCGCATGGTCAACACCGCGACCGATGAAGAACAAGTTGTCATGCTTAGCCATGTCTTCAGCAACACGCTTCATTTCTGTTGCTTGCTCAAGCAGCTTTTCTACTTGCTCAGGCAATGCTTCCATTGCCGCAAGCTCATGACGAAGCTGAGCAGTATCAGCACGACCTGTAACTTGTGCCCAGTATAGGCTGAACAGCATGAATGCAATAAGCTGAGACGTATATGCTTTTGTCGAAGCAACTGCAATCTCAGGGCCTGCCCAAGTAACAATTGTGTCGTCTGCTTCACGTGCAACCGAACTGCCGACAACGTTTGTAATTGCCAACACAGGCGCTCCACATCTCTTCGCTTCACGAAGCGCAGCCAAGGTATCTGCTGTCTCACCAGATTGGCTGACAACGATAACAAGCGTCTCTGGTGTAATGATCGGATCACGATAGCGATACTCAGACGCAACATCATTTTCAACAGGGATCTTCACTGCACGCTCAATTAACGTCCGGCCAACTAATCCTGCATGATAAGCTGTACCACAAGCGATAATATGAACGTTGCGAATTTCCTTCAAGCGCTCAGGTGTTAGAACTTTCAATTCAGGAAGTTTGACACCTTCCAACCCATCCAGCATACGACCGCGCATTGTGTCGCGATATGCCTTCGGCTGTTCATAAATTTCTTTCAGCATGAAATGGTCGAATCCGTCCTTTTCTGCAGTCAATGCATCCCAATCGACAACAATCATTTCCCGAGAAATAGTATTGCCTTCGATCGTCATCAATTCGACAGCGTCCTTTGTCAGGACTGCCATTTCATTATCATTCAAAATATATACGCGTCGCGTATATTGTAAAATAGCTGGTATATCAGAACCGATAAAATTCTCGCCTTCGCCAACACCGATAACAAGCGGGCTTGCGCAGCGTACAGCAACCAGCCGATCTGGCTCATACTCTGTCAACACACCAAGTGCAAATGCACCGCGCATATGACGAATCGCACGCTGTACAGCTTTCACAATGTCCCCGTCGTATTCACGAGCAATCAAGTGAGAGATAACTTCTGTATCCGTCTCAGACAAGAACTGGACGCCATCAGCGATCAATCCTTCTTTGAGCTCCAAATAGTTCTCGATAATACCATTATGCACGACAGAAAATTTCATCGTCGCATCTGTATGTGGATGGGAGTTCTCATCCGATGGCTTACCATGTGTCGCCCAGCGCGTATGACCAATACCAGCTTCTCCATGTAGTGGACTTTCTTCCAACTGAGAAGCTAATACTGCCAAGCGGCCTTTCGACTTACGAACTTGCAAACCTTGCTCTGTAGTTACAGCAATACCTGCAGAGTCATAACCACGGTACTCCAACTTGCTTAGTCCATCCAACAATACTTCCTGCGAATTACGAGCTCCAATATATCCAACAATACCACACATAAATAGGTAACCTCCGTTATTGGGGCTGCCTCATTCGACAACACGCCGCGCACGTAAGTTCCTTCATACTCGTTGGACTATCAGCTATATAGATATACACCTTTTTTTCCGTCCAAAGGCGTAATGTCACACATTGACTTTACCTATTCCAAGAAGCTGTGGTCTACCTATTCCGACAACTGCATCCAGAAGGTAGTTCCCTCCGCAGCATGTCGATTAGGGAGACCCTATTCTTGCACCAACGAGCAGAAGCTGAATCACTGTCCAGTCTACGGTTGTGCGATGCTGTAAGGAGGCAGACCACCTCATATATTTTATAAGATCAATAGTAATGTAAAAGTTCAAGTTCCACCTTACCGATACGCATTGTCCAACAAGTTGCCTCATTGTTTTCTGCTATACCGTGTCGATGCAGATGGTACACCGGGAGGTCCCCGCCGAACAGGTTCGAACACCTCCACCTCGTCCACTTGCTGCTGCTGCCGTCCATAGCTGCAAGTGCTGGCGCTTGTATAACCTTATTTACTTACTACCCTACCTTTCTAATTTTGAATGCGTGTTCAATCTACAGATTACATACCAAGGATAAGATAAACACGGCAATGTTTAATGTTATCCATAACCTTTGTAGATAGAACATGTTTTTAATTATATGCATTGCGGCACCCATTTGCAATATACGCCATTATATTTGTATTTAATTACTATTTTATATGATTATATGTACATATAGAAGGAACGTAGCAGCAACATCATTCAAAATAAAAATAAGACCGCCATTCCCCGCTTTTGATGTATACCGGGAACGAACGGTCTTACTTTATGCCCAACCTAAGGCTGTAAGCTTTTACAGAGCTAATACCCCTTTGCTTAGCTTATTCAGCAACAGTTACTGTACTTCAGCTCTAGCCTGCTATTGCAACTCACGCTCAACAACATCTGCAATACGCTTTACATAAGCCTCTACCAAGCCCTCTTCTGGACCCTCCGCCATAACACGGATAAGAGATTCTGTACCAGACGGACGCACCAATACACGACCATTATCGCCAAGCTCAGCTTCAACAGCTGCTACTGCTTCTAGAATAGCTGTATTGCCTTCGTACTTGCTCTTATCCTGTACGCGTACATTGACGAGCACCTGCGGATATTTGCGCATTAGAGACTTCGCTTCTGATAGTTTCTTCTCGTCACCTACAAGCGTATCCACAAGCTGAATAGCTGTCAGCATACCGTCACCTGTCGTGATGTAATCAAGGAAGATAACATGACCGGATTGCTCGCCACCAAGATTAAACGAGCCACGACGCATTTCTTCCATTACGTAGCGGTCGCCTACACCCGTCTTCGCTGTTTGCAAACCAAGCTTCTCTGCTGCCTTGTAGAAGCCGATGTTACTCATAACCGTGGATACGATCGTACCGTTGTTCAAACGACCATCACGGTTCATAGCCTCGCCGCAAATAAGCAAAATAAAGTCGCCGTCAACTTCCTCACCTGTCTCATCGACAGCAATAAGACGATCCGCATCGCCATCAAATGCCAAGCCTAGATCCGCTTTCTGACGCAATACTTCCTCACGCAGCTTCTCTGGATGCGTGGATCCACAATCGGCGTTAATGTTCAAACCATTTGGCTCACAAGCAATCGCAACTACTTCTGCACCAAGATCACGGAAAATCTTCGGTGCAAGCTCAAACGCTGCACCATTCGCGCCGTCCAATACAATGCGCTTACCAGCAAAAGAGTTCTTAACTGTCGTCTTCAAGAACTCGACATACTTCCACTTCAATTCTGTATCTACAGAAATCGTACCTAAGTCTGCACCAATCGGACGAGGAAGCTCGTCTACAGCCGCATCCATAAGCGCTTCGATCTCGTTCTCTGTCTCATCAAGCAGCTTGAAGCCGTCACGGCCAAAGAACTTAATCCCGTTATCTTCTACTGGATTGTGAGAAGCAGAGATCATAACACCTGCGTCAAATCCTAGCACCTTTGTCAAATAAGCGACTGCTGGTGTCGATACAACACCTACCTGTACAACATCTGCGCCAATTGAAAGCATACCCGCAGTTAGAGATGCTTCAAGCATACGTCCCGATACACGTGTATCCATCCCGATAAGTACACGTGGCTTCGATACTTCTTTCGTCAATACATATCCGCCGCAGCGTCCAATTTTATATGCCAATTCTGCTGTTAATTGTTGATTTGCTACTCCGCGGACACCGTCCGTACCAAAATATTTCCCCATTCGTCTCGTTCCCTTCGATTATATCCCATTGATAATTTTAGTTATTTTCTGTATACGCAAATCTGTTGTATTGTGCTATCTGCAATCTGTTCTCTCTATCTATGTTGTAAATGAATACAGGTAAGCACAAGTAGCTCCCATTGAATAACCATTAACACTATTCATAAAAAATAGGTGATTATTCAGCTTGTCCCATCGGTAGCTGGAGCCTCTGATGAATCCGTTCCCGCATTTGGATTTTCCGACGAACCATCCGTCCCCTCCTGCGGAGCTGTTGTCGAATTCTCATTTGGCGTCGGATCAGGATTTGACTGATCCACACCCGCATCCGTTTCAACTTCTGGTCCTGGGTTAGGTACAGGATTAGGTTTGGAATTCGTGCCTGTAGGCGATCCCTTTTCCTGTATCGTAACCTTAGCTGTAAACTGCTCGGATTTTGCCAGCTTAACGAACCGCGGCAAATTCACTTGAAGGGTAACGACATGATTACCCTGTGGCAGATCATTCACATTCGCTATTAATTGGATATCACTTGCTTGCATCGCATCGATAACTGCTGGCGAGCCTACAACCGTAATATCAAATGACCTTGAAGCTGGCTCTGTTATTGTCGTTACTAAACGATCATTAACACCTGTTAGCGTGATTGGGATGTTTTTCAATGTCCTAACTTTCTCTTCCGATATTACGACATTTACCTGAATCTCGCTAGGTTCCATTTTCTCAATGTTTGGTAGCGCAGTCAACTTCACACCTACGGTGTACTGCCCACTGGCCTTTATATCACCTAAATCGATGACAGCCTCATCATAAAACTCAATCTTATCTAATTCGGCTTGCGGCCCGTATAAAGTTACTTGATTCACACTAGGTGTCACTTGAGCAACGGACAAGCCTTCAGGCAATTGACCTTTAAAGTTTACTTGCAGCGGTACCGTTTTAAAAGGTTTTGTAATCGGCACTTCTACCTCTACAACAGAAGGAGTAATAACCGCATCTTTAATTTCATTTCCTGCCCCATCGTAAGCGGTCAGCTTCACTTGCTGCTGCTTGACGGACTCACTAGCTTGATTAATATTTACCATACCAATGACAGACTTCACCTCTGTCATACGTGATGTAGGAAGTGACACATGTACACGATTAGAAGGAGTTACAATTGGCGCTCCTGCTTTGTATCCTTCTTTAGGCGTTCCTTCTGTTTTGATAACGACATCAACTTGTTTCGTTTGCACTTCTTCAAGTACAACCGTAACCATCGAAGGCTGTAAGCTATCCACTCTCACTCCATCTGGAAAATCATATCGCAGCGGAATAATATGCTTGCCCGCTCCATAGCCCGTAACATCGACAACGATTTTATATTCTTCAGCAAGAGCTGCCGCTACTGCTGCTGGTTTGCCGCTTACTTTGACACTGACCGTATTTGGCGTAATTCCTTTAAGTACAAGATTGCTAGCCAAACCTTTCTCTTGCAGCTTTACCCCATCAATAACACGCGTTTCCAAAAGGGGGTGTGTAACTTCATTTGCACTATCTTCATTATGGTGTACCACAGCAAACAACAGTACGCCCAAGACGAGAGCAATAATTTTGGCTGAATTATTGTTCATTAACCATTTATCCACGCTGATCACCTCTCCGCTTCCAGAACAAACGACGTTCCTTTTTCGTTTCGGGCTTCAGCTCTTCAAATAGCTTCGAAATGAGCGATTCCTCTTTAATATCACGCACAACTTGACCGTTAATAGCCAATGATACCTGCCCTGTTTCCTCTGAAACGACGACAGATATTGCATCGCACACTTCACTAATTCCAATAGCAGCACGATGCCTTGTACCTAATTCCTTACTAATAAACGGATTTTCCGACAATGGCAAATAACATGCCGCAGCCGCGATATTACTGTTCTGAATAATAACAGCTCCATCATGAAGCGGCGTATTCGGACTAAAAATATTGATAAGCAGTTCAGAGCTAATCCGCGAATCCATCGGAATACCTGACTCTACATACTCATTCAGTCCTGTGCTCCGCTCAAACACAATTAATGCCCCTATTTTTCGACGAGACATATAGTTAATGGCTTTAATCAGTTCTCCAATGACACGACCCGTCTCATCTTCTTCCGAATTCGAGCGCCCACCAAAAATCTTTCCTCGACCGAGCTGCTCCAATGCACGACGCAGTTCAGGCTGAAAAATGATCACCAGTGCCAGTACCCCGAATGTGAACATCTGATTCATCAACCATTTTAATGTGTACAAATTGAGCCATGTACTAGCGGCCCATGTAACAACCAGCACAAAAATCCCTTTAAGCAGTTGTACTGCTCGTGTGCCCCGAATGAGCACCAGTAACTTATATATGATGTAACTCACGATTAAAATATCGAGTACATTTTTAATCGTATTCGTCCATTCAAATTCAGCGAAAAAATCCATGAAGGTACCCCCGAGACCCTAATAAGATAATCCTTCTCTATTTAGCTTAACTATATCCTTTTCGGCAACAGATTACAAAGTTCCTTCAAGAATATGTACATTTTTACTTCAAAATATAAAAAAACTCCCCCGTAGACATATGCACGGGAGAGCTAGTTTATCGATCGAGATGTCGTCCGACTACGGCGATATGGCCGAACTGCCGAACAGGCTATTTATCTGGTACCAAATCCAATCAAATGCCTCATCAATCTTTTTAACCGATCCTGAGATATGCGCCGTTGACGCTTGATATACCTGTCCGTCAACAACCGTTAGGTTACCTTTAACTTCGCCATGAACTTCCGCCTTGCCATTATGAATCGTCAAATCTCCATGAACAACTTGACCACTAGGCACAATGACTTTGTCATCTTGAATAATAATATTCATTTGATCGCCTTTGACTACTAACTGCTTGTCGGCATTCCACATGCTCAACCAGCTCGTCGTCATAACGAGGAAGAAAACAGCTGCTACTGTGATGGCAGGATGACGTTTCACCCAAGCAATCATTGGACTCTGCTTACGCTGCGGCCGTGGAATGACACCCATAATTCGCTCAGTCAAATCTTCCGACGGCGGCTGCAAACGATGATTGAAGCCGTAAAGCAGCCTTTCCGCTTCTTCTAACTGACGGAAACGCTCACGGCAAGCCGGACATGCAAGCATATGCGCTTTTAGGTCCAAGGCACACTGTCGCTCCAGGTCTTCATCCAGTAAATCATGCATCAATGAGACGGCTTGTTTGCAATCCATCTGAGCCAATCCTTTCTTAGGGTTCTTGAGAGAGTAAGCAGCTCTTGTCCGATAAAACGGATTAAACCCATTATTTAATGTTTTCGTAACAATATACGATACGTTACGTTCCGAGAATCGTTTCAAACTTTCTTACGCTTGCTATTAAATCTTCTTCTCCAATTTCTTCCGCAAAAATTCACGTCCACGATGCACACGGGTTTTGATCGTTGTAACCGGCATATCCATTACATCGCTAATCTCTTGCAGAGACATGTCCTGCAAGTACCGTAGAATCATAACTGACTTGTATTTGGCCGGAAGCGTCTCTATCGCTTCATGTATCATTCTCTGTGTCTCACTGACAAGCAAATACGTCTCTGGTGTACGATCATCACTTGGGATCATAGCATAGCCATCTACACCGTCTTGATCCGTCATTTCCGCATCAAGCGAATAACTCGGCTTACGTTTACGCAGGCGGTCAATGCAAAGATTCGTCCCTATACGGTATATCCAAGTCGAGAATTTCTGATTCTCGTCATATCGTTCTAAGTTACGGTATACGCGCAGGAAAGTATCCTGCACAATATCCTCTGCTTCGTGTCGGTTACTCAACATACGGTATGCGAGGTGAAAGATTTTGTCTTTATACAGTTCGACAATTTCGGCAAACGCTCGTGTGTCTCCCGCCCGGGCTAACTTCGCGAGTCGTCTTTCTAACGTATCCAACAGTGTCCCTCCGTCCTCACTACTCGTGTTGCTATATCGGTTAAAATCCTTACTAGGAATAAGACGGAGCTTAAGGCATAAATCCCTGCAAAGTAACACAGGAAAGGCCGAGCCTCGCTGTAACAAGACTCGACCACCGTACCATTCCTTATCCATGGCTACATTTTTTCCTGCATGCATGCTTTCATGGAAAGGCGAACCGAATTAGCTAATTATATATTAACCTGTATTGCGAAGACCTGATGCGATTCCGTTAATCGTGAGCAATACTTCGCGCAGCAATAGCGGATCATCCTCACCAGATTCACGCAATTCGCGTAATTCCTTTAATAATTCAACTTGCATATAGCTGAGAGGATCAACATAAGGGTTACGTAAGCGAATGGACTCCTGAATGACAGGCACATTGTCCAATATTTCGCGTTGCCCTGTAATCTCTAGCAGCATTTTCGATGTTAACTTATATTCCTCTTCCACCAATGTAAAAATACGCTCGCGAATACTATTATCTTGAATCATGCTCGCATATCCCTTCGCGATAAGCAAATCAGCTTTAGCTAATGCCATCTGAAGGTTGTCGATCATTGATGCAAAGAATGGATAGTTCTCGTACATATTACGCATTGTAGCCATATTTTCAGGATTATTGTTGTAGAACTTATCCAATGCCGTGCCAGCTGCATACCATGCAGGCAGCAAATAACGACTTTGTGTCCAAGCAAATACCCAAGGTATTGCACGCAAATCCTCAAAACGATCGCTATTTTTACGCTTCGATGGTCGTGAACCGATATTCAGCTCACCGATCTCAGGAAGCGGAGTAGACTCTTTGAAATAGGTTAAAAATCCTGGATCACGGAAAATCAGATCCTGATACTTCTTCTGCGCCGTTTCTGAAATGCTCGGCATAAGCAGTTCCCATTTCTCTTCCTCAACATTAACTTGCGGATAACGAGCCAACATAGCCCCTTGCAGCAAAGCAGACGTTGCCTGCTCTAATGATCGGTAGGCAATTCCCTGCATAGAATAACGTGAGGATAGTACCTCACCTTGTTCTGTTATTTTAATACCGCCGCCAATCGTATGAGGCGGTTGGTTCAATATGCTACGGTTTAGCGGCATACCACCGCGTCCAAGTGCACCTCCACGTCCATGGAAGAACTTCAGTTTCACTTGGTGTTCTTTCGCAGTTTCCGTAAGCTTATTCAACGCAACACGAAGCTCCCAGTTTGCAGTCAACATACCGCCATCCTTATTACTGTCGGAGTAGCCAAGCATAATTTCCTGCAAATCGTTCATAGCGCTTACTGCTTTGCGGTAAATAGGAAGCTCAAACAACTGGCTCATAATTTGAGGAGCCGCATGTAAATCATCGATCGTTTCGAAAAGAGGTACCGCTTGCAATGTACAGCGTACATCGCCATTTGCCTCTTCACGGAACAATCCAACTTCCTTCGCAAGTAACATAACTTCAAGTACATCACTAGCGCCCTGCGCCATACTAATCAGGTAACTTGTTATACAGGAATGACCGAACTCAAGCTGAGCTTCATAGACAATCCGGTAAACATCCAAGCATTCCTTAGTCGACTCACTGTAGCTAATATATGGAGATGTTAACGGCCTAGGATCATTCAGCAAACGATTCAGCAATTCAATTTTGTCTTGCTCAGATAAAGCGCTGTAATCCTCAACAATGTTCATGTTCGCCAATATCTCTGTCATAGCATTTTCATGCTCTTTACTATGCTGACGAATATCAAGGGTAGCCATATGGAAACCAAATAGCTCAACTTGACGAATAAGCTTCTTAATATGTGTATCTGCAGCGTAATCAGCAAAGTGATGACGAAGACTGTTATCAATCAGCTTCAAATCCTGAATAAACTCTGATGCCATCTGATAACGCTCACTGGTACCCTTTGTTGTTTCCTCCATAACGTTATGGAGCTTCTGAAGCATGTAGATGATCTTAACCCGATAAGGTTCTTTCGGATTGTTCCATTCAGGCACGTTCTTCAGGACAACATTAGCGCGGTCCCATTCGATAGAATCGAGCAACTCTTTACTAACTTCTACGATACTCGTACTGAAGCTCATCGTGCGCATTAAGTCACGCAGGCGCTGATCATATTGGCGTATTGCCAACCCACGATGCATTTTCATCGTTTCCCATGTGACAGTAGACGTTACGGAAGGGTTTCCATCTCTGTCGCCGCCGATCCATGAGCCAAAGCGTAAATAAGTAGGTACATGCCAAGACTGCGTAGGATAGTATTTATCTAGGCAACGTTCTAATTCCGCGTATACTTCAGGTAGAACATCAAAGAGTGTTTCATTGAAGTAATACATACCGTTACGTACTTCATCAATTACAGTAGGTTTGCGATCGCGCAATTCGTCTGTTTGCCACAGTGTAATAATCTCATTCAATAATTTCTCTCTAAGTTGTTCACGCTCACGATGTGTTAATGTCGGATTATCTAGCTGCATGACATCTTTCGCAATTCGCTTATGAATATCAAGGATGGCACGACGCATTGCTTCTGTTGGGTGTGCCGTCATAACCAACTCCAACGACATGCCTGACAGCATTGTTTGCAGCTCATCTTCTGATATTTGATTTTCCTTCATTTCTAAAATAACGCTCTCAATCGAGCCAGGCTGTACAGTTTCACCTGCTGAACGTTCGTAATCACGCTTGCGACGAATGCGGTGATTCTGCTCAGCGATGTTCACCAATTGGAAGTATATCGCGAAAGCTCTAATAACCTGATGACGATTATCCGGGTTTAACGTGTTGATTAACTGTTTGAATTCATCGTATAATTCTGGCAAGTATACAGCACGAAGAGATTTACTTAGTTCTCGAATCTTCTCAACTACATCAAGAAGTTCTTGTCCACCTTGGTGAACGAGTACTTCTCCAAGAATATTCCCCAAAAAACGTACGTCCCGCCGCAAGAGATTGTTTGAATTTGTTTTATTTGCGGTCAACGTTAAATCAGTCATCCGTCTCCCCCTATCCACTCCAACCATTTTCTAACTTTCTAAATGTTCTTACCATCATACTACAAGTTGTGCGTAAAATCTTTATCTAAATTCTGCTTTACCACATTACTAGCCTAAAATTTTTTCTTAATATCTATTTGCAAAATGGTATATATACAAAAAAAGACCTCATCTGAAGGTCTGCGGTCTCTGTGTCTTATAATATTAATGGAGCGGGTGATGGGAATCGAACCCACGCTATTAGCTTGGAAGGCTAAAGTTCTACCATTGAACTACACCCGCATAACTGGTCGGGATGACACGATTTGAACATGCGACCCCTTGGTCCCAAACCAAGTGCTCTACCAAGCTGAGCTACATCCCGTTATAATATGAAAATGGCGCGCCCTAAGAGATTCGAACTCCTGACCTTTTGATTCGTAGTCAAACGCTCTATCCAGCTGAGCTAAGGGCGCAAATATTCTGGAGCGGACAACGGGATTCGAACCCGCGACCCTCGCCTTGGCAAGGCGATACTCTACCACTGAGCTATGTCCGCAAATTATACTTTTTAAAATGAAGATGAATGGAGCGGGTGATGGGAATCGAACCCACGCTATTAGCTTGGAAGGCTAAAGTTCTACCATTGAACTACACCCGCATAACTGGTCGGGATGACACGATTTGAACATGCGACCCCTTGGTCCCAAACCAAGTGCTCTACCAAGCTGAGCTACATCCCGTTATAATATGAAAATGGCGCGCCCTAAGAGATTCGAACTCCTGACCTTTTGATTCGTAGTCAAACGCTCTATCCAGCTGAGCTAAGGGCGCAAATTCTGGAGCGGACAACGGGATTCGAACCCGCGACCCTCGCCTTGGCAAGGCGATACTCTACCACTGAGCTATGTCCGCCCATTATTTTCAATAATCTACTTATATCAATTCGAGCTGTGTAAATAATCACAATCGAAAAAATAGATGGTGCGCGTAGAGGGACTTGAACCCCCACGGTTGCCCGCCAGATCCTAAGTCTGGTGCGTCTGCCAATTCCGCCATACGCGCATGAGATAAGTTATTCAGATACTCAGTATACATGATATTCAATCATTTGTGAAGCTGTATACTGTATTTAATAAATGGTGCGCGTGGAGGGACTTGAACCCCCACGCCAAAGGCGCCAGATCCTAAGTCTGGTGCGTCTGCCAATTCCGCCACACGCGCACATCATTATAATACTGGTGAGCCATGTAGGACTCGAACCTACGACACCCTGATTAAAAGTCAGGTGCTCTACCAACTGAGCTAATGGCTCTTACAAAATGGCTGGGGATATAGGATTTGAACCTATGCATGACGGAGTCAAAGTCCGTTGCCTTACCGCTTGGCTAATCCCCAATGGTTAAATGGTGCCGGCGATAGGAGTCGAACCCACGACCTACTGATTACAAGTCAGCCGCTCTACCAACTGAGCTACACCGGCATATTATGGTGGACGCTGACGGGATCGAACCGCCGACCCTCTGCTTGTAAGGCAGATGCTCTCCCAGCTGAGCTAAGCGTCCATAAGTTGGTGACCCGTAGGGGATTCGAACCCCTGTTACCTCCGTGAAAGGGAGGTGTCTTAACCCCTTGACCAACGGGCCTTATTCATGATGTTACAATGTGAAATGCTTCTTTGGAGCTCTCAACCGGGATCGAACCGGTGACCTCATCCTTACCATGGATGCACTCTACCTACTGAGCTATGAGAGCAAGATGGCTCCCCGAACAGGACTCGAACCTGTGACAACTCGATTAACAGTCGAGTGCTCTACCAACTGAGCTATCAGGGAATATTAATCACTACTCATAGGACCCATATCGAGAGTCCGATTTCACCTGAATCTGAGATTCAGAGAGCTTGGCAACGTCCTACTCTTCCGGGACCCTGCGGTCCAAGTACCATCGGCGCTGGAGGACTTAACGTTCGTGTTCGGGATGGGTACGCGTGGAACCCCTCCGCCATCGTTACCAAACTCATTCAAGGTTATACCTTGAAAACTGATCGCAAAGTGATTAAAACGCTTCTTCATATTCATTAGGATAAGCCCTCGACCTATTAGTATTCGTCAGCTCCACACATTACTGTGCTTCCACCCCGAACCTATCAACCTCGTCGTCTTCAAGGGGTCTTACTAATTGGGAAATCTCATC